>CAWHOT010000005.1:0-250106 GCA_963831085.1 uncultured Acidobacteriaceae bacterium | reverse complement strand
ACGCGTCGTAGCGCGCCCCAAAATTGTCCAGCCCCGACTCGATATCCCTCTCCTTCCCATTGAATTTGTAATGCTGCGGCACCGGCGTGGCGCAGTAGTCGTTCTGCTGGCCGCCGTAGGGATAATAATCGATGTCCTGCTCGCACGCGGTTCCCGTCGCGTTCTCCACCACCGCGTGCGTGCCCAAGTGGTCGGAGAAGTAATAATGGACCGCTCCCGTGTTGTCGCGCCGCGCCACCCGCCGCCCATTAAAGAAAATGTAGGTATTTTGCACGTTCCCGGACAAATCGGTCTCCGTCAGGGGATCGCTGCTCTCGCCCCTCCAGTAGAGGGTGCCATTCGTCCCGCTGGTGGGGCACGCGGTGGTCGCAGTCGCGGCCACACATTTCTCCACCCGCTCGCCATCGCCGTCGTAGATATATCGGTAGGAGTCGGAGTTGGTGTTGGTCCAAATCAGCCGGTTCTCCGCGTCGTAAACATACGATGCGTTAATTGAAGTATTGCTGGTCATGTTTCCAGCGGGATCGTAGCCGAAGCCAGAAAGCTGGTTGTTCGTTCCCGCCGAGACGCTGAGTGGTTCGTAGCTGGTTTTCCCGGCTACGCCTCCCCTGCTATACAGATTGCCCCACGCGTCAATGGTGAATGTCTCCCCCCACTGCGTCCCGCTGGAATAGCCGCTGGCGATCCGGTTCAGCGAATCGTAGGTGAAGTTCTCGCTGCGTGTGGTATTGACGCAATTGGCGATGGAAAGAACGTTGCCGTTGTCGTTGGTGCCCGCTCCGAAGTTGTAGCTTTGGTTCATGATGGTGGCGGTGGTGGTCGGGCACGCCATTTGCTGCAGCTGGTTCAGGGTCGTAGTCGAGATGGTTCCTGTGGTGAAGTACAGTTGCAGCGGCTGAAGACGCGAGTTGTAGGTCACCGCGCCTGAAATGGAACTTCCATTCGTGAACCCCGAAAGCTCGCCCGGCGGCGCGTAGGTAGCGCCCGTGACGAAGTTCGTGCCGCTGGCGGAGTTCTCGGCGGTGAGCGGCCGGGCCGCGCCGTTGTACGTGTATCCGACGGAGTAGCCAAGGCTGGTAACGCTTGCCGGAGAGCCATCAAGATTGTAAGCGTCGGTCTCGTATTCGCCCGTCGCTGCGCCAATCGTTCGCCGCTCTTGCAAAATCCGGCCCATTTTGTCGTGTGTGAAGGAGGTCGCGCCTGATCCGTCGCACATGGCTGTTCGTCGCCCGACAGGATAGCTGTCCGTGTCTCCCGGAGGTTTGGTTGCACAGCCCGTGAGCGCCTTGCCATCATAGCCGTAAGCCACGCTGGGAGTCGAAGGATTGGAGTAACTGTCATTGTAGCTTTTGCCGCTCAGCCGGTTCAATTTGTCATAGCTGTAAGTAGTCGTCACCGTCTTTGTACCGGTCGAGGGCTGATTCGGCGAGGGGGCCGTCTTGGTCAACACGTTGCCATCGCTGTCGTAGGTATAGAGAGTGGCACCAACGGGGAAAGTTCCCGTGGCCGAGGTTGGGCAGGTCACAATTTGGATTTCAGGGTTAGCGGCGCACAGAAGGCGCGCCAGCGAGTCGTATGTAAATGTCCGTGTGCGCCAGTTCGCTGAATTCGTGCTGCCTCCCTGCTGAGTGACGCCGAGCAGATTGTCGAGCGTGTCGTAGGCATAGTCGGTCTCGTAGTCCAGGCCGTTGGGATCCTCAAACACCTGCGTTAAGCGGCCCAACCCGTCCAAACAGGATTTTCGCGCCTTTCCCGCTTCATCCGTCGTGGTAGTGCAGTCACGAGCATAACTGGAAGTGACCAGCGCAATGTCGTAGACCGTGGTGGTGTTGTCGCCGGTCGAGGTGCCGTCCGGGGGAATTACTTTTATAACCCGGCTCAAGCCGTCGTACTTGTTCGTCGTGATTCCATACGTTGTGTCGCTCGTCGTGCGGTAGGGGTTGGAAGCGGTGATGGTTCGTCCCAAGGTGTCGTAGGCCGTAACTGTGTAGTCCGTTCCTTGAGGATCAGACGTGAGCTGCGTTTGGCTCACGCGGCCCAAGTCATCTCTCACAGTGGTGGAAACTTTGTTCAGGTTGGTGGTGATCTTCGTGGTAGTGGTTGCCGAGACCGGAGGAGCGTCATTATAGGTTGTGCTGACTTGGCCACCGTCGGGAAAACTCGTCTGCGTCTTCCGGTCGGCGAAGTCATAGCTAAAACTCGTGATCTGCAAATTAGGATCTTTTGTTGACGCTCGCAGGCCAGTGCAAGAGTTGAAAGTGTTTGTCGTCGTCTGATTCAAAGCATTGGTGGATGACGTGACATATGCCTTGCCCTGGCCGGACGGCGCGCAAGTTGCGTTCGCCCATGAATCCGTATAACTCAGTGTGGTCTCATTGCCCTTCGGATCGATGGACGAGAGCACATTTCCGGAATCATCGTACTGGTTGGTGGTTGTGAGATAAGAGCCGCTGGTGTTGAGCCACTGTTCGACCGCCGTCACGTTGCCTCTATAGAAAAAGTTTGCGCTTGCATTATAGTTGGGGTCGTGCTGCACGGCGCCACTGGCCTGCATCAGCTGGTTCTGGCGAGAATAGTTGTCGTATTCGTTTGTGGTTTGAGCGACCTGGTTGTTGTTTCCGTCCAGCACCGTCTTGGTCAAAACTTTGTTCGCAATGTTCCGCGACAGGTATTGCGCATAGTTCCCGCCAGACGATGGATCGTGCAGGTAGGTATAGGTCGTTTGGCGCAGCAGTGGACCGGGCGCGCCGTTGCCCCAATCATATTCGCGCACAGCGGTGGGATTGAGCCAGGTCGTGTTGTAATTTGTGTTGGAGGCTATAAGGCTCGATGAGACGACTTCGTAGTCGGTTTGAGTTTGTTTCTGCAGCCCGTTTGGAAGTATCGTGGTTTCGCTCGTCAGGCGGACGTTGCCGACACTGAACGGGAAATTTCCGGGGCCTACCGAAGTGACATCCGCCGCGTAATTCTTCTGGACCGTGCGCAGGAGATTCGTGTTGGAATCATAATACTGGACTTCGGTCTCGTAGCTGCTGCCGGAGCAGAATATGGGACAGTTGCCGAGTGCAATGACGCTATAGGTATGCACTTCCTCATTCCCAAGCGGGTCAGTCACAGTCGCGGTGCCGCCGGCATATTGCGCAATGGTAGAGGAATAGTTCCAGGTATTTGTTGAAGTGCCGTCGTAGACGCTTCGCGAGGTTATTTCGTTTCTGATGAACTCAGTCCAATTGCAGTCCGCTCCCGTTTGGGCGCATGTCGACAAGTTGCCAGCCTGAACGGTTGTTGTCGGTCCGACTTGATAGGTATAGCTGATCGAACCGCCGGTAGGCAGTCCCACGCTGGTCAGTTCGCCCGAGTCGTCGTTTTGCCAGCTAAAAGTGTAGGTGCCACTGCCGTCGGGAAGCGTGAGCGTACTCGGCACGAGAGTGGGAGCGTTGTAGTCATAACACGTGCCACTGCCCGTTAACAGAGCTTTCCCGCAAAAATGCGAGCTGACGTCTATGCCTGCGTAGTTCAGCGTGAAGGATTGGGGTTTGCCGTTGGAATCATAGTAGGTCCACAGCGTATATTGTGGCCCCGAAACCGTTTGTCCAAGTGGCGTGGTGTACATCTTAGTACCGACGTTGGAAGTGCTGAGCGGATTGCGGTCCAGCATGTCCGCCGTAGCAGTTTGCAGGTTGCCGTTATTATCCTCCCACTTGTTAGGGTAGACTTGTGTGCCGTCCTTCAGGGTAGCCGTGAGTGTCACATTGGGAGGCGACCAGGAGCCGGTAACCAGAATTCCAGAGCCGTCCGTAGTCAGCCCCGAGGTGACGTTGAGTGCACAAGTCGACGGGGCGCTTCCTGCAAGCTCCATCTCGACCGGATGCATCGCCCCTTCCGGGTCGGTGACCACGATGTTGTCGATGACGCCATAGGTCACGGGTCGGGGGTTAGCGTCGCACGTAACCGTGCCATTCTGGTAGCTCACGAACCACGCACCTTGATTCGAAACCAGCCTCCAGTCCGCCAACGCGAAGTTGCACCCAGCGGGGTAGGCGCAAGGGTTTACCCACCACGTGTATGTCGACGAACTTGGATTGTATGTTCCGGTGACGGTCCAAGTAGGAACGTCATAGACGAAGCGCCACGAATAGGTCTTGTCGTTGCGCTGAGGCAGAGACTGGATGGGTATCGAAATATGCAAGTTGCTGTTCTCGAAAGCAACTTGGTCAAAGTTGCTGCCGCTGAATGTCCCGAACGGCGGATAGCCGAGCTGGTTACCGTCGCCTACAGGTGACTGGGCGATTCCCTCCGTCGAGCAGAGCATCAACAGTCCGAGCGCAGCTGCAATCAGGCATAGAAACTTCGTCAGAGAGAGGTTCTTCCTTCGGTTAGCTCGGATGCTGGGTATTATGCACGCGAAGGATAGGACAGCGGTAAATGTGAGAAGGAAAAGAGACGCTAGGCAGGTCAGGGATGCCACCACCGCGAAGTGAGCCATTGGCTCCTCCATGCAGGTTCGGTTGGCCCCCTCAGGCTTGGCCAACAAACTAAATCGGAGTACGGGGGAATGTCAAATGAAAAGTTGATAAAAGGGTTTTCATCACCACGATGGGTGAGCGGGGTCACACATAGCGCCTTCGAGAGCCTCTTGCATTGCAACTGTCCTGCCAAGTTTGGAAGGACGACCCAATCCACGAATTCGCGCCGAAATCGGAAGGCAATCGCCCCTGTCCCTCAGAAGACGGGCTATCCCAAGCGTCTACAGTCCTGACCTCCAAATTCGGGGCGAGGGCGTGCGGCAAAAACCCTCCCGCGGCGAGCCCCGTGGCCTGTTCTTGATTCCAGAGTCCGAGATGCCGAAATGCAGGGCGGCTTGAGCGGTCACGGAGAGTATCTCGGCCTCACCGCAGATACCGAGGGCACGGTCCACCCCTTCTGGACAGATGGGCGGACGGGGAGGAATCGGAGCTGGACCGCCTGGGCCCGCGTCGAGCGGCTGGAGAAAAGGGCGTGGCGCAAGCAGACCCCCGGACCAGGTGGAAGTCGACGTAAAAGACCGGCCAAAAAGTCAATGGAATTTTGAAATCCAATTCGCGGAAATGCGTGTTTCGACGGCGTACGCTCGCCAAACCGCTCGGATTTCATTTTTGGACCCCCTATCCCCTCTTAGGAAAACGACCACTTGCAAGGTAAGGGGGTTGGGGCGTCGATTCTGATTGATTCGTTCTTTGCGCGCGGGCTCGCAATCTGTCACGACGAAATAAGTCTGCCCAATCGCGTTCCCAATCAGATGCAAAACCAACACTCTTCCGTGCGCGGCTTTTTCACGCACGATTTCAACTGCGTTTGTCGATCATCAAAGGCACGCGACAATCTTTCTTCGTTTGTCATCTCGATGCGGACCGACCAAGATCGGTGGATTAGTTGCGCGCCTTTCTATGCAGGATTCTTGATCCGCAAAAATGCCCATCCGGACGTACCGGCGGTAGTGCTACCTGATTTGAAACGTTCCGGTCGTCCGGTAGCGGTTGGCGAAGGATGACGGCAGCTGAGTGGAGGGACGATAAGAGCTAAGGAGTGGGAGTAACTTTCTAGTTATCATTCACGGTTGTTTTTTGAACCGACGCCGGTCAACCAGGCAACGGGCTCGAGAACAACTGAAAAAGAGGTGAATTTGTCACCTTTTAGTTACCGTCTAGTTATCTTCACAGTCTTTTCTTGCCACTTTCTTGCCATTTCCAGGGTGTTTTGGCAGATTTCGCGGCCTTTTTGGGCACTTTCGGAGCCATGCATTGCTGGGCAGCATTCCATGTAAATTACTTGGTATCAATAGCATAATAGAACTCGAGGCTCCCACGGTATCCGGAAAAACCAAAGAATTCCATTTCGCGCGTATGCGTCTATTACTAGCGCACGCTCCGCAAACGATTGAAAATTCATTTTTACTCCCCCTATCCACTTCGGCGAAGTGCAATAGAATCAATGAGATAGCATCCAATCGCAAGGCGGGCAACGACTCAACACGTATGTGTATGATAACAAAACACTTAATGAATACACCGGCCAGGTGGTCGGTACGTATTGTGTACTAAGTAGTAATAAGACGGCCCGCCAGGTCGAGAAATAGGGGGTAATTGTGAACAAATAGCTGGTATACGGAGCAGGCTGTACAGGCTGGGCGGGCGGCGCCGCTCACATGGAGGTAGGGGTGGAGCAACAACCACCACAGAAACGGGCTGCCAGAAAGGGCATCAAAAAGGGCTGTTCCGAGTCTAGTCGTTCTGTGTATAGACGGTTGGGTGTTCTGAGGCTTTGCTCCGCCGTGTTTTGGGTTGCTCTGCTCTGTGTTCGTTCGCTTTGGCTCCTGTATTAACCCCTTAAATCCCCTCAAGCCCTTTGAATCAGCGGGCGACCAGGGCAAAAGCAACGGCAACCCCGAAAGGGAAAGCGGGGGTTCTTCTCGTTCCTCCTCAGGACTGACTGACCAAAACCAAAACCCTGCGCCCATGAAAGTCAAAGGCGAAACCAACCCTGATCACTTCGCTTTGGGTGCCACGGTTGAACTGATAACGGACGGTGAACTCGACCCCACCGATACGACTGGTCAAAGGCCGATTGGGAAACCTTCCTTGACTGCATGAAGGCAGCCGTAGACGCCAAGGCATCGCTTCCGTTTTCCGGACGCACGACGTGCGCCCAGCTTTGCGGTGACTCCATGAAACTTCTTCGGACGCCCCGAGGCCGTGGGTGCGTGTTACAAGGAACCTGCGTGAGACACCCGGCCCGGCGATGATGAAACGTGCGGCTGAGAAGATTGCCGATGATGCACGACAGACCGCTGAAGCGGTGAACGAATTTGCAGCAGAAATTGCGAAGAGTGAACCTTGCCCAGGTTGCGGCGTACGGCATCTCCCGCCGTATTGCAAAAAGCCTGACGGGAAAGTGACCTAACAGCGCGGGGAAGCGGTAGATCCCTACATCAACCCATCATGGTGGTTCCTGCCGTTCTTCTGCAGACGTGAGTCCGCTTGCTGATGCTGTATGCATCCGCGAATGCGGTCGTATGGTCATTCTCTACAATGATGGGTTGATACAGGAGCCAAAGCGAACGAACACAGAGCAGAGCAACCCAAAACACGGCGGAGCAAAGCCTCAGAACACCCAACCGTCTATACACAGAACGACTAGACTCGGAACAGCCCTTTTTGATGCCCTTTCTGGCAGCCCGTTTCTGTGGTGGTTGTTGCTCCACCCCTACCTCCATGTGAGCGGCGCCGCCCGCCCAGCCTGTACAGCCTGCTCCGTATACCAGCTATTTGTTCACAATTACCCCCTATTTCTCGACCTGGCGGGCCGTCTTATTACTACTTAGTACACAATACGTACCGACCACCTGGCCGGTGTATTCATTAAGTGTTTTGTTATCATACACATACGTGTTGAGTCGTTGCCCGCCTTGCGATTGGATGCTATCTCATTGATTCTATTGCACTTCGCCGAAGGGGATAGGGGGAGTAAAAATGAATTTTCAATCGTTTGCGGAGCGTGCGCGCCGTCGAAACACGCGTGCGCCCGAATTGGATTTCAAAATTCCCTTGACTTTTGCCGGTCGACTTCCACCTGGTCGGGGGGTCTGTTTGCGCCACGCCTTTTCTCCAGCCGCCCGACACGGCCCCAGGCGGTCCACCTCCGATTCCTCCCCGTCCGCCCATCTGTCCATATCGTTCCTCCACTCAGCTGCCGTCATCCTTTCCAACGACTACCGGACGACCGGGACGGGGTTCAAATCAGGTAACACTACCGCCGCCACGTTCGGATGGGCATTTTTGCGGATCAAGAATCCTGCATAGAAAGGCGCGCAACTAATACACCGATCTTGGTCGATCCGCATCGAGATGACAAACGAAGAAAGATTGTCGCGTGCCTTTGATGATCGACAAACGCAGTTGAAATCGTGCGTGAAAAAGCCGCGCACGGAAGAGTGTTGGTTTTGCATCTGATTGGGAACGCGATTGGGCAGACTTATTTCGTCGTGACAGATTGCGAGCCCGCTCGCAAAAAACGGATCAACCAGAATCGACGCCCCAACCCCCTTACCTTGCAAGTGTCGTTTTCCTTAAAAAGGGGATAGGGGGTCCAAAAATGAAATCCGAGCGGTTTGGCGAGTGCGCGTCAAAACACGCATACGCGCGAAATGGAGTTTTTTGGTTTTTCCGGAGATCGTGGGAGCCTTGAATTCTATTATACTATTGATACCAAGTAGTTTACACGGAATGCTGCCCAGCAATGCATGGCTCCGGAAGTGCCCAAAAGGGCTGCGAAATCTGCCAAAACACCCCTGGAAAGTGGCAAGAAAAGACTGTGAAGGTAACTAGACGGTGACTAAAAATGGATTTTCTGGTTTTACCGGACACCGTGGGAGCCTTGAGTTCTATTATGCTATTTATAATAAGTAATTTACATGGAATGCTGCCCAGCAATGCAAGGCTCCGGAAGGCCCAAAAAAGGCCGCAAAATCTGCCAAAAGCACCCTGGAAGTGGCAAGAAAAGACTGTGAACGTAACTAGACGGTAACTAAAAGGTTACAAATTCATTGTTTTCAGTTGGTTCTCAGGATCGTCGCCTGGTCGATCGGACGTCAGTAAAAAAAAACGCGTGAATGATAACTAGAATGTTACCCCCCACCCTTGTTCTTATCGTCCCTCCACTCAGCTGCCATCATCCTTCGCCAACCACTACGGGACGACCGGAACGGGATTCAAATCAGTAGCACTACCGCCGGTACGTTCGGATGGGCATTTTTGCGGATCAAGAATCCTGCATAGAAAGGCGGGCAACTAATACACACCGATCTTGGTCGGTCCGCATCGAGATCACAAACGAAGAAAGATTGTCGCGTGCCTTTGAGGATCGACAAACGCAGTTGAAATCGTGCGTGAAAAAGCCGCGCAAGGAAGAGTGTTGGTTTTGCATCTGATTCGGAACGCGATTGGGCAGACTTATTTCGTCGTGGCAGATTGCGCGCCCGCGCGCAAAGAACGGATCAACCAGAATCGACGCCCCACCCCCCTTACCTTGCAAGTGGTCAGTTTTTTAAAGGGGATAGGGGGTCCAAAAATGAAATCCGAGCGGTTTGGCGAGCGAGGGCGGTCGTGTAGAATAATAAGAATAGATCATTATGCCGCGTGTTTTGCTGTTCATCATACTCTCGTGCTTCGTGGTCACCTCGTGCGTAACGGCTGGCTGCCAGGATTCAGCCGGAGCGGCGAGTTGGAAATGGAAGAGGATCGCAGTGGAGGTTGATGACGAGAGAGACGTGGGGACGATCTATGTCATCGATCCTCTGGGTTCAAAGTCGCTCACAACGGGGACGCGCCCAGCCCTCTCGCCCGACGGTGAAAAGGTCGCCTACTGCACTGGGTTTCTCAACGCCTGGGGCCAGCAAACGATGGTTAGTCAACAGGTTCGGGTCGTGGGGGCTGATGGTTCCGGTGGCAGGGAACTCACACATGTGAAGGGCGGGGCATGCGATCCAGACTGGTCTCCTGATGGGGAGAAGCTAGCCATAACCACCTATGGCAGCAGGCAGCCGACTATCGCCGTCTTGAGCAGGGACGGCGACAATGTCACGCCCATAACGGAAGGACAGCAAGCACGCTGGTCTCCGGACGGGAAGCAACTGGCGTTCTGTCGTGCGGTAGGGACTCACAAGACCGTCTCACGGGCTGGGACGCCCCACAATTCCACCTGGATTGTCCAAGCAGATGGGACGGGAGCGAAGAAGCTCTGGGAGGGCCCCTCCACCTGCCCAACTTGGCTTCCCGATGGAAAAGGCGTCATTTTTTCCTCGTCGCCTCCCCGCAAAAAGGGCGTGCAACGATCGGCCATCCTCCGCATCAATTTGGACGGAACCGGTCTTGAAGAGATTATGTCGGATGAGCAGTTTGAGTTCTTCCGTCCCGTCCTTTCACCCGACAGCAAGGAACTTATTGCAGCCGGCCAGCCACGCCATCGTGTCGCACAAGGTGGTTCTTTTAACATAGCCATTATCCATGGTTCGCCCGACGCTATTCCTGTGGCTTTCTCTCCTGAGGTACCAGTAGTGTCTATCGACCTAGCCAGCCATCAGCGTACCGTGATCTGCCACGGCGACGCTCCGAGCGTCATCTGGGAGAAGAAGTAGCTGCGTTTTCGCGGCCGGATTTGCTCAATCGGATAGCGACCAGTTCCCCTTATCCCAAAATGCAATGGACAGTGTCGAGCAGTCTTCGTCTGTCAAAAGGAGGCACAAAGTATATCTGCGATGCAGGTGGGGCCAGCGCCACCGCCACCGCCCATTCCACCGTTACCGGAGCCCGTCGGATCTCCGCCGTCCACTGTTGGAGAACCATACGGATCACCGGTATTCAAAGCCACCGGTGGACCACAGACCGGAGTCCCAGATTCGTTTGTATAACACCACTGCACTTCGAAAGTGGGGGATATCGCGTTCGATTGGGCATTGATCGCGACTCCTGGATCGATCTGGGGGATGTTCCCAAGGCATGTGGGGTTCGCCGGTTGCGTTCCTCCTGACGGCTGGCACAACTGCAATAAAAACTGTTCATGCGTCATGGCGTTGGCTGGGCTCGTCGGCGCTGGGGTGCCGATCGGCTCTTTTTGGAGCGCCTTAAGAACGGCCTTAAGCTGAGTACGAACGGCTTTAAGCTGCTGGAGCGTCAGCATAACAATAGACGGGCTCGCTTGGCCGCCGACACTGGCGGCTTGAGTTGCACCTTGCCCGGTAATTCCGCTCCCCAGACCAGTTGCTCCCACAAGTCCCGATGCGTAGCCGTATAGATTCCAGGTTTGCGGATTCGTAAGCGACGCTGCCCCGAGACCCTCCGGATTGGGCGAGATCCAGCGACCCTGACTCGGACTGAAGCGGATAGCCGGAAAGTCGTAGAGGCTGCTCACCGTATCCTGATCCTGTCCCGTGAATGACGCGTCTGCCGTACCCGAGGTCGCGTACTGTTCGCCGAATGGTGCATAGGCCGAACTGGAATAGAGCGATCGCGACACCGTCGAAGTCAGACGAGAGCTGCCCATCCAGTCCGAATGCCGATAGTACGCTAGGCCGGTCGAGTTGTAGATAGCTTCCGCCGCAGCCGGCAACGCTATGAATGCCTTGACCAAGGTCTGCCCATTGGCCTTCGCGAGCTTCGTTCCCGTTGGCCCGTAGACAAACTCGGTATAGGTGCCGCCCGCGTTGTTTTCAACCATGCGTCCCAGGGCGTCGTACGTAGCCGTCACCGTTGACCCGGCACTGACCGTAAGCATATTGCCCCAGTTGGGGTCCCAAGTGTAGGTGTCTCACGTCAGCGGAAATGGGACAGTTTGAGACCCCAAGTTAAGCTACACATTTGAGCATTAAGTTCACCCGAAACAGGGAGTAGACTGGCGGCGACAGCGGGGCCCCAGCCAGCCCGCATTTGGCTGGTTGGGGTGCTGCGCCGGCAGTCTACTCCAGCGCCCCTCAGCGGGGCCGGAAGGGTGAACATGCCGGAAGAAAACAAGCCAGAAAGTAATCCCACTGAAATGGCGGGGCCCACCCGCTCCGCCGAGACTGCCCGTGTGCTGATCCGCAAGACCAAGCGGGCGACACGGCGCAGGTTTCCCACCGAAGACAAGATCCGCATCGTCATGGAAGGGATCCGGGGCGAGATCTCGGTGTCGGAACTGTGCCGTCGGGAAGGGATCCATCCCACGATCTATTACAAGTGGCTGAAGGATTTCATGGAAGCGGGCAAAGGGCGCATGCGGGGCGACGCGCTGCGCGAGGCCACCAGCGACGAAGTGAAAGCGCTGCGGCAGGAGAATGAGCGGCTGAAGCAGTTGGTGGCGGATCTGAGCGTGGCCAACATGCTGCTCAAAAAAAGCCAGAGCTAGGGCTTCTCGGGCGACGGAGGTACGAGCGGGTGAGTGCGGAGAAGAAGCGGGAGATGATTGAGCTGGTGCGGCGTGCGCCGCAGCCGAAGCGCGCAACGATCGCAGAGCTCGGGATGGCGCGCTCGACGTTCTATCGTTGGCAGCGGCGCTATCGCGACCAGGGCGAAGCGGGACTCATGGATCGGAAGTCGGAACCGGGCGCAGTGTGGAACCGGTTGCGGCCCGAAGAGCAGACTGTGATTCTTGAAATCGCTCTGCAGCAGCCCGATCTTAGCCCACGCGAAGTGGCCTGCCATGTCACCGACTACGCCGGGTTCACGGTGTCGGAAGCCACCGTCTACCGGGTGCTGAAGCGGCACGGACTCAATCGGACGATCACGCTGCTGGGCTTTCCTGCCGGCAAGGAGTTCCGGGTGAAGACCACTGCGCCCAATCAAATGTGGCAGTCCGACGCCAGTTACTATTTCGTAGTGGGTTGGGGCTGGTATTACTCGATTGAAGTGCTCGATGATTACTCGCGCTTTGTGCTGGCCAGCGATCTCAAACCCGACATGACCGCGCACTCGATCAGCGACGTGGTGGAACAGGCGGTGGCGTTCACCGGCATGCGACGGGTGCCCATCGAAGATCGCACCAAGCTGCTCAGCGACCATGGCTCGGGCTACCTGGCGCGAGTTTTCGAGGAGTATCTGCGCGTGCTCGAAATCCGCCATATCTACTGCGCACCGCATCATCCCCAGACCAATGGCAAAATCGAGCGCTTTCACGAGACGCTCAAAGCGCGCATGAACCTGCTGGTCTATACCAGCCCGGACGAACTGCGTCGAACCATGCAGGACTGTCTCACGTCAGCGGAAATGGGACAGTTTGAGACCCCAAGTTAAGCTACACATTTGAGCATTAAGTTCACCCGAAACAGGGAGTAGACTGGCGGCGACAGCGGGGCCCCAGCCAGCCCGCATTTGGCTGGTTGGGGTGCTGCGCCGGCAGTCTACTCCAGCGCCCCTCAGCGGGGCCGGAAGGGTGAACATGCCGGAAGAAAACAAGCCAGAAAGTAATCCCACTGAAATGGCGGGGCCCACCCGCTCCGCCGAGACTGCCCGTGTGCTGATCCGCAAGACCAAGCGGGCGACACGGCGCAGGTTTCCCACCGAAGACAAGATCCGCATCGTCATGGAAGGGATCCGGGGCGAGATCTCGGTGTCGGAACTGTGCCGTCGGGAAGGGATCCATCCCACGATCTATTACAAGTGGCTGAAGGATTTCATGGAAGCGGGCAAAGGGCGCATGCGGGGCGACGCGCTGCGCGAGGCCACCAGCGACGAAGTGAAAGCGCTGCGGCAGGAGAATGAGCGGCTGAAGCAGTTGGTGGCGGATCTGAGCGTGGCCAACATGCTGCTCAAAAAAAGCCAGAGCTAGGGCTTCTCGGGCGACGGAGGTACGAGCGGGTGAGTGCGGAGAAGAAGCGGGAGATGATTGAGCTGGTGCGGCGTGCGCCGCAGCCGAAGCGCGCAACGATCGCAGAGCTCGGGATGGCGCGCTCGACGTTCTATCGTTGGCAGCGGCGCTATCGCGACCAGGGCGAAGCGGGACTCATGGATCGGAAGTCGGAACCGGGCGCAGTGTGGAACCGGTTGCGGCCCGAAGAGCAGACTGTGATTCTTGAAATCGCTCTGCAGCAGCCCGATCTTAGCCCACGCGAAGTGGCCTGCCATGTCACCGACTACGCCGGGTTCACGGTGTCGGAAGCCACCGTCTACCGGGTGCTGAAGCGGCACGGACTCAATCGGACGATCACGCTGCTGGGCTTTCCTGCCGGCAAGGAGTTCCGGGTGAAGACCACTGCGCCCAATCAAATGTGGCAGTCCGACGCCAGTTACTATTTCGTAGTGGGTTGGGGCTGGTATTACTCGATTGAAGTGCTCGATGATTACTCGCGCTTTGTGCTGGCCAGCGATCTCAAACCCGACATGACCGCGCACTCGATCAGCGACGTGGTGGAACAGGCGGTGGCGTTCACCGGCATGCGACGGGTGCCCATCGAAGATCGCACCAAGCTGCTCAGCGACCATGGCTCGGGCTACCTGGCGCGAGTTTTCGAGGAGTATCTGCGCGTGCTCGAAATCCGCCATATCTACTGCGCACCGCATCATCCCCAGACCAATGGCAAAATCGAGCGCTTTCACGAGACGCTCAAAGCGCGCATGAACCTGCTGGTCTATACCAGCCCGGACGAACTGCGTCGAACCATGCAGGACTTCATCGAGTATTACAACCATCGCCGCTATCACGAGGCCATTGGCAACGTGACCCCGGCCGATGTGTACTACGGACGGCGGGAAGAAATCTTACGCAGGAGGGCCGAACAAAAACAACGCACCATTGAGCAGCGGCTGCGTTACAATCTGGGCCGCTGGAACCAGAAACCAAGGGTGGAACTGAAACTCAAACCGTAGCTTGGCCCTGGGGCCAAGCTGGTCTCACAACTTCTGATGACGCACACTGCTCCCGGATAACGGGCAACCCGAAGCAATGGGTAGACGACTCCAGTTTCCGGTTTGCCGAGCGGAATCGCTCCGAACTTTCTACCGACTGCTTGCGAGCGGCGAGCGGTCACAAGACGCTGAGCCAGCTTACCTGTGCGGCTGCCTGGAGGGGTTAATGCTAGGCGATTCTCCAGATGCCTGGACCTCTTATTGTGAGTTATCGTTTTCCTTAACTCCCTTTGGAAAGTTTCATCACTTGCCTCCGGTCCACGCCACAATGACGGGCACCATGATGAGATGGCTAATGCTCTTTTGCCTTGTGTCAACGCTCCATGCAAGCGGCCAGGCGTCGTGGACGTGGAAGGACAGCAGTGGTGTCGTGCGGTCGCGGGCAGAGCTCGACAGTATTCTTCTCGAACATAAAAAGTGGGTGCTGACAAACGGACGCGAAGGGAAAAAGGCAGACCTCAGTGGAGCGGACCTCTCCGGAGCGAACCTTGACCACGCGGACCTCAGCCAAGCAGACTTCACCCAGGCGACTCTCTCTCTCGCCAACCTCGACGGAGCAAAGCTCACCGGCGCATACTTCGCCGGAGGCGCCACTGGGGTCAAGGGAGCGGTCCTGCACCGTGCCGACCTCCGCGGAGCGGTCCTTGTTGACACGGACTTCACCGAAGCAGACCTCAGCGAAGCAGACCTCAACGGAGCGGTACTCAGTAGGACCGACCAAGCGAAAACAGACCTGATTGGAACAGACCTTGAGTTTGCGAACCTCAACCTTGCTATCTATCAACCCAGGGAAAGCCCGGAGCCTAGGCTTATTAGCTCGGCTAGTCATTTGGCTGACTTGAGGTATGTAGATGACCCTCAGCCGATCATTGCCCTGCGCAACTCCCTCCGCGATGCCGGTTTCGTGCAGCCGGAGCGAGAGGTAAACGAGGCGTTTCTCTGTCATGATTCAAGTTCGCGGCCGAGAGCTCCTCCGAAAACGCCTCGAAACTGGCGCGAGCGAGTGCTCTACTGGCTTCACCATTTGCGGTACTGGGTTCAGGAGGCGCTTTACTGGCTTCAGCAGGCGCTGTTTGATTGGACTTGTGGCTGGGGCGCGAATCCAGGGCGTCCCTTGGTAATCGTCGGGGTAATAGCTCTTCTTTGTACGCCGATCTATTGGATCGGTATGCACTCTAAGCTTAGAAAAGGCGGCCTCTTTCTGGTGGCCACTGGCTGCCGTATTGCTACCGCCGGGGCAAAAGAACGCGTCTTGCGAATTACTGTCGGCCCAGCAGGGCGTGTTCCGATGAAGGAGCAGTCTCGTCAGCACCGAGGGACGATGGCTTGGGGAGGAAGGAGTGCGATGACGTCGCCGGACTCCACTTCTTCCTCAAATTTATTTCTCAACGCCGCGGGGGATAGCTTGGGCTCGCCCTCAAGCACCTCAATGCCCTGTGTGCCGATGGTGAGCAGGTCGTCCAGATCCTCCGGGGAATGGACGTCATGGGGAATCAGGTCATTCACCTCGTTGTAGGTGAGATAGCCCTTTTCCTTCCCGGCATCCATGAGTTTCGTAATGTCTTCAAGAGCCAAGCCGAATCCCTTTCAGTGCCTTCCTGCATGGAGCAAAAGGTGCTGACCGAAGCTTCCTCCCGAGAGCTGTCGCGTTAAGGGCCGCCGGAAGCCTAAAAGGGGTCCACCTCTGATTTTCGCCGATACAGCTATCTTTTGGAGCCTTCCCACAAGAGGCCCAACGTTGGTTTCAGAGAGCAAACTCCTCATTCCTGGCCTCTATGTCCTACCGCGCGATCGTTGGGTTATGAGTGCCACCATCAACAAAATCTAAAGACAATGCGCGGCGCAAAGAGTAACGTATTGTTCTCAAGAAGAGCGAACCGTAATCCTGCCTGCCCCTGTGTTGCCCTCGTCTTTGCCCCAAGTCTTGACCTGGCATCTCAACGGTGGCTCCGGCCTCGAGAGAACGATGTGGACCTACTGATTAAGAGTTAACGCACACTTCGTCAGTGGCAATCACACTTCTGAATCAGTCACTTACCCATCCAAAATGGACGCAGTTACTGTGCTGAGTGTGCCGCTGGCGACGCGAGCGAGCTTGGACCGCCTGGCTGCACGCAGCACGAAAGCTCGTGCCGAACATTCGGCTTCCCGCTAGAGGGCGCATTCTCGCACACGGATATTCTTGGCGCCCTGCTCCTTGCGGACCAGCTATTTCACGAGAGACCGACCGGCTGGAGAGATGCTCATCTTTTTCCGACATGCGCCCCGATACAGCCGACCTCAATCTAGAAACTCCTGCGAAGTTTTGACGCCAGGGATGCGGTCGGCAGAACGCAGCACTCCAGGCACTTACCCAATGTCCACTCTTGGTCATGCTCTGGGCACTGGCGATCAAGTTCAGGACGGCCGCGGTCACGATGACAAGAGACGCTGTTGTCCTAAGGATCATTCAAGGTTGGTCGGGTTCTGTTCAGACTCGCAACCATTCCGCCGCAGTTTCAGCCGTGATGTCCCGCTGTGGCATGGCCAGCATTTCATAGCCAACCATGAACTTCTTCACTGTCGCCGACCGCAACAGCGGTGGGTAGAAATGCGCATGCAAATGAAATTCCGGGTATGCCTGGCCATTGGTGGGGCGCTGATGAAACCCCATAGTGTAGGGAAAGGAGGTTTGAAATAGATTGTCGTAACGAATCGTGGTCTGCCGGAGTATCTCAGCCAGAGCCGTCCGCTCCTCGTCAGTCAGGTCGTCCAGAGTCGAAACGCTTCGTCGGCTGACCAGCAGTGTTTCAAAGGGCCAAACCGCCCAGAACGGCACCAGCAGAACAAAGTACTCGTTCGAGCAGACCACCCGTTCCTGTTTCTCCAACTCCAGCGCCAGGTAATCGTTGAGCAAGGTCGTGCCATGCGATTGGCGGTAATCCCCAAACGTCGCCAACTCCTTTTCCAGTTCATTGGGTAGCGTTTCGTTCGCCCAGATTTGCCCATGCGGATGCGGATTGCTACAGCCCATCATCGCGCCACGATTCTCAAAGATCTGCACCGACTGTATGTGAGGATCACTTCCCAGCGCGGCAAATTCTTCTGCCCACGTATCCACCACATGCCGCAGTTCCGGCACGCTCATGCGTGCCATTGTCAGATCGTGCCGGGGCGAAAAGCAGACCACGCGACACCGCCCGGACTCACAGCGCGCGACCAAGAGTCCCTTTTCCTCGATTTCCCCCGGTAGCGTACCGGGTTTCAAGGCAGCAAAGTCATTGTCAAACACAAGGGTTGCGGCATATGCAGGATTTCTGACTCCGCTCGCCCGAACATTGCCCGGGCAAAGGTAGCACTCAGGATCGAATGTCGCCCGTGTTTCTGCCGGAGTGCTCTCCATCTGCCCCTGCCAGGGCCGCTGTGTGCGATGCGGCGAGACCAGTACCCAGTCCCGGGTCATGGGATTAAAACGGCGATGGGGATGCGCTGCCAAGTCAGAGAGATTCATACATCCTCGTAGTCCGTCAGGTTACCCGCGATGTCACTGCGGCCAGTCCAGCTCCCAGCGATTCTTCTCCGAACTCGCAATCCCCAGGCCGGCCACGTTCCCCTGTGACCTCATGGACCCGATGGGCAAATTTCTACACAACCTGGCAAACGCCATCTGCGGCCGAGCAAACGTAAATCTCCGGCTTGAAGCCTGTCGCGCGTTCATACCCTTCGCGAACAGTCCTTTGATATGCTTCGACGCAGTCGGATCGGATGAGCGTAATCGTGCAGCCGCCAAAACCGCCGCCGGTCATTCGCGTTCCATAAACACCTTCGACCCGCTCGCCAAGGTCCACCATCAAATCCAGTTCAGAACAGCTCACTTCAAAATCATCGCGCAGGCTTCGATGGGATTGCTGCATCAAGCTCCCAAACGCTTTCAAGTCTCTTCTTTCCAGCGCGTCGGCTGCCTCCATCACCCGCGCGTTCTCGCTGATGACGTGCCGGCAGCGCCGCATGACGAGTTCCGAAAGTTCGTGCTCATAGATTGCGAGATCCGCGAGCGTCACATCCCGCAAAGCCCGAATATTGCGCAGATGTTGAGCCAACTTACGTGATCCCGCCTCACACTCAGCCCGCCGCTGATTGTATTCGCCAGCGGCAACGCTGTGTTTCACCATTGTGTTCGAGATCACCAGAGGCACATCATTCGGCAGCTGCAGCAGGCGGTATTCCAGCAACCGGCAGTCCAGCAGCAACGCGTGATCCCGCTTCCCATGGCTCGAAACAAACTGGTCCATGATTCCGCACTGGGCGCCAACAAATGTATTCTCCGCTTGCTGACACAGCAGAGCCAGCTTTGTACGGTCTATCCCGGGTCCTGCCAGGTCCACCAGCGCATAACACACAGCAACTTCAAGCGAAGCCGAGGAACTCAACCCCGCGCCCCGTGGTACATCCCCATCCACAAGCAGGCTCGCCCCACCCACCGGAATTCCGGATAGCCCTAAAGCTCTTACAACTCCAACAATATAGTCGCTCCAGTGTCCCGTGCCGACCACCGGCAAATGATCTAGATTAAACTCGACTCGCTCGGAGTAATTCTCGGAATGAATCACAATCTTACGGTCAGCACGGGGCACAATCGCCACCTGCGTATAGAGCCCAATCGCCGCGGGCATCACGAATCCATCGTTATAGTCCGTGTGTTCACCAATCAGATTAACGCGGCCCGGCGCTTGATAAATGCGTGGCGACTCCCCGAAGAATTGCACGCACTTACGCTCCAACGCTTGAGCTCGACTTTCAATTGCCTGGCGCGTGTTCGGCATCATTAGTTTATTGTCCGACAGATTTGGAAAGCGCGGCTGGCGATCCGTTGCCAGCGCAGTAACGAACAGGGACGGCTTTACAGGATC
Organism: uncultured Acidobacteriaceae bacterium; assembly: GCA_963831085.1. GTDB lineage: Bacteria > Acidobacteriota > Terriglobia > Terriglobales > Acidobacteriaceae > Acidiflorens. The sequence goes on along the minus strand of CAWHOT010000005.1, from coordinate 230,806 downwards.
ATAGGGTTTGGTTACAAGAAGCGACGCCAACTCAATCGCTCATTGACGCGTGCCCGTAGTGAACTGGAATACCGTCACACTGTGAAACTTTTGCCCCGGCTTCAGTTCAGTCGAGGGAAAGGCGGCGTGATTGGGAGAGTCAGGGAAATGCTGCGTTTCCAGGCAAAACGCAGATCGCCGGTTGTAGAGGCGGCCTTCCTTTCCGGTGATCGACCCATCGAGGAGGTTTCCGGTGTACAACTGAATTCCGGGTTCGGTCGTGAGCACCCGCAGAATCCGGCCAGTGGTCGGCTCATAGACTTCGGCCGCCTCCGCTAACTGGCTTGGCGGATGATCCAGTACGAAATTATGGTCGTACCCCTTGCCGAGGCTTAACTGGACGTCGTCCGCATTAATCCGCTCACCGATGGTATGCGGTGTTCGAAAGTCGAACGGCGTACCCTCCACTGACTTCAAATCTCCCGTGGGAATCAGCGTCGCATCGACGGGAGTCATGCGGGAAGCGTTGATCTTCAGCACGTGCCCCAGGATGTCACTCTTCGCCTGACCCGCCAGATTGAAATAGGAATGGTTGCTCAGGTTGAGCACCGTATCCTTATCGGTGGTTGCCGAATATTCGATTCGCAAAGCGTTCCCCCCTAGGGTGTACCGCACGGTCGTCGCGAGCGTACCGGGAAATCCTTGATCGCCATCCTTGCTCACATAAGTAAACTCGACCCCATCCGGGATCGGTTTGGCTTCCCACACCACCTTGTCAAATCCGCGGATCCCCCCGTGAAGAGAGTTGTCGCCATCGTTTTTTGGAATGGAATAAGACTGACCATCGAGTTGGAATCTTCCGTGTGCGAGCCGATTCGCGTAGCGACCAACAATGGCTCCAAAATAAGGTGTCTTTGCGATGTACTTCTCCAACGAGTCGTAACCAAGCACCACATCGTCAAACTTTCCGTTCCGATCAGGCGCACGCAGGGAAACAATGATCCCTCCGTAGGTCATTATGCGCACTTCGAGCTTGCCATCGGCCAACGAGTACACATCGACCGGGGTTCCTTCCGATGTATGCCCAAAGGACTCCTTGGCAACATGGGTCTTCGCGGGCATGGTTGTTGTGAGCATAACTAGAGCTAAGAAAATTGCGCACCAATGGTTTGACGGAATGAATCGGCGCTCCCTATACAAAACGCTGGGACCGGAAGTCTGCGCTTGTAATCCAATCGGCACATGCGTAATATATCATACCGTTAACGTACACGATTTGGGCGTGATCCGTCTGCGACGAAGGTGGCCGGCCCGAGGCAGCAGCAAAGCAACCCATAGAATGCCTTTCCTGGGAATCGACGTGGGTACTGGCGGTACGCGCGCCCTCATTATTGATGAGGCAGGACATGCGATTGCCTCAGTCACTGAGGAGCACCGAGCCTTTGTATCACCGCAAATCGGTTGGGCGGAGCAGGATCCAGATGACTGGTGGTGCGCCTGTGGCGTGTCCGTTCGCAGGGCACTGGCACAAGGCGGCCTGCAAGGCGATGAGATTGCGTGCGTCGGCTTGTCGGGACAAATGCACGGGGCCGTCCTGCTCGACGACCGAGCGACTGTCGTGCGCCCTGCACTGATCTGGTGCGATGTCAGGACGGAGAAGCAGAGCCAGGACTTGACCGCCCAAATCGGTGCCGAACGTTTGATCCAACTCACGTGCAATCCCGCACTCACCAATTTCACACTGACCAAATGTCTGTGGGTCCGCGAGAATGAACCCGAGAATTGGAAGAAGGTCCGCTCAGTCATGCTGCCGAAGGACTATGTCCGATTGCAATTAACGGGTGAACGGGCGACGGACATGGCCGACGCCTCGGGCACTCTGCTGCTCGACGTGGCCCACCGGCGCTGGTCGAAAAAGATTTTAGAGCTGGTTCAAATGGACGAGTCGCTTCTGCCCAACTTGTACGAGTCGCCAGGGATCTGCGGGCAGATCTCTGCTGCGGGCGCGGCTTCTACTGGCTTGTCCTGCGGAACACCGGTGGTGGCGGGTGCGGGAGATCAGGCCTGCGGCGCGATTGGCCTAGGCGTGGTTTCGCCTGGGACGGTGAGTGCGACCATCGGAACCTCGGGAGTCGTTTTGGCTGCAACGGGGAGTCCCATGCTTGACCTGAGGGGACGTCTGCACACGTTTTGCCATGCGGTTCCCGGGCGTTGGCTGGTGATGGGTGTGACCCAATCCGCCGGGCTCTCACTACGATGGTTCCGGGATCAGTTTGGCGTGAGCGCGGATCAGCAGCATGAGTCGTACGAGAAGCTCACCGCCGAGGCGGCCAAAGCTCCTTCTGGATGCGATGGTTTGCTGTGGGCTCCCTACCTGATGGGCGAACGCACTCCTCACCTCGACCCAACGGCGCGCGGGATGTTAGTGGGCTTGACCGCCTCTCATACCCGAGCTCATGTGATTCGCGCGATCTTGGAGGGAGTGGCCTTCAGCTTGCGCGACACTTTCACGATTTTTCAAGAGATTGAGATCCCCGTGAAGACGATTCGCCTGGGCGGCGGTGGCGCCAAATCAGCGCTTTGGCGGCAAATTCAAGCGGACATCTATGGACAACGAGTCGAGACCGTCGAGGCGGAAGAAGGCGCCGCTTACGGAGCTGCAATTCTGGCCGGAGTCGGTGCGCAGGCGTGGCCTTCGGTTGACGCAGCCTGCGACGCGGTGGTGCGCGTTGCCGGGAACACGAGCCCAAACTCCGAAGACTCGCTGGTTATGGACAAGGCGTATGCGGTCTATGGCCGCATGTACCCCGCGCTGAAGTCCATCCTAGTAAATTGATAACCGCTGCATGCACGGAGAAACAGGTCATGACAAATACAAACGACTATGAGCCACGTGCGGAACACAAATTCTCCTTTGGGCTCTGGACGGTCGGCAACCGGGGACGCGATGCGTTTGGCGATGCTGTGCGAGCGCACATTTCGCCCGCTGAAATTGTCTCCATGCTGGCCGAAGTGGGTGCCTGGGGCGTCAACCTGCACGACAACGATCTGGTTCCAATCGATGCCACCAATGCCGAACGCGATTCCATCGTCCGCTCGTTCAAGAAAACCTGCGAGGCACAGGAGATTGTCATTCCCATGGCGACGGTTTCGCTTTTCTTCCATCCGGTGTTCCGCGACGGAGCTTTCACGGCCAACGATCCTGAAGTGCGCGAGTACGCTCTTCAGAAAACCATGCGGGCCATGGACATTGGAGCAGAACTTGGCGCGAAGATTTTTGTTCTATGGGGTGGCCGCGAGGGCGTCGAAACCGACGCTTGTCGCCGCGCGGATGAGGCGATCAAGCGATTGCGTGAAGCGGTCAACTATCTTTGCGAATACAACATCGAGCGTGGGTACGGTATGAAGTTTGCTCTGGAAGCCAAGCCCAATGAACCGCGGGCCGACATCTACATGGCCACTACCGGCCAGTACTTGGGCTTCATCCCCACCCTTGATCATCCTGAAATGGTCGGCGTGAATCCCGAAGTCGCGCACGAACACATGGCGGGACTCAACTTCATGCATGCGGTGGCCCAGGCGTGGGAAGCGAGCAAACTTTTTCACATCGATCTGAACGATCAGATGCCAAATCGATTTGACCAGGATCTCCGCTTTGGGTCTTCCAACATAAAGTCGGCGTTTTGGCTGGTGAAGTTTCTTGAGGATGTTGGCTACGACGGGCCGCGTCACTTCGACGCACACGCCTACCGGACCGAGGACTATGAAGGAGTAAAAGACTTCGCTCGCGGCTGCATGCGAACCTACCTGATCCTGAAAGAAAAGGCCCGTCGCTGGAGCACCGACAAAGAAATACAGTGTGTCCTCAGCGAGATTGCAGGCAGTGGAAATGGTATTTCCAAGGTACGCCACTACTCGAAAGAGGGTGCGTCCCAACTGCTCACCCGTGCTTTTGACAAAGAAGAGATCCTCAAGAAGCGTTTACCGTACGAGCGTCTCGATCAATTGACGGTTGAGATGCTGCTGGGTTTGAGGTAGCGCTGTCAGACTGCCGCTCTCAAGATTGGCATTCCCGATTCGTCAATCGTGGCCGGGCAAACCGGCCAAACCGCACTGCACTTTAGAGACAGGTGGGAACAACAAGCAATGATGCTGCTACTAGCGACCGAAGTGCCAACCCGGCTGGTGCGTCTTGCACCCGTTGATGTCGTCATCGTGGTTTTTTATTTTGCCCTGGTTCTCTCCATCGGCTGGTACTTAAAAGGGCGGGCGAACACGGGCGAAGATTTCTTCATGGCGGGGCGGGAGATGACAGCGTGGGTGGCTGGTCTCAGTTTTCTCTCGGCCAATCTGGGCGCGCTCGAATTGATGGGATGGGCGGGTTCTGCCTACCAATACGGCATTTTGGCGACGCACTGGTACTGGGTCGGGGCCATTCCGGCGATGCTGTTCCTGGCTCTGGTCATGATGCCGTTCTACTACATTTCCAAAACTCACTCGGTACCGGGATATTTGAAGTTGCGTTTCGGCGAACCGAGTCGCGCCCTGTCCGCGATTTCGTTCGCGTTTATGACCGTGCTCATGAGCGGCGTCAACATGTTTGCCATGGCCAAGGTTATGCAGATCGTGCTCGGATGGGACATTAATTTCAGCATCTGGGTGTCGTCGCTGACCGTTGCCATTTATGTGGCGCTGGGCGGACTGCGCTCCGCAATCTTCAATGAAGTACTGCAGTTCTTTCTCATCTGGGCGGGAGCGCTGCTCATTCCAATTCTTGGACTATGCGAAGCCGGAGGATGGACCAATCTCAAGGTACAAATTGCGCAGAGAACATCGGAGCAGTACGTCCATCTCTGGTCCGGTTTGGGATCGTTCAGCACGAATCCCATGGGAATTCATTGGACCGGCATCGCGTTCGGGCTGGGAGCGATTCTCTCGATGGGTTACTGGACGACAGATTTTCTGGTCGTACAGCGAATCCTGGCCGCGAAAGATATTCGCAGCGCGGAAATGGCGCCGATTATTGGCGCCGGCTTCAAGATGATGGTGCCGTTCATCGTGATTCTTCCCGGTCTGCTTGGCTTGGCCCTCCTCCCTGAGAAGTTGGTCCCAGAATCCGTGGCCACGGCAACCGGGGGACACAGTTACAACGACGTTCTGCCGCTCATGCTCGCCCGCTATTGCGGTCCCGGGTTGCTCGGCCTTGGAGTTACGGCTCTGATCGCGGGCTTCATGTCAGGCATGGCGGGGAACGTGAGCGCATTCACGACCGTCTGGACTTATGACATCTACCGTCCGTTTATCAATAGCAAGGGCAGCGATCATCATTACGTGAACATGGGACGTTGGACCACGATCATCGGCGTGCTCATCAGCGTCGGGACCGCATATCTTGTGATGCACTTCGCCAGCATCATGGACTACGTGCAGGCGTTATTCAGCTTCTTCATTGCTCCGCTGTTCGGTACGGTCGTACTTGGGATGCTGTGGAAGCGGGCGACCGGATCTGGCGGATTCTGGGGACTGCTGTGCGGCACTCTCTCTTCGATCGGCATGTGGACTTGGGTAAAACTCGATCCTTCCGCGCTGCGCTATGTGGCGCTCTCGCCGAACGCCAAAGGCCTGGCCCAGGATATGTATCAGGCGCTCTGGTCGTTTATCGTTTGCGTGGTCGTAACCGCGGTGGTAAGTCTGGCAACGCAACCGATGACGGACCGCGAATTGACGGGTCTGGTGTATGGGCTGACGGAAGTTCCCTCGGTCGGGGACGTCCCGCTGTATCAGAAGCCGCTTTTCTGGGCGGCGGTAGTGACGGTCGTTTTCTTCCTACTAAACATTATCTTCTGGTAAACACTTTTCTTGTGAATGGAGGCGCGCAGCATGATTTCCATCTGGTTTTTTATCGGCATTTCGCTCGCGGTGAATGGGGCGCTGATTCTGGCTGCGGGAGTCTACCAACTGGTAAATCCTCCGGCGAATCCTGGCGTGGTGCTTTTCCACCTGCACGCCAACGTGTGGTGGGGCGCGGCATTGATGGTGTTCGGCCTCATTTATTGTTTCAAATTCGCGCCGGGGAGACAGTCACGACCCCCTTCGGGTGAGCGCCAACCCCATTGTCTGAAATGACGAGGTTCCCCGTGATCAAGCTCAAGGTCGTCTTATCTCTAATCACGCGTGACAACGACTATCAGCGAGAGCAGGCAAAGGCCGCAGAAGCCGTGGCGCGCCACCAGAACGTGGACCTGGGGATTTTCTACGCCGACAGCGACTCCGTCACCCAGAGCTCGCAGCTCCTCGACACAATTCAAAAGTACAAGTCGGATCTGAGCGCAATTTTGGTCGAGCCTGCCGGAGGCACCGAATTTCCGCAGGTGGGCAGAGCCGCCGTCAGCGCGGGCATCGCATGGGTTGTGGTCAGCCGCGATGCCAGTTCCCTGGCGGATTTGCGCCGGAACTTTCAAGCGCCGACTTTCGCCGTCAGTTCCGACCACAAACAGGTGGGGTGCATTCAGGCGCAGCAACTCGCGGCGATCCTCCCGCAAGCCGCAACGGTCCTTTGCATTTCGGGTCCGGCAAACAGCCAGGCTGCACAACACCGGCTCGATGGTCTTGAGAGTGCAAAACCGTCGGGCATGACCCTCGAGATCCTGAAAAGCCCCAACTGGGCTGAGGAAGGCGGCTTTCACGCGTTTTCGTCGTGGTTGCGCCTGAGTACGTCGCAGCAGCAGCCGATTTGCGCCGTCGCCGCTCAAAACGACTTCATCGCCATCCGAGCGAGGAGAGCATTCGGGGAAGCGAAGCGTGTGCTACCCACCGGAACATGGTCGCAGCTGCCTTTCCTCGGGGTGGACGGATTGCCCCGCACCGGCTAGGCCTTTGTCAACCATGGTTCACTGATCGCAACTGTGGTGGTGCCGCCCGTCGCTCGCCCGGCGTTGGAAGCCGTCGTGAAGGCCATCGCGACCAAGACCGAACCACCCGATCTGCACCTGATCCCTAGCTACTCCTACCCGGCCATCGAACCGCTCCGGCGACCGCAGTAGAGCGCGCGATAGGCGCGCACGGACAGCGGACTTAGTCGAGTTCCTGAATCCGACCCGGATTTGTGAAGAATTCAAAATCCCACATTTTTTCATCTTCCTTGGGTCACATAGTGAAAACAGAATCGTCAAACTTCACACTGGCAAGTCTTATCTCTCGGAACAGATGCAGGTTGGATGACATCACCACTCCGGGGCTGAGATGGACGGCCGCGGGGAAAGGCACCTTGCTGGTGAGATTGTCGGCCATGAGCCGAACCGCCATTTGGCCCTGGCGATGGGGCTGTTGGTAAATCGAGGCCGTGATAGTTCCTTTCTTAAAGTAGGGAGACATCTCCGCGAAGAGATCCGTCGCTATTAACTTAACTTTTCCAGCGAGGCCTCGCGCTCCGAGGGCGCGGCACACGGGAAGACAGTTGACGGTATTCACATAGAGTCCGGCCAGAGTTGGAATCCGGTCGAGAAGATCAAACGTCTTTTGGAAACTCTCGTCTTCGTCCTCGTGTCCTTCGATAACACCGGCGATCTTGCCACCGGGGCAGTGCCGCGGAAACGCTTCCGAAAAGCCATCGGTTTTCTTGCGATGATCTTCGGCCTTCAGCATCCCTGCAACTACGGCTACTTTGGAGCCCGACGGCACAAACTTGCCCATCAGCTCCCCTGCAAGGCAGCCGTTCAACCACGGTTCAACACAAACGATACTCGACCGCCGGCTTTCGGGAGCATCGGTGGACACACAAACTACGCGGACGCCTTTTTTTTCCGCGTCGTCGATAAGAGGCTTGAGACCCCGCGGGTTTCCTGCTGTGAGAATGATTCCGTTGACGCCGCTCCGCGCGAGTTCCTTGAACGCTTGAGTGTCTCCCTCTCCGAGTGCTCGGACGGGGCGGTTCACAAACTGGACACCAAGCTGTGCAACACGGCGAGCCTCATCCAGCACACCGCTCCAGAGCTGATCATAGAAAAAATGGATCTCCCGGGGCATGCACACCCCAATGCGCGTGTCAGCGCTGGAAACGGACAAAGCGCGCGCCGCCAGGTTCGGCGTGTAGGATATTTGTCGCGCAATTTGCAGAATCCGCTGGCGGGTAGAGTCGTTGATCCCGTCGCGCCCATGCAAGGCGCGATCCACCGTCCCGATCGAAACGTGGGCCAGTTCGGCGATCAAATGGATTCCGTGTCTCTGCTTCTTCATGCCCTAGCCCACACTCATTGGTCGCGCCCCAACATTCTAGCCTGACCCGCAAGTCCCCTGTTCCTGAAAGTCAAGGCCCGGCGCTCACTGTTGCGCATCTTAACGCCCTACCGTGATAGAGCGGTAAGGAGGAGCTTCCCCTCGGCGGCTCCGAGCGCATCAAGTTCGGTAGCACTATTGGGGACGACCAACTAGACGTAGTACGTTCAGCGCGTCGAACGCACTGACATTCCAACCCGCGTCCCCCAAGACAACGACCCCTTCTTCTGGCGGCAGTGAGGGTGGTGGTGGGCAGGTCTCCCTGGGTCGAGCGAGTTTCCTGATAATCTCCGAAGAAGAAGACTTTGTTCCTTCGGACCCGCCCGCCGAAACCCCCCCAATTGATTTTGATCGAATGCGCCACGCGCAGGAGAAAAGTAGTTGCGCGCGTCGAGGTCTGTTTTGCGCAGGAACTCGAAAACGTCGCCGTGAAATGTCTGAGGCAGCAATCATGTATTTCCTCTTGAAGGATTGCACATAGGCTTTGACGAATTATGTATAAATATGTTATCTAAGTAGCTCAGCTAGTTGATCGCTCCTCCACTGGCTGCTTGTCGTTTTTTTCAATCCGTATTTGCGCTTTCAAAGGAGAACACCATTGAAGATCAGCAGCAGCTGTTTGTCTCATTCTTTATCGGCGATGCTGGATGTTTGCATGTTTGTCTGGAGTTGTAGGCGGATGCAGTTTCTGTTCGTTGTGTTATTTGGGGCCGTCGTCTTTGGCCCCGCCCCGATGCGCGCCGCTTCGTGCGAAAAGCTGAACACCCTGGCCCTTTCGGACACGAGGATTACATTGGCGCAGTCCGTGCCTGCCGGGGCGCTCTCCCTGCCTCCCGGCGCTGTCCCTTCCGACCCGTCGGTGGCAGAAGCCAGTCAATCATTCAGAGATTTACCTGCCTTCTGCCGCGTCGCGGTAACGATAAAACCGGCTGTGGACTCGGAGATCAAAATCGAGATTTGGATGCCGAGCTTAGGCTGGAATGGCAAGTTCCAGGGCGTAGGCAACGGGGGATGGGGTGGGACGATCACTTATCCAGCGCTGGCCAAAGCCCTTCGCCAGGGCTTCGCCACTGCTTCAACCGACACAGGGCACACGGGCGCAAGCGGCGACGCTAGCTTCGCATTCGGGCACCCTGAAAGGCTAATTGATTTCGGCTATCGATCAGTTCATCTGATGACGGTAGACGCGAAGGTGATCATCGCATCCTTTTACGGAACGTACCCTCATTTCTCGTACTGGAACGGATGCTCGACAGGCGGCAAACAGGGACTCACGGAGGCGCAGCGCTTTCCTGACGACTACGACGGCATCATCGAAGGCGACCCGGCCAACTTCTTTACCCATTTGATGTTCGGAAACATATGGCCGGCAATCGTGACGCTCAAAAACCCCGCGAGTTATATTCCGCCAGGTAAATATCCGATCATTGACCGAGCGGTGATGAAGGCTTGCGATGCTCTCGACGGAGTGGTGGACGGCATCATCGACGATCCCATGCGCTGCCACTTCGATCCGAAGACGCTCGATTGTAAAGGGTCAGATGGACCAGAATGTCTTACAGCTTCCCAAGTGGAAGCGGTCCAAAAACTCTACACGGGTGCACAAAACCCGCGTACTGGACAGCAGATTTTTCCAGGTCTAGAGCCGGGGAGCCCACTCGATCAGGCCACAGGCCTGAAACCGCATAGTCACCCAGTGAGCTTTTTTCAGTTTGTCTTGTTCAAGAACCCGGATTGGAAATGGCAGACACTCAACTTTGATACCGATGTAGCTCTGGCCGACCGGATGTACGGGAGCATTCTCAACGCAGTTGACCCGAATCTCAAGGCATTCAAAGCGCATGGCGGAAAGCTCATCATGTACCACGGCTGGAGCGACCCGCACATCGCCCCACTCAACAGCATCGACTATTACAAGAGCGTGGTGGCCGCGATGGGAGGTGTGGCAGAGACTGAGGATTTCGCCCGTCTCTTTATGATTCCCGGGATGGGGCACTGCCGGGGAGGGCTCGGCCCTGACGTCTTTGACAAAGTCGGCGTGCTTGAGCAATGGGTGCAGGACGGCGTGGCGCCCGATAAGATCATCGCCTCCCATCTGACGAATGGAGTGGCGGACATGACCCGTCCCCTATGTCCATATCCCAAGGTTGCTCGGTGGAAGGGAGCGGGTAGCACCAACGACGCCGCTAACTTTGCCTGCGTGAATGATGAAAAGTAAGCTCCTATATCGCATAGCGGCCGGACAGCTAAGCTGTGTCCACAAACGGCACGAGTGACGTTTGTTTGCAACGGTGGGTTTTCAGAATCCTCTCCTGGGCGGATGTACGCAATCTCAATCGTGTGGATGTAGCGGCGTGGGCGAAGGGCGAGCACAGAGTATCTGTAGCTGAGTAGGAATCCGATGAACCGACGGGATTTTGTTTTACAGGGATCAGCATTCCTAGGACTTACAAGAAAAGGCATGGGCAGTTTCTTTGGCGGCTTTTTGAGTAACACCGGTGCGCCCGCCGTCGCGAAATCACGCTTTGAATCCATCACCGAGCATGTAGGTATCTACCATGATGTGATCAACGTTGGAGTAATCCGAAGCGGTGGCAAGGCTCTTCTCATCGACTCAGGCGACTCTTCTATTTTGCAAGAAGCGAAGGATCTGAATCTAGGTTCAATCGACAGGGTACTATATACCCATTACCACCGGGACCAGTGTTCAGGTGCGTCATTGTTGAAAACGGCTCACATTGACGTGCCGGCGCTGGAGGCACAGTTCTTCAAGACTGCCACGGAATTTTGGTGCGTAGCCGATGTGATTCTCGATCATCGGTACAACTTTAGGCCTGAAATCATGGTGCTGCGAGAATCTGTCGGGATCGATCGAGAACTACGAGACGGAGACATCGTGCACTGGGAAGGAATTCCCATTCGCGTTGTGGCAACTCCGGGACATACCGATGGCAGCCTGAGTTATTTCGTGGACGTCGACGGGAAGGCCATCGCTTTCACCGGCGACCTGATATATGGTCCCGGCCAAATATGGGAGTTCTACAGCCTACAGAAGCGATTTCCAGGTATGAGTGGTGATTATTGGGGATTCGGAGGAGCGGTCCTCGACCTTCTTGGCAGCAGCAAAGTGATTCTCTCGCATAAGCCTACTATGCTAGTTCCCTCGCATGGAGAAGTGATCCACGACCCGGAGAACGCCATAAGCCTTCTCCAGAGCCAGCTTGACCACGTCATGCGGAGCTACCTCACTCTGTCGCCATGGCGCGTTTCGAGGCGCAATGGGGTTCAGCTATTTAAGGAAGATGCGCCTCCTCCTTTCGATGTTCCAATGTTCCCACCGCTTCCTCCTGTGGAGCTTCCGCACTGGCTTCATCGCACGGTTGAAACTTCCTCATATATCGTCGCCGAAGACAAATCAATTTTCCTTTTTGATTGTGGGTTCAATTCGATCATCGACGCGTTGAATAAACTGGTCGAATCGGGCGAGATTTCAGGAGTGGATGCCATTTGGGCCAGCCACTATCATGACGATCACATATCTTCCATCAATACGGTGCGGCGAAAATACGGCGCAAAGGTGTTTGTCCAAAAAGAGATGCAGGATATCTTTGAACATCCCACCGCGTACTGCATGCCCTGTCTATTCCCGGAAAGCATCCATGTCGATCACGTGCTTACCGAGGCAGAAAAGCTCCATTGGAAGGGGTATGACCTAACGGCGTATTGCTTCCCCGGCCAGACGCTATATCACGCCGGCCTCCTTCTCGAGCACGATGGCACGCGGGTATTTATGACCGGCGACGCGTTTGGAAACTGGGCTATCGGCGATGTCTGTTCTTATAATCGCAACTTCGTTGGGAAGGACGGAAAGACTGACGGGTGTGAGCGATGTTTGAGGCTGCTGCTGGAGCTGAAGCCGGACCTACTGTATGCAGCGCATTGGGGCCCCATTCGTTTTTCTCAGGAATATATCGAGAGGACCCTCGATCTCCTTCAGAAACGCGACAAGATGCTCAGTGCATTACTTCCCTGGGATGATCCTAACTTTGGTTTAGATCCCTATTGGATTCGCGCATATCCCTACCGGCAGAGCATATTGCCGGGGCAGAGGGTCACACTGGACGCCCGTATTTACAACCACTCCGATTCAGCCTGCGACGCATCATTGGAATTGCGTGCGCCTCTTGGCTGGCAGGTCGACAGCTCCGGTTCGATCACGATTCCCGCTCATACTGAAGGAAAGATTCGACTCTCAGCTTTGGCCCCGCAGCAGCCTCCGATGCGCCGCCAGGTGCTTGGCTTGGCGGCACATTTTGGTGACCGGAATCTCGGCGAAATCACGGAGGCAATCGTGGACTACCTCCAACCCGCCACGGCGAGCGAAGCATCCGGCCCGTAATGGGGATTCGCGACACTCTACTTAACGTTGGTCCAGGAACCGCCAGTACAAACCCACATAGTACTTCCGCTCGCGCCCGTTAAGTTTGTAATTATGCTGCCGGCAACGCAGGAGCCTGTAAAGGACGGAGTAGAGTTTACGACTCCCCATGTTGGCACGTTCGGGCTGGTGCTGAAGCGACTATAGCCGACCGTAGTTCCTCCGGCCGTTACCGCAGTTCCAAGCACATACATAGCAACCGTCGCATCCGAGAGTGTTGTATTGGTCAGGCCGTCCTCAATGCTGTGAGACGCACCCTGGGTAGCTACGCCGAGGATGCTCAGGTTGTTGGCGGTGTGGTTCGTAGAGATATGGATAACATTCGTTCCGCCTGTGGCGCCCGCTACGTTTATCAGAGCGTCACTCTGCGCGGTGGCGTTTGCTCCTATCAGTATTCCATCCCCAAACCCTTGAACGGACACATCCTCGATTGAGTTGTTGCTTGCATCCAGAAGCAGAGCGGCACTTGGCTTAGTACTTCCCGTCGAAATGCAGTTCAACCCGTGAATCCCTCGTGTACTCACTCCATTGATATCGGCGCACACGGTTGTTGAGACAGGCGAGGAGTTCGAAAAGCTGATGTCAGCATATGGGCCCGAATTCTGTGCGCCGCTGCCCGATACGGACAGACCCGTCCCGTTAATATTGGTCATGCTCACGTTCCGCACAAAACTGAGATCCTGGGACGCCGTGTTGCTGATGCCAGAAAGACCTGTGAGGCTGCCTAGTCCTAACAAAGCAAGATCCTGTACTTCCACGCCTGTGCACACACCGGAGGGGCATATGGTGGACGACCCCATCTGAATCATAGGATTATTTGTGAGACTTGAGGTCTGGATAGTGGTCTTACTTGGTCCCTCGCCGATGATTCTAGTTTCATTCGGGAGTACCCACGTCTTCGAAATTGTGATTGTGCCTGCAGGAAATAGTACGGTGGATGGTTTCGTCGTACTGTTGCTGCCAGCAATCCATGGAGTCTCCGTCGAAGTGCAGGTGAGTGAGCTGATTCCCCGCGCGTCAATCACCACTCCCGTTGATGGCGTCGTAGACGCCGTCAGAGCCGAATAGATTTTCGCGCAAATGTCACTGCCCGAAAACACGCTGGCATCGACGTACGCGGTTGAAGGAGCCAGCGCCGACGTGGAGTTATACGACACGGGGTTCCCAGCGACTTGCGCCAGCGTTTGCATTGGCGAGCAAAAGACAAAACTCGCCAGCAGAACAGCACCTGCACTGAATCCACAGTCCGATAGTCGGTTTCTGCATTTCATTTGGGTTTCTCCTTCCAGACTGTCAGGTTGGCTCACGTTCAGCAAGGTCCGACTGCTCCTTACGCCGGAGCTCACTGGCTTTTCACTTAATCGCGGTCCACGCTTTGGTCGATGCGCTGGCCGGAATGCAAGCATAGAGGTTGTCGCTACCGGAGGCCGTACCCGTGATGTTAGAGTAGAGGCTTCCAAGGCTGGTACATGAGCTACCGGACGAGATGGAGGTCGAGCCGGTCGCCCAGGATGGCAAAGATGGGATGGTAGTGAATAGGGAGTTTTGGGTAAGAGAGTTGGTCGCATTCAGCGGTTGGCCCAGTGCGTACATGGCCACTTGACCGGCCTGCGAATGGGTGATTGTAGTATTAGTGAGTTGATCATTGATCGTGTTTGTGGCTACAGTATTGGTAACTGCAAGCATATCAATATCGGTCACATTGGTCCCGATCGCGGTGCAGCTACCCCCAATGCTCGTGCAGTTCCCCGCGTTGGATAGCTGGATTAAGTTCGTCATGGTGCCTGCGCCGGACGCAGCTGTAATGTTTATCAACACTTCGCTTTGGACCGGATTGCTTGAAGTGGCCAAGTCTCCCACCACGATGCCGTTGGTGAATCCCGAGATTGAGAGGTCCTCCACTGTGGTGTTGCTGGCGTTAAGATCGATCCCTGTCGATGCATGTCCGTTGCCGATGCAGGTCAGCCCATGAATGCCGCGTGTACCCGGGGGCCCGGCATTAGAGCCACTGCCCCCGAAAGCAACACATTGGTTCGCAGTGCTGGTGTTGCTCGTGCCCGCCGCAATGTAGAGATTCTCGTATGGGCCGGAGTTTCCCGCGGTATCAGATTCCACCACCAGACCGGTCCCAAGGATCTCGGAGATGGCTACATTGCGGACGTAACTGTGCTCCTCGGCACCTTGGTTCAAGATGCCCGTAGTGGCCAGATACTGCCCATTCAGAGACAGCTCTTCAATCGTGATTCCCATGCACGGGCTGCTGGTGCTACAGGTCGAAGGACCCATCTGCAACATGGGGTTAAGGCCTACGGCATCCTCAATGGTAGTGAGGCCACTGCCTTCCCCTATTATCTTGGTTGCGGCTGGAATAACCCAGCTAGCGGAGATGCTGATCGTTCCAGAGGGAAGCAGCAACACCGACCCGTTGGTGATGCCACTAAAGGGGTCGGTGGAGCAGGTATTCGTCCCTCCCGGATTAATTCCGCGCGCGTCCACTACCGCACCGGTAACACCGCTTGGAATAGCATTCAGGGCATCATTCACCTTCACGCAGAAAACCGACGTCCCCCCAAACTGGCTGGCGTCAATGTAGACGCCAGAGCCACTCACCGCGCTTGAACAAGAACTGCTACAAGTACTGGAGTAATACGTGCTGTTCCCCGGATGTTGCGCGTTCAAAGGAGCTGCAGAAACCAGAACTCCCCCGACGAGAAACGATAGCAAGCGACCGATTCGTGAGCCGCGGGTGAACTCGATTTTGTACCGCATTTGATCCTCCTTGGTCCTTTGCTGAGTCTTTCTATGAAGATGTGCTTTTCATATGAGGGGCACCCATCTTGTTGCGCCGGATACGGTAGTGCAAACGTAAATCGTGTCCGGGGCAGAGGCGAAAGTGCTGGCTGTATTAGAGTAGATGCTTCCGGCCGCACAACTCGGCGTTGAGTTCGAAGGCGCGCCGTGCCCCTGCCCCCACGTTTGAAAACTTGGGCTCGTGCTGAAGCGTGTGAAGGCGTAGTAAGGATTGGGGAGCAACGCCTCGCCCAGAACGTACAAACCAACACTCTGATCCGTATCGTTGGAAGCGCTGAGGGGGTTATAAACCTGCGTATCTGTCACATTGTCATAAATTGTGAAGGGATGCACGCCTCCACAGCCGTTGCAACCACTGTCGATCGCCAGCAACACCACATCCGCTTTGCCGGCAGTTGTAAAAGCGTTGTCCAGATAAACTACATGCTGTATGCCCGCAGAGCCCGTGGCATTGATCACGACGTCGCTTTGACTGGGATCTAAATCGCCCCAATCAATGCCATTCTTCATCGACTCGAAATGCGTGTCCTCTATGCTGGTGCTCATAGCTCCTACCCTCACGCCCAAAACGTCTGGTACCCCTATACAACTCACCCCGTGCGCACTGGAGACCCCGCTTGGCACGTCGAGAAGAACACATTGAGCGTTCCCATTCCCTGTGGCAACCGTTATCGAGAGATTTGATAGCGTCGCTGCCGGAGCAAAGTTGTCATAGTCAACATTCGGTATAGAGGGGAACGATACCTGATCGATATAACTGCCAGCGCCTGAGTTAAAGTTCTCAATCCCTTCCAGAAGACTAGATGTCGGCAGAGCTGCTCCGTCCAATTGGAGATTCTCTATGACTACACCGGTGCAGATGTTGGAGTTCGGACACGGGGCGGGGGAGGGCGGATAATTCACCGGCGGGATGCCGCTAAAGCCCATGTAGATGATGCCCGGGTCCTGTGGGTTCTCGTTATCGCTAAAATTCCCCGAGCAGCCACTCGGCTGGCCTCCGTACGTCGGCCAAATGACTGTCCCATTCGTGCCAAATATTCCAACGCCGATAACTCGAGTCTTATCGGGTACGATCCAGGGGGTTTGAATACAGATGTTTGCCGGCGGCAGAAGAATATCGGCAGGGGTAGTGGTAAATACGTAGCTCGATCCACTCTTTTGCAGCCAAGGCGTCGCATTTGGGGCGCATTCCAATGGACCTCCCGCCGTCGGATTCTGGATTCCGCGAGCGTCCACAACTCCCCCGGCCGCAAGAAGCGTTTGCAGAGCCGCATTGATGATCGCGCAGATGTCCGTGCTCCCGCCTGTCTGGAAAGCAGTCGCGTCCACATATGCGGAGGAACCGACGATTGACGATGTGGTCGTGCCAGAGTACACGGCCTTGTCCCCTTTGGTGCCCGCTCCTTGCGCAGACAACTCGCTAGGAATTGCCAACAGGCACCCAAGTGTTGCCACAACGATCCTTAGCAGATAACTACTGACGCGCAGTCTCATACCTCACTCCTTTTGGTTCGAATTGTTCCCCCTGGGTCAACCGATAGGCTAGTTCTCCTAATTACGAATCTTCAGATACATCCAGCTTTGCATCACGCAGGGTCACAGCCCCGCGCATTTCACTCAAAACGTCAGCCGCAGGGCGAGTTGCATGTCGCGCGGCTGAGTCAATTCCGCTGTGGCCACTCCAAAAAGGTTCGGAAAGGCAGCGTTGGCGTTAATGGATTGCGGATCGAAGCGCACGCTATTGGTCACGTTGAAGGTCTCCCAGCGGAGCTGCATCTTCACGCGTTCCGTGAGCGCGAACGTCTTGTTGAGTCCAGCATCCCACTCGAAGTAGCCATCGCCGAGCAGTGGGTTGCGGGTTCCCGACTCACCGGGATAGGCGAGCCGGAAACTGTTGAAGACGGCAGACGGGTCGGCAAAGCGCTGATTGGCCTTGCCGCGGGCCAAGGCGGCAGCGGGAATCGGTTGATCCAATGTCTCGAATCCTGGGATGTCCCAGTTAGTTGGCCAGTTCGGACCATTGTGTACTCCAAAGGGCAAGCCGCTGGTCAATCGCAGAATACCCGTCATCTGCCAGCCTCCAATCGCGGCATTGACCCAACGGCTGACGCCGGAGTAAAACTCCTTTCCTCGTCCCACCGGAATATCCCAGATGTAGTTGGCGTTGATCTGGTGCGTCATATTGAAGTCCGACCGGCCGCGCAACTGGTCGGGCTGCCATGTGTTGATGATTTGAGAATAGTTGTCAACCCCGGAGGTAGGGACTCTTTCGGCTTGCGACGTCCAGTCAATCGCGCGGGAGTAGGTGTAGTTGAAATCAACCTGCAGGCCATGAGAGGCACGGTGATGGAAAATCACCTGAAGCCCGTTGTAATACGACTGTCCTATCGACCGGTAATCATAGAGCGAGGAATACTGGCTATGGAAGAAGCGATACGCGGGATAGAGGGTTCCCGCTCCCAAGCCGCCGTTCGGCTCATCGAGATTATTCAAGGCGGACGTTTCGGCCCCCACGTTCAAGAGATACTGCACGTAGGCGTTTTGCGTCCCCGTCAGCGGGCCATAGTCTATCCTTCCCTGTGGTCCCTCATCCACACCATCCAGCGCTCCGAAAAGAGTTTCCCAGTACGGTATTTTCGGCACGGAGGTAACCGGGACGTTTTGCCGGGCCATCTTGGAGAATTGCGTCGCGGCTTGGAAATAGCTTTCTCCGGCTGCCACAAGGTTCAGTGGCGCGGCAACGTCATCCTGCTCCGGCAGCCTGTGCGCCAGCCGCCCCACGTAAGCGACTTCCAGTAGATTCGATCCATTCAGCTGGCGTTGAATGGAGAAATCGAACAAGTGCGAATAAGGAGTGTGAAAGGCATTGTCCAGACCCCAACTGATCGCGAAGGATCCCCGTCCAGATGCGGGGGGGGTGGCAGGAAATCCTCCCGCCGGAGCCGTCGCCGGCAACAGTCCCGGGGGGAAGATTGTAAGGCCTTGAAAACGCGGCGCCGTCGTAGTGGTAAAGGGTGGGTTTTCCAGCTCATCGGTCAGACCAAAGGAGCCGTCTTGGTTATAGGTATTCACCACCCCCGCTCCGAAGTGATCGTAGACCAACGAATAGCCGCCACGAATGGAACTTTGGCCGCTCTCGCCTAAGAGCTTCTTCCAGAATCCCTCGCTCGCGTGCGGAGCATAGGCAAAGGCAAGCCTGGGAGAGAAGTCCGCCTTGTCGGGGGTCCAGAAATCCGGCTGTCCGTTGTAGCGTCCGTTCGGAATATACGAAAGGGCGGGTAGATTGCTGGCCGCTCCGCCGGTCGCTCCCTGGAAGGCGCTCTCCTGCACATACCGGGTCAGGGAGTATGGAGTGCACACAGTGCCACTCAGGACGCATGGCCCGACCTGATTGCCGCTGGTCTCGGCGGGGACCTGCTGGTAGGTATATCTCAAGCCAAAGGTAAGCGTCAGGGTGGGCAGAGCTTTCCAGTTATCCTGTCCATAGAATTCCAATTCGTGCCATCGGTAATCGCGCTGCACGGGGGTTCCAAGTGCGAGGGCAGTTCCAGATTTCGTGTAGTTGTAAACGGCATTCCCCAAGGTGATGAGCCCTACCGCGTCCATAATCGCGCCGTCGTAGGAGGTGTCGAACCCCTGGGCCACCGCTGGGTATCCGGAATTGGCCGGATCGAGGGGCACACCTGTGTTCGCGATGCCGTGTGAACGCAAATAGCCTATGACCCCCAAGGCGCTGGGATAAGAGTTTTGTGTGCTGACTTGTCGATCGTCAATGAATCGAACGTTGGTTCCGAATTGCAAATTGTGCCGCCCCTTGCTCCACGACAGGTCATCCACCAGATTGTTGACCGGAATGACGGAGCTGCTGCTGCGGGTATAGGCCGTGGGCGATGGTAACCCGGCGAGAGTGATTTGTGGCTGGTTCGATATTCCGGCATTGCTGCCTCCCTGGCGGGTCAATCCCCAACGAAAGTCATTGACCAAGTTGGGACGCAGAACGGCGGTGTAGCCCAAGGCGTATCCCTTGCTGTTTGTCAGAAGCCTCGATGCCGGTGGCTGGCCGGGAAACTGCGGGGGTGAGGGCTGGTCGTAATTGACCAGATTGCCGCGCCAAAAGACCGAGTGTTTCTGGCTAACGATCCAATCGAGTCTTGCAATATAGGTGTTAAAAGAGGAGTCTTGGGGAGCTGTGAACTCAAAGCCGGAAGTATTCAACCCGTCGCCCGCCAAGGTGCTGTTGGGAAGAGGATAGCTGTTGAGAACCTGGAGCGCAGCCTGGTCGACCCCAACACCCAGCGGATCCATCCCTTGAATCTGAGTCGGAGTGAGCGTGTAATTAGCGCCCGTCGTGTCCGTATACTGAACGATTCCTTGCCGCAGAGTAGCGGTGGGCACAGTGGCAACTTGAGGCGGGGCAGACTGTGCTATGCGCGTTCCCTCATAATTGGCGAAAAGAAAGAGGCGGTCTTTTTTGAGGGGTCCGCCTGCTGCGACGCCGAAGACATTGCGGATCAGCTCGGTCGCTTGGTTCGGCAGACCATTGGCAAGCTGATTTTGCTTGTTAAACCAATCATTGGCCGAGAAGGGCGTCGTGCGGTTGAACTCGTAGAGGGCGCCGTGAAGCTGATTGGTGCCGCTTCTTGTGATCATGGCAACTTCACCGCCTGAGCTACGCCCGGCGTCGGCTCCCGCATTGCTCGTCGTAACCCGGAACTCCGAGACCGATTCCTGGGTTACGCCGAGTACGCTATCGAAGGAATACCCAAAGTTTTCATCGTTGACTTCAATTCCGTCCAGAGTAACGTTCGACTGATCGGAGCGTGCACCATTCACGGTGCCGCTTCTCGTGTCGTCTGGGCTGTTTCCTTGGGTGCCTAGATAACCAACGCCGGGCTGCAGGCTTAACAGAAGCAGCACATTCCTGCCTTCCAGCGGAAGCTCCGGTATCTGCTGTGAGGTGAAGACGTTGCCCAAAGTAGCATTCGTGGTATTCAACAGGGGCTCGACGCCCGGAGCCGTTTCCCCGACCGTCACCTGCTGCGCGGTGGATCCGACTTGAAGCGTCACGTTGACAGCGGCCGGAGAAGCGACGAACAGCTCGATGTTTCCCTTGGTGAAAGTCGCGAAATTCGGGGCGGTGGCCGTAAGTGAATATCGACCGGGCTGCAATTGCTGGAACTGGTAATCGCCTTGCCCGTTAGTGATATCTTCGCGGCGGCTGCCATTGGCGACGGAGAGCAGCGTGACGTTCGCGCCTGGGATCACCGCGCCGGTTGAATCGGTGACACGTCCCGTTAGCGAGGTCACCGCCTGCGAGAAGGCGGGCACCGCCAGAACCACGAGAGTTCCCACACAGAGAATAGAGAAAGCCTTCAGCCGGAGTGCGCCGGGGATGGCTAGAACTCGGGTCTTTGCCACACTGCCTCCCAAATATCCTGAATATCCTGCAAAGCTCACAATTTCGTAAAAACGCCACGCCCGGGCAACATTATTGCCGAGGGTCAACACGAAGCGCAGTACGCAGTTATATTGTCGAAGTAGCTTGTACAACTTCGTTATCGATCTGTCAAGATAATAATTTGGAGCGGGCGACACCGGACCAGCCTTATTCCTACAGATTTAGGTGGGAAGATTTAGGCCGGGTGAGTGAGAGAGGAAATGGTTCCGGATGTGGATCTCACCCCTAACGCCACTGGAACCGGCTGGAGCGAAAATCCCGGATCACATGCAGGGACGCAGCTTCGTAGCGCTGGCCAATGGAGAAGCGGCGAATTGAGAAAGGACTGGCTCTATGAATATTTACCAATATCCCGGAGGAGAGCAAGTCCGGCCGCATCGTGGAGTGCGCACCTGGCGCTACAAGCTGATTCACTACTACCTGGAACCGCAGGAATATGAGCGATTTGCAGCCTGATCCGGGTGAAACTCATAATCTGTACGGCGACCCACAGTACGCCGACGTACAGGCCCAACTGTGGAAGCGTCTAGCTGAGCTCCAGAGGCAAATCGGCAATATGGACGTAGCAACCTCAACGTGATGCTATCAATTCCCATATGGGGTAAATATATACTTAAGTACTCAAGTCATATTGTCTGATCCTCAGCGATCACCCAAAACCGGTTCTTCCGCACTTTTGGTGAAGGGCATCCGGCCTTATGCTTTGCCGCATGGCGGCAGGTTCCATTAAGCCGCGTGCATCACGCGGATTCGTAGCAAATCGAGTTTGGCTCGCCCGTACATTTGACGTTTGATCAACTTCAATCGGCGAATATGACCCTCCACTGGCCCCGTGCTCCAAGGCAAGGTGAGCGCGGCCCGTACGGCGGCCTCATCGCGTTGCAACTGGACCACGAAGTGGTGGAGAGGAGATTTGCGGGCCGCCTTCTGCCAGGGCGACCATGCGGACGCGTCTCGTTCCCGCAGCATACGCCAGAACTGTTTGGCCAGTTCCACAGTCGTGGCGATGTCGGGAGAAAGAGCACACAGGCTTTGCGCGAAAGTTTCTTGGGAGGGGGGTGGGTGGTGGACGAGATCGAGCAGGAGGGCACTGATTTGCCGAGGACTGGGTCGTTTCCGTGGCGGAGAGAGCGAACTTTGATGAGGACGCCCTCGCACCCCCAAGCGGACGCGGAACCAGCGGCGCAGCGTGACCTGGGCAAAATCCGCTCCCTGGGCCTGGAGTTCGCGCCAGAGCTGACTGCGATTGTGACAGCCTTCGGCCCACCGCTTCTCCAAATAAGCCAGCCAGCAATCGACCGAGGAGCGCCTGGGCGCGACTTGGCGCTCGGGAAATTGTCCGGCGCACAGCCAACGGCGTATAGTTTTCCGATTCAACCCTAACTGGGATGCGATGACCCGGCGCGAGGTGCCCCGCTGGCATAGCTCGATCACTTGCTGATAGCGTTCGAAGCGTCTCTGCCTCCGCTCGCGACTAAGTTGTTGCGACCGTGTCAACGCTGGGTTCGAAGGAGTAGGCGGAGCAACTGGATGAGTCGTAACGGGAACAGGAGTGTGTCGCCGGAAGGCCTCGTCAATCATCGGCTCATGACGCGCCAGGACGTGCTCCAAGGCTTCGCGCAGATTGCGCAACAGATGGAACCGATCCGCGACCTGCACCGCGCGGGGCGCGCCTTGGCGGGCCGCTTCGGCGTAGGCCCCGGCACGATCACGGCTGATCACTTCCGGTGGGGCGTGGCCGCGCAGCCACTCGGTAACCGTGCTGGCCTGGCGATCGGGGAGAAGATCCACCACGCAGCGCCGCTCCAGATCGCAAAGAATGGTGCCGTAGCGCTGTCCCTTGCGCCACGCCCAGTCGTCGATGCCCAACACGCGAGGCGAAACTGGAGCTGGCTTCTGCTCCTCGAACACTCGTCGTAGATGGCGTAGCAACGTATCGCCGCTCACCACCAGACCCAGTCTTTGTGCGGTACGCGCCCCGGCTTCGCCTCCCAACGCCAGGCCCAGCCAGCGCAGAGCTTGTTCCATGCGCAGCGTGCGCCGTGCGTAGGTTACCGTTGTCTCTGGCAGTCGCTCGGTGAAAATGCGCTGGGCACAAGCGGCCGCATCGCAGAAAAAGCGGCGCGTCCGCAGTCGAATCTCCACCGGGATTCCGTTCCAAGGTAAGTCGGCCAATCGCCGCTCGTAATAACTATGGATACGACAGGACGGCCGGGCGCAACTCGGACAAGGAGCCTCCGGACGAAACACGCGCACAACCAAGGTGATGTGGTCGGCTTCTGCAATCAGCCGCTCCACCTGGACTTCAGCGGGGCTCGGCGACAGCGACCGGCTCATGGGGAAATCGGAAAATCACCTCAGCTATCCAGATTACCAACCGCCGTCGCGCTTCCACTAACTCTGCTGGTGCCGCCTATGCGTGTTTCCCTCTCGCCACTTCACCAAAAGTGCGGAAGAACCCTTTTGAAGTGATCACTGAGGTCTGATTGTCGTCTGGTATTCTCGATGCAGTGCACACGACGCGCAAGAAGGGAAAAGACGATCTCAACGAGATAAGTTTCCTGATTGGGCGTGCCTACCACAACTATATCGGTGTCCTCGAACGCGAGCTCAGGGTTGGCGGTCTCAGCCGCTTCCGTGCCGCCGGCATAGGCAACGTCCTTTTCGCCCTTTTTGAACGCGACGCGTGCATCATCAAAGATCTCTCCGAGCGTGTGCAGCTCTCACCTTCAACGCTCACGGAAACGCTGCGACGGATGGTGAAAGCTGGGCTAGTCGAACAGCATCGCGACAGCGCTGACGGCCGAGCTTCGCGGATCTATCTTACCAAGCTGGGGCGGTCCATTGAGCCCAAGTGTCGCGTTGTTGCAGCCCAAGTACGCGGCGTACTGGAGAAAGAAATGACCCAACGAGAGGTCGTCGAACTGAAGAAGTTGCTCGCCCGTATGGTCGACAATTTGAGGCGCGCGGCGAGCGAGTCCTGACCGAAAATCAACGCGCGGCAGAGTTATTTCTGGGCAACCGGTACCTGCTCTGTCTTAGAATATCCGGCGACAAAAGTAGCAGCCTTGCTCAAAAATATCGCTCCGCAAAGTGTATCCTACCCGTCGGGACCTCGCGTCTCTCTTGTCCAATGACACAAAACTGCGCCCGATTCACGCTCGCTGTTAGGTTTCCTGATGGTCCCTGCTGTCCGCCTTCGTGCCCACACCAGCCTCTTCCTCTATCAGCTTGTCCAGTAACCGATGCATTCGAACGACGGCCCCGTCGGTGGGAATGTAACGCATCTGCGCGTGCGGATTGTGATCGAGCGTCTCCTGTTGGCATTCCATCGCCCAAATGTCCTCTGCGTTCACCTTATTGATGAGCTGGATACCCTTCTCGACCATCTCCGGCGTCCAATTGTGTGCAAGCAACTTGAAAAAATGCGTGGATCGATCCGTTTCTGGTGTAATGCATTGGTAGATGGTAAAACTGAACTTTCCCGATCCCTGATCGAGAGTGCTACCTCTCCCCCCGGTGCCGGCCTCAGCGAACCCGATTGGATTCACGAAGAACGATGGCGGATGAAACATCGACATGATCCAGCCGTCCGCGCGCTCTTGGATTCCGGCAAGGGTCTTGAACGTGGTAGGTGGCGTGATGTTCGCCCAAGTCCAATCCCCGTAGATGCGCTCTCCTTCCTGGCGGACGTCTAATTTTCCATTGGCCAGTTCGTCGTTACCTATGGCAGAGTTTCCAACCCCAGATGTGCCCGTTTTTTGCGAGGGATTGTGTAGGAACCCTACGTGCAACAAATCGGCCAAGTTGTCGCTGATAAACAAATAGTTTGCTTTCACGTAAAAGTACACTCGTGTTCCATCGCTGCCGGTGGGATCTAGGAGCGAGCAGTCGAGAATCTTTGATTCGTCCGCCAGCTTCGGGTCGCCCATCCACAGCCAGATCGCACCGTAGCGCTCGGCTACCGGATGGCTCTTCACGCACAGGGCGGAAGATGGAGAGGAGGTAAGCCGCGGGACGTGCACGCAGGACCCCGATGAGTTAAAGGCGAGTCCGTGATAGCAACAAACCAACGTTTCGCCGTCTACTCGGCCCTTTGACAGCGGCATGAGTCGGTGCGAGCAACAATCCTCGAGAGCGGCAACCTTGCCGCTTCCTGTCCGGTACAGGACGACTCGCTCGTTGAGCAGCGTCCTCGCCAATGGTTCTTTCTGAACTTCGTCACTGAAGCCTGCCACGTACCAATGGTTGCGCAAGAACATGGGTACCGTGCCCCTCTCCGCGAATATATTACGTGGCCGAAATATAATAGAGAAGCTAGTAGATGTCAACAGGTGTCGTCGCGTAGCCTCGCTCCTGTCGGGCGGTCGGGATCTGGGAGTAGTGCAAGGCAGCGAATATTGATGCTCGGTATCGTCAGAGACCCGAGTCATGTAACAGGTGCTGATCTCACGGACGTTGCCGCCCACGATGCTTAGCCTAGCCTCTAGCGTCAAATCGGGTTACGGCATCGAGAAAGCGATCGTGGCGAGTACATCCAACTTCTGGAACGAGAGCTACGCAACATCTATCCAGTCCTGAAGAAGTTGCTCGCGGAAGGCTCGATCCGTGCAGAGAACAACGATGGACCGACGGGCAGCCGGTAGAAGCAGCTCTACAGCATCACAGCGAACGGTAGGCAGCGATGCTGGGGCTAGCGATGTTTACGGACACCCACCCCGCCGGCGTTGAGCGTAAGCCGCGGGTCCTGACGAGTGGCGTTGATCAGCGCAAGTGCGCGTTGGCTGTTGCCAACCAGTCTTTCTAACACTTTGCATAGCCCCTCAAAATCAGTGCGCGAGTCCAGTTCGAAACATATGTCATTGATTTGTTGCAACTCCGGAAATAGGGAGTTCAGCGCTATTTGCCCCTTCGGAGCGATGGAAAGAAGGGAAAGACGCCTGTCTTGGACGTCGGGGCGCTTTTCCACAAAATCCTTCTTGGAAAGCTTCCCCGACTCCGTCGTTACGAAGGTTCCCGTCACGTGCAGGTATTCAGCCACCCGGCCTACGCTTACCCCATCCCTCCCCTGTAGTTCGGCCACAGCCATGATAAGGCTGTATTGCGGCCCGGTAAGACCTACCCTTTTCCCTAGGTGCCGCCTTATATCTTCCATACGTGCTGCAACCGTGAAAAAGTCATATACAAGCTTTCGCAGGGAATGATCCGACTTTCCCGATGCGAGAATAGGGTTGGTCGCGGTGACCGGAAGTGCGAAACCCGGTGATTGCTTAGACATCGACATACCCTGTCTGCTCCTGTAGGTGAGCCTCGATCGGAATACGCAAGGAATCGTGGATCGTGTTGTACATTTTCCAAAAACCGACGACGCAGGCGAGTTCGATGATCTGCGGAGGCGTCAATAGGGTTTTAAGCCGGTCGTAGATCTCATCCGGAATGTGTTGTGGATCTCGCGATGCGCTCCTTGCAAAATCAAAACAGACGCGCTCCATTTCATTGGCGGGTGCCTCGTCTCCCCGCAGAAGCGACAAAAGATCGTTCTGGTCCATGTCCCATCCTTCAGGGCCCAATCCTCGAGTAGTGGTCAGCATTGAGCAACAATGCGCCGTACAGTAGGTACATCCGTTGGTTTTACTGATGACCGCAGAGAGACGCCGCTTGAGATTCTGGTCGAGCGTCGAGGATGAATCCCGCATTATATTGCTATTTAGCTTCCAAAGTGTCCCTGCAATCTCGGGACGATGCATATAGAGTTTCAGAGCATTGGGCAGAAATCCCATGCGCGCAACATAGGGATCGCGCACCGGTTTGAGGCTCTCTGGGTAATGTTCCTCTTGGACATAGGGGATGAAGGGATGCTTTTCGATGCCCGCCGTGGGCGCTACGTCTTGTTTTGCCAATGGAAGTTCCTCCTGGATTTAAAGTGTCGAATGCTTCAAAGATAGTCCTTGAGAAATACCTTGCCCCAATTCTTAGGCCATGCCCGCTCGAAGTCGGCCTCACCATGCCGGGCCTTTATGGTGGCGTCAATACCCATTTTCCCGGAAAGCCGAAATGGATAGGAACCCTCGAGCGGCGCGGCGGCTGGATCATAGAGCGAGCCCCGCGTGTTGCCGACAATGAATACATCCCGGGCAGGGTCCGCTCTGGTTGCAATTGCATGATAAACGTCCGCTGGATCATCAAGGTCGGTATCGGGACTGACTGCGACCACCAACTTGGTATTTAGCCAGGGAGCTCCCATCGCCATCATCAGAGCGTCATTCACGAAGCCCTGCCTGGAATAAGAGAATTGGAGAATGCAGGATAGGGCTCCGCCCCAAGCTGGAAAGCGTACATCGCGTGCATCCAGATCCATTTCCCTGAGCCGGTTGAAGAGCACGGCCTCATGGCAAAGTCGAGGCAAGGTTTGATGGTCAGTGGCGGGACAGCTCTGATGATTTCGATAAATCGGGCGATCTTCCCGCATCGTGATCGCCGTCAAATGGAATTCCGGGACATTTTCGAAATGCGGCAGGTAGTACATCGACGGAGAGGTCACGTCGCCGGACTGAGAGATGGCTTCTAGCTGAATGTGTCCTTCGATAATCATCTCGGCGTTCGCAGGAACGCTCAGGTCGTTGGTTTCACAAGCCACCGTCTCAATGTCCCGGGACATAATCGTGCCTACCATGTCCATCTCGCCCCAAGAATCCATATGCAACCCGGAAAAATTGCCCATGATCTCAAAAGCCGGCGGTACGCCGACTACAAACGCAATAGGCATTGTCTTCGCACCCAACTCGCGATATTTGCGCATGATTCGCAGTGAATGCGGGGTCGCGAAACTGCTAATTCCCTTCCGTGGGCCGACGATGGTAGTGCCGGCATGCGATGTATTGGAAAAACCAGTCTCAGGATCACGCAGGATGATCATAGCGGAAAGATAAGGATGCGCATCCCTTTCCTTGTGAATGGGAATCGGAAGCTTATAGAGGTTGGCGTTCTCGCCGAGCCACTTGACCTCTTTTACCGGCCCGGTTTTTACCTCGACGAGTCCCCGCGGCGGCTGGCGTAAGCGGTATGCTAACGTCCTAATGTACTGGTTCTGCGGTACACCCACTGCCCGGGCCTGCGAGGTCCGGTTCTTGACTAACATATCGCAGATGCGGAACCCCGGGTGCTCGATGATATTTTCGAACAAAATCGGAAGATCGCTTTGCGCGCTCAAGGCACCCACATCGGTAAGACTTACCGGCTTTTTGATATGGGTGACAAGGTCATGATTTGTTGCAAGATATCCTCGCAAATCCTTATCGAGATGCGAGCCGGCATCCGGGGCGGCGTCGCTCACAGTGAGGCCTGCTGTTTTCAAGCACGAATTCTCTGACAAGTCGTCAGTGTCCTTTTAGGGGTAGCACGTGGCTCCGCTGGCTCACCCGGCGGGGATTGCCGAACCCGCCACCCGATGTTTCAGCTTGCCGCATGGCGAATGCACCGAAGTCCATGGTAGTAAATAACTTTCATACCCCGCTGCAAGCGAGAATAAAGAAAAGCAAATTGTACAAGTTAGTTGTACAAAGGTCAAACATAAATTTAGAGATGAGCAAAATGGCGCTGGCGACAGGGAAGAGCCGGGTCCATCCAGCGCAGTGATTCCGGCTGCATTGCTTACCCCGGAATGAAAGAAACTCTCAGCCTATGCCGGTTGGTTGCGGGCGGCTCTGGCATTCGCGACGCTTGTGTAGCCTGTCTCGGAAATCAGCTATTTCTTTCTACTGCATACGACGTTCTGCAGGCCAACGCTTCTTCAGGTTGATGGTATTTGCGTAGCAAGGCATAGTTCAAATACAACTCCCCCAATGCCTGTCGAACAACAATGAAGCCGGCCCGGCATCGACCGCTCTAAATTATTTTTTCTTGACACATTTGATAACACAAGTGTGCAATTTACTTGCGTAACATACTTAATTTATTATTGGCTATCGGCAATGATAGTAATGTCGCCCGGGCGCGACTTCTTTACATTTCATCGATCAGCTCCAAAGGGGGAGATCCTATGAATCTCAGAATAACTTTTCGTTGTTTAGCTACTCTGGTATTCGGCAGTGCCACGGCTATATTTGCACAGCAAATGACCGAATTACCTCTCGCGAAGACCCCGCCCATGGGTTGGAACAGCTGGAATCACTTTGGAAAAAAAGTAACTGAGGCCGACATTCGTGCCGCTGCAGATGCGCTCGTTTCCTCCGGAATGCGCGACGCCGGATATGTGTACGTCAACGTAGATGGCAGTTGGGAGGGAGAAAGAGATGCGGCAGGTGTGCTACACGTGAACCCCGCAAAATTCAATGACATGAAAGCTCTAGCCAACTATGTGCACTCTAAGGGGCTTAAATTTGGTATTTACTCCTCTCCTGGGCCCGTCACCTGCGGCGGATTTGTAGCCAGCTACCAGCATGAGGAACAGGATGCTGCAATGTTTGCCGATTGGGGGGTTGACTTCCTGAAGTATGACCTGTGCAGCTATCACAAATTTCTGATAGGGCTAGACCCCGACAGTTCTCGCGCCTCGGACGAGGCGGCTTACGAAAAAATGCATCAGGCGCTGATAAAAGCCGGCCGGCCGATACTCTACAGCCTCTGTCAATATGGCTTCGATTATGTGTGGGAATGGGGACCGAAGGTCGGTGCCACGATGTGGAGAACGACAGGCGACGTCAAAGACACATACGAATTAATGACCAACATTGGCTTTGCTCAGGCGGGCCTCTCAAAGTATGTCAGTCCGGGATATTGGATCGATCCTGACATGCTCGAAATCGGCAACGGCGGTATGAGTATCGAGGAATACCAGACGCATATGTCTCTTTGGGCGATGCTCGCGGCACCATTGCTAGCTGGAAACGACCTCGCACATATGACCGAGGAAACGAAAAGTATCTTGATGAACAAAGAAGTCATTGCGGTCGATCAAGACCCATTGGGAAGAGCTGGTGACCGGGTGTGGGCCGTCGGCCCGTTGGAGTTCTGGTCGAAGCCGCTCAAGGATGGCGCGGTCGCAGTTGCGTTGTTTAATCGCCTTCAGGCTGTCAACAAAATGAGTTTCAAGCTGAGCGACATCGGATGGCATGGGCCCGCCAAGGCGCGCGACCTCTGGACGCACGAAGACGCGGGCACAATTACCGACGCCTTCACTGCGAATGTGCCGCGACATGGGGTTGTGATGCTCATCCTGCGGAAGTGAAGAAAGCTATTCACGAGTACGGATCGCCGTATCCAACTTCGACGACCTCAAAGCTGGCCCGCAGACCATCCTGACTGCTGCTTCCCGCCATGATGGAGTAGGAGCCAATGTTGACCTCGGGCTTGAGCTGTTCGTTGAGAAAAGCCAGTTCATTCCGGCCCAGAATGAAGGTGACTACCTGGCTGGCGCCGGCCGCGAGGTAGATTCGCCTGAATGCGCACAAGCGCTGCACGGGTTGTGTGATGCGGCAACTTGATGAGGATAGATAGAGTTGAACGACGTCGTCACCGTTTCGTGATCCTGTATTGGAGACCGTGATGCTTATCCTAACGGTGCCATCGCGGGATATCTGGCGTGGGATGATGGCGAGGTCTGAATACGCAAATGTCGTGTAGGAGAGTCCATAGCCAAACGGAAAGAGCGGGTTGTAGCTGTCCAAGAAGCCCGGGACTTCGAGGATGGAACCGGAGCGGCCATAAGGCCGGTGGTTGTAGGGCATCGGGAGCTGCCCGGTGAATTGAGGGAAGGTGATCGGCAGATGTCCGCTGGGATTGCAAGCTCCCGTGAGAATTTCTGCGATGGCGTTTCCGCCTTCCTCGCCGGCATACCACGCCATCATTAGGCCATCCACTCTCTTGATCCAGCGCGTCATGGTGACCGGACCGCCGGATATGAGCACCACCACGATCGGCTTTCCGAGGGTGGATAGTGCATCGATCAGTGCTTCCTGCTTGCCTGTCAAATCAAGGTCTGCGCGATCTTTTGTTTCTCCTGCGGTCTCCGAACTGCCACCAACGAAGAGGAGGATTGCTTCGGAAGTTCTGGCCGCAGCGATGGCTTCTGCGAATCCCTCTGTATTGTCTCCAGTTAATTCGCAGCCCTTCGCATAATGAATCGCCACGCGGCTGCCGAGACGGTTTTGAAGCGCCTTCAATGGTGAGATCGCGTTGAAGACTGCGGGGGCATAGCCACCCATACGCACCTGATCTGCGTTGGGCCCAATTACGGCAATCGATTTCAGCGAAGGACTGAGAGGTAAAACGGACTGTGCATTCTTCAAGAGAACGACGGATCTTCTCGCCACCTGCAGTGCTGTCTGACGATGCGTATCGTTATCCGCGTTCTTTAAGGCCTGATCGGCGTCGCTGTAGCGTTTGTCAAAGAGCCCGAGACGAAACTTAAGTCTGAGCACACGGCGAACCGATTCATCGAGAACTTCCTGCTTACAACGGCCCGCCTTTACTTCCTCAGCCAGGCTGCTGTTGTAGACGTCGAGTTTGGGAGATTCAACATCCGTGCCGGCTGACAGGGCGTGCCGAGCGGCTTCGCCTGGAGTGGCAGCCGCATGAAGATCAGTCACGGAATTGGCGATCGCACCCCAATCGGACACAACCGCACCTTGAAAATTCCACTCGCCGCGCAATACTTCTGTGAGAAGCCATGGATTGAGAGCACACGGCACACCATTGAGCGAATTGTAGGAGCACATTAGTCCAAGCGCCCCGCCCTCAGTGACTGCAGCCTTGAAGGGAACGAAGTAAAGTTCACGGAGAGATCTTTCGGATAGTTCGACATCGCCGCTGTCGCGTCCGCCATCTGCCTCAAAATTGGCGACAAAATGTTTTGGGGTCGCGATGACCTCCTGAGACTGCAGGCCGGTGACAAACGCAACCCCCAACCTGGAGGCCAGATAGGGATCTTCGCCATAGGTCTCTTCCGTGCGGCCATGGCGCGGGTCTCGCCCGAGATTGAGAACGGGCGCAAAAATACGCCGAATGCCACGACTGCGAGCCTCTTGCCCGACGATGACAGCAACTTCGTGGACGAGATCTGGATCCCAGGTTGCGCCCATTGCGATGGCGGTAGGGAAGACGCAGCTGCCATTGGCGCGCAAGCCGCGCAGGCCCTCGCCATCGACCAATGGTGGAATCCCAAGGCGGGTATTTTCCGCCGCAATACGCTGGATGAGATTGGTCAGCTCGGTTCCCGCCTTCGCATCCAGATCGAGAATTGACCGGCTGATGAAGCCAATCCCCGCGCTACCGAAGTACTCTTGCAGGGTCTTCGCGGCGTAGGTTCCGCTATCAGTAGCCTGGTTTACCTTTGGTCCGATCTTCAGCGAACAGAGCTGACGCACCTTCTCGTCCAGTGTCATCCGTCCGAGCAGATCGTTAACCCTCTGCTCCATCGCTGGGTCAGGAGTTTGGGTGAGGGAGGATTCGTGGCCAACAGCACCATGCGCTACGTGGTCCGCTGCGGAGAATTCGTCGCCGGAAGGATGGCAGCACAGTCTTAGTGCGCGAAGCATCGGAAGATACCCAGAGAAGGCTATCCCACCAAGTACCAGCTGTCTTCTGCTTATCCGAGCCACTGCTAATCCCCATATTCCCATGACGGAAAGGAGCCGCGGAGCCCCTACCACCATGTATCCGCGATGTGCTCGTCGGCCCCATCAGCAAAACACTGATGCGTAGTGACAAAGCGGTTGACGTATAGTAAGGTAACTTAACTATATTTCTGTTGCAACCAGATTCAGAGGAAGAGGATCAGGAGCCAGGGCTAAATGGCTATCGACGAAAATTCCTTTCCACGTGCTCACCCATTTCAGCGATTTCGGTCGCACGACGGGCCTGCGGTGACTCGTAAGTCTCGCTCGTGCAGGTTGTGTCTGATCGTCCTCTTGATATGGTTCGCCCTGACCCGTTCTTCGCGGGCGCAAACGGTGAATGTCGCTGACTTCGGAGTCACTCCGGACTCGTCGCGGGACGCAACCTCCGGAGTGGCAAGAGCGATCGTCTATGCGAAGTCAAAAAGCAAGCCAGTCCTTGTGTTTCTCAAAGGCCGCTATGAATTCTGGCCGGAGAATGCGAGCAAGCGGCATTACTACATTTCAAATCATGACGCGGTAAATAGCCGTGCCGTTGCGATGCCACTTGAGGATGTAAAGAATCTCATCATCGATGGGCAAGGCTCAGCCTTTGTCTTCCATGGTGTGATCCTGCCGATCAGCATTGTCCACGCCAGTGCCATTACACTGCGTAATTTCTCCATAGACTATGCAACGCCGCACGTCCTCGAGTCAGAAGTAATAAGGGTGGAAGATGGTTCAGTCGACCTGAAGATGCCTGCCAGCGAAAGCTATGTGGTGGAGGATCATCACATCTGTGCGATTGCAGAGGGCTGGAAGGAGTGCCTGGGCACAAGTCAGGAGTTCGATGGCACCACCAAAGCCATCGCATGGAACGCCCATGCAGATCTCGACTTTGCGAAGACAAGGGCAATCGCACTAGCGCCCGGCATCGTTCGCGTCATTGGCATGCCGATTGAGCCCACGCTCGGCAATCGCCTCATCCTATGGAACCGCGACCGGCCCGATCCCGCAATTTGGGTGAGCGAAAGCAGCGGAGTAACCGTCAGCAATGTGAATGTATTCAGTGCTATTGGTATGGGGTTTCTCGCTCAAAAGAGCGCAGCGATACATCTGGATGGATTCCGCGTCAAACTTGGCTCCGATACCACTCGTTACGTGACGAGCGCTGCTGATGCCGTGCATTTCTCGAGCTGCAGGGGAAGCCTGGTCATTGAAAACGGTTCGTACGAGAACATGCTGGATGATGGGATTAATGTGCATGGAACCTACCTGCGCATTGCCGCCAGAGTCGCACCGAGCACGCTCCTTTTGGAATGGACTCATCCGCAAACCTATGGCTTTACATTCGCAGCGCTCCGAGAGCACATCCAGTTTGTGAAGCCAACGACGCTCATTGGATATGGTCTGGGCGTCGTCAAGACGGTGCGGTCGATCGATGACCAGCATGTGGAGATAACCTTTGCAAACAATCTACCGGTCGACGTGCAAGTGAACGATGCAGTGGACAATATCGACTGGCAGCCTAGCG
The DNA here is from genome assembly GCA_963831085.1 of uncultured Acidobacteriaceae bacterium. Lineage (GTDB taxonomy): Bacteria > Acidobacteriota > Terriglobia > Terriglobales > Acidobacteriaceae > Acidiflorens. The sequence goes on along the minus strand of CAWHOT010000005.1, from coordinate 196,721 downwards.
TGATCTACCGCAACAATATTGTTCGTCACAATCGATCACGGGGATCAATCTTCAAGACAACCAAAGGTGTTCTCGTCGAAGGCAACACGTTCGATCATCTCTCCGGGCCTGCAGTGTTGTTGATTGCAGATGCGGTCGACTGGTTCGAATCGGCGCCTGCGAGCAACGTGGTGATTGCCGGTAATCACTTTATCGATCAGATATCGACTTACGGACCCGCTCCAATCACCATCAATCCCAAAGTCAATCTATCTGCCGAGCCGGACTACTACAACGTGAGCAGGGTGGTGATTCGAGACAACGACTTCTCAGCCTTCCAGAAGCCAGTGCTGGTGGCGAATTCAGTGAATGGCCTTGTCTTTCGCGGCAATACTGTGCGACTGAACACGGATTACAAGCCGTTCCTCCCACCTGATGCAAGCATCTATTCCTTCCATCATGCCCGCTGCGTCGATGTGGAGCAGAACCATCTGCCGTGGCCGCTGTCCCTGGCAAATGTTTCCATGCAGGACGCAAAGCTCATTCATGTTGAGGGATTACCGGAGGACGCAGGGTCGTCGCAAGAGCAGTTGCAATGCCGTGAAGTAGAAGAAAGCTGGAGTGAGGGAGGTAATAGCCCATGAATCGCAGATCTTTTATGAAGCTGGCTGGCGCAGCCGGCATTGCATCGGCTACCGTTCAAGCAAGCCCGGCAATCGTTCGCAAAAGCAAATCGGACGTGCGCCAGGCCATCATCATTCTCGGCGAATCTGTCCGCTATGACATGCTGAACTGTAACGCCGAGACTGGGCTGCACACTCCAAACCTTGACCGTCTAGCCGCACAGGGTGCGCGGTATAATCGTGCGTATAATTGCCAGCCAGTGTGCGCTCCGGCACGTTCAGCGATCTGGACCGGACTGTATCCACACAGCAACGGCGTGTGGGGAAACAGCATGCCGCTGGGCGAGACCACGCATACCCTCGGGCAGCGTCTTACCGACAAAGGCATTCACTGCGCATTCATCGGCAAGTGGCATCTGGCCGGAGTGGATTATTTCGGCACGGGCAGGCCTGCTGTCGGCTGGGACAAGCACTACTGGTATGACATGCGCGATTATCTGAGCGAGCTGTCACCCGCGGACCGTTTGCGTTCAAGAAATCCCGCCACGGGCAATGATCCCAGCTGGACAGCAAAATATTGCTACGGACATCGTTGCACTAACCGCGCGATTGATTTTCTCGAGAAGCATCAGGACGAAGATTTTCTGCTGGTGATTGCCTACGATGAGCCGCACGGCCCCTCACTTTGTCCGATTGAGTATTCTAGGATGTACGAGGATTACGTCTTTCCCAGCAATGCGAATATGAGCGACTCTCTGCAGCACAAGCCTGATGAACAGCGCGTGTGGGCGGATGGATATCTGACGAAGCGTCAGCCACCTATCAAGGATAAACAATTCTTTGGATCCCACACATTCGTCGATTATGAGATAGGACGTGTTCTGGATACGGTGGAACAACGGGCTCCGGGTGCGATGTTGGTTTACACCAGTGATCACGGTGTCTTTCTGGAATCGCATCGGCTCACGGACAAAGGACCCGCGATGTACGACGAGATCACGCGAGTGCCATTCCTTGTGAAGTGGCCAGGGCACACGCCAGCCAATGTCAGTTCGTCCAGCCTCGTCTCGCACATCGATATAAGTGGAACACTGATGGAGTTCTTTGGATTCGAAGTTCCCAAGACGCTGGAGGGAGGCAGCATGCTTTCCTTGCTGAAGGATCCGTCTGCCGCCGGCCGCAGCGAAGTTTTTCTTGAGTGGAGCCGCTACGAGGTTGACCACGATGGCTTCGGAGCATTTCAGCCGATACGTTGTGTCTTCGATGGCCGCTACAAACTTTCGGTCCATCTCATGACCTCCGATGAACTTTACGATCTTGAGAGCGATCCTTCGGAGATGGAAAATCTGATTGATTCAGAGAACGACCTTGCTGCCCGTAACGATCTGCATGACCGCCTGCTGAATTGGATGAATGTCTCGCGCGATCCATTTCGTGGCTACTACTGGGGCCACAGATCGTGGAGAAATGATTTTCCGGTGACGTGGCAGAACTCGGGCATGACGCGTCAACGCGAGTCAGATGGCTACCTTCCCCGTGAGCTGGATTACAACACGGGATTGCCGATGCAAGCTGCCACTCGTCCAAAGAGCTAAATCTGGAGCTATGCGGTGCTCACCTCGAACGTGATGCCTAAATCCGCTGTGGCGGGTTTCGCACTTGGAAGCGATATTCGAAGTCCGGAAGCGTCCTGAATAAACTTCAGGTTTTCGCCATGACCTAACATGCGAACATTCTGTATCTTGCCCGGCGCTTGCGGGCTGGTTGAGGCGAGGGTAGGAATCAAAGCGTCGTTGCCCGGCCATCCCATGATCAATGCATACAAAGTTTTGCCCTTTGTAGTGAAGCGGATGTCCTGATCGGTGAGATCGGGCTTCAGTTTTTCATTGAATTTTTCTTGACCGACCAACAGCTTTGTAGACGGACCTTCCCCGTAGATCTTCCATGGGCGGGTGGCGTGCATTGCATCGCCGTTTACCGCCATCCAGTCGGTGATGGCCTGCAGGATCTGCAACTCTCGGGCATCGAGCTCACCGCTGGCAGGCAGTGGAAAGTTAAGTAGAAGATTGCCGTTCTTGCTGACGATATCGACAAGAAGGTCGATGACTTTCTTGGGCGACTTATAGGCATAGCCTTCCTTATAGTGCCAATCTCCAATGCAGGTGTCCGTCTGCCATGGATTGGGCCAGATATCATCCAGCACTCCGCGTTCGCGATCCAAGACGCAGGTTCCAACGGAACAGTCGTCCATGGTCTTGCTGTTATAGACCGATTCAACTTTGCCCTCATGCTCGCGGGCGCTGATGTTATATTCCTCGGCCACGAGATGGAGGCCGTAATCATCAAATGGGATACCGCCATCTGTGTAGAGCAGATCTGGATGATGCTGATCGACGAGATCCTTGATACGGCGGAAGTACTCACGCTTCCAGGTGTCTGGCGCAACTAGCCCCATAGGTCGCGATTTCTTGATGAAGTCAGACGACTCATCAGAATAGTCGTGGTAGAGGGAGGCAAAGCGCGGGTCGGCGCCATCGTACGGGACGCCTGCAAACTCACCAGTCGTGTCACTTGAGTGAGAGGGGGCGAACCAGTCGAAGCTGTTGGAAAGGTGCTCACTTACGCCAAAACGCAGACCGCGCTTGCGCGCAGCCTGCGCCCAGAGACCGACAATATCCTTCTTCGGGCCCATGTCCACTGCGTTCCAGTGGGGATGGTATTTCGAGTTCCACATATCGAAGTTGTCGTGATGCACGCCCATGCTGAAGAAATATTTTGCGCCGGCCTTTACGTAGAGATCGATCAGGTGGTCTGGATCCCATCGATCTGCGGTAAACAGCGGTATTGCGTCCTTGTAGCCGAACTTGGAGGGATGGCCAAATCGCTTGAGGTGGTACGCGTACTGCGGCGAACCCTGTATGTACATGTTGCGCGCATACCAATCGCCATCGCCGATGGCGGATTGCGGTCCCCAATGACACCATATGCCGAACTTTGCATCGGGAAACCACGCAGGGATGGTGTATGTCTTCAGGGATGCACGAGTTGCGGCCAAGGGTCCAGGCAGAATATCGAGGTCCTCACTATTGTTATCGGGAGGCTGCTGGGAAAAAATTCGGTGCATCGCCAGGGCGGGAATGGCATTTGCGATCAGTTTCAGCGCGTGGCGGCGTGTGAACGTCATGGTCAGAGTCCCATTTCCCCCGGATTGTATGGCGGTGCATCCGGGAATGATACTGCATGCATGTTTAGTTAGAAATTGATGCGTCCGTAGAACTGTGCTAAGCGCGCTGAAGCGAGTGCTTGAGAAGCTACGCCGAAGGTTGCGTCCACAGCCACTGGAGGCGTGGGTGCTCGGGCGAACATGGTTCCAGTGGCAAACATCGCCAGCAGAAGAGCGTGTCTATTTACCTTCATCGTGTCTCCATAGGCCGAGAGTATCCCTGGCTCTGCAGCTTCTCTAGCAGTTTTGTCAGCCGGTCCACGATCTCCAGATGTTCCTGGTAAACGTTGTGCTCCTCTCGCGGATCTTCCGCCAGATTATAGAGCTGTCCCTTCGGCCCGCCAGGCACGGGATCAACATGCTCCGGCTTGGAACTCCATCCTCCCGATCCTAACCCCAGCTCCAGCTTCCAGTCGCCCTCTTGAATGCAGAACATGCCATCCCACGAGTGGTCGACGAGAGAGTCGCGAAGCGATCTCCTGGTATTCCCGAGCAACACCGAAAGCTGATTGAAGCTGTCCTCGGCGGCATCGTGCGGAAGTGTTGTTCCGGTGATCGCCGCTGCCGTGGCCATGAAGTCGGAGAGGCAGCCAAGCTCATCGGCGACGGAGCCAGCGCGAATATACCCGGGCCAGCGTGCGATAAACGGGATGCGGTGACCACCCTCCCATATGTCGGCCTTCTGCCCTCGCCAGTCTGCGTTGGCTCGATGCTCATATTGCGCCTGGTCTTCGAGTCTCCAGTCGGCGCCATGGTCGCTGGTAAAGATGAACAGTGTGTTGTCAGCCAGTCCACTGGCGTCGACCTGCGCCATGATCCGCCCCAACATGTCATCGGTCTCTGCCACATAATCCCCGTACGCGCCCGCCTTGGATTTTCCTTCGTATTGGGGCAGCGGCAGCCATGGTGTATGCGGTGATGGCATAGCTACATAAAGAAAGAATGGTTGCGATGGATTTGTGCCGCGCTCCTGGATGATTTCTACGGCCTTGTTAGTCACCGTGGGTACAACCTGTTTGAAGTCAAAGTGGAGTGCCATATCCCCCGCGCGCCAGAATGCGCCTCGATCCGTGCTGCCGTCAGTGGTGGATTTAGGCTGCTCGATTACGCGATCATTCTCAAAATATAGATAGGGGGGCATATCAAGCGATGCTGGAATGCCGAAGTAATAGTCGAAGCCAAGATCGGTAGGTCCCGGATGTAGCGGCTTGGTATAGTCCGTCTTGGGCTCAGTGCCCAAGCCTAAATGCCATTTGCCAACGCCAGCAGTATAGTAAGCTGCGGCCTTTAGCATGGATGCAACGGTCATACGGCTGGGCTCAATTAATGCGGGAGAATAACCCTCCAATACATCCTTTTTCAAAGAGGTACGCCAACAATAGCGGCCGGTGAGAATACTGTACCGGCTAGGGGTGCAGATCGCATCAGAGGCGTGCATATCCGTCCAGCGCATCCCTTGGGCCGCCAAGCGATTGGCGTTCGGAGTTGGAATGGCAGATCGCGAGTTATAGCAATCCAGGTCGCCCCAGCCCAGATCATCGCAAAGCACAAACACGATGTTGGGCTTCTGTATGCCAAACTCTTTGGCCACGCTGGGGAGAACATGCAGTACGGTCACTGAAGCCAGGCTAGAGCAAAACGACCTGCGATTCATAGGAAACATATCCAAACTCCTGAATCGAAATAAGATCTTCGTTGATGAGAGCAAAGTCCGCTGCCAGGCAGTTCTCGCACTTCGACACTGTTGAATAAAGTTAATTAATCAACTGTACTACAGTCAAGCGGAAGCTCTACATTTCTGCGCAAGCTTTGCGTTATTTTTGTAGGGTCATAAAATCGGTGCACGCGGCTACCAGACTACGTTCACCAAAGCTCTTGAAGCCTTCTGCGCGTATCTGAAGGATCCGGCGAATCGGACTTGGCTTGGCACTGTTTGCAAATATCGGCTCCTATGTTCGCCAAAACAGCGTAGAGCTGGCGATAATGGGGTCACGCTCTCGATTCAGCAATAATCCGCTCATAAACTGAGCGGGCGTGATCATAAGCTGCTTTCGCCTCGCCCATTTCTTTGGGTCGTACTCTTTGCGATTTCTGCTCCCAGCAGACATCCACCGCTTTGCGGCACCATGCAGCGCTCGCTTGCGAAGCTCGTATGGGTGCATTCTCCACTAGAACAAAGATAGGATTGGTGTGAGAAGATGGCAGTACTCGCATGGCAATCCAGCTGCTCTTATCAATGTTCAGATCGAATTGCAGTGAATGCAGCGAGCCATCCGCACCAATCTCAGACCGCTGCAGGGCAATTCCATTAACAACCAATTCAACCGCTACCTTTCGCGTTTGGCCGATGCGCGCGCGCTCCAAGTGCCACTGCGGCTTCTCATGCGGTGCAGAGTTCGCAATGCGCTTCGTCGCCTCCGTGATTTCCGGTTCCAGCCGAGCACACAACTGCGCTGTCACCTGCACGTTTGTGCCGCTGACGACGGAGATCGGATGATCAGTTGTAGTGTCGCCGCCGGCACGCCGAACCATGAAATCGAAGATATGGCTCCTGCCATCGCCGACATAGGAGCGGCCAGCCTTTAGGCCTGAGATCCAGTTGCTATAGCCGCTGTCGCCTGCGGGGCGTTTGTCCAGCTTCACATAAGTGCGTCCCTCGCCAACGCGATCGTCGGTAAGGCAGGGGAAATCGGTCTCCCCCGCGAGCGTGGTGAGGAAGCCACAATTGAGCGTGTGATACCAGATGTTCAATTCAGCATGGGGCAGCGTATCGCAAGTAGAGATGAAATCCACCATGCCGTGCGTCACGTCCACGATGTATTCATTCGCACCAATGCCATCGAAGCGGGGCATCAGGCAGTTCGGAAGTTCTTCAGTGCCCACCACCAGGCCGAATCCAGAGTGCGCGTATCCGACAACCGCGCCTTGCGCTTTGGCCCACTTGAGTATCGGGATGTTCCAGCTTGGCCAGTCGTCCAGTGTGAGCGCTCCGGGGTAATTCTGTTCGGCCAGCCGTAGCAGGATCAGATGTCCACAGTGGCTCGAAGGGAAGCCGGAGACCTCGATGTCATAACGCAGGATTGCGGATTCGTCCGATGCTGCCGCGCTGGCTGCGGCAGGAGTCCCCCCATGATTCTGTACGGTGGAAGCAAATTGGCTGATGTGGCCGCTGAAGAACTGCCGCTGGTAGTAGAACCCTCCCGCCCACGTCAGCACATCGCCCACATCCAATGCCTCGCCCTGCACCTGCCGGTACATCACCTCCGGCGTTACGCCCTCAGACGGGCTATCATAGTGTGCGCAGCCGGCCGCATGAATATGGGTGTCGCCGGAGTAGTAGCCATATTGATCTGGCTTGACCCACCGTTTGAGCGGGAGTGACATCGAAGCAGGACCTTCCGGTGCGATTGTGAGAGAGGTCTGCTGCTTCAAATACTCAGGTCCGCGGCCATACTCCACTGCGTATATTCCTGCCGGAAGCCGAATAGCCTCGCCATCCTTGCGGTAGATATGACGTTCAAACCATAGGTCAGGCAGCGCGCGCTTGCCTTGTGCCGGGTAGACCCTTCCGAGTGCGTCCGTAACCAGCAAGGAAGCGGTGGTCGGCAGTCCGTCCTCATCGTGGATTCGCAATGTCAAATCCTTTGAGGGAAGGCATTCGAACAAGACAGGCAAGAGAGAATAGAAGAAGCGATACTGCTCCGTCAATGCACCGGCGGCCGTCTGTGCACGGAAAGTGGCCTCTCGCTGACCATGGTCCCGGCTGTAGATTTGAAGAATGCGATATTCAATTGCCAGGCCGGAAAGTGTCTCCTGAAGCGGAGATTTGCCCCACATATTAATTGCGATCCACCGATTCTTCGCTTCGATCGGATCGACTGCGCCAATGCTCCCGTCATGGGCTGCAATGATTGCGCCGTTCGATTGCCGTCCCATAGGTAGCGCCTGGGGACAATCAATGGTCAAGCGTGATGTGTCGTCTGCATCGTTCGAAACTTTGACCAAAAAAGTACGCCATCCTTGTTCGATGAGCCGAGCCTTGGCTCGGCCACGCGTCACGGTGACTCTGTCTTCTGGATTGATCTGAATATTGAGCAGCACATGTTCATCCAGGATCTGCTGAATCTTAGTAACTCCATCCGCTTCCACAGCGCTCTCAAAGGCGGCATGCAGTGCTGCGATCTCATCCTGCGATAGCGGCTCGCCAATCGATTGAAGAGCCTCCAGGAGGCACTTGGTCTGGGCGGCCAGAGGTTGCAGTCCGAGGCTGGGAGACCCGGATAACGCTGCGGCCGGGGTGCTGCGGAAAAGGACTCCGGCTCCAGCAGCCATCAGTACGAAGTGGTTAAATGTGCGACGTGTGGTGAACATGGTGGATGTCCCGGACGTTTGATATTGTTAGCGGCACAGCGACATAAAACGCTCTGGATGCAATACCTCAACTCATTGAATGCAAAGCCGTTGTTGCGCATGAGGCGCGCATTTCTTTGCCTGTGAGAATATAGCCCACTGGCTGTAATATAGTCAAGTAAATTACCTAGGTAAGTTACTTAAGCGTCGCGTGCCGCGCTTGTTCCTAATGCATGCCATTTCGAGTCTATCGAAAGGTCTGCATGATGCGAACACGCCTCCACATCTTGGTGATGACGGCTTGCCTCGCGAGTTGCTTATGCCGCGCCGTTTCTGCGCAGACTCTGGCACCCGCGCCGGATGGTGAATTCGTCAGGGCGCGCGCTTGAGCAGCTTTCAGTTTGCTTCCTCCAGATGTCCGGCCTTGGCCCCGGCAAATGCATAGGCGGCAACAAACACATACGCTGCCAGCGGAACAAGATAGGCGCGTGAGATGCTGTGGTACGCCTCGGCGATCAGACCCATCAGCGGCGTCAATACGGCCCCGCCGACGATGGACATTACAATTAACGAACCACCGATCTTCGTGTTTGGCCCAAGACGCTTCAGACCCAGTGCAAAAATCGTCGGGAACATCAGAGACATGAAGAAGCTGGTGAGGAACACGGCCCACAATCCGACCCAGCCCGGCAGCAACACGCCGACACTGACCAGCGCAATGTTGACTATCGCGTATATGCCGAGCAGTTTGTTCGGAGCAATGAACTGCATCAGGTAGGCCGATGTAAATCGGCCGACTCCGAAAGCTGCCAAAGTACCGGTCAGGAAATAGCCCGCTACCTTTTCTGGTTGGCGGGTGGATTCCTGAACGTACTGGATGAAGTAGCTCCAGGTACCTACCTGGGCGCCGACATACATGAACTGGGCCATAACGGCCAGCATGAAGTGGGGATACCGGAGCAAATCCTGGAAACGACCGTTGTCCTCTGCGCTAGCTTCGTGTTCGCTTTGAATGCTAGGGAATTTCGTTCGCCAAATCAGCCCCGCCCAAAGCGCAGCAATCGCTCCCAGCACCAGATAGGGCTTGACCACGCGCAGCGTCTCCGAGCGCAGGTACGCATTATAGAGGTGTTGAGATTTGAGTGAACCAGTCTGTTGGGGAGTGAGCTCCACACCGGAAAAAATGAAGACTGTGCCGATCAAGACACCGCTGATCGAGCCCAGCGGATTGAACGCCTGGGAAAAGTTGAGGCGTCTTTCCGAAGTCTCCGGGTCACCCAACTGCGCAATGAAAGGGTTCGACGCGGTCTCCAGGAACGAGAGCCCGCTGGCAATTACGAAGAGAGCGAACAGAAAGAATCCATATCGTCCCACGATCGCGGCTGGCCAGAACAAAAACGTCCCCAGTCCAAAAAGGAGCAGCCCGATCACAAAACCGGCTTTGTACCCGAGCTTGCGCATCAGTAGAGCCGCAGGCATTGCCAGCAAGAAGTAGCCCATGTAGAAGGCGGACTGCACCAGTCCCGCCTGCAGTCGGTTAATTGCGAAAGATTTCATGAATTGACGGATCAGCACGTCATTCAGGTTGTTCGGCACACCCCAAAGAAAGAACAGTGCAGTAACCAAGAAAAAGGGGACGAGATGTCCGGCGGGGAAAAGCGGCCGTAGTTCGCGGCTGGCCGTAGTTGTCGCTGAGGCCCTAGTCTTTGAGGTTTGCATGGTACAGCGTCCCTCTGCTTGCTAGTGTGTTCAGGCGGCGAAGGCTAAGTCGCCATCAAGTCCGATACCCATTTTTCATCGCCACACGAAGCCGGCTCTCGGCATCGGCATTCCAATAGCCGCAATCAAGTTCGAAAAAGACGGACGTGTACGGAATCGTCATGTTGGTCTTTATGACCGTGACCCGAAAACTCTCTCCTGCGTGGTCGAGCTTCGAAATGATCTCTTCGTGTGTAAGGACGCTGACGCTGAAATCTTCCAGCAGATCGGCGAGTCGGTCCCGATAGGAGCTTATTCCGGGTGCATCCCTTTCCTCGACGAATTGCAGTTCCTGGTCTGTGTACACGATCGGTTTAACGTGGCGGGCTAGGCGAAGCACAGCGAGGACCTTCTCCACAACAAGTGACTGATCAGCATTCGCCACAATCGTCTCGATCCCGGCCCGAGATTGCGCGGGATATGCCGAATCGGCAACTACGAACCAGTTGCGGTGTCCGTAGATCGGGACGCGATCCTTCAAAGTCTCTTCCCAGTCAAATGCGCTCTTCATTTGTTATTTGTTATTGTGGCTCCTCAGACCTGCGCCCCATTTACAAGTGAGTTCCTTGCACCGCCAACTCTTCATCGAAGCAGACCGCAACCTTGCCGCATTTGCTGGAAGCCATCAACATATATGCGTCCGCGACGCGCGGGAGACCGAAGCGGTGTGTGATGATATCCGCCGGGTGAAGGTTCCAGCGTACAAGGCGCTCTACGAGTTCTTCCATCAACCAAGTCGATGTCACCCAAGAGCCGTAGATGGTCTTCTGATCGTGAATGATGTCTGGGGACGGATTGAGCTGAACGGTTCCGCCTTCGCCGATGAAAACAATCTTGCCCCATTTGCGCGTAGCGCGGATCGCGGTGACGCGCGCCGCCGCATTCGCGGAACAGTCCAGTGCGCGCTCCACTCCGAAGCCACCGGTCAGGTCTCTTACTTGCGCAACATTGTCGGGGCCGGCGCCTAGAACCAAGTCGCACAACCCTAGGTCCTTCGCCAGTTGCAGGCGCTCCTGCACTAGGTCAACACCGATGATCGTTTGCGCACCGAGCTTGCGGCACAATGCACCGGCTGCAAGGCCAACCGGGCCCAGTCCCGTGATCAGCACGGTGTGATTCCCACTAATACCGATTTTCTCGATTCCCTCGTAAACCGTCCCGAATCCGCAAGCGACCTGTGCGCCGTCAGCGTACGAGAGTTGATCTGGAAGCGCAATGAGGTCCTTTTCCTCCGCCACCATGTAATCGGCCATGGCACCATCACGCTGCCAGCCGTACGCACGCCGGTACTTTTCGTTGGTGCACGAAATCATGTATCCCCGGCGGCAATCGTTACAAACGCCACAACCAGAGATGTGATACACAATTACCCGTTCGCCCACCTTGAAGCGCCGGCAACCCTGCCCAACCTCCTCGATCTGGCCACTTGGTTCATGTCCGGCAATGACGCCCTGGTATCCTTCTGCCCCTTTGCCGAGGTGCTCGTGATAGATGCAACGGATATCGGAACCGCAAATCGTCGAGGCCTTGACTCGGAGCAGAACCTCACCGTGCCCCGGCTGCGGCACCAGCACCGTTCGGAGCTCAACCGTACTGTTTCCCGGCAGAAATGCCGCCTGCATTGTCCGATCCATGGTTCAATCTCCCGAAGCCCGACAGCAAAGCTAACGTGAGTCTTTTCCTCGGACCGCAGTCAGGCCGGTGTGATCTCGCCGTTCACATCCCACAGGTCTTCCCAAAATTGTCCCTCTTTCCAAAGAAAGACTTGCCCCTTGATCAACCGGCAGTTCCGGTCGATCAGGCTGATCTCATGCATTTCATCTTGCGTGAGTGACTCACTCACCACGCCCAGAAGATTGGAAAATTGGTGGCTTCGCCTTCTCGAGAATGGAATCGGCGTCTGTCCTCGTTGCACCGCCCACTTTATACAAACGACCGCCGGATGCACGCCCAGCCGCTCAGCAATTCTTCTTATGACTGGGTCTTGAGTCGGTGCGGTATCGTCCGGCGTACGGTCCCGTTCCGGTCGCCCAGGCGACCCTATTGGGCAGTAACCCACCGGCGTGATGCCGTTGTCACGCACAAACGTGAACAGCTCCGGCTGTTGGAAATGAGGATGGAGTTCCATTTCATTCACGGCGGGCTTGATCCTGGCATCGCGGAGGACAAGCTTCAACTTCGGGATCGTCATGTTGGACGTGCCAATATGGCGCACCAGTCCCTTGTCCATCAATTCTTCTAACTTCCGCCAAGTCTTCATGAAATCCGCGTGGATGTAGGGCCTCGCATCCGGACTACGCGAAGTTACATCGCAACCTGGGGGATGAAAATTTGGAAAGGGCCAGTGCACCAGATATAGATCCAAATACCTCAACTGGAGATCTGCCAACGATTTTTCACAAGACGGAATCACATCATTCTCGTCATGCTTGTCGTTCCAGAGCTTTGATGTCACCCACAGGTCATCCCGCTTCACCCCATTGTGCATGACTTGTCGAAGCGCATATCCCACCCGGTCTTCGTTTCCATACACCGAGGCGCAATCGAAGTGGCGATAGCCAACAGCGGCCGCGGTCTGGACCGCACCCGCGACCTCATGGGGTGAAGCATGGTCGGAGCCAAATGTCCCCAAGCCTACAGCCGGCATCCGAGCCCCAGTATAGAGCTGTCTTTGCGGAACCGCCGAGGGATCGACACATTCCACCGACCGTTCAAGCATACCCTTCTCATTCATCTTCAGCTCCTGCTGGTCACAGCACATCGCAAAACGTTAGTCTGGTGCACTTTCGCGAATCAGTTGCTTGTAAACTTCGCGAGCATGGTCGTATGCTTTTTGGGCCTCCCCGATTTCTGCTTGTGAAATGCGAGCTGATTTTTGGCTCCAGCACTGGTTTACTCCCTTGAGTGCCCACTCCGCACTCTTGCGTGAAGCGCGAATCGGCTTGCCATCTACAATTACGAAAACAGGATTGGTGTGTGCAGCAGGAATTACGCGGGCGGCCACCCAGCTGCTGCTAGTGATGGGAACCTCAAACTTCATCTCGCGTGGCGTCCCATCAGCAAGCAGTTCTTGAGAGGTGGCCGGCTTGCCGTTGACAACGATTTCAACTGTTACTTTGCGGCTGTCCCCAATACGCGCACGCTCGACGTCCCAATAGGGTTTTTCATCGTAAGGCAAGTCGTGCAGGGACTTGTCGGGATGCTCGGGAAGATAGGCCGCCGCCATCAGTGATACCGCAACTTTGGACCCGGTAGGCAGATGCAGCTCACTGTTTCGTTCCCCGACGCGCACGCCTCCGACGGTGAAGTTCATCAGGTGTGTCTTTCCATCGGATACATAGCTGCGGCCTGCCTTCAGAGCGTCGAGCCAACCGCTATAGCTGACCGGAGCAGATAAGGAGGCATATGTTCGGCCCATGCCGACGCGGCTATCGTAAATACACGGAAAGTCAGTCTCCCCAGCGATTCTCGTGCGAAATCCCAAGTTCAGAGAGTGGTACCAGATGTTGAGTTCCCACACGTAAGGGGTATCCACCGCGGAAATGAAATCAACGGCGTTGGGAAGCGTGACGTCAACGATATATTCGTTGGCCCCGATTCCATCAAATCCAGGCACCTCATAGTTGGGGAGTTCACTAGTCTGGACTGCCAGGCCCCAGCCAGAATGCGCGAAGCCAACGACTGCTCCCTGCTGCTTGGCCCAACGAAGAATTGGCAGGTCCCAAGTTGGCCAGTCCGTTAACTGCTTGGTCCCCGGATAGTCCTGATTTCTGAGATTAAGCAGTACGATGTGCCCGGCGTGGCTCGACGGGAAACCTGAGACTTCAAGGTCATAGTGCATAAGCTGGCGTCGAGTGGATAGGGGGTCGTCGTGTCCCGAGAAAAATTGCTTCTGGTAGTAGTAATCGGGTCCCCAAGTTAGCACCGAACTGACATTCAACCTCTCACCACGAACTTGGCGCATCATGTCGTCCGGCAGCACGCCCTCGGCTGGGTTCTGGTAGTGTCGGCAACCCGCCGCGTGGATATGGTGGTCCCCCGAATACCAGCCGTATTCCGCTGGATCAATCCATCGCTCCAAGTGGAATTCGACTTCCGATGGCCCGTTCGCATCAACCGTAAAGTCCTTTTGCCGTGTCAGATACTCAGGCCCGCCGGTGTAAGTCACGGTGTACTGGCCCTCAGGCAGGCGCAAGGTTTCTCCGTCAGCCCGGTAAACCTGCGGCTGAAAGAAAAAATCAGGAGCCAGGCGCTTGGCGGGGTTCGGATAAAGACGGTTTAGCTTGTCGCGAACCACAAACGAAGCCATCCCGGGCTCTCCGTTCTCGTCTCGCACCCGGAAAGTTACTGGACGCGCGGGGCGCACGCGGAAAAGAACGGCCATGTCATTGCGAAAGCCAATATCCTGAGTTCCCTGACCCACGTTAAAGCTGATGATGGCCGATCTCTGGCCGGCGTCACGACTGTAGATGGCAAGGATTTGGTATTCAACTGCCAGGCCGGACAAACGTGGGAGCATTGGGGGATTCTGGTATAGAGAAATGCTGGCCCACGACGTGGTCGGCAGATGGTATAGAGCAATATCGGCCCAGCGGTCGGCAGCCTGTCGCGGTGTGAGTTCCATGGCTGGCTGCGGGGAACCTGTGGATTGTACGTACACGTCACCCGAATTGGGGCTCTCAACCCTGAGCTGCGCCGTCACCCCCGCATCATTCATCACCTTAACCAGAAAGAGTCGGGTTCCAGCCTCGACCAGTTCCGGCTGGGCGGGGCCGGCCTCAACTTTCACGCGACTTTCCGCGTTGATCTGCACGATGGCCAGAACGTGGGAGTCCAGAATGCTCTGCAGACGCTCGACCCCTTTGGACTCACTCGGCTCAGCCACGGCGTCGTCAATCCTGGATACTTCTCCCACCGAAAGGGGTTGACCGAGATACGCCAGAGCGTTTTCGATCTGCCGGGCCTGCTGTGCCAGAGGTTGCAGTGGAACGGGGAGAGCTGTGGCGGCAGGCCCGGATGCGTGTGCACCGGCGATCAAAGCCAGGGCTGCGACAACAACGGAAGTGGCTGTGATTCGGGGCATAGATTCTCCAAACACCTTTCCATCGCTAACAGGGTCGGCGACTCCTATTGAATCTAGATTCAAAACAACTGGATAGTCTATAGCGCGAAAATGTACAATGCCCCTTGACAGTTGTCAATGTACTTAATTAAGTTCATTTATAAGAAGTCGCCCTGAGTACCGTATCGTCTGTCGTGTTGCTAAAGGGACGACCATTCCGTTTATCGGGCGCTGGCCTGGACAATATTCGCGCTGCATCCGTCTTGGATGAACTTGGCTGCCTGTCCGACTTCATGGCCACAACAGCGACAATTACAGATAAGCCGCTTCCAACGAATGCTGCGGAAGACAGTTTTAACTTCCTTCCGGTTCTGCTCGGAAATAACAAAGGCGCTGTCCGTGACTCAGTCATTCCTGGGATGGCATGTTTTGCATTCAAAAGGGCAAGTGGAAACTGGAAGAGGGATTAGGTTCGGGGGGTTGGGGTTCCCGGCCGGAGCAGGCCGATCCAGCGCCGGGCGGCCGGAAAGGGCAACTCTATGATCTGGCCGCGGACCCTCGCGAAGAGCACAATCTTTATCAGGAACGGCCGGAGCTCGTGGAGCGGCTCTCAAAGCTGCTCGACACATCTCAGCGCCAGGGATACACGCGGCCGCAGTAAATCGTGCCGTACCCGCCGTGTCATTCTCATTTGGGTACATAGCATCATCGAGAGAGAGGTACACATTTGCCGTGGACAAGCCTGAACCTCCCGAAATTGCGTCAAACTGAATAACCTCACGCCAGCGGAGGCGCAATGAAGACACAAGTTGTTCTTTGGATGGTAATAAGTGTCGCTGTGGGAAGTGTTCCCGCCCAAACCCCTGCGGTTCCTGCCATTCCGCCCGACCACGCTGCTCTAGCAGACGCACCAAGAATACCTGACAACGTTAAAGTGATGAAAGACGTTCAATACTGCACCGGCGGCGGCCATCCGCTGCTGCTGGACTTGTACCGGCCTCGGAATCCGGTCGGCAATCCGAGCCCCGCAGTTTTGTGGATTCATGGCGGCGGCTGGCGTATTGGAAGCAAGGAGGGAAGCCCACTGGCGGTGAATTTGGCATCGAAGGGATTTGTTGCTGTCAGCGTGAACTATCGACTGAGCGGCGAGGCTCCCTTCCCTGCAGCCATTGAAGATGCCAAATGCGCGGTTCGCTATCTGCGCGCTAACGCCGCGAAGTATGGAATCGACCCGAAGCGCATCGGCGTCGCGGGCTCTTCCGCAGGTGGGCATCTCGCACTACTTGTCGGGGCAGCGCACGAATCGGCAGGTCTTGAAGGTTCGGGAGGATGGGATGGAGTGTCCAGCCGAGTCAGCGCGGTCCTCTCCTGGTTCGGGCCCGCAGACTTCAGCGTTGGCCCGACTGCTTTTGAAAGGGGCAGCGGTCCTTCCATCATCGCTTTTCTTGGTGGCACTCCGCAGAACCGACCCGAGAATTACAGGAACGCGAGTCCGGTGACGTGGGTCTCTAAAGACGACCCTCCATTGCTCTTGTTTCACGGAGACGAGGACACGACAGTTCCGTTTGATCAGTCGGTAAGGATGGAGGAGGCTTATCGAAAGGCCGGCCTGGATGTTGAGCTGGTCAAGGTCGAGAACGCTGGACACAATTTCACGCCGGCGGGAAATAAGCCAATATCTCCAACACTTCCAGAGATCATGGAAAAGTCAGTTGCGTTCTTTCAGAAGAATCTCGGGACTGGCAGGTCGAAATGAGTCTTTCAGATGTGATCGGATTGTCACAAGGTTGCAAGATTGCCACAATTTCGGCAAAGAGGTTGAGCTAGCTCAGCATCCTCCCAACTGTGGTTACCGGACCGATATTAGGCGATGGCTTGCCCTTGGATTGCACATCCGGCGCTGGCAAGGGCTGTCTCGATCGCTGAACCAACGCACAGTAGCTTCGGGTCGTGACCGCTAGGTGCTGCAAGCATAAGACCAACGGGTGCGTCACCTGGTACGTGGCACGGTATCGACAGTGCGCAACCATCCAGAAAATTGAAAACGCTCGGGTTCCGAAGCATCGCTCCGTTCGCATCGAAATATGCCGAATCGCTGGATTCCAACTTGGCTATCAAAGGAGCAGCACGGGGTACTGTCGGCGACAACCAGACATCGAAATCTGCAAATGCACGCTCGGCATCGGAGATAATCCGGTGACGCGCCTGCACCAGTTCAAGAAGGTCAGCTGAAGATACCTCTTTGCCGCGCAGGATGCGCGACAAGACCCGGGGATCATAACGTTCACTATGCTGGTCGATCAATGGACGGTGCCATGCATAGGATTCGGCTGCGGCGAATCCTCCCTTAGCGTTGCATACTGGAATCTCAGCGAGTGATGTGAAATGGACATCTACAAGGTGCGCACCAGATTGGGAAAGAATGGACAACACATTTTCGAAACAGCGTGCCACAGGTTCCTCCAGGTCGTCGAGCACATAGCCTTGTAGAATTCCGACGCGCAGATCAGCAACGTTGCAATCGTCCAACGGCTTCGGGCAACAACCAGAAAGCACTGCGTCCATCAATGCGCAGCATGCGACGGTCGGAGCAATCGAGCCAACAGAATCCAAGCTGCTGGAGAGTGGCAGTACTCCATCGAGCGGCACTCGGCGCGCTGTAGGCTTATAACCCGTGAGACCACATAGCGCGGCAGGGATGCGTAGCGACCCACCTGTGTCGGAACCGATGGCCGCCACTGCCATCCCGTCGGACACTGATATGGCGGCACCCGAGGATGAGCCACCAGGGATGCGGCCCTTTGCCCGATCATAAGGGTTGCGTGGTGTGCCATAGTGCGGGTTGATGCCTAGCCCGGAGAATGCAAATTCAGTCATGTTGGTCCGGCCAACCAGGACGGCGCCGGCTGCGCGCAGGCGAGTGATCGCCGTCGCGTCACTCACTGCCGGTGGCGCATCGGCGAGCACGACCGATCCCGCAGGTGTTGGTTCTCCGGCGACGTCGAATAGATCTTTGATGGAGACCGGAAGCCCCGCAAGTGGTCCTTCCAAGGCACCATATCGACGACGCCGGTCGATGGAATCCGCCGCACTCAGTGCCGACGCAGCATAGACTCTGGTGAAAGTACGCACGCCTTCCCCCGACGAGTCAGCCGCAACTGCAAGGCTGGCCTCCACTAGTGCACGACTTGAAATCCGGCCCGTTGCAAGTGCCACGGCATTTTCTGAGAGTGTGCGCAACGGAATCATCGTTCGGCAGACTTGCAGGTTTCGTCATAGATATGCATCTCAAGTAGCAGACAGCCGTTCTCTGATTTAAACGGGCCATGAACGGTGCCGGGGGGCCTGCACGCATAGGTGCTCGGACCGAACTTGACGCCGCCATTGCCGTTCTTATCACTGCCGACGGTCAGATCACCGGAAACTAGATAGACCTCTTCCCAATAGTCGTGCACAAAGGGTGCTGTGGTATAAACGCCTGGCTCGAAACGTAGGTGCCGCGTACGGCAACCACGCTTGTTTTTCTCGTCCAGGAAGCCTGCAAGAATCTGCTGTTTTATGCCGGCGGGATATCCCGGTGGCGTCTCCCACCCCTGATTGAGATCGATGGTGTAAAACTCTTTGTGTTCTTTTTCAATGGGCATCGTTTCTCTTCAATCAGCGTACGCCAGGCTGCGCACGCGGTATGCATGTCTCAAGCTGCGATTTCTGATCGGATCATCAAGCTCTATCTCGAACTGTTCCCCCCTGCCGATCACACCAATCACGGACAGCGTTCCGCAATACATGACCGTGCCAACCGGGAGGGCCCCATCGCCACCTAAATAACGGCTTACTAGATCGCCGGGCGCGAGCATTTGGGTCACCGCTCCCTCTTGATAGAGCCGACGCTTGCCACCGAACGTCATCCAGGAGCGCAATGTCAGGCTGTCCCAGTGGTCCATCACTTCCTCTATCGGCCATAGCGCGGGGGCTATCGGCTTGGGACATACCTGCTTGGAAACACTGATTCCATAGGATTCTATTTTGCGGTCTGTATGGTCTGAACCAACTCCAACGAACAGCCCTTCCGCCATGGATACGAGTACGAACTCCACTTCGCCGCTGCTGTCCGGCCCAGTGACGTCCAAACGCACATCCGTTGTAAGCAGGTTTGTACCGACCCGGTAGAAAATCGGCGTTGTACGCGGACGTGCGACGCCGATCGCTTCAAGCTCAGCGATATGATGCTCAACCGCCGCGGCATCTCGCCCTGTCCAACCGGCGATAACAAGATCTTGAATTTCAGCTATAAGCTGTTGCTCTCCAGTCACAAACTTCAGTAGTGGCACGTGCGATCCCTTCCATTTTCATGGCCCTGCGCGACCCGCTCAACTCAACCGTCACTGCAAACTCCGATAGGGAACCATCTGGCTGGGGCATTTTGCTGGATTGATGCGGGAGCTAACATTCGCTTCCCGGAGAATCCTCAACCACCAATGCACAGGCACGCGTCGAAACGACTCCCACTCGTTCCGTTGTTGTAAATTGTGTCGAGTGCACGCGTGGAATCGCCTACCTCTGTCCCCCCTGCGAAGACCAAGGTAGAACAAGCTCTTGCGGTAGTCAAGTCAGTTAACTACTTTCCATGGTTACTGGTCGGACTATGAAACTTTTTTCTGTGCAGGTTGCCGTCTTTCGGCTTACAGTCTATGCATGCAAGCGAAAGAGCGTTCCCGCAAGAAAACCACTGACGAACAAAAGAAGAATGGCAAGGTTGCGCGTGGCGCGGGACGTACTCCTGCGACCCGCGTCCGGCGTATATTCGCGATGCCTCCCACCGTATCAAAGCCAGAGCTGCTGGACGAGAATGGCACTTCCGATCGGCGGTTCAGGCAATTTCTCTATGATTTCTCTGCTTTGGCGGCCAACCTGGAGCTTGTCCGGGCGTATCTGGCGTCGCAACTGGATCTTTCGTCGCCCCAATACAACATCGTGATGATCATCGCGCAGTATCAGGGCGCAGCAGGAATAAGCGTTAGCGACGTTGCGCAACATCTGCATGTAACGACTGCATTCATAACGAGCGAAGTGGGGAAGCTCGAGCAAGCCGGATTGGTCGAGAAACGGCAGAACCCGAATGACGGTCGTGGCGTTTTGCTGCGCCTTACCGCGGTCGGCGAGGCAAGGGTGATGCAGATTGGCCCGAAGCGATTACTGATTAACGATCAGCTATTTCGCTGTCTTTCCGGAGAGGATTTTCGCCGGCTGGCTCAAGCCGCTGCATCTCTCCTTGATGACTTCACGGAAACGATCAACATGCTCAGGGTCATGGCACAAGGACCAGGCGCGCCTCACGGTCAAGTTGGCAGCTAAGCGAAATCTATGCTTCAGGAATGTGAAAACGGCTAATGAGCGGTGAGTCAATGCTACTCGATAGGCCTGATCCGCGACATCCTCAACCGGCCCCGCCCTTGTCAGCGCTGAGAGTGGCCACGAGTTTCGACTGGAGTTCCGGAGCTGCAGTTTCTTCTGACGGAAACGGTTAAGACAGCACCGCCAGATTCTGAGTGCTGCTGTTGAGGCTCCGGCTGGTTGGTCCCATCAAATGTCCTCCGTGACAAGCTGGTACTGAGGTCAACCCACAGGGCCGTGTTGCCTTTTCCTTGAGCTTGCCAAGGAAACACGCTGGAGGTCATTCCCACCGCGCGGCAAAAGAACTGTTAACTAAGTCACTTGACTATATTCGTGATGTCGGTCTATATTGGCGCACCATACTGGGTCGCTTAATCGCCATTTGGATAAGCAGTTCGCAGCCTAGCCTGGAATCCAGCAGGAGTGATGTTTCTTGCAAAAGCAGGAGCTGCAGATGTCCGCTTCCGGATCGGGTGCTTTGGTAGTGACCCGTCGGAGATGGACAACTTAATTGAGTCAGCGCAGCACACTTCTATCCGAAACGATCTTCATGACCGTTTGCTGAACGGAATGAATATTTCCAGAAATCCATTCCGCGGTTACTACTGGGGGAGGCGATCGTGGAGGCCCGACTTTTCCGTAACTTGGGAGAATGCCGGCATGACGCGCCAACGCGAAGACGATGGCTACCTTCCTCGTGAACTGGATTACGAGACTGGGCTACCCATGAAAGCTGCTACTCGTCCTAAATCCTAAAGTTGGAGTCACTGTCGAAGTCAGTGCATCGTTCATTGACCATTTCGACCTGCAGGGCTTGAGAAGGCTGGCGCCGCGACGCGGCAAATGCCATCCAAGAACAGTTAGCGCCACTGACGAGACATAGTTATGACAAGGAATGAACGCCTCAACTTACGCAGATCGATCAGCGACAATCCTCACCATAGGGGAGGGGAAACTCGTCGATTTCCGTCCTGCTGTGCGCCAGCAGCTCATCGCGACACCAATACAGCGTTTTTGCCGACCAAGATCGTAAGTATCCGGGGTGCGCAGGCCAAAGATGAGCGGCCTATGGTTTCGCTTTCCGGGGGCACATTCCTGATGGGTACTGACTATGCCGGAGGCTTTCCAGCGGATGGGGAAGGACCAGTCCGTCCTGTCACTGTGTCGCCGTTCCAGATGGATGTTTTTCCGGTCACGAACGACGATTTTTCCGCCTTTGTAGAGGCAAACGACTATCGCACCGAGGCGGAGACCTTTGGTTGGTCGTTTGTCTTTTGGGCACACATTTCACGTAAGCGCTTTAGATCACTTGTCGAAGATACGGTGGCATTCGCACCGTGGTGGTGCAAAGTGCGCAGAGCCTACTGGAGACAACCCGAGGGCCCAGGGTCTGGACTCGCCGGGCGCTCCAGGCATCCGGTCGTGCACGTCTCCTGGAATGACGCGTCGGCGTATGCAAAGTGGGCTCGCAAAGAACTCCCTACCGAAGCTGAATGGGAATATGCGGCACGGGGCGGCTTGGAACAGAAGCTGTATCCCTGGGGCGATGATCTGACGCCCAATGGCGTGCATAGGTGCAACATTTGGCAAGGGCGTTTTCCGTTGGTCGATACGGCTGAGGATGGATACGCGGGAACCTGCCCCGTTGATAGCTTTCCTCCCAATGCCTATGGCCTCTACTCTGTGACAGGCAATGTCTGGGAATGGTGCGCAGATTGGTTCGGCGCGCACTTCACGTCCAGTCCGTTGCGGGATCCTGCGGGACCCGCTAGCGGACAAGGCAAGGTGATGAAGGGCGGTTCCTTCCTGTGCCACGCTTCCTACTGCAATCGCTACCGCGTGGCGGCGAGGACCTCTAATACTCCCGACAGCTCGGCCTCGAATATCGGCTTTCGTTGCGTCAGGAAGGACGACTGATCGAAGCGGGTGACGTGCACCTTACCGTCCTAAGATGCGTTGCGGACAGTGTAACGCTTTATCGATCTTGAATGGGGTCAGCGGTGAACCGAAATAGATATGTCCAATGGTGGGGCTTCGAGGCTATTGCGATGGCGCTTGCGATATGCGGTATTGGTGAAGCTCAAACAGTGAATGTCCGCACTCTTGGAGCAATCCCTGATTCTCAAAAGAACGCAACCCCCGGGATATTGCGGGCTATTGAGGCGGCAAAATCGTTTGCGTATTCAGACCTAACAATCACACCTCAGCAGATCTCGCCTGACGGAACGATTCATATCAGCCTTAAGGTCTCCAACACTGGCACACGCAATGGTGACGAAGTCGTTCAGCTCTATCTCAGCTATGTGGTCTGCCGGATAACCCAACCCGTCAAGCGCCTCTGCGCGTTCAAACGGATTTCTGTTGCTGCCGACGCTAGCCCGGCCGTCACCTTCATTCTGCGAAGGAATGATCTCACATTTCTCAACGAGGAGCTGAAGCCGGAAGTTAGTATCGGTTCCTGTTCTATCTTGGTCGGCTGCAACAGCCGGGATGGATTGCGGTCTACCCTTGACGTCTCGGAGGTTGGATATGGAGACCCGTACGAGTAAGCAGGTTCGCCTCCGAGGAGAGGCGAAGAAAGTTGTGCCTTGCCGTTGCTGAATTTAGCGTTTCTTATGCGCGCTTCTTCTTGCTGGATCGCCCTTCTGATCCCACTCATTTCGTCTGTTGTCGCTCCGTCCTTGTATGCGGGGGACAAAGCGCCTGCATTACCAACCAATGAGCAACTGCGGCACTACCGGGCGATGGGCGATCCGAGACTGTCTCCAGATGGGCGGCACGTTCTGTTGCGCATCACGGATTCGGCTGCCGAAGGCGGGAAAAGCCATTTGTGGCTCGTCGATGTCGAGGGAGATGCTCCACGACGGCTAACCTATTCGGTCGAGGAAGACAAGCGGGGAGAGTGGCAGGGTGAGTGGATGCCGGACGGCCAAAGCATTTTGTTTGTGGCCAAACGTGGTGAGCATGCGGGCTTGTACCGACTGCCCATGAATGGGGGCGAGGCCAAAGCTCTTGAACTGAAAGTAGAGCAGGTTGTCGATGTGTCGAAGCTGCCTGATGCGTTGCCGACGACGAACGTGCCCGCTCTCTCTCTGGTTAAAATGCAGGGGGAGACAGCAGAGGAGATGGCGATCGATGTGGCGGCCTTCCGCGTGGCGCCTGATGGCCGATCACTGGCAGTGATTGCGAAAGATCCACAAACGACCGGGGAAAAAAAGCAGGAAGATGCCAAGGCCGATGCGACGTGGGTGGATCATGATCCGCATGGCTCGCGATTGTACTTGATAGATCTGGCCACGAATAAGTCAAGGCCAGTGCAGGTGCCTGAGGATGTGCGTGATGTTGAGTGGAGCGAGGATGGCTCGCGGCTGCTGGCGATTTCCGAAGGTTCCAATGGTGCAGCAGACCTGGGGCCAGCGAAGAGTACTTGGATCGTATCAGTTGCGGACGCTGTGCATCCGGTGCAGGTTGCGGAACTGCCGGCAACGATCGAGTCTGCAACATGGTCTGCGGATGGGCGATCTCTGGTTTATCTGGCGCAAGCAAAGCGGGACGCACCTCCGGGGTACGTGGATTTGTATGATTATGTTGCAACCTCGAAAACGGTGCGGAACCTGAGTGATGGGTTTGCTGGGTCATTGCGGGCACAGAAGCCGATTGCGCTACAGGGCGGAGGGGTGGTGCAGCTTGTGGAGGTGGGCTTCAACGTGAAGGCCGTCAAGTATGGGGTTGCACCGAGTGAGCCCGAGATGTTGCACCTACCGCTCGCCAATGTATCTGCGGTAGTTACGAATGCAAAGCGCAGTGGGTGGGTGTTCTTGGGGAGCGGCGCCGGGCAGCCAACAACTCTGTACTACAACCGGGAGCTAACGGGCGAGCCACGGTTGCTGAAGACTCCAGTGCTGACGCCCGAGGGAGTGGTAAGCCAGAAACCGAAAAGAGTTTCATGGAAGAGCGACAAGTTCGCGATCGAAGGATTGCTGTATCTCCCGCCAGCGGCGGCGAAGGAACGTGTGCCGCTCGTGGTGCAGGTGCACGGCGGGCCACTGGGTGGGTATGTGGATGAGTATGCACCCTTCGTCGACTTCCTGCTCGGCCAGGGGTGGGCGGTATTGCGCACGAATCCGCGGGGCAGCAGCGGGTATGGCGTGGAGTTTGCTGGGGCGAACAAGAACGATCTGGGCGGGGGCGACTGTCGCGACATTATGGCGGGGGTGGACTTTGTGCTCAAGACGGAGCCGCTCGATGGGGAGCGAATGGCGCTGATTGGCTATAGCTATGGAGGCGCGATGGCTGGATTTGTCGAGGGGAAGACGACGCGCTTCAAGGCGATCGTGAGCGGAGCCCCAGTAATCGACCAATACAGCGAATATGGAACGGAGAATTCGTCGTGGGAGGACCGGTGGTATTTCGGGAAGCCGTGGGAGCATCCGGCGGATGTTTGGCGGCAAAGCCCACTTGCAGGTGTGGGGAAAGCAGAGACGCCGTTTCTGCTGCTGCAGGGGGAGAGAGATTCGGTGGATCCGCCCGGGCAGTCCCAGGAGATGTACCGGGCGCTGCGTCAAATGGGCGTTCCCGTGGATCTGGTTACTTATCCGCGGGATGATCATGGGTCTCTGGCGATGGCGATCAATGGAGGGCCGACGGCGGAACCCTGGCATGGGTTCGATGCTCGGCGCAGGATTGTTGCTTTTATTCAAAAAGCGTTTGGCGGCCTATCCGGGGAGTGAGGAGATGGATGAAGTACAAAGGGCAAGACTGTCAAAGTGGCAGAAGACGGGGATTTCAGGTGGGCAGGCAGGGTGTAGAATTCCGCGGGCAGAGCGCTGCCAGTCGGGGGTGCTAGAATTCCTGCATGCCTAAGAAAAAGAAATCATCCAAGCGTAAGCGCGGCACTGGCCGGAAGAACAGAAAATCTAGACTAGGAACCGGCATGCGGCAAGGTGGGCGGAGCGAGTAACTCGGGAGCGCGGGCCGCGCGTGTGTAAGATTAGTGAAACCCTCACCTACAATTTAGGGGTCCCGTTACCTTTATAACCATCTTCACATTCTGCGCTTGACGATGAAAACAGAAGCAGTTACCGTGTTTTCATTGGCTTAGGCGATCCACCGCTGAAGCGGCCATGGAGTCCCGTCGGGATCTTCCTCGTCCGCGTCGATGGCGCCCAGTTCCGCTGGCACGCCCACAAGCCGTTCTATGTCCTCCGGCTCTCCGTTCTCGAGCCTCGGACACTGGCCGGCCAGTCCATCGTCGGTCGTCTCTACTGCACCCAAAAAGCGATGTGGAAGCTGGGCTGGTTCCTGCGGGATTTCCTCTATGACCCGGAACTGCTGGCCCACGGACAGGTGGATGAGAAGGCTTTGCCCGGACTCCGCGGTGTCGTCAAGATTAGCCACACCGTGATCAACGGGATTTCGCTCATTAACCTCGACGGCTTCGCCCCGGCCAGCCAGTGGGAGGAACTCTCCGCAGTTCCGGTTTCGAGTGCTGCTCGCTCCAACACCGAGGAGGCGTCCCGATGACCTACTCCTACACCCAGATCAGCCAGTACCTTAGCTGTCCGCGCCGTTACCGGCACCGATACCTTGATGGTTGGCAAGAGAAAGACACACGTGCTGCCATGCTCTTTGGCCGAGGCTTCGAACAGGCCATTGCCGCCCTGTTTCGCCGGGAAGACCCGGCGGCTGTGCTGTTCGAGCAGTGGGGTGCGTGCAAGGACATGGACCTGACCTACTCCGGCAACGACACCTGGGATCGAATGTTGCAGCAAGGCATTCAGTTGCTCGAGCGCTTCGCTCAGGACGGCCGCGTTCGTATTCGGCGCCCGCGTTCAAGCCAGCAGATTCAGTTCAATCGCATGCTCAGCTCTGGCAACAATTTCGTATCCTACGTCGATGCCATTGGTGAACTCGACGGTACACCCTGCGTTCTGGAATGGAAGACTACGTCTGCCCGATATCCGGAAGAGCCCGCCGGCATTTCCGCACTGGATCCGCAACTCGTCTGCTATTCCTGGATGACGGGGATCGACGAAGTCGCCCAGGTTGTCTTCGTCCGCAAGCGGCTGGTCGAAGTTCAGTACCTCCGAGCCACCATTTCTGCCGAGCAGCGGCAGGAGTTCGCAAATCTGGTCGAAGATACCGTCCGACGGATCGAGTCCGGGCTGTTCCTGCCGCACAGCGGCATCCGCTTTCCACAGAATCCATGTACAACCTGCCCCTTCATCGGGCTCTGCCTCGACAAGCGCGACTTGGTCGAGGCCGCCCTTGTGCGCAAGCCAGGAGTCGATCTTGGTCTGTTTGACGAACTTTCGTTTTAGGCCGATGCCGATGCCGCCAAAGCTCAATCGCAAGCGTGCACTGTTCGTCCTCACCAAGATCGACGAGATCCTGGCGTGGGAACGGCAGAAAGAGGCAGAGCGCGATACCCGCTTCGTCGAGCTGGGCAGGTATCTGTGCGAGGTGCGGGCGGGACAGTACTGGAGGCTGGAGAACCTGAAGTCGTTTGACGAGTTCCTAGCGAGGCGGTTCCCGGAATCGAGAAGGAAGGCGTACTACCTGATGTCCATCCACGAGCACCTGCCGCCGGAGATCAGAAAGGATCTCAAGGACATCGGTTGGACGAAAGGAAGGGAGTTGGCGAAGCTGGCGCGGGCGGAGGGTCAGCGCTTCATTTGTGCACTCTGGGTGCACGAAGCCCGGTCAATGCCGACGGAAGCATTCCGGCGGGAGGTGGAGAAGGAACTGACGGGAAAGGAAGAGGAATCGTCGGAACTGATCTACTTCAAGGTCTACAAGAGCCAGATCCCGGTGATCGAGCAGGCGATCGAGACTGCCGCTCTGATGCTGGGCACGGACAAATCCCGCGGTTACTGTCTGGAGATGATCTGCGCCGACTTCCTGGCGGGCGCGCATTTGGACAATGGCGATCCGGAGATCCTGCTCAACTCGATCTCACGCTACTACAGGTTCTTGCCCGGGGAACAGCGGCAGGCTTTCCTCGAAAACCTGCGTGAGAAGGCGTCCTAGCAGGCTGCTGAAAAACTACTCCTAATCCACAGCCGAGTGTGGTACGAGAAGGCATGCGCGGAGACGATCGGCAGCAGAATCACATCTTCAGTTATTTGTCGCCGGAAGCGCGGGTGCGGAAGGATCATCCGCTGCGTGCCATCCGGACCATGGTGGACGAAGTACTCAGGCAACTGTCCCGGCGGTTCGACACGATGTATGCCCGCGTGGGGCGTCCCTCGATCGCGCCGGAGAAGTTGTTGCGGGCGCAGTTGCTGCAGATGCTGTACTCGATCCGCAGCGAGCGCCTGCTGATGGAAGAGATGGATTACAACCTGTTGTTTCGCTGGTTTGTGGGCCTGAACGCCGATGATGAGGTGTGGGACCCGACCGTGTTCACCAAGAATCGCGACCGCTTGCTGGAGGCCGACGTGGCCCAGGAGTTTCTGGCGCACGTGGTCGCGCAAGCGCATGCCAAGGGGTTGACCAGCGACGAGCATTTCACCGTCGACGGTACGCTGCTGGAGGCTTGGGCGAGCACGAAGAGCTTTCAACCCAAGGACGAAAAGCCATCGTCTCCGCCGGACGATCCCGGCAATCCCACGGTGAACTTTCGCGGCGAGCGGCGGTCAAACGAGACACACGCGTCGAAAACCGATCCCGAGGCGCTGCTGGCGCGCAAGGGCGAGGGGAAGGAGTCGAAATTGAGTTACAGCGGGAATCTGCTGGTGGAGAATCGCAACGGGCTGATCGTGGACGCGGAAGTGTTTCAGGCGAACGGCACGGCCGAGCGCGACGCGGCGCTGGTGATGCTGGAGCAGGTTCCGGGAACGAAGGCGGTCACCGTGGGCGGAGACAAAGGATTCGACACGCGAGATTTCGTGAAGGAGTGTCGGCAGATGGGAGTCACACCGCACGTGGCGCAGAACCATGCGCGGCCCGGTGGCAGCGCCATTGATGGCCACACCACACGGCACCCGGGGTATGCCATCAGCCAGAGAAAGAGGAAGCGGATCGAAGAATGCTTCGGCTGGCTGAAGACGATCGCGCTGCTGCGGAAGGTACGGCATCGCGGAGTGTGCAAGGTGCACTGGATTTTTACTCTCGCCTGCGCCGCCTACAATCTGGTGCGCATGCGCAACCTCACCGCCGCAGTTCCGGCGGCGTAACTCAGGCCGACTGTGTGTCTTCAGGAGCATCGAGTCAGATCCTGAGGGTCACAAAAACACCGGAAATCAAACCGTTCGACATCGTTAACGATGAGAAACAGAAAGAAAAACACGCTGCACATCAATTTTTCCGCAGCCTGCTAGGAATGATTCGCCCCAAAGCCGCTCACCTGCTGGATCCCTTGTCGTACGAAAGCCTGCGCCAGCAGATTCTGCGTCGCGACGGCTGGAGGTGTCAATCCTGTGGCACGATGTCCAATCTTGAGGTGCACCACCGGGAATTCCGCAGCCATTCGGGAGCCGATTCAGAGGAAAACTTGATCACGCTTTGCACGGCCTGCTACTGCAGAGTCCATCGCCACTAAGGCCGCGAACGGGCACTTCCTCACCTTCGGCACTTTCGAGGCCGCGCCTTCGCCGCCCGCATTTGCCTGCGGAGCAAGAGGTAATTCTGGCTTATATCAGGTCTGCTGGTCTAACGAACTGACTTTTCCACTCGAGACGCTACCGAATCACACGGTCGTATTGGAATATCGGCCCCGTAAAGACGGGGAAGCCACTAGAATGAAATGGTCGCTCCGCCGGTCCAGACTCTCATCCGAGAACTTGTTGCTGAGAACCGGGGACTGAGGGACTAGCTTTCTGGCAACCCGCCACTGGTGACGGACAACTGCACTTCTTCGACGAAAATTTCTCGGACGGGCTTGCCTCTGACGGGCCACTGTCTGAGACGCCTTCGTCGAGCGCGCTTTTGTCGGACGAGGCGTGGATGGAAGAGGCCCTGCGTTGCGCCCAACGCGCCCTGGAGGCGGGCGAAGTGCCGGTGGGAGCGGTCGTGGTGTGCGCAGGACGCGTGCTTGGACGCGGATGGAATCGCAACCTCACCGACTGCGATCCAACCGCGCATGCTGAAATCGTGGCGCTGCGTGAAGCAGGACGAAACGTCGGTAATCACCGGCTCGGTGACTGCGAACTGTTTGCTACAATCGAACCGTGCGCCATGTGCGCGGGAGCGGCAGTTCATGCCCGCCTGCGCCGCCTGGTGTATGGTGCCGATGACCGGAAGGCGGGCGCCGTCCATTCGATTCTGCAGGTGGTGAATCACCCTAGTCTGAATCATCACATGGAGATCCGGGGCGGAGTGCTGGCCGGACGTGCGGCAGAAATGGTGCAAGAGTTTTTTCGGCAGCGTCGATAGTCGTTCGCGGCAACTGCTACTGGCTGGAGAACTCTTGCCGGCAACTGACCAATAACAACTGGGGTTCGGAGAGGTGCGTGAGCGGTTGAAACGATCCGCCTCGAAAGCGGACATACCTTAACGGGTATCGTGGGTTCAAATCCCACCCTCTCCGCCATACCTTTAATCACAATCACTTAGGGGCGTGGCTACCACAGGTGGCTACCAATATTCATGATTTTTCTCTGATTCTCAGTATTGGGCTCAGAGGAAGAATCATGATCGTGAGCCTGTGGATTCGAGAGACTGTAGGTGGCAAGCGCACCTACAGGAAACCCAACAAGAAAAAGCTTTACCCCAATGGCACTATCTTCTGCCTGCGCTATGCTGCCGAGGGCAAGCGCCGGTGGGAGACCCTCAGCGTAAATAGCCTGAACGCCGCTCTGGCAGCGAGGGCAACCAAGGAAGCGACACTAATATCGGAGGTGTCTACCGTCGCATCCGCTCCGTCGAAGCGCATCAACATCGACGACGCCATGAAAACATACCTCGACAACGTCGCAGCCACAAGAAAGCATCGGACCCTGCTGGCATACACGCTGGCTACGAGCGAGTTCCGCAAGGTGTGCACCACGAAAGAATGGCTCGACCAAATCGACAAGAGTGATTTGACCGCCTATGTCGTGGTACTCAAGAAAGATGGACAGGACGATCACACCATCGCAAATCGTGTGGGCAATGTTGTCACTTTCCTGCGGGCACAGGACATCACCAATGTCACCTTGCGGCACAAATACACTGAGAAGAAAGTGAAGGCATATTCCATCGAGGAACTGCGTGCGCTTAACGCTGCCTCGACGGACGAAGAGTTGCAGATATGGCAATTCTTTTTGGGCACCGGATTTCGAGAAGACGAAGTTGCCCATGCTTGTGACACCGATGTGGACTTTCGTCAGAAGACCATCTCGGTTTTGCAGAAGAGGCAATGGGGTTGGGAGCCTAAAGATAAAGAAGAACGCACCGTGCCCATCCCCGATTCGCTTGTCGAATTGTTGAAAGTCCGCAAGGCAATGCACCCCGATGGGTGGCTCATCTTTCCCAACACGAAGGGGAATCCCGAAGGCCACTTCCTGCGGATGTTGAAGGAGCGAGCACTGGCGGCTGGACTCAACTGCGGTCATTGCACAGGCATATTGAATGGCAAGGCTGTTTCCTGCAAAGATGCGGCGTGCTGTGAGCATTGGATTCTCCATCGGTTCCGCAAGACGTTTGCCACGATGCACCACGCCAACGGCGTCCCCGCACGAACCATTCAAATGTGGCTCGGTCATGAGTCATTGGAAACTACGTTGCGGTATTTGGCAGATGCGGAATTGGGTAGCGAGAAGACCCGCATGCAGGTCAACGGCAGCTTTGCCGAAATAAATCGAGAGCGAAGCCATTCGGTTCCGCCTAACTCTGCAAACTGATCAACGTGCATCCGGTGACGTTACGGGAATGGACTCGTGCAGGGCGTGTTCCAGCATACCGGATGGGTCGCGAGTGGCGTTATGACCCTGACAAGGTCGCCGACTGGCTCGATCACCGCGAGGTAGCCTGATCCCCAATCGTTTAACCCGACTCTACCCGTTCCTCGCGTGCCCCAGAATAACCGCACGTCGAAAGCCCTCAAGTTGGCTGTCACCGTGAGAAGCCCGTCCAGTGCGCCGGGTAGCCAAAACCGAGGGGACCGGAGTAGGCTGCAAATGACGCCACGCCGCAGAGTGCAGAAGCACTCGGCGTTGCGTTTTCTTTTTGGGAGTAAGAAATCGTGAATCATCGCACTAGAAATCGGCATCCTACAAATAGAAGCGAACTCATGAAACTAGGCAAAGTAAGAGCGACACGCAGGCACGAACACACAACAGAAGTAACCACACGCCCGTGCCATAGATAGATCAGGGACAGCAGCGTATAATGTTAGTGTAAGTCGGAACACGGACGCGGGCAACGAAGCCGCGAGATTCGCCGGAGTAGGCTCGGACAAGACGCACGAGAAGCCACGCCGCATAGGCCATAAGCGACCTGTGCGGCTTTTTGTTTTTAGGAGGCAAGACAAAATGAAGAACGCTGATTTTCAAAAGCTGCTGGAAAACCAATCGCCTGAGGAACTGGCTTGCTGGTTTCTCGTCACCAAGGTGCGCCACATGAACGGGCTAGTCGAGCCGAAGCGCGTGCGCCAGATGCACATTGACGGTCGCAAAGTTGGGCGCGGGAAGGCGTGGTGGATGGCTTTGCCGGGCAAAGAATTCCCAGCATTTGAAGGGGAGACGATGGCTATAGAGACGGAGGAGATGTAGGAACGCAGATATATATGTATGAGTTCTTGCGTTCCTGCGTTCCTGCGTTCCTCGTTTTTCCGTGTAACTCCGCAGGAACTCAACTCCTTAACTCCGCACATGCATATCTTGCGTTCCTGCTCTAGGGGATTGATTTGACGCAAGTGTCAGAAACAAAAGGCAAAAGTATGTCAACGCCAGTATTGGGATATATGAGCGATAAATGCGAGCACCCGAATTTGCGAAGCACTTTTCGGACGGAAAGACGATTACGATGTGCCCAGCCATGCTGCCCGTGAAATACGGCGACACGATCATACTTGAGCTGTGCAACTCGGGAGACGAAACACGCAGGCTAGGGTTGCCAGCCTAAGCGTGAATCTGTACGGACACTGTCTCCGGGCTGCACCGCGGGGTCTGGATAGACTTGACGGCGTCTTCGGCCACAAATTTCCCTTGTGGTTGAATGTCATCTTGACGGGAGTCCGATCAAGCCGCCATCTGGATGCGACAAATCGGGACGGCATCAGGTGCGACCAGCAGCCGCTGCCGCTTGACCCTCGAAGTTTGAGCAGCGAACTTCGGAGCCGTTTGCATTCCAGACGCGAGAATGCCCGAGATATCTCGTCGAATCTCGGGCAGGGATCGCCTTAGAAAGCGTCGTTACTTAGACAGGGGTAACGTTCTCCGCTTGCCATCCTTTGGGCCCTTTGGTTACGTCGAACTGCACCTTTTGGCCTTCTTGCAGGCTCTTAAAGCCGCCAGCTTGAATAGCGGAGAAGTGCACGAAAACGTCTTCGCCACTTTGACGGCTGATGAAGCCGTAGCCCTTGGCGTCGTTAAACCACTTCACCGTTCCTTGTTCTGCCATTGATGTTCCTTTTTCTTGCTTCTTGAAATGTGCTGAGAAGATTCGCTGCTGTAGAGGGGGTGGCGCTGGTTGGCGGTACCGACCTTCAACTGCTTGTGAGTCAAACTTAGCGAATACTAATGTAGCACAATAAATCGTAGAAACTCTCGAAACTTTGTTGGGGATGAGGGAGTTGGCTGCGGCGTCCGACCTGCTGAAGCCCTATGATGCCCGGCTGATGCGATACTATCCGGTCAGCGCCCGGATCAATCACGTGGCAAACGATGACGAGGAATGTTCGCGACCTGTGGAGGTTGGCGAGATGCAGAACCATCTCTTCGCCTAAGACACAACCGATACTGCGGCTTCCGGGTTGCTATAAAATTCTGCGGGATGAAAGCATTCCCTGAGTTCAAAGCAAAACGAAAGGCAATCAAATGAGAAATGTAATCTTCGCAATCAACACCACCCTAGACGGCTGCTGCGACCACACCAAATTCATTCCTGCTGAAGAAATATATGAATATTTCGCGGACCTCATGCGAGATGTTGACCTACTCGTCTATGGGCGTAAAACCTATCAGTTGATGGTTCCTTTTTGGCCTGATGTCGCAAAAAACCAGTCCATGACAAAGGCAGCGAACGAATTTGCTCAAACTTTCGATTCCATCAACAAAATTGTTTTTTCACAATCATTAGACAGCGCTGAAGGGAAAAACACGAGAATTGTTCGTACGAAGCTTCAAGACGAAATACTTAGATTGAAACAAGCACAAGGCAAAAATATTTTAACCGGTGGCGTATCTATTCCTTCACAGCTTATAGAACTTGGTCTGGTTGATGAATATGATTTTGTCGTTCATCCAACAGTGGTAGGGGAAGGGAGACGCTTGTTGGAAGGTATTAGCCTACAGGAGAGATTGCAATTAAAACTGGTTGAGTCAAAGACCTTTAAATCAGGATGTGTTGCGCTTCGCTACTTGAAACAGTGACAGACAAATCTGCGACAGGAGCGATATTTTCTACAGTCATTACACCGATGGAAATTGTCGTTCGTGCCGAACAATAAGATCAGTCTATGCCCGCCTTCGTACTCCGGCGCTCGGTCAATATCGTGTCGCGCCACAGTCCAGAAAGCTTGCCGATCCGCTCGCGTCGCCCCACGACCCGGAATCCGCATGTCGCCTGAAGAGCCAAACTGGCAGCGTTTTCCGCGATTGTCGCGCCCTGAAGAGTCCAGATTCCGTGGGACTCCGATGATTGGATGATCGCGTCCAGCAGGGCACGTCCGACGCCGCGACCGCGTGCCACGGCTGCTACGTAGCCCCCAACCTCGGCGACACCTGCGTAGCACGCCCTTTTAGAGACCGGACTCAGAGCAGCCCATCCCAGCACCCGTTCCTCCCGCGCAACCAACCTTGAATGCGGCAGACGCGCTGGGTCCCACTCCTCCCACGAAGGTGCCTGCATCTCAAAGGTGCCTAGCCCCGTTGCAATGCCCTCCTCGTAAATGGCGCAGACCTGCTCCCAATCTGCAGGAATCATCGGCTCAATTCGTACACTCACGTGTTCCATAATATATGGAGGATGCCTGACAGCAACGTGCTCGACCGCGAACCTGCTCTTGACAAGAGCCACGACTCCTCCGGCTCGCGCATCCGCTGCCCGCTCTGCGGCTGGTCGCCCCGCAAGGAAGACAAATGGTTTTGCACCTGCACCTGTGGGTGGAACACCTTCGACACGGGAGGAGTTTGTCCAGCCTGCCTCCATCAGTGGACGGAGACCCAGTGCCTTTCGTGCAGCCGATGGTCGCCGCACTCGCTCTGGTATGCGGCCTGACACTCTCTCGGAGCACCCGTTTAAAATAGGGACTCCCTATCGAGTTGGGGGAAAAGCGCGAGAATCCACCGAGTCCAGAAACGGGTCTTGGTGTGGAATCTGCGCGAGAGGCTTTTCGCGGGGTGCGGGCCACTTCATGCCCCGATGAGGCATCGGACTCAGGATAGGTTTGCTTCGGATATGGAGGCTCCGCTTTGCGTCTTATTGGGGCACTGTTTCTTACAGGGGTAATTATCTGGGGCGGGGCGCGGTTTTCGTTCGCGCAAGACGCTTCGGCTGGGGCGCTGGCGGATTCACAGGATTCCGGCGCGGCGTTGTCTACTACTGCGGCGGGAGGGAGTGCTGCAGACGCAGAACGCCAAGGCGCGCAGCCCAGTGGCACACAGGCAGCCGGGCAGCAGTCTGAGAGCGCGAAGCCTGCTGCACAGAACACTCCACCGCCACAGCCGAAACGCATTCTGGGTGTCATGCCTAACTTCCGGGCGGTGAGCGCCGGTGCCATCCCCCCACCTCCCACGCCAAAGCAGGCGTTCGTGATCGCGACGAAGAACAGCTTCGACTACTCGTCGTTTATCTTTGTGGGGATCACTTCCGCGTTTGCCGAATGGACCGACGCTCATCCGCAGCTTGGGCAAGGTATGCCCGGCTACGGAAGATATTACTGGCGCGGACTTGTGGACAAAGCCGATGGCAACTACTGGGTGATCTTCGCGCTGCCTAGCGTCTTTCATCAGGACGAGCGCTATTATGCGCTGGGCAAGGGCGGAATTGGGAAGCGCGGAATCTATGCAGCGTCCCGCATTTTGATCACGCCCGATTATCACGGACACAACAGCTTCAACGCTTCGGAAATTCTCGGCAGGGGCATCGCGCAAGGTATTTCTCTGGCGTACTACCCCAGCGGTACGCGGACTGCGGGAGCGATAGCCTCGAAATACGGATGGGCCATCGGGCGAGATGTGCTGACGAATGTGTTTCGGGAGTTCTGGCCGGATATAGCGGTGCATGTATTGCACCGGCACCCGTAAAACTGGTGAAGCTGGGAAAATTCCATGCGTAGGATTTTATGGTGACCAAATGCGGCACAAGCCTACGCCGTCCGAACTGTTGAAACCCTGCGATGCCCGCGTGATGCGTGCTACGCCGTGAGCACACGGGTTCAACAACGTGTCTAACGACGACGCGGAGTGCTCCGCGCCCGTGGAACTCGCCCAGATTCAGAATCGGCTTTTCTCGTAGGGGGCGGGCGAGGCTACGCTCACATGGGAGTTAGCGCAGCTTCTTCTTACTAAACGGAACCGCATACGCGGCGGTGGGGTTGTGTGAAACTGCTGTCGAAGCCTTGCGGTAGTACTCCACGGCTTTTTCCTTCTCGCCCAGTTTTTCGTAAGTCTGACCCATCAGGCACTGGATAAACGGATCGTTCTGGTTCGCCTGTCTTAATTCCTCAAGAGCCCCTTTGTAATCTCCCATGTAGAACGCGACGTAGCCTTTCAAATAAGGGAAAAACGGCGCTTGCTCGGGATTGGTGCCCTTGTCCAGAATCGCCTTTGCCGCAGCAAGGTGCTTTTGCGCTTCCGCTTGGTCGCCGCGCCGGGCGGCGATGCGAGCCTGCGCATGCTCCCACCGAAAATTCCACAGGTCTTGCCGAGCGGGCTTGATGACAGGTTCCTTCAGCCCCGTATCGTGGCCGATTTGGTACCACTTGTACGCAGCGTCCAAATCGCCGGAATCGATACAAACGCGAGCCGCCTCGTCCGCAATCTCTCCCTGCTGAAAGAAGTTCTTCACGCTGCCGTAGAAGTCGAAAACCTGTTGTTCGTACTCAACGGTTTTCTGGCAATTCCCCTCGAAAGCGTATGACATCGCCATCGCTCTCTTGGCTGATGCCTTGCCCTCGGGCGTGTCCGCAACATCGATTGCCTTGGTGAAATACTTCCGTGCCTCCTCGCCTTTCCCCATCAGGTCGAGTACGCTCCCAGCCGCGACGTTGGCAGGAACCGAATTCGGCGAAGTCAGGAGAGTCTGGCGATAAAGTGCCAACGCCTCTTCCGCCTTTCCATCCCGCATCAACTGCTGACCTTGTTTGACGAACTCAGGTTGCTGCTGTTGGACAGGCGCTTGTGCGAATAGCGGAGCCAGAGAACCGAGCATGACAAGCAATGCCGAAGCAATCACACCAGTGGTAACTTTCATGAGCCTGATTATAAATCGCGGTTCGGAGTGAGCGTGTCCTTATTCTCTGACCAGCGTGTTTTTGGCGATTCGTTCGAGCGCCACACAAAGGGAGTAAGCTCTAAGTATCCGATTGAAACTGGTCGGCGGGGTGATGAGAATGGCAGAAGTTCGACTGCAAGAAGGCGAGTCGTTGGAGAACGCCCTGCGGCGGTTCAAACGCAAGGTTATGACGGAAGACATTATTAAGGACGTGAAGCGTCACTCCTTCTATCTAAAGCCGGGCGAGAGACGCCGCGTGAAGCAAGCGTTGGCTCAAAAGCGTGCTCGAAAAAGGATGCGCAAAGAGCACGACTAGCTCTGGAGTGCAGGAGTACATAGCCACAGCGACCTGTGAGGTACTTGAGCAGCAACAGGAGGAGCCAATGTCAAAGCATGATTCTGTCACCAAACGCCACCGACGCCCGAGGTCGGGAAAGCGTGTAGACTACACCGCACGAACCATGGCCGCTGTGAAGCAACTCGAACAAGCAGCGAAGCTAAGAATTAAGTGAATCTCAGAGGCTGTCTGGCGAATATTGGAAAGCCCCACACCACAAAAAGCAGGGTGGCGTCTGTACAATTTTGAACAGTCGTGGAAATAAATTAAGACGCCGGACGCTGGCACCAATAGAGCGTAGTCCTGAGGCATGTACACCACGACTAGAAGCATCGCAGGCGGCACTCTCATGACATGCAGAGACTGCGGGCACACGATCAGCATGAACAAGGTTTGTGAGAAGCCACTTCAATCGGCAACGGACATGCTGAAGCACATTGCTGCCCACGACGCTTCCCACGCCTTCGCGGCAGTCGAGCGCGTCATCCGACCGGAACCGGAAGCCGTCCCTTCAATTGAATCAGCCCCCGGTATCGCCTGAGCCCCAGACGATTTTCGCATTTTCCACGGTAGCAAGTTGGAGCCATTCCCAATGAACGCATCAGAGCCTAGCCTGCGATTGAGCAGGCTTCTGGGGAGAGCTGTTCGACGGAAGTGTCCGATGACTCATTGAGTCATGGGACGCTTTTGTTTTTTCACCCGCAGTTTGCCTTGGCTGACCGTCTTCGTAACCTGCCTGATCTGCCCGCCCGCCGAAATCTCGGCGTGGGCTTCGGCTCGATACCTGCATGGCTCAGGAAACGCTCATCTCCGGTAGTGGCGCAGTGTAGAACCTCGCTTTGGCATCAGGGTTGTGTCAAGCTATGGGTATGGCAAAGAAACGCACCAAAGCCGACAGATTAGTGCGGCAGACTGAACAACTGCAAAAAAAGGCAGATCGCCGTCCAGACAAGATCGAGAAAAGGAAAACTACCGCGAGGAAGTGACAATTGGACGTCGTCAGGAGGCTGCGCGACGACGGTTACGCAGATCGTTGAGGTCGTAATAATCGTGATTGTGATCTACGCGGCGGTTCGTTTTTTTAGGAAAAGGGGTTAAGCTGAGTCGCTGCCAAAAGCGAGCCCCCCGGAGTTCGTCTGGGGTGAAGTAGTGTATTACTCCTTCATAACGATGCCGAGCAGGGCTAGGCAGCAGGTCGGCTTCGGCGCGGTTCGGCACTGGGTACGCCCTTCGGCAGAACTGAAGCGTGCCTTTCACTGCTGGTGTGGGCAGCGCAGACGAAGTCCTCCCGTCCTTGTTCGTTGACTTCCAGATAGTCAGCGATGTCCTCGCAGCTCGAACGATTACAAAGAGTCAGTCGATCCGGTGGATGGTCTAGGAGAAAGTATTCCATGAAATCCTCCAGTACGGTTTTTCCCTACTCGCCTCGGGGACAAGCAAAACGGGAGGCGATATCGGCCGCCTCCCGTTTCTTTCACTGATTACTGGCCTTACGCGGCCTTGCCGTGAACCTTGGCTTCGAGGGTCTTCTCGCTGCCAACATTAACCTTGATCTGCTTGGGCTTGGCTTCCGCCTTCTTGGCGAGGTTGATCTTCAGCACGCCCTTGTCATAGTGGGCGCTCACTTGCCCCGGATCCACGGAACTGGGAAGCGTGAACGAGCGGGTGAAGCTTCCGTACTGCCGCTCGACGCGACGGAAGTTCTCCTCTTTCTCTTCCTTCTCCATCTTGCGCTCGCCATGGACGGTGAGGGTGGTGTTCTCGATGCGGACATCAATGTCTTTTTCGTCGATGCCCGGAACTTCAAGCTTCAGAGTAATATTGTGCTCGTCTTCGTAGATGTCCACTGGCGGTGCGAAGCTGGTGGTCGTCAATGCCTCTTCCGGGCCTTCGGGGCTATAGGACTCACGGAAAAGACGATTCATGCGGTTCATGCGGTCTTGCATGGTGGAAAACTCACGGAAAGGCTCCCAACGGGTCAATAGTGTCATGACGCAATTCCTCCTTCAGGGGGACGCTAAGAGGAAAAACTTCAGATGGGCTGACTTAGTTCAGAGGATCTGAAAGAGCAAGAAGAGGTAGCTTGTTCAATTCCGATGCTAGGCTTGTGCGCCGCCGATGTCAAACTGCTGGTGGAACAGCTTTGCGTTGGCCGACGGCGCACTAAATAGCACGACGGAAAGCTATTGCCAGATGGGCTCATCGGCGACGGGGTCCGGTGCAACGAGCACCCGCCCCTTGACCTTCGAAGTTTGAGCAGCGAACTTCGGATCGTTATCTCCTCAGCCCAAGCCGTTTGCATTCCAGACACAAAATGCCCGAGATATCCTTTCGAATCTCGGGCACGCCATCGCCTTAGAAAGCGTCGTTACCTAGACAGGGGTAACGTTCTCCGCTTGCCAGCCCTTGGGGCCCTTGGTCACGTCGAACGGTCAAGTGTTACTCCTGACCGTCATCGCACCGGGAGCGGCGCTTAGGAGGCGGATCACGAAGATCGATGTAGTTGCTCACGTACTCTCCCTGCCAAGCAGACATGTGACAGGCTGAATTTTATGCGGTACCCGGCTGATTTAGAAGTGCGCCTGACTGTCGAGACGTCCATGGGCAGGACTAGGGGGCGGCGAACGACGAGTGGGGCGCTGGTGGCGGCTAGGGAGTCGCCGGCGGAGGTTACGTTCTCTGGCTCGCTGCCGATGGTTGTGATCGTCGGCGTTGATGCTGCAAACCATGATGATGCTGATTGCGATGGTGATGCTGGTGGTGATTGTGATGCTACTGTTGGTACTGCTGCTGATGCTGGTATTGCTGTTGCTGACGACGCGCATCCTGCCTCCCATTACGGTGACCCGCAGACGAACACATCCGCAGTCAGGAGCGGCTACCAATCATGATCGGGCAAACTTGAGAAGTGGCTGGATGTCGCCATTATCCGCTGTTCTGATCACTTCCATATATTTATTGCGTGCTTCGCCTTCTTTGATGAGATTAGCCGAACCCCAAGTAAATGCAGGACGGCTAAGCTTGATTGCAAGCACGTCCGCGATCAACCGCGCATGCCTGCCATTGCCGTTCGGAAACGGGTGGATGAGTACAAGCCGATGATGAAATCGAACGCTTATCTCATCGAGTGAGTAAGTGTTGTTCTCAATCCAATAGCGAACGTCACCGAACAGCGTCATGAGGCTCTCTCGAATTACATGGAATGGAACTCCGATGTTTTTTTCGGTGCATCGATATCTTCGCTCCATCCGAACTCGTGAGTTTCAGGATCGCAGCGTCATCCCGATATCCAGCCTGTTGTGGCTGGAAAATCAGTCGTTCGGAGAAAAAGACCGCCACGAGTAGCGCAATTAGGTAGACACCGATCACGACGAGGAGCACTCCGCGCAAGAAGACCATCGGCATTCCGTTTCACCGCCGTCGTCATTGTACGGTGCTGTTCGGGTAAGATCGCCACGTCACTCACCAACTGGGCTCGGCCCTGATGAGTCGCAACCGGACGAGTGCTGTTTTCTGCTCGCGAAAGCGAATGCCGCGTAGAATCCTCGCGGAGCCTGCGGATGGTTCCCCATGAAGACCTTCACCCAAAACGGGCGCCTCACCGACGCCGAACTCGACCGCCTCGGCGACTTCCCCAAAGCTGCAAAGGCGGGAAGGCAATGAACGTCGAGCAACTGGACGGGTTCTTCGCCGCGCTGATTGCCGGACCAGACGTGGTGATGCCGAGCGAGTACAACCGGGAGGTCTTCGGCGGCGACCTGTCGGAGGCGGTGGAGTTCGCCAGCCTTGACGAGGGGAAGGAAATCTTGGGACTGCTCATGCGGCACTGGAACACCATCGCCGGGACGCTGCTCAAGGGGAAAGCTCACGTGCCGCTACTGCTGGAGGACGAGGACGGGGTGGCGCACGGCAACGACTGGGCACAGGGCTTCATGCGCGGCATGCACATGCGGCACGATGGCTGGGCTGAGCTTGTGAACGACGAGAAGCACGGCGGGTGCCTGATCCCGATGATGATGCTGTGCCACGAGCACGACGAAGACCCGGCGATGCGCCCCAAGCCCATCAGCGCGGAGCAGCGGGAGGAGGTCATTGCTGGGATGGCGGCGGGGTTATTGCGGGCATACAAGTATTTCAGGGAGCAGCGACAAACCCACGCGGGCAGTGCCTCTGTGCGCCACTCGTCTGAATCCCATCGAAGCACTTCTAAGATCGGTCGAAACGGCCTGTGCCCTTGCGGCTCCGGCAAGAAATACAAGAAGTGCTGCGGCGGGGCGGCGGTGAATTGAGCGAGGTGTGACTGCCGCCCCCTGCTTGGAGTCTCCTGAACCCTCGAAGTGCGATAAATTGGGTGTAAGAGGTTACGGTCATGAAGAGCAGGCAGGGGTACAAGGGCTACGTCATCGAGGCACGGTCATACCAGCAACAGGATGGGGGATTCTCGGCGGAGCTTTGGATCGAAGAACATGACGCGTCCGGCGTGACCGAAACTCAGTTCTACCTGCCTGACACATTCCCGACGCAGGAATTGGCGATTGAGGCAGCGGTTCAAGCCGGGCGGCAGAAGATCGACGCGGGCTTCGAGCGGGGATCAGTAGCAGTGAACGGGTGAGCCCTCTTAAAAAAGCACTCAGTGGCTACCAATTGGCTACCAATTATGCCAAAATCCTAGGTGTTGAATATTCCATTTTTGATGGAAAAACGAACATAGCCCAACTGGAAGTCATAGAAGAATAAGAGAATTCCCCTGTGTTTATCGGATGTGCGGAGAATCCCACCCTCTCCGCCAGACTTTCTAAGCCCTAAGAACTAAAGGGCTTATCGAGAGACGCAAGAAAGCTACAACAAAAATCACTGATTTTCTCGACTTTTTTGGTATTAGCCAGAAGAGGAAATCAGCAATGGCAAAAAAGCTACAGCAAAAGCTACGGAAAGTCTCCGTATGCAGAGCATCCACACCACTCGTTCAATTCCTGGTTCTGGTCGAATAGCTAAACCATTGCGCACAGGCCTCCGTTCGTACCCGTATCGGCAAGCCGAATGGCGCTGTCGTAACCTGATTTTTCGGCGAAGACTAGAAGTCGTAGTCTTCCGGCTGGCAGGTACAGGGCGCCCCGCTGAGCTGGGCGTCAAAGTAACACAGTTCCTGCAACAGGGTTTGTTCAGACGCCGCGAGGTTCGAGTCCTCTGCCAGGGTTTCGGTAACGAACCAGGGCCCATGTACCACAGGGACCAAAGGGTTCGCCGGGTTATATGGGACATTCGTGACCGACGATCCTTGGACGTCGGTAGCCCACACCCGCAGTCCGGGCGTCGGTGTGTTGGCTGCGAAGCCCGGGCCCCCAGCATAGGTCGAGGACGAAATGACCTTGATGACGCCACGTGTGTCAACTCCTGTCCTAAGGGCGTTGGCCGTGAGGTTGTTCGCCACGGATTCCGAGAGCAGACCGTCTGGGGTGATTGGACAGCTGCAGCACTGGGTTAACTCCTCGCTGTCATTGAACACGTAGATGGACGCATACAGGGCCGCTTCTGTGTCGCCATCGTTGATGATACGCAGCGTTGCATCCGGAGCCCCGGAGACAGTGTTGCCGGAGTAGTAGGTGGTGAAATAAACGCTGTTGTCACCGGTAAGTGGCGTCACGGTGATATTCGCCGACGCAGTAAAGCCACTGCCTTGTGCGAGGATCGTCGTCGATCCGACCGTCTCAGCAGTCGTCATTCCACCGCTACTCACGATGGCGATGGTCGGCTGCATTGAACTCCAAGTTACGGTTGCGGTCTGGTTCTGCGTTGTTCCATCGCTAAAGGTTGCGATCGCCTGGAGTTGGCTGCTGCTTTCCAGGGCTATG
This sequence comes from uncultured Acidobacteriaceae bacterium, assembly GCA_963831085.1. GTDB lineage: Bacteria > Acidobacteriota > Terriglobia > Terriglobales > Acidobacteriaceae > Acidiflorens. The sequence goes on along the minus strand of CAWHOT010000005.1, from coordinate 153,565 downwards.
GATAGTGTTGCCGGAACAATGTTCAGGGCGGTTACTGCTGCGGGCGTCACTGTCAGGCTCGCGGTTCCGGTTACGGATCCGGAGATCGCGCTGATCGCCGCCGTTCCGACTGCTTTGGCGACCGCCGCGCCCGCACTCACCGTGGCGATTGACGGCCCGGATGAAATCCACGTCGCCGATTGCGTCAGATTTTGCGTGCTTCCATCGGTGTAAGTTCCGGTCGCAGTTAGCTGCTTAGTCTCGTCTATCGGCAAAGTAGATTGGTTCGGACTCACCGCGATACTAACCAACGCAGGTGGTCCGACAGTGACCGACGCGCTACCAGTTAGCCCTTGATAGGTCGCCGACACTTGGGCGGCGCCTTTGCCCGCAGCCGTCGCATAGCCTTGGGCATTGACCGTGGCCACGGCTGATTGGCTCGTCTGCCAACTCGCCGACGAACTTATCGTTTGCTGGCTCCCATCGCTCATGGTTGCGATCGCCTGGAGCTGACTGCCACTCCCGAGCGGCAGGGATAATGTCGCCGGTACAACGTTCAAGCCGACTAACACCGCCGAAGTCACCGTCAGGTTCGCGGTTCCGGTCACGGATCCGGAGGTTGCGCTAATGGTCGCCGTTCCGACTGCGTCAGCAACCGTGGCACCCGCCGAGCTCACAACGGCAATTGCCGCGGACAAACTCCACGTCACCGATTGAGTCAGATTTTGCGTGGTTCCATCGCTGTAAGTTCCGGTCGCAGTTAGCTGCTCGGATTCACCCACAGGCAAAGAGGACGCGTTCGGACTTACCGCGATACTAACTAATGCGGGGGGTCCGACCGTGACCGACGTAGTGCCAGTTACCCCCTGATAGATGGCGGACACTTGGGCAACTCCTTCGCCCGCGCCAGTCACGTTGCCTTGGGTGCTTATCGCGGCCACATCTGACTGGCTCGTCTGCCATACTACCTCGTTCAGGACTTCCTGAGTCCCGTTGCTATAAGTCCCCGTGGCGCTGAGCTGTAGACTTGCGCCCTTCACAATTGATTGGTTTGCGGGACTAATCACGATTTGTGTAAGTCGTGGATTTCCCGAACCGCAGCTTAGAAGCAATGTGGAGAACATGAGCGCACCAAAAACACCAATCGCGCGCGCGGCTGTAGTGAGTCTCGTGGCTGGAGAGAGTCTCATGGTGGATGCCTTATAACCGGGGGGAGGGGGGCGGCAATTATGAACAAACGACGCCAAACTATATCAACTGGATTATCCCGTGCCTACTCTCAGTTTGACCTAACCTCTTTGGACTAGCACATTGGTTGAGGGTCGAACGGACCAGACAAAGCATGCAATTTTGCGATGTTGAGAGAGCGCGTGGCTAGACGACGAATTGAAGGCCACTGACGTAGCTCGGCGATTTCTGTCCGCGCTTGACGGACCAGCGGACTTGCATGAGAGTGGGAATCGAAACCGGAGAATCGGACACCGGGAAATTGCAGCACACGAACGTCGAAGCCTGGAGGGCACGCGAACTAAGGATGCACACGCCGCCATTGCTCAGATTATGAATGCGACAGTTAAATTCCTTTAATTCCTTGGAATAGGTACTGGCGGTCTGAAACGACCGCAGACCTCGAGCATGCACTTCAAGGACCTGCGGGAACCGCTCATGCTGGCGACGTTCTCCATCTGGGGGATTGGTCACAGTCCTGGCATGATGCCCGAACTTGCTGTCCCCGTAAACTCTTCAATCGGGCTAATCCGCGGTGGCTAATGTCAAATGCGCAATACTTAATTGCTAGACCTGGATCCGGCAAGCTTCCCGGCAATTCCAGAACGCGTTGAAACTTTCATTTTCACCATTACCAATCGCAGGAAAGCCTTGACGGTGTTAGGACTAATCTTCATGCGGGTTGCGATCTCCTTGCTAGTGAGGCCTTGCAGGAGGTACTCCACCGTTTCGCGTTCTCGCTGCGTCAGATCAAACCGTTTAGACAATTCTGTAAGCGTCGAGCTGCCGGCTGCATCCCGTTCCAGCAGTACCGCGAAAGCGGGCTGCGGGGAATAGTGTCCGTTGCAGTCAACTTGAAAGCTCTTGCAGATGTAACGGCGCCTACCCGACTTAAACTCTTTGACGAAAGCTCTTCGGTCCTGCTGCTGATGGTCGAGCAGGGTGGTGCGCACCCGATCCGCGAGAAAGACTCTGGGTTGCTTGATCCGGCTCGCCTCGCTGGGAAAACAGAGGATTTGCAGGGCGGGATCATTCGACGCAATCAGATTCATCTCACCATCCAGCAGCAAAAAGCCGTTCGTGCTCGGAGCCATGGTCACGGTGCTCTCCTGTGGTTTTTGAAAGCGGCTTAGCCCGGTTGAAACTGCGATCACGCAGACCAGCTCTAGCTCGACTTCCGGCTTGAGGCGGGGGGAGTGGCCTTCAACAGCCACGATACCATGGCCAGAAATCCGTCACAACAGTATCCGCCGCAGGGCTCGCCTTTGTCAATAGGAATAGATCGATAGTGAAAGAAATAAGAAAAATAGAGGAAAAATAGAGGAAGATGGGCGTGAACATTAGGGTCACTACATTTGTGCTACTCCAAACGGACTAAATTGGCACCTTTAAGCGGATGGACTAACCCAATCGTGGGATTGCTGCCTTGGGGATCCCCGTAGTTAACTGGTCATGCTTAGAGCCCTCCCCCTAGCCTGGTGTAAAGAACGCTCCCCTAGCCTGGTTTAAGGGATGAGAAGACACCTGCCCTGAAACCGGAATTGGTGCTGAACCGCGAGCCCGCAAGTAGCGGGAGGTATAATATGTTGGAGTTTGCCACCGCGGCCTTCTCCCCTGGTGGTAGCGAAAGCCGCATCTACGAAGTGAACGTGCCGCCGTGCGGAGCGGTCGATGGCTGCGCACGGAGGTGAGGCGGTTATGCTTAGGGGTACTCCAGCAAAGTCGGAGCGCGGCGTACGTGGTTCGCGAACATGGTCTGTTCTCGAATTGCTCGCTGGCATTCAAGGCGGCACGCGCATCGCGGTCGCAGTCGGCCTGCTGGCGTGTTTTGGATGCGAAGGACTCTGGGCGCAAGCCGCTCCGCACAAACTAATTGTTCAGCGCTCAACGCGTGCCATTCCGCACAAGTTTACCGTTCATCCTGATGAAGCAACCGTCTCGGTAAGTCAAACTCAACGCTTCGAAGTTACCGACGCTCAAGGAAGACCCGTTGCCGTACATTGGAATGTCTCGGGGATCGGCTGTTCCGGATTAGACTGCGGGACGATCGATGAACAGGGAATCTACCGGACGCCGTCCTCACTTCCGCAACCGCGCGTCGTTACCGTAGAAGCCGTTCTAGTTTCGGACCCCAATTACTCTGTATTGACGCAGGTCCGGCTTGAGGATTCCGTCACCGCGACTGCGAATGCCACTCCTGGCCAGGCTGCTACCGGGAAAACCCAACCGTTCACAGCCCCAGAGGTTGGAAGACAGAGCCTTGTCAATGCCGGATTGCCCCCGCTGCCGGATGCGGTCGCCGCGGCCCCGGTGGTTGGAAGACGGAACCTTGCCACCAGCGCCGGATCACCGCCGCTCCCGAATGTGGTCGCCGCGGCCCCGGCCGTTGGGATACAGCTCGCTATCAGCGCCGGATTACTGCCGCTCCCGAATGTGATCGCCGCGGCCCCGGTGATTGGAAGACAGAACCTTGCCACCAGCGCCGGATCACCGCCGCTCCCGAATGTGATCGCCGCGGCCCCGGCGATTGGAAGACAGAACCTTGCCACCAGCGCCGGATTACCGCCGTTCCCGAATGTAGTTGCCGCTGCCCCGGTGGTTGAAAGGCAATATCTTGCCGTCAGCTCCGGTGATGCACCACTGCCGAATGTGGTTGCCGTAGTGAGCCCTACTCCTGCCTTGGTCTCCACCGGGAAAACGCAACAGTTAACGGCCACTGCGGTTGGAAGGCCCGTCAGCGGGATGCTAGTGCCGAGGCCTGATGCGCTCCCCGTAGTCCCGGTTGGAACGGTTGTCCCCGCGCAACACGGCCCCGTGGTCACCTATCGGGATGGTCAACTCGCGATTGATGCGGAGAACTCAACTTTGGCCGCGGTACTGGAATCCATTGCGGAAAAAACTGGAGCTATGATCGAGGTTCCGCCCGGTACTGGCCTGGAGCGCATCTTTGAACACACCGGACCGGGACCAGCCAACGATGTCCTGGAGCAGTTGCTCAACGGTTCTCCTTTTAATTTCATCATCGTGAGTTCGCCGCAAAATCCAAGCCAGCCGGCACAGGTTTTGCTGTCCCTCCGTGGAGCAAACACAGACACATCTACCACAGCTTCTGTCGAACCGAAACCAGCCAGCAACCCTTATCTGTATACACCTCCAGAGACCCCGCCTCCAACGGTTTCGTCGCATATGGACCTCGGTGCGCTTCCGACGGAGCCACTGTCTCCGCAGGCTCGCGGGGAGCTGATGAAGGAAAAGCAGCGAGAGATACTTGAGCATTTTCAAAAGCAGCAATGACGGCAACCTCACCGTAGGCTGGGGCGGTACCGGCAGTCATGGTTGGACGAGTAAGCGCGTCCGCCAGGCAGAGTTGTCTCTATTGCATGCATTGGCTTGTATAACTAACCCATAAGTAGTAGCTCAGAGCCCTAGCGTCTTGGGCTAATCCACAAGGGTACTTGTAAGGAACTGAGGAAAGGTTAGAGTGCTACCAGCGCCCATAGCTGATCCTCCCCCAGCGCGAGGCGCCCAAACCACAAGGAGGATCCTACAAATGAAGAAGCTCGGATTTTTGATGTTGATGCTGGCGATCACCATGATGATCGGGGGAACTGCCCTGGCTCAAGGTGACAACAGCGTTTATTTCACCACCTACTTCTCCGGCAACAATGTCGAGGGAGCACCGGATGCAACTCTGCGCATCATCAACGATGGCGACACAGAAGCGACCCTGTATGCGTCCATCTACGTATTCAATGACAGCCAGGAGTTGACCCAGTGCTGCAGCTGTCCAATCACCCCAGACGGTCTGCTCTCGGAGTCCGTGCTGAAGAACCTCAACTACAACGCCATTAGGACAGAAATTGACACACGTGGCGTCATCAAGGTCATTTCGTCTTCGACCTATGCTGGGGGCCCGGGCTTCGCAGCCAACACACCGACGGCCGGACTGCGGGTGTGGGCTACGCACGTCCAAGGGGCGTCGGTCACGAATGTCCCCTATAACCCGGCGAACCCGTTGGTCCCTGTGGTACATGGGCCCTGGTACGTTACCGAAACCAAGGCAGCCGACTCGAACCTCGCGGCGTCTGAACAAACGCTGTTGCAGGAACTGTGTTACTTTGACGCCCAGCTCAGCGGGGCACCCTGCACCTGCCAGCCGGAAGACTACGACTTCTAGTCTTTCGACTTTGGGTGTGGTAAGGGCGCACGATGGTTGAAGCAGCTTCGTTCGGAAGCGGCTCAGCCGGTCCCAATAGAAACATCCCGGACGCCGGGGTTACGACCGGCGTCCGGGCCCTTTAAATTTGTCTCATGTTCTAATTGCCTCTAAACCTGTCTCATGTTCTAATTCCTGAAGGCATGTTCTCCTCCCCCAAGACATGTTCCTAATTCCGAAAGAGGGGAAATTCCACAATGTCAACCAAGAACACTCTGATTGCGCTTGGGCTGGGAATAGCTCTAGGCGCTTTTTCCATCCCAGCCGTTGGCCAGAATGACTCCAGCGTGGTAGCCGAGATTGCCGGCCGCAAGGTGACGGCAGATGAGTTGGAGCAAAAGCAAGCAGGCAAACTGCTTCAGGCCAAATACAAATACTACCTTGCCGAGCAGGATGCCCTTGAGCAATTCATTGACAATGAGCTATTGGAAATGCAGGCGAAGAAGGAAGGCGTGACTCTTGATGAATTATTGAAGCGTCATGTTGCCGTTAACGTCCCAGAACCGACGGAGGATCAGCTCCGCTTCTACTACGAGGGCGTACAAACCGACGAATCTTACGAGTCGGCGCGCAGCCACATCATCGATACGGTACACCAGATTCGTACGAAAAAGGCGCAGGATGCATACATCGCCGAACTTCGAGCGCAGTATGGCGTGGTAATTGAGCTGAACCAGCCCAGCGCTCACGTCGAGGTGGCGAATGCTCCAAGGCTTGGTCCCGAGAACGCTCCGGTCCAGATCGTCGAATTTGCGGACTATGAGTGCCCCTACTGCCAGAAAGTGAATGAGGATCTCGCCCGGATCCGGCAACAATTCCCCAATCAGATTTCCCTGGTTTACAAAGACTTTCCCCTTCCCATGCACCCTCTTGCTGTAAAAGCCGCCGAGGCCGCGCGTTGTGCGGGCGCCCAAGGAAAATTCTGGGAGTTTCATGATTCCTTGTTTGAAACCAAGAAGCTTCAAGTGACACACCTGAAGGAAGAGGCTCGCACGCTGAAACTCGACACCGCCCGTTTCGATCAATGCCTGGAGAGCGGAGAACAAAATGCCCCGGTGAAGAAGGACTCCCAGGAAGGCCTGCGACTCGGATTACAGGGCACCCCGAGCTTCTTCATCAATGGCCATTTCCTGAGTGGCGCCATCGGATTTATGAAATTGCGGGAAACGGTGATGCAAGAGCTGGGTGCCGCGACCACCGCAAAAAAGCAAAGCGCTGCACTGGTGCCGTCGACGAATGCACAGAAAAAGTGATGCCTCTCAGAGGAAAAGCGTAGGCATTGCCAATGCGGATCCTCTGAGTTCCCGCAGTTCGTTTTTAAAAAAGACTGGATCTGGTGCCGCGACCGCGTGACTGTTACTGCTGTCGATTTAAGCTTGCTGGTGGAGAGTCGGGCGATAACGCCCGTCCGTCCACTCATTATGCGGTCCCGGTACTAGTTTGTGAAATGGCTTGCGCCTAGTCCTTATTTAGGTTGTGAACTGGCAACGGATGCAGCGATCTTGAAGGCGGCCATGCTCATGCAGAAACTACCCTCAGCCTTCCCCCCGGTTAGCGTCGGTTGATAGGTTCCCGGTGGTGCGTTTAGCAAGTAAACATAAGACGTCGTATACGCCCATGCCGCAGGTGTTACTCCGGTTGGAAGAGGAGGGATTGGAAAATAACGAGCAATAATAAAATCCTTTGCTGTCGTCGTAATACTAGGGCCAACCTGCAGACCTGCGCTGGTTGCAGTCCCCTCGCTTACGTGTGCGCCGCTCCCATCTACCACCGAGGACAACGCCATGTTTGAAACTTCAATAAAAGCATTAATACAGCCTTTGGTGCTATTCGATAAATGAAATTTCAGCTCGCTAACGCCTGACTTGCAATTCTCACAGTACCAAATATCAAGGGACTTTTTCGCGCAAGACGAAACGGCGCCTGGAATTTGTTTATAAGTGTTGCGCACGTTGTCGGTAACACTCACAACCTTAACACCCGGAGAAAGAGGTGCGGGCATGGCGATTAGGACGCTCCCCTCGCCGGTCGGCTTATTAAGATCCATATCTGAGACATCAGTACCGTCGCTAATTGATGTAAACTGTTGTACTATGGTTTGAGCTGATAACTCAACTCCTCCCCACAACAACAACAACAACATTAGTAATTTCTTCTTCATATCCTGCCCCCTTCCATCCTTGCATTGATACGTTTTCCATTCCGCGCAGACTCAGGCTGCAATGGCCATGAAAACAGGCCAAGAGATAGAAGCGTCAGCAGCCCCGCGAGCCACGCCGTCTTCAAGTTGCCGCTGGTATGGAGCGTCCCGCTACCTATTTTCCGCTTGAAGCTTAATCTGGGAACGGTCGGGCGCAAAGATGAATGACCCGTTGGCTGCCGCTGTGATCTTGCCAGTCACGCATACGTGCTTGTCCTTGTAGGCAGCAATGGCCTCTTGGGGTCCCCCGGGCTTCGCTCCGAAGGTTACGAAGTAGAACACCGGATTCGGTTCCGGCTGATCGAGATCGAAGCTTACCGGTTTTCCGTGGCCTGCGAGTCCATACTTCGGCAATTTTGGGATGTCTACAACCTTTCCGCACACGGTTGCTGTCTCGCCGACGTGGTTCTTCGCTTCGGCGGGGGTTACGCGTGGTGGCGCCGCGCTCGGGGCGCTCGGGGCGCTCTGAGCTAAAGCGAGAGACGCCAGGCTGGTCATGCAGATCGTCACGATAAGAGTTCTGATACTCGTCATATCTCCAATTCCGTGGTTAGAATTTGAGCCACAAAGCCCGAAAGCTTGGGAAATCGGCCAGCACTGCAGAGGCCAATCGTCCCGATCAATATCTAAGCCCAGATCCGGTAACGCGTCAATGCTGCTTTTGGTTATGCAGCCTGGAGCGGCCTGAAAGATAGCTTAACATGTAGTCTAGCCCATTCGGCTAATCCACTTCGATAATTCTTTAAGTAAGTACATCCAGGTAAACGAGGCAACGTCAGCGCATGCATGACGGGCGCTTGCTTCGGGTGTAGAATGATAGCCTGGTCAGGCACCACTCTTCTCCCCCCGCCGCGACCATTAGCCGAATCCCCCGAACCAGCTGGCAGGAGGTCTTTGTGTGCCTTATTCGCGTTTCCGTGTGCATCCTCGCAGCGTATCTGGTCTATGGTGCATTGGCATTAGCCCAGGTGAATGGACAGCAATCGCCCACGTCGACTTCAACAGCGACTGTGCCTCGCTTGATTCAGATCAAGGGATCCGTGCGTGATGAGACCGGCAAACCGCTGAGCGGCAACCTCGGAATCACGTTCACTCTGTACAAAGACGCCAATGACCAGGTTGCGGTCTGGCAGGAAAACCAGAACGTGCAACTGGATTCGGCCGGGCGCTATAGCGTGCTTCTGGGAGCGACGAACGAAGGAGGTTTGCCGCTGGAGATTTTCTCCACCGGCGAAGCACGCTGGTTGGGCGTCTGCCCCGCGGGACAGCCGGAACAGCCGCGAATTCTGTTGTTGAGCGTGGCCTATGCGCTGAAGGCGGCGGATGCCGAGATGTTGGGAGGCAGACCGGCTTCGGCTTTTGTCCTGGCAGACAGCCAAAACTCGCCAGCGCAGCCAGCCGGCGGCTCACAGATTCTAACCGCGAGTTCGGGCGCAATCCTTTTGAACCCGATGCCGGAAATATCCTGTTCATCCATCACCAGTGATGGAACCGCGACAGCCAATCAGATCGCCAAGTTCACCAGCGCCTGCAACATTGAGAATTCGGCCATCTTCGAGTCGGGCGGCAACGTAGGAATCGGCAATACCAGCCCTGCCGGCATGCTGGACGTTTCCGGGAGCACCTTCATTCGTGGTTTACTGAACGTTCCGGGAGGCGGTGTTTTTCCTCCGCTCGGTACAGCCACGGCCACCGAAGCATTCCCCTCCGCCCCCGTGGACATCGAGGCTTCAGCGTACAACACATCCGTAGAAGCGGCGACAACTTACGTCTTTCGCTGGCAGTCTGACCCGGTGGGAAATGACTCTTCGAACGCCAGTGCAACGCTCAACTTGCTGTATGGTGTCCCCGGAGATATCAGCCAAACCGGGCTGTCCGTCGCTGGCAACGGACGGATAACTTTTGCCTCTGGACAGACCTTTCCCGGCGCCGGCAGTGGGACAGTCACCAGCGTCGGTACGGGCGCGGGTTTGACAGGAGGACCGATCACCACCAGCGGCACGATCAGTATTCCCTCCGCTGGAGTCACGAACGCCATGCTGGCAAATCCTTCCATCACAGTGACGGCCGGATCGGGATTGTCGGGCGGCGGAACCGTAGCGTTGGGTGGCACGGTCACGCTTACAAATACGGCCTCGGGAGGGACGGTCACGAGCGTCGGTACCGGCGCGGGTCTGACGGGAGGGCCCATCACTACCAGTGGTACGATCAGTATTCCCGCTGCGGGAGTCACAAACAGCATGCTGGTAAATCCTTCCGTCACGGTGCTGGCTGGATCAGGATTGTCTGGGGGCGGAACCGTAGCGTTGGGCGGCACAGTCACGCTTGCCAGCAATTTGTCGGGCGCGACGGATGGAATCGCCTACTTCTCGAGTCCCACGAATGTGACCTCGACACCGGCACCTGCCAACGGACAAATTCTAATCGGGTCGACCGGCAACGCTCCTCTGCTCGGGACACTTACTGCCGGCCAGAACGTCACCATCACGAATGCTCCCGGATCGGTCACAATTTCCGCGGCGAGCGGAGGCACCGCGACCTTGCCATTCTTTGTAACCGGCGGCGAACGTACCGGAAGCAATCAAAGTGCGGGGCTAAATGTTACCAAGCTTTGGGGATTCCTCTTGCCCTACAACGTTACCACCACCGAAATAACCTACGACATAACGACCGCGGACAATACGTCGCATGATTATGACATTGGCATCTACAACAACTCTGGGAATCTGGTGTTGGATATTGGGCCGACTCCGGGAACTACCTTCGCACCGTCGAAGAATTTCCACACGTTGGCGTGGACTCAAGGCTCCACTGGTCTTCAGGCTGGTCGATACTATCTTGCATTTACCACGAATTGCTCGGGCACTTGTGCCGCAGTCGCAGCTACCACTACATACGTAAGCTTCGCCACCAACATCTCGGCTGGCGCATCCTCGGGAGGAAAATTGCCATCCACGATGACACCACCGGCAGACAGTTGGGGCACGGGAATTCAACCAACGATCGTGATCCAGTGATCTCTCACGCAGGCGGAGGCGCAGCGTCAGATTGCGGCGTAGGAATGAAGAATGAAGAGTATGCACTCGCAGTACCTTGACAGACCATATTCGGCGTTTCGATAGTTTTCGGCTTTGCAGTTTCCGGTAAGTTGAGTATGATCACAGCGGCGTTTGGGATCACGTCCCACCCGCTCAGCCATACTTCCGGCTTTCTAAGGAATCCTTGAACCGTCCCCCGCAGGGCCCGTTTGACAGTGTCGAGAATGCTCACCAATACGTGCGCTTATTGGTCGAGGCCATCACTGAAGCCAAGACCGAGATCGCAGCCGATCTTGATGCAACCGAACTTCGTGCAGCCGCGCCCGCGCAGCCAGAACGCCGAGTGGAGGCTCTACGACTGGTGCAATTCAAGTTAGACAAACTGGAACAGCATCTGCAAAGCAGCAGCCGTCTGCTCAACGACCTGCGCACCTTGCGGCGGCTTCTGTTCGACGAACGTCCCGAATCCACTCCGGCCGGGAAGGATTCTGCCGCGTAGACCCCACCAGGATTCCAGCTGAGTCCGCGTTCCACTCACGCTCTTAATTTTTCGGCAAACTTTTTTTCCAACTTCGCCAGCTTCGGCGAGATCACGAACATGCAATAAGGCTGGCGCGAGTTTTCGTTGTAATAGTTCTGATGGTAGTTCTCCCCCACGTGGAATTCCTCGGCCGGCTCGACCGCGGTCACAATCGGCTCGGGAAACACTTTCGCCGCCGTCATCTCCGCAATCACATCCTCGGCAATCCGCTGCTGCTCTTCATCGGTGTAGAAGATGACGGAGCGATACTGCTCGCCAGCATCATTTCCCTGCCGATTTAGCGTGGTCGGATCGTGCACCGCGAAGAATACGTCCAACAGTTCGCGATAGTTGATTTTGTCGGGGTCGAAGGTCACGCGCACGACTTCCACATGCCCGGTATCGCCGTCGCAAACCTGGCGATAGGTCGCCTGGTCGCCGCGGCCGCCCATGTAGCCCGACTCGACGTGGGTGACGCCGGTGAGACGTTGAAAAACTGCCTCAATACACCAGAAACATCCGCCGCCGAAAACCGCTGTTTGCTCTTGAGCCATGACGATTAGATGCGCCTGATTGGAGAAGGTTCCTGGTTCTCAGTGTCTTGCACTTCGGCCTTTCTCTGAAAACTGAGAACTCTCTTCAGCTAAACCGACACCGTAAAGGAAGTCTCCGTCCGCGTAACCGGCCGGTAGAGCGTGTCGCGCTCGATCGGTTCGCGCCCGGCCTCTTTGATCAAGCGCACCAGGTCGTGCCGCCGCAGGCCTTGCGGAGTGGTCGCTCCCGCATCGTGATAAATTTTTTCCTCGACCACCGTGCCATCAATATCGTCAGCACCGAAGCGGAGCGAGATCTGCGCAATCTTCGGCGTCATCATCTGCCAATAAGACTTGACGTGCGGGAAGTTATCGAGCACCAGGCGGCTGACGGCAATCTGTTTGATATCGAGCATGCCGGTGGTCGTGAAAAGATGCTGCAGCGGCGTGTTTGCAGGGTGGAAGGCGAGGGGGATGAAGGTCTGGAAGCCGCCCGTCTCATCCTGCAAGGCGCGCAATTTGAGCAGGTGGTCAACCCGGTCCTCGTCGTTTTCGATGTGGCCGTAAAGCATGGTGGCATTCGATTTCAGCCCGATCTGGTGGGCGAGGCGCGCGGTATCGAGCCATTGATCGCCGTCGATTTTGTGATCGCAGATAATGTGCCGCACCCGGTCGGAAAAAATTTCGGCGCCGCCGCCCGGCAGCGAGTCAACGCCCGCCTCTTTCATTTTTTCCAGCGTCTCGCGGATCGTCAATTTAGCCCGCTTAGCCAGGTACGCGACTTCCACCATAGTGAAGGCCTTCATGTGGACTTGCGGAAAACGCTCTTTCAATCCAGAAACCAGGTCAAGAAAATATTGAAACGGCAAATCAGGATGCAGCCCGCCGACAATATGAAACTCGGTGATCGCTTCGGTGTAACCGGAAGCGGCCGTCTGGAAGGCTTCTTCGAGCGCCATGGTGTAAGCGCCAGGAGCGTCTTTCTTGCGCCCAAAAGCGCACAAACGACACGCCGCCACGCAAACATTCGTCGGATTAATATGCCGATTGACGTTGAAGTAAGCCTTGTCGCCGTGCATCCGCTCCCGAACCCAGTTGGCCATCCACCCCACGGCAAGGATGTCGCCGGTCCCATAAAGGGCAAGCGCATCGGCCTCGTTCAGGCGTTCACCGGCGAGGACCTTCTCTTTAATCGGGAGCAGGCGCGGATCGTCGGTTTGGAATTGGTGCGCGTTCGGCATCGGCTCAATAATAACCCAGCCCTTACGGGGGATCACGTTAGTTTGTGAGGCCCGCGCCGCAGTGCTTCCAGGCCGCGGAAGCATCGGCCTTCGTGTAGAGACGGGGCTTGCCCCGTCTCAGACTCGTGGCGAGCAGCGTCTCTACACACGGACCAGCAGGTCGGCTGCAACAAAGAAAAAGAACACCACCGAAATGACTCCGTTCATCGTGAAGAACGCGGCGTTCAGTTTGCTCAGGTCGTCGTGACGAACCAGCGTGTGTTCGTAGAGCAAAAGCGCAGCGACAGCAATCACTCCCGCAACCGCTAGCTTGCCCAAGCCGAAAGTGACGATCAGCGCGACCAGCAGCCCAAGCATCACGATGTGAAACAGACGAGCGATGACGAGCGCGTTCCTGATTCCGAAATAACGCGGCAGCGAATGCAAACCATGGCTGCGGTCGTGGTCGTGATCCTGACAGGCGTAGATCACGTCGAATCCGCCGACCCAGAACGTCACCGCGGCCGTGAGCAACAGTATCCGCGGATCAAGCGAGCCGCGCACCGCGATCCACGCCGCAGCCGGTGCAACACCGAGAGCAAATCCGAGAAACAGATGCGACCAGCGCGTGAATCGCTTGCTGTAGGAATATAGCAGGATCACCGCCAGCGCCACCGGCGAAAGCATCAGCGTCAAGCGGTTCAACTGGGAAGCAGCAAGAATGAAGATTCCGCACGCCACCGCCACGAATGTGCTCACGAACGCTGGCGTCAACTGGCCGACTGGCAGAGCGCGAGTTGCGGTGCGCGGATTGGCGGCGTCAATCGAGGCGTCAGCCAGGCGATTGAAAGCCATGGCAGCGGACCGGGCCGAGACCATGGCGACGACGATCCAAGCTAGTTGCCGCCACGCCGGCAAACCTCCAGCGGCCAGCATGGCTCCGCAGAGGGCAAACGGGAGCGCAAAGATGGAGTGCTCCCACTTGATCATCTCCAGCGTGACCTTCAGATTTCGGAGGACGCCCACAATTTAATTGTAAAGCAGCGATCAGTGAATATTGGACAGCGCACAGTGGTCAGTGGCCCGTCAGCGAAGCGTTGACAGATGCGAGCAACTCACCACTGGGCATTAGCCACTATCCACTGTTCCTTCCACCAGAGGCACAAACCGGCAACCTTCCAAAATCGTTACCTCGGGCTGTCCGCCGATTTTCGAAATCAATTGCAATTCCTGACTGGAGGGCGGGCCGACTGGCACCATCATGCGTCCGCCTTCTCGCAACTGAACGAACAGAGCTGGAGGCATCTCGGACGTGGCGGCAGAAACAAGTATGGCGTCGAACGGCGCGTACTCGGACCAACCTTGACTGCCGTCGCCGACTCTGATTTTCACGTTGCGATATTCCAACTGATGCAGCGTACTTTTCGCCACGGCGGCCAGTTGCGCATGGCGCTCCACCGAATACACTTCGGCGCAAAGCAAGGCAAGCAAAGCCGTCACGTAGCCGGAACCGGTGCCGATTTCAAGGACCCGGTCCGTGGCCTGGAGGGCAAGGTGTTCGAGCATCGCAGCCACGATGTAAGGCTGCGAGATGGTTTGCCCCTCGCCGATGGGCAACGGATGATCCCCGTAGGCGTCCAACCGGAAAGTCTCCGTGACAAACTCATGCCGCGGCACTCTGCGCATGGCGTCGAGCACGCGATGGTCTCGGATTCCGCGCTCGGCAAGTTGCACGCGCACCATCCCTTCGCGCCGCGCCCGGAAATGGTCGTGCTGAGAAGTAGAGTCCATGGGGACTAACATCTAAACCTCGCAGGATCAATCCACACCGTCAGCCTGACTCGCAAACGCACGGACCGGCGCGCTAGTACGGCCCGATGATTCCACCAATGCTTCGCCCAATGGGCGCCTCCAGCCGCGCCTTCTTTTCCTGCGCTTCGATCATGTCGAGATACTTGTAGGCTGAGCCCGTATTGAAGAGCACGACCTTGTCTTCGGCGCAGAAAAAGCCGCTGGCGCGCAGCTTCTGATACGCAACCAGTGATGCTGCTCCCTCGGGCGCAGCAAACACACCTTCCACGCTGGCCCAATGCCGCGTAGCTGCGAGGATTTCTTCGTCGGTCGCGGCGACTGCGGTGCCATAGCTTTTCTTCAGGATGTCGAGAATCAAATAGTCGCCATACGCTTTAGGCACGCGCAAGCCAGCGGCAAAGGTCGCGGCTCCGGCCCACATTTCAGATGCGCTCTTCCCTGCTTCCCAGGCCTTCACGATCGGCGCGCAGCCAGCCGCCTGCACGGTGATCATTTTCGGACGCTCGGATCCGATCCAGCCGAGCTCCTCCATCTCCTCGAAGGCCTTCCACATTCCGATCATGCCCACGCCGCCGCCGGTCGGGTAGATGATGCCTTGCGGAAGTTTCCAATTCAGTTGTTCGGCAACCTCGTAGCCCATCGTCTTCTTGCCTTCGACGCGGAACGGCTCTTTGAGCGTCGAAACATCGAACCAGCCTTCTTTCTCCTTGCGTTCGGCCACCATGCGGCCACAGTCGCTGATCAGGCCATCCACCAGCGTGACGCGCGCGCCGTAGTAGTCGGATTCCATGCGATTCGCCATAGGTACATCTTTCGGCATGAAAATGTGTGCTTCGATGCCCGCCGCCGCCGCGTACGCGGCCAGCGCGCCACCGGCGTTTCCAGCGGATGGAGCAGCCAGCTTCTTCAGCCCATAATGCCTTGACATAGTCACCGCGGCCGACATGCCACGCGCCTTGAACGATCCGGTTGGATTCAGCCCTTCGTCCTTGATGAAAACGCCAGCGTGCTCGCGACTGACGAGCATGGGCGTGAATCCCTCGCCGAGCGTCACCGGCTTGGCATCTGGGAGAACTTCGGCGTAACGCCACATGCTGGCGACGCGACCTGATAAATTTTCCGGGCGCAACTTCCCTTTCAGGCTGGCGAGATCGTAGCGGACGTAAAGCACGCCGCCGTCTTTGGGGCAGACATTCTGCGGGCGGTCGGCGGAGAGATGCTCTCCGCAGCGGGTACATTCAAGGTAAGAAATTTGCATCGGTGGAAGGATAGCATTTCAGCTCTGAGCTCTTAGCTGTCAGCACCAGCGGAACGCTGTAATCCATCGTGTCAATCGAGCCGCAAAAGGCGCAATTATCGGCTGCGCCAGTTCGGAAGAGGGCGATCCGGATAAGAATTGTTTCACTTGACGCGAACGGGGATTGAGGGGACAATGGCAGGCGTTTTTTGGGGTCAAGAAGGAAATTCCGGTTAAAGAAATTTAAGACCGAAGACGGTTTGGACTCCAGAATGTCTCCAATGGTTGGAGCGGCACGACCGAAAGGACGCAGACGATGAACTCCAAGGGCACAATTTTCCTGTATCAGGCCACGCGCCAAATGATGGCGCTCATGCTTTCTTTGCTGCTGATTCCGGCAACGCAATTCGATCTGTACGCGCAGGCGCCCGCGTCGGCGTACGTTGAGCTGGACGCGGTGCAACTGGATCAGCTGGTGGCCCCGATTGCTCTCGATCCAGACTCGCTGGTCGCTCAAATATTGACTGCTTCCACGTATCCGGACCAGGTGGCTGCGGCCGATACCTGGCTGAACCAGAACATGGGACTGCCCCCGGATCAGCGCGCGGCCGGGGCGAACGCCATGGATTGGGACCCGGCCGTCAAGGGTCTGATTGAGTTCCCCTCCGTCCTCGATAATCTCGCCAAGAACACCGCCTGGGCCGCGCAGCTCGGCAACGCCTATTACAACCAGCCCGGCGACGTCATGAACGCTGTCCAGGCCATGCGATTGCAAGCGCAGCAGTCGAATACGCTGGTTACGACTGCGCAACAGCGTGTGGTTGTGGACGCCGGCGTGATCCAGATTGTGCCGGTCAATCCGGATCTGGTTTACGTTCCCTATTACGATCCTTGGCGCGTCTGGGGAGGGCTGTTTGTGCCCTACCCTGGCTGGGTTGGGCTGCCGCCTCCGCCCGGCTTCGTGGTGGGAGTCGGACTTGGCTTCTTCGCTGGAGTCTCGATTGGGGTCTTTGGTCACTTCGGCTGGGGTTTCGGCGCGTGGGCGCCATCATGGGGTGGCGGGACGGTGATGTTTAATCACAACACTTACATTTCGAATAGCAGGACGGTCTTCAATCATGGGCATTTTGGCGGTCACGACCGGGGCGCGTTCGAACATGGTGGTCGCGGCGTCCCAGGAGGCTTTCATGCTGCCGCTCATGCGGGGGCCGCTGCTCGGGCGGGCGGTGGTCATGGAGGAGCAGGCGGTGGCCGTTCGGCGTACGGAGGCCACGGTGGAGCCCCGAGTCACGGCGGAGCCCCGAGTCACGGCGGAGCCCCGAGTCACGGCGGTGCCCCGAGCCACGGCGGAGCCCCGAGCCACGGCGGAGCCCCGAGTCACGGTGGAACCCCGAGTCACGGCGGAGCCCCGAGTCACGGTGGAACCCCGAGTCACGGTGGTGCCCCGAGTCACGGCGGAGCCCCGAGTCATGGCGGAGCCCCGAGCCACGGTGGTGCCCCGAGTCACGGTGGAACCCCGAGCCACGGTGGTACCCCGAGCCACGGCGGTGCCCCAAGCCACGGCGGAGCCCCGAGTCACGGCGGTACTCCGAGTCACGGCGGAGCCCCGAGTCACGGCGGAGCCCCGAGTCATGGGGGTGCCCCGAGTCACGGCGGTGCCCCGAGTCACGGTGGTGGTCATGCCGCCCCATCGGGCAGCAAAAAGCCGGGCAAAGGGAAATGAAATTCCCTCACGCGCGCAATCTCTTAAGCATCTCATTCGCCCGCCGGAACCACGGGCGCTCGCGGCGGCGCAGGTAGCCGGGCATGGTAGGTTTCTTGTCGAGCACCTTCTGCGCCCACTCGCGGGCTTCGGCGTTGCAACCCTCGGAGGCGAGAAGTTCCGCGAAATTCAAGTACGTTTCTGACAGCGTCGACGTAATGGTTACTTGTCGGAAGAGCGCTTCGGCCTTTTCTTTTTGTCCAGTCTGCGCGTAGGCGTGAGCAAGCAAGCCAGCGGCGCGCTGAAAATCGTAATCGGGTTCTTTGGCGACCACCCGTTCGAGGTCGGGCAACGCGGCTGCGGCGTCGCCTAACTGGATGGCGCAAACTCCGCGCCGGTAAAAGGGATCCGGCGTATCGGCGCGGGCGGCAATAGCTTTATCGAACGCGGCTCGAGCTTGCGCAAAGTTGCCATCGTCCATGTAGAGGCCGCCGAGTTCTTCGTAGTTTCCAGCTGACGGATTGTCGCGAATTGCGGCTTCCAGTTCGCCAATGCGCCGGTGGCGCGGAAACACTTTGAAGGACTGGCCCAGCAGTCCAATGTCGGGAAGCGCCTCCACGGCAAGATAGATAATCGCGCCGAGCGGACCGAGAAACAGGATGATAAAAATCCAGTAGGTGTCCGGCCGTCGCCGGATGAAATGGACGATCGCCAATCCCTGGAGGATGATGCCGCACGGGTATAGAAGGTAGCTCAGAAATCCCATGCTGTTTAAGCTTACTTCGGCCTAGCGTGAGATTACACATTTGTGGAAGATGGAGAAAGTGTCTGCCCGGTGGCAGTGCGGTAGCAGAGCAACAGGCCGAGATGCGACAAGCAGCATCTCTACGGCAGGGTTAGACAGGAGCGGTGATGTCGACCGAGAACATCGAGACCGATGTGCAACTGATCGACGAGCAGCAGATTCTGGCACTGCACGAAGCTGGAGACAAGGCGCTCATGAGTGCCGATCTCGCCGTGCTGGCGCAGATCTTTGCCGACGACTACGTGCAGTACAACGAAGCAGGCAAGGCGTTCACCAAGCAGGATGTGCTGAACCATTTTCGGACGGGGGCGATTCGCTATCCATCAATTGTCTCCACAGGACGTAAGATTCGCGTGTTCCGCGACACCGCGGTCGTGCACGGCTCGGAAGTGGACGAAGTCGAGGTCAATGGAAAGCGGTTTGCCGTGCGTTATGTTTACCTTGACGTGCTCCGGAAACGCGACGGGGAGTGGAAGTTGGTGGCGTCGCAGTTGGCTCGGCCGGTGGAGTAAGAACAAGCCGATTCGGACCGGTACGCAAACTCGCGATTTAAGTCTGGGTTGTCATCTTGACCCTCAGCGCAGTCGAAGGGGAAAGACCTATGCATTGCGGCGCGGTCAAATGCAGAGGTCCTTCGCTTCGCTCAGGATGACAGAACAATTTTATTCCGCGAGTTCATGGTACACGCTCTAGTTTTCGTCGGGCCGCAGCCGGTTCTGCCAGTGCGACCAGAGGAACCAGACGATCCCGCTTAAGAGCAAGACGCCGATGACGGCGTCGAACTTATGGAAATACTTGCCCAGTGACCGCCAGTTCTCGCCCAGTTTCATGCCGAAGTAGGCGAGCATGAAACACCAGGGCCACGATCCGAGAAAGGTGTAAATGTGGAATTTGCCGCGCGGCATGCGGGCGATTCCGGCGGGCAGCGCGATGAAGGTGCGGATCACCGGCAGCAGGCGCGCAATGAAGACGGCCATGTCTCCCCAGCGCAGAAAGAAGCGGTCGGCCCAGTTGAGTTCACGATGGCCCATCAGGATCCATCGGCCGTAACGCACGACCAGTGGGCGCCCGCCGTAGCAGCCGATCTCGTAGGCCACCAGCGATCCTAGATTGCATCCGATCGCGCCAGCCGTTGCCGCCCAGACCAACTTCATCGTGCCGGTGTAGACGAGGTAGCCGGCGAAAGGCATGATCAGTTCGGAAGGCAGCGGAATGCAAGCCGACTCAATCGCCATGAGCAGCACGATACCGGCATAGCCAGTTGCCCCCACGAGGGAGTTAATGAAGACGAAAAGTGCGGTCAGGGTTTTCTCGGTCATGCGATCACCGGTGCGCGCCAGCGAGCGGCAGATCCTTCCCCTTCGGCGCACTCAGGGTCAGGATGACAGATGGAGAAGGGTCCCGGAAACAAGAGTCAGAATGCCCCTTCCTGGGTGAAGCTGAAGCCGGGCAGAGTCACGCCATCCGCCGATTTGGCGACCTTCACCTTCACGATGGGCGCGTCGGGCGCGGTGATATCGGCGGGCCGCAGCACCGCGTATTGCGCGAAAACTTCGCTGTAAACCTTGGTGACAAGGTGATCCTGGCCGGTTGCATCCTGGCGCCAGACCTGTCCGAGTTTGATGTTCTTTACGGCCACAAATTATTCCCTTGATTCTCAGAGTACTCACGCGACTCCAGCCCGTCAATTGCAGCGCAGTTACCTTGGTGGATGGGCCTGCCGCTGGCCTGCGGCTTTGTTACCATGAACCACTGCTCAGGAGGAACCCGATGGCCCGCGGAAATATGCCACGTCAACCGAGTCGCAGCGGACGGCAGGAAGGTGCGCGGCGGACGAAGGGTGCGCCAGCAAAGGGTGTAGCAACGAAGAATACACTTGCGCGTCGTCACTTCGCCGGTCGAGCGGCGGGCGTTGACGGGAAGGCGGCCGGGAAGGCGCCGAAGGCTGCGGCCCTGAAAAAGAAATCTGCATCGGGATATGATCCTTTGGCGCCCGAGCGGGTACGTCAAATCATCGCGGGGCTTGACCAGCTTTATCCCGGAGTGACTTGCGCTCTTACCCACCGCAGCGCGTGGGAATTGCTGGTGGCTACGATTCTTTCCGCGCAGTGTACCGATGTGCGGGTAAACATGGTCACACCCGTGCTGTTTGAGAAGTATCCGACTGTCCAGGATTTCGCTGCGCTTGAGCCGGAACAACTGGAACTGGACATCCGCTCGACCGGCTTCTTCCGCAACAAATCGAAGTCGGTGGTGGGCGCAGCGCGGAAGATCGTTGCGGATTTTGGCGGCAATGTGCCGCAAACCATGGAGGAGTTGCTGCGCCTCCCCGGAGTGGCTCGCAAGACGGCCAACGTCGTACTTGGGACGTGGTTCAAGAAGAATGAAGGGGTCGTCGTGGATACGCACGTAACCCGGATTTCACGGCGTCTGGAGCTGACGAAGCAGGAAGACGCACGCAAGATTGAAGAAGACCTGATGCGGATTATTCCGCGCGAGCGCTGGACGGACTTTTCTCACGAAGTGATCTGGCATGGGCGGAAGCTCTGCGTGGCGCGCGGTCCGAAGTGTGCCGATTGCGCGCTGGAGAAGCTGTGTCATGCCGCAGACAAGACATGGTCTACGGTGGAGATTCATCCGGGAGCGCAGCCCTAGTTGCCGGTGTAGGATAGTTCGACAACCGTGCAATCGTCGTTGAGCGGCGTGCCTCCGCAGAAATCGGCGACGGCGCTGAAGACGTCTTCCATCGATTTACTCTTCCCTGCCACCTGTTCAAGGCGTTCACTGTCAAACATGTCTCCGCGAGCGTTCTCGGCTTCGGTCACGCCATCGGTCACCAGGATCAGCCGATCCCCCGGCCTCATCTGGCAGCGGTCGCTGGAGTACGTCGCATCCGCCAGCAGGCCTACCGGCAGGTTGCCGTGGGGCGGGCGGAGCACCTCTTTGCCGCAGATCCACACGGGAGGAACGTGACCGCAGTTGACGTATTCGAGATCACCGTCGTTGCGCAGGCGAGTAATGATCATGGTCGCGTATTTCTCACCAATGTGCTTGTAGGTGAAGAAGCGATTGACCGCGTCGACGATCTCTACAAGTGGCATGCCGGAAATGAGTTGCGAGTAGACCATGCCCTGGAGAATGGAAGCGAGCAGAGCGGCTGAGACTCCCTTGCCGCTGACGTCGGCTAGCACTACGGCCAGGCCTTGGGGCGTGTTTACCGCTTCGAAGAAATCGCCGCCGATTTCCTTGCAGGACATGTTGCGTCCGTTCACCCGCGCAAACGGAACTTCGGGCAGAGTCACCGCCAACAGCCGCTGCTGAATGGACGCTGCGATCGACAGTTCTTGCTGATAGCGTCGTCCAGCTTCCTCGGCCTGCACCAGGCGCGCGTTCTCGATCAGCTGCGCTGCTTCAGTCGCGATCGCGCGCAGAATATCGTGGCTGACGCTGGTGATATCGCGCGAAGCAAAGCGCGAATCGACGTAGAGTGCGCCCATCACTTCCCCACCGGCCGGCTGATCGGCACGGGTGGTTTGCACCAGCGGCTTGCGCAACGGCATGCAGATCACGGTTCGCAGGTCGAAGGCGACGATGCTTTTCCGCTGCTGCACATCGAGCATCTGACTGGTGTCGGTGACCATGTATTCGGAGTTCGAGGTCAAGGCGCCGTCGAGCACCGATCGAGAAATCGTCTTGTCATCGAGCAGCGGCTCGCCCTTCGAGTTGCGTCCGGCGGCGAGCGTCAGATTGCCGTCGATATCGCGCATGAAAATGTAGCCGCGTTCGGCGCGCGTCAGCTTCAGAGTGGCATCGAGCAGCGTAACCAGGATCTCGTCGAGCACGCCGATAGTGTTCAGCTTGCGCGCGGCTTCCATGAACAGCGTGAGTTTCTCGAGGTCGCTGGCTTCCGGGGCGATCTGAATACCCGAGATCTGGCTGAGGAACTCACGCGCCGTGTTCGAGGTGGTGTGCAGCGGGTGGAAGATCAGGTAGGCAATATCGCGGGCGCCAAATTCCAGACGGTCGTTGCGCTGCAGTTTGTGGCGATCCACCTTCTCGCCATTGACGAAGGTGCCATGCTTGCTGCCGTTGTCGACGACAAAAAAGTCGCCGTTTTCCGCCACGATCGAAGCATGCTCGCGGGACACGCGCGGGTCGGCGATCACCAGGTCGCGGTCCACCTTGCGGCCCACCGTGTAGGGAGTGTGATTCAGCGACAGGGTCTGCTGATCGCTCCCTTGTACGAAGATCGCGATGGGAAAGACGCTGGAAATGCCCGAATGCGACGAAGCCGACATGTACCCTGAACTCTCCTGCGGCCATCATGCCAGTAAGAGACACCAGTAAAAGACGCCAGCACCTGACAAGGGCCCCACAGCATTCTACGACGAGCATGGCCCTGCCGGAGCAGTAAAAGTCCTTAGATGATAATTGACCAGCATCAGAACGGCCACTCCCACCGGGGTCTGGAGAGCCGTTAGTTTGGCACGTGGGATTAAGATGTCGCCTGCGATGAGGGATGGCGGTTAAACGAGTACGGCAATCGTCCGGCTTGCACCCACAAACCGGAGTTGCTAAGGTTCGACCATACTGCGCAACGACCCAATGACGACGGAAAAAGAGGTCCCGCTTTATCCCTCTGCGGAACAAAACGCACGCCAGCCATGGCGGCGCCTCTTTCGCTGGCATTTTGTCGTCGTGCTGGCCGTCATCGTTTCCTTTGGAGCGATCCGCTGGCGTCTGTTGGATATGCCTTTGGAGCGCGACGAAGGCGAGTACGCCTACGCCGGCCAACTCATCCTCCAGGGCATTCCTCCCTACCAACTGGCCTACAACATGAAGTTGCCGGGAACCTATGTGGCCTATGCCGCGATCCTCGCGGTGTTTGGGCAGACGGCCCGCGGAATCCATTTTGGACTCCTGGTCGTCAATGCGGTCTGCATCATCCTGCTCTACGTGGTCACGGCGCACCTCTTCGGTACGCTGGCTGGAGCCATATCGGGCGCGAGTTATGCCTTACTCTCCACCCACCAGGGCGTGCTTGGATTTGCGGCACACGCCACTCACTTCGTCGTGCTGGTGGCGCTCATCGGCTTTATTCCGCTCTTACGAGCCGAAGAAACGCAGCGCACCGCATTTTTTTTCTGGAGCGGCATCGCGTTTGGTGTCGCCTTCCTGATGAAACAGCCCGGACTTTTTCTGGGCGCATTTGCGTTCTTTTATCTTGCCGTGCAATGTTGGCCGAACAATAAACGCGAATGGGCGCCGTGGGCAAAGAACATGGGCGTCTTTCTGCTCGCGGGGGCGCTGCCCTTCGCACTAACGTGCGTCGCACTTTACCGAGCCGGCGTCTTCCGGAATTTCTGGTTCTGGACTTTCGACTACGCACGTCAGTACGCCTTCACTGTGCCATGGCACACGGCTTCGGGAGAGTTGCCGACCCACTCCTCCGCCATATTCCATTCGATCCTCGGGCTCTGGATAGTCGCTTTCGCCGGGGTTGTTAGATCATTTTGGAATCCCTTGGTCCGTCGCCATGTCGTCTTTGTCTTCGGTTTGCTGGCGTTTTCTTTCGCCGCGGTGTGTCCCAGCCTTCATTTCAGGTCACATTATTTCATTCTGACGATGCCTGCGGTTGCCATACTCATCGCAGTCGCCGTTACCGCAGCCGTCCGCTTGCTTAGTGTGAAGTTCACTTCCCGATGGCTGCGCGTTCTTCCCGTGATGGTGTTTGCCGCCGCATGGGCGCTTGCGATTTGCCTTAACGCCAAGTTTTATTTCAAACTGACCCCGCTCCAGGCATGCCGTATCTCCTACTCGTTAAATCCGTTTCCGGAAGCCGCCCCGGTAGCTGAGTATCTGCGCCAGCATACCTCGCCGACCGACACCATCATGGTGTTTGGCTCGGAGCCGGAAATCTACTTTTACGCGCATCGTCACTCCGCCAGCGGCTATATCTACACTTACAGCCTGATGGAAGACCAGGTCTATTGGCCTGCCATGCAGAAGCAAATGATGCAGGAGGTCGAAGCCAAGCGGCCTGCGTACGTGGTCTTCGTCGATGTTTCCGATTCCTGGCTCCTGCGCCGAGGCTCTCCGCAAGTAAGGGCCGTGGTCCCTTGGATTAATCAGTACATTTCCCATGGCTTCGAAGAAGTGGGAATGGTCGAACTCGCTGACCCCGAATCGCGCTATTTCTGGGGCGATGAAGCCCGCGGACATCATCAGGCCACCCCTGAACTTCGCATTTTCAAGAGAAAGGGCTGAGACACTCGCCCGGCGCATCCTTAGGACGCTTACTCTACGTCACCGACTTCGCCACGGGAGCGGCAAAAGTCCTCTGATAATAATGGACTAGCATCAGGGCAGCCACTCCCACGGGGATCTGGGTCACGGTCCAGAAAGGGATTGCCCAGGCCCGCTCGACAGTTTCCTGCGGCAAAGCGAAGGACAAAGCCGCCAGGACTGTGCTCGAAAGCCACGGCCAGAAGACCAGGCCAGTGGTGATTGCGACGAGGCAGCGGGTGGCAAGACCTCCGTGCCAAATCCTCCGGCGCTCTTTAACCAGCAGCAGCAACGCTGGGATCAGAAGCACCTGATTGTAGGGGACAGAGGTGGCTAAGAGAAGTGTGGTGGTGGCGAGTACGAGGCTAAGCGTGAGAGCAAAGGAACCGGTGCTCGCCGCTTGCCGGCGTTCCCTCCAGCAAACACCCATCATGGCCGCGAGCGCCAGAAGCTCGAAAGCCCAGCTCCAGGGAGGGCCAATCAAGTTGTCCACCACCGATGTTGCCCGGGTGTAATGCTGATATTCGTGAATCACCCGCCAGAAGCGGGAAACCCAGCGCGGCAGATACCACTCCGAGGCGGCCAGCAAGATGGCCATCGTAGCGAGAAAGGAAATCGCCAACCGGTAGCGGCGCCGCCAATCCGCCACGGTCCAGAGGGCGAGCCAGAACAGCAGAAGCACCACGAGTTGCGGCTTAACGGTCGCCACGGCCAGTAGGACTCCGGCGGCGACCGCGTAATCCGCTACGAGCAGCATGATCGCGATGGCCACTAGTCCGGCGACAAGAAGGCTCATCTGTTGGAGCTTCAGCCCTTGCACGACGGCCAGGCTGCCCAGGGTCAGCGCGAGCAGGCTGATCTGGGTCCAGGGCGGCGCCGACCACCTTAGAACTCGGAGCCAGAGCAGAGTGCTGGCCGAGGTGAGAATGACCAATACCCAGAAGAAGCCTTTTTGGACGATCACGAAAGGCAATCGAATCGTCGGGGCGAGGCAGAAAACTACATAGACAGGATAGGCAAACCCCTGCTGATCGCGCGGATCATCGGGACGAGAAGGATCGAGTGGACGACCGTAAAACCCCTCTTGAATTTCGCGGGTGACTTCCGGGCTGTAGGGATCGCGCCCGTGGAGAAGCAGTTCCCTCGCGCCCACCCAGCGGGGATAGAGATCGGAAAGATTGCCGCGCGGCCGGTCGTGGGCAGCGGCATAGCGGATCTGATGCGCTACCAGCACGCGGTTGGCGAAAATCCAGACACTCGACGCGCAGAGCGCGGCGGCCAGAACCAGCCAGAACGGCCCGTCAAAGGCGCGGTGTTTACTCATGCAATCTGTAAGAATCTGGATACTACATGGCCCCTGGTGAGGCAGAGAAGTCCCGATTTCGCCACGTGAGCGCGGCCCGCCACCCCCTTTATGTTACAACTGATCGCACGAAAAACTCTTTCGACGATGCAATCCATGCGATGGCGAATCGCTGTTTCTGCTGCAATCGGCCTGGCGAGCGGGCTTTTCTGCTGGTTCCTGATGAAGCATTTCCATCAGGACGCGGCAGATTTGCGTTGGGCGATCCATGCCGCGCAGCGGTCCCTCGCCGGCCAGAACCCCTACGATACTCCCGATGAGCAGTATCCCTTGACGGCCGCATTTTTTGCGTTGCCTTTCGTGCGCCTCCAGCCGGAGATCGCGGCCGGCCTCTTCTACGGGATCAGTTCCGCTCTACTGGCCTTCGGTCTTACGCGCCATGACTACCAGCGCTTGTTTATCTTTCTGGCATATCCGTATTGGGCCGGTATTGTTACGGTGCAGTGGTCCCCTATCATTACGGCCAGCGCATTCTTCCCGCTCCTCCTGCCGGTCACCATGGCCAAACCGCAGATCGGATTGCCCGTATTTCTCACCCATGCTAGCCGGCGCGGCATACTGGCATGCGGAGCTCTCGGACTCCTGAGTCTCGTGCTCATGCCGAAATGGCCGCTGCTCTGGTTCGACCAGTTGGGCAACTACCAGCACTTCATCCCTCTTCTGGTGTTGCCCGGACCGCTGCTCCTGCTGGCCTTGCTGCGTTATCGCGAGCGTGATGCGATTCTGTTGCTGCTGGCTGCACTCGCGCCGCAGCGCTGGTTTTTCGACAGTTTCATTCTCTGGCTGATCCCCAAGTCGCGCCGTGAAATTCTGGCAACCGTCTTCTTCAGTTGGGGCGTGGGTACCTGGCGCTGGTATCACGTGCCGCACACGATGCACCAGGTGGGACTTTGGAGCATTCTTGGTTTTTTCCTTCCCATGCTGGCGATCGTGCTGCTGCGATCGCGCACTGCTCAGACTAACTCGCCACAACGCCATCAGGAACCTCTCCCGTTCAACATTGCGAGATAGCGAACTTTCGCGAGGCTGATTCTATAATCACTACGAAAACCCCAGATGAAAATCTCTGAGTTCAGCCGCGCGCGGTTCTTTGGGTGGGTACTGTTATTCGGTTTGCTGGCGATGACGGCGCGCAACGCGGTCGATCCCGACCTCTGGTGGCATCTGCGCACCGGGCAGTGGATCGTGGGAACCGGCCACGTCCCCCATGCAGATCCCTTTTCCTTCACGCGCCCTGGACACGCCTGGGTGTCGCATGAGTGGTTATCGGACCTGGTCTTTTACGAACTCTGGAAACACGGTGGCGCGGCTGCACTGATCGTATTCTCCGCAATCGTCACGACGGCCGGCTTTATGCTGCTCTATCTGCGCTGTCTTCCCTATGGAGAAAAAAAACACTGGGCAGCCGCAGCGACGGTCCTCGGCGCTTTGGCTTCGGCTCCCTCGTGGGGCGTGCGGCCGCAGATGTTCACCTTTACACTGGCCAGCTTGCTTCTATGGCTGGTCGAAAGTGGCGAGGGTCGGCCGAGGCTGCTGCTCTGGATACCGCCGCTGTTTCTGCTCTGGCTGAATCTGCACGCCGGATTCGCGCTCGGCCCCGCGTTGTTGTTTGCATATGGTGTCGGCCTGATCGTCGAGACAGCTGTTGGCGATACGCCTTGGCTGCAGGCACGCCGAATCCTCCTGCGCGTGCTGCTGCTTTTGCTGGCCTGCTTGGCCCTTGTGCCTTTCAACCCCAGCGGCGCACAACTCTATCGTTATCCGTTCGATACTTTACGCTCGCCCGGGATGCGGTCGTTCATTGTGGAGTGGTTCTCGCCGAATTTTCATGACTGGCTCTATCGCCCGTTCTTGCTGGTATGGTTGCTGGTTTTGACAGCACTCGCCAGTTCCCGCTCGCGGCCCAAGGGACGTGTGCTCGTACCCCTGCTCCTTACCTCTTTCGCCGCTCTGGACGCGGTTCGCCACATACCAATTTTTGTTTTGGTGGCGATACCAGTCATCGCCGCGGCTCTGCCGATCGCCTCGGCGTCCTCACTGGTCCCACGACGGCACCCTGACTCGTCACGGTTGCGGCCACTTTTCAATGGGGCGGTTGTCATTCTGATCGTGGTGTTTGCATTGGTGAGATGGGCCAGCCTTGCCCGTAACCAGAATGCCCGCGAGGCGGAGCAGTTTCCCGAAAAGGCCGTAGCGTTCTTGCGGTCCGGCGACTATCCGCAGAACGTTTTCGTTTACTACGACTGGGGAGGCTATGCCATCTGGAAGCTTTATCCGGAATACCGCGTATTTGTGGACGGTCGCGCGGACCTCTATGGCAACGACTTGTTGCGACAGTTTCAAACCGTGGTGCAGCTCCGGACTGGCTGGCGAAGCGTTCTTGAGCGGTGGAGGGTGGAAGCGGTACTTGTACCCCCTGCCTGCGCGGTCGCGCAAGCCCTCCTTCTCGATCCCGAGTGGCATGTTGCGTTTAGCGACTCCAAGGCAATCATCCTGCTCCGGAGGCATCCAGTGGTCGAAGGTGTTGATGTTTTCCATAGACCCCTCGTTACTGAGAAAGAACGCGAAAAAATGTTTCCCAGAGGCCTCCCGAATCTGCGAAACTAGGCGCATACGAAGTAGTTCTAACAATCGTCTCGGATTGGAAGTTTTTCAGCATAAAGCTGAAGGAGTCTAGAATGAATGATTTGGCTAAGCGCTTGTGGCGCAATGACGAAGGGCAAGACATCGCAGAGTACGCGGTGATGCTGGCCGTAATTCTGGTAATCGTGATTGGCACCGTCCGTTTGATCGGCGGCAACGCCAACAACGTGTTCTCGTCGGTGGCCAGCTCAATAACCCAGTAGGCCACTGGGCCCCGGAAAACAGTTGGCTACCGCGGAGTTGGTGACCGCCACGTAACGAAATGAGTCCGGGGTTGCCTCGAAAGGAGAGGGATGAACCGAAGCCGTTTATTGATGATCGGTGGCTTGGCGCTCGCGGTCGGCCTGCTCGTCAGCTTTACCGTGTATAACCGGATGCGCAACTTTGCGGGCACGAACATCAATGCGGGCGGAGTGCCGGTCGTGGTGGCTGCCGACGACATTCAGGTTGGGTCTCGGTTGGAAGCGCACGATGTCCGCGTGATCAATCTCCCGCAAACAGCGGTTCCCCCGGGAGCCTTCTCCGTGACATCGTCGGTTCTGGGCCGCGGCGCAATTCTGCCGGTAAGCAAAGGCGAATTTATTCTTCCCAACAAACTGGCGGCGGTGAACGCCGGAGCGGGTCTGCCCTCGATGATCCCGCAGGGAATGCGCGCCGTTTCGGTGCGTGTCAACGACGTGGTTTCGGTGGCCGGCTTCGTGCAACCGGGCACACACGTGGATGTGCTGGCTACTGGCAGTGGGGGCAACGAACGTCAAACCACCACCGTGCTTGAGAACGTCCTGGTCCTGGCAGTGGGCAAGAGCCTGGACAGGAATGCTTCAGCGGATGCGCAGACCGCCCCGGTGATTACGCTCGCGGTTTCTCCGGATGACGCGCAGAAGCTGGCACTGGTTTCGCAGGAAGGACGGATTCAGCTTTCTTTGCGCAATCCGGTGGACACAAAAAAGGGAGGGATCGGCGCGACGCGGACGAGCTCGGTGTACCCGGGTGAGAAGCCTGCGGCACCGGCCGAGACTAAACCCAAACCGCGCAAGGCGGTAACGAAAACTCCGGCGGCGGCAGCGCCAGCGCCTTACCAGGTAGAAATGATTCGCGGCAACAAACGGGAAGAAAACAAGTTTGATCCGCCACCACAGCAGTAATTCGCGTACGCTTATTACCTCGATGGATTTGCTCGTGCATCCTCGTAGAGGTCCGAATTCATGAAAGCTCTAATGCTCGTCGCAGCCGCTCTAGCTCTTGCGACAACGATGTTCGCGCGCGCCGTGGCTCCCGGCAGTGGCGCTCCCGACGGCAACCAGCAGAACACACCGGCAATGCCTCCTCCCAATCCGTCTGCCGGGCAATCGCCCGCTCCGACCGCGTCTGCAACCCCCCAGAACGAGACGGCGGGTGCCGCGCCGCTGCGGGTAATGGTGGGGAAATCCCTGCTGATCAACACCACCGAGAGACTGAAACGCGTCTCGGTAACCGACCCCACGGTGGCCGATGCACTGGTGGTCACACCAACGCAAGTTCTGGTCAATGGACTCGCTCCGGGCGAGGTCTCACTGCTGATCTGGGACGAACTGGAGCGTAATCGCAGCTTCGATCTTCGGGTGGATGTCGATATCACCGCGGCTTCGGAAGAAATGCATCGCCTTTTCCCGGACGAGCAGATTAACGTGACGCCTTCGCGTAGCGCGATTGTTCTCTCCGGCCATGTAACCACCGAGGACGTTGCCAAACATGCGGGCGCGCTGGCCTCGGCATACTCCAAGAACGTTGTGAACGTGCTGACGTTCGGCCCGGTCGGGGCGGAGGAAGTTCTTCTGGAAGTCAAATTTGCGGAAGTGGATCGCTCAGCTCTGACTCAGATGGGCTTCAATCTGCTTTCGACCGGTTCTGGCAACACCATCGGCAGCACGACCACCGGCCAGTTCGGCGGGGTCACCGGCCTCGGGGCCATCAGCGATACGGGATCGCTCAGCGCATTTCCCAGCACGGCGACGGTGTCGAACTTACTCAACCTCTTCTTCTTTAACCCTCAGGTCCATCTGGGTGCCGTGATCGAGGCCCTCAAGACGCAAAATCTTTTGCAGATTCTGGCCGAGCCCAACCTGGTCGCAGTTAATGGTAAGGAAGCCAGTTTCCTGGCCGGAGGAGAATTTCCTTTTCCGGTCGCGCAGCAAAACGCCAGCGGAATTGCGACCGTCACCATTCAGTTTCGCGAATTTGGCGTGCGACTGAAGTTCACTCCCGTGATTCAGCCGAACGGCAACATTCACCTGCGCGTCGCTCCCGAGGTGAGTACATTGGATTTCGCCGATGCCGTCACCGTTTCCGGGACCACTATACCCGCCATCAGCACGCGCAAGGCGGATACTGAATTTGAACTGCAAGATGGCCAGAGCTTCGTCATCGCCGGCCTCTTGGATAACCGGGTCACAAATGTTGCAAACAAGATTCCGTTTCTGGGCGATATCCCGATCCTCGGCAATTTCTTCAAGAGCAAGAGCGATCAAAAGAGTAACTCGGAATTGATGGTTCTGTGCACGGTGCACCGGGTTTCGCCCAGTGTCCAGGCGCCGGCTGGTCCTGCGATGCCGGTGCCGACTCTCGACAGGGGCAAGTTCGATGGCAAGAAGCCCGCGGGCAGCAGCAAGTAGACACGCCCGCCGGAACGGCAGTTGTATGCTTTAGAAAGGGCAGTGGGGAACGAGTCATGCCGGAATTGTCAGTAGCTATATTCGCCACGGACAATGATCAGCGCGCGGTGCTGCAGGTTCTGGTCGATGGCACCAGCGTGGCCCGCACGGTGTGCAGCAACGCCGAGTTGCCCGTGGCCGCCAACGGTGCGGTCCTCCGCAAGACTCGGGTTTTTGCTCCGGACGTGGTTCTGGTGGATATCGCAGCCGATGGCGTCGCCTCGGCGCTACGGGCGATCGAGTTGCTGCACCAGGAACTTCCCGAAGCAGCCGTCTTCGCTGTCGGCCCCATGACTCAACCCCAGTTGATTGTCACCGCCATGCGGGCGGGTGTGCGCGAATACATAGAGCGCCCCACCACTACTACCGATCTGCTGGAAGCCTTCGTCCGCCTGACGACAACTCGCCGTAAGCCCGGGCGCGAAAGCTCACGGGGCAAGGTGTTCACCATCGTGAATGCCAAAGGCGGCAGCGGCGCCACCACGGTCGCCGTCAATCTGGCTCTGGCCTTGCAGTCGATTCACCACAGCACGGCGCTGGTGGACCTGGCGCCGCTCGGCCATTGCGCCTTGCATCTCAATCTGAAGCCAGCCTTCACCGTCTCGGACGCGATCTCCAATCTGCACCGCCTGGACTCATCCCTGCTCGACAGCTTCATGGCCCGTCACGATCGCGGCTTGCAGGTGCTGGCGGGGCCTGTGACTCCTACGGTCATCGAGCCTTCGGCTTCCGACTTCGCCCGCCTGCTTGACACCATGGTCGGCGTGTTTCACTACCTCGTCGTCGACCTTTCGTCCCGGCTCGACAGCGCCACTCGTCTGGTCAGCAACCTGTCGGAAAAAATTCTGCTCGTCGCCCACGCCGATGTCGCTTCCCTGTGGAGTGC
Source organism: uncultured Acidobacteriaceae bacterium (assembly GCA_963831085.1). Taxonomy (GTDB): domain Bacteria; phylum Acidobacteriota; class Terriglobia; order Terriglobales; family Acidobacteriaceae; genus Acidiflorens. Next base: position 121,209 of record CAWHOT010000005.1, on the reverse strand, counting down.
GGGGAGAGTGGCCCAGTATCTCGGCGAGAGCGGATCACGCGATCGCTTTGCGCTGGTATTGAACCGCTATCGCAAGGTGGTTGGCTTCGATGAAGCTCAGACCGAGGTCGCCATAGGAGCGCCGGTGCTCTGGCGGATTCCCAATCAATACTTCGCAGTCTCGACCGCGATTGATCGCGGCGTGCCTTTGGTGCAGCAGGGGAACACCGAGTTTGCCCGCTCGCTTTCCGGGCTGGCGGAATACTTGACCAAGGACGATTTGGAAGTGAAACGGACTGCGTGGTCGTTGTTCAAGACGGTTTAGATTAGCTCGCAGCTGTCAGCTCTCAGCTCTCGGCCTTCTCGCCAATAGCTAAGAACTGACAGCTGCGAGCTGAAAGCTAGAAATTATGGCCAATCTGCAAGCCTTCGAGCGGAGCGAGTACCAGCAAGTCAAGGCGGACTTGCACCGCAAAATCCTGGATCGCCTCGACCTGGAAAAACTCGGCCGTTCGACCGGAGATTCGGCGCGCGAAGAAGTTCTCATCCTCATCCGCAGTTCGGTGAACAGCGAGGCGGTTCCTCTCAGCTTCGCCGAGCGCGAGCAGTTGTCGCGTGAGATCCTCGACGAGATCTTCGGCCTGGGTCCGCTCGAACCGCTGCTCAAAGATCCCACCATTTCCGACATCCTGGTCAACCGCTTCGACCGCGTGTATGTCGAACGCAGCGGCAAACTCGAAATTACTGGCTTGTCGTTCAAGGACAACCAGCACTTGATGCAGATCATCGACCGCATCGTGTCCCGCATCGGACGGCGCGTCGATGAGTCTTCGCCCATGGTGGATGCCCGTCTGCAGGATGGCTCTCGCGTCAACGCCATCATTCCTCCCCTGGCACTCGACGGCGCCTGCCTTTCGATCCGCCGCTTTGGCCGGGACCCGCTCACCGCGCGCAACATGCTCGACAACAAGACCCTGACCGGGCCCATGCTGGAACTGCTGTCGGCGACGGTCAAGGGCCGCCTGAACCTGATCATTTCCGGAGGAACGGGCGCCGGCAAAACGACGGTCCTCAACGTCCTTTCCGGATACATCCCGAATTCGGAGCGCATCGTAACCATCGAAGACGCAGCCGAATTGCAGCTCAAGCAGGAACACGTAGTCCGCCTGGAAACCCGCCCTCCCAACATCGAGGGCAAGGGCTCGGTCCGTATGCGCCAGCTCGTCATCAACAGCCTGCGCATGCGTCCCGACCGCATCGTGGTGGGCGAGGTGCGCGGTGAAGAAGCCTTCGACATGCTTCAAGCCATGAATACCGGTCATGAGGGTTCGCTCACCACCGTACACGCCAACTCGCCGCGCGACGCCTTGGCTCGCATCGAAAATATGGTGTCCATGGCCAACCTGAATATCCCCGAGCGCGCGATTCGCCATCAGATCGCCAGCGCCGTCCACGCCATAGTTCAGGTCGCGCGTCTCTCCGACGGATCGCGCAAGGTGATCACCATCTCCGAGGTCACCGGGATGGATGGAGAAATGATCACGCTGCAAGACATTTTCGTTTTTGAACGCATTGGTATTGATGAGAGCGGAAAGGTGCGCGGCGTCTTCCGTTCCACCGGCATCCCGCCGCAATTCGCTGAGCGCCTCGCGACCGCCGGTTGCCGCCTGAGCCCCGCGCTCTTCGAGTCCCGGATGGAGGTCTAGCGCATGCAGTTCTTAATCGCCATGCTGGTGTTTGTGGTGGTCACCCTGGCGGTCTTTTCCGCCATGTCTTTACTTGACCAGCGCAAGGCCCAGGCCCGGGTTCTCCGCGAGCGCCTCTCCACGGTTCAGAAGCCCACCGAACAAGCGGCGCCGGACGCGGCCCTGCTGCGCGACGAACTGCTCAGCCGGATACCCGCCTTCGACACCCTTCTGCGCCGCTCCGAGCGCGTCTCCGCTCTGCAAAAAATGCTGGCGCAGGGAAACGTGGATGTTCGCGCCGGAAACTTCCTCATGCTTTGCGGAGTGTCGACCCTGGTGTTGGCCGCGGTCGCTTTCATCGCCGGCGGCACGGTGCTGTTCGCCTGGGCTGGCGCCCTGCTCGGTTTTTTTGTCCCCTACGCCTATGCTTCGCATATGCGAACCAAGCGCTTCCAGAAATTTGAGGAGAAGTTTCCCGAGGCCATCGATACCCTCGCCCGCGCGGTTCGCGCCGGGCACGCCTTTACCACCGCCCTCGAAATGATCGCCAGCGAAGTGTCGGAACCGGTTGCCGGAGAATTCCGCCAGCTTTACGAAGAACAGAAATTCGGCCTCCCGGTGCGCGACGCCCTGCTCAACCTGGCCGACCGCGTGCCTCTGGTCGACATCAAGTTCTTCGTGACGGCGGTGATGCTGCAGCGCGAAACCGGCGGCAATCTGGCCGAGATTCTTGATAACCTTTCGTACGTAATCCGCGAACGTTTCAAGATCTTGCGTCAGGTCCGCGTGCACACCGCCCAGGGACGCCTTACCATGATGCTGCTGATGGCTCTGCCGCCCACGGTGGTGGCCGTAATGCTTGTCCTTAACCCGGGCTTCATCCGCCCGCTTTTCACCGACCCGCTGGGACACGCCTTGATCGTCGGAGGCATCACCTTGCAGACAATGGGCTACTTTGTCATTCGCAGAATTATCAGGATCCAGGTTTGAGGAATCGGTCGTTAGTCGTTAGTCGTTCGAAGTAAAGGTCTGATTCATGGCGCTGTCGCTGGCACTCGCGGTTTTCGTTTTTCTCATCATCGCCGTCGTGGTCTTCGCCTTTGGAGCGGCTGCGGTTGTCCCCTCATCGGTGCTCGGATCCCGTCTGCGTGAAATCGGCTGGCAGCGCCCCAAAGCCCAGGCGAAGCCTGCCATCCGCGAACGCATGCAGCAGGCCCTCGATCCCCTGAGCCGGGCCTTGCCGACCTCGCCTTCGGAGGTTTCGAAAACTCGGCTCTGGCTGATTCAAGCAGGATATCGCAACGCCCAGCACATGACCATCTTTCGCGGGTTGCGCGTCCTGTTTGCCGCACTTGGTTTCTTGTCAGTGTTTGTCTTTACCGGATTTAATTCGCCCCTGCTGCTCCTGGGTGTGACCGCGTTTGGCTTTTTTGTCCCGCGATTCTTGCTGAAGAAGAAGCTGGAGGAGCGGCAGAGCCGGCTTCGCCTCGGTCTTCCCGACGCCCTCGATTTGACCGTGATATGTGTGGAAGCGGGCTTGTCGCTCGACCAGGCCATGATGCGAGTAGGCGAGGATCTGCGCACCGCGCACCCGGAACTGAGCGGTGAATTCCATCTCTTCGATCTGGAGACTCGCGCCGGAAAACCTCGCGTCGAGGCGCTCCGCAATCTGGCCGAGCGTACCGGGGTCGATGATATTCGCGCGCTGGTCGCAACCTTGATTCAGACCGACCGCTTCGGGACCAGCGTCGCTCAGGCCTTGCGCGTGCATTCCGATTCCCTGCGCACCGAGCGCCGCCAGCGCGCCGAAGAACAGGCGGCCAAGACTACCGTCAAAATGATTATTCCCCTCGTCCTGTTTGTGATGCCTTCCCTGATTTTCGTCACCGTCGGCCCGGCCGTAATTCAGTTGATGCATATATTCATGCCGGTTGGTGCGGGAAAACGGTGAGTTATTGAGACATTGAATCATTGAGGTATTGAGTCAATGATTCAATGATTCAATGATTCAATGTCTCAATGATTCAATGTCTCAATGGCTAGGCCCAAGGGATACGCTTTTAACCGTACACGCACCACCTATCTCGCAACCGATCTTGCGATCGCACGCACCCACTGGTCCCGCTTCCGCGGCCTGATGGCCACCGACGCGTCGCGCTTCTCCCGCGGCCAGGGACTGTGGATTAACCCCTCCCACGGCATCCACACCTTCGCCATGCGTTTTCCGATCGACGCCGTGTACCTTGACCGGGAACGGACTGTCATCCACATTGAAGAGGAGCTTAAGCCGTGGCGCATGGCCGCGATTCGCGTCCAGGCCGCGTCCGTGCTTGAGCTTCCCACCGGCACCGTCCGCGAATCCCTGACCGCGCTCGGCGACCAGGTAGACATTTCTTTCGAAGAACGTCCGATTCACACCGAGGCCGCCTGAAGTAAGCAGCATCTACCATTAGGCCGGGTGGGCCACATTACGTGGCAAGTATAACGGGGTTGGCCTTTGAAACGTCGATTCGAAACAACTAGGGGTGCGCCACTTCTCGCGCTTTTCGAGAAGTGGCCTGCGGCGCAGAAGATACCTTTTTCGCAAGCCTGTTAGAACTCTTCGCGTAAATGGTTTGGCCACAAAACGCACTTGACTCGGCTGCTAAAATAAATTCATAGCAAACAAGCATTTGCCTCAGCACCACCTGCTCCTTGACAACCAATCCGAGCTGTAATCGGTCATTGTTTCAGCGGCCCACCTCTTCGACCCGTTTATCGCGCGTCTTGCAAATAACTCGATTTTTTTAAAAGAAGACCCCCTGCTAAGTGATTGATTTTCCGTGGCGAGCACCAGTGAGGACGCGTCGATTGGCCGGAAGCCAAGCTAACTCCTTATTCCGGAATACTTTACCTATAAGTCCTTATTCTCCAAAGACCTGGCAGGAATTTTACCTAAGTCAATGATTCCAAAAGACCGGGGGAGGGAGGGAGGGGGGTAGGGAGTACCAACTAGTAAACAACTCGCCTCGACGTTCGACCTTCGAAGCGACCGAGAGATTCTGCTCCAGCGCGCAAGAAGAAAAAGACGCAAAAAAAACACTGAAGTCAGGCGAAAGAATTCTTCTGGCACACTACACTAGTACCAATCCCCCAGAACGTAGTCCGAAATAATGCCCGAAGTTGTCACCATTCCCGAAACGGCCACCCAGTGGCTCGAGCCGCCCCGCCTGCTGGTGGAATGGTCGTCACCATGGGAAGAATTCAAATCTGCTTTACGCCCCGCGCTCACCCGCTCTCCGCGGGCTTTAGCAGGAGAAGCGCCCGTTGGCATGTTCCCCTATCGCGGCATGTTCGCCTGCTGGCTGCTTGAGTGCCTTTTGCTGATCGCAGTGATCGTGATCCCCGAACGCTTCATCAGTCTTGAGATTCCCCTGCCTCCCAATCACCCCGAACGGGACGTTATCTATTACTCCGGTGACGAACTGCCGCGGACGCAGGACCGCGGCGGCGCGCAGTCGGGCAAGTCCGGACGCGCCGGCGGTCGGCAAGCCCATCACCGCACGCAGACCATTCGCGTAGCGCGCGGCGACCAACCCCGCGAGACCGTAGTGGACGCTCCCAAGCTCAAACTGCCTCATTCCGATTCCGCGGTTGCCAATCTGCTCGCTTTCCAACCGAATCCCGGACCGCCGCCCGCCGAAGGGCTGCGCTCTTCTCTCACCGCGCCTGTCCTGCCTGCGATCAGCCCGGTCCCGCCCGCGCCGGATGTGTCTCCATCTGCCAGCCGCACTCCCAATCTTGCGCCCAGCATCATCCCTCCCGCACCCGATGTTTCTCGCTCCAGCAAGCGCACTTCACCAGCCTTGAACGCTGAGATCGTCCCACCGACGCCGAATGTCTCGCAAGACAAAATGCGCACCGCGAATCCACTCGCGCCTAACGTCATCGCACCGGCTCCACGGGACGCACAGCGCGACTTGGCCAGTTCCCGTGTCCCGCTGACGCAGACCGTCGACGTGGTTGCGCCACCGGTTTCTGCACCGCCGCGCGACGTGTCGTCCAGAGCAAGGCTTTCGCTGCCAGCCCCAGCGATCGTGGCGCCTCCGCCGTCGCAAGTCAGCCGCGATCTCAATAGCTGGGGAGGTTCTGCCACTGGCGACTTGCGCACGAATCCCGTGCCTCCGCCACCAACCGCGTCCGGCGGAGGATCAAGCGGAAGGGTCGGAAGTAATGGCGTTGGCGCCCTTACTGCCCAAGTCGTGCCACCTCCGGCCAGCATCGGCGGTCAGGGTTCTCAAGGAAACGGCCGCGGCCGCGCTGGTCAGTCGCTCCTGGGCTCCGCCGACGTCATACCACCTCCGCCCGGCCTGGGCGGCGGTAAGGACCTCTCGGGCAGCGGACGTGGCAACAAGGGAACCGGTGCTGGCGGTCCGCTCGACTTGGGTTCTTCCGAAGCTCCGCCGACTAACGCCGGCGGAAATGCCGCCGGCAACGGGATCATCGTCTCCAGCCAACCCGGAACGCAAGCTGGACTCCCTAATTCGAGCGGCGGTGGAGCAATTGCCATGTCGCCCAGCGGCACGGCAAAGAGTGGCCTCGGCGGCAGCGGCGGCGGATCGGGCATTGGCAGAGGCAATGGCCCCGGCAGCGGAATGAAAGGAGAGGGTCCAGGCGCGGGCAGAGACAACGCAGGCACGGGGCGCGGCTCCGATCCCAACGCACACGGTGGGATTTCGCCCTATCCCGGATCCGGCGGCGCGGGAAACGGCGCCACTGGCGCGCCCGCCATGCCCGGTGTATCCGTAGAAGGTGGCACGACCACCATCACGCTGCCCAGTTTCGGAGTGCCCGGCGGCGATGCGCCCGCCACCGGCCCCGGACATTCCTCGGTGAACGACCATAAAAGATCCGGAGTTACGGTGATCGCGACTTCGCGCTCGGGAGGCGTGTTCTCCTACTACGGATTGTTGAAGGGCGACAACTATTCCATCTACATCGACACATCGCTCGGACCGGCGGTAATGCAATACTCCGATCCGTCTTCAGCCACGCATCCTTCGCGCGAAGTGTTGAGCGTGCCCGAGCCTCTCCGCAAAGACCTTCCCGATGGCCTGCGCCCAACCCGCGTCGTGTTTACGTGCATCCTTGACCGAAGCGGCGTTCTGAAGGACCTGAGAGTGCTGGATCCGGGTTCGGCCGAGACCACCACGAAACTCATGGCGGCGTTACCCAAGTGGAAATTCCGTCCCGCATTTCGAGGGGATGAGGCGGTGGAAGTAACGGCGATTATCGGGTTTGGAATTGATACTCGCTAGACCGTCTTCGCCTGTCTGAGAATTAGTAGCCTTTGTGCTTATCCACCACGGCCAGCAGCGGTTTGCCGCTCAGATAGCGGCCCAAGTTCTCGGAGAACAGCTCATAATGCCGCTCCCATAACTTGTCGGTCAGCGCCGCCGTGTGCGGAGTGATCAGCAGATTCGGAACGTCCCACAGTGGAGAGTCGGCGGCCAACGGCTCTTTCGGAAAAACATCGAGCGCAGCGCCGCCAATTTTCCTTTCGTGTAGCGCCGAGGCGAGCGCGGGTTCATCCACGAGTTGGCCGCGCCCGACGTTGATCAGGCAGGCGTCCGGTTTCATGAGCACCAGGCGTTCGGCATTCGCAATTGCCTTCGTGCTGGCCGTTATCGGAGCAGCCAACACGATGTAATCGGCTTGCCGAAAGACTTCGTCGATTTGCGCCGGCCCGAATACGGCATCCGCGCCTTCACTTCCCTTCTCCGGATGCTCGCGCACAGCGATCACCCGCATGCCCAGAGCTTTCGCGCTCTTTACCACAGGTCGTCCGATGCTGCCGAGGCCGATCATGCCGAGGGTTGCGCCCGCAACTTCCCGGATTCGGGGCAGTTCGTCCCACAGGATCTGCTGTCCCCAAGTGTGCGTCTCCTGCAGACGCGCCGAGCCGGGAATTTTCTTGGCCATCGCGAAGAGGAGTGCGATGACGTGCTCGGCCACCACCGGCCCGTGCACTTCGCGCGCGTTGGTGAGAATGATGTCGCTGTTGACGAGCTCGGGAAAAATCAGCTGATGGACGGCCGCCGCCGGAGAGTGAATCCAGCGCAGTTTCTTCGCCGCCGCGATCTGCACCGGACGGATCGACCAGGCAACGACGATTTCAGCATCGACGATTTCTTCGTCGACGCGCTTGTAATCGGGGAGATGCACAACGTTGACTTGCTGAAACACTTGCTGCAAGCGCTTGGGAAACCAAGCCGGCGCGTTCCATTGATCAAACGGATGGTGAACGAAAATGAGCAGCTTGCGCATCGGGTCATCGGTTGATCGGGTCATCGGTTGATCAAAAGATCTTCTCGGCGTCCTCTGGGTCTCGGCGGTTCAAGCTTTCAGCGGCTTCCGCAAATCCGAGCCGGTCATTTCTTTCGGCTCGGCGATGCCCAACATGCCGAGAATTGTCGGAGAGATATCACGCAGCGAACCGTTCGGCTTCAGCGTGTACTGCTTCGCATCTTCTGCCATCACGATAAACGGCACCGGATTCGTAGTATGCGCCGTATGCGGACCTCCCGTAACTGGGTCAATCATCATCTCAGCGTTGCCATGGTCGGCGGTGATCAGCATTGCTCCACCTTTAGCGCGCACAGCTTTCTCAATCTCGCCCAGGCAGGCGTCAACCGTCTCTACCGCCTTGATGGTGGGCTCAATCTTGCCCGAATGCCCAACCATATCGGCATTGGCAAAGTTGACGATGATCACGTCGAAGGTCCCGTCATTGGTGGCTTTGACAACCGCTTCGGCAACGCCAGCGGCACTCATCTCCGGCTTTAGATCGTAGGTGGCGACCTTGGGTGATGGAATCAACACCCGATTCTCTCCGGGAAACGGCTGCTCCACGCCGCCGTTAAAGAAATAAGTCACATGCGCATACTTCTCCGTCTCAGCAACACGAAGATTGCGCATGTTCAGCCGGCCCATGACGTTCGCCAGAATATTCGTCATCGACTCCGGTGGAATCACGACCGGCAGATCGAAGTTCTTGTCATACCGCGTCATGCAAACATACTTCAGATTCTTCGGCGCACGATCGCGCGGGATGGTCGCGTCAAGATCGGCGGCGCCCGGCAAATCGCTGCCTCCCTTCTCGTTCAGCCCACTGTTGCGGCACAAGGCGCGCGTGATCTCGCGCACACGATCGGCACGGAAGTTAAAGCAGATGCAGGAATCGTTGTCGCTGATCTTAGCCAGGCCGTTCTTTGCCAACGCGTCGCCGCGTTTGTCGGTACAGACGAACGGCACCACAAACTCGTCGGTCACGCCTTTGTTGTAGGACTCCTTCATACCCTGCACGGCGTCGGTGTATGTGCCGCCCTCGGCTTTGCCCTCAACCATCGCGCTGTAGGCCTTGGCGATGCGTTCCCAGCGGCGGTCGCGGTCCATGGCATAGTAGCGGCCGTTGACGGTGGCGATCTTTCCGGAGTTGTACTCGCGCACCTTCTGCTGCAGTTGCTCGAGATAGCCAGCACCGTTCGTCGGCAGAGTGTCGCGGCCATCCATGAAGGCGTGCACGAAGACGCGATCGACACCCTGCTGCTTGGCCATTTTCAGGAGCGCATACAGGTGCTCCTGGCGTGAATGCACACCGCCGTCGGACACCAACCCGAAGAGGTGGAGTTTGCGGCCGCTGCTGCGGGAGTTCTTCATCGCCTCAACGAGCACGGGATGCGAGAAGAATTCTCCGTTCTGGATCATCAGGTCGATGCGCGTGATATCCATGTGCACGATGCGCCCGGCGCCAATATTCAGGTGGCCGACTTCGCTGTTCCCCATCTGCCCTTCCGGCAGTCCGACAAATGGTCCGCTGGTGTGAATCAAAGTATTGGGATAGTCGCGCAGCAACCGGTCATAGGTTGGCTTGCGCGCAAGCGCGATGGCGTTGGCCTTGGTTTCGGCTCGGTATCCCCAGCCGTCGAGGATGACGAGAACGAGAGGTTTAGGACGGGGCATAAATTCGCTTTTGGCTCCTGGCTCCGGGCTGTGGCTTTAAGCAGATAGAGTGAATCGCTTCCTGCAGCCACACATCTCATACTATTGCAGAAACCATCCCAGAGGATAAACATGCCCATCAATGAACTGCTCTTGACCGAATTCGACGAAGAAATCAAAAAGACGCGCACCATGCTCGAACGCGTTCCGGAAGACAAGAAAGACTTCGCGCCGCATGCCAAATCCATGCCGCTAAACAAGCTCGCGCCTCACGTAGCGCAGTTGGCCGGCTTTGGTCTTACTATTCTTACAACTCCCGCGCTTGATTTCGCGACAGCCAAATTCCCACCTGTGCCCTTTGAGTCTGCGGCGCAGTTGGTCAAGACGTTTGACGAAGGAGCGGCCAAAGTCCGCTCCGCGCTCAAGAGCACTCCGGATGAAGCCTGGACGCAGCCCTGGAAGCTAAGTTTCGGGGACAAGCCCATCTTCAGCGGGACGCGCTTTCTGGCCTACCGGCAAATGTTCCTCAATCACCTGGTGCATCATCGCGCCCAGCTTGGCGTGTATTTGCGTTTGAATGAGAAGCCGGTACCGGCGACCTACGGGCCTTCGGCCGACGACACGATGGGGTTTTAGCTTGAACTTCTCACCAGAAAAGGTCTTCGATTTCCTTGGGCAGGGGATCGTTGAAGTCATCCGGTACGGTGAACTCGCCTTTTGCCGAACCCAACCGAATCTTCCTGCGTTTCTTCGCCGTCGCCGGAATCGGCACGAGTTTTGCGACAGGCTCACCCTTATCGGTAAGGACGACCTCTTCGCCGATGGCGATGCGGCCGAGCATGTCGGGAAACCGGTACTTCGCCTCACTAATAGAGACCTTCATATAACAATTGTATGAGACTACACCCGAACTCGAAAATCCATTAGTACTGGGGGCGGCAGCGAGATCGGACTGATGTACCGGGACGCTAAGGCCATACCTCCCGAGCACCTTCTTCAGCAGCTCCAGAAACCAAGGCTTGGCCGCCGGCGACACAAATACATTCTCGATTAGCGCACCGAGGTCAACATGTTTCCAAACGCACTCCTGAGGTGCCGGGCGGTACTCCAAGCCACCGGCAACAGCAGGTCCGGCCGAACTGACCGCAGCCATGTTGCTCCACACGGCCCTCAACTCTCGCTCGTGCTCAAAGGATCCACGTTTGTACGTCAGGGGCCAAAAGGTATTACCGGCGGGTATTTTGTCCCAGTCGTATGAAATATAGCTGACCACTCCTCTGTACACATCTTCTGGGAGTACGTCCCGCAACCGAGCGAAAGTTGTTTGCAGACACATGGACTCTTTCGATGCCGAATATATCTTCCACATGGCAGCAGACTCAACATCGTTCATGTGCCAGCAGCTAACGAAACTCCAACCTTTGGGCGTGCTGCCCCGGATCCAATGATCGCTCCTCTAGAAAATCGTGAAGGGGCTTGGACATTGTTCCTTCAAACTTGTCATCGAACAGGTCCGCTCGAGTAAAAAGCACACCCTTTTCTTCCAGCATACTCACGAATCGCGTAAGATCCATATATCGCCAGAGCTTGACGTCAACATTGTCAGGCGGCGTAAATGCTGGAGGCCTTCCTTTGCGACGCAGAGCGTCCTTGTCCATCAGGCGAAGCCTTCTCCCTTGGAATCTTAGCCTTTGTAATTCAGCGCCTTTACCCCCAAAAATCGCGCCGCCCCGCCCAACTCCTCTTCAATCCGCAGCAACTGGTTGTACTTGGCGATTCTGTCGGTGCGGGAAGCCGAGCCGGTCTTGATCTGTCCCGCGCCAGTAGCTACCGCGAAGTCCGCAATAAACGTGTCTTCGGTTTCGCCGGAACGATGCGAGATGACTGACGTGTATCCATTGCGCCGCGCCAGGTCGATTGCATCCAGCGTCTCACTGACCGTGCCAATCTGGTTGAGTTTGATCAGAATCGAGTTAGCAATTCCCTTCTCGATGCCCTTGGCGAAGATCTCAATGTTGGTGACGAAGATGTCATCGCCCACCAGTTGAATCTTGCCTCCCAGTTCTCTAGTCAGCAGCGCCCAGCCCTCCCAATCGTTTTCGGAGAGGCCGTCCTCAAGCGACACGATGGGGTAGTCATTCACCCATTTTGCATAGTAGCGAATCAAGTCTTCGGAGCTCTTTGCCGACTTGTCGGATTTCTTGAAAACATATTTTCCATCCTGAAAGAACTCGCTGGCTGCTGGATCGAGCGCAATCGCAATCTCCTCCCCCGGCTTGTAGCCCGCCTGCTGAATCGCCTCCAGCACGACCTCAATGGCCTCCACGTTCGACTTCACCGACGGAGCAAAGCCGCCCTCGTCGCCGACCGACGTGTTGTAGCCGCGCTTTTTCAGCACGCTCTTGAGCGTATGGAAAACTTCTACGCCCCAGCGCAGCGCCTCTGAAAACGACGGCGCTCCTACCGGCATCACCATGAATTCCTGAAAGTCGACGTTGTTGTCGGCGTGCGCGCCGCCGTTCAGGATGTTCATCATCGGCACCGGCAACACATTCGCTGCTGCCCCGCCGAGGTAGCGATAGAGCGGCAGTTCGCAAGCATTGGCCGAAGCCCGCGCCGCCGCCATCGAAACCGCCAGGATCGCGTTCGCCCCGAGTCTACCCTTGTTGGGTGTGCCGTCAAGGTCGATCAGTCTGGCATCGAGGGTGCGCTGGTCAGCTGCGTCCACCCCGCTGAGAGCTTCCGCAATCTCGCCATTGACGTTCGCAACCGCCTGCAGAACGCCCTTGCCGAGGTACAGGGTCTTGTCGCCGTCACGCAACTCGACCGCCTCATGCTCACCGGTGGACGCGCCACTCGGCACAATAGCCCGCGCATTGGCGCCGCCATCAAGAAAAACTTCCGCTTCAACGGTCGGATTGCCACGCGAGTCAAGCACCTGGCGTCCGCGGATATCGGCAATACTGGTAAGAGACATAAGTGCGTCCTTTATTCGTGTGATGGATTTAGAAACATCGTCGCAAATCGTTGTCAGTAATCTGAGACGCGGCTTGCGGCGTCTCCTGCCTACGAAGCGCGATTATATCGGACGTTGAACGACCCGGTCAGTGCACTCGGACATGCCCCCGCGATTGACCGCCGGATCATCCCCCGTACCCCATCCGTTATTGTTCCTGAATTCCACTTCGCCTAAAGTCGAACTCAACATGAAGGACCGCACTGAAACTCTGGAGATCGGTTCTCCCGCCCCTGACTTTTCTCTGGGAGCAGCCAACCGCGAGGGCACATTCACTCTCGGAGGTTTGCTCGCGCTGGGCACGCTGATTCTTGAGTTTCTGCGCGGCACCTGGTGACCAAACTGCGTGAAGCGTATGGCTCAGTTGGAGTCGCAGAGAGCGAACATTGAAGCAGCGGGAGCGCAGTTGGCGTTCCTTGCCGCCGAAAAGCGGGACGGTGTGTGGAAGCCGGGAAGATTCCTGGAGAAGCATCCGATCGCCAGCCTGTTTCTGCTCGATCAGGATCGCTCTGTGACCAAAGCCTACGGACTTCATCACGGTCTGGCCACCGACGCCATCAACATCGCGCGACCCGCTACCCTCGTCATTAGTCGCGGCGACAATGATCGCGGCGGGGTTGTGCGCTATATCTATCGCGGCGATAACCAACTCGACCGCGCGCCGCTGGATGAAGTTCTTGGAGCTTTGCAAGAAATACACAAATGAATTTTGGAGGTAAGAGGCAACATGAAAAAAACACTTTCACTGACATCGCTCATCCTGATCGCAACTTTCGCGTGGGCCCAAACCGCCCTGCCCACCGGAACCGCCGTCAAGATGAAGCTCGAAACCACGCTCGCCACCTTCAGTTCGAAAGCGGGAGATCCGTTCTCGGCAAGAGTCACTGAGCCGGTCGTGATGGACGGGAAGACCGTGATTCCGATCGGCACGACCATCGAGGGCCGGGTCACGAAAGCGAACGAACCGCGGCGCATTGCCGGCAAGCCCACGATTGCGATCTTTCCCGAAAACCTGGTCCTTCCGAATGGAGACAGGTTCATGCTGAACGCCTCGTTAGTGGACACCAACGCTCACCACGGCACCGACGTCAACAATGAAGGGCAGTTCAAAGGCACTGGCCACGACGGCAAGGATCTTACCGAAATTGGCATGGGAACCGGCGGCGGAATGCTCGTCGGCGGGCTGGCGGGCGGCGGCAAAGGCTTTCTCATCGGCGGAACCGTCGGCGCAACAGTAACAGTCGCGCACTGGCTCGGTAAGCACCGTTCCGCGATGCTTCCCGCGGGGACGGAGTTGGTGATGGAATTGAACCGTCCGATGACGATGACAGTGGCCAGCGGCGGGCAGTAGCAAGAATTAGGCCTTGTGGGGACGGGGCTATGCCCCGTCCAAGCGGGGCGTAGCCCCGCTTCCACACGTGTGTTAGCTATCCACTGTCCATTCGCTCTCAGCCGCTCACTGCCAGCAGATCTTCTTCTGCCAGCAATTCCAGTTCGATCCATCCTTCGACGGGAAGCGCGTCGACTGGCAAATGGTTTTGCCACAAGCTGAAGCGCAGGCGTAGCCGGACGGTCAGCAGATCCGAACTTTTCGGTCCGCGCACTTTAGCAATCTCCAGTGGAGCCGCAAGCAGCCAGGTGAGCGGCAGGCGAAACTCAAAATTCCGGACGAGCGCCACGCGCGCATCGCTCTCTTTCGAATCCGTCGAATCTGTCACCGGTTGATCTTTCCCTTGCGTCACTTTCCACGACTGTATGCGGCCTCCGTCCACGACCGCACCCAACCGCAGTTCACGCCGAGGCTTGGCGGCATGGTGGGCCCACGACTCCAGATTCACCACCACTTCGAATGCATCCTCCGGCACTTTGGCGGCGAAATCCAGCCGGCCGTAAACATACTGCTCGTCGATGCCAGCAAACACTTCATCCATTAGAAACTGCTTGCCGTGCATGGAGCCCGAGCGCTGATCGGACGTGTAACACGCCGCTCCCATCCACTCGAAGTAGCGCACCATGTCGCCTGCGACCCTGGGATGGATATAGGCGCTCTGCGGCGTGAACGAAGGCCGCCCCGCTCCTCCGGCGATCGGTTGCGCCAGATAATCAGGCGGGTTTCCACCCAACGCCTGGTAAACATTGGACAGGTGTTTGCGGTAGAGTTCATCAAAGTCGCGATCGTTCGCCGAGTGGTGCTCCGGTCCGTACCACCAGTTCCAGTCGCTGCCCTCGGCGATCAATATCTCTTCCAACGCCAGCTTGCGTTGTTGCTCGGTCGCGCCCGGCGCCGCCTGCGCATAGAAATTGCGCGCGTGGTAGAGATAATCCCAAGCCTTGTTGTCTTCAGGCGCTCCAATCCAGACGTTGAAGTTCGCATTGATCCACGACCCCGGCACGATCGACTTGAGATGACCGGCGTTCTTGTGGCGCGCAATCGCCTCGCTCACCGTGACCGCTTCAATCCCCGGATCTTTCTGCAAAGCGTCGTAGAATCTCCGCAAGAATTCTCGCCCCGAACGAGGGTAATATTCCCAAGCATTCTCGCCGTCCAGAATGATGGGGACCACGGCGTCTTGCCCGATTGCAATCACCGGCTGCGCCGATTCTTTAATCTTGTGGATGAGATTGTTGGCCGCGTCCTGCGGCGGCATACCCGAGTATACGAACCCGATCAGGTCGGAGAGCTTGTGGTCGCGGAACAGCAGATTCATCTGCGTATCGGCATTGGCATTTTCGTAGCGATAAATTGTGTAGAGCCGGTGCGCCAGATCGGAATTCAGATGACCATAACCGTCGCGTGAGAAGTTTGTCCCCAGACTCCGCCCCAGCACGCCTTCGTCGGTCGCCATCCACTGCACTCCAAGCTGGTGTGCAATCGTCAAAGCCTCTTCGGAAACGCTGCCCTCCGACGGCCACACCCCTCGCGGCCGCACTCCAAACACTTTTTCGTGCAGGTCGAGCCCGCGCTGCAATTGCTCGCGAGCGTCCTCGGGTTGGCGATAGCGGTTCTGGGGTAAAGGCAGGCTAGGCGAGGAAACCGCGCCCATCTGCGTGTCGCACACCAGCGGCAGAATGGGGTGATAAAAAGGCGAAGTCGAAATTTCGATCAGGCCCTTCTTTGCCGCTTCCGCATGCGCTGGCAGCACCCGCCCGAGCAGCTCACGTTCCAGCGTAGTCACAAACCGCTGGTCCTCGAGTGTATAGTTCCGGCCTTTGCGGATCAATTCCGCAACGTCGTTCTCCGCCAGAAAATACTCGTCAAACCATCCAATCTGCGAGAGCACCTGCAAATCGGTGAAGTCCTGAGCCTGAAAATATTTATCCGCCCGCTCGGGCGAATCTCCCGCCCCGCGAAATTTCTCCCACAGCTCGCGGTAGCGCGGGTAGCGCCCGATCACATTCACCGGATGCGCCTGAAAAAAATATTGCAGCGTAAACCGCCGCTCCCCCTCCGTCAGGTCTTTTGCAGGCTTGCTCGCAACCTGCAGAAAGGGGTCTTGGGCGTCGCCTGAAACATAATCCTGAATCTGTGCGATCAGCGACGGTACCAGGTTGAACGTCTGATGCACCTGCGGGAACTCGTCCAGCAACTTCACCATCCCGTAGTAGTCTTTTAGAGCATGGAGGCGCGTCCAGGGCAGGCGATACTGCCCTGTCACCAGGTCTTTGTAGAACGGCTGGTGCTGGTGCCACAGGACGACAAGGCGCAGTTGAGCCATGGTTTCTGATTTCTTACTACATCGGCACTTCTTCAGTTTAATTCATTAGGCGATTCTTACCGGGCGGAATCGCCCGCGGCAAGCGTGATAATGGGAGCGGTACACACCATGAACTCGAAAATCAAAGTCATTTTCTTCGACGTTGGCAACACCCTGCTGTTCCCCAATCGCGAGCGCATTCACGCGCCTCTCGCCGAACGCGGCATCGTGCCTGATCCCGAGCACCTGCGCGATCTGGAATGCCGAACCAAGAATCGGTTCGATGAAATGATGACTGGGATGATTGCAAAGAACGGCAGCACCGACCACGGTTTCTGGTGGATGTTCTACTCTCAGTTGCTTTCCGAGATCGGACTTAATGACGACGCAGTCCGCGACCAACTCGTCGCCGGCATCCGCGATTCCGGCAACTGGGACACGATTCGCCCGGGCACTGCCGAACAATTGCGCGACATCGGCGCACGCTACCAGGTCGCGGCAATCTCCAATGCCGATGGCAAGATCGAAGACGTGTTGCAGAGGTGCGGCATCGCCCGCTGCTTCCGCACCGTCACCGACTCCGGGCTCATCGGATACGAGAAGCCGCACCCGGAAATCTTCCGCCAGGCGCTGAACGGCATGAATGCCAAGCCTGAAGAGAGTCTCTATGTCGGCGATGTCTATTCCGTGGACTACCTCGGCGCCACCGGCGCAGGCATGCACGCGATGTTGATGGACGTCCCGGGCGCTTACCGCGACAAGGGAGTGCCGCGAGTGGAATCGCTAGCAGAGTTGCAGGAGATCCTGCGCGGAAGTTGATATTTCCGTAGAGACGCGGCAAGCCCGGACCTACTGCACTTCAATCACCTGATGATCGTGACAATCGGGATGGATCTTCTGATAAAGATCCGCGAGCAGCCCTGGCCCATAGCGCGCCACAAAACTCACTCCGGCAACCTCGCGCTCCTGGAGAGCCTTATGCGGAAATAGGGCATTGCTCACCGCATCCGCATGCCGCGTGATCACCTCGTTCCGCTGCTGTTCCGCCCGTGCCACTCGCGCCTGCAGGCGATCGATTTGATACGACATGCTGGCCCGGGTACTTTCGGCCGTATCGATGAGCGTTGAATCTAGTCTGCCGATCGATTCGCGAAGAGCAGTCATCGACCGTTCAACGCTCGCATAGGCTTCCCCAAAGCGGTCCTGCAAGTCCGACGGCAGTGAACCAGCGGCAATGGCTTCTCTAACCCTTTCTGGGCCGAGGAACAAATCGGGCAGGCCAAGTTGGTAGCGCGTCAGAATGCGCTCAGGTTTCGCTTCGAGCAACGTCGCCGAAAAACGCGGGAGGATCGGCGTCACTCGTCCCAGCAGCTTCTCGTAGACCACAGCAACCTGCGCAAAGTACGCCACTTCGGCCGCTCCGCCGGTGTAGACAAGCGTAGGCAGCAGGTAGTCCTGCACAACGGGACGCAGCAGCACATTCGGGTTGAACTTCTCCGCAGCCTGTTCAATGCGATCCAGAAATTCTCCCTGCGAGACCCGCTCTTCGCCGACCGCGAACCCACCTCCGCCCGCGCCATTATTTCTGCGCCGGACGACCGTGCGGGCGCCATCCTTCACTTCAAAAAGCAGCGTGGTCGCCGAAGTCACTTTGACTTGCTGGTGATATCCCGCCGCCTCGAGCGCCTTGCCCCGCGCCAGCAGCGCCTCATCCAGTTCGGAGGCGCGTTCGATCGCCCCGCGGAACAGGGGTTTTGCGAGATCGTGAAAATCCTTGTCGGCGGGATCGAGCAGGATGGCTCCCCAATCCGCAAACAACCGCGCAAACAGCAGAGCAAACGCGCTGCCCAGACTTTCACCCGGACGATACGCCTCACGCAGCCACGTCGTGACGTCGGAATCTCCCAGTAGCGTGGCGGCGCGCTCGACCACCCTGTTAATTTCCGGCCCGAACTTGACGGTGCCCACAGGCGCATCGGCCACGGCGTGACTTTCCCACGCGTAGCTTTCCACCGCAAATGTTTCTGGAAGGCCATGCTCGGTTAGCAGCGCTGTATGGTTGACCTCAGCCAAATCGTGATCCTCGGTTGCCAGCCAGAAGACCGGAACGCAGTCCACTCCGGCCGCCGACGCCTGTTCTGCCAGTTTGACCGCGGTCAGCGCTTTGAAAATCGAAAACAGCGGCCCGCCAAAGAGGCCAACTTGCTGCCCCGTAACCGCCGCCAGCGCGCCTCGCCGGAACCGCTCAAGGTTGGCGAGCGCTTTCGGAGATGCGCCCCACGCGCGATTCTGCCGCCCGAGAATCTCGCTCACCTTGTTGCGGCGCGCGGCGTCGTAAGCGACACGCTGTGATTCGTCCTTCACCCACTCGGAAAAAATCGGTGAGCGTGGATAAAAATCGCGAACGGGAGGGGCGTAGGAAAGATAATCGAGGAAAAGACGTGTGGTGTGCGGAATCTGCTGGAACGGCAAACACTGCGACTTCATCGGCAGCTCTCCGGAGATCTCTCGACATCCCGGCGTATTTTTGCGATCCGCATATCGTCCCGTTCTTTCGGAAGTCCCCGCGCTGGAATTCTCGCGCCTCCAAAAGTAGCACTTCCCAGGCGGCCAGCGCCAAACCTAACTACATCAGATGATGCGGAAGCGTGGAGGTTGCAGAGAGTGAAGGAAATCGGAATGAGGGGCCGGATCCCGGAATTCAGCGCTGACGGTTGGGGGTCAGTCACTCAATGCAGCGACAAGGAGCTGAAAAATCTCTTTACATCCCCTCGGCCCATATGCCACGGCGAATCGGACACCCAAAGAGAATATACTCGAGGGCCAACTCGAATCACACGATTCACAACCAACTGACCATTAGCAACCATCAGTGTGTCTTTAGCCGGATACCCCTGAACGTCGACATCTTTCTCGCTCACAATCTTCCCGTGGAATATCTTGATATTGCAATTGCGAAAGTCCGCGAACAACTCGTCCGTTGATTTACTCTTTTGGCCCGGATTCTCCCACCAACTCAGTGCGTAGACCACCCCATGAGCAGCGAAACTGCAAGCCGATTGGAAACGGACTTACTGCCGTCCTCAATAGCTGTCTCGCTTGTTTGTGATGCAGTGGGATTTCCCGGGAAGCTTAAGCGGAATTGAGCGTCTGGGGATTGCACTTGCTGCCAGTCATACGGGCGAAGGCTTTTCCAGTTAGCTGCGGCCCACCCGCATAGGGTGATCGCTATGGCCGCGACAGCGAGGCCTGCCCACTGTTTACTGGTGCGCATGAATTGTGCTTTGCGATAAAAATTCCATCAATGAAGCACGCTTCCATTATCATCCGCAAGCAACCACTTTCCCACAGAATTCGGACCTCGGGGCCTAAGAGCCCGCATTTCATGTGGCTCTGGGCGGCACTTCTGAAGCTTGCCCTTCCCAAAACCTACCCAACTCTACAGCAGCTGCTCTAGCGCTTCTCAAACACCACCGCAACCTTGTCCTCGTAAACCACTCGCCAATCTTGCGGAACTTGACGGAGCAGGTTGGCTAACGTCGAGCCGGCGGGCAAGAGCGCCGTCCGAATCTGCCACTCTTTTAGCACGCTCTGCCATCCTGGCTCGGCCTGCATCAGGATCAGGTACTGGCGAATCCGGTCCGAACCATAGAGATCGTGACGGTCATCCACTGCGACCTTTCGCTCGGGATACAGTCGCCCGGGGTTCATTCGATAGATGAGATAGCCTCCCCAGGTGTCGGTCGAGAAAACCGACTCCGTGCTCGGTTGCTTTCCCTGAAGTTCTTCCTGCAGGAAAGTTACCGCCGCAACCGGCATTTTCTGCGGATCGAACTGCGCATGAATCAGCTGCCGCGAGCCGAGCCGGCCACCGTGAAGACAAATCGCAAACACCAAGGCCACCGAGACAGCCGGCCACAGGTGCCCGCGAAGCTCCATTTCCTGCGCGCTTATTCGGTCGGAGAACTTTGAAATTCGGTCGGTGCCCTTGCGCACCCATTGCCACGCACTCGGCTTATCCACCAGTGAAACGAAGTTCGCCCACAGGATCGGCCCGACTATCAGCACCAGCAACATCGACGAAACCGGCAGATTGCGTGACGAGTAGAATCCCGCATACGCCGCCAGCAGCACGACCAGCAGGTGACTCAACTGCAGCTTGGTACGATTGTTCGAAGGGCGATCACCCCAGAACGCGATCAGCGTGAGCATCAGGATGACCGCAAAACAGCGCTGCGCCCAGCCGTGAAAATCAGGTGACTTGAACTCATCGATCCGGTCCATCAGGTAGCGATCGCTTAGATAGCGGTAGATGTGCGCGTGCAACCGCCAGCCGTACGGATTGACAAGCGTCGCCAGTGCCGAGGCCACCCATGCCCAAGCCATGGCGCGAGCCCGATGAGCGGCTCGAATTGCCGCAAATGCATCCCGCGCTCGGACACTTTCGACGAATGCGGCGATGGTGTAGATCCCGAGTAGCGCCATGCCGAAAAGCCATCCGCCATGCAGGTTCACCCAAAGCACCATCGAGGCGGGAAAGAACCAGGGAATCCAGCGCGGCAGGCTGGTGCGCTCGGATCGTTCCCAACCCTCCAGCGCAACAAACCACAACAGAGACAGAAGCCAGCTCACAATGTGCGGGCGTGCGTACAGATGAATCGCCGAGGCGGCCTCCGCCAGTAGCATCAGGACGATCGCCAGCGGCAGGCCGGTCCCGCGCTGCAGCAGTTGCGAAAGCAGCAGCACAAAAGTCGCAGCGACCAGGAGGGCGCACAGCCAAACCACTCCGTTCAGTCCGCAGGCCTGATGCAGAATTCCAAGCAGCAGGTCGTAGAGCCATTCCCACGCAAACCAGGGCTGACCTTGCATGGTGGAAGAAAACGGGTCGGTGCGGGGAAGGGAGTGGGTGGCAAGAATCTGTTCGCCGGTTCGGATGTGCCATCCGATGTCCGCATCCGCGAGCGGCCGATTCGACAAAGGACCGGCGAGCAGCGACCAGAAAAGAAAAACAAAAATGATGTCGCGGACCGAAGGCTGGAGAAAACGCAGAGCTGACGAACTGGGCTGCGCCGGGGTCATCATCGGTGAAGAAGCAGTGTATAAGGTTTCAAAGTTTCAAGGTTTCATAGTTTCAAAGAACCAGCAAAGCCCGGCGCAACGAACCCCGACGTATCTTTGAAACTTTGCTCTTGGTCAGCCGCAAAAGTTTTCGACGGAACGGCCATTCCATGAATCTCTATACTAGAGCCAAAGTAGAGCCAATGAACCCGATGCCAACCAGCAGTAGTCCGAGACCTAGAGTGGTGATCGTGGGGGCTGGTTTCGGGGGCCTGACCGCCGCCCAGCGGATCGCACGGCGACGCGTTCAGGTCACGGTCGTTGACCGGAAAAATCACCATACCTTCCAACCGCTGCTCTACCAGGTCGCGACCGCCGGCCTGTCTCCGGGCGAAATTGCGGCGCCCATCCGTTCGATACTAAGGGCGCACTCCAACCTTGAAGTGTTACTTGAAGAAGTCGTTGATTTCCGCTTGGACAAAAAGCAAGTCATTACCAAGGAGCAGGCGCTCGATTACGACTTCCTGGTCATCGCCTCCGGTGCGACCCATGCCTACTTCGGGCACGAAGAATGGGAGGCGCTGGCGCCCGGTCTGAAGACAATTGAAGACGCACTCGAAATCCGTCGCCGCGTTCTGCTGGCCTTCGAACTGGCCGAGCGCCAGACCGTCGCCGACAGATCTCCGCTACAGTTTGTGGTCGTCGGAGCCGGGCCCACCGGCGTCGAACTCGCGGGAACGCTGGCCGAAATCGCGCACCATGCACTGAACCACGAGTTCCGCAAGATCGACCCGCAGAAAACCCGCATACTGCTAATCGAAGGTGGCCCCCGCGTCCTCGCAGCCTATTCCGAGGAGCTTTCGCGCAAAGCTGAAGCGCAGCTGCGACGCCTGGGCGTCGAGGTTCGCACCTCCCACATGGTCACCCGCATTGAGCCCGGCGCGGTTTGGGTCGGGGACGAAAGGATTCCATCTCCAGTCGTCTTATGGGCGGCGGGTGTAGCCGCTTCGCCACTGGGCCGAAAGTTGGGAGTGCCCGTCGACCGCGCCGGTCGCGTGCTCGTACAACCTGACCTCAGCATTCCCGGACATCCGGAAGTATTTGTTATTGGCGACCTCGCCGCACTAAACGACGAAAATGGCAGGTTGCTCCCCGGAGTCGCGCAGGTCGCCATCCAGCAAGGGGACTGGGTGGCGGACACCATCGCCCGCGATCTTGAAAATCAGCCGCGACGCAATTTTCATTATCACGACAAAGGTAGCCTGGCCACGATCGGCCGCGCCGCGGCCGTCGCCCAGTTTGGCAAGTTCGAGATGTCCGGTTATTTCGCATGGCTAGCGTGGCTGTTCATCCACATTCTTTTCCTGATCGGGTTCCGCAATCGCCTGCTGGTAATGATCCAGTGGGCATGGTCGTATCTCACCTACGAGCGTGGCGCCCGCCTCATTACCGGCAGCGATGAACTGCCGGGCTGGATCCAGCCTCAGCCGTCCGAGCCTCGTCCCAAGTCGCAGTCCCAACCCGAACCAGACCGAACCACTGAGCCATCTGTTCCCGTCGGCCGATCCCACGCGTGATGCACCGTCTCCGGTGCCGATATAATCAACTTGTGGTGAATCGCGCTGCTGTTTTCGCCTTTGTGACTTCGCTGCTCCTCTGCCCGTCGCTGCGAACCCAGGACACTTCTGCTACCGCGGTCGGCCAAACTGTGATCGGCCGGACCATGGTCGTGATTCCCTTCGAAAATGCTTCTCCAACCCCAGGTCTGGAATGGCTGGGCGAATCCTTTTCCGAAACCTTCCACGAGCAACTCAATTCTCCGGTGCTGTACGTGAGCAGCCGTGACGAGCGACTGCGCGCCTACGACCGCCAGGGCATTCCGGCCGGCGTTCACGCTTCGCGCGCCACCCTCTACCGGCTTGCCGAACAGATGGATGTGGATTATGCCGTGCTCGGCTCCTACAGTTACGACGGTGCGCGCCTGACCGCAATCGCCCAGTTGCTCGACATGCGCGGTCAGAAACTCTCGCTCGCCGCCACCGAGTCGGCGCCCCTGGCCGATCTCGACAACCTGCAATCCGCGCTGGCCTGGGATCTGCTTCGCCTGATCCGCGACGACTTCGCTGTGCCCAAAGACAAGTACATCGCAAGCGTTGCCGCCATCCGCCTGGACGCACTGGAAAATTACGTACGCGGCATGCTGGCCACCACGGATGAAGAGAAAGTGCAGCACTATCGCGAAGCGGTTCGCCTGAATCCGGATTACGCTCAAGCCTGGCTGGAACTGGGCAAGACCTACTACGCCGAGCACGCGTACGAACCGGCGATGGCCGCGCTCGGCCAAATCCCGCGCTCTTCCGCCGTCGCGCGCGAGGCAATTTTCTATCTCGGTCTCGCCGCTTACGCTCACGGAGACTTCGCGAAATCCGAAAGCGCCTTTGAATTCGTCGCCGCGCGCCTCCCTCTGGCCGAGATTTATAACAATCTTGGAGTGGTCGCCGCCCGCCGCGGCCACAGCCCGAAGACGGCGGCAGACTATTTCGAGCGAGCGATTCAGAACGATCCGAGCGATGCTGACTATCACTTCAACCTCGGAGTGACCCTTGCGCAGGCCGGCGATCGTGCCGGCGCGGCCCGTGAAATGCACGCGGCGCTCGATCATCGTCCCAGCGACGCTGAGGCGAAAATGCTGCTCGATTCGCTTACGTCTCCTGCCGGCAGTATCGTTCCGAGCAGTGCGACTTCGAAGATCCCACTCGAACGGATCAAGCACAACTATGAGGAAGATTCTTTCCGCCAGATGACGATCCAGATGGGAAGTTGGGCTGAAGAACGCTTTGCCCGATCCGATCCTCGCACCCACGCGCGCTTTCACGTCGAACTCGGCAAAGAACTCATGGCCCACGGATTCACCACCGAAGCCGACGCCGAATTCCGCCACGCCGCTGTGGTCGATCCCGCGAGCACCGCGCCCCTCACCGCCCTTGCCGAAGACTACGAAGCGCGCGGTGACGCTCGCGAAGCCCGCGCCCAGGCCGAAGCAGCCCTCCGCATTCGCGAATCTGCCGAGGCTTACGTGATTCTTGCGCGGCTCGATTTGAGAGAAAATAGAATGGAAGCAGCCGCCCAGAACATCAATCGGGCGCTGCAACTCGAACCCGGCAATGCCGCCGGCCAGGATCTGAAGCGCACCCTAGCAGCCAAGCTCGCGGAGAAAGCGCAGCCGCTGTCACAGCCATGACGTTCAAATCAGTTCTCAGTTCTCGGTTCTCAGTTCTCAGAGGTAAACTGGCATCGCGTTTTTGGTTCGCCGTTCTTGTCTCTGTATTTCTTGCTGTGCCCTGTTCCGCCGACGTCTTAAAAATCGTGGTGGACGACGCCATCCAGCCCGTCACCGCCGAATACATTGGCCGTGCGCTTGAACTCGCCGCCGCGAACCATGACCAGGCCCTCCTGATCGAGATGAACACGCCCGGCGGACTAGTTGATTCGACGCGCGAAATCATCGAAGAAATCGTGGCCTCGCCGGTGCCCGTCATCATCTACGTGACGCCCAGCGGCAGCCGTGCCGCCTCCGCCGGCTTCTTCATCCTCGAATGCGGGGACGTTGCAGCGATGGCGCCGGGAACCAACACAGGCGCGGCGCATCCCGTCATCTTGGGCGGCAAGATGGACGACGTGATGAAACAGAAAATGGAGAACGACGCCGCTGCCTTGATGCGCTCGGTCGTCGCCAAGCGTGGTCGCAACGTCGAACTGGCGGAGAGCGCCGTCCGCGAGTCGAAATCCTTCACTGATCAGGAAGCACTCGACAAGAAGTTGATCGAATACATCGCCCCGAACGAGCAGGACTTGTTCCACCAATTGAGCGGAAAGAGCTTCAAGCGTTTCAACGGCACGACCGTCACGCTCAATCTCGACAACCAACCCGTGCGCGACTACCGGATGACGCTCAAGCAGCGCATTCTCTCCTACATCATGGACCCGAACGTCGCGTTCATCCTGCTGGCCATAGGAGCGCTAGCGCTGTATGCCGAATTCAATCACCCCGGCGCGGTCATTCCCGGAACCGTGGGCGTGGTCTTCATCCTTCTGGCGGCCTTCGCGTTGAACCTGCTGCCCGTGCGCTTCGCTGCGATTGCCATGATCATCGGAGCCTTTGCGCTGTTCGCCGCCGAAGCCAAGTTCGCGAGCCACGGCGTGCTCACCACCGGAGGGATTGTCCTGTTGACGATGGGCGGCCTGTTTCTGGTTGACGCTCCCATTCCGGAGATGCGCGTCCGCCTCGTGACCGCGCTCGCCGTCAGCATCCCGCTCGGATTGATCACGGCTTTCCTGATGAGCATCGCGGTGCGCGCCCGCCGCAACAAGATTGTCACCGGCAAACAAGGATTGATCGGCGAAATCGGCATAGCGCAAACCATGCTGGCGCCCGCCGGAAAAGTGTTCGTGCACGGCGAGCTTTGGGACGCTGTTTCCGCAGTCCCCGTTCCCGTCGGAGAACAGGTCGTCGTGCGTCAGGTCGATGGACTGACGCTACGAGTCGATCCCGTCGGAACAGCGAGACCGATCATGGCATAAAGGGTGAAGATGGCTGGTTCTTCTGTGCACTCTTTGGGTATGAAGCCTCGCGTCCCCCTTAACCAGGTCTTTTAGAATCAAAGGCTTGGCGATGGTTACAGCCAGGTCTTTGAGTTTAAATGACTTAGAATTAAGGTATTTATTCGTCAATGACTTAGCTTGGTTTTTGCTCGCCGGAGTTGGGTGGCGGACTACCGCCCGCCCATCTTCCCAAATTGGTGTTTCAAAGAGCGCCGACTAGTGGGGCTGGGGCAGCTTCGAGGGGCGTCTTGGTTGACGGGCACAACTCGGCCCTGCCACATGTCGATCTCCATTGTCGCCGACGGGCGGTTAAGAAGTCTGTGATGGTTCGCACGGCGCGGTTGTGATGAAAAAGGATGCCTGGTTTCGTCCAATTGTCGAAAACGGCAACCTTGCGTTCTACATTTTTCGACAAAAGGGAATGAGGATGACAACAGAAGTGTATGCCGTGTATCACGGTCGACTTATTGAGATGCCGCTCGCACATTTCGATCAGAGATTCAGCACGGCCAGCCCACGGCACAGCCAATTCAGGGCGAATCAGTGGGAGGATAGGAGCTCGCGGGTGGCCCAGCCCTTTCGAAAGCTGCGCAAGGCTACGGTCGCTGCCTCGGCACTACCCGGAACTGTCGTTTCCCTTCAATCCGATAAGTACCAAAATCCGCTTGATCGACGGTGAGAATTACGGAAAGGGATTCACGCTTTGCCAGATAGACGAGGGTGGCGTCGGCAAAGTCCATCGGCCTATCCCAATAACGCGACATTAGGCCATGCAGGTGCGGCAGTTCCGCGTCATCGATTGTGCCGAGGACGAGCGCTCCCGAACGGACGAACTTCCACGCGGCTTCCATCTCGGTGCGGGTGTCGCCAACCAGGTGGAATAGTTCCGTGAGCACCGCCTCGGAGGTCAGCAGCGGGAGGCGCAGTTGACGGAATGCGTCCACGCAGGCGCTGTGCCAGCGATCGCTTCGGTCGAGGAGCGCTAGAATCGCGCCGGTGTCGATTAACCCATTAACGATCAGGGCGTTAGCGCTCGTACTTGCATTAGCGGACATGGCGACGCTTCAGGCGCTCGCGAAGCAGGGCGCGCGCCGTTTCAGCATGGCGAGGGTTGCCGCTGGCGACGACTCCGAAGCAGTTCGCGGCGGCGGTGTGGAGCCGGCGCTGGGTGTCTTCTTCCGAAGCATCGGCGTCGCCCTTCTTTAGCTCTAGCCAATCGCGGACGGCAGTCTCCAGCACCGCCGAAACCGGCACCTTGCGGAGACGCGCTTCCCGCTCCAGGTCCGACTTAAGTTCACCCGACAGACGCCAGCTGTAAACTTCGGTCCTCATGCACTACAGTGTAGTGCATTTCGGGCACTTTTACAACAAAGGTTGGCTAGAATCCCCCAAGAAGGTTGGAGCACCCGGCGGGACACAAGTCACGGGGAGAACGCCTTGCCCCTTCACTGGGAGTGTCGGACGTTGTAGGGGTCCCTTCGACTTCGCTCAGGGCAGGCTCTTCGACTCCGCAGAAACTTCACTTCGTGAAGTCCCTGCTTCGCTCAGGATGACAATTTGAATGGGGGCTGAAAACTAGTTACCGACCCTCTTTAACAACTGCGCGGGCATATCGCCACCGCCAATCCCGCTCGCTTGCGCTACAATCCGCTCATACTCTGAATTACGAGTTGACTGGAGGCATTTATGCCGGATCTTCCCTTTTCGGTGGTCACGGTTGGCATCATCATCCTCGTCATCTACCTGCTGAGTTCCATCAAGATCCTGGCCGAATATGAGCGCGGCGTCATCTTCCGGCTCGGCCGCCTGTTAGGGACGGCCAAGGGCCCGGGCATCATTCTGGTCTTCGCCCCGATCGACCGCATGGTGCGGATTTCGCTCCGGCAGGAAGCGCTCGAAGTTCCGCCGCAGGACATCATCACCCGCGACAATGTCACCTTGAAAGTGAACGCGGTCATTTTCCTGCGCGTGATCGATCCCAACAAGGCGGTGGTGGAAGTCTCCAATTACGCCTACCAGACTTCGCAGTTTGCGCAGACTACCTTGCGCTCGGTGCTCGGCGAACAGGAACTCGACGAATTACTCGCGCACCGCGACAAAATTAATCTGCGCCTGCAGAGCATCCTCGATACGCATACCGCGCCCTGGGGCGTGAAGGTCGCCAACGTGGAAGTCAAGCAGGTGGATATGCCCGAGTCCATGTTGCGGGCCATGGCCAAGCAGGCCGAGGCGGAGCGCGAGAAGCGCTCGAAGATCATCCACGCCGAAGGCGAGTTCTCGGCCGCGCAGCGCCTGGTGGATGCCGCGCACCTGTTGGCGAGCGAACCGATCAGCATTCAGTTGCGCTATCTGCAGACGCTTACTGAGATCGGGGTCGAGAAAAACACGACCGTCGTGTTCCCGGTGCCAATCGATTTCTACTCCGGCCTGCAGAAGTTGCTCGCCGGCGTGCCCGCACCCGCCGCGCCGGCAGGACGATAGAGGTCACCGTTGGTTCTCATGCCCACGGCGCAGCAGGATACGGAGATCACCATTGGCACCGGCCGCATGCTGGCCCTTTTCTTCGTCTTGGTCCTGGTGTGCGCTTTTTTCTTCGCGATCGGCTTTTCGCTTGGCAGGAAAACCTCGATGGCTGTCGCGGGCGGTTTGCTGAGCTCCACGGCAACGCCGGCGACTATCGTTCGGCCCTCGGCGGTAAGGAATGACGCTCACGAAGCTCCCCAGCCCGCGGCGCCGCAGTCGGGCGATTTCAGCTTTTACAAAGCCGTGGGCGAAAAGAATGCCGACACCGCCCTCACGCCGCCCGATTCCAAGACACAACCGGCGGCCTCAACCACAGCGACCCCAGCCGCAGAAGCGCCAAAAGACGCCACCGGCACCGCTGCACCCTCGACCCCCGGTTACTATTTGCAGGTTGCCGCGGTTAGCCGGCAGGAAGACGCTGAAGCGCTGGTCGAAGCTCTGAAAAAGAAACAGTATCCCGCCTTTACCGCCAACAATCCTTCGACCGACAAGTTCTATCACGTTCAGGTCGGACCCTACGCCGAGTGGAAAGACGCCGAAGCTATGCGCGCCCGCCTCGTCAGCGATGGCTACAATCCGATTGTGAAAAAATGAGCTACGAGCTCCGAGCCGCGGGCTTCGAGCAGGCCGTTTGCTCATAGCTCGCAGCTTACTTTCTGTTACCCTTCCTGATCATGGCTCACGCCGCTCCCAATCTCGGTCGCTTCCTGCACGCCATCGCCGATCCCACCCGCCGCCGAATTCTGCAGGCGCTCAAAGAAAAAGGCGGATGCTCCCTCGACAAGGAAATCGGGCTCTGCGCCGCCGATATCGAGCAACGCGTGAAGCTGGCACAGCCCACTGTTTCGCATCATATGCGAATCCTCGAAAAGGCCAGCCTGGTGGAGGCCAAGCGAGAGGGACATTGGCGCTGGTACCGGCGCAACGAAAAACTGATTGCAGAAATGACGCGGGACTTGAAGGGACAGCTCTAGAAGACAGAACTTTAGAAGGAACAATGCCTTAGAGAACAAACCAGGCGCTTCGGCTGGGACTATATTCCGGCGCCCGCCACGTAGGCTTTTGCTTCGTTCTTGTCGTCCGGCTTCATTGCAGGTTTCCCATTCCTGTGGCTCAGGCCGCGGACATGTGAGATCAGATCCGCCATTTCGAACGGCTTGGACAACGATGGCACGCCCGTTTCCTCGAGGAAACTTCTAGTCTGCTCGTCGGTCACCGTGGAAAGCGTCAGCAGCAGCCCTTTCTCCAGGCCGGGGCAGTTCTGCGCGATCCACTCGTACATTTCTTTTGCGCTGCAGCCGCCCGGCATACGGCCATTCATCACGATCACGTCGAAAGAGCCCCGGCGGAGCCGTTCCTGGGTGTCCGCCACGCTTATGGACGTTGTGACTTCGGCTCCCGCACCGACCAGTACGTCTCGTTCAAATTCCAGCACGGCTTCTTCGTCTTCGACCAGCAGAACGCGCCCGGTTAGAACCGACTCTCGGCGTCTGGGCGCCACCGTCTCCGGCAACGCCGGTCTTTCGCTGGCCAGCAAACGAACTGCAATCGTTGCTCCGCCCTCTTCGCGATTGCGTGCCACGATTTCGCCGCCATGTTCCTTGACGATCCCATAGCAGATACTCAACCCGAGGCCAGTTCCCTTGCCCACCGACTTAGTGGTATAGAAGGGATCGAAAATCCGGCCGGGGTCCTTAATTCCCGGACCGCTGTCATCGAACTCCACGCACACGTAGGCATCCTTCTTGAAGACGCGCACTTTCAAGACCCCGCCGGGGCTGCCTTGGCCGCAGCTCTCGCCGTTGCTCTCTACTATGGCATCGAGCGCGTTGTTGACAATGTTCAGGAAAACCTGCTCCAACTGATGCGGATCGGCCACCACCGAGGGCAGGTCTTCGGCAATTTCGCGTTCGAGCGAAACGTTGTTAACCTTCAAATCGTATTCGCGCAGCGTGAGCGACTCTTCCAGCACCTTGCGCAAGTCCACTTCCTGTTTTTCGGGCTTGCGCTGGCGCGCAAAAGAGAGCAGATTTTGTACGACCCGGTGCGTTCGCTGGGCCTGCTTGAACAGCTTAGCCACGTAATCGGCAGAACGGTCGTCAAGACCCGCACCTTCCAGGAGTTGGGCGTAACCCAGGATGGCGGTCAGCGGATTGTTCAATTCGTGCGCCACGCCCGAAATCAATTGGCCGACGGCCGACATCTTCTCGCTCTGCAGCAGTTGCTCCTGCGTCCGCCGCAAGTCTTCGTAGGCGCGGCAAGTTTCCTCGTAGAGCTGCACCTTTTCGATCGTGGTGGCCAGTTGGCGGCTGATGGCGACCAGAAGATTCTCGTCGTTGCTCGAATAGTGGCGGTCTTGCTTGGTGGCAATGCCCATGATGCCGATGGGCTTGTCCTTACTCCAAAGCACAACCCAGATCCAGCAGGGCAAGCGGTCGGCGCACACAAACTCCACCACCGCCGGTGGCAGGTGCGGCATAAAATCCTGGGTCACCACTTCCGCGCGCGAGCGCATCACCAGATCGCCCAGTCCCTCCGGAAAGACGACTTCCGCCATGAGCGTTCGCGCCTCGCTCCGCGGGCCCCCACCCGCGCGCCGCCGGTAGGTGCCCTCCGGTTCCACCGCCAGATAGACCGAACCGGTCTCGGCCCCAAACAGCGAGATCACCTGGCGCAGCGTCAGGTTCAGAATTTCATCCAGATCGAACGACTGGGTCGCGATGACGGCCATCGCGTTGAGCGCGTTCAACTCGCGGTTGCGCCGCCGCATCTCGTCTTCCGAGCGTTTCTTCTCGGTGACGTCGAGAACGAAGCCCTGATAGCGCTCAAGGTTTCCATTCAAATCGCGCGTTGCAAAGCAGCTCTGCGCCGCCACCAGCAGCGTGCCATCCTTGCGCCGCATCGTGGTTTCAAAGTTGCGTACGTAGTTGTGCGTCTCGATTCCCTTGCGAAACGCCTCGCGCTCCTCGGGAACCGCGTGCAGTACGCTCCCCATGTCGAGTGCCATCAACTCGTCCCGGCTGCCATACCCGAGCATAGTGAGAAAGGCATCGTTGCAATCGAGCAAATCGCCCTCCGGCGTCGCTACGAACACGCCTTCCTGCACCTGCTCAAACAACATGCGGTACTTTTCTTCTGCTATTTGACGAGCGGTCGTATCGTGCACCACATGGATGGTGCCCTTCTGCTCGCTTCCTTGCTCCGCATACGACGAAGTTGAAACTATCGACTGCCCGCCGAAACACGGATCCATGGCTTCGGTCAGCCCCGAACCGCGTTCGCAATACGGGCATCCGCTCCAAGCACGCGCTTGCGGTAGAACCTCTTCGCACAGATTGCCCAATACATCGGCCGGCGCCTTTTCCAGCAGCTGCAGCAGGGCGTGATTTGTTTTGAGGATGCGGAAGTCTGCGTCGTGCGCCAGAATCAGATCCTGAATGGAATCGAAGGTATTCATCCACTGCCGCTGCGAGCGCAGCATCTGCTCCAGCAACCGCAGATTCTCAAGCGCAATACCCAGCGCCTGCGCCGCCGTTTCCAAGAACTCCAACTCTTCGCGGGTGTGGCGACGGCGTGTGCAGCCGAGCGACAGCATCCCGATCACTGACTTCTTGCCCTGCACCGGCAGCAGCACCACATGATGAATGGCATGCTTTGCCAGTTGTTCCCGCTCCACCTTGGAAAGTTCGGACGGTTTCATCACCACCGCCCGGTTTTCCTGGAGGATGGCTGCGTGGATTTCATCCGTTCCGACTACCCCAATGGTCCGTATAAATTCCGGGGACAGGCCCACGCGTTGCGTTGGCACCAAATGATCGTCCTCCATCAAGTGGAACCATGCTGCCTTCGCTCCCACTACCGTTTTCAGTTTTTCCAGCGCCGCCTGCATCATCGGGGCACGATTCTGCGCGCGCGCTATCGTGACCGCCAACTCATTCAGCACCGCCAGTCGCCGCGTGCGTATTCGCGAGTCGTCGAGCGCCAACAGCAGGACACTCGAGCCGAACAGCACTTCGGCCAACAGGTACCCTTCACTCGGAATGCGACTGGTGAAGGGTGGCCAGTTCAGATTCAACGTCAGCAGCCCGACGCCGAACAGAACTGAGCCGAGCCGAATACGCCCGACCCGGTACCGAAGTAGTTGCACGACTGCCCAGGCCGCAACCAGCCGGCATGCCACAACCAGCCCGAAGGTCTTCGAATCCACAAAGTACAGCGAATCCGGAAAATACAGCGGCCTCATTGCCGCAAAAACCATCAGCACCCATGAGAATGCCATCAGCACCGTCAGCATTCGCCTGGCCTGCACCGACATCAGCGCCGCCGCCGCAAACAGCCCCACCGCCAGCACAAAGTCGGCCTGTGCGAAGGCCGCCATCGACTTCGAGGTGGCGTGCAACTCGCTCGCGCCAGTTGCCAAAAGAAATACCCCATAGGCTAGCCAGCCCGCTCCCCAAGTCAGGAGATATCGTTCCCGAAGGACCCGGAAGAAAAGCAGGCTGACCACCACCACGATCAGGGCGGTCGTCTCCCGCCCCGTCAACCAAGGGACGGTCAGCACACCAACCGAACTCCCGAATGTGCCGGCAGGATTCATAGATAAGAGCGAAGATAGACGCACGAACACCTAAGCTTTTAAGTATCACGCTGGAGCGGGAGCGCCGCACAGATTTCCGTCTCCATTTGGTTACTTTCGGAACGTGAAATCGTGGCCTAAAATGAGCGATACATTCACTCAGCCCCATGCCTAATGACCGCATTCTCGTCGTGGACGACGAGGAAACAATCCGCGAGATTGTTTCGTCGATGCTGGGCGGAGCCCATTTTCAGACGCGCCAGGCCGCCAGTGGCGTCGAGGCCCTTGCGATTCTGGAATCGGGTGACGAATTCGATCTCGTGCTCTCCGACCTGATGATGGCGGAGATGGATGGGATTGCCCTTTTGGAGCGCGCCAAGGAACGTTACCCTGACATGCCGATCGTGATGGTCACCGCGGTCCACGACATTCAGGTCGCGCTGCAAGCTCTGCGCAACGGAGCCTACGATTACCTGCTCAAGCCTTTCGAGCGAGAGCAGCTGCTGGCCACGGTCCGCCGTGCGCTGGAGAATCGCCGCCTGAAGCGCGAAAACGATGCCTATCGCACCAACCTCGAGGCCCTGGTTGCCGCCCGCACCCAGCAATGGAAAACGGCGCTTTCCAAGCTGGAGGAGTCCTACGACATCACGCTCGCAGCTTTGGGCGATGCGCTCGACCTCAAGGACAACGAGACCGAGTTCCACTCCAGGCGCGTCACCGCATTCACCATCGCCATCGCGAAGAAAATGGACCTGCCCAAAGATGAGATCAAGATAATCGCCCGCGGAGCCTTTCTGCACGACTTCGGCAAAATCGCTATTCCCGACGGCATCCTGCGGAAGCCCGGCAAGCTCACGGACACCGAAATGGACACGATGAAGGAGCATTGCTACCTTGGCTACAAGATCATCTCCCGGATTCCGTTTCTGGCTGAGGCTGCCGAAATTATTTACTCTCACCAGGAACGTTACGACGGGACAGGCTATCCCCGTGGACTAAGGGGCGACGAGATTCCGCTGGGCGCCCGAATTTTCGCGATTGCCGATACGCTGGATGCCATGAGAACCGACCGTCCTTACCGTAAGGCTCAAAGCATTCAGGCCGCCCGCAAGGAAATCGAACTCTGGTCCGGTCGCCAATTCGATCCCCGGATCGTGAAGGTATTTCTGGAAATGCCCGACAATATCTGGGAAGATCTGCGGAACGACATCAATGCGGCCAACGCGTCTTTTCCGAAGGTGTGACCAGGGACGCTGCTGGCTGCACTTACAACACTGTTCAGCCAAACGTAACCAACGTTTCCCGCCAGCGCCAGGCATCGTTCTACTGTCATCGCCTCATCCAATCGACCAGTGAAGTCAATCCAAACGGCCCCACCTCGGTTGTGTTCCGCCGTTCTGGGGTGAAGCAACCGGTGCCCGCCAGAATGCGCCTGTTTCGCATCTGGCGGGCAAATCCGGGACCTTGTTCTCCTTTTCCTCAATTTCACTTCCTTCCCTTTCTTTTTCTTTCGACTGCAACTCCGGAAGCTCATCGCGTTCTAATAGCAGAGGTGTATAAGGGAAGGTCTAGCTTCGGTTTCCGATGTCCAGCTTTCCAAGACGCAGATTTCTTGATCCATTAAAATCGAGGAGAGATCCGATGAAAACCATTATGGTCACCGTTTGCGCCGTTCTCGTTCTGAGCGCTCTTTCGGCCGCGCAGAGTCCCACGCTGAACGCTGTGCCCAACACTATTTTCGTGGGCGCCGATGGCAAGTTTGAAACCGCGCCGGACACCGCACTCATCCAGTTCAACATCTCGGCCCAAGCCGACAGCGCCAAAGACGCCTACGATCAGGCCGCCAAACAAGCCGAGGCCACGCGCCAGGTTCTGCGCGCCAACGGCATTGATCCCAAGTCTGCCGAAATCGGCTTCTTCTCGGTGAATCCCCAATACGACTGGACAAACCCGAAGCACAAAGTCATCGGCTACCAGGTCAGGACCAGCGTCAGCTTGAAGCTCAAGGATTTTTCCAAGATTGGCCCCGTCACACAGCAACTTGCCGACGCCAGCGTCGGTGAAAGCCAGTCGCTCAGTTACACGCTCGACTCGACAGAAGACGCCAAGAGCAAAGCCGTTGCTGATGCTTACCGGCGCGCCCGCGCTTCCGCGCAATCCCTCGCCACTGCCAGCGGACGCACTCTCGGCGAGCTCTCCTATGCCACCGTCGATACCTACGAGAACATTCGTGTGATCGCACCCAGGCCTCTCCATGCCGCGGTCAAGGGAATGGCAGTGCAACCCCCCGCCCCGACCGAGGAGTTCTCGCCCCAGAACGTGACGATCACCGCGCACGTGAATGCCATGTTTATATTGAAATAGAGGATGGCTAGTGGAGAGCCCTCCACTATGACGGACTAGCGGACGCTAGTCGTTGTGAACAATGACCTCGTGTCGCGAGGAAATGCGGCTGGCATCCACTTGAACTTCCCGCTGGATCTCCATCTCGATAGAAGCCCCCGGCTCCAGCCTTACGTCAGAACCACGCGAGAGCATTCCTACGGCGAACCCGGCAGCTCCTCCAATTCCGGCTCCGATACCGGAACCTTTCCCACCGTTGGTGATTGCACCGATCACGGCTCCCGTCGTAGCCGCGCCCGCGGTTTCCCGGGCTTTTTTCCCGGCATCGCTATCCTGACGAATCGTCCCTTCCGAATCCTTCATCGACGTCTTCTCGGCCCCAGGCGTGTTCTCCACCGAACCGCCCAGCATCACCGTGTAGCCGTTGGGATAAATCATGGAGGTGAAGTGGACGAGCACCTCGGCGCGTCCCTTTACGTGCCCACCGCGCTGCGCGTGCTCGATCTTTCCCTGGATGTAAGTCCCCGCCGGAATCACGACCCGCTCGTTGACTACAAACGGAAAGGCAACCTCCGCATATACCGGGTCTCCGTCCTTGGCCGTCTTCGTCGAAATCGCCTGCTTCAGCGACAGCGGCACCATTGTTCCCGCAGGAATGGTCAGCATAGGCTTGGCCGACTCTGCCGCAGGCGCAGCCGGATTGGGGGTCGGAGTCGACTGTGCGGCCGCGATCCCCACCAGCAGCACAACCCAAGCAGAAGCAGCACAGAGTCTCATCGAAGACCTACCTCTTCAAGATAATTAGCAACACGCTTGCAATCTCAGATGCGCCCGCCAGAGTGCTGGTTAGCCGAAAAGGTCCAGCTGAGAACGTCTAGATGAGAACCAGATTTTCGGTCATGCATAACCTGCTCACCACTGGTAATTGTAGCTGAGGAGTATGCGCGGGGCCATGAGCTACACAAAACGGCGGCGGACGATGTAGTGGTACTTGCTTTGGAAGGGTCAGCACCTCTACTTGTACAGCAAATATTTTTCCCGCAACCGTACAAATCCCTCGAGCCCCTCTTGCCAGTCCTCGGCAATCCGTCTCGGATCCTCTCCCGCACCGATCGCATCAAACACCACCCGATTCACCAGCAGATCCGCCATGCGCTCCAGTTTGAAGTCGTTCGGATAAAGTCTATGCAGCGCCGACGCCAGTTCGATCCCCAATTCTGGCGAGTCCAGAGTATTTCGATCCAGAACGATCAGACTTACGCCTTCACACCGCTCTCCGGCAAAATTGCTCGATGACGGAGTGAAAGTTAGAGGCACGAACCGCACACTCTGAATATCGCGCGCGTTCAAGTAAGCCGCCAGTTCCCTGCTCTTGATCCAGGGTGCGCCCACCACTTCGAACGGCGTATCGGTCCCACGCCCCACTGAGACATTCGTGCCCTCAATCAGCGCCGCTCCCGGATAAAGCGTCGCCGCAGCCAAACTCCGCAAATTGGGTGAAGTATCTATCCACTGGAGGCCGGTCGAATCGAACCAGTCCCCCGGCTGCCAACCTTCCATCGCAACCACGTTGAGTCGGGCTCCAATGTGCCGCTCGGCATTAAACATTCTCGCCAACTCACCTAAAGTCATGCCGTGCCTTACCGGCTCGGGAAAGTAGTTCGTGAAACTTTCCCGGCCGTGATCGGAATCGGGAACCGTGGCATCGGAGACTGGCCCCTGCACAAACGACCCCGTAATCGGATTCGGCCGATCCAGAATGATCACTTCAGTCCCCGCCTTCGCGGCCGCTTCCAGAAAATATCCCGCCGTCGTCTCGTATGTGTAAAAGCGCGCGCCCGCATCCGCCAGATCAATCACCACCGCATCCAACCGCTTCAACACGTCCATTGGCGGACGCCGCGCTGCATCGCTCGCCCCATACACGCTGTAGACGGCGACTCCGGTCGTCGCGTCCTTCGCATTCTTGACGTCCGTCGTATCCAGCGTCCCCGTCACTCCATGCTCCGGACTGAAAATCGCATCCAACGAAATCCCCGGCACATTCGCCAGAATGTCAATCGTCCGACGCCCTTCCGCATCCACGCCGGTCTGATTCGTCAGCAAACCAATGCTCCGTGGAGCCCCACCCCTGGCCGGATGCAGCGCCGCAAACTTCATCCCCTCGAGCACATCGATTCCCGTCTTCACGGTTCCATTCCGCACCGCCAATTTGCGTGCCGCGCTCTGCATCTCGTTGTAGCCGGTGATCGTTGCCGCGCGCATCTTCTCCGCTTCGGCGGGATCAAGCGCCAGCGCGGCCGCCACCGCCGTCGCGACCTTCGTCCGCAGTGAAACTGCGCTTCCCTTCTCTTTCGGCGGCACCACTTTCATGTGCACCGCGTTCGTCAGCAGCACGATGTAAGTCTTCGTCGCCGGATCAATCCACAGCGAGGTCCCAGTGAATCCCGTATGCCCGTAACTGCCGACCGGCAATAGTTCTCCGCGATTGGTAGAAAAAGGTGAATCAATGTCCCACCCAAATCCCAGCAGTGTGCTTCCATTCACCGGCTGCTGAGGCGCGGTCATCTTCGCAATCGTCGCCGGGGTCAGCACGCCTCGCCCGCCATCGAGCAGAGCCTGGGCAAAAAGCGCCAGATCGTAGACGGTAGAAAATACTCCCGCATGACCCGCCATACCGCCCATCCGGCGAGCTGTAGGATCATGCACCACTCCGCGCAGCAGGTGATGGTTTTCATCCTCTTCGGTCGGGGCAATGCGGGCATCCCACGATTGCGGAGGAGAGAATCGGGTCTCCTTCATGCCGAGCGGTCCAAAAATGTGCTTCGCGGCATACTCATCGAGCGGCTCGCCCGAAAGTCGCTCCACCAGCGCTCCCAGTACGACAAAGTTGATGTCGCTATAAACAAACCCCGCTCCAGGAGGCCGCTCTGGAGCCCCCTCGAATGCCATGCGATACGCCGTCTCCTTCCCTTCCCACGGCTTCGTCAAATCCAGATCCGGACCGAGGCCCGAGTAGTGCACCAGCAACTGCCGGATCGTGATGTCCTGCTTCCCATTCTGTCCAAACTCGGGAAGGTACTTTGCCACCGGATCGCTCATGCGAAACTTGCCCAGCTCCCAAAGCTGCATGATGGCCGTCGTAGT
This sequence comes from uncultured Acidobacteriaceae bacterium, assembly GCA_963831085.1. Taxonomy (GTDB): domain Bacteria; phylum Acidobacteriota; class Terriglobia; order Terriglobales; family Acidobacteriaceae; genus Acidiflorens. Next base: position 82,605 of record CAWHOT010000005.1, on the reverse strand, counting down.
GGCGACGACCTTGGTCAGCGACGCACAATCAAACACGGTATCGAGCGTCATCGCTTCTCGCCGAGGTTCAATCGCGCGGCTGCCGTAAGCCTTGCGATAAACCACGCGCCCGTCATGGCCGACGATGAGCACAGCCCCAGGAATCTGCTGTTGGGCGATGGCGTCGTTGACGATGGGATCGAGAACGGCGAGGCGTGAATCAAGCGAAGTCTGGGAGGACGCGGCGGCAGAAAACAGGAGAGCGAAGAGCAGGAGATTTCTCGATAAGTGTTTCACGTCTGCTGTGACTCTACATGACCCCGGAGACGCGGCTCAAGGCTGAAGGTACCAACGATGCTCTCGAAGTAACTCCCTGTTTGCCACCGCCCGCCGCCTTTGCTATAACCCCATCAGTTCACAAAACACCCTTGAACCTGACGCTGCCCCATCGAGACTCCGGCTTTTCCTTCCTTGTGCGCAACCTCGTCGCGCAGGATGATCGCTTTCTTAGCGCCTTCGGCATCCTGGAAAAGGCCATCGCCGCCCGCGCCTTTCCTGCCTGCTCGCTCGCCGTCACCTTCCGCGGAGAACTTGTAGCCCACAAAACCCTCGGCCGCTTCACATTCGATCCGGCTTCGCCGGAAGTCAGCGCTGCGAGCATTTTCGATCTCGCATCGCTCACCAAAGTCGTCGCTACGACCACCATGGCCATGATTCTTTACGAGCGCGGCCTGCTCGATCTCGAAGCCCCGGTCACTGCTATCGTCCCCGAATTCGCCGGCGATCACTCTGGCGATGACCCTCGGCGCCGCGAAGTCACTGTACGCATGCTGCTCACGCACAGCTCCGGCCTGCCCGCGTACGAAAAGCTTTTCCTCCGCGTCAAGTCTCGTGAAGATCTTCTGCAAGGCGCCTTCAGTACCGCACTTGCAGCCCCGCCGGGGGCACGCGCCGAATACAGCGACGTCGGCTTCATGATTCTCGGCGTCGTCCTCGAACGCCTCGCCGATGAATCCCTTGACGCATACTGCCAGCGCGAAATCTTCGGTCCGCTCGGCATGACGCATACTACCTTCAATCCCACTCCCGCCTTTAAGAACTCCATCCCGCCAACCGCCGACGATCGCACCTTCCGTCACCGGATCATTCAAGGCGAGGTGCAGGACGAAAACGCGAGTGTCCTCGGCGGCGTTGCTCCGCACGCCGGCCTGTTCTCGACCGCCGAAGATCTGGCCATCTTCGCGCATGCCATGCTCAACGGCGGATATCCCATCCTGCGCTCCTCGACCGTCGAGCTTTTTTCACGCCGCGAATCCGGCCTGGAAGGCACCTCCCGAGCGCTGGGCTGGGATACGCCCTCGGCGCTCTCGCAATCAGGAAAGTACTTCTCGTCCCGTTCCTTCGGACATCTCGGTTACACCGGCACATCCCTGTGGATCGACCCGGACCGCCAACTTTCGATAACTTTGCTGACCAACCGCACCTGGCCTGACTGCAAGAACGAGGCAATCAAACTGGTCCGCCCCGCGTTTTGCGACGCGGTGATTGAAGCCCTGGGGAAGCAAGCTTGAAACGCAAAGCGTCGAAGCGCGAAGCCCCGAATCGCAAAGTGAGCGTAGAACTCCGCCGCCTCGGCACCGAGAAGACGAACTCCGCCTCCGCCGATCTCGATCGCAAGTCCACGCTCGAAATTGCCCGCATCATCAATGCTGAAGACGCCAAGGTCGCCACCGCCGTGAAGCGCGCTCTGCGGCCAATCGCACAGGCGATCGATCTGATCGCTGCGGCGCTCCGTCAAGGTGGACGCCTCATCTACGTAGGCACCGGCACCAGCGGACGCATCGCCGCCCTCGACGCCGTCGAGTGTCCGCCCACTTTTGATGTCGACCCTCGCATGGTTCAATTCATCATCGCGGGAGGCCCAAAAGCACTGGATGTAGCCGTAGAAGCCGACGAAGACTCCCACGATCTGGGGCGCAAAGCCGTCGCGAAGAAGAAGCCCACCAAAAAAGATGTCGTCGTAGGCATCGCTGCCAGCGGACGCACTCCCTTCACCATCGCCGCCATCGAATATGCCCGCGCGCGCGGCGCGAAAACCGTTGCCGTCGTCTGCAACCCGAAGTCCCCGCTCGGCAAAGCTGCACACGTGGCGATCGTCGCGGAGGTCGGTGCAGAAGTGGTCGCGGGCTCGACCCGCATGAAAGCGGGGACCGCGCAAAAAATGATCCTCAACATTCTTTCAACTGGGGCAATGACGCGTCTCGGCCATGTCTACGGAAATCTTATGGTCAACCTCCACACAAAGAACGAGAAGTTGCAGGAACGCGGAGTAGGCATCCTGGAAAAGGCGGCCGGGCTTAACCCCCGAGCGGCACGCAAGCTTCTCGCCGCTGCGGGAGGTAGTGTCCCCGTAGCGCTCGTAATGACCAAAGTCGGCGTCAGCCGCGTTCAAGCTGTAGCCGCCTTAAAACAATCCCAAGGCCAGGTACGCCGAGCAATGGCGCTGGCCAGTCGTAGATAATGCAAGCGGCGCTCTTCCCTGTAAACCTCTGTGCCCCCTGTGGTTGTCTTTTTGTAGCCGTTACAATCTAAACTCCGCTCGACATTTCAAACCACCGCCATCCTGTAATCGTAGTTAGAATGAAAGCGGCGCTCGATTCTAAAGGCTATGGATAAGCTCGTAATCCGCGGCGGTAACCCACTCCTCGGCACCGTCCGTATCAGTGGCGCAAAAAACGCCGCACTTCCTTGCATGGCGGCAGCCCTGCTCACCGACGAACCGGTGATTCTCGAAAATATCCCCCAGGTGCGCGACATCGAGACGACGCGCAAGCTGCTTGCCGCCATGGGCGCCGAAGTCGAACTCGGTTACGGACGCGCTCATCATCGGACAACGATTTGCGCGCGCACGCTCGCCGCTCCCGAAGCGTCTTATGAACTGGTCAAGACTATGCGGGCCTCGACGCTCGTCCTCGGACCGCTGGTCGCCCGCTGTGGCCGCGCCCGAGTCTCGCTGCCCGGCGGATGCGCCATCGGTGCGCGCCCTATCGACCTCCATATCAAAGGTCTGGAACGTCTGGGCGCCAAAATCATGCAGGAGCACGGCTACATCGAGGCCGTCGTTGATCCGCTAAAAGGCGACCGCCTTCGTGGTGCCGAAGTTGTTTTCGACAAAATTACCGTCACCGGCACCGAAGACGTGCTGATGGCCGCCACCCTTGCCGAGGGCGAGACCATCATGCAGAACTGCGCCCGTGAACCGGAAGTCGCGGACCTCGCCGCGCTGCTCAATGCCATGGGCGCCAAAATCCAAGGCACCGGCACGTCCACGATTCGCATACAGGGAGTCGCCAAACTCCACGGCGCGAGGCATCGCATCATCCCCGACCGCATCGAAGCCGGAACCTTCATCGTCGCTGGGGCTCTCACCGGCGGGGACGTCAATGTCGCCGGATGCGATCCCGCGCACCTCTCCGCCATCCTGCAGAAGCTCGCGGAAACTGGCGTGAAGACTGCTGTGAAAGCTGACTCCGTCCGCGTGATGGGCGATCACCCGCTCGAAGCCGCCGACATGAACACGGAAGAATATCCCGGCTTCCCCACCGACATGCAGGCGCAATACATGGCGCTCACAACGCAAGCCACAGGCACATCGATGATCACGGAAAATATTTTCGAGAACCGCTTCATGCACGCGCAGGAACTGGTCCGCATGGGCGCTAACATCAAGATCGAAGGCCGCCGTGCCATCGTCCGCGGCGGAACTCCGCTCAGCGCCGCCGCTGTCCTCGCCTCGGACCTGCGTGCCTCCGCCTCGCTCGTGCTCGCCGCCCTGGTCGCCGACGGCGAGACCATCATCGACCGTGTTTATCACCTGGACCGCGGTTACGAAAACATCGAAGAAAAACTGAAAGCCGTCGGCGCCGAAATACGCCGTGTCGGCAACATCTTCCCCAAGCGAGCCGCCGCCCCAGCCCAATCGTGACAGGTAACGTGTCCGAACCGCCAAACCGGCCCTTGTTATCCGGAGTGGATGTGAAGTCCTGTTACCGCTTCCAAAACACCTGGAAAATTCCGAAGCGCGTGTTATACGGAAATCTCTTCATTACCTCGGCCTTTACCTCGGGCGGCATCGCGGCCCCGGGAAAATACGGTGCGTCATTGATGACCACCAGGTTCAGGTCAGCTGACTGTACCGCCTTCAGAATTTCCTCCGGCGGCACGTCGCCATCGTCGTGCGCAACGCTCTTTAACCCGGATAGAAAGTACAACTCCGGGCAATCGTTCCCCGCAAGCATCAATCCGTTCGGACTGTGCTCTCGCAGGAAACGGGACAGGCTATCGAAGAACACCGCCTCTTCGATTTTCAAACCGCCAGCTCGTGGCTCCTGCATCGTCTGCATGGGGCCGACTATCCATGTGATTTCGTAGATGTAAAGTGGAACGAGGCTGACCACGCCAAACGCCAGATACAGCCCCACGACCGATGCCAGCGCATAAGTTCCACGTTGCGTCTTGCCCGTGGACACTATCGCCACCACCGCCAGCAGCGTCAGCGGCGCCGAATAACTCAGGTAGATGGCAGCCGCAAATGGAAATTGCACCAGGCTGCAGGTTGCCGCCAGCGAGATCAGCAGCACAACCTGCTGCCGCTGAAGCTTACTCTGCGCGCCTGGCTTTCTCCGCGCCCACACCAGCACGGCTCCGAGCAGTACCGCAATCGGCGTTAGTACCGCCACCGAATGCCAGACCGCCAAAACAATCTCGAACGTCTGCGTGGCCCTCACCACAATTACAACCGCTCCCAAACCGAGAACTGCCCCAATGATTTTCCCCTGGAACTTATCCCAATACATCGCTGCCGCCAGACTGCCCACCAGCGGCAGTGCCCACATAATGTTTTCAATTCCTACCGGTCGAACCACTGCCAAGCCAGCCGAACGCGAAATCGCGCTCGAAGTCACGCCCGACAGAAACTTCCACACCGTCCCCGACCGTGCGTACGGTATCAGGAAAACGACTACCGGGATTACTAACCCGCCCAGGAAAGGAATCACGGCTCGAAATATCGTTCTGAATCTTTGCGCCGATCCCGCCCGTACACTCGCTTCTCCCAGCAGGATCAGCACCACTACTACCGCCGATGGCAGCACGAAATCGTACAACTCCGGCAGTTCCAGTCGCGTGCGCAGCACCATGAGCAACGCCGCCATGAACAGCAGCAACGCGCCTCCACTGAATACGCGGTATGGCCAGCTTGTCTGCGATTTCGCATTTGCCTCCGAACTTTCCCCTTCCGAACTTTCGCTCTGTTCAAGAAAGGCAAGAAACAGCAGCGCGCCGGCAATGTAGTACGCTCCGATCACCTTGATCAGGATCGACACTCCGCCGCATACACCCGCAAAGAACAGCCATCGGCGCGTCCGCGCTCCCAGGTAGCGCAGCAGCGCCGCCGCCCCAAACGTCGCGAAGAACAGGTTGTACCAGGAAGGCATGGCGGCGGGATAATTTGGATAACTCCACGCCACTGCGAGCAACGTGACCATGCCCGCCCCGATCGCCGAAGTAAAGCGCAGCGCAACGTAGTAGACCGCGGGAAGCCACGCCAGAAAAAACAGGAATACACAGATGCGCAGCGACATCAGGTTCACGCCGAAGGCGCGAAACGCCAGCGCATGGATAAAACTCAGACCTCCCGTATAAATCTCCCCAAAATCACGATGCGGAAGTTGTCCCTGCATCACCCGCAGCGCACTCTGGCTCAGGGTCCCGTCGTCGGCAGGAACCCAACCGCTGCCGATGCGCGCGCCAACATAAAGTGCGGCGATGACCAACACCGCAACCAGCACCATCAATCGCGCTGCCCAGCCCTGGGCGCCCGTAACCACTGCCACTTCGCTCGCGCTGGCCTCGAGCGCCTCCGTACTTTGTTCGCGCAGCCTTATTTCTACGCTCGGGATTTCTACGCTCCGGGCGGGGTCAATCTGAATCCCTGACTTCGTGGAAGTGTTCTCCATTTCCTTCTTCACTTTGCCTCCAGCGCCGTCAGACGCACCTTCGCTTCTTTGCTGTCCCGGTTCAGTTGCAATGCCCGCTGATATTCGGAGCGCGCAGCGGACATGTTCCCGCTCTTTTCGAGGGACACGGCGAGCCAATAGTGGTAGTCCCAAACCTTCGGGTCCATGGCCACCGCCTGCAGCAGGTAAGGTTGTGCCTCCACGTTCCGTCCATCCTGCAGAAGGGCGCGCCCCAGAAAATGTTTCGGGGCTGCCTGTTCCGGCACTAACCGCACCGCGCGCGACAGCAACTGTTCTGCGTCCTTGTACTGGCCGTCCAGCAAGTGAACATTGCCGCAGTTGTAGAGCGCCGAATAGAGATTTGGTTCCTTCTCCAGGATCTCCGAGCAAAGCACGAGAGCCCGCTCGTAATCGCCCATTTGCCCATACAACCCGGCGACTCCCGCCATCCCCACTTCCGACTTGGCGTAATCCGGATCCACCCGGTCCAGCCAAACGCGGCCTTCCTCGAATCGACCGGCGTGGATGTATGCTTCTGCCAGCGCCAGCGGCCCGTAGCCATACTCGGGGTGGTCCCTTACCACCGACTGCGCCAGTGCAATCGCGCGATCGTGCGCTCCCATCTGGCTGTACTCTTTCGCCAGCCCCGCCACTGCCCAAGGATTTCCCGGATACAGAGATTGCCCGCGAACCAGCAGCAGCAAATCGTTTCCCCAGTACACCTGCTGTGCGATCGATGCGCACATATAACTACCGCACAGCACGAGCACCGCGCAAACCTGCACTGCCGGCGCGCTCCATTCTCTGATGCTCCATGCCCTGATGCTCAATGCCCTGATGGCCGGCAATTTCCGCAGCCCCAGTGCCGCCAGGATCGCAAATCCTATCGACGGCAAATACATGTAGCGGTCGCGCACGAAATCGCCATTGCCGAAGTTCCGCAAGTACAGCGCTGGTGCAAGTCCAACCAACAGCCACAATCCCGTAAACGCAACCGTGGAATTCGCTTCGTGCCGGTTCCAATACCACAACCCAGCCAACGCGGCTCCCAGCACCAGCACTGGGAGCACAATCTGACTTAGGATTGCGCCTGTAACATACGGTGTGTAATAAAGACCCGTGATACCTACCGGAATCAGCAACTGTCGCAAATAAGTGGACAACACCAGCGGCAAAGTCCGCGCCACGTCCATCATCCCGTGACTGGGATCAAACTGCCCAGTTGCGTGCAGCAGCGCGTGCTTTCGCAGCAGCGCATAAGCTAGCGTCACCAGCGCATACGGGGCTGCCTCTATCGCCGCTCCAAGAACCCTCTGCTCCGGCGATTCTTTCTCCTTCGCCGGGTGCAGCCACGCGTAGACTCCCACCAACGCCGAAAACACTACCGCCATTTCCTTGGTCAGCAGCGCACACGCCAGCAGCGCCAGCGACCCCATCCACCATGCCAATTTCTTAGTTCGACCAATCGTTTTTCGACCCGGATCGCGCCCGTTAAGAAACGCCGCAAAGGCCAGAGTGGCAAACAGCGTCACCATTGTGTCCGAAGCCGCGGAAACCCACGTAACCGGCTCGATGTGGATAGGATGCAGCGCAAAAATCAGCGCCGCCAAAGCTGCCGTCCAGTATTCCAGTTCCAGTCGTCGCGCCAGCCAAAACACTGCCGCCACCGCGCCCACGTGTAACAGAACCGCTCCCAGGTGCCATCCCCACGGGCGCAATCCGAACAGTGTGTAGTTCAACATCGACCATGCGACGAACAGCGGCCGGTAATACACCTGGTGTCGCGCCACGTGATACCACAGGTCACTCCCGAACGCGCGCGGCAGATTGCTCCATGTCCGGATGATCGGACTGTTTACAATCTGCGGCCAGTCATCCCATACAAACCCGAAAGACAGCGAGCCGCTGTAAAGCACAAAGGTGACCAGCCCGAGCAAGGGCAGCAGCACGCTCGGCCGGCGCAGATACTTGGCCAGCGATTCCGATGCGCTAAGTTCCGGATGCCTAGGTGTCTCGTCCATTTGTTTCGCGTCCGGAATCGATTTCTCCGCTCCAGATCAGAGCTCATACTAACCGGCCCTCTCGCACCGCGCATGTTACCCACGTTACCTAGGTGTGCCGCTTATTCCCGCATTTTGCCCCGCCTCTTATGCGACGATAAGCCCATGGGGTCAGTCACAGCAGTCGAAACCGCCAAGGTGGCGAGCCCGGTTTTGTGCGTCGATCTCGATGGCACCTTGATCCGGGGCAACGTTCTTTGGGAGTGCGTTCTGCTGCTCTTCAAGACCCGCCCCTTCACGCTGCTGCGGCTTCCGTTCTGGCTGCTTTCTGGACGAGCCGGACTCAAACGAAAGCTCGCCGGTAAGGTCCGCCTCGACCCCACCCGACTGCCTTACCGGCAGCAAGTTCTTGATCTTCTCCAGCACGAAAAAGCCAACGGTCGCCGCATCGCGCTGGTCACGGCAACCGATTGCGAACTGGCTGAGTCGATTGCGCGGCACCTCGGTTTGTTTGACGAAGTCCACGCCAGCGACGGCCAGATAAATCTCAAAGGAGCGAGCAAGGCAGCGTTTCTAGCCCAGCACTTCGCCGAGACCGGCTTTGAATATGTGGGCGACTCTGCCGCTGATGTAGAAGTTTGGCGCCACGCCCGGGCAGCCTACGTGGTCGGCACCGAGGCTCGCGCTGAGCAAGCCGCCGCCGTGACTGCGGTCAAAGGCACCATCCTTGAACCGCGAGCATCGTTCCGCACTTCGTCCCGCACATGGATCAACGCCATTCGCGGCCACCATTGGGCGAAGAATCTCTTGCTCTTTCTGCCCCTCGTTCTGTCCCATAACCTCGCGCTCGAGCCCCTGGTCCGCACTCTCGTTGGCTTCGCGCTCTTCGGCTTTTGCGCTTCCGGACTCTATATCCTCAACGACCTTCTCGATCTCCATTCCGATCGCGAACATCCCTGGAAAAAAGTGCGCCCCTTCGCTGCCGGTGAACTTTCCATCTCCGAGGGGCTGCTCGCATCGTTCCTGTTGGTCGCCGCCGCACTTGGCATGGGGTTCCTGCTCGATGTGCCATTCGGCCTGGCCTTGGTCGGATATGCCGTCCTTACCATGTTGTATTCTTTCTATCTCAAAACAATCGCGCTGCTCGATGTTTTCGTTCTTTCCAGCTTCTACAGTTTCCGCATTCTTGCCGGAGCCCTGATCTCCGCAACGCCACTCTCACAATGGTTCCTGGCGTTTTCAATGTTCTTCTTTCTTAGCCTTGCCATGGCGAAACGTTACTCGGAGTTACTCCATGCCAGCAACCTGGTTAAGGCTGGTAACTCCGGTCGCGGCTATCACACGGGCGACCGCGAGCTGCTCCTCTCGCTCGGCGTCGGCAGCAGTTTTTCCGCGGTCGTCATTTTCAGCCTCTATGTTCACAGTCCGGAGGTGCGGCTGCTCTACTCCGCGCCGGAGTTTCTCTTTCTGCTCTGCCCCATCGTTCTTTATTGGCTCAGTCGAACTTGGCTCATGGCGCATCGCGGAGAATTAAAGGAAGACCCAGTCACGCTCGCCATTCGGGACCCAGTCAGTTACGGAGTAGCCCTGGCGTCGTCGGCGGTGATCGCGGCAAGCATGATCAACATCAACTGGTAAGGGGATGAAATAAGGCAAACTGGCCTCAAGTTATAGATCTCACTTTCGGCACACTTAGTATGTCCGGTCAATCAGCCGCAACCTTGCGCAAACAACCCGCAGCCTCGCCATCCATCACGCGAATCCTCTCCTGGGGACGTTACCCGAAGACCGCGCACCAATACGTCCATAAACCGGCATGGAACGACCAGGTGCCGGAAATTCTCAGAACTGTGGCGCCTGGCTCCCTGCTCCCCTACGGTCTTGGCCGCAGCTACGGTGACTCTTGTCTCAACGCCGGCCGTGAACTGATCGACTGCTGCCGCCTTAACCGCATGCTCGGTTTCGACGAATCAACCGGCATACTGCGTTGCGAAAGCGGCGTCAGCCTCTCCAACATTCTCGACGTCTTTATTTCCAAAGGGTGGTTTCCTCCGGTCACGCCCGGCACCCGCTTTGTTACCGTCGGCGGAGCCATCGCCAACGATGTCCATGGTAAGAACCATCACTGCGCTGGCACCTTCGGCGCTCACGTACGCCAAATCGGCTTGCATCGCTCGAACGACGGTCTCGTGATCTGTAATTCTGAGGTAAATTCAGACATGCTGCGCGCCACTATCGGTGGCCTCGGTCTGACCGGCGTAATCGCCTGGGCCGACATCCAACTCAAGCCCGTGGCCGGGCCCTGGATCGACGCCGAGTCTATCCCTTTCCGTTCGCTAAATTCGTTTCTCGATCTGAGCCGCGAAAGCAACGACCGCTTTGAATACACTGTGGCATGGCTGGACTGTTTCGCCGGAAAGAACCCTCGTGGCATATTCTTTCGCGGAAACCATGCACCCGATCAGGGTAAGGAATTTCGCTCCAAACGCGGGCCCAAGCTGCCCTTCGCGCTGCCGGCCTGGATGCTCAACCGTTATTCTGTAAAAGCCTTCAACACCGCTTACTACACAATTCATGCGGCTAGGAAAGGCGCAACGGTTGTGCCTTACGAGTCGTTTTTTTATCCGCTCGATTCCATTCGGCAATGGAACTTGCTCTATGCCAGACAAGGTTTTCTGCAATATCAGTGCGTAATCCCGGACACGAACCCCGAAGCCTTTGAGGAGTTACTCGATCGCATCGCGCGCTCCGGCATGGGCTCTTTCCTGGGCGTGCTGAAGCAATTCGGTTCTGCGCCCCCGGCCGGTATGCTCTCATTCCCTCGCCTTGGACTCACCATCGCTCTCGACTTCGCCATGCGAGGCGAACGTACGCTCAAACTGATGCAGTCACTCGACGAAGTTGTCCAGCAAAGTGGAGGAGCGCTCTATCCCGCGAAAGACGCCCGCATGAGCCCGGCGCTGTTCGAAGCATCGTTCCCGCGCTGGCGCAGCTTTGTCCCTTATATCGACCCGAAAATGTCGTCTTCATTTTGGCGACGGGTGACGGAGGCCCAATAGTGAAGACTGCCAGCGCGCCCGCGGCACGTCTGAGGAAGGTTGTTGTCCTCGGAGCCACTTCCGGCATTGCGCTGGAGGTCCAGCGGCAATTGGCTCGTCAGGGCTGCGAGTTACTGCTTGTAAGTCGCTCAGCGCAGCGCCTCGCTGAATTACAGGGCGACTTAGCAGTTAGAGGCGCGCGACAGGTTTTCACTTACGCTGCCGACTTGGCCTGTGTTCAGCAACACGCCGCCATCTTTGATTTTGCCCGCCGCACGCTCCCGAACTTTGACACCGTGCTCCTCGCCTACGGCTCCATGCACGAACAGAAGGATTCGGAAGCCTCGGTCGACGTTCTCCTGGAAGAATTGCAAGTCAACTTTGTCAGTGCCACCGCCATCTTGACCCTGTTCGCCGCCGATTTGGAACGTCGTCACACCGGATGCCTGGCGGCCATCACTTCCGTCGCCGGCGATCGTGGACGCCGCTCCAACTACGTGTACGGTTCGGCCAAAGGCGCTCTCTCCCTCTTTCTACAGGGACTCCGCAGCCGCCTCTATTCCGCGGGCGTCCGTGTCATCACCATTAAGCCCGGACCTGTGCAGACTCCCATGACCGACCACCTGCCCAAGACCGCACGCTTTGCCGATCCGGAGCAGGTTGCCCGCGACATCGTACGCGCCCTCGAACGCCGCTCCCCCGACGTCCTCTACACGCCAAAAATCTGGCGGTACATCATGACCGCCGTCCAACAAATCCCGGAAACAATTTTCAAACGCATGTCGTTCTGACAATTTGCCAAATGGAAAAAGGGCCGCATCGCTGCGGCCCTTCGCATTTTACTGAGAACTGAGGACTGGTGTTAGTTCCTACCGTCTTCCGCGTCCGCCCCCGCCAGAGTGTCCACCACCGTGACCTCCCTGACCGCCGCCCGGACCGCGTCCGCGACCACGCCGCCGGCGATTACGATCACGATCGCCTCCGCCGCTGGGACGTCCTTCACGCGCACCTTCTGAACGCGCGGCGCCCGCTTCTACCGACGCGACGACTCCATCCACACGGTTGAAGTTCGGCTCATCATCCGCGTCGAAATCTGCGCCGCCTTCGATCACTGCTGTCGGTGCGCCCTGTGCGACCGCCGGCGCCGCCGGCGTCGCAGAGCCCTGGTCCGTTTCCGGAGGCGGAGCCACGCCGCCCGGCGACATTTTTGCGCGCTGCTCTTTCAGGATCGCCTTGCGGGACAGCTTGATCCGGTTGCCTTCGACAGCCAGAACTTTCACCAGCACCTGGTCGCCTTCTTTCAATTCATCGCGAACATCCTTGATTCTGTGTTCGGCGACTTCGCTGATGTGCAGCAACCCGTCCAATCCCGGCAGAATCTCGACAAACGCGCCGAAATCCGCCAGCCGGCTGACCTTACCGAGATAGGTTTTCCCCACCTCGGCCGAAGCCGTCAGGTCGCGGATAATCTGCAAAGCCTTGTTCGCCGACACTTCATCGTTCGAAGCCACGTTGAGTTTGCCAGAATCTTCCACGTCGATCTTCACACCCGTCTGTTCGATGATGCTGCGAATCATCTTGCCGCCGGGCCCAATCACGTCGCGAATCTTGTCCACCGGAATCTGCAGGGTGTAGATACGAGGCGCGTAAGTCGAAACCTTCACGCGACCTTCGGTGATAACCTCGTCCATTTTTCCAAGAATGAACAACCGCCCGCGTTGCGCCTGCGCCAGCGCCTCGCGCATGATCTGCGAAGTGATTCCGGCAACCTTAATATCCATCTGCAGCGCGGTAATGCCGTCTTTGGTTCCGGCAACTTTGAAATCCATGTCGCCGTAATGATCTTCCGCGCCCGCGATGTCGGTCAGGATGGCGTACTGCTCACCCTCCTTCACCAATCCCATCGCAACCCCAGCCACGGGAGCCGTCAAGGGGACGCCTGCATCCATTAACGAGAGCGAGGCGCCGCAAATCGTGGCCATCGACGACGAGCCGTTCGACTCCAGAATGTCGGAGACGACACGCATCGCGTAAGGCCAGTTATCTTCGGTTGGAAGCACGGCCGAAACGGCGCGCTCGGCGAGTGCGCCATGGCCGATCTCGCGGCGTCCTGCGCCACGCATGAAGCCGACTTCTCCTACGGAGAACGGCGGAAAATTGTAGTGCAGCATGAAGCGCTTCTTGGCTTCGCCTTCAAAGCCCTCGAGACGCTGCATGTCGTCGCTCGTGCCGAGCGTGGTGGTAACCAATGCCTGCGTCTCACCGCGGGTGAAGATGGCGCTGCCGTGCGCGCGCGGCAGAACACCGGCTTCGATCCATATCTCGCGAATCTGGTCGAACGCGCGCCCGTCGGGACGGCGCTTGTGATCGATCACCTGGTTGCGGAAAATGCGTTCCCGCAGGATTTCGTAGTACTTCTTGAGCTTCTCCTGGCCTGCTTCGTCGTCCTCGGGCAGAGCGGCCAGCAGTTCCTTCTCCAGCACCCGAACCAGTTCGTAGCTCTCGGCTTTCGGATGTTTCGCGGTGTCAAGCGCATCACTCAGTCGAGTACCGACCTTCGATTCGAGACTCTTGAAATAGGTCTCGTCGAATTCCGGCGGCGTCACCTGGCGCTTCGGCTTGCCAGCCTTGCCGCGCAGTTCGTTGATGGCGGCACAGATCTTTTTGATTTCGGTGTGCGCGAATTCGATCGCGTCCACCACGGTCTCTTCTTTTACTTCTTTTGCGCCCGACTCGATCATGACAATCGCATCGGCGGTGCCCACCACCATGATGTTGAGCAGGCCGTCGCGCATTTCAGCGTATGTAGGGTTGGCGATGAAGCGCCCTTCCACCAGACCTACGCGCACGGCGCCGATCGGGCCAAGAAACGGAATATCGGAAATGGTCAGGGCAGCGGACGCGGCGTTGATGCCGCAGACGTCGGGATCATTTTCCGTATCGGCGGAGAGAACCAAGGCTATGATCTGGGTCTCGCACTTGAACCCGTCTGCAAACATGGGACGGACCGGCCGGTCAATTTGGCGGCAGGTGAGGGTCTCGCGCTCGCTCATGCGCCCTTCGCGTTTGATGAAGCCGCCGGGGATGCGTCCGCCGGCGTAGGTGTACTCGCGGTAGTCGACGGTGAGCGGAAAGAAGTCGATGCCCTCGCGGGGGTCGGGATTGGCGGTCGCTGTGGCGATGACGACGTTTTCGCCGAAGCGCACAACGGCGGCGCCACCGGCCTGCTTGGCTAGTTTTCCGGTTTCGATAGAGAGTTGTTTTCCGCCTGCGATTTCGACGGAAACTTTTGTGGCTTCAGGCTTCATAGATCATCCTTTTTGTAGAGCGGAAGTAGGGCAGAAGGGCATGTGCCAGGGTATGGAGTCCGCTTGAACGGGCGTATGCCAGGGCCGCGGTTGGGAACGCACTTTGCTGAGGCTCTCGAAATCTGGAACCGGCTCCACGCGGAACCGGTCGCGCGCTTATTTGCGGATGCCGAGCTTGGAAATAACTGTTTTGTACCGTTCCGAGTCGTACTTCTTCAGGTAGTCGAGCAGACCACGACGCCGGCTCACCATCATGAGAAGTCCGCGGCGCGAGCCGTGGTCTTTCTGGTGCGTTTTGAAGTGTTCCGTCAGCTGACCAATGCGCTCGCTCAACAGCGCGATTTGAACTTCGGGACTGCCGGTATCGGTAGCGTGCGTGCGATACGTGTCAACGACGGACTGCTTTTGCTCTCTGGCTAACACTAACCTGTTGCACTCCTGTCTCTTCTCGTTTTCGTAACGTGTTTGATGGTAACACGGTGCCTTCGAAGCTGGCAAACAAACCGCAGCACCAGTACTTCTCCGCCGGATGGCGGGGCTTCGCCCCACTGGACAGCCGAGAACGGCTGTCCCCACGTGAGTGGGAAAGGTACGTGCACCCGAAAATCGTCGGGATTAGAATTCCAGTTGATTTCCAGTTCAATAAGGAGCGCCAATGGCGCCGGTGTGCACTTCGGCTCCGTCGAGGTTATACTATGGTGAAGACTCGAAATAAACGACGGATGTAACAATCTTCCGGTTTATCCAGGGACAAAAGATGGGCCAAACCTACAGATTCCTTCATGTAGCCGGCCATAATAATGAAAATATGAATATGGGGAGATTTTAAGATGCCACGAGGCCGATCAACTTTTACCAAACGTCAGAAAGAACAAGCGCGCCAACAGAAACAGCGGGACAAGAATGAGCGCAAGACTCAACGGAAGGAAGAAAAGCCGGAAGGTGGAGTGGTGGACGAGGCGGAAGAAATGCGTGAGATGCGCGAACTCGCCGAAGCCCAAGCCGCACTGTTCCGCATTGGAGTTGAAGACGAATCAGATTCTGTCGAGCTACTCACACCGCACGGCAAGCCAGCCGGTCACTAGAACGCCGTGAGATTCGCCGGAGCGTGAAGCTCCGGCGAAATCCGATCTATTTCCATAATCGCCCGGCGGGAGGGGCGAGGACGCCCGTCGCTCCGTCCTAAACAAACACCTCACCCGGCAAAGCGGTCAGCGTCCGTGATGCGAGGGTGTTTTGCACAAACCGCTTCGGCTGCTCGCTGACGGACGCATCCACCTGCTTGCGTTCGATGCGCAACTTCAAGGTGCGCTCAATATCGCGAAGTGCCAGATTCTCCGCGGCGGTGAAGAGTGTGGAGGCTCGGCCCTGTAATCCAGCCCGGCCCGTACGCCCGACGCGATGAATGAAGTCTTCCGCCATCTTGGGCAGGTCGTAGTTGATCACGTGCGCTACGTCATCCACGTGCAAGCCACGGGACGCTACATCGGTCGCGACCAGTATCTGATAACGCCCTTCCTGAAATCCGCTCAAGGCGCCGTTGCGCTGGGACTGCGTGCGATCGCCATGAATCATGCCGGCCGAGAAGCCGTCGCGCTCGAGTTCCTGGGCCAGCCTTTGCGTGCCGCGTTTCGTGCGCGTGAAGATCAGGGTCTGCCCTTTTTCCTCATACAGCAACTGCCGTAGCACATCCAGTTTCTCGGACGGGCGCACTTCATAGGCTTCGAGTTGCACGCTCTCCGCAGGCTTCAGAACTGAGCCCAGCGCAATCCGCACCGGTTCGCGCGTGTAGTCATTCACCAGCGCGGCCACCGACTGCTCCATGGTGGCGGAGTAGCACAGCGTCTGCCGGCGCTGCGGCAGGATTTGCACGATACGCCGGATGGCCGGAAGGAAACCCATATCCAGCATGCGGTCGGCTTCGTCGAGCACCAGTATTTTCACGTGACGCAAGTCCGCGAATTTGCGGGTGATGAAATCCTGCAAGCGTCCGGGAGTGGCGATTACAAATTCGCAGCCGGAGCGAAGGCTTTGGATCTGCGCCTTCTCCGCAACGCCGCCGATCACCAGCGCCGCCTTCGGCATGTTCTTGTCACGCAATTGTTCGTACTGCTCGTGAACCTGCATGGCTAGTTCACGTGTGGGCAACAGGACCAGAGCGCTGACGTTCCTGGCTGATCCATTCTTAGACGAATCAGCACGCAGCATCTCGATAATCGGAATCAGGAACGCCAGCGTCTTGCCGGTGCCGGTCTGGGCCGTGCCAATCACGTCCTTGCCTTCAAGGGCAGGAGCAATGGCGCGCGCCTGGATGGGTGTGAGGGTAATGAATTGAGCTGCCGCCAACTTCTGCTGCAACGCAGCAGACAAGGGCAGTTCCGTAAATGTTGTCATTCGATTGTTTTCTTTCTGGAGGGGCCTAATGTCAATTTCTCAGACTCGTGTTCCTAGATTTATCTACTAAGACTAGTGTCGAGATTCGCATGCCGCTCGCAATGAAATTGGCGCTGGAACCAAACGGCGGGCAGGAAATGCGGAAGTGGTACGGATCCAAGAGGATCCCCGCGTGACGAGCAAACCGTAGCAAAAGCGTTAACAGCAGTATAGCAGAAGAAGACTCCCCGTGCGGTTACGTCGGTCATAGTACCAAGCAGCGTCGTTCAGCCAGGAATCGGCTTCAATGGTCAGCAGATTTGGTTCCCTGTTTTTCCGGCCGCACGTCATATTCCGGATGGGGCACCCCCATCAGCCATTTATCGAACCATCCCACAATATTGTCGAGCCGCTCGATCCGATGCCAGGGCTCACCTGAGCGCGACAGTTCATGCGTCTCGCGCGGAAAAACCACCATGGCCGTTGGGCGCTTCAGATACTTAAGCGCGCGGAACAGTTGCTCTCCGCCCGAGTCCTGCGGAGTGCGGTAATCTGCCTGCCCCAGAATGAACATCATGGGAGTGTGGATTTTTTCGACGAAGGTGATGGCCGAGCGGTTGGCATAGTCATTTGGATCTTGAAAGGGCGGCGCCTTGAACCATCTGGGCTGGAACAAAGTGAAATCGGCGGTGTACCACCACGAGGCCCAGTTCGATATGTCGCGCTGCGATACCGCAGCGGCAAAGCGGTCGGTCTGTGTAACCGTCCAGTCGGTGAGCACGCCGCCGCCACTTCCGCCCGTAACGCCGAGTTTCTTTGGATCGACGTAGCCCCGCTTGAGAACCTCATCCACTCCCACCATCAGGTCGCGGTAGTCATCCCCCGGATAGTGGAACTGAATGATGTTGCCGAAATCCTGGCCGTAGCTGGTCGAGCCGCGCGGGTTGATGTAGAGCACCACGTAGCCCTTGGCCGCCATCCATTGAAATTCGTGATCGAAGACCCAGCCGTACGCGGCGTGCGGCCCGCCGTGGATGTTGAGGATCAAGGGATATTTTCTCTTCGGATCGAAGTCGGGTGGCTTCTGGACCCATCCTTGAATGGGAAGGCCGTCAAAGCTGGAGTAATTAATTTCTTCCGGCGCAGTCAGGTTGAGCTGCGACCAGAGCACCATGTTCGCATCGGTGATGCGCGTCTGCGCACCGAACTGACTGCTGTCCATCGACACAGTGAACAGGTCGCCAATCATGACGGGCGTAGAGACCAGCGCAACGGTAGTGCGCGTATCCGGCGTGATGGAGAAATCGAGTACGGCCTGATCGCCGTGAGTGATTTCGGTAACCGCGCCCGTTTGTGCGTCGACGCGAACAAGCGGCGTGCGTCCCTGCTTCTCTACGATGTCGAAAAGCCAGTGCCCGTCCGGCGACCAGTAAAGGGTTGCGTGGCTACCCCCACGCGGGGCCGCATTGTCGCCGAACACAGAACTCCCCATATCGAAGTCGTAGCCCGCGGTAAGATTGCGGGGCTGTGCATTCGAAGCCAGGTCCATGATCCAGAGATCGGGCTGCGAGTAAGAGCGGACGGGCTGGGTTACGGAGCCGTGGAAAGCGACTCGACGACCATCGGGGCTGAGCGCGAGGCTGTAGATGTCCATCGGAACGGTAGCCAGCTTTTCCGGCGCGCCTCCTGTCGACGCAACCGAATAAATATCGGTGCTCCCCGTCTCGTAATAAGGCTCGTCAATATGGCTGGTCAGGAAGTAGATTCGCGTCCCGTCGCGCGTCCAGAAAACTCCGCCCTCATCATAGTCACCGCTGGTAAGCTGCACCGGTTTCGCCGGTCCGTCGGACGTGGTTGGGACATCAATCACCCAGATGTGCTCGTGCCGCTTGAAATCGAGATAGCCTTCGTCATTGTCGCGATAGATGGCACGAGTAATGATGTGGATGTCGGATTCGCGGTCGCTCTCGGAGTCAGCCTTGGGCGCCGAACTGTCCGTGGACGCGTCCCTGGTGTTAGCACCACCGCCTTTCGTGTCATTCTTCTTGCGCTGTTCTTTCTCGATATCTTCGGGCGTGGTCGAACTTGAGAAAGCGATGCGCCTGCTGTCCGGCGACCAGACCGGACCGGCGGCGCCTTTCGGCAGATCGGTAATCGTGCGGGCTTCGCCGCCACTCAGCGACAGAATCGCGATTTGCGACGGGCGAGGCTTGCCGCTGTCGTCTTTATCTCCACCGCGGACGAACGCGATGCGCCTGCCGTCCGGCGACCAGCGGGCGTGCGTGTCGTGCTTGCTGTTGGTCAGGCGTACCGGAGCGTCGTTGCCGGAGGTGGCGACCATCCAGATAGAAGTCTCATAACCGGTCCGCTTCTCGTCCGTGACGACACGGGTGAACACGGCGCGCGATCCATCCGGCGAAACCTGCGGATCAGCGATCCAGACGAAATTGAACAGGTCTTTTTCAGTGATGGCTCGCTTCGTAGTTCCTGACTGAGCATTCGAATTCTGAGCGGCAAGTGAAGTGACGATTGCGAGAACCAGTATTACCGGAACAATGATTACCGGAACACTGACTACGGAGGGAAAACGTAATAATTTCATAATATCCTCAATGTCCTCCAGGATAGCGTCCGCCCCGCGCGCGGCGATTGTGCATTGTGCAATGCAGAGTGGCTGGCGGTCAAACGCGGAATTGAAGCGGGCATAACGTGGCTGCCTCGGAATATGGCCTACCTGTTTTTGTCGCTCATTTTCTCGGCGAGCGCGGTGGCGTCGTCGAGCATCTTATCGATGCGGCGCGCCTGGGCATCTGGAGTTCGGTAGTAGAAAATGCCAAACAGGTGTCCGCGCCGGCGTGAGGCCGACATGCCATCCCAACCTTGCCGCGCCCGTGGATGACGCGCGAAAGCGACCTGCAGGATGGGCGGCAGTTCCCGTTCCGCGTCCATGACAGCTAGCAGGCGTTCCGCAATTTGTTCTGCCCGACGCACGCGGGTTTCGGCGCTCTTCGGTTCAGTGATCCACTTGGCGACGTCGTTGCGGGTTGAACGATTCAGTTCGTCATACCAGCGGCGAAGCGAGCGATCCTGACTGAGAAGGCGCTTGAGTTCTTCTGGGATGGTTACGATCCGTTCTTCCCTGTCAAGCTCCATCTGCAAACGAGCCACGCTGCCTTCGAAGGCGCGCGCTTCCTTTTGCATCCGCTTGTTGACCAGCAGAAAGTGCCAGCCCTCCCGGGTGGGAAACAGCGACGTGCGAAACGCGAACCCGTTGATTTCACCCTTCACCTTGATCTGGCTACGCAACCCCCAGAGTTTGGCTGCATCGAACGGTATGCGGACAATGATCCAGTTGAGGCTGGAGCGCAGGCGTTCGAGCCTGGCCTCGAAGCGCTTGGCGGCGGGCGTGGGTTTGGCTTTGGAGGCTTTCGGCATGGGGCGGAACCCGGCGCTTGCATTCTAATATGAACAGACCAACTCAATGACTTCGCAGGCAGGAGTTAAACTGTAAGAAACAACATCCGGAGAACCATCGTGATCTGCCCGAAGTGCGGCGAAAACAATTCGGACAATTTCCGCTTTTGCGGAATGTGTGGCACCTTGCTGGAAGCTCGGCGGCCTGCGGGTGCCCCACTACCCAACGCGCCGGAACCGCTGCAGTCCGCAAACAAACAGATACCGTCGATCGGCGGCCCCTCAATGCTGGGCTTAAATCAGCCGGGCACAAGTCAGCCCAGCCCGTATCGGCCGAGCATGAACTCGTTGCGTGACAATGCGTTCTCCGGCTTGGATTCCTTCTTTGAGTCGGAGCAGCCAAAGACGGGGGGACGGCGGATCCTGCTCATGGTGGCCCTGCTTGCAGCCTTGGGTGGGGCGGGGTGGTGGACCTACACAAACTATCTCGGTCCTGCGGAAAGTCGTAACCCCACGGCCAAGGTTGTGGCTCCATCGCCGGATACGGACCCATCGCAGGCGACGGCTCCGTCAGCAAGGGTCCCAGAAGGCCCATCGGAGAACGCAAACGCTGGTCCCAGCTTCCCGCAAAAGGACGCGGAGGCAAAGCCTGCGCCGGAGGAGAAACCGCTGACTCCGGCACCCGTGACTCCGCCCGTGACTCGGCCCGCAACTCGACCAAAGATCCCGCCCCATGAGAAGATCGCAGGGAAACGCGAGCCCAGCGTAACCTCGCCCAGAGCTTCGAACTTGCCCGCGCCAGCCGCGGCCGGCACCGGAGACGTGGCCTTCCGCAAAGGCGAGGCCTATCTTTACGGGCGAGGCGTGCCGGAAGACTGTGACGAGGCGGTGAAATATCTGAAGGCCGCGTCGGCCCAATCGAATGCCAAGGCCCGCAGCGCGTTTGGAACTATGTACGCCACGGGCCACTGTGTGGCGCGGGATCTGCCGACATCGTATTTATGGTTTGCCATGGCGCTGCGGGTGGATCCGAATAATCAGATCCTCGAGAAAGACTTGAGCGCAGTTTGGAACCAGATGACGCCGCCGGAACGGCAGATGGCTACCCGAATGAAACAGTGAGTGGTGATCCGATCAAGTCGGTGTAATATTTGGTGGACCTGGTCGGGATCGAACCGACGACCTCTTCCATGCCATGGAAGCGCGCTCCCAGCTGCGCCACAGGCCCACGGTTTCAATTCTCGCTTAGCTTGGGCGCGGCGTCAAACTCGACGCGCGGCGTCAAACTCAAATAGGATATGGTTGGAGAACACATGGTTGGCAAAACACCAAGACACGATCGGAGCGCCATGTTGAACTCTCTGAATATTCTCGTTCGGTCACTTCTCTTTCTCATCATGGTGCTTGCCTCGGCTGCAGCTGGGGCCCAAGACTCTACAGGCACGGCCAGCGCTGCGCAGTTGCCGGTTGCTTATGCTTCGGTCAGCGAGCTGAACGGCATCCTGACGCAATTGCAGCAAACGGCGAAGAGCATGCAATCCGATCTTGAGAAGACGCGTATCGAGAAATGGAAGACCGACGCTTCGACCAAGCGCCAGACGCTGGCAACGGTGGAGTCGATCCAGCGCAACCTGCGGTCGGCGCTGCCGGAAACGATCGCGCAATTGAACAACTCACCCGAAGATCTGGGAGCGAGTTTCAAGCTCTATCGCAACCTGGTTGTGCTGTATGACTTCTTTGGTTCGGTGGTGGAAAATGCGGGAGCGTTCGGATCCAAAGATGAATTTCAGAGCCTGAGCAACGATATGTCCGGACTGGAGAGCACGCGGCGTGCGTTTGGCGAGCGCATGCAGAAACTGTCCGCGAGCAAGGAAGACGAGTTGACACGTCTGCGCGCGCAGGTCAAGAAGCTGTCTGCGGCGCCACCGCCGCCGCCGAAAAAGATTGTGGTGGATGACACCGAGCCTCCGAAGACTCCGGCGAAAAAGAAACCAACAAAACCAAAGCCGCCAGCGACGACAACGAATGCTCCGCCGAGTGCTTCGCCGACGCAGTGATAATGTTCCCCTCCGGCAGTGTGGCCGTCGCGGATCACAGCAATTCTGTCGTTCAGCGCAATCGTTTTTGACGTCGTGGGGCCAGCGGTAAAACCTCGCTCACGCTGGCTCGCGAGGTCGCCGGCCCCGTCCGCCCGTCCCCACACGAGCAAATATACTGTAAATGCTGGTTTTACCCCTGGAACTCCACGGGCAGCCTCGGAGTCTAAGTAAGTAAGCGGACAAGGGCTACCGTAGCTGTGTCGGCAGAAGTGAAGATTCCCGCCGCTGCGGCTGGGAGTGACTCTATAATGGGGGCAACGCCGTCATGGCGGGAGCTACTACATTGGGCGATCTTGCCAGCGCTATCGGAGCCCGAACTGAGGAATCCGCCGTCATTGCTGAATTGAAGGCGGGTTCGGAAGGGGCCTACTCCTGGCTGATTGGCGAGTTTCATCAGCCGATCTACGGGCTCATCTACCGCATCGTGAATGATCCTTCGGACGCGGCTGACACTACCCAGGATGTGTTTCTGAAAGTCTTCCGCGGGATGAAGCATTTCCACGGCCAGTCCAGCCTGAAGACTTGGATTTATCGCATTGCTTTGCACGAGGCGGCCAATCGCCGGCGCTGGTGGTTCCGGCACAAGGCACAGGAAACGCCGATCGATCCGGCGGTCGCGGGGGAATACGAGTTTTCGGGAGACGAAAGGCTGGTCGACCCGGGCGAGTCCCCCTTTGAAAAGTTCGCGCATACTGAGGTGCGCGTTGCCGTAGAACAGGCGCTGCAACAGGTGCCGGAACCGTATCGGACGGCTTTGATTCTCCGCGACCTGGAAGAAATGTCTTACGAAGAGATTGCGGAAATTTTGGCGATTTCGCTGGGAACGGTGAAATCGCGCATCACGCGCGGGCGCGACGCACTGCGCAACAAGTTAACCGAGTATGTCCGTGAAGTGGGTCCGGAGTTGGGGCTGCTCGCCCCGGCCAACGTTCCTCCCGGCGCGTGTGTAAATGACCGGCAGAGCCGAGGATTCCGAAGCGCGCGGGAAGGTGCGCGCGGTGGCAGAGAGGCGGAGGTGACGCCATGAAGTGCGATGAGATGACCTGCGCTGAAATCCGAAAATTATTCTCGCCGTATCTCGACGGCCGCGTGAGCGGGTCGGAAATGCGGGCGCTCACGCGCCACGTTGAAGAGTGCGTGGGTTGCGCGTGGGAATACGCCGCGATGCAACGCACACAACAGTTGCTGGCCAGTCTGGGTCCGGCCAAGGCTCCGTCCGACCTGGCTTTGAAGTTGCGGCTGGCGATTTCGCGCGAGGCCGCGCAGAAGCGGCATCCGCGGTTTGAAGGTGCGATGGTGAGGCTGGGAAATGCGCTGAACGCATTCATGGTTCCGGCTACAGCGGGGCTGGTCAGCGCGGTGTTATTTTTCGGATTGCTGCTGGGCTTCTTTGCCTTGCCGGCAGAACTGCGGGCCAGCAGCGGAGACGTTCCGCTGATGCTGTACACCGCGCCGCAACTTGAACAGTCGGCGTTCGGCACCTCGCTCGGCAATATGGGCGACGATGCGGTGGTGGTTGAGGCTTACGTGGATGCCAACGGGCGCGTGGAGGATTACCGCATCCTGTCGCAACCAGACGACGCGCAGGCGGTGCTGCCGCAGTTGAAGAACCTGCTGATCTTCACCACCTTCCATCCCGCGCTTTCGATGGGGCGACCGACGACGGGGACGGCGGTGCTGTCGTTCTCAAAGGTTAGCGTTAAGGGTTAGCGGCCAGTCCCTAAAGGTCTCGCGATTGCCGGATGCGAACCTTCCGTGCAAATCTTCCAGCACTTCTCTGTTTGACCGCGAATTAACCAGTTCGTACACTATTTTCTAGCACATCCGTGTATGTTTGATATCAGAAGGGACTTCCTGGGACAACGCGTTCGACTGGCGTTCGCTGTGAGCTTGGCGGTGGTCCTGCTCGTGGTGTCCGGCTGGGCGCAGAACCGGCCGCCGGTGTCTCTGGAAACCAGCGAAACGCTTTTCACGGTGCTCACCGCCATCAACACCTGCGGCTATGACCAGGAGTTGAGCGTCTCCGACCCGCTGCGGACGCAGATCCGGTCAGAAGTTGCCAAGGCAGTGGAGAATACGACCGGAGCTCAGGACGCGGTCGGTCCGATGTGCTTGTTCTACCGGCAGCACACGGTGCCCGATCCCGCGCACGACCTGTCCCACTATGTATCGCTGGCGCTCTATTTGGAGGAGCCACCGACTTTCACGCTGAAAGTGAAGGCGGCGGAATTGCCTCCCGATGCCGCCGCGGTAGCCGGCATAGTGCCGCTGATGCAGGCCTTCTATACAAAGATCGGCTTGCATGCCATCTGGGAGCGACACCAGGCGCGGTATGAGGAATTAACCGCGATATATCATGAGCCGCTGGCGAAGATGACGTTCGACACCGAGATTTACTTGAAGGTGCCATCGACGGGTTATCTGGGACGGCAGTTCACCGTCGATCTGGACGCGATGGGCGCGCCGGGACAGACCAACGCGCGCAACTATGCGTCGGATTACTACGTGGTGATTTCGCCGAGCTCGGGAACGGCGATCAAGTTGCAGCAGATTCGGCACACTTATCTGCATTATCTTCTGGATCCACTGGCGCTGAAGAACGGCGATTCGTTCAAGCGGCTGGAGCCCTTGCTCGACGTCGTGAATAACGCTCCGATGGATGAAGCATTCAAGAGCAATATTTCGCTGCTCGTCACGGAATGCCTGGTGCGGGCAATTGAACAGCGATTGAGCAAGATTCCGGAGGCGGAGCGGGCAAAGAATATCGAGGAGGCCGACAAGGAAGGTTACGTGCTGACGCGGTATTTCTACGACGCGCTGGGCAGATTCGATAAAGATCCGGCGGGGATTCGCAATGCTTATGCGGACATGCTGGGCTCAATTGAAGTCGGCAAAGAGATGAAGCGGGCATCGCTGATCAAGTTTTCGGGTGAGGCGCCGCCGGAGCTTCTCCATCTGGCTGGTCCGCACACCGAGCACTTGCTGCTGAACGCGGAGCGGCGGTTGGCGGCGGGCGATCCGGAAACCGCGAAGAAACTGGCGCAGCAGGCGCTTGATGAACAGGAAGAAGATTCGGGACGCGCCTTGTTTATTCTGGCGGAAATCGCCACCGCAAATCGGGACATCGATGGAGCGCGCACGTATTTTGAACGAGCGCTGCAGACGGCGCATGAACCCAAGCTGATTGTCTGGTCGCACATTTACCTGGGACGCATTTTCGATTTGAAGGAAGACCGGCTTGCCGCGGTGGACCAGTATCGAGCGGCGCTGAATGCGGCGGGTGGAACGCTTCCGGAAGCGAAACTGGCGGCGCAACGGGGATTGGATCAGGCGTATGAGCCTCCGGTGGCGAAGCGGCCGGAGTAAATTTCCCGTAGAGACGCGGCTTGCCGCATCTCGGAGACAAGGCGAACCCGGTCTCTACGGGCCTGAGCAGATCTTAGGTTTGAAATTTTGCGTTATGGGAGACAGCATGAAGCGAGCGGTCATTCAAGGGTTGCTGAGTCTGGTGGTACTGAGTTTCGCGGTTTGGGCCGAAGCCCTGAACAGCGAACAAGCGGCACCGCAGAACCCGTCGGCAACGGGTCAGGCGGCGCCAGGCGCGCCACAGGGGAAGCGTCCACCGCAAGCCAAGACGGATCCGGAGTTGGATGCCTGGAAGGCCGCGGCAGCCATTAAAACCGATCCTGCCGCGGCGGAGAAGGCGGCTGACGATTTTGCCACCAAGTTCCCGGACAGCGAACTTCGCGTGCTGCTCTATAAGAACGCGATGCGGCTCTACCAAAATGCCAACAACGCGGAGAAGACCGAGGCCATGGGCCGCAAAGTGCTGGGCCTGGACGGGGACGATCCCGAGGCTTTGGTAACTGTCGCCGAGGTGATCGCCGAAAGAACGCACGACTCGGATATCGACAAAGATCAACGCTACGCCGAGGCGACCTCGATGGCGCAGAAGGCCACGCAGACGGTGGACACCGACATAAGCGTCCCCTCGGGCACACCGCAGGAGAAAATCGACGCCTACAAGGCACTACTACGCTCCAACGCGTATTCGATTCTCGGCACCATTGAGTTCAAGAAAGAGAATTTCGTGGGGGCGCAGGAGAAACTGCAAAAGTCCATCGATGTTTACCCCAGCGACCCGGATCCCGTGGTCGTTCTCCGCCTGGCGCTGGCGCTCGATAAGCAGCAGAAATATCCGGAAGCGCTCAAAGTGGCAAACCGCGCCGTGGAAATGACGCAGGACAACACCGCGGTTGGAACCCCGGCGCGCCGGGAACGCGACCGCTTGCAACAGCTCACCGGAGTCACGGCCCCGGCTACGCCCAAGAACTAGCCATCACTCCGGTAGAGACGAGGCTTGCCTCGTCTCCAGCCGTTGACGAGTCTCAAGCCCGGGCAAGCCTCAGACGCGGCAAGCCGCGTCTCTATAAAGATGAAATCACGCGAAATCATGGCACTGGAAGAAAGCCTGGGTCACCACTTCCAGCGCCACGAACTGCTCGAGCAGGCGCTTACCCATAGCTCGCAAGCGCGCGAAGTGGAGGCGTCGGGCGGTGGTTCGTCAAGCGACTCGTCCAGCGGTTCATCTATTGGCGATAACGAGATGCTCGAGTTTCTGGGCGACGCCGTGCTCGGACTGGCCACCAGCGAGGCGCTTTTCCAGCGCTTCCCCGAATTCCAGGAAGGGCATCTTTCCAAGCTGCGCGCCCATCTGGTGGGACAACGGCATCTGCTGCGGGTGGCCGAGCAGCTTCAGATTGGTCATTACATGCGTCTCGGCCGCGGCGAAGAAAAAAGCGGCGGCCGCAACAAGGCAAGCCTGTTGGTCGACGCGCTGGAAGCGGTCCTGGCGGCGCTCTATCTCGACGGCGGCTGGCCGGTGGCGAGAGACTTTATCGTGCGCGTGATCGTGGAGCCGGAACTGGCGCGCATGAAACTGGAAACCAGCGCCATTCCGGTGATGGATTTCAAGTCCGCATTGCAGGAAGCGCTGCAGGCCAGAGGCGGACCGCAGCCGGTTTACGCTCTCGTCAAGGAGGAAGGACCGGAACACAAGAAGACCTTCACGGTCGAGGTAAGATTGCCAGCGCCGGAGATGGGGCAATTCGTGGGGCGGGCCCAGGGCGCGACCAAGAAACGGGCGGAACAGGAAGCGGCGCGGCAAGTTCTGGAGCATCTGGCCACGTTGCCCGGCGCGCGGCATCCGAATGTGGGAAAAGACGGCGGCACGGCATAGCAACCAGTGACGCAAGACGGTTCGTATCAAGGCATGCCTTCAGGCGCTGAGGCCAGAGGCAGGAGTTGCGCAGCCCCGACAGGGGCATCCAATTAGGTAGGACTTTCGGCATCGCTAAAGTGATGCCCTCATACGAAACCGGAGTTTCCCGCAGCCTGTTAGGTTATGTCGTAGTATGTCGTGGAGTGAAAGGATTTCCGCCGGGGATTGGCCCGCTACCGTTCAGTCGGTCGCGGGAACGGTGGTGATCGCTGTCTTTGCGGTGACCTTCCTGGTGCAGGCGTTCACCATCCCTTCGGAATCCATGGAGCAAACGCTACTGATCGGCGACTACCTGCTGGTGGATAAATTTTGCTACGGCGGCAGCACCGGGTGGAACCGCCTGCTGCCTTACCGCAACGTCCGCCGCGGTGATGTCATTGTCTTCCATTACCCCGTGAATCCTGCGCAGGACTTCGTGAAGCGAGTAGTGGCCTTGCCCGGAGATCGCCTGCGCCTCATCAACAAACGCGTCTACATCAACGGCGTTCCCCTGGTTGAGCCCTACGTGCAGTACATCACCGCGCTCCGCAGTCCCTATCGCGACGACTTTCCGCGTACCGATTCTCCCGACTACGGCGTGGATGCAAGATGGTGGAAGCAAATGCCGAAGCTGGTCGAAGACCACCAGTTGATTATCCCCGAGGGCCACTATTTTGTCCTCGGCGACAATCGCGACGACAGCCAGGACAGCCGGTACTGGGGTTTCGTGCCGCGTGAAAATATCATCGGACGCCCGCTCTTGATTTACTGGTCGTCGGTCGGTTTGACCAACGATCTACCCGGATCGCCAACTGTGCGTGATAGGCTTTATCATCTTGCCTACGCGGTCACCCATGTGTTCCAGATAACGCGCTGGGAGCGAACCTTCAGGCTGGTGCGCTAATGAAGATGCGCTAAGAAGAAATCATCTGAAACGAGAACCGAACGTGACTAAGAAAGAACCTAAGAAAGAAAACGAAGTCGTTGAGGACCAACAGCCGAGCGAGACCACGGTGGAATTCCTGGCTTCGCTGGCGGGAGTGCTGGTCACCGGCTTGTTCATCATCACGTTTATTCTGCAGGCCTTTGAGATTCCCTCCAGTTCCATGGAGGACACGCTGCTTGTCGGGGATCACGTATTTGTGAACCGGGAGCAGTTCGCCGCGCCGACACATTGGATGGAGCCGCTGATGCCCTATCGCCATGTCCGCCGCGACGAGATTGCTGTGTTCATCTCGCCCGAGCAACCGGGCCTGTTCTTGGTAAAACGGATCATAGGCGTTCCTGGCGACCACATCCACCTGCGCGATGATGTCGTCTACCGCAACGGCCAGAAACTCGTTGAGCCCTTCGTCCGCCACAAAAGGGAGGATCACAACCCATACACAGATAATTTCCCTGCCCTGCCGCCATCAGACGCATACGGAGTCACTAACAAGAAATGGGCGCAGGAAATGCCGTCCCATATTGAGGGCGATGATATCGTTGTGCCTCCCGACAGCTACTTTGCCATGGGCGACAACCGCGACAACAGCTACGACAGCCGCTTCTGGGGCTTTGTTCCGCGCAAGAACGTGATCGGCCGTCCCATGTTCATCTACTGGTCATTTATTACCCCGGAAGACCAGTACCAGATGCGCGACATGGGTGACCGGCTCGGGTTTCTGGCGCACATCATCATTCACTTCTTTGATGAAACACGCTGGTCGCGGACCTTTAAGCCGGTACGCTAATGAAGATGCGCTGAGAAGAAATCCTCCGAAACGGATGCAGAACTTGCCGAAGAACGCGCCCGGAAACGAAGAAGCCGTGGTTGACGAAAAGCCGCGCGAGACGGCGGTAGAGTTCTTCGCCTCTTTAGCTGAACTGCTGGTCATCGTCCTGTTCATCATGACGTTTGTTCTGCAGAATTTTGAGATTCCATCCAGTTCCATGGAGGACACGATGCTCATCGGCGACCACGTCCTGGTAAACCGCGAGCAGTTCGCGCCTCCAACCCATTGGATGGGGCCGATGCTGCCCTATCGCGACATCCGCCGCGGCGACATCGTGGTGTTCCTTTCTCCGGAAGAGCCCGGGCTGTTCGTCGTGAAACGGATTATGGGCATTCCCGGCGACCGCATTCATCTGCGCGATGGCGCGGTGTACCGCAACGGCGAGAAACTCGATGAGCCATATGTTCAGCACAAAGTGGCGAATTACGATCCTTACCGCGACGACTTTCCTGCCGTGCCTCCGTCGGAGATGTACGGCATCACAAGTCAGGACTGGATCGTCCAACTACCCTCCCATATCCAAGGCGAAGACGTGGTCGTACCCCCGGACGGTTACTTTGCCATGGGTGACAATCGCGACGTGAGCAAGGACAGCCGCTACTGGGGCTTTATTCCACGGCAGAATGTGATCGGCCGCCCGATGTTCATTTACTGGTCATTTATCACTCCGCCCGACCAGTACCAGATGCGCAGCGCGGGCGACCGGCTGGGGTTCCTGGCGCACATCGTCATTCACTTCTTCGATGAAACGCGCTGGTCGCGAACCCTCAGGATCGTGCGGTGAAAGTTTTGAGTTCCAACTTTCTGCGATCCAGGCGCGGGCTGGCTGCGGTCGCGGCTCTCGTGCTCATGCTGTTCCTATTTCGGCCGGGCGTGCACCAGTTACGAAATCGGATTGCCACTTCCATAGGAAGCGCGCTAGGACGCAGGGTCGCGATCGACAACGTTCGATTGCGTGTTCTGCCGCGGCCGGGCTTTGATCTGGAGGGACTCGTCATCTACGACGATCCCGCATTCAGCGCGGAGCCGATGATTCGCGCGCAGGAAGTTTCCGCCGCAATCCGCTTTCGTTCCCTGCTCCGCGGACGAATCGAGATCGCTACGCTGAGCGCAAACGAGCCCAGCATTAACCTGGTGCGCGACGATCAAGGCCGCTGGAACCTGGCCAGCCTGCTCGAGCGCAACGCGCAAATTCCCGCAGCTCCGACGGGAAAGCCCGCTTCCGAGCGCCGGCCAGCATTCCCTTATCTCGAAGCCGACCATGCTCGCATCAATTTCAAGATTGGACAGACGAAGAAGTCTTACGCGCTGATGGATGCCGACGTGGCGCTATGGCAGGATTCAGAGAATTCCTGGGGCGCTCGCATCAAAGCCGAGCCCGTGCGCACGGATTTCAATCTCAGCGATACCGGGCTGCTTCAGATCAACGCCACCTGGCAGCGCGCCGCGAGCCTGCGGTCGACGCCGTTGCAACTCAGCATGCAATGGCAAAAGGGGCAACTTGGGCAGATTACGAAGCTGTTGAGCGGAAAAGACCGCGGCTGGCGCGGCGGAGTGAATTTCACGGCGAACCTATCCGGCACTCCGGAAGCGCTGCTCATTGAGAGCCAGACCACGATCGAGGATTTCCGCCGCTATGACATTGTTGACAGCGAGAGCGTGCGCCTGGCAACTAGCTGCTCGGGACAGTACAACGCGGTCACGAGCACTCTCGCCGACCTGCTGTGCGAATCGCCGGTAAGTGGCGGGATGCTCCGCCTGCGCGGTGCGTTGTCCCTGGTGGCCCAGGCGTCCAATTACGATCTGACGCTCGCTGTCGAGAAGGTGCCGCTCACTTCGGTGGTTCGGTTGCTGCGGCAGGCGAAAAAGCAGATCCCCGGCGATCTGACTGCGACCGGATTGCTGAATGCCGAGTTCCGCGCCACGCGCAACGCTGCCGACGCGACAGGGCGCCTCATATTGCCGCAATGGACCGGTACGGGCTCGGTAACCAACGTGCGCCTTTCATCGAAGGGAGGGAATGCAGGAAAGGATGAGGTTGCGTTGGGCACGATTCCGCTGACGCTGGTACCAGTAACTATGGTGGCCCCCGACTCGCACGCAGGCCGGCCTGGTCACCCGCGGACAAAAGAGGATAAAGACCAGGAGCCCACTGAAACTCACCTCCGGATTGGGCCGGTTGCAGTGGCGGTGAACGCATCCGCGCCGTTGGACGCTGGCGGCTGGATATCCGCTGCCGGTTATCGTTTTTTTCTGCGCGGGGACGCGGAACTGAAAGACCTGTTCCGTCTGGAGAACGTACTCGGCTTGCCGGTGTCGCACCCGGCGGCAGAAGGTTCGGCTAAGTTGGATATGAGTGTCTCCGGGCCATGGCAGGGATTTGCGATTCCCGCGACGCTTGGGACGGCGCAACTGCGCAACGTGCGCGCCGAAATGCACGGCCTGAATACGCCGATTGAAATTGGCTCGGCGACCATGATTGTTGCTCCGGACTCGGTACTGATGCAGAAGATTTCCGCTCGCATGGGGAGCACGCGCTGGAGCGGCGAGGTTACGGCGCCACGGCATTGCGCGGCTTCAAGCCCGGTTACAAGTGTCGCGCTGGGCGTCGCTCCGCTTTGTGTGTTTCAGTTCGACCTTGCGGCCGATCAGCTTTCGACTGGAGATCTCGCCGAATGGTTCACGCCCCATCCCGCCAAACGTGCGTGGTACCGGATCTTGAGTTCCAACTCCAATCAGCCACTGGGCCCTTCGCCACTGCTCGCGATTCAGGCGCACGGCGACTTGCATGTTGGCCGGTTCGGATTGAAGAAGCTGCTCGCGACCCAGGTCGCGACTCAAGCGGATGTGGATCGCGGCAAGATCACGCTGACTGCTTTGCGCGCGCAGCTGCTGCAGGGCACACATCAGGGGAACTGGGTCATCGATGTATCGAGTCATGATGTATCAAGTCATGACGCGTCGACTCATGATGAGGCGACTCAGTCGGCTCAGCCCGTGCGGTACCACGGCACCGGCACCTTGCGCGACATCTCGCTGGAGCAGATGAGCATGCTGATAAACGACGCCTGGATTGCCGGAACGGCCGATGGGAAGTTCGATTTGGATGGATCCGGAGACAACTTTCGTGAGCTGCTGGCCCGCTCTGAAGGCAAGTTGCAGTTCGTGATGCGGAACGGCAGCCTGCCACACATTGAAATTCCGGGCTCGCCCGTGCCTCTGCCGGTACACCGGTTCAGCGGAGAGCTGCGGTTGAAAAAAGGTGCCTGGGAATTCTCCGCCGGCAGACTGGAGTCGCACGACGGCATTTATCAGGTAAGCGGGAGTGTTTCCCGAGACAGCAAGTTAGATTTTCTGTTGACGCGTGGCGACGAGCTATCCTGGATCCTCAAGGGGACGCTGTCCGACCCTCAGGTCGCGCCGGTTGATCGAACCGAAGCCAAGCGTGCGGAAGGAGACGCTAAGACCGTCAAGCCCTAGGACTGCTGTGAGCCGTGGCTCTTAGCTCTGCTCCGCCATATCGTGACGAAAAGACTCCTGTGATTGAAACCTACGGTTCGTAGCCCGTAGCCGGCTGTCCGCCGCGAGGGTGGCCAATCAATGTGCCGAGGATAATCCAGAGCCCGAGCACGAGCCACTCCCAGCCGGAAAAACTTCCCGGTACAAATGGGAGAAATTTCATCAGCGCCATCGCCAACCCGACCAGCGCACCGAGAAGAGCGATCATGCGGTCGGCGATTCGCGGCTTCATCCAGAGATAGGCGGCGCACACTGCGAACCATCCGATGGCGGAAGCGACCGATCCCACCTCAGAGATCGGAACCAGAATCGCGCTGCCCAGAAACATGCACAGAGCTGTGGCAACGCCAACCCCAACGACCGCCGCAGCAGGAGTCTGGTTCTGCGGATGCACGCTGGCCAGCCGCGCATCCACCAACCCACGCCGTCCCATGGCAAACAGCAAGCGGCTGGCAGCGATGAAATTTCCGTTGAATACCTTGAAGAGCGAAAGCAACGCGGCACTGAGAATGACACTCACGATCCAGCGCGAGCCCACCGCATGTTCGAAGGCGACGGCTGTCATGAATGGCTCGCCGGCCAGCGAACGCCACGGCGCGACGAAGCCCACCGCCGCGATCACGACGATGTAGAACGCGGCGCCAACGTTGATCGCCGCAAAGATGGCGCGAGAGAATCCTTGTGCGCGAAATTGCGGATTGGCTTCCTCGGCAGCCTTCGTTACCGATTCATATCCCATCATGTAGTAAGGGACGATCTGCAGCACCAGCAAAACGGAGACAAACGGAGTGTGCGTGAATAGCGGCGGGAAATTGGCGGGCGATCCGCGCGCGACGCCGGCGGTGACGAAGACAACGAAAAGTGCCAGCGTCCCGAAGGTGGTCCAGTTTTGAAAGGTGGCGCTCAGTCGGACGCCACGATAGTTCACCACCGTGACCAGCGCCGTGAGCGCGAGTCCGATGGCCAGATGCGGCAGGTAAACCGGCTTTCCGGCCACGCCGTATAACTCGACGGAATCGAGCGCGGGGAAGATGTAAGCGGCGATGCGGCCAACGGCCACGGCCTCCCACGGACAGACAATGAAATATGCGAGCATCATCATCCATCCCGTGAAGAAGCTGACCGGTCGCGGGAAAACCTTCGCGGTGTAAGCTACCTCGCCCGATGCGTCGGGCATGGCCATCACCAACTTGCCGTACACATAGCCAATGGGCAGCAGAAGAACGCCACCAATCGCGAAACCAAGAATGCCGCCGAGCGGGCCGCCGCGCAGCAGCCAATCGTCCATGACGACCAGCCAGCCCACGCCCACCATCGTCCCCCAGCCAAGGGAGAAGTAATCGGTGACGCGCAATTTGCGGGCGAGTTGGGTCATTCGGCTTGTTTCATCGGGAGGGGGACGTTGCCGAGCTTCGCCAGGCGGACAGCCGAGAGCCTGCCCGGAGCTTGCCGAAAGGGCAACTGTCCTTACGTGTGATTCGGGAGGGTGGGCTCATGGGCGCGAATTATATCGCATCGCGCCCCTGAGTCTGGCCGCTTCAGGCGACCGCGTAGCGCGGCGGCGGGCATTCGTTGGCGCGCAAGATGCAGATTGCTTCTTTCAGAGAGGAAATCTCGAACACCGAGTTGAGATGCGTCGCCTCCAGCATTCTGCGGAAGAAAACCGGCGGGTTCACCAGCTTCATCTTCACCGATCGCTGGGTTGCCCAACGGCGCACCAACAGCAGGGTTCCCAAGCCGCCCGCATCCAGATGGTCAACTTCCGAAACATCCAGCACCAGCACGCGGACCCGTTCGAGTTGCTCGATCCGGCGCTGGAACTCGTCGAGCGCTGCCCCACGCACCATGCGTCCCGAGCAGTTCACGACCGCCACGTCCTGCAAACGTTCGACTTGAAACTTGAGTTCCACATGTCTGTTCATACAAACCGCCTTCACGTCTCTTGATACGAACCAGCCCTGGAAAAAGTTCCATGTTCCCGTGTCCTTGAATTAGACGTGGAGAAAGGCGAAAGGTAATCAGCAGAAAACCAGTTCGCAGACATCACATTTTGAATTGTTACGGAAAGGTAAATTTATTTAGAGACTTACAACCCCGCCTCAATCCGGGACCTTGGGTCGAGCAGGTCGCGCAACGCATCACCGATGAAGTTGAAAGCCAGCACCGCGAGCATCACCGTTACCGCCGGGAAGAGCACCAGATGAGGAGCGTCGAAGAGATGCGAACGGGCGTCGTTCAGCATCGATCCCCAGCTAGCGGTGGGCGGCGGGACACCTAATCCCAAGAAGCTCATCGTCGCTTCGGCCAGAACCGCGCCCGCCATCCCGATGGCCGCCTGCACAATCACCGGCTGAATGATATTGGGCAGAATGTGTCTCGTAATAATGTGGAGATCTCCGGCGCCGAGGGCCCGCGCCGCTTCGATAAATTCGCGTTCGCGCACGGCCAGCACCTGCGCGCGTACCAGGCGGGCGTAGCCTACCCATCCTCCTAGTGACAGGGCAAGAATGAGATTGAAAATACCCGGGCCGCGGAAGGCCACGAAGGCGATCGCGATGAGAATGCCCGGGAACGAAAGAAACGCATTCATCAACACGACGTTGACGAAACGGTCGATGCCTCCGCCGTAGTATCCGGCGAGGCTGCCGATGATGAGGCCGAGCAGAAGCGAACACGCCACCACGCTGCTGCCGACGAGCAAAGAAATTCGCGCTCCCCAGATCAGGCGGGAGAGGATGTCGCGCCCGAGTTCATCGGTGCCGCACCAGTGCTGCGCCGAGGGCGATTGCAGTCGGTTCGGCAGATCGATGTGCGCGGGATCTTGCGGGGCAATCCAGGGCGCGAAAATCGCGGCGAAGGCGAAGATCAAGACCAACACGATCCCGATAGCCGCCAACGGATTGTGGCTGGCGACGCGGGGGAGCGAGATGGCTAGGGTGGACATGGTCGAGGACTTGCATTTACTTATATATACAATGCACTTGAGGAGCAATGTTGGAAGTTGTTTACTAGAAGGGTATTAACCCATGTTATGGATACCCCCCTCCCCCTGGCCTCCTGGAATCATAGGGTTAGGGACAAATTTTCGCCAGGGGCAAATATCCCCGCACATCAAGTATAATGGTGCTGCCGTGACAGGGCAGTGCAAGAAGAATTCACATGAAACGCGCCAAGTTTCCTACGACCTCTTGGACGCATCGGAGAGATTCTCTGAGAACAGTAAGTATGACTTCTCCTTCCGCAATCCCCGGCTCATTGAACGCTATCTCCAAGAGAAATTGTGGATTCTCGTTCATCTCCGGTTTCGTAAGATCAATGGAGAATGTGTCGCCTGCTTTCAGCGGGAATCTATCTCGCAATCGCGTCGCAGCTTCGGGGACAATGCCTTCGGTGCCCCCTCTTATCAGGTAGTCGCGCAACTCCCTATGGAAGCCGGGATTGACGAGCGAGACGGACGTACCAGCGGCCATCAAAAGGCGGTGCTTATCGACAATGTTGAGGCGATGGAGACGCCACAAGGTATCATTCCCTCCCTTGTATGGCTTGATAGTCTTGATGGCATCTATAGCATTTTGCCTCATGCCATTTACCTGTCGCGCAAAAGCAGCTTGCTCATCCTTGGTAGTCGGCACACTTTCGCTGATTGGGAAACCAACATACTTGGAAGGTTCGGCCTTCGTAGCGATCCTGACGAGTCCGCACGCCAAGTAGTCCAGAGCGCTTCTCAAGTTCTGAATCGCGTCTCCAGCGATCAGACGGAGATGAACTGGAATCGGAGTAATTTTTGTGATTGTGTAGGTTCTCTTTCCGCTCTGCGGATCAGTCTTTACGAGAGTGCCATAAGGGTCAGTTTTGCCGAAGTCGACAGCGGCACTCATGAAATCGTTGATGTGCTTATTGGCCCACTTGATCTTTGAAGCAATATCCTCAATCGGGAGCGGCATGGGAGTATGATTAGACCTATGAAACCCAACCCAGATGGCGGTAATAAGCACCGAACGGGGTACTTGAAACCACTCCCTAAAACGGAATCTCTGATGAAGCCGATTTCTCGGGAGTCTTTTGAGCGGATCGTGGAGCGGGCCGCAGTTCCGCTTTCTCGGAAACCTTCTCCAAAATCGAATGGAAAATAAGGTTTCCAGAGTGGCGACGATTGTAACGGAAACTGTATTCGTCAAGATAGCTCTGTAGGTACTTCTCACTTACGCTGTGATACACGCCTCCGATTCCGCGCTTAATCAGCGACCAGAAGCCTTCAATCGTGTTCGTATGAACGTCTCCCATGACATACACGCCCGCGCTGTGATTGATGCGCCGATGATCGTACTCATTTCGATGGCGAGTAAGATCATCGTAAGACGGATATTCATCGGTGAAGATGATGCTTGCGGGCAGCACGTATTGCTTGATGATCGGCATGAGCGTATCTTTCTTGCGATCCTTAGCGACAACAGCTTTGACACGCCCTTTGCGCTCAACCATTCCAAAGACGGTTTGCTTCGGCTTTGGAGATCGCCCCATGCGCTTAGTAGTAGGGCCGAATCCGGTTTCGTCGATTTCAACGCCGTCTCCCTCCAATTGCACGTCCTCCGAGAGCAGCGTGCGAATTTGGCGGAAGATGCGCCATGCCGTCTTGTAGGTCACTCCGGTTTCGCGCTGAATCTGCTTTGCCGAAATTCCGCAGCGCGTCGATCCCATGAGGTACATTGCGTAGAACCACAGACGCAATGGTGTGGAGGATTTCTCAAAGATCGTCCCGGCCATAGGAGAAATCATGCTCCCGCAGTAGTCGCAGGCGTAAGCCGGACGCCCAGTAACGCGGTGATGTTTCCGCTCCTGTTGGCACTTCAAGCAGTGCGTCACGCCTCCCGGCATCCGTTTTTCCTTCAGGTGCTCAAGGCAGGCGTCATCGTCAGGGAACGCGTCATTGAATTGCTGGACAGTAAACCGCAACTCTTTTGGAATGCTTTGTTTAACGCTAGATTGGCGGCTCATGCAAAGATCATCGCATAATTCGTACTTGATGTCAAGGGATATTTACCTCGCCAGGTCTTTGAGTTTAAATGACTTAGAAGTAAAGTCTTCCGGAATCAAGAAGTTAGGTCGATTCATCGCTTAATTCTCTTGAAATTCATAGTTTCGGCGGTTTCTTAAACTTTTGACGATGTTCTTGTTCGACAGAAGCGGTTGAAGGTTTTCTATCTTGTCACGGAGGTTTCTGCCCTTTATGCGTTTGTCGTCGCAGATGCCTTCCAGGAGTGCACGCAACCCGGCAGTGCACAATATCAGCGTGCTGTGGTTGAAACTCTTGATGGTTTCGCCGTAGATTCGCGAGAGCTTCGGGTTCAGCTTCACGAATGTCTTTCTCCGAAGGTGCTTTTCACCCAGGGTTCCCAGAAGTCCAGTGACGACCGCCAAAGTGCCGGTATCGCAGCCGGCGCAGATCCACAATGTGGAGGTGCTCTCTATTTGTGGGTCGTTGTGGTCGACCGTGCGATGGCTGCCTGCCGGTAGGTGATTGGTTACTTGCCGACACTCGTTGCAGTAGAGCCTACGCGTAGCTTCGTCGGTCGCGGACATGGTTGGTGCTCGTGGCGTTGCTAGGCGATTCTGCCCCCCACCCTAAGAACCAGATGAGTGGCGGAGCTTCCTGGTACGCTATTGGGCGGCCGCAACGGCAGCACCACGCGGTCGTGACTTGGCATTAGCTTGTCGTCCGCCGCAAACCGGGAAAAGTTCGAAGAAGGACAGAAACCCTTCCCATCGCCAGATAGAGGTGTTGGCGAGCCAGATCTCGTCGAGTTTTTCGAACCCAACGATTTCGGGCCTGATCTCGTCTATCGCTGCCCTCACGGCAGAGTAGCCGTGTACAACGTCACCCTTCTCCAGCAGCAAGATCCGGCGCACAGCCTTCACCTCAATCAATCTTGGAAGCTTTTTAGTAAGTGCTCGCCGAATGCCTTCGGTCAAAGAAGAACGGTCGATTAACGCGTGCTCGACGGCGATCCCATTGCTCTCGCCGAATCCGCACGCGGAGATGAACTCGTCAACTAATTGTTGGTTAGGCTCCATGATCTGGCATTACCGTATCCTCGGGTTCACCGCCGAGTACAGTAAGTCGGTCAGAAAATTCACGGCGACATACGTCAATCCAATCGCCAGGATGCATCCCTGCACCAGGTAGTAGTCGCGGTTGCCGATGGCTTGGATGGTCAGACGTCCTATGCCGGGCCAGGAGAAGATGGTTTCGGTTACGATTGTGCCAGCGAGCAGCGCGCCAAATTGTAATCCGAGAACGGTTAGGATTGGGATCATGGCGTTGCGCAGGGCGTGACGATAGACTACCGTGCGCTCGGGCAGACCTTTGGCGCGGGCGGTTCTTATGTAATCTTGTCCTAACTCTTCCAACATCGAGGTTCGCACCATGCGGGTCAGAATTGCGGCCAGCGCTCCACCCATGGTGATGGCGGGGAGCACTAGATGGGCTACGCTGCCGGAACCGGAGACGGGGAGCCATCCTAGCTTGACAGCGAATAACAAGATCAGCACCGGGCCCAGCGCGAAGTTTGGAAACGACAGGCCGAAGAGGCTGACTACGCTTAGCGTGCGGTCGTCCCATTGATTGCGGTGCTGGGCCGAGTGCACTCCTGCTGGAATGGCTAGAACAATCGCTACAAATAACGACGCCAGCGTTAGCTGCAATGTAAATGGATAGCGCTGGGCTATCAGGCTTGTTACTCCCTGGTTGAAACGCAGCGACTTGCCTAAATCTCCGTGCAGCACGCCTCGCCAATAATTCAGATATTGCTCGCCTAGGGGAACGTCGAGTCCATAGGCATGTCTTGCCGCCTGGATGTCTCCGGCGGCTGCACCTTCTCCTAGCATCAGCTGAACCGGATCACCGGGGACGAAGTGAATCAGCAGAAAAACGGTGGAGACGACCAGCCAGATGACGGGCAGGGTATAGAGGAGCCGCCTGAAGATTTGATGGAGCATAACGACAGCTATTCTCTCAATTCGAGCGGCCAGATCCAAACCGCGCCACTACTGCCTGCTGCCTAAGGTTGCAGTCGCGGCAATTCGGATCGTATCATCACTCGTCGTATCATCCGTCGCCGTATGATCCGTCACTGAAGTGCTTCGGGGAATGCACATGCACACCGCGATAGTTTCAATTGTTCTCACGTTTTTTGCCGCACTCACTTACGGCCAGACTAGCGGCCAGACTAGCGGCGCGGCTCCCGCCGAGTATCAGCCTAAGGGTTCGATACGGGAGTACTTTTTAGGGGCCTGGAAGCTGGTTTCGACAGAATACAAGTATTCCGACGGCCACACGACGCCCTATCCCGACCTGGGGCGGGACGCAGCGGGTTTCCTCATGTACACTGCCTCCGGCCACATGTGCGCCCAGCTGATGAAACCCGGCCGCCCTCGTTGGTCGGAAGCGAACACGCCAACCGCGCCGGAAGCTGCCTCTGCCCTCTATGGGTTCGTCTCCTACTGCGGAGCCTTCGAGATACGCGAAAACGAGCACATCATGATTCATCGTCCGGAAACGGCGTGGTCACCCAACTATCCAGGAACAATTCAGGAGCGGCCGTATCACCTGGTGAACCAGGACCGCTTTTTCTTCCGTGGTGCGGGCACAGAAAAGCAAAAGGACGGAACAGAAGTTCCCGTGATTTGGACGATCACTTGGGAACGGCTGAAGTAGTCAAATCTCCAGCTTGTTGGGCTGAGGCCGCGGGCACGGGCTCGATCCGAACCGTCGCGATGCGATGGCCGTCCATTTTTTCGACCACAAAACGCCGTCCCTCATAATCGAACGCCTCGCCGCCCTGAGGCATCTTCTGCAATCGCGAAAGCAGGAAACCGGCGAGGGTCTCAAAGCCCTCGTCCTGTGGAAGCTTCAGTTCGTATTGGGTTTCGAGGTCGCGGATGTTGATGGCCCCATCGAGTACGAGAGGCGCATTCGCATCGGTCGCCACGGGCTGCGTGGAAGCGACGTCGTACTCGTCTTCCAGTTCGCCGACCAGTTGCTCGAGCACGTCTTCCACGCTGACCACTCCCGCGGTGGAGC
This sequence comes from uncultured Acidobacteriaceae bacterium, assembly GCA_963831085.1. GTDB lineage: Bacteria > Acidobacteriota > Terriglobia > Terriglobales > Acidobacteriaceae > Acidiflorens. Next base: position 41,743 of record CAWHOT010000005.1, on the reverse strand, counting down.
CGAATTCGTCGACCACCACGGCCAGGTGCCGCTTGCGCTGCTGGAATTCACCGAGCAGCTCCAGCAACGACTTGGTTTCGGGCACCACCAGTACATCGTGCATGACCTGGCCGATTTTCATCTGCGCAATGCGCTGGGCAGCGGGAGGAGCGGCAGCGACACCGAGACGCAACCGCGTCCAGCGCATCAGGTCTTTGACGTAAAGCACGCCGATAATATGTTCGGGACCGCGCTGCGGATCATACACCGGGACGCGCGAGTGTTGATCTTCGACCACCCGCGACAGGGCTTCGTCCAGGGTCAGGTCGGCGGGCAAGGAAAAAATTCTAGTCCGCGGCACCATCACTTGACGAGCGGTAATGCTGTCCAGTTCGAGCGCGTTCAATAGCATCTCTTCCTGCGCAGAAGACAGCTGACCGGAGGTGCGCGCCGCGGTTACGATGAGCCTGAGTTCATCAGGGGAATGAACCGAACCGTGCCGGATCTCGCGTGTCCCAAAGGCGCGCAGGACAAAACCAGCCGCGCGGCTCATGCCAACCGTCACGGGGGCGGTGATGGTAAGGAAAACGTCCATGGGCGCGGCGACCGCCAGCGCGACGCGTTCGGCTCGTTGCAAGGCGAGCGACTTCGGAACCAGTTCGCCCAGGATCACGTGCAGGCTGGTGATCATCACGAACGCCACGGCAACGGCAATGGCATGAGCGTAGATCACGGCATGGGGAACGCTTTCGATCCAGCTATTGAAAAGTCGCGCCAGAACGGGCTCGCCCAGCCAGCCGAGAGTCAGGCTGGTCACGGTGATCCCGAGTTGCACGCCGTTCACGACGCGGCTGAGTTGCTGGTGAAGCTTGAGGACGGTGCGGGCGCCCACGCGGTGGGCTTCGATCAACTGCTGGATGCGAGTTTCGCGGACGCTGACGAGCGCGAACTCGGCCGCGGCGAAGAAGGCATTGGCCGCCACCAGGAGCAGGATGACGAACACCCGCAGCAGCACGTATGCAATCATGGAACTCTAATTCTAACATTCCAAAGGGATAATGCCCTGCTTTTGGAAATCATTGCGATACGATCAAAATGCAGAGTTTTCAGGCTCCCGAAGCAGGTTGATTATTCGCTGGCCAGCGGCGTAAGAGACGCTGCTGAGCTTCTCCACCCCCACCAAGCCAACACCGGGCTTTGGCGGAGGCCCCGGTTCGCTCCGCTGGACAGCCGGCGGTGGCTGTCCTACCTGCATCCCAAGCCGCTCGCTTTCTTTTTCGTTGTCCAGCGGTCTAAGTAGGTATGACACGATGCGCAGACTGAGACCGATATTTTCGGGAACTATTTTGAGGTTTCCCGCGTAACAACAGGTGAATGACAGTTCTAAGATTTGAATTCAAGCAGGAGGCTGTCGTGGAAGGCAACGGCAATGGCAACGGCAGGAAAAAGCGACGTAAGCGAATCATCGTCTGGAGCTCGATAGCAGCAGTCGTTCTCGTCCTGGTGGTTGCGGGCACGCTAATCGCCTTCAGCGGCAGCACCAAGATTGATCCCTCGAAGCTCGCCAAGGTCGAAAGAGGAGACCTGGCGAAGAGCGTGGTGGCTACCGGCAAGATCGAGCCCATCACCAAAGTCGAGATCAAGTCAAAGGCCAGCGGCATCGTGAAAAAGCTTTACGTCGATTACGGCGACAGAGTTAAGAAAGGTCAAGTGCTCGCTGAACTCGACAGGGAGGAAATTCAGGCTCGTGTCGACCAGGCCCGCGCGCAGTTGGAAGCATCGAGTGCCAGCTTGAACGGCACGCGCGCCGATCTGGTGCGCGCCAAGGTTGATGCGGAGGGCCCCGACGTGCCGCTTCTGAAGCGCGCGTACGACCGCGCCCAAGGCATGGCGAAGGATGGCGTGGTTTCCGCCTCCGCGCTCGACGATGCGGAGAAGAATTACGAGATGTCGTTGAATAAGCAAAATGTGGCCAAGGCGCAGTTGCAAGTTTTGCAGGCCAAGATTGGCCAGGCCCAGGGGCAGGTGTCACAGGATCGCGCCAACCTTAAACAACTCGAAGAACAGTTGGGATACACCACGATTGAGTCGCCGATTGACGGGATCGTGCTTTCGCGCGACGTCGAGATTGGCGATGCGGTGAGTTCGATTCTCGTGCTGGGTTCCACGGCCACGCTGGTAATGACGCTCGGCGACACCAGCGAAGTCTATGTCAAAGGCAAAGTGGACGAGAGCGATATCGGCAAGGTTTATCTGGGACAACCCGCCCGGATCAAAGTCGAATCGTTCAAGGACAAGACCTTCACCGGCAAAGTGACCAAGATTTCTCCCATGGGCGTCGAAAAGGATAACGTCACCACCTTCGAGGTGCGCGTCTCGATCAACAACCCCGAGGGCGTGCTCAAAGCCATGATGACGGCCAATGCCGAGATCATCCTCGAAGAGCACAAGAATGTTCTGCAGATCCCGGAAGGCTCCATTATTTACGACAAGGACAAGAAAGCATCGGTCGAAATACCGGACCCCAAGGCCAAGGACGGCAAGAAGAAGCTCGCCGTCAACATCGGCATCTCGAATGGCGCGAAGACCGAGTTGCTGCAAGGGCTGAAGGAAGGCGACCAGGTCGTACTGCAATAAGTCAAGGTCATAGGTCTTAGGTGTCAGGTCCAGGAAAGCCGTTCGGAGCAGACATGACGAAATCGGTTCCAGAGGCATCGCCGCGTCCAAAGGCCAGGATTACCAGTGTCGTCTATTTGCTTTACTTTCTGACGGTAATGTCCGCCGACTTCCTCGTGAAAGGGCTTATTGTATCGGGCGACGCCGCGGCTACAGCGAACAACATCCTGGCGCACGAGTCCTTATTTCGCGCGAGTTTCGCCATCAATCTCATCGCGACCGCGCTCTACATCACTGTGACGCTTCTCTTCTATGACTTGTTTAAGCCTGTGAACAGGAGCCTCGCGTTACTCGCAGCGTTCTTCAGCCTCGCGGGATGTGCCATTCAGGCGATCAGCTACGTCTGTTATCTCGCCCCGTTTGTCCTTTTGGGCGGCGCGCAGTACTTGAGCGTATTTAAGGTGGAGCAGTTGCAGGCGCTGGTGCTCTTGCTTCTCAAATTGCGTTCTCAGGCCGATCAAATCGGCCTGGTATTTTTCGGATTCTTTGACCTCCTGATCGGCTGCCTCATTTTGAGGTCGACCTTCCTACCTCGAATTTTGGGAGTGCTGATGGCGTTTGCCGGCTTGGGATGGCTGACCTTTCTGTCACCGCCGCTCGCAAACTATCTGTCTCACTACATTCTGCCCCTCGGTTTCGTCGCGGAACTCTTGCTGATGCTATGGCTCCTCGTGAAGGGCGTGAACGTTCAACGATGGCAGGAGCAGGCCAGCGTAGCGAGGGAATGCGAATGAAAGCCCCGGTCGCTGCCGGACTACGCAATCTTAGACCTGACGACTAAGACTGGAGACTTGATTACCATGACGAATACTCCCTTGCTTCGACATCGAGCTGTTAGTACGCTGATTTTTATTTTGGTCAGCTCGCTGGCCGGCTTCGCTTCGGTCATCGGAACGTTTGACCGTTCGTTCCAGGTCAATGGCTCCGTCGACCTCGAAGTGCTTACGCGCTCTGGTGACATCACCGTGCGCAACGGCTCTGCCGGCACGGTCTCGATTCATGCCACGATCCATGCGGGCAATTCCTTGTTCGGCGGCGACCACAAGGCGGAGGTGCAGGAGCTGCAGAACAATCCTCCCATTCGCCAGAACGGTAACAGCATCCGCATCGACTACGTGAACCTCAACAACATTTCAATCGACTACGAAATCACCGCCCCGGAGAACACCGCAATTCGTGCCCATACCGGCAGCGGCAATCAGACGGTCGAGGGCCTCAAGGGCAACGCCGATCTCGAGAGCGGCTCGGGCGATCTGCGACTGGCGCGGCTCACCGGTGACCTGCGTTTCCAGACGGGTTCGGGAAACGTCCGCGGGCACGAGCTCTCCGGTCCGGCGCGGGTCAAAGCGGGCAGCGGTGACATCGAAATCGAGGAAGTGGGTGCGGGCGACGTGGACATCCGTACCGGATCAGGCAACATCACCGTGAACGGCATCCACGGCGGATTTCATGCCGAGTCGGGGAGTGGCGACATTCACGGCAACGGTTCGCCCAGCAACATGTGGAGCGTCCGCACTGGCTCGGGAAACGTGACCCTGCGTGTGCCCTCCGACGCCAACTTCGATGTCGACATCTCCACGAGTTCTGGAACTGTCGCGCTGGGCCATCCCGTAACTACCACCGTCCAGGGCCGCATTCAGGAGTCGCGGAAGAGTGTGGTGGGCAAAGTAGGGAGCGGCGGCCCTGTCGTTTCCGTCCGTACCGGTTCGGGCGACGTCCGAGTCGACTAAACAGCAGTCAGCACTTAGCAGTCAGCCAAATATTCCTGGCCCCGAATTGGCTGACTGCTAAGTGCTGAATGCCGATTGCTCCTTGACGTGCTGTTGTGCCGCGTCCGATACTTCGTGGAGTTCCTGGAAATTCTCAGGCTCGACGAGGTAACGAATTGGCACGCACTGCGATCATCACCCTCACCACCGATTTCGGACTCAACGATCACTTCATCGGCGCCATGAAGGGCGTCATCCTGGAGATCGCGCCCGAGACGCAGATTGTCGACATCAGCCATGCGGTGCAGCCCTTCGACATTCTGGACGGCGCGCTGACCATTTCCCAGGCTTACTCTTATTTCCCTTCTGGCACCGTGCACGTGGTGATTGTCGATCCCGGGGTGGGGACGGCGCGGCGACCCGTGCTCATGACCGGCGACCGCCACCTGTTTGTCGCTCCCGACAACGGCGTACTTTCTCTCGTCTACGACCGCGAAGAGCGGATCTCCGTCCGCCACGTCACGGCCGAGCATTATTTTCTGCAGCCGCGCAGCAACACCTTTCACGCGCGCGACATCTTTGCGCCGGTCGCGGCCTATCTTGCCAAGGGAGTCGATCCGGAACGTTTCGGCGAAGAGATCTCCGACTATGTCCGCTTTAGCGCGCCTCGCCCCAAGCCGGTGGACGAGCGCACGTTGCGAGGAGTGGTGCTGAAAGTCGATCGCTTTGGCAATCTCATCACCAACATTACTCCGCCGGATGCGCCGCAACTTTTCGGAGCCACGCCGCCCGCGTTCAGGATCGTGATTGGAAACAAGGCGCAGGCGACGCGGATATGCACAACCTATGCCGAAGGCGCTCCCGGCGAAGTCTTCGGGATCCTGGGCAGCATGGGCTTTCTGGAAGTCGCAGCCAACCGAGGTTCAGCCTACCAACTAATGGGAGCGGGCAAAGGGACTGAAGTTAATGTGGTAATGGAAGGCCGCTGAGCTGGGAGAAATAAATCTAATAAGCCTAGAGGTTCTTCGCCCCGGGGTGCACGTAGCGATCCATCTCCGCTGTCCACTTCAGGAAGCGCCACAGGCTGGTTCGCTCCGTCCACAAAAATTCCCAGAATTCCAGGAATCCTATCTGGGTCATTTTGACGCCGGTGTAGGTCTCGATCCGCCACAAAAGATAGGGACTGCGCCACGGAGCAATCCGGTGGCCACGGGTGGAGTTCCAAAGAAAGCGCAGCATCGGCCGCATCGGTTCCAGTATAGCGCCGGTGAGACGGGGCAAGCCCCGTCTCTACAGACAGATTTTCTACTTTGTAATCTCGACGCTGGCGCGGGTATTTTCCCACTCCATGCGCAGCGTGCATTTGCTGCCGCCCCGGTCGAATGCGATGGTGAAATTCTCCACCGGCGCCGGCGTTTTCGAGACCTGCATATCAACTCGGGCCAACTCGTCGGCTTCGTACTTGTACGGGATGCCCCACTCGGCGGTCTTCTTGTTGATAATCAGTGTCCACCTGTCAGCCTTGGGGATGGTGAAGATAGTGTAGCTGCCCGCGGGCAAAGACTTGCCGCCCACCATCACCTTCGCATCGGTTACGAACTTCGTCGCCTCGTTCGCGCCAGTACCCAGATCTCACCATACGGAACGAGCGCTTTCTCGCTCGCCTCGCCGAAAATTTTCCGTCCCTTGGCACGCGGGCTGGAATAGTCCACCGTGATGGTTTTGCCATCCGACATTTTGCACTCCGCGCTGGCCGGCGGACTGGGCCGTTTCGATTTGTCCTGCGACATCTGCGCCGAGGCAAGAGTGGCAACCGCAAAGAACAACGCTGCGATTAAGGCAAATTTCTTCATGACTTGTTCCTCCTGGGATAGCGTTTAGCGATTCGCTCCTGGCCTTAGCTGTTGACTTTTGGCTAAGAGCTAAAGGCTAAGAGCTAAGAGCTGCACGGGAATTATACCCACATCCCCGCTACAATCGGTTCATGGCCGTGTTCAACGAAAAGCAGGAAGAGCTCGAACACTACGAAATTCGCATGGGCGTGCCCCGCGGACGCCTCGCCGTCACCATGGATCTGGTCACCGACGCCATGGCCCTGGTGGGGCAGCATGGCGTCTACTGCCAGAGCCAGCGTTGGCCGGGCAAGCCGGTCATGGATGTCCAACTCATCATGAAAAACCTCACCGACGCCAAAGAATTGATTCAGAGTGTGATGGAAGAACTCAAGCCCAAAGCCTGATTTTCCCGTAGAGACGCGGCTTGCCCCGTCTCCTGCGGACGGAAGAAACTTTCGATACGAAACCGAAGGGTTTCCGCAGCCCACGAAGCGGGATCATGAGTAACGCAAAAGACCTACAATCCAGAATATGGAGCGCAAAGTTTTCTGGATCTCCTTCACCGTGCTCGGCCTGCTGGCCGACTTCGTCCTGCCGCTCTGGTGGGCCCTAGGCGCGAGCATTCCCATCGTGTACATCTCGTGGTGGGTGGCCTACCGCAGCGGCTGGTTCGAATGAACCTAACGAAACCATGGCCCTGGCTGGAGTGACTGTTCCGCCCTGGGCCGCGTCGCACTAAGCGACCTTCTCCAGTGGAACGGCCAGCGTGTTCCACCACGCCCGCAGGATTGGAGGTTGCGGATCTTCCGCGGCTCCAAAAAGCTGATAGTTTTTTTCGTGGAGCAACTTGGAGACCGCCTCCGCATTCTTGGGGTCAACTTCACACCAGATCACGGGCCGGGCGCTCTCCAGTAAGCGGGCGGCGCCGCGCAGAACCTCGGCCTCGTGCGACTCGACATCAATCTTCAGGACACTTGGAGCCGGAAAGAAGTCGAGCAGCGAATCCAGGGCCACCGACACGGTAGGCTGCAAATGACGATATCCTCCCGTCTGGGTCGAGCCGGAGACGCCATACAGATGATTGGAAGCACGCGCCCGCTCCGCGATTTCGAGTTCACTCACGCGCGGTTCGGCGGATACAGATGCGCACAAGACTCTAACCGGGGCGGCCGGCAGCTTCTTCTGAGCAATTTCGCGTGATATCGATCCATAAGATGAGCGAGCCAGATATCGGGCTCAATGGCCAGCACCAAACCGGAGGATCCCGCCATGGCGGCCGCGGAAAAGGCGAACAAGCCAACGCTAGCGCCCACGTCCCAGACGACAGCCCCCGGCCGGACCAGTTCCCGCGCCATGCGGAGCAGATGTCGATCCAGACTGGATAAGCCTGCCCAATGGCGGAGACCAGCCTCAGGAGTTACTTAGAGCGGCAGGTGCTGAAAGTCGCTCGGCAAATACCGGCGCAGAACTATGCCCCGGCTGAGCCGTTCGGCCAACCTCCTCAACGGTCGACCCATCATTGCGCCCTACGCCAGTTGGTACTTGCCTGCCTCAATCGTCTTCTGCGCAATCTGCTGGCGCAGCGCAACCGTGTTGAACGGCTCGTACTTGGCCAACCGCCGCATGATCGCGAGTTGAGTGCGCAGCATGTCGCCTTCGGCCACGTCGGCAATGACTTTCTTGGCCGCCGCTTCGACTTTCTCGAACGCTTGCGTCAAATACACTCGCGTCATCGCTATCGGCAGCGCGGCCGACGCTTCACCTTTCTGCTCGATCATCTTCTGCGTGCGCAGCACAGCCGATTCCATGGCGTAAATTTCGATCGTCATATCGGCGATCGCGCCCATTACTTCTTGCTGGTCCTGAATCGCCTGCATATATTTCTGCGTAGCCGACCCAGCAGCGAACAGGCCAAGCTTTTTCGCCTGCGCGACCAGTTTGCGCTCTTCCGCCAGCGGACCTTCAATCTCCTCGCCGATCGACGGACCGCTCAGTACTTCGTCCATCAGCTTTTTGATCGCCGGCATCAACGGCAACTGGCCGCTCATCGCCCGCTTCAGCAGGAATCCGGTGATGATCAGCCGGTTGATTTCATTCGTGCCCTCGAAGATACGATTGATGCGAGCATCGCGGTAGGCCCGTTCCGCCGGATACTCTTCCACGAAGCCGTAGCCGGCATAGATCTGCAGTGTCTCGTCGACGACATAATCGATCATCTCCGAGCCCCAGACTTTCAGGATCGAGCACTCCACCGCGTATTCCTCGATCGCCTTGCGCCGTTCTTTGGCGGCGTCGGGGCTCGCGGAATCGATTTCGGAGAGCAGCGCGTCCATCATCCCGACCGTGCGATAGACGAGCGACTCGCCGACATAGATCAGCGTGGCCATGTTTGCGATTTTCTCGCGCACCAGACCGAATTCGCCGATCGTCTTGCCAAACGCCTTGCGTTGCTTGGCATAAGCCACGGCACTCTCGATCGAAACCCGCGCTCCGCCCACGCACATGGCGCCAAGTTTGAAGCGTCCAATGTTCAGAATGTTGAAGGCGATGATATGCCCCTTGCCAATCTCGCCTAGCAGATTCTCGACCGGCACCTTGCAGTCATTCAGGATAATGGGGCAAGTGGAAGATCCGCGAATGCCCATTTTGTGCTCTTCGGCGCCCACGGAAAATCCCGGAAAATTTCTTTCGATCAGGAACGCCGAAAACTTTTCGCCGTCAATTTTCGCGAACACCGTAAACAGGTCGGCGAAGCCCGCATTGGTGATCCACATCTTCTCGCCGTTCAGGATGTAGTGCTTGCCGTCCGGCGAAAGCACGGCACGGGCGCGGCAATTGAGCGCGTCGGACCCGGAAGTCGCTTCCGACAAAGCGTACGCGCCAACCATTGTTCCCGTGGCCAGCCGTGGCAGATACTTCTTCTTCTGCTCTTCGGTGCCGAAGTAGACGATCGGCAACAGGCCGATGCCGCTATGGGCGCCCCAAGTGGTGGCAAACCCGGCATACTTGGCGATGTTGTCGGCGATGATGGCGGCGGTGACTTTGTCCATTTCAAGGCCGCCGTAAGCCTCGGGAATCTCAACCCCGCTGAGGCCGAGGTCGCCCGCCTTTTTCAGCAGATCGCGCGAAATAGAGTAATCCTTGTGTTCGATCTTCTCCGCCTGCGGCAGAATCTCGTTGACCGCAAACTCTTCGGTCGTCTGCCCGATCATCTGTTGCTGGTCGGAAAAATCTTCTGGGGTGAATACATCGGCAGTCTGCCGCTCTTCCAGCAAAAAGCTGCCGCCGGAGATCTTGGTCTTGGGTATTGCTGTAGTGGCCATATTTTAGACCTCGAAATTTAGACTGCTAAATTTGGACTTCTAAATGAAGACCGTTGAGTGGACACATGACAATCGACAACAACCATTCTAACGCGGGAGTCGCCGCAGACGCAGTTCCTTACTTTCAAGCAGCTAGTTATCGTCGCGCGGCATCCATGAACTGCCCAGCAGCGGTTCCCCGCGAAACGCGTAAGCATGGGAATGCTCCATACACTGATTGTATTGCTCCAGCAGTTGCCGATAAAGCAGGTTCTCACGGCCCGATTGCCCCTGCAGGTCGGCACACTCCGGGCTGGCGGAATCACGGGAACAGCTTTGTTGCTGGCTAGTCATCGCCGAGCGCATCTGTCGCTCCTGCTGCGCCAGTCGGGCCGCCAGGGCGCTGCAATCGTTCACGAAATATCTCGCGCCGCAACCAAAGCCGTTCCAGACCAGACCCGCTGAACACAGGACTTGCGCCTGGGAAAAGCACGTGCCGGCTGCGTTTCGAGTTCCTCCCGCAAGGCAGGTACAATTCTCCCCCTTCTTGCAACGAACGGGTCGGTTGGCCTCAGCCTCCAAAGAGGGTTTCGGGGCCGGTTTCCTGTGCCTCAAGAATGAGAAGAAACCTTTCTTCTCAGGTTTCGCGCTGGAGGAAGACTTCGGCGTGTGAGTTCGCGCGTTCGATCCAGCCCGCGCAGAAGAGGATACCCTGCCGGAACCATGGGAGCTTCCCGAACCTCCCGGTGAGCTGACGTGCGACGAGCTGACGTGCGAGGAACCCGAGCTTGAGGAAATGCCAGAACTCGAGCTGCCGTGAGAAGACCCGCCGGAACTCGATCCGCCGCCTCCGGAGGAATGCTGTGCCAGAAGAGTTGCTGAAACGAACAGGAGAGCTGCGACGACAAGACCGGAGAGCCGCATAAGGCACCTCCCAGCCGATTGACGCGAATCGGGGGAAATCTCTGCCGTTCTATTTATTTAGACGGTAATCTAACAGCAAAGGATACCGCAAAACAGCGTCAACGAACATAACGATTGGGGTAAAGATTGGGCAAAAAAGTGTCACGACAGATTCTCAAAAATCCCCGCTGCGCCCATCCCTCCGCCAACGCACATCGTCACCATGCCATAGCGTGCCCCGCGCCGCTTCAGTTCGCGAATGACACTGGCCGTAAGCTTAGCGCCCGTGCATCCCAGCGGATGCCCCAGCGCGATCGCGCCGCCATTAGGATTCACGCGCTCAAGATCGAGCCCCGCTTCCCGGATCACTGCCAGCGACTGCGCCGCAAACGCCTCGTTCAGTTCGATCACGTCAATGTCCGAGAGCTTCAATCCCGCCAGCTTCAGCGCCTTAGGAATCGCAAACACCGGTCCCAGTCCCATCTCTTCCGGCTTGTAACCGGCGGTGGCGAACGCAACATAGCGCGCCAGCGGAGTGATGCCCAGAACCTTAGCCCGATCGGCCGACATCACCACGGCCGCCGCCGCGCCATCCGACATCTGCGAAGAATTGCCCGCCGTGGTCACGCCCTTCACGTGAAACGCGGCCTTGAGCGCGCCCAGAGCCTCCAGCGAAGTATCAGCGCGCGGCCCTTCGTCGACTTTGAAGGTGATGTGGTGCTTCTTCGGCTTCGATCCATTCGGAGTGGTGAAGCTAACCGGCACGGCGACCGTCTCATCCTCGAACTTGCCCGCCGCGATCGCCGCCAACGCCTTCTGATGGCTGCGCAAGGAAAACTGGTCGCACTCTTCGCGCGTGATGCCAAAGCGCGCTGCCACCCGCTCCGCCGTCAGCCCCATCGAAAGATAAGCATCCGGATAATGATCTACCAGCCAGGGGTTAGGCGAAATCTTATTCCCGCCCATGGGAATCATCGACATCGATTCCGTCCCGCCCGCCACCATCACCTCGGCGCCGCCGCTCATGATGCGCTCGGCTGCCATGGCAATCGCCTGCAAGCCGGACGAGCAGAACCGATTGATAGTCACCGCCGACACCTCAACCGGCAACCCCGCGCGCAGCGAAGCAATGCGGGCCACGTTCATCCCCTGCTCGCCCTCCGGCATGGCGCAGCCCAAGATGACGTCTTCAATTTCCTTATAGTTTGATGCGGGATCAAGCTGCGGCACACGATCAAGCGCGCCTTTGATCGCAACGGCAGCCAGTTCATCGGGACGCGTAGCCCGCAGCGTGCCCTTATACGCGCGGCCTACAGGAGTGCGGACGGAGGAAACAATGACGACTTCTCGCATAACTCATTTTAACTCGGAGAAGGTGCAGAATGCTTCGAGGCCTCACAAGCGATCTTTGAGGATTTGTTCCACATCACGACGGCCGTGGAGAATGGAAACTACCTGCAGAGGTTTGACGTTGGACCGATATACGATCAGGTACGAGTAAACCAAGAAGAACCTACGTCGTGGTCCGTCAGGTTCTTGCGCTGATGTCCGGCGCCGGGCATCTGGGCCAGAAAAGCTATCTTTTCCCGGATGACCGATTCAACTCGATCCGCCATCTCGACGCTCGTCCGCTCCTTGATATAACGCCAGATTTGGACGAGATCGAGGGCAGCTTCCGGCGCAAGAGCGTAGCGCACGGTCATTCAGGCTTGGCTTTCAGTTTTGCCAGGTGGGCATCCAGCCGGTCTTCAGGAATCCCTTCGCCCCGATCGAGTTGCTCAATACCGCGCCCAATCTTGGCGTTAATCGCTTCTCGATTCTCTGCAAGCCAGCGATCCTGTTCTTCTTGCGTTTCCAGCAAACGCAGCAGCACTTCTTCAACGCTGGCGGCACCGGTCGCCCGAAGCTGCCTTTGGATGCGGGCTTCGAGGGCCGCATCGCGAATTTTAATGTTCATTGCCCGGTCCTCCGCGCTGGAGAGCGCGTTCTCGCTTTCATCCTAGCCGAGACGTGGTCAATGTCAAGCGGGGAGTGGATCGCCGTGCGCGCGCATGCCTTCCAAGTGAAACTCAACCGTAAGCGTCAGAGGAAAGCACACGGTTGACAGTAAGCGACTAAGCACGACTTCTTAGGCCGTTTTTCCAGCGACTGCCGGGGACCCCGAGTGGTTGTCAGCGCCAGCAGCCGGGGGGCCGACAACAAAAGCCTCACTGTTCCACCTTGGAGGCCTTCAGGTTCACGGCTTGGGTTGTGCTGGGGTCGACGCTGACGTGCTCGGCGATATCAGTATGGCGCTCCGGAAAATCGAGGGCGAAATACCCATGGTCTGCGCTCGGCGGAACGGCAAACAGCAGATAATCTCCGGGAATCACCCGCGCCATTTTGTACTGACCGCTGACATCCGTTTTGGCAGTGAGGGTATAGCGCGGAATCCGCCGCAGCTGCCTTGACTCCGGGACCAAAACGACGACGAACCCGCGAGCCGGGTTCTCGCCGTCTGTCACCTTTCCGTGAATTGTTCCGGTGTCGCTGGCCAGAGTGACATCGCAGTCGAGGGCGGTCCCAACCGCCAGCGTGAGCTCGCGGGACGCGTAATCCCGGCCGTTACAGATCGCCTTCTTGACGTATGCGGATTTTTCCCCTTGGGCATCTGAAACAGTAAAGATGAATTCGCCGGGCGGTATGTTGGTGATGACGAATCGTCCGCCGGGATCGATGCCCGGAGCCTGGTGGAGAAGATAAAAGCCCGACCCGAAGGTTTCCAGCGCGATGCGTTTCCCCGCCAGGGAAAACCCCTGGTGCGCCTCGACACTCCCACGCACTTCAGCAGCGCGACCAACTTCGATGTTGGCGTGTAGGTTGGCGTCCACGACACGCACCGACGCAAAACCCAGTTCTTTTTCGACGCCCGCGTTGACTGTTTTCACGATCAGCGTGTAGTCGCCAGGAGGGACTGGCGAAAGCTTGAGGGAATGATCTGATTCCATCCGGACGGTTTGCCCATCCGTGTCTTCAAACGTGTATCCCGCTGCATCCGCGCTCTCGTATTTGACCTCGGCATCTTTGAGAGTCGGTCGTCCCACTCCGGAGAGAACCTTGCCTGTGATCGCGTAGGTTCTTTCTGTCGGGACGGTGAAGCGGATGTCGTTGGTGGTCAACTCGGGACCGACTTTCAACACTTGCGCTTCGGCCAGCGACGACGTTCCGGGATAAAAAGTGTTGCGATACTGCGCGCCGCCTGTAGGACCCTGCTTGAGTCCCATGGCCCCCATCGGATGCTGGATCAAACCACCCGCGCTCACGTAGTAAGAACCGGGTGAAAGATTCGGCATGCGGAAGTTACCCAGATCGTCAGTGATAGCCTGGGCAGATGCGGAAACCTGTTTTCGTCCCCCTGGCCGAAAGTTGATGCGCAGAGCGAAGAGCCCAAAACCCTGAACTGCTTCCCCGTCCTCGTCGGAGACTTGCCCGGCGATCACTCCTGTCGGGTGAAGGCGCAGGGTCAGACTCTCCAGCTTTTCTCCGGGCTTGAGAGTGATGAATTGACCGCGCTCATCCTCTTGCGGAGAGAATTCCGAAAATCCGTTGCGCCAAGCCGACGCCCCATACGTCCCGGCGGGAAGAGCGGGAAACACAAACGTGCCGTCGGTTCCGGTGCGCACGATGCGCTCGGGACCGGCAGCCTTCGCTGTGTCGGGATCGGCAGGGTAGAGGTCGACTTGGGCCGTGGGGACGGGTTCGCCGGTATCGGAGCGGTAGACGCGTCCCGAAATTTGCCCCAGCGTTGACTTGGAGGGTTGAGGATTGTCGTTCGTTTGGGCCGCTGTAACCGTGGCTGGAGTCAGCAAGAACACTGCGCACAGAGAAGTGGCGATGCGGAACGCGAAACGCGCGGATCGGCGATCAAGCTGTGGGTTCATCGCAACCACCCGGAGAGCACCATACCCTACGCCGTGGCTACCCTGGATGGTGCCCGACCGTCGTTAGAGATGTTGTAATCTTATTCCCCAGACATCCTCTCCGTCACATGCGCGGTTCAGTTTCCGCCCTTCTTCAACTGCTGCTTCCACCCCAGCACCCGCGCCTTGTTGCCTTCCGCCTCGGCCTCGGGAACCATTCCTTTCTTCTGATACAGGATCGAGAGGCTGGTGTGCGCCAGAATGTCGTCGGGATCGATATCCGAGATTTGTTGGGCAACAACGATGGCTTCGTCGAAGCGGTTGAGGTCCTGCAGCGCCCGGCTCAGTCCATGCAGCGCATCGGTGAACTTTGGATCAGCCGCCACCGCCTGCCGATACTCTTCGACCGCTTGCTCATGGTGACCTTCAAGAACCAGATCGAGCGCGGCGTAATAGTGGTGTTCGGCCAGTTGGCGGGCAGTGACGGAGCTGGCCGGATCGTCGGGCATGGGGTTGGACTTAGGTGATTCTAGCAAGACGGCCAGGGCCTCGTGGCGCTAGCGGCGGGGCCGAGCTGCGCTCGGCTTGGACGGGCGGGACGCCCGTCCCTACACGAGCTAGGGCTTCCAGCGCAGCACCGGCTTGCGCGCCGCCAAGGTGTCGTCCAGACGGGAAATGCGCGCGTTGTGAGGAGCGTCGAGCACGAACTGCGGATCTTCTTCCACTTCTTCCGCGATCGATTTCATGGCCTCGATGAAGAGATCCAGCTCTTCTTTCGGCTCGCTTTCGGTCGGCTCGATCATCAGCGCGCCATGAACGATCAGCGGGAACGCCATTGTGTAGGGATGGAATCCGTAATCGATCAGGCGTTTGGCAATGTCGACGGTCTTCACGCCCTTCGTCGCCTGCACCTTGTCGCTGAAGACGACTTCATGCATCGACGGCGTCGAGTAGGGCAGATCGTAAACACCTCCAAGTCCCTTGCGGATGTAATTCGCGTTGAGCACCGCGTCTTCCGTAGTCTGCCGCAAGCCATCCGGCCCGTTGGCAAAGATGTAGGCCAGCGCACGGATGAACATGCCGAAATTCCCATAGAACGCGCGCACGCGTCCCACCGACTGCGGACGGTTATATTCGAAGCCTAGCGTGCCATCCGCCTTGGTGATGACAACCGGAGTCGGCAGAAACGGCGCAAGATTTCTCTGCACCGCCACCGGCCCCGATCCCGGACCGCCTCCGCCATGCGGAGTCGAGAAAGTTTTGTGCAGGTTGAGGTGCATGACATCGACGCCAAAGTCCCCCGGCCGCGCCTTGCCGACGAGCGCATTCATGTTGGCGCCGTCCATGTAAAGCAGGCCGCCCTTGGCGTGCATGAGTTCGGCGATCTTGTCGATCTCCTGTTCGAAAACGCCCAGCGTATTCGGATTGGTCACCATCAGCGCCGCCACGTCTTCATTCATCTGCGCCGCCAGCGCCGCCACGTCGACCATGCCGCGGTCGTTGGACTTCAAATTCTCGACCGCGTAGCCCGCCGTCGCCGCAGTCGCCGGATTCGTGCCATGCGCCGAGTCTGGAATCAGAATTTTTTTGCGCGCGTTGCCTTTGGACCGGTGATACGCGCGTACCAGGAGCAATCCCGTCAGTTCGCCGTGCGCGCCCGCGGCCGGTTGCAGTGTGATCGCGTCCATGCCGGTGATCTCAAGCAGGCAGTCGCTAAGCGTCTTCATGATTTGCAAAGCGCCCTGCGAAATCTTCTCGGCCTGATAGGGATGTCCGTTGGCGAGGCCTTCGAGACGCGCCACAAATTCGTTGACGCGCGGGTTGTACTTCATGGTGCAAGAGCCCAGCGGATACATACCAAGATCGATGGCGTAATTCCAAGTCGAGAGCCGCGTGAAGTGACGAATGATTTCGATCTCGCTCACTTCGGGCATGTCGCCGAGATCCTTGCGCTCTTGCTTGCCGAGCAGCTTCGCCGTATCCACTTCCGGAACATCGAGTGGCGGCAATTTCCAAGCGGCCTTGCCGGGCGACGACTTTTCAAAAATCAGGCCTTCGTTCTGGCTGATGTGACGCGTCGCTTTGCGGGTGATGTGCTTCGTCGTCATCTCACCACCTCTTGTTCTACTGTCTCTTTCATACTTCGAACCGAGCCTTCGCTTTCGGCGACGAGGCCAACCGCGGTATCGATCGCTTTATCGATCATCGACCGTGTCGTCAATTCCGTGCAGCACCAGAGTGCCGCATGGCCTAGCTCGGGGTAGAACTTCTTCATCGGCAAGCCACCGACGATCTTGTGTCCCAGCAGCCGCGAGTTGATGGCGTAAGGATCTTCGCTGGTCTCGACCACGAACTCGTTGAATCGCGGCGCACCTGCGAACAGCACTTTGGCATGTTTACTGAACTGGTCGGCGGCGTACGCCGTCTTCGCCAAATTTTGCTTCGCCAACTCTCTCAAGCCGACCTTGCCGTAGACGGTCATGAAGATATTCACCATCAGCGCGACCAGCGCCTGGTTGGTGCAAATATTCGAAGTCGCTTTCTCGCGCCGGATGTGCTGCTCGCGCGTCGCCAGCGTCAGCACAAAACCGCGCTTGCCGTTCTTGTCCACTGTCTGACCCGCTAGACGTCCCGGCATTTGCCGGACAAATCTCTCTTTCGTGGCGAGCACGCCGCAGTAGGGACCGCCGAATCCGAGCGGCACTCCGAACGATTGCGCTTCCATGGCCACGATGTCGGCGGTGCGCGGCGGTTCGACAATCCCAAGCGACACCGCCTCGGCGATCGAGACAATCAACAGCGCTCCGCGCTTGTGCGCAATCTCGGCGATCGCCTCAACGTCTTCGATCGTGCCAAAGAAATTTGGTGACTGAATCAGGACGCACGCCGTATCGTCGTCCACGGCTTTCTCGAGTTCCTTCAGATCGATCTGTCCCGAGCCCGTGAACGAAACTGTCTTCAGCGGAAGAGCCTGGTGGGTCGCGTAGGTGTTGAGCACTTCGCGATACTCAGGGTGCAGGTTGCGCGCGATGACCGCTGCATGCCTGCCGGTGACGCGGACCGCCATCATCACGGCTTCGGCCGCGCCCGTCGAGCCGTCGTACATCGAGGCATTCGCCAAGTCCATGCCGGTGAGTTCCGAGGTCATCGTCTGGAATTCGAAGATGGCTTGCAGCGTCCCCTGCGCAAACTCGGCTTGGTACGGGGTGTAGGACGTCAGGAATTCACCGCGTTGCACGAGTGCGTCAATCACCACGGGCCGGTAATGGAAGTAAGCCCCAGCGCCGAGAAAACTCGTGTAGCCTTCGCCGTTTTCCTTCGCCCGTTGCTTGAACCAGTCCACGATTTCCGACTCGGCCATTTGCCGAGGAATCGCGAGATCACGCGTCAGACGGTACCGGAACGGAATGGGCGAGAAAAGTTCGTCGACAGAGCGGATCCCGATCGCCTTCAGCATGGCGGCGCGATCCGTAGGAGATTTAGGCAGATATCTCATAGAAACCTTTATTGGATGTGGGAAGCGGAGGCTTCGATTGATTGCGGAGGTCAGAGGTCAAATTGCAGAAGTAAAACCCTCCGCTTCCAGCGATATTAGTGGTAACGAAGGGATCCACCTCTGCAATCTGCCCTCTGGCCTCTGCAATGATTTTCAGTGTCCCGCCTCTTCGCTCACAAATTTGTCATAGTCCGCCGCCGAGAGCAGCGCATTCATCTCGGACGGGTTCTTCACCTTGATCTTGACCATCCAGGCGCCATGCGCATCTTTGTTCACTTGCTCGGGCGCTGTGGCCAGAGCTTCATTCACGCCTGTAACAGTCCCGGAGACCGGAGCATAGATGTCGGAGACCGCCTTTACGGACTCGACCGTGCCGAAGGGCTTGCCGGTGGTGATCTCGGCGCCCACCTTGGGCAGTTCGACGAACACGATGTCGCCGAGCGAATCCTGGGCATGGTTGGTGATGCCGATCGTGCCGTCGGCGGTTATCCACTCGTGTTCTTTTGTGTATCTGCGGTCGGTTGGATAAGGCATTTCGTTCTGGCTCCTGGCTTCTTGCTACCCGCTTTTCGCTGCCTTCTTCGGACGCTTGTAAAACGGCGTCGGTACCGCTTGCGCTTTCACACCCTGCCCGCGGATTTCCACCTTCAACGCTGTCCCCACCGCGGCCTGCGCGGGCGGAACGTAAGCGAGCGCAATGTTCTTTTTCAAGAACGGCGCCGGAGAACCGCTGGTGACGTAGCCGATCTCGCGTCCTCCGTCATCGAGAACCTTGTATCCGTCGCGGGCGATGCCTCGATCAACCATCTCGAGCCCGACCAGCGTTTTCTTGACGCCTTCAGCTTTCGCCTTCTCCAGCGCCGCGTGCCCGATAAAATCTGGCTTCTCCATCTTGCAGAAACGATCCAGTTCCGCTTCCCACACATTGATCGTGTCCGTGATTTCGTGTCCGTAGAGCGGCAGTTTGCCTTCGAGCCGAAGCGTGTTGCGCGCACCCAGGCCGCAGGGAACAGCGCCAAATTCTTTTCCCGCCTCCAGAATCGCGTACCAGACACGCGCGCTCGTCGCCTCGTCCGGCGGAATGTAAATCTCGAAGCCGTCTTCGGCGGTGTATCCCGTGCGGCCCATCAAGATATTCTTCAGGCCGCATATCGTCCCGCGCGTCAACCAATAGAACTTCACCGCGCTCAGGTCGGCATCCGTCAGCTTTTGCAGAACGTCCACGCCCTTCGGCCCCTGGATCGCAATCTGCGTGAATTCGTCGGAGAGGTGCTCGACTTTGCAGTCAAACTGGCGGGTATTATCGCGCACCCAGCTGAAATCTTTTTCGCGCGTGCCCGCGTTGATTACGAGCAAGTACTCATCTTCGCCTAAGCGGTGGACGATCACGTCGTCAACGAAAGTGCCTTGCGGATAGAGCAACGCCGAATATTGCGCCTGGCCGACGGCGAGCCGCGACGCGTCATTCATGGAGATATGCTGGACAGCGGCCAGCGCCTCGCGTCCGACCAAGCGGATGTCGCCCATGTGGCTGACGTCAAAAATGCCAACGCCGGTGCGCACCGCCATGTGCTCGGCAACAATGCCGCAGCCGATCGACGCAGGATATTCGACCGGCATGTCCCAGCCATTGAAGTCCACCATCTTCGCGCCCATCTGGCGATGGACGGCATTCAACGCGGTCTTGCGGACAATGGGCGGGGTGGCTTCTAGAGCGGACAAGAAGAACCTCGGTCAAACATCGTTCAGACAGTGCCTGGGCTGCCCGAATCTGGAACTGATTAACTTAACACCTAGTTGGAAAGGGCGCAAATTGGTCAGGTCCCAGGTGTCAGGTCTCAGGAAAAGCAAAGGGGTTGCATTATCCTGAGACTTGATACCTGATACCTGCTCTTGAGTGACTTCCGTTACATTCCGTCCAGGCCCCGGCCGCACTAAACTCCAACCATGTCCTCGAAGCCGGTGGTGAGCCAGATCGTCTGCGCCCAATGCGAGCGATCTGAGGCGAATTGCTGGTGTGAAAAATACTGCGTGTTGTGCCAGTCCCAACTCGACGTGCACCTCTGCACCGACGGCCTGCTGTACTGCGAAGCCTGCCGCACCGCCTGCGATTACAAACTGGCAAGCGGTACCACCGCCGGTAGCTAAACCCGCACTTCCTGTAGCGCTGAATGATCTGCCGCAGAAACAGCGGGAAACGCAGCTAAATCACCACTGCTTCCTTGTACTCCCCGTACACCTTCCGCATCGCGTCCGAAATTTCGCCGACGGTAGCACTTGCCTCCACCGCCGCCAGTATCCGGGGCATGAGATTCTCTCCCGAACGCGCCGTGTCTTCGACGGCGCGGATCGCGGCTTGCCAGGTCCCGGCATTGCGCTTGGCGCGCAGTGCCCGCAGGCGCTCGACTTGTCTCGGCTCCAGAGCGGGATCAATGCGCTGAATCGGTACCGCGTGTTCTTGTTCGATCTGGAACCGGTTCACGCCGACAACCACCGCCTCCTGCCGATCCACCGCCTGCTGATATTCATACGCCGCGTTCTGGATTTCCTGCTGCACGTATCCCCGTTCGATTGCCTTGAGCATGCCGCCCATGGCTTCGATTTTCTCCAGATAGTCGACGGCCCGCTTCTCGATTTCGCTGGTGAGCGATTCAACGTAATACGAGCCGGCCAGCGGATCGACCGTCTGCGGTGCACCCGACTCAAATGCGATTACCTGCTGCGTGCGCAGCGCGATTCGCGCCGACGCTTCGGTCGGCAGCGCCAGCGCCTCATCAAACGAATTCGTGTGCAGAGACTGCGTGCCGCCGAGCACCGCCGCCATGGCCTGGATCGCCGTCCGCACGATGTTATTCTCCGGTTGCTGCGCGGTCAGCGTGGAACCGGCCGTCTGAGTGTGGAAGCGCAGCATCCATGATTTTGGATTCCTTGCTTCAAAACGCTCGCGCATGATCTTCGCCCACATGCGCCGCGCAGCGCGGAACTTCGCGACCTCCTCCAGAAAGTTGCTGTGGGCATTGAAGAAGAAGGAAAGCCGCGGCGCGAACTTGTCGACATCGAGGCCCGCTCGAATCGCCGCTTCCACGTAGGCAATTCCGTTGCCCAGCGTGAAGGCGACTTCCTGCACCGCCGTCGATCCCGCCTCGCGCATGTGATAGCCGGAGATCGAGATCGTGTTCCATTCCGGCACATTCTCATTCGTCCAGGCAAAAAGGTCGGTAATGATGCGCATTGCCTGGTGCGGCGGATAAATATAGGTTCCGCGTGCGATGTACTCCTTGAGCACATCGTTCTGCACCGTGCCCAAGAGCTTGCGAATGTCCATGCCTTGACGCCGTGCCACGGCTACGTATAGCGCCAGCAGAATCGATGCCGTGGCATTGATGGTCATCGATGTCGAGATCACGGTCAGGTCAATGCCATCGAACAGCCGCTGCATGTCTTCGATCGAATCGATCGCGACGCCGACTTTGCCGACTTCTCCCACGGCCAGCGGATTGTCGGAATCGAGCCCGATCTGCGTGGGCAAATCGAACGCCACCGATAGGCCGGTCGTCCCGTTGGCTAGCAGATACTTGTAGCGCTTGTTCGACTCCTCGGCATCGCCCATGCCGGCGTACTGGCGCATCGTCCACAAGCGGCCGCGGTACATGGTGGCCTGCACCCCGCGCGTGTAGGGAAACTCGCCGGGATAGCCCACATCGCGGTCGTAGTCCCACGCCGCAAGATCCGCGGGCGTGTAGAGGGGGCTTACACCGATATTAGAAGACGTCTCGTGCATCGGGAGGCGAGCTTCCCGCTTGGTTGCGGATTCGGCCGTCTTGACTTCAGTCATGTAGTTCTGCCCTTCTTTGGCTCTTGGCTTTTAGCTTTTAGCTTTCCTCTTTACCCGCCAGAACGAACTCAGCCCGAACCAGGTAAAAGAAACCGTGAAACATACCGCAAGCAGCAACCGCCCCGGTCCAGTCGCATGGCCAGACTGGTATTTCCCGTACTCGCGGATGCCGGCCATGGCCCCGACGACAGCCATCGCTAGAAACGTGAATCCGGTCACTTCCAGCCAGAGTTGATGCAGCACCCGCCCGAAAGAACGGGCGGTCGCGCGAATCCCCGCCAGTACGGCCCGGCCCGGGCGGCTGCGCTCCACCGTGTTCACGACCACCTTGAAGGCCGCACGGAAAGTCAACGCGATTTTTTTCGCCACTTGGCCGTCGATCATTAGCATTAGTCGGTCACTAGCAGTCGATTTTAGCAGCGGGCGGGCGTACAATGGCGCTGGGCGCCATCACAACCGCATGTGATGTCCCCCATCAGCGGCGTCCGATTCCAGGGGGATTCGTGGATCAGCAACTGAAGCAGCTCATGAAAGAACTCGGAGAAGCGATCAACGAATCTCTGTCCGATTCCGAATCGATCGCTGAAGTGGTTGCCCGCATCAAGGAAGGCGGTTACGACATTTTCCTGGTGCTCGAGGCCACCATCGGCGTCAGCAAGCAGGGCGAACAGACCACCGACAAGACTTCGCTCGTCTCTACGCTCAGCACCAATGCCGACCTCAAGATCAGCGATCAAGATCTGAAGTTTCTCAAGTCGCTCCGCATTAAGCTGGACGAAGAAGAGGACGAGTAGGGTCGCGTGTCGTCGCTGCCGAGCTTCGGTCGTCTGAATAGCCGGGGGCGGCTGTCGCTACGCGGCTCGTCGTGGTAGCAGCGACCAGAGCAAAATCTTCCGATCTCCCACAAAATTTTCCCTTCCCCAAATAGGAAAAACCTTGCAGATAAGGTCTTGCAGTCTGTTAGGATAGATTATTCCTTATGTAAGTAGCCGCTTAGCAGCATCTTAGGGGTGGAGAACCTTCGTCGAAAATGGCCTTCGGCGTGCACTTCACTAATCGAAGTGCCGTCCTTGGGCCCGTCTCCCGCGGTCCTGAATTGCCCGTTGGTGGGATTGACCACTTCTTTCGGAAGCGCTAAGTACATAGCTACGTGAGGTGCCGTACATGGACTCCCAGGCTTCACAATTGACCTTAGGTCTTCTTCCCGAGCCTCGCACTCGTTGGGAGAGGTTCGTTTTCAGTTATGGCGTGCAGTCTCTGGTGGTGGCGTTCTTTGTGATTACTGCCATACTGCACCCCGATGTTCTTGAGCCGCGGGAGCACGACTACCACTTTGTCAGCCTGGTCAGCACGCCGCCCCCGGTGCCCCAGACCCCGGCGCCGGTCAAGCATTTTCCTGTTCCTGCTCCAAAGATCACCGAACCGGTAACGCCGCGACCCGAAGCCATGCGCGTTCCCGCCGAGTTGGTCCAGAAAAAGCCTCCCGTTCCCGAGGAGCAGACGCCCAAGGTAGCCCTGGCTGCCCAAAAAGAGGTTCTGCCGGACGTGAAGCCGATGATCCCGAGGCCACCGGTCAAGACGAATGTGTTCTCCACTGGCAGCTCGGCCACGCCAACCATGGCAGCCGCACCGCAGAAAGTACAGACCGGTGGTTTCGGTGATCCGAACGGCGTGCCTAATCAAGAGACTCACGGCCATCCGATTACGATCGCGCAGGCAGGCTCGTTTGATATGCCCTCTGGCCCCGGCTATGGCAACGGCACGGGCGGATCGCACGGCGCCCGTGGGGTGGTCGCCAGCACCGGATTCGGCAGTGGTGTCGCTACCGGCAGCGGTTCCGGCGTTTCTGGCTCGCGCGGGACGGTTCGCCAGGGCGCTTTCGGAGATGCCGACGTGGTAGCTGCTTCTCAGCCCAAAACTAAAACTGTTGCCCCCGTCGTCAACACTCTGCCGGTTGAGATCACGTACAAGCCCCGTCCGGTTTACACTGATGAGGGACGGCAGCTTAAAATTGAGGGTGAGGTTTTGCTCGAGGTTGTCTTTTCAGCCAACGGGCAGATTCGAATCGTGAGAGTGGTGCGCGGTCTTGGTCATGGGCTGGATGAATCCGCGGTTCGCGCTGCGGAAAAAATTCAGTTCAAACCCGCCCTCAGGGACGGCCATCCCGCCGATTCCCAGGCCGTGCTGCACATTGAGTTTCAATTGGCATCATAGGTCACACGTTGGTCATGCATCATAGGTAGAATGAAACAAAACAAAATGTTGCGCCCCCGATTCGCACTCTTCACGCTCTTCCTGGTCTGCTGCGCCACGTCACTGTTCACCCAGACTTCGTTCGCCCAGACCGCGCCGCAACCGCAGCTCTCCAACCGCGACGCTGCAGGCCAACAGGCTAGCGCCTCCACCAGCAGCTTCGATCAGGTGGTCGATCGGGCAATTGAGCGTGAACATTTCTTCATGGCACAGATGAAGCAACTTCATCCCCTGGTGGAGACGTATCTCCAGAATCTGAAGGAGGACAAAGATCTGGGCGCTGCCGTCCCCGCCAGCGATGTGTACTTTCTTGGCCGTTTGGATATGAGCGATGGCACCGATGACCGCACTTTCACCTCGCCCACCACGGCCGGACTCGGCAAACGCATGCTCAGCAAGCTGAGTAACGTTTATTCCATGAAGTTCCTGCCGCTGGGGTTTGCGCAGATGGTGGTCCTCGATGAGGATTTTGAGCGCAAATATTACGACTTCACCTTCGTGCGCCGCGAGTTCCTCGGCGAGGTACGCTGCGTGGTCATGGACGTCGCCCCCAAGAAAGACGCGGGCAAGGGCCGGTTCCTGGGCCGCATCTGGATCGAAGACCAGGACTACAACATCGTCCGCTTCAACGGGACTTACTATCCGCATCCGCGATCCAGTTATTACCTGCATTTTGACAGCTGGCGGCAGAACCTCCGTCCCGGCGTGTGGCTGCCTTCGCTGATCTATTCCGAGGAATCCGATCTCAAATATCGTCTGGGCCAAACGCTACATTACAAAGCGCAAACCCGGCTCTGGGGCTACAACCTGAAGGATTTCCGCCGCAACTCTGAGTTCACTGAAATCACGGTCGATGCCCCGCAGGCGGTCCAGGACCAGAGTCAAAAAGCGCAGGACGCGACCCCCATTGAAGCCCAGCGCGCCTGGGAACGTCAGGCAGAGATCAACGTGATTGACCGCCTGCAGCAGATCGGCCTACTAGCGCCCAAAGGCGAAGTCGACAAAGTGCTGCAGACCGTGGTCAACAACATGATGGTGACCAACAACCTCGACATTCAACCTGAAGTCGAATGCCGCGTGCTGATGACTACGCCGCTCGAGTCCTTCACCATCGGCCATACCATCGTGGTGAGCCGCGGCATGATTGACGTGCTGCCTGACGAAGCGTCCCTGGCCATGATTCTGACCCACGAACTGGCGCACATCGCCCTCGGCCATCAGCTCAACACCAAGCTCGCCTTCAACGACCGTATGTTTTTCCCCGACGAGCGCACTTTCGAGCGCATGGATTTCGCGCGCGACCGCGCCGAGGAAGAAGCGGCTGACAAGAGAGCTATCGAACTGCTCAACAACTCGCCCTACAAGGACAAGCTGAACAACGCCGGTTTGTTCCTCAAAGCAGTCCAGGCCCGCGCTCCGCAACTGAAGAATCTGATCCGAGCGCATCTGGGCGAGAGCCTGCTCAACGGCGACGCCACCAGGATGTCGTCTTTGATGACCGCCTCGCCGCAATTCGACCCGAGGAAGGTTGACCAGGTCGCGGCGCTTCCCCTCGGTGGCCGGGTCAAGGTCGACCCGTGGAACAATCAACTGGAATTGATCAAAACCAAGCCCGTCGCTGTCACCACGGCAGCCGAGAAGATGCCCTTCGAAGTCACACCCTTCTTCCCGTTCCTCACCAGGCTCGGCACCACCGCCCCAGACAAGGCGGTTCCGGTTCCGGAGAAGACGGCGGCAGCTCCGTCGGGACAGTAAGGCAGGCCTATGGCCGCCAGTCACATCGCCGCAAGCGCGGCGCTCCAGTTCGAGCGCTTCAGAGAAGCTGCCGGCACCAGACGCCGAGAGCCAATGGCTAACAGCCAAAGGCGAGCCCCAGCCTAAATCATTTCACGCAAATAGTATGCAGCGGGAGAGAACCGTAGAAAACGCCGGGGGGAAGCCCCCCTGCCAGACGCAGCGGGGCTCTTGCGATTTAATTGGCTATGCTGCTTTGCACTTGCGAGAACACGTTGTTGGCGTTGCCGCCGATCAGCCGGACGGTGCCAATCACGATAACGAGGATCACCGCCAGCATCACCGCATACTCGGCGACGTCCTGACCGCTCTCCTCAGCCCAAAGTTGACGGATTGCCTTGATCACTGTTTGCCCCCAATCGACGACGCGCCCCAAGCCTCAATCTTTACTTGGGACAGTTAGTTCGCCCTCGTGTAATTGTAAAGGTATCGTGAATCGACTCCTCGCCCCAATAGCACACGGGTGACCTTGGCTAGCACCATGGTGCCACAACGATGCCTGACGCGCTAGTTAAACTCTTGATTACACTATTGTTTTTATGGGAAGTCCCTGGTTCACCGCAAACAGCGCAAGCTCCAGGCGGGTGGAAACCCCTAACTTATCGAAGATGTTGCTGAGATGGTGCTTCACCGTATCCTCGCTGATCTTGAAGTATTCGGCGATTTCGCGGTTGGCATAGCCGGCGACCACGGCGGAGACAATCTCCAGTTCCCGCGGCGTCAGCCCGAATTTCTTCTGCTTCGTTTCCTCGTTCGTACTCTGCATGAGGTTACGCAGGTACTGCACCAGATTCGAGACACTTTCCCGTCCCACCCAGTACTCTCCGCCCATCACGGTATGAATGCTCTTGAGCAGCAGTTGCGTGGCAGAATCCTTCAGCACGACGCCGCGCGCTCCCAACTGCAACGCCTCCACCACCTGCTTCTTCTCCGCTGCCGCAGTCAGCAGGATGATGCGCACCGGTCCCGCCCCGCCCACGCGCGTGTTCAGGTCGCGCAGCGCATCGAGCCCCGTGTGGTGCGGCATCGCCAGATCCAGCAGAAGGATGTCGGGCTTGATCTCGGTTGCCAGTTTCACCGCCTCGAGGCCGTCGCACGCTTCGCCCACCACTTTCATATCGCTTTCCGATTCCAGCAGGCGCCGGAGTCCGTCGCGGAAAATGGGATGATCGTCGGCAATCACAATGCGTATGGGATGATTTCGTTTATCCATGCTTGGCTTATCCATGTTTGGCTTATCCGTGCTTGGCCTATGCATACTTGGCTTATACGTGGCTGGCCTATCCATGATTGGCCTTTCTCGCCGGTGGAATTCGGACTTCCAGCCGTGCGCCATGCCCTGGAGTCGATTCTATCGTGAGTTCGCCCGCCACAAGGCGTACCCGTTCCCGGATCACCGCCGGCCCCTTCCCCGGCGTCTCCAGTTCCGCATCCGAGAGCCTTCCGGAAAAAGAAAATCCTTTGCCGTCGTCCTCCACCGTTAATTGCAGATTGCCCGCCCGCTGCGCCAGCCGTACCAGCACATGGTGCGCTCCGCTGTGCTTGCGCACGTTCACCAGGCTCTCCTGCACAATGCGCGCCAGTTCCCGGCAGACCTTGGGCGCCAAATCCACCCGCTCCAGTTCGCTGACGAACTCCGCCGCGATTCCCGTCTCGCGGCGAAAGCGCTCCACCGTGTCGGAGATGAAACCGAGCAGCCGGTCCGCATTCACCTCGAACGACTTCATCGCCTGCATCAGTTCGCGCAACTTCAGAACTTCTTCACGCAGCAGTTTCTGTATCCGACCCAGCTCCGCGTTCACCACTGGCGCCTGCGTTCCCGACTGGCGCCGCAGCACATCCAACTGCATTTCCACGGCGATCAGCGATTGAATCGCTCCATCATGAAGTTCGCGCGCCAAGCGCGACCGCTCCAGCGCCCCCGCCCGCTCCCGCAGACGCCGCATCAGGTACACGTTGTAGATGGCCGGAGCCACCTGCTGCGCGAACTCCTGCAAGAACCGCAATTCCTCATCCGGTTGCCCCATCATCTCGGGATCGAACAGGAACACCCGGCCCGACCACTCGGTCCCGAAGATCAACCGCACCGAAGCCAGCGCCTCAAATTTTTCCAAGCGCGCCAGCGCATCCAGGAATTCGGTGCTTATGTCGCGGAGCCGCACTCCGTCGCGATCGAGCAGCACGGTGTGAAAACCCCTGGCGCTGCGCGATGCGTGAAACGCGTCCGCCGGCGAGTCGAACAGATACACTTTTTCGTTTTCGGGCAAAGCCTCGTGCCAGCGCAGCGTTCCGCTGTCCTCGGCGCTACGACTCATCTCGGCCAAAAATACCCGGTAACTGTGCGTTTCCTGCGAAGCACTCAACATCCGGCGCGCGCCGTAGATGGTCATGACTTCGCCGAGAATCTGCTGCATCGTCCCGGTCAGTCCCGCCTCTACCCGCGTCGAACTGAGAACGCGCATAATCACGGCGCGCTCCGCTCTCACCTTTTTCTGGTTCTCTGACATGTAACCCAGCAAAAATCCGAGCACGATGAGGTACACCGAACTCATGAATAGCTGTTGCGGATCCAATTCGCGCACGCTTACCCCGAGCGGCGCCACATGCAACTGGCGCAGCCAGCGATCGGCGGCCGGTTCCAGCCCGGCCCGCACGGCAAAGGCTTCTGCTTCCAGCAGCGCGACTGCGGTAGCCGCCGTGCCGACCGTCGCCCACAGTCCCCAGCGATAGGCCGCTGCGGCCATTACGAACACGAAGAACAGGAAGAATTGTCCCCGTTGCGCCGGCGCGAACAATGAGATCAGCACCGGCCAGAGGATGTCCGCCGTGTGCACCACCAGACGAAAAGCCTCTGTCGACTGCGGTCGGAAACGAACCAACAACATCACTACCACCGCGTGCACCAGATACACCGTCAGCAGCCAGTACAGCCAGCGCGAATACACAAGTCCCCGCGCCGGCTCCATCCAAAGGGCAAGCTCCGCTGCAATCGTCAGCGCCACGCGCGCCGTCGCCAGCCAACGCTCGGTGCGCCGGATCTCGCCTGCAGTAAGCGGCGCCCGGAAGCGCCATAGATCACGGTATTGAGGGATCATCCAGGACAAGGGACTCATCGTCGTCGAGCGCCTAATTCTAATGGCAATCTCAGTCAAACTCCATGAGCTTCTTACTGTCTACGATTTTCGCTTCTTCGGTACTGAGCATCGGGTTACTCCCGTAAGCCCCTCAACCCTACAAGCCGCTCTAGAATGGAGCACGGAGTAGTTTGCCTTGGCCGCGCTCACCAAACTCTGGGTCTCGCTACTGATCGGGCTGGTGCTCGCGCAGACGGCGGCTTCTGTGTTCATGCCTAGAGGCGAAGCCCTTACCATTGCCAGCGACCTCATCCAGGGCACTCTTCTGCTGGTCGCCACCGCCGCCTTCCTGCCCAACATCTCGCGCTCGCGCTGCCCCACTCTCCACATCCGGCTCTTCTGGATTCTCATGACCGTGGGGATGCTCTTCTGGCTTACTTACCAGGGAATGTGGAATTACTTTGAAGTCATCAAGCGTCAGGATGTGCCCGACCCGTTTCTGGGCGACATTGTTTTGTTCCTGCATCTGGTGCCCATGATCGCCGCTCTCGCCGTGCTTCCTCATCTGCGGGAAGACGAGCGCGATGAACGCATCCGCATGCTCGACTTTACCCTCCTCTTCACCTGGTGGGTCTTCATCTATGTGTACGCCGTCATCGCCTGGCAAACCGTGCAGGTCGATGAAGCAGTTTACAGCACGAATTTTAACCTCGCGTATCTGACCGAAAAGCTCTTGCTCCTGGTCTCGCTTGCCATCCTCGCCTACACCACTCACGGCGGCTGGCGGCAGCTTTACGGACAGCTACTCGGCGCCAGTGCACTCTACGCCTCCAGTTCCTACGTCGCCAACTGGGCCATCGGTCACAAGCTCTACTACAGCGGCAGCGTCTACGACGTCCCGCTGAGCGTTTCTATCGCTTGGATGGGCGCAGCTCCATTGCTCGCTCTCCGTCTCAACCTGTCCGACTCCAAGCCGTCACGGCCCATACTCGGCATCTGGATCACCCGGCTGAGCATGGTTGCTCTGTTCAGCCTCCTGTGGGCCGCCATGCACTCCGAACTGGATCCGCAGCTTCCGCCGTCCGTCAAGGCCTTCCGCATTAATGCGAGTCTACTGACTATGGTGGTGATGGGCATCTTGGTTTTCTGGCGGCAGCGCCTGCTGCGGGCCGAGCTTTCAATGTTTCTCGAAAGGTCCCGGCGCTCTTTCGACGACCTCAAGGCCCTGCAGCAAAAGCTCATTCAATCGGAGAAGCTGGCCTCGCTCGGTCAGTTGGTGGGCGGAGCCGCCCACGAGATCAATAACCCGCTGACCGCCATGCTGGGATATTCCGACCTGCTCAGCGCGTGCAATTTGCCCCCGGAGGAACAACTCCAGGCCGCGCAAATCGGAGAGCAGGTCCGCCGCACCACCGCGCTGGTTGCGAGCCTGCTCACCTTCGCCCGTCAGGCTCCTGCCCGGCTGGCCGTCGTCGACATCAATTCTGTGTTGCAAACCGCGGGGCGCCTGCTTGCTCCCCAACTGGAGGCGGAAGCAATTTCGATCCGGCTGGAACTCGCTCCTTCGCTTCCCCCGGTGCTCGCCGACGCCAACCAGATTCTCCACGTCTGCATACACCTTGCCGGACAAATCAGCGCTCATCTCAATGGAGAAACACGCCCCACGATATTCGTTCGCACGCACGGACAAGACAACGTCGTTCTGATTGACTTCACTTCTTACGATCCTTCTTCGCAACCACTCTCGTTCCCGTGGGTTTTCAACTCCGAAGGCGAGAACAAGCCTTCTAGCCTTTCGCTGAGTGCCTGCTGCCGCATCGTCGAAGAACATGGCGGCCGTCTCTTGCAGCCTGCGACTCCCGGTAACGCCGCCTTCCGGATGGAACTGCAGGTTGCGACAAGCTCTGCCAGCCATTCGTCGTTCGCGGCGCCCAACCGGGCCGCGGCCGGCAGCAGTTCGTAGATTCAAAGCCAGGTTTCAGAGTTTCAAGGTTTCAGAGTTGACCGCAAAGCTAGTCCTCAACGACACTCGCCTTTTCTTTGAAACTCTGAAACCTTGAGACTTTGAAACCTGGCTACTTCACCGTCCTCTTCAACTGTCCACACGCCGCAAAAATGTCGCGCCCTCGCGGCCGTCTCACGAATGTCGGAATTCCCGCTGCCACCAATATCCGCTGGAACGCCCACACCCGTTCTTGCTCCGGCGTCCGGTACGGCAATTCCGTCCCCGAATTCAGCGCAATCAAATTTATTTTTGCCCGTATCCCCCGCACCAACTCCGCCACCTCGCGCGCCTGCGCCGGAGCATCATTTACGCCCGCCAGCAACACATACTCAAATGTGAGCCGCTCCCGCGCCCGCAGCGGAAACTCCCGCGCCGCTTTCATCAACTCCGCCAGGTTCCATTTCCGGTTCAGCGGCATCACTTCGCTCCGCAACGCATCATTCGACCCATTCAGCGAAATTGCCAGCTTCGGCCGCAGCGGCTCCTGCCCGAAATCATGAATCCGCGGCACGATCCCGGCCGTTGATACCGTCATCCGCGACTCCGGAATTCCCACACCCTGCACCAGCAAGCGCACCGACTTCATGAAGTTCTCATAGTTCAAAAAAGGTTCGCCCATCCCCATGAACACGATGTTGACCCGCTGCAGAGGTGGCTCAACTCCCTGCTCCAGCAGCACCGCCGCGATCTGCCCGACGATTTCTCCGGCCTCCAGATTCCGCTTGACCCCAAGCAGCGCCGTGAAACAGAACTTGCAATTCACCGCGCATCCCACCTGGCTCGATACGCAAATCGTAGCCCGACGCCACCCCACTGGACGGGTTCCACCCTCAATCTCATCACCCGCTTCGCTTCCGTCGCCACTTTCCCCGTCATCTCCCTCCGGCATCCAGACCGTCTCCACCGTCTCGCCGTCGGCGAGTTCCACCAGATACCGCATCGTGCCGTCGCTCGAAACAAACTTTCGAGCAATCGCCGGAAGTCCCACCTCCCAGCCTTGCTCCGCCAAACGACCGCGATATTCGAGTGGCAACGTCGAAACCTGATCTAGTCGTTCGATCTTTTGCCGATATATCGCATCAAATAGCTGCTGGCCCCGGTAGGCAGGTTGTCCCGACCCAAGCGCAAGATTCGTGAGTTCCTGCAGGTCAAGACCTAACAGCGAATTGGAGAGCCTACTTTGCATTTGATCCCGGCAGTGGGAGCGACGGGCGTCCCTTCGGCAAGCTCAGGGCAGGCTCTCACCCGTCTCTGAGTGTAATCCGCAAGATACAGGAATCGCAGCGACTCCGACCTCTCATTTTCCGCTAGAGAAGGTCAGCCAAGCGTGTCCTTAGCTCTCCACATCTTTCGGGGCGGGAGCGAACCGACGCAAAAGCGTAATGGAAAATACCAAAATGAGGATGAGCACTCCCAACAGGCCAAGCTCAGTCATGTTCGCTCGAAATATGCTTGCACTCTCGGTCGACCACGTTCCTCCTTTTGTGAGGGTGGCCGCTTCCAAGGTAATCACAAGGACGCGCCGAATTGAGGCAATCAGCCCCACGACAAGAAATGGTTCGGTGACCAGAAAATGCGAGCGGATAGAGATGCGCACCGTATGCAGAATCTCCACCAGCATCAGCACCACGAGCAGTTGGTCCAACACCAGCAGGGTCTCGGTGGCAATCGTCCAGTGACTGAGGCCTTCCCAGAGCATTTTGCCGGCGTTGGCGATCGTCGCCAGCGCCGTTATAAAAAGCAACACGGCAAGGACGGAATAGATAACCACTTCGGCTTTGCCTAGATAGTCGCCAAAATGGATGCGCAGCTTCTCTTCGGCCATTTGCGATCACTCGTGAAATCGCTCTGGTTCGAGCCTCTTCACCGGCAGAGTACAACGCACTTCTCGATCCAAGACTTATCGTAATGCTGAAATGATTATGCCGAAATATCGCCGTAAGTTAAACAAAATAAGACCAAACTTCAGTCGTCCTCGCCCGGCCTCGGATTGTGGGAGAATAGTACCAGCAACCCGCCCGGAATTCATACTTTGGATCCACACTTCAGGGTAAAAGGACGACATCATTAAGAACGTCGTGGTAAGGAACTAATGGTAAAGGAAACCCGCAGCATTCGTCGTCAGATCCTGCCGAACGGCCTCACGGTCATCACTGAGCAGATGCCTCACATCCGCTCAGTCGCAATCGGCATCTGGCTCAAGTCCGGCTCGCGCGACGAAGATTCCGAATGGAACGGCATCTCGCATTTCATTGAGCACATGGTGTTCAAGGGCACAGAAACCCGTTCCGCGGAAGCCATCGCCCGCCAAGTTGATTCCATCGGCGGCAACATGGATGCCTTCACCGCGAAGGAATGCATCTGCTTCAACATCAAAGTCCTCGATGAGCATCTTCCGCTCGCCCTGGACGTGCTCACCGATCTTGTCCTTCATCCCGTCTTCGATGCCGGCGATATCGCGAAGGAGCGCGGTGTCATCCTCGAAGAAATAAAAATGGACCAGGACAATCCCGACTACCTTGTGCATGAAATTTTCACGCAAAGTTTCTGGAAGGACCACGCTCTCGGTCTGCCGATTCTGGGCACGCGCGAAACCGTAAAAAAATTCGAGCGACCCGTAGTCTACCGCTTCTATGGACACCACTTCGCTCCCGGCAATCTCATCGTCAGCGCTGCCGGCAACCTCGAGCACAAGCACTTTGTCGAACTCGTCGCGAAATACTTCGAACACGTGAAGCCGGCGAAAAACGGATTGCACTCGCCCCCGCCCAAGACCTTTTCGCGCATCAACTTGCGCAACAAGAAATCGCTCGAGCAGGTCCAGATCTGCATTGGCGTCCCCTCGCATCCCATGGCGCACGAGAGCCGCTACGCTTCCTATATCCTGAATACGCTGCTCGGAGGCGGCATGAGCTCGCGCCTGTTTCAGAACATTCGCGAGCGCCAGGGGCTCGCATACTCCATTTATAGCGACCTCAACCCCTACCGCGACACCGGTTCCATGTGCGTATTCGCGGGCACCTCGCGCGAGTCGGCTATCAAAGTCGTGGAGTGTGTCGTCGAGGAATTCCGCAACCTGAAGACCACGCCCGTCCCCGAAGAAGAATTGCGCCGCTCCAAGGACCAGCTCAAAGGCAGCCTCATGCTCTCGCTCGAATCCTCGACCGCGCGCATGTCGAACCTGGCCCGCCAGGAGATGTACTACGACCATTTCTACGGCCTCGACGAACTCATCGAGCGCATCGAAGCGGTCACCGCGGAAGACCTGCAGCAAACCGCCGAAGAGTTTTTCCGCACGGAGCAGATCGCCGTCACCATCCTGGGCAACCTGACCGGACTGAAACTGACTCGCGAACAGCTGACCTGCTGAGCTTAGGTTGAGTAGAGACGGGGCTTACCCCCGTCTCCGTAGACGCGCCAGCCCCATCTCTATGGGATCACCAGCGCAAATTCGTCAGTTGAAAAACGCGGAAGCCTTCTTTAGGGAACTTCACCAGCGCAGCCCCACCGTGATTGGCATAACGATGGCCTGGCCGTCGGCCTGATAAGCGCGATGGTAGCGCCATTCGATGTAGAGCTTAGAATTATGGAGATGGTTTAGCGGATAGGTGATTCCGCCGCCGTAGTTGAAGCCGCCCGCAACCCTGGAATTCGAGGACATCGTTTCTCCGAGTTGCCCGGGCATCTGAATCGTCGGGCCGATGGCAGGATTGAAGTCGAAGCAGGCAAGGTCCCACCATCTCCACGCGGGCTGACAGGGCGTGCCATTGGGGAGAAACTGGCTGTGCGCCAACTTAACGCTGCGGTCATAAAAACCTAAACCGAAAATTCCGTATGCGCCCAACTTGCGAATATGGCGGGGCACGTTGACAATCCCGTCCAGACTTATCGACTGCATATGTCCGCTTTGGCCGGTCAGGCTCTGACCGAGCATTACGCTGGGTCGAAAGCCGAGGTCGTAGTACATGTATTCGGCATCGACACCGAACCTGCGGTTGAAGTTCATGCCGGCTCCGAACGTTACTTGAGGAGAGTTGCCGACATAGCTGGCGACATCGTCGCGGCCGATGCCCAGCGCGCCGCCTGCCGAGAAGTCATAACGATTGAAATTTGATTGTGCCAAAGCCGATGCGGCAATCCCGCAAAAGGCAAGGAAAACCAGTATCCGATTGCTCAATCTCGATCTCCTGTTTCGCAGAGCTGCGGTCGCAGCCATTCTTGTACCCCAGTCCTGGCGGCATGATTCGGCCCACGCCCCGCTGTTCTTTAACTCTTCAGCTTAGATGCGCTTACGGAATAAGGAAAGTCAGCCTTTTTCCCCGACGGTCAGTTGTGTCCGGAGGCTGGCGGAGGCGTGTGGCTGATCTTCCCTAGAAGCACCGGCCAGTACTCGCGCAGCATGTTTCCACCCGCTTTGGTTGCCAAATCCAGACCAAAGCGAAAGAAGGTATCTCCGATGGTACGGTTCCGATCTGGCCAGTAGATATTGGCCAGTCCCTCAGCCATCATTGGTCCCGCCAGCCCGGACCAGTTGGCAATGTCGCGCCCGTCGTCGTTGCGCGTGACGAAGACCCGCTGCACCGAATACTTCACGGCGTGGAAAAAGCCTGGACGAACCTCTGGATAAAATCGCGGATCCTGGTGCAACGCGGACGCCAGCAGGAACGTCCCGAAGAAATTGCTGGACGCCTGGCGCGCCATGGAGGACCCGAATCGCTTGGCATATCCGTCCCAACCCTGTCCGAAACCAGTGGGCGAATCATCCGACTGACCGACCGACGAACCCAGTACTGCCCACGTGACCGTGTGCACGGAAATGCTGTTGTCTACAAACAGCTGAAATTTTTGCCCCGTCGAAAACCGCTCCGTACTGGCGGCGATGTCGGGGAAAACAATGGACTTCTCCTGCAACAGATTGTACAAGGCCACGCCCGGCATCTTTGTCACAGCACTGGGAGCTTGCTCGGCAGGAGTTTGGCCGGCCGATGAAGTGCCGCTCTGAGTCTGCGGCTTCTGCGTTTCCTGGGCGAATGCTCTCGTGGCTGAGCCGAACGCGAGCACTCCGAAAACAAGCAACGCGCACAGCGGCGGTCGCTGGGCGCACGGTTGGTTGGACAGCGTGACAGGTGCAGTTCCAGCTAGGCTGATTCTCTGGCGACTTGGCATCGCTAGAGATTACCCAATCGCGAGCCCGGCGGCAAACGCTTCAGACGACTTCTCCGGTGCGCGCCGCCAGGTATTCCAGCAGTTCACCGACGGTCAGGCCCGACTGCAGCAGCAGAATCATCTGGTCGGCGCTGACTCCTACCTGTGCGCCCAACGCAACCACCTTGGCGACCGCGCGCTGCAGCGCTTCTTTCTGCGCCAAGGTGAGCGACTCAGTTGGATCGTGGCGTGCGGCTGAGGACAGACGCAGTTCTGTTGTCATTCGAGTACTCCACGTTGTCGCAGCCGGAATCCGGCTGTGACCGCCGAGTTTCGGCGCCGAATCGCGGCGCCGACTTTTCACTATGATCCTCCAATCCAGCCGGTCAGGGCTGTGATGCAGCTTACTTGTATTTGTGATGGAGCGGACTTCACTACCAGTGGTTAAGGCTTACCCATCAATTCAAGAATCGCGGCCATCTCGACTTCGATTCCAGTCTTGAGGCTGGGTTCACGATCCGGCGCGAAGTAGGGGGAATGCGGACCGGGAAGCGGCTGTCCGCTCTTTTTTGCCGCCGCATATTTCTCCGGGTTGACCGCGCCCAATTCCAGCATGACGCTTGGAATTCCCTCGTAGCGATATTCGGCAAAATCATCGCTGGCCATAATCGGACGGCCGAGTACGACGTTCGAATCTCCCATGACCTGCTTGAGCCGGTCGGCGAGACGGTTGGTGGCTTGCGGATCGTTGTAAACGGCGCCGACACCTTCCTCGATTTCGATGAGCGGTTTTTTCGGCGCGCCCGCAGCCGTTGCTTCGGCATCGGCGATCCGCTCAATCGCTGCCAGCAGGTGTTTGCGCACCTCGTCCTTGTAGGAGCGTACGGTCAACTGCATCACGACTTCGTCGGGAATGATGTTGTTCTTGGTGCCGCCGTGGATAGAGCCCACGGTGATCACGGCCGGATCTTGCGGATCAACTTCGCGCGACACGATGGTCTGCCAGCTTACGATGGTGCGCGCTGCGATCACAATCGGATCGACCGTCTCCTGCGGCGCCGCGCCGTGTCCGCCGACGCCGTAGACAGTGACGTTCACGGAATCGGCATTAGAGGCGCTGAAGCCCGGCGTGTAGCCGACTTTTCCGGCGGGAAGTCCGTTGCTGTCGTGCACGGCGAAAGCGAAGTCGGGCTTGGGGAAGCGCGTGAAGAGGCCATCTTTAATCATGGCCTTCGCGCCGCCGATGCGCTCCTCGGCGGGCTGACCTACATAGATAAAGGTTCCGTGCCAGCGGTCTTTATTCTGCACCAGCAGCGTGGCGGTTCCGATGCCGATCGCCATGTGCAGATCGTGGCCGCAAGCATGCATCACCGGTACCTCAACGCCGCGGTCGTCATGCGTAGTGACATGGCTGGCGTAAGCGAGACCCGTCTTCTCCGGGACCGGCAAGGCATCGAGTTCAGCACGCAACATGACAACTGGACCGGAGCCGTTTTTAAAAACGCCAACCACACCGGTGCCGCCAAACCCGGTGGTAACGTCGTATCCGAGCTTGCGGAGTTGGTCCGCAATCTTGGCCGCAGTCTTCTCCTCGTGATAGGAGAGCTCGGGATTGCGGTGCAGGTCGAGATACAGCGCTTCGACCTGCGGATAGACGGCATCGATCTGCGTGGATGGTGCATGCCAAGGATCGGCGGCCCATGATGCAGCGGACAGCGAGAGCAGGAGAAGCAGAAGACGTTTCATATTTTTTCTCGTGGAAGAGTCTTGTGAACGGCATTAGACCATAAACGGCAGGAAGAACGCAGCCGGGCGAGGACGCCCGGCTCTCCACCGATTATTTCGCCACGGCGATTCGAAATGTAGCTCGGTTCTCAATATGCCTTTCGCAGGCAGACATGAGATGCTCAATTCATTCAGAGCGAAATCGGCTTGATGACGATTCAGGAAGACGTTCCGCTCGCGCCGCTAACCACCTTACGGGTGGGCGGGGCGGCACGCTACTTTGCGGAATTGAGGAGAGAAGACGACGTTCGCGAAGCTGTGCAGTTCGCGAAATCCCGCGACCTGCCATTGTTTGTGCTCGGCGGGGGTAGCAACCTGGTGGTCGCTGATTCGGGTTGGCCGGGGCTGGTGCTGAGAATCGCGATCGGCGGAATCGCCACTCCCGACGCAAACGACGCAGCGGGCAACGCCGTGCTCTTCAGCGTGGGCGCGGGCGTCAACTGGGATGACTTTGTCGCCCAAGCGGTGGTGCAGAATTGCGCCGGGGTCGAGTGCCTGAGCGGCATTCCGGGGAGCGTTGGGGGCACGCCCGTGCAAAACGTGGGCGCTTACGGGCAGGAGGTCGGCGATACGATCGAATCGGTGCGCGCGTTCGACTTGCGCGCTCCGGACTCGGGAGCCCCAGACTCGAAAGAGAACCGCATTGTGGTTTTGCCCAAGCCCGCTTGCGGATTCCGTTATCGCTCGAGCATCTTCAACAGCACTGAGCGCGGGCGGTACATCATCTTGCGAGTGAACTACCGCTTGAAGCGAGGCGGAGCTCCGAGCTTGAAGTATGCCGATTTGCAGAAGTATTTTGCCGAACGTCTTGCTGGGCACTCTGCCGAAAAGAAGACGCCGCCATCGCTCGCCGAAGTGCGCGCGGCGGTGCGCGAGATACGCCGGAGCAAAGGGATGATCATTGTCCCCGGAGACGACGATTGCCGCAGCGCCGGGTCGTTCTTCAAGAACCCCGTGCTCAGCGAGGAGCAGTTCAAAGACCTGGCCGCGCGTGCCGCATCGAAAGGACTCGCGATTCCCAGCTATCCCGCGCTCGATGTGCAACGCAAAGTTTCAGCAGCCTGGCTGGTTGAGCATTCGGGCTTCTCCAAAGGATATGCGCTAGGCGCGGCTGGGATCTCGCACAAACATGCGCTGGCGCTGATCAATCGGGGAGACGCCAAGGCGAGCGATATTGTCGGGCTGAAAGATGAACTTCAGGGCGGCGTGGAGGCAGCGTGGGGGATTCTGCTGGAGCCGGAGCCGGTGTTTGTGGGATTTTGAGCTGAGGGCTCGCATAGAGACAGCCGGCCTCGGCTGTCTCTCCCCAAGCAAGGGGCGGCGCATCCCGGAGCGACCGATTCCACCATGCCGGCCCAGAGGTGCCCGTTACCGCGGGATCCGCCCCGTTGATTCATCGGCTAGGTCGCGCGCTCGCATGAAAATCTTTCGGAACATCTCTTTGGTCAGCTTGCCCGTCTGGGTGTTCTGGTTCGAGGGGTGGTAGGAGGCTAAGAGGACGCGCCCATCGGGCAGGACATATTCGGCGCCGTGGCGAAATTCATACTCCCGCTTGCCAACGATCAGCTTTCTTCGCTTCAGGTAGTTGAGATAGGCTTCGAATCCGATTCTCCCCAGAGCAACCATGACGCGCAGATCTTTAAGTCCCTCGAGTTCGCGGTCGAGATACGGGGCGCAGTTGGCCAGTTCCTCGGGCAGAGGCTTGTTGTCGGGCGGCGCGCAGCGGGCGGCGGCGGTGATGTAGAGATCGCGCAGAACAAGCCCGTCATTCCGGTCGGTCGCCGTCGGACGACTAGCGAACCCGGCTTCGTGCAATACCGGATACATGAAATTACCAGAGGCATCTCCGGTGAAAGGGCGGCCGGTGCGATTGGAGCCATGGGCGCCGGGAGCCAGTCCGAGCACAAGCACGCGGGCATGAGGATCGCCGAAGCCGGGAACGGGCTTGCCCCAGTACTCGCAGCCGCGGTAGGCGCGGCGCTTCTCGCGGGCGATGAGTTCGCGATACTCGACGAGGCGCGGACAGCGCGTGCAAGCGATGACTTCAGCGTTGAGAACCTTGAGCCAGACGGGAAGCTGCATGCGTCTTCATTGTATTTGCTCGTGTGGCGCGGACGCCCTTGTCCGCGGCCGTTGCTTTTGCTTTTGCTTTCCTGCTTCCAAGACGATAGTGTCCCGCAGGGGTTGTTTTCGCCGCGTGCTTTCGCGGACAAGGGCGTCCGCGCCACACTATAACCTCGCCAGTTACTTTAGTGGGGAGGAAATCCCCCTCCGCCGTTTGACGTTGCTCTTCGGGAGTCTTTACACTCAAGTTTGCGGCACATGCGTCGCAGCCGAGCAATACCCTCCCGACTCTGCTGCCGCGGCCGTTTTGGAAAGGTTACTGTGAGCCCCACTGAGATCAAAGACAGTACTACCAAGGAAAGCACGCCGAAGGAAAGCGCCACCAAACGCGAGATTCAGGTCGAGATTCCGGTCGAGGATGTCAACCGGCAGACCGATTCGCTGATCCAGAAATATCAGAAGGTGGCGCGCATCCCCGGCTTCCGGCGCGGCCATGTCCCGGCGTCGATTATCCGCCAGCGTTTTTCCGAAGAGATCAAGACTGATATGGTCGAAGCGCTGATCCCGCGCTTCTTCCGGCAGGAGGCGGAGAAGCTGAGCCTGCATCCGGTATCGCAGCCGCGGGTGACCGATCTGCATCTGCACGATGGCGAACCGCTGCGCTTCAAAGCTGCTTTTGAAGTGCTGCCGGAAATCAAGCTGTCTGGCTATAAAGAGTTGCGCGCCGATAAGCCGGAGATCGCGGTTTCCGAAGCCGATGTCGAGCAGGCGCTGGCTGACCTGCGCGAGCGGCATGCGAGTTTCAATCCGGTCGAGGGCCGCGCCTTGGCCGATGGCGATTTCGCCCAGGTCTCGCTCGATGGCAATCCGAAAGCCGAACAAAAGTCCGGCGAATCGAAAACCGGCGAAGGCCAGCCGGTCCACATGGATGAAGTGCTGGTCGAAATCGCGGGCAAGAACACCATGCCGGAATTCACCGAGCACCTGCGCGGGACGAATCCCGGCGATGAGCGCACCTTTGACGTGAGCTATCCGCAGGATACGCAGGACAAGCGTCTGGCGGGAAAGACATTCAGCTATTCGGTAAAAGTGCAGGCGATCAAACAGAAGAGCCTGCCGGATTTGAACGACGAGTTCGCCAAGCAAATGGGCCAATTTCAGACGATGGACGATGTGCGCAAGGCGATTCGCGAGCAAATGGAAGCCGAGCGCAAGCATGAAGCCGAACATGCCGCCAAGGAAAAGCTGGTGGGCGAGCTGATTCAGCGGAACGATTTTGAGGTTCCCGATTCGCTGATTGAACAGCAGATTGAGATCCGGCTGGAGCGGGGCCTGCGCGCGTTGGCGGCGCAGGGCCTGACCGCCGAGCAAATGAAGAAAATGGATTTGAACCGTCTGCGCGCGGGACAACGCGAGCAGGCGATCCACGATGTAAAGGCTGCTCTGCTGCTTGAAAGAGTGGCGGAGGAAGAAAATGTGCAGGTCAGCGACGACGAGTTGAACCAGGAACTGGAAGCGCTGGCCAAACAATCAAAACAGACGTCTGAAGCAGTGCGCGCTCGTTTGACACGGGATGGGGGCCTCGATAGGATACGAACAAGAATCCGCAACGAGAAGACCCTCGAATTTCTGTATCGCCAGTCCGCGTAATAAAAATGCGGACCATTTCGATCCTCCCCTGAGCCGCTGAGACCGACTTCAGGGCGGGAGTGTGGAAAGGGTGAACGTGAATACGAAAGACCCGCAAATGATGCTGGTACCGATGGTGATCGAGTCGACCGGTCGGGGCGAACGGGCCTATGACATTTATTCCCGGCTGCTCCGCGACAACATCATCTTTATTGGCACGCCGATTGATGACAACATCGCCAATCTGGTGATCGCCCAGATGCTGTTCCTGGCCCAGGAAGACCCGGAGAAAGACATCCAGCTCTACATTAACTCGCCGGGCGGATCGATCACGGCGGGCATGGCAATCTATGACACCAT
>CAWHOT010000004.1:0-3343 GCA_963831085.1 uncultured Acidobacteriaceae bacterium | reverse complement strand
GGCTGGCTTGATGAGGCTGTTTGAATGAGATTTACTTCTTAGGGCTGAAGTACTTTACGACGCGGCGGATCTCATTTTTTCTCCTATCGGCTCGTTGTCGCAGTAGATGCGCCACTCGGCGACTCTTCCTTCTTTGACAAGCGCTCGCCACGCTACTGAGGTCTCCCATTTGTTTTCCGGTTTCATCGTCCCGCCCTTCTGGACGAACGTCCCTCCGGTGCTGCCGAAGAGGATGATCACATTCCCTTCCGAGACGATTTGATCGACCTTGATCCAATAGTCGGGTACCATCGTGAAGTATCCTTGCCATCCACTCCGCATGGCGGAAGCCGGGGCCCTGTTCCCTAGCGAATCAACGAATACGTGGTCGCTGGACATCAGCTTGGTCAAGCCGTCCGTGTCATGCGCGTTGATCGCCTTTACAAACTTCTGTGCGATCTCTGTAGCAGCAACGTTCTTTGTTTGCATGATGAATCTCCGTCTGATCCGCCTCATGTTCCTGCCAACCACACCGATCTGGACCTGGCGGCAGCCTTCTTTGAGGTCATCCTTCTTGACCTCGAAGACGGCATCATTGTACGCCTGTTTTTCATCGGAGCACCCCGGCAGTCAGGCCATCCGCTCCGCGGCACGGCCTTGGATGAGATTTACCGCGAAGACTTCAATTACTTCGGTTTCCAACCCTGCGTTACGTTGATGCCATTCTCAAGAGTTTTCGCGCGACATACGATCTTATAAACATGCCTGAGCGCACCAACGCGGACATCGATTGCGGAGACAACGATCGCCGCCGTAGCACGCGATTCAAATGCGGTGGTGATGCGAAGATTAGTCGCCTCCCATCAGACGGCATCTTTGTTCCGGGGAAGATATTCGATCTGAGCCTCGGCGGGTGCTGCGTCGATACCACTCTGCCCATTGATTTCGGCGTGCGAACTGAAATCGTCGTGCGCGTCAACGCGGCTTCGTTCCGAGCGGTGGGCGAGGTGAGGGCGATTCGGGGCCGCTCCGGTGCCGGCATAGAGTTCGTCCACTTGAGTGCTGGCGGAAAACAGATGCTGGCGGACCTGGTCACGGAGTTGGCGAGATTGCAGGCGGTCATGAATAAGCTCAATGCTCCCCGCCGCGAGATGGATGCGGAGTCGTTTCGCAGGCAACTGGAGATCGGCAAACTTCAGGCTGGGATGTTGAGCGAGCGGTTTCCTTTTCTGGGGACAATTCCTTCCGCAGAGAGTTCAGAACCGGACCAGGCTGCATTCGCTGGCCAGGGCCGGATCGTGGAAACGCAGCCGCTTGTTGTTGCGGTCGATTTGTTCGGCTAGAGCGGTTTTCGTGATGGTGTATTGTCGCCGCCTCAGCGGCTGAAGCCGGAACCGTTGTAACTTCTGACGGCACGGCTGAAGCCGTGCCCATCCCGTTCTCGGTTCCCTCTACAGCAACTCGAGAACTGCTCCAGTGCCATTCAGACCGCCATCAGCACCACGCCACCCGCTACCAGCAATGCGGCAATCCAACGCCGGCGCCCCACGCGCTCGTGCAGGAAGATGCGTGCGGCTACCGCGTTGGCTACAAAAGTGAGCGAGGCGGAAGCGGGCACGACCAAACTAAGATTGCCCCACGAAAGGCCAAAGAGCAGGCTGTAGAACGCGACCGCCATCGCCATCAGGCCGAGAGCAAAGGTGGGCGTCCGAAGCACGCGCCCAACCACCGCCAGTACCCCGCGCCGCTTCCAGAGTTCACCGACGTCACCCACTCGTTTCATGGAGTGGGAGAGCAGCACGTCCCCGGTGGTCGAGGCCAGAACGACGAGCCCAATCGCCGCCCAGGCGTAGATGTCTTTCATAACTTCACCTCCTGAGAGAGGGCGTCGCGGGAAGATTCGCGGGAATCGAGGCGTTGGCGACTGGGCGTGACCGACGGGCCGGCGGCCACGAAGCCCACGCCGGCCGCGATCAGCGCGATACCAAGCCAGCGCGTCGGCGAGATTTCTTCATGAAAACCGAAGCGAGCAATCAGAGCAACGAGCACATATCCGAGCGATGTCGCGGGCAGGACATAGGTGAGGTCGGCCCATGAGAGCGCGGACATGTAGCAAGCGAAAAACGCCAGCAGTAACAGGATTCCCGCAGTTACCCAGGGATTGAGGATGGCCAACAGCAGGGCGGAAAGGTTGTGCAGCGAGACATTCACATTGCCGAGTTCTTTCATGCCGCGAGCCAGCAGCGAATCACCCGCGGTGCCGAATAGGGTGATTCCTGCCAGGACGAGGTACTTTCGAAATGTCACTTCCACTCCTCTGAGCTATGGATTTGTGCGCCGTAACCTCATTATTTCACATTAGTTTACAGTTTCAGGCGCCCGGACCCGGGTCTAGTGTCCGATGAGTTTCCCGAAGGCTCTGACTAGCTATTTTTTCTGTGTAGTTTTCCTCCAAAAGTCGCCATCGCGTCGCCTTTCTGTCAAGACCAGTTCCCGCCGGGTTCGGGTCTCGAGCGCTCATCCGGTCACAATTCAGTCTTTCGGCGGATGATAACCGAGGCGGCCGTTGGCTTCTCCTGCCTGCAGATCTCGCGCGCACAGTTGGGTCAACTCCTGCGCGCCGCACTGGTAGATTTGTGTCATCGGCAGGTCAGACGCTTGCACGATATACTCTCCTGACTCCATTTGCTCAGTCGC
The DNA here is from genome assembly GCA_963831085.1 of uncultured Acidobacteriaceae bacterium. Classification (GTDB taxonomy): domain Bacteria; phylum Acidobacteriota; class Terriglobia; order Terriglobales; family Acidobacteriaceae; genus Acidiflorens. Next base: position 667 of record CAWHOT010000004.1, on the reverse strand, counting down.
ATCCGCCACATCGGTGACGACTGGGCTCCCGGGCCGCACCCGAATGCGAAACTGTCCAGACGACGGCTCATAGTTCGCATAGGCGAAACAGCGCCCGACGCACGCCCGATCCACGATGTGGTCGATGAAGGGGATGTCGGACTCCGGTGGCGCCCAAATCGTTTCCACTACTCTTCGGCCGTAGGGCAAATGGCTCACCAATTCGTCCGCTTGTTGTTCCATCCGGTTCAGGTCACCGGTGTCCTGATAAATCCACGCAAAAAATACGATAGCACACGCCGCCAGGCCTGCAAGATGCCACTTCTTGGGTGGAACGCTGCTTAACAGGCACAAGCCCAGCACAGCAGTAACCGACGTTAGCCGGGCCACGATCATACCGACCGGCCCCGCGTACTGCGGCAGCCAGACGACTTCGGGGATCACCGCCGCCATGAATATCAGCACGGCCCACAACTCCAAGGCCGTACGGAAATGGCGTGCGTGAATGCTTTTTCGCTCCGTGACTACTCCATGGATGAAGCAGGCGATTCCGAAAATGAGCACTACCCCCATCAGATACAGGTACCGGTTGCTGAACAAAGCCAGTTGATTCGCGCCATTGAGAAGCAGGAAATAACGCGTGTCCCAATATTCCGTGCGGAAACGGATGACGTAATAGTGAAGCGTC
>CAWHOT010000003.1:0-2281343 GCA_963831085.1 uncultured Acidobacteriaceae bacterium | reverse complement strand
AAAAATCCCGCCGATCAGGTTGCTGTACAGCAACCTGAAGTTAACGCAGGCGAACTTGTTGATTCCTCTAGGCGGATAGCTCACCATAGAAGAACTGTGAAGTTCCAGGGTCAGGCCGCGCTCACTGGCCGCTGCCTAGTTGCGCGAACTCCTCCTCGCTTACTTTCGTGCCCAGAGTTTTTCCTGAAAATATTTTGATCGTTTCTTTCTGTTTCCGGGTTCCTAGATTAAGTAGGGATCAGTTGCGTGGTCTCGACTCCCTCAGTTTACAGTTAGAGTAATCGTTCCGGCCGTCTTGGTCGTGGTGACATTGGAAGTTCCGGAAGACACGAACACCGTGACTGTATAAGACGTTCCGCCGCCTCCTCCGCCTCCACCACCACTGCTGCCTCCACCGCAGGAGGGCATCCAGATAAGAAGCAAGAGTAGAAAAAAAGCAGCGACCTTTTTCCGCCTCGAACCGGTGACCGTGAAGAGCAGGGCTCCGACCGGCAGCCCCAAGGCCATGCCCAAGAAGACCAAACGTTCATTCTCGGGCCAGCCTCGCGCGGGAGCAAACTTCGCTTGGGAATTCGCCGTAAGTATCAGCGTCGAGCTGGCGGTTCCATTCGCTGGCACGCTTATAGAGGTCGGATTGAACGATGCTGATATGGGTCCGGCCGGCGAAACCGAACAAGTAAAGTTCACATTTCCGTCAAAGCCATTCACCGGAGAAACAACGACATTGAAGTTGGCAGAGCCTCCCGCTTTAATGGCTGCGCTGGTCGGACTAACAGTGGCTGTAAAGTCCGATACCTGAAGTTGCGCGATGACGGTGTGGCTGACCGGAGTACTCGTTCCAGTGACGGTGATCTGGTAGTTTCCGGTGGCGACCGACTGGGTCTGGACACCGACCGAAACCTGGGCGCCGCCGGGCGTCGGAGTATCAAATGGAACTGTGCTGCAAGTAGCGCCTGCCGGCAGACCGCCACACGAAATGTTTACCGTCTGGTCGAATTGCTGAATGGAGGTAAGAGTTAAAGTGTAAGAACCCTGATCTGTGGGCAGAAGCTGCAGGATCGTCGGGCTCATGCTCATGGCGAAATCGCCAACGTTTACGGTGAACGGTGAGTCCTGCGTAATCATCCCGTCGGTGACGCGAACCTTCCCCGGATAAGAACCCTCTCCGAATCCGGCTGCGATGGAAAGTATCCAGTATCCTTGAGCATCGTCTCCCGGTCGCACAACCAGACTGGCTGGAACGAACTGACACTGGATTTGCGAAGGAAGCCCGAGGCATTTTGAGCTCACGGTCGTGCTGTATCCGCCCATCGAGGTCACGCCGACCCCAAGATTGCTCTCGGTCTGCCCCGCCGCCAGATTGATGTCAGGAAAGGAAACCCCACCGCCAACCGATGCCTGGAAACCTGCGGCCGTTGAAGGCGCTACAGTTCCGTAGTCAATCTGAGAGGTCGTTCCCATCTGGCCCGTGATCGAAAAGACGTGATTCGGATTGAAGGCCGGGCCGATCGTGAAGCTAAAGCTCTGCGAGATTTGTCCGGCTGGAATCGTGACTGTCGCGGGAACCTTGACTGCGGCGTCGCTTGCAGTGAGGCTGATGCTGCTCGAACTCGTGGACGGAATATCGAGCAGAATGATTCCCGATCCGGTAGATCCTACTACAGGGTCGGCAACGAGCCCCATTTGGAAGCTCGGAGCGGTGATCGGCTGCAGTACATTGTAAGTGGAGCGATAGCCGTTCAGTTCGAAAAGGTCAGGGATACCCGTTCCCAATAGGTCAACGGCATTCAGAGTGACAAATGTCTTGCGGAAATCGAATACATCGTAAGTGGGTGTGAAAGTGCCATCCCCATTGCCCAGCATGAACTGGACGAAGGTGTCGACATTCTCCGAGCCCACAGATTGGAAGGCCGCAATGTCAAGCTTGCCATCGCCATTGAAATCGGTGACCATCGGTGCGGAGTGCTTCCCCGCGTCGGTTGCATAAGGAGCTCCTGCCAGAGTGCCCAAGTAACCGTAAGGAGTGTAGGTATTGGATAACAGAAAGGAGCCATCTGGCTGGCCCAGATAGATGGAAAACTGCATCGGCAGTTGTGGCCCGTAGACGTAGCCTTCCGAAAACATGGTAACCAGATCAGGATAGCCGTCGCCGTTAACATCAGCTACGACGAGCGGGCCCACCAAGGATAGCAACAATTTTGCGGGCTGAAAGGTGCCGTCGCCATTCCCTAGAAACTCGTAAAGGTATCCCGGCGAGCCCCACGGATATACCCACGTCTCAGAAAAGACAAGCAGATCAAGTTTGCCGTCGCGATTGAAATCTCCGACGTAAATTGCCACCGGAGGGACCGCTTGCTTTCCTCCAAAAGTCAGCACGGGGCCAGTTTGGAACGTGCCGTCCCCATTTCCCAAGAAGACCTGGATACCCTGAAGATTGTTCGGATCATTTCCGACGCTGAAGCCTGAAGCCACGAAATCGAGTTTGCCGTCGCGGTTGAAGTCACCCACTCCGATGACACCTATCGCGTTGGGCGGAGTGGTGATACCCAGAGGTCCGAAATGTCCGCCTCCGGAATTGGGGGCGAAGGAAAGGAATGATCCAGTAGCGTTGTAATTTTCCGCAATAGCGAGGAAATCGGGGTGGCCGGTATTACGGAAGTCTGCCAAAACGAAGTCGCCGAAGCCACCGTAGCTCGAATCGATTGCATCCGAGCGCACCGGCGCTGAAAGGTTGCCTTTGCCATCATTCAATAGAATAGTGAGCTGGTAGTAGTTGCTGGGGGACTGATTCCACTCGATGAAGGCGAGATCGGTTGACCCATTGTCGTCAACATCCGCGGTGACGACTCCGGACATGGGTGCGTTCACCGGACCATAAACTGGATATCCAACCCAGTTTCCCTGTGGCGCACCGTAGCCTCCTGTTCCGTCGTTCAGAAACACGCTCACCGAGTCATTATCCTGATTGGCAGTAATCACATCGGGATGTCCGTCGCCATTAAAGTCACCGATCGCAATCGAGTACGAGGAACTGTCGCCTCGATAAACCTGTGCCGGTCCGAAATTCCCCCTTCCATCTCCCTCCAATACGCAAATCTGGTCCCCGGCTTCGGTTCCGTATCCAAACAGGTCATTGACGAAAATGCCGGAGACAATGACATCCAGATGGCCGTCACCGTTTACATCAGCCACCCCAATTCCGTAGCCGACGTCACCGATACCAAACGTGCCGGGGGTATTGTTATTGAATGTGCCGTCGCCATTACCGTGGTAAACCCAAAGCGTACCCATGATGTCCGTAACGAGCGCGTCCGTGATTCCATCTCCATCGGCGTCAAAAAGAACACTCGACAGGTTGATCTCCGGTTGGTAGTTTTGAGCTACCACCTGCCCCGCCGAGAAAGTTCCATCGCGATTGTTCAGAAACACCTGGATAGCGATCGGATCATCGACGCTGCTCAGCACTAGGTCTGGAAACCCATCCCCATTGAGGTCGGCGCTTGAAACCCAGAAGATCGCCGGTGGAATACCTGATGCCGGGGTCACGATAGGTGACCCAAACGTGCCGTTACCTATTCCGGGCAACAGAGCTATGTAAACAGAAGAATTGCCATCGTCCATGGGCGCTGCAATATCCACCTTGCCATTGTGGTTAAAATCGCCGACCGCCAGGGTCACCGCGGAGCCAGGAAGCGCAACACTGCTCTCTGAAAACGTTCCGTCGCCATTCCCGAGAAAGATTCCTAAACTGTTGCTGTCCGCTTCGGCGACCACTAGATCTAGTTTGCCGATTCCTCGAAGGTCCGCCGTTGCCACCCACACTGGTGAAAGTCCCAGAGTGACGGGCAATATGACGGGCAGATTGAACGTTCCATCTCCTTTTCCGAAATAGAGCCACAGATTATTGTCGCCGCCATTGGCAACTACGAAGTCCATCTTGCCGTCACCGTTGAAATCTCCTGTTGCCACAGAGGTCGGAATGTAGCCGGTGGGCAGTGAACCGCGAAGGAGCAAGCCGGGCAGCGCCGACGCCGCGAACGGAACTGGTGAGCCGTTGGATCGAGCTGCAGCACCCACTTTGGTTAATAATTCCGCTTGCGCAGCTCTCGCTCGGGGGCGAGAAAAATGTTTCTTGTAATTCGGAGCCAGCTTGTCAGCATGTTTCCAGCCCATGAATGGCATCGGCAACCCGGTGTGGGAAGGCTTTTCTCCTGGCTGTCCGACGTTTCTCGGGGCTCGACCCGAGAGTTGTTGGTAACTACGGTAGGACTGTTGGGCACGACTCGGGATGGAAAGCAATACTGCGAGAAACAAAAGCCAACAGCTCAAATGCGGTCGAGTCATTGGCAAGCGCCTCGAGCCTCCCGTCCGTGTTAAACAAATCACACTGCGAGATTATCGCAGACGGACTGCATCCAAAGCCAGTGGGTGGGCTCCTGCATTGATTTTCGCGATGAACCAAGAGAAGGGGTTTTGGGGATTGTTCCATTCGATGCTTCTACAGAATAGTGGAAAGTGTCCACCGCAACAGGGACGCGTGGAGTGCCCCCCAAACTGAGACGCGCGAATTTTGCGACACTCGGCAGGGAAAGGAGCCACGAGTGGCGAAAAGGTGAGTCAATGAGCACCCAAAGACGTTCCGGCAGATGGCTGGGGAACGGGTTGCCTGCGGCTTCTCCCGGGCGATGAGTATAGGCCAAGGGGTATCACAACACTAGGCGCACACGAGGCACACGATAACCGCCGAACAGGAAGACCCTGCATCACCTAAGAGTCATTTGCAAGCCTCCAACCGACTAATGACAAACGAGGGACTTTGGAAACGGGTATCTCATAATCCGTAGGTCGTAGGTTCGAGCTCCCGACCAGTCTGTAACTGGGAGACGCGTAACATCCATCACATCGGTTGAGGTCCGCTCGGACATTTTTTGCCCGAACAAGACATTTCGCCCCACAACTTTCTCCCCGCAAAAACCTAAGAAACCTAGCGGGAATGAAAAGCCTCTCAACCGCACAACGATTTAACCAGACGCATGACCGCACCCCCAAAATCAGGCGGAACCGGTACCGCATTCGGGCCGAGCCTCAATGAATTTGGAGCACAAAGTGGAGCACAAACGCCGAATGAGAGGCCCTGAGCCCGACTTGGAGGCATCGGGTCCGACTGTAAGTGTTTTAAAACGAGTGAGGGCGGCGAGAACGATTCATTTGCTAAACCGGGTGGCTGCGAGAAATGTAAAAGTCGGTGTCCCTCCCTTGTCCGGATATTCAAATTGGGCGCCAGCCCCATGAAATAGTGATTCTATGGCCTACCAAGAGCAGCTTGCACGTGTCCGTCGGTTCCTAGCTCGTGTCGAAAGTTCTAGCGTCAACCCGAAGTTGGAACTGCCGCCGGAAAAGCAAACTGAGTACGAAGACACGCTGTACGCGTTTTTTCAGAACTGCTGGCACCCTAAGGACTGGATTAGGAATGATGGCACCGCCCCCAGCACTCTTAAGAATGATATTGAAAACCACTGCACGCGATATCAATCATTGATGCTCTCCGCAGATGTCGCTAACGGTAGCAAGCATCTACTATTGAACCGTCCGCGAGTGGGCGGCAAAGTCACACAGGAAATCATGTTGCGGTTTATGGAGTCTTTTGCGACTGGCGACAGTACCTTCGAAGGAGTGCGGTATCAATACAAGATCGGGGATGACACCGGAAACTCATTTTACGCTCTCGACGTGGCGCGACAGGCAGTGAGTGATTGGGAGACTCTAATCAAGACGAACGGCGGCACAATTTGACAAAGATGGGTCTCTGCTCGCTGACCACCACCTACGCGAAGATCTCATTCACCTTTCCCGTGTCTGCTGACTCCGCGAGGGCTTCAGATAGCGCATTGTCGAGTCCATGTCAGAGTGACCAAGCCACTGCTGAACCGTGCGCAGATCGACACCAGCCCAAAGGCATTTCGTTGCGAACGTCGCGCGGAACTTGTGAAGCCAGAAGCCATCCGAATCGAGCTTTGCACGTTCCGCTACCGCCTTTAGGCCATCGAGAAAATCGAGTTTGGGTCTGCATCCGACCGTGGGGAACACCAGGCTGCAATCCTTGGCAGACTTCGTCTTCCACGCCTTCAGGCGTTTTGAAAGCTTCACCGGAATCGGAATCTCGCGTTCCGGAAAGCGGCAAGAGGGCCGCGTCCTCGGGCCTGTCCTATTCGGGCTCAAGCGCCTCGTTCCCGTGCCCGAGTATTCCGCACGCGCACTGGACCTCTACGCCAACATTCATACAGACAACGATTATCTTCTTGCCAAGGAGTATTGCGACTTCTTCGGCAATTACGGTCTCTCCGCCGACTTCCTGAATTCAGCAATGGTAGAGCGCTTGTTGGCGAATCTGGTAGAAGTTGAAAAACTCGATCGTGACTCTTTCGGCGGACTCGTCGCGCGGACCTTACGACTGGCCCCGCTGGCCTTTGTTAAGTTCTTTGAAAAGAGAATCCGTTGCCGACTCTCGCTAGGCCCTATTGAAGAAGACTCCAAATATGAAGCGATCCCATCTTCCTTTTCATGGTCCAGTCCGGCCGGAGTCGTTGACGAGAATCTCTACAGACAAGGAGTAGACGCCTTACTCGATCTCATCAAGATGTTTCCCCGGTTTGACCACTTGCTAGCGGAGATTTTCTGGCATATCGCCTCATTGGATGTAGTAACAATGGCAGCAATGGACCTTCTCGGAGTAGACGAATGACAAGCGCTGGTCCAGAGTCGGCGGTGTCATGCAATAGCCGGTCCCAAAGGAGTTGCTCTTACACATCCGATGTTTGCAATGCACGTCTTGTGGGAATGTGTAGTGAGGGGAGCAGAATTGGAGAAGTATGCTCGTGGCACTCTTTCCTTTAATGCGCTGTACGGATCAGGAGTACAAGTCTATGCTGGTTTAGGATCGCCGCCATTGGACACCAGTCAGATGTCACGAGCGCAGACTCTGAGCGCACAATGGGCACCCGGAAGTATGCCAGAGGTGTTTTACTCAGAACTCGCGAAGGCGCAGCTCATCCCGGCCCCCTCGCCGGACTTCTCCCAGCTCTATGATGAAGAATTCGAGGAAGATGAGTCCGATTCCGGGACTGCACTTCCTCAGAACGAGGGCCAAGAGAAGTCGTCTTAAGATTCTTAAGAACGAGTTCCGTTGTCGTCTGGTGCGAAGGGTAGCCCAGACTGCATGCCTGGCGGGCAGTCACAACTCTTTCCGCGCACACGACTAGCCAGAAAACCTTTCCATTACGCGCCGCTCCCTCGAATCCGATGCTCTACCGCAGGGTGTTGAGCCCGTCTTTTGCTTTCTTGAAGGTCGGATCGATCTCAAGAGCCTTTTGAAAGCATGCCCGTGCGTTCACAGTATCGCCCGCGGCTTTATAGGTCCGACCAAGCCCAAACTGGGCGCTGGCGGACTTGGGGTAGTCCGCGGCGTTTGCCTTCAGTAGTTCGATCGCTCCGTGGAAATCGCTCATCTTCGTCATCTGATAACCAATGAATTCCACCCCATCTCGCGTATCTATGGCTGGGTTGGCAGCGCGAAATGTCCGATAAGTCCACATTACGGAGACCGGGTCGTCGCGCTCCATATAAAGTTCCTCCAGCATCTGTTGCAACAGTGTGCGCTCGAATCGCGGAGGACCAAAATAGCTCACGTCGAATTTCTCATTAGCCGTGATGGATTGCATTGTTACCGAATTCAGCTCGTTTCCGGTCGCGATCTCCACTTCCCGTATGACGAAAGGGAACAGCACACCGTTCACAGGACGATAATCGCCAAACCGATTTTCGGACTCCACTGCCGTGCCGAAGGCATGGATAGGAGCCGTGCGCCGGTCGCCCAGAATGAGAAACGATTGCCGATCCACAAACAAATCTTTCTCGAAGCCATCGGCGAGAGTGACGTGTAGCTTGAATGCCGGCTTAACGGCAAAAGACTCCTCGCCGGCAAGTTCGATTTGCGCGCCCAGCATCCCGGCGTCGGCCAGGGAGTCAATCAACTCCGTGCCATGCCGGGTGGCAGCGGCTGCGGCTCCAACTACCCGCAGAACAACTCCGGGATCGGAATAGTATTCCCAGGCGCTCCCATCAAAGCCTTCGTTCACGTCCACTTTGAGGTTCTTAGGATCCCCAAGGGTTTTGTAGTATGGCCGCAGCTTGGCCATATAGCCGTGTGGCATGACGAAATCGCCCTCACGATAAGTGAGTCGAAAAACGAGAGAATGGACGGCGTCGATCTTCTGTTGACCGCCGAGCGCCTCGATATGCCGGGCAACAATCTCTTCGACCGTCAACGGCTGTTGACAGGTACCGAGAATCGATAAAGCCAGTGTGAACGTTACAGGAAATTGGATGAAGCGCTTGTTCATGTGGAAACGCCGAGGATTTGACTTCGGTAAAACGAGTCCGTCACCACGAATGTTCCTATTTCTGCACTTCAGACTTTATGGCGGAGGGAAGTGGATTCGAACTTTCAACACAGGTTCCAAGTAAGACCCCATATTTCAGTAGCTTACCTGGGTTTCATTCTACAAATGAGCGCGCCGGAGAAACGCATTAGGTTCGGGCACAGGATCAAGTTGTCTTGTTTCCGTGGCCGCGAGACGGGCGAAGGCTCAGCGATCATTGGGCTGCCAATCCGCGGTGTCAAGCCGGCTCAACTCGCAAAAGGGTTCGCGATTGACTGCCTGCTCCCCAGAGAGTCCGAAAGTGCGGAAAGCATCTCCCGTGGCACATCGCGGGAAACACAGGATTCTGGAGAATTTAGGAAATTGTTGCCGACTCCTTCTCGCATGTACGAAGATTTTCGTTGACACTACGAATATCTTCGTAGTATGGTTCGCCTCATGAAGCAACCGCCACAGAAGCCCACCGCGTCGGAGCTTGAAATTCTTCGTGTTCTCTGGACCCGAGGACCTTCCACGGTTCGGGAAATACACGACTTCTTGAAAGAGAAAAGGGCCATGGGTTACACGAGCGTGCTGAAGTTTCTACAAATTATGACCGCTAAGGGTACCGTTCGCCGAAACGAAACCCAGAGGGCGCACGTCTATGAAGCATGCCTGCCGGCCGAGCAAACCAAGCGTCAGCTTGCCGGGGATATGCTGCAGCGCGTGTTCGAAGGCTCCGCCAGTCAACTCATGATGCATGCACTGGCAGGGCGTCGAGCCTCCCGTGAGGAAATTGACGAACTGCGCCGTTTGTTGGACGAATACGAAAGGAGCCGGCGATGACCAGTCTAATGAATTGGCTTTCCCCGAGCGTGATGCATTCCTTGGGCTGGGCCCTGCTGCACTTTCTGTGGCAAGGCGCGGCTGTGGCGGCGCTAGCCGCGGTTCTCATGACGTTTTGTCGACGTGCCTCCGCCCGCTATGTACTGGGCGTGGGGGCGCTCGCTCTGATGCTCGCCACGCCCATCGCTACGTTCTTCGTTCTGACACTTTCCGGCGCAGCGGCCCCAGCAAAATCTTGTCGGGTCGCCGGAAGACTGTCGACGGGCGCTGGCGATATGGTCGTAGGAAGTTCATCTGGGCCATCCCGCCTCTCTCCATCGTTGGACGTCCCGCCCTGGGTGGTGGAAGTGTGGCTGCTCGGAGTGGTTTTCTTCAGCCTCCGTTCCGCAGGCGGATTCCTGCTTCTAGAGCGCAAACGCCGCAAACAGTCCACCACCACCCCGAGCGCCCGAGTGCTTGTGATGTGCCAGACGGTGCAGCGCCAGCTTGGTCTGGAGCGGACGATTCGTTACTGCGAGTGCCTGTGGCTGCAAGCGCCGGCGGTCATTGGCTGGTTTCGTCCGATCGTCCTGTTGCCTGTGACCGCTCTCACTGGCCTTTCCGAGGAGCAACTACAATCGGTAATCGCGCACGAACTGGCGCACATCCAGCGGCTCGATCCCTTCGTGAATCTTTTCCAGATTGCCGTTGAGACTCTGCTCTTCTATCACCCCGCCGTGTGGTGGCTGAATAAGCGCATCCGCGCCGAACGCGAGCACTGCTGTGACGATGTCGCCGTTTCCCTTTATGGCAACCCTGTCGAATACGCACGCGCACTCACGATCATGGAGGATTGGAGGATTGCGCCCGTACTGGCGATGGCCGTGAACCGCGGTCCTCTTTCCGAGCGAATCTTTCGCGTGCTGGGCCAGAAGGCGATCGGGGGCAGAACGCGCGGGATCGGGCTCACCGGCGGTCTCCTCTGCCTGACGGCGGCACTGGCCGCGGGTAATGCCTTGCTCGGGATCGCTTACCCAAAGCCCACCGTAAATGTCAGTGAAAGTTCTCTGGCACCGAGTGCTCTGGCAAGGTTTGCTGGGATCGCTGCCCCTTCCCCACAGTCAAGCCCTGCGCCCAGTAGCGCCCCGGCCGCTGCCGCCAAGCCCTCGCCTGCCCACCCTCAGGCAGACGAGCAGCAGTCGACCACTGCCAGTTCCTACATCGATGCGATGAAGGCCGCCGGTCTCGGCAACCTCACGGTAGACCAACTCATCGCTCTGAGGATTCAAGACGTCACGGCGGAATACGTCCGCGGCATACATGAACAGGGACTGCAGCCCGATGCTGACAAACTCCTCGCCATGCGCATCCAAGGCGTCACGCCCGAATACATTCACGACCTGCGCGGCTTGGGTCTTGACCCGAATGCTGACCAGATCGTCGCTTTGAAAATTCAGGGCGTCGATGCAGCATACGTCAGCGGCCTGAAGGAAGCCGGAATTCAACCTGGCGTCGACCAACTCATCGCCCTCAAAGTGCAGGACGTCACGCCGGCGTACGTTCGTGGCCTCCACGATCTGGGTCTGCTGATAGATGCTGACAGCCTCGTGGCCATGCGCATCCAGGATGTAACTCCGGAGTACGTTCGCGATATTCGAGCTCTTGGCCTTGCGCCCAGCGCCAATGAGTTCATTGCCATGCGCGTGCAAGACGTGACGCCCGAGTATGTCAAAGCCCTGCAAGCGGCGGGATTCAAGTTCGATGTCGGCGATATCATCGCCGCCAAAGTGCAGGACATCACACCGGAATTCATCGAAAGGGCTCGCAAGCATGGATTCCAGAACCTCACCCTGCGGAAGTTGATCCAGCTCAAGCAGCTGGGAGTCCTGGATTCACCCGGTGAGATTTAGCGGAGAGAAAACCTTATGAGACTACATCGCACCGTTGCTTTTCTGGTATTCGCTATTTGCCTGCTCACCGTTGTAGTCAAGAGTCGGGCGGGAGACGTTCGCAGCGGCGACTGGACGATTCGTAAGTCCGACGACCCGGGTAAGGTTGAGTTCTCTCTGATCGAACACCACCACGGCGGAAACTCCAACCACGAATCCGACTGGCCGGCGAGTTCTTTTCCTGGCGTCGACTTCTCCAAGTCCGGCCGTCAGGACGTGCACTTCACCATTGCGCGCGACGCTGGCAAGATCGAATGCGAAGGCTTCCTTGACAATGGAGAAGGTGCGGGAATCTTTCATTTCCAGCCGGATCCCAACTACGCGCGCGAAATGCGCTCGCTCAACTTCTCTGTTGACGAAGAGAAGCAGTACAGTATGGCGGTGCAGGACGTCAGCCTCGAATTCGCGCGTCAGATGAGGGCCGAACACCTCACCGATCTGGATGCCGACAAGCTGATCGCGTTCCGCATCTTCGGGGTGGATTCCGCTTTCATCGAAGGTCTGCGCGCGGCCGGTCTCAAGATTTCAGACAGCGACAAACTCGTGGCGTTCCGCATCCACGGCGTAACGCCGCAAATGATCCACTTTCTCCATCAAGCCGGCTTCGCACCGGATGAAGACACGCTGATTGCGATGAGAATTCACGGTGCTACCCCGGAATGGATGGCGGAGCTCAAAAATCGCGGCTACGATCACGTGGACCTCGAACAGCTAATCGCCTTCAGGATTCACGGCGTTTCCCCGGAATTTATCGAGAAGTTGCAGGGATTGGGGTATTCCCATCCCGAACCGGATGAACTGGTGGCCATGCGCATTCACAACGTCACACCGGAATACATTAGCGACCTGCGCTCGCGCGGAATGCAGAACCTGAGCATCGATCAGTTGGTCAGCATGCGCATTCACGGGATCGATTGAGCTCTCCGCATGGGCCGCTAACGTCGAGACCCCGCATCTGAAAGAATCCGAACCTATCGACGTTGTGGATGCGAGATTTCGCCGTTCGTCATCGCCGTGCTTCCAGTGCTGACAAAATCAAGTCGCCTTCGCCACAGCATCGGTTTGTGATCGCTTGGTATTCGCCTGATGGAGTCTCTGAAACCGGACTGCGTGTGCGCCCTTCAGAGAAAAAGGCGCGAAGGCTCGCCTGCGGAGTTAAGAGCGACACTTTCTCCGGTCCGGTTTGAAAGCAAGAACTGCGGAATTGCGGCCATTCCCCGCGATTTCCAGAGCAGCCCAAGCGGATTTCTCTGCACTTCAGACTTGTTGGTAGAGGGAGAAGGATTCGAACCCCTTTTTTAGCAGCCGGCAAAAGCCCCACATTCGTTGCCTAGGGACATTCTGTTTTCAAGTCGAGTATCCGGAAGATGTAGGGTTCGGCCGTGAATAGAGAAGTCCGGTTTTGTAGTCCGTCGTAGCGAAGCCTTGGCGATACCCGAGGAGCACCGTGCCTTATAAAGGTGGATCGTTGGGTTTGTAACCCAAAGGTCGGTGGTTCAAATTCACGCCCTACGCGACCGACCCTTTAATACCAAGTTCAAAATAATCACCCACGACAATCACCCACGATTCCTCCGCGTTGCCCGTATTTCCCAGTGTTTAGCAGTCCCACGGCAACCATTGAAGTTGTTGGAAACACTGGAAATATGAGTTCTGAAAAGGCTGGCGTCGGCGGTTCAACTCCGTCCCTGGCCACCATATTTTCAGTCACTTGCATCTCTCGCTCCTTTGTTCTTGAGTCCCATTGGGTCCAATTCAACTGCTCAGTTCACCGTCTGACCTAGACTGCCTAAGCGTTCAACTACTCGCATCTGCGATTCTGGAACGAACTGCTGGTAGATATCCAGCATGGTGCTCGCTGCCGTCGAAGTTCAAGTCACCGCCATACACCGCCGTGACCGTCGTTGCGCCCACCTTGAGCGTCGAGGTCGTAAGGCTAATCTACCGTCTGTGTCAGCGAAGCCGAACTACCGCCAAAGCTCGTGCTGCCGTTGTACGTCGCCGTGATGTTGTGCGTGCCCGAGGCCAGCGCCGAAATTGTATAGCTGGTCACGCCTCCGCTTAGCTTCACCGTTTTCAGCGTCTTCGTGCCGTCTTTGAACACGACTGAGCCGGTCGGCGTCCCGCTGAACTGCGGTGCGACCGTTGCGGTGAACGTCACCGGCTGGCCGTAGGTTGAAGGATTCTGTGACGAGGTCAGTGTCGTCGTGCTCGTGGCTTTCCTGATGACCTGACTAACTGCCTTCGACGTGCTGGAGGCGAAGTTGGCGTCGCCCACGTAAACCGCCGTGACCGCCTTCGTGCCCACCCCGAGCGTCGATATGGAGAAGGTCGCCGTGCCGCCGCTCAACGTTCCCGTTCCCAGTACTGTCGCGCCTTGCTTGAAGGTGACCGTCTCTCCATTGGGCGGAGCGCCGATGCTGGAAGTGACCGTCGCGCTGAAAATCACGGCCTCTCCGTAGGTGGCCGGGTTTGGCGAGGATGTGATGGTGGTCGTGGTCGCCGCCTGCACAACCTGATTGAGCGGTGCAGATGTGCTGCCGCTAAAGTTGGAAGCGCCTCCATAAACTGCCGTGATGGTATTCGAACCCAAGGCTAAATTCGACGTGACGTACGTTGCAGTCCCGCCGCTCAGCGTTTCCGTAGCTAGAACTGCCGTGCCGTTCTGGAAGGTTACGTTGCCCGTAGGAGTACCGCTGCCCGACTGTGGAGAAACCGTGGCGCTGAAAACGACGGGCTTGCCCAACAGCGATGGATTCACCGACGAACTCAGCGTGGTGGTAGTCGCAACCGCGTTTCCCCCGGTCAGTCCAAAGATCTGCAATTGCTTGTTGCTGGCCACAAATACCTGACCGTTCGCCACTACCGGAATCAGATTCGCATTGCCACCAGTATTTGGCCATGCGCCCGCAGTCGTTGCGAATAATTCCGCCATTGTGCCTCCGCCCGACTCCGGATTAAACGCATAAAGAGAAATAGGTGCCCCGGGATTCATCGTCGGGCGCGAGATTGCCCAGATAATTGGATTTGCATTACCGTTTGATGAAACCGAGGTGAAAAATCCAGGATCCTGCACCCCCACATCTAGCCCCGAAGCGCTCGTCACATTCGTCAACTCCACCTGGGGCGATGTCTCCACTTTCCAGACTTCTGCTGACCCGCCGCCGCTGCTCACCACTCGTCCTGCCCCGTCCGATGGATCCACGAAATACGATGGGCCGCACCAGCAAGCGCCTATCGTGTAGCTGCCCAGTACATTATTCCTCGTCGGAGAGTACCCACCGAGGTCGTCTTCGTTCATCAGATACATCGTGCCGAACTTGCCCGCCGCCACCGCCAGATGCGGAATCGGTCCCGGCTGATCGGGCAGCACCAGCACCCCGCCCGAGCCGAAATCCGTATCCGCCTTGTCCAGGCTCACTTGGTTGTCCGGAGTAAACAGGTCAAGCACCGTCGTTAGGGTGGACGATATCTTGACTACGCTTTCCTGAATGTTGGTCACGCCGTCGTACGTATTAGGATCCGAGTTCCCGGTCGCGAACAGGATGTTGCCCGCATCATCGGTTGCCGGTCCGTAGCCCGACATCCAGATGGAGGACAGAAAGAAACTGCCGTTGTCGGTTGCCTGCTGGTCGTTAAGCTGGTTCGACACAAACGGCGTCAGCGATCCCGCCGTCCACCCCAGCAGCCAGCCGCGCGAGAGATTCGGCGAGTAATCGCAGAAGCTGCCAAATCCCGCATAAATGCTCCCGCTTGCCAGCAACAGCGCTGGACGCTGGCGCTGGTACGTCGCGTTGAAGTTGAATGTCGTTCCATCGGTCAATGTGTGCGAAGCCGTTACCAACTGCGGTGTCACCTTGTCGGTCAAGCTTCCCAGATCAAGTGCATGAAGACGGTAGGCCGGTCCGGTTGGGTCCTGCGTGTAAACGATCACGTATAACGTGTTGCTGCTCGGATCGATCACCGGAGTCGAGTTGATGCCGACATTCGGTCCATTGTTGTTGCATCCCAACGGCGACGACACTGGCGTTCCAAAATTCGGACTCAGCAGCACAGTCCCACTGTGAACGTCGATGGCATATATCGAATTGTTTTCCGTAGCCACATAAACCACATCGTGCGTGCCCTGATAATTGCCGGCTGTGATCAGCACACCCGGCACGACCAGAGGCTGCGCGTCCACCTGATCATCGAGCGTCACGGTCTGCAGCAGACCGAACGTCGTTTCCCCCACGTTGGCTGGCGTCAGCACCGTCTCGTTCTGATTCCAGCCGGTACGGTAGTTGTCGTAGTGATACGTCGTGACCGACGTTTGGCCCGCAGCCAGCAGCGCGCCCACGCTGATAAAAAGCAGAACGGCGGATATAGCCGTGCCGCCAATGCCGCAATGATCTTTGCGATGTCCTGGCATGTCCTGATCCCTCATTGTTTTCTTGACGGTGTGTTCAGACGGCTTTTGATCCTACGCAGCCATTCCGCTTGGGTGCACCGGAAATTCGCGCGAAGCACTCTAAGCTTTCCCGCACTTCGGGAGAAAAAGCGCGCGGCCTGCCCTAATGCATCTTGGCTGCAAGCTGTAGATAGCGATTCCATTTCTTTGCGAAAACGATATGGGCGTCAACTATACACTTGGTTCCACAGATCGCGGTAGTGCGAAACAGTCGGCACGTTGAAGCGCCGAGCAGCAGGTTACTGCATAAGTTACTGTAAAGGACTGCTCCGGATGATTACTGGTCCACATCTGCGGAACTGTTATAGTTTTAAATCCGAAGTTAAGCTGAAGATCCAAGATTCAGGTCACCCGAAACCGGGAGTGCCCCGGCGGCGATAATAGGCCAGCCCGCCGTTCTGTCTCCTATCCGCCGACGCATCTTGACAATACAGAGCGATTCATCAATCCTAGATATCTCCCCCCGGCGCGGCTTCATTCGCACGCTTAGGCCCCCGTCTTTTGTTCTGCGATGCGTCCACAGGATTGAATGAAGAAGAGGAGCAAAGCCGACAGGCCGAGGAGCATATCGCCACGACGTAGCTGGCGCGAGCGGTCGTGGGAAGCTCGTCTAAGTCTGGTCGCTTGCGGCCTGGCCATGGCGGTGTACTCACGTTCGCTCTTCTGCGGGTTTGTGCGTGACGACGGTGCACAAATCGTCCGAAACCCGCAAGTGCAGTCCTGGCAATACTTGCCCCGACTTCTAGGCTCTCATTTGTGGAGTCAGTTGGGACCGGGCGGGAGGGTGCGCTTTTATCGTCCGTTGTTTTCAGTCTGGATGTTGCTCGTGCACACGGTCGGCGGACTCTCCCCTTGGGTTTGGCATCTCTCGAATGTTTTGTTGCATGTCGCCGCCACATATCTGGTGTTCCAGCTGTGCCGGAGGCTGACGGGGAGTGATATCGGCGCCGGCGTGGCGGCAGCGGTTTTTGCCGTACACCCAATTCACGTTGATGCGGTCACCTGGGTTTCCGCCAGTTGTGAGTTGCTGTTTACGCTTTTCACGGTGGGCTCCATTCTGGTGCTGCTGGGCGACAACAAAACTGTAGAGCGACACCAGGTGTTGGCCAGTGCAGCGTTGTACGGTGCAGGACTGTTTGCCAAGGAAACCGGAATCGCCGTCCTGATGATCCTGATTGTCATCGCCTGGGTGCGATTGCGGGGCCAAGTCGAAGGCGGACCGGCCAAGCGGCTTTGGTTGGCTGGCGGTCCGTATGTTGCGGCGACCGGGATCTATGTGCTCGCACGGTGGTTCGCGATGCACCAAGTGGGAACCGACGCGAGCGAACATAGCTGGGCGGAGGCGATCTTCAGCGGTCCGTCTGTCATGCTCTTTTATTTGAAGAAATTGATCATACCGTTGGGATTGAGCGGTTGCTACGTGAACCCGCTGACCGCGTCGCCAACGGCAATTTTCTTGCTGGAGTTGGTGGCTATCGCGACAGGGGTGGCCGTTGTGAGCTGGTTTGCGTTCCGGTACAGCCCGGTTCTCGGGTTGGCTGCAGCTCTGCTGGCGGCGCCGATCCTCCCCGCGCTCGCCGTGGTACGGATCTACCCCCAGGGGGACATGACGCACGACCGCTACCTCTATTTGGCGTCGGTCGGCCTATGCCTTATGGTGGGCATGCTGGTTGCAAGACTATGGTCGATGCCCAAGGCCGCCAAGCTGGCTGTGGTGGCTGTTATGGGCGTCGTACTGACGGCGCTGTCAGCCGTAACGTTTGCGCAGCAAGAGTTTTATCATGACAACTTTGCGTTTTATAAACGGGTGATCGAAATCAACCCGTCAGACGGGCTGGCGTACGGACTACTGGGAAACGAATACATGAATCAAGGAAATACTGATTTGGCACTTGATCTCTACCGCAAGGCAAATCAGATCTCTCCGAAGGATCCCAAGGTCTCCTTGATTTTGGCACGCGGACTGTTCGCGGAGAAACAATACCTGGAATCGGAGGCAGTCCTCAATCAGATGCTGCAAAACCCGGGATTGGAGACAAAAGGGAAGAATGCTGCGCTTGTGTCCCTAGCGATCGTTGAGATCGGCTTGGGAAGACTGGAATATGGGCAACAACTCCTGCAGCGCGTGCAACAGAGTGACCCCCGATTCCCGGAGCTGCATTGGGGCTTGGGGGTGTTGTTCCAGCGAGAAGGATTGCTTGCGCAAGCGCAGGCGGAGTACGAGAAAGAATTCCAAATCACGGGAGATGAGCTGGCTGAAAAGCAATCGTTGACCGTGGCGAGAATGCGAATGCGCAGTCTTTCTTCAAGTGAATTGGAGCACCCCTCCGAAACGCGATCCATCAAATGAAGGGGAAAGGCCGCATTCTCTCAGAAGCGAGGTTGGATGCAGCCATTTGCAGGAGCATGGATGCGACAGTTACGACACAAGTCACGTTACAATTACCTCCCGGTCAGGGAAGCTGATTCCCTCGCCATGTCACAGTGAATTTTTCCCGCCAGGTTTAAGCTATCGTCAAGCGGGGTAGCCGCAAAGAGTGGCTGCCACGAGGAATGGCTGAATCGGAGCAAATGGGTTATTGATGGCTGGAGGTATGCATCCTAAAGGGCGCGCGCATGAAACGCTTTGCACTAGCTCATCCCAGGTGTCCCGCCATGGCGAATAACAAATCTGTTATCTACAAGTTACAATCCGACTCTGTGGCACCCAAGGTGCATATCGCCTGACGGTGCCCGTGTTTCTAAACAAGCTTCAATCCGGCTTCTTGCTGTTTGAAACACAGCAGGGATTGGTGCGCGTTGAACTTTCTCTATGGCAACGCATTTATCTGCTCTGGACGTTTCGTAACTTTCGCCAGCTCTCCATCCCACTCCTGAACCCGCGCCAGCGCACACTGGTCAACGCCCTCTTCCGCAATAACGCGGGCGTCGTGTCGCATTCGCGCGAACCATTGCCTGTTATTGGTGTGGTTGAAAATTTCGTGCCACCGACGGTGCGGATCGATGCTGCGCCGGCCCAGAAAAAGGAACGACAAGAAAAGGTCGTAGCACAGCTCGCGGAAATCGCGCCCACGCCTAACCCGGTTCCCTCGTCTTCGCCCATATTCGCCTGGTCCGGGCTGGCAACAACAGTCGGCGCGCTGTCCCTCTGCATCATTTCCGTAATCGCATGGCATCGAATCCAAGCAATACCAGCTTCCCAAGCCCACAATCAGCCTCGGTTCCAGCAGATCAACGCGATCGCCCTGCCGAATTCTCCACACTCCGCAAAGCCAGCGCCCATTGCTGAGAACCCCACCGTCATCGCCCCGTCGGCAGCCACTGCCCAGCTCCTCGTTGCCCCGGGAACTGCCATCATGCGGGCATCGATTGCCGCAGTCGTCCCAACTCACAACCCAAACGTAATTCCAGCTGCGAAGCGCGCAATCCGCTTCCACGGTGTGGCTACGACTCTCCCACTCTCCGGCCAAGACAGCGATATCCAAGCCTCGAGACCGCCGTTGCGTTTCGTCTATCCGGTCTATCCGGATGTCCGCGCTCACGGTCAAGTCGCTCTCACAGCGCAGGTGGAGTCTGATGGCACCGTGCGCAGCGTGAGAGTCGTCTCTGGCAATCGTGCGCTCGCTGCGGTCGCAGTCCGCGCCGTTCGCCAATGGCGCTACCGCCCCTACCTCAAAGATGGCCAGCGCGTCGCGACGGAAACCAATATCGTCTTTTCATTTTTCTCGGACGACGCGATTTCCATGCGCTTCCCTCCCAGCATTCCGTCCATCCACTAGGCTGCATTATTCATGTGCGGAGCCAAGTTGAAGGGTCTCTTTTCCCGCTTATCAGTGCAGCATCAGGACCGTGGTGCCGTGGACGCAATGGGGAATCGCTGCCGGGCTCGATTGTTGGCAGAGCCGAATCACCATCACAGCGTGATTCGTTTTTTGTCAAAAGTCTTCTTCAGGCTTTTTTCAGCAAGCGGGTAATCCAGACCAAAATCACCGCTCCAATAAATGCCACAATGATGGAGCCGATCATGCCGCCGCCCGGCCAGATTCCCAAAAGTCCAAAGATCCAGCCGCCCACAACGCCGCCGAGGATTCCAAGAATGATGTCCACGAGTACGCCGTAGCCACCGCCCTTCATAACCTGGCCAGCAAGCCAACCTGCGATCAGTCCAACCACAATCCAAGCGATGAATCCCATGCCTATCCTCCTAGCCGCCGCTTTAGGCCGGAATTTCCGATTTGACCTCCCGGCCCGACCGAAAATATACCACTTGACCCCTCTTAACGGCGCCAACTCCAGATGGGATTGCCTTTCTCGTCGCGGAGGACGAGCGTATCGGCGCCCTTGACGACTTCGCGGGCAAGGATGAGGTCAGCTTCGCCTTGCTTGACTTTTGAGCCGGTGAGGGCGATTTCGTCCCCCTTGCTGAAACTCACGCCCATGTCGTCGAGAAAGGACTTGGGGCAGAGATACACGTCGGCGGTGTCCGTCCCAGTCTTCACCAGCAGGTGGGCAACCTCTTTCTCACTGCCTTTTGGAGGCATTCTTACTTCCTCCACGGTTCCTTTCATTTTTGTCTCGGTCTGGACGTCGTATTTGGGTGGGCTTGTCTCCCGGGCTTTTTGTGCAACGAGGGGCAGTGCGCACAGCAGTGCGACGGCCGGAAAGATCGCCTTCCAGAAGCCACGCGACGGGTTGGATTCACCTGAACAACGCATGGCTCCTGCTTCCTGTGGCGAAGATAGGATGAAGCCATATTTGGACAGCGTTATCGTACTCCATTCTTGAACGTGACGGAACTGTGCCGCCGGTGTGGTCTGCCTTGAATTCTGCGTGGCTAGGTCGCGGATTTTTCCGGAGGCCTAGGTAGCGGATGTTGCGTTCGACAAGGGCGGAAAAGGCGTGCCGGATAACGGCGCGCTCCGAAGTCATGGGCAGGATCGAGAACGGCCAGCACATCTTCGGGAACATGCTCTCCCGCCATCAAATCACAAGCGAACGTGATCGCAATCACATCCTCGATTCCCCCAACCAAGGTACCTTGGCTCATCGTTTTCGAACGATCGTTCGAATTTGTGGGTGAGGAGACTTCCGATGACTACACCCCTGCCCGCGCAAAGCGCCTGCTCCGCCCCCGCCACGAACAAGGGCCTGAGGTTGGTTGTCAAAGGCCAGTTCGACTGGGCCGAAACGGCCCTGGGAGAACTCTCACCTGACGAAGTGATAATCCAGATAGCAGGCTGCGGTGTTTGCCACACTGACATTGGATTTGCTTACGAGGGCATTCCCACCCGCCACGCTCTGCCGTTGATCCTCGGACATGAAATCGCCGGTCGCGTCGTGCTGGCCGGAGAGCACACTGGAAACTGGATCGGGCGCTCGGTCATTGTGCCTGCCGTAATTCCCTGCGGCGATTGCGATGCCTGCCGCAGCGGGCGCCCGACCATCTGCCGCAAACAGTTCATGCCGGGCAATGATGCCGATGGAGGATTTGCAACCTGCATACGGGTACCAGCACGTGGCCTGTGCCCGGTACCCGAAGACCTTCCCAAGGGACTCACCCTGGAGATGCTGTCGGTCGTCGCGGACGCGGTCACGACTCCGTATGAGTGCATTCGCCGTTCCGGTCTTAGCGCCGACGATGTCGCGGTCTTTGTCGGAACCGGTGGAATCGGCGGGTTCGGAGTGCAAATTGCCGCTGCGCTGGGAGCCGCAGTCGTGGCAATCGATGTTGACGCGGATCGGTTGGAGCTTGCCTCGGCGCACGGTGCTGCACTGGCTTTGAACGCCCGCGAGTGCGCGGATGTGAAATCGGCTGTGCGGTCTTTCGCCAAGCAGAGCGGCCGGCGCGGGATCGGCCTCAAGATCTTCGAGACCAGCGGGACGACCGCCGGCCAGCAGACTGCGTTCAGCCTGCTCGATCCTGGCGCTCACCTGGCGATCGTCGGCTATACCGCGCAGAAAATTGAAGTGCGTTTGTCCAATTTGATGGCCTTCGATGCCACCGCTCGCGGAAATTGGGGATGCCCTCCCGCTCAGTACCCGAACGCGCTGGCCATGGTGCTGGAAGGAAAAATTCATATTCAGCCCTTTGTCGAGATGCACCCACTCGAGGATGCCCAGCATGTTCTCGAGGCGGTCCATCATCACCAACTCCGAAGGCGAGCGGTACTGGTACCGCAGTCGCGGAGCATACAACAAGGAATAAAGCTATGAAAGATCACAACCTGGTCGAACAGTTTTCCCCCAGCGAAATCCTGTTGGAGCGCAGGCCCGCACGCGATCGCGACGGCACGAGCGTGAACGGACTGCACAATGTGTGGATCACTCTGAACAATCCGCGCGAACTGAACAGCTACACCACGACGTCGATCAAGGAAGTTATCCTCGCGTTGCGCGAAGCCAGCAATGATCGCGCCGCGGTTGCCGTCGTGCTCACGGGCGCGGGCACGCAGGCCTTCTGCACCGGCGGCAACACGCGCGAGTATGCGGAGATTTATGCCGGGGCCCCAGGCGAGTACCGGCAATACATGCGCTTGTTCAATGATATGGTCAGCGCTGTCCTCGGTTGCGACAAGCCGGTGATGTGCCGCGTAAACGGCATGAGGGTCGGCGGTGGACAAGAGATTGGAATGGCCTGCGACTTTTCCGTAGCCAGCGACCTTGCTGTATTCGGCCAGGCTGGACCGAGACACGGTTCAGCGCCTGATGGCGGCAGCACCGACTTCCTGCCGCTGTTCGTGGGCATAGAGCACGCCATGCTCAGCGCCACGCTCTGCGAGCCGTGGACCGCGCACCGCTTCTATCGTCTGGGAGGGCTCACGCAGATCGTTCCGGCACTCAAGGTTGACGGCAGATATGTGTCCAACCCGCTGGTCGTGACCGATCGCGAGTACGACGAATTTGGCCGCTTGGTTTTCGGAGACTGGAAGACGGGAGAAGCGCGAGAGGCGGGGAAGGCCCTGATGTCCAAAGGCGCCATTGATCTTTCGTTGCTGGATGAAGCGGTCGAGGGACTGTGCACGAAACTCCTGCATACCATGCCTGATTGCCTGACCAAGACGGTCGAGAGTGTGAGGAAACACAAACTGGAACATTGGGACCGGAACCGCGAAACCAACCGCGCCTGGTTGGCGCTGAACATGATGACGGAGGCCAATGCCGGTTTTCGCGCTTTCCACCACGGCACCCGGCAGCAACGCGAAGTGGGCTTTGTCCGGTTGCGTCAGCGTTTGGCGGAAGGCGCACGTTGGAACGAAGCCTTGATCGCCGAAATTGCGCCCTGGGCAGTTCCGGAAACGACAAAGGCAGAATAATGATGACGAGCAGCCTGAAACTCTCTGTTGAACACGACGGCCAAGTCGCCCGCGTCGCATTGGCTGCACCCAAGGCCAACATCGTCGACCAGGCAATGATGGCAGCTTTGGCCGCGGCCTTCGACGACCTGCGAAATCGGCCACAGCTCAAGGTGATGATTCTCACCGCGGAAGGTCCCCATTTCAGTTTTGGCGCCAGCGTGCAGGAGCACCTGCCCGAGCATGTCAGGACCATGTTGCCGCAGTTCAGCCGACTGCTTGGGCAAATGCTCGAACTGCCGGCGGTCACAGTTGCGGCCGTGCGGGGGCAGTGCCTGGGCGGAGGATTTGAACTGGCACTGGCTTGCGACTTCATCGTCGCGGAGGAAGGCGCCGCGTTCGCTTGTCCCGAAATCAAGCTGGCAGTTTTCCCGCCTGCGTCGGCTGTGCTATTGCCGGCCCGGATTGGCGTAAGTCGCGCTGCGGAACTCGTGTTGACCGGAGCTGCATGGAGCACCGCTCAAGCTGCGGCAGCAGGACTGACCGTGCGAACCGCGCCACAGGGACAGCTGGAAGCGACGGTCGAAACCTGGATCCGCGACCACTTTCTGGCCCGTTCGCCGGTCGCGCTGCGATACGGTGTACGCGCTGCCCGCCTCCCGCTGCGGCGGGCACTGCAGGAGGACTTGCCGCAAATTGAGCGCATGTACCTTGACGAACTCATGGCCGAGTCCGACGCAGTGGAAGGAATACGAGCCTTCATGGAGAAACGTGAACCTCGATGGCAGAGAAGAGGGGAGAGCTCGCGTGAATCCTGAGCTCGATCAAATCCTCAGCCGCGCCCAGACCTTGTACGAAGACGTTGACTACCAGGCAGTCGCGGAATGGAAATCCTGTGCGCCCGGGCGCAAAGCGATCGGGTATCTGCCAACCTATGTTCCCAGAGAACTGATTCATGCGGCTGGAATGTTGCCGGTCGGCATCTTCGGAGGCGGCGACCGGTTGGAAATCATCCGTGGCGACGCCTACTTCCAGAGCTACATCTGCCACATTCCTCGCAGCACCATCGAGCTGGCATTATCGGGACGGCTCGATGTGCTGGACGGCATGTTGTTCCCTTCGATCTGCGATGTCATCCGCAACCTGAGCGGCATGTGGACGATGCTCTTCCCCGGACGCTACGTGCGCTATGTCGATCTTCCCCAGAACTACGACGCCCGCGTTGGAGGTGAGTTCTGGCGGCGGGAATTGACCGCGATCCGCGAGGACATGGCGCGGCTGGCGGGGGGACAGATCTCCGAGCAGAATCTCCGAAATAGCATCCGGATCTACAACCAGAACCGCCGCGCGATCCGGGAGCTCTACCAGGCACGCAATGAAGCACCGTGGCTCTATCCCATCGCGCAGGTCTATACCGTACTGCGCGCCGGCAGTGTGCTGCCGCCGGAGGAGCACACCACGATGGTGCGTCGCTATATCGAGATGGCTTCGCAGGGATCGGCTGTTCCAGAAGATCGCAGCCGAGTTGTGCTGACGGGCATGTTCTGCGAACAGCCTCCGCTGGCGTTGCTTATCACCCTGGAACGCGCGGGCTGTTGGATCGTGGACGACGATCTGCTGCTGGGTTTGCGCTGGTTCACAGGCGAGGTACCCGAGGAGGGTGACGCGATCGAAAACCTGGCGCAGGCTTACCTGACGCAAAGCGTGGCCACGGCCTCCTGCTATGCACCCGATGGGCACCGCGGACAGTGGCTGGTCGATGCCGTGCGGCAGAATCATGCGGACGGCGTCATTTTTTGCGCTCCGAGTTTTTGCGATCCCGCGCTGCTGGAGCAACCCATGCTGGTCGCCGCCCTGGAGCGCGAACACATTCCCCACACCCAGTTCAAGTACTCCGAGGATACGGGACAATTTGCCGTCATCCGGGAACAGGCTGGCACCTTCTCGGATTCCATACGCTTGTGGAGCAAGGCATGAGGAGCGAGGCATGAGCGCAGACACTGTGAAGGCATCGACCGTGCAGAAAGAGCGGAGCATGGTCCTGCAAAAGCAACTCATTGGGGACTACTACGATTCTCTGGGGCGGGCGCGTGCAGACGGAAGGCGAGTCGTCTCCACGTTTGTTCCCGGTAATTTGACCGAATTGTTGCGGTCCTTCGATCTGCTCCCGATCCTGCCGGAGATCAACGCGCTACAGTCCGGCATGCGCAAGCTTTCCGCCAACTATATTGCGGAAGCGGAGAAGCAAGGGCACAGCGAGGATGTCTGCACCTATGTGAAATGCGATATCGGCATGCTGAAGTCGGGCAACCTAGGTCCCACCGGCGTAAAACTCCCCAATCCCGACCTGCTGCTGCTCTCCTACACGGGATGCTTCACGTTTCTCAAGTGGTTCGAACTCTTGCGCCAGGAGTATCAATGCCCGGTGGCCATGCTGCATGTGCCGTACCTGGCCAACGGACGCATTGAACCACACCATGTCGACTACGTCGTAAAGCAGTTGCGCACCGAGGTGATCCCGAAACTGGAGCAAGTCAGCGGCCGGCGCTACGATGAGGCGCGACTTTCCGAGATGCTGGCTCTTTCCGCCAAGGCAGAGGACGATTTCGTGTGGGTGCTGGAGAGCGCGAAAAACGAGCCCTCCCCGATTGATGCGTACTTCGGCGGCGTGTATTACATCGGCCCGATATTCACCGCCTTCCGAGGCACGAGCGAGGGCGTCGAGTATTACCGCGTGCTACGCGAAGAGATCGCGGAACGGATCAGGCTGGGACTTGGTCCCGTCACACCCGAGGGCACTATGGAGCGCCAGCGCTATCGCCTGGTGGTGGAGGGACCGCCCAACTGGACGAGCTTCCGTGAGTTCTGGAAGATGTTCTACGACGAAGGCGCGGTCGTAGTTGCCAGCAGCTATACCAGAGTGGGCGGACTTTACGACCGCGGTTTCCGCCACGACCCCAACCGCCCGCTCGAAAGCCTGGCAGAATACTGCCTGGGTTGCTACACCAACCTCGGGCTGCCGGCGCGTGTCGATCTGCTGGAGCGTTATATCCGCGAATACCGCGCCGACGGCTTCATGATCAACAGTGTCAAGAGTTGCAATTCGTTTAGTGTCGGCCAATTGCTGATGCTGCGGCAACTCGAGCAGAGGACGGGTGTGCCCGGCGGATTCATCGAGAGCGATCTGGTGGATCCGCGATATTTTTCGCCGGCAAATATCAAGAACCGCATCGAGAGCTACGTGCAGATGCTCGCACAAAGGCGAACCGCGGTGATGACAGCATGAGCGTCGTGGAGGTTCTGCTCGGCATCGATCTGGGCTCGACCACGACGAAGGCCATCGCGCTAGATCGAACCGGCCGGATCCTGGGCCGCGGCATCACCAACACTCGCAGCAACTATGAAGTCGCTTCCCAGATCGTTCGCGAGGAAGCGCTCGTGCAATCGAGATTTGAGCTGGTGCGGCATGCCATGGCAGCCGATCCGGAACTCTCAGGAATTGAAAGCAAGTTTATTGGATCCCTAGTGCGCAATTTCCGCCAGCGGCAACATCTGGAACAGTTGGAGTGCCTGGAGTCGGCGCTGCACCATGGTACCGATGCACCCCGATACGCGCCCAACCGGGAGGCAGTTAAGGAAATACTCAATTGTATCTGCCAAGCGATGCGGTTGCGCGTTCCCGATCATTTCAGCGAATTGGCGGTGCGGAAAAGCGATTTCTTCCGCGATCTGGCCGCAGCCGACTACATGCAGGTCGCGGAGCAGTTCAGCGGCTCGAGGCACGCTTCCTTCGACCTCCTGTGTGGCCTGTTCGACGCCGCCATCCTGGAGGTCGAGAATGCGGCAGGTGACGGGGCATTTGAACGATATGCCGGGCCGTCGCTGGAGCAGACGCTGGCCACCGCGCCGGCGGACATCCACGAACGGAAAGCAAGACTGCGCTCGGCCGTTGAGTCCGTGAGATCGCTCGAGATCCGGGTGCTGGGAATGGTCGGTACGGGCTATGGCCGGCAACGGCTTCCGTTCCCGAAAGAACAGATCCGCAGCGAGATCCTCTGCCACGGCCTGGGCGCCCACGCCATGTTCGCGGGCACGCGGACGGTGCTCGACATTGGTGGCCAGGACACCAAGGCGATTCAGGTCGATGGCGCCGGCATCGTCACGAGTTTCCAGATGAATGACCGATGTGCGGCGGGATGTGGCCGCTACTTGGGCTATATCGCCGACGAAATGAACCTCGGCCTGCATGAACTGGGCAGGCTGGCACAGGAGAGCACTTGCAGCGTAAAGATCAACAGCACGTGCACGGTCTTTGCCGGAGCCGAACTGCGGGATCGCTTATCTCTGGGGCAGAAGGTGCCGGACATCCTGGCGGGTCTGCATCGGGCAATCATGTTGCGGGCGATGTCGCTACTGGCGCGTTCCGGAGGAATTTCCAACGAATTCACGTTTACCGGGGGAGTAGCCCGTAACCCCGCTGCGGTTTCTGCCCTGCGAGGACTGGTCCAACAGAACTACGGCGTGCGAACACTCAATATTTCTCCGGAGTCGATCTACACCGGGGCCCTGGGGGCAGCGCTGTTCGCGCAGCGCGCTGCCGAAGGAGGGAATGCGGCATGAGCGCTACAGAGAGCATTCTCGCCGCGGGCGTCGACGTGGGCTCGAGTGCCGTCAAGTTTGCGCTGGTGCGGGATGCTGGAGACGGTGTTGCGAGCGTGCTGGCTCTGTACAATGAGCGCATCCGCCGGCGCGAACTGCGGAAGGTGATTCGGGAAGGCTATGAGGTGTCTCTGGAAGCGGCTGGAGTACGCCAGAACGAGATCGCTTATACCGCAAGCACCGGTGAAGGCGAGTTGGTGGATTTCCGCCGTGGTCACTTCTACGGAATGACGACGCATGCGCGAGGAGCGGTATTCTTGATGCCCGGCACCAGCGCCGTGATTGACATCGGTGCCCTGCACGCGCGTGCCATGCGGGTGGACGAACGCAGCCGCGTAATGGCATACCGCATGACCAGTCAGTGCGCCTCCGGTTCAGGACAGTTTCTCGAGAACGTTGCGCGCTACCTTGGCATCATGCCGGAGGACGTCGGACCTTTGTCTTGCGAAGCGAAGCATCCGGAATCGGTCAGCAGCATCTGCGCGGTGCTGGCGGAGACCGACGTGATCAACATGGTGAGCCGTGGCATAGCGCGCAGCGACATCCTGAAAGGAATTCACCTGTCGATGGCGGGGCGTTACACGAAGCTTCTGCGCTCGATCGGTGCGTGCGGCGACGTGGCGATCACCGGCGGACTGGCCGCCGATATTGGGCTGTGCCGCGCATTGGAAGACAAGATCGCGGAAGAAAGGCTCGCCGAAGAAAAGCCGGCCATGCGCGTGCGTACTCACCCAGACTCGATCTATGCTGGAGCGATCGGGGCCGCGCTCTGGGGTGCGTACCGCCACCGTGTCCTGGCGCGGCGTACCGAGGTGGTGGCGTGAAGCGCGCTCTCGAAAACAAGATTGCCGTGGTAACCGGTGGATCCGGCACAATCGGGTCCGCCATTATTGCTGGCTTGGAGCAACAAGGAGCGAGCGCGGTGTCGCTGGATGTGGCGCGTCCGGCGGCGGCTGGGCCCTTCCAGAATTGTGATGTGCGGGACGACGGCTCAGTGGCTTCGGCCATCGCAAAGGTGCAACAGATTTACGGGCGCCTCGATCTGGTCGTACACGCGGCCGGAGTCTCCCGCGAAGCGGTAATATGGAAGCTTGCAGCGGAGGACTGGGATTTTGTGCAAAGCGTGAACTTGCGCGGGGCTTTTCTTTTGCTGCGCCATGCCATCCCTGTGATGCGAGCCGGCGAAGGCGGACGGATCGTGCTCATCGGGTCCATCAATGGTTCGCGCGGAAAGTTCGGCACCTCAGCGTATTCGGCAAGCAAGGCTGGTTTGATCGCTCTGGCCAAGACAGTTGCGCGCGAGGTTGCCCGCCTGGGCATTCTCATCAACGTCGTCGAGCCGGGATGGGTGCGCACACCGCTTACCGACAGCCTGCCGCAGGCGGTCCGCGACGCTGCCTTGGCGGAAAATCTGGTGGGAAGATACGTCGAACCTGCGGACGTGGCCGCCGCCGTTACGTTTCTTTGCGGATCCGGGGCGCAGCAGATCACCGGGCAGATCCTTCGCGTCGATGGGGGACAGTCGCTCGGCAGTGCTTAAGAAGAGGATCCTTATATGAGTACCAAACCTCTGGAGGAACCGGGAGTCCTGGACACGGACAGTATCCTGGTGCGCCTTATGAGCGAGCATGACCTGGAAGCGGTGGTTGCGATTGACGCAGCAGGCAGCGGCCGGAGGCGTCCCCGCTATTTCGAACTGATGCTGGAACGGGCGGTGAAACAAGCGGCGCTGCAAGTCTCGCTGGCCGCGGAAGTAGATGGACGCGTCGCCGGATTCGTCATCGCATCGCTATACTATGGCGAATACGGAGTCAGCGAGCCGACTGCCTCACTGCATGCTATTGGCGTGGCCCCGGCAAACCGCGGCCAGCGCGTGGGCAAAGCCTTAATGCGGCAATTGCGGCTGAATCTATCCGCTCTCCGGTCACGACGCTGCGCACCGAAGTATCGTGGGATGATTTCGAGCTTCTCGGTTTCTTCAAGAAGGAAGGATTCTCCCCAGCGCGCCGTCTCTGTCTGGATCGTGCGCTCGACCCGACACGCTTCGAGTGACGAGTGACGCGTATCGTAAGGAGGATCGTATGTCACAAGCGACTGATGGCTCTGTCCGTTGTCCCCGCTGCGGCCGCTTGGGCGCCACGGCGGACAAGTTCTGCGCCGAGTGTGGACGCTTTCTCCGCGACGCTGCGATTGACCAGCGGCTTCTTTTGGCCCTGGTGCATGAACGCGAGGGACGGGGGCGGGAGGCACGGCAGGAGCTCCAGCACTTGCTCGACGCCGACCCCGACAACGTTCTGGGCAACCACCAGCTCGGAAACCTTCTGTTCCACGAAGGTTTGCTGGACCTGGCTATCGAACACTATCGCCGCGCGGTGACGTCCTCTGCGACATTTGTGTTGGCCCACTACGACCTCGGAGTTGCCTACTACCACCGCGGCAATATGCCGGAGGCGGCGGCCGCCTTCAGCCGCTGTCTCGAGATTAATCCCAACTACAATGCCGCCCACTACCGGCTTGCGCTGGCACTGTTTCACCAGGGAAAGCTCGCTAAGGCACGCGAGCACTTTGAGCTTTCTGCGACCCTCACACCCGAATATGTAATGGCCCACTATCATTTGGGAGTGATTCACGAGCGCGAAGGCGAGACCGAAATCGCCCGCCGAGAATTCGAGCGGAGCCTGGAAGAGGGGGTTCACGAACTCAGCAGTCTCTTCCACCTTGCGGTGATCCGTCGTGCGCAGGGTGATAACGCTGGAGCAGAAGAGCTTTTGAGGCGTGCGGGTGAGTTTGGCAAGTTGCGCCCGACGGCATCCGAAGCTCGCCGGTAACGAGAGAATGCCGCATGGGAATCTCGGTGGAAAACGGCCTCATCTTCGACTGGGCACGCGCGGGCCCGCGGACCACTTCCTGGCCAGCCCACGTCATGCTCGACGATGAGACGCTGCGCGACGGTCTGCAGAGCCCCTCCGTTACCGATCCGCCTGCGGCGGTGAAAGTCGAGATTCTCCATCTCATGGAGAATCTCGGAATTGAAACCGTTGATGTCGGGCTCCCCGGAGCGGGCGCGCGCCAACGCGAAGCTGTACTCGCACTCTGCCGCGAAATCTCCAGCCAGCGGATGCGCATACGCCCCAACTGCGCCGCCCGCACCATGATGGTGGACATTCGCCCCATCGCGGAGGCCTCGCAACTAACGGGCATGCCAATTGAAGCGGCTTTGTTTATCGGCAGCAGTCCCATCCGCCAGTACGCGGAAGAATGGACCCTCGATCAAATCCTGCGCCACACCCGGGAAGCGATCCGCTTTGCCGTAAAGGAAGGCCTCGACGTGATGTACGTGACCGAGGACACCGTGCGATCTTCGCCAGAGCACCTGCGTATCTTGTTTGCCGAAGCGATCGAGGCTGGGGCCAAGCGGCTATGTCTCTGCGACACCTGTGGCGCTGCGACTCCGGAGGCGGTCTGGAACCTGGTGTCCTGGGTTAAGAAGTTCCTGGCGGAGATTGGGGCCGGCGACGGCATTGGCATCGACTGGCACGGTCACCGCGATCGTGGCCTCGATTTGGCGAACACGCTGGCCGCCATTGCGGCGGGGGCATCACGCGTGCACGGCACCGCGCTCGGAATTGGCGAGCGCGTGGGAAATACGCCCATGGAACAGTTGCTGGTGAATCTCAACCTGCTCGACATCAGGCACGACGACCTCAGTTCTCTGCAGAAGTATGTGGACTCGGTTTCGGCCGCGGCCTCCGTTCCAGTTCCAGTGAATGCTCCGATAATTGGACGCGATGCCTTCCGCACCGCCACTGGCGTTCACGCGGCGGCCATCATCAAAGCCCAGAAAAAAGGCGATCGCTGGCTGACCGATTTCGTCTATTCAGGAGTCCCGGCAAGCCTGATCGGACGAAATCAGGAAATCGAGATTGGGCCCATGTCGGGCAGTTCGAACGTTGTCTTCTATCTATCACAGCGGGGGATCGCGGCGAGCCATGAACTCATACAGGCCGTCCTGCTGGCTGCCAAAGAATCCAATCGGATTCTGCAGGAACCGGACATCCTGGCCATAGTGCGGCGCTTTGAAAATGTGACTTCATAGGATACTTTTTGGCGGGAGACTTCCTGAATAGTCCAGACCAAGCGGTAGCAGACTGGAAGCCGAATCACGGTGAAGAAAGAACTCCTCGAACTGCGCGTTAACGGCCTTGCCCACGAGCTCGCCATCGAGTCGAGCGCGCTGCTGCTCGACGTGTTGCGCCGTGATCTCGGCCTCACCGGCTCGAAGCGCGGCTGCGACGACTCCTCTTGCGGGGCCTGCACAGTGCTCGTGGACGGCACGCCGATGCTCGCCTGTACGTTGCTCGCGTTCAGTTGCGAGGACCAGGAGATCACTACCGTTGAAGGCATCAGTGAGCACGGCAGCCTGGCCGCCATCCAGAAGGCTTACGGAGATTGGGGCGGCGCGCAATGCGGATACTGCACGCCCGGTTTCATGATCACGGTGAAGCATCTGCTCTCGGTGAATCCGGATCCCACGGACGAAGAAATCCGCAGCGCGTTGAGCGGCAATCTCTGCCGCTGCACAGGCTATACGCAGATGTACAGTGCGATCAAGGCGGCGATTGAAGCGGAGAAGAAAGGAATGGCGGCGGCGAAATGAGAGCCGGAAACTGATAACTCAACGCTGACAACGAATGACGAACGACTACTCCATCATCGGCAAATCCATCGCCATGGTTGACGCCGCCGGGAAGACCACAGGTTCGGGCAAATACACCGACGACCTCGCGCTCCCCGGCATGTTGTATGGAAAGATTCTGCATTCGCCGCATCCGCACGCCCGCATCAAGAGCATTGACACCAGCCGGGCAGAGCGGCTCGACGGTGTGATTGCGGTGGTCACGGGCAAGGATGCACCCAACCCCTTTGGCATCCTCCCCGTCGGCCACGACGAGCACGCGCTGGCGCTCGACAAGGTTCGCTACGTCGGCGACAACGTCGCCTGCGTGGCTGCGGTCTCCGAAGCCATTGCCGAGAAGGCGCTCGAATTGATTGCCGTGGATTATGAGCTTCTGCCCGCCTACTTCGACCCTGAAGAGTCGATGAAGGCCGAGACGAATCTCATCCATGACAACAAGCCGAACAACCTCGAGAAGGACTACCACCACGTCTTCGGCGATCCCGACAAGGCCTTTGCGGAAGCGGACTACGTCGCCGAAGGCCGATTCCTCGCGAACGAAGTTACCCACGCCGCCATGGAGCCTCACTCCACGCTGGCATCGTTCGAGCTTGATCCACACACCGGCACACTCGGTCGCCTGACGGTCTGGTCCTCCACTCAAGTGCCCTATTACCTGCAACACAAGCTGTCGCTGGTGCTCGAGATGCCGATGTCACAGATCCGCGTGATCAAGCCCCTGGTGGGCGGGGGTTTCGGCGGGAAGAGTGAAGTGATCCCAATCGAAATTATTGCCGGCATCGCCGCGCGCGCGGCACAGAAGCCGGTAAAGATCACCTACACCCGAGAAGAAGTTTTCTGGGCGCACCGCGGGCGCCCGCGCACCATCGTGGACCTCAAGACCGCCGTGAAAAACGACGGCAGCATCACCGCCGTTAAGGCGCGCGTGGTGCAGGATGGTGGCGCCTACTGCTCCTACGGTGTGGTCACAATTCTTTATTCCGGCGCGCTGCTGGGCGCGCTCTACGACATTCCAAACATCCAGTATGACGGCTATCGCGTACTCACCAACAAGCCGGCCTGTGGCGCCATGCGCGGACACGGCACGGTCAACGTCCGCTTCGCCTTCGAATCGCAGCTTGACGAAATTGCGGCCAAGCTCAAGATGGACCCGGCTGAAATCCGCCGCCGGAATCTGCTCAAACCTCCCTGCATTACAATCAACGGCCTGCGCGTGCAGAGCTACGGTCTCCCGGAATGCATTGACCAGATCGTGACGCGCTCGCGCTGGAACGAGCGCAAGGGAAAGCTGCCCCGAGGCCGCGGTCTTGGCATCGCTTGCAGCCACTACGTGAGCGGCGCGGCTAACTCGATTATCCGCTCCGACATGCCGCACTCCACCGTGAGCATCAAAATTGACCGCGACGGCGGTGTTGTCATCTACACCGGAGCGTCCGATATCGGCCAGGGTTCCGACACGATGGTCGCGCAAGTGGCCGCGGAAACGCTGGGCTGCGCGCTCACTCGCGTGAAGGTGGTCGCCGCCGACACCGACCTCACTCCGATTGACATCGGTTCCTACTCCAGCCGTGTAACCTTCATGAATGGCAATGCAACGATGCGCGCTGCCCAGGAAGTCAGGAAGCAAATCGCCGCCGCCGCAGCACAGAAGATGAACTGCGCTCCCGAGAACATCGTTTTCCGCAACGATCGGCTCACTTGTGAGGACGGGTGTCTGACCCGTCCAGGCGGAGTGCAGCTGCGCGATGATTTTCCCTCGACTACCATATCTGCTGCCCCCACTGTCTCCGGCCGCGTCGAAGGCCAGATCCTCCGCGGCTCGCTCCAGCAAAAACGCAAGGACGCAGGCCCGAAAAATTCGATGACGTTCGAGGAAGCGGTGGTGACTGCGATCGACTTCCACGGCGCTCTTAGCGGCACCGGTTCGTATGCACCTCCGCCAGAAGCCCGCGGCGGGAAGTACAAAGGCGCGGGCGTTGGGCCCTCGCCGGCCTACTCCTACTCGGCACAAGTCGCGGAGGTCAGCGTGGACGAAGACACCGGCGAGGTCACTGTCCACAAAGTCTGGGCGGCGCATGATTGTGGGCGCGCTCTCAATCCGGTCTCGGTCAAAGGCCAGGTGATCGGCTCGGTGTGGATGGGAATGGGCCAGGCGCTCACCGAAGAGATGATCTGGAAAGACGGGCTGCTCATGAACCCCGGCCTGCTCGAATACCGCAGCCCGTCATCAGTCGAGTCGCCGGAGGTCGAAGCGATCATCGTCGAAAGCATCGATCCCGAAGGTCCGTTCGGCGCGAAGGAGGCCAGCGAAGGCTCGCTCGCGGCCACCATCCCCGCGATTGCGAATGCGATCTACGACGCGGTTGGCATCCGCCTGCACGAATCGCCCTTCACGCCGGAGCGCGTGCTGGCCGCCCTGCGCATGCAGAGAAATGCCAAACCGCTAAACCTGACCGAAGGCGTGGACCCCACTGCCCCGACAAAATTTCGTGAACACGGGGGCGAGTTGTGCTTCAAGGGCAAAGGCCCAAAGCGGCATAAATTCGAACCCGCGCGTCAACCGGCGCAGCCGGGAGGTGCGGATTGAGCCTCCCCGAGTTCAAACTCCTGCGCCCGCGCACCAGCGCGGAGGCGACCGCACTGCTGGCGCAACACGCCGGTAATATCCGCATCCTGGCGGGCGGCACCGACCTGCTGCCCTCAATGCAGCAAAAGCTGTTCGAGCCGCAATACGTGCTCGACATCCGCCGCATCGCGGAACTGAAAGGCATTCGACAGCAACCCAACGGCTCGGTTGAGATCGGTGCCCTCACGGCACTCACCGACGTCGAGCACTCCGACCTTTTGCGTCAGCATTTTCGCGTGCTTCCTGAAGCCGCAAGGACAGTCGCCTCGCCCGTGCTGCGCAACATGGGCACAATCGGCGGGAACATCTGTCTCGACACGCGCTGCCTCTGGTACAACCAGTCGTTGCAATGGCGAAAATCCTGTGCCTTCTGCATTAAGAAGGATGGCGATCTTTGCCACGTCGCGCCGGGCGGCACGAAGTGCTGGGCGGTTTTTTCGGGCGACACTCCGGCGGCGCTGCTCTGCCTGGACGCGGAAATCGAAATTGCCAGCGGCTCCGGTTCGCGCCGCGTGGGGCTCGCGGATTTCTACACAGGCATGGGCGATGACTACCGCAGACTGCGACCCGACGAACTAGTGACCCGCGTGTTCCTGCCGGCATCCTCGGCCGGCTATCGCGGTGCCTACCGCAAGCTGCGCGTCCGCGGCTCGATTGACTACCCGCTCGCTGGAGTCGCCGTGGTTCTAAAGCGGTCCAACGGACACATCGAAGACGTACGCGTCGCACTGACCGCCGTGAATCCCGCGCCCGTGCTGGTGAAAGACGCCGCCGAACTCTTGGTAGGTAAGCGCATGACGGAACAGTGGGCCGAAGCCACCGGTATTCTCGCGGCCCAGGCGGCGAAACCGTTGACCACCTCGGCTCTGACCCCTGAGTATCGTCGCGAGATGATCCGTGTGTTCACGAAACGCGCGGTTTTTTCGCTCGCTGCTGAAACCTGAACAGCAGCTTCATGTCGTAGACGAAGGTCCTCGGTTAACTCGCAGTGAGCTCGGATTCTCACACGGTACAGTGACCGGTATCACCGCATCGGAACTGGAAATGAGTATAATTATTTTCAGCGAGCGGCGAGAAGATACTGTCCCGCGCCAGTACTGCAGCGGCGAAAAGACACTGCTACATAGGCCGCGATGTTCTGTGGCCCCCCACCTTCAACCTATTCGTGAGTTCCACCTCAAGGAGCGAGGTAAGGCGCTCAAGGTACGGTTTGCCCGTCATCCACCGTCAGCAGAATGGAGCTGCAGCCGCGCGCTCCCGGTGGTGAAGGGCGTCACATTCTTGAAGGAGGTATCTTATGTCTGACCTATATACCTGCAGCTGCGGTAATCAAACCTGGGAAATCCGCGACACGGGCGTGCGCTGCACAGCGTGCCAGACCGAGTATGTCACGCTCCACACGCCAGTGGCGGAATTCAATTCCGCGGTTACGGAAGAGATGGAAGAGGAACTGGCAGAGTGACCCTCGCCGACTGGGGTGTCACGTGATTTTTGTTCCCGCCCTCAGGCAGAAGGAGTATCCACACCCCGGATGCCTGCAGGCACAACATCGAAGCCGGACGACAGCGGCGTCCGCCAGAATCGTGGCTGGCATTCGTGCCTCCGGCTTCAGAAGGAGGGTTGTTATGCCAACTGTAACTGCTCCAACCCGCGTTAAACTGCAAAACATCCTGTTCGCCACGGACTTCACGCCATCCGCGCAATTAGCTCTGTCCTATGCCGTCAACCTGGCTCACAGCTACGATGCTGAGGTGTACGCGGTGAACGTGCTGCCGCACCTGCCGTTTGTCGAAGCGGTGCAGCCCGATCCGGAGCAAACCAGGTTGCTGGCCGAACAAAAGCTGGCTGCCTTGGTACGATCCGAGTCGTTCAAGGGCATTCGACACAAGGAACTGATCAAGGAGGGCGAAGTAGCGGAAGTGCTCTCGAAG
Source organism: uncultured Acidobacteriaceae bacterium (assembly GCA_963831085.1). Lineage (GTDB taxonomy): Bacteria > Acidobacteriota > Terriglobia > Terriglobales > Acidobacteriaceae > Acidiflorens. Next base: position 2,244,498 of record CAWHOT010000003.1, on the reverse strand, counting down.
TTGGTCTGGAGTATGAGGTTGACCTCATCGTGATTGGCACCTGCGGTCGCAAGGGACTGGGAAAGCTGCTGCTGGGCTCGGTGGCAGAAGAGGTCTTTCGCAACGCTGAGTGCCCCGTTCTCACCGTGGGTCCGCATGCTACCCGCTGGCCTGCCGATGGCAACCTCCGGCACATAGTGTATGCCACCGACTTCGGGCCAGAGTCGGTGCACGGTCTGCCCTACGCTATCTCCTTGGCCGAGGAGAATCGGGCTCGTCTGACCCTCCTGCACGTGGCGCCAGAACCTTCTGTCGCTCTGCCGGAGCCAGAACCCGGTACTATGCCCGTGGTTGACCCGAGCGAGGTGGAAGCTTTCACCGAGAAGCAGCTCCGCGCCCTGGTTCCCTACGGAACCGAGCTTTGGCATGATCCCGAGTACATGGTGGAATTTGGTCCCGCGGCAGAAACGATCGTGAAAATTGCTGCCGGGAAGAGGGCCGACATGATCGTATTCGGGGTAAAACGGCCAGCCGCCTTGACCAAACATCTGGGCGCAGGCGTCGCGTATAAGGTGGCCTGCGAGGCGACGTGCCCCGTCCTTTCGGTCGGCGCACGTTTCCGAGGCTAGCTGAGAAGGCTAGAGGACATCCGGAAAGGCACTGCGTGGTTCTGCATTGAGCAACAAGCCATGCTCCGGATGTCCTCTTTTCTGTAGGCTGTGCTGGTCTAGCTGAAGCCGGCCGATGCTCCGGCAAGAGTTGCGGAGCGCTCCGAGAGTTTTTGTCTGCGCCGGGCAAGGCGTTTTTCAAGCCGCTCCAAACGCTTCCGGCCCTCGCGCGTATTCATGACAACTTTCTCCACGGTGAGCAAGAAGTAAGGGAGCTTTTGGCGAATTTCTGTTAGAAAAGGTTTGAATTTCGCATAGACGCAATACATCTCGCCGCTGGCATCGAAGAAAAGACCCTCATGCAATGCGCCGCGCAACACGAATGATGCAGCCATTTCCCAGTAGCTCGTGACTTGGCGCAACCACGTGTTTTCCGGGCTGGGATAGGCCCGTGCGATTCGCAGTGTATCCTCGGCGCTTTCCGGCCAAAGCTCGGCTGAGACAAAGTGCCGAGCCTTTCGCATCTCAGTATCCCGTCGAAGATCGTACAACTGGAGAATGACTTGAGCGTCTGCGGCCGTCGCGCCTCTGGAGGTCGTCGCTATCTGATTTCTGGATGGCTTGGACTTGCTGGGCATGGCTCTACTCCTTGATTAGGATGAATTGCCGATCGAGCGCAGCGTATTACGAGTCCAGTGGTTGCGCAACCGGGAAAGCGGGGCACCGCCGGTTCGACTGGGCGCGTAGATATTTTGCTTCTTCATTCCTTCTGGTCGATTTGTGGACTACAGCTTGTCTAGAATGTGGATAATGGAACAATTGAGACGGCCTTTCACCGCTGTCCATGGGAAGGTACCTATGCATCAGGTCGCTTGTCCGACGAGCTACGAGAATATTTGCTTTGAAACAGAACAGCATCTGGCAGTGGTCACCCTTAACCGGCCCAATCGCCGCAATGCCCTGTCGCTCGAGCTCATGCTCGAGTTGCTGGATTGTTTCGAGCACATCGGCAAGGATAACGAACTGCGAGCCGTCATTCTGGCCGCCGCGGGGAAAGTCTTTTCGTCCGGGCACGATCTGAGTGAAATGGTGGGAAAAGACATCAACGAGTATCGGCGAATCTTCGACGTTTGCTGCGAGCTGATGACCAAGATCCAATCCATACCGCAACCTGTGATTGCAGAAATCCAAGGTGTAGCCACTGCTGCCGGATGCCAGCTGGTAGCAACTTGTGATTTGGCCATTGCCGTCGAAGAGGCAACGTTTGGCACACCCGGGGTGCGAATCGGATTGTTCTGCACCACTCCCATGGTTGCTCTGAGCCGCGCCGTCGGCCGCAAGCGTGCGCTCGAGATGCTGCTGACCGGCGATATGATCCCGGCGGCAACGGCGGCGGACTGGGGACTGGTAAACAAGGTAGTGCCGGCGGCGCGCTTGCGCGAAGAGACGCGCGCCCTTGCCCTGCGTATCGCCCAAGCCAGCCCCATCACGCTGGCGATCGGCAAGCAGGCCTACTACGCGCAGATCGACCTCGACCAGCCCAAGGCGTATGCCTACGCGAAAGAGATCATGACCATGAACTCCATGGCGGCGGACGCGCAGGAAGGCATCTCCGCCTTCTTGCAGAAACGTCCGGCTTGCTGGGTGGGCAAATAACACTTTTCGCGGCTGGCGTTTTGTTTCGGTGCCACACGGTGAATCTATGCGATCCAAGCTCTGGGCGATCGGCGCCGCAGTCATTCTCCTCGTAGCAGTCGTCGGGATTTGGAAATCAGCCCACAAAGATGCCGGGGAGGTGCGGGTTGCTTACTTGCAGATCATCCCGAGCTTGCCCGTATTCGTTGCGCAGGAACAGGGACTCTTCGAGAAGGAACATCTGCGGTTGAAGGCTATCGCGCTGGGCAGCAGCAACGATCTGGTCAACGCCATGGTCGCTGGCCAAGCCGATATTCTGCCGGCAACGTCGCTGGTGCCCATCATTCATCTGGAAATCCAGAGCCCCGGCCGTGTGCGCATCTTCTCGCACAGCCGCATGAACGATACCAACGCGCTCGACAAGATTATCGTGCGGGACACTTCTCCGCTGCAAACCATTGAGGAGTTGAGGGAAAAGAAGATTGGTGTGTTTCCCGGCACCGCGCCCAGTCACATGCTGAGCGCGTTTTTCAAGAAGCATGGAGTCGATCCGGCCAGCATTTTGATGGTTCAATTGCCACCGCAGGCGCAGATCTCAGGTCTGGAGTCCGGCGCGGTGGATGCGCTTTTTGCCTACGAGCCCGTCACCACCACCGCCCTGGCTCACGGCGGGTATCGCCAGCTTTTCGGATCGGTGTATGCCGATTTGCTCAACCCGTGTCCGATTGGCGCCTCGGTGATTTCGCGAGAGTTCGAGCGCAAGCATCCGCGGGTGGCGGCCGACGCGGTGCGCACCTTGCAGCAGGGAGTCGACTACATGGCTGCACACCCAACTGAGTCCCGCACGCTGCTGACCAAATACATCAAGCTGCCGCCGGAAGTCGCCGCCCGCGTGAATGTCGCCGACGTCACCCTGTCGAACCAGGTTGATATCGCCAACCTCCAGCAGTTCATCGACCTGCTCTACCAAACGGGCGAGATCCAGGAACGAATCGACGCCCACAGACTGGTGGATGCAACGCGATGACCGGTCCGACGCTTTCCCCTGGCAGCGCACTGGAACTGGAGGACATCGACTTTTCCTACGCCGCCCGCCTTAACGGTATCAATGAGGCGTTGTACAAGGAGTTCTCGCTGCGCATCGAACTGGGTTCGATCGTAACCATTATGGGCGCCAGCGGCGTCGGTAAGAGTACGCTGGGCCGCATCATGGCTGGCATCGTCATCCCACAAAAAGGAGTCGTCCGGCGTTCTCCGGACTTTACCCGGCCGTCGGACTTGGTGTATGTGGACCAACATCCGATGAACGGTGTTTTTCCCTGGCAGACTGTCCTGGAGAACGTGCGCTATCCGTTGGAGAAACTGAGGTGGGGAAGCCGTGAGCGCCGCGACCGCATCTGCTACCTGATGACCTTGTTCCGGCTGAGCGCGTTGTCCGATGTTTATCCCGCGCAGCTTTCCGGAGGCGAGTTACAGCGCTTGGCACTTTCCCGCTGCCTCTCCTGGAAACCGAAACTGGTGATCTTGGATGAACCATTCTCGGCTCTCGACGGCAAGGTTAAAGCGGAGATCACATCCGCATTGCACGAGCTTGCGCTCAAAGATCGTATGACGCTGGTCCTCATCACCCATAATGTCTCGGATGCCCTGGCCCTGGGCATGAGGTGCGTCATAATCGCCAGACGGCCGGTGCGGGTAATGTCCGATCTCGACTTCCACCTGGGTTTTCCCCGCGAGGAGAACACGCCCGATTACGGCGCCATGCAGCAGGCGCTGATTAACGGCATCCGCGACGGATTGGTTTAGACGATGGATTGGTTCAGGCGAAACTGGCGCGCATTGTCATTCGTGGGCGGCCTGATAGGAGTGTGGGCAATCGTCGCCGCGCTGCGTCTGGTGGATCCCATCGTTCTGCCCGCGCCCTGGAACGTGGCTCGTGCTATGCCTGGCATGCTCCGCGAAAGACTGTTTGTGGATATCGCCTTTACCTTGGGCCGTGTGCTGGCGGCGTTGTTGGTTGCCTGCGTGTTCGGTATTCCGGCGGGCTTGTTTCTGGGTTATCGTCAGCGCGCCTATAAGGTTGTCGAAGGGCCATTGCACGCATTGCGCTCCGTCCCCGCTTCCGCGTTGTTCCCGTTGTTCCTGATCGTGGCCGGAGTCGGAGAGACATCGATTGTGGCGCTGGCAGCCTATCCCAGCCTGCTGGTGATCCTGGTCAATGCGGTTTCGGGCGCAACACTAGCCAATCAGAGCCACCTCTACCAAGCTCGGTTGCTAAACCTGAACTCCTTACAGACGGTTTCCGACGTGCTCTTCTACGAGGCCCTGCCCAGCATCTTCGACGGCATACGGACGGCGGTTTCCTACTCCCTCCTGCTCGTGGTGGCGGTGGAGATGTTCATCGGCCTGGGTGAACGCGGACTGGGGCGCGGCATCTATCTTTACCAGTCCAGCTATCGCATCCCGGAAACCTACGGGGCCATCATGATTGCCGGCATGATCGGGATCCTGCTGAACTGGGTCGTGACCAAACTTCAGCATCACATGCTGCGCTGGCTGCCCAACGTGCGCGAGGAGCAGTGAGAGAAGTTTGATTCATGCGCTGGTTTTTTCGTCGGCTTGGTGGCGGCTCGGACCCTGCTCTCGATGTTTACTAGTTGGTAGAATGAGGCCCGAGTTTGTCGTTCCCTGGTTGGCTGAGCCTTTGCTCGCAACCGAGATAACGTTCAGTCGTCTGAACCGATGCGTGTCCAAGCAAGAACTGAATCTGCTCAAGTTCTCCACCCGCTAGATGGCATAACCGAGCGCAGGTGCGACGCAAGTCGTGGGGAGCCAGATTCTTGATGTCATCACGTTTGGCGGCCGCTTTCACCACGTGCCAGATCGCTTTGGGTGTGATTCCGCCGCCCCATATCTTATTTAGTCGACTTACTCGGCGGAAGATCATCCCACCGGTAATGGTAGCCGCCCTAGTCCACTCATCGACGGCGCGTTTCGCCCACGGGAATCGGAACACTACGGATGTGCTTTCCTTTGCCAACTAGGTCAGCAATCGCACAATGCTCGTCGCGGACCTGGAAATCTCCCGTTCTGAGTCCCACCAGTTCCGCCCGTCGCAGGCCGCATCCAATCAGCAGTGCCAGAATTGCCCGATCACGCTTGTCTCGGAGGCTGTCTGACGGTTTGCCCAGTAAGGTTCTGGACTGATCGATGGTCAACCAATTACCGATCCGAACGCCGAGACGCTTGGCCCCTTTGACACGACGGATTCCTGCCGCTAGGTCTGGGCTCAGAAGGCCTTCAGAGGCTTTCATAGGCGAGACGCCTCACGGCGGCCAAGCGCACATTGATCGTGGAGGGCGCGAGGTTTTTCTGTTCGAGAAAGAACCGGTAGCGAAGGACGACTGTTCGGCTGAATGGAAGACGCGGTTCGGAGCAATACCACTCGATAAACTCGTCAATGGCATGACCGTATGATTCTTGCGAGCTCGCTGCGCCGAGCGAGTGAAGAACTGCATTTTTCGACTGCTCTGAGTCGGCTAGTCGAAGCATTGTTCTTGCCTTGGAGCATTTCGATGTCTTCCAATGCGCCATACTGGCGGCCTCCTACGCCGCAGTCAGTATGGTCGTTCAACTGGAGACTTATGGTCTCGAAGCCCGTTTGTGGATAACTTCCGGTTAGCCGACAAGATTGGCATAGGGGCGGCGGTCACCCACCGACCCCTGCCACACCACCGTGCGTACGGGTCCGTACACGGCGGTTCGAGTTGGTTGCGCTAGGATTCATCGATCAGCGTCGGAAGGCCGAGCGATTTGAAGTGGGCGTTCGAAAGCCCCACGGAGAGGGCTTTGGCCCGAGCGAGGTACCAGGGGCCGCGTCCGCTGCCAGCCGTGTTGTTGGCGAGGCGGGGACGAACCCCTAGTGCCAGCAGAGCTGCGCGGCGACGGCGTGGTGTCCGCCATTGCCGCCACAGAGCCGCTCGCAATCGCAATCGGACCCAACGGGTCAGGTAGATCAGCACCTCCGGCGTTTCGCAGAAACCGAAGTAGCTACGCCAGCCCCGCATGTACGGAGCGAGTTCCGCTATCGTCGTTTCCATGCTGACGCCTTTGGCCCGACGCGTAGTGTCCCGGATTCGGTGCTTAAACCGTTCCAGGGCTTTCGGCGCGATAATGCGCTTAACTTCTGGACCGGCGCTAAAGCTGAACCCGAGAAACTTCCGTCCCTGCGGCCGCGCCACTGCACTCTTCGTTTCGTTTACCTTGAGCTTGAGTTTGTTCGTGATGAAGCGCGTGATGCCCTCCATCACCCGTTGACCAGCCCGCTGGCTGCGCACGTAGATGTTGCAATCATCCGCGTAGCGGAGGTAGCGGTGGCCACGACGCTCGAGCTCTCGGTCGAGTTCGTCGAGCACGAGGTTGGACAGCAGTGGTGAGAGTGGACCTCCTTGCGGGGTTCCTTCCACGCTGGGACTGACCAGTCCATTCTCCATCACCCCGGCATTCAAAAATGCCCGGATAAGCTTCAGCAGCCGCTTGTCTTCGACTCGTTTGGCGAGCTGACCCATCAGCTTGTCGTGATTGACTCGGTCGAAAAACTTTTCGAGGTCGAGATCAATCACCCAGCCGTAGCCTGCAGCGATGTACTGTTGCGCTTGAGCTACCGCTTGATGTGCAGATCGTCCGGGTCGAAAACCATAGCTGTGGTCGGAGAACGTCGAGTCCCACCGCCGCTGCAGCACCTGCATCACCGCCTGCTGGATGAATCGATCCAGCACCGTCGGGATGCCAAGCTTTCGCACCCCGCCGTCCGGTTTGGGGATTTCCACCCGCCTCACCGGTTTTGGTTCGTAGGCTCCGTTCAGCAGTTGTTCCCGGATCGCTGGCCAATGCTGTTTCAGGTAGTCAGAGAGTTGACCGACGGTGATCCCGTCTACTCCCGCGCTACCTTTATTACCTTTCACCTGCCGCAGTGCTTCCTTCAGGTTCTCTCGCTCACATACTTCCTCCATCAATCGATTGGTTCTAGCTGGGCTTTCGGTTCCACTCGTCGCCACCAACGATTCAGTCTCTTCTCCTGCGACACCTCGGGCTGCACCCGTCAGCGCAGAAGAGAAGTCCAGTTCCATCTGGAGATTCTGCTGCTTGTCGTCGTTGAGACTCATGGCCTACTCACCGCTCCTTCTCGTTCGGGCCTTCTCCGATGCCGGATACTATGCCCGATGCTGACTTCTGTTCCGCGGTCAGGTTGCCTTACGGCCACCTCAGTCGCCGAAGCGACACGGAGCAGATCTCCTGGGGTAAGTTCAGTCACTTTCCGTGCACCGTCGCCGAATCTACGCTTCGCACCTTGATGGATATGGACTTCACGGTAAGTCGCCCGCTCGTCCGGTACGAACGCCTTCTATTCGGTTTTTGTCCATCGACTCGCACGTTTGTTCCATGCTTCCTTCAGACCCGCCTCGCGGCAGTAGCCCTTGCATCATCACTAGCCCTTTCCTCCATCAGGACGGGCAGAGGACTTTCACCTCCTAGTTACTGAACATGCCCAGCACACGACTAAGCCGCTGGCGCGGCGGACGCTACCGCGTGGTGAACCAGGAAAGTTCAGGAACAGCTGACATAGTGTGGGTCACAGGGAAAGGAGATTCCTGTGACCGGTTTACGAAAAATGATGCTGGAGGAACTCCAGCGTCGCAACTATTCCGCCATCACCACTCGTAATTACCTGCGGGTGGTGACCGAGTTCGCCAAGTATTTTGGTAAGTCCCCCGACAAGCTCGGCCCCAACGAACTTCGCACCTATCAAGCCTACCTGCTGACTGAGCGCAAGCTGACACCGGGCACCGTGGTCAACCGGGTAGCGGCGCTGCGATTCTTTTTCGTCAAGACGCTCAAGCGGCATCAGTTCCGAGAGTTCTTACCCTATCCCACGGATCGGCGCCGGCTGCCGACGGTGCTGAGCCGGGAGGAGGTCTCGCGTCTAATCAACGCGGCCGGGAATCTGTTTCGACGGACGTTGCTGATGACGCTTTACGCCACCGGCATGCGACGCAGCGAACTCGCCCATCTCAAGGTCAGCGACATCGATAGCCAGCGCATGATCATCCGGGTGGTGGAAGGCAAAGGCGGCAAGGATCGCGATTTGCCTCTGAGCCCAGCCCTGCTGGAAGTCCTTCGCGAGTACTGGCATTGGCGGAAGCCGAGGCTCTACTTGTTCCCCACCCGTACCCGCCAACACAGACTCGATCAGCCGATTTCAGACAAGACCGTTTGGATTGCCTGTAGCGATGCTGCGCATCGGGCCGGCATCCGCAAACGCGTCACCCCGCACACCCTACGCCACAGTTGGGCGACCCACTTGTTGGAGGCGGGCACCGATCTGCGCACCATCCAGGTTCTGCTCGGACATGGTGATCTGGAAACGACCGCTCAGTACCTGCATCTATCGCAGCGCCACTTACAGGCAGTTACTAATCCGCTGGACAGCCTCGCTCTCTCCAGCACCCAGAACATCAGTCGCAGCTTTAAACGGAAAAACAAAAAATGACTCGGCCCACCTTCGAGGTGGCCGACATCGTTCGCGTGCAGGGCGATCGCTTCCTGGATCGCTATCGATCCAGCTTTGGCTTTCAGCAGCTCAAAGCCTTTCGCGCCATTCTGCGCTGCCGCACCGCTGCGCTGGGCGGTCATCGGGATGCCTGCCCGAGCTGCGGTCATCAGGCTATCTCGTACAACTCGTGCAGAAACCGGCACTGCCCCAAGTGCCAGACGCAAGCTCGCCAGCGCTGGCTGACGGCCCGCGAACGCGAACTCCTGACCACCAGCTACTTCCACGTCGTGTTCACTGTGCCTCACGAACTCAATGTGCTGGCCTTGGAGAACCCACGTCTGTTCTACGACCTGCTGTTCACCGCCAGTGCTCAAACCTTGCTCCAGATCGCCATGGATCGCAAACACCTGGGCGCCGAGATCGGCGTCATCAGCATCCTGCATACTTGGGGACAGAACCTGCTCCTCCATCCCCACATTCACTGCGCCATTCCCGCGGGCGGACTCTCGCCGGATCACCGTCAATGGGTCCGCCCACGCTATCCTTTCTTCTTGCCCGTGAAGGTCCTCAGCCGCGTCTTTCGCGGCAAGTTCCTCGCCGCTCTGAAACGTCTCCACCGCCGCAACCAACTCTGCTGTGCCGGTCCGGCCGCTGCCCTCGCCGATCCACTGCAGTTCACAAAACTCGTCCGACGCCTGCACCGCCACGACTGGGTCGTCTATGCCAAGCCCGCCTTCGGTGGACCCATGCAGGTGTTGCGTTATCTCGGCCGCTACACCCATCGCGTGGCCATCTCCAATCACCGTTTGCTGGCCTTCGATCAAGAGCGCGTCACCTTCCGCTGGAAGGACTACGCGCACGGCGGCAAGCAAGGCAAGATGACTCTCGGTGCCACCGAGTTCTTACGGCGCTTCTTTCTGCACGTGCTCCCCAGAGGGTTCGTGCGCATCCGTCACTTCGGATTCCTCGCCAATCGCTGGCGCGCTTCTCGCTTGGCACTATCGCGACAACTGCTATCCCGCAACTCCCCAACGCCTGCCCCAGTGGTGACGCGCCCAGCTTCCTCCGAGACTTCGTCCCTCTGGCATTGCCCACGTTGCGGCGCGGCCATGATCGTGATGCAGAGATTTACGGCTGCGGAATTAGCCACATGCTCTTACTTCGATTCTTCGTAGCCTGTCCACCACTATCGACCCGAGGATGTGCTCCGGCACGCCCACGCACCTGTGCGTCCGCTTCTTCTCCAACGCCTCTCACGCAACTTTCCGCATGCGCTCTTGCTCATCTCGCCTGCCACCCCGACCATCCGGACCGCATTCCCACCACGCCTCGCCGCTCTCCCCAAGCTCTGTTCAGATCCACACTGCCGTTCAAATCCCATAGCGCACCGCGTCCGCCGCAAACGCCAGCGGCTTCCTCCTAGTCTCCTCATCGAAAACGCCTCGGATCGAGGTCCCCGCTCCACCCCAAAAGTCTGCCCCGAGGCGTTTCCGATCAAGGCTAGCGACCACTCACCCAGAACCTCATCTTTACGCTTCCCAGAACCTCATTTGCGCGGGTATAGTAGATTGGGTCGCGCTAGTCTCCGAAAGAGGGTAAGATGCGTTTTCACAGGCGCCAACTGCTACGAACCCTCTCATTTGCTTTTGGGTCGAGCTTCATCTTGAGCCGGGACCGACTGGGCATAGCGGCGCAGACGGGCACACAGCCAATGACCTCTCCTCCCGCTGCGGGGACAGTTGTTAGGAATGGGGTCGCTACAGGGGCGGAAATGGAAAAAGTAACGGGAATCGGAGGGCTATTCTTCCGAGCGCACGATCCGAAGGCGTTGGGGAGTTGGTACCAGCAGCACCTGGGAGTCTCGCTCACACCATCGAGCGAAGGGGATCCCGTTTGGGAGCAAGAGGCAGGCCCCACGGTTTTCGCTCCTTTTCCTGAGACGAGCAAGTATTTCGGGGATGCCAACAAGGTCTGGATGGTGAACTTTCGAGTCCGAGATCTCGACAAAATGGCAGCACAGCTACGGGCCGCAGGAATCGAGATCAAGATTTTCCCGCCCGATCCCACCGGCCAGTTTGCCCGCGTGCATGATCCTGAGGGAAATCCGATCGAATTGTGGCAACCTGCAGGACCAAACGCTCCACGCTAGGTTACTAAGCAGTTCAGGACTGTTTCTGGATGACGAGCAACCCTGAAGTTAAGTCCAGACCAAATTCACAACTACGCGGTCGAGAAGTCTTAGTGCTGTATCTGAAGCGCCCATGAGCGAAGAGCTGGGAGTTGAGATGCTGTGGAGGGGCGCTTCAGATACAGCGACTTGAAGGAAGCCGCTCCGGGGGACTATGGGATTTGATTCTCGATGAGGCGGTTGTTGTCGTTTGCGAGGTGACTCTTGCGGTCGGTGCGCTTCCGTTTCAGTTGCTGGTGGGAGAGAGAATGGTCGTAGGCCGGCACGTCGGAGAGTTTGGAGCGCACCACCATACTACATTTTGAGGAATGCGAGACATAGAACCAGTGTGCGCACCGAAGCAGGAGCGAGATTCGAGGCTGAAGATGTGGATTCAAGCGGCGCACCGGATGAGATGAGGCGGAGATCGGAGGAGGAGTTGGGCGGCGGAGAGGCGCTCGACAACATGCATGGTTCCGCCGCAAAGCGGACATTGCCACAGCGAGTGAATGGGCAGCGCGGGCGAGGTGGCGTCTGCTGCGGGCTGATCGGATGGCTGGAGCAACCGGAAACAGAGTGGAAGAAACTCCGCTCGCCGTCGGTTAGCGAGAAAGCCGAAGTTGCGGATGCGCATAAAGCCGCGCGGCAGCAGGTGCAGCAGGAAGCGTCGCAGGAACTCATCGACGGGCAGAGTCATCAGCCGCTTCTTGTTGCCGTGAGCGGAGTCGCGCCAGCGAAAGGTTAGGTTGCCCTCGGAGAGAGCAACCAGCCTGCTGTTGGAAATGGCGACGCGGTGAGTGTAAGCGCCCAGATAGCGCAGCACATGTTCTGGCCCGCCGAAAGGCCGTTTGGCGTAGACCACCCAGTCGTGACGGAACAGTACCCGCAGCCACGAGGCGAAGGCGCGCGGTTCCGCAAGCGGTAAGAGATGTCCGTGGAACTGGAGTGCGCCGACATGAAAGGCGGTCTTGAGTCCGACCACAAACTTGCCGCGGAAGACTCGGCCGAGCACTTTGACGGGAAGAAAAAAGGATCGGCGCGATGAGATCCAGCGGGAGTGGTCCGGAGCGAGACCGCCGGCGGCCAGCACGCAGTGAACATGGGGATGATGCTGTAGTCGCTGGTCCCAGGTATGGAGCACACTGAAGAAACCGATCTCGGCCCCCAGGTGGCGTGGATCGCGGGCGATCTCCAGCAGCGTTGCAGCACTGGCGTGAAACAGCAGGTTATAGATCAGCCGTTTATTCTGCAAGGCGAGCGGAGCCAGTTCTCGTGGCAGGGTGAAGACGACGTGCACGTAGCGGGCGGGCAGCAACTCTCGTTCCCGCGCCTGGAGCCAGCGCCGGCGGGCGTTGCCCTGACACTTGGGGCAGTGCCGGTTTCGGCACGAGTTGTACGAGATGGCAGTATGTCCGCAGTCTGAGCACTGATCGCGATGTCCACCTAAGGCGGCGGTGCGGCAGCGTGTGATGGCCAGCAACACCTTTTCGTGTTGTCCGTTGATCCACTTGCGACTGCGCTCAACGAAGGACTGCCCGGCACAGCGAACGATGTCGGCCACCTCCAGAGGTGGCCGGTTCATGCGTTCTGCGTCTGTTCTCCTTCTCCTCGAATCGTGATCGCATCCAGCGGACTGCCGGTGGCGCTGAGATGTCGCCGGGAGAGGTGCAGATAGATCGTGGTTTCCTCCAGGTCGCGATGTCCCAGCAGCATCTGGATGGTTCGTAGGTCGGCGCCGGCTTCGAGCAGATGCGTGGCAAAGCAGTGGCGCAGAGTGTGGGGATGGATGCGCTTGTGCTCAAGACCGGCGCGTTCGGCGGCCTGCTGACAGGCGTTCCAGAGGACCTTGCTGGAGACTGGATGACTCGCTGTATGCCATCGGTTGCCGGGGAACAGCCAGTCGGTGGGCTTGCGCCTCAGCCCGCGCCAGTAGACGCGCAGGGCATCGAGAAGCTTGGGGCTGAGCATGACATCACGGTCCTTGCGTCCCTTGCCTCCCCGGATATGAATGACCATGCGTTGGCTGTCGATATCGCTGATCTTCAGGTGCGCCACTTCTGCGCGACGTGCGCCCGTGGCATAGAGGGTCATCAGCAGAATGCGATGAAAGGGAAACTCTGCTGCGTCGATCAGACGTGCGACTTCTTCCTGGCTCAGCACCTGCGGCAAGTGCAGAACCTTCTTCGGATACGGTGTCTCGGCAACGCTCCAGACTCGCTTCAGCACCTGGACATAGAAGAACCGCAGGGCTGCCAACCGTTGCGTGACGGTGTTCGGGGCCAGCTTCCAGCGCGTGAACAGCGCGGCCTGATACTGGCGAATGTGCTCCGGTCCAAGCTGATCGGGTGAACGATGGAAGTGCCGACTGAAATGCTCGACCGTGTGGATGTAAATGTGGATGGTGGACTCGGCGTAGTTGCGGCGCCGTAGCTCCTCAAGCATGATCTGGCGTAGATGGGTCACAGAGAGTTCCTCCTCTGCGACACAAACTAGCTCAGATCACCTCCACCGCCGGCTCAGCAACACGCGATAGCGTCCGCCGCAAAGCGGCTTAGTTCAAGTCGGCTTGTAGGAAGTTTCACTACATGGGTAACGAGAAACGTTAGATCCCTATCGGAACTGCCCCGAAAGAACGGCATGCATTAATCTGCAGGAGTTGGTGGTCGGGCAGTTTCGATAGGGTCGTTTGAAGGGAGCCGCTAGCGTTTGCGGCGGATGCGGGATTCCCTATGGGATTTCAATCGATTTTCGCTTGGAAAGCCTTGCCAGAAGCGGGTTTTACCAAAAGGGCAGTTATTGATGCTCATCGATCTAAACATGAATACTTAGCCTCAGGATTGCCTCATCGTAACGCAAAACCGATCCTTCCTCAAGCCTCGCGAGTCTGGACAGTCTGGACCCTCCAATGACCCCTACTTCGAGCACGCGGCAGCGTCCGCCGCGCTAGCGGCTTAGTTCAAACGCCCTTGTAGGAAGCACCGAACGAGGTTTTCCGAAAGCGGACAAAGTCAAGCTGTGCTTCGCCTCATCATCGGTTTGTGATCGCATTGCATTCGCCTGAGGGAGTCTCTGAAACCGGACTGCTGGGGGTGACCTCCGGAGAAAATGCCCGCAAGGCTTGCCGGCAGCATCGAGCAGGACACTTTCGTCCGGTTTCAGAGCGAGAGTTGCGAGATTGCGCCTATTTCCTGCAATTTCCAGAGAAATCCAGGCGAATTTCTCTGCAACCCAGACTGTATGGCGGAGAGAGTGGGATTGTGATCCACCCAGTTTCAGAAATCGCAGCAACAATGGAAAAATCGTTCTATCCCTTTGTCATCGCAGATACTTTTAGGATTGCTGCCATGAAGTTCGACGGTGGTTAACGAAGTCCGCAGCAGCCAAAACACAACGGATTATACGCGAAAAAAGTAACAAAATAGTAACAAGGACTTCAAAAAACTCAGCCGTTCACAACTGCCGATCCCCGCTCAAATCCCGCGTCGATCTTCTGCCGCCCGGCTTGAACCGCTGCCTCAATCGCCAATTCCGGCGTCGGGAAGGTGTCGGGCAGGTAGAACTGAGTTTCGGTCACGCCGGACGCATCATGTTCTTCGATCCAAAGCTCCGCCGAGAATCCCCCATCCTGTTGCTGGGTATGACCGTGCCTCGATAACGTAGCCCTTGTACCCCGGCCTGCTCTTCATGAATGCAAACTTTCAGGCTTCAATTATTGCAGTTCGAGGGTTCAGGAGACTCCAAGCAGGGGCGGCAGTCACACCTCGCTCAATTCACCCTCGCCCCGCCGCAGCACCGCTTGTATTTCTTTCCCGAGCCGCACGGGCACGGATCGTTCCGCCCGACCTTGGGAACTGACGGAACTGGAAGCGTTCGAATCCGGCTCCAATGATCGTCTGACAAGGCTCGGTTCAACGCTACAGAATCACCCGGCAATTCATTGATCAGCGCCGTAACGCAAAAGAAAAATCGCCGTACGGAAACTGGGCGGCTTCTCATCCTGCCAGCGATGGTCGCTAGTGAATCAATGGCTGTTTGTATTTCCTACATTTTGATCGCAGAGCCGTGGCTGGCGACACATTGCCATTTTCGACCGGACATCTCAATCCAAGTATCAGTCCAGCGCTCGTGGGCATCGACTGGCTTCCCCTTGTCGTCCGTCCCTTTGCCGACCCAGTCTCCGGTTGCGATGGCTGTTTTCCCGAATGCGGTTACCTTCACATTGCTGATCTCGTTTTTCTGCCACTTTGCCGCCTTGACACTCGCGAGCGTCTCGGCTTTGCCTGTCACCTTTCCGCTGCTGTCGGTGTTGATGAACTTGTCCGCCAGAAGCGGAGCGAGCATATCCGGATTGCTCGCCTTGGACGCGTCGATCCACTTTTGCTCGAGTGCGGCGACCGCCTGCTCGGTGCCGCCACTCATCTTGTCTTGTGCTTGTGCCCCGACCATCAGCGACAGCAATGCCACGACACACCACACTAGTGTTTTCTTCATCGATTGCTCCATTCTGTGTTTCGGATTTGTGTTATCAGATTTATCGACCTTGCCCTCAAGGGCGATTGATCATAGCACTTGGTTAGCGATGCTGCCTCGATGGATTTCGGCGATAAATGTTGTGTCACCGCGTCTCCCGACTGAGCCATTTCTCAACCTGTATCGGACGCCACTCCTCTAGTGCTTGCAATAAATCGGCGGGCGATTCCCGCGCCAGCACCAACGCCCGGTTCTCTGGCTTCAGGAACCGCTCCTCCATCGCATGGTCGAGCATCGCCAGCAAAGGAGTGTAATACCCCAAGACATTTAAGATTCCGCATGGCTTCGCATGTAGGCCAAGCTGCGTCCACGTCACCACTTCGCAAAACTCCTCCAGCGTCCCGAATCCGCCCGGCAGTGCGACGAACGCGTCCGACAGGTCAGCCATAAGCGCCTTGCGCTCGTGCATCGACCGCACGACATGGAGCTTGGTCAGCCCCTTGTGACCGATCTCCCGTGACATGATGTGCTCCGGTATGACTCCCACTGCCTCGCCGCCCGACCTCAGCACGGTGTCCGCGATGATCCCCATCAGACCCACATTGCCGCCGCCATACACCAACCCAATGTTTCTTCGCACCAATTCCGCGCCCATATCCTCGGCGGCAGCGCGGTACTCGGGGCGATTGCCGGAACTGGAGCCGCAGAACACGCAGATTCGTCTCATGCAGACATTCTAAATTTCGCTTCGGCAAAATGAAGGGAGTCCATGTCCCATTGCCGCCCATCGCAGGGGGCGGATAAGCACCCGGAGCGCGGTCAAAGAGTCACATGACGATTCTGCAACAATGACTTTAGATTCTCTCGGGCAAACGACAGCGGCAGGTGAAACAACGTGCGATTTTACCTGCACACCTCGGGTATCGAGCCGTTACGGGCCTTAAGATTGATTTTGAGGGCTTGGTAACAGGACTGGTTATCCTGAGTGGGCCTCGCTATCCAAATGTGCAAGATACGGTTTAGCTCCTTAAGATTGGCCTCTTCCGCAGGAGTGCTTGCTTCCACGTCGGCCTCATCCACTAACAGAGAAATACGCTCCGGACCAATGCCACTCTCATTCGTGTAGATCACAGCTCGCAGTGCTGCCTTAGCGTAGTCATCACCAATCCTGCTGTCCTTACTCTGGGACAGAGCAGACGCGGTGAAGATAACTATCAGTGCCATGCATACGTTCATTTTGTTAATCACTGGTTCTCTCCCGCCGCGCTACTCTAAGCGGCTAAATTTTATGTCGAATCTCCGAAC
Source organism: uncultured Acidobacteriaceae bacterium (assembly GCA_963831085.1). Taxonomy (GTDB): domain Bacteria; phylum Acidobacteriota; class Terriglobia; order Terriglobales; family Acidobacteriaceae; genus Acidiflorens. Next base: position 2,227,781 of record CAWHOT010000003.1, on the reverse strand, counting down.
AACTCCAAGAGGAGATTCCCTTGTCCATTCTATTCAGAGAACGGTTGCCGAGAGCATAATTGCGCTCTGAAGCCTCGATTTCGTAGTCATTGCTGAACCTTAACCCTCAGAATCCCGAGCCATGAGTGAAGGAGTGGCGCTCATGGCATCGCAGACTGGCGAGGAGCCCCGAGTACGGCCTCTGCGGGCGCTATTCCAAGGACTCCGCAAGCGCCTGATCGCCCTGATCGGGCGGAAGAATGCCCCTTGTTGCGTCCGACACCCACCGCGTTCATACTCCGACCATGACACTCAAAAACGCGGCATTGCTGGCACTGACGGGACGGTTCTGATGACGGCTTTTTTGCTTTTTTGGTGTGGAATTTCGTCTCCAACGTCCTTAATGTTCTCCGTGGCGCGGAGGCTCCGATAGTGCTCTTCGCGTCGTTCATCCGTTCATCTATGCGTTCGGTTGCTTAACCGTGATGGTGTTCTTTTTCGTGTTCCACAGAGCGCGGTCGTGATTTTAGCAGAACGTCATTTTTCCCCCGGACGGCTGTGCTTGGGTAAACCGTCAGGGAGCCGATTTGCGACCATTTGGCTGCCCGGAGGGGTTCGGGTCGGCTCGGGCGTTTCACAGGTTGAAAACAGCCTTTGTGACCACCCCAGCGAGCGTCTGCGGGAGCCCCTGCGACCCCGCAGACTGGCCTTAACCCCCCAAAGTTAGCCAACGTCCGCCTTCGGCCCGTCCCAAAACCGCATGTGGCGGTTCCCGAATGCAATCGTTGCCTCGTATTTTTCAGGATCGTTCTGTTTCAGCCACAGTAATTTGTAGAGCCAAGCGTAATTACTGAAGAGAATAGTGGAGAGATGTCGCTTTCGCCCGTACAATTTCTTCCGATGTCGAAGGACTCTAGAACTCAAGAACCCAGACTCGACGACAGGGTCGTCACTATTGACTGTGCTGGACTCTATCGCGACGAGATCGAAAAAGTGCAACGCTTGTTGGATAGGAGTCGCTACGCCTTTAAGGTCACGGAGGTTGCCTTAAGCCAAACGGATTCGGAGGCAGGAGCATCAGTTTCCTGCAACTTGAAACAAGACTAATCATCAGGTTTTCCCTGAAGCTGTTTCGCACGCAGCGAGGAGCGGTCGATGCGATTGTCAGAGCGGTCGATGAAACGCTCTCCGAGAGTGCTCACGAACAAAATCGTGAACCAAAAGTTCATAGTAGCCGTGCTCGTGAGAAGGCGAAACTAACCGTGGTAACGGCAGGGAGTAATGAGCCATACCCCCCAACACAAGGGTTCATGCGCTCAACTCAACGATGTGCGAATAGTAATGCCACGCTGGGGTTGTCGTATCGTCTAACTTTGTAAATTTGCTGCACGGAAGGCACCTTACCCCTGTAATTTGAGCCTACTCCCCAAGAGTGCCATAGTACATGCGAGTTGGTTATCCAACCGAAAGTCAAACCGGACACGGGAAAATGAGGACATTTTTAGATGGGGAAACAAAAAGGCTTCTCACTGATCGAATTGCTGATTGTGGTGGCGATCATCCTGATCATCGCCGCGATTGCTATCCCGAACCTGCTGCGCGCGCGCATTTCGGCCAACGAGTCGGCCGCGGTGGGAGCGCTTCGCACCCTGAACACAGCCCAGATTTCATACAACTCCACCTACCCGACGGTGGGCTTTGCCGGCACCCTGTCTTATCTGGCGGGCACGACCTGCGCCGCCACTGCACCCGCGTCGAACACCGCTTGCTTGATCGATTCGGCTTTGGGAGGCGGCACCAAGAGCGGTTATGTGTTCACGCTCACGGGTGTGAGCGGCACTCCGGCGGCCAGCTATCAATTCCTCGCCTCGCCAGTGGGTCCGAATCAGACGGGCGTGCGCTACTTCTGCTCGTTCGCGGATGCTGTGGTGCGCGTCGACCCAGCCAATTTGATCACTAGCTGCGACGGCACCGTGCAACCGCTGCAGTAAGTTTGGATTTGGCAACGTACCTGGGGGAGGGTACCAGCCGGAAAGAAGCAGAGGAGAAATCCTCTGCTTTCTTTGCCCCGATACGATTATTGCCACGAAACGGTCTGTCATCGAACATTTGAATACACCCGTGGCGATGTCCATGTTAACACTGCGGAAAGCAGCCATGCGCTCATCCGGCGTGGTCTCATCGGCATCTATCACAATATCAGCCGTGAATATTTGCATCGGTACCTGTGGCAGTTCGATTTCCTCTTGAACAATCGGCAAATGAATGATGGTGAGCGCACCACCACTGCGATAAGAGCAGCAGAGGGGAAACGTCTAATGTACAAATGTACAAAGACCCAGTTGCGGAGCGGGAGTATATTAAGACTCGTGAGGAAAAAGGCGGTGAACAACTCGAACCATTCTAAGAAAGCGGGAACTGGAAAGACCTTGTAAGGAAATCCCTGTCTAAAAAGAAACCGGCAGAAGGCTGGCCGAAGTAGAAAACTGGGGCGTAACAAGAAAGAGAAGCAATGGGCCAAATAAAACACCCTGAGCTGCGCTGGAATCCAGCGCTTCAGGAGTGGTTTTGCGTGAGATGCGGTCGAACTTCTGACCATATCAGCGAAGAGGATGCCAAAACTGAGTTGGAGTTCTTCGAGTGCGAGCTTCCGACCATTCGGACACGAAATAAAATAGACCCTGAAGTGCATTAGCTAGGGCAATTGCGTTAAAGTACATACTTCCGTCAGGCGATTACGCTCATTGAGAATTGGCCGATCCGGGTCATGAGTGTAATAGAGATTTCGCCAACCGCCGAGTGCCAATTTGTGTTCTCGATCCAAGGCTTCGCCGCCGAGTCTTCGTCGCAAAGCATCTCGGGGACTGGCAATCTCCGGCTCCGTGTGAAGTGCCTATCCGATCTGGCATAATCTCCTCCTGTGCGGGCGTTACCGACTTTCGCCGAGAAAGCAGGTTGTTGGAGAGTACTTCGCGGCCTCAGGCGATGAAGATTGGAATCCACGCCACAATATCGCCCCTACTCAGCACGTCCCAGTCATTCGCCAGAATCCGAAGGAACATTACGAAAAACTTGTGGAGCCGAGGTTAATTGCTTAGAGTACTGGCCACAGCGGAGAACGCGTTGTTGGCGTTCCTCCCGATCAGACGCACAGTGCCGATAACCAGAACGAGGATGACGGCGAGCATGACGGCATATTCAGCGATATCTTGTCCCTGATCGTCCACGCAAATATTGCGAAGAAACTCAACCATAGATATCCTCCTGGCCTCCGGAACCACTTCCCGGAACTTGTGTAGGCAAATGATGCCAGCTCGGACGGCGATTATCAATCGCAACTGGAGGCTGGTTCTTTCCACCTAGGCCCGGCAGTTACTACTTATGGAGTAGTTCCCCAATGCCAAGTGAGTCGACAAAGAAGCCAGATAGGACCGCAGTCATATGTCGAGGCGTCGCTTCGTAAGGAGTTATTGCGGGGTGCACCCGCCGTGCATTGGTCATCTAACTTTGGCGTTGAGAGATCGCGGATCGTGGGGAGGCGCTCTCTCGTGAACGACAACGGTCGATAAAATCCCAAGAAAGTGGTAGCGCTGCGGCCTGATCTTGGAGGATACAACACGCTGGCCTTTTTTATACCCGCCGGGGCAAATATGCGGATGCCATTTCAGAGATTCAACATGTCATCGAGCTGACCCCTGACAATGCGCGCGTGTATCTCGACATGGGAGACCCGAAACAGTTTTCAAGCCCTGAAGAAATCTACTGAGCTAAGTCCCAGTTATCCGGCGTATACAAACCTCGGGCCTATTTCAACGAGAAGCGCTATGCTGATTCGACGGCGGCTACGGAGAAGACCGTAAGTTCAAAGACAAGTCCTCAAGTCGTGTGCGTTCCTTCTGGAGATGGCTAACTACGGACTGCATCAGTGTTCTTGGTATGAATCAATCCTATCACTCACAATTTGCTGCTAAGACGGCTCAAAGGTGCCGCCGCAGCGAGCTCCACCAACTGAGTCTCAGTCCGGTGAAAGAGCGATTGTTCGCCCACAACGTGCAGGCCAGCCAATCAGCTAAAGCGATGGGACCTTGCTAGACGGGGCACCACGCATAGTCTGGTCCAGAAGTGATTCCATGGCCATGCGCAGTCTGGCGTGGTCGTCATCGTCCAAGGCAACGAACCGAAAGGGCTGCACGCAGCCCGATGTCGATTCCCGCCTTGGAGACAGAAGCTCGGCCATTCCTTGAACTTCACCCCGGCTTGTCTGAAATGCCACTTCTACAAAAGCTCCCTGCTCAAGAGCCTTCGACAGGACCAACAGTCCGCCAGTAGCAGAGAGTTCGTACAGGTTGGCTCGAACGGGCTGACTGCCACCTTCCGAACGGACTGCCGCAACAACGGAGCCACCAAGCTTCAGACGTGTTGCCGGCGTAGCTGGATTAGGTTGGGGAAAATAGGTCATGGCTGGCGACTATGACACCCGATCACTAAGCTCACTAGATTACCCAGGGGCGTGACCGACAGAGTGGCATTCTTATCGCATAGTTTTCGGCGGCAACAGTCTGTAGGCCTTAGACATGTCCCACGGTTCGTGCCTAACAGTAATCATCCGCTCGGTTACGGCTGTCACTCTGCCATGACTCTTAGTTGACGAAATTAGGCGATTACACTCAGAACCAAGGTCATTGGTGAAATCGGGATTTTGCGCCAGTCTAGCGCGGGTTGCTATAATTCGCCGCATGAAATGGACTCTGTTGCTCTTGGCTCTGACTCTCTCCGTTAACGCACAATCGCCGGTTGACAAGCACTCGGAGCCGGGTGAAGACACGATTGCGAAGAAGGTTGATCCTAAGCTTCACGCGGACGCGGTAAGGCTGGTCGAAGTCAGCGGAGCCAAGCAACGCCTTCAGGATAATTTCAAACAGATGGTGGATGAGGGCATGAAGCAGATGATGGAGAAATGCCAACGATGCACTTTTGAGTTCAGGGATGAATGGAAAAAGCGATTTCTTGAACGGTCAAACCTTCAGGATTATCTTGATGTCTACGTGCGCGTCTACGAGAAATACTTCGCGGACGCAGAAATAAATGAACTGATCGCCGTGCAGAAAGACAAAGGAACCTCGAAGGCCGCAAGCCCCTCACCAGCTCTGAAAGAGAAGCTGACATCGGTCATGCCCGACGTTATGGGAGACTCTATGGGCGGCTGCGCCAAAATCGGTGCAAAACTTGGGGCCGAGATCGGAAGCGAGATCGAGCGCGAGCACCCTGAATACATGAAGCCTCCGGCGGACAAGAACGGACCGTAGGGCGAAGCGTCTCCGACAGTTGACGCAAGCAGGCGATTGCACTCATTGAGAATTGGCCGATCCGGGTAAATGTAATGACGATTTCACCAGCTACGCGACGGAGCCAACCATTCAGCCGAAGAAAGGTCGGGCGTTCGCGCTAGACGCGGTGGCGGCCCTGGGCTTCCCGGTGAGTGCGCCACCATGCAAACTACACGCCGCCGGTGCGATAATTGGCGCGGATGCCGCTGGTCTCCGTAACTCGTTTGCGTGTCCGTTCCTGGCGATACATGCTGCCCTTTGTGTTCTTCGCCCTGCGCTCTTCCCGGCAAGCAAAGGTTGCTGAGGGCAACCTCCATGTGGCGTTGCTCCGCGATGCCCAGAGTACGTTTTGGACCCGCACGGTGTGGACTACAGAAACGGCCATGAAATCCTTCATGTTGTCTGAACCGCATCGGCAGGTGATGCCCCGCCTCCTGGATTGGTGCGATGAGGCCGCAGTGGTTCACTGGGTGCAAGATACCGACCAGCGGCCTGACTGGTACGAAGCCCACGACCGTCTCCAGCAAGAAGGCCGACGCTCGAAGGTACGTTACCCGTCGCCAGCTCACGAGAAATTTGATATACCTCGACCCCGACTACGCGGCTAAGAATGCGCAAGCTGGCGTTGGACAGCGCTTATCGTAGGCCATGTCCGGCATGCCGCGGAACGTCAATCATTATTGCTCCGAACCCGTTACGGAATTATGCATGGTGAGGATGCGCCACAGACCACTGGCGTCCTTTCGGCACATGGTCATCCCATGACCGGTGATGCGCTCCTCAGGGGTATCAATCCAGAAATCGTAGGAGTACCACAAGGCGTCGCCGAACAAGCGCACATCATGCGGACTCGCGTCATAACGCACTCGGGGAGCATCCTTGAAGAAGCGCTGGCTTAGGTAACGCATAACGTCCTCACGTCCCCGGTACTCGCCATGCTGAGTGTAGAAAACGATTTCCGGATCAAAGCATTCTGCCATTGCTTTCACGTCCCCGTGATTGAAAGCGACAATGCAGGCCCCCAAGTCCCCTTCCGCCGCGGCTAATGCGTCCCCGGAATCTCCCCGCTCACCAGCCGGCGCGGGTACGGCAACTCGCCGCTTCAAATCGATGGTCATCCCCATCTGTTCGAGCAGATCCACACCCAGGATCCCGTCGATCTGCCCTCCGCAGGCCTTGCCGATGGGACTCAGGTCAATGGCCGGGAGCTTCAGATCGCGCAGCTTGTACGTGCCCAGCTCTACTCGCGGCAAGAAAACTTCGCCGGCGCTGGTGGCTGAGCTTCCGCTCCACGAATAGATGTGGATCTGCTTGGACTCATCCGATGTGAAAGACTTCCGATTGAGGATGGTGGTGGCTGCTGTATCGAGCAGGAACCGCCGGTTTTCTCCCGCAACGTTCACAGTAACAACCGGTAGGCGATCGCAGCGTTCGATGGGAATTTCATCCTTATTACCGTGGGTTTGGCCGCGGACTGATCCCGAGAAGCAGGTAATGAAAAAGACCAGGACGGCGACAAGAGATGTTGGCTTCATGGAACCCCATTCCAAATAGATCGGCCCCGGCGTCCCTGTATTAGAAGAAGAGACCTGGCTTGCCCGCGTTCAGCCTATTTGCCTCGCCCCTTCCCGAAGCCGGAGAAGTTGTTTCAGGTGATGTTGCCCATGCACCAGATGAAGCTGTCTCCACTGTGTCGCAGTTAACGGGCCCAGAAAGGGATGGTCGAGCAGGTGAGCCCAGGGCCCGAAGCGCGCTTCGCACTGCGCGATGATCGCATCCATCTCTATAATCTTTGCCCCGATCTCGTTTCGCACCTTCTCCGTCAGCAAGCCGGTCGGCCGCACGATCGCTGGTGCTTTGCGTCCGGCAGGTATGTGACCCAATCCCAATACGACCAAGGTCAGTACCCGTTGCGCCATGGATGGCGCCGAAGCCGGCGGCTTTCCGCGGGTCATGACTCTCTCCAATCCCTGAGTCGTGGCGGTGTAGGTGAGATATAAATGTTCCAACAACTCCGCCGCACACCACTTGCCCGGGGGATGCCAGCTCCATTGCTCACTGGACATCCCTTCCACCGCGGACTCCAGAGATTGCTTCAACTTGTCAAGGCGGGAATCCATGGCACTACCTCGCATTTCAAAGTGGCGCTTACGTCCAGTTCCATACTCTAGAGTATGGAGATGGAGGTTGTCAATACTCTAGAGTATGGGAGAATGGATCCCTATGGCGCGTAAAGGTAGCGGCGCGAAACGACTCGACGAGCCTACGCTAACGGCGGCGGACTGGGCCGAAGCTGCGCTTCAACTTATCGCGGAGGCCGGTCTCGGGGCGCTCACGGTGGAAGCGCTCGCCGCGCGGCTCGGCGTCACCAAGGGCAGCTTTTATTGGCACTTCAAGGGTCGGTCGGAGCTTCTGGCCGCTGCGCTGGGCCGCTGGGAGCAACGTGCCACCACGAAGGCTATTTCGGGACTGTCGGCTGTGACCGATGTGCGTCAACGTGTCCATCTAATGCTCGACGCTACCTCGCATTCCCCAAGATCACGCTCGTTGTACGCGGCGCTTGCCGAGGCCGCTGGGGATCCGATTGTCAAGCGGGTGCTGAACCGTGTGGCATCGGCTCGAATTGAGTACCTTGAAGCCTGCTATCGCGAACTCGGGCTTGCGCAACCGCAGGCTAAAGCGAAGGCTGTGTTCGTGTACGCTGCATACCGCGGGCTTTTGCAGGTGGCACACGAGGCGCCGGGCGTGCTGCCGACCGACTGGTCCTCCTATGCGGCAGTGGTGTTCGAAGCCCTGGGCCCGGTGCCTGCGCGCGAAACACAGGCCCAGAAGACAAAGATAGAACGCCGACCAAGATACGTGAGGCCCTGAGCGACGGCGGAGGATACACCGTTGTCCACTCCCCGTATCGTCGGTCACACGGGAGTGATCTGGATGTCAGCGCACCAAGATTAGTAATTGATCGCCATTGCTCCCGGTTGACGTGCAATCCGGAGGTAGCTGTTGCTAACAGGCGTGGCTGTTGAAAAAGGGTTGCTCGGAAGAGCTATTGGGGCTGTGTAAGTAGCGTGCAGCGAGGGACAGTTTTCTGCAGCGGACGACTACGTCGTTGCAGGGAGCGGGCTGGTGGTAATTGACGGGCTGACTCCCGAATTGTCGGTAACCGAAAGTGACTGTGCAGATATGTAGATTTCAGGCGGGACTGTCAACCAGAAGCTTTTCAGCGGCGTTCCCACTCCACGAGGTCATGAAATCATGAAGTCATGACGGTTTTTAGCGCGACGACAGACCGTTCCGGCTTGGGATACCGGCCACTCGCCGTGTACAACCTCAGGCAGTACTGTCAACTAGACACCTTTCAGCGGCGTATTCCACACCACGGATTAGGGGATCGGGGGATCATGAGTGTTTTTTAGCGCGACGGCAAGAACGTTTTGGTTTCGCCCCCGTCGAGCGAAAACTCGACAGACAGGTGCGGAAGCGTGAGCGATAGAGGGGATAGCTCCGGCTGCGGTCCGGACAGCTCTTCCTATCTACACGCGATCCGTCAAATCTCGCGATGGCGGGATCGGACTGCTTCCGGATTGAATCGTGCTGGCGTGTACGATGTGCCCACCTCTCTCAGGAGGTGAGCCGACGCGGTTGGGAAAGTATCGCGTCGATATCCGCGGCGGTCCCAGATCCTCGATCTCGCGAAAGCCGAGATCGCTGAGTCTAGCGCGCAGATCTTCCGGCTCAAAGTGGCATACCCAAGCTTCTCCGATCGATTCCACCCGCTGGGCGCGCTCGTCATAGCCCATTCTCAGTTCAGGCGGCAACGAATCGGGCGGATCACTGTAGTCGAAGACAACGTGTGCTCCCTTCGGCAGGGTCGTGATAAATGCGAGTGTTGACCACACGGCGTCTTTAGTCAGGTAGGGGACAACCCCAAGCCACATGAAAAACGTTTGCTGTGTCTGATCGAATCCTACGGAAGCAAGCTGCTCCGCAAGAATCTCACGCTCAAAATCAACGGGAGCGAACGTCAGTGACTTGGGCAGCGGGATAGCCGCGTTCGCGAGCTGCTGGCGTTTCCAGGCCTGTGTAGCCGGATGATCCACTTCGAAGACACGCAAGCAATCCTCGAATGGATTTCGATAGGCGTAGGTGTCCAAACCCGCCCCAAGTACGACCAGTTGGCGCACGCCGCGCCCCACGGCTTCAGCCAAAGCATCTTCGGCAAAACGCGTGCGCACGACGATGAACAAACGCATTCTGCGTTGCGCCGGATGTTCTTGAGCCTCTCGGGCCACTATCCCGGGATCCTGCCCCAGAATGCGCAGCGCAAGAGGATCGGTGAAAATGCGGCCCTTCTCTAGGATCTGGTGAGCAGCGCGATGAGTGGCTGCAACGAGCGCAGTCCGGCTCGGTTGTCCCACTTGCATGGCAGAAGTTTAGCAGCTGACTGTTCGAACGAGCGTCCCGCGACTCAGTGAGTCTGGGGCGCTTTCGTTTTTGCGCAAGTCGGCGTGTACAGGAGCCGCCAACGGTTCAAGCGGCAGGTCGGCTTCGGGAAGGAAGATCAAGCGAAGAATCCGCCGAGAGGCAGCGGGCGGCGACTTCCGGTGGCACTGGGTTGTAGAAGAATCCCGAGGCCCACTCGAATCCAGTAATACGTGACATTTGGGGCAGGATTTCTATATGCCAATGGAAGTCCTCCTCGATCGTGTTCCAGTAGTCCCCTCTGGGACGCAGAAACGGTCGGTCGTGCAGCACAGGTTGTAGGGCGGCCCGCATACCCTTTGGCGGGTAGCTCTACCGCTTCGGCTCTTTCCAGACATGCGATCCAGCACGGTCGTAAGGAGCCTCCGAACGAAAGAGTCGAGACGATCCGGCTTCTTCATGCGCTCGAAACCGCTTTGAGTCTCCACAAGGAGATCAGTATGAGCTTGAAACCCAGGGCCGTGACCGTTCGCGTCGCTAGGTCATCTTCAGTTGGACCAGCATCGCGGTAATCTTTTTGCCACCCTCGACCTACATCTCCGCCAACTTCTCTGCCAAAGATTGCACAATCAGAAAAAACGACGGTCTACTGAGCCGTGAGACGTTTGCAAGGCGTTGAATACAAGGTACGTGCAAGGTACGTTGCATCGTTGTTGCACGATTGGAATGGCCTGCCCGCCAGAGCTGAGCGGGGGCAGAAGGTGGGTTAGTGGCGGAATGCTATGTGCCGAGTAGAGAAGTGTGGGTTTCGACACCGAACGGTGAACGGTCGACGTATACGCTATGAAGCTGTCCATCGCGCCAGAAATGGTGAGTTGCGTCCCCAAACATCCTGACGTCCAGTGGCTTCAGCGCACGCGGGTTGTGGTACACCTGCATTCCGTCAATCCAATACTCCTCGTAGTGGGACGACAAAACATCGAGTTCAAATCTCTCCGGCGCAACTCGGGTGGGATGGTCAACACATCGCCAGCCGGATACCGTCATCTTCACCCGCTGAGAACCGAAACCTGCTCGCAAGCCCATCCTGTTGAATTTCAGAATTGTTTCCTCTCCGGTGGATATGACAGCAGATATATTTTCTGCATCTGGCAGATTAAAGAAACCAGACGGGACACGCTTCGCGTTCCACACATGTTCGGTGATTGACTGAGCCGTAACCGTTAGACGGCCAGCTTCGTCGTGCCGTACGTCAAAATGCTGACCGTACAGGTAGCTGTGCAGCGCGTTCTGAGACCTGCCCATCGAGTTCGGTTGATGGAAGTCGGCGATGGCAAGGATTATTGGTCGGTTGGCGATGTAGGGCTCGTCCCAGTACCGCCTTTCCAGCTTCCTCGTGAGCGGCCCTGCAAACTTGATAGGGAGATAGTTTCTCTGGTAATCGGCAACTGCGTTCGCCTCCTCCGGGTAGCCCGGCTCTCCAGCCCTGTCGTTTGGATTAGCCGTAACAGCTTCGATGAAGGCTTCCCCAAACACTCCTGTGAAAAGGTAGTCAGGGGCGGGGTGTGTCCGGTCAATCCAACACCTGTCTTCTGCCAAAACCGCGAATAAGTAGAGTTCCCAAATTCGCGCATTGAACGCGGTACTCTGGAATTGCTCTACAAAATTGCCGTCAGGGTCTTCGAAGTAGAACATCATCGATTCAACAATTCGCCGTGCTGGCGAGAATTTCTCATCATTGACCAGCTTGGCGAACGTTGGATTCAGGCGTTCCATTGGGTGACGCGGAGTGAAGAAGTCCATCTGTTTGGGAGGCTCATCGCCCTGCTCGTACTCCCGAGAATCCCGAGCCGACCAATCAGCGAGGAGGCTCGGAACGGATGCCCGAGCGGCTTCGATTGTCTCGACGAACGTGGAAAGATGAACAGCACGATAACGCCCGACTCTGTCCCGGCCCAACACGAGGCAGGCATAATCATTGTCTGTTCTATCTTCGACGATTACGCAGAGAACTTTTTCGTCCTGTTCCGAGTACCATTCGCGCTCGACTCCGGTTATGCGTGTCCATGGGCCGCGAGTTGACCCCATCAGTCCGTCGAACCGCTCTTTCGTCAGTCGTTCCATGAGTGACACCTGAAACCTTGGTAGTGGGCTACTTTGGTTTTCCCGGCCATCTTTTGAAAGCAAGGTAAGTTAATACGATTTAAATAGGATCTGTGTCCAGAATGACCTGTAGGATTGGTTGATTGGTGAAGGGTGTATGGCTCGCTGTATAAATTCTCATATATGCCCTCCAGCCATCCGGGAACGACTTAGTGCCGCTCAACGCTATGTAGGGTTGCTTGACCAACATCCAACCACTCGTTTGTGCGCACGCTGTGAAACTGTTTAACACATCCGCCGGGTCGGCGCCATTGAGGCTGAAAAAACGGTTAACGGAGGTTTGAGCTCTCCCGCCGAAACCTATACCGTGCCCAGTTCCTACTGTGTCAGCATTCATTTCTTCCTTTTCGTGCCAGGGACTAATCGTGGGGATGCGACAGCGTAAGATGCTATCAGCCTGTAGAATTTTGAGTCGCTGCGCGTTAAGTACGTCCTTACGGTGCCAAACGATCATGTTAACGGCTACAACCATAACGATGTATGAGACGACTCCTGCTAATACAAGCAGTATTATTAAACGGGGTGTGACCCTCCTAGCTTTGTTGATTCTCACTGAAACCAGCTTTCTTGAAAATCCGCCAAAATGGGATTATTACGACGAAAGTTAGAACCGCGATGATCAGCAGATGTTCCGGTTGATACAGACCTTCAAACATTACGCCGCTCTTTCCGCCCTCCGCTGCTCGTAGGCTTCCCAGAGGGCTACCAAATCCTCTACGCTCCACAGCCGATCCGTGACACCAGCCGCCATCGCCGGACTCATGCGAAGTGTACGATGAATTTTGATGAAGTTGTACGCAAAATAATTGAGGGCGGTCGCAGCCGCGTGATTTTCTAGTTTGCGGCTGAAACCATTCGACAGACGAGTGTAGCGGCGCATCGTGGTGCGAACCGTCCAGTTCTGGCGCTCAACAAATGACGTTGAAACGTGCTTGAAATCGGGGTTCCCGCTCACAGCCTTCATGTCGCAGCCGATACACTTTGCCGGGGAGTATCGAGTCTCATTTTCTAGTGGAGCATGATAGACCTTGTGTAGCTGGGATAAGCAATACTGCCGGACTCTACAGCTCCTCAACATCCCACGACACCGTCATTGTCAATTTGTGCGGCCAATTTCCGAACGTTGGGACGTAACGACTCCCGATTGACAAGTGGCGATCTAGGTCAATGAGTGTAATGGCGATGTTACGCCAATTGAGGCGTGTCAGGTCTGTTCAGCCGACGATCCACCCAGAATCTTTAGCGTGTTTCTTCGAAGGCGGTTTGTGGGATCTTCGTGAGTCAAAACCGGCTTACTGTTTATGACAGACAAACCAGCGGGTTTCGTTCGCCTTGTTCGTCTCTGAAATTTTCAAAGTCTTTCCGTCGTCAGATATGACGAACCGCGCGACTCTTACGACTTTTCCGTCTTCCCTGTCGGTTTCCTCGATCGTGTTCTCGCCAATGCGCTTCACCGAAACGACCGAACCGCTAAGATCTCCCTCGAAGGGTGTTTCAGTGCCGTCTAACTTCGCCTTATAGTGCTGGTCGGTGGGATCGGCGAAGCTGAAAGTATCTGCCTCCAGTTTCAGCGTGATCAGGACCGCGCTCTCCGACCGGTTCAGACGCTTCGAAACTTTCCAGGAACCAGAAATTGCATGTGCTCCGCGAGGGGCCTCTGCTACTCGACTCATGATGTCCTGCCCCGCAACCACATCGCCTTTGGCATTGCAGCTCTGTCCAGTCATCAGTGGCTGTCTTTCCGTCGGCGGAGACCACCATTCTTAATGTCCCTACGACCTTGCCATTTTTTTTCTCCGTCTCTTCGGTCGTACGATCATCCACAACCTTTACGCTAGCCGTGTCAGAGCAGGGGTCTCCGGTGATCTTGTGGTCCTGGCCATCGGCGCGAACCTCGATCGGCGGATCGCAGGTGGTGCAGTGATAGATGCCGTCTTTCAGGAGATAATGGTAATGGTAGGTGGAGGGCTGAGATGCATTGGTGTCAAGCCTCCACGTGCCGTCGAAGGGACTCTGTGCCATCGCCTCAACCAACATCAACCACGAAATCAGCAGTACGGAGCAAAGCACGGGCGTCATTTTCGACCTCCTTAAACCTGGATGGACGTTGCTAGCGCGAAATCATATCAGTTCTCATTGCAGGAGGCACAGAAGCGAGCCTGACCGAGCCGAGTGACGGCCACTCAGATGTAATTGTTGTAAACAGGGTTAGCACTTATTGAGAATCGGCCGACACACCAACTACCGCATAGTTTCCGGATTGCCGACTACTCATCCAGAACCGTCTCAGGTGTTTCAACACTACCTACCTCATCGCGGCTTCGATTTCCTCCGCCGAATAAGGAACTCCTGGTGTAAGTAGCTCGGCGCCATCCTTGGTAAGGAGGTACATATCTTCCAGGAAATATCCCTGGCCATCGATCGAGGCGATCGGCTCAAAGTTGATCGTGGTTCCCTGCCTGAGTGGCCCAACCGGGCTACCGGCCATCAAGTTTGTCGTATGCACTTGCCAGTACGGAACATTCTTGCGATCTGACCAGGAATCGATCGCTTGCTGCGCAAGCAAAGTCTTTGCTGCTGCGCGATGACGCAGCAGTTCGGCACGCCAAGCATCGAAGATTTGGTCGACCGTGGCCCCGTCGCGCAGCCCGAGGACACCAGCATGATATGCCGCTACGAATATATTCCAGGTCTCTCGCTGATCGTCGTCGTAGTGGCCCGAGACCGGCACCGTCCGCCCCAAATCTCCTATGTAGTGGTCCTGTTCGCATCCCACATCAAGGCGCACCAGGTCGCCCGAGCGCATATTCTGGTTCAGGTGATCGTATCGCGCGAGCGAAGTAAAAGGGCGCGGGAATACGGCATTGTCTCCCGCCATTGCCCACGGCCAGAAGGAGGAACCATGTGCACCCGCGCTCCAGCATGTGTTTTCCACCACCGCTTCGACGCTCCGTTGCGATACGCCTGGCCGAATTGCACGCATTCCGGCCATTACGGCAGTCACAGTTGCCTTCGCAGCCGAGCGCAGAGCAGCGGTTTCCTCCGCACTCTGAACTGCCATAAGGGCCTCGATTCGTTCCCCCGACTCTTTGGCTTCAAAAGCGGGCCATCTTTGCAGAATGATCTGCAGCCAGATCGGAGCCTGGGGCGACTTCGGGCTGAGAAGGTTGGCTGGCAGTTCGGCGAATGTTGACAGATCGTCGCTATAGTACAGGGGCGGCGCTTGGCCGGCGTGGGAGGCTAGAAACCCTTCCAGTTCGGACCAGTCAACGACATGTTCCATGCCCAAGCGTTTTGTCGATTCCGGTCCGGGCTGAACTTCCGGCTGTAGACCGATTCTCAAAAACGGGGGTTTGGATGGCAAGAAAAGCCAACTTTCGCCCGATCTTCCGTCGATGGCGAGCACGGCCCCCACCGTGTTCCCCAAGCCCGTGAAGTAATAGAAGAAAGGGTCCTGGCGGAAACCATCAGCGGTGAGATCCAGCTCGGAACTGGCGTGAAACAAGAGAATCCCGTCGCGGAACGCAGCGGCGGCTCGCTGCCGGCGCTCGCGTACGACCGTGTTTTGAGATGTCGCCATGCAAGTAAAACCGATGAGAACAATCGCCAGAATCAATCCAAGAGCTCGCATGGCCGAATAACTTAGCACGCAGACTGTGATATTCCTAGTCCCCACAATTGGTTTCTAGTGAGAGTCCCTCTGCCGGCGCGTTTGTGGGCAAGTGACGCTAGGGCAAACCGGAAATAATCCACGATGGGAAAGCTAGGCTGTGACAGGAGTCTGGATAGTTTACGTAACCAGGCGTTTACACTCATTGAGGATTGGGCCGGGTCAATGAGTGTAATCGGGATTTTGCGACAACTGGCACCGGAACTTGAACGTTGTGCTAGCCCAGCTGGGAAGGAGAACAGCATCCTCCGGGGTAGGCCATAGATGTCAGCAAGGCCTATTGCACTCGCGAAGCTTTTGCGAACGGTACTGCTCCCAGAAGCAACGCCATGCCGGGAAGAATCGAACCGAATAACACTGCCATCGAGAAATAGAACCACTGGGGCTTGGCATAGACGAACTTGCCGATCACCGTGAGAATACCCACCAAACTCGTCATTGCGATCACAGGAAACAAACCAGCGGCGAGGGGTACCCGGCATTCGCCTCCGGCGCGGCGAGATAAATACGCGCCAGCTGCGCCACAGAACGGCAACGTGAGGAGCCAGGGAATATAGACCACATAGGTTGCCCATCCCCGCGCCACAAATCGAGGTTCAAGACCGACCAGTGTCGAGATCATCAGACAGGCCATCGCCGCTGTGAAACTGACGAGCGCCGGTAGCCAGAATGTTCTGGTACGTGTGTTCATTGTGCGGGCATTTGTGCTTTTCCTGGTTCGGGTGCTCAACAGAAACCACGCGCCCAGCAATAGGGCGATACCCGGCGCAACAATCCAGTTCAGCACACCGCAAAGCAGGCCAAGCCACTGGCGCGGAGATGGATGACTCATCCTGGTCGCCAAGGCCATCCAGAGCGGGACCATCACGATCGAGGGAGACAGGGCTGCCATAACGCTAGTCAATCGGTCGCCTCCGGCGCGACGGGACAAATGCACGCTGAATGCGCCGATGAACGGCAAGGCGGCAAGCCAGAGAAGTTGGTAGATGAGCGGGAGGCCTGCGTGATTTAACAGCGCCTGCGACTGTGGAAAGGATCGCTGCAAGATCAACCTCCACACCATTGAACCTGTTAGGCTCGCCAGGGCAGGCAGCCAGAGTGTATTTGTGCGGTTGTTCATGATCGTCTTGTCCTTGCGCTGGGCATGGTACAGCCAGCCAATTCGGGCAGCAACTTCTTCGAGAGAACGATCGACAGCGGAAACCTTGCAGAAGCTGCGAACTAACCTCGAATCGAGCCCCTTATTTATGGGTAGAAGTGTGAACCGAATCTCGTATTGTTGCACGGTTACGAAGGTCAGGAACACGCCAGATCGCCACCGTCGGATCGAATCGGTCAACGAGTGCTATCGCGATTTTTCGCCAACTGATCTTTTGAGATGCCGCCAACTCCGCGGCTTTCATTGACTTGCCAGTTTCACGGACGTAGGATTCTGCTGCAGTGATCGGCCAAACCATCTCGCACTACCGCGTGATCGGGAAGCTCGGCACCGGTGGCATGGGAGTGGTCTACGAAGCCGAAGATATCCGCTTGCAACGACGTGTTGCTCTGAAATTTCTTCCCGACAATCTGGCGCATGACCCAAGAGCCCTGCAGCGGTTTAAACGCGAGGCCCACGCTGCCTCCTCTTTGAACCACCCGAGCATCTGCACGATCCATGAAGTGGAAGAACACGATGGAAAGCCGGTGATCGTCATGGAGTTGCTGGAAGGGGAGAGCCTGAAAGAGCGAATCCGCAATGGACCAGTCCCCGCCGACGAACTTCTGGACCTTGGCATTCAGACATCCGACGCTTTAGCAGCGGCCCACGCGAAGGGGATCATCCACCGCGACATAAAGCCCGCAAACATTTTCATGGCAGGTCCGGGCCGGGTGAAGATTTTGGATTTTGGATTGGCCAAAGCCATCCCAAGCCGTCGACCGGAAATCGAATCCGCCGAGGAATCGCTCACCGTCGAAGGTGTTATCCCCGGCACAACGGCCTATATGTCTCCCGAGCAGGTCCGGGGAGAGGAGATCGACGCTCGCAGCGATCTGTTTTCCTTGGGTGTCGTGCTTTACGAAGCGGCGAGCGGCAGACGGCCTTTCGTTGGCAAGAATCACGTGCTGATAATGAATGCGATCCTGAACGAGGAGCCAATCACACCCAGCCGTGTGAACCCGGAATTATCCGCTGCCTTGGACACAATCATCACGAAGGCGCTTGAAAAGGACCGTGAGCGGCGCTATCAGCATGCTGCGGAAGTCCGCACCGATCTGCAGCGGCTCAAGCGAGATACGGAGTTCCACAAATCGGCGATTGTTCCGCGGAATAGACGAGTGCTTTGGGCTGCCGCAGCAGTGCTGGTGATTGTCGCAGCCGTGTTCGTAGGCTATTTCTCTTTCCGTCGGCCAGCCAAGCTCACCGAGAAAGACACAGTCGTGCTCGCGGACTTTACAAACACTACGGGTGATCCGGTCTTCGATGATACGCTCAAGACGGCACTTACTGTTTCCCTGCGGCAGTCGCCCTTTCTGAATGTCCTCTCAGACGACAAAGTAGCAGAGACCTTGCGGCTGATGGCGCGTCCTACATCCAATCCGCTCACCCCCGATCTAGCCCGCGAGGTTTGTCAGCGTGCAGCCAGTAAAGCTTACATTGCTGGGTCGATTGCCACTCTGGGCAGCCAATACGTTCTGGCATTGAAGGCGGTGAATTGCCAGGGAGGGCAAACGCTGGGGCAAGAGCAAGTAACCGCCGCGGCCAAGGAGAAGATACTGGGCGCGCTCAGTGAGGCCGCATCCCATCTGCGCGGGCAATTGGGCGAGTCGCTGGCCACAGTGCAGAAGTTCGACGTCCCCCTGTCGCAGGCCACAACGTCTTCGCTCGAGGCGTTGAAAGCGTACAGCCTGGGCGAGAAAGCCCATCGCGAGATAGGCACAGCCGCCGCGCTACCTTACCACCTGCGCGCCATCGAACTCGATCCCACTTTTGCCATTGGACATCAGGGTGTCGGTGTTGATTATTCCGTTTTGGGCGAGGTCGGACGAGCGAGTGAATATTATACTAAGGCATTCCGGTTGCGTGAGCATGCCAGCGAGCGGGAAAAGCTAGCCATCACGGCTGCATACTACGCGAACGTAACCGGGGAAATGGACAAGGCAGCACAGACGTATCACGAGGCAATCCAGGCCTACCCGGGAGATTACAGAGCACATCTTGATCTGGGCGTCGAGTACACCGCGCAGGGTCAGTATGAGAAGGCGAGCGAGGCGTACAGGGAAAGCCTCCGCTTGGCGCCTGATAATGCCGGCGCGAGCTGCGATCTGGTCAACAGTCTGCTCGCTTTGCAACGCTTCGACGAGGCGCGACGGATACTGAAGGAGGTGGAAGCGAAAAGAGTAGATAATTACATTCATCACGCCGCTCATTATGCTCTGAGTTTCCTTGCCTCGGATTTCCGAACTATGGAGGCGCAGCGGCAGTGGTTTACGGAGACGCCCGAAGAGAACTTCGGGTTGTCGCTCGCATCGGATTCAGAAGCATATGTAGGTCATCTGCGCAAGGCACGGGAACTGACCAAGCAGTCAGTAGCTTCCGCCATCCACTCCGATAGCAAGGAAACGGGGGCCATATGGCAGGAGATCGCCGCTCAGCGAGAAGCTGCCTTTGGCAACGCAATGAATGCGAAGCAGGAAGCGGCGCAAGGCTTGAAACTTTATCCAGCGAGCCAAGGAGTTGAGGTGGAAGCGGCTCTGGCGTTTGCGATGTCGGGTGATGCAGTAAAAGCCGAGTCGCTGGCGCAGGAGTTGAACAAGCGTTTCCCGCTGGATACGCAGATGCAGTCTCTCTGGCTGCCTGTGATTAAGGCGCAAATGGCACTGAATCGCAAGAATCCAGCTGAGGCGGTCAATGACTTGCAAGCCGCTTCATCCATGGAGTTAGGCCAAATTAGCTTTGTCGCGAATATCTCCTGCCTCTACCACACGTACATTCGCGGAGAGGCGTACTTGACTGCAGGGTAGGGCACGGCCGCAGCTGCCGAGTTTCAAGAGATTATCGACCACAGCGGCGTCGTCTGGAACTGCTGGACAGGAGCGTTGGCGCGTCTGGGTGTGGGGCGTGCCAACGCTTTGCAGTCGAGAACCTCGCAGGGAGCGGATGCCGATGTCGCCCGCGTCCGTGGCGGAGAGAGTGGGATTCGAACCCACGTTACCCTTTCGAGTAAACACGCTTTCCAAGCGTGCGCCTTCAGCCACTCGGCCATCTCTCCGGCGCTGTGCGCGATTATATTGATTCTAACAGTGCACGCACTGCCCGGGATCTGCGGATCCCTCATCGACTTCGCCCAGGTCGGAATGACAAATGAAAAGACTGGCTGTTTTTCCTAGCTCTCCTCGGGCTTGTGCAATTGCTGGGCGAGATAATTTTCGTAAGTCATTTCTTTAATCGCGTGCAGTTGGCCTTCCAGCCAGTCGATGTGGTGTTCTTCATCGAGCAGAATCTTCTCCATCAGTTCGCGCGAACCGTTGTCGCCGACGGCCACGCTGGCTTTGATCCCGTCGTTCAGGCGCTTCACGGCCGTGTATTCGAGCTGCAGATCATTCTCCAGTTGCTGCTTCATGGTTTGCCCAATGTTGATCTTGAAGTAGTCGGTCATGTTGGGAGCGCCATCGAGCAGCAGGATGCGTTCCATCAGAATTTCGGCATGCTGCATTTCTTCTATCGATTCCTTCCGGGTGTGCTTGGCCATCCGTTCATAGCCCCAGTTCTCGCACATCTCGGCATGCAGGAAATACTGGTTGATGGCGGTGAGCTCGGCTTTCAGGACTTCGTTCAGAATGGCAATGACTTTTGCGTCGCCTTTCATTGTTTGCCTCTCTTTTATCTCCCCGCAGCGGAGAATTTAGTGATGGATAGGATTTACAGTCTGCGACAGAGAATTGTACTAGAAGAGACGAATCAGGAGCGCGATCCCGAAGCAGCGGCCGCCGTGTTGGGCGTTTCCGGCGCTGATGCACGGCCGTTCGTTGGTGGGACCGGCTGAGGTTGAGCGGGCGGAACGGGCTTTGCCTGAGCCGCGCCCTCAAGTACGCGGTGATTCAGACAGTACAACGCGAGTTCCAGGCGGTCTGCCACTCCGAGCTTGTCGTAAACCTTGCGGAGATAATTCTTGACCACCTGCTCGGTGGTGCCAACCCGCAGAGCGATTTCTTTGTTCTTCATCCCCTGGGTAACGCAGGAAACGATGAGCGCTTCTTTGGGCGTGAGCGACACTTTGGGACGCGACCCTGCCGGGCGTAAGCCTTGCGTGCGATAGGCTTGCATCACCCAGCCGACGGCGCGGCTATCGAGCCAGGGTTCACCCTGGGCGACTTTGCGCAAGCATTCCACCAGCATTTCCGGCTCAACTTCGCGCGAAACGATGCCATGCGCGCCGCGCCGGAACAGGTCGAGCGTCATCTCCTGATCGGGTTCCTGCAGCACGATAACCAAACGGCAGTTCGTGTTTTGCCGGAGAAGATCGGCAACGGCATCCGCTGGATTCGGGGCCAAGGCGGCCTCTAAGATCACAATGTCGGCGGAGAACTTTTGAATGGCGGTAACGGTCTGCTCCAGGCTTTCGGCCTGGCCGACCACCCGTATGTCGTCCTCGAGGGCAAAGATCTTGCGCAGGCCGGCGCGGAAAATTGCCTGGGTATCGGCCACAATCACGCGGATCGTGCCTTTGCCGTCATCAGGCTGAAGACCTTCGCCTGGCTCGACGCCGACCGAAGTGCTGACCGGGTTGCTGACCGACGAACTGCCCATCCGTCCTCTTTTTCGCGCACTAGCTATCGCGCCCTACAACGGTCGAACTGTGAAAACTACTTGCGCTCAAAACGGTACTCGTCGATAACTACGCCGACTCCACGCCGGCCACCATCTTCAAAACTGCGCACCACTCGCCCGCGGCAGTCCACTTGCACATCGGCTTCTGCGCCCACAACATCAGCGGGAAGAGAGAGCGTAAAATCGACAGCCGAACCTACCGGCACATCCGCGTCCATGCGGAAAAGGACGCCGTTAGCGGAAATGTTTTCCGTCTCGACCGCCCTTCCTGTGACTCCCTGGCCCGTGACTCCGGACTGGTTGACTGCCGACTTCAGGGCCACCGGCAGTTTGATGGGAAAGCGCGGCGCGCCTTGCACGTCCGCATAACCCATTCGATTCTTGCTGACATCAGCGACAGTTCCCTTGGCGGCTTCAGACACGTTTGCGACGACCTTCCTTCCGGTTCGTGCCGTGCACGACTCCGATTGAGCATGTGCGCATTTCAGGGCGAGATTACACCCCAGAATCTGCAATGCAAAGTTACGGAAGTCATGGAACAAAGGCGGCGAAGTGTCAGTGGTACAGGGACTTAGGGGCGTAGCTGCGAAGCCGCGGAGAGGGGAGGCGTGGCTCGATCGTTCGAACCGCGGCGAAACTACATCCGCCTAACTGTCTGGTTCTTCTCGGTCGGGCCGCTCCCCTTCCCGTCAGTTCGCGGTTCAGCCAAGACCATCGCGAAACTTGGGGTCGGCCGCGTGCGCTCCATTGCAGAAAGGTTTGTTCTCGGATCGGCCGCAGCGGCACAGCGTCATGCGATTGCGGATTTCGTAGGCCTAACCATCGGCGCCGATGAGCGGGATGCCCCCGCGCACCCAAAGCGGACCGCTGCACTTCTGCGCCGGATCCTCGACTAATCCGATCGACTCCGGCAGTTTTGGCTCGATTGGCTTTCCTGTGTCTTTGTCAATGGCGATCAATCGGCCCGAGGGACAGTTTCCCACCTGCCGGATAAACTGTGCGCGCTCCTTCGGATCATCCGTACTCTTCACCTGGTTCCACACTTGGCCGTGTGGATCGCAAAAGCGCGCGAACGCGCACAGGGCCTCGGCGTCGGCGAGCTGCATCGTTGGCCCGTCGAGCAGTTTCGCCTGCCTCATGATCGGCTCGCGGCTGGCCGTTTCAGTCCCGTCGAAATCGATCTTGGCGTGCGTGCCGTCGCAGAACGGTTTAGTATTCGATTTTCCGCAGCGACAGAGCGCATACTGCACGGGGGCCGGAAGCGCGTCGCCCTCTACCCATTCGGTTGACTCGCCGTGCTTGTTAACTCCGATGGCCTGAACAGCAAGCGGCACCGAACCGGAGACCAGATACGGTCCGTTTTTCGTGACGGTGATCTTCTTGTGACTGGACATAGCCCCTTCCTCGCGGTTGGAACTCCCTCCCGCCCTTTCCATAACGGGTCGAATTGCGCCGTGCAATCCCAGACCGTCTGCGTACTATATCAGTTACTGTTTGCTATGGAGTTTTCTTCTCCGCTGGCACCATTCCTCGGCCGTGATCTCCCAGATTTCCGCCGGCATCCTTCCGGAAACGAAGTCTCGTTCCTCGGTGGCAACGATGCGCATTCCCTGCCTTTCAGAAATGCGACGCGATGTCTCATTGGCAATCGCCTTGGGAGCTCGAAGAACCGGAAATTTCAGGACGTCGAACCAATAGTCGGTAACTACATCGCAAGCTTCACTCATCAGGGCTGCCCTTGCCATTGCAAGCCGAGCCAGAACCCGCGATTGTGATTCTCCGCTCTCATCAAGTTGATGGCGCCAATCACGCGGGAAGGATCGCTCTTCAGTCGTAAGGTCCAGTGCCATTCCTCTCCCCGTTCGACTGCCGGAAGAGCGATATCCCGGCAATAAGTCAGCGCCCCGTCGGATGGATAGGGCCACGGTACCCGGCCAGCCAGAAACTGCACAAGCTCCCAGTGCGGGAAAAGAATCTGAATTTGTTCAGCGTCGGAGAGTTCGAGCGGACGCAACCACAACCGTGCCGTTTCGAGAACAGGTGTCACCCGGAAAATCTCATCGCTTTGCACGTTCACATGCCCGCCGCGCGACCACAGCCGCTCATTCAAAACTTCGTCGCTTCCGTGAAGTTAAACTCCCCTACCTTCATCGCCGGCGCCACCATGTCGAACGATTCCTCGCCGCAAGCACGCACCGGAACGCTCATGGCCTCGACATTCGAGAGCATCGAGATCAGGCTTTCATTAAAACGGAAATTGCGCAGCCCGCATTGCACTTTGCCGTTCTCCACCAGGAATGTCCCGTCGCGGGTCATGCCGGTCACAATCTTCTCGTACGGATCCACTTCACGGATGTACCACAGGCGCGTAACCAGCACGCCGCGCTCGGTGGAAGCGATCATTTTTTCTACGCTTTGTTGCTTTTCTGGTGCGCCGAAAACAATGTTCAGTGGCATCTCGCCCATCTCGTTCGGCAGAGGAAATCCATGCCCGGTGGGCGCGATGGGGCCGACCTTGTCGGCGTACTCCGAATTCTTCATCTTACGCGCCGTGGCGCGCGCATACACCACGCGCTTGACCACACCGTTCTCCACCAACTGCACACGCTGACGCCGCATGCCCTCGCCATCAAATGGTGAACCCGCCTGCAGAGGATGCGCAGCATCATCGGAGATGTTGATGTTCTTGCCAAACAGTTGGGTGCCGATGCGGTCGTTTAGAAACGAGCGTTGGTCGAGAATCGCCACGCCGCTGTAGTCCCAGAACATGAAGCCAACAATGTCAAGCACGGCGGCCGGTTCGAGAATGACCGTGTATTTCCCTGGCGTAATCTCTCGCGGATGAGCGGACTCCACCGCCTTTTTCGCAGCCGTTTCCGCGAGGCGCGCAGGATCGAGGTTATTCACATCGGGCGAATTCAATTTCTGCCAGCCCGAGGAATCCTCGGCCAGCATGGTGATGGAAATTTCTGCCAAAGTCTGCTGATTCCAATTCGCTAATCCACGAGAGTTGAAGACTCCTTCGCGGGATTCCGAATTCGAGTGGATGCCCGCCGTCGTCAGCTTGTGTTTGCCGGCAACGGACACGATGCGCTTGACCACCTCCGCACGATCGCCCGGAGTAATACTTGCAGTCTCTTCCAAGAAGCGTGTGGAGCGGGCGCCCACGCCCGCTGCATTTGCCTCTTCCGCGGTAGGCATCGGCAGCAAGTCCGGATCCGGCACCTGCACTCTCGCCAGATTCTCCGACGCGGCGACTGCGCGCTGCAAACTCTCGTCGTCAAACTGATTGGCGGTGGAGCGCGCTGTTCGGCCGCCAAAATTCGTGCGAATCGAAACGATGGAGTTCTCTTCCTCCACATTCTGATGGATGGTGTTGTTGGCGAAGCGAGTCAGGGCAAAGCGGGAGCCGGTGAATATGGCTTCGACCTCGTCGGCGGACGAGAAGCGCCGAATGCGCTCGAAGACGTCCGCGGCTTGTTCTTTGGTCAGCATTGTTCAATTAACTTCTCGTAGAGACGCGGCTTGCCTCATCTCCCTCGCCGTATGAGACAAGCCAAGCCCCGTCTCTACGAATACGCCGAGCCGACGCGAATATTCCGGAATCGTCCCGGGCTGGCGCCATGGCCGGTGCCCACAACCTGCTGTGGCTGGCCCTTGCCGCAGTTGGGAGTTCCCCACAGCGCCCACTCCTCGCGCGAACAGATCGCGTCCATCGCATTCCAAAACTCCGTCGTGATCCCGGAATACGAAGGATTCTTCAGCATCCGCCCTCGATTACCGTGCTTGATCTCCCAGGCGATCTCGCATCCGAACTGAAAGTTGTAACGCTTGTCGTCAATCGACCAGGACTTGTTGGTCTCCATGTAGATGCCATCGTCGGTCGCGGCGATGAGCTGCTCCAGGCTCAGCGGCTTCTCCCCGGGCAGAATGCTGACGTTGGTCATGCGAATCATGGGCAACCGGTTCCAACCTTCGGCGCGCAGCGTTCCGCCAGATCGCGCGGCGCCAATAGTGTGAGCGGTTTCGCGCGAACTCAAATAGCCGGTAAAGCATCCATTCGTAATAATTGGCGTCGACTGCGCAGCCACACCTTCGTCGTCATAGGCGAAAGTCCCGAGGCCCGGTCCGTGTTCCTGGCGAGCGTCAGCCACGACGTTGACCAGTTCACTGCCGTACCGCAGATTTCCCAGTTTTTCGAGGGTGAGAAACGATGTGCCGGCAAAATTTGCTTCCATGCCGAGCACACGATCCAGCTCAATCGGATGCCCGATGGATTCGTGAATCTGCATTCCGAGTTGCGACCCATCGAGAATAATCGTGTACGTGCCTTCCGGGCATTGGTCCGCGTGATGTAACGCGACGGCTTCTTCCGCCACGCGCCGGGCGTTCTCCAGCAATTTCATTTCCTCGATTTGTTCGTAGCCGCGGTTCTGCCACTGCCCGCCGAACGAGTTTGGATAGGATCGCTTCTGAATCTCGGAACCGGCAAACGCATACGCCGTATAGCCCGCGCCGGTGGAGTATTTTATCTGTCGGATGTCAGCACCCTCGGAAGAAAGAAACCACGACTCTTCGCGCTGGAAGTTCATGGCGGTTTCGGCGAGCGTGACGCCCTGAACGGCGCGCATCCCAGCGTCAACCTTCAGCAACAGATCGAGATTCTGCTCCACCGACGTGGTGAACGGATCGACTTTGTAAGGTGTTGTCCACTCCGCCACCGCCGCAGGTTCGGGCGCCAGTCGTACATCTTCGCGCTTCACACGCGCTGAGGCTCTCGCGATTTCGACTGCCCGCGCCGCGGCCGCTTCCACCGCACCGCGGCTCAAATCCGCGGACGCGGCGAAGCCCCACGCACCGTCCGCGATCACGCGTACGCCGATGCCGAGCGATTCGGACTCCGAGGCATGACCCACCCTCCCGTTCTTAGTGGTCAGCGAGCGATTGCGGGTCGAAACTACGCGCGCGTCGGTATAAGTCACTCCGCGCCCTGATGCCGCGCCCAGGGCGATGTGGCCAGCGGTCTTCATTCTGGAATCAAACGTACCACGATCAGTTGAGGATCTGAATTCTGTTGCGAATGTAGATTAGTGCATACCGGGCGCGGCCACCGCTAGCGGCGCTCTCTTGCGCGCAACGTCGATCATGAAGCGGCCCGCCCGCAAATGGTTTTCGCTTTTGGTCGTGCCGTCTTCGTCAGCGCCGCCGGAATCGGTCCAGACCGCGCCGATCTCGACCTTGCCATGGCTCGAACCCGCGACTTTGGTGGGCTGGCGGCGTTGCTTTTCGACGTAGGCTTTTATCACTTGCGCGGTAGTCCTGGCGGCGAGATAACCGTGCTCCCCTTCCTCGAGCAATGTGCACACGACGATTTCCGGATCTTTTCTCGGCTCCACGCCCACAAACCATCCATTGTCCTTGAATTTCTTGCCACCCGCACCAAGCTTCGCCTTCAACGCATTGCTGATGGTCTGCGCGCTGCCCGTTTTGCCGGCAAGGTCAATGCCTTGCAGATGCGCACTGGGCGCCGTTCCGATCGGCGCGACCACGTTCGCCATCGCGTCGGTGATGAGTTCCCAGTTTTTCGGATCCATCGGCACCCGCACTTCATCGGGAGTGCTCGCCGCTGGGACCACATTTGACGGCAAGTCCGTAGGATTGATGACGTGTGGACGCCGCAGCAGTCCGCCGCTGGCAATCGCGCCGAGGGCACGCGCCAACTGGATCGGCGTGGTCGCCACCGCTCCCTGGCCAATGCCAACAGAAATCGTCTCGCCCGCGTACCACTTCTGCTTGAAGTTGCGGATCTTCCATTCTTCAGACGGCATCACGCCGCTGACTTCCTGCGGCAGGTCGATGCCAGTCTTCTGCCCTAGTCCAAAAGCGGTGGCATACTTGGCAATGCGATCAATGCCCAGCTTCTCGGCCAGCGTGTAAAAGAAAACGTCGCACGACTGATAGATGGCTTTGCTGATCTCGACCACGCCGTGCGTGCGGTGCTCGGCCACCACCCAGCACTTGAAATAGCGGCCATAGAAACTGGCCCCACCGGTGCAATTCACGTGCATGGTTTGCGCGATGCCTTCCTGCAACCCGGCCGTCGCCATGATGATCTTGAACACCGAGCCGGGCGCCAGTTGCGCCTGAATCGCCTTGTTCAGCAGTGGGTGGTTGTCGTCGGTGACCAGCTTCGCCCACTCGTCCTTTGAAATCTTCACCGCGAAATCATTGGGATCGAAGGTCGGCCGGCTCACCATCGCCAGAATTTCGCCGGTCCGCGGATTCATCGCCACCACCGCGCCGTTTTTCCCCTCCAGCGCTTGCTCGGCCGCAATTTGCAGATCCAGATCCACCGTCAGCTTCAGCTGCTTGCCCGGCTCCGCCGGCGTTTCGTCCAGCCGACCAACTTCCCGCCCACGGCTATCCACGATCGCACGCCGCGATCCGTTCTTGCCCATCAGGATGTCGTTGTACTGCTTCTCGACTCCGCTCACGCCGACCACGTCGCCGGGCGCGTAGAGTTCGAACTGCGGCTGGTTGAGCATGTCTTCCGTCACTTCGCCGACGTAGCCGATCAGGTGCGCCATGAAGCCATTGCGCGGATACAGCCGCCGGTGCGCCATGATGGTTTCAAGTTCGGGAAGTTCGTTTTTGTGCGCCTCGACGAATGCCAGCTCGTCGGGTGTGATGTCTTCTTTCAGGAAAATTGGCTGGTATTGCGGCATCGAGGAGAAACGCCGGATGCGCTGCCGCACTTCCTCGGGATTCAAGTGCAGGCCCTGGGCGATTTCGTTGGCGTCAGCGTTCAGGTCTCGGGTCGAATCGCGCAGCAACAGCGCGGAAAACGAAGGATAGTTATCGACAATGATGCGCCCTTCGCGATCCAGGATTTTGCCACGCGGCGCGAGAATCGGCACATTACGAACCCGGTTCTTCTCCGCCAGCAAAGCATACTCATCGCTATGCATCACCTGCAGCCGCCACAACCCGTATGCCAGAAGCAGAAAAATGAACAGGACACCATACTGCACGGCGGTGAGGCGGAGCGCGGAAACTTTTTCTTCGCGGCCGAACATCAGTCCTCAATGAAAAGCTGATTCAAAAGGTTAACTGTATTTTAACCCGCGGCTGGTACCGTCCGAAATATTGAACAGGAAACGAAAGTTTTAGAATCGAAGTCGTGGTGGCGGGGCTTTGCCCCGCGAGGACGGGGCAGAGCCCGTCACCACACAAGCACATCCTGATTGTGGCGACGGACGTCTCGCCCGTCTATCTACCAGTAATTCAAACCGCAGTTCATGTCCAAACGGGAATTGAAGTTATTACCGCACGCGGGCAACAATACAGGCAGGATTTGCGTCTCACTTACTTCCAGCTAAGGAATTGAATGCGGATTCGCAGTTTCATCATCGCGTACGCGCTCGTGCTCGCCATTCTCCTCTTCGCCGACCGTCGCCCTGGTTCCACGCAGCAGGATCACTATTCGCACGTAGTTGATCTGACCGATGGGCAAGCCGCGACGGCGCCGCACGCCATGGCGACGGAATCCAGAACCCGCATCATTGCTCCCGGTGCACTGATCCCTGGGACTTGGTCGGCCGGGCAGATTCCGCCTGAGCGCCTGGTGGCTCCTCTGGTGGTGATGGATTTGAACCCTGCGATCAAGGATAGCTTGGGGATTTCGCTCGACGATATCGCCGCGTGGGAATCGCAGCACGGGATGATTCCGCAAGGAGCTGTCGTCGCCATACGACGCCCCGGCGCGATCCATTCTTCCACCAACGATTCTTCCGCCAACGATTCTGCCACCAACGATCTGTCAAACTCGTCCTTTCCCATCGCCCGCGACGCGGCGCAGTTCCTCATCGAAGCTCGCTACACCATCGGATTCGCCGTCGAGACGCCCGTGAACCTGAATTCTGACCGCACGCTGGCGCGGCAGCTCGCCCTCCACGGAAGCTACGTGGTGGAAGGAGCCGCGCGCCTCACCACGCTGCCTGCGACGGGCTCTCTGATCATCGTCGCGCCGACAAAAAACAAAAACCCTGGCGCAGCCCCGGTCCGCATTCTGGCTATGGTGCGGTAGTCGTTTTTTCTGCACCGCACTTCAGTCCGAAATCATCTACCCATCCGGAGGAAAATCCATGTCTGACCCCCGCTATCCGATTGGAAAGTTTTCCTACACCGGCCCGCCTACAGCAGAACAAAAGCAGCAATGCCTCACCGACATCGAGCAAACTCCCGCGCGGTTGCGTGCCGCCCTCCGCGGACTTTCTGACCAGCAACTGAATACTCCTTACCGCGATGGCGGCTGGACGCTGCGCCAGGTGGCCCATCACGTCCCCGACAGCCACATGAACTCCTACATTCGTTTCAAGTTGGCGCTCACCGAAGACGAGCCCACCATCAAGCCGTACATGGAAAACCTCTGGGCCGAATTGCCCGAAGCCAAGCACGCCCCAATCGAAGGGTCGCTGGCCTTGCTCGATTCCCTGCACCAGCGCTGGATGCTCATGCTGCGCAAGTTCACCGACGCGGAATGGAAGCGTACCTACCGCCATCCAGAGTTGGGCCCGATGTCGCTCGAAAAAACGCTCGCACTCTACTCCTGGCACGGACGCCATCACGTGGCGCACGTTACGAGTTTGCGGGAGAAGATGGGATGGTGAAGGGCGCTGCGAGCTTCGAGCCGCGAGCTCGAGCAGGCATACCCCCTGTGCGTAGAGACGCGGCTTGCCGCGTCTCCGCGGCGCCAAACAGATGGGGCGCGCAGAGTCGTGGTGAGCCCTCGGCCGGGGGAATTTGGTTGCTTCAAGCTCCGCAGCCCGTAGCTCGCGGCGCTCCTAAGTCATCCCCGCCTTCCACACCAAGTAACTCGCTGCCTCGCGCATCACCGCCGCGAAGCGCTCCAATAGAGGGTGGGGACGCGATTCTGGCCTGGGCGCCAGCTCTACTTGCATGCCTTCGTGCTCCAGCAAAGCGCGAATGCGAAATACATGGTACGCATCGCTGACCGCAATGCAGCTGTGCATGCCATTCGCGCGCATGATGTTGGCCACCCGTGCCGCCGACTGCGCGGTATCGGAGCCTTGCGTCTCCGCGATCAGAGCCTGCTCCGGAACGCCGCGCCGGAGAAGATAATCCCTGCCAACGCCGCCCTCGCTGAACTCCGGATCCTGCGCCGATCCGCCGGTCGTGATCACGACCTGTGCCATTCCCCTCTGAAACAATTCGTAGCCGTGGTCGAGCCGCGCCCGGTACACCGGCGAAGGATGCCCGGCGTATTCGGCCGCTCCGAAAATTACGATCACATCCGCTTGCTTGGGGGGTGTTTCGGCGGCTGCGTGCACAATACGCGTCCCGGTAATGCCGAAAAATATCAACAGCGCTCCCACCACGGCCAGCAACAAGAGCAGCCAGGGACGCATCAAAATGGAGACAAGTTTCAAGATTTCTAATTTCAAGGAGGATCAGTCGGAGGCCAATCAAAGTGTCAATTTAAAGATTGCACCCTTGCAACCTTGAAACTTCGAAACCTGCCTTTTGAAACCTGCCTTACGACAACGCTTCGACAATATCCTTGGCGGGAATCGCACCTTCGCGCAAAATCTGCCAGGTACCGTCTTTTCTGAAGTGCACGATCGTCGATGAAGTTGTCCGCGGAGACGGCCCACCGTCCACGATCAGCGAGATGCGATCCTGCAGTTGCTCCCGAACCTCCTCCGCAGTTGTGCATTCCGTCGCGCCGCTCAGGTTGGCGGAAGTCGCCGTGATTGGAATCTTCGCCGCCCTCACTACGGCCAGCGGGATTTCGGCCGCCGGCACGCGCAACGCTACGTTCCCCGTGTTCGCGGTTACCTTGAGCGGCAGATGCGACGCTGCCGGCACAATCATGGTGAGCGGCCCGGGCCAGAATCGCCGCGCCAGAAGATGAAAATCGTCCGGCAAGGGACGCGCGAATTCTTCCGCCTGGTCCACGTTCTCGATCAGCAGCGAGAGTGGCTTGTGCCGTAGGCGCGATTTGATCTCATAGACGCGCTCCACCGCGCGCAGGTTGAACGGGTCGGCCGCCAGCCCATAGAACGTGTCGGTCGGCATGCCGAGCACCTGCCCGGCCTGAATCTGCTCGGCGGCATACTTGATCAGCGAAGTTTCGGGCGTAACGGCATGAATTTTCAGGATTTCCGCGCGCACTCTGGTTCCTTCCTGATGGTTGGCGTAAAGATTGCCACGCGTAACATTGTCCGTATAAACAATGAAATGTACCATACATTCTGTCTTTGGAACCAACCTATGAAACACGACGTGAAGGCCGCGCGAACCCGCAGTCAAGCGGATCGTTTGCGCCCCGTCGCCGGCCGCCACAACCAACGGTTGAAAGAATTGCGGCTCGCCTTTCGCCGCGCCGAGCTCACTCCGCAGGGAGAGTGTGCCATCGAAGGCGTCAAGCTGCTCGAAGAAGCATTGCGCAGCGGCCAGCACCTCGACAGCGTGTTTTTCAGCGAATCGGCACGCCCGCTCGCCGAAAAGCTTCTACCTCAGATTAACGCCCGCACCGAAGCGCTCGTCCTGCCGAATGCACTCTTCAATTCGATCGTGCCGAGCGACGCGCCGCAGGGCGTGGCGGCCCTGCTCAAGGTGCCTACTTTCTCTGCCGTGCAACTGCTTGAGCGGCTGAGCGACGGCCCATTCGTCGTTGCTGCGGCCCTGCAGGACCCCGGCAATCTGGGGACAATTCTGCGCTCCGCCGAGGCTTTCGGCGCCGCCGGAATTTTTCTTACCGAAGGAACCGTCAGTCCTTACAACTGGAAGGTTCTGCGCGGCTCGGCGGGTTCGATCTTCCGCCTGCCTTTCGTGCGGATCTCTTCTGCGGAACTACTTCCGCTTCTGCGCGCGCGCAACGTTCGCTTGCTCGCAACTTCCTCGCACCAGGGAACTCCGCTGCCCCAGTGCTCATGGACTCTGCCCCTAGCCATTTTCATCGGCAACGAAGGCGCCGGTCTGTCCCGTGAACTGACGCGCCAAATGGACGAGACGCTGGCGATCCCGCAAGCTGCAGAAGTCGAATCGCTCAACGCTGGAGTCGCGGCCAGCATCGTGCTGTACGAAGCTGCGAGAAACCGGACGTGGAGTTTGTAATCTTGTACTGGGGTAAGTTCGTAGCTGTTGATTTAGAACCGATTGATCTGGGGGGCAAAGATGGGAAAAACAATGGTCAAGAATCTGCTTTCAATGCTGCTGTTTTTCACCGTCGCCAGACTTATACTGTGCGATCGCGCAAGCGCATCCGACCCTTGGCATGTCGCAGGAAATCCCGGAGTCATAGCCCAAGATCTCCAATTCGTAAACGGCGAGGTGCACCTGGCGGGTACAGTGTACCTTCCTGCGAATGGTGATCAACTACCGGCTGTTGTTGCCCTGCACGCAGCTGGGACTGCAACCCGAGATGCAGCGCTCTTCCACCACCTAACCGAAGGCTTGCCCGCAATGGGAATTGCTGTGCTCATCTACGATCGTCGGGGAAGCGGCAAATCGACCGGAAGCTTCAACGATATTGATTATGAGACACTCGCCGATGATGCTATCGCCGGCCAGCAAGCATTGGCCACGCTTGCGCGTATCAACCCCAAGAGGATCGGTTTTTGGGGACTAAGCCAAGGGGGATGGCTTGCTGTTCTGGCTGCCGGTCGGAGCAAAAGCGCGGCATTTGCCATCTCGGTTTCAGCACCCCTTGTTACGCCTGAGCGGCAGATGGAATTCGCAACAGCGAATCTGCTGGCGATTCGTGGTTACTCGCAGCCGGACGTGCAAGAGATGCTCGACGCCCGAAAGGCTTGGATTGGCTTTCTCAAAGAAACCAACTCGCGCGCCGTGGCTGTTGATGCACTGCGAAAAGTAGAGACGAAGCCCTG
Source organism: uncultured Acidobacteriaceae bacterium (assembly GCA_963831085.1). Taxonomy (GTDB): domain Bacteria; phylum Acidobacteriota; class Terriglobia; order Terriglobales; family Acidobacteriaceae; genus Acidiflorens. The sequence continues at coordinate 2,194,496 of CAWHOT010000003.1, read as the reverse complement.
GTTTGATCTCGCGTTCATGCCCCAGTCGTCCACTCTTACCACCGACCCAAAGTACTCTTCTTGGCGTAGAAAAATGGACGACGACCCGATCATTGCAGTCCACAACGTCCGCGTTCCGCTGCTGTTCATCTATGGCGGCGCCGATCCATGGATTCCGGTGGCACAGAGCGTGGAACAGCTCCAGGCTTTAGCAAAGCAGCAATCCAATATCCGTTACGCGGCGATTGCTGGTGCCAGTCATGAAATGATGTTTAGAGAGGACGAAACGATGGCTTTCAACGCGACAACGTTCCGGGAGAACGCTCCCCAGGCACCCAGCTACTTCATGCTTATGGCTTCCTGGCTGCGTCAACAAGTTGGCGAATAAACGACCTTGCCCATTGAATTACCAAATTGCAAAATACCCAATTAAAGACTCTCTTCCGTGGTGAAATAATCCTGTGAACCTGTTCGCGCCCATCCCGAATGACGATCCCGCAGCCCAAGGCGCGCGCCCCCTAGCCGACCGCATGCGCCCGCGAACGCTGGACGAGTTCGTCGGGCAGGAGCACCTTGTCGGCCCAGGCAAACCGTTGCGGGTGCAGATCGAGCGCGACGATCCCACGTCGATGATCTTCTGGGGCCCTCCGGGCACCGGCAAGACGACGCTTGCCAAAATCATTGCCCGCATCACCAAGGCTGACTTCATCGAGTTTTCCGCCGTCCTCGCCGGCATCAAGGAAATCAAGCAGGTCATGAGCGATGCCGACCGCGCCCGCCAGTACGGCACTCGGACCATCGTCTTCGTCGACGAAATTCACCGCTTCAACAAGGCGCAGCAGGACGCCTTCCTGCCGCACGTCGAAAAAGGCAGCATTCGCTTGATCGGCGCCACCACCGAAAATCCGTCCTTCGAAATCAACTCGGCGTTGCTCTCGCGCTGCCGCGTCTATGTGCTGAAGCCGCTGACCGAGGATGAGATTGTCGCGCTTCTATGCCGCGCCCTCAGCGATACCGAGCGCGGCCTGGGCCAGATGCATCTCCAAGCACCTGAAGAAAGTCTTCGCAAGATCGCCGCGTACTCAAGCGGCGATGCCCGTGGCGCCTACAACGTCCTGGAAGTAGCCGCCGCCTTATCCGTAGAGACGCGGCTCGCCGCGTCTCCGCCGGGAACCACCGAGATCACCGAAGCAACCATCCAGGAAGCCGTCCAGAAGCGAGTTCTGCTCTACGACAAAGGCGGCGAAGAGCATTACAACATCATCTCCGCGCTGCACAAATCGGTGCGCAACAGCGATCCCGACGCCGCCCTCTACTGGCTCGCTCGTATGCTCGAAGCGGGAGAAGATCCGCTTTACATAGCACGCCGCGTCGTCCGCATGGCAGTCGAAGACATCGGCCTTGCCGAACCGAACGCGCTCGCGCTGTGTATGGCTGCTCGGGACGCCGTCGACTTCATCGGCATGCCCGAAGGCAACCTCGCCCTCGCGCAAGCGGTCGTCTATCTTTCAATAGCGCCAAAATCGAATGCGCTTTACACCGCGTACGGCGCGGTTCTGCAGGACGTGGAGCAAACCGCCGCCGAACCCGTCCCGCTGCACCTGCGCAACGCCCCCACCGCCCTGATGAGAGGCCTCGGCTACGGCAAGGACTATCAATACGCCCACGATTCCGAAGCCAAGGTCGCCGACATGCAGTGCCTGCCCGACAGCCTGCGCGATCGCGTGTACTATCGCCCCACCAGCGAAGGAGTCGAAAAGCGGATTCGCGAACGCCTGGAAGAAATCAAACGGCTCAAGCAACCGGCGTCCAGCCGTACATCAGGTCCAGCAAAAAGCCGAACAAAAAGAGAATCTGAAACCTGATTCCTGCAATCTTATAAGACAGTATTAAAGACCAGTTGCAATCGACCGGCCAGGAGGGTTTCGTCGTGTCCACCAGCCCGCTCACCGATTTCGGTTTTTCTAGTCTGCCTGGTCCAGAAGCGCCCTCACATAGGCTCGCAGAACTGGTGCGTTTGCAAAAGTTTGCCCAGCGAATCACCTCCACTCTCGACATCGAAGAACTGGTTCCGCGGATCGTCGATGAGGTTGCGGCGTCACTCGGCTGCGTGGAAATCAACCTGTATCTCCGCGATGCTGAACAGCAGGAATTCGTACTGGCCGGCGGTCGTGGCTGCACGATGTACGGCAAGGGCCACGTCCTCAAGCCCGGCGCCGGAATGGTGGGACACGTCGCGGCCACTGGCAAAATGCACTACGCTCCCGACGTCACTCGCGACCCTTACTACGTGGCTTGCGAGCCGGATACGCGCTCCGAAGTGGCCATCCCGCTGCAACGCGAAGGCGATCTGGTCGGAGTCTTCACCGCTTCCCATTGCGAGCTTAACGCGTTCTGTCCTGATCAACTACGCCTGCTGCAGGGATTGTGCGCTCATGTCGCCGTTGCGGTGCACAATGCCCAGCGTTTTGGCGATGAGCGTGAACAGCGCAAGCGCATGAGCCGCGAAGCTGAAGAAGCTCGCTCCATTCAGCAGGCTCTATTACCTCGCAGCTCACCTCTGATCCCAGGGTTCTCGGTGTCCGGGCTTTCGATTCCGGCAGGATCGGTAGGAGGGGACTGGTATGACTTCATTCCGCTGCGCGACGGACGCTGGGGGCTGGTCCTCGCCGATGTTTCCGGCAAAGGCACGGCGGCGGCGCTCCTCATGTCCGCCACTCGCGGCATATTGCGCTCGCTCGCGCAAACCGGCTCTGGACCCGCCGAGGTGCTAACGCGCCTCAATAATATGATGATCGAAGATTTTCCCAGCGGCCGCTTCGTCACCATGGTGTATGCCGAACTCGACCCGTCGAGCCGAATTCTGCGGATCGCGAGCGCTGGCCATCTGTCGCCGCTGCTGGTCGAGCCTTCCGGCCACCGCTGGATCAATCATGAGCACGGCTTGCCGCTGGGAATTTCGGCCAGCAAATTCTCGGAGACGGAAGTGACGCTCGGCGAGCATTCGCGCATCGCGTTTTATTCCGACGGAATCACCGAGGCTGAAGTCGCTTCCGGCGAAGAATACGGCGCGGAGCGGCTTCTCGCCCAGATGCAATCACCGGACGTTACGCCGGATAGTCTGCTTGCCGATGTCAGAAAATTTGCGAATGGAATAGGACTGCGCGACGATGCTACGGTGATATTGGTGCGGGCTCGCGAAACTTTAGGCTAGTCTGAGCTCCATCGAGGTTGCCGCATGACCCAAGCAGACCTTCATCTCTTCATCGCGCAATCCAAGCTCGGCGTATTGTCAACGCTTGCTAAAACCAGCGCGCCCCAGTCGGCGCTGGTGGGTATCGCCGTCACCCCGAATCTCGAGATTGTCTTCGACACAGTCAAGAACTCGCGGAAATATCCGAATCTCATCGCCGAGCCCCGCTGCTCGTTCGTCATCGGCTGGGTGGGTGAGCAAACGGTGCAATACGAAGGCGAAGCGACAGAACTTCAAGGGAAGGAGCTGAAACGCTGCCAAGACGTGTACTTCCAAGCATGGCCCGATTGTCAAACTCACCTCGCGTGGCCTGGAATCGTGTACTTCGTGGTGAGGCCCAGGTGGATTCGCTATAGCGACTTCGATCAGAACCCGCCGCTCACTCAGGAATTCACGTTCCCCAACCCTGTCTGACAAATTGCCTAGCCGAATCTCGCCCGGTGCTCTTTCAGAATGCAGCGGTCCATCACTACAAAGATTCCGGCTTTTCGCGCCTTCTCCGCCGCGGGTTCGTTGATCACGCCTTCCTGCAGCCAGATCGCCCGAATTTTCAACTGGATCGCCTGCCCCACGATCTCATCCACGTACTCCGGCCGCCGGAACACATCCACCAGATCGATCTTCTCGGCCACTTCGAGCGGTATTTCGAGTAGTGACCGGTACGACTTTTCCCCAAGCGCCTCGGCAATCTGCGGATTCACGGGGACAATCTTGTAACCGGCCGCCTGCATGTACGCGGAAACGCCGTGACTCGGCCGCATCGGACTCTCCGACAATCCAACCACGGCAATGGTCTTTACTCGCGATAACAGCTCGTAAATAGCGTCGGATTGCTTCAAAAGCGGGCCTCGTCAGCCTTTTTTCTCCAACCTCTGTTTGAACAAGCGCAGCGCCGCTTTCCGAATCGTGTCCGAAACCTCCTTGTTGTCCGCCAGATTCTTAAGATCGTGAATGAGCAGGTTCTTCACCAATCGCAGCGAGGCATCGATCGGGGTGCGCGGGTTTGAGACCAGGTTCCGCATGATGGTGTAATTCTTCGCAAACTTGCGTTTCAGCGGAATCGTTCGCAGCACCGAATCCAGCACATTCTTCTGCAGCGCAAAGCCTTCGACTTCGGATTCTGAAACTTTGGGCGAATCCAGCACCGCCACCGCCACCAGTTTCGTGGAATCGCGGATCAGAATTGACCGCTCCTCCCTGCTGCCACGCATCGCCAGCGCGATCCGGCTCCTGATGTCGAGTTTGGAAATCTTCTGCAGCGTGCTGTCGCGCCGTTCCTCCTGGCCGGGAGCTACGTGCTTCTTGGCATGAATTGCGCTTAAAGCTGCCGCTGACTTTCCCGCTGCGGCTGTCGCTAATCTCTCCGCTGCAATTTTGGCCGCGTCAGCACTTGCCTTGCCGGTGCCAGCGGCGGCCTGCGGCCCAACTTCACGCGCCTCCTCGACGCCCGCAAGTTCGTGCGCGATTCCTATGGGCTGGAATGGTTTGTCTTTTTCGGCTTCCAGTTCGGCCGCGTTCTCTGCCAGGTACTGCGCGACCGTGCTCTCGAGAGCTTCGTCGGATGCGTCAACTTCGGGCGCTTGCGGCGGTGCGGTTGGACTCACTCCCAAGGCAGCCAGTTTTTTTCGAATTTCGGCGGCCTCGTTCGGACGCAGGTTGACATTCGTCTGCAGCGCCTGCAAAAGCTGCGGAGAGCTCGTCACTCGCGTGCTCGCCAGCAACGCTTCCAGCGTCGAGGGCGACCCTGACACCGCAATCTCGTCCAGCGACTCTAAGCTCACCGACGGATTCTCTGCCAGCGCCGGCAGCAGCACAGGCCGCAGATTCTCCCGCGAGACGAAATATCCCAGCACCTCGGCGCTGGTATTGGGATCGGCAGCCGCCGCCAGGCTGGCTTTTTCGTCCCAACCTGCCAGGGTCATACGCGCCTGCTCGCCAAACAATTTATGATGCAGCGCCAGATAGACCAGGATCTCAATCATCTCCCCGGACGGCACTGAGAGGGACCCGCGCGCCGCCGATTGCATCAGGTTCGACGGAAGCTGCGAATTACGGATCAGATCAAGCACTCGGGGCATGTTCATCTCCCGGAATTGGCTGCGGCTTTCTTCGTCGCGGATGGGGATTTCCGGCCCACCGCCGATTCTAGATCTCTTACTGCAATTTCGAGTTCGCGCGTAATGCGGTTCGGGTTGCGTCGCCGATATTCGTCGCTCAAGGCGCGATAGTACCAGAGCGTGCCTTCCTTTTTCCCCGTGAACCGCTTCCAGATGGCTTCCCCATCCCGCCGGTAATCTGCCAGAATGGTGCGGACGTTATGCAGCTTGTCAGACGCCGAAACTAGCCGCATCTCGGCGTCGGCGTGCTTCACTTCGCGTAGATAGTCTTTTTTTCGCTCCATCCATTCCGGCTTCGGCTCGCCGAATGAATCCGTGCAACCCTCCACGATCTTCGCTACTCGCGGACCAAACTGCTTGCGGACTTCCCGCAGCCTTGGCATGCCGCCGCAATCTTCGACCACATCATGCAGCAGCGCCGCGATCGCCAGATCCTCGTCACCGCCGGCTTCCAGCACCAGCGATGCCACCGCCATCAGATGCGAAAGATAAGGTACCGCCGACTGCTTCCGCGTCTGGCCGGCGTGTTTCTCAGCGGCATAGCGGAAGGCGCGCTGCAGTCGAGGTCCAAGATGAGGCGGGTGAGGTGAATCTACGCTCCTTGCTTTTTCTCGCGTCACTTTTTCTCGCCCCGCCGCATCCGCAGATATGCCTGCATCAACGGCCGCAGATCGCCGTCCAGCACACGGTCCACGTCGCCAATCTCCAGCTTTGTGCGGTGGTCCTTGATCATGCGGTAAGGTTGCAGCACATACGACCGTATCTGCGAACCGAAATCAATATCCAGTTTCGAATCTTCGATTTTCTTCGTGACCTCGCGTTTTCTCTCCAATTCGTATTCGTAGAGTTTCGAGCGCAGCATACTCATCGCCTTCTCCTTATTCTTGTGCTGCGAGCGCTCATTCTGGCAGCTGGCCACAAGGCCGGTCGGGATGTGCGTGATCCGTACCGCCGAATCGGTGGTATTCACGTGCTGTCCACCCTTGCCGCTTGAGCGGTAAGTGTCAATCCGAATGTCATCCGGTTTGATGTTGACCTCAATGCTGTCGTCGATCTCGGGTGAGACAAAGACGCTGGCAAACGACGTATGCCGCCGCTTCGCCTGATCGAATGGCGAAATCCGCACCAGTCGGTGCACTCCAATCTCGCTGGTCAAGTAACCGAACGCATACTGGCCAATCACCGAAAATGTCGCGGACTTGATTCCCGCTTCTTCTCCGGGCTGGTAGTCGTACATCTCCGTCTTGAATCCCTGCCGCTCCGCCCAACGCAGATACATTCGCAACAGCATCTCCGCCCAATCCTGCGACTCGGTCCCGCCCGCCCCGGGATGAATGGTCACGATCGCATTCAGGCCGTCGTTCGGTCCCGAAAGCAGCGTCTCGGTTTCGACTCGATCCACCAATTCGCGCAAAGATTCCAAGTCGCGCTGCAGCTCAGCGGCAACATTCTCACCCTCACCTGCCAGATCGAAATAGGTGGCGATGTCGTCGGTCCGGCGCGCCAGGTCGCCTTCCAGCGACAACATGCTCTCCAGGCGCTTCCGTTCGCGCATCACCTGCTGAGATTTTTCAGGATTTGACCACAGACTGGGATCCGCCGCCTGTTTTTCTATTTCGGTGAACTGCTGGCGCAGCTTACCAGCGTCAAAGATACTCCCGCAGGTCGTGAACCTTGGCTTTTAAAGAAGTGTATTGCTGTTCCAGTTCATCCAACATTTGTTATCACTCGGCTTGTCTTACTAAGCTTATGGCGCGCGAATAGGAAACACAAAACGTGCAATCAACGCGCCTGCTGAAATTATCGCACATAGATATGCGAACCAATCGCCATGCCGGGTGTAAAAGGTGGTGCCCGAAATCAGCGCGTAGGGCGCCGCCAGCACGGTGCGAACCTTGCGCGGGGTTGCCGACACGATCCTTCCGAAAGGATCGATCGATGCGGTCATCCCCGTATTCGTGCCTGCCAGCAGCCACCGGTCATTTTCAATCGCCCGCATTTGTGTCTGCTGCAAGTGCTGCTTCCACGCGCCGCTGTCGCCGTACCAACCGTCATTCGAGATATTCAGCAAGACTTGTGCGCCCTGCAGAGGACCCTGTCGAACTTCGTCGGGAAAAATCGACTCATAGCAGATAAACATTCCGAACCGCTCGCCTCCAGCGTCCAGTGGCGCGCGCGACCCGCCGTGCTGAAACTCTCCCACTTCTTTGGTCAGCCCTCCAGCAAACGCAAACAGTTGCGGAAAGGGCAAATATTCGCCGAAAGGCACGAGATGCACCTTGTCGTAGCGTCCAACCCACTCACCCTGCGGATTGACCAGCGCAGCCGAGTTAAAAATCTTAGAGCTTTCTCCGCCGCTGTGCATGGCGGGCGTGATTCCGATTGAGCCCGCCACCACCCAGGTCCCCGACTGCCTCGCCAGCGCGCTCACCGCGTCCCGAAACATGGGATCGTTGGTGTAAAACGGCGAAGGTGACTCCGGCCACACAATCAAGTCGAAATGCTGATCTGTTTCTTCGCCGGCAGGATGCAAACTCACCGCCGTCAAATCCCGCAGCGTGTCCTGAAAATATTCCTTCGTCCACATTGCCCCGTTTTGAATCGGAATATTCGGCTGGACCAAAATTGCGGTGTGATCGGTCGCGGCCGGAGGAGGCGCGAGCAACTGCCCCGCCTGCAGGATCACTGCCGCCACGCACCCCGCCACGATCAACCGCTGCCGCCGCCCCTTCGGGGACAGGAATGCAGCCGCGAACACGCTGTTCACGAGCAGGATTTCAAACGAGAGCCCGTAGACGCCGACCAGGGTTGTAATCCGCGTAAGCGCAAAATTCCCCGTCTGCGAATATCCCAGAAGCTCCCATGGAAACGCGGTAATCCGCGTGCGTGCGAGTTCAATCGCTACCCAAAGAAACGGCGCAGCCCCGAGCGCGCGCCGGATCGACGCTGCTGCTCCCGCCGTCTCGGCCTTGTGGCCGGCGGTCTTGGATCCGGCAACCACCGCCAACAGCAGGCCGAACATCCCGTGATAGAGCCCGACATACATGCAGAACAAGACCAGCGTCAGCGCGGCTACGGGAACCGGCAGACCACCGTAGCGGTGCATGGTGTCGAAGATCCAGTAGCAGGTCCCGGCAAACCAGAGAATCCCGCACTTGTAGCCCAGTGCGAACCCCTGCCACGGCGTAGCGGGCAGCAAACGCACCTGATCGTCCAGTTGCAGAGTCTCCGGAACCCGCGCCCGCAGAATGGCCACCAGCAGGGGAGCCACTGCGACCCAAGCCAGTCCATACAGCCCCGGTAACGGAAAGATCACAACCTGCAGGGTTGCCGACAACAGGACCAGTCCCCACGCGCTGCGGTGGATTTTGAGCACGCATCAGAATAGCAAACAGAGGTGGGCTGCGAGCTAACGAGCTTCGAATGATACTGCCCAACCAAGTCGGCTGAATACCGTCTGGATACCGCCTGGATAATAGACCCGTGCTGGCCAATGGCGACCCATCGGCACTCAAGAGGGTAGTGTCTCAAACACCGTTACTTCAGGCACTACTCCTAAGAGCCATTTACAAAAATCAAGAGCCATTTACCCTATGATGTTACGGTTCCTCGGTCATCCGCGATTCAGCAGCTAGAGCGAGGACCGATCCCCGTTCTACTCTCCCTCGAAATTTGAGTTTGTGAACCGAGTGATTCTGCGGCTCATTGTGGAAGGTTAAATTCTGCGTTTCTATGCAGGCTGGCATGAGGGCGATAAGAGGAGATGACCATGAGCAAGAATAAGATATGGATTTTCTGGGCCGCGCTGCTCAGCATCGCAGTGGGGTTCTTGGGGTCGGCGCAGGCTTCCACGTCGAAAGATGCGCAGGCGCAGTTGACTACGCTGTTGCTTGGGAAGGACGTAAGAGCTCTGGTGGATCTGCCGGCCTACAAGGATGGCTTGGACGTGTACTACGTGCCTCGCTCGAACAAGCGCACCGATGAACGCGGAGTCGATTTTGAAGAGATGACCAAGTGGCTCAAGGAAAAGGGAGTGGGCGTGGAGCGCGATGAATGGGTGACCATCACCAATGTCAAGATCGACAGCGACAAAGTGGAGATTCATCTGGAAGGCGGCGGGGAGGGGCGGCGGGGCAGTAATCACGCGAATAAAGTTGGGCCGTCCTACAAGCGAGCCGGGGGCTCGCGGCTGAATCTGAAGTTCCAGAAGGATCTGAACGACAACGACATCGCTCCGCAATACATCCTGGCCTTCATGGGAAGACTGCTCAACGTGAGCCGCATCCAGCAGAAGATCGAGGAGAAGGAGATGCCGCAGGAACTTCGCGCCGCCATCGAAGCGCACACCGTGACCGAGAACATGACTTACGAAATGGTCCTGATGAGCTTCGGGGATCCTGACCAGAAAAAGGTGGATGAGAGCACCGATGCGAATCTGCGCGAGACCTGGTTCTACCTGAAGAGCGGCCACCGGTGGGTAGTGCACTTCGAAAATGGCAAGGTGGCGAAGACGCAGGTCTTTTGAGGCGGCCTAACGAGGTAGCCTCGCGTAGGGACAGCCGCCCTCGGGGCTGTCCGGGCGAGCGTAGCTCGCCCCTCACCTAACTTTGGGCGAATCCAGATCCGCCGCCTTCTGATCGTCCGCGTGAATGGCCCCATCCTCCTCTGCGTAGAAAGACCGGTGTTCGCTGTCAAGTTGCTTCGGCGTCATGGTGAGCACGAAGCCGTCGTGATTTGGGCCATTATGGCGCGCACGGAAGCTGGCCGTGTAATCCCCGCGGTCGGTGGTGTGCGCCATGCGCTTGGTGAAGGATCCGGTCCCCGCCAGCGCCTCCAACGATTCCGCATACTTGCCGTGCCGTTTCTTGTATGTGTTCTCGGCCCGAAGCACCACGCGCATATAGCCGAGCGCCTGCGCTTCCGAATCCGACCGCGCCGGGTCGCCCGGAAACTGCGGCTTATAAGGCTCTGGAGCCTGTCCCCGCGCCAACCCCGCTCCCAGCATGAACAGCGCCAGAATCCCCGCGCAATACCGCTGCATCCGCCTTGGGTTCACCGTGAAACCCTCCTCTGTGCCTGATTTTGTCAGTTACCCCCGTAATTTGTCTCGCTCGGCAATCGTTTCAATTCCGCGCCGGATCAGGCAAGCTTGAACAGGATGCAATCCTAACAGGGAAACCTAATGAAAGCTGCCGTCGCCAGAAAGCCGCTTATCCGTGTCGCCGTAGTGGAGAGCGATCCGCTGCGGTTTGTGGGATTCCGGGCCCTCTTCGATACCGAACCTGATTTGGAGTTGGTCTCCGCCTCGCTGGCCGACCTGGGCCAGTTGCAGAACATCGATCTGGTATTGTTGGGAAATCGCGGTGGCCAGAACTTGTACGACATCATGGCCAGCATGAAAGCCATTCGCCCCGACCTGCGCATCATCGTGACCGGCTCCGGCATGGACGACGAAAGCGTCCTCAAAGCCATCGCCGCCGGCGCTAAAGGCTACGTGGACGAGGCCGCCGGGCCAGCCGAATTTATCCAGGCCCTCCGCATCGTGCATCAAGGCTCGGTGTGGGCCCCGCGCCGTGTGCTCTCGACCTTCATCGAACGCGTGAGCGCATCCCCGGGTCGCATCTTCCCCGCCGGAAGGATTACCTTTACCGACCGCGAGAAGGAAGTTCTGGAGATGCTGGTAGCCGGCCGCTCCAACAAAGAGATCGGCTCAGCCCTTGGAATCGAAGAGCGCACGGTGAAGGCGCACGTCGCGAAATTGATGCGCAAAGTCGGAGTGCAGAACCGCATCGCGCTGTCGGTCCACGCCATCACGCATTCGTTGGTGACGGCGAAATAGTTTTATTGATGGAGTCGGCCCCTTCTGGGCTGGCTCTCTGGCCGATGCCCCGTCGGCCGCGTTCCCGGCTTGCATCCATTTTCTCGTTTTCTCATGTTGGAACCCTTGGCCGCGATGGACGATGGCGTTTCCTCCGATCCAGCATGCCGATTCAACGTGCAGAAGTAGCCTGCGAGCCGATTTTTTCAGCACTGACATGGCCATGCCGCTTTCGCTGCGTTCCAAATTCGGGCGATTTTACATGGGGCGAGCGGCGACTCACGGGGCCGCCCGGAATAAGTGAAAGGCGGCTTCCCCAGACGCGAGCGCGTTGGCTAGCCGTTGTTTCTTGAACAATCGCTCGTCTAATCTCGAATTCTGTGGCCCAGATCGAAAAACCGAGCGTCTCTGCAGGCGACGCAAATAATGTTTCGGAGTTGCTAGCACAAATCACCAAGTGGCATGACGCCAACACGATCAATTCATCCGACGTTCATCTTCGGGTCTGGTGCCGGGGCCACAGCGATCAAATCTACATATTGTGGCCGGGCGTATATCGCCACGAATTTACTGCGGCTTCAGTAGCGATGTATGGCACGGACGCAGAGGAGAAGCGGCTGAATCTGGAACGGCATATGCTGGATGAGTTCCGAACATCGGGCGCAACGCTCTTGGACCCCGACGCCAAAGTCGAGGCTTATTTCGCCGCCCAGCATTCTGGCATGCCGACGCGGCTTCTGGACTGGACGATGAACCCGCTTGCGGCTCTCTTCTTTGCGGTAAAAAAATGTGATGAGACCAAAGACGGAGAACTTCTCATCATGGATGCGCCGAAGCTGCTGCCGGACGAACCCAACGTTCCCAAAAGCATTGTCGGGGTGCGTCATCCCTACGCCAAGAAGGCCATCGGTGTATCGTTGTGGGGTCCAAAGGTGTCACATCTGCCCGGGCTGGTGCTGCCGATCCGCCCAGACAATCAGGCAGGGCGAATCGGCCAGCAGAGTTCATGCTTCACTCTTCACATGCATGGGGCCAAGCCTTGCAACAATCCTACATTGAGCCGCATTAGGATTCCCGGCAAAGCGAAGCCCCGCATGCTGGCTGAGCTGAGGAAACTCAATATTAACGAGTTTTCGATTTACAACGATTTAGATCATCTCGCACAGGAGATTAGGAGAACGCGTCTAACGCCCCAACTGTAGATGTAGACCGTGTCAGCCCCGCCGTGTATCGCAAGGGGGTCAGCGCTCAGCTTTCTGTCATCGAAAAACACAAGATCTTACGAGAACTGAGAACTGACAGCTGAGAACTGCCTCTAGTTACCAAAGTACAGTGACCCGCGTAATCTTGTTCGCTCGCGCCACCTACCGCATACTCGCCTCACCTACCACAGAACCTGGGAGACGGGGTTGGAAGCGGAGATTAGGGTCGCCGATTTCAACCCCGCATTTTTTGCCTACAACCTGACTCACCCTGATCACTCCCCAGCTATCCCCCCTTCCGCGCCCCGCATCGAATAGAATCAGAGTCAGTTCGATCTCCCCAGAGAGGCATGATGCGAAATTCCCTCGTTCTGCTGCTGCTCGTTTGTTTCCTGACATGTTTCCAAACAACGATTCTTTCGGCTAATACCGACGAAAACACCAAGGCTGCGGAGCCCAATACCAAGGCTTCTGGACGAGTCGAGGCCGCGGGCACCGTGCTCGACGAAATCCAGGCCGCCCCGGACCAGCGCATCCCAGAAGAAGTACTCGGTTCGGCCGAATGTGTGGCCGTGGTTCCGTCGCTGCTCAACGGAGGATTCGTCTTCGGCGGCCGTTATGGCAAAGGCATCGCCAGTTGCCGCACCGAAAAAGGCTGGAGCGCTCCCGCTTTCTTCACCATCGGCGGCGGCAGTTTTGGCCTGCAGATCGGCGGCCAGGCAACCGATCTGGTCATGCTCATCATGAACAAGGGCGGCATGGATCACCTGCTCGCCAGCCAGTTCAAGCTCGGCGCCGATGCCAGCGCAGCCGCCGGTCCTGTTGGACGCCACGCCTCCGCCGATACCGATTGGAAGATGAGGGCGGAGGTTCTGACCTACTCGCGCTCCCGCGGCCTCTTCGCCGGACTCGAGCTCTCCGGCGCCGTCATCAAGCAGGACAAGAACAGCACCCGTGAATTCTACGGCCGCATGGTGCCTTTCAAGACGTCGCTCAAGGGAGAAATCGAAGCTCCCCAGTCCGCATACCCCTTCTTGAGCACGTTAGCCAAGTGGGCACAGCAGGCAGCAAAGTAACAAATGAGTTGTCATCCCGAGCGAAGCGAGGGATCTGCAGTTCGCCGCAAAATGCCGGTCCCTCGCTCCGCTTGGATGACAATGAATTGGGGAAGTGAGGAGCGATAATCACGCCCCGAGCTGTTATCAGATTGGCTTCGCCCGTCACCCGCCCTTGCGTGACTACGCCTCGACCCCCTACACTCCGGCACAGTGCGAGAACGCCTCGAGTACGCTCTAGTCTGGCCCTGGATCAAGATCCTGGGCGTGCTCCCCCGTCCTGTGGCACGCGCCATCGGCATCGCGCTCGGGTTAACCGTTTACGTTGTCCATGGACGCCTGCGTCAAGTCGGCCTGCGCAACCTGGCTCTAGCCTTCCCCGAAATGTCTCCCCGCAAGCGCCGCCGCCAGCTTCGCGGCGAATTCATCTCCCTCGGACGCCAGCTTGCTGAAGTCTGCCTCTTCCCTCGCTACACCCGCGAAAATGTATCCCGCATCGTCGTCTATGACGGTTTTGAAAACTTCGAGCGCGCCTTTGCGCGCGGCAAAGGCGTCCTGTTTCTCACCGGCCACCTCGGAGCCTGGGAACTCTCCGCTTTCGCTCACTCGCTGCAGGGGCACCCGCTGTCGATCGTCATGCGCTCCCTAGACAATCCCTACATCGACGCCCTTCTCGAGCGCTACCGCACCATGCACGGCAACCGCACCGTGGACAAGGACGATTTCGTGCGCGGCCTGCTCTCCGCCATGCGGGCCGGCGAAACCGTCGGCATTCTCATGGACACCAACATGACCCCGCCACAGGGTGTGTTCGTAGATTTCTTCGGCATCCCCGCCTGCACCGCCAGTGGCCTCGCCCGCATAGCCCTGCGCACCGATGCCGCCGTAGTCCCCGGCTTTACGGTGTGGAATTCAAAACTGCGCAAATACCTCCTGCGCTTCGATCCGGCCGTCGAATTAATTCGCACCGGCGATAACGAGGCTGACATCGTCGCCAACACCGCAAAATTCACCCGCGTGATCGAAGATTTCATCCGCCGCTATCCCGACCAGTGGCTCTGGGTGCACCGCCGCTGGAAAACGCGCCCGCCCGGCCAGCCGCCACTGTACTGAGCTCGTGTGGTTGTGTGGGGACGGGCGCCCTCGCCCGTCCAAGCCGAGCAGAGCTCGGCAGCTGCCGCGTGTGGCAAAGCAGCCGGCGTTGTACACAGTCGCCCCGGAAAGCGACAATAGACAACCATGAGGCAAACCCTGCGCGATCTCGCCGAGAAGCTCGGCTGCCGTCTCGTCGGAGACGGCTCCATCACCGTCACCAGCGTCTCCAGCCTGCAATCCGCCACCAGCGACAGCCTCGTCTTCGTGGAGGACGCCCGGCATCTCGACATCGTACTCCGCTCATCCGCCGGCGCCGTAATCGCGGGAGACTTCGCTGTCAACGCCGATTCCAAGCCGATCCTGATTTCGCCCCAGCCGCGCCTCACTTTCGCCCGAGCCGCGCGGCTGCTCCGCAACCCCGAGACTAACCGCGCCATTCATCCTTCCGCCATCGTTTCCGCGTCCGCCGAGATCGGCAAAAACGTAGCCATCGGCCCGGGCGCGATTCTCGGCGAACACGTCAAGGTCGGCGATGCAACCACGATTGGCGCTGGTTCGGTAATCGGTGACACCGTGAAGATTGGACGCCATTGCCGCCTCGACCCGAACGTCACCATCTACCCCGGCACAACTCTCGGCGACCGTGTCATCGTGCAGGCGGGCGCTGTCCTCGGCAGTGAAGGCTTTGGCTACGTTCGCGATTCTCAGACTGGACGCTACGAGCAATTCCCGCAAATTGGACGGCTCGTGATCGAAGACGACGTCGAAATCGGAGCCAACTCCACCATCGACCGCGGCGCGCTTGACGAAACGCGCATCCGTCGCGGCACGAAGATCGATAACCTTGTCCACGTCGGCCACAACGTGCAGATCGGCCAGGACGTGGTCATCGCGGCCCAGACTGGCCTCTCCGGCAGCGCAACCATCGAAGACAACGTAATCATCGGCGGCCAAGTCGGCATAGCGGACCACGTCCGCATCGAGGAAGGCGCAATCCTCGGAGCGCAAAGCGGCATTCCAACCAAGAAAGTGATTCGCGGCAAGGGAGTCGTATTCTGGGGAACTCCTGCTCGTCCGATCCGAGAGTATCTTAGAGAGTTGGCTTTCTTATCGAGGTCAGCCAAGAAAAGAGACTAGCAAGTCCGTGATGTCTGTCATCGCAAAGCGCGAGGTTCTGAGACGGTGGTCAGGAGGTTCTGTCCCCTGACGCGGTCTTTTGGAATCAAAGACTTAGACACTTCTCGTCGCCAGGTCTTTGCGAAATAATGACTTATTCGTAACGTATTTAAGAATCAATAACTTAGAGAATCTATCTGACGCACGCGGGTGGCTTGTTGTTAAACTGTTTACGAATCAATAACCTAAGAGAGCTGCCTGGGTTTTCAAGCGTCTAACGGCTATGAATTGTTATTAAAGTGTTTACAAATCAATAACTTAGTGGAAATGTTCGGCTTGAATTTGGGGAAAGTCTTCTTCTGAGCACAGACCTCGCGGCTAACGGCTATGTCGATTATCGTCATCGGCGGACACACCCGTAGCGTCGGCAAGACCAGCGTCGTCGCCGGCCTGATCGCCGCCCTGCCCGCCTTCCACTGGACCGCCCTCAAAATCACACAATACGGACACGGCGTCTGCTCCGCCAACGGCGAAGCCTGCGACTGTGCCACCGCCGATCATTCCTGGGCTGTGTCAGAGGAAAAAGACCGGTCCGCCGAGTCCGACACTTCGCGCTTTCTGCTCGCCGGAGCCGCTCATTCCTGGTGGGTCCGCACCCAGCAAGGCCGTCTGGCCGAAGCCATGCCCCGCATCCGTAAGATTCTCGCCACCACACAAAACGCCATCATCGAATCGAACAGCATCCTGCGCTTCCTGAAACCGGACCTCTATCTCACCGTGCTTGATCCGGCAACCGCCGATTTCAAAACCTCCGCGCAAACTTTCCTCGACCGCGCCGACGCCGTCTTGCTGCACTCCGTCGACAATTCCAAGAACCCAGCCTGGGAACGAGTCTCGCTGAAGTCCGTCATCGACCGTCCGACCTTCGCGATCCAGCCACCAAACTACGTGACGCCAGAAGTCGTAGATTTCGTCCGCGCTCGGCTATCGTGGTGTTCACCAACCTCGCAACACAACAATTCCGTGTCATCCTGAGCGAAGCGGAGTCGAAGGACCCCTACATCCCTGACCGCGTTCGCGCTCCAAGCCGAGATTGCGAAACTTCTTCTGCGCCCTCTGCGTTCTCCGCGGTTCGAGCTTTCAGCTCGTATACATCGCAATCACCCGCTCGATCGCCCTCCGGCACACTGCGCAAAACTTGTTATGCCGCGTGAACATGATGCAGTCCACCTCCGGACGGTAGTATCCCTTGGCTTCGTAATTCGCGCCCTCAAACGCGCCCACCTTCCCCGCAAATTTCTGCGAGCCGAGCATGGCATCCTCCTTCTCGCGTTCTTTGCGGAAAAGTTCGTCCATCTCCGCCTCAGACTTGCCCGCCGCTCGCAATTCTTTACGTTGCCGCTGGATGTCCCGCTCAAAGCGATCGAACTCGTCTTTATCCCACGGCGTCGGCATCGGTGTCCCCGCCGCGACCAGATCCTTCCACTTCAAATGTGCCGGATCGAGCAACGCGGTCACATTCGGCTCCCAAGGCTCCGTCTTCTTCTCCGGCGGCAGGTACGCCACATCCGACGTATAGTACTCATCCGCCAACCCGGCGAACTGGTGTCCAAACTCGTGGACACCCACATACGCCGCCCACAGATTGTCGATCGCCACCGTAGCGTACTGATTGAAGATTCCGCCGCCGCCGTAAGTCTGCCCGTTCACCAGAATTTCGATGAACTCATAAGGCGCGAACGATGCCATATCCCGCAGCGCACGGTTCTCCGTGGTCAGCACATAGCGCTCGGTGCCGAACGTGTCGTACGCAGCGCCCACCGGCGACCGCCGATAAATTCCGCTCGAAGGCCGTGACACGCCCGACTGCTCAGCCGCCGGGCACAGCCCCCACACGTTGAAATCTTTCCGGTGCTCCCGAAACGGCGAAGTCGAAAACAGCGCCTCCATGAATCGCCGGGCGTCGCGCTCAAACTTCCCGCGCTCAGCCGCCGTGTAACCATCGCCCAACACCAGCAAATCTACCTTGGTAGCCGGATCGCCCATCTTCTGCAATTCCATCAACGCCCCCGGCGATGGTGGACGCGACCGGTCGACGAACTTGTCTTTCGGATCGACCGCTGTCCGCCAGACTTCCTTCCACACTTGGCGAAAGTCGCTCCCAGCACGCTCTTTCAGCGATACCTCCACAGGCACATCAGGACGCGGAAAGCGCAGCGACTCCGAAAAGGTCCGGTTCCCGTGGAGCGCGTCTTCCGTCGTTTTCCACTCTCCAAACACGGAATTGAATCCGCGCGAGTACAGTAACTTCCCGCTCGATTTTTCGCGTACCTCAAACAGGTAATTTCCCAACTGACTATCGTCGACCGCCTTGTTCGGATTCCCCGGCCACTCCAGCGGCTCCAGCACGACTCGATCCAGACTGAACCATCCCTCGTGCGAGTTTCCGGTGTGGTAATAATCGACGCGCAGGGTACGAGGTGCGGCGAAACTGGGTGCGGAAAAACTGAAGAGGCCGAGCACGAGTACAAGAAGAGAGGCGATAGCAACGCCGACTGCATGCTTCATGTCCGGCATTGTAGCTTACGAGCCCGTCTTGATCTCAACCGCCTTGTCGTTTTCAAACCTGATGTCCAGCGGCTTTCCGCCATTAGCGTAATGCAGAGTTCTGGAACCGTAATCGCCCGAACCCTCCGGAATGCCCAGTCCAATCGCGAAGCTGGCCTGTAACTCGCTCATCCCCGCCTGCACTTCATGCGCGTCAATCTTCTGCCAGACATCCGCGGACCAGTGCTTGTAAAGATCGCGTGGATCTTCGATGAAGAAAACTTCGTCGGAGTAAATCTTGAAGTCGCCGCCCTTCTCCGCCCCAATCGGAACCGCGTAGCCCTTGCCCTCGAGGGAAAAGACCGCCAGCACCTGCTTGATCCCCGGCGCGCGCGGAGAAACATCCGTCACCACATCCTGAATCTCAAGTTTTTGCAAAGGCAGCAGCATTCCCGCCCCATGTGCGAAATCGGTCTTGCGGCGCTCCCGGTCGTAGAGATAATACGTGAGCTGATAACCGACCTTCACCCACACCGGCTGCTCGGTCAACTGGTGCGCCGATTTCGGATCGTAAGCGTGCAATTTCTTCGGCGTGACGTAGTAGTCCGCCTTCAGCGCCCCCTCCTGCTTGGGCTTCGCATCTTCCTTCATCGCCTCGTGCCGCGCGTAAACGACGTACGCCGCGCGCCCGCCTGCAAGCACAATGGCCGCCGCCAGAAAGATCTGCAGTTTTTTCTGAAACTCCGGATCGAAGGCCATAATGTAAGAGTAGTATCCCGTCGTTAGGCTTCTAATCAGCTCACCCTGATCAGTTAGAATATGAGTTAAGCATTCCCGTTGTTCAATGAACTGCAAAGGAAATTCATGCCAATTGCCCACGATGACGTTCTGAACGCACTTAAGCAGTGCTACGATCCAGAAATCCCCGTCAACATCGTCGATCTTGGCCTGATCTACGACATCCGCTTCGACGACCTACCGGAAGGTCAGCAGGACGTCACCGTCGATATGACCCCGCTCAAGGCTGCCCCGAGCACGTCAACATCAGCGCCCAGGTCAAGTCCCGGGTTGAGCAACTTCCGGGCGTCCGCAACGCCAACGTCAATGTGGTCTGGGAACCTGCTTGGACTCCCGAACGCCTAAGTCCCGAAGCCCGCAAACAACTGGGAATCGAATAGCCGAAAGCGCCCGTGTGGTGACGGGCTCTGCCCCGTCTCTGTCGGAGGCTGCTCAGAATTCTCCCAGCTCCTCAAACGCCCGCGCCGCGCGCTTTTCCGCCAACTCCCCAATCTTGCCGCCGATCTTGATTGCCAGATCCAGAAATCGCGTTCCCTGCCGCACATACGAAGGCAACTCTTCGCGAATCCGTACGAACTGGTCCGGATACTCGGATGCCAGCACCGCTAATCCCAAGCTTCCCACCAGCACCGCCGCTGGACGTCTCCCCCGCAACGCCAACATTGCCGCCGTTGCTGCCGTTCCCGCAATCACCGCCCGCTTCCAGTTCTCCATGTTATCTCCTGACGTCATCTATTAGAGCCGTCGCCTGACGCCCTGTCCCGACGAGACCACTTTCCCTAGCAGGATTCTACAACCACCCGCTTCATGCTTTATACTGCCGCCGACCCTCGATCAAACCATACCCGAGCCATACCTATGATGCGAGTTCGACTGCTCCGGTTTCTGACCGCGCTTCTCTGTGCCGGCAATCTCGCCTTCGCCCAAGCGAAGCCGCGAGCCCGCGACCTTGGCGTCCCCTTCGACGGCACGCCCGGCGTGAACAACGCCATCACCGACGTCCGCGGCGTTGAAGTCGGACACACCACGCTCATCTCCGGCAGCGGCAAGCTCAAAGTCGGCGAAGGCCCGGTCCGCACCGGCGTTACTGCCATCCATCCGCGTGGCAAGGATGTTAACGACTCCGTCTTCGGCGCCTGGTTCACGCTCAACGGCAACGGAGAGATGACCGGTACCACTTGGCTCGAAGACTCCGGCTTTCTCAACGGCCCCATCATGATTACGAACACGCATAGCGTCGGCGTGGTGCGCGATGCCGTCATCGCCTGGAAGGTGAAGCGCGGCGAGCCTGATATGGAAGGCTACTGGTGGTCGTTGCCCGTGGTTGCCGAGACCTGGGACGGCTATCTCAACGACATCAATGGATTCCACGTTAAGCCCGAGCACGTTTTTCGCGCGCTCGATTCGGCTCACGGCGGCCCGGTCGAAGAAGGCAACGTCGGTGGCGGGACGGGAATGATCTGCAACGAATTCAAGGGAGGGATCGGAACTGCCTCACGCGTGCTCGATGCGAAAGCAGGCGGATATACGATCGGCGTGCTCGTGCAGTGCAACTACGGTCGTCGCGATCAACTGCGCATCGCCGGAGTTCCGGTCGGCAAGGAGATTCCCGAGCACCCCGCCTATGGCGAGGACACGGGCTCAATCATTATCGTCGTCGCAACCGATGCGCCCCTGATTCCGACACAACTGAAGCGAATCGCGCGCCGGGCGTCTCTCGGCCTCGGCCGCGACGGCAGTTACTCCGGTGATGGCTCCGGCGACATCTTCGTCGCCTTCTCCACCGCCAATCGAGGGGCGGCGTCTCCCAAAGGAGTCCACGACCTGAAAATGTTGCCCAATGACAGCCTCGATCCCCTGTTCCTAGCCACAGTGCAGGCCACCGAAGAAGCTGTCGTAAACGCCATGGTCGCCGCCGAAACCATGACCGGCATCAACGACCACACCGCCATCGCCCTCCCACACGACCGTCTGCGCGAGGTCCTGAAGAAATACAACCGCCTGGCAAAGTAAGCCTCGTGTGGGCTTGCTCGTGTGGGGACGGGCGTCTCGCCCGTCCAAGCCGAGCAAAGCTCGGCATCTGTCTATGGCCCCAGCAACTTTGGATTTGGCTATGGTGTTACTTTCGCTGCCCCACCATCGCGTGCCCGCTCCTGCCTCTCAGAGGACTACAATTCAGGCAGTGAAAGCCTACCGAATCGAGCGCATCAAGGGCGGCATGAAGTTCACCTGCGCACACTGTGCCCACAGCGTGAGCACGCTCGATTTCGACGCCAGGGCCGGCAACCTCCGCACCCAGGCCGCAACCGCGATGAATGATCACGCCACCAAAGCGCACCACGAGCTCTTGGTGGTTTCCTCTTCCGATGGTCAGCAGCGCAGCTGGCGCTAGTCCACGAAGTTCCCCACGTATCTCGAAGCCAACCCTCGCTCCCAACTTTTTCGGTAACATGGTGTCTCCAAGCGGCACTATCTCATGGGTAGCATCGTATGACCGAGCGCTTCGACTTCTCGGATCTCCGCGAGTTGTTTGCGAAGGCGAACGAGGAGAAATCTGGCGACCAGTTGGCTGGCATCGCCGCGCGCTCGGAACGAGAGCGAGTCGCGGCCAAGCGCAAACTTGCAGACTTGACGCTCAACGAAATTGTCCGTCGCCCCCTGATCGATCCGTCCGAGGATGATGTCACCCGCCTCATTCTCGACACATTCGACCAGCAAGGTTTCCGCTCCATTGCAAGCATGACGGTCGGCGAGTTTCGCGAGTTCCTCCTGGACGACGCAACCACCGACACTCAGCTGCAGCCGCTGCAGCAGGCCATCATCCCGGAAATCGCCGCCGCGGTAACCAAACTGATGAGTAACAAGGACCTGGTGCTCGCGGCCGCCAAGATCCGCAACGTCACACGCTGCCGCAATACGATGGGAGAACGTGGAGTGCTGGGCATCCGCGTGCAACCCAATCACCCTGCTGATGACATCGGCGGAATTCTTCTGGCCGCGTTCGAAGGCCTCCTATACGGGTGTGGAGACGCCGTCATCGGGGTGAATCCGGCCACCGACTCGGTGGAGACAGTCAGCGCGATTCTTCTGGCGTTGAATCGCCTGGTTGACGCATACGAAATCCCCACGCAGATTTGTTGCCTGGCGCATATTACTACTCAACTGGCAGCGTTAAATCGCGGAGCACCGGTTGACTTACTTTTCCAGTCCGTCGCGGGTACGGAAGCGGCCAATCGCAGCTTTGGAATCACGCTGAACATGATGCGTGAGGGCCGCGAACAGGTTCTCGAACACCATCGCCAACGCAATGTCAATTTCAACGTCCGCTGGGTAGGCGATCACGTCATGTATTTCGAAACCGGCCAGGGCAGCGCTCTCTCCGCCGACGCGCATTATGGAGTCGATCAACTGACGCTCGAAGCGCGAGCTTACGGAGTCGCACGCGCCTTTCACCCGTTTCTCGTCAACAGTGTCGTGGGCTTCATTGGCCCGGAGTATTTGTACGACGAGAGGCAGATCATACGCGCTGGACTTGAAGACCATTTCATGGGTAAGTTGCTGGGCCTGCCCATGGGCTGCGACGTCTGCTACACCAATCACGCCGCCGCCGACCAAAACTCGGCTGACAACCTGCTCCTGCTCTTGGGGGCGGCGGGCTGTAACTACTTCATGGGCGTCCCGTGTTCCGACGACGTGATGTTGAATTATCAATCCACCAGCTATCACGACGCGTTGGCCGCACGACGCCTCTTCCATCTGCGTCCGGCCCCGGAGTTCCTCGCGTGGCTACAAGGTATGGGGATCTATCGTGGCACCGAACCGGCATCTCTCGACTCGTCCGCAAGGCGGCAACTGATACAAGGTTTGGAGGCATCATTGGAGAGGACAGTTTGAATGCCTCCGGAAGATGAGAAACTCGCACAGCCCGATTTGCCCGAGCACGACTTGCCCGAGATCCTCAAGAAGGTACGCGCCCAGACTCCGGCGCGTCTGCTGGCCGGCCGGAGCGGGGCAGCGTATCGAACCAATACTCAACTGGAGCTGCGCGAGGCGCATGCCGCCGCCCGCGATGCCGTGCGCGCGGAGTTAAATCTCTCTAAAGATCTCGGCGAGGATTTCGCGCGAAAGTGGAACCTGTTTGAACTCTGCTCCCGGGCGGCGAGCAAAGATGAGTATCTTTTGCGCCCGGACTTGGGCCGTCATCTGAATGAAGCGTCCCGCGCGGAGGTGAAGTCGCGTTGCAGCGCGGGACACGAAGTACAAATCGCGATCGGCGACGGCCTCTCGGTGACCGCCGTTGCCATGCAAGTTCCTCGACTATTGCCGCTCTTGTGCGAAGGAGCAAAGACTCGAGGCTGGACTGCGGGCGAGATATTCGTAATTCGCTACTGCCGGGTTGGCATCCTCAATGAGATTGGCGAATTGCTCGGTCCCAAGGTTGCCATCCTCCTCATCGGCGAACGTCCGGGTTTGGCAACGGCCGAAAGCTTGTCAGCTTACATGGCGTACCGGCCGAAAACAGCGGACACCGATGCCAATCGCAACCTCATCTCGAACATTCACGCTCGCGGTGTAAGCACAGAGCAAGCTGCTCAGCGGATTCTCAATCTTGCAGCCTCGATGATGAAAACTCACAAGAGCGGTTTCGAACTTCGAGAAGAAATGCCGGCTGTCATTCGCCACGAGATAACTCGATAGCTTTTACTCCTTCACCGCCCTATCCGTGATCTCGAGCCCTTTGTCGATGATCGCAAAAGCCTCTCGCAGTTGCTGCTCGTTGATACACAGGGGAGGATTAGTGTAGAAGGTATTCCATCGAACGAGGGTATACAGCCCATTCTCTCTGAAGAACTTGCCGAGTGCGGCCATCTCCTCGGACGCGCCGTTGAACGGAGCCATGGGCTGGCGCGTCTTGCGGTCGCGGATCAACTCGACGATGCCGAACAGCCCGATCGAACGTACCGCGCCCACCGACCGGTGTTTCGCCTGTAACTCCGCCCCCAGCGTCTTCATGATCGCGCCCATCTTGCGCGCGTTCTCGATCAGATGGTCTTCCTCGTAAACGCGGATGGTAGCCAGCGCCGTGGCGCATCCCATCGGATGACTGTTGTAAGTAAGTCCTCCATAGAATACTTTGTCGTCAAAATGCTTGGCGATATGCCGCCGCATGCCGACCGCGCCCAGCGGGATATAACTCGAAGTAAGTCCCTTCGCCATGCAAATCAAGTCGGGGACAACTTTCCAATGATCGATGGCAAACCACTCACCCGTACGGCCAAAGCCCGCCATCACTTCGTCGGCGATCATCAGAATCCCGTACTTGTCGCACAGTCTGCGCACGCCTTCCATATATCCATCCGGAGGTACAAGAATGCCGTTCGTGCCCGTCACCGTCTCCAGAATGAACGCGGCAATCGTGTGCGGTCCTTCCAGTTGGATGATTTCCTCAATCATGGTCAACGAAGTTTCGGCTGACTCCCATCCGCGTTCGATGCCGTGATACGGATCGAGCACCCGCACCACGCCCGGAATCCCCGGCTCAGCGGCCCATCGGCGAGGATCGCCGGTAAGGCTGATTGCGCCAGCCGTCGCGCCATGATACGAGCGATAACGCGCGATGATCTTCTGGCGTCCCGTGAAGAAGCGTGCGATCTTGATAGCGTTCTCGTTGGCTTCCGCGCCGCCATTCGTAAAGAAGAACTTGTCAATATCGCCCGGCGTGATCTCCGCCAGTTTCGCTCCCAGCCGCGCCCGCGGTTCGGTCGCCATGAACGGATTGGCATAGGCTAGCACCGACGCCTGCTCAGTAATGGCGCGCAGGACGCGCTCATCGCCGTGCCCAATGTTCACCGACATCAACTGGCTGTTGAAGTCGATGAAGCGCTTCCCTTCCGGCGTCCAGAAATAGATGCCTTTGGCGCGAGCAACGGGGATGGGATCGACCTTCGATTGTGCCGACCACTCAAACAGAGTGTGTTTCTTCGTGAGATCAATAATTTCTTGGCCAGTCATGGCAGGAACTGCAGTTGAAGTAGTCATAAGATTTTTTGGCTCTCGCTCAAAGTTCTCCGTCGAGTCTACGCTCGGCTTGGGCGGGCAACAGCGTCCGCCCCCACACAACCCGCGGCAACGTGCGCCAGCGCGGATTCGAGCACGTCCATGGCTTCGTCCATCTGCGCGTCGGTGATCACCAACGGCATGAGCAGGCGGATGACGTTGCCGTAGGATCCGGCGGTGATTGTCACCAAGCCATGCTCGTAACAGTATTGTGACACTTGTTTGGTCTCTTCGTCAGCAGGCTCACGGGTCGTCTTCGACCGCACGAGTTCGAGCGCTTGCATCGCGCCAAGTCCGCGGACATCGCCGACCAACTCCCACTGCGCCTGCCACTTCACAGCACGCTTGCGGAAACGCTCGCCCAGTACGTTGGCGCGCCCGCAAAGGTTTTCTTTTTCGATGATGTCGAGGACCGCCAGCGCCGCTTCGCAGGCCGCGGGATTGCCTCCAAACGTGCCGCCAAGCTGGCCGGCGCTGGGCGCGTCCATAATTTCGGCGCGTCCCGTAACCGCAGCCATGGGCAAGCCGCCGGTCAGCGATTTCGCCATCGTCACCAGATCGGGTTCGAGTCCCAGCCGCTCGCAGGCAAACATCGCGCCGGTGCGTGCGAATCCAGTCTGCACTTCGTCGGCGATCAGCAGAACGCTGTGTTGGCGACAGATCGCGCCCAGCGTGGGATAGAACTCCGGCGGCGGGGTAACGAATCCACCTTCGCCCAGAATCGGCTCGACGATCACCGCCGCCACCGATTCGGCCGCCACCACGCGCTTGAACGTGTCTTCTATATGCCGCGCGCAGTGTACGTCGCACGACGGATACTTCATCGAGTATGAGCAGCGGAAACAATAGGCATAAGGAATGCGATACACATCGCTCGGAAATGGCTCGAACCCCGCCTTGTACGGATGCGTCTTACTGGTAGCGGCCATCGCCATGTAAGTGCGGCCGTGGAACGCGTCTTCGAAGCTGATGATCGCAGGCCTTCTCGTGTAACAGCGCACGATCTTGATTGCATTCTCCACCGCTTCCGCGCCCGAGTTCACGAGTATGGTTTTCTTCGGTCCCTTGCCCGGCGCCAGTGCGTTCAGCTTCTCGCAGACGGCCACGTAGCTTTCATAGGGCAGCACGTTGAAGCTGGTATGGAGGAAGCGATCAAGTTGGCGGCGCACGGCGTCGATTACCGCCGGTGCGCGATGTCCGGTGTTGAGACAGCCGATGCCGCCGGCAAAATCAATCATGCGGTTGCCGTCAACATCTTCGACGACCGCTCCTTCAGCCTTGGCGACGAAGACCGGCGTGGCGTGATAGGCCGCCTGTACAACGGCAGCGTCGCGCCGCTTCATGAGGGCTTGCGAGCGCGGCCCGGGAATGGACGTACGAAGTTGAATGGTAGACATAAGTCAGGTCTCAAATGTTACGTCTCGGTCAATGTCTGCCCGCGCCAAGTTCAGGTTCTACTGGCAACTGACCACTGGCCACCGGCAACTGCTTCTCAGTACCAGCCGATCGGAGCTTCGTTCAGATTGATATATACCTGCTTGGTTTCGAGATACTCTTCGATGCCCCAGGGCCCGAGTTCGCGGCCAAAGCCCGACTGCTTGTATCCGCCCCATGGCGCTTCGACGTAAGTCGGCTGCATGTGGTTCACCCACACCACGCCCGCGCGCAGCGCCTTCACCGTGCGCATGGCTTTGAAAATGTCGCGTGTCCAAACGGCAGCGGCCAGCCCATAAGGCGTGTCATTCGCGATCTTCAGCGCGTCCTTTTCATCGTCAAACGGAATCACGGCCGCGACCGGGCCAAAGATTTCCTCGCGCGCGATCCGGGCACTGTTATCGACGTTGTAGAAAATAGTCGGCTGCACATAGTAACCCTTTGCAAACTTGTCAGCGCGCCCGCCGCCAGCGGCTACTTTCGCTTCTTTCTTGCCGATCTCGAGATAGGAACAGACGCGGTCGTATTGGTCCCTCGACACCAAGGCACCCATCTTCGTTTCGCGTTCGAGCGGCGGCCCAATCTTGATCTTCTTCGCTTTCTCAGCCATGGCCTCCACAAACTTGTTGTAAATCGATTTCTGCACCAGGATGCGACTGCCGGCCGAACAGACTTCTCCCTGATTGATGAAGACGCCGAACAGCGCTCCATCAATGGCGGCTTCGAAGTCGGCATCGGCAAAAAAAATGTTAGGCGACTTGCCGCCCAGTTCGAGCGTCACGCGTTTCACAGTATCGGCGGCTTCCTTCACGATGATCTTGCCGACCGCGGCCGATCCAGTAAAGGCAATCTTGTTCACATCCGGGTGCTTGACCAGCGGAGATCCGCAGCTTTCGCCGAAACCGGTAATCACATTTACCACGCCTTTCGGGAGGCCGACTTCGTCGAACCACTTCGCGAGCTCCAGTGCAGTAAGTGGCGTTTGCTCGGCGGGCTTCAGCACACAAGTGCAACCAGCGGCCAATGCCGGAGCCAGTTTCCAGGCGGCCATCATCAAGGGATAATTCCAGGGGATGATCTGTCCGGCGACGCCCATCGGTTCTTTCAGCGAGAGGCTCATTGCATTGTCGGGAACGGGGTTCACGTAGCCAACGACCTTCGTGGCCAGCCCGCCATAATATTCGAAGCAAGTCGCCACGTCGTTGATGTCGAACTCGGCCTCCACAATCGGCTTGCCCGAGTTACGGCATTCGAGTTCGGAGAGCATGGGCAGGTTCTGGCGCACTTTCTCGGCCAGGCGAAAGAGGACGCGTCCACGTTCCTGCGCCGTAGTAGCCGCCCACGGACCTTCTTCAAACGCGGCTTTGGCAGCCGCGACCGCGCGGTTCACGTCGTCCGCGTTCGCGTCGGGAACTTGTGCGATAACCTCTTCGGTTGAAGGATCGTACACGGGAAAGGTTTTGGCCGACTTACTTGCGACCCACTCGCCGTTGATCAACATCGAATAAGTCTTGACATCAGTTGTAACTCCACCAGGCATAAATCCTCCACGAATTGCAATGTGTGGGGACAACCGAGGGCGGCCGTCCCTACGTGGACCTCGCTGTTCCCAGCTGCGGCGGTTTCAGCCGCCCATACACGAAAAAGAAAAATGCGGCCAGCACCAGAAAAAACAATGTGAAGCCGAACATCTTCGCTTCATACCGCCAGACCGAAGTAATTTGCTTGGCCGGAAAGAACGCCAACGCGATTCCCAGCGCCGTGGTCACGAAGCCGCAGAATCCGGAGACAATCAGTGTGCCGCGACTGTAGCGCCCGCTCGCTAAATCGCCAACGAAAGCAAACTTCAGCAGCGCCGCAAACACATACAGGAACGGCACCAGCTGCAAAACCACTGCCAGCGAAAGCATGGTCTGAAAAGCTTCCTGGACGCCGCCCGAAGCGTAGAAATTGATGACGATCAATACCAGCGATACGATCGCCTGTACGATAAGTGCCGCGTAAGGAGTCGCGTACTTCGGATGTACTCGCCCCAGCCACGATGGCATATAGGAATCCAGGCCGGCGACAAAGGGAATGCGCGCCGAGCCGCCCATCCACGCCGAGCCAATCCCGGCGATCGAGAGACTCAGCATGATCGCGAACGGCGTGATAATCCACGCCACGCCGACTTTGCCGGCCATATGGTTGACCGCCTGCACGATGCCCTGCAGCACGCTGATGTCGTTCTTGCCGACCGCAACCAGCAGGGTCAGCGTCGCTCCGATATAAAGGAACCCGGAAATCATACCGCCCCACGCCACCGCACCGGGCAAGGTTTTCTGCGGATCCCGGATTTCGTCGCCCATCACCGACGCAAGTTCAAGCCCGACCAAGCCGAAGCAAATCACGCCGAACGAATTCAGAACAAACCTGGGATCCGCCGGAATGCGAAAATCAGCGGCGGTTACGGTCGTGCCAAAACGCGACCAGACCGTAGCTCCCAGCCCGATCAGAACCGACGCCGCTATAAAGGTTCCAATCGCGCCCAGATTGTTAAGCCACTTCCCGACTCCCAATCCAACAATGTTCACGACCGTCAGCAGCACCAGCAGCGCCAAAGATGCGGTCATCGCGAAATTCTTGTTGTCGGCGAGCGCCGCATGGCCCGGGCCCATCGCAAACACAGTTACTCCCACGAAATACAGCATCACCGTGGGCACATACAGCATGTTATTCGTCCAGTAACACCAGCCGGAGAGAAACCCATGGAAATCGCCGAATACTTCTTTTGCCCAAAGGTACACACCGCCTTCGCCGGGATAGCGATGCGCGAGTTCGATCACCGCGATACCCTGCGGCCAGAAAAACATTAGCAGCGAGATGATCCACAGCCAGACGGTCACGCCCCCATTGGCCGCGATGCTCGGAACGACGTTGAGATTGAATACGGCAACGACAAACAGCAACACCAGATCAAAGCGTCCAAGGACGCGCTTTAAGTGTGGCTGGTTGGGATCGCTATTGGACATTGAGAAAGATCACTCGATCCAGTTAGTGCGCAGCTACCGCTTCCATGCGCTCGTGCTGCGCTGCTGCCAGCGACTCGGCGATGTCGGCAAATACCGCCAGGTGCTTGTCGATGTCGGCTTCGGTGTGCTGCACCGAGATCGTCCACTGCTCGTCCCACCAATACGGTTGGCACATTACGCCGCGATTCACCATGCCGAACCAATAATGGCGCCATAGGTCAACGTCAATCGCCAGCCAGTCGCGATAGTTTCGGATTTCTTTCGGATAGAGCATCAGCGCGCCGTTCGCACCTGCGCTCGCGATGTAGCTCTGCAAGCCAACTTTTGCGATCGTCTTCTTATATCCATCCACTAACTTGTTACTGAGCTTTTCGACGTATGCGTAGTTGGCCCGGGTAAGCACGTCGCGGAACATTGCCAGACCCGCCGCCATTGAAATCGGATTCGTGTTGTAAGTGCCGCCGTGGAACACCTTGTGGTCCGAAATCAAATTCATGATCCGCTTGTGCGTGCCGAAAGCCGCCAGCGGGAATCCGCCGCCGATCGACTTCGCCAGGCAGATCATGTCGGGCATCACGCCAAAATGTTCCGTCGCCCCTCCCCAGCAGAGCTTCGCCCCGGTCTTGACTTCGTCGAAGATCAACAGCGCGCCGTGCTTGTCGCAGAGCGTCCGCAGACCCTCCAAAAATCCCTTCTGCGGCATGCAGAGGCCAACGTTCATCATGATCGGCTCAAGAACCACCGCTGCAATCTCATTCGGATTCTCCCGGAAGCGCCGCTCCACCGTCTCCAGATCGTTAAAAGTTGCGATCGGTATGTTGGCGAGGCTCGCCTTAGGCACGCCCGCTCCAGCAGACACAGGTTTCGGATTCTTGAGATCGCCCAAATCGTCGGCGGGCGGGTGCGGCTTCACGCTGACCAGCGCCGCATCGTGCAGCCCGTGGTAGCCCCCTTCGAACTTGATGATCTTGTCCCGTCCAGTGGCGGCGCGAGCGAGACGAATACAATGCATGGTGACTTCGGTGCCGCTGTTGCCGAAGCGGCACATCTCCACCGGAAACCGCGTGCAGATCTCTTCCGCTAGTTCCCACTCCATGTTATGCGGCATGCCATAAGCAGTGCCCTTGTGCAGGCGCGCTTCCACCGCCTTGATGATCGCCGGATGCGAGTGACCCGCCATGAGCGTGCCGAAACACAGATTGTGGTCGAGGTATTCGTTGCCGTCGAGATCGCGAAACCTGCTACCCGACGCTTCCGACACAAAAATTGGATAAGGTTCGTAAGCGCGATAATTGCTGGCCACGCCCAGAGGCAGGCGCTTCAGGTTCTTCTTATGCGCTGCGGCGGATTTCGGAGTACGGCGCTCGAAGGTCTCGAGCTCTTTCTGCAATGCGGGGTACATCGTGATTCTCCAAGAAGCTCAGGCCGGGTAGGCCATTAGATTGGGCCCGGGCGGCCGAAACCGCCCGGGGATCGGACTT
Source organism: uncultured Acidobacteriaceae bacterium (assembly GCA_963831085.1). Classification (GTDB taxonomy): domain Bacteria; phylum Acidobacteriota; class Terriglobia; order Terriglobales; family Acidobacteriaceae; genus Acidiflorens. The sequence continues at coordinate 2,163,533 of CAWHOT010000003.1, read as the reverse complement.
TTCAATTCTATTCTTTCGAACTAGAAGTAAAACTTCAAGGCGAACTGCGCCAGGCGCGGGTCTTTGACCTCAGTGACCCGGCCAAACTGTGAACCGTCGGTGCTGTTGCCGTCCGGGTTATAGAACTGCGTATGGTTGAAGACATTGAATATCTCTGCCCGAAATTCGAAGTGTGTCCTTTCGTTGACTGGAATGTTCTTGATGGCAGAAAAGTCAGTTTCGCTGATCCCCGGTCCGCAGCAGATGGTGCGGGGGGCGGTGCCAACGCGGCCGAACAGGCTCGGATCATAGCAACCGGGATAAGGGTTGCCGCCGCACGTCGGATCGCTGGTATTCTCGGTGAAAATCTGAGGATTAAAGTAATAGTTGCTATTCTTCTGCGGACTTTGCCAACCAAAGCGCGTCAATTGATCGGGTTCGCCCGGGTATTCAAAGTCAGAACTATTCATTAGCTCGTTGTCGGAGGAGGACGTGATGCGGATCGGAAATCCCGTCTGGTAGGTCGTGATCCCCGAGGCTGCCCAGCCATCGAGCAGTTTCCCTGCAAGGCCGTTATATTTTCTTACTGGCACGTCCCAGTAATAACTAATGACAAAGCGGTGACGTGCGTCGAAGAGCGAGCGCGCATAGTTATTGGCGCCAGGCAGTGGATTCAGTACCCCCTCAAAGCTGGACGTCTCGTCAATGGACTTGCTGTACGTGTAAGCTGCGGTAAATTGAAGCCCGTGGGCAAAGCGCTTTTCCAATGAAACCTGCAGTGAGTTATAGGCTGAACCTGCAATCGTGTCCAATGCAAAGATGCCGGTGAAGACTGGAACACCATTGAGCGGACAGCCGTTGCCAGTAGTGGGGTCGCACTGCGGCGACGAATATGGACGCAAGCCCAGAAACTGCAGCGTTTGACCCGTTCCCATGACCGTAGAGCCGTTGGGCATGTGGAACGTGAAGCCCGGCGGCACGACCACCGAGTACGCGGAATCTTCGATCCCCGGCCCGCATCCGCCGGTGAGCGTGTTGATATCGACGCAAGTCTGCGGGTTCGAATAATTGATATCATGCGTTGCCAGCAGGCGGTGCCCTTGCGAGCCCACATATCCAACTTCCAGCTTCATGTCCTTCGATAACTCACGCTGGATGGTGAGGTTGTATTGCGCGGAATACTGCGTACGTAGATGCGGCTGAAAATCGCCGTACAGATCGATCGGCTCGAATCGCGCCCAATCTTGAGCGGTTCCCCGTTTGGGATTGAGGACGCCATTAAACGGATTCAGATAAGTAGTAACACCGTCCTGACCGAGAAACGGCAGGTTAAACTGCGTCTCGGAAACAGTGGTGCTCCCGCCAAATGGAGGCTCAGCTCCGAATTGTGACAGCACAAGCTGCTCCATTGGGTTGTAGAAGAGTCCCCAGCCGGCGCGAATGCTGGTCTTGCCGGAATTGCCCGGACTCCAGGCAATGCCGATGCGGGGTGCGAAGGCCCTGTAATAGGTTGAAGTCATGCCCGGAGGAACTCCCGGGTCGCCCGGAACGACCAAGCCAACTGCATCTTGCCGGGAGCAATCGGTGGGGCCTCCGCTCACGATCGTGTTTGCGCAAGGATAGACCGTAGAAGTCTCGCCCGCCCGGAAAGTCTCAACGTGCTGAGCCTTATCCGCCAGTGGCGTGTTTAACTCCCATCGCAGCCCATAGTTCAAAGTGAGATTCGGCTTGATCTTCCAGCTGTCCTGTGCGAACAGATAGAGCCCGGTGTTGCGTATGTATTCGCCTTGAGGCGAACCTTGTCCGTAAGTATCGGGAAAGCCCAAAAGGAAATCCGGAAATAGATTGCCCGCACCCGTAGTGTTGGGGCCCGTTCCGTAATAGTTAAACTCTCCGTTCACGTCGTAGTAATAGAATTGGTTAAACTGCTGCCGACGAAGATCCACGCCAAACTTGAGAGTATGATTGCCAGAAATCTTGGTTAAACTGTCCGCCCACTGGAACGAATTCCCCGTTTGAGGAAGCTCTCCTTCCCAATCGTTGCCGATGGAAAATCCTCCCGAAATAGCAATGTAGGGAAGTCCCTCGCGGTTAGCGTTAAGATACGGATGTATGCCGTAGGCGTTACTCGAAACATCCCCGTAAAAACAAGGGGGGGCGCCGGTAACCGCAGTAAGCCATGAAGGAGCTGGCGGACAAGAGTTCTGCACCAGTTCGGTATTTGCCGGATGCTGAAATGTCTGCTGGCCCTCGCGATTGTAATTGAAACGGAATTCATTCACCGTGCTGTTATTGATGGTCCAGGTGTGAGTAATGTTCCACTGCTGGAACCGTTCCGCCACAACGTCTCCGAAGCCCGGGAGGTCGGCGCCTGCCAGTTCGAAGTTGGCGAAAGGGTTGAGCGTGCGATCGTCGTCGAAATAGTAATAGATGCTCAGGTTCTGCTTGTCATTCATCCGGTGGTCGATTTTAACCGTAACCTGGTCGCCACGAATGGCCTCAGTCGGGACGGTGCTGATCAAAGAACCGCCGTTCGGCGGAGTGGGAACAAACTGCAGAAGGTCAACCGCGGTGGGGTCCATGCAAGCGAGAGGAATCTGGCTAGTGGGGAAGATGGTTTGGTACGTCGCGCCATCTGAAATTGTCGCGCTAGGGCCGTTAACCGCAGTATTGGCCGTCTGACAACCAGGTCGGTTGGTCAGTATGGCCGAGTTGGCCAGACTTCCGGTGAACGGCGAGCCAGCGGGATTGACATCAGAAAAGTTCGCGACAATTTGACCGTTCACCACGTTGGTGGGAGACGGTCTTTCCTGGGAACTGGGCACGGTCACTGCCGGCGATTGGATGCCTTTACGAATGCGGCGCCCCTCGTATGAGGCAAAAAAGAATGTTCGATCCTTCTTAATCGGTCCGCCAAAGGTGCCGCCAAACTGGTTTTGATTGAACTTCTTCCCACATGGACCTGCCGCAGCCGTTATGCAGTATTGATCGGCATCGAGCAGGGAGTTGCGGAAGAACTCGTAGGCACTCCCATGCAAATCATTGGTCCCTGACTTGGTCACCACGTTGACGACCGAACCGGAATTACGTCCATACTCCGCGTCGAAGGTATTGGTGAGAACGCGAAACTCCTCAATGCTGTCAGGCGAGGGTTGAACCGTCGGAAGGTTGGCGAAGAGATCGTTGGCGTCGCCTCCATTGACGCTGAAATTGTTGGAGCGTCCGCGGCCACCATTCACCGAGACTGCACCGGAGTTGTCGCTTCCATAAATGAGTGTATTGCTGGACCCGACGGTGGACATCACTCCGGGTTGCAATTGCAGGAGCTGATAGGTGTCGCGTGTGTTGAGTGGCAAGTTCGAGACCTGCCGGGAGTCCATGACCGCGCCCAGTTGCGTGCTGGTGGTATCGACCAACGGCGCTTCGGAGGTCACTTCGACCGTTTCTTTGGTCTCGCCGATCTGCATAACCGTGTTCAACGTGATCACCTGGTTCAGGTCGACCACGATTCCCTTGCGAACGTTCGTCTTGAATCCCGTCAAATCGAAGGCGAGCGTGTAGGTGCCGACCGGAACTTGGGGGAAGCCGTAGTCGCCGCCGCTGTTGGTGGTGGCCTCGGCGCTCACGCCCGTGGCTTCGTTTGTGAGCGTGACCTTCACTTCCGCCAGCACGGCGCCGCTGGAATCGGAGACGCGGCCAAGGATGCGTCCGCCCGTGCCCTGGGCCGACAGCAGCGTGGAGCAGATCAGGCACAGGCTCAGGACCGAGTTCAAGAAGATGAGCCAGCAAGAAATCCTGGACGGTTTTGACGACGGCATGGAACAGATCCTCCTGATCTCGGGGGGAGCAAATTTTACTTGGATCCGAATTCACCTTGCGCCCAGCACAAACCTTGCTATAATCGCGCAAGGTTAGAGATTCCGCAGCCTTCTGTCAAGCGGAAAACGCCAAGCGGAAAAGTGCACTTCCCGCGCACCGGCCAGTAGGCACATTCGGAAATCGTCTTTCAGCAATATGTCGAGCGCCGCCCAAGTTTATCTCAAAATCGGTGACGTGGCCCGCCTAGTAGGAATTTCTCCGTCGGCGATTCGAGGCTGGGAAACCCTGGGGCTGACTCGTCCCCAGCGCACCGCGAGCCGGTATCGCCTTTACACCAACCATGACGTGCGCCTGCTGAAAAAAGCCCGCTACCTGCGCAAGGTCCGCGGATTGAACGCTGCCGCCATCGTGCAAATGTTGAAGCGCGAGGGAGCCATCAAGCCTGCCGCCCACAGCGGCACTGCAGGAACGATGATCGGCCCTCGACTCCGCCGGCTGCGCACTCAGCGCGGCCTCAGCCTCGCTGAAGTCGCGGCGGCGGCGGGAGTTTCGATTGGCTTCCTCAGCGCGCTCGAACGCTCGCAGATGAGCGCTTCCGTCGGTACCCTGCGGCGGCTGGCACGCTACTACCGCACCAACATTCTTGATTTTTTCGATACCACTGACTCCGACGCCCGATTGGTGCGCCCGGCTAAGCGGAAGGTGCTCGAGGCCGGTTCCGGTGTGCGCATGGAGTTGCTCGCCTGGGGCAATAAAGTCATGGAGCCGCATCTTTTTCGTATTAAACCAAATGCCGGCAGCGGCGAGTCGTACGCCCACGAGGGCGAGGAGTTCCTCTACGTGCTGCGCGGAGAGTTGAAGATCGCTCTGGCCTGCGAGGAGTACCATCTGAAGCGCGGCGACAGCTTCTATTTTGAGAGCGCCACGCCGCATCAATGGAAAAACCCTGGCCAAAGGGAGACCTGGCTGTTGTGGGTCAACACGCCGCCGACATTCTGAGTCGCACGAGAATCGTGAACCTACACCGATGAACATGCGCCGCATCCCTGTTTTCGATCAAGACGGAGAAAAAGTAATGTTACGCAAATTGACGTTTGCGCTGTTCGCCACATTGCTTGTCGTGTTTTGCGGATCGTGCGCCCGGAAAACTCCTACGCTAAACCTGCTGGTTTGGGAAGGCTATGCCGATCCTGCTTACGTCAAGGCTTTCGAAGAGCAGAACCACTGCAAGGTTTCGGCTTCCTACATGGGATCGAGCGACGAACTCGTCGCCAAGCTGTTCGGTGGCAGCTCGGGTAACTACGACGTAATCTCTCCCTCGAGCGATGTGGCCACCAAAATTGCGACCTCCGCTCTGGCGGCGCCGCTCGATCTTGGCAAATTGCCCAGCTACGGCCAGCTTTCGCCGCAGCTCACCTCGCTTTCGCTGGTCCGGGTAAAGGGCGGAGTTTACGGCGTGCCGTTCATGTGGGGGCCAGATCCGATGATTTACGATGCCAGTGCGTTTCCCCAGCCTCCCGATAGCTGGAGCGTCATGTGGGATCCGAAGCTGAAAGGAAAAATTTCCGTTTGGGACGATCTTTCCACCGTCTACATGGCGGCACAGGTGCTCGGCTACGACAAGCCCGATCCCGCTCATCTGTATAACATGACCGATGAGGAACTCGATGCCGTCAAAAAGAAGCTGGTGGAGTTGAAGCCGAACATTCGCAAGATATGGTCCACCGGCGGCGAGCTCACCAACCTTTTCCAGAACCACGAAGTGGTGATCGCCATGGGCTGGCCGCTCATGACCAACCAGTTGCGCAAAAGCAATTTCCCGGTGGGCGAAACCATTCCCAAGGAAAACACCACCGGCTGGATCGATCACCTCATGATCACCGCCGGCAGCGAAAACAAGGATCTCGCCTACAAGTTTCTCGAGTTCATGATCCAGGCGCAGACGCAGAAGAAAGTCACCGACGTGACCGGATACACGCCAGCGAATCCCCACGCCGCGCAGTACATGACGCCGGAAGAAATGAAGAACCTGCACCTCGACGACGTAGACAATTACCAGAGGCGGCTTTATTTCTGGCAGAATGTCCCGCGCCGCGCCAAGTACAACGAGATCTGGAACGAAGTAAAAGCCACGCAGTAGCACTTGTAGCGCGGACACTCCTGTCCGCGAAACGTAGCAGCGCCAAAACGACAACATGGCGACGACCTCGGAACCCGAACTGGCAACCAGCAGTCGCTCAGGCTCCGCCTCTCTGCTGTCCATCCGCTCCGTAGCCAAGCACTTCGGCAAGAACATCGTGCTGCGCGACATCTCGCTAGAAATCGCCGAAGGCGAATTCCTGACCATCCTCGGCGAAAGCGGCTCGGGAAAAACCACGCTGCTGCGAATTCTCGCCGGCTTCGAGCAGTCCACCTCCGGAGAAGTCTGGATGTCAGGCGAACGCCTGGACACCGAGCCTCCCTATCGCCGCCGCGTCAACACCGTCTTCCAGAGTTATGCGCTCTTCCCACACATGACCGTCGAACAAAACGTCGGATATGGATTAGCGATCGCCAAACGTCCGACCGCTGAAATCGAGTCACGCGTGGCCGAAGCGCTTGCGAAGGTCAAGATGTCCGCCTACGCCAAGTCCAAGCCCTCGAAGATCAGCGGCGGACAGCAGCAGCGCATCGCACTCGCCCGCGCGCTGGTGAATCGCCCGCGTCTGCTGCTGCTCGATGAACCGCTCTCCGCGCTCGACGCCAACCTGCGCCGCCAGATGCAAGTCGAACTCAAAGCACTCCAGCGCGAGGTAGGCATCACGTTCATTTTTGTCACGCACGATCAGGAAGAAGCGATGGTGATGTCCGATCGCATCGCGTTGTTGCGCTTGGGAGAACTCGAGCAGGTGGCCAGCCCGCGCGAAATTTACAATCGCCCCGCGACTTCATACACCGCGCAATTCATCGGACACACAAATTTATTGCACGCCGACATTCGCCACGGCACGGCCGTCTGCGGCACGCTAAAATGGCCCACTTCCCTGCCCAATGGCGCGGCCCTGTTCTCGCTGCGTCCCGAAAGCGTTCGCCCGGCGACCGCCGCATCTGCTGCGTCTCCAACGAATAGCGCGACAGTTCGTTTTCGCGCCCTGCTTCGCGACCAGGCTTTCCACGGCGCCACCGACCTGCTGCGCGTCGAGTCCGATGGCGGACTGATCCTCACCATCCGCACTGCCGCCCGCGATCTGCCCAATTCCGAAGCCCCGCTCGAATTTGAATTCTCTGCTGCCGATGCCATCCCGGTTCGCGCCACCAGTCTCAGCTCCAATTCGAGTTCCAATTCTAGCTCCGGGGACGGCGTCTGATGTTCTCCCGCGCCTACCGCACCGCCATCACCGTCCCACCGCTGGTTTGGGTCGCCGTGTTTCTGCTGGTGCCCTACCTGCTGATGTTTTGCTACAGTTTCTGGTCGGTCTCGCAATCGGGAACCATCGTTCATTCCTGGAATCTCGACAACTACCACGAACTTTTGACCAAGCCCGTGTACTGGGAGACATTGCTGCGCTCGATGTGGATCGCCGCCCGCGTAATGTTTTTTTCCATGCTGCTCGGCTATCCGCTGGCGTACTTCCTTTCGTTCCACGCCGGAGGCAGGAAGGATCTCTACTATCAACTGGTAATCATTCCGCTGTGGGTGAGTTACCTGGTTCGCGCCTACGCCTGGAAGACGATTCTAGGCACCGACGGCGTTCTGAACACGCTGTTGCAATATGTGCACCTAACCAGTCATCCGCTAGACTTCCTGCTCTACAGCCCATTCGCCGTAGTGCTGACATTGACGCACATCTATACGCCCTTTACGTTCCTGCCAATCTACGCCTCGCTAGAACACATTCCGCGCAACCTGGTCGAAGCCTCCCACGATCTCGGAGCCACGCCCGCGCAAACTTTTTGGCGCGTGATCTTTCCACTCTCGATTCCCGGCGTTCTAGCCGGAGCAACCTTCGCCTTCGTCCTAAGCCTGGGAGATTTTCTAGCGCCGCTCTTACTAGGCGGTCCCAGCGGCATCATGATTTCGAACATTGTGGTCAGCCTCTTCGGAGCCGCCTACAACTGGCCGCTAGGAGCCGCCATCTCGCTCGGCATGCTAGCGCTGGTTCTCGCGCTGATCTTCTTCTCTGAGCGTCTGGAAAAGAAGTGGAGTTTCCAGTGAGCGCGACTTCTTCAGGTCCCGCTTAGCGAATGAACGCCTCGCTAATAAAAGCCCCGCGCTGGCTGACCGCCCACGCGCTGGCCGTCTTCGCCTTCCTCTATCTGCCCATCGCCATCCTCATCCTCTATTCCTTCAACGGACAAGGCGTAGGAGGCTTCCCGCCGCGCGACCTAACGCTGAACTGGTACCGCATCCTATTCAACGACGCCCCCATCTGGGATTCCGTCCTAAACAGTCTGCTAGTAGCCGTAGCGGCCATGCTAATCGCTCTAGTCTTCGGAATCCCCGCCGCGCTAGCTCTAGACCGCGCCCAATTCCCCGGCAAAGCCCTATTCCGCCGGCTGGTCCTATTGCCGCTGATCCTACCCGGCATCATCACCGGCCTGTCGCTACTAATGCTATTCCGCGTGGCCGAAGTAAAACTAAGTCTAGTCACCATAGTCCTGGGACACGGTACCGCGCTAATCTCCGTAGCCGCCACTGAAGTCTTCGCCGGACTGCAAAAACTAAACCGCGCCCAGGAAGAAGCCTCATTAGACTTAGGAGCGACTTACTGGCAAACCTTCTGGCGCATCACCGTCCCCAACCTGAAGCTCTCCATCATAGGAGCCGCACTCCTGATCTTCACCCTCTCCATGGACGAAATCGCAGTAAGCTTCTTCCTGATCGGCCGTGACAACACGCTCCCGCTAGAAATCTGGGGACGCCTGCGCCGCGGCATCACTCCAGAGATCAACGCCATCTCAACCATCATCTTTGTGTTCTCGCTGATTGCGATTGTGTTCTGGTATCGCCTGCGAACACGGGCGGAAGTGACTCCGGAAATCGGCGCAGAGTTGGTCGGAACCGCCGACCGCTAGTGTCGGTCGGTCAAAAGTGGAAAATCAGATCGCTCGCCGCCGTAAGCTGATTCTGGCGTCGACCGTTATCGTATGCCTTCCGATCCCAGGCCCGCTCGAAACGCAATTCTGGACGCAACTGGACAGTTGTGCCGATCCAATGACACCACATGATCGTGCTCTCTGAGTATTTGGTGGCGTAGCCGGTGCGCTGACCTTTTTTGTCGTGGAGAAAATCGCTGCGAAACGACAAGAAGTCATGCGCGGAGAGTTCCTTTTGCAGGAAATTGACCGCGGCATATTCGGGAGCGGTGCAACGCTGTTCTCCAGCGAGGCAGTAGGCGGCGTTCGCGCCTGCTTCCGGCTTGATATTGCCTCCTAGCGCTGGCACGTCGCGCTCATACATGTACCAGGATTCGGTTGCCATGTGCACCGTCTTCGAGAACTTGTGATACCAGGTCGCGTCATACTGCTGTAGATTGTTGTAGGCGTACTTGCCGTCGTTGATTCCGTTGGCGCAGATGTAAACATTGTCGTTCACTGACTTGGTCGTATAGCCCAGGCAAGCCGTGCCGGAAGGCTTTGCATCCGGCATCCACGGGGCCACATCGTGGCCGGCGGTGATTCCCAGTTGCACCAGCCACTGATCGTTCAGCTTGACTGTCGTTATCAGACCGGTATCGGTAAACGGGTCGATTGCATACAGCAGCCAGTGGCTGAAGATGTAGTTGTTGGGCGCCAGTTGGGCCTCGATGCCAGGGACGGAGATGAAGCGGCCTAGCCTCAGATTCATGCCCTGCGCAACTTGCGGAATGTAGATATCGACATATTCAAGCGTCGGATCAAAGCCATATTGACGATGATCGTTCAGCAACTGGCCGCTCAGGTAACCCTTCGCGGTCGTGAAGCGATAATCCGTGCCGTAGAGGGTCGTGAGGTGGTAGCCCCAGTCGATATGATCGCGTTGCACGGAATCGGGCAGGCGCTCGGCGTAGAGGACGAATTGGTTCATCTCAAAACGATTGGAGTAGTCATCGTTCGCCTCGGGCGCATTGCTATGTGTGGAGGTGCTGAAATTCAGCGTTGGATCCAGCCATCCATAGAACTTCGTCCGACTGCGGGCCTGGTTGATGGCGGTCATCAGAGGATAGCTGTTCGTGTCCGGCTCGCCAATCACTGGCGAACCACCGTAGGACCAGTCAGAGTTGGGGAACGGCGGCGAATCGAGCGGCGACGGAAGGCCACGTCGCGCTGGGGCCGGTGAAGAAGCCGGCGTCGCGAACCAGTCCTGGCGGTAAAAGTCCGCCCAGCGGGCGAAGAAGCTTTTCGCCTCGGGAATGCTCTGCTTCGGGGCGTCTGGCGGCGAAGTGGGCCCGTTATCCGCCAGTTGTGCCTGACAGAGACCGCACGATAAGAACATGACACCTGTTAATAGACGCAAGAATTGGCAGCGACGGGAGCTATTGTTTGGACGCATGAAATGTGTGCCACTTAAGTCTACAAGCTGCACTCGCTTGGACAGCCGAGGGCGGTTGTCACTATCTTCGCTTCGCTCAACAGCTGCTAACCTCGCCGCCATAGTAAAGTAGTACTAAGCCCCAATCTGCAAGCTTGAGGAGTTTTCGATCTGAATCCGAGTATTCGCAACATCGCTATCATCGCCCACGTGGATCACGGCAAGACCACGCTGGTAGACGCCATGCTCCGCCAGAGTGGCACTTTCCGCGATAACGAGACCGTGGCCGAGCGCGTCATGGACTCGAACGATCTGGAACGCGAGCGCGGCATCACCATTCTTGCGAAAAACACGGCCGTGTTTTATGCGGGCGTAAAAATCAATATCGTGGACACACCCGGACACTCCGATTTTGGCGGCGAAGTGGAGCGGGCGCTCAAGATGGTCGATGGCGTCATGCTGCTGGTTGACGCGAGCGAAGGCCCACTGCCGCAGACGCGTTACGTGCTGAGTAAGGCGCTTGAAGCGAACCTGAAGCCGATTCTAGTCATCAACAAGATTGATCGCCCCGATGCGCGTCCGCAAGAGGTTCTCAACGAGGTTTACGACCTCTTCATTGATCTAGACGCCAAGGAAGAGCAGCTAGATTTCCCCGTCCTATATACGAACGCAAAGGCGGGAACAGCCGCCGTGCATCAGGGAGCGGCTGGCGATGACTTGCGTCTTCTGTTTGAGGCGATCATCGATACCATTCCCGCGCCTCAGGGAGACGTTGACGGGCCGCTGCAGATCCTGGTCGCGAATCTCGATTACAGCGACTATCTTGGACGCCTTGCCATTGCCCGCGTTTTTTCTGGAACCATGAAGACTGGAGAAGACGTTGCGATCGCCAAGCGCGATGGCTCATTTCACAAGACGAAGATCACCAAGCTCTTCAGCTTCTCCGGGCTCAAGCGCACCGACATCATGGAAACATCGCTCGGCGACATCATTGCCGTCGCGGGCGTTGAAGGCATCACGATCGGCGAGACCATTACCAGCGCGGAGAATCCCGCGCCGCTTCCGCCCATCGTCATCGACGAGCCTACGATTGCGATGCTGTTCACCATCAATACGTCTCCGTTTTGCGGACGTGAAGGCACTTACGTTACTTCGCGCAACCTGCGCGAGCGGCTGGAAAAAGAGCTGCTCACCAACGTCTCGCTGCGCATGGAAGAGACAGACAGCACCGACTCGTTCAAAGTGCTTGGCCGCGGCGAGTTGCAGCTTTCCATTCTGATCGAGATGATGCGCCGCGAGGGTTATGAACTGATGGTCGGCAAGCCCGAGATCGTCACCAAGCACATTGACGGCAAACTGATGGAGCCGGTCGAGCACCTAACCGTCGACATCCCCGAGGAATTCGTTGGCGTGGTTATGGAGCATGTAGGCTCACGCAAAGGCGAAGTAGCCAACATGCACAATCACGGCTATGGACGCGTGCGCGTGGAATTCCGCGTGCCCAGCCGCGGGCTGATCGGACTGCGCAGCACGCTGCTCACCGACACGCGCGGCACCATTGTGATGAACGCGCTTTTTGATGGATACATCGAATGGCAAGGAGAAATTCCGCATCGTCCAACCGGCGCGCTGATCGCCGACCGTCCCGGCCTTACGACCTCCTACGCTCTCTACAATCTGCAGGAGCGCGGCACACTCTTCGCTGGGCCCGGCGTCGATGTCTACGAAGGCATGATCATTGGCGAGAATGCGAAAGACACAGATCTCGACGTCAACATTGTGCGCGAGAAGAAGCTGACCAACATGCGGGCTTCGACTTCCGACGAAGCGATCCGGTTGGTCCCTTATCGCAACCTTAATCTTGAACAAGCTATTGAATTCATCGCTGACGATGAGTTTGTCGAGGTCACGCCGAAATCGCTGCGGCTGCGCAAGAAGGTTCTGCAATCGAACAAGCGGAAGAAAGGTGCGCTGGCAACGGTGGAAGGCTGATCGGCGAACCCTAAGAGCGAGCTGCAGCCATTGAGGCCGTCCCGCGCCACGATGTACACTTGCATTACCGCAGCGCGCCCGTAGCTCAGCTGGATAGAGCGGCAGCCTCCGGAGCTGTAGGTCGGGAGTTCGAATCTCTCCGGGCGCGCCAGTTTAGCTCTTTCATCTTCACTGGATTACCCTTCCGACCCATTTCAAAGCCGTGTCCTTCTCACAACCCTCCGCCTACTTTTCGCCGGGATAGCTTCCTTCACGTTCATAATCTGGTCAGCTTTGACGGCGCTTAGAGTCTGCACAATCCCGCTGGGCCAGCGAATCTCGATTTTGTTCACGCTCGTTGCCGACCCCAACCCAAAATGAACGCGGGAATCACTCGACGATTGATAGCTTCCCGCAGTGGTTACCGTCGCATACTGTTCGCCGGCGGCGGTTGTAATTTTGACGTGGGCGCCGATGCCATCGCGATTGCTCTTCACTCCGGTTAGTTTTAGGGTGATCCAGTGATTCGAAGTGGGCGTCTCGTTCATCAGAACCCAGGCGGGACCATTGTTCGACGTTATTACGACGTCCACCTTCCCGTCATTATTCAGGTCTCCAATGGCCAAGCCGCGCCCGACCAATTTCTCACGAAAGATATCTCCCGATTGCGCCGAAACGTCAACAAACCTCTTGCCTCGCTCATTCCTGGCCAGGAGCGGCGACTCACGATACCGGAAATGCGGCTGGGTGAGCTCGATCGTATCCATGACATGGCCCTGGGCGATAAACAGATCCTTCCAACCGTCATTATCGTAATCGAGGAAGCGGACACCCCACCCGGAGTGGAGCGCGGTCATAGGGCCGATGCCCGTGGCGGCAGAGGAGTCTTCAAACGTGCCGTTCTTAGCGTTGGTGTAGAGGGGGTATCGCTGACCAGCGAGGTCGGTGATGACTATGTCCGGCCAACCGTCATTGTTGTAGTCTTCGAAATCCACTCCCATGCCGGCGAAGGCCGAGGCGTCGCTGTTCAAAGCTACGGCTGAGGCCACCCCCACCTCTTCGAAAGTGCCATCGCCCTTGTTGTGGTAGAGATACTCGGGAATTGAATCGTTGGTGATAAGAATATCTATCCAGCCATCCCGGTCATAATCCGCAAAGGCAACGCCGAGTCCCTTGCCAGAGACCATTCCCGCTTTTTCAGTAACTTCCTTGAACTTGCCATTGCCTTCGTTGTGGTAGACAAGGGGCATAATCGGTTTGAAGAGACCGGGAGCGCAGTAGGCACGAGGCCCCTCCATTTCCCCGTGCGGGGCGCACTGGATGTCCTGAAAGTCCCACTCCAGGTAGCGGGCGACGACGAGATCGAGGCGGCCATCGTTGTCGTAATCCACCCATGCGGCGCTAGTCGACCAGCCGGAACCGCCCACGCCCGCAGCCTCGGTCACATCTGTGAAAGTGCCATCGCCGTTATTGTGGTAGAGGGTGTTGTGACCGTAGCCGGCCACAAACAGATCATCGTAGCCGTCATTGTCGTAATCGCCGACGGCGACTCCAGTCGAATAGCCGATGCCGGCCAGACCGGCCTTTTCCGTCACATCCTCGAATGTGCCGTCGGGCTTCTGGTGATAAAGGCGGTTCCAGTACTGCGGGCCGTCCTTGCGGGGAATGGAGCCGGGCGGCATGGGATCGTCAATGCGGGCGCCGTTTGTGAAGAAGATGTCGAGGCGGCCGTCGTTGTCATAATCGAACAACGCCACGCCGGAGCCCATGGTTTCCAAAAGATATTTTTTCGAAGTCGGAGAGGCTTGCTGCACGAAATGGATTCCCAACTTCTCGGTGGCATCAACGAATCTTCCTGGAACAGGAACAAGACTGCTTTGTGTGTTCGCGGGCGGGGTCTGAGCTAGAGCCGAAAGAACAGCCAACAGGAGCAAACCACCGCAACGAAGCGGGGCAGATATGAGACAGTTCACACGATTTCTAGAGCGCAGAGCAAACCTCCTATTTCAACCCCGATTCCCTCGAAAAAACGATTCGCTCAAAATGCGCCGCTCTTCATTACGAGGTTTCCATCTAGCCTATTCGTGGCCGCCGTGCAGACGCAGTAGATCCGCCACGTCCTTGTGGCCCGCACCCTCCGCCAGGTGCAAAGGCGTAGCGCTGCGCTTGTCCTCGGCGTTGGGATCGGCATTGTTAGCCAGCAACAATTCCACGATGTCTTTGTGACCTCGCAAAGCCGCTGCGTGCAAAGGCGTAAAGCCGTCGGCGCCCTTGGCGTTCACCTCGGCCCCGTTGGCCAGCAGCAGCTCCGCCACGTCCCTGTGGCCATAAGCCGACGCCATGTGCAAAGGCGTATAGCTGCGGAGGGACTTGGCATTGACATCGGCTTTGTTGGCCAGCAACAATTCCACCAGGTCCTTGTGGCCCTCGCGCGCCGCCAGGTGCAAAGGAGTAAGGTCACCGGCGCCCTTGGCATTAGCCTCGGCCTTGTTGGCCAGCAGCAGCTCCGCCACGTCCCTGTGGCCAAAAGACGACGCCATGTGCAAAGGCGTGTTGCCATCCGTGTCTTTGGCATTGACGTCGGCTTTGTTGAGCAGCAGCGATTCCACCACGTCCTTGTAGCCCGCACCCGCCGCCTGGTGCAAAGGTGTATTACCATCGCCGTCTTTGGCATTGACATCGGCCTTGTTGGCCAGAAGTAATTCCACGACGTCCTTGTGGCCGAATTCGGCCGCTGCGTGTAAAGGTGTAAAGCCATCGGTGCCCTTGGCACTCAACTCGGCCCGGTTGGCCAGCAGCAGTTCCGCAGCGTCCCTGTGGCCAAGAGCCGACGCCTGGTGCAAAGGCGTATAACCGCGGA
Source organism: uncultured Acidobacteriaceae bacterium (assembly GCA_963831085.1). Taxonomy (GTDB): domain Bacteria; phylum Acidobacteriota; class Terriglobia; order Terriglobales; family Acidobacteriaceae; genus Acidiflorens. Next base: position 2,148,414 of record CAWHOT010000003.1, on the reverse strand, counting down.
GGGACCTGGCATTGACATCCGCTTTGTTGGCCAGCAGCAATTCCATTACGTCCTTGTGCCCCCACCAAGCTGCCTGGTGCAAAGGCGTGTTGCCATCGATATCCTTGGCATTGACATCGGCCTTGTTGGCCAGCAGCAATTCGGCCGCGTCCTTGTGGCCGCGATCCGCCGCTACGTGTAAGGGCGTCCAACGCCGGTTGTTGGCGGCATTGACGTCGGCCTTGCTGGCCAGCAGCAATTCGGCCACGACCTGGTAACCCCCATTGACCGCCTCGTGCAAAGGCGTGTTGCCAACCGTGTCTTTGGCATTGACATCGGCTTTATCGGCCAGCAGCAATTCCACCACGTCCTTGCGGCCCATAGCCGCCGCCCACAACAACGGCGTGGCGCCCTGCTTGTCATCCTTGCTGAAAACCAGATCAGGATTGCCTTTAAGCAGCGCCTGGACCTTCGCCAAGTCGCCATTCCTGGCCGCAACATGAATCTCGCCGCAGAAGGCAAGACTGCTCCAGGCCCACGCGAGCAGCGCAACTGCGGCAATGGGAATTAGGGAGTCGCAGAGTCGGTTAACGAAAGAGTGCGTGTTCATGGTCGCTCCGACTGGCTGATTGCCAAGGGCGATTGCGCAGTAGAAGTCTGGGCACCAGCGGGAAGCGCGGCCAATAACGGCGAAAGATCGCAAATCAGCAGCAGCGCGAACAGCACAGCCCGTGTCAGGAGCGCCAAAAGTTTTCCAAGAATCGAACTCCAATATCGCATTGCGCCGTTTGTAAGTCTCCTTCTTAGTCTTGCTTGAGAGAAACAGACCGGGCTCGGCTACCGGTTAGCGGAGGGAGTTTCGCGGCAGCGAGAAGCTGGGAGAAGTGTCCGCGATTGCAGGCCAGCGGTCAAGACGAAAGTTGCAGATGACGTGACTTACGGGGAGAGTTGCGCGTAGTCCAAGTCTCATCTGGCATGAAAAGAGCATTGGCGCGAATCCTACGTGGACGAAATGGGCAAGTCAATGAAACCAATGGAGTTGGCGCAATCACGAAAGGACTGTTGCTGTTACATCGCCTCTCTGCCACCGGCCTTTCTCGTCACGGAGGACGAGGGTGTGACTCAGCCACGCAGAATTCAAGGACTTGTGCTTCGTCCGAAGCGACTATAGCTTCGACGAGCCGCTCCGTTGCAGCTCAAGTAAGGATACGTATTCCCCGATAGAAATTCTCCTTTTGGTAAAGTGACCTCCTGCGCTTCAACAATGTTCTCAGCTCCTTACTCGCATTCTTCATATACAGCTCCAGTAGTGCGTTCCCTGAAATGAGTTTGAAATTTGCAGTTCAGAGATGGCGGGAGGATCGGCGAGTGCGCCCGCCAACTCGACCGAGTAAGCCTACATGGGATGGCCGGATCGTCTTTACGTGATCGACGCCAAGGGCCACATCGCCTGCAAGGCCAAACCGGGTCCATTCGGTTTTAAGTCGGACGAATTGCGCGGCGCTGGGCAAGTTGGTAAATTAGGCGGCTGGCGTTGTATTCTCGGGGCGTGCGACGTTCGTCTGCGCCTGACCCCCATCGGTCGCCAACTCCCGGACTATTCTTAGGGCTGGTCATCACCCTGGCGGCCGTGGTTGCTTACTCGGGATACATCACGCGGCAGATTTCGGGCCTGCGGGAGCTGCAGAACAATCTGGTGGACCGCAACCGGAACGACTCTCTGCAGTTGCTGCGCATCCAGAACGATTTGAACTCGCTGGCGCTGGCCATGCGCGACATGCTGGACAACGATGAGCCCTATCCGCTGACGGCGTGGTCGGCGCAGTTCCAGCGCGTGCGCACGGACCTGGACGACGCGCTGCGCCGCGAGCAGCAAGTTGCCCCGGCGAATCGCACTCCTGAACAAAAGCAATATCTTGAGAATTCCGTCGCACAGTTCTGGGACGCGGTGGATCGGACGTTTGCATTGGCGCATGGCGCCAACCAGGCGGAAGCGAAGACGCAGATTCGAATCTCGCTCCGAGCCCGGCAGGAATCGTTGAGCACGGCCGTGTCCCGCCTGCTGGTGCAAAACAATGAGAGCGAAGAACAAGCCGCGCTGCGGATCGCGCAAATTTATGACCGCGTTCAGCGACAGGTGTATCTGTTTCTGACGGCGACCTTGATTGCCATTCTCTTTACCAGCCTTTACCTGATCCGCTCGAACCGGCGATTGTTTGCGCAACTCGCCGCGCTTTCCGAACAGCGCAGCGAACTTGCCCAGAAGCTCATTTCCGCCCAGGAATCCACGTTGCGTCACATCTCGCGCGAATTGCACGACGAGTTCGGACAGATTCTGACTGCCGTAGGAACCATGCTGACGCGCGCGGGGAATCGGGCTCCGGAAGGATCGGCGCTGCGCGCCGAACTGCGCGAAGTATGTGAGATTACGCAAAGTGCGCTGGACAAAGTGCGCAGCCTTTCTCAGGCCCTGCATCCGGTGATGCTCGAAGAAACCGGGCTGGAGAGCACACTCGACTGGTACTTGCCGGTTGTGGAAAGGCAGGCTGGGATTCGCGTATTCTATGAGAAATCGGGTGACCCCTTTCCCGTAGTCGGCAACGCCGCCATTCATGTTTATCGCGTGGTGCAGGAAGCTCTGAATAACTTGACCCGGCATTCGGGAGCAAAAGAGTCCTGGGTGCGTCTGCGCTTTCTGCCGCACGCTTTGGAAGTCGAAGTGGAGGATCACGGCAAGGGCTTTGCAGCGCAGTCGGCAACGCAGGGAATTGGATTGGTGGCGATGCGCGAACGCGCCGAGTTGCTGGGTGGCACAGTTCAATTTCTGCCGCCCGCGCAGGGCGAGCGCGGAAGTGGAACGCTGGTTCGTTTGACGGTCCCCAGAAGGAAGCTAGAAACTTGATTCCCATGCCGGATAAGATTTCAGTTTTGCTGGTTGACGACCATAGCCTGGTGCGACGAGGATTTCGCCGCATTCTGGAGGATGAACCGGACATTACCGTTGCCGGCGAGGCGAGCGACGGCCTTGAAGCAATCAAACTCGCGGATGAGCTTAGTCCGCAAGTGATTGTTATGGATTGCGCCATGCCCGGGATGAACGGATTGGAAGCCACGCGGCAGATTCTCGCCAAGCATCCGCAGGCTTTGGTGCTCATGCTCAGCATGCATCCGGAGGAGACTCTGGTGCGACATGCGCTCGAGGCCGGCGCGCGCGGCTATGTCCTGAAAAACGCCGTGGACCTGGAATTGGGCGCCGCGATCCGGCGAGTTGCGAACGGCGAAACTGTGCTCGATTCCCAACTCAAGCGCCCGGCGGCGCTCCGAGGCCGGCGCCACGCGAGCCTCACCCCTCGCGAACTCGAGGTCCTGCAGATGATCGTGGATGGCAAGTCCAACAAGGAGATTGCGGCTGCGCTCGACCTCAGTGCCAACACCGTCGCCGTCCATCGTGCCAATATGATGGACGCTTTGGGAGCCCACAAGACCGCCGACCTCGTCGTCTATGCGATCCGGAACGGACTGGTTAATCTTCCGTGAGAAGCCCTGCCGTGAATCGCCGTGCTGTGGACCGACGAACTTTTCTCTGGGGGATGACAGGCCTGGCGTCGACATTAAGTTTGCGATTGGACGCATTCGCAGCTCTTACCGCGCCTGATCCCGGTTTCCAGCTGATCGATGTAACTGCCCCGGCTGGAATTCGTTTCCGCCACAACAGCGGAGCCTACGGCGGCAAGCTGCTGCCGGAAACACTCGGCGCCGGGTGTGCATTCCTCGATTACGACCGCGATGGCTGGCAGGACATTCTTCTGGTGAACGGCGTCGATTGGCCTGGACACAAAGATTCACCCGGACACAAGCGAGAACCGAGCACGCTGAAGCTCTATCGCAACAATCGTAACGGCACATTTTCCGACGCGACCCGAAGCGCCGGACTCGACGTCGAGATGTACGGCATGGGAGTTGCGATCGGGGATTACGACAACGACGGTTATCCTGACATCCTCATTACTTGCGTCGGCCAGAACCGCCTATTCAAAAACACGGGCAAGGGGACGTTCCTCGATGTAACGAGGTCGAGCGGGCTGGGCGGCCGGCAGGCTATGAGCACGTCCGCTCTATGGTTTGATTTCGACCGCGACGGGCTGCTCGATCTGTTTGTCTGCAACTACGTCAAGTGGTCTCCCGAGCACGATGTGTTCTGCAGCCTCGATGGCAAGCACAAATCTTATTGCACACCCGAAGCCTACCGCGGAGAGACCTGTTGGTTATTTCACAATCGCGGCAATGGAACCTTTGAGGATGTCACCGCCACGAGCGGAATTTTCGACAGCAGTTCGAAGTCCCTCGGCGTGGCCATGCTCGACTACAATCACGATGGCTGGCCCGATTTGCTCGTTACCAATGACACGCAGCCCAATAAACTCTATCGGAATCAGCGCAACGGTACGTTTAAAGACCTAGCCGTAGAAGCCGGCATCGCCTTTTCCGCAGAAGGCAGAGCACGCGCCGGCATGGGCGTGGACGTGGCCGACTTTGACAATTCAGGACACCCGGGCGTGGCCATCACGAATTTCGATAACGAAATGACCGGGCTCTACCGGCTTTCCGACGGTGGGAATTATGTCGACGTGGCCATGCAGAGCGGAGTGGGGATGTCTTCGAAAGACAAATTGGGATTCGGATGCGTGTTCCTCGATGCCGACTTGGATGGCACACTTGATCTTGCGGTTGTCAACGGACATATCGACGACACGGTGCGCAATGTCAGCGGTGTTGGCTACGCGCAGCCGCCGCAACTTTTCCTCAACACCGGAAAGGGAACGTTTGTCGACGTGGCCGCTGAAGTGGGCCGTGGCTTCAGTCAACCAAAGGTAGGACGAGGGCTGGCCTACGGCGATTTCGATCGGGACGGCGATGTCGATTTGCTGATCACAACCAACAACGGCCCCGCCTATCTCTACCGCAACGACCAGACTGCGGGAAATCGAAGCATCCGGATTCGCTTAATTGGGACGAAGTCCAATCGCGACGCCATCGGAGCTTCGGTGAAGATCTTTCCCGGCGCGTCGAACGGAACCTCGAGCCAATCGCGCCTGGTGAAGGGCGGCTCTAGTTATCTGTCGCAGTCGGAACTGCCCGTAACCTTCGGATTAGGAAAGCGGGACAAGATTGATCGTCTGGTGATTGAATGGCCCACCGGAAGAACGGAAGAATATAAGAACCTCACCGCGGGCCGGTCCTATGACTGCGTGGAATCAAAAGGGATTACCGCCCAGCCGGGCTTCTAGGTCGGTAGGTGACCGGCTAAGCGCTGACGTTAATGTGCTTCGACTGCCATAGACCTGCGCTAACACCGACGTGGAGCAGTCAGAGTTGGTCGAAGAAATCTCAGAACAGCATCCGTGCCGTGAGCACAAGTCCATGATTGTAGGTATGGAACTGCGTGGTTGCGATCTGCATTCCTCCGCCGAAGACTAGAGCGAGGCGGTTGCGCGGATCGCGTTCCAGCTTAAACTTGCTGACCATCAATCCCGGTGTCACGAAGCTCTGCACGCGGCCGTCGTTGGGTCCGCCATGGTAAAAAGTCGCGTTGTTCTCGATCTCAGGCCAGAAAAACTTGCCAACGCGGTACTGCGTCACGGTGTTCCATACCACAACGCGGCCGAGCTTCGTCGTGTCGTTCGCGGGCAGGATTGCGCCCAGCGTCGATTGCACGTCAAACCTTCCGAAGCCCTTGCCCGCGCAAACGGTAGGCGAGATTGTGGCGGCGAGACTTCCGTTCTTGTAGCTGCCGGTTGGCATGGTACCGGCCAGGGAAAAACTCAACGAATAATTACCGCCCTCTTCATTGCCCGCCGCCAAACGGTACTTTAGCAGCAGCGAAGTATCGCCGAAGCCATCCTCTGCCTTCGAGTTGTGCTGGATATAGGGCGGCAGCAGCGCGTCGAATTCGACCTTGTACCAGGGGACTACATTGAAGCCCTTGGTGTTGTCATAGTTCCAGGTATCGGTGCCAGCGGGCGCGATCTGGCGGACGAAATCGGTGCGCATCACCTGCAACAGGCCCGACGATGCTGTGACCAAGGGAATCGGCCATGAGGGCTGCTGGGCCAGCGTATCTCGCACGCGGTTTTCCCAGCTTGTGAAAAACCCGGACTCGCTCTGCGCAGCACATAGGGCGCTGCCGCCAACTGTAACTATTGTGCAGACGAAGACCATCAGCCTCTTGGAGATCACAATTACTCCCGGTTGCAACTCAAGCTGGACTTGTTATTAGAACCTAGTTGTCAGAACCTAGGTCGATACCCACACGAACAGACCCCAGGCTTTTTTAGCCGTAATGCGGGGGGATGTCCATAGTCGGAATCAATTAGTTGTTTCGTTTAGGCGGTGAGTGTAGACTTTCTGCTCAGGCTTTGAAGCCATGTCCTTTTCACAACCCTCCGCCTACTTTTTCGCCGGGATAGCTTCCTTCACGTTCATAATCTGGTCAGCTTTGACGGCGCTTAGAGTCTGCACAATCCCGCTGGGCCAGCGAATCTCGATTTTGTTCACGCTCGTTGCCGACCCCAACCCAACGCGACGACGGCGGCGCGATAGTTACAAGGGCTGTTATTGATAACTCAAATGAACGCCGAGTGAGTTCGCTTGTCAGATCGCTCTGAATGACGATCTGCCAAGCTCACAAACTGACCCAAAACCCGAAAACTGTAACAGGGAAAACTAGAGGTAAGCTTGGGCGAAAATCCTGGAGAGGAGACGAGGACGATGCCCAAGAAAGGACACTCAGAGGAACAGATTGTAGCGGTGCTGCGTCAGGTAGAAGCGGGCGAGAGGGTAGCCGAGATTTGCCGCAAGGTGGGGATCAGCCAGGCGACTTACTACCTGTGGAAGAGGCAGTACGCCGGGTTGGGGGTGAGCGAACTGCGTGAGCTGCGGCAGCTGCGGGAGGAGAACGGGCGGTTGAAGCGGCTGGTGGCGGATCTGAGCGTGGACCGGCAGATCCTACAGGAGATTGTGTCAAAAAAGCTGTAAAGCCTCGTCTACGGCGTAAGCTGGCGCGGTGGGCGCAGGAGGCGTACCGCATCAGTGAGCGACATGCGGCGAGGCTGGTAGGGCTGGCGATTGGAACGTTGCGGTACCGCAGCCGAAAAGTGTTAGATGAAGTCTTGCGCCATCGTTTGCGAGAACTGGCGGCCACGCATGTGCGCTACGGGTACCGACGGCTAACGGTGCTGTTGCGGCGCGAAGGTTGGCATGTAAATGCGAAGCGGATCTACCGCCTGTACACGGAGGAAGGGCTCATCGTGCGGACCAAGCAGCGGCGGAAGATAGCACGCCGGCAGCGTGTGGTAGCACCGATGGCAGCGGGCGCGAACCAGCGTTGGAGCATGGACTTTGTGAGTGACAAACTGGCAGATGGGCGATCGTTTCGCATTCTGACGATAGTGGATCAGTTCACGCGGGAATGTGTAGGGCTGGAAGCGGACCGCACGATGACGGGGATGAAAGTAGCTCAGGCTCTGGAAAGGACGAGGGCGGAACGAGGGAGCTTGCCGGAAAGTATCACGGTGGACAATGGCAGCGAGTTCTGCAGTCGTGCGCTGGAGGCCTGGGCGATGGGACACGACGTGCAGCTGTGTTTTATCCGACCGGGCCGGCCGGTAGAGAACGGATTTATCGAGAGTTTCAACGGCCGACTACGGGACGAGTGTTTGAATGTGGAGTGGTTTTCTTCGTTGGAAGATGCACGGCAAAAACTGGCGAGGTTTCGCCAGCATTACAATCATCAGCGTCCGCACAGCGCGTTGGCGGACCGAACGCCAGCAGCCTTCGCGGAGCTGCACAGGCTTGGGGAGGGAAAATCTAGTACATCGCTGAGGCGCGCACTCCAGAGCCTCTTGATTGAGTCTCTGGAGTGCGCGAAACCCGCATCACACGAGGCTAAGAGGACGTTCACTGCCCAAGCTCTCTAGTTCCGATTGGTACAGAAATCGGGAGCGGTTCAAACCGTCGGAAACTCACCTTGAAAGTGTTACAGAAAAAGGGGGGCAGGTCACGCGGACACCCGGAATGCCCAGTTTCTCCACCGAAATTCGTGGTGCAAAGACGCCTGAAAAAAGAAGTCGCAGCAACAACCCAAGCGCAGTAATAGACGGCCCTTAACACTTTTCTCATGGTCGCGGTTCTTTCATCCTGCTGTTCCAAATCTTCCTCCCTTCTGCGGACTCGAACGTTGGTGCGGCGACCCAATTGTAGAACTTCTTCATTGCTGTTCCCGTCCGCAAAAGCCTGCCACACTCAAACGTCAATGGCCGATGTAACGAGGCAGGTCGAAGGCGGGTTCTCTTAAGAAACCGCTGCTCACTGCAACACGGAATGCCCTGTTATGTATTTGCGCTATAGGTCAGTTGGGAGCAACTAGGGAACAATACCGACAAATCTTCCCCGAAAGGCGACACGCTAAGTTGCAGAAAAGCTAGGCGGGTCACAGTGTTATAATCCCCTTGGTTTACACTCCGGAGCTGTAGGTCGGGAGTTCGAATCTCTCCGGTGCGCCAGTCTTCCGTTTTTGCCCGCCCTCCTCAGCGACCGCTGATCAGAACTAACGTTTCGGTCGCAACGTCGCCTCGCAGAATGCCGATGCGAACTTTCCCGGATTTGTCCGAGAGCTCAGCGGCCAACTCCATCGGCGTCTTTACGGCTCTTCCATCCACTGACTTGATCAGATCGCCTGCCCTCAAGGATGCCATCTCCGCGACGCCTCCCGGCACGATCTCGACAATTTTCGCTCCGTCAAATTCCTGGGGCGCAACCACGACGCCGAGCGAAGTGATCGGCATTCCGTGACCCGGCAAACTGACGATCTGAGCCGGCTGCTGGACGCCACCAGTCGAGGGTTGCGCCGCGGGAGCACCACGCCTGGACTTCGGCGTTGGTTGACTCTCCGAAGGAACAGGACGGGACTTGGGCTCACCCGCAAAAAGTTCACCACCAAATCGGAAAACGACTCCGGCAGAGGCGCGGAAGCTATTTTGGCTGGCAAGGCCGAAGTTGTTCAGATGACGAGTGTAAAAGTAATCGACCGGGCCCAACTGAACTCCGATGTGACGAAAGAGCCAATAATCAACGCCCCCGCCGCCGGCAAGCGCCACAGATGTGTCGCTCAAGGAACTTCCGTTGTACACAAGAGTGGCGTTGTCTCGACCGCCCAGGACGTGTACAAAGCCCGTAATCTTGCTGGCGCGATCTCTGAAATTAAAACGCGGCCCCCCCATGTAGGAGAGATTGGTGCAGTTAAAAGTAGTGCTGTAGCAATCGTTAAGGCTGTGGCCGCTGATGTCCGCTTCCAGAGCCACACGATGAAACACGCCGACCGAGGCGGACAAGTCCCAGCCATTGAAAGCCAGGCGCTGAGAGGTGGTAATACCCTGGCCCGGATTCGACGGCAAATTAAAGCTGAGGTAGGAGTAGCCGCCGAATACATCGATGGCCGGAAGGTTCTGGGCGGAAGCGCTGCCTAAGAGAAAGAGAGCTGCCAGAGCGAAGTGGACAAGTTTTTTCATGTTCCTTACTGCGCCTCCAAGGATGCAAAAATGGCACAACTCACGGAATACAGAATCGAACCAGCTACCAACTCCGACCCAAACCAGCCCCGCCCGGAACGATGCAGTCTCCTGGTCGGGCTTGTCTTGCGTCAACACGTGCACGGGATTCAGGGCAATTCGCGATTATAGTTGCCTCGTGGAAAAAAGGAAAATGGGTCAAGGCCAGTCTGTGGCAATTTTCAAAGCCATGTCGTAAGATGCTTGAATTCTGAAGGGCGCATCATGATTTTCGGTATGACAATGTTCACCTTCGTTCATGTCGCAATAAGCCTGGCGGGGATCTTGTCGGGATTCGTCGTCTTGTTCGGGCTGCTCGCCGGTAAAAGACGCGACGGCTGGACTGCGCTCTTTCTGGTGACGACGGTAGCGACGAGCATCACCGGGTTCATGTTCCCGTACGATGGATTTACGCCGGGCATTGGAGTTGGCATCATATCGCTGGCGGTGCTGGCGATCGCGATCTTCGCGCGTTATGGCCGGCACCTCGCTGGCGGCTGGCGGAGAACCTACGTGATTACAGCCGTGATCGCCCTCTACCTGAATGTTTTCGTGCTGGTCGTGCAGCTCTTCGAGAAGGTGCCGTCCCTTCACGCGCTGGCACCGAAGGGGTCGGAGCCTCCGTTCGCGATCACGCAGGGCATTGTGATGGTGACTTTCATTGCGCTTGGCATTGCTGCGGCGAAAGGTTTCCGCGAGCAGGCAATTCGTGTGCGCGGCCAAGCCAGAGCGGCTTAATAGACCGAAGTTCCTGCACCACCCGAAGCCTCGGTGGTCATGGTTCCATTCTGGATTTCTCCACTTTGGGGGGCGTTCCATCTTGGAAGCCTGTCGCCGCTGAAATTGTCACAGCTGCGCTGCTCATCCATCACTGCAAACCTTGGCTTCGCTGTGCGCTGCCATCCGGTTGCGCGGACTCGACCAGACAGACGTCCGCATGATCGCCTGAACATGGCCGCCTAAGCGTGATCACTTAAGCACGAGAACCACGCACTAATCTGGGCCGGGGCAGCGAGTGCCCCTGCGTCTCCGCAGTTTCAAACCACCCTACCAGGCCGCCCTTAGAGCGTGTAACAAAATCTTTTCTTGTACAATCATAGCCTCTGGAATATCCCGGACGGATCCTGAACGGGCAGACATGCTATCGAGAGGGTCGTTTACTTTGATGAAACCTTTCGCCATTCTCGCCGCTCTAACGCTCTCTGCCGCAGCCTTCGGGCAACAGCCTATATGCCAGTCGCACGCAACGGGACCGCAGCTCTACAGCGTGGCACCAGGAGACGGCGTTCCCCAATACGATCCCGGCGCGCTTAATGAGGCTCTCGGTTATATTCCGCAGGCGTATGTGAAATTACCGGGAATGCCTGACACAGTGATGGCTTTCTGCGGCCCAGCCTGGCAGCCGAACCACGAGTATGCGGTGGGCAATCTGATCCAACTACCGAATGGAATTGTGCTTCAAGCGATAAGCTGCACCCCTACTTGCAAAAGCGGGACTACGCAGCCCGCAGGATTCTCCGGACCCCTCTTTGAACCATCGCCCGTCATTGGATGGGTGAGCACGTGCTCCGATACCGGCTCAACTGCGACATGCAGCACAGTGACTGCTACTGGGACCTTAGCTGGGATTAACACAAATGAACCATACCAGGGACCAGCTTCTGGCGCTTATATGGTTATTACCGACTATCAAAACCCTGCCTACGACGGCCCTCGGCTAGTTACGTCTAGTACGATAACACCAAATCCTTGTGGCCTTGAGGATCAGCCTCCGTGTACCGCAGCTAATTTTTCATTTTCAGCTTCCAACCTCGGCTCCGGTAACTGCACAACCATAGGAGGCGCTCCCGCTTGCACGGTGTACCAGCAAGGCTCACAGATCACCGATAACCAGGTTACATGGCAGGATGTCGGGCCGCAGAATGAGGTTGCTTTGCTGACGCCAACGGTGACGGTGACGCCGTCTGCGTCGAGCATCACGACCGCGCAGTCACTCAATGTAACGGTCGTAGTCAGCGGTGAAAGCGGCCATCCGACGCCCACCGGCCTGGTGACACTGACCAGCGGCAGCTATACCTCTGGGACCACGACTTTGAGCGACGGCATCGCGACGATCACCATTCCTGCCGGCTCGCTGGCGGTTGGGACAGACACGCTGACGGCCACCTACTTTGGCGATGGCAACTACAGTAACCCTAGCGGTAGCAGTTCGGTCACCGTCACCGAGACTGGTCCACTGATGCCGACGGTGACGGTGACGCCGTCTGTATCGAGCATCACGACCTCCCAATCACTCAATGTAACGGTCGCAGTCAGCGGCGGAAGCGGCAACCCGACGCCCACCGGCACGGTGACCCTTACCGGCGGCGGCTATACATCCGCGGCCACGATGCTAAGCGACGGTAGTGCAACGATCACTATTCCCGCCGGGTCGCTAGCAGTTGGCACGGACACACTTACAGCCAGCTACTCGGGCGACAGCAACTACAGTGCTGCCACCGGCACCGCTTCGGTCACCGTCACCGAGGCTGTTCTACTGACGCCGACGGTGACGGTGACGCCGTCTGCATCGAGCGTCGCGACGACGCAGGCACTCAATGTAACGGTCGCAGTCAGCGGCGGAAGCGGCAACCCGACGCCCACCGGCACGGTGACACTGACCAGCGGCAGCTACAGCTCTGGGACCACACCTTTGAGCGACGGCAGTGCGACGATCACCATTCCTGCCGGTTCGCTGGCAGTTGGCACGGATACACTTACAGCCAGCTACTCGGGCGACAGCAACTACAGTGCGGCTAGCGGCACCAGTTCGGTCACCGTCGCGGATTTCACTATCGCCGGTACTCCCGTGTCCGTCAGCCCTGGCGCAACCACCGGAAACACCTCCACCATCACCGTGACATCTGTCAATGACTTCACGGGCAGCGTAACGCTGATAGCTACTATCACCTCCAGCCCGGCTGGCGCCCAAGACCTACCCACGTTCAGCTTCAGTCCGGCCAGCTCGGTGAATATCGCCCCTGATACTCCCGGTACGGTCACGCTCATCATCTCCACCACGGCTGCGACGAGCGGTGCTCTCGCATATCCCGTGCGCCCAGTAGTCCGCCGGCACACCGCTAGAGGCATAGGCCTAGTGGCCTTCGCCCTGATCTTCGGAATTGGAGGAATTGGAATTGGCCTCCCGGCGCGGCGTCGTAGCTGGCGTCTAAGGGTTGGCATGCTCGCTTTGCTTGTGACCCTCATCGCAGGCTTGCTCGCGTGTGGCGGCAGCGGGAGTGGTGGAATCGGGAATTCTGGCACTACGCCGGGGAGCTACACCGTGACTGTGACGGGCACCTCATCAGGCGGCACTATGGCCACGGGCACAGTCACTCTCACCGTGCAGTAGTCCGCAGGTGAATCGAACAGGGTGGCCCAGCCTGCCCCCATCTAACTCAGGAGGGTGCCGCGTGCAAGCTCTTGTAATCGTCGGTAGTGTCTCAGTTTGGTGAGACACTACCTATTCGTCCAGTAGATGAGTGATTAAATAGCTTGGATGTCGGAGCCGGAGCTCGTATGACGACGCGGCGGGGTTGCGGACGAGGGATGACCAACCGGACAGGCAATCGAGAAGACACTATTTTGGAAAATCACTGTTCCCGGGTGGCTGGGATCGAGGAGAATCGAGTTATCGACACGAACAGTGATGACGCACCGTTAGTATACGTCAGAGAGTCCTGCCGTCTAACTTACGACGATCTTTGGTTATGACGGTCTTGACTTACGACAATCGGTAATGGGGAATTCCGTCTCGTCCAGCGACCTTTCAACCTAATACTCAAGCGTCTGTTGTGTCGCCGTTACGTTCAGACCATAGTTGCAATTTGGCGATGTGCTCGCACCCGCGGGAGTTCCTGTCCAACCTGGATTCGAGATCACGTTCCGGTTCTGGTCATACAGTTGGACTGTGAATACGACACTCTCATTCGCGGGAAAATCGCTACATTGTCGCACACCGTAAACCTCGAGCACGGCGCCGAAGCCCCAATTCCAAATCTGCCCCTCGGCGGGAGTCATACCCAGCGTTGTCTTCTTGCCCGTGGTCTCATCCTCACTTACCACTTTCCAGTTGGCACAGGACTGCAACCCCGCCTTGCAGTCGGAGATAATCGTCCCAAGGATCGTATCGCCCGGCCTTACTTTCACCGGGGAGCTCTCCCAAATGATGCCTTTCATGCAGCAGTTCCAGCTCGCCACAGCCCATGGCCCCGGCGCATACCACTGCAGTACAGGCTGAACAATGCTTAGCACATCGTTGTAGTCCTCCAGGCCAGGGAAGAAAAATAGGGTCTGTCCATGATTGGTAGTGGGCTGCGGCGGCACAGCCCAGGTTGCCGTAATTTCGCCGTACGATGTACTTGTGGTGGCCGATACATATTCAAGCCAGCCGTCAACGACTGGCACATGTGCTTCGCTCACCTCTCTGACGTTTGTTGGTACCAGCAATCCCGTGGGCGTGTAGTGCGGATAACTGCAAACCGGAACGTTCGCCTCTACCGTGCCATCCGCATGTTCGACGCGTCCATCTGCTAGCAGCGTCTCTCCGTCCTCGATCCTAAACACGCAGGATGGATGAAAGTAGCCGATCGGTGTGATCACGTAACCCTCAGGCACTTCCGGAGGCCGGTCCGGCCCTGCCATAGCAACGTTGCTGGCGAAAGAAGGCGCGGTCTCCTGCCCGCTCAGTGATGCAGAAAACATGAACAGGACCGCCAGAACAGCCAAGCCCGCGAGGCAATTGTTAGATCTTTGTATGCATTTAGTCATAATCCGGAATTTCCTTTTTGACCCCAAAAACGGCTGCTATTGTCCTTCCAATCCCTGTTCGCGTCAATGTGAAACAATTTTCATCCGGGTCGCCCCGTACGGTACGAGATTTCCGAACCAGCACAGCCGAAATTGCGCCATTTACGATTCACTTTTGCGACCCCTCTCCTTGCTCCAACTTGCTGTAAGCAGACTTCGCTGCCGCCCCGACCACCATCTATCTATCAAGTCGGTACCGGGAACAGAGCGATCCGGCCCAGCATCGTCCGGAACCGCTGCCGTGTCAGATGTCCTTCCTCCAGCAGTAGCCAGTAGTAAACGCGCATGTTTGACCAGCTGTCTTCCGGTTTCATCTAGCCGCAAGCTGCTTATCTGCTCTTCTCCTTTGGTCGAACTAGTTACCGTCGCCTCTAACAATCCAATCGAGACTTTGCCGAATTTGGTCTGCCACGCCCAGAAAGATTTCAAGCATTGGACCAACTTTTCCACTCGCGACTTTTGAGAGCTGACCTTGACTGACACGGCGACGCCGAGCGAGGTGCACGTCACATCGTTAGCGATTGCTCTTTTCTCCTGATTTCTCAGTTTGGTGCTCGGTTGTTGAATTCTTCGCATCAGTTAAGAGACTGCTCCAGCAGAGACTGGTGAGCAGCAGCGGGAAGACCGAGCCTCTGACCACCGCCAAGCCCAGCGGGCGGCGCGATTCCTTGCGCCGGCGCCGAACCCGAGCACGATGGTTCTGCGGCAGAAATGTAGCGAGGTCCCTGCGCTCGCAGCGATTCGGTAGTTCCGGACGGGCGAACTCTCGGTCCGGTTCTTTACTGATCCATGTCCATCCCGAGTCAATGTCAGGTCAACCGAGAGAGGGATTGAACAAAATTTGTGGATGAACCCCATGCACCGCGGGATGATGATGACCATTCAGTCGAACTGGGTGTTTGAAAGAGGCGCAGGGGTTCACGATGCGGATTAAGATCGGACGGCTGGACAATTGTGGGTGCTGCATGGCCCAGGCAGCGCGGGTAAGTTCTACGAGGCGCTGGATCGGAAGATCGGCGAACCCCCAACCATGGACCAGGTCACAATTGCTTCAGGAGCTCGCGACTCTGTCGGATAAGATCACGTACGCGTTTTTGTTCCGCCCGAGCTTCTGAAGAATACAGCCCGTGCTTCCAACGCGAGCGCCGCGATCTTGCCAAGCCGTCCGGGGTAACAGGGCCCGCACTGGGGCCGCCGTGCATCCGACATCGGCCGTTACGCATGGCGGGCGCCTGACATGCCGTACCACGACGCGTCGTGGCTCCACACCTCGGAGCGGTGTTCGGGTCACCTGGCGGATTCCCGTTTTTCAACCATCCCCTTCGAGCCGGTGGCATCTGCTCATTCGACTTTATCTGCGTCATCTTCCGTGGAAGCCTTTCCACGACTGTCATGGCTCACAGGCCCAACAATCGCTTGACCGCCCTTACTGACATTTACGTTCCCCACAATCATCTGTTGGCTGACCGCTCCACGGTGGCGGTTGAGAGCTTCCATCTGCGTCGTGAAAGTTCGCAACAATTTCGTGGCGCGATTGATATTGATATCCATTAATTCTGTCGTTTGGCCTTCCCGTAACGCACGCTTGAGACATTCCATGGCCAAACTATGAACACCAATCATTTGTACGGCGAGTAATCCTTCGAGTTCGTCCTTTGGACCGATCCCGGAGATAATGGGGATGGCCCATTTCAAATTCTGCACATCGAGCTTGCCCGCGGAGTTCAGTACGACATTGACAACCTGGTCTACAAGGGCGCGGGTCGAATCTTGGTTCTTCGTTCCAAATATCGGCCCATAAACGTTGAACCACGTTGAAGACAGAATCAGGGAACCACGTTGAAGACAGAATCAGGGAACCACGTTGAAGACAGCCCAGCGGGATACCGCTAGTAGAAAGGAAGCTTACTAAAAAATGGCACCTGGCGCAACTTCTTTTACCGAGCCGAAAAGGCCCCGTTGTTTGGAGGGCACATCGCGATTGGTCGCGGTCAGACTCGAACAATCCGGGTTTGGCGCAGTCCGGTCCTGTGAATCTCCGGCTCCGATCCCAGTACCGCGACCCGCGCAAAATCGTGAGCGCATTCGCCAGCAGAAATCCGATGCCCTCTTCAGGTCATGAGTTTTTGACCCTGGCCTTCTGCTTGGCGACCAGGCGCCGCATGAACTTGGGCCCTTCCTTCTTGGAACCCTCAACACCTTCGTATAGGAACATCTCGCAGACCTGAGACAGAGCCCTCTGCTCGTCGTCCGCTAGGCGCTGTAGCTCGCGCTTGAGTTCCGGGGCAACCCGAAAAGCTATGAATTCGGTCTTGGCCACACCCGAAATATAGCTGTTGGCATGATCGCGGAGCAACACCATTTGACAAAGTTAACAATGTGATGTATGTTATCAATCGATAACAACTGGAGGCGAAATGAAACTCCCCACACGTAGATCGAACACCAGACCGGTTCCAAACTTTAAGAGATTACTTCGGGAAAATGTTCGGCTTGCCAGGGGAACTGTGCCTTTCTCATCCCGTGCAATTGATCTTCTCGCCTCCATCACCAGAGACTTCCAGTTTTCCTTCAAGGCAGGCGAACTCCAGATCGTTAACGGAAACTGGTACGTAACGCACACGGGGCTGCTGCGACTGGCGCGCCGCAAGAAATGCTGCGGCATCCACGTCGAAGCAGTCGATTCACTCTGCGATTCCACGGCAAGGCGGTTTGTTTTGAAAGCAACGGTTTTCCCCTCTAAGAACTCCTCCGGCTTTGTTGGCTATGGTGACGCCGATCCATCCAATGTTTCCTCGCTCGTCCGCGGCGCCGAGATGCGCGTGGCCGAGACCCGCGCTGTCAACCGCGCTCTCCGTAAGGCCTACGGGATCGGCATCTGCTCGGTCGAGGAAATCGGAACGATTTCGAACACGGGCGAGAGGCTTCCTCCACAAAACGCAAATGGGAACGGGAATGGTACTGGCCCAAAGGTCCGCGACCGTCTCTGCCAGATCATCCGCCAGCACAAGCTCGATCCGGAGCTGGTAAAGGCCTACGCCGTTGACTTCTGCGGCACAAAGACGCTCCGAGATGCCAGCAGGGAACAGGTGGAGAACTTCGTCCTGCAACTGGCCGACTGGGCCGAGAAGGACCGCAATGCTTTGCTCTGCCAACTCAACAGTTACGCGCGCACGGAGCAGGAGGTAGTCGCATGAACCGCAAAGTCCCTGGCCTCGCAGAAACTGCCCGCGATTCTCGTCCGGAGATTCCAGACGGGATCTTCCTCGTGCGCGTCGATGGCGCCCAGTTCCGTTGGCACGCCCACAAACCGTTCTACGTCCTCCGACTCTCGATACTCGAACCCCGCACTCTGGCCGGGCAGTCCATCGTCGGCCGTCTCTACTGCACGCAAAAAGCAATGTGGAAGCTGGGCTGGTTCCTGCGGGATTTCCTCTATGACCCGGAACTTCTGGCCCACGAACAGGTCGACGAAAAAGCCCTGCCCGGACTCCGCGGCATCGTCAAGATCAGCCACACCGTGCTCAACGGCATTTCGCTCATCAACCTCGACGGCTTCGCCCCCGCCAGCCAGTGGGAAGAACTGTCCGCGGCTCCGGTTTCGAGTGCTTCTCGTTCCAACATCGCGGAGGCGTCCCGATGACCTACTCCTACACCCAGATCAGCCAATACCTTAGTTGCCCGCGCCGTTACCGGCACCGCTACCTCGACGGTTGGCAGGAAAAAGACACTCGTGCCGCCATGCTCTTCGGCCGAGCCTTTGAACAGGCCATCGCCGCCCTGTTTCGCCGTGAAGACCCGGTGGCTGCGTTGTTCGAGCAATGGGGCGTGTGCAAGGACATGGGCCTGACCTACTCCGGCAACGACACTTGGGGCCGGATGCTGCAACAAGGCATCCAGTTGCTCGAGCGCTTCGCTCAGGACGACCGTGTCCGCATTCGCCGGCCTCGTGCCACCCAGCAGATGCAGTTCACGCGGATACTCGGTTCCGGCAACACTTTCGTGTCCTACGTCGATGCTATTGGTGAACTGGACGGCACACCGTGCGTTCTGGAATGGAAGACCACTTCTGCACGATACCCCGAAGAGCCAGCGGGCATTTCAGCACTGGATCCGCAACTCGTCTGCTATTCCTGGATGACCGGGATCGACGAAGTTGCCCAGATTGTTTTCGTGCGCAAGCGGCTGGTTGAAGTTCAGTATCTCCGGGCCACCATTTCTGACGGGCAGCGCCAGGAGTTCGCAACTCTGGTCGAGGACACAGTTCGACGGATCGAGTCTGGACTGTTCCTGCCGCATAGCGGTATTCGCTTTCCACAGAATCCATGTACAACCTGTCCCTTCATCGGGCTCTGCCTCGACAAGCCCGATTTGGTCGATGCCGCCCTTCTGCGCAAACCCGGAGTTGATCTTGGTCTGTTTGACGAACTTTCGTTTTAGTCCGATGCCGATGCCGCCCAAGCTCAATCGCAAGCGAGCCCTGTTTGTCCTCACCAAGATCGACGAGATCCTGGCGTGGGAAAGGCAGAAAGAGGCAGAGCGAGACACGCGCTTCGTCGAGCTGGGCAGATATCTGTGCGAGGTACGGGCGGGTCAGTACTGGCGGGTAGAGAAGTTGGCATCCTTCGACGACTTTCTGGAACGGCGATTTCCGGAGTCGAGAAGGAAGGCCTACTACCTGATGTCCATCCACGAGCACCTGCCGCCGCAAGCGAGGAAAGATCTGAAGGAAGTGGGATGGACGAAGGGGCTGGAGCTAGCGAAACTGGCGCGCCGGGACGGGCAGCACTTCGATTGTGCAACCTGGTTGCACAGAGCCCGCACTTTGCCGAAGGAGGACTTCAGGCGGGCAGTGGAGAAGGAACTGACGGGAAGGGAAGAAGAGCCGTCGGAGCTGATCTACTTCAAAGTCTACAAGAGCCAGATCCCGGTCATCGAGCAGGCAATCGAGACGGCAGCGCGGATGCTGGGCACGGACAAATCCCGCGGCTACTGTCTGGAGATGATTTGCGCCGACTTCCTGGCCGGCGCGCATATGGATAATGGCGACCCGGAAATCCTGATTCAGTCTCTGTCCCGGTACTACGGGTTGCTGCCAAGTACGCAGAAACAGGAATTCCTACACGAAATCGCACGGGAGGCGTCTTGACGAAAGTCCGTCCCAAGCGACCCCGTCAGAGGCTGGGTCCCAAAGCCTATCGCCAACTCCATCGGGAGGTACTGGAGCGAGATAGCTGGCGATGCCAAAACTGCGGATCATTGGAAAACCTTGAGGTACACCATCTCACATATCGAAGTCGATCGGGACCAGATCTGAAGGATAACTTGATTACTCTGTGTTCTGGCTGTCACAGATCAGTTCACGAGTAGCTATGCTGTTCCAGCCGCGAAAGTCGGCAGCTCGGCCGCGCTCTTCAAAGTGGAGATCTGAACGGCGCGCAACAAGCCTACAAGGCCCTGGCTGCGCTGGGAGACTCGACGAGCCTGACGCAGAGCGGCTCCAGCAATGCCCTGAGTGTGAGCGCATAGTTCCGCAGGCGTCATTTTGCGAGAATTTGCGGCCATCGTCCTGCCGGTAGTCCCACATCGTACGTCCGGCATGCAGCCCCAAATGATGGGGGCGTTTCGGAAGTGTCTCCAGCCGAAACCCCTCCGCACTCCTCCAACGCTCACTCTTGCCGCTCACTCGTCGCCACTTGCCCCCAGGCGCTTGGCTATAGCCCGCTCCCGCGCGGCAGCTACTTTCTGTCCCACTTGGTCATAGGCATCCGCCAGAAACACGTGAGGCTTGGCCGCTTTGGGTTCGAGCGTAGCCGCCTTCTTCAGCCTGGGCAGGGCGGCTGCGGCGTTTCCCGAACGCACCAACACTTGACCGAGAAGCAGGTTGGTTCCGTAGTCATCCGGATCCGACTCCAGCACTTCTTCGCATTCCTTGATGGCCTCCGGTATGCGATCAGTCTGTGCGTAGGCCGTCTCCAGCATTTGGTGCGCTTCCTCGAAGTCCGGCAGCCTGGCCACGACAATCTCCAACTCGCCCGCCGCTCCGTCAAAGTCTTTCGTTTCCAGGAGCGCCTCCCCTAAATGTAAATGCGTAATGGTCATGTCGGGACGCATTTGCACAGCCTTGCGCAGCAAAGGAACTGCCTGCGCGTACTGCTTCAGGGTTACGAAACACTGCCCGAGTAGCGCATAGGCAAAAGGCGCGTCAGGGTCCTTCGCAATCAGTTGCTGCAACAGAGGCACTGCTTCCTGGTCGCGACGATCATCGACCAGCAAGTACGCCTGATGAATCAAGTCGGCAATTTCGATTTTGTCCTTGGGGTCGGCGCCTTGATCAGCGGCCGATCCCTTTGAAACATCTCTGCCCGAGGCCATATATCCCAGCGCTCTCAGGTTCCGCTGTGCCGCTGGGTCCACCGCAACCTGGGGCGCCTCCCGCTGGCTGGTCGTCTTCTGCCGGAAAGTCTCCAGTTGACTTGCCAGCGTGTCGGCCACCGCCGCGGAAGACGACGCCAAATCGTGATTAGCGGTCGGATCCGCCTCCTGGTCATACAGTTCCCGGCGCGGCGCCTGGATGTACAGATACTTGCTTGTCCGCAGCGACCGCTCCGCGCTCCACCCGAATTCGATCCACGGAACATCCGACTGGGCATACGCCGCCCGGTCGCGCCAGACATCCACTGTCTGATTGCTGTCCGCCCCTCCCGCCTTCGTCTTCATCAGCGCCAACAACGATTCCCCCTGCACGTCCTTCGGAATCTCCACCCACACTTCTTGCAACAGCGTAGGCAATATATCGACCAGTTCGACCCGATTTTCGATCCGTTGTCCGGCAGCACTCGCGTGCGTCAGCCTGATCGGCAGCTTAATCAAAAGCGGCACCTGGATCGTCTCATCGTAGAGAAAAATACCGTGTGTATCTTCGCCGTGAGCTCCCAGCGCCTCTCCGTGGTCGGCTGTGACCGCCATTACCGCCCCGTCGTACAGGCCGCGCAATTTCAGCTGCCGAAGCAGTTTCCCGACCACCGCATCCTCGTACGCGATTGTCCCGTCATACGGCGCCGAAGCATACCGGGTCTTGTAGGGTTCCGGGGGATCGTACGGATCGTGCGCATCATACAGGTGCACCCAGATAAAAAAGGGGCCTTTAGGGTGCTTCGTCAACCATGCCAGCGCATGCGCCACCACTTCATCTCCGCGGCGTTGGACGGTGCGGTAGCGATCTTCTCCATGGCCTTGCTTGTGGAAACCGGCATCGTAGGTCTCAAACCCTCGGTCAAAGCCAGGGGCGTACGATGGATCCGGGTCAAGGGCGATCGCGCCGATAAACGCCGCGGTGTGATATCCGTGAGAGCGCAGGATCGCCGGGGCGTAGGGCAGATTCGCTGCTAGCGGCATCCCAAAATCGAGCACCTGGTGGAATTGCGGATACGTGCCCGTGAGAATGGTCGCGTGGGAGGGTGGCGTCAAAGGAGCCTGCGCGTAGGCCCGCGTGAAGACCGCCGAATCGCGGGCCAGCGTGTCCAAGTTTGGCGTCAGTCCCAGCGTCGAGCCCAGAAACCCCATGCGGTCCGCGCGCGTCGTGTCCAACGTAATCAGCACTATGTTGGGAGGCGTCTCCGCCAGCGCGCTCGCCGCCAACCAAACCGTCAAGCAAGCAACCCACGCCAACTTACGAATCATGGGCATAGGAAAAATTGTCACCGGGAAAACTTGCCTGCCTAATCCATGGGCGATATTCAGGCCCAGTTCCGCGGACGGCTATGGCTCGCTTGGTCCCTGCATCGGTCCGTTCTCTGCCAGACGCTTACCCATACCCCGCTCCCGCTCGGCGTCTTCATTCCGTCCTAGTTTGTCATAGGCATCAGCGAGGGATAGGTGGGGCTGGGGCGCTTGTGGACGAAGGGAAGCCGCCTTCATCAGCTTGGGCAGGGCGTCCTCCGGCTTTCCCGCGCGTACGAGATCGCGCCCGAGAAGCAGGGTGGTTCCGTATTGGTCGGGCAGGACGGCGAGCACTTTTTCGCACTCGGCAATGGCTTGCGGCAGACGGTTCGTCCGGTCATCGGAAATCGCCAGCATGATGCGGGTTTTCCACGATCCCGGCATTTTCGCCACAACGAACTCTAACTCGGGCACAGCCGCCTCGTAATCCCGCGCCTGCATTAATACCTTGCCGAGTTCGTAATGCAAATTGACCGAATCCGGCATCAATTCCGCCGCCTTGCGTTTCGCCTTCACGGCCTCGGGGATGTTCCGCAGGTTGACCTCAGTCGTACCCAGTTTCGCATAGGCAATCCACAGATTAGGTTCTTTCGCAATGACCTTCTTAAGCAGGGCAGCCGCTTCGTCGAGGCGAGCCACCTCCAGTAGGTAGTTGGCTTCACCCATCATGTTGCCGATCTCGATCTTGTCCTTGGGATCGCCGCCGCTGCCCGTAGCCGCGGCCGCTGCCGAATCAGTGCTCGTCGCCGTGTAGCCGAGGGCAGCCAATTTCTCCTGCGCTTCAGGATCGTTGACCGAGACGGGCGCTTCTCCGTTTTTGCTCGTCTTGCGCCGGAAGGCATCCAGTTGGCTTTGCAGCGTGTCGGCCACCGCTTTGGACGTAGCCGCCAGGTCGTGTTCGGCTTTCGGGTCCGCTGCCATGTCGTAGAGTTCACGGCGCGGCGCCTCAACAAACAGATACTTGCCGGTGCGCAGCGAGCGCACCGCACTCCATCCATAGGCGCGGACCCCGTACTCCGTTTCCGAATACACCGGTGGGTCCGGGGATGAAGCCGGGGCGGGTTCCCCACTTGCGGCAGCCGGTGGCTTCGGCTCCATCATGCCCAGCAGCGATTCTCCCTGCACTTCCTGCGGAACCTCAATTCCCACCGCCTGCAAAATCGTGGGCAGCACATCCACCAGTTCGACGTGCTTCTCGATTCGCTTCCCGGCAAAACGATCCCCCGGCAGCTTCAACAGCAGAGGCACGTGGATGGTTGCATCGTAGAGAAAGAATCCGTGGAATTCTTCGCCGTGATCCCCGAGCGACTCGCCGTGATCGGACATCACGGCAATTGTCGAGTTTTCGAAAAGTCCGTGCGTCCGCAAATAGCTCAGCAATTTCCCCAGCGCAGAATCCGAGTAGGCAATCTCGCCATCATAGGGCGCCGATTTGTACCGGCTCAGGAAGGGTTCCGGAGGCTCGTAGGGAAAGTGCGGATCATAAACGTGTACCCAGATGAAGAAGGGACCGGCTGGGCGCTTGTCCAACCAGGCCAGAGCATGCGCTACCACCACAGCCGCGCGGCGGTCGGTGGAGGTGTAATGGTCCTCTCCAGGACGCGCTAGGTGGAAGCCGGCATTATAGGTATCGAATCCGCGGCTAAAGCCCACGGCGAGTCCCTGGGCCGGGTCGAGAACAATCGAACCAACAAAGGCCGCGGTTTGATAGCCGTGGGCTTTCAAAATCGCGGGCGCATACGGCAGGTCTTTCACCAGAGGCACCTGGAAATCCTCTACCTGGTGAAACTGCGGATACGTACCGGTGAGGATGGTGGCATGCGACGGCGCAGTAAATGGAGCCTGGGAGTAGGCGTGTGTGAAAACCACGGAGCGGCGTGCCAGTGCATCCAGGTTCGGCGTCACTCCGCGCCGTGAACCCAGGAACCCCATGCGGTCGGCGCGCGTCGTATCCACCGTGATCAGGACAATATTGGGAGGCACAGCCGTCCCAGCCAGCGCTCCGGCGGTCAAGCAGACAACACACACGAAGTGGCAAAGCAGGGACTGACGAAGCAAGAACTGACGAATCAAAGACATTGTCAACAGTTTATCACCGGACATTTTGGAACATTTTTTTGGACCCAGATTCCTTATAGATTAGTTTTGCGGAGTACCGGCCGGCGCAGCGGCTGGCTTCTTGGCTCCCTGGGCAGCCTTAGGTTTTGCATTGAAACCTGGGGATGGTTCGCAAGACTTCGGATAGATGAAGAGTGTAGGATCCTGCGGCCCCAAAACCACATTCTTGTAGCGAATCACCGGGTCGTGTCCAAGACCACGGAGAAATTCCACTTTGACGGGAAAACCCTGCAGATCGTCCGCCTCCCAGAATCTCAGCTTGAGGGGTTTCATAAATTTCCGGGAAGAGAGGATAACGTCCTCGATCTTGCAGGAATGGCCGTCGACCTTCTCCTGCCCGGAGGCGACACGCTCCACCTTGACATCGGGCCCCATGAGGGAGAACGGAACGGAACGGAAGTAGGGATGTCGGTCATGCATGCATCCCGTGATACCGACCGCATAAGCTTCGCCGGTGGTCAGATCTGAAATGACGAAGGCATGCGATAGCCCTTCGGGGCCCGTGTTTCTCAGCAACTTACCGGACCGATAAATATACGATTCCCGGTCATCGCCATGGCTCATGCTGCCAACCATCACGGCGGAAAATTCCGGGAACGCATCCAGCGGAAACTGGGTTTTTCCCGCCGGCGCAGCCGTCTGCCCAGTCGGTCCCTGATCTTTGGAAGCTTGATCCTTCGACGCTTGATCTGTCGAAGTTTGATCCTCCGACGCTTGATCTTTCGCGGGCTGATCCTTCGAAGCTTGCGCGCCCAGTTGCGCCGTGAGACAAGAGGTAAACAAGACAACCGTTAACAACCGTACCATTTTTCATTTCCTCCCTAATCTCGTATCCCGCAAATCAGCAGCCTAAATTCCGGCCGTCATCCTGACGACAACTCAGGTTTATGTCGCGTGAAAGCTGTCAAGGTTCAACTACATCTTTGTATTTGTAGCATACAATCGGCATAGGGGAGCGGGTCACCCCGCCTCCCCTGCCACACCACCGGACATGCGGGTCCGCATCCGGTGGTTCGGCGGATTCAGCTAAGAACGCACGACCATAGGCGGGAGCCCGAGCCCAGAAAAGTAGGCATTAGGCAAAGCGAAGGTGAGAGCGGGCGAGTGCGCGATCCGCCACGGGCCGTGAGAGCTACCAGCGGTTTTCGCCGCCCGGTCCTTGCCTACGCCCCGTTTGCGAAGCTCGCGGAATCGCGTTCGTCCGCGCTTCCATTGCTTCCACACCACCGACCGTAGTCGACGGCGTAGCCACGTTTCAAGGCTGTGCAGCACCGAAGGTGTTTGACAGTCGCCGAAATACCCGAGCCAACCGCGCAGGTAAGTCGTGATCTCCTTGACCATCTGCCGGAGGCTAATGCTACGGGTTCGGCGTGTCTGTTCTCGAATCCGCTCTTTGAAGCGAGCGATGGCCTTGGGGGCAATCCGCCTCCGGGGTTCTCGTTCGCCGGTGAAGCTTAATCCGAGAAACTTCCTTTGCTTCGGTTGAGCCACGGCGCTCTTCGCCTGGTTCACTTTGAGTTTGAGGCGGTGCGTGATAAAGCGCGTAACGCTCTCCATCACTCGCTGTCCCGCTCGTTCGCTGCCCACGTAGATGTTGCAATCGTCGGCGTAACGCACGAAGCGGTGACCGCGCCGCTCTAACTCCCGGTCCAGTTCGTCGAGCAC
Source organism: uncultured Acidobacteriaceae bacterium (assembly GCA_963831085.1). Classification (GTDB taxonomy): domain Bacteria; phylum Acidobacteriota; class Terriglobia; order Terriglobales; family Acidobacteriaceae; genus Acidiflorens. Next base: position 2,122,477 of record CAWHOT010000003.1, on the reverse strand, counting down.
CAGGTTACTGAGCAACGGCGAAAGAGGACCGCCCTGAGGCGTTCCCTCCACCGCACTCACCAACCCGTCCTCCATCACTCCAGCCTCCAGGAATGCTCGAATCAACTTGAGTATTCGTTTGTCGGCCACGCGCTTGGCTACCGCCGCCATCAGGCGGTCGTGATTGACTCGATCGAAAAACTTCTCCAAGTCGAGATCCACCACCCAGCCATGCCCTTCGGCGATGTACTGCTGCGCCTCGTGCACGGCTTGCTTCGCACTGTGCCCCGGTCGAAAACCGTGGCTGTGTTCGGAGAACGTCGGATCCCAGCGCTTCTGCAGAACCTGCAACACCGCTTGCTGAACGAACCGATCCAGCACAGTTGGAATGCCAAGCTTGCGCACTCCGCTGCCGTCCGGCTTGGGGATTTCCACCCGCCTTACCGGTTGCGGTTGATAGGTTCCATTTCGCAGCTGTTCCCCGATCTCTAGCTCATGCTGCTTCAGGTAGGCCGGTAATTCGTCGACGGTCATCCCGTCCACGCCCGGACTCCCTTTGTTAGCCTTGACTCGTTGTAGTGCCTGCTTGCAGTTTTCCAGCTCGCAGACTTCTTCCATCAATCGTTCGGTTCCAGCCAGGCTTTCAGACTTGCGCTTCGCCAGGAGCGTTTCGGTCCCTTGCTCGGCGGCCTTCGGAGCACCACTCCTACTTTCCGCCGGAAAGGCCAGCACCTCTTGTTCGGGCCGGTTTTTCTGCCGCCGTCCGCTCATGAGTCGCGCCGCTTACTTGCCCTTTCCTTTATTCCCCTCGTGGGGTACCGTTCGGGCCTTCGATCATCGTTTCCGGCTTAGCCTATCTGTTGCTCCGCCTTTCGGCTTTGGAGTGCCTCACTAGCTTCGCCGACTGCATGAGCTACTTTGCCCTCTGCTGACTTCTGCGACACGGTCGAGACGAATCGCTTCCTCTCCAGTCACGATTCCGTGACATGTCGCAGATCTCCCGAGGTAAGTTCGACCGCCTTCCACGCGCAACCGCCGGATTTACCCCCCAGTGAGCTTGATGGATATGGGCTTCGCTGTCATTTGCCCGCTCGCCCGTTACTGTAGGCCTCCTATCCGGTTCTTGTTCATCGGCTCGCATCTTTGCTCCGCGCTTCTTTCGGGCCCCGCCTCGCGGCGAGTGTTGTTTCGCCCTTGCGTTTCGCTATGACTTCACCTCCATCAGGTTGTCAAAGGGACTTTCACCCTCGAGCTGTCGAACATGCTCGGCACACAAAAAAGGCCACGCTGCGAACCAGCGTGGCCTGAACCAACAAAAGCAAAGCCAGTTACTTCTTGATTACCTGAGTCCCGCCGCCGCTCTTGACCTGTGACAGAGCAGCCGCAGCGCTCGACGTGCCCATAATGGGCTTGCCAGATTTGTTCGCCCCAGGATACGAAGCCGACAGGTAGCCCCAGTTCCCGAGGAACTCGAGGCCAGAGAAGCCAGCGTAGCCAGCCCAGCCAAAATGCTTCAGAAGCTTGCTGGGTTTGGTTTGGGTGATGACGAACCACTGGTCGCCAGTGTAGGCCAAATCGAAGGCGTCGTAAATGTTGTCGGCGTAGGCATAGGCAGGGCCGGTGAGAACCGGTGAGCCGTCAAGAGCTGCGATGGAAACCTTCACGCCTTCCACCGTAGCGTTGACTTCTGCGAAGCAGCCATCGACCAGATCGTCGATGCCCTGTATGTAGAAGTTATTGCTTCCGCCCCATTGGATTTCTTCGAAGTTGCAATAGAGGCCCAAATCGCCCTCAGAGGCGAAGCCAAGGACAGCCGAGCCCTGGGCAAACGCCGCGCTGCAACCAAGAACAAGCAGAGTGATTACCGCCAAGCTTTTCAGTTTCAAAGGAATTCCCTCCTGGAAGTTTTTTTGTTCACAATTGTGAAAGTTGCGCCGCCTAAGTTCAGTACACCCACGTGGGGAGCGCAATACGTGCACTGAGCGGGAGGCGCTGTTCAATGTATTGACTAGTGACGCCTAGTCCATTGCACTGACCGGGCAAGCTTAGCGCATTCTTAAACTAAGTCAAGTCAATAATGGAGGTGCGGGCAAGAAATCTGTGAAGAAGGTAAAAACTTTGCGCTCTTGGCGCAAGACATCGGTATCGCCGAAATTCCTTGCCCATAGCCAGCTTTGGAGGACCCAGCGATGTTTGTCGCCTTATATGGAATCGCGGCGAGTAAGACGCGTCACCAGCACAACGTAGTGGGTTAATCCCTTTGAAGTAACTCGGGAAGCTAACTCAGAAATAAGTGCCGTTACCGCAATATGCAGCCGGCCCGGCGGAGCAAGAAAGCTAGAACGTGATCCGCACTCCGAACTCCATTTGCCGCGGAGCTCCGCTGGCGTAGGTGCCCGAGCCGGGCAGAACCCGATCCAGCCGCGAAGTGCAAAAACCGGTTGAGTTGCCGCAGTATCCCGCCGAACTCGCGTTATTCAGCGAGCTGCCGGGAGCCCCGTTGAGCACGCCGCTCAGCTGGTTCCCCGCGCCTCCGAAATTGGCCCAGTTGAAAACATTGAATATGGCAACGCTCGGCTCCACCTTGACCCGCTCCCCCACCTGAAACGGGCGGCTCAGCCGCAGATCCATCGTCTTCAGCCAGGGCGCTTCCGCAAAATGCCCGGGCAGAGGTTGAATCAGAGGCGCATACGCCCCCAGCGCCACCAGTTGCCCCCCGTTGAACAGCTGGCTGTTCACCAGCGCCTGACCCGCCGGCGTCAACTTGCCGGCGAAGTTGGTGTTGTAATACGCGATGGTCCTGGTCAAATCGCTGGTCGAATATTTCCCCGTGTTCCCAATGAACGTTCCCGGCAAAAGGTCGCCCACCGTGCCGTCACCGGTGATGTCGCTGCGGAAGATTTCGCCCGCCACTCCGCCGCCGTCCTGTTGCGGGACGTATGCGCTCAGCGGCAGTGGCGACGCCACATGCGCGATCGTCGAAAGCCGCAGCCCGTGCGGCAAGTCTGCTATCGGAGTGAACGTGAGCTGGTGCCTTCGGTCCAGCCCCGAGGGCCCGAAATGTCCCAGGTGAGGACGGTTGTAGTCTTCCGCGACGTTAAGCAGCGAATAGTCTCCGCCGCTGCCGTCCGGCTCTGCGATGTTGCTGAGATACTTGGAGAGCGTGTACTGAATCGACACGTCCAGCCGCCGCACATGCCGCAGCGGGCTCTCTCCGCTGACCGTGTGGTAGGCCAGGTGCACGGCTGTATAGCGCGACCGTCCGCTGGGAAAGTACATGACGTTCGAGCCTACGGCTGGATTGATCCCGCCGAAGGACGCCTGCTGTTTCTTCCCTAACACTGAGCACGGAAACGGCCCGCAAAACGCATTCGACGAATCGAGCCCGTTGCGCGCGAAATCCGTGATGCTCACGGTCGGCGGGCCGTAGCCAAGGTAGCAATTGACCGCCGCCTGAGAATCGCCCCCGGCTGACAAAGGGAATTTGACGTTACTATTCAGGCATTGAGACACGGCCGCGGGGAGGCCCGGTGCTTGCACGGTTGCGGTAATCGCCGACAACTCCGCCAAGTAAGAGTTGTTTAACGGATTGATATTGTCGCCGTCCGTCAGGTAGCTCGCGTCTCCCACGTGATTGGTGTCAATCCCCAGCGGAAACTGGGTGCCGATTTCGCGCACGTAGTCGGCGGAGAACGTGCCGCGCTCCCCGATCTGACGCTGAATTCCAGCGGACAAGTGCGACACTCGCGGCGTCTTGAAACCCGGCGCCAGCAGGCCGCCAAAATTCGCCAGGCTGTTCGCCAGCGAATACACATTCTGTCCGCCCGAAACCTTCGACTGTGACGCCAGGAACTGCGACTGAAGATCTTGAATGGCCTTCGAAACTGCAACCTGCGGTCCCTGACTTGGTGTCACAGTCAAGCTGATTGGCTGCCCGCAAATCTGAGTCGCGATGTCCAGGTTATCCACCGAACTGACCACCGATCCGTCCGGAAACAGCACCGATCCCGTCGGACACAGCGTCAGGCTGCGGTTATATTGCCCGTTCGACAAGCGGTTGACGCGATCCTGATACGCGTTCTGGAGCAGGAAATTATCGTAGAACAACCCGCCACTCGCCCGTACTACCGTCCGCCCATTGTGTCCCGGGTCCCACGCCAGACCTAGTTGCGGAGCAAAATTGAAACTCGGCTGATTGACGCTCTGGCCGAGGAACTGATGCGTAAAGCTTGGCCTGTTAGTGACAGGGTTCAGAATCAGACCGAATTGATCGAGAATCAAACCCGTCGTGCACGGCGGAGTCTGCACGATCTTTGTGTTGATCGCCGAACATGGCACCGGCGGCAGGTCGCTGTCCGTACGCCCGCTGTCGCGCACATAATTCACGCCAAAGCTGAGGTTCAGGTTCGGGAGCACGTTGAACGTGTCGCCCAGGTAGCCCTCGAGGCGGGTGTCGAAGTGTCCGCCCGTCGGCCGGTTGAATGCCGAGTTCTCGCTGAAGTTTCCCAGGCCATTGAAAATCGTGACCGTGCCCACGGGATAGTTCAGCGGATTGTCCGCCGGTCCCCGCGGATCGCCGGTGTAAAGCGGCGAAAGGATTGGGTTGCTATTGATGGCGGTGATCACGTCCAGTCCATCCGAACTGGTCACCGACGGCCCATAATTCCCCGGCGCATAAAAATCTCCCTGCGCGATGCGATGAATCGCTCCCCCAAAACGTATCGTGTGATTCGCCTTATGAACGGTGCTGCTGTCGTAGCGCCCGAAAAGGTCGCGCTGAATCGTTTGCCGCGGACCGGCGACACTTGGCCCCAGAGCAAACGATCCAATCTGCATGTGAAAAGGAGCCGGCGCGGAATCCGCCAGGTCGGGAGTGATCGCGTTTACCATCTTCTGGTAACCGAAGCGCGCGCTGTTCACAAACCGACCGCGGTTCCAATCGAGCCCGAACACCGCTGCCGGAACGTTGATCTGATTGCGAAAATTCGACAGGCTATCCGACGGCCCGATGCCATTCGCATTGTCGTAGCTGAGCCGCACGAACCCCTTCATGTCGTCGCTGAAGTTGTAATCCAGCCGCGCCGTCAGCATGTTTTCGCGAAAATAAGCGCTCTGCAGGGCCGTCTCATTGAACGCCTGTAAATTGGACACGGTCGGCAAAATCAAATCCGCGGACGTCATCGGCAAAACGCCATCCTGCTTGGTGCGTTCCCCAGCGATGAACAGAAACGCCTTGTCCCCGATCACGGCACCGCCCGCGTCGAATCCATACTGCTGCCGACTGTACTTCGGATTTCCCGACGGAAACCCGGCGAGGCCAACGCTACGGTCGCGCCCATTTCCAAACAGATCGGTGTGCCATTCATCTCCACCGGAGCGGGTGCTGACCCGCACCGCGCCTGCCGCGTTCAGCGACTGAAACACCTCCGGCGTGACTCGCGAGACGATCACTTCGCGCACCGCATCCGCCGGCAGGTTCAGGGTGGACGCGCCCTTGGTCTCATCCATCGCCTCGACTTCATCCATGTCGAAGTGCGTAGTTCGTCCCCGTTGGCTTTCGATCGAGAGCGATTGGGACCCGCTTTTGCCCGGCTCGTAAATCCTTCCATCCACCGTCTGCACGCCCAGCTCGAGTTGTCCCGCGTCCAGATAGTTCCGACCGTTGATCGGCAGCCGGTCGGGAACATCGCCACTGAACTTGCTCTCCAGCCGCACCGGGCCGGGATTGATCCATTGGAGCTTGAAATCCACCGTGACCGCCGCCCCCAACACCACGGTGACGCTGTTCTCGACCGGTGCCATGTCCCGCCCTTCCACGCGCACCACGTAAGCGCCCGGCGGCACCGCTTCGGTGACATACTTTCCGTCCTTGCCGGTACGGGTCACACCCCTGGTTTCCGTTGCCTGCGAGCTGAATAAAACCCGAGCCCCTTCCACCGGGGCGCCAACGTCATCCAGCACCGTGCCTTGAATGGTGCCGGTGGTCGGATTTTCCGGGGTCTCTTCCTGCGCCCGCAACGAAACGATAAACGCAGCGAAGAGCAATAGGACCATAGGCAGAGAACGACGAACTTGCAAGCCGGACCAATCGAACAAAGTGACTCTCCTGGGAACAGAACCTCAAATAGAACCTGGAAAATGATTCCACGTCTGAGGATTTTTAAGTTTGCACTCAAATCGAATAGAACAGTCTACTAGATGCGCCCACCTCACCGGGGCGATGTACGGGCTTTTTGGGGAGGACAGTCTTCCCAGTGGCTTTGTCGCGAAAACGGAGCACCAGAAAAAAGGGCGCCCGCGAAGGACGCCCCCACAATTTTCAAAACAACCACCCGATTAGAAGTTGGCCCGAATGCCCATCTCCATCGCTCGTGGGGTAGTTCCCTCGATCGAGAACTGCCCGAAAGTCGATCCAGCAGTTGCTTCTGAGAGGACTGGATCCAGCAGTTGGTTGTGATTCAGAATGTTGTTGACATTAAGGGAGCCCTCGACATTGAATCGTTCTGTAATTCGGACATTTTTCTTTAACCCAAAGTTCAAATTCCAGTATTTCAGGCCGCGGAACTGCCCGTACCCGCCGCTGCGTGTGTCGTACCCCAGGACCAGAGGCCGAATCTCGCTGGACACCGCGGTTGGATTTCCGAAAGCGGTGTAGACTCCATTGAGATTATGGTACGACGCCGACGGCACCGGCCCCGTCAGTACGCAGCTTGCATCCGTGAAGCTGGCGGCGCCAGTGGCGGCGCCAAATTCCTGTGAACCGCTATAACCCTCGCTCCCGCCGTTGGTAGCGGTGAGGCAGAACAGCGGCGCACCGCTGCCCGCTGCAAAAACGAACGACGGCGTCCAGCCCCCTAAGATATGCCCGAGGACGCCTTGCTGGCCACGATAGAACGGCTCCTGGTAAACCAGGAACAGCGTTTCCACTAATTTGCGGTCTGACGGTTGCACGCCATATTGTGTATTCAAGTTGAACGGGTCCACGACGCCTTGTTCGCTTGTGGCCTGAATCACGTCTCCCGTCCCCAGTGCTCTGCTAAAGGTCAAGTTGTTCTGCATGGTGACGCCGTGCCAGTCATTGAACTTGAGCGTGGCAAAAACGGCATTGTAATTACCATGTCCCAGACTCGTACTTGTGAGGACGTTATCCGCGATTTGACCTGAGCCGAACAGCGTGCTGGCGGGAAAGTTAAATCCCGGCGCAGTTCCTCCGGTGTCCAGGGTTGTCCACAGCGCGTAGACCTTCTGGCTCACGAGATTCCCGGCCTGCTGCAAGGCAACAGCTGCGGTGCAGTTTGCATAGGCAACGCCAGCATAAGATCCCGTGCAGTAGCTTGGCGTGAGCGCCCCTGTGAAAAACGCCTGTTGTGGCAGAGAATTGAAGTATGCGGTATATGCCGGGTTAGGCGGACCATTCAGCCCGATTGTTGGTGACGGGATGGCGGCACCGCAAGCCGCCACGGAGGTCGTGCAACCTAACGCCTTTTCGATATTGGCATAGGCGGACTTGAATTGCTGCCCGCGCAGGGTCATCATGTAAGGCACGGAGTTGAGATTTATCGACAAAAGTGTGTTGTGGATCCAACGGCTGATGCCGCCCACCTCCAGCGAGATCTTATTGGTAAACTGGTGCTGAATCGTGAGGTCAAACGAGTCCACAGAATTCGGCCGGGTTTTCGGGTCGAGGGGCGCAGCCGTCGCGGCTTGAGTGGCCCCATTGATCCCCGGGAACTGTGGTTGCGTCACCGTCGCGGCTGGGACCGGAATTACGGGGCTTGTGCCATCAGTTCCTATGCGGAAAGCGGTAGTGGCGTCAGGGCCAGTTGTACCGCATGACCCGTTCGCGCCCCCTCTAAAGACATTCCCGCAACTTACCGCGTCGATCAAGCCAGGGCTGAGCAGTGGGGTCAGCACCAGGCCCACGCCGTTCAAACGCCCATAGATTCGCCCATAGCCACCACGGAACACTGTGTTCTTTCCTCCCAATCTGTCACCCAAGTCCGGGTTCCACGCTATGGCGATGCGCGGGCTGAAGGCGTGATAGAACGGGTCATACATGTAACCCGGATGTCCGGTGACGCTGCCGATCAGGCCGAAACCGATTTCCGGGTTATAGACCAGCCCTTGCAGCGCGGCTGCCTTGCGTTGTGCCAGGTACGACTGAGCGTCGATCTGTTGTCCGTCTGAATCGACGAGCATGATTTGCTTACCATTTTGCTCCGTGGGCGGCATCTCCAATGCCCACCCTAATCCGTAGGTAACAGTGAGCGACGGTTTTATCTTCCACGTGTCATTGAGGTAGAGGTTGTAGTAGGGAATGGTGACCTTATCGTATGCCGGCGTGAGTGGTGGATTCAGGGTTAGATTTGAACCCGAGACGCCATAGGTATACACCTGCTGCGTGTCGGTCACGATTCCCAGGACTGCAGCCGCCTCGCGGGCCATGGTGGCTCCCGCGGCAGCGCCGGCGGCGTTGCTGGGGCCGAAAGCGGCGCCTAAGCTCGTCAGGTCCACGGTGCCGGAGCCAGCAGCATCGCCTATCTGGTAGACGGGATAGTAATTGATGGTTCCGCCGTTGTCGGTGCGCTGGTGATAGTTCCAGTTGTGCTGGTACTGACCACCAACCTGGAACAGGTGGTTGCCTTTCAGCAAGGAAACATCGTCGCGGAAAAAATGGTCCTTTCCATCCCAGAACCGCGTCCGTGTCTGCTGGTTGTTTACGTTGTAGGGAGCGGCTACATCACTCGGTTCCTCTCCAAGTGGCTCGAGGGCCGCGCCCAAGGTAGAAAACTGCGGCGGATCGCCGTGCGATCCCCACTGCCACCAGTTGCGCAGAAAGCTGTAGTGGAAATCATTTGTTATGTGCGAATTGACGTTCGTGGTCATCCCCAGGACGAGATACCAAGGCACTTGCGGGCGGTTGGTTAGCGAAGTTGGGGTGCCCAACGTATCCCCAGGGAAAAATCCTCCGATATCAACCTGATCATCGGTGGCGCGTATCAGATGGTAATAGCGGAAGCTCGACATCAAGTGCCACTTCTGTCCGAAGTCGTGATCAAGGCGCACGACCGCGAAGTTGTCGTTTTGCGGAAGAACCAGATTCGCCCGGAAGGCGAGTGTGTTGACACCGTCACAGAAAGTATCGCCGGTAAGCGAACCACAACCCGCTCCCGGAGTGGGGAGGGGCATGTACTTGGTCCACAACTGCTGCATGTAGGAATTGAGGCCAATGCCCCGAGGGTCGAGGGTCGATCCAGGCCCCAGGTTGTAATTGTTACCGCTGGAATCGGTCAGGATCCCCATGCGCATGTTAGCGCTGGGGACAAGCTTGGTTATTGTCTCCGAGTTCCCCGGCCAGCGCGTGCCCTGGTAATTGAAAAAGAAAAAGGTTTTGCCGCCAAGAATTTCTTTGGGAATGATAGGGCCGCCAACTGCGCCTCCGAACCAGCTTCTATGCCAGTCCGGTACCGGCGTTCCTGACTTATTGTTATCCCAGGTGTTGGCCGAAAAGTTGTTGTCCAAGTAATACTCGTAAGCCGTGCCATGCCATGCGTTGCTGCCGCGCTTGGTGACGATCTGCACCTCCAAACCCGACGAATTGTTGAAGTCGGCGGTCTGGTTCGTGGTCGAGACTTTGAACTCTTCAATGCTGTCGATTGGGGTGGGCATCACGCCCGAAGGCTGACCCCCGTTGATTCCGAGGTTTGCTCCGCTGATTTGATTGCTTTTGTTGGAAAATAATCCCCCAGCTGGATCGTCGCCAAAGTTTGGGTTGTAGACGCCCGAACTGCCATCCATGTCATTGCTGTTATTGCCTCCGTCGAGCATGAACACCGCTTGATCCACAACCGTTCCGGCAGCGCTGCCGTCCGGGCTCACGCCAGCTTGCAGGGTGACGAACGAACTGGTATCGCGGCCAAGGGCCGGCAAGTTCTCCAAGGCCGCGCCACTAACAACGTTGCCAATCGTGGAATTCAGCGTCTGCAGTTCGACGCCTGTGGCCTCAACTACAACCTCTTCTGTGACACCGCCAACTCGCAGCGGGACATTGACGGTGGCTTGCTGGCCGACATCAACCTTCAGGTTTTCAACCTTCCCTTGGGCAAACCCTTGGTGCTTGGCCGTGAGGTCATAAGTCCCTGGTGGAACATTCGTGAACACGTAGCTACCGGTATCACTGGTGGTAGTCGTGCGGCTTGTGTTGGTCGTCTTGTCGGTGAGCGTGAGGTCCGCACCACTGATGACTGCGCCCGAGGTGTCCTTCACCACCCCAACGACGGTCCCGGTGTTCACGGATTGGGCGGCAGCGGGACTCGCGCTGAAGACCACATACATCGAGAACACCAGCAGTGCAATCGCGAAATGCACGTGTCGATAGCCTGGCTTGGGGGTTTCAAAGTTAGATACTGCGGTGAACAACCTCGACGATTTTTCGGTAGCGGACATGCACCCCTCCCTGCAAACAAAGTCGGAAAGCGAATTTACTTGTTTTGCTTTATCTGGATTGCGGTAATCCGTGTTGCGTCCGCAATTAACCGAGTCAGCAACCATGAAAATGCCGATGCGTGACAGCTAAAATGACAGCATTTCGTAACCTAAAATCCGAATGCGGCGAAGGGTGTTAGTCAGGCTGGCCCAGGAGTTGTGGTGCAATAATCCCCCCGCACAAAACCTCTGCACTATAACAGCGCGATGCACGCGACATGCCGTTCGGAGTGCATGAAAATAAAGACAAACCGGCGAGCCCGAGGCGGCGACATACATTTTTTAGAATTGTCTGTCGAGCGACAATATGGTTTTTTATAGGGCCACCAGTCCCAGATGGAGTTCCAACAACTGGGACCTGGCATTCAGGAATCTGTTCAGGGCAGGACGAAGGCCTCGAACCATTTCGGAATCCTCCAGCCTGGCCGCCTTGAACTCGTATAGAACGACAGTCTAGAACGTCCCCTTGCGCGTGTAATACCCGGCGCGATAGTGCGACTGATAGGGGCCGCCCGCTGGCGGGTTCGTCAAGTCCACCCGCAGCTGACGAAACTGCGAATTCGAATAGCGCTCCGACGGATAGTAGGCCAGCAGATACTGCGTCCGCAGTTCGTCGCTGATCTGCCGGAACGCGTCGTCCAGTTGCGGCAGCGACGTGGCGTAGTAATATTTTCCGCCTGTGTCCGATGAGATCTGGACCAGCGCGTGCTCGCCGCCCGTGTCTCGTCCCGCGTCCGCTTCGATGGGCACGATGATGATGCTATAAATGATCGCCTCCGCCTCCTGGGCCGCGCGCAGCGCTTCTTTGTAGTCCACCTGGCTCATCGTGTCTCCGCCATCGGTAATCACCACCATCACTTTTCTTCCCTGCCGCCGGCTCAGCGCATGCGATCCGAGGAAAACCGCGTCGTAGAGCGCCGTGGCCGAACCATTGCGCTCGCGGTCGATTCCGGCGTCAATCTGCTTCAAATCGGACGTGAACGGCACCATTTGACTCACGGTCTCGCTGAACTTGTACAGGGCGAGTCCATCCTGCGGCCGTACAATCGCGTGCGCAAACTTGCGCGCCGAGATCAACTCCAGCGGCAGATCTTTTCTGGTGCTGAGGCTGGTGTCCACCGCCAGCACAATCGACAGCGGCAGTGCTGATTCCTTGCTGAAGATCGCGATCTTTTGCTCTTTGCCGTCTTCCTTCAGCACAAAATTCTCTTTTTGCAGGTTCGCCACCGGAGCACCACGCGCATCCGTCACGGTCACGAACACGTTCACCAGCTTCACGTCGACTTTGAACGTGGTTTCCGGTTCCTCCGCCAGCAACGCGGTGGTGGTGCACAGGCTCAAGGCGCAAACGATCAGGCAGGCCACGAGCTTCGAGCTTCGAGCTTCGAGCAACGAGCAAGCCCTGAGCCGGTTCGCTCGCATCCCGTAGCTCGCAATTCGCAGCACATTTTGGATTCGCTTCATTTGAGAGTCAGTCACTTGGATGCAGCTTGCTTTCCCGCTGGGCCTCCCGGCCGTCGAATTTCTTCGGGAAACGCTTCCCCATCCGCCCAAACTGCGCCATCTTCAAAGTATTCTTTCTTCCAGATCGGCACCGTTTTCTTCAGCGTGTCGATGATCCAGCGGCAGGCTTCAAACGCCGCGCCCCGGTGCGCCGTAGCCACCACGATCAACACGCTGGTCTCTCCGATCTCCAAGCGCCCCAGCCGGTGGACGATCGATACTCCCCGCACCGGAAAACGCGCCCGCGCCTCCACCGCCAGAGATTCCATTTGTCTTAGCGCCATCGCTTCATAAGCTTCATACTCCAGGTAGAGCGTGCGCCGCCCACGCGTGTTGTCCCGCACCACACCCTCAAAGATCAAGGCCGAGCCATCCGCTGGACGCTTCAAGCACGAAACCACAGCCTCGGTATCAATGCGTTCGCGAACAATCCGAACTTCGCCCGGGACCTTGCCGCCTTCATCCAAACCGCCGCTCACCGGCGGCAATAGCCCCACTTCATCGCCTTCGTGCAGCGTGCGATCCACTCCCGAATATTCCTGATTCACGGAAATCCCCAGCGACGGTACCATCGCCTCAAACCGCGGAGCCTGGCGCGCATAATAAAGGAGTACTTCGCGCACCCGTGCCCCTTCCGGCAGAACGACCATCTCGCCCGATCGTCCTACCAGTTCCTTCAATACGCCAAAAAAAAGCACGCCAATCTTCATCGGAACATTCCCGTAAAAGCGCGGCTTGCCGCGTCCTCAGGCGTCACCAGTGTAGCGCGCCGGTTGCCAAAAGACCCTGTCCCTCCGTGCAGTCATCCGTGCGCCGGCCTTCTATTTCGTCCAATTACCTCCGTAATCGTGCATTGGACCAATTTCCGGCTTAGTCTTGACGGGATCACTCTTTGAGATTTACCGAGAGGAGGCTGTTATCTCCAACCCCGTCCAGACCGATGCCAGCCGCAGCGCGTCCGCTCGGTCTTTCCTCCACAGTCTCAATATTTTGGTGAAGTACACCCGGTTGTACGGAGTGACTCACAAGCGCACCGAGGGCCAATTCGAGACCACCTGGAAAGAACTCCAGCAGGCGCTGCCCAAGAGCGGTGACACTGGTTTTCTGCTCGGTGTTTCCGACAACAAACTCCTTCTCGATGGCATCCCGCTCGAAGCCGGACAAGCCGAGCGCAGCTTCGCACAGTTGCTGAACGCCGCCGGCCTCTCCAGCATCCTGTTTTCCAACAAGGTCACGCTCGAGGATTTCACCCGCCTGGTCCGCGCCTTTGCCATGGGCGGCTCCAAAGCGCAGGACTTCGCCAAGCAGATCAAGGAAAGCCTCGGCGATAACAAGGATTCCTCCATCCGCATCAACGAGGTCAAGTTCGTGGCCGCCGATTCCGCCACCGGCGAATTTTCCATCGCCGCCCAGCTCGCCGCTCAGTCACTCGGCCCCGAATTCAAGAATTGGCTGAACGATCCTCAGAAACTTCTGCAGTTGATTGCCGCCGCCCAAGGAGCCAGCGTCAGTGGTGCCGGAACACCCGGCAGCGCACCCCTGGGCACCGTTCCCAGTATTCCCATTCCCGGTGGCATAGTCACGGGCGCAGGTGGATCATGGTCTGGCGCAACCTCTGTCGGAAACTTAGGCGTCGTTCCCTTGCAGGAAGAGGAGGTCATCCAGACCATTCGCCTGCTCACGCATTTTGGACAGGCGATGCAGGATCCGAACGCTGCCGAGCAAAATATCCAGGCCGAACTCAGCAAGTCTTCCGAAGGCGCCAAGGTTAATCTCGCCCAGCTCCTCGAGAGTCTGGCTTCCCAAGTTTCCCAGAACCATGGCGAAGGCAGCAATGACACTCCGCTTCTAATGAAGGCTGCCGAAAGCATGGCCATCAAATTCGCTCTCGACCGCTATCAGCGTGGCGAAGTCAAGGTCAATGCCGTCCACGAGATGATGGAGCACATGAGCCGGCAGATGGATACGCTCCGCCAGATCCTGCGCGTTCAGGAAGATAAGTTATCAAAGGCCGGGGTGCTGGTTGAGTCCCACGCCGACATTCTGGATCGCATGTTCTGGGCTGAGATTCCGGAAGCCGGCAAGAAAAGCGTTTTGCTCTCGAGCGAAGCCACCTGCGTACCGCCGCGCAATATTCGCCAGTTCGTCGAGATTCTTTTTGAGCGCGACGACAATGAGATCGCGGCTAAAATTCTCTCCAATTACTGCAATGGCCTCGACGCCCCCGAGGCCGACCTCCGCCGCAAAGTCGCCAGTGGTCTGGCTCAACTCGCCGACCTCTATGCCACCGCGCCGGATGACGTCATGCCCAATGCCCTCGCCATGATTAGCGACAAACTGGGTCAAGAAAACGACTCCGAGATCCAGAGCCTGCTGAGCGCCGCCTTTGCCCGCTTCGGGCAGGAGGCCTGCGCCCGCAAGAAGTACAAAACCGTCGCCGAACTGTGCTCCTCGCTCGAAAGAGTAGCCCAGCAACGGCCTGCCCTGGTGCAGGATCTTCGCTCCCGCGTCGGCATCGAAAATCGCCTGCCCGAAATGATCGAAGAAGCCATCAATGCCGATCAGGTGCCTGACGATCTGGTCAATGTCCTGCAGCAGCTGCCCAGAAATTCCGTCGAACACCTGGCTGACCGTTTCTTCCGGGCGGGGAAACGCATCGAATGCGATCGCATTGTCGAACTCGTTGCCGAACTCGGACAACCTGCCATCGACGACCTGCGCGACATTCTGCGTACCGGACAGCCTCGTCAGGCTGCCTCCACCGTCGGCCTTTTGAGCCGCCTCGCCGTGACTTCACTGCTGGAGCTGCTGCCCTCCCGCATGGGTGAGTTCAACCGTTTCTATCAGGACGTGATCGTTCGCCAGATCGCCTATGGCGCCGCGCCGGACCGCGGACGCACCCTGCTTGAACTCCTGGAACTGCTCGACACGCTCATTTTGCCCGAGGCCATCGACGAGATCGGCATGAGCCAGGACCGCAGCGCCAGTTCCAGTGTGATCGCGCTGGCCGCTGCCGGGGAAGCGCACAACCGTCCCCCGTTCGTGCAACTGAAAGCCATCGAGTCACTCGGCCGCCTGCGCGAGGTCGAAGCCATCCCAATTCTGCGCGCCGTCGTGGCAGACAAGAAACTGTTCGGCTACAGCCAACACCGCGAATTGAGAATCGCTGCCCTTCAGGCGCTCGCCAAGATTGATCCCCGCTACGGCACCCAGGCTCTCGCCGAAAGCGGCCTCGAACCCGGCGAACTGGCCATCGCTCCGCTCGATCCCGGCCCCGGATGTCCCTGGGTCCGCCAGCGCCGCTACGAGCGCATCATCCTGCCGCGCACGCTCTCCGCCACTCTCTCCAGTTCCTGGGGAAAGTCGAACATCATCATGCGGGAGATGAGTCTTGGCGGCGGTATGGGCACGCGCAACGACAATCTCCGCGTCGGCTCCGAAGCCCACGTCGAAATCTCTCTGGGCGTGAAAAAGATCCGCGGCGAAGTTCTGCTGCGCCGCGCCCGCGTCAATGAAATCGGTTTCGAGTTCGTCAGCATGGACCTCGACAGCCGCTATCGCCTCCGCCGCGTACTGGTCGAGGCCCTGCAAAGAATCCCCGACAATCGCTCCGCCACCTGGGACGGCGATCGAAAAGTTTAGCCTCCGGGCTGTCGCTCTTCGCCATTCAATAAGCCTCGTAGAGGCACGGCTTGCCGTGTCTGGCCGTACCCTTTACTGGCGCGCACTAACTCTGCCCAAGAAAAAGCCCCTGCGCTAGCAGGGGCTCTTTCGCAATATTAAGCTCCACAAAAACGGCGTGCCCGGTGACCCGGAGCGCCTTACACAACCTTCACAAAAACAATTACAAGCACGTACAACACCAGGGACTCGATGAAGGCGAGGCCAAGAATCAGAGCGACCATAATTCCAGGACGCGCCGCCGGATTGCGTCCCAGCGCTTCGCAGGCCGCTCCCGCCACTTTTCCCTGTCCGAGTGCCGCCAGCCCCGACGCCAGTGCAAGCGCAAAACCGGAAGTCAGCGCCACCCAGTTTGTGGTCCCAGCCGCTCCCGTCGTTCCCTGCGCAAACGCCGGCACCGCCATCACCGACGCTATCAACATTACCAACATCAACAAAACAAATCTCCGCATCATGGTTCTCCTTATATGAATTGCCCCCAGTGGGTGGTTGACGCCGTGCCTTAAAGCCGGCGCCCTCACGCTGAAGGCAGTTGTCAGTAGCCAGTAGCCAGTACCCAGAAAAAATCGCCTCGCTGGGTACTGGCTACCGGGTACTGGGTACTGCTTTAGTGTGCCCCTCCTGTCGCCTCGCCCAGGTACACGGCGGGGAGCAGCACAAAAACATACGTCTGAACTAGCGACACGCCAATGTGGAGTCCCTCGAATATCACGGGGATCCCCAAGGGTATGAGCGAAAAGAACACCAGGGTGACCATCTCCCCGGCAAACATGTTGGCAAAAAGACGAATCGTCAGCGACATGGCCCGGGCAATATGGCTGAACACCTCAATGAAAAACATCGGGACCGGCAAAATTAAGCGCATGACGAGAGGCATTTCCTTATCCTGCGGCCCGATGAAGTGTTTCAAATAGCCGAAGGGTCCGTTCGTTCGCAGGCCCTGAAAGTGATAATAAAACCAGGTCAACAGGGCGCAACCGAGCGGAACAATCGGCACTCCGGTTGGCGATTCCAGTCCCGGCACCAGTCCAAGCAAATTGCAACATAAAATGAACATGCCGAGCGTGACCAGGTAGGGCACGTCCCTTTGACCATGATGGCCAATCACCTCATCAGCCATGTCGCTGATAAAACCATGGATCGCTTCCATGGTATGTTGCAATCCGCCCGGACGCTCCACCGAAAGGCGCGAGCGTACAGCGATGAAAAAAATTGTCAGCAGCAGCGCGACCAGCAGTTCCATCGCGAAGCTGTTGGTGATCGGATGAGCCGGGTACTTCGGATGAATGTGGAGCGCCTGCAGCAACGCCAGCACCTGCCGGCCGAATAGATGATTTAGGAATGCGGTAAAAGTCAGTTGTTCCATTTTCAGACTTCAATACGATCCTCGCCGGAAGGCCATGTACCCTTCCCATGCCGCCTCAGCCATCAGGGCTGCCACCGGCACACACAACCCCCACAGAAAGCCGCGAAACGCCAGGGAAGAACTCTCGAATATAGCATAGGCAACGGCTGCCACCAACCCGTAGCGCACCAAGAAGCGCAGAACGATCCAGCCGCCTTTCTCCCGGCTGTTCCGGTTGACAATGCGATCGGCAAGTCCTTCGACGCCGCGCGTCAGCGAGCGAAAGTTGACATAGGAGACCGCCGCTCCGAAGGCAAACCCAATCGATCCCGCCCAGCGGTAGAGCCAGAACGCCGGCCCCAGCAGCAGAACGCTGACCACCAGCATGTTGCGCAGCAGGCGAGGAATGATGCGCTCATACCTGGTGCGCTCATCGATCATGCGATCATTGATCGAACGATCATTGATGGAGCGCTCATCGACAGTCTCCGCCGGTGGAGTCTCCGCGGGCCGGTCGAAGTGCTCACGCTCATTCATTTTTTGAAAGCGCCCAGCGCCATGCGGATCATCTGCCAGAAACCAACCACCGCGCCAAACAATAGCCCAATCAGATAAAGCCACTTAGTATGCAGCCAGTAATCGGCGAGCTTGCCCACAAAGAAGCCGAGCAAAATCGCCGCTGGAATAATGAACCCTATTTCGGAATAGCGAGCCAGTGAGACCAGAGGATCCTTCTTCTCCGGGGGATTGGGAGGCTCGGGCATGCGAAGGAATTGTAAATCAGCCGCGAGCTACGGGCTTCGAGCTATGAGCAACCCGACCCGATGCCTTCCGGGCGACGAGCCAGGAACAAAGCCGGAACAAGGCAAACCGAGCAGGCGCGCGGCGGTTTGTTTGCTCGAAGCTCGTAGTTCGCGGCTCGTAGCCTCACTTCAACATAGCCGCCACATGCGGCGACTGCGCAATTCCCAACGACCAGTTGACGCCACGAATAAACGGCTCTGGAAAAACTCCGATCACGATCGTCGCCAGCGCCGTCACGCCCAGGGTGCAACGCATTCCGAGGCTGATGGGCAGCCGTTCGGTCGCCATCGGCGCGCGCATCAGCATGGCGTTCGCGATCTTCAAGTAGTAATAAAGTCCGAACAGCGAATAGAGCACGCCGAGCGAGGCTAGTCCGTAATGTCCGCTTTCGATCAGGCTCAGGAAGATGTAGTACTTGCCCAGGAACCCAGCCGCGGGCGGAATGCCGGCGAGTGAAAGCAGGAACAGCAGCATCAACGCAGCTTCGACGGGCGCGCGCCGGTAGAGCCCGGCCATATCGTCGAGCTCGTCGCCAATCACATTGCGCTGCCGCAACGACGTGATCACAGCAAACGCACCCAGATTCATGAACGTATAGACCATCAAATAAATCAGGACTCCCTTGAAGCCGTCGACAAAACCAGGGCTGCCCGGCTTCGAAGTTCCCATGGCCACAAACGCCAGCAGCATGTAACCGACGTGCGCGATCGACGAGTACGCAAGCAGCCGCTTGGTGTTGGTCTGCGTGAGCGCCGCGAAGTTGGCGCCGGTCATAGTGGCGATGGCGACGATCACAATCACCGGAGTGTAAACCGAGCGCAGCGGAAACAACCCATACACCAGTATGCGCAGTAACATGGCCCAAGCCGCCGCCTTTACCGCCACCGACATGAAGCCGGTAATGCTGGTGGGCGCACCTTCGTAAGCGTCCGGCGCCCACTGATGAAATGGAACGGCGGCAATCTTGAACAACAATCCGGTCATGGTGGTCAGCAGCGCGATCACTATCACCGGATTGTGCGGATTCTGCGCCGAGACCGCGCGCGCAATGAGCAACAGATTGGTGCCGCCCGAAAGTCCGTAGAACAGCGAGAGGCCATAAGCAAAAATGCCCGACGAAAATGCCCCCAGCAACAGATATTTTAAGGCCGCCTCGTTCGAGCGCCGGTCGCGCCGCAAGAACCCAACCAGCACATAAGTGGAAATCGCCATCAGTTCGAGCCCGATGAAAATGAGCACGATATCGAATCCCGCCGCCATGCACATCATGCCCACCACGGAAAGAAGCAGCAGAGAGTAGTATTCGCCGTGGTGTTCCTCCTCGAGGTCGAGATAGTGCACCGAGCCCACGATGGCGATGGCCGCCCCAGCGAGAAATAGATACCAGAAGTAAATGGCGAAGCGGTCCACCAATAGCGCGTTATAAAACCCCCACGAGCCCCTCGGCGGCAGCGTCGACTGAATTCGCCATACGCACACAGCCGCAAACAGAACGCCGACAAAGGCGCCCAGGGCGTTGATCCATTTCCATCCCCGCGGAACCATCAGGTCAATCAGCAGAATGCCGAGCGCGAAAATGGTTAGTTCCACCATCGGCAACATCAACTGGTAGTCGATTGGGGAGAAACCTCGCACTTAGTTGCTCGCTTTCGGTGCAACGACTTTCGCTTTGACGACTTTCGTTCCAGTCACGTTCGATGCGGCGACAGCAGCCTCCTGCACAGATGGCACCGGGGACATCTGCGCGTTCACCGGTGCGTTGGAGTTGGAGTTGTTTTGAATCGTCTGCACAATCTGATTGACCGGTTGTTCGAGGATCTGGAAAAACGGCTTGGGATAAAGCCCGATCCATAACGCCATGATGATCAGCGGCACAAATGTAAGGATTTCGCGCGGGGTAAGATCATGCAGTTTTTCATTCTTGGGATTCGTCACCGTCCCAAAGAATACGCGCTGATAGAGCCAGAGCAGATAAGCCGCCGCCAGAACCACGCCCGGCGCCGCCCACGCCGCCCACTTCCAGTTCGCCGTGAACGCTCCCTGCAGAATCGTGAACTCGCCGACAAACCCATTCAGCAGCGGCAATCCCATCGACGAAAGGAACATGATCATCGTGATCGTTGCGTAGATGGGCATCACGTTCGAAATGCCGCCATATTCGGCGATCTCACGCGTGTGCCGCCGCTCATACAAAATGCCGACGATCAAGAACAGCGCGCCGGTCGAAATGCCGTGATTGATCTGCTGTAGCACCGAGCCGCTCAAGCCCATCGAATTCAGGGCAAAGATTCCCAGCGTGCAGAAGCCCAGGTGGCTGACAGACGAATACGCCACTAGTTTTTTCATGTCCTTCTGCATCAGCGAAACGAGAGCGCCATAGATGATGCCAACGAGTGAGAGCCCGATCATCCAGCCGCGAGTCGTCACATTCAGGAAGGTGGCGGAACTGGAGATCACCTGCGGGAAGAAGGGCAGCGAGAAGCGCACGAATCCGTATGTTCCCATCTTCAGCAAAACTCCCGCCAGAATGACGGAGCCGGCGGTAGGCGCTTCCACGTGCGCGTCCGGCAGCCAGGTGTGGAACGGAAACATCGGAACCTTGATGGCGAATCCAATAAAGAAGGCAACGAAGAGCCAGATAGCGTATTGGAATGGGATCATCGGCGCCGTCTTATAAAGCTCTGTGATACTGAACGTGAAGACGCCGGTAACCGTGTGGTGATGGAAATAGAGGAATAGAATGCCAAGCAGCATCAGCACGGAGCCCAGCAGCGTATACAAAAAGAACTTGATGGCCGCATAAAGCTTGCGCGGACCGCCCCAGATGCCAATGAGCAGATACATCGGCACCAGCATCGCTTCCCAGAAAACGAAGAAGAGGAAAAAATCGAGCGCCATAAAAACGCCGAGCATCCCCGTCTGCAACACCAGAAACCAGACGTAATATTCCTTCACGCGATCCTCGATCGCGGTCCACGAGGAGAGAATCGAGATCCATCCCAGCAGCGTGGTCAACATAATGAGCAGAAACGAGATGCCGTCAATGCCGAGGTTGTAACCCGCGCCAATCGAGGGGATCCAGTTATTCGGCGTGCCCTCCAGGAACTTGAAATGCGTAGGGGTCACCTCAAAGCGCTGCGCCCAGAACATCGGTACGAGTGGCAACGAGATCAGGAAGCTGGCGAGAGCAAAAATGTTAGCAATCCAGCGGATCGCGTCCTTGTTCTCCTTAGGAACAAACAGGAGAGCAAGCGCGCCCACGAGCGGCGTGAAGAGAATGATAGATAGTATGTGATTTTGCATAAGAGCTCTTAGCTGTTAGCTCTTGGCCTTTGGCTTCTAGCTAACAGCTAAGAACCAAAAGCTAAGAGCCGGCATTTCACTTCCACACGTAATACACGCCAAATCCAAGCAGCCCGGCGACCATGACCAGCGCGTACCACTGCACCAGTCCCCATTCGAACAGACGCGCCGGATAAGAGATCATTCGGGCGAGAATCGCGGGACCGTTCACTCCCACGCCGTCAATGATCCACTTGTCCCACCAAGTCGAGAGCGTAGCCACAGCGCGTGTGACCCAGCCCACATCGTTGACCGCTCCATCGATGATCTTGGCATCGAACCACGACGACGCTTCGCCCGCGCCCATCGCGCCCAGACGAATCTTACCGATCTTGCGGCGTCCGGTGAAAACGTAATCGTAGCCCTCGTCGACAAACCATTTGTTGTAGAGCACGGTGTAGAGCGGCGGAGCCTTCACGGCAATGGGCTCGGTATAGCCTTTGCCGGCGTTGATATAGGAATGGCGCGCCATTCCCCAACCAACACCTGCCGCCGCCAGCGATAAGAACATCAGCACATATTCGGTCTTATCGGTCTGCTCGGATTCCTTCTCGCCCGCCGCTAACTGCGCCGACTTCCCTTCCTCAACCAGAACCACCGCTTCTCGCGCAAACACCGGCTCCAGAAACTTTTCAAAGTGCGCCGATCCGCCTAAGCTATGCGGCCAGCTCAACCATCCCGCGCCAATCGAGCAGATCGCCAGGATCACGAGCGGCACAGTCATTGATTTCGGCGACTCGTGCACGTGATGCTCGACTTCGTGGCTCATCCGCGACGGGCTGTAGAACGTCAGATACATCAAACGGAACATGTAGAAAGCGGTCATCAGGGCGGTGCCATAACCGACAAACCAAAGGATGCGATACGCGCCGCCTTCCGAAGCCCACGTTTGCCACAGTATTTCGTCTTTGGAGAAGAAACCGGCGAACGGAAAGATGCCGGCGATCGCCAGCGTCGCGATCAACATCGTCTTGTACGTGGTCGGGATGCGTTTTTGCAAGTCCCCCATGTTGCGCATATCTTGCTCGCCGCTCAAAGCATGAATCACCGAGCCTGAACCCAGGAAGAGCAGCGCCTTGAAGAACGCGTGCGTGAACACATGGAAAACGCCCGCCGCGAACGCGCCGACGCCGAGCGCTAGAAACATATACCCCAGCTGCGAGACGGTGGAGTAGGCAAGCACGCGCTTGATGTCGTTCTGTACCAGTCCGATGGACGCGGCGAACACCGCAGTGAGCGCCCCAATGATGGCCACGGTTTTCATCGCCGTTGGGGCCAGCACGAATATGGCATTCGAGCGCGCCACCATGTACACGCCCGCCGTCACCATGGTCGCGGCATGGATCAGTGCCGAAACTGGCGTGGGTCCCTCCATCGCATCGGGCAGCCAGACATAGAGAGGAAGCTGCGCGGACTTGCCGCAAGCTCCGACAAACAACAGCAGCGCGGCGACCGTGAGCACGGGATCGCCGATCGCGAAGTGTCCACTGCGCGCCAGCGTGTTGATGTCGGTGAAGCGAAATGAGCCCAGATACCAGGAGAGCGTGAGCGCGCCCAGAATGAATCCGGCATCGCCGATGCGGTTCACGATGAACGCCTTGTTGGCCGCAGTCGAAGCGGAGTTACGATGAAAGTAAAAGCCGATCAGCAGATACGAGCACAAGCCCACACCCTCCCACCCCACGAACAGCAGCATGTAGTTATTCGCCAGGATGAGCGTAAGCATCGTAAACATGAACAGGTTCATGTATCCGAAGAAGCGGTAATAGCCGCCTTCGTGCGCCATGTATCCCACGGAGTAAATGTGGATCAGCATGCCCACGCCGGTCACGAAGAGCAGCCAGATGGAAGAGAGGGGATCGAGCAGAAACCCCGCGTCGGCGTTGAATGAGGCGAGCGTCCCGTCACGCTTAACGAAATTCAGATGCCCGTCACCACTGCCCAGCCACGTATAAACAATCTTCTGAAAAGGCTGTCCCGTACCATGCGCGAAGTGCGT
Organism: uncultured Acidobacteriaceae bacterium; assembly: GCA_963831085.1. Classification (GTDB taxonomy): domain Bacteria; phylum Acidobacteriota; class Terriglobia; order Terriglobales; family Acidobacteriaceae; genus Acidiflorens. The sequence continues at coordinate 2,099,339 of CAWHOT010000003.1, read as the reverse complement.
ATATTCGACCACGGTGAAGCACGCAAATAAGAATGCGAGGACGACCACGCCGACGCAGACCGCGTTGACCGTGGCCTTCTGCAGTCGCCGCCCAAAGAAAAACATCATCGCGGCCCCGAAGGCCGGGAAGAGCGGGATCAGCCAGATGTGGTTTAGAAAGAACATGTCGTTAGTCGTTGGTCGTTGGTTGTTGGCTATTCATCTTTGGTTTGTAGCTCGCAGCCTGTAGCGTCCCTAACTGAAGCGGAGAGCTGATAGCTGACGGCTGCCCTTCTACCATTTCAACAAATCAATCTCATCCACATTGATCGTCTCCTTATTACGGAAGAAGGCGATCAAAATGCCGAGCCCTACGGCGGCTTCGGCGGCGGCGTCCACAGTAACAAAGATCGAGAATACCTGTCCGTGGAGGTTTCCCCACATGCGCGAGAACGCCACCAGGTTCAGGTTCACCGCATTCAGAATCAACTCGATCGACATCAGCACAATCACCACATTGCGGCGCGTAAGCACACCGATCACACCCAGCGCGAAGAGTGCTGCAGCAACGACAAGATAGTGAAACGTTGTTATAGGAACCATAAAAACCGTCGTTCGTCGTTCGCTAGTCGGCGCTGCTGTTCGTCGTGCGAACGACGAGGTACTAGATTTTCTTCTTCGTCATAATTACCGCCCCCAGAATCGCCACCAGCAACAGCAGCGAGGCGATTTCGAAGGCGAACGTGTATTGACCCATCCTGCCGGATTCTCCGTAGAGCATGATGGCGATCTGCTGCGTGTTCGACCCTTCGGCCAGCGCCATCATACGGTCCGGGAACAGCGCCTTGCCCTGCACGAACGCGGACACGAACAACGCCATCAACGCACAGGCCGCTGCCAAGGCTACCGGCCACATGCGATTGAACCTCCGTTCTTTGGACGAGCGCTCGATATTCACCAGCATAATCACGAACAAAAACAGCAGCATGATTCCGCCCGCGTAAACGAATAACTGCACGGCAAACACGAACGGGGCATACAACATTAAGTAGAGACCCGCCACGGAAAGCAGGGTCACGATCAGCGCCAGCGCGGCATGCACGGCGTTCCGCCGTGTGATGACCGCCACGCCACTGGCGACGGCCAGTCCCGCCAGCACGTAAAAGAACCAGGGCGTCGCGACCGGAGCCATCCCTGAGTTAAGAGCGGGGTTCATGAAACCAGCACCCCCACAATGGCCGTCACCATCAGCACGCCGAGTGAAATCGGCAGCATCACTTTCCATCCAATCTTCATCAACTGGTCAAAGCGGTAACGCGGCCAGGTCGCGCGATACCAGATGAACAGATACATGAAGACGGCAACCTTCAGCACAAACCAATACACATAGCCGATGCCTTCGTTGAACCTGGCCGCCAAGCTCATATCCGCCGAACGCCCTGCGAGCGCAATCACGAGCAGCAGCAGCGCGATGAAGCCAAGCAGCGCTGCGAACACTGCGAGCCCGATGCGCTGAACCTTGAAGAAGGAATGCGCCGGCATGCGTGCCGTGCCAATAAAAGCAATCGCTGTCAGACCGAGGAATGTGAGCCCGGGAAAGAGCGAGAAGATGAAGTCCCACGCTGGCGCGTGCAGCAGGTTCACAAACGGACGCATCCATCCGCCGAGCCAGAGTGTGACCGCGATCGAAGAGACGGCGATCATGGCAGCATATTCGGCGAGCATGAAGAGCGACCAGCGCAGCCCGCTGTACTCGGTGTGATATCCGGCAGTCAGTTCCGATTCCGCCTCGGCCATATCAAAGGGCGCGCGGTTGGTCTCGGCGATCATGGCGATAGCGAAAATCACGAACGCGATCAGGCCGAGCGGAAAGAACTTAAAGATGAACCAGACGCCCTGCTGCTGCTGTGACTGGACGATCCCAATCATGCTCAGCGTGCCGGTGCCTTTTGCATTCAGGCTGGTCATGAGGATGGCCGAGACGACCGCCAGTCCCATGGCGACTTCATAGGACACCATCTGCGCACTCGACCGCAGCGCGCCGATCAGCGGATAGTGCGAGTTCGATGCCCATCCCGCGACCACGATGCCGAGCACACCCAGCGACGAGACACCGAGCATAAACAAGATGCCGATGTTCATGTCACTCACCGCCTGCGAAGGTCCAAACGGAATCACGGTATAAACGGTGAACGACGCCAGCAGGCCGATCAGCGGCGCGACCCAGAAGACGAACTGGTCGGCTTCGGCGGGGATGATGTCTTCTTTGAGCATCAACTTGAGAGCGTCGGCGATGGGCTGCAGCAATCCGTGCGGGCCCACGCGCATGGGGCCAAGGCGAATCTGGAAGTGGGCGAGCGCCTTGCGCTCGATCCAGTTCATGGCGATCACGGCCACCGACACTCCCGCGAAAATAATGAGCACATAAATGAGCGCCCACAGCTGGTTGTTGGCGGAGCCGGGAGTGACGTTGCTGCCGAGGTACGACATGAACTGGTTCAGCATCAGCGGTCTACCTCGCCGAGCACGATGTCGAGCGTGCCGATGACTGCAACTACGTCAGCGACCAGCATGCCGCGCACCATGATGTCGAGTGCTTGCAAATTGACGAACGATGGCGGTCGCACCCGCAGGCGATAGGGCTGGGTCGAGCCGTCGCTGACGATGAAGTATCCGAGCTCGCCCTTCGGCGCTTCGATCGAATGATAGATTTCGCCCACCGGCGGCTTGATCACCTTGGGTACTTTGCCCATGATCGGGCCCTCCGGGATACCGTTGACGGCCTGCTCGATGATGCGCAGCGACTGGCGCATTTCGACCATTCGGACCATGTACCGGTCGTACGTGTCGCCGTTTTCGCCGATCGGAATTTCGAAATCGAATTCGGAGTAGGCCGCGTAGGGCTGGGCCTTGCGCAGATCCCACTGCACGCCGCTGGCGCGCAGCACGGGCCCGGTCACGCCGAGCGCAATGGCATCGGCAGCGGAAATCACGCCCACCTTTTTCGTCCGCTCCAGCCAGATGCGGTTGGTGGTAAGCAGCGCTTCATATTCGTCGATCTTCGGCGGGAAAAAAGCCAGGAAATTCTTTACGTCTTTTTCGAAGCCGGCGTAAGTCTCATACTGGCAGCCGCCGATGCGGAAGGCATGCGTGGTCAGGCGCGCGCCGCAGTACCTTTCGAAAATCTTCAGGATCTCTTCCCGGTCGCGGAACGTATAGAACAGCGGCGTCATCGCGCCGATATCGAGCGCGTGCGTGCCCAGCCAAAGCTGGTGGCTGGCAATGCGGTTCAATTCGGTCAGGATCACGCGAATATATTTGGCGCGCGGGGGCGCCTCGACATTCAGCAGCTTCTCGACCGCTTCGCAGTAGCCGAGGCCATTCGACACCGCGGCAACATAATCCATGCGATCGACGTAGGGATTGAACATCGTATAGGTGCGGTTCTCGGCAATTTTCTCCACGCCGCGGTGGAGGTATCCGATGACACACTCGGTGCCGAGAACTTTTTCGCCGTCGAGCTTCAGGATGACGCGCAGCACGCCGTGCGTAGCCGGATGCTGCGGCCCCATGTTGATGATGAGTTCGTTCGAGTCGAGATACGGTTTCTCGGGAGTTTCGAGATCGAGGTGGGACAGATCCAGACTGGAAAGACCGCGGCTTGAGACGTCGTTCTCGCGTTCGCTCATTGTCCGCTCTCGATTCCGAGATTGATCTGCACCCACTCTTGGTCTTGTTGCAGGATGCCGTAATCTTTGCGCAGCGGGTAGCCCTTCCAGCCGTCGGGCAGCAGAATGCGCTTCAGGTCAGGATGTCCGTCGAACGTGATGCCGAACATGTCGTAGACTTCGCGCTCCAGCCAGTTGGCAGTTGGCCAAATCGAGACGCTGGAGGGCAGCGACGCGCCGTCGGCAATCTGCGTTTTCACGCGCACCCGTTCGTTGCGCGGAAAGGAATAGAGGATCCATACCACGTCGAATTGCTTTTCGCGCTTCGGATAATGCACGGCGGTGATATCGACGCAATAGTCGAACTGCTCTTCGTCGCGCAGCAGGCGCAGAATGTCAGGGATCAACGAGCGGTCAACCGAAAAGTAGTTCTGTCCAAGATAAGTCTGCGCGTCGAGGCCCGAGCCGTACTGGCTCTTATATTTTTCAACCAGCGGCGAGGTCCACGGCATGGGAACGGGGCCAGCCGGCTTGGCTGGAGCAGCAGGCTTCGCTGCAGGAGCGGCGGGCTTCGCGGGCGCGGTAGGCGCCGCTGCTGCAGGCTTTTCCGCCGTCGGCTTCTTCTCGCCTTCCGGCGGCGGTGGTGGAGCTGGCGTTTTGACGTCCTCAGCCATGCAGTGTTTGTCGTCGCAAAATATCGCTACAAAAACCGCGTTAGTATTCGGAAACTTTTATTTCTAACATCTGGTCGAGCCACCGTATGTGACCGTCATCACAATGCCGGATATGACTGTCGACCGGGCATTAGCGCCGTGCCGCCTGATAGGTCTCGACCAAATCGCGGATGCGCACCGCGTCGGCTTTGCGATGGCCGTGACTCGTAATCGGATCCGTGCCTCCACTCGACTCAATCAGAATGTCCGACCAGAAAATTCCCGTTGAAATCTTCACCGATGCGACCTGGGAAATAGAAATGCTTTCCTCATTGCTGCCAAACAGACGCCGCTTCACGCGGCTCACGCGCAGGGGGCTGACCACGATGCGCGTCGGAAACCACAGGTTCCCCCTGGTCCAGCGGCTGGCGGTGAAGGTCTCATCGGAAATAGCCGGAATTGAACTCGCCGGATTTGGACTCGCCGAACTCACACCCATTCGAGCGCGCCCTTCTTCCAGATCCATACATATCCGACGATCAGGATGCCGAGGAAGACCAGCATTTCGATGAGCCCGAACACACCGAGCGCCTTGAACTTCACCGCCCAGGGAAACAGGAAAATCGTTTCCACGTCAAAGATCACGAACATGATGGCGATGATGTAAAAGCGGACCGTGTAACGTCCGCGAGCGCTGTCGTAGGGATCGATGCCGCACTCGTAAGGCATCAGTTTCACGCGGTTGGGACTCTGCGTGCGGATGATTCTGGCAACCACCAACGTAACCGGAATAAGGATGCCGACGACGGCGAGGAAGAGAAAGATGGGGACGTAATTTTGTGGCATAAGCCCTCGAAAGTCGCAACAAAAGCCGAAACGGAATACTAACGCCGAAGTGGCCCGGCTTCAAGGACGGATGAACATTGCGGTGTGAGGTGGCAGATCTCAGGTGTCAGGTGGCGGAGTGTGAAAACATCACAGGCCCTGATCGGGGAGAATGAACGTGTGGCGGGCGAGGTCGGAGTCGAGGGTCTCTTGGCGGTAGAGGGTTTTCAGCACGCCGCCCTTCCACACCAGCAAATCTGCATTGCGCTCGGCGAATTCTTCCCAGGTCTGGGCGCGGCCGACGCGAGCGCGGCGCTCGCGAATCAGGATGAGGTAGACCCAGGTGATGGTCTCGTGGTAGAGCTGCGGTTTCCCCTGCACGGCTGCGAAGCGCTTCAAGGCAGCGCTGAACCTGGCGACCGCTTCGAGAAAAGGATATTGCGCGACATAGGCGAAAGCGACGCGGACGTGGTCGGCATGGTGGAAGCCATTGGGAGCGTGGCCCTGTTCGAACTTCTCAATCAGATCGAGGTTGTCACGGGCCGGGTTCTGGCAATCGTTATTCATTATCCCTTCCTGGCAGCGGTCTTCTTTCCCGCCGGCCCGCGCTTGATTTCGGTGAGGCGATGGCTGGCTCGGGAATCAAGATCGAGGGCGTAGAACTTTTTCAGGTCCTGAATGCGTTTGAGCGATGCGGCGCTGAAGGGAGTCTTGCCGTCGAAGGCGTGCAGCACGATGCCTTCCAGCAGGTCGCCCAGGGACAGGTCGTGATACTCGGCGAGAGCCTTGAGCACCTTGAGGATACGTTTTTCCATGCGAACACCGGTCTGGACCCGCTCAACAACCAGTTGCGTTTCATTGATCATGGTACAAATGTACCATAGTACATGAGTAACTACAAGAAATATGTTACCGGGCGTGAGATGCGGCCAGCCGTGTCCCTGCAGACGGAGGAAATACGGCTTGCTTCATGAGAAAATGTCGCAGAGTTGGCGGAGACCGTACGGGGAGGAGGTCCTACTGAATGTGCCGCAATATCACAACCCTTTTCAACTTCGATCCGCCCGTCACTGACGAAGAAGTTCGAGCGGCTTCGCTGCAGTTCGTTAGGAAAATCACGGGTTTTAACAAACCGTCGAAGGCCAATGAAGCCGCGTTCCTGGCGGCAATTGATGAAATCGCCGGCGTCGCGGCTCATCTTCTCGATTCGCTGGACACGAACGCGCCTCCGAAGAATCGAGAAGAAGAAGCTGCCAAGAAGAAAGCTCGCGCCGCTGAGAGATTCGGCGCTTGAGAATCGTGAGCAGCCTTACTTGCCGGCGCTTACGAAAGCGCCGGTGGTCGCGTTAATCACGCCGATACCTTTCCTGTCCTTCTCGCTCGTGCCGTAAATGACATACCAGACGGGCACGTTCTGCTTCCGATCCTTGAGCAGCACGTACGTGACGGGCTGCTGCGGATCCTTCTTGAGGATGGCATCGCCCCCGTGTTGCAGAGTGAGCGTGAATGCCTTATCCGTATCGGTTTTCACCAGCAACGGTAAGAATGCAAGATTAGCGGCTTCGGCGTTGTAGGGCCCTTCATTTCCCTCGGCTGAAACTCCGAACGGCGGCGCATCCGGTTGACGGCTTCCCGAGCAAACGATGGTCTTGGTGGCCCGGCGACTGGGCGAGGCATAATACCCTCGCCAGATTGTTGATTTTCCGTCCTTGCCGGTGGTTTCCGTGGTGAGAACGGATTCCAGCCGAGCCGGCTGAGCATCCGGCGACCATTTCAAGGCGAGCCCCGTCATTCGATTGAATGCTTCCTGACCGGTGTAAAGCACGGGCTCCTTACTCTGCGGCGGTGTGGCGGCCGGCGCTCCCGGCGTGCTTTCCTTCGCCTTATTCTCGGATGAGCTACACCCTGCGGTGAGGATAGCAACGCAGATGACACTAAGGGCAAATGCGAGACGATAGAATTTCATACTCCGTTCCTCCAAGAGCATTCTGAACCCATATCCTCGGTTTATCGCGACTACTTTTTCTGCTCCATTTTAGCTGAGAGCCAGGAACTAACAACTAGTTGCTAAGTCTCTTCGCCATCGAACAATAAATCTCCACCGCTTCCCGCAATTGCGCTTTCTCCACGAACTCGCCCTCGGTGTGCGCCACATCAATCGAGCCTGGTCCGAGCAGCAGCGGTTCGCCCCAGTTCGCAAGCGACGGGATGTCGGTGGTGAAAGCCGCCACCATCGTTGGCAGACCCTCCAGCGTTCGCAGCCGCTGGAAGGGAGTCTCGCGGGTGAAATGAACTTCTGCAAGTTCGCCGACGGCCTCGGTGATTTCGCGCCGCAGCGTCTCCGCCGGACCCACCAGGCGATAGAAAAGATCCGCCTTGGCAAAATCGGGAATCACGTTTGGCGCGCGTCCGCCCTGAATGGAGCCCACGTTCTTTGTGCACGGACCCACCTCGGCGTCTTCGGGAAGTTTCATCGCGTGTAACCGGTGCAGCGCTTCCACTAGCTTGTCGATCGCCGACTCGCCAAGCTCCGGATACGCCGAGTGCGCCATCTTTCCGCGCGCCACCAGTTCCAGGTGCAGTGCGCCCTTACTCGCCAGCGCTAGTTTGTTTCCCGTCGGTTCGCCGTTAATCATGAAGCGCGCGCCCATCGGTTGCTGGTTGGCCGTCTTGGCGCCGATCGAGTCGCGCTCTTCGCCCACCAGAAACAGCAACCCGGTGAAAACGCCCGCTCCGCGCAGCTTTTCCGCCGCCAGAATCTGGGCCGCAATAATTCCCTTCGCGTCGCACGCTCCACGCCCGTAAATGCGCCCGTCATCTTCGGACGAGGCAATGAACGGCGGCACCGTATCCATGTGGGTGGAGAAAACAATCTCCGGACGAGCATGCCCCGGCCACGTAGCCAGCACATTCGCGCGCGCACCCGCGACCGGCATTTTCCAAGCTTCAAAGCCGCGCCGCTGCAGTTCGTCGCAAAGAAAATCTCCTACCGCACTTTCATTCGGAGTAACGGATTCAATGTCGATCAGGCGGCGGGTAAGCGCAAACAGGTCCATGCAGAAAAAGAGTAACAGTCGACAGTGGATAGTAAACAGTAAATCGTGAGCGCGTCGCAATCCCTCAATTCGCCGAGCATTCACTTCGCCGAGCATTGACGGGCCGCTCACCACTGCCCACTGTTGTACTCTGATCCCGTGCCGCCCGAAACGTCCAGCATTCGCTCCCTGTTCCTCGCCGGTCCCGCCGGACACCTGGAAGCCCTCCTCAACGCCGGATCGCCCAACGCGACACACGCTGCCGTGGTCTGTCATCCGCATCCACTCTATGGTGGGACGCTCCACAACAAAGTCGTTTTCCACGCCATGAAAGCGCTCAACACCTTCGGATTTCCGGTGCTCCGCTTCAACTTCCGCGGCACCGGCTTCAGCGAAGGCGAACACGCAAACGGCATCGGCGAAGTCGAAGACGTGCGCGCCGCCCTCGCCTGGATCGAAAGCGAGTTCAAGCTGCCCGTCATCTTCGCCGGTTTTTCCTTCGGTGCCGCAGTAGGATTGCGCGCCGCCTATGCCGACGACCAGGTCCGCGCGCTCATCGCCCTCGGGCTGCCCGCCGTCCCCGTGGAAGACCGCGTCGACGATTTCGAATTCCTGCAGTCATGCCCCAAGCCGAAACTCTTCGTCAGTGGATCGCGCGATCAGTTCAGTCCTCCGGGCAAACTCGAAGCGCTCGTCAACACCTTCGCCGACCCGAAAAAGTTGGTCCGTATCGAAGCCGGAGATCACTTCTTCGAAGGAAGACTCAAGGAGATGCGCGTAACTATCGACGATTGGGTCCGCGAGATCGTGTCTGCCTCAACCACCGGCGGTTAACGACCAGCGGCGAACAGCGAACGACGAGCCACCTTCTTTATAATCCACACCATGTCGCTGATCTCTCCCGAGCGCGACCAGCAATTCCGCCGCATGCGCGACATCGCCCGTGAGATATTTTCCTCAGCGCTCAAGAGCGCCTCCATCGAGAGCGCTTTCGCCCGCAACGTGCACTGCGAGCGCCGCGTCCTGCGCATCGGCGAAGATCTGCACGATCTTGATTCCTACCAGCGCGTCTTCGTCGTCTCCATCGGAAAGGCCGCGCACACCATGGCCGCCGCTCTCGAAGCCCAGGTTGGCAGCAGCCTCGAAGGCATCGTGGCATCGTCGGTCGAGTCCGCCAGCCAAGTCCGCGGCTTCCGTTATTTTTGCGGCGGACATCCCACCCCCACCGCCGAATCCATCCGCGCTGCTGACGCCATTCTCAACTCGCTGACTGCTCTCGACTCGGCTTCGCTAGTTATTTTTATGATCTCCGGCGGCGGCTCGTCCATCGTAGAAAAGCCAGTGGACGACGAAATATTCCTCCCCGACCTCGCCGCCACCTACCGAGCGCTCGTGCATTCCGGCGCGCCCATCGCCGAGATCAACGCCATCCGCAAACATCTCTCTGCCGTGAAGGGCGGACGCCTCGCCCAAGCCGCCTATCCCGCGCAGCAGGTTTCGATTCTTGTCTCGGACGTGCCCGACGCTACCCCCGACGCGCTCGCCTCTGGCCCCACCATGCCCGATTCAACTTCCGTCCACGACTGCGAACGCATCGCTGCCAAATACAACCTTGTCGAACAGTTCCCCAAATCGGTTGCCGATCTCTTCCGCCAGCACGCGCTCGATGAGACGCCCAAGTCCGACGATCCCGCATTCGTTCGCGCGCGCTGGTGGACCGTGCTCTCCAACAAAGTCGCCATCGATGAGGCTGCCGCAGCCGCCGCCCGCGCCGGTTTCGCCGTCGAAGTCGACAACTCCTGCGACGATTGGCCCTACAACAAGGCGGCCGCCTACCTGCTCAACCGTCTGCGCGAACTGCGACGCACTGTGTCACGCGTCTGTTTGATCTCTGGCGGCGAGGTGACCGTGACCGTCCGCAACGGTGGCACCGGCGGACGCAACCAGCAGTTCGCCCTCGCTTGTGCCGAACCAATATCGGGACACGACATTACCGTACTGAGCGCCGGTACCGACGGTATCGACGGCAACAGTCCGGCCACTGGCGCCGTAGTCGATGGCAGCACCCTCAATCGTGCCGACGCCTGTGCTGGCGATCGTGCCGGTGGCGCCGAAGCTGTACGGCACGCGCTCTCCAGCTTCAATGCCTACCCTCTTCTCGACGCGTTAGGCGACACCGTAGTCACCGGACCCACCGGAAATAATCTTCGCGACCTGCGTATCCTGCTGGCTTACTAATCCGCCCGCGACGTCTCGACGAACGAATAGCGAAAATAGCCAACTTTAACAATTTGTAGGTCAAATGGAAGCACGCACTTCCTCTACGCGAAAACGACCGTGATAGCACTCGGCAGTTCATGGTCTTCCGGTCACCGTAAATTCTTGTAAATCTCCCTTTCGCCCGGCAGCGTCGCGCTCGCAACTTGCATCAAACGGGTTGAATCCGAATACTTCAACGGAGGTTTTCTTTGAAACAGACATTGCGCACTGCCATCCTCTTGGCGTTTGCCTGCGCTGCCCTGGCCGCGTTCTCGAATTTCGCGCAGGCGCAGAAGGTCGACTTGGCTTTCGGCCTCAGCACCGTGGAAGCGCCCGCAGCCAACTCGACAGGCCCATCGCTCACCGGCGGCACCTACCCCGGCTTTAGCGGCGACGTGCTCTTCTGGCACGATTTCGGCATCGGGGGTGAAATCTACTGGAGAGCAACCCAGAGCGTCTACAACAGCGAATTATATGGACCCATCCCTTATCGTCCGCTCTTTCTGGACTTTGACGGGATTTACGCGCCCAAACTCGCCAGCCACACGTATCTCGAGCTTTCGGCCGGCATTGGCGCGTTGGACACTCGTCAGTACTGTAACGGCTGCGGCAACGGATACAATACCAACTACTCGAGCGATAAACACTTCATGGGAGACTTCAGCGCCGGCATCAAGTTCTATCCCAAGGGCGGCTTCTTCATCCGTCCCGAGGCCAAAGTCTACCTCGTCACCAACAACCAGCTGTTCAGTTCCTCGTACTCCACCCGCTTCGGGGCGTCGATCGGCTACACCTTCGGACGACACTAGCAAGCTGTCTAAGGTTGTCATCCTGAGCGAGGCGAAGGATCTGCTGTTTGCCCGCCGCGGCACAGGCAGGTCCTTCGTTGTCTAAAGGCCTTGTCCACCACTCTGCAAATTCTTCGTCTGCTGCAACTCGCCAGTGGCCCACTCCCCCTGTCCCGCATTATGATAGATGTATGAATTTTGGTTTTTCCGGCGAGATGATCTTTCTGTTTCTCCTGGTGCTGATTCTTTTCGGCCCCAAGAAAATGCCGGAGATCGGCCGCCAAGTCGCGCGCTTCCTGAACGAATTCCGGCGCGCTTCCTATGAGTTCCGCTCGCAGATCGAGTCCGAAATCAATTCTCTGGACAGCAGTGGCAATGCGGGCAGTGGCCGCCCCAGGCAGCAGATCCTGCCGCCTCTCCAGGCCCCGCTCGGATCGCTAGCCAATCGCATCTTCAATCCCCCGACCGCCGAAAAACTCGAAGCTTCCGAAGATGCCGCTGCCGAATCAGTTGCAATCAAAGCCGCTGTCGCCACCGAACCTGTGCCCGTTCCCGACCCTGCTCCCGCTCCGAAGGCAGCGCCCGATGCCTGAAGCAGCCGCATCTTCAAACCTGAACGAATCCGCCAAGGATGATAAGGATAAGGAGCAAATGCCCACCATGGGCTTCCTCGATCACCTAGAGGAACTCCGCAAGCGTATTGTCTATTCCGTCGTCGCCATCGCGATCGGCTTCTTTGCCTGCTGGGGATATGCCGAGCATATCTATGCCGTCATGCAGCGTCCCATCATGGACGCTCTCCAACGCAACGGCCTTTCGGCCAAGCTCGTGTATGTAAATCCGGTCGAGCCTTTCAATCTGTATCTGAAAGTCGGAATGATGGCCGGCTTGTTCGTCGCCTCGCCCTTCGTGCTCTACCAACTCTGGTGCTTCATTTCGCCCGGCCTCTACCGCAACGAGAAGCGCTACGTCCTGCCCTTCATGGTCTCGACCATAGCTCTGTTCCTCTCCGGCGGATACTTCGGCTACAAAATCGTCCTCCCGCAGGCGCTCGTATTCCTGATCGGCTATGGCAAAGACTTCCAGCCGATGATCACGCTCAACGAGTACAGTTCCTTGTTTCTGACCATCATCGTCGGCCTGGGCGTAATTTTCGAAATGCCGATCCTGATATTCTTCCTAGCGCTGATGGGCATCGTCAGTGCCGGCTGGATGTGGCGCAATATTCGCTATGCCATCCTGGGCATCTTCGTCGTCGCCGCCATCATCACGCCCACCCCCGATATCCTGAACATGTGCATCTTCGCCGCGCCCATGGTGGCCTTGTACATGCTGAGCACCGGGATCGCATGGCTCGTGCATCCCGACCACCGTAAGAAACGCGCGGAGAAGAAAGCCTAACCACAGAGGACACGGAGGATCACAGGGGAAATGAAGAGACTCGCTACTAACATCGGGATTTGCCAGGTCTTCCCCTGTGCTCCCCTGTGCCCCCTGTGGTTAAAGATTTGTCTGGTCCTGCCGCTAACCATTGCTCTGGCAGGCACGGCAGCCTGCACCAAAGGAACCTCAGTCGACGCGGCAAGCGCAGACCCAAAGTCCGGGTCGCCCGCAGCGACCTCAGCGCCGGAAGCCGCTCCGTCTGCAGTCTCCGCTTCCGACAACGCCCCGCTGTCGCACATCGATTCCAAACGGGCCTTCCAGTACACCCGCGAGGTGACCGCTTTCGGCGAGCGCTACATGGGCAACGAGAACCACAACAAACTAGAGCGCTACATCCTTGATCATCTTAAAGACGACCAAGTCGAAGACGATGCCTTCACCGCTGAAACGGTAGAAGGAAAATTCCCTGTCCGCAACATCATTGCGAAATTTCCCGGCACAAAAGACGGCATCATCGTCATCATGGGCCACTACGACACCAACTACTGGCTGCGCAATACTGGATACGTCGGCGCCAACGACGGCGGCTCCTCCACCGCCATCCTGCTCGAATATGCCAACCAGTTGCGCGGCGGGGGATCGGGAAAAAAGCGCGATGGCTACAGCGTCTGGCTGGTCTGGACCGATGGCGAAGAAGCCGTCAAGACATGGTCAGACACTGACAGCCTTTACGGCACGCGCCATCTCGCCGAAAAATGGGAAAAAGACGGCACACTAAAGAAAATCAAGGCCCTCATGGTCATGGACATGATCGGCGACGCCGATCTCGACATCTTACGCGACACCAACGGTACGCCATGGTTGCTCGATCTCATCTACACCGCCGCCGAGCGCCTGGGCTACCAGTCCCACTTCTACGCCTACGAGGGTCCCATCGAAGACGACCATCTCCCCTTCGTAAAGCGCGGAGTCCCCAGCGCCGACGTAATCGACCTCGATTACGGCTACCACAACGTCTTCCATCACACCCCGCAAGACACCGTGGACAAGCTCAGTCCCAAAAGTCTAGAAATCGTAGGTGACACCACGCTCGAAACCATCCATCTGCTCGATCAACGGTAGCGCCGCGGGATCGCCCGATGGTTGAATTGAAATCGAAAATAGAAACAAATACTATCGTCTGCCGACCAACAGCAATCCAATTCTGAGAACTGAGAACTGGGCATTTGGGGATTTCAGCTTGTTGCAACGAATTCTTGCGGCACTCTTTTTATCCGCATCCGCCTTACTCGCATCCATCAGTCTGGCGAGCGCGCAAGCGCCCAGCGCTCCGGGCAAGCCGCTTCCGCCCGGACCCATGCAACCCAAGATCAAAGCTGCCTGCACACAGTGTCACAATGCCGGCCGCATCACCGAACAGCACCTGACCCGCCAGCAATGGTCCGCCGAACTCAAGAAAATGGAAGGCCTCGGCGCCGTCATCTCCGATCGCAATGCCTTTCTGGATTACCTGACCAAGAACTTCGGTCCCGGAAAAGGCGGAGCCAAGGGCGGAGAAAATACCGCAGGAAAGAAATCCGGAAGCGCTGCCGACTAGCGTGTAAGCGGATACTCCGGTCCGCGAAGAGCGAAGCGCTGCCGACCCAACGTCCGAAGTGGCCATTACGGCAGCGCCGCCCCCGACCTTACACTTACTGGCGTCAGTATTCGCGTCGTGCACAATGACTTCAAGTGCTTGTTAAGGTGCGGGAGCCTGCTACTTCTGCTCCGCCTCTGTCGCTTCCGCGCTCGAAGTTTTTTCCGGACGCAGCAACGGAAACAGAATCACATCGCGAATCGTGCGTGAGTTGGTGAACAGCATCGCCAGCCGGTCCACTCCTACGCCCACTCCGCCCGCCGGAGGCATGCCATACGACAGCGCGTTTATATAATTTTCATCCATCTGGTGAGCTTCTTCGTCGCCGCGCTCGCGTTCTTTTATCTGCGACTCGAAGCGCCGCCGCTGATCCTCAGGATCGTTCAGTTCGCTGAAGCCGTTGGCGATTTCCATTTGCCCGGCAAACATTTCGAAGCGCTCGGTCCAGTCGGGCTCATCCGGCTTCTGCTTTGATAGCGGCGAGACGGCGGTGGGAAATTCGTAGATGATCGTCGGCTGCATCAGGTGTTCTTCCGCGATCGCCTCAAAAATGGCAGCGATGGTCTTGCCCAGCGCCGCCGCCGCATCGTAGCTCAAACTAATTTCCGCGCCGCGCACGCGCTCGACCAGCGCTTCGACCGACTCGCGCGCCGCGAAGTCGCTGCGCTCAGGCTTTGCTCCCGCCTTCTCCGGCCAGAAGCGCACGATCGCCTCGCGCATCGTCATCCGCCGCCAGTTGGCGTGTGACCAGTCAATCTGATGCTCGCCCCACTTCGTCTTCGTCCCGCCGGTTACATCTTTCACGGCCTGCTCGATCGATGCCTGAGTCGTGTCCAGAATGCCGAGATAATCGGTGTAGGCCTGATACGCTTCGAGCATGGTGAACTCGGGATTCCATCTCCATCCCAGACCTTCGTTGCGGAAATTGCGGTTGATTTCGTACACGCGATCGAATCCGCCCACCGTCAGCCGTTTCAAATAAAGTTCGGGTGCAATTCGGAGATACAGATCCATATCCAGCGTGTTGTGATGCGTCTTGAAAGGACGCGCCACTGCTCCGCCCGCGATGGGCTGCATCATCGGCGTCTCGACTTCCATGAATCCCTGCGCGTCGAAATACCGCCGCAACGATTGCACCAGCTTGCTGCGCTTCAAAAACACTTCACGCACTTCCGGATTCATCACCAGATCGACGTATCGTTGGCGATAGCGCAACTCAACGTCGGTGAGCCCATGAAATTTTTCCGGTAAAGGCAGCAGGTCTTTCGAAAGAAAAGTCAATTCCTCGGCATGAATGCTGAGCTCGCCCGTGCGCGTGCGAAACAGATATCCGCGCACTCCGATGTGATCGCCCAGGTCGAGCAGCTTCCACAATTCGTAGCCGGCATCGCCGATCGCGTCTTTCTTGACGTAGATCTGCAGCCGCTGTCCATCCTGCTGCAAGTGCGCGAAGCCGGCCTTGCCCATCAGCCGGATCGCCATGATGCGTCCCGCAACCCGCACCGTCACCCGCGGAGATTCCAGTTCCTCCGCCGTCTGCCCGCCGTACTCGGCCAGAATCTGCGGCACGGTGTGGCTGAAGTTGTACTTTCGCGGATAAGCCGGATGCCCGAGAGCCTCAATCTTCTTCAGCTTCTCGCGCCGGATTTCATAAATATTTTCGTCGAGTGACAATGAGTGTCCTTGCCAGCGAAAAGTAAACCGGAAGCAAGTGATTATATAGAAGAGTGTCATATTCGGAACGTCCCGCATTCTTTCCTCACCGCGCGCTAAACTAGCCTGATGACCGACTCCTCCCACAACGCTCTGGCCCGCGCTTCTTCTTCCTATTTGCGGTCGGCTATGCATCAGCCTATCCAGTGGCATGAGTTTGGTGAGGAGGCTTTTGCCGCGGCCCGTGCCGCGAACAAACCGATGCTTCTGGATATTGGTGCGGTTTGGTGCCACTGGTGTCATGTGATGGATCGCGAGTCTTATGACGATGCCGAAGTGGCGGCGATTGTTAATGAGCATTACATCGCGGTGAAAGTGGATCGGGACGAGCGTCCGGATATTGACAGCCGGTACCAGGCGGCGGTGGGCGCGCTCACGGGACAAGGCGGATGGCCGCTTACGGCGTTTCTTACTCCCGATGGCAAGCCGTTTTATGGGGGGACTTACTTTCCTCCGGCGGACGCTTACGGGCGGCCGAGTTTCAAGCGCGTGCTGCTTTCGATTGCTCAGGCTTATCGCGACAAGCATGGCGACGTGCTGGAACAGGCGCAGATGGTGGAGAGCGCGATCGCGCGGGCAGAGTCTTCTTCGGCGGGCGGGGGCAAGGTTGCGGCTACGGTGATTGACGCGATTTTGGAATCGGCGCGGAAGATGTTTGACGAGGTCAACGGCGGGTTTGGAAGCGCGCCGAAGTTTCCGCATCCGGCGGCGCTCGATCTGGTGATGGATCAGTATGCGTGTGGAAGCGGGGCTCTGCCCCGCTTGGACGGGGCGGAGCCCCGTCACCACACAGGCAGTGACCAGCTGCGCACTATTTTCGCCCACACGCTGGAGAAGATGGCGCGCGGCGGCGTCTATGACCAGTTGGCGGGCGGCTTCCATCGCTACTCGGTGGACGAGCGCTGGATCGTGCCGCACTTTGAGAAGATGAGCTACGACAACTCGGAATTACTGAAAAATTATGTACACGCTTATCAGGCGACGGGGAACGAGTTCTTCGCGGGAGTGGCGCGCGACATCATTCGCTGGATGGACGAATGGCTCAGCGACCACGCCCACGGCGGCTTCTACGCTTCGCAAGATGCAGATTACTCGATGGACGACGACGGCGATTATTTCACCTGGACTTTGGCGGAAGCGAAGGCGGTGCTGACCGAGGATGAGGCGGCGGTGGCGACGCTTTTTTACGACATCCAGGAAGCTGGGGACATGCATCACAATCCCGCTAAGAATGTGCTTCATATTGCAACGTCGGTGGAGGAGATTGCCCGGCGGTTGAACATTCCAGTAGAGCGGGCGGCCGGGCTGCTGGCTGCGGCTCGGGAGAAAATGTATGCGGCGCGTTTGCTGCGTCCAACGCCGTATGTGGACAAGACGGTTTACGCGGGCTGGAACGCGATGAGCGTTTCGGCTTATCTGGAAGCGGCGAAGGTGCTGGATCTGGCGGAGGCTCGGCACTTTGCGTTGCGGGCGCTGGATCGGCTGCTTTCCGAGGGATGGGACGCGGAGCACGGGATGCGGCGTGTGATTGCTTACTCCGAAACTTTATCGGGAGCTTTCCCGGATGCTCGGGCGGAGCGGCGTGAAATTTCCGGCGTGCTGGATGACTACGCTTTTGCGGTGATTGCTTGTCTCGACGCTTACGAGGCGACGGCGGACTTGAGCTACTTCCGATTTGCACGGTCGATTGGGGATGCGATGGTGGCTGGGTTCTTCGATCCGGAGGCGGGCGGATTCTTTGATACGCGCGCAGCGGCGGGCGAAGAGACGGCGCTTGGAATTCTGGGGACGCGGCGGAAACCGTTTCAGGATTCTCCGACTCCGGCAGGAAATTCGGCGGCGGCGATTGCGCTGCTGCGGTTGCATGGTTACGCCCATAGTGCGTCGGATCATGATTCGGCGCATCGCGCTGCGCCGTATCGCGACAAAGCTGGGCAGACACTGGAGGTCCATGCCGGGGTCGCGGGACAACACGGAATTTTTGCGGCTACTTATGGGCTGGCTGTGGTTCGATTCATCCAGCCGCATACACAGGTGGTGGTCGTTGGGAGGGATGCTGCGGCTGCGGAACTATATCGAGCGGCGGTGCGGCAGTTTTCATTGAGTACAGCGGTTCTGCGCTTGGACGCTGATAAGGCTGTCGCGCAGAACCTGCCTCCGTTGTTGGCGGAGACGATTCCGAATCTTCCGGCGCTCGGTGACGGGCGATCGTCTGACGGACGGTCGTTTGCAGTGGTGTGCTCGGGTTTCACGTGCCAGCCGCCGGTTTTCGATGCGGTGGAACTGGCGCGAGTGTTGGCGGCACGGGCGCGTCCAGCGGCTTGATGGGCGGCGGGGGGCAATCCCGGGCGGGTACGATGATCGGTTGCGATTGTCACTTCGTGGCTTTGCGGAGCGGGGAGACCATCGGCAGCAGGTGGGCGAATCCAAAAGCACGAGTGAGGACGGGAAGTAAAAAAGGGCCGGCCACGGAGGCCAGCCCGGAAGATTGCGGTACACCTCGCGAGCATGCGTCCCAGTTCGGTTTACTGCCACCCGCCTAAGACGCATTTCGGATTATTGGGATCACACAGCGGCATCCACCCCCGGGTGGTTACTCTCGGGGCAACGGCATACGCAAATGTGCCTACCAGACCAACCAACAGCAGTAACGCTCTGAGAGAACGTTTCATGGTTCACTTTCTCCTTAGGGTCTGCCGAAGGCCAGCGCAAAACCGCCGCCCTCCGAGCGGGTGGAATTATACACAACCTGCAACTTTATGATTCATTGGAGGTTACTTGAAGCGTCCAACCCGAGTTGAGGGACTGGCGGGCATGCTGAAAATTGACGAGGCGTGCGGCGTGCAACAGGAAAGAGGCTTACGCAGGTTTCTTAAGGTAATGGTTGAATAGAATCGAATCCATTCCGAGTCTGGGAAAGGGATTACGGCAGACCAAAAAATCCTCTTGACAAGGTTTTTGCGGGGGCCGGTTTTGGACGACCAGAGCTATGGCCGCGTCTTGGAGCCGGCAGTCGCAGAATTGGCCTTCGTTGGGACAGCGGGGCGGTCGAGCGGGGACTGATTTTCCACAGCCTCCAGAGTCGAGCTTCGCGAAAACGCGCGCTCCACCATGCCTTCAAACATTGGGATCAGCGAATCGGATGGAACTGGGTGTTGAAGATCCGCCAAGCCCTGTTCCCAGCGCTCAGTCTGCAGGCGGTTGACGGCTATGCCGCGCACGGCTTGGGGCGAGAACGAGTAGCCGAGCCAAACAAGAACGGCGAGGTTGTAGGTCAGCATGTTCATCAGGTTGAATTTGCCCTGCGTGACGAAACCCCCTGAATTCAGCGCCATCAGCATCAATTCCACACCGGCGAGGAGGCCAAAACCGAGAGAGATACCAAAACTGATCTGCTTCCGGGACACTCCCAAAAAGCGAGAAAATAGCACTAAGAAGAGGATGAGACCAATCTGCACAAGGCGGACCGAGCGCTGCAGGGTGATAACGGCGTGCACCAGTGGACTCTGGTCGAAAGAATTCGAAAAGGCGACCACCACCGAAACCAGCAGCATCACCACGCCCGTCCACTTGAACAGCAAAGTCCCCAAGTCCTTCAGGGTGTGATAGGGACGGAACACGTCGAGGAAAATCTCATGAATGACCTTGAAGCCGAGAACCGCGTTGACCGCCTCGCCCAACCAGAAAAGGTTGAAATACAACCTGTAACTGCCAGCGAACGAAAGCGGAAAGAGGATGGCAAAATTCGCCACCTGCACGATAAGGAACAAAAAGAAGAGTGGAAACTGCTTGTGCAGCTTGCGGCGCCATAAGATCACCGCCACCACCGATTGCAGGATAGGTGCAGCGCACCACAGATACACGATGATATGGCTGTGCCAAGTCATGGGTCATGCAAGGAAAGAGTGCGACCAGCGCAGCAAAAGTCCGCGCCTCTACCCTCCCCCACATCGTCAGGCAGGCTGCCCCGCCAGGTCAACCAACTTAGGTAACCTTAGTAACCATTACCAACCTGCGGCCAGCCGCTTCGGAAAAAGTCGACTTCGATGCCGAGCTCCTTAAGAGTAGGGGCTTGACTGCGCATAGGGATGCGGCTTGCAGCGTCTCCGCCGACGGGCAGCCGGTTCAGCCCACCAACGCGTGAGGCGCCTATCCGGCGTCGGGGGTGGAATGCAGGTAGGCGCGCATCATCCGGACTTCGTCATCTTTTTCGTCGAGATCGTGGAGAAGGATGTCACGCAAGGAAACGACACCCTTCAGTTCACGTCCCGCGCAGACCGGCAGGTGCCGGAAACCGTGGCGCTTCATCAGGGTCATGCAGGTCTCTAGTGGATCATTGGGAGCGACGGTCAGGGGATCTTCGGTCATGACCTGGCTGACCGGGGTGCGGGCAGGATCTTTTCCGCCGACGACCACACGGCTCATGAGATCGCGCTCGGAGAAAATGCCGGCTAGTTGGCCGTCCTGGAGAACCGGTACGGCGCCGATGTTGTGCTGCACCATCAGCCTGGCGACTTCGAGCACAGTTTGGTGGGCCTCGGCGGATATTGGGACTTGATTCTTGAGCAGATCACAGATCAACATTTGCACCTCCCGTGGGCCTATGCCGGAAAGCGACGTGCCCGGCGAACAGCGTCAAATCCATCTTGAACGAAGGACGCAAAAACCGTTTGATGACCGGACCCGCGGCGGAGTATATGTCGAAAATTGCCGCGGGAAAAGAGAAAAATGAAATAGCCAGGCATGGTCTGGGAGGAATTGTTTCCTCAGACAGGCCACGCTTTTCGGCCGGTGCCCAAGGAAATGACGTAGGACCTGGCGGCCAAAGCGGCGGGCATATCGGCAGCGTCGCGGGCGGTAACGATCAGGTTGTAGTCTTCACTGGCCCGTAGACGACTGAACACCGGGGTCGCTTCCTGCGGTTCGACCAGCGCCAGGTATCGGAGGAAGGTGAAGACGTCCTCGGTTGGCTCCAATCCGGGCGCGACGAAGGAGACTTCGACATCTTCGTGGTGGAAGTGCCATCCCAGAGAAGCTGCCAGACGCACCGCCCGCTCATACACCGTGGGCTCCAGGACTCCGGGTGCCGGGTTGTCGAACACGATGCGGAGCTTGCGTTCATCTTCGCGGCTAAACTCACGCACTTTGAGCGAGCCGGTGCGGGCGGTGGCTTTCCAGTCGACGTGGCGGGCCGAGTCGTCGGGCATGTACTCGCGGATACGGTAAAGGTCGTGGCCGCGGCCGCTGACAAAGGTTTCGAACTCGCCGGTAACCATGGGAAGGACCTCGCGGAATTGTTCGGCGGGTTCGACGACGGGGTAGACGATCACTTCGCGGGCCAGGTTGATGCGTCGAGTCTTCATCAGAAAAGCGAAGGGAAAGCGGGTGGCCAGACCGAAATTTTTTTCGCAGTAGCGGCCGCGGGCTGGGAAGCTGAGCTCCAGGTCGGTGCGGAGCTCCTGTCCGGGGGTGAGAAAAGGGAAATAAACGGATTCTTGCAGGATGGGCTTTTCCGCCGCTTCGCGCATGCGCCGCAGGCGGCGGTCAGGCAGGCGAAGCCACTGGTCCTGCGGTGCGCGATTGCGGGGCCAGACGAAGGTATAGGCTTCCCAACTCCAGCGGTCTTTATTCTTGCGCTTGGCGGGCACCACGCGCACAGAAAAAGATGGCAGCCACGAACTGGCATTGCGCAAGAGCAGGCGTGCCAGCATCGGACGTCCGGCAAAAACGTGCTCGGGCAAGTGGACGTCGAGCGCGAGGCTACGAAGCACCAGCGCCGAAGCAACGCCGGAAACGAGAATGGCAGAGAGTAACGCGGCATCAACTACGTAAATCAGGTTGTTGCCGGACATGATGGCAGCGATCCCGATGACGACGCTGATGAGAATGTAGATCACGCCGGCTCGTGTGACGTCGTAGTCCACGGCTTCGCGGACGCGGCTGGCGACGACCCGACGCGCCAGGTAGGGCACAGTAGTCAGGCCCACGAAGGTGGCGACCAATAATGCCGCCGACGCCAGAATGATCGTTCCCCAGAGGTTGCCAGACTCGCCCAATATCGTGGAGAACAGCGCCGCAGCAAAAGCCAGCATCAGTCCGACAATGGCGAGGATGAACCGCACCCAAATCTGCGAAAGTGCCAGCCGCGGAAAACGGGGCGCAGTTGAGGGTTGCAGTCTGGTTTGGGTACGTTCGGAAATCACGTTGTTGAACACGTTGTTAATCACGTTGTTCCCGGGTGCCGAGCGGTACTTCTGCCAGCATATGACGACAGGGCGGCGAGGGGAAGTGACGGAAGATACTTTTATCGGAAAATGGCAAAGCTAACCCAGCGAAAACGATCGCGGTTCATTCGACAGTTTGTCGATCGCATCATTTTCGACCAAGGGCGCTTTTGTACTTCAGGAGCCGAGCCTGGGCCTCAACTCAAGCAACAAACCAATGCGTTTTGTATTTTCGCTTCTGCGGCAGTGACCGTATGATTGCTTACGCGGGGCCTACTTAATATGCGATTTATTAGTCTTATTTTGCTCGTCTTGGTGAGCGTCCAAAGTTGGGCGGGAATAACCTTTTTCACCTCAAACTCGTACGCAGAAGGAGGAACATCCGGCACCGCGCTTGCCGTCGCTATTGCCTGCTCCGTGGGGAACCTCGTGCGGGTTACTTTCGCGGACCAGGTTGGGGGACCCACCCCAACGATTGCTGACAACAAGGGTAATTCCTGGAAGCTTCTCGCCGGCCCAACTGCAAACACGGTACGGAAGACGGAGTGGTACTCGGCCATTACACGCGGTGGCGCGCTAAGCATTAGAATTTCGTTTAACGCAAGTACCAGCTCGCGGGCTGCGGTTGTGGCAGTATTCAGTGGAACTTCTTCTTCTCCCCTTGATGCTAATCCTACGGACGGGACGGGCAGGACCAGTCCCTTTAATGCCCCATTCTCCGGCACCTTGGCAGAGGCGAACGAGGTTGTAACCGGCGGCTTTGCGCTGGTTGGATCAACCGATGACACCATAGCGACCTCGACCGAGAACAGCGTCGTGTCGGCAGGGAGTAATAGCATCGTCCGGGTTGGTGCCACGTCGGGGAGCGGAGGGGGCGATACCACTGCCACTACGGTGGTTACCGGGGCGCTGACAACCTCGATCGGCGACTTGATCGTTCTAGTCGGTGCGGATCAGATTGGAACTGGATCGTTTACGATCACTGATAGTTTGGGGAACAGCGTCAACCCGCTCAAGGCCTCGACGAATGCGGTCAGAATGACCCCGGCATACATCGTGGTTGCGCCCGGCAAGAGTGGGAGTACAACCTATACCGGAACATTCACTTCAAGCCGCCAATACCGTGCCCTACTGGCGGTCCAATATCGTGGCCTAACTACGACACCGCTCGATGCAAATCCAGCCAACAGCAACACGTCCGGCAAAACTCCATACAGTCCTTCGAGCGGGGCGCTGGCACAACAGAAGGAACTCGTGGTTGGCTTGTTCGCTGAGAAGGGAAACGATAGTTGGAACGCCAACTCGAACATGGAGAGGTTGGACCAAATACTCAGCGGCGGAGACATGACGACCGGCGTGGGGGCGGTAATTGGGACGCAAATGGTCCGCAGCACAACGGCTTTCACCGAGTCGATCGCGTGCGGAACCCCTTTCCTCGGCGTAAGCGGCATCGCGTCGTTCAAAGGCGTTCCGTCGGTTGAGAGCATCGCGGCGATGACCTACCGGATTGTCAATTCCGCCACTGCCGTCGCGCCGCAGATCACCGACACCGCGAATCGCGCGGGTGTGATGGGAACCGCAACGTTTAAGGCGGCGCCTGCACAGTAACTTGCACAAATTCTGCTTTTTGGGCGCGGAGTGTAACTGATAAGGCGACTACGGTCTGTTCCTGTTGCGGGTTCGCGAAATCTCGCCATTACACTAACCATTCTCCTACAGGCGGATTGGCGTCAATCATTTTCCGGCGCCGGGTGGCGGCGATATCTCCACCACAGAAACAGGATCACGGCCAGAGCGACAATTAAAACGGCGATATTGAAGCGCTGCATGGCCCGCAGCAGGCTGTGCCAATGTTGTCCGAAAAGATATCCCGTGCTGGCGATGGCGGTGACCCAGACGGCCGCACCCAGGAAGTTGAAAAGAGCAAACGCTCGCCAGCGCATGCGCAGCACTCCGGCCAGCGGTCCCGCGAAAACGCGCAGGCCGAAGATGAAGCGGGCAAAGAAAACGGTGGGTGCGCCGTAGCGGGCAAACATTTCCTCGCCGCGTTTCAGCGTAGCCGGCGGAATCCGAAGAAAGCTTTGATAGCGATCGAGCAAGGGACGTCCGCCATAGTGACCTAAGGCGTAACCCAGATAGCCGCCAAGCGTGGCGGCACAGGTGGCGACCACGATGATCCAGCCGAGATGGAGCTGGTGTTCGGAATAGGCCAGAAAGCTAGCCAGCAGGAGCGTGATCTCACCGGGAACCGGGACGCCTGCGCTCTCACACAGCAACGCCAGAACCACAGCCCAGTAGCCGTAGTCGGCAACGAACACTCGCAGAGAGTGGACAGTCGTGGGGTGCATGAATTGACGCAACAAGTTCCAGTTCCCAGTTCTCAGAAGAGCGGTTTCACTGAGAACCGGGAGGGCCGGCTAGGTAATCCACAAGCGCACGATTGAAATCCTCGGGCGCCTCTTCGTAGGGCAAGTGGCCGACGCCCTCGAAGGCCACCAGACGGGCATTACGAAAATTCCGGCGCAGCGGCTCGGCGGAATGGAAATCGACCGCGCGGTCTCTTGTTCCCCAGATGAGGAGCGTGGGGTAATCGCAAATCTTCGGAAGCGCCGTTTCCAGTTCCGCCAGGTCCGCCGTCCAGTTCTTTACGATGCGCGAAACATGACGGAAGGCATGATTCTTGAGTACGGGCACGCGGTAGCCCTCGAGCGAATCGGGCGGGATCTTTGATCCATCGCCGAACATGCGGCGTAGCCACAGGTAGTCGAGGGAACGCCAGCGCTCAATCGTGTTGCGAAAGAGTAACGAACCGAAGCCGCTGCCCACGAACGGTGCAAACCACTTGCCATGCGGCGACCAGGGATTGACGGGCGCGACGAGTATAAGTCGTTGCAAGCGTCGATCTTTGGTCCGTTCAAGAATGCTCCGCTCAACAACTTTGCGCTCCGCACATCTTTCCGCTCTTCTCTCCGAACCTCCTTCCGCACAAACCGCCGCCACCATGATGGCGACGCCTCCGCCGTGGGACGTGCCCAACAGGTCGAAATCCTGAATGCCGAGAGCGTCCGCGAACTGCAGGACACGCTCGGCGGTGGCGCGCAGGGTGCAGTCCATGCCTTTATTTGCTATCGACAACCCTGCGCCCAGATTGTCGATGGCATAAACGGTCGCATGGGGCGCCAGCGCGGGAATGATGAATCTCCAGGAAAAAGAGTATCCCATCAGCCCGTGAATCAGGATGAGCGCCGAACCTGAACCGGCTTTGAGGTAGCGCATGCGTCCGTCGGGGAGTTCGAGCCAATGCTCCTCAATTGCAACGCCGCCTCCGGCGGGGTCCGAGCTCGCGTTGCCCGGGGCGGCGGGGATGAATTTTTCTTCGGGATTTTGCGTTTCGGTGGGCAACGAAATATTCATAAAAAGTATCTTAGTAATTGATATCGCCTCTATTGCTTTGGGGGAGCTGAATTCTGGCTCCCCTTCTTTTTTTCGTGTAGAGACGCGGCTTGCCGCGTCTCGGCATTGCCGCACCGCTGGAGACGGGGCAAGCCCCGTCTCTACAGGGGAATCGCTAAAACGATGCAGCCGCCCCTGAAGCCACGTTCTGCATACTCGCTTTCTTGCGCTTTTTGCCGAGCAGCTTCTTCAGCACTCTTATGCCTTTATCCACGTGCTTTTCTTCGAGCTGGAACGGCGGCAGGAAGCGCAGGACCGTGTCCTGGGTCGCATTGAAGAGCACGCCCTCCGCCAAACCCTGCTCCACCAATGGGCGTGCGGGAATGTCGAGCACCAGGCCTTGAATGAGTCCGCGGCCGCGAGCTTCGCGGGTTGCGGCATACTTGGCGACCAGTTCCTCGAGTCGCTGATGCAGGTAGCCGCCAACCTTCACGACATTTTCGAGCAGGTGCTCCTCTTCGATGATCGCCAGATATTCGAGTCCGACGCGGCACGCCAGTGGACCTCCGCCAAAAGTAGTGCCGTGCTGTCCGGGTGAAATCGCGGAAGCGAATTGTCCTTTCGATAGGAACGCGCCGAGCGGCACTCCAGCGGCGATCGGCTTGGCGATGGTGACGATGTCGGGAACCACGCCGAAACTTTGGAAAGCGAATATCTTGCCGGTGCGGCCGAGGCCACACTGGATCTCATCGAAGATGAGAGCGGCGTGATGATGATCGGCAAGCGTCCGGCATGCCAGGAGGAATTCTTCCGTACACTCCAGGATTCCGCCTTCGCCAAAGATGGGCTCCAGCACGACGGCGCAGGTATTGGCATTCACCGCAGCGTGCAATGCTTCGATGTCGTTCTGCGGCACAAAGGTCACGTTTTCGAGCAGCGGCTCAAAACCTTTGCGGTACTTATCCTGGCCGGTCAGGGACATGGCGCCAAACGTCCGGCCGTGATAGGAGCCTTGCAGAGCCACCAGTTGGCACTTGGCATCGCCCCCCGCTTTGTGTCCGGCGAGACGCGCCAACTTGATCGCGCCCTCCATCGCCTCCGTACCGCTGTTCGAGAAGAAAACGCGATCCAGACCCGAAAGCTGGCACAGGCGCTCGGCCAGCTGTCCCTGATATTCGTTGTAGTAGAGATTCGATACGTGAATGACCCGGGCCGCCTGCTCGCGGATGGTTTTCACGATGCGCGGATGAGCATGTCCGAGCGCGTTTACACCGAGTCCGGCGACGAAGTCGAGATACTTCTTGCCTTCGAAGTCGTAGAGGAATACACCCTTCCCACGCTCAAAGCCCACAGGATAACGGTTGTAGGTAGGAAGGAGAAAACGCTTTTCGAGATCGACGATTTGTTCCAGGCGAGACATACCTAGATTTTAGAACGGATTTTAGAACGACGGCGACAAAGACGCGATTGCGCCAGGTGGGACGAACGTCGCCCGTCCGAGACCGGTTTCTAGCCTGCTACAATTGGGCAATTCTTGTGGGGTGTCGATGTTACGAAATATGTTCCGAAACGCCGCCCGAATCCTATGGTTGCTGATCGCGATTGCCCTGCCCTCGCTGGCGCAAAACCCAACTCTGAACAGCGACTCTCGACTGAAACACAGCTTCCGCCAGCCGGAAAAGAACGGCTGGACTTTTGTTCATCTGGAGGGCCAACCCGCTGAGATCGGCTTCCAGCATGGCTATCTGCTGGCCGCAGAAATCGAGGACATGCTGAAGGTGACTGCGCTCGAGGTTCCACACGACAACAAGAAGGACTGGCAGTTTTTTCGCAACGCGGCGCGGACCATGATGTGGCCGCATATCGAGAAGGACTACCGCGAAGAGTTGCAAGGCATCGTGGATGGCGCCAACGCGAAGGGCGTGAAACTGGATCTGTGGGACGTAGTCGCGCTCAACGGCGCGGAGGAGTGGGAATACTACGTCAAACAATACGACAAAGAGCACGGGATTCAGTCGGCGGCGTCGCTGGTTGCGCCAGAGCATTGCAGCGCGTTTGTGGCGACCGGCAGTTATACCAAGGACGGCAAGATCGTCATCGCGCACAACAACTGGACAAGCTATCTGGATGGCCAGCGCTGGACGATCATTTTCGATATTGTTCCCGCGAAAGGCAGCCGGATGCTGATGGACGGACTACCGGGGTTCATCCACAGCGCAGACGATTTCGTCGTTAATGCGGACGGGATCGTAATCACGGAAACAACCATCGGTCATTTCTCCGGGTATGATCCGGCGGGGATTCCGGAGTTTGTACGGGCGCGCAAGGCGGCGCAGTATTCCAAATCGATCGACGACTTTGCCCGCATCATGAAGGAGGGCAACAACGGCGGCTACGCCAACAACTGGCTGCTCGCCGACGTGAAGAACAATGAAATCGCCAGCCTCGAACTGGGGCTAAAGAACGTGACGTTGGAACGGAAGAAAGACGGGTATATCGTCGGTTCCAACTTCCCGGTCAACGAGAAACTCATCCGCGAAGAAACGGACTTCGACACTAAGGACATGAGTGCGAGCGCCAACGCCCGTCACGTCCGGTGGGAACAGTTGATGGCCGAGAATAAGGGGAAGATCGACATAGCTGCCGCCGAACGTTTCCTAGCGGATCATTACGACACGTTCTCGAAAAGAGAAGAGGCCGACGAGCGCACTCTCGACGGGCATATCGATTTGTCGGTGCGGGGCTCTCAGCCGTGGCAGCCACCTTTCGGGATTGCCGGCGCGGTGCAAAACAAGGCGGCCGACGCCGCGATGGTGAGCCAAATGTCATTCGCGGCGGCCGCCGGCCATGCCTGTGGCAGAAGCTTCAGAGCACAAGAGCATTTACGGGAGCATCCGGAATTTAATTGGGAGCAAGGTTTGCTGCGGGATATGGATGCGTTTCCCTGGACCACATTTTCAGCGGCCAAATAATTCCGCTGTTTTCTTTGGAGTGGTGGGAGAGGTTCAGGATTGGTCTGGGAGTTTGGGGGTTTCTTTAGGGTCGTCGGGGTCGAGTCCGGCTGCGGCAATAATGGCGCGTCCTAGATCTTCGGCGGAAACGGAAAATCCGGCCGACGGCTGGCCGGCTCTATCTTCGGCGGTGGGTGCGACGAAGCGATAACCCCTTCCGACTACGGTCTGCAAGTAGTGGGGCTCATCGGCGTCGTCCCCCAGGGCGCGGCGAATCTTGCGGATCGCGGTATTGATTCCCTGTTCTACGTCGACGAACACATCCTTGCTCCACAACTCGCTGGAGATTTGCTCGCGCGTGACCAGTTGCCCTCGCCTTTCTAGCAGGAACATGAGCAATTGCAGGGGCAGGCTCTCCAGCCGAACCGGGTGGCCTCTGCGGCTGAGCTGAAAACGACTGTAATCCAGCTCGAAATCGTCGAAGCGAATCTTCTTTTCCGGCAATGCGGAACTCCTACGCCACTTAACCCTTCGCCACGGCTTCATTGCACACGGAGACGCGGCAAGCCACGTCTCTACGGGCATAAAGAGACGGACAAAGATTCTGTTCTGCCGGGCTTGATGTGTCAAGCACTGGATAACGAATTTCTTCAGATCAATTCAGACGGCTTCAGACTGGCTCCATGGACGTTTCCAGGAATCAGGCGCATGATCACACTCACTTGCGAGATTTGCTCACCTCTCCTAGCCGAGCCTGGTGAGCACAGTAAGTGGGGGGTTCGGAACCCGGGGAAGGTTTCGAACCTCCCCACACCAAAGAAGGGTTTCGGCACGTCACCTGACTTCAAGCCGTCCTACTACAGAATCTGCCAGTTACCTCAAGCTTACCCAGCACCCAGACCCTCTTCCCGCCGTCCTATGGCATCCCAAAAAACAGAAGCTACCTTCCATAATTCATAGCCGCCATCCTGAATACTGTCTATAATCGTGGAAGTCGCTCTCTGGAAGCGACTTACCTACACTGGGCAAGATTGGAGGGGTGGCAGTGAAGTTGCTGATGCCTGAAAGGCGTCGAATATCTGGCCGCGTCGCCGCACAGTTGTCCCAGCCCATGAACCGCGAATTTGAGGCTCGGTTTACCGCCATCCTGCTGACTCTCCTCACAGTCGCGGCGGTACTCTTCGCTGGTTTCAACTACAAGATCGAGCATCAATCTGCCATCCCAGACGATGGCGCGTGGTGGATGGAGCGGAATGGCCACTTGGTGGCGGACCGACTGGAGCCGAACGGGCCGGCGGAGCGGGCCGGAATCCGGCGCGGGGACGAAGTGGTCAGCGTCAACGGCCGCGCCGTGGACACTTTGGCGGCGGTGACGCGGCAACTTTACTATTCCGGCGTCTGGTCGAAGGCAACTTACTCGCTGATCCGTGGCTCGTTTCCGCTGGATGTGGAAGTGGTATTGGTTCCGGCCGAGCGCTCCATGAACGATTGGCTGCGGCTGATCGCGCTCATTTACCTGGGCATTGGCCTTTATGTGTTGATGCGGCGCTGGACAGCGGTGGGTTCCACCCATTTTTATATTTTCTGCCTGGTATCGTTCATTTTCTACTCGTTGCACTACACCGGCAAGTTCAACGCTTTCGACTGGATGGTCCTGTGGGCCAATGAAGTCGCGTGGTTGCTGCAGCCGGCGCTGTTTCTGCACTTCGTATTGACCTTCCCGGAACGGCGGGAGTTCGTCGGCAAGCATCGCTGGTCGATTCCGATGCTGTACCTGCCGGGAGCGGTGCTGCTCGGAATTCAGTTGTTGGCTTTCCAGTACTTGAAGGCCAGCGCCTCGCTGCTCTTTGATCTGAACCGGGTGCATTGGGCTTATCTGACGATCTTCTTCGTCTTGGCGGCCGCTGTTCTTTGGAACAACTCCCGCCGAGCCACCACTCCGATTCTGCGGCAGCAACTCAAGTGGATTACGCGGGGCACCATCCTCGCGATAACTCCATTCACACTTTGTTATGTTCTGCCCTATCTGCTCGGAGTGATGCCTTCGCTGACCATGAAGGTGTCGGTGCTGTCGCTGGGCCTGCTGCCGCTTACCTTTGGATACGCCATTTTCCGCTACCGGCTGATGGACGTGGACCTGATCTTCAAGCGCGGCATGGCATATACCCTGGCGGCGGCGGCCATTGTGGGAGCGTACTTCGCCGGCGTGGCCGCAATTGCGGAACTGGTGCACACACGCGTGCCCAGTTCCGGACCGTACGGGTTGGTGGTGGCGGTGGTGGTCACCGCGCTGCTCTTTGATCCGGTGCGGAAATGGATTCAGGAAAAGCTTGACCAGTTCTTCTTCCGGACAGGCTACGACTACCGGCGCACGCTGATCGAGTTCGGACGCGAGTTAAGCTCGGAGACCGACCTCGACAAAATGCTTTCTTCGCTGGTGGACCGGCTGGCACGCACCCTGCTTGTCGATCGCATCGCCATCTTCCTCGGCAACAGCGACTCTTCACGCTTTGAACTGTCGAAATCGTTCGGTATCGCCCACGTCACCGGTCTCGACCTTTCGTTTCTCGCGAAGCCGCGCATCGAAGACGCGGCCGGACATATCTTCTTCGAAAACACGCACCAGTTGCCACGTGAGAATGCCTCGGCACAAGAAGCCATCGGACGCCTAGATCTGAACTACTACATTCCGTGCCACGCGCGGCAAAAGACGATCGCCTTCCTCGGACTGGGCAAGACTATGCAAGGCGACTTCCTCTCCAGCGAAGATGTGGAGTTGCTTGAAGCGCTGGCAGGATACATCGGCATCGCCATACAGAACGGCCGGCTGTACGCGTCTCTTGAACAGAAGGTGAGCGAGTACGAGCGGCTCAAGGATTTCAACGAGAACATTGTTGAATCCATCAACGTCGGCGTGATGGCCGTGGATTTGCAGGATCGCATCGAGAGCTGGAACTCGCAGATGGAAGTCATGTATGCCCAGCCGCGTTGGCAGGTGGTGGGGCGTTCGTTGGGCGAGGTTTTTCCGGCCGCTTTCGTGGAAGAGTTCTACCGCGTCCGGCAGAATCCTGGCATCCACAATCTGTATAAGTTCCGGCTGGTAACTCCCACCGGCGAATCGCGCGTTGTAAACGTTGCGATGGCGCCGCTGGTCACCCGCAAGTTCAGCGTGGTGGGACGGCTGGTGATCATGGACGATATCACGGAGAGGATCGAACTTGAAGTCCAGCTCACCCAGGCCGACAAGCTTTCATCGATCGGACTGCTGGCGGCTGGCGTTGCGCACGAAGTGAATACGCCGCTGGCCGTGATCTCGTCCTACACGCAGATGCTGGCGAAACAGTTGCAGTCCGATCCGCAGAAAGCGGGGCTGCTGGAGAAAATCACCAAGCAGACGTTCCGCGCCTCGGAGATCGTCAATAATCTGCTGAACTTCTCGCGCACTACGGGCACGGAATTAACGGAAGTCAGTCTGAATAAGGTGATCGCGGACACGCTGGCGTTGCTCGATCACCAGTTCAAGGTGGCGCACATCCAGGTGCAATCTGAGCTTAACGAGAACCTTCCGTTGATTCAGGGCAACGCCGGGCGTTTGCAGCAAGTGTTTCTGAATTTGTTCCTGAATGCCAAGGACGCGATGGCCGGGGGCGGAGTGCTGAACGTGGCCACGCTGAACGGCGAATTCGTCAGCGTACGCGTATCCGATACCGGCTCCGGCATTGCGCAGGAAAACATTCATCGCATCTACGATCCATTCTTCACAACCAAGACGTCGCCGGTGGAGGGCCAGAATCGCGGCACCGGTCTTGGACTTTCTGTCACCTACGGCATCATCCAGGAACACGCGGGCAACATCCGCGTGGATAGCCGCCCGGGCGAAGGCACCACCTTTACCCTGGATTTCCCGTTGATCAGGAAGGCAGTCCATGTCTGAGTTAGCAGTATCTGACGTAACGCCATTCACGCGCCGGAGCACCCCGGAAAGCGTCCTGCCAGGCGCGGGCAGAATCCTCATCATTGACGACGAAGCGGAAATCCGGGAGTCGCTGGAGACTCTGCTTCAACTCGAGGGCTACACCGTCGTGGTTGCGGGAAGCGGACGGGAAGGCCTGGCGCAAATTGGAGAGCGCAGTTTTGACGTGGTTTTGCTCGACCTCGCGCTGCCCGACAAGAACGGGATGGACGTGCTCTCTGAAATTCGGCTGCTGCATCCGCAGCAGGCGGTCATCATGATCACCGCCTACGGGACGGTGGAGAACGCGGTCCGCGCCATGCAGTTCGGCGCCACCAACTTCATCCAGAAACCGTGGGACAACGAGAAACTTCTGGCCGACGTGCGCGCCGCCGTGGCCCGCCAGAAGGCAGAAGAAGAAAACATTCAACTGAAGCGCGCGCTCAAGCAACGCTATAACTTTGAAAACATCGTGGGCAAGAGCGAGCCCATGCTCAAGATTTTCGATCTGGTCGCGCAGGTGGCGCCCAGCCGCTCGACGGTGCTGCTGCAAGGCGAAAGCGGGACCGGCAAGGAACTGATCGCCAAGGCGATTCATCTGAATTCCACCCGGCGCGACCGGCCGTTCGTGCCGGTCAACTCCGGGTCGACGCCGCCAGACCTGCTTGAATCCACGCTGTTCGGGCACGTCAAAGGCGCCTTCACCAGCGCGATTGCTTCGAAGAAGGGGCTGTTCGAAGTTGCCGACCGGGGCACGCTTTTCCTCGACGAGGTCGGCACCATGAGCATGGACACGCAGAGCAAGATCCTGCGCGTGCTGCAGGACCGCAAGTTTATGCATCTGGGCGGCGTACAGGAAATTCAAGTGGACGTGCGCATCATCGCCGCCACTAACGTGGATCTTCGCCAGATGGTGCGCGATGGCAAGTTCCGCGAGGACCTGTTCTACCGCCTCAACGTGATCAGCCTCGATCTGCCGCCGCTGCGACAGCGCCGCGAAGATATTCCGCTGCTGGTGCAGCACTTTCTCCAGAAGTATTCCGAGGAAAACGAGCGGCCCAAACGCCGCATCACCACCGAGGCGTTGCGCCCGCTGGTGAGCTATCCTTGGCCTGGAAATGTGCGCGAACTGGAGAACACGATCGAACGCGCCGTGGTGCTATCGTCTGACTGCGACATTGGAATCGATCTGCTGCCCGACCATATCGTGGGCCGGGGAAACGCGGGTCCTGCTTTGGACTCAAATTCAGGGGCGACGCTATTCAGCATCATGGAAGACTGCGAGCGACGGATCATTATCGACATGCTGGAGAAGTGCGCCTGGAACCAGACCGAAGCGGCGGAACGCTTCCACGTCCCGCTCTCTACGCTGAATCAGAAAATCAAACGGCTGGCCATCGAGATCAAGAAGAAGAACCGCGAGTAGCCCCACATCTCGCGTAGGGACAGCTGTCCTTACGCGAACTTTGTCGCTCCAACTATTTTTCCGCTCTGCTATAGTTCCTTGAGCGGAAGCACCCCGACCAGAAGTTTCCTGGGTAAACATGGCGTTCGAACTCGAACTGGTTTCGCCCATTGAAGTTGCC
This sequence comes from uncultured Acidobacteriaceae bacterium, assembly GCA_963831085.1. GTDB lineage: Bacteria > Acidobacteriota > Terriglobia > Terriglobales > Acidobacteriaceae > Acidiflorens. The sequence continues at coordinate 2,065,294 of CAWHOT010000003.1, read as the reverse complement.
AAAGACTTTGCCCTGGCGGTTCAGGAATACACCCTGCTGTCGGCGCAATCCCTGGCAAACTTCTTCCGCCGTCCTCTGTACATGGGTGACATGCTGCAGCAGGCGGACCTGATCGGCGTCGGCTCCCTGCCGATTGTGATTCTGACGGGACTCTCCGTCGGTGCGCTGTTGGCGCTGAACGCGGCCAGCACCTTGCAACGATTTGGCGGAGTCACGCTCATCGGCCAACTGGTGTCGCTCGGCATGGTCACCGAATTGGGCCCACTCATCACTGGGCTGATGGTGGCCGGGCGAAACGCCTCGGGCATGGCCAGCGAACTAGGCTCCATGATAGTGACCGAACAGATTGACGCCATGCGTGCGCTGGGCACCGACCCCACCAAGAAACTGGTTACGCCGCGCGTGGGGGCCACCGTCTTCATGCTGTTTTTTCTGACCATTATTGCCGACCTGCTCGGGCTGATCGGCGGCTATGGGGTCGCGCACCTGCTGTTCGGAGTGGACACAAACCAATATTGGACCTCGATCTGGCAGATCCTTGTCTTCCGCGACGTTTTCACCGGCCTGATCAAGCCCGTGCTGTTTGGGTTCATCATCGCGACCGTAGGCTGCTATTACGGCATGGCGACGCGGGGCGGCACGCAGGGTGTGGGCCGCTCGACCACGCAGGCCGTGGTCGCCGCTTCAGTATTGATTCTGATCGTGGATTTCTTCGTTACCAAGTTGATCTTCGCAATTTTTGGTTACAGGTAAGCCATGCCGGCTCCCACTCTGCCCAGTGAAAATCCGGCGGCCGCGGTGGTGAGTCCCTCCGGCCACGCTATCGAGTTCGACAACGTTTCGATCGCGTTCGATGAAAAAGTCGTGCTCGACGGCATCTCATTCCAGTTGTCGCACGGCGAAACCAAGGCGGTATTTGGCGTCGCCGGGTCGGGCAAGAGCACGCTGCTCAAGCTCGCTATCGGGCTGCTGCGGCCAGATAGCGGCCGCATCTTCGTGCTGGGAGAGGAAATTACGTGCATGTCGGAACAGGAATTGTTCGAACTGCGCCGGCGCGTAGGCATCGTGTTCCAGGAAAGCGCGCTCTTCGACTCGCTCAAAGTGTACGAAAACGTCGCTTTCCGCCTGATGGAAGAACGGATCTCCCCCGAGGAAGTCGAGCGGCGGGTGCGCGAGGTGCTGCGTTTTGTGGAGTTGGAGCGAACCTACGACATGCGTCCCTCCGAACTCTCGGGCGGCATGCGGCGCCGCGTGGCCATCGCTCGCGCCATCATCACCGAGCCCGAGGTGCTGCTCTACGACTCGCCTACCGGCGGTCTCGATCCGGTAACTTCGAACACCATCGTTGAACTCATCATGAAACAACGCGACGTCTACAAAACCAGCGCCCTCATGGTGACCCACCGCTTGCAGGATGCTTTCACCATGGCGACTCACCAGTTCGATAAGGCTACCAACCAGATGGTCGTTCTCCCCAAAGGCCAGTATTGCGAAGTGGCCATGAGCTTCCTGATCCTGCGCGACGGCAAGGTCATCTTCGATGGCGACGGTCACCAGTTGGCCACTTCGCACGACGACTACATTCGCGAATATATCTCGTAGGATAGGCTTCTTACGGCTTCTTTCGGTCGCGCATCTCTCCGCCACTCTTCTCTTTGCCGCCTTTACCCGGCAGGCCGACCGGATTTTCGTGGGTGCGCTCGCGGAATCCGCCCTTCATCCCCCGGGCGAGGCCGATCGCCGCTTCCCCAAACTTGTCGCGCAGATGGTCTGCAGCTGCGAGGGCCTTCTGCCAACGATGTTGCTGAGAAGGCTCCAGCAGGTCGAGTTGGGTTGAACCCGATTCGAAATTTGATGCTTGCACTCCCAGCAATCGCACCGGCGCGCCCGGCTTCCAGTTGTCGAAGAACAGGCGTCGCGCCTGCTCAAAAATCTGGTTGTCCATCTGGGTCGGCTGCTCCAGCGAATACGCGCGCGTGATGGTCGTGAAATCCTTGTAGCGCAATTTCAACTGGAGGGTGCGCGCAAAATATCCGCCCTCGCGCATCCGTCGTCCCACCATTTCGCTGAGCCGCATCAGCGTGGACTGCAGGCGCTCGGAATCACTCGTGTCCTCGTCAAAAGTGTGCTCGTGGCTGATTGACTTTGGATCGACGTTTTCTCCCACCGCGTTGTCGAACCATCCGCCAGCATCCTCTCCGCGGGACTTCCCTGCCAGCGCGAGGCCCCATTTTCCGAAGCGGTGTTCCAGATCGTGGTCGTCGAGGCGCGCCAGATCGCCGACTTTCTGAATGCCGATCGCGTGCAGCTTCTGCTCCATCACTTTGCCCACGCCGGGGATGTCACCGACTGCGAGTGGCGCTAGAAACTTCGCTTCTTCTCCGGGCAACACCCAGAGCACTCCGTTCGGCTTGGCCTTGGCGGAGGAGACCTTCGCGATCAGCCGCGAGCTGCCGATCCCGATCGAGCAGTTCAATTGCGACTGCGACTTCATTGCTGCGTGGAGCTGATGCGCAGAACGTAGCGGTCGTCCGTGCAGGCGCTCGGTTCCGGTCATGTCGAGATAAGCCTCGTCCACCGAAGCCATCTCGACCAGCGGAGAAAATCGGCCAAGCACTTCGTGCACCTTTCCGGAATATTCGCGATAGCGCTCCGGATGCCCGTTCACAAAAATCGCCTGCGGACAAAGTTTCGCCGCCGTCCGCAGCGGCATAGCCGAGTGCACGCCAAACTTCCGCGCCGCGTACGACGCGGCCGAGACCACGCCCCGTTCGTCGCGCTGCCCGCCCACTACCACTGGCTTGCCTTTCAGCGACGGATCATATAATTCCTCCACGGAGACGAAGAAGGCGTCCATATCGACGTGGAAGATGGTGCGTGGGGAAGGGGTGCTCATCGGAGTGCAGAATGCATTGGAGAAGTGTACCGCTTGGAGTGCGTGTGCAAATCCTAGCTGTCATCCTGAGCGCAGCGAAGGATCTGGCACTCACCCGCGCCAGCACAATGCAGAGGTCCTTCGCTTCGCTCAGGATGACAATTCAAGTGCAGGTCGCGAATCTACTGGAGAAAACGCTAACCCAGCACCGGCTCCCTTTTCAAGTCCGCTGCTGTGACCGCTTCCGCGCTGCGCACCTGCCGCGCACGCTCGTAGATCTTGCCGTACTCGCGGGCCGACGTGCCCCAGGAAAAATCGCGGCTCATTCCATTGCGCATCAGCGTCTGCCACGACGACGGATCGCGATAGGCGAGCAATGCTTGTTTGATGGTCGCGAGCAGCGCCTCGCCGGTGTAGTCGGAGAACCTGAAGCCCGTGCCCTTGCCGGTGCGCGCATCCCAGGGTTCGATGGTGTCGTCCAGACCGCCGGTCGCCCGCACGATGGGAACGGTGCCGTACTTCAGGCTGTAAATCTGGTTCAGCCCGCAGGGCTCATACCTTGACGGCATCAGAAACATGTCCGCGCCTGCTTCAATTTTGTGCGCGATGGCATTGTCGAACGCAACCTTGGCCGCGATCTTGTTCGGGAACTGCTTGTTCAGCCGCTGGAACATTTCTTCGTAGGGCTTGTCGCCCGTTCCGAGAGCGACCACGATCATCTCTTCGCGCGCCAGGCGGTCCATGACCTGGGAGATCAGATCGAAGCCCTTTTGCGCGGCGAAGCGGCTAACGATGCCGATCACCGGAACTTTGGAACTCGCGTCGACGTTTGTGATTCCGAAGGCGTGCAGCAAATCTTGTTTGCATTTCAGCTTGCCGCTCAGATCCTGCGGAGAATACTTTGCAATGATGAATTTGTCGGTCTGCGGGCTCCATTCGTCGTAGTCCACGCCGTTCAGGATGCCGGTCACGGTCGCGGCGCGATCGCGCAACACCCCTTCCAGGCCAAATCCATATTCGGTGGTCTGGATCTCCTGACTGTATTTCTTGCTGACCGTGGTGATGAAATCAGAGTGCACGAGCGCGCCTTTCAGAAAATTCACCTGGCCGAAGAATTCCATCTTCGAAATCGCGAGCAATTCCCAAGGCAACATCAGCAGCGGCAAAGTGTCGGGCGGAAACAAACCCTGGTAGCCCATGTTGTGGATGGTGAAAACGGTGGCGACGTCGCGAAACGCGGGATCCTCGGCGTAAAGCGTGCGCAGCATCACCGGCACGAGCGCGGACTGCCAGTCGTGGCAGTGGAATACTTGCGGCACGCCCAGCACCTTGGCGGCTTCGAGCACTGCGCGCGAGAACAAAGCGAAGCGCTCGGCGTTGTCGGGATAGTCGCCGGCCGGGCTGCCGTAGAGCGCCTCCCGATCGAAGTATGGGGGATACTCCACAAAATAAAATCGGACGCCGGCGGGCGTGTTCGCGCCCGCGGTCACCACCGAGCAGAAGCGATACTTGTCGTCGAAAGGGATGGTGATGCTGCGGACGACCGTTTGTGGATCGGTCAGTTTAGTTTGGCGATAACGCGGAACATATACGCTCACCTGATGTCCCAGGGCGGCCAAGGCGAGCGGCAAGGCACCAACCACGTCGGCCAGTCCGCCAGTCTTGGAAAAGGGAACGCACTCGGATGCCGCAAAAGCGATATGCATTGCGATGAAGCCTCCTGAGCGAGGAGTCGGTAAGCCTCGCTCACGTTATGATGATGATTGCCGCAGACGCGGCTTACCGCGTCTCTACAGGAAAAGAACTCCGTCAGTCTAAAGCCGGAAAGAGAGGGGGTCAACGTGCCAAAAGGCGCTACTGTACAAACGAGTTCACGCAAGCCCAGACTGGGTCAGCATTTCCTGGCAAGCGAAACGGCGGCTCTGCGCATTGTAGAAGCGCTGGGCAATGTCTCACAGGCCACAGTGCTTGAGATCGGCCCCGGGCGCGGCGCCATCACCGATTTGCTGGCACGGAAGGCGCGGCGGCTGATCGCGGTGGAATTGGACCGTGTTCTTTCGGCGCAGCTGCGGATGAAATTCTCCATGCAACCGAATGTGGAAATCATTGAAGGCGATATCCTGACGATTGAACTCGACACGGTCTTCGGAGCGAAGCCCGGCAGCCTGCGCACGGGCCTGAACTTCGCGCCAGAACCGGCACGCGTCGTCGGCAACCTGCCCTATTACATTACCTCCGACATCCTGCTGCGGCTGCTCGAATATCACCGTTACTTTTCGACCATTGTCATCATGGTGCAGAAGGAAGTTGCCGACCGCCTGGCGGCGTCGGCTGGAAGCCGCGACTATGGCCTGCTTTCGGCGACGGCGCTGCTCTACGGACGGATCGAGCAACTCTTCACCCTTCCACCGGGAGCGTTTTCTCCGCCGCCCAAGGTACATTCGAGCGTGGTTCGGATTACAATCAAGCCGCGGCTGGAATCGCTGCGGGTTCCCGAGGCCGAGTTCATTGCGTTCCTCAAACTTTGCTTTGGGCAGAAACGCAAAACCCTCTGGAATAATCTGAAGACGCGGTACGATGAAGGTGCGTTGCGGGCCGCATTGGCGAAAAGCGGCGTGAAGCCTGCGATCCGGGCGGAAGCGCTCCCGCTAGAAAGAACGGCGGCTTTGTTTCGCGCACTGAGCGACGGCCGTTCATAATCTCGCTTGCAGTTCTTTCGCGAGCTAACATCTCGCGGACAGGAGTGTCCGCACCACACGAGCTTCTCATGACTTCCGCTGTGCGAACTCCCGCCGTTGCTGGCAGGTTTTATCCGGGCCGCGCTGAGGAATTGCTGCGCGAAGTTCGAAAATATACTTCTCCGGGCAAGACTCCGTTTGAGAGTGGCCGCATCGCTGCTATCGGATGTGTCGCTCCCCATGCCGGATACATCTACTCCGGTGGCGTTGCCGGCGCCGTGTATTCGCGCCTTGAGATCCCTGAGCACTGCGTGATTCTCTGCCCCAATCACACCGGCAAGGGACATCCGCTGGCGATTATGGCGAACACAACCTGGCAGACTCCGCTGGGTGTGGTTGCGGCCGACGCGGAGCTGGGCGCTGGTTTGCTGCGTCGCTTCCCGGCCCTGCAAGAGGATAGCGCCGCGCATCGCGGTGAACACGCCATCGAGGTCCAACTGCCTTTTCTGCAGGCGCAACAACCGGAATTGAATATCGTTCCGATCGCCGTCGGCACCAGCGACTTTGACATGCTGCGCGGATTGGGCGAAGCACTGGCGGATGCGATTTCCGCTTTCCAGGAAGATCGCAAAGAGAAAGTGCTGATCGTCGCCTCCAGCGACATGAACCACTACGAGTCCGACGCGGTCACTCGCGTCAAAGATCACAAGGCAATTGAACGCGTGTTGGCCATGGATGCGCGCGGGCTCTGGGAGGTGGTGCTGAATGAAGACATCAGCATGTGCGGCTTCGGGCCCACGATTGTCATGCTCACCGCCGCCAAGCTCCTGGGCGCGACTTCGGCCACACTGGTGAAGTACGCAACTTCGGGCGAAGTCTCCGGCGATTACGAGTCGGTGGTTGGTTACGCGGGAATTATCGTAAATTGAGAAGAAGTGTCGTGTCCGCAAACTCACGAAATAACTTTGGATTGTCATCCTGAGCGCAGCGAAGGATCCACGCATCGGGGCGGATTCAAATTCATAGGTCCTTCGCTTCGCTCAGGAAGACAGTGTGCATTGCCTCTTCTTAGAAGTAATTTATTGCTCCGTTAAGGACGCGCTGGCGCGACCGTTCTGCGCGTCGTCCCCGTCGAAGTCGTTCCCCGCGTGCCAAAGTCGGTTGCTGGTGCAGCGGCCGAAACCGGTGGTTCCGGCGGAGCCGTTGACACCACGACGGGACGAGAAGTCCGTTCCATTGTTTTCGCGAATCGATCGAGGTGGTTGACCGATCCGCGCGGCACTCCGAAGCCGGCGGAATCGGGATTGATGGTCAGGCGACGCGGCGCTTCCGTGGCTGGATTGGCTGCGAGGCCCCTTCCCACCATCACCGTCTGGTGCCCGCTCACAGGCGCTGTCGGCACGATCATTCTGGCCGGCGCATTCACCACCAGCGGAAACGTATTCCACGAATTCCAATTGCCCGGCTGCCAGATCCATCCGAAGCCGGGAGCGAAGGCCCAGTTGCCGTAATTGTAGGGCATCCAACCCCAGGGATAGCCCGACACCCACATGTAGCCGGCGCCGGGATAGAAAGCCCAGCCGCCATCCTGGAACGGGCTCCAGTTGGCGCCGATGAAGTAGGGCTGCCAGACGTTGCCGTAGCCGGGCACCGTCATGAAGTTGCCGTAATAATTCAAGTCGCTCAAACCGTAACCGTACGGCGGCGAAATGCCGGAGCCGCCGGCGGAAGCGTAGCGATCGTGATAGCCGGTCTGCTGACGATCCCAGTCGTCGGAGGGATCGGCTTCGTAATTCTTGGCGATCACAAAAGTGTCTTTCTTCGTGGGATCGTCATTCGTGAGATCTTCCTTCGCAAAATCGTCCTTCGCAAAATCAAGGTTCGCGCTGTGCTTCTCGGCTACTTCAAATTGCCCGGAGGGGCCGGTGGTGCTCAATTTGCCTTTGAATGCGGCCACGGTCGCGTTGCTAGTACCGTCGAGTGCCACGCGAAAATGGACGGCCTCGGACACGGTGACGGACTCGTGGGCAAAATTCAGCAGGAACTGGTCGCCGGTTTTCTCTTTGTCGTAAGTTTTCTTCGGGTGCAGATCCGCATACACAGTGCCGGAGACAAGTTGTACGGTGCTCAGCTTCTGGCCACCATCGCCGAGGGCAAGCCGAGTGAAGTCCACTTCGCTGTCGGGCGCAAGGCGCAGGGCGCTGCCATCTTCGAATTCGACTTCCGCGCGGCCGTCTTTGCCCGTCTTCAGCTTGGCGCCCTCGATCACGGGCAGGTTGAGAAAGGCTTTATCGAATCCGTCGCCGGCGGCGCGGTCTAACTGTACCGTGCCCTGCACTTCGCTCAAGCGGACGATGCGCGCCTTCGATTCGGCCGACGCCGAAACCACCAGAAACGCCGCTGCGAGCACGGCCCCTATTGCCAGCGTCTTTCCGAGTCTTGTGATCGACATATACTTCTCCCGGGACTGCTCCCTGAATGATCTGTCCCCTAACATTGCGAGCCTGCGGCGTTTAAGTCAAGGTGGATTTTGGGACGTCTGATTTTCCGGAAGATTCCCTGCACATAACGATCAGTGAACGCCGGCGCGCTCCAGCAAGCGTTGGGCGCGCGCGCGGGTTACGTTGATCACGGAGGGATCGGCGATGATCTGATTGAGGATTGGCTGAATGGCCGTGACCTCGACCAGTTCGTTGCTGCGAGCTATTTCCTCCATGCGCTTGAGTTCTTCGTCGAGCGCCAGCTTCTGGTAGTGGTGATCGTACTGGAGGCGATGTCCGAACTCGAGCGTGGCTGAGAGGCTTTGCAGCAGGTCGGTCAGTTCCTGCACGGCAGGGTTTGCGGTGTAGTTGTAGGTGGACTCACCGCTGCGCCGCGCGTCCTTGTAGCTGAGCGTCTTCTTCCCGGTAAAGGCGAGGCCCTTGTGACGGGAATCGACGTCCTTCTGAAAATAACCGGCCTTCGCCGCCAACTCGAAGATCTTCTGCCGCGTTTTCGTGGCTACGGTGAAGTCGAAATCGAAGCTGTCGGTCTCGTCCGAATCGGCGGACACGCGGCCGCTCGACTGGTAGCGAGCCGGGCCATTGGATGGAACGCGTATCGAGTAGTGCTCCGGCTGGGAGTCGGGAAAATCGACGGTGAAGGTGACCACGGGTGCGGTTTCTGCCTGGGAATAGGAAAGGATCGAACAAAAGACCAGCAGGCAGACAACCTGAAATGGACGCAGCATGGGCCGCTTAATGATTGGGGATGGTGGCGAGGAGTGTCAAGAGGGGGCGGGCTCTTGGCTCTTAGCTCTTAGCTTTTGGCTTGAGAGCGAGGCTCACGGCGTGTTGCCGCACCTGCACTAAGTCCGCTTTCCACGGCTCCGAGCCTAACGGAAAATCCGCAGAGTGGAGCGGGCGTGCGGAAAATGCCTTGCCGCGGCGGCGAAGATGTTCAGCGGGTAGGGGTCCTTCGACTCCGCAGCTCGCCTCTCAAGCGAGGCGGGTCGCTCCGCTCAGGATGACACGACATAGTAGGGTGGTCATCGCTTTGGCGTTCCCGGGTCGCTGCGGTGTGGAGATGACAGATGGCGATGGCGAGCGCATCGGCGGCGTCGGCGGGCTCAGGAATCTGTTCGAGATTCAGAAGACGCGTGACCATTTGCTGGACTTGATGTTTTTCGGCGCGGCCGTATCCGACCACCGCGGACTTGATGGAGAGTGGGGAATATTCGGCAACTTCGAGTCCGGCGGAAGCGGCGGCCAGCATGGCGACACCGCGCACCTGTCCGAGTTTCAAGGCAGACTTCACGTTGGCGGCATAGAAAACGTCTTCGATGGCGACGCGGTCGGGACGGTGCCGGGAGATGAGTTCCTGCAGCCCGATGGAGATGCGCGATAGGCGCGTGGGCATGGGGTCGTGCGGAGAAACTTTGATGGCGCCGCAGACGATGCACACGAGGCGATCATTGTTGCGGCTGTCGGAGAGCAAATCGACTACGCCGTATCCCGTGTATTCGGTGCCGCAGTCGATGCCCAGGACGCGCATGGGGGAAGTGTAGCAGGGCCGTTGCCAGTGGTCAGTGGTCAGTGGCCAGCTTGCCTGCTCTCAGCAGCATCTTGGTCTGCGCGATTTGGCTTGGTCGTTTTCTTGTTGGAAGGTTGCGTAGGCGTTGGGTGAGGATTCTAGATGGCTGCGATGTAGAAAGCGCTGGTAGGCGGATTCGTCGAAAATCTCTTGCAGCATGGCATAGAACACTGTTAATGAGCGACTGATTGCCGGCAAAATCGCGTTTGCCCTTGCCCGGTCCACCCTCGCTTCCAACGTTTCGCGGACAAGAGTGTCCGCGCCACAAAGTTCCAGCTTCATGCTTGCTCCTCCATTGCCAGCCTTGTCATCACGAAGGGCGATTCTTTTGTGGCCGCGGACTTACTTCCTGAGATTATTCGCATGCACTCCAGGCTTGATTCGATCAGGATCGTGGTTACCATCACGACCAGCACTCCGGTGACGGCGGCATCGAGGCGATCGTTGAAGATCAGGCGCGGATTGGCTCCGGCTGCGGCTAGTTGACGAGCGTGGCTGAGGAAACCGACGCGCGGATTCGGATCGAGAATCTTATGCCACGAGGCGGTGAAGGTCACAGCCACGAGCCAGCACAGCGGGACGAGTGTGACGAACGCGTAGCGTAATCGTCCCGTTTTCGCTCGGGCCATTTTCACGATGATGGTGGTCGCGACGCAGAGCGCAACGGTCGCGAGCAACTGATTGCAAATGCCGAAGAGCGGCCAGAGCGAATTGATGCCGCCCAGGGGATCCTTGACGCCCTGCCAGAGGAAATTTCCCCAGGCGGCGACGATCACCGCGCTGGTGAAAAAAATCGATGGGTACCAACTGGTGCGGCCGAGCGGTTTCCAGATGTGGCCAAGCGCATCCTGCAGCATGAAGCGGCCGACGCGGGTGCCGGCGTCGATGACGGTCAGGATGAAGAGCGCTTCGAACATGATGGCGAAGTGATACCAGAGCGCCATGACAGCGTGGCCGCCGAGAGTGTTGGAAAAAATCTGGGCCATGCCGACGGCAAAAGCGGGCGCGCCGCCGGTGCGGTTGAACAGCGTTTGCTCGCCGACAGCATGCGCTAGAGATGCCATCTGCGCGGCGGTAACTTGGAATCCCCAGGAACTGATGGTGGCCGCGGCCGCCTCGGGCGCCTGGCCTACTATGCCGGCGGGACTGTTGACGGCGAAATAGACGCCGGGTTGCAACACCGAGGCCGCGATCATGGCCATGATCGCGACCATCGATTCAGCCATCATGCCGCCGTAGCCAACCATGCGGGTTTCCGGTTCGCGGCGGATCAGTTTGGGCGTGGTGCCACTGGAAATCAGGGAATGAAATCCGCTAATGGCGCCGCAGGCGATGGTGATGAATGCGAAGGGAAAGACTTTTCCGGCAAAGACGGGGCCGCTGCCGTCGACAAAGCGGGTGAGGGGCGGCATGTGCAGGGATGGGCGCAGCACTACGATGCCGATTGCCAGAAAGGAGATGGTGCCGAGTTTCACGAACGTGCTCAGGTAGTCGCGGGGGGCGAGCAGCAGCCACACGGGCAGCGCAGATGCGGCGAATCCGTAGATGATTATGAGAATGGCGAGCGTGGGAGCGGTCAGCGTGAAGATTGCGGCCCAGGAGGGCGTTTCGGAAACCCACTGTCCACCGAAGATGGCGGCGAGCACGAGCACGAATCCCAAAACGGAAGTTTCTAGAACTTTGCCGGGACGGAGGCGGCGCAGATAGACGCCCATCAATACAGCGATGGGCATGGTCATGGCGATGGTGAACGTTCCCCAAGGGCTCGCCTTGAGCGCGTTGACGACGATGAGCGCGGCCACAGCGAGCAGAATCACGATGATGCTAAGCACAGCGACGTAAGCGACAACGCCACCCACGCGGCCGATTTCGGATTTGGCCATCTCGGTGAGCGATTTGCCGTCGCGGCGCACGGAGAAGAGAAGGATGACGAAATCCTGCACACAACCACCCAAGACGGCGCCGGCGATGATCCAGAGTGTGCCGGGGAGGTATCCGAACTGGGCGGCGAGCACGGGGCCGACGAGCGGACCGGGGCCGGCGATGGCGGCGAAGTGGTGTCCGAAGACGACCCACTTGTTGGTGGGTACGAAGTCGCGGCCGTTGTCGAGACGCTCCGCTGGAGTAGCGCGCAAAGGATCGAGAGCCAGCACTCTGGCCGAAATAAAACTGCTGTAGAAGCGATATCCGACGGCGTAGGTGGAGACGGCGGCGACGACCAGCCAGAGCGCGTTGATCTGCTCGCCGCGATGCAAGGCGATGGTGGCCAGCGCCAATGCTCCGAGCAGGCTGACGGCAATCCAGAAAAGAACGCGCAGGAATTTTGGCATGGGCTCTTCGTTCGTTTGTGGTCCGTTGCAGAGTGACCAGTGGCGAGTATTGTGGCGAAAAGGAGCGAGGTTCGCAAGCCGATCTTTTTTCGAGTGGGCTTCGACTTAGCTTTGACTTTGGATTCGGTCTACATCCAAACCTGTGCGCAACGGTGGTGTTTCGAGCCAAGGCAGCGTGATAACCTACATTTGGGGTCAGTAAGAAATGTGCGCGGGCGGATTCCAGCTGCTTCGGCCGCGCACTCATAACTCGTGCCAACAAATCATATTGGGAGCAGGCGATGAAGATTGGAATGCTGACGGGCGGCGGCGACTGCCCCGGGCTGAATGCGGTCATTCGGGCGGTGGTGCGCAAGGGCAGCTTCCACTATGACGACGAGTTTGTGGGATTCGTAGAGGGCTGGCGAGGGGTGCTGGAAGACAAGACCATACCACTCGACCTTTCTTCGGTGGGCGGCATCCTGCCGCGTGGGGGCACAATTCTGCGCACTTCGCGCACCAATCCGGACAAGCATGACGGCGGCTTGCAACGCTGCGCCGAGAACCTCAAGAAACATGGCTGTGACGCCTTGATCGCCATTGGTGGCGATGACACGCTCTCGGTGGCGCAGAAACTTTTCGACAACGGAGTAAAAGTGGTGGGCGTTCCGAAGACGATCGACAACGATTTGTCGGGCACCGACTTCACCTTCGGCTTCGACACGGCGGTGAATGTGGCCACCGAAGCCATTGACCGTGTGCATACGACCGCCGAAGCGCACAATCGAGTGATTGTGGTGGAGGTGATGGGTCGCGCCGCGGGCTGGATTGCGATCTATAGCGGCATCGCCGGCGGCGCCGACGTCATACTCATCCCCGAAGTTCCTTTCGATATTGACAAGGTGGCCGAACTGATTCGGCAGCGCCACGCCCGGGGAAGATATTTCAGCATCGTGGTGGCGGCCGAGGGTGCGAGGTTTGCCGGGAGCGTCGAGACGAACGGAGCAGGGCAGGAGCGCGATGAATTCGGCCATCTGCGGTTGGGCGGAATCGGCCTGACGGTGGCGAACGAGATCGAAAAAAGGACGGGCTTCGAATCACGATCGGTTGTGCTTGGACACATCCAGCGGGGAGGGTCGCCGAGCGCTTTCGACCGCGTGCTGGCAACGCGCTACGGACTGGGCGCCATCGACATGGTGCACGGTGGCGAATTCGGTCAGATGGCGGCGCTGCGCGGCAACAAGATTATTTCCGTCCCGCTGCTGGAAGCCATCTCTTCAAATCGTAAGGTGGATAAGGAAATTCTTGACGCCGCCACCGGCATTCTTGACAAGCTCGACTACAAGGGTCCGAAAACTTCCTGAGCTGGCGCGAACATAAAACCGAGCATAAAACAGGGGGGAAGAGCTATTGGCTCTTAGCTATTGGCTTCTAGCTAACAGCTAACAGCCGGTTTTTCCACCGGTTAGCAAATCTGGCCCTTGCCAGTCTCGAAGTGACGTTAGGACGAACGGCCAGCTATGACAAAAGGTACCGCCAGCGCGGGATTTACTTGGCATTGGCGTGGGTTTCGGGGCATACTTAGGTCAGCACTCCCCGAAGCCAATTGCGATTTCGAGGAGGATCCTGTGCCCGTGTTTCAAGACGAAGCTCAACCCGAGCAACATCTGGAGCGGTCGACGCCGCTGCCGTTGCAACTCTCGCCGGAGGATACGGAAGTGCAGCGGAAGCGGATGCTCATTGCGCTCAGCATACTGCTGGTGGCACTGGCGGCGGTGGTTCTGAAAGACTGGGATTTCTGGTTTCCGCCGGACGGCGAAGTCCATGAAGCCGTGTTTCGAAGCAAGAGGAGTGTGACGGCGACAGCGCCCACTGCCGGCGCACCGGCAACTCCCACGCATGAACGCAAGCCAGCCAAGTCCGCCGAAACCGCCGCGGTCCAAGCTCCCTTCATAGCAACCACGGAGCGCGCGGCGTTGCCTCCTCTGCAGGTGGAAGTCGTGGCCGGAAACCGGCACATCAACGTGCCCGCGAAAAGCAACGCCATCCACCTGGATGTGGATTCGGGAGCGACGTCTACCGCATCGAGCGCCCCCGCACCGACGCCGAATGCCATGGTTAATGCCGGCGATCGGGTGCAGCTCTCGCCGCAAACGGCGCAGAGTGTGACTGTTTCGGTGCCGCCGGATTATCCCTTGCTGGCGCGGCAGATGAAGGTGCAAGGTGCGGTCAGTCTGCAAGCGCTGATCTCGCGCGAGGGCACGATCCAGGAGTTGCAGATTCTCAGCGGCCCGGCAATCCTAGCGGCGGCAGCGCGGGAGGCGGTCAAGCAGTGGCACTTCAAGCCGTACATCCTTAACGGGCAGGCGGTGGAAACTCAGGCCCGCATCACGGTGAACTTCACCATTTCCACAAATTGAGCGGGGGCTGGGTTCGATTTCGTGCTCGTGTAGCGCGGACACTCCTGTCCGCGAAAAGTCAAAGCAGATTCAGCGGCTGTTTTTTAGGAGAATGCCCAATGCTGCTAGCGCTCGCGCTGCAGCCAATGACATCGTCGCAGGCCGTTGCCGACATCGGAAAATTAAACGGGCGCCCGGATTCTCTCGAATCCAGAGCGCCCGGGCAGCCCTCCCCCAGAACTGCTCAACTGGAATGTAGGACTAACCCGCAAATCTGAAAATGGCACGCGGGTGCTAATCTTGCTCCACCAAAGTGCCACCCCGCAAATCGCAGATTACAAAGCCGAAATCCAACCTTCGAACGCTGGGTTCACTCGGAAAACACCATCTTCCCCGGCGCCACTCCGGTGGAGAAAGGGGAGCCCGTGATCGCCGTGAGAGCGCCGGTCGACGGATTGTAGGTATAGCCCACAATCCCAGTTCCAGCCTCACTTCCGATATAGAAATAGTTGCCGCTAGGATCGATGAGTGCGAACAGGGCGCCCGCGTTCAAGTTGAATGGCGAGTTCGTTGCCAAGACCAGTTGTCCGTTCGTAGGAGTTATCGCGAAGCACCAGATGGAGAAGCTTGATCCCGTGGTCGTCGCGTAGACAAACGTGCCACTGGGATCGACGGTAATCGCGGTGGGGCCGGTGCCGTTCGTGGCCGTAAAGGGCGAGCCGAGTAACGGGGTCAGGGCGCCGGTGCCTGGGTCGATGTTGAATCCGGAAATGTTGCCGACCGTGGTAGGGGCCAAGGGATTGTTTGCCGAAGGATTCGCGACGTAGAGGAAGCTATCACTCCCATCCACAGCCAGGCCGAATGCTCCCGCTCCTGAATAGACCGGAGAATTTGGCACCGGACTGAGCACGCTTGTCGCGGCGGAACACTGCGGTTCTGAAGCCAGCTGAGGCGGGCAAAATGAAAAACCGGTGACCATCCCGATGCCCGGATTGGTCACGTACACGAACTTGCCGGAATGGGTAAACACAATCTCGCTAGGATACGAATTCGCCGGGACAGGCGATCCCACCGGCGACAAAACGCCGCTGTCGGAATCGATGGAGAAAACGGAGATGTCATCGGTAAAATTATTGGTCACCAGCAAGTACTGGCCAGAGGGGTCGATGACGGCCGCATCCGGGCCCGAGCCGCCTTCCAGAATCGCAGTGCCAGTGAGGGACAAAGTCGCGTCGGTGTTGACGGTAAAAATCGAGATTGAGTTGCCGAGGGAATTGACCGCGTACAGAAACTTCTTCGAGGGGAGCAGCGCCAGGCCGGTGGGCGTGGTTCCCACCCCCAACGGCGTTTGCGCTCCCATGGTGATCGCACCGGTGGCACCTTCGATGTGCAGCAGCGCCACGGAGCCATGCATTGGCAGGGTTACATAGGCACTGTGGTCAGGCCCGGTGCTGACGCTGCTGCTGCCGCAGGAGAGGGAAAGTCCGGCTAGAAGCAGAATTATGACCACGGCCGTGGCCGCAAGAATCCGGCGAAGACGACTTTGACCTGCCAGTGCGGCACGCGCCGCCCTTAGAAAGCTCATTTGCGAACCTGCTCCTCAACATCCAGGATGAGAACGAAAAGGTCGTGTTCACTATCGTGCACGAGAAGGCGGGAACTGGCAACTGCGAGTCTTACCTGTCCGAGTCTCGCCCGACGCGACCTACTTTGAAAGCTGGAACCTTTTCGGTTGGATGCGCGGGTGGGGCACCGGGCTGCGCAGGTCTGCAAAAGGGCGCGCCCCCGCCCGGCGATGCCTGTCCCCGGGATGTGTTCTAATCGTTAAAGTTCTGATCGTTACAGTTCGAATCGTTACAGTTCTATCGTTACAGTTCGAATCGTTATGGTCTGAATTTTTGCCCGTGAAGGCTGCCTCGTGATTGACATCCACTGCCACCTTCTGCCCGAGGTCGACGACGGTCCCAAATCCTGGGATGTAGCCGTCGAAATGTGCCGCATGGCGGCGGCCGACGGCATTACCCACGCGGTGGCCACCCCGCACGCCAATGATCGTTATCCTTACGACCGCGGATACCTCTCGGGCCTTCTCGGCCAACTGCGAGAAAAGGCCGGTTCCGCCCTGCAATTGCAATTAAGTCTGGGCTGCGATTTCCATCTTTCTTTCGAGAATCTGGAGCGGGTGCTCGAGCAGCCGCACACCTACACGATTGGCGAAACAGATTATCTGTTGATTGAACTCAGCAACTTCAGTGTCCCGACCCGGCTTGGCGACTGCTTCACTCGCCTGGGAGATCGCGGGCTTACGCCGATCCTGACCCATCCCGAACGGAACCCGATCCTGCAGCAAACGCCGCAGCGCATCCTGGAGTGGGCGGAGCAGGGCTGTCTGATTCAGGTAACGGCCTCGTCACTGACGGGGTTCTGGGGAGAACGGCCCGAAATCATCGCCCACTGGCTGCTCGACCGCTACGCCGTTCACATACTCGCCTCGGACGCTCACGACACAAAACGCCGCATTCCGAATCTTTCCGCGGCGCGCGCTGTGGCCGAAAAAATTGTGGGAGCCGAGTATGCCGAGGCGCTGGTTGAAGGCAACCCGGGGGCGATTGTTAAGGGGATGCCGATTCCTTATTGCCCGCGACCGGTGCTGGATTAGGGGATTTTACGTTGCAGGCTACTGCTGGGGAAGGCTGTTTACCGCTGGGGCCTGTTTTGCCCCGGCCTTCGGATCGCCCGCCGCTGGCGTGGCGGGCGTCGGCGTCGTCATCGCGCTTTCCGGATTGAGCAGGTGATCGTGGCTTGGGCCTAAGCCGAGTTTGATGAGCGCTCGCGAATCTGGAGTTGTCTTCGACTGCCATCCCTGATCCACCTGATAGCGCTGCATCGCGGCTTGCGTGGCGGTGTCCCACGCGCCCGAAGGCTGGCCTTGCATGTAGTGCTCGCGGATGAGAGCGGTCTGAATTTCGCGGGCGCGGGTCGCGTCAATCGCCTGCTGGCCGCGCTTCTTCGCGCCCTTCTTGGCGTGCGAGCTCTTGCTCTTCTGTGCCGATGTGTGAGCTGCGGTTCTCTTGCCGGTCGCGTGACCGGTGGTGTGATGCTCGGATTTCTTGGCTGGAGTTGGGGAAGTGTTCGCCGTTTTCTTGGGCGGAGTCGACGTCTCCGACTGGGCGAGTGCGAGCCCATACACGCCCAGGCAAAGCAGGGCGCAGAAACCCAGCCGTCGCCAACGCCGAATTTGATCCGCCCGGTGCATGTTCAAGAGCTTCAATCGCCGCAATGATCTCCCGTAGAGACACAGCTTGCCGCGTCTCCTGCCGCAGAGTGAGACGGGGCTAGCCCCGTCTCTACACATAGGAGAATTTCGTTCCACCAAAAAACCGGCGAAACTAGCCCACTTTATAGTCCCCGAAACGGGGACGAAGTGCCAGTCTCGCCGGATTCGCCTATCGGTTACGGAAGTGTACCGGCCAGGAAAATCGTTCCATCCTGAGGCCTTGATCCTCGCGGACGCACCAGGAAAACGACATCCTGCCCGCTCTTCAACGCAGACTCGATCTTCAAAAAGTCGTCGGTATTGTTCACGGGCTGCTTGTTCACTTCCAGGATCACGTCGCCTCGATTCAGGCCGAGATCCTCGGCAAACGATCCTTGCTTCACATCCTGCACGACTACGCCCTTGCCTGCGGCAATGCTCAGGCGATCGGCCAGATCGGGAGTAATGCTGCGAACGGTGACCCCGAACTTGCTGGCCTTGGGAGCTTCCTCGCTCTGGTTATCCTCTTCTTCGCCCAGGCGGGCGGCAAACAATTTGGAGCGATCGGCGATGGTTACCGTCGCGTCTTCCTTCTTGCCGTTGCGCACAAAAGCGAGCTTGGCCTTCGAGCCCGGCTTGCGCGACGCGATGTCGGCGACCAGATCGTCGCCGCTCTTCACGTCCTTGCCGTCGACGGAGGTGATGGTGTCGCCGATCTTCAGGCCCGCTTGGTCGGCTGGGCTGCCGGATACGACGTTCGATACCGTTACACCCGATCCGTAAATACGCGCGATGGCTGGGTTCGGTTGAGCGGAGAACTCGATGCCGATGGACCCGCGCGCCACTCGGTGTTCCGGCCCGATCAACTGGTTGTAAACCTGAATTACCGTGTTCGAAGGCATGGCAAAGCCTACACCTGCATACGAACTGGTCTCGGTGAGGATGGCAGTGTTGATGCCGATGACCTCGCCCGCCATATTCACCAGCGGCCCACCGGAATTGCCCGGGTTAATCGCGGCGTCCGTTTGAATGAAGGATTGGAACTGCCGGTTGGGAACGATGTTGCGTCCCTTGGCCGACACGATGCCCGCAGTAACAGTCTCCTGCAGTCCGAAGGGACTGCCGATGGCGAGCACCCAGTCGCCAACATCCATGCCGTCGGAGTTGCCTAGTTTCGCGGCCGGCAGTGCATGATCGGCATCAATCTTGATCACCGCCAGGTCGGTCTCCTGATCCATGCCGATCAGCTTGGCATCATGGCCGGGAGAAGCCGGGTTTTCATCCTGCAACTTCACACGAATGCGGTCTGCCTTGTCGACCACGTGGCGGTTGGTGACGATGTAGCCCTTCGAATCGACGATCACGCCGGAACCGAGTGAGCGCTGGCGGATGGTGCCCGCGTCCGGGCCGCCTTGACCGCCGAAGAACTTATCAAAGAAATCCTGGAACGGGCTGTCGTCCTCGCCGTTGCCCTGATCCTGATCCGGATCGGGACGTACGTGGAGCCCACGGCGGTGCGGGTTCTTAATAGTCGACTCGGTATTGATGTTCACAACGCTCGGCTCAAGCTGCTTGGAAATCTGAGAGAAGGCGTTGGAAAGTTGCTGCGGGGCGGGAATGGTCAGCGGGGTTGCATCCGACGATTTCTGGCCCTCCTTGCCTTTCACGCCATAAGAAACAATGGTGCCAATCAGAATTCCAACCGCCAGCGTGGCTAGAATCGTAAGCGTGTACGCCCAACGGTTGGCTTTGAGACGTACCCAAAAGGCGCTTTCGCGCGAATCCATTTCCTACCTCCTAAGACTGCCTAATTTCTTATTATACCTTCGCCTCCGCCAGGGATCGGTTCAAAGGTGGCCCAAACCGTTTAGACGCAGAAAAGGTAGTTCGCGTTCACCGTAAGCGAGGTGTTGTGTAGCGGCGGGGCTTTGCCCCGCCTTGACGGGGCGGAGTCCCGTCACCACCCGAGCGGCTAGAGGTTCAGCGTCATCAGCGCCAGGAACAATCCGGTATAGCCGGCGACGACCAGCAAAACCAGCAGTGCTCCAAAACTGAGCACATTGAAAATCCCCCACGGCTTCTGTACCGCGCCCAACGCCAGCTTCCACAGCCCGAAACTGCCCACAAGCGCGCAGGCCGGCAACACCAGCAGCGCCATCAACCGCGCATGCGCCACTCGGGGAATCATCACCAGGAAAACGGTCGCCGGAAGCACGCACAACGCGGGAAGAATCGCCAGTGGAGCGCCAATCAGGAACGCGCGTTCCCGCTCTTTTGAAGTCATCGAACAGCTCGGAACCGTCATCTCAACATCGGCATGTCGGGCTGAGGCAACCAGACGGTCTTGCCCCCAACCACTGTACGCAGAACTTTTGTCTCCAGGATTCTCGGTGGCGGGGCGGCGGTAATGTCCCGATCAAGAACAACGAAGTCGGCCAGCATGCCCGGCTCCAGCTTGCCCTTTTGCTTTTCGGCGAATTCGGCAAAGGCCGCTCCCGCCGTGTAGGCGGCGATCGCCTGATCGATGTTCAGTTTCTCCGCGGGATAGTAACTTTTCTTTCCGTCTTCGCTCATGCGGGTGACCGCCGCGTAAAGCCCACGAAACGGCGCAACCGGTTCGACCGGATAATCCGTGCCAAAGGCCAGTACCACACCGTGGCGAAGGAATTCGTCCCACTCATAGGAATGCTCGGCGCGCTTCGGGCCGAGGCGCGACTCGGCCCAGTTCATATCCGTGAGCAGGTGGGTCGGCTGCATGGACGCGATCACCTTGAGTTCCTTAAAACGCAGAATCTGTTGCGGGGTGGTGACCTGCGCATGCTCGATGCGAAGCCGGTAATCATTGGAATTGCTGCCGTCGGCCGCTTTCACCTTGCCTTCTTTGGCCGCCTTCTCGGCCTCGGCGAAGGCGTCGAGCGCCAATTGCACTCCTTTGTCGCCGATGGCGTGGAAGCCAATCTGGTAGCCGGCCAGCACCCGCTCTTTGGTCATCGCGTTCAGCTTGGCCGCGTCATATTGGGGCAGCCCGCTGTTGCTCGGATCATCGGTATAGGGCTCAAACAACGCGGCGGTCTTCGAGCCGAGCGAACCGTCCATGTACCCCTTCAGCATTCCGGTGTGGAGCATATTGTCGGACGCGGGATGCGAATTGCGTTTGCGATTCAGCTCTTCGATGGAGTCGTCGAAAGGCAGCCACTCTGAAATCCTGGCCGTCAGCTTTCCTTCGTTCTCCAGTTCCTCGTAAATCTGAAAGTCGTCCCACTGCGAGAAGTCCTGCGCGGAGGTGACGCCGTGACTCGCCAGATCCGCAAGCGCCAGTTCGATGGCTTGCCTTCGCTTCTCGTGCGTCGGCTTGGGAATCACGGCCAGCACCGCCGCTTGCGCTTTCTCGCGCAGAATGCCATTGGGCGTGCCGGAGTCGTCACGGTCGATCTTTCCACCCTCCGGATCGCGAGTGGCGACGGTGACGCTGGCCAGTTGCAAAGCGCGGGTGTTGGCCACGCCAATGTGTCCGGCATCCACGCGCGCGAGGTAGACGGGATGGTTGCCGCTCACTTCATCCAGATCCCAGCGCGTGGGCAGAATCTTGACCGGCCACAGAGTTTCGTCCCAGCCACCACCCACCACCCATTCTCCGGGCCCGGCGGCTTCGACTTTGGCGCGCAAGCGCTCGCGGAACTCGTCCAGCGTCTTGACGCCGACCAGGTTCACGTTCATCTTCTCCAGACCGGCGCTGGCCAGGTGCATGTGGGCGTCATTGAATCCGGGCATGACGAAGTGGCCATCGAGATCGACGATTTTCGTGTCTGGCCCCTTCAACTTCATGATGTCGTCGCGCGCTCCGACTGCAAGGATGCGGTCGCCAACGACCGCCAGCGCCTCCGCACGCTTGCTCGACACCAACGAGGAGGACGCGTCCACCGCTCCCGTGTAGATGTTGCCGTGCGTAAAGATCAGGTCGGCTTTCGGCTTCTGAGCGCTCGGTACGGAGACGCCGCTCTGCGCCGAAACGCCAGTCGACACGGTCAATATCAATAGCAGAATCGGAGCGATTCGTTTCATCATTCGCCTGCCCCCGACAGTGTCAGCATTGTAAGCAGAATGCGCCTTAGTCCGAGTTCTCGTCCATTACAGTCGAACCATTCTTGCAACGTGTGCGCGCCGCCGCCGGAGCCGCCGCCACCGATGGCGATGGCCTCGCGACCGAGCGAAAGCGGGATGTTGGCGTCGGTCGATGCCCGCTGCACCTGTGCCGTATTGCCCAACTGTGCATCGACGGCGCGAATCACCTTCAGAACCCGCGCATCCCGCGCCAGTTCGCCTGCCGGACGATTCCCGATCTCGACCACTTCGCTCTGCACCACCTGTGGCTTCCGGGTTCCGTGCTGAGCAGCGGCCTGATTTTCCGATGCGATCGCCTGGTCGAGCGCGCTACGCAGGGCCCGCTCCAGCCGGTCAATCTCCTTCATCGACGTGGAGCGCAGATCGACTCTCATGCTGGCGGATTCCGGAATTGAGTTCACCGAGGTTCCGCCCCGAATCACGCCGACATTAAATGTCGTTTTCGGCGCGGCCGGCACCGGCGTTTGGCTGAGAACCTCGATCGCGCGGGAGAGCGCAATGATCGGATTGGGCGCGCCGAAGTCGGTCCAAGAGTGTCCGCCCGGACCGCGCACGATCACCTCGAAGCGGCGGCTGCCCAGGGCCTCGGCCACCACGGTGTCGGCTCCGGCGCCATCGACAACCACGCTGTAGGCAATCGCGTCGCGCCAGCGCGGCGTTGCGAAAACGTGGCGCATGCCGCGCAGATCGCCTTCGCCTTCTTCCCCGACATTGCCGATGAATACAAACGGCAGCGCATGCGAAATTCGGGCGCTGCCGAGCACGCTGGCCACAGCCAGCATCGCCGCAATGCCCGCGCCGTTGTCGGAAACTCCAGGACCATACAACCGGCTGCCCTGCTGCCGGATATTCAACGGCGTGCCTGCTGGAAATACCGTATCGATGTGCGCGCTGAGCGTCACGAAACGGCTGCCGTAGCCGGGACGAACGCCGAACACGTTTCCCACCCCATCCACGTGCACGTCGATGAGCCCGAGCGCGCGAAAGCGGTCGGCCAGCCAGGCGCCGCGTGCCGCCTCTCCGAAGGGAGGCGCGGCCACCCGAGTCGCCTCCATCTGCCAGAGCGCAAACTGCGATTCCTGTGAGCGAAACCGGTCGAAGGCAGCGCGCACTGGCGGCGAGCCGGCGAGCCGCGCCACCTCCTCCTGCACCGGGGGATACGAATCGGAAGCTGCCACTTGCGGAATCGGCTCCATCGTTTGTGCCTATCTTATAACGAAGATGGGTAACGTCGGAGCGGACGTGAAGTGAGTACTTACTTCCTGATTCTTCCACGTAACTCAGCGCATGCCGTGCAAGGCAGTCTCGACGGGACGAGAGTCGAGCATCCGCATGCCGTTCATAATCGTCGCGATCACATTCTCGTTCCCCACTACGGTGTTGATCATGAGGTGATAGAGGCAGCGCACCGGCCAGTCGGCATTGAAGTAGTGCTTGATGTAGGCGATCCGCTCTTTGTCGACGTTCTCCACCAGGTCTTCAGCCTCTTCGCGGCCCTTGCCCATCGCCGCCAGGCGGCGAATCTTTTCGTCGTGCGGAGCATAGGTGAAAATGCGGAAAGTATCCTCGCGTTCGCGCAGGAAAAACGGGGCGCCGCGGCCGACAATTACCGCATTGCCTTCGGCCGCGATCGTTTGCATGATCTCTCCCACCATGGCCATCACGCGATCGGTATCAAACGCGTGGGAGTCGGCCAGAGGAATGCTGCGTTCGTAACTGCCCCGCCAGAAAGCTTTCGCCAGACGATAAAGGCGGCTGTCGACACGCTCATCGCACAAAGCCACCGCCGATTCCGACACCTGCGCCCGCTGGGCAATCTCGCTGGTCAGTTGCTGGTCCCAGAGCTTCCACCCCAACCGGCGGGCCAGTTCGGCGGCAATGCCTCCGCCTCCACTGCCAAATTCGCGCTCCAGAGTAACGATGCGAAACATCGCAAACCTCCCTTCCGTCATACGGTGGAGGGACGGGCGTCTCGCCCGGTTCTCCACTAGTGAACCGCTATCCCGCCTCCCGGCTTCGTCTTCTTGATCAGGAACACACACGGGATTAAACACGCGATCACGACCCCAAGCAGCCAGAAATTATCAATGTACGCCAACATGGTCGCCTGCCGGATCACATTCGCCTGGATCATCGCATAGGCATGCTGCGACGCGGTTCCAGGCCCGAAGCCGGGCCCGGCGCCGCCGCCCGAAAAAGTATTCGTCATCCCGTGCAACATGGATCGAAACTGCGGATTGGCGGCGCTCAGGTTCTCCACCAACCGCACTTGGTGAACCTGCGCGCGGCGAGCCAGCATGGTGGTGACAAAGGAAATCCCGATGCTGCCGCCAATATTTCTGGCGAGGTTCATCAAACCGGACGCGGCATTGTTCTTGTCGCGCGGCAGAGCAGAATACGCGGCCGTATTGATGGGCACGAACAGGAAAGAGAGTCCCACCGCCTGAAAGACGCGCGCCATGGTCACGGTGCGGAAATCGATATCCAGGTCGAACGTCGTCATATGGAACAGCGACAACGAGAGCACGGTCAAACCAAACAGCAGCAGCCAGCGCGGGCTATGGCGCGAAAGCAGAAATCCAACCAGCGGCAGCATCGCCATGATCGTGAAGCCGCCCGGCATTAGCGCCATCCCGGACCGTTCCGCAGTGTAGCCCAGCACCGTTTGCATGAACAGGGGCAACATCAGCGTGGTGCCGAGCAGGGCAAATCCGAGCATGAACATCAGAAAGTTTGCCGTGGCGAAGGAGCGGACGCGAAATAAATGCAGGTCGATGATGGGGTCTTTGTTGTTCCACTCCCAGAAGACGACGAAGATCAGCGACGCGGCAGAGATCACGCTCAGCACTACGATGAAGTGCGATTCGAACCAGTCTTCGCGCTGTCCTTTGTCGAGGATCACCTGCAGCGTTCCCAGGCCGAGCGCAACGAAACCGAGTCCGGTGTAGTCAATGCGGGTTTCGCTCAGCTTGCGGCGCTTGAAGTACGGAGGGTCCTGGATGAGCCGCGAAGTCAGCAAAAGCGAAAGAATGCCGATCGGAATATTGATGAAGAAAATCCAGCGCCAGGTGAAGTTGTCGGTGATCCAGCCTCCGAGCGTCGGACCGATTGCCGGAGCCATCACCACCGCTATGCCATAGACGGCGAATGCCATGCCGCGCTTGGCGGGAGGAAAGGTATCGGCGAGGATGGCCTGCTCGCTTGGTTGCAAGCCTCCGCCGCCCGCACCCTGCAGAACCCGGAAGAAGATGAGCATGCCGAGATTGGGCGCGAATCCGCAGAGAAACGAACTGATGGTGAAGAGCGCAACGCAGCCCATGTAGAAATGCTTGCGTCCGACGATCGAAGACAGCCAGCCGCTCAACGGCAACACGATCGCGTTCGAAACAAGATATGACGTCAATATCCACGTGCTTTCGTCCTGACCGGCCGAAAGACTGCCGGCGATATGGGGCAGCGCGACATTGGCGATGCTGGTATCGAGCACCTCCATGAACGTGGCCAGCGTCACCGCGATGGCAATGATCCACGGATTAACAGCCGGTCGCCATTCGGCGGCCTCATTCATAGTGATCGCAGCAGCGCCCATTATGATCTCAACCTCTGTTTCGAGCCACGAGCTATTTAATCCAGACCTTCGGAATGACTGACATCCCCGGGCGGAGTTCATGTTCCTTGATCTCGCCCTTGTCAAACACGATCTTCACCGGTATGCGCTGCACAACTTTGACGTAATTGCCGGTGGCATTTTCGGGCGGCAACAGGCTGAAGCGCGCACCGCTGGCGCCGGCGATGGAATCGACATGGCCCTTGTAAGTTTTGCCATTCGCATCCACCTCAATATCGGCTGGTAAACCTGTTTTCATTCTCTTAAGCTGCGTCTCTTTGAAGTTCGCGGTGACCCAGAGGTTTGCCTCATCGAGCGGGATGATCTTCATCATCTCCTGGCCGGGCTGCACATTTTGGCCAACTTCGACGGTGCGGTTGCTGACCGCTCCGCTAACCGGCGCAATCACTTTCGTGTACTCGAGGTTCAGTTCAGCCTGATCTAGCTGCGCCTTCTTTTGATCGGCAATGGCCTGCGCAGACAGAGCGCGCGCCCGAATGACTTGCATCATGTGCGTTCTGTTGCCGGCGGTCCGAAGATCGGCGTTGGCCTGCTCCAGTTTGCTTTGCGCCTCTTTGATCTGCGCCTCGTAAGCGTCGGCATTGGCGCGCGCCGCTTGCAGAGTTGCGGCGGCGGCCTGCGCGCTGTCGATGGCTTGATCGTATTGCTGCTGCGAGATCTCCTGCTTGTCGATCAGTAGTTTGTAGCGGACAAGATCATTCTGCGCTTTGGTGCTGTTGGCTTCCGCTTCCGCGACCTGCGACTTGGCTGCTTCAAACTGCTCACGGGCAGCCTTGATTCCAGCCTGCGCACTGGAGACCCCGGCTTGAGCACCGCTCACCTGGCTCGAAGTGCTCACGTCGGTGATGGGGACGTTAATACCCGCGGCGGAAGCTTGTGCTTGCGCGTCGGCGTATTCAGCGCGCGCTTGCGCGACTGCGACTTCGTAATCGGCGGGATCGATTTCCACCAGCAGTGTTCCCTTTTCCACATACTGGTTGTCTTGCACGTTGAGCTTTATCACATGGCCGCTGACGCGGGCGCTTACCGAGTTCACGTGGCCGTCAATCTGCGCGTCGTCGGTGGATTCGTAGCTTGCCAAGTAGCGCCACAAAAAGAAAATGGCGACCAGCAGCACGAGGCCGGCGATGGTGAGTCCCCATTTGGTGCGCGGATTGCCCAGGAACGCGGCTCGCCGCTGATAGTGGGCTTCGCTGTCAGGTGGAGACTGCGGCGGCGCAGGCAATTCCGGTTGCGTTTTGGGCTCGGCTACGACGCTGCTGGTTGGTTCCATAGTGTTACTTCCCTTTCAAGTATTCGCGCACGCCCTCTTCGGCTCGCCCCAGGGCGCGGGCATAGGAAACCTTGGCCAGATTGTGAAGGTAGAGGCTGGAGATCAAACTCTCGTGCGCATTCGCCAACGCTTCCTGCGCCTGCACCACTTCGAGGTTGTCGGTGACCCCGGCGGAGAAACGATCCCGCGATTGCGTAAGCGCCTGCTCGGCAAGATTCACCGAACTCTGAGCGACCTCCACCTGATCGGCGGACGACTTGAGGTCCAGCAGGGCGTTGCGGATATCCTGATCGATCTGAGCGCGCACGTCCGCCATCTGCGCCTGCGCCTGCCGCAGGCTGGCTTCAGCCTTCAAAACATCTCCATGGACCTTGCCACCCTGAAAGATCGGAATATTCAGCGTGCCGACGACCGCGTACGTCGGCGCCACATCACCGGGAACCGCGCCGATTTCGCCGAAATTTACCGCCATATCGATGGTGGGAAAATATCCCGCGCTGGCCGCGTTGCGCTCCAGTTGGGCGGCGACCAGACGATCACGCGCCGCTTTGTAGTCGGAGCGGAAAGAATAGGCGCGCTGCAAACTGGTTTCAAGATCGGGGATAGGAAACGCCTCATAAGGAGCTTTGTCGGCCAGGTCAAATTCCTGGCCGGTCGCGAGTCCAATCACACGGGCCAGCGAGATTTTCTGCTTGGCGAAATCGCTCGTTGCTGCAATCAGCTGCTGTTGGCGCGTCTGGTATTCAACCTGCGCCCGGAGCGTGTCGATGGCCGGAGCAACGCCCGCCTGCTGCTGTGCGACTGCCTTGTTATAGAGCGCCTTCGCCGTCTCCACCTGCGCGTGCGCGGTTTCCACGCGGGCTGCCCCGGCAATCGCCTGCAGATAGGCGTTGCCGGTCGCGAGCACGACCAGATCGCGCGCGTCCTTCAGATTGAACCGGGCGACGCTTTCACCAATCACCGAAGAACGGTATTTCTGGATTGACTTCCAGTCGAAGACTCGCTGCGTAGCCGAGGCGCGCACGTCAAAATAGGAGAATGGCCCAATCACAGGTGGTATCTTCGCAAACGGCCCACTGTTGCCGAGTTTTTCGAAGCCCAATGCCGCCAGGCTCTGCTTCTCCGCGACTTCCTGCACATCCGCGTTGACGTTCGGAAGCAGGTCGCTGAGCTGCTTCCATTTTTCGCCTCGGGCCTCGATGGTGTTGTACCCTGACAAAAGACCGGCCAGGTTCTGGCGCAAAGCCCGCTCGATGGCGTCGCTGAAGGTCAGCGACAGGATCCCGGGTGTCGACTTGGCGTCCGGCACACTGCCAAACACAGGATTCTGGGCCGAAGTTTGAACTTGCATGGGCCCGCCCGCTGAACTCGTAGTCGAACCGAATGTCGATGTACCGGGAGTCGAGGTCGAGCTTTGGGCGCAAAGCGCCGCTGGGGAGACGACGATTGACACGACCAAAAAGACGGTCTGCAAAGAAAATGCACGAAAGCAAAGCCATTGTCGAGGGGGGCGGTCTGCGGAAGCCATGGAGTCTCGGTCGTCTCCTTACGAGACAGAAATGATAAGTCTTTTGGACTCTTCTTGGCGAAAGTCCGATGCAAATTGTTGAATCGCCTCGCGATAGAGCGCGGACGCCTACCGTTCCATAGGTGCGCTCCCCACTGGTGACATGACGTTGGTCATCTTGTGTAACCTCGACCCAAAGTTCAATCTTAGATCGCGAGTCAACCACGTCCCTGCGGCGTAAAACTGCGCGGGGGAAGTTCTGCGTATGAACGAAGACACGAAAGTCCCGCACAAAGGATCGGACTGGACGCGCCTGCTCACCGATCCCGACCTGGTCAGCCACCTCGGGAAACTGCTCCAGACCTACCGCGACGTGCCTCCCGAACAGCGCGAGGCGGCGCTTCTGCAGGCGATGTGGAAGATCAAGAATGCGGCCGTCAAAGCGCGCGACGCGGCGAAAAATGTATCCGTTGCCGCAGCGCCAACGGCCCCCGCGGTACTTCATCCGCCCGAGCCAGTTGACGCCACGCCCCCGTTTGAACCCGATTTGTTCACCCCGCAATCAGAATCGGACCGGCGCCGTTATCACCGCATCAAATGCTATGTGGCGGTGGAAATTCATATTGAGGGCGAAGAAGAGCCGGTCTGGGGCAATCTGGCGAATGTGAGCCACGGAGGGTGCCTGGTCGAGACCGCAAGCGCCGTGCCCGCGGGCAAGGCGCTGGAGATCGGGCTGTGGGTGGCAAGTGGAAAGATTTGGGTGAAAGGCGTCATCATCAGCGGAGTGGCGACACGGAGCGCGCCATCGTTTGGTGTCCGAGTGAAATTCTCAGAGGCGGAACTGTCGGGAAAGGAACACCTGCGGGAATTTCTTAAATTCGTCGAGAGCACCGCCCGCAAGTCGCACAGCGGTAAGACCTATGTGGCACAATTAAAGGGCTAGGCCGCTCCCATCGAACCTGGCCTTCCCAGCAACTTTTCCTGCGATCCGGGTTCATTCCTAGTGAGGCCAAATCAGGATGGAAATGCCTTTGCGCGGACGCCGTTTGCTGGTAGCAGTGGCCTTGCTGGTGGCGGCCGGTGTTACCACCCAGTTCGCTCTCGGCCGCAAAAAAGACAAACCTTCCCCGGCGACGCAGATGGACACGCAAAAACGCGCCGTCCATGCCCTGAACCGGCTGACCTTCGGTCCGCGGCCCGGCGACGTAGAGCGCGTCACACAACTGGGCGTTGACAAGTGGATCGAACTTGAACTTCATCCCGATAAAATTGATGACTCGGCGCTCGATGCCAGGCTCGGTCCGTTCCGCACGTTGCGGATGGGGACGAAGGAGATTGTCGAGAATTTTCCGCCGGATCAGGTGATCAAGCAGATCGCCGACGGGAAAGCCGCGCTGCCGCGCGATCCCACGAAGCGCGCGGTTTACGAAGCGCAGCTCCAGCGCTATGAGGACAAGCAGGACCGCAAAGAAGAAGCAGCCAAAGGCACCGCGCAAAACACTGGCAGCGCCGCCGGCGGCACGGACGTTAACAGCAAAGACGGTGGCGGCAAGGACGATAGCGGCGCGGTTGCCGATCCCGACCAAATGCGACGCCGGGAAGAACGCCGCCTGGCGAATCTCAAGACGCAGGAACTTCTCGATCTGCCCGCCGACGAGCGCATGAAACAGATCCTGCAAATGTCCTCCGAAGATCGCCGGGCGCTCGCCGCCACGACCAAAGGCGCCAAGGCAGACGCGTTGCTGGAGGGAATGAGCGCGCAGCAGAAAGAAACGGTGATGGCGCTTAACAATCCCGGACAGGTAGTGGTCAACGAGCTGATGCAGGCCAAATTACTGCGCGCGATCTATAGTGAACGGCAACTCGACGAAGTGATGACCGACTTCTGGTTCAACCACTTCAATGTATTCATCAACAAGGGCGCCGACCGCTATCTGCTGACCAGCTACGAGCGCGACGCGATCCGCCCGCACGTGCTGGGAAAATTCGAAGACCTCCTGGTGGCGACCGCGAAGAGCCCGGCGATGCTGTTCTATCTCGACAACTGGTTGAGCGTCGGTCCAGACTCGGAAATCGCGCTCGGCATCGCACCGCATCGTCGCGGCTATGGCGCGCCGCAAAATCGTCCGAGGGGCAAGGGCAGGCAGGCCAGCGGCCTGAACGAAAACTACGGCCGCGAACTGATGGAGTTGCACACGCTCAGCGTAAACGGCGGCTACTCGCAGAAAGATGTCACCGAAGTTGCCAAGGTGTTTACTGGCTGGACGCTGGAGCAGCCAAAAAAAGGCGGCGACTTTCGCTTCGAGCCCCGCATGCATGAGCCCGGCGACAAGATCGTCCTCGGACATCGCATTAAGCAAAACGGCGAGAAGGAAGGGTTGGAAGTGCTGCACTTGTTGGCGCACAATCCTAAGACGGCGCAGTTCATTTCGCAAAAACTGGCGATGCGCTTTGTCTCCGACGATCCTTCTCCGGCGCTGGTCGACCGCATGACACAAACCTTTCTGAAAAAAGACGGCGACATACGCGAGGTGCTGCGCACTATGTTCAGATCGCCCGAGTTCTGGTCGGAGGATGCCTACCGCGCCAAAGTAAAAACGCCGCTCGAATTCGTGGTCTCCGCCGCGCGCGCCACCGGCGCGGAAGTTGAGGATACTCGCGCACTCGTCGGCACGCTCAATAACATGGGCATGATGCCCTATGGCATGATGCCGCCGACGGGCTACTCGATGAAAGCCGACGTCTGGGTCAACTCCTCGGCGCTCCTGGCACGGATGAATTTCGCCCTGGGCCTGGCCGCCGGAAAGATACGGGGAGTCAAAGTGGATTCCCCCAGCCTGGCAGCAGGAACGGCCGCGACTGGTTCGGACGCCGCTGGATCGGGCAAGGAAGCGCCCGCTGACGCGCAGCAGGTGCTGGCGAGTCTCGAAAATTCGCTGCTGGCAGGCGACATTTCCAAGCAGACGCACGATACCATCAGCAAGCAACTGGAAGACCCGAAGATTAGCCAGCGGCGACTGGATGATCCAAAGCGTCCGCCAAATGTGGCGGCGATTACGGGATTGATTCTGGGGTCGCCGGAGTTTCAAAGACGTTAGCGTCGAGCTTCGAGCCGCGAGCTTCGAGCAACCGGCTCGCCCGTAGCCCGCAGCTCGAAGCAGAGGTTTTTATGTCCATCACTCGACGCATTTTTCTTCGCAACGGAGCAATGGCGGTAGTCGGAACAACGGCGCTACCAAGCTTTCTGACGCGCGCGGCTTTTGGCGCGGCCGATCCCGGCATTCGCAATAAACGCCTGGTCGTCATCTTCCAGCGCGGCGCGGCCGACGGCCTCAACATCGTGGTGCCGCACGGCGAGCCCAGTTATTACGCCATGCGGCCGACCATCAATATCCCGAGGAAGTCCGTGCTCGACCTCGACGGCTTTTTTGGACTCCATCCGGCGATGGCATCTTTCGAGCCGCTCTGGAACCAGAAGCATCTCGCCATCGTGCACGCCGCCGGATCGCCCGATCCGACGCGCTCCCACTTCGATGCGCAGGACTTCATGGAATCCGGCACGCCCGGCGTGAAGGTCACCGACGATGGCTGGCTGAACCGCGCACTGCACGAACTTCCCGTCGTATCGGCGAAAGACAAGTCGGCCTTCCGTGCCATAGCGCTGGGACCTTCGCTGCCGCGCATTCTCTCCGGCAAAGAGCCGGCGGTTGCGGTCAATAACCTCAACGACTTTTCCGTCGGCGGAAAAAATCCTAACGCCGCGCCGATGTCGAACACCTTCGAAGCTATGTACGACCACTCGGTCGACACGGTGCTGCACGGCACCGGACAGGAAACTTTCGACGCGGTCAAGACACTGAAAGCCGCCGATCCGGCGCACTATACGCCGGCGGCGAATGCGAACTATCCGAAGGGACGCTTCGGCGACAGCCTGAAGCAGCTCGCGCAAATGATCAAAGCGAACCTCGGCGTGCAAGTCGCATTCGCCGACATCGGCGGCTGGGATCACCACGTCAACGAAGGCAGCACCCAGGGACAGATCGCCAACGTCCTCGGAGATTTCTCGCAATCGATCGCCGCCTTCTGGACCGACCTCGGAGACCTTGGAGAAGACACGGTGGTAGTAACTATGTCCGAATTTGGCCGCACCGCACGTGAAAATGGGAACCGCGGCACCGACCACGGCCACGCCAACGTAATGTTCGTCCTCGGCGGTCCCGTAAAAGGCGGCAAAGTCTATGGCCGCTGGCCGGGGCTCGACCAGTCGCAGTTGTACGAAGGTCGCGACCTCGCGTTAACGACTGACTTCCGGCTGGTGCTCGGCGAAGTCGTGTCGCGCTACCTGGGGAAACAAGGATTTGAGGACTGTGTTTCCGGGATTTGAAGGGCAGCCGGGGCAGTTCGTGAGGTTGCTGGGATAGAGCGTGTCGGGACGGGCAAAGCCCGGCAGGGGCTATGCAAGCTGCTCACAACTCGATCAGCACATCCCCGCCCTCGATCTTCACCGGATACACCGCAATCTTCGCCCCCGGCGGACCAGCTTCGCCGGTCTTCGGGTCCCACTCCCAACCATGCCACGGGCAAACAACTTTTCCCCCTGAGATGACACCCTGGCCCAGCGGGCCTCCGCGATGCAGACAGACGTTATCCATGGCGCTGATTTCGCCGTTCACATTGGCGACGCAGATGGTCTTTTCGCCGCAGGGGAATTCTCTGGCTTCATTGGGGGCGGGGAGGTCGGATTCAGAGGCGAGTTTCACGAACATAAGACCCAGCACCTGGTGGCGACAGCAAACTGCAGATCCCTCGCTTCGCTCGGGATGACAAGCAGTATATAGAGGTGATTTTACTGACAGCTGACGACTACTTCGGCTGCATCGTCTGCGCAACCATCACCTGGCGCTTGAAGTTCTCCATCATGTGCTCTTCGAGGCGGACTTCGGTGGGGCGTTTGGCTAGAGTCATGGTGTCGATCTTGTCCTGCAGCTTGAGCAGCGCATAAAACAAATTCTCCGGACGCGGCGGGCAGCCGATCACATACACGTCCACCGGCACGATGCGGTCCACGCCCTGCAGCACGGCATAGGTATTGAACGGCCCGCCGACCGACGAGCACGCGCCCATCGAGATCACCCATTTCGGCTCGGGCATCTGGTCGTAAATTCGCTTCACCACCGGCGCCATCTTCAGCGTGACCGTGCCGGAGACGATCATCAGATCCGATTGCCGCGGGCTGGGCCGAAATACCTCTGACCCAAAACGCGCGATATCGAAGCGCGCGGTCGATGACGCGATCATCTCGATGGCACAGCACGCCAGCCCAAACGTCATCGGCCAGAGCGCCGACTTGCGCGCCCAGTTGAAGACGTAGTCCACCGTCGAGATCATGAAATTTTTTTCGAATTTATTCTGCAGCCAGCTCATGAGGCCTCGTTCGTTACAGGATAAACACAGGATAAACTACGATCATACGCCCCGGCGTGACGGCGGTCACAGTCCGGGCACGGGCTACGCGGAGCAAAAGCAAAACCGGCACTCGGGCCCGACTCTGCTTGCTCGAAGCTCGGAGCTCGAAGCTCGTGGCCCGCAGCTAATAAATCGTGTACGCGGGCGCCGGATTCCGCACATCTGGCTTTGATGCCATCAGCAGTAGCGCCCCAACGCGCTTGAATGCCTTCAGGTCGTCCAGACTGTGGAACGAAGTTGTCTGATAGTTGTCGGGCGTGGCCGTGCCGTCGGGAATCTGCGCATACTCCACATTTTCGAACGCGTGCTTCTTCAGCAGTTCGACGTACTCCGCGGCCGAGCGCACATGTACGGGCACCTTCAACTTGGGCACCCATTGCAGCGAATACGGATTGTCTTGGTAGAGATTGATCAAAATGAACAACCGTCCATGCGGAGCCATGACGCGAAAAAGTTCGGCCAGCGCGCGTTCTTGATCTGGATAGTAGTAAAACGACTCCACGGAAAGCACCTTGTCAAAAAAGTTCTCCTCCCAGGGAATCTGCATCGCGGATCCGATGACGAACATCACGTTGTCGAATTCTCTTGAAGCAGCCCGCGCCTGTCGCACCATCTCGTCGGAAATATCGACCCCGACCACCTGCCCAAAACCCTGCGGCCCTTCGCCCACCATGCGGGCGAGCAAGCGCGTCGCCCACCCTGATCCGCAGCCCAGATCCAGAATGCGGTCGCCCGGCCGCAGATCCATGCGGCGCATCGTTTTCTCGGTGATGTCGAGGTGATGGCGCTCCATCTTGGCGCCCTCGCCGTCATGGGCCCAGCGATTGAATTCGTGCTGCAGGCGCTCGTCGGGGGACTGGGATTTGCCTGGTGTCACTCGCGCACTCCTCATTGGCCTTCGTTCGAAGGCCGCGAGCTATGAGCCGCGAGCTTCGGGCAACCTGTTGGCTCGCAGCTCGCAGCTCACTCCGTAATCTTGCGCAATTCCTCAAAGAACGCGGGATACGACACTCCCGCGGCATCCGCGCCGCAAATCTTCGTCTCGCCTTCCGCTCGCAGCGCAGCCACGGCGAACGCCATGGCAATGCGGTGATCGCCGAGCGAATCGAGTTCCGCGCCATGCAGATGCTGGCCGCCGGGAATCCGCATTCCATCGGGACGCTCTTCGACTTCCGCTCCCATCTTCCGCAGATTGGCAGCCACGGCGGCAATGCGGTCCGATTCTTTCACGCGCAACTCTTTGGCGTCGCGCACTTCCAGACCTCCGTCGGAGTACGGTGCAACCGCCGCCAGCACCGGGATCTCGTCAATCAACGCCGCTGTATCCGCACCGGCGAGAACGGCTCCCATCCACGCCGCTCCACGCGCCTCAATCGTTCCTGCCAGCTCTCCCAGATGTTCTTCCAGATGCGCGACTGAAACCTTCAGCCCCATTTGCACCAGGATATCGAGCAGCCGCGCCCGCGTCGGATTCATCAGAATTCCGGGCAAAGTAATCTGGGATCCCGCAAACAGCGCGGCCGCGCAAAGAAAGAACGCGGCACTCGAGAGATCGCCAGGCACATGCGCCTCAATCGCGCGCAGCCGCTGTCCGCCCGCAATCCGCGACGCATTCCCTTTTCGCTCAACTTCCGCCCCAAAAGCCCGGAGCGCAATCTCCCCATGATCGCGCGTGCGGATGGGCTCCTCGACCACCGTCTCGCCGTCGGCAAACAGTCCGGCAAACAGCACGCACGATTTCACCTGCGCGCTTGCCACTTCCGGCCGGTAGTGAATTGCTTTGAGCGGTCCGCCTTGAATTCTTAGTGGAGGGCGTCCGCCTTCCGCAGCCTCGATCTTCGCGCCCATTTGCGTGAGCGGCGTCATAATGCGCGCCATCGGCCGCCGCGAGAGTGATTCATCCCCGTACAACTCGCTGGTAAAAGGCTGGCCGGCAAGAATTCCGCTGAGCATGCGCATGGTCGAGCCGGAGTTTCCGCAATCCAGCACCTGCGCCGGAGCGTTCAGCCGCGGCCCCACGCCAAGCACTTCGATTGCTTCATCTTCCAAGCGCTTCCATTCGCAGCCGAGCTTGGCCACGCAATCAAGCGTGCTCGCACAATCGCGCGCCGCTGAAAAATTATGGAAACGGCTGGTACCCTCCGCAATCGCCGCCAGCATGGCGTAGCGGTGGGAGATGGATTTGTCCCCAGGTATGCGGACGACTCCGCGCACCGTGCGCGCCGGACGGACGATCACCTCCGAACTGGATCCCATGAGTTCTAAATATAGTGGAGACCTAGTCAACTTGGTGGGCAAAACCTGCGTGTGCGGAAAGCATAGCGCCCTGGGGAAAGTAAACGCTATGCCGTGCGGCGTGGCTCGCACTCCTAAATTGGGGCACTGGTCATAACGCCTTGTGCGGGCACTTAGTCGCTACGCTGCACGCGGCGCGAAGTTGCACCCACGGAGAACATGAGAACTTTGGCTAAACGCTTTGGATTCTCTAATTCGTCGCGACAGAAACTGCAGACTGGTTTTCCTTGGAAGTAATCAGTGCAGTCCTCGCATAGTAGGGCATAACATTTCGAGCAGCCGATTGGCGTGGCGGTGGATTCGCAGAACTGGCACTCTTCATTGATTACTATCAGGTTGGTGTTCTTCTTTTCGTGTTTGCGGCGGGACTTTCGGTGTTCCTGTACATATGGTTGGAGTTCAAATGCCACGGGCGCTCTCCCTTTTGCACCATTGCAATCGAAACGGGGAAGGAAATCTGTGATCGGTGAACTATCCTTTTGTGAGATTTCCGGCTTCTTCACTGACGCCGAGCGGACGGTCCGGCTTCGGCCTACTGCGCGCGCACGCGTCCAGCAGCTTCCGCTAGGATTTCCTGCGGGACTTCCCGCAGCGTGACATTGAATTCGAACATGGGTGTTTCCAAGCCTCGACCCCACCGGGCCACTTCCCAATGCGCGCGGACAAACTTGACCTCTGGTCGCGCCGTCAGATTGAGCAGCAGCGGGACTTCCTCGCGATAGAATTTCTGCGGAAAAGCTGCGACCGGCTTGGCATCCCACGTCGCGCCATCCGCTGATCCGAAGACGCTGACATCGAGCGATTCCTGCTCGATGATGTTGGTGATGGCGAGGGTCAGTAGAAAGATCCGGCCCTCTGCCCGACTCACATCGAGCGCAGGCCCGTCTCCTTTGGCATTGACCACGGTCTTTTCAGGAACGAGGTTGGCTTCCATCATGACGCGGAAATTCTAGCAGAGAGACCATGCTGCGGGCTGTGACTTCCTGCCAGAGACATGTCTGGCCGCAACACTGCAGAACTTCGCATATCATCAAAAGTCACGAGTGGGGTTTCAGTCTCTCTTGGAAACACTCGACAAGCCGACCGTTGCGACCATGCTGGCCGGCATGTGCACGTTCCTGAACGTCTACAGCACCCAGCCATTGCTGCCGCTCTTGCGAGAGATCTTTCATGCCTCCGAGTTGGAAGTCAGTCTCACCGTGAGTGCGACAATTTTTGCCACCGCTCTCACTGCTCCCATCATCGGCATGATTGCCGAGCGTCGCGGGCGCAAGAAAGTGATTGTACCGTCGCTGTTCCTGCTGGCCGTTCCTACCGCTTTGGCCGCCACTTCCACCAGCCTGCGCACGCTCATCTTTTGGCGTTTCGCCCAGGGTCTTTTTGTGCCCGGGGTCATCGCCGTCATGCTCGCTTATGTGAATGAGGAATGGGCCGGACGCGGCGTGGGCCGCGCCATGTCCTCGTATGTGACGGGAACGGTGATTGGCGGATTTCTTGGCCGCTTTATCTCCGGCGTCATCGCCGCTCACTGGAATTGGCGCGCCACCTTCCTGGTACTCGCCGCCCTCGACTTGATCGGCGCGTTTGTGGTCCGCGCCTGGCTTCCTCTGGCGAAGAATTTTGTGCGCGCCGAGCACCTGCGGCAGGTTCTGGACCACGCTAAGCAACATCTGCGCAATCCGCGGCTGCTGGCCAACTTCGGCATGGGCGCTAGCGCCCTCTTCACGCTGGTGGGGTGCTTTACGTATGCGAACTTCTACCTCGCCGCCGCACCTTTTCGTCTGAACTCGGCACAGCTGGGCAGCGTCTTCTTTGTCTATCTGTTCGGAGCTGTCATCACGCCGCAATCAGGCCGGTTCCTCGATCGCTTCGGCTTTCGCCACACCACGGTCCTGTACTGCGCCATGATGATCGCGGGACTGCTCCTCACTTTGGTCCAATCGCTGCCCATCGTCATCGCTGGCCTGGCCGTCTTTTCTTCTGGCGTTTTCGTGGCGCAGGCGGCAGCCACGGTGCAGACGGGCGCGATAGCGGGGCGCGCCCGCTCCTCGGCCGCCGGACTCTACGTAGCGTTCTACTATCTGGCAGGAAGCGTGGGCGCTACGCTCACCGGCGTGTTCTGGCATTGGGAAGGGTGGCCCGGCTGCGTCGCTCTGTTGGGAGGAGTTTCGCTGCTGAGTTTGTGGCTGGCCCGCCTCAGCAGCCGGCCGCTTGACCAGCTCGACTCTGCGGAGATCGAAGTGATCGGCGATTGAAATGTGCTTCGCCCGCTGGACGGACGAGGGCGTCCGTCCCTCCACCGTATAACTACGTGACTTCGTCCAGGAACCGCCGCAGGATTTTGCCCACCGCTTCGGGCTGCTCCCACGGCGCGTAGTGTCCCGCTTTCGGGATCGCCTTCAACTGGCTGCCCGCGATGTTCTGCCGCATCAGTTCGCCGTCGGCGACGGTTGAGAGCACGTCTTCTTCTCCGATCGCGATCAGCGTGGGCACGTTGATAGCCTTCAGATCCGCGACCGAGTCGGGACGCTCCGCCATGCCGCGCTGCACCAGGCTGATATCCTCGGCCGACATTTTGCGCATCATGCCGCGCGCTCCATCGACCAGGTCAGGACGCGTGCTGACGGTGGTGCGCCCCATCAGCTTCGGAATGTTCGTCTCGATAAACGGCTCGGTCCCCTGCTCCAGGACGGCGTCCGCAGCCTTCAGCCGATTTGCACGGGCCTCGGCGGTATCGGCCTGAGGACGCGTGTCGCAAAGCACGAGCGAGGTCGCCCGCCCACGAAAGCGGCGCCAGAATTCAAACAGGATATATCCGCCAATGGAACATCCGATGAACGCGGCCTTCCCAATGCCAGCAGCATCTAGCACGCGGGCAAGATCGCTCGCGTGCTTCCGCATAAGGGCCAGCCCTTCGCCAATATCGGAATCGCCGTGCCCCCGCAGATCGGGAAGGATCAGCCGGTAGCGCGAATCGAGCGCCGCGGCCACCGGATACCAGAATTCGTGATGACACGGAAAAGGATGGAGAAGAACGACCGGCGGGCCGTTCCCGCGGATTTCGTAGAAGATTTCGGCGTCGTCGCTGCGGAGGGAAGGCAAGGTCTCAGTTCTCGGTTGTCAGGTGGCTGGCGACCAGAGGCGCGGCGTCTTCTAGCTCGTGATCGGCTGTTGCGACGCCGCAACTGGCAGCAGAAGCGGCTCCTCCGGAATGATGATCCATCCAAGCACGTACGCGACGATGCCCGGGAAGACTCCGCACGCCAGCGTGATGAAGAACCAGAGGATGCGTACCAGCGACACGTCGAGTTCGAGATAATGAGCCAACCCGGCACAAACGCCTCCGATCTTTCTGTCGGCGCGTGAGCGCATGAGTTTTTTCGGCGTGGGCGGAATCCCCACTACGTTGCCGCAGTACGAGCAAAAGCGCCCGTCCTCAGCGATGACCTTGCCGCAAGCATTGCAGTGCATGGTTGGCCTCCCTGCCCTAGGATACGATAATTAAGGGGAAAATGTTCCGCGATCCGCACGGGCAGCTCTCGGTTCGCATCTCGCATTTCGCAGCTTTGGCTAAGAGCTGCCTCTACTCCCGGTATGCGTCTTTGATTCTCCTCCGCGCCTTGTCCGCTTCAGCATTGCCCGAATTTACAGCCACGACCGCCTCGTATCTCTTCACCGCCAAGTCGCGCTTCTGGAGCTGGTCATACATCTCGCCGGCTCCAAGATTCGCCTTCTGGAGCAACTCCGGATCGGCGCCCGTAACCTCGCTCACCAGCTCATACGCCGCAACCGCAGCCTGATAGTTTTTCTCGCTGCGCAACAGGTCGCCGAGTCCGAGCGCCGCGATCTCGTAATGCAGACTGCCGTACTTTCCCTCGCGCCCGTTCTGCCACACCCGGCGATACTGTTCTTCAGAGTCGCCATTCTTGCCGGACGCCCGCAGCAGATTTGCCTCTTCCAGCGGCAGAAGATAGTTACGCGGAAACCGCGGACCGATCGCCCGTGCGATCTGCAACGCCTCGCCATAGCGGTGTTCGCGGCGCAGGAAAACCATCAGCACAATTCCGGCGTCCACGCTGGTTTCGCCATTGGCGCGATAGGCGTCGTTCAGATATTGAAGACCTTTGTCCTTATCACCGCTCAATCCAGCGAGGGCGACGGCCATCCTTACCGCCAGCGACAGGCTTCCCATCACGTAGTTATGGGCTCCAACCACCAGCTTGGCGTCGGTGTACTGCGGATCCAACTCCAGCACCCGTTCGTGATCCCGGCGCGCTCCCACCGCATTGCGCAAAGCAGAGAACCAAGCGCGCTCGATCAGCGCGGTGTACAGAGCGAACTGTCCGCGGGTAACGCCGCGGGCATAGAGCATGTCTACATTGTTCGCATTATGCGCCAGTTCGGCGTCTTCCAGTTTCTCGGCTTGCTCTACCAGTTGCTTGATGCGTTCCTTTTGCGCGGGATCGGCGGGACGGTGCGCTTGTCCGATAAAACTGTCATTCGAGTACTCTCCGGTGTTCATCGCGCCCATGCGATATAACTCCCGCACCTGAATCGCGGAGAGCAGATGATTCAGGGCAAACGGATCGTTCGGATGACGCGCCAGTATCCTCTCGAAATCCTGAATCGCCGCATCGTAGTCGAGGTTATAGTAGTGCTCGAAAGCGGCCTGGTTCAGCGGATCTATAGGACGCAATTCAGTGGGACGAAACGGGGTCGAAGCCGCAGGGTCCGCTGCCCGACAGGCAGAAGCAAGCACCAGCAAAATGATGGCAGTCAAAGCAGGGCGATGCCGGTACAAGGAGAGGAGCACGTTCTTTAAGTTTAACCGATTGGACCTGTCTGTGAAGACCCGTTAGTACGAGCCACTACCATAGCTCCAGCCGTCAGGTCACAGCCGCCAGCTATCAGCTGTCAGGACACCAAGGGTTTTACTGAAAGCTGATATCTGACAGTTGCTCCTCCGCATGAACCAAACCGGGTACGTCCGCAGCCCAGGCAAATCGTGCACAATGGGAAAATCGGGCGTGGATAGCGTAATTCTTGCCGCTCGGAGTGGCCGCCCTCCCCCTTGGCCAGCTGGTAAGTGTGCGTCTTTGCAATAGCTTGCTTTGGTGATTCGCTTGCGATCCGGAAAGGAAGCGTAGAGCTATTTATGGCAGAAGCAGCCGATCAGATTCAGCGCGACTTTTGGCGACCGCCCACGCCGGCGTCCAAGGCTGTCGCCAGCCCGGAAAGAAGCGCAGCCTGTCGTCTTTGCGGAACCGAGTTCATCGTCAGCTCACTGTACTGTCATGCCTGTGGCGCCAAGCGTCCCGATCTGAGTGCTGCGCGCACCCTCGAAATCCCTGGCCGGGCGGAACTCGCCTCTCTCAGTGAGCGGCTCGGGCTCACGATGCCTGCGGTCATCGCATTTCTGCTTGGCGTACTCTGCGTTTTGGGAGCGCTGGCCGTCAGCGTGTTTTTCAGCCCCAGAACCGCCCTTGACTGGCAGGCAATCCAGTTGTGGCGGATCGAGTGGCTGCTAGGAGCGGTTGCTGCCTTTGTTGCCGGTTGCCTGCTCAAGAAATAGCTGTCAGCTTTCAGCCGACAGACCACCTTCCTGCAGAGACGGGCTTGCCCCGTCTCATTCCGCGTTTCTACGGGAAAGCGAGCGGTCCTACCCGCGCTGTCAGTTTCTTGAATGAGCGTGCTCACCTTCCGAGACGATGGTGCTTGCCCGTCGTTGCTGGCTCATGCGGAAGAGGTGATGCAACGGACCCACGCCGTGGCCCAGCGGATGGGCATTCGCAATCGCGGCCGACACATATACTTTGGCGAGAAGAACCGCCTCGGGTAGTCCTCGCCCATGCGCCAGGTGGCAGGCCAGCGCGGTCGAGAAGGCACATCCCGTTCCATGGGTGGAATTCGAACGCTGCCGGTCCGCCTTGAAAACTTCCTCTTCGATACCTCGGCCGGTAGTAAAGCTGAGGAGGTCGATCGCCTTCTCGCCCTTATCGAGGTCGCCGCCGGTAACCACCACATTCGCCGCTCCCAAAGAATGCAGACGCGCCGCAGCCTCGCGCATCTGGTCGAGGTTCGTGACCGCTAGCCCGGTCAAGACGCTGGCTTCATCAAGGTTCGGCGTAACCAACTCGGCCAGCGGAAGCAGCCTCTCGAGCAATAGTCCGGTGCCCGCAGCACCCAATAAATCCGCCCCGGAACTCGACTTCAGGATTGGATCCAGCACCACATGGGGCAGCCTCGCATTGGCCAGAAAGTCTGCGACCACTGCCGCGACTCGCTCATTTCCCAGCATTCCTATGTGCACGGCATCCACGGCAAGGTCTAGAACCAGTTCCTGCAAGGTCTCCGCGATGATCTTCGGATCCACGCCCTCAACCCGCCGCACGCCCTGCGTCGACTGGACGGTCATGGCAGTTATGCAGGAAACGCCATAGCATCCATGAGCTGCGATGGTCTTGATGTCGGCGGTAATGCCAGCGCCCGAGGACGGGTCGAAGCCAGCGATCGTCAACACCACAGGCGGGGTTGCGGCCATGCCGTCACTCTAAACCCAAAGCTCAATTAGAGGAACAGCCCTTCTTGGCGTTCTCGGTCAGACGTGGTGCAGACCGTGAATTTCGCGCGGGGCAATCAAATTAACGCGGTTTTGCGTTTATCATTCAGTAATCAATGCACCGGTAACTTTATGATTATAATACGTTTAGCAATGTTTCATCGTAAGTCTAACATTCCACAACAAGTTACTAGAGTTCTGCGGACTCCGAGAACTTCATAGGTAACTATTGAGTGATCATTAGCTACTGACTGGATTCAATGACATACGATGACAGATCCATATTTTTCATCGGGCTAAGTCGTTGATTAATTACCATTTAGTTAATGAACTCGAGATTTTTTCTGATTGACACCCAGCCGTCCGCCAAGTAGCATCCTCGAATCGTCTGACAATAAGGAGCATACGACCTTAAGAGAACGACTTTCCTCGATTGGGAGGTAACTGAATGCGACGACGTTTAGCCGAAAGTCTGGCGGTGCTTTTATCCATCGCCAGTCTGGGGGCCGGAGCCGCATCCGGGCCAAGCAGCCTGGAAGCCGCCAAGGTCACACCGCCGCCGGTCATTGAAATTGGGACCGGCAGGCACAAGACTCGAAAAACCAATAGCCCGAAGTCCGCTGTTTCTAAAGCCAAGCCCTACCAGGTAGGGACCGCGTCCTGGTATGGAGTGCAGTTCCAGGGAAAACCGACAGCCAGCGGA
Organism: uncultured Acidobacteriaceae bacterium; assembly: GCA_963831085.1. GTDB lineage: Bacteria > Acidobacteriota > Terriglobia > Terriglobales > Acidobacteriaceae > Acidiflorens. The sequence continues at coordinate 2,022,153 of CAWHOT010000003.1, read as the reverse complement.
GAACCCTTCGACATGCGCGATTTCACTGCCGCTCACCCCAGCCTGCCGCTGGGCACGTTCGTCAAGGTCACCAACCTGAGGAACGGCAAGGCCGTGGTGGTTCGTATCAATGACCGGGGTCCCGTGGTGGACGGCCGGATCATCGACGTTTCCTACAACGCCGCGCGTGCTCTGGGCTTCAACGACCGCGGTTTGCAGAGAGTCCGGCTGGAACTCTATCAGCCCACGGAAGTGGCGCTGCTGCAACCCGTAGCCAAGCTCGACTAAAACCGATAAACTCGGCAACGAAGCTTCGAACAAAGGTTCGAAAGAATGGACCCGCGCCAGCGTCTCATCGTTGCCCTGGATGTACCTACGGCCGCGGCCGCCCGGAAAGTCGTGGCGGCCGTCGGTGACTCCGCCTTCACCTACAAAGTAGGCATGCAGCTCTACACTCACGAAGGCCCTTCCATCGTCCGCGAGCTGGTTGATTCAGGACACCGCGTCTTTCTCGACCTGAAGTATCACGACATCCCGAACACCGTGGGAGGAGCCGTCCGCGAGGCGGCTCAGTTGGACGTGAGCATGGTGACGGTGCATGCCTCCGGCGGCGGCAAGATGCTGCAAGCCGCCGTCGATGCCGCGCACGCAACCAAGCCCGATTTGCTCGTCCTGGCAGTCACCGTGCTGACCAGCCTGGACGACGTCGAACTGGGTAAGATTGGCCTGCGCGGAGGAGTGGTCGATCAAGTCCTGAGACTGGCCGCGCTGGCGCTTTCGCACGGATGCAAAGGCGTGGTCGCTTCGGCGCAAGAAGCCTCCGCGCTGCGCGAGGAGTTTGGCCGCGACTTCGCCATTGTGACTCCGGGAGTGCGCCCCGCGGGCAGCGGACACGACGACCAGGCGCGCGTCGTTACGCCAGCGGAAGCGATTGCCGCAGGAGCCTCGCACATCGTTGTCGGGCGCCCGATCTCGGAAGCCTCCGACCCGGCGGCCGAAGCGCGGGCCATTTTGGCACAAATTGGGTAGAACCGTTCTTCGTTCCCGGTTCCCAGTTCTCAGAAGAAGCAAAAGGCGCGACGACTTGCCGCGTCTCAACGGGAAATCCACCGGACGGTTTTGGGTGGGCGCTGGGACCTGACACCTGGGACCTGAGACCTGCCCCTTAAAGCTTCTCAAAAAATTCACAGCCCGAGCACGAAATATAGATTCCGCCGGGCACGCCGCGCTCGCGATCTTTCATGCGTTTGACGATGCGGGTTTCCTTGCCGCACTTGGGACATGCGGTCGATTTTGTGGTATCCATGACCTTTTTCCGGTCGGCTGTCTTTGCGATTTTCGCCATTCAACCTCTCCTGACAGGAATGTGCCGCCAGCCCGAAGACCGCGGTTCTACCTGGTAACTGGGGAGTATCAAGGAACACTGGACTATCCTGAATCAGTCCGGCACGATCAACCCGCGCGGAAGCGGTGCACTGTACTCGCCTCCAGAATCTTACACGAATTCGCAGCCACGAGGCAGGAACGAAGCCTGGGCCGGCTGGGCACTGGTCCGAGACTACCGCCGGGCAGACAAAAAAACAGCCCCGCATCTCTGCGGGGCTGATTCATCAAAACAAGTTCATCACAGCAGACGATCTTATTTCCCGGTGCCCTTCAGGTTCGAAACCTGCGGGCTGCCTACTGCGTTATCCGACACTTGCAACGTCCCCGTCTCCACGCCCACCCCGGTTGGAGTGAACACGACGTTGATGGTGCAATCGGCGTTGGAGGTCAGGTTCGTCTGGCACGTCGTCGACGTGACACTGAACGGTCCCGTCGTCGAGATCGAGATGTTTCTAAGTAGCACGTTCTGGTTGTTTCTCAGAGTAAACGTCTTTGCTGAGCTGGTCGTCCCGACCTTCTGGGACGCGTACGTTGCGGTGGCCGGTGTTAACGTGGCCTGGGCCTTGCCGGTGCCCGACAGTGACACCGTCTGTGGACTGTTCGAAGCGTTGTCGTTGATCGAAAGTGTCCCCGTCCGCGCTCCAACCTGGGTCGGAGTAAATTTAACGCTGATCTTGCAACTCTTTCCCGCAGCCAAGGTGCTGCCGCAGGTGTTCGTTTGCGCGAAATCGCCGCTGGTTGTGATGCTGTTGATGTCCAGCGTTGCGCTCCCGCCGTTGGTAAGCGTAGCCGTCTTCGCAGCGCTCGTCGCCATCACCACGACCGTGCCAAACGGGAGAGCGGTCGGCGACACACTGATACCGGTGACTTCCGGCTCCACGGTAAGGCTCACGTACGCCGTGCGGGTCAAACTGCCCGACACGCCCGTGATGGTTACAGTAACTGTTCCCAACGTTGCCGAGCCGCTGGCCGTCAGGGTCAGCGTGCTGGTGGTGGTTGTAGGATTCGGCACGAACGCTGCTGTCACACCGTTAGGCAGACCGGAAGCGGACAGTTGAACGCTGCCGTCGAAACCGTTATACGGGGTCACCGTGATGGTGCTGGTGCCGCTGCTACCCTGAACGATGGTTACGGTGTTCGGATTCGTGCCCAGGTTGAAGTTGGGAGTCCCGCCACTGCCACAACCGGGGAAGGTGAAGCTGCCGATCGCAGTGCTCCAGTTGAATCCACCGTTCTGTCCTGTGGCCTTCAAATATTCTTCGGTGAACCAGAAGGTACAATCGTCAGTGGGATCGACAGTCATCGAAGTGTAGTCACCCCAGCGATCATAGCCATCGCCGCTCTGCGAGCCTTCGCCCTGTTTTAGTATCACTTCGGTTTCCAGGGTCCCCGCCGCGTCGCTAGGTGTGCGACCGGCATAGAGAAGCGATGGATAGTCGCCCGCGTTCCCACTGGACTTACTGTAGCCGACGGCGATGTCCTGGTTCTGATCCATGGCCATCGACGGCATCCAGCGATAACTGGAGTCGGGTGCGTACGTTCCGGACTGGAACACGCTGGGACCCGTCTCCGGATTGTGAATTTCATACCAGCGAGGGCCACCACTACTGCCGGCCACGACCGAGTGGCTGACCAGCAGCGTGGTGTGATCGCTGAAGTTGCGGTACACCAGCCGGTACATGAGGCGGTCCGACAAGGCCTCCAACTGGTCACTGCCCGCTGTGGGCTGCGGCACGCAGTCGTCATGGCCCCCCTCGGCGGAGCACAAACCGGTGAAAGCGGCGACCGGAATCAAGGTCGGGCCTGTGAAAGTCGACTCGGAAGGGTCCACCCAGTTGACTTTGAACTCGTACATGCTCAGGTTGGCGCTGCCATCCGGATCGAATGTCATGAAGAAGTTGGGAGTACCCGAAGCTGGAGGCGTAGCCCCGTCCAGATCGGAAGGCAATAGCGAGGAAATGCTCGAACTTTGCTGGAAGCACTGCATGGTAGCAGCGTTGCCAACCAGCATATCGCTGCGGTCCGCTGCGCAGGCATTCGCGCCCACAAAAGCGCTTCCTGAAAGAGTGAAATTATTGAAGGTGAAGTAATAAGCATCCGGCCATACACCAAACTTCGGATAGTCCGGGAAATTGCTGAACGGAAACGCATACCGGTAGTAGGCGCCGGTTGCATCGGAAGTCTGGGATACGGCAACGCACTCGTAATCGTCACCCGAGCCGTTGAGGGCGAACTGGGCAACGACCCACTGCTGAGCAGCCGCGTCAAATCTTACGACGGTGTCGCCGCTGTTGTCGCTCTGACAAGATCCACCAAATCCCGACCAGAAATCGTTTCCGGAGAGCGGACCCAAAAGCGTGTTGCCGTTCTTGTCGAAAACCTGGTAGGTGAGGTTGACGTATTGGACGTATTGCGTCGTGCCCGGCGCGCCGTCGTTGTCCGGCGGCATGCAGTTACAGAAAAAATCATCGCCGTAGCCGATACCATCGAACTCCACGTTGGGGCCCGGAGTCTGCGGACCTTCCGGAGAGTTCTGCGACTGCAGGACCGGGTCCTTCTGAGCCTTTTGGCTCCAGTTGTGAGGGATGGCGGGGTTCTCGATCTCGTGCCGCGGAGGCGTGCCATAAGCGGGCAGCAGCGGCGAGATTTCGCGAAGCACCGGTCCGAGGTCGTGTTTGAATTCCTTGATTACGACCGGTCCCTTTTGCACTGTTTTGGATTGTTGAGCGAATGTCGGCAGTGCCAGACAGGCCACCGTCAGGAACGCCACTACTGCAGCTCGTTTGATCGTCACTTTTCCTCCTTAGATATTTCTCATTTCTTTTCGCCCACTATTTCGGATGGGTCGTAAACGCCTTCCAGTTCCAATACCAAGACATCATCGGCGTCGAGCTTTTCTTCGTAGCTGCCGCCGCCTTTGATCCCTTTAAACTTCCCCGTACCACGCATCAGACTCCAGCGTCCCGTGGCCATCGCCGGGCCCTTTTCCGCCAACACCTGCCCCATGCTCTTCCAGGTTAGCTTTTCGCCATTGTCCAGGGTGTCCGTTTCAAAACCACTGACATGCAGCATGCCTTCACTTTTCTCGCTATATCCAACCGCCACTCCCTCTTTGGTTTTCGCGCCCAGGATCAGCATCGGCTCCGTCCACGTGCACTTGCGTCTCGCGATCATCAGCGCGTGTCCGGGACGATCCGGTACTTCAATCGAGTACGCCGGATCCGGTTTCTCGCAGCGGACTTTGCCCTCGACCTTGACAAAATTGGGATTCCCCTTCTTCGACTCTTTTTCTTTGTCGTCTTTGTCTTTGTCCTGAGCAGTCGCTAAAACAGAAAGTGCAACCAGCAATAAGGGGAGATAGATCTGGGGGCGGGGCCGGAACTTCCTCACTTCAAGCATTCGCTAGATTCAACCTCTCTCTGTCGATTCAACAACTGCAGTCTCTCGCTCCCGAACAAACACAACGGCAGTGCAGCTTCACCACTCACTAACGCATATCGTTGTTGGTTACGACCCCCGCGCAGAGCGGGACTTGGGGGGAGACTACTAGCGCTCGTAGTTTATACATCGCTTCTCAGGAAAAGGCAAAGCAAATCTCCCGGCAGTGCTGCTTTTGAGAAACGAGACTGCTTGAGCAGCACCGCAGGTGAAACGGTTTGCAGTGTGTTTGCGATTATTTGACACTCCCGACCAGCGGCATCATTTGCGGATTGTCCACGTGCGGGCGGGAGATTGCTCAGCGCGGACAAAAAAACAGCCCCGCATCTCTGCGGGGCTGGCTCAAAGCAGAGGAGCTTACTCCTTGCCGGTGCCCTTCAGGTTCGAAACCTGCGGGCTGCCCACGGCGTTATCCGATACCTGCAACGTCCCCGTCTCCGTCCCCACCCCGGTTGGAGTGAAGACCACATCGATGGTACAGCTGGCGTTGGAGGTCAGGTTTGGCCGGCAAGTCGTCGAAGTGACACTGAAGGGGCCAGTAGTCGAGATCGAGATGTCCCTGAGTAGCACGTTCTGGTGGTTGTAGAGCGTAAACACCTTCGCGGAACTGGACTTCCCGACAATCGTTGTCGAGTACGTCGCGGTCGCAGGTGTTAACGTGGCCTGGGCCTCGCCCGTGCCCGACAATGACACGGTCTGTGGACTGTTCGTACCGTTGTCATTGACCGAAAGCGTCCCCGTCCTTGACCCAACTTGGGTCGGAGCAAAGGTAACGCTGATCGTGCAACTCTTCCCCGCAGCCAGGGTGCCGCCGCAGGTGTTCGTCTGCGAGAAATCACCGCTAGTTGTGATGCTGCTGAAGTACATCGTCGTGCTCGAGTTGTTTTTAAGTGTGGCCGTCTTCGGCTTGCTGGACGCCTCCACGACGACAGTACCAAACGAAAGAGCGCTCGGCGTCAGACTGATCTGTGAGCCGTTAATCAGCGGCGCCACGGTGAGGCTCAACGTCGTCGCATTCGTCAAGCTGCCCGACGTGCCCAAGATGGTCACGACGACTGTTCCCGCGGTAGCCGAGCCGGTGGCCGACAGGGTCAGCGTGCTGGTGGAGGTTGTAGGATTCGGGACGAACCCTGCTGTGACGCCGCTCGGCAGGCCGGAAGCGGACAGTTGAACGCTGCCGCTGAAACCGTTCTGCGGGTTCACCGTGACGGTGGTCGTGATGCTGCTACCCTGAATGACCAATACGTTAGTCGGCAAGGCTGAAAGCCCGAAATCCGGCCCCGCTTCTGCAAGGAATGCGTTGATCAGACCGCTCCCGTTTGGACTGCCCCAGCCGGTCGCCAAATCGTAGCCGGTTGTTGTCGGAAGGCCGTCGCTGCCGCTGACGATGTCGTGGAAATCGTTGGTGTAGCCCGGCCCCAGACCAAGGTCGGTGTAGATGGTGGGATTAATGAATCCGACCGGAGGATAGCTGTTGTTAGCCAGGTTTTCATTGACCAGAGCCATGTATCCGGCCCACATGGGGGATGCAAAACTGGTCCCGCCGTAGTCGTTTTCAGTGCAACCGCTCAGGCCGGATTGGTCGGCGCAAACGTAAAAAGTAAAATTCGCGTTTGCCGAGACGTCCGGGACATCCCTATAGGCCGTTGACCCCTCGTTGGCCGCGGTAATCACGCCCGGGAGTTGCTGCCAGGAGGGGATCGCAACGTTGGTCCCCCAGCCGCCGCCACCATCAACCCAAGCGGTTTCCGAAGCCCAGGCGCCGCCCGGGCCAGTTGTCTGTAAGTCCGTCCCGCCGACAGCCGTGACATAAGCGGCATTCGGCGGCCATGGAGCCGAGCCTTTGTAGGCGCCACTGTCGCCGGACGCATTGAAATAAGTCTGACCCTGCGACGCCATCTTCTGGAAGTAGGGATTGTCAGTGGAGGGGTCTGCCGGGCTCCAGGTCCACGAAGCGCTCAACTGCGAAGGGAGCGGAGAGCCCGAAGACATGCCACCTAAAAGCGCGGTGTCGGTGGCACCGACATAGACGTATATGCCGCTCAAGTTGGGGGCCATGCCTGCTGCCTGAGTGATGTCAAGAGTCTGTTCCGTGTCGTCACAGCCACCAGCCTCGGTGCAGCTCAAGCTGCTTCCGTCCGTGGAAACGCCTATGATGGGGACATTGAGTGTTTGCCCCGCACCCTCATAGTAAGTCTGCACGTCGACGATGTCATATCCGAGGTACTCCAGCAAACCGAGATTCTGGCCGGAGCCGTTGAGAGGTCCTGACCCGTAGTAAGCAGCTCTCATGTCGCTGCCGCAGAACGACTGGCCGGGACAAGAGCCCGTAACGGCCTCGGGCTGCACCTTGAAATCTCTATGCACAAACATGGGACGCGGGATCGCATAGTTGTCCAGCCCCGAGATGTGCCACAGCTGGAAAGGCAGGTCCACCGTGGGCTCCCGGTCAGGAGCGTAGAACGTGCGGTTTTCCGTGGGGTGCTGGTAAACCCCCATGGTCACATGGAAAGCCTTCTCGATTGTCGCCACTGAACCCTTGAGCTGTATGTCCATGGAGTCGCGGGAGCCGCCACTCACTTTGAAGCCGTTCGCTTTCGCGAAACGAACTACGGCGTCGAAATCTTCCTGGCTGGGACCAAACTTCTCGGTGAACTCTGGCACTGTAACGAAGTGCCGGTAGGAGGGGCTTGAAGGATCGGAGACTTCTTTCACGAACTTTTCCAGCCCTGCCTGATCACGCAGCGCCAGAACAATGTCAATGTGCATGGACTGTGTGACGGGGAGCCGCCCGACGGGAAGCGCCTGCCCAGTACGAGTTACTTCACGCACATGACGGGTCAACAGGGTCTGTGACTGCGCCTGGCAAACGACATTCACGGCCGACACTATCGCGACGACCATGAGGAAGAAAACAATTAGTTTTCGATTCACAATTTCTCCTCGTAATTTAAGGTGAAAATTTCTTGGAAGATTTTCCCGGTTCGGAACAGCACAAGCACCTCACATCTTGAACCCGGTCAATATGCCTGATTGGACTGGAACCCCTCGAGGGAGTGAAACAGCGCCCAGTTTATAACCATTTCGCATGCTCGGACAAGATGAAACATTTTTCACCTGGAGCACACCCGAATAGCTCCAGCGGGCGGCCAGGCGCAGGCCAGAGACTGCCGCCCGGCGGGCAAAAACAGCCCCGCATCTCTGTGGGGCTGGGTCATCAAAGGAAGTTCATCACAGCACACCATCTTACTTCCCGGTGCCCGTCAGACTCGAAGTCTGCGGGCTATTGCTTGCGCTATCAGCCACCTGCAGCGTCCCCGTCCTTGTCCCCGTCTCGGTTGGAGTAAACGTCACGTCGATGGTGCAGGTGCCGAGGGCGTTCACGCTCGTCCCGCAGGTCGTCGACGAGACACTAAAGTCGCCGGTCGTCGAGATCGAGACGCCGGTTAGCGCTACGTTCATGTGGTTGGTAAGCGTAAACGCCTTCGGTGAGCTGGTCGTCCCGACAGTCCGCGCCGCGTATGTCACGCTGCTAGGAGTCAACCCGGCCGGGGCGCCGCCGGTGCCGGACAGTGGCACCGTCTGTGGACTGTTCGCAGCATTGTCATAGATCGAAAGCGTCCCCGTGTTCGCTCCAATCTGGGTCGGAGTAAAGGTCACTTTGATCTTGCAATTCTTTCCCGCGGCGAGTGTGCTGCCGCAAGGACTGGAACTGGTCGCCAGCGCGAAAGGACCACTGATCGTGATATTGCTGATGCTCAGCGTTGCACTTCCGCTGTTGGTCACGGTGACAGTCTGTCCAGAGCTCGTCTCGCCCACCACAATCTTGCCCCACGTCAGAGAGGTTGGCGACAGAGTGACCGCTGGAGCGATATTGCTCACTGTAAGGTTCAGTGTTGTCGTGTTCGTCAAGCTGCCCGACGTGCCAGTAATGGTTATGGGGCTTGTTCCCGTGGTGGCTGTGGCGCTGGCCGTCAAGGTCAGCGTGCTGGTTGTGCTTGTAGGATTCGGGTTGAACCCTGCCGTCACACCGCTCGGCAGGCCAGAAGCGGATAGTGAAACGCTGCCGCTGAAACCGTTCACTGGATAGACCGTAGTGGTGCTGTTGGCGCTATTGCCAGGAGTGACCGTTAGGCTGCTCGGATTCGCGGTGATGTGAAAGTTCTGAGTCCCACCAGTACCACACTCCGGGAAGCTGAAGCTGCCGATCGCAGTACTCCAGTTGAATCCACCGTTCTGTCCTGTGGCCTGCAAATATTCTTCGGAGTACCAGAAGGTGCAGTCGTCCGTGGGATCGACGGTCATCGAAGTGTAGTCGCCCCAACGATCAAAGCCACCGCTCTTCTGCGAGCCTGCGCCCGCCTGCAACACAACTTCGGATTCCAGAGTACCCTGCGGGTCGGAAGGCGTTTGTCCGGCGTAGTTAATTGAAGGATAGTCTCCGGCGCCCGAACCGGACCAGCTGTAGCCGACGGCGATGTCCTGGTTCTGATCCATGGCCATCGAAGGCATCCACCGCCACTGCGCGTCCGGTGCATAAGTTCCGGACTGGTAAACGAAGGGAGACGTCTCCGGGTTGTGGATCTCGTACCAGCGCGGGCCGCCACTGCTGCCGGCCACGATCGAGTGGCTGACCAGTAGCGTCGTGTGATCGCCGAAATTGCGGTACACCAGTCGGTACATCAGGCGGTCCGACAGGGCCTCCAGCGGGTCGCTGCCCGCTGTAGGCTGCGGCACGCAGTCGTTGAGGCCTCCCGCGTCCTCGCACAAGGGGGTGAAAGCGGGAACCGGAATCAGAGTTGGGCCGGCGAAGGTCGACTCTGATGGGTTCACCCAGTTGACGCTGAATGCGTACATGTCGAGATTGGCACTGCCATCGGGATCCAGTGTCATGAAGAAGTTGGGAGTGCCCGTAGCCGGAGGAATGGCCCCGTCCAGGTCGGAAGGCAACAGTGAGGAAATGCTCGAACTTTGCTGGAAGCACTGCATGGTAGCCTTATTGCCCGCGAGCATAGCGGCGCGATGGGCAGCGCAGGCGTTGGCGCCGACAAAAGAGGTTCCCGAGATCGTGAAATTGTTGAAGGTGAAGTAGTAAGCATCCGGCCATACACCAAACTTCGGATAGTCCGGAAAATTTTTGAACGGAAACGCATACCGGTAGTAGGCACCGGTCGCATCGGAAGTCTGGGATACCGCAACGCACTCGTAATCGTCGCCCGAGTTATTGAGGGCAAACTGGGAAACCACCCAGACCTGAGCAGCCGCGTCAAATCTTACGACGGTGTCGCCGCTGTTGTCGGTCTGACAAGATCCGCCGAATCCCGACCAGAAATCGTTTCCGGCAAGCGGACCTAGTAACGTATTCCCGCTCTTGTCGAAAACCTCATATGTGGTGTTCACATATTGGACGTATTGCGTTGTGCCCGGCGCGCCGTCGTTGTCCGGAGGCATGCAGTTACAGAAAAAATCGTCCCCATAGCCGAAACCTTCAAATTCTACGTTCGGGCCCGGCGTCTGCTCGGGAATCACCTGCGACTGCAGCACCGGGTCTTTCTGAGCTGTGTGGCTCCAGTGGTGAGGGATGGCAGGGTTCTCGATCTCGTGCCGCGGAGGCGTGCCATAAGCGGGCAGCAGCGGCGAGATTTCGCGCAGTACCGGTCCCAGGTCGTGTTTAAATTCTTGGATGACGACTGCTCCCTTACTCACCGTTTTGGATTGTTGAGCGAATATCGGCAATGCCAGACCGACCACAATCAGGAACGCCACCCCTGTAGCACGTTTGGTCGTCATTTCTTCCTCCCCGATCTCTCTCACTTCTTTTCGCCAACTATTTCGGATGGGTCGTACACACCTTCCAGTTCCAATACCAAAGCATCATCGGCGTCGAGCTTTTCTTCGTACGCGCCGCCGCCTTTGATCCCTTGCATCAGACTCCAGCGTTCCGTGGCCGTCGCCGGGCCCTTTTCCGCCAACACCTGCCCCATGCTCTTCCAGGTCAGCTTTTCGCCATTGTCCAGGGTGTCAGTTTCGAAACCGCTGACATGCAGCATGCCTTCACTTTTTTCGCTTTAACCGACCGCCACTCCATCTTTGGTTTTCGTGCCGATGATCAGCATCGGCTCCGTCCACGTGCACTTGCGTCTTGCGATCATCAGAGCGTGTCCGGGACGATCCGGCACGTCGATCGAGTGCGCCAGATCAGGTTTGTCGCAGCGGACTTTGCCCTCGACTTTGACGAAATTGGGATTCCCCTTCTTCGACTCTTTTTCTCTGTCGTCTTTGTCTTGGGCAGCCATCAAAATAGAAAATGCAACTAGCAGTAATGAAGACAGAGATCTGGATGCGGGGTCGGAACTTTCTCACTTCAAGCATTCGATAGATTCAACCTCTCTGCTTCGATTCAACAACCGCAGTGTTTCTGCTGCCGTCGAAGAAGCACAGCGATGGTGTAGACTTCCACGATCACTGACGCGCACCATCTGGGTTAAACCCCCCGTGGAGCGTGGGCGGGACTTTGGGGGAAAACTACTAGCGGCTCGTAGTTTTATACATCGGTTTCCGGGAAAAGGCAAAGCAAAACCGGCGCCCGCCCGGCTTGCAGCAAAGTTGAATTAGTTTGCACATCGCGGATAGAAAAGGGAGCACAAAGTGACATTTCTTGGCAGAAAGAAAGATAGAGACGCATCGGCGCAAAAATGCCTGGCAAAAAGAGCGCGGATGTCAGCTCAGTGGGACAGGAGCGGAGGCGCTAGCCAGGGACCGCGCTCCTTTTCAAGTTTCGCGGCGACCGCCAGCACAACTTCTTCCTCCCATGGTCGCCCGACAATCTGCACGCCGATCGGCAGGCCCTCGTCCGAATACGCCATCGGAACCACGGCGGCGGGAAACCCCAACAGGTTAAACCACTCGCAATAGCTCCAGGCGTCGAGATACTTCACTGTCTTCCCTTCCACCTGCCACTCCCGCTCGCCGTGACGAAAAGCGGGGATGGCAGCCGTAGGGCAAATCAGCACGGGATATTTCCGCATCTGCAAGAGAATTCTTTCGCGCACCGTATCGCGTTCCAGCCAGGCGGCGAGCAGCGACTCGCCGGGCTGCGACGCGATGAGGCACGCGGGCGTGGCCTTGGTCCAGGACTGGAACTCCCGCAGAATCGGACTCAGTTCGGACTCGCGGCCACGCAACATGGGCTCCAGAATCATCCCTCCGGCCGTACCGAAGAATTCCCACCACAACTGGCGCGCTTCTTCGAGCCCCTCGGGACGGAAGGGCTCGACGCGGAATCCGCAACTCAGCAAAAGAGACGCTGCCCGACGCACCGCCGACTTGGTTTCTTGCGTGACCGGAGTCCGGTCATCGTTTTCGAAGAACCCAATGGGGACAGCCCGCACTTGCGTTTCATGGAGCTCACGGACGTCGACCGGCGCGCCGCACGGATCGCCGTCGTCCCACCCCGCCATCACTTCAAATAGCGTCCGCACATCTTCGATAGTGCGCGCCATCGGCCCGACCACTCCGATCAAAGCAAAAGGGCCGCCAGATTTCGGAAAATGACCAGTCGAAGGGATGCGTCCGGGAGTGGGCTTTAATCCGCAGATGCCGCAGAAGTGCGCCGGGACGCGGATCGAACCGCCGCCGTCGCTGCCCACCCCTCCGGCGGAAAGCCCGGCGGCGATGGCGGCAGCCTCTCCGCCGCTCGATCCGCCAGCGGTGTAGCTCAGGTCCCAGGGATTGTTGGTGCGACCGTACAGAAGATTGTCGGTCTCCCAGGCCATAAGCAGTTCGGGCGTGTTAGTGACGCCGAGGATCACGGCCCCAGCCGCACGCAGACGCGCAACCAGCGGCGCATCCTCATCGGCGATGTTCCCGGCGCGCAAACGCGTACCGGATTCACAGCGATGTCCGGCAACGTCAATCGAAGACTTGATAGAAAGAGGCACACCATGCAGCGGCCCGAGTTCGTCTCCCTGCACGATCGCTTTCTCCGCCGCGTGCGCCTGCGCCAGCACAGCTTCCGGCTTGCAATCGACGAACGCGTTCAGCCTGGGATTCAGGCGCTCAATGCGATCAAGGTGGGCACGCGCCACCTCTACGGGCGAAACCGCTTTGCGGCGGATCTGCGCCGCGATTTCCCGCGCAGAAAAAAGAGGGCTCGACGTCATGCGGTGTGAAGAACGACGCAACGAAATTCAGGATATCAGCGAAGGACGGGCATGACCTAGCAACCCGTGTCGAAGGCCCGGCGTTTTATTCTCCATGCACCCGACTTTGTCATTCTCACAAACTTTGTCGTCCCGAGCTCTTCTCGGGATGACATTCATGAAAGGTTGTTTTCCAGTAGAGTAAGGAGTTACATCATCACTGGCGAAGAACATTGGCGAGGAATGACGAATAGCCTCAGCGTGAAGATTCAGTCCGCAGCAGGTCTTTTCCTTCTGACGGTCTTTCTGACAACACCACTCTGGGCCGGATCGCACAGCCATCCTGCCAAGCAGGCAGACCCTTCAGATCCCGGGTACGTGTTTGCCCTGGCTGCCGCGAACCATTTCCTGCATGCATGGCAAACCGGAGACCTCGAAAACGGAATGGTCCAGCTGAGCGACGGCGTCCGCCACTCGCAGAATGCCGACAAACTGGAACAGTTTTTTTCCAACGCGACGAACCGCGCCTTCGAGATCACGCGCGGGCATGGACATCAGGGGCGCTACAGTTTCCCGGTCGCACTGGTCACGCTCCGAGGTTCCCGCGTTACGCGCAAGTTTTCCGAAATAATCCTGGTCGAGACTGGCAAGAACGACTGGGTGGTAGATAAACTTCCCTAGAAGAACTAAAGAAGAATTTTTTATTTCAGGAGTCGCATTTATGAAACGTATCCATAAGGTTGCTGTCCTCGGTGCGGGCACGATGGGCGCCCGCATCGCCGCGCACTTCGCTAACGCGGGCGTGCCGTCATTGCTGCTTGATATCGTTCCCCCTGATGCGGACGGTCCGGCGCGCAACAAAATCGCGGCTGCCGGACTCGAAGGAGCCAGAAAATCGAAGCCCGCCGCTTTTTTCGAAGCCTCGCTTTCGCGGCTTGTAACTGTGGGAAATTTCGACGACGATCTGAAACGTCTCGCCGATGTTGACTGGATTATCGAGGCGGTCGTCGAGAACCTCGAAATCAAGCGGACGCTGCTGAAGAAGGTGGAGTCGATCCGCAAGCCGGGCACGATCGTCACCACCAACACCAGCGGACTTCCGGTGGCGAAGATTGCCGAAGGCTTCTCCGATGACTTCCGGCGCTCGTGGTTCGGCACGCACTTTTTTAATCCGCCGCGCTATATGCGGCTGCTGGAGCTGATCCCAACACCCGACGCCGACCGCGCGCTGATCGACACCGTCACCCACTTCTGCGACGCGCAACTGGGCAAGGGTGTCGTGCTGGCGAAAGACACGCCCAACTTCATCGCCAATCGCATTGGCACATTTTCGGTGCTCAACGTGATGCGCCTCATGCAGGAAATGGATCTCACCATCGAAGAGATCGACGCGCTTACCGGCCAAGCCGTCGGCTGGCCCTGCTCAGCCACGTTTCGGACAATCGATCTGGTCGGCCTCGACATCCTCGGGCACGTGGTCTCGAACATGACCCAGAACGTGCACGACGAGCGCAGCGAATTGCAGATTCCCGCGTTCTTTCGCCAGATGCTGGAGCGCAAGTGGCTGGGGGACAAGACCAAAGGCGGTTTCTACAAGAAGCTCAAGAGCCGCGACGGTAAAGATGACGAACGCGTGGCGCTCGACTGGAAGACGCTCGAATATCATCCGCGGCAGAAGCCGAAATTCGCGGCCCTCGACATGGCGAAAAATGTCGAGGAGAGCGGAGCGCGAATTCGAATGTTGCTCGGCTTGGAAGGTGGCGGTGGTGGCGGCGCATCCCCGAAGCCCGACAAGGCAAGCGCTTTCCTGTGGGCCGCGCTATCTGACCTGTGGACCTATTCCGCCAATCGCATTCCTGAAATCTCCGACTCCATCGTGGAGATCGACCGCGCCATGCACCTCGGCTTCAACTGGGAACTCGGCCCCTTCGAACTCTGGGACGCAGCGGGCGTCGAAGCGACCGTCGCTCGCATGAAGAAGGGGGGGCGTCCGGTTGCAGCCAATGTAGAGAAGTTACTAGGCTCCGGCAAAAAGTCCTGGTATGCGGATGATCCGAAGACGCCATCGGGCCGCGCATATTTCGATCTCGCCAGCAGCACTCTCAAGCCCGTCGAAGTGCCCGCTGGAGTCTGGTCGGTTGAAGTTGCAATAAAAACGAGGTCCAACGGCGTGGTCAAGAAGAATTCCGGCGCCTCGCTGGTTGACCTCGGAGATGGTGTGGGGTGTATACAGTTCCAATCCAAAATGAACGCCCTCGGCGCCGACATTGTCTCGCTGATCCTCCAGACGCTGAAGCCGGGCGGAGCAGGCGATGCCTTCGACGCCTTCGTCATCACCAACGACGCGCAGAATTTCTCCGTCGGCGCGAACGTGATGCTGCTGCTCATGGCGGTTCAGGAGGAAGAATGGGACGAAGTTGACCTCGCCATCCGTCAATTCCAGGGCATGACGCAGGCCATCAAATTCTCGCCCAAGCCGGTGGTGAGCGCGCCCTTCGGACTCACGCTCGGCGGCGGTTGCGAAATCTCGCTCCACGCGGCCGCTCGCCAACCGCACGCCGAGCTCTACATGGGATTGGTCGAGGTCGGAGTCGGCCTGCTTCCCGGCGGCGGCGGGTGCAAGGAGATGTTGCTGCGCGCGGTGGACAGCGCCGCCTCCATTCGTCCCGATGGCCGTGGCGAATCGGTGGAACTGATGGAGGCAATGAAGAAAGCTTTCGAAACCATCGCGACGGCAAAAGTCGCCACTTCGGCGGATGAAGCCCGCGGACTCGGCTTCCTGTCGAGCTCCGACCGCACCACCATGAATCGTGAGCGCGTTCTCTCCGACGGGAAAGCGCGCGCGCTGGAACTGTTGCGCGCGGGTTATGAGCCGCCGGTGATGCGCACCGACATCCCCGCTCCCGGCGAAAATATTCTCGCCGCACTCAAAATGGGCGTCTATCTGATGCGCCAAGGCGAATACATCAGCGATCACGAAAAGAAGTTAGCCACCAAGATCGCCGAAGTACTCTGCGGCGGAAATGTGACTCCCGGCACACCGGTCAGCGAACAATACCTGCTCGACCTGGAGCGCGAAGCCTTCAAGTCCCTGTGCGGCGAAAAGAAAACGCAGGAAAGAATTCAGTTCACGCTGAAGACCGGCAAAACGCTGAGGAATTAGCTCGTGTTGGGGATCAGTTCGTGTGGGATCAGCTCGTGTGGGGACGGGCGCCCTCGCCCGTCCAAGCCGAGCGCAGCTCGGCAGCTGTGTGTGACCACAGCGATTCTCGGTTCTTGTACGGACTTGAATACATCGCCCGGGACTTTATTTACTCCGAGATCGCCCGGTCCAGCGAGAAGGCACCCGCCCCTCGCAAAAGCAGCGCCGCGGCCACGGCAATCACCAGCAGATGATATTCGAATCCTTCGCCCTTCTGGTTGCCCATCCAGTTCATGAAGAAACCGTTCTGCAAGTGGATCATGAAGATCGCCCCGATCATCTCGCCGGCAATTCCGAGAGCGGCGATGCGCGTCAGCAATCCGACAATCAGCCCCAGTCCACCAAAGAATTCGGTGCAGATGACCAAAAGTGCGACAGGAGCGGGCATTCCCATGTGAGCAAACCATCCCATGGTGGCGTGAAAACCAAAGCCTCCAAACCAGCCCAGCATTTTCTGTGCCCCATGCGCGAAGAACACCACCCCCAGAACCAGCCGCAAGAACGTAAAGGTCACGTCGTTGCTTGTACCCATCAGCCGCTTCAGCATTGCTTCCTCCTGGCGGAATCTGTCGTCTTACGATCGCCCGGTCTTACGACGGTCCCGCGATTGTCGTTATAACGACATTCTAGTTTGATTCTCTTCCCGGGCACAAGGATTCACTTTCCCCCGCGCCGCAACTCAGCCGCCGCCACTAACTCCCGACAAAACCCGTGTCCCGGAGGCGGCGTATAATTTGGAAACTAGATCCCGCAAAGGATGGTACAGACGAAAATGTCCGCAGGCAATGCAGGCACTAACGATTCGGCAAACGGCGTTAACGGCAAGGGGTTGGATGCGGTTCTGAAACCGCGGGCAGGGTGGCTGGCGAAGCGGAAAGCCGAGAACAAAGACGGCAACTTCTCGCAGATGCATTACGCGCGCCGGGGCATGATCCCCGAAGAGATGCAATTTGTCGCTCACCGCGAAAAGATCGCGCCGGAATTGGTGCGCGATGAAGTCGCTCGCGGACGCATGATCATCCCCGCGAACATCAACCATCCGGAACTGGAGCCAATGGCGATCGGCGTCGAGTCGCTCTGCAAGATCAACGCCAACATCGGCAACTCGGCCGTCACCTCGAACATTGAAGAAGAGCTCAAAAAGCTGCATACCGCCGTTCACTATGGAGCCGACACGGTGATGGACCTCTCAACCGGCGGCGATATTCATCAGATTCGCGAAGCCATCATCCGCCATTCGCCCGTCCCGATCGGAACCGTGCCAATCTACGAGGCGATCTCGCGCGTCAAGCGTGTCGAAGATCTCACCGCCAGCGTGATGTTGGAAGTGATCGAAGAGCAGGCGCAGCAGGGCGTGGATTACATGACCATTCACGCCGGCGTGCTCATTCAATATGTGCCGATGGTCTCGAAGCGCATTACGGGTATCGTGAGCCGCGGCGGCGCGATTCTCGCGCAATGGATGACTCACCACCATAAGCAGAACTTTCTCTATGAATGCTTCGAGGACATCTGCAAGATTTTCGCGAAGTACGACGTAAGCTTCTCGCTGGGAGACGGCCTGCGTCCCGGCTGCCTCGCCGACGCCAGCGATGAAGCGCAGTTCGCCGAACTAAAAACCCTGGGTGAACTGACCCGCATCGCCTGGAAGCACGACGTGCAGGTCATGATCGAAGGCCCGGGCCACATTCCGATGGACAAAATCAAGGAGCAGGTCGATCTCGAAAACGAGTGGTGCGACGAGGCTCCGTTCTACACGCTGGGCCCGCTCGTGACCGACATCGCTCCGGGCTACGACCACATCACGTCCGCCATCGGAGCGGCAATGATTGGATGGTACGGCGCGTCCATGCTCTGCTACGTAACGCCGAAAGAACATCTCGGCCTGCCCAATGAAAAAGATGTGAAAGACGGAATCATCGCCTACAAAATCGCGGCCCACGCCGCCGACGTAGCCCGCCAGCGTCCCGGTGTGCGCGATCGCGACGACGCCCTGAGCTATGCCCGCTACAAATTCGATTGGGAAAAGCAGTTTGAGCTTTCCCTCGATCCCGAGACGGCGCGCTCCATGCATGACGAAACTCTGCCCGAAGAGGGATACAAAACCGCAGCCTTCTGCTCCATGTGCGGCCCGAAGTTCTGCTCAATGAATTACTCCAGCAAAGTCGACCAATACAACAAGCAGGTTCACGGGCTGGAGAAGAAAGACTACTCGGAATTGGTGGAAAAGCTGGTTACGATCAAGTAACTCAGTTAGTACACCGTGCCGCCGCCTAAGAGCATTTGACCACTTCAAATCGGTCAGCTTTTGGCGGAGAGCACAGCTTACGTCCCTCATACTGTTTTTCTTCCAGCGCGGCAGGCGACGGTACGCACCAAAACCGCAACGCGACGACCCAGAGCGCGAAGATAGGCGCAGCCAGGAGGCAGCCGCGGACAAGCAGGATCGGGAAGGGCTCGCCGGCGAGACGATAGAGATAAAGAGTACCGATGGTGACCGCCAGCACCACCGTCCACAGAGTTGAAGCTTGGGCGCTTCCCAGTTCGCATACAGCAGTCCCGCGCTCAGACCACTCGCGCATCGCCCGCTCAGCGAGCACCAGCATGGGGAGTAAGGCCATGGTTAGATCCTGCATGTGCAGGTGGTAGCTGATCAGGATTGTCGTCAAGATGGCGACCGAGTAGATGAGGCTCTCATCCTGCTGAACGCTGCCACGCAGCACGAGCCACATTGCCACGACTCCTACAATCGCCGAACTCATGAAAATGAAGGGCAGGATCAATCCTATATCAAGCCACGGAGCGAGCACCCACTGCAGAATCCCTCGCAGGTTCGGCATGAACCATGGGATGAATCCCCATGGCGTCATCACGCTCTGACTGCGCAGCATCGCGGGATAGTCATGGATAATCGCCGGACCGACGATCGCCAGAGAAGTGCCACTGACCACTGCGCCTCCACTTACAAAACCAGCCAGGCCTCGCCACCTTCCCCGGAGACACAGAACGAAGAAGGCAATTACCAGGACAAAATGAAACTTGAAGCAGGCAAGCGCGAGCAGAAAACCAGCGAGAAATGTGCGCCTACTTTTCATCGAACGCAGAGATAGAACGAGTAACAATAGGAATATAACTGAATCCTGTCCCTCTCCACACACATAGATCACTGGATAAAAGGCAAATAAGTAGAGAGCAAGCGGTATTCCCGTCGCTTGCCGAAGTGCCGGCAACATTGGAGCAAGCAGCCATGCAATGAGCAACACGAAGACGGAGTTCGCAAGTGTCCACAGCAGAAGGGTCACCCGATAGGAAAACCCGGAAACCGGCCAGTAGAACAATAGCTCGAAGGCAGGATGATTAAATGGCAGCAGACCACTGGTACGGGTCTCGGGATAAAGACTGACCTGAGCCTGTTGCTGAGCTTCAAAGTGGTAAAGATCGTGGCGTTGGCCCGAACGCACCATGTCGACGCCAGTCATGAAAATTCGCAGATCGGCGAACGCCGGACCGTGAGAGAGGTACCAGAGGGACTGGCGCCCGCTCACCCCAATAGAGAGCAGGCAAAAAACAACCAGGGCCCACTTGGAAATTGGGCGAAGGCGATGAGTAGAAGAGGTTGATGGCATGATGCACAAAGTGAGTCGGCGGTAGCGTTTCCATTGTTAGCACGCCACGAAGCCCATCGGATCCGCAATAGAAACGTCGGAGTTACTCTGGTCACTCATGCGGACATAGGGCTAGACATGGAGAACCCGAAATTCTGACGTTTCCCAAGTCTCGGCCGGACCCTATCGATCCGACGCGCCCGACGAAGGTCGGCGAACCGGCGAAATGAGTGTAGAATGGCGGGCTGCCTGGGAAACCGAAGGAGATTCCGCTCCAAATGTCACGCTATGAAGAACTGCTGGAAGAATTTGAGACATACGGTCGCTCCGCCCATCGGGTGAACTCTCTTATGCAAGACATCGCCCAGCGCCTCCACGAAGCGATGGCACGCTACAACTGGGTTGGTTTTTATTTGATGGAAGCCCCCACTTTCAAGGCTCTGGTGTTGGGACCCTACGTCGGCAGCTTCAAGCCCACGCTGCGTATCCCGCTCGACGGAGGATTGTGCGGAGCTGCGGCCACTTCCGGGGAAACCGTGGTGGTCAACAATGTTGGCGCCGATCCTCGCTACCTTGGGTCGGATATGGTGAAATCCAATATCGTGAGTGCCGATCTTCGTCAAGAAACGGGTGGCGGCGGAGCTCTGTATCGAGAGCTATTTTGCGGACACCTTCAATGCACCAGAGCAGAAATTCATCGAGTCCTGCGCCGCCCTGGTCGGCCGGTCTATGGAAAAAGAGGCACTGGCAGCGGCGGGAAACGCAGGTACGTCGCACTAGGCGCGGGAGTATTCGTGGATCGCTGATTCGACTATTGTCTTCCGAGGAATTTTCCGTCTTAGATGGTATTCACCCTCTGAAGTCCGCCGCGCCGTTCCACACCAACTGCACCGCGATCGCCAGGATCAGGAATCCGAAAATGCGGTTGATCGCGCCCATGGCGCCGGGTCCGAGGCGCT
The DNA here is from genome assembly GCA_963831085.1 of uncultured Acidobacteriaceae bacterium. GTDB lineage: Bacteria > Acidobacteriota > Terriglobia > Terriglobales > Acidobacteriaceae > Acidiflorens. The sequence continues at coordinate 2,001,443 of CAWHOT010000003.1, read as the reverse complement.
TGACGAATGGGCCTCCAAGCCACAGCAATAGATAGACGGTCAGGCCGATCGCTACGATTCCGATTACCATGCCTAGGTAGGAAAGAAAATGGTCAACGTGCGCGGCCAGTCCCATGACCACTCCGATCGAGCCCGGGCCGGATAGCATCGGCATGGCCATGGGCGTGAGCGAAATGTCCTCCTTCGTCAGCGCCTCGCTGCTTTCTGCCGTCGTCATTCGACTGGAGCCGGTCACCATGCCCCACGCCGTATTCGCCACGATCAGCCCGCCCGCTATTTTTAGTACCGGCAGCGAAATCCCAAAAAAGTTGAGGACGAACCGGCCAAAGAGCATGAATACAACCAAAATCGCGATTACATAGAGGGAGGTCTTCAACGCGGTGCGGCGGCGCTCTTCCGGCGGGAAGTCGGCGGTAAGACTGAAGAACATCGGAATGCCGCCCAACGGGTTGACGATGGGAAAAAGCGCGAGGAAGGTCGCCGTCGCTGCCGAGGGCAGGTCGTGCAGCACATGTTCGATGGCCATCTGTGCGTTCATGGTCGTCTCTAAATCGGGTGATCTAGTGGTATTGCTCGAGCACCTGAACGGCCCGGTTCAACGCTGCCGCCAGCGCTGCGATTTGTTGTTCAGTCCGGTGAAGATCGCCGCGATCGATCGCCTCATTCACTCCCGGAATCACCACCGCGGCGTATCCGGTGTACTGTCCCGGAGCGTAAATGGCATGGTGATACCACGGACGGTTGGGCAATCCCTCGGGGATTAACAGCGCCCGCTCGGCTTCGCGAAGCTTCGCATTCATGCGATCCGGCGCTGCCGGAATTTTGCGTTGCTTCTGAAACATTTTCGCTCCTGCTTCCTGCAGGTGACGCGCGCCTTCCACGGCTGGCGAGAAATCGGGTCCCTTGTCCCCGAAGCGGTCTTTGCTTTTGTACTTGGCACTTTCGAGGTAGACCAGAATCTCTTTGCCGTAGTTCTCGTAATCGTAGGGAAGCACGTCGGCACTGGACATGCGCAACATTTCCAACCCGTAAACGCGGGCCATCTGCTGCTCGTAGCGGAAGTCGGGATCGCCGAATTTCTTGAACCAGGTGAAGTCATCAAAGGTCGAGTGATACACGCCATAATCGCCACTCGAACTGATGTCGGTGGAAGGCACACCCAGGTGCTGCAAGAACACCGTGTAGTCGCTGCCACTGCCCAGATCGCCCACGGGCACATCGTTCTGCATGGCATTCGGCGGCGGGCGGTAGGTGGCAGTTTCCTGAGGACGGTTGCTCTCCGCGTTCGGATCGCTCGTCTTCTTCCATGCCTCATACACGGTTCCACCTTGCGGCGAAGGCACCGCCTTCGCAATCTCGCGGATAAACTCTTTCAACGTAGGCACGCCTGACGCTCCGAACTTCTTGCCGGATACGGCCACGTCCATGTTGAAATACGCGGCGGCCTTCGCCAGTTCCTGCGCATGATCTTCGCCCCACTCAGTGGAGCCGATCAGTCCTTCTTCTTCCGCGTCCCAGCTTCCGATCACAATCGTGCGCTTCGGCTTCCAGCCGGCCTTCAGAAGCTCACCTAGGCCGTGCGCAGCCTCCAGCATTGCCGCCGTGCCGCTGTTCGGATCGACTGCGCCATACACCCAGGCATCGCGATGATTGCCCGCCACCACCCACTCATCGGGCGAAGACGCTCCGCGAATTTTGCCGATGACATCCCAAATGGTGCGGAATTGGTAATCCTGCTTGAGGTGCATCTTGACCTTCGCGGGACCGGGACCAACGTGATAAGTGAAGGGCAGCGCTCCCTGCCACTCGCGCGGCGATTGCGGACCGCCGAGATGCTCAAGAATCGGCGAAGCATCGGCAAAGGAAAGCGGAGTCACGGGGATCTTCGGCAACTGCTCGGATTCGGCGGGAGAAACGCGCTTCGCATCCGGCAGAGTGGGAGTGGAGGCCACGCCCGGTGTAGTCGGGTCGCCGGCGAACTGGAACATGAACCCGATCGATCCACGCTGCACTCCGCTCGCGGGGCGCCACGGCCCTTTGGGATAGGCATCGCCGCGATAGTACCCATCGTCTTTCGGATCGGAATAAATAATGACTCCCGCCGCGCCGCGTTCCTGCGCCACAAACGCTTTCACGCCGCGAAAATTCAAACCGTAACGGACCATGACGATCTTGCCGCGCACGTCGACGTTCATCTGCTTGAGCTTGTCGAAGTCCTCGGCCGAGCCGTAGTTGGCATAGACAACTTCCGCCTCGGCGTCGCCCGAGGGCGACATGCCGCTGTAAGGCGTCACCACGCGGGGATCATCTTGAAAAGGATCGCTGTCGACATGCTCACGCCGGGGCCCATGCATCTCCACTCCGGCGGGCTCGGTCATGTCCACTCGGATCTCCGCCGGATAGTTGAACCAAACTTTGTATTCGACAATCTCCGTGTCGAGTCCGGCCTCGCGAAATTTCTTGGCCACGTACTCGGCGGTCGCTTTGTCCTCGGGGGATCCGGCGATGTGCGGCGCTTGCGTCAGAATACGCAGATGCTCTTCCGCCAGCTTCGGATCGGGCACGGCCATGAATTTCTCTTCTACTGCCCGCTCGCCGGCCACGTCGCGGAATCCGCTGATGGGCCAATTGTCCGGCTGCGCTTTCTCTTTGCCGGCCTGATCAAACGCCTGCAGGTTGGAACCAATCAGCACCAAGAACAGCACTGCACCTGAGAGAAATCTCATGAAGCTCCTTGTAATACGCTCCTCATAGAAAATCTTCTAGGCCATCGTGACTCAAGTCTTTTCCAGCACCGTGAGAACTTCCTCCAACGGTGCCACCTCATCCTCGGCGTAGGTCTTTCGGAACGCGACGCTTCCGCTGCGATCCACAATCAGCACGGCCCGCTCGCTGGCGCCCGCAGCCTCGCCGGATTTCCGAAAGACCCCATAACGCTCCGAGACTTCACCGTGCGGCCAGAAATCACTGCACATCGGAAATTCAAAAGGGCCGATCGCGCGTTCCCAGGCGGTGGTGTTCATGATGGAATCCACCGTAATGGCCACGATTTCCGCGTTGCTCGCCAGCACTCGCGGACGCTGCATCTGGTAGCTGATCAACTGGGCGGCGCTGACCTCCTGCCAATTGAATGGATAGAACGCCAGCACCACATTTTTCTGTCCGTGATACGCGCTCAAGCGCAACGGTTGCCTGACGCCCGCAATCAGCGCCGGCAGTTCGAAGTCCGGCGCGGCATCCCCGACGCCCGGCGTTCCGTTCCCCAGAACTCCGCGTAAACGATCTTCATTCGTAAGACCAGGCATAAGACGAAACTGAAGACCCCGACACAAGACCGAAGGCACAAAGGGAAGATTGTACCGTGCGAAGGGAGCCGGCGGCTGATCGCGTTACACTAAAGAGGTATGAGCAAGGCGCCAGCGGCTCGCTTTTCCGATCGGGTGGAGAACTACGTCCGCTATCGCCCAGGATATCCGCCGGAAGTTCTGGATCTTCTTCGCACCGAATGCGGACTGCAACCGCATCACATCGTCGCCGACATCGCTTCTGGCACGGGCGTGTTTACCCGCCTTCTTCTGGAGAATGGAAATTCCGTGTTTGCCGTCGAACCCAACACGGAGATGCGCGAAATGGGCGCCCATCAGCTCGAATCGTATTCCCGTCTCGTTTCCATTGCCGGGACGGCGGAGGAAACGACGCTGCGCTCCGCTGCCGTGGATTTCGTCACAGCCGCCCAGGCAGCGCACTGGTTCGACCTGCCTCGCGCCCGCGCGGAATTCGCCCGCATTTTGCAGCCCGAAGGATGGTGCGTGCTGATATGGAATGAGCGCCGCACTGACAGCACGCCTTTTCTGCGTGACTACGAGCAACTCCTGCTGACCTACGGCACCGACTATAAGGAAGTGCGCCACGAACGCACGACTGCTATCATCCATGAATTTTTCGCGCCCGCTCCGCACCGGGAGCGGGTATTCGACCTGCGCCAGCGGTTTGACTACGAAGGCACGGCCGGACGCCTGTTGTCTTCCTCCTACGCACCGCTCGAGGGTCATCCCAGCCATGCGCCGATGATGCAGGAACTCCAGCGCATCTTTCGCGCCCATGTTACGGATAACGTGGTCGAATTCGAATACAACACGCGCGTTTACTACGGCAAGTTGGAAAAACCGATTTGAAGAATTTTGCAATTGTTTTAATTCGTAATTTTGTAATTTGAAACCCTGTGTCGTTAAGTTACAAAACTACAAATTACGCAATTACAAAATTCCCATGTCTGAACCCAAATCTTTCCACATGTCCTCCGAGGAGTTTCGCCGCCAGGGCCACGCCGTCGTGGACTGGATCGCCGACTACCGTTCCCGCGTTGAAAGCTTCCCGGTTCTATCGCGCGTGCAGCCGGGAGAAATTCGCTCAAAACTGCCATCCAATGCGCCGGAGCAAGGCGAGGCCTTCGATCAAATTCTTGGCGACATCGAACGCATCATCCTTCCCGGTATCACGCACTGGCAGTCGCCCAACTTCTACGCCTACTTTCCCTCGAACTCCTCCGGCCCAGCCATTCTCGGCGATCTGCTTTCCTCCGGACTAGGAGTGCAGGGCATGCTGTGGTCCACGAGCCCGGCTTGCACGGAGCTTGAAACGCACGTCCTCGATTGGCTGGTTCCCATGCTCGGTCTGCCGGAGAAATTTCTTTCCACCAGTAGTGGAGGTGGGGTCATTCAGGACACGGCATCCAGCGCCTCGCTCTGCGCCCTGCTGGCCGCCCGCGAGCGTGCAACCCAGTTCGTCAGCAATCGCAAAGGCTGCGACGGACGCTTGATCGCCTACTGCTCCACCCAAACACACTCATCTGTTGAAAAAGCAATAAAGATAGCCGGCATGGGCTCGGACAACCTGCGCCACATCGGAGTGGATAAGAATTTCGCTATGCGCCCCGACGCGTTGACCCGCCAGATCGAGTCCGACATCAAAGCCGGACTGATTCCCTGCTTCGTCTGCGCCACCGTGGGCACGACCTCCTCGAATGCGATCGATCCCGTTCGCGAAATTGCGCGCATCTGTCGCGACCACAATCTCTGGCTGCACGTGGACTCCGCCATGAGCGGCACGGCCGCGCTCTGCCAGGAATTCCGCTTCATTCACGATGGCGTGGAATTCGCCGACAGCTACACCTTCAACCCACACAAATGGATGTTCACCAACTTCGATTGCAACGTCTTCTATGTCGCCGACCGGAAGCATTTGGTCCAAACGCTCTCCGTGCTGCCGGAGTACTTGCGCAACCAGGCAACCGAATCGGGCGCAGTCATCGATTATCGCGACTGGCACATCCAGCTCGGCCGCCGCTTTCGTTCGCTTAAGCTCTGGTTTGTGATCCGCTATTACGGGACTGAAGGTCTGCAGCACCACATTCGCGAGCACGTTCGATTGGCCCAACAATTCGCCGCCTGGGTGCGCGACGATTCGCGCTTCGAACTCGCCGCGCCCACCCAGCTCAACCTCGTCTGTTTCCGTTTGCGCGCGGGAGATCAGGCCAACCAACTCCTCATGGACCGGCTGAATGGCAGCGGCGATCTCTACCTCACTCATACCAAGCTCGATGGCAAGCTGACGCTTCGAGTCTGCGTGGGCCAAACCAACACGCAGGCTCGCCATGTGGAGCGCGCCTGGCAGCGAATCCAGCAAGAGACTGGGAAGCTCGGGAATCCCTGATAACTTGTCCGATAAGGAATGCGCTATGCCACGGGAAATTTCAGCAGGCGGCGTCGTGCTTCGGCAGATTTCTGGAATCTGGCATGTCGCGCTGATCGAACCGCAGAAAGAAAGCCCCGAGCCCGCCCCCAAACCGGCAAAGACCACGCGCAAGCGCAGCCGTGCCGTGTTGACCCTCCCCAAGGGCCTGGTGAATCCCGGCGAGAAACCGCAAGCCGCAGCCGTACGGGAAGTGCGGGAAGAAACCGGCCTTGTGGCCGAGTTGGTCATCAAACTGTCCGATAGCAAGTATGTCTACGTTCGCACGTGGGGCGATGGCAAGCGAGTTTTCAAAATCGTGAGCTTCTACCTTATGCGCTATGTTTCCGGAGAAATCGACCACCTCGCTTCTGACATGCGGATCGAAGTCAAGCAAGCTCTGTGGGTTCCGCTCACCGACGCGAGCAAACAACTTGCATACAGCAACGAGCGCAAGGTGCTGCGGCAGGCGCAGGACTATCTGGAAACAAATCCAGGGGCAGTGCTCTATCGATGGCTTTCTTCTCTTCCGCCGTCAACCGCCGTACTGAGCCCTTTTTCAAAGCGCCCAGTTTGAGCGGCCCGATCGACACTCGCACTAGACGCAAAACTCGAACCTTCAGTGCTTCGAGCAGACGTCGAATTTGCCGGTTCTTGCCTTCGTCGAGAGTAATCTCCAACCAACTATTCTGATCGCCGTGGCGCAGAAGTCGTGCCCGCTTGGCATGCAGATGTTCACCGGGGCAAATTTCAAAAGCGCTGCCCTCCACTGTGCAACCGCGAATGATTTTCGCCAGCAGATCGGCGTCCGCCACGCAGTCCACCTGCACGTGATATTTCTTGTCAAAATGACTGGCTGGATCGGTGATCTTTGCCGCCCACTCCGAATCATTCGTCAATAGCAACAGCCCTTCGCTCGCCTTATCCAACCGTCCCACGGGACCGACCCAGGGCAATCCCGGCTCCAGCAGGTCGCAAACCGTCTCGCGCCCCTTCTCATCGGACGCAGTCGTCACTACGCCGCGCGGTTTATTCATGACGAGATAGATTGCCGGTGTCTTGTCGAGCGGCGAACCGTCGATTTCAATCCGGCCCTGAGGCATTCGCGCCGGGGTTTCCGGATCCCGCACGATCCGCCCATTCAGCGTGACACGTCCCGCGCGAATCAAAACACTCGCTTGCGATCGCGAGCAATAACCCATTTTTGAAAGCGCTCGCGCCAGGCCAATGCGTCTCTGTGTCGTCACATAGCTAATGCTAAATGGGGTTCGGGCACGGCTATCATTTTTGACGCGCGTTCAGCTTTTCGAGGGTGCGCTTCAGTTCTTCAAGCTTCTGTCCGGCTTCTCCGAGCTTGCCTTCGGCGGTCAGGCGCTGGTAGTCGGCAAGGTCTTTGGCGGCTTCCGCGATTAGCGCGTTGAGATCCGCTGCGGGAACTGCCGCAGCGATGGTCGGTGAGGCGCTAGTCGTCGCAGCACTCGTCGTCGCGGCGGTCGTCGGTGCAGCGGTGAGCGACGAGACCCCTCCGCCAAAAAGGGCCGCCATCGCCGACTCGAAGGTTGGTCCGTAGGCCAGCCGATCTTGCAGCGCGAGCACGACCAGACGCAACTCCGGCATAGGACTGCGCTCGGCCTGCAGGTAAATCGGCTCCGCATACAACAGCGCCTTTCCGGTCGGAATCACCAGCAGGGCCCCGCGCCGCACGTGCGAGCCTTGCTGGTTCCACAGCGTCAATTGTCCGGAGAGCTGCGCGTTCTGATCGATTCGTGCCTCGATTTGCAGCGGTCCGTCTACCAGCTTGGTTTTGGGAAAGTTGTAGACCACCGACGTTCCGTACTTTGCGCCGTCGCTGCGCCCGGCGATCCAGCCAATTAGATTATTGCGGTTGGCCGGCGTGAAGGGCAGAATTTCCACGAACTCCACGCCCGTTTCGCCCGGGAGCTTCATCAGCACGAAATTCGGCTGCATCGCCTGTGTCGTTTGCGCTCCGCCCTCGCCCATGCCGACTTCGGTCGCGACCGTCCATAGATCCTCACGGTTGTAGAACGCTTCCGGATCCGTCATGTGATACAGGCCGTACACTTCCGCCTGCAATTTGAGCAGCAATTCGGGGTAGCGCACGTGCTTACGCAGGCCGGGCGGCATCGTGGCCGCATCTTTGAACAGGCTGGGAAAGATGCGGCGGTAGGCTGCGATGATCGGATCGTCCGTGTCGAACACGTAAAACGTAGTCGTGCCATCGTAAGCGTCGATGACCACCTTGACGCTGTTTCGCATGTAGTTAATAAGATCGTTGCCTAGACGGTAATGGGTAGAGTACGGGTAGCTGTCTGAAATCGTGTACGCATCCATCATCCACGACAGGCGGCCATCGTCGCCGAGCACGATGTAAGGATCCGGATCGAAGGTAAGGAACGGGGCCAATGCGGACACGCGATCGCGCAGTTTACGCCGCATCAGCAGCCGGCTATCCTGGTTCACGTCATCGCTGAAGGGCAGCTTCGCGAGATCATCGCGGTCGAGCGCAATAATGATGCGGCGCAGAAAACCGCCGAGTACGATGCCGCCCTTGCCTTCGTAGGACGTAAGGTTATTGCTCGCGCCTTGCGGGTAGTTGAATTCCTTCTGCCGTGTCTTCACGTAGACGTCGGTATTGGTCATCTCGCCGAAATAAATCTCCGGTCGCGTCACAGTTAGACCACGCACCGTGCTCTGGACCGGCATGTTGCTCAGCAGCAGCGTGGGCAGCCCTTCCGGCGTGAACCCATTGACCGGATTCATGGTGATGCCGTAGCCGTGGGTGTAGATCAGCTTGTCGTTAATCCAGTTGCGGCTGCTCTCCGGGAGCTTATCGACGTTCAGCTCGCGCGCGGCGAGCATCACCTCGCACGTCGTGCCGTCAATATCATATCGATCGATGTCGATGTCAGGGAAGTCGTAGTAAGTGCGGATTTCCTGAATCTGACGCAGCGTGTCCTGAAGGGCGCGCCAATCCCACAGCCGGACGTTCTGCAGCGTAGCCTGATTGTTCTCCGGGTCAGCCGCGTCGACGGTCGTCTCCGCGGGAAACTCGCGCTGCGAAACCCGGTCCAATCCGTAGGCCTGCCGCGTCAAGTCAGTGTTGTAGACAATGTAGGGCTTCTCGCGAACCAGTTCGTTCGGTTTGACGATAAAGCTGCTGACGTACCAGGCGACTCCTTGCAGGGCGACGTAACAGACCGCGGCCGGAAGGATCGCCGCGACCAGCCAGCTCCCGCGTGGCACTCGCACAGCGTTCACGGCGGCGATTGCCGCGCCGAGAACGAGCGCCGCGCAGACTGCGAGCAACCCGGTGAGCGTGACATGCGCGTCAGTGTAGGTCACTCCTCCGAAGATCGTATGATCGTCGAGCAATTGCTCGAACCGGCTGATATAGACGCGCATCGCAAGGATCAGCAAAAAGAACGCAAACGTGATGGAGAGCCCCCGCCACGGTAATACGGAGCGGCTGAGACGGCCGGCGAGCGCTCGTGTTCCGCCCGTGATGAGGATGAAGAATCCGGCAAGGATGCAGGTAATCACGGCGAGCGTCAGCAGCCAGCCGGCGATGAGCTGCCACGCAGGCAGGGCGAACAGAAAGAAATTTAGCGGCTTGCCAAAAATCGGATCAAAGATCCCGACGCCACCAGTGGTGCGGGGCGCGTACCAAAAGAGTGCGAACGTGGGCCACTCCACCATCATGCTGGCGCCGGTGGCAGCGGCAATGACGAGCGAAACGCCGAGCGCTATGAGACGCAGGACAGGCTCAACCGGCAGCTTCAACGGCTGGCCACCGATGTAAATCGTATGGCCACTGGGCAGGTCGGGGAGATGCGCTCGCTTCAGAGCCAGGAACGATCCATACAAAATGACCAATGTGGCTGCTGCGAAAGCCGCGAAGATGCCCCACTGCAGGCCCAGTGTTTTCCAGAACACGTCCCCATAGCCGAGCGACCCGAACCAGAGCACGTCCACGTAATAGGACAATGCGGTCCGAGCACCAAAGAAGATGAGAGCGACAGCGACGAAAATGAGCAAGAAGCGGCGGCGACGGCGCGGCGGCCGATTTGGCGTAAGCGGCGGCGGCCAGTCAATGGACTCAGGCATTGCATGACTCCGTTTTCATTAATTCCATTAGTCATCCGCATGATACTCCCTCTGCTTCTGCAAGTTGCGTCACGGCTCGACCGGATCACGCCCTGACCCTCGGATGGATAAGTGGACAATGCAGCGGAGACGACGTAAAGTCTGCGTGTGATCAGCCGCGCCAGTCATTGTCCTCCATTGATTGCTCGGGCCCAGCAGCATGAGGGGCGCACAGCCATCGTCGATTCGCAAGGCCGCACATACACCTACAACGATTTGCTGGATGCGTCGGCGCATGTGGCGGCGACGCTGCTCGCGGGCCGCGAAGATCTTCAGCAAGAGCGCGTGGCGTTTCTGGTGACGCCAGGATTTTCGTGGGTGGCGGCGCAGTGGGGCATCTGGCGGGCAGGCGGAGTTGCCGTCCCCTTGCCGCTCAACTCTACAAGGCCCGAACTGGAATACTTTCTCGACGATACCGGGGCATCGACATTGGTGTTCGATGCTCTGGCGGCTCCGTTGCTGTCGCCAATTGCCGCAGCGCGTGGCATCCGCGCGCTGTCGTATGACGAACTGGCCGCTCACCAGGCAGCAGAATTGCCGGAAATCGCCTCGGACGTGAGCGACGAACGGCGCGCCATGATTCTCTACACTAGCGGCACGACAAGCCGTCCGAAGGGCGTAGTCACAACCCATGCCAACATTACGGCGCAAATCATGAGCCTGGTCGAGGCTTGGGAGTGGTCGGCCGGCGATCGCATTGTGCTGTGCTTGCCCCTGCACCACGTGCACGGAATCATCAATGTAGTTTGCTGTGCGTTGTGGTCGGGCGCGGCTTGCGAAATGCTGCCGCGCTTTGACGCAAATGCCGCGTGGGACAGCATCGCCAGCGGCAGCGTAACTCTGTTCATGGCGGTGCCGACGGTTTACGCAAAGCTCATCGCCGCCTGGGACGAGGCTTCTCCGGAGCGCCGCGCGGTCCTAAGCCAGGCGTGCTGGAAGCTGCGTTTGATGGTGTCGGGCTCGGCAGCGCTGCCGATAAGCACGCTCCAACGCTGGAAAGAAATCAGCGGCCACACGCTACTCGAGCGCTACGGTATGACGGAGATCGGCATGGCGCTATCGAACCCGTTGCGCGGCGAGCGCGTGCCAGGCAGCGTCGGGACGCCACTGCCTAGCGTCGAGCTTCAGCTGGTCGGAGAGAACGGCGAACCGGTGGCCCCGGGAACACCGGGCGAGATTGAAGTCCTCGGCCCAAGCGTGTTCGCGGAATACTGGGGCAAGCCCGACGCAACCCGCGATGCCTTCCGCGATGGCTGGTTTCGCACCGGTGATACTGCGGTGGTCGAGAACGGTGTCTATCGCATCCTTGGCCGGACAAACATTGACATCCTCAAGACGGGCGGACACAAGGTGTCCGCGCTGGAAATTGAGGAAGCGCTGCGCGAGCATCCCGCGATTGCCGAGTGTGCCGTGGTCGGCGTGCCCGATCCAGAGTGGGGCGAGCGCGTCGCTGCGGCCATAGTGTTAAACGGTGTGCTGAACGACGGCGATGCCCTCGATCTGCCGTCCCTTCGCACCTGGGCCCGGGAGTCACTGGCAGCCCACAAGCTGCCTTCGCGGCTTCTCGTCCTGGATGCCCTTCCGCGCAACGCGATGGGAAAGGTAATGAAGCCCGCGGTGGCGGCGCTGTTTCAAAAAGAAAGCCGCGACGAGTCCGTCGCGTAGACAGCTTGCTGAAAAACTCTTGGCGCGCGCCGCAGTCACCCTCAAGGGCTAAAGTGGTATGCTGCTGCCTGCGCCCAGCAAGTCTCTGCGCATAGTGGCGTAGACGCTGCGCCTTCGGATGAGGACACAATGGCCAATGAAGCAGTGATCCGCCCGGTACGCGCAGTTCACACCAAACTCTCAGGCCAGCAAATCACTGGATTCTGGGGCGCGTGGGGTGGCTGGACGCTGGACGGCATGGATTCGGTAATCTATGCACTCGTCCTCAGCCCGGCACTCACAGAACTCCTTCCGAAGTCGGGAATCAAAGCCACTCCTGCCAATGTGGGGTTTGCCGGATCGACGCTGTTTGCGCTCTTCCTCGTCGGATGGGGACTGTCATTAATTTGGGGGCCGATCGCCGACAAGTTCGGGCGCAGTCGCGTGCTCGCCGCCACCATCTTCGTTTATGCGATCTTCACCGGAGCTGCCGCTTTGTCGCAAACGGTGTGGCAATTGGGATTGTTCCGCTTGCTGGCGGGTATCGGAATTGGCGGCGAATGGGCGCTGGCCGGCACCTACGTCGCCGAAGCCTGGCCAGAAGACCGCCGCAAGATGGGCGCCGGATATCTGCAGACAGGTTATTATGCGGGCTTCTTTTTGGCTTCGGCTCTCAACTACACGGTCGCACCGCATTATGGCTGGCGCGCTATGTTCTGGTGCGGCCTGACGCCCGTCATCGTGGCTTTCATGATTTTGTCCCGCGTGAAGGAGCCCGAGCGCTGGCAGCAAAAAGCCAAGGTGAAAGCCGCCGGTGGACTTTCTTCTCTGCGCAAAATCTTCAGTCCTCCGTACACGCGGCGCACGGTGGTCAACACCGTTTTTTTGGCCTCGGCCATCTGCGGCCTGTGGGCGGCTGCCGTTTATGCTCCGACGGCAATCATCAACCTGGCGAAACGTGCCGGCATGTCACAGCCCGAGGCCGTACGCGTGTCTTCCCTCGGCATGGGATTGCTGTCGCTGGGGACGATCCTCGGATGCCTGGCGGTTCCTCCATTGGCCGAGCGCTTTGGCCGCAAGCGAACCCTGGCTCTTTACTTCTTCGGGATGGCGGCCTGCATCCTGCTCAGCTTTGGCTGGGCATTCTACCTGTCCCAGGGACTTCTTCCGTTCATCGCGGTGCTGTTCTTCCTGGGCTTCTTTGGCGGCAACTTCGCGATCTTCAGTCTGTGGCTGCCGGAACAGTACGGGACCACGGTGCGCGCGACCGCGTTTGCGTTCACGACTTCGTTCGGACGCTTCGTGGCCGCAGGAGTCAACTTCGGAGTGGGAGCGCTGGTCAGCCGAATGGGAACTCTCGGCAAGCCGGTTGCGTTCACGGCGATTGCCTTTGGGATCGGCCTGCTCGTTATTCCCTTCGGCGAGGAAACACGGGGCAAAGTGCTGCCTGACTAGAAGGTTTGCAGGAGGTCGCTAACGGCGTTCTGGATTCCGTAGTCGGTTCTGAAGTTCGAGTTTCAAAACCTTACCATAGGCGTTGCGGGGCAATGCTTCTATGAAGATGACTTGCCGGGGCAGTTTGATTTTATTGATTCTGGGACGCAGGAACTCGATGAGCTCGAGGTCGCCGGCGCTCGCGCCTGACTTCAGCGCAACGAAGGCGACTGGTACCTCGCCCCACTTCTCGTCAGCCGTCCCCATGACGGAGACCTCGGCAATGGCCGGATGATCGAGCAATTCCTTCTCGATCTCTGCCGGATAGATGTTGACTCCGCCGCTGATGATCATGTCCTTGGAGCGGCCTGCGATATAGAAAAACCCATCTTCGTCGCATCGCGCCAGATCGCCGGTGTGGAACCAGCCCTCTGGGTCAAGCACCTGGGCGGTGGCGGCTGGATTGTTCCAATAGCCGCGGCAAACGTGTGGTCCGCGCAGGCAGAGTTCGCCAACCTCGTTTGTTGCGACGAGATTACCTTTGGGATCGACCAGCTTCGCCTCCGTGAACATCATCGGCTTACCAATAGAACCTGCCTTGCGCAGGGAATCCTCGTCGCTTACGGCAAAGCAGTTCACGCCGACCTCGGTCAGCCCATAGCCTTGGCGAAAAGTCACTCCACGCTCCTGGTAGGCACGGAGAAGTTGTAACGGAAGCGGAGCGCCTCCGCTGGCACACCAGCGCAGATGGCTGAGATCGAGCGCTGCGAATTCTGGGGAATCGAGAAACATCTTGAAGATCGTCGGTACGCCGAAAAGAATGGTGCACTCGTAGTCCCGCAGCGCTTGCAAAACTTCAGCGGCGTCGAAGCCGTCATGCAAAACAATGCTGCCTCCGATGGCGAACAGCGGGGTCATGAATACGGTGAGGCCGCCGGCATGATACATGGGCGTGTAAATCTGAACCCGGTCACTCTGCCGCAATTGCCAGGAGACCACCGTGTTGTAGGCGTTCCACGCGATCTGCCGGTGAGGCATCATTACGCCTTTCGGCCGTCCGGTGGTGCCGCTGGTATAGAGCATGCAGAAAATATCCTCGGGCTGGAGTTTCGTGGAGAGTGTATCTGGACGAACCCGATCGATAGCTTTGGTGTAACTCAGTGCATTCGGCGCATGGTCGTCACCATCCAGACTTACTGAGTGTTCGAAACCAACGAGTTGTTGGAGCTCTGTCGCGAGTTTCTCGTACCGCGCTGAATACATGAGGCAGCGCGGTCCGCAGTCCGCAAGTATCTGCTGCAGCTCGTGGGCCGTGCTGCGTGTCCCAAGTGGGACGAGGATGACACCCGACTTACCCGCTGCCCAGAAGGCATCGACATATTCAACCCGGTTCTCGGAGAGGATGCAGACGCGATCCCCTGGGCGCAAAAAGCAGAGATCGGCCCAGACCCGCGCGCACCGCAAGGCCCGCCGATTCAGTTCCGCATAAGTGAACAGCAGGCGCGTGGGAACGTGGATCAATGCGACCGCGTCGGGACTAAGTCGGGCGCGCTCTCCGAGAATATCGCCGGTGATCACGAGTTCTCCCTGGAAGACAAGCAGAGCTGTAACTACGGCGAAAACCTACGGCATACGAAATGCGCAGCCTGCCTGGTTGTAGCCGACCCCCGAACCCACCAGCACGACCAGGTTACCGGATCTCACCTTGCCCTGCTCGATAGCATGGTCAAGTACCATGCCGACGCAAGCGGAACCGGTGTAGCCATACTGTTCCATGATGGTATGCGCGCGCTGCGCAGGCACGCCGAGACGTTCCATCACGCGTTCAATCGTGGGCTTCCGCACTTGGGTAAAGATGAAGCAATCGACGTCGCGCAGATCGAAATCCCCGTCCTTTGCGAGTCGTTGCACGATGATCGGCCAGGTCTCCTCGTTCAACTCCGGAGGATAGCGGTTCTTGATCGTGCAGGCGGTGCGCCCCGCCTTAACCGAGTCTTCGCTGGCCGGTTCGAAGGTGCCACCGGAATAGATTCCCCAATAGTCGTGATAGGAGCCGTCGGCGCGAAAGGTGGAAGTAATAAAGCCCGGCGAAGCTGCAGGTTCGAGCACTGCCGCGCCCGCGCCATCGCCATAGAAGAAGATCATGGGATCGGCAGGCGAGGTAAGTTTGTGCATGAGATAGACGCCCACGACGAGCACCGTCTTGATCCCCGGATTGGCGGCGATGATTCCCGCAGCCGCGGAAAGACCGGTTGGAAACGAAGCACACGCGCAACCGACATCAAACGTGCCGGCATTTTTTGCGCCCAGCTTATACTGCAGTACGACCGAGGTTGCGGGTGTGATGTAGTCCGGCGAATCGGTGCCGAGGATGATCAGATCGACATCTTCAGGTTTCTTGCCGGCACGCTCCAGTGCGAGCTTGGCTGCGGGCAGAGCGACATCGCTGGTGGCCCAGTTTTCGGGGGCATGCCAGCGCGTCTTGATGCCGCTGCTGGCCTCCATTTTGTCCACGAAATCCGGGACATGTTTGAACCGCTCGCGCAACATGTCATTAGTCACTTCTATCTCAGGTACATATCTGCCTGTCGCGACAATGGTTGCGTAACACGTCATGTACAAGTCCTCTTGAATTGCTGTAAGTTAGGTCCCCAGCACTAATCCACCATCGACGGAGAGCACAGCGCCGGTAATGAACGAGGCCGCGTCGGACGCTAACCACACGTAGGCCTCGGCAACGTCCTCAGGCTTTCCCATCCGACCGAGGGGCGTGTGCGAAACCATGTTCTGGATGACTTTTTCCGGCATCTTCTGGACCATTTCGGTGGCAATGAAACCGGGAGCGACGGCGTTCACGCGGATGTTGTATTTTGCCAGTTCCCGCGACCACGTCCGGGCAAATGCGATGACTCCGGCCTTGGTAGCGGCATAATTTGTCTGACCGAAATTACCATACAGACCCACCACGGAAGAGGCGTTGAGGATCACGCCTGAGCCTTGGCGGATCATGTGGGGCACGACTGCCCGGGAGCAAAGGAAGACGCCTTTGAGGTTGACCGAGATGACCGAATCGAACGCATCATCGGTCATCGTCCCGGCAACCGCGCCATCCTTCCACTTGACGAACTGCGAGTCGCGTGTGATGCCGGCGTTGTTGATCAGTACATCGACTGTTTTCCAGCGGGCGACTATTTCCTGGACGCCCGCCTCGACGTCACGGGAGTCGCATACGTTGGTTTTACGGAAGAGTGGCTCTCCGCCGAGCGCGGACAGTTCGCGCAACAGCTCTCCCTGCCCGGCATCGCTGACATCCCATACCGCCACCCGGCAGCCTTCGCTGGCGAACCGCCGGGCCGTGGCGAGTCCGATGCCCGCCGCGGCGCCGGTGACGATAACGACCTTACCACGCAGACCCGTGTCTTTCATGCGCCCCCTAAAAACTCAACTTCAGCGCGAACTGAATCACTCGCGGCCCCGTGGACGTCGCCAGGACCTGTCCAAAGGTAGGCGATGCGAAGACCGCATCTTGAGTATTTGGAAACACTGGATTCGCGAAGCTCGCGTGGTTGAACGCATTGAAGAATTCCGACCGGAACTCAAGTTTCGTGCGCTCGCTGAAAGGGAAGAACTTAACGATTGAAATATCGACGTTTCCCTGATCGGGCCCGCGCAGGATGTTGCGCCCTGCAGTACCGAAGCCTCCCGCCGCGTCAGCCGGTGCCGCCGCAAAACAAGCGGTGTTGAAGTACTGAGTCAGCCTTGATTCCACGCTGCCGCTCCGCACAGGATTACACCCCGGCACGTAGTTGGCGCGCGCTTGAACGAAGGCAGTGTCATTGGTGACAACTGTGAACGGTGTGCCGCTCTGCAGCACAAAAACGCTGTCCAGTTGCCAGCCATTTACCGCCTGTCGAGCGAAGCCGGAACCACCCTTGTAGAACTTTGGCAGATCATAAGTCCCGCTGAACACAAAGCGATGACGACGGTCAAAATCGGAACTTGCGCGGTTATTCAGGAAGCCGGGCGCCTGGTTTCCGGGGACAACGCTAACGTCACTCGTGCCCGAGGCGTCGCCGGAGTAATCATCGAGCGAATGGCTCCAGGTGTAAGAGGCGAGGAATTGCAGCCCGTCGGAAAATCGCTTGGTCACGCTGGCCTGCAGGGAGTTGTAGCTCGAATTTGCCGAGCTCTGCATGGTGTGGACACCAAAGCCCTGGACTGCCAGGCTCGACAATCCGGGATAATAGATCCCCGCGGGGCCCAGTGCAGTCTGCACCACAGCCTGGTTTTGGTCCACGAGCCGGTACAACTTACGCCCGGCTGACCCAACATAGCTCAGGTCCAACATCCAATTCTTGGCGAACTCGTTCTGCACTCCAAAACTGAATTGTTGTATGTAGGGCGTGCGGAAGTCGTGAAGATCAGGGTAAATGCCGTTGGCGGAAACGGCCTGAACGGGGACCGGGAAGACGGCGCTTGGAGCTCGCGGCATGAACGCCGGCGGGCCGGGGATGCCTGGGATGAAGTATGTCGGGTCGTTGAAGGCCAGGGGATACTTGCTCGGCTGCGGAACTTGAACAAATGGATTGGAGATCGGCGTCAAGAACGCCTGTGCCAGCGTGTAGTAGGGGAAGTCGAGGATTTGATTGTTGAGCAGCCGGGAATTCGCGCGATCGTAGTAAATGCCATAACCACCGCGTACCACCAGGCGGTTGTCGGAACGCGGTTGCCAGGAGAAGCCGACTCGGGGCGCAAAGTTGGTTTTGTTAGAGGGGACAAGGGAAGGTTGGACTTCGGGAACCCCCGGCAATGGAGTGGTTGCGTTGGAGGCCTGCACGAATCCCCCGGTAATAGCCACCCCGCCTCCGAACGCCGCGGGTATCGGCACGGTCGTGATCCGTGCCGGATCGAATCCGACGAAGCGCCCCTTGGCTTCCGTAAATGGACCGAAGAAATCGTAGCGGAGGCCGAGCGTGACCGTTAACCGATCGGTCACACGCCAGTCATCATTGGCAAAACCGTTCCAATCCTGTGCCCGAATATCGCGGTTGTTTACGCCTGAGCCCATGATTGTGAGCCCGGCCGTATCAGCAACAGCTCCCAGGAAATCGGAAAAGGGGTTGCCGGAAAATCCGAGAAAAAACATCTGGCCGCGGGTATAGAGGTTGAAAGTCTCATTCAGATCGTGATGTTTGTACTCCATGCCGAACTTCAAGCTGTGCCGACCCTTTTGCCAGCTCAACGTGTCTCCGGCAGAGTACGTCTTTTCGACGCCACTGTTGTCGGCGAAGGGGCTCGCACCAAAGTCGAACATGTTTGAGACGGAAATCTCCGGCATGCCCGGGAACAGGTTGCCCAGGGGTGAGCTGATACCCAAATCTCGCGTCGCTTGAAACGGTTCCTGCGGTTGCGAGCCGGTAGTGATGATGCCGAGTCCGAAGCGGGCTACGTTCACGACATGCGGAGAGATGACGTCGGTATCCTCGACCGAAACCACCCGTTGATTGAGATTCGCGGTCCCGCCAAAACCTGGGACCGGAAGCGCATTCGCAAGTCCAAACAAATTGAATAGACCCTGCAGAGTCGGGTTGTTCGCGCCGAAGAATTTGGCGGAGAGGCGATTCGACTTTGTGAGTTCAAAATCAAGATTGGTATTGATTTGGTCTTCACGGAATCTGGAAAGGGCCACGACGGGAGCGCTACAGACGCCATTGACCGGGATACAATTGGCCGGCGCTGAGGGAAGCACGTATTGTCCATTGAGCTTGGCCTGGAGGAGAAAATCGGCCATCGGATTATTTGTTTCAAGGCATCCTAGAGTGGCGGGTGTGCAGAAGTACACTCCGTAGGCCTGGGCCAGATTGTCGAGCGTCTGTTCCGAGCGATCGTTGGTGAGAATCTGGGGAACGAAAACGGTGCCCACCGAATTCAACAGCGACGTGCCGTTCCGCTCGCGGCTTCCCTGGTAAGAAACAAAGAACCACAGCCGATCCTTTACCAGGGGTCCACCCAGCGTGCCTCCGAACTGATTACGCTTGTATGGCGGTCGCGGAACCCCCGAGCGATTGAGGAAGAAGTTGTTGGCATTGAGGGCATCGTTGCGTAAGAACTCGTAAACGTTGCCATGAATTTCGTTGCTTCCCGATTTTGTAACCGCCGCCACGACGCCACCGGCGACGCGGCCCTGAGACGCGTCAAATTGGCTGGTCTGGACAATGAACTCTTGCAGAGAATCGGTGGCCGGTACCGCGAGATTAGGCGTGGAACCCGTGCCGATGGAGTTCGCGTCGGTGCCGTTGATAAGCACCGAGTTCGAGGTCGAGCGGCTCCCATTGACATAAATCGGTGCCGCGCCGCGGCCCAACTCGGACGAACTCTGAACCGGACCCGATGTGCCGGCGGTGAGGGTCAACAGTTGCTGGAAATTTCTGGTCGGCAGCGGTAACTGGCGGATTTGCTCCTGCTCGATGACTGTTCCACGAGCCGCATTTTCGGTTTCCACCAGGGCTGCCTGGGCCGTGACTTCAATCACTGACTTTTGCGATGAGACTTCGAGGCGGACATCCAGACTCGTTGTTTCGGTAATGCGGACGACGACGCCCTCTGCCACTGCCTTGCTGAATCCGGCCTTCTCTGCCTCCACGCGGTAGACCCCTGGGGGTGCAAGCGAGAACACATAGTGCCCGGTCGCGTCGCTAATGGTTTCGCGCTTTACTCCCGCTGCGCTGGTTAGGGTGACCTTCGCCCCGCCGACGACGGCGCCGGTCGCATCCTTGATAACGCCCACGATCTGTCCGGTGGTGGCCGTTTGAGCTTGCGTCAACGGCATCATGAGACAGAGAATGGCGGCGGCCGCCAGTAGGGTTGCGAGTGTTCGCATGATTCCTCCTTGTGTCGCAATTACGGCTTCGCAGCCCGATGCTTCGCGCTGCGGGTGTACAGACGGACAAACTGATCGACAGCTTCTTCGTCACTCACGCCCAGATAGCGCTTGGCGCCGAAGAGTTTCTCCACCAGAAAATGAGTGACAAACTGCAGGTACAAACTGACATAGGCAAACCCGGGGTTCACGTCGCTGGGAAAGGGAATCGGCGCTTTTTGAAACAAGGCCGCCGAATATGTGCGCAGACCTCCGGCAACTTCACGATAGCTGTGAATGAAGTGCTTATGACGGAACTCAACTACGTCGACGTACATAAGCCGCCAGTAGTCCAGATTCTCTGAGACGACGCGGCCGACGGCCATCCCCAGATTCTTCAGTGACTCCGGATCGGGCGATTGCATCAAGGGAAAAAGCTCGGTCTGCCGGAGGGTTTCCATTTTCCGCTCCATGCGCTGGACCAGATCGATGAAGATATCTTCCTTGGTCGGATAGTAGAGGTAGAGCTTGCCCATGGATACGCCGGCCTTGCGGGCGATTTCCCGGACGGTCGTACCGTGAAATCCTTGCCGGGTGAAGAGTTGTTGCGCGGCGCGTTCGATCTTGAGCCTGGTCTTGGCGACGGTGTCGTCCAAAAGCTTGGGCATAATCGCTCGCGGTATCAAGACGAGCGCTCGCTCTATAAAGGCGAGCGCTCGCTCTCGGTGGAAATACTAAAACGCCTTCCTTTTACTGTTAAGGGGATTCTGCAGCTATGGCTGAGCCGCGTTTTTCAGCTTAGGTTCTTCAGGATCGACGTTTGCGACACCGTGCACGCAGACAGCGTGGCTCACAAATCAATCGGCCGCTATTTCTCGCGCCTCCGGCTCCATCTGCGCGCGCAGTTGGTTTTCGTACTCCGCGAGCTGCGCTTCGATCTCCTGCTCCGCCTTGCGCTTCCGGATGACCTCGTCACGATAACGGCGCAGGAAGTAATCGATGGTCTCGACGCGAATCTTGATTGAGCCCGATGGCTTGTTCTCGTCGAGGTCCTTGAAGCAGAAGTATGGTGTGCCGGACTGCTCGATGATCCCCTCAATCACGCCGTAAATCGGTGCATCGTGCCCGCACTTGAAACTCGATAGTTCCAGCGCCACCAGGTTGGGATGGCGCGCCGTGAACTTCGCGGCCCACACTTTATGGTTTGTGCTGCAGGAGTAGGAGTTCTTCCACGCGTCCGAAATATCGAGCGGATGGCTGATCACGCCTTCGCGAACTTCCTCCCCGAACAAACGCTCGAGCATGTCTTCGTCCAGAGGCAGCGTGTTCTGCGAGAAGATCGGATAGCCCAGCTTCTGGAACTCCTCCAGTATCTCGTGGTTCAGTCCGGGATCATGGTGATACGGCCGGCCCAGCATCACGATGCCGATGCGATCTTCGCGTTCCAACTGGTCCATCACTTCGCGAGCGCGTCTGCGAATGCGGTTTTCGTAGTCGGCCAGCGCCTCGTAACCCACCTCGACCGCGCGGTCGTTCTCCTCTTGCGACAGTCCGAGAATCGGCTGCCACGCCAACAGCATTTGGTGGGCGAACATCTTGCGATCGGCAAAGTTCAGCACTGGATCGATGTACTTCACGTTGTGTTCGGCAAAGACATCGTTTTCCTTGGTGAACGCGGCCTTGACCGTTTCGGGCGTTGCGGTCACCGTTGGACATGCATTGGCCGCCACGATCTTCACCAGCGGTGACGTCAGCACGTCGTACATGGGGAAGAAGATCGCGTCCAGCGGCTTCTTCCGATGCTTCTCCTGGATCAGGTTATGGACGTGTGAGATGCCGATCTTCGCCGGAAAACAGGGATCGATGGCGCCGCGGCTGGCGCCGGCCCTGTAAAGATCAGAACTGGTGTAGTCGGAGTAGATGATGTTTTCCGGCTGCACGCCTAGGCTCTCGAAATATGCGCTGAAAAGCGGTGCGTAGGTGTAAATATTCAGCACGCGCGGAATACCGATGCGAAGCTTTTTGCGGTTTTGCATGAGCGGAATGCGCTCTTTTGCCGCCTTGTTCCAGAATTTCGCTGCCGGAATGGGATCGGCTACGCTCTTCGCATTCGTCGGACGGAAGACTTCGTGGGCAGCGTCGTCGACGAAGTTGGGATATTTTCCTTTGATCTCGTCGAGGCCGGCTTTGATGTCCTTCATGTCGTTGACATCTTCGACCAGGCCCTTCTCGCAGGTGGCGATGATCAAGCGCTGTTCCCCGTGCATTAGCGGAACTTTGGTGACCTTCTGAATGGGGACGAAGCCCATCTCATCCTTGGGAGCGGTTCTGATATCGATGAAGGTGCGTAAGCAGTTGTTCTTGCAGAAATTGCAGCGCGTCGCCTCGTTGCGGGTGGTGCGGTACTGAATTTTTCGGACGGCATCCAGGCCGACGAACGTCGTTTGCAGTCCTTTCCGCCACAAGCGCAGCGATTCCACGGCCGCGCCGATCGCGCCTGATTCCCCGCAGAACTCGTGCACGATAATCTCCGGCTTCTTGCCCGCGGCGCGGAAACTGTTGTGGATGAAATCGACTTCGGCCTTTACCACCGCCATGTTGTTCTGCGTCCCACCTTGCAGAACAAAACGCGTGCCCAGCGCGGCGAGATTCGGAATGCTGGCTACGTAGAGGAACACGTTCTTGGGCAGAACGGCCGCCAGCCCGGCGAGAATCTCCTCCGCCCTCCAACCTTGGCGCTGGAAGTTCACGATATCCGACTGCATGAACACGGCGCAGCCATAACCAAACACCGGCATGGCCTGCGCCGAGAAAGCAAGATCGGCATATTGCTCGACGCCCAACCCAAAGCCTTCAGCCGTCGATTGCAGGAAATATCCGTTGCCCGCGGAACACTGCGTATTCAGCTTGAAATCTTTTACTCGGCCTTTGTGGAGAATGATGATTTTGATGTCCTGCCCACCCACATCGACGATCACGTGCGGGGCCTCATAGAACTTGAGCGCCGACCCGGTATGCGCCACGGTCTCTACCAGCGCGACATCTGCGTGCAGGACGTCCTTCAGAATGTCCTTGGCATAGCCGGTGGTCGCGACTCCCAGGACCTCCAGCTTCGCGTTCTGCGTCTCGACCTGTCCGCGCAGATTCTCGAACATCTCGATCGTGTCCTGGATCGGGTTTCCGTTCGAGAGCTGGTAGGCCTTGCATAGGATATCGCCGCGCTCATCGAGCAGAACGGCCTTGGTGGAAGTCGATCCCCCGTCGACACCGATAAATCCACCGACGGTTTGACCTTTCTGGAAGGTCGCGGGCGTAAACTTCTTCTTGCGGTACGCTTCCTTAAACCCGTCGAGTTCCCCTTCTTTTGCAACCAGCCCTTTGGCGCCGGACTTCGCTTTTTCCTCCTGGCGGCCGAACTCGATGTAGTACTTCAGCTGTTCGTAGCCGTGATAACAGCCGACGCAATCCTCTTCGCTCTTGCCGAATTCAATCGCGCCCAGTGCGGCAAAATACTGCGCGTTATTTGGAACCTTGATCAGGTCTTCCGGCTTCGCGCCCTCAGGGATCGCAACTTTGCGCTCTTGCCACATGCGCGGAATATTCGTCTGCCACGCTTCGCGCATGCCTTTGATGAAGCTGTTCGGCCCGCCCAGCAGCAAAACGTGGGGCCGCAGCGTGTGACCGCGCGTCAGAACACTCAGGTTCTGCAGCACGATCGCCTCGAAGAGCGAAGCCATCAACTCATCGGCCGGCGTTCCCACTTTCTGCAGGCCGTTGATATCGGTCTCGGCAAACACCCCGCATTTGCCGGCCACCTTGTGCAGTTTGATCCCGTAGTAGCCCTGCATCGCGAGCTCGTCCACCGGGATCTTTAGCTTGGCGTTGATCTTGTCGATGACCGCGCCGGTGCCACCCGCGCATTTATCATTCATGGACGGAATTTTCTTCTTGCGCCCGGTCTCATCATCATCCTTAAAGACAATGATCTTCGCGTCTTGTCCGCCCAGTTCGATCACCGAATACACTTCGGGATGCAGTTTCTCGACCGCCAGTGACACCGCCGTTACTTCCTGCACAAACTTCGCACCAATCTGATCCGCGATCCCGCCGCCGCCGGAACCGGTCATGAACATCCGCGTGTTGTACCGATTGATGCCGACTTCGGCTTCCATCCTGCGCAGGTATTCCAGGGTCTTTTCCGGTTGCTTCGTCTCGTGGCGCTGGTAGTCCTGCCAGAGAATCTGGTCGGTCGCGGCATCCACTACCATCGCCTTCACGGTGGTCGAACCAACGTCGAGGCCTACCAGGAATTGTGTATGGTGATTGTGCGGCTTTTGGTAGGGAGCGGGCGCGATCTGCAGCAGCAGGGGCGGCTGTTGAGTGTGTCCGGTCAGATGGTCGTGCATTCAATTTCTCCGGTCAGGTTCCAGCGAGAAAAGTAAGGGACTGGCAGCGCAGACTGCGCTGCCGGTCAGATCGGTTAAGCAGCCCTGGGAAATGCCATCCCCATGCGCGTGCGGCGCAACAGGAACCGGGCGCCCCTTTCTTTGTTCATGCGATCGCTCACGTGCAGGATAAACTGCGCCGCTGTGCCCGCAATCCCTTCGCGATGCGGCACGTGATAGAACGGCCGCTTCAGTTCGGGATGCTCGGCAATATATTCCCGGATCTCCTCCAAGCTCTTGCCGGTCGATTTCAGGCACTGTTCAAACTCTGTCTTGGCCTTCGCCTTGGCCTCGCCCAGCGCCATCTGCACGCGGCTGTGAGCATTGACCTCGCCTTCGCCCGAAGTCTCGATCGGAAGAAATATCATGTCCTTGAACTTGTTCACGACCGCCGATTGCACGCCGTCCGACTGCGACGACGGCATGCAGCCGAAGGGCTTCAGCGCCAGTACCATATGGCAGAAATGGTGGACCGTGTAATACACATTCTTCCCGACCTCAAGATGCCCTTCTCCGCCGCGCGCAAACTGGTTGTAGAACGGATGCGCCAGCGCGGCTAACTCCGTCTGCGGCACCAAATGATGCGTGATCCCGCCGAGATTCTTGATCGTCCGGTGATAGAGATAGTTCCACATTATCTCGCCGACGCCGATGCCCATCAGCTTTTTGCGCAATCCGAAATCATTCGCTAGGTGCTTTTTCAATTCCCACCACTGCGGATTCCGGTGCGGACGGTTCACCGGCCACTTGGCTTTCGCGTGCGCCTTCGCCTGGGACAGCAGGTACGCCACCCAGGTCGCGATCGGTTCGACCATGACCTGCGCGCCTTCCCGCTCCAGGAACTCGAACATGTGGAAGTTGCCGTCGCCCTCGGTAATCTGAGCCCAGAACTCGCCCGTGATCTTCACCACCGGCTTTACCTTGGTGCGATCGACTTCAATGCTGTCCATCTTATTCCGAGCGGCGACCAGAGCATTGAGATAATCCTTTCCCCACAAATGCTCGTGCATCTTGCCGAACACATTAAAGGTGTTGCGCAGGATCTTGTTGCTCTTGAACTTCGGCTTGGCCCAGTTCGGCGCCTGCTGCTCGATCTCAAACGAATCCCGATTCCTGAGGTCGTCGCAAAGCCCATCCACCGTCTCGCGGAAGACGCGATCGGTCTTGCCCTGGTTCACTTCAAAGGGACGAATCTGATAGATCAGGTCATTGAACACGTCGCCCAGATGCATGGCATTCAACATGCCGAATCCGAAGTCGACGGTGAACTTCAATCCCGGCTCGCCCGACGCCGCCTTGATGCCATCGCTGTCCTTGAACAGCAGCACGCGGAAGCCATCGAATCCCGCATTCTTCAGCGCGAAGCGGTACTCCGCCTCATACATGCCGAAGCGGCACGGACCACACGAACCCGCCGTAAAGAAGACGTAGTTGTCCAGAATGTCATTGCGGGAAATGCCTTCCCTCTCGAGGAATTGCAGATACTGCACCAGATTCCCAACCGTAAAATACGTCGGGTTGCACTGCCCGTTGTTGCCGTATTCCTTGCCGATCTGGAACGCGGGCACATCCGGCACCGGTAGCTTCTCACAGCGATATCCGCAGCCCTGAAATACAGCGCGGATGAGATCCTCGTGCTTCCAGGTGAACCCGCCAAAAAGAATCGTGACTTTGCTACGTTCCTCGGCCGTAAACGCACGCTCCACCGGCCGGTGGAAGTGAGTGGGCCGGTCCAGGCCGGCAATCTTGCGCAAGCGCATGCGCTCTGCTTCCAGACGCTTTTGGATCTCGACGTCGTTCTCAATCTGGACGAACTTCGTTGCCATTCACTCCTCCTAGAAGTTGTGATGCAAAAACCGTTGCATGGTGAAGGCCTTTCCGGATTTATGCCATAAGAGACGTGCCGGCGGCAAATGGGATTTATGCCTACGAAAGACTCAAAAATTGCGTAGGATCTGGGCGGACTCATACTTGCCGGCCGTACAGTCTGCGCTGTAATCTTGATGGTCGATGGTCAGAACGTTCTTGCCATAGAGTCGAACTTGGACAACAGCCTCACCTTTTTGTGAAAGCCAGAATCAGGCGAGCTTCCGGTACTACCGCACGAAGTTGGCTCGTACTATCCAGAAGGAAAGTTTCTTCGGGGGACGGCCTTCGATCCGCACAATTGATGGTAGCCTCTTGGAGGATGTGTGTCTATTCCGCGGCTAAACCAGCCGCGAGCCACTGACCACTTGCTCCCCGACCTTCCACCTCGCATCAAGCAGTGCGCGCGCGACGCCGGATTCGATCTCTGCGGCATCGCGCCGGTCCGCGACTTCGACGAGTTGCACGTGTTTCCGGCCTGGATCGCGGATCAGAAACATGGCGAGATGAAGTACATGGAAGCGCGCGATGACGCCGGGGAACTCAAGCGCGCGGCGCTGTCCCGAGTCGCTCCCTGGGCCCGCAGCGTTATCGTGTGCGCCATCAACTACAACACCGCGCATCCGTACTCGAATCAGGCGCAACTCGAGAACGCGAGCCGAGGCTGGATTTCGCGCTACGCCTGGAGCAGCGAGGACTATCACGACGCCGTACTGCGCCGCCTGCGAAAGATAGAAGATGAGCTGCGCAGACTAGTTGTCGCAACTGGGCGCTGGGTACCGGGTACCGACAACTCAATCCAACTCCGTTCCTATGTCGATACCGGCCCGCTCATCGAGCGTGTGTACGCCAAATACGCGGGCATCGGATGGATCGGCAAGAATACTTGCATCATCAACCAGCAGCTTGGATCGTGGCTGTTTCTAGGCGTAATCCTCACCTCGCTTGGTCTCACGAAGGACGATTTCACGAAAGACGATCTCACGGGCAATGAGCTCACGGCCGACCTGCCTGCGCCCGATCGTTGCGGGACTTGCACCCGTTGCATCACCGCCTGTCCAACGCAAGCGATTGTTGCGCCCGGCCAATTGGACGCCCAGCTGTGCATTTCCTATCTGACCATCGAGAAGCCCGGTCAGATCCCACATCAACTGCGCGCGGGCATGGGACGCCACGTCTTCGGATGCGACATCTGTCAGGATGTTTGCCCGTGGAACCGCAAAGCTCCGGTGACTTCAGCGGCGGAGTTCGAGCCGCGCGAAGGCCTGGTCAATCCGGCCCTCGACTGGCTGGCCGAAATGCGGCAGGAAGAGTTCCGGGTGGCGTTTCGCGGATCTCCCGTCCGGCGGGCCAAGCGTTCCGGCCTGCGGCGGAATGCGGTGATTGCCATGGGAAACAGCGGCGACAAGAAATTCATGCCGACGCTAAGAAAACTCTGCGAAGATTCGGACCCGTTGGTAGCGGAACACGCGCGCTGGGCGTTGGCAACTCTCGGCCAGGGCTCGGCCTTTCCGTAGAGGCGCGGCTTGCCGCGTCTCCTGCCGCGTCCAGAAGAAACAGGGCGAGCGCCGTCTTACGAGGCCTGCACTTCCCTCTTCACTACTACACTAATCTGTCCATTTACAATCGTCGTTTCACTCCATAGGAGGACCAATGTTCCAGAAAGATCTGCTTCACGGCAAGCGCATCCTTATAACCGGCGGCGGGACCGGCTTGGGCAAAGCCACCGCCCAACGGTTTCTGGAACTGGGCGCCGAAGTTTATATCTGCGGGCGGCGGCACGAAGTTCTCGCGGCAACCGAGCAGGAGTTACGCGAACGCACCGGCGGCAAGATTCACTCCCGTCCCTGCGACGTGCGCGACGCCGCGGCTGTCGAGGAGATGGCTGGAGTCATCTGGGCCGAAGCCCCGCTCGATGTGCTCATGAACAACGCGGCCGGAAATTTTCTGGCGCGCACGGAAGAACTTTCGTTGGGAGCGTTTCAGTCGGTGATCGGCATCGTGCTGATGGGCACGCTGCACGCGACCCTGGCTTGCGGGCGGCGGTGGCTGGCGGCAGGGCGCGGAGGTGTGGTGCTGAACGTGACCACCACCTACACAACGACGGGATCGGCGTATGTCGTGCCTTCGGCGGTGGCGAAAGCGGGCGTGCAGGCGCTGACCAGGAGCCTGGCAGTCGAGTGGGGAGATCGTGGGATTCGGATGAACGCCATCGCACCGGGGCCGATTCCGACCGAGGGCGCGTTCTCGCGTTTGCTGCCGCGCCCGGAACTGGCGGAGGCGGCAAAGAAACGAAATCCTCTGGGACGGTTTGGGACGACCGAAGAGTTTGCCAATCTGGCCGCGTTCTTGATCAGCGATGGCGCGGGCTATGTAAATGGAGAAGTCGTGACCATGGATGGCGGGGAGTGGCTGCAAGGAGCGGGTGAATTCACAGCGTTAGGACGGGAGCTGACGGAAAAAGAGTGGGAGATGATGCGGCCAAAACCAAAGAAATGACAACTTCCCGTAGAGACGGGGCTTGCCCCGTCTTGGGCGTCGCGGAGGTGAGTCGCGAGCAAATATTCCGCCCGCTCGCGGACAGGTTCAAAAACGCCGCACAAAACGAAAGCGCCCGGACTCAGTTAGAGTCATTCGGGCGCCCGTTTGAACAGCCCTCCCCCGAAGTCTGCTCACCACCTACTCTACGTTGTGATTAGGGCGAAAGGAATGGCACGAACGGGGGACTCAGATAGCACTATCTGGTAGGCCCGGCAGGAATCGAACCTGCAACCCTCGGATTAGAAATCCGATGCTCTATCCGCTTGAGCTACGGGCCCTTGTCAAAACCAGCGTAGTCGTGGGGAGACGGGTGCCTCGCCCGTCCCGCTGCGCTCCTAGATACCGATTATAGGGGAAGCACACGGGCATAGGCTGTGGAGAGTGGGGAAATTGACCTTCGCTGTGTCCCGGAGCCTGCCCTGAGCGAAGTCGAAGGGTGCTCCCTGTGGTTAGGATTTATCTAGCGGACGTTTCCCAAGGAAAACATCATAAACAGTCTGTCTAGTCCTTCAGCGGCACCATGGTTTGATCGCCGCGGCAGAAAGTCGCAACTCTCAGCAATCCGCCTTGCGGCTGGGGCAAGATCACCACTGGCCCGTAGCAATAAACGGCGTGCCCGGTGGCGGCGAAGTACCATTGCCCTCCCTTTCGCTTTACCGGTTGTTGGCTGGCGGTGGGTGGGAGCTGATGCTGATCTGGTGGCGCCAAGCTGGGAACGGGAAGAGACAAGACTAGGGCTAGGGCCAGGGCCTTCATGATTGGGTCTCGCTTGCCTCACGGCCCTCCACATAAGGCCGCGTTTCACAGAACCGTTTTCTTCTTTCTCTTCAAAACTTGAATCGCTTTCGCTGATTCGTGCTGCTTAAACCAGTCCGTCCGCTAGATCATCCGGGTGGATCGCCGCGCATCCTCCAAATCCGCCGCCGGCTTCTCCGGAACTTCCTTCATGGAGTGGGCCGGCTTACCGGGTCGTTTTGTTTCCTTGTCTGATCCTTTTGTCCCCGCCGGGCTGCCGGAGTCCGCGTTTTTGTGCTCCGCTGGCGCAGAAGCTTTTTCGTGCGCCCGCTTGCTGTCATCTCGGGCAAGCTTGTCCTTTAACGCGGCTAGCTGGGTGCTGTCCTTCAACATCTCGCGGATTAAACTGCGCTGCGATTCGATGGTCTGCCCCTGCTCGAAAACCAGCATGGTCAGAAGGCCGTAAGAGACGACGAACAGGATCACCAGCAGCGGCAGCATCGACGCCGGCCGCTTGGTCGTCTTAGGAGTAGGAGCCAAGCCCTCAGTGCTGTAAACGACGGTCAAAGTTGCCCCCATGCTGCCCCGTACGCTCCGGGCTTCCTGAAGTAACAGTGCACCCGTGAAACCATCTGCGAGCGAGGATCTAAGTGTCTGTTGCGAAGGGAGTTACCGGGCTGGGGCGGGACCGGATTGAGCCCGCGGGTGCAAGTGTCTGCACTTTATGAGTAACGAACCCAGCGTTGCCAGCGTAGGTTGCCCGGAACAAACGCCACGGGAACCCGCGCCGGTCAAGCCTTTTGGAGGTGCGGCTGGACCCAGACAGGGACCAGTTTCAAACTACCAATCACAAATTACCCAATTACAAATTCTTCACTGTTTCCTGCGTCGCCAGGGCCGCCGGTTTCTGTCCATAGGCCTTCTCCCACGAGATCACTGGATTCCGCAGCACCCCGATCTTCTCGATCTCGCATTCCATCACGTCGCCCGGCCTCAGGTACCACGCCTTCGGATCCCCCGAAAACGCCGCCACGCCCGACACCGTTCCCGTCGAGACCACATCCCCCGCGCTGTATCCCATCGGCGAGTAATGCGCGAGTATTTCCGGAATCTTGACGGACATCTTGCTCGAATGCGAGCGCTGCCTCGACTCGCCATTCACACGCAGTTCCATCGCCAGGTTATGCGCGTCGGGAATCTCGTCGGCGGTCACGATCCACGGCCCCAGCGGGCAGAAGGTGTCGATCCCCTTGCAAAAGCTGAACACGCCCGATTTCATCTCACGGCGCTGAATGTCGCGCGCCGTAATGTCGTTGAAAATTACATAGCCGCCGATGTAGCTGGACGCCTCTTCCGGAGTAAAGTGCTTGCCAGCTTTCTTGAGAACGACCGCCAGTTCCAACTCGTAATCCAATTCCTGCGTCAGATGTTCGGGATAGATCACCGGCTCATCGGGCCCGATGATCGCGTCGGTGTTCTGAAAAAAAACGATCCACGGCATGACCGGATGCGAAAAACCCGCCCTCGTCGCCTCTTCCTGGTGCTCGCGAAAGTTGCCAGCCGTGTGAAAGAACTTCTTCGGAATGATGGGTGCTTTGAGCCGTATGTCGCCGAGTGAGTACATCACGGTTTCGCCGCGAGGACCACTAACGCCCGGACCGCCCACGTGCCCAACGTAGTCGAGAGCTTTGCGCGCCGCCTCCAGGCTAGTGTCGCCGCCGCGGAACAGCGCCCGCATATCAGGCGGGACCAGCGCATCCGCCATGCGGTAGAAAATGGCTTCGCTTTCGACGTCGCGCAGGTAGAGGGCGCAAGCCAGATGCAAATCAACAATCTGATCGTCGCCCGACAGCGCGCCAATGCGGGATTGCCGCGCGGCATTCTCGAAGGTCACAAGTCTCATCGGAGTTTGCCAGCAGTGAACGCAACCCAGATTTTATTGAGGGAAACAGGCCTTGTCCATCTGGCGCTAGTGGACCGCCACCTCGTCCCGCCCGGCCCAACCCGTCGACTCGCTCAAGGCAAGCTCGCGAGATACCCGTCCCACCACCAGTGACTCATCGCGGTACTAGAGGCTATCTCACATTTGTTTTGGGAAGGGCACGGCTTCAGCCGTGCCGCCCAGAGCCAATAAAGACAAGGGCTTTAACCCCTGAGGGCCTTGACGTTCTACCCCCTTCGGTTCATTCTGCTAATCCGCTTTCACGACCACATACATCCGCCCCGCATACAGCCGGTACGCACCACCGTCTCTTTCAAGCTTCAGAGGAACCGGGCGCTTGAGCTGATCGTCGTTCTGGCAGGCGATCGAGAACACCTCCGTTCCCGCCACGTTCATCACAGTGAACTTACCGTCCTTGAAGCCGAATCCATACTCTCCCGGATCCAAGGCACCTCCGTCAAAACTCAATTTGGTTTCGGTGATCAGGAAACCCTGATATTTCTCCGCGACGGCGGTGGAGTATCCCGCTGTATCCACCAGCCCCGCCAGCACCACTTTGCCGGCCGAGTTCTTCAGGCCAGCCGCATTCCGCAGCTGCACGGCTCCGCTCTGTCCAGAGAAGAAAAACGAGTTCGGGGCAATTTTCCTCACTTGATCACCTGTGAGAATTTGCGCGCTCGCCTGACCCAACGCTAGCGACACCAGCACAACCAGCCACATCATCTTGGGATTGCAGTTCATAAAGGATCCTCTTCAGATTCTTAAATTCGCCAACTCCGCGGAAAAATCGTTTGACCGCAACATTCGGATAGTCCGCGCGCGGCGCCTGCCCTATGTTACCTGCATGGCTACCAATGCGATACTTTTAGAAGAAGAAGCGATGAAGCGAACTGCAAAATCGACTGAGGAACAAATCGCAGTACAGATAAACGACCAGATAAACGGCCGCCGCTGGCAAGCCATCGTCGATCGCGACAGCTCGCTCGACGGCACCTTCGTTTTCGGCGTGTCGAGCACCGGAATCTTCTGCCGTCCGTCGTGTCCCGCCAAACGCCCGCGCCGTGAGAATGTGAGCTTCTTCGATCATGCTGTCCAGGCCGAGCAGGCCGGCTATCGCGCCTGCCTGCGCTGCCGTCCCAAAGCGGTGGACGGAAACCCGCAATCCGCGATGGTGCGGGCCATGTGCCGCTACATCGAGCAGCACATCGAAGACCGCCTGACGCTCACCTTGCTTGCCAAAGAATTCCGCCGCAGCCCGTTTTACTTGCAGCGAACGTTCAAGTCCGTGCTAGGTGTATCGCCCAAGGCCTACATCGACGCCGTGCGCCTGCGCCAGGTGAAACAGAATCTGCAAGCTGGCCACTCCGTGACCACTGCGCTCTACGCCGCCGGATACGGCTCCAGCAGCCGTCTCTACGAGCGGACCGCCACCCAACTCGGCATGACCCCGGAGAAGTACCGCCGCGGCGCCGTAGCGGCCGTAGTCCGTTACACCATAGCGAGCTCGCCTCTAGGACGCATGTTGATCGCGGCCACCGACAAAGGCATCTGCGCCATCCAATTCGCTGATAACGACGACCAACTCCAACAAGGCCTGATGCGAGAGTTCCCATTCGCCACCCGCCGCCGCGACGATGCCGCCATGGCCGAATGGCGAGTGAATCTCACTCGCTTGATGGAGGGCCGTGAGACCAATCCCTCTCTTCCGCTAGACATTAGGGCCACCGCCTTTCAACGGCGAGTCTGGGAAGCTCTGCAAAAAATTCCCCGCGGAGAAACACGCTCCTACAGCGCCGTGGCCGGGAAAATAGGCATGCCCAAAGCCACGCGAGCAGTGGCCCGAGCCTGCGCCACCAACCCCGTAGCAGTCGCAATCCCTTGCCATCGCGTAGTGCGCCAGGACGGCGACCTAGGCGGCTATCGCTGGGGCATCGAGCGCAAAGAGCAATTGCTGGCGTTGGAGAAAGAGGCTGGAGCTTAAAACGGGCTGAAATTGCCGGGTGCCCCACTCATCGCGTTTTCTGCGATGAGGGGGATGCTACTCCGCCTGTTTGGTGACATTGAGCAGCACGCCCACGCACATCAGGGTCACAAACAGCGACGATCCACCGTAGGAAACAAACGGCAGCGGAATCCCTTTGGTAGGCATCAGCCCCAGCACAACGCTGATGTTGATGAAAGCCTGCAGCACGATCATGCTGGTGATTCCGACCGCCAGGAAGCGTCCAAAGTTATCCTGCGTGCGCAGCGCCGCGCGCGTTCCGCGCCAGAGGAAGATCGCAAAAAGAATGACCACGGCAAGCGCGCCCACCAGTCCCAACTCTTCGGCGGTAACGGCAAAAATAAAATCGGTGTGCGGTTCGGGAAGATAAAACAACTTCTGCTTGCCTTCCATAAAACCGAGTCCGGTGACGCCGCCGGTCCCGACCGCAATCAGCGATTGGATAATGTGGAAGCCAAACCCCTTCGGGTCGGCGTAAGGATTCAGGAAAGCCAGGATGCGGTCTTTCCGGTACGAAACGTGAAAGATCAAAAAATAAAGCGGCAGCAGCGCCGCCGCAAAGCCATATCCGAAGTAGCGCAAGCGAATGCCCGCTACGAACAGCACGCAAGCGGTAATGCCCGCGCAGGCGATGGCCGTGCCCAGGTCAGGTTGAAAGACAATCAGCCCCAGAAAAACCGCGGTGGGCGCGACAGCAGGAATCAGTGTATTGCGCCAGACGTCAATGGCCTTAGTCCTGCTTTCGAGAAACCACGCCAGAAACAGAATGAGCGCGGGCTTGGCCAATTCCGAAGGTTGCAACGAAACCGGACCCACATGAAACCAGCGGTGGGTGCCGTGGGAGCGATCAAGAAAAAAAACCGAGATGAGGAGCAACGCGGTACTGCCCAGAAACGCGAAAACCGGCGCCGGATGTTGCAGGCGTTTGTAATCCACCTTCATAGCCAACACCATCACGGCAAGTCCAGCGACGGCCCATACCAATTGCTTCAGCAG
Source organism: uncultured Acidobacteriaceae bacterium (assembly GCA_963831085.1). Classification (GTDB taxonomy): domain Bacteria; phylum Acidobacteriota; class Terriglobia; order Terriglobales; family Acidobacteriaceae; genus Acidiflorens. Next base: position 1,967,085 of record CAWHOT010000003.1, on the reverse strand, counting down.
GAATTCGTAGGCCGACCCAAACCGCTCCTTGGCCATTACGGCGGAGGCGCTGAAGATCATGACCAGTCCGACAAAAACCAGGATCGTGGTCACAGTAAACATCCAGCGATCGACGCTGACCCGCTTGGCCATGGAGAATCCATTTCACCATGGAGTCACCTGGACGTGGAGGAGTTTCGGCGATGGATTCCGAGTGGAGGGATAACTGACTTGGTTCCAACGTGGGATTCGTATCAGGGCAGCGCTTTAGCGATGCCGAGATGCAACCTTCTAGAAGCGGCTTTCAGACGTGGCGGGGACAGGGCTTGTTCAGATTCTGAATTGCCGAGGTGGATGTGAGCCGTTGGACTCCAGCTCGCGCGACTAGATCCCCCGAACAGCGCCACGATGCGACAGAAATCCCGCAAAGAGAAAAAGGAGGCCCGGTGCTGCAATTAGGAAAAAGAATGGACCTTGAGGCAAATGTCGGGAGTGGAGTAGATTCCAGATGTAGAACGCTATCACGCATCCCAAAGCAAGGGCTCCTCCCAACTCCTCACGATACCAAGCCACAGCCAAACCCACACAAACGCCAATCGGCCAGAGGGCCAGACCGACCCACTCCTGAAGCGTCGGCCGTGGGCCGCTGCCGTGCGCGACTTCGCCGACGGCGAACGCGCAGACAACAAGTATGCCGAGAATGCTCCATACACGAGCAATCCAACGCGCTACGAACACGACAGAGCCAGTTGACATATCTCTCCGCCTCTTTGAACGAACGCTTCTGCCAGCCCGTCTTGCGAGTTTCTTCCAACCCGATTTTATTGCGTGGATCGGGACATCGCCAGCGAATGCACAATCTCTTTGAAGACTCTGCCGCGATGCTCGTAGCTCTGGAACTGATCAAAGCTGGCGCAGGCTGGAGCAAGAAGAACGACGTCGCCCGGCGCAGCGGATTCGCTGGCGTGTCGCACAGCGTTTTCCAGGGTTTCCGCATGTTCAACTTTGCTAGCGCCCTGAATCTGCGACTCGATCTTGGCGGCCGCGGCCCCGATGGTATAGACGCGCTTCACTCGCTGTCGCAGCAAGTCATTAAGCACGCTGTAGTCGCTGCCCTTATCCTTGCCTCCGAGAATCAGGTGCAGGTGCGGAGGAATGTCCGCCGGGAACGCTTCCAGCGCCTTGATGGTGGCATCCACGTTCGTGGCCTTCGAGTCGTTGTAGTAGTCGACACCTGCGATCCTGACCACGAACTCGAGCCTGTGTTCGACGGCTTTGAAAATTTGGACGGCATGCCGGATCTGTTCGGGCCGGCAGCCGACGAGCATGCCGATGGACACCGCTGCCAGCACATTCTCCAAATTGTGCGCGCCTTTCAGCGGCACTTCCGCCAGCGGCATGATCTCGCGTTCCCGATGGCCGTCCCGAAAGTGAACATTCGTGCCCCGGACAAAGACTCCTTTTTCGATTTCTTTCTTACGGCTGAACCAGAACAACTGCGCGCGACTGCGGTCCGACAATCCGGCGGTGGTGGGATCGTCGGCGTTGAGGACGGTGAAATCGTCCGCACCTTGATTCTCAAAGATGCGCGCTTTGGCGTTGACGTAACTGACAAACGTCTTGTGACGATCGAGATGGTCGGGCGTGATGTTCAGAATCACTGCGATCCGAGGACGAAATTCAACGATCGTTTCCAGTTGGAAGCTCGAGACTTCGAGCACAATCCAGGTCGCGGGTCCGGCCTGATCTACAAGACTGATGGCAGGCGTGCCGATATTACCGCCCACCAGCGTGGAAAAATTTCCGGCGGCAATAATTTTGCCGGCCAATGAGGTGGTAGTGGTCTTGCCGTTGGCTCCGGTAATGGCAACCATCTGGCCAGTGAGAAATTGCGCCGCGAGTTCAATCTCGCCAATCACCGGCTCTCCAAGATGGCGCGCCTGCACCAGTTGCGGCGCATCAACCGGCATACCGGGGCTGACAACGATCAAGTCTTGTCCGCGAAAGGTGCGGTCGCCGTGGCCACCGGTTTCGACCGTAATTCCGTGCTCCAGCAGGAGCAGAATTTCGTCGCGAAGTTCGGCTTCGGGCTTGGAGTCCGACACCGTGACGCGAGCGCCGCGTGACTTCAGAAAAAGCGCGGAGGCCACGCCGGATTTTCCCAGACCGACCACAAGCACGCGTTTGTTGTTGAGATCCATCAAATTGATTTCACCACAGAGACACAGAGACACAGAGAAAAAACAAACAAGATTTGGTTTCCTCCGTGTCTCCGTGCCTCCGTGGTGGATCCTTTACCGGAGCTTCAGCGTCGTCAACGCAAACAGAGCGAAGACCAACGATGCGATCCAGAAGCGCACAATCACCTTCGACTCCGACCAGCCCAGCAGCTCAAAGTGATGATGAATCGGCGCCATCTTGAAAATGCGTTTCTTGCGCAACTTGTAGGAACCAACCTGCAGGATCACCGAGAGCGCCTCGATAACGAAAATCCCTCCTATGAACGGCAGCAGCAGTTCCTGTTTGATCATAACGGCTACCGTGCCGATCGCGCCGCCCAGCGCCAGCGAGCCGACATCGCCCATAAACACTTCCGCCGGATGTGCGTTGTACCAGAGAAATCCAATGGCGGAACCGACCATGGCTCCGCAAAAGATTGTAAGCTCACCAATCTGCGGCATGCGCTGCAACTCGAGATAAGTCGCAAAAGTGGCGTGGCCGCTGAGGTAGGTGAGAACCGCCAGCGCGCCGGCTGCGATCACCGTGCAGCCGATAGCCAGCCCGTCCAGGCCGTCGGTAAGGTTCACGGCGTTGCTCGATCCAACGATCACAATCACAACGAAGGCCACGAACGGCAGAAAAGCCAGCGGCCAGAGTTGGGGATGAACCGCCCATCTCTCGATGACCAAGTTCGGGTGGAACTGCTTGAAGAATGGGACCAGCAGCCTGGTGGAATACTCTCCACGGTGCTGCAAAGCGATCAGTGCAATCGCAATCAGGATGCTGGTTCCAATCTGATAGCCCAGCTTGGCGCGAGCCGTAAGGCCAAGATTGCGGCGATGAACCACTTTAAGGTAGTCGTCGGTAAAACCGATCGCACCGAAGGCTACGGTGGCAAACACGGCGATCCAAACGAACGGATTGCTCAGGTCCGCCCAGAGCACTGTAGGGACCAGGATGGCAATGGCGATCAGCAAACCGCCCATGGTCGGCGTACCCGCTTTTTTCTGGTGAGCCTGCGGACCTTCCTCGCGAATGTACTGGCCTATCTGGAAATCGCGCAGGCGCCGAATCACGATGGGCCCGACGATCAGGCCGGTAAAAAGGGCGGTGAGACTGGCGAAGGCGGTTCGGAAAGTCAGGTAACGGAAAATACGGAAAGGCGGAAAGTAGTGGTAAAGCTTCAGGTAGAGCAGCCAGTAGAGCAATCCGCCTCCGACAGCAGCTGCCAGCTCTCATGCTGTCAGCTATTAGTTATTAGCTCCCAGCGCCCGGGGCGGAGGGAATCCCGCTTTTTCGTTGCCACGTCTCCAGAGCTTTTTCCAACTTCACACCTCGCGACGCTTTCAGCAACACGACATCGCCTTCGCGAGTCTCGCGCGCGAGCCACTCGCCGCCTTCTTCTGGCGTCGCAACGAATTCCGCTTTCATACCCGCTTCACGAGCCGCTTCTACCATCGGCTTCGCCAAACCCCGCACCCCGAGCAGGAAGTCAGATTTACTTCCTGCCACGTAACGCCCGCATTCGCGATGCAGTTGCTCGCTGGTGGCGCCGAGTTCTAACATCTCGCCGGCGACAACAATCCGGCGCCGGGCGGGCATGGTTGCCAGAGTATCCACCGCAGCCATAAGCGCCTTCGGACTTGAATTGTAGCAATCGTACAGCACGGTAATGTTACCCAGTTGGACGACTTGTCCGCGCTTGTCGGCGGGCTGGAGTAACGGCAGAGCCGCGGCGATCTCTGACGGGGTGATGCCGTGCTCAATCGCAACGGCGGCCGCGGCGAGCACGTTGTACACGTTGTGCCTGCCCAGCAACGGACTCTGCACCGGCTGGCGCATTTCGCGGCTGACCAGTTTGAAGCGCGTGCCTTCGCCTCCAAGCACCTCGATATTTTCCGCCCGCACATCTGCCAGAACACCCGCCGTCGCCTTCAATCCGAACATGACGACCTTGCCCTTGAAGTCACGGCCGAACTGGGACACATATTCATCGTCGGCATTCAACACTGCCGTGCCGCCGTGCAGAAGAGCTTCGATCAGTTCATATTTCGCGCGCGCAATTCCGGCGATAGAGTCGAAGCTTTCCAGATGCACGGGGGCAACGTTGGTGACCACGCCCTGGTTCGGCAGAGCGATGCGAGCCAGTGCAGAGATTTCGCCGGAATGGGACATCCCCATCTCAACTACGGCGAGATCGTATTCCGGTTCGAGCGCCAGCAGCCCCAGGGGCAGACCAAAATGATTGTTGAAATTTCCCTTGGTGCGATGCACGCGGTACTTGATCGCGAGCAAATGCCCCATCGCTTCTTTGGTAGTGGTCTTGCCCATCGACCCGGTGACGCCGATGGCCGTTTTGCCCCATATTTTTCGGACCGCCGTCGCCAGCGTCTGGAGCGCAACCAGAGTGTCCTCGACGGCAATCAGGCTGGGGTCAGAATAGCGAGCCAGTTGCTCTTTTGCGACAACCGCAGCTATCGCGCCTCGGCCCAATGCCTGCTCGACGAAGTCGTGACCATCAAGGCGTTCGCCTTTCACCGCAAAGAAGAGTTCGCCGGGTTGCACGGTGCGGGAGTCAATCGAGTATCCCTGAGCCATGGCGTGACCGTCATAGTGGCCGGCCGCCACTGTGCCAGCCGCAGCTTGGTCGGCAGGAGCAATGAATTCGGCGATGCGGGAGAGAAGGAGTTTCATGTCGTCCTCCCCGCAGTGCCTGCTTTTGCGGCACTCTTGCAGTCGTAGCCCAAGGCGTTCAGGTTCTCCCGCGCCACGTCCACATCGTCGAACGGGATCGTTCCCTCTTTTGTGATCTGTACCTTTTCGTGCCCCTTGCCCGCTAGCAGCACGATGTCCCCGGGGGTTGCCTGTTGCAGAGCCAAGGTGACCGCCTTGCGGCGGTCGAGTTCGATGGAATATCTTGCGCCGGACTTCTGCAACCCGACCAGCGCATCGTTCATGATCGCCAGCGGATCCTCGGAGCGCGGGTTGTCGGAAGTGAGAACGACGAAGTCACTGCCCCTGCCCGCGGCCTCGCCCATCAGTGGACGCTTGGCTCGATCTCGATCGCCACCACATCCGAAAAGCGTGATCACCTTACCTTTGAGGCCGGCGCGAGTGACAAAATCGCGAGCCAGCGCCGTAAGGTTGCGGAGCGCGTCGTCCGTGTGTGCGTAATCCACGACCACGGTGAAAGGCTGGCCACAATCCACGCGCTGGAAGCGGCCGGGCACGCTGGTGAGGTCGAAGATTCCTTTTGCGATCGCCTCGGCGGGACAATCGCGAGCATACCCGGCGGCAGAAGCCGCAAGTACGTTGTACACATTCACATTGCCGATCAGCGCAGACCACATGGCGATCTTCCCCGAAGGCGTCACCATTTGAAAACGGGTTCCTCGCGGCGTAACTTCGACCGACTCGGCATGGAAGTCCCCAGAGGTTAGACCGTAAGAGAGCACCAGAGCGCTCTGCTTCTTGCAAAGCTTCCAAAGCTGGCGACCGTATTCATCATCGATGTTAAGAACGGCAGCGCGTGGCGGTTCCGTCCCGCAGCCTTCGAACAGCACCTGCTTGGCGCGGAAATAGTTTTCCATCGTGCCGTGGTAATCGAGATGGTCGCGCGTGAGATTCGTGAATACGGCGACATCAAACGGAATTCCGAAGACACGCTGTTGCTCCAGCGCGTGCGATGACACTTCCATCACCGCTTCAGTGACTCCCTGGCCCAGGCCCTCCGACAAGAGTCGATTCAACTCCAGCGCTTCCGGTGTGGTGTGCGGAGCTGGGAGAATCTTTCCGGCAACGTGGTATTCGATGGTTCCGACGAGCGCCGTCTTGCGTCCGGCCGCCTGCAATATAGATTCGATCAGGAAGGCGGTCGTGCTTTTTCCGTTCGTGCCTGTAATCCCAGTATTCGCAATGCGCTCGGCAGGACGTTTGTAGAAATTCGCGCTCAGGCGGGCAAGCGCGCGGCGTCCGTGCACGACTTGCGCCCAGGCAACCGCGGGACGCGGCACCTCGGACGCGGAATCCGTAACGACGGCAACCGCTCCGGCGCCGATGGCTTGATCAATGAATCGATTGCCATCGCTGGTCTCACCCTTCATGGCAACAAAAACAGTTCCGGCGCGCACCCGCCGGGAATCGTATTCCACACCCGCAACGGCCGGGTTTCCGCTTTGATATAGGACCTCGGCGCCGTGCAGGAGCTGTTGAAACGTCATTGGAGTGATTATAAATAGCCGGAGTAGTGGTTCCCTGTGTACCTCTGTGCCTGCCCTGAGCGAAGTCGGAGGGTCCCCCGTGGTTCAGGCTTTCCTTCTCAACCAGAGGGAACACAGAGGCCCGCAAAGGAGAGCAAAACCTATCTGCCGAAACGGACCGTAATCCGCGATCCCGCCGCGACCCGCGCACCGGGCTGAGGCGATTGTTCGCGCGCAACCCCGCTGCCGATGGCGTCGAGGTCGAGACCAGCATCCTGCGCCGCCTCAATGGCAACGCGCAGGTTCTTGCCGAGAAAGGACGGCACCTCGATCCCTCCCTCTTCCACGTCGAGAATCACCGTTCCGCTGGCCGGCGATTTCTGTGTGGATGAATTCTCGGATTGAGTAACCGGCAAGCCTCCAGCCGGCGAACTCGCAGTCGTTGAGGCAGTCGGCGTCGAATGATAGGCCTGTCTTCCGTTCTCTCTTGCGGCAAGCGCCGCAGGAACTATCTGGGCCGCAATTGTGGCGGGTTTGGCCGCAACTGGAGTGGCGGGCGCTTCGTTGGCTTCGGCCATATCCAGGCCGGCTCCCAGATGATCTAGCGAGCTTTCTTCCAGACTTGCCTCAGGAACATCGCGGCGAGCCAGCAAGACTTGGCGGCTGGGCGGAAGCTGAACGTCGTGCGGCACATGTAGATACTCGAGCACCTGCTGCGTGACGCGTTGGAAGATGGGCGCTGAGACCTGACCTCCCTGATGCAGGCCGACAGCGGAATCGAGGATCACGACCACTGCGATTTGCGGATCGTTGATGGGAGCGAACCCGGCAAAAGACGCCACATACTTGGTCTTCGAGTACGCGCCGGTCGCTGGATCCACCTTCTGAGCCGTGCCGGTTTTTCCCGCTGAGCTGTAGCCCTCGAGGATGGCTTTGCGTCCAGTGCCGTGGAGCACCACGCCCCGCAACATCTGGCGCATCTCGGCCGCGGTCAGCGACGAAATCACCCGTGTACCCTCGGCGGGCTGGAAGGCAATCGTTTGCGGAGTATTCTGCGGCACATTTTGTGGCAACATCGTGCCGGCCGCGATTGTCCCGGCTACGATGCGTGGAGGAACGTGCACGCCGTCGTTGGCGATCGTCGAGATCAACGAAGCGAGCTGCAGCGGCGAAATGCCAATCTCCTGGCCCATGGAGATCGCGCCAATGGAAACCTTCGACCAGCGTTCCACCGGCTTCGTCAAACCACGCGTTTCACCGGGGAGTTCGATCCCGGTTGGCTGACCGAATCCAAAGGCGCGAATGTATTTGTAGAGGCGCTCGTCGCCGAGTCGAAGCGCCACCTTGATCGCGCCGACATCGCTCGACTCCGCGATGATGTCGGCCACTGAGAGCATGCCGTGCGGCCTGCTGTCGCGGATACGCATGCCATTAATGACGATCGATCCCATTTGGCAATCAAACATTTCGTCGGGACGCGTGATTTTCTCTTCCAGGCCCGCCGAGATCGTCACCATCTTGAAAGTCGAGCCGGGCTCGTAAACGTCGCTCACCGCGCGGTTCTTCAGTGCATCGTTCTTAATTTCCCTCCGAATATTGGGATTAAACGTCGGCCGGTTGGTGAGAGCCAGAACCTCGCCGGTGCGAGGATTTTCCACAATCACGGTGCCGGCGATGGCGTGCGTTTCTTCCATCCCACGCTCCAGTTCGCGTTCGGCAATGTACTGGATGTTTTGATCGATGGTGAGGACGAGGCTGTTACCGGACTCGGGTTCTTTTTCAACACTGGCAAACCAACGCTTGCGCGCGTCGACGGAAATCATCAGTTTGCCCGGCTTACCCCGCAGTTGCTGGTTGAACTGCCGCTCCAAGCCGCTGAGACCCTGATCGTCTGTGCCAACGTAGCCTAGGACTTGCGCTGCCAGTTCACGTTTTGGGTAAAAGCGTTTGGGTTCCTTCTGGAAGTGAATACCTTGCAGATTCAGCGCACGGATGCGCTCAATCACCTCGGCATCCGCCTTGCGCGCCACCCAGCAGAAGGTCTTGTGCGCGCTGCAGTCAGCGAGCACGACGTGGGGGTCGTCTTGAGTGATGCGCGCAATCAGGCTGATGGTGTTGGCAAGGTCGGGAGCTTCCGAAGGCACCACGAAGGCCGAGTCCACCTGGATGGACATCGCCAGCTCTCGCCCAGCTCGATCGTAAATGACCCCGCGCTTCGGCGAAAGATCAAAGCTGCGCTGCTGCTGGTGCTGGGCGCGCCGCTCGAAATCGCCGTAGCAGAAGATTTGCAGATAGACCAGCCGCAGACAGATCGCCAGCAGCCAGAGGCACAGCAATCCAGACAGGGCGTAGAGCCTGAACCTTGCGCCGTTCGAAGAGGTACTCGCCGCCACTGCCCGTCCTCAGAAACTTTCGGCGGCCCCGAAGAGCCGCCGCAAAACAACCAAATTTCCTGTAAAGACGCGGCTTTGCCGCGTCTCTACAGGAGAAGATCTACCGCGCTGACACCACCGCGACCGGAGTCACGCTGGCCATTACTGGCGTGGCGGCATCGGTGGTGGCGTCCATGCGCTGAACCTGCCCAGGCTGCGGCGATTGCAGGCCGAGCTTGCGCGCCATCCCATCAATTCGCTCCGGATTGCGCAGCGACGCCTCTTCCAGGCGCAAGGCGTGGTTCATGTTCGACAGGTCTTCGCGCTGCGACCGCAGCCCCTCGATCCTGTACCCGTACTCAATCGCGCGGAAATGCTGCACCGCGTATCCCATGACCAGCAGGAACAGGCAACACAGCGCCAATCCGAACTGTTTCATCTCGCGTTCGCGGCGCGGGTCTTCGACCTTCACCAGGCGCGAGTTATCGATGGTCTTGCGGAAATAAATCTCCGGGGTCCCCAGCCAGCAAGACCTACGCCGACTCGAAGGAGCTGCGCTTTGCATTGCCACGGCGCTCATGATTTAGGCCACTCCAAGAATTTTTGGATCGTAGTCTGCGATTTCATGGACCGAGGCGAACCAGGGTTCAACGACCGAGGTTTCGCCGACCAAGGGATCGCCGACCGTTACTCTGAGAATTAACGCTCCGTCCGACTGCGCCCTCTGTTCGGCGCGCTCGACTGTGGCCATCAGATCTTCAATAAGGGTGCCGGTAAATGTCATTGCGATATTTCCAGTTCTTCCTCTCCGGACGCGGCCTTGTTCTGTTTTTTTTGGCCGCTCCGGGAAAACTCCACCACAGAGTTTCTTCCAAAATCTTACCCGGCACGCTTTACCATCACCGCACCGGGAGCCCAGCAGTTTCTCCGGGCAAACCTAAATTTGACCAACTCAAACTTTTTCAGCCGCGCGCATCTTGGCACTGCGCGACCGCGGATTGCGATCTATCTCTTCTTCGCTCGCCGTCACCGGCTTCTTCGTCAGCAGCCGGTACCAGCCCTGCTTCGCACCCTCGCGAAGCGCATCCTTGACGATCCTGTCTTCGAGCGAGTGAAAGCTGATCACCACCAGCCTTCCTCCCGGCTTAAGCACTCTGGGCGCCGCCTCCAGCAGTGCTTTCAGATCGTCCAGTTCACGGTTTACGAATATTCGGAGAGCCTGAAAGGTCTTGGTCGCCGGATGAATCCGCTCATGTTTCCGATTCATTGACCGGGCCGCGGCTGATATCACTTCGACAAGTTGCTTCGTCGTGCGTATCGGCCGCGACCGGACAATGGCTCTGGCGATTCTCCGCGACCTCCTTTCCTCACCGAATTCGTAAATCACATCGGCCAGCTCGCGCTCGTCGATGTGGTTTACCACTTGTTCGGCGGTCCCGCCGGACATCGGGTTCATCCGCATGTCCAGCGGTCCTTCCGCCTGAAAACTGAATCCCCGCGCCGGATCACTGAGCTGCAAGCTGCTCACGCCCAGATCCGCTATCATGCCGTCCAGGGATGCGGGAGCGATGCGCTCACCTACTTCCGCAAACGATCCATGAATCAGCGTGATTTGCGGCTGCTCGCCATCCGAGAACGCCGCTAATCTTTCACCCGTCAACTTCTCGCGGGCCCGTTCCAGCGCCGCAGGATCTTTATCGAAGCCGATCAAATGTCCCGGTGCGCCGAGGCGTTTTGCGATTTCGTAACTGTGCCCGCCCAGGCCCACCGTGGCATCCAGATAAGTTCCGCCACCCTTTACGGCCAGAAAATCGATCGCTTCTTTTAAAAGAACCGGGACATGGCCACCCGCCCCATGCCCACCCCACTCGGGGGTGTCTGTTGAATCCGTGCGCACTAGATGCCCAATTCGTCGAGCGTCTTGGTGTCCTCATCCGTGAAGGCCTGCTCGCTGATCTCCTTGCGGAAAGCTTCCAAGTTCCGTATTTCCAGGTAGGTCAACTGGCCGAGCACTGCTACTTCACCGCGAATCTGCGCCGACTCACGTAGGATCTGCGGAACCAGCAGGCGTCCCTGCCCGTCCATCTCCACGACCTGCCCGTAATAATTCGTGCGATTCAGGAACTTTTTCTTCGTCGGGTTGTAAGTGGACAGCGCCGCCAGCTTCTGCTCGATCCGCTCCCATTCCTCGAAGGGATACACTTGAGCAATATTTCCATCCAGACTTGTGATGTAGAATTTCTGCGCATATTTCTCGTCGATCACGCGCTTGAATTCCGCGGGGACTTTTAACCGTCCCTTTTCGTCGACGCGCGTTGGATGATTTCCGCGAAACATGTGCCCTGTTCACCGCTCTTGATGAAAATGACGGGCTCCGTTTATTTATGGCTGCTACCACAGCCACTAGCACGAGGGAGGTAGAAGCGGTCACACAAGCAGTGGATTCGGGTTCGTTGGGATGATTGAGCTCGTTTTTTTCGGTGTCAGTCTGTGAAACCACTGGCGCCTCGAGACTTAGGGATCATTCGCACGACCTCTAATACTTAGTCCACTTTCAACCACTTTTGTCCACATCCTACGCCTAAATCTTTTGTTGTCAATAAGAAAGTTTGAGGTTGAGATTCGGGTAGGAGACTCAACGTGCAAAGCGCGAAATGTTGCGGTTAACCAGAAAGAGAACCACTAGGGATTGGGTTTACGCTCCAGGTGCCTTCGCTATCTATTCGCTTGCATTCCGCGTCCGTCGCGCATCTTGTTGCGGAAAGCTCCGCTGAAGCGCCTGCAACAAGGTCCAGAGAGAGACTTCTTGAATTAAGTGAGGCCGTTACTCGCTTCCAGCGCCTATTTTCCGCCGCATTGACACGTGGAGTACACTTGGGCCAATTTAAACGACGCAAACAGGGGGCACGATGAAGCTGAACACGACTCGGGTGTGGCTGGGGGGCATTGCCGGTGGTGTGGTGTGGAATGCGTGGGGCCTCTTTATTCAGATGCGGCAGGCGCCGTTCTACGAGGCAGCGCAGCAGCACGGATTTTTTCTCAAGGAACCGCGCTATCCGTTTTTCGTCGGGCAGTGGCTTTTGCTGGTGTTCGTGATGTCGATTCTTCAGGCGTACATCTACGCGTGGAGCCGCGCAACCGCCGGCGTCGGACTGAAGACGGCTCTCAAAATCGGGATGATCGTTGGGTTCTGCGCCGGTGTACCAAGCAACTTTGCGCAAGCAACCTGGTCACCCCTTCCTCGCATGTTGCCGCTAGGATGGATGCTCGAAATGTGGATCGGGGCGATTTTGGCTGCGGTAGTCGCGGGTTTCATGTACAAAGACCCAGCCTAGTTTTGCCAACATCAGAACAAGCCGGGCGGGGACGCCCGGCGCTCCACTCTATGTCTATCTTGAAGGTTCAACCACCACGGCCGTGCCGTAGGCAAGAACCTCCGTGACGCCCTGCATCACTTCGGTTGCGTCGTAGCGGGCGCCGACGACCGCGTTGCCTCCGATTTCGGCCGCGTGTTGCAGCATCAGGTCGAACGCCTCGGCGCGCGTCCGCTCGCATAGATTGGTCAACAGCGTGATGTTGCCGCCGACCAGCGTCTGCAGCCCGGCTCCGATGGTTCCGAAGATCGATCGCGAACGCACCGTGATTCCGCGCACCACACCCAGGGTGCGCGTCACGCGGAAGCCGTCGAGCTCGAATTGCGTCGTCACCATGTTATGCGGGACCATCCGTCCTGCAGTTACGGCATAATTACCCATCGCCCCTCCGGAAAAGACTCGTCGCTATGACAACGGTTTATTCTAATTCAGCGTTGATCACAAATTCTTCAGCGTGAGGATCCCAACTGACGCGCAGCAGATTCGCCTTGCAGCAGACCTGGCAGTCCTCGATGTAGCGCTGGCGGCTGCCGCCGGACTCATCCACCATGGTCTCGTTCCATTCCCCGCATCCGGCGCAAACATAACCGCTGACCATAAAGCCATTTTAGAATCTTGGCTGTGTGATCATGAGGGTGGGGCGACGCTCCACTAGTCCCTCTACAAATGGCAATCCAGAGGTTTGCTAGGAAGCCCCAGCGAAATGAAGAGGGGTTTCGATCACCCGATGGCCCGATCGCCAGATGGCTCGCATGACCTTCACTCGGCTTCGTTGTCATCAATGCCGATCTTCGACAAGCGATACCGCAGCGCATTCCGCGAGAGCCCAAGCAGACGCGCGGCCTGCGACTTATTGCCGCCAGCGCGCTTAAGAGCTTCGCGGATCATTTCATCTTCCCACTGGTCGAGAGTCATGCCATCGGGGAGGAAGCGATCAGAAGAAGCGCCCGTCGAAGAGAAGACGCGGTTGCGCGGCGAGTCGAGCTGAATGTCCGCGACTTCCAGTTGGATGCCTGCGGCGAGCGCGCAGGCGCGTTCGATGACATTCTGCAGTTCGCGCACATTGCCCGGCCAATAATGGCTGACGAGAAGCTGCATGGCCGGGGCCGAAATGCCGGTGATGGTTTCCGATCTACCGGAATCTTTGGCGAAGCGCGCCAGGAACAGGTTCGCTAATCCAGGGATATCTTCTTTGTGTTCGCGCAGCGGCGGGATATCGATCGGGACCACGTTGAGCCGGTAGTAAAGGTCTTCGCGAAATGTTCCATCTTCGAGCGCGGCGCGCAGATCGCGGTTGGTGGCAGCAAGTAGCCGGACGTCAACTTTGATGGTGCGTGTGCCGCCCAGGCGCTCGAACTCGCGCTCCTGCAGCACGCGGAGAAGCTTGACTTGGATGGCAGGCGGCACGTCTCCGATTTCATCAAGGAAGAGCGTGCCTTTGTCGGCGAGTTCAAATTTGCCGGGCTTGCTGGTGGCAGCTCCGGTGAAAGCTCCCTTTTCGTAGCCGAACAGTTCGCTCTCCAAAAGATTCTCAGGGATAGCGGTGCTGTTGATCTTGACGAACGGACCGGAAGCGCGGCGCGACTTTTCGTGGATGGCGCGGGCGACGAGGTCTTTGCCCACGCCGCTTTCGCCGCCGAGCAGAACGGTGGAGTTGGTGGGCGCAACCCGCTCGACGGTGGCCAGCACTTCCTGCATCTTCGGACTGATCGCAACTATGTTGGGATGGCTGTATTTCTGTCCAAGGGCTTCGCGAAGTGAGCGATTCTCCTCGCGCAGGCGGGAGTTATCGAGCTCCTTGTGCACCACCATCCGCATTTCGGTGAGCGAGAACGGCTTGAGAACATAGTCGCTGGCGCCGGCTTTCATCGCCTCAACCGCCGTTTCAACAGACCCGAACGCAGTCATGACGACGATGGGCAGTGCGGAATTCTGCTGCTTGGCCGCCTGCAGAAATTCGAGCCCGTTCATGCCGGGAAGTTTCAGGTCGGTGAGGACAAGGTGAACCGGTTCGGAGGCGATTAGCTTCAATCCAGTTTCGGCGTCGCCAGCGGAGAGCGTCTTGAAGCCGTCGTCGCCAAGGTTCAGCTCAAGCAGTCGGCACATCTTGGCTTCGTCTTCGATGATGAGGATAGTCGGCATTTTGATTAGTTTGTGTAGGGACGGGCGCCCTCGCCCGTCCAAGCCGAGCGAAGCTCGGCAGTTGGCCGCGGCTCGGAGTTTTCGTCAAGTGGAAAAAAGAGCGTGAATACGGCGCCGCCCCCTGGGGCATTCTCGACATGGATCGACCCATGATGCCCGTCCACAATCTTCGAAACGATGGAGAGTCCCAGTCCCACGCCGGTTTTCTTCGTGGTCACAAACGGGTTAAAAATTTCTTCGCGCAGGTCTTCGGGAACGCCAGGGCCGGTGTCAGCCAGGCGGAGTTCCACTCCTTCACGATCGTTCTGCGTAGTGAGCTGAACGTCCGCCCGCAACGTGCCGCCATGGTCTTCCATGGCTTCGTAGGCATTCTGCACCAGATTGAGGAAGGCTTGCTCGCACAAGCTTTCGTCGAGCGCAACCAGCGGCAGTCCGTCTGCATAGTGGCGCTCAACCCGCACTGTTTCAGCCGAAAAGCGCCCAGCAACAATTTGCAGCACGCGGTCAAGCAGGGCGGTCAGGTCCGCGGGATGCAGTTGGGCATGAAGCGGACGAGCGAAATCCAAAAACTCGGTAACCAAGGCGCTGAGCCGGTTGACCTCGGTCGAAATGTAGCCGGCCAACTCGCGGGCAAGCTCGTCGGAGGCCTGCAATTTCTGCGTCAATATCTCCGCCGAACCTTTGATGACTCCGAGAGGATTGCGGATTTCATGAGCCAGTCCGGCGGAGAGCTGGCCGAGAGCCGCCAGCCGTTCGGAACGCCGCGCTTCGGCCTGCGCGTGCTCGAGGCGGCGATTCGTTTCGGCGAGGCGTTCAGCGAGTTCACGGTACAACTGGGTTTGATGCTGACTCTGCTGCGCAAAGCGGTTGACCACCATGGCCGCGAGAAAGAAAAACAGGATGCGCAGCGCGAGGTAGCCGAAAGCCTCCGGGGTCAATTCGTATTCCTGCATCGCGGGATAGAGGTACGAGCTGTAGGCGGCGGATGCAAACAAGGTCCAGAGCAGCGTCAGCCACGGGCCACAGTAAAGCGCCGCGGTGACGACCGGAAGATAATAGATAGGATAGTAACTGCTGTTAATTCCGATTTCGCCGGTGTGATCGATAAGAAGGGTCGCCAGCAAAATCTTAAGCAGGATGACGTAGAAGACTCCGCGCTTGGGGAAGTGGGAGATCAACTTTGTCTCCAGCAGTTGCACAATGCCGATGGCGAGGAGAATTAACTGCTTGTGCCATTCGAATAGCGGAGGGAGCACGGCGAGTATGACGAGGAAGAGGAGCCAGATGGTGAGCCAGGCTGCATCGAGACGGCTAAACCGCCGCGACTCGGGATCGAGAATGGTAGGCGCAAGTGCCACGCAGCTTCCATCCAACCGCAGAAAGCCCTCCCGCGTCAATTGGACGACGGCTCCCCCCGATGAAGCGCCGGGCGTCCCCGCCGGGTTGGACCCTTCGACTTCCCCCTCGGCTCCGCTCGGGGCTTCCGCAAAGCGGGGCAGGCTCGCGAGACGCTCGTCTCTCCATGTTGAACTGCGTTCATAAGGATTTCCAATCATGAACATAAATAGTTTCGATTTCCGCAGCGGGCAGCTAGCGGCTATTGTTATCATGCTGGCGTGTTCAAGGCGAGGAGCCACACGAGATCAATGAAGAATTCCGCCGCAGTTTGTCTTACGCTGCTGATGGTGTGCCTATTCGCGGTCGGCGCGCTGGCGCAGGCTTCGAACGGAACTGCCGCCGCAAATGATGCGCAATCGGCGCGAATCGCAAAATTGGAACAGGCTCTGGCCGACGCAAAGTCCTCCGGCGACAACGCCTGGATGCTGACCAGTTCCGCCCTGGTCCTGATGATGACTGGACCTGGCCTGGCATTGTTCTACGGCGGGTTGGTGCGGAAGAAAAACGTCCTGTCCACGATGATGCAAAGCTTCGCGCTGATGGCCATCGTCACTCTGCTGTGGGGCCTGGTCTCTTACAGCCTGGCATTCGCTCCGGGAAACAGCTTCATCGGCGGCTTGCACAACATTTTTCTCCGCGGCGTGGGAGCGCAACCTGACCCCGATTACGCCGCGACCATTCCGCTCCAGACATTCATGGTGTTCCAGCTGATGTTTGCCATCATCACCCCGGCGCTCATCACGGGCGCGTTCGCGGAGCGCATGAAATTCAGCGCGATGGCAGCCTTCATGGTGCTGTGGTCGCTGGTGGTATATGCCCCCATGGCCCACATGGTCTGGGGAAAGGGTGGCCTGCTGAATGCCTCTCTCGGCGGCCGGTTCCCCTGTCTGGATTTTGCCGGCGGCACGGTGGTGCACGTTACGTCGGGGGTATCGGCGTTGGTATGTGCGTTATATCTAGGACCTCGTCTCGGATATCCAAAGCAGTCCATGCCGCCACATAGCGTGGTCTTGAGTTTCATCGGGGCCTGCTTGCTCTGGGTCGGATGGTTTGGGTTCAATGCGGGCAGTGCGCTGTCGGCGGGCAGTCTGGCTACGAGCGCATTCGTCGCCACGCATTTTGGCGCCGCCGCCGCAACCCTCGGCTGGAGCGCCGCGGAGTGGTGGAAGCGGGGGAAGCCCAGCGCACTGGGCGCGATCTCTGGAGCCGTGGCCGGGTTGGTCGCGATTACTCCAGCGGCCGGTTTTGTCTCGCCCATGTCGGCAATCGCCATCGGATTGGCCGCGGGTGTTGTCTGTTTCCTCATGGTGACCAAGGTCAAATCCATGTTCCGATACGACGACTCGCTCGATGCGTTCGGCGTTCACGGCGCGGGTGGAACTCTGGGAGCTCTGCTGACGGGCGTCTTCGCTTCGAGCGCGGTGAATCCCATCTTTAAGGACACTCAGGGACGCACGTTGGCTTCGGGATTGATCGAGGGCAATGCCCACCAGCTGTTCAATCAGCTCGTCGGGGTGGCGATTGCGTGGGGATTGGCGATCGTGGGAACCGTGGTCATCCTGAAGCTGGTAGACATCACCATTGGCCTGCGCGTTCCAGAAGACCAGGAGACGCAAGGTCTTGATCTCTCGCAGCACGGTGAAGAGGGATATTATTGGGAACCGGCCGCATAACGAGAAACCGAAACAGTCAAGAGAATCAACCGAACGGAGAACCATGACAAAGATCGAAGCGATTATTCAAGTTTCCAAACTCGAAGCGGTCAAAGACGCATTACACGAGGTAGGCGTCGAAGGCATGACTGTTTTTGAAGCCAGAGGACATGGCCGGCAAAAAGGACACACCGAGTTTTATCGGGGACGCGAGTACACGGTGGACTTGATCCCGAAAGTGAAACTCGAGATCGTGCTGGCCGATGATATGGTCGAAAAAGTCGTGCAGGCGATTACCGCGGCGGCACGTACGGGCAAAATCGGCGACGGAAAGATTTTTCTTTCGCGTATCGACGAAGCGATTCGGATTCGCAACGACGAGCGTGGCGAGAGCGTGCTGTAGGCGCGCGCAATTTCGAAACGGCGGAGATCGACAGCAAAAGATCGACATCCCCCTTGTCTGCTTGTTTGAGCAGAACAGAATAAAGCTGGAGCAGGGGCTAAACACTTCGGGGAGACTGTCATCGAATGACCACCGGGGCCACCGTCCGCAGCGAGTTATCGGACCTGTACATCAGGGAATCCGCTGCCATTGAGCAAGAATTCTCCGTCACCGGTGAAGGGCGTACGGCGCTCGCCCGCCGCACCGCGCTGGTCGATTCGATTGTTCAGCGCCTTTGGGACGAAATCATCGTTGGTTCGCAACCTGGCTCTAGCCCAGCCGGCCCGGACAGCCCGAAAAACTTCGCGCTGGTGGCCACCGGCGGATTCGGGCGCGGCTGGCTTTTCCCCCATTCCGATATTGACCTGCTGTTTCTGCACGCCGGGAGTAACTCCGAGAGTGAATTCAAAGATCCCATCCGGCGTTTTTCGCAGGAGTTGTGGGACCTGCGTCTGAAGCTCAGTCCCGCTACGCGAAATTTAGCCGAGTGCGAACGGTTGGATCCGAACAATGTCGAGTTCGCCATCTCGCTGCTCGACTGCCGCTGCTTGGCGGGCGATCGCGATCTTTTTTCACGGCTGCGCGAGAAAGCTGTTCCCCGTTTGGTGGGGCGGGATTGCCAGAACCTGATCCAGAACCTGGCCGAGCTCACCCGCGCCCGTCACCACAAATTTGGCAATACCGTATTTCACCTGGAACCAAACGTGAAGGATGGGCCCGGCGGTCTGCGCGACTACAACGTTGCCAATTGGCTGGCGCTGATTTCCGCGATGGAAAAGTTGAAGGTGTGGCCGGACACGAAAACGTTGCTGCCGGTTTCATCAAGAAGGGCGTTCGACGCGGCGCTCGACTTCCAAATGTCCGTGCGCTGCTTTCTACACTTCCGCCACGGGCGTCACGACAACACGCTCACCTGGGAAATGCAGGACGAAGCGGCGGCCAGAAAGATCGGCGCCAGCATTGGAGTGAACGACGCGGAAATCACGAACGCAGCCGACTGGATGCGTGTCTACTTTGGCCACGTGCGCAGCGTCCACCGCGTCTGCAACCAATTGCTGGAAGAGATTCCAGCGGCTTGGTCGTCGTTGTACCGGCAATTCCAGGGCTGGCGGTCGCGGGTCGCCAGCGATGACTTCTCTGTAGTTGATGGACTGATCTTTCTTCAGCAACCGGCTGGGCTGCGCGATCCGGAAATGCTGTTGCGGCTTTTTCATTTCATGGCGGAACATGGCCTGAAGCTCAGCACGACCACCGAATACAAAGTCGAGCAGGCGCTGCCGGCGCTGGCGGCAACGCCTCCGCGGGGCGCCGAGTTGTGGCTTTACTTGCAGGAAACCTTGGTGCAGCCGCATGCGGCCGACGCTCTGCGCGCCATGAACGCGCTCCGCCTGCTGGCGCTTCTGCTGCCGGAACTCAAAGGGATTGAGGCGCTCGTGGTGCGGGATTTTTACCATCGCTACACCGTCGATGAGCACTCCTTCCTGGCGATCGAAAATCTGCATCGTCTGAAAGAATCGAAATCGGAATGGGACCAGCGTTTTGCCGAGTTGCTGGGCGAACTCGAACAGCCAGAACTGCTTTACCTGGCTCTGTTATTGCATGATTCCGGCAAAGCTCTCCCAAGTGACAATCACGTCGAGGTCAGCCTCCAACTCACCGACAGTTGCACCGAGCGGCTGGATCTCGATCCGGTAGATCGCGAGACGGTGCGATATCTGGTGGCAAGCCATCTGGAAATGTCGGCGGCGATGCGGCGCGACGTATTTGACCCAGCAAATGTGAAATCGTTCGCGGAAAAGGTGGGAGTGCCCGAGCGGTTGAAGATGCTGTGCCTGTTGACGTATGCCGACATCAAAGCCGTGAACCCGGAGGCCATGACGCCGTGGAAAGCCGATAACCTATGGCAACTGTACATTGCGTGCGCGAATTATCTAAGCCGCAGCGCCGATGAACGTGTGCACACCGGCAACGACAGCGGCAACCTTGCACCGTCTAACCTGGCGCATCTGAGGTCGCTGGCGCCGATCGCAGGCAAGAAGATCAACATTTTTCTGGAAGGATTGCCGCAACGCTATCTGCGGATCCACGGCGCGACCGACGTTCTAGCGCACGCCGAAATGGCTGCCCGGCTGGGGCAGGACGGCGTCCAACTAAATTTGAAGCAAGTTCGTCATTGGTATGAACTGACTTTGATTACCACCGACCGGCCCTTCCTGTTCGCGTCGGTTTCCGGTGCGCTCGCCGCGTGGGGAATGAACATTGTGAAAGCGAACGCGTTCTCGAACGCCGCGGGCATGGTGGTGGACACTTTTTATTTCACCGATCGCTTTCGCACCCTGGAGATGAATCTGCAGGAATGGGAGCGACTAAAAAAGAGCATCGCAGCCGTTATCAAAGGCGAAGCCGACGTAGCGCGCATGTTGCGCGACCGCTTGAAATCGGAAAAGGTGAACGGCGCAAAGGTTAAGATCGCGACGCAGATTGAATTCGACGATGGCTGCTCGACGCACAGTACGCTGGTGCAGATTCTGACCCAGGATCGTCCGGGACTGCTTTACCGCATGTGCTCGCTGGTCTCGAAGCATGAGTGCAACATAGAAATTGCGCTGATCGAAACCGAGGGGCAGATGGCGATTGATGTGCTGTACCTGACCTCAGGCGGAGCAAAGTTGAGCACAGACCGGCAAGCGGCACTCGGACAGGCCCTGCACGATGAACTCACGGTGAAATAAAACTTCTTATGCGCAGGAGAGCTAGAGATGAGAAGCGGCGGACCTCGTTCTCGCTTCACCTTGCCAACCCCTCGTCAATGCTTGTGATCAGCAACCTCAATTCTTGTGATCGGCAACCTCGCGATCCGCGTAGTATCCGTCTCTGGTTTGCACGGTCAGATCTTTGTTCTTCACCGTCAACTGAACGTGATGATAACCGCTAGCCGCGCTGTCTTTATCGGGCGTATAGCCCATGTTGTACTGCACGCGCAGCTCCTCGACAATGCTGTCGTAGATGTCGCCGACCTTTTCTTTCTTAGTGACTTCAAAGAAACGTCCACCCGTTTCTTTAGAAATGCGCTCAAGAATTTTCTTGCCATCGGTGTGCGGTTCCTCGGTACGACGTTGACCACCGCGGCCACCTCCACCGCCTGGATATCCACCGCCACCACCCGGCCAGCCTCCACCGCCTCCGGGCCAGCCACCGCCGCCGCGCCCCATTCCGCCGCCGCGCCTTTGGCCTTCTTCGTGACGAGGTTCCGCGAAATAGATGGAGTAAACCACCGTGTCGGCACGTTGGGCGGACTCGATCGCGCCCTCCAAATAAGTTTTGCTGCCGCGGTCGACGCCGTCCGAAAGAACGATGAGCGCTTTCCGGACCTGCTGCTTCTTCATCAACTCGTTCGACGCCAGATAAACCGCGTCGTAAAGCTGCGTGCCGCCGCCATGATGCGATCCCGACCCCGAACCGGAGCGGGAATCGTCATCATTCGGATCGTTCGAGCGCTCCCGATCCGATGGCGTCTTCAGCAATTCCAGCGCCGCTTGCAGCTTTTCACGGGATGAAGTCAAGTCCTGCAACAGTTCAACTTCACGATCAAAGTGAATGAGGAAGGCTTTGTCCTTCGGCTGCACCAACATCTGCTCGAGAAAGCTGCGGCTTGCGTTACGCTCCGCCTCCAGCACGTTGGTTTGACTGCGGCTGGTGTCGACGAGCAGACCCAGCGTGAGCGGAAGATTCGCGTCCTGCGAAAAATACTTGATAGTCTGCGGTCGGCCGTCTTCCTGCAGCGTGAAATCGTCTTTGGTAAGGTCGCGGACGATCTTGCCATGTTTGTCGCGAACAGTAACGGGCAGCGTCACCACTTTGACGTCAACCGCAATGGTGGTAGCGGCATCCTGACCCCACATCGACGGGCCCACTCCGGGAAGAGCGCTCAGCGCGGCGATCAGCACATAGGCAACCGACTTGCCTAAGAATGACCGGCGCGCAATCGTCTCTTTGTCTTCATCTCCACTGCGCCGGGGATTGTACGGCTGGGTCTGAGTCACCGTGCGTCCTCCGTTTATCGTTTATCTTAATCTAAGACTATCGAAGACGAATCTTCAGAGCGCCGAATCGGCACAAGAAAATCGAATACGCAGCCAGGATTGCACCCGCCCAACTCGGGAAGGCCACCGTCAACCGGTAGAGCAGACCTGCCGCGACTCGTTCAGCCTGCTTTCCGGAACTGGATTTGTCAGCAGACATGGGTGTCCATGCAAAGCAACGTTTTCTCATTTATGAGAAGAGTCCTATGACTGGATGCGCTGCGATGGAGTTGCAGTTGCCAGCGTCCTGTAAAAGCGCCGTCAATTCTGGGTAAAACTTCGTAAAGGGTCAAGTACGGGCGGTTTGACGATGCTAAAGTTACGTCATGAGATTTTTTGGGCAAAAGCATTCGCAGGGTTGCGTCCTAAAGGTGTGCTTTCTCAAGACACGCCTTCTTGCAACCTGCCTGCCCACGGCAATTTCTTCTCTGATCCTCGCGGTGCCGGCCTACGTCGGCGCGCAGGACAAACCAGCGAGCAACTCGGGAAGTGCGCAAGTCGCCAAGGCCGTAGGGGTCATCAAGGCCATTCAGGCGGATTCGATCACGGTCGCAGCAGAGTCCGGTGGCGAGGTCACGGCGCAACTGACGGACTCGACGAAGATCCTGCGCGTGCCGCCGGGAGAAAAGGACCTGAAGAACGCAACTGCCCTGCAGGCGCAAGACTTGCAGCCCGGGGATCGCGTGCTGATTCGCGGGCAGGCATCAACGGATGTTGACGGACGCACGATCGTCGCGCTCGCCGTGATTGTGATGAAGCAATCCGATGTGGCAGCGAAGCAGCAGCACGACCTCGAGGACTGGCAGAAGCGAGGGGTGGACGGGGTCGTCACTGCAGTGGACGCTGCGACGGGTGTCATCACCATCTCACCCGGCCGGATGGGCGCGAACAAGAATATCGCCGTCCACCTTGCCAAGGATACGATCCTGCGCCGTTACGCACCCGGCTCGGTCAAGTTCGACGACGCGAAACCGGCGCCCCTCGATCAAATCAAAGTGGGCGATCAGTTGCGCGCGCGCGGAACTCGCAGCCCGGATGGCAGCGAAGTAATTGCCGAGGAAATTGTCTCCGGATCATTTCCTTACATTGAGGGACTCATCAAGGCGGTCGACGCGGCAGCCAATACCATAACGGTGCAGGATGTCATCGCCAAAACCGCAGTGGTGGTGAAGGTATCTCCCGACTCGCAAATGTGGAGACTACCGCCGGAAATGGCGCAACGCATCGCCGCGCGATTGAAAGCCCCAAGCGGCGGGAGCGGAGATCGACCGGGCGGCGGTCGCCAAAGCAAAGGCCAAAATATGGGCAGCGCGCAAGGTGCTGCGTCGGGCGCGGGCGGGGAGCGCGGGCAGGGGGGCGGACCGGGCGGGAACGGTCCTCAAGACTTGCAGCGCATGTTGAGCCGTTTGCCCGCCATCAAGCTGGCAGACTTGCAAAAGGGCGATGCCGTTGTGATTCTGGCGACAGCGGGCGGAAAGTCGGACGCGGCTACGGCAATTAAGCTGGTGGCGGGAGTCGAGGCCATACTGACGGCGGCGCCAAGTCGAAGCGCATCCACGCTGCTTTCGCCGTGGTCGCTGGGCGCGCCCGGTGGAGAAGGAGAAGCGGCGCAGCAGTAAACAAATCTCAATCATCATGATCTGACTGGAAAGAAACGGTGTGCGTTTGAAGTATTTATCAGTCTTCATTCCGACAAACCTGATTTTGACGGTTCTGATTTCGGCGATGCTGATCGCTTTAACTGCGCCCGCATCGGCGCAGTCGCAGACCGAGCCATCAGTCCAGTCATCGACGACGGGAACCTTGCGCGGGCAGGTAACGGATCCCTCGGGGGCGGTGGTTGCCAACGCCACGGTAGCAATCGTCGTGTCGGGCGTTCCAACCCATTCGACTACCACTAACCAAGGCGGCAATTACGAGATCGGAAATCTCGCCCCCGGCAAATACACGGTCACAGCCAACGCGAAGGGATTTGCCATTTTTGCGCAGACCGACGTGAATGTCGCCGCCGGCCAGGTCGCGCAATTCAACATTGCGCTCGACATCAGCGTAAAAGAAGAAAAGATCAACGTGGAGGCGGAAGGGCCGACGCTCGACGTCAACCCCGCGAACAATGCGAGTGCGATCGTGCTCAATGGTAAGGATCTGGAGGCGCTTCCCGACGATCCCGATGAATTGCTGGCTGACCTGCAAGCCCTCGCCGGACCCTCGGCCGGCCCCAATGGCGGGCAGCTCTACAT
This sequence comes from uncultured Acidobacteriaceae bacterium, assembly GCA_963831085.1. Lineage (GTDB taxonomy): Bacteria > Acidobacteriota > Terriglobia > Terriglobales > Acidobacteriaceae > Acidiflorens. The sequence goes on along the minus strand of CAWHOT010000003.1, from coordinate 1,942,985 downwards.
CGATGGATTTACCGCCGGAGAGCTTCCGCCGAAGTCATCGATTCGCGAGATTCGGATCAATTCAAATCCGTTTTCGGCCGAATACGACAAGCTGGGTTATGGACGAATCGAAATCTTCACCAAGCCGGGCACCGACAAGTTCCATGGCCAGTTCTCAGTCGAGGGCAATAGCTCGGGGCTAAACACGCGCAATCCTTTCCTCGCCGCCGATGAGACGCAACCGTACGACTCCGTAATCTACATGGGAAGCATCGGCGGGCCCATCAACAAGCAAGCGTCGTTCTTCTTCAGCGTGCAGCGCCGCAACATCGACGAAATCGCAGTCGTAAACACGCAGGCACTGAATACGGACCTGAATCCGTTTCAACTGAGCGAGAGCGTTCCCAACCCGCATACCCGCACCAATCTGGGTCCTCGTATCGACTACCAGGTCAGCGCCAACAATACGCTCACTGCTCGCTACCAGTTTTATCGTGACACACAACAAAACGCCGGCGTCGGCGGGACGGTACTGCCGGAAGCTGGCTACGACACCACGTCCACCGAACACACCGTGCAGATCAGCGACACACAGATCCTTGGAACGAAAGTGGTAAATGAAACCCGTTTCCAGTACCTGCGCGACCACAGCGGGCAGACTCCCGTTACGACTGCGTTGCAAAATCCCCTGCCCCCGACCGTGACCATCATACCTTCCATCAACGTGCTCGGGGCGTTCACGGGTGGTCGCAGCAGTTCGGGAACCCAGACCGATTACCAGGATCATTACGAACTGCAGAATTACACTTCGATATCGCAAGGCAAACATTTCCTCAAATTTGGCGGACGTCTGCGGGCAGTCCACGAAATCGATACGTCCAACGCCGGATTCAATGGCATCTTCACGTTCCCGAACCTCACGACTTACAGCAATGCGCTGCAGGGTCTCGCGAATGGTGCTCCGATCCAGTTTAAGCTCGATGCGCCACCCGGCAGTTCGCCGCCCACCATGCCGACCACAGCGCCCGTTACTGTGCCTGTCACCGTGGTGGATGCCGGACTGTATGTACAGGATGACTGGAAGGTGTGTCCCAACCTAACGCTGAGCGGCGGTCTGCGCTTTGAAACGCAAAATGCAATTCACGATCATGCGGACTGGGCGCCCCGGCTCGGTTTTGCCTGGGGCATCGGCGGGGGTGGAAAGAGCGCGCCGAAAACCGTACTGCGCGGCGGTTTCGGACTGTTCTACGACCGCTTCACCCAAGACCTGGTCCTAAATGCGGACCGTTTGAACGGCGTGACGCAGTTGCAGTACATTGTGCCATCGCCCGACTCCTTTCCGAGCTTTCCTTCACTCATCTCGCAGACACAGACGCCCTACCAGATCAGTCCGAATCTGCATGCGCCGTACATCATGCAGACCGCGTTTAGCCTGGAGCGCCAGGTCACAAAGATCGCCAACGTTACGCTTACGTTTCTGAACTCCCGCGGCGTGCACCAGCTTCTGTCGATCGACATCAATGCGCCGACACCGGGCACGCCTTACTCCACGGGGCCGCGCCCAAACCCGAATGCAGGCGACATCTACCAATACTCCTCCGATGGACTTTTCCGCCAGAACCAGTTGATCGCGCAGTTCAATATCCAGGCGGGAGCGAGGCTATCTCTGCGCGGTTACTACTCTCTGAACTACGCAAACAGCGACGCTTCCGGCGCCGCGAACTTTCCATCGGATCAGTACGACATGGGCCTCGACTACGGGCGAGCTTCCTTTGATACTCGGAATCGGCTGTTTATGGGGGGTACGATCGGGCTGCCGCGTGGGTTTCGCCTGAGCCCGTTTATGATTTTCAACTCCGGCACGCCCTACAACGTTACCGTCGGCCAAGATTTGAGCGGCGACTTACAGTTCAACGACCGCCCCGCACTCGCCACCAATGTTTCCGGTTCATGCCTTTCGCCGACGCAGGCTTGTCACTATACGATTCCGCCTACTTCCTACACTCCGATTCCCATCAACTATCTGACTGGCCCGTCCCAATTCACGCTGAACCTGCGGCTGGCGAAAACGTTTGGCTTCGGCCCGGAAACTGGTGGCAAGAGCGGAGCGCAGCAGGGCGGCGGTCCAGGTGGAGGCGGCGGGAGTGGTGGTCCGCGCGGCGGTGGTGGGGGAGGAGGCGGTGGCAGTGTTGGTTTTGGACGTGGGCCCGGCGGTTTCGGAGGTGGACCGGCAACCACTCGGCGCTACAGCCTGACGTTTAGCGTCAATGCACGCAACGTTCTCAACAAGGTGAATGCGGCGACTCCTGTCGGGGTCCTGAGCTCACCCAATTTCGGACAGTCAATTGCCCTGGCCGGTGGGGCGTTCTCGAGCGCGGCGGCCAATCGAAGAATTGAATTGCAGGCGATGTTCAGCTTCTAGTGGATTAACTCGTGTAGAGACGGGGCTTGCCCCGTCTCCGCGGAAATCTACCAATTTTTTTGAAGCAGAACGGGCCTGCTTCTACGTGGAATAATCGGCGTTGATCCGCACGTACTCAGCGGTCAGATCGGTAGTGAGAAATCGCACCGAGTGCCGGCCGCGCCCAAGCTGAACGCGAACCTCGCAGACCGGCTGCGCAAGATGGCGGTGAGCTTGCCGCTCGCTGAACGCGCAGGCGATTCCCTTGCGGCATACCTTTTGACGGCCAATAAAAATCTGCACGCGAGTTGGATTGATGGGCAAGCCGCACCTTCCCACTGCCGCGAGGATGCGTCCCCAATTCGGATCCGCGCCAGCCCACGCAGTCTTAACCAGCATTGAGTGGGCAATTGTCCGCGCCACCACTAGAGCCTCTTCCCTGTTGCGCGCCTGCTCGACGGAGAGACGGATCACGTGCTGCACTCCTTCACCATCGCTGACGATCTGCTCGGCGAGTGACTGGCAGACTGCGGTCAGAGCCACTGACAACCTCTTTCGGGCACGACCATCCCTCGCCCGAGCACCGCTGGCGCCGCTCGCCAGCAGCAGCACGGTGTCGTTGGTGGAGGTGTCGCCATCAATCGACATGCAATTCAAAGATTGGTCGCAAGCCTCGCGAAGAAGAGCCCGCAGCTCACGCGGAGTCGCGCCCACATCGGTGAGCAAGTACACCAGCATGGTCGCAAGCTGCGGATGAATCATGCCCGCGCCCTTTGCGATTCCCAACACGGTGACGTTTTGCGAGCCCATTCGCAAGCGCGCGGACGCTATCTTCGGCCGGGTATCGGTGGTCATGATGGCGTGGGCAAAGTCGAGAACGCCACGCTGGCTGGGTGATCGCGCTGAAAGGATGATGAGCTCGGGCAACTTGGCCTGGATTTTTTCCACCGGCAGTCGAACGCCGATGATGCCAGTCGAGCAAGGAAAGATTTCAGCAGCGGGAACCCCAAACAGTCTTCCGGCTTCGCGACAAACCCGTTCGCAGGCTTGAATGCCGGCGCGTCCGGTGGCGCAGTTAGCATTTCCGGAGTTCACGAGGACGGCTCGAACGTGGCCGCCGGTCGAAAGCAACCCCGCGCGCCCAACTTCCACGGGAGCGGCGACCACCCGGTTCCTCGTGAATAACGCGGCAGCGGTCGCGCCGCCGGCGGCTTCCACCAGCGCGAGGTCGGATCGGCCACTGACTTTGATTCCGGCAGCGACCGCAGAAAAAGAGAACCCCAAGGGTAAACGAATTTTCTCAGGAGAACGGCGCAACGCGGTCATGCCTGAATCTTCAACCAGTTCTTCGGCGGCGGCAAGATGGCAAACGTAGGCAGATTTCCGCGGATCATTGCTACTTCATCGCAGCGATAGAGCCTGGGGCACTGATAACAATCTTTGTGGATCTTGTCGGGCAGATCCTCGTGATTGGCGGTGGTAAATCCCATGCGTGAGAAAAATTCGGGAATGCGTGTAAACAGGCACACGCAGGTGACTTTGTGCTTTTCCGCCTGCGCCAGCAGAGCCTTGACCAGGCGCCGGCCGCCGCCACTACTTTGGCTCGCGGGATCGACAGTAACCGAACGAATCTCGGCCAGGTGCACGCCATAGAGGTGGAGAGCGCCGCATCCGATGATGCGTCCATCATGTTCGAGGACGACAAAGTCGCGAACGTTCTCGCAGATCTCCGCCAGCGAACGAGGCAGCAGGGTGCCGTCACCGGAGTACGCCGCGATGAGCGCATGAATCTGTTCGGCATCGGGCAGGACTGCTTCACGCGTGCGCATGGACCTCCTTGCGCCGCGGCGAAGCGATCTTCTTTCTGTGCGTGAGCTCTTCATTTTCTTGCAATGCCGTGTCCAGGGACTTGATCACCTGATCCACGTGCTTCTTCTCGATCACGTAAGGCGGCAGAAAGCGCAGCACGGTTTCGTGAGTGCGATTGATGATGATCCCTTCCTGCAGCAGTTGCTTGGCCACCGCCTTTGCCAGTTCCGATGAGTCCAATTCTACGGCCTGCATCAGGCCGGCTCCGCGGACGTCCTGAATCGACTTGTGCTTTTTGTCCAGCGCTTGGAGCGCCGCATGAAAGTATTCACCAAGCACTTTCACATGTTTCAGCAATTTCCGTTCCGCACGCAGGAACTGGATAGCAACGGCACAGGCCAGCGGGCCTCCGCCGAAAGTCGTTCCATGCATTCCCGGATGCATGCACCTCGCAACCCGCTCGGTGGTAAGAATGGCGCCGAGCGGCAGGCCGCAAGCCAGGGGCTTGGCAACGGTGACCACGTCCGGCAGCACGCCATAGTGCTGGTAGGCAAAGTGGCGTCCGGTGCGGCCGAGACCACACTGAATTTCGTCGAGCACGAGCAATGCACCGCTCTCTTTGGTCAGACGCGAGGCGAGTTCGAGAAACTCTTTGTTGACCGGACAAATCCCACCCTCTCCCTGAATAGTTTCGATACACACCGCACAGACGCTGGAATCAAATTTTCGTTGCAGGTCATCGAGGTCGTTGAACTTGACGAAAGTCACACCGGGCATCAGCGGAACAAATGGAGCTCGATATTTTGGCTGACCTGTAGTGGCTAGGGCGCCAAAAGTGCGTCCATGAAAAGAGTTATCCATGGCAAGAATGCTCGTCTTTGGATTTGGCTTGCTGCCGTTGTGATTGTTCATTTGCGCAAAGGCGCGGGCAAGCTTGAGCGCTCCTTCCCAGGCCTCGGTGCCGCTGTTGCAAAAGAAAGCGCGATCAAGCCCGGAGATTTCGGTCAGCAGCCGCGCCAGTTCCGCTTGATACTCGTGGAAGAACAAATTGGACACATGAATCAAGCGTCCGGCCTGACGCTTGATCGCCGCCTGAATAGCAGGGTGGTTGTGGCCGAGCGCATTGACTCCGATTCCGCTTAGGAAATCCAGATATCTCTTACCCTGAGAATCCCAGAGATACACGCCGCGCCCGCGTACAAAGAGGATGGGCTGGCGCTCGTAGGTGGAAAGCAAGAGCTTCGATTCCATACGCGAAACCGAGGCGAGGCTCATGCCCTGAGCACCTCCGTACCGCATTCCAGCTTGGTGAAATAAAACAGGGGCAGCATTTCGACCTGCGCTGCGGGCAGGATGCGGACGCGCCCCACGCCGCTCTTGAGAGCCTGGGTGCAAGCTTCAAGCTTGGGCATCATCCCGCCGCTGACTACGGATTCGTCGATGAGCCCGGCAACTTGCTTGGTATCCACTCGAGGCATCACCGAACCGTCGGCTTGCTTTACGCCGGCCACGTCGGTGAGAAAAATCAGCGCGTCGGCTTCGCAGGCGATGGCACAGGCGGCGGCCATCTGGTCCGCATTCACGTTGTAATACTCCCCGTCGCCTCCAAGCGCAACCGAGGAGAGCACTGGAATGCCGCCTTCGCCCCAGATGGCCTTCAGCCAACGCGGTTCCGAAAAGCAGATTTCGCCAACATACCCTAGATCGTATTCTGCGTCCTGTTTCTTGCGGGCACGAAAGACGCCGCCGTCTCCGCCGCAAAGACCGATGGCCGGTCGCCCGGCAGCGGCGATCGCTGCAACCAAGCTTTTGTTCACGATGCCGGCCAGTACCATAAGGGCAACATCGCGCGTCTCGGCGTCAGTAATGCGCAGTCCGTGTACGAAGTCACTTTTCTTCCCGAGCAGTGTCAGAGTGCGCGTCAGCGCGCTGCCACCGCCGTGCACAACCGCGACCAGATGTCCGTCCTCGGCGAGCTGCACCACCGCCTGCGCGCACTTCTTGAGCGTCTCTTTATCCTCGAGTGCAGCGCCGCCGATCTTGACCACAATTTTCATTGCAGACCCTCCGCTTCGTCCCAGCCGTACATGAGGTTCATGTTCTGCACGGCTTGTCCGGCTGCGCCTTTGAGCAGATTGTCGAGGCAAGAAACGATGACCAGCCGGCGGCCATCGCGCGCAAGACAGAAACCGACGTCACAGTAGTTCGTGTGTACCGAGAATTGGATTTCCGGCAAACTTGGCGCCGGAAAGATACGTACCCAGCGCTTGCCTTTGTAGAATTCCTGGAAACAACTTTGAATTTCATCTGCCGTCATTTCGTGCTTCAGGTAAACGTAAATCGTGGAGAGAATTCCGCGCGGGATGGGCAACAGATGAGGAGTAAAGATCAACTGTCCGGAACTGAGCGCCAGTTGCTCGAGGATCTCGCCGGTGTGACGATGTCCAAAGACCGAGTAGGCGGAGAAATTGTCGGCCACCGAGACAAAGTGAGTGCGCGCCGTGGGTTCTTTGCCGGCGCCGGACACGCCGGACTTCGAATCGGAGATGATGCCGTGATCGCAATCCACCACGCCGGCCGAGAGCAAGGCGGCCAGCGCAAGAATGATCGAAGTCGCGTAGCAGCCTGGATTGGCAACCAGGGCGGCCGACCGGATCCGGTCCGCATTCGGCTTTAACTCGGGCAGACCATACACGGCCCGCTCGGTGAGTTCCGCCGCGATCCGGGCGTTGTCATCTTTGAAACCATACACGGCGCGATGCTGTTCCTGTTTCAGCCGCCACGCGCCACTAAGATCGACGATGCGTAGCCCGCGGGTCATCCGCCCGCAGGTCATCGCCTCGGTAACAAGTTCGCGAGAAACGGCGTGCGGCGTAGCCAGGAACAACAGCTTCACCCCATGCTCCTCGAGCGTGGACCACGAAAAAGGCTGGACCGGCGAATGGCCATTACCAGAAATGTGCGGCAAGCCAGGGTTCCACAATCCGACGTTCGACAATCCACGCCCGCTGGACTCAGCGCTCTCTGCGCTGCGCCGTAAAAGCAGGGGCGCATCGGTCCGCGGATGGCGGCCAAGAAGGCGTGCGAGTTCGAGGCCGGAATAGCCGGTCGCGCCCAAGATCGCGGTTTTGAGTTTGTCTGCCATCAAATCTACTGCAAGTCTTCATCGCCTCATTTTCCTCGTTGAGGCATATTTATCCATTATGATGCATAAATATTCATCTATAGTAAATGGTCCCGCCAAACTGTCAAGTCGAAAGCGCGGTTCGGGACTCCCTTCGGGATCCATCCCGCCCCAGGTTTTTTGAAAGGTTTTCCGATAGCTGCAAGAAGAAATATCTATTGGACTCAGCCGATCACGGGCATTTAGTGTGGGAAACTATTGCAGCACGCGAGCCGGAGACTTGCGAAGACATTTCATGCCGTATTTCACACCGCCTTCCGCACGCCGCATTATTCCGCAAGAACGATCTATCACATAGAAATAGGAGCACTTCCATGACGAAGAAGCCCGATAAGCGCCCTGTACGCCGGTCATTATCCGTATCTATTCTGGCCATCCTTTTCACCGCCGGGATCTTTGCGGGAATATTCGCGGCGCTGGCCGCGCCCTGCCTTGCGGATGAAGGCCCAAAGCCCGATCCATCGGGCATAGCAACCGGGGACAAAAGTACCGCAGTGGACGCCGCCGGCAATTCCTTCGTCGTCAGCGAACCCACCGACAAAGCGGCTCCTGACTATGCCACGAACAAGAAGGCATTCGACGACTATCAGGCGCAAGCGGCGAAAGAGCCGCTCGCGGTGAAGCTCGCCGACAGTGTGGGACACGTCCGCGTGGCCACCAATTTCGCCTGGACGTTGAATACCGGTTACCTCGTCCTGTTCATGCAGGCAGGTTTCGCGCTCCTAACCTGCGGACTGGTGCGCAAGAAAAATGTCGCCCACTTGATGATGCTGAATTTCGCGGCCTACGTATTCGCCTTCCTCGCCTACTACGCAATCGGATATGCATTCCAGTTTGGAGCGGTTGCCATCAATGCCGCGCCCACTAACCTCGGCGGCATTCCCACCCTCAACAAGTTTCTGATTGGCAGTGGATCGTGGGGATTCGTCGGCGGCAAGGGTTTTTTTCTTGTCGGCCCGGCCTATGACAGTGCCAGCAACTGTTTAACCCTGTTCGAAGTGGTGTTCATGGAGACGGCCGGCTACATCATCGTCGGTGCCATTTGTGAGCGGATCACCTTCTGGGCCTTCCTGCTCTGTGAGCTTTTCATCGGTGCGATTCTTTATCCCATCTCTGGCTGCTGGGTGTGGGGTGGCGGATGGATGTCGCAAATCGGAACGACGTTGAATCTTGGTCACGGATATGTCGACTTCGCCGGTTCCACAGTGGTCCATGGGGTGGGCGGCTTCTGTGCCATGGCTTTGGCGATCATTCTGGGCCCGCGACTGGGCAAATACGGACCGGGAGGGAGGATCCGCGTCTTTCCCGCGCACAACATCGTTTATGTGGTGACGGGTACTTTTATTCTGCTCTTCGGCTGGATGGGCTTTAACCCCGGTTCCACACTGGGAGCAACGGATCTTCGCATTTCCGTGATTGCCGTGAACACGAATCTGGCCGCAGTTGCGGGATCAGCGGTCGCGATGGTCTTGTGGTACCTCCTGTTCGGCAAGCCGGATATCACGATGGCGTGCAATGGCATGCTAGCTGGACTGGTCGCCATCACCGCTCCCTGCGCCTTTGTGTCGCCCACCTCGGCGGTCATCATTGGCGTACTGGCAGGGCTGTTGGTATGCGGCGGAGTTCTGTTCAACGACCGCGTTCTCAAGGTCGACGACCCCTGCGGTGCGATTTCGGTGCACGGCTACTGTGGCTGGCTGGGCGCGGTCAGCGTAGGTATCTTTGCCGACGGCGCGTATGGCGCCGGATGGAACGGCGTCGGCGCAACCTCGTACCTGGGCCATGCCGGCCAGGGCGTAACGGGCTTGCTCCATGGGGATACGCGGCAGTTCCTGTGCCAGCTCATGGGAGCAACTTTGATTGCCGCCTGGGCGTTCGGCGCAACTTACGTTGTTTTCTGGTCGGTCAACAAGGTGAAAAGCATGCGAGTGGCGCCCGAGGTGGAAGAGGAAGGCCTCGACGTTCCCGAGTTCGGGATGCCAGCGTATCCCGAAGACGCAGTGGCCCCTGCCTCATTCTGAAGAGGAACGCGGCACGTCGCTGCGCGCCGCCCAGGAAGCGGACGCATGCGCAAGCCGCTCACTTTCTTCTACATCTTTAGCCGGACGTCGCTCGAGGTGCCGCCGGCCTCCGGAACGTAGCACTTGAGCGTGTAGTCCATCACCATGCGATCGGCATTGAAGCGCCAGCCCAAAGTGCGAATGGTGCGCTTCATGCGCTGGATCCAGCCGCGCGGCAGGCCATCGCGATCGCGTTGATAGTAGAGAGGAATCACTTCTTCGCGAAGAACGCGCATTAGATCCTCCCCGTCGCGGGTGTCATGAACATTCATGTCGGAGTGAGTTCTGCCGTTTCCGATGGCGAAGCCGTTCAAGCCGTCATACGCTTCCGCCCACCAGCCGTCCAGCACCGAGAGATTTAAGCCGCCATTCAAAACGACTTTCTGGCCGCTGGTGCCGGAGGCTTCGAGCGGACGCCGCGGATTGTTAAGCCAGACATCCACACCCTGGGTCAAATGGCGGCCGACGTTGATGTCGTAGTCCTCAACGAAGACGAACTTGTCGGAAAACTGCGGGTCGCGCATCAACCGGGCAATCTGCTGCAGGACGCGCTTGCCGGGTTCGTCGAGAGGATGCGCCTTTCCGGCAAACACGAACTGCACCGGGCGTTTCGGATCGTTGACCATGGTGGCGATTCTTTCGATGTCCGCCAGAATCAGATTGGCGCGTTTGTAGGTGGCAAAGCGGCGCGCAAAACCGATGGTCAGCGCATCAGGACTCAGGACGCGTTCCAGTTGCTGCAGCACGCCGCGCGGTTCGTCGCGCCGCGCCGCCTGCTTGACGGCGCGGCGGCGCACAAATTCGATCATTCGCGACTTCAGGTTGAAATGCGTCTCCCAAAGCTCGCCGTCGTCAACGTTGTCAATGCCATCCCAGATCTTGGCCTCGCTGCTGCGCAGATGCCATCCGGTGCCGAGATGGCGGTCGTAGAGGCGAAACATCTGCGGAGCTAACCAGGTGGGGACATGAACACCGTTGGTAATGTGTCCGATGGGAACCGAATCTTCCGCCTTGCCCGGGGAGAGTCCCGTCCACATCGCGCGGGAAACTTCACCGTGTAGTGAAGAAACTGCGTTGGCGCGCCGAGAAAGCCGCAGGCCGAGCACGGTCATGCAGAAACGTTCGTCGCTTTCGGGATCCTCGCGGCCCAGCGCCATGAATCCTTCCTTGGAAAGACCGAGCGCCTCGCGGAGAGGTCCGAGGTGCTCTTCGACCAGATCGGCATCGAAGCGATCATGTCCGGCGGGCACGGGAGTGTGGGTGGTGAAGACCACTTCACGAGCAACCCGCGGCACGGCCTTTTCGAAGCTGATGCCCTCTTCTTCCATGCGTTGTCGAATCGCTTCGAGGACGGCAAACCCGCTGTGTCCTTCGTTCAGGTGCAGAACTCCAGGTGTTATGCCGAGCCCTTTCAGAGCGCGTAGGCCGCCCACGCCCAGAAGCAGTTCCTGATGCACGCGAACGCGGCCGTCGCCCCCGTACAAACGCGAGGTCATTTCGCGGTCTTCGGGAGTATTGCCTTCCACGTCGGAGTCGAGCAGAAACAAATCGCAGCGGCCAACTTTCACGCGCCATACTTTTGCGTGGATCGAACCATGGCGAGTATCGACCTGTACCATGACCGGCCGTCCGTTTTTCCCAATGGCTGTTTCCATCGCCAGTTGGTTGACATCGGTTTCCAGGTACTCCTCGTGCTGCCAGCCATCGCGATCGAGGCGCTGGCGGAAATATCCCTGGCCATAAAACAGACCCACGCCGACGAGGGGGATGCCGAGATCGGAGGCGCTCTTGATGTGATCGCCGGCCAGAACTCCAAGTCCGCCGGAATAGACCGGGAGCGACTCGTGCACGCCAAACTCAGCCGAAAAATAAGCCACGGGGCGGGGTCGCAGCACACCAGCGTGGCGCGCACCCCAGGTTCGCTCCGCATCCTGGTACTCGCGGAGGCGACGATAGGCATAGTTGATCCGGCTGTGCAGCGCGAGTTCGGTGGCACGCGCTTCGAGTTTTTCGAGCGGATACTCGTTCAGCAGCGAGACCGGACTGTGATTGAGTTGACTCCAGCGTAGCGGATCGAGATCGCGGAACAAACTCGAGGAATCGTGATCCCAGCTCCACCACAGGTTGCGGGCCAGCGCCCACAGCCGCTCCTGGACAGGCGCAATGAAACGATCGAGCGTGCGAGCTTCGCTCACAACCGGCGCAACCCGCTTCGCGGCCTCCGCGAGCAGACGAATCTCAGTTTCCGGAAAGACTCGTGCCTCCACGGTTTGAACCACAAGAACGCCTTGCAGCACACCGCGATCGATGAGTGGAACTCCCAGGAACGATTGGTAAGCATCCTCGCCGGCTTCGCTGAAATACTTGAAGCGAGGATGGGTCCGGACCTGTTCCACAGCTACCGGGCGGACCTGTTCCGCGACCAGGCCGACGAGTCCTTCATTCACTGCCATGCGCAGCTTGCCGACGCATTCCCGGCGCAGCCCGAGGGTCGCGGCCAGAACAAGATTGGCGCGGTCGGGCTCCAGCAGATAGGCGGAGCAAACATCGGTGCCAAATCGTCGGGCAATTAAGGCCACAACGTTCATCAGGGTCTCGGCTGGCTTGCCTGGCTCCGCCGCCAAGTTCGCAATCTCTTCCCACGTCAGCACATAGCTGGCGTCGAGAGAGCAAGCAGCGTGCTCTTGATCCTGAACCAGCTCACCCGGTCGATCCAATCTTGTCTCCATTTGCTTAAGTTCCCCAAGTCCTGCAACCGGTCAACCAGTCACCAAACCGGTGACCCGGAAACGGTTGGTAAAAACCATTCCTTAAGCCATTCTACCGGGTGAAAACGCAACTTCTCCATATCGGCAGCGGGATTGGTGATTACCACGGTGCAGCTCGCATGACAGATTTTCTTGGGCTTCGTTTCCGTATGTCACTGATCCTAAAACTCTAGTACTCGGTCCGCGTGAAGTCCAATTCGAATTGTTGATGGAGGGCATCAGCGAGCGACGGAGCGACGGGCGCCCTCGCCCGTCCAGCCCGGGCGCATTCCGCAGAAAAAAATGCGCGCTGCGGTCAGCCCAACTCGATGCCAGGCGGAACGCAGCGCGTAACTTGTCATCAGCCTTAGCGCTAGCCCTGCGAGGGATGCAACACGCGGAATGTGCTGCCCCCGTTCGACCAGACCAGCACGAGAGCATCCTGGCCGTTCGGCACGCCCGATAAGGCCTGTGCCGCATCGGCCGCGGATTTCACCGGGTGCCGGTTCACTTCCATGATGACGTCCCCACGCCCCAGGCCCGCGTTATCGGCCGGACTGCCGGGCTTGACGTCCTCCACGACGGCGCCATGAACTGTCGCCTGCGCTTGCACTTCGCTTCGGATATCCGGAGTTAAGTCAGCGAGACTCAGCCCCCAACGCCCTTTCCCATGTTCGCCGCCGGCGGTCTCCGTGCCTTTGCCGCCGCCCAACGCTTCGAGCGTCACCGGAATGCTCGTTGTTTTGCTGTCACGCACCACCTCCAGGTGGATCGTGTCACCGGGCCGCTTCTGTCCGACCATCATTTGCAGTTGTCCGGCGTCGGTCACGGCCTTTCCGTCGAGTTCAGTAATCACGTCTCCAGTGCGGAGGCCAGCCTTCGCTCCGGGCGCGTCCGGCTCAACCTCGCTGACTACCGCTCCCTCAGCTTTTTTCATCTCGAAGAACTTCGCGTTGTCGGGAGTAACGTCGGAGATCTGAATTCCGATAAACGCGTGCGTCACCTTGCCGTCGCGAATCAATGTCTCCACCGTGGGCTGGACAATCTGCGATGGAATCGCAAAACCCATGCCTGCGAATGATCCCGAATTTGAAATCAGGAAGGTGTTGATGCCGATGAGCTCGCCGCGCGCGTCCACCAGCGCTCCGCCGGAATTTCCGGGATTGATGGCGGCATCGGTCTGTATGAACTCGCCCGGCTTGCGCCGATCGCTGGCATCAGGATTGGGACGGTTCAGCGCGCTGATGATGCCACGCGTCACCGTGAAGCGGAACCCGTAGGGATTCCCGAAGGCGAGTACCGTCTGTCCCGGGTGCAAATTGGCCGAGTTACCCCAAGGCACGCTCGGCAGGTTGGTCGCATTTACCTTGATGACTGCGAGATCCGTCAGCGGGTCGGCGCCTACCAACTTAGCTGGCAGCACCTCGCGGTTGCTCATGGTGACGCGAATATCGACCGCTCCGTCGATCACGTGGTTGTTGGTGACGATATATCCATCGGGGGAGATGATCACGCCGCTGCCCAAACCGTGCTCCATTCGTTCCTGAGGCTGCGACGGAATACTGAACTGACGGCCGAATTGACGGCCGAAAGGATTGCCCGGTCCAAAAAACTGTTGCATGTCGGGCATACCTTCCATACCGGTCGGCTGCGCGGTGGATTTCGATGCTACCGTGACATTCACCACCGCTGGCGTAACTCGTGCTGCCAGCGTTTCCATTGCGCGGTCGAGCGTGAGCAGCGCTCCGACACTGTTGTCATCAAGCGGCGAAGCAGCTGGAGCGGGAGCCGCCGCTGCGGTTGCAGACTTCGCAAAGTTGAACGTCGCCACTGTCCCCACTGCCACCACGGCAATCAGGGCCACTGCCAGACGCCTGGTCACTACTGCCTTACAGCGTGCTTTACCGTTTTCTAGCCACATCTTCATTTTCTTTTCTCCTGGTTCAACGAGTTATGGTTCAACTAATTATGTAGTTGCTAGTTGCAAAAATTTTTAAACCGCTAAATCGAGTTGGCCACCGGCACTCTCACCAATCGTTCGCGCACTGTGCTCACTAATGTCACCCGCCACACTTCAACTCTCCACCCCGACGAATCGGGCGTCACGTACTGCGTGGCTTCGATAAAGACCAGCGTTCGAAATTGAGGCACGATTTCCTGATTCGCACTTGCGCTGATCGCGATTACTCGATCACGCGGCGCCTCCTCATTCATTCGGGCGGCAACTGGCCGCGCCGGAGCACGCTGATCTCCAGCAGCAACCTGCGCAGGGACGCGAGCATGAACAACTTTGGCGGTCGTCCCTCTGGCAGTCTTCTCTACCGATGACCCGGTCCGCAACGCTGCGGGAATCACCGCCGCAGTTTGTGACGCAGTTTGTAACGAAGACTGAAGCGAAGACGGGCTGAGCGCGGCGGAGTACACCAGACCAGAATTGCTCGCCATCAATCCGTGATCGACCGCAACGAACTGAGGTGCGTGCGGCAGCACCGCGAGACACACCATGGAAAAAGCAGCGATCATGCCCAGCGCCGGCTTCCAGACTCGCGTGGCCGCCGGCCGGTTCTTGTCGAGAATCCGTGCCAGCCGCAGCGAGGCTTCGCGGGCTCGATGCACTGCTGCCTGAGCCATCGACCATCGCCGGTCCGAAAGACGATGCGCCAGATTCTTCTCCAAAAGCGACACTAGACAAGTGGCGTATCCGTGCGGGTTGGCAGTTTCAGCCAGCACGGCATCGTCACAAGCCATCTCGCGTTCCACCGAGAGCCGACTCTCAATCCACCACACCGCGGGATGAAAGAAGAATAGAGCGCGCACGATTTTCTGAATGAGGTTTGTCCAGTCATCCCCACGCCGCAAGTGTGCAAATTCGTGCAGCAGGATGACATTAATATCTTCGGGCGCCAGTTCTCGCAATGCCCAGGCGGGCAGGACGATTGTCCGCTTCCAAAAACCAATGGCGGCGGGCACGCGTACGTATTCTGATGTGGCGATTGTTATTGAGCCCCACGCTGGTGACCCAGGCACGCCGATTGCATCCAACGTTTTTTGCACAGCCGGATGGAGATCCACGGCGACTATCGGAGTGCAGCTACGCCGCAGCCCGCGCAGACGCCAGAACCCAGTCGCCAATCGGACCGTCGTTACACCCGCCCCCAGAGCCCAAGCGAGAAATGCGAAAAGCGCCCATCTGGCCGGTACTGTAATTGCAGGACGCGCATTCCCCGCCCACGCCATCCCCGACGCAATTACCGCCCGCCCCTCGCTGAAAGCGCTCAGCAGAGGAAGCGCGGCGACGGTCAGCAACGCCAGGAACCAGACGGCAAATCGTGTGCCAGAATTTTGTCGCCGCAACACACGCAGCAAGGCCCACGCAAACAGAGCGATCAGAAATCCCTCGGGTAGCGCGTTGAGAATGCGCTCGACCGAGATCTGCGCCACTGTCTGCACGGGAAGCCAGTTCATTTCGTGTCCTTCCGAATCGTGACGTTCTGAACCTTGTCGTTGTGCAGCGTGTCATGCTGAATCAGCATCTGCCGGAGGCGGCCAATTTCCTCCGGCTCGATGCCCTGGTCCTCAAGGAGGTTTAAGACCAGTTGCTCGTGAGAGTTTCTGAAAAAGCGACTCACCAGATGTCGGATTTCCGAGCGCGTAGCATCTTTCTGCCCGACCAGCGGCGTATATACGTGGGCCCGGCCATCCTTTAGATGTTTCAAATAGCCCTTTCTTTCCAAAACACGGATGGTCGTCAAAACAGAGTTATAGGCCAAGGCAGGCTTTTCAGTAATGGAATCAAGGACTTGCTGAACTGTGCCCGATCCCTTCACCCAGAGCACGTTCATGATCCGCAGCTCGGCTTCGGTCAACGTTTCCGATTGTCTCGGCGGCACCGGATGGCCCTCCTCGTCCGTTAGACGCTTCACGAAGCGAAAGGTAACTAATGTTTTAGTTGCAAGCGGAAAGACGAGGGTTGCCTCCCTGAGCAAAACGGCATGGCTGTGGTCCGACCGACCCCCGTCATTCACGCCTTTGGCACAAGGCTCAGATTCGCCGCCCAACGCGGGCCATGCGAGGAACCAGAATCAGAGCAACCGCATACAGGAATATCGACACGGCAGTCGATCCCGGGTGCCCGTGTTGCAAGTCTTCGAACAGCAGCTTCGCTGTGACCAAAGCCAGCGTGCCGTAGGCAATCCATACCAGTTCAGCCCGCTGCCAACGGGAGCCGCTGAAGGCCAGCGCGAGCGCGACTGCGCAGGTAATCAGAGTGCGGATGACGGCAACTTCGGATGCGCCGGGCGTCATGCCGACCGCGGCCAGCCACACCAGGACAGAAACCATGAATGTGATCACCGCGGCCACCGCCAGGACAGCCGAAAGCACTTGCAGCAAGCGTTGGTTCCATCGCTCGGTGCGGAAGCGGCCTCCGACCGCATAGCACAGAACCGCCGAGGCAGCGACGACCCAGACAATCCATCCAGGCACGGCCGGGAATGTCCCGACCAGGGCACGACTGGCGTAATCCAGCAGGCCGGATGCGTACGCCGCCGCCGCCAAATACACGAGGCCGTGGAATTCCAGCGTCAGGCGAGACGCACGCACGCCCAAAAGTGTGGCCACGATCGCGGCCACGCTCAAGCACAACGCCAGCAGCAAAGGCGGGAAGCAGAGAGAACCGCCCGCGAGGAACAGAGCCCCGCTCCAGGTAGCATACACGTGGTAGTTGCGTTCTTCGTGGTAGCGGTCGAAATAAGCATAGGCAAGCGCATAACACGCTGCCGAGAACAGCAAACAGAGCGCCCCTAACACCGTTGCACCAGCGCCTGCTCCAAAACGCAGAATGCTGAAGGCAGCCAGCAGGAATGCAATGACGGCCTGCGCGATCTCGAAGACGCTGATTTTCTGGCGCAGCCGCATCGTCCGGAAAACGGTGCTGGCTCCATAAATCAAGAACAGAACGCATCCGAGCGCCAGCAATAGCGGCGTCGCGACGTTCTTGTACTCCGGGGGGGCACCCTCCGGGCGGGAGTAAATGTAGAGCAGAATCCAAATGGCAAGATCCGCCGCAGCGGCGACCAGCGGCCTGAGCCTGAGGCAGTGGTTAAAACCAGCAGCCGCCTCGCTGACCAGCGCCATGAACAGGAGCGCCGAGACGAAAGGCACCAGATCGTGGGTCGCGATCAACAACGCGAGAGTGGTTAGGACTGCGGCGACATTGGTCACCCAGACAACCGATGCCAGACAGCGCTTCCAGGCCAGAGCGTATGCGGTGACCACGAATAGGGCGAGGACACCCGCGGTCACCGAGGTTGGCAACACCTCGAATCGCAGGGTCAGTTCCCAGAGCATGGGAGCAAGAATTAACGCTGCGGTGGTGGCATAGACAGTACGCACAAAATGCGCCTCAGTCCGGACTCGCGCCGCCCAGACCAGCCACGTCCCCGCGTAAGCAAGCGCCAGAACGACCACCGCCAACTTTGGAAATGAGCCCGATTCAGCGACGGCCCGAAGCACGTAGGCGCCCGCGATTCCAAGCATGGCTTTGCCCAGCACCGGGAACACTCCGCCGTCTTGCGCGAGCGGCAACGCCTCCGCGGTTGGCCCGGTTGAGGTTGAGCGAGACGCGGCCGGATTGGCCGCCGCAGCGGGAACAGATGCGGTGGTTGCAGATAGATGTTCCAGAGTGCAGACCCGCCGCTCCAGGGTCTCGATGCGTGCGGTAAGCCGTGCTAAAGCGTCGAGATCGTCCATAATCTCCACTCGCTTTGAGGCTGGCAACGAATAGTGGTCGAAACGTTGTACGCAAAACCTGGCGCGCGAAACCTGGCTCGGAATCTAGTGCGCGGGTGCGGCGTACCGGAGCGAGCCCGAATTCTTCTCCGGCCAAGGAGGCAGGAGCTTCACCAGCACCCACAAAATAACGAGTGGCAGAACGGTCAGCACAATAGCCACCAGCAAACCTTCGCGCGTGATCAGTCCCATTTTGTACGTCGTATATCCCAGGAAACTCTTGGAAAACAACTGTCCCCCGATCACCACGTTCCAGCGCATGGCAAAAATACCGATCAGGGTCAGGCATCCGGCCAGGGCGTAAATGCGTTTGCGGGCCATTTCGCCGAGCCTCAACACCTGGGTCAATCCGAGAAGCGCAATGGGAACAATGGTGCCAAGCACAATCTGGACCACAATGTGCGACATGTACAACTTGGTGTGGACCATAAAATCCAGGCTGCGAAATGATTCATCGGACTCGTAGATGCGATGAATCAGGTCGAGCATTTCCAGGCTGAAATCGAGAATGAAGGTGTAGAACAAGTAGCGCGCCACCGTGTCCACGCAGCGCATATTGATCGTCTCTTTGCGAGCCCACGTCAATAGCATGTAGAGCAGCATCACGGTGGCGATCCCCGAGACCATGGCGGAGAAGATAAACACCACCGGCATGAGCGGCGACGACCACCACGGGTTCGCTTTGACCGAGCCAAAGATGAACCCCACATATCCGTGCAGCAGGAACGCCGACGGGATGCCGATAACGGTAACCAGCCAGCCCACTCGCTCATCAATCGCAAGTGCGTGCTCACTGATGTTGCTCGAGCCGAGCGTCATCATCCGGTAGATCAAGCGCCTCCATCCGGTGGTGGATTGTGAGAGCACCACGATGTCACGCCGGTAGTCGAGCCAAATTTCGAGCACCAGGACCGCCATCAGATACCAGAGGTACACAAACCCGAACATGGCCATGGCCGACGTTTTGTGCGGCGTCAGGTACATCTCGTACGACCGTTCCGGATGTCCAAGGTGCAGTTGCAGCGGCAGCGGCGCCACCAGCAAGAAGGACAAGGCAGTCAGCAGCGCCAGCCGGTAGGTGGGCTTTACCGCCTGCACCTGGAAAACGCGCTCCAGCGAAGCCAGAATAAACGCGCCGGCTACCAGCCCGGTGAGAAACGGGTACAGTACGATCAGCACGCTCCACTGCAGCTCGATTTCGTTCGGATACATGAAGCCTTCAACGCCAGGCATAAACGGTCACGGTCTCCTTATCGCATCGAACGTTATCGCATTGAGTCTCATCGCACCGAACCTTATCGCACCGACCCATCCAGGCCGTTGTAGAAGACCTTGGCATGGGTCGCCATATAGGGTTTCAAGACCTGAACGCTGTGAGTCTTCAGGAATTCATGAATCGGGTCGTTGGGGTTTTTCAAGTCCGCCAACTGGCGCGCGCCAGTCGGGCACGCCTCGCAACAAGCGGTGGTAAGGCCTTTTGTGATCCGGTGATAGCAGAGCGTGCACTTCTCGGCTGTCATTGTGCTCGGATTGATGAAGCGGCAACCGTAGGGGCAGGCCTGCACACAATACCGGCAGCCGAGGCAGTATTTCTTGTCTATCAGAACCACGCCATCCGGGCTTATAAACGTCGCGCCGACCGGGCAAACCTGGGTGCAGGGTGAATCCGCACAATGGTTGCACAGCTTGGGAACGAAGAAGTTCTTCCCACCCTCTTCCTTGGTCGGCGGAAATCCCTTTTTGCCGCCGTCGGGCGAGTCCACGTGCGGATTTTCAATGTCGTAGTCCGTCACGTGGTAGCGTTCCACCCAGGTACGGAAGTATCCGTCCGGCACGTCGTTCTCGGTCTGGCACCCCCGCACACAGTTCCCGCAACCGATGCATTTGGTGAGGTCGATCAGCATGCTCCACCAGTGCTCGGATATTTTGTAATTGGGAGAGACTTCCGGGGTCCCGGCAAGCACGTGTTTCCATGCGATCGCCGCCGCCGGCAACAGGAGCAACATGTGGCGCCGGGTAATGCTCATTTCGTCTCTCCGGCCGGCTCTGCGGCGGTGATGGCCGGGCTGTGCGGCTGGTGGCAGGTATCGCAGGGCAATCCAGAAGAGTGGTCGGCGGAAACAACTTGCGGGAATCCTTTTGGTTTGGCGGTGTTAGCTTCGTGACAGCGGACGCACAGCACGGCCGTATCGAGTTTGGTGGGCTGTACCGAGCCCGGGTCATCGACATGTTTTGCCAGTGGTCCGTGGCACGCCTCGCAGTTGACGTGCGCATGCCGGCCGCTCTTCTTTTTTTCCAGGACGTCCGCATGGCAATCTTCGCAGGCCTGGTGGCCGGCGAAGTTCACCGGGCGAGCGGCGATCTCGGCGAGGGCGTTTCCGCGGTAGTGTCCGTACTCTCCGAAACTCTTCGGCACCAGAAGCGCGCGCACTCCCACAAACGCCAAGCCGCCGACCACGAAGACCGCAGCTAGCCGAAATAGGTGCCCGGCATCTTTGAAGGCATTCATAGAAATGCTGCCTTCACTAGATACAGGAATAGGTTGCCAGACCGCTGTGCGCAGGATCACAGACGGGAGTGCTCATGGTTACAGGTAGGAGTGACTTTCTGCCCAAGCGTGGCGGGAGACGCGTTCTACGTGGCCAGCGCGGGTGCTTTCAGAGGGGTGACTGTCGCCACAGGGACTTCCATCCATTTGCGCACTTCGGGGAGCGCGCTCCGCATCGCCAGTTCGCCTACGCGGATCAATTCGCCAGCGCGTTTGAAGTCGTCATAGTCAAAACCCGCGACATCAGGCTCGATCACGAGGTCGGCTGCGCTTCTCCATACTGTACTCATCATGTCCTGCGCGATGGCAAACGACTGTCCGATGACGTCAAAGAAATGCCGGGGTGCGGTCGTCTTTGACCACTGCCCTTTTAGATGCACGGCCAGTACGCGATCCGCGCCCATTTCACGCAGGGGACGCGACGGTACCGGATAAGAGAGCATGCCATCCACCAGCCAGCTGCCACCGATCTCTACCGGCAGGAACATGCCTGGGTAAGCACAACTGGCCCGCACAGGATCGATGATCGGACCGGAGGTAAAGACTGTTCCTGCCCCGGTTTTGAAGTCAGTGGCAGTCACACCCAGAGGGACACGCAACTCTTCAAAAGTATGCACCTTCAAAATTCGCGTCAGAAACGAGCACATGCGATCCGTGGTGGCGAAGCCGTAGCGCGAGAGCGTCCAGCGCGCGAATGTGGTGAAGCGAACTTTGTGGGCGATTTCTTCCAGTTCCGCAATGGTGAGTCCGCTGCAATACGCGGCACCCATCAGTGCGCCTACACTGGTGCCCGCCACCATGCGAACCGGAATGCCTTCTTCTTCGAGGACCTTGAGAACGCCTATGTGCGCGATGCCGCGGGCAAAGCCTCCGCCCAAAGCGAGGCCAATTGCGGGCATGCGTCTCGGTTCAACCGCATTCGACCTGCCGGAAAGCTCGCGACCGAAAGCTTGTACAGACCGAATAACTTTTCCCAGACGCTTCACGGAGCCCCACACTCCTGGCTTGCCGGGGGCGCAAACCTCACTTCTGATTCTGTAAGATGCCACGAACCCGCTTCTGGTTACAGTCCACCTTTGTGCTATCTCGCAGTTACAGTAGAATTTATGCCGAGTTACCGTAGAAAGTGTAGCCGCGCCAATCAACCCCAGCTAACTCTTTTAATTCTCTTCATTTGCGTCTTTCATCGCCC
Organism: uncultured Acidobacteriaceae bacterium; assembly: GCA_963831085.1. Lineage (GTDB taxonomy): Bacteria > Acidobacteriota > Terriglobia > Terriglobales > Acidobacteriaceae > Acidiflorens. The sequence goes on along the minus strand of CAWHOT010000003.1, from coordinate 1,921,275 downwards.
GGAGAATAGGCTGTTTGTCTGACCCATGAGGGGACATGAAGTAGCGGAGGTGTGGCCAGCGCACACTTCAGACGCCGCGAACGACGAAAACAAACGAACGGGTGAGCACTGGGCACGAGTGAGGAAAACCAACGATGGCAAGTTACATTGGCGCCATTGATCAGGGAACGACAAGCCCGCGCTTCATAGTATTTGATCGCTCCGGCCGCATCGTGAGCACCGCTCAAAAAGAGCACGAGCAGATCTATCCCCAACCGGGATGGGTCGAGCACGATCCCGAAGAAATCTGGCGCCGCACGAACGATGTCATTCAGGAAGCAATGGCATTACGCCGGCTGCGGCCAGAAGATCTGGCTGCGATCGGAATCACCAACCAGCGGGAAACCACCGTGGTCTGGCAAAAGAGAAGTGGGAAGCCCGCTTACAACGCGATCGTCTGGCAAGACACGCGCGTCGCTCCCGCGGTTGCCGAGTTCTCCGCATGCGGCGGACAAGACCGCTATCGCGCCCAGACCGGCCTTCCGCTCGCTACCTATTTCAGCGGCCTCAAAATTCGCTGGATTCTTGAAAGTGTTGCGGGCGCACGCGCACAAGCCGAAGCCGGCGATCTCCTGTTCGGCAATATCGATACTTTTCTGATCTGGCATCTCACCGGCGGACCGCATGGCGGCGTCCACGTAACCGACGTGACCAATGCCAGCCGCACCCAGCTGATGAACCTCAACACGCTGCAGTGGGATCGGGAAATCTTGAAAGACTTCGGCATTCCAATCGAGATGCTGCCGAAGATTGTTTCGAGCAGCGAAGTATATGGTACTGCGCAATTGCCAGCCGTTCTCGGCGTCGCGATCGCCGGCGATCTTGGCGATCAGCAAGCCGCCCTGGTCGGACAGGCCTGCTTCATTCCAGGAGAAGCGAAGAACACCTACGGCACCGGCTGCTTCATGCTGATGAATACCGGAGAAAAAGCAGTGCTTTCAAACTTCGGTCTGCTGACCACACTGGCGTACAAGTTCGGTCCGAAGCCGGCATGTTATGCGCTTGAAGGGAGCGTCGCCATTACCGGCGCCCTGGTGCAATGGCTCCGCGATAATCTCGGACTCATTGAAAGGAGTTCAGACATTGAGGCGCTAGCCCGAACCGTAAGCGACAACGGTGGCGTCTACTTCGTTCCCGCCTTCTCCGGCTTGTACGCGCCCTATTGGAAGGACGACGCGCGCGGCGTGATAGCCGGCTTGACCCGCTTCGTCAACAAAGGCCACATTGCCCGTGCCGTGCTCGAGGCCACAGCGTTTCAGGTGCGCGAGGTGGTCGATGCGATGGCAAAGGACTCTGGCATAACGCTCGACGTCCTGCGCGCCGACGGTGGCATGGTGATGAACGATCTGCTGATGCAATTTCAGGCCGATATTCTGACGAAGCCGGTAGTTCGTCCCATGGTGAAGGAGACCACAGCTCTCGGCGCTGCCTATACCGCCGGGCTGGCGGTCGGCTTCTTCCAGGATACCGACGAACTCGTCGCCAACTGGTCAGTCGATCAAAGGTGGGAGCCGAAAATGGATCAGGAGTCTTGCGAGCGGCTCTATCACTTCTGGAAGAAGGCGGTGACGCGCTCGTTCGACTGGGTGGAATCGCCCTATGTCGGGGACCGACGGAAGCACGATGAACCCGGCTCGCGACTTTAGTCCGCGCGTGGCCCACGCTATCCTGCCAATCAGCAAGAAGCGCATCTATGAATCGAACCGACATGTGGCGCCGCATCGACGCGCATCCTCAAGCCTGGGACATGATTGTCGTAGGCGGGGGCGCTACCGGGGTGGGCGTAGCGATCGACGCCGCTGCCCGCGGCTATGATGTGCTCCTGCTCGAGCAGAGCGACTTCGGCAAAGGCACCTCCAGTCGCAGCACCAAGCTGGCGCACGGCGGCGTCCGATATCTTGAGCAGGGCAATATCGGCCTCGTCATGGAGGCGCTCAAGGAGCGCGGCCTGCTTCTGCAAAACGCACCCCACATCGTGCACGATCTTGCGTTCGTGGTGCCGAACTACGATTGGTGGGAGGCCCCATTCTACGGTCTCGGACTGAAGCTCTATCAGTTGCTGGCCGGCAAGTACGGTTTTGGCTTCTCCCGAACTCTTTCCAAAGAAGAGACGCTCGAACATCTGCCAACATTGAAGACCGAAGGCCTGCGCGGCGGCGCAGTCTACTACGATGGTCAATTTGACGACGCCCGCCTGCTCATCCACATGGTGGCCACCGCGTTCGAGCAGGGCGCCACCTTGCTGAACTATGTCGAAGTCACGGGACTGACCAAGGACGCTCAGGGATTTGTGAATGGTGTCCGCGCGCGCGATGTCGAAACCGGCAACGACTTTCGCGCCGCCGCCAAAGTTGTGATCAACGCCACCGGCGCTTTCAGCGACCTGCTTCGGCTAAAAGCGGAGCCTTCCGCTACTCCCATGATCGTCCCCAGCCAGGGCATTCACCTGGTCTTCGAATCGAGCTTCCTGCAGGGCGAAAGCGCCGTCATGGTTCCGCACACTAGCGATGGCCGCGTGTTATTCGCGATTCCGTGGCACGATCACACGCTAGTCGGAACCACCGACACACCCATTGCCGCTGCCACGCTTGAGCCCGTCGCGATGGAGCAGGAGATCGACTTCATCCTAGCGACCGCTGGGCAATACCTGACAAAAGCACCCACACGCGACGATGTGTTGAGCGTATTCGCCGGCATCCGGCCGCTGGTACGGGCAACGGGCGTGGCCAGTGGCGTGGTCAAGACGGCGGCGCTGTCGCGCGATCACGTCATCCACATTGATCGCTCCGGCCTGGTCACCGTCTGCGGTGGAAAATGGACAACCTATCGCCACATGGCCGAGGATTGCGTCGATCAGGCGGCCACGCTCGCGCAGTTGCCGGACAAACCATGCGTCACGCACCACTTGCGCATCCACGGCTTCCGCGACGCTACGAAAGAAGAGGCAGCCAAAGAATTCGGCTCGCTGGCTGTCTATGGTTCGGATGCGTACGAGATTCGCAAGCTGATCGAGACCGACGCGGGGCTCGGCGAACCTCTACATGCGGCGCTGCCCTACATCAAGGCGGAGGTGATCTGGGCAGCGCGACACGAGATGGCCTGCACCGTGGAAGACGTGCTCGCAAGGCGCACACGCGCGCTGTTCTTGAATGCGCGCGCAGCCCTGGCAATGGCGTCTGCCGTCGCTGACTTGATGTCCTCAGAGCTGGGCTGGGACGAGATCACCCGGAGAGAACAGTTGGCTGCGTTCCGCGACGTTGCTTCGAACTACGTACTTCAATCCTGAATCGCCCAAGCAACGCTGGACATAGGGAGGGTGCCTCCGAAGTGAAATTTCCTATAGAATTCTCCTGCTATGCACAAAGTCGTCGCGAGCGCCGAAGAGGCGATCCAGGACGTGTTTGACGGAGCCACCATCATGGTGGGCGGATTCGGTTTGTGCGGGATGCCCGAGAACCTGATCCGCGCTCTCGCCCGCAAGGGAGTCAAGAACCTCTCCACCATCAGCAACAACGTCGGCATCGATGGCGTCGGCATGGGGCTGCTTCTGGCCAATGGCCAGATCCGGCGGCACGTCGGAACCTACGTCGGAGAAAACAGACTGCTCGAACAGATGGTGCTGAACGGCAACCTACAACTCGAGCTCGTTCCGCAAGGAACGTTCTCCGAGCGAATTCGCGCCGGTGGCGCCGGCATTCCGGCGTTCTTTACCCCCACCGGTGTCGGAACGGTGGTCGCCGAGGGCAAAGAAACACGCGAGTTTGACGGCCGCACTTACCTGATGGAACGCGGACTGCAAGCCGATTTTGCCTTCGTCAAGGCCTGGAAGGGCGACAAGTGGGGTAATCTCGTCTATCGCAAAACCGCGCGCAATTTCAATCCCATGATGGCCACCGCGGCCAAGATCACTATCGCCGAAGTAGAGCACTTGGTCGAACCCGGAGAACTCGATCCCGATCTGGTGCATACTCCAAGCGTATACGTAAAACGAATCTTCCAAGGCGAGCTGTATGAGAGAAGGATCGAGAGAAGAACATTACGGAAAGCAGTTGGCAGTGATTAGTGGTTAACATAATTGGGATTTCCCTGAGACCTTACACCTGAGACCGAGACCATGCCGACAGAAGCAAAACCCTCCAAAGACACCGACAAACGCGAACGTATCGTCAAGCGCGTTGCCCGCGAATTGCAGGACGGATTCTACGTCAATCTCGGCATCGGATTGCCCACGCTGATTGCCAATCATGTTCCGCCAGGCATGGACGTGATTCTTCAATCCGAGAATGGGATGCTCGGCATCGGTCCATATCCGCTCGAAGGTTCAGAAGACCCGGACCTGATCAACGCCGGAAAAGAAACCGTCAGCGAACTGGCGGGCACGGCGTACTTTTCGAGTGCCGATTCTTTTGCGATGATTCGTGGCGGCCACGTTGACCTCAGCGTGCTGGGCGCAATGGAAGTTGACGAACTCGGCAGCCTGGCCAACTGGATGATCCCAGGCAAAATGGTCAAAGGCATGGGCGGCGCCATGGACCTGGTTGCCGGAGCGCGGCGCGTGATCGTCGCCATGGAACACGCGACCAAAGACGGGCAACCAAAGATCTTGAAGAAATGCACCCTGCCCCTGACCGGCGTGAAGGTTGTGGACACAATCGTCACCGAGATGGCCTACATCCGGGTGACGCCAGAAGGCCTGCTGCTCGAAGAGATTGCTCCCGGCCTGACGGTCGAAGACGTCCAGAAAGCAACCGAAGCCAAGCTGCGAATCAGTTCTGAATTGAAGACGATGTAGGGAGTGCCCCAGCTCACATCGGGACGCACGCATTCCTTCAACTTCTGTCAGGACCTGTCCCAGCCGAAGCTCGGCAGCGCATTGAACTTTTTCCCTTGCCCTGCGTATCATATCTAAGTGGAGTGTTTATATGATCGCATTCCTGCTTTGGTGCTTTCTCTTCGTGTTGTGCTGGCCCGTGGCACTGCTCGCGCTGGTCCTCTATCCGATCATATGGCTGCTGTTGCTGCCCTTCCGTCTCGTTGGAATCGCCGTCCACGGCGCACTCGCCCTCGTTTGGGCCGTAGTGATGCTCCCCGTGCGCTTGCTCAGTGCTCCGTTTCGGCTCTCCCGAATTTAGGGCACTGGCGGGCTGCGTTCGACTGGGACGGACGTATACGTCCGTCCCTACGCGAGCTTTTCAGGGTTATGCGCGGCCAGGTGTTTCTGCAGAAATTGCAGGCTCCTCATCCCTGCGTCCCGCCAGATAGTTTGGTCCTCGAAGCCGTGGCCGGCACCGGGATAGATTTTCATTTCGTAAGGGATTCCCTTCTTCTCCAGCAATCTCTGTAACTGGTAGGCTTCTTCAACCGGGACGGTCGGATCATCCTCGCCGTGCAGGATGAGCACGGGACAGAGGCGCCTCATGAAGAAGTTCATCTCTTTGGGCATGCCTCCAAAGAACTCCACCACGACTTTCACGCGATGGTCGATGGCGGAGTTGGCGAGCGAGAGGTAGGCTCCGAGCGAAAAGCCCAGCAGAGCGATACGACCGCGATCGACAGGCGGCTGCGTTTCGACAAAATTGGTTGCGTCCCAAAGTGTTTTCATCCACAGCGGAAAATTGCGCACGATGGTCGCCTTGTCGGCGGATTCAATGCCGGTGCGGTCAAAATAATGAAGCACGTACACCGCGAACCCCTGGGCCGAGAGCATGCTGGCGTAGCGCTCCATGCCAGACACGCCCCCTCCAGCACCGTGGAGCGCGATGACGGCAGGAACGGAACCATTCGCTGTCTCCGGCAAGTAGGCGTCGAGGCGGATGGGCTTGTCGCCGCTCTGGAAAATTGTCGGCGATTGTTGGATGGTGATGGGCGGCATATGTGATTGACGTTCCGGCCTACTCCATCTTCGCGTACTTCTGTCTCGCTTCCTGCAGCATCGAGAGCACCGACTGTTTCTCCGCCTCAGTGTTCCATGCAGTATTACTGCGCGCCCCCGAAATCAGTCGGTCAATCCAAGCCACGAAGTAAGCCCCATCTGCCGCATTATGCCCCGCCACACCAGCCACCCTCACATACACCGGACTCGTCGTCGCGTAGGGATACAGGTCGAGTATCGGATACTCCGCCTTGTCGCTGAAAGCGCGGAGCACACACCACGCGTTCGCCTCAAGCGGGATCGAACCGTGAATGTGCGCCGAGGTTCGTTCGCTGTCCATCGCAAGCTCCCGCGCCACCTTCCCGTTGCAGACGATTTGAAGATGATCCACCGGAACCATCGAGTTCATCTCAGCCGAAAACCGCACCTCTTGTTTCTTTTCCAATCGCACTTCCCCGCCGATCGGCTGATCCCCGAGCGAAAACCGCAGCAGCGGTCCATTCGTCGCAAACGTCCGTCCGGCCTTGATCGCATCGAGCCACGGCTCAATCCTCAAAGGCCCGGCAGGCGCCTCGGCATAGACGCGATTCAAGCCGACCGGCCCGCGCAACGACGCGTAGTTCCCCATGAAATCCGTACCCGCTGCCGCGGGTAAACGAAAGCCGCAATTCAGCAGCTTGTACCACACCTCCGCCGTCGACTTATGATCGGAAAAGCCAACCACCTCGATGTAATCCACCTTGCCCAGCGCCACATCCGCGGGTAACTCGGAAGTAAGAGGATCATCCTTCGCCGGATCGGGAAAGCTGTCAAAAGGATGCACATATCCCACCAGCGCGCCCTGTTCATGCGCCATGTCGGCGACGTTTGCGTTTGCCGGATAAAGGCTGGCCGCCGCCGTATTGGGATACGCCGCGTATCCCGGAAGAATGAAGTTGCGCCTAAGATTCAGCAATCCCAGATGTCCCCAATAACTCGTGTGGAACTCCTGCCCATGCAGCAGCAGATAATCCGCGGTCGAAGCCGCATCTAGTTGCGGTGAGAAATACACCATGTCAGGAATGCGCTGCTCTTTGTTCACCACCAGATCTTCCACAATCGTCAAATTCTCAGCCGCTGCCTGCTCCACCAAATGCGCCGGAGTATTCCGATACGTACCCGCATAGTTCATGTGCACATGAACATCGCCACTCGCCCAATTTGACGTTGCGTCCACTTCGACCACAATCGGTGACATACTGACCGTGAGCTGCACAGTGCTATCGGCTCTAACATTCACCTTATGCTGTTCGAAATGATTCTCGAATCCTCGCATCACGTCCACTTCGACTTCGCCTGCCGGCACCGTTATCTCCGACGTGCCTGATGTGTCGAAGTAGTGTGCCTCAAACGGCCGCTCCGACCGATCAAAGCTGTCGTCGGCCTGCATCCATGCGTTATCGGGCGCATAGGCGAGTCCATCTGCGCCGGTTACGAAAACCCGCGCCGCTACTGGATTTCCGCGAGCATCCACCACGCGCAGCAAAATGCGCCCCATGGGTTTCAAATATTTTCGTTCGCGCGCGACGACCTCCGTTTGCTCCCCACCCGGAATCGCCTGTACCCATAGCGAAGTATTCCCATTCCGATTGGAGATAAACGCAATCTTCGACCCATCCGGCGACCACCGGGGATTCACATTGTCGAAAGTGCCATAAGAAATGGGGAACGCATCCCCACCCGCCGCAGGCATGACCCACAGTTGATGCCAGCTCTGCCCCAGATACGACGCATAAACCAAGCGCTTCCCATCCGGCGAAAAGTCCGGACGGGCCTTCCAGTTCGTCTCCTCGTAACGAATCTCCTGGTAATGAACGTCCGCCTCGGCGCCCGGCTCCGCCTTAACCTTCCAGAATCCGCCCGTGCCGTGAATATGCCCCCGATTCGAAATGAACAGAATTACCGATCCATCCCTCGTCCACACCGGGCTGATCTCGTGATCCGCCTGGTTGTAGTAATAACGAGGCAGCAAGCTGACATTCTCCGGAGTAAGTTGACGCACATCACTGAGTAATCCGCCCTCGAATCGTCCCACAAAGATATGAAAGTGCCCTCTATAAGACGTCGACACAAACGCCAACCGCTTCCCATCCGGCGAAAATCGCAGTTCCACATTCACCGCGCCTCCGGACGTCATCTTCCGCGTCTGTCCATCCCGCAAGTCCAGCGACCACAACTCGATTTTGTCGTGATCGTAGCGCGTAAAAACCACCCACCGCTGATCCGAAGACCAATCCGGCTGATAGTCGTAGCCCGGTCCGGCTGTAAGCTGTTCCGCTTTCGGACTGCCAAATTCCTGCCGCCACAACGAGCCCGCCATCGAGTACACCAGGCTGCGCGAATCCGGAGACCAGGCCGCCGCGCTTGGCCCCGTAGTCAACTGCGGCAGATACATTTCCCTGTAGTAGTAGGAGTGCGGCAGATCAATCTGCTTGAGCACAGGTTCGCGCTGCGCGAAACAAACAGCGCAAGTAATAAGAAGTATGCAAATAAGACAGAACCTTAACAAGAACCCTCCAACACGTGTGTGGCGCGGGCGCCCCCGCCCGCGTCCTATTCCGAAACTCGAGCCCTACGTGCCCAAAACCAATTCAAAAAAGCCGCCCCGACCGTCGCCGCCAGGATCAGCGACCTACTCAAATCGACCTGCGTTGCCAATGCCACAGCAATCCCGATCCCCAGCACGGCCAGCGCCGGCCCCCCAGGCAGCCGGAAACCCGCCGCCAGCGGCTGCTTTCGGCGCAAGGCGATCAGCGCGGCACAAACCACGGCGTAGTAAAATAGCCGGGCGGCCACCGACAACGTCACATTCCACGTAAAATTCCCTACGATTGCCAACCCCCACACGGCTGCTCCATAGAACAGAATCGAAAACCAGGGCGTGTGAAAACGGGGACTCACTGCGGCAAACACCCCTGGAAGATCGCCCCCCTTCGCGAGCGCAAACGTAACGCGCGGCATCGCCAGCATCTTGGCGCTCAAATAACCGTACACAGAAACCAGCGCCCCGATCGCAACCAGCGCAGCGCCGCGATTGCCCATCGCGATGCGCGCCACCTCGGCCAGTGGACGATCCGAAGTCGACCCGGGCCCCAGCACTCCCACCACCACCCACTGCACCAGCGCATAAATCATGGTGCAGGCGGTCAGCGCCGCGAACAGCGCGAAACCGGCGTCCTGCCCCGGGTTCTTCGCTTCACTCATCGGCGCCATCGCCGATTCAAATCCACCATAAGCGAAGATCAGCAGCACCATCGCCTTCATCCAGGCGCTTGCCGGCATGGGTCCGCCCGCACCCCACGGTGCCGGATGGATGATCGTGACCGCAGCTCCCGCCGACACCACCATCAGCAACGGCAAAAGTTTCGCCACCGTGAACACGTTGCTCACCGCCGTGCCCTGCCGTGCGCCCCGACCATTGATGAGCGCCAACAGTCCCACCAGTAACGTGAGAATGACAAAGCGCGACCATGGTTCTTTCGCCGCTGGCCAGAATTCCGCCAGATAAATGACAAACAAATTAGCATTCGCCGCCGGAGCCGCCGTCTGCCCCAGATACAGCATCCAGCCGACCAGAATCCCCGTTAGCCGCCCGAACGCCGCACGCGCGTACAGATAAGGTCCGCCCGCCTCGGAAAATTGTGAGGCTACCTCGGCAAAGCAGGCCATAATCACGCCCATCGCAGCCCCCGCAATCAACGCGGCCACCACGCTGCGTTTGCCGAGAAACCCAGCCACCGTGGCCGGCAAGCCAAAGATTCCACTCCCGATAATCGAGTTCACCGCCAGTGCGGCCAGGCTCCAACGGCCAATCGTCCGCACCAAGCTAGTTTGCGCTGGGCCAGTTTGCGGTGGTGTCATCGCGAATCGTTTGTACCACACTCGGACCCTCTCCTGGATTAAAGTTCGCCATGCTCATGGGCCAGAAGATGCGTGAAAGTAGCGCTTGAAATCGCCTGTCCCGTGCGGCTTTCGACCTAAGGTAACTTCAATTACCGAAGCTCATGCACACGGGGAATCTTTCCCCCTCTGGTCCGGGATGCGATCTTAGTTAAACGCGCCGTTCAGGAACTTGCGGGCGGGAAGTTCGGTCGGGAAGCTTGCTCAGGACGGAAAGGATTTCATGGATCGCGAGAACCGGGAAAGCATGGAAGAGATTCATCTCCGCATTTTGCGCGTCACCGACGACCTGCGCGTAATCCAGCGCGAACTCAACTGCGCCGCCATGCAGGCCCCCACCGACCCCGAACTCATGGAAGCCCTAGTCGATCCGCCCGAGATGGAGTCCATACAGGTTCTCAAGTCCGCCCTCGACCAGATGCGCCACTTCCTCTGGTTCTACATGCAGGTCGTCACCAGCGATTCGGAAATGGGTGAGAAGTTCCGCCAGACCCTGCGCCAGGACGCCACGATGCGAGCCCCCGAAATGGAGCAGCAGTTGCAAAATGCCACTGATTCCATCATGCTCCGCTATCTGGCCGACAGTAAGTTCCGTAAGCCCAACTAAGTAAGTAGGTGTGTGGACGGGCGCATCGCCCGTCCAAGCCGGGCGCACTCGGCCTGGTCTGAAGTGCATTCATCCCTGAAGCCCTGCTTCTGAAGTAGAATCCAGCAGTTGCCGAATCCTCTCCAGATGCGCACCGCTGAACCCACCGACGCGCCCGCAATCGCGCGCCTGGTGAATGCCGCCTTTCGCACCGAGCGCTTCTTCATTGACGCCGATCGCACCGACCCTGAGAAAGTTAGCTCCCTTCTTCAGAAAGGAAAATTCCTCATGCTGTTCGAGGATGGAGTGCTGGCCGGTTGCGTCTACACCGAACTGCGCGGCGAACGCGGTTACTTTGGGTTATTGGCAGTCGAGCCGCAACGCCAGCGCTCCGGAATCGGCACGCGCCTGATCGCCGCCGCCGAGCAGCAATGCCGCTCCGCCGGATGCCGGTTCATGGATCTCACCTTCGTAAACGTGCGCCAGGAATTGCCCGCGTACTACCAGCGATTCGGATACATCGAGAGCGGCACCCTACCCTTCCCCGCAGACCAAGTCGCCAAGATCCTCGTCCACCTCGTCCGCATGTCGAAACCACTCTAAATCGCGCCGTAGAGACGAGGCTTGCCCGTCTTCTCCGGCGGCAACGGCTCTTTCCGCGGCTTCTCTGGATCAAGAAAAAAGGGCGCGCCGAAGCGCGCCCAAGTCCAAGGAGGAAACAAAGTTCAGAAGCGACAAACGTTCAGCAGGACAAACTCAATCTCTGCCCAATCTCAACGCCCAAAACCAGCCGACTGCATCGATTGCCGCGAGATGTCCGATGTGGACGCAATCCCCTGCATCCGCAGTTTGAACTCATCCGCATTCGAGGCGTTCTCCAGCGCAGTCTCGTAATTCACCAGCCCCGCCTGGAACAGATCCCAGAGCGACTGGTCGAAGGTCTGCATGCCGTACTGCGACGTGCCGGAGGAAATCGCGTCGCGAATGGCGCGCGTCTTCTCCGGCACCAGAATGCATTCCCGGATATAAGCCGTCGTCACCATCACTTCCACCGCCGGCACTCGGCCCTCGACGTCCGACCGGCGCACCAGGCGCTGGCTGACAATGGCGCGCAACACCGCCGCCAACTGCAGCCGAATCTGTTTCTGCTCGGGCGGCGGAAAAATGGCGATGATTCGGTTGATGCTTTCCACCGCATCCAGCGTGTGCAGCGTAGAGAAAACCATGTGACCGGTTTCGGCCGCGTGCAGCGCCGTCCCGATCGTTTCCAGATCGCGCATTTCGCCCACCAGAATCACATCCGGATCCTGACGCAGAGAAGCGCGCAGCGCCGCCGAAAACGACGGCGTGTCCACTTCGACCTCGCGCTGGTTCACGTAGCCTTTCTTGTCGCGATGCAGAAATTCGATCGGGTCTTCGATCGTGATGACGTGCTCGGCGCGAGTCGAGTTGATGCGGTCGATCATGGCGGCCAGCGTCGTCGATTTGCCCGAGCCCGTCACCCCCGTCACCAGTACCAGACCGCGCGGCATGTCGCAGATCTGTTCTACAACTTTCGGCAAAAACAGTTCGTCGAGCGCGCGAATCTTCGTCGGAATCACCCGCAGCACCAGCCCTACGTTGCCGCGCTGCTGAAACACGTTCACACGGAAGCGTCCTAGGCCCGCAACGCCGTACGCCATATCGATTTCCGTGGTCTCTTTGAATTTTTGCTTTTGCCGCGCCGACATCATGCTGAAAGCCATGTTCAACATGTCTTCGGCAGTCACACGCACTTGGTCGGTCAGCGGCACCAGATCGCCATCAACCCGCAGATGAGGATAGTTGCCAACCTTCAAATGCAAATCGGAAGCGCGCCGCTCCATGGCGATGCGGAGCAAGTCGTCGATATTCATGAGGGGCAGGACTCCAGCTACAGTTGCTATCATCCCCCGAACCGAACGCGCATACGAGATGACGGAGGTAACTGCACCATTGGCTTTCTGTCGGTGGGCTCTTGGCTCGCCTTTCGGCGCTTGACTCTTGGGTGCGGCTCTTGGCCCTTGGTAGCAAGCTGTCGCTTACCACCCAACCCAGTCCCTGAGCGGCGCTCAACAAAACAGGAAGCGCAAACGGCCTACCGAAGCTAGACGCTCACCGGCTGCTTCGCTCCCACCGGAACCGAAGTCAGCCATTCATAGCGGTCTGCCTTTTCGCCGCGCACAATGCCGTAAAATTCCGCTTGTAGAGATTTCGTCACCGGCCCAAGCTTGCCTTTGCCCACGCCGATCTTGTCGACCGAGCGAACCGGCGTGATTTCCGCGGCTGTACCGGTGAAGAAAACCTCGTCCGCAATGTACAGCGATTCGCGCGGAACTTGCTGCTCGATGATCTTGATTCCGAGGTCGCGCGCTATCTGCAACACCGAATCTCGCGTGATGCCCGGCAGCACAGAGTTCCCCAGCGGAGCCGTGTGCAATACGCCGTTGCGGACGACAAACAGATTCTCCCCCGAGCCTTCACTGACGTAGCCGTTCACATCCAGCGCGATGCCTTCGGTGTAGCCGTTGACGATGGCTTCCATCTTGATGAGCTGCGAATTCATGTAGTTCGCGCCCGCCTTGGCCATCGCGGGCAAAGTGTTGGGTGCGATCCGCATCCAAGAAGAAATGCAAACGTCCACGCCTTCGCTCGCATCCGCCCCCAAGTATTTTCCCCACGGATAATTGCATATATAGATTTCGGTGGGGGAGTTGAAGGGGTTGACGCCGGCTTCGCCGTATCCCCGGAGAACGATGGGGCGGATGTAGCAAGGCCACACACCGTTGTGTTTCACCAGCTCGACCATGGCGCGCACGATCTCATCACGCGTGAAAGGAATGTCAATGCGGTAAATGCGGGCGGAGTCAATGAGGCGCTGCATGTGTTCGGTGGCACGGAAAATCGCGGGGCCGCTCGGCAGTGCGTAGCAGCGAATGCCTTCAAACACCGAAGAACCGTAGTGCACAACGTGAGACATCACGTGGATGGTGGCGTCGTCCCAGCCGATCAACTTGCCGTTGTGCCAGATTTTTTCCGTTTTCTGAATCGCCATGCAGACTCCTTCGGTACAAAGATGCGCGGAAGCAGCCGGGGGGTTCTCCGAATAGTCGAAGAAATTCTTCCGGCATGGAATTATAACGTGGAAACGGGCATGCCCTGCCGAAATCACGGTTCCGAGCCAGGAGCCCGAACCGGGCGCCCGAGGGAAAGTTCTATTCGTTCTCTTGTTTTCTAGCGATCGCAATGATGTTATTGGCGACGAACCCGGCTTCACCGGCGACGATCAGCCGCATCGTAATGCGTTCCGCATTGTAGTGGTGGCTGCGATGCAACAGGTACACGACTCCAACTCCCGCGCCAAAACCTAAAGCGGACCCGACAGCCTCTCCGGCTGCGCCACGGGTCACGAAGGGACGCATAAGGGGATTGACTTCGCGCATACCCTGGTTCAGGCCGCGCTGACTGCTAATGCCGTCGGCGGCGACTAGTCCCGCCAGGATGCCGGCATCCACCTTGTTCTCGATGGTCCAGAACGAGTGTGAACTGGGCGCGTCGTGGAGCGCAGGAGCGCTCGCCGTAAGACTCTGCGCTCGCATGGCACCACTCAGCAAAATAATCGAAACGAGGCATTTCATATGGTCTTAGGTAATATCGACTGAAGTACGATAAAGGTAAGTCAGAGAAGAATGGACGCACGTGGCCAACCTCGTGGGTTGAATGTCCTCTTAGTAAGAGTAACTGTAGTTCCCGGGCAACTTACTTCGCGGATTGAAGCGCTCCGGGGCGGAAGCCTGGTCGAATTGAGGATGAACGCCAGCTCTGACGAGACATGAATAAATGTAGCCAAGAGCAGGTTCAGAAATCCAAATGCCGTCATGCCCACACCGATGGTGTCGACTGCAAGCGTACGCACCGAATTTCGCAGGATGATGCCACGACAGCGTCGGGCGACGCGCAAGGGTTGCCACCAGCCTGGAGAGATCGCTGCCGATCAAGGCTCTGAGGACAACGGCACGAACGTCAACCAAGGCGATGGCATTAATCGAAAGCTTGCAGGGCTGCAACTACCGGCATGCGCTACAACCAAGCCGTGACATTCTTCATTCTTTAGGCGAGCGCCCGCCCCACCAATCTTGCCAATACGCGCAACGGCGAGCGTTCCGGATCCTTCATGGCGCTGACCGGTAAATAGAACGTCTGTTCAAACGCAAACTGGCCAGACATGGCGGCGTGAGAAACCGAATCTGTGTAGCAGATCCAGGTCGTGCCGGGAGGAATCGCAAGTTGAGTTTGCGCGACCTGAGACTGATAGGCTTCGTCCGCCTTCATCCGGTCATGAATGCCGAGCATGTAGTGGTCGTATGCGGTTCGCCGCCCCTTTACGATCCGCAGCCAGTAGAGCAGCGACGCCGTCCCCGGTCGAGGCGGCTTGATTCCGGGTAGGAAATTGGCTGCTGCCTGCTCGAACCTTTCTCCCACCCGCCAAACGCGAGGCATCTGCGGATTGACATTCGTGAACACCCGAAGAATTCGCAGCCCTTGCATTGGCCGGGATGGAAAGGCGTCCACGTGCAGCCGAGTGTCGTCGTGCCGCCAGGATGTAGTTCGGCCAGCGATCTCGGCGGGACGGAAGCTGGCGAATCCGGGTTTTAGATGATTGCCATATCCTGGACACAGCGCCTTCAGCAAATCGGAAGCCTGACAGTAGTAGCGCCGTAACATCCCGAGTAACTCGTCTCGCTCGTCGCCCTGGCAACGAGTACCCTTCAGGACGCCGGAGTCGGGACGGAAGCTCACGTTTTTCGATTTGCCGTCGAGGCAATCCGGAGAAAGAAAACGGCGCTCGCCCTCGGATAGCTCAAAAGGCAGCTGCGGAGCGTAAAGGAGCCTTCCGGTTTCGAGCGCATCCGCGGCTTTCGCCACGATATCGGAAGAGAACGGCCCTTGCCAGGACGTGATGTTGAGCGATTCGAGAATTTCCATCTTCCTGATCTCGTCTGCCTAGTGGTTGCGGGTAGCCTGACTTTATATCAAATTGGAGGGAGTGTGCCGCCAAATCTTCCGGATGTATTTCCGGGTTGCTTGTAGCGAGCTAGATACGCTTTGTGAATAAGTGTTTCACAGGCTCGGACCGATTTTCTCGGCTGCCTCTTTCGAGCTGATGACGGGATGTACTTCGAAATCGACAATGTCACTCCAGTTCGCCATCCATTGATCGAGGAGCGCGCGATCTTCGGTTTCCATCAGTTGGTAACAACGATCAAGCTTGTCGTTTACCCAACTTGCCACGTAGGAGAGCCCCGCTGGCGCGAGTCGCCCATGGTCTCGAAAGCGACGATAGACAGGAACGGCATCTCCGTTCTTGAAGTTTTCGATCACCATATATAGCGTCTTCGGCATTGCTCCTTCCGCTCCAAATCTCGTAGGTCCGTCTCATCGACTCAAGTTTCGTCGCTCAAAACTTTGATGATTCAAATTCGATCCGGACCCAATTAGTCTTCGGGTTTGAAGATCACGCCTTGGCTGGTGCGGCTGTTCATCACCACCCGAATTGGTTCCGCAAACTGCAAGTGGCGGACACAGCCTTGCTCTTCCACGGCCGGTTGTTTCGTCAACCACTGCCAGTCGATTGAACCTTCGCCAGCGTCTGGGTTCACGGTGAAGTAACCGATCTGGAAAGCAGTAAGATTTTGAAAGAAATGACTGCCCTGCGATGGGGTGACGCGAAAATCGCGGAATCCCGCCTCCACAATCACCCGCGCACCGGAGATTTCATCCCATTCGACCGGAATGCCCAGCCAGGGTTCGGTCGATCCCCAGCGCCCAACCCCGATCAGCAGATAGGGCCGGTTCTTCCCCTGGAGCAGGCGATTGAACTGCGCCACCGCCTTGGCCACTTCCTGGCTGCGACTGCGCTCGAAGCGCTGCGAATCGACCACGACCACATCGTGAAGATTCTCGATGCGGCCGTTGCCCAGTACTTTACCGCTCTCGCAGATCAACCGCTCGGGTTGCACATCGTCCAGGGTCAAGTCCTCGCTGTCGCGCGCCAGCGTCAGTGGCCGGATCTGCAGGAAACCAAATTCAGCCGCCGCTCCAGTCGGTTGTCCAGTCGCTTGTCCGGCCGATGACCCAGACTGTTGGGGCAGACGCACTGCAAATTCGATCTCCACTGGATTACCCAACGCGTCCTCACCTGCCCGAACCAGGTCATCGAGAATCTCGGCCAGTGGGAAAGTGCCGTGCTTGAGCATGGGAGCAAAGGTCACGATGCGCGATCCCGGTCGGCTCACACTATCGTAGATGGCGTGGTTATCCCTGGAGTAAGTTGAGGCCAACGCTCGCAGCGTGCCGTCGCTCTCCGCGGCATCCAGGCCGAACCGCCTCTCGTGCCAATGCCCGGGACGGCCATCGGAAGCGCCATCCAACTCCAAAGCCCAGAATTCCGACTGCGAGTTGGACAGTATGTCTTCGACCGAGGAAAACTGCACCAGGTTGCGCGGATAGCGCGGGCAGAAAGTCAAGCACTTCCCTCCATCCACCACCTCCCGGCCCAGGCCAAGAGCGACGGCGGCGATGCCATCCTCAAAGGTCATGGGCGGGACGGGATAAAAATTGCGCGAGCGCACCACTCCGGAGAAATCCGGATAAAAGCGCTGCCCGTGCGCAGTGCCCACAACCTGCTGGAGAATTACCGCCATTTTTTCCTCCTCCAGACGGTAGGGCGTAGCCCGCACGTAGGCCTTCGCATGGCGACTGAAGGTGGAGGCATAGACGCGCCGGATGGCATCGCTGAGTGCCGTCAGCCGTTCCTCCGGATTTGCTTGCTGGTTGCCCAACATGAAGGTCTCATACACCCCGGTGAAGGGCTGGTATTGCGAATCCTCCAGCAGGCTGGACGAGCGCACCGCCAATGGATGATTGACCTCCGCCAGGAAAGATCTCAGGTCTTGGTTGAGAGAGGTAGAGAGCGGTGCGGTCAGGAATCTCCGCTGAATTTCAGCGTCATCCTCGCATTGCAAAGCAAAGTCCAGGAGGTTGTTCTCGGCCACGAATTGATCGAACACATCCGTGGCCAGCACCACGGCTGGAGGCACCGAGATGCGAACGCCGGGAAAGCGGCGTGTCATGCGGCTCTTTCGCAAAAGGTGGCGCACAAAGGCCAGTCCCCGAGCCTTGCCCCCCAACGACCCCGATCCGATCCGCAGAAAACTTGATTCCGAGGGCTTGAACGTATCCGCTTTGAAGTCGCCGATCAGGACTTCATTCTGTTCGCGGCGATACTCGTTGATCGATTCGATCAGATCGCGGCGCAGATGCTCGGGGCTGGCAAAATCCGAAACTTTTCGCGGGCGCAGCTTGGCCGCCAACGCAAACTCGGTGCGTGCCATCAGCCAATGGGAAAAGTGATTGCTCTGCGAGTGAAAGACGATGCTCTCCGCCGGAACCGTCTGTAATTGTTCTTCCAGTTCGTTCATGTCTTTCGCCCGTCCAACCTCGCTCGCATCCGGCAGACGAAACACGAAGTCGCCAAACCCGAATTGCTCGGTCAATATCTGACGCAAGTCTTTCAGCAGCGTAGGGGAGCGTTTGCGCAGAAACGAATATCCCTCGGCATGGGCCCGCGCGCGAAACTCGGTGCGGCTGGTTTGCAACACCACGGGCACATCCGGCACCAGGCTCTTCACCATGCGCGCCAGCTCAAAGCCCGCCTCCGGACTCAGCTTGCCGTCCCGAGGGAATTCCACGTCCGCCACCAGCCCGAACAGATACTCGCGATATTCCTGTACCAGCCGGGCCGCGTCTTCGAAGTTCGAATTCAACAGAATTCTCGGCCGCGCCTGCGTGCGCACCAGCTTGTGCGCCACGTTGATGCCTTCCTGGATCACGCGCCGGGATTGCTTGATCAGTTCGGTATAGATCACCGGCAGGAATGACGAGTAGTAACGGATGTTGTCTTCCACCACCAGCAGCACTGGCACGCCAATGGCGTGCGTGTCGTGCTGGACGTTGCGTTTATCCTCGATGTACTTGACGATCGCGATCAGGATGCGGGCATTGCCCTGCCAAAGAAAAACGCGTTCGATCTCAGTGACGGGGTTCCGCGCGACAAAATTCTTGATCTCGCGATAGTCATAGGCCAGGACTACGACCGGCACATCGAGTCCGGCCCGGCGGACCTCGTGTGCCAACTGCGTGGCGTCCATGTCGCCGACGGCAAGGTTGGTAACGATCAGGTTGAATTGCGGATTGGAACTTGCCAGATGAAGCGCCTCGGCGCAGCTCGAGACGTGCGTAATTCCGGGGATCTGCCTGAGGTTGAGTTCGAGCGACTCGTCAATCAGCAACTCATTAAGCCGGCCATCCTCGCGGAGAATGAATGAATCGTAGAGGCTGGACACAAGAAGGATGTCGTGCACTTTGAACGGCATCAGGTTTCCGAAACCTTCAAAGCGCTCTTCTGCGTCCATAATGACTTGCTCGGCCGCGCGGCGCACGCTCATGGGAATATCCTAGCCGAGTTTGGCTAGAGCAAGCTGCCGAAAAACTCAGTGTTGCCCTCACCAGCTACTGCAGTGACCAAAGCAGCGCCTGGTAATCACTCAGATGAGTGATAACTGTCACTGACTTTGTGCGACTTGGCAGCGCATAAGTGTGATCTGCATTACGAGTTCGCGCGGCCCTTTGGCCTCTTCTTTTTTCTATATTGTGCCAGGGGCCCGTAAGTGCGGCCCCAAACGCAATCGGGAGCAGCATCCGAAAGAGGAATCTGCCGGTGGCCAGATGCGCTTTGAAGGCTCGCTGCGCATCGAGATATTCTTTCTCGGCAAGGGTGTACGTCAAAATCATTTCTTGTGGGTCATCTGGCCGCGATCGTGCCTGGTCTCGCCGATCTCGCGATCCAGCGCCAGTCCTTACTGAACGCTGAGGGTCAACAGCAAAGACTGACTGGTCGGCTTGGTGGCTGAGGCCGAAGTTGCCGTAAGTGTCAGGGTGTATGTACTTTGCGAAGTTCCTCCGGAGCCGGGCTGTTTGAAGGGCCACTCTCGTAAGTTGTTGATGGTCGGGGCGCGCGGATTTGAACCGCGGACCCCCTGCGCCCAAGGCAGGTGCGCTACCAGGCTGCGCTACGCCCCGACTGGATTCGATTATAAATGATGGGATGCGGCTGACATTCGCGACACTACCAGAAGGTGGACTGCCTGTAGCTGCCGCACTGGGGCTATAATCTGCCGGGGAAGTCATGCCCAGTTCACGCTACGCGTTGGTGACGTACGTCCGCAATCCGGTTGGTGAGTTCGTGGAACAACTGCGCCGGGAACTCCACCCGACCATCGCTCACATGCCGGCCCATCTCACGATTCTTCCACCGCGGGAACTGAGGGGAACCGAAGCGGAAGCGCTGGAATTTCTGGACGAGGCTTGTGGTCGCGTTGTCCCCTTCAGCGTCGACCTGGGAGACGTGGAGACATTTCTGCCGACGACTCCGACGGTGTTTATCCAAGTGAAGCGGGCTGCTTATCGGATGCGCGAACTGCACGATCAACTCTGCAGCAAGGAACTGCATTGCGAGGAAAATTGGCCTTATATTCCGCATCTCACGATTTTGAAAACGGAAACGGATGAGCAGGCACGCGCGGCGTGCGTGCTGGCGCGGGAGCGCTGGGCCGAGTTTTCGGGCAAGCGCCAAGTCCACCTGGAGGAATTGATGTTTGTGCGCGAGAATGGCGCTTACTGGCAGGATGTGGCGCTGGTGCCGCTGGGACACGGCCAATTATCGTCCAAGGCGTAGCGGTAATCACGTCCGCAATCCTATCCGCAATAACCCCTGAAAACCCGCAATTCGCGGCCAGTTTCGCTGAGCGGCGGGACATGACCTTTCTACCCGTTGCTAAGTCCATCGGACCGATTACCATGGATTGAACGGGCTCAGACCGAGTGCCGGATCCCAGGCTGCGGGTTTGATCGCGAGTTCGATCGCGAGTTCGATCGGAAGAGAGAATATGCAAATTGGGGTCTATGGATCCGGCTACCTGGCTACGGTTATCTCCGCCTGCCTCGCAGATTTCGGCACACCGGTTTGGTGTTGTCATGCCGATAGCACCCGCCTCGTGGAAGTTGCCAAAGGCAACATTCCTTTCTTTGAAAAAAATCTTCAGGAAGTGATTCGGCGCAACGTGCGTGCGGGACGGCTGGTGTATTCGGCGGACCCGGAAGAATTGGCGCGCAAGACCCAAGTGATTTTTCTCGCCGAAGATTCGGAGCAGGGACTGGAAGAACTTGCCATCCGCCTGGCGAGCGCGGCTGGCCGCTTCCAGGTGCTGTCGATCGTCACCCCGGTTGGGGTTGGTTCGACCAGAGAGCTTGAAAACACGCTGCACAAGAAAGGGCTGAAGAGCCTGCTGGTGTGCCAACCCATGTTCTTCACCAACGGATGCGCGGTCGAAGACTTCAACTGGCCCGACCGGATCATCCTCGGGACAGCTTCCAGCGAAGCGGTTTCCACATTGAAGCAGATTTTTCATCCGCTGGTGATGCGCGGAGTTCCGGTGCTGGTCACGAATTATGAAACAGCGGAGCTAGCGCGCACCGCGACCACCGCCTTTGTGGCAACCAAGATTTCGTTTATTAATGAAATTGCGAGCCTGTGCGAACACGTGAACGCCGACGCCGTCAGCCTGTCGCTGGCGCTGGGACTGGACAAAAAGATTGCGCCGCGCTGTCTGCAACCGGGCGCCGGCATGGGTGGAATTTTTGCCGAGAGTGATATGGAGTCGCTGAGCGGGTTGGCGAAAGAGAACCGTGTCGACCTGAAAGTTCTGAATGCTGCCCGCGAGGTTAATATGAACCTGGCGGACCGGCTGTTGCAGAAAGTGGCTGATGCCCTCCATACAGTGCAAAACAAAGACGTCGGCATTCTGGGGCTGGCTTTCAAGCCGAACACCAACTCCGTGGCGGGATCGGCTTCGTTGCAACTGGCGCAGAACCTGCTGGCTGGAGGAGCGCGGGTGCGAGCTTACGATCCGGTGGCGATTCCCGATGCGCGGCTGCTACTGAACGGCATGGTGAAGTACTGCGAATCCGCCTACGGAGTGGCCGAAGGAGTGGATGCGCTGATCGTCGCCACTGGCTGGCCTGAATTCCGAACCCTGGATTTCGCGAAGATCCGCCATTTGGTGAAACGACCGATCATCATCGACACCAAGAATCTGCTCGACTCGTCGCGCCTGCGCGCCATGGGATTCCAGTACATGGGCGTGGGAAGGCCGTAGGGAGGCAATACGCCTCGGACGGAGAACCTCTCGAGTCACAGAACTACCCCCGCGAAGGCGAGCCGGAACTAAGCGCTGACGGCTGCCTAGGGCAGCCGGGTGAGCCCAGGCAGTGTCTTGACGAGGTCGTTGTAAATCACCATCACCGCGAAGAGCACCAGAAATACGAAAGCTGCCTGGTAGATGCGCTCTTTGATGGGCAGGCTGATCTCTTTCTGCATCAGGCTCTCGATCAACAGGAGCAGGATTACGCCGCCGTCGAGGATGGGAATGGGCAGCAGGTTCATGATACCCAGATTCAAGCTGATGGCGGCGGTGATCAAGAGAAGCGGAGTCCAACCTTCTTCGCGTGCGGCCGCGCCAACCGCGCTGCCGATACCGATCGGACCATCCACCTGACGCATGGACACTTTGCGCTCCACCATCTTTTGCAACAACTCCAGAATCAGGAAAGAGCTTTTCTTGTTGTCCGATAGAGAGCGTTTCAACGCGTCCGCGAAATTGAGCTTTACAACTTTGGTGGGAAGACTGGCGACGCCGATCCGATAAGCAGGGCCTTGTCCAGAACCTCCGGAGTCGAGTATCGGCTTCACCCTGACGTTCAGCTTCTGGCCGTTACGAAGCACCACAAGGTCGAGCGGCTGATCCTTGGTGCGGCTTAACATCTGGATGAGCGCGCCCAGTTGCGGAATATCCTGCCCGTTCGCAGCGAGGATCTGGTCTCCGATCTTAATCCCGGCCCTGGCGGCGGGCATCCCGGGTTCTACGAGTGTCAGAGCAGTGCTGGACTCTTTCGCCACCCAACCTATGTCTCCGTACTGATTGGGGCCGAACGGCTCCGGAACGAGGATCTTCTCCGTGACCTTGCCATCGCGCTCGATGCCGAATTTCAAAGGCTGATTCGGGCTGAGCGCGTCCTTGACGTGCACCTGCTCCCACGTCGGATTGTTGACGCCGTCGACCCGGACAATCTTGTCGCCCGGTTGAATCCCGGCTCTCTCGGCCGGGGTGTTGGGATTCACCCAGCCCACAACCGCCGCCTCATCGAGATCGGCGGGATATTCGTAATGCACCATGTACACGCCGGTCAGCAGGGCGACGGCCAGCATGATGTTCATGGCCGGTCCGGCCAGGGCCACGATGAAGCGCTGCCAGCGCGGATGCGAAAGAAACTCCCCCGGATCCCCGGTGCGGTCGTCCATGGGGTTTTCGCCGGACATCTTCACGTAACCGCCCAGCGGAATAGCGCTGATGCGGTAATCGGTTTCGCCTTTAGTGAAACCCAGCAGACGCTTGCCGAAGCCGATCGAAAACACTTCCACCCGGACACCGAAATATTTGGCGGCAGCGTAGTGGCCGAACTCATGAATCAGGATCATGAATCCAAGCACGATCCCCATGACGAAAACGGTGTGCAGGATGGACAAAAGCTGGGGCATAATCACTCAGATTACTCCAAAATTCCCATCACGAAATGGCCCTGATGGGCGATCCCTTCGGGCGGCGCTGCTTTATGGTTTCTCTTGCCAAAAGGCGGGCCTCGATATCCAGCGTAAGCACCTTCTGTATAGATTCTAAATGTCCGGCTGGCGTTGCAGCCATCACTTCTTCGATGATCCGCGGAATCTCATCGAATCCGATCTGCTCGTCCAGAAACGCAGCCACCGCGACCTCGTCGGCGGCGTTCAGGGCGATGGTTTTCGCGCCACCGCCACCGGTCGCTTCGGAAGCTAAACCTTCGTATGCTAAACGAAGACATGGGAATTTACCCATATCCGGAGGACAGAAATCCAGATGCCGCAGGTCCATGATCGAGAAGCGCAGCTCCGACGCGATGCGCTCCGGATACATCAGCGCATACAAGATGGGCAGACGCATGTCGGTCACAGAAATTTGAGCAAGTATGCTGCCATCCACGAATTCGACCATGGAATGGATCGTAGACTGCGGATGTACAATGACATGGACGCGATCGGGCGGCAGGTTGAACAACCGGCAGGCCTCGATCACCTCGAAACCCTTGTTCATTAATGTTGCAGAGTCGATCGTTATCCTTTTCCCCATTTTCCACGTCGGATGATTGAGTGCCTGTTGCACCGTAATTGAGGCAAATTCCGACTTGGGCGTATTCAGAAACGGACCGCCCGACGCCGTCAGCCAGATCCTCGCCACCTCTTCCATCCGGCCGCCGCGCAAGCACTGATGGACGGCGTTATGTTCGCTGTCAATCGGCAGCAGCGGCTTTCCCTGCTTCCGCGCCGCGGCGGTGATCAGTTCGCCAGCCACCACGAGACATTCTTTGTTGGCCAGTCCGACAGTCTTCCCCGCCCGCACCGCTTCGTAAGTCGCCTCCAGCCCGGAGACACCCACAATTGCGCTGACCACGAAATCCACCTCTGGATGCGTCGCCACCTGAACCGTGCCCGCGGCACCGTTAACGACCTCAATCTCAGAGAGGCCCGCATGGCAGAGTTTGGCGCGGAGCGTAGAGACATCGGGCTCCTTGGCTAGCGAGAGGACGCGGGGCTTCCAGCGGACGGCTTGCTCAAAGGCAAGTTGGGCATTGTTGCCAGCGGCCAGCGTCGCGATCTGAAAGCGATCGGGATAGCTCTCGACCACACTCAAAGTGCTGCGGCCGATCGAGCCGGTCGAACCCAGGATGGCGATGCGTCTCATGCGGAAGCCGGTGCGGCAGGTCTATTGTACGGGATGGAGACCCATTCGAACCTTAATCACAGGGTGGTGAAGGTTTTGCCTCGCCGCGCCTCATGGCTCAAAAGTACCGCGCAGCGGTAACTTAGGAGCCATTTACGCGAGTAGTGTCGTGATCTATCCTCCATCGATGTCGATCTATCCTCCCTCGGCGTCGAGTTTGCGTTAAAGGGAGGATCTATGACTCGCCTAAGCGTCCCCGTACGTGTAATTCTTCTCTCGGTCCTCGCCACGATTCTGCTGTCCACTGTGGCCTGGGGCACGGCGACCGAAACGGTCCTGTACAATTTTTGTCAGCAGGGTGGGCTTTCTTGTCAGGATGGACAGGGCCCCAATGGCGAGCTGGTTTTCGATGCCGCCGGCAACCTCTATGGCACAACTACCTACGGTGGCGCACATGGGGGCGGCATTGTCTTTGAGCTAAGCCCCTCCCAAGGCAGCAGCTGGACGGAAACTGTGCTCTACAGCTTCTGCGCTCAGCCGAAATGCGCGGATGGCCAAACTCCCGAAGGTTCTTTGATTTTCGACTCCCTGGGCAATCTTTATGGGACGACTTACTCCGGCGGCGCGTTCGGATATGGTTCTGTCTTTGAGCTGAGCTTTTCCCAAAGCGGCTGGACCGAAAATGTGCTCTACAGCTTTTGTTCTGCAGGATACCCGTGTCCGGACTCAACCGGTCAGGATTACGCCGATTTAGGGCCGGATTCTGGCGTAGTGATGGACCATAACGGCAATTTGTTTGGTGTGTCGGAATACGACAGTATCTTCGAACTGAGTCCGTCGGGTGGAGGAGGATGGACGAAAAGGGTGATCTATTTTGTCGGCAACAGCGACCCTGCCGGAGTTGCTCTGGATGCTACAGGAAACGTGTACGGCATGTCAGAAGGCGTTGATGAATACCCTGGAGGTTACGTCTTCAAGCTGTCCGAAACCGACTGGAATCCGAGCGTACTGTTTGCTTTTACTCGGAACAAGACAGGAGTATTTGCCGACGGATACGCTCCCAACAGCACTCCAGTTTTCGACAAGACGGGCAATCTGTATGGCACAACTTATTTAAGCAAGAACGTGACCCCGGGGGGCACCGCTTTCAGACTGACGCCAAAGGGTAAGAGCTGGGAAATAAAACTACTCCACACCTTCACCGGCAAGAAGGGCGATGGCGTTTATCCCCTCGGCCCGCTTACCGTCGACTCGTCTGGAAACGTGTACGGCACCACCTATGCCGGCGGAGGCAGTCAAGTCTGCAACGACAATGGCGGTTATGCAGGTTGTGGCACCGTCTACGAACTGAGCCCGAACGGCACTACCTACACCGAAACTGTTCTTTGGAAATTTGACGTCACGGACGGGGAAAGTCCGATGGGTGGTGTGATCCTCGACAAACAGGGAAACCTTTACGGCATAGCGTACCAGGGCGGCACGGGAGCAGGGCAACCATCTGGGGTCGTCTTTAAAGTGACCCCGTAGGTGAAAGTCAAAGCAATGGTTCTGCGGTAGTTCTGTTGTAAGGAATCGAGATGCAGTACGAACTACTGCATCAGCCGCCAAGCCCCGTACGCCCACACCACCGGCACCGCGAACAGCAAGGCGTCGATGCGATCGAGCATGCCTCCGTGGCCGGGCAGAATCGTGCCGGAATCCTTTGCTCCGGCGCCGCGCTTGATAAGTGACTCGGCCAGATCGCCCAACTGCGCCGCGATGTTGACCGCCGCCGATAGCAGAATGATGGGCCACAGTTGCGGCTGCTCCAGGCCAAACATGCCATCGCGACGTTCAATCAGCCCGGCTCGCAGAAGCGCGGAACTGATTCCGGGCGCGTGCTGAAACCACAGCGTGCCGACGATCACACTGGCCATGATTGACGCCACCGCGCCTTCCCAGGTTTTCTTCGGGCTGATCTCGGGCGACATGTGGTGCCGGCCCAGCGACTTGCCCACGAAGTACGCGAAGATGTCTCCCGCCCACACGGCGAGCAGCATGTAAATCGTCCAGATCGCTCCTGCCGGCTGCTCGCGGATCGCGACCAGCAACGCCATCGGGATGGCAATGTACGCAAAGGCGAACACTGAAGCCGCTGCCGCCGGATAGCTACTCCGTAAGTCGGCACGGTTCATGCCCGCTGTCAGAAACACAAAAGGTGCGAGCGCCGCTGCCACCGCCAGTCCGTAAAGCATGGCGGTAGTTTCAACCAGAGGCGTGCGATTGGTGGACGCGACAACCACAAATACGAAGAAGAGCGCGACAAAGGCATACGTCGCTAGCGTAAGGGGCTGGATTCCGTACTGCGTCACCAGCTTCAAGAACTCGGCGATGGCCAACAGCGCTACCGCTCCGGCCACAATGGCCAGTACATAAAGCGGCGCTTTCAGTACCAGGAGCAGAACGAGGGGGATTAGAACGACGGCGGTCGCGATGCGCTTGATCATCGGAATTCGATCCCGCTTCGCGTATCGCGAAACCGAAGTGCCCGTGACCGCAGGCAGCGGCCGAACTGCGCTCGGCTTGGACGGGCGAGGGCGCCCGTCCCTCCACGAGCCGAGCTAATCAACGCTTCGCCTCGGCGTGGGCACGGTGCGGCGTGTGCCGCGGAGCATGCCCGTTATCCGGCCCCAGCCCGCCATAGCGGCGGTCGCGCTTCTGATATTCCTCAATACCCTCGAGCAGTTGCAAGCCGCGGAAATCCGGCCACAACGTCGGCGTCACATAGATTTCCGCATAGGCGAGCTGCCAGAGCAGGAAGTTACTCAGCCGCATCTCGCCGCTGGTGCGAATTACTAAGTCCGGATCGGGCAGACCCCGCGTATAAAGATGTTCGCTAATCGCCTGCTCATCGACTTCCATGTGATCGAGGCCGCCATTGCGGGCGGCGGCCTCCGCCAGTGCGCGGAACGCGTCGACGATCTCACTGCGCGCGCTGTAATTCAGCGCCAGCGTCAGCAGCATCCCGCTATTCTTCGACGTGGCGTCGCTCGCCTCTTCCATTTCGCGCTGCACCGATTCGGGTAACTCATGCTGCCGTCCGATGTACTTCAAGCGGATATTATTTTCGTTGAGTGTTTTGATCTCCGCTTTGAGATACTTGCACAAGAGACGCATCAGGAAATCGACTTCCGTCTTTGGACGCTTCTTCCAGTTTTCTTCGGAGAAGGCATAGAGCGTCAGCGCCGGAATCCCAATGCGCGCCGCGGTTTCGACCGTCGAACGCACGGCAGCGACACCGGCGCGATGTCCGGCAACCCGCGGCATGTGCCGGCGCCGGGCCCAGCGCCCGTTTCCGTCCATGATGATGGCGATATGCTGGGGAAGACGCGCCGAATCGAGCCGCAGGTAAACGTCAGTTTCCTTGCGGTCCATCCCAGCCGGAACTGTGTGTCGCAAGCAGACCTCTCGAAGTCGAAGCTAACACACGAAATCCAGTGTGTGCAATGCGATAGGAGGCTCCGCCGGCAGTAGATAGTCTCTACCGTGCCTCTTCGGGAAAAATCGGGAGGATCAGCCTCTCGGTGTGGCGAATGACCGTCAACGCGCACCACGCGCCCACTTGTGCATCGGTCAAGAAACGATGCAGGTCATCCACGCCGGCCACCGGTTTCTCATCGAGCGCCACGATCACGTCGCCCTCGCGCAAGCCCGCCGTCCGCGCCGGGCTGCCGTCTTCAATGCCCACCACAACCACGCCGGTTTCCCGGGCTAGACCGTAGAAGCGCACCACCCGCCGATGAATCGGAGCCGTCTGCGCTGAGACGCCGATGTAACTCCGCCGAATCCGCCCATCGCGCAGCAAGCGGCTGGCCAAAATTTCGCGGTATTGATTCCGATCGCAAAACAGATTCCCTGTGCCGGCAGAATCGTCGCCGTGTTGACTCCGATCACACGGCCGCGCGAGTCAACCAAGGGCCCTCCGGAATTTCCCGGGTTCAAGGCGGCATCGGTCTGAATGACATCCTCGATCAGGCGCCCCGAGTACGAGCGCAGCGAGCGCCCCAGCGCGCTAATCACGCCCGCCGTCACCGTGGACTGAAATCCATACGGATTGCCGATCGCAATCGCCATCTGGCCCGGCCGCAGTCGCTGGGAATCCCCCAGAGGAACGGCCTGCAATCCGGAAGCACCGATTCGAATCACCGCAAGATCGGTCGCCGGGTCGTCGCCGATAGTGTGAGCCGGAGCCCGTCGTCCGTCCGCCAGCGTCACCTCAATCCGCGTCGCGTCGTGCACAACATGGCTGTTGGTGAGAATCAATCCATCAGGCGTGAATACGAAGCCGGAGCCGCCGCCACGGCGCTCGTGCGGCTCCCCTGAACGAGTTCGGCCCGCCGTTCGAGGCAACGACTGGTGAACTTCAACGTTCACCACGGATGGACTAACTCCTTCAACCGCAGCCGTGACGGCCCGCGAGTAAGAGTCGAGCAGGCCGGCATCTCCAGATTCGGAAGCGCGCACCGCTCCGCCCGGCAAGCTTCCTTCGGGCAAAGCTCCTTCCGGCAAACTTGCGCCCAGCGGCTGCTGTGAGGAGAGGGGTTCTACGAAAAGACTATCGAGGTTCATGCTGCATAGATGAACGTCGATGCAAATTGGATTCTGCCGCTCACGCGCGGCTGACCCCATACGCGTCCAGCACATCGCGCAGCGTCACGACGCCTTCCAACTTGTGCACATCGGCACGATTCACGACCGGGAGGATTTCAATCTGGTTCGCCCCCATGCGCTCGAGCGCCAAATCAAGCCCCTGGTCGGGGTGGACGTGCGGAAAAGCCAACGCATCCACCAGTTCACCAAGCTTCTTGTCCGCACCTTCGGCGAGTTCTCGCTCCAGCCGCGCAAGGTTGATCACGCCAACTACACCTCGTCGATCCGTCACCAGCCACGTTCGGACTCCACCCGAACGAACCCGCTCCAGGGCTTCCCTAACCGTGATCTCGGCAGGCAGCAACTGGCTCGCAGTCTGCATCACTCTTACCACCCGACGCTGACCATATCGTTGGCGCATCTGCGCCGAAGGCAGGTGGATGCCATCCTGCACCGCGAGCGCTTCGTAGATGGGCTCGTGCTGCAATCGTGAAGCAATGAACAGACTCACCAGATTCGCAATCATCAGCGGGACAATGACAGCATAGTCCTGCGTCATCTCGAAGATCATCAGCACCGAGGTCATGGGAGCCCGCACAATCCCCGCGAACGCCGCGCCCATCCCGACCAGCGCGTAGGCGCCCGGCGTTGCGGTGTAAGCGGGAAACAGATGATGCGCCGCGGTTCCTACCGTACCTCCCAGCATCGCACCGATGAACAGGGCCGGGCCAAAGATACCGCCTGCGTTGCCCGAAGCATAACTGGTGGTGACGGTGAGAAGTTTCAACACCACCAGCAACAACATCATTTTGAACGCCATGTTTCCGTTCAACGCTTCGCCGACGTATCCGTAGCCAACGCCTAGAACTTGCGGGACAAACCAGCCAACCAGTCCGACCAACAACCCTCCCGCCAGCGGCTGGAACCAGACCGTCTTCTGCGGAAACCGCAGAAAACGCGCCCGCATGCCCAGCAAGAGTCTCGTAAAGGCCGCCGAAACCACACCACCAGCCACGCCCAGCACCGCATACACTGCAAACTCCGCCGGATGGACGAGTTGATATTGTGGAACCTTGAACAGCGGATTGTTTCCGAGGAGGACGCGCAGAACCATCCACGAAGTAGCCGAGGCCAGCACCACCGCGCCCATCACCGGCGCGTGGAGATCGCCCATGATTTCCTCAAGCGCAAATACTACTGCGGCCAGCGGCGTGTTAAACGCGGCTGCAATCGCCGCCGCCGCTCCCACTGGAATCAAATTCTTTACTTGTTCGGTGCGCAGTCCGAGCAGGCGTCCAAGCACAGAACCAATCCCCGCGCCCACTTGCACCGAAGGCCCTTCGCGGCCCAGCGGGATTCCGCTGGCGAGTGTTGCCGAGGTGCAGAAAAATTTGCCGAGCACCGTGCGCAGTGTGATGCGCCCTTCGCGCGCGAACAGAGCCGCCTTGGTCTGGGGCACGCCGCTGCCGCGTGCATTCGGAAAATAGCGATAGAGCAGGTACCCGATGCCGAGCGAGCCCACGACGGGAAACAGCACGCGCCGCCACGGAGCGCCACCCACCGGATACAGTCGCATCCCCAGCCGTTCAGTCAGCACGATGAAGGCGACGACGGCCATGCCCGTCAACGCGCCGATCACCAGCGCCAACCCCAGAAAGACCTGGTCCTCACGTTGCCGCAGTTCAGCCACGCTATTTGACAGCCAGGTTCTCCACCCGCTCCCGCTCGTAGTCTGGAGGGTTGCACTCATCGTTCGAGGAGTTACTCCGGGAACTTCTTTCCGGATCTTCTTCCCCTGATCTTCTTTCTAACAGCATATCGCATCGGATAGACGCTCATATTCCCGGTGAAGAGAACGAGCGTGCCCCGTTTCTTGGCGCCTTGTGAAAGGCGAACCGTGCTGGCACAAGGGTAATCAAATCCGGCAAGTTTCCAGCTTGCACCCACTGAGCGGAGCTGCTAACGTGCGACCATACTGCGCATCGAGCCAACGGCAACGGAAGAAGAGATCCCGCCAGATCCGTCTGCGGAAAAAAACGCGGGCCCGTCATGGCGGCACCTCTTTCGCGGGCACTTTGTCGTCCTCTTGGCCGTCATCGTTTTCTTTGGAGCGATCCGCTGGCGTCTGCTGGATATGCCCTTGGAGCGCGACGAAGGCGAGTACGCCTACGCCGGCCAACTCATCCTCCAGGGCATTCCTCCCTACCAACTGGCCTACAACATGAAGTTGCCGGGAACCTATGCGGCCTATGCCGGAATTCTTGCGGTGTTTGGACAGACGCCCCGCGGAATCCATCTTGGGCTCCTGGTCATCAACGCAGTCTCCGTCATCCTGCTCTACGTGGTCACGGCGCGCCTCTTCGGTACGCTGGCTGGAACCATTGCGGGCGCGAGTTTCGCCTTACTGACTACGCACCAGGGCGTGCTTGGATTTGCGGCACATGCCACTCACTTCGTCGTGCTTGCGTCACTTATCGGGCTCATCCTGCTTTTACAGGCCGCAGAAACGAAACGCACAGCTTTTTTCTTCTGGAGCGGCCTGGCGTTTGGCATTGCCTTCCTGATGAAGCAGCCCGGAATTTTGCTGGGCGCATTTGCGTTTCTCTACCTGGCCGTTCAATGCTGGCCCAAGAATAAACGCGATAAGCGCGATAAGCGCGTGTCGGAGCCATGGGCACAGAACATGGGCGTTTTTCTGCTGGCCGGGGCCCTGCCGTACGCACTTACGTGCGCGCTGCTCTACCGGGCTGGTGTCTTCCCTAATTTCTGGCTGTGGACCGTTGCCTACGCGCATCAGTACGTCACGATTAAGCCTTTAAGCGTGGGGTTGGGATACCTGACGTCTAACTTTTCCTACTTGCTGCATTACACGCTTTGGCTCTGGGTGCTTGCTCTGGTGGGCGTTTCCACGCCATTTTGGAATTCGAGCGTCCGTCGACATGCCGGGTTTATCTTCGGGCTGTTGGTGTTTTCTTGCGCGGCAGTATGTCCCGGTTTTTATTTCCGGCAACATTATTTCGTTTTGATGATGCCGGCGGTGGCCATTCTGATCGCGATTGCCGTTACCTCCGCGGTTCAGTGGCTCAGTGCGAAGTTCGCTGCTCACTGGCTTCGCGTCTTACCAGTGATCGTGTTTGCCACCGTGTGGGCGCTTGCGATTTATAGCAACGCTGACTTCTACTTCAAAGTGACCCCGGTTCAAGCATGCCGCTTACTGTATGCTGAGCATCCCTTTCTGGAAGCGGCGCCGATCGCTGAGTATCTGCGCCAGCATACCGCGCCGACCGACACCATTTTGGTGTTGGGATCGGAGCCGGAGATCTATTTCTACGCGCATCGCCATTCCGCCACCGGCTATATCTACACCTACAGCCTGATGGAAGACCAGGCTTACTGGCCTATCATGCAGAAGCAAATGATGCAGGAGGTCGAAGCCAGCCGGCCGGCGTATGTGGTCTTCCTCAGCAACCCGTATTCATGGGTCCTTCGCGCCGGATCCCCGCAAGTTATGGCCTTTCTTCCATGGATGAGTCAGTACCTTTCCAACGGCTTCGAAGAAGTTGGAGTCGTGGAAATGGGTGATCCGGAATCCCATTACTATTGGGGTGAGGAAGTCCACAGACAACATCAGCCGGGACGCGAAATCCTCATTTTCAAGCGGAAAGGCTGAGGCCTTTTCTTCACCCCAGCAGCGAATAATTCCCGCTCGCGTCTTCGATCTCGACCATCTCCTTCAGTTCGGGATAGTTTCTCACCAGCATCTCTGGAGCCCGCACTCTCTTCCCGTCCAGCAGATGCCTCAACTCCAGCGCGTTCACCGCGGCCTTCGCCTGAAAGTGATTGTTCGCAATCACGAACGTTGACCCGGCTTTCCGCGCGATGACCTGGACTTTCTCTTTCCACTTCTCCAGTTCCGCGGGCTTGTAAAGATAGTTGTAACGGTCGTTGCGGTTATCGCCGTTGAACCCGCCCTCGAACCAATGCTCGTAGTTGCGGCCATGCAGGCGCACGTATCCCACGCCCGACGTGACATGCTCGGTCGGCGCTAGCGAACGCCCCAGCAGCGGCTGATCGATGTTGCAGAAACCGACATTGTGGCGCATGAATTCGGCGAGCGTTTCAGGATTGTTCCAACTCTCGTGCCGTACTTCGACCACGCGTGGATACTCGATGAACTGCCGCAGCAACTGCTCCAGGTATTCGCGGTTCAACGACGTGTTCTTGAACGAGACGGGGAACTGGATGAGCAGCGCGCCCAGCTTGCCTTCCGCGGCCAGCGAGTCCAGACCCTCGCGGGCCAGCCGTTCGTCATGGTCATTGGGGCGGATGCTGGCTGCAGAAGTGGGCTCTATCACCGCGAGCGGAGAATGCGTGAACGAACGGTGCAGCTTCGCAGTGAAAAGAAAATCCGGATTGACCGCTGCTGCCTTCCGCGACCATAGGCGGCCCAGTTCCGGACGTATATGTCCGTAGAAGGAGGTATTGATTTCGATGACGTCAAAGAATCGCGCCAGAAATTCGACCGGATGCATTTTCTTCCGCGTCACTTCCGGCGGATACAGAATCCCGTCCCAGTCTTTATACGACCAGCCGGCAGTCCCGACGCGGATTTGCGGAGCAGATTCCATCAACACACAGTTTAGTGTGGCGCGGACACTCTTGTCCGTGTGCTGCCAGCGCCGCGAAATCGTCAGGAGATCAACAGAGAAAGCGTTAGTAGAGGAGAATCGCAACCCAATATATTCCGGTAGGATACGCCGCATTGCCCGCGTAGCAGGAGCCCACCGCAAACTGGCGCACGCCTGGGTCGCGCAGCAACTGCACCGCGGCTTGCGGCAGGATTTCCGGACGGCTCTGGGTGTAGGTGACAATTTTTCGATTGTCGTAGGCGGTTGCCAGCAGGTGAGTGTTCGGAGGGTTCTCTCTGGCCAGCGAGCAGGCAGCGGCGTCAAGACTCGGCAGCGCGAGTTGGACAAGCGCCGGAAGCCCCGCCTGTTGCCGTATCTCACCAACCGCCCGGGCGATCAAGTCTCCGCTCTGCTGTGCGGTATATGATGGCACCTCGTGCGCGAAATCCTGCACCACGTACAGTCGGTTTTTGTTCCAGACGGCCGCGATGCCCGCGACATTGAATCCACGATCGAGCAGCTTCTCGCGGTGCGGAGGCGATCGCATCAGGGTTTGGTTTACATCGGGAGCAGAATTGGCGTAGGCGACGTTCTCCCCAGCGCGATCCATTTTCAGCGGGCTGACTAGAGCAATCCTTTGCATCAGTGAAGGCTCACCTGACAACTGATGCTCCAAACGCTCGCTCGCAACCATCCGCAAGGCGTGGGCTAGCGCCGCAGCGCGCAGGCTTTCGTCGATACGCAACGGCGGCACGCCGGCGAGCTCGCGGCTCTTGTTTGCCGATTCCAAAAGTTCGTTCTCGGCGGCGGAGTCCTCACCAGAGCCAGAGGATGATTCGGCTGCCGGGTTCGAGTGGGGGTTGGGGTGCTGGTTGCTAACTTCGTTGCTAGTATCGTTGCTGCTGCCGACAGCTCGCGGAGTCGTTTGTCCCGCGCAGGGTCCAGGACTTACCGCCAACATCGCGACTGTAACCACCAGGGCCCGGAGCATAATTATTGGGTCGGCGTTGCGGCGCGGGGATCGCCGGCGGAGTTCAAGTAAAAGTTCCGCTTTCCATCTCCGACGCTAGCTTCTAGAATTCAGCTCAGCCACTTACCATGGAGACCATACTGCTGGTTACCGTGCTCGTCGGAACCCTTGTCCTGCTTGGGTTCTCAGCTGCTCTGCTGCGCCGCGTGTCGGCAGCCGCGCAAGTGGATGTAAAAGCTGAAGTTGCGAGTCAGCTCGAAAGGTTCAATACCACCCTTGGCCAGAAGATCAGTATCAGCACTGCCGACATGGCCACTCGGCTGGAGCAGACTAAAGGGGACCTTCGCCAGCAGGTTACAGACCGCATCCAGCAAGGGTTTTCAGAGATTCGGAGTTCGGTCGAGCAGCAACTCGCCGCGGGCAGAGAAGAACAAAACCGCAGCCTGAGCGAAGGCCGCAGCGAGATGACCGGTTCTCTTCTGCTTACCACGCAGCAACTCAAGAGCGAATTTCAGAGCCTGAATCAGCAGACCGCGCAAAGTCTCGACTCGATTCGCGATCGCGTGGATTCGAAGCTGATGGCCATCACCGAGCAGGTGCAGGTGAAACTCGATCAGAACATCAAGGAAGGATTTGCCCAGTTCGAAAAAGTTCAGCAGCACCTGAAGGCCGCGGAAGAGCAACTTCGGGAAGTTGGCGCGCTCGGCCACTCAATTAACGATCTGAACAACCTACTCAAACTTCCGCATCTTCGCGGCCAGTTCGGCGAAGCGAGTCTGGAGCGTCTGCTAGCCGACTTCCTGCCGGCGCACATGTTCGCGCTGCAATCGTCGCCAGGCGAGGGCGGAGGACGCGCTGACGCGGTCATCTATTTCCCCGACCGCAGGTTGCCCATCGACGCCAAGTTTCCGCGTGAGCAAGTGATTGCTTTGTTTGAGAGTAACGACAAAGCTGAGATTGAGGCGGCTCGCATTGCGCTGGTGCGCGTGATGAAGGCGGAAGCCAAGCGCATTCAGCAGTACATCCAACCGGAGAATGGCACGACTGAAATCGCGCTCATGTATCTGCCGAGCGAAACCTTATATATGGAGGTCATCCGCAACCGCGAACTAGGCGACTGGATGAATGAGCAGCACGTCTTTCCCGTCTCGCCCAACACCTTGCTGATGACGCTGCACACGATTGCCCTGGTGCACAAGTGGTACGAAGTCGCCAGCCGCTTTGAGAAGAGCCGCGCCGAACTCGCCAAGGCGCAGAAGTCGTTCGATTTCTTCCAGAACCAGTTTGAAAACGTAGGCAAGAATCTGAACAAAGCGCAGGAAGCGTTCGAGACCGCTCAGCGGCACCTGAAGAGTTATCGGGGGAAAGTGTCCGCGCTCAGCGGACAGGAGCAACTGGAACTGGAGACGTCTGCGTCGCTCGAAAAGCCGCTGCCGCTGATTGATAAAGCGAGCGCGTAATAATCAAAACGCCATCCAGCGTGCTGGATGGCGTTTCTCGTTGCGTTTTTCCTTGCGAAGCAACCTCACCTCGCTCACTTACTCCGAACTGATTCGCATCCCGTAGAACGACCGGTACACGAAGAAGACTGAAACCGCGAAGAAGCAAAGCGCCAGGATATGGGTCAGCCCGGTGCCTTGGTCACGGGTCAGCGAGACGGCCAATTCGACCGCCAGCAGCCCGAAGAGCGTAGTGAACTTGATGACCGGGTTCATGGCCACCGAAGAAGTGTCCTTGAAAGGATCACCCACCGTATCTCCGATCACCGTGGCATCGTGCAGCGGCGTGCCCTTCTGCTTGAGCTTCGTTTCGACAATCTTCTTGGCGTTGTCCCAGGCGGCGCCGGCGTTGGCCATGAAGATGGCCTGGTAAAGGCCGAAGATCGCAATCGAGATCAGGTACCCGATAAAGAAGAACGGTTCCACGAAGGCAAACGTCAGGGTCGCGAAGAAGATTGCGACAAAGATATTGAACATGCCTTTCTGCGCGTACTTCGTGCAGATCTCAACCACCTTTTTGCTGTCGGCAACGGAAGCCTTCTCCGCTCCCTCGAGATGGATGTTGGCCTTGATGAACTCCACGGCACGATAGGCGCCGGTGGTAACGGCCTGCATGGATGCGCCGGTGAACCAGTAAATCATCGCGCCTCCGGTAATCAGGCCCAAAAAGAAGGGAGCGTGCAGCAACGAGAGCTTCTCCACATTCGCGGTCAGCCCATTGGTTAGCGCCATGATGATGGAAAAGATCATCGTCGTAGCGCCCACCACGGCGGTTCCAATCAGCACCGGCTTGGCGGTCGCCTTGAAGGTATTGCCCGCGCCATCGTTCTCTTCCAGCAGATCCTTGGAGCGGTCAAAATTTACCTCGACGTTGAAGTCCCTCTTGATCTCCGCCTTGACGTTGGGCACCTGCTCGATCAGTGAAAGCTCATAGACGGACTGCGCGTTGTCGGTAACCGGGCCGTAGGAATCGACCGCGATCGTCACCGGCCCCATCCCGAGGAATCCGAACGCAACCAGGCCGAAGGCAAACACCGGCGCGGCAATCATTGTGGCGGCCACGCCCAGGCCCATCTGGCTGAAGAAATAGGCAATCGACATCAGAGAGACCATCGCCAGCCCCAGCCAATAACCGGAAAAGTTTCCGGCGACAAAACCGGAGAGGATTCCGAGCGATGCACCGCCTTCTTTTGCCGAGGTCACCACTTCGTTCACGTGGCGCGATTCCACCGAGGTAAAGACTTTGACCAGCTCAGGAATCAGTGCTCCCGCCAGCGTTCCGCAGGAGATGATCGAAGCCAGCTTCCACCACTGCGACGTATCGCCACCCAGGCTGGGGATGATGACAGACGAAACAAAGTAGGTGGCTATGATCGAAACAATTGAAGTAATCCAGACCAGCGAAGTCAGCGGCGTTTCAAAATTCATTTTGTCTGCGTTGCCGAACCGGGCTTTCGCGATGGCGCCATTGATGAAATACGCCAACGCGCTGGACACGAGCATCATGATGCGCATCACGAAAATCCACACCAGCAACTGTACCTGAATCGTGGGTTCCTTCACGCCCAGCAAAATGAAGGTAATCAGAGCGACACCGGTCACGCCATAAGTTTCGAAACCATCGGCCGACGGTCCCACCGAGTCGCCGGCATTGTCGCCGGTGCAATCGGCAATCACGCCGGGGTTGCGGGCATCGTCTTCCTTGATCTTGAAGACGATCTTCATCAAATCGGAACCGATGTCAGCAATCTTGGTGAAGATGCCACCCGCGATACGCAGCGCCGCCGCGCCCAGCGACTCGCCGATGGCGAATCCGATGAAGCACGGGCCAGCATAGTCGCCCGGCACGAACAGCAGGATGAAGAGCATGATCAGCAGTTCGACGGAGATGAGCATCATTCCGATCGACATCCCGGCCTCCAGCGGGATCTGATAAACCGGGTAAGGCTTGCCGGGCAGAGACGCGAAGGCGGTCCGCGAATTGGCGAAGGTGTTTACGCGAATCCCGAACCACGCCACCCCGTAGCTGCCCGCGATTCCCACAAGGCTGAACACCAGGATGATGGCCACCCGGGGAATTTCGAAATGCCGCAGTACGCCAAAGTAGAGCACGATGACGACCGCAATGAAGGCCCACAACAGCATGAGGAATTTGCCCTGCGTGATCAGGTAGGTCTTGCAGGTTTCGTAAATCAGTTCCGAGATTTCGCGCATGGCGCGGTGCACGGGCAGGTTCTTCAGCCGCATGTAGATAGCCATGCCGAAGCCGAGGCCGAAGACGCAGAACAGCAACCCGATCATCAGCAGGCGATGCCCGTCGATACCGAGGAAAGAAACCGTAGAAAGGTCAGGCAGTTTCAGCGCCGCCTCCCCGCCGGCTTCGTCAGCGGCGGGTTGCGCCAGCGCGTAGCCGGCGGTCAGAAGCAGCAGAGTTGCAAGGGTTGCCGAAATTCTAGTAAACCGGCGTCCCACGGACGCAAAATTGGCGTTCCAAGTGCGCATCAAAATCCTCCTAGAATCCTATTCAGGGGTCACGACGTGTGTTTTTGCTCCGGCCACATGAAACCCGCCGGAGGATTCAATCCGCCGCGGTACGGCTCACACCGGAGTTCCCAACACGCTCCGAACACGCTTCTACCACCAGGCATAATAAATAATGAGGATTGCCGATTTGGCCGCGTCGGAGAACTTGTGCCGTCGGGCGATAGCCCCAAGGTCAGACTACACACCTCGGCACAAAGCACTCGTTTATAGCACCTTGCCGGAAGTCGGGTCAATGATGAGCGTCACACGATGATTGGCACATGACGGGCATACGATCACGGGCGTCACCTGCGCCGCAGGACCGCCCGGAATTGGGCTCCTTCCGTATAATTGAGCATCTGCCATGCCCGCCTCCCTTGATTCGATTGTCGCCGCCACGCGCCAGCGCCTATCGCTAAGCCGGCGAAACTCCAACCTGCGCGGCCTGGAACATGCGGCTGCCTCGCACTCTCCGCGCGGATTTCGGAATCAGCTGCGTCGAGTCGCGCACGACGGAATCGCAGTCATCGCCGAGCTGAAAAAAGCCTCGCCCTCAAAAGGGTTGATTCGGGCCGATTTCAGACCATCCGAACTCGCCCGGGATCTCGAGGGTGCAGGCGCCGCTGCGCTGTCGGTGTTGACCGACGAAGACTTTTTCCAAGGCTCACTGGACTATCTGCGGGAGGCCTCGTCCAGCAGTTCCCTTCCCTGTTTGCGCAAGGACTTCATCGTCGATGAATTCCAGATCGTCGAGGCCAGAGCAAATTGCGCCGACGCCATCCTCCTGATTGTCGCCGCACTCGATCAAAAAGAGCTGGTATCTTTGGCCGAAATCGCGCGATCTCACCGCCTCGACGTCTTGTGCGAAGCTCATGACGAACGCGAACTGCAACGCGCGCTCGATGCCGGCTGTGACCTCGTCGGCATCAATAGCCGCAATCTGCGCACCTTTGAAGTCAATCTCGAAACCGCATTCCGGCTCGTCGAAAAAATACCCGCCGCATGCGTCCGCGTGGCCGAAAGCGGCATCCAATCCGGCGCCGATTTGGCTCGTCTGCGAGCCGCCGGCTACGAAGCGTTCCTGATCGGCGAATCGTTGATGAAAGCCAAGCGCCCAGGCGAGGCACTAACGAAGTTGATGGAAGAAGCAAGAATAGTCGTCAGTGGCTAGTCGATTTTGCTGACAACTGATAGCTAATAGCTGCCCTTATGACTTGGATTAAAGTCTGCGGCATCACGAACCTCGACGACGCGCTCGCCGCCACCGATGCGGGAGCGAACGCGCTTGGGTTCGTCTTCTATAAGAAGAGCCCTCGCCACGTCACCTTGGAAACCGCCTGCTCGATCGTCGCCAAGCTACCGCAGCGCATCGAAAAAGTCGGCGTTTTCATCAACGATACCGCCGACCACGTCCGTGACGCCGTCAAACAGGTAGGTCTCACCGCCGTGCAATTGCACGGTGACGAGGGCCCGGAGTTCAGCCGCGCGCTCTTCCATCAACTCGCAAACGGAGCCAGCCGCCCCACGATTTTCCGCAGCTATCCCGCTAAGATCTTCGACGCGCCCGCTGAACAAACTGTCGGATGGGATCCAGTTGCAGCCGGGTTGGTCGAGCCCGACGAAGCTTACAAAGGCAAACGCGTCCACAAGATCCACGTCGCCAAAAACGGCGACCTCTTCCTCGAAACCCATGGCTTCCGTCCCGGCGTAGTCTCGGGCGTCCTGCTCGATTCCTCAACCGCGGAAAAGCGCGGCGGTACTGGGCAGGCTTTCGATTGGGAACGCGTTCAGCCCTGGGCAGGAATCATCAACAGCATCAGCAAGCTGATCGTTGCCGGCGGCTTGCGTCTCGGCAATGTGCAGGTGGCGATCCACCTCCTGCATCCCTGGGGCGTGGACGTTTCCACTGGCGTCGAACGCGAGCCCGGTAAAAAAGATCCGCGAAAGGTCCGAGCTTTTGTCCAAGCTGTCCGCGCCATGGACGAGGCAAACTAAGAGATGGCGACCGCGACCGCAACCAAGCCAGTAGCCGGACAACTTCCGCGGAAAGCCGCCTCTGCCGGCCGTTTTGGCGCTTACGGCGGACGCTACGTTCCGGAAACGCTAATGGCCGCGCTTGAAGAACTGGAGTGCGAATATGAGAAGGCCAGGCGCGATCGCAAATTCCAGCAACGCCTCGACCAGTTGCTGAAGACATACGCCGGACGCCCCACGCCACTGTTCTTCGCCCGACGCCTGACTGCGAAACTCGGCGGCGCGAAAATCTATCTCAAGCGCGAGGACCTGCTTCACACCGGCGCGCACAAAATCAACAACTGCCTCGGCCAGGCTCTGCTCGTGGAGCGCATGGGCAAGCACCGCGTCATCGCAGAAACCGGTGCCGGCCAGCACGGCGTAGCCACCGCCACCGTCTGTGCCCTGCTCGGCTTCGAATGCGTGGTGTACATGGGCACCGAGGACATGCGCCGCCAGGAACTGAACGTCTTCCGCATGCGTTTGCTCGGAGCCGAAGTCCGTGGCGTCGATTCCGGTTCGCGCACCCTCAAAGACGCCATCAACGAAGCCATGCGCGACTGGGTCACTAACGTCCGCACCACGCATTACCTCCTCGGCAGCGTCCTCGGAGCGCATCCCTACCCAACCATGGTGCGCGATTTTCATCGTGTCATAGGACGCGAAGCCCGCGCCCAGATCCGCAGAGCCGAAGGCAAACTTCCGAGCGCCATCATCGCCTGCGTAGGCGGAGGATCGAACTCCATCGGCATCTTCTACGACTTCCTGAAAGATAAAAGAGTCGAACTAATCGGAGTCGAAGCCGGAGGTCGAGGCGAGGCCTTGGGCGACCACGCAGCCCGTTTCCGCGGCGGTTCGCCGGGCGTTCTGCAGGGAACTTATTCCTACGTGCTGCAAGACAAGTCCGGCCAGATTGCCACCACGCACTCGATCTCCGCCGGTCTCGATTACCCGTCGATCGGCCCCGAGCACGCCATGCTGAAAGATACGGGACGCGCCCAATACGTTCCCGCCTCCGACGCCGAAGCGCTCGAAGCGACTATGGTGCTCGCTCGAACCGAAGGCATCATCCCGGCGCTGGAATCCGCGCACGCCGTCGCCGAGGTCATCAAGCGCGCTCCGAAAATGAAGAAGTCCGAAATCGTGATCGTGAATATCTCGGGCCGCGGCGACAAGGACGTTGGAATTCTGCGGGAGAATCTGAAGTTGGATTGATTCGCGACACACATCTCATGCCTTTTCATTTCGGAAACAAACCATCGCTCATCGCCTACGTAACCTGCGGTGATCCCGACCTCTCCACCACAAAAGAAGTCATCCTCGCCGCCATCGAGGCCGGAGCCAGCATCGTCGAACTCGGCGTCCCCTTCAGCGATCCTCTCGCCGATGGTCCGGTCATCCAGCGAGCCAGCGAACGGGCGCTCAAACATGCCACGTCGCTGCAGCACGTACTTACGCTCGCCTCAGAAATCCGAGAACATTCGCAATCCGTCGGTTTGGTGATCTTCTCTTATCTCAACCCCATCCTGCGCATGGGCTTGGCAAGGTTCTGCCAGGTGGCGCGGCTTGCTGGGATTGACGGAACCCTGATCACCGATCTGCCCGTCGAAGAATCAGCCGAGTATCTGCGCGAGGCGCGCAAGAATGATCTCGCGACTATTTTTCTGGCTGCGCCCACCAGCACCGACCAGCGTCTGAAGTTGATCGTCCAGGTTTCGACCGGCTTCATCTATGCGATCTCCCGCACCGGAGTCACCGGCGCGCGCCAGCAAATGACCGGAGATGCCCAAAATCTCGTCAAGCGCATCCGCCGTTTCACGAAACTTCCAATAGCCGTCGGTTTCGGAATTTCAACCCCGGCGCAATTCGCAGCCGTCGGCAAATTTTCCGAAGGCGCCGTCGTCGGCAGCGCCATCGTACAGACCATCGAACAAAATCCGGGACGGGAAGCCACAACTGTGGCAGAATTTGTAAGGTCGCTCGTAGCTCGCGGCTTCTAGCACGCAGCCCGCAATTCCATGGACATTTCCGATTGGCGCAAGAAAGTCGACGAACTGGACCGCAAGCTGGCGGCGCTGCTCAACGAGCGCGCTGCCGCTGCCGTTGAAATTGGACGATTAAAACGCAATACCAACCTGCCCATTTACGAACCCGACCGCGAGCGCCAGGTGATCGCCAATGTACAGCGCAGCAACACCGGTCCCTTAGCGGAACGCGACCTCGCGCAGATCTACGAACGAATCATGGACGTCATGCGCACCATTCAAAAGCACGAAATCGTTCCCGAGCCCCGGCCACAGTCCAACGGCGCGGAAGCCGATTCAAAGTTCAAGCACTGAGAAAGAGAAACTACTGGGGAAAACGAGCGCACCGATGATCGTCGCAATGCAAGATTCAGCCAGTGAAGATCAGATCCAGCAGGTGATCGATCAACTGGTCCACTTCGGCTTTGAAGTCCACCGCTCCACCGGAGCGCGTCAGACCGTCCTCGGTGGCGTCGGAGTTCCCCACGATTTCGACACCCGCGAAGTCGAGATGATGCCGGGGGTGCAGGAAGTTCACCGCATCACTTCTCCCTACCACCTGGCCGGGCGCAACTTCCGTCCCGAAGGCACCGTAGTTAGATTTGCCAACGGGATTGAAATCGGTGGCAAGAAGATCGTCGTCATGGCTGGGCCCTGTTCGGTCGAATCTCACGAGCAACTGTTCACGGTCGCTGGACTGATCGCCAAAGCGGGAGCGCGCGTTCTCCGCGGCGGCGCCTTCAAGCCCCGCTCCTCTCCCTATTCGTTTCAAGGACTCGGCCTTGAGGGCTTGAAGTTGCTGCGTGAAGCGGGCGATCATTTCAAACTGCTCGTGATCAGCGAAGTCATGGAAATCTCCCAGATCGAGCTGATGTTGCCATACGTCGACATCTTCCAGGTGGGCGCACGCAATATGCAGAACTTCAATCTGCTGCGCGAACTGGGCAAGGTTCGCAGGCCTGTGCTGCTCAAGCGCGGCATCGCGGCCACGATCGAAGAACTCCTGTGCTCCGCTGAATATCTGCTCGCCGGTGGCAACTACGAAATCATTCTCTGCGAGCGCGGCATCCGCACCTTCGAAACTTACACTCGTAACACCATGGATATTTCCGCGATCCCGATCATTCATAAGCTTTCGCACCTGCCGATGACTGCCGACCCATCGCATGGCACCGGACGCCGCGACAAAGTGGCTCCCATGGCGCTTGCATCCGCTGCCGCTGGCGCCGATGCCATGCTCATCGAGGTTCATCACCAGCCCGAGAAAGCGCTCTCCGATGGCGCGCAGTCGCTCTACCCGGAACAGTTTGCCAAGTTGATGGACCAGCTCCGCATGATCGCGCCTGCGGTGGGACGCGAGATCGCGTAAACTTCCTCAGAATTGTCATCCCGAGCGAAGCGAGGGATCCGTAGTTCGCCGCAGAATGCAGATCCCTCGCTGCGCTCGGGATGACAAATCAATTTCCCATGGCTTTCAAACAAGTCACCATCATCGGAATCGGCCTCATCGGAGGCTCGCTCGGCCTCGCCCTCAAGAAGCGTCATCTCGCCGGGCGCATCATTGGGTGCGATCGCGCTCCGGTTCTGGAGAAGGCTGAGCGATGCGGCGCCATTGAAGCTGGCAACACCCATCCTGCCGATGCCGTGCGCGGCAGCGATCTGGTGGTGCTGGCAACACCCGTGATCCCGATCCTCGATCTGGTCGGGCGGTTCGGCCCAACACTGCCGCCCAAGACGCTGGTAACCGACGTCGGCAGCACCAAGGCGGAAATTGTTCAGCGCGCCGCGAAATCGTTCGGGCGCAACGCCGGTCACAGATTCCTCGCCGGGCATCCCATGGCGGGCAAAGAAAACGCTGGCGTGGAGTTTGCCGATGCCGATCTTTTTGAAGGCGCGGCTTGGCTGTTCACGCCCCTTCCCGGCCAGAACGTTCACGCCGGACAATGCGGAGAATTTATCCACTGCGCGGAAAAGATGGGCGCGAAAATAGCCGTCGTCGATCCCTCCGATCA
Organism: uncultured Acidobacteriaceae bacterium; assembly: GCA_963831085.1. Lineage (GTDB taxonomy): Bacteria > Acidobacteriota > Terriglobia > Terriglobales > Acidobacteriaceae > Acidiflorens. The sequence goes on along the minus strand of CAWHOT010000003.1, from coordinate 1,876,592 downwards.
CGATCGTTTCTGCGCCTGGATCAGCCATCTGCCGCAGATGGTCTCCACCGCCTTGGCGGCATCGCTGGTCGACGAGTTCGGTCCCGACGCCCCCCTGCTCGACATCGGCGGACGAGCCTTGCGCGAGATGACCCGTATCTCCGGCAGTCCTTATTCGATGTGGCGGGATATCGCCATCACCAATCGCAAAAACCTGAGTGACGCGCTGCACAAGCTGGAACAGCGTCTGGCGCACATCCGCGAGAACTTGCATTCGCGAGAACTGGCCGCCGAATTCGAGCGCGCGCATCAGTTGAAAAAAAACCCGCCGGGAAGGGAAAAACGCACCCGATCCTAGCGGATCTTTGGAGCATCCAGCCCCAAAACAGAATACAAGCCTACTCATAATTCAGATCAGCGCCAGAAACAAATCCTACTTGACACTCGCAGTCCTCCCGTCATTCAACGGTCGCGGGTGCCTCTGCCAACTTGAACAACGCTGCCTCCCTGGGCCGTGGCGATGTGCGGATCGACATCAACGGTGCAAGAGAAGATAACAACAACTATCTGATCGAGGGAATTTCGCCTCTGACTACTCGTTCGGTGAACTCACCTATACGCCTGTTCCCAATCCCGACCCGATCCAGGAATTCAAGGTCGGCACCAGCCTCTATGACGCTACCCAAGGCCGCAATGGTGACGGCAACATCAACGCGATCATGAAGAGCGGCGCTGCCACCTTCCACGGAGACCCTTGGGAGTATTTCCGCAACACCTCGCTCGATACCGAGGACTTCTTTGTAGGACGCTTTGATCTTAAGCAGAACATTTTCGGCGGCGATTTGGGCGGGTCCGGAAATCCGCCTACTTCGTAGTCCGTCCCCCTGGCCGGCGCATGATCTCGATCGGCGCAGTGTCGTCGTCATGGAGCGTCGTGTGCCTCTCTTCGACCGGAGCATGCCCCAGTTTCTCCAGCAGCCGGACGCACCGGTTCCAGCGCAGCACGGCATCGTCGTTGTGTGGTGGATGGATCTTCTCGGCTTCTTCGAAGCAACGCATCGCCTCATGCAAAGAACCAACCAGATTGCGTGCCGATACCCCCGTCTTCATCTGAGCCTTAGCCCGCCTCTCGAGTAGAAGTCCGCGGTAGTAGAGGAGGTCATACGGATCCGCCAGGCTCTGGAAGATTTTTTCCGCCTCGGCATAGCGATCCGAGTGCCGCCCCTCGAACTGGTCGGTCAGCGTCAATCCCAATAATCGGATCGCCAGTTGGTTTCCCGGTTCGGCCGCCAGGATGTCATGGCAGATCGACTCCGCCTCCTCTGGTTCGTTCAGAAAGCGATACAGTTCGACCTTGGAAATGGCTTCCGGAATACCGTCCTTCGAAATGGTCTTCAGTTTGAGTTCCAAGTTGACCTCCGCGAAACGGAATCTCCAAACATTCCGCTCGTCACGGCTAGATACTCCACAGCAGATATGCAGCCAATATCGTGCCAAGCAGCGCCCCGCCATAGCAAAACGCAAAAATCACTTCGTTCAGATGCTTCACCTGCAGCCCATCGTAGAGTGTAAACCTAAAACGGTGGGCCCAATGAAACAGCGGCAGCGAGCACAGGACAAACAAATAAAGCCGCACCCACAGCGAGCCCAGCAACGTCATCAGATGCTCGTAGCTCGGATCCGGAAGCCAGCCCAGCGGAAATGCCAATCCAAACAAAAACAGTTGAATCGGGATCAGGACCGCCGCCACGACTCCGCCCGCGCTGAACAGGAGCCAGAAGAAGGCTTCACTCGATGGCTTGGTCTTCGACGATTCGATCGTTGATTTGCTCATGGCATCCTCAATAGCAACCAGCCGACAAATGCCGAAACGGCAATCCACAGCACGTAATTCGGGGCGGCCACCAGAAATTCAGGAACGCGCTTTCCGCCCATCCGCACTGGCATCGCGCGCGGCGCAAGGTTGAACCAGGTAATGGTGTGAAACATCACAAAGCAGAACGCGATCGCGTTGAGGGCAATCATAACGGGTGATTGAAGTAGATTGGTAAAGCGCGCGTACGCCTCTGGTCCATGCAACAACGCCCGCAACTGGAACAGCGTCATCACGACAAACCACGCTACCGAAATACTGGTGAGCTCCCGCAAAATAAACTTCAGATAGTGCCACTCCCCCAGCCACCACCACGTGGATACGCGCTCCCGATACCAGCGCGGATGGAATTCCGGACGAGCCGCCTGGTCAGTCACGGCCGGGTTAGCCATGGTCCGGTCAGTCATGGGCGGCCTCCTGAGGCTTATCATCGTGCCCGCGCGGCAATATAAACGATTTCACCCAATCGAGCGCGGCGGTGAGCTTATACTGCTGGATTGCCCCGGCGGGGTCCACGTGCTTGGGGCAAACCCGCGTGCACTCCCCGACAAAGGTGCACCCCCATATGCCGTCCGGATGAGCCAGTGTTGCCAGCCGCTCAGCCGATCCCTGGTCGCGGTTGTCCAGGTTATAGCGTTGCGCCAGCGCAAGCGCCGCCGGCCCCACAAACTCCTGATCGAGGCCCACTACCGGACAAGCTGAGTAGCACAGTGTGCAATTGATGCACATGCTGAATTGCTTGTAGAGATCCAGTTGTTCAGGCGTCTGTAGAAACTCGCCAGCGCTCAGCGGCGGCTGATCTCTCCGAATCAGCCAGGGCTTCACCTTTTGCAGCTTCACCAGGAAATCGCTGAGCGCGGTGACCAGATCGCGCACCACTGGAAAATAGCGCAACGGTTCCACGCGCACTGTGGCGTTGTTGCCATACGAACTCAGGAAGGTCGCGCAGGTGAGCTTGGGCTCGCCGTTGACCATCATCCCGCAGCTGCCGCAAATCCCCATGCGGCACGACCAGCGATAAGTCAGCGTGCCATCCACTTTGTCCTTGATGTAATTCAGCGCATCGAGCACCACCCATTCCTTGCGGAGCGGAACTTCGAAGCTCTGGAACGAGGGCTCCTGGTCCCGATCGGGAGCATAACGCGCGATTTCCAGCACGATCTTGTCAGCCATTCAATCACCTTTGCTTACTTGGGCACTGCTGCGTGCGAAGCCTCGCCGTACTTTCGCTCGCCCGGGGGCCAGCGTGTGATCTTCACCGGTAGATAATCAACCTGCAAGGAACCATCCGAGTTCCGACCCACCAGCGAATGCGCCAGAAACTTCTGATCGTCACGAGCCGGGAAGTCGGTACGCTGATGCGCTCCGCGGGATTCGGTTCGATGCAGCGCGCACTCCACAATCGATTCCGCGACGTCCAGCATGAAGCCTAGTTCGAGCGCTGAAATCAACTCCGTATTAAATGTGCGGCCGTCGTCATCGAGCCCAACGTTCTGGTACCGCTCCTGCAGTTCGCGAAGTTTCTGACTCGCCTGCTTGAGAGACGCCTCCACGCGATAAATCCCGGCTCCGCTCTCCACTGTCTTCTGCATCTCTTCGCGCAGGGTTGCAATCCGTTCCCGGCCACCGGTCTTGAAGAGATACTGCCGTTCCAATCTCAGCAGCTCATCGGTAGCCTGCGCCAGGACGCCGCCATTCGGCTCTTTTTGCCCGACAGCGAATTCAGCCGCCGCCCGTCCCGCCCGCGCGCCAAACACCAGCAACTCCGGTAGTGAGTTTGATCCCAGCCGGTTAGCGCCATTGATGCTTACGCACGCCACCTCGCCCGCTGCATAAAGACCCGCCATCGGAGTTGCACCGTGGATGTCTGTGCTCACGCCGCCCATCATGTAATGCACCACCGGCCGCACCGGAATCAGTTCCTTAACCGGATCGATGTTCTGATACTTCACGCAGAGCTCGCGCACGAACGGCAGTTTGGCATTGATCAGCTTCTCTCCCAGATGCCGCAAGTCCAGATGAACCACGGAGCCATATTCGGTCAGGATCGTGCGCCCTTTCTGATCTTCTTTCACGAACGCCTGCGACAGCCGGTCACGAGGTCCAAGCTCCATCGAGCGCAGCACCGGCTTCGGTTGCGGCTTGCCCAGATCATAATCCTGAAGATAGCGGTAACCATCCTTGTTCAGCATGTAGCCGCCCTCGGACCGTGCCGCCTCGGTGATCAGGATGCCGGTGAATGGCAGGCCGGTGGGGTGGTACTGCAAAAACTCCATGTCTTTCAGAGGCGCTCCAGCGCGCTGCGCCAGCGCCATGCCGTCGCCATTCTTGATGTTGGCGTTGGTGGTGAACGGAAAAACGCGGCCGCAGCCTCCGGTACAAAGAATCACAGCCTTCGCAGTGATGGCCCGAATTTTTCCTGACATGATCTCAATGGCCACCACACCTTGCACCCGCCCGTCGTCCACCAGCAGCCGCGTTACAAAGTATTCGTCGTAGCGGGTGATTGGCTGGTATTTGAGAGTGGTTTGAAACAGGGTGTGCAGCATGTGGAAACCGGTCTTGTCGGCGGCGAACCAGGTGCGCCTTTTCGTCATCCCGCCAAAAGCGCGCACCGCGATGTGCCCGTCCGGCTCCCGATTCCAGGGACAGCCCCACCGCTCCAGTTGCAGCAATTCCAGGGGCGCTTCCTTGACGAAGGCTTCGACCGCCTCCTGGTCGCACATCCAGTCGCCGCCGGAAATCGTGTCGTAGGCGTGTTCGTCCAGACTATCGTCAGGCTTGGCTACTCCCGCAGCTCCGCCTTCAGCTGAAACCGTGTGGCTGCGCATCGGATAGACCTTCGACACGACAGCGATGCTAAGTTTTGGATTGACTTCGGCGGCGGCGATGGCGGCGCGTAACCCCGCGCCTCCGCCTCCCACCAGAAGAATGTCGTGCGACCGGATTTCCATCGTTCGTTCACTGGCGGCCGCAATTCAGAAGAGAATAGCCACCCTCAACGCTCTATTAACGAGCGTCGCATATTTTCCTCCGAATCGCCCGCCGATGCAAATGGAATTAATCGAGCTCGGTACGCGGTTTGGCCGTACATTTTAATAAAAAATCTTGCCGGGGTGCTCTTTCCACGCTCGAAATGCCGCCAGCGCTTGCTTGCGCATCATCTGAATCATGGGAATCTCGCGCTGCAAGTGCGGTTGAGTAAGTTCGCTGTAGATCGCGGAATCGTCAAACCCGATCTTGGCAGCGTCCTCGGCGAGATTGCCAAAGTAGACTCTGTCAATCCGAGCCCAGTAGATTGCGCCGAGGCACATGGGACATGGTTCGCAGGACGCGTAGATGTCACAACCTCGGAGTTCAAAAGAGCTAAGTTTCTGGCAAGCCAGCCGGATGGCCAGCACTTCAGCGTGTGCCGTGGGATCGTTCGTCGCCGTGACTTGATTCACTCCTTCCGCGACGACGTTGCCGTCTTTCACGACCACGGCGCCGAATGGCCCACCACGTCCGGAGCGGACATTTTCGATCGAGAGTTGAATGGCACGGGCCATGAAGGCGTTGCCCATGTGGTTTGGCTCCGTCATCGCGTAATCGTCAAGAGCGTGCCCACCTCAGCTACCCGTGAAGCTGCGCGCAAAGCGGTCGGAATGGACTCTTTCGCAGCCGCCGGTTCAGAAAGCAAGTATAAGTGGAGATGAGAAGTTCGCAAAGTTTCTCCCGGCGCGCTGTTCACGGCCAAATTTCTCGGAGTTCGCAGCCTGAAAAGGTTGAAAAAGCCAATAAGGCACGATAGGCTCGGGCCTGAAGGCGGGCAGATTTTGTCGACAACAAAGAAAAGAGTGCAGGCTTTTGTTTCGCATCGGGTCGCAACCCCGGATGGAATGCGGCCGGGAGCGGTCTTGGTACGCGACGGAAAGATCGGCGGCTTCGTTCGCGCCGACCAGATACCCGCTGATGCCGAGGTGCAAGACTTTAGCGAGTCAGTCATTCTCCCCGGGCTCGTCGATTCTCACGTGCACGTCAACGATCCCGGGCGAACCGACTGGGAAGGTTTCGAGACGGCAACGCGAGCGGCCGCGGCGGGCGGTTACACGACGCTGGTGGACATGCCTCTGAACTGTCTGCCGGCAACCGCTACCGTCGCGGCGCTCGCTTCGAAACGCAAAGCTGCGCAGCAGCGATGCTGGGTGGATTGGTTAGCCTGGGGCGGCTTAGTCCGCAACAATCAGGCGGATATTCAAGCGCTCGCAGCCGCGGGCGTGCCGGGCTTCAAGTGCTTTTTGATCCACCCCGGAGTCGATGGCTTCACTATGGTGACCGAGCCCGAGCTTCGCCGAGCATTGCCTCATGTAGTCCGGACGGGGATGCCGCTTTTGGTCCACGCCGAACTGCCCGGCCCAGTCGATGAAGCTACGCGGCGTCTGCGAGATGCGGATTGGAGCCGCTACTCGACCTACGTGCAATCGCGGCCGGAGGAAGCAGAGCTCGCGGCGATTCGGTTGCTGCTGTCGCTGTGCCGGGAGTACAGGTTCCGATTGCACATTGTCCACCTCTCGGCGAGCCAGGCGCTTTCAGAGTTGTGCGCCGCCCGGGCGGAGGGGCTTCCGGTCAGCGTTGAAACCTGTCCTCACTATTTACATTTCTGTGCCGAAGAAATTTCAGACGGGGCCACATTGTGCAAGTGCGCGCCGCCAATTCGTTCTCGCGAAAATCGCGAGAAGTTGTGGCAGGGGCTGAGAGATGGAATCATCGATCTGGTGGCGACCGATCACTCCCCCTGTCCACCTGCGATTAAGAGACTGAACGAAGGAAACTTCAAAACTGCTTGGGGCGGCATTTCGAGTCTTTCGGTGGCGCTGCCCGTAGTGTGGACGGAGGCCAGCCGGAGGGGATTCACCTTGACCGATCTAACCCGGTGGATGTCTGAGCAACCGGCGCGACTCGCGGGGTGCGCCGCTCGCAAAGGTCGCATTGCGGAAGGATACGACGCCGACTTCGCGATCTTTGAACCGGAAGGAGAGTTCGCCGTGACCGAAGATCGGCTCTATTATCGTCATGCCGTTTCCCCGTATGTGGGAAGAAGGCTGCGGGGTGTGGTGAGAGCGACGTATCTGCGCGGGCAACCGGTGTTCAGCGACGGCCAATTTTCTGGCGAGGCCAAAGGGCGGGAGGTTCGTTTCTAGCTAGGTCATTGCATGACGGAAACACACATCATCGGCAAGTCGGTGCCGCGCAAGGAAGGCCACGACAAAGTAACCGGCGCGGCGCGTTACATCGATGACATGACCTTGCAGGGGATGTTCTACGGCGCGACCGTTCGCAGCCAGATTCCTCACGGGGTAATCAAAAAGATCTCCTTTGACCCGCTGTTCGACTGGAGCGAATTTGTAACCGTCACGGCGAAGGATATTCCTGGCAAGAATTGCATTGCTCTGATTGGCGACGATCAACCATGCCTGGCCGATCGCAAGGTCAATCATCCCGAGGAACCGATTCTCTTATTAGCGCACGCGGATCCGCACCTTCTGCGGAAGGCTGTGGACGCGGTCTCGATTGAATACGAAGCGCTGCCGGCGATTTTCACTATTGACGAGAGCGAACGCCGCTCCCAAGTCATCTGGGGAACGGACAATATATTCAAAACTTATGTGATTGAGAAAGGCGATGTCGATGGCGTCTGGGCAAAGGCCAACTACCTCGTCGAGGGCGAGTACACCACAGGTGCGCAGGAGCAGCTATACATCGAAAACAACGGGGTGATTGCGTCCTTCGATGCCGAGCAAGGAATCACAGTATGGGGCTCGCTGCAGTGCCCTTATTATGTGCAAAAGGCCCTGATGGCATTGTGCAATCTGCCGCAAGAAAAAGTCCGTGTCGTGCAAATGGAGACGGGGGGCGCCTTCGGTGGCAAGGAAGATTACCCATCGATGATTGCGGGCCACGCGGCGCTTTTGGCCATGAAGTCTGGACGACCGGCTAAAATCGTCTATGACCGTCTGGAAGACATGACGGCGACCACGAAGCGTCATCCTTCCCGCACCCGTCACCGCACCGCCGTCAGCAAAGACGGCAAGATTTTAGGTGGGGAAATCGACTTCACGATTGATGGCGGCGCGTACGCAACACTGTCATCTGTCGTCCTCTCGCGCGGCACCATCCACGCCGGGGGTCCTTATTACTGGCCCCATATCCGGATTCGCGCGAAGGCCGTGGCGACAAACGCTCCGCCGCACGGGGCCTTTAGGGGTTTTGGAGCACCGCAGAGTCTCTTCGCGATGGAGCGGCACATGGACCGCATCGCCCACGTCGTCGGAGTCTCTCCGGTCGAGATCCGCCGTCGGAATTTCCTGAAGCCGGGTCAAACCACGACCACCGAACAAACTATTCGCGAGGAGATTGATCTGGTAAAGCTTCTCAATCGGGCGCTGGAACTCTCGGGCTACGCCGCAAAGAAAACCCGGTTCACGCAAGAGAACGCGGAGGGACCAATCAAGAAAGGAATGGGGATCGCCGCCTTCCTGCATGGCGCGGGATTTACCGGTTCCGGCGAGCGCTATTTGGCTTCCGTGGTTGGGGTCGAAGGCTGCGCCGACGGCAGCGTGCGCGTGCTGGTTTCAAGCACTGAGTTCGGCCAGGGCACCAACACCGTGCTCTGCCAAATCGCGGCTGAAGCGTTGGGCTTGCCCTATGAGGATGTTCAAATCGCGCAACCGGATACAAATCAGGTTCCGAACAGCGGGCCAACCGTTGCTTCGCGCACGGCTATGGTCGTCGGAAGCCTGGTGCGGTCGGCCGCTATAGGAATCAAGCAAACGCTCATTGCAGGCGGCACGCTAGGCAGTTCATACTCACCAGAAGAATTTCGCGCAGCCTGCCGGCGCCACATTGCTGAGCACGGCGAACTCCGGTCTTTAGCGCGCTACGAGCCTCCCGAGGGCGTTTTCTGGGATGATCAGAAATACCGCGGCGAAGCCTATGCGGCTTATGCTTGGGCAGTTTATGTTGCGGAGGTCGCCGTGGACCTCACGACTTACAGCGCGAGGGTGGAGGATTTTGTGGCCCTGCAGGAAGTTGGCAGAGTTCTTCATCCTGTTTTGGCAAAGGGCCAGATCGTCGGTGGCGTTGCCCAGGGAATCGGATTTGCCTTGTATGAAAGAGTCGTTTGGCAAAATGGACGCATGCAGAACGGGCAGATGACGAATTACATCATGCCGACTTCGGCTGACTTGCCCCAGATTCGGGTATTCTTCGAAGAACTGGGCAATGTCCACGGGGCTTATGGCGCCAAGGGAATTGGCGAACTTCCTATAGATGGTCCAGCGCCGGCCATCGTCAACGCGATCGAAGATGCGCTAGGCACTCGCTTCGATTCCGTTCCACTCTTGCCGGAGGATATCTTCGAAGCGGTCTCCGCCGGCGGAGAGCGATGACAGACTTGATGGCCGACTCCTCCGAACGCCGCGGCGAGTGCGAGATTTCCTTTACCGTAAATGGCAAGACGAAAACGGTTCGCGTCTATCCCATGGAAAGATTGTTGGATGTTTTGCGGCACGAACTTGGGTTGACCGGCACGAAGGAAGGTTGCGGCGAGGGCGAGTGCGGTTCTTGCTCCGTCTTGATGAACGGCGAGTTGGTGAATAGCTGCCTCGTCCCGGCTCTGCAAGCGGCGGGTACAAATCTTACTACCATCGAAGGCCTCGCCGATGGTCCGCAAATGAGTGCGCTGCAGGCTGCATTTTTAGAATTCGGTGGCGCGCAGTGCGGCATCTGCACTCCGGGAATGATTCTGGCTAGCTGCCATCTGTTGAACAAGAAACTCGAGCCTACCCTGGACGACATCCGCGAAGGACTGGCGGGCAATCTGTGCCGCTGTACCGGATACATGCAGATTTTTAATGCTGTAGCGCAAGCGGCCCGCCGCAGGAATCCCGCATGAGGTCCAATCCGGCTGATTATGAACTGATTGCACCGGGTAAACTGCAGGCGGTGGTGTCACTTCTGGCGGATGAGCCAGGCAAGTGGCTCCCCATCGCTGGCGGCACCGATGTGATGGTGCAGTACGCGGCTGGAAAGCTCCAGGCTCAGAAGCTGGTGAGTATTTGGAATTTGGCGGAATTGCGAGCCATCGAGATTTTGCCGAACGAAATCAGAATTGGGGCGGGCTGCACTTATACCGAACTGCGTGAGCATGAAATCATCGCGCACGAATTTCCGTTACTGGCGAGCGCTGCGCGCTGGACCGGCGGAATCGCGAACCAGAATCGGGGAACACTGGGAGGCAACATCGTCAATGCATCGCCCGCCGCTGATTCCCTGCCTGCGCTGCTAGTATACGAGGCCGAATTGATTCTGGTGTCGGTTCGCGGGGAGCGCCGGGTACCGTACGTCGGCTTCCACACGGGCTACAAGAAGATGAAGCTCGCCCCCGATGAGTTGATTCGAACCATTTGCTTGCGGCGAGGCTTTTCGGAGTATCTTCACTATGCGCGGAAAGTGGGAACTCGCAATGCTCAGGCCATCTCGAAAGTATGCGTGGCCGCGTTGGGCCGACTTCGCCGCGGCGTGATCGAAGATGTGCGCATTGTGCTGGGCAGCGTCGCCCCGGTTCCGCTTCGTTTGACCGCGGTGGAAAGGATCGTGAAGGGCAAGTCGGTCGAACCGGAGCTTGTGCATCTGGCAAGAAAGACGGCGGCCGCTGCCATCCAGCCGATTGATGACATTCGATCCACGGCGAAATACCGTTCGGCGGTGGCTGGCAATCTTGTGGCGGAATTCCTTGAACAACTGGGAGCAACTGCGCGACAGCGGCAAGACGGCATGAGTAACGTGCTGGCGCGATGGAATTTTCTTCCCATTGCAGCGGCGGCGGATGAGATACTGCCGTGCTGTGGTTCGCGGGCATGGGCGGATGGGATGGTGGCACGGAGACCGCTGCCGGACGAAGTGACGCTTCTGGCTGCGTCGGACAACATTTGGCGTGGTTTGGCGGTATCAGACTGGCTGGAGGCATTTCGCAGCCATCCTCGAATCGGCGAATCGCGGGCGCCGAAAGCCGCGCCCCAGTCCGCTACCTGGTCTGAGCAGGAGCAACAGAGCATCGCGTATGCCGGCGATTCTATAAAGATTGCGCTCGCAGAAGGTAATCGGGCATACGAACGCCGGTTCAACCGAATTTTCATCGTATGCGCGACCGGAAAGTCCCCGGCGGAGATTCTGAACATTTTGCAGCGCCGGCTGGAAAATGATGAACAAACCGAACTTCAGGAAGCAGCGGAGCAGCAACGCCAGATCACGCAGCTTCGTCTGAGAAAGTGGCTTCAAGGATGACGCGCATTTCGACTCACGTTCTCGACATTACTCAAGGGCAACCGGCAAAGGACGTTCCGGTGCGTTTGGAGCGGCGAGATGCATCCGGTATCTGGCGGCTGCTGGCAGGGGCACGCACCGATCAGGACGGCCGGTGCAATGAGTTGCTGCCCGAGAAGGAAGCGCTGACTCCAGGGCTTTATCGTCTAGGTTTCGAGACCGCGACTTATTTTGCCGCGCGCAAACTCGACGGCTTGTATCCGTTGGTGGAGATTACTTTTCACGTTCGAGATGGCGAACGGCATTTTCATATCCCGTTGCTCCTGACCCCAAACGGCTATACGACGTATCGAGGAAGCTGAAGCATGATTGCAGTGGCCGAAAATAAATATGGGAAGTCGCGGGTTCGTCTGGTCCAGGTAAAGCGCAAGGCTGGCTGGCATGACCTTCGCGAGTGGACCGTGGAAGTGTTGCTGCAGGGAGATTTTGATTCTTGCTTTGTAGAAGGCGACAACAGCAAAATTCTTCCCACCGACACGATGAAGAATTCCGTTTATTCCCTGGCCCGAGATTCCGCAGCCGAATGTATGGAGGAGTTCGCCAAGGAATTGATCGGTTTTCTTCTCGGCCGCAATCCCCAGGTGTCAGGGGCCGAGGTTTCCATATCCGAGAAAGCATGGGAGCATCTTCCAAGCGGCGGAAAACCTCATCCCACTACATTTGTCCAGGCGAGCGGGGAAATCCAGACAACCAAAGTGACGCGAACGCAGGCAAGCGAATCTTCCATAAGCTCCGGATTTGAAAACCTGGTCATCATGAAGACTTCAGGATCCGCCTTTGAGGGTTACATTCAGGATTCGTTGACAACATTGCCGCCCGCAAAGGATCGGCTGCTGGGCACCGCCCTTCGCGCGAATTGGAGCTATGACCGGGCCGACGTAGCATTCCGTTCATTGCGTGCCAAGGTCCGCGAAATTCTGCTGGCTCAGTTTGCAGCACACCAGAGCAAGTCCGTGCAGCACACGCTGTATGCCATGGGGAAAGCAGTGCTGGAGAGCAACACCGAAATTGAGGACATCGAACTGGCCATGCCGAACAAGCATTGCCTGCTGGTGGATCTTTCGCGCTTCGGACAAGACAATCCGAACGAAATCTTTGTGCCAGTCGACGAGCCGCACGGCAACATCCAGGCGAGCCTTCGTCGCCAAGGGTGAAATTGATTGTTCAGCGGAATACTTGGCTACCGGAATATGCTCGACAGAATATGCACGACAGCGAAACCCTAGCGCGCGAGGTCATCGCACGTTGTCGGACTCTCGCCAGTTTCAGTGAAGATGCGGGCAGCATTCGCCGCACGTTTCTGTCCCCGCCAATGCGAGATTGCCATCGGGCAATTGCCGGTTGGATTGCGCCTCTTGGAGCAACGGCAAGCGTGGATGCCGTGGGAAATCTGCGCATGGTTTATCCGGCAGCGGAGGGCGAAGTTGGTACGCCGCGTTTGCTCATCGGCTCGCATCTGGATACCGTCCCCAACGCTGGAGCTTACGACGGCGTTCTCGGAGTAGTTCTTGCGATTGCACTGCTCTGCGCCATCAACGGCCGAAAGCATCCCTTTGCCATCGAAGTTGTCGGTTTCTCAGAGGAGGAGGGCGTTCGTTTCGGCACGCCGTTTATTGGCAGCCGCGCGCTCGTGGGCAGCCTGGATGAAGAATTGCTGAGCCACCAGGATAGGCAAGGAATTTCGATACGCAAGGCGATTGCAGATTTTGGTTTGAATCCAGCAGAAATTCCGCAAGCTGCGATGCGCGGCAATATCCTCGCCTATTTAGAGTTCCATATTGAGCAGGGGCCGGTGCTCGAGAATGTCGGCCGCCCGCTGGGAGTCGTCGAAGGGATTGCCGGCCAAAGTCGGCTGGAGTTCACGTTCGAAGGCCATGCCAATCATGCTGGCACGACGCCGATGAATCTCCGCCACGATGCCCTGGCCGCTGCTGCCGAGTGGATCGGTTCGGTCGAGCGCCGGGCGCAGAGTACTTCCGGATTGGTAGCCACAGTTGGCGCAATTCAAGCCAAGCCCGGCGTGGGCAATGTTATTGCCGGAGAGGCGCAATTGACTCTGGATGTGCGTCATCAGAACGACGAAGCGCGAAACGCGGCGGTGGACTATTTTATTCGTCAGGCGAAAGATATTGCGAAGCGTCGTGGGTTAGAGATGCGATGGAATGTGCTGATAGACCAACTGGCCGTGCCGATGGATCCATTCTTGGTAAGTCAAGTAGAACAAGCTGTCGGCAAAGCGGGATGCGAGCCCTACCGCATGGTGAGCAGCGCCGGCCACGACGCCATGATATTGGCGGAAAAAGTTCCCTCCGCCATGATTTTTCTGCGCACGCCCGGCGGGATAAGCCACGATCCGGCGGAATCGGTGGAAGTCGGAGATGTGGCCAAGGCAATCGATTGCGGAGTACATCTGCTCGATGAGTTGGCGTCTTCATCCGAATTCCAAAGAATGACACAACATGCATAGTCTCGGCCATACCCGAAGCTCCCATCAGCCAAATCATCTTCTACTGACGCCCGACACATTTGTGCGCACCACGCTGCCGGGGATGAAGGGTTGCGCGGCGATTGTGCACGCCGGGCCGGCCTCGGGCGCGAGATTTACCGAATACACAGCGGAATTTGAAGCTGGCGGCGAACTGGGCGGCACTTCAGTGCAGCGGTTTATTTTCGTCATGGAAGGCGCCGTCAAACTGCAGACGGGCGACAAGCAATGCGAACTCCGTGCGCGCGGCTATGCCTATGTGCCGGCAGGTTTGACGCACCGAATTACGGCGACCGAGAGGACCCGCGTAGCTGTGATTGAAAAATCGTATGAGATCCTCGGGGCCGTCGCACCACCGCATCTACTCGTGTCCCATGAAGACGACGTGGCGTCGCATCCGCTCGGGGATGATCTCGCCTTGCAGGTGAAGTGTCTTTTACCCGACGAGATGAGCTTCGATTTTGCGGTCAACACCATGCTCTACCAGCCCGGCGCCGCGCTCAGCATGGTCGAAATGCATGTGATGGAACACGGGCTCATCATGCTCGAAGGCGGAGGAATCTACCGGCTCGGCGATTCCTGGTATTCGGTCACGGCCGGAGATTTCATCTGGATGGCACCCTGGTGCCCACAGTGGTTTGGAGCGATTGGAAAAGTCCCCGCTAAGTATCTCGTCTACAAAGATTGGAACCGGCATCCGCTCGCAGGCATGCGAACATGAAAATCGAAATTGACCGGGACCGGTTGGGATCTGAGATTGAAGGGCTGGCCTCGATTTCCGTTGCAGAAGCGCCTGCGGTCACGAGAATTGTTTTTACCCCGGCTGATCTGAAAGTCCGCGCCTGGCTGAAAACCCTGTGCGAGGAAGCCGGGCTTGCGGTGCGCCAGGATCCAATTGGAAACACCTTTGCGCGCTGGACTGGTTCTGATCCCACACTTCCTGCAGTCGGCACTGGCTCCCACATCGACGCGATTCCGAACGCAGGAAAATACGACGGGGTGGTAGGGTCCTCGGAGGTCTCGAGGCGATTCGAGCTCTACAGCGCAGCGGATTTCGTCCCCGGCATTCCATCGAATTGCTGGTGTTCACTTCCGAAGAGCCAACGCGCTTCGGGATCGGATGCATCGGCAGCCGAATGCTTTCGGGCACTCTTTCTCCAGAGGCCGCGCGACAGATCCAGGACGGCGAGGGCGCGTCGCTCGATAAAGTTCGCGAAAGCGCGAACCTGCGCGGAGAACTCGAAGCAGTAAAGCTGCCGAGCGCCTATTACAAAGTGTTCGTTGAATTGCACATCGAGCAGGGTCCTGTGCTTGAGCGCCAGCGAATTCCGCTGGGCGTGGTGACCAGCATCGCAGCGCCGGCGAGCCTGCGTATTTCCATCGAAGGCTCAGGCGGCCACGCGGGCGGAGTTCTGATGCCTGAGCGGCGCGATGCGCTCTGCGCCGCGGCGGAATTAGTCCTGGCCATCGAGAATGCTGCGCGCATCAGCGGCGCTGTCGACACTGTAGCTACGGTCGGTATCTGCGAGGTTTTCCCAGGCGCTGTCAACAGCATTCCCAGCCGAGTTCGCCTGAGCGTCGACATTCGGGACACCGATCTCGAACGGCGCGACAGCGCGATGCTGACGATAGACAGTGCCGGTCAGGCGATCGCGGCGAAGCGGCAAGTTTCGATTCACACCGAGTTGCTGAACGCGGATGCTCCGGCCGATTGCGCGTCCGAGGTGATTGAAGCGCTCTCAGAATCCTGTAGGAAACATAACTTGAATTTTCTTCCCATGGTCAGTCGCGCTTACCATGACTCGCTCTTCATGTCTCGCATCGCTCCCACCGCAATGCTGTTTATCCCCTGCCGCAACGGATACAGTCATCGTCCGGACGAATATGCATCCCCGGAAGATATCGCCCGTGGAACATTGGTCCTCGCAGAGACCCTGGCGGCACTTTCGCGGTAGCGCTTATCGCTGAGGGTAAGTCGGCGCGGTCGCGGATTTGCGGATCTTGGCATAACCGGGCTTGATGATCGAGTAGATGAAATCGCAGCGCTGGTAATAAGGCAAGAAAGCGCTCTTCATCGCATTGATGGTGATCTTCTCGAAATCATCCAGTGACAAACCAAAAGTGTCCGCCGCAGCCTCGAACTCCTGGGTCATGCTGGTGTTGCTCATCAATCGGTTGTCCGTATTGAGGGTGACGCGAAATTTCTCCTGATAAAGAATCTTGAAAGGATGTTCCGCCAAACTCGGAGTGGCTCCGGTATGAACGTTACTCAGCAAGCAAATCTCCAGCGGGATGCGCTTATCGAGCACATATTGGGCAAGGTCGCCCAAGTTCACCGCCTTGCCATCGACGACCGCGATGTCGTCGATCAGCCGCGTTCCGTGTCCGATCCGATGTGCCCCGCAGTACTGAATCGCCTGCCAAATCGATTCCTTCCCATAGCCTTCTCCGGCGTGAATCGTGATGTTGAAATTCTCCCGCTGAATGTAGTGAAAAGCCGCGACGTGTTTTTTGGGGGGATAACCGCCTTCTTCTCCGGCAAGATCGAAGCCGACAACTCCGCGCGCGCGAAAGTCAACGGCCAGTTCTGCCATTTCCAGCGACACGTCCATGTTGCGCATGGCGCAGATGATCAATCCCGAAGCGACTCCAAAATCCTTGCGGCCTCGTTCCAGTCCCTTCAGGACGGCCGCGACCACCTGTTGGTGGGTCAATCCTTTCTGCGTGTGGAAAATTGGCGCGAAGCGAGTTTCAAAATACACCACGCTATCTTTGCTCAGATCCTCGGCCTGCTCATAGGCAACCCGTTCGAGAGCCTCCTCCGTTTGCATCACCGCGATGGTGTGCTTGAAACCCTCCAGGTATTTAGCGAGGCTCCCCTGATTCGCGCCGCGATGAAACCATTGCGCCAGGGCTTGGCAATCGGCTGTCGGAAGTTCCGCATATCCCGCATCCTGTGCGAGCTCAATAACGGTTTGCGGACGCAGTACACCATCCAAGTGTTCGTGCAAAAGAACCTTGGGACAGCTCTGCAATGCCTCTTTATCAAGTTTCATGAAATGTCCTTTTCTAGGAACGATAACCTAGGAATACCAGCCGTCACTCTTCTCCGATGTCCTCGTTCCACACCTCGGGATTTCTGCGGATGTATTCGCCCAACAACGAGGCGCACTGCGAAGAATCGAGATCAAAGACTCGCACTCCAAGCGAGCGGAGCCACTCCAAGCCGCCCTGAAAGGTTCGGCTCTCTCCGGCGATCAGCGTGCCGAAGCCAAACTGTCGTACGAGCCCGCTGCAATACCAGCAGGGAGCCAGTGTAGTGACCATGATGAGCTTGCGATAGCTGCGCTGGCGTCCCGCATTGCGGAAGGCATCTGTCTCCCCATGCAGGGAAGGATCCCCGTTCTGCACCCGACGGTTGTGACCCGAGCCGACAAGCCTGCCCTCGGCATCAAAGATTGCAGCTCCGATAGGGATACCGCCCTCCGCGAGCCCTTTGCGGGCTTCCGCCAAAGCTACCGCCAGCATTGCAGCATGATCGAGTTCGGCCATAACCCAATTATAGGGGCGGTGTAACGCCAGCGTGTGCTATGCGCACCTGCCTGTTGAACCGCGGGCATTGCTATGTGCTACTGTGCTGGCTAGGACAACGCGAGGCTCTCCACTCGGCCAATGCTCGCTCGTATTTCCACTGCGCTACTGGCATTCATTTTGGCTGGAGTGGGGCCATCATATGGTCAAGATCAGCCCCCGAGCGTTGACGCTGCGGGACCGATCGCAACCGATCGGCCGGCCGTTACGAACACCAGCGTTGTCGTTCCGGCCGGCAGCCTGCAGGCGGAGAACGGCTTTCTTGAATCTAGCAGCCAGGGGCAGAGCGTCCTGGATGGCCCAGAGACCTTAGTGCGTTTTGGTGTCGCCAAGAGGACTGAGTTCCGTTTCACGGTGCCGGACTATTTTCACAACCTGAGCACCGGAGGCGGACCCGGCACGGGATTTGGCGACTTTGCCTTCGGATTAAAAGAACAGCTTGGTCCCACGCCAGGTAAATTCGATGTATCCGTGATCTTGTTCCTCAGTTGCCCGACCGGCGCCAACACCGTGTCCAGCAGGGGGTACGATCCGGGGTTGCAGGTGCCCTGGTCGCGCGTGCTCTCCGCCAACTGGACGGCGGCCGGAATGTTCTCGGTGTACTGGCCTACTCAGGGCCGAACGCAAAATGTGACCGGCGAGGCCACGTTTCTGTTAGATCGGCAATTGACGAAACCTTGGGACGCGTTTGTTGAGTACGCGGGCGACTTTCCGGAAAATGGAGGGCCGCGGCACTTGCTGCACTTCGGGACAGCCCTGAAACTCGCCAAGCAGCACCAGATTGATTTCCATGTCGGAGTGGGCCTATCGTCAGCGGCAGTGGATCATCTGATCGGGATCGGTTATTCGTTCTGCTTTCAGGCGATCCGTCGCTAGGGTCGGCTTCCCGGCAAACTTGTTCCCTTTCAAACGCACCGACGCGGCACTAGAATGTGCTTCAAGCAGGCAGTCGGGCTGCTCCTGAGTAGGGCTGGTGGATTTCTTTAGCGCAATTCAATACGTGTTGTTTCTGGCCGTCGTCACCGCGCTGGTAGAACCCTTGGGCGGCTACATGGAACGGGTCTTTTCCAGGAAAGGAACCACACTTGATCGTTTATGTCTTCCGGTTGAGCGTCTTATCTATCGCATTACTGCGGTTGATCCTAATGTCGAGATGACCGGCAAACAGTACGCGACGTGTTTCGTGCTCTTTGGCCTTACCGGCACGCTCCTGTTGTATGCCATTCTCAGAGTGCAGCAGTTTCTTCCCTGGTTTTTCCCGAAATACCACACGACGCCATTGTCGCCAGAACTAGCTCTGAATACGGCGATCAGCTTTTCGACGACCACGACGTGGCAAGCCTACGCTGGCGAGAACACGATGAGCTATTTCAGCCAGATGGTAGGACTTTGCGCCCAGAACTTCCTAGCTGGCGCGGCGGGGTTAGCCGTGGGTATTGCGTTCATCCGCGGCCTTGCCCGGCAAATCTCCGACACGCTCGGCAACTTTTGGGTTGATCTGACTCGCGCCCTACTCTGGATCCTGTTGCCCGGAGCATTGCTAGGCGCCGTGCTGCTCGTCTGGCAGGGTGTTCCGATGAATTTCCACCACTATGCTGTGGCCACTACCGTCGAGGGCGCGAAGCAGGTCATACCGCAGGGCCCGGTAGCGGCACTGGAGATCATCAAGAATCTCGGGACGAACGGTGGCGGCTTCTTCAACGCGAATGGAGCTCATCCCTATGAGAACCCCACGCCGTTTACAAACTTTCTCGAGATGTTGGCGATCGTGCTCCTGCCTGCGGCATTGACTAACACCTTCGGCAGGATGGTTGGTCAGCCTCGACAAGGATGGCTTTTCTACTGGGTGATGGTGCTTCTCTTCGGCTGCGGACTGGTCTGCGTACATCTCTCGGAACAACGACCCGACCGCCACCTAGGAGGTATGGATTTCCGAAATGGTAGCGTCCAGCCTGGCGGGAGCGCCTCTGGCGGAAACATGGAAGGGAAGGAGGTGCGCTTCGGCATCGGCGGTTCGACCCTCACAGCCGTAGTTACATCCAACACGGCCACGGGATCGTATAACTCCATGCACGACAGCTACACCTCGCTCGGTGGCATGGTTTTACTGGTGAACATGCTGCTCGGAGAGCTCATATTCGGAGGTCTGGGGACTGGCCTTTACAGCATGGTCATGGCGGCTGCAATCGCTGTGTTTCTAGCGGGACTCATGGTTGGGCGCACGCCTGAATACTTGGGAAAGAAGATAGGGCCCGCGGAGAATAAGATGATCATGCTGTACGCCTTGGCCGCGCCGCTCGTCGTTCTCCCACTGACCGCGATTGCCGTGAGCACCCAGGTGGGACTGTCCGGGCTGACGGTCAACGGCGGCCCGCATGGCTTCACGGGGATTCTGTTTGCTTATACGTCCTGCTTCGCCAACAATGGCCAAAGCTTTGCCAGTCTGAATGCGAATACTCCGTTTTACAACCTCAGCACGGCATTGTCGATGATGGTGGGTAGGTTTGGTTTGGCGATTCCTGCCTTGGCATTGGCGGATCTATTTGGCCGTCAGCGAAGTACCCCGTCTTCGTTGGGAACTCTTCCGACCCATTCTTTTTCGTTCGGGGTCCTACTCACAACGTGTTTGATAACGATGGTGGCCCTGAGCTATCTTCCGGCCTTGGCGCTCGGTCCTCTACTGGAGCGATTCCTCTTCGGAAGATAGTCTACGGCTGCGAGATCGCGGTGAAGCTTTCCAGTGCTGCCTGGCGAGCGCGCAACTCTCTCAACTCTTCTTCGCCGAGTTTTTCGGCACAGCCTGCCACTGTGCGCATTCCGTGCTCGACGAGTATCCGGCGGAACTCTGGATCGGGAGTTGAGGCGGCGATGTCACCGAGGGCTCGCAGCAGCCGCAAACTGACGGCCACGTCCGTCTTCGCATACATGCGGATCTGCTCAAAGGCTGCGTCCAGCAGGCGCTCGAAGTGGATCCATCCAATGCTGGCGCGAACGATACCTGGTGGATCGTAGAGCCCCGCGTCCGGCGGTTCTCGGGAGGCGAAGCGGATGAGAATGCGGCTCAACTGATCGATGCAATTGATGGCTGTGGTGGGGTCGTTGACAGCGGGCGAGATCGCCTTCAAAGCAACATCGACAATCTGCAGGACGCCAAACTCCACGTCCTGCTGCAACGTTCTGGTCGGGCCGAAGTCGAATGCCGCCAGCAACTCGGCGGTTCCTTCAGAGGACAGACGGTTCCCCTTTGAGACCATCATCAACGGAATTCCTGGGGGAACGAAGTGGCCGACCCGGCGCAGAACGCGGATACTGACGTGATAGTGCTTCGCCAGGGCGACCAGGCGGCGCATATCGACGAAGCGGATGTAGCCGGAATCATGGCTCAAGACGGCTACCTCGCTCGGGTTGGGTCGGAGGGGTTCAGCATCCTTCAGGTGGTGGTTCAGCCGATGCGGCCAGGGCATAAGATCATCGATCATGGCTTCGGTTTCTTCCGCGATTCTGTCAACAATGTGATTCACGCTGATGGCCTGCGAGATGTGGTGAATGAAAAAGAGCAGCAACCCGACGCAGACCAGCGCTAGCACCATCGCGCCCAGGACGGTGGCTACGGGCGCGAAGGGGCGAGGGAGCGAGCGCGCTGCCGGAAGCGCCGCCATGCAGTACAAGAAAGTGCCGAGGAATATACCGAGCGTCCATTGCGTCACGCGGTCCCGGGAAAAGCTGACGATGATGCGCGGGGAGAACTGCATCGATGCCAGGGTGAGAGTCATCAACAGGATGGCGAACACGATCGACACTACCGTCATGATGGAGCCGGCGATGCCCGCCAGAATGACCTGGGCAACTTGCGGGTCGACGTGCGAGGGGAATAGGAGGGTGGGCACCCACGCGCTGGTGATTGGAAATTCCTCTTCCAACCACGACAGGAACGCACCCGCGCAACCCAACGCCACCGCGATAGTCAGGGGACGGACCAAGAAGCCGCCGCGCAGGTTATACATTGCGTGGCGAAGAATCAACGGCAGGCTCTTGCTCATGGCTCTATTTGTTCAAGTGTAGTGGCTCAGACCCGCGCCTACACAGAAAAAAAGGGAAACTGCCATGTCCCGCCTCAGCTGCTCGGGTGCAATCCCGCGAAGCCCCTTAGTGTAAAATCGGCCCTGCTTTCGTTCAGAGACAAAGACAAGGCAGCATGCCAACTTCCCCGCTCTCAGAAGGTTCGATCTGATCGGCCGGACCATCTCGCACTACCGCATCGTCGAGAAACCGGCGGGGGGATGGGTGTTGTCTACAAGGCTGAGGACACGCGGTTGCACCGCTCGTTGCGTTGAAGTTCCTGCCCGATGAAGTAGCCACAGACTCGCAAGCATTAGCCCGCTTTCAGCGGGAGGCGCAGGCCGCTTCTGCTTTGAACCACCCCAACATCTGCACGATTTACGACGTCGGCGAGCAGGGCGGGCAGGCATTCATCGCCATGGAGTTTCTGGACGGGGTGGACGCTGAAGCACCGCATTGCGGGGCGTCCGTTGGAAGTTGAAAACCTGTTGTCGCTCGCCATTGAGATTGCCGATGCACTAGGCGCTGCCCACTCCAAGGGCATCGTTCACCGCGACATCAAACCTAGCAAATATCTTTGTGACCGCGCGTAGTCACGCCAAGATTCTCGACTTCGGTTTGGCTAAGGTCACACCCGGTCTCGGCGATGCGGGGACAGAGCAATCGACGCTCACCTTGGAAGAGCGCCTGACTAGCCCTGGCGGAGTGGCTCTCCGCATCTTGCAGACTCGTTTCTCCAGCCGGGCAAAGAATTTCGCATGATCTGGCTGTCGCACATACAATGTTTCGTGTTCCAGCACCTGTGGCTGTCCCGTGCGTGCATAAGCGGCGAGGGCCGCTTCACGAACCAGTAGACTGGCTCACGGTCGCAGGCGTCCTTAGGAGGCACCCACAGTGCGTCAGAGTCTCGTGCTTCGCCAACAAATGCGCGACGCGATAAAGTCAGAGATCGCAGAACGCACCCAGGCTCACCAGGCCAAGATTGCCGCGCTAAAGATGGGGCGCACAAAGTTGTTCGCGGCGAGCGCGGCAGCGCCGACTGATCCACTGGTTATCCTCGCGCACGGAGACTCCTGGTTTGACTACCCGCTGGACGGAAACAGCCTGTCGCTGCACAGCACGGACGTGATCGCGCAACTTGAGTCAATGGGCGATATCAACCCTGTTATTCAAAACGTTTCGCACTATGGCGACGCAACCACCGAGGAAATGTCATGGCCAAAGCAGGAAAGACTGATCCAAAGCCTACAGGACTCTGCCAATTGGCTAAATGCTGGAGTCCCAGATGCCATTCTCTTTTCTGGCGGCGGTAACGATATCGCTGGCGATCAGTTCTGCATCTTTCTGGACTACGCGATTGCCACCGCGTCTGGGCTCAATGCCAGTCGGTTCCAGGATGCGCTGGGTATGGTGGAGGCTTCATATCTCGACCTGTTTGTATTTCGCGACAGATACGCGCCGGGCGTGCCTGTCTTTGGCCATTGCTACGATTTCCCGATACCCAATGGAGTTCATCCTGCATGCGCAGGACCGTGGCTGCAGCCGTCGCTTTCTTATTCCGGTTGGAACGTGACGCAGGGCACCGCAATAGTCCGCCAGGCACTGATGGACTTCCGCACGATGCTCCAGGGGCTCGCAAATAGTCCAGCAAACAACTTCACTCTTGTCGATACCCAAGGAGTCCTTGTGCCGACCGACTGGGCGAACGAATTACACCCCTACCCAGCAGGGTTTAAAAAGATTGCCTCGAAGTTTGCAGACGCCCTCCGGGCTCATTTCCCCGGTCGGATTTAGCAACTTGCCGCCGTCAACAAGCTCGACAAGTTGAGGGCTCTTTACTCTGCGCACGGTACGGGTGGCTGCTTCCTATATTGACATTCTGATTCATCGCCGCATGTGGACTGGCGGTGTTGGCTCGCAGCCTGCACGAGAACGCCTACGACCGCAATCCCGGGCTTTCTGCGTTTCATTGAGGAAAGCGGGTTGCCGTTTTGGGCGCACGCGGATTGATGATGAATCTCCGGTATCGCAGGCAGCTTTCCCGCTACGACTCTTGGTTGTGTCATCCTCGGTAAAAAACGGGGCCGCTTGCGCAGCCCAGCTAGCAAAGCAATTCCGGGATGGTTCTCGCTTACTTGCCCGTGCCCTTCAGACTTGAGGTCTGCGGGCTGCCTACTGCGTTATCCGACACCTGCAACGTCCCCGTCAAGGTCCCGGTCTGGGTTGGAGCGAACACCACATTGATGGTGCAGCTGGCATTGGAGGTCAGGCTCGCTTGGCAAGTCGTCGAGGTGACACTGAATTCGCCGGTCGTCGAGATCGAGATGTTTCTGAGTATTACGTTCTCGTTGTTTCTCAGAGTAAACGTCTTCGCTGCGCTCTTCGTCCCGACCTTGGTTGACGAGTACGTCGCGCTCGCAGGTGTTAACGTGGCCTGAGCCTTGCCGGTGCCGGACAGGGCCACCGTCTGGGGGCTGTTCGAAGCGTTGTCGGAGATCGAAAGCGTCCCCGTCCGCGCTCCAACCTGGGTCGGAGTAAAGGTAACTTTGATCTGGCAACTCTTTCCCGCAGCCAAGGTGCTGCCGCAGTTGTTCGTTTGTGCGAAATCGCCGCTGGTCGCGATGTTGTTGATGTCCAGCGTCCCGCTCCCGCCGTTGGTCAGGGTGGCCGTCTTCGCGGCGCTCGTCGCTCCCACGACGACACTGCCAAATGCGAGCGAGGTCGGCGATACGCCGATACCGCTAACCTGCGGCTGCACGCTGAGGCTCAACGTGGTCGAACTCGTCAAGCTGCCCGACGCGCCTGTGATGGTCACGGTAGCCGTCCCCAAGGCCGCTGTACCGCTGGCAGTCAGGGTCAGCGTGCTGCTGGAGGTTGCGGGATTCGGGCTGAACATAGCCGTCACGCCGCTCGGCAGGTTGGCAGCGGACAGCGTAACGCTGCCGCTAAAGCCGCTCCCCGGAGTCACCGTGATGGTCGAGGTGGCGCTGCCGCCCTGCGCCACGCTTACGAAGGCCGGGTTTGCGCTTAGAGTGAAGCCCCCTACCACGTCCACGGTAATCGCGTTCGACTCGATGCCGTTGGCCACCACGTACAGGTTATAGTTCCCGGCAGGAAGGCCGGCCGGCACGTCGAACTCGGTGGAGACGGAAGTGCCAGGAGCGATCGAGTGCGTGCTCTCATTGTGAGTGGTGGCGTAATAGACGTTGTTAGGGGCAGCGACCTGCACCAGATGAACCAGCGGATAGTTGGTAAACCCTTGGTAGTCGTCACCGTACGCGTTGTTCCCAGTCAGACCATTGAGTTGCGTGCCTGACAAAACATTGCCTGTGGAAGGGCTGCCGATCGATCCACTCACCGGATTGATCGTCGGCGCCACGCCCGCAACCACACCTGGGGCCGGCGTATAGACTTCCACCAGGCCGCTGAAGTCGGTGAACATGATCTGACCGGTCGGAAGGATCATCAGGTGCCCTACGTACGAGGAATCACCCGGACAGTTCGTCGGATTCACGGTGTTCGTCAAGGTATTGGCCACTGGATCGTACTCGACGAACTGGCAACCACTTTGGAAAAGGCCAGGGCTCAACATGGCAAGCACTTTGCCGTTCGGCTCCAGCGCGGCTGGACCGTCGGCCTGATCCAAACCGTTGGCGGGAGTCGGACCGACCGACCAGGTGTTGCTGGCAACGTCGTACAGAGCCGTCCCAACAACGTTTCCTCCAAACTGCAACACCTGGTTGTTGTACATCAGGACCGCGGCACCCATTTCTTCGTCGGCGGGATTATAGAGCTGGACGGGAAGTATTGGACCGCACGACCAGACGCCGGTGCTCTGATCGTAAAGCTCCGAGCCTTGGCTGGTGCCACATGAACTACTCTTCGTATCCACGGTCAGCACGAGGTCGTTGGTCAGAGCTGTAAACCCCGATTCGTCGTTATTCGACTGGTTCACCGAGCCGGTCGGCGTCCAGGAATTCGGGCCGTCAAACAAATCGTTCTGGGCGGTACAGCAGTTCGCTTGCATGTAAGTTCCGTCCGCCAGAATCACGCTCTCTGCGTCACCGATGGTAGTCCAGCCAGAGGGTGGGGAGTTCGACACCCAGGTTAAAGTGCTTCCCGTGATGGTTCCAATCGCACCCAGGGTCGTCCAGTCCTGGTGACCGAGGTTGTACTCCCCACCTTCGATGACAACTGTTTTCCCGTCCAACAGCACTTCGGAACCGAAGTAATTGGGTCCGTAGCCGGAAGGCAAATGCCCGCCGGAACTCCATGTGCCATTCACGTAACTGCCTGTGGAGTCAGGGGTGAGAATATGCCATGCAGTGAGATCTCCGGATTGTTCCTCATGCACCAGGATCCTGCCGTCCCTGAGTTGCAGCATGGGGCCGAGGGTAACGCCGGGTTGATTATTGAGCGGTGTCCATGTTTGGGCACCGGCGGCTCCGAGCAACGCGAACAGCATGGCGGACGTAATGGCAAATTTTCCAAGCAATTTCAATCGGAATCTCCCCTTTGACTTTTGACAAACGGCAACAACTGTACACGTATTTCTCCTACTTGTGTAGTGTGAAAAGATTCTCATCTTAAGCGCACTGATTTGCTCTGCGAGCCGCGCCCAGACAGCCGAATTGCCCCAGAGTTGGGGTGAGGAGCGGTATCCGCGTAGACCATCCCTCGATTCGCCCGACAGAGCAGAGATTCTTAACTGTCGAAATCAGGCGTGGCTGTTGAAAAAGGAACCAAAGCAGTAATTTCAGTGAATTTTAGCGCCTACAGCGAACGAACATTCAATAACTTGCAAGCGAATTTTGCTGGTGAAATTCCCCGAAAAGAGCTTTTCAACAGCCACAGGCGTCACTAACAATGTCGGCAGTGTGAAGCTGGCCACGTGGCCAAAGGACGGGAACCGACCAAGCGGGCCGTCGACTCCGCCATCCGTACTGACAGCAAGGAGACTGGGGCAATATGGCAGGCAATAGCCGCTCAGCGGGAAGCCGCCTACGGGAATCCCACCGAAGCGCGGCAGATGGCGGCAAAGGATTGAAGCTTGATCCCACGAGTCAGTGCGTCGAAAGTGAGGCGGCGTTTGCGTTGGCGATGGTGGGCGATACGTCACGAGCCCTTCCCTGGCGAAAGAGCTGGGGAACCCCTAAACCCTAGCAATTGCTACCGATTGTGAAAGCAGCGCCGAAAAGCTTTGCTGGATAAGCACAAATCTGGGCACAGTTCAGTCAACGAGATTGCCCGGAACTCCGTTGAAAGTTAGCGACTCCCGACCGTCATAGGTTACGCAACCTTTCCTTGCTCGACAACCGTCTTCTTAGAAACCGCGTTGGCCGCGCAGTCAACAGCGCGGGAATCTCGCGGTAGCCTTGCACCTTGCGAAACTGGCGCTCGGCCACCAGCAGACCCGAGCCGACCCAACGTTCTATGTGGTCGCCCGCACGCCAGCGTTTCACGTTGCGGCAAACCGTCTCCACGATGGAGAAAGCCGACTCGATCACGTTGGTGCTCGCCAGGGTGCGGCGTAACTGCGCGGGCAGGCGCAAACGATGCACGGTGAGCGTCTCTTCCATGCCTTCCTCCAGGCTGCGGGCGGCGCTCGGATTCAGCTCCATCAGTTCGCGATGCAATCGCTCCAGTGCACGCTTGGCGTCGGCGTATTCGGTCATGGCATAGGCGTTCTGCAGTTTTTTCTTGACCGCCGACTTATGTTCTTTGGGTAAGTGGTCGATTACATTGCGCCGCTTGTGCACCTGACAACGCTGGATGAAAGCCGCCTCGCCGGCAAGACGGCGCACCGCCGCTGCCAACGCCTTGCCTCCGTCCAGCACGTACAGACGCGGTACGCTGAAGTCCAGCCCGCGCGAGGCCAGATCGCTGAGTAACTCACTTACGACCGTGGCGTTTTCAGTCGCTCCTTCGCGCAATCCCAACACCGTTTTGCGCCCGTCGCTATTGATGCCCAGGGCCACGATCATCTGCCGGTCGCGAAACGGCGTGCCGTCGATCAGTACCGCACACAACCGTAGCTCGCCCAGCGGACGCTCCATCAATTCCTGGAGCTTCTCCCGGCTGGCTGCGATGAAGTTGTCGCTGACCGCCGACTTTTCCACCCCGTAGGCTTCGTGAAAATCTTTCACCACTGCTCCATAGTTGCGCGTCGACAGCCCGCGCATCATCTTGTCCCATACCGCGTGTTCCCGCGGCCCACTGCGTTGAAACAACTCGTAACTGCCCAGCCGTTGCTCGCGATTCTCCTGGTTGCGCAGACGCGTTCTCTGGATCGGCACCTTCTGCCCGTCCACCACGCAGTCGCCATCTTCTTTTCCCCAGCGGTGGGCGCGCCGCGCGGGATGCTGCTGATGACGCTCGCCCGCCAAGTGCCGTACTTCTTCCTCCATCACCAGGTTCATCAGGGAAAGACCGGCCTCACGCAGCAGGTGGCCGACTCCTTCTTGCAGAAGACCCACCACCTCGGCCATGGGAAACATCATCTGAATGTTGGGGTTCTCTTCGCGGGCCAACTGGCGGAACTGTTGCACCGCTCGTTGCTGGTCGATCTGGTATCGTCTTTTCATAGCGACTCTCTCCTTTTTCTTGGCAGAAAAAACCACCCTCGGCCCATTATGACCGCGGATGTGAGAGTCGCTACTTTCTACGAATTAACGGGCATCCTCGTTCAAAAGTGAAGGATGGGTATGCCCACAAGTTCCTGAAAGGAAAGTATGAGAATTGTTGGTCGGACCTAGAGGACGATTTTCGAACTTTTCTGCTCTCTGGACCCATCGGGCCCGGCCTCATTCCCGCACACTGACGCCAAGGCATTGTTTGCCCAGATCCCGGTCAATGAGTGTAATCGGGATTTTTCGCCAACCATCCTTTTGAGATAGCGCCAACTTCACGGCTTTCATTGACTTGGCAGTTTCGCCCACGTAAGATTTCGCGTCAGTGATCGGCCAAACCATCTCGCATTACCGCGTCATCGAGAAGCTGGGTGGCGGCGGGATGGGTGTCGTCTACAAGGCTGAGGATGTCAAACTCGGCCGATTTGTCGCCCTCAAGTTCCTGCCCGACGACGTAGCCAAAGACCCGCAAGCACTCAGCCGCTTTGAGCGCGAAGCCAAGGCTGCTTCTGCTTTGAACCATCCCAACATCTGCATGGTCTTCGAGATTGACGAGCGAGAGGGTCAACACTTCATCGTCATGGAGTATCTGGATGGGCTGACGCTGAAGCACCGCATTGCTGGCCGACCGCTGGAGACCGAATTGATTTTGTCGCTCGCTATCGAGATTGCGGATGCACTGGATGCTGCTCATGCAGAAGGTATCGTCCACCGCGACATCAAGCCCGCGAACATCTTTGTGACCAAGCGTGGTCACGCCAAGATTCTGGACTTTGGATTGGCGAAGGTCAGTCTGGCAGGCATTTCTTCGAGCAAGATTGCTTCTCTTAATACGCAGACGGGTTCGGTGGACGCGGATCATCTCACCAGCCCGGGCACAATGTTGGGGACGGTGGCGTATATGTCGCCGGAGCAGGTGCGGGCGAAGGAACTGGATACGCGGAGCGATCTCTTTTCTTTCGGGGCTGTGCTGTACGAGATGGCGACAGGTGCATTGCCCTTTCATGGTGAAAGTTCGGGAGTCATCTTTAAAGCAATCCTCGATTCTGATCCGCCCCCGCCGATTCGTTTCAATCGTGATATTCCGCCCAAGCTGGAAGACGTCATCAACCGGGCACTGGAGAAAGACCGGGAACTTCGCTATCAGCACGCTTCTGAAATGCGGGCGGAATTGCAACGGCTGAAGCGCGACACGGAGACCGGACGGGTGCGAGCGGCGAGTTCGGGAAGTGTCGCCGCCGTGCAGGAAAGCGGAACCCATGCTGCGGTCGCCGGATCAACTCCAGCTTCAGTCTCCAGCGTTGCGGCTCCGGCTACACCTTCATCGTCCAGCGGGACGAAAATGGCTGAGGCTCCCGCTGCCCAGAAGAAGAGCCTTTGGAAACTCGCGGTTCCAGCAGCAGTAATTGCTGTCGCCTTGATCGTCGCGGGGCTTTACTACCGCTCTCATAAAGCCAAGCCGCTGACTGACAAAGACACCATCGTTCTCGCCGACTTCGACAACAAGACCGGAGACCCGGTCTTCGACGACACCCTCAAGACCGCGCTCAACGTTTCGCTGAACCAGTCACCGTTCCTGAATGTGCTCTCCGACAGCAACGTCGCGAAGACGTTGAAGATGATGACCAAGCCGCGCGACACCCGGCTCACGCCCGACGTTGCCCGCGAGCTTTGCCAGCGGGCGGGCAGCAAAGCGTACATTGTTGGTTCGATTGCCAGTCTGGGCAGCCAATACGTGCTGGGGTTGAAGGTGGTGAATTGCCAGAGCGGAGACACGCTGGCGCAGGAGCAGGCAACGGCAGCAGGGAAAGAAAAGGTGCTGGATACGCTGGGCGAGGCAGCCTCGAAGCTGCGCGGCGAACTGGGCGAGTCGCTGGCTTCGGTGCAGAAACTCGATGCTCCACTCTCCGAGGTCACAACGTCCTCGCTCGAAGCTCTGCAAGCGTTCAGCCTTGGTATAAAGGCGTTACGTGAGAAAGGCTCTTCCGCCGCCCTGCCCTATTTCCAACATGCCATCGAACTCGACCCGAATTTTGCCATGGGGTATGCAGACGTGGGCGTCGCTTACTCCATCATGAGTGAGACGGGACGCGCCAGTGAGTACTACACCAAGGCATTTCAGCTAAAGGATCATGCCAGTGAGCGCGAGAAGCTGTTCATCACCGCCGACTACTACTCGGGGGTAACCGGGGAACTGGACAAGGCGGCACAAACCTATCAGGAGTGGATTGCCAGCTACACGCGGCACTCCGGAGCCTATGGCGAGCTGGGCATCGTGTATGGCGAGCAGGGACAGTACGAGAAAGCAGCGGAATCAACTCGCGAGTACCTCCGCCTCGCCCCGGATAACGTCGGCGGATACGGTAATCTTGCCAACTACCTGCTCGCCTTGCAGCGTTTCGACGAAGCCAGACAGACGATTCAGCAGGCGCAAGAGCGAAAGCTGGATAATCTCTTACTTCACAACGCTCTCTACGCTCTGGCTTTTGTTCGCGGCGATTCTTCGTCCATGGCGGAACAGCAGCAGTGGTTCGCGGGCAAACCGGAAGAAAACTTTGGTCTTTCACTCGCATCCGACACCGAGGCATACGTGGGTCATCTCGGCAAGGCGCGGGAACTGACCAAACGGTCTGTGGATTCCGCGGTTCGTGCCGACAGCAAGGAAATCCCCGCTTGGTGTTCTCCGGATAACCTCCTACCCACTTCATGCCTGCGGTCTTCTGCGCAGGAATTGCAGCGGGCATCGCATGGATGAACGCATCGGGCATGGGGTGAATAGCGATTTTTGGAGGCATCTCGACGCGTCCGTTAGCTTTTTCGCAGAACATGCGCTCAACGGCATCCACGATTTCGCGCATGGTGGGGCCGACGGATGCGACATCGGCATTCGACAGGTAAAGGAGGTTTCTGCCAAGTTCTGAGTTCAAGTGCGCCACCTTACAAGATATTCCCAGTTCGTTTCAGCGCTACGGCTCTAATTGCCCCAGGCCTGTTCATAAACCCTGAGCCAGTTCTCACCCATAATCTTGGTCACGTCCGCAGCCGTATAACCTCGGTTTAGAAGACCCTCCGTTATTCTCGGAACTTCGGCAGGTGTTTCCAGCCCCTTGGTATAACTGAAATAGTCCTTTGGATACGCCTTTGCTGGACTTACATACGGATCATCTTCAACTCCGTCGATGGGTGATGGAGGCGGCTTTGGATACTCGATCTGGTCAAGAGCGAATCCAACATGGTCAACCCCGACCGTTCGAACGGCATGGTCGATGTGATCAAGAAACAGGTCAATCGTGGCATTGCCTCTATCGGTCAGGAAATATCCGTAACAGGTCATCCCAATCACGCCGCCCCGAGCCGCAATCGCTCGCATCAGATCATCGGTGATGCAGCGGGGGTTATCTCTGAGCGCCCGGCAATTGGTGTGTGAACAAATGACGGGGCCTTTCGACACCTCTAAGGCATGCCATGAAGTAGCTTCACTGGTGTGGCCGCCAATGTCCAGCATGAGATTTAACCTGTTAATTTCCCGGACAACGCGCTCACCGTACACACTAAGACCACACTGAGTGCGCTCCGTGCAACCATCTCCAATCAGATTCCGAACGTTATAACAAAGATTGCAAATCGAAATTCCTAACTGTTGAAAGCTTGCCAGCATGTGCTCATCGGAGCCGATAGCATTGCAATGTTGCCAGTTGAAGACGATGGCTATTTTCTCAAGACGTTTCGCTTCGCGAATTTCCTTCACACTGGTGGCTAGCATGATTTCATGGGAATGGTCCCTTATGAACAAAAGGAGATCCTCAAAATCACGGGCAGTGGTTCCTCCATGAACAACATTGCAGGTGACTCCGCCTTTTTTCAGGCGTTCGATTAGAACCTCATCGAACGGGCACGCATCCGTGCCGTTCACAACCACTAATTCGCGATGTAATTCTCTGGCTGAAACCACGGCAGGTCTCCTGTTTAAGCTTTCCACACCTGACGAAAGACTCGGAGGAAGTTCTCGCCGCTGATCTGTCGAATGTTTTGGTCGCTATATCCTTTTGCGCGCAGACCACTCGCGATTCTCGAAAACTGGGATCCATCCGACATATATGCCGGCACGAGCCGGGTATCGTCGGTCGCGCTTGTTCGATGCGAGTCGTCTTTCGCTCTGGTGGAGTCGGAATAGCCAAACCCGAGACCAACGTGATCAATCCCTCCGAGTTTGGTTACGTAGTCAATGTGCGCCAGGAAATGATCCATGTTCGGTGCGTTCGCATCAACCATTTCGGGTTGGGCCGTAATTCCGATGACTCCTTCCTTTCCGGCTACGGCGCGGATCTGCTCATCGTTAATGTTTCTGGCGTGTGGGCACAATGACTTCGCGTTCGAATGGCTGAAGACGACCGGCCGCGTGGACGCATTGATTGCCTCCATGCTGGTCGCGTAGCCGGCATCGGAACAATCGATAAGAATTCCTTGTTCGTTCATGGTCTTTACCGCCCACATTCCGTAGTCAGTAAGACCGCAATCGGTTCTCTCCGAGCATCCGTCCCCTAGATAGCCCTTGTAGTCGTCAGTAATCTGCATGACGCGCACACCAAGCCCGTGCAGGGTGGAAATGCGCTTTATGTTGAAAGTCGAAACCATTGGACGACTTACGCCGAACGGACTTCCCAGCATGAATGACCCTCGGCAGTGATAAACCACTGCCGTTTTTCCGTCGCGGGCCGCGGCCTCGATGTCATCTACTGACTTCGCAATCCTGATGTCGACGCTCTGCAAGAATGAGGAATACGAAACAATCCTCTCCATCGTTGTTGGCCAATCTTCGCGAGTTACAACAGTACTCAGTGCGCAAGAGATGCCCGCCTGCCGCATTGTGTCGAGAAACGGCTTTAGAACCTTTAACGGAGTTTCCGGAGAAAGCGCAGACGATGCGGTATATATGACAATGGAATTATTTTGGCTTTGATTAGACCCCGAGCTCGCGAAAGCGATCTTATCCAGGGCTGCGGCTCCCGCCGCTCCCATGCTCGCCCTTACAAACGTCCGTCGCGAGAACTCCAACATATTACTTCTCATTTCCGCGTCTCCTCGGCTGCCCTATTTACTGTCCGAACGAACTGGGTCTGGCAGTCGCCTCAACCGATCCGTGGTTTCCGATGGTGGTGTGATCACGACGGTTGGAGTATAGTCGAGTGCCATTTCCGCGACTTCGCCACGCAGGTTCATGGAAAATGTAACGAAGACACCGGCATCGAGCGGGCCGCGCAGCCTCATTCGGAAGATGTCGTAGTGCCAGTGCTCTAAGTCTGCCACTTGGGCTCCGGGGAACCGAAGCACCAGCCCACCGTTCTCCACTGTCACGCTTACCCTGCCATACATTGGGCTTTCATATGTCCCGGCATATCGTTCCAACGGCAACGATGGATGCGTTCCCTTAACCCGAGCCGCTTGCAGGCTGTTCTCGAGCTCTCGTGCTTTTTGTTCAATGCGATGGTTCGGCTCAAGATCCTGCTCGCCCCAGTTCCGCTCCGGCAAACCGAGGTATGCATCAAAGATTCGCATCATAAGAGCTGGAGCCAACGGCGCCATGAAGCAATTTGTCAAAATCGCCACCCCAACGTGCTTCTCCGGTAGCAAACCGACCAGCGCGCGAAAACCGAGTACTCCTCCCGAATGCCACACGATCCTTGTGCCGTTATAGTCGTATAGAAACCAGCCGAAGCCGTAGGCGATTGGTGTCATGCCGTTTCGAGGAAAGTAATCTGTCTCAGCGGGGAGGATATTCTGTGGCGAGTGAGCTTCTTCCATGGATTTGGACCTCACCAGCCGCACTCCATTGAAGACACCATTCCCCACCTGAAGCTTGAGCCACTGCGCCATATCGTGCGCGCTTGAGCTAAGTTCCCCTCCCGCAGGTCCGATATTGTCGTACCGTCGCGGTGCAATAGCCGTAGGGCCACCTGCTGTCATCATATGTCCAAGACTCACATTGCCGTGGTTACGCGCGTCTTCTGTGTGAACCGAATGACTGAGATCGCAAGTGAAACATGGCGCAATGTTGCTTCGGTCCCACAGGGCGTCCAGGTTTGTATAGCTCTCCTTCATCCCTAGCGGCGCAAAGATTCGCTGTCGGACAAATTCGTCCCAGCTCATTCCTGCTGCTGCCCCAAGGACTTGGCCGGCGACTGTGTACATCACATTGTTGTATGAGAAACGAGCGCGGAAGGGGCCATCTGGCTTGACAAAACGGAGGCGGTCAATAATTTCATCGCGCGTAAGGATCGTAACTGACGAAAGCAGGTCAGGGTTGGTGTCGGATCGGTGTGTCAAGGCATCTCGAATGGTTGTGTGTCGGGTAACCCACGGATCATAGAGCTGGAACGAGGGTAAGTGGTCGATTATACGATCGTCCCAATTGAGTTTGCCTTCATCCACTAGCATTCCGAGCGCCGTGGCAGTTAGAGCTTTGGTTGTGGAGCCAATTGGGAAGATAGTATGTTCATCCACGGGAGCAACATGCCCATATTCACGGGTTCCATAGCCTTTTGTCAGTATTACCGAGTCATCTTTTACGATGGCAACAGCAAAACCTGGTAATTTCGTGTCCTGCATTCCTGCTTTGATGAATTCGTCCAGTCCTTTGAGTGGATCTCTCGCTTCCGAACGAGTCTGTGCCACTACGAGAACAGGAAGAAGAACCACAAACACTGTAGCTGCGCGGCTGATTGTCATGAATCACTCCACTTTGTTCTCAAGCGAATTCAATTTCATTGTCTTGTCCAGCCTGGTCCATAAAGCACTCGGCCGGGTCGAGCCCCAGTGTGTCTGCCATGGTCGACAACAACCTGGCCATTGACCAAAACATAGTCAATACCTTCTGGAGTCAAATCAGGATGTTCATAAGTGGCTCGGTCTTGAATTTTGTCGAAGTCGAAGACTACGGCGTCGGCCCACATTCCCTCGCGAATGAGCCCGCGATCCGCAATGCGCATTCGAGTGGCAGGCCATGAGGTCATCTTGCGAATCGCGTCTTCCAGCGTCAAGGTATGCGTCTGGCGCACGTATTTTGCGATGACGCGGGGGAAGTTCCCATAACTGCGGGGGTGCGGGAGACCGAGAGCATCATCTCCACCGGGAGTAAGCGCTGTTCCCGCATCGCTGCCGATGCTGGTCCATGGGAATTTCAGCGCGGTCTCAATATCCTGTTCACTCATCATGTGGTAGATAGCAATCACGCGCCCGGTCGTGCGCTGGGTGAGAAAGTCAAATACTACGTCTTCAGGATCTTTATGCAATTCATCTGCAATGTCAGCGATGCTGTGGCCTTCATACTTGGCATTGTCGGGATTACCTGCGTTTACAAGGACAATATTATGCCAACCTCCGGAAGCTTCGATGACGTTCCACCAGCCCGGCGATTCCGTGCGCATCTCTTTCTTAAGGCGGGCTCGGATCGTCGGATCAGCCAGTCGTTCCACTAACTTGTCGAAACCTCCTTCATGGGCCCAAGATGGGACTGTGGCTTCGAGCCATGTTCCACCAGCCGTATAAACGTACAGATCTGCGGCAATATCCAAACCCCTGGCGCGGGCCGAATCGATGAGTCGGCCGGCCTCGGGCATTAATTTCCCCCAGCCTGGGCTATACGCGACTTTGAAGTGGAACACTTCGCCGGGGAGACCTCCTTTTTCGGAAATTGTGATCAGTTCGTTGATCGACTGCAACAGTTCTTTACCTTCACCCCGCACATGACTGGCGTAAATTCCACCGTATTTCGCGGCAACCTTTGCCATCTCTATGAGTTCCTCGGTGTTTGCGTAGCTGCTGGGCGGATAGATTAGCGCCGTGGTCATGCCCATTGCGCCATTCTTCATGGCGGTTGCGAGGATTGACTTCATTCTTTCTAGCTCTTCCGGAGTCGGCTGCCGCGCGCTATATCCCAGGATTTCTACGCGTGCCTGAGACTCGGAATAGTAGCAACCGAAATTGAGGCTAATGCCATTTTTCTCGAGAGTAGCCCAATAATCTCGCAGCTTGTCAGCTGGTACTGGTGTTCCATCCTCTCCGGCAATTGCGGTGGTGACCCCTTCCATCAGCTTATTCTCTGCCAGTCCATTCTTCAGCAGCGGCTTCTCGGATTGATCCATCATGTCAATCCAACCTGGAGAAACGTAACGGCCGCGCGCGTCGATTTCTGTTCGTCCAGTTCCGTCAATCTTCCCGATCTTCACATAGCGACCGCCCTGAATGGCGACATCGGCGGAAATTGATGGATTTCCTGCCCCATCAAGGACGCGCCCTCCCCGGATGACAATGTCGTATTCCGGGTGGGCCAGTGGCGCTTGGGCCTGCACTACGACTAAGGATGAGAGCAGGACTAGAGCGACAAAACAGATTCGAACAGACTTGCGTACCACAGCCATAAACGGCTCCTTCAGATTTCTGCCGCGTATCTCGGCTCGCTCAGTCCTCTCAGTGTCGTTAGCAAACAGCACCAAAACGGGTCGGACTTACCCTGTCCAGACCTATCGTCGGTGTTAGTCCTCGAACCAGTTGAGAGGTAATTTGACCGGTAATGGGGCCCAGCGTCACACCAAGCATGCCGTGCCCGGTTGCATAAAAGAGGTTCGAGTATTTTTTGGACCATCCGATGATCGGAAAGCCATCGGGAGAACAGGGTCGATATCCACTCCATACCTCGGTTCCATCGATGGAAATGGAGCGGTCGAGATATTCGCTAAGCCTTTTGGTCACGGAGCGCGCTCGTCTCAGATTCACCGGCGAATCGGTCGTGGCGAGCTCAAGAGTTCCGCCGATTCGCAACTCGTTCCCGATCGGTGTAACCAGCACCTTGGCTTCCGCGAACATGAGTGGACGGATGGGCCATACTCCTTCGCGCGGAACGGTGAATGTATAGCCTCGCCCCGGTTGCACTAGCATTTCGAGGCTCAAGGCCCGGGCTAGGTCCGCGGATGAGGCCCCGGCAGCCACAACTACAGTCGAAGCCTTGTAAGTGGCACTTCGCGTCTCCACCGCTGTGATGGAATCGTTTGAGACCGTGAAATTCACTACCTCACATTTTTCATTTATTACAGCGCCCATTCTCTTCGCCAATGCAGCCAGACCGCTGACAAAAGCTGCCGGAGAGATGTGGCAATCGTCGTGGTAGAGCAAAGCGCCAACAACTGTCGCCGCAGCCGCAGGCTCGACGGCTTTCACATCCTCCGCCTCGAGCACATCTGTGCGTAGGCCGGCCCGCCTCAGCATGTCAGCAGATCGTCTCGCTTCGGCGAACGCCTTAGTTGTTGAGAAGACTTCCAGCAACCCGCGTTGTTCGAGGCCGAATGCGAACTCACCAGACGTTCCATGTTCCTTGAATAGCTTCACACTTGCCTGAACCAGTTTAACGAGCTCCGCAGTCGCCGCTTCTATTCGGCCAGTACTACTGGCCTTTATGAATTGCCATAGCCATTTATATAGATTCTTGTCCATCCGCCATTGGACAGCGAATGGGCTTTGTGGATCGAACATCCACCGAGCGGCGTTAGAAATAGCACTCGGGGACGCCAACGGGATGCTATGGCTTGTCGCCAGCAATCCCAGATTGCCAAATGAGCACCCGGAACAGATTTCGTCCCTCTCCAATAGCACGACTGGAATACCATCAGCCGAAAGCGAATAAGCACAGCAGACACCAATGACACCTCCACCAACGATCACAACGGGAAGGTCTCGCTCTCGTCTTGTGCTACCGGTTCGGTTCATCTAAACCTGGGCGAAATGCTTTTCTTGAAAGGCGCGCAAACGTTCCTAGCAGCATTCTCTCGGACATATTGCGAGGGAGTCTTCAACTCGAAGCTGTTTGCCTTATGTACAAGTTTTTCACCATCTATTTCATCGTTCTCAAACTAAAGCGACTTTTGTCGACAAGCTTTTTCGCGACCTCCTGCTTTTCAAGCTTAGGGCGTGACAGGGATCGATAGTCCAATCCCCTGGGCGACCGCCTCCTCTCCGGTCAATCTTCCAGGACCGAGGAGAGGTTTCCCGGGGAAAGTGTTGGGCACGAGTTTGCCTTGGTCGATCAGAACAGTTCCGCCGACGATCACAAACTGCATTCCTGTACTCGGTTCCATGGGCGCCTGGTAGGTTGAACGGTCGGCGACAGTTCGCGGGTCAAAGACGACGACATCGGCGTCAGCTCCCTCTTGCAGGCGTCCCTTCAGGCGAGCGGCGGGGGTGGCTTTCTCCAGGCGTTGAGCTGGCATCAGGCTCATCTTCCGGATGGCGTCCATAAGAGTGATGCTTCCCTTTTCGCGGACGTAGTAGGCAAGGATGCGCGAGTAAGTGCCCGCATTGCGCGGATGGCCCTTTACGCCGTCACTGGCAATCATCACTAGAGGATTAGGGATGACGGCGTCCACCATCTCCTGGGTATTCGCGAACAGCAGCACAGTTTGCGGCTTGCTGGAATTGTGCAGTTCATCGAAGCGCTCTTTGGTCAGGCGCTCTCCTGTGTCTGGTAGTTGGAGGGCGCTGTAGTCGATGCCGAGTTTCTCTCTCCAGCCGGGATTGAACAGTGCAGAATTGATATAAGTCATGCCGGCGAGGTAAGGATAGGCCTCCGTGGTAATGTCAAGGCCGCGAGCGCGAGCGCCAGCCACCATCGATAGACATTCCAGTGCGTCCTGCAGACAGCTGCTGTTGATGTGAACGATTTGAAGTGAAGCTCCCGAGATCGCGGCGGCGCCGATTACTTCGCTAATGGCCTCGATGCTGGAGCCGGGCTCCAGACGGCCGAAACTGCGCACGTGGGTAAAGACGGGGACACGCCGCTCGGCGGCGAGACGAAACGTCTGAATGACTTCGAGGCGAGTAGCACCGGGCGTGTATTGAATTCCCATGCCAATGCCAAGCGCGCCGGCGTCAAGTTCATGGCGCAAGCGATCCTTGATTTCTTTCATTTGCTCGTCAGTTGCCGGTTGATTGGTAGACGGGCCGGAGGGCGCCAGGATCTCTCCCTCGGGAAGCGAAATGCCGAATGCCGCTGCGCGGGCTGCTGCATGACTGGCCGTCGTGCCGTAATTGATGAGGGAATGGCCGTCTTTCTGCCTGAGGAACGCGGCTACGTCAGGGACGCCGATTTCCATTTCGAACGCGCCGGTTACGCCATCAAAGGCTTTGACGCGTCCACTATCGTTGTCCTGGGCATGCTGGTGAAGATCGATGAAGCCGGGGGCGACAACGAGATTTCTGGCACTAATCACGCGCTTGCCAGTGAGTGGAACTGGGGAGATGCGAGCGATCTTGCCATTGGCGATGGCGAGGTTGCGAGTCGCGTCAAGGCCGGATTCGGGGTCCATAATGCGGCCGCCCTCGATGACAAGGTCGTATTGCTGGGCAAAAGCGACACCTGACAGGATCAGCGAAAAAAAGAGAATTGATCTGCGCACGATGCGGGATCTAAGACTAAGTGAAACCAATCCGTGGTTGATCATTCTGCTTTGTCCTTCAGGTTGTTTTTTTGTGCCATTCGGCGCCAGATCGCGCATGCCGGGATTCCGAGACAAACAATTCCAAGACCGACGGCCGATCGGCCAGGCTGAGTCG
Organism: uncultured Acidobacteriaceae bacterium; assembly: GCA_963831085.1. Lineage (GTDB taxonomy): Bacteria > Acidobacteriota > Terriglobia > Terriglobales > Acidobacteriaceae > Acidiflorens. Next base: position 1,837,012 of record CAWHOT010000003.1, on the reverse strand, counting down.
CGACCGTGTTGACCACCAACAGCATCGCCGCGGCTATGAAAACAATTGGGGTGACGGGATAACCCGGCACCCGATAGGGCCGAATAGCATCACGAGCACGCCTGCGATAGACAAAAACACTCGCCGCAGCGAGCGCATAAAAGATCCATCCGATAAAGACCACGTACGTCAGGAGCTGCTCAAACGTCCCACTGGCTGCCAACACCGCCGCCCAGATAGCCGCGCTGATGACAGCGAAGGCGGGAGTTCCAAATTCCGGATGGACTTCTGAAAGCCGCTTGAAGAAGAGCCCGTCTTTGGCCATAGCGTAGTAGACACGCGGAGCGGTAAGGATAATGGAATTAGCTGCACCAAATATGGATATAAGAATGATTAGACCAACTACTTTCGCCACACTCGTGCCCAGGACGGCCGCCACGGCCGTTATAGCCACCCTGTTTGAGCCAGCAACGCCTGCAGACCCGATGGCGGCGAGGTATCCTACATTGGCAAACAGATAAATTCCGATTAAACCTGCTGTTCCTATCAGGAACGCACGGGGGAAATCACGCTGTGGATTGACACTTTCCCCCGCGCTGAAAGTTGCGTATTGCCAGCCTTCATAAGCCCATAGAACACTCACCATAGCCAGTCCGAAGCCGGTTAAGAGTGATCCCGTATGTCCAGTGGTGCTCGTTGCTGGTCGTGAAAGAACTGGGTTATTCCCAAACCAAAATAGAGCCGCACTCATCACCACAATTGCCGAGATCTTGATCGCGCTGATGATGTTCTGCAAATCTGCGCTCTGGCGGGTTCCTCGAACATTCACTACCGCAATTACAGCGATCATCAGAACGGAGACTAGCTTTGCCAACCATGGAGTTAGCGGTATGAATTCCGAACAATAGTTACTGAAGGCAACGGCCAGCGTAGCAACCGATCCGGAGCTGATTACGAAAAACAACGTCCAGCCATAAAGAAAAGCAAGAAGGGGACCGAAGGTTTCCCGAATGAAAACATATAGCCCCCCTGCCTGGGGCCGCATGGCGGTTAATTCTCCGTAGGTAAGCGCTCCGAGGAGCGACAGAACTCCACCTGTTAACCATACGGTCATTGCCATTCCGACCGAGTTACCTACCGGTCGCAGAACGGAGCCTGGGACAAGAAAAATCCCTGATCCAATCACCGTACCGATGACCAGAAATACGAGGTCACGCATGCCAAGGACGCGCGCGAGCTGGGTCTTCGATTTCGACGCAGCCACGCCCTCCACGCCCGAGTTTCGTCGCGGATCGGACACGATCGACGCTATTTCAGGCGACGTCATGGCATGGTCTCCACGGACAGATCGTTGCTCCCTTCCTCGGGCCAATATCTCGACGATTTGTGACAAATGTGCAGAACCTTCATTGTTTACTCCCGAAGGTTTCCCTCCCGGGGCGTTTTATACCAACGAAGGCTGGCACGATCTTCCTGTTCGCTTCGGCGCAACAGGGCCAGCGAACGAGAAGTCTGCGCGTGCGCGCAAGCTGCGAGGATCGTCCCCAACACTGACATGGGTGCGACATACGAAGCTCCAAAGGAGACGCCCGTGATCGACGCAATGCAAAAGTTGTCGCAAATTTTGGCGATAGGAGTGAGTTCGCTATCGGTGATGCCGAATGTCGGAACACCCTGTTTCTTCGCCCGCTGTGCTGCTTCAACGGTATCTCTCAGGCACTGGCCAAAGCTGATCGCGATCAACAGGTCTTTCGAGGTAAGAAGACGGACTCTTCTCTGAATACTTCCTGTCCCTCCGGCCGGTCCGTCGGCGGGGAATCCGAGAGCCACCAGGCCGTAGGACAGATGCCAACTGAGAGACGCCGCAAAATCAATTCCTATAACAAGGATTCGGCGAGCCCGCTTGACCAGCGTTGATAGCGCAATGATCCGTTCGGGGTCGAGACTGGATTGCAACAACTGAAGGTTACGAAGATCTATCTCCAAGCTATGCCTTATACGGTTGACAGGAGTTCGCTTTTCATGGGCCGCCGCCTTCAGAACGGTGTAAGGTGTGATCCGCGTGACGAAGTGAGCACGAAGATCCGCCGCAAATTCAGCGAATTTCCGATAACCCAACGCCTGAACGGACCGCACGATCGTTGCCGTGTCGACTTCATAGCGCTTGGCGAGTTCGCGCGAGGACAGAAAGTAGTTATCCTCTGGGCTCTCGAGAATCATTCGCAGTAGTTTCTGCCGGCTAGGCCCTAAGTTGTCCTGGGCTTTGGCGACGCGGTTTTCGAGCGAAGTTGGTTCCACCGTGCGTACTTCGGAGTTGGCCTTTGCAACAACAAGTTGAGCAGCTTTTGCCATCTTTATTCACCACCAACCCAAAAAGCGGGTACCGCAGAAGGTTCCCCATAAGAAATACCGACCTAGATGCTTCATTGCGGTTTCACCAGCGGCAATTCCAAGAAACTCGGATGCGCTGCATCGTGATATAGAGCGATATGTGCGGTGCGTGCGTCTTTAGCCGACTCTTGTGCCACCACTCCGCCGCCGTTGTAGTTCTTCTCAAGATAGATGGTATTCGGAGAGGTTAGGACAAGTCGCAGCCGACTACCTTTTGCGATTCGTCGTGAAAAGAAGTTGAAACCGTGAAATTCATATCGATTGATCTCGCCCGGCTTCACCAACTTACTAATGTTAGGAGAATCACGGTAGCGAGCGCGCAACAGATCTCCAGTGAGTTGGATGCTCTTGCCGTCCGGCATGATCTCGTACAGGTTGACACTGAAATCGGTGTCCGGCACATCCATTGACATCCAGGCCACCAGTTTGACAAACCCACTGATTTCGGTATCTTCCAAGAAAGGTTCGCTGTGATACACTAACCCATCGCCAAATAGGTTCAGCGCATATCGTTGGTCGGTGATGTAGCTCTTGATCTCTTCCTTTTCTAGTTCTGCGGGCCTAACGTCGAGGGGGTCGTACACATATTGATCTGTCTTCGAAGTCGCGGGGTGGTTCTCGGTTAGGCTCCCCGAGTGAAAGGCGTCATTCGCCTCCCCATTATTGGCGGTGAGATATAAGGTCCGTTTCGTGTTGGAAATAGCGTCAAAGCTGTCGGCATATTCCCACTGCTCTGCACCCAGCACATAGTAGGCAACACGCTTTGTTAGAAACTCTGGACGCTTGCCGCTTTTCATAGTCCAGTCATACCACTCTAAATGCAACCTATTCATGTCCAGTACGCTGCCGTCGCCAAAGGTGAGGCCGCCTACATCTTTGCTTGGAGTACGCGTACCAGCGTGGTCCCATGGCCCGATAATCAGATAATGCTTGGCCTTGGCCGCCTCCGTCCCATACAGCATATGATCGCGATAATACGTCATGGCACCACGCTGATCGGCATCATAGTCACCGGTTATAGTAAGGATGGGAATACCAAGTTTCTTGTATTGCTCCGGCGTGATATCCAACTGCTGCCAGTAGCCATCGACGTCCGGGTGGACCAACCATTTCTGGAAGACGGTGCTTTCGTTGCCCACGATCCTATCGAGGTCCCGGAAGGGAAGGTGAAGCAGGTACATTTCACGAAACTTTTCGATCCAGAAAGATTGTTCTCCGAAGAGGTTTAGCTGCAGCGTTACCCCACTGGTAAACGTGAGCCACTGCATGTCGTAGGATTCCCATACGCCCTCAGCCGTCGGGAAGTCCACACCGACATGGGCAGCAGCGACCGGTACCACAGTAGCCAGGTGTGGAGGCAATTTGCGCAATGTCAGCCACTGGTTGGTACCTGCATAAGAGCCGCCCCACATCGCCACCTTGCCATCCGACCAGGGCTGCCTGGCCAACCATTCCACCACATCGTAGCCATCACGCGCATCGTTCATAAAGGGATCAAAGCGGCCCTCGGAATTCCCGCGCCCGCGGACGTCAACCAGCGCAAACACGTAGCCGTGCTGTGCGAAGTAGTAAGCACGGTTGTGGTAGGTATCGCTAATGTACGGGGTCATTTCAAAGATAACGGGTAACGGCTCTTTCTGGTCCTTGGGACGGTACACGGTAGCGTTAAGCTTTAATCCGTCACGCGTGGGAATTTTGATGCCCCAAGTCAGCTCCACTGCGTTCGATGGTTCCACCGTTTTCTTGTCGCTCTGCCCCATCAGCGAGATGGAGAGCAACATTACAGACGCACCAGCAAGGCAAGACACACTCTTCATTCTCGTTCTCCGTTTTACAGCGTCAGTCTCAATGTCGCCATCCATCGGTCCAGCTCGTGCGCGCTCATGGTGCCGTTGTGCGTAGGCGCTATGCCGCTTTCCACTTCTTAAGAAAATCCGGATCTACCTCCAATCCAAGGCCGGGTGTCTGCGGCAGCCGAATCATTCCATCCTTCAATTCCATTCCACCAATGACAGGGTCTATTGTTTGCCCAAGAAATGCATCCAAGTCGGCAAATAGGATGTTTTTCTGGGATGCAACGAGGTGGGCAGCAGCTGTCAAGCCGACACGAGTTTCAAACATGCAGCCGACCATGCATTTGATATTCGCAGCCTCAGCGATCTGAGCAATCTGTTCACTTGGTTGAATACCTCCTGCTTTCATCAGCTTGATGTTAACTATATCGATTGCATCCTCGCGAATCCCCGTAATCAAGTCGTGGGGCGTGTGTACCGATTCATCGGCCATGATGGGAATGCTGACATTGTCTCGAACGAATTTCATCCCGGGCCAATCCCAGTACGCAACCGGTTGCTCGCAGAATTCAAGATCGATCTGTTGTTTCTCCACCATTCGGAGAGTATGCACCGCATCGGCTGGAGACCAGCCCTGGTTCGCATCGATACGCAGTTTGATGTCTTTGCCAACTGCTTCTCGAACGGAACGCAACCTTGCAACATCGATTGTGGGAGATTCGCCAACCTTGACCTTGATAGTCTTGAACCCCTGGCGTACTACGTTTTGCGCCGCGGCAGCCATCGCCTCCGGGGTGTCGATGAATATCGTCAGGTCAGTCTCAAACGAGTCACGATAGCTTCCAAGAAGCGAGCAGACTGGCTGCCCGGTGATTTTGCCGCAGACATCCCAAACGGCCATTTCGAATGCCGCTTTAATACTCGGACTACCAACGGTGAACGCGTTCATGTCGGAGACAATGCGGGGGAGGGTGAATGGATCGCGACCTTTGATAAATTCGACCAGCGCGAGTCCCATAGCGACATCTGTCTGTTGCGTTTCCCCTGTTATCGGCGCATAGGGTGATGCTTCGCCGAACCCCACAATTCCCTCTTCAGTACGCAGGCGGATCAGGACGCTGTTAATCGGGGGCACCGTCCCCAGTGAAACCTTCACTACCTGCTTTTGGGGGATACTGAAAGGAAACACTTCGACATCGCGAATGCGTGTGCTCCGACTGGGAATGTGGGTTTTTTCTTGTGCCTCCACGAGAACTTGCGGCGTCTTGAGTAAACTCAGTCCCGCAGCACTTGCAAGCGTCTTTAGAAATGTCTTCCTGGTGATCGGCATCTAAGTGTCCCTTCAGCTGTCTGCAGTATTTTATATGCTATGGATTCGGCATGACCGGCAGAGAGATATAAGACGGCCATGCTCCTTCATGGAGGATAGTCTGCTTAGCTGGGCGCGATTCTGTGTCTGTCGCGACCGGATTGCCCGTGTTGGAGTTCGGAAGGAATGTCGGGGCGTAGCTGCTGGAAATTTCCACTCGGATCTGATGTCCGGAAAGAAAGGTGTACCCAATGTCGTTCAGATCAATTTGATATTGTTCGGTCTTGTTTGGAGTAAGTAACTCTGTGTGATCATAAGCCTTCCGGTAACGCGCACGAATAATACCAACCATCTGCGGTCCCAAGACCAACGCCTTCCCGTCAGGGTAAACATCGAGAAGCCGGGCCGTAAAGTCTGTATCCCGTGCATCGCTCGATGCCGAGAGATGTACCAGGATCTCTCCGATCACTTCAACCGGGTCCTTGAGTTTGTCGCTTGTATAGACCAGGACATCTTCGCGACGCTCCATGTAACGCTGGTCAGCGCCGTAGTCTTCGTTATCCGCTGGAACAACAGGATTCTCTGGGACGTAGGTGTAGTGGTCCGGCGTTTCATCTTTCGGAGCGTCCCAGCTTAGGCGCCCATCGCCGTCCAGCGTATTGGCCTTGCCTTGGCTATGAAAATAGAGGGAGCGAGTCCGCGCAGCGGCGGGTGTATATTCTTGTTCATCTCGCCATTTATTTGATCCCATAACGTAGATCTTCGCGCGTGGAAAGTCGAAGGCAGGAGTTCCCTTCAGGAAATGATCGAAAAATGCTAAGCGAAGAGCTTTGATGTCGTAGACCGAATCTGCGGAGAACTCAAAGCCGCCCTGCTTCGCTGCGCCTCCGAGAAAAGTCTGATTGTGATTCCAGGGACCAATCAGCAAATATTGTTTGTTCTTGGCGGGCGAATGCGCGCGCATATTGCGCCAGTAAAAAAGAGCGCCAGGTTGATCGCCATCGAACCAGCCGCTTACCGTCAGGCTAGGAATGTCAAGCTTCTCGAAATCCTCTTTCGAAAACATAATGCGTTTCCAATACGCATCCACAGTATCGTGCTCGAGAAATTCATGGAAAAACCGCATATGCGGCCGGCCGAAGGCTTCGTCCATCGTGGCCACTGGTCGATGCTCGTAGACCTCTTTCATGTCAATGCCCACGGAATTGGCTGATTGGACAATCCGCCCCTGGATTGAATTGAGCCAATTAATTCCCCACCACATGCCCCACGCGCCGCCCGTGTATGGGATTTCATCAAAATAGCGCCCTGCCGGTGCTGTAGGAGCAATGCAGGTCAAATGGGGCGGATGTTCCCGCGCTGCGAGCCACTGCACCGTTCCCAAATACGAAACACCCATCATCCCGATCTTGCCGTTTGACCAGGGCTGCGCAGCCATCCATTCGATGGTGTCATATCCGTCATGGCCCTCCTGGAAGAAGAAACCGAATTCACCATCAGAATCCCCGCGACCGCGCACATCTTGGATGACGGTGACGTAGCCGTGGCTGGCATACGTTTGTGCCAGCTGGGTTGTGCCCAACAAGGACAAGGTTTTGAGGTAAGGTGTCCGAACCAAAATCGCTGGGTACCGTCCTGGTTCCTTTGGTAGCCACATGTCGGCGGCGAGCTGCACACCATCGCGCATCGGAATCCGCACACCGAACTGCACTCGAAACTGAGCCAGAGCACCAGGTGCAGACGCGAGAAATCCCCAAAGAGCAAACCAAGAAACGATCCGTTGCAATACGTGTACCGAACTCCCCCGACACAGTCGCATAGTCCACCTCAAGGAAAAGATTGTCACAAGAGCAAAAGCAGGATTCGTGATTCCTGGCTAATGTTCCCGAAAATCTTGAGCACCAATCATGTGCCTAGCATGCCGCTTACCCGAGACAACTAACGCTCAAGTCAACTTAGTGGCATTGTCATCACAACGCTCCGTGCTGCAGCGCGAAATGTTTCGCTTCGCACCGTCAGTTGGTCGACGCGCCTGCGATTAACCTGATATCCGAGGCCCGACGACGTGGGGACTTGGATCGTCCCCCTCGAACTGACCACGACTTCCGGCTCAATAATGTCTTCGTCCCAGTAGCGCTGGCTGGCTGAGACATCCCCAGGGAGGACAAAGCCTGAGAGACTTGACATAGCGATGTTGTGAGCGCGACCAATGCCTGATTCCAGCATTCCTCCACACCAAACGGGAATTCCCTCGTTGCCGCAGAATTTCTCGATACGCCGGGCCTCTGTAAACCCGCCCACCCTACCCAGTTTGAGGTTGATCACACGGCAAGCATGCAGAGCGACTGCTGCTTCGACGTGTCGAAGGTTATGAATGCATTCGTCCAGGCAAATCGGTGTAGCGAGCAAGGCCTGTAGTCTTGCGTGCTGGTAGATCTCGTCCCAGTCGAGTGGCTGCTCGATCATCATCAGGTTGTACGCGTCAAATGCCCGCAAGTGGTCAGCATCCTCCAGGCGATAGGCAGAGTTTGCATCTACCATTAGCTGTATTTTAGGAAATTGTTTCCGGACAGCGCTCGCTACTTCGAGATCCTTCCCGGGCTTGATTTTGATCTTAATCCGCTGGTAGCCGTCGGCGAGTTCTTTCTCTATGACGCTTAGCAGTTCCGCAACGCTGCTTCGTATGCCTAGCGATACGCCGCATGTGATCTCCCCCCGAGTTCCTCCAACCAGTTTTGCTAGGCTTATCCCCCTTTGCTGAGACTCCACATCCCAAACGGCGTTTTCGAGGGCGGCCTTCGCCATTTCGTGACCGCGAATCGGTTCCAGCAAGGCGGGCACATCGGTCGCCGCCTCGATCTCTTTACCTAAAATAAGAGGAACGACAAAGTCACAAAATACGATCCAGGAGATGTCCGTGGCCTCCGGGCTATATAACGGTCCCTCCAACGCGGTGATCTCGCCCCACCCCGTCACGCTATCAGAATGCACTTCCACCAGCAGAATACGTCGTTCAATCACCGAGCCGAAGCTCGTTTCAAATGGAGCCTTCAATCGGAGTCGGATTTCCCGGATATTGATTTCGTCAATTCGCATATCACCTGCGTGCTTCCAGAAAACAATCTCAATCGTCAGGGTGAAATTGATCTTCACGGAGACGGTGAAAGGAAGGAGCGGTGATTAGCCACTGCTTCAGGAGCAATTTTCGACCACGCTTCCCTACCGCAAGCTAGAAATTCAACTTCAGTGCGAACTGAATGATGCGCGGATTGGATGCCGTAGTCGTAATCTCGCCGAAAGTTGGTCCAGCCGCTATGTTAGTCGCAGGGTCGGAGAAAATTGGATGATTGAACACGTTGAAAAACTCCGCGCGGAACTCAACATTTGCCCTTTCCCTCCATTTCAGTGGAAATAGCTTGATGACCGAGAGATCGGTGTTGACTGCGTCCGGGCCGTGAACAATCCCTGTGGAGCTATTTCCAAAGCCGGTCGAAAACCCGTCGTCTCCAATGACTGGATAGGGGATAGGCGCCCCACCACTGAAGAAGCAGTTTTGGTTGATCCAATTGTCGAGTTTATGAGTCACTGAACCGCTGTTGTTCACATGGCAACCGGGGACGATCTCGGCGAAGTCATTCAGTATGCCGTAAACGTTGTAGGTGTTGTTATTACCAACGCTGAGCAGGTGTCCGGACTGAATGGTGGTGACCTCCGCCAGCCTCCATCCTCCCAAAAGTTGTCCGGTTAACGAAGTGCGCTCTTTGGGACCGGGGAGATCATAGACGGCGCTTACGACAAAGCGTTGGGGCCGGACGAAAGAGTCTGGACCGTAATTTCTTCTTGGGTTGTTCTGGTCTCCAAGAAAGGTGCTCCCGTTGTATCCGGCAGTGGTGCTACCCTGCACATTGGCGAGGTCGCGGGCGAACGTGTACGAAGCCAGGAACTGTAGCCCGTGGCTGAAGCGCTTGGTCAGGCTGGCCTGTAGCGAGTTGTACCAGGCAAATCCCGTAGATGGAAAATCAACCATTCCGCTGGCAGAAAACCCTTCATACGGTACTCGTAATTGGATATTTGCATACGTGTTTGTAGTCTCCCCGCGGATCGGATTGCTGGGGCTGGCCAGCGAGGCCTGATCCACCGAACGACCGACTAGCATATGAGTGCCCCGCATGCCGGCGTAGGCGACTTCCAACACAAAATCCTTGGCTAGCTGAGTTTGGAGACCCAAACTATATTTCTGGAAAACCGGCGGCCGGAGATTCTGGTCAAGAAAAAGCGGGGACTGAAGCGTAGCCGGACTATAGGGCATAAATTGTGGGAATGCGCCTGGACCCGGCGGAATGGGATTGGCGAACCCGCCAAAGTCCGGGTATATCACCCGGATGTCTCCATAAGGCTGGTTCGCAGTCTGCTGAAGGAACGGCAGTCCATTCTGTCGTTGGTGGAATACGCCGTAGCCACCGCGCAGAACCAGGCGCGACGTCCCGGGAAGGCTCCAGGCGAAGCCGACTCGGGGATTCAGCGTATTCTGGCCATTGCCTTTGTAACCCAGATCGTTGCCGCTGGTGGTGACGCCGGCCGGAAGCGTGCCCGGGAAATTGTTGCCCAGCACGAGTCCAGCCAAGCTGCCGCTCGCGGGAGGGTTCGGATCGATCATCGAAAGGTCAAAGGATGAATTCCGCCCGTTGATTTCTCCGAAACCGCCGAGGCGCTCATAGCGGAACCCCAAATTCAAGGTGAGACGGGGTGTCACCTTGACGTTATCCTGAACATAGAGATTAGTGTCTCGAACGCGCCAGTTGCGTCCAGTAAGGCCTGCCTGGTCAACGGCTTCGAGCGGATTTAAAAAGTCCCCAATGAGTAGCCCGGGGTAGTTTAAGAAAATCGAGTACCCAGGGTAAAATGACTTGGTAAGGTTGTCCTGGGCGCGCGTCAACCCACCCCCGAACGTGAAAGAGTGGCGGCCGTGGATCCAGGATAGCGTGTCCTGAAACACGTAGGTATTTTGCCCCAAAATTATGCCTTGGCCTAGGCCGCCAGTATTGAATCCTCCCTCGACGGATAAGCTCGGGCTGTCGTTGTCAAAGTCGGGTACAGTCGAGTTGATTTCGGAATACGTAAATGGGGACGATGGTTGCTGCTTCGCAAAGGTGCGGTGGAAGCCGATTTCCGCTTGGTTCACCAGCCTGGCACTGAACAGGTAGGTGTGGGTGAGAGAAAAGTTTCTGAAGTTCGTCGGTAATGACGCCGGCGAACCCGGAAGACTTCCGGCCAGGGGCCCGAGTGCCCCAGGCGTCAAGGATTGGGTCTCGTTGCTATTTTCAAAGAAGAAGCGGCCCTGAAACGTGCTTTTTGAGCTCTGCAGCCAATCCAAATCGGCTATAAATTGGTCCTCATTGTATGGGCATGGGATGCTGAAAGTTGAAAAACCGTATGGGAGGCCGCCGGCAGTCTTTGTGATCTGTGGGTTAGGAATCACAAACTGCCCATTCGGCAGCTTTAGATTGAAGAGAGCCTGCGCTTGCGGACTAACGGTGGAACCATCAGGCAAAAGTGGTGTTCCCGTAATATCCCCACCCGCGTATACCGCCGTTGCAGGCCCCGCCGACGCTGCCAAGCCTGCGGCCGAGCGGTCGGAAGTGAGCACTGGGAGAACCACGCTGCTGGAACAACTTTGATCGATTCCGTTCGACTGGCGGTTCCCCTGATAAGAGGTGAAGAACAGCAACTTATCTTTTTTGATCGGTCCGCCAAAGGTGAACCCAAACTCGTTTTGCCGCAAGACGCCCCGTGGCTGGCCGGTCTCTTTATTGAAGAAGCTATTAGCGTTCAGGTCCTGGTTGCGGAAAAACTCCCACACGTTTCCGTGATAACTATTGGTGCCTGACTTGGTCAGGACGTTGACATTCGCGCCGGCATCGCGTCCGTAGGAGGCGTCATACTGGCTGGTTTGCACCTTGAATTCTTGAAGGCTGTCGGGATTGGGGATCGCAATTCCACCGCTAAACTCTCCCGCACCAAACAAGTCGTTGATTTCGACCCCATTCATCTGGAAGTTGTTATCGCTTGAATGGCTCCCATTCGACACTAATGAGTCGTTGATCCCGCCGTGACCCAACTCGGCGGCATTGAACACCTCGGCAGAGACTCCCGGCGAGAGCCCGAGGATCTGGGTGTAGTCGCGCGAGACCAGCGGGAGACTATTCACCTCTCTTTCGTCAACCACCTGCCCAAGCGCCGTCTCTCCGGTTTTTAATAGCTCCGGGCTTGCAGTGACGGTAACTGTTTCCTGAATCGCCCCCACGATGAGCTGGAGATTCACCGTAGCAGTCTCCGTGATGTGCACGGAGACGTGCTCACGCACCAACTGCTTGAAGCCAGTCTTGGACGTCTCCACGCGATATGTCGCTGGCGGCAATAGAGGCACGACGTAAGTGCCGTTCTTGGACGAAACAGCAGTTCGAGTCTCGCCAGTCGCTTGGTCAATGACTTTTATGGTAGCGCCCTCAATCACCGCGCCAGTGGAATCAGTCACCGTCCCTGAAATCGCGCCCGTACCGGGGGCCTGGCCGAGGCTCGTCGCTATCAGTCCAGCGCTACACACAAGCAGCGAAACGAGGCGCAAAACAAATTGCTTCATAGAATGCTCCTGTCCCCAGAAATACCTTTCGCACAACCCGAAACCACTTCCCAGTCTGGCATCGCAGAAACGCGCAAATTCAATGGCCTTCTTCTTGCGGATGCAGCCTACACCATGTGTTGCACTGTGTCAATAGTATTCACTATGTGTTGCATAACGCGTATAATGCTACAGGATTTCCGTTCAGAATCTTGGGAGGGGAAATGCGCAAATCGTTTTCGTCGATGATTATCCTGTCGCTGACCTTGATATCGGCTTCAATCTCCGAAGGCCAGCAGAAATTGTTTCTCAGGCATCCTTCGCTTGGGGCGAATCAGATTGCCTTTGCTTATGCGGGAAATATTTGGTCTGCGGATCGCAATGGCGGTGTCGGACATCCGCTCACAACCGGACCAGGCCTGAAATACGATCCGTTCATTTCTCCTGACAGCCAGTGGATCGCCTATTCAGCCACCTATGAGGACAACACAGATGTTTATGTCATCCCGGCGCAGGGGGGGCGCGCCCGTCGGTTAACATTCCACCCGGCCCCTGACGAAGTTGTAGGCTGGACTCCGGACAGCAAGTCGGTCCTCTTCCGCTCTCCCCGCAACAGCTACGCTAATTCCCGACGATTGTTTACCGTTTCGCTTAAGGGTGGTCTGCCACAGGAACTTCCCCTACCTGAAGGCGGAATGGCATCGTACTCGACGGATGGGAACTATCTTGCTTACGTGCCCATAATGCAATTTAGCGCGAGACTGGCATGGAAGCATTATCGCGGCGGCGCCACCGCTCGCATCTGGATCGCGCGCTTGAGCGACTCCAGCATCGAGGGAATTCCACGAGAGAATTCCAACGACTTCGATCCGATGTGGGTTGGCGACCAGATCTACTTCCTCTCCGACCGCGACGGTCCTACAACGCTGTTCGCTTACGATGTGAAAGCGAAAAAAGTGCGGAATGTCTTGCCCGCAGATGGATCCGATATCATTTGGGCCTCGGCGAGACAGGATGCGATCGTTTACGAGAAGTTGGGTGAGTTGCATACTCTTGACCTCAGTTCAGGCCGTGAGTCAGAGTTGCGCATCGAAGTCGCCAGCGATCTGCCGCAATTGCATCCCCACTTCGAAAAGGTATTCGAGCATATTGAGAACTATGGCCTCTCCCCTACGGGCGTGCGAGCTGTTTTTGAGGCGCACGGCGAAATTTTTACTGTTCCGGTCGAGAAAGGAGATATCCGCGACCTTACGAATACCCCGGGTGTGGCTGAGCGCGAGCCGGCATGGTCGCCGGACGGACAGTGGATCGCCTACTTCTCGGACGAGAGCGGCGAGTACTCGCTGCATCTAAGCTCGCAAGATGGTAAAGAGGTGAAAAAGATCGGACTGGGCGATCCGCCCTCGTTCTTCTATACCCCTATGTGGTCACCGGACAGCAGCAAGATCGCGTACACCGATAAACGACTGAACCTTTGGTACGTTGATGTTGTGAGTGGGACACGAGTCAACGTAGACATGAATTACTACGAATCACCCGATCGCCAAATGAATCCGAACTGGTCTCCGGATAGCAAGTGGCTGGCCTATACGAAAAATCTGCCAACCCATTTCAACGCCGTGTATGTGTATTCATTGCAAACGGGAAAATCCAATCAAATCACGGACGGCATGAGCGATGCCCTCTTCCCTGTGTTCGACAAGAATGGGAAATATCTTTATTTCACAGGCAGTACCGATGCTGGTCCGTCGGTAGCATGGCTCGATTTATCTAGCACCGCACAGCCTACGACACGAAGCGTATATGTCGTAGTTTTGCGGAAAGATCAGCCGTCACCATTAGGGCCACAAAGTGATGAGGAACCGCTCGCGGTTCAAGACCAGGCTACCGGCGTGCCCGATGCCAAAGATTCTAAGGATGCTAAAGCAACTGAGAAAGATCAGGGCAAGGGGAAGAGTCCAGCGATGTCGATTGATTTTGAGAACATCGATCAGCGCACGCTAGCGTTGCCTATTCCGGCACGGAATTATGTCGAAATGCAGGGCGGGGCAAGCGGCATGCTGTATCTATCGGAGTCTCCGTTGGTTCCAGCGTTCGATGATTCACAAGAGGTGGTCATCCACAGGTTCGAACTTGCGTCTCGGAAGACCAAGAAACTGTTAGACGGCGTGACGGCCATTGCGCTCTCGTTTGATGGAGCGAAGATGCTGTATCGCGTTGGGCCGCCGGCAAAGGCCAAATGGATGGTAGCGAAAGTTCCGCCTCCGTCTTCACCAGATGCACCAGAATCGGCGGAAGCGAAGCTGGATGGCAGACCGTTGCGGGTAGAAGATGCACAAGTATACATGGATCCAGCCGCCGAGTGGTCGCAGATGTTTAACGAGGTCTGGCGGATCGAACGAGACTTCTTCTATGACCCCGGTATGCATGGGATGAACTGGCAGGCGGCGAAAAAGTACCACGGTGCGTTCCTAAAGAGTGTGACGAGTCGCGACGATCTCGACTATCTTCTTCACGACATGCTCGGCGATCTAACGGTTGGCCACCTATATCTGTTCTTGCCGCCATCGGCCAACTCCACGCAACCACGTACCGGACTACTCGGAGCAGACTATCGCATCGAGAACGGGCTCTATAGATTGTCGCATATCTATCTCGGCGAGAATTGGAACCCGGATTTGCGCGCTCCACTTACGGAACCTGGAGTGCAGGCTCACGAGGGTGACTATCTGCTGGCCGTAAATGGTCGCGAACTGACCAGCGACGATAATATTTATTCGTTGTTCTTGGGAACGGCAGGTAAAGCCACCATTCTAAAGCTAGCGGCGGATCCATCCGGCAGGAATGCTTGGACGGCAACGGCCGTGCCAATTGCAGATGAGACTCAGCTTCGGAATCGAGCTTGGATTGATGGCAACCGTCACAGGGTGAACGAGCTCAGCGGCGGGCGGGTGGCATATGTTTATCTGCCGAACACGGGGCTTGGTGGCTACAAGTCATTCAACCGTTATTATTTCGCGCAAGCGAACAAGCAAGCTGTGGTGGTGGATGAGCGATACAACTCTGGCGGTGCGGCGGCCAACTATATTATTGATACTTTACGGCGTTCCTTGTCCAATTATTTCTTTACGCGCGAAGGACATGTATTGACCACCCCGATGGGCTCGATCTTTGGTCCAAAGGCGATGATCACTAACCAATACTCCGGATCGGGCGGAGACATACTGCCTTGGATGTTCCGCCAGGCACAGCTTGGTCCGCTGATCGGCACTCGGACCTGGGGAGCTGCGGTCGGCATCTACGACTGGCCACAACTGATCGATGGTAGTTCCGTTACCGCTCCGCGCGTTGCATTCTTCAACCTGAAGGGAGAATGGGACATTGAGAATAACGGAGTCGCACCCGACGTCGAAGTGGAGTTCTCGCCGCAGGCTTGGCGCCAAGGCCACGATCCGCAGTTGGAGAGAGCTGTCGCACTGGTGTTGGATCAATTGAAGAGCACGACACCTCCGTCACCGAAGATTCCCCCGTTCCCGAACTATCACCAGTCGGTTGGGAAAGCGCTCAGCCAGTGATGGGGCCCATCGCCCGTCGGATTCGATCCGGCGAGCGCGCTGGCCATGTAACTGATGTTTCAGTTGGTTGTGATTATGTCTAGGAAATGACTGTGCCCGAAACGAAGTCCAAACCGATCATTATTATCCGGAACCTGGAGACCATCGAAGATATTCGCAAGGTTCAGCCGGTGGAAAAGGAGGTCTGGGAACTGGAGGACCGCGACTGCGCTCCCATGACTATGCTGATTGCCTGCAAAGAGACCGGCTCGATCCTGGTGGGTGCATTCGACGGCGACCGGCTGATCGGTTTCGCCTTTGGCTTCCCGGCGCTGGAGCAACGGCGCATCTCGATTCATTCCCACTTGCTAGCGGTTCTGCCCCAGTACCGCGATCTGGATTTAGGCTACAAACTAAAGCTGGCCCAGCGTGAACGCGCCCTGGCCGTGGGCATTAGGGAGATGACCTGGACTTTCGATCCTCTTCAAAGCCGCAACGCGCATTTCAATTTTGCGAAGTTGGGTGTGGTTTCTAACAGATACAAAGTCGATTTTTACGGTCGAGAGAGCAGCAGCGTCTTGCACCAAAACGGCACGGACCGGCTCTGGGTCACGTGGCCACTGGCCAGCCCGCGCGTGCAGCAACGACTGAGTAATGCGCGACCGGTTCCGGAAATGTCGCCACCAGTGCCCCCACTGGTTCGTTTTGGTGGTGATGGCAGTCCCGTTCGCGACGATCTTGCCGCCGCTCTTGCTCGCCCGGACCTCTGCATAGAGATTCCAAGAGAAATCACCGCAACTGAGAAGAACGACCCCGCACTAGCCTGGGAATGGCGGCTCGCTACCCGTTGGGCGTTTAGCGAGTCTCTAAAAGCGGGCTTCTCTGTCGTGGAATTTGTCGGCAACACTCGCGGACAAAAGGGACCCGGCTTTTACCTGTTGCAGGCGGGCCGATGGGACGAATTCGTTTCTGGCATTTAGATTTGTTTTGCAACCTTTACATTCCCACCACGCTGCGAGCTGTCCTCGTCCCCCATTCTAGTTCACGCGAGCCCATTCACTTCACGTTGACCGTGGCACAGATTTCTCGTACCGCACTCACGACGATCAATGGCTTCTCCATCGGGATCATGTGGCCGCTATCGGGGACGACGATTTGCTTGCCTCGGGTGGAAAGATGGGCTAGCCGCGGTTGAAGATCATTAATCCACATCTGGTGATAGTCGTCTAGCTCCTTCTTAGACGTGCCTGGGGGGACTTCCGCGGCGCTGACCCCTCTGCCCGCCGTCAACACAATGAGCGGCTTATCACCGAAAGTGCCTGATTGGTGCGCTTCCTTTCCGTCCTCTTCGAATGAATCGAGCTCGTCTGCATTCGCTTTGAGCTCCTTCGCTTGAAACTGCAGGAAAGCAAATTCAGATTGGAAACCGGGCGGCAGTAATTTCTCCCCCCATGCATGTTTGAGATATTGCCGTCCGATTCCAAATCGAAACAGGATTGGCGCGTAGGCCAGCCACTGTCGCCATTGTTCCTTCGTGGCGTCTTGTGCTTTCTTCATACTGGCCGGTGCGTTTGCCTCCGCATCTTCGGACGAGGCGTCCGCCAGAACAATACCAGCAACTTCATCTGGATACTGGCCGTTGTACACGCGGACATTGAATCCCCCCAAGGAGTGACCTACGAGTACGTAGGGAGGTTGCACACCGCCATTGTGGAGGAGGGTGTGCAGCTCCTTCACCATCTGAAGACTGTTACGCGGCAGTGGTCCGGGGTCGCTCCAACCCGTTCCCGCCCGGTCGTAAGAGCATACCCGGGTAAAGGTCTCGATCTGCGACTGCACCGCTTTCCACCCAATCGCCGAGATCCCGAGCCCACCCTCCAGGACAACCGTGGGGCTGCCTGCCCCAGTGCAGTGCAAATTCAGGCGATAACCACCAACATCCACTGACTGACCTTCCTGAGGAAAATGACGTTCATCCTGGCGATGCCCGATGAACTCATACATGAATCCCGTGACAATCACCAGGACGGCCAGTATGACTCCGACTTTCAGGAAACCGACAATGATCCGCGGGAACAATCCTCGCTTGCGAGGAACCGGAGTTGGGTCTGAATCCGCTGTGACATTATTCATGGAATTCTCAAGACTCACATGTTTGGAGTGGATAGGCTAGGCCAGAATATCAGTGCAGGTATAGGCGAGTCCACCATATGTTGCATATCGGTGGATATGCCTCAACATGTGTTGCACAACCACTTCGTATGGACTCCACCAGCGGGTAGTCCGAATCAGTGTGTTTTCAGCACGAGCCAAGATTGGAGGAATCGAGGATTGTGGCACAGCCACACTGGTCAACAAGGTCTACCCCACTGACCATCGCGTTCGCGGATTTCTCGGGCATTAGATTCACTCATCTGCGGCAGCAGCGGAGGAACCCTTCTTGACCACCGGGGGAATAGGGGCTCAGGAACGCTTGAAATGGCGAGACATGGGTTCCCAACCACATTTACGCCATCGTAGGCTCGTAGGCTGCGCTCGCGGCGAAGGCCGCTGGGAGTCCCAGCGTCCTGAGCCGAGGATTCGTATCTTGATATGTGCCCAATAGCGCCCCCTGAGAGCTCTGATAAGCGCTTTAGAATTTGGCGGGGAGAGAGAATTTGAACCTTGACCCCCTGGTTCTTGCGTTAGGGGTTCATTTCAATTCCTAAGTCATTGATTGTGAACAGCAGCTGGCCGGCAAAATAGGACCTGGAACCGTCGAACTACACGTCTGACGCGTGTCTCACAAACACCGCAATTGATTGATTGCAAAATATTTGGTCGGGGAGAGAGGATTTGAACCTCCGACCCCCTGGTCCCGAACCAGGTGCTCTACCAGGCTGAGCCACTCCCCGACTGACAATTGGATGACGGCCGCCACGAGAACGACGTGGCGACTCGAACTCAGACAGTATAGCATTCTGCGTTCGGGCGATGGCTCGCTAGCGCTGCACGGTTCTGTCGTGAAACGGCCGGCGTTTCCGGCTGATGACTTGCCGGCAATGATTTCAGGTAGTGTCGAGTTTCCGGCGCTGCCCCGCTGGGCCGTCCCTTGAAACGTTCACCAGTAGTTAAGGAAATCGTTGCGCTGACGAGCCTCCCGCCTTGCCTGCCGGCAGGCGCGCAAAGGCTGCTACAATCCTCGTCATAGTCGTCTTACTACCACCATTACAACGTTTCTATGCTGGTTTTTGCTGCTGGAAGGTTATTGACTCCGACGGATGCCATCGAGAATCCTCTCGTGCTCGTCGAGCAAGGGCGCGTCCTCGAAATTTCCCGTCGGAGAAGCCGGCAGGTCCCCACCGGAGTTTCTGTGTCCGACTTCGGCGATGGCGTGATGGCGCCGGGCTACGTCGATCTTCACCTTCACGGCAGTGCGGGATATGACGTTATGGACGACATCGCCGAGGCCCTACCGGCGATCGAACAGTTGCTGGCGCGCCATGGGGTCACGAGTTATTTTCCAACCACCGTCACCGCTCCGATGGATGTAACTTTGCGGGCGCTTGAACGGCTGGCGAATGCGATCGAAACGCCCGAACGAAATCTCGAACGACAGAATGCGGATCGCAAGAATCGCGCCGTCCCGGTCGGGATTCATCTCGAGGGGCCATTCATCAGCCACGGGCGTCGCGGCGTACACCCGCCGGAAAATTTACTGGCTCCGAAGCTGACGTTGTTCGAGCGGTTCTGGCAGGCGGCGCGCGGCTGCATTCGTATGATGACGATCGCCCCCGAACTGGAAGACGCGCCCGAGGTCATTGCCGAAGCCGCACGGCTTGGCGTATGCGTGAGTCTGGGACATTCCGACGCTGACTTTTCGGCGGCTGAACGCGGAATCGATGCGGGAGCGCGTCATGCGACGCATACTTTCAATGCCATGCGCCCGCTGGACCATCGCACGTTGGACCATCGTAGTCCAGGCATTTTGGCTGCAGTGCTCACCGATCGTCGCATGAGCGCGGACCTCATTGCCGACGGCGTTCATCTTGATCCGGCGATCGTGAAGCTCGTTGCTAACGCCAAGGGCCCGGAGCAAACTGTGCTCATCACCGATGCTATTTCGGCGACCGGCATGCCCGACGGGCGGTACCGGCTTGGGTCTTTTGAAGTGGACGTTCGTGATGGCAAGTGCACGGTGGATGGCAAGCTGGCTGGAAGTGTTTTGACCATGGACCGTGCCGTACGCAATCTGGCGCGTTTCGCAGAATGGAGTCTTCCTCAAGCAGTGGCGGCCGCCAGCCAAAATCCGGCGCGGGTGGCGCGAATCGCGAGAAAAGGTGTTCTCGCGGTGGGAGCCGACGCGGACTTTGTAGTCCTGAGCCCGGAAGGCGAAGTGCTGCGGACTTTTGTCGGCGGCGTGGAATGCTCCAGGTGCTAGTTCTCAGTTCTCGGAGAAATCGCCAACGACCAGCGACCAGCACGGGTTTTTCCGCCCGCCGCCAGCAAAATTCCTCCCGATTGCTTATGATGGGGCATCGCATTATTCGTGGGGGCAGAGTGGCCGAGACGCAACAAACCAACGGAATCGAAGTCCTCGAAACACGGGAGTGGCTGGACTCACTCGACTATGTGCTCTCGAAAGGCGGACCGGAGCGGGCCGGCCGGCTTTTGCAGCAACTGGCGCTGCACGCTCGGCGCGAAGCCGGCATTAACCTGCCGTTTTCGGCGACGACTCCCTACCAAAATACGATTCCTTCCCGGCAGCAACCGCCGTTTCCCGGCAGCCAGGAAATGGAGCGCCGCATCAAGAGCCTGGTGCGCTGGAACGCCATGGCCATGGTGGTCCGCGCCAACAAGATTCAGGAAGGCATCGGCGGACACATTTCCACCTTTGCCTCGGCGGCTACGCTCTACGAAGTTGCCTTCAATCACTTTTTTCAGGCAGCCACCGAATCAGGCGACCGTGATGTTGTCTATTTTCAGGGACACGCCGCGCCTGGAATGTACGCTCGCGCCTACCTCGAGGGCCGCATCCCCAAAGAAAAATTAGAAAACTTCCGGCGAGAGTTGAAGCCCGGCGGCGGACTTTCGTCGTATCCGCATCCCTGGCTCATGCCCGACTTCTGGGAATTTCCCACCGTGTCGATGGGACTCGGCCCGATTCAGGCGATCTATCACGCCCGCTTCATCAAATATCTCGAAAATCGCGGCTTGAAAACTTCCACCGGCGGCAAAGTCTGGGCGTTCCTGGGCGACGGCGAAATGGACGAACCGGAGTCGCTCGGCTCGATTACGCTGGCGTCGCGTGAGCGGCTCGACAATCTGATTTTCGTCGTCAACTGCAATCTGCAGCGTCTCGACGGTCCGGTGCGCGGCAACGGCAAGATCATCCAGGAACTGGAAGCGATCTTCCGCGGCGCGGGATGGAACGTCATCAAGCTGATTTGGGGCGGCGATTGGGATCCGCTCATTCAGAGGGATCGCGATGGCCTGCTCGTGCGGCGCATGGGCGAGATCACCGACGGACAGTACCAGAAATATTTCGTCGAGAGCGGCGCCTACTTCCGCCAGAATTTCTTTGGCACCGATCCCCGGCTGCTGAAGATGGTGGAACATCTTTCGGACGAGCAGCTCGCCCGAATGCGCCTCGGCGGTCACGACCCAATCAAAGTGCACGCCGCATACAAAGTTGCGGTTGAGCACACGGGCTCTCCCACCATCATTCTCGCCAAGACCATCAAGGGCTATGGACTTGGCGAAGCGGGCGAAGGCAAGAACATCACGCACCAGCAGAAAAAGCTGAATGACGAGGAGTTGCAAATCTTCCGCTCGCGCTTCGGCATTCCCGTGCCCGATGGCGAGCTTCACGATGCGCCCTTCTATCGCCCCGCCGACGACAGCGCGGAAATCAAGTACATGCAGGAGCGCCGCAAACAACTGGGCGGCTACATGCCGGTGCGGAAGGTGCGCGCCACGCCGTTGAAGCCGGTGTCGGAAGCGATCTTCGAAGAGTTCTATAAAGGCACCGAAGGCCGCGATGCCTCTACCACCATGGTCTTCGTGCGCATGCTCTCGAAGCTGCTGCGCGACCCCGAGGTTGGAAAGTTCATCGTGCCGGTCGTTCCCGATGAGGCCCGTACTTTCGGCATGGAGGCACTCTTTCGCCAGGTCGGCATCTATTCGAGCGTCGGTCAACTCTATGAGCCGGTCGATATGGCTACGCTCCTCTATTACAAAGAGGCGAAGAACGGACAGATTCTGGAAGAAGGCATCACCGAAGCGGGATCGATGTGCTCTTTCATCGCCGCCGGTACCGCCTATGCCAACCACGGCATCAACACGATTCCCTTCTTTATTTATTACTCGATGTTCGGATTTCAGCGCATCGGTGACCTGATCTGGGCCGCGGCCGACATGCGTTGCCGCGGCTTCCTGATCGGAGGCACGGCGGGAAGAACGACGCTGGCGGGCGAAGGCCTGCAGCATCAGGACGGTCACAGCCACGTACTGGCTCTCCCGGTCCCGAACCTGCTGGCTTATGATCCGGCATTTGCCTATGAGATCGCCATCATCATCCAGGACGGCATCAAGCGCATGTACGTCGATGGCGAATCGATCTTCTACTACCTGACGGTCACCAATGAGCCGCTACCGATGCCCGAGATGCCCAGCCAGCCCAGCATCCGCGAGGGCATCCTCAAAGGCCTGTACCGTTATCGGGCTTCTGAAAAGAAAAGCGCCAAGCTGCGCGCGCAGTTGCTGGGCAGCGGAACCATCATGTTTGAGGTGCTAAAAGCTCAGGCGATTTTGGAAAAAGACTATGGCATCGCGGCGGACGTATGGAGCGTAACCAGTTACAAGGAGCTATACCGCGAGGCGAACGACTGCGCGCGCTGGAACATGCTGCACCCTACGCAGAAAGCAAAAGTGCCGTACGTTACCCAGGCATTGAAGCGTGCGGCTGGCCCATTCATCGCAGCATCGGATTACATGAAGGTCCTGCCCGAGAGTATCGCCCAGTGGGTTCCGGGCAAGCTGCTATCGCTCGGCACCGACGGTTTCGGGCGCAGCGAGAACCGTGCATCCCTACGAGACTTCTTCGAAGTGGACGCCAAGCACATCGTGCTCGCCACGTTGCATGCCCTGGCCGGCGAAAAGTCGAGCGAGAAAAAGGACGGCGCCGACGGGATCAGCGCGAAGCTGCTGGAGAAAGCAATCCGCGATCTAGGAATCGATCCAGAAAAACGCAACCCGGCCACCAGTTGATGGAGTGACGGGCGTCTCGCCCGTCCAACCGCCGGGCGGGGACGCCCGGCTCTCCACCAGCAAGCGGGATACGGCAATAGAACCCAAGCGCTTAAAGACAAGGAAAGAATGGCAACTGAATTTAAGCTGCCCGAACTCGGCGAGAATATCGAGACCGGCGACTTGGTCCGCTTGATGATCAAGCCCGGTGCTAGCATCACCGAAGGCGAGCCGGTGATGGAGCTCGAAACCGACAAAGCAGTTGTGGAAGTGCCTTCGTCGGTAACTGGCACGATCCGGGAGATCCGCGTAAAAGAAGGCGACAAGCTGCGGGTGGGGCAAGTCATCTTCACAGTCGAAAATGGGACTGGAACAAGGCCAGCCTCGAAGCCGGCCGCGCAGCCCGGCGCAGTCTCCGCAACAGCAGCTTCGGCAACCCCGGTTTCCACAACCCCAGTGAAGCCAGTCCCCATGGCTGCGCCTCAACCGGAGCGCCGAGCAACGCCCACGCCTTCGGCCGCTACGGCCAGCGAGTTCAAGCTACCGGAACTGGGAGAGAACATCGACTCCGGAGAACTCGTGCGGCTGCTGATATCGCCGGGCGCGAACGTTTCTGAAGGCCAGCCGGTCATGGAACTCGAGACCGACAAAGCCGTTGTCGAAGTTCCGTCCACGGTCAGCGGCATAGTGCGCGAGATCAAAGTAAAAGAAGGTGAGAAGGTCAAGGTTGGAGAAGTCATCTTTACGCTGGAGGGTGGCGTAACCGCCCCGGCCGAGCCTGTTCGCAGACACGAGCCGGTGGAACACATCTCCGGCCAGCAGGCGGCGCGGCTAGCGTTCCAGTTGGCCATACGCGCCGAGGGCAAAACTGAAGAACAGGCGCTGCCACCCGATCAGCCGCAAACCCCCATACCGGAGTTCAGCATGCCCGTACAACTGGGCAAGGTTGCAGGCACAGACCGCGATCCGGTGCCCGCGGCGCCGCACGTGCGGCGTCTGGCGCGTGAAATCGGCGTGGAAATTCGCAGTGTGCAAGGCAGCGGTCCAGGCGGACGCATCAGCGAAGAAGATGTGAAGCTGTCCGCCAAGAATGCGCTACTAGCGGCGGCCGCCGCGGCGCAAACTCCACGCGGAAGCTTTGTCGAACCTGAATTGCCCGACTTCGCCAAGTGGGGCAAAACGGAACGCGTCTCGATTCGCGGGGTACGGCGCAAAACCGCCGATCACCTTCGCGAGGCATGGAACACGATTCCGCATGTCACCCAGCAGGATCGCGCTGATATCACCGAACTCGAGCAGTTGCGCGCCCGCTTCGCGCCGCGAGCGGAAGAAGCCGGTGGCAAGATGACGGTGACCGCGATCGCGCTGAAAGTCTGCGCCTCGGCCCTGAAAGTGTTTCCGCAGTTCAATGCCTCGATTGATATGGGGAAGGAAGAGATCATCTACAAGCAGTACATCAACATCGGCATGGCGGTGGACACCGATCGCGGACTGCTGGTGCCGGTGATTCGCGACGTCGACAAGAAGAATATAGTCGAGCTGGCGGCCGAACTGGCGCAGCTCTCCAAAAAAGCGCGCGAGCGCAAGCTCACTCCCGAGGAGATGGGAGGCGGCACATTCACCATCACCAATCTCGGCGGCATCGGAGGCACTGGCTTTTCTCCCATCGTGAATCATCCCGAAGTTGCGATTCTCGGCCTTTCGCGTTCGCGGATGGAACCGGAGTGGGTGAACAACAAATTCGAGCCGCGCTTGATTCTGCCGCTCTCCCTCTCGTACGATCACCGGTTGATCGATGGCGCCGACGCCGCGCGTTTTCTACGCTGGATCGCGGAAGCCTTTGAGCAGCCATTCCTGCTTTCGGTTCAGGGATGACGGCCCGTGGCGACAGTCGAGGCCGGAGCGGCGTATGAACCATACCTTTAGTAAATTGTCATCCCGAGGGAAGCGAGGGATCTGCAGTTCGCCCAAGATGCAGATCCCTCGCTTCCCTCGGAATGACAAACGACTGGCGAAATCTAAGGATACCTAACGAAATGGCAAACACTCCGAATCTCCGTGTGGCAGTAATCGGCGGTGGCCCCGGCGGATACGCAGCTGCATTCCTGGCTGCCGACCTAGGCATGAAAGTCACGCTGATCGATCCAGAGGTAAACCCCGGCGGCGTCTGCCTGTATCGCGGCTGCATCCCGTCCAAGGCCCTGCTGCATGTGGCGAAGCTACTAGAAGAAGCCGAGCAAGCCAAGAACTGGGGCATCGAATTCGCTGAGCCCAAAGTTGACCTCAACAGGCTCCGTGGATGGAAAGAGAGCGTAGTCAAAAAGCTGACTGGAGGACTCGGCCAATTATCCAAGCAGCGCTCGGTGCAATTCGTGCAAGGAAAAGCATCGTTCGTGAACTCCACCACGTTGAAAGTAACAAAGACCGCGGCCGGTGGAGAAGAAAACCTTACCTTCGACCGCATCATCATTGCAACCGGATCGCGTCCGACTGTCGTGCCCAACCTCAAACTCGACAGCCCGCGCCTGATGGATTCCACCAGCGCTCTAGATCTGCCCGACGTCCCGAAAACGCTGCTCGTCATCGGCGGCGGATACATCGGATTGGAACTTGGATCGGTTTACGCCACGCTCGGAACCAAGGTGACCTGCGTAGAAATGATGCCCGGCCTGCTGCCCGGCGCCGACCGCGACCTGGTGCTGCCCCTGCACAAGCGTCTGGAAAAACTCTTCTCTGCGATCCTCCTGAACATCACGGTCAAATCGCTCAAGGACGAGAAGACTGGCATCCGCGTAACCCTCGAAGGCCCAAACCTAAAAGAAAAAGAGCAGGTGTTCGACCGCGTGCTGATGTCCGTGGGGCGCCGGCCGAATTCCGAGATCCCCGGCCTCGATAAAACAAAGGTCAAAGTAAATCAGAAGGGATTCATCGAAATCAACGAGCAGCGCCAGACCGCCGATCCCACGATCTACGCCATCGGCGACGTCGCCGGCGAACCGATGCTGGCCCACAAAGCAATGCACGAGGGACGCACCGCCGTTGAAGCCATCGCCGGCCACAAGGTTGTTTTCGAACCAAACGCAATTCCCGCAGTCGTGTTCACCGATCCCGAAATCGCTTGGGCTGGCTTGACCGAAACGCAGGCCAAGGAACAAGGACGCGAGATCACCGTCGCCAAATTTCCGTGGGCCGCTTCGGGGCGCGCCATCACGCTCGACCGCCCGGAGGGACTGACCAAACTGCTCATCGATCCAAAGACGGAACGGGTGCTCGGTGTAGGCATCGTGGGCGCCGGCGCGGGCGAACTGATCGCCGAAGGCGTATTAGCCATCGAAATGTGCGCACTGGCGGCGGATGTCGGCATGACCATCCATCCGCACCCAACGCTGTCGGAGACGATGATGGAATCGGCGGAAGTCTTCTACGGACAAGCCACCGACATCTATCGTCCAAAGAGGTAGCGCGTGATGAGTCCTACCGAGGAGAGACGGGCGCCTCGCCCGTCCGCTGCGACGCTCGGCTGACCACTTATATTGGAACTTCGATGAAAAAATTGGCGCTGTTGGTTCTCGTCCTTTCCGTCTCTCTCCAAGGCTTGATGGCCCAGTCGGTGACCACCCTACTGCCCTCCGGCACACCGGCTCAGACTCCCCCTCGCGCGTCCTCCGATCCCCTGGGACGGGACACGCCCTCAGGAACCGTGCTGGGATTCCTGCAAGCCGCGCAAGACGGAAATGAAAGAGCCGCCGCCGATTACCTGCAAATGAGCGCCGCCCGCCGCCAGTCACAGGGACCCGACATCGTCGGCAAGCTGAAAGTACTGATGGACAGCGCATTCGACGGCAGCGTGCGACGGATCAGCACGCGTCCCGAGGGCAATCCCGATTACGGCACCTCCGATCAGCAAACCATCGGATCTTTCCCCACTCGCGATGCGGATGTTCCCGTTGTCCTCGTCCGGGTCACAGATCCGAACGCTGGGAAAATCTGGCTCTTCTCTGCCGACACGCTCAGCAAGGTCCCGGAGCTGTACGACAACGTCGAGGCTCACCTGGTAGAAAACAAGCTCCCGCAAAGCCTGGTGCGAAATGTACTTCTTGGAATGCCACTCTGGCAATGGCTGGCGCTTTTCGCCGCGATTCCAGTGGCGTTCGCGATCGGCTGGGTTGTGGTTCTGCTGCTGGCGATTCCGCGCCGGCTTTGGCTCAAGTTCAGACATCGCTCTAACCTGCATTCCTACAGCCGCATGTCCAAGCCGCTGCTGGTTACATTCAGCGCGCTGGCACATCGCGCGATTGCCGCCTACCTCGGTCTGCCGTTGCTGCCGCGTCTTTATTACTACCGGATCATCGGCGTTCTCATCAGCATCGGCTTCTTCTGGTTCCTGCTGCGCGCCAGCAGCCTCACCATGCAGCGCCTGCGCATCCGTGCTATCAGCGGGGGCCGCATTGGTACCGGAACTCTGATGGTACTGGGTGAGCGACTGCTAACTGCGCTGGTGGTGATGGTCGCTGTCCTGGCCACCCTTGGCATCCTGGGCTTCAACCTCACCACCGTGCTCGCCGGCCTCGGCATCGGCGGCATTGCCATCGCCTTCGCCGCGCAAAAAACACTGGAAAATCTTTTTGGCG
This sequence comes from uncultured Acidobacteriaceae bacterium, assembly GCA_963831085.1. Taxonomy (GTDB): domain Bacteria; phylum Acidobacteriota; class Terriglobia; order Terriglobales; family Acidobacteriaceae; genus Acidiflorens. Next base: position 1,809,509 of record CAWHOT010000003.1, on the reverse strand, counting down.
GAGTCTCCGTTCTCGCTGACGAAGTCATCCGGGTCGGCGACTACTGCCGCTTCGCCGACCGCACCGGAACCGTGGAAGATATTAGCCTGCGCTCCACTCGCGTCCGCACCGACGCACGCACCGAGCTTTCCATCCCCAATGGCGCACTCGCCACCATGAGCATCGAAAACTTCACCCGGCGCGACAAAATTCTGTTCAATCCTGCGCTCGCGATCAGATATGAGACCACCGCGGACCAATTGCGCTATCTGCTGGCCGAAATCCGCCGCATGTTGTACGAACACCCGAAAGTCGAGAGTGACAGCGCAAGCATCCGCTTCGCCAGTTTCGACAACAGCGCTTTGCGCCTTGAGATCTTCAGCTATGTGCTCACCCGCGACGCCAATGAATTCGCCGCGATTCGCGAAGACCTTTTGCTGCGCATCATGGATATTGTCGAGAAATCCGGCAGCGGTTTCGCCTTCCCGTCGCAGACCCTATACCTCTCGCGCGATTCGGGCATTGACAAAGAAAAAGCCGCCGCCGCCGAACAGCAGGTCCAGCAGTGGCGTGATCAACACAAGCTACCCTTCCCCGATTTTGCGCCGATTGATAAGTCGGCCTTCCGCGGTTCGATCGTCTATCCTCCGCCGGGGTCGTCCGTCGAAGAACGCTAGAAGACGACCTGAACCACCCTGCCGTCTAGCCGGGTCTCCCCAGTGTCTTCGCGCTTACCCCGGTAACTTGCGGCTTTCCATGGCGCTTCCTAGCATGGGAGAGCCATGCCTCATGCACTGCTGTTGTCGCCCGATGACCAGGCTGTCAACGCAATTACTGGCGTTTTGGAAGAAATGTCGGTAACCTGCGAGCGTCCCCTGGACGGAGTATCCGCTGCCCAAAAACTCAATTCGCACAGCTTCGACCTGGTGTTGGTCGATTGCGAAAATCTGCCGGCTGCCAAGCTGATCTTTGACGTTTGCCGCCGCGGAAAAAACGGCGACAAGCCCGTCCCGATCGCCATCGTCGATGGCCGCGCCGGTCTGCCCACTGCTTTTCGCCTGGGCGCGGAACTGATTCTGACCAAGCCGGTCGCGAAAGACCAGGCCCGGACCACGATCCGCGCCGCCGTCAGCCGTGTGAGGAAAGGCGTTCAGACAAAAGAGAGTGTTCCCGCGCAACCGGCGAGCGCCGCCTCGGCCAGCGATGTCATGACTGGCGCGGGTATAACCGAAGAACGCGAATTGGCAGCAGCCGCGGCAGCCACTTCTTCGCAACTGACAAGCTTTGCGGAACCCGCTCCAAGCTTTGTTCCCACCTCTGTTCCAAACGCTGATTCCGCGACGCTCACTGCGCCAGCGCCTTCGGCGAAGATGCACTCCGCTGTAGATACAGATGAAGATGAAATCGACGCCTCACCCGTAAGTCCCAAGCTGACGCCGCCGCAGTCCGCATCTGCAGCGACCTCTTTGTCAGAATCATCTGCGGCTCCTGCTGTTTCGGTAAATTTCGAACCCAAGCCTCCACTAAAACCTTCCGACGATCCGGTGCTTGCCGAACTGGAGAGAACGGAACTGGAGGAATCACAACAACTGGCAAAATCGAAGCAGGAAATCTCGGAGCCTGCCAAAGCAGCGCCGACTCAACCGGCAGCCAAAGCGGGCGCCCCGGTCTATTCTTCTTACCAGCAAGGCCGAAAGAGAACACGCGGCCTGCTGGTCGCTTTCCTAATGCTCGTGCTGGCCGCTGGCGGCTTCTATGCCGCGTGGACTTATCAGCCGGGGTTCCGAGCCATAGTTCAACCGCAGATTGATCGCTTGCTGATCGCCGTTGGAATGGCACTGCCGCCGACTCCGGCAACAAGTTCCGCGAAACCTTCGACTCCTGTGGCTCCGTCTACACCTGCGGTCCCCGCATCGGCATCGCCGACTTATCCGACTCAGATTCAGTCAACAGGCCAAGGCCGAGGTTCCACAGCCGGCTCTGCGACCAATTCAGCGACAGGTTCAACGACAACATCCGCCGCTGCATCTGCGCCTGTTGTCGCCAAGCCCGAGGTCAACCAGCCCCGCACCCTCGCAAAAGACAGCGCCGCGACTCCGTCCAACGCGCAACTGCCCCGAGAAGCCAGCTCCATCATTCTCTCTTCCAAGGGTGCCGAAAAACTCCTGGCTCAAAGTGTTCCGCCGAAATATCCCGTCGAAGCGCGCTCGGTACCCGCCGAAGGAACGGTTGTTCTCAAGGAGGTCGTTGATGAGAACGGCAAGGTTGAGGGCGTGCGACTGGTAGAAGGAAACGCCACCCTGGCAGCCGCCGCCATCAATGCCGTCAAGCAGTGGCGCTATCGGCCATATATCCGCGACGGAAAGGCTCAGCCTTTCCAGACGGTCGTGATCGTCGACTTTCAGCGGCCCTGACCGCGGACGAGTGTGAGAAACGTCGTTAGTCGTTAGTCGATCGCCGGCCGGTGCCCTGCTATCTAGGCGAACGACAAACGACCATCGACCTTCAGTCCAATTACCCACGTAACTTGCTGGTACCCACCGCATTACCTAGGATGGCCTCATTATGGGTTACCAAGCTCTACTTTTCTCTCCCGATGAAAAACTGGCTCGCGTCGTAAGCCAGGTTTTCACCGAATTGGACTTCACGGTTGAGCCGGCACAGGAACCGTTTGGCGCAGTTAAGAAATTGATGGCCCAGCATTACGACGCCATCGTCGTGGACTGCGAGAACGAACAGAACGCCTCCCTGCTCTTCAAGAGCGCAAGAAATTCCAGTTTCAATCAAAGCTCGCTGGCCATCGCTCTGGTCGAAGGACAAGCGGGCGTAGCCAAGGCTTACCGCATCGGCGCCAACCTGGTGCTCACCAAGCCGATCAACGTCGAACAGGCGAAAGGAACGCTTCGGGTCGCGCGAGGACTTCTGCGGAAAAACTCCGATGCGGCGGGCAGCAGCGCCACCACCGGGGCAGGTCCAACAATGCCTACCAGCGCAACGCCAGTATCCGCCGGCGGTTCGTCCCCCTGGGTGAGGCGAGGCGAGGCAGCGATTGCTCCACCGCCAAGCCATCCCGAACTTCCCGAATCTGAAGCTCCGCTGCCAACGATGATTCCCGATGCGCTTCCGGCTGGGGTTCCGGAAGGGCTCCCAGGCATGACCGCGTCGGCAAAAGTTGAGGACAAACCGGGGCTCGTTCCCGCGTCTCCGAACATAATCAAGAACAAAGCAGGCAAGGCCGGCATAGTTAAGAGCGAAACACCAAAAATCGCCTCCGCGTCCCGATCAACCCAAAATATCAGCTCCGCTTTTACGTCTCTGGGATTAGGTGCGGCACCAGCTCCGGCAAAGGAAGTAACGGCTCCGCCAGCACGAGAGAACAGGAAAGAGAGCAAGACGGTTGCATCGGAGCCCAATCGGTCGCATGACGCCGCTCCCATGCTGAGTTCTCTGTCTGTTATCAATCCCCCCACCTTTGCCGCATTAGGCGACGAAGAAGATTCCGGCGGCTCGAGCGGCATTAAGAAAATCCTAATCGTCGCCGTGATTGTCGCTCTCGCCGCGCTCGCCTACCTTAGTTATGGAAAGCTGGGCAAGTCCAGCTCACCCACCCCGGCTCCGCCGCCAGTCAGCACGCTCCAAGACTCAGGAATGCAGGACTCGGGACAGCCCGCTCCTGCTCTGGCGCCCATGTCCTCTCCGAAAGTGGCGCCTTCGGTGAGCACACCCAACCGTGCAAGTTCCCCGAAAACGGCTACAGTGACATTGCCCGACACGCCGTCGCCCGGCGCTGGCAAACCTCCGGTAACTCGGATCGCGCTTGACCTTGCGCTGGAGACAAAGAAACCCAACTCAACACCGCTCCTCGTAAGAACGAACGCGGGAAGCAAAACGCAGGCCCAATCCCAGGATTCCGCGCCTCCGCTTCCCAGCCCGCTCGCCGTTGCGTCCGCAAACGATAGCGCCTTGAGCGGCCTTCTGTCTTCGGCATTGTCAACTCTTCCCAAGCCCTCGCTGGCAACGGCAAGAGTTTCTCAGGGTGTGTCGCAAGGACTTCTGATCAAGCGGGTACAGCCAAAATATCCGTCGGCCGCGCTCGCGATCCACGCCCACGGCGCGGTGCAGATCGAAGCGACCATCAACAAAGAGGGCACCGTCACCAATCTGAAAGTGCTCAGCGGGGACAGCGTTCTCGTGCAGGCGGCGCTGGAAGCTGTCCGCCAGTGGAGATATAAACCCTACTACCTCGATGGCGAGCCCATCGAGATCCAGACCCAGATCACAGTCAACTTCAACGCAAACTAGAAAAGACAGGTGGCAGGTCTCAGGTGGCAGAAGTCAGGTCTGAGTGCCCTTGGATTTTCCTGAAACCTGAGACCTGTTCTAGTTCAGCTGCTCGTCCAGAGGCCGGTGTCGCGGACGCCCAGGATGGGCGCTGATGCTGCGGAATTTGTCGTAAAGTCCGTGCAACTCTTCGCTCAGGAGTCGCACTACCTGCATGCAGAAATCACAGTGTTCACGCAGAAACCTTAGAAACTCCTCGCGCGGAATGAGGACCGCCGTCGTTTCGTCGCTCGCTTCCGCGGTGACCCGATAGTTCTCCCCTGTCATGTTCTCGCTCAGCCCGAGCATGGTTCCGGGACCGACGACTTCCAGAAGCTGTCTTTCGTTCTGACCGGTCGGCAGCAAGACACGAACCTCGCCGCTCTCTACCACGTATACACCCATCGCTGCGGACGCCTGCTGAATCAGCGTGGCGCCTTTGGGGAATCGCCGAACCGATTTGACTCCGCGAAGAGCCTGCAACAGATCGGGACTCAACCTACCCGGCGTGGCCTGCGACGACACAATATCACTCTCTCTTGCCTCAGCCTATCCTGCAATGCACCCGAAACTGCACGCTGTGATTCCCGTCACGGCTCTAAGTGATAAATAGGGAACTACGGTTCAAGCTTACATCTTTGGAGGGGTTTTTTGCCGAATCGCAATTTATTGCCGCTCAAGAATCTCGTCGATTGGCGTCTTGCCGCCTTTTTCGACGCTGACGACTTTGTGGACCGGTTTGAAGCCGGTCAGCGTGATGTCCACGATGTAGTTTCCCGGTCCCAAAACGACGCCGACTGGCGACGTCTTATCGAGAACCTGCTGGTTGATGGCCACCTGTGCGCCTCTCGGCATGGTGCGAATGATGATGGAACCCGTGTCCGCAGTCGTGCTCTCTCCACGCCCAAACAGCCGGCTGAACTTGCCGACAGTCCGCATGTCTTCAGTATTGCCCAGCGCCCTGAGCGTCGGCGCGTACTGGAAATTCTGCGCCGGACCGAGATCGGCAGTGACGGTCTCGTCGAGGTATCCCTGCTTGCGCAAGAGAACGGTGTGACTTCCTTTTTCCACAGCGAACTGCGCCGGGGTCACTCGTCCGGTGGGCTTGCCGTCAATGGTAATGTTGGCGCCAGCCGGCGTGCTGTTCAAAACCACCAAGGCATTGACCGCTGCCAAATGAAACAGTAGAGATGACTTGCTGCCGGCAGCAACATCGACCGATCGTATCTCCGCCGAGTAGCCCGACTTGCTCGCGGATATGATGTGCTTACCGGGACTCAGGTCCGCCACGTTAAACGGTGTAACCCACGATGGATTTTCTTTTCCATCAACCTGAAACGGTGCACCCTCCGGAATGGAGTCGATCAGCGCCTGGCCCGGGATCACGACCGGCACCGGGGCTGGAGCGGGACGTCGATTGTTCGAGTTGCGCTTTTCGACTTGGCGTACGCTAAGCCTCGGTTGCGCTTCCACAAGAGGCGGAGCCAGCTTCTCGATTCGCGTCGCCGCCGCAGTCTGGGCAGCCGGCGGGGTTGCGGAGGAAGTCGAGGATGAAGTCGAGCTTGGGCTGGCCGTTTTCGTCGGCTGCGGCGCTGCCGTGGCGCCATCGTCTTCCGAGCGAACATGAAAAAAGACCGCAATCGCAACCACCAGGATCAGTCCAACCGCCCCCAGGATCGAATAGAGCATCAGCCATGGCGGAATGGTGGCGATCTCCTTAATGGCTTTTTCCGCGACTTCCCGCGGCTGGATTCTTGGTTTCTCTTCTTTCCGCGGATCGCTGTGAGCCGCAGGAAGAGAAGGCTTAGAGGGCTCGGGAATTGACGGTACAACAACGGGTTCCTTGAGCGGAGGCATCTCCGCCAGATCGGAGAAACTTGTGCGAGATGAGCCCGCCACCGGCTCGGCCATTAACGGATCAACGGCCACGCGCGGCAAATGCCGCTCGTTTTCTTGCTCCACCGCCGCCGCCGATAACTCCGGGCCGCGCGCAGCCTGGGATTCGAGAGCATTCATTTCAAAGTCGCTGATGAGTTGCGCGCCCAAGTTCGAATCAGAGGTCGCATCGGATTTCGCATCGGATTTCGCGTTAAGGTTTTCCGCCGAGTTAGTCGCTGAGTCAAGTTTGGATGCGCGCGTGGCGTCCGCCCCGGTAACCGCGCCCGCAGCTGCCGCAGCCGCTCTGGTTTCGACTGGAGAATCTGGCTTGGCAGCAACCGGTTTGGCCGAAACGGATGCGGCGGATGGAACGGATCCTGCGGAAATCTCAGCCTTGGCCCCTCCTGCCTCTGCCGCGACAAACTTGCTGGCCGCCGCCGCACGCTCTGCGCGACTCACCGCGACATTCGATACCGGGCCGGACTTCCTGGTATCTGTGGCGGCTTTCTTGCTATTTTCCTTGCACTTCTCCAGGTCATCCACCAGTTCGCGTGCGCTCTGATGACGCTCCGTCGGATTTTTCGCGAGCGCTTTCATAATCAGCGCGCCTACACCTGGATGAATCTTGGCACTCACCCTGGCCGGGCTGGGGAGTATCTCATTTTCGATCTGACTTACCAGCGCGACTGGGTCGGCGGCATCGAACGCCTTCCGCCCCGCCACCATCTCGTAGAGGATCGCCCCTAAAGTAAATACGTTCGAACGCAGGTCGATGGCTTCTCCGCGAATCTGTTCGGGAGAACAATAGGGCATGAGCCGACCCAAACCTTTTCCCGATTCCGCCTCAATCAGGCTCATGTTGGAGATGCCATAGCCAAGGATTTTGACCATCCCGTCCCACTGCACCATGATCTTGGCGGGCTCCAGCGAACAGTGGGCCACACCCATCGAGGCGGCGTGCTCCAGGCCGGCGCCAAGCTGGCGTGTAATGTCGAGCAGATCCCAGATGGAGAAGCCTTCTTTGCGCGCCAGCATGGTGGCAATGCTGTTACCCTGGATGTACTCCATCGCCGCGCAGAACTGGCCGTCGATCTCGCCCGCGCCGTAGAGAATTGCGATGTTCTGGCTGGCGAGATTGCGCGTGCTCTCGCCTTCGGCAATCAGTGTTTCCACAAACGCATTGGCGCGGTCGCCCAGCGGCTCCAGACTCTGCGTCTTGAGCGCCACGATCTGGTCGGTTTTCGTGTCCATCGCCTTATAAATCAGGGCGGTGTCTGACTTGGAAAGCTCACTCTGAATATCGAACCGGCCAAACATCATCGCCATTACAATCGCCTCGCGGTGATAAGCCGCACTACACCCTTAATATGGAGTTGGTCCAAAACAGGGGGAGAATCGAACCTAGAATACCGCCATCGACTGCACAACTGAGAGTTACGAAAGTACTGAAAAAAGGCTGCTAAGCGCTACCACTTCGGCAAGGGCTGAGACGGGATGCTGCTTTTCTATCAACCCCAGTTGTCCATACCGCGACCGCTGCTTTATCCTCAAGGCTAGCGTAAATGGGGCCGTCGTTCCCTCTCGGGGAATTCTCTTAATCAAACTAGCGTGCCTGCCGGAGTCGCATGACTTTAACCCGCTTCGTGACCAAAAGCGCGTTTCGCAACAAGCGGCGCAGCCTCCTGACCGTGTTAAGCCTCACCTTCTCGCTCCTGCTGCTGACTCTGATGATGACCATCTGGCGCGCCTTCTACATCGACACGTTCAGCGCTGAGTCCGCGCAGCGCCTGGTCACCCGCCACCGCGTCTCGCTGACCGAATACATGCCGCTGTTTTACCGGGAGAAAATCCGCGCTATCCCCGGCGTGGTGGCCGTCGCCCCCAACAACTGGTTTGGAGGCATTTACAAAGATTCCAAGCCGGAGAACATGTTCGCCCAGTTCGGCACCGACCCGGACGAAATGCTCAAGATCTTTACTGACTTCAAAATGCCCGCGGATCAATTGCTCGCCTGGCGGCGCGATCGCGCCGGCGCAATCGTCGACGAGCAACTCGCCAAGAGGTTTGGCTGGAAGCTCGGCGATCGCATCGTGCTCCAGGGAACCATCTATCCCATGAATCTTGAGCTCACCATCCGCGGGATCTATACCGCACCCGAGCCCACAGAATCGGTTTACTACAATCAGAAGTACGTCGAAGAAGCAGTCTCGTTTGCCAAAGGGAAAGCGGGCATGTTTGCCATCCTCGCTGATTCTCCGAACAGCGTCTCCACAATCGCATCGGCGGTGGACGCCATGTTCCGCAATTCTCCGGAGCCCACAAAAACCGAGAGTGAAAAAGCGTTCCAGCTGGGCTTCATCAACAGCATTGGAAACGTGAAGGCATTTATTCTGAGTATCTGCTTCGCGGTGGTGTTTGCCACGCTCCTGGTTTCGGCCACCACTATGGCCATGTCGATCCGCGAACGCACGCGCGAAGTAGCGGTTCTGAAGACGCTCGGATTCACCCGGCAATGGATCTTGAGGCTTTATATTGGCGAAGCGGTTCTCGTGGCGTTGACCGGCGGCGCTCTCGGCTGCCTGCTGGCGCTCGGACTGGTCTCAGCTCTCTCGCACGCGCCCGGAATGAGCCTGTTTCTCTCCGGAATGAAAGTGACACTCCCCACCCTGGTGCTCGCCATCATCGTCGCGGGGATGGTGGGGATACTAAGCGCGATCTTGCCCGCCTACCACGCCGCAAAGTTAGATATTGTAGAGGGCCTGCGCTACATCGGCTAGAGACTAGCGACAAACGACTAACGACGGAAGACTAACGACTCGAGACTAGCGAAACATACACCATGGCAATTCCGATCAGCTATAACATCCGCAATCTGAAGCTGCGCAAGGGTCTCACCATCATGACGGCTCTGGGCATTGCGCTCACCGTGACCACCGCTGTTTTCCTGATGGCGCTGCTGGCCGGTCTGAAGAAGGCTTTCATGGCCAGCGGCGATCCCGTGAACGTGCTCGTCATGCGCAAGGGTTCCACCGCAGAACTTTCGGGAGGCTTCGACGCCAATCTTTTCCCGACATTAAGAACGCTGCCCGGCATTAAGACGGATGCCCAGGGAGAACCGCTCGCCTCCGGCGAATGGGTGGTGGTGGTGGTGCTGCCGCGCAAGGATGGAACCGGCGAAGTCAACGTGTCAGTCCGCGGCTTGATGCCGGCAGGGGTTTCCCTGCGCTTGGAGCCGAAGGACTCCAAAGGGCAACCCAAGTTGAAGCTGGTCGAAGGCCGCTGGTTTACTCCCGGACAGCGTGAAGTAGTCGTTGGAAACTCCATTCACAATCGTTTTTCCGGCGCGAACGTCGGCGACGCGCTTGACTTTGCCAAAGGACAATGGAAAGTCGTTGGCGTCTTCGATTCCGGCGGCACCGCCTATGATTCGGAGATCTGGGGCGACGTCAACCAGATCGCTGCCGACTTCGACCGCCAGGGAGCCTATGCTTCCGTCTATCTGCGCGCCGCCGACCCCGTCGCCGCCGACGCCCTGAAGCACCGCGTCAGCGACGATCAGCGGCTGAAGCTTGAGGGCACGCTCGAAACCGAGTACTACGAGAAGCAAACCAGTTCTGGCGGCGCAATCAAATTCATTGGCACGTTTGTGGCCGTCATCATGGCGATCGGTTCCAGCTTCGCCGCCATGAATACGATGTATGCGGCGGTGGCGTATCGCTCGAAGGAGATCGCAACCCTGCGCATCATAGGATTCTCCCGTCCCAGCATTCTCACCTCGTTCGTGATTGAAGCGTTGCTGCTCTCGCTGCTGGGAGCATTTGTCGGAATTGTATTGATATTGCCGTTCAACGGCATGACCACTGGCATCGGCAACTCCCTCACTTTCAGCGAGACGGTTTTCAGTCTGCACCTGACTTGGGAAGTCGCGCTGGCGGCGGTTGCCTTTGCGTTGATCATGGGATTAATGGGAGGCTTCGCGCCCGCCTGGCAGGCGGCGCGGCAGGATATTCTGACGTCGTTGCGAGCCTGATTTGCACGTTGTTCACACAGAGTCCGTACAATTGTTAGCGACTTTGATTTTGCATCAACATAAAAGCTGCGAGCATCTTTTCATCAATGCCAACAGATCTCGGACCGATGGACACCAAGCACGACGACCTGCGCAGTCTGCGCATCGATCACTCGCTGCGCGACGGAGGCGGAGAACCGCCCGCATGGTCGCGCCGCTTCATCCTGGGCGGCATCGCCGTGGTCGCCCTGCTGGGAATCGTCGCACTGGCCTACCGTGCGCTCGCGTCGGAAACCGCGGAAGTGGAAGTAGCCCGGGCCACCGTGGAAGGCAGCGACATCGCCGGCAGCACCGTGCTTTCGGCCAGCGGATACATCGTCGCCCATCACAAAATCAGTGTGAATTCCAAAGTCACGGGCCGCGTGGCCTGGATTGGTGTGGAAAAAGGCGACAAGGTAAAAGAGGGACAAGTTCTCGTGCGCCTGGAGGACCAGGAATTCCGCGCCCAATACGAACAGGCTCGCGGCGCGGTGGAAAGCGCCAAAGCGCGCCTGCTCGAAAATGAGCACGGGTCACGCCCGGAAGAGATTGAGCAGGCGGATCACAATCTATCCGAGGCGAGGGCAACGGCGATAAATGACAAACTCAATCTGGACCGCACCCGTGACCTCGTTGCGCAGGGAGTGATGTCCAAGCAGAATTTGGACGACGCCATCGGCAAGTACGAGGCGTCGCAGCAAAGAATGAATTCGCTGGAGCGGGCTTTCCGGCTCATGCAGCTCGGACCGCGCTCCGAAGAAATTGAGCGGGCCCGCGGCGACTTGCTGCAAGCCGAAGGTCAGATGGCATACGCCAAATCTCAACTCGATGCCACGGTAATTCGCGCGCCCGTCACCGGCACGATTCTGGAGCGCACCGCCGAGAAAGGTGAACTGGTCACCGCCCAATTCGCCAGCGGAGCCGAAGGCGGCCCGCGCGGATCAGTTGTGGCGTTGGCGGATCTGAACGACATTCAGGTCGAGCTCGATATCGCGCAGGATGACTTCGCCAAGCTCTCTCCCAGGCAGGAAGGCATCGTCACCCTGGATGCATTCAAGGATCGCTCCTACAAGGGCGAGATCGCCGAAATGTCGCCGGAAGCGAATCGTCAGAAAGCGACGGTCCAGGTTAAGGTGCAGATTCTGAAACCCGATTCTTACCTGCGCCCGGAAATGAATGCCACCGTGCAGTTCAAGGCAAAGGCCAATGAAGACAAGAATGCCAGTACGAAACAAACGTACGTTTTTGTTTCTACCGCCGCCCTGCGCGACAAAGACGGGACAAAGTTCGTGCTGCTCGCTTTCAACGGTAAAGCTCTCCGTCGTAATGTCCACGTCCAAGGCCAGCGTTCGGGAGGCTATCTGGTGGACTCCCTCGTAGGCGGCGAAAGCGTAATCACAGCCGGGCCCGCGGATTTGCAGGACGGGCAAAAGATTCGTATCAAAGGGCAATCATGAGCGTAACAACAACGCAAACACCAGCCAAGCCATCCGTGGCCAGCAAGGTCGTCCAGGCCCGTGGCGTAAGCAGGATTTTCAAGCGCGACGCTTTCGAGGTGAAGGCGCTCGACAATGTCTCCATCGACATCGCCAGCGGCGAGTTCTTGGCGCTGATGGGGCCTTCAGGATCAGGCAAGACGACCCTGCTGAACATGATCGCAGCCATTGACCGCCCCAGCTCCGGCGAACTACTGGTAATCGGCGAAAATGTTTTTCGCCTGAGCGATGGGCAGTCCGCCAAATGGCGCAACACTCACGTCGGCTATGTTTTTCAGACTTTCAACCTGATCCTGGTGCTGACCGCATTCGAGAATGTCGAGTTGCCGCTGCTGCTGACCAAGATGACGCCACAGCAGCGCCGCGATCACGTGCTGACCGCGCTCAAACTCGTCGGACTTGAAGATCGCGTCGATCACCTTCCCAAGCAGCTATCCGGTGGACAGGAGCAGCGTGTGGCCATCGCTCGCGCCATCGTCAGCGATCCGACCCTGATCCTGGCCGACGAACCGACCGGCGACCTCGACAGCAATTCGGCAACGGAAATCCTCGAGATTCTGAAGCGGCTGAATGAAAGCTTTCACAAGACGATTGTGATGGTGACACACGATCCGCACGCAGCCCAGTATGCGCACGTAACAAGGCATCTGGAAAAGGGACGGCTGTTGCCGGCGTAGCCTCCACCCTCCATGAATTGTCGTCCCGAGCGAAGCGAGGGATCTGCAGTTTGCCAGCTCCTCAGGCCGTTCTCCTCGAGGGCATCGCGCCCGCCAACGGCTCGCTGTCGCTGATCCACTCCCAGACTCGCCGGCCGCGCTCGTTGCTCAGGCTGCGGGCCTCGCCATAATCCACCAGACGATTCAAAACGGTTGTGACCGAAGCCAGCGGATCTTTGTGCCGCGCCAGGATTGCGGGAGCGTGTCGTTCCAGTTCCGCACAAACCTCGCGGGCTCCCAGCGGACGCCGCACCTCCATGAGGACCCTCCGGCACGCCTTGGTGAAACCGGGCTGACGGCCATTGGGCTTGCGGTCGATCAGTTCCAGCAAGTCGTCGCCGAGCACCTGATCGCCGAAAAGATTCGCCAAGCCAGCAATCGTCAGCTTCACCGTGCCAATGCGCTTCATGATCTCGGCCCGCTGCCCCATGAGCTGAAGGAGTTCTTCGTGCGCCGCCTTCACCACCTGCTGCGCCGAAATGCTATTGGCTTGCGCATCAATCGCCTGCGCGTGCAAGCCATCGCTGCCACTCTTCCCAACTTCCATAAACTCCTCCTCCGAAAACAGACAATGACAAGGATCCCTCGACTCTCGTCTTGCAATACGGAAAACGACCCTACGAAGTTCCGTTGAGAGTTGGACTCGTTTGCAGAGGAAAGGTTATCGGCAGGAAAAGTTGGCTCGTGTGGCGCGGACACTCCGGTCCGCGTGCGGCCGAGGCACCTTCCGGGAACATTGGTTGAGAATACCGCCAAGGGGCCGCGGACAAGAGTGTCCGCTCCACACTACAGGCATTATCCTCTACCCCATCACGGTCGCGTGTTCCGGCCGGATTTTGTAAAGTACGCGAACCTCTCCCGGCTGGCCATACGGATACTTGTCGACTCCCAAGTACTTCTTCGCCATCTTGTCGATGTGTTGGGCGGCCCCGTCTTCGGTAATTTCCACCACGGTGCCGCGGATCTCCAGATAGCGATAGGGATTGTCGGGATCAACGATGGCCAACGCCACCCGCGGATCGCGGCGCACGTTGCGATCCTTCTGACGTCCGCGCGCCGAGTTGAAAATGACGTGTTCGCCGTCGAAGTCGCACCACACTGGAGTGACCTGTGGCCGCCCGTCGGGCATGAGCGTGCCCAAACTGGCGAAAGCGCGCTTCTGGAAAAGGTCGACGTATTTCTCAGGAATCACCTTAGACATCGCTGGCTCTCTCCTCTATTGATTTGTTGCCGCCCCGATTATAGATGCCGGAAGTGAAATGATGGCGCATTGCATTTTCTTTCCTATCGCCGAGTCCTAGTAAACTAGTAGTCTTTTCGGAGAGTAAGACTTTATGCGCATGACATCAACTCCGGCAGAAAGATCGTATGCAGAAAGATCGGTGCGAATATTCTGCTTGTGGGTCGTTTTATTTCTAGCCGCGACCCCTCTTCTGGCGCAACAAGCGGCCCCGCAACCTCCGCCAACCGTCGTCTTCATGACCGATTTCGGCATCGTAGATGACTCGGTAGCGCTCTGCAAAGGCGTCATGTACGGCATCGCGCCTAACCTTCGCATTGTCGATCTCACACATCAGGTGACCGCTTTTTCAATTCGAGACGGCGCTCGCTTCCTGTTCGGCGCCACTCCCTACTTCCCGCCGGGAACGGTGTTCGTCGTGGTCATCGATCCCGGTGTGGGTAGTGCGCGCAAGGCGGTGGTGGTGAAATCGAAGCGCGGGCAATTCTTCGTACTGCCCGACAACGGCCTGATGACGATGGTCGAGGACCGCGATCGCATCGAAAGCATTCGCGAGGTCACCAACCCCGATTGGATGGTAGGCGCCAAGATTTCCTCCACCTTCCATGGCCGGGATATTTTCTCTCCCGTAGGCGCGCACCTGGCGCGCGGCGACGACTGGACCCAGGTCGGACCGGTAGTTACGCAACTCGTCCGCCTCGATCTGAAACCCGCAAGTGTAGACGACAAAGGTCTGACCGGAGAGGCAATCGCCCTGGATGGTCCGTTCGGCAACCTGATCACGAACATCAGTGCCGAAGATTTTCTGAAGCTCGGCTACCAGCGCGGCGATAAGTTGAAAGTCACCATCGCCGGACACGAAGTCGAGATGCCGTTCGTCAACACGTTCAGCGACGTCCCACTCAAACAACCATTGCTATTCATCGATTCGCGCGGACGAGCCAGTTTTGCCGTCAACCAGTCAAGCTTCGCAGTAGTGTATGGCATAGATCCGCCGCAGCTGATATTCATACCTCGAAAAGGCCACTGAATCCGGCGATGTTCGTGTGGTGACGGGCCTCTGGCCCGTCCCAGCCCCCGTCCCAGCCAAAGAAGCTCGGCCTAACCCGGACAAATCCTAGCCAGCCGTCCCCAACTCCTCGGCAATCCGCGGCAGCACCGCCCGCAGCAGCGCGATGAACTGCCCCATCACGCGTCGTCCCACCTCGAGCACCTCCTCGTGGTCGAGCGCCCGGTCGAGAATTCCCGCAGCCATATTCGTCACGCAAGAGATTGCCAGAACATTCATCCCCATGTGCCGCGCGACGATTGCCTCCGGGACGGTCGACATGCCCACCAGATCGGCGCCAATCGTGCGCAGATAACGAATCTCCGCCGGAGTTTCGTAACTAGGCCCGGCCAGTGCGGCGTAAACGCCCTCGCGCGGCGGAATCGAAAGATTCTTCGCTTCCTCCAGCGCGATCTCGCGATAGCGCTTGGCATACGTATAACTCATGTCCGGGAAACGCGGGCCAAAACGCTCGTCGTTCGCGCCCGTCAGCGGATTCTGTCCTTGAAGATTAATGTGATCGCGAAGAATCACCAGCGCGCCCTGCCCGTATTCGACGTTAATGCCGCCAGCAGCGTTGGTAAGAATCAAGGCGCGTACGCCAGCTCGCCCGAGCACGCGCGTCGGAAAAGCCACCTCGGCGGCCGCATAGCCTTCGTAAAGATGCACCCGTCCCTGCATCACGGCAACAGGAACATCGCCGGACTTGCCCACCACGAGTTGTCCAGCATGTCCAATCGCGGTCGACCGCGGAAATGTCGGAATATGAGCATAGGGAATGCGGACGGCTTCGGTAAGATCGTCGGCAAAAGATCCCAGGCCCGAGCCAAGGACGAGCCCGATCTGCGGGCGCAACCCAGTCTGCGAAAGTACAAATGCGGCCGCGGATTCAGCGCGTGTAAAGAGATCCAGGGTCATAAACAATCAACATTGGGATTGTAGAGAAAGCGTTTGCAGGAAGTAAGTATCGGGATAAGAACCGCAGACGAATTGCGGAATGAAGAGGATTCATGCGGGTGAAGCGCCGATTTGCACAGTCACAGTCTGATGTGAGCATCGCAGAAAACCGAAGGTTCGCAGCCGAGAAACCCAGAAAAATAACGCGGATGCCCGGGAAGTCGCAGCCCCGTGCCGGGGATTGCATCATTTCTGGGTCACCCCGCTGTGCACGAGCTGCACTCGATTGATGAATAAGAAGTTAGAGGCGCATGAATTGTGTTGACGTAAAAAACAAAAATGGTAAAAACATAATCGTTCTTTGACACGTTTTGAAGTTTTTCCGGTTGGTGCAGCGTCCGGGGCTCAAGCGTAGTCACTCAGACAACCGCGAGGTGAGTCTGGGAGGGCGAGCAAGGGTCTATAGCTAAGCGCTGGTCGAGGAGAACAGGAGCCTCTGTTAAAGGCAGGATAGAGTCCCGAGGCGTTGGACTGATTTATCCGGTTGGCGGTGAGCCCGGAGCCCGAGCAAAGATCGGCTTGCAATGAACCCGCAAGGGAGTTGTAGGAGAAGGTCAGCAAGGGTCTAAACGCGAGCTACTGGCCGAGAGGAATGAATCCAACACCACCTCGGGACTCTCTATTTTTGGGCACGAGCATCTGGCCATTAGCTCCTAGCAACCCACCAAGAAATATTTTTCTGGACGGAGCCTGTTGGGCTGCCCCCCGACGAGGTGTTATGGATAAGTTTACTCACTGATTGCCCTACCCCCCTCCCCCTGGTCTATAAGAATCAGCAGGTTAGCCGGAAGTTTTCGGGCCGGTCTTTGAAGAATAAGGACTTATACTAAAGTATTCTGGAATAAGGACTTAGGCATTCGTGCGCCGCAGCTCCCCGGTGCCGTCCCGATTGATTTGTCAAGTAGCTGGCGCAGAAGCAAATAAAGGGGCCAATTCTGCGAGCGCCGTGGGCGATTAGTAAGTTAGATTACTTATTCCTAGTATAACTCTGTGTGTCAAGAGGATGACCGCTCTCGATCGGGAGGACACGCGGCCCAAGCTTATGCCGTGAGTTGCACGAGGTTCTCTTGTGTTCCAGAGCGAAGCCCCTGTAGGAATTCAGCGGCATACTTCAGGCAATCCGTGCGATCGGGTACAGTAGCCGCCGTTCGCTCCGGATACTCGTCGTATGTGCGACCATCGAGCAATCTTCCGTTCTTAGCCTTGCGCACGCCGCCCCATTGTTTGAAGAAGAAGGGCACACCTTGCATTCGGCACTGCTTCCGGATGGAGATAACCCACTCCCGCTTCATCGGACGCGCCCCCGGCCCGCTCTCGCCGCCGACAATCACCCAGGTAATGCCGGACAGATCGATCTCGCCTAGGTCTTCGAGCAGGGGCTCGATAGATAGGAAGCGAATCTTCGCGGGGGCCTGCCGAAGATGATGCACCCGCGGCAAGCCATGTTTCCGATCCTCAACACTGACGCCCCACCAAACATTGTCCTGTTCCGCCGCAAAACGTAACCTGCCCTTGAGCAACTGCAGCAGCCTCTCCGACCTTTTGGTCAGCACCTGATAAGTGTGCCAATTCGCCGTCGCCATCACGCGCGAGACGGCCTCGGCGTAGTCGTCCGGCACTCCCGCCTGAAACAGATCGCTCATCGAGTTCACGAACACGAGCTTGGGGGACCGCCATGAAAATGGTTCCGTAAGCTTCTCCGGCACCAACCGCAGATCAAACCCTTGCTCATAAGGATGCCCCTTAACCCCGCGAAACCGCTCCGCAAACGTCTCGGCATAGCAGTGCTTGCAGCCGGGGCTGATCTTGACGCAGCCGCGGACGGGATTCCAGGTCGCGTCGGTCCACTCGATGGAAGAGTTCAAAGACATGTCAGTCGAATAACATCTTTTGACCCGTGCTGTACTTCAAAACCTGATCCCAGAACTTGTATGCTCGCGGGTTTCGAGAAAACAGTGCCAGGCGGTATAGAGAAAGGTTCTTTTCGTATGACCTAACCTCCTTCATGGTGTAGTGGGGCGGCGGAATATAGCCTAGGCTTGCCATGCTTTTGGCAAACTCATCGGCCAAGAATCGAGTGAACTTAACTGCATCCCACTGTGCCGCCGCCCACCGTTCTCGCCAGCTCTTCGAGCCTAGAAACTTGTCAACCTTGTCTGCATCCTCCCTGAGATAGTGCTCGTAGTTGCGGTTTGCATCCGTCCCCAGAGCGAGCAGCACCAAGAAATCAACAAAGCGAGCGTCTGCGAGAGTCCGTATAGTTTCAAACTCCAAGCTGATGTCAAATGGATCAGCAAAGCAAAGCGACAACACAGTGTCTTCCGTCGATCCTCTCGGAATCTCCGCCAAGATCTCCGAAGTACGTTTGTTGCAGTCGCCCTGTACAAAGGCGATATCAGCGTTGGGGCTGATTCGCCTGGCTCGAACCTTCAACGCCTTCAGGTTGGTCGGTTTTTCTTCACAGAAAACGTACTTGTCGAATGGGTCTTTCAACTTCAGAGCAAGCAAGGGAGACCCCAAGATGAATTTCGAAGTATCTCGGATTTTGCTGTGCCCCGCTCCGGCATACAACTCCACGTAGATACGCCTCGACCACTTGGCTTTCATCCCCGAAGAAAACAGAGTTGAGTACAGGGAGACCATCCGATGCTTCTCTTCTGCCCAGGGACCTACATCCGGCGCTGCCAAACCATCGTCCTGGGGAAAGGCTTATCTTCAGAGGCCATCGCATGATTTGCTTTTTGTTCGCCTTCGACGCTTACGCAATTCTTCCATATTCAGCGCCTGCAAGCAATAGCATAGCGGGCTACAGCGGAATATTCCCATGCTTCTTAGGCGGGTTCTTATCGCGCTTGGTCTCCAACATATGCAGCGCCTGGATCAGCTTCTTGCGCGTCTCTCGCGGCTGGATGACCGCATCCACGAATCCGCGGTCAGCCGCCACGTAGGGATTCGCCAGGCGGTCGCGGAATTCTTCGATCTTTTGTTGGCGAACCGCTTCGCGATTTTCGGCGTGATCGAGCTCACGCTTGTAGACGATATCCACTGCGCCTTCCGGTCCCATTACCGCGATCTCGGCGCTCGGCCAGGCGTAGTTCACGTCCGCGCGGATGTGCTTTGACGCCATGACGCAATACGCTCCGCCGTAGGCTTTGCGCGTGATCACGGTCACTTTCGGCACGGTCGCTTCCGCGAACGCAAACAGCAACTTCGCGCCATGCCGGATGATTCCGCCATACTCCTGCTGCGTGCCCGGCAAGAAGCCCGGGACATCTTCAAACGTCACCAGCGGAATGTTGAAGCAGTCGCAGAAGCGTACGAAGCGCGCGCCCTTCACCGACGCATTGATATCGAGCGTGCCGGCGAGCATGGCGGGCTGATTGGCCACGATCCCGACCGGCTTTCCGTTGAAGCGCGCAAATCCCACGACGATGTTCTTGGCATAGTGTTCGTGAGCTTCAAAAAAATACCCGTCATCCACCACCGTTTGAATTACGTCTTTCATGTCATACGGCACGTTCGATTCATCGGGGATGAGCTTGTCGAGCTTCTCGTCCAGGCGATCGATCGGATCGGTGCACGCCTTGCGCGGCGGGTCTTCCAGATTGTTCGACGGAATAAAGCTCAACAGCTCGCGGACCATCGACAGACACTCGGCATCGTCCCGACACATGAAGTGCGCTACTCCAGAGGTCTCGTTGTGCGTGCGCGCCCCGCCAAGTTGGTCTTTGGTGACCTCTTCGTGCGTCACCAGCTTGATCACGTCCGGCCCGGTAATGAACATGTACGAAGTCTGGTCCACCATCAGGATGAAATCGGTGATAGCCGGCGAGTACACGGCGCCGCCCGCGCACGGGCCCATGATGGCCGAGATCTGCGGCACGACTCCGCTATAAAGCGTGTTGCGCAAAAAAATCTCCGCGTAGCCGGCCAGGGACATCACCCCTTCCTGTATGCGCGCACCGCCCGAATCATTCAGTCCGATAACGGGCGCGCCCATCTTGGCCGCCAGATCCATGACTTTGACAATCTTCAAGGCATTGGCCTCGGAGAGCGAGCCACCGAACACGGTGAAATCCTGCGCAAAGACAAACACCAGCCGCCCTTCCACGCGGCCGTAGCCGGTGATGAAGCCGTCGCCGTAGTATTTCTGCTGCTCCATGCCGAAGTTGTGGCAGCGATGCGTGACCAGCTTGTCGGTTTCCTCGAAGGTGCCCTCGTCAAGCAAGAATTCCACGCGCTCGCGGGCCGACATCTTGCCCTCTTTGTGCTGGCGCTCGCGCCGCTGTGCGCCGCCGCCTTCCTGCGCCATCTGGTCTCGTTTCTTCAGTTCGGCAATTTTCTCTTCAAGTTTCATAGGGGGACATTATAGGCGAGCACCAAAACATTTAGAGTGTGACGACGGCCACAAGGCCGTGTGATGCGGGACCGGACTTACGCCCGCAAGGTCGCCGCATCGAAGAGATTCAAAAATTCGATTTTCTTTTCCGGCGGCAGAAACGATGCCTCAAACGAATTGCGCGCCAACTCTCGCAGATGTTCCTCGGTGAAGCCGAATGTCTCCTGCACCAGACCGTACTCCTCGACCAGCGATGTACGAAACATGGCGGGATCGTCGCTGTTGAGCGTCAGCATCAGGCCCTCGTCGAAGTAGCGGCGCACCGGATGTTGCGCCAGTTCGGCGCAGCAGCCCGTCCGCAGATTGCTGGTCACGCAGATTTCAATCGGAACCTGGCGCTCAGCCAGCTCTTCGATCAATTCCGGATCCTGTCCGGCAGTAAGTCCGTGGCCGATGCGTTCCGCTTTGAGATTCAGCGCGCCCCAGATGGACTCCGGCCCCGCGCTTTCACCCGCGTGCGCCGTGAGATGAAGACCGTGCTCGGCGGCGCGCGGGTAAACTCCGGCGAACCACTCCGGCGGCCCCGCGCGCTCGTCGCCGCCAATGCCGAAGCCAACCACGTTGCGATCGCGAAACTGGATGGCGAGATCGAGCACGCTCTGTGCCTTCTCAGCGCCAAACTGCCGTATGGCATCGAATATCCACAACAACGAAATGCCGAATTCTTTCTCTCCGCGCTCGCGGCCATGTTCCAGCCCCTCGAAAATCGCCGCGAAATCTTGCTTGCGCCAGAGGCAGACGCCGGTCGAAACAATGACCTCCGCATGAAGAATGTTCTGCGCTTTCAGCCGTTCCATGAGCCGGTAAGTAATCAGCTCGTAGTCTTGCGGAGTGCGCAGGTGTCCCGTGACATCTTTGAAAGCCGCGAGGAAGCCAGTGAAATCCTTGTAGTTGTAAAGCTGCTCAACCTCGGCGAGCGAGGCTCTTTCCATCCCATGACGCTGGCGAAGTTCGAGCAGCGTAGAGGGCTCGATCGAGCCTTCGAGATGCAGATGGAGCTCGGCCTTAGGGAGCGATAGAATGAAGCTCGAAGGCTCCGAAGGCATGTAGCGATTCTAAAGGATCGGGTCCGATCACTCGATCTTTTTCCTGCAGAACTCGCTGTGATGCCGGCTGTAGAAGATATAAATCACCAGGCCCAGAGCCAGCCAGATCACGAAACGCACCCACGTGAGCAGCGTCAACCCTAACATCAGCCCTCCGCACAGAACTACGGAAATCAGAGGGAACCACGGCACAAAAGGCACGCGGAACGCACGCTTTCGATCGGGCTGATTGCGTCGAAGCAAAATGACCCCCAGCGAGACCAGCACGAAGGCAAACAGCGTCCCAATGTTGGCAAGGTCGGCCGCACTCCCGATATCCACCAGCCCGGCGGGGATTCCCACGGCGAAACAGGCGATCCAGGTGGACCAATGCGGCGTCTTATATTTCGGGTGCACGGCCGAAAACAACTTCGGCAACAAGCCGTCGCGCGACATGGCGTACCAGATGCGCGCCTGCCCGTACTGAAACACCAACAACGAAGAGATCATCCCCGTCAGGGCGCCGATCACGATCACCGAGCGGAAGAACGGGTGCACTCCCAGATACTTCATCGCGTAGGCGACCGGAGCTTCTGCGGCCTCACCGGAAACGAAAGTCGTGTACTTCATCATCCCCAGCAGCACAACGGCCACGCCGACATAGAGCAGCGTGCACACAATCAGCGACATGATGATGCCGAAGGGCAAGTCTTTTTGCGGATTGCGTGATTCCTCCGCCGCGGTTGAAACCGAATCGAATCCGATGTAGGTAAAGAAAACGATCGCGCCTCCGGTGACGATCCCGGCAAAGCCGGAAGGCGCGAAGGGCGTCCAGTTCGCGGGCTTCACCAGCATTCCACCGACAACCAGAAAGGTCAGGATCGCGCCAATCTTGACCGCGACCATAATGTTGTTCGTCTCGGCCGATTCCTTCACGCCGCGCACCAGCAGCAGAGTGAGAATGAAAACGATCAGGAATCCCGGAAGATTGAAGTAGGCGCCCGTCCACTGCCCTGAGGCCCAGACCGGACTCGCCCACTTGTCCGGCAAGTTGAGACCGAACGCCGCCAGTTGCGCCTTCGTATAACCGGCGAAGCCCACCGCCACCGCGATGTTGCTGACCACGTATTCCAGAATCAGGTCCCATCCGATGACCCAGGCAAAGATTTCGCCGAGCGTCGCGTAGGAGTAAGTGTAGGCGCTGCCGGCAATGGGGATCATCGACGCCAACTCGGCGTAACACAATCCGGCAAAACTGCAGGCGATCGCCACCAGGAAAAACGAAATTGCAATCGAGGGCCCGGCTGGCGGGCGGCCATGCATGAGCGCTCCGGCCGTGCTGCCGGTACGCAGAAAATTCACAATCAGGTCGAGCGCCTGCGCATGAAGGATGGAAGGCGCCTGGAAATATTCTCCGGCCGCCGCCGTTCCCGTAAGCACGAAGATCCCCGAACCGATGATGGCGCCGATGCCGAGCGCCGTCAGCGACCACGGGCCCAGCGTTTTACTGAGCCGGTGCGCTGGGTCGTCCGCTTCCGAGATCAGTTTGTCGATGGACTTGCAACAAAAGGCTTGGTTGTTGGAAGTACGAATGACGCCGGCTGCCGGCTCAGTGGTTAATTGCGTCAAGAGTCGTTTTCTCCTCACAGCGGGAGTCGGGCATGGGCGCTCGCCCATGCCCGTCGCAGCTCGCGGCTTACCGTTTCGCCTGACCGCGTGCCAGCTTTTTCACCTTGCGCTTCTTCGACCCGCGCGCGTAATCGCGGGGCTTTTTCGGCTTTTCCGCTTTCATCTTCTTGCGGGCGGCTCGTTTACTTTTCTTGCGTTCTTCCTTGGTTAGCTTCTTTGTATTTGCCATGAATACGTCTGGTTTCCTCTGCTGTTTAAGTTTTGTACCGTCTGCTCTTACGGTTCCTATCAGGGCATCGCTTCAGCGATGCCGCAAACATCGAAATCGAACGCCCCTTCAGGGGCCGGGGTTTTGGCTAGCGGCTAGAAGCCAGCAGCGAGCGGCGCTCTATGCCTTCTCCAACTGCGCATACCTCTCCACTAACTTCTTCAAACCGAAGCGAGGAAATTGTACCGTAATCTTCGCGTCTTCCCCATCTCCTTCGCGCTGATAGACCGTGCCTTCGCCATATTTCGGGTGCTTGACTTTCTGCCCGGGCCGGAATCCGCGCCTGCCAATGGGCTCCTCGGTCGGCATCTTTGGAACATTGAACTTCTTGCCGCGTGACACAAAAAATTCGGCGATATTGTCGATCGAGTTGTAGTTCCGCAGCGGAGTCGCCGTCTTCGGCTTGACCCGCGCCGGATTCCAGGCAGCGCTCTGATCTTCGTCCTCGTACGAGTAGTGGGTAGACTCAGCCCGATGTTTGTGTGGCGCGGACCTGCCCTGAGCGCCAGTCGGAGGGGCCCCCGCCCGCGAAAGGCCGGCACCAGAAGAAGCTCGCCGCCGCGATCCGCCCAGCTCTTCCACCAACTGCGGCGGAACTTCTTCCAGAAATCGCGATGGCACGCTAGCCTCCGGCATATCCGTCCCATAGCGCCGCCGATAAACAGCTCGCGACAAAATCAGCGTGTCCATGGCGCGCGTCATGCCGACGTAACACAGCCGCCTTTCTTCTTCAATCGAATCCGGCTCAAGCATGGTGCGCGAATGCGGGAACAACCCTTCTTCCATTCCAGCCAGAACCACTAGTGGAAACTCCAGCCCCTTGGCCGCGTGCAGCGTCATCAGCGTGATCTGCGCGTGCTCGTCGTACTGGTCCGCATCGCTGACCAGCGCGGCGTGGTCGAGGAACTGATCGAGCGTCTCGCCGCGATCGCGTGAGTCCATGGCCGCGTTCACCAGTTCGCGCAGGTTCTCGATGCGCGAGTAAGCTTCCGGCGTGTCTTCCTCCTCCAGTTGTTTGATATATCCAGTGCGGTCAATGAGGAATTTAAGAATCTCGGCAGTATTGGCCGCCGTGCCAGGAGCGCGGAAGCCCTCGACCGCCTCATCGCCTGCCTCCTCGGTGGAGCGACGGGCGCCCTCGCCCGTCTCCGCGTTGGCGGCGAAATCAAAACTAAAGTTCCCTGGATCAAAATCAATATCGTCCCCAGTTTGTGTGGAAGCGGCCTGGGTGGGATGGGCTGGTGTGGGGACGGGCGTCTCGCCCTTCCAGGCCGAGCGAACCGGGGTCCCCGTCAAGCCCGGTGTTGGCTTGACGGGGTGGAGAAGCTCGGCAGCGTCGGCCCCCGCGTCGCTGCTCACCTTCGCTCCAGCCGTTTCTTCCACGCGCTCCGCAAACGTCCCCGCCAGCATCGCGCGCCCATCCTCAACCAGCGAACGGAAGCTCTTCAACGCCGCCAGCGCCCGCGCCGGCAGCAACTGCCGTGTCATCGCTTCGCCAATCGCGCCCCACATCGACAGTCCAGTTTCAAGCGCCAACTGCTCCAACATTTCGATAGTCGTCTTGCCAATCCCGCGCACTGGCGTATTGATCACGCGCAGCAGCGAAACCGAATCATCCGGGTTCTGAATAACCTTCAAGTACGAGATCATGTCCTTGATCTCAGCCCGCTCGTAAAACGAGAAACCGCCCACCACGTGATACTTCAACTGATAGCGGCGCATCGCCTCTTCGAACAATCGCGATTGCGAGTTAGTGCGATAGAGCACCGCCGCGCGCGCCGTCTCGCCGTTTTCGCCCGCCTGCCGCACGTAGCGGTTGATCGTATCGGCCGCAAACAGCGCCTCGTTCTCCCCGTCCGGAGCCTCGTAGTAGCCGACCTTCGCCCCACCCTGTCGTGCCGTCCACAGGCTTTTGCCCTTGCGCCGGACGTTGTTCCCGACCACCGCCGACGCCGCGCCCAGAATATTTTGCGTAGAACGGTAGTTCTCTTCCAGCCGCACGATTTTCGCTTCCGGAAAATCGTGCTCAAACTCCAAAATGTTGCGAATGTCGGCCCCGCGCCAAGAGTAGATAGACTGATCCTCATCGCCCACAGCGCAGACGTTGTGCCCGCCGCCCGCCAGCAACCGCATCAGTTCGTACTGCGGTCGGTTCGTGTCCTGGTATTCATCCACCAAAAGGTACTGGAATCGCCGGTTGTAATATTCGCGTATCGCCGCCACCGACTTGAGCAATCGCATGGCTTCGAGCAACAGGTCGTCAAAATCCATCGCATTCGCTTTCCGAAGCTCCTTGCGGTACTCCTCGAAGATGTGTGCAATCTTCTCGGTCTTCGAATCACTAGATTGCAGATAGATTTCCTGCGGATCCAGCATGTGATTCTTGGCCCAGGAAATCCGCGAAAGCACGTTGCGCGGCGTCAGTTGCTTGTCGTCCAGCCCCAGCCGCCGCATGACGCCCTTGACTACTTGCTGCTGATCGCTCTCGTCATAGATGACGAAATTTTTCGTGAGCCCGATCGGCGGCTGTCCCGGTACGGTAGAAGGAATCCGCAAAGCCTCAATATCCCGCCGCAGCACGCGCACACAGAAAGAATGAAAAGTAGAAATCACCGGCTTGGCAACGCTGAGCCCGCCGACAAGTTTTTCCACCCGTTCCGCCATCTCGGCCGCGGCCTTGTTAGTAAAAGTCATGGCCAGGATCGCTTCCGGCATCACGCCCATCTTTTCGATCAGATAAGCAATGCGAAACGTAATGACGCGAGTCTTCCCGCTCCCTGCCCCGGCTAGGATCAGCACCGGGCCGTCGGTGGTTTCGACGGCTTCGCGTTGTTGAGGATTTAACTCGTCAAGGAACGACAAAAGGAGTGGCTCCCGCAGTGCGATGACTCGATTTTACAGGAAGGCCGTGTGAAGCAGGCATTGTGTGGAGGTGGGCATTCTTGCCGAGCGGCCGCACTCCTTAAGCCGAGCATGAAACACATAAGTTATTCTTTTACATATAGTTATATATTCATTCATATTCATGCAATTTTATTCTTGACAGAGCGACCAGACCTCTTGTAATCTGCGCTCGTTGAGGAGGGATCCAACATGAACATTGTCAGTGCGCAAGCGAAGAAGATTGGCGCTGATGAGATTCGTGATTACAGCACAAAGACCTTCGTTGTACCGGCACGGCAAAGGGGTCAAAAGAGGTTTTCTATCAGAGTCGGGGACGTAGTTCGCCCACTGAGGTTGTATCAGAGCGTGGCTGCTGTTTGTAGCGCGCTTAAGACGAAGGAATTCCAGAGTGCCAATCACCTGAAGTTGGTCGACGCTACTGGGCCCAAATCTGGTTTGAGCACGACGGTTGTATACACTTACGAATTTGTCGATCCAGAACGTCCGGCAGAGCCCAGTGTTGATGCTTGGTCTCGTCTACGCGGGGCCCTGAAGGAGGTTTTCGCCGAACTGGGAGGAGGCGAGGCCTATCTTCAAGCTGAGCGGAGCAAGTTTTACGCTGCTGAGGAGCGCAAGTGAGTCGCGTGTATTGGGATAGCATGCTGTTCATTTATTGGCTTGAGGATCATCCGCAGTATGCAAAGCAAGTTGATGCGATTCATTCGCGGATGAAGCAGCGTCAGGATCGACTCATCACCGGCGCCTTCACCTTTGGGGAGGTGCTCGCAGGAACCTACCGCAAAGGACGCGCAGAACTGGCAGATCAGTTTCGCACGCTGTTGAGAAGTGTTGTTGCAGAAATAGTGCCGTTCACCGTCGAAACGGCAGAACACTACGCGCGAATTCGCGGCGCGCTCGGCACCACGCCTGCGGACGCCATTCATCTGGCGAGTGCGGCCCAGTCTGGCACCGACCTCTTCTTGACGAACGACAAAAGTCTTGTCGGGAAAATCGTACCGGGAATTCAGTTCATCGCGATGCTCGATACGCAAATACTCTAACGCGCGAATCGTACACATCGCCGGTTTTTCGTTCCCGCAAAGAGTGCACGGGCGGTTCCTCAGGGAACTCGTATCGACCGCTAACAACCAAGTTCTTCGTTCGTAGCACTGTATAATAAATAATTGCGCTCATGAAAAAGAAGACACTGACAGTAGCTGCGGCCGCGAAGAGCGCCGCAGAAACTCCCTCGCCACGCCGTATCCGCTCCACCACCGTCCTCTGCGTCCGCCGCGACGACAAGGTTGTCATGGCTGGCGACGGACAGGTTACGCTCGGCGAATCCGTCATCAAGCACGGGGCAAAGAAGATTCGCCGCCTCTATCAGGACAAGATTCTTGCCGGGTTTGCCGGCTCCACCGCCGACGCTTTCACTCTTTTCAGCCGTTTCGAAGCCAAGCTGGAGCAGTACCATGGCAATATCGGCCGCGCCGCCGTCGAACTAGCGAAAGACTGGCGCACCGACAAATTTCTGCGGCATCTCGAAGCCCTGCTGCTGGTCACCGATAAGGAAGCTACGTTCCTGCTGAGCGGCCAGGGAGACGTGATCGAGCCCGATACCGGCATTGCGGCGATCGGCTCCGGAGGCCCGTTTGCCCAGGCCGCAGCACAGGCTCTGGCCGACCACACCAAGCTCTCGTCGCGCGAAATCGCCGAAGAAGCAATGAAGATTGCCAGCCGGATGTGCATCTATACCAATGACAAGGTTACGATTGAGGAACTGTAGTCGGAGTCGATGGTCGATGGTCGCTGGTCGTTCGCGGGTTGCGAATGCCGGCGGCCTTTCCTAACGACCAACGACTAGCGACCAACCACGCATTTATGGCTATCTACTTACCCGGAACCGCCGAAGAAGAACAAGTCACGCTCGACGAGCTGACACCGCGCGAAATCGT
Source organism: uncultured Acidobacteriaceae bacterium (assembly GCA_963831085.1). Lineage (GTDB taxonomy): Bacteria > Acidobacteriota > Terriglobia > Terriglobales > Acidobacteriaceae > Acidiflorens. The sequence continues at coordinate 1,781,668 of CAWHOT010000003.1, read as the reverse complement.
CACCGAGCTGGACAAATACGTTGTCGGTCAAAAAGACGCTAAGCGCGCCGTCGCCATCGCCCTGCGCAACCGCATGCGCCGGCAGAAGCTCGGTCCCGAAATGGCCGAAGAGGTCATTCCCAAGAACATAATTATGATCGGCCCCACCGGCGTGGGCAAAACCGAAATTGCGCGTCGCCTCGCCAAACTGGCCAACTCGCCGTTTCTCAAGGTCGAGGCTTCCAAATTCACGGAAGTTGGCTACGTCGGCCGCGATGTCGAATCCATGATCCGCGACCTGGTTGAGATTGCCATCGAAATGATCCGCGAAGAGAAACTCGAAGACGTCGCCGACAAAGCGGAACTGAACGCGGAAGAGCGCCTGCTCGATATTCTTCTGCCCCCGACTTCGCCCCGTCCGTCGGATTCCAGCGCAGCCGGCGGCGTAGTCATCGACGGCAGCACCAGCCTGACCGAATCCTCCAGCCGTACCCGCGAGAAACTGCGTCAGCAATTGCGCGAAGGCAAACTCGACGACCGCACCGTCGAAATCGAAACCCGCGAGCGCAATTTCCCGTCGTTCGAAATTATTTCGAACCAAGGCGTCGAGGAGATGGACGTCAATATCAAGGACATGCTGCCCAACATCTTCGGCCAACGCACCAAGAAGCGGAAGATGAAAGTCAACGAGGCCTTCGAGTACCTGATTCAGGAAGAAGAGCAGCGCCTGATCGACATGGAGCAGGTCACGCGTGTCGCCATTGATCGCGTAGAAAACTCCGGCATCATTTTCCTCGATGAGATCGACAAGATCGCTGGCCGTGAAAGCGGCCATGGTCCGGACGTTTCGCGCGAAGGCGTGCAGCGCGACATCCTTCCCATCGTCGAAGGCACCACCGTCAACACGCGCTACGGCATGGTCCGCACCGACCACATCCTGTTCATAGCCGCGGGCGCGTTCCACGTCTCGAAGCCGAGCGACCTGATCCCCGAACTACAGGGCCGTTTTCCCATCCGCGTGGAACTGCAATCGCTCACCATGGAAGACTTCGTCCGCATCCTGACCGAACCGAAATCTTCGCTGACCAGGCAATACATCGCGCTGCTCGAAACCGAAGGCGTGAAGCTGGAGTTCACGCCCGACGCGCTCGAAGAAGTAGCGCGCTTCGCCTTTCGCGTGAATGAAGGCACTGAAAACATCGGCGCCCGGCGTCTGCACACCATCATGGAGCGAGTGCTCGACGAAATCAGCTTCGAGGCACCGGAAAAGAAAGGTCAGCAGTTCGTGGTCGACGCGGCCTACGTGCAAAAAATGCTCAGCGAGATCGTGAAAGACCAGGATCTCTCGCGCTACATCCTGTAAGCGTCAGTTGTTGTAAGTGTGGGGGCGGGCGACCTCGCCCGCCCGGTTTTTCGCACTAATCATCACAAAACCGTCGTCCATCCGACACTGCGCGGGCGCTTCGTCCGATGCTAAGTTGTGCCGGTATGCTTAGGAAGTACGAGTATCGCCGTACGCTTCCGCACTACCAGAAAGACAACCGGGCAATTTTCGCCACATTTGCGACACACCGCCGATGGCATCTTCCCGAAGCTGCCCGAGAGATCGTCGTCGAAGCGTGTCTGCACATCAACGGGACAAAATGCACGATGCATGGCTTCGTCGTGATGCCGGATCATGTGCACCTAGTCTTCACTCCACTCGCGGACGCCAATGGGCCCATTTCTCTGCCCGAGATCTTTCAGAAAACGAAGAGCGAGTCTTCACACCGAATCAATAGGCTGCTCCGGCGGAAAGGCCGAGTCTGGCAGGACGAGTCGTATGATCATGTCATTCGACACGAGGAGGGAATCGATGCCAAGCTGGAATACATCCGCTTAAACCCAGTTCGGGCTGCATTGGTACGCGAGCCCGGAGAATATAAGTGGATGTGGTTCGAAGACTGTGGTTGAGCTGACCACTGCGCGGGCGAGTCGCCCGCGCCCACACTTTCTGCTAACCTTCCCGCCCTCTGCCTCTGGTACCCTTTCCTTTTCCGCATGAAAGCACATCCTGGAAAGTTCCTCGCGCCGACCGCCCTCTTCCTGCTGCTGACCAGTTGCGCCCAGACCGGACCGCCGCTGCCACCGTCGCTCGAACTCCCCAAGCCGCCTACCGATCTGCGCGCCAGCCGTAAAGGCAATCACGTCACCCTGAACTGGAGCGAGCCCATGCTCACCACCGACCGCCAGAGCGTGCGCTACATCGGTCCAACCCTCGTCTGCCGCAGCCTCGATCCTGAAATCACTGCATGCGGGAATCCTGCCGCGATGTTGCCGGCGCCATCCGCCGTCCCGCAGAAGCCGAAATCCTCGCGGGGCACGGCACAGAAATCTGACTCCCAGCACCCCGTACCGCAGACCTACACCGACACGCTGCCCTCGGCCATGCAACAGCAAGACCCATCCGCCGAAGTGACCTATGCCGTCGAAGTCTTGAACCGCAACGCCCGCGGTGCAGGATTATCGAATCGCGTGCACGTGCCCGCCGTCGTGACCCTGCCTCCGCCCAGCGACCTGGCCGCCGAACTGACCGGCGATGGCGTAGTGCTCACATGGACCAGCGCAGGCGAATCACCGAATGTCCCTGTTAGCCATTCCACTAGCTCCCCCACCGTTCAACTTCGTTATCGTATTTATCGGCGCGACGAGAGCTCCGGCAAAGACGCGATTGCCGGTGAAGTTCCCTTAGCCGAGTCTGGCCCTGCACATTTCACCGACTCAAGCTTCGAATGGGAACAGACCTACCTCTACCGGATCACCGCCGTGAGCATCATCAAACGGCCCGATAGCGAAGTGCAGGTTGAGGGAGACGACACAGCGCCAGTCCGCGTAGTCGCCCACGACATCTTCCCGCCCTCCGTGCCCGCCGGATTGCAGGCGGCGTACTCGGGCGAGGGACAAAAACCATTTATCGATCTCATTTGGGCGCCAGTCACGAACGCCGATCTCGCCGGATACAACGTCTATCGCTCGGAGGCGCACGGTGCCGCAGTCGAGCAGATGGTCAAACTGAACTCTGACTTGGTGAAATCGCCCTCGTATCGCGATAGCGCGGTCGTCTCTGGCAAGACCTACGCCTACTCAGTTTCCGCAGTCGACGTGCGCGGAAATGAAAGCCGGCGCTCCGAGGAAACCAGTGAGGCCGTGCCGTAGGGGGTGCTTGTGTAGGGACGGGTCGCCCTCGCCCGTCCAAGGCGAGCGCAGCTCGGCCTCGTTTTCGCGGCAATTCCCTAGCAGGCTGTCACTCGCGTACCGGCAGATGTTTGGTTCATGATCTTTCTGCCATGGATGTTTGGAAATTGTGTTTAGATATTGCTCTGATGAAATATTGCCGCTTCGCGCTCAACGGTTCCGCCCACTACGGCTTGGTCGAGTCCGTGGCGGGCAACGACGAAGAAGAAATCACGCGCCTGCTGCTCCAGCCTCCGCAGGATAGCGCTGGCGACATCGAGGGTCTTCCCGGCCGCCGCATCGACCGCATCCCGCTCGCGCAGGCATCGCTGCTGCCGCCGGTGCAGCCTTCGAAAATTGTCTGCGTCGGCCGCAACTATCGCGAACATGCTGCCGAATTCGGCCACGAAGTCCCGCAGGAGCCGCTACTGTTTCTCAAGCCGCCATCTTCCCTGCTGCGCCCCGGCGCAACCATTCTTCGGCCCAAGGTTTCCGCGCGCACCGACTACGAGGGCGAACTGGGAGTGGTGATCTCCCGGCGCTGCCACCTTCTCCACGAAAGCGACGACGTACGCCCCTACATCCTCGGCTACACCTGCGTCAATGATTTCACGGCTCGCGATCTGCAAAACAAAGACAGCCAATGGACACGCGCCAAAGGCTTCGACACTTTTTGCCCGGTCGGACCCCTCGTCACCGACGGCATCAATATTGACCCCTGGGCAGGCGTCCAGCTCGAAACCCGAGTGAATGGCGAGGTGCGGCAATCGGGCAACACACGGGATTTCATTTTCCCGCTCGACGTCATCATCCGTTACATTTCGCAGATCATGACGCTCGAACCCGGCGACCTGATAGCCACCGGCACTCCGAAGGGCGTCGGCCCAGTGGTCGCCGGCGATGCCATCGAAGTTTCGATCGCAGGCATCGGCCAGTTGCGCAATTCCGTGGCCGACCAAACTTAAGATGGGAGAACGACCTACTCTCTCCGTTTGGCTTGTCTCAGGGCTCGCTCCATCAGTTCCGCCGCTCGGAGCAGCGTGTCCATTTCCGGCTCCCGCAGACCGCTGAGTGTCTCCGCCACCAGCCGGACTCTGCGCTCCCTGGCCTGCTGCAGCAGCCGTTCGCCTTTGGCCGTCGCCGTCACTCGAATCCGACGCGCATCTTTCGCGTCGGTCTCAATTTTGGCCAGCCCGGAGCGCTTCAATCCCGCCACGATGCGGCTCATGGTGGGAGCCTTCACCTGCTCGGTGGTCGCCAGTTGCCCGAGCGCCATAGGGCCTCCAAATGCCAGAACGGAAAGCGCCGACAGCCGCGCCGGACCCACGCGGGCAAGAACGTCCCGCTTGCGGGCATGGCGCAAGAGATGAATGGCGGCCGAGTGCAGCCGATCAGCCACCTCCAGCCGGAAAGGTTCCTGGGAACGCGGCATACGACACAGCTTAGCATTGCGAACGCTTAGCATGGCTAACATTTTTCTTGACAATCCGAGACGGGATTCTATAATTCGTTAGCAGTGCTAAGTAATCAGGAGGAAGCAGCCATGGAAATTTCGCGGCGCGGTTTCGAGTTCGTGCAGGCAGGCGATGAGGAAGGGCTCCGGCAACTTCTCGAACAGGATCCCGCCGCTTCCGAGGCGTGCGACGCGATCGGCGTGAGCCTGCTAATGCATTCCATCTATCGCGGCCGCCGCGACCTCGCGGAACTGATCGCGAACAAGAGAAAGGCGCTTGATATTTTCGAAACGGCCTCACTCGGCCGTCTCGATCGCCTCAAGCAGTGCCTCGACGACGCTTCGGCCATCAACTCCCCGTCGAAAGACGGCTTCACCGCCCTGCACTTCGCCTGTTTTTTCGGCCAGCCCGAAGCCGCCCGCCTGCTGATCGAAAGCGGAGCGGCGGTCGATGCTGTGGCTGCGAATCCCACGCAGGTCATGCCGTTGCACTCGGCCGCCTCCGCCCGTAACCTGGAAGCCGCACGCCTTCTGCTGGAACACGGAGCGCCCGTCAACGTCCGTCAACAAGCAGGCTGGGTTCCGATTCACGCTGCGGCGCAGAACGGCGATCGTCCTATGGTGGAACTATTGCTCAAGCACCGAGCCAATCCCAAATTGGCCAATGATGAGGGTAAAACCCCAGCCATGGTAGCTAGAGAAAAAGGCCATGAAGAGATAGCGGCCCTGCTGGAAAAGTAACCGTGATTTATGTGCCATGGGGGGCCGCGTGCCGGTTCATTAGAATCATAGACTTAGCAGCCTGCGGCGCAGCTTGCGAGGCAGCAAGCTGCGCTCGTCCCCACCTGCTAACTTACAGCCACCTTTGGAAGCTGGAGCTCTTACTTAGGTTACTCACGACCATTGCCCCTGCAATCTTGCCCCCGATCTCGGCATCAAACCGTCTATAATGAAACATCGGTTCCTCGGGAAGAGCCTGTCTGTTTCCTTGGAAGACTATCAAGCAAGACCACAGAGCTTAAGGGTCACAAGAGCGAAGATCAAATTATGTCAACGAAGTTGAAGGTCACAGTCATTGCCAGTTCACTGGCTATTCTGCTGTTCACCCTGGTGGGCGGTTTTGTCAACGTTCGTGCTTCTTCGAATGACGGCGCGTATCGCCAACTGTCGGTTTATAGCGAAGTGCTGTCCCGCATCCGCTTGGAATACGTTGAAGAGCCCAATATCGCCGGCGTCACTGACGGTGCGCTGCACGGTCTGCTGGAGTCGCTCGACGCCAATTCCAGTTACCTGTCGGCGGAAGAGTACAAACACTATAAGACGATGAAGACCGACGGTAAGGCGGACATCGGCGCCACCGTCTCGAAGCGTTTCGGATACGCGGCCGTGGTCGCGGTGATTCCTGGAGGGCCAGCCGACAAGGCCGGGCTGGAGAACTCCGACATCATCGAGTCGATCGAGGGCAAGAGCACGCACGACATATCGCTGGCTGAGATTCACGCCCTTTTGTCTGGAGAGGTCGGATCTACGGTTGCGGTGGCCGTGGTGCGGCCGCGGCGGGCGGAGCCGCAGAAGATTGTGATCACGCGCAACCTGGTCGCCATCCCGCCGGTCGGGGAAAAAATGCTCGCAGATAACGTCGGCTACATCCAGGTGGACGCGTTCCCCGAAGGCGAGTCGCAAGAGATCGCGGGCAAGATTCGCGACCTGCAAAAGCAGGGAGCGAAAAAGCTTGTGCTCGATCTGCGCAACTCGGCCAGTGGCGCGGAGGCTGAGGGCGTCGAGACGGCCAATCTTTTCCTTGACCACGGCACCATCACCTATCTGCAGGGGCAGAAGTATCCGCGGCAGGCTTTCAACGCGGATCCCGCCAAGGACATCACGAAGCTTCCCGTTGCGGTGCTGGTGAATCGCGGCACGGCGGGGCCAGCGGAGATTGTGGCCGCTGCCATCCTCGAAAACGCCCGTGGAGACCTCATTGGAGACAAAACCTTTGGCGATGGCTCGGTGCAAAAACTGATCGAGATGCCGGACAACTCCGCCTTGATTCTTTCGGTCGCGAAGTACTACTCGCCGGGCGGAAAAGCAATTCAGGATGCGGCCGTCACCCCGAACGTGCTAGTCGCGGACAGTGCGGAGGAAGACGGTGGATTACCCGACGAAGAGGAGCAGGCAGCTCCAGGCCAAAAACCCAGCGACAAGAAAGACGAGAAACCGAAGAACCTGCAGGACGACCAACTGAACAAGGCGTTGGAAGTGTTGAAGAATCGGGAATCGAAGAGTTAAAGGTTTCAAAGTTTCAAGGTTTCAGAGTTTATGATCGCTCGCCTCGGCGGGCGATTTTTTTCAGCTGGAGGACGTGGCGGCACACCCGACGCTCCAGGAGACGTTGAAACCTGGCCCTTGCGTTAACATTGAAACGTTGAAACTTTGAAACCTTGAAACTTGGCCTTTGAAAGTCATCTATCAACATCTTCCTACGGTAGAGATCGGCGGGCGGAAGTTTGTCGGACGCGTGCTGTTTGGGTTGCTTGTCCTGCTTTCTGCCGTGGTGGGCGCGGCCGCCGGGCTGCTTCTGGTCTACTCCACGGACCTGCCTCAGGTTGAAGAGCTCGAACGTTACCGTCCCAGTTCGGTCACCGAGCTCTATGACGGACAGGGTCGAGTCATCGGCACTTTCGCGCTGCAGCGTCGCGTTATTGCCAGCTACGACGATTATCCTGAAGTTCTCCGCAACGCGCTGGTATCGATCGAAGATAAGGATTTCTACCGGCACTCGGGCATCAACATCTGGCGCATCGTAGGCGCGGCGTATCGCGATATTGAGTCCGGCGGGAAAGTGCAGGGAGCATCCACCCTGACGATGCAACTTGCCCGCAATCTGTTTCTTTCTCCCGACCGCTCGTTTTATCGCAAAGTACAGGAGGTGCTGCTGGCCATCCAGATCGAGCGGCGGTTCACCAAACCGCAGATCTTCACGCTCTACGCTAACCAGATATTTCTCGGCCACGGCGCTTACGGCTATGAGGCCGCGTCGGAATACTATTTCAGCAAACCAGCAAAGAAACTGACACTGGAAGAAGCGGCACTGCTCGCGGGACTTCCCAAGGCGCCACAATATTATTCGCCGATCAACCACCCGGAACGCGCGCTCAAGCGGCGCAACCTGGTGCTGAATGCCATGCTCGAGGATGGCAAGATCACCGCGGCCCAGGCTGCCGATGCCAAGAACAAGCCCATTGCGCTCGACCTGCAGCAGGATCCGAATTCGCTGGCTCCGCACTATGTGGAGGAAATCCGGCGTTATCTTGAAGCGAAGTATGGGAGTGACCAGGTTCACGAAGGCGGACTGCGCGTTTACACATCCCTTGATATGGATCTGCAGAAGTCGGCGCGGCAGGCGTTACTCGACGGCCTCGCCGCCTACGAGCGACGGCATGGCTGGCGCGGCAAATTGTTAAATGTAGTTGCCCAGGGTCAAAAGCTCGACAAATACGCAGATCCGGATTGGGATGAAGATCCCGAAGTAAACGGATACATGCATGCGCTGGTCACGCAAGTCTCGCCGGGCGCTGCCGAAGTCCGGTTCGGCCGTTACACAGCCACGCTCTCGCAGGCCGATGTGGCTTGGATGAAGATGAAGACGAAGCTCAAGCCATCCGACATCCTCGACAGAGGCGACATCGTCTACGTCAAAGTGCTGTCGCTCGATGCGAACGGAAAAGCGCGCGTCAGCCTGGAGCAGGATTCAGGGACCGAAGGAGCGCTCGTCGCCATCGACAACGCAACCGGAGAGATCAAGGCCATGGTTGGTGGCCGTGACTTCAATCTATCCAAGTTCAACCGCGCCACGCAGGCTCTGCGCCAGGTCGGGTCGTCTTTCAAACCGTACGTGTATACCGCGGTGATCGACCAGGGCGGCAGCCCCGACGACACCATTTTGGATGCACCGGTAACGTTTCAGACTGCCTCCGGCCCTTATTCGCCGCGCAACTACGACAACAAATTTGAAGGCACTATCACGCTGCGGCGCGCCCTGGCGCAGTCCAGAAACATTCCCGCGCTCAAGCTTGCCGACCGCGTCGGCATTAAAACCGTGATCGATTACGCGCACCGTTTTGGAATCACTTCCAACCTTCCCGCCTATCTTCCGGTGGCGCTGGGCTCGGCGGAAGTTACGCCGCTCGAGCAGACCTCCGCCTTCAGCGTGTTTCCGAACGACGGAGTGCGCGTCGCTCCCCGCTACATCACCAAGGTGACCGACTACGACGGCCGCATTCTGGAGGAAGATTTCTCCGATATCAAGGACGTTGTCAGTTCGCGCACCGCGCGCATTATGACATCGATGCTGCGGGAAGTGGTGCTCCACGGCACGGCGGTCGCCGCGGCCAAGATGCCTTATCCGCTGGCCGGCAAGACGGGAACGACCAACGATTTCACCGACGCCTGGTTTGTGGGCTTTTCTCCGTCGCTCACCTGCGGCGTTTGGATCGGCGACGATGAAAAAACTTCTCTCGGCGAGAAAGAAACTGGAGGCCACGCCGCTCTGCCCATCTGGATGCAGTTTATGAACGTGGCTTTGGCGGGCAAAGATCCCGGAGAATTTCAGCCTGTCCCGGCGCCAGGGAACACGGTCGTGGCGAAGAAACGAGTTGACACTCCGGACGTCGCGCCCGGCGATGGCGAAACGCATTAGCGGTGGCGCCTCCGGTTTCCCAACTAGATTAACTTCCGCATCAACCGGCCTATCCGCACGATTCGATAAACGGGAAACAGTGGTTCCGGTAAACGTACCGCCTCAACATCTCCCACGCTCGGCGTCCAGACCAGCCGCCATAAATATCGCCAGCGATCTCCGCGCCGCTCGCGTAGTTTCAGGATCAGCCGAAAGTATTCGGTGGATTCGAAATCGTAGTCCGCACCGCGAGCAAGACGCCCGGCAAATTTGCTGCCGAGCGCGGGCACACGAGGATCGGACACAACCATTTCTTCCGCAAGTTTGGGGAGTTTCGAATGAAGCACGTTCTTCACCAGCCAGAAACTAACAGATAGAATGCGACCGATCCCCAGTGCACGCGCCCGGGAGAACACCAACGAGTAGTCGATGGTCTGAGTTCCGGAGTAAGACCGCAAAGTCTGCGCAATGTCCGCGAGCCAGATCAGCCGCGTCCAAAGATGCTTGGCGGCGTGCAGACACAGCATCAGCAGTGAATCCTCGGGAGACAAGCATCGCACTTCGCACCCGCCGACGGCAGTGCGGCCGGCGCGCGCCAGCAGATCCCCCACGTTCAGATCGACACCATAGAAATGCGGCAGCAACGCCCACTGCAATTCAACCAGATACTTTCCTGCCGCGCCGTCGAACGAACGCTCGTAGCCTGTCCGCAGCCACAAGCGCTCGACGGGCGGCGGAAGGTCCGTCGCAGGACGGTACCCGATCTCGGAGAAAGCATGTTTCGCCCGCTCGAAGTCCGCGGGAGAAATCAGGAAGTCGAGGTCCGAAAAACTTCGCAGGCCGAGGTCGCCATAAAGCGCTTGCGCAAGCACCGGGCCTTTGTACGGGACCGCCCGCAACTGCCTACGCTCGAAGTGCTGCATGATTCTCGCCAGTTCGGCGGTGAACCACAGGCTGCGCCGCAGGTTCGCTTCGTAGGCAGATCGCAGCGAACGCTCGATTTCCGGCGGAAGTCCGCGAGCGCGTTCTATCAGATTCCGCGCCGCGAGCGGCAGAACTCCATGGTGCTCTGCCAGGCGAAGGAATTCGCTCCAATCGACGGCGGAGAGATTCCAATTCGCAATACGGTTGATGCGCTCCGGAGCCAACTCCGCGCCGGCCAGTTCGCACAAGAGCGGGAATTCGTCCTCCATTTGCAGCCCAGTGCCGGACGCGGCAAGCTGTTGCACGACTTCGGTCATGGAAATTCAGCGCTTGAACGCGCGCGAATGGTAGAGCATGTACGGCGGCCCACGTCACGAAAACCGTGAGACGCAGAGCACCCCAATCAATACGAACGCGAATCGACACTATAATACAGAGTCTTCGGAGCACGTCCGCGGATTCGTCAGCACTTTCATGGGCCGAGTCGTCTTTGAATCCGTTCGCAAGATATTCCGCCATCGTCCTGCGCTCTTCAATTGGCTGGGACGGGAGCGGGGCGGCGAGACCCTTGCCTTGAAAGACGTTTCTTTCTCGGCTGCGTGCGCCGAGGTCTTGGTGCTGCTCGGCCCGAACGGCAGCGGAAAGACCACGGCCCTCAAGCTGATCTCGACCATGCTCCTGCCCGATGCGGGATCGGTGCGCGTGGGCGGATTCGATGCGCGGCGCGATGCCGGTGAAGTCCGGCGGCAGGTTGGCATCGCGGTCGCCACGGAGCGATCATTTTTCCCTCGCCTCTCGGCTCGCGAGAACCTTGAATTTTTTGCCGCCCTAGACGAGGTTTCGCGCAACGAACGGGCGCCAAGGATCACGGAAGTTCTCCGCGATACCGGGCTCGAAGAGCAAGCCGACACCCTGGTCATGAAATTCTCCAGCGGCATGTACCAGCGGCTCGGGATCGCGCGCGCGCTGGTCAAGCGTCCCAGTGTGCTTTTGCTCGACGAACCGACGCGCAGCCTCGACGACGCCACGACGGCGCACTTCTGGACGACCATCCGGGCGTTGGCACAGCAGCAAACAACGGTTCTGCTCGCCACCCACAACTTTGCTGAGGCGGCTGCCGTGGCAGACCGTCTGCTGCTGTTGCATCGCGGCGAGTTGCTGGCAGACCGCCGCGTGGACGACGGCGAAAGCGCTGACGCGCTGCGTTCTTTTTATTTTCGGATGACGGGCGAGGTTGATGAGGCCATCGGCGCTGTTCATCGGGCGGGAAAATCAGAATGATTTCGACTCTGGACAAGCTTCATGCCATCCTGCGGCGCGATCTGCTCACGGCCATCCGCCACCGCAGCGGTTTTGTCGTGACCCTGGTCGGAGTGTTCACCGAACTGGCGGCGTTTTATTTTCTGTCTCGCGCCATCGGTCCCGGCTTTCGACCCGAGGGGATCGAGTACTTCCCGTTTCTTATGGTGGGCACCGGAGTCTACACTTTCTTCATCATGAGCGCGCAAGCTTTTCTGAGCGCAGTGCAGGAAGCGCAGCAGACGGGAACGGTGGAGGTGCTGATGACCACTTCCACGGCTCCTGCCGAGCTCGTGATCCTCAGTTCCATTTCTGCCTTTGCCGGAAACCTGGTCAATCTGCTGGTCTATCTTTTCGCGGGGGTGGTAGTTTTCCGGGCATCGATCCACGCCAACTTTTTCTCTTGCGTTGCGGTATTGATCTTTTCTCTGGCGATCGCACTGGCGCTGGGAATCGCCGCGGCCACGCTTCAGGTTGCGTTCCAGAAAGGCTCGGCTCTATTGTGGCTGCTCGGGTCCGGCGTCTGGTTTCTAAGCGGAACCATGTTTCCGATTCAGAGCTTGCCCCGCCCGCTCGAGCTTCTGGCTCGCGCGGTCCCTCTCACTTACGCCATCGACGGAATGCGCAGGGCGCTGCTGGAAGGGCAGTCTATAGTGGCAATGGCTCCCACGTTGGCGGCGCTGGCCGGGTTTGGCTTGGTCCTGCTGCCGCTCGCGCTGGCCGGTCTGTCGTTGAGTTTGCGGCGGGCGCGGCAAGATGGAACGCTTTCATTTTATTGAGGATGTTGATTCGCCTCTTCGCATTGCGACCAACTGATATTGGCACGGAGAAAGCAGTGTAGTACACTTCCTTTACTCTAATCACACTGGGGGATTAGGCCAGCTTTCTGATCGACAACCTGGCTTGACCGACTATGACCGAAGATCGGACTACTCGCGAGAAGCGCCAGCAACCGGTTAAAGCGAGCAAAGGAAAAAAGGCCTACCAGAAGCCGGCATTCCGCTACGAACGGGTTTTCGAGACGCTCGCTTTATCTTGCGGCAAGATCGGCTCGACGTCTGCCCAATGTTCATTTTCACGAAAAACTTCCTGACGGAAGACACCGCGAGTACGCCGCGGTCGAGTTGGCACGCGGAAGGCTCAGCTTTGGTGGCAGCGGCTCTGCGTCGCGGCGGTAGTTCACCTCAAAGCACGTCTCAGTGCACGCCTCAGCGCACGCCGCAGGCCGTGCGTCTGCGGGTTCACGGGGAAAGTATGCTGCCCGGGCTTTGGCCGGGCGATGTGGTCGAGATCGCAAGCTGCTCGATGGAAGACGTTCGGCCGGGCGAGATCGTGCTGGCGGTGCGCGAAGGCCGCTTCTTTTTACATCGCCTCATCACTCCTTGTACTCCGAACGGCTTCCGGCTGCGCGGCGATTCCATGCCCGGTTGTGATCCTCAGTACCCTCCCGAAGCGCTGCTGGGGCGACTGGTGCGCGGGTCTGACGAACGGCGAAGCTTATCTTCGGCCTCTCTGTCGCGCGCGCTGGGAATGCTGCTCTGTCATTGCGGCGCGGCACGGCGTCTTGCTCTGAAACTTCATGGCTGGCGGATGGGATCGGCGAGCGCATTTCGAAACGAATTTCGAAACTCGGAATCTATATGATGGCCGCGCCCCGAAAAGTCGCTTGTGTCGAGATTGGAGAGATCCCCATCGCTTTGTCCACCTGCGACGAGGGCTTTCTCGATCTGCTGCGCCGGCGCTACGACGGGTTTCTGAGTTCTTCGCGTCCTGAGTTTGAGCTTGAGTTTGATCTGACCAACACGGGACCGGTTTCCGATGATGACGTTCGGGTCGGTCGCGATAACGACGCCTGGACATTGGAGCGCGGAGATTTCCATGCGCGCTGGGACCCGCGCACGGGACGAGGGAGCGTGCGGCAAAATCCCAACCCGTATTCTCTCGATTCGGTGCTGCGCATTCTGCACAGCCTGATTCTGGCCGAGCGCGGCGGATTCCTGCTGCACGCCGCCAGTGCGATTTGCGATGGTCGGGCTTATCTGTTCTCGGGCGTATCGGGCGCCGGCAAAACTACGATGACACGGCTGGCGCCAGCCGACATCACCCTGCTTACCGACGAAATTTCCTACCTCCGGCCGAGTGCCGAGGGGTACTCGGCCTTCGGCACTCCGTTCGCTGGAGAACTGGCCCGGGCCGGTGAGAACTGCACCGCCCCGGTCGCTGCTCTGTTTTTTCTGGAGAAGGGTCCGGAGAACCGGGTCGATGAGTTGTCGTCCGCCGAAGCCGTCCGTCGCCTGATGCGCAATATTCTGTTCTTCGCCGAGGACCATTGCCTGGTGCAAAAGCTTTTCGCCACCGCATGTGATTTCGTCGCCAGGGTTCCCATTCGCCGCCTGACGTTCTATCCTGATGCCAGGGTGTGGGATGAAGTCCGCAACTTCCATGAGGTGCCCGAGCATGCCTGAAAATTGCATTTACATTGCGCGCAGTTCGGCCATTGCGGCGCGCGCACTAGCCGGCGAAATGATGGTCATGAACTCGGCCGATTCGACTTTCTTTACGCTGAATGAGGTCGCAACCGCCATATTTCAAGCTGCCGACGGTCAGACTCCTCTGCGGGAAATTGTCCGCGACCGCATCTGCCAGCAGTTTGACGTCGATCCCGAACAGGCGCAGGCCGATGCCGAGCAGTTCGTCGCCGAACTTTCCAACCACGGAATTCTTCTCGTTTCCAATCAACCTCTGGCCGTGGAGACGCCCTGATGAGCCTGATGAGCGAGATGGGCCAGAAGGCATTTAACCTTGGCGTGCCCATCGCCGTGCACATGGATGTCACGTATCGCTGCAATGAGCGCTGCGTGCATTGCTATCTCGATCACGACGACCACGGCGAGATGACGACCGCCGAAATCAAGGGCGCGCTAGATCAGATGGCCGAAGCAGGCGTCTTCTTTCTCACCTTCAGCGGCGGCGAGGTTTTCCTGCGCCGCGACTTCTTTGAGATTGTCGAATACGCCCGGCGTCTGATGTTCAATGTCAAGATCAAGACCAACGCGGTGATGATCCACGAAGCGGAAGCGCGGAAAATCCGCGAACTGGGCGTAGACACCGTTCAGATCAGCGTGTACTCGCACCGTCCCGCGGTTCACGATGCCATCACCAAGCTGCCGCACTCGTTCGAGCGCACCATCAAGGCCATTCGCTTCTTGCGCGAACAAGGACTGCGAGTAACCATCGCCAATGTGCTGATGACCGCGAATTCTTCCGATCATCTTGGTGTGCAGAAACTTGCCGCTGAACTCGGCGTTCATTACACGCTTGATCCCACGATCACGCCCATGATGGACGGCGACACTTCGGTACTCTCGCTGCGTATTCCGGGAGAAGAACTCACGGACGTTTTCCGCAATCCTGCGCTGGTCGGCAACCAGGAAGAGTTTTGCGCGCCTCCCAAGCCGCCCTCTGAGGAGGATCTCGAGGGGTACTCGTGTAGCGCGGGGCATTCCTTCTGCTACATTTCCCCCTACGGCGATGTCTTTCCCTGCGTGCAGTTTCCGCTTCCCACCGGAAATATTCGGCAGCAGAAATTCTTGGATATCTGGAATTTTTCTCCGCAGATGAAAGAGGTCCGCTCGATCCAGGCCAAAGAACTGACCGTCTGCTCGTCGTGCTCGCACGTCAGCAGTTGCACGCGCTGTCCGGGCTTGGCCTATATGGAAGGGAGTATGCGTGGCCCATCCACTGCGGATTGCGAAAAGTCGTTCTACCGGACGGGCGTGCCGACTGCGAATATGCTGCGACAGGGGCTGTCGAAGCCACGCACCACAGCAGGTAACACCGCGCCGCTGATACAGATTCGGCCGCTTGCCGTTCCCGCGTAACATGAGTATTAGGAAGGGGTGACCCTCAGCGGCGCAAAGCCGTTTGTATAGCGTTTCCTCAGAGTGCGCCTCCGACGACCGCATTTAGGTTGCGCTTACGGTCGACCGCCGCTTCCAGGGTGGCCAACTGCTCCAGGATGCGCTGCAATGCGACGCGGACCTCGTGCGACGCTTCCGTAAACTTCAGCGCCGCCCCGATACCCATGTCCATACGCACGACCTCGCTTTCAACCACAACTTGGGTATGTTCATGCGAAAAGGTGAGTTTCAGCTGCGATCCAGGCATCAGGAGGCTGGGGGTTTCGACATAGCAACCGCCGACACTCAGGTTGGTGACGATGCCGAGCGTCGCCCGTTCCTGGCCATTTCCGGAGATTTCCGTAGTGAGTCGGCCCCGCACCCGCGGATACAGCCGGCGGTTCCTGTGAGTTGATTGACTTTGCTTCTGCAGATACATGCGTTTGTCGGCTTCCGAGAGAATTCTTTCGGCGTCCATCCCGTCTTCGGGATATACGGCCTTCCCGACGCTGAGCGACAAAATGTCCTCGTTGCAGACCTCCTTCCCCGCTTGTTGAGCGAGTTCCCGCATCTGCTCCGCTTTGCGCGCTGAAGCCTCCGGCGTGAGACCCGGAGCGATGACCACGAATTCGTCGCCGCCCATGCGGGCGACATAATCGTACTCACGGCTGGTCTCCTTCAGGGAGTGCGCAAACAACTGCAGCACGCGGTTCCCTTCCAGGTGGCCAAAGCGGTCATTGATCTGCTTGAAGCCGTCCATGTCGGCGACCATTACGGTCAGCGTATTGTTGTCGCGCTTGCAGCGCGCCATTTCCCGGTCGAGTTGCAGGAACAGCGAGCGCGCATTGGGAAGGCCGGTGAGGAAATCGGTAATCGCGGAACTTTCCGCCTGCTCGTACTTCATCGCGTTCTCGATGGCGAGCGCCATCTTGGAACTTACCGCGAGCAGAATGCGCAGGTGGTCGGAGCTGAAGAAATCCTTTTCGGCGTGGTACAAAGCGACCACACCGACCACACCCTGCAAACCCTCGAGCGGAACGGCGAGCGCTGAGTTCAATGTGCTGTACTTCGAAGCATCGTTCAGATAGCCGGGCTCGACCGAAGGATTGCCATTCAGAATCGGCTTAAGGTTCTGCGCTACCCAGCCCGAGAGCCCTTGCCCCATCGGAATGCGCAGCGAAGCAAACAGCCGGAAGTTGTCGCCATTCACATATTCCGGCACCAGTTCATCGCCGTGCCGGACGTAGATCGCAATCGCATCATAGGGCATGGCGTGGCGCAGCTTCACCGCAAACACCGAGAGCGTCTCGCCCAGACTGAGCGATGCTCCCAGATCCTGGCTGAGTTCGAACAGAGTTTGTGCTTCCTGACGCGCCGCCGCGATCGAACTCAGAAAACTGCGCTCCGGCGATTGCCCCCGCCCTTGCGCCTCGAAACCAGCTGCCGGCTGTATGGACGGCTCAACGTTCGCGTCCTGGTCTTTGACTCCCGTGGATAATCTCTGCTTGCCCAGGCTGTCAGTGCGTTTGTGGACCAGGTGCTCCAGATCCACGTATCTTCGCTCGAGCACCTTGACTACTTCCGGATCAAAGGCCTTTCCCGATTCCTCGCTCAGGCGCGCCATCGCTTCATTTAGAGGCAGGGCCCGCCGATATTGGCGATCGGAAGCCAGCGCGTCCAGAAAATCGACCGCTGCCAGGATGCGGGCGCCAATCGGAATCTGTGTCCCGCGCAATCCCAGCGGATAGCCGGTCCCGTCGTACTTTTCGTGATGGGCCCGTACGATGGGCACGACCGGGTAGGGAAATTGCACCCGTTCCAGGATTTCCGCTCCCACTAGCGGATGGATCTTCATTTTCTCGAACTCTTCGGGCGTCAGGCGGCCCGGTTTCGAGATGATGTGCTCGGGAATCGCCAGCTTGCCGATGTCGTGCAGCAAGGCAGCGGCCTGCAAGGCCTCCATTTCCTCCCGGGCAACCTTAAGTTCCTCGGCCACCTCGACGGCGTAAACGCGAACTCTCTGCAAGTGATCGTGAGTCGTCTGATCCTTGGCCTCGATGGCAAGTGCCAGCGCCTCAATGGTGCGCATATGCAAGTCGGCCATCTCTTCCACATGCCGCTTCTCGTCTGACAGTTTGCCGAGGTAAAGGCGGTAGGAACGGTAGATGAGGTACACCACCGGCAGCGTCAGCAACGACGTCTGCCAGTCGGCAAAGCCGTGCAGCCAGCTCATCATGCCGACCACACCCGCACCCACGAGGTAATAGGGGAAGCTCCAGAAGTAGCACTCGGCCCAGATTTTTCGTAGCGACCTGCGCTCCGTCAACGAGATGACGACAGCCACCGGAAGCGTATTGGCCACGAAGTAAACGCACGCCGCCAGAAACAGCGAGGTGGAGGGGTTGCTCACCTTACTATGCGTCATGGAGTAGCGATAAAAAGCGAAGGTCACCGCGATGGCCAGCGCAGTTGAGCAGACGTTAAAAGCAACTTGAACCGGAACCGGACGTTCGCGGTCGAAGCACTGTACCACCACCGCCGCACATCCCAGCGCCATGGTTTCCGGCAAGCTCAGTTCCACCACGCCCAGCAGGAAGAATAGGAAGTTCACCGACATCGTCCCGGTAATGCCGGGCAGGTTCACCTTGAGCCGCGAGGCCGCCAGAGCGACCACCAGATAGCAGAAAAATTTGAGCGGATCATCGCTCTTGCCGTGCAGGACCGAATAGGTTAGGACGCTGACTCCGCAGAGCACAACCACGGCAATGAAAAAGCGTGCCGCCGCGCCGATTTCCCTCCAGGATTGCGGGCGCGTTTTCATCTCTGCGAACTCCTGCCCCGGAGAGCCGGGTTGCAGTTCCCTGGGGCAATGTGACCGGAATACCCATTGATAACAGGCACCGGGAGGGCAGGAAAGGATTCGGGTATTTAGGGCTAAACTTCCGTAACGGGAAGCAGTGACCTTCTGGCATTGCTTCGCCACGGTGGTAGTGGCGGCACAGCTCTTAAGCCATAGAAAAGACAACGAAACCGTCGCCTCTGCATACCTTGAACTTGGCGTGCCGCCGCTTCGTATAACAAGAGAGCAGACAGGTTTGACTTGCCACAACCGTCGGGCCTAACATGAATAACTCTCTCCCAGGAGTGTTCCCAGCAATGATCGGCCAGACCGTCTCGCACTATCGTGTGCTCTCGCAGTTGGGCGGCGGAGGGATGGGAGTTGTGTACGAGGCAGAGGATCTCAACCTGGGCCGCCATGTCGCACTCAAGTTCCTGCCTCCCGAGACCGAAAAAGATCCCCTCGCGCTCGACCGTTTTCAACGCGAAGCTCGCGCGGCCTCCGCTCTGAATCACCCGAATATCTGCACGATCTACGAGATTGGAGAGGACGGCGGACGCCACTTCATCGCCATGGAATTGCTGGAAGGCGAAACGCTCAAGAACAGGATCCACGGTCAGCGCATGGAACTTGAGCCATTGCTCAATCTCGGCACGCAGATCGCCGACGCTCTTGATGCCGCCCATGCCAAGGGAATCGTCCACCGCGACATCAAACCCGCCAACATTTTTGTAACCAGTCGCAACCAGGCTAAGATTCTCGATTTCGGCCTGGCCAAGCGCACTGGCAAGCCTTCCATTTTTTCTGCCGCCACCATCGGTTCCGCCGCGACTGTGGACGAGCCGTTCCTGACCAGTCCCGGATCGACCGTCGGTACCGTGGTGTACATGTCTCCGGAGCAGGCGCGGGGCAAGGATCTCGACGCCCGCAGCGACTTGTTCTCTTTTGGCGTCGTACTCTATGAGATGGCCACCGGCGCGGTGCCCTTCCGCGGAGATACGTCCGCCGTCATTTTCGACGCAATTCTGAATCGCCCCCAGGCGCCAGCGCTCCGCCTGAACCCCGACTTGCCTTTGCATTTCGAGGAAATCCTGAACAAGCTGCTCGAAAAAGATCGCGACCTGCGCTACCAGAGCGCCGCCGATGTTCGCTCCGACCTGAAGCGCCTGAAACGCGACTCCGAATCGGGCACGATCTCGGTCGCAAGTTCGTCCAGCTCTTCCCTCCGCCGCCTCCCGGCGCCAGATCAAAGCCGAAAGCTGCCCCTGTGGCTGATCCCGGCTCTGGTCGTCTCGCTAGTGGCCGCCGGCATTGGCTTCGTGTTTCTAAAGCGCAGCCACGCGCTCACCGAAAAAGATTCGATCCTGATCACCGATTTCGTGAACACCACCACCGACCCAGTCTTCGATGGCACGCTCAAGAAAGCGCTGGCCGTCGATCTCGGGCAGTCTCCGTATCTGAATGTCTTCCCCGATCAGAAGATCCGCCAGACATTGCAGTTCATGGGCCGCGGGCCCGGCGACCGCATCACCAGCGAAGTCGGACGCGAAATCTGCCAGCGCGATGGCATCAAGGCCATGCTGACCGGCAGCATTGATAGCGTCGGAGGCCAGTACGTTATCAGTCTGGAAGCAACTAATGTTGCTTCCGGCGATTCACTCGGACGCCAGCAGGCTCAGGCGGAGCGAAAAGAAGATGTGCTGAATGCCATGCATAGCGCCGCCACCAAACTGCGCGGTCAACTCGGCGAGTCGTTGTCCATGGTGCAGAGATACGACATGCCTCTCGCCATGGCCACCACTTCATCGCTCGATGCGCTGAAGGCGCTCAGCCTCGGCGACGCCAAACACAACCTGGGCGATGAACTGGGTGCTGTTCCCAACTACCAGCATGCCATCGAGATCGATCCTAATTTCGCCATGGCCTACGCCCGCCTCGGCACCGTCTACGCCAACCTTGATCAGACCGAGTTGTCGGAGCAAAACCGGCAGAAAGCTTTTGAGCTTCGTGATCGCGCCAGCGAGCGCGAGAAGCTTTACATCATGTCCCACTACTACGCCGACAGCGGCCAGCTCGACAAGGGCATTACCGCGCTCGAACTCTATCGCCAGACCTACCCGCGGGATTCCATTCCCTTCAACAATCTGGCGAATATCTATAACCAGCTCGGACAATTCGACAACGCGTTAGAGAATGCAAAGCGCGCCGTGGAGCTCGACCCCGACAGTGCGGCCGCCTATGTGAATCTCGCTACGGCTTACGTCGGACTGAACCGGATCGAGGAAGCGCGCGCCACCATCAACACCGCGCTCCAGCACAAGATATCCGCTGAGGGCTGCCATTGGTTCCTGGCTTGGCTGGACTGGTCCGAAGGCAAAGACGCCGACATGGAGAAGGAACTGCAAAGTGCCTCCGCGACCCCCAACGGAGAGGCAACCGTTCTCGGATTCCGCGCCGGCCTCGCCAGCACGCGTGGGCAAGTGCGTCAAGCGCGGGAGTTTGCACGCCAGAACGAAGACGCTTTGGATCGCCTGCACCTGCAGGGCCGAGCCGATGGGGAAGGACAGCTTGCCATCTTCGAGGCAGTGGTGGGCAATCGTGCCGAAGCCAATAGCGAGGCCAGCGAGGCGCTGCGTTTGTCCCGCACGATTTCCGTGTTGGGGAGCGTGGCCACGACGTTCGCCATATTGCGCCAGGATCAGAAAGCGCTCGCATTGGCCGACGAAATCCAGCGCGCCCATCCGAACGACAGCATGGCAGTAAACGTGACTGTCCCCATAATTCGCGCAGTCGCCGCACTGCAGCCCGCCAATTCCGCCAAGGCAGACCCGGCAAAGGCCATTGACTTTCTTAACACCGCCGCCCTGTACGCTCGCGCCAATGCCGGCGTTTTTTACGCGCGAGGCCTGGCCTATGAGCAGGCTGGACGTTATGCCGAAGCGCAGCAGGACCTTCAGAAGGTTCTGGACTTCAAATCCCACCACTACCCCGACGTAGTGTTCATCGTCGCTCAACTGGAGTTGGGCCGCTTGTTTCAGAAGCAGGGCGACGTCCCCAAGGCTCGCATCGCCTATCAAAACTTCCTCGCCGCCTGGAAAGACGCCGACCCCGACGTCCCGCTCCTCCACGAAGCCAGGGCTGAATACGCAAAACTGCAGTAGAGACGCTGCCTTCACTCAACAAAGTTTAAAAGTGCAGGTCGCTCACCGCTCTGGTTAAGGCTTTCTCCCCATCCCCTAGAAGTGAAACCCGAGCTGCGCCGTCAGCGCGCGCGGCGTTACATAGTGCGTCCCACTAAAAGTCGAAAGGAAGTTATACAACGCCAGTTTGTTAGTCAAATTGATGGCGGTAAGCGTAAGGCTCCATTTGTAATGATCGCCTTTAAACAGGTTGTCGTCGCCCACCGAAGCATCAAACAAGTTTCGCGATGCGATTCGCTGCGGATTGTGATCGTCGTTTTCCGTCCCTGGCGCCGGCACTTTGATAAGCGAAGACCCGAACTCCGACGCGGGGCAAACCGTCGGAAGAGCATGAGTCGGGGTTGCGCCCACTCCGTTGCAAGTGAACCCGGCCTGAAACTCCTGATCGGCTGTTAAAGGCAAGTTCGCTGGGGTAACCATAGCCACAGAGCCGCTTGCGATGTTGGGGTTCGATCCTCCATCCGCCGTCGAAGTTGAAAACGTGCACGTAGCAGTTGGCGCAAGACATGGCGTTGAGCCTGCTACCAGTCCGCTGTCGTAGCGCCAGTTGAAGCCGAACCAAGGACCGCGCTTCCAGGGCTGATATTGCAAGTGGGTCGTCTGGTTGAACTTTTCGTCGTGGTCAATGCGAAACGGGAGTCCGGCCCCACTCGCACCGGTCGTCACCGTCGCCCCGGCACCGCCGATCTGGGGAGTGAAGAAGCGCGCCGCCACGCTGGAAAACACCATCTGCGCCGAAAAACCATGCAGGTTCGGTACGCTCACCCGGCCCGCATATCCGGGAATTTTGGCGTTGTGCCATTCAATGGGGAAGGTGATCGGAGTGTTGCCGAGCACACTGAAATCGTAGCCGTTGTGTGTGTACTTCGTGATCCACTCGCCGGAAAAGACCAGGTACTTACCGAAGGCTTGCTCGATCCCAGCGTGAAATTCATTGCGGAAGCCGGGACTCAAGGGGTTGGCCACAGGTGCGGAACAGGCAAGCAGCGGAGCTAGGACCTGGTTGCCGCATCCAATACTGGAAAGTACCAGATTTTCATTGAAAGGAGATTCCAGGGTGCGCGCATAGGAAACGCGAAGAATCGTGCTCGTCTTCTTGACGTTGTAAGAGATTCCGAGACGAGGCTCGGCCTGCCGCGCAACCGTGAGACCGTTGTAGAGATCGCCGCGTAAGCCAAGGTTCAAAGACCAGTTTCCGGCTGTGATCACGTCCCGAAGGTACAGAGCAAGCTCCTTCACGTCAGTGTGGCCGTTAAAGGTGTATGGGCTTCCGCCGCGGGTCAAGTCGTAGGGAGCCAGGGTCGGATTGAAATAAGGGTAAAGCGCGGAACCGGGTGCGTTCGAGGGAACAGTCGGGGTGCTGGGCTGGTTTGCCTGGTAGGTACCGGTGTTGCCGGGGCATTGCGCGGGAGTGAGTCCAGGCGCAGCCACCCATTGCTGCTGGTCGGTGGAAAACGTTATGCAGGGAGCGTCGTAGACGGGATCGACGATACCGAGAGTGTTGTTTTCATTGAGAAACGTTTGCTCGTAGGTGATTCCAACCTTGATGTTATTCATGCCTTTGACGTAGGAGATATCGGACCGAACCCCCGCGTTTGTAAGTGTGCGGTTCTGACCCACGGACTGTCTCTGGAGACTAGGCGGTCCAAGGTCCGCAAATGAATCACTACTTGGGTAGTAGTTGTAATCGTCGCGGCGTACAAAAGCGCCCAAAGTGAATACGGAGTTCGTATTGATAAGCCGCGTCCACGAAGGGGCGATATTAAAGGTCCCAATCTTGGAACGTTGATCGGTTGCTCCAACGGTAATGTTAGTACCGGGAACTACGCCCCCATAGTTCTCCACTGCCGGAAGAAGCCCGTCCAGTCCACTCCAGGGCGTCGCGTTTTCGGCATCGAATGAATTCGGCGTCTGGAACCAGCTCCGGCTGTAGCTGAAGTTCAGGTGAATCGAGTCTGCGGCTGAGAGTTGAAAATCGACGCGGTCAAACAGGTTCTGTTCGTTGCCCTTGTCGTGTATCACCGCGAACTCCGGCGCATCCAGGAACCGGCCGCTGTTCAAACCACCCACGGAGACGAAGTTTCCCCAGTTCTTACCCCCATAAGCGAGATCGGCGGACACGGTGGATGACCCGAACGACCCGTAGGAGGTGTTGATGCCGCCGTGGGGTGTCGTCACACCCTGACCCGAGCGGGTGGTTGCCACAATGACAACACTGGTCTTACCTCCGTATTCCGCGGGCGGCGCGCCGGATATGACTTCCATGGATTGAATCGAATCGACGGAAATCTGGTTCGAAAAGGTCTTGCTATGCTGGTCCGTATCAGGCTGGTCGTCGATGTTGTACGAATTCTCCGCGTGGTCGCCGAGCCCGTGGAGTTGGCCGTTGGAATCGGAAGCAATGCCCGGCGTTTCCTCGCCAACCATCGCACTCATTGAAGACGACGAGCTTCCCAGGGGAAGTTTGTCGAACAAATCCTTGTCGATGTCGGAGTGGAAGGTCGGATCGTTCTCCACCAGATCGCCCGCAGCCTCGACTGAAACCGTGGCGGAAGTGGCAGACACTTGAAGATTGATCTGGACATTGGCGGGCACAACGGAGCGGACCTGCACATCCTGAGCGCTTTTGGCGAATCCCTCGGCCGTTACCGTCATGTGATACGGATTAAACGGCACGTTCATAAAACTGAAATTCCCCTTACTGTCTGCGGTGGTCGTTCGGTCATAGCCGCTGACCGGGTTATGAATCTCGACGCCAGCATTCGGAACCACCGCGCCAGAAGGGTCCAGAACAGTACCGTTAATCGATCCCGAACTTCCGCCTGACTGCGTATTCGCAGCCCCAGCATTCAACATAAGCGCAATGGCAACAATGGCCGCAGCCGGCCAACTCTTGTAAAACGAACTCATGATTCCTCCAATAAAAGGTTTCTGGAGCGAGTCCGATCACAGATCCGAGTCTGATCACGAATCGAAGATCGCGGTCCTTTGGAAATACTTACTGCATTGGGAGCGGAATCAGAGCCCAGGTGGAGGACGAATAAACTGGGTGGCAACTGGACGGAAGATCGGGGAAATTTCTGCCACCGGACTCGCCAGGGCTGCCGTAAATAAAACCGGCGCGGACGCGGCTGTCTGGGTATTAAGTCCGGCGTGAGCTGTCGCGCAAATCGAGCAGGTGTGGTGGGATGTGGTCGAGTTCTCGGGATGCGAGTGAGTCGCCTGTACCGTCCCCATCACGCACACCAGGGCGACACAGAGCACACACACAGCTCTGCAGAATGCGCCCCGATTTGCCGATGCCTTTAGCACGCCATCCCCACGTTGCTTTAGAGGTGTAGTTCTCAGACGATTCTATCCTTAGATGGTCATCTACGGAAATGCGGCCACGGAAAAATGAGCCCACCCACCACGCCCTCCGAAACCTGGCCTTGCGGCCCCTGGTAGTATCCGGCCGATTGACCGGCGGAAGCGAATCCCTTTCCGTAAGCTATTATCCGAGAGGCACTTAGAAATTTATCACTTTCCCCGGTCGGCGGCACCGGAGGTGAGAACCAACAAAAGCACTATCACCGGGCCTGGCATTCTCCGACAATCATGGAGTTATTACCGACACTCGTCCATCGCAGCGCCACCTGCGTCTTAATTTGATCGGCGGCCGTTGGAAAGTCAGACCCAGGGAGAAGTACCTATGTCGGGACAAGTCATTTTAGATTTTGAGGACCAGGCGGACGCCTTGCGCTTCGCCCTCGCCGCAGGTTCTGTGATGGCAGGAGATGGAACTCGCGCTACCGGCGATTTAGTCCAGGAAACCGCACGAGTCACGCGGATCCGGTTGGATGCCGCCAACAAAAAGGCGCCAACCAAGGAAAGAGCAAACAACCCAATCCTCTCGAACCCCGCGTGACCGCGACCCTACCGCCGGTTTCACCCGCGCACTAAATCACCGCGAGCGAAAGTTCCCTCCGACGCGGCGCGGGCCTGAATTAGAATGCCTCCCATGCCCATCGCTGAACAGACCTCTTCATCCACCACGCTCGACCTCGCCTGGGTTCGCTCGCAGTTCCCGGCGCTCGCGCAAACGATTGACGTGCATTCCTATAAACACCCCGCAGTTTTTCTGGACGGCCCGGGTGGCACGCAGGTGCCGCAGCGGGTGATTGACGCCATCGCGGACTATCTGGCGCGCAACAACGCCAACACCGGCGGCGCTTATCACACCAGCCGCAACACCGACCGCATGATCGCGGAAGCGCGGTCGGCGATGGGCGATTTCCTGAATTGCGATGCGGATGAAATCGTTTTCGGCGTAAACATGACTTCGCTGACTTTCGCCATGAGCCGCGCGCTCGGACGGGATCTCGGTCCCGGAGACGAGATCGTGCTCACGCTGCTCGACCACGACGCGAACTTTTCGCCGTGGAAAGCGCTGGAAGAAAAAGGCGTGATCATCCGCGCCGTGAAATTCAACAAAGACGATTGCACGCTCGATATGCACGACCTGGCGACAAAAGTAAAGATGGGGAAGCGCACGAGCCTGGTCGCGGTCGGCTACGCGTCGAACGCGGTGGGCACGATCAACAATGTCGCCGAAGTGGTGCGCTTGGCGCGGCAGGCAGGAGCGCTGAGTTACATCGACGCCGTCCACTACGCGCCGCATGGGCCGATCGACGTGCGAGCACTCGACTGCGATTTCCTGGTCTGTTCGACTTACAAATTTTTCGGTCCGCACATGGGCGTGCTCCACGGCAAGCGCGAACATCTGAAGAGGTTGCGTCCGTATAAAGTCCGGCCCAACACCGACAACATTCCGAACTGCTGGGAATGGGGGACGTTGAACCACGAGTGCATCGCGGGAATCAAAGCCTGCGTGGATTACTGGGAAGAACTCGGCCGTCGCGTAAAGCCTGCAGTCACGACCCGGCGCGCTGCAATCCTGGCCGCGCACGAAGCGATCCATGCCCACGAGCGCAAAATGATCGAGAGGATGATGGCAGGCTTGCTTGCAATTCCAGGATTGAAGCTGTACGGCATCGCCGACCCTGGGCGCTTCGAGAATCGCTTCGAGGATAGATGCCCGACGTTCGCGGTTCGCATCGAAGGGCACACACCATTGGAACTGGCCATCAAGCTGGGCGAACGCGGTTTCTTCACGTGGGATGGAAACTACTATGCCCTGAACCTCACCGAACAGTTGGACGTCGAGCGTCTGGGAGGATTTCTGCGCATCGGGCTGGTGCACTACAACACGATAGAGGAAGTGGAGCAACTGCTGGCGGCGCTGCGGGAGATTGTCGCTTGAGCCGGCGACGGCGGATTTCACGTAGGGACAGCCGCCCCCGTTGTCCGGTCGGGCGCAGCCCGACAGCCCGCGCTAGCGCTGTAGTTCTTCCACCCGGTCTCCGCGTCCTATCAATGCCACGCTCGCCAGCCCTATAAACAAGCCGTGTTCGACGATGCCGGGAGTATTGCTGAGGGTAAGCGCCAGCGCCGGTGGATCTGCAATCTTTCCGAAACTGCAATCGAGAATCTGATTGCCGTTGTCGGTAAGGTAAGGACTGCCGTCGGTTCTGGTACGCAATTTGGGCGACCCGCCAAGCGACGCGATTTTCTTCTCGACCACGGTTCGAGCAAACGAAATTACCTCGACCGGCAACGGAAATCTGCCGAGCACGGGAACGATCTTTCCCGAGTCTGCGACCACGACCATCTTCTTGGACGCGGACGCGACCACCTTTTCGCGCAGCAGCGCGCCGCCGCCGCCTTTGATCAAGCGCAGCTGCGGATCGATCTCGTCGGCGCCATCGATGGTGATGTCGATTTCCGGATGCTCGTCGAGCGTGGTCAGGTGAATACCGACTGCGCGCGCCAGATCAGCCGTCTGCACGGAAGTCGGGATTCCGCTGATTTTCAGCCCCGCTTTCACGCGCTCGCCGAGAGCAATGACCGTGAAGTAGGCGGTTGAGCCCGTGCCTAATCCAACGACGTCGCCGTCACGCACCAGTTCGGCGGCGGCGCAGCCGGCGGCTTCTTTCTCTTGTTCATTCGCCATGGGCCTCCCGATAGATATACCACCTGACCGGCGCTTATCCTCAGGCGATCACTTGTTAAATATCGCGATGTAGGTGAGATAGCCCGCCAGTATTAATCCGAAAAGTCCGAGCAAATAGGATACGAGGTCGATCACAAATCCGGCAGGCTCGAAGGTGTTCGAATCAAGTTGCACTTTGGTCTTCCGATAGCGCCCGAGACCCGCAAGAATCAGCATCACCCCGCCGACCGTCGAAATAATGCCCAGCCATGTCGTCAGGCCGGGCGTGACGGACTGGTATCCCTGCATCTTCAAGAATTCGCGCAGTGCAATCGAGAAGCGTCCGATGGCGAATCCGAACACGATGGTCGCCACGCCGGTTCGCACCCAGGCAAGAAAGGTGCGTTCATTGGCCAGGTGATCGCGGGCGCGGTTCGGGTTGGAATTATCGGGCATGCCCGAGCAGGGAATTCCAGCCCGCTATTATTCCACAGCCTTCTGAATCAGCGCAGCAATTCCGGCGAGGTTCTTCAGCAGATCCGCGGGAAAACCGTGCCGCTGCTGCAGGTATTCCGGAGAATTGTAGGAGAGCCACACCTGGCCCTGCTCATCTTGCCATGCCAGCGCTTTCAATGGAAGGTCGATGGCCAGCCGGGGCGCGGCTACCATCAAAGGCGTGCCGGCTTTCGGACTGCCGAAGATCAGCAACTGCGTCGGGCGCATTTTCAGGCCGACCTTCTCCGCTTCGCCGCTGTGGTCGATGAGAGCAAACACTGTAACGGATTTCTCTTTCAGGATCGACTGCAGCCGAGCCAACGTTTCGGGCACAGAGTAGCGGCTGGACACATCAATCATTCCGCTGGCCATGGGGCACCTCAGGTTCAAATCTTGTCATCTCGAGCGAAGCGAGGGACCTGTATTTTGCCGAGAACTGCGGATCCCTTCGCTTCGCTCGGGATGACAATTATAAAGCGTATCGCTGGTGCAGCAATCCACTGTTTGTTAGTTCAAAACCATCTTGCCCAAAATCTCCTTGAGTAACTTGGCGGCGACCGTTGCCGTGATTTGTGTGTTGTCTTGCGCAGGATTGAATTCCACGAGGTCGGCGCCCGCGATTTTCCCTGTGATGGCATGCAGGTGTGCGATCGCTTCTCTTACCGACATGCCTCCCGGTTCGCGATGCGAAATGCCAGGGGCGAACGCAGGATCGAGCGCGTCCATGTCGAAGGAGATGTAGATCGGGCCATCGACTTTCATGCGGTCGAGTGCGGGCAGATGACGCATTTCGATGACCTCGACGCCGAATTTCTGAGCTTGCTCGCGTTGATGTCCAGTCATCGTCCGAATACCGATCTGGATCAAGCGCTTGGCTGCACCCTCTTCCATGATGCGGGCAAATGGGCAAGCATGCGAAAGCCGGTTGCCCTCGAGTTCGTCGTAGAGATCGGGGTGGGCATCGAAATGGAGGATGGTCAGTCCGGGAATGCGCTGGCCAAACGCGCGGACGATCGGCAGCGTGATCGAGTGGTCGCCCCCCAGGCAAACCGGACGCAAGTTTTTGTCCAGCAGTTCGCCGATTTTGTTTTCGATAGCTGTGAATGGCTCGTCGAAAGTAAAGTGTAAATCGCCCGCATCGCTGTACGTCCCCCGGGGGCTCAGGTCGACGCCGGTTTCTGTCCATAAGTTCGACGAAATGGAATTGAAAGCCACGCGGATGATGGGCGGCGCTCCGGCCGCTCCACGCAACCAGGAAGAATTTGCATCGAACGGGATGCCGAGAATGACAGGGGTTCCAGGCTTGGCTGCGTCGGGACGTAGGGTCATAAGGATATTCCTCTGGTTTCAGAGTAATTACGGCGAGCGCACCTTTGCTGTGATCGGCGACACGGCCCTTGTCGATGGAGAGCCGGGCGCCCCGCCCGGCGGACGGGCAAGACGCGCGTGTCTCCATCACCGGACTTTCCGGCTGAATCGGCCCTACAGGTCGGATCATCCGTTATTCTATAGAAGACTTCTATGCCTATTTCAACTCGGACTACCGACGGGGGCAAGGCCCCTGCAATCATCCAAAACTACGAGCGGGAACGCATCTTTGGCCTGTTTCGGCAATTTGGGTATCTGGAGGCCGAACTGAACCCGCTCGGCCTCCTGCCTCCACAACCGCATCCCGACCTGCAGATCGACAATGATAACGAGTGGGCGCGGGAAGCCCGGCGCATCTATTGCGGAAGCGTAGGCGTGGAGTTCATGCACATCGCCGACCCGGAGCGGCGGCGCTGGATTCAGAATCGCATCGAAGCCCGGATCGAGGCGGAACCCGCCGCCGTCGACATCGACCAAGATCGCACACTGGACCTACTCGTACGCGCCGACCTGTTTGAGCAGACGCTGCAGCAGCGCTATCTGGGCAACAAACGCTTCTCGCTCGAAGGCAACACATCTTTGTTGCCGGCAATGGATGAGGTTCTGGACGTAGCCGGCGAGCGCGGTGCGGTGGAACTGGTGATGGGCATGAGTCATCGGGGGCGGCTGAACGTCATTATTCATTTGGCAAATCGCCCGCCGGAACAGGTCTTTGCCGAATTTGAGGATGTGGACCCACGCAGCGTGTTGGGGTCGGGCGACGTGAAGTACCACATGGGCGCGACCGGCGAGTACGTCACCCGGAGCGGGAAGAAGATTCATATCCACCTCGCGTCGAATCCCAGCCACTTGGAAGCGGTCGATCCAGTGACGATAGGACGCACTCGCGCCAAGCAGGACCGCGCCGGTGAAGGCGGCACGGCAAAATATCTGCCCGTGCTAGTGCACGGAGACGCCGCGTTCGCCGGGCAAGGCATCACGGCGGAGACGCTGAACTATGCCGACCTGGCCGGATACACGGTGGGCGGAACCATCCACGTAATCGTCAACAATCTGATCGGCTTCACGACCAACGCCCGCGAAGAGCATTCCTCGCGCTTCTCCGCTCAACTGGGGCGGCGGCAAGCGATTCCGATCTTTCATGTGAATGGCGAAGACGTGGATGCGGTGATGCGGATCGCGCGCATCGCCACCGAGTACCGCTACAAATTCGGCACGGACGTGATCGTGGACCTGATCGGCTACCGTCGTCATGGGCACAGCGAGGTGGACGATCCCACGGTGACGCAGCCGCTAATGTATAAGGCGATCAAAGAGCATCCGCCCCTCTATCGGATTTACGCTAAACAGATCGGCATGGATGATGACAATATCGCTGAGCGAGTGGGGACGGTCAAGAGCGAGTACGAGGCCGCACAGAAGAGCGCCACGCTAGTCACTAAAAAGCCGCTGATGCGCGATCTGCCAACTTATTGGGACGATTATTTTGGTGGCCGCTATAAGCCGGCGTACGAGCAGCCCACGGGTATCGGGCGCGAAGAGTTGGTGGAACTCACCGAGCGTTTGACCACGTATCCAGAGGGTTTCCATATCCATCCGAAGGTGAAGAAGTTGCTGGAACAGCGGCAGGAGATGGGCACGGGCAAGAAGCCGGTCGATTACGGTATGGCCGAAGCGCTGGCGTTTGCGAGCCTTGTCAAGGGGGGAATTCCCGTGCGCCTGAGTGGCCAGGACTCGCGGCGCGCGACCTTCAACCAGCGCCACTCAGTGCTGTTCGATACTGAGGATGAGACGGAATATGTTCCACTGCAACATATCGCGCCCGGTCAGGCAGCATGCGACATCTACAACTCACCGCTTTCGGAAGCGGGCGTAATGGGATTTGAATACGGCTACAGCCGCGATTATCCCGAGGCGCTGGTTCTGTGGGAGGCACAGTTTGGCGATTTTGCCAACGTGGCGCAGGCAGTGATCGACCAGTTTGTGTGCGCCGGCGAGGACAAGTGGAATCTGCTGTCAGGACTGGTGGTGCTGCTGCCCCACGGCTACGAAGGACAGGGTCCCGAGCATTCGAGCGCGCGCATCGAGCGATTTCTACAGTTGGCGGCGCGCGACAATATACAGATTTGTCAGCCCTCGAATGCCGGGCAGTATTTCCACCTGCTCCGCCGGCAGGCGCTGCGCAAGTGGAGGAAGCCGCTGATAGTGTTCACGCCGAAGAGCATGCTGCGCCATCCCGATGCCTTGTCTCCGCTCGAGGATCTGACGCATCAAAAGTTTCTGCCCGTAATCCCGGACACAGAAGCGCAGGACGCCAAACGGATTCTGCTCTGCACCGGAAAAATCGGACACGAACTTCGCACCGAACGGCAGAAACGGAAAGACTTGAGCTTCGCGATCGTCTTCCTGGAGCAGATGTATCCGTTCCCGGAGGCGGAACTGATGGCAGAACTGGAGCGGCATGGGACAGCGCGAGATATTGTGTGGGTGCAGGAAGAGCCGGCCAACATGGGTGCGCTTTCCTATATGCTGCCGCGCTTGAGGCACATCGCAGACGACCGGCCGGTGCGTTCGGTCAAACGTTCCGGGAGCGCGAGTCCGGCTACCGGTTCGGCAAAAGCGCATGAGGTCGAGCAGAAGACGCTGTTGGCACTGGCGTTCACGCAGGACTGAAACTCAGGCGCCAAGAAATGAAAGCCCAGAAGCGATTTTTGACCCTGGGCTCATTCAAACAGCGGGCAGACGGGGCGAGCCCCGTCTCCACAGCGACGAACGACTTTGGCCTACGGCCAGCGCTTAGCAGCATCTTCCCATCCGGCGACGCGTGCCGGAGCGGCTGCACCCTGAGCGGCGACCACTGGTGGAATCCGGACCGGTTGCTGCGGCGGGGCGGCCGTTAAGATCGGCTTGGGCGCTTCTGCGATCTGCTCTTTTTCTTCCGAAAGCAGCGGGGCGGCGACGCGCAAGGCCTCAACTTCTTTTTCCAGCCTGGTCAGTTCAAGTTCCTTCTGCCGTAGAACTTCGTACACATTTTTCATGCTTAGGCACCTTTGTGTTGGAACAAGCGGTTAAGCGCAGAGTATTGGTTCCTTCGGCGCTTTGTCAAGGAAAACGACGTTCGCGGTGCATGGATGGTTATCGAAATACCGCGACCGCAACCAGGATGCCCAGAATCAGAACGATGATCGCGAGCAGCTTGACGTGCCTCGCCACCCACGATTCTTGCGTGGGCACGTAGCTTGTGAGGAAGGCCGGCGCTGATTCCTCTGGCTTAGGCGCCGCAGAGTCGGCTGTCGAGGTAGACGCTAGATCCTGCTCCTGCTCCCGCCATTTGATCTCTTGTTGCTCGATCTGGTCCTGCTTGATCTGGCCCTGCTCCTGCTCGCGCTGCTTCTTCTCGAAATCCTTCTTCTCGCTATCTTGCTTTTCGCAATCGAGGCAGAGCGTTCTCCCCTCTGAGACGGGGAACCCGCAGGAAACGCATTTTTGCACGCGCAGCATGGCCTCGGGGACCGAAGCAGGCGCGGGCTGCGGATTTACGGGCAACGCGCCGGGAAGCACTGCGGGCTCAGCGGAGGCTGGGTTTGCGAACGCTGGGTTTGCGAATTCTGGAGTTGCGAACTCCGAGGCACCGGACTCTCCCTTAGGGGGAAGGTTAATCGGAATCGCGGGGGGCACGCTGCTTGTCGTGGGAAATTCGACGGGCTTGTCCGGTTTTCCCCTCAGCACTGGCGTGGGTGCGGAGTTCTGGCGCTGCTCGGCCAAATCAAGGGCCGTCAATGTGAGATCCGCCATGCGCTCTAGTGCTATCAGATCGCGCTCCTCGAAAGCGTAGGGGTGATCGGAGAACAGTTCGAACAGGCCGCGAATCTCGCCGCTACGTCGCAGCAGCGGCAAAACGACAATGGATGCGATGCCCAGCGCCCGGCAAGCTTCCAGATTCACGCGCGGGTCGGTTTCCGCGTTGTCGCAGCGGAGCAACTGCCGGCGGGCGATACTTTCGCCGGTCAATCCGGATCGAACCTGCAGGCGCGCCCCGACCGCCGGCGCGGAAGAACCGGCGCTGGCCCGGCAAACCATCTCCTCACCCTGGGGCAGAGCGAGGGCAGTTCCGGTGGCGCCCGTGATGTACTGCGCGCGTTCCACCAGTAACTGGAGTGCCGACTCCAGTTCCGTCTCTGCTAGCGCGCCGCTGGTACTAGCCATCGCCGGGGCTGCGCCAGCCGCCGCCGCGGACCTTTGGCTCGTCTCCCCGATCGCGCCCTCGGCGCTTACTGAAGGGATTCGATCTTCGGGCTCGACGGATCCAGGCATGAAGTCGCTGTACAAGTCAGTTTTCGGCAATCAGAGTCGACAAAAGATCACACCGAAAACAGATGAACCGAGTCTCGCCCTGAAGACTCCGGCTGTCAAGGGCTGGAGGCGATGCCTGACTTACTGCGATTTTTCGTCTTTATGCCGCAGCCAATCGATAAACATCTGTTCTTTTGGCTTGTCGTACGCCATGAGCAGGTGGCGGATGCTGCGTCCGCTGACAAAGTGGCAAACCTCTTCGGCCAGGTTCTTGGCGTGGTCGCCAGCGCGTTCCAGAGACTGCGTCATGAAGATAACCTGCAGGCTGGAGTGGTGCGCCACGTTCTCTGGATTTTCGATATGGCGCAGGAAAACGAGATTGCGCAGCCGGTCCATCTCGGCATCGGCGCGGAGCACGTCGATGGCTTTCTTGACATCCTTCTGTGAGAAAGACTGGCCAACATCGGCCAGCATTTTCTCCAGAACCGTGGCCATGTGGGTCAAGTCGCGAGCATCCTGCGAATCGATGCGGCCTCCAGCCGCTTGCGCGCTAGTGGCAAAACTCAGGAGCAGGTCCCCGATGCGCTCCAGGCCGATCATGACTTTCATGCACGCCAGCAGTTGCCGGGTTTCGGCCTCCGGGACGCGGGTGATGGTCGCGGTCACACCGGAGTCCACTTCCAGGTCAATGGCATCGAGTTCTTTTTCGCACTGCCGGATCGCATCCAGGCGGGACATAGATCCGGTGGCAATTCCCTCGGCCGCAATGGCTGCGGCCTCGCGAGCCAGTTCGCAGGCTTCCACCGTCCGCTGCACCAGGACCGAGTGCGAGGGTTCAGGCGGCGTTCTTACGCTGGCTGTACTCATAGACAAAACCCTGCTTGCTTAGATGCGTGATCCGCTCTGGTAGACGCTAGACGCGAGCGGTATCCATCAAAAGTGTGACACACACTCCCAACAAAAGCATAATTGGCGCCGTTGCCAGGCAGGTTACAAACCGGTGAATTTCTCGTTGTCGCCGAATGAAAAAGTCGGATAGTGGCTCAGTTTTCGAGTTGCCGACTAGATTGGCATAGGGGCGGCGGTCACCCACCGACCCCTGCCACACCACCGTGCGTACGGGTCCGTACACGGCGGTTCGAGTTGGTTGCGCTAGGATTCATCGATCAGCGTCGGAAGGCCGAGCGATTTGAAGTGGGCGTTCGAAAGCCCCACGGAGAGGGCTTTGGCCCGAGCGAGGTACCAGGGGCCGCGTCCGCTGCCAGCCGTGTTGTTGGCGAGGCGGGGACGAACCCCTAGTGCCAGCAGAGCTGCGCGGCGACGGCGTGGTGTCCGCCATTGCCGCCACAGAGCCGCTCGCAATCGCAATCGGACCCAACGGGTCAGGTAGATCAGCACCTCCGGCGTTTCGCAGAAACCGAAGTAGCTACGCCAGCCCCGCATGTACGGAGCGAGTTCCGCTATCGTCGTTTCCATGCTGACGCCTTTGGCCCGACGCGTAGTGTCCCGGATTCGGTGCTTAAACCGTTCCAGGGCTTTCGGCGCGATAATGCGCTTAACTTCTGGACCGGCGCTAAAGCTGAACCCGAGAAACTTCCGTCCCTGCGGCCGCGCCACTGCACTCTTCGTTTCGTTTACCTTGAGCTTGAGTTTGTTCGTGATGAAGCGCGTGATGCCCTCCATCACCCGTTGACCAGCCCGCTGGCTGCGCACGTAGATGTTGCAATCATCCGCGTAGCGGAGGTAGCGGTGGCCACGACGCTCGAGCTCTCGGTCGAGTTCGTCGAGCACGAGGTTGGACAGCAGTGGTGAGAGTGGACCTCCTTGCGGGGTTCCTTCCACGCTGGGACTGACCAGTCCATTCTCCATCACCCCGGCATTCAAAAATGCCCGGATAAGCTTCAGCAGCCGCTTGTCTTCGACTCGTTTGGCGAGCTGACCCATCAGCTTGTCGTGATTGACTCGGTCGAAAAACTTTTCGAGGTCGAGATCAATCACCCAGCCGTAGCCTGCAGCGATGTACTGTTGCGCTTGAGCTACCGCTTGATGTGCAGATCGTCCGGGTCGAAAACCATAGCTGTGGTCGGAGAACGTCGAGTCCCACCGCCGCTGCAGCACCTGCATCACCGCCTGCTGGATGAATCGATCCAGCACCGTCGGGATGCCAAGCTTTCGCACCCCGCCGTCCGGTTTGGGGATTTCCACCCGCCTCACCGGTTTTGGTTCGTAGGCTCCGTTCAGCAGTTGTTCCCGGATCGCTGGCCAATGCTGTTTCAGGTAGTCAGAGAGTTGACCGACGGTGATCCCGTCTACTCCCGCGCTACCTTTATTACCTTTCACCTGCCGCAGTGCTTCCTTCAGGTTCTCTCGCTCACATACTTCCTCCATCAATCGATTGGTTCTAGCTGGGCTTTCGGTTCCACTCGTCGCCACCAACGATTCAGTCTCTTCTCCTGCGACACCTCGGGCTGCACCCGTCAGCGCAGAAGAGAAGTCCAGTTCCATCTGGAGATTCTGCTGCTTGTCGTCGTTGAGACTCATGGCCTACTCACCGCTCCTTCTCGTTCGGGCCTTCTCCGATGCCGGATACTATGCCCGATGCTGACTTCTGTTCCGCGGTCAGGTTGCCTTACGGCCACCTCAGTCGCCGAAGCGACACGGAGCAGATCTCCTGGGGTAAGTTCAGTCACTTTCCGTGCACCGTCGCCGAATCTACGCTTCGCACCTTGATGGATATGGACTTCACGGTAAGTCGCCCGCTCGTCCGGTACGAACGCCTTCTATTCGGTTTTTGTCCATCGACTCGCACGTTTGTTCCATGCTTCCTTCAGACCCGCCTCGCGGCAGTAGCCCTTGCATCATCACTAGCCCTTTCCTCCATCAGGACGGGCAGAGGACTTTCACCTCCTAGTTACTGAACATGCCCAGCACACGACTAAGCCGCTGGCGCGGCGGACGCTACCGCGTGGTGAACCAGGAAAGTTCAGGAACAGCTGACATAGTGTGGGTCACAGGGAAAGGAGATTCCTGTGACCGGTTTACGAAAAATGATGCTGGAGGAACTCCAGCGTCGCAACTATTCCGCCATCACCACTCGTAATTACCTGCGGGTGGTGACCGAGTTCGCCAAGTATTTTGGTAAGTCCCCCGACAAGCTCGGCCCCAACGAACTTCGCACCTATCAAGCCTACCTGCTGACTGAGCGCAAGCTGACACCGGGCACCGTGGTCAACCGGGTAGCGGCGCTGCGATTCTTTTTCGTCAAGACGCTCAAGCGGCATCAGTTCCGAGAGTTCTTACCCTATCCCACGGATCGGCGCCGGCTGCCGACGGTGCTGAGCCGGGAGGAGGTCTCGCGTCTAATCAACGCGGCCGGGAATCTGTTTCGACGGACGTTGCTGATGACGCTTTACGCCACCGGCATGCGACGCAGCGAACTCGCCCATCTCAAGGTCAGCGACATCGATAGCCAGCGCATGATCATCCGGGTGGTGGAAGGCAAAGGCGGCAAGGATCGCGATTTGCCTCTGAGCCCAGCCCTGCTGGAAGTCCTTCGCGAGTACTGGCATTGGCGGAAGCCGAGGCTCTACTTGTTCCCCACCCGTACCCGCCAACACAGACTCGATCAGCCGATTTCAGACAAGACCGTTTGGATTGCCTGTAGCGATGCTGCGCATCGGGCCGGCATCCGCAAACGCGTCACCCCGCACACCCTACGCCACAGTTGGGCGACCCACTTGTTGGAGGCGGGCACCGATCTGCGCACCATCCAGGTTCTGCTCGGACATGGTGATCTGGAAACGACCGCTCAGTACCTGCATCTATCGCAGCGCCACTTACAGGCAGTTACTAATCCGCTGGACAGCCTCGCTCTCTCCAGCACCCAGAACATCAGTCGCAGCTTTAAACGGAAAAACAAAAAATGACTCGGCCCACCTTCGAGGTGGCCGACATCGTTCGCGTGCAGGGCGATCGCTTCCTGGATCGCTATCGATCCAGCTTTGGCTTTCAGCAGCTCAAAGCCTTTCGCGCCATTCTGCGCTGCCGCACCGCTGCGCTGGGCGGTCATCGGGATGCCTGCCCGAGCTGCGGTCATCAGGCTATCTCGTACAACTCGTGCAGAAACCGGCACTGCCCCAAGTGCCAGACGCAAGCTCGCCAGCGCTGGCTGACGGCCCGCGAACGCGAACTCCTGACCACCAGCTACTTCCACGTCGTGTTCACTGTGCCTCACGAACTCAATGTGCTGGCCTTGGAGAACCCACGTCTGTTCTACGACCTGCTGTTCACCGCCAGTGCTCAAACCTTGCTCCAGATCGCCATGGATCGCAAACACCTGGGCGCCGAGATCGGCGTCATCAGCATCCTGCATACTTGGGGACAGAACCTGCTCCTCCATCCCCACATTCACTGCGCCATTCCCGCGGGCGGACTCTCGCCGGATCACCGTCAATGGGTCCGCCCACGCTATCCTTTCTTCTTGCCCGTGAAGGTCCTCAGCCGCGTCTTTCGCGGCAAGTTCCTCGCCGCTCTGAAACGTCTCCACCGCCGCAACCAACTCTGCTGTGCCGGTCCGGCCGCTGCCCTCGCCGATCCACTGCAGTTCACAAAACTCGTCCGACGCCTGCACCGCCACGACTGGGTCGTCTATGCCAAGCCCGCCTTCGGTGGACCCATGCAGGTGTTGCGTTATCTCGGCCGCTACACCCATCGCGTGGCCATCTCCAATCACCGTTTGCTGGCCTTCGATCAAGAGCGCGTCACCTTCCGCTGGAAGGACTACGCGCACGGCGGCAAGCAAGGCAAGATGACTCTCGGTGCCACCGAGTTCTTACGGCGCTTCTTTCTGCACGTGCTCCCCAGAGGGTTCGTGCGCATCCGTCACTTCGGATTCCTCGCCAATCGCTGGCGCGCTTCTCGCTTGGCACTATCGCGACAACTGCTATCCCGCAACTCCCCAACGCCTGCCCCAGTGGTGACGCGCCCAGCTTCCTCCGAGACTTCGTCCCTCTGGCATTGCCCACGTTGCGGCGCGGCCATGATCGTGATGCAGAGATTTACGGCTGCGGAATTAGCCACATGCTCTTACTTCGATTCTTCGTAGCCTGTCCACCACTATCGACCCGAGGATGTGCTCCGGCACGCCCACGCACCTGTGCGTCCGCTTCTTCTCCAACGCCTCTCACGCAACTTTCCGCATGCGCTCTTGCTCATCTCGCCCGCCACCCCGACCATCCGGACCGCATTCCCACCACGCCTCGCCGCTCTCCCCAAGCTCTGTTCAGATCCACACTGCCGTTCAAATCCCATAGCGCACCGCGTCCGCCGCAAACGCCAGCGGCTTCCTCCTAGTCTCCTCATCGAAAACGCCTCGGATCGAGGTCCCCGCTCCACCCCAAAAGTCTGCCCCGAGGCGTTTCCGATCAAGGCTAGCGACAACACGGTAGTTGTGCGGCTGCTTCGACGGCTTCCCACAGCCAAATAGCTCGGAGCGGACGGTCTCTAGTCAGCCGCCTTAATCAGTTCGCTCAGTTTGTCCAAGTCCTGGGGGCTGGCGTCGCCGATCATGAGGCTGCTCGCGGTCGCCTCCTCGACGGAGATTGTTCCCGTATAACGGGCCCCCGGAAACTGCCTCACTAACAGGCTCTACGTTGAATCCGGCTCGGAAGCGGTCAAGGTAAACAGAAAAGTCGAGCCGTGGTTAAGTTCGCTCTCGGCGCGAATCGTTCCTTCGTGCGCGAAAACTATATGCTTGGCGATGGCGAGTCCCAGCCCGGTCCCTCCCGACTCCCGCGAGCGCGCTTTATCGACGCGGTAGAAACGCTCGAAAAGACGAGGTAGATGCTCGGAGGGAATGCCGGGGCCGAAGTCCATGACGTAGAATTCGACGCCGTTCTCTGCCGCGCGGGCTCCGAGAACGACTTTGTTTCCCGAGGCCGCGTACTTCAGCGCATTCTCAATCAGGTTGGAAAAAATCTGGTGAATGGCTTCGCGATCCGCATTCACATTGGCGGTGGGGACTGCGTTCTCAACAACCAGTTCGACTCCGTAGGAGCGCGCCACTTCGCGAAAGCTTTCCAGCGCATCCTGCAGCAGTTCCTCGGCGCTGACCCGCTGCATGTCGAACCTCTGCTCGCCCGATTCGACGCGAGCAAGCGTAAGCAGGTCTTCGGTAAGGCGGGACATGCGGGCTGCGTTCTTGCGGATGATTTCCAAAAACTCGCGCAGGTGATTGTCCGCTAGAGGACTATCCAGCAGCGTTTCCGTGTATCCCTGGATGGAAGTCAGCGGCGTGCGCAGCTCGTGGGAGACGTTGGCGATGAAATCGCGGCGGCTCTTTTCCATGCGCTCGGCCTCGGTAAGATCGCGGAGCACGGCGACGGCGCCGCCCCCGGGCATGGGCGCCGCGGTGACATCGAAGGTGCGGCCGGAAGCGATGGTGTTCGAGCGCGCGGAAGTGACCACCTGGTCGCGCGCCGCTTCCTGAATCGCGGCAAGAAAGTCCGGGTCGCGGACACTGTCAATCAGCGGCGCATTCAGGCGTGGAGCGCGCAGCAGCAGCCGGTTCATGCCGCGATTGGCCCACTGCACACGCCCGTCGGCATCAACTGCAATCACCGCGTCCTGCATGCTGTTGAGAAGCGTTTCCAACTCGCGCTGGCTGGTTTGAAGGCGGGCATAACTCTCTTCCACGCCGCGCGTCGTCTTATCGAGCGCTGCCGCCACCTGCCCGATTTCGTCCGTGTAAGAGGAGGCGATTCTGGCGGTCAGATCGCCGGCGGCCACGCGCTCGGCGAAAGTCACGATTCGCCGCAAACGCCGGCCAAGATATTGGGAAGCGGCCGCCGCCACCACCATCGCGAACACGAACGCGGCCAGCGATCCCCAGAACAGCGCAACGGTCAGCGGACGATCTGTAATCTCCATCTCGGGCAACGGATACGCCAGCCGCACCGCGCCTCCGGAAACCGGCGCCGCCACGTACAAAAAAGGAACGCCGAGAGTTTGACTCCTGCGTTCATCCACACCGAGTTTGCCCGAGAGGGCAGAAACAAATTCCCGGCGCTGCCCGTGATTCTCCATCGTGCTGGGATCAACTTCCGAATCGGCTAGCACCTTGCCAGTGGGATCGATAACGGTGGCGCGGGCTCCCGCCGCTTGGCCCTCCTGGGCGGCGATGTCCGCGAGAGAGTGCTGCCGGTCCGCCTCCACGCGATAGGCGAACATCAAGGTTTTCTGTTTGAGATTGCGCTCGATCTGCTCGCGCAGGGTACGTTCCCAGACCTTGTGCACGGTCAACTGCAACGTGATCGCGGTTACGCCAATCACCAGCAGAAACACAAACATCAACTTAACGAAGATGCGACTTCTCAACGCGCGACCTCAAAGCGGTAACCGGCCCCCCGTACCGTCTTCAAGTAACGCGGGCTCTCCGGATCGGGCTCAATCTTTTCACGGATGCGTCGCACATAAACGTCCACTGAGCGCGGCGTCACATATGCCGTATCGCGCCACACCGAGTCAAGCAACTGGTCGCGAGTGAAGACGCGTCCGGCGTGCCGCATGAAGTGGTCGAGCAGCCGGAATTCGGTGGCTGTGGTCGGCACCTGTTTCCCGCGAACCGTCAACGTCATCGCGCCCGGGTCGATGTGGATTTCATCAATCTTGGTCGGCAGCGGCGGCAGTGGTCGCTCAAAACGACGTAGCACAGCTTTGACCCGAGCCACCAGTTCGCGCGGGCTGAAAGGTTTGGGAATGTAGTCGTCGGCTCCCAACTCCAACCCCAGAACGCGATCCGCCTCTCCGCTCTTGGCGGTCAGGAAAATCACCGGCACCGGCGCCAGCGACACCGACTGCCGTATCTGCCGGCAAAGCTCCAGACCGTCCTTTCCGGGCACCATGATGTCCAGCAGAAACAGCGCCGGACGCTGGCGTTCGGCATCGGCCACGACCAGGTTGCCCGTCGCGTAGAGTCGCACGTTGAAGCTGGCCCCTTCCAGATGATGGCGAACCAGCCGGGAAATATCCGGGTCGTCTTCCACTACATAGATTGTCGGCTTCACGCGAACCATTGTAGCTGGGAAATGTGTCGATTCGATACGAGGAGCGCAGAGACACTCAAACTTTGACCCGTTAACGAACGGGAAGGGCACGACTCCAGTCGTGCCGTAAGTCGCTGAAAATCTGTCCGCGCTTTAGCGCCCGAGGTGAGCTTTCCCGCGATCGACCGATCTTCACGCAGCCTTTCACACGCTCCCTTGGGAACTAGAGTTTAATCAGCGCAGCGGCATCCCCGCCTCGGCGCAAAAATCCATGGAAACAAATTCCCCGCGCACAAATTTCGGGAAAGCCGCAGCCGCAATCATAGCGGCGTTGTCGGTGGAAAGCGCGCGCGACGGAAAGAAAACAGGCAGACCCTGCATTCCCGCTTCGCGCTCAAACGTGGTCCGCAATTCCCGGTTGGCGGCCACGCCGCCGCTTACGAAGAGAGTCTGAACGTCATACTCGCGCGCCGCAGCCAGCGTCTTCATGACCAGATCGTTGACCATCGAGCGTTGAAAAGAAGCCACCAGGTTAAGAGTTTGCCGGTCGCAGAGTCCAAGAATGTCTTCCAGTTTCGGCTCGTCGACGCCCGCGAGCGCCTGCCGGCGTGCCTCGATCGCAGGCTTCATGTTCTGCGTCTCGACGTAGCGCAAAACCGCCGTCTTGATTCCGCTGTAGGAAAAATCGAAGTGCGGCCCATCCTCTTCCGACGGAGGCTGCTTATGATCACTCTGTTTGTGATCGCGGCGGTCCCGATGTTTAATCTGCGCAGTCTGGAACTTGACCGCCAGCGGATCGCCATGCGGCGCAAGCCAGTCGATGATCGGCCCTCCCGGATAGCCGAGTCCCAGCAGCTTCGCCACCTTATCGAACGCCTCCCCGGCAGCGTCGTCGCGCGTGTGGCCGATGTTTCGGTAGCTCCAGAGATTTTCCTGCACTTGCGCAAGATAAAGATGCGTATGGCCGCCGGAGACAACCAAAGCGAGTACCGGAAAATGAAGATCGCCATTTTCGCTTAGCCGCTGCTCCAGCAACACGGCATGGATGTGCCCCTCGAGATGGTTCACGGCAATCAGTGGTTTCTCCAGCGCAAAAGCCAGCGCCTTGGCGTAGCTGATGCCGACGAGCAAAGCGCCTGCCAATCCCGGCCCCTGCGTGACCGCAATAGCATCGACCGACGCATAAGTCTGTCCCGCTTCAGACAATGCCGTGCGCACCACCGGAACAATGGCGCGCAAGTGCTCGCGCGAAGCAAGTTCCGGAACCACTCCGCCATAAGGTTGGTGCGTGGCGATCTGCGAGGCGACGACGTTCGACAGGATCTGCTGCCCCGAGCGCACCACCGCCGCGCCCGTCTCATCGCAGGAGGTCTCAATGCCGAGTATGTGCGCGTCAGGCATAATGAGGTTCGAGCTCGTAGCTCGTAGCTTGTAGCTATTTAGTTTACGCGACGACCGACCGACCAACCGATGTCCAACGCCAAACAACCCGCCGCCGAAATCGTTCGCACGCTGCGCGAACGCGGACACCAGGCCTACTTCGCCGGTGGCTGTGTCCGCGACTTGTTGCTAGGCCGCAAGCCCGCCGACTACGACGTTTCGACCGACGCGACGCCACAGCAGGTAATGCAAATCTTCCCGCAGACGTTGGCCGTAGGGGAGCAGTTCGGAGTAGTGCTAATACCAGAATCCAGTGGAGCGACGGGCGTCCTCGCCCGTCAAAGCGAACGTGGCAACGCCGCAGTCGAGGTCGCGACCTTCCGCTCGGATGTATGCTACTCCGATGGCCGTCATCCCGACGAGGTTCGCTTCACCAAAAATCCCCGTGAAGACGCGCAGCGCCGCGATTTCACCATCAATGGCATGATGCTCGATCCGGTCACAAACGAGATCTTGGATTTTGTCGGCGGCCGCGAAGATCTGAAAGCCGGAATCGTGCGCGCCATCGGCGAACCCGATCGCCGTTTTGCGGAAGACAAACTCCGCATGCTCCGCGCCGTGCGTTTTGCGGCGCGCTTCGACTACCAGATCGATCCCAAGACGATGGCCGCGATCCAAGAGTTAGCGCCCAAGATTCACCAGGTTTCGTGCGAGCGCGTGCGCGAAGAACTGACGAAGATGCTCACCGAGGGTCGCGCCGGCCGCGCTTTCGACTTACTCGACACCACTGGCCTCCTGCCAGAAGTCCTGCCCGAAATCGCCGCCATGAAAGGAGTAGAGCAGCCGCCCCAGTTTCATCCCGAAGGCGACGTATTCGTGCACACGCTGCTTCTGCTGGAGAAACTGCCGCCCGGCGCGTCAAAGACCCTAGCCTGGGGAGCGCTGCTCCACGACGTGGGCAAGCCGCCAACCTTCCGCGTAGCCGACCGCATCCGCTTCGACGGCCACGTAGAAGTAGGCGTAAAGATGGCTGCCGAAATCTGCCGCCGCCTGCGCTTCTCGAACGACGATACCGATCAGATTCTGGCGCTGGTAGACAATCACATGCGTTTTGGCCACGTGCAGCGCATGAACCAATCCACGCTGAAGAAGTTTCTGCGCCTGCCCGGCTTCGACGAACATCTGGAGTTGCATCGCATCGACTGTCTTTCCAGCCACGGCCAACTCGACGCCTATGAGTACTCGCGCGAGCAGTTACGTTCTTTGCCGCCACAGGCGATTCGTCCGGCTCCGCTAATTACTGGCCGCGACCTGATTGAAGCAGGCTATGAGCCCGGCCCCCGCTTCAAAGAGGTGCTAGCAGCGGTTGAGGACG
The DNA here is from genome assembly GCA_963831085.1 of uncultured Acidobacteriaceae bacterium. Taxonomy (GTDB): domain Bacteria; phylum Acidobacteriota; class Terriglobia; order Terriglobales; family Acidobacteriaceae; genus Acidiflorens. Next base: position 1,737,203 of record CAWHOT010000003.1, on the reverse strand, counting down.
CCCAACTGGAAGGCCGACTCGCATCGCGTGAGGCGGCAATGGAGTATGTGCGGCGCGAGTTTCCTGTGTAACCTCAAAGGGCGATGGAGAGACGGGCCGAGTGCCCCATCCTAACGTCGTGCCTTTCGACGTTAGGGTGGGATTCCACAGCCACGTCCCGCGTGGGCTCTTGTCTATACCTCACGTCCGCCGGGTGCTCTACATCTCGCGGTTTTTCGAAAGCCTGCCCTGAGTGCGAGCCGAAGGGTGAGCACGTCGTGGGCGCCTTCACTTCAGCAATCCGACCCCGACCTTTTTCATCACATCCAGCCTGTGTGCGCCATCACAGACTCCCACCCCGACCAGTGCAACAATCTCCTCAGATTAGGACAGTGCAGAGGTGCGCCACTCTCCAGAAACGGTCCGCGAAGCTGTCGCGAAACCCATTTTTCAGCTCTTTGACAATGTAAAATTGATCCGCTGAGCAGCCATCATCCTCCCGAATCGGGACGAAAATGCAGCATTTTCTCCGCTAAGTCCTTATTCTGGAATATTTTACCTATAAGTCCTTTAAACTCAAAGATCTTGCGGGATTCTTTGCCTAACCCTATGATTCCAAAAGAATCGAGGTAAAAAATGTTGATCCTTACTTGGTTAGTAACTATAGAGGGCAATAATATACTTGACTGACTGTAACGATTCTGGTACAGTTCAGACATGGAAACACCTAAAACACTCCAAGCAGCCATCCAGCATTTCAGCGATTATGGCAACTGCCGGAAGTTCATGATTGCGGTTCGCTGGCTGGATGAAATCGTCCGCTGCCCGCGCTGCAATTCCGAGAAAGTCACCTACCTAGAAAAAGCCCGGCTCTATCGCTGCTACGGTGATCATCCCAAGCAGAAGTTTTCGCTGAAGGTGGGAACCGTATTCGAAGATTCGCCGATCCCGCTGGAAAAGTGGTTGCCTGCCGTATGGCTCGTGGTGAACTGCAAGAATGGAATCAGCAGCTACGAACTTCACCGCGCCCTAGGAATCACCCAGAAATCCGCTTGGTTCATGCTGCATCGGATTCGCCTCGCCGTGCAATCGAAGTCCTTTGTCAAGATCGGTGGCCCCGGCTCCGAAGTGGAAGCGGACGAAACCTTCATTGGCGGAAAAGCTCGCAACATGCACAAGGACGTGAAGACTCGACGTATCTCCGGCAAAGGGCAATCCCATGCGGACAAGATCATTGTGATGGGAGTGCTGGAACGCGGCGGTCGCATTCGCACTCAGGTAATCCCGGATCGGCAGAAGCACACTCTGCAACCTATCGTGAAAGAGCACGTCGAAGCTGGCGCGGCACTCTTCACCGACGAGATGGGTGGATACAAGGGACTGGATGGCGAGTATGCGCATCAGATCATTGACCACGCAGTTAAATACGTGGATGGCCGCGTGCACACTAATGGCATGGAGAACTTCTGGTCGCTGCTGAAACGCGGCCTTGCTGGTACTTACGTTGCGGTGGAACCGTTTCACCTGTTCCGTTATCTTGACGAGCAGGTATTTCGCTACAACAACCGCGCCACTAAAGACAATCCGCTGACTGACGCGGACAGATTCCATCTAGCCTTATCGCAGATCACAGGGAAGCGATTGACCTATGCGGAGGTGACTGGCAAGGTGGGAGAAACGGCCTTCTAGTCGTTTTCGCGGGAAGCGCGGGAAGCGGCCTCCCGCTTCCGCGACTTCGCCCGCTTTTCGGCGTCGAGTTTCGCCTTGATTTCCGAGTGCGGAACTGCAACGAGTCGGCGCATAAAATTCGTGAATTGGCCAAAGTCACCGGTGGGATTCTTCGCGGGAGCCTTCGGGTGATTTGCCATTCCAACCCTCTGGAAATGAGGGTATAGGAGTGGTGTGCGCTAGTCAACCTGTGGAAAGCCAACCCGCTATTGCGGGAGGACGGTGGTACACCATGGCGATGTTTCAAATCTATGCTCAATCGCTTGTTCGTCTCATGGAGAAATTGCAGGAACTAGAGGCGGAGGCTACTAAATGGAGCCGCACTGGAACCACCAAGGAACGCTTCCAGGAAATGACTGCCATCATCGTAAAAGCGGAAGATTCGTGTGATCTTTTAGCTCTGTCCAGCGCCAAGAAACAAATTGCTAGGATGAGAGCGGCTAGCGAAACCGGTGGGGGATTGCTGTATAACGACCTCGTCACAATGATTGCGGAAATGCGTGTGCGCATCAAAGAAGATTTAGAAGATAAGGTTTTTTTATGCGTCAGTGACAGATCGCTTATCGACCGTTTTTTCATCGTCGCCACGAAAGAAGAATATTCATCAGGTGTCGGTCTCTTGGTGCCCCGCGTTGCTCACCAATTGTTCCATCCATCCATCGTTGAGCGCATGGAGGAAGTGTCGGATGATATTGTGGAGGCTTGCCGTTGTTTCTTCGCTGATCGGTTTACTGCTAGCGTCTTTCATCTGATGAGAATTGTTGAGTACGGCTTGGTTGAAGTCGCCGCGCTTGCTGGAATAGAGGACCAAAAGCCATCGTGGGGTTCACTCTTGAATGCCCTCGACAAGCTAGCGAATCGTACAAAACATGACGAGCTTCCGCTTGCCATACAACCTCACATCCAACTGATTCGGGAACTGCTGCCACGATTACACGCGATTCAACATGCTTGGCGGAACAAGATAGTGCATGTGGAAAACAAGCTAATCCCAACCGGCAGCGTCACACCTGAGATAGCCAATGACATCATGAACGCAGTCGAAATCTTCATGAAAACCCTAGTTGCCTCTCTCCCGCCACGGCCTGCGCCTAACGGCGTATAATTCGCGGCGCTATGAATAACATTAGGATCCCGCTTCTATGTTTGCTGCTGGCCTCAGTTCCCGCTGCGGCGCAATCGGAGAATTTCGCCGATAGTGGCAATGCTTTTCTCCGCGTCTGTGAATCCGCGCCTCAAAAGAGCGCCGTCATTCAAATGACTTGCAGGGCCTATGTCATCGGAGTTGGGGATGGCGCAGAGATGGTGAGCGAGGAGCGATTTCATGCACAAGCATACTGTCCCAGCCCCGGTGTGGAGAACGAGCAGAAATATCGCACTGTAGTGAAATACATCAAAGAACATCCCGAAAGGACAGATTTACAGACTCGCGTTCTCATCATGGCTGCCTTGAGCACGGCTTTTCCGTGTCAAAGGGCCAAATAATCCAAGGAGGCTCAGCGTGATTGATCCAGAGACGCGCGACGTTTTGATTGCGATCTGCGAGACCCTGAAGGCCGAATACCGATACTTGTCTTCTTTGTAAGGTCGGCTGGTTTGGCTCGATGACGCTGTCCGGAAAGCTGTTCCCGCTGTGGCTGGTTCAAAAGAAAGGATTCCGTTTGAACCACATCCTGAAACCGCCGAGCAGATTCAGCTAATCGACGCGCTGCTTGAACAATTGAAGAAAGGGCTATAAGCCTGTTCCGCCCTGTCACGGTACTTCCGGTCTGCATTTTTCCTGCTTCCTTCATTGCTTCAAACGAAATCCTCCGTGATACAGTTCCACGCGATCTTTCCGCTTGAGCCTGCCCAGAGAATTTGCAATTGATTTCTGATCTCTATTTAGCGCCTGCGCCAATTCCCCGACGCTATATCCTTCAATCGCGTGAGTGCGCAACTCAGTAGCGAGCAAGGACCGCTCTCGCATTAGATCCAATATCGGTTCGTCGCGGAAGCGATTCAGGTACCAGTCCCAAGTCTCTAACATTTTTCGAGGGCCGTAATAAATTCCGCCGAGGACGGCTAGAACCGCAAGGACGGCACCTTGCCATGTGTGGATAAGCTCCCAGAGTGCGTGCCAAAAACGCATCGGGAGATTGTGCCAGTTGATAGAAAGTCAGTCAAATATATTATTGCCCTATAGAGTAAATACAAGCGGATAGTTCAGACGACTGCTGAAGAGACGAGGTCCTCACGCGGCGCATCTTTATTTTTGGCGTCGGCTTTTCGCGGGCAAGGCGCCCGCGCCACACAGACACGCTATTGCGAAATGCTGCTGGAAACCTGGGAGAACACATTATTCGCATTCCCGCCGATCAGACGGACGGTTCCAATGACGATCACCAGGATCACCGCCAGCATCACCGCATACTCGGCGATGTCCTGACCCTCTTCGCTGCGCCACAATTTTCTCGCTAGCTCCGTTGATTTCATGCTCCCTCCCCCACTATGCAGAACGCCAAGCACGCGCATTATGCACTTTTGCCGCCTGTGGAAGTATGAGGACACAGCAGGAAAACTAGGTCGAAAATGAAATATTTTTCGGCAGGAAATGGCGCGGGACAAGCGCTTTCGCGGACAGGGGTTTCCACGCCGCACTTATTCAACGTCCTTCTCCCGGTCCTGCGAGGTGGTCTCGACCGCATCAGCCGCGCCCGCAACCGGCTTTTTCAGATCGATCGGAGGCAATCCTGCTTTCTTCAGGTGCTCGTTCAGTTCTGGAATGTCTTTGGACTTGAGCTGGCTCCACGCGGACAACTGCTCTTCCAGCGCCTTTCCCAGTTCCACGAACATCGCGGATTGCTGCGTCGTCGGCGCGTCGTCGGCGGTATCCAAAGCGCTGACGAGGGCGTTGAGGCCGCTATTCAGGCGAGCCAGGCTGCGGCCTTCGGGAGTGCTGAGGTAGCGCGCGCCGTAGCCGCCGGTTGCGCCCTCGATGGCCGCAGCTTTCGCTTCCAACGCAGCAGCGGTCTTCTTGATCGCATCCGGCGCGCCCGCGAGCGATTTCAGCTGTGACCGCAGGCTGCGCACCTGTTGCAGGGCTTCGTAATCCTTGTGAAGAGCGTCGGCAATTTTTTGGTCAAGTTCGAAATGGAGGCGCAGTTCTTCCGGCGAGGTCTTCACTCGCGGGTCCATGCGAATATTCAGCGGCTGCGTGTATTGCTTTGCGTTCACCGTCAGAATCAGAGTGTACTGGCCCGGCAGCACGGTCGCTCCCAGCGGATAGAGCGGCGTGTCGTGGTAGATCGCGGAAATCGGGTAATCGCGTGTCAACACGTCCGGGGCAGGATAGGTCAAGTCCCAGATGAAACGGTGCATGCCAGCCCCGGCTGAGAGCGTTCGCGCCGGTCGCACCCAGTACATGGGAACGTTGAACTTTTTAGCGTCGACTACTTCGGGCTCATCGGCGCTCGAAAAACGGCGCACGACTTTTCTCGACGAAGCATCGACAATTTCCAGAGTTACCGGACCAGAAGCCGCGTTCTTCAGCCAGTAGTCGATCATCGCGCCATCCGGAGGATTTTGTCCGGCAGGTTCTTCGGGCGGCAGCGGCGTGTCGGTGTTATTGTCGCGGCGCACGCGATAGGTGAGCTGCGGCGCGAAAAGATGTGCAGTCGAGTCCATAACCTCCGTGCTGAACTGCCGCAGCGGCGTGATGTTGTCGAGGATCCAGAACGAACGGCCATGAGTTCCGACCACAACATCGTCATGATGCACGACGAGATCGCGGATCGACGTTGGCGGAAGATTCATCTTCAGCGACTGCCAATGGTCGCCGTCGTCCCACGACACATACACGCTGCGTTCGGTTCCGGCAAAAAGCAATCCCTTGCGTTCCGGATCTTCCCTTACCGTGTTGACGGGCTCGTTATCGGGCAGGCCGTTTATGATCTTCTGCCACGTCTTCCCGTCGTCGTGCGTGCGGTAGATGTAAGGATGCAGGTCATCGAGCCGGAAGCGGTTCACCGCCGCGTAGGCAGTTGGGGTATCGAAATGCGACGCATCCATCTGGGCCAGTTTGCTCCAGGGTGTCAACTCTTTCGGAGTTACGTTCTGCCAGTTCTTGCCGCCATCGTGCGTCACTTGGATCAGTCCGTCGTCGGTCCCGGCCCAGATCAGGTTCGCGTCTTTTGGGGACGGAGCAATCGAATAGATCACGCCGCGATTTTTGCCTTTCGCCGGATCGTCCTCGACAAACGGCCCCAGAGTGGCGGGGACGCCAGGATCTTCGCGCGTCAGATCGGGGCTGATCATCTGCCAACTGTTGCCGCCGTCGCGAGTAGCAAACAGTACGTTCGATCCCAAATACAACACGTGCGGATCGGCCGTCGAGAAAATCAGCGGCGCGGTGCGATTGAAGCGATACTTGCCGGTTCTTAGAACGGCCGGCGAAACGTCACGCGTCTGTCCAGTATTGCGGTCGAACACTGTAACCTCGCCACCGTAAATCAGATTGGCATGTAGCGGATCCGGAGCAACGTAGCCGTATTCTTCGACGCCGACCGTGGTCCAATCGCGAAAAGTGATTTCGCCAAAGTCGCTGCGACTAGCGGTGCCGATCGAACCACTTTCCTGCTGGCCGCCATAAACCCAGTAAGGAAACTCGTTGTCGGTGATGACGTGATAGAACTGCGCGGTGGGCTGGTTGTACCAGGAGCTCCAGGTCTGGCCACCATTGACGCTGATGGTCGCGCCCTGGTCCAGGGCAATGGCAATGATGTCGGGGTTTTCGGGATTGATCCAGATGGTGTGGTAGTCATCGCCGCCGGGCGCGCCTTTGATGGCCGTGAAACTCTTGCCGGCGTCGGTGGAGCGGTAGGTCGAAGTGTTGGCCACATAAATCACATCTTTATTTCGCGGATCGACGCGGACGCAACCGAAGTCGTCGCCGCGCCCCAAACCCGTTCTTCGTCGTTCACTTGCTGCCAGCTTTCGCCGGCGTCGTCAGAGCGGTAGATGCCGCTGCCTTTCCTGGCGTTCACCCAGGCATACATGCGATCGGGATCGCTGCTGGAGATGGCGGGACCGATCCGGCCGATACCTTCGGCTGCACCGGGCAATCCTTTGGTGAGTTGGCGCCATGTGCTTCCGCCGTCGGTTGATCTGTAGAGGCCGCTACCGGGTCCGGTGTAGCCAACACCGGTAGTCCAGGGCGGACGGCGCGAGGCCCACATGCTGGCGAAGATGACCTGCGAGTTACGGGGATCGAAGACGAGGTCCATGCCTCCGACGTTCTCATCCTTGTAGAGAACTTTCTGGAAGGTCTGACCGCCGTCGAGCGAGCGAAAGACACCACGCTCAGCGTTTGGGCCGTAGGGATGTCCCTGAGCTGCGACGAAGAGGCGATTGGGGTCCTTGGGATCGACGATGATGGATGCAATCTGCTGCGCGTCGCGCAGTCCGAAATGCTGCCAAGTGCGGCCCGCGTCGGTCGATTTGTAGATACCGTCTCCTACCGAAAGATCGGGACGGCGCAGGCCTTCACCGCTTCCGACGTAGATCGTGTCCGGACTCGAAGGCGCGACCGCGAGCGCTCCGACGGAGCCGGAAGGGTGGTCATTGTTAGGTTGATCGTTGTTAGGTTGATCATCGAAAATCGGATTCCAGGTGCGGCCGAAATCCGTCGTTTTCCAAACTCCGCCGTTGTTCGGCGCCATGTAGAAGACATTCGGCTGGCCCGGTACGCCCGAGATCGCCACGGTGCGGCCGCCGCGAAATGGGCCGATCATGCGCCAGCGAAGTTCCTGGTACATCGTCGGGTCATATTGCTGGGCGGAAAGCCCGAAGGGAAAAACTAGAACACAGAGCAAGGCGAGCAGAGTCCATAAGAAGCACTTGTTCACAGTTGGTCCTCGAAGAGAGGTTAAGGATAAATTACGGCGGCCAGGACTGGACAGGGCGGTCGCAAACATCGGAGTTGTGGCTCGGGCAGGAAAAGAACCATTAAAGTTCTTCAGAGGGTTGCTCCCTAGGGATTCTGTCTTTCTGGAGGAAACAACCTGAGTTTTAGACTTCGTTCGCGGCGGCTCTCTTCTTCCAAGTGCCGCGAGCGCGCCTTCAGCAAATCATTGAGCGAAACCAGACCTAGGAATTTCCTCGTGTTGCGCTCGAGAACTGGCATTCGCGTGCATCCTTTTTCCACCATGCGATATACGACCACCCGCAGCGGTTCGTCGGGATAGGCTTCCACCGCGTTGGTTCGCACCAGATCACCGATCGGCCATCCGAGGGCTGCCACTCCGTTCTGCTCCCTCCGCCGGCTTATATCCCCGCGCGTCACCACACCGACGAGCTGTCCTTCGGGGTTCACGACCGGCAGCAAGCGCTGCTCCTGGCGGTGATCCGCCCGCAACGAGTGCCATATCTCGCCTAGCGTACTCGCGGCTGGCAATACCACAACCTTGGTTCGCATGACCTCGCGGACGAAAAGAATTTCCAGGGGATCGACGGCATATTCGCGGCTGAGATGGTAGCCGCGCCGGGCAACTTTCTCGGTCAAGATGGACCGCCGCAGCGTCAGGACCGTGAAACCGTGAGCGATGACACTACCCACCAGCAAGGGCAAAAAAACATTTGCGTCGTGCGTCAGCTCAAAGGCAAAAACGATACTCGTAAACGGAGCACGCATCGTGCCGCCAAGAATGGCGCCCATGCTGATCAGCGGCCAGAACCCCGCGCCTTCGTTGGGAAGAAACATGGCTTCGAGACCGCCAAGCGCGCCACCCATCATGAGCAGCGGCGCCAAGACGCCGCCCGATGTACCGGAGCCGAGCGATACCGCCCAGATGAACCACTTGACGAGCAGGACTCCGAGAATCACCCGCGTGGTGACGCTTCCCTGAAGCAAGGCTCCAATCGTGTCGTAACCTACGCCCAGGGCTTGCGGGAAAACCAGACCTCCCAAACCGATGGCCAGCCCGCCGATCGCGGGCCACCACATCCAGTGAATCTTCAGCCGCTGGAAAGCATCCTCAGCCGCGTACACGGATACGGTGAGCAGGGCCGACAGGGCTCCCGCCAGAAGACCAACGAGGGCGCATCCGAGCAGTCCTTTGGGTCCAATGAACAAGGGGTGAATCGGCACGGGAAACAACGGCCCGAACCCCAGGATATATCTTCGTACGACCGCAGCCATCGCACTGGCTAATGCCACCGGAATCAGGCTTCGCGGTTTCCATTCGAAAAGCAGCAACTCGACGGCCAACAGCACCGCTGCCACGGGCGACGCAAAGGTCGCGGACATCCCGCCGGCGGCGCCGGCCACGAGCAGCGTTTTGCGCTCCGCGCTCGTCAGGTGAAACAGCTGGGCGATCATCGAGCCCACCGCTCCGCCCGTCATGATGATCGGGCCTTCCGCGCCGAACGGGCCGCCGGACCCGATCGAGATTGCCGATGAGAGTGGTTTGAGAACCGCGACTTTCGGTTCAATTCGGCTGCCGCCCAGCAAAATAGACTCAATCGCCTCGGGTATGCCGTGACCGCGGATGCGCTCGGAACCGTACCTCGCCATAACACCGATGATTAGCGCGCCGGCAATGGGAACGAAAACGCTGAATACGCCAAGATGGTTTCCCACCGGCGAAACTAGTGCTGTGCTCCACCGGCCGAAATAGAACAGATTGGTGAATAACCCGATTAAACGGAGCAACGCTAGGGCGACAAACGCGCAGACCACACCAATCACTGTAGCCAATATGGAGATCGGAACGACTCGCCACGTGGTTGTGAAGTCTCCCAGCTCGTCGTTGTGATTGCGGTCCTTTTCGCTGATGACCGTCTCGATGTCCCGCAATTTTGTTTTGGTATCCTGCCTCACGATTTTCTTCTACGCTTCTTCGTTTGGTTATGCCGCGCGGTCTTGCGGTTCGCGTCTCACGCAACGTGCCGCGTCGTCGCCTTTGCGCCGAAAAAGCGTATCCGGCAGCGCAAGGGTCCGGAGCGCGGTAATCGGTCAGTCGCCATCTCTACTCCACAAGACAAGTGTATCGCAAAGCGATATATTATTTGCACTCCGCTGGGCCTCGGCCGGATATGTCTCGTCAAACGGAAAACCCGCCCTCAGGAAATCGAAGGGCGGGCTCAGTGCCTTCTTAAAGGTCAGACCTTAATGGCTTTCAGCGGGCTTATCCGCTGGTTTCTTGGCGGCCGCGGGAGCAGCGGCGGCTTTTGGTTTCCAGAACTCCGGATCTGCCTTCACCCAGTCGTCAGCCGGGTAGCTCATGCGCGGGTTAAACGCGAACAGGTTCGTCTGGCTCAACTCAATCGCCGACGCCGACAACCCGGCGAGTTTCTTCATGCCTTCTTCGCCCATCGCCGCTTCAAAGTCCTTGTTCGCCGCAAAGCTCTTGTCAACCTCCGACAGCGACTTCATTGGGTTGAAGACGATGTAGGTGGTGTCTGGGAATCCATAGACCGCCTGATAAGCCGCCCAGTGTGCGTCGGGGATTTTCTTGTAGGCGGCGATTACCAGCTTCACGATTTCGTCCCAATCCTTGTCATGACCTTGCTTAACCTGCCAGGCCGAGATTTCGAAATAGCGCATGTGGGCTATGTCCACCTCAGGACGCAGGCTGTATTCCTCGCGGAATGCGAGCACGGCTCCGTCGGTCTCGCTCAACAGTTCACCATCTGCTGCCCAGGCGTGGTCAAGGGCAGCCGACAGCGTGGCATTTTTTTCGGTTGCGAGCGTATCCTTTTCCCACGCTGCGAACGAATCGTAGCCGGTGAAAAAGAGAGCGCGCGCCTTACCCGAAAGAGATTCCACCGCCAGATAGTGGGTCGGCCATTTCGCATGCATCATTGCCTGAACAAACGCGCTTTCGGTCTTTTCGTGCTGGGTACCCGACTTCCCAGGCTTGGTATACTCCCGCGTGACCACCAGTACCTTGGGTGGCATCATGCCCATCTTGTCCTGGGCAGCAGCAATGCCGGTCCCCATAGGCAGCAAAACAACCAGGGCGAGCATCGCCCCCACGATTCTTTTCATAGTTGACCTCCTCGGTCGCACAGATAGAATTGATTTTCTTTCTCGACTTGGAAAACGGATTATTGTACGCCGCTCTCGCGTTTTCGCAACCGTGTGAAACGATTGTTGAGTGGAGCACTCCCTATCAGACGACGGACGCAGCAGCGGGAGCACTTGCAAGATAGCTCCGCAACGCATCCTGCCATTCCGGCATGCGGATGTTGTAGGCGTGCAGGCTGTCAGGCGACAGAACAGAGTAGGCAGGTCGCCGCGCCGGACGGGGGAATTCAGCTGTAGTCACGGGCTTGACCTTAGCCGGCAAGCCGGAGGCGCGCACGATTTCGGCGGCGAAGTCATACCACGTGCAATTGCCGGAATTGGTAACGTGCACGATGCCACGAGCGGACGCGCGGCAAAGTTGCACGAGCGCGGCCGCGAGATCGCGCGTGAAAGTCGGGCTGCCACGCTGATCGTTCACCACCGAAATCTCAGGACGGGTTGCGGCCAGCTTCAGAATCGTTGCGGGAAAACATTTGCCTCCGTGCCCGAACAGCCAGGATGTCCGGGCGATGCACACCTCGGGCAGAATCTCGAGAATCCTTTCCTCGGCCCGGGCTTTACTCTCGCCATAAACACTGGTCGGATTTCTTGGATCGGTGGTTTCGTAAGGCGATTTCTTGCAGCCATCGAAAACGTAATCCGTGCTCAGAAACAGCAAGCGCGATCCGGCTTCGCGGGCAGCCTCGGCCACATTGACGGCGCCGTCGCAATTCACCGCGAAGGCCAATTCGCTGTTGGACTCGCAGCCATCCACGTCGGTGTAGGCGGCGGACAAGAGAATCCAGTCGGGACAGGAATCGCGAATCACGTCGCGAACGCGCGTGCGGTCTCGCAGGTCGGCGTCTTTCGAAGACAGCGCGGTCAAGGGGTCGCCGCCCTCATTACCGCGCAACTCATGAACCAGTTCCTGGCCGAGCAGTCCGGATGCACCGAACAGTGTGACTCGCATAGCGGCATTGTAACTGGGAAAGTTCGCGGACAGTGACGCCGGGAGACCTCTCGGTTCAGCGCACCAAGAGTCGGTTGCTACCCAGGTCGAGAATGTCAAATATTGAAGGCGCGTTACGATTGATCGGCAGATCTTGCTGCGGGCCTGCAAAGACCGGTATAAGTTTCGCGAATTTGGACGGAAGCCGCAGCCTTTCACGATCAGATGGCTGAGCAGGATGAGCGATCAAGTGCGCCCTTATATCCTCCGGGAGCCTGTACCAGGAGGGAGTGAAGGAAAGAAGAATGCACTGACGCTTCATTGGACTGGCATTACCGTGCGTGCCGTGCAGGAGCCGGTAATCGATTGCGACGGCATCGCCTGCACTTAAGGGCAGAGTTACTTGATCGGGGAGATCACTCATGGCGACGTGTTCCGGTTCAAGGTCTCCTGCATGATGGCTGTGTGCTTCCGGAAGAAACGCATGTATCGGAGCGCTCTTGAGATGAGAGCCCGGCAAGACCCGCAGCGCACCATTCTTGGCGTTCGTGTCCGTCAGATAACACAAAACCGATATTTGCGGAGGCGTTAGCCGGTAACTCACTGGATGTCCCAGCACCACCAGTCTTGATGCCACCACAGAGCGGGGCTGTGCGGCTCCTTGATGCTCACATACCCCGAAATCCATCTCAGATCAGCAGCCTGCGCGACCTCCGTTATCGCTTGCACTCTTCGATCAGAGGTGAGAAGCAGTTGAACGATGGCATCGTTGCATCGCAGCGGTACGAGCGTATTGTGCGGACGTGAGCACGAGATGTCATGAGACGAGGTCTGGGCAGATCCGACAAGAGACAGACAGATTGTCAATTCCGATTGATCCAAAAAGCCCTTAAGTACTTGGAACCCGTGGGAGCCAAGATCTGTTTCGAGAAACTGGTCGCTCAGGACTGAATTTGAAGAGTTGTTGTTGGTCATGGAAACGCAAGTGTACTATGAGCTCGACGAAGCTTTTTCCCCCGCAACTACCTTGTCTCAAGTTCACTGTGCCTTCTCATTGAGGTGTTCGCACGCGCCGCCGCAGTGCCTGCAGAATGAGCGATCCGCTGATACCGAAGCAGACCACGGCGGCAAACGCCACTAGGTCCAGCATTCGGCGAGTCATGCGGAGGTAATCCGCGAACAACGAAATCAGGGCACAGAGAATGCCGAGGACGTTGAGCCAGAGGGGAGAATGAACGTTCGGAAGGTCCTGGCGAAACCGCACCTGGAGCAGCAGCGCGGCCAGTCCGATCGCGGACACCACGACCAATGCTACCGGACTGAAAAAAGCTTGCGGGCCAGTATAGATCACGACCAGCGCCAAGGCCAGAAGGAGCAGGCCGGAAGCAATCACGGTCCATCGACGCGCAACTTTGGATTGGGACTGGGGCCCGGAACTCATTACCGGACGACCTCGTCGCTTTTCCGCATATTGCCATTGTATCCGTCGGCCTTCCTTCTGCGCTCAGGCGTTGCTTGGCATCCATTCCGCCGGGCGATTCTCGCCGTGTGACATGGCGTAGAGGACGAGTTCCGCCCGAAGCCGGGCGCGACTTCGCGCCCGGCTGTGGTTATGATTAGAATCGGAACGCGGCGTCTTGCACTATGCTGTCTATCTAGATGGAAGATCTCATCCTGGTCACCGGTGGCGCGGGCTTCATTGGCTCGAACTTCGTTCTCCAATGGATTGCCTCGGAACGGGCACGCGTCCTGAATCTCGACAAGCTGACCTACGCGGGCAATCTTAACAACCTGCGCGCCGTCGAAACCGATCCGCGCTATCGCTTCGAGCAGGGTGACATTGTCGACCGCGAGCTGTTGCGCGACTTGTTGCGGCGCGAACAACCGCGCGCAGTTGTTCACTTCGCCGCCGAGAGCCATGTGGACCGCTCCATCCACGGGCCCGACGATTTCGTCCGCACCAACGTTAATGGCACATTCAGCCTGCTCGAAGAAGCGCGAGCCTACTGGTCGGCGCTTGCAGAACCCGATCGCGCGTCGTTTCGTTTCCTGCACGTCTCAACCGATGAAGTTTACGGATCGCTCGGGCCGAGCGACCCGGCCTTCAGCGAGACCAGTCCCTACGCGCCCAACAGCCCGTACTCCGCGTCCAAGGCGGCTTCCGATCATCTGGTCCGCGCCTATCACCACACCTACGGGCTTCCAGTTCTGACCACCAACTGCTCCAACAATTACGGACCCTACCAGTTTCCCGAAAAACTGATCCCGCTCATGATTCTGAATGCGTGCGCCGGCAAGCCGCTTCCGGTGTATGGCGACGGCGAAAACGTGCGCGACTGGCTCTACGTCGAGGATCACTGCTGCGCCATCCGCACCGTGCTTTCCCACGGCCGCACCGGAGAAACCTACAATATCGGTGGGAGAAGCGAAAGAAAGAACTTGGAGATTGTTGGAGCCATCTGTGGACTGCTCGACGAACTGCGCCCTAACGACCCGGCCGTTCCGCACAACAAGCTGGTCACGTTCGTCAAAGATCGTCCCGGCCACGACCGCCGCTACGCGATGGACACACTTAGAATCGAGCGCGAACTGAGCTGGCAGCCATTGGAGACCTTTGAGAGCGGCATTCGCAAAACTGTCCTCTGGTATCTTGAACACGAAGACTGGGTCCGTGATGTCACCAGCGGCAGCTATCGTCAATGGATGGCGAAACATTACGCCACCGAACGCTGAGAGGGAAAGCCGAGACTGAAATTCGACATGACCAAAACCGCGCCACCGAATTACAAGGGCATCATTCTCGCGGGAGGATCGGGCACGCGACTCTATCCCGTCACCCACGTCCTTCCCAAGAGCCTGCTGCCGGTCTACGACAAACCGATGGTGTACTACCCGCTCTCCACGCTGATGCTGGCCGGCATCCGCGAAATTCTGCTCATCTCGACGCCCGAGGATCTGCCCCGTTTTGAGCACTTGCTCGGCGATGGCTCCCGCTACGGCGTCCATTTCCAGTACGCGGTTCAGCCGAAGCCCGAAGGCATTGCCCAGGCATTTCTGATCGGCAGCGAATTTATCGGCTCCTGCGGCTGCGCGCTCGTGCTCGGCGACAACATTTTCTACGGACACGACCTCGTCAAAGAATTGCGCGCAGCTGCGCTCCAGCAAAAAGGCGCGCGCGTTTTTGCGTACCCCGTCCATGACCCTGAGCGCTACGGCGTCGTTGAGTTCGATGCGCATGGCAAGGCGCTCAGCATCGAAGAGAAACCGAAGCATCCGAAGTCCCGCTACGCGGTCACTGGACTTTATTTTTACGATCGGCAGGTCGTCGAAATTGCCGCGAGTCTCAAGCCTTCGAAGCGCGGCGAACTTGAAATCACCGACGTCAACCGTGTTTATCTCGAGCGCAATCAACTCAACGTCTGTGTGATGGGCCGAGGCACGGCCTGGCTTGACACCGGCACGCATGAAGCGTTGATGGAAGCCTCCTTATTCATTCAGACTTTGGAGAAACGCCAGGGCCTCATGGTCGCCTGTCCTGAGGAAATCGCCTATCGCTCCGGCTACATCACCGCCGCGCAACTGGAAGCGCTGGCGCAGCCGATGCGCAACAATGGATACGGCACATACCTCTTGCAACTGCTCCGGGAGCGCGTCTTCTAATTGTGAAAATTTGCCGATGAAGAAAATCGCCACCAGCCTTCCCGGACTTCTGCTCCTCGAACCGCGTGTTTTCGGTGACGACCGCGGCTTCTTTCTGGAAAGCTACAACCAGCGTACGTTTGCCGAACTCGGCATTACCGAGTCATTCGTCCAGGACAATCACTCCTATTCCGAAAAGAACGTCATCCGCGGCTTGCACTACCAGATTCGCCAGCCCCAGGGAAAACTGGTGCGCGCCATCACCGGCGAGATTCTAGACGTCGCGCTCGACCTGCGCCGCAACTCACCCACCTTTGGGAAATGGGAGTCCATCAAACTTTCCGGCGAGAACAAACGCATTTTATGGATTCCGCGCGGATTTGCTCACGGCTTCCGAGTCGTATCCGATACCGCTCATGTCCTATACAAGACCACGGATTTTTATGCGCCCGAGCACGAACGCACGGTGGCGTGGAATGATCCTGCGTTAAATATCGCGTGGCAACTCGACGGTGAACCCGCCGTCTCCGCGATCGTCTCTGCCAAAGACCAGCGCGGTGCGACCTTCCAGCAGGCTGAAAAATTCGAATAGCGCAACGTCAATGCAGGCGGAACTCGACTGCAATCGTGGTTTCAACCTCAACCGCTTTGCCGCTGGAGAGGTACGGCTCAAATTTCCAAGACCGCACCGCCTCCGTCGCCGACTGCACCAGCAGGTCGGGTCCGGACACAGACAGCAATCGCTTCACGCTGCCGTCCGGCGCAATCACCGCATCCAGCAACACTACGCCTTCAGTTCCAGCGGTTCGCGCAGCCTCTGGGTATATCGGCTCAACCTTGGTCACAATCCGTTTCTCCATGGTTTCGGGAGAAACTCGCAACCCCTCCTCGCTAACCAGCAGCCGCTTCTCCAGTTCATTCCAGGACCTCTGCCACTGCCACCATCCGAGACTGGCCAAAGCGAGCATGCCACTGATCAGCACATAAAACCCGCGCCGCCCGATGCGAATTCTGCGCTCTGGCTTCGCAGCAGGTTGCGCGGCGACGACCGGCACTTCCGTCTTTGCAGCTCCGCCTGTCTCTCCTCCTAAATACGGCTGGGAAGCGGAGCGATAACCCCAATACCGGATCATCTCCCGCTGCTCCGCCGACAGTCCCACAAACTCAAACCCGCAACGAAGCCGCGACTGGTAACGGACGAGGGCGCGCGCCCGGACCGGCACGCCAACATTCGGAAGCCGCAGTTCGACGGCCACGTGTTGGCCCGCCGCCATTTCTCCGGCCACTACCGCACCCACACCGACTTCGCTGATGTCGGTGCAGCGCCCCGGTAAATTTTCGGGGACACCCGACCGCAATGCGATCAAGTCCAGGGGTACGTTGATGGGGTGCCGGGGGGAATTGCGCCGCTGCACTTCTTCTAACGCCGGCGCTGGAGCTGCACTCATCAGACTGCCTCCGCAGGATCGAAAATCTTTGCCATGCGGCTGGAATCAACCGGCTGAAATGAATGACGAAGGCGGCGCTGGCCAGCCTTGTTCTCCGAATTATATCAGAAATGCGAGATTGCGTTTCCCCAAGCCTCGGGTGTCATCATTTATTGTCTCGATGCGTTTGTCTACTCCATGTCCCGCCAGTTTGGTCCTACTCCAATTTCCACCAGCAGCGGGACGGCGAGCGCATACGCTTCCTCCATGTGCTCCCGCACCAGCGGCTTCATTCGCTCCACTTCGCTCTCGGGCACCTCGAACACAAGTTCATCGTGAACCTGCAACGTCATCCGAGACTTCAGCTCGCGCTTGCGGATTTCCTCATCAATCCGGATCATCGCCAGCTTGATCAGGTCGGCGGCCGTTCCCTGCAAAGGAGTGTTCACCGCGGTTCGCTCCGCAAACCCGCGCTGTGTAGCGTTCTTGCTGTTGATGTCGGGGATCGGCCGAATGCGCCCAAATAGCGTCTTCACTTTCTGATCGCGCCGGGTCTGCTCGAGGGTAGCATCGATGAATGCCCGCACTCCCGCATATTTTTCAAAGTAGGCTTCGATGAACCTCCTGGCCTCGGCCGGCTCAATGCCCAGTTGCTGCGACAGCCCAAACGCGGACAAACCGTACACAATCCCGAAGTTCACCACCTTCGCCTGCCGCCGGTGGTCGGGTGTAACCATAAGCGGCGGCACACCAAACACTTGCGAAGCGGTCAGGGTGTGAATGTCATCCCCGCGCCGAAACGCCTCGACCAGCAACTTGTCTTTCGACAAATGCGCCAGCAGCCGCAGTTCGATCTGCGAATAATCCGCAGCCAGCAGTACGTGCCCGGGCTCGGCGATGAAAGCTGCGCGAATCTCGCGCCCAAGTTCGGTGCGAATCGGAATATTCTGAAGATTCGGATTCGTCGAAGACAGCCTTCCCGTGGCGGTTCCGGTCTGTCCAAAAGTCGTATGCACGCGGCCACTGTGGCTGCGAATCAGAGCCGGCAATGCATCTACATAGGTCGACTTTAACTTGGTTAGTTGCCGGTACTCCAGCACCAATCGAGGAACCTCGTGATCGGTCGCCAGTCCTTCCAGCACATCGACCGCCGTAGAAATCTTTTTTCCTTTCCCGTATTTCACCGGCATGGGGAGGGCCAGTTTGTTGAATAGCACATCGCCCAGTTGCTTCGGCGAGTTAATGTTGAACTCCACGCCGCAACGCTCGTAGATGTCGTGCGCCTTGGCCGCCGCCTCGCGCTGCAACTCTCCCGACATCCTTTCGAGCGCCGCGAGATCGATCTTTACTCCCGCGTCTTCCATGCGCGCCAGCACAGGCACAAGCGGCGCATCGATCTCCTCGTACACGGAGGTCAGTCCCTGGTCGTCGACTTCTTTGCGAAGCGCCTTTGCCAGTCTGCCCGTTATATCCGCCGCTTCCGCCAGGTTGCCGCTCAACTTCAGATTGAATCTGCGCAGCGCAACCTCTGGCAACGAATGCGACGAGTAGGTCGGATCGAGTAGGTACGAATAGAGCATTGGATCATGCTGCACTCCAGCTAGCGCGATCCCCTGCTCGCCAAAATGGTGGAGCGCAGACTTGAAATCGTGAATTGTCTTGGGGACAGCGGCATCTTGGAGCACGTCTCTCACCCGATCGATGAGCGCTTTGTCTTCCAGCACGACCATTGCACCCGCCCCTGGGGAATTGGAGGCGGCAATGCGTTGTACAACTTCATTCTGAACATACGCATCCGCGGGCTGCAGAGCCAGAAACCCCGACTGTGCAGGCTGAGGCTCATCTTCTTCTGCAACGCTCTCGGTATAAAGGCTCTCGGTGTGTTCCGTCGGAATCGCCAGCGCGAGCGGCGCGTTCTCGCCCGGGATTTTCAAATACTCATCGAACTCAGCCTTCGACTTGATTTCCCGGTAGTCGCCCTCCTTTACTTCGACTACGGGAAGCAACTCCTTAAGCAACGAAGTAAACTCCAGTTCGGCAAACAGCGCGCGCAGAGACTCAACGTCCGGTTCGCCCGCCTTCATCGCCGCAATATCCAGTTCAACCGCCACGTCGGTATCAATCGTCACCAGTTGTTTGCTGTATAGGATGTTGTCGCGATTGTTCTGCAGCGATTCCCGATATGTCTTCTTCTCCACCTCCGTGGCATGTTCCAGCGCCTGTTCCACGCTTCCGAAGCGTTGAATCAGTTCCACTGACCCCTTGTCGCCGATCCCCGGCGCGCCCGGAATGTTGTCGACCGAGTCGCCACGCAGCGCCATCACGTCGACCACTTTCGACGGAGGCACTCCGAGAATTTCCTCCACCTTCGCCACATCGCAAATCAGGTTGTCCTTCGGCGGATTCAGCACTTGCACCTTGTCGTTCACCAATTGCAGCATGTCTTTGTCGCTCGACACCACAAACACGGGATAGGATTCCGCTGCCGCTTTCCGCGCCAGGGTTCCGATCACATCGTCGGCTTCGTAACCTTCGAGCTGCAGAATTGGGATGCGATAACCCTCCAATGCCCGCCGAATATAGGGAATCTGCTGCACCAGGTCGCCAGGCATCTCGGCGCGGTTCGCCTTGTAGCCGCCATACTGCGCTTCTTTGAACGTCTGCGTCTTGATGTCGAACTTGCGGATCGTCGTGATCGCTTCCGCCTGCTGATTGCGGATCGTCGGCGCGCCTACATCGAACACAGCCGCCAGGTACTCGGGCGAAAAATCGACACGCAGCTTGCGCAACATGTTGACGAAAACGTAAGTTGCCGCTGTCGGGACCCCCGTTTTTGTCGACATTGGCCGCTGCCGCGCCATCGCGTGATAGGCGCGAAAAATGAACGACATCGTATCGATCAAGAAAATTCGGCCCTTAGCGTCAGCCGAGGCGGGAGACAATGCAGGCGTAGGCGCGGCACTCACTTGCGGCGACGATTTCTTTCTCGGAGGCAATGAGCCAAGTTTAGCAGCTACGGAATTCTTCACCACGGGGGACACAGGGAAATACAGGGGAAAGGCGTAAGCCGTTACTGCGAAAACGCGGAAATCCGCGTATCATATGGCGTCTTCGGGCGCTCGACTCGCCGGGCACTGAATCCTGAGTAAGCATGCTGCCATTCAAACTCGTCTACAGCGACGACTACTTCCTACCCATCGGCTCTCATGTATTTCCTGCCGAAAAATACAAGTGCATTTATGACCGGCTGATTGCCTCTGGAATTGCCGAGGCTTCCGATTTTGTCACTCCTCTTCCGGCTACCGACCAGGACGTGCTGCTCGTGCACACTCCGCAGTACGTCCACAAATTGAAGACGGGCACGC
Organism: uncultured Acidobacteriaceae bacterium; assembly: GCA_963831085.1. Classification (GTDB taxonomy): domain Bacteria; phylum Acidobacteriota; class Terriglobia; order Terriglobales; family Acidobacteriaceae; genus Acidiflorens. Next base: position 1,717,070 of record CAWHOT010000003.1, on the reverse strand, counting down.
TAACCGCGCTGGAAGAGCTGGAGCTCGAAGTCCCGTACTCACCGGAATTAGTGCGCGCCTTCTGGCTCGCTGCGGGCGGCTCCGTGCTGGCCGCCGATCATGCCCTCAACGACGGCGTGGCGATCAGCATTGGCGGAGGATTCCATCACGCTTTCCCTGGTCACGGCGAAGGTTTCTGCATGATCCATGACGTGGCCATCGCCATCCGCTGTATGCAGCGTGATGGCAAGATTCGCACCGCGATGACCGTCGATTGCGACGTCCATCAAGGCAATGGCACGGCCGTGATTTTTGCCGGCCCGCGTGTTCCCACCGAACCGCTGCCCCCGACGTTTGCTTCTGTTCTCAATCCCGCGCACCCGGCCCCGCTCGGGACGAGGCCGCGCAGTAGCCACGCTGCTGACGTTTTCACCATCTCGCTCCATCAGCTAAACAACTACCCGGTGTTTAAGCCCCCTTCGTCGCTTGACCTGAATTTGCCCGACGGGATCGGCGACGACGATTATCTGGCGTGCCTCGGCGACGCGCTCAGTTTGGGATTGAGCAAGTTCCAGCCGGAACTTATCTGTTACCTCGCCGGAGCCGACCCTTATCGCGAAGATCAGCTCGGCGGATTGTCGTTGACGATTGAGGGATTGAAGGAGCGAGACGCTCTCGTGTTCCGGATCGCCAAGGCCGAGGGCATTCCGGTGATGGTCACCCTCGCCGGCGGCTACGCCCTGAAGTTGGAAGACACCATCACGATTCACAGCAACACGGTGGTCGCCGCAAAAGAAGTGTTTGCCGGGAAAAGCTGACGGAGTAGTAACGAGTGCGGAAGCTATACTCCACTCTATGGACGTCACCCCTCCTCAACTTGCGCACCGTGAGTTCTATAACATTCTAATCAGCGCTGTAGGGCCACGGCCGATCGCGTGGGTCTCGAGCCTCAGCGTTTCCGGACAACCTAACCTCGCGCCCTTTTCGTTTTTCAATGCCGTATGCGCCAAGCCTCCGCTGTTGGCGTTTGCGCCGGGGATGCGTTTGCCAAAACAATCGCCAGCAGCGTCGGGAGAGCCTACAGGAGCACCCGCTGGAGAACCCAAAGACACGCTGCGGAATATTCGCGCGACCGGAGAATTCGTGATCAACGTGGTTACGTTCGAACTAGCTGAGGCCATGAACCTGACCAGTGGCGACTATGAGGCGTGCATCAATGAATTCGAACTGGCGAAGGTCGCTTCGGCGCCTTCGAAAGTCGTGCGGCCGCGGCGCGTGGCGGAGTCTCCCGTCAGCTTTGAATGCAAGCTGCGTCAGATTCTCGACTTCAACCCCGGCCCCGAGGGCGGCAGCCTGGTGATCGGCGAAATCGTCTCGGTTCACATCAATGAGCACCATCTGAAAGAAGGCCGCATAGACCGGAACTCGCTCGATCTGATCGGACGCATCGGCGGCATGCAGTACACGCGAACCACGCAGCGGTTTGAAATGGTGCGGCCGAAGGTGGAGTAAAGGCGAAGCGTCAGTTCTGATTCTGGCTTGCAGGCAGGAACGAGTTTTTCCCAAACACGACCTGGTTGATTTGCGCATCAACGAGCGCCCTTATCTCAGGCGAGTTTACGTGCGAATACACTCTCTTGTGCGCGAACTGTATGGCCAAGAGGTTAACGGAGTCAACGAATCGCGGCTCGCCGACGGATTTCCAGTGCATGGAGGGTGGGGACGCTACAAACAAGTAGTCCGGTGTCAGCGGCAGAATGATTGCCGTATGCTCCTTGCCGAGCCCAGCTCCAAGCCCTACTTTGCCGTGTACGAGTTCAACGGTGGTAACGGGACAATCGGAGGTTACGAAAAATCTCCCCGGCGGGGCTTGGATCGTGTGCCAGGTCTTTCTCATGATCGCATCTGCCAGCGAGGCAACGTTCCGTTCGAGCCCTGAGACATGGTAAAAGGAAGGGCTGTTGTCCATATTCGAGCGAAACTGTTCGATCGACTTTTTCACATCCTCGTAGAAAACTAGTTCACCCCGCTTCAACAACTCGTGCTGCAGGCCACGAATGAAATCGGGACTCTGGGTCTGCTCCCCGAACTTTTCAACCATCGCTGCCGAGATTTGAGCGCGGTATTTTTCCGTTCTGGCGAAAGAGGAGGCCACGTAGGCCGCCCAAACTATCTGGTCGTGTAACCCCAGCCGGCTGCGGCTCAGAAGGAGTGGCAGCTTTGTTGCCGCGTCATTTTCTATACGCCCAAGCCAGTTTTCATATTTGTTGTTCGTCTTCTTCCCGTTTAACTCATACTCGTAGAAATCGCGCTCCCAACAGGTGCCTTTCAGCGCGAACTTCTTGACCGGCCTGTTCCGTCGGTAGCACCAAAGCCTGCCGTCGGCATCGGTAAATTTCCCCAGATGCCACCGCGGCACGATGTGCTGGTCGCGCACGAGTTGTTGTATGGCTGACATTACCTTTTAGTTATCATACCGCTCTTCAATTCTCAACGTCACGGGCTAACTAGGCCACTGGTAAAATAAGAACGCATGTTCGAGAATCTCCAGGAAAAACTCCAGCGCGCATTTAAGTCTCTCCGCGGACAAGCCGTCCTTACGGAAGAAAATATCTCCCAGGCGTTGAAACAGATTCGTCTAGCGCTGCTTGAAGCCGACGTCAACTTCAAAGTTGTCAAAGAGCTCATTGATCGCATCCAGGCGAAGGCTGTCGGCCAGGAAGTGCTGACCGCGCTTTCGCCTGGCGAGCAAGTCATCAAGATCGTCCGCGATGAACTGGTCGCGACTCTTGGCAAAGACACGGCTAAATTAAAGTTCGCCTCGCAACCGCCTACCGTCGTGTTGATGGCGGGGCTGCAGGGATCCGGCAAAACTACTACCTCCGGCAAGCTCGCCAACTGGCTCAAGAATGGCGGACACCGACCGCTGCTGGTTTCGGTCGACGTCTACCGTCCCGCCGCGCGCGAGCAGCTCAAAGTTGTCGCGGCGGCGATCAAGGCGAACCTTTACGAAGGCGAGGTCGGTGAAGCGAATACGGCTACCGTCGAGCGGCTTGCCAAAGAGGCGCGGCGCGAAGCAATCAACACTGGCTGCGACGTGCTTATCGTAGATACTGCTGGGCGTCTCCACATCGACGACCAACTCATGGACGAGATGCAGTCGCTTAAGCGCCTGCTCAATCCGCAGGAAATCTTGTTCGTCGCTGATTCGATGACTGGACAGGACGCGGTCCGCTCGGCCGACGAATTTCATAAGAAGCTCACGCTCACGGGCGTCGTCCTCACTAAGATGGATGGCGATGCCCGCGGCGGCGCGGCGCTTTCCATCCGCCAAGTCACCGGGCAGCCTATCAAGTTCATTGGCATCGGCGAAAAATACGATGCGCTTGAGCCATTCCATCCTGATCGCATCGTCTCACGCATTCTGGGCATGGGCGACATCCTCTCGCTCATCGAGAAAGCCGAGTCGCAGATCGACAAGAAGAAGGCCAACGAACTCGCCTCCAAAGTGCTTGCTGGCGACGGCTTTTCGCTCGAGGATTTCCGCGACCAGTTGCGGCAGGTGCGCAAAATGGGGTCGCTGCAAAGTCTCATGGGCATGTTGCCCAGTGTCGGCGCGTTCTCCGGGCTGCAGAAAGCTGCCGACAAGGTGGACGAAAAACAGATCAACCGCGTCGAGGCCATCATCAATTCGATGACGGGATACGAGCGCAACCATCACGAAGCCATCAACGGCAGCCGCCGCAAGCGCATTGCCCGCGGGTCCGGCACCAGCGTGCAGGAAGTCAACAACCTCCTTCGGCAATATGCCCAGATGAAAAAAATGTTCAAGCAGATGGGCAAGCCGAGTTTCGCGCGGCGAATGGCGGGGATGAAGTTTCCGGGACTGTAGAGTCAGTTCTCTGGGGGTCTGTGATAGCGGACACCGGCTGGTTGTGATGAAAAGGGTCAACGGGCCCGCCCAAGCGGAGCTTAAACGGGGCACCCTTGAGAGTTCAGCCGGGTGCGATGGCTCGGGCCACGCGCCTGTGATTCCGCTCGGCCCGCGTTTGAGTTCGTCCTAGTCAGCTTCGTGGTTAACTCGGTGCGTGCGTCGGCTTCCCGAGTTTGTGTGCCCCAGGCATACATCGCGTCGATGACGGGACGCAGGGTTTCGCCGAACGCCGTAAGCCGGTATTCGACTCGGGGCAGAACTTCCGCATACACCGTACGCTGGATCAAGCCATCGCGCTCCATCTCGCGAAGTTGCTGCGTGAGTATCTTGGGCGTAATTCCCCGTAGCACTCGCTTTATCTCAGCGTGGCGATGCATCTTCGCTCGATCCAAAAGCGAAACAATCAGAATCTTCCAGGCACCGCCGATGTAGCGAAGGGCATATTCGCAAGGGCACTCGCCGATCGTTTTGCTCGCGATTTTCCGCATCCGGCATTCTCCTAAGTATCCAGTTGGGAAGTATGTTACGAAATTGTGCGTTCTTGACTCAACTACAGCCTCCACCTAATCTACGTGCAGCACGCTACCAATGCGCATACTAGCAACGCGCGCCATTCATCCGCAACACACTGGGGAGAACGCACCTATGAAAACAAACTACAAAGTGACGCTGGCAGTGCTGGCTGGCGTCTTGATCGGCCTTGCAGGCGCCAGGGCGATTCATGCGCAGCAAGCGAAGACGCCACCTGGCTACGTCATCGCGGAAGTCGAGGTAACGGACCCCACTACCTTAAAGAAATATAGCGAAAAAGCGCCGCAAATAGTGGAGTCTTTCAATGGACGCTATGTCGTTCGTGGCGGCGGCAAGATCCAGTCTCTTGAGGGCGAACCGCCAAAGGGCTTCATCGTGGTGATCGGTTTCGACAGCGTGGAGAAAGCGCGTGAGTGGTACGATTCGCCAGCCTATTCGGCGATCAAGCCATTCCGGCAAAGCTCCACGAAGAGCCGCATATTTATTGTCGAAGGCGTGGTGCCGCAGTGAGGGCGGTGCACACGCCCACCCGGCGTGGGACTACAACTATCCGACTGATTTGAGATGGCGGGTGGCCCACGTCCCCGCCACGAGTCCGACGCGCTGAGTCCTTCGACGCCTGCTCAGCTTGGACGGGGCTAAGCACCACACCAGCAAAAGCAAGCGCAACTTCTTCACTTCTAACAGCATCTAAAACTTGACAATGATTCGCTCAGGTTATAGCATGGTCCCGGGCGTAATCATCATCACGTTGATTATAAGGCACTTATTTGTATTGGAGGATACGTTATGGGGAAGATTATTGGAATTGACTTGGGTACTACCAACTCCTGCGTAGCGGTTATGGAGGGCGGAGAGCCGAAAGTTATACCGAATGAAGAAGGTGGCCGGACTACGCCTTCCGTGGTTGGATTTACCAAGACCGGCGAACGGCTGGTGGGCCAGGTCGCCAAGCGGCAGGCGATTACCAATCCTGAGAACACGGTCTACTCGATCAAGCGCTTCATGGGGCGGCGCTATGACGAGGTTAGCGAAGAATTGAAGATGGTCCCTTACAAGGTCGAGCGGGACGGCGACCATGTGGCCGTCACGGCGCAGGGGAAGAAGTTCACTCCGCCTGAGATCTCGGCGATGATTCTGCAAAAGCTGAAGAAGGCGGCGGAAGACTATCTGGGCGAGAAAGTCACCGAGGCGGTCATCACGGTGCCGGCTTACTTTAACGACGCACAGCGGCAGGCTACGAAAGATGCCGGGCGGATTGCCGGGCTCGACGTGAAGCGAATCATCAACGAGCCTACCGCGGCCGCGCTGGCCTACGGGCTCGACAAGGGCAAGGACGAGACCATCGCCGTGTACGACTTTGGCGGCGGGACTTTTGATATTTCGATCCTTGAAGTGGGCGAAGGCGTGATCGAGGTGAAGGCCACCAATGGCGACACGCACCTGGGCGGCGACAACATCGATCAGCGGCTGGTGGATTGGCTGATTGACGAGTTCAAGAAGGATGAAGGTCTCGACCTGCGCGGCAAGGGGAACGAGATGGCTTTGCAGCGTCTGCGCGACGCGGCGGAACGCGCAAAGATCGAGCTTTCGACCACTATGGAGCACGAGATCAATCTGCCGTTCATTACGGCGGATGCATCGGGTCCGAAGCACCTGGTCAAGAAGCTGACTCGCGCCAAGCTGGAATCGATGGTCGAGGACATTTTGCAGCGGTCGGTCGGTCCGTCGAAGCAGTGCATGAAAGATGCCGGCGTCGATACCAGCAAAATTAATGAAGTGGTGCTGGTTGGCGGGCAGACGCGGATGCCGCGCATCCAGGCGATCGTCAAAGAACTGTTTGGACGCGAAGGGCACAAAGGTGTGAATCCGGATGAAGTGGTGGCGGTTGGCGCGGCGATTCAGGGGGGCGTGCTCGGCGGCGAGGTCAAGGACTTGCTGCTCCTGGACGTGACTCCGTTGACGTTGTCGATCGAAACGCTGGGCGGCGTTGCTACGGGAATGATCCCGCGGAACACTACGATTCCGACGAAGAAGACGGAGACGTTCTCTACGGCAGCCGATAGTCAGACTTCGGTTGAAGTACATGTGCTGCAGGGCGAGCGTCCTTTGGCGGCGCAGAATCGGACTCTGGGCAAATTTCATCTGACGGGATTGCCGCCGGCGCCTCGGGGCGTTCCGCAGATTGAGGTGACGTTTGATATTGACGCGAACGGCATCCTGAACGTGACCGCGAAAGACATGGCCACGGGCAAGGATCAGAAGATCACGATTACTTCGTCCTCGGGATTGTCGAAAGAAGAAGTCGAGCGCATGGCGAAGGAAGCCGACGCGCACTCGGCCGAAGACAAGGCTCGGCGCGAAGAGATCGACGCCAAGAATCAGCTCGACTCGATGGTCTACAACATCGAGAAGATGCTGAAGGAGCATGGCGATAAGATCTCGGGCACGGAGCGCGGCGATGTGGAGAACGCATTGGCGGACGCGAAGAAGGCCATCGAAAGCGGTGACAAGTCGCAGATGGACTCGGCACGCGAGCGGTTGACCACGGCGTCGCACAAGCTGGCGGAGCAGATGTACAAGGCTACGCAGGCGACTTCTGGCGCGGCACCGGGTGCTGGCCCAACCGATGGGCGGGGCGCGGCGTCCGGCACGAATGGCGCGGGGCAGAAGAAAGACGAAGGCGTGATCGACGCTGAGTACGTGGACGTTGAGGACAAGAAGTAAGCGGCTGGCTCTTGGCTGGTGGCACTTCGGTGGGGGCGCTAATGCGCCCCCATTTGCATCACAATTAGGGAGTATTGTCCGCGTGCAGGAAAGAGGAAAAAGTGAGATTCGAAGTGAATGGACAGATGTTTTTTGTGAACTTCGTCCCCGAAGAGGGGCGCTGGTATTGCTTCGCGCCCACCGCGACGGGTATGCAGAAGATTCCCGTGTCGATGGATGCCGTGCCTTTTGAGGCATTCACCGTGCCGGTGGACGAGCAGGCGACGGAAATTGTGAATTAAGTTGTGGGGTAGGGGTCCTTCGACTCCGCGCGGCCCTCGGCTTTGCTGAGGGCCGTGCTACGCTCAGGATGACAAGCCCTTAAGAAGTTGATGGTTGACGGCTGACATGGCCACCCAATCCAAGGATTATTACGGCGTTCTGGGCGTAAAGAAGTCCGCCTCCACGGACGACATTCGCAAGGCGTTTCGCAAACTTGCGCGCAAGTATCATCCCGACGTCAATCCCGGCGACAAGGGCGCGGAAGAAAAGTTCAAGACACTTTCTGAGGCCAATGACGTCCTCAGCGATCCCAAGAAGCGGAAGATTTACGACCAGCTTGGGTTTTACTCCGACAATATCGATCCAGCGACTGCCGATGCTTACGCCCGCGGCGGGGGACAGCCTGGAGCCGGCCCCGGCGACTTTGGCGGTGGCTTCCCGGGCGGCCACCGCGCCGGTGGACCTAGCAACGTTGATTTCGGCGGCTTTGATTTCTCCGATCTGTTTGAAGGGGCGCGCGCTGGCGGGCGCAAAAATTCGAGCAGCGGGAGCGGCGGTTTCCGCGATATTTTTTCCAGCATCTTTACCGGCGGCGGACGGGGTGAGACTGCCGACGAGGGGCCGGAGGCGGGCAGTGATCTTGAGTACCAGGTCAACGTGCCGTTCTGGACGGCGATCCGCGGCGGGGTGATGAAGCTCAATATCGCCCGGCGCGATATTTGCGGAAACTGCCATGGCAATGGCTACATCGAAGCTCCGGGGCAATGTCCGCAGTGTCATGGCAAGGGGACGATCGAACAGACCGGCGGTCGGATGAAGTTCAATGTCACCTGCCCGCGCTGCCATGGGACGGGTAAGAATATTTCGACCTGCCCCGTGTGTCATGGCGAAGGCAGCGTCGAGCGCACCGACCCGCTCGAAATTCGCATCAAAGGTGGAACGCGCGACGGGCAGCGCATTCGGATCGCGGGCAAAGGCAATGCGGGACTGCGCGGAGGCGGGGTCGGCGATCTCTACGTCATCATCCGCATGGGCGAGCACCCGCTATTCCGGCGCGAAGGCGACGACATCCACATCACGGTGCCGGTGACAGCGGTCGAGGCGGCGCTGGGATCGAAGATCGAAGTGCCCACCATCGATGGCCGAAGCATGCTCAAGATTCCTCCCGGGACGCAGTCGGGGCAGAAGCTGAGGCTGCGGGAAAAGGGCGTAGCGTCGGCTACCAAAGACGGTGTACGCGGCGACGAGATCGTCGAGGTGAGGATCACCGTGCCCATGCCTCGCGACGAGAAGACTAAAGAACTGCTACGCGAGTTGGCCAAGCTGAATCCCGAAGACCCTCGGGCTGAGCTGTGGAGCAAGGTCTAGAATTTAAGAGCTTCCTCGGCGGCGGAGAGTTCTTGCCGTCATTACCTCCGTCCCTGCCCTCCCTGACAAAAATCTGCAAAAAATATCTTGCATCTGTGGAAATTTGCCGTAATCTCACACATGCGAACTAACTTCGCCGAAAATGCCCGGGAATCGCTGTCCACCCTGGGAGCCGCGTAACGAAAATCAAGGGAGACGCGGTGGTGAGAGTGAGTCGCCTGAGGAGGAAGCCATAGAAATTGGCAACAGCTACCGCACCAGCCAACATCTCGCAGCCTAGCTTTAGTCCTGTCGTCGCTCCCCGGAAGAAGTCCATCCGCCTCACGCTGTGGCCCTTGGTTGCCGCCACCTTCTTTATGGTTTCGGGTGGAACCTATGGCACCGAAGACATCGTGCACGGGGCCGGCTATGGCAAAGCGATTCTCATCCTGCTGCTGACCCCGCTTCTCTGGAGCCTCCCGACCGCGTTCATGATCGGTGAGCTTTCTAGCGCGCTGCCATTTGAAGGCGGCTATTACGCCTGGGTACGGCGCGCCATGGGAAATTTCTGGGGATTTCAGGAAGCCTGGCTGTCGCTGGTAGCGTCCATTTTCGATATGGCGATTTATCCCACGCTGTTTGTCGCCTACCTCACGCGAATGTTTCCCTGGTTCCAGGAGAACCATCGCGGCGTGGCCGTCGCGCTGGGCGTGGTGATCGTCTGCGCTGTCCTTAATATCATGGGCGTGAAAGTCGTCTCGACGACTTCGCTGTGGCTGTTCTTTGCGCTGTCCGCGCCCTTCGCGGCCATCTTTGTGATCGCGCCGTTCAAGATTCACGCGCTGGCGAATGCGGTTACCAAACCGACCACTTCAAACGTCGACATTCTCGGCGGGCTGCTCATTTGCATGTGGAACTACATGGGATGGGACAACGCCTCCACCATCGCTACCGAAGTGGAGCGTCCGCAGCGCACCTATCCGCGCGCCATGCTGGTCGCGGTGGCCATCGTCTGCATAACTTACGTTCTTCCCTTTGCCGCCATGTGGATCACCGGCCTTCCGGCGAGCGCCTGGGAGACTGGCGCGTGGGCCGACGTTGCCCAGTTGATGGGTGGGCCCGTGCTTCGAATCGCGCTGGTGGCGGGCGGCATGATGAGCGGCTTTGGCATGTTCAATGCGCTGGTCATGAGCTACTCGCGGCTGCCGCTGGCCATGGCGCAGGATGGCATGTTGCCTAAGATTTTTGGCAAGCTGCATCCGAAATCGCGCGCGCCCTGGGTCGCGATTCTGGCGCTGGCGATTGGCTGGGGCCTGGCTCTGAATCTCGGTTTCGAACGGCTGGTCACTCTCGACATCATGATTTACGGTGCCAGCCTCACGCTCGAATTTGTAGCCTTGATCTGTCTGCGCATCCGCGAGCCGGAATTGAAGCGTCCGTTCCGCGTGCCGGGCGGCCTGTTTGGCGCGATTGCGGTGGGCATTCCTCCGGTCTTGCTGTTGGGATTCGCCATTATCCGCAGCGAACATGAAGTGGTGCTCGGCATGAGTTCATTCTTGTTCGGCTTAATCGTGGTGGGTGGTGGCGTTGTCGCCTATCTGATCAATCATGCGCTGAAACCCGCAGGCTGGGCAGCCCCAGAGCCGAAACCAGAGCTCGCAGCGTAGCTTTTCAGCGTTCCTCGGCGATGCCTGCAAAAAAATCTTCACCACAGAGGGTCAAAGGGGAAACGTGCGTCGTCTCTGTTTTGCGGCTACTATTGGTACGCAAGCGAGATTCTTAGCCTGGTATGACCAAGCGTAAATCCAAAGGCGCGTACATGATCTCGGCGGTGGCTGAGATGTATGAGATTCATCCCCAGACCTTGCGCCTCTACGAGCGCGAAGGTCTGCTGAAGCCGAGCCGCACCGAGGGCAACACCCGGCTCTACACCGATGAAGATTTGCAGCGGCTGGAGTTCATCCTGTCGCTGGCGCGCGATCTGGGCGTCAACATCAGCGGGATCGCCATCATTCTGCAAATGCGCGAGCGTATGGAAGAAATGCAGCGCCAGATTCAGGAGTTCGTGCAGTACATTCAGCACGAGGTGCTGACGCGGGCCTCGGCTGCCGCCGATCCGTCGAAAGGCGCGATCGTTCCGTTGCGGCGGCCGCTCGTTCCCGCCGTGGATTCGTCCCGCCGCAAAGACTCCTCAAAATAGTTCAGGTTGCCCCGGTGGCGGCGATTTTTCAGAAAGAAATACGCTCAGCATAGGCGCTACTTTTCGCGCTGGAAGCGATAGCGCCCACCTCTGTCTTTTGCGACCTGCTCCGCCACTTTCAAAAACGCTCTCCCGGCGTGCGACAATCCAGATTCCTGGCGGTACACCAAGCGCAGCTTGCGCTGAAAATGCAGATCGCGCACTTTAACGCATACCAGGTCCCCGCGCATGATCTCATTTTCCACGCTCATCTCCGGCACCAGCGCCACTCCCTTCCCCATGCACACGAAACGTTTGATGGCTTGCAGCGTGGGCAGCTCCACGTCCATGTGTAAGGGAGTTTTGTGGTGGCGGAACGCTTCGATCACTCTATCGCGATAAGGCGACGCGACGATGTGGGCCACGAACGACTCCGCGCCCAGTTGCCGAATGCTGACCTCGCCCGCCGAGGCCAGGGGATGACCGGGAGGAACAATCAGGGCCAACTCGTCCAGATAGACAACCGTCGATCGCAACTGCGGTTCCTGCGGATCGTAAGAAATTATCCCGAGCTCCACGTTGTGCTTGAGCACATCGTCGGGAATGTGACTGGCCAGCGAACGCCGCACCGTGATCTTGATGGTCGGATGCAAGCGACGAAACTCGCCCAGTACCGGCAACAGGTAAAGCGCGGTAAATTCGTTGGCCGCGATTACGAGCTTGCCTTTTTGTAATTCGCGCATCTCCACCAGCGCCGTCTGCGCGTCCTGGCGCAGGTTGAGCAACTGCTCGGCATATTCCTGCAAGACACGTCCGGCGTCGGTGAGGACTCCCTCACGGGAAGATCGGTCGAACAGGGACTCGCCGATCTCCAGTTCCAGTTTCCTGATGGTCTGGCTGACTGCAGATTGCGTGCGAAACAGCTTTTCGGCCGCTCGGGAAAACCGGCGCTCGCGAGCTACGGTGAGGAAGACTTCTAATTGTGAAAGGTCCATAAGGAGCAGGTCTCAGGTGACAGGTGTTTAGTGTCTGCAGGCCGGTTCCTGACACCTGCGACTACGAGCTGACACCTCTTTATCAATCCTAGATATTGCATAAGCCAGTCTAATAGTATCACTGGCGCTAATGTTACTGTAACTATAATAACCTTTTCTTTCGTCCCAATCCGCCGATAGAGTAGAGAGATAATTTTTCCGGAGGTACGGAATCAATGAACTGGCCGCGCATCACCATTTTCGACACCACGCTTCGTGACGGCGAGCAGTCGCCGGGCTGCAGCATGAATGTGCAGGAAAAGCTGCGCCTGGCCCAGCAACTCGACCGCCTCGGAGTGGACGTGATCGAGGCCGGATTCCCGATCGCCTCCGATGGCGACTTCGAAGCGGTACAACGCATCGCCGCTTCGGTGCGGCGTCCCATCATCGCCGGCTTGGCTCGCGCTTGCACCGGCGACGTAGACCGCGCCTGGCAGGCCTTGCAGGGGGCCGCACACCCGCGCATCCACGTTTTTCTGGCAACCTCTGACATTCATCTGAAATACAAGCTGCGCATCACCCGTGAGCGGTGCCTGGAGCAGGCGCGGGAAGCGGTTCGGCACGCGAAGTCGTTATGCGCCGACGTTGAATTCTCGCCCGAAGATGCCACCCGTACCGAGGTCGCGTTTCTCTGCCAGATCGTCGAAGCGGTGATCGCGGCCGGGGCCACGACCGTCAACATTCCCGATACCGTCGGCTACAGCATGCCCGAGGAATACGGGCAACTGATCCGGACTTTGCGCGATAAGGTAGTCGGTATCGAAACAGTAACGATCTCCACGCACTGTCACAACGACCTGGGACTGGCGGTGGCGAACTCCCTCGCCGGAGTGCAGCAGGGGGCGCGCCAGGTGGAGTGCACCATCAACGGCATTGGCGAGCGCGCCGGCAATGCGTCTCTGGAAGAAATCGTGATGGCCATGCGGGTGCGGCCTGACCGCTATGCTTACGAGACCAGCGTCGCCAGCGAGCACCTCTACCCTTCCAGCCAGATGCTGGCGGAGATCACGCGGGTTCCGGTACAGCCGAACAAAGCCATCACCGGGCGCAATGCGTTTGCGCACGAAGCTGGAATTCACCAGGATGGCATGCTGAAGAATCCGCTTACCTATGAAATCATGACGCCGCAGTCGGTGGGCGTGCCCGATTCGCGGCTGGTGCTGGGCAAACACTCCGGCCGCCACGCGCTGGGCCTGCGCTGCGAACAACTGGGACACCAGTTTGAGCGTCGCGAACTGGATGAAATCTATCGTAAGTTTGTGGTTCTTGCCGACCGCATCAAGAAGGTCCAGGACAGCCATTTGCTCGAGCTGATTCAGGACGTCATCAGCGGCAACGTCAGCCACAGCGATGCCGCCGGCAGCCAGGCCAAGAAGTTTCCGCCCGCCGCGGTCGCATTGCCGTTTCCGCGTGCTGCTGCCGCCGCGGCCAATTCCAGTGATTCGCATTCCGCGCACGTGTCCGGCAGCGCCGGCCAGGCGCAAGTGTCAATTCCCTTCGCCGATCATCACGGCGAGCAGGAAGACTACCTTTGGGGTGTTTAGCAAGAGGTCATTGGCTATTATGAACCGCAGTTGAAAAACTGCGGAACGCCGCGAAACAGTCTACCAATGGGGCCAGTCCTCATTTATTCTTTCGGAAATATCCTTTCGGAAACGAATCGAGGACTCCATGCAACTCCGTGTCACTTCCCTACCCGGAGATGGAATCGGCCCTGAAGTTACGTCCCAAGCCATTTGTGTGCTGGAAGAAGTGGCTGACGGGTTTGGCCACGATCTCGAACTCGACGAGAAAGAGATCGGCGGCGTTGCCCTGGAAAAGTTCGGCAATCCCTTGCCGGACTCGACCATTCAAGCCTGCCTCGCCTCGCAGGCCGTACTGCTCGGAGCCGTCGGCAGTCCAGCCTTCGATCACAATCCTCGCGAGCTTCGCCCCGAAGCTGGACTGTTGCGCCTCCGCCAGGAACTTGGAGCGTTCGCCAATCTCCGTCCCGCGGTCTTTTACCCGTGCCTGGCCACCTGTTCGCCTCTGCGCGAAGAAATCGTCAAAGGAACCGACATCCTCATCGTGCGCGAATTGCTTGGTGGATTGTATTTTGGCCAGCCTCGCTCCATTGAAGGCGCTCCCGGCGCACGCCAGGCGCTCAACACGATGCGCTACAGTGAGCCGGAGATCGAGCGCATTGCCCGCATCGCATTTCAGCTTGCTCGCACCCGCCGCCGGCGCGTGCTCTCTGTGGACAAGTCGAATGTTCTAGAGTGCTCGCGTCTCTGGCGCGAAGTCGTCACTAGCGTCTCCCGTGATTTTTCCGATGTCCATGTTTCGCACATGTACGTGGACTCGGCCGCCATGTCGCTCGTCCTCAAGCCCACCGAGTTCGACGTCATCCTCACCGAAAACATGTTCGGCGACATCCTGTCGGATGAGGCAGGCGGAGTCGTGGGATCGCTCGGCCTGCTCGCTTCGGCCAGTATCGGAGGCCCGGTCGGTCTCTACGAACCTGTCCATGGCTCAGCTCCCGACATCGCGGGGAAGAACGTCGCGAATCCGCTAGGCGCAATTCTCTCGGTAGCCATGATGCTGCGCCACACCTTTCATCTGCCCAAGGAAGCCGAGTGCGTGGAGGCTGGTGTCACTTCAACGTTGCAGGGAGGCTTTCGCACCCGCGATCTGGCGCGCCGCGGTGAGCGCACCGTATCCACTGAAGAAATGGGCGCACAGATCGCCGATTTCGTGCGCCTGGCGGCAAACGCCAGCGATCGGACCGCGTCGTAGCGTGTCCCCGGAGACGCGGCAAGCCGCGTCTCTACAGGAGATCAGACGCGCTTCTACAGTTTCTCCGGAGAAGCCACGCCCGCGGCCGTGTACTCCCCCGTCATCGCATTCCACCGGATCCGCAGAACCTCTACGAACATGCGCATGCCGTCGCGAAAAGGATGCAGCCTGGTTCCCTCGCTGTGCGCCCACAGCACCGGGACCTCTTCCACTCGCAAGCCAGCGCGGCGGGCCAGAAAAAGAATTTCCGGATCGAAGCCCCAGCGTTCAATTTTCTGCAAAGGAAAAATGCGTTGCGCAGCATCACGCCGAAAAGCCTTAAAGCCGCATTGTGTGTCCGCGAAACTTAATCCCAAAATCATCCGCAGCACCAGATTAAAGATTCGTCCAAACGCCTGCCGGTATAGTGGCTGCCTCTCGGTCTGCAGGTCCGAGCGCAGCCAGCGCGACCCGATCGCGATGTCGGCGCCGCCGCCAACGGCGTCGAACAATTTCTGCGCCTCTGTGATCGGCGAAGAAAGATCCGCATCCGTAAACAGGCAAATATCGCCGCGCGCATGCAGCATCCCGTTGCGCACACTGTAACCTTTGCCGCGGTTGCCCGGGTTCTCGATCAGCAAAACCTGGGGATGCAACTTGCCATACTCGCGCACGATTTGCGCCGTATCGTCGCTGGAGCCGTCATTCACAACCAGGATTTCGGCGTCCCAATCCTGTTCCTGCACATGGCGGAGAATCTCATGTAGCGTCGGCCGAATGCGCACGCTTTCGTTGTAGGCGGGAATGACGATGCTATAGGTCAGAAATCTATCCTTGGATGTTGGGGAATCGGGTCATCGGGTGATCGGATCATTTAAATTCAAATGCCAAAGTGTTTGACTGTCGATTACCCGATGATCAGATCACCCGATGATCAGATCACGCCACTTGCCGGCGCTGGTCGAGCATGCCGAAGAACTCCGACACCAACTCCTCGTCCCAGAGCCCGCTTCGCGCCTCGGCGCGCATGGTCACTGCGGCCTGGTCGTGGCTGAGTGCCGGCTTATAGGGACGCGCCGTGCGCAAGGCATCGTAGATATCCACCACCTGCAGAATGCGCGGCAGGAGTGGAATCTCGGCCGCCCGCAGCCCATCCGGATAACCGCTACCGTCGGAGTGCTCGTGATGATGCCGGATGATCGGAAGCACCAGGCGCAACGACTTCAAGGGACGGCAAATCGTCTCGCCGGTCACCGGATGCCGCTTCATGATCTCCCATTCCGCCGGCGTCAGGTTGCTGCCCTTCTTCAGGATTTCATCCGGCACGGCGATCTTCCCCAGGTCGTGCAGGTAGCCGCCCCGCCCCAGGGCGACGATGCTTTCTTCGTCCACTCGCAGAAAGCGCCCTAGATCCGTGGTATTGCGCGCCAACCGTTCACAGTGGCCTTCGGTGTAAGGATCGCGTGCCTCCACGCTTAGCCCCAGTGTGCACAGCACCGAATCCGCCGTTTCCAGTTCGTCGGTGAATTCCTTCAACTTGAGCAACGAATGGACGCGCGCGAACAATTCCTCGGAATAGATCGGCTTGGTCAGAAAATCGTCGGCTCCCGCTTCAATTCCCTTCAGGCGGTCTTCCTGAGCGCTCAGGCCGGTGATCATGACGATCGGAATCAGCCGCGTCCTGGAATCCGCTTTGAGTTCGCGGCAGAGCTCGTAGCCGCTTTTGCCGGGCATGATCACGTCGAGCAAAATCAGGTCCGGAGCCTCGCGCCGGATTTCCGCCTCCGCGGCAGCCGCGTTTTGCACCACAACCGTGGGATAGCCGCGGCTCATTAGCATTTCCTTCATGAGCGCCCCGTTCACCAGATGGTCGTCAACCACCAGAATCGACTGCTTGCGGCGGCCTGCCAGCAGATCACCCATACCCGCATAAGAGTTCGCCCGCGGGGAAAGGGTTGTCCGGCGATGGCGTGGCGGAAAGCTCATAGTCTCAGTTTCCCACACCCGCGGAAACTGCGCCACGGCAGGTCTCACGTGTCAGGTTGCAGGTCTCAGGAAAGGCGAACCCGAACTGCTTTCCATGAAGTTGCCACAAAACCGAACATTTTCGCTGTTCAATCGTCATAGCAATTACATCCGCGCTCATGCCAGTCTCCCACCATGATACTGCGGAAACTCCTGCTGATCTTGGTGGATCGTGCTCTGCTTCGTGTCGATGGAGTGCGCTGCGGTCCCGAAACCGCACGTCATCACTTTTGGAAAATGGACCTCCGCCAAATGGCCCAACGCCACCGGACAAGAAGCTGCTCGACTTGAAAGTGCGTCCGTTGTTTGTGGATTCGCGACTCAGGGAATACACCACCGGAACTCCGCATGAGCTGACCGACCGCCTGTTTGTGGTCCAGCGCGCTTTTCGCGTGAACGATGCGCTGCCCACGGATAGCGCCACCGCCACGCGCTGGCAATGGCAGCGCGGTGGCTGGCTGCTCGTTGACCGCCTCACCGGACGCGTCTCCCAGCTCAACCTGCCCGAGTTCGACCCCTTCTATTCGACGGCAAGCTGGTATCGCGATCACATCGCCTACTGCGGCGTCTCCGAAGACGGCAAGAAACTTTACGCCATCGTCGCGCAGGTGGGACGACGTAAACCGATCCTGAAAAAGGACGCAGGCGAACCCGCAGGAGGCGACGATCCGGACTCGGAGTGTCCGCCTCCAATCTGGGAGCGCACCCCGCTGCGAGTCACCTTCCAGCCCAGCGATAAGCAGAAGCTCGTCTTCTCCATCCGCAGCCGTGTAATCGATGTCGTGAACGATGCCGAGGAGTCCGAAGAATAGCCGCGCCCGCAATCAGACGACTGGGTCCTACATGCCGGGGTACTTGCCGAGGAAGATGAGCACGAAATCAACCGAGTCGCAAACTCCGTGCGCAATGATCGGCACGGACAGGTTGCGCCCGGTGCGAAGATAAATCAATCCCAGCAATAGTCCCGACATGCCCTCGTCAATGATTCCGGGCAATCCCTGGTAAGCGTGGGCGAGTCCAAATGCGACGTGAACAACAATCAGGCTGATGATCCATGCGCGCCGCGTGCGATTCAGGAGGTCGGCAACTCGGTTCATCAAGTAACCGCGGTAGACCATCTCCTCTCCAAAGGCCGCAACAACCCAAGTGAACGCCAGGAAGATCAGCGTGAGCTTTAGATTTCCGGTCACGGCGCGAAAATCCTCCAGGTCCGGCTGCCTCTTCAGTACTCTCACCAGTAGAGGCTGGCTGACGAACAGTTCGAAACCTTCCAGCAGCAGCCCAGCCGCAATGCCCAATCCAAGTGTAGTTTTCCAGTTGCGAAACCGACTTAGCCCAACGTCGCGCCAGCGCAGTTTCCGCACCCAAAGCGAGATCCATCCAAACAGCAGCAGGTACAGAGTTTTACTGAAGAAGATGAGATGCTTGAAATCCGCGACAAAAATGAGGGCAACCACAACCAACTCGCCGACCGCCAGCCATTTGCTCTGCCGCCAATTCGCGGCGTGGGTTCCCGTTTCTAAGTGAGCCCCTTCGAGCGCTGCCATTCCCGAGTCCTCGCTGTTCGTGGATCCACTCACGAGCGTCTGTTTCATTTTCGTTGCTTCGGTTAGATCAGCTTCGAGGCAGTAACAACGATCTCCGGTATTGCCGCACAAACCAGACCGCAATGTAGGTGGTCAACATTACGAGGCCACCACCAGCCACCCAGCCGATCGGTACAATCCACCAGCCGAGTACATCCTTGCTGCCCACCGGCGGACTCCCGAACCCAAGTCGAAAGGAGAGTGCAAGCTCACCGCTGCCGTCCGGATAAGTCCACAAACCCGCGGTGTGCGGATAGAATAGTTTTGCCACCGCTACCAGAATGAAAACAGCTCCGAAGAAATATCCAATGACGGAGCCGAGCAGCGCGAAAAAGCCGGCAACGCTCAGGCTTGCCCAGTGAAACAAACTCTCCAGGATTCGCACCGGCGACCGGCTAACCTCCGCTCGTGCCAGCAGGTCATCGGTCGTGTACTGGCTGGCCAACTCTTCCGGACCGCCCAGGGCAGCCAACGCTGCATCAACTCCGGCGGCCGTCACTTGTCCGCTCGCAGCCGCCTTGTCGGTGATGTGGCTGCGCAGCTCTTCGACAATCTCGCGGGCGTCTTCGTCGTTCATGCCGCGCAACCGCTGGCGCAACCTGCCTAGATAAGCTTCGATCTTCTGTTGTGCATCCTGCTGCGCATCGCCTGACATGGTCATCTAGTTCCCCTTCGCGAGTGGAGCGAGCAACCTGGTCATGCTGGATGAGAACCGCGTCCACATCGCAGCCATCTCGCGGACCCGATGTCTTCCGGCTGGCATGAGCGCGTAGTATTTCCGCGGATGTCCGGCGTCCGATTCCACCCACTCACTCTGCACCAGCCCCAGCGCCTTCAAACGGCTGAGCAGCGGATACACGGTTCCCTCCGACACAATCAGGTCGGAATCGCTCTCCAGC
Organism: uncultured Acidobacteriaceae bacterium; assembly: GCA_963831085.1. GTDB lineage: Bacteria > Acidobacteriota > Terriglobia > Terriglobales > Acidobacteriaceae > Acidiflorens. Next base: position 1,697,814 of record CAWHOT010000003.1, on the reverse strand, counting down.
CGCCGCAGAATCTCCAACCCATAGAGTTTTCCGTCCCACAACACAGCCAGAATGGCGAGTTCGAGGCATCCCTTGCGGAGTTGTACTTCCCACTTGTCTCCGGTCTCTGGATCGCGGGCGTCGCCTCGCTTCATGTCGATACATTGTATTACAAGGTATGACGTTGTCAATACTAAAAGACGAGTGGGGACGGGCGCGCCCCATCAGTATCAATCAGGAAATAGATAGAAAATAGAAACAGGGCAGACCGTTCCCCGAAATGGCACGTTTCACTGAGGGCTGAATACTGATAACTGAGAGCTGACTGCTGAGAACTCAGTCTCCCGCAGCTTCGACGGCGGGAAGCTCTTCCGCCGCTGTGCGAGTCGAGACTTTCGCGCTCGTCACCAGCACCACCGAAGCCACGATGATCGCGCTCCCCATCAGAATGTAGCGGTCGATGCGCTCGTGCAGAACCAGCCATCCGAGAAACACCGCGACCACGGGATTGACGTAAGCGTAGGTGGAAACCTTCGAGGTTGGAACGTGCTGCAGCAGCCAGATGTAGGCGGTGTAGCCGATCCAGGAACCGCACACCACCAGGTACAGGATCGCGGCTATTCCGCGGAAGGTCCAGGTCACGTTGGACGATCTCTCGACAAGTAGCGCGAAAATCAGATTCGCAATCCCGGCGAAAATCACTTGCCAGGCCGTGGCACTGAACGGATCGGTCGCCGCGGTCTGCCATTTTTTCGAGAGCACCGACCCAAGCGCCCAACTGAACGAGCCGAATTGCAACGCCAGCGACCACCAGAGTTCGCGATGACCAAGGGAACTGGAGTGTTGAAGATCGGGCCAGATGAGCACGACCACGCCGGCGATCCCGATCACGAGCCCGAATTTTCCACGCCGCGAGATGTGATGGTCACCCAGCAACAGGCTATCGAGCACCAGAAACCAGAGCGGAGTGACCGCAACCAGCAGCGCCGCCAAGCCGGTGGGAACGATCCGCTCCGCGTAAGAGAGGGTGAGATTGCCGCCCATCAATAACAGAATGCCGACAGTCGCTAGATGGCTGAGCTGGCGCGCCGAAAAACGAATGCGGCGTCCGGTCAGCGCACAGTAAGCGAGCATAATCGTGCCCGCGACTAGAAAGCGCGTGGCGCACACGACCGCCGGGGGAATATGCTCCACCGCAATGCCAATGCCCAGATAGGTGGAGCCCCAGAAAACATAGACTAGCCCGAAGGCAACAATAATCTTCCATCGGCGGGCGGACGTGGCAGTGGTCATCGGATTGGGAACAGGAGCGGGAAAAATTCAGAATATCAGAAAGAAAATCGGGTCATCGAGTGATCGGGTCAGCGCGTCATCCAAATTCAAATGCCTCTGACCTTCGATGGCCCGATGACCCGATCGTCAGATGACCCGATGCTTCAATCGGCGTGCTGGCGATCGACCGACCAGATCTGCGCCGCGTCTTTCTCGAGCGGATAGAGATGCACCATCCAATTGAAGATGATGGGATGGAACTCGCCGCCATTGGCGTCGCACTCTTCCTTGGTGATGATCGATCCTCTCAGTCCGAACTTGGGATGCGGCCCCAGCATTTCCTGCCTGCGGCCCTCGGGCGCGCGGCAGAAATTCACGTGCTCATGCCACTGCGCTACGCTGAGCGGAATGCGCTGATTCAAATCGTCTTCAGTAAACCGCTTGGGAGCCGTGTACATCAGGCCGACCAGCCGGTAGCCGTCGCCACTCTTCTCATAGAGCAGCGAGGTCGGATGCTCGGGATTGAAATCACGCGCCGCTTCGAATGCGTAACGGTAGTTGGTGAAGTGATACTGCTTCTGCGGCGCTTCCGGATGGAAAATTTCGAAACCCTGGTTGAGCGCGACATGGTAGTCCTTGTACTTTTCCATCACGCCGCGCGCTGTTTCGACGACCTTTTGAGCCTTCTCGGCATCGCCTGGTTGCGGAGTGCGGAGCGCGGTCATCTTCATGTGCGGGCCCATGTCCATGTGGTGACCTTCCATGGAATGCATGGCGTGCATGCTCGCTTCCGCGTCTTCTCCGGAATCCTGGGCGGACATTTGCGACATGTCGTGTCCCGGCATGTTCATGCCTTTCATGTCTTGTGGCGAATTTTGCTGTGCGAAGCAGAGCGCTGCCGTGAGGCCAAGCAGAGACAACAGAGTTCTCATAACGATTCTCCAACCCCTAGTGTGGTAATTGTACTAACACCGCCCGAGCGTCGTGTTTCGCGAAACAAGAGACCTCGGAGGAGACAGTTACGCCGGTAATTGCGGATGCTGTTCGAGTGGGTTACGGCGTTGAAGGCTAGGCGGACGACCACATCCCCATCTCGGCAAGGATTTTACCGGCCGCTTCGGTTCCGGAGCGAACGCAGTCGGGGACGCCGATGCCGTTATAACCGTTGCCCGCAAAGGCCAAACCGGGAAGTTTCTGGCGAAGGGATTCGATGCGCTGCAGGCGTTCGAGGTGGCCGACTGAGTACTGCGCCATGGCAGACTGCCATTTGTAGACGCGCGCGAACAGGGGCTCGGCATTGAGGGCTGTTCCAATGATCTGCCGCAGTTCGTCACGAACGATTTGTAGAATTTCGCTTTCGCTCGATTGCAGGATCCGCTCGTCGCGCGCGCCGCCGAGAAAGCATCGGACGAGGGCGCGATTTTCCGGCGCACGATGTGGAAACTTGTTGTGGACGAAGGTGGCCGCGAGCATACGATGACCTTCACTGCGCGGCACCAGGAATCCGAAGCCCGGTGGAAGCGAGCGGCGCACGTTTTCGTCGTAACCGAGCGTGACGGTCACCGAAGAGCTGTACTTAATCTCGCTGAGATCCCGAGACAAGTTCTCATCCGCAGCGTCCAGCAGCGCCGCAGCGGCATGGGTTGGGGTGGCGATGATCACTGCGTCGAAGTGGTCGGTCTTGTATCCGGCGCAAACCGTCCAGCCGTTATCCTGCCGAATTACCGACAACACGGGCGAAGAGGTTTTGAGTGCTTTCGCATCCAGACGCGCGACCAAGGCATCGACCATCTGCTGCATGCCGTCTTTAAGCGAAGAGAACAGCGGCCGCGCAGGAACCTGTACCGCCGCGCCCATTTTCCTGCGGGCGTCTTTACGAGCTGTGAGCATGGCGCGGCCCAGACTGCCATGTTTCGATTCCATGTCGGCGAACCGAGGCAAGACGGCGCGCACACTCAACTGAGAGGCTTCTCCACCGTAAACTCCGGAGAGTAGCGGGTCAGCGAGCAGATCAACCATCTCGGAACCATAGTGGCGTGCGACCATCTGGGCAACGGTTTCGTCCTTGGATGCCTTGCGCGGCGGATGAAACCATTCGGCGGCCATACGTATTTTTGTACGCAGGGAAAAAAGCGGCGAGAACACGGTGGGCATGATCTTGGTGGGCACCATGAACATAAGCCCATCGGGCATCTCCACGAGCTTGCCTTTGGCTACGATGTAGGTTTTGCGCTCAGAGTCATTCGAGCCGATGAGTTGATCGCCCAACCCGATCTTCGCGCAGAGATCGGCAGCCCAGGGCTTCTCGGTGAGAAACGAATCGGGCCCGGCTTCAACCAGGCAGCCGTCGACGCGATCGGTAACGAGCACGCCCCCCAGGCGCGGGCTGGACTCGAACAGAACGTACTGGACGGGAGTGCCGGACCGGCGTTTTTCGTCGATCGTGTACGCGGCCGAGAGGCCGGAGATTCCGCCGCCGATGATGGCTATGCGTTTCATGATGTGGCGCGAGCTACGAGCCAAAATTCGTTAGCTAAATGCTCACTGCTTTGCGCGGCTGCGTACTACTTCCGCCAGGGCTGCCGTTAACGTCCTTGACCCGTTTAGCGATTCGGCTCGCCACAGGCGCATGCCTTCTTTTTCTGCGAACTGTTTGAAGGCTATGTCTATATCGTAGAGGACTTCGACGTGATCGCACAGAAATCCGATGGGATGCAGGAAGACGCCGCGATGGCCGTTCGCCTTTAAATTCCTGATCGTTTCCTCTACCGTGGGGCCGATCCATGCGCCTCCGGACATGCCCTGGCTCTGGAAGGCGAACGTCCAGGCGTCCGCTGACAGGTTTACCGCTTGCGCTACCAGCTGGGCGGTTTCTTTCGACTGCCTCTCGTAGGGATCGCCCTCGGTAATCGTGCGCTGCGGGACGCTGTGCGCGGTGAAGATCACGGGCAGTTTCGCTCCGTTTTCGGCGCAGGCCTTCTCCCAGCCCGCGCGCAGTTTTTCGGCGAACGCCTTAGCGAGAAGCTGCTGATCGTGCCACTCGTCGACGAAATCGAGCTTGAAAGGAAGATTCCCGTCCCCCACAACGGCGCTGCGATAGAGGCCGACACTGGTGCGCGAGTTCTGCGGTGCGAGACAGATCGCAATTACGCGCTCGTAGCGTTGGCCCGCAATAGCATGATTTGCAATCGCCTTCACAGCGTCGGCGATGAAGGGCTTCCAGTTGCGCATGCCGACGAAGACAGGCATCTGCAACGACTGCGAAAGTTGATCGGCCTGCAAAAGCGTCCAGCAGGCAAGCGGTGAGAAACCGATCAGCGAATAGCGATGGCGAATCTCTTCGACCACAGCTGGCGGCAGCGACCTTCCGCCGGTGACATAACTTAGGAACTCGGGAACCTGGCTAGGATCCTCGGGGCTGCCGTGGGCGAGCAGAAGCACGGCGGTCTTTTCGGACATCCCCGAAGACTGCTCCGAGGCGGCGAACGAACTCACCCGCTTGGCACAATAGCACTGGTGGGCGGGGCCCAGCGGGCAAGGCGTCATTGCTTCACTCACCTCAGCGCCTGAGGGCGCTCTTATAACAGCACCTCGGCATTGCTAAAGCGATGGCCTGGTACGAACCTCATCTGCGTTTCTTCTTGAAATCGGCCGAGCGCTCGCGGATGAAATCGCAAAGCGCTTTCACGTTCTCCACCGGAGTTTCGGGAAGAACGCCGTGGCCGAGATTGAAAATGTGGCCGGGGCGTCCGGCGGCTTGGCGCAGAATGCCTTCCGCCCGCGACTTCAGTTCTTTCCACTCGGCGAAGAGCAGCACCGGATCGAGATTGCCCTGCACGGCGCCTTTGAGACCAAGGCTCTGCCATCCGGTGTCGAGCGGAATGCGCCAGTCGAGGCCAACTACTTCGGCGCCGGTTTCCTGCATCGAGGGCAGAAGCGTGGCGCTGTCGGTACCGAAATAGATGACGGGTGCACCGGCCTTTTGCAGGCGTTTTACCAGGTCGGTCACATGCGGCAGAATATAGCGGCGATAATCTTCGACGCTCAGGCAGCCCACCCAGCTGTCGAAAATCTGGATGGTATCGGCGCCGGCGCGCACTTGCTCGGCGGAGTACTCGGCGGTCACGGCGACCAGCTTCTTCATCAGCTCATTCCATGCGGCGGGCGCGGAGTACATCATCTTCTTGGTGAAAATATAGTTGCGCGAGCCTCCGCCTTCGATCATGTAGCTGGCGAGCGTGAAGGGCGCGCCGCAGAAACCGATGACGGGGAGTTTGTCGCCGAAGTGCTTGCACACGAGCTTCACGGCTTCCGATACATAGCCGAGGTCGGCGGCGCGATCGGTGCGCAGATGGGCAATGTCTTCGGCGGTGCGCACCGGCTTTTCGATCTTCGGACCCTCCCCGGCGGCGAAGTGAAAGGGCAGCCCCATGACTTCGAGCGGAAGAAGAAGATCGGCGAAGATGATGGCCGCGTCCACTTTGAGGATTTCGGCCGCTTCGATGGTGACCTGGGCCGCGACGTCGGGCTTCTTGCAGATCTCGATCAGTGAATATTGCTTGCGGACGGCGCGGTACTCCGGCATGTAGCGTCCAGCCTGGCGCATGAACCAGACTGGTGTGCGTTCGGTGGACTGGGCCTTGGCGGCGCGCACAAAGAGAGAGTTTGGGGCAGACATGAATCTTCTAATTTAGCACTTCGAACGGACTCCTGGACGGCTCCATCCTACGGCAGCGCGCATCTGTTCGGTTCGGGCATAATCATCATCTGAGTATCAGCAGCTTAGACGTGTCTTAGGAGTGTGTCGCCATGCTCTTCCTCGCTTGCGGTACGAAACGTCAATTCGGAAGCTCACTTTTTAGTATGGCTGCGTGCCTTTGCTGCCTGTGGTTTGCCGCGCCGAGTTTTGGCCAACAAAAGGCGCCGCAGACGCCGGCCGTCGCCAGTAGCGAAACGGCGAAGCCTGACATTGACAAAACAAAGGCGATCGGAACCCGGCCAGCGGAACCGCCGGCGGTATTGCAGCAATTTAATTCCGCGATTGAGCAGCTTACCGCCAGGATTTCCCCGGCAGTGGTTCAAATTCTGGTCACCAGCTATGGAGCTCTCGAGGAGAACAATCGCGGTCAAACGGCGGTCATAACTCGCGAGCATGTGATCGGCTCGGGAGTAATCGTGGACCCCGACGGCTACATCATGACCAATGCCCATGTGGTCGAAGGGGCGCAACGTATCCACGTGGCCCTCCCCATGGCTTCGGCGGATTTTCCCGACCAGATTGCGCCCCTGGGCAAACAACGGATCGTTCAGGCACGACTCGTCGGAATGCATAAGGAGACGGACCTTGCCCTAATCAAGATTGAGCAGACTGGCCTGCCCACACTTTCGCTCGGCAACCACCGGCCAGTGCACCAAGGGCAGTTGGTGCTTGCTCTGGGCAGTCCCGAAGGACTTGAGAACTCTGTGACCATGGGTGTAGTGAGTTCAGTTGCGAGGCAGGCGGATCCGAGCCGTCCGATGGTTTACATTCAAACCGATGCTCCAATCAACCCCGGGAATAGCGGCGGTCCGTTGGTTGACACTGAAGGGTACGTCGTCGGGATTAACACTTTCATTCTCTCCTCAGCTGGTGGGAGCGAGGGACTAGGGTTTGCCATCCCGGCACGAATCGTGCGTTTCGTATACGAGAGCCTGCGCAAGTATGGGCACGTGCATCGGATCGAAGTCAAGGCGGGAGCGCAAACCATTACTGAGAACCTGGCCAAAGGCTTGGGGCTGACCCAAAATTGGGGGGTCGTGATCGACGACGTCATACCCGGAGGTCCTGCCGAAGCTGGCGGCCTGAAGATCGGCGATATTGTGGTAAGGGCCGATGGCCGCCTCATCGGTACGCTTCCAGCCTTCACGGCTGCTCTCTACCTGCATCCTCTTGATGAATCGCTCAAGCTCGAAGTCCTGCGTGGGACCGAACGCAAGACACTTTACATCGCGGCGCTTGAGATGAAAGACGCGATGGATGCTCTGCCCGATCTAGCCAATCCACGCGACAATTTAGTTGCTCGGCTGGGAATTCTGGCACTCGACTTGAACGATGATTTGCGCTCCGTGTTGGGCCCGCTCCGCAATTCCTCCGGCGTGGTCGTAGTGGCGCGAGTAGCGGAGTTCTTGAGTTCCTCGACGGGTCTGCAGACCGGAGATGTTATCCATAGTGTGAACCAGGCACCAATTGACTCTTTGAGCTCGCTCCGGGCGGCTCTGAGGCAAATCAAGCCGCACGATCCGGTCGTGCTGCAGGTGGAGCGGGGCGGAGGGTTTCAGTGGCTGGCGTTTGAAATGGAATAGTGCGGTCCGTCGTTGAGGCCGGCTTGCGGACACTGAGCTACCACCGTGCAGTTATAATTGCGACCTTCTCAAAAAGGAGTTTCATGCGACCGTTCTCCGCGATTGTGCTGATTTTTACTGTGGTGATTTCATCTCTTTCTTTCGGCGCCGACCAAGTCGACGCGAACCAAGCCGCGCTGGTGGGCTACTCGCCACGCGCTGGTCAAACTGAGCGGGAGTGGGAGGCGAAGTTTCGCGCCATACCCGATCCCGCAAACCTTCGGGAATACATGCGGCGGCTGAGTGCGCGTCCGCATCATGTGGGCTCTCCCTACGACAAGGACAACGCGGAATGGATTCTTGCCCACTTCAAGGAATGGGGATTGGACGCGCACATTGAAAGGTTCGACGTGCTGTTTCCGACGCCCAAGGTGCGTGTGCTCGAGATGCTTGCGCCTATGAAGTTTACGGCCAAACTCGAAGAGCCTGCGCTGGCGGTGGATCCGACGTCGAACCAGAAGGCGGAACAGTTGCCCACGTATAACGCGTACTCGATTGATGGCGACGTTACCGGGCCACTGGTGTTTGTGAACTATGGCTTGCCCGAGGACTACGAAAAGCTTGACCGGCTTGGCATTTCGGTGAAGGGCGCGATTGTAATCGCCAAGTACTTGCACTCGTGGCGCGGGGTGAAACCTAAGGTTGCGGCGGAGCACGGAGCTATTGGCTGCCTGATTTACTCGGAACCGCAGGACGACGGCTACACGCGCGACAACGTGTTTCCGGTAGGACCGATGCGTCCTCCGGATGGAGTGCAGCGCGGCAGCGTCATGGATTTTGCTTCCAACAGCCCTGGGGATCCGCTGACGCCTGGGATTGGCGCTACTCCGGATGCAAAACGACTGGCGCTGAAGGATGCTAAGAGCATCACGAAAATTCCCGTGCTTCCGATTTCCTATGGTGACGCGCAGCCTTTGCTGGCGGCGCTGGCGGGGCCGATGGCGCCCGACGCGTGGCATGGCTCGCTGCCGATTCCGTATCACGTGGGACCGGGGCCGGCGCAGGTTCATTTGAAGGTCGCATTTAATTGGGATATTAAACCGGTCTACGATGTGATCGCGAAAATTCCTGGGAGCGTGGCTCCCGACGAATGGATCATCCGCGGCAATCATCATGACGGGTGGGTGAACGGAGCCTGGGATCCTATCTCAGGACAGGCTTCTCTGCTGGAAGAAGCGCGTGCACTCGGTTTGCTGCTGAAGCAGGGCTGGAAGCCGCGGCGCACGATCATCTACACCGCGTGGGATGGCGAAGAGCCCATGCTGTTGGGCTCAACCGAATGGGCGGAAACGCATGCCGGTGAATTGCGCGAACATGCCGCCGTCTACATCAACAGCGACAGCAACGATCGCGGCGTTCTGAATATGGGCGGCTCGCATAGCCTGGAGCAGTTCATTAATGGAGTGGCGCGCGACATTGAAGATCCGGAGACCAATTTACAGGGAACCAGGATGACGGTGTGGCGGCGGGCACAACTGAGCGCGATTGCCGAAGCGAAATCTGCGGACGATCGGAAGGAATTGCGGCAACGGACTGATTTGCGCATAGAAGCGCTGGGTTCGGGAACCGATTTTACGGCGTTCATCGATCATCTGGGCATAGCCAGCCTGAACCTGGGATACGGCGGCGAGGACGAAGAGGGAATCTATCACTCTGTTTACGACGACTTTTACTGGTACACGCACTTCTCTGATAGGGATTTCGTCTATGGGCGGGCGCTGGCGCAAACCGTGGGGACGACTGTGATGCGACTGGCGGATGCGGAAGTGCTGCCGTTCGACTTCGTGAATCTCGCCGATACGGTGGGGATGTACACGAAGAATTTGCAGAAGCTGCTCGCCGACAAGCAGGAAGAGATTCGCGAGCGCAACCAGGAACTGGACGAGGGATTGTTCAAGGCGACATTTGATCCTCGGCGCCCTACGGTTGCGCCGGTGCGAGAAGAAGTTCCTCCGCATCTGAATTTTGCGCCGATGGAGAACGCGGTGGAATCTCTTACTCGCAGCGCCAAGCACTATCAGCAGGCGTTATCGCAGAAACAGACGAGTTTGGGAGACGACGCGGTTGCGGCAAAGCTTGGAGATCTGAATCGAGAGCTGATTCAGAGCGAGCGCCGGCTCACCAATGCGGACGGATTGCCGCGGCGTCCGTGGTACGAGCATTTGCTGTACGCTCCGGGCGTTTACACGGGCTATGGGGTAAAGACGGTGCCGGGGGTGCGCGAGGGGATTGAACAGAAGAGGTATGCGGAAGCGGAGCAGGAGATTGTGCGGGTCGCTAAGGCGCTGGAGGATGAGTCGGCGCTGATTGAGTCGGCAACGCGGGAGTTGGAGGGGGCGGGGAACTAGGGGGCGGTGTCCCGCGTGAGGACTTACACGGTGGAGAGACGGACCTCTCGCGAGCCTGCCCTGAACGAAGCCGAATGGTCCGGCCGGGTGTGGGCGACCGACGCCCCATCAACCTTGGGCATCGCTTTCGTTCTCAGGTAAGCATCGGCTCCCGCAGCCGCCTTGCGGCCTTCGGCTATGGCCCACACGACCAGCGACTGGCCGCGCCGCATATCGCCTGCTGCGAAAATTCCGGGCTCGGATGACATGTAGTTCTGGTCCGTGGCAACATTGCCGCGCGAATCGAGTTTCACTCCCAACTGCTCAATCATTCCATTTCGCACCGGTCCTATGAAGCCCATCGCGATTAGTACCAGATCCGCATCCTCCGTGAATTCAGTGCCAGGAATGGGCTCGAACTTTGGCGGCGGGCCGACGCGCACAGCGCGCAGTTGCTGAACTTGACCGGAATTGGAGCCGGTAAACTCTGTGGTCGCTATGCTCCAGTCGCGCACGCCACCTTCTTCGTGTGCGCCTTCGGTGCGCAGTTGGATTGGCCAAAGCGGCCAGGGCGTGAGCGGCGAGCGATCGTCTGGAGGCTTCGGCATGATCTCGAACTGGTGCACCGATAGAGGCTTTTGCCGATGGCAGGTGCCGAGACAATCGGCGCCGGTATCGCCACCTCCGATAATGACCACGCGCTTGCCGGTCGCCAAAATTTCTTTTTCGGGCGCGATGGTGTCGCCTAGATTGCGGCGGTTCTGCTGCGGCAGGTACTCCATCGCAAAATGGATCCCCTTCAACTCGCGTCCGGGGACGTTCAGATCACGCGGATGCTCGGCTCCTCCCGCGAGCACGATCGCGTCGAACTCGCAGCGCAGATCTTCTACAGCGACAGTCTTGCCCACCTCCGCGCCGGTAACGAATTTCACGCCCTCAGCGGACATCTGTTCCAGGCGGCGATCAACGGTATGCTTCTCTAGTTTGAATTCCGGGATGCCATAGCGCAGCAGGCCACCGATGCGGTCCGCTTTTTCGTAGACCACAACGGAGTGTCCCGCGCGGCACAACTGCTGGGCGGCGGCCAATCCTGCGGGGCCTGAACCCACGATAGCCACTTTTTTCCCGGTATGGACTTTGGGCGGCTCGGGATGGATCCAGCCTTCGTGAAATCCTCGGTCAATGATATTTTTTTCGATCTGCTTGATCGTGACCGGAGGCTGATTGATTCCGAGTACGCACGACGCTTCGCATGGCGCTGGACAAATCCTCCCTGTGAATTCGGGGAAGTTGTTGGTCGCGTGCAATTGCCTTACTGCTTCTTTCCAGTGCCCGTGGTACACCAGATCATTCCAATCGGGAATCAGGTTGTTGACGGGGCATCCGGTCTGGCAGAAGGGCACCCCACAATCCATGCAGCGCGCGCCCTGGGTGCGAAGCTTCTCTTCGGGAAAATCGAGATAAATCTCGAACCAATCGTTGACGCGCTGCGTAACCGGACGTCGCGGGGCGAGTTCGCGCGTGTATTCCAGGAATCCCGTGTCCTTACCCATGTTGCACCTGCTCGGTCGGGGCTGGGACGGCTAGCGGCGGACTCGGGATATAAGGCTGGCGCCTGCGGCTCACTCCGAGGACCCGCTTGTGTTCGTGAGGAAAGACTTTGATAAATCGGGACAGCGCCTCAGACCAGTTGTCGAGAATCCAAGTGGCACGCGGACTGCCGGTCAGTTCAAGATGCCGCGCCACCAGATCCTTGACCAGCTTTGTTTCTGCGAGTTGAATTTCGGCGAACTGGGCATCCTGCGCCTCGAAAACTGGTTCGAGGTCAACCGATTCCAGATTGCAGCGCTTTTCGGTGAAGTCTCCGCGCTCGTCAAAAACGTAGGCGACACCGCCACTCATGCCGGCGGCAAAATTTCTGCCACAGGCTCCGAGCACCAGGACCAGGCCCTTGGTCATGTATTCGCAGCCGTGGTCGCCGACTCCCTCGACTACCGCGGTCGCTCCGGAGTTGCGCACCGCAAAGCGCTCGCCTGCGACCCCATTGAAAAAGGCTTCGCCGCTGGTGGCGCCGTAGAGGGCAACGTTGCCAATCAGGATATTTTTTTCGGGAGCGAAACTCGAGCGTCGCGGCGGATAGACTATCAATCGCCCACCGGACAGTCCCTTACCCACGTAGTCGTTGGCTTCGCCTTCGAGCGTGAGGGTGATTCCCTTGGCCAGAAACGCGCCCAGGCTCTGCCCCGCTGATCCGTCGAGGTGAATCCTTATCGTATCGTCGGGCAGACCGGCGGATCCGTGACAGCGGGCGATCGCTCCGCTCAGCATGGTTCCGACGGACCGGTGAACATTGCGCACTGGCAGCTTGATCTCAACCGGAGTGAGGGTTTCGAGCGCAGCCTGCGATTCGGCAAGAAGCTTATGATCGAGAGCCTGCTCCAAGCCATGGTCCTGTGCCTGCACGCAGTGGCGCGCGACACGCGATGGCATGGATGGATTATGGAGAATGGCCGACAAATCCAGACCTCGTCCCTTCCAGTGATTCACGGCAGGCTGCACGTCGAGCATGTCGACGCGTCCGATCATTTCGTCCATGTGGCGGAAGCCGAGGTCGGCCATATATTGCCGGACCTGCTCTGCCAGAAAGAAAAAGAAGTTGATGACGTGCTCGGGCTGCCCTTGAAATCGCTTGCGCAGCACGGGATCCTGCGTGGCGATGCCCACCGAGCACGTGTTGAGATGGCACTTGCGCATCATTACGCAGCCCATCGCAATCAGCGGAGTGGTAGCGAAACCAAATTCCTCGGCGCCGAGCAGCGCGGCAATCACGACATCGCGACCGGTCTGTAGTTTACCGTCCGTTTGCACGCGGATTCGGCTGCGCAGATCGTTCAACAAAAGCACCTGCTGGGTCTCCGCTAAGCCGAGTTCCCAGGGAATGCCGGCGTGTTTGATCGAGCTCAGAGGTGAAGCACCCGTACCTCCGCTGTCGCCGCTGATCAGCACCACATCCGCGTGAGCCTTGGCAACGCCCGCCGCCACCGTGCCCACTCCGACTTCCGCCACTAACTTCACCGCGATGCGGGCTTGTGGATTCACATTCTTCAGGTCGTAAATCAGTTGTGCGAGATCTTCGATGGAGTAGATGTCGTGGTGAGGCGGGGGCGAGATCAAACCCACGCCGGGGATGGAGTGTCGCAGGCGGGCAATTACTTCATCCACTTTATGGCCGGGTAATTGCCCACCCTCACCGGGCTTGGCGCCCTGCGCCATCTTGATCTGTAACTCGTCCGCATTGACGAGATAGTTGGCGGTAACTCCAAAACGCGCTGATGCGACCTGCTTGACGGCGCTTCGTCTCAGGTCTCCGTTCGCGTCCGGCTTGAAGCGCTCTTCATCTTCGCCACCTTCGCCGGTGTTGGACTTGCCCCCGATCCGGTTCATGGCGATGGCCAGAGTTTCGTGGGCTTCTTTACTGATCGAGCCGAATGACATGGCTCCCGTGGTGAAGCGCTTTACGATTTCTTTGGCGGGCTCTACTTCTTCGATCGGAACTGGGTGGGCGCTCTTCTTCAACTTCATTAAACTGCGCAACGTAGCCATGTTGCTGCTTTGGTTGTCGATGAGGTCGGTGTATTCCTGAAAAGTCTGGAAGCTATCCTGCCGCACTGCTTGTTGCAGTTTGCTGATGGTCAGAGGGTTTAGCAGGTGATACTCGCCATTGACTCGCTGGTGGTAAGTGCCTCCGACCGCGAGTTCGGTCTCGGACTCGGTCAGGGGACGGAAGGCGTGCTCATGCTTTAACTGCGCTTCGCGGGCAAGTACTTCGAGGCCGACGCCTTCCAGCCGCGACGCCGTGCCTGCGAAATAGGAATCCACCAGATGTTTATTCAGGCCGATAGCTTCAAACACCTGCGCTCCCTGGTAACTCTGCAAGGTCGAGATCCCCATCTTGGCAAAGGTCTTCAATAAACCTTTATTTACTGATTTGATGAAGTGCTTCACCGCGAGTTCGGGAGTTACTCCGTCGACTAACTCTCCTCGCCGCGCCAGGCTTTCCACGCTCTCCAATGCCAGATAAGGATTGATGGCGCTTGCCCCATAGCCGCTGAGGAGCGCAAAGTGCATCACCTCACGCGGTTCGCCCGATTCTGTGATCAGAGCGACCTGGGTTCGCGTTTCCTCCTGGACCAGCAGGTTATGCACGGCGGCCAGCGCCAGCAGGCTGGGGATGGGGGCGAAATCCTTGTTTACACCACGATCGGAAAGGATGAGCAACGTGTAACCTGCTTTTCCCGCGAGCGACGCTCGCTGGCACAACTCTTCGAGCGCCCGCTTCAGTCCTGTTTCTCCTTCGCTGCCACGGAACAGCGCAGGCAGCGTGATGGCCAGCAGATCCCCGGTTGAGACGCGGCGCAGTTTCTCCAGTTCGAGATTGGTCAGCAGGGGGTGGGCCAGTTTCAGCATGTGACAGTTCTCGGGATTTTCCGAGAGGATGTTGCGCTCGCTCCCGATGTAACTGATGAGCGACATCACGATCTCTTCGCGTATCGGGTCGATGGGAGGATTGGTGACCTGCGCGAAGAGCTGCTTGAAGTAGTTGAACAGCGATTGGGGTCGGTCGGAGAGACATGCGAGCGGCGTATCGGTCCCCATGGAGCCAACCGGCTCCTCGCCTTTGGAAGCCATTGGGCCGAGGATCGTGCGCAAGTCCTCATCGCTGTAGCCGAACGCACGCTGCCGGCGAAGCAGGGTTTCCGCATCCGGGTGGTGCATGCGCGAGGGCTTCGGCAACTGATCGATGGTGATCTGATTGTCCTTGAGCCACTGCGCATAGGGCTGTCCTGAAGCCAGCCGGTGCTTGATTTCCTTGTCGGGGACGATGCGGCCTTCGACCGTATCCACCAGGAACATTTTCCCCGGCTGGAGGCGGCCTTTCATCTTTACCTGTTCCGGCTCGATGTCGAGCACACCGGCTTCGGAGGCCATGATGACGTGATCGTCATTGGTAACCACGTAGCGACCGGGCCGCAAGCCATTGCGGTCGAGGAGAGCGCCGATGACTCTTCCGTCGGTGAACGCGATGGCCGCTGGGCCATCCCACGGTTCCATCAAGCACGCGTGATATTCGTAAAATGCGCGCTTCTCCGGCTTCATGTGGGAATTCCCAGCCCAGGCTTCCGGAATCAGCATGGCCATGGCGTGCGGAAGGCTGCGCCCCGCCTGGAACAGGAGTTCGACGGCGTTGTCGAAGTTCGCGGAATCGCTGCCATTCGGCGCAATGATGGGATAGAGCTTCTGCAGGTCTTCTCCGAACAGCGGAGACTGCAACAGCGACTGGCGCGCGTGCATCCAGTTGACATTGCCCTTGAGCGTGTTGATTTCGCCGTTGTGCGCGATGTAGCGATAGGGATGCGCTCGTTGCCAACTCGGAAACGTGTTGGTGGAGAAGCGCTGGTGCACCAGACACAACGCGCTGGTCACGTCGGGATCAGAAAGCTCGCGGTAGAAATTGGTGATCTGTGGGGCGAGTAGCAGACCCTTGTAAACAACGGTGCGGCAGGAGAGCGAAGGGATGTGGAAAGTGTCCGCATCCTCCATGCCAGACGCTGCGATCTCGCTCTCAGCGCGCTTGCGCACTACATAGAGTTTGCGCTCGAAGGCGTCTTCGTCGGTAAAGGCACCACACCCCACAAAAATCTGCTGGATGTAGGGTTGCGAACCTCGCGCCACACGGCCGATGGCAGAAGCGAAGACAGGCGTATCCCGCCAGCCCAATACCGTCAATCCCTCCTCGCGCACAATGCGCTCCAGGATCCCCTCGCATTGCAAGCGTTCATGTTTCTCCACCGGCAAAAATGTCATGCCCACACCATAGGCGCCGGGCAGAGGCAGTTCGAAACCCAACTTGCCGCACTTCTTCACAAAGAACTGGTGTGGAATCTGGAGGAGAATGCCAGCGCCATCGCCGGTCTTGGGATCGCATCCGCAGGCGCCACGATGCGTCAGGTTGAGCAGCACCTGGATTCCCTTCTTTATGATCTCGTGGCTTTTGTGGCCGCGAACGTTGGCCACGAATCCGATCCCGCAGGCGTCGTGCTCCTGCGCAGGATGGTACAGACCCTGGGCGGGGGGAGGGCCATTCGTTTTTTTTCGACGCGTCGTCATGGACGTCATTCGCAGCGTACTCCGCCGCTTCCCGATCAGTTGTTCTTGAGTGGGGACTCTGCCCGCCAAGGCAACGGGGGTGTCGCACACCTCGGCTCAGGAACACAGTTCTACAACCTATTAGTTACCGCCATTTGGACCGGAAAGTACAATTCGGAATTTCGATACAAAGGATGCAAATTTCCGAACTTCCTTCCGAACTTCGCGGTTTCAGGGGGATTTCAGCCTAATTTCCCACGAAACCTGCGGCGTCCGATATAATCCCGGCATAAACGGCAATGGATTTCGATCAGCTCACTACGTTTCTGGAAGTTGCCAGACAGGGCAGCTTTTCGCGCGCTGGAGAGAAGGTTTTCCGCTCCCAATCGGCGGTTAGCGCCCAAATCCGCCAGTTGGAGCAGGAGTATGGCGATAGGCTGCTCGACCGCTCGGGCAAGTCAGTAAAGCTGACCCCAGCCGGACAAGTGCTCTATGACTATGCCGAGCGGCTGAAGCTGCTGCGCGAGGAATCGCTGACCGCGGTAGCGGACCACAGCGGCACGCCCCGCGGCACGCTTCGCGTCGGTGCCAACGAGGCTACTTGTCTGTACGTTCTGCCGGAGGTGTTTGCGGAATACTACCGGCTCTACCCGACGGTACAGATCAACATTTACCGGAACTTCAGCTACAAGATCTCGGAGAAGCTGGAGAACGGGTCCATCGAAGTTGGGTTTCTGACTTTGCCCATCCAGTCTGCGAGCCTGGAAATCCAGCCTATCTTCCGCGACAAGTTGATGCTTATGGTGAGCCCCAGAAATCCCCTGGCCAAGCACAAAACGGCGGCCGTCCGCGATATCGTCAAACATCCCGTGCTGCTCCCAAAGACGGGCCACACCCGCAGGCTCATGGACAAGCTGTTCCGGCCACATCGCGACGAACTGCAAGTGCGAATGGAACTGCCCAGCATCGGCATGATCAAGAGCTTTGTGGCAGCCGACCTGGGAGTGTCCATCATCAGCGCGTCGTTCGCCCGTGATGAAGTGGCATCCGGCAGGGTCAAACTAATCGATCTGGAGGACGTGGAACTTTTTCGCGAGCTGGGGCTGGCCTACCGCCGCGACCGAACACTATCCTGCGCGACAACTGCATTTATCGATGTTTTGCGCCAGGTGGCCACGCCAGCGAAAAGGGCGTGAGTCTCGGCATATTGCCTCTCCGACTTTGCACCATTGGTTAGAGATGCGAAGTCGGTCATTTAGCGCCACATCTCTAGGATTTCAATACCGTGCACACCGAGGCGCAGATGGGCCCGCCTATATTGAACGTGGCAGCAACATTGGCACCCTTTACCTGCAATGGTTGTGGGACCTTGCCGAGCAACTGCCAAGAGCACCATCCGAGCATGGCGACACCGGTTGCGCCGATGGGATGGCCTTTCGCAATCAGACCACCCGAGGTATTGATGCCACATTCACCGGTGACT
This sequence comes from uncultured Acidobacteriaceae bacterium, assembly GCA_963831085.1. Classification (GTDB taxonomy): domain Bacteria; phylum Acidobacteriota; class Terriglobia; order Terriglobales; family Acidobacteriaceae; genus Acidiflorens. The sequence continues at coordinate 1,680,225 of CAWHOT010000003.1, read as the reverse complement.
GCGGCTTTTCCGTCGACCCAATACTGAGCGCCTTTGCCGTACGCGGCTTTTCCTAAGACCTCGGTGCCGAGCGCTCCCATGACCGTGAAACAATCGTGGACCTCGGCGACCTTGACATCGTCCTGCTTGACCCCCGCCATCTGGTAAGCGCTTTTCATTGCCTTGATTGCACCCGCGGGACGAAGCACATCACGGCCAGCCTTCCGGAGAGGATCGGTCGCTTGCGCATAACCGGCAATCTCGACGCAGTCTTGCTTGGCGACGCCGAGCTTTGCGAGCCCATCCTCGGTCGCGACGATGAGCGCGGCATAGCCGTCAGTGATCTGCGAACAGTCGTAAGTCTTGAGCGGCAGCCCTTCGACAATGTAGCGATTGATGCCGCCGATCTGCATCGCCTGTTCTACGGTAAGTTCGACATTGCGCATCTGCGCGTACGGGTTGTGATGGGCGTTCGCGTACTCCGTGACCGCGATTTGCGCCAGATGTTCTGCGGGAATCCGGTGCACTTTGAGATAGCACTCCATGACCTCCGCAAAGAGGTGGGGGAAGATGTAGACCTTGCCTTCGCGTTCGTCGGGATGCGAAAAATACCCGAGGGCCTGGCCGATGAGCTTTCCATCCATCTTGCCGTCAGCGTCGCGCATTTTCTCGTAGCCGATCGCGATTCCGGTATCGCCCCATCCGATTTGCAGTTTCTGGATGACAGAGAGGATGGCTTGACCACCGGAGGCGCAAGCATTTTCGACCGCCTCGATCGGCTTACCGGCGAGTCCCGGAACTTCCGCCACCAGGCCCGCGAGGAGCCCTTGCTGGTTGAGGGAGATATTGCAAACGGCGCCCACGGAGCCCACATCCAAGGCGGAAGGTTCCACTTTGATTCCCGCACAGGTCTCGGTAACGGCGCGGCTAAGAATTTCGGGGACAGCCATGCCCATAAGCTTCCCGAATTTCGATTGATGATAGGCAGCAATATAAATGCGCTTCATATAACGCCTCCTGATGACTCTACTCTAGAATTCTATATATTCTCATCTCGCCCAGTCCAGTTGACTCGAGCATTGAACTCTCGAAAGCTCAGCCGGCTTCGCAGAAGAAGCGCCAGATTTCCGCGCTGGCATTGGGGCCCTTCGGGTCACCGTATCGGCTGGGTTTAGGAGATCCGGACCAGGCGTGGCCAAGGCCCTGAACTAACCACTTTTCCATCAACAGACGGGCATCGGCCTCCACGTAGATATGTTTTTGGTAAGCGTAGCCATCCGGCACTCTGCCCTCGATGACTTTTTCGGTCAAGACGAACCCGCTCTCGGCGTGCTCCGCCGCGAGACACGCATTGGTCTTGCTCCACTGGGCAATGGCCTGATCGGCATTGACCGGACTCACGCTGTTATCCGTCGTGCCGTGAAACACGATCAGCGGCATGCGTCGCCGGTTCTCGCGTGTCAGGCCGCTACGCATTGCTTCAAAGGCAAGCTGGCCTTGCCGAACCGGATCCGGCCCACCGTACTTCATCGCGGCGAGTGCTTCGGAGGTACTCGTGGCCGCCTTGAATTCTGCTCCCGCAAACATAGCAGCGGCTGCAAAAAGGTCGGGATAGGTCGCTGCAAGAATGGAGGCCATCGCTCCTCCAGCCGAAACCCCCGCCACGTAAATCCGGCCTGGATCGACATTGTGAGTGGCGCGAACCTGGTCGACGACCGCTGCGAGAATCGAAGGTTCACCAGCATCGCGCATCTGGTGTTGGGGATGAAACCAGTTCCAGCATTTCAGCAGATTGGCCAGCCGCGACTGTTCGGGATATACGACAAGGAACTGGTTGGCTTCGGCGACCGCATTCATCCCGGAGATTTCTGCCATATCCTGCGCGTCGTGGGTGCAACCGTGCAGCAGCATGACGAGAGGCCAGGCGCGTCCGGTTTCCAACGCGCCGGGCAGCCAGAGCTTGAAATTGCGCGAGCCCCCATTAGCGCGAGCGGTCCCGGCTATCCATGTTCCGGCAATCTCTCGTTCTGCCATGGCGGCAATCTCCTCCACGCTGGAAATGGACAGGCTCCCAGTCTTTAAGTTTATGCCGTCACCTTTATGTATGCGTTCTCGGGGAGTCAAATCCTTCAGGCCGGCTTCTCTCCGCGCCGAACACTACCAACTCTTCCATAGGATGCCGCCTGTTAGCAGGGAACTTGGCGGAGAAGAGTTAGCGCGGGACTGCTTGCACCTGTATTTTTCCGGAATTTGCAAGATTCTTGGCTCAAGTATCGACCCACATCCCTCTAACCACAACAGTCCGCAGGAGAAAATTGTTGTCTCCCCTTCAAATGGAACAGGGAGTTAACAAGGAAGGATCAGGAAATCCAATTCCCAGATATCGATAATTGTAGACAAATCTCACGAGAATCATCGGGGCGATCCTGCTGGAGTTGCGCAACCGTTGTTTGTCTTTAAACCGGAGTTGCTAGAGGCGGCGAACCCGAGTCGCTTGCGTTGCTCAACCCAGTTCATCGGCATGTGGCGCGTTAGTTTTTTCCAAGTTAGACCTTCCGGCTGTCGTCCATCAAGTATGGCATCCACGATGTCGGGAGCGAGAAATGAACACTCCAGAATTTGACTTACGAGCCGCTCATCCAAACCAGTCTTCTGGGCAATTGATCTTCCGCCCCAGACTTCTCCGGCGATAACCCACTCGTACCATTGGCGGGCTCGGGCTACCACTTTCAACAGTGACGGAACCGGGTGCGAACCCTGAACGGGCTGCTTCGCCGAAGCAAGTACGATCAACGCTACGCCGATTACGACAAGCACAGCCGAGCCGATGAGTTCTCCGCGTGCGATCAGATTGCGGAACGCTTGGACGACATCAGACGACATCTCCGAAGATAACGCCGTGTACAGTCACCGCCGTCATGAAGATCGCGGGCAGCGCAAAGTAGAGTGTGATGAGTTGCGTCATGGTGTTCTCCTTACTTGATTAGTAGAGGCTCTGTCGGACACCGGATGCGGTTCTGACAGGTCTTCGTCTGAACGGGGACGCCCGCAGGTCGGGCATTCCGTTTCTGTCTGTACGTTCGCTTCACGGGCCAGAACTCGGTGGCGAGATCGTTCGGAAGAGGCGTGTGAAGCAATGTGACTCCTTGCGGACGCACTTTCAAATTACGGGAGTGCACTCCGGGTGCAGGTTACCGCCTACCTGACGAACCTATTGCAGCCTCGCGTACTCCGCCTTGGCTTCCTTCAGGATGGGAATGTCGGGGTCGGCGCCTTTCCAAAGCGTGAGGAAGTCTTTGTAGGCGGCGAGCGCCCGAACGCGGGCGGCGTCGGCATCCGCGCCCTGCGAGGTTCTCGACTGCAAGGCGTAGGCACGAGCCACTCCCAGATGCGCCAACGCTCCCGTCCAGCAATTCCAGACAATGCCGCTGTGGTCGAGAATCTTCTGAAACTCGGCGACGGCAGCGCTGCCCTGTCCGGCTGCCAAGTACGCCTCTCCGCGCACATACACGTGATAGAGGCAGGAGATATTGTTGAGGAAACCAATTTGCCCCAACTCGATAGCGGAAGCAGCCTGAAGACTAGTCATGGCAGAAGCCGAGTTCCTTTTGTCCAGCGCCAATTGCGCCTGAATCGCGGGCAGCCAAAGCGATTGCATCTGCGTGTCCAGCGGGTACCTTTTTCCTAAGTCTTGCGCCAAGGACTCGGCTCGCGCCGTATCGCCCGCCATGGCAAACGCAAGCGCAGCTTCGACCCCGACGCCCTGACTCGTGGGAGCAAGCTTCAATGCCTCCGCCGCCGTCTGCCGGGCTTCCGCAGCATATCCGTAAGCCGCTTGTTGCTGAGCAGCAATCGCCAGATAGATCGCCCCACTTTCTTTGTTGTCCGCTCGCAGTGCGGAATCAACAGCCCGCTTGGTCATTTCCCGTGCCTTGCCAAGATGACCAGCGTATGCCTCAGTGTCGGATGCGAGCGCCAGTCCATCGTTCTCGTAATCGGGCTTGCCCGCAAACCACTTTTGCTGTTCGGCCATCGCGGCAGAGTCCGAGCCGACAAAGGCAAGAGCATAAAGAGCATTGTGCAAAAGAAAATCATCCATTTTTCGCGCCTGCGCTTCGTGAATGATCTGTCTAGTTTCGTCAAAGCGCTGCAAGGCGAGGGCGTAGTTGGCAAGATTCTCGTATGTAATTACGTGATCCGGTGCAAGGCGCAGACTCTGCCGTGCGAACTCAGTGGCTTTCTGATACTGCCCCAGATCGCCGAATGCGTAGTCCAAATTGGCATACGCTCGGTATTCCCGCGGGTAGCTCTCAATCTCCTCCTGAAAGGTCTGGGCCGCTTTATCCAGTTCTCCAGTTACATTCGAATAGTAGTCGGCTGTGAACTGCAGCTTTTCCCGCTCGCTGGTATGCTCCCGCAACTGGAATGCTTTGGTGTAGTACTCGCTGGCCCGCTCCGGCTCGCCGAGAATGAAGTAGTCATCGCCCACTGCCCCGTAGCCCATGGCAAAATTCGAGTCAAGCTGGATGGCGCGTTGGTGGTAAGGCAGTGCTGCGGCAGCGCCTTTCTCGCTAAAGGCCTTTGCGCCAAGGCTGTACGCTTGCAGAGCTTCGAGCGAGGACGTGGTGGCCTGTTCGAGCGGAACATCTAACTTCTGTACCGTAGCCAGCGATTCGCCCAGTTCGCTGCGCAGCTTCGATGCCGCTTGGCCCAGCGTGTCCAGCACCTTTTCCTTGGATGCCGCCGTCACCTGCTCCTCGGCCAGCGTGTCTTCGCTCCGGCAATTCACTGCCTTCAACCCCAGCACGTACTCGCTCCCTAGAGTTGCAATCGAGCCAGCGATGTACGCTTTGCTGCCCTCCCGCTGGCAAACCTCACGGGCTAAGTCAGGCGTGAGTTTCGTGCTGGTAGGACGGGTCATCTGCTGCAAGGTCTTCGCAACCTCACTGTCAGAGAGCATATTGAGGAAAGGCGATTGCCGAAGGGAAACGTTGAGCGCCGTCTTCAGCGCATCGTCGAATACCGCCTCGCCCGTGCTGTTGGCAAAATCGGCGAGCACGATAGTGTCCTTATCGGTCAGGCGCGTGCGTTGCTGATGCGAGCGATAGTAAAGCCCGCCCGCCACGAGCAAGGCGACGGTTAAAATGGGAACCGCAAAGTTCCAGACCTTGCCATGCGGCGCAGCCAGCGTGCCTGAGCTTGCCGCCGCACTGTGCCCGCTCTCGCTGTCCCGCTTCAGCCGTTGCAAGTCGGTTCTGACATCGGCTGCACTCTGGTAGCGCAGATTGCGGTCTTTCTCTAGAGCTTTGTTGACAATGTCCTCTAGCTTGGGCGGTACGTCGGGATTCAGCCGCAAGGGAGGCAACGGAGCACGGTTCAGGATGGCATCGAAAACTATTCCTGTGCTCTCGCCACGGAAGGGCAATGTCCCAGTCGTCATCTCGTACAGAACGGCTCCGAATGAGAACAAATCAGTGCGGGAGTCCAGTTCCTTGGCGCGAACTTGCTCAGGAGACATGTAAGCGATGGTTCCTACAGCCGTGCCGGAACTCGTCAGATGGTCAGGGTCAACCTCCGCAGTGGCAAGTGTTGGCTCGTTGCCAGTCGCGCTTTTGGGTGTACTGACCTTAGCCAATCCGAAGTCCAGAACCTTGGCGTGCCCTCGTTTGGTCACGAAGATATTGGCGGGCTTGATGTCGCGATGCACGATGCCAGCAGTGTGGGCAGCATCGAGGGCGTCGGCTATCTCGATTCCAAGCGACAGTACCTCCTCGATCTCCAGCGGCTTTCCGCCGATGCGGTGCTTGAGCGTCATTCCATCGAGAAGCTCCATCACGATGAAGGATCGCCCATTCTGTTCATCAATCTCGTGGATCGTGCAGATGTTCGGGTGGTTGAGTGCGGACGCAGCCTTGGCTTCGCGCTGGAAGCGGCTGAGAACCTGCGGGTCTTGCGCTACGTCGTCGGGCAGGAACTTGAGGGCAACAAAGCGACCGAGTTTTATGTCCTCAGCTCTGTAGACGACACCCATCCCACCGCCTCCGAGTTTCTCGATGACGCGGTAATGCGAGACCGTCTGTCCCACGAGTTGGGTGGATATGCCCATTGGCAGGAATCATAGGAGGGTGAATGGCACAGGGTCAATGAGCACAGGAAAACTCCAAGAACTGTCCCCACTCATTGTTTTTCTTCGACTTGCAAGTTGGTGGTCAAAAAGGGCTTCGCCGCGAGAGCCGCAAATCTTTTGCTGTCAACGCGGGCTTTTTACTTTTCGGCTGGTCAGCCAGTATACCTTCGGACTAGCGATCACTGCGGCAGCCCGATCCGGCGCAGCAACTCGGCGAACCTAGGGTCGGAGCGCAGGGGGTCCCAGAGCGCCTCAACCTTAACGTAAGCGAGACGATTGAAACGCTCGTCGCATGATTTTTCTAGCCAGGTGAAGGCCTGATCCTTATCTTCCAGCCCGGCATAAACCAAGGCGAACGAAAAGGCCGGTACAAAGTTCCGCTTCTCCAAAGCCTTAAGTTCCTCGATCATGTGTAGCGCCTCGTTTCGTTCGCCCAGCCGAGCATGTGCGTATCCGAGAAGGGCGAGCGAGGCGGCGTCGCCTCGGCTCAACGCCGAATACTTGTTTAAGTCGGGCAAGGCTTCTCTGTACAACCCTTTGCATGCATGAGCCTGTCCCAGAACCGCGTAAGCAACGCCATAGTTTCCATCCATCTCCAGCGTCCAATGGCACTGTTGAATAGCCTGATCGAATTGCCTTGACAGGTAGAGCTGTACTGCCAAGACATGGCTCCCAGCAGGGGAAGCAGGATCGAGATCTATGGCGCGTTTCGCCGTTGCCACGGCTTCGTCAAATCGTCCGAGGGAGCTGAGGTAGAGAGGGTAAAACGCGTGGCTCCTGAGGTAAGAGGAATTCACAGCAAGGGCTTGCTCAAAATGCCTTCCAGCGGCGGGCCAGTTCCAATCGTAGGTGAAGCTGGCATACCCCAGCGAAACGTGAGCCTCAGCCAGACCATCGTCTATTTCCAACGCCTTCGCGGCTGCCGCCTTCGCTTTCGGCATCACCTCTCTCGGCGGAAACACATTCAAGAATGACGCTAGGTTGTAGCCGTCAGCCAACCCCGAATAGGCAAGCGCATAGGCGGCGTCCTTTTCGATGGCCTCCTGAAAATACTTGATGGCCTTCTGTATTCCGTCCAGCGTTCGTTTGTTCCAATGGAAGCGACCCTTCAGGTAGAGCTGGTAGGCTTCCAGATTCTTCGTGCCCGTCCTCACGAGCGGCTCTTGTCTCTGGGCTCTGAGGGTCACCTTCAATCGATCTGCGATGCTTCTTGCGATTTCGTCCTGAACCTCAAAGATATCTTGTAGTTCGCGATCATAGCGCTCAGACCACAGGTGGTAGCCGTCGGCGACGTCAATCAGTTGAGCCATGATGCGGAGACGTGTGCCCGACTTACGGACGCTGCCCTGAAGAACAGTGGTTACATTCAAGCGACCTCCAATGGTTCGCAGATCGACATGCTTCCCTTTGAAAGAGAATGCGGAAGTCCGCGCCACGACACGAACGTCCTCGATCTGGGCAAGCGCATTGATGATCTCTTCAGTGATGCCGTCTGCGAAGAACTCATTTTCCGGATCAGAACTCATGTTGGTGAAGGGCAGGACGACAATGGACTGATGCGTAGTCCCGGTGGGTATCGGCGTGAGGCGTCGTGCCTGCCCTTCACCGGACGATTTTTCTGAATCTGCGTCCCGCTTCAGCCGCTTCAGGTCAGCCCTCAACTCGGCGGCAGACTGACAACGAATGTCACGGTCTTTCTCCAACGCCTTGTGGATGATCTCTTCGAGCTTCGGCGGGGTGTCGGGGTTGATTCGAACTGGCGGTACAGGCGCTCGATTCAAGATCGAATCAAACATCGCTCCTGTCGTGTCGCCGCGAAATGGCAGGGTGCCCGTACACATCTCGTAGAGAACAGCGCCGAACGAGAACAGGTCGGTGCGAGCATCGAGTTCCTTTCCCCGTATCTGCTCCGGCGACATATAGGCGACGGTTCCCAGAGCACTGCCGGGATTGGTGAGATGTTCCTCGGACTCGATGGTCGGGGCGCTCATGGCAACGTTCTCCGGCTTGAGAGTCACTTTCGCCAGCCCGAAGTCGAGAACCTTTGCCTGACCACGATTCGTGACGAAGATGTTCGCGGGCTTGATGTCCCGATGGACGATCCCCTTCGAGTGTGCGGCGTCCAGTGCATCGGCGATCTGGATACCGAGATCGAGCGCAGCCTCGATCTCCAGCGGCTTGCCAGCGATCCGGTGCCGGAGCGTCTGCCCCTCCAGCAGTTCCATCGCGATGAACGTTCGCCCATCGGACTCGTCGATCTCGTGGATCGTGCAGATGTTCGGGTGGTTCAGCGAGGACGCAGCCTTCGCCTCCCGCTGGAAACGGCTGACGGCTTGTGCGTCGTTGGCGAGTTCGTCGGGAAGGAACTTCAGGGCGACGTGGCGACCGAGCTTCAGGTCTTCCGCCTCATACACAACACCCATCCCCCCGCCGCCGATCCTGCTGAGGATGCGGTAATGGGAAACCGTCTGACCCACGGGTTGGGAGGTAATCACCACTGGCGAGAATGTTACGGGGGAGCAAAGGGGAAGGTCAATCGCAGAGCCTCTAGTGGAGAAAGTCGCGTCCGTCTCTGTTCGAGCGCATCCTAGACATCTGGCAAGTTGTAATCATTGCGCTCAACGGGATTTTCTGAGAGGTACTGCACGAATTCCCAATCGTTGCCTTCCGGGTCGTAGAAGTATCGGCGCTTGCGATAGGGATGTGCGTTGGGCGGCGTGGAGTCTTTATATCCGGCTGACTTTATTCGTTTGCATAAAGCCTCAACATCATCGACCTCATAGGCTAGATGATTCACGCCCGGCTGCTCCTGATATGGTATCCAGTGTTTTTCCGGCTCCTCCTTTGCCGGACTCAGAGCGATGTAGGACGCCGCATCCGCTACACGTTGCCGATGTTGTCATAGGCGACCGAAGGAAGCGCCATCGATCGCAGGCGTTCTGCGAACCGCGGGTCAGCTCGGAGGCTGTCCCAATCCGGTGCGACTGCCAGGTGAACGAGTGCTGGGTCGCGGTACGCGATGGCCTGATCAAGGCAGTCGAACGCTTCATCGAGCCGGCCTGCTGCCCCATACAGAACGGCGCGAAAGAATGCCATCTTCAGCAAGACGTCGAAGTCCAGTTGCGGGTTCGTGATCTGATCCACCATGAATCTTCTCACCCCGGAGAGGCCGGCCGTCGCGTACACCTGCTGCATATCCGCGGTAACCTGCTTCATCACCGCCACCCTCTCTTCGGAAAAGCCCCACGCGATGGCCTGGCTGACGATCCAGGCCGCGAATCTATTGACTTCCCCGATCTTCCAATAGACGTGCGTAATGAATTGGCTCGCCAGCACATGTTTCGGGTCGATCTCTAGAGCTCGCCGAGCCCAGACTTGCGTCTCGTCGTACTTCCGCTGATGCCAATACGAGATGGCGATCTGCACCAGAACGCCGGGCGATCGCGGATCGCGTGCGAGCGCCTGCTGCTTGCATCGCAGCCCATCGTCGAGCCGTCCGAGCGCTTCCTGGAGCGACCCATACTGTAGTAGCGCCTCGGTGTGATCCGGATTGATCTGGAGCGCACGCTGCAGGCTGCGCTCCGCCGCCGCCCAGTCCCACTCGCTGAGAAAAAGGACGGTGCCAAGGGCAACTTGCGCGTCCGCCGAGGCGCTGTCCATCGCCAGTGCGCGCAAGGCAGACGCTTTCGCCTCTGTAAACGCTTCCTGGTGCGGCGCCGCGCGAAACGCTGCTTGCTGGCACCGTGCGCGCGCCAAGCCGGCGTGCGCCGGTGCATAGGTCGGATCGATCTCGATCGCGGAACGAAAGGCGTCCACGGCGGTAGGGAGTTCGAAGTACGAGCCTGACAACAGGTGAGACCGGCCGCGGCCGACCAGCTCGTAGAGTTCGACGGGTCGCGTTATGACGCTCGGTGTTAATGGCTTCTCGTCGGCCGGATCGAAGCTGACTACAGCGATGAAGCGATACCCTGACCGCACGACGGTTTCGATGTAGGCCGGAGGCCGCGTGTCGTCGCCGAGCGCCTTGCGCAGTGCTGCCACGTGAACATTGAGAATGCCCTCTTCGACAAACGACTCGGGCCAAACCTGCGCCAGCAATTCGTCCTTCGTGACCAACCGCCCCGACTGCCGCACCAACAGAACCAGCACATCGTAGGCCTTCGGTGACAAGCGAACGGTTTCGGCGCCGCGCAGCAGCCGTCGCTCTCCCACGTCCAGCGCGAACTCGTCGAAATGAAATACTTCCCGGCTAGCCATTGAATTTTCGGCCAATCTTAACAAATCCTTCGGGACGCGTCACGGCCCGGCTGCTACTGTGTGCACATTGATGAGGAATCACGAAATGAGCACACGATCGTCGGTCGCCGTCATTCTGATCTGCGGATTCACGGCCCTATTACTCGCACAAGCTCCACCAGCGCCACCCAAGCCTGGTCCCGAACACAAGAAGTTGGAGTACTTCCTTGGCACATGGAAAGAGGAGGGCGAGATTAAAGCCAACGGGTATGTGCCGGCCGGTAAGGGTGTCACCACCGCAACATATACATTGGGGCCGGGACGATTCTATGTCGAGCGCCGCGCTGAAGGGCAAATACCGAATACCTTCGGCATCATTGCCTACGACAGCTATGCGAAGGCCTACACAACCTTTTACGCGAGCAGTGCCGGACTCGTGGGCACCGGCATAGGATCGGTTAACGGAAATACTTGGACGTGGATGGTGGAAGACAGGTTTGCGGGCAAAGCCGTCAAAGGAAGAACGACAATCACGATGTTATCGCCCACTGAGTATACGAGCAAGTATGAAATGGCCGACGGAAAGGGCGGTTACACAACCCTGGTAGAAGGCAAAGCCACCAAAGAAACCCGTTAGAGACGCAGGCGCCAGAGGTCCGGAATGAAGCAGAACATGGTCCTAATGGTGAAGTTCTGTTGGGCGGTGGATACGGGGTTCTCGTCCTGCATGAGACACTAGTCGACGGCCGCGCGCGTAGAGCTGTTATCCCCGATGGGCTCCGATGGACCCGCAACAATCCGATAATTCGGGTGAAGATTCCGCGATTCGCAGCAGCGGAAATGGTGGATTTCGTGATCGCCAGGGCCAACCGGTCAACGATGAGCGAATAGGCCAGATAGTCTGTTCCGGCACCTGCAAGAAACTCTACCGATTCCTCAGGCACCCACAAATTTTCCCGACGAGGCAATTATTAAGCAAAAAGCCGATCCTGAATCTGAGTGAGTTCCACGGGTGCGGAGCATTCCTCGTCGTCGTGAACCACGGAATTGATTCGCGTGCTGACCGGATAGTATCGCATCAGCCGGGCCTCATAGGGCTTCAGCAGGTCGGACGCCGCAGCCAACTCCCTCATCCCCAACAAAGTTTCGAGAGTTTCTCCGATTTATTGTGCTACATTAGTTTTCGCTAAGTTTGACTCACAAGCAGTTGAAGGTCGGTACCGCCAACCAGCGTCACCCCCCTCTACAAGCAGCGAATCTTCTCAGCACATTTCAAGAAACAAGAAAAAGGAACATCAATGGCAGAACAAGGAACAGTGAAGTGGTTTAACGACGCTAAAGGCTATGGTTTCATCAGCCGTCAAACTGGCGAAGACGTTTTCGTGCATTTCTCCGCGATTCAAGCTGGCGGCTTCAAGAGCCTGCAAGAAGGCCAAAAGGTGCAGTTCGACGTGACCAAAGGCCCCAAGGGCTGGCAAGCGGAAAACGTTACCCCTGTCTAGGTAACGACGCTTTCTAAGGCGATAGCGTGCCGGGATTCGAAAGAATATTTCGGGCATTTTTGCGTCCGGACTCAGGCGATACCGGGGGCTGATTCAATTGAAGGGACGGCTTCCGGTTCCGGTCGGATGACGCGCTCGACTGCCGCGAAGGCGTGGGAGGCATTGTGGGCAGCAATGTGTTTCAACATGTCCGTTGCCGATTGAAGTGGCTTCTCACAAACCTTGTTCATGCTGATCGTGTGCCCGCAGTCTCTGCATGTCATGAGAGTGCCGCCTGCGATGCTTCTAGTCGTGGTGTACATGCCTCAAGACTACGCTCTATTGGTGCCAGCGTCCGGCGTCTTAATTTATTTCCACGACTGTTCAAAATTGTACAGACGTCACCCCTGCTTTTTGTGTTGCGGAGCTTTCCAATATTCGCCAGACAGCCTCTGAGATTCACTTAGCTCTTAGCTTCGCTGCTTGTTCGAGTTGCTTCACAGCGGCCATCGTGCGTGCGGTGTAGTCTACACGCTTTCCTGACCGCGGGCGTCGGTGGCGTTTTGTGACAGAATCATGCTTTGACATTGGCTCCTCCTGTTGCTGCTTAAGTACAGGTCTCTGTGGCTATGTACTCCAGAGCTAGTCGTGCTCTTTGCGCATCTTTTTTCGGGCACGCTTTTGCGCCAAGGCTTGCTTCACGCGGCGTCTCTCGCCCGGCTTTAGATAGTAGGAGTGACGCTTCACTTCCTTAATGATGTCTTCCGTTTGGACCTTGCGTTTGAACCGACGCAGGGCGTTCTCCAACGACTCGCCTTCTTGCAGTCGAACTTCTGCCATTCTCATCACCCCGCCGACCAGTTTCAATCGGATACTTAGAGCTTACTCCCTTTGTGCGGCGCTCGAACGAATCGCCAAAAACACGCTGGTCAGAGAATAAGAACACGCTCACTCCGAGTAGCTGTCGTCGGTCGTGTCGTCATCATCGTCATCTTCTTTTTTGCGGTCGCCTTCATCTTCCTCTTCGTCTTCTTCCTCGTCTGGCTCCTGTCGCCGAAGGAACGCATCGGCAGGCACCACCAACCGATCAGAAGGGTCTGGGTCGGGGCATTCTGGATGTATTGTGGTCATGGACAGATGGTACGCCCCCAGTGCTACGGCACGGCACGTCGTAGCAGTGGCAGCGTCATGCTCGTAGCCAGATGGGTGCTTATGATCAAACTTGTTTACTGCATCACGAAGAAGGCAGGATTCACGGATGAGGCGTTCTTTCATTACTGGGAAAATGTCCACGGCCCTATCGGCGCTCGGATTCCTCGACTCCGCCGACTGGTACAGAGCCACCGCCTGACCGTACCGGGAGACAAACACCGACCTGATTACGACGGCATGGCGGAACTCTGGTTTGACGACATGGAAGCTTTGCTGGCGGCCCGTCAATCCCCTGAATGGAAAGTCTCCAGCGAGGACGAAGCGAATTTTATAGACCACAAACGAGTCGCCTATTTTGTCTCAGAGGAGCACATCATCTTGGATACGTCGAAGCAAAACAAGTAGCAGCCATGGGCGGTCGCTATCGAGCGCCTGAGGATGCGGGCAGCGCAGGAGAGGCGCTAGCCCTGCCAAACATGTTTGCCGCAGGTGCAGAGCACCGTATCGGTAGGCCGCTGCTTGGTTAGTTGCTGTTTGCAGACCGGGCAAGGTTTGGTCATTACGTACGCGGGAAAGAAGACGGTCACGATTTGGACGATTGGCTCCGAGCAGAGTCGGAGATGACTAAGCGGAAGGCGAAAACAGTAAAACAGTCGCCGCATAGAACCAGAATTCGCGCTGGGCTCACTCTTCGGACTGAAAGGCTCTTCAGCGGATACTCTTGGCTATTTCTCACCATGCAACTGCTGCGCGAGGTAGTTGCCAATGCCCATTTCCTTGATGGAATGAAGCTGAGCGTCCAAGAAGTCCGCGTGTCCTTCTTCGTCCTTGAGGATGCGCTGAAATAAGTCGCCTGATCCGTTATCCCCAGCCTCGGCACAGATGTTCATAGCGGAGTTGTACTGGTGTACGGCATCTTCCTCGTCCTTGAGGTCGCCTTCGAGTTGCTTTTGCACATTAGCGCCAATCTTCGGAGTCAGAGCGACATCCACCTTTGGTGTGGCATCCAAGAACACGATACGTTCGATGAGACCTTCGGCGTGACCCATTTCCTCGATTGCACGCCTCTTCAGGTAGCCGCCTATCCGCACGTATCCCCAGTTTTGGCAGGTCTCTGATTGAACCATGTACTGAACGATCGCGGTCAATTCAGAAGCGAGAGCCGCGTTCAATTGCTCGATCACCTTCTTGTTGCCGTGCATAGTTTTGCCCTCCGTCATCGTTCACCATTTTGCGATCTTGGACAACAGGGATGCTGTGACCCAACGCACAGGGACGTGGCAGTGGGGATCAGCAAGCCGGGGGTGAATGGCAGGCGTGCCGACAGATGGGCAGATCACGCTGGCACTTGTAGCGGCTACTGGCGGTGTGCTGGTGTGTGTCGGACTGTTGGCGTGGCTCGTGTTCAGGAAATCTGAACTGCATGCGCCTTTCGGGTTGTAGCTCTATTTGCGACTAGCACGAGAGCTAGAATGGAGCGGTGCTGTTGCCCAGAGGCTCTGACATGGACATCCTTGTATCGCCGATTGGTTGGGTGCGCTCCAGCGAGAAAGGCCGACGAGAAGACTACTGGGGTGAGGTCGTTTCTGAGATCGTCTTGGATCGTGACACCTTCTCGCCGGAGGCACTGAACGGACTCTCTGAGTTCTCCCATGTTGAGGTCTTGTTTCACTTGCACGGTGTCAATGAGAGTTCGGTCATTACCGGACGCAGGCATCCCCGAGGCAATGTGAAATGGCCCGAAGTCGGCATTTTTGCTCACAGGGCGAAGCGCCGACCCAACAGAATTGCCGCAACGATCTGCCGACTGCTCTCAGTTCAAGACTTGACGCTAACGGTGCAAGGTCTGGATGCCTTGGATGGTTCTCCCGTCTTGGACATCAAGCCCGTGTTCGCTGAATTCCTTCCCGAACCAGCTTCAATCCGGCAACCCCAATGGTCGCACGAAATGATGGCGAAATACTTTGCATCTGACGGGCAGTAGCTCGGTCGCAGAAGTTCTGCCCGATAAGCGCGGCAAGAATCAGCTAAGCCAACCCGTTCAGGACATCCGCCAATTCTCCGGCACGCGAGACATGAGGGCAGTGTCCGCCCGCAAGCTCAATCGGATCAATCCCCAATTGCTTCCGCACTTGCTCGCGCCAGAAGTCTGGGCGTAGTGTTCGGTCTTCACGGCACAAGATGTAGGATGCTGCCACATCCGGCCAGCTTCGTAATAGGCAAGTTTCGGTCAAAACACGGCAGGCGTGCATCAGACTTCGAGTTGTCAATGCCCATGCCGTCTTTTCGGGAGCGCAGTCGTGGAAGAGATAATGTGCTGCAACGGCGTCATCTTTTGTAGGGTCTTTGCCGATCCAATCCGGCCAGAACATTTCAGGATTTGCTTGTAGTTGCTCCATCGGGCTCTTGCCGATTTGCGGAACGAAGGCAGCAAGAAACACCATCCTCGATACCGAGCAATGCGTAGGGAGCAGGGGCAAGAAGATTCCACTTACAGAGTGCGCCACGACGATGGGAGCCTCTGTAGAATTTCCCACCGCCTCCGCAATCACCTGTGCGTATCGCGTTCCGCTCGCTTCCGGTTCGTCGGTCGGCAGATTCGCACAGATCGCCCGGTGCCCCCGCCGCTGTAGCTCGGACATCAGCATTGCCCATCCCGAGGCGTTCTGCGTTGATCCATGAACGAGGCAAAACAGGCTCATGTCACACTACCTCCGCGCCTCGCGCTGCGCGTCGTACCGTTACTCGGCGTAGAATAGAAGCAGTGAAAAACTATGAAAACCACCAAATTTGTTGTGAAAGTGAACCGTGGCAGCACCCACGTCCCTGAATACGTGCAGCGGATTGATCGAACTGCTATCCAGACGACAACCAACCGTAAGCTGGCACTGATTATGGGAAGGTTCACAGCCGAAGACGCTGTCAAGTCTATTCAAACTTCGCGGTGCAGCCCGGAGATAGTGTCCGTACAGATTCACGCTTAGGCTGGCAACCCTACCCACCGGCGCACCGAGTCGGCTTACCTTTTCCTAAAAAAAAGAACCGCCACGTAGATCACAATCACGATTATTACGACCTCAACGATCTGCGGAACCGTCATCGCGCAGCCTCCTGACGACGCCCAATTGTCACTTCCTCGCGGTAGTTTTCCTTTTCTCGATCTTGTCTGGACGGCGATCTGCCTTTTTTTGCAGTTGTTCAGTCTGCCGCTCTAATCTGTCGGCTTTGGTGCGTTTCTTTGCCATACCCATAGCTTGACAGCTTGACACAAACCTAATGCCAAAGCGAGATTCACTGCACCACTATCAGAGACAGGCGTTTCAGAAGCCACATGGGTATCGAACCGAAGCCAGCGCCGAGATTTCGACAGGCATGCCGACAGGCGGGTCAGGCAGGCTAAGGAGACGGTCAGCCAAGGCAAACTTCGGGTGAAAAACGAAAGCGCCCCAGACTCCGTTTAGAGTCATAGGGCGCTCGTCAAGTAGCCCTCCCCCGAAAGCTTCTCAATTCCAACTTAGGCTCTGTCCAGAGCTTCGTGAATGGCTCCTGCGTGCCATGTGGCGGTACGAAAGTAACCTGTGTTTGTCTCTACACTCATGTACGAATGAGAACGCTAGTGTGTGCGGTTGCGGAAGGTCGCGCTACGCTGATTTCTTTGAGGGGAGGCAAAACTCGATAACTTTTGCGGGTTGCGGCTGCGGAACCGACCTCACTTTTCTTCGGACGTTCGTCGGTATGTAGAATTCAATTACTCGGGCCATAGCAGCTTTCTCTTCATCTTGTAAATCTCTGCGGCTTGGTCAACTGCGATTCGTCAAATTTGGGTCACCCTTACCACTCCCACACCCACCCACACCGACAGCGGACGGAATCGCGCAATCGAAGCTTCATCATGAGTGCCTTACATACCGTTGGTAAGCCAACCGAGGGAAAATAGGTCAGTCATGAAAACGCTCCCCGCTTCTGATTTTCGTGCTAAACGTCTCATGCTTGAGAAGAAGGATTTCGCTGCAGCCTCAGGGAGGTATGCAGGCCCGACGAACCTCATCTCGCGGCGTACGTGGAAGAGCATCGTTGCGCTGCCTGACGACGTCAGCGTACGGACGTCTGACAAGTACGGTTCGCAACTGGAGCAGATGTGGGAATACTGGCGTACGTGGGGCCGGGTCGTCCTTGGCGTTCAGGCTCTCACCAGCGAACCGACAGAATCTCCGACAGCAGTAGCAGCAAGCGACGCAGCCGACGAATTCCAGGCAGCGACGTATTGTGCGCTCGTTGGCTATTACAGGGTCGCATTTTCTTGTCTTCGCAATGTGCTGGAGCAAATGACAATTGGTGCGCGACTAGCGATCAGCAGCGACCCAAAAAGCTTTGCTGACTGGAGGAATGGCGAGGACACAATCAAATTCGGTTGGGCGGCTGACACGTTACCGAAGAGCCCTGAAGTAGTTGCCTTAGAGCGACATCTGAAAGCAGCGACGGCAGATTCGCTGTTCGCCCAGGCTCCAAAAGGGCTTGCGCGAAGACTATTTGTTCAGCTCTCGAAGTACACGCATGGGGCGGCGGGCTTCACGGATGCCGATTCCCGCAAGAGTAACGGGCCAATTTTCGTAGCTGAGACATTCTTGGACTGGTGCGTCGCCGCTCTAAAAACATATGCAATTGCACTCCACGAACTAAGACTCGCCCATGCTCAGCTTAAAGACTTGCCTTGGGGACCGCCGCCGCTAACGTTCGATGAATTTCGCAGCAGGGTTGTGGCGGACATTCCATCGGGTGACAAAGACTCCGCATTCTTTCAATCTCTGGTAAATTTCTGGCCCTGAGACCGCGTTTCGCAACTGCCGGTGTCGGAATTGCCGCGCGGCCTCTGAGCATGGCCTGACTAGCTCGGAAGGTGCATAAACACTTGGGCAAAGCAGAAAATTGCCCTGAATTGCATCTATTTACTGAATTACACAAATGGGGGTGTCCTGCCTTCAGACGGCTTTCTGCTTGCGGGTTCGAACGCTTGACCCACAAGCTAAAATCGCTATATATGCGCTGTGATAAACATCCCGACACGGAGCTGGTGTGTCCCGCGTGTGCTGGCGAGCGTGGCGGCCAGGCGCGTGCGGACAAATTGAGCTGGGATCAGCGGCGGGAGATCGCGCGTCTCGGCGGACTGGCAACGCGCGGACGGCGCAAGAGACGGCGCAAGGACCAGCCGAGCGGTGAGTTGCAATTGCCAACGCCAGTAAGGGTAAGGCCGATAGGTGATGTGTGGTGAAATCCCCGGATCAGAGTGAGCACGAAATCCGGTTCACTAGCGCAGCCCGCAGAGCCAGGGCTCTCAGAAAGCTCGGCGTTTCGGCTGACCAACTTGCCAGCGTGCCCCAAATCACCCCGCTCTTGAAGGGCACTCGGGGCAGTCTTAAGGCAACGCTCGAAGCGATGCGCTTTTCTCAAGACCCGGCGGTGCAATCCTTTCTTGCTAAGCGCGATGCACTGGGAGTCTGGGCGCGGGAGAATACCTGTTGGGAGGCTATTGCCCTTGGTGCGGGCATTGACCTGTCACACCTGCTCGGAGCCGCGCTGCTGGCTTGGCGGGAACACACGATGACGGCAGGGAAGGTCATCGCCATGTCTTACCATCCGGAAGTGGTGAAAAAGCGAATCGAGTACGCCAAACTCCCCGGCGGATGGCGAGATCGCGATGCCCTCGATAAATTACTCGGATTTCTCTGATTTTTTTCTTGTATCAAAGGCGAAAATCCGTCGACGCCTTTTGCGACCCGACCTAGGGCGGACAACCTCAACCAGACCGCCACGGGCCCAGCGTCAGCTTCGGGAAGTTTGTCCAATCTTGGACGACTCGAATCAGAAGGCGTGTCAGACGGGGCCGAATGGCCTGTGTACCATTTTGTGTACCACTGTGACCGCGAATTCAGGTTAGGGAGTGTCAGCACGCTTTTGGAGCAAAAACAAAACCCGCTGATTTAGCGGGCTTTAGCGGATGATAGTTGGTAGCGCTACCGGGAATCGAACCCGGGTTTGAAGATTGAGAATCTTCCGTCCTAACCCCTAGACGATAGCGCCACGCGGGTGGATGCGACGAAATCCGATTATAACAAGAGCTTGTGCTGACCAAACCGGGTGCTGGGTATCGCGGTTTTCGAGACCGGGGATCGGTTGCAAACTATTGTAAATACTAAGGTTGCACTATTTGCTCAGGATTCGGACCCAACCACCTTGACAAAAACAGGCTGCGGAGCGATACTCACCACAGGCGAATAAAAAGCGAATATTCATCGCCTGGGCTGATTTCTTCGCCCTCCGCGTTCCCTGACAATTGCGAGAAAAGTATGTATGCCTCTCCGGTTTTTTCATCGGCGGCCATGGGCCGCCGTTTTATTTTCTCTCCGCGGTCTTCTCCGCACTCCATCACGGAAAAGACCGCCAAGAAGACCGCGGAGATTTTGGCCCAGGTAGGTGCAATCTCCAAGCTGGCCGCAGTCGTTCCCGCTTCGCGTCTCGATGTGCGCCTGGCGCCGGAAATGGTTTCGAGCGGGATTCCGCAACTGGACTTGCTGACCGGCGGACTGGCTCGCGGATGCCTTACGGAAATCTGCGGCACGGCCTCATCGGGAAGAACCAGCGTATTACTTTTCGCGCTCGCCCGTGCCACTCAGCGCGGAGAAGTTTGCGCGCTGGTGGATGCAAGCGATGCCTTCGATCCAGTATCAGCGGCGGCTACGGGCATGGAGATGAGCCGTCTGCTGTGGGTGCGATGCGGAGAAAAATATCCGTTGCACAAAAATAAAGATAAAGATCATGCGATTGCGCGCAAGGCAAGCTGCGCAAAAACAGGCGTTTCGTATCAGGGTATGCCTTCAGACATACCGCAAGCCGCTGAAAACGGATTCGGCTTTAGCCGCTGGAAGTCGCAGCTGGGACAAATGCTGAAAGTCACCGACCTGTTGCTGCAGAGCAATGGTTTTGGAATGATTGCTCTCGATCTCGGCGACGTTCCGGCGCAGAGCGCGCGGCGAATTCCTTTGGCCTCGTGGTTCCGCTTCCGCCGCGCGGTTGAGCACACGCCGACGGTGCTGCTGGTTTTGGAACAGCAGCCGATTGCAGGAAGTTGCTCGTCGGTGCTGGTGAAGATGTCCGGGAAAAAGCTGTCAGCTGTCAGCTGTCAGCTCTCAGGAAATCGACTGTCGCATTCGGAACTGTTGAATCAATTCGAAATTACCGCCGAGTTATTGCGCTCGCGATTGGAAAGAAATTTGGAACGTAAGCCGGTGCAATCGGCAGCGAGCTTCAAGAGTCGAGCCGCATGGGCGGGATAGTCATTCAGTTCTCAGTAAAAGCATTCACGATAAGTGAAGAAGATCAAGTTTGAGAACTGAGAGCTGGTTTCCCATGTTTGCCTGCATCTTCATCCCCGATTTTTCCGTGCAAGCGATCCTTCGCTTTGAGCCGGAGTTACGCACCCGCTCAGTCGCGGTGCTCACTGGACGGCCTCCTCTAGAGAAGGTGGTGGCGCTCAATGAGAGGGCACGGCAAACGGGCATAGAGCTAGGCGCAACCAAGTTGCAATTGGAAGCATGGGAGAGCCTCGTGCTTCGTGCGCGCTCGGAGCCGCAGGAAGCGTCCGCACACTCTGCGCTGCTCGATTGTGCGCAATCGTTTTCTCCGGAAGTGGAAGACACGTCGCCCGACACCGTGCTGCTAAACCTTGCCGGGCTCGAACCGTTGCTCGGTCCGCTGCCGAAGATTGCCCGCGATCTGGCGCAGCGGGTTTCTCAGATGGGGCTGGAAGCGAACCTTGCCGTGGCCGCGAATCCGGATGCTGCTTTGCTCGCGGCCTGCGGATTTCCCGGCGTGACTTTGATTCCCGAAGGTCACGAAGCAGAGCGGTTGGGAGATCTGCCGGTGGATGTATTGTTGGAAAGTTTTTCTTTCAGCTTTTCTTCCGACGCGGAGGAGGCCGCACGCTGGGCGGAAACGTTTGATCGCTGGGGCATCCGCAAGCTGCGGGCGCTGGCGGCTCTTCCCGAAGTTCCGGTCAGCGAGCGCCTGGGACAGCAGGGGCTCCGTCTGCAAAAGCTGGCGCGGGGCGCGGCCTCGCGCAATTTGCGCGGGTTGGAACCGCGGCTGATTTTTGCCGAGAGTGTGGAGCTGGAATATCCCATCGTGTTGCTGGAGCCGCTGGCGTTCTTGCTGAACCGCATGCTGGAGCAAGTGTGCGCGCGATTGCGAGCGCGAGCGCTGGCGGCGCAGGAGTTGCATCTGAATCTCGACCTCGCAGCGCCGCAGTCGAATGGTTGCGCATCATTTGCGCGCACGCTGCAGTTGCCGGTCCCCATGCTGGACGCAAAAGTGTTTCTTAAATTGTTGCAGCTTGATTTGCAGGCGCATCCGCCGGGCGCGCCCATCGTGAAGATTCATTTGTCGGCGCATCCGGCGCGCCCGCGAGCGTTGCAGAGTGGATTGTTTCAGCCGGTTTTTCCTGAACCCGAAAAGCTGGAGCTGACGCTGGCGCGCATTGCAGGAATTGTCGGGGAGGGAAGGGTGGGGTCGGCGGAATTACTGGATACACATCGCGAAGGCGCGTTTGCGGTGCGGCACTTTGCGCCCACTGAACCCAAAGCGAGTGGAAATCGACAGAAGGAAATATCTAACCCAGAAAATGACAGATACCGGGTCGATGCTCCAGACGACGAGAAGCTCGAGGAAACAGCACAAGAAAAAATGCGTGCGGTGATCTCTCTGCGCCTGTTTCGTCCGCCGCTCGGCGCGAGCGTTACTTTGCGTGAAGCGAAACCGGTGCGATTGCGATGCCTGCGAGGCGAGGACATTGCCGGCGAAATCGTCTGGACCGCCGGCCCCTGGCGATCTTCCGGCGACTGGTCGGAACAGGAAGGCTGGTCGCGCGAGGAGTGGGATATCGCCGTGTCCGCCGAATCTGGACTCGTGTTGTATCGCCTGGTGCAGGACAAATTAAGCGGAAAGTGGTTTTTGGAAGGAATGTATGACTAAGAAAAGTTCTCAGTTCTCGGTTCGCAGTTCTCAGTCTTACAAAGCCACTGAGAACTGGGAACTAAGAACTGATGTACGTCGAACTCCATTCACGCTCAGCCTCAGCTTCCTCGACGAGGCTTCGATTCCCGAGGAACTTATCGCGGTGTGCGCCAAAGCACGCCGGGTTGCTGCCCAACGGCGCACTGCGTCTGGCCTCTAGAAAGGATCCAACGCGTCCCGAAACTGCCTGTCGGAAGCCGAGGCCCAGATGTAAGCAGGTGTGAAACCTCTTAACCTGAGTGCACTCTGGCATGGCAGGCCGCGCACAGCGTAATCAAGTTTTCATCCGAATCCGCTCCCGAATGGCTGCGGAACGCTCTGTGGTGCACTTCAAGGTTCGACATCGCGCCACAGGATTGACATCTCCAGCCGTCCCGACGCAGGATCTGCTGCCGCAAACTTTCGTACGGCAAGGGGTCCAGCCGCGAGGGCGCGGATTTAGGGCGAATCATTCTCAGAACGCCTTCTCACGCAGGTTTTCGAGGAAGACCTGCTGCTGTTCGCCGGGCAAGAATTTGTAGTAGCGTGAGATCGAGTTGAGCAGGATCTCCGGGTCGCCATTGTCCAGGTGCGCTCCTGCGAGGAAGTCGGCGCAGATCATCTCCAAACAGTAGCCGCGCGATTTGTCCGTGCCCAGCATCAAAGCTGCCGTCTCGATCGCCTGCTCGATCACCGGAATCTGGCTCTTGTAGACCTTGAAGTAGATCAGTTCCGACGGCTCCTCTTCCCTTCCCGTCAGTTCCTTCTCCACTGCCCGGCGGAAGTCCTCCTTCGGCAGCTCACGGGCTCTGTGCAACCAGGTTGCACAATCGAAGTGCTGTCCGTCCCGGCGTGCCAGTTTCGCCAACTCCAGCCCCTTCGTCCATCCCACTTCCTTCAGATCTTTCCGCGCTTGCGGCGGCAGGTGCTCGTGAATGGACATCAGGTAGTACGCCTTCCTCCTCGATTCCGGGAACCGCCGCGCCAGGAATTCGTCAAACGACTTCAGGTTCTCGAGCCTCCAGTACTGTCCCGCCCGCACCTCGCACAGATACCTTCCAAGCTCGACAAAGCGTGTGTCGCGCTCTGCCTCTTTCTGCCTTTCCCACGCCAGGATCTCGTCGATCTTGGTCAGAACGAAGAGGGCGCGCTTGCGATTGAGCTTGGGCGGCATCGGCGGATACCTAGTAAAGAAGTTCGTCAAACAGACCAAGATCGACTCCTGGCTTGCGCAGAAGGGCGGCATCGACCAAGTTGGGCTTGTCGAGGCAAATCCCGATGAAGGGGCAGGTTGTGCATGGATTCTGTGGAAAGCGGATGCCGCTGTGCGGCAGGAACAGCCCGGACTCGATCCGGCGCACCGTGTCTTCGACCAGGGTTGCGAACTCCTGCCGCTGCTCGTCAGAAATGGTGGCCCGGAGGTACTGAACTTCAACCAGGCGCTTGCGCACGAAAACAATCTGGGCGACTTCGTCGATGCCCGTCATCCAGGAATAGCAGACCAGCTGTGGATCCAGTGCGGAAATGCCGGCTGGCTCTTCCGGATATCGGGCAGACGTAGTCTTCCATTCCAGAACGCACGGCGTGCCGTCCAGTTCACCGATGGCATCGACGTAGGATACGAAATTGTTGCCAGAACCGAGTTTCCGATTGAACTGAATCTGCTGGGCTGCACGAGGGCGCCGAATGCGAACACGGCCGTCCTGAGCGAAGCGCTCAAGCAAATGGATGCCTTGTTGCAGCATCCGGTCCCAGGTGTCGTTGCCGGAGTAGGTCAGGCTCATGTCCTTGCACACGCCCCACTGCTCGAACAGCACAGCGGCCGGGTCTTCCCGGCAAAAAAGGGCGGCGACGGCCTGTTCGAAGGCTCGGCCGAAGAGCATGGCAGCACGTGTGTCTTTCTCTTGCCAACCGTCGAGGTAGCGGTGCCGGTAACGGCGCGGACAGCTGAGGTACTGACTGATCTGGGTATAGGAATAGGTCATCGGGTTGCCTCCTCGGCGTTGGAGCGAGAAGCGCTCGAAACCGGAGCTGCGGACAGTTCTTCCCACTGGCTGGCTGGGGCGAAGCCGTCGAGATTGATGAGCGAAATGCCGTTGATCACGGTGTGGCTGATCTTCACCACGCCGCGGAGTCCGGGCAGAGCCTTCTCATCGACCTGTTCGTGGGCCAGCAGTTCCGGGTCATAGAGGAAATCCCGCAGGAACCAGCCCAGCTTCCACATTGCTCTTTGCGTGCAGTAGAGACGGCCGACAATGGACTGCCCGGCCAGCGTTCGGGGCTCGAGAACGGAGAGCCGAAGGACGTAGAACGGCTTGTGAGCGTGCCAGCGGAACTGGGCGCCATCGACACGAACGAGGAAGATGCCGTCAGGAATTTCCGGCCGAGAATCGCGGGCAGTTTCGGCAAGCCCTGGGACTTGGCGTTTCATGCGACCACCTCCTGCGTTGGGCGCGCGTAGCTGTTGAGCTGGCAGAGCAAGGCATTGCGATCCTTCTCTGCCCAGTCGGCCAGTTGCAGGACGAAGTTCTCCACCTGTTCCCTGCTGGCATCCCTGAGCGTCTTCGTGCCGCAGAAGTCAACGGCGTAGGCCTTTACGAGTTCGGGATCGAGCTTGTGCTGGCGAATAATCTGGCAGAGTCGGTCGCGGACTTTGGGACCGGTTCCGTTCCCGTTTCCATTCGCGTTTTGGGGAGGCAGCTTTTCAACCGGATTCGGGGTCGTGCCGATTTCCTCGACCGAGGAGATGCCGATCCCGTAGGCCTTACGGAGAGCGCGGTTGACAGCGCGGGTCTCGGCCACTCGCATCTCGGCGCCGCGGACGAGCGGGGAGACATTGGAGGGATCGGCATCGCCGTATCCCACAAAACCTTTGCACTTCATGGATCTGAAAACGGTAGCCTGAAAAGCCCAGCGAGAGGTCACATGATCCGAAAACTCAGCGACGGGTTTCACATCAATGCCAACACAGCGCCTTCTGCGGGCCAGACGAATCAAGCCAGTGTGGGTTACGTACCAACCTTTATCTAAGTAGAGAAGATCACCAGCAACGATTGAGAAGCCGAATTCCGTGGTGTAGCTCTCGAGGTTTTGAAGAGACCGAGGCTTAAGGTCTCCCCACATCTGTCTTGCCAACTTCAGGTTCTTCCCAGCTAGTTCCTTGTGGTGTCTCCTGGGGTGAGGCTTTATCAATCGCTGTTGTTCTGTTCGTGTGGCGCGCACTTCCATTAAGAACCCCTTTCATGCAAAGCAATGTTAAACATACGTTAACATGCGGGAACCTAAGTTGTCAACGGTTGTTTAACAATCGGAAATCATGTCTGGGGGTATATTTGCACAGTGACCAAGAGCGCATTTCTCGGGATACGTATGAATCCAGAACTAAGGACACAACTGGAGCGAATTGCGCAGAGGGAGGAACGCAGCATGTCTCAGATCTGCGAGGTGCTGCTTCGAGGAGGTGTAGCTGCGTACCAGAGAGAGGGTTCCAAGTACCTTCAGCGCATTTTTTCAAAACAGAAGCCTGAAACGGAGCAGTAGCTAAACAATTCTCCTACTCGCCTGAACTCAGAATCTCCGGTTTTTTTGTCCGATCGTAAGACGCTTCGAGGTTGCTTACGTTTCCTCAATCTGTAAGTGTCGCCATCGGTCAGGATTGACTCGTGCATCACTTCGAAACCTTTCGGAAAGGGGTTTCGTCCAGCACCTGCACAAGCAAGTCACTCGCCGTCCGAATCGATTCTTCTTCGACCATCCGGATATCTACGCGGCTCGGCTTCTTCGGCTTGCGCGCCCGCAACTGTTCCTCAAGTTTGCTAATTCGCTTCCAGTCCCTGTTCATGCTTCCGTTCCTCCACGAAGGTTTCCAGAGCGCGCCCGGTTCTTCCATGTCGCCCGCACCCGATGTCGCGATCGACGACAGTCCCCGATCGCCAAAAGTCGCGTTGCACGATTGACTTTCGCCGTATGTTCCCCTATAGTATACGTGTGCAAATGGCCGCAATGCTCGATTTGGATTCAACCTTTGCCCGAGTGTGGCTCCCTAACCAATGCGGCCGTTGTCGTCGGCATTGGTCTTGAGTGGAACAGGGCACCGAGCCCCAAGTTTGTGCAACCGGGTTGCACAGCGACCGGGTTGCACAGTGACGACCAAGCGAATCCAAGTCGGTGAAATGCTGCTGCACGAAGGGGGTCGAGGCCTACAGGAAGGAAGGGCCCAAGTTCACGCCAAGCAGAAGGCCCGGGAGTGTTCTGCTCGCTGATGGCTAGAATTCCTAGGCACTTGCCGCTGTGGACGGGGGACCGGCAGCCTTTCGCTTGTGCAACCGGGTTGCACAAGGCCCGCGAGATGCCGAAGGAGAATTTAAGCGGGAAGTCGAGAAGGAACTGACCGGGCGCGAAACCGAAGCGTGGGAGATTCATTCTGGCGAGTTGACAGGAGCACCATTTCGCTGTGGCCCGCCGATCGCAAATCGGTTCAGGACGTGCAGTTTCACCCATCGGCTGAGTTTCGACGCTCTATTTTCAATCAGCGAAAGGGTCACTCGGCCATAGGTTAGGGCTTCGATCTGTTTTTGGTTACGCGGGCAGACACCGAAGCGCACTGTTGCATTCGGCGGGAAAATTTTGTGATTCGACCCGCGACTTCCTGTGGATTGTCCGCCGTTGCGCGCCAGAATTCTAGCGTCTCCTGATCGGGCAAAACCATCTGCAGCACCGGCGCGCGAAAATCCAGCTCCAGCTGACGGGCGGAGTCTACAGTTTGGACGGGGGCGCTCACGGCGTGGGCATCACCGCTTGCGTCTGATTGGAGTACGCCGCTTTCCGCTTCCATCTTATCCATGGCGATCACCGATTCTCCAGCCCACTTTCCACTTGAACACCAGCGCAGAAGTGTGCTAAATATGCTTTACGTAGGCGGGAAGCCTACCCTCGACCAACTCGATTCTGCTACACGAGTGGTACAGGCTCTGGCTGTGGGCTAGGGGTCCCAAACGCTCGCGAGGGATTCGGGGCCAAGGGTCACGGTGTTGATTCGTGTGACTTGAGGAACCGCAATGCCCCTTGCACTGTTTTTACGCGTTAAATCGAATTCTTCCCTAGGCGCCCGGAGAAAGTCTCATTATCCGTGGACTAAAAACGGGGGGCAGGTCAAGGTGGGGAAAGCAGTCGGTACACGCGTTTATGGTTCACCGCGAAGCCCTCGCGTTGCAGCAAGATCTTCAGCCGTCGATAACCGAACCGTCGCCGGGTCGCAGCCAGTTCGCGGAGCCGTTTCCGCAAACGCGGATCTTCGACCCTGCGCCGTCGATACCGGCATGTCGCCCGATGGACCTTCACCAGCCCGCAGGCGCGTCGCTCCGAAACCCCTGCTTCCGAGCGCATCACTTCCACCGCCTGTCTCTGCATCTGCGGGCCTACCACTTTTTTGTGACCACCGCCTGCAACGCTCGTTTGTCCAGCAATAGCTCGGCCACGGCGTGCTTCAGTTGCCGGTTCTCCTCCTCCAGCTGCCGCAATCGCCGCGCCTCGCTCACTTCCATCCCGCCGTACTTCGCCTTCCAGCGGTACAAGCTCCCGCGTGTGATCCCGTGCCGCCGGCACAGCTCGTCGGGTCCTATCCCAGCTTCCCCCTCCTTCAGGATGGCGATGATCTGTTCTTCGTTGAATCGACTCTTGCGCACGACTCCTCCTCTCTGGCCCTGAGCGGGCCATCGTAAATGGAGAAGTCACATTTCCGCTGGACTACTTTTTGGGGGGCAGGTCAACCTCACAGACCTTTTCCGCACCTCGGGATCAGCAGCACTGCCCACGCTCAGTTGTAGGTCGCGCAGCGCGCAGTTGCACGGCGTCTGGACAGCTGAGGACCTGTGTCGTCGCCGCAAATCCAGGAATAGGCGACTCAGTGCGCCTCGAACTTCATAGGTGATTGATGGCAAAACCCAATGGGACAAATCACGAACAGCAAAGCTCGCTGAGTGTTTTTCCGCGCCGACAATCAACAGTCGCGATCGAATCGACACAACGAAGGGAGACTGCCACTGCCGCTGCTCGCGAGGTGGACTTCGCGATCTTGCCTGGCGGCAGGATGGTCGATTTGGTCAGGAGTATTCGCCAGCCTTCGAAGATGGGGTTCTTGGTCTGGCAGGACGGGAATGTCCGCCTGACATCTGACATTGAACACGACGGCGAATTGCTGGTTGTCCCGAAGATGGACCCGACGGTGGTGTCCGCCCTGCGCCTGCCCAAAACGGCTAGACCCTGCCCGGAGATCGGGGAACTGTTCAACTTGATGACGCATTATATCGAAAAGTATGTCGACATGACGACCGAATACAGTTTCCTGGTCGCCGCCTTCGCTCTTAGCACTTGGTTTGCTGATCGGCTCTCAGTTGTGCCGTACTTGGCAATATGCGGCCCGCCGGAAAGCGGAAAAACCACGCTCCTGCGGCTCTTGCACTGTCTCTGCCGCCGCCCAATACACGCCTCCGCCATCACGCCCGCGTCGCTTTACCGGGCAGCGGCGCAGGTGCGCCCAACGTTGCTCATCGATGAGGCGGATTTTGGAAGGGATCAGACCTGCCGCGACATCCAACGTCTGCTCAGGGGAGGCAACCGACAGGGCTCTCGCGTTCTCTGCAACGGGAAAGCGTTTGAAAACTTCGGCCCCAAGGTCATCGCATCACGAGTTCCCTTAGACGACACCGCCTTGGTCA
Organism: uncultured Acidobacteriaceae bacterium; assembly: GCA_963831085.1. Classification (GTDB taxonomy): domain Bacteria; phylum Acidobacteriota; class Terriglobia; order Terriglobales; family Acidobacteriaceae; genus Acidiflorens. The sequence goes on along the minus strand of CAWHOT010000003.1, from coordinate 1,651,489 downwards.
GCCGCACCATCAATATTGTTATGACACCATCGGACCGGCATGTGCCGTCGTTAGATCCGGACGCGGAGGAAAAATTAGCTGACGCACTGCAGCCAATGCTCGAAATGTTCCGTCTGCTGCATTACGTGAGGGTCGTCGCCTCACAATACCCCGGATTTCTGATATTTGCTCAACGCTTGCGGGACAACGCCCGTGCCCTTGCAGCAGCGATGTTGGGGAATGAAGAACTGCAAGAACGGCTGGCTGGAACACTGGAATCCCAGGTTCACTCTCAACAGTTTGACCGCTTCAATCAGCGCGAGACGATAATCATGTTAGCGCTTTATGGCCTCTACCATGTTAGGAATGGCGACTGCTACGTCCAGGAAGTGACAGACGAAGCCAACCGAATCCTTCGCGAAAACGGGGAACGAGGCCTTGATGCCCCCAAGGAAGTCGGGCACATCCTGAATAAGTCGCTCGGCTTTCACACACGCCGGCGGGGAGATGGCTTCAGGCTCGAGCTAGGTTTAATCGGGCGCGAGATTCACAGCAAGGCCAAGGCCATGGGGATTAAGCGGAGCGATATACTTCCCTGGGCTACCGTCAAATCCGAACTTGCAGGCGATCCCTGCACCCTTTGCTCGGAATTCGGCATGATGATGGACCATGAGGGCCAGAGATTACTGACTTTGGACGAATTGTTGCGCGAGTCAATGCCGTGCACAAACTGTGGCCTTCAAAGCCACCGCCGGATATGTCCCGGTTGCAACACTCCAAGGAAGGCAAAACTGCGGAATCCGCCCGGCGAGCCGACTTCGGGCTCATAACCCGATCCCGTCCGTGGCGGTGAATTTAGCGAATTTTATGAAAGATATTCCTAATGGCCATGCGCTGGTGTTTCAGGGACCGCCGAACTAATCCCTGAGCCCGAGACGCTTACAGTGAACCCGGTGAACTTGGTGAACTTGGTGAACTTTGTAACTGCCCTGGACAGGGCTGAGTGCCCGTGCGCTGGTCAGCAAACGGACCGGACAGCTCGCAAGATCCCCGCGCCTGGCACAATTGCGAGATGGTTTCCGTGTTGCCAATGCGCAAGGCGTCGAAACCAAAACAGAAGCGCGAAACCCCAAGATCCCCGCGCCGGGAGACGCGAGCCTTGAGCGCAGTCGGAATTGCGAATCCTTCTGCAGCAGCGGCGAAGTGCATAACGACTGCGGGGGAATGCGAGTTCGCATTTCCGATCTGCCTGGCATGAACTTTACCGATCAAACTCGTGAGATCGCGTTCCTGGATTTCAATGTGCTGCGTGATCAGACTGAGCACCCTGTTAAATAGGTCCCGTGTCGATCCGTACTCGATGGGACATTTCGGCCACTGCACGGCGTGTACCAGTGATGGCTCCAGCGCGATGGGCTCGTAGGTAGCGCGACCGTATTCGATCCGCGGAGCAATGGTTGCGCTCGATCCGTCCCAGAGCAGAAGGTTGAGCTTGTAAGAATCCGACGGGTCTGCAACCAGGTCGATCGTCGCATTCGGGAAACATTTGCAACCAAGGCTCGCTCTCGCGGCTTCGGAGGACCGGGGAGCAGCCGCAAGGTGCTATAAACATTCAAGTTGTACTTTTGGCTCAGGGTTCGGACCCAACCACCTTGACAAAAGCAAGGCTGCGGAGCGATACTCACCATAGGCGAATACAAAGCGAAAGTATGCTTGCCCGGGCTGACCCTCCGCCCTCCGCGTTCCCTGACAATTGCGAGAAAAGTATGTCTGCCTCTCCGGTCTTTTCGTCGGCGGCCATGGGCCGCCCTTTTATTTTTTTTCCGAGGAGATACTAAGTGGAAACTGGTTTGTAGAAAGGAACATATGACTGAAAAAAGAGTTCTCAGTCTCAGTCTTACGAGAGTTACTGAACTGGGAAACTAAGAACTGATGTACGTTGAACTCCATTCCCGCTCCGCATTCAGCTTCCTCGAAGGGGCTTCGATTCCCGAGGAATTGATCGCGGTGTGCGCGCATCTGGGAAGACCGACGATGGCATTGCTCGATCGGGATGGAGTGTACGGCTCGCCGCGCTTCCATCTCGCCGCAAAAAAAGCGGGGATTAAGGCACATATTGGGGCAGAAGTAACGTGTACGACATTTTTACCGCGGAGAGATGGATTTCGGCTTCCGCTTCTGGTTGCTTCGCGCGCCGGGTATCAGAATCTCTGCCGCCTGATTACGAAAATGAAGCTGCGTGTTGGTCGCAAAGAAGGAGCCCGCGCGTCTGACACCGATCTTATTGAACATGCCTTTATTGAGCATGCCGACGGCTTGATTTGTCTGACCGGTGGAGAAGAAGGACCATTGGCTGCGGCGCTCAGGGAAGGTGGACCGCAAGCGGCGTTCGAAGCGGTGAAGCGGCTGACGGAGATTTTTGGCCAGTCGAATTTCGGTTCACCCAATGTTTACGTCGAATTGCAGCGCCATTTTCATCGCGATGAAGAATATCGAAACCGGGTCGCGATCGAAATCGCGGAAGCTTTGCAACTGCCGCTACTGGCGACCAATGGCGTGAACTATGCCGCGCCTCGGGAGCGCGAGTTGGCGGATGCGTTCACCGCGCTGCGGCATCATCGCACACTGGCCACTGCCGGACGTCTGTTGGCGCGCAATGCCGAGCGCCATCTTAAATCTCCCGCAGCTATGCGAGCGCTTTTTGCGGATGTTCCGCAGGCCATCGCAAACACGGTTGACCTTTCTTCGCGGCTTGAATTCACCCTGAATGATCTGGGATACGAGTTTCCGCGTTATCCCGTGCCGGAGGGAGAAACCATGATGTCGTTTCTGCGAGAACGCACTCGGGAAGGATGGCAGAGCCGGTATGGGCGGGCAGATGTGGAGTTGAAGAAACGGGCGCGACGGCAGATCGAGCGCGAGTTGAATTTAATCGAACATCTAAAACTCGCCGGATACTTTCTGATTGTCTGGGACCTGGTGCGCTTCTGCCGCGAACAGAAAATTCTGGCGCAGGGTCGCGGATCGGCTGCCAACAGCGCGGTTTGCTACTCGCTGGGCATCACGGCGGTGGATCCGATCGGCATGGAGTTATTGTTTGAACGATTTTTTTCCGAGGAGCGCGGCGAATGGCCCGACATCGATCTCGATCTGCCGAGCGGCGATGAGCGGGAACGCGTTATCCAGTACGTCTATCGGCGTTACGGACAGCGCGGAGCGGCCATGACCGCTAACGTGATCACGTATCGCAATCGTATGGCCGCGCGCGAAATGGGCAAGGCGATGGGATTCGATCCGGAGACGCTGAAGCGAATTTCGGCGGCGGTGGCAACCTGGGAATTCAAAGATGAGAATGATGCGCTCGACCGCCGTCTGCGTGATGCGGGGCTCGATCTTACGCATCCGCGGATTCGGAAATATTTCGAGTTGTGTCTGGCGGCACAGGATCTGCCGCGGCATTTAGGGCAGCACTCGGGCGGCATGGTCATCTGTGAGGGGCGTCTGGATTCGGTCGTGCCGCTGGAGCCCGCTTCCATGCCGGGCCGCGTGGTGGTGCAGTGGGATAAAGAAGACTGCGCCGACATGGGCATCATCAAAGTCGATCTGCTTGGCTTGGGCATGATGGCGGTGCTGAAGGATTCTCTCGAACTGATTCGCGATCATTATCACGAAGAAGTAGATCTGGCGCATCTTCCAGCGGACGATCCTGTCGTGTATTCCACGCTGCAAAAAGCCGACACGGTAGGGATGTTTCAGGTCGAGAGCCGGGCGCAGATGGCTTGCCTGCCACGACTGAAGCCGAAGAAATTTTACGACATCGTCGTGCAAGTGGCGATCATACGGCCGGGACCGATCGTGGGGAATATGGTGAATCCATTTCTCAAGCGGCGGCAGGGTCGAGAGGCGGTCACGTATCCGCATCCGTCGCTCGAAACCGTGCTCGGCCGAACGCTGGGCGTACCGCTGTTTCAGGAGCAGTTGCTGCGCATGGCCATGATCACCGCCAACTTTACGGGCGGCGAAGCGGAGGAGTTGCGTCGCGCCATGGGCTTCAAACGTTCCGGGGCACGAATGAAGGTGATCGAAGAAAAACTGCGTGCCGGCATGACACGCAACGGAATCCTCGGTGAGACGCAGGAGCAGATTATCCAGTCGATTACTTCGTTTGCTCTTTATGGATTTCCGGAATCGCACGCCGCCAGCTTTGCCTTGATTGCTTACGCCAGCGCTTATTTGAAATGCCATTACCTGGCGGCGTTTACGGCGGCACTGCTGAATAATCAGCCGATGGGTTTTTATCATCCCGCAACGATTGTGAAAGATGCGCAGCGGCACGGATTGAATGTGCTGCCCATGGATGTGACCCGGTCGGATTGGAAGTGCACGTTAGAGCTCTCAGCTGTCAGCTCTCAGCTGTCACCATCAGTGCGTCTTGGATTGAAGTACGCGCGCGGGTTGCGCGAGCCGGCGGGGCGGGCGCTGATTCGGGAGCGCAGCCTGGCGCCGCTTGCTTCGATTCAGGATCTGGCTCGTCGCGTGCCTGAGTTACGCAAGGATGAGTTGACCACACTGGCGGAGACTGGGGCGCTCAACGCAGTGGCCGGTGGTCAGTGGTCAGTGGCCAGTGAAAGTCAAAATATTAAACTTCATCGCCGCGATGCGCTCTGGCAGGTGGAGCGTGCGGTGCGCTGGTCGGGGTTTTTGCTGGATGAGTTGCCGGAAATTGAGAGGGAATCTCCGTTGGCGGCAATGACTGACGAAGAGCGGTTGGTAGCGGATTTTCGCTCTACCGGGCTGACGGTTGGTCCGCATCCCATGCAGTACCGGCGAGCTGAGATGCAAAGGATGGGGATTTTTCGCGCTTCGGATCTGGCGCACCTTCCGAATGGACGGCGATTGCGCATCGGCGGATGTGTGATTGCCCGGCAGCGTCCAGGGACGGCCAAGGGAATGATGTTCATGAGCCTGGAAGATGAAACCGGGATCGCCAATGCGATCTTCACTCCGGACCTGCTGCAGAAGAATCGGGTGCTGCTGATTTCGGAGCGCTTTCTGATGATCGAGGGGATTCTGCAGAACCAGGACAACGTGATTCATATTCGGGCGGAAAAAGTTTTGCCGCTGCGCGTTACGCGGGCGGAGACGACGTCGCACGACTTTCATTGAAGCGCGGCGGCCGGGGCCGCAGATTTTCCTATGCGGTTGAGAGCTGCCTGGCATTGTGCCGCAGCGAACGGCCTTCCGCCAAACTGTAGAGTTCCTCAGCTAGATTCTTGGCGTGATCGCCGATGCGCTCGAGCGCCTGGGCGGCCAACAGGATGTCGAAATTCTTCTGGCCGCTCGGGCTGTTGGGCTCGGCTAGATGTCTGTGAAACAAGGAATGGCACAACCGGTCCACTTCCGGATCGGATTGCAGAACGGTCTGGGCGTGCGACACGTCACGCTTGAGGAATCCCTGATGCACCTCCTCCAGCATTTGGCAAAGCAGCGACGCCATCTCTACGAGCTGCCGCGAGTCTGCCGCCGGCAATTTTTCGCGGCGCGATTGCAGGTGCATTACCGCACTGTAGGCGAGGTCGCCGATGCGTTCGAGGTCGGTGATGAACTTCAGACACGCCAACAACTCACGCGCCTTCGCTTCTCCCACGCGCGTGATGGCTTCAGGCAGTTGCTCATCAATTTTGCGCTCGATCTGGTCGAGCTCTTTTTCGCAATCCTTGATCGCAAGAAAGGCCAGGCGCGAACCGTCCGTGAGAAAATCCCTGGCGTTGAAGACCGCGTCGCGGGCGATTAGGCATCCGCGAACTACGAGGGATGTCAGTTCGTCTTCCGCGAAATCTTCATGGCGGGTCTCGGCCGGACGCGGGCGCGCCTGTGTTGCTCGAGATCGCGTCGCGCTGGAGCGGCGCTTCGCGCGTGCGGCCGACGACAGTTGTTTTCCGGTCATAGGAAAGTCGCGCAATCGAGACCAGACTGCCAACTAAAGAAGCTAGCATAGATTGGGAATGTGAAAGGAATGTAAATGAACGCCTACTTAGCTACCTCTTTTCGAGCGCTGCGGCCTGGCCTTCAGTTCGTTTAGCGTCTTGCTCTCGGCCAAGTCCGCGATAGGCTCGTGCGAGCAAACGCAAGGCTGCGGCGTTTCGCCGATCAGATTTGGTGATCGCTTCCAGATCCGGCAAGGCGGCGGCAAAGTCGGATTGTTGAACTTGCGCTTCGGCCAGTCCCAGGCGGCCGTCACTGTTGTTCGAATCTACTAGCAGCGCTGCCTCGAACTGGTCTTCCGCGTTCTTCGCGTCTTTGAGTTGCAAGTAGACGTGCCCCAGCAGCAGCCGCGCGGACATTTGGCCGGGCGCGAGCTTCAAGCTTGATTCGAGCGCATCCCGCGCCCCTGGCCAATCGCCGGACTTCTCCGCCGCCTCGCCCCATTCGAACGCGGCCGTGGAATCATCGCGACGCTGTTCACAAGCCCGCTTCAGGTGGACGGCGGCTTTGGCGAAATCTCCGGCAGCGAGTTCGAGCTCACCCAATTGGCGGAGCGCGGTCGGCGAGCTCGGGTCGAGCTGCAGCGCTTTTTCCAGGAATTGGCGTGCGTCATTCGATCGATTGTCGTCGCTGGCGAGCATGGCGTTGTGCAGCAGGTTCTGCACTTCGATCTTGTCTTTGGGATCGGGCAGAGTTTCTCCGGGCTTGGCGGAGGTGCTCGGAGGCGGGAGCTTGGCCTTCCACTTCGCCATTTCGGCCTGCATGCTTTGCATTTTTGAGCTGTCGGGAGCATAGAGATTCTTAAGTTCCTTCGGATCGGCCTGCAGGTCGTAGAGCTCGGGCCGTGGAGCTTCGATCAACTTCGCGTTATCGGCGCGCAGGGCGCGCAGAGGGGCCCATCCCCAGCGGAGGGGATAGTCGGTCTCGCCGAAAAGAGCGCGATTGGAGCGGGCTTGCGCGTCTATTAGGGGAAGCAGCGACTCGCCGTTCAGTTCTGCCGGTGCAGATATGCCGGTCGCCGAAAGAATGGTGGGGAGGATGTCGGTGGTGCGCACCTGGGCATCAATCACGGTGCCGTGATAAGCGGCTCCCGATGTTTTGAGAATGAGCGGAATGTGCAGCGTCGCGTCATAGAGAAACAGTCCGTGAGTTTCTTCGCCGTGCTCGCCCAAGCCTTCGCCGTGATCGCCAGTGACTACGATGATGGCGTTGTCGTACACGCCCGCTTTTTTCAGAAATGCAATCCAGTGGGCAACTGCGGAATCGGCGTAGGCGATTTCGCCGTCGTACAGATGGTCCTTATATTTTTCCGAGAATGGGGGCGGCGGCTCGTAGGGATCGTGCGGATCGAACAGGTGCACCCACACGAAATGCGGTCCAGCCCTGTGTTTGTCGAACCAACTTTCGGCGTGCTCGACGACTTCCATAGCGCGACGCTCGACGCGGCCCCAACGCTCTTTGGTATCGGTCTTAGCGGGAAAGTTATCGTAGAAATCGAAGCCGCGATCGAGGCCGGGAGCGAGTGTGTTGCTGTCGAGAATCACGGCTCCGATGAAAGCTGCGTTTTGGTAGCCGTGCTTTTTCAGCAGTTCCGCCGCGGTCACATGCTGCGGCGAGAGAGGGACTCCAAAATCGGTGACGCCGTGTACGCTAGGCAACAAGCCGGTCAGGATCGTAATGTGCGAAGTGTTCGTGATCGGGCTATGAGTGAAGGCTTGCGTGAAGCGGATACCATCGGCGGCGAGCGCGTCGAGTGCGGGTGTTTCGACCTGCTTGTATCCGTAGCAGCCGACATGATCGGCGCGCAGCGTGTCGATGGTGATGAGGTAGACGTCGGGGAAAGAGTCTCGTGAACTGGACTTCGGGGCGGAGGCTTGGCACCAGGCCGCAGCTTCGAGCAGTATGATCCCGGCAAGAATCCGGATAAACATGATTCCATGAAAAATAGGCAGGCGTCGCATAAACGCTCAGCCTATCACAGTGCTTCCTGAGACAGTTGGCAGGGAGGCGGGGAATGAAAAGAGGGGAGCCTTTGCGGCTCCCCAATTTTGGTTCAATGCCCGGCCTAGAAGGTCACGCAAAGCGAGAACCGAGCGAACCGGCGCTCATCGTGGTTACTGCCAGGGGCAACGTATTGAGACCGCACTTACGCGCGATTCGCATTCATTAGAAGCATAAAGGGGGACGACACACTGTCGTCCCCCTCTTTTGCGAATCGGTTCGCAGCTAAAACTCGAGACGTAGGCCAAGTTGCATTGCGCGCGCGCCCGTCCCCGAGATGCCAGCGGCAAACTGTTGATTGAGCACACCGAACCCGGCCGGATTCAAAAGATCGTAGTTGGATGGGTTGTTGGTGTTGTTGAGAACCACGTGGTTAAAAAGGTTGAAGGCATCTGCGGTCACAACCATCCCGACCCGCTCCGTAATGGGTATCTTCTTGCCGACAGAGAAGTCCACGTTCCAATACGGGAACGAATGAAGCATGTCGTGGGATATCCCTGTCTCCACGCTCTTCTGCGCGAACTGGATGGTGTTATAGACAGCGGCGGGGTCCGCGAAGGCATTGATGGTACCGGCGGTTCCGATGCCACCCGAGCCGGTTACCCCGTTGTGCCGGCTGAAGCTCGGGAAGCCAGCCGTCGCAACGGCGCATTCTGAGTCAAAGAATGAACCCCAATTGCCAGCGTCGTTTTCAACGCATAATGGGACTCCAGTCCAGAAGTTAAATATCCCAGAAAGATTCCACCCGCCAACGAACTTGTCGAGAACGCCATTGCTGGTGTTGAAGGTCTTGCCCCTGCCAAACGGCAGCTCGTAGTACCAGGACGCATTCATCGTCTGCCGATGGTCAAAGCCCTCCGACGCCCTATCGAGGTTTAGGTTGTATGGGCTCTCGCTCGAGTAGATGTACTGCTGGTTTGCTGTCTGATTACCAATCGCATGGCTCCAGGTGTAGTTGATCTGGAACTGCAAGCCGCGCGACATGGCTTTGCGCAGGGTCACGATCATGGCGTTATAGTCGGAGAATCCGCCATCGGTGACCAGCGCGTTCTCAAAGATTTGATTGTTGCTGGTTGGGGTCGTAAACGCGCTGGCAGGCCCCAACACGCCCGGAAGATTCATCAGATAGTCGAAGAAACCTAAATCCCCTGGGCCTGCGCTGGGCATCAGGAGCGAAGCCAACGCCGTACAAGTACCCTTCGTGCAGACTGCATTCGGTCCTGAGGTCGCCATCTGGTTCTCAAAGAATGGTTGCGGAGCGGGCGTTGCGCCCTGGAGGAACGCCGTACTGATGGCATCGAAAGCTGCTCCGTAGGTTTGTCCGCTTACCGGGTCCTTCTGCCGGTAGTCGGGCGCATTGAGCTGCTGCGTGTTGGTTATGTTCCGGCTGAAACGACCGATATATCCCACCTCCAGGAAGTATTTCTGGTAAAGCGCCTTCTGAATGGTGAAGTCAATCGCGTGCGCATAACCCGGCGTCAGGAATGCGTCAGCCCCGAAAGACGCGCCCAACTGGTTGGTTGCTTGAGGAACAAACGGAATTGGGAGATTCGTCCCCGCAGGAACGGGAACGCTGGCGCCATCCCAACCTCCTGCGGTTGGTCCGATGCGGAATGCGTTGGTCGGATCGGTAAGGGTGTTAGAACACGAAGCTGTGCCGCTGCCATTGAATGTCGGTCCCGCGCACTTGTCAACATCGGCCAGTCCACCCGCCAACAGGCCGCTGAGCACGCTGGTAACTGCGCTCGTCCGGTCAAATATCAGCGAATAACCTCCTCGGACTACGAGACCGGGCTTCACCTCCCAAGCCACCGCAAAGCGCGGCCCGACATTCTTCCAACTCCCGAGACGCATCTTGCTATTAAATGGGGCCGCCAGAGAGTTCACCGGACTTACACCAAGCGTTGGGTTAAACGTCCCCCCTGCCTCCAGCGCGGCACCGCGGCTCTTCAAAAATTGCTGCACGTTGACGGGGCTGTTCGAATCGCCATACACCTGCACAGATTCCAGGCCCCCGGCCTCGGTGGGGGCCAGAGTCACGCCCCAGTCCACTCCCAGGGTGACGGTGAGGTTCCGGCGCGCTTTCCACACGTCATCGAAGTAAGAGTTGAACAACGGAAGGGTAGTGTGCGACAGGGTTCCCGTGCCCAGTGGATTCGCCTGAAAGCTTCCATTGCGCGTCTCCACCTGAGCCGAGTGGTCCACGAGTCCGAGAAGCGAGGCGTAGTAGCCGTTCCAAAGGGCGGTATCTGTGGCCGGTAGAGCCGCCGGTTCGTAGGCGGCGCTGATGCTGGCAAAGCTATAATTTGAGAGTTGTGACGAACCAATGTAGTAGATCGGCGCGGTGGACAACCCGCCCAGCACGTCGTCTGTGCGAAAGTGGAAATCGTGCCACAGCCGCCCTTCTCCGCCAAATTGGAACTGATGGCTGCCACGAATTTTCGTGAAGTTCTGCGCGATGTACCAGTCATGGCCATCCCAGACGCGCGGCCGCGCCTGTTGGGTGTTGATGTTGATGGGGTTGGTAAAGATCTGATCAGACCCGCCGAATGAACCGACAGTATCTGCCGTGGGTTCGCCCCCAATTTGCAGCGCCGCATCCGTTCCAGAAACCAAAGGCGACGGAGATACTCGCGACCAGCCCCACCAGTTCTTGAGAAACGAACCGTGGGTCACGGAAAGGAAAGTCGGGCTGAGCTGGCCCTGTATCTGAAAGGTGAAGAAATTAGCGAAGTACGGGTCGGCGCTCGTCGACGTGGGCGTTCCAATTAGACTGGTCTGCTCCGTGCCGGTGCGCGCAGTGCTGGAATACTGCCAGCTGGTGAATGCGGACCATCTGCTATTAATGTTGTAGTTGAGCTTCAGCTTGCCCACGTTGGTGCTGATCGGAGTCGGCACCGCAAAGTCGAAACCTACGCTATTGATGCCGTCTCCTTCGCTAAGGTCATTCCCCTTCGGAAGAAGAGCCAACTGCGCCATGACCACCGGGCTTACGCCAAGGCCACGAGGATCGCAGGCGGCTGTCCCCGACGGGCCACAACTGGCAGCCAGCGGCCCATTAGCCGGGTTGAGGTTGTACTTCACGCCGCCCAGCTCAATAATGCCGGTCTTAAGTTGATCCGAGGGAACGAGCTTGTTAAAATTTGCAGAATCGTGAAAACGGCGCCCTTCGTAAAAGCCGTAATAGAAGAGCTTATCCTTGATGATCGCCCCTCCAAAGCCCACTCCGAAGCGGTTGTCCACCACCACGGGCTTGGTAATTCCAGCGAAGTTGTTGTTAAACCCATTGGCATTCAGCCCATTGTCCGAGTGGTACTCGTATAACTTACCGTGGATCGAGTTGGCTCCCGAATTGGTGAGGACCGAAATCTGCCCTGAAGCCTCCCCAAACGTGGCGTTTGCGTTGTTCGTCGCTACGCGGAACTCTTCCACTGCATCTTGTGGGATGGGAACGACGGCTGAGAGAGCTTGCGACTCTTTGTCGGGCTTGTTGTAGTTGTTCGACCCTTCCAAATCGCTGGTGGCGTCCCCGCCGTCAATTCCGAACGTGATCTGGTCGCTACGAGCCCCTCCAATCTGGCCGCCCGCATTGTCGCTGGCCATCCCGTTTTGGCGGCCAATGTCGGGCTCGACTCCTGGCTGGAGAAATATCAACTGCGCGGCGCTTCTGCCATTCACCGGCAGGCGATTCAGCTCCGTCCCGCTCAGCACTTCTCCCACGCTGGCATCCTCGGTCTGCACTAGGGTCATTGTCGAGGCCGTGACCTCCACAACCTCCGTCGCTGCCCCCACGTCAAGCTTCACCTGGACGCTGGCCGACTTGTTGACTTCAACCACGACGTTACTCATCACGTTCGTGCGAAAGCCCTTCGCCTCGACCTTAAGTATGTATTCGCCGGGATTGACCACCGGGAAAGCATAGCGCCCCCCGGAGTCGGTTGTCGTGGTTTGCACGGAGCCAGTAGCCGGGTGCGTCAGGGTTACTTTGGCGCCCTTCATTACGGCATTCGTCGGGTCCGTAACGGTCCCAACAACTGCGCCGAGTGTAGTCGTCTGCGCATACAGAACCGACGGAAGAATCGCCAACAGGCTGAACAACGCCAGTACAGAAATTAGAGTTCTGAAATTCCGCACGCTTTCTTTCATAATCTGGCTTCTCCTGGACGCTGCTTAAAGATGAATCCTCGGAACATGACACTGGGGCAGCGGTATGTATGGGCAATTGCCATTCCAAATGATCAGCAACGATTTTGGCCATGCTTATGTTGCACTTAGAGTAGCGAGACGGGTTCAATTGGCTGCGTCAGGCGTAGGACTCTACTGAAAATAGTAGTCTTTGGAGATGGTGACTATGGAATTCGGTAGCTCCGCGGCATTACTCATCTTGATCGCCAACTGATCGCAACCGGTGGCCGCTCCTGCCGAGTTGCCGGAGACGGGAGCCGCGGAAAGGCCGGTTTCAGCGCCGCCGTTCTCGTCATCGCACGGCTCGTCATCGTACCGATTGTCATCGTAGCGCCTGTCATCGTATGTTCGTTGCGTAGCCAGTCGCAACGCGACGACACGGTTGAGTCGCAGAGCGTCTCCTCGTATCCTCCAAGGGAGTTTTTATGCACACCCAAGATTTTCTTCGGATGTTTGCCTACGACGACTGGGCGAATCGAGAATGCCTCGCCGCGATGCGTGCTGCTGGGTCCGTTTCCGCCGACACGGTCGGGCGGATGGCTCACATTCTTTCGGCGCAGAAGCTCTGGCTCGAACGTATCCTGAAGCAGCGCCAGAGCATGGCGGTATGGCCGATGGCAACGATCGAAGATTGCATGGCGCTGGCCGACGAGATGTCGGCGGCATGGCGAAATTATCTTATTCAGCACGCGGCGCGGCTGGCAGATCAATTCGTGCCCAGCTCGCTCGATGACAAGGTCGAATATCGCAACAGCAGGGGCGAGGCTTGGTCCAGCCGTGTGGAAGACATATTGACGCACGTGCTTTTCACTCGGCGTATCATCGCGGGCAAATCGCTTTGCAGATGCGCGCCTCCGGCATGGAGCCCGCTTACACCGATTTCATACACGCGGTGCGCCAGGGGTTCGTGGAATAGGGAGTGAAGATGGATCGTGGAACGATATGGCGCGTCTGGCTGCCGTTGGTCGTGGGCCTGTGGGCTCTTGGCGTTCTATTTCACTCCGGACGGGGGCCGCACGGGCTGGCGCGCTGGATCGGTCTGCTGCTCGGTCTGATCGGCCTCGCGGGCGTGATTCTCTCCCGCTACGCGCTGGGTCGGTCTTTCTCCATCGTTCCTAAGGCGACAGCGCTGGTCACTGGCGGCATCTACTCGCGAATCCGCAATCCGATTTATATCTCCGGAGAAATTTTTCTACTAGGCGTGCTTCTCATGGTGGGGCGGCCTGAATTGCTGGTTGTTCTGCTGGTGCTGATTCCCGTGCAGATTTTCCGCGCGCGTCGAGAGGCCGCCGTATTGGAAGCAAAGTTCGGCGACGCCTATCGCGAATACCGCAAGCGTACCTGGTTCTGACCCCTTACAAGCGTAGAGGGTCATGCGGGGGGGACGCCCGGCTCTCCATGGCAGACTGCTATCATCTCTGCAATGAAATCGGCATCGACCAAACTCCTCCCGGCGTTGCTCTACTTTCTTCTGGTGGCTCACCTTCAGGCTGCCGAGGAACCCAATCTCAGCCCGCTCCCGTCGCCGGTTTCGAATAATGCGGTTGCCATTTTGCATGACGAAGGCGGAGCCAGAATTTTCTCCTTCATGGGGATCGGTCCGAAAAAAACCTGGGATGCAGTCACCAGCAGCGCCTACGAACTGGATCCCGACATCGGAAAGTGGACGGAAAAGCGTCCTGTACCGGGCGTGGCCGGGCGCCTGGCGGCCTCGGCGGTGGCGTTGCACGACCAAGTCTTCATCTTCGGAGGCTACGTTGTCGACGCGCAGGGCGGAGAGACTACGGTGTCGGACCTGAATGTCTTCGTCCCGGTTGAAAACCGTTATTATCGCGGCAAGGACATTCCTGTACCGGTCGATGACGCGGTTGTCGGTCTGTATCGTGACCGTTACATTTTTCTCATCGGCGGATGGTCATCGTCGGCCGCAGGGGAAAAGGGCGACGCCGTTCGCAACGTCCAGGTGTACGACACCGATAACGATATCTGGATGCAGGCCACACCGCTTCCCTGGCCCGTGTTCGGTCATGCGGGCGCCATCATCGGCAACACCATTGTTTACGTGGACGGCGCGTACAAGAACCCGTTCGGTGCTAATCCCAAGTACGTCGCGACCAGCGAATGCTGGATGGGCACAATTCCCAAAAAGGGTGATTTCACAAGGATTGTATGGACGAAACTTCCACCGCATCCGGGCAATGCGCACTATCGCATCGCGGCGGGCGCGGGACCGTCGGAAAAAAGGGGAGGCAGAATCTATTTTTCCGGTGGAACCGACACACCCTATAACTACAACGGAATCGGCTATAACGGCCGGCCGGCTGAACCTTCACCGGTGACTTTCGCTTTTAACGTCTATACCGAGGAATGGGAAACGGTCAGCGAAAATACTGCCGAGCCCACCATGGATCATCGTGGCTTGCTGGTGACGCATAGCGGCCTGGTCGTAGTCGGAGGCATGGAAAAAGGCCAGCAGGTAACCGCTAAAGTTACGGTTGTAAAACCCGCCCGCGGGAAGTAACCTTATTAATGCGCTAATGGACACTTTCCACGGGATTTCCCGTGTCCTGCGCATGGTGTCTTACGTACAGAGCCTGGCACCCAATTATCACGCAATACGGTGATGCCAATCACGGCAGAGCCTCTCCTCCCGGCGTCCAATCACAGTAGTTGCAGTTCTTGTGACGTCCTATTTTGACAATCCGTTCTAACGCATAAAAATTCGGAGGCAAGCCTATGAGTCATGTCATGGAACCGCCCAAGCGTGATGCTGGGGCGGACTACGCCAACCAGATTCTCAACCTCGTAAAAGCCAAAAACCCAGCCGAACCAGAATTCCACCAAGCCGTCCTCGAAGTGTTCGAGTCTTTGCGGCCCGTGTTGGAACGCCACCCGGAGTATCGCGAAGCCAAGATACTAGAACGTATTACGGAACCGGAAAGAGTCCTCATGTTCCGCGTTCCCTGGTTCGATGACCAGGGCAAAGTGCAAGTCAATCGCGGCTTCCGCATTGAGATGAACAGCGCCATTGGCCCCTACAAGGGCGGACTGCGCTTCCATCCCTCGGTGAATCTCGGCATTCTGAAATTCCTGGCGTTCGAACAAGTCTTCAAGAATTCGCTCACCACGCTGCCCATGGGCGGCGGCAAGGGCGGAAGCGATTTCGATCCCAAAGGCAAGAGCGACAACGAAGTCATGCGCTTCTGCCAGAGCTTCATGACCGAACTCTGCCGTCACATCGGCCCTGATACGGACGTTCCCGCTGGCGACATCGGCGTGGGCGGACGCGAAATCGGCTTCATGTTCGGCCAATACAAGCGGCTGCGCAATGAATTCACCGGCGTCCTTACCGGCAAGGGCCTGGCATGGGGCGGTTCGTTGATTCGTCCCGAAGCCACCGGCTATGGCTGCGTGTACTTCGCCCAGGAAATGCTGAAGAGCCGCAAAGACACGCTGCAAGGCAAAGTGTGTCTGGTCTCCGGCAGCGGCAACGTCTCGCAATACACGGTCGAGAAGCTGCTTGACCTGGGCGCAAAGCCGGTGACCTTGTCCGATTCCGACGGCGCCATTTACGACGCGGACGGCATCGACCGCGACAAGCTCGCTTTCGTCATGGAGCTGAAGAATAACCGCCGCGGCCGCATCAAGGAGTACACCGAAAAATTCAAGAAAGCCATCTATAGCGCCACCGACAAGAAGCTCGACCACAGCTGGCTATGGGCCATTAAGGCCGACTGCGCGTTCCCGAGCGCCACTCAGAATGAGATCAACGCGAAAGACGCGGCGAATCTCATCAAGAATGGCGTGAAGGTGGTGAGCGAGGGAGCAAACATGCCAAGCACTCTCGAAGCCACCAAAGCGTTCCTCGACGCCAAAATCCTCTACGGACCGGCCAAGGCCGCCAATGCCGGCGGCGTTGCCACCTCCGGATTGGAGATGGCGCAGAACAGCATGCGCATGTCCTGGACCCGTGAAGAAGTCGATGATCGTTTGCACAAGATCATGATTGCCATCCACAAGAATTGCTACGAAACGGCCGAGAAGTACGGCACGCCCGGCAACCTGGTGAACGGCGCCAATATCGCGGGCTTCCTGAAGGTCGCAAACTCGATGCTCGATCAGGGGCTGGTGTAGTTGAAGCTGGTGTAGCTCGCCAGCCGTATTTCAAGAAGACTGGGGCAGGGAGCGATCCCTCCCCGTTTTCTTTGGCAGGCTGCTTCGCACTACCTCGCCCTTGCCAGAACCAGCGTTACATCATCCGGTTGTTCGTTGTCGCCGATCCAGTCGTCCACAGCGGCGGTGACAATTTCGGTGATGCGCTCCAGCGGCAAGTGGCGATTCGCGCGCACCAATTGGATCAGCCGCTCCTCGCCGAATTCGCCATAATCGTTTTCCGGCTCGGTCACTCCATCGCTGTAAGCCAACAGCACATCGCCGGGGCGGAGTTGCACGGTCGCTTCCGGAAAACTCAAGTTGTCGAATAGGCCGACCACGGTCCCGCCGCAGCTCAGTAAATGGGACGATCCATCTTCGGAAATCAGAATCGGCGGCAGGTGACCGCCGTTCGTGTAGGTGAAGCGACGGGTCGCTCCGTCATAAATCCCCAAAAATAAAGTCGCATACTTCGCTGCCGGAGTGCTCTGGTAGAGCTGATGGTTCAGCAGCGTCAGCAGCGTTGCCGGAGACGCGTCCGCCCCCCTCGACTCAGAAGCCAGCATCAGCCCCGAGCCTCCCGTCGCACCGACCGTGGCCGGTTCGCGAAGTACGGGAACGTCTTCGATGCTGTAGGCGCGCACCGCCGAGTGGATCGTCGCCATCAGCAGCGCCGCCGAAATACCTTTACCGCTGATGTCGCCGACCGCCAGCATGAGCTTGTCGGAATACAGCGCGAGAAAGTCGTAGTAATCACCGCTCACCGTCCGCGCCGGACGGCAGAACCCGTGCACTTCCAGGGTTTCCAGATGCGTGATCAACTTAGGAAAGAGCTGCGCCTGCACTTCTTGAGCAATCGCCAATTCACCTTCCAGGCGCTGCTTTTCCTTTTGCTCCTGAACCAGTTTCTCGATCGAAGTGGTCATCGAGTTGAAGGAGTTTGCCAGGGTTGCCAGCTGGTCGCTCGACTTCACCGTGATCCGGTGGCCGAAGTCGGCCCGATTAACGTGCTTGGTTGCTTCGTAGAGTTGGTCCACCGCCGAGGTGATGGTGCGCGTTAGCTTTGTTCCAACGACCAGCGCCAGCAGCACGATGATCGCGAACACAATCAAAATCGAAAACAAAATATATTCCACGCCCTTGGCGTAATCTCCAAGCGCCGCAAAAAGTCTCGCATAGAGCACGGAGGGCCGCGTCTCGACCTCCGCAAGCGCTCCAGCGCGCCGCCGTTCTCCCGTGGCCCAATCTACAACCTGCAGCGGGATCGGGAAACGGACCTCGCGATCGAACATGCCGCTCGCCGGTGGAATCGTTCCGGAAGAGAAGGTTTGCAGGCGCTGCGGTTTGGCGTCATCGGATGTCAGAAGGGGTTTCGAGCCGGTCTGCTGTGCCGGTGCGTTCGCGGTCGGGCTGTCGGTTCCATAAACCCCAATCCGGCCGAGGTCGCCTGCGATCTGCTCGACAAAGACTTTGTCGAGCGGCTCACTCAAAATCACGCGCAAAACTTCCGGCTCAGCCGCGAGCACGGTTGCTGTGCGCAGATAGAGTTTCCCGTGGTCGCTGACGATGTCGCGGAAGTCTCCGGTTATAAATGAAGGAGAGTCAAAGCCAGCCACGCCCTCCGGCCCCGAGCAGTATGGCTGCGGCTGATTCCGGTGCCACGCGCACACCTGCCGCCGCGCCCACTCCGGACGACGCGGCTTGGCCCGGCCGAGGATTTCCGCATCCAGCTTTCCACCGTCCGAGATATGCGTCGCCAGGTGGTTGGCTATGGCTCGGTTGGCTGCCTCCATGCTGCGCAAGTGAGTGTTGATGTCGGAAGTTACGACAAAGCTGGCAAACTGCCCGGCAAGCAGATAGAGCGTGATCAGCGAAATCATCACCAGCAAAAAAACCGGAATCACGCCAATAAAAACATAGGTAACGATCAACCGGTTCCGTAGCCGCCACAGCAGTTGCGAGCGCAGCCAGCGGAACCCGGCAATCGCCAACAACACAATCGCCAGCACGCTGAGAAGAGTCACCCAGCCTGAGAGGCTCTCTGACGTCGCCGGACTCGCGCGCCGCGTCAGCGACTGCAACGCGGACAAAAGCAGGTCGAGCACCAGCACGTAGAGCGCCGCCCACGCGATCCAGCTCTGCGGCCAGAGCCCTTTCTCGCGTAGCTTGCTCTCGAGTTCCAGAGAGATCAATCTCATCCCGCTACCCGATTCACCACCCGGTCATAGGACGTCGTGCCCGCGTCATATCTCAGGATAGAAGTCGAAAAAGGCTGCCAGACTGGTTTTGAGCTGTTTCTCGATCTCGTCCTTGCCGCCCTCGAGAATGTGCATGGCGACGTGCGCATCCCGCCCATTTTTGAGTTTGATCGTAGCCGCGCCAACCTCAGCCACCTCGTCGGAAGGCAGCAGACGCAGACCGTACACCAATGTCAGGTTTGCCATCCCACGATTGTAAGCCAGAGGATGTGAGTCAGAAGACTTCGGGGCGGGGTATCAATCCACACTGTCCCGTGTTTATGGGACGCGACGCTATCCCGGCGGCCATTGCAGCGAGCGCCCGCCGATCAGGTGCACATGCAGATGAAAAACCGATTGGCCGGCGCGCTGGCCCACATTCAGCACCGTGCGGTAGCCATCTTCAATCGAACGCTGACACGCAATGTGGGCGGCCACCAGATGACAGCGTCCGACCAGCTCCGCGTCTTCTGCCGCGGCTTCCTTCAAGCCGGCAATGTGTTTTTTCGGGATGACCAACACGTGGGTCGGGCCTTGTGGGTTCAGATCTTCAAAGGCAAATGTGTGCTCGTCCTCAAAGACTTTCTTGGATGGCACTTCGCCTCGAATAATGCGGCAGAACAAACAATCCGCCATAAGTGAGTCTCCCCTTGCCTGGGATTACGATCACCCGGCAAGTCAACACGGAGATAAGTTCTTTCTATCTCTGGCAGACACAATATGACTCCAGCTAACAGCGTTTTGTAAAGAATATGTTTTCAGTCGAGCCGCACCAGGAATACCGATCCCTCGGTTGTCTCTGTTTCCTGAGCCAGTGTTGCAGCACGCTGGCGGTCGTCATCCAGCACTCGCACCCGCACCCACCAGTCGCCCACGGGACTAACAAACTTCACGACTTTGGCCGTCTGGTAACGCCTTTGCAGGTGTTCCGCTAATTCCGCCGCCGCTTTCTGTCCGGTGAAGGAGCCGATCTGAACCGCCCAGCGTCCACCGCTATCGAGAGGTGCAGGCGCCTGCAGTACCTCCAGCCGAACCTTGGCAGTGCCGGGTAAGTACACATCCAGCGCCTTGGCGGCGGCTAGCGAAAGATCGACGATGCGCCCGGGCACAAACGGCCCGCGATCCGTGATCCGCACCAACGCAGATTGGTCGGTTTTCAAATTCGTGACGCGCACGATCGAGCCTAGCGGCAAAGTAAGATGTGCCGCCGTCATCGCGTTCATGTTGTAGGTTTCCCCGTTCGATCCGCGCCGGTTGTGATACGGAGCGCCGTACCAACTTGCCATCCCAGTTTCTTCGAAGATCGGTTTCGCGCCAGCGGGAACTTCGATCTTTTCGTTGGGGCCCGCGGTTTCCGCCGGCGGCGTAGTTGCGCCGGGTTTTTCCGGCGGAAGCGATGGTGCGGGGGGAACCGGTGCTGGCGTATGTTTGTGTCCACAGCCGCTCAGAAGCGCTGCGCACAGCAATAGCAGGAACAGCGGATACGCCGCCGTTCGCCGCTGGAGCGGGTACTTGGAAGGGGAGCAGTTCAAGAACTCTTGCGGTGCGTCTCCAGATACTCCGCGAACTCGGAGAGCTTTCCTGCCGCGGTTCGCAATGCCTTCGAGGAGTGGGTTCGCACCGCCGGCACAACCTCGTCGTTCAGATACGTCACCAGTTCCGCCGTCTCTTTTTCCAGAGTCTCGGCGATATTCGTTACCGAGCGATTGATGCGCGCGGAAGCCTCTTCCACCTTGCGGTCGAATTCTGTCATATACATCCTGCCGGTGCGGGTTAATGTTCACCTGAGTACCGCGGTTACCAGGCTTCATCATTATCGTGGTCTCGCTCCCGGCGGTCAATCTGGACGAATCTGCTCGGGCACTTGCCTGCCTGCTAAGAGCACGCCCAGGTCGCGATACAATCACGCCATGCGTCCGAAGATAGCTGTTGAATCTCCACCGGTTTCTCTGATTTTGATGCTGACTTTCGCGCTGATGTTCACGCCGGCCTGCACCTTTTATGGCGAACATCCGGCCCGCACCTTGTCCGAAGCGACCGGAGGCGAGGGACTGGAGCGCGTGTTCTGGAAAGATGTGCAAGCGGCGAACTGGGTAGAAGTGGAGCGCGCGCTCGCGTCGAATTACTCAGGCATAACTCCGGGCGGAACGCTCGATCGCTCGGCCACGCTCGAACAGTATCGCCAGTGGAAGTTAAAGGACTATTCGGTCGGCGATCTGAAGACCGAGTTGAATGGAAATACAATCGTCGTAACCTATACCATTACTCTGAACGGCAGCACTCTGAACGGCAGCTTGAATGGAACCGGCGGCTCGCAACCGCTCCCCTCGGCGCCTCAGCACATGATGACCGTGTGGCAGCAGCAAAAGACGGGATGGGTTGCCATCGCGCACAGCGTCAGCCAACAATAATGCGCACATCCAGCACCATCGCCGTAGAGACGAGGCTGGCCGCGACTCAAACCGCTCCGGTTTCGGCCCGGGTCAACTCCGCTGTCTGCGACAAGGATCTCGGCCGCTTCCGTCGCGCAATGCTCCGCTGGTACGACCAGCATCGCCGCGATCTTCCGTGGCGCGAAACTCGCGATCCTTACCGCATCTGGCTTAGCGAAATTATGCTGCAGCAGACGCGCGTGGCCGCCGTGCTTGACCACTACCGGATTTTCCTCAAACGTTTCCCGAATGTGCAGGCGCTGGCCGCGGCTTCTGAAGATGCTGTGCTCGCGGCGTGGAGCGGCCTGGGCTACTACCAGCGCGCGCGCAGGTTGCATCGCTGTGCAAAAGATCTCGTGCAGAAGCACGGTGGCCGGTTTCCGCGGAATTCCGAGGCCTTGCTCGCACTGCCTGGAATCGGACGCTACACCGCTGCAGCCATCGCCAGCATCGCGTTTGCCGAGGCCGTAGCCGTTGTCGATGGCAATGTCGAGCGCGTGTTGCAGAGATTGATCGGCATCAATCTAAATACGACGCAGACCTGGCGACGTGGGCAAGCGCTTCTCGATAACTCCCGGCCCGGGGATTTCAATCAGGCCATGATGGAACTTGGCGCAACCGTGTGCGTGCCGCGCGAGCCGCACTGCCTAGCCTGCCCCGTTCGTAAATGGTGTGCCACTCGGGGAGAAGTTCCGCCCGTCGTAGATAATGAGCACATGCCAGCTTCGCGCCAGAACAGGAAACAAATCTGGTGTGCCCTTGATTGGCGCGACGGCAATGGTAATGGCCGCAGCGATGGCGAAGTCCGGCTGGTGCAACGCTCGAGGAAAGCCTCGCTCATGCCGGGCATGTGGGAACTGCCGCAATCGTCCGAGCCTCCGCGCCCATTGCCGGCCTCAGCGCGCTGGCGCACGTTTCGCCATTCCATTACCGTCACCGATTACACTGTTCATGTGCTACGCAATACGGCGTTGGGAAATACGCGGTTGCCCGGTGCTACGCCCGCTGCGAAAGGCAAATGGATAGCAATTGATCGCATCCGGCAGATACCAATCACGGGGTTGACGCGGAAAATCCTGAAGGCAGGCGGCATCATCTAAGCTCGTGAGGCATTTCTTTTATGAAGTGGCTCGATCGCTTGTTCGGAGGTTCGAAAGATATGGCTGCATTGCCGGCCGGAACCAAAGCGCCTGACTTTTCCTTGCCCGCCATCGTTGATGGGAGAGCTGATGGGAAAGAGGGCGGCAAGTTCTCATTGCAATCCGCTCTCAAACAAGGACCGGTGCTCGCCGCCTTCTTCAAGGTTTCCTGCCCGGTCTGTCAATACACGTTTCCCTTCCTCGAACGCATGCACAAAGCGCACGGCGACAAGAAAATCACGGTCGTGGGCATCTCGCAAAACGACCAGCGCGACACCAGCGCTTTTCTGAAAGAGTACGGCATTACGTTTCCTACTCTGCTCGACGATCCGAACGGCTATGCCGTGTCGAATGCTTACGGACTAACTAATGTCCCCACTTTGTTCCTGATTGGACAGGGCGGCGAGATCGAAATCAGCAGCGTTGGATGGGTCAAACAGGAGGTGGAGGACATTAACCGGAAGCTGGCTGCCGCTCAGCAGACTGCGTTTCCTCCAATCTTTCAGCCCGGAGAAGACGTTTCCGATTTCCGCGCTGGTTGAAGCTCCAAGAACTAATCCCGCGGTCGCGGGACAAGACTAGTTCTTAGTTCCCGGTTCTCAGTTCTCAGAAGAATCCTTCGGCGCCCACTGAGAACTCGCTAGTTCAGGAAACGCGTTCCAGCGTGGTTGCGAAGGCATTGAGCGAGAGCGAGCGCAGCAGGTTGCGGCGCAGTCCGCGCTCGACTTCGCCGAGACCATCCGCGGCGCGCTGCAGCCAGGCGAAGTCGGCGGATTCCGACATTTTCTTGAGTTCTCCCAGAATGTCCGTATTGCGGACCAGTTTCGCCGCGCCGGATTGCAGGAACATAAGGTCTTCAAGCAACGAGTAGAGGGTGCGGAGAAGGTTAGCGATTTTCTCGCGGCCTTCGGCGCCGGGCCGGTAGCTCTCGGTGGTTTTGAACAGCGCCGTGTGATCGCTGTTGCCGCGGGCGAGCGCGGACTTCAGCATAATGAGCGCGTGGTTGCGAGCGGCAACATAGCTTTCGAGATCGAAGGACAAGGCGCGTCCGACAGCACCTTCGCTGAGGCGGGCGACCAACGCGCGCTGCCGGGTATTCCAATCCGGACGAAGCTCCGCAAGCCGGCTCTCGATCTCGGAGGAAGCGAGCGCGCCCAAGTTGAAGATCATGGAGCGGGAACGAATCGTGGGCAGCAATTCGCCAGCGTTTTCAGTGAGCAGAAAAATGGTGGCGAACTCGGGCGGCTCTTCCAGAACCTTCAGGAGCGAGTTGGCGGCCTCTTTCATGAAGGCCGAACTGGTGAAGATGTAAACGCGTTCGCGGGCTTCCGCGGGCCGATAATAGATGGTCTCAATCACATGGCGAACCTGGTCGACCTTGATCATCATTTGCGGTGGATCAGGCGGGATGATGAGCACGTCGGGGTGAGTCTGGACGAAGAGCCGGGTATCTTTCTTGTCCGTGTCGCGCAGATTTTCGCGGGCCTCGACGGCTTCGGCGAAGCGCGAGTCGAGGTCTTCGGATTGAGCGATGCGCATGCAGTTCGAGCAGCGTCCGCAGAAATCGGGCAAGCCGTCTTTGGCGATAGGCTGTTCCAGGCAGTTCATGACGCGGGCAAGCATCAGAGCCAGCGTGTACTTGCCCGACCCGTGCGCGCCCGAGAGGATGACGGCGTGCGGAAAGCGGTTGCGCGCCAGCATCTCGCGCAGGCGATGGATGGTTTTCGGGTTGCCCGCGAATTCAGAAAAAGGCATAGAGAATCGCTGTTAGCTCTTGGCTCTTAGCTAAAGGCCAAAGGCTAAGAGCAAGAGCCAACGGGGTTCCTACAGTAAACCTATATCTTCAGTTTCTTCCGCACCAATTCCATAATAACCGCATGCGTCTCGCTGGGCGTGCCGCGGGCGTTTATGACATGCACTCGCTGCGGCTCGCGGGCGGCGATGGCCAGGTAGGCGTGGCGGACGCGTCCAAAAAAAGCCCGATTTTCCTGCTCAAAGCGGTTCTCGTCCCTTTCCGAGCCTTTTTCCGACCGCACACCTTTATGTTTTCGATTGCGGCGCCGGGCGCGCTCGACGCTGAACGCCACCTCATTGTCTAGTAAGACGGTCAGGTCGGGTTGGAGATTGCCGCAGAGGATTTCGTGCATTTCGAGCACCGGCTTCGAGCCCAGCCTGCGTCCCCCGCCCTGGTAAGCCTCGGTTGAATCGGTGAAGCGATCGCAGAGGACGATGCGTCCTTCAGCGAGCGCGGGCAGAATGACTTCGTGAACGTGCTGGGCGCGGGAAGCGAACATGAGGGCCATTTCCGTCAGCGGAGAAAGTCCCGCGGTGGCGGAGTGCAGCAGCACGTCGCGAATCTTTTCGCCCGCGGCGGTGCCGCCCGGTTCGCGAGTCACGGTTACAGAGAGGCCATGGGCGCGCAGGGAACGCGCCAACTTCTCGGCCTGCGTGCTCTTGCCGCTGCCATCGAGACCTTCGAAGGTGATAAATTTTCCCCGCGCGGCCACGTCGGAGATGATAGCAGGCGAGCAGCCTCTGAGTGCCTGTGGACGGCTGTGGCGGCAAACCATTCCGGCAGACTGATATATTCAGTGAGATATCTACGTACGGTTTTATCTGCATCGCCGTGGGGCGAATCGAAAATCTGGAGGCCAAATGGGAATAGGCTCGCGTTCTGGGGTCAGGTATTTTGTTTGTCTCGCAATTGTTCTGTTGTCGTCGTTTTCTGTTTTTGGCGCAAATGGTCCGACAGTCACTCTCTCCGTGGACGCCTCGGACGCGCCGCGCAAGATCTTCCACGCACAATTGCGCATTCCGGCAAAGCCGGGGACGCTTACCCTCTACTATCCGAAATGGATTCCCGGCGAGCACGGGCCGACCGGTCCGATCACGGATTTGACGGGCCTGAAGTTTACCGCGAGCGGAAAGACGCTGACATGGCGGCGTGATCTGCTCGACGGCTTCACTTTTCACGTGGAGGTTCCGGTGGGCGAGAACGAAGTCACCGCCAATCTCGACTATGCTTCCCCCGCGTCGTTTGAACCTGGCTACAGCGCTGGAGTGTCCGCAACGGATAAGTTGTACGTCGTCAACTGGAACACGTTGCTGCTCTATCCCGCCGGTTATGGTTCCGATCAGCTTACGTATAGCGCCAGCTTGCGGCTGCCCGCGGGATGGAAGTTTGGAACGTCGCTGCATGTTTCCAGTCAGTCGGGCAGTGACATTCATTTCGCGCCCGCTTCGCTGACCATGCTGGTGGATGGTCCGGTCATTACGGGTGAGTATTTGAAAGTGGTGCCACTGACCTCACCCACGGAAAATCCCCCGGCGGAACTCGATCTAGCGGCCGACAGCGCCGCCGCGCTCGATGCTCCAGAAGAAGTCTGGGAACATTACCGTAACCTGGTGAAGCAGGCCGGCATTCTGTTTGGCGCGCGGCACTACACCGACTACCACTTCCTGCTTACCTTGAGCGATCATGTCGCGCATTTCGGATTGGAGCATCACGAATCAAACGACAGCCGGGCCGACGAGCGTTCGCTGATCGAAGAGGACGGACGGAAACTGACCGCTGGCCTTCTGCCGCACGAGTATGTGCATTCGTGGAACGGGAAATACCGCCGTCCGGCGGATCTGGCGACGCCCGATTACGAACAGCCGATGCAGACCGATTTGCTGTGGGTCTATGAGGGCCTGACATCATACTTGGGAGACATGCTGGCAGCGCGCAGCGCCGAGCGCACATCCTCATTGGCCCGTGATGCGCTGGCGGAGATAGCGGCGGATCTGGATCATCGTTCGGGCCGAGTCTGGCGCAATTTGCAGGACACGGCAGACGGCGTTCCCACCATGCAAGACGCTCCCCGCGCCTGGGCAGATTATCGCCGTGGGCTCGATTATTACGACGAGGATGTGCTCAATTGGCTATGGGCGGATGTGATCATCCGTCAGCAAAGCAAGGGCGCGAAGTCCTTGGACGACTTCTGCAAACTGTTCTATGGCGCGCCCAGCGGCCCGCCGATGGTAAAGACCTATACTTTCGACGACATTGTGAATGCGCTAAACCAGGTCGTTCCCTACGACTGGCGCGGATTCTGGACGGACCGGCTGTCTAACCACGGTCCGGGCGCTCCGCTCGGCGGCGTCGAAGGCAGCGGATGGAAACTCATCTATGACGAGACTCCTTCGGAACTAGATCGCGCTGAAGGTCGCGACGGAAAATCGATTAGTGCACATTACTCGGTGGGACTGTCGTTCGGAAGCGATGGCGCGATTCGCGATACGGTCGAGGGCATGCTTGCCGCCAAAGCTGGGATCGGGCCGGGGATGAAGATTGTCGCCGTGAACGGTCGCAGGTTTTCGCCAGATGTCTGGCGCGATGCTATCCGAGCCGCCAAGAGCAGTCCGTTGCCGATTGACCTGATCGTCGAAAACACTGATTACTTCCGCGTAGTGAAACTCGATTATCACGACGGCGAGAAGTATCCACACCTGGTTCGCGACGAGTCGAAGCCGGATCTACTGACGGAAATTTATCGGGCGAAGTAAGCGCACGAACATTGCTGATTTTGTCATTCCGACCCTGAGCGGAGCCGAAGGGAGAGATCTGTAGTTCGCGATGAACTGCAGATCCCTCGCGTTGCTCGGGATGACACCTCTCAAGGATGGGGTTGCTCAGCCCTCCGAGATAGCTACTACAAGCCCTTCGTCAACGGAAATTACTTCATCACTCGAAATTACTTCGGGAGCGGACTCGTCAAGCATAAAACCCAAAACTTCCTGCGGAATTGGCGCGCTCCACACTGGCGAAAACGACTGCCGATGCAGCGGAGACGGGCCGTGCTCGCGCAGGGCAGCAAGGTGGTGCGGAGTGCAGTATCCCTTGTTCGATGCCAGGCCGTACACGGGAAAAACCGGGTCCCAGGCGGAGATCATCCGGTCCCGTTCGACCTTCGCGATAATCGAGGCGGCGGCGATGGAAGCGGAGAGTGCATCGCCGTGAATGATCGGTTGTTGCGGGAGCTCGTAATCGAGTTGGACGGCATCGACCAAAAGATAGCTCGCCGCGGGCGCCAGTTGCTGAACGGCATGCAGCATGGCGAGGCGCGAAGCCTGGTAGATATTGATCTGATCGATGCGTGCGGAATCTACCGCGGCAACGGCACAAGCGATGGAGTGTTGACGAATGAGGACCGCGAGTTCTTCGCGACGCTCGGCCGGGAGCAGTTTGGAATCGCGCAGGCCGCGAATGTGGTGTGCCGGATCGAGAATAACGGCCGCAGCCACGACCGGACCGAACAGCGATCCACGGCCGACTTCATCGACTCCCGCAACGTGTTCCGCGCCCGCGGCCCACGCCCGCCTCTCAAAATTAAGAGTGCAGCGCAGTTTTTTTAGCAGGCGCAGCTTGGCGGCGGAGGCAGATACAGCATTTGCGTTGGACGTCTTCGATGTGTGCGTGACCTTGGACACGGAATCTGCTCAGCATCTTCGCCGAAGAAGTGGTGAGAAGCAAGAGCAGATGTTCGACGATTGTATGGAAGCGGGGCTTTGCCCTGATTGGACGGGGCGGGGCCCCGTCCCCACACACCAGAGAAAATAACCGCTGCCTACTGTTGTTCGACTTCTTTCAGTCGTGCGGCTTTGCCCTTGAGCCCGCGCAGGTAGTAAAGCTTGGCGCGGCGGACTTTGGCGGAGCGCACGACGTCAATCTTGTCGATGACTTTGGAGTCGATGGGGAAGATGCGTTCCACGCCCTGGCCAAAACTGATTTTGCGGACCGTAAAGCTTGGTTGGGCGCCTCGCGTCCGGGAAATGACCACTCCTTCGAACGCTTGCAGCCGCTCTTTTTCGCCTTCTCTGATCTTGACCAGCACCTTGATGGTGTCGCCGGGACCAAACTTCGGGATGTCGGTGCGGCGCGATTTCGCCAGCAGTTTTTCGATAATCGGATTGCGCATAAAGTTCCCTTCCTAACCCTTGCCGTTAATCTTTTGTAGAGACGGGGCTTGCCCGTCTTCGTCAGTACCCTGGGCCAGCTTGATCTGGGCCAGCAATTCTCTGTCTTCCGCGGTTAGCGCAACCCGCTCCAGCAAATCGGGGCGGTTGCGCAGTGTTTTTGCCAGCGCCGTTTTGCGGCGCCAGCTGCGAATCTGGTCGTGGTTGCCGTTCACCAGCACTTCCGGCACCGCCATGCCGCGAAAATCCGCGGGACGCGTGTAATGCGGATAGTCAAGCAATCCGCCGGAAACACAGGTGGAACTTGGGCCGTCGCCCGCCAGTTCTGCGTGTTCGGTGAACGATTCCTGCCGCGTCGAAGCACTGTTGCCAACCGCGCCCGGAATCAGCCGCGTGATTGTGTCCAGAATTACCGCCGCGCCCAGTTCGCCGCCGCTCAGCACATAATCGCCGATCGAAACTTCGCGGTCCGCCATGTGCTCGCTGATGCGTTCGTCCACGCCTTCGTAGCGTCCGCAGATGAGGACGATCCGGCCGAGCGTGGAAAGTTCCGCCGCTAGCGACTGGTCGAATCTCCGGCCCTGCGCGGAAAGCAGAATCACCGACTGCTTCGCGCCTGGGCTTAAGCGCACTTCACGCGACGCCACGTCGCCGAACGACTCCAAACATTCAAAGATCGGCTCCGGCTTCAAGACCATGCCCTGGCCGCCGCCGAACGGGCGGTCATCCACGGTGCGGTGCTTGTCTTTCGTGAATGCCCGCAGATTGTGAATGCTAATTTCCACCAGGTCCGTTTCCCGCGCCCGGCGGACAATTCCGTAATCCAGTGGTCCGCGAAAGAAGTCGGGAAAGATCGTGAGAATGTCGATCTTCATTTGCGGAAACCCGTCGCTGGTCGTTCGTCGTTGGTCGTTAGTCAAAACCTGGACTCCGAACGACTAACGACTTCTTTCTTTCTCTTCTTTTGCGAGCGGCGCGTTCACTTCCAGCAAGCCCGCCGGCAACTTCATCCGGACCTGCTTCCGCTCCAGATCAAGCTTCTCCAGATACGCCTCGGCGAAAGGGATCTCGTACGGAAGCTTCGCTGCCTGCTCTTGCTCTTTACTTCGCACCACCAGCAGCGCCGCTTCTCCGGCGCCGAACTGGACGTCTTCAATCTCGCCGATCTCGCGTTGGCCGTCGAACACTGTGCAACCGATCAGGTCGCTCAGATACGTCCAGCCCGGCTCCAACTTGGCGCGTTCACTCCGCGGTAGTTGAAGTTCGGCGCCGATCAGCGGCTCGGCATCGGATATCGTCTCGATGCCCAGAAACTTCAGCACCAGAAAACTCTTATGCGGCCACAGATTCTCGACCGTCACTTCGCGGCGCCGCCCGTTTTTCGCGAGCGCCCATAGCCCCATTTCTTGGCGGAAGCGGTCCGGAACATCGGTGTGCAATTCGACCGCTACTTCTCCGTGGCGTCCCTGCGTCTTGATGACCACCGCCAGAGTGATCCATTCGCCGCTAGCGTCCGGTGCCCCGATTCGCTGATCTCCTGCTGGACGATCTGCTGCTCGATCTTCTATTCGATGATCTTCTACTCAACGATCTCGAGCGCGTAGCGTTTATCCAGCTTCGAGCCCGCCGCGCTCAGCAGGTTGCGCAAGGCGCGGGCCACGCGCCCGGAGCGTCCAATAACTTTGCCCAAGTCGGCCTCAGCCACTTCGAGCTCGATGACGGTTTCATCGCCGTCTTCATACTCTTCAGTAAAGACCTGGTCCTTGGCCTCGACGATCGCCTTGGCGATGTATTCAATCATGGCGCGTGGGCTGACGCTGGGCTCGATCATTGTTGGTGACTGCTCCTAAGTTGGCGAGTGCAGGGACGGCTACGCGACCGAAACGGCCGCAGCGGGCGCGGGGAGAGCGAGCAGTTTCCTGACGCGATCCGAACATTGGGCGCCTTTCGAAACCCAGTGCTCAATGCGCTCCCGTTTCAGGTCAAAAGTGGCCGGATTGGTGCGTGGATTGTATGTGCCCACAACTTCCACCGGGCGGCCATTGCGAGCATGCTCCTTCTCAATCACCACCACTCGGTAATACGGTTGTTTACGCGCACCAAAGCGCGCCAGTCGGATCATTAACACAGACTTCACTATCCTTTGCCCGGAAGAGTCCGGCGAGGTAAAGACAAACCACTATTATGCCGGAGCTTAGCGGTTTTCGCAATGGGAGCAATGGGGGAATTGCGCTGCGGAGAACAACTAGTCGTGCAGCACTACGCCGAGCAGCGAGCTGTGGACGTGCAACCCGCCTTCCGGGCCGCCGGAGTAATCGACAAAGCCCAGCTTCCTGAACCGGTTCATGAAAAAGCTCACCCGCGAACGAGTCGTTCCGACCATCTCGGCCAAAGCCTCCTGACTGATTTTGGGGACCACAGCCTCGGGCACGCCTTCCTTGCCAAAATGAGCTAGCAGAAGAAGGACCCGAGCCAACCGCTTCTCACTGGAGTTGAACAACTGGTCGACGAGATCCTCTTCATAACGGATATTCCGCCCCAGCAAGTACGCCACGAACAAATCGGAAAACGCGTGTTCGCGGTGCAGCGCATTCATCATCGCTCGCTTGTCGATCCGCTGAATTTCACAATCCGTCATGGCCGCCGCAGATCCCATGCGCAACGCTTGGCCGGCCAGCGCACCTTCGCCAAAGAAGTTCCCGTCAGTTAACATGCCGATTGTCGCTTCCCGGCCCGTCTTGGAGACAACGGTGAGCTTCACCTTACCTTTTTGGATATAGAAGACCGCGTCCGCGGCGTCCCCTTGCGCGAAGATTCCCTGCTTCTTGGCAAAAGTCAGATTCTTCCTGCCCTCGCCAATGGTGGCAAGGAAGGTGTTGGGATTAAACCCGCGGCTTTTCTTCCCTGGTGCAGGGGAGCCCATTACTTATAATTTTAAACCCAAAAATGGCGCCACCGCGAGGGTATTGCCGCTAGGACTTCTTCCCGGTTTTCGCGCCACCGGTTCGCGCCCCCCAAGGATATAATGTGGCGATTCGCAGGCTTAGACACCCTGCATCGGAGGCCCATTGCGCTTGTCCCTTGACACTCGCGAGGTTGGACGCGTCACCATCGTGCACTGCCGCGGACGGATCGTTGCCAGCGAGAGCGATTCTCTGCGCGAGCACGTGGCCTGGTTGTTGCGTGACCGCCGATCTATCGTCCTGCACCTGGGCGAGGTTGGATTCATTGACAGCAGCGGCTTGGGCACCATGGTCCGTGCCCTGACCAGCACCCGCCAGGCGCATGGAGATCTGAAGCTCTGCAACGTGCCGGAATTCGTGCGCAAGGTTTTGGAGATGTCGCGCCTGACGACAGTATTCGATACCCATGAATCGGAGGAGAAGGCAGTCGCAGCCTTTTACCGCCCCGGAGTCCGCGCCGAAGCACCTGTTTCCACCGGCCACAACGTTCTGTGTCTCGACTCCAATGCCGACGTGCTCGCCTACCTGCGCGAACTGCTGCGCCGCGCCGGCTACGACGTCCAGAGCAGCAGCCGAGTGGCCGACGCAATGCTCCTGATGCGCGTCACGCATTTTGATCTCCTGTTGGTCGGCCCCGACATGACCGCTTCCTCGACCTCTTCGCCAGCCTTCCGGGACGCGTGTGCCAGGCTCCCCACGATCGAACTGGGCAGTGAGTTTTCCACCAGCCATGCCGGTGAAGCCGCCGCTGGATTGCTGGAAGCAATCGCGGCTCGGCTTAACCCGAAGACGGCATGACAGGTGATTGAAAGTCTCACTTGTTCCAAGCGCGTATCCGCGGCACCCAGCGACGGACGTTGCTGCAGTACTCTTCATACTCGGCGCCGAATATCTTTCGCAGGTGCGGCTCCTCGTACAGCAGCACAAACAAAGCTGTGCCCAACACTGCCACGCACGCCGACGTGATCGCGGCCAGGTTCGCCCGTCCGAAGACCACCCACAGCCCCGCCCAGCCGATGAAGAACCCCAGGTACATCGGGTTTCGCACGTTACCGATAGAACCCCACTACGACCAGCCTGGTCGGCGGAGCAATCGGCGCCGGCGTTCCGTGTCCCGTCCATCCGAAGTCCCACACGCACCGTAGCGCCACCGCGAAACCGAGCACCGAGGGCACGGCCGCAAACCAGCGCCATCGCGCTGCCCCTCCCAGGTCAACGCGAAAGCCCAGCCAGATTGGCAACAACCAGAACCACAGCGCAAGGAATGCAGCTCCCACGACTAGCGATACGACTGTTGTCAGCCACTGCGTGCCACGATCTGGACTTTCCTCGGTTCCAGTCTGTCCACTCGTCATGAACGCCTCCCCCAACGCCGGAGTATAAGCCCGCCCAGCGGTTGAGGTCGGCATCTCTACGCGTGAAGTCTTGCTGCCGCTGCCAACGCCTGTCCCATGCTCAAACCGCCGTCGCCGGATGGTACTTCCTTCTGCGTGAATACCTCAAATCCAGCCGCGGATAGCCGTGCTTCGAGCCTCTGCGACAGGTAGATATTGTGAAAGGTCCCGCCACTCAGGCACACACGGTTAAGAGTGGTTTTCTCTCGCAGGAGCGTTGCCAGGTCGACGAACCCCTCAACCAAACCGTTGTGAAAACGCCGGGTGATCGCTGCTAGAGGAAGGTTGTGGCCCAGATCGTCCAGCAGCGCCTCGAACAGTGGGCGAGTGCTGATGATCCAGCGGTCGTCTTCCGGCACGAGCTTCATCGGATAGGCTGTTTCTTCCTTCGACGATGCAATTTGTTGCGAAGTCATCGCCATCTCCAGTTCGATCGCAGCCTGGGCCTCGTAATTGACCTGTTGACGGATTCCGGCCAACGCGGCCACGGCATCGAATAGACGCCCGCAACTGGAGGTGAGCGGCGAATTCACGCCTTGTTCCATCATGCGCAGCAGCAGGTCGACCTTTGGCCGATTGAGTTGGCGCACGAACGGGATGTCGAGCTTCATTAACTTCAGTTTCAGAAACTCGCGCCCGAAATGATGTGCCAGAAAGCTAACCGCCATCCGCCAGGGCTCACGGATCGCGGCCGCGCCACCGGGCAAAGACACATACTCGAGATGAGCGGCACGCTCGAAATCTTCATAGCCGGCGATGAGCACCTCTCCGCCCCAGATATTTCCGTCGGTGCCATAGCCCGTTCCATCCAGGGCGAATCCGATCACGCGGCCTTCCAGATGATTCTCCGCCATACAGCTGGCAATGTGGGCGTGGTGGTGCTGCACACCAACCAGCTTCACTCCATTCTGTTGCAGCGCCCATTTGGTGGAGAAGTAGTCAGGGTGGAGGTCGTAGGCGATGATCTCCGGCCGGATTTCCAGAATCTTCTCCAGATGCTCGATAGCTTCATGGAAAAAACTGCAGCTTTCGATGTTTTCCAAGTCTCCGACGTGCTGGCTCAGAAAAGCATGCTTGCCCTTGGTGAGGCAGATGGTGTTCTTGAGTTCGCCACCGACGGCCAGCACCGACGGCTGATCTTTCCTAGTTCGATCGTCCTTCAAGAAAACCGGCACCGGAACAAAGCCGCGGGAACGCCGCAACTGCCGGGTGACCCCGCCTGCAACTCGCACCACGGAATCATCGCAGCGCAGCAGGATGTCACGGTTATGTACGAGGAAGTAGTCAGAGAGACTGTGTAATCGATTGATCGCTTCCCGATTGTCGATCGCGATCGGCTCCTCGCTCAGGTTGCCGCTGGTCATCACTAAAGCCTTGAACCCTCCCTCGGCGAGCAGCAGGTAATGGAGAGGTGTGTAGGGCAGAAAAATTCCCAGGTAGCGGTTGAAGGGTGCAACCTCGTCGGGAATCATGCTGGGCTTCCTTTTCGGAAGCAGAACGATAGGCCGTTGGATCGATTGCATTACAGTGGCAGCCGCGTCGTCCAATTCGCAGATTTCCTCGACAGCCTGCAGATCTGGAACCATCACGGCGAATGGCTTCTCGACCCGGCGCTTCCGCTGCCGGAGCAGGGCGACCGCCGCGGCGTTGGTCGCATCGACGGCCAAGTGAAATCCGCCCAGTCCTTTTACAGCCACGACCAGTCCCGCATGTAGTCCTGACACGGCTTCGACGATGGGATCGCGGCATTCAATTTTCCGCCCAGACTTATCCCAGAGTTCCACCCGAGGTCCACACTCCCAGCAGGCATTGGGTTGAGCGTGAAAGCGGCGGTCCAGCGGATCCTCATATTCCGCAAGACATGCGGGGCACATTGGAAACTTCGCCATCGACGTGCTCGGCCGATCGTAAGGAATATCGCGAATGATGGTGAAACGTGGCCCGCAGTTCGTGCAGTTAATGAATGGATAGCGATAACGCCGGTCGTTTCGGTCGAGCATTTCGCGCAGGCAGTCCGGACATATCGCGACGTCTGGTGAAATGAGCGTGCGAACTTCTTCTCCCTCATGGCTATGGACAATGCAGAAGTCCTGATCGCCACCGATCTGCGCGGCAAGACACGGGAGATCATTTACGGTGAAGCCGGTGATCCGCGCCAGGGGCGGCGCTTCGGCGGGCAAGTGCTCAACGAAATCCTGTACGGTTTCTGCCGGTCCCTGTATTTCGATGGTGACCCCGGCGGAGGTATTGCGAATCGTGCCTCTAAGTCGCCGGCCGGTAGCGAGACGATAGACGTAGGGCCGGAACCCAACTCCCTGCACAATACCGGAAACTTCGATCTGGCGCCGGACCTCCATACATGGTCAGTTCGCAGTCAGCTGCAGCAGCGGTTTGTGTGCTTTGCGTCTCTCTGCCAGCCACATCATCCATTCGTGCAAACCGCGGCGGTTCAGGCAAGACACCTTCACAATCTCCATCCCCAGATGAACCTTGCGGGCATTTTCCGCCGCTGCCTCGATGTCAAACGGGACGTAAGGAAGCAGATCGATTTTGCTCAGCACCAGCAAGTCGGATTTGAAGAATATGGACGGATATTTCAGCGGCTTGTCTTCGCCTTCGGTCACGCTCAACACTACGATCTTCGCCGCTTCGCCCAGGTCATAACTGGAGGGGCAAACCAGGTTGCCCACGTTTTCGATCAGCAGAAGATCCAGGTCTTCGAGACGCCAGTCGGCCAAGTGACGTTCGATCATGCGGGCATCCAGGTGGCAAGTGCCGCCGGTTGTGATTTGTTTAACGGGGAAATGAAATCGCTTCAGCCGGTTCGCATCGTTTTCCGTTTGAATGTCGCCCGTCAATACGGCCACGCGATCACGCCGCGGCAGGGCTTCCAGGGTCCGCTCCAGGAGACTGGTCTTGCCGGAACCGGGAGAACTGATAAAGTTCAGGCACAAAACGCCGTGCGCTTGAAAGCGGGCGCGCAACTCAGCCGCGACGCGATCGTTCTCACTGAGAACTTTTCGCTCCAACGGTACTCGATCCATATTCTTCCACCTCCAGATAGGCCAACTCCAACTCATCTCCACTGATGCATGTGGTTTCCAGGCTCGCGCATTGTGGACAGCGCGAATCGTAGTCACGCACGACAAACTCACGTCTGCAGAGCTGACAACGATGACGGCGGGGACAGACCTCGATCCCCAACTCCAGCGACTCCAGATCGGTCCCGTGAATGATCGCTTCAAAACAGAAGCGCAAAGCGTCCTGATCGATGGCTGCCATTTCGCCAATCCGGACACCGACTTTGCATGGATACGTTCCAGGATGGAGTCCCATCTCGGTTCTGACCGCTTCCAGCACCGAATTCGCGATTCCCATCTCGTGCATAATTTCTACCGACTGTCAGCAGATGCGCGGCAGTTGATCGCCTGCGAGCATGTCAACGATGCGCGTGGTACCCAGCGGCGTTCGCATCGTCACCAGCCCCGGGTTCTCTTTTTTTACCGTGCCGATGATCTGCGCTTCCGCTCCCAGAGGGTGACGTCTCACCGCCTGCAACACCGCGCTGGCGGCCTCGGGAGCCACGATTGCGATCAGTTTACCTTCGTTGGCGACGTAGAGAGGATCCAAGCCGAGCAGTTCGCACGTACCTCGGACCTGTTCGTGGATGGGAACGGAACTCTCCACGAGCTCGATGCCAACCTGCGATCGCTCCGCGATTTCGTTCAGCGTGCTGGAGACGCCGCCTCGCGTCGGATCGCGCATGCAGCGAATATCGCGAGTTGCGCCAAGGATCTCCGCCACCAGCGTGTGCAAGGCGGCACTGTCGCTTTGAATCTGAGTTTCGAATTCCAGCCCCTCGCGCTGCGCCAGAATTGCGATGCCGTGATCGCCGATCGAACCGCTCAGCAACACCTTGTCTCCGGGACGGGCACGGTCGGCGGAAAGATCGACGCCTTCTGGCACCAGTCCAATTCCAGTCGTGTTGATGAACAGCCCGTCGCCTTTACCTTTCTCGATGACCTTGGTATCGCCGGTGACCACGGACACGCCCGCATCCGCTGCCGCCTGGCGCAGCGAATTCACCACCCGCCGGAGCTCGTCCATCGAAAAGCCTTCTTCGATGATGAAGGCGGCGCTCAAGAACAGTGGGGTTGCGCCGCCCATCGCCAAATCGTTGATCGTACCGTGAACCGCGAGAGAGCCGATGTCGCCGCCGGGAAAGAACAGCGGCCTCACCACGAAGGAATCGGTGGTGATGGCGAGCCGCTGGCCATTTACATTCACGATGGCCTGATCATTCAGACGCGCCAGCACCGGATTCTGGAATGCAGGCAGGAAGACGTCGCGAATCAAGTCGGCGCTCAACTTGCCGCCGCTGCCATGCCCCAACAGAATTGTGTCTTTAGCCGGGAGCGGCGTCGGGCAGCTGAATTCGACAGTGGTTTTTGTTGACACGCTTCTCCTAACTCGCGACTGAATGGCGCCGATAGTGATAGTAGGCCGCGCATGCCCCTTCACTCGACACCATGGGCGCTCCCAATGGATTTTCCGGCGTACATCGCATGCCAAACGCGGGACAATCCGTCGGCTTCTTCAATCCCTGCAAAACCTGGGCGCTGATGCACTCGGCGGGCTCGTCCACGGTAATTTCGCCCAGATCGAAAACTCGGTCGGCGTCAAAAGCGGCGTAGTCTTCGCGCAAGCGCAAACCGCTCCGCGGGATCGGCCCAATGCCGCGCCATTTCTGGTCGGCGATCTCAAACACCTCGGCCACGAGCTGCTGTGCCGGCAGGTTCCCCCGGTAGCTCACCGACCGCACATACTGGTTTTCCAGCCGCGCCTCTCCCGCTTCTAGTTGCCGCACCAGCATGAGGACTGCTTCCAAAATATCGACGGGTTCGAACCCTCCGACGACAATCGGTACGCGAAAATCACGTACCAGGCTTTCATACTCCTTACACCCCATCACCGTGCACACATGCCCCGGCGCGATGAAGCCCTGCACCCGGTTGGTCCGGGAGACCATCAAGGCCCGGATCGCCGGCGGAACGAGCACGTGCGAAACCAGCATGGAAAAGTTGGTGAGACCCTCACGCTTGGCTTGCCATGCGGCCATCGCATTCGCGGGAGCAGTGGTCTCGAAACCAATCGCCAGAAACACGACTTTACGATCCGGATTCGTGCGGGCGATCTTCACGGCCTCAGTCGGGGAGTACGCAATGCGAACGTCCGCACCCTGAGCTTTGGCCCGGAACAGATCCGAACGCGACCCAGGTACCCGCAGCATGTCTCCGTAGGAAACCAGAATGACGTCTGGCTGCAGCGCCAACGCGATCGCCTTGTCCACGGTTTCGAGCGGCGTGACACAGACGGGGCATCCCGGGCCATGCACGAGTTCGATACCGCGCGGCAGCAGTTCGTCAATGCCGTAGCGCATGATGGTGTGGGTTTGGCCACCACAGATCTCCATCAGCACCCAGGGCCGGGTCGTGCGCTGGACAATTTCAGCCGCCAAGGCCCGTGCGATGCGGTGGTCACGGTACTCGTCAAGATACTTCATAAGCTGAACACGAAGCTGAAATCCCAGCTAGAACTCAGCGCGAAACCCGGAGGCATGACTCTAACCAGGGCGAACCGCCTATCGGTGACAAAGATCACAGCGTGATGTGAGCCAGAACAATGTCGTGGGCCAGATCCTGGGAGGGTGTGCCAGCGAAACTCCACCTTGCAAAGGGTGGTTCCAGCGACAGCCGGGCGAGTCCTTCGGAGTCCGGTGCCGGCGAAAATTACGGTTCCGCTGGCGGCAATTCCGCTTCCAGCGCTCCCATCTCCTCTAGAAGCTTGTAGGTGCGCTCGGCTTCGGACGCATCCACCCGG
The DNA here is from genome assembly GCA_963831085.1 of uncultured Acidobacteriaceae bacterium. Classification (GTDB taxonomy): domain Bacteria; phylum Acidobacteriota; class Terriglobia; order Terriglobales; family Acidobacteriaceae; genus Acidiflorens. The sequence goes on along the minus strand of CAWHOT010000003.1, from coordinate 1,613,184 downwards.
CTTATAGCGAAGCCCACATGGACCATCACATAGTCGCCCAGGATAGCCTCAGGGACAAAGTTCAGGGACACCTGCCGCACGATCCCGCCGAACTGCACGCGACCCGCCCGCAAGGGCCCTAGTTCTTGGATTTCGAGGATTTTCCCTGGTATGGCAAGGCACACGGCAGCTCTCCGACAGCCAGTACAGCACTGGTCCGTACCGCGATCTGTGACCAGCGACACACCTGGGTGTGACGTGACAAGCAGAGTGTGACAAACATAGTGAAGTGTGCATGGTAGCCGTGATTCCGTTGCGCCCGGGGGCCCGCCAGCCCTGCTAAGCTCGTTTCTGCGTGAATCAGTCTTGCGTGAATCAGAAGTACGACGTCATCATTCTCGGCGCCGGTGCTGCCGGCCTGATGTGCGCCATCGAAGCCGGCAAGCGAGGCCGGCGCGTGCTGGTGCTCGAACGCGCGGATCGTATCGGCAAGAAAATCCTGATCTCCGGCGGCGGCCGCTGCAATTTCACCAACCTGCACTCCAGCCCGGAGAATTTTATTTCGGCCAACCCGCACTTCGCCAAGTCTCCGCTCGCCCGCTATACTCCGGCCGATTTCGTGCGCCTCGTCGAAAAGCATCGCATTCCCTATCACGAGAAAAAACTCGGCCAGTTGTTTTGCGATCGAGCAGCGAGCGACATCACGGCGATGCTGGAGCAGGAATGCCGCGGCGCCGGACTAGAAATCCGCTGCAACACGAAAGTGAACCAGGTACATAAGAACGACCACTTCATCGTGCAAGCCGAGGACGCCAGTTTCTCGGCGCCCCGCCTGGTGGTCGCGACCGGAGGCTTGTCCATCGCGAAAATCGGCGCCACCTCTTTTGGTTACGATCTGGCCCGTCAATTCGGACTGAAGATCCAGCCCCCACGCGCCGCCCTGGTCCCTCTCATTTTCAGGGAACCGGACCGCAAGCGCTGGTGCGATCTGGCAGGAGTCTCCACCGAGGTGGTTGCTTCCACTCGCGGCCCGAAACAGATGTTACAGACGTTTAGGGAAAACATGCTTATCACTCATCAAGGTATCAGCGGGCCCGCGATTCTCCAGATCTCTTCTTACTGGGATGGCAAGGGGCCGATTCATCTCGACCTTGCGCCCGACCGCAATCTCACCGCCGATTTGCGAACCCGTGGCCATCGCGACCCGTCCAAGTGGAAATTGCTGCTGAGAGAGGTTCTGCCTCGCCGCTTCGCGGATCGCTTGCTCGAAACTTATCCATTGGCGGGCAACTACCATCGCGCCTTCGCTGACGCCGAACGTCAACTGCATGCGTGGGAAATCAAACCGGAAGGGACCGAGGGTTACGGAAAAGCGGAAGTCACCGCGGGTGGCGTCGATACCGGCGAACTTTCCGCCAAAACGATGGAAGCAAAAAAAGTGCCCGGCCTCTTTTTCATCGGAGAAGTGGTCGACGTCACCGGCCAGCTCGGCGGCTTCAACTTCCAGTGGGCGTGGGCATCGGGATTTTGTGCCGGGCAGGCGGTGTGAGGAATTTCGGCGCGGATTATGCTGGCGCTCGACGCGGCCTTTCCAAGTCTCGGGCTTAAATCTCCGCGCCTTCTTGCATGAACGGCATGCGGGAGAGAATCTCCGCGGCCTGCTCCAGTTGCTTCAGGTCTGCATTGGTGAAGTCAGCGCCCGCCCCCGAAGCATCCAGCCCTTTGCGCGAAATCTGCACCACTCCCATCACGTTGTCCCCGGATTGCACAACGGGCACGGACATGATTTTCTGAATCGGCAGTTGTCCCTGGCTTCGATCCTCTTCGTCGGCCTCGGCTCCGAGCTTGACCGCTTCAAACAGGCTGGCATGTTTTACCCGCATGAAGGCATTCGACAGAAATGGAGAGTGAGTCGCTGCCGTCCGCGCTGCCACCGCCGATCCGGTAAGCGGCAGTACGCCCGCCGATCGCAGTTCCGGCGGAAAGATAAATCGCAGACTCCCTTTTTCTAACCTGAGCAGTGCCACTTCGCTGCGGCGCACCCGCAGAACTTGGGCTAGCTTAAGGCAAACCCTGTCTGGGCTCGGCGACTCCGAAAGCATGCTCTCCAATTCGCCAAGGCTGGCCTTGGCGGCCTTGGCTGCGGAACCCTGATTGCCGGTCGATGACATAATTGTGGCCGTAGTCCTAACTCATCCATCCTGCGGGCGTCGGCAACTTCTCGACAAGTTACCAGAGTACCTTTGCCGCCTTCCGGCAAAGGCAGTTGCTGCTTGTGCCTGTCCAAATGGGTGCCTTTTCTTGTACGAAGAAAAAAATCGCGGCACAAATCCACAGGTGTTCGCGTTATATTGAACAAGTCATTCGTTGCAAATAGTCGGATAGCGACTATCGGGGTACGCGTATGTCGCTTATTCATTATGTAAGACCATTCCTGGAGTTGGGTATCTGTAAGGAGTACTGTATGGCACGCAAGACAACTGGAACTACCACTCGCAGCACGAAAGCCGAAGTCCCTGGCAACGTTCCCAGCATTTCGGTCAATCCCCCGGTCAATCTCGAAGAAGAAATTCGTCGCCGCGCCTACGAACTCTACCTGCAGCGCAGAGCGACGGCTGGCGCCGAGAACGGCAAGGGCGATGAGAACCAGGATTGGCTGATTGCGGAGAGCGAGATCCGTTCGCGCTACAACAGATTGGCGCGTCACACGACGGCGTAGATCCGGCCGGGGTCGTTCGAGCGCTGCCGTAAAACGCGGCCGCGCGCTCGGCGCTCGAGTAAGCGAGCGAATACTTGCTAGCCACACTCGCAGCTCCCCCTGGTGGATATTTACATGTCGGTCCTCTGCTCAGCATGGCGGCTGAGAAACCAGCAGGGCGGATCCCCGGCGTGTGGGAAAAGGCTGTGCACGCAGGTCTCCTGCACCGGTGGATCAAAAATGATTTCGCTTTTCCCGTCTTTATGCAGCACCGTGGTGTAGTGTTCGACGGTTACGCTGCCAAAGGGCTGGCGCTTCGTTGCCAGACGATATCGAAACACGCAATAGTCCGCACCATACATGATTGCCACTAGGCCCACCCCAGCCAAGAGCGCTCTCAGAGCGATCTCCCGGAACCATGGGCCGGTTTTGTTGCCGGATTTGTTGCCTTCGACTGCGGTCACCCGCTGAATTATACCGGTCCGCGAACTGGCCCGGAGAGTGACGTATTGACAATTCTTCACAAAAAACCTCGGTCCGGTTTGCGCCTCCCCTACGTCGAATGGGTAGCGGATTAGATGATAAGATTCACCAGAAGTCCCAAGTGAAAGCTGTTGTCCCTCATCGACTTCAGGAGTGCAAGTGACGGAACAACGACCAGACTCAACTGATTCCAGAACATCCGAGCAGCGCACAACCGAGGATTCAAGCACTCCCAAGAGCCGCTGGTGGATCTGGCTGATCGTCGCCGTGGTCGTGCTTGTCGTCGTGGCGATATGGGAACGCCGCGGCGCCGACTCCGCAGCGAAGGCCGGCGGTGACGCGGCCTCCCGACCCGTTATGGTGACGACGGCGGCAGCGCACCAAGGCGACATTGGAATTTATTTGAATGCATTGGGCACGGTGACGCCCGTTTATACGGACATGGTGACCAGCCGGGTACAAGGCGAGATCACGCAGGTCTATTACCGCGAAGGGCAAATGGTTCGTAAGGGTGACCCGCTCATCGAAATTGACCCACGCCCTTATCAGGCGGCATTGACGCAAGCCGAGGGACAACTGGCGCATGATCAGGCGGTTTTGACGGAAGCCAAGATCGATTTGGATCGCTACCAGCAAGCCTTGAATCGCAATGCCATCGCCAAGCAGCAATTTGACGATCAACAGCAGGTCGTGCTGCAAGACGAAGGCACGGTGAAAAACGATGAGGGCCAACTCGCGAATGCCAAGGTCAATCTGGTATACACGCATATCACCGCACCCATAGCCGGGCGCGTTGGACTGCGGCTGGTCGATCCCGGAAATATCGTGCAGGCCAATAGCACCACTGTCCTGGTGGTGATCACGCAGTTGCAGCCCATCACGGTTATCTTCAGCATCGCGGAAGACTCCCTCTCCCAGATTCAACAGCAGTTGCTCAAGGGAAAGAAACTGACGGTGGATGCTTTTGACCGTGAAGGAAGCACGAAACTGGCATCGGGCACGCTGCTGACCCTCGACAATGTCATTGACCCGACCACAGGAACTTTGAAGCTCAAAGCCATCTTTGACAACAAAGACAACACTCTCTTCCCCAGCCAGTTCGTCAACATCAAGCTGCTCGTCGACACGCAACACAATGTGACCTTGATTCCTACTCCGGCGATTCAACGCAACGCCCAAGGGGCTTATGTGTACGTGATCAAAACTGACCAGACCGCTTCCATACGGACGATTACCCCGGGTACCACAGATGGGTCAATGACCGCCGTGGAGGGCGTGGCACCGCAGGAAGTGGTTGCTGTCAATGGATTCGACAAGCTTCTGGATGGCGCAAAAGTTACCATTCGCACGCCTGCGAAAGCGAGCGGCGGAGCCACCGGCCAGCAGCCTCAAACCAGCCAGAGCAACCAATCCGCTCCGGGAGCCTCTAATGGAGGAGGCGGCGGCGGCAAAAACGGAGCCTCGCATCAGTGAGTCCCTCTCGTCCGTTTATTCTAAGACCGGTAGCGACGTCGCTCTTTATGGCAGCCATCTTGCTCGCAGGCTTCGTCGCCTATCTCCAGTTGCCTGTATCCGCATTGCCAGAGGTCGACTACCCGACCATTCAGGTGGTTACGTTTTATCCCGGTGCCAGTCCTGACGTGATGGCTTCGGCCGTAACCGCGCCCCTCGAGCGCCAGTTCGGCCAAGTCCCAGGCCTTAATCAGATGACGTCTACGAGTTCCGATGGGAGCTCGATCATTGTCTTGCAGTTTTCTCTCGAGCTGAACATCGACGTCGCCGAACAGGAAGTGCAAGCGGCCATCAACGCAGCCCAGACCTATCTGCCTTCCGATCTGCCGGTCCCGCCGATCTATAGCAAAACGAATCCGGCAGACACGCCGATTCTCACCCTGGCGCTTTCTTCCAAATCCATTCCCTTGTCGCAGGTCGAAGATCTCGCCGATACGCGCTTCGCGCAAAAAATCTCTCAGCTTCCCGGCATTGGACTCGTGAGCATCAGTGGCGGGCAAAAACCAGCCGTTCGAGTGCGCGTGAATCCTACCGCACTCTCCTCCTACGGCATCAATCTCGAGGATGTGCGCACCGCCCTGCAGCAGACCAGCCTCGACCAGGCGAAAGGCAACTTCGACGGCCCGCAACAGGACTACCAGATTCAATCGAACGACCAACTGCTCACCGCGTCCGATTTCGAACAAGTCGTCGTCGCCTACCACAACGGATCGCCCGTGCGGCTCTCGGACGTAGCTGCGGTTGACAATGACGTAGAAAACAACCGCCAGGCGGCGTGGATGAACGAAACTCCCGCGGTCATCGTCAACATTCAACGCCAGCCCGGGGCGAACATCATTCAAGTAGTCGATCGCGTCAAAAAGCTGCTTCCGCTGCTGAAGAGCAATCTTCCCGCCGCCGTTCAAGTGGATGTGCTGACCGACCGCACCACCACCATCAGGGCTTCCGTCAAAGACGTCGAGTTTGAACTCATGCTCACCGTGGCGCTGGTGGTCATGGTCATTTTTCTGTTCTTGCGCAATCTTTCCGCCACCACCATCCCTAGCGTTGCCGTTCCTCTCTCCATCGTGGGCACGTTCGGCGTGATGTATCTCGCCGGCTTCAGTTTGAACAACCTCACGCTGATGGCCCTGACGATTTCGACGGGCTTCGTCGTTGATGACGCCATCGTCATGATCGAGAACATCATTCGCTTCATCGAAGAGGGAGATCGGCCGCTCGAAGCGGCCCTCAAAGGCTCGGAGCAGATCGGTTTCACCATCGTATCGCTTACCATCTCCTTAATCGCAGTGTTGATTCCCCTGCTCTTCATGGGCGACATCGTCGGCCGGCTTTTCCGCGAGTTTGCCATTACTTTGAGCGTGACCATCCTCGTTTCCGCGGTGGTTTCGCTGACCCTCACACCCATGATGTGTTCGCGCCTATTGAAAAGCACGCACGGGCAAAAGCAGACCCGTTTCTACGTGGCTTCCGAGAGGGCCTTCGAGCGCATCATTGCTTTCTACGGAAGAACTTTGAAGTGGGTGTTGAAACGCCAAACCGCAACTCTGATGGTGGCCGCGGCCACGCTGGTGCTCACGATCGTTCTTTACATCATCATTCCGAAGGGTTTCTTCCCGGTGCAAGACACAGGCATCATTCAGGGCATTTCGGAAGCCGGGCAGTCCATCTCCTTCCCCGCCATGGCGGAAAAGCAGCAGGAACTCACCCATTTGATCTTGCAGGATCCTGCGGTTGAGAGTCTTTCTTCCTTCATCGGCGTCGACGGCACCAACACCACCTTGAACAGCGGGCGTATCCAAATCAACTTGGAGCCTCTGGAAGTGCGTAAAATCAACGCCTCCGATGTCATCCGGCGTCTGCAGCCAAGTCTGGAGAAGATCGATGGCATCACGCTCTACATGCAACCGGTGCAGGACCTTACCGTCGAGGATCGGGTGAGCCGCACCCAATATCAGTACACCCTCGAGGATCCCAATCAGAGCGAGCTGAATTATTGGACGGCCAAGCTGATGACCAAACTGAAAAACATTCCGGAGCTTCGCGATCTGGCCACGGACCAGCAAACTTCTGGTCTCGCCGCCTCCCTCGTCATCGACCGCGTCACCGCTTCCCGAATGGGCATCACGCCGCAAGCCATCGACCAGATGCTTTACGATGCATTTGGGCAGCGGCAAGTTTCGACGATGTACACACAGTTGAACCAGTACCACATCGTTCTTGAGACGCAGCCGGATTTTCAGAAGAACCCCTCGAAATTACAGGACATCTATGTTCGTTCTGCTTTGGCGTCGACCGCACTCACGACCGGCTCTTCCACGCAGACGGTCACTTCGACGACGGCTTCCGGCAATTCCGCCTCCACTGCTGCGCCGAGCCCTTCCGCTTCCCCGAACACCGCTACCAGCTCGGGTTCCGCCAATCCCAGTGCCGTAACCACGCTGAATGGCGCGGCGGTTCCCCTCAGCGCCTTCACTCGTTTTGAAACCAAGAGCAGCCCCCTGTCTGTCAATCACCAGGGACAATTTCCGGTCGTTACCATCTCTTTCAACCTGGCGCCCAACGCTTCGCTGGGTGAAGCCACCAAAGCCATCGACAAGGCCCAGCAGGAAATTGGCATGCCGCTCAGCGTGCAGAGCGCGTTCCAAGGCACCGCCGCTTCGTTTCAAGCGTCCTTGTCGAACGAGCCGCTCTTGATTCTCGCGGCCCTGATCACGGTTTATATCGTGCTCGGCGTTCTCTATGAGAGCTACATACACCCCATCACCATTCTGTCGACCCTACCCTCTGCCGGGGTGGGTGCAATTCTGGCCTTGTTGATTTGCGGCCAGGAACTCAGCGTTGTCGCCCTCATCGGAATCATTCTGCTGATCGGTATCGTCAAAAAGAACGGAATTATGATGATCGACTTCGCGCTGGAGGCGGAGCGCAAAGAGGGCAAGAGACCGGAAGAAGCTATTTATGAGGCGTGCCTCCTGCGCTTCCGTCCCATCATGATGACCACCATGGCCGCGTTGCTGGCTGGCTTGCCCCTCGCCCTCGGCACCGGAATTGGTTCGGAGCTTCGCCGCCCCTTGGGCATCTCCATGGTGGGCGGTTTGCTCTTGAGTCAGGTTCTTACGCTCTACACGACTCCAGTTATTTACATCTTCTTCGATCGGCTCGCGCACCGCTTCGCTTCGCGCCACGCGCCCGATGCCGGACCGGAGGCTGTCCCAGCGGATTAATGCGGATTAGTCACGATGAGCCTCTCTTCTCCATTTATTCGAAGGCCGGTGGCCACCACTCTTCTGACCGCTGCCATTGCGCTAGCAGGAGGCGTGGCCTTTCGGGAATTGCCGGTCTCACCGCTTCCGCAGGTCGATTTCCCCACGATTTCGGTGGGCGCCAGTTTGCCGGGAGCCAGTCCGGAGATCATGGCCTCTTCTATCGCTACTCCATTGGAGCGCCAGTTTGGGAGAATTGCCGGCATCACGGAAATGACGTCGTCCAGCAATCTCGGCACCACCAGCGTCACGCTGCAGTTTGATTTGAACCGGGATATCAATGGGGCCGCGCGCGACGTCCAAGCCGCTATCAATGCCGCGCGCAGTTACTTGCCCGCCAATCTCCCCGCCAATCCCACTTATCGCAAGGTGAATCCGGCGGATTCTCCGATCATGATTGTGGCGCTTACCTCACCTGTGTACGACCGCGGAGCGTTGTACGACGCGGCCTCCACCATCATGCAGCAGCGTCTCTCTCAGATTCAGGGGGTCGGGCAGGTGAGCGTTGGCGGCAGTTCGCTGCCGGGAGTGCGGGTGGACGTGAATCCGACGCAACTCAACAGTTACGGCCTTGGCTTGCAGGATGTTGCTTCCATGCTGAGCCGGCAGAATGCCAACAGCCCCAAAGGCCAGATCACTGATGGCGCCACCAGCGCGGACATCCTAACCAACGACCAGCTTCTGAAGGCGGTGAACTACATGCCGCTGGTGGTCGGCTACCACAATGGCGCCGCTGTCAAGTTGTCCGATGTGGCGAACGTCACGGACTCCACGGAAAACATACGCGCGGCCGGCTTCACCAATGGCAAACCCTCCGTCCTCATTATCATTTACCGCCAGCCGGGCGCCAACATCATCGATACCGTAGACCGCATCCGCGCCGCGCTTCCCGCACTGAGGGCCTCAGTCCCTTCCGCCATCGACACGCAAATTGTGATGGACCGCACCCAAACCATTCGCGCTTCCGTTCACGACGTCGAGCGCAGCCTTATCGTCTCGATTACCCTGGTGATTTTGGTAGTGTTCCTCTTCCTGCGAAGCGTCCGCGCCACCTTGATTCCCGCCGTTGCTGTTCCCGTCTCCCTAATCGGTACGTTTGGCGTGATGTATTTGTGTCACTACAGCATCGACAATCTCTCGCTCATGGCTCTCACCATTTCAACGGGCTTTGTGGTGGACGATGCGATTGTGGTCATAGAAAATATCACCCGCTATCTCGAGCAAGGCATGGCGCCCATGCAAGCGGCGCTCAAGGGCGCCAGCGAAATTGGCTTTACCGTGCTGTCGATCAGCGTCTCTCTCATTGCGGTGTTCATTCCTATTCTGATGATGGGGGGCATTGTCGGCCGGCTGTTCCGGGAATTCGCTGTGACCCTCTCAGTAGCCATCACCGTCTCGCTCGCCATTTCCCTGACCACGACCCCGATGATGTGTTCGCGCCTGCTCCGGCATCTTCGCGATGAGGAGCACGGCAAAGCGTACCGCGCCAGCGAGCGCGCCTTCAATGCGATCCTGCGCCTCTACGAGAGCAGCTTGGGCTGGGTTCTGGAGCACTCCCACCTGACGCTGGCCGTTCTCGGCCTCACCATCGCGCTCAACTTCTACCTTTTTTGGATCGTCCCCAAGGGATTCTTTCCGCAGCAGGATAACGGCATCATTTTCGGCGGCATCCAAGGCTCGCAGGACATTTCTTTTCAAGCCATGCAGAAGGCTACGGAACGCATCGTCGATATCGTCAAAACGGACAAAGCCGTCGACAATGCCATGGCGTTCACGGGCGGCGGCGGCGCCACCAATAGCGGCTTCATCTTCATGGGTCTGAAACCTTTTGATCAGCGCCACGCAACCTCCAGCCAAATCATTGACCGTTTGCGTCCCAAACTGCTTTCTATCGCGGGTGCCAACACCTTTGTTCAGGCCGCACAGGATCTCCGCATCGGCGGACGGGGGAGCAGCGCCCAATATCAGTACACCATTCAGAGCGACAACTTACAGGATCTGGTGCAGTGGGGCCCGGTGCTTTTGCAACAGATGCGGAAATTGCGGATCCTTACCGACGTCAATACCGACCAGCAGAACAGCGGTCTTCAGGCCATGCTTACCTATGACCGCGCCACCGCATCGCGCCTCGGCATTACGCCGCAGATGCTCGACAATTCTCTCTACGAAGCCTTCGGCCAGGCCCAGGTTTCGACCATGTATACGGCCATCAATCAGTACCACGTCGTGATGGAAGTCGAACCGAAGTTCTGGCAGTCGCCGGTGAACTTGAATGACGTGTACATCCGGGCGGCGCAAGGGAAAGTCGTTCCGCTCAGCGCGGTGACTCATTATGCGCCGACCACTGCCCCTCTGTCGGTGAACCACCAGGGCCAATATCCCTCGGTGACCATTTCCTTCAACCTTGCCCCAGGTGTGGCTCTCAGCGACGCTTCCAGGGCCATCCTCGACGTGGAACAGAAAATGGGCATGCCCAACACTATTACCGGGATGTTCTCTGGCACGCTTCAGGCCTTTCAGGCCTCTTTGGCGACGGAACCTTTTCTCATTATCACCGCTCTCATGGCCGTCTATATCGTCCTGGGCATTCTCTATGAGAGTTACATCCATCCCCTCACGATTATTTCCACCCTACCCTCGGCGGGAGTCGGCGCTGTCCTTGCCCTCATGATCTTTCACAAGGACCTCAGCATTATCGCGATAATCGGGGTCATTTTGTTGATCGGTATCGTCAAGAAGAACGCCATTCTAATGATCGACTTTGCGCTGGCCGCCGAACGCATCGACGGCAAGAGCCCGCGAGAAGCCATTTTCCAGGCTTGCATCCTGCGTTTCCGTCCCATCATGATGACCACCATGGCTGCTATGTTTGGCGCTCTGCCGTTGGCTCTGGGCACAGGACCAGGTTCGGAACTTCGCAATCCTCTTGGCATCACCATTATCGGCGGTCTGATTCTGAGCCAAATGCTCACGCTCTATACCACGCCGGTGGTTTATCTCTCCCTGGACCGCTTGAGGGTCAAATGGCTGCGCGCTCACGGCAAGCTCGAAGGACAAGCAACAGTCGAGTCCTTCGGGTGACAAGTTCTTATGCGCCACGCGAACTCAAGATCGGAAAGGACCGAAGCCGACTTAGCCATAGCAAGGAGTCCGAGACACCGATGAAGACAGCGATCAAAATACGCGTTGCGGGCGCGCTTCTCAGCGGCGCACTCCTCTTCCAGGGCTGCGTTGTCGGTCCCAAATACCATCGCCCCACGGTCGACACACCGGGGACGTTCAAAGAGGTCACTCCCGACGATCTCAGGAAAATGGACGGCTGGAAAGTCGCACAACCACAGGACAGCGGTCTGCACGGCAAGTGGTGGGAGACTTTTGGCGATCCCCAGCTGAACACACTCGAAGAGCAAGTCAACATTTCCAATCAAAACGTCGCCGCGGCGTTCGCCAACTTCATGGCGGCGCGTGCCCTGGTGCGAGAAGCTCGCGCGCAATATTTCCCGACTCTTACCGCGGGCGCAAGCGCCGTTCGCCAGCGCCAGACCACCACATCGGCCGGGACCAATGGCCAGCCCACCGCGACGACCTTCAACGAATTCTCTCTACCCTTCGACGCTTCCTGGACGCCCGACTTGTTTGGCCGGGTGCGCAACACCGTTCGCGCCAACGTCGCGAACGCGCAAGCCAGCGCCGCCGACCTCGAGAATACCCGTCTGACGGCGCAAGCGGAACTGGCGGTCGATTACTTCCAACTGCGCGGACAGGACGCTCTCAAACAATTGCTGGATGCGACCGTGGTGGCTTATGCGGAGTCCCTGAAACTGACCAGAGCCTTGTATGAAACAGGTATCGACTCCGACGAATCCGTCGCGCAAGCGGAAACTCAGCTGGAAGCCACCCAGGCGCAAGACACCAGCCTTGGCATTCTGCGGGCTCAATACGAGCATGCGATTGCGCTTCTGGTTGGCAAACCTGCTTCTTCCTTTTCTATCGAAGTGAAGCCCTTGAAGATTCCCCCGCCTGCCATTCCGTTCGGCGTCCCGTCGCAACTTTTGGAGCGTCGTCCCGACGTCGCCGCCAATGAGCGCCTGATGGCTCAGGCCAATGCGCTAATCGGCGTCGCAACCGCCGCCTATTATCCAACCGTGACTCTTAGCGCTTCTGCCGGATTTCAATCCCCGGACGCTTCTAAATGGTTTAACTGGTCCAGCCGTTTCTGGTCCGTCGGCGCGGCCGTTTCCGAGACAATTTACGATGGCGGTCTGCGCCGCGCCACCGTCGCACAGTATCGCGCGCAATATGACCAGACGGTTGCCAACTACCGCAACACCGTCCTCACCGCCTTTCAACAGGTCGAGGATAATCTTGCCAGCCTGCGCATTCTTTCCCAGGAAATTCAGGAACAAGACATCGCGATCCAGTCCGCCGAGCGCAGCCTGAAGCTGGCCACAGACCGCTACCGCCTCGGCATCGACCCCTACCTCAATGTTATTACGGCCCAGACAGCTCTCTTTAGCAATCAGGAGACAGCCGTGACCCTGCGGATCACGCAAATCGTGGACAGCGTGCAATTGATCGAGGCGCTCGGCGGGGGATGGGATTCCTCAACACTACCCACTTCGCAGCAGATTATTTCGCGAGAGACCCAGGTTTCACCGGCTACTGTGGCCCAACCTCCCCAGAGCCAGTTACCAGAATCGTCGAATCCCTAATCGGTCGGGTCGAGTTACTGCTGCACGGCCTGAACCAGCGCCGGCCTCACCTGTTCGCGCTGAATTTCGGAGGCGTCCCACGCGCCGCCCAGAGCCTTCACCAGATAAACGGAGGTGACCATCTGCTGCCCGAGCAACTGCGTTGCCAGGCGCTCGTTGCTCAGTAGCGTGGATTGCGCGGTAATCACATCGAGATAAGTTGTGACGCCGCCGACATAACGGCTGTTGGCGATGTCGAGCGCGCGTCGCGAGTCGGCGACCGCTGCCTGTTGAGTTTTCGCGGCCTGATCAAGCAGCGCCAGACCGGAAAGCCCATCCTCCACCTGCTGAAATGCCTCCAGCACCGATTCGCGATAGTTGGCGACCGATTCGTCATAGGCAGCACGGCTGAGCGCCAGGTTGGCACGATTGCGGCCGCCATTGAAAATCGGCTGCAGCAGATCGCCACCCAGCGACCACATGGCGCTGGGAGCGTTTACCAGGGTGGCGATGTCGCGGCTTTCCCATCCGCCGCTTCCGGCCAGCGTGATATGTGGATAAAACGCAGTCATCGCTATACCGACCTGCGCATTTTCGAACGCCATCTGGCGCTCGCTGGTAGCAACGTCAGGCCGACGCTCCAGAATCTCAGATGGAACTCCGGCGGGAATTGCTGGAGGCGCGGCATTGAACGGAGCCTCAGCCAGGCTGAACACCGAGGCGGACTTCCCCGTCAGCACGGCGATGGCATGTTCGTACTGCGCCCGCTGTTGCAGCACGAGCTGTAGCTGCGTTGCCGTCGAATCGAGCAACGCCGCCTGCTGCGCCACTTCCAGCCCAGACGCGACTCCGCCTTCGTGACGATGGTTGACCAGGTCCAACCCTTTTTGCTGGATTTCGACCGACTGTCTTACCACTCCAGCTTCACGATCAAGTTCGCGCAGGTTGAAATAGTCGGCGGCGAGCTCGGCGGTCAACACCAGGCGCACATTTTCCAGGTCGGCCGCGCTCCCTTGCAGCGAAGCGTTGGCCGCTTCCAGATTGCGGCGCACACGTCCGAATAGATCAAGCTCGTAGCTCACGGAAAACGGAACGGTAAACACGTTCTCGGTGTCGGGCCTAACCGGAGGCGTGGCGCCCTCAAGCGGACGGTTGCCGGAGAAGCGCTCGCGCTGCCCGCTGGGATCGGTGCTGAGCGTCGGAAAGTATGCCGAGGACGCGATCCGAGCCTGCGCCCGCGCCTGGAAGAGACGATCCTGCGCCGCCGCCAGGGACTGGTTTGCCTGAAGCAGTTCGTGCTCCAACCGGTCGAGTTCCGCATCGTGAAATAGCTGCCACCACGAGCCCTTGGGAATCGCATCTTTCGGCGCCGCAGTCTGCCACGGGCCTTCGCCTTTCCACGTGTCAGGAACTTCGGCGGTGGGGCGTTTATATCTCGGCCCGACAGTGCAGCCCAGAGTACACACCAAGCTACAACCCGCGAGCAGCGCGGCGGCGAGCAGGGTAATGTTAACGGGAACGTTCGATTTACTCTTGATGACCGGCGGAAATCGCTTCACGAGCGGCCATCTCCTGCGTTCGGCTTGGCGACGTGCACCTGCTGCCCTTCCTCGAGTGAGTCAGACGGGTTAATGATGATTTGATCGCTTACTTCGAGCCCGCCCAGAATTTCCAGCGTCGAGCCGAAGTCGCGCCCAATGCTGATCGGGTGCAAATGCACCTTGCCGTCTTTGTCCACGACTGCAACCTGCGGTCCCTGGGCGCGGAACAGCATGGCGTTTACCGGGATCGTAATCCTTGGCACAGAAGTTCCAGTCGCAAAATGCACTTGGCCGAAAGAACCAGGCAACAGTTTGCCATCTCGGTTGGGAACATCCACTTCTGTATTCAGGGTGCGCGTCGCTGGATCGATGGCATCGGCGGTGCGCGCCACCGTTCCCAGGAACTTCTGGCCGGGAAATTCCTGCAGCGTAACGTTGGCCTTCATCCCGGCTTTTATGTTCGGCGCATACGCTTGCGGAACACTCACATAAACACGAAGCGGATCGACGCGCGCGATATCGAACAGCTCTCTGCCAGCCGCCCCTGCCCCGGAATTGATGAGCGCCCCCGGATCGACATTGCGCCGGGTAAGCACGCCGGAAAACGGAGCGTACACGTTTTTGAAAGATTCGAGATCTTGGAGGCGGCGAAGGTTCGCGTCCGCGGCCGCCAGGTTGGCTAGCGCCTGCTGGTAGCCGCTCGCCTGCTGGTCGGCTTCCTGCTGCGAAACCGAGTCGGACTTGCGCAGATTCTCCCAGCGATCGGCGGAGATCTTCGCCAACGCCAGCGCCGCCTTAATCTGCTCGCGGCTGGCTCGGGCCTGCGACAGCTCCTGATCGACTTCCGGAGTGTCAATCGCCGCCAGCAGTTCCCCCTTCTCAACCTTGCTTCCCATGTCCTTGTACCAGCGCAAAAGATAGCCGTTGGTGCGGGCAAAAATCGGGGACTCTATAAAAGCTTGCAAATTTCCGGGCAACACCAGTTCGTCGTCTCCGGGCTCGGCCTGCGGTTGCACCACCGCGACCGTCGGAACCGAAACGGCTTCGGTCTCTTTGGCCAGCGCGTCGGTCTCGCTCTTCTTATTCAGAAAGGTGACTGCTCCGGCGGTGATGAGCACGAGCAGCACGGCGCCAATCAGAAGCTTTGCCCGGCCTACCGGAGCGGAACCCAGATCAGAAGGCCGATAGTCATCTGGACGCAAGGGCTCCGTCTCGTACTGCTCGGTTGTTCCCTGCGGCGGTTGTACAGGCATGATCGCGGTCTCCAAAAATTCTCTGCTTCTGTTCTACTTCTACTGCGATCTACTTTTACTCCGACTGCAGCCGTGCCTCGCGGCGGCCGTGAATAATCGTAAATACGCTGGGCACGAAAAATAACGTGGCTACGGTGGCGAAGAGCAGACCGCCAATCACGGCCCGGCCCAGCGGTGCGTTCTGTTCGCCGCCTTCTCCCATGCCCAGCGCCATCGGCACCATGCCGATAATCATGGCGAGCGCCGTCATGATTACAGGCCGTATGCGCGTGTGGCCTGCTTCGAGCGCCGCTTGCCGCGCGGGTGCTCCCGCATTCATGCGGTCGCGAGAAAACGAGACCAGCAGAATTGAATTCGCGGTCGCCACCCCCATGCACATGACCGCGCCCGTCAGCGACGGAACACTGAGCGTGGTGCGCGTAATCAGCAGGAACCAGCAGATTCCCGCCAGCGCTCCCGGCAGCGCTGTAATGATGATAAAGGGATCGAGCCACGACTGAAAGTTGACCACGATCAGAAGATAGACGAGCACAATCGCGCCCAGCAAGCCAACGCCCAGGCCGAAGAACGAGGACTGCATGGTCTGGACCTGTCCGCGAACCACCATGCTCGTTCCCCGCGGCAGATGGTCCTGGAAGGGCTTGAGCGCCTTCATGATGTCCGACGCAACCCCGCCCAGATCGCGCCCCTGCGTGCTGGCATACACATCGATGACCGGCTGCACGTTGTAATGGTTAACGACCGCCGGACGCATGACCGGCTTCAGTTGCGCAAGATTGCCCAGGACCTGAGGCTGCTCGCTGCCATTCGTCACCGAGGTGTCCATCAAATCCTGCAACGAGGTCTCCCGATACTGCGGCGCCTGAATCGCGATCGGATAGGTCACGCCGTTGCTTCGGTTCAGCCAGAAATTGGGCGCCGTCTGAAAACTTCCGCTCAAGCTGATGAGCACGCTTTGCGCGACATTTTGTGCCGTCAGCCCCACCTGGTTGATGCGGGTGCGGTCCATATCCAGGTAAAGTGTTGGCAGGCTCATCATCTGTTGCACGTGCACGTCTGCCGTCCCCGGAATCAGCCGCAACCGGTTCGCAATCCTCTGTCCAATGTCGTAGTTCGTGCGCACATCGGCACCCACAATCTGAATGTCGACCGGCGCCGGCAATCCAAAGTTCAAAATCTGCGACACGATATCGGCAGGCTGGAAAAAGAACTCTACCCCCGGAAAACGCGCGGGAAGCTCGCGCCGCAGCCGGCGCACGTATTGCGCCGTCGGATGATGGTGTTCCGGATTCAGCGCAATCAGAATTTCCGCATCGCTCGTCCCGATCACGCCCGAACTGCTGTAGGAGAGATTGATGCTCGAGTAGGGCAGGCCGATATTATCGAGCACGGTCTGCAGCTCTTCCTTCGGAATCTCGCTGCGCAGCACGCGCTCCACTTCATCACACAGACGCGCAGTCTCCTCCACGCGCAGGCCGGGCCGGGCACGAAAGTGCAGACGGATCAGGCCCGCATCCACTTGCGGAAAGAAGTCCCGCCCCAGAAAGAACACCAGCCCCAGCGACAGAAAACAGAAAGTCGCAAAGCAGAGAGAGAACAATTTCCGGTGCTCGAGCGTAGTTTCCAACAGCTGCCGGTAGCCGCCGCGGAACCTTTCAAACCAGCGCTCGAATCCGCGCTGGTATTTCGCGAGGAAGTTTGTCGGCTCGAGGGCGCGGTGCTCATGCCCGCGCATGATAAACATCACCATGGTCGGGATCAGGGTCCGCGACAGCAGATACGACGCCAGCATGGCAAAGGACACGGCTTCGGCCAGCGGAACGAAAAGAAATTTCGCGACTCCAGTCAGAAAGAACATCGGCACGAACACAATGCAGATGCTCAGCGTCGATACGAACGCGGGCACGGCCACCTGTTGCGCGCCGTCGAGAATGGCCTTCTTCATCTCCTTGCCCAGGGCTAGATTGCGCTCGATATTTTCGATCTCCACCGTCGCATCATCCACTAGAATTCCGACCGCGAGCGCCAGTCCTCCCAGCGTCATGATGTTGATGGTTTCGCCGAGCGCGCTCAGCAGAATCACGGAGACAAAAATGGACAAGGGAATCGAGACCGCGATGATCACTGTCGGACGCCAATCGCCGAGAAAAACAAGGATCATGACGGCGGTCAGGCAGGCAGCGATAAGGCCCTCCCGCAAGACCCCGTTAATGGACGCGCGCACGAAAAGCGACTGATCGAATAGCGCCTTGATATTCAGGTCGGGCGGTAAAGTCCTTAGCGCCGCCGGCAACAACGCCTTGATGGCATTGACCACAGTCAGCGTGGACGCGCCACCCAATTTGTACATGGACATCAGCACACCGCGTGTTCCATCCTGCCGCACAATGTTGGTTTGCGGTACGAAACCGTCTCGCACGTGCGCCACATCGCGCAGATAAAGCGTCGACGAGTTCGTAGTTTTCACCGGCAGACCGTTCAGTTCAGCGATGGTATTAGGGGTGCCATTCAGTTCCACGTTGTATTCGGTCGGACCGATTTTTGTAGTGCCGGCCGGCAGAATCAGATTTTGGGCCGCCACTGCATTGACAATATCAGCCGGCGCCAACCCATAAGTCTGCAATTTGACGGGATCGAGGTCGACCTGAATTTGTCGGGGCTTTCCGCCATAAGGATACGGTGTAGCCGCGCCCTCTACCGTGGTTAACTGCGTGCGTAGAAAATTATTGCCCAGATCGAACAACTGCTGTTCCGGAAGCGTCTTGCTGCTCAACCCCAGTTGCACAATCGGCGTCGTCGATGCTGTATACGTAATGACCAGTGGCGGAGTCGTACCCGGCGGTAATCCGCGCAGCACCGTCTGACACATCGCCGTCACTTGCGTCATCGCCATCGAAAGGTTGACGCTCGGCCGGAAGAAAATCTTGATCACGGCCTTTCCCGGCACCGCCAGTGATTCCTGATGCTCAATGTCGTTGACCGTGACCGTGAATCCGCGCTCGGAATTACTTACAATCCGGTCCGCCATCTCGCTCGGCGACATTCCGTCGAAGCTCCACACCACGCTGACCACGGGAATGTTGATATCGGGAAAAATGTCGACCGGGGTGCGCAGAATGGTGAGGGGTGTGAGGATGATAATGAGCAGCGCCATCACCACGAACGTGTAAGGCCGGCGAAGCGCTAATGCGACTATCCACATAAGATCAACGAAAAACCGTTAGTGCTGAAACCCAATATGGGCGAAACCGTGCTGCTGAATCCGCAGACCCCACACCGGCCTGCGGGCTCCCTTGCGCAAATTAAGATTCAAAACAGTACGTTTCGGATTTAAATTATATTAGACTTCAGCCATGGCTCAAAATCATATTCGGCGCGCCGGGGCCCGAAACGGAAGTAACGGAACCAATGGGGCCCCCGGAACGGACGGAAAACGCGCACCCGGGCGGCCACGCAGTGAGGAGTCGCGTCAGTCAATCCTGCGGAGCACCCTGAAACTGCTCAAGCAGGATGGTGGATTCGCGGAACTGAGCATTGAAGCTGTCGCCGCCGACGCCAACGTTGGCAAGACAACTGTCTACCGTTGGTGGCCAACCAAGGCTGCCCTGGTCGCCGATGCCTTCTCCGCCAGTGCCGACGAGGAACTGCGCTTTCCGAACACCGGCTCCGTACAAACCGACATGAGCCTGCAGATGAGGCGCGTGATTCGCATCTTCCGGTCCAAGCGCGGCAAGGTAGTGGCGGCACTGCTCGCTGGAGGGCAATCGGATCCGGAGTTGATCGAGGCCTTTCGCGATAGGTTCCTGTGGCCCAGGCGCAGACAGGCCTATCAAACTCTGCAGCGCGGCATCGACCGCGGCGAACTGCCCGAGGACAGCGACCTCGACCTCATCCTCGACTCGCTCTACGGCCCGATCTACATGCGCTTTCTGATCCGGCACGACAAGCTCGATGAAAATTTCGCCGACGAAATTTGCGGGTTGGTGCTGAAGGGTCTGACCCGTCGCGCCCCGGAAATTATTAAGGGAAATTATTAACCCAGAACTTATTAAAGGAATACCGCTGAAACCGGCTGCGAGCCATTGCGCACCAGCTACTGCGCGCGCTGTTGGGAGCTATACGATTCCACCGCCTGGTCCTCGTCCTCGAAGGTTGTGAACAGGTTCAGCACACCGATCAGCCGCAGGGTTTGGGTCACGAATTTGGAAGGATTCACCAGCCGGATGTCGCCGCCCCGTTGCTTCGCCGAACTCAGCGACTTCACCATCACCCCAATTCCGCTGGAGTCGATCATCGGGACCTCGGCACAGTTGAGGATCAAACGGACGTCTCCTGCCGAGAAGGCGTCCTCAATCGCTCGACGAAATGTATCCACCGCCTGGCCCAGTCGCACCGCCCCACGGAGCTGGATGATCTGCACATCGGAACGCCGCCGAACCGTAATCTCCATCCTCAAATCCTCTTTTTCGCACGCAGCCCTCACGGGCAAGTTTGCAGCAAGCATTGTATCAGTGCGCGGCAAGACTATTGCCGGGTGCACTTGATTTTGGGTGGCGCAGCGGTTCACCGCCGCGGATAACTGGCTGGTTTTCAGAGTTGGCTTTAGCCACATAGGTGAGACTTCGACGCGGAAAATACCTTTTCCCGCATCCGGTCCAGCCGTGCCGATAAGCCTCTGAAGATTATGCTCGCGCACTTAGCGTTTGAGGTGTGCTTTCTTCCCTCTGGATTAGTGGCAGCAGCTTGCTCGCTACGGAGTAAGATAGTCAGAGCAAGACCGTCGAAGATCCGAGGGGCTAACCCTTGGGAAGGGGCTCCACTCCTAAGCCGTTTACCTGCCGAAGCTTACACTTCGATTGCCAAATCCGACCAATGCCTGATCGCCCTTGCGCGAACTAGCAACTGGGTTTAAAATCAGAATACGACCGAAACAGTCGGAATTGAATCCGACCATAAAGGTCGGCATTCGGCGAACATGCTGAAACTAACAAAAAAAGCCGACTACGGGCTCATGGCCATGAAGCACTTGGCTGAGCACGCCGACCAGGGTTCGTGCAGCGCCAAGGATGTAGCCGAGGCCTACGGCATCCCGCAGGAAGCACTGGCCAAGATCCTGCAGCGGCTGGCGAAAGTCGGTCTGGTCCAGTCCCAGCATGGCATGAACGGTGGTTACACGCTGACGCGCGATCCGAAGATGATTTCCGCGTTCGAAGTGATCAAGGCGATCGACGGGCCACTGTTCATTACGTCGTGCGTGACCGTCCGCGGCGAATGCGATCAGAGCGATCGCTGCACCATTCGCGAGCCCCTGCGGAAGGTAAACGAAAGCATCGAGCAAGTGCTGAAGAACATCAAAATTTCGCAGATGAAGGAAGAGCCGGAAGTCATCCAGGTTACTAAGCAGGAGATCAAGAAGTCGGTGGAGTTGGTAACGATTTCGTAGCACTCTTAAGGAGAAAGGTGATCATGAGTACGGTGAAGACGGCGACCCCAGCCACTCAGGACATCGGACAGCGCACAACTCCCAATGGGATCAAGCTGCCCATTTACATGGATAATCACGCGACCACTCGCATGGATCCGCGGGTTCTCGAGGAAATGCTGCCTTACTTCATGGAGAAGTTCGGCAACGCCGCCAGCCGCAATCACCCGTTTGGATGGGTGGCGGAAGAAGCGGTCGAGTTGTCGCGCGAGCGTATCGCCAACCTTATCGGTGCGACCGCGAAAGAAATAATCTTCACCTCGGGCGCCACCGAGAGCGACAACCTCGCCATCAAAGGCGTGGCGGAAATGTACCGCGAGAAGGGCAACCATATCATCACGGCGGTCACCGAACACAAGGCGGTGCTCGACACCTGCAAGCATCTGGAGAAGCTCGGCTTCCGCGTGACCTATCTGCCGGTACAGAAAGACGGGCTCGTTGACCTCGATGATTTGAAGCGTTCCATCGACGACAAGACGATTCTGGTCACGATCATGGAGGCCAACAACGAGATCGGCGTGCTGCAACCAATCGCGGAAATCGGCAAAATGTGCCACGAGCGCGGCGTGATCTTTCACACCGACGCGGTGCAGGCGATCGGCAAGGTGCCAATCGACGTAAATAAAATGAGCATCGACGTCGCGTCCATCACCGGACACAAGCTCTACGGGCCAAAAGGCGCGGGCGCGCTGTATGTGCGCCGCAAGAATCCGCGCGTGCAACTGGTGCCGCTCATTGACGGCGGCGGGCACGAGCGCGGCATGCGCTCCGGAACACTCAATGTTCCTGGGATCGCCGGCCTCGGCAAGGCTTGCGCCATCGCGCAGGAAGAGATGCCGCAGGAATCCTGCAAAATGGCGGGCCTGCGCAACCGGCTGCGAGACAGCATCATGAGCCGGCTTGACGAGGTTTATATCAACGGCTCGATGGAACATCGGCTGCCCGGCAATCTGAATATCAGTTTTGCCTACGTAGAGGGTGAGTCGCTGCTTATGGGCATCAACGATATCGCAGTTTCGAGCGGATCGGCGTGCACCTCGGCGACGCTTGAGCCATCCTATGTGTTAAAAGCTCTTGGCACCGGCGACGATCTGGCGCACAGTTCGATCCGCTTCGGCATCGGGCGCTTCAACACCGAAGCCGAGATAGATTACGTGGCCGACCGCGTGGTCGAGACGGTATTGCGTCTGCGCGAGCTCTCGCCACTCTACGAAATGGCGAAAGAGGGTGTGGACTTGAAGAGCGTGAAGTGGGCGGCAGAAGCGCACTAGAAGCAAAGTTTCAGAGTTCCAAGGTTTCAAGCAAACCTTCAAGAAGGGGTCTTTAACAAGGGGTGAAAAAAGATGTCATACAGCGATAAAGTGATCGACCACTACAACAATCCACGCAACGTGGGCTCCATGGACAAGAAGGATGCCGATGTGGGCACCGGCCTGGTCGGCGCGCCCGAGTGCGGCGACGTGATGAAGCTGCAGATCAAAGTCAACCCGCAGACCAACATCATCGAAGACGCCAAGTTCAAGACCTTTGGGTGCGGCTCGGCGATTGCGTCGTCTTCGCTGGCGACCGAATGGGTCAAGGGCAAAACGGTTGACCAGGCTCTCGAGATCAAAAACACCGAGATCGTGAAGGAACTGGCCTTGCCGCCAGTGAAAATTCACTGCTCGGTGCTGGCCGAGGACGCCATCCGAGCCGCCATCGGCGACTGGAAGAAGAAGCAGCAGAGCGCGAAGCCAGCAGAAATGCAAGCGGCGCAGTAAGTTGTTTTCGCCTGTAGAGACGGGGCTTGCCCCGTCTCTACGCGTAACTAGCTCGCCGCCCGAAGCTCGCAGCGTCTAGAATTAGTCATGGATCAAGCCGTCAAAGACGAAGCCGTTAAACCCGCCGCACCCACGGCTCCGGCCAAGGGCATCCAGGTGACCGACAACGCGCTCAAGAAGATTCGCTCCGCGATGGTGAAAGAAAACGTTTCGCCGGAGCAGGGCGGGCTTCGTTTGGGCGTGCAGGGCGGAGGATGCTCGGGTCTGAGCTACAACATACGGTTCGATACGCAACCGCGCGAGCGCGACCGGGTGTTTCAGTTCGAAGATGTGCGGGTTTTTGTGGATCCGAAGTCCTTCATCTATCTGCACGGAATGACGCTCGATTACCAGGAAACCCTGATGCAGCAGGGCTTCGTGTTCGTGAACCCGAACTCGACCAAATCCTGCGGCTGTGGGAGTTCTTTCTCGTAACCGAAGTGTGGCGAGGATGGCGAGGGCGGGCCGCGCGCTCGCCTTAAATTTTGTATGGCAAATTCAGAATCCAAGTCGTCGCTGATCATTCCCGGACAAGCACCCAGAGAAGCAACCCCAAGATGCTGGTCGTGCGGCACCATGCGCGCGGTGCATTTCTGCAGTTCGTGCGGCAAAGTGCAGCCGCCGGTCCCGGTGGACTATTTCACCTTCTTTGGATTTCCGCGCAAGCTCAACCTGGACACGGCCGCGCTGGAAAAAGAGTTCTACGTGCTGAGTCGCCGGCTCCATCCTGATCTATTTGCGCAGGCGAACGCCGAGGAACGTGCCTTTAGCCTGGAACAAAGTTCCATGCTCAACGATGCGTATCGCACGCTGAAAGATCCGATCAAGCGCACGGAGTACCTGTTGCGCCTCGAAGGCGTCGAACTGGAAGAGCAATCGAAACAGGCCACGGAAAAGGCTCGTGCCACCGGGGAATTAAAGAAGCAGGTCGTGCCTCCCGATCTGTTGGAGGAAGTCTTCGAACTCAACATGCATCTGGAAGAACTGCGTGACCAGAAAGAGATGGGCGAAGACGACCCCGCTTTGCTTGAGGAAATCGGCAAGGCCAAGCTTTCGCTGGAAGAAAAATTCGAAGCGCTGTTCAACGAACTCAAGACCGAGTGGAACGAGTGGGACTCCATAGACGAGAAATCAGAAGACAACGGAACCGAAGCAGACCGGCGGAAGATCCTCGACAGAATGCTGGACGTGCTGAACCGCAGAAATTATGTCCGGAACCTCGTAAGGGACGTGAACGATGCATTGGAAATCTAGGTCAGAGGTAAAAGGGCAGATTCCAGAGGTTCAGAGCCTCGCGC
This sequence comes from uncultured Acidobacteriaceae bacterium, assembly GCA_963831085.1. Taxonomy (GTDB): domain Bacteria; phylum Acidobacteriota; class Terriglobia; order Terriglobales; family Acidobacteriaceae; genus Acidiflorens. The sequence continues at coordinate 1,589,182 of CAWHOT010000003.1, read as the reverse complement.
TGGATTTTACTTGTGCAATCTGACCTCTGACCTCTGCAATCTTACAATGGCTACTGACTACATCGTTGGCATCGATCTCGGCACCACGAACTCGCTCGTGGCCTACATGCAAGGAGATTACCCTGTTGTTATCCCCGGGGAAGACGGGCTGAACCTTGTGCCCTCGGTGGTGGCGCTCGACGAGAAGAATCAGGTCATTGTCGGCAATGCCGCCCGCAAGTATCTGATCGAAACGCCGGAGCGCGCCGTTTACTCGATCAAGCGCCTGATGGGCCGCGGCGTTGAAGATATACATGATGAGCTAAAGCTGTTCCCGTTCCAGTTGGCGGAAGACCTTCATGAGGGCGAGGTCCTGCGCATCAAGATCGGCGACCGGACCTACACCCCGCCTGAGATTTCGGCGCTGGTTCTGCGCCAACTGAAGCGCAATGCCGAGCGCTTTTTCGGAGCGCCCGTCACCCAGGCGGTTATCACCGTCCCCGCATACTTTAATGATGCGCAGCGGCAGGCGACGAAGGATGCCGGCCGCATCGCCGGCCTGAATGTTTTGCGGCTGGTGAACGAACCGACGGCCGCATCGCTCGCTTACGGCCTGGACAAGGAAAAAAACGGCATCATCGTGGTTTACGATCTGGGTGGCGGCACGTTCGACATCTCGATTCTCAAGCTGCACGATGGCATTTTCGAGGTAATCGCCACCCACGGCGACACGCATCTCGGCGGAGACGACATCGACAATCTGCTGATCGCCATCGCGCTCGACGACATTCGCGGCGACCTCGGACTCGGATTAGGGATGGACGTCCGACGCAGCGGCGAAGCGGTGTCTCGCATCCGCCAGGCCGTAATTGAAGCGAAGATTGCGCTCTCCTCGCAGCCCACGGCGAAGCTCGATGTCGATTTGCCCGGAGGGAAGAAGTATCAGCGGGAAATTTCCCTCGAAGTTTTCGAGCAGATGATCCAACCCATCCTCGACCGCACCGTCGGCCCCTGCAAGCAGGCACTCAAGGACGCGGGCCTGAAGCCTGAGCAAATCGACGAGGTTGTGCTGGTCGGAGGCTCCACGCGTATTCCCAAGGTGCGGCGGCTGGTGCAGGATCTTTTTGGACGCCTGCCGCACACGGATTTAAATCCCGACGAAGTGGTGGCGCTCGGAGCGGCCGTGCAGGCGAACATTCTCGGCGGCGCCTCCGAAATTACGAAAGAGATGTTGTTGCTCGACGTCACCCCGCTTTCTTTGGGCATTGAAGTCGCGGGCGGCGTCACCGATAAGATCATCCTGCGCAACTCGACCATACCGGCTTCGGCAACCCAGTACTACACCACCCAGGTGGACGGCCAGACGAATGTCGCGATTCATGTGCTGCAAGGAGAGCGCGAACTGGCGCGCGATTGCCGGTCGCTGGCGCGCTTCGATCTCAAGGGCGTGCCGCCCATGCCCGCCGGCATGCCGCGCATAGAAGTAAAGTTTCTGATCGACGCCAACGGCATTCTGCGCGTCTCGGCGCGCGAGCAGCGCAGCGGACAAGAAGCTGAAATCGACGTCCAGCCCAGCTACGGCCTCACCGACGAGCAGGTTGAGAACATGCTGCTCGAGTCGTTCGACTATGCCGAAGAGGATTTTCGGCAGCGGCAGGTCATTGAAGCGCGACGCGAAGCCGATACGATCCTGACAGCGCTCGCAAAGGGAAAAAAGAATGAAGCCTGGCAGGAACTCACGAACGATGAACGCCGCAACGTCGAGACGCTGGAGAAAGCTCTGGTCGCAGTAAAAGACGATGATGATTATCATGCCATCCGTGCCGCCATCGACGCGCTGAACCAGGCCACCATGCGTCTGGCGGAATTGATGATGGATACCGCTGTCTCGACCGCGCTCAAGGGAAAGGCCATGGACAACACCGATCTGGAGGAGGGCCCGCAGGCCGGCCATCCGGTGGCGAAGGCAGATTTCAAATAGGGGTCCTTACATGTCTGAAGAGAAAATGCGGGGAACAGGAACAACCACAATGGATGCTCCCGGAGAAAACACGGTTGAGGTTACTTTTCTTCCCGAGGGCAAGACGGTAACCTTCGAACACGGTAAGCTACCGTATAAAGACCATGGCAAGGAAGAATCTCTGCTCGACGTGGCGTTAAACTTCAGCATCCATTTGGATCATGCCTGCGGAGGAAACTGCGCCTGCACCACCTGCCACATCTGGGTGAAAGAGGGCGCCGACCTGATCTCGGAGATGGAAGACGACGAAGCTGACAAACTCGACATGGCTGCCGATCTTCAGCTAAACTCGCGCCTCGGATGCCAGACCGTGATCAAGAAGCCGGGCAAACTAGTAGTGGAAATCCCGGCGTGGAACCGCAATTACGTTTCGGAAGAGCATTAAGGGCCGGGTTTTCAAAGTTTCAAGCATTCGGAGCTTCAAGGATCGTGCCGAATCGCAAAGCTTTCGCTTATTGAAACCTTGCAACTTTGAAACTTTGAGACCTGCCGCTGGAGAGCCATCATGCCAAAAGAACTCACCTGGAGCGATTCCGACGACATCGGGATTCTGCTCTCTGAAATCCATCCGGAACTCGATCCGCTCGCGGTCCGGTTCACCGACCTGCACAAATATGTGATCGCGCTCCCCGGCTTCAAAGACGATCCTGCGACGTCGAACGAAGCCAAGCTGGAAGCCATACAGATGGCATGGCATGCCGAGGTTCTCGACCGAACCCAGGGCTAGAGCTTAAACTAGAAACTCAGCGCGCGCCCACCGGGCTCGGAGCCGCATCCTCCACGCTCGCCTCGCGCAAAAACTTCGCCGCCTCCTCGGGCGGCGTGGGATTGATGTAGAAACCGGTTCCCCACTCAAATCCCGCCGTCTTGGTCAGCTTCGGCATGAACTCAATATGCCAGTGGTAATACTCGTGGGTCGGGTCCTGCGCCGGCGATGTGTGCACCACCAGGTTGTACGGCGGATTGTCGAGCACGCGGTCCGCTTTCATCAGCAGCAGCTTGAGCGCTCTCGCGAGATTTTCGAACATTTGCGACGACGAGTTCTCGAAGGCAGATTCGTGGCGCTTGGGGAGGATCCAGGTTTCAAAGGGGAACCGCGGAGCATACGGGGCGAGAGTCAGAAAATCTTCGTTCTCCGCCACGACCCGGATGCCGTTCTCGATTTCCTGCCGGATGCCGTCGCAGAACACACAGCGCTCTTTGTAGATGTAATATTGCTTGGCTCCCTGCAATTCCTCAACCACGTAAATGGGCACAATCGGCAGCGCGATCAGTTGCGAGTGAGAATGTTCGAGTGAAGCGCCGGCGGCTTCTCCATGATTCTTGAAGAGCAGGATGTATTTGAAGCGCCGGTCCTTCTTAAGATCGAGAATGCGATCGCGGAACGCCCACAGAACATCTTCAATTCTTTTCGGCGGAAGCGAGGCCAGAGTGGCGTTGTGGTCAGGCGTTTCGATGACGACTTCGTGCGCGCCGATGCCATTCATCTTGTCAAACATGCCCTCGGCCTGCTTGTTCAAACTGCCTTCAATGCCGAGCGCCGGGAACTTGTTCGGCACGACGCGAACCGTCCAACCCGGACTGTCCTTCTGCGGAGCATTGCCGTTGCCGCTGGGCCGGTATGCCAGGATCTCCGGCGGGGTCTTGTTTTCATTGCCATAACAGAAGGGACAGAATCCGCCCTTGATCTTCACCGCTTCGCGCACAAAGTCGTTAGGCCGCTTGGCGCGATCCGTGGAAATAATCACCCACCGGCCCACGATGGGATCTTTTCTTAGTTCAGGCACGCACTAAATCCTTTCAGTATGAGTCTGCAAACCTACGATTGTACGATACGGGAAACGCATTTTGAAACAGCTCAAATGAGGGTCGGCTGTGTCCGCGCTCGTAGTATACGGCGAGCACGTCAAACCGCCACTGGCACAAAGGGGGCATGTGGCGCACGAAGTCGCGGGCAACCCTCGACAACTCCCGTTGTTTGTCGCGATCTACGGCGGTTTCGGCAGGCTTGAGGTCACGCTTGGTTCGAGTCTTCACCTCGATAAAACACAGGACGTCACGCTCCCAGCCGATGAGATCCAGTTCGCCGCGATGATGCGGGGAGCGGTAATTGCGCGCGATCATGGTATAGCCCCGCCGGCGAAGGTAGAAATAAGCGTCTTCCTCACCTCACCGCGCCGCCCTGTACGCTGATGCGCGGGCGAGTCCTCCGGCGAAAGCGTTCTGGCGGCCAGCCAGTCCAGTGCGCGAAGGGTGGCTTGCGTCAAGCTTCCGGCGAACATGGGAGAGACTCCATCTTCACCCTAGCTTGGACCCACTACACATTATGTGATGCTGATCACCGCGCATCCGGTACAATTCGCCGCCTGCGCTCTTTCTCCGAATCGCGGAGTATTGTGTAGAGACGGGGCTCGCCCCGTCTCGGCCTACGGAGACGCGCCAAAACGCGTCTCTACGGAATAACCCTAACCACATCGCCGACGCGAATCGTGCCTGGCGTGAGAACCTGCGCCCGCAATCCCCCGCGATGCAGCAATCCTTTGATCACCGTCTTCCCCGTCACCTTCTGCAAGTGATCGCAGGGCTCGCACAAGCGGATACCGCGAATCCGCACCTCGCCAATGGCAAACTCCTTGCCCACCAAGTGATTCAGCGGCACGTTGCGAGTCACGATGTTGCGGCGAGCGTCCCCGGCAGCGAGTTCTATGTGATAGTCCCGACACAGCGCCTCAATCGCCTCCGCCTCAATCAGCGTTAGTTCGCGATCCGGTGTGGGCTTGTAGAAAGTGCCCAGCTTCAGCGCGTATCGATCATCCTCAAGCCCCACGCCCGGAATCGCCGCCGCCTGACCAACGGCCTGCATCGGCCCTTGAGCAGCGGATGCGATATGAATCGATTCCACGGTACCGTTCCACATCACACACCTCCGGCGATTACGCGTTATTCCGCTAAGACGAGCTAAGCTTCAACGCTCGCAATCGCCTCTTCCAGCGCATCCATGGCAACGTCAGCTTCGTCCTTGGTAACGATGAGCGGCGGCGCAATGCGAATCGTGCTCGGACCACATCCCAAGAACAGAATGCCGCGCTCGAACGCCGACTCCACAATGCGATCGCGATCGCTGGCGTCATACTCGCGGGTCGTCTGGTCTTTCACGATCTCGACACCGATCATCAGGCCGCGTCCCCGGACGTCCCCGACGATCCTATGCTTCTTCGGCCAGTCGGACATGCGCCTCAACATGTGGTCGCCAACATCCTGCGAGTTCCGCAGCAGTCCTTCCTTCTCGATCACAGCGAGCGTGGCCAGCGCGGCGGCAATGCAGACGGGGTTCCCGCCGAAAGTCGAAGCGTGCGAGCCAGGGATCCAGTCCATGATGTCGGCCTTGCTCATGGTGATGCCGAGCGGCATGCCCGAGGCAATGCCCTTGGCGATGCAAACTATATCTGGATGCACGCCCGTGTGTTCGACCGCCCACCACTTGCCCGTGCGGCCGACGCCCGTCTGGACTTCGTCCAACACCAGCAGGATGCCGTGCTTGTCGCAGATGCGCCGCAGTTCCTGCATGAAGATCGTCGGCGCGACCACGTATCCGCCCTCGCCCTGAATCGGTTCGACAAAAATGGCCGCGACTTCCTCCGGAGCGAGAACGGTCTTAAGCAGTTTCTCTTCGATGTAGCGCGCGCAGCCCAGCGCGAATTTCTCCGCTTCCTGCGGGCCGCCCGCACAACCCCGATACACATCGGGATAGCGCACGTGCGTAACGCCCGGAACGAGCGGCGAAAAGCGCCGCTTCTGCTGCGGCTTCGAGGCCGTTAGCGAGAGCGCGCCCATGGTCCGTCCGTGGAAAGCGCCGAGAAAGGCAATCACCTGCTGCCGCTTGGTGTGATAGCGCGCCAGCTTCAAAGCGCCCTCAATGGCTTCCGCCCCCGAGTTTCCGTAGTAAATCTTGTGCGGCCCGGGCATAGGCGCGATCTTGGAGAGCCGTTCAGCCAAGGTCACCAGCGCCTCGTAGTAGAAGTCGGTGCCTGACATGTGGATCAGTTCACCAGCCTGCTTCTGAATGGCAGCCACTACCTCCGGATGGCAGTGTCCGGTCGAGGTCACGGCTATCCCAGCGGAAAAATCGAAGAACTCGTTGCCATCCACGTCTTCGACCACAATTCCGCGGCCGCGCTTGGCAACCATCGGATAAGAACGGGTGTAGGAAGGTGAAATGTACTTTTCATCGCCCGCGAGAATGCGCTTGGCATTAGGGCCCGGAAGCGCAGTCCTGAGCTTGGGGCCGGCAATCAAAGTTTTGGTGGTCATGGAATCCTCCAGATCGGTTTCGTAGTTCTCAGTGGTTCGTTCAGGCCAGTCTTAAGCAGCGTCCGAAAGATAAGCTGCTTGGGCCAGATGCTAAAAGCTGCTAAAAGCCATTAGCAAGCAACGAAACGGGAAGGAAATTAGTCGCTGCCAAAGAGATTGGCGCGCACATGCGAAGGCAGAACGGAAAGATACCGTCGGGGACAAGCGCGTCCCTCGATCCAGCAAGTCTGGAGAGGCGGAATGTAGCCGTTCGAGCGCATAGCAGCTACCAACAGTATAGCTCGGGTTTGATCGCGGCGTAACCCCCAAAGACACACCAAAGGCCAAGTCCCTGGGCTTGTGTGGGGACGGGCGTCTCGCCCGTCCAGCCGAGCGCAGTTCGGCAAACTCCCCGACATTCAGCGTACAGCGGAAAGCCAATTGCCATTCCCGATTCCATCCCACCGATAACTCTCCCACCAACCGTCAGATGCGTTAATCTGCGAAGGATGCGTCTGCTTCGCTTCTTCCGTCCATCGCACCAGCACACCGCCCTTTCGGCGACATTGCTGCTGATGACGGCCATCATGCTCTCGCGCGTGATCGGATACATCCGCGAGGCCTACATCGCCTACGCCTTCGGCGCCGGACAGCAGACCGATGCCTACGTCGCCGCCTTCACCCTGCCCGACTGGCTCAACTACATCGTCGCCGGCGGAACCGCCTCGATCACATTCATCTCCATCTATACCCGGTTTCTGGCGGAAAAGCGCGAGCACGACGCGCAGAAAACTTTCTCTATCATCATTACCGTGATGACCACCGTGCTCGTCACCGGCACCATCCTCGCCGAAATCTTCACCCCGCAATTCGCCGGCTGGATGTTCCACGGCTTCACGCCCGAGCAGATGCAACTCTGTGTGCATCTCACCCGCATCCTTCTTCCGGCGCAGATCTTCTTTTATGTTGGGGGAGTCGTTTCAGCGGTCTTGCTTTCGCACCGTCTCTTTCTGTTGCCTGCCTTCGGTCCGCTCATCTACAACGTGTTCATCATCGCCGGAGGAGTCGTCGCCGGGCGCCAGATGGGGATCGCATCCCTGGCGTTCGGCGCGCTCGCCGGAAGTATTGCCGGACCATTTCTGATCAACGCAATCGGCGCCGCCAAAATTGGCACTGGATACCGCCCCTCGTTCGACGTGAAGAATCCCGCATTCCGCGAGTGGGTGCGCCTCTCCATCCCGCTGATGCTCGGAGTTTCGCTCGTCACCGCCGACGACTGGATCCTCCGCTACTTTGCCTCGAGCGGCATCGGCGACATCGCCCGGCTGAATTATGCCAAACGTCTCTTCGCCGTTCCCATCGCCATCCTCGGACAAGCCACCGGCCAGGCATCGCTCCCATTCTTCTCGCGCCTCTTCGGAGAAAAGAAATTCGGTGAATTCGCCGCTACCGTGAATGCTTCCGTCTATCGCATCACGGCGGCCTCGCTGCTAATCACGGGATGGATGATGGCCATTGCGGTCCCGCTCATCGACCTCGTCTATCGCCGGGGCCGCTTCACTTTAGCGGATACCGAATCCACGGCCCTCTACTTTTTCGTGTTCTCGCTCTCGCTGGCTCTGTGGTCGAGTCAGGCGCTCTATGCCCGCGCGTTTTACGCCTCCGGCAATACCCTGACGCCGATGATCGCCACCACCATCATCACGCTCGCTTCTCTACCCATATACGCACTGTTCTTTCGGACGTTCTCGGTCACCGGACTGGCTATCGCCTCGGACCTCGGCATCACCGCCAACGCCCTCGCCATCGCCGCACTCCTGCATATTCGTGGCATGGTGTCGCTTGCCGGATTGAACTGGAAAGAATTGGGCAAGTCCGCGCTGGTAGGCGCCGTTTCCGGCGGATTGAGTTACGAAGTCATGCGCACGATCGCGCTCGATGGCAGTCGCCGCGCCGATCTCCTCGCGCTCGCGCTCGGCTCCGTAACCTGGGCCGCAGCAGTAGCCGCAGGACTCTGGTTGTTGCGTTCGGAATTACCCGCAGATCTTCGCAGGAAAAAATCGGCTGCATTGCCGGACGTCGCCGAAGGCCAAACCGCGGAAACGATGGCGACCGGCAAGGAGCCGTAAGAGCGCTGTTCGCGCTTGCTGTCTCTGTCACTGCCGTGCCCAAAGAAAAAACGGGCCACGAAGACCCGTTTCATAATCCTGCATTGTGCCGCTGCAAAATCAGCGAATAGCGTCTCGCGAACGACGAATCGCGCTTCTACGCTCGCGCCGACATCGCCGGCTCCGGCGTCGCACTCGTAACACTCTTCGCCACTTCTTCCGGCTTCGAGGCTCCTGCCGATCCTACTTTGCGAATGTCGATGCCGCCTTTGAAGAACGCGCCGTCTTCAATCGAGATGCGCGCCGCCACCACGTCGCCCGTCAGCGAACCATCACTGCGGATATCCACCCGGTCGCTGGCAGTGAGGTTGCCCCGCACCTTGCCGAGTACCACAATTTCCCGCGCGCTGATGTTGGCCGCGACCACGCCATTGCGGCCGATCGTCACGCGATTGCCGGAGAGGTTGATCGATCCCTCCACCCGGCCGTCAATGTACAAAGACTCGGAACCGGTCACTTCACCTTTAATCACCAGCGACTTGCCAATCGTGGCTTGATCCGAAGTCGTGGTCGTAACCGGGCGCGGCACAGCCGCAGGATCGCTCGAACTCATCATCGGTGCCGTCGTCGCCGTGGACGTGCTCGGACGCTCCGGCTCCGCCGGCCGGCTTGGTGTCGCAGGTTGATTCGTGGGCTTCCACATTGTCGTCGAAATCCTTTCCTTTTATTAAATTGAGGGATTTTGAATCCCGCCGCATTTCGGGGGCCAAAACAAATTGTACGCCTCAGTAACTCCCGCACCCTGTGGAAATCCAGCTTTCTTATCGATTTCCATAGTTCCCCTCGTGATTCCCCCTAAGTACCGCACCATCGGCCGTGCCTGCTGTCGTGTAAGCCCTGCCCGGTCGGCGGTAATTCTTCTATCGCGATACTTCTGCCGCGACACTTTGTCGCGATGCTTTGTCGCGGTAGTATGGATCCGTGGGGCACGACCAAACCGTTTGCCATCCCTGACGAGGATTCCATGCCTTTGACCGCCACGACTTCAACCGCGAACGCCTACCTCCGGCCCCAGCCCGGAGAATACGCTCCCAACTACGACCGCTACATCTCGCTCGTCCCGGGCAACGACGTTCTTGCCGCACTCGAGGACCAGCGTCGCCAGATGCTTCTCCTGCTCTCCGGACGCACCGAAGCCGACGGCGATCTCCGCTACGCACCTGACAAATGGACCCTGAAGGAAGTGCTCGGCCACCTCAACGATACCGAGCGCATCATGAGCTACCGAGCTCTGCGCATTGCGCGCGCCGACGCCACTCCCATCGAAGGCTTCGAGCAGGACGACTACGTCCGCAATGCCCCCTTTGCCCACCGTCCCCTAGCCGATCTGATCGAGGACTATATCGCTGTCCGAAGAGCCACGGTCTCCCTGTTTCGCAATCTGGACGAGCCCGCCTGGACCCGCCGCGGCGTGGCCAACAAGAACGAAGTGACGGTGCGTGCCCTGGCCTACATCATCGCCGGCCATGAACTGCATCATCGGAGAATTCTGGAAGAGAAATACCTGCGCTGATTCGGATGTCCAAAGGACGCAACCTTCTCACCGGCCGTCTGACCATGCATCGCGACGGCTTCGGCTTCGTGATTCCCGAAGCCACTTCGCTCGATGCCAGTCTGAAGGCCCGCCTCGCTGGCGATGTTTTCATTCCTCCGCACGCCATCGGGTCCTCCATGCACGGCGACCGCGTCCTGGTCGAAGTGAGCGCCGTCCGCACCGACGGACGCGCCGAAGGGCGCATCATCCGCTCGCTGTCGCGCGCGCATCCTACCGTGGTTGGCATCTTCCACTATGGACACCGTCACAACTACGTCAAGCCCATCGACGAAAAAGTGACGCAGGAAATCGTAATCCCGCCCGGGATGGAGTATCCGAAGTCTTCAGCCGCAGAGGAAACCGAGACTACCAAATCAGGGAAATGGAAAGCGAAACACCGCGTCATAGGCAACGAAGCCGCAGTCCACGCCGACCGCGAGGATCTGGACGGCAAAGTCGTAGACGTAGAGATCACCGACTGGCCCAGCGCCACCCAAAGCCCGCGCGGCCGCGTAATCGAAATTCTCGGCGAGGAAAACGACTTCGGAGTCGACGTCGAGATCATGATCCGCAAATTTCATCTGCCCCACCGCTTCCCGCCCGAAGTGATCGAAGAAGCCCAAGCCATCCAATCCGAAATCCCCGCGGACGCCCTGCGCCACCGCCGCGACTACCGCCAGCTTCCCATAGTCACCATCGACGGCGAAACCGCCCGCGATTTCGACGATGCCGTCCACGTCCGCCAACTCGAAAACGGCAATTACGAACTGCAGGTCCACATCGCAGACGTAGCCCAATATGTAACGCCGAACTCACCGCTAGATCAGGAAGCTCGTCTGCGCGGCACCAGCGTTTATTTTCCCGACCGCGCCGTCCCCATGCTGCCGCTGGAACTCTCGACCGACATCTGCAGCCTGCGCTCGCAAGTCGACCGCCTAGTGCTCTCCTGCACCATAGAGATCGACCACCACGGCGAGATCGGCGGCTATGAGATCGACGAAGGCGTAATCCGTTCGGCCAACCGCATGACGTATACCGCCGTGAACGCAGTCATCGAAGGCGAAGCTGCCGCGCGCCGAGAATACGCGGCCCAAATCGACCACTTCGAACGCATGCGCGATCTGGCTATGATCCTGAACCGCAAACGCAAACGCCGAGGATCGATCGATTTCGATCTTCCCGAACCAGTCATCGAGTTCGACGAATTCGGCATGATGAAGAGCATCACCAGATCCGAGCGCAACGTCGCCCATCGCCTCATCGAAGAATTCATGCTCTCAGCCAACGAGTGTGTAGCCCACTACATCGAAAATAAACGCATAGCCTCGCTCTACCGCATCCACGAGAAACCCGATGCCAAGCGCGTGTACGACTTTGAGGTAATCGCCGCCACTTTCGGATATTCGCTAGGAGTAGGCGCGTTGCCCATTCAGCGCGTACAACTAAGAGCCGACCGCCGCGAAGCCCGCGGCACCGGCAAACGTGTCCGCGAAATCGAAGTGGCTAAAGAAATTCACATCACCCCCCGCATGTATCAGAAGCTCACGGAGAAAATCGCAGGCAAGCCGGAAGAAAGAATCCTGAGCTTCCTGATGCTGCGCTCGCTGAAACAGGCCCGCTACTCCGAAGAAAATCGCGGACACTTCGCCTTAGCCGCCACCACCTACACCCATTTCACCTCGCCCATCCGCCGCTATCCCGACCTGATCGTGCACCGAATACTGAAAGAAGTGCTGCGAAAGTCGCCAGAAAAGTTAGACGAAGGATTGCCGGTAGGGACATCCCTACCTTTACAAAATTGTCATCCCGAGCGAAGCGAGGGATCTCATTCTCATGCGCACAACGCCGAGCGAGACGCGGCACCGCCATCGCCCTGGTCCAAGCGCCGCGACCGCGCCGCACATCGGCACGCGCTCGAACCTCTCGGCGGTCCAATCACCCTCGAAGAACTTCACAGCATTGCCGAAGAATCCAGCCAGTCCGAACGCCGCGCCGACGAAGCCGAACGCGGCCTGATGGAATGGAAGAAAATGAAATTCATGGAGCGCCGCATCGGAGAAGACTTCGACGGCCTGATCATCAGCGTAACCAAGTTCGGCTTCTTCGTGGAACTGACTGACCTCTTCGTCGAGGGCTTGGTCCCCCTCAACACACTCGATGACGACCGCTACACCTACCACGAAAACACGCGCCAAATCATCGGCCAGCGCACTCGCAAAACCTACAGCTTGGGCGATCGCGTCCGCGTTCTTGTTGACCGTATCGATCCGGTGGAGAAGAAAATCCAGTTCGCGGTGCTCGAAGAGCAGCCAAAGGTGTCGGGGAGAAACCGGCGCAAGTGATTCCTGCGACGCTGGCCTATTCTAGGTAAAATGGCATGTACGGGAGCAAATGACCATGCCAACGCCGACCAAACCAAAGCCCGAGCAAAATCCAGCCCAGGCGGTAGAGCACGTTGCCAGTGCTCATCAGATTCTGAAGGAACTACAGAAGAAGGTCGGAAATCATCCCGAACTCGGCGAGGCCATAACCAAACTGGAGATGGCGCTCAGCACCTTGGCGATAAAAACCGGCGGCCTGCTGTAACAGCGAGCAAGTACTGCGACCTCCGACCTGCTAAAATTCCCCGTCACCACTCTTGGCGCCAGCCTGGGAAGTCAGCTCCATGTCCAGCAATGTAAAGCCCAGCACTTTGAACTCCAGCAATCCAACTCCACGCACGCGCGTAGTGCGCGAACCGCAGCGCGCGGTTTACGATCGCGATACCGTCAACCGGATTCTCGACGAAGCTTTCCTCTGCCACGTCGGCTTCGTCGCTGACGGACAGCCCTACGTCATCCCCACGTCCTACGGCCGCGATGGAGACGTGCTCTACGTCCACGGATCGGTCGCCAGCCGCATGTTGCGCAGCCTCGATCAAGGCGTCCCCGTCTGCATCACGGTCACGCTGCTCGATGGATTAGTACTCGCCCGCTCCGTCTTCAATCACTCGATGAACTACCGCTCGGTGGTAATTCTCGGCACGGCAACGCTGGTTGACAATCCGGCAGAAAAACTCGCCGCCCTGCGCGCGCTGAGCGAGCACATCCTGCCTCATCGCTGGGACGACTCGCGCCAACCCAACGAAAGGGAGCTGAAAGCAACGTCCGTTCTGCGCCTTCCCATCACTGAGTTTTCCGCCAAAATCCGAGTAGGTCCGCCGGTGGACGACGATGAGGATTACTCCTTCCCGACCTGGGCAGGAGTGATACCGCTAGAGATGAAGGTAGGCGCCGCGATTCGCGATGACCGCTGCCAGCAAGAACTGCCCGCGTACCTGCGGAACTACTCGCGTAAGAAAAAATCATAGCCCGGAAAACGCCCGCGTCGGGACAGCCGTCTCCAGCTGTCCAGCGAGCAAAGCACTACTTGCTCGCCATCAATTCGCGAAGAATCCCATTACATTCCCGCCAGGCTGCCTTTTCGCTGTGGGGGCTGTGCCGCCCATTCTCGATAAAACGCATTCCCGCGCCGGCTAGCGCTTCGTGGACTCGTTCCATCTCTCCCGGTTCGGTTCGTGGATCGTGTCTTCCGTGCATAAATGTCACCGGCACTTTCAGTTCGCTCAGCCGCCCGTTATACAGATCCTCACCCGCCCGCGTGCTTTGGGCCGCGAGTTTCAACCAGACGCGGCAATTCCGTTGTATCGTTTTCCTCCATTGCGCCGCGCCATGATCCGCAACCAGCAACTCTTGTACCTTTTCACTTACCTCCTCCGGATTGTTGGCAAAGCGCTCGAAGAAACTGCGCGAACCCGGCTTGTTTCGATACAAATGAAATGCTTCCAGAATAAGACGCCCGCATCGCTGCGGCTCCGACAGCCCGATCATCGCGGCAATGACCGCTCCATCGCTGTGTCCCCAAAGAACCGCGCGGTCGATCCCCAGCGCATCCAATACAAGCAGGGTTTCCTTCGCTGCCCGGCGATGAAAGTCCGTCGGCATCTGCCTCGGCAATCGCGTGGAGCGCCCGTAGCCGGACCGGTCCGGAATTACAAAGCGGACGTGGTCCCCCAAGGCCTCGATCTGCCGGTCGATGGGATACACCCCATAACCCCACCCGCCATGTAGGAACACCACCGGCTGTCCGCTGCCCACATCCCTGTAGTGAATCCGAACCGGCCGAATCCCAGGCGCATGCGGCGAGTTTTTCAATTCCACAAAGGGCATGGGATGTCAGGTCATTCCGTGGGTGGATCACCCCGGCAGCAGCAGCAACTTCCCCGTCGTCTTCCGTCCCTCAAGATCGCGGTGCGCCTGCTGCGCCTGCGCCAGCGGATACACATGCTCGATCCGCAACTTGAGTTTGCCGTCGCGAATCATGCCGAACACGGCCCCGGCACGCGCCTGCAACTCCTGCGTAGTGATAACGTAGTGCCCCAGCGTCGGCCGCGTCAGAAAGATCGATCCCTTCTGGCTAAGTACTATCGGATCAATCGGCGCGACCGCTCCGCTCGATCCTCCGAACAGCGCCATCATGCCCCGCGGACGCAGCAGATTCAGCCCCTTGTCGAACGTCGTCTTCCCCACCGAGTCATACACCACGTCAACGCCTTTGCCGCTGGTCAGCCGCTTCGTCTCCGCCTCAAAATCCGCCTGCGTATAAAGAATGACCTCGTCCGCTCCCGCCGCTCGCGCCAGCTTGGCTTTTTCCACCGTCGAAACCGTAGCAATCACACGCGCCCCAATGTTGTGCGCCATCTGCACCAGCAGCAACCCCACTCCGCCGGCAGCCGCATGAATCAGCGCCGTCTCGCCTTGTTTCAGCGGATAGGTGTCATAAGCCAGATAGTGCGCAGTCATCCCCTGTAACATCGCGGCCGCAGCCTCGCGCTCGCTCACTCCCGCCGGAATCTTCACCAGCCGGTCGGCCGGCACCGACGCATATTCGGCATAACTCCCGACCGTCATGGCGTACGCCACACGATCGCCGACCGCCACCGTGCGCACGTCGGATCCGATCGCCGAAACCACCCCCGCCGCTTCCTGTCCTAAAACCAACGGCAGCGCAGCCTTGTACCGGCCTTCGCGGTTATAGACGTCAATAAAGTTGACGCCCGCCGCCTGTATCTTCACCACCGCTTCATTCGATTTCGGTTGCGGAACCGGCAAGTCCACCAGTTCCATCACTTCCGGCCCGCCCGTTAGCTTGATCTGTATGGCTTTCATAAGCGCTTTCGATGATGCCCGACGGCAAAAGACTCGGCGAAAGACTCGTTGCCATCTCCCGCCCGCCTGAGGTAATATGCCCAGCCGGTCCCCAAAGTAACATGGTGCATGGATCTTCTGGAGCGTTGACCCAACGAATTTTGGGATAGTACCATCTCATACTGAGAGACGCTCGTTTAGTCCCGGGGGTGGTTGCGGTAACTTTTTGAAGATATGAGGTTTTCTTTTCAACCGTATCTGACGATCCTGCTCTCCGCCGCATTGACAGCGACTTTGGCGGCGACGCTCGCCTGCCAGAGTGCCCAAAAAGCGTCTTTCATGCCTCTCGCTCAGGCTCAGGCCCCGGCATTGGTCGCAGCCAGCCGCTCGCCAGATCTGCAAAAGCAAAACCGCGCCACCGCTGAACCTCAAGCGAAGCCGCAGGTGCCGCAAGCACTCCAGGCCGATCCCGTAGCCGACCTGATCGCCCGCGTAGAAAAGGAATACCAGTCAGGCCAGGACAACTATGAAGCCGGCCACCTCGAAGCTGCCAAACAGAATTTTGATTCCGCCTTCAACCAGCTCCTCGGCAGCGGATTCGACCTCCAGTCCAGTTCCGATGACCGCCTGGAGCGTGAGCTCGACCGCATCCTCGACGGCGTCAACGGCCTGGAGCTAGCCGCCCTGCAGCAGGGCGACGGCTTTGCCGAGCAAAAGTCGGAGCCGGCCCCAATCGACGAAGCCAACGAACTCACTCCCGCAGTTGACCAAACTGTCAAAGCCAAAGCCGAAGCCGAAATCAAATCCACGCCTTCCGATCTGCCGCTGATGATGACCGACCAGGTAGCCGGCTTCATCAATTACTTTTCCACCCGCGGACGCGGCACCGTCGAACGCGCGCTAGCCCGCTCCGGCCGCTACGAAGACATGATCCGCCGCACCCTGAAAGAAGAAGGAGTGCCGCAAGATCTAATCTACCTGGCCCAAGCCGAGTCCGGCTTTCATCCTCTGGCCGTTTCCCGAGCCGGCGCCCGCGGCATGTGGCAGTTCATGGGCAGCCGCGCCCGAGGCTACGGACTGGAACGCAGCTGGTGGGTCGATGACCGCCAGGATCCCGAAAAAGCCACCCAAGCTGCCGCGCACCATCTCAAAGACCTCTACAACGAATTCGGAGACTGGTATCTGGCCATGGCCGCCTACAACTCCGGCCCCGGCACCGTCCAGAGCGCGGTCAAGCGCACCGGCTACGCCGATTTCTGGGAACTCTACCGCCGCAACGCGCTGCCCAAGGAAACCCGCAACTACGTTCCGATCATTTTGGCCGTCACCATCATGGCCAAGAATCCCGCCCAGTACGGACTGGATTCGGTGGTGAAAGAAAAGCCGCTAGCCTATGACACCGTCAAGATCGCCTATCCCATCGATCTTCGGTTAGCCGCCGAGTGCGTGGATGCCACCGCGCAAGACTTGCTCGACCTCAACCCCAGCCTGCTCCGCATGACCACGCCGAAATTTTCTGAAAAGGACGAGGCATTCGAGCTCCACCTGCCCGCCGGAACCGCCGCAGAGTTTCAAACCGCGGTAGCTTCGATTCCCACCGACAAGCGCGTCTGGTGGCGCTATCACAAGGTGCAAGCCGGAGAAACGCTGGCTTCCATAGCCCGCACCTACCACACGAATCCCAAAGCCATCGCCGAAGCTAACGACCTGAACGACGGCTTCAACAACGGAGCGGTCGCCCCCGAGAGCCGTCTGATCATCCCCATCGCCCCCGGCAAGCAGAGCGACACCAGCACCTACGCGCACGCCACCACCCACTACAAAATACGCAAAGGCGACACGGTCGAGTCGGTAGCCGCGAACTTCGGCGTCTCCGCCAAGATGGTGCGCAGTTGGAACCGCCTCAAAGGCAACAGCCTTGCCGGAAGAAAAGTCTTGTATCTCCACTTGCCGGTGACTCCGCGCGCAGGCGAAACGCAAGTCGCCAGCCAGCATTCATCCAGCAGAAGCTCAAAGAGTAAATTCTGTAGAGACGGGGCTTGCCCCGTCTCCGCCGCAAGCAAAGCGCATCATCCCCGAACCCAAACCGCCGGAACCCAAACCGCGGCAGCGAGCCATCCCACCGTAACCCATCACAAGGTCAAGCCCGGCGAAACCCTGTATTCGATAGCCAACTCCTATAACACAACGGTGACCGCTCTCAAGCACGACAACCGGAACATCGCCGCCCTGCGTCCGGGCATGATCCTGATCGTGCACAATTCCCGCTGAAAAATCTAAATTAAGTCTGTCATCCTGAGCGGAAGAGTCTGCCCTGAGCGAAGCCGAAGGGACCCCTACCTCACCTACACTCCTGGGTGCCTTATCCTTGCGCGTTTTTGGCGCAAGGGTGGGATTCCACAAAAGTCTGTCGCGTGGGATTTCTTGTAAGGTCGCAACCATCCCCAAAATGTTCTTTGCATCGTTAGTCGAGACTGGTAGATAATGATCCCGACCGAGGGGGTCATGGGGATAAATACGCCCGTGACCCTTTTTTGTCTTTTTTTTTAGGCGCGCTGGTTGGGTACCATCCGGAGGGGAACTTGTGGCCGACGACTCATCGAGATTGGAAAAAACGCTGACAGCGCTGTTACTTGGCTCCTTGAGGTCTCTGGGGCAGAAGGAACAGATCACGATTCTAGACAGGGCCGGATTCGGCCAGACAGAGGTCGCTGGCATTCTCGGATCGACACCAAAGGCCATAAGTGTCCGGCTAGCGGAAATCAGGAAACGAGCGAAAGCGACCCGTCAAAAGGGCGGGAAAATAGAAAAATAACTGCCCCGTCCAAGCTCCGCTTGGGCGGGTCATTTGACTTTTCATCACATCCAAACTGCGGGAGCTATCACGGACCCCCAGCCCGACCGATGCGATGTTTCCAGCTCAGGGCACTGAATCACTCCAGACCCCTGCGCTGTGCCCCATGCCAGATCGTGTTGATAATGACTCGCCGCCCATGCACCCGATATAAAACGATGTACGGAGTGCTTGCGATGATGAGCTCCCGAATTCCAGGCTCCGCCCCGACGCGGCCTAGAAGCGGATGATTTCTTAGAGCTTCGACCATGGCGACAATCCGCAGGGCAAGCCGTGCCGCTGCCTCCGGCTTGTCACGAGCCACAAAGGCGCGAATTTCCCGCAGACGAGTTCGTGCCAATGCAGACCAAACAATCTCTACCGGCACAGCGCCTCGTCATCGTGCGCCTTGCCGCAAGCACACCTCGGCACCGGCAGCTCGCGATCCGTTCCCCAGGACAGGAGCCACGCCTTCATGTCCTCGTTCCTGACGTAGTGTCCCGATTCCACCTGGCGATCCGCCTGTCGGACCTCGGCCAGCATTCTTTCCTGATCGGAAACGTAAACTTCCACCGCGTCCGCAATCAGAAAATTCGAACTGCGCCCCGAGGCCTTTGCCAACCGCGCAAGCCGTTTCTTGGTTTCCGGTTTCAGACGGATGCTAAGGGTTGCGCTCCGTGTGTTTGCCATGAACACACTCTAGCACGGTGGATGCGGTTGCTGCTTCTGCACTTTTCATCACACCCGAACTGTGAGAGCCGTCACAGACCCCCAGCCCGACCAATGCGACAATGTCCCCAGCTTAGGCCAATGAACAACTGCGCCCGTCTCCAGAGGCGGACCGCAAAACGCCCAAGCCCGTACGTTAGTAACTCTTTGACAAGATTATTCACTTCACAAAAATGGCGCGGGGGTGTTAAATGCTTAATACACCCCCGAAGCCGCGATTGCCCCGCTTAATCCCACGGCTTCCAGAGACGAGGATTAAAGTTGTGACGATTGCTGCTGCCTTCAACTGTCCCGAAGGACTGGTGCTTTGCGCTGATTCGCAAGAAACGGTCGGCGATTTTTTAAAGCGTTCCGAGCCGAAAATCGTGGTAAAAGCCAACGGTTGTCTTGAGAGCGGAGAAATCGACGAACCACGAGCAGTATTTGCGTGCGCTGGCGATGGCCCATTCATTGATATGACGGTCGAGAAACTGTGGCGACAAATGGGCAGAACTAGACCGACCCACGGAGACATGATTGATGCCATGGAAGATGAATTAATTAGAATCCACCAACGGTATTGGCCTTTGTATCCCGAACGAGAGAGGCCGATGTTGCAGATGCTAGTCGGCCTTTATGCTCCTGAAGATTCTCCGACGTTATGGAAAGTAGACGGGCCGATTGTTACCGAGGTTAAAACTTATGATTGCATCGGATATGGATTGAGTCTTGGAAAATACATCGGTGATCGTCTATTTACCACAAAGATGGAAACGTCAGAGGCCGCGCTCTTAGCTATCTACCTGCTTGAGCAGGCGAAAAATGCGGTTCAGTATTGCGGCGGCGAAAGTCATGTCATCATGATGCCGCTACCGGGTTGGATTTGTAGACTTTCGCAAGATCGCGTTAATAAGGCGGTAACGGCATTCGCAAAGTTTGAAGAACAGTCCAATCGGTTACTTCTCAAGGCCCTTGAATTCGAGCTAGGGGAGCCGGAGATGTTGAAAGTGTGGGCAGATTTTTACGATGGCCTACCCGCACTTCGGCAGGAATTAAATTCGATCCTTAAGCGTGTAGAAACCTTCAAGCAGTCAACTTCTCAAAAGTCAACGGATTAGCAGTTACCATATGACGCAGAGTGTCGATGAACAGATCGGAGCGGTTGCGGCGATTGAACCGGAACTCCATCTCTGCGAGGTATGCGGGGAGATGCTTGGTACTGATCTTGTGCCACGAGCCGATAATTCCGCGCTTCAAGAGCGAGAACGCCGATTCGACTGTGTTAGTCGAGATGCAATCCCCATTCTCGTAGCGAGCGTATTCCTTGGCAGCATGGTTGACAGTTTCGTGTCGGTGCTCGCCCACGGCGGACTTGTAGGCGGGCAGTTCGTCGGTGATGATTACGTCCACGTCGGTACTGATGTTCTCTTGGATGTACTTCGCCAGGGTTCCCTTGCGAGCATCTTCCGCGTGGAAGAAGCGAACATCGCCGCCGCGCTGCCGGATGCCGACAACAACTTGTTTCTTTCTGTCTTTTCGCCAGTGCTGCTCAAGATCGCGCTGCTTTCCACCGACATAGGTTTCGTCCATCTCAACTGTGCCGACCAGCATCGGGCGCTCAGCTTGATTCATCGCAGCGCGGATGCGATGACAGAGATACCATGCTGTCTTATAGGAACCCTTGTGCTGACCCCAGATCGTGCGCTTGAGCTGGTGGGCGCTCATGCCCTTCTTGGCTTCGCAGAGAAGCAAGGTAGCCATAAACCAGATTGGCAACGGCAGGTGGGAATCGTTGAAGATCGTTCCGGCCAAAACGGAGAACTGATAGACACAGGTTTGGCAGAAGAACAGTTCTTTCGCGGTTGCCAGTTTGATAGCATCGGCTTGGCAGCGCGGGCAGCGTATACCTTCGGGCCAGCGGAGCCGCTTGAGCAGTTCACGGCATTGTTCGTCGGAAGAGAACATTTTAGTAACGTCTAGGAGTGTCATGATCGGGAAACCTCCAAAGAAGGCAGCGAGACAGCCAAAATCGCCCCTTGAGCGGGTGCCAACGCGGAAGCTGATTGCGTCAGTGAAAAACGACCTAAAAGGCAGGATTCGGAAGGCCGTCGAGTCAGGGGATTTGCCGCGCAACTGGAAGAATCGCTAAGGCTTAACCTGACCATGTATAGATATTATGCCAAGTTCGTTATTTTTGTCAAGTGGATAATCATGCTCTTTGATAATCAAGAGTTGAGGCAACTAGCGGCCGCCAAAACCGTCGCGAAAATCCCGAAAACTGGAGAAAAGCAGAAAATCGAAGCTAACTCTTTATTCTGGAATACTTTGCCTATAAGTCATTTAGATTCAAAGACCGGATCGAAAATTTCTCCATAACTCCATGATTCCAAACGCCACGGGGGGAGGGGTGGTAGCAAACACGGATCAATACCCAAAGAGTAAACAACCCACAATCCGCAGAGGGTCAAGGGCGGCGGGCGAGGGCGCCCGCCCCACACAACCTACCCCATCAGCAGGCCGCCGTTTACGTTCAGCACATGCCCCGTAATGTAGGACGCTTCGTCGGAGGCTAGAAAGCACACCGCGTTCGCTACGTCCTCGGGAGAGCCTACGCGTCCTAGCGGAATATTTTTTACCGCACTCTGTTTGAATTCTTGGCTTAGAACTGCGGTCATGCCGGTTTCGATAAATCCTGGAGCTACCGCGTTGCACGTGATATTGCGCGACGCTACTTCGCGCGCCATCGCCATGGTCAGGCCGATCAGTCCGGCTTTCGACGCGGCATAATTCGTTTGCCCTGCTTGACCCAGCTGTCCGAAGACGCTGGTGATGTTGATGATTCGTCCCCAGCGCTGCTTGAGCATCGAACCGATTACCTGCTGGATGCACAGATATGCGGAGGTCAGATTCGTATTCAGCACCGCGTCCCAATCGGCGCGCTTCATGCGCATTACCAGTTGGTCGCGCGTGATGCCGGCGTTATTTACCAGGATGTCGATCTTGCCGAAATGCGCGAGCGCCGACTTGGCTCCGGACTTTACCTGCTCTTCGTCGGCTACGTCCATGACGAAGGCTGCGGCTTTGCCTCCTGCGGCTGTGATCTGCGCTACCAGTTCGTCTAGTTTCTGCTGATTGCGCGCGGCTGCCGCTACGCTTGCGCCCTCCCGCGCCAAGGCCAGCGCGCAGGCATGACCTATGCCTTGCGACGCTCCCGTGACCAGCGCGACTCGTCCCTCGAGTTTCATGGGTGCTCCTTTTGAGATTAGGAAGCAACTTTGGGAACTGAATTTGGGAACGGAGGATTATAAACGGAGAACGACGACGGTCGGTGGCGAGTTTAAGAAGCCTGCTTTGTCTAGATGTGCTAGCCTGCTTGGCTCGCGGCGCACGCCAGCGGCACCGTCGCGAGAATCTTTTCAATTTTCTCCAGCAGCGTCCGCCGCGAATAGGGTTTCGCCAGAAAATAGGTGCGCGATTCGGGCGCTTCCGTCTCGTACTCCGCGTTGCTGTAACCGGACGTCACCAGCACCACAACCTGCGGTGAATGCTGCCGCAGATCTTGCCCCAGTTGCTGGCCCGTTCGTCCCGGAAGCACCATGTCGGTCATCACCAGATCGATTCCGCACTTGCACTCTTCATAAACCTTGGTTGCCTCGCGCGCATCCTCGGTGGGCAGGACCTCAAAGCCGGCATGCTCCAGAATGTTGCAAGTTGCCTCCCGCACAAAAGCTTCGTCCTCGACCAGAAGAATAGTGCGGCGGCGCGGCCGGTCGTTTTGCTTCGCGGTGGCATAGGGCTGAAGAGTCATGACATCCTCCAATTCACTTTGCTTACAACTCCTCTTCAGCAATCGCGTAGCCTCGGCGCCCGGCGCTTGGCACCAAGGTCTCTGCCAATTGAAATGTGTTTGGAATCTACTTCGGCGCGCTCAGAATCGTCTGCTTCGGATCGAGCACAATCTTGCGTGCATCGCTCGGCGCGGTCAGCCGAAACGCGGTCTCCGCGCCATCTGCCAGCACTTCACCGAGAAAAACCAGCGCGCCTCCCGCGGTGGTCGCGTACACCGGAACTGCCGTCACCAGATCATCGGGCACGTCCTTTTGTACGATCACACCTGTAATCGTGGCCACGACAGTTTTCTTCGTGATGCGGATCTCTCGCGCTTCGAGCTTCGGTATTGCCGTCCCTTCGATCCAACCTTTCAAGAACCAGTCCAGCTTGCGACGATTCTCGTACCAAAGTGGGCGCGGCAGTTCCTCTTCGAAAACTTGCACCAGTTCTTCGGTGCTCATGCTCTTTCCCGCATAGCGCTCCCGGGCTTTCCGCAGCGCGCGGAAGAACGGCTCGTCGGCGTTCGTCGGCGTATTCGCCCGTCCTTTCCGAGAACGGGATGCCGTTTCGGAATCGCGCAGCATCATGCGCAGCATGTGAAACAGCCACGTGCCTCTTTCATAACTGATCGCGTCGTATCCGTCGGGGAAATGGGACGACTCCAGCCTTTGCCCCAGCGTCACCGGGCCCGCGTCGCGCAGCCACTCTCCATCTTTGTTCTTGCTCAGAAGATCGCGGCGATATTTTTCCAGAACCTGCCGGAATTGCGCCGGGCTCTGTTGCTCCAGCATCATCAGCGACGCATAATTCGCCAGTCCTTCCGATAACCACTGATCGCGATAACTCTTCCAAAACACCAGATCGCCCCACCATTGATGCGCCGTCTCGTGCACCAGAACCTGGCTGTCGAGGGTGCGCGTTACCGGGTCAAGACGCAGATCCGTCTGCTCCTGCGGGCTGAGAAATGCGAAGCTGGAAAGAAACACCAGCCCCGGCCATCCCTGGCTCAACTTCCCCGGCATCTGGGTCAGCGCCAGCGAACCATAGGGATACGGCCCGAACCACTGCGAGAAACTCGTAATCGCCTTTGCCGCCTTGTCCGCCACCGCTTGCACGTCGTGCGCCGGTGACGGAGGCGGCAGAGTCACCACGATCGGGTCCATCGATCTTGATCTCGGTGTGGGATCGCCGGGAAAACTTGGCGGCTCGATTTCCCGCCCCTTAGGAAATGATTTCTCCACTCCCCGCGTGACGTAGGCTTCGACCAGAGTGTTGCCCGCCTTCGCCTCCGCCCGAACGTATTTGCCCAGGTTGAATCCCGCCACCGGAATGGGCCGCTCCGATGTCCACCGTGAAACTTTTTCCGTCCCTGCGTCCCCGTTCGTTTCGGCTTCATTGCCCCCTGCGCGTGAGATCTGTTTGCCCGTCGCCACCAGCGTCCAGTTCGCCGGATAGTGAAACTCCATCTCGAACTGCGCCGGGCTCAACCCGAAGTTCGGATACCAGGTGCCGCGCTCGCCCACATACAGCAATCCGTTCCCCGCCTCCGACAGAACCTCGCCCGCATAGCTGAACCGCAGTTTTAGTTCCTGCCCGGCCGCGAGCGGAGCAGGAAACACCACCGCGACCAGATCGTTCCCCTTTCGCTGCAGCTGAGTCCCTTCGATCGCGGGATTCTGGATGAAGTCCACCGGCCGCCCATCCGCCTCGACCGCATCAATCTTCAGATACCGCGACAACTCAAACAGCAGCGTCCTTTCCCCTCCGCTGCGCATCCGAGCCTTCACCTCCGTCGATGCTCGCAACGTAGTCGGAGGCTGCACCGACGCCCGAATCCGGAAGGCCGTGACGGAGACGTCATTGGCCGGTGAAGCGGTAGCCGCACGGCCAGACCCACCAGGCGCAAACGAAGTCCAGATATCGAAGAACGGGATGCCGTCTTTTGCGCGGGGCTGTCCTGCCCACAACGGCTCGGTGCTGGCTGCATCCCAGAACACTTCGAAACTACCCAACTTTTTGCCTAGCAAATGAGCGTGCAGCAGGGGCGGAAATTTGGGATTCGGGTCATTTCTACCCTTCGCCGGAAGAAAATGACTGAAGTCCAGCAACAAGTGCAGGGCGTCAAATTCCGCCAGGCTGCGGCTCGTCTCGTCCCAACTCTTTATGAATTCCGAGCCCTCCGGCTCCGGCTTTAGAAACGGCTGCAGGATCGCCGCCGTGTCGTCGTTGAAGCGCAGATATCCTGAGGTGAACTGCTCTTCGAGAATCGCCATCCCTGTGAACAGCGCCAGCGACCCGCGCTCCACTCGGTTCGGAGGCCGCAGCCGTATCTCGCCCTCACCCTCGAAGAATGCGCCTGTAATCCGCCCGCAGATATCCTCGGTGAACGCGAGGGTGCCGTCGTCGAGATCAAGATGGAGACTGGGCCGGTCAATCGAGGCGTCGCGAATGTGGTATACGCGCTGTGGATCGAGTCCCACCGAACGAATCCGCGCGTAAAGCGCGCTCGTCGTTTGCGGACAATCGGGGCTTGGCTGTGCTGCCTGCGCGCAGGACGCAGCGGCAAGGCACCATGCCAACCCGACTATCCGTCGCGACCAAACCACAGCTGGCTTCATAAATAGTCTTCGGGAAGCTTCCGCACCCGTCAGGGTCCGAAGAGCCGCCCCAGCACTATCGTCACCTTACGGCCCCTCAACGCCGTTGCTAGAATCAGCCGAGTGCGAGCCCTGGTCCTTATTCTAGTGCTTCTGCCGGCGCTTCCCGTGTCCGCCGACGTCATCCATCTTAAGAATGGACGCACCATCTGGGCCGATCAGGTCCGAGAAAGTAAAGACCGCGTCGAATACGACCTCGGCGAAAACACCTATGCCATCCCGAAATCCTCCGTCGAGCGCATCGAAGCCGGAGGTGTTGCCCCGATTCACGTTGGAGCATCCGCCAGCCTCCCCGACATCACCCCGCCCGCGCCCTCATTCAACCATGAAGCCGACGTAGCCGAGAAAGTTATCCGTGACGGCAAAGTCGATGCCGATGCCCTCGCCAGCGTCGCGCAAACCGGCAATCCCGAATTGGCTGCCACCGCATATTTCCTCGCTGGCAAGCACGAATCCGACCACGGCAACTTCCCGCAGGCGAAGCGTTATTACGAATCCGCGCTCCGTTTCCAGCCGGACAACTCCACTCTGCTGATCTACTACTCCGCCACCCTGCTGCGCACCGGACAGGCCGCGGAAGCTCTGCCTTACGCGCAACACGCCGCCAATGTTACTCCCGACTCGCCCGACGCCATCGCCATGCTGGGCTTCGTTCAATTCGCCAGCGATCATACGCCCGATGCCATTCGCTCCTGGAAGAAGTCGCTAGCCCTGCGTCCCGATGCCACGGTCAGCCAGTACCTGGCCCGCGCCGAGCGCGAATCCACTGCCGAATCCGATTTTTCGCAGCGCGAAAGCAGCCACTTCAATCTTCACTTCGAAGGCAAGGACACATCCGAAACCTTCCGCCGCGACCTACTCGCCACCCTCGACTCCGAGTATGACGACCTCGTGCGTGATCTCGGCTTCTCGCCCCACAGCAATATCGCTGTCACCCTCTACACCCAGCAGGCGTTCTTCGACGTCACTCGCGCCCCTTCCTGGAGCGGCGCCATCAACGATGGCAAGCTGCGCATCCCGATCAGCGGCGTCCAGAGCGTCACTGCCGATTTAGCTCGAGTGCTGAAACATGAACTCACTCACTCTTTCGTCTCCCAGATGTCCAGCAACCGCTGCCCCACCTGGCTTAACGAAGGCATCGCACAGATGGAAGAGGGCAAGTCGTCCGCTGCCAACGGACGCCAACTGGCGCGACTGTTCGTCGCCGGCAATGAGATCCCCTTTAACATGCTGGAAGGCAGCTTCATAAGCTTTTCCGCTCCCGAAGCCAACGTCGCCTACGCCGAATCCCTGGCCGCCACCGAATACATTCGCGATGCGTATGGCATGAGCGAAATCGCACATATCCTGGAACGCCTCTCGCAAGGCAGCTCCACCGAAGCTGCGCTGCGCGCTACTATCCACTCCGACTACCGCCAACTCCAGGAAGAAGTGACAAGCAAGCTAAAAGAAAGATACGGCGACTAGATCGTGTAGCGCGGAGGACTGGCCAACGCGACTTGTGTTGTCTAGACTCTTGCCAGTAAGTGGCTTTGAAATCATAGATTGTGAAGGTAGGCCCCGCGCAAATCAAAGTTCCTCCAACCAATCCCGCGACTAGCACTTCCCGCTCATTGCCCCGCTTCGAACTTTGTGTTAACTTCGCCCGTCATGGCAGGCCTGCTGTCCAAATTTGGATTCGGCTCAACCACGGAAGAAGTTGCCGAAATCGTTCAGGGAGACTCACCGACGCTCCAGGGGGCTGACTTGGCGGTCGCCTATTTTTCCTTGCGTGCCGGAGGCGATCTTCACGATTTCCTGCGCGTCAGCCCGCATCGTTTTCTCTTCGGATTGCTGGACGTGGCCGGCAAGCGCGAGACCAGCGGCCCCGTGCTGCAAGCCGCGCAAGCTTGTTTCCGCTCATCGGGCGAGCAACTCTTCTCCGCCGCCGAGCTGAACGAATCGGACGCCATGATCGAACTATCGCGCCGTCTGAATCTGGAGATCATGCGCGCTGCCGGAGGCGTCCGTAGCTGCCCCGCTTTCGCCGGCTGCTACAACGAGGAATTGGGCACGGTTTGCTATGTGAATGCCGGCCACACCCCCGGTCTGCTGCGCGATGATTCGAGCGTCGTTGAATTGGGTGCGACCGGGTTGCCGCTCGGACTGTTCTCGCTGGCGCCCACCGACGCCCGCATCGTTGGCCTCGGACCAAAGGGTTCGCTGGCCGTGGTTTCACGGGGAGTGGTGGAGGCCGAGTCGAAGAACGCGGAATTTGGTCTGGAGGGAGTCAAGAGCGTCATGCAGGCGGGGCCTTCATCGGCCAAAGATCTTTCCCAGAACATCCTGCAAAGCGTGCAGGACTTCATGCACATGGCTCCAAAGCACAACGACGTGACCGCCCTGACGCTCACCCGCGGAAATTAGCAAGACACCCTCCCGTAGGAACTCGCCCGCCCAATTTGGCCTCCATGCTGCTCGCAGCGTAAAATAGAACAACAATTTCCCTCGGGTTTTACCCAGGTTTTAAGAGGGCCTTAATGAAGACGACCAAATTTGCCCTGCTGTTGGCGGTTGGGTACGCGCTGTTGCTCCCATCCCTTTCGCCCGCCGATACCGTGGTCGAAGAGATCATCGCCCGCGTGAACAACGAAATCGTCACGCGCTCGGAATACATCCGCAGCCGCGACCAGCTTAAGCAGGAAGTTCAACAGCAGGACCCCATCAACGCCGACCGCGCTTTTGCCGAGAAGCAGCGCGACGTTCTGCGCGATCTGATTGACCAGCAACTCCTGCTGCAAAAAGGCAAAGACCTCGGCATCACCGGCGACACCGAACTCATCAAGAAGCTCGATGAGATGCGCAAGCAGATGAACCTCGAAACCATGGAAGACCTGGAGAAGGCGGCAGAGGCGCAGGGCGCTTCTTATGAAGAGTTCAAGCAGAATATGCGCAACCAGATCATCACCCAGCGCGTGATTGGGCAGGAAGTGGGCTCAAAACTGGCTATGAACAAGGGAGACGAGAAGAAGTTCTATGAGCAGCATCGTGCCGAGCTGGAGCAGCCCGAGCAGGTTCGCCTGAGCGAAATTCTGATTGCGCCCAAAACGCCTGCCAAACCGGCTGCCAGCGCAGGCGCAAAACCCGAGCCGCCCACGGAGGAGGAAACGGCAGCAGCGCTGGACGCCGCCAAGGCCAAAGCGCAGGATCTGCTCGACCAGATTCACAAGGGGGCAAAGTTCGACGAGCTGGCGAAAAAGTATTCCGATGGACCGTCCGCTAAAGACGGCGGCGACCTGAGTTATTTCAAGCGTGGCACGATGCCGAAGGAACTGGATGATAAGGTCTTCGCGTTGAAGGCCGGCGAGGTCACGGATGTGATTCGCACCAAGCAAGGTTATGTGGTCCTGCTGGTGGCCGAGCATCAGACGGCGGGGATTCCCACCCTGAAGGAAGTTGAGCCGCGCATCCAGGATGCGTTGTACATGCAGAAACTGCAGCCGGCGCTGCGCGCTTATCTCAGCACGCTGCGCGAAGAAGCCTTCATTGACATCAAGAATGGCTACATCGATTCGGGCGCAAGCGCAAAGCAAACCAAGCCGGTCGAGACCACAGCCAAAGAGGACAAGGCGAAGAAACTAAAAAAGAAGAAGAAGCTCGGCGTGTTTTAGGCTAATCTGTCGTGGTGCTCAAGCAAGCCGTAGCGTGAGTGAGATTCGTATCAGGGCATGCCTTCAGGCATGCCGCACGTGCAGTAGCGATGATGCGCCGTCAGGCGCTGGATGCAGCTAGCCGATCTCGCGGAGGCTAATGAAAGAGTTTTTTATCTCCGATTGTCCCCAGCAGGAAAACAAGATCATCACCTCCAGCTTCGTGGTGGCGTCGAAGCAGGTGAAGGCAAAAAAGAATGGCGAGCCTTACTTGGCGTTGATCCTCGCCGATCGCACCGGCCAGATCGAAGCCAAGATGTGGGACAACGTCGAAGAATTTATCGACGTCTTCGAGCAGGACGACTTTCTCAAGATCAAAGGGCTCGTCAACAAGTACAAGAATCGTTTTCAGCTGACGATTCACAAGCTGCGACGCATGGAAGAAGGCGATATCGATTTCACCGATTATCTGCCGAAGACCACCAAGGACATCGGCGAACTTTGGAGAACGCTGACCGAGTTCGTTGCCACCTTCCAGAATCCGCACCTCAAGTCGCTGGTCGAACTTTTCATGGCGGACACGGAGATTGCCGAGCGTTACCGCAATGCCCCGGCGGCCAAGACGCTTCATCATGCCTACATCGGCGGCCTGCTCGATCACGTCGTATCGCTGTTTCGCTCGTGCGATCTGATCTGCCGGAACTATCCCCAGGTCAATCGCGACCTGCTGTTGACGGGAGCGTTCCTGCATGACATCGGCAAGATTCAGGAACTGACCTACAACCGGGCGTTTTCCTACACCACGCGCGGCCAGTTGCTCGGGCACATGATTATCGAACTGGAGATGCTGCAGTCGAAGCTCGCGAAGCTGCCTGACTTTCCTCCGGAACTGAAAACTTTGCTCGAACATCTGATCATCAGCCATCACGGACAGTACGACTTCGGGTCGCCCAAGCTGCCGATGTTTCCGGAAGCGCTCATGCTGCACTATCTCGACGATCTGGATTCCAAGATGGAAGCCATGCGCGCTCACTTCGACCGCGAGGCTGAACTCGAAGGGCCGTGGACCAGCTATAACGCGTCACTGGGGCGTCCGCTGCTCGACTCCAGGAAATTCATACAAGGCGAGAAAGCGGCGGCAGCGAAGACTATTGTGGAAGGGTCCAGCTCGCCACCAGCCACGCCCGCAGCGCCGGAGAGCCCAACCTCCACCACGCCAACGCTTGACCTGTTCAGCGAACAGAAAGCATAGAACAAAGACCAAAGAGGGCAGAGTCCGCGCCTAGTTTTCAAATCGTCCCGTTGCGTTGCCCATGGATTTCTCACGTTTTACCACCATCAGCTTTGATTGCTACGGCACTCTGATTGATTGGGAATCGGGGATTCTGCCTGTCCTGCGCGCCGTGCTCGCAAGTCACGGCCAAAGTCTACCCGACGCTGCCCTTCTTGAACTCTACGGAGAATTTGAGGCGGAGGCAGAAAGCGGCCCTTACCAAAGGTACCGGGATGTGCTGCAAGCGGTGGTGCGGGCGTTTGCAAATCGCCTTCACTTCGAGGCCAGTTCCGCCGAAATCCGCTGGCTCGGCGAATCCGTTTGCGCGTGGCCGCCTTTCCCGGATACAGTGCGCGCGCTGCGCGAGCTTCAGAAACGTTACAAGCTGGTCGTGATTTCAAACATTGACGACGATCTATTTGCGGAGACGCGAAAACATCTGGGCGTGGAGTTCGACGGCGTGATAACGGCGGAACAGGCGAGAAGCTATAAGCCTTCCATCAATAATTTCCAGGTCGCCTTGCGCACGCTGGCGCTTTCTCCGGATCGCCTGCTGCACGCCGCGCAGAGCGTCTATCACGATGTGGTGCCGGCGCGATCGCTGGGCATATCGACGGTGTGGGTGAACCGGAAGTCGGCTCGTCGCGGGATTGGCGCGGTTCGAGCCTCAACTGCACTCGCCTCCGAGAAGCGAGCCGACCTGGAGGTTCCCGATCTTGCCAGCCTCGCCGCAGCAACTATGAATAGGGTGCAAGGCTGATGCTGGACAGGCGGTTACGTCATCGGGACCGGAAGCGGAAGAATTTTCCTCTGTATGGCGACCGTGACCAGTTGGGCCTTGTTGTGAATATCGAGTTTGCGCATCAAGTTGAACTTGTGGGCTTCCACCGTCTTGACGCTGACTCCCAGAGTCGCCGCTACTTTCTTCACGGTATTGCCCTCGGCGAGCAGCTTCATCACTTCGCGTTCGCGCAGAGTCAGGTTACTTCTTCGTAACGGCGCCCGCACCGTCTGCTTCCGCAGGAATGCGTCGTCTTCCAATTTCGTTTGGATCTGCGGACTCAATGACCGTTCGCCGCGATGCACTTCGCGCAGCGCGCGCAACAAAAGCGGCGCGGGAGTGTCTTTCAGCAGGTAGCCGCTGGCGCCCGAGCGCAGGGCCTGCTGCACATACTCCTGATCCTCGTGCATGGTCAGATATACGATGCGCGTGCCGGCGCAGTGTTCTCCGATGAGGCGTCCCGCCTCGAACGACGACATGCCGGGCATGCTGATATCGAGCAGCACCAAGCCGGGACGGTGCTCCAGCACCAACTTAAGCGCCTGCGCGGCATCGCCCGCTTCGCCCACCACGGCAAAGTCGGGAGCGTCTTCCAGCAGGCGGCGCACGCCGTAGCGCAGCATTTGGTGGTCGTCGGCAATCACGCAACGGATGAGCTCGGCAACTTTCGGATGAAACGGAACAGCCTCGGTGGTCAACATGAAAAATCCTCGCGTCCAGTGACGAAGTGGCGCGATGCGTCTGGATCCCCAGATCGGACAATTTCCGGCACGAGCTTTTATTGTACCTGCTTGAGGGGTGCCTTCGGCGCGAAAATCCTCGAAAATCGAGTAAAGCCGAACTTTTCTTCTTCATTTACAATGCCTCTTCCACATGCTGCGCTACTTCACCTCCGGAGAATCCCACGGCGAGGCCCTGGTTGCGTTTCTTTCCGGGCTGCCTGCCGGGCTCTCGATCGATCAGACGTTTGTGGACCGCGAACTGTGGCGCCGCCAGCAGGGCTTTGGACGCGGCGGACGCATGAAGATCGAAACCGACCGCGCGCACTTTCTCTCGGGCGTGCATCACGGCAAAACGATCGGCTCGCCGATTGCGGTGATGCTCGAGAACCGCGACTGGCAGAATTGGAAAGAGGCGCTGCCGGTGGAGACGGGTGATCCGGAGAAACATAAACGCGTGGCGTCGCCGCGACCGGGCCATGCCGATCTCGCTGGAGCTTTGAAGTACGATTTCACCGAAGCGCGCTATGTGCTGGAGCGCGCCTCGGCTCGGGAATCGGCGGCGCGGGTGGCGATTGGCGCGCTCGCCAAGCTGCTGCTGCGCGAGTTGGGCATGGAAGTTCTGAGTCATGTGATTTCGGTGGGCTCGGTTTCGATTGCGGACCGCGAAATCCCGTGGGAACAAATCGAGCTACTGTCGCGCAAGAACGAAGTGCTGCTTTCGTGCGCCGATGCCGATGCCGAGCAGCGCATGAAGGAGGAAGTCGATAAGGTTTTACGCACGGGCGATTCGGTGGGCGGAGTGTTCGAGGTAGTGGCGCACAATGTTCCGCCCGGTCTCGGCAGTTACGCGCAATGGGATGAGCGGCTGGATGCGCTGCTGGCTGCGGCGGTCATGTCCCTACAGGCGGTGAAGGCGGTCGAAATCGGGAGCGGGATTCAGGCAGCGCATTCGCCGGGATCGGCCGTGCATGACGAAATCGGTTATCAAAGCGACGCGGGATTTGCGGGCTTCACGCGCACCCGCAACAATGCCGGAGGTCTCGAAGGTGGCGTCTCCAACGGACAGGAGATCCGGGTTCGCGGTTATCTGAAACCGATCTCCACCTTGCGGCGCCCATTGCAGTCGGTGGATTTTGCGACCCGCGAGCCGGTGAAGGCGGCGTACGAGCGCTCGGATGTATGCGTGGTACCCGCCGCCGGAGTTGCCGGCGAGGCGATGGTCGCGCTCACGCTGGCACGCTGTGCGCTCGAGAAATTCGGCGGCGATTCGATAAAAGAAACAAAACGAAATTTTCAAGGCTATCTGGAACAGCTGAAGAACTACTGATCTGAAATGCTGATTTGAGACCAAACTTGCGAAAATGATTTACCCAATTGTGAAATTTGGCGATCCGGTCCTGGAGAAATCCGCAGCCGAGGTGACCAGCTTCGACGACGAGATCAAGAAACTGGTGGAAGACATGTTCGAGTCGATGTACGCGGCTCGCGGCGTCGGCCTGGCGGCTCCGCAGATCGGCATTTCGAAACGAATCGCCGTTGTGGATGTGACTTTCAAGGAAGACCCCGGCGCCAAGCTGGTGCTGATCAATCCGGTAGTCATTAATAAAGAAGGGAGGCAGCGGAGCAGCGAAGGCTGCCTGAGCATTCCTGAATTTCGCGAGGACGTCACGCGCGCCAAGACCGTGACGGTGCGAGCGCAGGATCTGAACGGCAAATTTTTCGAGCACACCGGAGAAGACCTGCTGGCGCGGGCCTTCCTGCATGAGACCGATCACTTGAACGGCAAGCTGTACATCTCGCACATAAGCGCGCTGAAGCGCGACCTCATCAAGCGTAAGATCAAGAAAATGGCGAAGGCGGGAGAGTGGTGACGACGCCTCTTCATGAATTGTCATCCCGAGCGAAGCGAGGGATCTGCAGTTCGCCGCAAAATGCAGATCCATCCCCCTTCGGCTCTGCTCAGGGTCGGGATGACAAAGTCTGATGAGAATTGATATCCATCGACACACTATGATTCTCGTTTTCTGTGGCACGCCTCGCTTCGCTGTCCCGACTTTGGAGAAGCTGGTCGAGGCCGGTCATTCCGTGGCGCTGGTGGTGACGCAACCCGATCGGCCTCGCGGGCGCGGGATGGACGTGGCCGTTTCTCCCGTGAAAGATGCGGCGACCCACCTGGGCATTGCCGTGGTGCAACCCGTCACCATCAAGAACAATGCCGAATTTCGCGACCGCTTGGCGGCGATTCGCGGGGACGCTGTCATTGACGCGATCATTGTCGTCGGTTATGGACGCATCATTCCGCAGTGGATGATTGATCTTCCCCGGCTTGGAAATTTGAACCTGCATGCGTCTCTGCTGCCGAAGTATCGCGGCGCGGCGCCGATCCAGTGGGCGATCGCCAACGGTGAATCCGTCACCGGAGTTACAACCATGCGCATCGATGCCGGACTCGACACCGGTGAAATACTCATGCAACGGGAAACTCGGATTGGCCCGGAAGATACGGCCGAGACGTTGGGCCCGAAGCTGGCGTCCGTCGGCGCAGGTCTGATGGTCGAGACCCTGCGTGGACTCGAGAATGGACAAGTTCGCCCGACTCCACAGGATCATTCACAAGCCACGCTCGCACCGATTCTAAAAAAAGAAGATGGCCGTATGGACTTCGTTCGCAGTGCGAAAAACCTGTTCAATCGCCTGCGCGGTTTTCAGCCGTGGCCCGGTGCGTTCACGATCTTTAAGGGTAAAACACTGCAAGTGCACCGCGCCCAACCCGTGCCACCTGCAGTGGGGCTCACGCCCGGACAAATCGCAGTCGAGGGAACGCGCCTGTTCGCTGGTTGCGGCAAGGACAAAGAGAGAGACACTGACACGACGCTGGAATTGATCGAAGTTCAGCTCGAGGGCAAGCGCCGCATGACCGCGCAAGAATTCATCAACGGCTACCGGCCCAAGTCCGGCGACCATCTGGGACAATAGGTTACGATGGCTGTTTCTCCTGCCCTGTCTTCTCTCGCTCGAACTGCGGCTTTTGAGATTCTTCTGAGAGTCGAACGCGAAGAATCCTACGCCGCCGAACTGCTCCATTCCGCTCGCCTTGCAAAGCTTTCCTCACGTGATCACGGGCTCGCCACCGAGCTGGTGATGGGGGTTCTCCGCTGGCAGTCTCTGCTCGACCAGCGGCTGGCTGGAGCATCGGCGCAAAAAATCGAGCGGCTCGACAGCGAGGTTCTGGCCGCATTGCGCCTCGGCATCTATCAATTGCAGTTTCTCTCTAGAGTTCCGGTGCGCGTGGCGATCTTCGAAAGTGTGGCGCTCGTTAAAGCGGCGCGAAAGCGCCGCCCAACGTCCACGTGGTCGCTGCGGACGCGCGTCATTTACCCTTCTCGTTTACCTTTGACCTCATCCTCGCCGACGTTCCTTGCTCCGGCACCGGCACTCTGGCCCGCAACCCCGAAATCAAGTGGCGGCTTAACGTCGAAGACCTGCACGATCTTCAGTCGCGGCAGGTGGCCATTCTGAAGTCCGCGCTTCGGCCTTGCGATGGGCGGGCGGCTCGTCTATTCCACGTGTTCGCTCGAGCGCGAGGAAAATGAAGCGGTGGTAGAAGCTGCCCTGGAGGGCACGGCGGAATTCACGATCGCCGACGCCAAAGAACAGTTAGAGCAGCTGCGCCAGTCTGGCGAGCTTTGCTCCGAACTTTCTTCCGAACCAGGCTGGCAGAATGTGGCGTCGCTTCTCGCTGGACCGTATCTAAGAACACTTCCGGGCGTGCATCCCTGCGACGGTTTTTTCGCCGCGCTGATCGAACGGAGATAGAGATGACAGCTAGCGGACGTCGAAATTCACGGCGCTGCCCGCCTCGATTTTCTGCCCGGGCGCGGGAGTCTGAGTGACAATCATGCTCGCCGCGCCGGGCTCGGAGACCGCAGACGGCGCAACTCGCGCGGCTTGCGGCTCTCCGGGCAACGACGGCGGTGGAAGCGCGCTGACTTTGCCAACCTTGATGCCGGCGTCCTGCAGCGCCAGTGTCGCGCTGCCGAGCGGTTGTCCGGTGAGGTTCGGCATCA
Source organism: uncultured Acidobacteriaceae bacterium (assembly GCA_963831085.1). GTDB lineage: Bacteria > Acidobacteriota > Terriglobia > Terriglobales > Acidobacteriaceae > Acidiflorens. The sequence continues at coordinate 1,553,504 of CAWHOT010000003.1, read as the reverse complement.
CATAGGTCGTCGGCTCGGGACCGTCGCTGACCAGCAGACTGATCTTCGGCGCGGACACGCCGCTGGCATTCGCCGGGGGGCTTTGCGAGATCACCTGCTCCAGCGGCGCATCCGGCGAATTGACGTGCGCGACCGAACCCAGGCTGAGCCCGCGCCGCCGTATGTTCAACTCCGCGACCCGTTCGCTGCCTCCGGTTACGTCGGGAATCGCCACCCGCTGCGTCCCCAGACTCTGCGCCACGCGGATCGACCAACCTCGCCGCACCTTGGTTCCCGGCGGCGGCATCTGGGTCATGATTTTTCCTTCGGGAATGTCAGAGCTGTAGAACTGCCGCTCGATTACCACTTGCAGGCCCGAAGCTGCGCCCGCACGCTCGGCCTCGAACGGACTCATGCCCACCAGCTCCGGGATGGTCACCTCGCGCCCGTGGATGGCAAGCCGCATGGCCGTGAGCGCGGAGATCAGCGCCACCGTCATCAGGACAAGAGCCAACAGCAGCATGCGGAAAAACTGTCGCATTGCTAAGGATTATAGCTTCTCGGCGAGAGGGCAACCTCTAGGACGCAGTGTGATCATGATCCGGCAGCGAGCCGCCCTGATCTTCCCACGCATTGCCGCACGCCTGGCAGGTCCATCCCTTCTTGTACACCGGGACGGGAACTCCGGCGTACGCTGTCAGATAGGCGACCGGCTTATTCAGTTCTTCATTGCTGACATCCAGCGACTGGCAGCGTGGACACCTCGGCTGCTCAAAATTCCCGACGCCTTCAACATCCAACATTTCGGGAATAGGCTGGTTCAGGATTTCGTTGGCTGCTTCGGCATCTTCGGGGCGAACCTTCAACTTGATTCCGCCGAGAAGATTCGAGATGAACCAATCCATGCGGATCATGTTGTCGTCCACGAGATAGGCATGAATGCCGGCCGACTCAAGGCTGCCCTTCGCCAGCAGCGCTTCGGGGAGGTCGCGGAACTGCCGCAGCGTAACAGTTTGGTTGAACTCGAAGACATCCTCGCCGCGCGGAGCAGCAATCGCAATCTTGAGGCCACGCTTCGCAGCTTCCGCCAGGAGCGCTTCCTGGGCGGCAGTACTCAATTCATCGCCACTCTCAGCGATCTGACCCAGTTCTTCGTCGCTCATCGCGGAGTACACACCGACTATGCGCAGACGTTCGTTTTCAGGAGTCGGCGTGGTCATAGCCGGACATCATACTCTGGAAATGAGCTGCCTATTCAGTTTTGATTCGAACTCGAAGTTGGACTCGATTGCGGGCTCGACGGTGATAGTGAAGCTTGCGTCTTCTGTTGTCCCACCCAATCGTGAATGCGCGTGCTCAGCACGTCCATCGGCAGCGCACCGCCCGAAAGCACTTCATCGTGGAAGGCACGCAGGTCGAACTTGTTACCCAGTTGGTCCTTCGAGTACTGGCGAAGCTTGAGAATTTCGAGCTGCCCGATTTTGTAGCCGAGCGCTTGCGCCGGCCATGCCATGTAACGGTCGGTCTCGCTCTGCACCGTCACTTCGTCAATGGCGGAGTGCGCGTGGAAATAATCGACTACCTGTTGTCGCGTCCAGTGCTTATAGTGGAAGCCGGTGTCGACGACCAGGCGAATCGCGCGCAGCATATCATCCTGCAGGTGGCCGTAGTAGCTGTAGGGATCCTGGTAAAACCCGACTTCCTTGCCCAGTCTTTCGGAGTACAACGCCCATCCTTCGGTGTAGGCCGTATAGTCTTCATGCTGGCGGAAGAGCGGTAGTTCTGGCAATTCCTGGGCAATCGAAATCTGCATGTGATGTCCGGGCACGCCTTCGTGATACGCGGTGGTCTCGATATCCAACACCGTGCGCTTAGCAAAGTCGCCCGTGTTCACCATGATGTGGCCGGGCCGTGAACCATCCTGAGCGCCGTCCGTGTATTCGGCGTCCGACGCTTCTTTCTCGCGGAATCCCTCGACCGGCATTACTTCCAGCTTGGCCTTGGGCAGCCGTCCGAACAGTTGCGGCAGCCGCGCGTACATCTGATCTTCGTATTTGCGGTACAAATCGAGAATTTCTTCTCGCGAGTGCGCGTGCAGTTTTGGGTCGGCATCGACGGCAGCTTTGAAGCTCTTCATGTCTTTATAGCCGAGTTGGTTCACCACCGCGAGCATGCGGCCTTCGATCTCTTTCACCTGCTCCAGCCCGAGCTGATGGATTTCTTCGGGCGACAAATTTGTTGTGGTGCTTTCTTTCACGCGGAACGCATACCAGGCGTTACCATCCGGCAGAGACCAGGCTCCGGGCTCGGCTCTGCCTTTCGGAGCGTACTCGTCCCGAACGAATGCCGTGAACTTGACGTAGGCCGGAATCACGGAATCCTTGACGGCAGCCAAGCCCGCCTCGCGCAGCCGCTTGCGATCGGCTTCGGAGATGGCGTCGGGAAACTTATCAAAAGGATGAGTAAACGGACTTTGATCGGCGGGTGTCATAGCGATTCCGTTGGCTTGCGTCACCACCTTTTCCAGCAGAATCTTTGGCGGCATCAATCCCTCGGCCATGCCTTTTCGCATCTGCTCGATAGTCTGGTCGAACAGCCGCGGAAGTAACTTCAATCGCGTAATATAGTCTTCGTAATCCTTCGTGTTTTCGAATGAAAGAACGCTGACAAGTTGTGGTGCGTCAATGTGAATTCCGTTCTGCTGGCTCACCGGCATCTCCCACGGCTTGAAGCGCGCGCCTTCCAGACTCATTTTCAGGTCTCGAACCATGAGCTGTTTGTTCAGCGCTTCCTGCTCGGGAAAACCGGTGGTGTCGATCGCTTCGAAGCGAACGAGGAAGCGGCGGTTCTGTTCCAGATTGTCGTCGATGGCTTGCTGGGAGAAATCGTCGAGTTTGTCGTTGTACCGCTTGTCGCCCAGAAAGGAGGCGTAGATTGGATTGGTGCGCATGGTGTATTCCCACTGCTCATGCAGCAGGTCGTTGAGCGCTTTTCGTCGGGCTTCGAGATCAGCGGGTGAATTGGCCGCGGCCACAGTGGCCGGAATCAGCATGGCAACAGCTAGCAGGCAGATTAAAAATCGCATTGGAACTCCAGAAGAGAATTTTGTTGGCGTTGAAACAAACTACCCCACAGACAGCTATGTTTTGTTAGACGAATACGCAAGCGAATGGTAATCAGTTCCCGAAAAATCAATTCCCCGCATGCATACGCGCCCGCCGTAGTCCGGCAGCAATCCCTTGCCGCACTGCGCGCCCGTATCCGGCGTCGTCCATCGCGGTCGTGGCCGCCGCTGCAATGCCGCCAGGGGTGGCCGCTTCCTCCAGCAGCGATTCCAACGAATGTCTTCCCTCGCGCCAGGCGATGATCCCATCCGCCAACGCATGCGCGCTCGCCAGCAGCGCCGTGTAACGATCAAGACCTGCCGCTTGCGCAGTTCGCGCCAGAGTCGCCAGCGCGTGATAGCCGTGGCTGCACGAAAAAGTCACGGTGAACGCATCGAACTTGCTTTCCGGAATTTCGACGACCTGGCCGAAGCTGGCAAAAAGATCGCGGATGCGTTTGCGATCAGCCCGCGGTAAAGTCCGGGAAAAAGTCAATGCCGTGAGGCCGCGCCCGCTGCGGCACACCGGACTCGGCATGGCTCGCGCCCATTTCACGGGAGGGCCGGCCAACTTGGTCAATGCACGCAACGGAACACCTGCAGCCAGACTGATTGCAAGCCGTGCCCCCTTCATTTTCCCGACCGAATGAAGAAGCTCGCGAACCGAACCCGGACGAACTGCGACGATCAGCACGTCCGCCTGCATGACCGCAATATTCAGATCGGGCTCGATCGCAACTGCGTATCGCTTTTTCAAGTCACGCAGCTTGCCCGGATTGCGATCATGTACGAGCAAGTGGTATTTAGTCTTTCCCAGGTGCAGACCCGCCAGCATCGCCGACGTGATCCGCCCTCCGCCGAGGAAGACGACCGTGCTCATGGCATCTCCGCGCAGACTTCGTCAACGGCTGACAAGAGCGTCTCCACATCCTGCATGGTATGCGCCGTTGAAATGATCCAGTGCAATCCGTTCGAAGGCGTCATATAGATGCCGCGATCGAGCAGTTCGTGGATAAATCGCGGGTACTTTGTCGTGTCGACATACTGGCAGTAGTCGCGATAATCATGGATTGCACTGCTGCCGGTGAAGTAAATCTGAAACATCGGGCCAAATCCCTGCACAATTGCGCCAATCTTTCGTCGCCGGAAAATGTCACGCAGACCGGCGATGGCGGCATCTCCGATCGCGTATATCTGCTGGTAAACCGCGCCCTCATTTGCTGCGAGCAGATCGAGATTTGCGGCGATCACACGCATAGTGAGCCGATGGCCGTTGAAGGTGCCATAGTGCAGCACCATGCCGCTGCCCCAGCGCATGCGGTCGAGGATCGCGCGCGGTCCCGCCACTGCGCCCACGGGAAATCCCGCTCCCAGAGCCTTGCCGAAGGTGCTGAGATCCGGCTTCAGTCCGTAATGCTGCTGGCATCCGCCGGGTGCGTAGCGGAATCCGGTCACAACTTCATCCAGGATAAAGACTGCGCCGAACTGATGCGCCAGATCGCGGATCTTCTGCATGTATCCATCGCGCGGCAGGATGCAGCCCATGTTTGCCATAATCGGCTCGGTGATCACGGCGGCAAGTTCTCGGCCGTGACGGCGCAGAATACTTTCCAGCGCCTCCAGATCGTTCCACGGCGCCAGCACCACATCATCGAATACCGATGCCGGAATTCCCTCCGAATCCGGAAAGCGAGTGGGATTTTCTCTCGGACCCAGTTGCTCCGCCGGATGGCTGTTCCCGTTCAAGCAGTAGGAGTCGTACCAGCCATGGTAGTGGCCTTCGAATTTGAGGAACTTTGTTCGCCCAGTGTGTGCGCGCGCCAGGCGCAAGGCCAGCATCGTAGCTTCAGTGCCGCTGTTGGTGAAGCGCACGGCTTCCGCGGTCGGCACCATGCGCAGGAAGCGCTCAGCGGCTTCCGCCTCGGCTGGAGTGGCGGCTGCGAAATGCGAGCCTTCTGCCATCGTCTGCGAAACTACCTCTACAATTTTCGGATGTGCGTGTCCCTGAATCAGCGCCCCGAACGACATCATGAAATCGACGTACTCGTTTCCGTCGAGGTCCCAGACGCGCGATCCCCGACCACGCTCCAGTACGACCGGCCCCGGCGAGTACACGGCCACGCCGCGCGAAGGGGAGTTCACGCCCTCGATGAGCAACTGCTGTGCGCGCTCATACCAATCACGCGACCGCTCTCGATTCTTCGTCTTGGTTGTCATTTTGGTGGTCATTTCGTGGTCATTAGAACTCGACTGATGAAATTCAAAACGAGCCCGCCAGTCCTCCACCATCGACGACCAGCGCCGTGCCGGTGACAAACGAAGACGCATCGCTGGCTAGATACAGCGCGGCTTGCGCGATATCCTCTGATGTCCCCACGCGACCTAGCGGACGCTTCGCCGATTCGGCAAGAAAGTGGCTCCTCTCTTCTCCGAGTTGCTGCGCTTCTTCGCGCAGCATGCCAGTGTCGGTGTCGCCGGGACAAATGCAATTCACGCGAATCTTTTGCGGCCCGTGGTCGATGGCCATCGCTTTCGTCAGCAGCACGACGGCGCCCTTCGAAGCACAGTAAACCGCAGCCTTCGCGCCGCCGGCCAGTCCCCATCCTGAAGCCGTGTTGATGATCGTTCCGCCGCCCGCTTTCTGCATGTGCGGAATTATTTCGCGCGCTAGCAGATAAATCGACTTCACGTTCACTGCCATCACCCGGTCCCAGTCGTTTTCGCTGAGATCGAGAATCGTTGCACGGCGAATGATGCCCGCGTTGTTGAAGAGAATGTCGATCTGGCCGAATTCCCGAATCGCACGCTCGACCAGCCGCCGGCAATCGGCGGATTGCGTCACATTCACGGGCTCAAAGAAGGCGCGCCCGCCAGATTGAGCGATCTCATCAGCGACACGCTTGCCTGCATCCACATTCACATCCGCCAGGGCAACCGCTGCTCCTTCGCGCGCGAACAGCAGGGCTGTCGCGCGGCCTATGCCGGACGCCCCGCCCGTAATCAGCGCGACTTTTCCAGAAAGCTGCATCGCCTACCGGCTGGCCAGCCCTCCCGTGATCTCAGCGCCATCAATCGTATATACGTGACCCGTGATGTACTGTGCGTCGTCGGAAGCGAGAAATGCGAACAGCGCTGCGATCTCTTCCGGCTTCGCGTGCCGCCGCAGCGGAAGCTTTGCATTTAGCGCGGCAAACATCTCGTCGGTATATTCGGCACGCTGCATCGGAGTCATAACGTATCCCGGCGCGACTGCACACACACGAATCTTCGGCGCAAGCTCCAGTGCCATGCTCCTGGTGAGTTCAATCACGCCCGCCTTGGTTGCGTTGTAGTCGGCGTAGTACGGCTGTCCCACCAGTCCGTTGGTCGACGCCGTTTGCAGAATCACGCCGCCGCCGCGCTCCATCATGTGACGTGCCGCCGTCTGCCCGACATAGAAGACGCCGGTCAAATTCACGGCAATTACTTTGTCCCACTCTTCTGGCGTGATGTCGAGAAAGTTATGACGGATGCTGACGCCGGCGTTATTCACCAGCACATCCACGCCGCCCATCAGTCGAATCGCTTCGGCAAGGGCGGTTTGCACCTGCGCAAGGTTGGAAACATCGGCATTGAGCGCTGCGGCTAGGCCGGGCAATTCTTGCAGGATCTTCCGTCGCGCCTCCGCGTCGCGGTCGAGCACGCACACTACCGACCCTTCTTCAAGAAATCGCGCTGCCGTGGCCGCTCCGATGCCGCTGGCCCCGCCGGTGATCAGGACTCGCTTCGCTTTCAGCCCGCGCACTCGCGCCTCCGCAAAACAAAAATCGGGCAGATCAGGATACCTGTCTGCCCGCGAACGTGCCATCGTCGCGAAACTTTTACGTCAGCTCACCTGCCACACCGTATCCAGCACCGTCCCATCCACCCACTTCACCACCGCGCATGGACGATCGCCCAACTTCGGTCGCGCCGGCTTGCCGCAAATTTTCTCCACCTCCACTTTGATGTCCTGAATCGGACGAATCGGCAATTTCGATCCGATCACCGCGTGGAGCAGGTCCGTGCGTCGCGGATTGATCGCAATTCCGCGTTCGGTCACGACCACGTCAACCATCTCTCCCGGCCCCGTCATCGTCGTAACCTCGTCTACGATCACGGGAATGCGATCGCGAAATGAAGGCAGCGCGAGAATCGTGCATCCGGCAAACAGGCAGTTCTGCCATCCGCCAATGCCGTGCAGCAACCGCCCGTCGGAGTGCGTCACCACATTGGCGTTGAAGTTCACGTCAACTTCCGTCGCGCCCAATACCACCGCATCGACCAGCGAAGCGAAGTTTCCCTTGCCATGGTAGTTGTACGAAGTGAACGGCGAAGTGGCCACGTGCCGCGGATCGTTCGCCATCGACTTTACGCCCTCGAGATCAAACGTCTGCCCATCGAGGATGTAGTCCGTCAGTCCTTCGTTCAACAACTCAACCAGGAATTTCGTTGACCCACCCCGAACGAAGCGCGCCTTGACTCCATCCTGCTTCATCATCTGTTTCAGATACTCGACGAACGCCAGCGCGATCCCGCCGGCTCCTGCCTGAAACGAAAATCCATTCTTCATAATGCCCGCTGCCCGCAGAAACTCCGCCACCAGTTCCGCGATCCGCAGCCGGTCCGGCGAACGCGTAATCTGCGTCGTGCCGGAAACAATCTTCGCCGGATCGCCAATCGATTCCACCTTCACCACAAAGTCCACGTTGTTGCCCTGAATCTGCCAGGGCACACAAGGAAATGGCACCAGGTTATCGGTGACCACGATCACGCGATCGGCATAGGTGGAATCCGCCAGCGCAAAACCGAGCGAGCCACAAGCCGACTTGCCATGCGAGCCATCCGCGTTGCCGAAAAAATCGGCGGCCGGCGCCGCAATCACCGCGACGTCAATGTGAACTTCTCCGTCTTGAATCGCCTGGTAGCGTCCGCCATGCGAACGCAGCACGCCCATGCCCCGCATCTTCCCTTGCGTGCAGTAATCGCCTAGCGGCCCGTTCATCGAGCCTTCAATGTGATGAATTACGCCTTTCTCCATCAGTTCGATCGCACTACTCTGGGAAGGGAACGACGCGCTTGGGAACCACATCAAGTCTTTGACGCCGATCCTGGCCGCAGCCTCCAACGCCATCAGCGCTACTTGATCGCCGTCGCGCAGATGATGATGGTTCGAGATCACCATCCCGTCGCGCAGCCCGCACTTGCGCAGCGCGGTCTCCAGATCGGCCGCGCGCTTATCGCCGTTATCTGGATAATCTTTATTCGAGGAGATTACCGGCGCCGCCTTCCGCCCACGCGGCTGATATTTTGCCGTGCCCTGAAACGGAATCTGCGGTTTGCCGTTCACCATCGTCGGCACCGCGCGACCGGCGGCGTTCTGCGCCAGCTCTACTCTTTCTTTCGCATTCGCATTCACACTCACACTCAAGAAATCACTCCCATCGCTTTCGCCCGCTCCACCAACTTCAGCGCCCGGTGCACCACCGGAGGATCGATCATCTTCGAACCCAAACTCACCACCGCCAATCCCTTGCCCTGCGCTTCCTCAAAAGCGGCAACCACTTTCTGCGCCTTTTCGATCTCGATCGCCGTCGGTTGAAACGCTTCGTGAATCACGCGAATCTGCCCGGGATGGATGCATCCCATCCCTTCGAATCCCGTAGCCCGTGAAGCTTCTCCCCATCGGCGCAGACTATCCATGTCGGCGATATCGCTGAAGACCGAGTCAATCGCCTGCACCCCCGCCGCGTGCGCCGCATTCACCACGCGCGAACGCGCATACTGCGACTCAAGTCCCTCGGTGGTCTTCACCACGCCGAGATCGGCGGTGTAATCCTCGAGCCCGATCGTGAGCGCCGCGATGTTCTCGCTCGCGGTCGCGACAGCGAATGCATTCTCGATCCCCAGCGCCGACTCCAGGATCGGCATGATCCAGATCGGCCGGGTAATTCCGTTGCGCGCCTTGATCTCACCGATCATGCGATCCACTTCCCTGACTTGCTCGGGTTCCTCGACCTTCGGAATCAGAATCAGATCCGGACTCTCGCCCACCACCATCGCGAGATCTTCGAGCCCCAGCGGCAACCGGTTAATGCGCACCATACGCTCGCACGGTCCGAAATCGACTGCCCGCAGCGTATTTCGCACCAGGATGCGAGCGGCGTCTTTCTCTCCGCGATGCACTGAATCCTCCAAATCGAGAATCACGGCATCGGGCCCATGCAATGAGGCATTGATGTAGTACTTCGGTTCAGAGCCGGGCAGGTACAGACGCGATCGACGCAGCCGGTCCTTTTGCGACGGCCCCGGCAGCGGATGCGGCTCCGGCAACGAGTGTTTGCCCAGCGCAACCCCGGCACGCCTGACCGCGGCCTCTATGCGAGCGGCGATGACAAAAGGCAGAGCGCCTTCATCATGAATCACAACCCGCGCGTGCTTCACTCCGAGTTCGTCCAGAACCTCTCGCGTCTGCTCCAGGATCGCGGAGCCGTAATAAGGTGCAACCCGCGACTCAAGCGAGATCTCGACGCCACCGCTGTCGCGCGCGTCAAAGGCGACGTGCACGTCCGACCTAACCTCTGTGCCCCAATGGCCTGCCTCGGCAGAACGCGGGGGCGTAGTCTCGACAACGCTGCTCATAGTTTTATGAACTCGAAATCCTCAACTCGAGATCCTCAATTCCAGGATTCCCAACTGGTTGCCTATCTCAGTTCTTCCAAAATCGCGTCCGTCATCTGTACCGTCGAAGCCGCACCCTGACTGATCGCTTTGGGCCCGCCCGTCAAGCGCATCATATCGTAAGTCCGGACCTTGCCTTCCCGCACCACATGCGCAATCGCTTTGCGGATGCGATTCGCCTTCTGTTCTTCGTCGACATGATCGAGCATCATAGCGGTTGAAAGAATCATTGCGATTGGATTCACGATGGGCGGATTCAGCTCGGCATACTTCGGAGCGGACCCATGGGTCGGCTCGAAGACCGCCACGTCATCCCCAATGTTGCCGGATGCCGCGAATCCCAGCCCGCCGACCAGCCCCGCGAAAGCGTCGGAAAGAATGTCGCCAAACAGATTCGAGGCCACGATTACGTTGTACTCTTCCGGATTCTTGTTCAGCCACATCAGTTGCGCGTCAATATTCGTCGACCAAAGCGCAATCCCCGGATAATTCTTCGCAACCTCTTTTGCCACTTCCTCCATCATGCCCGAAGTCTCGCGCACCACGTTCGGCTTTTCACAAATCGTTACGCCCTTGAACCCGCGCTTTTTCGCATACTCGAAAGCCGCGGTCACGATGCGCTGGGCGGCCTTGCGCGTGATGATGCGGCAACTTACCGCGAGTTCCGGCCCGGGCACGCTGGCGAACGCTTTGAACCTGGGATGGCTGTTCAAGGCGGCGCGCACGTTCTCGGGAGGATTCGTCCACTCCACGCCGGCGTACATGCCCTCCGTACCTTGCCGAAATACGGTGGTGTCGATCTTGGGTTCGTCGAAACCAGGCTCGTTAAAACCAGGCTTGTCGAAGCCGCCGTCCGCCTTCTTCCGAATGTAGTTCAGAGGATTGCCGGTGAACCCAACGCAGGGCCGCATACAGATGTCAAGCTTGAATTTCTGCCGCATGGTCACGATCGGCGAGTAATAAACGTGACCCCTCCCTTGTAACTCGGGTTTAAGTTCCGCCTGCGCTGCTTTGTTTGGCTTCGAAGTAATCGCTCCGAACAAACCTAACTTATGCTTGGTGAGTAACTCGATCGTCCGGTCGGGCAACGCATTGCCCTGCGCACACCAGCAGTCCCATCCGATATCGGCATGAATGTACTCAGCGTCAAAACCAATAACCTTCAAAACCCGCAATGATTCCGGCAGAACCTGGTTTCCGATACCATCTCCGGGCATGGTGATGACTGTGTATTTGGCCATTCTTGCTCCTCAAGATCTCTACCGCCTAGACACCGAGGGCGCCGAGAAATTCAAAATCTTCGGAATGAAAAGGGCTACGCCACACCTAACCGTTTCGCCACCAGATTCTCCACACCACCGGCAATCACCAGCGACTGTTGCACACTGCCCAGCGCCGGGAACGCAAAATTCTCTCCGCGCCATGAGATCGTACTCGAGGTGAAATCGATATGAATCTCATCACCCGGAATAATCGTCTTCTCCTTAGCGGCGATCTCCTTCGCAAACTGCTCGCGCAACCGCGCCACAAACTCCGGGACTTCTATACACAAAAATCCATTATTGAACGCATTCCGTAGATAGGTCTGCGAGAAGCTGGCCGCGATCACCAGCGGAATGCCTTTCGCCTTCAGACACGTGACCGCCTGTTCGCGGCTCGACCCGGTGCCGAAGTTGAACTGGCTGACAATTACGTCGCCCGCCTTCGTTCGCGCTGCGAACTGTGGATCGTAATTTTCCATCACCACCTTCGCCATCATTTCCGGAGTCATGTCGTCGCGATAGGTGTAGTCCTTGCCGTAGATCGCATCGGTGTTGACGTTATCCTGCGGCATGAACACCAGTCGTCCCTGCACGCGCTGCGGAAAGCCCGGCAGCATTTCAACTTGCTCCGCGCCGCCTGATGCCGAAGACAACTCGGTGTAAGCCCGCTGCGGAGAGCGATGCGCGAACTCATGCGGTCCGCGAATATAACCGGCAAGGGCTGACGATGCCACTACCTCCGGGCTCGCCAGGTAGCATTGCGCATCGCGCGATCCCATGCGGCCTTTGAAGTTTCGATTCGTAGCGGAGATTCCGACCTCGCCCGCCTCCAGCAATCCCACGCCGAGGCCAATGCACGGTCCGCAGCCCGACGGCAGCGGCTGCGCGCCTGCCTCCATCAACGTCTGCCAGATGCCGCGCTTCTCAGCTTCTTCCTGCACCCACTTACTCGCTGCGCTCAGGTAGAACTTCACGCCCGAGGCGACTTTCTGACCCTTGAGCACCTTCGCCGCCGCGGCCAGATCTTCCAGCCGCGAATTCACGCACGAAATCAGATACGCCTTCTGAATCGCAACTTTGTTCTTCTCAATTTCAGCCAGCGACTGCATCGCCTGCACCGTATCGGGGCCCGAAACGTGCGGCGTCACTTGCGCGAGGTCGAGCGTGATCCGCGCTGCATAAGCCGCGCCCGCATCCGGAGCCTGAGAATTCTTCTCCCAACTCGCAATGTCGCTTTCCGTGAACCGCTCCACACCCATCTCGTTGAGTCGCCGGTAAACAAAGCGCAAATACTGGATCGTAACCTCGTCCACCGGGAACCAGCCGACCAGTGGACCCCACTCCGTTGTCATATTTGAAATTGAAAAGCGCGCGTCCATCGAGAGCGATGACACTCCCGGCCCGGTGAACTCGACCGCCGCGTTCAGGCATTCGTCGTGATTATAGAGCCCGCACAGAGTGATGATTACGTCCTTGCCCGTGACGCCCTCCGGCAATTTACCTTCGAGCACAACCTGAATCGACCGCGGAATCTGCCACCAGAACTCCCCCGTGGCCCACACCGCAGCCGCATCCGTGCGAACAATCGGCGTTCCGATCGCGCCCAACGCGCCATACATATTGGAATGCGAATCCGATGCAACTACAAACGAGCCGGGAACCACGTACCCGCGCTCGACCATGATCTGGTGCCCGATGCCCGATCCAGCAGGATAGAAATCCACGCCCTGTTCTTTGGCGAACGCTTCAATCGCGCGGTACTTCTTCAGGTTCGCTTCATCCTGGTTCTGGATGTCATGATCGAGCGCAAACATAAGCTGCTGCGAATCTTTCACCTTCTTCGCGCCGAGGCCCTTGAACTTGCTCATCACCGCCGACGTGTTGTCATGCGTCATGCAGCGGTGCGGACGAATCGACAGGAAATCGCCCGTCCGCAGCGGTCGCGCCGGGCCTTCGGTCATGTGTTTCTGCGCGATTTTTTCAACGACGGTCTGACCCATATGAACTCCCGATCACTTAACCCTTCCGCTTCAACTCGAACCCCAGATACATCATTTGCCCAATGTGATGATGCAGATGCGTCGCGCACTGCAGCACCATTTCGAACCTGTTGCGGGCATCCGCACCCACTGCCGTATATTCCTTTGACCAGCCTTCCGCCGACTGGCTGTTGATCGCACCGAGCACCATCTCAATCGTTTGATCAAATTTCTTCAACACTTCTGCCTTGGACGGCCGTGCCGCATCTGAAAACTCAAGTGGACGATCTCGCACATAGCCTGTTCCCGCAATCTGCGCTCCGATGTAGTAATTCAAGTTGCCGGTGAGATGCAGCACAAGATGGCCAAAGCTATTGCCGAACGCGAAGGGCTTGGCCCAAAACTGCTCGTCGCTCAGCGGCGCTGCCAGCTCACGAACCACGCTTGCGAGCTTTGTATAACGCGCTGCCATGCGTGATGCGACCGTTTCTTTCAGATCTGTCATTTCTTAATTCCTCAAGGCTTCTTACTCTTCACTCTTGGCTTGGCCTTCACACCTTTCGCCTTCCCATGTGCCGCTTTTTTCCCATCCGCCGTCATCAGCGCCATCAGTTTCGCGACTGCTCCGCACTTCTCCAGATTCCAAATCGCGTCAAGCAGCTTAGCCTGCGCCTTTGCCGAAAGCACGCCCTCCGCCAGCGCCCGGAATTTCTCTTCAATCTCCGCATCGCTAAGCGGATTTCGTGGATCGCCCTTTGGATAGTCCAATTGCTTCGAGAATTTCCGTCCGTCGGTCGTCCTAATATTCACAATCACCCGCTGCAAAGCCGGGAAGACCTTCTCGATCTCGGGGTCCGCCACGACTTCCACTTTTTTCAGCTGGGCACGAATCGTCGGGTCCATGATCTTCTTCATCTCGAACTGCGCCGGGGTCACTTGCCGGTCGACGAGCGCCGCTGCGATCACGTAGGGCAGCGAATGGTCCGCTGTCTCCTTGGTGTGCGGATCGTACTTGCTCGGGTCGGAAAGAATATCAGCTGCCCGCGCCAGCGACCGGATCTGAATCTTCTCTACTTGATCCGGGTGCAGGTCGTTGTCCTTGACCAGATCCAGCACAGCGGAAATCGGAGCGTGCGTCAGCGCCTCAGTCGGAAAGAATTTCATTCCGCACTGTGTGATACGCCACGATTCGCCGAGCCCGTCCGTCAACAAATTTTGTTTCCACTCCGGACCGAAGCAGTGAACCAATCCTTCCTTGCCGTCGATCACGTGTTCGGGACCGCTGTAGCCCTTCTCGGCCAGCAACGCCGCCAGAACGCCGCTCTGTGTAGCCATCGGATCGACGGTATTCTTCATCATGGTGAGCTTTCCCGCAGTTACCGCGCCCATGGTGCAATGGCGCGAAGCGGAAATCCCGATGGCATGTTGAATCTGCTCCCAACTCAGATGGAGCGCGCGCCCCGCCACGATCGGCGAAACAAACGCCGTCAGCGTCGCATGATGCCAACCGCGCTCACGGATGCCCGGAAAAGCCGCTTCGCACAAGCGCATTTCGAACTCATGGCCCAGCACAAATCCAACGATCAATTCCTTGCCGTCGCTCTTGGCGCGCTCACAACACGCCATCGCGGCCGGAAAAATATCGGAGGGATGCGATGGATCCTGCTTCCAGTAAATGTCGTTGTAATCCATGCAGCGGATCATCAGGGCATTGGCCAGCGACGCTGAAGCTGGGTCCATCTTCTGGCCCGTGCCGATCACGGTCGCCGGCCCGCGCCCGGCAATCTCGTTCAGCACTTCGAGCGCAATGATCACGTCATGCTGCTGATATCCGCCCAGCGCGCAGCCCACTGAATCGAGCAGGAAGCGCTTGGCTTGGTACACCGCGTCCCCGGAGAGCTGCTTGTATTCAAGTCCCGCAGCCCAGCGGGACATGGTCGCGGTGACAGTTTCTTTGACTGCAGTTTGTGGGGTCGGCAAGGACATCTCCTGTAACGCAGCTGTCAGCTTTCAGCTGTCAGTAAAACCTAAACCCTACTTGACTTTCACGTTCTTCGGATTCTTGAACGGCAGAAACGCCATGAAATCGGCGTGGTGCACAATGAACGCTTCGGTCGTGCGCTTCACCAGATCGCCTTCGGCGGCGTGCGCGGCGATGATGTGGCACACGGCGTCGGGCACGCCGCACTCCATCGCCAGCCCGACTCCCGTAAAGGGATGCCGCAATGCTTCTCCGCGCTCACTTTGCCGGCTTTTTCCGTCTGGACCGATCTCATACTCCAGTAATTTCCCGACGTCCGCCAGGATCGCACCTGCGATCACCACGTCCGCGTCGATCGGCAGCGCTCGACCCATAAAGTCCGTCATCGCCTTCGCGCTGTCGCGCGCAATATGCACCACGCAGCGCTTGTGCTCCATGAATGTAATCGGACAATTCGGAACCAGCAGAGTAAAAGGAATCCGGTTCAGGTCATCGGGCTTCAGCGGACTGCGCTCGAGCGCCTTGATCCAGGTTTGCGTGACCTGCTCCCGAAGCTTGGAATCGCTGATCCACTGAATTTCCGGCCACAATCGTTCGACGGCCTCCCGCATGGGCAGGACCTCCATTACAAGACTCATTAGATTATCGGAGTCCATGCGGATGCGTCGAGGGGACGCCACACACAGCCCACCAAACACGCAAATTGGAAATTGATGGAAGAAGATGAAAGAGAGACGCGGCTAGCAGCGTCTCTACGGAGAATTACTTGCCGGGCGCGCTCCCCGCAGAAGATTCCTTATCGATCGGCAGCAGCTCAATCGCACACCCCGAACCGCCGCAGCTCAACAGCCCTCGGCGAACAATTTTCACCGACGACACATCCGGAAATCTCACAGGGAAGTCCTTCTCCCGCAGTTGTTCGGTCGCCGAACGAAGGCTTTCGTCACCGTCAACAAACTCGGCGCGCTCCGGACGCGGCGAGCTGTCGAACACGAGATTAAACCGCGCCGAAACTGGCTTGCTGGTAATCGCCCCGAGCTTTATCGTGCGTGCTTGCACCAGCTCCACCGGCGCTTGTGCCGCATCCTTCTCCGCCGCAACTGGATCGCCAGCGAGCTTCACCAAGCGCGCCCGCGAATCTTGTATGTCGTTTCCGCCCGCCGCCGCGGCCAGCGTGTACATGTGGCGTGCCTGCTCCGGCTGACCTTGTTTTTCGAGCACCTGCCCCAAGCGGTTAGCAACTGTCCCCGACTCGCTCAAAAGCCACGCCGACGTTAGAAACTGCATCGCCGACAGATTTTCGCCGCGCTGAAATTTCGCCCATCCTATCCGCGCCCACGCCAGCGCCACCAGGCGCATCGCCGAAAACGCCGACGGCCCCAGCCGGTCTAACTCGCCCGAGTCAAACTGCCCTCCAATGTCGTAGAGAACCTGTTGCGCATCGTTCTCGGTCTGGGTCGGATCAATGTCGTTCTTTAACGCCGATGCGAAGATATCCTGACCCGAATCCGCGCCCGCACTGCCCGTCAGTCCCTTCATCAATTCTTGTGCTTGCGATTTCTCTCCTAACCGCTCGTACACCTGGGCCAACGCCATCTTCGTTTCCGGATCATCCGGAGGAAGCGCAGCGGCCGCTTCCAGTTCCTGGCGCGCATCGGCATCCCGTCCGAGCTGCGCCAGCAACAAGCCAAGATTCTTGAGACTCATTTTTTCGTACGGAGTCAACTCCAGTTGCTTGCGATACGCCGCAATTGCTTCGTCGGTCTTTCCGGTCTGCTGTAGTTCCATCGCGAGTTCGCCGTTGGCGCTTTTGTGATTCGGATCGAGCAGGATCTGCAACTGGAAAGCGCCAATCGCCGCCTTGTGATCGTTGGCTCCCGCGTATGCCAGTCCCAGGTCGTACCAGCCGTCTTTCAGGCTCGGATGCGGACCCGCATCCGCGTCTACTGCACGCTTCAGCAAGTCGATCGCGGTGCGATAATCCTTGCTCTGCAGCGCTTTCACTCCCGCTTTATGCAGTTCCGCGGGAGTTCCTTCCATCTTTGAAGACGACGCCTGCGCCCCTTGCCCCGACGGCGTCAGGATGGTGGCCGACAAGAGCTCGTCTTGATCGCTTTGCGCGGCATTGCGAAACGATTCGTAATCCGCGCGCCGCGCCGCCGCCAGCTCGTTCATCTTTACACTCAGCTTGCGTTCGCCTTCCAGAATTCCCTTGCTCAGCGAGTACGTCGATGAATAGTCGCCATAGTCTCGCGACATTTTCACCGCGGTGGGCGTGTGCACCGTGTAGTTAAGGGGAAACTCCAAGCGGACCCGGTAGTCCATTTCCCCCGCGGGACCGATGTCCATCGGTTCCGTACTCTTTCCCGCCGCTCGAATCGCTGGCAACCCCAGGGGCGGAATCAGGCGGAAATTCACGCTCGTCGAGGGCACTACAAAATACTGGTCCTGGTGCAAGTGATACTTCAGATGAAAAGGCTTGCTCGTGTCCTCAATGGGATCCAGTTGAACGTCATCGACGTCGCCCGGCAAATCCCAATTCGCAGAAAGAGCTTTCACAAAGTCCTTCCACTGCGCTTGCGAGAATCGTCGAAAGCTGGCACGCATCGGCCAATCGCGGTCTCCCTGGGCCGTGACCTCAAGGGTCGCGTCGAGCACGCCGAACTCGGTGAATTTGCCGTCGAGCGTGAAGTGCATGAAGGTTTTAATCGGCGAATCGGCTGGCGTTCGCTGCAATCCTGCCTCGCTGTCCTCCGACGCCACGACTGCTTGTTTGTTTCGCAACTGATAAAGAATCAGCCCAAAGGGCGTCACTTCAGGAGTCGTATCCAGCCAGGTCAGCCCGGTTGTCGTACCCAGGCGCGCCGCCGTGATCACGTGATCGAACTGCGCCGGCGAGGGAACGTCCGCATCCAGCTTGCGCGAGCTGTCGATCAGCACTGGATAACTCTGAATTCCCTCCGCCCGCAGCAGCGCGGAAAACAACGTGTGCTTGTCCTTACAGTCGCCGTAACCATTCTGCAGAACGTCCGAGGCCGAATGCGGCTGATAGCGCCCGACTCCAAGCGAGATGCTCACGTAACGCACATTGCGCGCCACGAAATCATAGAGGCGTCGAGCCTTTTCCGTGGGCGTGTCGGCTCCCTTGGTGAGCTCCTCGGCTTTTTTCCGCACGCTGTCGTCGACCGTCATGCGCTCACCCCGCAACTTTGCATACCATTGCGCGACCTGCTTCCAGTCGGTGAAAGTCGTCAGTTGCACATCCGGACCGGTCTCCTCGTCTGCGTCATTTTTATCTTTGTCGCGTTCCGGCTGAATATCCTTCACCACCCAGGTGTAGAAGCGCCGGTCTTCAGTCTCCTGAATCTCGGGCTTGTGCGTCGGCGTCTTGAGCTTCACTTCGCGGGCCTTCGGGATATCGAGCTCCAGCCGATCTTCGCTGACCACCACACCCTTTGGAAATGTGTATTCGTACCAGAAGTTTCCCGCAGCGAGCGGCGTGAGAACCCGCGTCACGGTGCGGTATTCCAGAGTGTCCCCGGGCTGCAATGCCGCCACGGAAATATGCCGCTGCCGGTAGTCGCTGTACATCGGAGCTTCCTTCAGCACGTCGGGAGCGAAATCCTGCGCGGTTGACTCCGGCGTCAACACCACCTGGCCGTCGGGCTTGCGCACCCGGACATATTCGACGTCCAATTTCTCGGTCGCCGACGAGTACCCGAAAACCAGTTGCCCGAATTCTTCCAGGCCCGCCTGGCTTTGTATCCGAACTACGGCCTCGGTCTCCCTCACTTCGGTTCCGTCGTTTTCAAACTGGACGCGATTCAAGATCCGATCGATTACCGCAGCCTCTTCGGCATTATTCGTTCTCTGCTTGGGCGGAGATGAAGCTGGAGCTTGCGCCAGACTGTCCGCGGTCATTGAGCAGACAATTGAGCAGACGAGCAAGCAGACGAGTAAAAGGCCGAACACCACATGCGACACACGATAAGACATATTGCAGTTCTTTTACGCCGTGCCCAGCGTAAAATCAAACGAAGCGAAATGAACTTCACCCAAGTCGTTCGACTCATTGCGATCCTGATTTGTTTCTCCAGTCTGCTCGCCGCTCAGACCCCCATTCTGACAGTGGTGGACGTACCTCTGCCCACAATCGAAGCGGGCGTGGAATTCCACGTTCTTCTCCATGCCAGCGGCGGCGCTCCGCCCTACGTCTGGAGCGTGGCCAGTGGCGATCTTCCCGATGGAATCACCCTCACCTCGGAAGGCCTCTTGAGCGGACGCCCCACCACGCCGGGAGATTTCTCGGTGACTTTGAAAGTCGAAGACTCAGGCCATCCTCCGCACACCATTAACAAAGAATTCCGAGTGGTGGTCACGGCTTCTCTGTTGCTCGAATGGCTTCAATCCCCCAAGGTTCGCGACAACCGGATTGACGGCTCCGTTATAGTCTCCAATGGCACCCATGACACCTTCGATCTGACGGTCATCATCGTGGCCGTCGCCGACAACGGCCGAGCAACCGCAATCGGCTATGAGCATTTCCCGCTTAAGGCGGGCTCTACCAACGTTGACATTTCCTTTGGCAGCGCGCTGCCCAACGGCGCCTACGTGATCCATGCGGATGCCATTGCCGAAATCCCCACCCGGAAAGTTATCCTTCGCCAGCGACTCCAAACACCTCAGGCTCTGCAGGTCATGCAGGGACCGTAGCGACTCTTGCCCGCCCACGCAGGTACGCTAGTCACTTGTCGTCTACCTGCTACCCTCAGTATGCTGAGGCAGTTGCACCAGATTGTGTTCGTGGTGTATTCTCCCAGAAAACTTGCACTTAGTATGGAACTTTTTCTTAATCTCTGCTGGCTGTCCCTGCTGGCGCCCGCCTATCTGCTGTGGCGGCAACGGACTTCTTCGACCAGCTCGGATAGTCCAGCAAGAAGTCCGGCGGCGCGCCCGCTCGTCTTCCTCTGCGCGCTGGGCTGCGTATTGGTTCTCTTGTTCCCGGTGATCTCGGCCAGCGACGACTTGCACGCCATGCGCGCCGAGATGGAAGAATCCTCGCCGGGCAAGCGCAGTGTCTGTCAGGCGGCGGTGGAAAAGGCCTCTGTCTGGCACAGCCCCTGGCAGAATTTGCCCGCTGTTGTCGCCACCACGGCCTCGCTCTCCCTCAACAGCGAGGGCTGGCACGAACTTTTCACCGTTCCTCTTGCGGTGCCCGCGGCTCCATCGATTCTCCGCCCCAGCCGCGCTCCTCCGTGTTCCCGCCTCGCGTAACTTGCTAAATTGTCGATCCGTTGCATTCAAGAATTGACGAGAACTTGCCTCATTTTTACGAAATTCTTACGAGGGAACCCACATACTCGTAGGAGCCCCGTCAATCAGATGGCGGACGCCCACAGAGGCAGCAGGCCACATATCAACCGAGCCTTCGGAAAATCCGAGAGGCTCTGACGGAGTTACTGGATGCACACAAGAATCCAGCGATGTTTCTGCCGTTTTCTGGTTCTGACGCTGGGAGTTGCCGCAGTTTCGTCCGCACAGCAGCCAGCGCAGCCGCCGGCCCCCCAGCCCGCCCAAGGCTGGACCTGGGAGAAGGTGAAAGACCGTTTTGAGCGGGACAACCCCACCCTGCTGGCGGACGCGGTGAACATAGACGAATCAAAGGCACAGGAGATCACCGCGTATCTCCGCCCCAACCCGCAATTCTCTTTGCTGGCGGATGGGACCCAAATCTCTCCTCACAAAGGAGTCTGGCGGCCGTTCGCTGGCACCTACGAATCGCCCAGCGTTAGCTATCTGCACGAGCGGCAGCACAAGCGGGAGTTGCGGCTGGAAAGCGCCAGAAAGGGAACCATGATCGTCGAGTCCAGTCACGCCGATCTGGATCGAACTCTGCTCTTCAACTTACGGAGCGCATTTGTGTCAACGCTGCAGGCAAAGGCGGTGCTGCAGCTGGCAAAAGACAACCTTGCCTACTACGACCACGTACTGGATATCAGTAGAAATCGCTTCAACGCCGGCGACATCGCGCAAATCGACCTCGACCGATTGGAACTGCAGCGGGTGCAGTATGAATCGGATCTCCAAACTGCCGACGTGAATTTGCGCACAGCGAAAATCGAGCTGCTCACACTGCTGAATGACCGGACGCCGATTGAGCAATTCGACGTGAGTGGGCCGTTCGATTTCAATGATCAACTTGCCCCTCGTGACGACTTCCGGAAGATCGCCCTGGATACACGGCCCGATCTAAAGGCCGCGGTTGAAGCCGTCGATAAATCACAGACCGATCACAAGCTGGCGATTGCGAACGGTTCAACCGATCCAACTTTCAGCGCGTGGTATACGCACAACTCATCCAACAATAACCCGTTTGGCATAAATACGCTGGGCGTCAGTGTCGGCATCCCTCTGCGCATCTTCGATCGCAACCAGGGAGAGAAGCTGCGCACTCAGCTCGATATTACACGCAACGAAAGATTGCGCGATGCCGCGGAAGCAGGAGTGCTGAGCGACGTAGATTCCGGCTATGCGACGCTGAACAGCAATGTGATTCTGCTGCAGCCCTATAAGGCGAAATATCTGCAACAGGCGGTTCGAGTCCGCGACACGGTCTTCTTTGCCTATCAGCATGGCGGCGCATCGCTGCTCGATTTCTTGAATGCGCAAAGTGACTACCGCACCGTGGATCTCAGCTACGTGAACTTGGTTGGTGCGTACTTGACGGCTGCGGCCCAATTGAATATGGCCGTAGGCCGGGAGGTTATCCAATGAAAATCAGATTCGTCAGCCTGATGCTGGCGGCAATTCTCTGCTTGCCCTTGACTTTGCTCCTGCTTGGTTGCAATGAAACCAAAGCCGACCCGAAGGCCGAGGCACCCCCACCGGCAACCGTCGAGCCTGACCTGGATGCCAACAATTTCAAAGTCGACCGCCCGGAACAGTTCCCGCTGGTGACGGCGGTCGAGCATAAAGCGGCGCCGGCCCTCAATGTCACCGGCGTGGTGCAGCCCGATATCGCTCGCGCCGTGCCCGTGATCTCGCTGGCCGCAGGTCGAGTTGTGGAAATTAAGACCAGGCTGGGCGACACCGTGAAGAAGGGCCAATTGCTGCTGAGGGTCCGGAGCAACGACGTCTCTGGCGCTTACCAGTTCTATCTGAAAGCCGTGAACGATGAGCGGCTGGCGCGTATACAGCTCGAAAGAGCACAGACTCTTTACGACAAGGGCGCCATCGCCAAGAGCGCTCTCGAACAGGCCGAAGATACCGAACAGGATGCCAAGGTCGATCTGGATACCGCAGCCGAGCAGTTGCGGCTTCTCGGCGTTGACAAAGACCATCCTTCGGGAATCGTCGACGTTACTGCGCCCATATCGGGTGTAATTACCGACCAGGAGGTCACCAACGCAGCAGGCGTCCAGGGTCTGTCGGGCCCCAATCCCTTCACCATCTCCGATCTTTCCTATGTCTGGATCATCTGCGACGTTTACGAAAATGATCTCGACGCCGTCCACGTCGGCGAATATGCGGATATCCGCCTGAACGCCTATCCCGGCAAAGTCTTGAAAGGCCGCATCGATAACATCCTGCCGGTGCTCGATCCCAATCTCCGCACCGCGAAGGTTCGCCTTGAGGTCGCCAACCCCGGAATGATGCGCGTAGGCATGTTCGTCACTGCGACCTTCTACGGGAAACAACCGGAAACCAGGGCCGCGGTTCCCGCCACGGCCATTCTGCATTTGCACGATCGCGAGTGGGTTTACACGCCGGTGAGCAAAGGGCATTTCAAGCGCCTGGAGGTGGTCACGGGAAACATGCTTCCCGGCAACCTGCAAGAAGTTGTTTCCGGTATCAAAGCCGGAGATCAAGTGGTTACGAATGCCCTGGTCCTGCAAAACACGTTGCAGCAATGAATCGGAGCAATGAATGATTCGCCGCGTCGTTGATTTTGCTCTCGACAACCGCCTGCTGGTGTTGGCTTTCGCACTGATACTTTTCGCCGGCGGCATCGTCGCGTTTCGTGATCTTCCGATTGAGGCCTATCCCGACGTCGCCGACAACTACGTTGAGATCATTACGCAATGGCCAGGGATTTCGGCGGAACAAATCGAACAACAGGTCACGATTCCGCTCGAAATCGTCATGAACGGCATACCGCATGTCGTGCACCTGCGCTCGTTCTCGCTCTTCGGCCTCTCGGACCTGAAGTTGATCTTCGACGAAGAATCGGACAATGCCTGGAACCGGGAGCGGGTTCTGGAGCGGCTGAGCCAAGTCACCCTGCCACCAAACGTGGTGCCGCAAATGGGCACGGACTGGAGTCCGGTCGGCCAGATTTACTTCTTCACTTTGCGCAGCACCAATCCGGCCTATGACCCGATGGAGCTGAAGTCCATTGAAGATTGGGTCGTCGAAAAGCATTTCAAGTCTGTGCCGAACATCGTCGACGTTTCCAGCTTCGGTGGCCCCACCCGCGAATACCAGGTTCGTGTCGACCCGAATAAACTCGTTGCTTACGGACTGAGCCTGGCCCAAGTCGAGCAGCAACTCACCAACAATAACGTCAACGCCGGTGGCAGCTTCATCCAAGAAGGTCTGCAGCAGATCAATGTGCGCTCCGTCGGATTGGTCGACCGTGCCCAGGACATCGAACGCACGGTCATCATGACTAAGAATGGCACGCCGCTCCGGGTGAAGGACATTGCGGTTGTTTCGCAAGGTCCAAAGATTCGGCTCGGCCAGTTTGCCAGAGCCATTCACCACGAGGACGGAAAGATCGTCGATAACGACGATGTCGTGTCAGGCATCGTGCTGTTGCGGAAAGGCGCAACGGCCGAGACGGCCCTGCAAGGCATCCACGACAAAGTGGAGGAACTGAACCATCATATCTTGCCTCCGGGCGTGAAGATTGTGCCCTTTATCGATCGCAGCGATCTGGTTCACTTCACCAGTCACACGGTGCTGCACAACCTAACGGAAGGAATGATCCTGGTATCGCTGATCCTGTTCATATTCCTCGGCAATGTCCGAGGCGCCTTCATCGTTGCGGCGACCATCCCATTTTCGCTGTTGTTTGCGTCCATCTGTTTGGATTTGCGGCAGATTCCGGCCAACCTGCTGTCTCTCGGCGCGCTGGATTTTGGCATGGTGGTCGATGGCGCGGTGGTGATGATCGAAAACATCGTGCGCCACTTAGGCCGCCAGAACGGGGTCAAGACAGCGCGCGAAAAAATCAGTGAGGCCTCGCACGAAGTACAGCGGCCGGTATTCTATGCGATCGCCATTATCATTACCGCTTATCTGCCGATCTTCACACTGCAGCGCGTTGAGGGCCGGCTTTTTCATCCCATGGCCTGGACCGTAGCCTTTGCGCTGCTCGGGGCATTACTGTTCTCGATTGTGATCGCACCCGTGTTGGCCAGTTTCGCCTTCCGCAAGGGAGCGCAGGAATGGCACAACCCAATCATGCACTTCCTGGTTGAGCACTACCGCACCGCGATACGGTGGGCCATTCGCCGGCGTGTGCTCACGATTGGTGTCGGGTTGCTGGGGCTTTTCATAGCGCTTTATCTCGCTTTCGGCGGCGCTATCGGTTCCGAATTTCTGCCCCACCTGGATGAAGGCGCGCTCTGGGTCCGTGGCACGCTTGCGCCCAGCACCGGGCCGGACGAGGGGATCCGGGTAATGAACCAGGCCCGAATCGTGCTTTGCTCTTTTCCCGAGGTTCCGCAATGTACCAGCCAAACGGGGCGGCCAGATGACGGCACGGATACAACCAGCTTTTTCAATACCGAGTACTTCGTCGATCTCAACCCCAAAGAAGAGTGGCGGCCCGTCTTCCACGAAAACAAAGACGAATTGATCGCCGCCATGAATCGCGAACTCGATAAAATCCCCGGCGTGGTTTGGGGTTTTTCGCAACCCATCGAAGACAACATGGAGGAGGCAGTCAGTGGCGTGAAGGGCGAGCTTGCCACCAAAGTCTACGGCGATGACTTGAAACTATTGGAAGAAAAAAGCGACCAGATCGTCGGCATCATGCGGGGTGTCAAGGGGATCGAAGACCTCGGAGTCTTTCATGTGCTCGGCCAGCCCAACCTCAACATCACCGTGGACCGCGATGCGGCTGCCCGTTACCAGATCAACGTCGCCGATGTGCAGGATGCGGTTCAGACCGCGGTCGGCGGGAATGCGCTGACCCAGGTTCTCAAGGGCGAGGCCCGATACGACCTTACGCTGCGCTACCTGCCAAAATATCGCGATACGCGAGAAGCGATCGAGAATATTCGGCTCCTGTCGCCTTCCGGGGAACGGGTATCACTCGCCCAACTCTGCAAGATCGAAGAAAGAGACGGCGGTTCCGAGATCTACCGCGAAGGAAATCAGCGGTATGTTGCGATCAAGTACAGCGTGCGCGGGCGCGACCTCGGCAGCACCGTAGAAGAGGCGATGAAAAAGATCAACGATCAGGTCAAACTGCCGCCCGGATACCACATCGACTGGGAAGGAGAATACGAGAGCCAGAAGAGGGCGGACGAGCGGCTGCTCATCGTGCTCCCCATCACGGTCTTGGTCATCTTCGTTCTCCTTTACACGATGTTCAAATCGTTCAAATGGGCGTTGCTGATCCTGGCAAACGTTGCAATGGCCCGCTTCGGCGGTCTCCTGGCTCTTGTAGTAACTGGCACGAATTTCAGTGTTTCCTCCGGCGTGGGTTTTCTGGCGCTGTTCGGCGTGTCCGTGCAGACCGGAGTCATCATGGTGGAGTACATCAACCAGCTTCGAGCACGACGATACTCCATCGAGGACGCTGCGGTTGAGGGGGCCGTGTTGAGATTGCGGCCCATCATGATGACCATGCTGGTCGCAACTTTAGGACTGTTGCCGGCTGCCCTCTCACACGCTATCGGTTCCGACTCTCAGCGCCCGTTTGCGATCGTCATCGTCGGCGGCTTGATTGCGGACTTGGTAATGAGCATCTTTCTGTTGCCGACTCTATATGTCTGGTTTGCGGGCGACCGCGACGTGCTGCCTGCGGCCGAAGAAGGGTTCGAGGTGGGCGAGCACGTGGATTAACCAGTTATCAGTACCCGTACTGAGCACCAGGGCCGCGCAGAATCACAGATGTTCAACGCCGGATTGTGTATCCTGATTTTTTGCTGCCGGGAGCCATCCATGCCCGAAAAATCCGACCCACGCGTAGAACAGCTACTGGCCCGCCACGAGCTCGACCTCAGTCGGCTGAAGGACGCCTTTGGCCTGCTTGGCGTCAATGCCTGCTCCTGGTGCAAGAGGTTCTACCGCCGCTCTGATCCAAGCGCCCTCTTCGATGCCGGCGAACTGATTTGCTACGATTGCATTCACGACTGGTGGACACACCGCTGCACCCAACTCAGCACCAAAGACCGCGAGGCCCTCGAAGGCAAGCTCGTCTACTGGCTGCGCGGCAGCCATCATGCCGAATTGTTCAAGGATCCGGCCAAGCTCCCGGACAGTTCATTGCAGGAACTGAACCTTGTCGCCAGCTGCCTGGAATGCCGCGGAACGGGAAAGTCAATGGGGCAGGAACGCTGCCGCCACTGCGGAGGCCGCGGCACGGTGTGGGTTATCGTTTCCCGAAAGCAGGCCTAGAGAAGGGTGAACCTCGGCAGCAATAGCGCTACAAGTGTTCTCCGAATAATATCCGGACAGGATGCGCCCGATTGCTGAAAACGGAGAACTGGGAGCTGGGAGCGAACGCCAATCACCGTTTCTTGCTTTTTAGGCGTGCTTCCACTAGATTTCATATTTCCCTAGTCTGATGAGCGGGCAAGCCGCAAACTTGCCTTCAGGAGTAGTCAAGATGAAGCGGAGTTATATTGCGCTCGCCTTGGGCGCGCTGGTAGCGGTGGGAGCGGTGTTGAGCCTGCCGAGTTGCGGACACGACCAAAAGCTGGTGAGCCTTACGATCACGCCCCCAACATTTACTTTTCTGGAGCCGGGTTTCACTCCACCCCCTGCCAACCCCACGGAACAGTACACCGCGACTGCCACTTACATCCATCCCCCCGCCACGATGGATGTGACTAGTCAAGCGACCTGGACGGTTGATGACGGAGTGGCCACCGTGTCGGCTCCCGGCCTGTTCACTGCGACGCTGCCGCCGGCGGGCTCCCCACCGGGCACGCCAGGCCCTTGCGGTGTCGGGGATATCTCGGCAAGTGTTCCTGAGGGTACGGGCGGTTCGGGCAATGTTGTGATCGCGGTTGCCACCGTCACGGTGGACGATCCAACCAACGTACTTTGTCCAGGCGGCGGCAAGCTTGCGACATTAGCTGTGGGGGTCGTCGGGAGCGGGACGGTGACGAGTCTCCCAACCGCGATCAGTTGTTCGGCAACCGGGGGGACGTGCATTGCGACCTACAGCGTGGGCGCCTCGGTATTGCTGACGGCGAGCGCGATTCCTGTGACCTGGGCGAACTGCCCAGGTGCGTCCGGCGATACCTGCGTGGTTACAATACCCACTGGTGGTACGGCCGTGAGTGCAACTTTTTAACAACAGTGCGGAGAACTCCGTCCGCTACTCCTCCGTTAGCAGTTTGCCCAGCGTGGTCTTGTGCCTCTCCGGTTTCGTCTTCTTAGCCGGGACCAACCGCGACGGTTTCGGACTCCCGACGCGTTCGCGGGCCATTTCGCGGACGACCCTGGCGGCAGAGAAGATTTTTTTCTTACGCTTGCGCGGCATGGTCGTGATGCCCGCATCTTCGCACATTCGACCCGCAAAGGTGCAATAATCTGAATTTGCGAGGCGGCGGTTCTTTCGCAAGACGCGAAGAGCCGGGGGACCCGCCGTATTGGCCGAGGCCTAATGTATGGATGAGCGCGAATTTTTTGACGAAAAGTCCGATAAAAAGCCGGCAAGTTTAAGTTGTCCGCATTGCCATCAGTCGGCGGAGTATGAGATTCAGTGGCTGGTGCGCACCAAGAAGAAAAGTCTGCCGCCGCGCGCGGACGAGCGCGACCGCGCGAAATTCGCCAAAGCGCAGTCCTACATGCTGCGCCGGGACGACATGATGATGTGCAAGAACATGCGCTGCCGCAAGCGCTTCGAGATTACTGGCGTGCAGAGCGTCGCCTTTCTCCAGGACGGCCTGCCCGCCGGCGGTCGTTAATCGTTAATCACTGATCGTTAATCGTTGGTTGTTACATTTTCCACCGGCCTACGTCGGAAGGGCGAGGACCGGCCAAGATCACATCCTCTTGCTCTGCCGCTCGTTTATACTGGCCAGTTTGATCTGCACTACTTGAAGCTGTGATGGATGGGAGTCGAACCCGTGAAGATTCTGGTTTGCATGAAGCAGGTGCCGCAAAAAGACGCTCCGCTGAAGCTGAATGAGGCGGGAACCTGGATACGCGAAGATGTTTCCTATGAAGTGAATGAGCCGGACGCGTTCGCGCTCGAAGAGGCATTGCGGCAGAAAGAAAAGCACACCGGCGAGGTCGTGGTCCTCACCGCCGGCCCGGCACGGGCGATGCAAGTATTGCGCGAGGCGCTGGCGAAGGGCGCGGATCGGGCGATCCACCTTGAGGACGATGCCTTTGTCGGGCTCGATGCCTACAACACGGCGCGAGCCATCGCGGAGGCCGTGAAGGACGAGAAGTTCGACCTGATCTTCACCGGCTTGCAGTCCGATGATTACGGATATGCGCAGACCGGCGTGATTCTGGCGCAGATTCTCGGCTGGCCACACGCGACCATCATTATGCAGATTGAAAAACGAGTTGAGCAGAATGACGGCGGCATCCGCGTCAAGCGCGAACTGGAAGCGGGGTTCTTTCAGTTTGTCGACATGCCTTTGCCGGCGGTGCTGACGATCCAGTCGGGCATTAACAAGCTGCGCTATGCCACGCTGATCGGGATCAAGCAGGCAAAAACAAAGCCGTTGCGCAAGGTAACGCTGGCGGAAGTGCAGTCGTCTGTGGGTGGGAACTTGCAGAAAATCGAGAAGCTCTACGTGCCGCAGAAGTCGAAGAATACCGAGTTTCTGGAAGGCCCTCCGGCGGAAGTAGCCAAGAAGCTGGTGGAAAAACTGAAGAATGAAATGCGGGTAATTTGAAAAGCCCAGTTCTCAGTTGTCAGTTCTCAGTTAAAGAAATAGGGCTGTTACCGAGAACTGAAAACTGAAGACTGAGAACCGATCTTATGGACACAATTCTAGTAATCGTCGAACAGCGTGAAGGAAAACTAAACCGCGTCTCCTGGGAGACGATTGCCGCCGGACAGGCGATTGCCGGTCAGACCGGCTGGACGCTGGAAGCCGCGGTGGTTGGCTCTGGCGTAGCTGCCATCGCCAGCGAGGTAGCGGCGAAAAAACTTGCGAAAGTATATGACGTCGAGTCGCCCAGGCTCGAGCCCTACACTCCGGACGCGTTCGCCTATGCGTTGCAGGAGTTTCTGGGGAAGCATCCGGCCAACCTGGTGTTGATGCCGCATACCTACCAGGTGCGCGATTTTGTGCCCAAGCTGGCGACGGCCTTGCAAACCACGGCCATCAGTGACGCGATCGGATACAGGTATGAAGGCGGCAAGTTCCTGTTCACGCGGCAAATGTTTCAGGGAAAGTTTGTGGCCGACGTGAGTTTTGCGGGCTCGGGGCCTTGCTTTGTCACCTTTCAGAACGGCTCGTTCCGCGCCGATAAGGTCGAAGCGGGCGCAGCGCCGGCGCCGGTTGAAACCGTCAACGTCGATGTTCCGGACGGCGTCGTGCGGAACAAGCCGCAGGAGGTTTTCAAGGAAGCCAAGCAGGCGGTCGATCTGACGCAGGCCGAAATCATCGTGTCAGTGGGACGCGGCATCAAGGAGCAGAAGAATATTGAACTGGCCAAGCAGTTAGCCGATGCGCTGGGGGGCGAGCTCGCGGCATCGCGTCCGATCTGCGACAACGGATGGTTACCCATGGACCGGCAGATCGGATCGTCGGGACAGACAGTCGCTCCGAAGCTGTACCTGGCATTAGGAATCTCGGGGGCGATCCAGCATATCGTCGGCATGAAGGGTTCCTGGAGCATCGTGGCGATCAACAAAGATTCCGAGGCGCCGATTTTTGAGATTGCGGACTATGCCGTCGTCGGAAACCTGTTTGACATCGTGCCGCCGCTGATTGAGGAAGTGAAAAAGGCAAAAGGGTAGAAGGCAGGTTTCAAGGTTTCAGAGTCGCAAGGAAAGGGCACGGCTTCTTTTCGAGTTTACTCGCCCGCCGTAAACGCGCCAACTTGCGCCACAGTCAGCCGCAGATACTTGTAGGGGTTTACGGGGACGTCGTTGATGCGGACTTCGTAGTGCAGATGCGGGCCGGTGGAGCGTCCGCTTAAGCCGACGTAACCGATGGTGTCGCCGCGGTGGATGTATTGTCCGGCGGTAACGGCGAAGCTGGAAAGGTGGCCGAAGCGCGTAGAGATGCCGTGTCCGTGGTCGACCATGATGGCGCGTCCGTAGCCGCCCAGGAAGTCTGCAAAGGTAACGACGCCGTCGGCAGGAGCGATCACGGGCGAGCCGACAACGGCGGAGATATCGACACCGGAGTGAAACGCGCCTTCTCCGTTAAACGGATCGATGCGCTCGCCGAATGAGCCAGTAATCTGGCCTTCAACCGGCCACAAATTCGGAGCCGAGTTGGCACGGATCCAATCAGCCGTGGTGGAGTTCTTGGTCAACCCGAGCGAGATGCCGACGCTGGCCGCTCCGCTCAGCGCCGTGTGCTTCAACGCGTAAAGCTGGTCGAGCGAAGAATGCACCTGCGCTTCCTGAATCTGTTCAGTCGAGGCGGCTACCATGGCTGGATCGGACTTGAGGCCATAAAGCGCGGAAACCTCGCTGGCCAGCGATCCGAGAGAAGCCACCTGAATGTCACGTTCCTTGGCGACCTGTTCCAGACGCGAATAGCGGTCCTTCAGCTGGGCTTGCTCAGTGCGGAGCTGGTTATAATGGGCAACCTTTTGCAGCATTCGGGTATAGGAACTGGCGATGCCCGTCAGGCACAGCGCGCCGATTGCCGCCCCCGCCAGAAGAACATACAGGTAATGGACGGGAATGGAGATCTTGCGAAGCTGTCCGGCTTCGTCACGAGCTACGAAAAATATGTAGAAACGTTTACGCAATATCCCAACTTCCGCAAATGAATTTTGCTTCGGAATCCGGCCGGAGCGGAACAGTCATGCTCGGGCTCGGAATCCTGATTCCACCAGCCGCTTTTAGATGCAGGCTGGCCTATCCCAGACTACGGAACCAGGCAAGCCGAAATCCAATTTGGCTGCAACCAATTCAGGCCACAGCACTTGGTTCGGCAAAGGTATCTGTTAACGGCGAGTTAAACGGTAACAAACCTGATTCCCCCTGTCAACCTCGCTATGCCCCTCTGGATGATTACCAAGGCAGCGTAATTTGCGCTGCCCAACCGGCCAGATTACCAAGGTAAGTGAACCCGTCGCCGCCCGCTACCAGCGCAGTCGCCCAAGGTATTGAAAGCAGGGGTATAGTGTTCGGCATGCCGCCGACCGGAGAGCTGACCGAAAAGATGAGCGAAAAGAAGCTGATCAAGCAGATCCGCCGCCTTGCCGCTGGTGGGCCGTCAGTGGTAACCGGCATTGGCGATGACTGCGCGGTGCTGCGCGTGCCTCCGGGGCACGATTTGCTGGTCACGACCGACTTCACCATTGAGAAGGTGCACTTCCGGCGAGATTGGCACGGTCCCGAGCTGGTCGGGAGGCGCTGCCTGACGCGTGGGCTGAGCGACATTGCGGCGATGGGCGGCGAGCCGCGAGCGGCATTCTTATCGCTGGCCGTCGCCAGCGACGTCCCGCAGCGATGGGTGGACCGCTTCCTGAAGGGACTGCTCGACCTTGCCAAAGAATTCAAAGTTCCGCTGGCCGGCGGCGACACCGCTAAGTCACCAGCGGGAATCCAGGCCGATATCGTGGTGGTAGGCTCGGTGCCAAGGGGAAAAGCGGTGTTGCGGTCAGGGGCGAAACCGGGCGAGCAGATTTACGTGACTGGGGAGTTGGGCGGCTCCGCAGCGGCGCTGGCGCGCCTAGCTGAATCGAAGCCGGAATCGAAGCCCATGCAAGTCAACTATTTCCGGCACCGTTCCAAGCGCTCTCGTCCGCAAGCGCGGGTTGCCGTGGGCCAGTGGCTGCGCCGGCGCGGAATGGCTTCAGCCATGATTGACGTGAGTGACGGCCTTTCCACCGACCTCGAACACATCTGCCAGGAAAGCCACGTGGGCGCGGAGATCGAAGCGGAGGCGATTCCGCGGGCCGAGATTGGGCCGGGGAAAAAGCGGGTCGCGCTCGCATTGGCTCTACACGGCGGCGATGACTACGAACTGCTATTTACGTCCGCGGCGGGGGTCCCCGCGCAGGTGGCGGGAGTTCGCGTGACCCGCATCGGGCGCACCCTGCAATCCGGCGGCATGCGGCTGATCGGGGCGGATGGAAAAGCGCAGCAGCTTAAGGCCGCGGGATGGGAGCACTTCAAGGGGAAGCGGTAATTTTGTTTCGTCCCCCTGTGCCCCGCTGTGTCCTCTGTGGTTCAAGCTTTTCTTGCTCTCCCTCAGCCAAGCCAGGCGGGTGACTTTCGTTACCTGCCGCTGGTCACAGCGAGCGACTAAAGTAGGCCCATGAGAAAAGTTTCGTTACTCCTGGCGTTCAGTATCGCGATCTTGATTCCGGCTTTCGGGCAAGGGCAAGGACCAGCGCCCGCTCGCAAGATCGATAACGACTTCGTGCAACAGCAATTTGGCGACCAGTTCACGCTCCTGCCCGACATTGCGCCCGCGTTCGGCGATCTGGACGGCGACGGCGTGGAAGACGCGGTGATTGCGGCGCGCTGCAAGAATCCGATGCTCGATCAAGCCGAGCACAATTACACGGTGCTGGATCCCTACAACGAGTTCTTTGGCTATGGCGATCCCCGGATGACGACCACGTTCAGCGAAGGTGTTCCGGAGCGCCGCGGTCTGGTTGTGCTGATCGTTCATGGCGCGGGCAAGGACGGCTGGCGCTCGGTAACTCCGAGAGCGAAGTTTGTGATTGTGAATTTGCCGTATAAGACGATCTCCGTTAGAAAAATGATGCTGCGAAAGAAAAAGATCGAAGCCGTATACATTGAAGAAGCGGGCGAAATTGGAAACAGCTCTGCGTTGTTCTTCGACGGCAGGAAGTTCCGCTACGTGCCTATGGGCGGAGACATGCAGTAGACATCAGGCGTCAGCTCTCAGCTGTCAGCTCTCAGGCAAAATCAATCTGCGTAGGGTGTGGAGCGGACACTCCTGTCCGCTGCCGTTGACTTTGATTTTTTCGCACCAACCCGTGCGCGCAGTCAGAACTCTGACACCATAGCTTCCTGAAGCGCTAGTCCCATCTGTTTACGGTGGCTGCAAGCATTCCCATTTCGGCAGTCTGTCTCGCCCTGGTCACGCAAACACCGATCAAGATCATTGACTCTCAACCCGCTCGCGCGCGATACTAAATTTGCGTTAGGGGCAGCTCCGAGGTGTGCCCACCCAACCAAGGCGAACCTCGAAGCTGCCCGAAGCCATTTTCAGCGCTCTTTGACACGTAAGTGATTGGTTTATAAAGACTTTATCTATAAGTCATTTAAACTCAAAGACCTGGCGGGATTTTCGGTAGTGTCCTAAAAGGACACTACCGGATTTTCCCCTAACCCTATGATTCCAATAGGTAGGGGGAGGGCGGTACCACCATACCAGTTAGTTAATAACGCAAGAGTTAATAGACCGAAATTCATCGAGAATGCGCCATTCAACCCTGCCTTTCGTCCAAATACTGCACTGCATTGTGCATCCGACCTGTTGCTGTGGTGAAATAGAAACCGATCACAATGACAACCAGGTCAGCGGCATTCCGCCGCAAACTCAAGGCCGTCGAGCGCGACGCTCATGGATTGTGGCAAATCCTGAAGGCCCTGGTGTCGACCGACCATCCTCTGCTGGCGCATCTGATCCCGATTCGGCGCTGCAATCTGGCTTGCACTTACTGCAACGAGTTCGACGATTTTTCGAAGCCCGTGCCCATCGAGCAGATGTTGCGCCGCGTGGATCAACTGGGCGATCTCGGCACTTCCGTGATCACGATCAGCGGCGGCGAACCGATGCTGCATCCGCAACTGGATGACATTATTCACCGCATGCGGCAACGCCGGATCGTTTCGGGGCTGATCACCAACGGTTATCTGCTGACCGCGGATCGCATCCAGCGGCTGAACCGCGCGGGCCTGGAGTGGCTGCAGATTTCGATTGATAACGTGAATCCCGACGAAGTTTCGAAGAAGAGCCTGAAGGTGCTCGACCGCAAGCTGCAACTGCTGGCCGAGCACGCGGAATTTCACGTGAATATCAATTCGGTGGTGGGCAGCGGCGTGAGCCATCCGCAGGACGCGCTCACCATCGGCAAGCGCGCGCTGGAACTGGGATTCAGCTCAACCATTGGAATCATTCACGACGGCACGGGACAGTTGCAGCCCTTGAACGACGAGGAACGGCGCGTGTACCACGAGATGAAGGATCTGGAGAAACGCAGCTTCACCCGCGTGAATGCGTTTCAGGACAACATCGCGCTGGGACGCCCGAATCAGTGGCGTTGTCGCGCCGGGGCGCGTTACCTCTATATCTGCGAGGACGGGCTGGTGCATTACTGCTCGCAGCAGCGCGGGTATCCGGCCATTCCGTTGGAGAAATACACGCTTACCGATATGCGCCGCGAATTCCATACGGAAAAGCCATGCGCGCCGCATTGCACGGTGTCGTGCGTGCATCAGGTGTCAGTCCTGGATGCATGGCGCGCCCCGCAATGGCCGGCTACGGCGTCCGAGCCGGCAAGCGGGCTGGTGCATATCGAGTAGCTGGCAGCTCTCAGCTATCAGTCATCAGTAAAAAAATCTTTCACCGACGAGAACGCAGAGGAAAAAAGCTTTGGCGGAAAGCAAAAGAAACAAAAGCCCGATCTACTCTGCGATCTCGGCGTCCTCTGCGGTAGAAAGCTTTTGACGTTACTGAGAGCTGAGAGCTGCTCCTAGAACGTTGTGGCCACGGTGAAGCGGAACGTCTTTCGTGGTTCCAGCAGAGTGAATCTCGAGCCCAGGGTCGAGAGCGTGGTGTTGTAGGTATACAGGCCGGCGCCGCTGTTCGGGAACATCCCTGGAGTGATGGGCACAGGCGGCGCGGCGCTGCCATCCAGGCGCAGTGCGTTGTAGGCATAGTAAATCCGGAAGGGCGCATTGACGACCGGGAGCATCGCCTGCAATTCGAGGCCGGTGGACATGCGCATCACCCAGTTGGTCCCAGGAACCGGGCTGAGATTGGGCGAGAAGGTGTTCGGGCCAAGTGTGCGTCCGCCGGTACAGGCGTAAGCCGTATTTAGTGCCGGACAGCCGAACAGAGTGCTTAATAGCGTGCCGTACTGGACGGGGTTGATCTGCAATTGTGACGTACGCAGGATCGGATCGGTGCCCATGTCGACAAAGGGTGCGATCGCGACTGGGCCGGCAATGGTGATGCGGTATTCAATGTTACCAACCAAACTGAGGTCGCCGCCGGGTGTCACCAGTTGCTGGTAGGGAACCGGGATATTCCAGCAGTTACTGGCGCAGCCCGTGCCATTGAGCCTCACCGGAAAGGCCGGATTAGCGGGAACGAACGTTCCATCGGGGTTCCTGAGGGCCACGGTCTGGGCACTGGGCAGGTAGGCAATGGGAGAGACGGTGCGGATGTCGAAACCGCGGATGTCATTCTCGCCGCCTAAGTAGGCTCGTTCAAATGGGGGCGCAACGATCCCGCCGTATCCCGTGATAAACGAAGCCTGAAGGTGGTAACCGAGAGCGTTGCGGCGCTTTTGCATGGGGAAAAACTGTTTGTACTCGACGATGGGCCGGATGGTGTGCACCGTGCCGCCGAGGCCCGCGAACTCTCCGCCGATAAACAGGCTCCTGCCACTGTGCGGCGCATATGACGCATCGAGCGAGTTAATGCTGAAGCTGGGAGTGATCTTGCTGGTGATGATGCCGTTGAGCGCGTTGGGGCCGGTGATACCTCGGAAGTTGAGATTCTCGAATAACAGCTTGGAAGCGTTGCTGACTGCAACCAGCGAGGAGCGATCGAAGGAGTAGCTGATGCCAAGCCGCCTGGAGGCCCGGCGCTTCCCGCGCAGCGGATAGCTTACGCTCCCGGTCGCGCCGGTACTGGACTGCGAGTAGTTCTGCAGGTTCTGCAGATAAGCCGAGGGCAGGTTTAGATTCTGTCCGGTTAAAATGGCGTACTGCCGAGCCTGATCATAGCTGGTCTTCCGGGTGTAGACGTTGAAGCCGGCCTGGATGGGCCGGTCAAACAAGTAGGGCTCGGTGAATCCGAACACGAGGTCGCGCTGGCGGCTGCCCAGGCTCGCCTGCACGGAGAGCGTCTCGCCCAATCCCAGAAAGTTATTGGTGCTGTAATTGAGTCCGACAAAGGCGCCGGCCAGACCGCTGACGCCGCCTTGCAATCCGATGCTGTTCTTACCTTTCTCATGCACCTTCAACGTGAGATCGACGGTACCGGCCTTTTCGTCGAGGTGGCGTTCGGTCGTATTGGGATCGTCGGGCTTGAGCTGGTCGAAATAACCGAGCTGGTTCAGGCGCAGCAAGCCTAGCTCCCAGTAGCGCGAGTTGTAGATCTGACCTTCTTCCAGCGCAATTTCGCGGCGGATGACTTTGTCGCGGGTGGTGGTGTTGCCCTGAAACTCGATACGGCGCACATAGAACTGCTTGCCTTCGTCCACGTCGATTTCCAGGTTCACGATCTTCTTCTCGTCGTCGAACTTGGTGTCGGGGACGGAAGTGAAGTTAATGTAGCCGTTTTCGCCGTAGGCTTTGCGCAGGTTCTCGAGACCCTTGGCAACTTTTTCGCGGCTGAAAATGTCGCCGTCCTTCATGGGGAAGAGGCTGCGCAGGGCGGCGACGTTCGAAATGGCTTTGTTGTTCTTGAAGGTAATCGAGCCCAGGCGGTAGCGATCGCCTTCCTCGATGGGCATGGTGATATCGACTGACTTGCCCAGCCCGGACTGGACCCACGGAATGTGGAAGCCGGTGTGTCCGGTGTCGTGAATCTCGGTTTTCGGGTCTTCGACCAGCACCTTGAAGTAGCCGCGGTTCTGGAACTCGGCGCGCACGCGCTCCGTGTCTTCTTCGAGTTTGGTGGCGTCATAAGTCTTGGCAAAGAGGTTTTCAAGGAAGATGGAATGCGGGATGCCGATGGGCTTGAGGTTCTTCATGGCCGCACGCAGCGTGCGGTC
Organism: uncultured Acidobacteriaceae bacterium; assembly: GCA_963831085.1. GTDB lineage: Bacteria > Acidobacteriota > Terriglobia > Terriglobales > Acidobacteriaceae > Acidiflorens. The sequence continues at coordinate 1,516,181 of CAWHOT010000003.1, read as the reverse complement.
ATTGATGTGCTTGTTGCCCCGGAAGCGGATGCGGCCAACTTTAACCTTGGGCCCCTCCTTGACTACGAAAGTGACGGCGACGGCATTGGGCGGGATGTCGCGCTTCTCGGTGCGGATAGTGGCGAACTGACGCCCGTGCTCGGAGAGCAATTCCTTCAGGACAACTTCAGCCTTCTTGATCTTCGTGGGATCGTACTGGCTCTCAACCGAGAGTCCGACCTTGCGTTCCTTGAACCGGTCGAGCACGTCGCTGGTGGAGACCGCATTCAGGCCGGTGTAGTTGATCTCGCGGATGGTGGGCCGCTCTTTGAGGTAGATGTGAAGGATCCAGCCTTTGGCGCTCGGTTCGCGCTCAAAGCGGATGTCCTCAAAGTAGCCGGTGTTCCAAAGGGCGTTGAAGTCACGTTCGATGGCGGCATTGTCGTAGACGTCGCCAGCTTTGCTGAAGATTCGGGCCTTGACCGTGTCGGTAGGAATGCGACGGTTGCCGTGTACCTGGATGCCGACGATGAGGTCCTGCTGGCCGACAACCGAGGCAGCCAGGAGCAGCAGAGCCACCAAAACGAGGAGACGATTCCAGACAAAGCTGCCCTTCCAACCTCTTGCAGCGGAAGAAGATGGAGACCATGACGGCTCTCTTTGCGGGCCCATGTCGTGGCCGAGTCGCGGGGCCCGCACAGGGATGGCATGATGGCGGCGATGAATCGCAACTACCTCGAAAAACTAGAGTTAGGAAAACCGCAATTATACGGTAGAGAGTGAGAACCGTCCAAGCTTGGGACGAATCTCACTCGTGTTCGGTAAAAGGAGTCACGCCCGAAAAAGCTCCACCTCAACAGAGACGGAATAGAACGTCGCCGCGTTGCCCATGTCAGTAAGTTTTTCTGAGGTTAGCACATTGATATTACGGCCGCCGGGACTGAATCGTGCCCAATCGAGCCGCGCGGCGACCACGCCCAGAGGAACAGAGCCGTCAACTCGCGCCTGGAGGACAATCTCGCCGCGTGAGTTGAAGGCGCGAACGCGGTCGCCATCGCGGACGCCGCGCGCCTCGGCATCCGTCGGATGCATCTCAAGATCCCCGAGCCAAGATTCCATCTTACGGACGGAGGGGACGTTGGCGAATGACGTGTTGAGATGGTTGTCTGGTTTGCGGGCGAGCAGTTCGAGCGGAAATCCTGCGGCTTTCGATCGAGATCCATGTCGCGATTCTTCGGGCGGAGTGAAGGCCACAACCGGATCGAGGCCCTGACGCTTCAGAGTTTCGCTGTAGAACTCGGCTTTACCGCTGGGCGTCGGGAAATTGCCCTTGGCGAAGGGGAGAAACGGCGCTGCATCCGCGCCCACGTTTCCATCCTCGTTAAAGTTCAGGCGGATGCGATGCTCGCTCTCCAACCGATCGCGCGTAATTCCTTTGAGCCACGGGTTCGGCGACTTCAGGGCGCGGTCGATCATGGAATCCACGGTTTCGCGGAAACAGTCGTCTTCAAACTCCATGCGCTCGGCGAGCGCGCGGAACATTTCGACATTGGACCGGCATTCGCCGACGGGATCCATCGCCTGATTCGAAACCTGAAGGTAGTAGTGTCCGTATGCGGCCTGCAGATCTTTGTGCTCGAAAAAAGTAGTGGCGGGAAGCACGATGTCGGCGTAGTCGGTCGTGTCCGTAAAGAATTGCTCGTGGACCACGGTGAAAAGGTCGGGGCGCATTAATCCGCGGACAACCTCATTCTGGTTGGGGCACACCGCTGCGGGATTCGAGTTGTACACAAACAGCGCCTGAATCGGTGGGACCATCGAAGTCGAGTTCAGCACGCTGCCGAGTTGCACCATGTTGACGATACGGGCGGGGCGTCCCAGGGCCTTCCGCATCAACTCGGGCATTTCGAGCGCTTCCTTATGCAAACCGAAAGCGCCACTGAGCGAGAGCTGCAGTCCGCCGCCGAGTTCTTTCCACGAGCCGATCAAACAGGGCAGCATGGTGACCGCCCGGATCGACATGCCTCCGCGCTCGGAGCGCTGGATGCCATAGTTGACGCGGATTACGGACGGGCGCTCGGTGGCGTACTCGCGGGCAAGCTTGCGAATATCGTCGGCGGATATGCCGGTCCAGTGGGCAACTTTTTCCGGCGGATACTGCCCCGCGCGAGCCTTCAAGTCTTCGAACCCCACGGTGTAGCGCGAGACATAGTCGGCGTCGAAAAGATTTTCGTTAATGATGACGTGCATCAGGCCAAGGGCGAGAGCCGCATCAGTGCCGGGATTGATCGGCAGGTACCAGTCGGCGCACTTCGCCGTGCGCGTGCGATAAGGATCGATCACCACCAGCTTCGCGCCTTTGCGGCGAGCTTCTTCGATGAAGGGCCAGAGATGAACGTTGTTGCCGTGAATGTTCGAGCCCCAGGCGATGATGTAGCGCGAATGCGCAAACTGTTCCGGCTCGGTGCCGAGCTTGATGCCAGTCACCGATTTCAGGCCTGCTTCGCCGGCGGTGGAGCAGATGCTGCGCTCCAGTTGCGAAGCGCCCAGGCGGTGGAAAAAACGGCGGTCCATGGAAGCGCCGTTGAGCGTGCCCAGGGTGCCTCCGTAAGAATAGGGCAGGATGGATTCGCAACCATATTCGGCAATGATGCGGCGCAAGCGATGCGTAATTTCGTCGAGAGCGTCGTCCCACGAAATGCGCTCAAAAACCTCGCGGGCGGGGCCGCCCGCGCCACACGGACCTTTAGAAGCCACGCGCCGCATTGGATACAGCACGCGATCGGGCGAATACACGCGGTCCAGATACTTCGCGACTTTGGCGCAAAGGAATCCGCGGGTAACGGGGTGCTCGGGATCACCCTGAATTCTGGTCGCGCGACCGCCTTCGATCGTGATCAAGACGCCGCACGCGTCCGGGCAGTCGTGCGGGCAGGCGGCGTTAACGACACGCTTCATCCCCAGATTATAAGGTCAAACCGCGATGGAGAACGCGGTGAACTGCAGATCCCTCGGGCTCGGGATGACAATTCGTGGAAGGTGTCATGCATCGTGTGGCGACTGAGGATGCAAGGAGCGGACAGGAGTGTCCGCTCTACACAGGCGCTACTTGAACTCCAACACCTCTTTCTCTTTCGCTTTGCTCATCTCTTCCATCTTTTTGATTTCGTCGTCGGTGAGCTTCTGGATTTCGTCGAGCGCCCGCTTCTCGTCATCCTCGGTAATTTTCTTGTCTTTCATCGTCTTCTTGATGGCGTCGTTGCCTTCGCGGCGGATGTTGCGCACCGCCGTGCGGTGCTCTTCGAGAATCCGGTGCAGATGCTTGACCATCTCCTTGCGGCGCTCTTCGGTAAGCGCGGGCACGGGCACGCGCACAAGTTTGCCGTCGTTCATCGGGTTGAGCCCGAGGTCGGCGCTGCGGATGGCCTTCTCGATCGCCCCAAGCTGTGACGGATCGAACGGCTGCACCGTGATCATTTGCGGCTCAGGCGCATGAATCTGAGCGATCTGGTTAAGCGGCATCTGCGACCCGTAGTAGTCGACCGAAACCGTGTCCAGCATGTGAACGTTCGCGCGCCCGGTGCGGGTGGCGGTCATTTCGCGGCGGAAATCTTCCACCGCCTTGTCCATCCGCGTCTTGAGTTGTGCGAAGACGTCTTTCAGGGCAGGATGAGCCATAGCTTGGGGGGCTCCTAGAATGAACAAGACTAAAACGCTCGATTATAGAGGATGTTAAAAGGAAAAAGTCAAATTGAAGAAGTAAATGTGCTCGAACTTCTTCAATCTAACTTCTGACTTTTGACTTTCGCTACGCGCTGACCAGCGAGCCGATCTTCTCGCCGAGCACCACGCGCCGAATGTTGCCGCGCTGGTTCAGGTTGAAAACGATGATGGGCAGATTGTTGTCCTTGCACAAAGAAATGGCGGTTGAATCCATCACCTTGAGGCCCTGCTTCAGAACGTCCATGTAGGTGAGTTGTGTAAATTTCTTGGCATCCTTCACCTTCATTGGATCGGCGTCGTAGATGCCATCCACTTTGGTGGCTTTGAGGATGGCATCGGCTTTGATTTCCATGGCGCGCAGCGAGGCGGCCGTGTCGGTGGAGAAATACGGGTTGCCGGTGCCACCAGCGAAGATGACAACGCGCCCTTTTTCCAGATGCCGGATGGCGCGGCGCCGGATGAAGGGCTCGGCCACCTGGTTCATCTCAATCGCTGTCTGAACCCGGGTGAACACGTTCTGCTTTTCGAGGGCGTCCTGCAAGGCCAGTGCGTTGATGACGGTGGCCAGCATGCCCATGTGGTCGGCAGAGACGCGATCCATGTTTCTGGCTTGGTCGGCGACCCCACGGAAGAAATTACCACCGCCTACGACGATCGCCATCTGGATGTCTAGATTGTGCACATCGGCAAGTTCAGCCGCGATTTCATGAATGCGGGTGGTGTCGACGCCGAAGCCTTGATCGGCAGCAAGGGCTTCGCCGGAGATTTTCAGCAAGATGCGCTTGAAGATCGGTTCAGACATGGCAGGGCAGATCCTTCGTTTCGTACATTACGACTGAGCTACGATGAGTTACGTGGAGAAGCATAAACGAAAGGGGCGCCGAAGCGCCCTGAATTATTCGGCTGCTACCTGGCAACCGGTGCAGATGCCTCGCCACCCTCGTCGAGCTGGTTGTCTGGCTTCGCGCTGACGAAGGCCACGGTAGCCGTTGCATCGCCGACTTTGAAGCGGGCGAAACGCCGCACCGCGATGTTCTCGCCGAGCTTGCCGACTTTGGCGGCAATCAGTTGCGAGATGCTGATGGTCTGGTCCTTGATGAACGGCTGCTCGAGCAGGCAAACCTCTTCGTAAAACTTCTCCATCTTGCCGGCCACGATCTTTTCGACCACGGGAGCGGGCTTGCCGGTGGCAGCGGCCTGCGCGCGATAAATATCCTTCTCGCGCTCGAAGGCGTCCGGCGTAACGTCCTCTTTCCGGACAAACTTCGGATCGCTGGCCGCAATGTGCATGGCGATGTCGTGCACCAGTTCTTTGAAGTCGTCGGTGCGCGCCACGAAATCGCTTTCGCAGTTGACCTCGACCAGCACCCCAATCTTGCCGCCGGCATGAATGTAGTGCGCTACCGAGCCTTCACTGGTGACGCGAGCTGCCTTATTCGCAGCCAGGGACATCCCCCTTTTGCGCAACAGGATGATCGCCTGTTCCAGATCGCCTTTCGCTTCGATCAGGGCCTGTTTACAATCCATCATCGGTGCTCCGGTCTTCTCGCGGAGCGCTTTTACTTGTGCAGCGGAAATGTTTGCCATAGTAGTGCTCATGAGTGCCTCAGAATCTACGTTTCAAAGTTTCAGAGTTTGAAGCAGGATCAGTCGGGGGCCAATCAGAGGACCAATCAAGGTTGCAACCCTGAAACTTTGCAACCTTGAAACCTGCGTTTTGCTAGAACCGTCGCGTCTCAGCCTGGAGTTCGTCGACGTCTTCCGTGGCGGCGGTGGGACGCTTGCGCGTGCCCTTGCCGAGTACATCTTCCATGCGGATCTCGTCGCCTTCGACGCCCGTGCCCTCAGCTCCCACAGCTGGAACCCCTTCGGCCACGACTTCGGCAAACTCGATTTCAGCGGGAGCTTCGACGGCCGGTTCGGCCACGGCCACCGCCTGAATGTCCGCCATTTGCTTGTCGTCCCGAGCATGAAGGCCCTCGGCAATGGACTCCGATATCTTCGAGGTAAACAGCCGGATCGCCCGCAGAGCGTCGTCATTGCCCGGTATCACGTAGTCCACTTCGCTCGGATCGCAGTTCGTGTCAACCACGGCGACCACCGGAATGCCCAGCTTGCGCGCTTCGCGCACTGCGATCTGCTCCTTATTCGAATCGATGACGAAGATCGCATCCGGCAACCGCGTCATGTTCTTGATGCCGGCGAGATTCGCCTGCAGGTGCTTGCGCTCGCGCTCGAGCTTGATCACTTCCTTCTTCGGAAGCAGATCGTAACGGCCGTCGGTGGCCATTTCGTCGAGTTCCTTGAGCCGCTTCACTGATTTCTGTACGGTGACCCAGTTGGTCAGCAGGCCACCCAGCCAGCGCTGGTTCACGTAGAACATCGAGCAGCGCTGCGCCTCTTCGGCAATTGCGTCCTGGGCCTGGCGCTTGGTGCCCACGAAGAGGATGATTCTGCCCTCGGCAGCCAGGTCCTGCACAAATTTCGACGCTTCCTTGAACATCTTCAGCGTCTTTTGCAGATCGATAATGTAGATACCATTGCGCTCACCAAAGATGTACTCCTTCATCTTGGGGTTCCACCGCTTCGTCTGGTGCCCGAAGTGAACGCCGGCTTCGAGCAACTCCTTCATCGTGATGTTTGCCAATCAACCTCCTCAGTTGGTCTGCATCCGGACACTAACAGGCTCCAGATTGCCATTCCCGTCCACCCCGCCTCAGGGGAGGTGGGGGGATGAATTGAACACCCTAAAACCCGTCGACTATCTCTTACTGAACTGGAACCGTTTCCTTGCGCCTTTTTGTCCATACTTCTTGCGCTCTTTGGCTCGCGGATCGCGAGTTACCATGCCCTCGGCCTTGAGCTTCTTGCGCAGTTCCGCATTGAACTCCATGAGGGCGCGCGTAATGCCCAGACGCACCGCATCGGCTTGTCCAGCGACTCCGCCGCCGCACACATTCGCCAGCACATTGAAATTGGCCGCAGTCTCAGTCGAGACCAGCGGTGACTTCGCGCTGATGCGCTGCGAGGGCGTCACAAAATATTCCTCGAACGCTTTGCCGTTGACCTCAAACTCGCCGCTGCCAGGACGAAGAAAAACGCGCGCGATCGCCGCCTTGCGGCGTCCGGTTCCGTAGTATTGAACAGTTTCTGCCATTTTTAGCTTCGAGCCGCGAGCTTCGAGCCTCGAGCACCCGCGTGCGCGAAGAATGAAGCGTTTGGCTTATCAACCTTTCCAAGAAATCTGAAATCCGTTTTGCTCACTCGCAGCCCGAGGCTCGCAGCTCGCAGCTTCTTTACGCAAACACCTTCGCCTCGGGTTTTTGCGCCTCATGGGGGTGCTTGTCTCCGCGATAAACCTTCAGCTTCGTGAACATCTGCTTGCCCAGTTTGTTCTTGGGAAGCATCCGCGATATGGCGTCTTCAATCACCAGTTCCGGTTTTCTGACCATGCGCTTCTTCATCTCTTCCGAGCGCAAGCCGCCGGGATACCCCGTATAGCGTTGATAGAGCTTCTGATCCGCCTTCATGCCGGTGATCTTGATCTTCTCGGCATTAATAATGACCACGTGATCGCCGGTATCGATAAACGGCGTGTACTTGGGGCTCTCTTTACCCATCAGAATGCGGGCCACGCGCGAGGCCAGGCGTCCGAGCGGAAGCCCGGTAGCATCCACCACAAACCACTTGCGCGCAATATCTCCCTCTTTAGGGAAATAGGTTGACATCGGAATCTCCCAGAAACTAAAGAACATTATGAAGACCGCTGAGTGCCCAATTAATCCACGCAGAAGGCGCGCTAGGTATTCCAGGCGGGCAGCCGCAGGACTTCCAAAGACCTCTAGGATAGCCCAGCGCCGACGCGCTTGTCAACGAAGTATGCTCGCAAGTCCTGTGCCCTTAGTACCTTGGTTCGTGTCTGGGCATCGGCGGATAGCGGAAACACTCCACCGCGTGGTCGTTGACCAGGCCGGTGGCCTGCATGAAGGCATAGCAGATGGTCGAGCCAACGAAGTTGAAGCCGCGTTTTTTCAGATCCTTGCTCATCGCGTCCGATTGAGGCGTGCGCGCCGGAATCTTCTTCCCCAGCCGACGGGCGTTCACCAGCGGTTTGCCCCCGACAAACTGCCAGATGTAGCCGTCGAATGAGCCGAACTCCTCTTGCACCGCCAGAAATGCCTTGGCGTTGCGTATCGCCGAAGCCACTTTCAGCCGGTTGCGGACGATCCCGCCATCTCTCGAGCGCAGCAGTCGCTGCGTCTTGCGCCGGTCGTAGCGCGCGATTTTCTTCGGATCGAACCCGTCAAAAGCCGCGCGATAGTTTTCCCGCTTCCGCAGAATCGTGTCCCAGCTAAGACCGGCTTGCGCCCCCTCCAGGATCAGGAACTCGAACAGGACGCGGTCGTCATGTTGCGGGACGCCCCATTCGCGGTCGTGATAGAGAATCGAGAGCTCGTTGCTGGCCCAGGTGCAACGCACGGCATTCTTATTTTTCTTAGGCGCCGTCATCTTGAGCTCGACGCTTCACGCCGCTCGCTTGCCGGCAAGAGCGCCATCAATCCTGCGCAACTCCTGGGCTGAGAACTTCAGGTTCCTGAGCGCGGCCACATTGTCGTCCACCTGCGACACCTTGCTAGTGCCCACCAGCGCGCTGGTGACGCGCGGATCGCGCAGCACCCACGCGACGGCCATCTCTGCCAGCATCTGCCCTCGCTGCGCGGCGATTTCATTCAGCGCGCGAACCTTGGTGAGAGTCGCCTCCCCGATGTCTTTCTTCTTCAGAAAGAAATCGCGAGCGGCGCGCGAGTCACTGGAAATGCCGTGCAGGTAGCGATCCGACAGCAATCCTTGCGCCAGCGGGCTGAAGACGATCGCTCCCACGCCTTCCTTCTCCAGCACGTCGAGCAATCCCTGCTCCGGATCGCGCACCAACATTGAATACTTCGGCTGATGAATCAGGCAGGGCGTTCCGAGATCGCGCAGAATCTTTACCGCTTCGGCTGTCTGTTTGGCGTCGTAAGCGGAGATGCCCGCGTAGAGCGCTCGGCCGGACCGGACCGCCGTGTCGAGTGCTCCGAGCGACTCTTCCATCGGCGTGTCGGGATCGGGCCTGTGATGATAGAAAATGTCTACATACTCAAGTCCCATACGCTTCAGGCTCTGATCCAGGCTGGCCAGCATGTATTTGCGCGAGCCCAGATCTCCGTAAGGCCCCGGCCACATGTCCCAGCCAGCCTTGGTCGATATGATCAGCTGGTCGCGGTAGGGAAGAAAGTCCTTTTTCAGAATCTGCCCGAAGGTTTCTTCCGCCGATCCGTACGGAGGGCCGTAGTTATTGGCTAGATCGAAATGGGTGATGCCGAGATCGAAGGCGCGCCGCAGCATGGCGCGGGAATTTTCGAAGTTATCCACACCGCCGAAGTTGTGCCACAGTCCAAGCGACACGGCGGGAAGTTTGATGCCGCTGCGTCCCGAGCGGCGATATTGCATGGAGTCGTAACGCTTATCATCGGCAACATACATAACGGCTCTCCTCGATGGGATTCAAAGTGAAGTCATTCTACGGGTTTTCACCAACGGTCAGTCGTATTTTTCGTAACGGATCGAGGTTCGATCCCAACCCAGACTCTTCAGCAACCCGCGGTTCGCCTTGACCATCTTGTCGAGGCCGCAGATGTAGGCCTGCATGTCGGTGCGGGTTCCCACGATTTTGGGCAGATGTTCCTGCACGTATCCGCGAAGACCTTGCCACTCTTCTTCGCCGCGGCTCAACGTGGGCAGAAAATGAAAGTTGGCGTGTTCGGCGGCCAGAGGCTCGAATTCCTCGCGATAGTAAATGTTTTGCTGGTGGCGCGCGCCGAAGAGCAGCCAGAACCGGCGTCCCTGATGACGGTCGTTCTCCGCCAGCAGCCAGTGCAGCATGGAGCGGAAGGGCGCGATCCCGGTTCCCGTGGCAATGAACAACGTGTCACGCAGCGGCGGTCGCAGAATGAAATCGCCGAACGGTCCCTGGAACGTAATCTTCTCGCCTTCGGCGAGGTTGCAGAGATAGTTCGACATAAATCCATCCTGCACGCGATTCAGACAGAAGGCGAAGCGCCCGTTTGCCGAGGGCGGCGACGCGATCGAATACGCGCGTGTTATTTCCTCGCCATCGGGAGTATTGGTCTTCACCGAAAGCCATTGTCCGGGCACGAAGCCAAAGCGGGGAAGGCCGTTTACCTCGAGTTCGATGTGCTTGGTAAACTCGGAGAGCGCGACGGAACGTAGCACCCGCGCGTCGAAAGTTTTGAACTGAGCCATCGTCTATTTAGATGATGGCAACTGTTTGCGGGACGCGCCGACCTCTCGCGCCGTTTTTTCCGATGGCTGACAGCGGATAGCCGAGAACTGACTTTTTCTTACTCCACCGTCACCGACTTCGCGAGATTTCGCGGCTGATCCACGTCACAGCCGCGGCGCACGGCGATGTGATAGGCGAGCAGTTGCAGCGGGACGATCTCCAGAATCGCCGACAATTCATCCGGCGCGGGTGGAACGAATAGCACGTGATCTGCTTCCTCGGCAATCTCTTTGTCGCCTGTGGTCGCGAGCGCTATTACTATGCCGGAGCGCGCTTTTACTTCTTTGAGGTTCGACATCGTCTTCTCGTAGCGGATCATGGACTGCGGGCTGTTCACGTCGCGCGTGGCGATGATGACCACGGGCAGATTTTCGTCAATCAGCGCATTCGGGCCGTGCTTCATCTCGCCCGCTGGGTAACCTTCGGCGTGAATGTAGGAAATCTCCTTGAGCTTGAGCGCGCCTTCGAGGGCGATGGGATAGTGAATGCCGCGTCCGAGGAAAAGGAAGTCCTGCGCCCGGACATAAGTCTTTGCCAGCTCGTCGCAAGCTTCATCGTGGGTAAGAATCTGCTCCAGCTTGCCGGGGATGAGCATAAGTTCTTGCACGGCGGCCTTGGCCCGTTCCGGGGTCATGACGCCGCGCACCTGCGCCAGATACAACGCGAATAAATAAAGAGCAGTCAATTGTCCGGTGAAAGCCTTGGTGGAAGCCACGCCAATTTCCGGGCCGGCGTGCGTATAGATCGTGCCGACGGCTTCGCGGGTGATCATGGAACCGACCACGTTGCAGATGGCGAGCGTCTTCGAACCCTTGGCCTTGGCTTCACGCTGGGCGGCGATGGTGTCGGCGGTCTCGCCGGATTGCGAAATCAGCAGCGTCATCGTGTCCGGCCCTAGAATCGGATCGCGATAGCGCCATTCGCTGGCGTAATCGACTTCGACCGGAACCCGGGCCAGGTTTTCGATCATGAACTTCCCGGCCAGCCCGGCATGCCAACTGGTGCCGCAGGCGGCGATATTGATTTTGTTGAGCGCTTTAAACTCGGCTTGGCTGACCTGCATCTCGTCGAGGAAGATGGCGCCGGTATCTTGCGAGACACGGCCAAGCGTGGTGTCGCGGACGGTCCGCGGCTGCTCATAAATTTCCTTGAGCATGAAGTGCTTGAAGCCGCCCTTCTCCGCCATGATGGGATCCCAGGTGATGCGCTGCGCTTTGCGCTCCACCGGATGGCCGTCGAAATCGGTAACCCGCACGCCTTCTGGGGTAATCACGGCCAGATCGCCATCGCCCAGAAAGAAAAGGTCGCGCGTGTGATCGAGGAGCGCGGGCACGTCGGAGGCGACAAAGTATTCGTCCTTGCCGAGGCCAATGACCACCGGCGGTCCATTGCGCGCCGCGACAATCTTGCTCGGTTCGTCAACCGCGATCACCACCAGCGCGAACACGCCGGTGAGTTCCTTTACCGCTTTGCGGACCGCTTCTTCCAGGGATGAAGCCGGACGATGACCGTTGCCCGTTTGCAGGAAGTGCTTCTCCACCAGGTGCGCGATGATTTCCGTATCCGTTTCGGTAGTGAATTTGTGTCCTTCAGCGGTCAATTTCTTCTTGAGCGAGAGATAGTTTTCGACAATGCCATTGTGCACCACCACGATTCTGCCCGTGCAGTCGCGATGGGGATGGGCGTTTTCTTCGGTGGGGCGGCCATGCGTGGCCCAGCGGGTATGTCCGATGCCGTAGGTGCCGTCGAGCGGTTTGAGGCGGATCACTTCTTCCAGATTGCGCAGCTTCCCTTCCGCGCGGCGGATCTGCAGCCCCGCACCATTTCCGGCCACCGCGATTCCCGCCGAGTCGTAGCCGCGATATTCCAGCTTTCTTAGCCCCTCAATAATGACGGGGACGACCTGCTTCTTACCGACATATCCAACAATGCCGCACATTGGGTAATTAGCTCCTGGTTAATGGGCTCCTTGATGAATCGTTCGGTGGGGGACCGATGATGGTTTGAGACCTAGTCTTCAAGGGAGAAACGAAATTCTTCAATGACCGGGTTCGTTAGAACTTCGCGCGCGATCCGCTCTACTTCCGCTTGCGCCTCATCTCTTGAAATGCCGCCGTTGAGAGTAATTTCGAAATACTTTCCCTGCCTTACATCGTGCAAACTCTTGTAGCCGATTTTCGTAAGGGCGCCGTGGATGGTCTTACCCTGCGGATCCAGAACGCTCTTCTTCAATGACACGTAGACGTAGGCTTTCATCAACTGATCAATTATACGTCAGGCGGCAGCGGACAGGACCGTGGTTTTCGTTATAGGGAGTATGCGGTCGGCCCACTCACTTTGGTGACTGTAAAGTCGGTAACCTATTCAAGAGATGACAGTTGGCGGTCCGGTTCCGCAATGGACTGCTCCAGCATTTGGCGGTGACGAGGGTTGCTGGCTGCCTGCAGTTGTTGCGAGAGCCTTCCGCGGGCGAGAAGCAGGCCCTCGCGTTTCCGGTTACGTTGCTGCTCTTCGGGCGACAGCGGTGCGCGGATGGTCTGCTGTCGCGCCGAGCGCTCCTCCTGCTGCTGTTCGACGGCCTTACTCTCCCAGCCGCGCGCCATTGGAGGAATCTTACCTCGAAGTTTATGGTGCCAAAAAAGACTTGCATATAATCCAGATGCGGGGTAAGAGCAAAGCGGAGTCGCACGCGAAGGAGATTATCGGCTAGGGCACCGCGATCCCGGCCGACAGATTCCGGGGCGCACCGCTCAGCTCCTGGGCTTGACGCTGGTCACAGGCGACGACAATTTGCTCGGCCCAGGACCATGGAAATCACGTTCACGATGTTCACGACGTTCCCGAAAAATTTTTAATCGCGGAGCCCTTTCGAGCGCTTGGAGCGTTGCATCAGGTCGATGCAGCGGAGGGGATTCCCCTGGTCGTCGACCCGGTCCTGTGAATCTCCGGCTCCGATCCCAGTACCGCGACCCGCGCAAAATCGTGAACGCATTCGCCAACAGGAATCCGATGCCCTCTAGGTCATGAGTTCTTGGCCCTGGCCTTCTGCTTGGCGACTAACGCTTTGCACTGCTTGCCACGCTGCTGTGCATCTAGGTTAAGAGGTTTGCGCCTGCTTACATCTGGGCCTGGGCTTCCGACAGGCAGTGTCGGAAGCAAGCATAGATTCCAATTCGTAGGTTCCCCTTTTGCTCTTGGGGCCCGGGGCTTACTAGAGGTTGAAAAGTTCCCGCAGGCGCCGGGTTTGCGCGCGGCTCACCGGAATTTCCGTCTGTTTCTTGTCGTCCATGCGCAACTGGTAAGAGCTTTTGAACCAGGGCACAACTTCGCGGATGTGATTGATGTTGACCAGGAAGGACCGGTGCGCGCGCCAGAAAAAATTGGGGTCGAGGTTGTCGAAAAGCTCTTCCAGCGTCCGGCAGTTCGACTGGCCTTCCATGCCCGCGTGGCCGCTGGTGGCCACCGTGATCACGCCATCCTCGATAGTTGCGTAACAGATGTCCTTCGGGTCGGTCAGGAACAACCTTCCCGCGGCCTTAATCAGAATCTTCGATGTCTGCGGTTTCTGCGATTCCAACAGCCGCACCAGCGTCTCGAATTTTTCTTCCGGCCCGGCGCCCGCTTCAATCTTTGCCCGAGCTCGCTCGATGGACTGGGCCACGCGCTTCTTATCGAACGGCTTCAGGACGTAATCGACCGCGTTTACCTCGAATGCCCTCACCGCGTATTGATCGAAGGCGGTCGCGAACACAATCTTGGGGAGGGGAACCTTGCGGTCGAGCAGCTTCTTGATGACGCCAAAACCGTCCAGGCCCGGCATCTGCACGTCGAGAAACACCAAGTCGGGATTGTGTTCGCGGATCAGGCTGACGGCTTCTAGGCCGTTCTTGCCCTGCGCGACTACGTTGACGTCGCCGAGGTTCTTGAGCAGGTAGGCGAGTTCGTCGCGCGCCAGTTGTTCGTCGTCGACGATGACCGCGGAGAGGGGCATAGGATTCCGCGCTGGACAGGTGAAACCGGTAGTGGCGGCGATTGCCATCTTCTTAATAGTGAGTATAGCTACCGCAGCGGGTAAGCCGCCAGTCGCGTTTCCCCTACCAGGAATTTTCAATCGCCAGCGCCGTGCCCATGCCACCGCTGACGCACAGCGTGGCCAGACCGCGGCGGGCTTTTCGCTTGAGCATCTCGTGGAGCAGCGTCACCGTGATGCGCGTCCCGGTGCAGCCGATGGGATGGCCGAGTGCGATGGCGCCACCGTTGACGTTGAGTTTCTCGCGATCGAAATGCAAATCGCGATCGCACGCCAATAGCTGGGCGGCGAAGGCTTCGTCTCTTCCACCTGCTGCGGTTCGACGCAATTTCCGATAGCCAGCCTGCTGCCGGGCTTTGCCCGGCTTGGACGGGCGAGGCGCGGTCCCACACGAGTGGGAGCGCGCACGCGGTAAACTTATCGTCGTGAATATTCTTTACGGAATCAATACGGTTACGGAAGCGCTCAAGGCGCGGGGGCGTAACTTCGAGTGGGTCGGTGTTGCGAAGGAGCGGAAAGATATTCGCCTGAAGCGTGTGATTGACGAGTGCCGCAAGATCGGCGTCCCAGTGCGCGTTTTGTCGCGGGTGGAACTCGATGAAATTGCCGGCAACGCCGCGCATCAAGGACTGGTGGCCGCAACTTCGGCAAAACAATATAGCGATCTCGATGACATTGTGGCGTCGCGTCGTGGTGAGCGTTCGCTGATCGTCGTTCTGGATGGAGTCGAAGATCCCCACAATCTGGGAGCGATTCTGCGCACCGCCGACGCTGCGGGAGCCGATGGAGTGGTGATTCCCGAACGCCGGTCGGCCGCGGTCACGGGCGCGGTGGCGAAAGTTTCGGCCGGGGCGAGCGAACATCTTCCCGTGGCCAAGGTCACGAACATATCGCGCGCGCTCGAAGAACTAAAGGAGAAGGATTTGTGGGTAGTTGGATTAGACGAGCGCGGCGAGCAGACTTACGATGCGATTGATTACAAGATGCACTGCGCCATCGTGCTCGGCGCGGAAGGCAAGGGACTGCACGATCTGGTGCGCAAGCACTGCGATTTCCTGGTGTCGATTCCGATGCTGGGGAAGGTGCCGTCGCTGAACGTATCGGTGGCGGCGGGCGTGGTGCTGTATGAAGTCGTGCGGCAACGACGCCTGGGCGCATCGAAGTAATCATGAAACTGGCAAGCATGAGGCTGATTGGTTGTCTTGGTCTGCTTTGTAGTCTGATGTTTCCCGCAGGGGCGCTTAACCGGGAAGCTTTCACCATCACCAAGTACGATCTGGAAGTGCGCCTTGAGCCCGAACAGCAAAGACTCGGTGCCCGCGGCAAGATCACGCTGCGCAACGATTCCGGTCAACCGCAGAAGATCGCTGCCCTGCAGATCTCGTCTTCTCTCAATTGGCGTTCTATTCGGACGGACACCAAGCCCGTGCAATACGTTTCGCAATCTTACATGTCGGACATCGACCACACCGGCGCACTTTCAGAAGCCATCGTGACACTGCCCGCCGAGATCAAGCCCAAGGATTCCGTGGAGCTCGAAATCGGCTACGAGGGTGTGATCCCGCTGGACGCGACGCGGCTGACTCGGATCGGCGTGCCGGAGGAAATCGCCGAACACTCGAGCTGGGACCAGATTAGTCCCTCATTCACAGCGGTTCGCGGCGCGGGCTATGTGGCGTGGTATCCGATTACGACGGAGTCGGCGGATTTCTCGGAGGGGAACAGTCTGTTTGAGGTCGTGGATCGATGGAAGCAGAGGGAGCAGGACGCCAGTATGAAGCTTTCGCTCAGTACTGATGCGGGGACCTACGGTAAAAACCTGATGTTGCGGTGCAATGGCATTGGCAATTATTTTGATACCCGCGAAGGCAGCACGCACTATCACTATGCCAAGTGTGAATACGCGCGCTTTGGTTCTGTTGCACCGACCTTCGCGATGGCCAGCTACCAGGTCCAGTCCAAGGCACCTTTGGATTTGTTCAGTTTTCCGGGCCACGAGGCAGGAGCCGCGACCTATTCCAACGCGCTCGATCCGGCAATGAAGTTTGTAAGTGTGTGGTTCGGCCCGCCGAGCGCGCCGATTGCGATCGCCGACTTTGCCGATCCGAATTCTGCTCCGTTTGAGAGTGGCACGTTATTGATGGCATCGATGGCCGCAGAAGATTCGAAGCTCGCGGGCATCAACCTGGTTCACGAGCTGGTGCATTCCGCATTGCCATCGTCGCGGCCCTGGGTATATGAGGGCTTGGCTCACTTTGCCGAGGCGATGTATCGCCAGCAGCAGGGTGGACGTCAGGCAGCCATAGATCTCCTTGGACTGCACCGGGCGGCATTTCTTGATTCGGAAAAAGAAGTAGCAGCTGTAGAGAAAAGCGTTGGCCAACCGCTCGCCACGACGTTCGACGAGACTTACTATCGGAGCAAAGCTGCGTATGTATGGTGGATGTTGCGCGACATGATCGGGGACGATGCGCTGAAACAGGCCATTGGCAAATATCGAGCCGCGGACGACAAAGATGCAAAGTATGTGGAGCAGTTGATCGAAGCTGCCGCCAAACGCGATCTGGGGTGGTTCTTTGACGACTGGGTGTATCAGGATCGCGGCCTCCCCGATTTTCGCGTGCAGTCGGTGCATCCGTGGAACACGGAAAAAGGCGTGCAGATGATTACCGTGACGCTGGAAAACCTTGGTAACACGGGGACGGAAGTCCCATTCACTATATTGTTTGAAGGCGGCGAGATTACGAAACGGATTGAAGTGCGCGCCAAGAGCACAGCTACAACGCGCGTCGAACTGCCGGGCACGGCAAACGAGATCAGGGTTAACGACGGCAGTGTTCCGGAGATCGACTTGACGAATAATGAGTTCAAGATTCCCGCACCCTGAATCGACACCCAGGAAACGCGAAAAGGCTGATTGCGGGGGAAGAGGTCTACTAGTGATGCCCAACGGTAAGGTCGTACTCTTGCGAGCGACCAATTCTCACTTAGACTTGGCTCGCCAAGCCATCGCTGAGATAAATTTGGCAACGTCGCACCGTCTTCCGCTTGACGAGATTGCTCTGGCGGAATTTCTAGCGAACCCTGCGCATTATCTTGTGCTTGCTCTTGAAAAAGAGAAAGTAGTGGGCAGTCTCTATGGCTGTGCGTTACGGCATCCGTATCGGCGTGAACCCCAGTTTTTTCTCTACGCGATTGACGTACGCCTAGAATACCGGAATCGGAAAATCGGGTCGGCACTGGTGGATGAGTTCATCATGGAAGCTAAGATCGCAAATGCGTCCGAGGTTTGGGTTCTCACCAACGAAAGCAATCGGGCCGCAATGGCCATGTACGCGCGCTCCGGCCCACAGCGCTCAGGTGCGGACGACGCCATGTTGAGTCTGACGCTGGGCGCGATGCGAACCAATTCAAACTAAACCGCTTCCACAAGGAGACAGCTTGCCCTACATCCAATTTCTCGGCGCTGCCGGCACCGTGACTGGCTCGAAGCACCTGATCAACACCACCTACGATTCGAGCGGCAAACAGGGATTTCAGGTTCTGATCGACTGCGGGCTTTTTCAGGGGCAGAAAGAATGGCGCGAGCGCAACTGGCAAGACACTCCCGTCCCCGCGCGTGAAATTGATGCGGTTATTCTGACGCATGCGCACCTCGATCACTGCGGTTGGATTCCCCGGCTGGTGAAAGAAGGTTTCCACGGGCCGATTTACGCGACGCAGCCGACCATTGATCTGTGCTCCGTTGTGCTGCCCGATTCCGGACACTTGCAGGAAGAAGACGCCGCGTACTACAACAAACGGAAGGTTTCGAAGCATGATCCGGCGCTCCCGTTATATACGCTCAAAGAAGCCCAGGATTGCCAGCGATTCTTCAAGCCCGTCGTGGTAGGGCAAACCACGCAACTGAGTCCCGAGCTGGCGTTCCGCTTCGTGCCCGCCGCGCACATCCTGGGCTCCTGCATGGCAGAAGTCACGCTGCAAACGAACGGCCGCAGCCGACGGTTGCTCTTCACCGGCGACATTGGCCGGGTACGCGACAGTGAAATTACTCCCGGCAAAGTGGTGCACTCCGGGCCGCAGGAAAACGAGACCGCTGACGTGCTGGTTATGGAGTCCACTTACGGCAACCGGCAGCATCCCGATACTGATCCTCGTCCCGAACTCGCTCGCCTGATTCGTGAGACCGCGCAACGCGGAGGCAGTGTGATCGTTCCGGCGTTTGCCGTGGAGCGAACACAGAAATTTCTTTTCATCCTGAAGAGACTGATGGAGACAGGACAGATTCCGCGCTTGCCGGTGTATTGCGACAGTCCGATGGCGATCAAGGCGGTCGAAATTTTCCTGAAGCACACCGAAGAGTACACGCCGCGGGCCGCCGATTTGATCAGGAACTACGGCTCGCCAATCGATTGGCCAGGCTTCACGTTTGCGCTAACCGCTGAGCAGTCGAAGAAGATTAACGAGAGCCACTATCCGTCGATCATCGTTTCGTCGAGTGGGATGGTTACTGGGGGCCGCATTCTCCATCACCTGGCGCAGCGGCTGCCCGATCCGAAGAACCTGGTGATTTTTATCGGCTTCCAGGCACCGGGCACGCGCGGCGCTACGATTAAGAACGGAGCGCCCGAGGTGAAGATCTTCGGCGAGTTCGTGCCCATCCGCGCGCAGGTCGTGGCGCTCGAACAGTTCAGCGATCATGCCGATCCGCCGGAGTTGTTAGAGTGGTTGCGGACATTCATGAACAAACCGGGCACGACTTATCTAGTCCACGGCGAGCCCGCCGCTGCGTCGCAACTGCGCGACCGGATGAAGAAGGAACTCGGATGGAATGTGCAGGTAGCGGAGTATATGGAGCGGGTGGAAGTGAAATAATTATGAAATCTGGTAATTTGACATCCCGGCGGCGAATTCCTGGTTAATATTTCCTATGACGGAAGCGGATTTGAAAAAACACCTCGATGCAGCGGAGAAAAGCCCGAAAGAAATTGCCGCGGCCGTTTCTGGCTTGTCAGAGAAAGTTCTACGTTACAAGCCTTCCCCCGAAAACTGGTGCGTGCTGGAAATCCTCGGCCACCTGGCGGACGTCGAGATCATCTACGGATACCGTCTGCGGCAGATGCTAGCGGACACGAAGCCTGTCATCGCGCCTCTGGACCAGGACGCATGGGCCCGAAATCTGAACTACATGGATTCGCCTCCTTCCGAGTTAGTCGCGTTTTACGGGTTAGGCCGGCATCACAACTTGCGGTTGCTGCGAGGTTTGAAGGCCTCTGACCTCTCCAAGTCCGCCTTTCACCCGGAACTGCAACGGGAAATGACCGTTGCGGACATCGTCGAAAGAATGGGCGGGCACGGCGCTGGACATCTGGAGCAGATTGAGAAATTGAAAAAGGCAGCGAGCAACAAGTAGTTTCGAGCGGCGATATCAAGTTGGCTGCTACGCGTGGGCCGCGGTGAAAGCCATAAGCTCTTGCAACTTTGCAAGCGCTGCGCCCGAGTCAATCGCCTTCACCGCCAGCGGAATTGCATCGCGCAGATGATCGGCCCGTCCGGCCGCGACCAGGGCGGCGGCGGCGTTGAGCAGCACCACGTCGCGGCGCGCGGATTTCTTCCCGGCCAATACTTCGCGGATCAGCGTGGCGTTGAGAGCGGCGTCTCCGCCGCAGATGTCTTCTAACGTCGCTCTCTGCAAACCGAATTCTTCCGGCGTGACTTCATAGCTGTGCACCTGGCCTTCACGGACCTCTCCAACACGCGTGGGACCGGTGATAGTAATTTCATCCAATCCGTCGCTGCCGTGGACGACGAGCGCGCGATGTAAACCTAACATGCTGAGCGCCTCTGCAAGTTTTTCGACAAGATCCGCGGAATAGACGCCCACGACCTGGCAGGTGGCGCGCGCGGGATTCGTCAGCGGTCCGAGCAGATTGAACACCGTGCGCAGATGCAGTTCGCGGCGGGCGGCCTGCACGTGCTTCATCGCCGAGTGCATGGCCGGGGCGAAAAGAAATGCGATTCCTACTTGTTCCAGGCAGGCCGCGATCTGTGCGGGCGGCACGTGGATGTTCACGCCCAACGCTTCCATCACGTCGGCCGAGCCGCACTTCGACGTCATGCTGCGATTGCCGTGCTTGGCGACGCGCACGCCGGCTCCGGCGACCACGAAAGCGGTGGCTGTCGAAATGTTGAATGTGCCGCTGGCATCGCCACCGGTGCCGCAGGTATCGACGAGTGCGTCGCGTCCGGTGCCGCTGGCGTCGAGGACGGAGTCGGAGTGGAGTTCAAGGGGAATGGCGGCGTCGCGAATGGCTTCGGCAAATCCTACTATTTCTTCGACCGTTTCGCCTTTCATGTGTAAGGCCACCAGCAGCGCCGCAATTTGCGCGTCCGAGCATTGCCCGGTGAGGACCTCGGTCATCACAGCGTGCGCCTCTTCGCGGGAGAGCGGCTGACGATGATTCGCGATGCGATGGAGCACTTCGAGGATCACAACTCCAAGCTACAGCAGAGACGAGATTAGTTTCAAACTGGATTTCCACGTCATGCTGTCGTCGGCTACTTTTCAGTTCCAAATCCATTGAATCCAGAGTGAAAAACTCAAACCGCCCCGCGTACAATCAATTGACAGCGCCCCACCCGTTTGCTAGAGTGGGCCGCTCCAAGTTACGGGGGCGGCCCGCAACTTGCACGCTTCGGACCTCTCCCCCGGTTGTGCGCGATATTCTGCACACTAAGCAGCGTCAAAAATGCAACCCTCCGGACACGTCGAGATATCAGCCCGGTTACTGAGCGCGATGCTCAGAGAACGCGAGTCTGCTCCGCGGGCCGCACTGCTGGCGCAACAGGCTGCCGAATTGGTTCCGGGAGGCGCCGTCATCGTGTATGTACTGAATTCTGGCGACCCCCCTAATGTCCCCTCAACGTGGACCGCGAAAGCCACCGCCGGGGAGATTAGCCTGGACGATCCGACTGTCCCCGCCGACTCCGGCATGCTTGGAACTCTGGCGCAAGAGCAGCAGCCGCTGCTGTTTTCCGGCAATGAGTTGACCCGCGAGCACTACGCCCATCTCCATGTGCGGCGCACCTTGGTATCCCTGGCCTGCGTTCCGATCGTCGTGAACGACGTTCTCATCGGCGCGCTGGAAGTGGCCTCTTTCGAAGGCACAATCACCTCATCGGACGTTCAAATCCTAGGGGATCTCGTCGAGCATGCCGGGCCCGGATTGGTCAGCGCGATCCTTTATGAAGACGAGCGTAACGCCCTGCTCGAATCCATCTCGCGGCTCACTCAACTCTACGATCTGGAGAAAGTGTTCAGTTCCACGCTCGAAATGGACGAACTCCAGCCCCTCATCACCTCCAAAATTCGCGAGGTCTTGGACGTCCAAGCGGTAAACCTGTGGTTCGTCAAGGACGAAAACGAGCTGCTGCTCATGCACCAGTCCGGAAACGATCCCACTGCGTCGGTCGGCGCCTCGCAGCGAACCGGCGAAGGCTACATAGCCGAGGTCTCCGACTCGGGCGAGCCTCTGCTCATCGTCGCCGAAGAAGCCGGCGACGAAGTTGGCGAAAAAGACGAGCGTCTCGCCCGGCGTAATCCATCGGGGGTCGAGGGTGGACCGTTTTCCGTCATCGTTTGCCCGCTTGTCGCCCATGAAAAACAGGTCGGGATCATCGAAGCCATCAACAAAATGGACGGAAGCCCGTTCGACGAAGACGACCTGTTTCTACTGAATTCGATTTCCGAGAGTGCCGCCATTGCCCTGAACAATGCCGGGCTCCTGCAGGCCGAACGCAAAGTAGAGATCCTGGAAATGCTGGTGACCGTTAGCCAGGAGATCACCTCCACCCTGAACCTGGAACGTGTCCTGGAGACCATTGTCAACGCGCCGCAGGCGGTGATCCCCTACGAACGTGCTGCCGTCGCCCTCGAGCACGGTGGAAAGTACAAACTCAGTGCCGTCACTGGTGTCACGCAAGTTGACGCCGACGCCCCTGACATCGCCCCGCTCAACGACATCCTGCGCTGGGTCATGCTTTCCGAAGAGGTGGTGCACGTTCGGCAGCACGGCACCGAAATTGACGCCGCACGCGAGGAAACCCGTGCGAAGTTCCAAAGCTATTTCGAAACTTCCGGGATGCGGGGGTTCTACGCGATCCCGCTGACCGACGACACTGGGCGGGTCGGCGTACTGGGCCTCGAAAGCGCGGATCCCGACTTTCTTTCGCCCGCCCACCTGGAGATCCTGCAAGTGCTCGCAGCGCAGGCGACGGTCGCGCTGCGCAATGCGCAGATGTACAAGGAAGTGCCATTCATTTCGGTGCTGCAGCCGGTACTGGAGAGGAAACGGAAGTTTATGGCCATGGGAAAACGGCGCCGTACCCTTTGGATCGCTACGGCCGCCGCGGTGTTGATCTTCCTGGCGGGATTTCCATTGCCACTGCGAGTCGACGGAGATGCCGTCGTGGCTCCGGTGCACTCCGCCCAGATACAGCCCGAGGTAGAGGGTGTGGTCAGCAGAGTGTACGTTCGTGAAGGTGACCATGTCACCCATGACCAGGTCATCGCGGAACTCGCCGATTGGGAGGCTCGCTCAGCGCTTGCCCAGGCCGAGGCCAAGTATCAGACCGCGCTGCTGCAGATGAATCGTTCGCTGGCAGCGAACGATGGGAGCGAAGCCGGCGTACAGCGGATACAGGCTGACTTCTGGAAATCGGAGGTCGCAAGGGACCAGGAACTGCTGGACAAGACGCGATTGCGCTCACCGATCGACGGCCTGGTGGCGACGCCCCATGTGGAAAACATGGTGGGAAGGCGCTTACAGTATGGAGACAGCTTCGCCGAAGTAGTCGATACCTCGCGGGCCATCGTAGACGTGGCTGTAGACGATGCCGATTCCGGCCTGCTGCGCGCCGGGTCTAACGCTTCTGTCAAGCTCAACAGTTTCCCCACGCGAATCTTTCGCGGCGACGTGATGGTTGTCAGCCCCCGGGGAATCCTGCAGGGCGATTCGCGAGTGTTTTTCGCGCGGGTTGCGCTCCCGAACGCCGACGGAGCAATTCGCGCGGGCATGGAAGGACGAGGAAAAGTGCGCGTGGGATGGTATCCGGCCGGTTATGTCCTGTTTCGCAAACCGCTTTTGTGGATCTATTCACGAGCATGGTCGTGGTTTGGAGTGTGAGGTTTGGAGTGTGAGGAAATGCAAAGCAGAAAACCGAACGATCTCGCTCTGATCCTGCTGGGCGCGGCTTTGCTGCCCTGGCTGGCCTGCTCCCAGAAGAGCGCGGAAGTCGTAGCCGCTCCCTCTCCAACGCCTTCGGGAGGGTCGGCGCTTGCTCCGGCGACGAGTGTTCCAACGAGCGACAGCGGGTTCACGGTTTCAGGTCCGTTAATTGTTGAACACCAGCTTGACGTGCTGGCGCAGCGCGATGGCGTGATCGCCGAACTGCACTCGGAGGCGGGCGCCCACGTTCACGCTGGCGACCTGCTGGCGCAGCTGGATGACCGGCAACTGGCGGCGGACCTGGAGGCGGCGCGGGCCAAGACCCGCAGCATCGAAGCTGACTTGAGGAACTGGGAAGCCGAAGCTAAGGTCATGCAGGCGGACTACGAACGCGCCCAGAAAATGTGGGATGCCCAGATCCTCACCAAGGAGCAACTCGAGCACGCCAAGTTCAAAGCGGAATCGGAAACGTGGGACGTCCGGCGCGTTAGCGAGTTGCTGACTAATGCCCGCCAGTCGCAGCGTTCCCTGGAACTGGAACTGGACAAGACCCGGATTCTCGCACCCTTTTCGGGCGTGGTGGCCCGGCGCTACGTGCGTCAGGGACAACAGGTGGCCAAGGGAGACCGGCTGTTCTGGGTCACGGCCGAGGGACCGTTGCGGATGCGGTTCACCTTGCCTGAGAAGTTCATCGGGCGAGTCCAAAAGGGTCAGATACTGCCGATGACGACTCCAGATCTGCCAGACCAACAATACAAGGTCAGAGTGGTGCAGGTCAGTCCCGTCATCGATCCGGCCAGCAGCACGATCGAAGTTACGGTGGAACTCGAAGGGAAACCAGGCTCGCTCCGGCCCGGCATGGACGCGAGCGTGAGGCTCGAGAACCTGCGATGAACATCACCCAGGCCCTAAACGTTGCGTTGCCTGAGTTGCCAGCGAGGATGGTCAGCCAGCGTTATCCCCGGGTTCACCCGAACGTCGTATTCAAGGAGCACATCGAAGAAGGCCTGCCAGTGATTCGAGTGTTCGTCCCGGAAGAGAGCATGATGTTCACTTTTCCGGCCGAAACCTGGAAGCTGATTCAATTTTTCGATGGGCAGCGGTCCTATGCCGACGTGGCCAAACTCTACTTGCGGGAAACGGGGGTTGAGTACTCGGAAGACACAGTCCGAGATCTAGCTGCCGAAATAGATGACCTGAACTTCTGGTACAAGACGCCGCAGGAAAAGAACGTGAAGCTCATGCAGAAAACCGCCGACGAAAGGCGGCGGCTGCAGAAGAAAAAGAATAAGTGGGGCGACTTGTCGATGATCATGTTCCCGGCAGTAAACCCGGACCGGTTCCTGACCTGGCTCCACGACAAAATCGGGTTCATTTACAAGGGGTGGTTCGTCGCGCTGACACTGCTGGCCTTTGCTTTCAGCGCCGGAGTTTTCATTACGCATTGGAGCGAGGTCGGCCGGGACACGTGGGAGTTCTATAACTTTGCGCACAAGAGCTGGTTCGACGTGGCCGTCTTCTGGATCCTCGCGTCGGTACTACTCTGCATTCACGAAACCGGACATGGACTCACCACCAAGCACTACGGCGCACAGGTCCCCGCCATGGGGTTCCTCCTCATCTACCTGACTCCAGCGTTCTACACAGACACTACGCAAGGCGATGTACTCGGAGATCGCTTTCAGCGTTTGATGATCACGGTTTCGGGGGTCTGGGCCGAACTCATGGTTTGCGCGCTGGCCACTCCGATCTGGTGGGGGACCTCCCCCGGCACTGCGCTTCACGATTTTGCCTACACCATCATCCTCCTGACCGGATTTGCGGTGGTGTTGATGAACTGGAACCCGCTGATCAAGCTGGATGGTTACTACATTCTGACGGATCTTCTGAGGATTACGGAGCTGAAGGAAGATTCGACGCTTTATCTCTCATCGTGGGTAAAGCGGAACATCTGGGACCTTCCGGTAGAGGTGCCGAAAGTGCCCAAGCGTCGCCGTCCAGGATATGTCGTCTATGCCATCCTCTCGGGACTCTATAGCTATTCGATGTTGTACATCTTTGCCAGCTTTATCGGTAACATCGCGCGCAATTTCAGCGCGGACTGGGGCTTCCTTTTTGAATACGGGACGGCTTTCATGATTTTTCGGGGCCGGCTTCGCACTCTTTGGAATTTTATGAAATTTGTTTACCTGGATAAACGAGATCGCATACGTGCCTGGTTTACGCCGGCCCGCAAGCTGGCCATCTCCGGGGCCGCCGTTGTTTTTGCGCTCCTGCCACTATGGCATGAGTCAGCCACGGGACGATTCGTCCTTGAACCGGCGGACTCGACGGTGGTGCGAGCACTCATTCCCGGCATGGTGACCCACGTGTACGCCGAAGAGGGCCAGCAGGTCGCAGCGGGAGCGCCTTTGCTGCAACTTCGGAATGTGGTGCTGGATTCGAAGCTGGCGCGCAGTCAATCAGACCTGGCGATCGCAGCGGGGCGGGCCAACTCAGCGATCCTCCATTACGCTGATTTCGGTTCCGCCGAACAGGAGCGCGCCCGGCTGACGAAACAAACTCGCGACTATGCCTCCGAAGCCGCTCACTTGGAAATCAGCACGCCAATAGCCGGAGTGGTAACAACCCCCCGAGTCAGCGACTTGGTAGGAAGGTACGTACCGGAAGGTACCGAACTGGCCGAGGTCGCAGACGTGAGCAGTCTGCGCGCGCGGATCTACGTCTCCGAGTTCGATATGTACAAATTAAAACAGGACTCGCCGGCGCGCCTGCAAGTCGATGGAATGATCGGACGCCATGACGCGCGTATTGTTGGGATAGCACCCATTTCGTTGGAGATTACCCCCGGACTGATCGATCTAAGCAAGTACAAGGGCCAGCGCGCGCCGAGGTTCTATATCTTCGACTTGCTGGTGGATAGCAGAGGCGGCTTGCTGAAGCCTGGTATGGCGGGCACGGCCCGGGTTTACGGGTGTCGCCGGAGTCTCGCGGGACTCACGCTCCAGCAGGTTGAAGATTATATCGGGCGCAAGGTGTGGTAGGGGACGAACGCAAAGAAAAAGGGCTACCGACCCGGGGCAGCCCTTTCTCAAGTTGTCGAACGATTTCCTACTTAACGGGTGCCCAGCTTGATTTTATTGCCCAGCTTGATTTTATTGCCCAGCTTGATTTTATTGCCCAGCTTGATTTTATTGCCCAGCTTGATTTTATTGCCCAGCTTGATTTTATTACCCAGTCTTATACCGGCCTTTACAGCGGCGGGAGCAGCGGAGCCGGCCGCGGGCGAGCTGGCAACGATCGCCTTCTTGGTTGTGTTCAAGGTGCTGATCAACGATTTCTTCTGAATGGTCACGGTACGCTCCTCATATTCGATTTAGATTTTGGTTGCTTCCACCAACGCTGTTCTCAATTGCACGGGATGTGCCAAACCGGAAGCTTGACCATCGCAACCGTCAAGTTTAGCAATCTAAACCTTTTAGCGGCCGAGTGGCCGAGTTTGGGAGTTCCTCCCACACGGTGAAAATTTGCCTGTGGTTAATAATCAACCGTCGCTAGGTTAATTATTAACCACAATTGGCATCAAAACGATTCCAGCTTCAGCTTCCGGCAGAGATATTTCATGCGTTGCGGATCGATATGCAGCAGAGCAGCGGCCGCGGATTTCTTTCCGTCAGTCCGGCGGAGGGCGGCATTGAGATAGGCGATCTCGATCCTTTCCATCTCGGCGTCGAAGTCTACCCCTCCCTCCGGGATCAGAATGGCCTCGTGGCTGGCTGCGCTCGAAGAGAGGAGGTGCTGCGGCAGATGATGGGCTGCGATCACGGGGCCATCGCTCATGATGACCAACCTCTGGATCACGTTTTCAAGCTCGCGCACATTGCCAGGCCAGGAGTAGTCCTCAAGAATTTCCATGATCTCTGGTTGCAGCTGTTTGAGCGGTTTCTTGTTGGCTGTGCAATACAGCCTGAGGAAGTGCTCGGCCAGCAGGGGAGTGTCCCCTGGGCGCTCGCGCAGGGGAGGAACCACGATGGGGACAACGTTGATTCGATAGAACAGGTCCTCCCTAAACCGCCCTTTTTTCACCTCGCCTTCCAGGTCGTCGTTGGTTGCGGTAATGAGGCGGAAATCAATCTTCTTGGCAGCTCTTCCCCCCAGTCGCTGCACCGACCGCTCCTGGAGCGCACGCAGCAGCTTGCTCTGCAACCCAAGGTTTAGGGTCGTGATCTCGTCCAGAAAAAGGGTCCCGTTGTGAGCCAGTTCAATCAAGCCTGGCTTGGCGCTGTCGGCACCTGTAAAGGCGCCCTTTTCATATCCGAAAAGCTCCGATTCAATCAGGGTTTCTGGAAGAGCTGAACAGTTCAGGCAGACGTAAGGCTTGTCGTGGCGTTCCCCACATTGGACGATCGCCTGGGCAACCAACTCTTTCCCCACGCCACTCTCGCCCCGAATCACGACGCTGGCGTTGCTGCCCGCAACCGCTTCGATCGACTGGTACACTTTCTGCATCGGCTCGCTGCCGCCAATCAGTCCGCAAAAGGCTGATTTGCTCTCCATCTGGCGGAGCATCCACTGCCCTTCGAATTGCAGCGCGCGCTTTTCGATCGCTCCCAGCAAGACTCTACCCAGCTGGCTGAAGTCCATCGGGGTCACGAAAAACTCGTCCGCGCCCGCCTGGCTCGCTTTCAGCGCTATCTCGCCGCTGGTCGATTCCGTGATCGCCACCAGCGCCACGTCTTCGCGCAGCTTGCGGATTTCCTGCAGGACTTCAATGCCGTCGCCAGCTCCCTCACCAATGCAGTCGAGATCGAATACAATCCCGTGCACACCGGAGTCATGGACTGCAGCCTGGATCTGTGCTTCGGTGCTTGCCAGAACGGTGCTGAGGTTGGGCGCGAGGTAGCGTCGGATCGCAGGAAAGGACGCTTCTTTCATGGTGACGATGGCTATCGAATACTGCTCCGTTGTGGTTCGTTTCGTGTCGCCGCCGAGGGATGGTCCCATGATTAGGTTTCCAGGTAGTGGATTATAGGTGAATTTTTCACCCGCGGCTGGGGAAAAACAAGCCCCCGGAAGAGCCCTAAGCTCAAGCCGGGGGATTGTTAAAGTGCGAGCGCCTCAACTGCTGGCACTACTTATTCACGTGTCTTGGAGAAGCGCTCCTTAGTATCGCCAGCAACCGCTGCGCCGATGCCGGTGGCGCCACTTTTCCTTCGCGCACTATTTCTTTGGCGCTAAGCTCTTTTCCGTACAGCGCCTTGTTGGCTCCGTCGTCGGATCGCAGCGTCGAACCCTCCAGCGACACCCCCGCAAACAGCCCCTGGGCTCTGGAATACGACAGAATCTCGGCTTTCATGACGACATCGGTTGCTGCGGCAGCGTCGCGTCCCACCGGCCCGGCCGCAACCGAAGCGTCCCCTCCCAGCTTCACCTTGCTCGACATCACCGAATTTGCGCCCGAATCATTCATCACCAACAGAACGAAATCGGTTGCCTGCCCACCAATCTGGAAGCCGACACTCCCGGCTTCCAGCGCAAACATCGCGGGCGCGCTCCACGAGCCCGAAAAATCACGCCCCTTGCGGCATGTGATCAGTCCCCGCCCGTAGCTGCCGCCCACAATGAACGCCGCCTTTTTTACGGACGGATAGATCACAACGCAATACGCCTTGTTGAGCAGATCCTTTGGAATTCCATCCGGCATGCCGAGGATTTCCTTGAACACGGTCGCGGATTGGTTGATGCGCTCGTCTACCTTCTCTTCTTTGTCTTCGCCCACAACCGGCAGCACGCACGCCAACATGAGCAGTATCACCAACATTCTGTTCTTCATAAAACTCTCCTTTTGAACCATGGTTCGAAACCATGGTTCGAAACATAAATTGAACTACAGTTTGGATCATGGTTTGATAGTCCGACTGACAGCCTACTTCTTTTCCGCCTGCGGGGGCGCCAAATCCTTCGGGAAGCTCCTCAACGCAACCTCAATCGAGCGGGAAGAAGTTTTTTTCGCTTCATCGGTGTTGTTCTCGACCAGAGTTCCCCTGAGCACGTAGTACGCTTCGTCGCCCCAGCTTTTGCCCTCGCCCCGCTCGACCGTCCCCCGAAATTCGAACGATACACCATGCACGGTCTCGGTGATAAAGGCGAGTTGATTGCCCTCGAGCTTACCCGACTTGAAAAAGTGATCGAGAAACCCGCCATCGCCTTCCGAGTCGGCGTAGCGCGAAACAAAGCCGATAACGTGAGCCTGGTCTTCGATGGTGAGCTGCACAAACTCCCCGTCGCGCAAGAAACTATACATGCCAGAATAATCCGCACCGGGCGTTGCTGGGCTCGGCCGATTCGGGTTCGCTTGTGCGCCAACAGACATTAAAGCAAAAAGAACAAAACACGCAAGCTGCAGCGCGTGAAAACGGTTGGCCTGGAAACGGCGGATACGGATCGGCATGCTCACCTCGGAACAGTCAGTATAGCGGTCACGATCGAGACGCGGGTAAAACGCGGCGCCCGCCCGGCAAGCCCTCGAGGTCAGCTATAATCTTGATACAGAAAAGCCGTCCGTGGGCGAACCAGTGAAGGCTGCCTCGGATCCCGCCTTCCGGGGGCACCGTCGTGGGAGTTGGCTAAAGGGTAATTTGGAGCGAGATGGAATCCCCGGAGACAAGACTGTTGAGACTCTTGGTGGAGCGCGATCCCACGAACCCGGAATTCCGGAGCGAATTTCGCGCAGCACTTGGCCCGGTACTTCGCCGGGCGGAATTCCGCGGCGACCACGAATTCGACATGTGGCGCGATGTCTTCGTCCAGCAAAAGCTGCCTTGGGGGCGCTTCCTGCAATCCGCGCTGTTGCACACGACAGCAGTTGCCCTCATATGGGCGATTTCGCTCGCGTGGATTCGACAGCAGAGAATTCTGGAGCGCCCCGTGTTTGACCGGTCGTCGCTGGTAACTTATACGCCAGAAGAATATCTGCCCCCGCTTGACACCGGCCCTTCCGAAGCTCCCAAGGAGCAAACGGGAGACCCCGCCTACGCCAAGCAGCCGATCCTTTCGGTTCCGCCGGAAGCGGACAACCGCTCTCAAACCATCGTCGTGCCGCCCGACATCAAGCTCAATCACGACGTCCCCTTGCCTAATATCGTGGCCACAGGCGCCATCGTGCCGGCGGTTCCACTGGATGCGACGAGGACCTCGTTGTCCCGGATCGTCGCGCCTGAGACGCCGGTCATCGCGCCCGCGCCCGACGTGCAGTTTGCCCGCGACCGTGTGGTTCAAGCGGCGATGAAATCGGACGTCATTGCGCCCCCTCCGGAAGTGACACCCCATCCGACGCGCGGCTTGGCTGGCCCGGAGACAGCGGTCGTGGAACCACCTCCGGAGTTAACGCCATCAACCAAAGGACACGTC
Organism: uncultured Acidobacteriaceae bacterium; assembly: GCA_963831085.1. Lineage (GTDB taxonomy): Bacteria > Acidobacteriota > Terriglobia > Terriglobales > Acidobacteriaceae > Acidiflorens. The sequence goes on along the minus strand of CAWHOT010000003.1, from coordinate 1,485,469 downwards.
GGGCCCATAAACATTGGTCCGAGTGAAGTGGTGCTGCCGGCTCCACAGCTCACGCTGGCCGAACAACATTTTCTGGCAGCGCGCCGCAGCGGGCGAGGAAGTTCGCCCGGCGGCGTGCAGCCGGTGGGCCCTCCGCCGAGCGTAGCGGCCTCGGGCAATGAGGGCACGAGTGGACGGCTCATCGCGTTGGGCCTTCATCCCGTCGCGCCCACCGGTCCCGTGCCTGTTCCCGGAGGCAATCGCCGCGGAAACTTTTCCGCAACTCCAAAGGGAAAACCAGGCGCGTCGGGAACTCCGGACTTGACCGGATCGAAATCGATAACGAAAAGCGCGGGAGGACGTGGAGACGGCAGCAGCGGCTTCAACACCCGGACCAACGGCTCTCTGCCCTCTGGCCTATACGTCGGCGCGGCGGACGCGGACGACCCACGCGAGATGGCTAGCCTCTCGACCCCGGGGGCGGGGCCAGATGCCCGTTCGAGCGCGCGCGCTGCCTCTCCGGTTTCCGACGATAAGATCACCGACGTGGACCGCCAGGTTTTCCGTGGCAAGCGCGTCTATGGCCGGACCCTGAACATGCCGAATCTGAATTCCTCGACCGGCAGCTGGGTCATGAAGTTTGCCGAACTCGACGGAGGGCGGAAAGAAGGGGAACTGCTGGAGCCGGTGGCCACGGAGAAATCGGACCCCGGCTATCCGTTGGAATTGATCCGCGCCAACGTACACGGCATGGTCACGCTTTACGCGGTCATTCGCTCGGATGGCAAGGTGGGCGACATTCGCGTCCTCAACAGCCCGGACGACCGTCTGGATGCCTATGCCACGAGCGCGCTGGCCCGCTGGAAATTCGTGCCCGCGGAAAGAGCAGGGAAGCCAGTGGCGCTCGAAGCCGTAGTGGAGATTCCGTTCAGGGTCCGGCGCAGTTTCTGAACGGGTTCGATCGAGGTTTGCCTCGGAATTCTATCGCTGAGCCGACGCGGATTTTTCTCCCGGCAGGGCGGCGTATACAGCCGGATTGGCGCAGACTTCGTAGTACCAGCGGTCGGTCCACTTCACAATAGATAAGTCGCGGACATCGACCTGGGCAATGCGGTTCTTGCGGATGGCTATCTTGCGAAATAGTCCATTGGCGATGGGAACCGTCCCCACGAAGATCTCCCGCTGCTCGTCGATCCATGGGCTATTGAACCCTGACTCGCTGGCATCCGGCGCCCAGGCCGACAGCGAAATCTCCTGTTGCAGTTTGTGGAAACCCGCTTCACTCAGGCAGATTCCGCCTACGTTGTAGTTAAGACGCATTTCATCCGCTCCGGCGTCGGCGCTCGTACTGTCATTGCGATTGCCTCCGTTGTTGCCGCCGCCTCCGATCTGCACCGAGTACACCTGGAAGACCCCCGCATCGGGCGCAAGTTTCTTGCGGACGCGCTTGCTGCAGGAGGAAAGACGGTCGCTCTCATTAATGGCCTCGGAAATCATGATACGGTGTTCGCCATCCACCAAGTAGAGCGGCGGCGAATCCTGATAAGCGATGCCCAGGCCGACTTCCATCTGCGGCAGACCGGAGCTGTCCAGAAGTTCGTTGTACTCGCGCAGCAGGCTCACAATCTCCCACGCCAGTACGCAGGTGCGGCCGACGCCGAGCATGTCTTCCCCTTCGCGCTCGAGCACGGCCACGATGATGGCGTCGCCTTCGAGAAAGACTTTCGTAGCGCCGTATTTTGCCAGCAACTGGTTGATCGGATCGTAGAAATTTAGGCTGAAATACGAGGCGGCGTTCATGCCTTTTTCCATTAACGAGCGGGTAAGGCGCGAGGAGTCGCGCACGTCGGCCTTCAGGATCACGTGGTGAACCACCCGATCCTCGGCTGGCTTCTGCTCTTCGGGAGGCAGGAACTCGTAGAGCATGGCGTTGAGGCTGGAGAGTTGGCGGACTTTCTCGTCGCTCACCAGGTTGATGCTGTCAAAACCGGAGCTCAGGGCTTCCAAACCGCGCCGATCGCGATGATAGCAAAACAGGTCGTGCAGAAGACGCGCGGCAAAGCGGCTGCGCTCCGAGCCGCGGCAGGAGGCCACGCGTCCGATGGCGGCAAAGAGCCGGTCGGAATGGAGACGGCTTTCGGCAATCATTGTTTCCACGCGCTCCGCTTCTTCGCGGAAAAGCAACGCCCCTTTGATCTGCTGCGGGTTCACCCGCGGCGCATACTCGGCGAGCAGGGGAACAGCTTCATAGGAAGCAACTACGTACCCGAGAACGCCTTCGTGCTGCAGCATTCGGGCCCAGATCTCGAGACGGTCTTTTCGGTTGCGATCCTCGGGCGTCGAGTCTTCGCCGTTGCCGGTGCCCACCAGCGCGGCGGCGTTTTCTGGAACATTCAACGCCTGCTCCAGATGCTCATCGTCATCCGCTTCTCCGTATCCCAGTTCGCGCAGAAAATTCAAAGCGAGCTGGCGGAGGTTGCTGAAGCGGTCGGGATCTTTCTCGAAGTTGCCGAACATGTAATAGTGCGCGGCGCAGAGATAATCGTCGCGGCCATCTTCAGTAAGAATCAACGGATTGAGGAACAGCCGATAGCAGTCGGCGGGCAACTCGCCGAGCAGTGAGCGCCGAGTGCGGGCCAGCGTCTCTTTTTCAATTTCGCGGAGCAGACGGAATATCTCTTGTCCGGCGCGGCGGAGAATGATCTTCTTGCGCACCTGGAAAGAGGAGACAAGCTCCTGCGTCTGCACCATTTTCGTTTGCCTCACACCCTCCAGCGACTTCGACTTGGCGCGGCACTGTTCCAGAATCTTGGCAAACTGCATTTGCAGTTCGGTGCGGATGAACTTGAGCACGGCCAGACGGCCGAGCACATCAACCGACGGATTTCCCTCCGCCTTGGCGCGATTCAGGATCGCCAGATGAATCGCGATCAGCAAACTCTTCAGGTCGGCGGGGCCGGGCTGGTGCAGTTTGGTCGTGCCCTCGACGGCGCGTATGAATTTGGTTTGGGTAGCGGCGGGAACATCCATTTCGAACAGCGATTCCACCTGGCCGAAACGGCAGATGTAACGCGCCAGATGGAAACTTAAATCCGAGGTGACGCGCGGGCTGAGAAAAACGTCGTAGCGGAGATTGTCGACGCCCAGTTGCAAATCGCTGAACGCCAGTCTGACCCCGTGGTATCGAAGATCGGGCCGGCTGAGCGGTGCAGAATTGCGCAACCGGAAAATCGGGAGCTTGGGCATCGCCTCTGTCTCGTACCTGCGTGCAAATTGCTGAACGTGCAGAACTAAGCTGCAGGCTAGCACGTCGGCGGAAGGCTCCAAAGTTACCCTAGTGTAGCGCAGACGCAATGTTCCGGCGGGTTGCACAAAAGACACCGCACAAATATTGTCATCCCCTGCCCGCTGTGATACCGTAAGCCTCAGTTCACACCTCTGGACCCACAATTCAGGCTCATGTGTTGTGGCATATTCTGCCCGCCCGGTGCGCAGGTGGTGCGATTTGAAAGATGCTCTCGACTCGATACCAGCTGAACCATCCGCGGATCAGGAAAGCTTCGCGAATCGCAAGCTGATCCGTCCGACCCTCAACCGCGCCGATCATGCGCACAATAATCACGGCCACAACCACGCGCCCGCCGAACGCAGAGATAGAGATCGGGACAGAGACCGTTCCGCGGGCGCGCCGGCCAAGAAGACCGCACCCAGCGAGCAGACTAACGCTGAAAATTTTTATTATCAGAAGCAGATGCAGAGCAAGACTCCCATGGTCATCGTGCTGCGCGACGGCGAAGAAGTCCGCGGCTATATCGAGTGGTACGACAAGAACTGCATCAAGCTGAACCGCGGCGGCGCCGCCAACCTGATGATCTACAAGCCCGCTATCAAGTACATGTTCAAAGAAGGCGAGAACGGGAAGAAGTAGGCTGTCAGCAACGGAGTTCTGAAACAAACTTCCGGACCTCACTTCACCGCTTTCTCAAGTTTTCCAGCCTCACCTGCGTGTCGCCGAAGTTGGGCGCCAGTTTCAGCGCGGCTCGATAGGCCTCGGCGGCGGCTGAGAGTTGTCCCTTTTCTTCCAGAACACGACCTTGCCAGTAAAAGGCCGTGGGCGAGGGTGCAACTTGTCCGGCCCGGGTAAAGTCCTGTAAAGCGGCGTCGAGCTTGCCCTCCTCGTGCTCGATCAAGCCCCGGCCGACCAAACTATTCTGCCCATACGGGTTCAGCGCAATGGCTTCGGTGAACTCCGCTGCCGCCGCGTCCCGCCGGCCGAGTTGATTGAACAACACGCCCAGATTGTTGTGCGTTTGCGCGGCTTCCCGCTCGTCCGATGCGTACTGCAGCGCGAGTTGATATTCGCGCTGTGCCTGATCCAGTTCATTCTGTCGTTGCAGCAGTGTGCCCAGGTTGTAGTGCGCGGTCGCCAGCGTGGGCATCAATTGAATGGCGCGCTCCAGATGGGATATGGCGAGGTCCGGGCGGCCCATTTCCAGCAGAACCGATCCCAAATTCCCTTCGGCGATCGGATTCGCGTCCGTCACTTGAATCGCATGGGCAAACAGGCTGTAGCTGTCCCGCCAGTATCCAATCTGGATATGCGCCGTTATGGAATACCCCAGCAACAGGGCCAACGCAACGGCAACCTGTGCTGCCCGGCTTAGCGAAAAGCGCGTGGCGGCTTCAGAGGCCAGCCAGACCCCAATCACGAACAATCCCCAAAGAGGGAGATACGCGTAGCGGTCCGCCCATGCCTGGCGCCCAACCTGGACGATGCCGATCATAGGCGCCATCGTGCCCAGAAACCACAACCAGCCCACCAGCAGATAGCGGCGTTCACGGAAATGCCAGGAGACGGCAGTGATCGTCAGCAGCACGACCAGAGCGCCCATCACCTTCCAGAGCGCGAGCGAGCCCTCGGGATGAGGATAAAACACCGCCAGCCGCGATGGCCATACTGCCTTCTGTATGTAAATGACGTAGGAGTAGATGGCGTTTTTCACGCGCATCGCCAGCGGCAACAGGTCGGTCGACCCTACGGCGCCTCCCGCACGCTCCGCGTAGAGAGTAATTGCCGCACTGGCCGCTGACAGCGCCAGCAGAGGAATCTTTTCAAGAACGAGCTTCGAAAGCGGCGTCTCCGGAAAGCGCTGCAGGGGCCAGAAATCGAGGAGTAGCAGCGCAAACGGGAGCGTGATCGCCATGGGCTTCGCCATCAGAGCAAGCGCGAAGAGCAACGCGACCAGCAGATAACGACTTGCCCGCGGCCTCTTCACGTGCCAGCCATAAGCGCCCAGAGCCAGAAGAAAGAGAAAAGTGCAGAGCACGGTTTTGCGCTCCGCCACCCATGCCACCGACTCCACGTTCAGCGGATGGACGGCAAACAGCGCAGAGACGACGGCGCTTCGCCCGACGAATCCGGTCGCCTTTGCCAGCAGCAGGAACAGGAGCACCACGTTGACCGCGTGCCAGAGGACGCTCTGGGCGTGATGTCCCGCTGGCTGCAGCCCGAACAACTGCACGTCGAGCATGTGCGAAATCCATGTCAGCGGATGCCAATTGGCTTCCGCCGTCGAGGTAAAAGCCCACGCCAGGCTGCGGGCGGTCAACCCTTGCTGAACATGCAAATTCGAAGTCACATAAGCTGGATCGTCGTAATTGACGAATCCGTTTTGCAGCGCGGGGTAGTAGAGCGCCAGGGTGCCGAGAAACAGCAAGAGCCCGACGAGAGGTACGGCTGTTCGATGCTTCGGCACCATTACTTATTTTTTAGCAGGCCGCAGGGAAACTGGGAATAACGACCTGCATCGCCGGAGCCTATGGCTGAGTACTGATGGCTGAGAGCTGACGGACGCCCTTCACAGCTTCGGCAGCACGATCCCCTTCTGTGCCTGATACTTTCCCTTGCGATCCTTATAGCTGGTCTCGCAAACCTCATCGGACTGGAAGAAGAGAATCTGGCACAGTCCTTCATTAGCGTAGATCTTGGCTGGCAGTGGGGTGGTGTTCGAGATCTCGAGTGTGACGAACCCTTCCCACTCTGGCTCGAAAGGAGTCACGTTCACGATGATGCCGCAGCGCGCATAGGTTGACTTACCCACGCAGATGGTCAGCACATCGCGCGGAATTTTGAAGTATTCGACCGACCGCGCCAGCGCAAACGAATTTGGCGGCACGATGGCGACATCGGCATTCACGGTCACGAACGAGCGCTCGTCGAAATGCTTGGGGTCCACAATAGTGCTGTTGACGTTGGTAAAAATCTTGAACTCATCGGCCACACGCAAGTCGTATCCGTAGCTCGACACGCCGTAGGAAATTACTCCCGCACTCACCTGCTTTTCCGAGTACGGATTGATCATGTCGTGCTCTTGCGCCATGCGCCGTATCCAGCGGTCACTCTTGATCATGAAACTCCTTGGAATCTAGCAATTAGGTAATTTTGTAATTTGGTAATTCAAAAGCGGATCGCGCGTTCGGAGGGGGAATTCCGGCCACGACGATTTTCAAATTACAAAATTACGAGATTACAAAATTACCAAAATTTTGCGCGGCTGGGGTGCAGTCATCTTACGAGACAACAGGCCCGGTTGACAATCCGCCCTATCCCCCTTAGCATCAATAACTTGAGGCATACCAATCCGCAGGAGACGGGGGCTACCCGTGATTAAGCTCGACATCATCAACGAAGTGGTCAACCGCACCGGGATCACCAAGACCAAGGCGGAGCTGGCCGTCGAAACCGTCTTCGAAAGCATGAAGAAGGCGCTCTCGACCGGCGACCGCATTGAGCTGCGCGGTTTCGGCGTGTTCAACGTGCGTCCGCGCAAGACCGGCATCGGACGGAATCCGCGCACCGGCGCCGAAGTTTCCATTCCTCCGGGCAAGGCCGTCCGCTTCAAGCCCGGCAAGGAACTGCAGTCGATTGACTAGCTGCTCTCCATTGCAGAGGTTAGAGGTCAGATTGCAGAGGTGTGGTTTTACTTCTGCCATCTGACCTCTAGCCTCTGACCCTAAGGTCCATTGTATGTCCGAACCCGCATCCCCTTTTCCGACCACCCTCGACTGGGAAGAGCAGCCCCAGCCGCAGGTCTGGGTCGTTCGGCCACCACGCCAGCGCTGGTGGGTGCACATCCTGCTTTTGGCCGCCACCTTCCTGAGCACGCTGGTGGTGGGTGCGCGCATCTATGCCAACTTCGCGCTTCGACAACCGGCTTTCTCGTTCAGCAATGACAACATTCCCATGTTCCCGCTGGAGTGGATGTGGCAGGCTCCGACAAAACTGATGCATGGGCTCTACTTTTCAACCGTGCTCATGTTCATACTACTCGCGCACGAGATGGGACATTATCTATATGCCCGACATTATCGCGTGTATGCGACGCCGCCATTCTTCATTCCATTTCCTAGCTTGATTGGGACCTTCGGAGCTTTCATCCGTATTAAAGGCCCGATTCCCACTCGCACGGCATTGTTCGATATCGGCATTGCGGGTCCAATTGCGGGCTTTATTCCCTCATGCGCCGCTGTCCTGGCGGGACTTTCGCTGTCCCATCCACTTATGTTCAGCAGCGCGCCCCTGGAAAATGAACCGGGATTCCCCCTCGCATTTCGACTCGCCGCCCGACTGCTGCACCTCGACGTGCCGCTAGCCTCGCTGTCCCTGCATCCGATCGCAGTCGCCGGGTGGGTAGGAATGTTCGCGACGGCGCTGAACCTGGTACCGGGTGGCCAACTCGATGGCGGGCACATTCTGTTTTCTGTGTTTCCAAAATTACACCGATGGGTTTCCTTGGCCGTCGTGGTGGCGCTCGTCCCATTGGCCAAATACTGCTGGGTCGGCTGGTTGGTTTGGACAGTGGTGCTGTGGCTAACCAGCCATCATCCACCGATTCCGAGGCGTCCCGGAATTTCCCCTGCACGGAAGTGGCTCGCTGCCTTTGCGATTGCAATGTTAGTGCTGGCTTTCACTCCCGCGCCCTTCACGCACAGCTCCGGCCGAGAAGTGTGGCCAGAAATCCGCGACGCGACCCGCGACACGCTGCACCCCCTCGGCGACTACGTTCGCCGCGCGCTGCGTCGCAAATAATCGCTGCCGATAGGGTAGAGCGAAGTGACTCTGCATTCGCGCGCCGGCGGCGAAGGACCAACGACTAGCGACCAGCGACGCTACATCAGCCACACTGCATCCACATCCACAATCACCTGCGTGCGCGGAATCTTTCGCGCCGCCGCTTCCGCCAGCATCGCCCGCAACAGTGCATTCATCTTCTCGCGGCTGGGTGACTTCAGAATGAAGTGATAGCGGTAATCGCGCTTCAGCCGCATGATCGGCGCCGCCGCCGCTCCAAGTACGCGAATGCCTTCGTGCCGCGTTTTTTCAAACCAGCGCCCGAGTTCACCCGACCACCTCAGCGCCTCGTCCAGCTTCTCGCTGCGGATCAGCACATTCGCAATCGCGCTGTACGGCGGATAGTGCATCCAGGCGCGGAATTGGAGCTCCTTTTCGTAGAATCCGGCAAAGTCGTGCCTCGCTGCGAACTGCACGGCATAGTGATCCTGAAAATAAGTCTGCAGCACAACCTTCCCCGGAGACTGTCCGCGTCCCGCGCGTCCCGCCACTTGCGTCAAGAGCTGAAAGGTTCGCTCCGCCGCGCGGAAATCGGGCAACCCCAGCGCCATGTCCGCTCCGACCACGCCGACCAGGGTCACTCCGTGGATGTCATGGCCCTTCGCGATCATTTGTGTGCCGACCAGCATGTCGAGTGCGCCTTCATTCAACGCGTTCAGCGCACGTTCGAAATCTCCGCGCCCGCGCACCGTATCGCGATCAAGCCGCCCGATCCGAGCCTGCGGAAACATGCCGTGCAGCAACTCTTCCAGCTTTTCCGATCCCGTCCCGACAAAGTACACATACTCGCTGCCGCAATGCGCGCACTTGTCGGGGATGTGCTCGACATGCCCGCAATAATGGCATTCCATCTTGCGCTCGCGCTTGTGGTGAGTCATGGAGACGGCGCAGTTCTTGCACTGCATCGTCTTGCCACATGCCCGGCACAATACCACGGGAGAATACCCGCGCCGGTTGAGCAGCACCATGACCTGCTCTTTCTTTTCCAGGCGCTCGCGGATTTCCTCCGCCAGTTTGCGCGAGATCACCTGCTCCTGGCCCGTTTCCTGAAACTCCCGCCGCATGTCAACGATCTCGACCTCGGGCAGCGGACGCAGCTCCACCCGGTCGGGCAACTCCACGAGTGCGTACTTGTTTTTCTTTGCGTTGTAATACGACTCGAGCGAAGGCGTAGCCGAGCCGAGCACCACGGCCGCTCTCACCATCTTCGCCCGCATCACTGCGACATCGCGGGCGTGATAGCGCGGCGTCTCTTCCTGCTTATAAGACGAATCCTGCTCCTCGTCGACAATGACGAGAGCCAGATCGCTCGCCGGCGCGAACACCGCCGACCGCGTTCCCGCCACCACCCGCGCCTCGCCACGCCGTATGCGATGCCACTGCTCCGCCCTCTCCGCATCCGACAGCCCCGAATGCAGGATGGCAACTTCATCGCCGAACAGCTGGTGCAGATCGGCCGCCACCGCCGGCGTCAAGCCAATTTCAGGAACCAGCAGGATCGACGACCGACCCTGCTCCAGCACCTCACGCATGCAGGCCAGATACACCGCCGTCTTTCCCGACCCGGTGATGCCGTGCAGCAGCAGGCCGGCGAACTTACGCGAGCCCACGGCCTCGCCAATCGTCGCGAGCGCTTGTCTTTGTGCCGCGCTGAAATCGAACTCAAACGGAGACTGCCGAGGCTTGAACTTTGAAAGGCTGACTCCGGAAGCCGCGAAATCCTGAGTCTGATCCACAACTTTAATCAACCCGCGGCGCACCAGCGTGCCGAGCGTAGTGTGCGGGACATCCAAGCCGCGCAAAGCCTCTACCGGCAGGCGCCCGCCGGAAGCCGCGAGCGTCTCGATCAACGTGCGCTGGTTTTCATTGAGCTTCTTCGCCGCGCTGGCCGTGCCAGTGTGAGGACAGGCGCCTCGCCCGTCCGGTGGAGGCGAAGCCTCCGCGCGGCTCTCAGCCGCCAGCAGCACCGCGACCTTCATCAGACGCACCGCATCCCGCGCCGCCGACACATCCTCGCGTGCAATCCACCTCTTCCGCACCATGCCCACAAGCAGTGTTCTTGCCACCCGCGTCGCGCCGCGCAATCTCTCTTCGCGTGCGCTTTCCCGCTCCGCCAGATAGTCGAGCACGCGAAATTCAACCAACTGCTCGTCCGGTGTCCGCTTCGACCGCGCCGGAGACCCCGACATCCCCGCCAGATGCAGCGCCATCCGCCCCTCATCGGTGATGCGATACGCGACCGAGCGTTTAAACTCGGCGGAGAGCGGCAGCATAGTGCGAAACACTTCGCCCACCGGCGCAAGATAGTAGTCGGCGATCCACTTCCCAAGTTTCAGCAGTTGTTCATCGAGAACTGGAGAGAGATCGAGCGCATCGATCACTTTCTTAGTCTTAACTTGCGGCGGCCGGTCATGCAGCTCAACCACGATGCCCGACAGCCGTTGTTGCCGGAACGGCACCAGCACCCGTCCGCCAACCACCGGCTCCATGCCCGGAGGGATGGCGTAGGTAAACACCATGTCAAGCGGCACGGAAAGGGCGACGTCGCAGAAGAGGGGCATGTATGGGGACTGATCAAATCCTATCGCATTTCCGAAGTACACTTATGAGGGGTATGAGCAAGATGCCGGGGTTCGATCATGCTTGGGTTGCCATTGTCGCTGGTCCGGAAGGGGAATCCGTTTCGCCGGAACTCCGACCGTTATTGGAGAGGGTCTATGTTGACATACTCTCAACTCCGACTGACCTGGCCGCGCTTAAGAAAAGCCTTGAAGAGCTCCTCGAATTCCTTTCCGGTAAAGGCCGTGCAAACGCCAACTGTTGGGGCCGTTGACCTCTTCTTTTGTGCATCGGAAGGATGGGAGCGTGACTGGACTGATCAAAGCTTGCCGGAGGAGTTTCACGGCGTCCTTGCCAGAATGGGCGAGGCGTTACACGACACGGTTCAGTCTCCCGCAGTCGCTAAGAACTTCGACTGTCTCCCGGAGCAACTTCTGGAAGAGGTGAGGAACCTGCGAATCTAAATCAATCGACGTGTCGAGTCCGGCTGGACGGCCGAGGGCGGCCGTCTCTACGTGTTTTCCCGATCCCCATGCGAGCACGGGTGTGAAATAACAAGGAAATGAACCTCGTCACCCGAGTCATTTCTCATCTGGTGTGAAGTGCCCGCCGGAATCCAAATCCCCTCGCCGGCAGTCAGAACGATCGGACTGCCACCCACTTCCATGACGGCCTCGCCCGCGAGAATATAGAAGAACTGTTGCGCGTGATGGTGGAAGTGGCGAACCTCCGCTGTGTCCGCCGGCATGCGCTCTTGAATTACGCTGAGTTGCGGATTCTTTACCAAGTGCCAGCCATCACAATGCTTACCCCAGATGTAATGCTCGGCGGTTGCTTTGCTGATCGAGCTGATGTCCATACGAGTCGCTGAAAATAGTAATCGCTACTGAGTGCCCTTCGCTGGCGGCTTCATCCCCAACTCCCTCATCACCATCTGCAGATCCTTCCACGCTTCGCCCTTTTGCCGCGGATCGCGCAGCAGAAACGCCGGATGATAGGTAACCGCCAGCTTGCATCCATCCCAGTTGGTGTCGTTACTACGCACCCCCGCCGGCCGGAAGTCGTAAAAGCGACCGCGCAGTTGGATCATCGAAGCATTCATCGCCAGCAGCGTCTTCGCCGCCACCGCTCCCAGTGCCACGATTACCTTGGGCTTGACCACCGCAATCTGCCGCATCAGAAAGGGCGAGCAGGTCGCACACTCCTCGCGCTCCGGCGTGCGATTGCCCGGTGGACGGCACTTCACGATGTTCGCGATGTACACCTGCTCGCGCTCGATCCCCATTGCCTTGATCATATTGTTGAGCAGTTGTCCGGCACGCCCCACGAAGGGCTCGCCCTGCGCGTCTTCATCCGCGCCCGGGCCCTCGCCCACGAACATCAACTCGGCCTTCGGATTCCCTACGCCAAACACAATCTGCTTCCGTCCCTGCCTGTGCAGCACACAGCGCGTACAATCGCCCAGATCTTCGCGGATGATCTTCAGCGCCTTCACCGGATCGCTCACACTCTGCTCGGGCTTCAGCGCGATCGCATCAAAAATATTTTCCTCAACAACCGGCATCGCGACCGCAGCGGCTTCCCGTGGACTCATCTCTTCTCCTGGATCAGGTGTGTGCTCCGAAATATTTGTTTCTTGTTCATCCACTGCAATCGTCGCCGCAAATTTCTCCGTGCGGTCCAACTGAGGACGCCGGTAAAAGTCATAGATTCCCATCTCGTTGTAGTAGCGGATACGGTCGGCAAGCGCACGGCGAAGTTCAGGGTCAAGAGTACGGGGCATTGCGGACAAGGATAACAAACTGTGCGGCTGCGGTCTGAAAACTAATTCAACTCAATCTCCACAATCTGCCCCACGGTCGAGCCTTCGTTGGCCAGCGAGTGCGTGACCTTGGCATCGACCCAATGAATGTCGCCCGTCTGCACTTCGTGAGTGAACGATTTCCCTTCGGGATCCGTCATCTTCAGCACCAGCGGTGTAGCCGAAATAATCAGGTAGGGATGCTCGTGGGTATGCATTGCCGATGTGGCTCCCGGCGCTAGTGTCCACTTGTAAACCCGCGCGCTTGAATTCTCCGCTTCGACCTTTCCCGCGGGTGGACCAGAAACCTTCGTCGGCCGATGAAGCAGTTCCACATCCAGCGCTTCAAAGGCGTCGTTGCCAGCGTTATGCACGAGGTGGGTGTAAGGCCCATTCGACTCCAACGCGGCTACGTCTCCAGGTTTCGTCGCCTCGGGCGTGCTTTCCGGCTCGCCAGGCTTTTGCCGGGTGATTGTGGCATCGGATAAATCAACCACCACGCGGTCATGCAAGTGGGTGTGAAACAGCGTGCTTTCACCCGGAAGAAGCTTCACCCGCAGGACCATGACGGAGTCGTTCTTCAGCACAAGATGATGGTGCGGTTCCTCTTCTGCCGGAACGGGTTTTACCGGAACGGATGATTGCGGCGCGGCAACGAAAGTGGACACAAGAGCTAAGGCTCCGCACAAATAGATGTTCGTGCGATTCTCCTAACGGGCAAGGGTACCACGGAGTTTCCGCAGCTTCACTACCTGGTCGAGCACGCGATGCGCAACTTCCCATTTCGAGGTTTCGGGAACCTCGATCACTTCGCTATGCGAGATGATCGTGACCGCGTTACGGTCGGAATCAAAACCGATGCCCTCGCGCGAAACGTCGTTGACGACGATTGCGTCGAGCGACTTCGACGCCAGCTTCTTGCGCGCGCTTTCCAGCACGTTCTCCGTCTCGGCCGCAAATCCCACGACGACCTGCGCCGTCTTCCGGCGCGCCACCTCCGCCAGAATGTCTGCGGTCGGTTCCAGTTCCAGCGTCATCTCGCCCTTGCGCTTGATCTTCTGCCCCGCCGCCGCCTTCGGCCGGAAGTCCGCCACGGCCGCCGTCTTGATCACCACAGTACTCTCGGGCAGCAATTTCAAAACCGCCGCCAGCATCTCACCCGCCGTCTCCACCTGCGTCAGTTCCGCCGCGCCCGGAGCGGCAATCGCCGTCGGCCCGCTCACCAGCAGTACGCGCGCTCCGCGTCGCAGCGCCGCTTCCGCAAGGGCATAGCCCATGCGCCCGCTCGACCGGTTCGTCAAGTACCGCACCGGATCGATCTTCTCCCGCGTCGGCCCCGCCGTCACCAGCACCGTTTCGCCCGCCAGATCCTGCGCGGCGCCGAGCGCTTCCATTACCGCCGCCACAATCGCTTCGTTCTCTGCCAGTCGTCCCGCACCGGTCATCCCGCACGCGAGATAGCCCTCGCCCGGCTCCACGATGCGAACGCCGCGCTTACGCAGGATCTCCAGATTCGCCTGTGTGGCCGTGTGATTCCACATGTTTACGTTCATCGCCGGAGCCACGACCACCGGAGCGGTGGTCGCGAGATAAAGAGTGCTGAGAAAGTCGTTCGCAATTCCCTGGGCAAAGCGCGCCAGCACATCGGCCGTCGCCGGAGCCACCAGCAGCGCATCAATTGATTGCGCAATGGCAATATGCTCGATCGCCGACTCGACATTCGCCTGCCCTTCTCCGGATTCAGAGCCGAACATGCTGGTGATCACTTTTTCTCCGGAGAGCGCTGCGAAGGTCAGGGGACGAACGAATTCCTGCGCGGCGGCCGTCATTACGACTTGCACGTGAATGCCGCGGTCTTGCAAAAGGCGCACGATTTCCGCTGCCTTATAAGCTGCAATCCCACCGGACACGCCCAGCGCAATTTTCATAGGAGGAAGACAGCGGCCATAGCTTCACGAGCCAGCCCCGCCTCTTGAATTGATGCCGCCAGTTGGCGCGAGATTCACGCCCTGCGTTGGCGGACGCGACTGAATCTCTTTAGAGAATCTCTATGCGTCTTCGAGAAACACCTTGTTCAGTGTCTCGCTCGCGGCCACAACCGGCAATTTCGGAATCTCCGGAATCAGCCATTTCACCTTGCCCGCCTTGATTTCATCCTGCGCGATGCGGCAGGGTTTGCGCGATCCGGTATCGATCACCGGCGGCGCGCCGCCTTGCAGTTGCCGTGCCCGCCGCGCCGCGACCAGAATGTAACGGTAGTTACTATCGAAACCTTCTACCAGCTTCATACTCTCTCCCCCGAAACTTTACGTACCCTTTACTGCCTGCGGAACGAAGCCAGAATCGGTTGCACTCGCTCGCGCGCTTGTTCCAACCGGAAAGCTTGTGCGGCCGCCACTCGCCCCGCCTCTTCTCCGGAAGGTTCCGTCCCGCTTTGCCGCAACCGCTCCGCCAGCACTATGTCCTTTAGTTGGTCCGCCGACTGCTCAAGCACGTTGTTTACTAATATATAGTCGTATTTCGAGTAATTCTCAATCTCTCGGCGGGCCGTGTCCAACCGGCGACGGATTACTGCCTCCGAATCCAGCCCCCGGTTCCGCAGCCGCCATTCCAGCTTCTCCCGGTCTGGCGGAAGAATAAAAATGCTGACCGCCTCCGGGATGGTCTCTTTGATCTGGCTCGCGCCTTGCACGTCGATATCGAGCAGCAGGTCGTTGCCGCGCGCCTCGGCCTGGCGCAGAAACCGCCGCGCCGTACCGTAGTAGTTCCCGAAAACTTCCGCGTGCTCCAGAAACTCCTTGGCCGTGATCATGGCTTCAAAAGTCTCCCGGGAGACGAAGAAATATTCCTTGCCGTTCTGTTCGCTGCCGCGCGGGGGCCGCGTGGTGTAGGAGATCGAGAAGTCCAGGTGGCCAACCATCTTGAACAGTTCGTTCACCAGCGTCGATTTGCCTGAACCTGACGGCGCCGAAACAATGTAAACGATGCTCATTCCAGGTTCTGCACCTGCTCCCGCGATTTTTCGATCTCTGATTTCATCAGCAGGCCCATCTCGGTAATCTTCAAGGCCTCGCCCGCCAGACCCGAGGTTTTCGAAAGCAGCGTGTTCGCCTCGCGGTTCATTTCCTGCAGCAGGAAATCCATCCTTTTGCCCACCTCGCCACCCTGGTCGAGCAAACCGAAAAATCGCTTCACGTGCGCGGTGAGCCGGACCAGTTCTTCCTGGATGTCGCTGCGATCGACCAGTACCGCCACTTCCTGCAGGATACGTTCTTTGTCCATCTGCGCGCCGAGCACCTCCAGCATGCGCGCCTGCAGGCGTTCCGAGTAGCTGCGCAGAATGATGCTGCGATGGGCTTCCACTCCCGCCGCCGCTTTTTCCAGATTTGTCATGCGAGCGCGCAACTCGCTGTTGATGCTGCGGCCTTCTTCTTCGCGCATGTCATTCAAACGGGTAAGCGCTTCTTCCACTCGTGCCATCACCGCGGCTTCCAACTCGTCCCCCGATCTCTCGGCTCCCGCATCCATCGCACCCGGCATCCGCAGAACCACGTTCAGATCGGGCTCACCCTCAACCCCAAATTCATCGGCGGCCGCGCGAAAGGCCTCGACATAGCCGGCAATCAATTGCCGGTTGAGTGCAACCCCGTTCGTGCCCGAGCGATCCAGGTTCAGTATCACTTCCACGTGGCCGCGAGCCATTTTCTCTTTCAGCATCCGGCGCAGCTTCATTTCTAACGCGTCGGTATCGGTCGGCAGCCGGAAGTGCAGATCGAGAAAACGATGGTTCACCGATTTCAGCGACAGCGCAAACGCCAGCTGGGCGTTGACCTGCCCTTTGACCTGCGCAAATCCCGTCATGGAGCGAAGTGGCATTGAGTTCCAGGTTGCAAAGTTTCAAGGTTTCAAAGCTTCAAGGTGTTTAGTTGGAAAACTCCGCGGTCGATCTGACCCGCTGCCATCTCGTACAATTTATCTTGAAACTTTGAAACCTTTCTACATGGGCACTGCTTTTGGCGCATCCGATTCGGCAAACTGCAATTCGTAGAGCCGCCGGTAGGTGCCCAACTTTTGCATCAGCTCTTCGTGCGCGCCAATGTCGCTGATCGTGCCGTTTTCAAGCACTACAATACGATCCGCGCGCCGCACGGTCGAGAGACGGTGCGCAATTACAAACACAGTACGCCCGCTCATTAGATTTTGCAGTGCCGATTGCACCAGCGACTCGGACTCGCTGTCGAGCGCCGACGTTGCCTCATCCAGAATCAGAATCGGCGCATTTTTCAAGATCGCTCGCGCAATCGCGATACGCTGTCGCTCGCCGCCCGAAAGCCGCACCCCGCGCTCCCCGATCATCGTGTTGTACTCTTCCGGAAGCCCGCGAATGAATTCATGGGCTCGCGCCGCCCGCGCCGCTTCTTCCACGCGCTTCTGCGAAACATGCGGCTGGCCGTAGGCGATATTATTCCTCACCGTATCGTTGAACAGCACCGTGTCCTGCGTGACAATCCCGATCTGCGAGCGCAATGACTCCAGTGTCGTATCGCGCACATCGTTGTCGTCAACCAGAATCCGGCCGCCGCTGACGTCAAAGAAGCGCGGGATCAGGTGCACCAGCGTGCTCTTGCCCGCGCCGCTCGAGCCCACCACCGCCAGCACCTCGCCCGCCTTCACCTCGAGATTGATGCCATGCAGCACGACCGGAGAATCCTCGGCATTGTCATAAGAGAAAGACACGTCCGCAAACCGGATCAACCGCGCAAACTTCGGCATCCGTTTCGCTCCCGGTTTCTCGCGCACTTCGTCTTCCATATCCATAAAGCGGAAAATTTCCGACGAGGCTCCCACTGCCTGCTGGAAATTGTTGTTGAAGAGCGCGAACTTGCGCACCGGTTCATACAGCTTGAACACCGCCACAATGAAGGCCAGAAATGTTCCCGCCGTGAAAACGTGGTGGTTAATCTGGTTCCGGCCCATCAGTACCAGGAGCGCAATCGCAATCGAGCCCAGAATATCCATCAGCGGAGAGCTGATCGCAAACGCCGCCACCAGCCGCAGATTTGCTCGGAACAGCCGTCGGGCCGCGGCGCGGAAGCGCCCCGCCTCCCAATTCTCCATGCCAAACGCCTTGACGATCCGGTTGCCCGTAATCGTTTCGTGCAGAATGTTCTGGATTTCGGCGAGTTTATCCTGCCCACCCCGCGTCGTGCTGCGTACTTGCCGGCCAATTTTTCTCGACGAGTACAGAATCACAGGAACGAAAAGCAGCAATACCCATGCCAGCTTGCCTCCGAGCCGAACCACAACCGCCGCAATAAATACAAACGTAAAAAACTGCTGCAGGAATTCTGCCAGCACACTCGACATCGCGTACTGCACCTTTTCGATATCGTTGACTATCGTTGAGAGCAACGTGCCGGTGGTGTGCTTCGTGAAAAACGCCGCCGAACTCCGCAGGATGGCGCTATACAAATCGTCTCGCAGATCCGTGATCATGCCAAAACCGGCGTAGTTTACGAGGAAAGTTCCGATGTAATCGAAGATCCCCTTCAATATGGTGGCTGCCACCAGCGCGAAGGCAACCATCGTCCAAGGATTGTGAAAGTGGGACGGAACTAACTGTTGGAGATCAAGAAAGCGCTCGCTGCCCGGCAGTTTGAATAGCCGTATGGTTTTTTCCTGGGAATCTGGCTTCAAGACGCTATCAAAAATCGGGCCAATCAGTAGAACCCGTCCCGCGTCCAACAGCCCCACGAACGCCATCAGCATAACCGAGGCCAGAACCTGCCACCAGTAAGGCAGAACGTAGCGCAACAGCCGGGTGATTGGACGGGGCGGACGGAGCTTTGCCGGTGTTCCCGCACTCTTCGCGCCCGCCACTGTGGAGGTTGCCATGCGTGTAAGGCTCAATTCTACATGTGCGACGGGACACGGCGTCCGCTGTCTGACCTCAGGCCCGGATGAGGAGGGGCGCACAGCGAGAAGCGGAGAGCGAGTGGCGTCCTCTTTACTTCGGACTGTCGCGATGCACGACCTTCACTTTGTATCCCGCTTTCCGCAGCCGCTTGTTTACATCCTCGGCAATCATCACCGAGCGGTGCTGTCCGCCGGTGCATCCGAAGCTGATGGTCAGGTAGCTCTTGCCCTCGCGAATGTAGTGCGGCAGCAGGTAGATCAGCAGTTCCGAGATGCGATTAATGAACTCCTGTGTCTGCGGAAACGATCGTATGTATTTCGCGACCCGAGAATCGCGCCCCGTCAGCGCGCGAAACTCCGGCACGAAATGCGGATTGGGCAGAAAGCGCACATCGAACACCAGGTCGGCGTCTTCCGGCAAACCGTGTTTGTATCCGAAACTCACGCACGAAACCAGGATCGTTTGCTGGCTCCCCGACTGCTGTTTGAAGCGATCGGTCAAGTGCGCCCGCAGTTCGTGAACATTGAATTGGGAAGTGTCAATGACCAGGTCGGCAATCTTGCGAATCGCCCGCAGATGCCGCCGCTCGGTGCCGAGCGATGCCCGCACCGTTGTTCCCGTCCCCAGCGGATGCGGCCGCCGCGTCTCGCTGTAGCGCCGCAGCAGCGCGGCATCGCTCGCTTCTAGATAAATCACCCGGGTTGGGATCGTCCGCTTCACCGACTTCAGGATCGCCGGCAGCTTCTCCAGTTGTGAGCCCTCGCGCACATCCACCACCAGCGCCGTACGCGGAATTTCTCCCGACTGCAACGCCAGCTCGGCAAAGCGCGGAATCAGCTCCACTGGCAGGTTGTCCACGCAGTAGTAGCCGAGATCTTCGAAGGCCTTCAGCGCCGAGGCCTTTCCCGACCCGCTCATGCCGGTAATGATCACCAGCTCCGCCGCGGCGTGCGGCTCGCCCTTACGTCCGCGAATCATCTTTCCCGCCGCATGCGTGACTTTCTTCAGTTTGCCGTGCAGTGGCATGCCGGAAATCTTAGCATTTTAGAGGGAGTGGAGCCGGGAAGGGTCGTCGCGTCGTGGAGAACCGGGCGTCTCCGCCCGGCTGAGCGGGTGAGATGCCCGTTTCTCCACCGTCTGAATTGTCACGCGTTCGCGGTTAGGCCGCAGCCCGAAGCTCGCAGCTGGCGTCGGTTTACAGCGAGCGCAGGAAGTTCAGGAGGTCCTGAACCTGCGACGGGCTGAGCAGTTTGAAGTTGCGGATCACGCCGTCGGCTTCTGAGCCGCAGTTGCGCTGGTCTGACCGGTGATCGTATTGGCCCCGGCAGTCGTCAGAGCCGTGGTCTTTGATAGCCTGCAACAAGTCAGAAGTGCGCCCGTCATGCAGGAAAAATAGCCTCTGGCCGACGCCCCACAACGGAGCGGTGCGGAACTGATCCGGCCCGGCCGCGCCTTGATTGATACCGTCCGCCAGTCCCGGGCCCATATGGTGGAGTGCGAAATCGGAGAACGGATTGTAGGTCACTCCGCTCATACCGGTATAGGGAGACGCCGCTGTAGTTAGCGATGGAGAATGGCACAGAGCACAACCAATGCTGACAAAAAGACTAGAGCCATTCGATGTGGATGCAGTAGGGGTTATCGGTATAGACGGAGCAGACAGCCGAATAGCATCTACAAACGCATCCACGTCAGAACCACCGGCTTGGGAATGCGAATCTTCCGGGGTAGGATTGAAAACGCACCCTTGGATCGCGTTTCTCTCGTTTGACATTATGTCGTTGCTAATGCCCATTTCCACGTTATAGGCTTCCCCGGCAAAGATTGTCAGGGACTTGTTCTGGGCCTTCCAGCCAAACTTCATGATTGTTCCGTCGTTGCCGCTAAGGTTAAACGTTCCTCCGATTCCCAGAGCTTGCCTTTTGTCGGCCGTGTTGGCCAGGTTTTGTTTCAACACAGAATCGGGCGTGTTCTCGACCAACCCCAGTCCAAACAGCGGCGTCGGGATTCGAAAGATCACATTGTTCGCAGCCAACTGGGCAGCGAAGTCAGGCTGTTGTAGATTGCAACCTGGAGCATCGGTCCTCCCCGCGATGGAAAACAGATTATGCACGCCACCATCAAGTGTTCCATCAGGATTCCGAATGAATCTGGCTTCTCTTACCGGACCACTTGGCGTAATAAATGATGGGATCGTATTCCTGGCTCCCATTTCCATCGCAGCCGCTATTTGCGGATTTGGCTGGGGAACCTGAGGACTTGACGGGCTCGGACTCGAGCCAAGGGTGGCTGGCTGGGAATGGCATGAGCCGCAACTCGTGCTATTGAATCCCGGCCCTAGTCCTCCGTTGCCTTGCGGAACGTCAGGTACCGGTTCGTCTTCAATGAACTGAGAAATGCCGTTGGCAAACGCAGCTTGCTCGGCTGTATTCAGAGTTGGATAAAAACTGGCACCTCCAGCAGAACCCGGCCGTGGACCTGGATCCTTTTGAGCCCACGCCCCGACTGAGGTTATCCAAAGGATAATCAGCAAAGCTACGCTACTTGCGTTCCATTTCTTCATTTTGAACACTCCTTGGCTGGCCAGACACACTACGGCCAATGCCATTTTGTTCAGAGACGATGGCGCCGTGCTTGATGCCACCCGGTCGAGCGCAGGCCGGCCAGCGATAGCTGACTTCCCCTGTTCGTGCGAGGACAGTTGCGCCACGGGCCTGAGGGCCCGAGGCTGGAAGCATCCGCTAACCACGCGGAGGTTTAGAAAGCGTTGAGTGGCAATCTACGTTTGAAACCGCGCGCGGTCAATGTGCCCTTGGTGCACCGGTAAGCATGTGGCAGGACACACAAGCGCATCGTTCGGAACGCCCAGACGCGATGTCCAGATTCCCCAAATAGGAATCGGCCCAATGCCAACCTTGCTCGCTCGGAATACTCGGATGCGACTGTCCGAATCCCCGAAGTTAGCATCGGGTGCAATCCCGTTTTGCTCGGTTGCAGAGTGCGCGCAAGGCAGAGGTTCAAGCGCAAGACGGCAATGGCGGTTCAGTAGAAATGAGGAATAGTTTCGGCGCGGGAGGGATAACTATCGAAAACAACCCTTCTTTGTTGTTATGATTTACTGTGAGTCACTACATTCGCTCTTCAATTCGTGGTGTTTCGCTTATTCTTTCCTTCATCACTGCCGCCACTTACGCGGGTTTGGCAAGCCCCGTCAGTGCGCCCGACGCGATTACGAAGACGCCCGTTATCGTCATCGGTTTCGTTGGCGGATTTATCAGGCACGATGACACGGTCCACAGCGCGGTCCAAGTTGCTGCGCATCTGCGCCACGACTACCCATCGGGCGTGTGCGCAGAGGTTCTTGAGAATCGTCGCCAGGAAAAAGCTCACGCGGAGATCGTTCGACTCTTGGACACCGACCACGACGGCACGCTATCGGCGGAAGAAAAGCGGAACGCCCGCATCATCCTATACGGACATAGCTGGGGCGCTTCGGAAGCCGTTACGCTCGCGCGAGAACTGGGAAGAGAAGGCATTCCGGTGTTGCTCACCGTTCAGGTGGACAGTGTCTCCAAGCCCGGCGAGAATGACAAGGACATTCCCGCCAACGTAGCCGAGGCCGCAAATTTCTATCAAGTGAATGGCTTTCTGCACGGCCAACCCCAGATCCGCGCTGTCGATCCGGCGCGCACGCACATCATCGGAAATTTCCGCTCGGACTACAAAGCGAGTCCGATCGATTGCAAGGAGTATCCCTGGTACGACCGTGTCTTCATGAAGGCTCACACCCAAATTGAGTGTGATCCCAGGGTTTGGACTCAGGTCGAATCCCTGATCCAGTCGAGACTACCTCTGCCACACCAATAATGATGATGAACGCGTAACGGATATCTGGGAAAAGAACCGGAGGCCTGAACCCAGGAAGACTACTGCAAGCCGACCCCGGATTGCGCGCGATTGTTATTCGCGGAGGGTGGTGTGAGGGCAACTGCTCTCGGCTGAAGCGAGAGCAGTTGCTGGAACAGCGCCAGATCTTTTTCCACGTCGCGGGGCGAAGTCTTGCGCGCGGCGGCGGGTCGCAATTCCTGGCGGAGCCGCGCCTCCACAAGTCTCGCGGCTAATTCCGACGAGTCAGAAATGCTCAAGATGTTGGCTCGCGAAATGCCCACTTGAGCCAGATCATCGCCTTCGCGTATCTGCAGGACGGGTTGCCCGGAAGTATCGATTCCAGGCGTGGCGGCCGCTTGCAAACGCTCCCAGGTTTTTATCTCCTTGGTTTTTCCTTCGCCCTTGCCTTCGTCTTCCGGATCAACCGCGCGAGGGGTTAGGCTCAGTTCGTCCAACCGACTCTGGTAGGTAAGACGCTCATCGCGGGTCATGGGCGCATTCAACTCGTGGTCGGAGTCCAGGACAAGAGCGTTTCGTGCCGGATCGAAGCGTCGATGGCCAAAATACTCGACCAGCACGCCGCCACCGATATAGGGATGCAGTACTACCAGGGGCAGCATATACTTCTTGGCTGCCATCACCGATTCCAATACTCCGTGGACGGGCTTGCTGCGCCGGCCTGTGCCCGGGACCTGCGGCACCAGGAAAACCGAGCTCTGTAACTCAGGATGGTGGCCGCTGTATTTCGCAAGCATTTTCGCGATCTGCTTGGGAGTCGTGACCCCGAGATCGCCAATCACACTGCGGTGCAGCGCGTGCGGGTAATAAAAGTTGATCACCTCGCGCACAAAATCAGCACAGTTTCTCTTCACGAAGTTATAGCGCTCGCGGTTTGGCTGGCTATTGAATTGGCTGATCAGCAACGCATCTTGTTCCGGGCTGGTCTCAATCTCGAATCCATAAATTGTCCGGTCATAAGATGCTCCGATCAATTCATACCAGTTTCCCTCGGGTATTCCGCCATCGGGGCGATCCGGAGCCAGCGAATCCAGGTAGTCGCGACGGTATTGATCTCTGAGAAAAGCAACCAGCTTTGCGTCGGCGAACAGCGGTACGGCCCCCAGCCGGTCAACCGCATACAGGTAGGGGATGAGAGGGATCGCAATCCAATCGTATCCGGCGATACCGTCGTAGCGGCTTAGGACTACTCCGGATTCGCCCTCGGCACACGGACGCAGTATTACCGGGGTCACTGAACAAACGTTGCTCAGATACACAGCCGCGTGGCCGGTTCCAGCGAAAGCTCCATCGTAGCTATATGGTTCCTCCAGAAGTAGCGTCGCTGCAGCGTGCGCGTGCGGAATGCTGCCGAGGCAAAAAAGCAGAAGGGTGCATAGGCTACCAAGCCCCCAGGCGCCTCTGGCCCGCGCAGCAACCGGTTTTGCGAAAGCATCCATCCCAAATTTGATGATCAAAAGCTCCCCAGGGGTGTCTGGCGCTAAATAAGGGGAAACAGAGCAACGCGATTACCAAAGCCTCTAAGTCCTTGCCAAGAGGAGGCTTTGCGCCCGTGTCGCCTTTCACAGCAGGAATAATTTCCGTTTCGTGTTTATTGATGAAAGGAGCTAGCCTTCGCGCACCTTGTGACCTGCCAGATTGCCTAGCCCTTCATAGGCGGCGTACTTATAAGTCTCGCTGAGCGTGGGGTAATTGAAGACCTGTTCGATGAACTCGTCGATCGTTTGGTTGTGGTCAAGAACTTGCATTCCGATGTGAATCAGCTCGGTAGCGCTCTCGCCGATGATGCTCACACCGAGCAGCTTCTTGTCGGCGCGCGCGAAGACAAGTTTCAGCATTCCTGCGGTGTCACCGATGATGTGACCACGGGCGTTGTTGGCATAGAGAGCCCGCCCGACACAGCAGTCGATCTTTTTCTCTTTGCATGATTCTTCCGTCTCGCCGGCGGCGGAGATTTCCGGGATAGTGTAAATCCCCATCGGCAGCATCGAGGCGACACGCTGCTTGTATTTGAAGCCGAAAGCATGGCACACGGCGATGCGTCCTTGTTCCATCGACGTCGAAGCGAGCGCGGGAAATCCGATGACGTCGCCCGCCGCGTAGATATGTGGCACCACGGTACGATAATGCTCGTCGACGGATATATATCCGCGCTCGCTGACGGCCAGCCCCGCCTTTTCGAGAGACAGTCCGTCTACCGCGGCGCGGCGCCCGGCCGCGAACAGCGCCGATTCGGTTTGCAGCGTCTTGCCGCTCTTCATCACCAGATGCACGTCTGTAGCCGACGTTTGCACCTTCCCTGGCCGTTCATTGAACCAGAATTGCATGCCCAGCGCGGCGAGCCGCACGCGCAGTCTCTCAGAAATCTCGGCATCGAGGAACGGCAGCAAGCGGTCCCGGCCATCCACCAGCGTGACCTGCACGCCCAGCGCGGCAAAGATGGATGCGTATTCGCAGCCAATAACGCCGCCGCCGATCACCGCCAGGCTTTGTGGAATGCGATCCATCCGCAAGAACGTGTCCGAATCAAAAACCCGGACGTCGTCGAAAGCTATTTCTGATGGACGGTGCGGCTTGCTTCCAGTGGAGATGAGCATCACATCGCCGCGCAGTTGGCGTATGCCATTCGCACCGGAAACGGACACCGTATGGGCATCTTCGAAAGAAGCCCGCCCGCGGACGAGCTCAATGTGATGAAGAGCGAGATTCTTCAGGACACGCTGGCGCTCCATTTCAACCACTTCCCGCTCGTGGTGCATGAAATCATTGACGGTGAGATTCTCTTTCAGTGAATAGTCGATGCCGTACAGACCGCGTTGCTTGAGGCCGGAAAAGTACAGTGCGGATTCACGAAGCGTCTTGCTGGGGACGGTGCCGGTATTGATGCAGCTTCCGCCCACATGCTCGGCGCCCTCGATGACGGCGACGCGTTTGCCAAAATAGGCGGCTTGCGCGCCCGCCTTTTCTCCGGCCGGGCCGCAGCCGATCACGATGAGGTCGAAATCTTCGCTGGAAGCCGCCATGGGAGCGATTGGAATGGTGGGCGCTGTAGGATTTGAACCTACGACTTCCACCGTGTGAGGATGGCACTCTACCGCTGAGTTAAGCGCCCACTGTTTGCGGTTTTGCCATTGTAACAAATCGTATCGGCCCTTTCGGCACCCACCCAGCCTCTTGACCCCCTTCGCCGCTCCCGATAGCCTCTTTCCATCGACCCTTCATGGCCGCCTCCGACATTCCGGACGCTCGATCCGTAACTGATTCACGGGAAAACACTTCCGCTCGCCCTCGTGACCCCGAGGAGGCGCAACTTTGTCCCCCAAACGGGGTTTCTACTGATGTGAGCAGCATAGCCATTGATCGTGGATTGATGGATCGAGGGCTGCTGAACTTTGCGGGAACACCGCCGTCTTCGTCTGCACCCGCCACCATGGCAAACTCCAGCGAGGCCGTTTCCGACGTCGACGTGATGCTGCGAGTGAAGACTGGCGACGAGTCCGCCTTCGCTTACCTGGTGCAGAAATATCGTCGGCCGATGGTTGGCTTCATGTACCGCTTTTGCCACAACCCGTCGACCGCCGAAGAGTTGGCGCAGGAAGTGTTTCTGCGCGTGTACCGGTCGCGCACCAGTTACGAGCCGAGCGCCAAGTTCACCACCTGGCTTTATCGCATCGCGACCAACCTGGCCGTGAACAACGCCCGCGATACGCGCCACGAGCGTCCGGAGAATACCGTGCGCCTCGATGAGCCGGACCAGGAAACGGGCACAACGCCCGACCTGGCTGACGAGTCGCTCAGCGCGGAAGAACAGATTTTGAAGCGGGAGCGGCTGTCGGCCATCCGCAGCGTAGTGAATGCGCTGCCTGAGCGCCAGCGCGTGGCGGTCATAATGCACAAGTATCAGCAGATGGATTACCGCCAGATTGCCGGCGTGCTGAAGCTGAGCGAGTCCGCCACCAAATCGTTGCTGTTTCGCGCCTACGAAACGTTGCGCGAACAGTTGAAAGAGTTTGTTTCGGGGAAGTAGAGGACGTTGTATGAATTGCAATCAAATTCGCGAACTGTTGCCGGACCTGGCCGCTGGCATGGACGCTACTACACTTCAGCCGGAGGTCAGTAAACACATCGCATCCTGTGACGATTGTGCCGCCCATCTGCGGGAGTTGCAGAAAACCATGGCGTTGCTCGATGAATGGCAAGCGCCCGAGCCGTCTCCGTATTTTGACACCCGCCTGCAGGCGCGGTTGTCCGAAGAAAGACGCGAAGAAATGGCGCGCCCTCCGGCGGGATGGTTTAGCTGGCTGCGGCGTCCGGCGTGGGCTATGTCGCTCGCTGCCATGATATTTGCTGGAGCGCTGGTGGTGGGTAACAAGTCGTATGTTGTTCCGCCCCCCGACACCATCGCGACCAAACCGCCCTCCCTCGGTCTGCCGGTTGAGCCGGGAACGGCCGTCGGCGATCTGCAGGCGCTCGATAGGAACGACGATCTGTACGCCGATTTCGATGTGCTCGACGATCTGCAGGTGCAGGACGACGTAACCGCGAATCCGTAAGATTCGCGGGCTGGCAGGGAACCAAAACATGCTGGAACGGGGGACAATTGCGGGCGGTCTAGCGGCGCTTCTGCTGCTGACTCCGTCCTTCGCCCAATCCCCGTATGCGCCCCATCAACCACCAAGTCCGGATGGGCAATGGCACCATTTTCAGAAGGAAGGTCAACCCAACCCAAGCCGCCCCAATGGAGCACGTCCGCCGCAGAACCAGCCCGGGCACGCCGGAAATTGGCTTCGCCGCTATAAGGATCTGCCGCCGGCACAGCAGCGCCGCGCCCTCGAAAACGATCCTCAGTTCCGCCGCCTTCCCCAGCAGCAGCAAGCCCGTTTGCGAAACCGGTTGCAGCATTTCTCCAGCCTGCCTCCACAGCAGCAGGAACGCGTGCTCAACCGCATGGAGACCTGGGAGCACCTGACTCCGGACCAGAAGCAGCGGGCGCGTCAGGTCTTTCAGCAGTTCAAGCAGTTGCCGCCCGATCGCCGTCAGGCCGTTAATCGCGCGATCCGCGAGATGCGCAACCTGAGTCCCGAACAGCGCGATCGGCTCATCAATTCCGAGCAGTACAGGGACTCATTCTCGCTGCAGGAGCGCGCCATCCTCAGCGGCGCCGCCCACCTTCCGCTCGCCGCCGGCGACGGCTTGCAAGCCGGACCGCCCGAATAATGACCGTCCAGCCCTGAAGGGGCGTCTGATTTTGAAGGGAATGGCAGTATCGCTGAAGAGATGCCCTGATACGAAACTACAATTTCCGCAATCCACCGGAAGTTAACATCTGAGAACCGGGAACTGAGAACTGACGGCTGACAGCCAGTTAGCGTCTGATCAGCGCCATCACCCATCCCGCGACAAAAAGTCCACCGACGAACAACGCGAAGCAGTAAAGACCGTACTTTAGCTGCTCCATCGTAGAATTACGCTGCGTAATGCCGAAGACCACCGACGCGAACAGCGCGAACACCACCGCAGCCGAGAAATGTGACAAGTTGATGGTCACGGCTTCTTCCCCAGCGCAATGTGATGCGCATCCGCCGCGGCGATGAAGTTCAGTAGCCCGGCCACGATCAGAAACGTCTTGCCATAATCCGCCGCGGCATTTGCGGCCATCACGTTGCCCCAGTCCATGATGCGCGCCAGAAAATAGAGCGCTCCCGAGCCCACGTCGCCCACAAAGCCAAGTATGTCGAGGATGTCTCCGCCGTTCGGCTTGTAAATCCGCCCCTGCATGCCCAAACCAATGAGAAACATCGCGACCATCGAGATCAGCAGCAGAATGCCGCGCCCATAGCGCTTCAGCAGGATGTGTCCGCCGCCCGGAATCAGCCAGCCCACAATCGGTGCGACCACGGCCATCGTCGTGAGCGGGTACTCCGGCTCACTCACTATTTTTCTTGATTTGTCTGTTGTCGGCTTGGCCATTCAGATCGTCACGATCTCTCGTTGGATTTTACCAGTGACCTCGGCGCTTCCCGGCCGCACCAGCACATCGACTTCCAGGCGCACGCCGAACTCAGGAAGGTAGATTCCGGGCTCGATCGAGAACAAGGAGTTGGGCAGAATGCGCCGCTCGTCGTGAATTTCCAAGTCATCCATATTGGCGCCATTGGAATGCACCTCGGTGCCAATCGAGTGGCCGGTGCGATGGATGAAGTACTCGCCGAACTTAGCCTGCTTGATGTGGTTGCGCACGGCGTGGTCGACTTCCCATCCCGCGATCGGCTTGGCGGCAGAGGTCGAAGAAGAAACCGCGACGGCGTTCTGAACGGTCTTCACGCCGATATCGCGAGCCTCACTCACAATCTTGAAAATCTCACGCTGCCGTCCCGATGGAAGCTTACCCACAATTCCCACCCACGTGATGTCGTAGTAAACCGCGCCCGGAGTATTTTTCTTTGCCCACACGTCGAGCAGAACAAAGTCGCCTTCACGAATCGGCACCGGCCGGCTGGCGCTCGGCTCGTAGTGCGGGTTGCCGCTGTTGGCATTCACGGCTACGATCGGCGGATCGTCGGTCACCATGTTCTCGCGTTGGAATGCTTCCATGAAGAACTGCTGAATTTCATGCTCGTGCGTGCCACCGTTGCGCACGCGCCGTCCTATTTCCTTGAAGGCCTGGGCGGTGACCGCGTCAATCACATCGCGCGCCGCGAAATGCGACTTAATCTGTTCATCGCTCAGGGTCGCTTCAAACTGCGCGATCAGGTCGGCCGCACTGATGATGTTCTTGCCCAGCCCGCGAATCATGTCCGCCGTTCCCGCGTCCACCATGGAGATGGTGAAAACAAAATTGTTGGGCGAGTACTGCATCGCCACATCGCGATACGGAGCCAGTATCTGCTTCAGGCCGTCGAACAGTTCCTGCCATCCGGCATACTGTTTCTTCGCCCCCGGCAAGGTGTCCAGATGTCCGGACTCGATCTTGTGCACCAGCTTGACGGGCCCACCTTGGGCGGGGATCAGGTAATACCAGCGCCGCGTGACCATCAACCCATCCGGCAGCCCGAGAACGCGGTAAGCGATGGGGTCGCGATGGTGATGATCGTAGAAAAGCCAGGCGTCAATGTTGCGCTCGCGCAAGGCTTGCTGAATGGCGGACAGGTCCATATACAAAGCGTTATTCTACACGACCGCACTGGGGGTACTGTTGAACCACATTAAAAGTGTCCCCTTGAAACCACATTAGAAATGACCCCTTTAGAGTTCCTTCGGCGAGGAGGAACCGAGATTGGGGAGAACGGGATTGAGCAGGAAAGAGTTGAGCCGAGTGGAAGTGATGGGACGAGTCCGGGCGCGCAGCTTGCGATTGTGCGAGGCGGCGGAGATGCTGGAGTTGAGTTATCGGCAGAGCAAACGGATCTGGGCACGGTACCGGCAGGGAGGAGCGAAAGCTTTACAGCATGGGAACTGCGGTCGAGCCTCGAACCGGGCCCACACGGCGAAGTTCCGAGCGGCGGTGCTGAACCAGGTGAAAGCACGCTATGAGGATTTCGGGGCGACGCTGGCGTCCGAGCATCTAGCCAGCGATGACGGACTGGACGTGCATGCCGAGACGCTGCGGCGGTGGCTGAAAGAGGCCGGGCTGTGGCAGAGGCAACGGCGGCGGAAACCGTATCGGCAGCGGCGCGAAGCGAAGGCGCACTTTGGGGAGTTAGTGCAGTTGGACGGAAGTTTCCATGAGTGGCTGGAGGAACGCGGGCCTCGCGGCTGTCTGATGCACATGGTCGATGACGCCACGACGAAAGCGCTAGGGCGGTTCTGGGAGGAAGAAACGATCTGGGCGGCGGCGGGTGTGTTGCGCCGCTGGATCGAGCGCTACGGAGTGCCGCAAGCGTTGTATACGGACTGGAAGAACGTGTATGTGCGGCCGCCGAATGCCGCGGAGCGGATGCGCGGAGAACCAGCGGTAACACAGTTTGGGCGCATGTGCGCGAAGCTAGGCATTCGCATCATCGCCGCCAGTTCCCCGCAAGCGAAAGGGCGCGTGGAACGGGCGCATGGCACGCACCAGGATCGGCTGGTGAAGAAACTGCGGCTGGCGGGAATCGCGACCTACGACCAAGCGAATGCGTATCTGGACGAGCATTATCTCGCCGAGCACAACCGGCGTTACGCGCGACCCGCGGCCGAGACAGCCGATTATCACCGGCGACGGCCCACGGCGCGGCAACTGGACGAAGTATTCTGGCTGGAGCAAGAACGAGTGGTGAGCGAGGACTGGGTAGTACGCTACAACAACCGACTGCTGCAACTAGACCGGCAAAGTCAGCATTGGGCGCCGGCCACGAGTCGCGTGCTGGTGCGGGAAAGCGAAACTGGCGAAGTCGCCATTCATTACCGCAGTCAGCGTCTCCTATTCCGTGAACTGAAGGCGGCTTCTAAAGCGCTGAGCGAGGAAAGGGGCGCCGCCCCTTCCCCCGCGCCCCCATCCCCGACACCGCATCGAAACTTTCCTCCAGCTCCCAATCATCCTTGGAGACAAGGCTGGCAGCAAATGAAAACGCCCGCCTTTTCCCGAGCATGGTGAAACCGCAACTAAGGGACATTTCTATTGTGGAGAAGACGGGGACATTTCTATTGTGGTATGACAACCGCACTGGGGGTACTTGACATCCTTAGCTCGCCGCCGCAAAATATCGCCAATTCCGGTCAAAACTCACATTCCCTCTCGCGAGATGAACAGTCGGCAAGTTTATGACGCTTAGCCAGTCGTCGCAATCCCCTCAAAGGAAAGTCAGTCCCGAGCAGTGCAAGCATCCTCGGGTGCAGATCGTCTCCCGCGACGAGGAGTCCGAATATGTGGAATGCCAGGAATGTGGCGACGTCTTCGAGTCCAGTGAGTTGAAGGACATGGCAATCGAGGAAAGGAAAGAACCGGACGAAGAGTAAGTCGCGTTCGATCGCGCTAGCCGATCCCACCTGATCTTAATCACCTGATCTTAGTCACCTGATCTTAATAACCCGATTTCAATAACAACGTTTTCGGACGCATCCACCCAAAACTTCTTCCCGGGTGGAATCACTGTGGTCGCACTGTATTCCGTGATCACTGCCGGGCCCCTCATCGATCGGCCGGGGACAAACTCCGCACGTTCAAACACAGGAGTGGTCACGGTCTTGTCGTGAAAGAACACGGGCGCACGCACCACGGGCACCGCGCGCGCCGACGGCCTTTGCGCCGTTTCCTGCCGCGTAACCGACAGGGCCTTGAGCTGCGGCGTGCGCAAACGAGCGCGCAGACGCAGCGTGACCAGTTCAATTTCCCGTCCCGCGTGTTGATATCCATACCGCCGCTGATGTTCGGCATGGAAGTGCGTGGCGACATTCCCCGTGACCGGCACGTTGAGTTCGTAGCCCTGACCGCGATACCGCAAGTCAAGACTCCTTTCATAATGAAGAGCGCCGCGCCACCGTTCCTCACGGAATTCTTTCCGCGCCGCCGCCTCCAGCTTGCGAAATTCTTTCTGCAGTTTTGCCCGAGTTACTGCTTCCCGTCCAGCTTTCGAAAAACGATCAGCAAACCGCCACAGCAGCGTACGCGAGTAATCCTTGACCACATCGCTGACCAGGATCCCAAACGCCGAAAGCGCTCCCGGTCGTGCCGGAATCATCACCGCCGGGATCGCCAGCGCCTCCGCCAGTTCGCAGCCATGCAGACCTCCCGCTCCGCCGAATGCCACCAACGCAAATTCGCGCGGATCGTAACCGCGCTCAGTAGAAACCACGCGCAGAGCCCGCTCCATATTCGCATTCACCACGCGTACGACGCCGGAGGAAAATTGTTCCAGGCTTAAGCGCGAGCCCTGTTTCTTCAGCCATTCCGATGTGATCCGGCGTGCTCTTTCGACGTCGAGCGTAAACTCGCCGCCCAGAAAACGATCGGGGCGAAGGCGTCCCATCAGCAAGTTGGCATCCGTCACCGTGGGTTCAGTTCCGCGACCGTAGCAAATCGGCCCCGGATCGGCGCCCGCCGATTCTGGCCCCACGCGCAGCGCGCCGCCGACATCGAAACGCGCCAGCGACCCACCCCCAGCGCCGACCGTGTGAATCTCCAGCATGGGAACTCCCACCGGAAGCCCGGCCACTTCGGATTGGCCGCCAGCTCGGACTTCGCCCTGCACGGCCGCCACGTCGGTCGAGGTCCCTCCCATGTCGAAGGAGAGGATCTTGTGGAACCCGCTGCGGGCAGCCATCGCCGCCGCGCCCACCAGTCCCCCAGCCGGGCCCGATAACACGGTGCGCACCGGTTCGCGCGCCGCCGACTCCAGCGCCGTGATCCCGCCGCTCGATTGCATGACAAAGATCCGCGGCTCGCCTCGCATCCCCGTCGCACCGGAGCCATCTCCCGCGTTCTCTTTTGTTCGTTGCCGGGCGCGCTCCGCCAGCTTTTCCATGTAGCTCTGCATAAGCGGCTGCAGGTAGGCGTTCACTACGACCGTGCTCGTGCGTTCATATTCCCGGAACTCGGGCAGAATCCGATGTGACACAGACAGCGGTTTACCGAGTTCCTCCAGGGTCGCAGCGACGTCCGCTTCGTTCTCCGAGTTGGCAAACGAAAACAGCAAAGAAATGGCGATAGCGTCTGGCTCGGAACGCCGCACCGCCTCCCGCAGTCGCGTCAACTCCGCGTCCGACGGCCGCTCTAAAACCCGGCCCTCAGAATCCGTCCTCTCCCTGACGCCGAATCGCATTTCTCGTTGGACGAGTGGCGCAATCCGGTCAAAGAAGAAGTCGTACAGACGAGGACGCGCCTGCCGTCCAATTTCAATGACGTCTTCAAATCCCGATGTCGTAATCAGAGCGACGCGAGCGCCTTTTCGCTGCAGCAGAGCGTTGGTCCCGATGGTGGTGCCGTGCAGAAGAGTGACTTGAGCTCCGCCGCCAGGCTTTCTTGAAGCTTCGCCGATCTTTCTCAGAGCTTCGGCAATCGCGCGCGACGGATCGTCAGGCGTCGAAAACACCTTAAGAGTTTTGAGAACGCCACCCTCCACCCACACGCAATCGGTGAACG
The DNA here is from genome assembly GCA_963831085.1 of uncultured Acidobacteriaceae bacterium. GTDB lineage: Bacteria > Acidobacteriota > Terriglobia > Terriglobales > Acidobacteriaceae > Acidiflorens. Next base: position 1,452,117 of record CAWHOT010000003.1, on the reverse strand, counting down.
TACCTCCAGTGTCGATTGCGATGCGCCTAAATACCCGTGTGGCGCGGACACTCTTGTCCGCGGCCTTTGACTCTGATGTTGGGTCTGGTCGGTGTGCAGAATGAAATGCGGAATTCGATTCGCGAGCCATAAACTAAGGAAGACTACCACTGCTCACGGCCCGCGCAGTAGAGGCAGCGCCTGTGCCTGAAACATAACCGCTTCTCCGCCCCGGCTGCCGTATTCTGAAGAAGTGAACGGGAAAACGTGGAAGGCGTGGCTGGTTCCCGGCGGCCTGTTCTTGGCGCTGGCGGCGGCGCTCGTCAACAGCTCCCTGTTCGTCCCGATCGCGCCCTCGCTGGGCTTCTACTATGTTGCCGTGTTCGCCGCCGGATTGCTCCTTGCCTGGCGGTTCAATTCCAGCCGCGTGCTGTTTTCCTTGCTGGTTCTGTTGCTCGCGCATCGCGCAGTCGATTTCTTTGCGGCCGGTCAGGTTCACACCGGCCCCGGGCGCATGGCCGTAGCGCTCGCCGCCCTGCTGATCCCGCTGAACTTCATTGTGTTTGCCTCGATGCGCGAGCGGGGCCTGATCGTCGCCGGAATCGCGCCTCGCTTTGGATTGCTCTTCCTCGAATCGGTTGTCTTCGCGGTCCTGTGTCGCCCGGAGAATAGCCCCGCCGATCCACGTCATCCCAGCTCGGCTGCCATCCCGCTCTGGATTCTGTTAAGTTTTGCAGCCGCTATCGCAGGGTTCGTCCGCCGCTTCTTCCAAACGCGTAAGCCGATCGAGCCCGGCTTCGCGTGGTGCGTGGTCGCCGTTTTCCTGTGGCTGCAATTCGCCCCGGTAGGCAAAATGTCGGTCGCCTATGTAGCCACCGCCGCTCTGATCCTGGGCGCTTCACTGATCGAGACTTCCTACGTCCTCGCTTACCACGACGAACTCACCGGCATTCGCGGACGCCGCGCCTTCGACGAGTCCTTGCTTTCACTCGAACAGCAATATGCCATAGGCATCGCCGATATCGACCATTTCAAAAAGTTCAACGACACCTACGGACACGACGTAGGCGATCAGGTGCTGTGCATGGTGGCCAAGCGCCTATCCGAAGTCGGAGGCGATGGCCAGGCTTTCCGCTGCGGAGGCGAAGAGTTCGCCATCGTCTTTCGCAACACCTCGGCCAAAGAAGCGTTCGAGAATCTCGACGCGCTGCGCCAGATCATCGAGAAATCCACGTTTCAGGTGCGTGGTTCCGAGAGAAGAGCCGCGAGAAGAGCTGAAAGAAGTACCGAGGGAGAAGCCGCGGGAAGAAGCGATCGCCGGGCGGTCGAGTCGGATCGCAGAAAGTCCGCAAAAAAGAAAACCGCTGCCGCTAGTCCCAACAAGTCGCCCGATAGTTTATCCGTGACAGTCAGCATCGGCGTCGCCGAACCAAGCACCCGTTATCGCCAACCTGAACAGGTGATCCAGGCAGCCGACCAGGCTCTCTATCGCGCCAAGCACAAAGGAAGGAACCGCGTGGAACTGGCTTCCACAGCGCCCTTGCGAATCGCTGCAGGCAAGCGCGCGAAGGCATCGCGGTTGTGAACCGTCGGTTGACGTGGACTAAGGGGCCGGGTGGCCCGTCCAAGCTCCGCTTGGGCGGGGCCGTTGACTTTTTCATCACACCCAAACTGTGAGAGCCCGCACAGACTTCCATCCCCACCGGTGCGAAAATGTCACCTGACCTGTTAGCAGGGTAGAGCTGCGTCCGTTCCCGTCATAGCCCCCAAAAAGCCCATGACGCAAGAAAAGGCCCCCTCTCCTGGCCTCGGTCTTGTCAAGCTTGACTTTTTGATCCGGACGAAATGGGGTCCGACGTCGGGAGAAAGCAAAAGTGCCCATCCCGGAGCCCGAGCCGGCGGCAGAACGTCTCTAAGTGAAAGAAGAATAAAGACTGTACCTATAAGTCATTATTCCTCAATGACATGGCGGCAGAAACGAGCTAAAGGTATTGATCCCAAAAGACCGGCCATGGGAGGGGGGTACCCCCGCTACCGGCCGGTGAACACCAAACGCAGAAAAATAAGTCCTCCCAAGCAACCACGAAGAAATTTATTTTCGGGCGAACAGACGGAGAACCCAAGAGCTGCATTTAACAGACAACATCACCACTCAAAAAGATGGATGAGAAACAGAATCACCGCAGCCCCCAATGGCACCATCAGCCCGGCCCGCAGACTTCCCGTGGAATGCGAGATCACGCCTACCATCCACGGAATGACCGCTGGCCCGACCGCTGCCAGCGAAAACATGACCGCGCCAATGCTGCGAGCGGCCACGCCGAAGCGCTGCGAAAACCGGGCTACGGTGATCGGATACAACAAGGCGAAACTCAGTCCGGTAATCAGCGCCCCGCCAATCACTCCCAGCAGTGAAGGAGCCCAGAGCATCAGCCCGACGCCCGACGCTGCCGCGGCATAGCCCGCTCGCAAAACGCGACGTTCCGAAAAGTGGCGCAGGAACGCGATTCCAAAAGCACGGCCCACCGTCAGTGCCGACCAGAAAAACGCCGGCATTATGGACGCCATCGAAGCCCCACGCGAGCCGAGTCGCGAAACATAAGAGCCGATCCATCCGCCCACAGCCGCTTCCGCTCCCGGATAGAGGAAGAACACGGCTGCGAAGAGCCAAATCGCAGGACTCTTCGCCAGCTCTCGCCACCAAGACGAAGCCGACGATTCCGCGGAGGTTGCCGCCGGAGGAAACGGCAAATTGCGCATGGCCAAGGCCAGCAATACAAGGAACAGCGCCACCGATCCAAGAAAGAATGGGAGTAGCTTCTGCGCCGCCGTCCAGGCCACCATCAAGGAGCACAACACCGCGCCGGCGCCCCAGAAAAAATTCAGCAGGCTCACCGCGCCGGCACGCGACGTAACACCCGAGCCTGTACTGATCTCGGCAATCAGCAAATTGTCAGATGGAAGAATCAGCCCAAGGCCCAGCCCATAAGTCGCCACCGCGGCCAGTCCCAGCCAGAGCGAACCCATATAGATGGTGGCCACTCCGCTCGCCATCAACAGCAGCCCCAACAGAAACGCGGGACGGAATCCCCACCGCGCCAGCAAAACTCCGGAGAGTTGCACGCCGACCAGCGACGCCAGGAATTGCACCAGAAACAGATCGCCGGCCTGAGTATCATTCATCGCCCAGCGCGCAATCAGGATGGGCAGCATCGGCCCCAGCAGCGTGGTGAGAATGCCGGTGGGGAAAAAAGCAATCTGGCCGGCCAGGACCAGTTTCCGATTCGACGATGGTTGAGACAGCTCGGCTTGAGGGCTGGCCATGCGAAAGGGGATGTCCCAACCTTATATGAGGAAGCTTCAGCATAACGCACCGGCCGCCACTTCAGACTAGCCGGAAAAGAAATTCGGCACCGATGCAGCGCAGCCGAAAGGAGGTCTCGCACTAAACCGAACCCCCGCCAGTGGTAAACTATAATTTTGTAATGTCGGAGAGGTGGCCGAGAGGCTGAAGGCGGCGGTTTGCTAAACCGTTATACGGGCTAACACCTGTATCGAGGGTTCGAATCCCTCCCTCTCCGCCAGATTCTTCAAATGAAAGCACTTCCGCATCTCTTCCGTTCTTCCACTCTGGCCCGAAATTCCCCGCTGCAGAGAACAACTAGAGAACAAAATGCTCGAAGTGGACACACAAATCGCATTCACTGCACCACTTGATCCGGATCAACATCCATCAGATGGGCCGACGATTTGATCTCGGCCACGCGGTTTGAGAGCCGCTGCATCGCGAGAACCGCATCCTGTGAAGTCGTCTTGATGTAGCAGCGCTGCGTGACCGCCACATTGGAGTGCCGCAAGATGGCCTGGATCACTGAATCATCCACTCCCAATCGATTCAGGTTCGACGCTAGCCCGCGCCGGAACCCGTGCCATCCTTTCCACTGGATGCCCGCCTTCTTCAGGAGATCCCGCATTTGTCGCCAATAAAGACTGTCCAAGTTCATCGGATTTCCGCGGCCATTCGCGAAGATCGGACCGCTGACGGGATTACCACACGCTCGCCGATGAGCCGCCAGACGCGCAGCCAGCTGGGGCACAACCGGCACTGGTGCTTTTGAGCGCTCGGTTTTTGGCTCGGCGACATGGCTGCGCCACACCGAGCGGCGTACTTCCAAACAGGCCATCGATTCATCGTCGGGAGACAGCGTCAAACAATCCCACGTGAGACCTCTCAACTCACCAGCCCGCAGTCCACTCCACGCTGCACATTCGACCACGGTTGCGGCAGGTTCCGGCAACACTCTCAGCATCGCCTCGATTTCCTCCAGCGTGTAAGCTTCCCTCTCCTTCGCCTTCGGAGCCGAGCACGGAATCGCGGCCAGCGTCACTGGATTGCCAGCGTGGCGAAATCCCTGTTGCGCCGCGTACCGGAAGATTCCACTCAGAAAATGTTTAATGTGGCTCAAAGTCGTTCGGCTGATTCCTTGTTCGCGGGCGATGTCGTCCAGCCAACGCTGTACGTGAAACGTTTGAACGTCTCTCAGCCAGACCCCTTCGCAGCGCGACCGCAAATATCGCTCCCAAATTCCGTTGTACCCATTTGAAGTACTGGCTTTCTTGTCCCGCTCCATGCAGGGCAGGTAGCAGTTGTCGACGAAGTCGCCGATGGTCGTGGTTGTATCGGGAGAAGTCTTTCTGCTCTTCCGTTCCAGCAATATCTCTGCCGCCAAGTCTGCCACGTACTTTGGAGGGCGTTTGCTCTTTGAGGTGCCGATCGGGCAAATCTTGGCTGACCGCTGCACCGTCCGCAGTACACCTTTGACCCTCACATTTTGGCGATAACGCACACGCCAGCTGCCACCCTGTTTGAAGATTCCGATGCCCCGACCTCGCCTTTTCTTTGCCACGTATCACCTTCGACTTACTCCCGCTTTGAGCGAGATGTAAGTGTTTCGGGTCACCCTGCTGAAGTCAAGAAGCGCGCTTAATCCCCGCTAGACGCCGATTCCACCATGCGTCAAGGGCTGGACTGCCCCAGCAAAACCGCCGATACCGGCCCAACTTGGCATGAGGGATTGGGTCAGTCGCTCGACTCCGCACCTGCTCTCGAACCCAAGAAACGGGAATCTTCCATCTCTTCGCCAATTCCGCCGCGTCGACGACCTCATAAAATGGCCCTTGACCTATACTTTTGTTCCTGACTTGTTCCTCGCCCATATCTGTCCCTGTTGTTTCAACGTGTTGTGCTGTATGACGGTTCAATAGACCGTTCTGCGAACAGCCCGCCAGACGCCCGTTTCACCACCGGCCTCGAACCTTGCAGCCTTCCTAAGCTCGCTTTCTTTTCCTCGGGTAAAGCGTCACTCGCTCGCCGGTCAACGGATGCACAAACTCAATCGGCCGACGGACCCACGAGGTCTCCTTAATCAGATCTTCAGGAGACGGGAAGAATTGCGACTCGAGGGGGTGGGCTTGGACCAGTTTGTGGCCGTTTTTAGCCGTCCGATTCGCTCGCGCAATCCCTCCGGCATCAATCTCGTGGGATTTTGTAGCAACTGCCTTTCGCTTTTTGCCATCAATCTGTTCCCGTTGATGAGCCTCTGCAAACACCGCGTTGAGAAGGGTTGCCGCGATGGCATAGTCCTCGAAATCAGCAAAACAAAGGTATGCCGTCTTCGGGATTTTTGTAGGGTAGGCAGCGCTCTGAAATGAACGGATCACGGCGCTGATCCCCACGGTTTTCGTCAGAACAGCAAAATTGCGGGCTGTGAAAGAGTCACGTGGCATGAGATCGAGGATCATGTCGAGGAAGTAGGGCAAGATCACTAGGTAAGAACAACGCTCGGCCAACAAGCGAAACGCCTCGTGCCAAATTCCGAGCTCCCGGTCCGAGAGCGCAGACTGCTTTGGCACACTTTCATTCAACGCTGGCTTTTGTTGTGCCATTGAACCGACCCAACCGGAAACGTAGGGTACTCCGGCATCGATCCGCAGACTCTCCGTACTCGTAGCAATCGTCGCAAAAGGTCCGTTCGCAATGCGCAGTGTGACAGGGCGTTTACTTTCTTTGTAGTTCTCGACGTTTTGCGCCAGCAGCCCTTTCCTGTCCAGCACAAACTGAGCTGATCCCGTCCCGTTGCTGGCATCATGTAGATACAAGATCTTCTTCTCGCAACTGTCGTTGCTGTGCGCCAGCGCATCTCCCGCAGTGCAGGGAATTTCGCAGATTGCTTCGGGCGGAACAAGCCGAAGAACCTGCCTGGCAAGAAAGTTGGTGTCAGCCGAAGTCGGACCAGCCAGTAGGATCGTTAGCGGGTCATCCAGCAATGCCGAAGCCGCTCCAATGTAAGTCAAAGTCGCGCTGTTGAACTGGGCTACCAGCCCTTGACGTCTCAGGGCATTCCGAATTTCACCAAAGAAGCAGGGATTGCGCAGCAATTTCAGCGCTTTCCCGCGCATCGGCTTTGTCCTCTCCAATAGTGGACTTGCTTTCTCCTCGCTTAGCTTCTCCTGTCCCATAGTCTTTACTACTCCTTCCTTCGTGGTGATGGCATCACCACCAGAGGTTATTGATCATGCCTTGCAGGCGATCATGAACCTCCGAATGTCGCAAAACGTATTGCTTTATCCCGTTCGCCCGAAGGAGGCGTCGTAGATCGGCCAAGGACCGATATGATTCCCAACTCGACAGCATTTCCTTCCACATCGGGCTCCACGAGGCCGTCTCCCGCTCCAACCTCGATCGCGAGATTCTTCTGAAAGAAACCAGCTCATCGAGGTTCAGGGAATGCAAGTGCCAAATCGCTTCGGGCGTGTTGATCTCCTTGCGCCTTAGGAAGGGGCGGTACAGCGTGAACTCAACCCTGAGAATGTCTGGCGTTCTGGTATAGAGTTTCGCTTGCCAAGCACTTCGTCGCGATCCGACGTAGAGCGTGTTTCATAAATAGGTTCGGCCTCATATCAGGCACTTACGGATGAGGCTGGTTAGGTGATGAGCTTCTGTCATGAAGACGCGGCAGAAGCTGTTGACGGACGAGCAGTGGGAGTTGGTGGAACCCATGCTACCCCCGCCCAGGCGACGGCAGGACAATCGAGGCCGGCCCTGGGCATCGAACCGGGCGTGTTTCGAGGGTATTCTGTGGATTCTGCAAACCGGCGCGGCGTGGCGATTCGTGCCCGAGGAGTTTGCTTCGCCTTCGACCTGCTGGCGGCGGCTCAAGCAGTGGGAAGACGAAGGGGTGTGGCTGCAAGCGTGGCGCACGTTGCTGGGGGCGCTGGATGAAGAAGGCCTGCTGAACTGGGACGAAACCTTTTTGGACGGCAGTTTCGCTCCGGCGAAAAAGGGGGCCTCGCGGTCGGTAAAACCAAGCGGGGCAAGGGGACGAAGTGGATGGTACTGGTCGACGGTCAAGGTCTTCCGCTGGGAGTTCGGCTGGAAAGTGCCTCCCCCAGTGAAGTTACGCTTGCGGAAGCCACGCTCTCCCAAGTCCGGGTACCACGCCGGCAAGGGCGCCCGCGGCAAAAGCCGGAGCGCGTGATCGCCGACCGCGGTTACGATTCCGACCCGCTGCGCCAGCGCTTGCAAAAGCGTGGCATCGAACTGATTGCGCCCTACCGCAAGAACAACCAGGCACGGCGCTACCAAGATGGGCGCAAACTGCGGCGTTATAAGCGCCGCTGGATCGTGGAGCGAACCAACGCATGGCTGGGTCAATTCCGACGCCTGCTGGTCCGTCATGAGCATCTGCTCTCCACTTACCGTGCCTTCTTCTATCTCGCTTGCTTCTGGATTACGCTGAGGCACTGTTTATGAAATACGCTCTAGTAAGTTTTGCGGCCAGCCATGTCCTCGAGGTACTTGGTACGATGGCATCCATGAAGAGCCTGCCGGATGAGTTCGTGGATGTTGATCGAATCCAGGTCGCAAGTCAGCTCCACGACCGAAGGCTGTATGCGGATGCGATGCTCAAAGAGCTCACCGCTTAGCAATGCGACCGCCGCTGCCGAAATCGGTGCTCGCTCGGAGTGTATGGTCAGACGTGATGGTGGCACTGTCTTAAACCGACGCGCCCTGCCATACGCTATCTGCACTAAGTTGTCGGCCCATCGCCCGTTCACGCTCCGCGCATACAAACGACCGCCCGATAGACTCGCTGAGTTCCTTACCTCAGAAAGGCAGTCTGTAACCGGCGCATCCGGCGCCCAGATGCCAAACACGGCTCTATCTACAAAAGCGACTTGGCCAATCAACGGGCGGAACACACCAGGAATCTGACCTTGTGACAATTCAGTCTCCAGGTCACCACTTCATGCAGCGGAGCATGCGCCCCAAGCGCGCATACAGCTCGAAGCCGCACGATTGATGGGCGCCAGGCATCTGCGAAATGTCCGTGACGGAAAGCAATTCCGAGATGCAGTAAGAGCGCAACTTCACGGCGTCCGCAGGAACACGAATACCGAGTGGGGCCAGGAAGTCGCGATTCAGCGCAACATTCACACGAACGATGCCACCAGCATCGTTGTTGGGGTGCACGTTCCAGGGCACGCCGCAAGTGCCGATCAAGAAGTCACGCCCGCGTCGTCGCGTGTAGGTCTCTTGAGGGCGAGAGAGTCCGCACGGCCTACCTTCATTGCCTCCCGCCGTCGTTACATCAAACGCAATCTTGAGCGCTGAGACCTGTGCCGACGAGCAACGCGGAAAGACTTCGGACCTGATTATGCTGACCCGCGCGCTTGAGAGTGGACCATCCGACTCCAAGATGAGCCGCGAAGGTGGGACTGTTACCGGCGCGCCGTTGTTTCTTTGGTCGAGTATCCTTATGTACGTGCCGGTATTCACCGCACGCCCGATCAGGATCCGATCGTAGAAAGCGCCTCGGGGCAGGACCGCACAATTGTGGATGTCGATGCTGGAAATAATGGGTGGCTCGCCCGCCCCCACATCCAACTGGATCTGGTCTATGAATGCTGCCGTGTCGGTCAGATCGACCGCAGCGGCTGCCTGATGCAGGCAGCCCCGCGCTTCCTTTTCCGCCATTGACCGCGTCTCACTTCGGCTTGCACTCTGCTCGAAACCCCTCGCACCCTTTCGATCTTCCAGCTCTGGCATGCCTCGCTCCCGTCGTCGCTCTGAATTTGGCGGGGCCTGAATGGCCCGCGTGAACCAAATCTAATGGCGAAATTCGGTCCATGCGGTCCCCGGAAAGAGTGACCTGCGCGATATCGCTGAACATGCGGTGGGGCGAGGTTTGCAGGGTAAGGGAAGGTAAGTGCAGGGTAAGTCAAAAACGGTTGGATTTGGCCTTCCAGATCATCTTTTGCATTGGATTCTTGGTGTCGGAGTGCTTATATGCCGCCAGGTAGGTACGGATACCATATTCCGTGAACCACCGGTCCGGAAGGCCTCGGGAAGGATCATCGCCATGTTGCCCCAGCTCAAGATCTAGTCGGCGACAGATGTCACGGTTCGACAGCCCGGCTTGCGCCAGCTTCCTGATCCAACGGTTTCGCTCAGACACATCGGGGTCACGATTGCCCTGATCGGCTGGCGCAACTTCCGGCAACCGTACTTTGAGTTCGGGAATCTTCATCCCAGGAGCGATTTCATGCAAGCGATTCTCGATCTCGGCTTTCTCGCTGAGCAGTTTCTTCTTGCGAGATTCGAGTGCAGTGGCCCTCTGTTCCAGCGCCGCACGGAAGTTCTTTCCCTTACGGCGAACTTGCGCAACATACCTAAGCACCCATTCAGGGTCGTTGATTTGCTTCAATTCGGCATTCGTCTTCCGAATCTGGTCGTCCAACGTCGTGAATCTCTGCACCAGACCGGGGCACTCGTCTAGCAGACCCCGCTCGTCCAAGTCGATGAACATGCCACTGACACTGGGGACACTGACGTCGATCACATCCGCATTCCCACCGTTCCTCTCACCATTGCTTGCGCGTGCCTTCGCAGTTTTCTGTGACTTTCTTGTTGAGGCGGAAATCGTTTCCCGCTTGTGTAATCGACCAGCGCTCGACGTTGGAGGCGGAGCCGGAGTGAGCGATTCTTGAGCAAAGGCTCTGGTTGATTTTCTCCGGGACATAAGCGACCAAACGCGTCCTACACTGACACCGAAGATGCAGGATTTGACGCTTCAATCATACCCCTTTGCCGCAATCACCCCGAAATCGGTGGCGCAACTGGGCCACTATTTCCCGACGCTCCTGAAACTAATTTTCAAACTCGTATAGAGCGGACTCCCGCTGCCGATCCACCTGTCGCCTGAACTAACTCATATAGAGCGGCCCCAACTTGCAGCCCGCTCCTCGCAGGAGTCCAACTCATATACATGACGGTGATCGCCGATCCCGTGATCAAGCTTCCGCAATCCCGGAGCAATCGCACTTTGATCGCCATTCTGCTGGTGAGGACACTCCAAACCCTGAGCCCGCCAATCCCCAGAAATCATTTCTGCCCATCCCAAACCCCATTCCCCAGCCTTCTGATTGCTTGTGGCTCACCTGGGAGCGTCTGGGAGGCAGTCTGGGGCTTTCCTGCACCCCATTTCTGGTTCGCAGCAGCAATTCCCACTGCTCACGCTCCCGCTACTTCCAGCTTGAGAGCGCTCAGCCAAGTTTCTCCCGCTACTTCAACTTCTACCGCCACTTCAAACTTCAACGCTCACTCTCAACTGGGGGCTAAGAAGGGAGTATATGTAGTTATATGGTTATATCTGGGCTGTTAGTTGTGAATGACTGGCTGTGAGAGATGAAACTCATATAGAGAGTGCGTCGTCTTCATCGTTACTGTTCGGAGGAGCAGATGCAAACCTCTGGGATATTTCGGGATTGCTTACCAACCGGAAATTACTCCATTCCTGGCCACAACGGCGTTTATCGGGACTGAAACTGATATCCAACGCAATCTTCCGTGTTCATCTCTTTATTCCTGGCATGCCACGAGGGGTGCACTCACTAGGCATGATCTGCTACCATGACCGTTCGGTGAGGTGGCCATGCCCCAATACGTGATCGAGCGGGAAATCCCAGGCGCAGGTAACTTATCGGATGCGGAACTGCAGGCAGTCGCCAGAAAGTCGGTAGGCGTGCTGGAGGATATGGGACCGGAAATCAAATGGCTCCACTCCTACGTCACCGGCGATAAAGTCTATTGTGTGTACCTGGCGCCAGACGAGAAAACGATTCGCGAACACGCCCGACGCGGAGGTTTTCCGGCGAATCGCATCTCTGCGGTACGGCGCCTGATCGATCCCAGCACCGCAAATTGACTTAAGCAGAGTTTCGAGTCCGAAGACCTGATCCCGCGTCGCAGAGCGCCTCATGGACGGCTTGCTCGACCGGCATTGCCCAACCTTCCATCCACGCCGTCAGACCTGCAGCATTGCCGAGGGTTCGGCGCGCAAATTCCAGGGCCTTCTCAAGCCTGGGTTGCTCGGCGGGCGTGAGCGGAGTGCCCAATCGTTGGCGAAGCGCGGCAGCAGCTCCTGCCAAGTGCAGCGATTGCTCGGCGTTCGATTGCGCTGCGGCACTTACGGCGAGACATTCGAGCGCCCTCGCAATGCCGCGTTTGTGACCCAACTCTTGGAACAGCTTGATGCTTTCGCCGTACAGACGACGCGCCTCGGCGTTGTTACCCTGATCGCAGCTTAGACCTGCCAAATCCGAGAGGGCGCTCGCAATTCCCCAGCTATCACGCAGTTGGCGAAACTCCGACAGGCTCTGTTCACAGAATGAGCGCGCGGCGACGAAGTCCGCTTTTTCCCGAGCGACGTCGCCCAGGTAGTTCAACGTCCAGGCGACACCGGCGCCATCTCCGATCTGACGGAACATCGTCAGACACTCATCGTAGAGCGAAGATGCGCGCTCATATTCGCCCTGCAACTTCATCACGCTGGCGAGATTGCTGAGGGCTCGGGCGATGTTTGCGGGATCGCCAAGGTCCTTCCATATTGCGACACATCGCTCAAAGAGGGAGGATGCGGCGGCGTGTTCGCCACGATCGCGAGCGTTGACGGCCAACGCGTTCAGCGCGACGGCAACGCCGCGGTTATCGTTTAGCTGGACACAGGTCTCGAGGCTTTCTTCGAACAGTGGAAACGCAGAGCCGTAATCGCCCTGCGCCGCCGTCAAAACTGCGCCAGCAAATAGCAGGCGCGCGCGAAGCTTCGGACGCGCAGCGGTTCCTTCTAACCCCAGGAGTCTGGCGATGGCGTCTCGGCCCTCCGCAAGATGCTCCCGTGTTTCCCAGAAGCGGAACAGGGCGGCGCCGATGCGGAGGCCCCAGTCGGCGTCCCCAGTTTTGATCAGATGATCAATCGCCAAGCGGAAGTTCTCGTGCTCAACCTCAAAACGGTCGAGCCATTCGGGATGAGCGGCCATGTCCTCGGCACCTTCTTCGGCAAGCACGAGGTAATAAGCAGCATGGGCCCGGCGAGTCGCAGATTCATCGTCGCTGTCAGCGAGGCGTTCGAGAGCGTACTCCCGGATTGTGGAGAGCATAAAGAAGCGCGTTTCTTTATCGACCTGCTCCACCTGCTGCGCCAAGCTCTTGTCCACCATGGAGGCCATGCCGTCGAGCACGTCGAGGCCCAGATCGCCTTTGGTGTCGCACACGGCTTCCACGCCTTCCAGCGTGCAGCCGCCAGTAAACACGGAAAGCCTCCGAAAGAGAGTTTGTTCAGCGCCATTCAGGAGGCGGTAACTCCAGTCCACGGTGTTGCGGAGAGTTTGTTGCCGAGTTGGCAGATCGCGGGCGCCGCCGGTCAACAGGTTCAACCGGCTTTCGAGGCGTGTCAGCATGGCGGACGGCGAAAGCAGCTTGATGCGCGCCGCAGCAAGTTCGATGGCGAGAGGCAGGCCGTCAAGGCGAGAGCAGATGGCCGCCACCGCGGGTGCGTTTTCCTTCGTCAACGCGAATTCGTGCTTCACAGCCTGCGCGCGTGCCACAAAGAGCGCGATCGCTGGAAGACGGGAAAGCACTTCCAGAGGCGGGATGGACTTGGGGTCGGGCAGCGCGAGTGGTGGCACGGGAAATTCATGTTCGCCGTAGATATGAAGCGGCGCCTGGCTCGTCACCACGACCTTGAGTTTGGGTCCGGTCGTAAGCATTTGCGCCACGACCGGCGCGGCGGAGACGAGGTGCTCGAAGTTGTCGAGCAAGAGGAGCATTGGCTGGCTCAGGCCGCCCAAGTACTCTATCAAGCCTTCCTGCCGCGACGTATTTCCGGTCTCGCGCACGCCTACTGCTTGTGCGATCGTGGAAGCTATCAAGCCACTCTCGCCAACCGCGGACAGAGCGACAAAGTAAACACCCCCGGGAAACTGGTCGGCGATTTCGCCCGCCACCTGCAAGGCAAGCCGCGTCTTCCCGATGCCGCCCGGACCGGTGAGGGTCACGAGGTGTACGTCAGCGCGGCTCAAGAGCTGTTGCAGACCAGCCGCTTCGTGTTCCCGTCCAATGAATGCGGTGTGCTGCACTGGCAGGTTGTTGGGGCGAGGTTCGGATTCCCGAGCAGGGGCATCGGCGAGGCGGTCGCGCACCGCAGCGAGGTCGCGAGCCAAATCCCGGGTGGAGGCATAACGCTGCTTTGGGTCCTTGGCGAGGCAGCGCTCCACGATCCAAATAAAAGGGGCGGGCGCCTGAAGCATTCTGGCTCCAAGGCGCTCGGGCTGATCGCGAAGGATTGCGGCCGTCGTTTCCGCATGGGTCTTTTTCTGGAACGCGGGAGTTCCGGTAGCCATTTCGTAGAGTACCGATCCGAAGGAAAACTGGTCAGAACGAAAATCGACTTCGCCACCGGTCGCTTGCTCTGGCGACATGTAACCGACGGTGCCCATCACCATCCCTTGCTCAGTGATGCTAGTAGTCGCATCCGAACCGGGGGCGCGGTCGAGCTTAAGAAGTTTCGCAAGACCGAAATCCAGCACCTTGGCCGTACCGTCGCGAGAAACCATCAGGTTCTCAGGCTTCAGATCGCGGTGAATGATGCCAATCTCGTGAGCTTTGGCGAGACCGTCGGCAATCTGTGCCGCGATCGCGACAGACTTGCGAAATGGAAGCGGGCCAGTGGCGAGCAGCGAACGAACCGTTTCTCCATCCACTAGTTCCATCGCAATATAGCGCATGCCGTTCAGATGCCCGAGTTCATAAATCGTAACGATGTTCGGGTGATTAAGCGCGCAGGCGGAACGGGCTTCCTGCTCGAAGCGCGATAAGGCTTCCGGTTGAGAACAGCGGTCCAGGGAAAGGGTCTTGATTGCGACCTCACGGTCGAGGCGGGTGTCCTTAGCGCGATAAACCTCACCCATGCCCCCGGCGCCCAGCCGCTGAAGAATCTCGTAACTGCCGAAGCGCGCACCTGGCGATAGGGTGAATGGCACCGAACCTGACGTGGGAGGTGGGTTCATGTACCTTGCTGGCGCAGCTCCGGGCATGTAAAAGAAGACTGCTCGCCCCTGCGCAATTACAGTTGAGTTTTGAGTCGCTGCCACGAGAGACCCCAAGGCAGTATCCCCAAATAAGTCTATAATATCGCAAATCTCGGAGGGGATTTTATGCATATTCGATCGTTGCAGCGGCCACTGAAGGATCGATCCCGCCCAAAAATCCGAGACAAGACATTCCTGAAGAACAGGTACCTTGTACGTGTACCCGGCGTGTCAGGAGTGTAGGTCCCTCTTTCACTTCGGCCTGATGTTCTGATTTACGCGGAACAGGTTCGCCGGATCGTAACGCTTCTTGATCTTCGCCAGACGGTTGTAATTCTTACCGTACGTCGCTCGGATGCGATCCTCGCCCTCTTCCATCATGAAGTTGATGTACGCGCCGCCCGCGGAATATGGATGAAGCGCCCTCCAATACTCCTTCGCCCACGTGGAGATTTTTTCCTTGTTCGCGGCGTCCGGATCGACCCCGACAATCACAGAACTCCACATCGCGTCGCGGTAACCCCACGGCGTTGCGCTGTTTTTGACGCGGCTGGCGGCGCCGTTGATCGGGTACAGGTGCATGGTCGACTGCATCGACGGCAAGTTCGTCGCATGTTTTACATGGAGCGCGATGGCTTCATCTGGGAGCGTGCGCACGAAATCGGCCTTCCAGTACCAGTGCAGGCCCGGCGGGTAGAGAGGGTCGTGCATACTTTGGAGTACCGGATGCGGAATTGGGCCGACCATGTCGAGCGCCGGAGCCTTGAAGCTCCGGATCGGCTTGAACACTTTGTCCCCTTTCTTGATCGGTCCGGTGTAGCACCACACGATGCCGCACATCTTCTTGTTGTGCAGATGCACGGGGAATGGAGCTACAGGCGGTACGGTTAGGAAAGCAAAGAACCCATAGACCTCATCGGGCGCCTTCGCGATGAAGTCGCGGTACCAGCGCATAATCTCCGCCGCGTCTTCCAGCGGCCACAGCATCGGCCCGCCGTAGTTGGTGTGCACGCGTTGCCCTTTGAACAGAAACGAGGTCACGACGCCGAAGTTGCCACCTCCACCCCGCACCGCCCAGAACAGGTCAGGATTTTCCCTGGCGCTGGCGGTAACGAACCGTCCGTCGGCTAAAACCATTTCGACGGCCAGCAGGTTGTCGATCGTCAGGCCATACCGCCGCGTCAGGTAACCGATCCCGCCGCCCAGAGTCAGTCCGGCCACGCCGGTCGTCGAAATGATGCCCGCGGGAACCGCGAGACCAAACGCGTGCGTGGCATGGTCCACGTCCCGCCAGAGCGCGCCGCCGCCGACCTGCACGGTCCTTTTCTTCGGCTCCACGCGAACATAGTTCATCGGTGAAAGATCGATCACCAATCCGTCATCGCAAACTCCCAATCCGCCCGCGTTGTGCCCGCCGCCGCGGATGGACACCAGCATTTTCTGCTCGCGGGCGAACTTCACCGCCGCCATGACGTCGGCCACGTCGGTGCAGCGCGCAATCAGTCGTGGCCGCCGGTCGATCATCGCGTTGTACACTTTGCGAGCCGCGTCGTAATTCGGATCGCTCGGCTCGATCATCCCTCCATGCAAGCTGCCTCTAAAATCTGCAATCGTCGCTTCGTTTAGCATAGTTAGTTCAACCTCGAAACATTTCACTTGCTCTGCATACAGGTCGTGCCTAGCCGCCGTACGGTGTCACCGAATCAAACCCTCTGTCATCCACCAGAATGTTCGATGTGGACCCGCTAGCTCGCACATGGTACGCCTCTCCCTCCGCTGACACAACGAGTTGGTCGCAGGAGCCAGCCTCCAGCGAGATCGGGACCGAAATGCCTGATTAACTAGAAGCGACTGTGCTCGGCACTTTAATTCCCGGTTTCTCGCCACGACGAAATTAGTCCCGACAAGTCGGCACAGCTGAAGTGATCTGCAGGGCTCACCCAATCGTTCCAGATTGCTCTCGAATGACGAGCAACTCGGAAGTAATTACCCGGTTTAAAGTGGGCTCACCGCACCAGAAGACGATCAGGCGTGGCTGTATTGCAAGCCCCTGACTTTCAAAAGCGCTGTGGGTGCAGAATCCATTCGGCTTTTTCTACGCCTTCGACCCGCAGGTGAAAAATTCTAGCTAAGCTGTAGTTGCTCGGCATTTTCTTGCGATGTTGTCACATTTTTGAAGGTCGGCTCGCAATCTACAGCTTGGCGAATCAGCGCTCCAAACTCACTTCTTTCCCGTGTGTCGTTGATTTGACCGGCCATCGCAACGCCTATGAAGGTTGGCGCAATTCACTCTGGGATTGTCGCCATCGCGCCGCGATAATCAGGCCTGATCTATCTATTTCTCTGTGTGTCGCCGCATTGACCAGCCAGAGTGCCGCTTACGACAAAATGGCGAAGTTGCTTCGTTCGTGTACACACTTTTTCCTGCGATGCGACACCGCCGAATAAGCACCGAGCTACTGGATTAACCCCACCCGCCGCAGAAGATCCTGGAACCGCTGGTCGCCGCGCAGCGGGTCATAGGCGGGCTCTACCTTAAGCGCGGTCAGACTATTGGAATGCTGCGCATACCCCTTTTCCAGCCAGGCAATAGCCTGATCGTTGTTCCCCATGCCGATGTACGCTGGAACCAGCACCATCGGATCCAGCGCTTGTCGCCGGTTCAAATCCAGCAATTTCGTCAGCGCGCGCTTGGCTCTTGCCCGGTCTCCGGCGCGACCATAGGTGTAGGCCCGACTCGACAGCTCCCAGGGACTGTCGCCCGCCGGTTGTTTTTCCATATACGCCTCGGCCTCCGCGTACATGCCCTTTTGCACATAGGCGGAAAAAATGATTTTGGCTCGCTCAAAGCCGGGGTCCATCTCGCGAACGGCCATGAACTGCGCGATCGCCCGGTCGTATTGCCGGGAGTAATACAGAATCGTTCCATTGTCGGAGGCGATAATCAGCGAAAGCGGATCGAGCTGTCGCGCCCGTTCACTTTCGCGGAGAGCCTCATCGAAACGCCCTCGCCATGCCAGGTGCTCGGCATACCAATGATGGCCGGTGGCATAGCTTGGGTTTAATTCAATCGCCCTCTTGAATTCCTTCTCCGCCGTTTGCCAGTCATACTCGTAATTTTGGACGATCAAAGCCAGCGCCGCATGGGCTTCCGACAGGTTGTCGTCTAGCTGCAGGGCCCGCAGTGCCGCGGCACGTGCCTGCGATGCAAATTCGTCGGCCGGCGTTCCACTGTAAGGGCCAATCAGAGCGTAGCTGGCAGCCAAACCGGCATACGCCCGCGCATAGTTGGGATCCTTGTCTGTGGCCTGATGAAAATATCCGATTGCCTCGTGGAACCCCTCCACGGTCCTCTTGTTCCAGAAGTATTGTCCTTTCAGGTAAAGGTTATAAGCTTCAAGAGCCTGTGGAGAGAGAGTCTGCGGAAGATTGGGTGTGATGGGCTTGTGCTCTCCAAGAGCGGCCCGGATCTCACTCGAAATTTCACTCGCGATCTCGCTCTGCACCACGAGCAAATCCTTGGTATCACGGTCATACTCGCGCGCCCAAAGGTGGGTCTGGTCCCTCATTTGAATGAGCTGGGCGGTGATTCGTACCTTGTCGGCATCGCGTCTTACGCTTCCCTCCAGCACGTACTGCACTCCCAACTCACGCGCGATCTGCTGCAGTTGTTCCTCGCTGTGCTTGTAGTGCATCACTGAAGTACGGGCGATCACACCCATATGCTCCGGATCGGAGCTCCCCAGTTGTGTGATCATTTCCTCCGTCATGCCGTCGCTGAAGTATTCCTGGCCTGCATCCCCCGTAAGGTTTACGAAGGGCAGAACCGCCACCATGGTTCGTCCGCCAGACCGGAGGGGCCGGGCTTGGAAGTCAAACCATCGGGGATAAACATCCCAAGCCGCAATCAGGACGATCACCGCCGCAAGAATCAATATCCCAAGCACGCGCCGTCGTGAAAATCGGGCGACGGAATCCTCGCGGACGAAAGATCGGGGCGCCTCGGCCATCGCCCCCCGTTCCATATCAGGATCGGCGGCCCGTGTACTGACGGGTGCAATGAAACGATACCCTTTGCCTGTAATTGTTTGAATGAAACGAGGCTGCTCCGGGTCATCTTTCAGCACTTGCCGGATCTTCCGGATCGCGCCGTTGATGCTGTTGTCCGTGTCGAGATAGACGTCCTTCCCCCATATCTTCTCCGCGATTTGCTCGCGGCTCACCAGCTCTCCTCGCTGTTGCACGAGGAAGAGCAGAACCTCCATGGGAATTCGCTCGACTTTAAGAATCCGACCGGAGCGGCGCAGTTGGCCAGCGGCGCAATCGAGTTCGAAATCGTCCCCAAATTTGAGCGAATCTTGGATTTTGGCTGGTTCCAGCGACACAAAAAGGCACCTGATGGTCAGCCCAACATTCTACCCCGCTTTTCAGACTTCACAACATCGTCATTGTTTCCCATAAGTTACGGGAACATGAAAATTAAGACGTCCGACAGCCGCCCACTATTGAGCAGAAGTCGCGTTTGCGGCAGGATGGCCCGCGTTTCAACTTTCATCAAGGAGCACATATGTCTGACAAGCCGCGCACAGTATCTTTCGTTCGCAAGTTGCGTCAGCAACTCCGTAGTTCTGTCGACGGTAGGATCCGAAGGCGAATTGTCCTCTGTGCTGTCGCCCTCGTGACCATTGCCACGGGTTCTGCCATCGCTGACGTTTACCTTCGTAACCTCTTTCCTTTTCTCGATTTCGCGGGCTTCTCTGGAACATACAGCAACACAGGAAGCGTCGATCTGAGTGACCCGTTCTTTCAGAGTCTCGGAGCGAACGGTCGAACCTGTGGAACTTGCCATGCACCGAGCGACGCATTCGGGTTAAGCGCCATCGACGCGCAATTGCGGTACTTTATTAGTCGGGGCAAGGATCCGCTGTTCGCGCAGGTCGATGGCTCGACTTGTCCCACCGGCCCCGTGGACAACAGTTTGGTTGTGAACAACGGACTGATTCGGATCGGACTAACCGTTCCACCGAATACGACTGATCCATCACCACCGCAATACGCTATCGCCGCCGTGCAGGACCCATATGGTTGCGCCCTCACCACGAATCCTCAGGGACAGCAGATCGCCTCCGTCTATCGACGGCCTTTGCCAACCACGAACCTGGGCTTCTTAAGTGCGGTCATGTTCGATGGCCGGGAATCGTTCTTGTACCCTCTGAACAACGAACAAACCTTTGCGGCCAATCTGAACACCGATCTGACCCAGCAGGCGACAGACGCGACCTTGACCCACGCACAGGCTGATCAGCCTCCTACGGCCACGCAACTAAGCCAGATCGTCGGCTTCGAATTGGCGCTCAACTCTGCGCAGCTGTCGGACTTCTTTGCGGGCAGTTTGTCAAAAGGAGCAAACGGCGGTGCGCAATTCCTGTCCACGCAACCTTACTATCCGGGAATCAACGATTCCCTCGGCGGAGATCCTGAGGGAAAACAGTTCACTCCCAACGTATTTACGATCTACACATCCTTCCAAAACTCACGGAATCCGCAGCAAGCTTCGATTGCCCGTGGCGAGCAGATCTTCAATACCCAACCCCTGACGATTAGCGATGTCCCAGGGTTAACGACTGGCACTCAGCAGATTATGGGAACCTGCACCACCTGCCACGATACGTTCAATGTAGGAAATCACTCCTTCCCCTTGCCGCTCGACATCGGGACCGCTCACTCGCTCACTTACGAGACCGACCCGAACATCATCGCGGCACTTCAGCAACTGCAGGCGCCGACACTGCCGGTCTTTGAGTTAGTCTGCACGCAAGGACCTCTCGCCGGCAACACGTACTACACCTCTGATCCGGGGAAAGCCCTGATCACCGGTCAATGCAGTGACATCGGCAGAGGCAAGGGTCTTATCCTGCGGGGATTGCCAGCCCGCGCCCCGTATTTCCATAACGGAGTTGCAGCCAATCTCCAGCAAGTCGTGGATTTTTATAACCAACGCTTCCAGATTGGCCTCTCGCAGCAGCAGATGCAGGACTTGGTCAACTTCCTGCAGACGCTGTGACCGGCCGGAAACCAGGTGTACTTGGTGTACTACTCGCATCAACCCGGAGGACTCTCAAACCGCCTCGCAAACTTAAGAACGTAAAGGAGACTTAAAGCGATTGACCCGACCTGCAGAATTCAAACTCATATAGAGTTGCGGGTACGTTTCCCCTGAACTGCGCTGCAAATCAAACTCATATACATGGCAGACTGATAACGGCACAGCGCTGCTGGAACCTTCCGCAATCTTCCCTGCCGCAATCTCGTCCCGAAATCCCGCACGATCTGTAGAAATGTTGAATTCCGAGGGCTCCCTGTAAAACCCATTTCTGGACGGCAAGGCCAATTCTCCCTTCTGGGGTACCTGTCACCCTCCTGCAATTGCTTGTGGGTCATCCTGTGCCCACTGGGAGAACCCGAACTGCCGCTTGAACCGGTGGCGGCTCCCCCGTACACGCCGACTTGCGCAAAAACGAAAGCGTCCCGACTCTGATTAGAGTCACCGGGACGCCCGTCGAACAGCCCTCCCCCGAAGCCTGTTCAATTCCAACTTAGGCTCTGTGCCAAATTTGGTGAATAGCTCCTACGTGCCACTGTGGCGGTACGAAAGTAACCTGTGTTTGTCTCTACACTCATGTACGAATGAGAACGCTAGTGTGTGCGGTTGCGGAAGGTCGCGCTACGCTGATTTCTTTGAGGGGAGGCAAAACTCGATAACTTTTGCGGGTTGCGACTGCGGAACCGACCTCACTTTTCTTCGGAAGTTCGTCGGTATGTAGAACTCAATTACCCGGGCCATAACAGCTTTCCCTTCATCTTGTAAATCTCTGCGTCTTGGTCAACTGCGATTCGTCAATTTGGATCACCCTTACCACTCCCACACCCACCCACACCGACAGCGGACGGAATCGCGCAATCGGAGCTTCATCATGAGTGCCTTACATACAGCGCATGACCTCATCCACATGGCTTCTTCCCCCAAACCGAGATGTAGGCAACTGTGTTCTGAGTCGAAAATGGCACGCTTAACAAATTCCAGCCTACGTTTTAATCTGCCCTGTGGGGAATAGCTCCGGCGTGCCACCGGGCGGCACTGAGGGGCTAATCACGCGAGGAGCTATCGTCTTCGTCATCATCGTCACCTTCCTTGGTGTCGCCACCGCCTGCGCGTTTCGGAAACTCGAATTGATTCGGACAGCGCAGGAGATGCTAGCTGAGGGCAGAATCCATTCCGTCGTGGCTGAATCCCTTTATCGGTCTGGTCTTTCAACATTTGAGATAGCCGCTCAAAGTGCCAAGGCGATTTCGTGTGACGATCCCGCTTTTTCCACTCCCCAGCCCGCAGGTGGAAAAACTAGCTAAGCTGTAGTTACCAGCTATTTTCTTGCGATTTTGTCACATTTTTGAACGAGGATCGGCAGCATAAAATGCCAGAATCGGCAGGCTGGGCCTACGTGTTTCTCCGCGTGTCGTCGAATTCCCGCCAATCGCGTCGCCTACGCCAAAATGGCGGAGTTGCTTCACCCGCGGACACACTTTTTCTTGCGATGCGACATCCGACCCATCTTCAGAATCCGCGGGTCGGGCTTAGCCGTTTTGCTGTGGGTGCTCAATTTCCGCAGTAATCGCGCCGCCTACGAGGAATGACACAGGGCCCAGCGCACAATAGCATTACCAATCAGTATTACCATCGTGATCTCGCTCACGGTTACACGAAAGCTGCACAATGTTTCAATGGGCTTGGGTCTTCTTTTTCTCCGTTTTCTCCAGCGAATCGCAGTGGGAGCGGGGATTGTATTTGCTTTGCTCCTGATCAGTTGGATTGGGATGCCCCGACGGTCGGCGATCATCCTCAGTCGTCGAACAAAACACTAACTGCCGCCGCCATAACTACCGTTCACCGGGAGAGTCTCGGTCTGAAAGTGTTCGCACAGTCGCTATTAGCGCAGATGGGTTAAAGGGCTTGGTGATGTAGCCATCTGCACCGCTCTCCAACGCCCGTTTTCTGTCCTCTGCTGCAGTGCTCGCGGTAAGGATCAGAATCGGAACATCTCGCAGACTCGGATGGTCCCTTATGCTGCGGCAAAGTTGAAATCCGTCCGATTCGGGGAGCATAAGGTCGAGGATGAAGAGTACCGGCCGATCTCTCTCGGCGTCTGAAATCAGACTGTACGGCCGCGCTGGGCGGTGGATTCGAAAACCACTGCACTCCAGGTGATAAGCAACCAGGCGTGCGATGTCGTCCTCGTCTTCCATTAGCATGACGAGTCTTCCGATTTGTGGAGTCATCGTCCCCGATGCTCCATTTGACTGAATTCGATGCCACGTGAGATAGTGACCTGCTCCGATCGCTGCAACTGACTGTACGCGCAAACACTCTTGGAGTCTGTTGCTCCCAAAATGGTCCGCCTTACTCCTAAGGATAACAGCTTCTTCGCGATGTTCTCTGCGATGTCCGACAATCTCATCGCCGGGGCTCGCACCCTGGCGGATCTCTTCGCAAACTACCACGATGTCGAAAAACAAATCGAGCAGATTCACCGCATCGAACGCGAGGGCGATGAACTCACTCATGCCATCCTGACCAAACTCAATCAGACATTCATCACACCCTTCGACCGGGAAGACATTCACGAGTTGGCCTCTAAGCTCGATGATGTCCTCGATTTCATCAATGCTTCAGGCGCCCGCATCGTGATGTATCGGATCACCAGTCCGCCCCCCGCCGCCGGAGAACTGGCCACGATCATCCTCAGGCAAAGCCAGGAATTGCAGCAGGCTGTGTCTCTCATGCAGAAGAATGGCAATATCCTGGCCCATTGCGTGGAGATCAACCGTCTGGAGAACGAAGCAGACCAAGTGTCGCAGCAGGCCATCGCCAAGCTGTTCGAATGCGAAAAGGATCCGATCAACCTCATCAAAATCAAGGAGCTGTTGGAATGTCTCGAGAGGGCGACCGATAAGGCGGAAGACGTCGCCAATGTCCTGGAAACTGTCGTATTGAAGAACACATGAGGCTTCAATAATTTTACCCAAACGGGCAAACTGGTGACACCTGATCTGGTTCTGCTGATCATCACAGTACTGGTCGCGCTGATCTTCGATTTCCTGAACGGATTTCACGACGCCGCCAACAGCATTGCGACCGTGGTGTCGACGCGGGTCTTGTCCCCAAAACTGGCGGTGGTGTGGGCCGCGTTCTTCAATTTTGTGGCCGCGTTTCTTCTCGGTACCGCCGTGGCCAAGACGATCGGCGCAGGAATGATCCGGATCGAAACTGTGACCCAGTATGTCGTGATCACGGGACTGTTCGGCGCCATCGTCTGGGACCTGCTGACGTGGTGGTGGGGGCTGCCGACTTCTTCCTCGCATGCCTTGATTGGTGGCTATGCCGGCGCGGCGATGATGCGATCCGGATGGCACGTGATTATTGCCGAGGGTTGGTACAAAACCCTGATCTTCATTGTGGTGGCTCCAGTCATGGGACTCATTCTGGCCCTGACGTTCATGGTTGCCGTCTTTTGGCTTCTGCGAAATAAAGCGCCACGACGAATTGACGCCTGGTTTCGCAGGCTGCAACTCCTGTCGGCGGCGGCGTACAGCCTCGGCCACGGGGGCAATGATGCGCAGAAAACCATGGGGATCGTGGCCTCCGCTCTGTATGGAGCGCATTATTTAAGTTCGAAGGAACTAGCCGGCAACTGGGGAAGATTTCACTGGCCAATCATTCTAGCGGCGCATTTGTCGATCGCCTTGGGAACGTATTTTGGCGGTTGGCGGATTGTTCACACCATGGGATCACGCATCACCAAGCTCAAGCCGGTGGGAGGATTCTGCGCTGAGGCGGCGGGAGCGATCACCCTGTTTTCCACCGCGCTGGCCGGAATTCCCGTGAGCACGACGCACACCATCACCGGAGCGATAGTCGGAGTCGGAGCTGTAAATCGGCTCTCGGCAGTGCGCTGGGGCGTGGCGGCGCGCATCGTCTGGGCCTGGGTTCTGACGATCCCAGCGTCGGCATTTGTCGCTGCGGTTGCGTTCGGGCTCGTACGATTGATTCACCCCGGAGCATAGAGTAAACCGCACACCCTGACGTTGCCGCCGGTTGCAATTCCGCTCCTGCGCTGTTGTGGGGAGCGCTCGTACTCAGCGCATCCTCGCGACGATCTGGAAGCTTTCCCGCCACTTCGAACTGCAGATTTGAAACTCATATACAGAGCTGGTAATGCGCGACCTGAACTGCGCTAAATCAAACTCATATACAGGGAAGTCTGAAGCACCATTCATGCCGCGGCGGCGATTCTGATTCTTTCCTGTCGCCACTTCGATCTCGAAAACCTGCTCGGCTCTGTAGGAATGTTGAATTTCGAAGGCTCCCTGCAAACCCCATTTCTGGACTCTAGGGCCAATTCCCGCTCCTTGGGTACCTGTCGCCCTCCTGCAATTGCTTGGGGGCCTTCCTGTGCCCGTTGTGGACAGTTCTGGAAATCCAACTTGGTCGCTTTTTTCTCTGGAGCACCCACTTCTCGTTCCCCGCTACTGCAAATTTGATGTCGGGCAGAGGACTCGGTAGAGTTCTCGCCCAGTTCCAAGATTGCAACTTCAACGCTAACGCTTAAGCTCAGCAGAGGGGCCGAGTAACAGAGATATATGGTTATTACTGAGTATGAAGTGCTGTAGTGATTGATGTTCAGAATGAAACTCATATAGAGCCCCTGCCCTGAGGGAATAATCGCCGATTTAGTTCCGATCTCGCCGGGCCGCTTCGCTATCCCGTGTCACGCCAAGGACGCAAATGCCGAGCCGGTCGCGATTTTCTCCAGCGGCCGCCAAAAAAGTAGAATGTTGTCCAACGTCAAGGGCTGTCCCAGTCTTGACGATGGAGGCTTTCCCACATGGGCCATTATGCCTACGAAATTACCGGAGGAATTTTGATTTTTCTTTCTTCGCTGGTCAGTGAGGCCTTCCCTAAGAGATTCCGCCTTGCCTTGTGGGTTATCTTCGCTCTGCTTGCCATAGGGTACACCGTTGAGGGTATTCATCTGGACAAGGAAGCTGCGACGAAGGCCGAAGGCGAACGAACCATCAACCAGAAAGAGACAAAAGAATTAAAAACCGAAGTCCAAGGCCTTAAAACGGATACCAGTAATTTGATCAACGCGATCTCCGGGACATTGCCGATGATCGCCTCGCTGAATGCGGACATTGCAGCTCTGCGAAGGGATGCAGCGGCGGCAAAGGAACATCACGATCCTCACCTAATCGATAATCTCGAACGCCAAGCACAAGCAGCGCAACAGCAGGTAGATAGTCTCTCACACGAAGTGCTGGCGTTGACGATGGCCCCTCAGGTTGCTCAGCAACTACGCGATTGGGAGCATAGTCGAAAGTGGGCGCGGGACAACGAGAGGAATTTCGAATGGGAAGCATTGGAACGTTACAGAGATCAGCATCGGGGTGATACAGAGGGGATCAGGCACGCAGAGGAATATTGGCAGCAGCAAAGGGACAAAGTGGATCGGGAGTATGAGCAGAAGCTAAAAGGGATTATCGAGACTGCGGATTTTGTCCGGAAAGAGATGCTACAACGGATTCCACCACAACAACAATCGGCAGAGGACAGGAAACAAGAGCAAGCCTTTGCTGAGGCGAAAAACAATCCAGAGAATTTGGATCGGGAGAGCGCAGCCGGCTATCTTGAGAACCTTGCAAGGCGGGTGCCTGCTCCGAAATGATGACAAGCGCTTTTTGGGCGGCGTTGGCTAGGAACGGCGTCGCTGGCCGCCTGTTACCTCACCCCCCACTACTGTTTTCGCTGTTTCTGGCATCATATAGAGCCCCACCTGCAGCGCAGAATCGCATGTTCCAACCCA
This sequence comes from uncultured Acidobacteriaceae bacterium, assembly GCA_963831085.1. Classification (GTDB taxonomy): domain Bacteria; phylum Acidobacteriota; class Terriglobia; order Terriglobales; family Acidobacteriaceae; genus Acidiflorens. The sequence continues at coordinate 1,425,793 of CAWHOT010000003.1, read as the reverse complement.
GACCTCGCCCGGAGCTGCGAAGTCTCACTGGGGACACTCTAATCCCCACGCTCACTCTGGCGATGCCGCTGTTTCCGTGCCTTACTTTTCAGAACAACCGTGGGGCCCTCTGGGGCTTGTTTTGGGGCGTCGGGGGCTTCTCACCTAGCCTTGGGTATCGACTGGCAGCCCGGTTCAGCTCTGGGTAAGCTGCGTGAAAGGGTAGCTTCGGGCGACTCTGGAACCCGCTGATTCTGAACGCTCGGTTTACACGGATTTTACCCGCGCGAAAGGTATACCTTTCTGGCGGCATGGTCGGCTCGCCACCTCACCAGCATCCGGGGTCAATGAGTGTTAACGCCTGTGTCTGTTCAACCCCGCAGATCGCAACTGCATGAACCTGGTCTGGAGAAACTAAAGAAGCGATTTACCAGGAGGCCCGAAGGGACAAAAAGCGTGCCGTGAACCGAGATTTTTCAACAGACACGCCTGTTTGCGCCAACTGACAGGAGCCGCCTTTGCTCTTGTCCGAACTTTTTGACAACCTCCGCCGTATCTCAGACTACAAGCCATCTCATAAATGCCTCAGTAAGATCAAACAGCACGCCAGGTAAAGCATTCCAAGGAAGTTCTCAGCGTATCGTTCGTAGCGAACCACCAACCTGCGGAAATTCTGCAGCCACGCAAACAGCCGTTCAATCTTCCAACGTCGGCGATAGCGACGCAGGCGACGTAGGTCTTGGCTCTTATTTTTTCGATTACTGCGGTGGGGAGCGATCAGTTCAATTCCGTATTGCCGGAGCTCAGCATCAAGCTTGTCGGAGTCGTAGGCATTGTCACCTATGAGATTCTGCGGCGCGTCCGGGACGACCATCTGGACGAGCGTGTTGGTAGCCAACTTCACTTCGTGAGGTGTAGCACTCTCAACACAGACGGCCACGGGGAGACCATGCCGGTCTGCGACAGCCATGATCTTTGATCCTTTGCCTCGTTTTGTTTTGCCGACCTTGGAACCCCCTTTTTCGCTGGGGCAAAGCTCCCATCGATGAAGGCTTCTTTCAAGTCAAGTAGGCCACGGATTTTGAGGTCCGCGGCAAGCGTTTCCAGAATTCCCCTCATCACTCCGGAACGGACCCATTGCTGGAATCTGCGATGGCAGGTCTGGTATGACGGGTAATGATCTGGAACGTCCGCCCAAGGAGCACCTGTGCGCAGCACCCACAAAATGCCGTTCAAGACTGCACGTCGATCTTTCCATGGTCGTCCGCGTCCATCTGCGCGCTGCTCCGGTACAGGAATAAGCTCGGCTAGAATCTTCCATTGAGCATCGGTGAGGTCACGGGCATTCGTCGTAGGCATAGCAGTTCTCGAGGGTTAGGGCACGCGAACCTCAGGGTTGAGGAGAAAACTCGAAAACATCCGCGCTGTTCGCTGACATCGCATATAGAGAGTTGCCAGTGGGCGGTTAACGGGTGAAGTTAAGGTAGTCGGCGCCGCTTTCGAATCCCAGGCTGCTTAGTTATAGTTTAAACACCACTCCAAGGCCCTCGGAGCCGCATCGAGGCCGGCCGGAAAACCCTAACTCATACTTCGTGGACCGGGCTCGCGCCCGTTTCCCGCAAATGGATGTCTGGCCAAGCTGCTGCTTTGGCCGCGCTCTACGGTCGCTGGCTGTTGCTTAACTCAACCGCACCACCCTCGCTTCGAGACCCCAATCCTCTAAGTGCAAGGAGACCTCCACTTATCATGGATGTCCCCGTGAACGAGTGGAGCACCTCAAAGGAGAATGAAAAGCCTTGCGTCGAACTGCCCCCGCAGGCAGGCAGGAAACTAAGACCAACAGCGATGAAGAATGAGGCAAATCTCTTTGGCTTTCGGCTCATATCAAGTGTCCTCGTGTTTCGCATCAGCTTCGGCCAATGCGCGGAAGCGAAACCGATGGTTGCGGCGCGATGCAGTGGTCACGCCGGTGCGACAATCTTCCTAAAAGAAACACTCCGTCGGACAAAACTCGAAAACGTTGGCGCTGTTTGCTGACATCGCATATAGAAAGGTGCCAGAAGGGTTATCGCTGAAGAAAAAGTAGTCGCCGGGGCTTTCGAATCCCAGGCCGGTGATCGTGCCCGCGACCTGGCAACCTGTGCCGGTAAAGGTAAGGGACACGTCAAACACGTTCAGGTTTGCGGCGTTCGACCCCTCTTGTGTGAACGTGCCACTGACATAACAGTTAAATCCGTCAGTTCCGCTCAACGTCATGTCGGCACTATTGCCCGTTCCACTCGGCACAACTTGGACCTGGACACAATATGATTGGTGACAAGCAATCGGGGAACTCGTGTCGATGAGAGTCATGCTGCTGTTGAGGGCCGTTGGGGTAATACCTTGAGGATAGGGCACATAGATGAAGGACTGAGGACCTGAGGGATCGGTGACAGTGCCGGTGATAACCGGACCGGGTTGCACGTTGCCTTGTACCGGAAAGGAATAGGAGTTTCCGCCCACACCATAATTTACCAGCCCGATATCGAGAATAATGTTGTCTGAAAAAGAGCAGGCGCCAGTAATGCCGGTCATTATGTTTTCATCGCCGGCATTGTCGAAAAAAAGCGCGAGTCCCGATTGGCTAATGACCCCTGCTTTGACGGGATAAACACCGCTGATATAGAGATCGGTATTCCACACACCCACAACGTCATACGGACCTCCCGTACAGGTGGGTTTGGCAGGAGAGCTTGAGCTGCCGCAACTGATTGTCATTGCTGCGATCAGCAGTAGACTGGCGATGCAGATGAACGGGGCGAATTTGTTGAGCAGTGCGTTTCCCTCCATCATCAGCTGCAAGTCCCGGGCGACAATTGATTGTGAACGGCCAAACCTACACGTTAGTCGTCTGGATTTCATTCGTTTTCTCCTTTTGTCTGGCTGTGCCAAGCGAGACCAAGAGCCGGGAGGCGAGACCGATTGTTGGGATGCGAATGCACCAGAGGCTGGATGTTTCCTGAGACCTCGCGCGGTGTTGGCCGGACGATTGTCGCTGCGCTCGCATCCACCATGCTGTAATCGCAGCCTTCGATACCGGGGTGGTTCTCGTCGCAAGGGATGAGCAGATAGGCATGACCGCATTGTTCGACAACCCCGCAGCCCGGCGGGTCACCGTTGACGGCAATCTCTCCACGATCATTAATTGTCTCCGCCAAGTTTAATTGCACGCCTGCGCCCGGAGGAATGAGAGTGTTCAAGTCAGCCATCGAGCCGTTCTCCCACAGAAATGCCCGGCGACCGGCGCTGTAGTCACAGGTCGCCGTCGAGATGCCGACTACTTGACCGCTGGCGTTAATCGCGTTCGCTGTGCTGCACGGATCACCGTCCAGGGTCCCAAGGTCGGTGAGCACGCCACCCCTCCAAAGAATGGCGAACTCCGCTGCGTCGCCGCTGTTCGAAGCGTAGCCAACAACTTCCCCAGAGTCGTTGATTCCGTTTGCGGTTCCGTAACTCCCGCCAAGCGTCCCCAGGTCCTGCATGGTTCCGTCCTTTCCAGGCCAAAGGAAGGGATGGGCGGTCAAGTCTCCGGCCACGTTCGAAGCGCCGACAACTTGACCTCGGTTGTTGAGAGCCAGCGGAAAACCACAGGTGCCGCCAAGGGTCCCGAGATCCGTCATTTTGCCGTTTTGCCAAAGGAACGGATCCGTGGTCAGGGGAAGAAAGCCACAAGAGGGACTCGGTGAGGAGCTTGTATTAGCCATTCCAGCGATCTGGCCGCTCTCGTTTATCAAGACTGCCAGCGCGTCGGGACCGCCCAACGTACCCAAGTCCTTTATCGCACCGTCCTGCCATAGAAACGCACGGCACTGTGTTCCCAAGCCGAAACAGGCGAAGGGATCGGCAATCGCATTCGTAGCGGTTCCCGCCACTTGGCCGCGGTTGTTGATGCTGTTCGCTGTGCCTTGATATCCGCCCAGCGTTCCCAGGTCGGCGATCTGGCCGTCTTTCCAGCGGACAGGGCGCGACTGGTTTACGCCCGTCAATGGGTCGATCTCACCGTTTTCTGAGCTGCCAACGATCTCCCCGCTTGCGTTAATTCCGTTCGCGCCGCTACAGTTGTCCGCTCCTGCAAGCGTCTCCAGGTCGGTCACGACACCGTTCTGCCCTTTGAAAGCGTGGTTCACGAATGGAAGAAGACCGCTAAGGCCTCCACAGACGAGAAAGTTGCTGGTCCCGGTAGTGGGAGTCGGTGTATCCGAACCGCCCACCATGCCCCGATGGTTTATCTCGCGGCTCGCGGTGATAGCCTCTATGGTTTCGTTAACGTAACTCTCCGGCCCGCCGAACGTGCCCATGTCGATGAGTTTGTAATGATGGTGCCGGACATGGCCTTCAATGTTTTGCGCGGTCAACCGAACCGGGGCCACGAGTGGAGCAAGTAGCCCAAGCACCACTACTAACGAGATTGAGTTCGGTTTCATGTCTCCTCCAGATATTTGTCCCGTCGATGGCACGCAAGGCAGGGAAACGGTTGTGAACGGCAGGGTGTGTTGCACCTACCGTTCGGGCGCTCTAGAATGTCCTCCGGACGGCTTCCAGTGTCCGGCGGCCTCCGCTTGGCGAACGCTAGCTTTGCCCGGATTTAGAAGTCTTTCCGAAACGACGAAGAAATCCTGAAGAATTTCTTCCGGGGACTATGAACGAGAAAACAAGGCACTTGTACGGGTTTGGGCCCTTCCGCCTTGATCCGGAGGAGTGTCTTCTGATTCTTGATGGAGCCCCGGTACCCCTTCCGCCGAAGGCCTTCGAAGCTCTGCTCTTTCTGGTCGAGAACGCTGGTCATTTGGTTGACAAAGATGAGTTGATGAGAAGGCTCTGGCCAGATACGTTCGTTGAGGACGGGAATGTCGCTAAGCACGTGTCGCTGTTGAGAAAGGTCTTGAGCGAGGCCACCAACGGTCGCGATTACATCGAAACCATCCCCAAACGTGGCTACCGATTCGTAGTGGAGGTCCGAGATCTCGCGCACCCTGGAGCTGGTTCCCAACCCTCTACAGTTCACGACGCAAGCCTCATCGGCAAGAAAATCTCTCACTACAGAGTTCTCCAGGTCCTCGGCGGCGGGGGCATGGGGGTGGTGTACAAGGCGGAAGACCTCAAGTTGGGCCGCGCTGTCGCGCTCAAATTTCTACCCGAAGAACTCGCAGACAGCCCAGCCGCGCTTGGGCGTTTCGAACGAGAAGCCCGCGCCGCTTCGGCGTTAAACCATCCGAATATATGCACGATCTATGCGGTAGAGGAACATGAAGCGCAGCCCTTCATCGCGATGGAATTGCTGGAAGGCCGGACTCTGAGGGATTTCATCGAGGAACAACAGGCCTCAGCCGAAAACAAGGCCAGGCAAAAGCACATTCAGCTCAAATCGTTTCTCGACATAGTGATCCAGATCGCGAAAGGTCTGGAGGCCGCGCACGGCAAGGGCATCATCCACCGCGATATCAAACCGGCGAACGTTTTCATCACGAACCATGGTCAAGTCAAAATCCTGGACTTCGGGCTGGCTAAGTTACAAGAATCGGAGGGCTGGGATCAGGCCATGCCGCCCCAATCGGAACCGGCGCCCAGCCGGGAAGGCAGCATTCCCGTCAGCTTTACTTTGACCGGAACAACGGTCGGCACCGCCGGTTACATGGCTCCCGAGCAGGTGCGGGGTGACAAGGTGGTGGATGGCCGCACCGATTTGTTTTCGCTCGGCGTTGTGATGTACGAAATGGTGACGGGCCAGAGGGCGTTTCCAGGAGAAAGCATCCCTGTTCTCCGGAATGCGATCCTCCATGACACACCAGTTGCGATTCGCGAGCTGAATCGGGAAATCTCGCCCAGGCTGGAATCGGTCGTCAACCGGGCATTGGAGAAAGATCCCGAACTGCGCTTTCAGTCCGCGGCCGAGATGCGTGAGCAGTTAGAGCTGGAAGCAGATGCCGCAAACCAAGAAAGAAGGCCTAGCGGCCGCGGACTTTGGCGTGTTGCTGCGGCAGCCATGGTTGCGGTACTGGTCGCCGCGACGTACTGGGCGCTCACAAGGCATCAAGTGACGAACTCGACCACGCCAGAGCTGAAGATTCGGCAGCTCACCATCAATTCTTCCGAGAACCAGGTCTCTACCGGCGCAATTTCACCCGATGGAGAGTACCTGGTCTACACCGATGTCAAAGGCATGCACATTTTGTCGATTGAAACGGGGGAGACGCAGTCAGTCCCACGGCCTGAAGCGAAACCCAACAGAGGCTTGATCATGGAGGCCGCATTTTTCCCGTGGTTCCCGGATGGCAAGAATTTGCTGGTCGACGTCCATGCCCCGGGCAATGATTGGACTTCTCAGGGTAGCAGCATGTGGATCATTCCGGTGTCCGGAGGCTCGCCCCGTAAGCTTCGCGAAGACGCGGTAGGAGACCAGATTGCGCCGGATGGCTCCCTGATCCTTTTTACGACAAATAAGGGTAGGTTTAACGATCGCGAATTGTGGCTTATGGCCCCCAACGGGGAGCACGCCCGAAAGATTGCGGAAGTTGGAGAAAACAGTTGGTTCAGTGATCTGGTCTGGTCGCCTGACGGCAGGCAGATTCTTTATGAACGAATTGATGGGCCCACCAACGGAAACGTCCATTCGACGAATGCTTATACAATTCTGCCTATCACCAAAGAAGCCGAAAGTACCGCAGTCCCGACTTCAATGACGCAGGACTGGCTCAATGCGGTGTGGTTACCGGACGGACGGCTTATTGTTTCGGTGAGGGAACCACGGACGGTCGGCGTGGCTTGCAACTTCTGGTCGTTATGGCTTGACCGGTACAGTGGCAAGCCGATCTCGCCGCGCCGCATCACCGACGAGGCGCAGTCGTGCGTGAATGATCCGACAGTATCGAAGGATGGCAAGCGTCTCGCGTACCAGCAAATATCCAGCCACGCTTCCCTGTACATGGTGGATCTCGAACCCGGCCGAAGTCGTGGTGCCAATGTATCGCACTTTACGCTGACAGAGTCATCTGATTACGTGCAGGACTGGAGCGCTGACGGTAAGGCCGTTTTTTTTGTCTCTCGTCGCGGCGGTTCAAGCAGGCTCTATAAACAGCCCCTCAATTCCGACACGCCGGAAGAGCTGATGTCGGTTGCAGACGAAATCCACGACGCTCGCGTGAGCCCAGACGGTAAGTGGATCGTCGGCCTCGTCAGCCCCCCGAAGGGAATGACTGGCAACAATGTAAACGAACAGCTCGTACGAGTTTCGACGAGTGGCGGAACACCTCAGGTGATTCTCCAAGGCTATCCGATCGACCAGGTACTCTGTTCGAAACAACCGGCTTCCTTGTGCGCGGTGACCGAGCAATCGCAAGACCACCGGCATGTCGTTATCAGCTCCTTAGACCTCGAAAAAGGACTCGGGTCTGAACTGATCCGCTTCGAGGTTGATCCAGGCGAACAGAATGCGTACGGCGATCTTTCTCCGGATGGGACCCGGTTTGCATTCACCTCTCGTGGAGACCCTGTCGTGCGGATCATTTCTCTGCGAGGCCGGCCAGAGGTGCGGATTCCCATGGGGAACCTGGATCTTGTTCGATCCGTAAACTGGACGGCGGACGGGAAGGGCCTGTATGTTTCCAGCACAAAGAATAGAGGAACGGAACTGTGGTCGCTGGACCTTAAAGGAAAGGCCGCTCTCCTGTGGTCGAATGAAACCGGCGAAGCGCCGTCGTCAACGGGCCTGGAGTCAAACGTTGCAAGGCCATCGCCGGATGGGCGGCATATTGCGGTCCAAGCCTGGATCACCAACAGCAACATGTGGATGATGGAGAATTTCTGAAAGTGCAAATCCTGTTCTGAACTTGCAACCGGGCAGTTTGCAACTTGTCTGATTTTCGATTTCTCCCGCAAATTTGTGCGGGACTTAGACTTCACGACTAGAACCGCCGGAACACCTTCCAACTGCCATTTATGAGATGGGCTCTAAACTCTCACAAGCGAGGACACATGGCCTCCATCAAGAACCCCGGCAGATTCGCAGGCTTGCTTTATGTACTCACGTCGATCCCGGGCTTCTTCGCCCTTATCTATGTTCCAAGCAAGCTGATCGTGCACGGAAATGCAACGGCAACCGCCCACAACATCTTGGCCTCCGAGACGCTGTTTCGTCTCGGCATCGCAGCCGAGCTTATCTGCCAGGCCGGTTTTGTCTTTGTGATTCTGGCTCTGTATCAGTTGCTGAAGGGCGTCAATCAGCGGTACGCCTTGCTCATGTTAACTTTGGCTCTGGTCGGTATCCCCATAGCGTTTCTGAATGAGGTGAACGCAATCGCTGCCCTCGTCCTGGTGCGCGGAGCTGATTTCCTGTCGCTATTTGACAAGCCTCAGCGCGATGCTTTTGCAATGCTGTTCCTCAATCTGCATAACGAGGGACTTGGTGTCGCCGAGATATTTTGGGGTCTTTGGCTCTTCCCCCTCGGGCTGCTTGTGTACCGGTCGCGATTCCTGCCGCGCTTCCTCGGTGTCTGGCTCGCCATCGACGGCTTCGCCTACGTGATCATGAGCTTTACGAGCGTACTGTTGCCGCAATATTACGGGAAGGTGTTTATGATCTCCCAGCCCGCCCTCTTCGGGGAGGTTGCGTTCATGCTTTGGCTTCTGATCAGGGGCGCAAACCCAAAGCCATTAGTGGGTTCAGTCTCCTCGGCGGCCGTTGGTTAGGCGCACCCGTGGCGTTTGACGAGCAGCGTATATCAGCGCCTTTGCTGGCCGGAGATTCTGCCCTAGCGCCATAACTGGCGTAACATCTCGATTACACTCATTGACCCGGTTCTGAGTGTAAACGCCTGATAACAGAAGTTACCGCGCAACCAGTTCGGCTTGATGCAAAAGAAAAGCCGCCCAGACATCGGGCGGCTTGGGCGAACTCGCAGTGATTGAGTGCTTAGGACACCGTGAATGTTCCCTTGCTAGCGCTTCCTCCCGGCGTCGTGACTGCAATGTTTCCAGTCTTGGCCCGCCGCCCGACGCCCGCGCCTACTGCTGCTTCCTTACCGCCGCCCGCGATCTATCCCGCTTTCTCTAATCTGTCAGCCGCTTTCCTCAATTTTTCGGCGGTCATGGTCCTCAGCTTTGCCTCAGATTCTTTGTAGTGTTCTCGTATATCGGTGATTCGTGCGTCTATGGCTGCCTTGCTATCATGACCAGCCTTGGCAGCTTTCTCTTGCAGGGCCTTCACCTTGGCATCGGCCTCACTTTTGAGTTGTTCTGACCTCTGTTTCGCCTGCTCCATCTTGTCTTGCAGCTTTTTATTGAGTTCGTCGATCTTGGCTTGGATCTTAGCCTTGCGTTCGGCCCTTGCCTGAGCCTGCTCGGCCTTTAGTTGGTCAATCTCTGATCTGAGTGCCGCCACCTCTTTGGCCCGTTGCTCCTCTTCGAAGTGCTCCTTCGCTGTGCGAAGCACGACGCCACCTACTGCTTCCATTCTGGTGTCCACGGGCGTCACCCACTCCTCGCTGACGTCGGCAAGCACCGCGAACTTGCCGGGTGTAAGGGTCTTTGAAACATTATCGAGAAAATCTGCGTTGACGCCAGCCACATACAGGTCGTCGATGAAGCCGGCCGTCGCTCCAATTGTGGCACCGACAAATAAGCCGACGGGTCCCCCGAGCAGTCCGATGAGGCTGCCGATCGCCGTCCCTCCGATGGTGCGGATTGGGAAATCGCCTTCCGCCCGCTTTACCGTCACGGTTCCATCGACATTCTTCTGGATCACCGACTCAGCATGAATCGTAATGCTTCCTTCCCCATCAAGTTGGCTGAGAGCACGCGATCCTTCATACGCTTTCGATTCGTCGTTAAACACTACAACCAGCATTCTTTCCATGAGAGTTCTCCTGTTTGGCGAGCTTTATGCGGCCGACGTTCAAAAATCTCGCCTCAGGGGGTGCTGCGTCTCAACGAGCGGGGGCCGCTCTTCGGAGAGGCGAGGACAAAATAATCGGATACCTAAAAGCGTATCCTGCCAGTGACAGGCGCTACGCCGCGCGATCGATCTCCTTCTTCAGTGCGTCAGTGTCGGCCTGCAGCCGGGCCTTGGCTCGTTTCTTCGCTCGGGTGATGGCTGCATCTACCTTCGCCTCGACGTCCGTAGCCGCTACCACCAGCAGGCCGCTCTTGCCGTTGTCTAGTAATTCACCCAGATCCTTTAGATCGGACCGTTTCATACCTCCGGCCACGTGGCCGGCGAGGGCGCCGATACCGGCTCCGATAGCACCGCCTCCAAGCAGTCCGGCGCCCAAACTGATTGCCGGAAACAGCGCAACCGCCAGCCCGATAGCTAGACCGGCGATTAATCCTATTGCCCCACCTTGACGGGTCGGCTCCTCCACTCGCTTGACGATTTTGACTTTACCATCGGGCGTGCGAGTGAGTACTGCAGCATCATAGGTTTCGATGACCCCAAGGTCGGTGTAGAGTTTTCGAACGGCGTCATAGTCGGCGAGAGCGTCGGCTTCAGCGTCGTACTGATTAGCGAGCACTACAAATGTGTCGAGGGCCATGATCCACTCCTTTCTTTTAAGTCAACGACTCCCAAAAGATACTCTGCCCCTCTAGCAGGCTGCTGAAAAACTACTCCTAATCCACAGCCGAGTGTGGTACGAGAAGGCATGCGCGGAGACGATCGGCAGCAGAATCACATCTTCAGTTATTTGTCGCCGGAAGCGCGGGTGCGGAAGGATCATCCGCTGCGTGCCATCCGGACCATGGTGGACGAAGTACTCAGGCAACTGTCCCGGCGGTTCGACACGATGTATGCCCGCGTGGGGCGTCCCTCGATCGCGCCGGAGAAGTTGTTGCGGGCGCAGTTGCTGCAGATGCTGTACTCGATCCGCAGCGAGCGCCTGCTGATGGAAGAGATGGATTACAACCTGTTGTTTCGCTGGTTTGTGGGCCTGAACGCCGATGATGAGGTGTGGGACCCGACCGTGTTCACCAAGAATCGCGACCGCTTGCTGGAGGCCGACGTGGCCCAGGAGTTTCTGGCGCACGTGGTCGCGCAAGCGCATGCCAAGGGGTTGACCAGCGACGAGCATTTCACCGTCGACGGTACGCTGCTGGAGGCTTGGGCGAGCACGAAGAGCTTTCAACCCAAGGACGAAAAGCCATCGTCTCCGCCGGACGATCCCGGCAATCCCACGGTGAACTTTCGCGGCGAGCGGCGGTCGAACGAGACACACGCGTCGAAAACCGATCCCGAGGCGCTGCTGGCGCGCAAGGGCGAGGGGAAGGAGTCGAAATTGAGTTACAGCGGGAATCTGCTGGTGGAGAATCGCAACGGGCTGATCGTGGACGCGGAAGTGTTTCAGGCGAACGGCACGGCCGAGCGCGACGCGGCGCTGGTGATGCTGGAGCAGGTTCCGGGAACGAAGGCGGTCACCGTGGGCGGAGACAAAGGATTCGACACGCGAGATTTCGTGAAGGAGTGTCGGCAGATGGGAGTCACACCGCACGTGGCGCAGAACCATGCGCGGCCCGGTGGCAGCGCCATTGATGGCCACACCACACGGCACCCGGGGTATGCCATCAGCCAGAGAAAGAGGAAGCGGATCGAAGAATGCTTCGGCTGGCTGAAGACGATCGCGCTGCTGCGGAAGGTACGGCATCGCGGAGTGTGCAAGGTGCACTGGATTTTTACTCTCGCCTGCGCCGCCTACAATCTGGTGCGCATGCGCAACCTCACCGCCGCAGTTCCGGCGGCGTAACTCAGGGCCGACTGTGTGTCTTCAGGAGCATCGAGTCAGATCCTGAGGGTCACAAAAACACCGGAAATCAAACCGTTCGACATCGTTAACGATGAGAAACAGAAAGAAAAACACGCTGCACATCAATTTTTCCGCAGCCTGCTAGCGCCGTCAATCGCCACCCGTCCGGGTCCAATGTCGTGAATCGTGGCAGATGTTCGGGTGGTTAGCTGCGCCTAGTCCGTAATAGATGGGCGCGGCATGAAGCAAGACTAACTCGGCCGCAAACAACACTTCGCTCAAAATGGGGAGACTCGCTTCCACATACTCCCGCGTGAGAATAGTGGAACCCCGATCCTCAGATCGACCGTTCGTTTTTCTCATGGACCTTCTGTCCTGTTGTTGGCGGCCATGGCGGCCCCTGGTCCAGACCGTCTCACTCTCGCGCGAGGACGCATACCAACTGGTGCTCTTCCAGGTCGCTCTTGGCGCGCTCCATATCGACGTTCTTGTAGGCGGCAAGCTCCGTAGTGACCCGATAATATGCAGCGGAACGAGCCTCCGTATACTCGCTGTGCCTAGCCTCGAAGGCTCGTTCCAGATCCCTGCAGATTGAGCAATCCATGGCTATTTCTTCGGCTTCCGCCAGAACTACGGTTGCTGGTAAATGTGGTTGCTTAACGCTCTAGGATGATTTCCCGCTCGGCGCGGAGCCAGTCCTGTTCGTCTTGGCCAGGTCCACGACCACGGCATTCATACAACTCATAGGCCCGCTCTCTAATCCTGTCTTGTGATGGGACGGCGTCTGGCATCATTGCTACCTTGCCAGGAGAGCTTTTCGGGCCGACGACAATTTTTGGCTGCGGTTGTTTGTGAGTCTTGGGACTGATCATTAGGAAACCTTCTGGGTGCTGCGGAACTAAGGGGGACTGACTTCAGATGTGCTGACTTAGTCCAGAAGACCTGAAAGAGGAGAGGAACTGCTCGCTCAATTTCGAGACTACGCTGAACCCTCACGTGTGTCAATTTGCACGTAACCGCTTGCGGCAACCCTCGATCCGAGGGTGTGTACGACCGTCACGATGCTGGGGGTGGGAGAATCAGGTTACCCGGCCCTTCTTGCTCCCCTGTTGTTTTCTCGCTCTTCTCCTTTCCTTCATGGGTCAGTTCTGCGCCCTTGAGATCCACTTCGAGAGAGAGCCCGGTTAGATCCGCACTGTTCGCGACGCGGAACAAAGCTTCCGAAATACGGCTGACCGCCTCCCGCATGAAGCGGTCCTCCTTGTCGGCATCGGTGAGGTTCGAAGCCATAATCATCTGGGTAAGAGCGTTACGAACGTGATGGTTCAGAAAGGAGAGTTCCAGGGTTCGCCGGATAGATCGCTTGCGGGCTTGTTCGAGCGCAATCGTCGCCAAGAAAACGACGACTAGTCCACTAAAGGTCCGACCGCCAAGCTTATATACCACACGACGTGGCGATAGTACAGAGCAGCGCTCGCGGCTACTCCAATGAGCGCAGCCATTGTGCCTAGGGCCAACGCAGTGCTCAGAGATTGGAGGAAGGACGCCGAACTATACCGCCAAATGCTCTTGGAGTGCTCGTAAGAGTGAGCGAGCTCGTGCTCGTAGGTTCTCATGACAACACCCCAGCCTCACCGATCCGGGCCCATTAGGGTCACTCTATCACTCGCTGCCGTCTGTCGGTAGCGTCCCTTCGTATCGTTTATGGTACAGGTGCAGTGGGGCCGAAGCCGGGCCCTTTTCATTTCTTAGCTGCCCTGACCTTTGCCCATCGTGCACTATCACTCGCAAATTGGACCCAAGACGGTTTCTGCGGAAGGTTCTGGTCAATTGTTGCAATATCTCTATTACACTCATTGACCGGATTGTGAGTGTAAACGCCTGGTTGCGTCATTTGACAATTTTTGTGCAAGCAGGTCAGGCATGGTTGGAAGATCGCCACGCTGCTATTGCAGCTTCGCGTACTCTGCCTTGGCTTCCTTCAGGATGGGGATGTCGGGGTCGGCGTCTTTCCAAACGTTGAAGAAGTCCTGATAGGCGCTCCGAGCCTTAGCGGTGTCGCCAGACAATGCATAAGCTCGTCCAAGTTGCAGATGCGCCAGCGCGCCCAGAGGCAGGTTCTGCACGATGCCGCTGTGATTGAGAATCTTCTGGAACTCGGCGGCAGCCGCGGCTCCGTTGTGGGCCGCAAGGTAGGCCTGGCCGCGCATATAAGCCGGGTATAACCCGCTTATGGGCGTTGGCCCACCCAGCTCGTAGGGAGCGGCGGCTTCCAGATCAATCACCGCCTGCGATGGATTGCCGCCGTTGAGTTCGATGGCTGCCTTGATCGTTGGAAGCCAGTAAATCTTCAGCATCGTATTTGTGGCTTCGCTTTTTTCCAGCTGTTCGACGAGGGCCTTCGCCCGTGCCGTATCGCCGGTCCGCGCCAAGGTCATGGCGGCCAGCAACCTTACGTCGCGTCCGGGAGCCAGGGCCAGCGCCGCATCCACGCGCTGTTTGGCGGCGGCGGTATTGCCGAACTCAGACTCCCGCAGAGCGGCATTGGCTTGCCAGAGCGCAGCTGTCTCCTTGGAGTCAGCCCGCACCGCGGCGTCCACGGCGCGGCGGGAAAAGTCGCGGGCCCGCGCCAGTCGCCCATAATAGGCTTCCGTGTCGGACTGCGTGGAGAGCATCGCGTCTTCTTCCCCGGGTCGGCCGGCAGCCCAGGCGACCTGCTGCTCCATTTCAGCCGCGTCGCCGCGCAGAAATGCAAGGGCATACAGGTCCCCCCGGAGAACGAAGCCATCAAACTTGTTGGCTTGGGCCTGCTGCAGAAGCACTTTGGCGTCGTCCAGCCGGTTGAGGTCCATGTAAATGCCGGCAAGATTGCCGTACCCGGTCAGCGTGGGCCCAAGACGCTGCTGTTCCTCAGTCTCGGCCGCAGCTTTATTGTATTGTCCGAGAGCGGTGTAAATATATCCCAGGTTGCCGTGGGGCACCTGATCCCGCGGGTAGCTCTTTGCCCAAAGTTCGTAGGCTTCCGTGGCTTTTTCCATCTCCCCGGTGACGTACTGATAGTAAAGTCCAGAAATGCGGTATTTCTCGCGCTCGCTCACGCGATCACTCAGCACATATGCCTTCTTAACATTCTCAGCCGCCAGACTGGCTTGTCCGAGGTTGGAGTACTCGACGGCCAGCCCGGCATAGGCCATGGCGAAATTGGGATCGAGTTCAATGGCACGTTTCATGAACGGAATAGCCTCAGCATCGCCCTTCGTGCGCCCGGTGGTAATGCCCATGCTGTAAGCCTTTAACGCCTCCAAAGAAGGCGTACTTGCTTCCACGGGAACATCAAACTTCTGCACGGTGGCGAGAGATTCGCCCAGCTTTCCCCGCAGCGCGGCGGCCGCTGTGCTCAGCGCCTTCAGCACGTCCTGCTTGGTCGCGGCCTGCTCCTGTTCCGTGGCCAGCGTATCTCCGCTGCTGCAGCCCACGGTGTTCAGGCCGATCACGTACTGGCCTCCGAGGTTCGAAATGGAGCCGAGCACGATGGCCTTGCTGCCCGTCCGAATACAAAGCTCCCGCGCCACGTCCCGGCTGATCTTCTCGGTCGAGGGACGTCCCGTCAAGCGCAGCGTCTCCTCGACTCTGCGGTCCGAAAGAATGTTGAGAAACGGCGACTGTCCGAGTTGTACCGTCAACGCCTGCTTCAGAGCATCATCGAAGAGAGCATCCCCGGTCTTGTTGTCGAAGTCGGCCAAGACGACGGTGTCTTTCTCTGTGAGCGGCGAAGCAATGGTCACTGAAGCGGTCGAACGCGAGCGCCAAAAGAGGCCGCCGGCGGTCAGAGCAGCCACCACCACCGCGGCGGGAACCAGAACCTTCCAGAGTTTTCTGCCCGCGACGGGAAGTTCGGCCACTTTCACAGCGCTCGATGACGGAGAGGGAGCGAGCGCAGGGGAGGAACCGGACGCTGGCGACGGCGGTTGCGCGGCAACATGAGAGCTGCTTTCCTGTGCGACCGGCACCGTCCCCGAACTGGCCGATACGCCGTGCCGCGATTCTGTTTCCCGTTTCAGCCGCTTTAGGTCGGCCCGCATTTCAGACGCAACCTGATAGCGCATCTCCCGATCTTTCTCCATCGCTTTGTTGATGATCCGTTCCAGTTCGGGCGGAATATCACGATTGAAACGAATCGGCGGGGGCGGATCAGAATCGAGGATTGCTTTAAAGATGACTCCCGAACTTTCGCCATGAAAGGGCAATGCCCCCGTCGCCATCTCGTACAGCACAGCACCGAAAGAGAACAGATCACTCCGTGCATCCAACTCTTTCGCACGAACCTGCTCCGGCGACATATACGCTACCGTGCCCAGCGTAGAACCGGGACTGGTGAGATGATCCGCGCCCACCGAACCCGTCTGCGTGTTAAGAGACCCCATTTTGCTCGAAGAACTGGTTGTGACCATGACCTTCGCCAGTCCGAAATCCAGAACCTTGGCGTGTCCGCGCTTGGTCACAAAGATGTTGGCGGGCTTGAGGTCGCGGTGAACGATCCCCTTGGCGTGGGCGGCGTCCAGTGCATCGGCAATCTCGATGGCGAGGGACAGAATCAGTTCGGTTTCCATCGGTCGCCCGCCGATGCTATGTTTCAGCGTCAGCCCGTCCAGAAACTCCATGGCGATGAAGGCTTCGCCGTGCTGTTCGTCAATTTCGTGGATGGTGCAGATGTTTGGATGATTCAGTGCAGACGCGGCCTTGGCTTCGCGCTGAAAGCGGCTGAGCGCCTGCGGGTCTTTGGCTACATCGTCGGGCAGGAATTTGAGGGCGACAAAGCGACTGAGTTTGACATCCTCAGCTTTGTAGACAACACCCATGCCGCCACCACCGAGCTTGTCGATGATGCGGTAGTGCGAGATGGTCTGCCCGATCAATGGACCGCCTTGTGTGTGACCATATGCTGCGCTTCCTGATCCAAGACGGATGCACGCTCTGCACACTCCCGGATTTCCTGCACGCGAGACGTGACAATGGGCGTGGAATACTCCGGATGACAAAACTCCAAGTGCATACCACGACCGACAAAACGCCGCTTCAGCATGGAACCGCCCCAAGTCGATCCTGCGATGGCAACCAAGGTCGGTCCCGGGCAGTATTTCGGATGACCCGAAATCAACGCTTGGCTTCCGCCCAGCATCACTGCCGTGTAGCAGCGGTGCTGAGTTTGGATCAGGAGCACGCAGTGCGGTCGTAGCCGGTCGAGGAACACGCCACCCTCGATTTCCGATCCGATAATCCTGCGATTCACGTCATCGCTCAGATTGGGATGTGGCGTGAACAAGGCTTTTCCTCGGAGAGCGCAGAAATCGAATGGCCGAACTTGTACGAAATGGTCTGGCCGATCATTAGGGGCAAATCTTACGTCTGTGAAACGGACAAGTCAATGAAAGCGGTGATGAGGCGCTCACACTAGCGTTAAGCATCGCCGAACCGTGTCCGCATCAGAAAATGTCATCTCAAATAGCCGTCTGCTCACTCTGCGACAAGCGCGTTACACTGCGAGAGGATACTTGCATCGATGAAAACGGCAAGGTCGTCCATACCGATTGCCACGTAAAGCAAATCTCGCCAGCTAACAGTCTGTCCTCCAATACTGCCGCCTGATTACGACACTTTCATGGAGATTTGAATGGAGGTGAGGAATTTCCCTACTTGCTATTCGACGGTTCGACAATTGTCGTTCCCTGTTCAAACCGTATCGACCATTCGCCTCCGTGACGAGTCCACACAGTGGTCACCCGGAGACGGCTTGGAACTGGCTGCCCCTTGTACATCGCATCCAGTTCCATCTTGCAACTCAAGTACGCGGAATCGCGGGTCATCAGCTTGAACGCGCAGTCCGAGAGTTTGTAGTCGTGCAGTGCCACGTTGGACCATTCCGCCTCGATGTCCGCACGGTGATACACGCCTCCGTTACCGGCAACTTCGGCAAAATCCTCCGCGAGATTGGATAAGACAAACTTCAAGTCTTTCCGCTTCTCAGCCTCGTACATCTGGTGCAAAGTACCGGTGATCTGTTTCTCAACAGCCGTCTCCTCTTCCGGGCTCTGCCCCGCAACCAGACTGCTTGACGAAAGACAGAGCACCGCAACGGCGACTATCCTTGCGATCGTCATGGGAGCCTCCCTTAAAACAGGATATCCCACAAGGTTGCTGTCGAAACATCGCCATTCCCCTCATTGACAGGTCAATCAGCAACACTCTGCTTTGCAACTCCTCGCTTCAACGGGGTTCGCACGCCAGCCTGGGAGGTCCTCGCTAAATTTCTCCGGGCTCGACTTTTGGCTTATCGCTCGGGGGGTGGGGGACGCATCGAAGCAACCATCTTGGCTTACGAGTGAAGTGCTCTCGCAACAAATCCAGCCGCTTCTCGCGAACACTCCAACCTCTGCGATTCGATCGCGGATTGGAGTTTCACGCTGGTACGCAGGTCGGATTCGCGAAGGCTACCGCCCGCATCCGAGGCACTGGCTGGCGCTGGCGCAACTTGCGGGCGTCTCGCAGTCGCATACGTAAGCACACCAAATGTCCCGTAAGGTGCAGTTGCCAATGTGAGTTTTGTCACGCATGAGTGTGATTACATCCTTATTGTTCTTGACACGCGTGTGTAACTCTCTTATGATCCCCCCAATTCTGGTAAGAGAGAATTTTAACTCAGGCTCTGCCTGGAGCTTTCTGACCAAGATTTCTTCCCCTTCAGCGACTGTCGTTCACCTGCTCTGTGCGCGGCCTATATCTGCCTGACTCGCCCTGGGAGTACTTATGCAGCCACAGTCGAGAGACCCTCAAGAGAGGCGAAAGAGTCTGGCAAACGCTATTGCGTTTCTCGTCGCTGCGCTGCTGTTTCACCTCGGTTGCGGCGGGTCGGGCTCTTCTTCCAGCGGTGGGGGACCACCTTCAATCACATCGGTAACTGTCTCAGGTCCAAGCTACACTCAAGCCGGCCTGTGCGCGAACTTCACAGCTACCGTTTTCGGAACCGGTAGCTTCGATCATAGCGTGCAATGGTACGTCAACGCAGCCGCTGGAGGCGACGCATCGGATGGCCTCATAAGCAGCAGCGGCAACTATTGTGCTCCAGCCAACTTACCGTCGACAAACCCGGTCACAATTAAGGCAGTAGCCAACGGTGACACCACGAAGTCTGGTTCCGCAACAACCACGGTTGTATCGATACAGGTCTCGCCGGGTCAGGCGCAGCTTTACGTTAACGGCACGCAGCAATTCTCGGCGACGGTTGCGGGCACATCAAGCAGCGTGTCATGGCAGGTGAGCGGCATCCCTGGCGGTAACTCAACCGTGGGGATAATTTCGGCCAATGGTCTTTATACGGCGCCTGCCCAAGTTACGAACCAAAATATTGCCGTGGAGGCAGTGCTTTCGGCAGCGAACTCGATTTATGCAAGTGCGAACCTAACTGTCTCTGGCCTGATCAATATTTCGCCCTCGAACCCCCAAGTCGAATATGGCGGCACGCAGCAGTTTACGGCCCAAGTGATTGGGAGCAGCGACACCCAAGTTAGCTGGCGGGCTACCTACGGTTCCATCAACTCTTCAGGACTGTACACGGCCAGTGCCACGCAGTCGCCGGATACGGTCTATGCTTGGACATCGAACTCCAACGGATCAACAACAGTTCAGATTCTCGGCCTCACGCCAGTCATCACGTCCATCTCGCCTCAGCCAGCAACTGCGGGGGACCAGCTGACGATCACAGGGCAGAATCTCAATTCGATTCTGACCGCAGAATTCCCGGATGCCATTGGCGGGACGCTCCCGGTGGTGAGTTCCAGCGCCAATGGAACTTCGGCCACCGTAACTGTTCCTCAAGGATCTGTCACAGGTCAGTTCTATGTGATCGTGGCGCAGGGTGGCCTTTCGCCCCAAAACAGCAATTCAGTCCAGTTCCAGCGCCTTGCACGACTCCGTGTCCGCGCTCCGCAGAACGATGTAGGAGTAGGAGAATCAGTGGATTTCAAGTATGCGTTACTTGGGGATTCGACGCCGCAGACGGTGACCTTTAGTGCCGACCTGGGCTCTTTTTCGGGATCTACCTATATTGCACCGGCAAGTGTTTCATCGGATTCGTTTGTGCACGTCAGCGCATGTATTACAGGAACTCAGTCCTGCGACAGTCAGATTTTGGGCCTGCATCCATTCCGCATTACCCCGGACGTTCCCCTGGTCTCGCTCGGTGGGGCGCTCCAACTCTCCGAGGTCGGAGCGAGCAGCAGTCCAACGTGGAGCCTATTGTCGGGTGGCGGTTCGCTTCAACAATCAGGCTTGTACACTGCGGGCACTACATATCAAGACGGTGGACCGGCTTTAGTTTCGGCTAGTTCTTCGGGTCTGACGGAGTCGACATCCGTTGGGGTCACCGGGGCGTTCCCCGGACTTCTCAACCGAACTTACGACTACGTCGACCAACACACGCAGACACTGCTGGGCAGCTACACTCTGGGGCTTGCTGTGAGCGGCAATCGACTTTACGTGCCCGCTACAAACCATGAGGGAGACTGGACTGACAGCTACTTCTGGATCGACGTGTACGATATCACTGACCCACTTCACCCGGTTTGGCTTACGGCTGCGGAGTCCAATTCATCCGGCTCCCTCTTTGCGCTGGGACAATATCTCTATTCCTACACGAACTGCGATTTCGCGGTACCGGGCTGCCCGAACACCATCACCGTCTACTCGATCAAGAGCGGCGTTCCTGTTTTGCACGCTCGGACTCCGGTGCCGCCGTGGTGGAACATGGCGAACAATCAAGGCGTACTCACGTTGATCCCGCTGAACGGGCCGTTCAATCAAGTGACAAAATACGATTTGACCAGCGGCGCGATTGCCAGCACGACGCTAAATCTGACATTGCCGAGCGATGCGAATACGTTTGCCCCGGACACGACGTTCGCCGTCGGCAACCGTCTCTTTGTGTCGGTCGAGAAGAATGACAATTCAGGGGCCTATATCCTCACCTATGACATTTCTCAATCGCCTCCAGTTCTGCTGGGGACGGTGGATGCGAGAAGCTTAGCCTTTTACACCTCGGGCAATCTCCTGTTTGGAGCACTCGGCGGCATGGAGATTTACGATATCTCCGGGCAGTTACCCGTACAGGAAGGTTATGTTGACGGAATCAATGCTCAAGAATTAGTGGGAACGCAACTGCTGGCCCTTACCGAGCAGCAGGGTTGCCAAATCGTGGATGTTTCAAACCCGCAGCAACCCAAGGTGATTTCGATTTTATTCGATGGAGTCATTGCAGGCGGCTGTGACAGCGGAGCATTCGTCGGCAATTACGTGTACGCTTCCGAGGGCGATGGGGGAATTGTGGTCTACGACGCTACGAAGACCGGCGGTCCCATCCCCCAGGCAATTCTCTATGGGGGCCCCCACCTGTCAAGCGCCAGCTACGATTTACTCCTCGAATCAAACACTCTATACGCGGCAACCTCAACATACGACGGGCCAGCGTTGGAAGTTTATGACGTAAGCAGCACTCCTGCAAACCGACTGGGTGAGTACATCCTGGGTGATCCGGCACAGGGCGGGTTTTCGGTTCAGGGGACGAGCCACTACGTGTACTTCGGAATGAGCAAGAGCATTGGCGTCATGGATGTGACACAACCGTCTTCTCCGACTCTCGTCGGAACGGTTGCTACTCCTGCCATCGGGAGTCTTGCTCGGGCGAACAATACACTCTACGCAGGAGCCAGCAACAACAGCCTAATTGTGCTGGACATCACCAACCCCGCTCAACCCGCCATCGTGAAAACGATCACGTTAACCGATCTGCCAATCAAAGTGAGAGTGTTAGGAAACCTCTTGCTGGTTGCAGACAATGCAGCGGGCCTGCTGATCTACGATATAACTGCCCCACAATCGCCTGTGCTTCTTTCAACTGTAAAAAGCTTTACGCTAGCGGTGGATGTGGCCGTCCAAGGAACAACAGCTTACGTCGCTGCGGACATTGACGGCTTGGCGATCATTGATATCAGCAATCCCTCGCAGCCTGCGTTACTTTCGAAAACGGGTCTGGGACGAATTGATCCCTTCTACAACCAAGACCCACTTAACGAAGCTCTTACGGTGACCCTGAACAATGGTCTCGCCTACGTTGGCACCTTGAACGATAATGCGCTTGTCTTCGGATTGGACTGCTCGAATCTGGCCAACCCGCGTATCGTCTCCGTGTTCGCCTACGGAGATGCGATCCTTACTTGGTCAGGCTCGCTTCTGTTTAGCGGCACCGAGTTGTTTGTGGGAGGCGCGCTTAATGGAAGTGTCTATCCTGTCACGCAAGTCGATATGTCGAAGCCGTTCGCCAGCATAAACCAGTACTTTCCGCCGGCGGCCTTACAGAACCCCTCACCAGTCACGCAATACGCATCGATTACGTCACGGAAGAAGTCCAAGGCTTCGTTGGCGGGTCGATTTCATCGTGCCGCTGAGAGCCAGGCGTCAGGCCGATATCGAGCGATTTCAAATGGCCGGGGTGACATTCGTTGAAGTTTGCTACGATTCGGCATCGCGTTCCTTGAAGGAACGACGCTATAGTTTCCTGACGGAGATCACTCTTCGTTTGGAACGAGGCACAGCCGGGCCACTCCCCTTATCCATCAGGGCAAGTGGCGTCGAACTGAATCCGGCGGATCCTAGCTTCTACCTTGATGGTTTCAATTGGGGTTGTGGCTCCCTATCGCGGTGCCGATGACCTCACCCGAGACCACCAATTCCACTCTACGATTCTGCTGTCGCCCCGCCCCCGTCGCATTCGAGGCTACCGGTTGCGTCTTTCCGAATCCCAGCACCGTGACTGACGAAATTGGGATGCTTTGTTTGATAAGGTAATCTCGAACTGACGCCGCGCGGTTTTCGGACAGTTGCTGGTTGTAGGCATCGCTGCCCGCACTATCGGTATGTCCGTCCACCTCTAATCGCAGGTCGGGGTAGGCCAGCAGAATGCCGGCAACCTTCGCGAGGCTCTCACGAGCCGCAGGTTGTAGCGAAGACTTGTTCGTCTCGAAGAGGACGTCCGGCATCGTAGCGATTAAACCTCGGGCTGTATCGCGTGTGACCAGGATCGCGTTGAGCTGTTGTAGCAAGCGAGCACGCATTTCAGCTTTTTCTTGTTCCGCTTTTTGACGGCCGCGTTCAGACTCCTCAGCCTGCGAGCGAGCTCGTTCGTTCTCGGCCTGGAGCGCTTGTTGCTGCTCCAGCGCAGATGCTTTAGCTCTTTCTGCCACTTCCTTCTCTTGTTCAGCTTTTCGCGCCGCTAAGTCCGCTTCCTGTTTGGAACGATCCGCTTCAGCTTTTGCTTGTTCCGCAGCTGCGCGTTCGGCTTCGGCCTGTTGTCTTCGCTGTGTTTCCGCCTCAGTTTCGGCTCTCGCTTGTGCCTCGCGCGCAGCCGCAGCTTCCTTGTCCTTCTCGACTCGCTCTTCTTCCTGACGCTTCAATGACATGACGCGGGCTTCTTCCGCAGTCTGAGCTGCTTCTCGGGCCACGGTGCCGATCGGTGTTCTGCCCTGCTTCCGCCTGTAATAGTCTTCTGCCTGTTTCAGCTCCTGTTCAGCCTTGGCAAAAGAACTGGAAGCGTATTGCTCCGCTTTGGCGGCTCGTGCGATCCGAACGGCATTGCGAGCCTCGAAGAGATCTAGAGGAGCCTTGCTATCGATCCCGTAGATCACGTCGCGGAGCGGTTCAACCTGGGAAGCGTACAAACCCCTAGGCAGTAGTTCATACTTGACGTTGATTGCTTCTTCTCTTCCCTTGGTATCGACCCGAATCACATTCTCCATAACCACGAGATCACTCGGTTGTGTGACCGCAAAGTAGGGTTCAGCAGTGACAATCAGCCCGAAAGCTTGTAGATCCGTGGTCACGCGTATTTCGCTGTTGCCGTCGCTGAGGATAACTTCGCCCAGGTTGTTGGCACGTCCTTCCGGAGTAACGGCCCACAATACATAGGTCAGGTACTCCAATCCAAACTTGTTGGCGGGCTGCAGGCCGTGCAGTTTCGCGTTGATCTCCAGGCGACCCGTTTTGCTCTCGACTCTCGCCTCACCGCTTGCGTTGGGCATAAGGTCTGTGCCCCGCAAGTCGACTTTGGTGGAACCGCCCCGATGTCTGTAATCGACAGCCTTGGTGGAGCGAGAAACTACATTGACCCGAAACACGGGCGTTGTTTCCGTAGGCTGAATAGTTGGCTGTCCTTGATTCTGGTCTTGCGTTGCGAGCGTAGTGGCAAGGCTGTTGATGGAACCACCTGTGAGACCGCAGATGGCAATGAGAAGTGCTAGCATTCTGACCTGCATGGCGCCCTCCTTAGATGAATCTCTTCAGATGAATCTCTTCTACCTCAGATGAATCTCTTCTACCTCCTCGCAATAACAGCAAGCACTAGACCGGGGAATATCGAAACGCAAACCAATCCCACGGACCGTATTGTCGGTGTACCAAACCCGCGATCTCCCCGGCCGAGTTAATGCTTAGACAAATTTACTCTGCTCCTCAAGCCGCAACCGCAGGCAATGCCGATGTCGTAGGGATCTGTCGGAACGACCACCGTACTTGTCCGGAGGTGACAACGCACCTGAAAACTCGCCTGCGCCGAGTAAGCAAGACCTCTCTAAAATAACTGTTATGGCGATTTGTGCTTGGGCGTCTTCGCATTAAGCGTCGAGATAAGGCGCTCCGCTGCGGGAGGGACATGCGTCTCGTGAGCTATCACAATATCCTTGGCCGAGATTTTCTCCCCGTAGATTCTCTTGTTCGCGTCGTTGTCAGGTCGGATCGTCGAACCTTCGAGCGAAATGCCTGCAAACAGGCCGCGCGCGCGTGAATAGCTCAATATCTCAGCACGCATCGAGGCATCGGTTTCTGCCGACGCGTTACGGCCGACCGGTCCTGCTGCTACCGACGCATCTGCTCCGAGCTTCACTTTGCTGCTCAAGATTCCATTCGCACCGCGGTCATTCATCACGAGAAGGACGAAGTCAGTCGCTTGCCCGCCGATCTGAAAGCCTACGCTGCCCCCCTCCAGGGCCATCATTGAGGGCGCGCCCCAAGGGCCGTTGAAATATTCGCCCGTGCGGCACGTCATCGCACCGCGGCCATAACTACCACCGACCACAAACGCGGCCTTGAGGACGGATGGGAAAACAACCACACAATCGGCTTTATCGAGGAGATCTTGAGGAATGTCATCCGGAATATTCAGAATCTCTGTCAGCACCGTGCCGGCATTCTTCAGACGATCCTCGTCCTTTTCTTTGTCGTCTGCCCAACTGGTGATTGCAAGCAACAATGCGCTCATCGCGCAC
Organism: uncultured Acidobacteriaceae bacterium; assembly: GCA_963831085.1. Taxonomy (GTDB): domain Bacteria; phylum Acidobacteriota; class Terriglobia; order Terriglobales; family Acidobacteriaceae; genus Acidiflorens. Next base: position 1,400,679 of record CAWHOT010000003.1, on the reverse strand, counting down.
GCTAATATCTTCTTCATGAGGAACCTCCTAGGAACGGACATACGGCCTGTGTAACGCTCGGGTGCCAAACCAAGGGTTGGTTAGAACTTAGCTCAAGGCGGCGGCCCCGCCAAGTAAGAATCCCTTCCTCCCTGCTGCCGAATGGCACACGTTCTTGGCATGGAACGGCGGACCCCAGTCTTCCACGTCCGTCCGAGACCCCGAGACGGCCTGCAATGCTTTTGGCCAGCACTCAACGACGACGGAATCCGATCCAGGTTAAGAAGGTCCCTGCCAAGACGCCGGCCGCAAAAACTGTGCCCATTGCCTGTAATGGCCTCTGCTTGACCGTGTGTTTCGCTTCTTCGATTGCGTCCTCGGCAGCCTGGCGACCATGCCTGATCGCTTGGCTTGCCGACCGGACACCCTCTTCCACCGCATCAGTGACCCTAGACCTAATCTTCGAGACCTCGTGAAGAGAATTCTCAACCGTTGCCGGTTTTTCCAGTACGTTTGTTCGCATAAGGTTTGCTCCTTGAGGAAGTGACGGCAGCAATAGCCTTGCCAAAGGGCGAGTGGCTTTGTTTTCTGCTCGATGCACCCAGAGGAAGGGTTAAAGGAAGACTCTTTTGGGAAGGTATCGGGAAAATCTGCACTACCAATCTGATACCAAAGGACTCTCCCCCGCTTATTGCAGCTTCGCGTACTCCGCGTTGGCTTGCTTCAGGATGGGGGCGCTGAAGGCAAGTCAGTGTGAGGCTTGAGATCTCCCTGCGTTCAGAACCGTTGGCGAGCGTTTATGGAACCGCTGGATTGTGTCTCTACCCCATTTCTGCATTTCTGAGAGCGAAGGCCGATTCCCGGCAAGAAGTGCAGCTGTTGTCACTGTTGCGGCAAACCGACTTTGCGGACCAGTTCGGCGTAGCGCGGATCGGTGCGCAAGGAATCGAACTTGAAGTCGGTCCGGAGGGCGATCAGGCCGTCGTGTGCCTGTTGAGCCACTCGAAGGCATGGTCTTTGTCGCCTGAATCGGCGTAGAGTTCCGCGATTAAGTAAGGAGAGACGTAATCGGTCTTGGCCTGGCGCTGCGCGAGCAAAACTTCGCTGGCCTTGCGTTTTGCGCCGCGCCATCCGCCCGAGCGGAAGCCCGCGTCCAGAGCAGCTGCATATTCTGCGAAATTCTTGTCGCCCGCCAATTGGGCGGTAGCGTTCGTTTCCTGAATGGCCTGCGCATATTTATTTACCGCCCAATACATAATGGCCAGGTAACTGTGCCTGACAAAGGCCGGATTGTCAGCAATGAGTTTTGTGCCAATCTCAATGGCCTTATCAAATTGACGGGCCGATCCGTAAGCCTCCATTTGCGCGACAACCATGATGGGCGACAGCGGATCGAGTTGAATTCATGGAGCCGATTACGTGATCGACGGCGGCACGATGCCGACAGTGTGATCCGGGCAGCCGGGCGCATACAACCGAGATCAAATGGTGACGAGCCGCTAAAGCTAAGAGAATGAAGGCTGGTCAAGAAGGGTTTCTCCGCAGCAGCCGCAAACCTTTTGCTGTCAACACCCACTTTTTTGTTTACGGCTGGTCAGCCAGCATACCCTTGGAGACGTTGCGGGCGCAGTCTGAAACACTGAGCGGCCTGCTCAGGTTATGCTCGTGTTGCGCCCTACAGTATCCACTGTATCCGATGCTTCTGGTTTGACCGTATCTTATGACCGCATCTTAATTCTTGGTACCGCATCTTAGAAGAAGAGCTTACCGTATCTGCTCACTCACTTGCGCTCACATACGGCGCTCCTGCTGGATTTGGGTGTCCAGCGGCCCGGGGATTGCTCTTCAAGTTTCGTTGAAGGTGTCAGTGAAGATGCCTCTGCCACAAGACGAAGTTTCCCGTCTCGAAAGTCTTCATAGCTTCCGAATTCTGGAAACGCCCTGCAAACAAGTTCTTGACGACATTCTTCGCCTAGCCACCCTCATGTGCGATACTCCCATCGCCAAGATCGGATTCGTCGATCAGGATCGGGTGTGGCTCCCTGCGAAAATAGGCTTGGGGTTCGATGAGATTCCGCGAGAGCAATCGTTTTCCGCCCATGCAATCTTGCGACCCGACATCCTCCTCGTGCGTGATCCACTGGCTGACGCGAGGTTCGCGAATAATCTCCTAGTTACGGAGGTCGGGGTCAGATTTTTTGCGGGGATGCCGCTCATCGCTAGCCACCAAGCCATAGGGGCCATCGGCGTCATGGACCGGGTGCCACATCTGATGACAGAGGAGCAAATAGATTCCTTGCAGATTCTTGCGCGACGGGTTATCCATGAGTTGGAACTGCGACACCCACCACAAACTCAGCCCACGCATCACGGAATCCACCTTGCACCTAGCCGTCAGCTTTCTGGCACTATCCTATTGGTCGAAGACGACGACATCATGCGGGACCTTCTTCAGCGGACGCTTGCAGGGGCTGGGTTTTCCGTCCATGCTGCCGCCGAGGGTGCAGAGGCGCTCCGCTGGAGCCTGCAACATGAGGGCACGATAGAGGTTCTAGTGAGCGATATAGTCATGCCCGGACTCGGCGGGGTTGAGCTTTCACAGCGGATTCGTGCGGCACGTCCCGAAACGAAGGTTTTGTTCATAACGGGCTTTGGTAATCAATTCCCCGAATTGCGTGAACACGGTGCAGACATTCTGGAAAAGCCATTTCTTTCTTCGGAACTCCTGCATAAGGTGGAAGAAATCCTCAACCAAGGAAAGGCAGCCACGGGTACCGGATAGCAGCGCATCGATGAAGTGTGAGCCAGCACTCAAGGGATTACGAATCTGGACGGATTCAGGCCACTCCGGGTCGTCGTTAGTCACTCGATTAAGCCAACTGCTTTTCAGCCCAACTCGACGCTAACCGCCACATCGAATTTCGAGTAATACTTCCTCACGTCTCCTGCCCCATACTTCTCCCGAAACTTCTCAATCACGGATTTCACGGCTTCGGCATCGGTGACTGGTGTTGCCCGGTACTCAGCCCCCACGCCTCGCGCATCAATCCGAATCGACGGGTTCTCAAGCACGTTCTGATACCACTGCGTGTCCGAACCGTGCACGGGCAGGAGATACAGCTTCTCGCCTTCCAAGACGAACCAGACCGGAACCGAGAATCTCTTCCCGGACTTCCTGCCGATTACGCTGATCTCGATCTGGCGATATCGGGCGAGGCGGTCTTTGAGGCTGTCCGTCGAACTCGTCACGCTCTTCCTCCGACTGCATAATAAAAGGATGACCTAGTTTCCCGTCGAGGCGCTTTTCACGGTAGCCGCAGGACGCGAAAACACTGTCCCGTGCGGATACGCATCACCACGGAATCCGTGCGGCCAAGACTTGCCGTCCATGCTGACGCCCGGCTGTTCACTCTCCGGATCGCGGAAGCGCCCGTCGAGTGTCAAGGCTCCTGTTTGAGGGTCGAAGTTCACTATGAAGAGGCGGTGATCTCCGTATTCGCCCGAGTTCAAAACGATTCGGCGACCATCCTCGTCAGCCGAAATCCAGTGCGGTTTCTGCTTTCCATCGAAGGTGACCCGCGACACCTCGCGTATATGGGCTAGATCGGAGATGTCGTAGGCTGCGAGGGCGTGTGCAGAAAACAACGTCTGTACCCAGTAGTGGCCGATCCGCAGCGGCACGGCGCACTCCTTGCCATCAAACGTCTTCAAGTGCCGAACCGAGGGCTGGTCGGTCTCAACACCATCCAACTCGTACAACCCACACGAAAAAGTGTGGATTAGCACAGTCTTACCGTTTGCGAGCAGGATGGGTTCGCCGGGCTCTTGCTGCTCCGATCCACGTGGCCCCGGTGGCAATACCAAAGTCCGCAGCAGCTTCAGGTCGGAGACCCGCCACACCTGCACGGTGCGGGTCTCCCCATCTGCCTCGTCGTGCATTGAGGTGTTGGTGCTGACAATGCGGTCGAGTGCCGGGACAACCACTAGACTGTAGGGGCGAATGAGTTCACCCTTCGCCGCTGCATCCATGGCGCTGCTGCTGCGGATGAGATGCCCTCGCTCGTCGAACTCGACGATCCCGCCGCCATCGGACTTGGGTTCGTGCCCGCCGTGGTGCTGGAACGTTGCGAGAACATGGCCGTTGGGCTGCCGCACGTATGTGTGCGGATGCATGTAGCCGTCCAGATCACCAAAGGAGGTTACGAGCGATGGGTGCAGCGGTTGGCGCAAGTCGAAGAGCATTGTGCGTCCGCTCTCAAAAGCATTCGCCAAAAGAAAGCCGCCCTCCGGCATCTCCAGTTCCGTGTGATGAGGCGTGCCAGTGGGGCCGGGAACGGCGACCGAAGCTACCGCTTGACCGTAGTGCGGAGATTTTGGGTCGGCATCAAGTACCGCGAGGAAATCGTTGCTCTTCTTGGCGTCGTCCCCCGCCCAAACAAACAAGTAGGAATTGCTCTGGGCGTATCCGACAGCGGCACATAGAAGCAGCAGGATGAAGCAGCAGAGATTGCGCATAGGCAAAGATTGTTGCCGCGCAAGGGAGGCTGTGTCAATCGAGCCCCGAGGACAATCTGTTCTCAGCCTGAACTCGCACGATCCGTTTTGCTACCATGAGTTGCGCCTGCGCAAGGCGGCTGCGAACAACATGGTTCATCTCTCGCCGACGACAGTTTCCGACGTTCAAACTCTGGCCGCTTACGTAATCTTTCTCGCGAGCTATCTGGTTTTTGCACTGGGAAAATTTCCCGGACTGAAAATTGACCGTCCGGGGGCGGTCCGGGAGAGTCAGCCACCGAGGACGAGGCAGTGAATGTAGGGATGCAGGAACGATTAGCCCGCACTTAACCCGGGATTCCGTGCAGGCCGACAACGCCTACACCCAAGGCATTGGCAGATGCTTGCAGAACTCCTTGGCGTTCCGCCGTGAGTCATGGCAGCAGTGGCGATTGCGCGCTTGTTCCCCGCCGCAACTACTGCGGCACCTTGGTCCCGGGCTTCCGCATATGGTTCTGCGGATCTGGTTTCCTGCGTCCGGTGAGCTCGTCGGCCAGGGCATCGGCGCGGTAGATCTTGCGCAGCGACTCGATGATGGCCCGTGAGTCGACCTCGATCGAGCGTCCCACCTTATCGCTGTACTCGAAATTCCACGACAGCGAATCAATATTCCCATCGAAGATGATGCCCACCACCTCCGCATCCTTGTTGATAACCGGACTGCCCGAATTGCCGCCAATAATGTCGGGCGTGGAGATGGTGTTGAGTGGCGTCTTCAGATGAATCGCCGATTTGTACTTTAGCCAGCTCTTGGGAAGCTCGTAAGGCGGCTTGCCACCGTGCGCCGCGGCGTGCTCATACGCTCCGCCGAAAGTGGTGAACCAGGGTACACGCTGGCCGCTTAACCCATGTCCCTTTACTGCCCCATAGCTCAGTCGCAGCGTGAAGGTAGCGTCGGGAGGGACGTTCAGCCCGTTTTTCACGAACAGGGCTTTGCCAATCTTGCCGCCGTTGCTGCGGAAGACCGACTCGACTTCATCTTCATTACGCTGGTGTAGCGCCTGGGCGGCGGGTTCTACCTGGCACATCAGCACGATGAGCGGATCACTACTTGCATCTACCGCGGCCTTGCCGCCTTCATAGAGCCGCTTACGGGCGGCCACGTCATCTAATTTGGTGCCATCAATCAGTTCTTTCGCCCGCTCGTCAGGCGATTTGCCGGCCAGCGCCATTTTGACGACATCGTTATCGGCGCCGAGGGCATCCTGCATTTCGGCAAGACTCTCAGCCAGCAGCAACTGGTCCAGCCCCTTGTATACCGGAGCGCTGGAAAACAGCCTCTTCTCGAGTGTGGGCAGGGCCGAATCCTGGTATCCTCGAATGCGTTGATTGCTGGGCTTTTGCTTTTCCGTAGCGGTACGCACGATGGTACGGGCATAGATGGCGAGCTGCCCTCTGAAACCCGCCACGCTATCACCCACGCCATCAATGTAGACAAGCGGAATGAAGATCCGTTTCTGAACGCCAACCGCCTTAGCTATCTCACCCCAGGGATCGCCGAACTCCTTCTTGCGCGCGGGGTCGGAATCAACGTACCCCCGCAAAACTTTTCCCTCGGCCGCCTTCTTCGCCATAAGGTCTCTGTCGGTCAGACCGCCCTGGTAACCGGTGAATGCCTTGAAGGAGTTTTGCAAACCAAACAGGTCTCTTTCCGCTTCGCGCCCATTTTCCTCCGATTCCGCAGCGAACATCTGCAGGTTCTCGATGCGGCGTGTGAGCGACTTGAGCTGCCAGGGGTATTGCATATCGCGCAGAAACTCGAGCTGGTCCGTGGTGAGCAAGCGCCCGGTGCGGCCGGGATGCCCTGAGACGAAGACCAGGTCGCCCTCTTTCACGCCCGTGGCAGACCACTTCAAGTAGTGCTGAGTTTTTGCGGGTTGGCCATTCTCATAGGCGCGAAAGAAGGAGATGTCGAGATCGTAGCGCGGGTACTCGAAGTTGTCGGGGGCGAACACGAGGCGCACGTCATCGTACCTCTTGTACTGGTAAAGATGGTACATGGCGCCGGAGTAGAGGGTGACAACGTCGCAACGCATACCGCCGGTCGAGCAGTCCTTTTCCAGCGACGACATGATTTCGCGTTGCGCCTTGCCGGCATCCGCATCCGACATCCCCGGCTTCACGACTCCGTTGACCTTGGCGGTCACGTCCTCAATAAGTGAACCGCAAAGCTGCCCTGCCATCGATTGGGTGTACGAAAAACGCATGTGGATTCCTCAGCCCTTTCTGTTCACGAATCCCGACTTGCACCACAGGCTGCTAGGTCCTCGCTAACTCAGATCAAGAATTTTGGAGAACAAAATGGAGAACACTTTGTGCCGATTGAGAGCGATGAACCCCGACTGAGAGCCCCCGACTCCGACTGTAAGCATCTGAGAACGTTGTGCATGACGAGTTTATGAGCGATTGCTAAACCGTTATACGGGCTAACACCTGTATCGAGGGTTCGAATCCCTCCCTCTCCGCCAGTACTTTAGTTATCTAGCACTTGCAAGCCGGTGATACCTACACTTGATACAGTTTCAAGAAAGGGTCACCGATGCACCGCGAAGTCAATCTCACCAAACGAATCCGAACCAGCGCGGGCCTGCGCTACTGCCAAGTGGTGGTCTCCGCCAATGGCCGCGTCAAGCCCGATGCGGTGCTGGTCAACGGCAAGCCCGAACGACACCCTGAAGGCGCGTATTACATCGAATGGCACGGCAACGGCAAACGCATCCGTCTATCAGTCGGCAAGGATGCCGCGGACGCCAGTGCCATGCGCCTACGGAAAGAAACGGAGCTAAACAACGGAGATGCGACGGTGCCGGAGATTGGCGCGAACGGGCACAGGTCAGTTGCAGCATCGATTGCTGATTACCTCGAAGAAGTGACGCTCACGAAGAAGCCAAAGACCCTGGCGGCGTACACGACGGCCTTGAGCTACTTCAAAGAGTCCTGCCACAAGCTGAATCTTGAGGATATTGACCGCAAGGATCTGCTCAAGTTCTGTGCGTTCCTGCGGGATGAGAAAGAGCAGGCACCCCGCAGCGTGTACAACAAGTTTGAAAACCTCATGTCCTTCCTCAAAGCCAATGGCATTCGCGGGCTGGTGGGCAAGAACGACTAACCACGCTACACCGAAGAAGAACCGGAGATTTACGAGCAGGAAGAACTCGATAAGCTGTTCGCAAAGTGTGACGCGGAAGAGCGGCTCTGGTATGAGTCTTTCCTGATGACGGGCGAGCGTGAACAGGAAGTCATGTACACATACTGGTCCGACGTTAACTTCGCCGCTAGCACCGTTCGAGTCAGCCATAAGCCCGACAGAGGCTGGACACCGAAGGCGTATAAAGAGCGAGAGATTCCCATCCCTGCGAAGCTCGGCAAGAGTTTGAAGATGCGGAAAGCGAGGTCTGACAAGACGTGCAGCCTTGTGTTCCCTACTGCGGGATGCAACCCCAAGCTCGACTTTCTCGACTGTCTGAAAGCTGTCGCCGAACGGGCGAACCTCGATAAAGAAAACTTCTGGCTCCACAAGTTCCGTGCGACGTTCGCAACGCGGTGCCTGTGGGCCGGGGTCGACCTTCGCACCGTTCAGCAATGGCTCGGCCACTCCGATATGGAATCGACGATGCGGTACCTGAAGCCGTCTCGCAGCCAGCATGTGCGGGAGAAGGTGAACGAGATCTTCGCGTAGGAATCGCCTGACGAGGCATATTATAGTTTTGTCGGTTGGGAGGCCGGAAGCCCATGAATCTCGGAATGCCGCCTGTTGACTATGAGATTCGGAAACAGGACAAGTGCACCTGCTCTTACTGTGATCTGTCCGGCAATGGGAACTTCGACATTTGGATGAATCTCTCGATAGATCACATCGTTCCTGGATCTGGAGACGGCGCGGAGAACAAGACCGTTGCCTGTGGTGAGTGCAATACGCTCAAAGGCATGTACAAACCCAACGGAACAAACCGCGAGGAACGCATAGCCGACGCACGGCGATACGTTCGGGGAAAGCGTGAGCTGTATCGATACGTGTATGAAAAGATGATGGGTGAAATCGCACCTTCTCGTATAGCAGTTTAGTTTGACTGCGTGCGAAGTTAGTTAGCCACAACGATAACCGCACACACGTCTCGATGCGGAATGAGGGGATGCGTCCTGCATTCGCCTGAGCGGTCTTGGCTCCACAAGTTCAGAGCGACCTTCGCCCGTGGTCACTGTGGGCCGGGGTAGACCTTCGCACCGTTCAGCAATGGCTCGGCCACTCCGATATGGAATCGACGATGAGGTACCTGAAGCCGTCACGTAGCCAGGGTGTGCGGGATAAGGTGAACGAGATTTTCGCTTAGTCGCTGTGCTCCCGGCCATGCGAAAACCGATGGAATCTAGGCCTTCTTTTGGGCCTTCCGCCACTTCGCCCAGAGCGCTTTCTGAGCAGCGACAACCCTCTTAGGGGCGGCTGGTGACTTCTTTCTTTATTCGCGCGCCCTCATTGAAATAAGCTTTTGCCCTTAAGCTTCGCTCACCGAGCCGTTTGAGCAGCGGCGATGCGGGCACGACCTGCGGCGGAGATGGTTTTTCTTGTTTTACTGTTACTCGTCCCCTTCAGCACTGAGAGTGCGCGATTTAGGCCTTCGAGTTGAACACTAAGACGGTTGCGTTCCTGTTCTAAGTCTTTAAGTACCAGCTGAGATTATCCATGAGGAATTCTAGCAGGGCATAGCTGGCGTCAAATCCACTCTGTACCTCGTGGATCGGTCCGTTCATGTTCAGCCTCCGATCGAAGCTGCTGATACCGCCCGTGCCTAACCGCCTTCGAAGGCTCGCGCGATCTCGTCTCGAACTGGGGGCGTGAGCGGCTCTGCGGCCCCATTCGTCACGATAGTAATGCCCTCCCTTGACGGACGCACCTCACCAATCACCACAACCGGAACGCCTGTGGCCTCAATGGCCGTCAGGACCGAGTCCGCTCTGTCTGGCGCGACGGCGATCAGCAACGCGCCCGACGCAATCAGTTTCAGCGGATCGAGTGCGAGCGCACTGCAAATCGTGTCGGTTTCGGGAAACACGGGAATGTGCTCGCGAATGACCCGAAGCCCAAGACCGACGGGCGCCACCAGTTCGAAGAGCCCCATCGCGAGCCCGCCTTCCGTCGGATCGTGCATCGCGTGCACGACCTCGCCGACATTCGCAGCCGCGAGAGCCGCACTCACGACACTGATGCCGGGCTCAGTCAGGAAACGAGCGGCCCGCGCCAGAAGATCGACATCAACCCGTCCCCGCAGCCGTTCGGACTTCTCTCGTGCGAGGATCGCGGTGCCCTCGATAGCCACACCGCGAGTCAATAGGATCAGATCGCCGATGGCAATGCGAGTCTTCCGCACAAGGCGAGTCGGGGCGACCTCGCCGAGCATCTGACCGACCAGAATCGGGCGGTCGAGGCCTTGGGTGATTTCCGTGTGCCCGCCGCCGAGCGTGACGCCCAGTTCCTCGCACGTGGTCCGCACATCGGCCATGATCGTCTCGGCCAGTTCGGGCGTCGTGCGGCTCTCCGGAAGGAGCATGACGACGAAGAACCACAACGGGCGCGCGCCCAGGACGGCAACGTCGTTCGCGTTGACGTGAACAGCGTAACGCCCGATGTGATCAGTGGCAAAGGTGATGGGATCTGTCGTGATGACGAGATAGCGATCACGTGCGTCGATGACGGCCGCGTCCTCGCCAATCCGAGGTCCAATGAGCAGGCGCGGATCATGCTTTGGCAGATGCCTCAGCAACGATCGCAAATGCTCAAGCGGAAGTTTGCCGACTGGAAGAACCTTCTTCGGTTGGCCCATCGCGCTTTCTGCGCGAGGCTGATCAGGAGGCAAGTTCACGAATTTCCGGGAAGCGCAGATTACACTTGGTCAGAGCCTTGGTGAGCGCCTGTTCAATCAGACTCTCCTCGCAGTGCCGCGAGATGGCGATCTCGCTGACCAGTAGATACCGGGCGCGCTCCAGCATCTTTTTTTCACGGGATGAAAGCGACTTACCCTGTGCGAGGATCAGCAGGCTCTTCAGCACGGCGGCCACGTCCGAGAGCAACCCGGTGCGCATGCGATCAGAATTCTCTTTAAACCGGTCTTTCCAGTCGGCCGCGCTAATGCATTTGCCCGAGGAGAGGTAATCCACGATCTTCTGCACCTCAACATTGCGCACCACCGGACGCATCCCTACGCTGTCGACGTTGGCGAACGGAACCATCACCTTCAAACTGCTGGCTGGGATTTTCAGCAGGTAGAATTTTTCGACCGTGGTTCCCATGGTCCGGCTGCTGATTTGGTCGATAATTCCGACGCCGTGGTTAGGGTAAACGATCCTGTCACCGATGTGGAAAACGTGGTCGCCGCTCATGGATGGACCCTCGCCCGAGGGAGGAGAACATCTTCTAGTCTAGGCCGAGCGCCGCTCTTAGGGCAATCGAGAAGCGGCGCTCGCCAGAGGGCCGCCGCACTTCGCCGGATCATCGTGTTTTAGGATGCAGTTGGGGCAGATTCGTGACATGTGCGTTGTGCACCAGAGGAGTGCATTTGTCGAGCCGCAAACCGCACACAGCCACAAACCTTGCTTCCCCAGATTCTGTGCAGTGGGGCAAAGAAAGCAGAGGATTTCTCCTCTGCTTCTTACCGGCTGGGTACCCTCCCCCAGGTACTTTGCCAAATCCAAACTTACTGCAGCGGTTGTACGGTGCCGTCGCAGCTGGTGATCAAATTGGCAGGGTCAACACGCACCACAGCATCCGCGAACGAGCAGAAGTAGCGCACGCCCGTCTGATTCGGACCCACCGGCGAGGCCAGGAATTGATAGCTGGCGGCCGGAGTGCCGCTCACACCCGTGAGAGTGAATATATAGCCGCTCTTGGTGCCGCCTCCCAAAGCCGAATCGATCAAGCAAGCGGTGTTCGACGCGGGTGCAGTGGCGGCGCAGGTCGTGCCCGCCAGATAAGACAGAGTGCTGGCATAGCCCACCGTCGGGTAGGCGGAGTTGTATGAAATCTGCGCCGTGTTCAGGGTGCGAAGCGCTCCCACTGCGGCCGACTCGTTGGCCGAAATGCGTGCGCGCAGCAGGTTCGGGATAGCAATCGCGGCGATGATCAGAATGATCGCGACCACGATCAGCAGTTCGATTAGCGAGAAGCCCTTTTGTTTCCCCATCTAAAAATGTCCTCATTTTCCCGTGTCCGGTTTGACTTTCGGTTGGACAACCAACTCGCATGTACTATGGCACTGTTGGGGAGTAGGCTCAAATTACACAGGTAAGGTGCCTTCCGTGCCGCAAATTTACAAAGTTCGACGATACGACAACCCCAGCGGCACCGCTACGGGGACCGTTCTCGGAATCGTCACCAACGGCAGCCAGCGGGAACAGTATTACGCCTCCAGATGCCCGCCTTATATGGAATCACTGCGTTGGGGGGGGACGCTTGCACAGTATCCAACCATTCTTTATTGTGATTTATTATGGGCAAACGGTACACTGTCCCGATCAGAAACGTCAGAAAACCTGCGATCAGGAAAATGTCCCCAATACTGAAACGATACAATGCTGCTTGGTCTGCAAGCATCAGCCATTGCCCTTTGCCGGAAACATTCCAAATTGGAGCCGCTGGCTGGAACGTAGAGGGAATTCCAACTGATGGCATAACACCTTTGTTCAAAGATGTAACTAAGGCGTTGCAAGTGATTCCCAGCAAAACAAAAAGTCCGCCTTTCACCTTGGCACGGATGATGTAGCGGACTATCCACGCAAGCGTTGTGATCCAGAACAAATAGCAGAAGGCCATACTCGCGGTTGTCCGCCAGAGCGCCCCTATGCACAGGACGCAAACGAGCCTGAGATAAACCTTCACCGTTGACTCCTTGCGATCACTTGAACCGATCAGTCATGGAACTACGTCGTGTCGTGAAATTCGAGTTTGCTGCGGGGCACCTCAAATCAGGTTCGGCTCGTACTGGACTCTGGGGGGGTTCGAGTTGCGGGGGGACGCGGCTATCTAAGACTCAATTCCAACTTAAACTCCATCTCTAACTTCGGGAATGGCTCCTGCCTACCTTGTGGTGGGACGAAGGTAACTTGAGCATGGCATTACTATTCGCACATCGTTGAGTTGAGCGCATGAACCCTTGTGTTGGGGGGTATGGCTCCGAAATGGGCGCATTACTCCCTGCCGTTACCGCGGTTAGTTTCGCCTTCTCACGAGCACGGCTACTGTCGGTAAAGCCATGCAACTGAAATCCCTGCTCATCAGCCAAGATGCAGTCCTGCTCGGGGTGCTGCTCCCCACGCTGACAAATATCGCAGTGAATATCCAGGTTTGCGGGGACATCAAGCCCGCGGACGACCTGCTCGCCAAGTGCAAGTTCGATGCGGTGATCGTGGATTGCGACGATCTGCAAGGCGGCTCCGATCTGCTCAAGGCCCTCCGCAAGACGCAGAGTAACGCCCGAACGGTCGCGTTTGCCGTCTTGAATGGCAAGACCAGCACCCAGGCGGCCTTCCAGTCCGGGGCCAACTTCGTTCTCCAAAAACCGCTGACGCGCCTGAACGCCAAGCGCTGTTTCAACGCTGCCCTGAATTCTATGGTGAGGGAACGACGCCGGTACTTCCGCCATCCGGTGGAGATGGCCGTGCGGATCATTCTTCCCAATACCCCGGAATTTAGCGCCACCTCGACCAATATGAGCGAAGGCGGCATGGCTATCCGCATGGTGGGCATGCTGCCCAACGATGCCCAAGCCAAGCTGCAATTCTCACTTCCCGGTTCCAACACCTCGCTCGAACTGAAAGGCCAGATCGCATGGGCAGACGGCACGGGTCGCGCAGGCATCCGGTTTGTCGAAGTGCCCCAACACTCGAAATACCAGCTCGAAAAATGGCTCACCGAGCGGATTCAAAACGAATTGCCCATCTAGTCCTGCGAACAGGACGTGATCCGGCGTGACACCGTTGCGGTAGCCCCGGTGGCAGACACGTCGCAATGGAGTCCGGGACGAGAATAGTACATGCTACGTGTGGGAGTCCAGAATGGCATTAAAGATGACTGCGGAACTCTCCCCACGGAAAGGCAATGCGCCCGTCGCCATCTCGTACAGCACCGTACCGAACGAGAACAGATCCGTGCGGGCATCGAGTTCCTTGGCTCGCACTTGTTCCGGCGACATATAAGCCACGGTTCCCAACATTGTGCCCGGACTGGTCAAGTGCCCTGCGTCCAGCCTGCGCTTCACGTTGGAAGCGTGCTAGAGCTTGTGCATCTTTAGCAAATGTCAGATAGGAACTTGAGGGCAACAAGGCGGTGCAGCTTTATGTCCTCAGCCTTGTAGACCACGCCCATACCGCCGCCACCGAGCTTCTCGACGATGCGGTAGTGCGAGATGGTTTGGCCAATGAGTTGGGAGGAAGTTGCCATTGGCGAGAATGTTAGGACGCAATTGCGGGCAGGTCAATGACGACAGCACGCCAACGTCACGTCGGAAGCCTCAAATTCAGCCCTTGCCTACCGGGTGGTCAAAAAGGGTTCCTCCGCAGCAGCCGCAAGTGAATGATTCAATTGATCGAGGAATTTCGGTTCGGGGTGGTCACGCGGGTATACCTTCTGACCACTAACGTTTAACCAAGCCCGCTAACTCGTTGAAATGTTGTTGCCACCAAGACTCATAACCCGACGGCCTGTTGTCGCTCTCAAAGAGTATACGGCAGAATGCTGGCCTGCTCTGGGTCCATGGGCAGGCGGCTGAGAAGCCCACGTGCAGCAGTCGCCACTTGGTTGCCCGATCGCTGGATTTGCTTTCGGCGGTGGTAGGGCCTACAGTTAGTGAGTCTATTACGCATCGCTCCGTCGCATTCTAGCCGTTCCCACCTCACGGCGACGGTCTCCTGCGCAACCGATAGAAAAGCGAGAACTCGACATGGAACCCATCCTGTTCCTTCGTGCACTGCAGACCGTCATCACTCGTAGGCTAAGGAAGGTTACCTCATCAGTGCGCTTTATTGAAGTACGGCCGCAGCCCGCGGCTTACGGATCACAAAGGATCTGCCGGTCGTGCGGGGGGATCACGGCGCGCTCCAAACCATTTTGCTTGGAGTGTGGCAAGTTGCTGCCAGCAGTCTAACCACCGGAAGCGCGTGCCTCAGGTCCGGCGGAAGCTCAACGATCTTCACAAAGCTAGAAGACGAGCTTCGGACGGCGCTTTGCAGTTGCAGGAAAGAACTGCACAAACGATCTGCTCGCTGCCCACTATTGCGCGACCCGACACCTTCCCGGAGAACTTGGCGGGGAGGGGGCTTATATGTTCGAACGCTACACGGAGAAAGCACAACGCGTCATCTTCTTTGCGCGCTACGAGGCCAGTCGGTTCGGTTCTCCTTACATAGAGACGGAGCACCTGCTGTTGGGACTTCTGCGCGAAGACAAAGCTCTCATCTTCCGGTTCCTGCGTTCTCATGCCTCGGTCGAGTCTATCCGCAAGCAGATTGAGGGACACATTACTATCCGGGAGAAGCTCTCGACCTCGGTCGATCTCCCGTTGAGCAACGAGTGCAAGCAGGTTCTGGCTTACGCTGCCGAGGAGGCTGAGCGCCTTTCGCACAAACACGTTGGACCCGAGCATCTTTTGTTGGGACTGCTGCGTGAAGAGGAGTGCTTCGCCGCCGAGATCCTGCACGAAAGCGGCTTACGCCTTTCGACCATCCGCGAGGAACTGGCGCGGACCAGCCAGGAAAAAGCTCAGCCGCAGCGCCAGCGCGAATCTTCCCTGCTGGTTGGGTTTTCCCGCGACCTGACCCAGGCCGCGATGGATACCCAGCTCGATCCGCTGGTGGGACGTGAAAGCGAGCTGGAGCGCGTGATTCATATTCTCTGCCGCCGCACCAAGAACAACCCAGTACTGATCGGCGAGGCGGGCGTAGGTAAGACTGCCATCGTCGAAGGACTAGCGCAGCGCATCGCCGATGGCGAAGTTCCGTCGTTCCTGGCAGATAAGCGCATCCTGGCCCTTGACCTGTCATTAATCGTGGCGGGCACCAAATATCGTGGCCAGTTTGAAGAGCGCCTGAAGAGCGTCATGAAGGAGCTGATGGAGTCGCAGAACGCCATCATCTTCGTCGATGAGCTGCACACGCTGGTAGGCGCGGGTTCTGCCGAAGGTTCGTTAGACGCGGCCAACATCCTGAAACCGGCTTCGTCGCGCGGTGAAATTCAGTGTATCGGCGCGACTACGCCGGGCGAGTATCGTAAGTCGATCGAAAAAGATCGGTCGCTGGAGCGCCGTTTTCAGGCCGTCAAGGTTCCGCCGCCGGATGAAGGCGACGCCACCAAGATTCTGTTCGGCATTAAGGACCGCTACGAGAAGTTCCACGCCGTCACTTACACCGACGACGCTATCAACTTCGCGGTTTCGCATTCCAACCGCTACATTCCGGATCGCCTCCTGCCCGACAAGGCGATTGACCTGATTGACGAGGCGGGGGCGCGCGTGAAGCTGCGCCAGACCTCATTGCCTGAGGAGATCAGGGAGGTCCAGAAGCGGATCAAGTTCATTGTGCACCGCATGGAAAACGCCATCGCGAACCACGAGTTCGAGAAGGCGCGCTTCTACTCGGACGAGGAACGCAAAGAGCGCGAGAACCTGCGCGCCCTTCGCGAAAAATACCACCTCGATGAATCCTCCACCGGCGTTGTCGGTCGGGAGGACATCGAGGATGTGGTATCGCGCTGGACTGGTGTTCCCGTCACCTCGATTAAAGAAGAAGAATCGCAGAAGCTGCTGCGCATCGAAGAAGAACTCCACAAGCGGGTCATCTCGCAGGACAAGGCCATCAACGCCCTGGCCCGTGCGATCCGCCGCAGCCGCGCTGGCCTGAAGAACCCGAACAAGCCCATCGGCTCATTCTTGTTCCTCGGACCCACCGGCGTCGGCAAGACCGAAGTGGCCCGCACGCTGGCGCAGTTCATGTTCGGCGGCGAGAAATCGCTGGTGCGCTTCGACATGTCCGAGTTCATGGAAAAGCACTCGGTCTCAAAGCTGATCGGTTCGCCTCCGGGATATGTGGGCTACGAGGAGGGCGGCCAGTTGACAGAACGCGTGAAGCGCGCGCCCTACTCGGTGGTTCTGCTTGACGAAATCGAGAAGGCGCACCCGGATGTTTTCAACATCCTGTTGCAAGTGTTTGAAGACGGCCAGCTCACCGACGGTTTGAGCAACTCAGTGGACTTCAAGAACGCCATCATCATCATGACTTCTAACATCGGCGCGCGCCACTTGCAGAAGCGCGAAGGCCTGGGCTTCCAGTCGACCAAGGAAGACACGATCTCCGACAAGGTCGAGGATCTGGTGAGGAGCGAGGTCAAGCGCACCTTCAACCCCGAGTTCCTGAACCGGTTGGACGAAATCATCCTGTTCAGCGCGCTGACTGAGAACGACCTCATTCAGATCCTGGAGCTTATGGTCAGCCAGCTGAACCAGAATCTGGCGCCGAAATCAATCACCGTGACCGTAACCGACGCGGCCAAGAAGTGGGTCCTCAGTCAGACACTCAGTGATCGCACCTACGGCGCGCGTCCGCTGCGGCGTGCCTTGCAGAAGTACGTCGAAGATCCGTTGTCGGAGGCGCTGATCCAAGGCACCATCACCACGCGGCCCGCGTTCATCGAGGTCTTCCTCGAGGACAACAGGCTGTACTACCGTCCGGTGGACTCGCAGGAAACCGAGGGCGTGCTGTTGTACGAGAACTAGAGTTTGTAAGTTTAATTGGCAGAGGCGGACCAAGTGGGTCCGTCTTCTGCTTTTCTCGGCTCGCCGTCGCAAAGTCCCATGCGCAGTCTCCGTCTGTCCCTGCTCCAGGTTATTGAGGTAGCTGCAGACCACCCGGACCTCGGGCTATTAGGACTCTTGAAATGCCATGTCTACTTTGCCGGTCTGCCGTGATGCAGGCATAGTGCGACCAGATCCGAGACGTTTGCTTCGCCCACGCACATGACCGTGTCTGCGCCCCCCCAATAGATTTTCACGGTTCCATCGGACTCTGGGACGGCACCACAGGTGAAGACCACGTTGTGGACGTATCCAGTTATTTCCCAAGGATCTTCCGGTTGCAAAATCCACGAGTCGCCCACACCGATGACCTTTGCCGGGTTCTCGAGATCATGAAGAGCAACCCCCAAACGATAGACCGATCCATCCATAGTTCGGAAAACTCCGTGATAGATGGAAAGCCATCCCTGGTCCGTTTTGATCGGCGGCGCGCCGGGACCGATCTTCATTTCATCCCAGTGATATGGTTCAGGCTTCATGATGAGCTGAGATTGGCCCCAATAGCATAGATCCGGAGAATAGGAAATCCAGATTGACCAGGGGGCGATTTCCGAATGGGGACGGTCAAGTCGGGTATAGAGTCCATCAAACTTCTCGGGAAAGATCACCACATTCCGATAATCCGCCTCCGTGATGAGGGAGACCCTTTCCACCTGACTGAAGTCCTTCGTCTTGGCCAGGGCGATCCGCACTCCATTTCGCGAGTAGGCGCTGTAGGTGATGATGTACTCCCCTTCCAGCCGGGTCACGCGTGGGTCCTCCACGCCGAACTCTTCATAGGCGGCAAAAGGGCTGTCCTGCGCAGGAATCAGAAAGGGCTGTGGATCGGCGGTGAAGCGGAATCCGTCGGGACTGCGTGCCAAACCAATGATGGACCGTCCGGTGCGGAGATGGGAGCGGAAAAGCATGATGTATTCGTTCTCATGCTTCACGACCGCCGCGTTGTGAACGGTTTCCACTGGATAGGGGATTTCGGCCTTGGTGAGGATGGGGTTGTGGCGGTACCGTCTGACAATGTCTAACTTCATGGTCGTCTCTTCGCTTCCAGATCAAAAATCGTCGAGTAAACCCGTTCGTATCCCTCCACCATGGTATCGATCGAAAAGTATTGCCGGACACGGCTGCGGCAGGCACGACGATCGATTTCAGAAATTCGTCCAAGGGCCCGAACTGCTTTAGTGACGTTGTCCACCAGAAAACCGGTCTGCCCGTCCTTGATCACCTCACGGCAAGAGCCCAGGTCCATCGCGATGACGGGCACGCCAGCGGCATTGGCTTCGACCAGGACAAGTCCGAATCGCTCCGGGATGGTGTTCAGGTGCAGTAGAGCTCGGGCTCGGGCAAACAGTTCGTTCTTGCCCGGCACGCCCACCGGTCCAATGTAAAGGATGTTTTGATCGTCGAGATGGGGTTTGACCTGCTCCCGGAAATAGGCCTCATCCTGGATAATACCAGCGATGATCAAACGCATTCCGCTCAGACGAGCAACCTCGATGGCCAGATGAACACCTTTATCCGGGTGGATCCGACCGAGGAAAATCAGGTCATCACCGCCGGGTTCCTGAAGCGGGTACAACGAGAGATCGATGCCGTTGTAGACGGTCGCCAGGTAATTCAGCCCTGCGGCTCGATCGGAGTCACTGATGGAGACAAAATATCCGTCACGATACTTCTGATAGACGGGCATAATTTTGGCTGATGAGAATCCGTGGATGGTAGTGAGGACCGGTGTCTTGACCAGCCGGGTGTAGGTCAAAGCCATGAAGTCGTAGTGGCTGTGGATGAGGTCAAACTCAGCAGCGCGCTCGAACGCTTCGGAGATGTGAAGGTATTCGGCTACTTTGGGATCGACGGCGGAATCCTCTTCATATCCCTTGTCCACCACGGCATGCAGGTGAGCGCGGGTCACAGAATCCCGGCTGGCGAACAATGTCACATCCCAGCCACGGGCGACGAGCCCTTCGGTGATGTTGCTAGCCACCGTTTCCCAGGCGCCGTATTGCCGAGGAGGCGTTCGCCAGGCTATCGGCGACAGGACAGCCACTCTTTTGTCGGGCTTTCTCATACTGTTCGACGACATTTCCTAGTGCAGGGCAGCCAGCACTTCAGCGAGGGGAACCGTAGCGACACCGGTGGCGTGATCGGCCATGCCATAGGGAATGATCAGTTCGCCGTTGTGGAGGAGAGCGCCACAGGTATAAACGACGTTCGGCACGTACCCTTTACGCTCCCTTTGGTCCGGTTTGAGCAAGGGTTCGCGGAGGCGGCCGATCACTTTGCCGGGATTATCGTGATCGAGGAGGAACGCGCCGATGCAGTACGTTCGCAGGGGGCCGACCCCGTGGCTGAGGACTAGCCAGCCCGCTTCGGTCTCAATGGGGGACCCGCAGTTCCCAAGCTGGACCAGTTCCCACGGAAACATCGGTTTAAGGAGCACCTTGCGTTCATACCAGAAGTGGACATTGTCGGAAAACATGAGGTAGATGTTCTCGTTGTCCTGGCGGGAAAGCATGGCATAGAAGCCGTTGATTTTCCGGGGGAAGATGGCCATGCCTTTGTTTTCCGCAGCCGGACCGTTCAGGGTGATGAACCGAAAGAGGAGGAA
Source organism: uncultured Acidobacteriaceae bacterium (assembly GCA_963831085.1). Classification (GTDB taxonomy): domain Bacteria; phylum Acidobacteriota; class Terriglobia; order Terriglobales; family Acidobacteriaceae; genus Acidiflorens. The sequence continues at coordinate 1,380,708 of CAWHOT010000003.1, read as the reverse complement.
GTCAGAAGTCTCCACCAGCTCTGGCAAGACCACCTTGCCATCGAAGGCCGTGAAGGTGGCGTAGTAGACGTGGGTACCGTCATCGTTCCGGAAACAGACGAACCGGGCGTCTTCGATGCCGTTCCGTTGCGACGGCGTGGCCGGGAAAATGACGCGTTCACACAGACGCTGTTGGGGCTGAAACTGAACCTCGTAATTGGACCGGGCCAGCATCAAAATTCCCCGGATGGCGTTCCGATCCGACAGGCGGGACTGCTTCACTTCGGCTTCGAGATTGGCGCGAAGTTCTTCCAATGCAAACGACTCCCCAAACTTGTTCATAACCCGGCGCGTGAATTCGTTGGTCAATCCCAGCTCAAAGAGTTTCCGCTCGAAGAGCGCCTTCTCGTAACGGGGGTTCGGGATTTGACGCGGCTCGGTGAGGAAGCCGGTTGGGGGTAGGACCTCGATCCGATGGTCGACGTGGATGATACCCGTCCGAAAAGTGATGGAGGAGATGTGTCCCTCCCCGGTGGCGCGCAAGCTGAGGATAAAACGCAGAGCGCCGGGAGGCAGGTCAGACTGGTCAGGGTGCGGGACGATGGACGGATTGAACAGGGCTGCGGATTCTAAGGAGAATTCGCAAACGAAATAGGAGCCGATCAACAGCTTTCTTTGTTCAGAAATTTTCTCATCGGTCAACAGGAGGTCGCGGACCTGTTCGAATCGTTCCAGAAAGGATTTGTGGATCTGCTGGTGTCGCTGGGAGAATTCGGCGGATACTTCGTCCAGGAGAGGGCCGACTCGGTTTTCCGGGAGCGACATGATCCTGGCGATAATCCTGCCGGTCCGCTGCGGATCCCCCTGACTGAACGGCCGCAAGAGAACGCGTGACTGGTCGGGCCTGAGGACCGTGGCCGTGCGTTTGACGTGAATCGAGTTGTCGTTCATGGACTGGTCATTCCACAGGAACAGGACCGGAAGCGGTGATTTTACTTTAGGCGGCGATCGGTTCCTTAAAACTCGTCAGCATATTTTGCGCCAAGCGCATCTCCGCCAACGAAAGCAAGAAGGCCAGGGTTGATTCCGCTCCCTGGTTCCGGTTGACCCGATCCACGTGCAACCCATCGCGGCAGCCGCCTGTTTTGGGAGAGCAGAGTTCCAATCCGAGATCGTTCCAGCCGATGAACCAGTCGAACGCGCGTTGCGCCTTGTCGTACCACCAGAGGTCCGATGTGGCGCGATAGGCTTCAAGACAGGCTGAGACCATTGCTTGCGCCTCGATGGGCTGCTGGTCAAAGTTGGCGCGCATGCCGCCGCGGCGATAAAATCCGTTGCTGCCAATGGATCGAAAGTGACCCTTCTCGGAGATTTGCAATTCCGTCAGCCAGCGCAGGGCCTGCAGGCCTCGCTCAAGCACCGCTTGTTGTCCGGTTGTACGTCCGGTCAGAATCAAGGCGTGTGGGAGCTTCGCGTTGTCGTAAGTCAGATCCTCTTGAAACCAGCGCCAGTCCGGCTGGGCGGTCCTTTCGAAAAGTTCCATGAGCCGGGAAGTGAGTGTCTCACGGGTTTGGTTGACCAGGCTGTCACCGCTCAACCGGCGCAGGTATTCATGAATGCCGATAAGGCCGAACGCCCACGCCCGCGGCGAAGTGAACTCCGTCAGAGCTGGCAACGCCAGCGCGAAGAGTTGTCCAGCCATGATCTGGAAGCTCCGATAGGGCGAACGCCCCACGCCTACGCCCAGCGCCCAGAGCGCTCGCCCTTGACAATCCTCTGACCCTTGTTCGTCGAGCCAGCGGCGGTCGAAACTCAGGTGGTTGTGGAAGCGTTTCACTCTAAGATCGAACGCGTAATGCAAGAACGCCGCGTAGGTTGTGGCCAGCGTCCGCACGCGCTCTGGCTCTTCTCCCAATTCACTGAGCAGTACCGTGAGGATGAATGCGCGAGCATTGTCATCCGTACAGTAGCCTTCCGAAAAATTCGGGACGGTAAAAATGGCATGCTGGAAGATCCCGGTCGAATCGGTCATCCGCGAGAGATGACTCAACTTCAACTCCGGCAGTTCCCGCGGCTTTTGGTCGAGCGTCTTCGTGGCGAGAGATTTTCGAGATCGCGCCGTCCCCTCGATTTGTGAAAACTCGAACGAGCGCATATAGAGCCGCGCCACGTTGCTCCAGACCATCTCACGGCCCAGCTTGTAAGCATTCTTGCGAATGGCATGCCGGCGGGTGTCGTCGCGCAGCAAACCAATCACCTCGCGGGCTATGGCCGGGGCGTCGCCGAACGGCACCAGCACGCCGCGGTCTTCCGCCAACAATTCTGCAGCGTGCCAGTACGGTGTCGAAACTACCACTTTGCCCGCACCAAACGTATAGGCTAGCGCGCCCGACGTGATCTGCGCTTCGTTGAGATAAGGCGTGATGTAAAGGTCTGCGGCGCCGATGAACTCCTTCAGATTTTCAAGTTCTACGAACCGGTTGTAGAAGATGACGTTCTTCTCGAGTTTGTTCTTTTTGGCGAGGATTTCAAGGCTGAGCCGGTAGGCTTCGCCATGCTCGCGTAGTTCGTGGGGATGGGTGGCGCCCAGGACAATATAGACAACGTCGGGAAACTCCGCCAGAATGTGCGGCAGGGCGTTGAGCACATATTCGATCCCCTTGTTCGGCGAAAGCAGCCCGAACGTGAGCAGCACCACCCTCCCTTCCACACCGAACTGGTCCTTGAAATGGGTCGGATCGACAAAACCTACGTCGGGAATGCCATGCGGGATGAGATCGATCTTGGCCGGCGGTGCCTGGTAAATCTCCTGCAACATCTGTCGCCCACGCTCAGTCATGACCACGAGTCGGGTCGAGAGCGCGACTAACTCGTGCATTACGCGCCGTTGGTCCGCTTTCGGCTCCCGCAAAATGGTATGAAGCGTAACGACAACGGGCATTCTCAATTCGCGCAGGAGTGCCAGGATATGGCCGCCGGCCGTCCCGCCGAAAATGCCGAATTCGTGCTGCAAGCAGACGATGTCCACGTCGCTGATGTTGAGGAAGTCCGCAGCACGTAGATAAGACGACAAATCCTGCTCCTCAATCTCGAAGCGAACTACTTCCGGGTATTCGTAGCCACCTGGAATGTCATTCACCGACACCGAGAAACACTGGCTTTGGGGATGAGCGGCTGCCACGGCGACAAGCAGGTCAGACGTGAACGTCGCAATGCCGCACTTGCGCGGCAAGTGGTCGCCGACAAATGCGATCTTGCGAATTTTGGAATCTTCTTCCATGAGGCAGTCTTTCATTCCTCGCGCCCCGCGCTGCTATGCACAATAGTCTGCGCCACAACTGCAAATGTGCCGCCTCAAAGTGAAGTGGGAAGCACTCCGGTAGTGTAGATTCCGTCCTGCGGCGGGGGTTTTCAAGCCATGCGGGTCTACCGATCCGATGCGGGTTGGCAGGAGCGCGGGAAGGATATTCGCGCAGATGCAGTGATCGTCTCAATGCGCACACCAAGCTATCCTTCGGCATGGTTGCATCCCTGCAGAGCCCGCTGCCGTTTCACCTGGCAAAATCATTGTACCTCACATCGTGATCGGAGGAGTGATTCCTGATCAGCCTGCTGGCGGCGGAATTCGCGCTGCTAAGCGTGGGGCGTCGAGTTTGCGGTCGCGTGCGGCGAGATCTAGGGTTGTCGGCGCGCCAGCATCTCTTGCGGCTTGACGAATCCGATGGCGCCGTGCAGCGGGACCTTGCAGTGAGTCACATACTGGCCAATCAAGCGGTCGCTGCGCCGGCGAGCTATGGTGGCTTGTGGTCGGGTTTCCATGCTTCTACCCCTCCCTAACTTCGGAGGTAGTGTGAGTGTTCCGGGGATGAGTTTCAATGATTTGAGCCTTCAGTTCATTACTTTTGTCACGGCCCTAAAGGTTTCCACGATCAAGGGCTCTTTCGAACCCGTTGTGACAGGGCTGAGGGGGGACCGCGCCTTCCAGCGTCCACACTAGACCCACAAACCCGATGCCGAATCGCGATTGACAATCGCAGAGAGTCAGACTAGGGTCAAACTAGAGTGAATCCCGTTTGTCTCTCATTCAGGTCCTCTGAGCTAAGTCAGCCCATCTGAAGTACGTTCCTCTTAGTCCACAGCACCCAGAGGTTGACCATGATCGAGCCCAATGCTCACTATGAGTTGCATGAAAGCCGTGGTCGCGAACCGGACCAAGACGAGCAGGACTGGCTCCGAGCTGAGCAGGACGAGCAGGACTGGCTCCGAGTCGAGCAGGAGATCCTGACACAGCAGCGGTAGAGGTTGATCGCCTCAAGTCATCGCGGTTAGCTGGAAAATGCCTTCCGTTCGCGCTCGCAGATCGCGCATGAGTTCCCACGCGCCTTCCGCGTCCCGCTTGCCGATGTGATGCGAGATTATCAATTTACTTTGGCGGCACGCGATCAGCATGAACAAGATTTGTGAGAAGCCCCTTCAATCGGCAACGGACATGTTGAAGCATATAGCTGACACGACGCCTCCCGCGCCTTCGCGGCAGTTGGGCGCGTCATCCGACCGGAACCGGAAGCCGTCCCCTCAAGTGAACTGGCCCACACGCTCGGCATCGCAGTACAGGTGGATCGCTTCGACTCAGCCAGACAGCCTCTGAGATTCACTTAACTTTTAGCTTCGCTACTTGTTCGAGTTGCTTCACAGCCGCCATGGTTCGTGCGGTGTAGTCTGCACGCTTTCCCGACTTCGGGCGTCGGTGGCGTTTGGTGACAGAATCATGCTTTGACATCGGCTCCTCGTGTTTGCTTACAGTATTACGTTGTGTAGACCATAGGGCTCGCTGCTTTGGCAGCAGCGACCCTAACGATTCGAACTTAGTCTCTCTTTGCGAATCTTCTTTCGGGCACGCTGTTGCGCCAAAGCTTGCTTCACCCGCCGCTTCGCTCCCGGCTTCAGGTAATAGGAGTGACGCTTTACTTCCTTAATGATGTCTTCCGTCTGAACCTTGCGCTTAAAGCGACGGAGGGCGTTTTCTATCGACTCGCCTTCTTGCAGCCGAACTTCTGCCAAACTCATCAACCCCCGCCCAGTTCTAGTCGGACATGTCGAGCTTACTCCCTTTGTGCGGCTGCTGGTGAAGGATGTGATGATTCGGCGTCCTGAACACTGGTTGTACTACAAGGTGCCCGAGCAAGAAGAGATCGAGAAGGGAACCAATTACTTCCCCGATTTGTCCGTATAGGCTGTAGCCGTCTAACACCGAGATCACTGTTGAACGTTACCAATCTCCGGTTGTGTCACCTGTGCCTCCGCTTCCGGAGTTGGTGGCGCAGGCGCACGCTGCTCCTTTTTCAGCTTTCGAGTAGCCGCTGCCTTCCCCCCCGCCTCTCTCTGTTTTCTGGTCAGTGCTGCCTTTTTACCTGCCGCCCTCAGTTTCCGAGTTCTCGCCGCTTTTTTGCCTGCTGCCCAGTGCTTTCTAGTTCGAGCCGCCTTCTTCGCTGCCGCACTACGATCTGCCATTGCCCCCTCCTCGCTTCGGAGTACACATCATAAACCACAGAAGGTTTGGTTTAACTCTACGGTTTCACTGAAGTCGGGTTAGTAGAAGATCGCTGCCGACCGTCTGTCATAAGCCTGACGATTCCGTAGCTCAGTCCGTCTTTAAGCACGGAACTTGGCGGTGTCGGCAAATAGCTTCAGAACTTCGAGGTGAGAAACGATGAACAGATCAATCAGCGCCAAAAAATTAGCGGCGGCGGCTCGTCCAGCGATTTGTCGCGGATGACAACGCCGATGTGCTCTGCGAGGTTGGGAGACCGGAGACCATCCCCCAGCAAAGTTTCGAGAGTTTCGCCGATTTATTGTGCTACATTGGTATTCGCTAAGTTTGACTCACAAGCAGTTGAAGGTCGGTACCGCCAACCAACGTCAACCCCCTCTACAGCAGCGGATCTTCTCAGCACATTTCAAGAAACAAGAATAGGAACATCAATGGCAGAACAAGGAACAGTGAAGTGGTTTAACGACGCCAAAGGCTATGGTTTCATCAGCCGTCAAACTGGCGAAGACGTTTTCGTGCATTTCTCCGCTATTCAAGCTGGCGGCTTTAAGAGCCTGCAAGAAGGCCAGACCGTGCAGTTCGACGTGACCAAAGGCCCCAAGGGCTGGCAAGCGGAGAACGTTACCCCTGTCTAGCAGGCTGCTGAAAAAGTACTCCTAATCCACAGCCGCGTGTGATAGGAGAAGGCATGCGCGGAGAAGATCAGCAGCAGAATCATATATTCAGTTATTTGTCGCCGGAGATGCGTGTGCGCGAGGATCACCCGCTGCGTGCTATCCGGGCCATGGTGGACGAAGTACTCACCCAGTTGTCGTGGCGGTTCGACGGCATGTACGCCACGGTCGGGCGACCATCGATTCCGCCGGAGAAGCTGTTGCGAGCGCAGTTGCTGCAAATGCTGTACTCGATCCGCAGCGAGCGTTTGCTGATGGAAGAGATGGATTACAACCTGCTGTTCCGCTGGTTCGTGGGGCTGAACGCGGACGATGAGGTGTGGGACGCGACCACCTTCACTAAGAACCGCGACCGCTTGCTGGACGCGGATGTGGCCCAGGAGTTTCTGGCGCGCGTGGTCGCGCAGGCGCGGGTGAAGGGGCTGACCTCCGACGAACATTTTACGGTGGACGGCACGCTGCTGGAAGCCTGGGCGAGCGCGAAGAGTTTCCAGCCGAAAGCGGGCAAGCCGTCGCCTCCGCCGGATGATTCCGGCAATCCCACGGTGAACTTTCGCGGCGAGCGGCGGTCGAATGAGACGCATGAATCGAAGGCCGATCCCGAGGCTCTGCTGGCGCGCAAAAGCGCGGGGAAGGAGTCCAAGTTGAGTTACAGCGGCAATCTGTTGGTGGAGAATCGCAACGGACTGATCGTGGATGCGGAAGTGTTCCAGGCGAACGGGACGGCGGAACGCGATGCGGCGCTGATCATGCTGGAGAAACTTCCCGGCACGCAGAAGGTGACGGTCGGCGGCGACAAAGGATTCGACACGTTCGGGTTTGTGGCGGAGTGCCGCCATCTGCAGGTCGTGCCGCACGTAGCGCAGAACTTGGGACGGTGCGGCGGCAGCGCGATTGACGGGCGGACGACGCGTCATTCTGGCTATCGTCTCAGTCAGAGGAAGAGGAAGCGGATCGAAGAATGTTTCGGCTGGCTGAAGACGATTGCACTGATGCGGAAGGTGCGCCATCGCGGGGTGTGCAAAGTGCACTGGATATTTACTCTCGCCTGCGCCGCCTACAATCTGGTGCGCATGCGAAACCTGGCCACCGCAGTTGCGGCGGCCTAAGTCGGGGATGACGTGTGTCTCTAGCAGCATCGAGTTAGAACCAGAGGCCACAAAAACACCGGAAATCAAACCGTTCAACATCATCAACGATGAACAACAGAAAGAAAAACACGCTGCGAATCAATTTTTCAGCAGCCTGCTAGGTAACGACGCTTTCTAGGGCGATCGGATATTCCAACATTTACTTGAGTGAGATGTCATCTCGGATTAGCATTTTCCTACGGCACGGTGGGGAGCGTCTGATGGAGAACCGGCAGCAGGAAATCCTCTGTCCGATCTGCGACAAGCCAGTGACACTTCGAGAGGATACATGCACTGATGAAAAGGGCAAAGCCGTCCATACCGACTGCTACGCAAAACGAATCTTGCATGACAATCGTTCGCCCTCTGGCACTGCTGCTTGACTTACGGGCTCCGCAGATCAGAAGGTGGAGCCTCACTTCTGCAGCACTTTCCTTTGTCACCGTTGACCATGACCACCGGAAATTTATTTACCTCGGCTTGACCGCACTGTAGCAAGCCTGGCGGAGTATGATCGGCCTATGACGACACCGGTTGCTCTCTCCACCACGAGGCGCAAACGCGGAAACCCCAACTGGGGGCTTCCCATTCCGCCCGCTCTCCCTACTGAATTCGAACTGCGGGTCAGGCAACTGCGGCTCACGGCAGAGAGATACACCTCGTCAGCGGAGCTGCACACCTGGTGCGAGCGAAACAGGAATCGGTGTTATGTCCCAGAATGGCTGCTTGCGGAATGGCAGATCACCGTAGATCCAAACATCTGTGCCGCCTACGCATGGTCATTGACGCGGGGCAAGCGGGCGGAAAGAGCGGCATAGGGGAGGTGTAGAGATGTTTGAAATCATCCGATGCCCATATTGCGCTGAAATTATGAAGGCTGGGGCTGAGGAAGATTGGTTCCTGTGCCCTAATTGCGGCCACATTACAATCCCAAGCTATTCTTCGTACCTGTGCAGTTGCCAACGGTGTGACCAGCTTCGTCCACCATCATATTTCGTACTCTAGAATTCAAAGTAGCCCACTACCGGTAGTGGTGCAGTTTGAATTCATTTCGGCGCAGCATTTTCCGATCGCGGAATGGATCCGGAGGGTATTCAGTAGGCGTTTATGCTTTTGTGGCTGATAAGAAAGCCGGAGTGAAGAGATATAATTGCTAATCCGCTTTCACGACCACATACTGCCGCCCGGCGTACAGCCGGTACGCAGTGCCGTCTTTTTCAAATTTCAGGGGAACCGGGTGTTTGAGCTGATCGTCGTTCTGGCTGGCCATCGAGAACACGTCCGTTGCCGCCACGTTCATCACGGTGAATTTTCCAGCCCTGAAGCCGAATCCATAGGCTCCCGGATCCAGCGTAGCTCCGTCAAGGCTGAGCTTGGTTTCGGTTATCAGGAAACCCTGGTATCTCTCCGCGATTGCGGTTGAATACCCCGATGTATCCACCAGCCCCGCCAGCACCAGCTTGCCGGCGGAGTTCTTCAGGCCCGCCGCATTCCGCAGTTGCACAGCCGCGCTCTGGCCAGCAAAGAAAAACGAGGTCGGAGCAACTTTCTTCACTTGATCGCCCGTGAGAACTTGCGCGCTGGCCTGTGCCAACCCGATCGCCGCCAGCACGACTAGCCACATCATCTTGATCTTGCGATTGCAGTTCAGATTACCGTTCATCGAGCGTCCTCTCCAGTTAAGAAGTCCTGGCAGGCGGCCCCGCCAGAATCAGAGCCGCCCAGAACAGGTTCCAGTTATTTTTGCTGCATCGATTCGATGTATTTGTTCAAGTTACTGACCCGCAACTGTACTTCAGAGCTGTGCCCTTGGCTCATGCGCCAGAACAGGCAGCCCCACACCGGCATTTCTTTTGAACCGTGTGCCGGCAGGTGCAGGTCGCCTTGGATGACGCTTGTGATGTGGTTGGACGGATACTTGCCGCCATTCTGCCTGGCCAGAGTTGTCAGATCTGGCGGTGGCACCTTCAGGGCCTCGGCAGCTGGGCCGCCTCCCTTGCCGTCGCTGCCGTGACAGACAGCGCAATACGTGGTGTACATCTCCTGGCCAGACGCAGGCGAGGTCGGCTTCACTGGCACACGCTTGATCTGCCCTTGCTGAGATTCACCAAATGCGGCAAGACATAAGGAAGAGAACAACGAGTGAAAAGACTCTGCGAATGAACATCGCTCCCTCCTTCCCCCGCGCCTAACGAGACACGGTATTTAAGGTTCAACGTCGTGGAGTTCTGTGAAGGATCCCTTCTCAAACAAGCTTCTCCAAGATTGATCAGGCGGCCGCATGGTGCGCGAGCCTGCGCGACACGGAGTGTAACAGGGAGCGCACCACGTCATCGTTGCGCGGCTCACATATGTCGGACGCGCCCAAACTCATGGCCTCGGCCCAGAGTTTGTCGTCCGCCAACCGGTGGGTGCCGACGATGCAGAGGCCGGGAAACTCGCGATGCAAACGGTCAACTTCGTCCGGTCCCGACGTTTCCAGATCCAGTACCAGCGCTTCCGCGCGATGCCGGGCAACGGTGGGGCGCACCTCTTCGCAGGTGCGGGCCAAATGAACCGAGTCAAAATGTTGGGAAAGACTAACCGCCAGAACTTGCGCAATCCTGGGGTCATTCTGATAGAGAACTACACAGAGTGTTTCCATACATCCCCCTGGACTAGACCGCGATTCGCGGTGGCCTTGGCTGCGACAGCAAACTGCTAGCACAGGCGTTGTCAATTCCGAGTCGGGACAGCGTTACTTGCGCAACACTTTCTCGGCTGGGGGTTAGAACGGTTCAGGCATCAAGACGAGGGCCTAATGTCAGCATACTCTCCTTCTTGTCACGAGGGGACTTGCGTTGCCTCAGGGGGTGCTGCGTCTCAACCGCGGGAACTGCTCTTCGGGGAGGCCGGATGTGTTAATGCAAACACAAATGAGCGCGTCCTGTCAGTGAGAATGGTCACATCTTGATGTGCGGTGATCGCCAAGGGCCGCAACACCGCCAGCGGGCTAAGCGACCGCTTTACTAAGCCATGTGTCCTAGCGAATACCCTGAATGTCTGGAATGATGCTATCCGGGCAGATATATCGCAATAGTGCAGGTACTTGGCCAACACTTTCCTTGTGAACATGGCATCGTCCAGGTCGTCGTAGGCGCCGGGGTACGCCTTGCGAACCTTGGCTGCACAAGCTAACACTGGCCACAGGCGAGGTCATGTGCGATAGTCAGGCAGGTTGTACATGCGCTCCATCTTCTTGATCCACAAGTCCGGAGCGGGGCGAACGAATACATATTCGACTACCGGCACACCGCGGGGAGTATAGAACACCACGCTGGCAATCTCTGGGCTCAGCTCGCGCAATTCAGCGATGGTACGTTGGAACTCCTCTTTGGTGATCTCGATGCGCTGCATATCAATGCTCAGCGACTGCGGGCGGTGTCCATTGAGGATGGAACTTGCGCTCTAAGGCGTCGTGCTCGCGCCAATAACGCTCGATGCCAGTTTCGGGCTGATCGGCTGTGGTAGTGAGGGTAATCTCATCATAACGAACTGGTTGCGAGAAAGCAACCGCGCAACCAATGGGTACATAAATACACTCCTGCGACGGAACTCTCCTCGATGATGCCCCTTTGGGCGGCGTATTCGCGCGTAACCAATTGAGCATAGTAGGGTTAATAGACTCCGCAGCCATCGGGATACCACCAGCGGAATTTTCGCGCCTCCCAGTAGATCGAAACGGAGTGAATCATGTTGCCCTCCAAAAGCACCCCTAGCCGACAGTGAGGGTTGAAGGGGAGGCGGGAGCCAGCGTTGGGTGCTCTCCGGTTGTGCTCCACGCGCTATTGGACATTAATTATCAACGGTTTGCGACGTGTGGCGGTTCACAAAACCGGCATTTTCTGAAGACTCCGCAGGTCACCTGGAACACGAGCAGGCATTCGCCTTCATGCGCCCTGGCAACTACGGTAAGGTGATTTCTGGATGGCGGGATCTCGGTGGAATGTGAAACAAGGCCAAGGGCTACCGTCAATTAGCCGAGAACGATGTAGTGCGCGCGAATCATGACCAATTGAATCATCGAAAACTACGGATGTTTGTATCGAGGACTCCAGTCCACATCATCGGAAACGGCACGAACTGCTCCTCCAGAATTTGCTTCCTTCGCGACAATCGGTAGCGTCCACACATGTACAAGGTATGACCGACGTGGCCGGAATGCGCTCCGATGACTGATCGTGGCTGGCTTCCCAGAAGCCGACGCATTATAAAAGGGCGCCCCTTTGCAGTAGCGTCTGAGTGTGATCCAGAACTCTACCGGAAGGGGCACCGTATGAACGTAAAGAAGTATATCGGCATGGACGTTCACCAAGAAACGATTTCGATCGCGGTGATGACTGGCGATGGAAAGCTGGCGATGGAATCCATCGTCGAAACCAAGGCGAGCACCATCCTGCAGTTTGTCCAGGGGCTACACGGTGATTTGCATGTGACGTTGGAAGAAGGAACCTGGGCGGCTTGGTTGTATGACCTACTGAAGCCACACGTCACAGAGCTCGTAGTGTGCGATCCGCGGAAAAATGCTCTGCTGAAAGAGGGCAACAAGAGCGACAAGATTGACGCGCGCAAGCTCGCCGACCTACTACGGGGCGGCTATCTGCGCGCGGTCTACCATGGAGAGAACGGCCTCCGGACCTTGAAGGAAGTGGCGCGCAGTTACCTGACCATCAGCCAAGATCTCACCCGGGTCATGAATCGGGTCAAGGCTCTGTATCGAAGCTGGGGCATCGCCTGCGGAGGGCAACAGGTCTACGCACCGCGTCATCGCTCGGAGTGGTTGAACAAGATCGGGGAAGCCGGCGTGCGTCGGCTGGCGGAGTTCTTCTACCAACAGCTCGATGCGGTGCGAGGGTTGCGCCAAGCCGTGCGGCGGGCTCTATTAGCCGAGAGCCGGAAACATGGCGCGACGAAGTTGCTGCGGCAGATTCCTTACATCGGTCCGATTCGAGCTGCTCTGTTGGTCGCGCTGATCCAAACTCCTCATCGGTTCCGCACCAAGCGCCAACTTTGGACGTACAGCGGTTTGGCGATCGAGACGCGCGACAGCGCGCAATACCGGTATGTGGCTGGACAACTGCAACGTTCCAAGAAACCACAGCAACTGCGCGGGCTCAACGAGAACCACAATCATGATATGAAGGCCATCTTCAAGAGTGCAGCTGCCATGGCCAGCCGCCGCGAGGGACCGTTCCAAGACTTCTACCAGGGCTTGCTCGCGAAAGGGATGAAGCCGGCGATGGCTCGCCTCACCTTGGCACGAAAGATTGCGGCGATCACGCTGATCCTTTGGAAGAAAGGAGCTCATTTCGACGCTGAGCAACTGAAACCACAAGCAGCTTGAGCATCTCGGACAGAGGCCGTTCCATCCCTTGGGATCATTCTTGGTGGTGGCCAGTCGGTTCTTCTTGAGACGCTCGGGTCGAGGGAGAGTATCTAGCCAGAAGTTAGACGATGGTGTGCTTCGGCACCCGGTCTCCAAGCCGACTCTATGCCCCCTCGCATGACCCAAGAAAGCTGTAGGCCACGAGTCTCCGATAGGACCATGGTTGGCAACCCTGCAACCAGGTTAGCTTGTGAGTTTCAGGGAATCGAAATGGCGCCGTCATGAAGGCGAACATGAAACCACGGGGAGGACGAAGCATCGAAGGTCTGCCGCTAGGGCAGGGGCTGGATGTCAGGGAAATATTTCTGGCGTTCCAAAGGCGAGAAGTGTTTCTCACTTGACATCCCCTTATATAGGACTTCTGGCCCACGGAGAATCTGCCCTGGCCCGTACTTCAGAGTTGGATCATCCGACTGGAAACGGCGCCGACGACGCCACAGAATCTCCGTAACTTCCAAGTCGGGATTTCAGAATGACGGACAACGCAAGCATTGGGGATTGCGCAGGGTGGCGTTTTGCCACGGGTCTCAAAGATCACAGGGTGGCACGCGCAACCCTCGTAAGGTATCGCCCAAGTTACAAACGATCGGTGATTGTGCGATGAGGTCCAGGTGCTATGTTTTACTCCGGAGACCGAACGTTTAGCAGGATCTGCGCCGAGTGCACAATCGTACGCCCGCCGTTTCCCGCGGTCGCCTGAATCGACAGGACCATCATTTGCGGTGACGCGGAAGAACTTGGTGGATTCCCGCATCCAGTCAAGATCGTGAGACCCAGACAAGCCATAAGCAACACGAGGCAATGAGGGCCGCGCCGGCTCAGAGCTCCAATCAGCAGGAATGAAAAGACGCCGAGCGCTGCCCCGTACAGTGGGCCAGCCCCGGTGCGTTCCATGGCCGCCTTGGCGGAAGCTTGGATGCGGAGATAACTGTTACCGCCGTAGAGTGAAGCGGGTGAAAACGAGCATTCATATCCAGACGGCACGCCACTCGCACAGGAAAGTTCAACCGGCCGCTGGAAGCCCGCCGTCGGAACGATGGTGACCAATATGGCCTGCGAGCCAGCAGGCGTGACCTCAACTGAGCCCGCAGCAAAACTCAAAGAGAACCCGGTTCCGCCCGCCGGGAATTGTTCGAGCAGTTCGGGCGATACACTCGGAGCAAACTGCGAAGCACCGGCAAAACTGGCATATAGGTTGTGAACGCCACCACCAAGCGCCGGGACGGTTAAAGACGCAGATCCCGAGCCGTTCGTTGTGGTGCTGCCCAAGATGTTGCCGTCGTCGAGGAAAATCACTTCTCCTGCTGGAAGACCGCGCAGCGCACTAACCTGCGCAACCAATAATGACTGATCGCCGCTCTCCGTAGCTTCCATGGTAACGACCGTCGGAGACAAACCAGCTTCGGCGGAAGCCACGGTCACCGCAATGACGGACGATGTACTGCTCGCAAACGTCGCGTTGGCGTTGAATACCGCTGTAATGTTGTGTGCTCCAACTGCCAGGGAGGCAGTGCTATAGCTGCTGCTCCCATCGGCCTGGAGCGAACTGGTCCCGAGAGGAATAGTCCCGTCGTAGAAGGTCGCGCCGCCGAATGGGGCGCCTGAGCTGGCAGTTACGTTCGCGGTAAAGGTCACAACCGTCCCCGCAGTCGGTGCGGTGGTCGAGGCCGAAAGCGCGGTCGTGGTCGAAGTGGCATTCACAGTCACGGTAACGGGAGCGGAAGTACTCGGTTGGAAAATGGCCTGCGTGTCAAATGGCTCCTGATAACCCTGGTACACCGCGGTCAGGGTGTGGGTTCCCTGAGCTAGCAGATTGGTGTCGAGAAGCACGACCGGATTTTCGTAAATTGCCCGGGTGCCTAATGTATTGGTTCCGTCCAGGAAGGTTACAAACCCTGCTGGCACCGTCACGGAACTGGTCACGGTCGCGGTCAGACTTACTGTCTGACTGGTCAGAACCACGCCGGGCGTCGCTACCAGAACGGTTTGCGTAGCATACACCGGCGCCAGAACCACGTGCAGGACGGAGAAGCTCTCGGGAGCATAAGTCTTGTCTCCGTTATAGGTCGCGACAAAAGTGTGCGTGCCGGTGTTCAGTACTGCACCAAATTTGTACGAGGCCATTCCATTCGACAGCGAGGGCGTGACTATGAATGATCCGTCGACGCTGAAACTAACCGACCCGGTAGGGACAGGACCAGACGGAGCCGACATGGTGATGCTCAAGGTTATAGGTTGTCCATATTTCGCTGGCTCAGGCGAAATAGTGAACAATCCGTTGCTCGGGTTGCCGTCGACGGAATTCCCGTTAGGCTCATTTAACAGCACCGCGACCGTGGTTCCGCCAGCATTAGCCGCGATGATATCCGGGAACCCGTCTCCGTTGACGTCCACCACACTCAGCCCGGAAATCTTCTGCCCTGCGACAAAATGCTCTTCGGGAGCAAAGTTGCCTCCTCCCAGGTTTTCAATCACCGCGATGCCCGCACCATCGCTCAGAACAAGGTCTGGCTTATTGTCTTGGTTCACATCTGCTATGACTAATTGGGTGTATGCATGGGAGATCGGCAGTGACACGGCGTCCTGGAAAGTGCCGTCGGAGTTGCCGTAGTAAATGAGAAGAGGCAGCGGCAGGCCGAGCTGGTTGGCATAGGGAACCACCACGATGTCTGGATTCCCATCTCCGTCGAGATCAGCGATCGCCGCAGATTGTGCGTTGATCTGTTGACTAGGATTGCTGACCAGATTGGACTCAGTAAAAGTTCCGTCACCATTTCCGAGCCACACCCGAAATGAGGGGTACTCGAACACAAGCAAGTCCGGTATGTCGTCTTGGTTCAAGTTGCCGACGGCGGCAACTCCCCCTGTGGGATAGATCAGAGGAGTTGTAACTTGCGTGAAGGTTTCATTGGTCTGTCCTAACAGCGCTAAGATCGAATTCCCTGACTGGGAGACCATGTCACTGCGGCCGTTGTTGGTCAAATCTGCGACTAAAGCCGGTCCCGTATTAATGGCTGAGGGCGTGGCGAAGGTACCGTTGCCCGCACCAAACAGGATGAATGGTTGTCCATACGGATACGCTTCAGTTGCTTCCAGTTCGTAGAGGTCAGGATTGCCATCACCGTTGAAATCCCCCGTCGCCACGCTTCCACTGGGGGGCTGTGACCCATAGCTCTGATTCTGATCTGTTCCCAGAGTAAACTGTCCCGCCCCGTTGCCAAGCAAGAGCCGGGGATAGGTAGCGGACACAGTCACCGCGATATCGGGGAGTTTGTTGCCGTTGAAGTCTGCAACGGCGACGGTCCCCACCGTGTGCCCCACGTCATACGAATCGGCGCTGGCAAATGTCCCGTCGCCATTTCCCGGGAGTATAAGAAGTCCACCATCCACGCCCATGGCGAGGCCGTTGTTGCCATTGCCGTTGAAGTCGCCATGCGTGATATCCCCGGTTTGATAAAACACTGCGGCCAAGCTCCCCGCTACCGACGGAATGAGGTTGCCGTACGTGAGATTGCCCTTGCCAAGAACAATGCCGACGCCCGCCGGAGTGAGTAAGACCAAATCCTGAATCCCATCGCCGTTAAAATCTCCAGTGGCGATAAGCTGCGAGGTGGCCGGAACCGTCGCGACCACGACAGGGGCTCCGAAAGTACCGTCCGGATTGCCTGGACAAATTTCGATCTGGCCAGGATAGACACTGCCGACAAGGTCGGGATGTCCATCTCCATTCATGTCGGCCAAAAGAAGTGCGTATGAGGTATAGGTCACCACCGGCTGGAAGGTGCCATTGCCATTGCCCAGAAGTACGAGAGTCTGAGCTCCGTCGAGGTTGTTGACCACGATATCCAGATAGCCGTCGCTGTTCAGGTCAAAGAGGTAGGTGAGGGTCGGGCCGCTGAAGTAGAAAGTTATGGTCGTTCCGATGGTAAATTTTCCGCTGTTGTTTCCGAGCAGGACGTACAACGTGGCGCTCGACTGATCTGCGATCACCAAGTCAGCGGCGCCATCTCCGTTGACATCGCCGATGCCCATCTGGGTGTTCAAAGACGGGTAACCGCCATTCTCACCGGAGTGTGTCACCGTGGAGACGATCGGCGGCTGAAACGTGCCGTCGCCATTGCCAACCAGAACGGCAATCTGCCCGTAAGTCGATCCACTCCCACCCAGAATGATATCGATATTGCCGTCACCGGTTACGTCGGCCAGGTTGATGACGCAGCTCAGAACCCCGCAGATTCCCGTAGGCAGTTCGATGTCCTGACTATGGGAAAACGTTCCATTACCATTGCCGAGGAGGACATGCAAGGTAGAAGTGCTGGTCCCGTCGACGTAAACCAGGTCGAGATTTCCGTCGTGGTTGAAGTCAGCAGTTGCCGTCCCGATGGGATCGTAGCTGGTGTCGATCAATTCCGGGTTCTTGAATGTCGCTGCCTGAGCTGACAGCAACAGCGATACGATCAACGCGGCGATAAAACAGACAAAACGACGCCAGAGGGAATCGGGCATATGGGCTAGCGGCCGTAGGCATTGCCACGAGCAGATAACAGTAGCATAGATTAATTCCGCCAAAGTAGAGCAAAATCAATAAGTCAAACCCAAATCTGTACCGCGTTCATTGACGACAAAAGGTTTATTTAAGATACTTAGTGTCCGCTTTGTCCTCCCTTATTTCATCGGGTTGGAATATCGGTTCGGATTGTGCCGAATTTATGAGCAAGATGTGCCGCGGCGCCCGGTTCAGGTTTACCCCGCTTTGGCTGGCTCTCGCGCTCGGATTGCTTCTGACGTTGACAGGCTGTGGAGGCGGCGGTTCAGGCTCGCCACCCCCTACACCCAATTTCAGCTTAGCGGTCAACCCCACGAGTCAGTCTGTAGATCCTGGCAGCTCAGCTTCGGTTTCTTTATCCGCAACGGCGATTGACGGCTTCTCATCACAGATCAGCGTTCAAGTGACCGGACTTCCGAATGGCGTTACGGTGTCGCCCACCGGCATTACGCTTATGCCAGGCACACCGCAGCAGGTTACGTTTTCCGCCGCTGCTAATGCAGCAAACGCGAGCGCCACCGTAACCTTTACTGGCACCTCGGGATCTTTGACGCACACCGCAGGATTGAGCCTTTCCGTGACGGCGCCCGACTTCAGTTTGGCGGTCAGTCCAACGAGTCAATCCGTGGACGCTGGCGGCTCAGCTTCGGTTTCGTTGTCCGCGACGGCCCTTGGCGGCTTCTCATCGCAGATCAGTGTTCAGGTTACAGGTGTTCCAGCAGGCGTTGCCGTCTCGCCGACCACTATCACCCTGGTGCCAGGCACGCCGCAGCAGGTCACTCTTACTGCCGCGGTCAACGCGCCAACCGCCAATGCCAACGTCATCTTTACTGGCATTTCTGGCTCTCTGACGCACACCGCGGCATTGAGCCTCAACGTGAACGGATCAGGAAACGGCGTGCCCGTTCGCACGCGCTATGTGCGAACCGACGCGACTACGGAATATTTCGTTTGGGTAAATCAGCATTGGATTCTTTATCATGCGCCCACCTCCCGTTACTTTGTGACCGATCCGTCTTCCAACCAGGTGATTGTTATCGATGCTGCCTCGCAAACAGAGATCGCGACCATTGGCGTCCCGGGGGCCTTTGGTATCGATGAGACGCCCGATCAAACGACGCTCTATGTAGGAACTCAGATTGGCGACGTGTACACGATTGATCCGGTTGGGATGACGGTGACACAACGATACATCGCGTCTGGAATTGGGCCATACGGTTATGGTGCCTCTTCCGCGCTTGTCCTTTCAGATGGTAGATTGGCACTGATCGGCGCTTACAACGGCATTGACGGCGCGCCCAATATTGCGGTCTGGAACCCGGCTGACAACTCCATCACGATTTATGGTGCATTCGGAGACGGCCAGGGGGTGCCGTTTCCGTGCGGTAACTTTCAGGGAAATTTGTTTGGTTTTGCGCTCAGCGTGGACCGCACCCAGATACTTTTGGGAAATGGTGGCGGACTCTGTGAAATGAATCCCTCCGCGGGGACAGGCAACTTTGTTTCGAGCGGGTCTTCACTTCACATTGTTACCACACCGGATGGAAAGTACGTCATTCTGCCCAACTACCCCTCTGGCGTGGCACTCTATGACGCGCAGACGCTCGCCGTGGTCGCTCAATTCAACGTTTTGGGCGATACTTCCAGCGCATCCGGCTTTTTTGTCAGCGCTGATTCGACAACGCTCTTCACTCCTGACGACGCTGAGGCAATAATTTACGCCTACAGCCTGGCGACCCAGCAACTCGTCGGCTGGGTTCCGAACATCGATGTTCAGGTAACCAGTGGAGGCTCCGTGTTCGGCCCCCTCGATAACCCTTATCTTCTGGCCACGGACGGCTCGGGTCTTTATGCCGGTCCCTTGGAAGAGGGCGTCGGGTTTGTCGATCTTTCCAACTTGCAAACCGGTGCAGTCGGGACGCAATTCTTGAACGGATACTTGAACCCAGCCACAGGGCCGACCTCTGGAGGAACCGCAACGCAGTGGACCGATCCGGGCCCAGTGGGCGCTTTAAAAAGCATCTATTTCGGTTCCAATCAGGCTACCGCGATCTCAGCCGGTTCGGGCTACATTAATGCCACGAGCCCTTCCGGCAAGCCCGGTCCCGCCGACGTCTACACATTTACAACCGATGGTGGGATGCAGCTTCTTCCCGAAGCTTTCGGCTATGGGCCGACGATCCTCGAAGTTACGCCGAATATGGCCACCGCCGAAGGCGGCGGCACCGGATACATCTATGGCTACGGCTTTGGCCCAGTTAACTCGAATACGATTCCATCCGATCTCAAAGTGACGGTAGCGGGAGTGGCGGCGCAAATAGCGGCATTTAATGGGAACGCTTATGACAACATTGCACCACCGTTTCCATTGCAAAGTGTCGCATATACCATCCCGCCGGGCGCCAGCGGATCGGCAGTCGATGTAGCCGTTACCACCAGCGCGGGAAGCGCGACGGCAACGGGAGCCTTGACCTATCTTCCACCCACGCAGCCGTTCCCATTAACAGGATCGACGCTCGCCCAAGGCATCTACGATTCTTACACCGATCTCTACTACTTCACAGACACCAATCAGATCCAAGTCTTTTCGCGAACGAAGGGAGAATGGTTATCGCCGATCAGTATTCCCGCTCCCCAAGGCGCAACGCAGCGACTATGGGGAATCGCCCTTTCGCCCGACGGAAGCAAGCTGGCGGTTTCCGATGCCAATGCCGGCGCCATTTATCTTCTCGATCCCACGAATCCAACGTCGGTAAAGACATTCATAGTCGGTTCGAAGTCGGGCTTCAACATCAATCCCTGCGGACTCGCCATCAGCGACGCGGGAAACGTGTATTACATGGTAGTCGTGCTCGGACAAGGAGGCGGGGCTGACCAATTCTTCAAACTGAACACGAACACGGGAGTCATCACCAATTATGGCATCGATGGTCCCGGACTGGGTTCGAGCGACCTCTATCTGCGAAACGCGATCAGTTCCGACAACGCTCGAGTTTTTTACAATGAGTACGGTGAGGTCTTCAGCATCGACACCGCGACCGACACCCTGGTAGAAGCGCTCGACGGTTATGGTTGTTGCTATGGCAACTACGAACTGGCGCTGTCCAGCAATCAAACGCAGTTCACTGCCACCTTCTACATTTACGATTCCAATCTCAACGGCGAATCGTACTACGCGCTGAACGATCGTGAGATTTTGAACATCGCCGATGTTTACGGAGCAAAACTGAGTCCAGACGGCCGGTTACTGTTCCAACCGTCCACGAATGGCATCGATGTATTGGACGGGAACCTCGGCAACCTGCGAAATCGCATCTCACTGCCGGGCCCTCTTTCGCCCAACTATGATGCACTTGTGGACGACGGCACGGACAATATCCTGATCGCGATAACTGGCACGGGTAACGGAATCGCGATCATCGACCTGACATCCGTCCCCGAGCCGGGTCCCCTGCCGTACGATACCAAGGTTGCTTCGAGTAAGCGCAAACTCGCATGGCTGGGCGATCGCATGCACGGCGGCTCCATTGTGGGCACGCAGTTGGATAAACAGAATCCTCGACCAGCGGCACAAAGTCGCACTGTACCGCATGTCACCAGAACATTGCTTCCTCAGCACCAGTAGAGGATCAACCCTGACGAGGGAGCCCGAGTCGAAAGCCGAATGTCAGCCCACAAGTCTATGGCCCCGGCTTCCACGCTATTCTTGGCCTCACCGTAGCGATTCCAGGGAAGGCAAGTTTAACCTTCTATCTGGCAAGACAAGTGGTCGCGGAGACCATTGGAGCGTGTACACGGTCCACAAACGGGCTTATGGGAAATGTCGAACGGGGCTTTGGGCAGGGTGCCGTCCGGCTTCCTCACTGGGATCGGAGCCAATTCGCCACCGCCTTCGGACAAAAGCGCACCGAGGTACCAATTCTGAAGGATGGGATTCGGCCGGCCTTCGCATGTTTGTAAATCGCGATCGTCGAAACAGCCAAGAGGGCGGCAAGTTGCCGGGCGTTCAGAGCGCGCCCGAAATTTTCGATGCGATCGGCGAGGGCGAACGGTTGGCCTTTTGGCGTCGCCTCCGGCCAGATCAGCTCTTCGCGTTTGGTTTGGAGATCCATTGACTCGATCAGTCGAGACCCTCGAATTCGTCGATCTCCGGCTTCTCATTTCGCTGGGCTAGTTGTTCTTCCTCGCGCAGTAGCGTAAGCGCGCGCTTCAGAGTCTTCAATGCAGACATAGCCTCACGTTGTACCTTGAATGCCGGGTTTAGCTTTTCCGTGGTTACAACCTCGCCCTTGTTGTTAGTGGCACGGGACAGAAGGTACATGCCCTTGGTCTTGATGCCCTGGGCTGCCATTGTGAGGTTGGCGCGCATCATTTCTACGTTGTCCAGCATCTCGGTTATTTCTGCCTGGACTTCGGCAAGCGGGCGGATGGACACACGCTCTTTGTGGAGGGTGCCCTTGGCTAGCTTCTCGCCTAGCGTCAGTTTGATGGCCTTGGTTCTCTTCACTTAGCGAGCCATTTCCTGAGCCACACGCGCGCCTGATGACGTGCAACGGCCGTGTTGCCCATCCGCAGTATTCGCCGGGCTTTGGGTGATTCGCGTTTGGCTGTCTTGAGGGCTTCTCGCGTCTCTTTTTTCACTTTCGCCTTCCTTTCCCCTGCTTAATGGGCTAAAACCTTTTTTTTCTTAACACTGTCACACTATGTAATATTTACACACTTCGGCTAAAATAGAGGAATTCCGTGTAAAAAATCGGGGACAGCCCTTTGTCTATCGACTTAGTAGGAAATCGACCCCCATATCCCCACCGGGCCAAGGGCGCAACCTCATCGCAGGAGCTTGGGGGCCGCAAGCCGTTAACCATGCGGAACCAGTGCGTTTGCGCTGACGCGAAACGTGTGTCCGCAAACGACAAAAAAAGAAGCCCATGTCCCTTGACACGTCCGACGTCGTTAGAGATGTTGAAATATCTCTATTACACTCATTGACCCGGCATTGGACCCAGCAGCCCCTCTTGCTGAGGTGTCACCACACACCCAGACTGTTGCTCGGCACCGATGAGTGGCTGCCGCGAGCGCAGTCCGGCTCGGTTGTCCCACTTGCATGGCAAAAGTTTAGCAGCAGTCGAACTTGACATTCACGAACGCACGATCCCGACCCTCGACCCGAACGATGATCACTATAGGAGTAGATTTCCGTCCCGAGCTAAGCAAATATCGTCAGTTGATACAAACAGTGGGGGAGCTTCAGAACGTGCTTGGGCGCACTCTAAGGGACGCGGGCCAGAAGTCTTAGTGCTGTATCTGAAGCGCCCATGAGCGAAGAGCTGGGAGTTGAGATGCTGTGGAGGGGCGCTTCAGATACAGCGACTTGAAGGAAGCCGCTCCGGGGGACTATGGGATTTGATTCTCGATGAGGCGGTTGTTGTCGTTTGCGAGGTGACTCTTGCGGTCGGTGCGCTTCCGTTTCAGTTGCTGGTGGGAGAGAGAATGGTCGTAGGCCGGCACGTCGGAGAGTTTGGAGCGCACCACCATACTACATTTTGAGGAATGCGAGACATAGAACCAGTGTGCGCACCGAAGCAGGAGCGAGATTCGAGGCTGAAGATGTGGATTCAAGCGGCGCACCGGATGAGATGAGGCGGAGATCGGAGGAGGAGTTGGGCGGCGGAGAGGCGCTCGACAACATGCATGGTTCCGCCGCAAAGCGGACATTGCCACAGCGAGTGAATGGGCAGCGCGGGCGAGGTGGCGTCTGCTGCGGGCTGATCGGATGGCTGGAGCAACCGGAAACAGAGTGGAAGAAACTCCGCTCGCCGTCGGTTAGCGAGAAAGCCGAAGTTGCGGATGCGCATAAAGCCGCGCGGCAGCAGGTGCAGCAGGAAGCGTCGCAGGAACTCATCGACGGGCAGAGTCATCAGCCGCTTCTTGTTGCCGTGAGCGGAGTCGCGCCAGCGAAAGGTTAGGTTGCCCTCGGAGAGAGCAACCAGCCTGCTGTTGGAAATGGCGACGCGGTGAGTGTAAGCGCCCAGATAGCGCAGCACATGTTCTGGCCCGCCGAAAGGCCGTTTGGCGTAGACCACCCAGTCGTGACGGAACAGTACCCGCAGCCACGAGGCGAAGGCGCGCGGTTCCGCAAGCGGTAAGAGATGTCCGTGGAACTGGAGTGCGCCGACATGAAAGGCGGTCTTGAGTCCGACCACAAACTTGCCGCGGAAGACTCGGCCGAGCACTTTGACGGGAAGAAAAAAGGATCGGCGCGATGAGATCCAGCGGGAGTGGTCCGGAGCGAGACCGCCGGCGGCCAGCACGCAGTGAACATGGGGATGATGCTGTAGTCGCTGGTCCCAGGTATGGAGCACACTGAAGAAACCGATCTCGGCCCCCAGGTGGCGTGGATCGCGGGCGATCTCCAGCAGCGTTGCAGCACTGGCGTGAAACAGCAGGTTATAGATCAGCCGTTTATTCTGCAAGGCGAGCGGAGCCAGTTCTCGTGGCAGGGTGAAGACGACGTGCACGTAGCGGGCGGGCAGCAACTCTCGTTCCCGCGCCTGGAGCCAGCGCCGGCGGGCGTTGCCCTGACACTTGGGGCAGTGCCGGTTTCGGCACGAGTTGTACGAGATGGCAGTATGTCCGCAGTCTGAGCACTGATCGCGATGTCCACCTAAGGCGGCGGTGCGGCAGCGTGTGATGGCCAGCAACACCTTTTCGTGTTGTCCGTTGATCCACTTGCGACTGCGCTCAACGAAGGACTGCCCGGCACAGCGAACGATGTCGGCCACCTCCAGAGGTGGCCGGTTCATGCGTTCTGCGTCTGTTCTCCTTCTCCTCGAATCGTGATCGCATCCAGCGGACTGCCGGTGGCGCTGAGATGTCGCCGGGAGAGGTGCAGATAGATCGTGGTTTCCTCCAGGTCGCGATGTCCCAGCAGCATCTGGATGGTTCGTAGGTCGGCGCCGGCTTCGAGCAGATGCGTGGCAAAGCAGTGGCGCAGAGTGTGGGGATGGATGCGCTTGTGCTCAAGACCGGCGCGTTCGGCGGCCTGCTGACAGGCGTTCCAGAGGACCTTGCTGGAGACTGGATGACTCGCTGTATGCCATCGGTTGCCGGGGAACAGCCAGTCGGTGGGCTTGCGCCTCAGCCCGCGCCAGTAGACGCGCAGGGCATCGAGAAGCTTGGGGCTGAGCATGACATCACGGTCCTTGCGTCCCTTGCCTCCCCGGATATGAATGACCATGCGTTGGCTGTCGATATCGCTGATCTTCAGGTGCGCCACTTCTGCGCGACGTGCGCCCGTGGCATAGAGGGTCATCAGCAGAATGCGATGAAAGGGAAACTCTGCTGCGTCGATCAGACGTGCGACTTCTTCCTGGCTCAGCACCTGCGGCAAGTGCAGAACCTTCTTCGGATACGGTGTCTCGGCAACGCTCCAGACTCGCTTCAGCACCTGGACATAGAAGAACCGCAGGGCTGCCAACCGTTGCGTGACGGTGTTCGGGGCCAGCTTCCAGCGCGTGAACAGCGCGGCCTGATACTGGCGAATGTGCTCCGGTCCAAGCTGATCGGGTGAACGATGGAAGTGCCGACTGAAATGCTCGACCGTGTGGATGTAAATGTGGATGGTGGACTCGGCGTAGTTGCGGCGCCGTAGCTCCTCAAGCATGATCTGGCGTAGATGGGTCACAGAGAGTTCCTCCTCTGCGACACAAACTAGCTCAGATCACCTCCACCGCCGGCTCAGCAACACGCGATAGCGTCCGCCGCAAAGCGGCTTAGTTCAAGTCGGCTTCGAGGAGATGACGAACTGATCTCCTCCAAGCCCGTTTGATTGGCATAGGGGCGGCGGTCACCCACCGACCCCTGCCACACCACCGTGCGTACGGGTCCGTACACGGCGGTTCGAGTTGGTTGCGCTAGGATTCATCGATCAGCGTCGGAAGGCCGAGCGATTTGAAGTGGGCGTTCGAAAGCCCCACGGAGAGGGCTTTGGCCCGAGCGAGGTACCAGGGGCCGCGTCCGCTGCCAGCCGTGTTGTTGGCGAGGCGGGGACGAACCCCTAGTGCCAGCAGAGCTGCGCGGCGACGGCGTGGTGTCCGCCATTGCCGCCACAGAGCCGCTCGCAATCGCAATCGGACCCAACGGGTCAGGTAGATCAGCACCTCCGGCGTTTCGCAGAAACCGAAGTAGCTACGCCAGCCCCGCATGTACGGAGCGAGTTCCGCTATCGTCGTTTCCATGCTGACGCCTTTGGCCCGACGCGTAGTGTCCCGGATTCGGTGCTTAAACCGTTCCAGGGCTTTCGGCGCGATAATGCGCTTAACTTCTGGACCGGCGCTAAAGCTGAACCCGAGAAACTTCCGTCCCTGCGGCCGCGCCACTGCACTCTTCGTTTCGTTTACCTTGAGCTTGAGTTTGTTCGTGATGAAGCGCGTGATGCCCTCCATCACCCGTTGACCAGCCCGCTGGCTGCGCACGTAGATGTTGCAATCATCCGCGTAGCGGAGGTAGCGGTGGCCACGACGCTCGAGCTCTCGGTCGAGTTCGTCGAGCACGAGGTTGGACAGCAGTGGTGAGAGTGGACCTCCTTGCGGGGTTCCTTCCACGCTGGGACTGACCAGTCCATTCTCCATCACCCCGGCATTCAAAAATGCCCGGATAAGCTTCAGCAGCCGCTTGTCTTCGACTCGTTTGGCGAGCTGACCCATCAGCTTGTCGTGATTGACTCGGTCGAAAAACTTTTCGAGGTCGAGATCAATCACCCAGCCGTAGCCTGCAGCGATGTACTGTTGCGCTTGAGCTACCGCTTGATGTGCAGATCGTCCGGGTCGAAAACCATAGCTGTGGTCGGAGAACGTCGAGTCCCACCGCCGCTGCAGCACCTGCATCACCGCCTGCTGGATGAATCGATCCAGCACCGTCGGGATGCCAAGCTTTCGCACCCCGCCGTCCGGTTTGGGGATTTCCACCCGCCTCACCGGTTTTGGTTCGTAGGCTCCGTTCAGCAGTTGTTCCCGGATCGCTGGCCAATGCTGTTTCAGGTAGTCAGAGAGTTGACCGACGGTGATCCCGTCTACTCCCGCGCTACCTTTATTACCTTTCACCTGCCGCAGTGCTTCCTTCAGGTTCTCTCGCTCACATACTTCCTCCATCAATCGATTGGTTCTAGCTGGGCTTTCGGTTCCACTCGTCGCCACCAACGATTCAGTCTCTTCTCCTGCGACACCTCGGGCTGCACCCGTCAGCGCAGAAGAGAAGTCCAGTTCCATCTGGAGATTCTGCTGCTTGTCGTCGTTGAGACTCATGGCCTACTCACCGCTCCTTCTCGTTCGGGCCTTCTCCGATGCCGGATACTATGCCCGATGCTGACTTCTGTTCCGCGGTCAGGTTGCCTTACGGCCACCTCAGTCGCCGAAGCGACACGGAGCAGATCTCCTGGGGTAAGTTCAGTCACTTTCCGTGCACCGTCGCCGAATCTACGCTTCGCACCTTGATGGATATGGACTTCACGGTAAGTCGCCCGCTCGTCCGGTACGAACGCCTTCTATTCGGTTTTTGTCCATCGACTCGCACGTTTGTTCCATGCTTCCTTCAGACCCGCCTCGCGGCAGTAGCCCTTGCATCATCACTAGCCCTTTCCTCCATCAGGACGGGCAGAGGACTTTCACCTCCTAGTTACTGAACATGCCCAGCACACAACTAAGCCGCTAGCGCGGCGGACGCTGCCGCGTGGTCGTCCCCAGCATTGTTGCGCGTGTAAGTTTTGGGTCACAAGGAGATTACTGTGACCCATCTTCGGAAGCTGATGCTGGACGAGCTCCAGCGTCGCAACTACGCTCAGAACACCGTTCGTGCTTACATCCACGCCATAGAGGATTTCGCGAGGCACTTCCACCGTTCGCCCGATCGCCTCGGTCCAGAACATATTCGCGAGTACCAGGTTCACCTGTTTCGCGACTGCAAGCTCTCGCCAGGAACGATCGAAGGTCGTACCGCTGCTCTGCGTTTTCTCTTCGTCAAGACACTCCGACGGCCGTATCTTCCCGATCACATTCCGTTTCCCAAGCGTCAGAGGCGGCTGCCCACAGTACTGAGTCAGGAGGAAGTGGCGCGGCTCATTGCTTCCGCGCAGAACCTGATGCACCGCACCATGCTGATGCTGCTGTATGCGACCGGCCTGCGACGCGCTGAACTATGCCACCTCAAAGTTTGCGATATCGACAGCCAACGTATGGTCATTCATGTTCGCCAGGGCAAGGGTGGCCGTGACCGCGACGTCCTGTTGACCCCGAAGCTGCTGGAGACCCTGCGCGAGTATTGGCGCTGGATGAAGCCGAAGACATATCTGTTCCCCGGCACCGTCAACAACTGGCGCGCCGACGTGCCCATCACCGAGAAGATTGTCTGGAAGGCTGTAGCGGAGGCCGCGAAACATGCTGGTGTCAGCAAGCATGTGTCTCCTCACACGCTCCGGCACAGTTTCGCCACTCACATGCTGGAAGCCGGCGCCGATCTGCGCACGATCCAGATCCTGCTGGGGCATGCCAAGCTCGCCGACACCACTGTCTACCTGCACTTGTCCCGGCGTCATCTGCAGGCGGTTCCCAGTCCGCTGGAAACGATCGAGGTATCCAGTCCCGACCAGGTGAAGCGCTCCAGGAGACTGGTTAAGCGATGAACCGGCCCACCCTGGAGGTGGCCGACATCGTCCGAGCATCCGGCAACAGATTTTGGGAGCACCACGGATCACACCTTGCGTGGCAGCATCGCAAGGTGCTCGATGCCATCGTCCGCTGCCGCACTGCGGCCTTGGGCGCTCATCGTGATCAGTGCACGCGCTGCGGACATCAGGCTATCTCTTACAACTCATGCCGTAACCGGCACTGCCCCAGATGTCAGGGCAACGCCCGCTCCCGCTGGCTCGCCAAGCGCAGGGCTGAGCTGTTGCCCGTCTCTTACTTTCACATCGTCTTCACGCTGCCGCACGAACTTTCCGCTCTAGCTCTGCAGAACAAGCGACTGCTTTACGATCTGCTGTTCCGAGCCAGTGCAGCAACGCTGCTCGAACTCGCCGGCGACCGGAAACATCTGGGTGCGGACATCGGATTTCTTGGCGTGCTCCACACTTGGGGACAGAACCTTCAGCATCATCCGCACATACACTACGTTGTTCCTGCTGGCGGTCTTGCCCCCGACGGTTCCCGATGGATCCCCTCCTCGAGACGATTCTTCCTGCCCGTCGCCGCGCTGAGTCGCGTCTTCCGGGGCAAGTTCGTAGCCGGACTGAAACAACTCTTTCTTCAGCACAAGCTCCAGTTTCACGGCTCACTCCAGAGTCTTGTCGATCCGCGTTGCTTTCGCCAGTTTCTCCGACAGCTCTTTCACGAAGACTGGGTCGTCTATGCCAAGCCACCCTTCGGCGGTCCCGAGCATGTCCTGAACTATCTGGCTCGCTATACGCACCGCGTCGCCATCTCCAACCATCGACTGGTTGCGTTCCACAATGATCGAGTCTCGTTTCGCTGGAAAGACTATGCGCACGGCGGCAAGCAGAAGATCATGACGGTCTCAGCAGATGAGTTTCTGCGCCGATTCCTGATCCACGTTCTGCCTAAGGGCTTGGTCCGCATCCGCCACTTCGGTCTTTTTGCCAACCGCAGGCGTGGCAGTATGCTCGCACGCTGTCGTGCTCTGCTTGGGGTAGAGGGTTGCGCAACTCGTGCTGAGATCACTGCCCACATGCGCTGTCCGGTTTGTACCGGCCCGATGGTCATCCTGGAACGAATAACCAGCACCCAACTCCACTTTCGCTCAGCCCTGTTACTGCCTCATCTACCACGGAACGCGGTTGATAGTTCCTGAGACAACTATGGCGCAACTTGCTTCGATGATCGTCGATCGCAGGTGTGTTTCAACACGCTATGCCCTCGCATGCTCAACCGGCGGTTCCGCCTACGAATGCGAACGCTTCTTCTGCAGTCCGAGACTTCACCGCGCCTTACAAGAACAGGCCCGCCGCTCTTTTCGCTCCGGTTTCTTGCTGCAAAGACGATTAATAACCCCTACGACCGAATCGAAATCCCATAGACCTCACCGCATCCGCCGCAAACGCTAGCGGCTCACTTCAAACGACCCTATCGAAACTGCCCCCGACCACGACACCAGGGCAGTTCCGCGTCTCATCTCAGGGCAGTTCCGATAGGGATCTATCGTTTCTGGCCAACCAATAGAAATCGATAGTTCGGTGGCCACAATCGCGTCTATGTGGTGAAACTTGCTACAAGCCGACCTCCGTCCCGGATAGCTTCTCGGTTGGCGTAATATGAGCCTGACTGCGTTGAGTGCGGAGCTGGCACCACTCTCCGTATTGGTGAAGTGGCTCAGACGCAATTTTATGCCATGTCCTCGACCATCGCCTCCATGGCTGCAGCTGATGTGTTGCCTTACACTTTGGCGATTGACGGGGACAATCGTAAGAAATGAATGAAGGTGGTGCCAAACACTGGGCCTGACTTGGTCCGATTAGTCGCCATTGAGATGCAGGCAATCGAGCATATAGGGCAGGGTTCGCTGTCATACAACCAATGAAAGGCGCTGGCTAGAAGTGATACTTTCCATAGTTCCCTTTTGGGTGCTGGAAGCGGCCGGTCTATTTCCACGTTCTCCACGCCGGCTCGCGATTTTCCAGAGATACATCGCGGCGTACGCGCGCCATGGCCTCCAGGCTTCGGCGTGGTGCTCCAATTGAAGAAAATTCTCGAAAGACATGGCACGCAAGAGACCTAGATCGCCCGATGGGAACGCGTCGGGCTCGCCGAGCGCTCGCATGGCCACGTACTGGGCCGTCCATTTTCCAATACCTGGAATCTCGCACAAACGGCTCAAGAAAGCGTCGGAATCCACGACACGTTCGAAAACGATTCGTCCATCGCACACAGCCCGCGCTAGTGCGCGGATGGTCGCGGCTCTAGATCCGGTCAGTCCGATGCTGGCAAGCTGCGCGTCGGCAAGGACCTCGGGAGTGGGGAAAAGGTGAGTGAGGCCATTGGCTGAGGAGAATGGCTTCCCAAAACTGCTCACTATTCGACCAGCCAAAACGGTGGCGCCCTTCACGGTAATCTGCTGACCGAGAATTGCCCGCGTCGCGAGTTCGAAACCATTCCAACAACCCGGGACCCGGAGCCCGGGACCAGCATCAACCTGTTTTGCCAGTACGCGGTCGGTTCTAAGACTTTGCACGATGGCCGCCCAGTCCGCATTCAGGTCGAACATAGTGCGGATTCGCTCGGTAATAAAGAAGAGGGAGCGTGGATCGCCAAACTGCAGGCGCACCACAAGCACATTGCTACCCTCATCAAGCGAAACCTCGAAGCACCCGTCACTGCCGTTCAAAGAAATGGTGCGACGATAGGTTCCGTCTACAACTGCTTCCACGCCGGGTGTAGCCCGAGGCGCCAGAAAAGCCAACATCCCAATCCAGTCGTAAGGTGGACGGAAACGAAGCCGGAAGAGATATTGATTCTCCGCCTGCACCATCCTCTGCCGAGCTAAACACCGGATTTGAGTCGGAGTTCGATGATAGACCTTGCGGATGCCGGCGTTGAACCTTCGAACACAGCCGAAGCCGGAGGCCAGCGCAACATCACTCATTCGCAAGTTTGTCTCGTCAATCAGCTTCTTCGCAAAGTGCATTTGGCGTGTCTTGGCCACCGCGCTCGGCGTCGCGCCCAGGTGTTGAAGAAACAGGCGACGGAGGTGTCGCGAACCAACTCCGAGACGTTCCGCGAGTGCTTCGACTCCACCGTCTTCCAAACCGCTTTCACTTATCAGGCGCAAGGCTCGCGAAACTGTATTTGGAGTTCCCAACCACGCCGGAGTTCCGGGCGAGCATTCGGGGCGGCAACGCAAGCAGGGGCGGAAACCCGCTTCCGCAGCCGCGGCAGCTGTTGGAAAGTAACGAACATTCTTCTCTTTCGCCGGAGGTGCTGGACAGATCGACCTGCAATACACACCGCTCGTGAGCACGGCAATGAAGAACTTGCCATCGAAGCGCGCGTCGCGCGTCACCCGAGCTCGCGAACAGACCTGCCAATCCAGTTCCATGTTTGCCTGAAGCTGATGATAACGCGGCTGCGACCAAGACTTAGACGTTTTCGGACTACGCTCTGAAAGGTTGCTTCGCGTCGAGGCACGACATCCATTGCCACTACCTTCCAACCAAGGTCTAGCGAATTGAAACTCATCACGAGAGCAGGGTCCGTAAACGTCCAACTTCCGACAGCGATGTCCGCAACCGTCCAATCTTTCCGCATCCATTCCGATAATGTCGGTCCTGCGTTGCGCGGTCTGTGCTTTTCACAGGAAGCCCGGCGATAACCCGTAGCGATAGGCAGACAGACAGTTCAGTTTCTTTGACTTCGGAAAGCAGACCCCAAATGGAGGAAATATGCATACCAGGAAATTGACGAATATCACCGTAGTGGCTCTGTTTGCAGCGCTAATGGTCCCAGTTCAAATTGTTCAGGCGCGTGGCAACAAGCAACCGCCCAAGTACTATGTATTCAATCTAGGCACCGGGCCATTCGGCGGCGTTCCAGAGCCGGTTGGAATTAACGACTTGGGTTGGATATCTGGCGGTGACAATCTGGCGAGCAATACGAGTGTGCATGCGGTGCTGTGGGTCGGAGTACCCACGGATCTCGGGACTTTAGGTGGACCCAATAGCAACATCTCCTGGCCAAACCATAGCGATAAAGGCGAGATTGTTGGCATTGCCGAAACTGCGGCCCAGAATCCGTTAGGCGAGGCGTGGAGCTGCTCCGCCTTTTTCTTTGGCCCCGATGGCTATGTGTGTAACGGTTTCGCGTGGCAAGACGGGGTGATGACCGCGCTTCCGCCATTCCAGGGGGGATACAACAGTTATGCCGCTGGGGTCAATAACAAAGGACAAGTGGTCGGATGGGCAGAAGACGGCGTTCACGATCCAACCTGTAACAATCTTCCTCCGTTCAGCCAATTCCTCCAGTTTGAGGCAGTCATTTGGGGACCGCGCCTAAACCAGATGACGCAACTTCCCCCGCTCGCTCCCGACCCAGATTCGGCTGCGACGGCCGTCAACGACAAGGGTCAGGTGGTGGGAATCTCGGGTCTTTGCTCGAATGCGGTCGGAGGAGCGAGCGCGGAACACGCGTTGCTCTGGGAAAACGGCATACCCACCGATCTGGGAAATATCGGAGGCGATGCCTGGAACACTCCCTTCGCCATCAATAACCAAGGTACAGTCGTCGGTTTCGCAAATATCTCTGGCGACGAGAACGCCGCGGAAAATATAGCCGCATTCATCTGGACGCAAACCAATAAGATGCAGGAGATCCCTCCTTACGGCACAGACACGAACAACGCTGCCCTCGATATCAACGAGAAGGGCCAAGTGGTCGGAAACTCCTTCAACGTAAACAGTGGTATTTCCCGCGCCACCCTCTGGCAAGACAATACGTTGAGCGACCTGAACACGCTTGTCATTCAGCCCACGTCTCTCTATCTGACGCTGGCCCAGGGCATCAACAATGCCGGCGAGATTACCGGAACCGCTATCGACACAACCACGAACGAAACTGTGGGTTTCCTCGCGGTTCCGGTGTTCGATGGCAGCGACAATCCCGAAATCGCGGCCAAGGCCAAAGTGGAACCTAACCCTCGTCCGGCGGTTCTCACCGAACATATGCGTAAGCAGCTTCCAGTCTTCATTCGCATGATGTTTGAGGGTGCAGAGACGAAATAGCCACGGAAATCATGCGGTCAGGGCGGGCAAAATCCCGCCCTCATCTTCCACTAGAATGACGTTCGTTAAACTGAATTTCCCTTGGTTGATCTTTGCATGACACTTCGTTTTCGTCATTGTGTCGAGTGTCCGAAGTGCCTCACTCGATATTTGGTTGGCTTCAGTCCATACCCGAATGGCTCATATCTAATTCCTACTGGGGCCAACTCCTCGGAAGAATGGACCTTGTATTGTTCTTGCGCTAGGCCGCCCATCTCTAGTCGGTGGTGCTGGAACGAGTTGAAGAGGTACGCAGTTTCTGGCCCTGCTCACGACCGCGGTTACGGTCCGCCCGAAGAGATTGTTTAGGTAGCGAAAACGTCGTGCTATTCGAACTGAACGCCGGTCGATACCATGTCGTTCAGTTTTATCTCGATCCAGCGGAGAGACATTGAAATGAGTCCGATCAAGAGGTTCAAGATCCTGATCGTTGTAGTGGCCGTCCTCCTGGCTGGCAATCTTCCTAGTCGCGCCTTCGCGGCTGATCCCGCCGCTCCACCTCATTGCGCCGCGCCCTCCAATCGGCAGTTTGACTTCTGGGCGGGAGACTGGGACGTGTTTGACGTGGACAATCCGATACAAGTCGCCCACGCCACTGTGGATCTCATTCTCGACGGCTGCGTCTTGCGGGAAGATTACCAGGGCAACGATGGACACAAAGGTCAGAGTTTCACCATCTACGATGCTGCCCGAGACCTTTGGCACCAGACCTGGGTGACCAACCGCGGCGAGTTGCTGGAGATCGAAGGAAAACTTGACGGCGGTGTGATGATTTTGACCGGCGAAGACCACGCAAAACACACTCTCGTTCGCGGCTGGTGGAAACCCATGAACGGAGAGGTCCGCGAAACCGCTGCAACTTCTACGGATGGAGGGAAAGCCTGGAAACCGTGGTTCGATCTAGTCTTCCGCGCTAAGACAAGCTCGACGACCACGACGCCCTTGTCTCTGGCCGACGACAAAGAGATCGTCGCTGCGCTCGACACCAAATACCAGGCCGCCGTAAAAGAAAACGATGCTGCCACGATGGACCGGATTCTCGCCGATGATTTCATTCTGGTGACCGGCTCTGGAAAAACCTATACCAAAGCCGACTTGCTCGAGGAAGCGCGAAGTGGACGTGTCCACTACGAACGCCAGGATGATACGAATCGGACAGTTCGTGTTTGGGGCGATACCGCTGTCGTTACTGCCCTGCTCACGGAAAAAGGAACGGACGACGGAAAGCTCTTGGACAAAACAGTCTGGTTCAGCGACACCTATGTTCGTACTCCGGCGGGCTGGCGCTACGTATTCGCCGCGAGTTTATGAGCGATTGCTAAACCGTTATACGGGCTAACACCTGTATCGAGGGTTCGAATCCCTCCCTCTCCGCCAGTACCTTAGTTATCTAGCACTTGCAAGTCGGTGATACCTATAATTCCGCTCACTCACCGGCGTAGTCATCTTTATATCGTGGCAAGATACAACTAAAATGTTCGCATACGGAATCTATCTCTATTGGAAGGCCGGCGTATTGAGTCGGTAAAGCTCCAATCGTGCTGTTTTCTCACCGGGCACCTCCGTTCTGAGAGGCAGGTTCGGCGCGGCCGTATAAAACCTGTCCACCTCCACTAAGGCAGCAAGGGTGTCTTTTGCCAAGACAGCACAAACTGTCTGCCTTGGTTGTCCAATCGGGCCCCTGGCGTACAGCCAGACCCGAGGAAAGGAGTAGACCATGACAAGTGGGGTTGTTTCAATGCCCAACACATCGAACCGAGTGGTCAACGGGCCACGCCAGGAAGATGAAAAATGGGACCGGGTGGTCAATGGGCCATGCCAGAAAGATGAAAAATGGGACCGAGTAGTCAACGGACCAAGCGAGGGAGATGAAAAGACGGAACAAGTTGCCTAACTCTCTCGCCCTCAATGCCCATTTTATGCACTCAAGGGCTGCTACCGAGGAATTGTTCTCTGGGAAAAGCGGAGGTTCTTCAGTCGAAGCTCTTCGGTGCGCATAAAGTCGATAAGCTTGGACCTGGCCACAATGAAATGCCTGGCCTCGCGTTTCAGGAGGCCCATGCGTGTGAACTTGCTGAGTTGTGTCGTGACCGTTTCCCGGCTCGTCCCAATCAAGTTGGCCAGATCTTCATGGGTCAGGCGGACGTTGATTAACGTACCACTAGGAACCTCCTGTCCGTATTTCTCGCTCAACTGGAGGAGCACTCTAGCCAGTCGGTGATAGGACCAGGTATGGCTGAATTCCGCCAGTCCCTTCTCCACTGTGGCCAATCGCTTCGAAAGCAGCCGAATGAAGTTCAGAGCAACGATCGGAACCGCGGACAAGAGTTCCACAAAAGACTCTTGGGAAACAATGGTCACCAGAGAATCCTCAGTGGCAATGGCCGTGAAGGGTCTTTTCTGCTCGGAGAGAAGAAGTTCGCCGAAGACCTCATCGGGCTGAAGGATGTGCAGAATGGTTTCCCTCCCCTGGTCCGAGAGGGAAATCAGCCTCACCATACCTTTCTTCAGGACGTAAAGGGAATCGGCAGGCTCACCTTCCCGGAATATACTTGCCCTACGGGGGAACCACTTCTCCGTGCATAGGTTGGCGACCTTTCGCGCATCCCGCTGCGCGACCCCATGAAACAGGTCCAGAGCGGTAATGAAATGTGGCCACACTTTCTTCGCGATGACTGGTGGTAGCACGGAGGATGCTAGCACCAGACTGGTTGAGAGTTCAACGCCCGGCCATAAGTGTCAACCAGCCAGCGTGGATCTCAGGAAACGTCGTACCTTTGCAATGCGCCTACTCTCTAACTCGACCTTGAACCACCATCGCCAGCTGAGGTGCCGTTTCTCCCTGACCAAGGTGAGGAGCACTATGCCGAGGAGGCTCAGGGCGTAGCACAGATAGGCGGTCGGAAAGACATGTGGGGGTGAATCGAGGTGGGCGGAAGCAGGAGGCGGATCGGCAGCATAGAGGGCGCCTCCGAAGACGAGCGGCGCGGCCCATCCGACCCATTCCGGGTCCAACGAGAAAAGGATCGAACTGTAAACGACACAGAACACCCCAAACGCAAGTAACTCCTTGACCGTGCAGAGCGGCTCTTTCTCGGGATTTCCCACCGCGAGTTCCCCTCCGTCAGAACTTTAGGTTAGGTCCAACGCCAGTTCCGTGAGAGGTTTCACAGTTTGAAGGAAATATATCGTTAGGCGATGTAAAGCGACCCAGGAACATTTCTTGGCGATTTGTGAAAGGTTTCACAGATATTTGTTAGAGGTTTCACACACAATCTGTCCGACCTGCCTGAGAAACGCGGAGCGCGACCTGCGGCCAACCCAAGGCGACAATCGCTGCCATGTTGACCTATGGGCGGCAGAAGGGAGACGGAACACAGCAGAACGGGAGCAGATGGACGTCACTCCACCGAAGCAGGCTCACCCTCGTCCCCTCGATTTGGGATCAGGAGAACAACAATTAAGGAGAACAATAATATGGCGGAATTAGCAGACAGTGGTATCTGTAAGGAGTGGTGGGCGAATCCGGCTGTAGTGGGGCTCATGGGTTTCGGCTTGACGACGATGGCGACGGGCTTGCATAACGTGGGATTCTGGAGCGCCGGGCCGACCTTGGCGCTGGCAATTTGCTTCGGGGGCACGGCCCAATTCATCGCGGGAATCGTTGACCTTCGAAAAGGAAGCATCTTCGGCGGGTCCGCGTTTATGTCCTACGGCGCCTTTTGGTGGTCGCTATTCGTGCTGCTGTACGTGCAGCCGAAGACGGGCATTCCGGCAGGTCATCCCGAGGAACTTGGTTTCTTCCTCATGTGGACGCTGTTCACGCTTGCCTTTTGCATCGCGGTCCAGGGCGTCGGGAAGTTTCTGGCGGTCTTGTTCTGGCTGCTCTTGCTGGCTTTCATTCTGCTGGATGGCGTGGTCATCGGTAAGGTACCCGCGCCCGTGGCAGGGTGGGAGATCTTTATCGTCGGCCTGATCGCCTGGTATATCGCCATGGCGACGTTGGCGAATACAGTATACAAAAGGAAGGTTCTGCCGCTTTCTTAGAGTCGCGGACTCGCGTGCGAAAAAGGACATCTATCTTCTGCGCATGCAGTGCTTGGTATCCAATGGCCGCGATTGTGTCAATGACTCCTTTGGCAGGGTCGTACTGCCGGTCGGCCCGATCCAGAAGTAGACTTTGAATCTCGCAGGTTCTGGCGTGTCAACGCCATGGTGCCCGCACCAGGGCCCTGACTGCCAACCAGGATTTCCTCGCGCTCTGGAACGACGCCAATCCCGATGTTCTATCCGGAAGGAAGCGAAGGCCAAGTACGCGAAGCTGCAGTAGCTGGCAAGCATCCGCAGTGGTGTCAAGGGTGGAGCAAAGCTAGGTCCGCCGGTATCTGGAGCGCTACCCACAAATCCCACTCAGTTTGGAGCAAGTCGATCCGCGCGCCTTCTTTCCTTCTTTGCACGGCGGCGCGAATTTGAGGGCCTTCATTCGGGAGAGGTTTGAATTGGGCTGCGCTAAGGTTCAACCAATACTCCTTGGTGCTTGCATTGTTGCGCTGCTTCTCGTAGTCAGCGACAGCCTCGTTGAGGCCCCGTCTGTGACTGTAGCCGTCAATCACTGCATCTGCGAGGAGTTGTGCGTTACGGAATGCGTCGGCGATACCAAGGGCGGCCAGGAATGGGTCCTTGTGGTATCCCGCGTCTCCAACAAGCGCCCATCCAGAGCCGAACGGCTTACGAAAAAAATTCGGCATGTCGGCCGTTCCGTGGAACCGCTCAATTCGCCTGCCTTTCTGAATGCGGGCGGCGAGGTCAGGAACGAGCCCTAGCGCTTGCAAGAAGTGAGTTTCGATATTCGAACGGACTTGTTGAAACATATCGATTGGGAATCCGACGAATACGGTCAAGAGGTCATCATTTGTCCGGAAGACAAATATGGCTCTTCTCTCCCGCACGCACAGTTTCAAATGATTCGCTCTCTGCATCTGCCCAGTAGGAAAAATACCAACAGGCTACCGGGGGATAGGAATCATAAGCGGCCGCTCGTGCGAACGACGCAAGCCGGGAGTTTCGACAGTCCGCTCCGATTGTGATCTTTGCGCGCCCTTCGCTGGCGAAGCCGCGCTGCGTATCTCGGCCTCTGATTCCGGTGATTGCCGATCGCTCAGAAAGTTTGGCGGGCGCGCCAGAGCCCACATAATTGGACTGGCATTACCATTCGACGAAATGTGAAAAATCCCGGATCCTGCCCGCCGCCTACCCCGGGGAGACACTGTTACCTTCGTCAACGCTACCTTGGGCGACGTCCGTACCTTCCACATTTTCACTTGCCTGCCGCCGCTGATTCCACTGATCGCGATAGTGTAAAGCAATTTGCATCTTGAAACGGCCGAGCAGCAAGTTACTGTAGAAATTGTTCCAGATATGATTAATGTTCCACGTCTGCGGATAATGTTAGACGGCGGCGACAATAGGCCCCGAGGCCGGCCCGCTCTGTCTCCTATCCCCAGATGGATCTTGACAACCCGGAGCGATTCATCAATCCTAGATATCTCCCCCAGCGCGGCTTCGTTCGCACGCTAAGGCTCCGTCTTTTATTTGTTCTGCAATGCGTCCACAGGATTGAATGAAGAAGAAAAGCAAAGCCGAAAGACTGAGGAGCACACCGCTGCAATTGAGTTGGCGCGAGCGATTGCACCAGGCCGGCGTTCCGCTGGCTGTGTGCGGTTTGGCGTTGGCAGTTTATTCGCGCTCGTTGTTTTGCAGCTTCATTCGTGACGACGTTCCGCAGATCGTCAACAACCCGCAGGTGCAGTCGTGGCGGTATCTTCCGCTAATCCTGACCTCGCACCTGTGGAGTCACATGGCACGGTCTCATGCGCTTTTCTATCGCCCGCTGTTTTCGCTTTGGATGCTGGTTATTCACACGCTCGGCGGACTTTCGCCCTGGTTCTGGCATCTGTCCAGCATCCTCTTGCATGTTGCCTGCACTTACCTCGTCTACCGGTTGAGCAAGCGACTGATCGGCAGCGAAGTCGGGGCTGGTTTGGCAGCAGCGCTTTTTGCCGTGCATCCAATTCACGTTGACGCTGTCACTTGGGTTTCAGCCAGTAACGAGCTTATGTTCAGCGTACTGACGCTGGGTGCGATGCTGGTCCTGTTGGCGCCCCACGAACGCGGTGACCGATGGCCGATTCTTCTCAGCACCATCTTGTATTTCACCGGTCTGCTCGCCAAGGAAACCGGCGTGACGCTGATCGTTCTCCTGATTGTTATGGCGTGGATCCGCCTCGAAGGCCGGGAAAGCAGCTGGAGCAAGCGTCTTTTGTTTACGGGCAGTCCATATGTGGCAGCCACCGGAGCCTACCTGCTCATCCGGTGGTTGGTAATGCATAGTGTGGGGGTCGAAAACGGCGAGCACAGCTGGCGGGAGGTTTTCTTCAGCAGCCCCTCGATCATGGCGTTTTATTTGCGAAAGCTGGTTGTTCCGGTGGGTTTGAGTGGCGCATACGTGAACCCCATTCACTCGTCGCCAACGATGGCTTTCTGGCTCCCACTGGCGGCGATCCTTTTATTTGTACTCTTGATGGCGTGGCTGGCGTTTCGCATGAACTCACTCTTCGGGTTTTCGGCGGCCCTGATCCTGCTGCCTCTGCTGCCCCCGCTGGCGGCGATACGCCTCTACGCGCAAGGAGACATGACACATGACCACTACGTGTATCTGCCGTCGGTAGGACTATGCCTGCTGATCGGGGCTCTGGCTCCGCGAATGCTGGAGGCCCCAAGGAGCGCGCGTGTCGCCTTCGCTTCGGTTCTCGCCGTCGCGCTGGTTGCGTTTTCCGTCCTCACCTTCGCGCAACAGCGGTTCTACGACAACGACGTCGCGTTCCTGGACAGGGAGATCGAGGTCAACCCTACTAACAGTTTTGCCTATGGCTTGCTCGGGAACGTCTACATGGACCGGGGCAGAACCGATCTCGGTATCAAGAACTATCGCATCGCTTCCGACCTTGCACCTGACGATCCCAGAATCAGCATGTTTCTAGCTAGTGGTCTTTGCGGCGATCAGCGGTACACCGAAGCGGAAGCCATCCTGAACCGCCTGATGTTGCGAAAAGACTTTGACGCAGGCCGGCAAAATGCGATTCGTCTCTCCCTGGCCAACGTGGAGATCGGTCTGGGAAAACTGGACTCAGCGCAGCATTTGCTGCAACAAGTGGAACAAGCGGATGCGAATTTCCCGGAACTCCATTGGGCGCTCGGAATCTTGTATCGGAGGCAAGGACAGATCCCGCTAGCCCAGGCGCAGTTTGAAAAGGAATATCAGTTGACTGGAGACGAAATGGCGCGGCGGCAATCCATCATACTTTCGAAACAGATGCTCTCGCGGACGACGCCCAGCGATGGGTTGCGATATTAGTCCGCCCGGCCAGATACTGCGAATAGACCGCGAGAGGGCAGACCGGCTAACTTCGAACGTGGGCACCAGCGGCACACCAAGTTTCGTGATTGGAAAGGCGGCAACGGATGCATGACCCGCGACCGCGTGGTGGGAACAGTTCCTGTAGAAACATCGAATTGCGAGCGAGAGTCTGGAAACCCACTTCAGGACTGCAGGACTGCAGGACAAATTGCACCCCCTAGCAGGCTGCGGAAAAATTGATGTGCAGCGTGTTTTTCTTTCTGTTTCTCATCGTTAACGATGTCGAACGGTTTGATTTCCGGTGTTTTTGTGACCCTCAGGATCTGACTCGATGCTCCTGAAGACACACAGTCGGCCCTGAGTTACGCCGCCGGAACTGCGGCGGTGAGGTTGCGCATGCGCACCAGATTG
Source organism: uncultured Acidobacteriaceae bacterium (assembly GCA_963831085.1). GTDB lineage: Bacteria > Acidobacteriota > Terriglobia > Terriglobales > Acidobacteriaceae > Acidiflorens. The sequence continues at coordinate 1,339,758 of CAWHOT010000003.1, read as the reverse complement.
TAGGCGGCGCAGGCGAGAGTAAAAATCCAGTGCACCTTGCACACTCCGCGATGCCGTACCTTCCGCAGCAGCGCGATCGTCTTCAGCCAGCCGAAGCATTCTTCGATCCGCTTCCTCTTTCTCTGGCTGATGGCATACCCCGGGTGCCGTGTGGTGTGGCCATCAATGGCGCTGCCACCGGGCCGCGCATGGTTCTGCGCCACGTGCGGTGTGACTCCCATCTGCCGACACTCCTTCACGAAATCTCGCGTGTCGAATCCTTTGTCTCCGCCCACGGTGACCGCCTTCGTTCCCGGAACCTGCTCCAGCATCACCAGCGCCGCGTCGCGCTCGGCCGTGCCGTTCGCCTGAAACACTTCCGCGTCCACGATCAGCCCGTTGCGATTCTCCACCAGCAGATTCCCGCTGTAACTCAATTTCGACTCCTTCCCCTCGCCCTTGCGCGCCAGCAGCGCCTCGGGATCGGTTTTCGACGCGTGTGTCTCGTTCGACCGCCGCTCGCCGCGAAAGTTCACCGTGGGATTGCCGGGATCGTCCGGCGGAGACGATGGCTTTTCGTCCTTGGGTTGAAAGCTCTTCGTGCTCGCCCAAGCCTCCAGCAGCGTACCGTCGACGGTGAAATGCTCGTCGCTGGTCAACCCCTTGGCATGCGCTTGCGCGACCACGTGCGCCAGAAACTCCTGGGCCACGTCGGCCTCCAGCAAGCGGTCGCGATTCTTGGTGAACACGGTCGGGTCCCACACCTCATCATCGGCGTTCAGGCCCACAAACCAGCGAAACAACAGGTTGTAATCCATCTCTTCCATCAGCAGGCGCTCGCTGCGGATCGAGTACAGCATCTGCAGCAACTGCGCCCGCAACAACTTCTCCGGCGCGATCGAGGGACGCCCCACGCGGGCATACATCGTGTCGAACCGCCGGGACAGTTGCCTGAGTACTTCGTCCACCATGGTCCGGATGGCACGCAGCGGATGATCCTTCCGCACCCGCGCTTCCGGCGACAAATAACTGAAGATGTGATTCTGCTGCCGATCGTCTCCGCGCATGCCTTCTCGTACCACACTCGGCTGTGGATTAGGAGTAGTTTTTCAGCAGCCTGCTAGGGTACCCGTCGCCTCTTCCAAGATGCAACGTGTATGTCCAAAACGGAGCTCATATAGAGACTAATATTGACCGTCACCACGAAGTCCGCCAGTGCAGTCGGACTGCGCTTATGCCAGTCTGTGCCAGTGTTCCGCACAACGTAGGGAGGTCTTGATATGCCCGGAAGGAAGCTTGCTAAACCGCTCGGCAACCGATAGGCTGGGGCGTCACCGTTGTTCGGGAGCGGTCTGGTTCCAGCGGCATTTTGGTGCAGTCCGCAAAGGAGCGTTCTTATGAAGCTAACGCTGGCAACGCGAACGAAGGATGGAATTCTGGTGGTGGATTGCAGTGGCCGGATTGTGTTCGGCGAGGAGTCTTCGCTGTTGCGGGGTACCGTCAGGAATGCCGTATCGGAGAACAATCGCATCGTGCTCAATTTGGGCGAGGTGAATTACATCGATTCTGGCGGTCTGGGCATACTCATGGAGCTGCGCACAACTGCGCAAAACGCGGGTGGCACGATCAAATTGACGAGCTTGACCAAGCACGTGAGCGATTTGCTGCAGATCACCAAGTTGCTCACGGTCTTCGACGTATACAGCTCAGAGGCGGAAGCCGTCGAATCCTTCCGCAAGGCGGCTTAGCCCGGCCCATAACGACCCAGAAGGAAGCCGTTCATTGTCCACCCCTCTGACTGCTAGGATGCACAAATGTGGCGCCACGCTACATTTAGCCAATCGGACACGAGTCCGGTGCCGACCACCTTGTCGCCCAGCATGATCTCGCCATCCTTCAAGGTGCCGCTCTGCACGGTGCAGTAGTTGCCGATCGCCTGCGGGGCGTACCAAGTATCATTGGTGCCAGAAAATGAGTTACCGGCTTTTGCCCGAGGTACTTATAGAAAAGGGTGAACTCGCCATCGACATAGGCAAAACCGTTTACCAAGAAATCTACCAAGGCCGGCCGCATAGCCCACAACACAGCTCGAAGTCGTAAACAAGGGTGGAATTCAGCGGGTTCGGTTTTACCTGCAGCCCGACCACGCTGCCCTCGCGCAGCGATTGCCTCACCGCAATCCGAGCAATAAGAAGAAACCAAATAAGATAGCGAATAGCTTACTGCTGCGCATGCCGTAGTCTTCCTAAAGTTTGACGAAAGTAACGGCGCGCGCGAACACCGAGTGCCGGTGAAGCTTAAGTTTCTGTGTGACTGCGTCCACGGCTGGATTGCCTGTCGGCATCAGCAAGACCCCGTTATACCGATTGACAAATGTGGTTAGGCTATAAGCCGGCGCGCTGCGAAACGACTTGGACGCCGAAGCGCTCTGGCAGGAGGGATCACCGATTCAATCGCCACTACGGTCTCACCTACTAGGTCCGCGAGCAATGTAATTTTCGTGTTCTGGTCACTGACCTGGGCTACTTGCAGCACCAAGGTCTGATCGGCCTGATAGGCGCTGACCGCACTCTGCAACTGCATACGCCCGGAGCTGCCAACGAAGAGGCCATGGCTAAGTCGTTGGCCAGGGTCTTGATGACCTTAGCGTCAGCATTAATTTTCGCTATTAAGTTGCTGTTCACCGGCTGACCGTTGGCCACGGCGACGATTTGCAATATATTGATCAATGCCGGCGCCGCCGCTGCCAAGATGGAATCGAGCGTCGATACCCAAGCGGTCGAACACGCGGTGCAGAACATGGCAAGTGACAGCGTAACGACAAGAACTCTCCTCATAGATGGTCTCCTCTACTTTGTTCTTGGAAATTGGCTCACTTAGCCGAGTTGACACCGGCATACGGCGAAGGCAGCCAGCCAGCGGCGCAAAGATCTCCGCTGCAGTGGCATGGTTCATCCAGAATGTAGCAATCGCCGGCGTGGCGGCGTTCGCCATTGTGGTAAGCAGTAGAACAACAGTGGGCAAATAGACAGCATACTTTTTCAACAAAGTATCTCCTTTACTGGCATTTACACTGAAGACGATTGGGATAGTAGGATGCAGTCAGTCAAGCCCTGATGCCGGACTAAGCCGTCCGTGGCGAACGCTTCGTCAGGGGCCTCACGGCGGGATAACGCCCCCCTCTGCGCCAGGCCGACGTGAACCCATCCGTACTCCAGAATGAGTTGGTCGTATTCGATATCAGACCCCAGGATGGCTAGTGCCACTTCGTATGGAGTTCCGAACCCGGGGCAAACGAAGTCGCAAGCCAAGCCAAAGCAGTGAGCGCTGGTCGCCACGCCGCCTACCGCCTGGTTCACTTGCGTCGATCGATAGCCGCTGTGGACTGCGATGGTCCTGCCCCCAAGCAGCGTTCTGATCCCTTCCATAACCGCCGCCACAAGGACTAGATTGGGAATGACAATCGGGCCCGGAGTGTTGTCCAGCCCGCGCCGCGGCTTCGGAGAAAGAAAATTCCTCCAAGGTAAAATGCTCTGAGATTTGCATGGGATTTTCAGTTGAGTCCAAGGTTGACCGCAAACACATCGCCGTGCTGCGTCTGCAGCCCGCGATCCGAACAGATAACGCCCCGGGAGCAACCTGGCCGGGTTAAACGAGTTCACCGACCCGCTGCCGTTGTCCGAAGCACTGTCGCAAGCCGTATCTCCCTGAGTGGCAGCCGTGCCGAGAGTGGTGCGTCTTTGCACAACGTAGGGGTTCGCGACCCGTTGGCTCCGCGCCCGAAGTCACTCCCGGCTTCGCTATAATGTTTGTTTGCTCTATCCCCGCCATTTGCGCAGGGCTTAATAGAAGGGGAACTATGTCGACTGACGTTGTCATGCCCCAGATGGGCGAATCAATTTTCGAAGGGACCATCACCAAGTGGCTGAAGAAACCCGGTGACAAGGTTCAGCGCGATGAACCTCTGTTCGAGATTTCCACCGACAAGGTCGACGCGGAAATCCCCGCGCCTGCTAGCGGCGTCCTTCAGGAAATCAAGGTTTCCGAGGGTAACACCGTTCAGGTCAACACAGTCGTGGGCGTAATTGGCGACGGCAACGGTGCTTCCGCGTCCGCGCCCGCCAAGGCTGCCGCTCCTGCGGCTCCCGTATCCTCCAAGAAAGAAGCCCCAGCTCCGCCGCCCGCACCCCTCGCCAATGCTCCCGAGGACGAAGAAGATTCCGACGTCCGTTCTTCCCCGCTCGTCCGCAAGCTCGCTCGCGAGCACAATGTGGATCTCGCAAAAGTAAGTGGAACCGGCACCGGTGGGCGCGTCACCAAGCAGGATGTTCTCGATTTCGTCGAGCGCCGCACCGCTGCTCCGGTTGCAGCCCCCGCAACGCGTCAAGCTTCAGCCCCTGCGCCCGCTGTCATTCCGGGCGACCTCGTGCCCATGTCCCAAATGCGCAAGATCATCGCGCAGCGCATGATCGAATCGCGCCGCACCAGCGCTCACGTCCACTGCATGTTTGAAGTGGACATGACTCGTATCGTCAATTTGCGAAACAAGCTCAAGAACGGATTCGAGCAGCGCTATGGTGCGCGGCTTACCTTCATGCCGTTCTTTGTGCGCACCGCCATCATCGCCCTGCAGCAATACCCGATTGTTAACAGCTCGCTCGAAGGCGACAACATCCGCTACCACAAGCACGTCAACGCTGGCATCGCCGTGGCGCTCGATTGGGGACTCATCGTGCCCATCCTCAAGAACGCCGACGAACTCAACTTCCTCGGTCTGCAGCGAGGCATCACCGACCTCGGCGAGCGCGCGCGTACGAAGAAGCTCCTGCCGGCGGACGTCGAAGGTGCAACCTTCACCATCACCAACCCCGGCCAGTTTGGCGCCGTTTTCGGCTTGCCCATCATCAACCAGCCGAACGTGGCCATCATGGGCGTCGGCGGTATCACCAAACAACCGATGGTGATCACCGACAAAGACGGCGCCGATTCCATCGCCATCCGTTCCGTCGTTCACCTCACGCTGGGCTACGACCATCGCATCATCGACGGCGCCATGGCCGACCAGTTCATGGCTGCCGTAAAGAAGACTCTTGAAAATTGGAGTGAAGAAGTCGGCTAGCGCGCAGCATTCTCAACGGTGCAAGTCACAACGAGTGGCGCGAGATCCTTCTCTTTCCTGTTCGTGATCGTGCTGCCCCTGCCCCTGAGAAGCGGTTCGCAAACTCGGGCCAAACCTTACCGCGCTTCTCCTGAACCTCCTTGTGGTACACGCAGACTCAAAACAAATGACTTATTGGTTCATTTCGTAATCGGCCAGGCCCTCATTCCTCATCGCCGGGCAGCGCTTTCAGCTGCCGCGATGTCCATCCACAGCTTGGGTCTTCAGAAACCTTCCTGTGAGCCAGAAGCTTTTCGCACATCCTGTGATGGTCAAAATGGCAATCCCGAGTCGTGTCTGAACAAAAGTTGGGGATGAACCCCATGCAACGTGGGAATGACGACCATCCGGGCTGGTAACAAGAATCAAGGGCCTAAGCGGGGAGAACGGCTCTGCGACATTGATTGAGATTCTTCCCAGGAGACATCGTATGAAGCACGTTCACGATGTTCACAACGTTCACCGATAGGTGCACATCGTTACGGTATGGTCCTTCCTTTCATCTAGCCGTAAGCTGCTTATCTGCTCTTTTCCTTTGGTCGAACTAGTTACCGTCGCTAACAATCCAATCGAGACTTTTGCCGAATTTGGTCGCCACGTCCTTTAAGAAGAATGCGTAGATTAGCGGGGCGCCAAGCATCCATCGAGAAATTCAATCGCCCCTTTGGATAGAGTCACGCCATTGGCCACCGCTGCCCCGTCACTGATCGTCGTATGCGCTGGCCCTTGCGTCTGCAACGTGGTCGACCACGTCAACGACATCAACGGCGCCAGCATCAAGGAAAGCGCTACCTTCGCCGCCATCGGGAAACGCTTGTTGTTCACTGCGACCACTCTGGGCATCCTTGTTCTCTCCTCGTGAGCGCACGCGATTCCAATGCGGGCCAATAAGAAAGCCGCTCTGCCGAGCGGCGCCCCTTTCGCATATTCCACTCCCAACTCGATTCCGATTGTTAATCTGAACTCCGCGGCTCGCTCTCAACTCGCGACTCTAGAAATCGCCGCACGCTGCCTACATACACGTCCGCGAAGTCGACCACCGGCCTTCGCGTCTCGATCAGCACCATGGCCGCTTCCATTTCCCACTCCATCGCACATAATACCGCCAGCGCCATCATCGGAGCGCGATGTACCCCCGCCGCGCAATGAACGTACAGCCGCGCTTCCGGGTCGGCCAGAGCTTCCAGCGCAAAATCAACGCCGCGTCTCAGCAGTTCCGGGGGCTTCGGCAAAAAATCGTCGTCGGTCGGATTCCACAGTACGCGGATTCCGTGCGTCTCCGCGAGCGGTTGGTCATCGAACTCGACCTGCATGTTGAGCACATGGGTCACACCGGCTTGCGCCAGTTCTTCCATGTTCCGTGTGTTCCAGATCCCACCGCCCAGCGCAACTCGTTCTGTGATCCAAGTCATATCCATGCTGCGTTCCGTTCGCCTTCCCGTCACAATCCTCAATTCGTTTTAGGATTATTCTGATTCTACGTCACTTTTCCCATCGCCCTCCCCCCAATGCAGCGGGGAACGCCTTCATACCTTACAGATGTTGCATTTGTGTTCGCAATAGCAATTGGCTATTGTCGCGTAGTATACTCCGCCGATGAAATTCCGCATGCTTCAAGAAAATCTCCGCAGGGCCCTGTGGGAACGCATTGACGCAGGGGAACTCACTGGCTTACGTCTCGCGGAACAGACCGGTTTCAAGCAAGCCCACATCTCCAATTTCTTGAACCGCAAGCGCGGACTTAGCCTGGAAGGCATGGATAGGGTCTTGAACGTACAACATATGTCGGTGCTGGATCTCATCGATCCCGCAGAGGTCAACAAGCGTGCCTCGATCCTCCCGCCGAGCGAAGACGAATTCGATAACGTGGTGGTCACCGATTCGCACGTTGCGGCCTCCGAGGCGCTGATTATGAGCATTCACGTCAAAGAGATCATGAAGTTCAAGAAGAGCTTCCTGAAGCGTTTGAAGGAGGAAGTGGAAGGCGACCGCAGCGGTTGGGAGCGCTTTGTAATCGTCAAACTGGATGCGCAGGAAGGAATGAGCATGTATCCCCGCACCATGCCCGGCGCCACCCTACTGATCGACCGCCACTATAATTCGCTGACTCCCTACCGCAAGGGTGAAAGAAACATCTACGCCGTGCATAAAAATGAGACTTGCACCATCAAGTATATCGAAAGTGCGGACAATAACCTGATCCTGCGTCCGCACGATCCTGCCTACTCGATTGAAGTAATAACCATGGAAGATGGACAGAAACCCGGCGACTATATCGTGGGCCGCGTGTGTTACGTGGGGACCGAAACGTAGGGAATAATAAGTGGTGCGTAGTACGTATGTGTAATAACTAGCAGGATACTAATGCGGGTGTACTAAAGTAGAATATGCGTTGGCGCGGAGCGACACTCCTCTTCGTCCTGACGCTATTGTCTCGGAAGTTCGCTAAGGGCGCGGAGGTCTTCGGGCACGACGTCCCCGATCACGAAATATTGCAGGACCGTCGCGCTGCCAACTTTCTAGATGGAAAGACCGCGCATCCATCTCCTCGGGACGCCGGAAATCCGGGGCAGGGCTCTTGCCTGAAAAATGAATACCGAGATCTCGGCCTTGCGGACCATAAAAAGCAGCTGCGCAATTGCACGAGGCTCGGGATATTCGCAGCTTCGATGGAAGCGTGAAGCCCAGAATTCCCGGAGATCTGCTGGCGGACATCGCTGCACACCGGTGAAGGTAGTACTACAACCAACATTCCTATCGTGGTCGAAGGCAGCTTCGACAAGCACGACGTACATGGCAAGATGAATGGCGGAAACCGATTGACCGATTGACCGTCCACACCAGCGACGGGTCGGTGACGCTGGATAAGTTGTGAACGAGGCGATACTCTCAAGGAACAATTCGCGCTTCAGGAACCTATGAACTGGAAAATCTCCGCTCTTATTCTGGCGGCACTTTCGGTCGCGATGCCCCCCTGTGCCCAACAGTCCACCTCCGAGCCGGCGCTTGATGTTTCCGCCATGGATAAAACCATTGACCCTTGCGTGGACTTCTACACTTACTCCTGCGGCGGGTGGATCAAGAGGAATCCGATTCCGCCGGACCAGTCGAGTTGGAGCACGTACGGCAAGCTTGAGGACGAGAACCGCGCGCAGTTGAGGACAATTCTGGAAGAAGCGGCGAAAGCCTACGGCACGCGCGATGCGGTGACGCTGAAAATCGGCGATTACTACGCGTCCTGCATGGATGAGGCGGCCATTGAGAAGCTTGGCACCAAGCCTTTGTTGCCGGTTCTCGACCGCATCGCCGCTCTGAAGTCGAAACGGGATCTGGCGGAATATGTCGCGACCAACGAGTTTCCGCCTTCGCTCTACGGCGGCGGCGCGCTGTTCACGTTCCGCTCCAATCAGGACTTCAAGGACTCGACGCAGGTGATCGCCGAAGCCGATCAGGGCGGACTCGGCCTGCCGGACCGTGATCACTATTTGAAGCACGACCCCAAATCCGAAGAGCTGCGCAAAGCTTACGTGGCGCATGTGGCAAAGATGTTCGAACTCGTGGGAGACAGGCCACCCGATGCGGCGGCGGAAGCAGCGACAGTGATGCGCATTGAGACCGCGCTCGCCAAGGGCCAGATGACCCGCGTCGAACGGCGCGATCCGCCGAAGCTCTATCACAAGATGAGCGTGGAGGAACTACAAAAGCTGGCGCCGGCTTTCGGCTGGAACACATATTTCAGAAAAACCGGCGTGGGATCGCTGGTGTCACTGAACATCGTGACACCCGACTATTTCCACGTCATGAGTGAAGAGATCGAAAAGGAAAGCCTCGCGGATTGGAAAACGTATCTGCGGTGGCACGCGGCCCATGATGCGGCCAGCGATCTTTCCTCTGCATTCGTGAAGGAGGATTTCAGTTTCTACGGCAAGACCTTGCGGGGACGGGATCAACTGCCGCCACGCTGGAAGCGCTGCACCAACGACGTCGATAACGATCTGGGAGAAGCGCTGGGCCAAGCGTACGTGGCGAAGTACTTTAGTCCAGAGGCGAAACAGGCCGCGCTGAAAATGGTGCGAGAAATTGAAGCGGCGATGCAGAGCGAGATTCAGGCTTTGCCCTGGATGGGAACGGCGACGAAAGAGCAGGCGCTCACCAAGCTGCACGCGATCGCGAATAAAATCGGCTATCCCGACACGTGGCGCGACTACAGCGCGCTAGAGATCGTGCGCGGAGACGAAATCGGAAACGCAGAACGGGCGTCCTGGTTCGAGTTCCACCGCTGGCTCGCTAAAATCGGCAAGCCGGTGGACCGCAAAGAGTGGGACATGACGCCGCCCACCGTCAATGCGGACTACGATCCGCAGAAAAATGACATCAGCTTTCCCGCAGGAGTGTTGCAGCCGCCGCTGTTCAGCGCGCTGTCGGACGCCGCGCCAAACTACGGTGACACCGGCGCCACCATGGGCCACGAACTAACTCATGCTTTTGACGACGAGGGCAGCCAGTTCGACGCCCAGGGCAATTTGCGCACCTGGTGGACGGATGCCGACCGCAAGGAATTTGAGCAGCGCGCCCAATGCGTGGTTGACCAATATTCCGGATACACGATCATCGACGACATCAAGATCAACGGCAAACTGACGAACGGCGAGGATCTGGCGGATCTCGGCGGGACGTTGCTGGCGTATCTGGCGTGGAAGGAAGACACGAAAAATCAAGAGCTGGAGCCGCTGGACGGTTTGACGCCGGAACAACGTTTCTTTGTCGCCTACGGGCAGAGCTGGTGCTCGAACGAACGCGACGAGGATATGCGGCTGCGAGCGACGGTGGATCCACACTCGCCGGAGAAGTATCGTGCGAATGGTGTGGTCTCAAATCTGAAGGAATTTCGTGAAGCGTTCCACTGCAAGCCGGGGCAGCCAATGGTCCGCGAGAATGCTTGCCGCGTGTGGTAAAAGAAGGAGGCACATATTAGGGGCATCGCTCCAGCGATACCGAAATCCCTTGAAATCATCCGCCCCTATAGGGGACGTGGACCCTGACCTTAGCCGCGCTCAAACGCGTGTTTTTCATCTAGCTGCTGACGGGCTGCAGCCATCTCAGACTCGAACCGGTCTTTCTGCTTCATAAGCGCGGGAAGTGCAGTGGCGTAGCGCCGGGCCATGGTGAAGAGTCCCTGCTGCCCGAGTCCGGCGGCGATTTCGGCGATGTGATCGGTGGTGGTATCGAGGTAGAGAGCCTCGGTCGGGTCGCCCAGCCACACATCTCCGCCTACCAGACGCGTCTGCCAATACACTTTACGCTCGATCAAGCGTGCGATCTCTTCGTTGGTGGCCTCGCCGAAAACCCACTGCTTGAGTTTGAAGTTATAGTGGCGGCTGGAGAAAGGCAGCGGCACCAGCTTGCCGGATTTCACGAATTCCGTCTGTTTGTGGTCGACTTCCTTGCGCAGAGCGTTGATCACGGGCCCTTCCGTGTCTTTCGGTTCGAGCGAAGGCAGCACTTCCCGCAGCGTGGCGGAAAGATTCACGGCCACAAGCGCTCGCAGGCCTCCGGAGTTTTCCAAAGTGATCACCGTGTGCAGAACGTCAAAGTCCGCACCCGACGTGGCGTGACGAAAGGGCCATTCCAGCTTGAAACTGAGCGGAAGACCGGTGCGGGTTACGTAGATGGTCTTCGATGCGGGATTCTGGGTCGGGGTGCTCATAGTCGATTCGTGCTAAGTTGATCCTTTCGAACCAAGAATTTATTTTAACCTGCGAGATTTAATTGGGGCGCTACCTCAGACGAGCCAATTGGTAAAAGTTCCATATGGCGGAGGCGCCCAACAATCCACATAGGCCAGCCGTGACGGGCACGCCAAACCGGGTCTCCAGTAGATCGGCGAACACTCCGCTGACAAAGACAAAAAGGAACACGACCATGGTCAGATGGAATCCTTGTCCCGGAAAATTTGGAGCGCCTACGGCCAAAATAACCAGCAGCGCCGCGATCAGGAGCGGCGCCGTATTGCCGAAATAGCGGGTGCGCTTCCATCCGAAATAAGTGATCAGCGCCACCGGCAGGGCCAGCATCAGCGGCGGGCTGCTGACGAAGATCGTTTGCGCAGCGTTGCGATATGAGACCGACCTACCAAACGCCGCGGGTTCGAAGTCGATCCAGCGCGCGTGCAGCATTCCGCGCCAGACCAGCGCAGGTTCAAAAAAGTAGGCGGCAAACAACAGGATCACAGCGACTGCGATTGCGGCGATCCAGATAACAAGCACGGCACGCGGCCGGACCGGCGCGACCCAAAACATCAGCGGCAAGATCACCAGCGCCAGCACGCCCAGTGAGAACTGGTTGCCCGCTGCCAGTGCCAGTGACAGCCCCAGCAGCAGAATGCGCCGCCAGTTCCAGAACACAACTTCGCGCGGAGCATAGAGCGTGTGCGCTACGGCGATGGCGGTGAAGACGGTTCCGAACGCTCCCCACACGCCGCCCATTTCGCCCAGACTCTGCGCTCCGGCTACGTTTACGATCATGGCGGGCGAAAAGCAGTAGAGTGCGAGCGCGATGTATCCTCCCGGATTTCCGTAGAGGCGGCGCGCGACATACCAGATCGAAGCTCCGAGCATGACGCCGAAGAATAGGTACGGTGACGTGGCCACTAACGGTCCGAGCGATTCCGGTAACCACGCACCGGGGCGCACCAGAAACGGTGCGGCGGCGACCAGGTAATAGAGGGGCGAGCGGTCCTGATCGTACCCGTCGCGCACGCGAAGATGGCCGGCGCGGCCCGCGGAAGGCAGTCCTGTGACGGCTTCCGAACGCAACGACTCAGGGGTTCCCGCGATGGGACCGCCTTTCCACTGCTCGAGACCCTGGTAGATGCGCAGCGCTTCGTCGGAGTGCAAATCGGAATCCGGGACCGAGGCCTGCAACGTTTGCACGCGAACCAGCCAGACGCATTGCAGCAGATAGACCAGCAGCAGCGCGGCCGCGATAAACTGGGGGGCGCGGAACGCATCGGAATGAATAAATCGGCGCAACATTCTCGTAACAGAGGAAGACCGAGTGTTTTACCATGTCCGGGGCGATGATGGATAACAAACCGTTGTCACCCACTTCCGCGGAGCCGGAACCGACAGTGCCAATGGACGACGCAAAGCCAGAGGAGTCTTCCGTTTCACCTGCGTCTTCATTGTCGTCTCTGTCTTCGTCTTTGTCCTCACCTTCGTCAACGACGGGCGCTCGCCGCGAGTCTCCGCTGCGCGCTGTTCTTATCGGTCCGCAAGGAATTTATCCGGGCACGCGCTGGTTGATTTACCTGGCGATGGCATTTGTCGTTTTCCAAGTGGAAGGCTGGCTGTTATTGTCGCTGCGCTCGCATGTGAGCGTCCTCTGGTGGCGGATGATGATCGAGGGCAGCATGATGCTGGCTGCGATCTTGCCAGGATTCGTGATGGCGCGCATTGAAGACCGTCCATTCGGCGACTTCGGGTTGCCCGCGCGGCGCGCGTTTGGACGGAACTTCTGGGTAGGGACGCTGTGGGGAATCGCGGCGCTGAGCGTCCTTATGCTGGCGTTGCGCGTTGCGGGCGCGTTTGAGTTCGGGTCGCTCGCTCTGCACGGTGCGCGCATCTGGAGATTTGCCGCTTATTACGCCGGTTTTTTTCTGCTTACGGGATTTTTTGAAGATTTCCTGTTGCGCGGCTACTCGCAGTGGGTGCTCTCGCGAGGAATGAACTTCTGGCCAGCGGCGGCGCTTCTGTCGATTGCGTTCGGTTATATCCATGTCGGCAATGCGGGCGAATCGGAGACAGGCCTGGTGGCCACGGGATTGATTGGCTTTTTTTTATGTCTCACGCTGCGGCGGACGGGCGATTTGTGGTGGGCCGTTGGGTTTCACATGGCTTGGGATTGGGGCGAGAGCTATCTGTACTCCGTTCCCGACAGCGGGGCGCTCTTTCCTGGACATCTGCTTAACTCCAGCTTGCACGGTCCCGATTGGCTTGCGGGCGGCTCGGTTGGGCCGGAGGGAAGCTACCTCGTTTTCGTTGTCATCGGAGCGCTTTGGGTCTTGTTTGACCGGGCTTATCCGGAGGTGAAGTACGGCTTGGGTACCCCCCCCTCCCCCCCTACTCCGCCGGTATATTAGAATCATCAGGTCAGCGAAAAATTCACGCCAAGTCTTTGGGTTTACATGAGTTAAAGACAAAGTATTGATAACAAAGGAATTATGGTCGCTTCCGGAAACTATAATCCTTTAGAATCAGCGAGTTACGAATTGCGATTTCGATCAAAGTCTTGATTTCAAAGAGCTTATGGAAAAACACGGCTACGGCCACTCTGCTGTAGCGTACTTCCTAATCATAACTCCTGTGTCTGTTGAAAAATCTCGGTTCACGACACGCTTTTTGTCCCTTCGGGCCTCCTGGTAAATCGCTTCTTTAGTTTCTCCAGACCAGGTTCATGCAGTTGCGATCTGCGGGGTTGGCTTACAGCTGAGGAATCGCACCAGCCGTTTCAGGTTCTGCGCCGTTGCCGCCAGATAGAACTGCTCGCGCACGAAGCGCATCCGACGTAGCCTCAGTCGGCGGAGTCCGATGTAATTCTTTAGCTCTGCGAACAGTGCTTCCACTTTTCGCCGCGCCCGTTGCGAGATAGCGAACGCTGGTGTCTGAGCGAGAGCGTGCGCACGCTGCCGCGCGGACTCACAGGTATGGACGGCAAGGGTCCGATACTTGCCTCGCGTGCAGCGGCTCTTCTGCGAGCACTCGCGACAGCGCTTCACCGTCGAGTAATAAACGTGTGTGCGGTTGCGCGCATTGATTCCGACGTACTTCAGGATTTTGCCTTCCGGACAGAGATAGCAGTTCTCCTCGGGTAGGTAGGTGAACTGGTCGATGCCATAGAGATCAGTCGGCCCATTGGGATTTTCTTTCACCCGGATGTACGCAGCGATACCACGTTCATCAAGCCATTGCAGTAGTTCGCCGTTGCCGTAGGTGGTGTCCGCTGCCAGCGTCTGCGGAAGAGAGCCGTAACGTTCGCGATAGCGTTCGATCATGTCTCGGGCCGCTACGCTCTCCTGACTCAATCGCGCCGGCGTAGCTTGCACCCCAACGATGACACAACTGGCGTTATCCACCAGATAGTTGTCGTAATAGCCGAGCCACGCTGGACCGCCTTTGGTCGCATAGGTCGAATCCGGGTCGGTGGTCGAGACCTTCTCTTGCTGCGGAACCGGAGGTTCGACCGGGTTCTCCCGCTCCAGTTCGACTAGATACTCGCGCACCGTGTGGTTCACCTTAGCTATCTCCGCCAGTTGCTCACGGGCAACACGGCTGTGATGGTCGGCATTGGCCTGGATGAAACTGCCGTCCACCGACATGTGCTCGCCCTTCACCAATCCGGCCTCTACGCAGCGGGCGACGATCTCCTCAAAGATCTCCTGAAACAGATTCGATTCCTGGAATCGACCATGCCGGTTCTTGGAAAACGTAGAGTGGTGCGGAATCTCCTGATCGAAGCCCAGTCCGGTGAACCAACGCCACGCCAGATGCATACGTAGCTCTTCCACCAGTTTCCTTTCGCTCGTGACCCCGTAGAGATAGCCGACCAGCAGCAGGCGCAGCAGCAGTTCTGGGTCGATCGAGGGCCTTCCCGTGTCGCTGTAGGAGTCCTTCAACTTGGCTCGAATAAAGTCGAAGTTGACGTGGCGATCGATCAGGCGCAGCAGATGATTTTCAGGAACTTGATCTTCCAGGCGGAAGTAATAGAACAACGACTCCGAGCGGGATTGGTGTCCCATCATGAGCAGCAGGCCTCCAAATGGAATGGTGAAAAGCAGCATCGAGAACTCTGGCCTGCTTATAACCGGAACGTCGCCCCGCCACAAGCATCAACTGAGGGACTTTTTCAACAGACACTCCTGATGTCAACAGGGATTTGCAAAATCAACGGCGGCGGACAGGAGTGTCCGCCCTACACAGGCAAAATCAAGAGCAAGAGCAACGGCGGCGGGCGAGGGCGCCCGCCCCACACAACCTAGATGTCCAGGTTCTTTACGTCGAGCGCGTTGTCTTCGATGAATTTTCTGCGGGCTTCTACGTCTTCGCCCATCAGGGTGGTGAAGATGGTTTCGCACTCGGCTATGTCTTCTAGCCTTACTTGCAGGAGGGTGCGGCGCTCGGGATCCATGGTGGTTTCCCAGAGCTGCTCGGCGGTCATTTCTCCGAGGCCTTTGTAGCGCTGGACGGTGTACTCTTTGCGGCCTTCGTTGAGGACGTAGTCGAAAAGCTCGCGGGCGGTGTTTTTCTCGACGATCTCGGGCTCTTTCGCTCTTCCTCTGAGCGCCGGCGGCTTGCCGGATTTCTTTTCAGCCTTCTCGGCTTCTTCACTCTCCGCGGCGCTTGGATTTTCCTCTTCGCCTTCGCTTTCTTCCTCACTTTTGTCTTCCGCTTTGGCTGCCGACTTTGCGGGTCTCGGCACGCTTTCGACCACGAAGGGCGGTTCCAGATACTGCTCGATCTGCTTGAACTTGACGATGAGCTGGCGGCATTCGGGAGTCGAAGCCAGTTCCCAGTTGATGACGTGCTCGGCGCCCTGCGCGTTCACGAAATGCAGTTCCCAAAGATTATGTTCTTCGTCGAAACGCGTTTCTACGCTCTTTAGTTTCAAGTCTTTTTGCAGACGCTTGAGTTCCCGTTCCAGTTTCTCGATCTTCTTGGGTGGAGTGTTCTTGTCGCCTTCGAAGTCGGCTCGCTTGGCTAAGTCGAGCTTCGGCAGCAGGGCGGTTATCTTTTCTTCTCGTATGCGTTTGTTCAGCTTGTCTTGAAATCCCAGGTACTCGTTCAGCACGGTGATGAACTTGGTCAGAGCCGCGCCTTCCAGTTTGGCGGCGCCTTCTCCGTAGCGGATGATGAGGCCTTCGGAGGCGCGCTTCACCATGACCTTGACGAACTCGTGTTCGTTTTTTATGTATTGGTGGCTCTTGCCCTTTTTGATGCCGAAGAGCGGGGGCTGCGCTATGTAGACGTTGTTGCGCTTGATCAGTTCCTGCATGTGGCGGAAAAAGAAGGTCAGCAGCAGGGTGCGGATGTGCGAGCCGTCTACGTCGGCGTCGGTCATTAGAATGATTTTGCCGTAGCGGACTTTCGTGGGATCGAAATCTTCTTTTGAGATGCCAGTGCCTAGCGCGGTGATCATGGCACGGATTTCTTCGTGGGCGAGCATCTTGTCGTAGCGCGCTTTTTCCACGTTCAGAATTTTTCCCTTGAGCGGGAGGATGGCTTGAAAGCGGCGGTCGCGGCCTTGTTTGGCGGTGCCGCCTGCGGATTCTCCCTCGACCAGAAACAGTTCACAGCGGTTGGGATCGCGCTCGCTGCAGTCGGCCAGTTTGCCGGGCAGGCCTCCGCCGTCTAGCGCGCCTTTGCGGCGGGTTAGGTCGCGGGCTTTGCGGGCGGCTTCTCTGGCTCTGGCGGCGTCGATTGCTTTGTTGATTATTTTGCGGGCTACGGCGGTGTTTTGCTCGAAGAATGCCCCTAGCTTTTCATTGACTACGGCCTGCACTATGCCGGCTATGTCGGAATTCAGCTTGCCTTTGGTCTGACCTTCGAACTGCGGCTGGGGCAGCTTGACGCTGATCACGGCTACCAGGCCTTCGCGGACATCGTCTCCGGTTAGATTTTCTTTTACGTCTTTGAACAGGCCCATCTGCTGGCCGGCGTAGTTGATGGTGCGGGTCAGCGAGGTGCGGAAACCGGAGAGATGCGTGCCGCCATCGACGGTGTTGATGTTGTTGGCGAAACTGAAAACGGATTCGGAGTAGGCGTCGTTGTACTGGAGTCCGATTTCGATGTGCACGTCGTCCTTGTCGGCTTCCATGTAGATGGGCTTGTCGTGGAGCGTCTGCTTGCCGCGGTTGAGGTGCTTGATGAATTCGGCGATGCCGCCGTTGTACTTGAATTCGGTACGCTTGGCTTCGCCGGTCTTCGAGTCGGTCTGGCGCTCGTCGGTTAGGGTGATGACCAAGCCCTTGTTGAGAAACGCTAGTTCGCGCAGGCGCTGCGAGAGCGTATCGAAGTTGTAGTCGACGGTGGTGGTGAAGATCGATCGGTCGGGCACGAAGTGAACCTTGGTGCCTGTCTTGATCTTGGCGGCGCCGGTCTTCCTTAGTTTGCTGGTGGGTTCGCCTTTCGAGTAGGTCTGCTCCCAGGTGAAACCGTCGCGCCAGATTTCTAGTTCTAATTCTTCGCTTAGCGCGTTGACGCAGCTCACGCCTACGCCGTGCAATCCGCCGGAAACTTTGTAGGAGTTGCTGTCGAACTTGCCGCCGGCGTGCAGCGTGGTCATCACTACCTGCGCGGCGGGAATTTTTTCGCCGTCGATGTCCATGTTGTCGACGGGAATGCCGCGTCCGTTGTCGATCACGGTGATGGAGTTGTCGAGGTGGATGGTGACTTCGATCTTGTCGGCGTGGCCGGCCAGCGCTTCGTCGACGGAGTTGTCCACGACTTCGTAGACGAGGTGATGCAGGCCGAGTTCGCCGGTCGAGCCGATATACATGGCTGGGCGTTTGCGGACCGCTTCCATGCCGCCGAGGACTTTGATGGAGTCGGCGGTGTAGTCTCCGTTGGCGACTTTGCCGTTCTTGTTCTTGGCGTCGTTTTTCGCGTCGATGCTCTTGCCATCAACCAGTTCGGCTTGCAATTCTTTCGTGGCCATTCTGCTCCGTGGAGAATACCGGATCGGACGCCTGACTGGAGGGACGATACCGGGACCGCTCGGGTGAGCTCAACTTATTGAATTTTCTGCTATTTAGGTATCACCAGAGCTTAAGACATTTTAACATAAAAAGTGTTTACTTTGAGGCTGGGATCGAGACCGTAAACCGCGTTTTTTGTGGCTGTTAGGGACGCGGTTTTGGCGACGCTGGCGAGACACGGCAAGCCGCGTCTCTGCGGGAAAATCAGACGCTTTTTCAGCTTGGACAGGCGGGACGCCTGTCCCACACGAACTTAGTGGGCGGACGATTTTGCGACGGTGAAGTGGAGGCCGTCCATCAGATCGTCGAGTTCATCTTCGCTGCCGGCGATGAAGGTGAAGGAGACGATCTGTCCCTTTGCGAGCAGGACGAGGGTGCACTGGCGCATGGTGAGTTTGTCGTTGGTTATCTTAACTTCGGTTGTCTTAACTTCGAGAGTCTTGACGAAATCGGCGCGCAGCAGTTGCCGTGATTCAACCTCCAGCGCATAGGGCTCGCCTTGGGCCTTGAAGCCTTTCGCGGTTGCGAGTTCGGTTAGCGGGCCGAGGTAGTCTTCCGCTTTCTTGAGGCCGGGATAGGAAGCTGCGCTCTCGGAGGCGATTACGACGGCGGAGTTGACGGTGTCTCCAATGGCCTCAGGTGGGCGCTCGAAGACGGCGAGCAGGACTTCGCCTGTGCCGGTGGCATCACCCTTTCCAGCGGCCTCTTCTTCGCGCATCTCCTTGCTGCGATCGACCCAGCCGAAGGGAATCTCGTAGCGGAAACCGAAAGTCTGGCTGCGGTAGAGTTGGGAATCGAGTACGGGCTTGGCGGGTGGGGCGACGGGCCGAGGCTTCTGCTGTGCGAGCGATGACAACGCGGAGGCAAAGAGTGCTAGAGCCACGCCACGATTGATTGGGCCAAGATTCACTGGGATTATGATCAGTGTACATGCTGTAGCGCGTCGCCAACTGCGAGTTAAAATCGCAGCGGCAAAAGGAGTCTGGTAGTGCTTATCCCGACGCGGTTCGTGTTACTCCTGCCGTTGTTGTGTATCTTCGTGTGTGTCTTCGGGCAGGCTCGGGAAAAATCGCCGGCAGGTGCATCGAAGGGGCCAGCCCTCCAGAAGGGACAAATCGTGCCTGCCGTGCGCTCGGCGGCGAAACCCGAGCAGAGCTATGCGTTGTACGTTCCCACGAACTACATTCCGGAGCGGCGCTGGCCGATGATCTATGTGTTCGATCCGGACGCGAACGGAAGCAGGCCGCTCGAGTTGATGAAAGAGGCGGCCGAGAGTTACGGCTATCTGCTGGCGGGATCGAACAACTCACGGAACGGCTCGTGGGAGATAGAAAGGGACGCGGCCCAGGAGATGTGGAGCGACACCCACGAAATCCTTTCCATCGACGACCGGCGCGTCTATTTTGCGGGGTTTTCCGGGGGAGCGCGCGTTTCGGTCAACCTCGCCCAAATTTGCAACTGTGCGCGCGGCCTCTTTCTTAACTCGGCGGGATTTGGCAAGTCTTCGCCGCCCTCGCACAAGCCGGCATTTGCAATATTCGCCATGGCTGGCATGACGGATTTCAACTATGACGAGTTGGCGGCACTAGACGCGGTATTAGAGTCTCTAGGTTCCCGCCATTTCTTCCAGCGGTTTGACGGAGCACATGCCTGGGCTCCCGCGACGGTGTGGCAGGAAGCTCTCGCCTGGTCGGCGCTGTGGGAGATGAAAGACAACCTGCGAGACCAGGATAGGGGCATCGTCAACGCAGAATTCGCGCGGGCCACCGACCGTCTCCGTCAGCGCGAGGATGCTGGCGATTTATATTTCGCCGTGGGGGAATACCGCGCCGTGGCCGCCACTTTTGACGGTCTCACAGACACCTCAGAGCTAAAGAAACGACTCAGCGCGCTCGCCGACAGCCCTGCATTTCGGGAGGGCGCAAAAAAGGAGAAAACCGAAATCGAGAAACAGCGCAGCCTGGAGGCGGATATCGTCAGGGTTACGGCGGCAATGGGTGCTGCCGGCGGCGATGAGGCTTCTCTGTTTGAGAACGCCTCAAACCGGATCCGCCAGTTGAGAGAAAGCTCGATCAAGGAACGGCGGCCCGATTCGCGGCGTGTTTTGGAGCGCGCTACCGCAAACATTTTTGCTATGGCCATGGAGACGGGCGAACAACTCCTAAACCAGGGGCAAAGTCATACCGCCGAGCTTTACTTCGAACTGGGAGCGGTTGCACGTCCCGATTCGAGATGGCCTCCCTTATCGCTGGCACAATGCCATGCCACGACGGGCGACAAGAAAGCAGCGCTTCGCGATCTGAAGCGCGCACGGGAAGCCGGATCGACGATTGCCGAGCTAGACGAGTTCGCCAAAGCGAATCCCAAGCTCGCACCCCTCATGGACACTCCGGAGTACCGGAAGTTGGTGGCTGTCACTTCTCCCTGAGCTGGCATCTCCCGGACGCGGCTCTTCGGCTAGTCTATGAACATGCAATCTCCGTAGGAGTAGAATCGGTAGCCTGCCTCGATCGCGTGCCGGTACGCGCCCATCACCAACTCCTTCCCACCCAGCGCGCACACCAGCATCAGCAGGGTTGATTGCGGCAGATGAAAGTTCGTCAGTAGCGCGTCCACGATGCGAAACCGATAGCCTGGATAAATAAACGCGTCCGCCTCGCCTCGCCCGGCTTCTACGCGATCTCCGCCTGCGCGCTCGGCGGCGTGGTTCGTGGCGAACTCTGCGGCGTACTCTAATGCGCGGACGGTGGTTGTGCCTACGGCTACCACGCGCCGCCGCTCGACTTTCGCCCGGTTGATGGCTCGGGCCGCCTCCGCCGGAATTTCGTAACTCTCGCGATGCAGCTTATGATCTTCGACTCTTTCTACCCGCACCGGCTGAAAGGTGCCGAGCCCGACGTGCAACGTGATCTCGGCAATTTCAATCCCGCGTGCGCGAATCTGCTGCAGGATTTCTGGCGTGAAGTGCAGGCCGGCGGTCGGCGCTGCTACTGATCCTGACGCTTGCGCGTAGACGGTCTGGTAGCGGTCGCGGTCCGCTGCGTGGTCGTCGCGGTCGATATAAGGCGGAAGCGGCACGTGTCCAATGTGCTCGACGCGGGCAAAGAAATCGTGGACCGGAGCGAAGCGAATGCGGCGCTCGCCGAAACTGCCGCGACCGGTTACTTCGGCTTCCAGTTCGGGTGGGGCGCTTTCAGGTGTATCGGCGGGTGAACGGCTAAAGTAGAGTTTTTCACCGATCCCGATCTTGCGCCCCGGCCGTACCAGGCACTCCCACTCATTTGGATCGTCCGCCGCCTGGCGGGTCAGCAGAACTTCCACTCGCCCGCGGAGGAAATCTCGGGCGGCCGGATTCTGCGGGCTCAGGGGCTGGGCTCGCTGCCCGCTCCGGTGGCCGTAGAGCCGGGCCGGGAACACGCGCGTATTGTTCAGGACCAGCAGGTCGTCCGCGCGCGGCAGGTCGGGGAATTCACGAAAATTCCGGTCTTGCCAAGTCTGGCCCTGCCAACTCCCCGTCTGCCGATTTAGATGCAGCAGGCGCGATCCGGCGCGGTCCGCCAACGGGTCCTGCGCAATGCGTTCGGGCGGCAGATCATAGTGGAAGTCCGAGACGAGCATCGAGGAGATTATAGGGTTCGGGGGCAGGTTCCAAGCCGCCGCGTCTCCGGGAATCCGGCCTTCTATTTACACATTTTGACGAGCTAATGGTTGTAAGGTTTCCGAGGCGTGCGGTAACATGGCCGCGCAGGGTTTCAATGGCCAGAGATCGTCAACATCGTCTAGCAATTGTGCAGTTCGGCCGCCTGCTGCACGAAAACGGGTTTGTTGCAGCCACTGACGGGAATCTTTCGGTCCGTCTCGACGAAACACATTTGCTGGTGACTCCCACCTGCATCAGCAAGGGCAGGATGCGCGCTTCCGACATGGTGATTGTGGATCTGGACGGAAAACGTCTCGCCGGCAAGCGCAGAGTTTCGAGCGAGATCGGCATGCACCTGCTGATTTATCGACTGCGCCCCGACGTGAATGGCATCGTGCACGCGCACCCGCCGACCGCTACCGGATTTGCCGCTTCCGGTTACGATCTGAACCGTCCGCTGGTGTGCGAAGTCGTGGTCGGTCTGGGCTCGATCCCGCTTGCCCGCTACGGTACCCCCGGCACGCCCGAACTGACTGATGCCCTTGAGCCCCTGATTCCGCACCATGACGCCATTCTGATGGCGAATCACGGGGTGGTGACATTTGGGTCGTCGCTCGAGAGTGCCTACATGAAAATGGAAACCGTAGAGCACTTCGCGAAGATTGCGCTAGTTACGCACCTGCTGGGCAACGAGCAACCGCTCGGCGAAAAAGAAGTTGAGAAACTGCAAGAGGTACGCCATCGCTACAACGGCGGAGGGAACCCTGCTCCGCCCCGCCGGCCGGTGGCGGGGGATGATCTTCGAGCGGATGATCTTCAATCCGATCTTCAAACTAACGACGAGCCAAAACGGACGGCTGGCAGCCGGCGCTAGACTTACTCTCCTCCGATCCGAAACCTTACACCCGCGCGAAAGTTCGCGGTCAGCGCCGGATATCCCACCACTTCGTTGTAGTGATCGTTGAGCGCGTTCCGGACATTCGCGTATGCGGTAATTCGCGAATTGATCGCATACCACCCGCCAAGATCGACGCGCGCGTAACCCGCTGCGTGATTGATGCCGAAGTTCTCAAAATCGGAATCTGGACGTCGGCCCACGAAGCTTCCACCCAGATTTGCGCCCCAGCGCGTCCCCAGATAGCTGAGGAGTGTTGTCGCCGAGTGCTTGGGGCGGCGGAGCAAGGGATCTCCCGTGTCAAACACAGGATCGCAGAAATTTGCCGGAGTGCAGAGGGGAGCTTGCAGATACTGGGTCGAGGTATACGTGTAAGCCGCGTTCAGTGACAGTCTCCTCCAGATTCTGCCTTGCAGCTCAACTTCGGCGCCGTGAGCGAGAGATTGTTGCACATTGAAAAACTGGCCGAGGGTGCCCGCCTGATTGGTTCCATATTCAATCTGATCGTGGAAGAGGTTTTTAAAGTAGGTTGCGTTGAAGGTCCAGCGGCCTGAGAGCAGATTCTGCTGGAAGCCGGCTTCAAAAGCTCGAGTGCGTTCTGGCAGCAGACCAGGGTTTGGGGCGTAGTATGGAGCGCCGGCAAAGGTCTGATAGAGGGCAGGCTCCATAAACCCGGTGGCATAGGAAAAGCGCAAGCGCGTTCCGGAAAACAATTCTCCTCCACGCAACACCAGAAGAGTTAGAGCAACCCGAGGCACGCCCGTATTGCCGAAGAGGCTGCTGTGAACAAAACGCCCGCCGGCGATCGCCGACAGCCTGCCCAGTGTGAACTGCTGCTGCAGGTACGCATCCTGATTCAAGCGCTGTCCGGAAGTAGAAGGAGGGTAGTCGAGATCTCCGACAACGCCGTTTTCATTCTCAATGCGATAACCGAAGGTCGAGTGCGCCCAGGTTCGCTCGGAGTAATCGCCCTGGTATTCAAATCCCACGCGGTTGATGTGGTCGTATTCGTGAGAGGGATAGTCGAACGGATCGCCATCGCCGTCGACACGGGCAGGATCGCCGTTCAGATTCACTTCGCTGTAACGGTAGAGGTAGTCGAAGCCGGTGAAGCGGTGCTGCCATCCCGAAGGCGCTGCCACCGCAAGTTCTACGCTGCCGAGCAGGCTGTTGAGCTGCGACCATTCGCCGGGATCGGGCTGCAGGGGCTGGGTCACGCCATTCACAACCACCGGTGGGTCGTAGCCATTGAAACTCCATTCCCCTGGGACTCCCGTATGGCTGTTGGAGTGGCGCATGCGCACGCGCAAAGACGTCTTATCGTTCAGGGCGAATCCGACATTCGCGCCTTCCAGCGAATCCGAGTAAGAGTCGTTTACGCCCTGCCCGTTGGTATTGAACTGGTCGCCGAAGAAATTATAGTCGAAGCGTCCGTGCGCGCCCGCCAGAGACGCGTAGCCGTTGGCGGTTCCGAAGTTTCCTCCATCGGCGCCGAACCGGAGTTCGGGGATTGGAGTGCTTCCGGTGCGCGTCCACACTTGCACGACGCTGGTCATGGCATCGGAACCGTATAAAGTGCTCTGCGCGCCGCGCACAAATTCCAGGCGATCGGCTTGCGCCAAGGGCAGAGTGCCAAAATCAAACGTTTGGCCCGGTACGTCGATGGCAACCCCATCGACAATCACTTTGTTGTAAGTCGACTCGCCGCCGCGAACAAAGAGAGAGGAGATTCCGCCCCGTTGCCCGGCAGTATTCACAACCGCGCCCGGCAGGAAACGCATGGTGTCGTCGGCGGCAACCGGCTGCATTACTTCCAACTGCTGGCTGCTGAGAGCGTCAACGTCGGCGCCCGCGGCCTGGCTGGGAACTGGAGTGCGGGTCGCGGTCACCACCACGATTTCCGCTGCGGTAGCGAGGCGGAGCTTGATGGTGATGATTTCGGCAGTTGGGGACAGGTCAACCGTCTCTAGGGCGAAGCCCGGAGCCAATACTTGAGCGCGATAAGCGCTGGATGCGACCTCGCGAAAAATCACGTGCCCTTCGGCGGACGTGCTTAGCACGGCTGCAGGAGATGGCTTTCCCAGCTTGAGCAATTGAACCTGCGCGCCAGCGACGGGGGCGTCCTGAGGGTCGACAACTTTGATTTTGATTTCGGCGGAAGCGATTGGCAGAAAACTGAGCAACAGAAAAAAGACACTAGCGAATACACGAGAAAACCGCATACACGTCTCCTTTATCACGCGAAAGGGTTGTGTGGACGGTTCACGCCGGTCTCCTGGCTTGGCGAGTCAGGATGTGAGCTTTCGGCTCAGCATCCGGCTACTACAACCAGCCTTCCCGGGGTGTCGTTTTCAGAATCCCCAGTGACCGGTTGCGTTGTCCTCGCTTACAGTTGCGCGGCAGCGCGGGATTTGCACCCGCTTCCCATAGGCGGCGCGTCGCCGACCTACGATCATGCGCGAACCTAATATTGAGAAAGAACAAAAACAGCAGCCCCGCAAATTTACCGGGTGCCCCGATACAAAGTCAAACGTGTGTGGAGCGACGGGCGTCTCGCCCATCCAGCGGGGGGCCGGGCGGGGGCGCCCGGCTCTTTACCTCTGATCGCTAGTTCTTGATTACAGGAAACTCCGCCGATCCGACGCGCGCAACGTGCTCCTCGGCGAAGCGGGTAACGCGTTCGAGCGCGGCCTGCAGTTGCCGGTGAAACTCTGCCATCTGCTCGTCGTCCGCTTGGGCGGGAACTCGTACCTTAACGCTGACCCGCACCAGCGCCTTCGAAAATGGTTTTGGGATCATCAGCGCATCCCACGTGTTCAGCACCCAGGCATCGCTGAGCGCCACGTAGAAAGCCGCCATCGGCAGCGCGCTGGCCCGCGACAACAGCACCGGGCCTGGCTTGGCCACGTATTTCGGGCCGCGTGGTCCATCAATCGTAAACGCCACCGGAACGCCCTGTTCAAGCTGGCTCTTCAAGCCAAGCAAAGCTTCCGCGCCACCTCGGCTGCTCGATCCCCTCACCGGGACGAAGCCAAGTTTTTCGATGGTCCGAGCAATGTATTCCCCGTCGAAACTGCGGCTTACCATCACACCGATTCCGATCTTCCTCCACAACCATGCGCTGGCGAACACAGCCCGGTGCCAGAAAGAGTAGATCACCGGTTTTTCGTAGGTCGCGTCCGGCAGCGAAGGCGGCTCTTCCCACGATATTGAATAGCGGAGAGTCGGACCGATCAGGGCGATGGCCAGATAGCTCGACCAACTGATGAGCCACAAGAGGATTCGTTGTCGCAGCGAGAATCGGCGTGTTTCCAACACGGAGGGTGGCTCAGGCTCAACAGCGGCGGAAGAAGAACTCACGCGGCTATTGTAGCCGGGTCAGAAGGGTATAACGGGAGGGCTGAGAGCTGCTAGCGGCCGTTTAGGTTTCCAGATATGCCGCGATCCACTCCTTCAGCCGTTGCCGGCGCTCATCGTTTGCGTCAAAGCGAATCCCGAAGCTCTTGTTCTTCCTCCACGTGACCTGGCCGCGCACCCAGACGCGCGGCAGCGTCAGCAAGGAAAACGTCACTTCCACCTGCAAACCTTGTTCCGGCGCGTGATGGCCCTTGAGCGACATTCCCCCCGAGCTGATCTCCTGGCTGGTGGCGGTCATGCGGTCGCCCTCGGCCATTTCGATGCCGACCTCTGTCATGACGGGAATGCGGACGTAGCGGCGGAATTCGTGCAGCACCAGCATTCGCGTCGAGCGCACTAACTTCATCGCCGCCGACCGCTCCAACGGTTCGTGAAAGATTGCATTGATGCACAACTTCGAATAACGCATGGCGTCCTGCGCGGTGCCGCCCAGACCGAAGATGACGATCCGGCTGTTGGATGCCGACGCTCGCGCCAGTTCGATGATGCTGCCGGCGGTTTCATCCAGGGGCAGAACGCAGGCCTCAAACTTTTCGTGTTGCAGTCGATCGGCGTGTTCGCGCGCAATCGAAACCGTTTCGATTCCGTATTGACGGAAGCAGTCCGTGATTAGTTGGGCAGACGCCTCGGTCAAGTCAAAGAGCGCGACGCGCGCAGCAGTCTTTCGATGCACGAGGACGGGGGCGAGAGCGGCATCGGTCGAAGTAGGCACGAGTCCCAGGGTGAACTCCTCTAAAACCCCATTCTGACTTGCCTTTTCACGGTTGCAAAGGTTTCGAAAGGGCTTAGCCCCTGTCCAAAAGGGCCATTACGGAGGTTGTACTTGAATCCGCTACTCCTGCTCCCTTCGTTTGTGTCAGGTAAGATGTGGGCATCCTTACCAACGTAGACGCAGCAGGAAAATGATTACACTCAACGACATCCAGTCGGCCTTGCGCCGCATTCGCAACTCCATCTACCTTTCGCCCTGTGCGCGCTCGGAGACCTTTTCTGAGTCCACCGCCAACCACGTCTATTTGAAGCTCGATAACCTGCAGCGGACCGGTGCTTTCAAAGAGCGTGGCGCGTTGAACAAGTTGCTTTCACTGAGCACCGAAGAACGTGCCCAGGGAGTGATCGCAGCCTCGGCAGGCAATCACGCACAAGGTGTTGCCTACCACGCCGGCAAGCTCGGCATCCGCGCCCAGATTTGCATGCCCCTGACGACGCCTCTCATCAAGGTTTCGGCGACCCGCGGCTACGGCGCCGATGTGGTTCTGCACGGCGCTAACTACGACGAAGCTTACGTGGAGGCTGTCCGCCGCAGCCAGGCCGAGCACCTCACATTTGTGCATGCTTTCGATGACGACGCCGTGATCGCTGGACAGGGCAGCATTGGGTTGGAACTTCTCCAGCAGCACCCCGACCTCGAAGCCGTCGTGGTTCCGATCGGCGGGGGAGGCCTGATCGGCGGCATCGCCTGCGCGCTGAAAGAGTCGGATTCCAAGATTCAAGTGTTCGGAGTTCAGCCCTCGCGCCTGCCGTCGATGAAAGTTGCGGTCGCGGAAGGCAAGCCCGTGACGCTCATGGCGGCCTCCACCATTGCCGATGGCATTGCCGTGCGCCGGGCTGGCGACCTCACTCTGCCTCTGGTTCAGAAGTATGTGGACGACATCGTTACGGTCGAAGAAGAAGAAATCGCCAACGCCATTCTTCTCTTGCTCGAGCGCGAGAAAACTCTGGCCGAAGGCGCCGGCGCGGCGGCCCTGGCGGCGCTGGTTAACCGCAAGCTGTCTCTGGTGGGGAAGAAAGTTGCGGTGCTGGTATGCGGCGGCAACATCGACGTCACGCTGCTCTCACGCATCATCGAGCGCGGCCTGGTCAAAGACGGACGTCTGGTGCGCTTGCGCGTCCATCTGCCCGACTATCCGGGAGCGCTCAATCGCCTCACATCCATTCTGGCCGAGCATCGCGCCAATATCGTCGAGACGGATTACGATCGCGCCTACCACGGCGTAAATCTAGGTGAAACCGCGATTGAAATTACCATGGAGACGCGCGGCCCTGATCACATTGCCGAAATCATCTCGGCGCTGGGCGCCGCGGGGTATGCGCAGGAACGGGTGCTGTAAGTTTTCACCGCCGAGGCGCCGAGAAAAAACAAATCCTTAACCACAGTCACTGGGTGGGTGGCACAGGGGGAATCCATCGAATTATCTCGGCGCTCTGGATCGGCGATATATTTACTCAGACTGTCTCCGGAGTCTCTCCAACTGGTCCTTCACTTCCTTGACCTCTCGCCGCAGCTCAGCTACTTCAGCTTCCAGATGCGCGATGCGCGCCGCCTCCGTCGGATTGAGCTCAACCGCTGCGCTGACGTGCACCGGCGTTTCCAGTTCCACTACGTCCCCGGCAAACAGATGTGCATATCGAGATTCCTTGGTTCCCGGCTGCCGCGGCATTACCTTGGCCAGCGGAGATTGGCGCTGTATCAATTTCTGCAACGCCGATTGCACGTCCTCCAGCGCTTCGAAGTGGTGCATGCGCTCAGCGCGCCCACGCAGTTCGCCCGGGGTCTGCGGGCCGCGCAGCAGCAGCACGCACAGGACGGCAATCTCCGGGCGCGTGAAGTTGAATACCTCCTGCAAGCGCTGCTCGTACTTGGTGACGCGGCTGTCGGCGCCATGCGCGGGACCGGCCATGCACTGCTGCTGCAGACCTTCCAGTGCGTCACGCACCGCGTCCTCGTCCAACTGCATCACGGGATCTCGATTCGACTTCTGGTTACAGGCGTTCACCAGCGCGTTCAGCGACAGCGGATAGTACTCCGGCGTGGTGATGTCCTTTTCGATCAGCGACCCCAGCACGCGGACTTCGGTTTCGGTGAGTTTAGTTTCCATGGATACTCTTAACCCCTTCGATTGTATAGACACCACCAAGGTCAAAGGCCGCGGACAAGAGTGTCCGCGCCACGCGATCAATCAGCTATGGGGCACGGTATACTCAATAGTTTGTCGAATGCATCGATAGCGAGTCCTTATGAGTGAGCTGCGCGTACCGCCGCGGGTCTCCATTGACGAACTGGTCCGGGAACTTCACGCACTTCCCGTATGCGCCTTCGATAAAACGGAGGAGATACTTTCATTGCTTTCGAAGATGCCGGTCGAAGAAGCAAGTCTCGCTCTCTATTTGAGCTGGGACCGGCAGCACTACACCCGCAACCTGATCGACAAGACGGATCTCTACGAGTTGGTAGCCATTTGCTGGGAAGTTGGACAGAGCAGTTCGGTGCACAATCATCGCGACCAGAATTGCTGGATGGCGGCCCCGGTTGGAAGACTGTTGGTCGAAAATTTTCATGTCGGATTTCAGGATCTCGATGCCGGTAAGTGTCAGTTGCTGGCATCTAACACGGTGGAGCTGACGGCGGGCAATCCATGCGCGGTGGATCCGCGGGAGCCGGTGCACCGGGTGGTGAATCCGCGGGAAGCGAAGCAGCGCGCCGTAACGCTGCACGTCTATTCGCAGCCCTTTGATACCTGCGTGGTGTATTCGCCCGAGATGGGAACATGCGGGGAAATCCGGCTTCACTACAATACAGCTTTCGGAAAACCAGTTGCCAGTTGCAGCATTTCCAAGGAGGATTCGTGAGGAAATACCTGGGAGTTTTGGCCGGCTTGGCTGCGCTGTGCGTGATGTCGTGGGCGCAGGCTCCAACTCCAGCCCCGGCTCAAACTCCAACTCCAGCGCCGGCGCAAGCGCCAGCCCCCGAGCCGGCTGAGATTCCAACTCCTCCAACCGCCAACACCGCGCCCGCGCTCCAGTATCCGCGCTACGAATTCTTTGGGGGCGGTACGTACGCCGAAACCGGTCTTTTCAACGCCGGACACTGGGCTGGGTTGGAGGGTTGGGATGCTTCTCTGGGTGCGAACGCCACCCATTGGCTGGGCTTCGTAGTGGAGGGCGGCCAATACTTCGGAACCTCAAAGATCCCGGTGGCCGTGCCGGCGCCATTTCCAACCAACCCCTGCCAGCCTACCTGCACCGGTCCTACGTTCAGTGTGGCAACGCGAGAGTACAACTTTCTTTTCGGGGCCCAGTTTGCCCGCCGCAAGTATGAACGCTGGACGCCGTTTGGCGAGATCATGTATGGACATCAGGGCACGCGCGGCGTGGAGAATTTTCCAACAGGTCCTCCCTTCACGGCAGTCGGCACTGGCAGGGCGCTGTTAGCGGGAGTCGGCGCCGACTACAAAATCAGTCCGCGTTTGGCATTGCGCTTTAAGGCCGATTACTTGCAGACCGGAACCTCGTTTCCGCTTGTCGGAAAGCAGAAGCAGGACAACTTCCGGTTCTCGATGGGCATTGTCATCCGCAATGTGCGCAAGAAGAAACGCTCGCTTGAGGACGAAACTCAACCCGTACCGTAAAAACGAAAGTCGAATGCGAGACCCGGCCTCGGCCATTGCTGCTGGTGATGATTCCGTCCGTGAGAGCAATTTACGAGCGGCGCAGCAAATCGCTTAGTGGCTTGGTCTTGGCCCGCAGTTCGTCGGCGAAGTCGCCGCCTTTCTCGACCACTTCCTCGAGGCGGTCTTTTGCTTCGTCCGTCCAGTCGGACGCGGTTTCCAGGGCTTCGTCATAGGAGCGCCGCAGATCGTGCCGCAGCTGCCGCCCGGTCTTCGGAGCGAGCAACAGACCGACGGCGGCGCCGACGCCAAGCCCGATCAGCAGAAACGTGATTGCGGTGCCGGTCGTGCCGTCAGAACTCTCGTATTTTCCAATGCGCATATGAACCTCCTGATCATCTCTATTCTAGACCTGAAAATGGAATTGGTAATTTTGTAATCTGTAATTTGGCAATTTGAAGATCGGTGAGCCAAGGGTTCCAAATTGCCAAATTACAAAATCCCTTGCAGGCCGGTTTCCACAACCCTCTCCGCCTGTGTAAAATGAATTGTTAAATCCCGAGTGCGGCGGAAGCCCCGGCGACCTCCACCCCAGACTGGCCGAAAACGGGCCCGCCGGGGACCCCGGACCTGCCCCGCTGCCCAGAATTCCTAGCAGAGTGAAGGAGATGTAAACCAGCAATGTCGATTCCAGCGACCCAACTCCGTCCCGGCATGATCATCAAGCACAACAACGACTTGCATTCCGTGTTCAGCGTCGAGCACCGCACCCCGGGCAACCTGCGCGCCTTCATCCACGCGAAGTTGCGCAACCTCCGCACCGGCGCCATGTTCGAGCACCGTTTCCGCTCGCCCGACCCGATCGAGAAGGTCAACGTGGATGAGGAGAACATGGAGTTTCTCTACAGCGACGGTGACGACTACTACTTCATGAACACCGAAAACTACGAGCAGACCAATCTTACTCGCGACACTCTGGGCGACGCCGTGGATTACCTGACACCGAACCTCCAGATCAAGGTGGAGTTCTTCGACGGCAAGGCGGTGGGCATCGAGTTGCCGCAGACCGTCGTGTTGACCGTGATGGAAGTCGAGCCCGGCTTGAAGAGCGCAACCGCATCGAGTGTGACCAAGCCGGCGAAGACCGAAACGGGCTTAATCGTGCAGGTGCCGCCGTTCATCAATGAGGGCGAGAAAATCAAAATCGACACCGCGGAGGGGACCTATTTGTCGCGAGCGTAGGGTAAGTCGAACGATGGCTTCCACGAACGGTCAATTTCGCGCTCAAGCCCGCCGCTTTCTCGTGCGCGGACGTGTCCAAGGCGTCGGCTTCCGCTGGTTTGTCGAGCGCGAGGCGCACATCCTGCAAATTGCCGGATGGGTCCGCAACAATCACGATGGCAGCGTGGAAGTCCTGGCCATGGGGACGCGCGAGCAGTTGGCCGGATTGCGATCGCGGCTGCAGGAAGGTCCGCGAGCGGCTCGGGTGGAAGACGTAGAGGAATCCGAGGCTGAGCCGGTCGCGGGACTCCATTCATTTCAAGTGCGAGGAGCATAGCTGAAGATGCCGACCCAGCCGGTAGATTGCGACAGATTGAAGAAGCTGATCCGGGAGGTACCCGACTTCCCGAAGCAAGGCATCCTGTTCTACGACATCACCACGCTGCTCAAGGACAAGCTCGGCTTCGCGCGGCTGATTGACGCGCTCTCGGAAAACTATATCGGCAAAGGGAAAGAGATTGACGTGGTGCTGGGCATAGAAGCGCGCGGATTTATCTTTGGACCAGCGCTCGCCTACCGGTTGAATGCTGGATTCGTTCCTGTCCGCAAGCCGGGCAAGCTGCCCGCTGAAACGGTGAAGATCAGCTATGAGCTCGAATATGGCAGCAACGCGCTGGAAGTCCACAAAGATGCCATCAAAAAAGGCCAGCGCGTTCTGATCGTAGACGACTTGCTGGCCACCGGCGGAACCGCGGTCGCAACCGCGGACTTGGCAAGCGGATTGGGCGCACAAATTGCGGGATTCGCGTTTGTGGTCGAACTCGACTTCCTGAAAGGTCGCGAGAGACTGGCGAAGTATGACGTGTTCTCGCTGCTGCACTATGACCGGTGATTATGATCGGTAATGCCGATCGGCAATTCCGGCCGCAGTGCTTCCGGACGCAACCGGGCTGAGGCCCGGGCAAATCCTGTTGGCCTATCGTTCTACTTCAACAGCTCTTTACCGTCCTACTTCACTAGGTGTTCAACGGCCCGGAACAGACCTCCCCAAATTGCCAGGCTGAGAGCCAGCGACGCGGCATAGGAGAGGATCACAGTCCAGTTCCAATGAACACGCCTATCCGGTTCACGGGTCCACATGGGGGAGGGCTCCTCGTTGTGCTAATTTGTGGGAGCAATCATGTGACCGTTTTTTCTCTTGCGCAAGTAATTGAAAAGATTCCCTGAACCTCAACGGTTGCTTGGTGCAGGTGGGTGAAATCGCCATGCACCCAGAATCTTGCGCTGACATTGCCGAAGGTCGCTGCCGAGATCTTGACACTTGCAGCCGCTCCGCTGTCAAGCCCATCCAGTGCTCTGGGGGGCGCCCAGCGATAGTGGTAATCTAGGCCCTGCAGTGGATGATGCGATGCTCGCAGTCTTGAGTTCGATACAGCGGTCAGCGCAGAGCACGATCAGACTTTTCCTTATCCTGACTTCCACACTGGTTGGCGTCGGAGGCAGTGTCGATTCCAGCCCGCTCCCACCTTCCATCACTACGGCGCCACTTTCGGTCGAACAGGTTGTGAACAATCTCGTCCGCAAAGATGAGGAGCGGGCTCAGGCTCTGCGCCATTATGAGTCGACCCGCGTTTATCGCCTTTCCTATCACGGATTCCCGGGCGATCGCGAGGCGGAAATGACCGTGGCGGCGAGCTATGACAGTCCTTCCACCAAGAACTTTAAAGTCATCTCGCAAACGGGATCGAAGCTGATCATCGACCGCGTTTTCAAGCGGTTACTGGAAAGCGAAAAAGAAGCCGCCGAGCCGGAAATGCACGCCCGCACGCTGCTGAACCGCGACAACTACGAGATCGCGCTGGTCGGTTACGAGAGCGCGGGCGTGAATTCCTCTGGCGTCCGTTCTTCGGGCCAGAGCAGCCAATACGTGCTGGAGGTCTACCCGAAAGCGAGAAGCAAGTACGTCTATCGCGGCAAAGTGTGGGTCGACGGAACCGATTTTGCCGTGACTAGGATTGACGCCGAGCCGGCCCAGAACCCCTCATTCTGGACGAAGAAAAGCGAAATTCATCACGAGTACATGAAGGTGGAGAATTTCTGGCTTCCCCGGCGCAACGAGTCTGTGAGCTACATCCGCCTCGGCGGGCGCGCCACGCTGACGATTGAATACAGCGACTACCACGTGACCGATTCGCGGCAATCGGGGAACGCCCCCACAGCGTCGCCTTCCGCCGTGGACTCGCGCTAGTTCGCCTGCATCAACTCGCATCCCTACCAGCCTGCGGTAGTACAATCCCGCCATGGATAGCCTGATCCAGCCGAGCGTAAATCCTACGACAGAGCGGCAAGAATCGAGCCTGCGTCCGATCCTTATCGGGATCATCATCGTAGGGATTGTGGTCGGCATTCTCGCGCTGATTTTCCGCGCCGAGGAGAAGAAGATTGCTGCACCTCCAGCTTATGCCGCGAACTTGAAATTTTCGGATCTGAAGACCAGCGCCGCGCAGAATTTTGTTGGCGCAACCGTCAGCTACATCGATGGCGTCATTACCAACACTGGCGATAAAACCGTCATCCACGCGGTGGTACAGGTCACGTTCAAGGACGACATGGGCCAGACGGTGCAGCGCGAAGAACTTCCCCTGCGCGTTCTGCGCACCGGCGGACCGTACGACGAAGCGGTGGATTTCAATCTCTCACCGCTCGCGCCCAGCCAGAGCAAACCTTTCCGCCTGACTTTTGAGAATATTTCCGCGCAGTGGAACCACGCTTATCCGGATCTGCAGATCACGCAGGTCAGCGTGAAGTAAGGTCAGAGGTGAGAGGTCAGATTGCAGAGGTAAGAACCTTCGGGTTGGGTCTTCACCTCTGCAATCCAACCTCTGACCTCTGCAATGGCGCCCTCCGCTACAATGACCACGTGCCCGAAACAAAACCCTTTCGTCTCACGGAGTCTGTCAAAGCCGCGGGTTGAGCTTCCAAGCTGAGTCCGGCGGCGCTGGACACGGTGCTTGGGAAATTAGCCCGGCAACAGGACCCGAATGTGCTGGTCGGCTTCGATCATGCCGACGACGCCGGCGTGTATCTGCTCACGCCCGAGACGGCGCTCGTGCAGACGGTGGATTTTTTCACGCCCATCGTGGATGATCCGTACACCTTCGGCCAGATCGCTGCAACCAACGCGCTCAGTGACGTCTACGCCATGGGCGGAAAGCCACTGACTTCGCTGGCCCTCGTCTGTTTTCCCGAGAAAGGTAATCTCGAAATTCTGGAGCGCATTCTCGCCGGCGGCTTGTCGAAGATGATCGAGGCGGGATGCACGGTGGTGGGCGGCCACAGCATCCGCGATGAAGAAACGAAATTCGGATACTCGGTCACCGGAGTGATTCATCCCAAACGCGTGCTGACCAATCAAGGCGCGCAACCCGGCGACCGGTTACTGTTCACCAAGGCGCTAGGCACAGGCGTAATTTCGACGGCGATCAAAAAAGGCGTAGCGAAGCAGGAGTGGATCGACGCGGCCGTGAAGGCCATGACAACGCTGAATAGGGTAGCGGCTGAGGTGATCACCACCCGGCCTACGTGGTCCGTCCACGCTCTAACGGACGTGACCGGCTTCGGCTTGATCGGCCACGCTCGCGAAATGGCGCTGGCGTCGAACGTCAGCCTCGTCCTCCAATCCGCCAACATTCCTGTGATCGAAGGCGCGCTCGATTGCATCCACGCCGGCCACATTCCCGGCGGACTCAAGGCGAATCGCGACTTTGCCGAATGCATCGTGGACTACGATCCGTCGGTCCCCGCTGATATCCGCACGCTTCTCTTCGACCCGCAAACCGCCGGCGGATTGTTGATCTCGGTTTCCGACAATGATTCCGTAGCCCTCACCCGAGTTCTTCGTGACGCCGGGGTTCCCGCCATCGAAATCGGCCAGGTGTTGCCACACACGAAACCCTTAATCCGAGTCACTTCTTGATTTAGTGCATTCCCCACTAGCTTGCGTTGATCCGTTCCAAGATGTGGACCAGGTGATGGTCATCGTGCTCCGCCACAAAGTACAGATGGTCCACCAGTCGCATGGGTGTTTTCAATCGCGGATGGAGAGAGGTGCGGGCGAAAATTGCCGGGTCGATCTTCTCCACTTTGCTCACCAGTCGTGAGCGGGCGCTTCGGAATTCGGCCAGGATCTCATCGATCGGGTGCTGGTTGTGCTGCGCTTCGCAGGTCTTCCGATTGCTCAGGTCGGCCACGGTAAGCTGTGATGCTTCCGTTAGGTAGTCATCGACCCGCGCCATCCAGAGAGGTTCGAGGTCAAGCAAGTGCCCGGCATGTTCCTGGGCCGACCACTTGTCATTTTCGCGCGGTTTCCTAACCAATTTCCTAACTAGGACGTCGCGATCAGCGCTGCGGACGATTTCTTCCATCCGGGCCGGCGTGCCTCGCAAACGCACGCACAGGTTCGGATGCTGCTCCACTGGAAACGTGAAGTCAAACTTCCGTTCAAACCAAATCGGCGGTCGATTCATGGCTGCAGGCGAATCAAAATTATGTCTTCGTACAAGATGCCAAAGCGAGCGGAGGCGATGCAATTCGTGAGACACTCCGGGGAGTCGGAACCTTCTCCGCCCGGTTGCATCTGTACATTCAAATCGTGGAGCATGAATCGGGGACCATTCGTTTTCAAATATCTAGCCAGCTTGTTTGTATCTGCGAAAGGAATCCTTGAATGAATACACGCAATCTTGGACGTTCCGGTCTCAAAGTTTCCGCCCTTGGCCTTGCTTCCAGCATGGTCAGCTGCCGCGAGCTTTTTCGCGCATGCGCTCTACGAAGCTGGGGACGTGGACCACGGCTCGCCCTACCGTGCCGCTCCCGATCTCCTGGGTGCCGTCGTCGGCACGGACGTGCATGATATAGAAGCGGCCGTCAAACGATTCTAGTTCCGCTTCGGCGTGAATTCGCATGCCGATCCCGCTGGCGGCGCGGTGTTCGACGTGGATCGAGATACCCACCGTGATTTCTCCCTCATCACAAAACGGTTGCAGCGCGTCGAAGCAAGCGGTTTCCATGAGGCGAATCATATCGGGAGTCGAATACACGGGTGGCAATTCCGGATGATGGGCGGAGAGTGTGTGCCTCAACTCGACGGTTTCAGCCGCCTCGCCGCGCACGCCGATGGGAATGGATCGGGCCATTCTTCCTTAAAAACGGGATTGCAGACGCAAGAAGCAAATGGCAGAAACTGCCCCTCAAGACCCTCAAGAGGCGTCAGATTTCGGGGAACTTCCGGTATCGCTACAGCGACTCTCCGATTCGAAACCAAATCTTCCGAGACTACGCCGCCACCTGTTCGGTTCTACGCGCTTCGAAGCCGTCCAGCACGCGCCATAACGCTTTGGCGGTATTCTCGGCGGCCGCCAGTGCTTTTTCGGCCGTCTCCGGATTGGCCTTGACCCGCTTCTCGAGCTGATCGCGCCACACATTCGCATGGTGGACGTCGGCGATGGCGTGGACAGTGAAATAGCCGCGGGTCTTCTCATCGGCGCCGTAGAGTTCGCGCAGGACGCGATCTTTCTCCTGCGCCAAGTGTGGCACCTGCGATTCGTAGGCATAAAAAGCCGCCAGTGCCTCCTCCGGAGTTCCCTCACTGGCGACGCGGTGGAACCAAGAGACGAGCTTGCGGATTTCGCCAACCGGTCGCCGTTTCGGAATGCGGCCTCCGCCGACACCTTCGACAAAGTCTAGCCACAGTTCGGAGTGCGAACGTTCCGGTTCGCCGAAGGAGTCTTTGCCGCCTTTCTCATCGGTCATGTTGGCGAGAACGGCACGGCGCAGCTCGCCCTCCTCCAGACGGACGCCAAGCTGGGCCAGATAGCCGGGGAAGGCCTCCACGTGAGGGTAGTAATCCTCGGCGTATTCGCGCAGATCGTCGCGGGTCAGTTCGCCCTCCGACCAGGCCTTATAAAAGGGATGACAGAGCAAATTGTAGGGATGAATGCGTCCTTCGAGTAGAGACACAAATCCGTTCGTTTTCATAATTGGCCTTTCTATGATTTGCCTCGGTAACCTTTAACTATACGGTCGTGACGGGCGGATCACAAGGACGCGCTCTTGATTCTAAGCAAGTTCAATGCAACATAAAGATAATAAACACCTTAGCATAGATCCAATAGGTAGGGCTTATGCTCATAGGTTAGGTGGGAATGGTGGTTGTAGGGCGGACGTTCTTGGGTTTGCGCGGGAGTTTGTTCAAAGGCTTTGGGAACTTTCCGGCGGGTTGCGACATTCCAGGTTATGACTTCAGCCCAGTGATGCCTGCTACCCGGTCCTTGTGCTCTGGATCACATCTTCCGTGTTGTCCGAACCGCAATATAGGTAACGGAGGCCAGAACTATGCAGGGCAACGAAAAAGTCATTGAGCAGTTGAACTCGGCTCTAAGCGCGGAGTTGACGGCTATTGTGCAGTACATGACGCAGTCGGAGATGTGCCAGAACTGGGGCTACAAGCGGCTGGGCGAGCGCACGAAGGTGCGGGCCATCGAGGAGATGCGGCACGCCGAAGGGCTGATTGAGCGCATTATCTTCCTGGACAGCATACCTACTGTCGATGTCGGATTGAAGCCTCAACTTGGTAGTAAGGTACAGGAGCAAATGGAAATTAACCTTAAAGACGAGCAGGATGCGGTGCGCCAATACAACCAGGCTGCGAAGATTTGCGTCGAGGCAAAGGACGACGGCTCCAAGGCTTTGTTCGAGCGCATGATTCTGGACGAAGAGCGGCACGTGGACTATCTGGAAGCTCAGCTTCATTCCATCAAGGAAATGGGCATTGGCAACTACCTGGCGCAGCAGCTGTAGGGAAGCGAATAGCCTTCCATCGCTGTGTCGAATTGAGTGATAGATTGGTTCATCGCTTCCGCGCGAGGACGGCTTTCATGGCGATTCAACTTTCCAATGAAATAAGGGCTTTGCTTGATGGCCCCAACTTCGCCCATCTTGCCACGCTCATGCCTGACGGCTCGCCGCAGAGCGCACCCGTTTGGGTAGGCCGTGAAGGTGACCGCATCCTGATCTGTACCGGGGAAGGCTCACTCAAAGCGAAGAACACGCGACGCGATCCGCGTGTCGCGATCTCCATCGTCGATTTCCACGACCCGTATCATGAGGCCCAGCTTCGTGGCCGCGTAGCGGAGCGGCGTCCTGATGGCGATTTCAAGTACATGGACGCCATCTCGCTCAAGTACATTGGGAAGCCTTTTCCCTTCCGCAGCCCGGAGGGAAGAGTGGCGCTGGCGATCGAGATCGAGAAGGCGCGATACACCAAGCTGCCTTTTGAACATACGCCGCCCCGGTAAGGCTCTCCGCACGGCAACTGATCTTGACGGCGCGTCCTGCCGCGACCACTTTCTTGCCGGTGGAGAATGGGGTAGCGTATGATCGTGGCGCGGAACCAGATCCATCCCATCCTGGTACCCACAATCGTAGTGACCATAGTTGCGCGCGTTGGAATTGGGGTTAATTCCCATTGGGGTATGCAAGGTGTCTAACCCTACCGGCACATTCTCCGCGGGCGATCTCGTCGGCAACTACAAGATCCTCGGCCTGGCTGGAGCCGGTGGCATGGGCGTGGTGTATCGCGCGCTCGATATGAAGCTGGAGCGCACGGTCGCGCTGAAGTTCCTTCCTGAGCATATAGTTTCCAGCAGCGACGACAAAGAGCGGTTTCTGCGCGAAGCGCGCTTCGCCTCTTCGCTCGACCATCCCAACATCGGCGTAATCCACGGGCTGGAGGAAACCAGCCACGGGCACTCGTTCATCGTGATGGCGTATTACGCAGGGGAAACGCTGGCAGGGAAGATGCGCCACGGTCCGCTTCCCCCGGCCGAGGCGGTGGACATTGCCATCCAGATGGGGGAGGGACTGGCGGCGGCTCATGCGGGCACGGTGGTGCATCGCGACATCAAGCCTTCAAATGTCATCCTGACGCAGAGTGGCGTGGCGAAGATTGTGGACTTCGGGCTGGCGCGGCTGGCGTCGACGGGCAGCACGCAGAGCATGAGTACCGCGGGAACGATCGGGTACATGTCGCCGGAACAGACGGTCGGCAAGTTCGTCGACCAGCGAACCGATATATGGTCGCTGGGGGTTGTGCTGGCGGAGATGGTGACGGGGAAGAATCCGTTTTCGCGGGAAACGCCGGCGGCGACAATTTACGCGATCCTGAACGACCCGCCACTGCCGATGGACGAGATCCCGCTCGATCTGTTGCGCGTGATTTACCAAGCGCTGTCGAAAGAGCCGGAGACGCGCTACCAGAATTGCCGTGAGATGGTGGCCGACCTGAAGGATGTCCTCAGCCGGCTTGAGCCCGAGGCGACGGCGGCGCAAACGGCCAGCCGGCCGTCTTCTCGGCCATCATCACGAGGGTCGTCTCAAAAGTCGTCCAAAGCAGGGTCGCGGCCATCCGGCGTGACCGCGTCGGAGCTAAGAAAACAGTTTCAGCAAGCTTCTCGTCCGGTGTGGGGCTCGGCGGCTGCGCCAGTGTCTAGGTGGAACCGCTGGCTGGCGGGAGCGGGCGTGACAGTGGTGGTGCTGGCGGTGCTCTCATTTTTGCCTCCGGTGCGCGACCGGGTGTCGGGGTGGTTTAGCCGTCCGGAAGAGCACATCGCGGTGCTGCCGTTTGAGAATGTAGGGAACGATCCGGCGAATGTAGAGGTGTCCGCCGGACTGATGGACAACTTAGCCAGCCGCTTGACGAACCTCGAAGCGGGCAAGCAGTCGCTCTGGGTGATACCGACGAGCGAAGTGCGGCGTCAAAGGATTACCGATCCAGCTTCGGCGCTGCGGCAACTCGGAGCTACGGTTGCGGTGGAAGGAAGTCTGCGGCGCGAGGGCCAGACGATCTACCTCACGGTCAATCTGGTGAACACCAGAAACCTGCGGCAGATAGGCTCCGTGCCATTGGAGGACAAGACTGGAGATTTCTCCTCCCTCGAAGACGAAGCTGTCACCCGAATCGCCAAGCTGATGCGCATCGAGGTGACACCGGAGATGCTGCGGGCTGGCGGTGGAGCAGTCAATGCCGGCGCCTACGAGTTGTACCTGAAGGCACTCGGCTACACGCAGCGCTACGACAAGGCAGGGAATCTCGACCTGGCGATCGCGGCGCTGAATAATGCGGTAAAGGCGGATCCTCGCTTCGCCCTGGGATTTGCCCAGCTCGGCGAAGCCTACCGCCTGAAATACCAATTGGACAAAGATAAAAAGTGGATCGATGAAGCCCTGGCCAATTGCCAGAGAGCGCAGCAATTGGATGATCGCCTACCCATGGTTTATGCGACACTAGGGAAAATCCACCGCAGCACGGGAAAATACGATCTCGCCTTGCAGGAGAGTCAGCGCGCGCTGCAACTCGATCCGCGCAACGCGGATGCGATCATCGGCCTGGCCAGATCTTACGAAAGCGCGGGACGCACCGCCGACGCCGAAGCTGCCTTCAAGAAGGCCATCGCGCTTCGTCCCGATTCCTGGGATGGTTATAACTCCTACGGGGCTTTCCTGAATGACCACGAGCGTTACGACGAAGCCGCTGTACAGTTTCGTCATGCCATCCAGCTTACTCCGGACAACGCGGCGCTGTATCTTAATTTAGGCGCAGTCTACTCCGACATGGGTTCCAAGCACTATGCCGACGCGGAGCAGATGCTGCGGAAATCGATTGCACTGGAACCCAGCTACGGCGCCTACGCTAACCTGGGATATCTATACCTCCAGGAGGAGAAGTTCGCCGAAGCCGCCACCGCGACGGAGAAAGCCCTGCAAATAAACAACAAGGATTACGTGGCGTGGGGCAATCTGAAAGCTGCCTACGAGGGCCTCCACGACAAGGAAAAAACAAGCTGGGCGCTCGACCATGAGATCCCCCTGCTCGAACAGGAGGCCCTCGACACTCCGCGCGATGCCAGGGTGCAGGCCAACCTGGGACTGCTCTACGCCAAGAAAAAGTTGCGCGATAAGGCCATTTCTCGCATACAATCGGCGCTCGCGCTTTTGCCCGACGATTCGAACGTTCTGGCAACTGTCGGCGAAGCCTACGAAGACCTGGGCGATCGCGCTCAGGCGATACAATACATCGAAAAGAGCCTGCAGAAAGGCTATGACCTTGCGGCTCTGAAAACTACTCCGGATCTGCAAGGTTTGCTGGCGGATCCCAATTTTCGGTCCAACGGAAAGTAAGTAAATTCAATTCGAAAAGGAGCCAGCCATGGCTACAGCGCGCGTCATTCCAGGGCAAGCAGCAAATTGGACTATCACCTTCACCTATGACGGCTCTACCTTGACCGTCACGTACCCAGGCCTCGCAGTCAGCCCTGGGGATCAAGTCACTTTTTCCAACTCCTCAAGCTCAACCGCCCCGATCGGCATAACATTCGTGACCCCCACCCTCCCTCCAAACGTACCTCCGCTTAGCTCGCCCCTGTTCTCGAACATGACGCTTCAGGTTGGAGGAAGCCAACAACAGACTGCTCCCCAGAACGTCAACGCCAGTGTGAACTACAACGTTAGCGTGGGCGGTGTGACCGTACCCGGGGGTCCGTATGCCATCCAGGTGGGCACTGGCCCGCTATATGTTCAGATTACTAACTCAGCAGCGAGTCCACAAAGCGTGGCGATTCCTGAGGATGGCATGCTGGCAATGTTTTCCACCGACGTCACCTACTACCTCGACTGGACGAGTACCGGCAACCCGTTTCCAAGGCCGATTCCTGGCCTCACAACGGTCTACCTAGCCACGTCGACAAACAACCCCAATATTGCCTATGAGGACACCGTTTCTGGGGCGATCTTCAAATACACAATCAGTACCACGCCCCTGCATGCTGAACGCGCGAAATCCAGGCCGATCGAGCTCACGAAATCCGGGCAGCCATCAGTCGTCGCCGGAGGCGGAAACAAGGTAATC
The DNA here is from genome assembly GCA_963831085.1 of uncultured Acidobacteriaceae bacterium. Classification (GTDB taxonomy): domain Bacteria; phylum Acidobacteriota; class Terriglobia; order Terriglobales; family Acidobacteriaceae; genus Acidiflorens. The sequence goes on along the minus strand of CAWHOT010000003.1, from coordinate 1,297,346 downwards.
ATCCAGAACTCGTAGCGCTGCGGCAAGTGCCGCGCTGCTTTGAGGACATTCTCCGCCGCTGCGATCCGAATGGTCGCCGCGGTGGGGGCTGTCGTTCTACTATCAGCTGGCTCCGATTTGATTTCCCGTTGTGTTAGATGACTTGGATTCGCACAATTCCGTTCGCGGAAGCTGACGACGAACTTCGGCAGGCGATGGAAGCGCAGAAGGCGCTTTACCCGCAGGAGTATGTGGTTCCGATTCATCCTGCCGAAGGCGGCGGCTCCCAGATTGTGGCCTCGCACACGTTGATTCCGCAGGCGCTGCACCATGCTTTCTCAACCTTCGGCGCCCTGATGTCGCCCGACCTGCCACTGCAGAGGCGTCATCACGAGATGATTGCCACGACGGTCTCGGTGACCAACCGGTGCGTGTATTGAATCGAGTCGCACGCAGAGTTTCTGCGTCGCGTCACGCTGGATAAGGAACTGGTCGAAGCGCTGGAACGCGATTACACCACCGCGCCCATCCCGCCGCAAGAGCGCGTGATGATCGATTATGTCGTGAAACTCACCAAAGACGCGACCAAGGTCTGGAAAGACGATCACGAGAAATTACGGGCAGCAGGCTTCGAGGATCAAGCCATCCTGCAGATTACTCTGATTGCCTCATGGTTCAACTACATTAACCGGGTGGCCGACGCGCTGGGCGTGGGGCGGGAACCATAAGACTCGATCACTGGGTCGCCTTGCCCTCGGTGATGATGCAACGATAATCCCCTCCCTGGAAGCGGTGTTGGCATGCCGCCTGATACTCCGGGCTGTGATACCAGGCCTGCGCCGCTTCGTAGTTGGGGAATTCAAGGATGATAATTTCCTCGCTCTTGGGGCCCTCCAGGACCTCAGAACGGCCATGAATGGCGAGGAAAGTGGCCGGATGCTTCTGAAAACTGGCAGGAGCTAATTTCTTGTACTCTTCTAACTTGGCTGCGTTGCGAGTCTTTTCACGAATAACTACGGCGTAAGCGCGCATTTGCTCCACCTTGGGAATTGCGTCGACAGGACAACGAGAGGAACGTCATGATGCCTTCGCTCCAGGTCCTCACTCGTTGGCCACCCGTCGGTGCGGTTTCACTGCCAGGCAACGGGCGAAGATGGCCGAAACCTGCGGAATCTCCTCTTCATTCAACCGAATCGCACTGCCCAGTTTCTTCAAAGCCGCGTTCAATGCCGGAGGCTGCGTCCCAGTCATTCCCACGAGTTGCTGCCACTCCCGTGCAACTGGAATGCGTTCGTCGGTTTCGGCGTCTTCGCAAAACTGATCGGCCGCCTCCGGCGGAGTTCCGTACTCGTCGGCGACATCCTCGTGGAAGTAGCCCCTTAGGAAGGTATGGAGCGCGGGAAAGTTGGCGGCGGTGATTTCCGGCTTCGGGTTCATCAGCGGCACTCCGGATAAGAAGTCAAAACGTAGTAGTCGTTAGGCCCGGAGTATTTTAGTACGATTAGCGCGTGCGCGCACACACGCGAGTGAATTTCGCCGCGATTCATGGTACGGCCGATCGGAAGGTCGCTGTCGTAGTCCAGTACCAGGTTGGGGTGTCTTCCCGGCCGGTTGAGCCAGTTCTGGATTTGGTCCTGCGATTGTGCGATGGCCGCGCCCACGGCATGCTCAGCGGTCGAGCGGTCGGTATAGGTGGACGCGCCAGTAATGCCGCGTTCGTACTCCAGGCGTTCGCGCAGTTGCTCTTCCGTCTGCCCAACGTGCTTGCGCAGAATGTGTCCGCCGGCAGCCTCGTCGCGGCTGAGGTCGCGCGCGGGACCTTTCGTTGCGTGGGTCTCCGTCGGAAGGACCGTAGAACCCGATGGCGCCGAACCCGCGTCATTCGTGGCTGCTGGCGGCTGGCACGAGATCAAGGCGCACGTCCCCAGTGCGACGATGATGCGAATTACGAAGATACGAAATGTAAGAAACCTTGTCATCTGACCCCAGACTACGGCACCGAGCACAGTCATCCATGTAAAGTTCTGGGAATTGTGCTACTAAACAGGGTGTGCGGGCAAGCGTGCTGGATTCGCTGGACGATTTCGAGCGCTGGCGCGGCGATTGCGCCTACGTGTTTCCGCGCGGCTATCGGCATGAGCGTTGGAGCTACCAGCGCGTCGCGGGAGCAGCGTATCAGTTTGCTCGCGAGCTTGAGGTGCGCAAGATTGCCAAGGGCGACGCGGTGCTGTTGTGGAGTCCGAACTGTGCCGAGTGGGTCGCGGCGTTCCTCGGATGCGCACTTTGCGGCGTGGTTGCCGTTCCCGTCGATGATGCTGCCAGCCCCGATTTTGCGCGGCGGGTCAGCGCGCAGGTGCGAACCAGGGTGGTGTTGTGTGCGCGCGAACGTCGTTTAATTTTCGATCGGGCCGAAGGTATCGCAACCATCGATCCCGCCGATCTGGCAGCCGCAGTTGCCGAACATTCCTCTGAATGCTTTCGTCCCATTCCGATTCAGCCGTCCGATGCGCTCGAAATTGTTTTCACGTCGGGCACCACGGCTGAGCCCAAGGGTGTGGTGCTCACCCACGCCAACGTGGTCGGCAACCTGGTTCCGATCGAAACCGAAATCAGAAAATATCTGAAGTATGGGCGGCTGGTGCATCCGATTCGTTTTTTGAACCTGTTGCCGCTGAGCCACGTTTTCGGACAATTCCTGGGAATTTTTCTTCCTCCGCTGCTGGGCGGCACAATCGTATTCGAAAACACCTTCAATCCAACGGAAATCATGGCAACGATTCACCGCGAACGCGTTTCGGTGCTGGTGGCCGTCCCGCGCATGATCGAGTCGCTGAAGCAGAAGATTGAACGCGATCTCGAAGATGGTGGCCGCCGCGAGAGTTTTGACGCGCGCTACGCCGCCGCTGCGAGCCAGCACTTTCTGCGGCGCTGGTGGACGTTCCGCGACCTGCGGCGCCAGTTCGGCTGGAAGTTCTGGGCCATGATCAGCGGCGGCGCCGCCCTCGATCGCGAGACCGAAGAGTTCTGGCATCGCCTGGGATACGCCGTCGTCCAGGGATACGGACTGACCGAAACGACTTCGCTGATCAGCTTGAACCATCCCTTTCACACCAGCCGCGGCTCCATCGGCAAGGTTCTGCCGGGGCGCGAAATCAAGCTGGCGGACGATGGAGAGATCCTGGTGCGCGGCAGCGGCGTGGCCAGCGGCTATTGGAACGGGCACGAGCTGCAACCGGTGGCGCGTTCGGAAGATGAAGGCTGGTATCACACCGGCGACCTGGGCGCGCTCGATGATCAAGGCAATCTTTTTTTCAAGGGACGCAAGAAAGAAGCGATCGTCACGCCTGCGGGCATGAATATTTATCCCGAGGATCTGGAAGCGGCGTTGCGGCAGCAAAAGGGAGTGCGCGATTGCGTGGTCGTCGGCCTCGAGCGCGGCGGAAATGCCGAGCCTTGCGCCGTGCTGATTCTGCGCGATGCTCAGACCGTTGATGTGAAGACAATCGTGCAGCGCGCCAATGAAACACTGGCCGAATACCAGCGCATGCGCCGCTGGTTCGTGTGGCCTGACGAGGATTTTCCCCGGAGTTCCACGCAGAAGCCGCGCCGCAGCGTGATTCGAGATGCGGTCGAGGCGGGCCTCCGCGGACGAGCTTTGGCGAACGCAGCTAGTCCGTTGTCCGAACTGCTGACGCGAATTACCGGCCGTAGCATTCAAAACATGCCGGACCTGACGCCGGACGCCAACCTGGAGAGCGGCTTGGGGCTGAGTTCTTTGGAACGCGTCGAACTGCTCAGTGCGCTTGAAGACCGCTATCAGGTCGACCTGAGCGAAACCGGGTTTGCGAATGCAGCGACCGTCAGCGATCTGGAAAAACTGCTGCAGGGTGAGCGAGGTGGTCGCCGCGATGGGCGTGATCGCGATGTGCGTGATCCCGAGTTTCAGCGGCGAGAGTTTCATCATCCGGCCTTTCACTATCCACTATGGACGCTGCGCTGGCCGACCACGTGGCTGCGCCTGGCATCGCATTATCTGCTGGCGCGCCCGGCGATGTTTCTTCTGGGCTGGCCGCGCGTTACCGGGCACGAAAACCTGCGCGGCGTTCACGGGCCGCTGCTGGTCGTCTCCAACCATGTTGCCGATGTCGATGTCGGCTTCATCCAGACGGCGCTTCCCGCGCGCATCCGCCACAGACTGGTGACTGCTACGGGCGGCGAGGCGCTGGAACTGCTGCGCTCGCCTGGTCCGCAGCGCTGGTTCTTGGGCCGAATCTTTGACCGCGTGCAGTGGACGCTTGGTATCGCCTTGCTGAACCTTTTCCCGCTGCCGCGTCAGTCCGGCTTCCGCAAGAGCTTTGCCTACGCGGGAGAGGCCGTGGATCGCGGCTATAGCGTGCTGGTCTTTCCGGAAGGGAAACACACGATAGACGGCAAGCTTCTTCCGTTCCGAACCGGAGTCGGATTGCTCGCCAACAATCTGCGCATTCCGGTTCTTCCGATGCGTATCGATGGCCTGTTCGAAATCAAAAACGCCGGAAAGAAGTTTGCACCTCCCGGAAGGATTCAAGTCCACATCGGTAAGCCGGTGCAGTTTGCACCGGAAGCCAATCCCGAGGAAATCGCGCGAGCCCTGCAAAGGGCGGTTGCGGATCTGTGTGTTTGACAACCATCCATATTTCTGCAATTATAGAAATATGAAGACAGGCCAGGCGAAGAAATCCGCGGAGCAAGTCACCAAGTACGCCGATATGTTCTCTGCCATGGGAACAGAGCCGCGATTGCGGATCATGCAGTTGTTGCTGTCCGCGCACCCGGAAGGTCTGGTCGTCGGTGAGATTCAGGAAGAGTTGGATATTCCAAACTCGACCTTGTCGCATCATCTCGACAAGCTCAAAGCCGAAGACCTCGTCCATGTTCAAAGAGAAAGTACCTTTCTCCGCTACACCGCAAACACAGACGCGCTTCAGGAGCTGCTCCAGTTCCTGTATGCCGAGTGCTGTACTCGCAACAGAGCTGTGAAACCCGAAGAGATCGTTCAAATCTGCAAGTAGGAGGAATGGCATGAGTGGCACGGACATTGATATTAAGAAAGTCGTCAAAGAGAAATATGGCCAAGCGGCCTTGCGAGTGAGCAGCGGCGGTAGCTCATGCTGTGGGGCGACACCCGGCAGCGGGTGCAGCGATCCGATTACGTCCGATCTTTATGACCCGTCGCAAGCACAACAGATTCCTGAAAAAGCTCTGCTGGCCTCGCTGGGCTGCGGGAATCCGACCGCCCTGGCAAAGCTGAATCCCGGTGAGATTGTTTTGGACCTCGGTTCCGGCGGAGGAATAGATGTGTTGCTTTCGGCAAAACGTGTCGGTCCCACCGGCAAAGCGTACGGCCTCGACATGACGGATGAGATGCTGGCGCTGGCTAACGAAAACAAGCGTAAAGCCGGAGTCGAAAACGTCGAGTTCCTGAAAGGCGAAATTGAACACATCCCACTACCCGACGATTCGGTGGATGTCATCATTTCCAATTGCGTGATCAATCTTTCAGCCGACAAAGATCGGGTACTGAGGGAAGCCCTTCGTGTCCTGAAACCGGGCGGACGCTTGGCTGTGTCCGATGTGGTGACTCGCGGCGAGATGCTGCCTGAGATTCGCCAGAGTGTGCTTCTGTGGGTTGGCTGCGTTGCGGGCGCTCTCGAAGAGAACGAATACCGCAGCAAACTCACGTCGGCTGGCTTCGAGAAAATTGAGATTGAGCCAACGAGAATTTATCGCATAGAGGACGCTCGCGAGTTCCTCTCCGGCCAAAACATCGACGTGGATGCGATTGCCCCGCAGGTAGACGGCAAGTTCATGAGCGCGTTTGTTCGGGCCATCAAACCCGCAGGCGCTGCAGCGAGGGCATGTTGCGGGCCGACCTGCTGCAGCTAGGAGACAAGGAGCATGCAAGGACACTACAACGTTTTATTTCTGTGCACAGGCAATTCCGCGCGCTCCATCATGGCCGAGGCCATTCTAAACTTCAAAGGCAGACCTAATTTCACTGGCTACAGCGCCGGAAGTCATCCGTCAGGAACGGTTCGGCCCGAGGCCCTGAGACAGCTCGAAACGGCGCACATACCAACCAACGGCCTGCGCAGCAAAGCCTGGCATGAATTCTCTCTGCCCGGTTCTCCCAAGCTCGACTTTGTTCTTACAGTTTGCGACAACGCGGCAAAAGAGGTATGCCCAATCTGGCCCGGACAACCGATGACCGCCCATTGGGGTGTTCCTGACCCAGCGGCAGTTCACGGGAGCGAAGCAGACGTGGAACGTGCGTTTCGCGAGGCATTTCTTATTCTGGATCGCCGAATCAGTCTATTTCTCTGCCTTCCACTGAAGAGTCTCGACGGCCTTGCACTCAAGAGGGAGCTCGACAGCATCGGTCAGACGACGCCCGTCCTGCACGAGTAGCAGCGTCTTTCGACAAAGGGACTTCCGCCTCGGGCGGTTTGCCGCAACATAGGGATCACTCATGAAGGCAACCAGTCGTCTCAGTTTTCTGGACCGCTACCTAACAGCGTGGATCTTCGCGACTATGGTCGCGGGTGTTGTATTGGGCTGGCTTGTGCCAGGAGTCGTACCGTTCCTGAATCGCTTCAGCATCGGTACGACCTCCATTCCGATTGCGGCGGGATTGATCTTGATGATGTATCCACCTTTCACGAAGGTGCGATATGAGAAACTGCATGAGGTCTTTCGCAACAAGCGCGTGCTCGGCCTTTCACTCGTGCAGAACTGGGTTGTAGGTCCGATTCTGATGTTTGTTCTGGCCATTGTATTTCTGCATGGATATCCGGAATACATGGCTGGGCTGATCATGATCGGTCTCGCACGCTGCATCGCGATGGTCATCGTGTGGAACGAACTGGCCCGAGGCGATACGGAATATGCAGCTGGTCTGGTGGCCTTCAATTCCCTTTTCCAGGTCTTTTTCTACTCCCTCTACGCCTGGGTCTTCATTACGGTCCTGCCCGCCAAGCTCGGCCTTCGGAGTACCGTTGTCAATGTGTCTATTGCAGAGATTGCAAAGAGTGTCTTTATTTATCTGGGAATCCCTTTTCTGGCCGGATTTCTGACTCGTACTGCATTGGTTCGTGCCAAAGGGCACGATTGGTACAATCGAAACTTCGTCCCGCGCGTAAGCCCGCTGACGCTGATTGCCCTGTTGTTTACGATTGTGGTGATGTTCTCCCTTAAAGGTGGGTACATTGTTCGCCTCCCCCTGGACGTCCTGCGCATCGCCATGCCGCTATTGATTTACTTCGTGCTGATGTTTTTGGTGTCCTTTTACATGGGCAAGAAGTTGGGCGCGGACTATTCCAAGACTACAACACTGGCATTTACAGCCGCCTCCAACAATTTTGAACTGGCGATCGCAGTTGCCGTCTCGGTACTTGGTATCAACTCCGGAGCCGCATTCGCGGCTGTCATCGGCCCCTTAGTAGAAGTGCCCGTGATGGTAGCACTCGTCAATGTGGCCTTCTATTTTCAACGCTTTTTTGTCCCCAGCCCGGAAGCGACAACCGCCGAGCCGGTTTGTTCGCCTACTACCCAGTGAGGATCATGGTGACCGCTGGCGGGTGGAAGCGCCGCCATTGCTCTGCTTGCGAACACGATTGCGACTGGCGCGACATTGGTTGCCCTCGGCGCCTAAAGCGGTCAATGAAGATAAGCCAGTTATCGCAGCGGTGAACCGCTGCGCTACCCAAAATCAAGTGCAATATCGAGTTCTTCCGCCGCGAAAATCGGCGCAAAATACAAAAGGCCGGGCGATTGAGCCCGGCGCTTCTTGCTGAGAAACTGTCAATCGCTGAGTTGAGTTAGATCAGATTCCCGTTAAACTCGTTTTAGTCTATGTATTAAGCGTTCGTGTTTCCTCGGGCGCGAAACTCACATTACCAGTGCTAGACCTTCCAATTCACGCTCCAGCACCGGCAGCGAACAGCCTGCCATTTCCACGCGTCCGGCGGCGTCGATCGCAGCGGTCTGCGAAACTCCGTAGCCGCGCCCCGCCAAAAAGACTTGCAGCAGTTCCGCTGCTTCGCGGGAATCCACCATGCCGCCCTGGATCAGGTCGTTTCGCAAGGCGCACAGCTCAGTCACCGTAAATCTTTCTTTCATGGCCATTCTCACCTTCGACCCCCCTACCGTTGCTCATTTAGATTCATCGGCAACCGGATTCGTTACATGCAATCGTAATGCCGTAACGTTGGTACACCATCAAGTACGGCTTCTTGGCCGCTTAAGTTCTTAGAACCCAAGATTTTGCAAAAGGTTGCGAGGTATTTATCGGCAGGCGAGCGGGAAACATAACAGCGGCAACGGTTGCAGGATGGACACTAGATTGACACTAAATGTCGTTTTGGTGCGGGAGAAACCCAACTTTGTCGCGGGCACGGTCGGTTCCGGCTTCGGGGCGCGTCATTTCAGACCGGGTCATTTCAGGGTGCGTCCTTGGTCGCAGCGTCCACCAGCATAATCGGGATGTCGTCCTGAATGGGGTAAACGCGGCGGCATTCCCCGCACTTGAGACTTTTCCCGTTGGCGTTCAGGACGACCGGCTTCTTGCAAACCGGGCAGACCAGCATGGCAAGTAGATCCTGGGAAATCATAGAGACATCATTGTAATGCTGCACGACGCAATGCTGCACGACGCAGAGTGCCGGAATCTTCAAAGGCAACCTCATTTACCACGGGGAACACAGGGGAGTGCGATGCGATAGAATCGCTTTTCAATTCACTGTGCGCCGCAGCGAGGTGCGATGAGAGCCAGGATTCTCGACGGTACCGGAATAGCCGGTGAAATCCGCGCGGAAGTCAGTGCCCAAGCGAAGGCGCTGGCATCGTCGGGCGTGCGGCCTGGGCTCGCCGTGGTGCTGGTCGGGCGCAATCCCGCGTCGGAGGTCTACGTTCGTGGCAAGGTGAAAAGCTCGCAGGAAGTCGGCCTGTACAGCGAACAGCATACGCCGCCCGAAAGCGCGTCCACCGAAGAGTTGCTGGCGCTGATCGCGGACTTGAACCGGCGCGACGAAATCGACGGCATCCTGGTGCAGTTGCCGCTGCCCGTGCACGTCGATGCGAAGAGGGTTCTGCTGGCGGTCGATCCCGCCAAGGACGTGGACGGTTTCCATCCCATGAACGTGGGCTATCTCTCCACGCAGCGCCCGGGTCTGGTGCCGTGCACGCCGGCCGGCGTCATGGAGATTCTGAAGCGCAGCGCGATTCCGGTGGCCGGGCAGGAAGCTGTGGTCCTCGGACGCAGCGACATTGTGGGCAAGCCGGTAGCCATGCTGCTGCTGAACCAGAACGCCACCGTCACCGTTTGCCACTCGAAGACGCGCGATCTGCCGGAAGTTTGCCGCCGCGCCGACATCCTGGTGGCGGCGATTGGGCGCGCCGCCATGGTCACCCGCGATTACGTGAAGCCCGGAGCCACGGTGATCGATGTCGGGATCAACCGGATCACGGACCGGAAGGAATTCGACCGCCTCTTCCCCGGAAACAAGGCCGGAAACAAGAAGCGCGAAGAAGCGTTTCTGGCGAAAGGTTCGACCCTGGTGGGCGACGTCCACCCCGAGGTGGCGGAAATCGCTGGCGCCATCACGCCGGTGCCGGGAGGCGTCGGGCCGCTAACCATCGCCATGCTGATGGCCAACACGGTAAAGGCTGCGATGCTGCGGCGTGGACTTAGACATCCGGAGTTGAGCCGGGTTTAGAGAGGTCAAGGGCGGGAATTGCTAAAACTCGGCCTCACTGGCGGCATCGCGAGCGGCAAATCCGTCGTGGGTGAGATGTTTGTCAAACTCGGCGCGCACCTGACCGACGCCGATGCCGTCGCGCACACGCTCATGCAGCCGGGCCGCCCGGTCTATGAGGAAGTTGTCCGCCGCTTCGGCCGCGAAATCCTGAATCCCGACGGAAGCATCAACCGTCCCAGGCTGGCCGAAGCTGCATTCGGCACCCTCGGCGGCGCGCCACCGCGCGTCAAGGAACTCAACGAGATTGTTCATCCCGCTGTGGTCGCGCACGAAAACGACCGGATAAAAGAGATCGGCCGGCGCGATCCGAACGCCATCGCTGTCGTCGAGGCTGCCCTGATCCTCGAAGCTGGCGCCGCCGGTCGTTTTGACCGATTGATCGTCGTTACCTGCCATCCCGAACAGCGCATTTTGCGTTTCGCGCGCCGCCTTGGAATCTCAGAGGACGCTGCCCGCGCCGAGGTAACTCGCCGCATGGCAGCGCAGATTTCGGACGAAGAGAAAATCAAAGCTGCCGATTTCGTGATCGACAACTCTGGGTCCCTCGATGCTACCGAGCAGCAAGTGCAACGCGTCTTCCATCAACTGCGTCCGGGAACCGGAAAGTTTTCCTAGTTGTGTTTGCGGCTGGGCATGACCAGCCATTGCAACACAGAACTCACCAGGCTCAGCATGACGGCGCCGATCAGAGCCGGAATGAAGCCTCGCACCTCGAATCCGCGCACGAACGCCGAGGCCAGTTCCAGCATGAGCGCGTTGATCACAAACCAGAACAGGCCGAGCGTTAGAATCGTCAGCGGGAAGGTGAGGATCTTGAGCAGCAAGCCCAGGGTGGCGTTGATCAGGCCTATGACCAGGGCCGCGATCAAAGCCGCCGTTGGGCCGCTTACGCTGATGCCGGGCACGATGTGGGCGACGATCCACACCGCCAGCGCGCTTAGAATCCAATGCAACAGAAGACGCACGAGAAACCTCCTTCAGAGCATCAAAGAGTGATTGGACACTATACAACGTGAAACCGGTTCAGAAAACCGCGATTCAGAAACCAACGGCCTCGAAGACGAACGCCGCGCGGCTGCTTGATCAGATGGGAATCCACAACGAGCTGCGCGAGTATGACGTGGATCCCGACGACCTGGCCGCGGAAACGGTTGCGGCCAAGATTGGTCTGCCACCGGAGCAGGTTTTCAAGACGCTGGTTGCGCGTGGCGACCGCAATGGGATTGTCATGGCGGTGATCCCTGGCAATCAGGAACTCAACTTGAAGGCGCTGGCGGCAGCGGCGGGAGAACGAAAAATCCAGCTCGTCCCGGTGAAGGATCTGCAAGCACTCACCGGCTACATCCGCGGCGGAGTGACCGCGCTTGCGGCCAAGCGCGATTTTCCCTTGTACGTAGACGAGACGATCGAGCTGTTCGACGTCGTTTCCATCTCGGCGGGCGTCCGCGGTTTGCAGATTCTGATCGCACCCAGCGACTATCTGCGCGCGACCAAGGGGACGATCGCCGCGCTCGCGGAACCTAAAAAGAGCATCTAGTACCGGTGCCGCGCGATGAGCCATACGATGGGGCGACGGGCGTCTTGCCCGCTTGCCCTGAGCGAAGTCGAAGGATCCAGCGGTCGGCGGCCGGGCGGGGACGCCCGGCTCTCCACCGGCACGCGGTTGCGGCGCCGGTATTAGACTGATTAAGCTTTTAATGTCGATCTTAACCAAGACGATCCGAGGTACGCCATGCCCACTGCGACGCGCACCAATCCGCTTTCGTTTCTGACCGATCAACTCGATGAACTCAAGGCCAAAGGCACGCACTTCAAGCTGCGCGTGCTGGAAGACGAGCAGGCGCCGGTCTGCACCTTCGACGGCAAGCGGGTCATCAATCTCGCCTCGAACAATTACCTCGGGTTTACGACGCATCCCAAACTCTGCGAAGCGGCGCTTGCGGCCACGCGCAAGTATGGCGTCGGATCGGGCGCGGTGCGCACCATCGCGGGCACGATGAAAATCCACATGGAGTTAGAGGAGAAGATCGCGCGCTTCAAGAACGTCGAGGCCTGCGTGGTTTTCCAGTCGGGATTCACGGCCAATGCGGGAACGGTCTCGGCATTTCTGGGCAAGGACGACTTCATCATCTCCGACGAGCTCAATCACGCTTCGATCATCGATGGCTGCCGTCTTTCACGGGCAAAGATTCTCGTCTTCCGTCACAAAGACGTTGCCCATGCCGAAGAGCAACTCGAAAGCGTGAAGAACGAACCGGGGAGGAAGCTGTTGATCTCCGACGGCGTGTTCTCGATGGACGGCGACATCGGCCCGCTGCCCGGATTGTGCGAAGCGGCCGAGAAATACGGCGCGATCATGATGGTCGACGACGCGCACGCTTCCGGCGTGCTGGGCCGCAACGGGCGCGGCACGATCGATCACTTTTCAATGCACGGGCGCGTCGACATTCAGGTGGGAACCTTGTCGAAGGCGATCGGCGCTCTTGGTGGATACGTCTGCGGCACACGGGATTTGATCGACTTTCTTTATCACCGTGCGCGGCCGTTTCTGTTTTCGACGTCGCATCCGCCGTCGGTCGCGGCGACCTGCATCGCGGCTTTCGATGTTCTCGAAACCGAGCCGCAGTGGATGGAACAGCTTTGGGCCAACACGCGCTTCTGGAAAAAAGAACTCGGCCTGCTCGGCTTCAACATCGGCGGCCAGACCACTCCCACGAGCGAAACGCCGATCACTCCGATCATCATTGGCGACGGACGCTTGACCATGGATTTCTCCCGCGAGCTATTCAAAGAAGGTGTGCTTGGGACCGGCATCGCTTTTCCCACCGTTCCCGAAGGCAAAGCGCGGGTGCGCACGATCATGACCGCCACGCACACGAAGGAAGGACTGCAGCAGGCGCTCGAAGTGCTGGAGAGTGTGGGAAAGAAGATGGGAATTCTCGGATAGTCTAGGGGGGACGGGCACCCTTCGCTCGTCCGGCCGGAGAGCGCTCGGTCCTCCACCGTAAGCAAATACAGGGGGTCCTTCGCTTCGCTCAGGATGACAACCTAAATTTATATCGAACCTAACTGGACACGACTCTACGGTCTCGTCGGAGCATCGTCGACAATCGCCTGGACTAACTCATCGATTGCGTCCGTAACTCGCTTGGCCGGTAAATTGAAATTGTTGGATAGGATGGAAAAGACGACCACTTGTCCGGCATCGGTGGTGGCGTATCCGGAGAGCGTCTTCACGCCGCCGAGCGAGCCGGTCTTGGCCATAACGCGACTGTGCAGGCGCGGAGAGGTGAGACGTTCGGTGAGTGAGCCGTCCACGCCAGCGATCGGGAAGGTCGCCTTATAGTCGGCGCCCCAGGGCTGCGTCGAACAATAGCGCAGTAACGCGATAATGGCATGGGGAGTTACTAAGTTCTGGCGCGAGAGTCCGGAGCCGTCGTAGAAAACGTACTGGTCGTTCGCAATTCCTGCCTGGGTGAGAAATCCACGGAGAACTTCGAGGCCGCCTTCGATGGTTCCGGCGTTGCCGCGCTCGCGCCCTAGAAGGCGCAGCAGGATTTCGGCGTGCAGGTTCTGGCTGACTTTGTTGATTACGCGGACATCTTGCAGCAGAGGCTTGGATTCGTAACTGGCAAGCGTGATCGGCTGATCGGTTTTCAGCGGACGTGACTGGTTTTCACTGCCTCCGCGCGACGGCGCGAGGGTGGTCACGCTGAAAGTTGAAAGGGTAGCGAGTTCGGTGTGGCGGGTGCGATCGTGTCCGTAGATTACGATGCCGCGTTTCTCGAGCAACTGACGGAAGAGCCCGGCGGCAAACTGGGCGGGATCCTCAATGGCAAGCGCCTCGTTGGCACCGGCGTCATCGAGCGGCATGTTGCCCCATAACGTCAGCACGGTAGAGCCGGGCTCGCGGTTGACAAAGAATTTGCGTCCGGTGCCGGCGGGTGTGGTGATGATGCGATTGTCGAGGCGGTAGTAATCCGCAAACGGCTTGACGCTGACGAAAGCTTTCTCTCCGGGGCGGTCGGCGGGCAGAATGTTGACGAAGACCACGTTGTCATTGATGGTGAGGGCGGAGACGGGAGCGCCGTCGGCCCAGACGAGATCGTCCTGGCTCCAACCTTCGCCGTAGCGCTCGAAGGCGAAGTAGGAGTCGTCGGCCACGATGTCGCCGTCGATGAACTTCACGCCTTTTTGCACGAGCGCGTCGCCGAGGGCTTCGAGGGCTTGAAGGGGATCGTCGTTGCGCTGGGTGCGGAGATCGTAGGGGAGTTCGCGTCCGGAGAGATTCGGATCACCGCGGCCGACAAGGACGAGGTCTCCGTTAAGGCGGCCGTAGCGGTCGAGCGTGCCGGTGGTTTCGACGGTGGTGCGGAACTTGTAGTCGGGACCGATCAGCGCGAGCGCGGCGGCGGTGGTGAAGAGCTTGGTGTTCGAAGCGGGGGTGAACAGCTTGTCCGCGTTTTGCGAAAACAGCGTTTGACCTGTGGCGAGAGAAACGACTTCGATTCCCCAAAAGCCACGGGCTAGATCGGGGGCGCTGAGCACATTTGCAACCCGATCCTGCAGCGAATTAACGGGTGCGGCCAGGAGCGTCGCGACCAGCAGAAGGACGATGGGGACGAGACGCGCAACTGACCGCCTGCGAGGCATTAACTGGATTGTAACATCTCAAAAAGACGGCCTGGTTCTCGTGCCGCGATCCATGATTGTTGTCTGCCAATCCAAGATTGCTGGACGGGCGAGGTGCCCTTTGCTCTACTAGAATAGCTGCACATGCGGACGATTTTTCAGTGGAACATCGGGTCTCGCGTCCTTGAGTTGGGGCGGCGCACTTTAATCATGGGCGTGGTGAATGTAACTCCCGACTCGTTTTCCGACGGAGGACTCTACATTGATGCCGGGAAGGCCGTGGTCCGTGCCGAGCAGTTACTGGACGATGGCGCGAGCATCATTGACGTGGGTGGAGAGTCGACGCGACCCGGGGCATCGGAACCGGTGTCCGAAGAAGAAGAACGGAGGCGGGTGCTGCCCGTGATCCGGGATTTGAAGCGGCGGCGTCCGGATGCGGTGGTGAGCGTCGACACTTCCAAGGCGAGCGTGGCGCGGGCGGCGGTGGACGTGGGAGCGGAGGTGGTGAACGATGTGAGCGGATTCCGGTGGGATCCGAAGATGGCGAAAACGCTGGCTGAGCTCAAAGTGGGAGCGGTGCTGATGCATACGCGTGGGCGGCCGGAGGAGTGGCAGTCGTTGCCGCCGATTGGGGATCCGGTGCTGATGGTGAAGCGGGATTTGCTACAGTGGGCCCAGGCGGCGACACTCGCAGGGATCAAACGCGATCATCTGGTGCTGGATCCGGGGTTCGGGTTTGGCAAGCGCTTCGAGGAAAATTATCCTCTGCTGGCGCACTTCGGCGAGCTGCAGGGGATGGGCTTTCCGCTGCTGGCAGGAGTGTCGCGGAAATCCTTTATCGGGCGGATGCTGGCGTGCGATGGCAAGGATGCACTCGCTGGCGAGCGGCTTTACGGGACGCTGGCGGCGGAAACTACGTTGATCCTGAAAGGGGCGCACATCATTCGGACGCACGATGTGCAATTCGCCGTGCAAGCGGCGCGGGTGGCGGATGCGATGGTGGCGAGTGGGGGTTAGAAAGGCTGCAGACGCAATGGGAAGTCAGATTTCATAAGTGGCTGTACTGCTTCTCCAGGCTCGAGCGCCGGCAGGTTCGGCAAGCGGGGCGGCGACTTTGAGCGCGGGTAGCCGGATCTCGAACGCGGCTCCGCCTTCGGGGCGGTTATAGCAGGTAATTTGTCCCTTGTGGTCCTGGATTACTCCGTAGGTGGCGCTGAGTCCGAGACCGGTGCCTTTGCCGACCGGTTTGGTGGTGTAGAAAGGATCGAAGACGCGCTCGGGATCGCGCAGGCCAGGGCCGGAGTCGGCGAACTGGACAACCACCTCGTCGCCTTGCCGCCACAAGCAGACCTCGAGACGCCCGCTGCCGATTTCCTGGAGTGCGTCCACGGCGTTCTCGACGATCTGAAGAAAGGCCTGCAAGAGCTGGTTGGGGTTGCCGCGGACGCGAGGCACAGGATCTTTGCTCTCCACGGTCAGTACGATCTTCCTGTTTTCGAGCTTGAATCCTTCCATTTGGACGGCGCGCTGCAAGAGAGGCTTCAGGTCGAGCGGATTTTTTTCTCTCGGAGTCTGCTGCGCGAAGCTGAGCAGATCATCGACCAGTTCGCGCGTGCGCCGGGCCTGCTGGCCAATTTTCTGCGCGTTGGAGAGTTGCTCGCGGTTGAGGTTGCTGCTGGCGGCCATGCGTTCGGAGCTGCTCAGGATGGCCGAGAGCGGGAACTCCAGTTCGCCGGCGGCGAGCGCGACCAGTTCTCCGAGCGAAGCCAGCTTGGCTTGTTGAATCGCTCTTCCTTGCAGCCGCTGCAGGTTGTCGAAGCTGCTACGTGATTGCTTGAGCAACTGCAGGAGCTTCTGGTCGAGCAGATGTTGTTTCAGGAAAACGACAAAAACCAGGAGGGCGACGCCGCCCATGGTCACGGCAAAGCGTATCTGGCGTAGGTAAGGCTGGTCGTGGCTCAGGAACAGCGCGCAATATCCCATGAGGGGCAGCGAGAGCAGGGCGAGTTGCGCGAGGTGAGGAGCGACCGGGCGACTGGCCCCCATGGTCAAAGGCAGCGTTTGGATATCGCGAAGGCAGCGCCGCCCGACGATGGCGGCCCAGAGGAACACCAGCGCGGATACGAGGAACGGGAGGTCGTAGAGTCCGCCTGTCTTGTAGGTGCCGCGCGCGATGGCGGCATTCATCTCTTCCGAAGAGAATGTGTAGAGAGCAGTGGCAATAAAAATGTTGCGATAGAGTTCGCGCCACGACCCGGAACTGGTGAAGAATGCGGAGGCGGACACGGCAATCAATATCAATCCTTCAAGGAGATACAGAAGATCCCAACGCGGGTTGTACACCGCGGCATTGGTGACAATGTATTCCTCGGGGAAAACGAAAAAGGCGTAGACCACGACCCACCACAACAGCAGGATGAGGACATTCAGAGTGCTGGTCAGCATGCCCTCGCGCTCATCGGCCTGATGAGGGCGGATGGCGACCGCCGCCATGATGGGGACAACGTGGAGGAACAACACGATATCGCCTTGGAAGGGGTCGGGCAGCGGTTTGCGAATCACCACTTCGAACCACACCCAGCATGCCTGGTTGAAGGCCCACATCGCCATGCCTGCCGCTACCAGGCTCCAGAACAGACGTGTGTGCCCGCGGCTGTCGAAGGCGTTTCGGGTGGAGACGATGCAGGCAGCCGCGATCACCAGCAGTGGAACCACGTCTCCCATAGCCACACGAAATAAGGGGCCGGGGAACACTGCCGGAGCCAGGGCAAAGGCCAGCAGCAGACCAACTGCCGAGAGGAGCGACGAGATGTGGGGCCGAGACACCACTTGGAATCATAAGACGTCCGCGACGAGATGTTTAGATCACGGACTGGTTACCGGAGGTTACTGGAGTAACGTCAGAGTGCGACGGAACGGCCTGGGGCGATGAAGGGCGGGACGGCTGCCACGAAGAAATGTGTGTCGCGCTTCTGGAATTGCGCCCGGCGGCAAGGGTTGATTAAAATCGCTGGGCGGTCCTCTGCCGGAAATCGGCCGATTTGAGGAGGCCTGATGCGAACCACCCCCCGGTTTATTGGATTGGGATTGGAATTGTTGGTTGCTTCTCTGTTTTGCATCCCGGCCATCGTGGATCAGGCACTTTTTGCTCAGACAAATCCTCCACCGCCCGACCCGCATGAGATGGTGACGCGCGAGCCGCGCACTCTCACCAAACCGGCGGAGCGCTCCGCCGCGCTCGATCTTCTGGATCGCGCTCGACAAAACTTCAATCTGCACGACATCTCCACTCCCTATGCGCTCAAAGCTTCGTTTAAAACCAACGGTGGGGCACAGATGGAGGGCGAATGGACGATGGATGAGTTGTCCGACGGAGGGTCGCACTGGCGCTGGACGGCGCAGTTGGGGGATTTGCTCGTAATTCGTATTGGCGTTGACGGCCGTGTCTACGGCACCGATCCCTCCGAACCGATTCCATTGCGCGTGCAGCTAGTTCGTTCCGCCCTGTATTGGCCGATCGCACGAAACGCGGGCGCGTCCGCGTTTCGCGCCGCGGATGTCGAGCGCGACGGCAAGGCGATGTCGTGCCTGCTGCTCAGCGCTTCGATACCGCCGAATCCCGCGCCACGATCATGGGTTGAGAGAGAGTACTGCATCGATCCGGCTACGGGCCTCTTGCAGATGTGGTCCGAAGCACCGGGAATTTACGCGGTCTACGACTACGGCGGGTCCAGGAATTTTCACGGCCACATTCTTCCGCGACAAATTTCCATATTCGAAGACGGCCGCCCCGCGGTGCAAGTGCGCGTGGAAAGCTTCGAAGACGCTCCCAACCTCGACCGGAATCTCTTCAAGCCGACGCCGGAAATGGAGGACGCGGGCGGATCGTGCACGCTGGCATCGCCGAATCGCTTTCCCATGCGCGTCGATCCTTCCGATGGGCCGACTTCACCTTTCTTCCAGCCAGTGATTGTGCACGCGATTCTGGACGCGCAAGATGGCAGCGTGCTGGATGCGGAGGCGCTGCAGACTACCGATCGGGACTTGAGCCGCACGGCGATAGATATGGTGAGGAGCACGTCATTTCCACCGTCGGGATTTCAGCAGGAAGTTTTTATCAACGTGCAGTTTCACATGCCCGCCGCGAGAATGGACGGCCCGCCGATCTTCCACTCTTCCGTGCGATGGGTGATTTGGGATCGGCGCGGCAGAGTTCCACCGATAAGACGATCACCTCGCCCCCGGGAATTAGTGCCTTAACCGCGTGATGCTTCATCAACACTCACGTGGTCGCGACAGTAGGACAAGAGAAGGTCATTGGCCGCTAGTTCTTCTTTGACTTTCCCTTCGCTTCGTCGTTCGGCGGCGCGTCGCCCAAAAAGTGTTGGACTTTGGCGACGACGGTGAACTGTTTGGCGGCGCGCGCGACGGTTAGTTTTCGTTCCTGGCCGGGGGAACCTTCGAGCAGAGACCAGACCTGTCCCAGGGTGAGGTCGGCGATGGGTGCGTCATCGACGGCGACTAGATGATCGCCGACTTGAACGTCTGGGACTGATGGGCTGCCGTCGAAATCGGCGATGCCGACGATGGTGAAGCCGGTGTCGCCTTCGGGGCGAAGGATGAGGCCGACAACGTCGAAGTCGGGGAACTTGACGGTGCGGCCGATATCGAAATAGACGATGGAGTGGGCATAGTCGAGGCCTATGCGGTAATTCATAAGGGCCTCCGAGCTGAGCAGGCCCGAAACGGAGATGCCGGCACGCCGTTCGAAGACGGTCAACCTATCCTTGGGAAGATCGGCCACAGCTACATCGGTGAGAAAGAGCGGACCGTATTGTACGCGGTCCACGCGCATTACTCTCCACTTCGGTTCACTACCAAGTTCTCCCGTGTTAAACGGGCCGACGGCTCCGGTCATGTGCGGCCAGTCGGGGTGGGCGTTGAAAAGCTTGTCGAACAATTCTTCGGAGAGAAAGCTGATGGAAGAGCCGAAGTCGAGGCCGAGGTCGTAGTTCTTGTTTTCAATCTTGCCGGGAATCTGGATGAGGCCGTCGGCGTTGACGAGCATCTTGCTCTTCACGCCGCTGAATTTCAGGCGTCCGGGCAGGCCGATGGTGAACTTGCGGTCCAGGAAATCGATGAGTACGTCATAGTTGCGCAGGACGGTCGAGGGGATGTTGATTTCGGCGCTCATGCCGGGGGCGAGCGCTGGCGCGCTGGCTGGAACTTTCACTTCTTTGATCGGGGATAAGGAAATCTTCAATCCGCCGATCAGAATTTCGAACGCTACAACCTGCGAGTTCGGTGTGCCGAGGCAGATTTCGCCGGCGCATCTGACGCCGAGTCCCATCAGGCCAGCGACGCGCTGATTCATGTAGAGATCGGGATTGCCGTTGTTGACCCAGCCGCGGACGTGCTCGGCGGAGCCGTCAGGAAGTAGGAGGTCTACGTCGATCACGACTCGACCCTGGTCGAGCGTGATGGGAACGGTTACGGACGGAGACGCGATTTGGGGTACGTTGTGTGACGCGTTTTGTGCGAGGACGGCGGGGCTCGCGATGAGGATAAAGACGACAAGGCCAGCCGTGAATCGCATGGGGAGATTGTAGCGGGTCGAGGGATTAAGGATTTCGGTTTCGGGATGCCGTCGAATCGTTTTGAGCGGAGGGGTCTCACAAGGTTATGGAAGTGACGATAATCGGTGATCGAGCCGGTCGCAGTTCCCACAGTAACTGCTAGAATTGGCGTGTTATGGCATTTCCCGCTAACCGCATGCGCCGTTTGCGGCGCACTGAAACATTGCGCGCCCTGGTCCGCGAGACCCGGCTTACGCCTGAATCTCTGGTGTATCCACTGTTTATTTGCCCCGGAACCGGGATCCGGAAGGAAGTGCGCTCGATGCCCGGCGTCTTCAACCTTTCGGTCGATGAGGCAGTAAAGGAAGTGCGTGCGACGCGTGCGCTGGGAGTGTTGTCGGTCATTTTGTTCGGGCTGCCGGAGAAAAAGGATGAAGTGGCCACGGGCGCCTGGGCCGAAGATGGCATCGTGCAGCGGGCAGCGCGGGCGATCAAGAGCGAGGTGCGCGACGTGGTGGTGATGGGCGATGTTTGCCTGTGCGAGTACATGTCGCATGGACACTGCGGTATCGTGAAGGCCGAACCGCAATCGCTGGGCGCGGCCGCGGCGGCGCCACCGGCTACTACGGAATATGAGATCGTGAATGACGCGAGCCTGGAGTTGCTGGCGCGGACTTCAGTTTCGCTGGCGCGCTCGGGCGTCGACGTCATCGCGCCGTCGGACATGATGGATGGACGGGTCGGGGCGATTCGCACGGCGCTCGACCAGGCGGGCTTCGAAAATACGCCGATTCTTTCCTATGCGGCAAAGTTCTCCTCCGGTTTCTATGGGCCGTTCCGGGAGGCGGCGGATTCCGCGCCGCAGTTTGGGGACCGTCGTTCCTACCAGATGGACCCGGCAAACATCCATGAGGCGATGCGGGAGATCGAGTTGGACATTGAAGAAGGCGCGGACATGATCATGGTGAAGCCGGCGATGCCCTACCTGGACGTGATTGCCGCCGCACGCGACCGTTTCGACCTGCCGCTGGCGGCATATCAGGTATCGGGCGAGTACGCCATGATCGAAGCCGCGGCCCGGAACCATTGGATCGACCGGGAGAGCGTGATGATGGAGTCGCTCGTCTGCATCCGCCGCGCGGGGGCGAGCATCATTCTGACTTACTACGCCAAAGAGGCGGCGAAGCTGCTGGCCTAGCAAGTCGTTCTATTGTTTCGAATTGTCGCCTCGGACTATCACTTCGACACGACGCGGCAAACCCGCCTATTTTTCATAAACCTATCACGGCAAAAGTGGCAGGACTGTTGTAAAATCCGCCCAACCTGGAGTGGATACTTGGCGCGCTACGCCCAGCTCTCGTCGTCGGAATTGGTAAGAGCGTGCGCTGGCTCGAAAGATGAGGAGGCGTGGACGGAGTTCATCCGCCGGTTTCAGGTGGTGATCGCCGCCACGGTTTTGAGGACCGCACGCCACTGGGGAGAACCGTCACGCCCACAACTGGACGACTTGATCCAGGATACCTACCTGAAACTCTGCGAAAACGACAGCCGTTTGCTGCGGTCGTTCCGGCCGCGGTGCGAGGGTTCCATTTATGGATTCCTGAAGGTGGTAGCGGCCAATGTCGTCCATGATCGATTCAAGTCTGCCCTAGCCGCGAAGCGGGGCGCAGCCCAAACGGAAGCCATCATCGCGCCCATCCAAATCGACTCGAAAACGGGTGACAGAGGCAGCTTTGATGCGGTGAGCCAGCGTCTTCAGCTCGACCGAGTAAACAAGATACTCACCCAGGTTACGGCAGGGAAGGATCAACGAAGAAAGCGCACGATTTTTTGGCTTCGTCACCGGCAGGGTCTTACCGCGAGCGAGATTGCAGCCATTCCGTCGATCGGACTGACCACCGAGGGCGTGGAAAGCGTGCTCATGCGACTGACGGTCATGATTCGCGGTCACGTTACCGAGTCGCACCGGGAAGTGAAGGTTTTGAAGAGGCAAAATCGTTCTAAGAGGTTGGGGAGTTAGTTTTGGAAAGAAATCCCGACGAACACATTGGAACCGCAGAACTGGCGAGACTTCTGGAGGAAGCTCGGCGGCGTGCGGGATCCGTGGACGCGGCGAATGCGCACCCTCATCTCGCTGCCTGTGCGACCTGTCGCGAGCAATTTGAGGAGCTGGCGTCGGTGGATTGCCCACTAATGAACATGAGGCAGGCTGAGTCTTCGTCGCCTCAGGGCGATTGTCCCAGCCGGGATGTGTGGCGCGAGATTACCGGTGGCCTGACACCACCTGACGAGACATTTGCCCACGTCGAACATGCCAGCCACTGTGATTATTGTGGTTCGCTGCTGCGCGAGGCGGTTGCCGAATTAGACGAACTGAACGGGGATTTGACCGACGCGGAGCGCAAGCATATCGCGAGCCTCGAGAGCGCGAACGCGGAGTGGCAACAGAGACTGGCCCAGCGAATCACCGAGACGCCGCATTCAGCGCTGGATCGAGAATTGAAGCCGTGGTGGCAGCGGCTGAGTGTTCCGCGTCTGGCGATGGCAGGAGCATCCCTGCTAGCCGTGGTTGCCGTGGGAGCCTGGGTCGTAGTTCATCGGTACCAGGTTTATCGAAATCAGCCAGCCACTGCCGAGAGGCTCCTGGCCCGCGCTTACACCGAGAAGCGCACTCTGGAACTCAGGATCGCGGGCGCCAGCTATGCGCCTCTGCGGGTGTCGCGCGGACCCGCAGCCTCCTTCACCAGTCGTCCGGCGGCGCTCTTGAAAGCGGAGGCGCTGATTGCCAGCCAACTGGCATCCCATCCCTCCGATTCCTCCTGGCTGCACGCGGAGGCGCAGGCGGACATGCTGGAAGGCAGGTACGACGCGGCCGTCGAATCTTTGCGTCACGCGTTGGAGTTGGAGCCGCATTCGTCGGCGCTCTTGACTGATCTCGCCACCGCCAACTTCCAGCGTGCCCGGCAGGAAGACCGGAAAGTCGATTTCGGCGCCGCTTATGAGCACCTGAGCCAAGCCCTGAAGCTGCAGCCCGACGATCCGGTTGCGCTGTTTAATCGCGCCATCGTCGCGGAACATCTGTTCCTGTATCAGCAGGCGCTGGATGACTGGGATCATTACCTGCGCGTGGATCCGAGTTCGCAGTGGGCGGAAGAAGCCCGCGACAAGGCCAACGCCGTACGGGAAAAGTTGAAAGAGCATCAGAGTAAGGCGACGCCACTGCTGTCTTCGACACAAGTTGCCGCCATGGCCAGCGGAGCAATGCCCCCTTCCGAAGTCGACCAGCGTATCGTCGATCGCATCGAAGAATATTTGCACGAAGCAGTGCGCTCCTGGTTACCCCAGGCTTTTCCCGAAAAGAGAGCGAATAGGGATCCGCGCGCCGCGCAGGCCCTTTTTTTTTTAGCGGACCTGACCCGCCAGCAGCACGGCGACCGCTGGCTGGCTGACCTTCTGGGCGGTTCTTCGGCGCCACATTTTGCGCAAGCGGCAGCCGCGCTCGCCCGCGCCGTCAAAGCCAACGACGACGGCGACGATGATGTCTCCCGCCAACAGGCTGATCTCGCCAAACAGTTATTTCGCGCTTCCGGCAGCACGGCGGGCGTGCTGCGCGCGGAGTTCGAGCAGACTTTCGCGGAGCAGATGACGAGGCGGAGCCAAGCTTGCCGCCGTCGGTCGATAGCTGCGCAAGCGGAGTCCATGCATTATTCGTACCCTTGGTTACAGATTCAGCTGGGATTGGAGGAGAGCGTCTGCTCAGGACTGATGGGCGATCTCGGCACCTACGAAAAGGCTGCGCGTCGCGCTCATGACCGCGCACAGCAAGCCGGCTATGGCGCTCTTTATCTTCGGACCCTGGGATTTGTTGCGGACAGCAAATTTGGCACCGGCGACCGCGCGGGCGGCTGGAAGCTCGTTTGCACCGGCCTGGAACGCTACTGGTCGGGCCAATTCCCTGCCGTGCGAGGCTACAACCTCTACACCAATGTGACTTTCGCCGCCGAGGCTGCAGGTCAGCCAAACTTGGAGCTGGCGATTTGGCGCGAAGCCGTGGCCACGATCGATGCCAGCGAAGAACTGCCACTGCCGTTGCGCGCCTGGGCGCATAGCTTCATGGCCCAGGCGGCCAAAGCGGCCCATCAGCCCGAAGTGGCCGAGTTCCAGTACGCGGAGGCCGCCCGGCTCTATATCCTTGTCCCGCAGAGCGAGGCTACCCGGGTCGGACGCCTCGAGATCGAGATCAGGACCGCTCAGTTGGAAGCGCATCAGAGTGCGTTCGATGCCGCTCTGGGCCGTTTGATTCGTGTCCAGGATGAAGTCCGGCAACTTTCTAATGGCTATCTCGCGCAGATTTTCTATTCCACATTGGGCGAAGTGCAGCTCCGCAGCCATCATGCAGGGGAGGCTGAGCAGGCCTTCCGTCCTGCGCTGCGCTTGGCCGAGCAAAACCTCGCGTCCCTGACTTCCGAAGCGGACCGAACGAGCTGGAGCAAAGACGCGGCTCCGGTATACCTCGGACTCGCCGAAGCCGAGCTGGTTCAGGGGCGCGAGCAGGAATCGCTCGATTTGTTTGAGTGGTATCTGAGCGCGCCGCAGCGTGTCGGAATGCGGCATCCCAACCCATCGCAAACGCTCCCCGATTCGTCGCGGCTGGCGTCACGAATTCCTCTTCTGGAAAAAGAGACGGTGTTCGCCTATGCCGCACTGCCCGACGGCTTGGCGATCTGGGCCTATGACGACCGCGGTATCAACGCGCGCTGGATTCCGAAACCCACCACCGACGGTCTGGAAGAGTTAGCGGGAAGGTTTCATGACCTGTCTTCAGATCCAGGGTCAGAGCTGGGCGCCTTGCGTCGGGATGCTCGCAGCTTGTATGGGTTGCTCATCGCTCCGGTGGAACAACACCTCGTGCCGGGACGAACGCTGGTGATCGAGGCGGAGGGATGGCTGGCCCGCGTGCCCTTCGAAGCGCTGCTTGATTCGAACAATCACTATCTGATCGAACGCACGCCCATGGTTCATTCGCTGGGTCAGGATTCGCAGGCGTGGCTGCGCAGCGACACCCGAATTTCGGCAGACTCACCGGCCCTGGTAGTGGGCAGCACCGCTTCATCGGTCGCGGACGATCTCATTCCTCTTCCCGATGTGGCTGCGGAAGCGGACGCCGTCGCCAGCGACTTTCATTCCGCGCGCGTGCTCAAAGGCGGAGAAGCCGCCCTCGGCGCGGTCCGAATCGGACTGTCTTGGGCCGCCGTTTTCCACTTTGCTGGACATTCGCTCGCCACTCCCGAAAGGACGGGATTGATGCTGGAAGGCGATAGCAAAGATGAAGAGGAAGACGGGCGAGCGGACACCCCCCGACTGATGGACGCAGCCGTCGTGCGGCAGCTTCGCCTGCAAGGCTTGCAGTTGGCGGTGCTCTCGGCCTGCAGCACCGCGTCCGGCAGCAGCGGCTCCAGCGGATTCAACAGCGTCACCGATGCTCTTCTGCGTGCGGGTGTGCCCCACGTGGTCGCGAGCCGGTGGGCAGTGGACTCCGCCGAAACCCGAGGATTTGTAGAAAACTTTTATCAGTATGCGCTGTCTGGCCAGACCGTCTCCGATGCCGTTCGCCTAACGTCACGGCGAATGCTCGCCAATCCGCGCACATCGCATCCCTATTACTGGTCGGCATTTGCAGCGTACGGACGGCCCTAATCCCTAACACAGGAGACCCTATGCGAACCGAACGCTACTTCAACAGCACCCTGGTTGCGCTAGCCAGTGCTATGCTGGCTATGTTCTTCCTCATCGCTTGTCAACAATCCCAACAACCACCAGCTCCGTCCGCAGCTGAGTCCAAGGCTGTCAGCACCGAGAAAGTCTTTGTCGAGTTTCAAGGTCCATGGGCCTTTGTTCTCGACCCGAAGGACGCCAACAACGTGCTGGCCATCGCACCCAAAACCAAAGGCCATCGCGACCTCTACGTGAAGGCTTCCAATCAATCGACGTTGGCCTCGGGAGTTTATGATCTTTCGCTTCCCGCCCACAGCGGTGCCGCTGCCGCGACCGCCGACCCCAGCATTGCGCAAGCCAAGATTGACGCCCAAAGTCTCCAGCGCGCACTCGATAACAAGTCCGCGAGGTACGTCATCCGCCTTCCCAAACCCGAGGAGTACGTTGTTGCCGCTCGGCACAGAAGCCGGGTTGGGGCCACTTATCCGCCCGACGCTTCGACAGAGAAAGACTACGCCACCGCCGTGTCCCTACACTACAACGTCAGCAGCCTGAACGGGTTTTCCTTGGCGGGCGCTTCGGACAGCGGCACTTTCAACCCATTGTTGCTCCAGGTGGAGACGCCGTTGATTCTCTTTGACATCGAGCCAGCGCAAGACGACGATCCCAAGGACAAGTGCGACACTCACTCCCGCGAGTCCTTCCATCACCTCACGGCATTGCTCAATTTGACTCTGTTCGTGGATTTTCCGGACAACCCGATAGATTGCCATAAGAATGATTTGCAGAACGCACACCCTGCCAAAGCGGAGGTGGATTCGAGCTCGCCCGTCGAACTGTCCGACTCGCTCTGGAGCGGAAACCTGGCGCCGCAGCCGACACTGAGTCTGGCCGGTGTCGATCTCTCCGCTGCCGTATCGGGATTCCTCCCCGCACCTGCCGCAAATATGCGGCGTTATCAAGCCGCTGTCGTGCTTCTATTTACCAGGCCGATAGTCGATTGCAGTACTCCCATCATCATCCTCACGACCAGTCCGTAAAGCCCTCCGATGCGGGCTTTGCGGTGGAACGTATCTAGTGATTTCGAGGCGGAAAAATGAACAACCTATTTTCCGCCTCGCCTCGGAGTCTCGGTTCTCCAGCGGATAAGCCATGCGGAACAGAGTTTTCTCCGAGAAGGGCACGTACAGCAAAGCGGCAGTCGCGGCGAAAGCCAAGCCGACGCCGATCTGCGGCAGCAGCAGGAATGGTGCGATAGCCCAGACTTGATCGAGGCCAGAACGAAGAGGAAGAGCCGGCCGAAGGTTGCAGCCAGTCTGCGCCAAAGCGCAGAAGCCTGGCTTCGCGGTTGGAGGGAGACATCAACATGACGGCGCGCCCGTAGTTTACCGCCGAGGCAGCCGTTGGTCGTTAGTCGCTCGCGATGAATGTTTGCGAACGACGTTTGCGAACGACCGGCGACTAACGACTATCCACAAACGAAAAGACTACAATAGCGCCGTGCACGCCCCCGTTCCCTCGAAGACGGCAGCTGACGACGAACATCACAAGCATCAGCACCGGCATTCCATCTACGCCGCCGAAGCCACGGGATTGCTTCTCATGGCGGTTCTGCTGCTTATTCTCACGCTAATCCGCTACTGGCGAGACATTCCTTGGAGCGCGCGCTGACGTTGCTGAAGCTGCCGGAGTTGCAGAAGTTGGATCGCGAGCCTCTGGTCGTAGTCGTGCTTGGTCCCACGGCGAGCGGGAAGACGGCGCTGGCGCTAGCGATCGCGCGGCGCTGGCGCGGAGAAATCGTCAACTGTGACTCAGTTGCGATGTACCGCGAATTTGAAATTGGTACGGCCAAGCCCAGTGCGGCGGAGCGCGCGGAGGTTCCCCATCATTTGATCGATTGCGTCGATCCGCTCGCCGACGTTAGCGCGGGAGAATATGCGCGCCATGCGCGGCTGGTTCTGCGCGAGATAGTTCTCCGCGAAAGCGCTCTGAGCGAAAGCGGGCAGCGCAGACACTTGCCCATCGTCAGCGGAGGCACGGGACTCTATCTCCGCGCTTTGCTAGAAGGGCTTTTCTCCGGCCCGCAGCGCTCGGAAGAGCTGCGCAACAAACTGCGCGGCCGCGCAGAGAAGCACGGGCTCGAGCACCTGCATCGCATCTTGCAGCGGCTCGATGCTTCGGCAGCGGGCCGCATTCACGCCAATGACGTTCCCAAGGTGATCCGGGCGATCGAGGTGTGTCTGGCCTCGCGCCGGCCCTCTCGCCGGACTATGACCGAACTTTGGCAGCAGGGACGGAAGCCGCTGCAGGGTTTTCGCATTCTGCGTCTCGGGCTCAACCCGAAGCGTGAAGTTCTTTATGCCCGCATCAACCAGCGGGCCGCGAAGATGTTTGACCAAGGACTGATCGCGGAGACGGAAAGGCTTCTTGAAAAATATGGCGAACCAGCGCGCCCGCTCGCGTCGTTGGGATATAAGCAGGCGCTGCAGTTTTTGCGCGGCGAACTGGATCGGGAATCGGCGCTCGCCGCCGCGCAGCAGGCGCATCGTAACTATGCCAAACGCCAGATGACATGGTTCCGGCGAGAACCGGATGTACGTTGGCTGGCCGGGGTGGGCGATGACCCAGCGATTCAGGCGGAAAGCATTGCAGCTGTCGAACAGGAAATTTGAGAGAGTTTGTGAGCGATTACTCGACTTTTGCTATTGTCAATTGCATGTTCCGAAATCTGCTGCTGATCGCGCTCTTGCTCGCCGCGGTGCCCTGCTTTGCTAGAGACAAGAGCAAAGACCGCTTTCAGCGGCCCGGTCCCGGCCATATCGACAAGGCTGGCCAGAAGTGGGCCGACAAGACGTTGCGCAAGATGTCGCCCGAAGAAAAAGTCGGACAACTCTTCGGGATTAGGGTGAATGCGCAATTCCTGAATGACGCCGATCCGATCTGGATTCAACTGCGCGACAACGTCGGCAAATACCACATCGGGTCCCTAGTGATGAGCGTTCCGGTGGATGGCCCGATTCTGCTTAAGAACCAGCCCTATGTTGCCGCCGAGCTGCTCAACCGGCTGCAGAGATCATCTAAGCTGCCGCTGATTGTCGCGGCAGATTTCGAACGCGGTGTGTCGATGCGACTGAATGGCACCACCGTTTTTCCTCATGCGATGGCTTTTGCGGCTACCGGCAAAACGGAAAATGCCGAAGCCTTCGGACGCATCAGCGCCCTCGAAGCAAGGGCCATCGGAGTGCATTGGAATTTCTTTCCCGATGCCGACGTGAATTCCAATCCTGTGAATCCCATCATCAACACGCGCGCGTTCGGAGAAGACCCGAAGCAGGTGGGAGATTTCGTGGCGGCGTACATTCGGGGCGCTCACGAAGGCGGGATGCTGGTCACGGCCAAACACTTTCCCGGACACGGCGATACCGCTGCGGATTCTCATCTTGGTCTCGCCCAAGTTACTGGCGATCGGGCGCGGCTCGATACGGTCGAGCTGCCGCCGTTCCGGCGCGCCATCGAGGCGGGCGTGGATGCCGTGATGGTAGCGCATGTCACCGTGCCCGCTCTCGATCCAGATCCAACCCGCGTGGCGACGACCTCAAAGGCGATTGTGGATGGACTTCTGAGAGAAGAAATGGGATTCAAAGGGATCGTCGTCACCGACGCTCTCGACATGGCGGGGTTGACGCGGCTGTACGCGCGGGATATCGGCCGGGCGGCGGTCGAATCCTTCGAGGCCGGCAACGACGTGCTGATCATGCCAGCCGACCTCGACGCCAGCTACCGCTCCATGATGCAGGCAGTGCAGAGCGGCGAGATCAGCCGCCAGCAGCTCGATCAATCCGTGCGTAAGATTCTGGAAGTAAAGGCTTCTCTCGGTTTGAACAAGGCGCGGCTGGCGGACCTCAGCCAACTCTCCGACGAGATTGCGAAGCCGGATAATGTGGCCGTCGGCCAGCGCATTGCCGACGAAGCCATTACGCTCGTCCGCGACAACGGGAAGGTGATCCCGCTGCAGGCTTTCGGAGCTTCTCTTGGAACTAGGCAGGCCGCGCTTCCGTATCAATCATTGACAGAGGTGAGCAATCGTTTTGTAGTCGTGATTTTTTCCGAAGACTTGCGCACCGACTCCGGACGTATGCTCGAACGCCAGATTCTAGCCCGTGTGCCTGATGCCCATATAATCTACGTCGACGCGCGCTCGGCCGCTGGCATGAAGTCGTCGGTGGTCGAAGCGGTGGAGGCGGCGGAGCACGTGATCGCTGCGGTGTATGTAATTCCGACGGCGGGGAAGACCATGCGTGCTGCCGGCGGAGGTTTGACGAACACCGTTGCCATGGACGACGCCACAGGAACCTTGCTCGCCGCGATCCTCGATCGCGCCCCGAGCCGCGCCGTTGTACTCGCCATGGGGAATCCGTATGTGGTGCAGGATTTCCCCGCAATCCAGAATTATGTATGCGCGTTCTCCAATGCAACCGTGTCGGAAACAGCGGCCGTGAAAGCGATCTTCGGCGAGATCCCAATCAGCGGTCATCTGCCGGTTACGATTCCTGGCATCGCATCCCGAGGCGAGGGGATCGAACGCCCCGCCCGGGCAATCTCAGTTCGACCCAGCTCAGGAGGTTCCTCTCATGTTCAGCACTAGAATGTTCAGCGTTAAATTGTTCAGCCGTAACATATTCAACCGCAACTTTGTAGCAAAACTGTCCCTGGGCGCGTTGTTGGCCGCGTTCTGCGTTCTTCCCGGCTGCAGTATCAATACGAACGACAAAGGCAAGGATGGTGAGAAGCAAGTAGATATCAAGTCTCCTATGGGCGACTTGCATGTCAGCGAGCAGGCCGACATTCGCGATGCCGGCCTGACGCTGTATCCCGGCGCCAAGCCTGCTCCGAAAGAGGACAGCGACGACAAGAAGAGCGCCAATGTGAATCTTTCGCTACCGGGATTCTCATTGAAAGTGGTGGCAGCGAAGTTCACCTCCGACGATGCTCCCGACAGAATCCTCGCCTACTACACCAAAGAGCTGCAGAAATATGGCAAGCCCATCCAGTGTCACGGCGGCTGGAATGGAGGCCACGCAAACTACGACAATAAGGATGAACTGTCCAAGCCGGTGTCGTGTGGGAACGACAGCAGCGGAGACGCTGTCGAGTTGAAAGTGGGAACCGAGGGAAACCAGCATATCGTCTCCGTTAAGCCGAACAGCCACGGATCCCGTTTTGCGCTGGTTTACGTGCGCATGCACGCGGGCAAGGAAGACACGATTTGATTGAAGATACCTGGCGATGTGGCCACTGGGCGATCGGAAATGTTGGCAGGGTTGGGATGGCCCGATGATCCGGTAATCCGATGCCTTGCCCTCCCGGTTGGTTGTGCGCTAGCTTCAAAGACGTGGAGCATCCTTGCCAGCAATGTGGGACCGCAGTAGAGGATGGCCGGCCGTTTTGTCCGCAATGCCATGCTCCTCAAATCCACGTGCAAGTTGCGATATCGTATGCTGAAATTGCCGACGGGTTGAATCCGGCACCGGGCGAGTTTTCTCCAGAGATTCCCGCAAAGACGGGGCTTGCCTCGTATCTGCCCCGGCAAATCGTGCCCGGAAGCACGATGGACAGAAGCACTGCCGTTCGTGCTGCGCTCATGGCCGGCGCGCTCGGCGTTTTCCTTGGGATGATCCCACTGCTTGGCATCGTGCTGACCGGGGCACTGGCTGTTTTTTTCTACCGCCGCGAAAGTAGAATCGTACTTCCCACTGCTCTCGGGGGGCGGCTTGGGGGAGCGGCGGGAGTGGTCGCCTTCGCCATCAACGCTCTGTTGATCACCATTCGGATTTTTGTTTTTCATGCCCAGCAGGAATATATCGATTTCCTTACGCGATTTGCGCACACGGTCGGAGCAAACGCGGCCGACCCGGACTTTCAAGCCGGCATCCGCAGCCTGCTTACTCCTTCGGGGCTGGCGATTACCTTCTTGTTTGGGATGATTATTGCCGCCGTGCTCGCCTCCCTTGGCGGGGCGCTGGCCTCGCTGTTTCTGCGGCCCCGCAAGCCCGGGGCGTAATTCAACCGCAATCGACGCGGGTTTCGGACCCGGTCTTGCTCTGATCTTTCCGCACGCGTATGATGCAGCGTTTATGAATTCACGCTCATCAGGGCGTCCCGTCGAGGTCCATCAGAAAGCGCAGTTGATGTCGGCATCGGAGGTGGAGCGCACCTTGATCCGGCTGGCGCATGAGATTCTCGAGAAAAATAATGGCGTCGAAGACTTGGCGCTGGTCGGCATCCGGCGGCGCGGAGTTCCGCTGGCGGAGCGGCTGGCGAAAATCATTCAGCGCATCGAAAAGAAACCGGTGCTGCTGGGTACGCTCGACATCACGCTCTATCGCGACGATCTTTCCACCCTCGACCACAAGCCAGTCGTACAGAAGACGGAGATGGAAATTCCCATCACGGGTAAGTCGGTGGTACTGGTGGACGACGTGCTCTATACCGGCCGCACCACTCGCGCCGCCATGGACGCGCTGTTTCGCTCGGGCCGTCCCCGGCGCTTACAGTTGTGTGTATTGATCGATCGCGGCCATCGCGAGTTGCCGATTGAGGCCGCTTTCATTGGGCGAACGGTGCAGACGACGGAGAATCAGATTATCGAGGTCAAACTTCGCGAGGTCGATGACACGGAGAGAGTCCTGCTGATGGAAAAGCAGATAACTATAGCCTAGACAGTTTTCATGAAATCTGGGCGAAGTGGGCGTATCCCCTTCGCCACGGACTGTTAGACCATTATGAATCCAGCGCGCGGTTCCCTGCTCGGTATCGAGCACCTGGAAGCAGCCGAGATCCTCAGACTCCTGAAGTTTGCCCGGCGCATGAAACCGGACAAGCCGCGGCCCCTGCTCAAGGGCAAACGAGTGGTGCTGCTTTTCTACGAGGCTTCCACCCGCACGCGAAGCTCGTTTGAAATCGCTGCCAAATCCATGGGCGCTTACACCGTTCTGATTCAGGCCACCGGTTCGAGTATTGAGAAAGGCGAATCGCTGCTCGACACGGGATACACGGTGCGCGCCATCGGCGCCGACATCATCGTCATTCGTCACCCCAACGCCGGCGCGCCCCACGTGATGGCGCAGCACATCGACGTGCCCGTCATTAACGCCGGAGACGGATTGCACGAGCATCCCTCGCAGGCCCTGCTCGATGCTTACACCATTCTGCGCAACAAGAAAACTTTCAAAGGTCTGCAGATCGCAATTGTCGGCGACATCTTTCACAGTCGTGTGGCGCGGTCGGCATGCCACCTGTTAAGCAAGCTTGGCGTGAAGATAATTCTTTGCGGTCCGCCGGAACTGGCGCCCGACATTGCGACCACCCTGGCGCCCGGCGTGCGCGTGACCCACCACATTGAAGACGCCTTGCGCGGCACTGATGTGGTCATGCTGTTGCGCGTACAGAAAGAGCGCCTCTCCGGAATGAAGATCGACCTCCCGGAATACGTCGCGCGCTATCAGATGACGCCAGCCCGGCTGAAGATGGCGAAGAAGGATGCCATCTTGATGCATCCCGGCCCGATTATTCGTGGCCTGGAATTGACCAGTGAAGTCGCCGACGGCGCCCAGGCACGCATCCTGGAGGAAGTGCGCCACGGCGTGCCCATGCGCATGGCGATTCTGGCGCGGGCGATGGGGAAGATGCGATGAGCCTGGAAAGAAATCGAATCGGTCTGCGGAACAGCAGTCTGCTGATCAAGGGCGGGCATCTCATCGATCCGGCGGCGCGCATCGACGCGCCTATGGAAGTGCTGTTGAAAGATGGCCGCGTCGCCGAAGTTGCCGCTCCCAACAAAACCAAGGGCGGCGCGGACGAAAAATTCGATGCCCGCGGACTCATCGTCGCGCCCGGCTTCATTGATCTGCATGTGCACTTGCGCGAGCCCGGCCAGGCGCACAAAGAGACGATTGCGACGGGAACGGCCGCCGCTGCGGCGGGCGGCTTTACTTCTGTCTGCACCATGCCCAACACGGTGCCGGTAGTCGATTCGGTCGAGTGGATCGAGTGGCTTCGACAACCCGAACGCGGCGCAGTCGTCAACGTGTTTGCCGTCGCTGCCGCGACCCGTTCGAGCAAGGGCGCCGCCCTCACCGACTTCCGCGCGCTCCACTCCGCCGGGGCAATTGCGGTCACCGACGATGGCAAGCCCATCCTCGATGACAGTATTATGCGCGAAGCCCTGGTTCTGGGCGGGGAGCTGAATTTCCCGGTCGTGCAACATGCCGAAGACACTCGGATGACCGAAAATTGCTCGATGCACGCGGGCGCGCGTTCGTTCCGTCTCGGGTTGCGGGGCATGACCGCGGCTGCCGAGGCCTCGATTGTCGAGCGCGACGTGCAGCTCGCGATGCACATTCCCAATGCCCGCCTGCATATCGCCCATCTTTCCACGGCGGACGCGCTGAAGAGTGTGCGCCGGGGCAAGCGCGCAAAAGCGCGCGTTACGTTTGAAGTTACGCCACACCATTTCACGCTGACTGATGAAGACATGCGCGACTACGACAGCAATTACAAGATGAATCCTCCGCTGCGTTCGGCCTCCGATCGCGAAGCCATTCTGGTTGCGCTCGCCGACGGCACGGTGGACGCCATCGGGACCGATCACGCTCCCCATGCCGCCCACGAAAAGGAGATGGAATTCGAGCGCGCCGCGTTCGGCATCACGGGGCTTGAGACTGCACTTGCTCTGGCGATCACGCGGCTGCATCGCGAGAAGCGCATCGCGCTTGCTCGAATCGTGGAACTCTTCACCGCCGGTCCGGTTCGCTGTTTCGATCTGCGTGGCCGCGGTTCGCTGGTCCGCGGCTCCATCGCCGACGTCACGCTTTTCGATCCGAAGAAGAAGTGGACCTTCGACGTTGCCAAGTCACGCTCGAAATCGAGGAACACGCCTTTCAATGGATGGCAGCTGACGGGAAAGGTAGTTGCGACCATTGTCGGAGGAAAGATTGTGTACTCCGCCTGAATTCGTGCAGGGATAGTCGCCTCGGCTGCCCATTTGGCGCTGCTCGAATTCAGGTCGGCGTAGCGCGCTGCGACAACTCCGGTGCTACAATCCCCGACCATGAAGCGCATATTGTTCTTCCTCCTGCTGATTCCATTCCTGGCTGCGCAGACAACGACTGAAGTCGAGATTACCTCTGAACCCTCGCACCACCTTGCCGTTGAAAACGAATACATTCGCGCCTTCAAAGTCGAGGTCGCGCCCCATGCTTCGACGCTCATGCACCGCCATCGCCACGACTACATCTTCGTCGCGCTCGGCGATGCTCACGTCTCCAACGAAGTTGAGGGCAAGCCGCCTGCGGATCTCGAGCTCACCGACGGTGACACCCGGTTTGTGGCCGGAAATTTTGCCCACGTGGCGAAGAATCTTTCGGACCAGCCCTTTCGCAACGTGACAATTGAGTTGATGCAGGATGAAAAATTGCGGCAAGCGCCATCCCATTGGCCGGAGGAAAGCGGCGAAAAAAAATTCCCGGGCGGCCGCAACAGAATTCTGTTCGTGAAGGATGGTGTGCGCGTGTCCGAAGTCAATCTCGAACCGGGTGCCGTCGTGCCCAGCCACCATCACGATGGTCCGCACCTGCTGGTCGCGGTCACCGATCTTGAGATACGCAGCGACGTCGAAGGAATGGGTTCGATGCCTGGAAAATTCAAGGCCGGCGACGTCAAATGGTTGCCGGGAGGCTACACCCACACCTTGACCAATGTGGGGAAGAGTCCGGCGAGCTTCGTGACGGTGGAATTCTAATGGTAATGTTCAGAATTTAAGCAAGATTGTTCGCCGTGGGCGTTTGGGCGTAGGCGATCGGGAAGGTGGCGCTCGACCTGGCCCCTCACCGAGCCGCGCACGGTTGGTCCATATTTAAATCGGATTTTCTAAGAATGCAAAGCTCAACCTTGCGCAGCTGGCGCCAACCAATCAACCGGCAATCTTCGCCCTTCAACAAACGCAGCTAGATTCTGGAACACCGCTTTCCAGGCATGAACGTGCCAGGCACGCGCCTCAGCCCACCTAGCCCCCTCTAGCCAGCCGGTGTGGCTCACCCGGACGGTTGTCTTCTCGTCATTGGTCGAGAAGCTCACTGCTACGTGCGTGGGAGGTGGAGGCGGCGCCGCATTCTCGTTCATTAGGTCATCGTATATACTCGGGCCTCGCCATGCGAACCCGAGCCATTTCTGCGGCTGAATGAAAGTAATTCGACATCCCAGCGTGCTCTGGCGCTCAAGGTGAGCGGGGTCCCAAAAGAGCTCATATGGCTCCCCCCGTCTCGGCACAACGTTAGCTCTCAGGGCAAACCATGGACAAAGTTGTTCTGAATCGGTCCACGCACGCCAAACACGATCAATCGGAGCATTCAGAGTCTCCTCGATAGTTATAGCTTCCATGCGTCCCCCCGATCGGAATTTCAACTTTAAATCGAGTTATGCATATCCGTGGCGAGCGAGGGTGCTTGCGCCACACTGCTGAGCCTCTCTCCATTTATGCGCTCTTGACCAACGGATTACCGGGAGAAACCAAACCCACGCGATGCAGTTTAGCGGTGAGGCGGTCTTTGTCAGTGGAAGCCGAAGCAGCGGCGAGGCGCTTCCGCAGCTTAGCGATTTTTTCGGCGCGGGTGCGGCGGCGGCGAATTTCCGGACGACGGCTGGGTGCGGACATAAAGTTCTCCTTGGGGATGGATGCATCACAAGCCGGTGCGCACAGGATCGGGTGCGGGCTCATGGCCAATCGTTAGTTATAGACTACGATTATAGACTGCGGAGGCCGGAATCAGAAGTTCGCCCCACCCTCCCGCTATTTCACACTTGCCCAATAGATCACATACACCACAATCCAGAAGGGCGCATGAAGAGCAGGAGCCAGAGAAGCGCGGCCTAGTTTGCGGAGGAACAGCCCTGCTCCGGCGAAACCCAGCCAGACGGCGAGCAGCCTCCAGATGCGGGCTGGGATCGTGACCAGCAGAAAAGACGACAGGCTGGAATGCTCCGGCGCCTCGACGGCGTAAACTTTGTAAGGGATTCCGCGGACCGGCCCTTTACTGGCGGCCCAGATGCCAAACTGGCGGTAGTCGCTTTCGGCGCGCTCGAACATAGCCGGAGTGACGAGCGGGACATGGGCCACGGCATGGCGAGCAGCGGGTCCGCGAGCGGACCAGGAAAACATTACCGCGCCGGCTAACAGGGCGGCCGCGACAATCGCGGCCAGATGAATCAGGGCGCGGCGGGGGCGGAACATGGCGGCGAGCGAGAGCGGCACATCGGGAAGAATGAAGAACAGCGTGCCTTCGGCGAAACCCCAGAGGAAGACAAGCGCGATGCCGGGCCAGCGGGTCAACCAGTTGGCCCAAGGCGGCACAGCGTCGAGTTGCGCGGTGGAAATCGAGATCATAGCTGCTCAAATCAAGTGCCTTAGGGGCGGCGACTCCTGGCCGAGAAGTAGATCAGGCTTCCGAGAAAGATGAGCGGGGCAGCCCAGAGCGCTATCGCACGCGCGCTGGCGGGTTCCATTCCCAGTTCCGGATGCGTCGTGAATAGACCCCAGGCGAGAACGTAGGCGGAGAGTCCTCCGGCTAGTGCCAGCACGAGGCTAAGCACGAGGCTGCGCTTGAAGGCCATAGGCTGGGTCTCCATTTCTAGCGGTGATGCCCGCCGCCGATTTCGGTTGCCGGCGCGATCACTTAGTAGCACAATTCTTCCGTTTGTACCAATAGGGATGAGCTTACCTCAGACGATTCCGGAGAGCGCACCTCCTCGACGGCCGCTGAAGACACGGCAACGCGCGTGGGCGCAGGGCTTGGCGCGAGTGCTGACGCGGGCCGGTGTGGCACCGAACGCAATTTCGATGGCCAGTCTGGTGTTTGCAATACCCGCCGGAATTTGCCTTGCGTGGACACAGCGCGCCGAAGGAATCTCACGGCCGGCGCTGTTCAGCGTGGCGGCGGCGTGTATTCAGCTTCGCCTTCTGTGCAACATGTTGGATGGGTTGGTCGCGATTGAAGGCGGCCGCAAGACGGTTTACGGAGAAATTTTCAACGACATGCCGGACCGCGTTGCCGACGTTGTGATCCTGGTAGGAGCGGGCTATTCTATCGCCAATTTTAGCTGGGGACGCGAGCTCGGTTGGCTGGCAGCGGTGCTCGCCGTGATGACGGCTTACATCCGGTTGCTCGGCGGATCGATGGGAGTTCCGCAATACTTTCTCGGTCCCATGGCCAAGCCGCACCGGATGGCGCTGCTGACGGCGGGGTGCGTGTTCTCGGTATTCGAGAACTATTTGGGGTTGGGCGGACAAACCATGGCCCTCACTCTGGTCCTGATGGTTGCGGGAATGCTTGTGACTTGTGCCCGCCGCACGATGCGGATCGCCGCCGATCTTAAGCAACGATGAGGGCGCATCCACTGGCGGGAATGATCGCGGCGGCGGCGCGCCTGATCAGCGGCGTACAAGTCCGCTGGGTGGATTCGGAACCCGATCCGCGGCAGGCCGTGTACTTTGCGAACCACTCCAGCCATCTGGATTTTGTCGTGCTGTGGGCGTCGCTGCCGGCCGAAGTTCGGGCAGTAACCCGGCCGGTTGCGGCGCAGGACTATTGGAATGCGGGATTGCGCCGGGCACTGGCGGTCAACGTGTTTAGGGCAGTATTGGTGGCGAGGCATGCGGCGAAAAGCGTAGGGCATGAAGAGTCCGCCGATCCACGGCTGGCGATCGAGCACATGCTGGAAGCGATGGGGGACACCGAGTCGCTGATTCTGTTTCCCGAGGGCACGCGCGGGACTGGCGAGGAGGTGGCAGCGTTCAAGAGCGGTCTGTACTACTTGTGCCAGCAGCGGCCCGGCCTGCGCCTGATCCCTGCTTATCTGAACAATTTGAATCGCATTCTTCCCAAAGGTGAGTTTCTACCGGTGCCGTTCATCAGTCAGCTGACGTTCGGTTCGGCGATGGCGCTCGAAGCGGGTGAGAGCAGGCGTGCGTTCCTGGCGCGGGCGCGGGAAGCGGTTTGCAGGTTAAGAGATCTATGAAAAATCTCGATCCACAACTGGTGTGGGCATTTTCCGGAGTTTTGGGCCTGCTGGCGGTTTCGAGCTTGATCGGCCTCGCGCTCAAGGTTGCCGTCAAGAAGCCCGAGGCGCAGGCAACGATCCGCAACTTGAATGCGCGCA
Organism: uncultured Acidobacteriaceae bacterium; assembly: GCA_963831085.1. GTDB lineage: Bacteria > Acidobacteriota > Terriglobia > Terriglobales > Acidobacteriaceae > Acidiflorens. The sequence continues at coordinate 1,258,438 of CAWHOT010000003.1, read as the reverse complement.
TCGGGGCATGGTGGGTGATGAGCGCCATCTTCGGGCTGACGCTTGTGATCGGCCAGATCGGATCGCTGGTTTTGTTCGGGATCATGTCGTTGCTGGCGTTGCGCGAATATGTCACTCTGCTGCCGACGCGCCGCGCCGATCACCGCACTCTGTTCTGGTCTTTCTTCATTTTTACTCCGCTGCAGTATTTTCTGATCGGGATTCACTGGTACGGCATGTTCGCGATTCTGATCCCGGTGTATGCGTTTTTGTTTGTTCCGACGAGACTGGCAATCGCCGGCGATACCGAATCGTTTCTGGAGCGCGCTTCGACCATCCAATGGGGACTGATGGTCTGTATCTACTGCCTGAGTTACGCTCCGGCCTTGCTGATGCTGAAGATTCCAGGCTATGCGCCCGATGCCAAGCTCCTACTCTATCTGGTGCTGGTGGATCAGTTGAGCGACGTGCTGCAGTACGTCTGGGGAAAGATGCTGGGCAAACACAAGATCGCGCCGGTTGTCAGCCCGAATAAGACCTGGGAAGGCTTCATCGGCGGGGTGCTCACGGCCACGCTGATCGGAACCGCGTTGTGGTGGATGACGCCGTTTCGTGCTTGGGTGGCAGCGCTGGTTTCGCTCACCATTACACTTATGGGTTTTGCCGGAGGCCTGACCATGTCTGCCATCAAGCGCGACCGAGGCGTCAAAGACTACGGCACATTGATCAAGGGCCACGGAGGGATTCTCGACCGCATGGACTCGATGTGTTTTGCGGCACCGATCTTCTTTCACATCGTGCGGTATTTCTACGTTAGGTGAGACGGCCGATAGCCGCTGCAAGCCAAAACCGGCAGGCGCGGATACTTTACAAACCTCGGATCCTCAAACGAAAGTTCACACATAAGGAAAATCGAACCGCGATCGGATTCGATCCGGCGCGCATGCTGGCAGTTCCGGCAAAGGCCGGGGTCAGTGCGGATCGGCTTGTCGTCGGCTTCGTAGGACATGCTTGACCGAGACTCCAAATTGTCGGAGGGGCAAAGCAAAGGATTGGGTTCAATCTTTAAACAAAACGCAGAAGTTTGTGGCAGCCGGACCTGTAAGCCGAATTCTGTCTGCCGTTACCGGCAGGACGGTCATTCCTCTGGGCCACGCATTACTGCGAGGCTCAAGCGACCTACCCGGAGGTTGTGGCGCGCCGAGCCGGCACGCGTCCCCGGCGAAACCCAAAGGCTTGCCAGGGAATCCCTCCCTATTTGGTCTTGCTCCGTGTGGGGTTTGCCCTGCCCGCCGCATTACTGCGTCGGCGGTGCGCTCTTACCGCACCTTTTCACCCTTACCTGAGCCTTGCGGCCCGGGCGGTATGTTTTCTGTGGCACTTTCCGTCCGACCGGCTTGAGCCGGCCGTCCCGGACGTTATCCGGCACACTGCTCTGCGGAGTTCGGACTTTCCTCTGTCTCGCGACAGCGACCGTCCGGTCCGGCTGCCAACTAATTCATTATAGTGCAGGCAGATGGCCCAGACAGAGAGTCGGCAGATGCTGCACGCCCGATGGCGCGTTCTCTCATTCCACCTCTTTGGGGGCGAGCAGGAACCTGTACGTCAGTATGGCCAAGCCGACCAGCAACGGAATTAGTCCGGCGAGATAAACCGGCTCGTCGCGCACCAGCCCACGCAGAAGCGCCATGACTCCGATGCCGACGACGGCGGTGATCAACCCACCCAGCTTCATGCCTTCGATGCGGCGTTTTGTGACGTTCTTATTCTGTTCGCGCAGCAATTCAATCGCCGCCTTGGCACCTTCTCCTGAACTCTCTGCGATTTTTTTTAGCGTTTCGCTCCTGTAGTATTCTTCTCTCTCTTTGCGGCGCGCGTCGGACCATACAGCGACGGACAGAAAAGAGAACAGTGCAATACTTCCTATGACGGGTATCGCGATTGCTACGACCGCCACGCTGTTGCCATCCACATCGAATGCCATGGTCAGCTCCTTGACGTTTTCTTGCTTACGTCATGTACGACCGGCTGTCCGCAGTTCCGGTTGCATTTTCTTCGTCCGGAATGCATTTTTGAAATAATGCAACCGTCCGCAGATTCGTACTGTCGTACCGTTGAGGCAAGTCCGGCGTGAGTGCCACCGACGACCAGACCGATGTGGAAAGAGTCGTGGCAGGCGATATCTCCGCTTTTGAGGGGATTGTCCGGCGCTGGCAGGGGCCCCTGATCAACCTGGCGTACCGTTTTTGCCGCGATCGCGGCCGCTCCGAAGAGTTGGCGCAAGAAGCCTTTCTTCGTGCCTACCGCGCGCTTGGCCAGTGGCGCAAGGATGCGGTTTTCTCCACCTGGCTCTTCGCTCTGGCGACGAACCTGTATCGCTCGGAGCTTCGCCGCATCCCGCCACGAATTGTGTCCGTGTCGCTCGATGATATCGCCGAACCTGCGGACGCGCGTGCCTCTGACGGAGGCCTTGAGGAACAGGACCGGGATTCGGCGGTGCGACGCGCAGTCTTCGCTCTGCCGCCAAAATATCGCGAGGCATTGATACTTTTTTATTTTCACGAGATGGACGTGACTACCGCGGCGCGGAGCCTCGGCCTGCCCGAGGGCACGGTCAAGGCGAGATTATTTCGCGGGCGGGAAATCCTGCGCGGTAAACTTGCGCAACGGCAGGCTGTTCCGCGCCTGAAGGAGGCTTGATGAGACGCTTGAGTGAACACCAAGAGGGCGAAATTGATCGCATTCTTTCCCGTGAAGATGAAATCCTCCCGTCGTCGGGCTTCACCGTCTCCGTTATGGATGCGGTTCGGCGCGAGGCTGCAGCCTTGCCGCCGATCGCCTTTCCCTGGAAGCGAGCTCTGCCCGGGATCGTAGTTGGGGGGATTGTACTGGTCCTGGTTCTGGTTACGGGCGTTGTGGCCATTGCGCAGTTGGTAAGAGCATCCGCTGCCCCAAATTTTCCCATGGCGCCGCCATCCGTGCCGCCACCCATCTTCCAGGGGAATCTGGAGTATGCGGCGATTTGGACTGTGCTCGCGCTCCTGGTGGCACTCGCTGCCGTGAAACTCTCGATGCGCCTTGGTTCCGGAAGAGTATAAGGTTCCGAAGTGCAGAGCGTCCCACGCAGCGCGCGGCCGAGGACACAGGGTTCAAGAGAATCTTGGACATTCTTACGCGCTCTTCCCCCGCCGATGCCAGGAATCGTGTGCCACACTTCAGCGAGTCCAGCGTCTTTGGCCAAATGGATTACTTCCGCATTTGCCCGTCACTTGCTCGCAATTCGGCGCAAATCGTGAAAAGGACAGCACAGCGTAAGAAACTTGCTTGGATGGTCTTCTGTCGGCCTGTGCCGTCGATTACACTCAGCATGGCGAGGAGAGCATGCGAGGTGCAACTGCGACGGAACCGTCACGTGCGGTGCTGGCCCCTGTGCGCGCGGTATTTCGGGCAGTGGTGGTCACGGTTGTGCCCGATGCGAAACAACTGGACGAGCCCAGCTGGCTGGCTTTGGAAGCACTGGTGGAAGACGCACTCGAGATTCGACCGCGCGCTTTGCGGCGGCAGCTGCAACTCTTCCTGCGTGCGATCGAGTGGCTGCCGGTCGTGCGCTATGGCCGCACGTTTGCTGCTTTGGGGGACGAGCAACGCAGTCGCGTCCTCCGTTACTTGCAGGATCACCCTGTAGAACACATTCGCTGCGGATTCTGGGGGCTGCGTACACTCGCATTTCTGGGTTATTACGGACGACCTGAAGGTGCACACGCCATCGGCTATCGTCCCGATCCACGCGGTTGGGAGGCGTTGCAATAAAGATGAAGCGCCGCAGCCAAGCTCGCCGCAGCTATGACATCGTGATCATCGGCTCCGGCGCAGGCGGAGGAACGGTGGCCCAGGAGCTGTCGTCGCTGTGCCCCGACGGCGTGCGCATCGCAGTCCTCGAGAAGGGCCCGAAACTCCGCGATGAGGAATTTACGGGCCGCGAAGTGGAGATGGCGAAGGCGCTCTACGAGGACGACGGAGGGTTCCTGACCGTCGAGCAAACGATGACCCTGGCCTTCGGAAGCGCCTATGGCGGCTCCACCGTCGTGTACACGGGCACATCGCTGCTTCCACCGGAACGAGTCCTCCAGCGATGGAACGTGCCGGGTCTGACATTTGCGGACCTGGAACAACGCGCGCGAAAGTACGTGGCGGAAAACAACGTCCACCTGCTTGAGGAGTCGCTGCTCAACGAGAACAACCGGCTATTCGTCGAGGGATGCCGGCGGCTCGGCTATCGCGTGCAGCAGTTTCCGGTAAACCTGAAAGGGTGCCGGGGATCGAGCCTGTGCAATCTAGGCTGTCCGAACCAGGCGAAACAGGGCACGAATCGGGTCCAGTTGCCGCGCGCGGAGCGCAACGGAGTCGAGGTTGTGACGCGCTGCGAGGTTAAGCGAATCGAAGCGCAGCGGATCGAAGACAAGAAGATCTTCGTAAGGGTCAGTGAGAAAACGGAAGGCAATAAAGGCGAGCCATCAACGTGGGAAGCAGGCGACTACCAGATTGACGCCAAAGTCGTGGTGGTTTGTGCCGGTGCGGTGAATTCTCCGGCGCTGCTGCTGCGGTCTGGGTTTGGCAGAAGCCTGCCGCGATTGGGACACGGTTTCACCTGTCATCCTGCATTCATCATGGTCGCTGAACACAGCCGGCCGATCACCAACGCCGTCGGTCACCCCAAGAGTTTCTACCTCGACCAGTTCGCCGAGAGCGATCACTTCCTGCTCGAGACCTGCATGTACTTCCCCTTTACCACCGCCAAGGCGATGGTTGGATTCGGTGAGGAACACAGTCGCTTTATGCGCGCCTTTCCGCGGCTGCAGATGATCCTGGTGCTGGCCTGTGACGAGGTGGATGACCACAATCGCGTGACCGTAGATGGTAATGGGTGCCCTGTGGTTCACTACCGCTTCACACCGGAGGTGATTCACGGGCTGGTGCAGGGCGCGATTACCTCGGCGAGGGTCTCGTTCGCAGCCGGGGCCGTTCGGGCGCATGTGCCAGTTTCATATTCTCCGACGATTGAACGCGCGGATGCAGAACGTCTTGACCAGATTGCGGGAAACCCTGAGTTCAAGCCCGGGAAGCTTTCGATTTCCGCCGCACACCTGCAGGGAGGTTGCGCGATGGGTAGCGGTCCCGAGGATTCGGTGACCGATTCCTATGGCCGGGTTCATGGAGTTCCGTGGTTGTATGTTGCCGATTCGAGTCTGTTTCCGAATTCGCTGGAAATCAATCCTTACCTGACCATCATGGCCCTGGCTGACCGCGTGGCGGAGACGATCCGCAAGAATATGAATGCGCTTCTATGAGCAAGGTCATATGAGCTGATGTTATGAATAAGATGACGGGCGGTGACATCGTTGTGCGTGCGCTGGAAGATGAAGCTGTTCGTTTCACTTTCGGCATTCCGGGCACACACAACATCGAGCTCTATGATTCACTCGCCCGTTCCAGCAGCGTGCGCCCAGTCCTCGTCACCGATGAACAGAGTGCTTCTTTCATGGCCGATGGAGTCGCGCGTGCTTCCGGGCAACTTGCGGCAGTGAACGTAGTTCCCGGAGCAGGACTGACCCACGCGCTCTCGGGGATTGCCGAAGCTTACCTCGACGGAATCCCCATGCTCGTGCTCGCGTGTGGGATTCGGCGCGACACGGGGAGGGCATTCCAACTCCACGACGTTGACCAACTCGCCATCGCGCGACCCGTGACCAAGGCCCAGTTACGCGCGGAGCATGGATCGGAAATCTACGCGACCGTCCGCCGCGCCTGCCAAATCGCGCGCCGTGCCCCGGCCGGGCCGGCGTTGGTCGAGATTCCCGCAGAGCACTACTTCTTCCGCCACGACACTGATCTGCAGGCATCCGATTCACAGCCGGCATCTCCAGCTCCAACGACCCAAGCGGAGCTTGTCGAGCGGGCTCGCCAATGGAACGAAGCCAGCCACCGACCTTTGCTTTACCTCGGGCTTGGGGCCATCGGGGCCGGTGCCGACCTCGTGGCTTTGGCCGAGCGACTGAATGCTCCGGTTGCCACCACCATCTCAGGCAAAGGCGTTTTCAGCGAGAAGCATCCCCTTTGGTTGTGGTGCGGCTTTGGTGCTGCCGCACCTTCGTTCGTGCGCAAGGTCGCAGCGTCTTGCGATCTTACTTTGGCCATTGGTTGCCGCTTCTCTGAAGTGGGCACAGGAAGCTATGGCATGACGCCACCCGGCAAACTGATTCACGTGGACATAGATCCTTCGGTGCTGGGAAAGAACTACCCCGCGGATCTGCCCGTAGTTTCGGATGCCGCAAGTTTTGTCGCCTCCCTGCTTCCTCAGCTGACGCCACGCGCAGTGGATGAATCAGTGCGACGCGAGATACGTTCCGGCCACGAAGGGGTCAGGCAAGGATGGACAACGCCTGATAATTCCCAAGGAGTGCACCCACCTCACCTTTTGGAAACGGTTCAAAAGCTGGTTGGGAACGACGCGATCTACACCACTGATAGCGGCAACGGAACCTTCCTGGCCATGGAGTGCTTACGGCTGCCACATTCGCGTTCGTTCCTGGCGCCGGTTGACTATTCGTGCATGGGTTACGCAGTGCCTGCCGCACTCGGAGCTGCCCTCGCCTGTCCCGGTCGCCAAGTGATTTCCCTGGCGGGCGATGGTGCATTCTTGATGACCGGCTTGGAACTGCTCACCGCGCGCCAGCTAAATCTGCCAGTCATGGTGTTGGTCTTGCGCGACCGCGAGTTAGCACAGATTGCGCAGTTTCAGCAAATGGCGCTGGGACGGAAGACCTGCAGTGAGCTTCCTGACTATGATCTGGCCGCGATTTGCCGGGGTGTTGGCGTAGAGTACCTAGCATTACGTTGTAACCCCGATGCGGAAGCGATTCTCAAACAGGCACTCACACTAACTGGGTCCGGTCGTCCTGTTGTCGTCGAGGTCGCAATCGACTATTCCCAGAAGACCTACTTCACACGCGGCGTGGTGCGCACAAATCTGGGCCGTTTGCCTTGGCCTGAGCGGATACGTTTCGTATTGCGCGCTCTGGGACGAAGGCTGGGGTAATACTGAGGAAAAAGATTCGTGGCCCCATCCCCAAGCTCAGTCACTTCGAAGTGAAACTAATCTGTAGGTCGTAGGTTCGAGTCCCACCGCCGCCACCAGTCTCGTTCAGCAGCACGATACTTGCGATAATGTAAACGTGAAATCACTCGACCGCGCGGAAAGCAAAGCGCCTTTACTCGATCTGCGGAAGGTTCGCGTGATGCGGGGGGAAAAGATTGTCCTCGATGACTTCACCCTGCGCATTCATGTCGACGAACATGTGGCGGTGCTGGGGCCGAATGGTTGCGGCAAATCCACCCTGATCAAGACCATTACCCGCGAGTGCTATCCGGTGGTCCGCGCAGGGTCGAGCATGACCATTCTCGGCCAGAAGACCTGGAATGTCTTTGAACTGCGCTCGTTGTTGGGCATCGTATCCAACGACCTGATGTCTTCGTGCACCGGTGACGCCAGTGGCCTGGACGTGGTGCTGTCCGGCTTCTTCAGCAGCACCCGCATCTTCCCGAACCACACGGTCGATCCCAAACACAGAGAACTGGCCGATGCTGCCTTGGCCCAGTTGGGAGTCTCGCATCTGGCGGAACGTGCGGTGCAGGAAATGTCGTCGGGAGAGGCCAAGCGCGTCTTGATCGCCCGGGCACTGGTTCATAAGCCGCCCGCGCTGTTGTTCGACGAGCCCTGCAATTCTTTGGACATTTCGGCGCAGCACGGCCTGCGAGAGACGATGCGCTCGTTGGCCAACTCGGGAATTGGAATCATTCTCGTAACTCATGAGCTTCCAGACATCGTTCCCGAGATCGAACGAGTCGTGCTCTTGTCGAACGGCCGGATCGTGGCCGACGGACGCAAGGAAGAAATCCTGCGAGCCGAAAGCCTGGGTAAGCTCTTCGGTCTTAAAGTCGAACTCGCCCGCCGCGATGGTTATTACAACATCTGGTGAAGCTATTTGAACTGAAAATTGGCATTTAAGGGTGAATGTCCAGGAATGGGCGCCGATTCGGAGGTCGGCTGGAAGGTTCCACACTTTTGCTGTCTCGCGTCGATGTCCCCCGCCGACGCCTACAGATCATCCTCAGCGGTGTTATCCTAATGCGGGATCACGCCGCAGGCACTGTAACCTCTTCATGACCAGTCCAAAGCCTTCCGATCCAAGTAGGTCCGATCCAAAGGCATCCAACTCGGGCACTCCGGAGTCTGCGCCCGCCAGTGAACCGGCCGACCCAGTCCCAGCTGACTCAGTCCCGACCCAATCATTCAAAGTTCTTTTTTCCGAGTACGAGCGCAGCCATTCCCGCAAGGCTGAGTCCGGCACCCCGAGGCGCGAAGGCACGGTGATTGCCCTGACCGCTGACTCCATCATTCTCGATATCGGATTCAAAACCGAAGGGGTTCTGCCGCTCACCGCGTTTCCCGCGGACAAGCCGCCGAAGCCCGGCGACAAAGTGCAAGTCACCGTCAAGGGTCGCGATCCAGAAGGCTATTACGAACTGACCCGAGGCAAGGTCGAGCGTCCCACCGACTGGTCCTCATTGGAAAAAGCTTTCGCCGAGAAGTCGACGATCATCGGCACCGTGACGGGGGTGGTCAAAGGCGGGTTGAGCGTGGATGTGGGCGTGCGAGCCTTCATGCCCGCCTCGCGCAGCGGAACCCGCGACGCCTCCGAAATGGAGAAGCTGGTCGAGCAGGAAATCCGCTGCCGCATTATCAAGCTCGATGTGGAAGAGGAAGACGTGGTGGTCGATCGCCGCGCCATTGCGGAAGATGAGGAACGCGCCGGTAAGGAGCGCCGCTACTCCGAACTCAAAGAAGGCGACACGGTACAGGGAGAGGTCCGCAGCCTGACCGATTACGGAGCCTTCGTCGATATCGGTGGCGCGGATGCCCTGCTGCATGTCGGTGAAATTTCATGGCGCCGTGTCAACAAGCCGTCTGACGTGCTTTCTGTGGGCCAGCAGATCGAAGCCGTGATCATCAAGATCGACTCAGACAAACGGCGCATTGCGATCAGCATGAAGCAACTCCAGCCCCACCCGTGGGACGCCGTTGCGGAAAAATACAAAGCAGGCGAAAGGGTGCGCGGTACGATTACGCGGCTCACGGATTACGGCGCCTTTGTGGAACTCGATCCGGGCATTGAGGGTCTGATTCATATTTCCGAAATGTCATGGGCTAAGCGCGTGAGAACTGCGGCGGATGTAGTGAAGCCGGGCGAGACGGTTGAGGCGGTGATTCTCGGAGTAAATGCCGCAGAACGTCGCATCTCCCTCGGCCTGAAGCAGGCGCTGGGCGATCCCTGGGGTGGGGCTGCACAAAAATTCGCGCCGGGAACGGTGATCGAAGGCCCGGTAACCAACCTGACGAAGTTCGGCGCCTTCGTGCAGCTCACCGAAGGCGTTGAAGGCATGATCCACATCAGCGAAATCAGCGCAGAGAAACGCATCAATCACCCACAAGAAGTGCTGAGGGCCGGGCAAGTGGTCAAGGCGCAGGTGCTCGCGCTCGACACTGAAAAACGTCTTATACGCCTGAGCATGAAACAGTTGGTCCCAACTGGACTGGATGGATACCTAGCCGAACACAAGGAAGGGGACATCGTCACGGGCCGCATGGTAGAGGTTTCCAAAGGGGGAGCGTGCGTGGAGCTAGGCGAAGGCGTGCTCGCGACGTGCCGAATCGCCGAAGAACACCCAGGAAACGGAGACAGGCGCGCGGAATCGGCGTCGCCATCGAAACCCGATCTGACATCGCTCGGTTCCATGCTGCAGGCACGCTGGAAGAGCGGCGCTCCCGCCGCCGAGGCCAAGCCAGAATCGTTGCGGGCCGGGCAGATCCACAAGTTTCGGATTGCAAAACTTGACCCGGCGACAAAGAAGATTGAGTTGGAGTTGGAGTAACCCCAGACCTGTCCGGCGAAACCGTCCGTAGCCACGCACGAGTCTAAAAGCGCGTAACAAAAACTTCTTCTCGTACAATCCTGGTCTCTGAAGATTTCCCTGAGAAGCACTTCGCAAACTTGGGCCGAAGCTCGCCCCTCGCTTCTTCCGAACTCTCTTTGTGTACCGGAAGACTGAAAATAAAGGACTTATTGGGTTCGTTAAAGATCCCCCGCGCGAGTCGGAGACAACATATCTAAAGTAGATAAGAATAGATTGCGCGAACTGGGCTTGCATATCCTGACCGAGCCCGCCGTAACTGAAGCCTCTGTCAATAAACCTGAACAACGCCTACGTCATCGTCAAGCCTTTGTGCACGCTGACGGTGTCCGTGAAAATTGGGAGAACGGCCATTATCAAATAGCCCAGCGCGTCTGAGATGTGATCCAGTCCCGATCGCTTGTCCGGGATCTTGGTTCCATCTTTGTATGTCAGACCATCCAGGGCTTTGATTAAATGCGTGCACTTCGGTGATGGATCTGCCCCAGCCGCGGCGTTCCCTGAACCAGAAGCACTGTCGCTATGAGCCTCACATCCTGTTAGTGCCCCAGAACGCTGTTCTTCAAATGATGAGTTCCGACGCCACTCTCCACACTATTCATATGGATGGCGCAGCCAGCTTCAATCTGCCCTTTCCGTACACCAACCAGGTAATTTCCAGGACAATGCAGACTCCAGGCTTGGTCACCCTCAGGTGCAACGGCGGCCATGTTTGGATGAATGCCGAGATGATGGTGGTCTCGCATCCTTACTATGCGGTGACAGACGAGAGTGGCAGGTTTGAACTCACGGACGTCCCACCTGGCGAGTATCAGATTGTGGCCTGGCACGAAGGGTGGAGTGTTGTTAGTCGTCAGAATGCCCTCGATGTTCTAACTGAGCGCACAGTACAGCGGCCAATCTTCAGCGGGCCCAAAACTTGGGAGAAGTCGGTTGAAGCGAGGAGCAACGAAACCACGACAATTAACTTTACGATTTCCCCCAGGTAGTCAAAGAGCCTAAGCACCCGCTTACCAAGTTTGCACGGAAACACTGAGTAAGGCGAAGGGCGCAAGTCGGTGGTTTCGTGCAGCTTAGCGAGTTCCCGAAGAATCAGTCACAATGAATCTCCACTGAATCATCCCTTGGTTGTATGTTCGTGATGATCCCGTGGCGGGAGCGGTTTGTCGTTAACGTGAACCCGTTCACGTCTACAGACAAGGCAGCGGTAAATGCCAAACCACGGGACACAGTCCCCGGGACTGTAGCTCTTGTCAAACTCTTCGATAGTGCTCTGTTGAAGGTCGATCAGGTCTCTGTACAAAGCCATCGGAGAGACTCCCACGGCGCGTGGACGCGAGATTTTTGTTACGAAAAACGAACAGACCGTTTTTGGACAAGATCAGGAAGAAAATCTCGTGACGGATTTCCTAGCGAGACGCACCAGTGGACATTGGAACTCGCGTACTCTTGGCAACAACCAAGAAGGAACCGCTTAATCCAGCGCACGGCTAGCGGACCTTGGGAGCACGAAACAAGTTCGCAGCCTTCTCCGATTCCACGGCTGAGTAGCGATGCGTGACTTTGCCGGTGACTAGATCAGCGGCGATAACCTCCATCTGATCCTTGTCATGTCGTAGCGACCACGCGTAGCACGTTGCCTCTTCGCTGTCCGAAGCCTGATTTCCAGGCAGTTCGCCGATCTTGACGATGTGGTAGGCAATCACAGCGCGCATTTTAACTCGCATTGTACAGGATTCGGAATCGGGGCTGACTCCGAAATGCCGTGACGGGCATTTCGACTACCCATATGAGATGTTGGTGACACGGCATCATTTAACCGATTCTTGACTCAACGCCAAAGTCAGTGGAGGTGCCGATGCTAACGTCGGTGAATTTGTGACAAGCACTTTCTTCACCGACTCAGGAATTTCATTCGCGTGCGCGACCAATTGGCTGACCTGCCATAGCTGGGTGTCGGTCAGCTTGGTCTTGAAGGCAGGCATACCGGACATACGGATGCCATTGGCTGCCTTCCAGTAACTCTCCGATGCGGGGTCATCGGTTACACCCTTGCCGCGGAATAATTGCGTCGGTTTCGGATACATCGTTGCCGCATAGTCTGTGGGTGGCTGCCCTGGAAGCCCGTGACAGGCGGCGCAGTGCTGTTTGTACACATCCGCACCGGCAAGAAAATTAGCTTCGTCCGCGGACACAGGGGGTTGGAGAATGTGTTGCTTCTCGATATGCGCGTCTAGCAGGTTGCGGAAAAACTCGGTGATGTGCAGTTCGGAGATGAGTCCTACCCCGCCCTGTCGAGGACGGTGAGTTGTCCAGCCAAATCGTCCTTGCGGTGTTCCATAAACAAGGTCTGCCCATCGGGAGACAGGGACCAGCAGTCACAGAAATGCATCTCGCGTGTACCAAACGGCATCCACGATTCGACAACGAGTTCCTCTCCTTCCCACCTTGCGTTTCCACGGACTGCGCTGCCGTTCAGCAGGCTTTTACCTTGCTCACCGTTAGTCCAACATTTGAAGACGACTCGCTCTTCGCTTCCGTCGACTTTCGTGACCAGTATCTCTTCCTGCAACTCAGGATCTGAATGCTCGATCTTCACCGTAATAGCTGTCGGCAGTGGACCCAAGAATCTGCTCTTGGATAAATTTGCATTCCAGGTACCTGTGAAATTGACGCTCACATGCCTCTCCAGATCCTTCGCCGCAGACGACATTGGCGGGCCACGTTCATCCGACGATAGCACGCCTTGCGCACCGTCGAGAAACGGACTTAATGAGTAGACCCAGCACCAGAAAACTCTCTTGTTTCCACAGCACAACCTGCTAAGAAGAAGGCATGCGCGGAAAAGACGAACAGCAGTTGGATGTCTTCAGCTATGTCAGCCCGGAGCAGCGAGTGCCGCAGGACCACCCATTGCGTTCGCTGCGCGCCATGACCGATGAGGCATTGCGAGATTTGCAGCCACGGTTCAACAAGCTGTACGCCAAAACTGGACGCCCCTCGATTGCGCCGGAGAAGCTGTTGCGGGCGCTCCTTCTGCAAGCGCTGTACTCGGTGCGAAGCGAACGGCTGTTGATGGAACAGCTTGACTACAATCTGCTGTTCCGTTGGTTTGTGGGCTTGAACATGGACGACGCCATTTGGGATGTTACCGTGTTCACCAAGAACCGCGAGCGACTGCTCGATGGGGACATTGCCGAAGCCTTCTTCCAAGCCGTGCTCCAGCAGGCACGCGAGCGGAGTTTGCTCTCGGACGAGCACTTCACCGTGGATGGAACGCTACTGGAAGCGTGGGCGAGTGTGAAGAGTTATCAGCGCAAGGATGCAAAGAACGTCGTTCCGCCGGACGATCCCGGCAATGCGACGGTGGACTTCCATGGGGAGAAGCGGTCGAACCAGACGCACGCATCGAAGACGGACCCGGATGCGAAGATGGCACGCAAAGGCAAGGGCAAAGAAGCGAAGCTGAGTTACAACGGGAATCTGCTGGTGGAGAACCGCAACGGACTGATCGTGAACACCGAGGTGTTCGAGGCCAATGGAACGGCGGAGCGCGATGCCGCCCTGGTGATGCTGGAGCAGATTCCGGGAACGAAGCAGGTGACCGTGGGCGGCGACAAAGCATACGACACATCGGACTTCGTGGCCGAGTGCAGAAACCTAAAGGTTACGCCGCATGTGGCCCAAAACCTGGAGCGGCCCGGTGGGAGCGCCATTGATGCTCGAACGACGCAGCACGCTGGATATGCCATCAGTCAGAGGAAAAGAAAACGCGTTGAAGAGTGCTTCGGATGGCTGAAGACGATCGCGCTGTTGCGGAAGGTTCGGCATCGCGGAATCTTCAAGGTGGGATGGGTCTTCACTTTCGCGGCCGCCGCTTATAACCTCGTCCGCATACGGAATCTCGTCGATCAGGCGACGTAAGCCGAGGGCAAAGTGTCTTCGCGGGCCCCAATAAAGGATCCGCGAAGCACCACCGATTCAGCCAAAACTCTTCCTTGAGTCACGAAATCGCGAAACCTGGAGAGAATCTAAGTCGCAGCATCCCTTTTTCCGCAGCCTGCTAGGGCCATGTGCGCGAGCTTCTTCTCAAACGGCATTGGTGGGTCGGCCGTTGCTACTGGTGCCAGACCCGCAGAGAAGTAATAGAAAACACAACCCACTGAAATCGCAATGGCCAGAATGAAACCGATCACGATACCCTTTATCACTTGTGCGCTCCTGTCATCGATCAGAAATTAAAGCGATACCCCAGAATCATCTTGGCAATCAGGTGGTCGGTCGCGCCTGTAAGCCCGACCCCGAGTCCGAAATTGATCTCCCATTGCGGAGCTATATTCAAATCAATAGCGGGGAAGATCTGGTGTTGCTGTTGTGAGACAGCATCGAAGCCCGTCACCGGGCCGACCGAACCGTAATATTCCAGGCCTCCAGCGACTTTCGGCGTGAAATCGTAGCTGAATTTGAAGTTTGGGGAAAAGACAACGCCCTGGTTCACGCTCTCGCCGTGGAAAGACCGGTCTAGCGTGGGGTTCAGCGACCAATACCACCGGCCGACTTTCTGATCCACAATCGGACGGATTTCCCACGTCCATGTATCCACGGAATATTGCCGCCTCTGATACCCGATTTCATTCGAGACGCTCACACCCACGGGCCAGTGCCATTTCTTCGGGACCGCGACGCGTGGTCGGATATGATTCCCGACCCACTGCCAGCTCTGGCCCTCGGTTATGGACGTGAAGATGTAAAAGCCGCACTCGAACCAGGCATTAAAGCCATGGGTGATCTCGACCGTCTCATGCTCGGCGTGATTGGTGGGATAAACATCATCTATGGTCGCCTTCGAACCGTCGATCGTGAGGTTACTGTGCAGTTCAACCATTGTGTGTCCCGGATCGACCAAGTCGGACTCGTACACCTGGATTTCGTAGTTGTCTTGGGCAAGGGTGAGGGGTGCAGCGAGGATAACCGTCAGCAAGACAAGCCCGAGAAGGGAAGCGTGCACAAGAGGGTCCCACAGCGCTTCCATGCGAAGTTCGTCACTCACTGGCCGCTTAAACTCACAACGTCCCATGAGGAAGATTATCAGCTACATAATGAATTCGACGTGGCGAACAAGTGACAAGTTGTTCATGTTCCCCCACGATTGCGGCCAGGTTGCATCAATTCCAGAATGCATTGGAAACTGCCGCTTTCATTGATCACTGTGACCTGTCGCGTGCTGCTCTTTCTTAATCTCCTTGTTGGACCTGTTGCGGCGATCGGCCAGGAAACGTCCCAGCTGCCGGACGCGCCGGAACCAAGTCAGAATCAATCTGGCCTGTCGAGCCTTGAACAGGACGGTCAACAACATCAACTGAGTAAGAACCACATCTTCTGGGTAATCCCCAACTATCGATCGGACGAAAAACCGGCAGAAATCAAACCGCTGACGCCGGGCGCGAAGATGAAAGTTGCATTCGATGACTCTTTCGATCCCTCAGCGTTCCTAGTGGCGGGCGTCTTTGCTGGGGTAGCCATGGCGCAGCGTCAGTACAGTTCGTTCGGATCCGGAGCGCAAGGGTTTGGCAAATACTACGGCGGGGCATTCGCCGACCAATCAATTGGCAACCTCATGAGCGAAGGCCTATTTCCAGTCGCCCTCCACCAGGATCCCCGTTATTTCGTGAAAGGCAAAGGCGGAGTTTGGAAGCGGACCGGATACGCGATTAGCCGGGAAGTGATTACCCGCGGCGATGACGGCCGCAACCACTTCAACACATCGGAGTTGGCCGGAAATGCCGTCGCCGCAGCTATTTCCAACTTGTACTATCCAGCCGCGGATCGATCTTTTGGAAATACCGCGAATAAGTGGGGGCAACAAATCGCCCTGGATACGTTCTTCAATGTGGCCAAAGAGTTCTGGCCTGACGTACGCAAAAAGCTATTTGGGCAGTGACCCGTTTATGTAACTCCGTCTGAGCCCATAGGCTTTTCATGTTTGTGCCGCTTGGAGCACGTGGACGGGTAGTGACAAAGTTATGACAGCGCCGCCTCCTGGACGATCCGAGACGTTAGCCACGCCGCCGTGCGCCTGGACAACTGCATCCACAAAGGCAAGCCCGAGACCATGCCCGGAAGAATGTTTCCCTTTTACGAAGCGCTCGAAAGCCCGGCCGCCAATCTCAGGTGGGAATCCCGGGCCATTGTCTTCGACCACCAATTCTGCTGCCCCTTGATGCGAATGTAGCCGAATGTTTACTCGGCATCCCACTGGCAAGTGAGTCAATTCGTTTTCAAGCAAATTGCTTACCACGCGATTCAGCAGGGCCGAGTCAGCATCTACGACCACATTCTTTTCGAGGTCACTCGTTACTTCGTAATGGCGCTCAGCCATGGCCGGCTGGTAGATATCAACCAGTTGTCTCACGACATCGGAGAAGTCAACTGGGCGGCGATCCAGGTGAAGCGCGCCAGCCTCGGCCTCGGCAAGATCGAGTGTGGTGTTCAGCAACTGCAAGAGCCGATCCAGGTCTTCGATCGCTTCCCCAACCGAGTCACGCCACTTCGCGTTTCCTTCATTACACAAAGCGGATTCGAGCGTTCCACGAATCAAAGTTACCGGGCTTTTCAGGTCATGCGCGACCGCACCGGTGACTGTGCGGAGCTGATTCACCGAAGATTGAAGCCGGTCCAGCATGTGATTAAAAGTATTCGCCAATCGCGAGATTTCATCCGAATTCACAGGTTCAGGCAATCGTTCCTCTAGATCTTCGGTGCCAATTCGCGCCACGGTTTCCGTAATTCGTTCGACACGGAGCAGGGTACGACGGGCGCTCCAGTAGGAGATCACAAAACCGAGCAGGAACATGCCGCCCCAAACCATGAGAAAACGACGAGCCAACGTGTGCAGCATATGTTTGGCGCCGCGATCCGAGAGTCCCAGATAAACAGTTCTTCCGTTTTGCGCCTTGACAACGACTCGAAACGTTTCACGCCATCCTTCCACTACTATGGACTTCGGAGCGCCCGGAACGAGCTTAGCCCGCTGAATCGCCGTGACAAAAGCATCCTTGGAGCTGGGGCCGACCCACAATGGACCTTCACTGTTATTGGGGTTGGTTGCCAAGAAGAAGACAGAATTCAGCCTTTCCCCGCGAGCATTGCGCTCATCCGGAACTTCCTGAGTAGCCAGCTCGGCCACCTCTCCAACTATCCGCTTGTACAGGTGATCGCTGGGAGTATCAGCCGAGACCCGAGCAAGAACATCAGCTTCGCCGCTAAGCCAGGTGTCGCTGCGCTCTCGGATGCCCTGAGCGACAAGGAAATAAACTATGGAGAAAGCCACAGCGGTTCCGAGCGCAAACGCCAGAGTTGTCCAAATCGAAATCCGCCAAGCGGCGGTCGTGCGTAAATTCCTAGGCATACTTGAGAACATAGCCAACACCACGAATCGTGTGGATTAGCGGCCGCGGCGTGTCATGGTCCACTTTGCTGCGCAGACGATAGATATGAACATCCACGACGTTGGTTGCGGGATCAATTCTCATCCGCCAAACGTGGTCCAGAATCATGGTGCGGGTTACCACGCGACCTTCATTGCGGCAAAGATATTCCAGCAGAAGAAAACTCCTGCGGGGTCAATTGCAGCAAGTGATCGCCCCGTCTTGCTTCACGACGTACCAAATCAAGCTGCAAGTCGGCAGTCTGTAGACGCACCGATTCATTTTGTGGAACCGCGGCCCTGCGCAGGAGATTTCTCAGTCTCGCCAGCAGTTCCGGGAGGGCAAATGGCTTCGTGAGGTAGTCATCTCCGCCCTGCTCCAGCCCCCGGACACGCTCGTCCACAGAACGCCGGGCAGACAGGATTAAGACTGGCGCCGAACTGCCTTGAGCGCGGCAACGGGCAATCAAGTCCAATCCATCCATGTCTGGAAGGCCAACGTCGATAATGAAGGCATCGTGAATGCCTTCCAAAGCCATGGCTTCCGCGGTTTTCGCGTTACTGGCCGCATCTACCTGGTACCCGGCCTCCACCAGAGCCCGTCTCAGGAACTGCTGAATGGATACCTCATCTTCTACCAACAGCAATCGCATAGGAGCTTCCCGACAGTCCAAAACTTTACACCTCCAGGTGGGATGCAGCAAACTCCTCAAACGTTGAACGCCCTTCGAACCAGCCCCAATCCTTTGAACAAATGGGATTTGTTCCACAAATTTGGAGAAGAATTTCTTCGTCAGCTCACTGCGGATGCCAGATCATCACCACGCGCACTGGAATTTCGTTCTTAACGGCATCGTCAAGAGCGATGGCGGGTCGATTTTGAAATCCGCGAGTGTGGCCGGAATTGTCCCCGTGATGTGAGTCTCCCCACCTTGCGTCTCCAGTCCGAAAGGAACCTGCTTGTACGGGCCATGGGATGCTTCCTCCTTATGCCTCTTATGCCTCGGCTGCTGGCGGGTAAAGACGGCAGACCATCTTATTAGAATCGTCGGGTTCCTCTGCACAGTTTTCGTTCTTATCTCTGACACAACCTCACCTGCTCGTTGACACCCGTAGCCCTCTTGACGCATCTAAATATCCTCTACCCCAGTCAATCTCGACGAGGTTCGACTTGCAAAAATCCCGACTCACCATCGCCGTGTGTTCTTTGCTCTTTGTACTCACAGCAGCCTTCGCCCAAACCCCGCCGCCTGACACGACCCTGCTTGCGAACCCCGTTTTCCAAGCAAACTGTGCGAAGTGTCACGGTAGAACCGCCGAGGGCCGCCACTTCCGTGGGCCCTCGCTCATCTCCGACAAAACCGCTTCCACCTCTACCATTGACCTGCACAACATCATCACTAACGGCAAAGGCCGCATGCCCAAGTACGCCAGCAAACTAGCATCGGAAGAAATCGATACGCTGGTCCAGCAAATCAAACTCCTGAGCAAGCGAGAATGAGACGATTACCCCGAGGCTTCTGCGCTTATTGAGTTTTCTTTCGGGTTGCGCCCGCAAAGAACTTAGCGTGGTGCGACCCACGGACTCGGCCCCAGAGCGTGCAGGTCAATATCGACCGTCTTTCCCACCCGAAGGATGAACGTGCTTGGGTCCCTCATTCCCCACTTCACGTAGGGCACCGCGAAGTGGACTGTCAAGCTCCAGCGGTCCGACGCGAGTTCGATCTGCGCTGGTACGGTGATCTCGTGTTCGGCGCCGTGGATGCCGAACATGCCGTGGACTTGCACCAACGAAGTCCCGAGCGCCAGGACTTTTCCCTCCACCCGGTCGGGTCGAAAAGTTACCTCGGAATAGCGAGCGCTCTCTAGAATCTCCTTGTGCATCTTCCGATCGCGGCTCGTATTGTCGCTATTTCCGCTCGCCGCGTCCACGACGATCTCTCCGCCGATTGCGTTGCTGGCGGGAGCGAAGCGGACCTGGCCGACTTTCAGCTTGAAGCTGCCGTGCACGGTGTGCAGCACATCGCCGAGAGTGAAATTCACCGTGGTCTGCGCAGGGACAAAGTTCAGAGTGGCTTCCTGCGCCTGCCCCCATGCGAGCGTGGCAACTAGGAAAATGAAAATCGGGGTAATTAGTTTGGCCGTGATCTTCATGGAGCAAGAAACCTTACGCACTCAACACCCGTTGCGCCCCAGTGCGTCTGCAATGCCTGAAGCAAAACTGCCTGGGAGTAGTAGTGTTTGGGAAATGCACTGGCGGCGCTAACGATTTGCATAATTGGCTGGTTTCATTCCTCGATAAGTGGGCGCTTGTCGCGTGGGTTCAGGCGCTGATCGCCCTCCGCGCCAAGCCCAGGGCTTCAGACCAAAACGAACCGGGATGGTGCGCAAGCTCAACGACATCGCAGACCGCGGAGATGAATTCGTTGATCTGCGCTGGAGTGACCACCAGGGGAGGAGCGACCTTTAGCACCATGAAATCGTTCCCGCAAATCTGCGTGAGGATCCCACCATTGCGGAACAGACGCATGACTAGGATCTGTCCGAACATGGCGGGATGGATCTTGGCAAACGCCTCAAATGGTGCTCGCAGCGCAAGGCGTCGTGGAGCTGTAAACTCAATACCAAGCAAGAGGCCCTTGCCGCGGACCTTTTTCACCATCTCGTAACCAGAGAGCGCATCGGTCAGTTGCTGCTGTAGTTCCATGCCCATTCGCGTAGCCCGGTCACCAAGCCTCGCGCTTTCAAGTACATCGAGGGTTGCCAGTCCGGCGCGTATGGAAAGACTGTTCTCGCTGAAAGTGGACGCGTGCACAATCGAGCGTTTGAAGGAGCTGAATACGGAACCATGTACGGCGTCCGACATGAGCACCGCACTCACCGGGACCAGTCCGCCGCTCAAAGCTTTCGCAAGAACGACAAGGTCTGGCGTGATGCCAAAATGATGTGCGGCCAGAAACGGGCCAGTGCGAAACATCCCCGTCTGCACTTCGTCCGCAACCATAAGGGACCCGTAACGCCGGCGCAAATCCTGTGCATATCTGAGGTAGTCCGGCTCCGGGACGCGAATGCCGCCTTCCGCCTGGATGGGCTCCACAAAGAACGCGGCATAGCGCTTGGTCGCCAGTTCCTTTTCGAGGGCTAGGAGGTCGCCGAATGGCACCGTCATGGTTTCGGGAAGAAGCGGCCCGAAGCCCCTACGCCAATACTCGCCATTCATCAGCGATAGTGCACCGCAGGTCAGGCCATGGAAGGCGCGGTCGCAAGAGAGCAGTCCAACGCGGCCTGTATATGCCCGTGCGAACTTGATAGCCGTTTCG
The DNA here is from genome assembly GCA_963831085.1 of uncultured Acidobacteriaceae bacterium. Taxonomy (GTDB): domain Bacteria; phylum Acidobacteriota; class Terriglobia; order Terriglobales; family Acidobacteriaceae; genus Acidiflorens. Next base: position 1,237,684 of record CAWHOT010000003.1, on the reverse strand, counting down.
ACACCTTCGCTTCCCGAACTCGCGAAGAACACCTTGGAGAGCCCGCCGCCCGCTAGCTTGCAAAGGCGCTCCGCCAATTCGCCCGCCAGTTCGGGGACGTTACTTTGCAGCATTACAGGCCCCGATTTGTCTAATTCATCTTTGAGGGCGGCCACAATCGCTGGGTGGTTGTGGCCCGCGTTATGGACACAGTAGCCGGAAAGAAAATCGAGGATTCGAAGACCGTCCGTGGTGAACAACTCCGTTCCCACGCAGCGTTCATAGCTGAAGTTCATTTCGAGCAGGCTGAGCAGCTTGACCCAGTGAGGATTCACGTGGTCAGCGTAACTATCTGTGGCGAGACGTTCAGCTATTGTCATGGGTTGAAATGAGACAGTCCGACCCTCCGCATACTAAGGTTGATGCAACTTGGTGCACCTCGTAAGAGAACATGAACAACTTGTCATTTGTTCGCCACGGCGAATTCACGCAAGGGCCGGACGTGCGGTGCGTTCCTCGGGACAGGAACGGAGGTTGTGATGGAGAAACGAACGACAGTGTTTTACATGGACGACAATCCCAAATCCGACGCATTTGTCCTCCCAACTCCGGGTATGATTTCAGCTACACTACCGCCAAAGCCGAGGTGCGTAAGGTGAAATGCATTCGTCACGTGATAAGGCGGTTCGCCTGATGCTGATCTGCGGTTCATGGCTTCCGGGAAAACCCTCGGATTATGGCTTCCGGAAATCGAGGTGAGTTGAAGTTTGTCAATGGCAGCGTCTCAATGCGAACTTTCAGTTGGCAAACCAATAGCTCCCGCAAAGGGGTGGCGCGTTGCGGTGTTTGTGCTTCTGCTGGCTGTCTACCTTGGATCTGCTGTTTCTCCCGCTCTGTTTGATGATGCCGATGCAACCCATGCGGAAGCAGCCCGCGAGATGGTTGCGCGGGGAGACTACGTCACTCTGCACGTCAATGGGGTGCGCTATTTGGAAAAGGCTCCTCTGATGTATTGGTTGGTGGCGCTCTGCTACCGCATCTTCGCAGTCAATGAGTTCGCTACCCGGCTGCCCACTGTCATTGCCGTCCTGTTGTCGGCTGTCTTCGCGATGACATGGGCTGAACGCGCCTTCGGTGCGCGCGCCGCAGTCTATGCGGGTTTATTTGTCGCCACTGCAACTGGTTTCTACCTTTTTACGCGCATACTCCTTCCCGAAGCGATTCTGAGCTTGCTGATCGCTGCCTCTCTCTACTTCTTCCTTACCGGATTACGGGATTCCACGAGATGGCGATGGTATTCGGGCTATGTCTGCATAGCTCTTGCGGTATTGACGAAGGGACTGGTTGCGCTCGTCTTCGTAGGCGCGACCGCGCTGGGCTTTCTGGTGCTGAGCGGCGAGTGGCGCCGCTGGCGGGAATTTCACCTGGCCGGCGGCACAGCCCTTATGATCCTTATCGCAGCTCCATGGCACTTGATAGCAGGCTACCGCAATCACGGTTTTTTCTGGTTTTATTTCGTCAACGAACACTTTCTGCGATTTCTTGGGAAGCGCTACCCCAAGGACTACAACAAGCTGCCGGGGATGTTGTACTGGGGTCTGCACCTCGTGTGGCTGTTCCCGTGGAGCATGTACCTGCCGGTCGCCGTGCAGGGCATGTGGCGCGAGTTGCGGCTGAAGGGCGCCAGTGTACGTGAACGCAGTTTTGCCGCCAACACTCGTCTGCTGTGTTGGGTGTGGGCAGGGATAATTCTGGTTTTCTTTTCCCTGTCGACGAATCAGGAGTACTACACTTTTCCCGCTTACTTTCCCTTGCTTCTGCTGTTGGCCGGAGCTGTTGCCGAACGCGAGGAGCGAACTGACAACCGTTCGCTGCTGTGGAGCACTGCGGCCATCGCTCTAATATCGATTGCAGCGGCAGGCACGCTGATGGCGGGGCTGTGGACGTCGCGCAACTTTCCCTACGTTGCCGATATTGGCACGGTGCTCTCCAGACACAATCTGGCGGACGATACTCTTTCCATGTCGCACATGCTGGATTTGAGCGGCGAGTCCTTCGCTGCGCTACGGCTTCCTGCGATGCTGGCGGCGCTGGCCCTGATCTTCGGACCGCCTGCCGCCTTGTGGTTCCGCCTGCGGCGTCGGCACTACGCCGCTACCTGGACGCTGGCATGCACCATGGCACTGTTTTTTGTCGCGGCGAACATCGCTTTGGAACGTTTTGAGCCCTACCTGTCGTCCAAGAGTCTGGCGCGGAACATTGCCCAACAGGCCCGTTCCGGTGACCGCGTCATGATCTATGGGGACCAGGCATTTGGTTCGTCCCTGCTTTTCTATTTGGACACGCCGATCGAACTCGTGAATGGGCGCACCACCTCGATGTGGTTTGGGTCCACTTTTCCCGATGCTCCCAACATCTATCTGGATGATTCTGACTTGTTGCGGGAATGGGATTCCAGCGCACGCGTGTTTCTGTTCGTGCCACCGTTCCAGAAGGCCCACGTGGATTCACTTATCCCCTCTCGGAGATACGTGATCGCCGAGACCTCAGGCAAGACTGTCTACAGCAACCGTCCGGGCATCTGATGGGCTCGCGGCTATTAGGGACATGTGGCCTTCTTTCTCCATCTGATATTGCTGGTTCCGCCAGACGATCGTGGTCCCGAGAAAGCTCGCGACCCAGAAACAGAAGCCCATGAAATCTCGCACCGGATACAACCAACAGTCTCGCAGTGCAAACCCGTCGCCTACGACACCCCAGCCCGTCACCACCGACATAGCCAAACGATTGAGCACGGCTGCTCCCAGCAGGGTCGCCGCCAATGAACAACTGTGCAATGCAATCCCCGCCACCATGCCTAGGAGGCCGAAGGGCATGCTAAAAGTCAAGCCGCTGCCGAGGTGCCCCACGGGACGCGAAAAACGCGTGCTCCTCATCCAGCGGACCTGGTGGAGAACGGAGTCTTTGAAGCTACCGTTAAGCGCCACATGGTCGATGGAGTACGACGAAAGCACAACTGTTCGCCCCGATTCGGCCACCTTTTTGCCGAGCACGTAGTCATCTGCGCAATAATCGGCCAGTATCCCGATGCCACCGATGGTGTCCAGCACATCGCGGCGCGTTGCCATGGTGGGCCCCAGGGCGAATTTCATGCCCTCCAACATCTCGGCTACCAGCACGCCGGAGGTCATCTCGACCGACATACCCAGCGCTTCCAGACGTGACCAGATACCGCCTGTCGACACACCCCGATAAAGACAGGTCACCAGTCCGACCTGCGGGTCCGACAGAGGACGAGTTATCTCTTTCAAATAGTTCGTCCCGACATGCACATCGCTGTCGCTGATCACCAGGTAATCGGACTTGGCCGCCGCCACCATCTTCTCCAGCGAGCAGACCTTGGCATTGGGCCGGTTGGGTTCTCCCGAACGAATGATCGTAACGGGAACATCGGGGTAACGGCGACTAACCTTGTGTACTAGCGCCAGTGACGGATCGTACTCATTGCGGACTCCAAATATGATCTCGAAGCGAGGATAATCCTGACGGAAAAAGCTCTCGAGATTGGACTCCAAGCGAGGCTCAAGCCCACAGAGGGGTTTAAGCAGAGTGGCAGGCAGATACTCGTGCGCGTCGTTTACCCGCCGTCTCTTCAGACCCCTGAATCGCACCGCTGAGATCAAGACAAGCACTAGAAACACCGTGCAACTGCACAAACCTCCCAGCGAGACAAATAACAGAATCCGGACAAACATATTCAAGCGGCCGATTAAGGTTCTAGAATGATTTGATGCGAAACCTACTAGCTAAGAATGAATCGGCCGTGTCATCGAGATGACAAGTTGTTCATGTTCCCCTTACAACCGAAGCCAAGTTGTGAGCTGCGTGATATAACTTCGTAAGAGTGAACTCCGCGATAGGAAGTCCCTGACCCCATGGGGAATCGTGGACATCGGCTGTTTCTGGCGGGGAAAATAAACTTCGGCAACGCGAAATTAGATCCGTACGTTGAATCCGGAAGTCCCAACGTGAATCGATTGGATCTCACTATTGTATCGGTACGCGTGCGCTACGAGATGGCGCTTTTGGTTCTGTTCGCGTTCGTTTGCCTGGCATCAGCGGCCCCCCAACAACAAGCAGCTCGTTCCATCGTCATTGATTTGTCGGTGGTGGACGACAAAGGCCAAGCTGTTCCACAGGCGCGGATCGAAATCAGTGCCCAGGGACAGCTTCTTGCCACTGAATTGACCGATGCTGCTGGGAGAGCAACAGCCACCCTTCAAGGACGGGATAGCCTACAGCTGACCGTTAGCAAGCAAGGCTATCTTGCTACAAGTACTGCCCTGGAGATAAGAGCAGATACCGGGCCCGAGGAAGTCGAAGTTGTTCTGACGAAGGCCGAGGTAAGCCGACAGAGCGTGGAAGTACACGGTACGGCCTCAAATCCGGTGGTTGAGGAGTCAAGCAGTCAGACCACGATAGCGCCCGCACAAGCTGAAGAAACACCAGGCCGGCCGGCGACTCTGGCCGATACGTTGCCCCTAGTTCCCGGCGTTGTCCGTGCGAGCGATGGCACTGTGAGAATCGCTGGTTACGGAGAAAATCACAGCGCTCTCCTGGTCGACTCGGTTGACGTAACCGATCCAGCGACAGGTGGATTCGGGCTGACTGTGCCCATCGACAGTGTCCAGAACGTCTCGGTTTCTGAGATGCCTTACCTCGCGCAATATGGAAAGTTCACAGCCGGTGTTGTCACAGCGGAAACGCGCCAGGGAGAGGAGAAATGGCACTACGATCTTAATGATCCCCTGCCCGATTTCCGCATCAGAAGCGCCCACCTGCAGGGTATTAAGGATGCTTCACCCCGGCTGAATCTGAGCGGTCCTATCGTCGCCCGGAAGCTTTTTTTCTTGCAAGACGATGAATATGCGATCAACAAACGTGAAGTGTATACGCTCCCTTTTCCCTTCAACCAGACCACGTCGACCGCGATCAACTCTTTCACGCAGTTGACGGCGATCCTGTCTCCCAACCAGATACTCACTGCGAGTTTCCATATCGCTCCGCACCTATTGACCTATTCGGGGCTGGACTACTTCAATCCCCAGCCCGTGACTCCCGACATCAACGTGCACGAGTCTACTGGCACGATTATTCACCGGCTGGCCATAGGAGGCGGGCTACTGCAAAACACACTAGCCATCGAACGTGTGAGCACCGGGATTGATCCTCAAGGCAACTCTGAAATGATCCTCACCCCAACCGGAAATCAGGGCAACTACTTTGGTCGAGAGTCGCGCCTGGCCACACGGGTGCAATGGATCGAAAATTGGCGGCCACGCAACCTGCATTTCATGGGGAACCACAGTGTGCAGATTGGTTCGGTTCTTGCGCATGCCGAAGATGCAGGAGACTTTAATGCCCGGCCAGTTTTGATCGAAGACTCGACGGGGCATTTGGCGAGCCGCATAGATTTCAGCGGCACAGGATCATTTTCAGTCAGCGATCTTGAGCCCTCCTTCTACGTACAAGATCACTGGGTGCTACGTCCCAACCTCGCACTCGATCTTGGAATGCGTTTGGAAAGTCAGACAATCACGCATACGGTTCGGAGTGCCCCGCGCGCAGGTTTTGCCTGGACACCTGACAGAAGCCAAACGACTGTTATTCGTGGGGGCATCGGAGTCTTCTATGACAATGTACCCCTCAATACCTATGCGTTCAGCAGGTATCCTCAGCAGACCATCACGATGTACAACCAGGCGGGAGGTGTGATCGGCAGTCCGATTCAGTACCTCAATCTCACCCAGCAGGCCGCGGAGTCAGAATTTCCTTTCATTGCCAGCGCACAGAAAAGCGGGAATTTTGCCCCCTATACCATCGGCTGGAATGTAGAACTAGACCGTAGCTTTTCGCACTTGATGATGGTTCGGCTCAAGTATCTGCAGAGTCAGGCTCACGATATGCTGACGATCCAGCCCCAGGTTGTCCAAAACCAGCATGCCTTGGTCCTCGGTTCATCAGGCTTTGGGCAGACTCGGCAATTGGAATTCACCGCCCGCTTTGGCAGCCAGGAGAAACGCCAAATGTTCTTTTCTTACGTGCGCCAGTATGCGCGAGGAACGGTCAACGATGCGAATGGGTATCTCGGCAACCTGCCGTTTCCGATCGTGAACCAAAATCTGGTTGCGAGTCTACCGAGCGAGATTCCGAATCGCTTTCTCCTGTGGGGAATGTACAGTTTGCCAAAAAAGTTTCGACTGACTCCAAAGATCGAATATCGAAGTGGGTTTCCCTATCAACCCACGGATTTATTGCAGCAATACATTACTTCCATTCCAGGCGCCCAACCGCGCTTCCCGCGATATTTCTCCTTTGACCTTCGAGCCTCGAAGGACATCCAAGTCACGCCCAAACATGCCATTCGACTGTCCGCAACAGTGATGAACCTGACCAATCATTTCAATGCGCTGGAAGTCCACTCTAATGTGACTGATCCGCAGTACGGACGTTTCTTCGGCAATAACAATCGGAAAGTGGTTCTTGATTTCGACTTTCTCTTTTAGGCGGATTACGTGGCGGGGGATGCTGGACGATCACGCCGGTTCCTTCCGCTCCTGGCACTCTCTTTGACATTTTCGCGGAGGGATCGACGGCAGGCAGATCGCAGGCGTCGTAGAAAAGCTTGACAAGACCCTGAGCGATTTCCTGACTAAGCAGCTAGCCGTTGGAATTGAGACGGCGATTCATGGCAAGGGAAGCTGTCAATGACCACAGGGTTGATTAGGCAGCGACATGGAGGGCACTATCGCGGTTTGGGGCGTAACGCGCTAGGAGTTCTGCCAAATCACTCCTCTCCACGACAGCAATCGGCACCCCCTTTTGTCGAGCTCTGGCCCTGCTCAGCAAACTGACCATCGCTGACGCTATGGCAAACCAACAAAAAGGCGAACCCGCCCGGACTGATGCCTAACTGCCTGCGTTAGCCATCATTAGTGCGAACAGTGCGGGCAGGTAGATGATCGTCGCCCGCAGTAAGCGACGAGCCGACAGTTTCGACGCCGCAGCCGTTGCCGGCAGTTGCGGAAACGCCATGCCAATCGACACACGGAACAGCGACGCGCCCATCAGGATGGCGCCAACCAAATACACGCGTCCTGCCATTCCCAACGCAACCGGTAAGACGCTCACCGGAATCAGCGCTCCGGAATAGGCCAAAATCCGCCACACCGTGGATTTCCCATCGGAGTCCACCACTGGCAACATGCGAATGTCGGCCTGGGCGTAGTCCTCCCGATAAAGCCACGCGATCGAAAGAAAATGAGGAAACTGCCAGACAAACATGATGGCAAAAAGAATCAAGGTTTCAACTTCCAGCTTTCCGCGCACTGCTGTCCAACCCAGCACCACCGGCATCGCTCCCGGAAAAGCGCCCACGAATGTGCACACAGGAGAAACTTTTTTCAGTGGAGTGTATGCTGCGAGATACACCAGCGCGGTTAAGAACACCAATAACCCAGTTAGTAAGTTGGCATAGATCGCCAGATAAGCGGAGCCTCCGAGAGTCAGCGCCATTCCGACCGTGGCCGCGTGTGCCCTGGTCATGCGTCCCGAAGGTAAGGGGCGGAGCGCAGTGCGCCGCATTCGCGCGTCCACACTCGATTCTAACACTTCGTTCAGCGCCGCCGTTCCGCTCGAAACGAGCGCCACACCTAACAGAGCATGGAACAACCCCAGCGACCACGACGAAACGCCCAACCGGTGCGCGCCAAAGAAGTAGCCGCACCACGCCGTTAGGACGATCAGAGTTGTAATGCGCGCCTTAGTGAGTTCGGCGTAATCGCGCATCAGCGAGACGGATTTTTGCAACATGAACCCCACACTTACCCGCTTGCCCCTTCCGCCCTCATCCGGCGGTTTAGCTCAAAGCGGCAGCTGCCTAATAAACCCCCACGGACCACCCCAACACCAAGAGACAGCATTCGTAACGCGCAATCTGTTCAATGTCAAGCCAAAATTTAAGGACAGCGGTCGCGCTCTCCCGATGCTCGCACCATAACGCAGTCCTTGGAAACTGGCGACGGCAAGTTCAAGTTAATGACCGCCCGAAGGGTTCGAGACCGTGAATGTCTCCGGTGGATCAAAATAACACCGGTGCCAAAGGGCCGCGTCGGTGAACTTGCCCGCCTTCCATTGCTGAACCGTGGGCAGCGTTATGGCGATCATACCGCCATCGACCGAATCGAAGATCAGCACGACTCCGGCGAGCTCCTGTGATTTTGCCGCCAGTTCCGAGTAGTTTTTGTCGAGCAAAGACTTGGCGAACTCCAGCTTTGCTTGCGCGCCGCTGTTCTTTTCGTCTTCCTGGATCTTTTGCACCGAGATGATTTTCACACTTTTGCCCCGCAGTGGCTCCCAATCGCCCGGGAAGGGCGCAGTTTCCTCGCGCGTCACTTGAAACAGATCGGCCGCAACCGGTGCGGCCTTCGTGCTCACCAACGGAACGTCCGAAATGCCCTCCGGCATCTCCAGGCTCGTGCGCCAGATCCATCCCCGCGACAGGCCGGAAATCCGCACGTGAACCCAGTCGGCATTAAAATCCAACATCTCGAACTCGTCGTGCGCGCTCGCCAGAAACAAAGTCTTGCCATTCAGACTGGGAGTCGCAATCACCGGAGTTCCTGTTTTTTTTATCGCAACCAAATTCTTCGGATGCGCCTGGTTCTTGAGCACTTCCTCCAAACTCGCAGCTTCGGCCTGCAAGCTGGTTTGAGATTGATCCGAAGGCTTCAGCGAATTCTTAGAATCCGCCAGTTGCTGACTCGACAGGCCCTGCTCCAACGACGAAGAGAAGGTACGCCCGGTTTCCGGCAACTGGGGCATCGGCGCCGAGATGGTTGGCTCCGCGGTGCCCGAGTCCGCAACTCCTGTTTCCGCAACTGCTGGCCGCTTAGCCGCCGCCCTTGGAGCGATCGCGGGACCACCGCTAGAGTTCCCGCCGGAATTCGTCGCACCAGAGTTGCTCAGCAGATCGGTTAACTGGTCCAGGAGGTCGGATTCGAGCCGGCCATTCGAAGTCAGCAGTTGGTATCCCGAACGAGATGGAGTTGAATCCGCGTACCAAGCCGTCACCTTCGTCGTCACCCGCACCACCGATTCGCCCGACGCAGTCGAGCGCACCTGCGCGGCAGATTCGTAGTAAGCCCGCCGGTAGCGGTTCAAAGGATGATCGCCCGCCAAGGCGAATCCTTCCAGCACCGGCAGCCGTCCACGCATGGAGGGTTGCAACTCCTTCAGCGCCTTCTCCACCGCGCTTTTCGATTGAGGGTAGGTGCGCTCGTACGGCCCCGTTGGCGGACTTGCTTGCGCCCGGCCGCTCTGCGCCACGGCCGCTAGAAACACGACCAGGAGAAACGCAGACAGCGCAGCGCGAAGGAATCGGCAGGCGAATGGCAAAGTAGCGAGTGGCAAACTACGCCCGGTCATGGCACCTGCTCCAGTTGGTCGCGTCGAATCCATCCGTGCTGTCCGTCGTGGGTCTCGACCCCATACCAGTAGGGGGTTGAAATCTGAATCAGAACTTCGACGCCAGGCTCCAGAGATACCAACGTGCTCGCGGTGTGGAACGGAGCGGACTTGAGCGGAGCCCCTGGCTTCTTGACTAGCCGCTCCACCTGACGGCGCAGTTCGGCGACGTGTTGCTCCAGCGATTCAGCGGGCTGGTCATGCGCCATCGCCACCGATGGGCCGGTCGTGTTCTTTCCCAAGGCGCCCATCGGGCTCTCGTCATTCGTGTTTTCGATGGACGTCTCGGGCGGCGGAGTGCTCAGCAGAACTGTGTCACTGCCCAGGCCGAAGTTTTCCTTCGCCAAGCGTTCCTGTTTCGCTTGCAAAGCCTCGGCGTTTTCCTTTTTCATCAGTTCGACCGCGTCCAGGCGTTCGTGGATGTCCTTGTACTCGCTGCTTTCTACCGAGCCGTTCGATTGATGGACGCTGTGCCGAAAGTCTTCCACAAACAGAGCGTCAATGCGCAGCACGGTATTTTGGAAGTCCACCATCTGCACCACGTAGCGCACGGCCAACGTCCCAAGATCGCCGCTGTCTTTGAAATTTCGAGGATCGAGCACCTGCTTTCGCACCTTGTAGAAAACCTTGCCGCCCTCCGTCCATTCCGGAAAAACCGGCGTCGACGTGGCCGCGACCGCTCCCGTGACGTAATCGTCTTTGTTGTATTCTTTGCTTCCCCGGATAATCGTATTTTGCGCCACATCTTCCACCACCTGCGCCACTTCGGGCTCCGGCAGCGGAATATTGACGATCAGGCCTTCGCCATACGCAAGAACATCTTTCTCGCGGCCATGCGAGGGGATTGCCGCCGCACTGAGCAGAAGAAATAACGCGGCTACCCGGATATATAGTGCAGTTCGATGAAACGCAACCCCGTGAAACGTAACCCAACAATTCAGCGGCTTACCACGAAAACTCTTGTCCCAGATCACGACTGGCTCCGGTGTCCCTGTTGCAAAAGTCTCATACGCTGGGCTGATCGCTGTCAACTCTCGCACCAGGCACCCCGAGTTCCATCCACAAGTCGTTTCCGACAGTTGATCGTCAAGGGCTTGACCGTGGGCCGAGATGTCCCTCCATCGTGTGCCAGGTATTGCGGACGATGGGAATCGCGGAAAGGATCGTGATCACGATGATGGTAATCCCAAAGAATCTTGCCATAATGTTTCGCTTCCCGCCCGCTTCCAGATGTTTGCGTTGACAGGCCGAAAGAACCGCAACTGTCGCTTCGACGGTTTGGCAGGGGCCGTCTTCTTTAGGCTGGTGCGTTACGCCGAAAAAACGATTGGTAGCAGAGCGGCGGCAAGGCACGGTTCTTTTCAGACAACCCCACGAGGACTGGCTGCAAGTCCGGCGATGATTGGGCGGCTTCAGATTCAAAGGAAGATGAACAAATGTTCATGAAGCGTTCATGTAACGTTCAGGTTGTTCAGTTAGCATACGCAGGCTGCACTCGTCAATCGGCGTCAAAGCGGCTGGTTTTGATCCTATTGCAATTTGCAGCACCGGGTAGTAGTATCCTTCCGCCTTGTGGGGTAGTGACCCTTGGAGAAATCTTGAGGTGCTGTTGGGAAGGCCGGAGCTAGGCAATGTTTTGTTGCGCTTGGTCGTTGCCTAACTCGTTCCGTGCGATTTGGAAATCAGTCTTTTGGGGAACTTACGAACCTTTTCTGAGGAGTACAGCATGCGTATGTGGGCGCAGTCTAATCTCTGTCAGAAGCCACTGCGGGTCAGTTCTGTCCTCGCCGCTGCCTTCGCGTTAATCTTTCTGCTCTTGAGCGCCAGCCAGTCGGCGAGCGCGTTACCGGCCTTCGCCAGGAAGTATGGGCTTCGGTGCTCGGCCTGCCACGAGTCATGGCCCGCCTTGAACAACTTCGGGCTGAAGTTCAGAGACAATGGCTATCAGTTGATGAACGATCGGGATGCTCCCATCTGGCAGAATCCCGGCTACTGGCCGGTGACTTTCCGTATCACGCCGATCTGGCACCGGGTGAGCAGCCTTCAGCAGGTTGACACCTACACGCCGGGAAATTCCATTCCCACCGGTACGTCAGCCCAACGCATCACGTCGTCCGGCTTTGATCTGAGCGGGCTCGACTTCCATACCGGTGGAACTCTGGAGAAGAACATCTCGTTCTATGTGCTTCCATCGTCGGACTCGACGGCGTCGTTTCATTTTGAGACAGTGATGGGCCGCCTCGATAACATCGGGAACAGCTCTTGGCTCAATATCAAGATAGGTAAGTTCGAGCTCAACAACCTGCTTTCTGAAAAGCGCATTCTGTCACTGACTGCCAACGGCGGTATTTATCAGACCTATCACTTCATCCCGGTGGGTGACGGGAACATCTATGGGCAGATGGGAGCCAATCAACTGGGCATGGAGTATCTAGGACACTCGATGGATGATCGGACGCGCATTTCCGCAGCCCTGCTCAGTTCGAATGATGGGAACGTGAACCTGGTTACCGGAGGCAACACCTATAGCGGATTTTTTACCTTCGACCAAGGTATTGATACCGGCAAGCTGGGGGTGGATCGCCTCGGGATGTATGCTTTTGTAGGACAGGCGGCAACTTACTATCGGACTAACGGCGGGGCGCCCATCCCTGGCTCGGGAATCGGAAACAAAGGATTCAGTCGTGTCGGCTTTACGGGGCAAATATACTTCGGCCCGCACTTTGACGTAAACGTAGTTACGCAGCACGGCGAGGATAACGTATGGTTCGGGCAGGGTTATGGCAACGCAGTCAACCCAAGCAATGGATCTCCGGGATTATCGCTGGGATTATCGCCTGGGCCTAACGCCATCCCTGGCGTGGCGGTTCTTAACACGGGATCGCGGTCGCCCAGTTGGAACGGCTACCTCGTCGAAGCTCGCTACGTGTACAGTCCGCAGTTGATCTTCCTCGCTCGGTTTGAGGCGGAACGAATGTCGCAACAAGCCAACGGGCCGGGATACACAGGCACTTCTCCCTCAGGTATCACAGGTCCTTCCCCGTCCAACCTGGGAAACATTACCAACTATGTAGTTGGCTACCGCTACAACCCGTTTATGACCAGCCGGGCCGGCTTTGCGTATCACGGCGAATTCAACTTGTTTCACCAGGACGGTACAGGCCCGATTAACGCGTTGGGCAATACCACCAGCATAAACACCAGTGAATTGCTGTTCGGAATTGACTTTGATTTCTGATGAGGATGAATCGCTGGTGAACTCGATCCACCAGCGCTGACTTCGGTTTAAGGGTGCTGACCATGAAAAGCTTGAAGCCAATACGTTTTATCGGTGCGATTCTTTTCACTGCGATCCCTTGCATTGCGATTCTAGGGCTGGTTTTCGCCGCCGGGTTCACCCCTCAGGCCTTCGCCCAAGATGAACCCCTCGTCGGCCCGAAGCCACCAGTCGTGGTCAAGCCGATGGAGAGCCACATCGGGAACATTACCGGTCATGCCGCGGACGCGAAATCCGACTACCGCCGCTACTGTGCCGGCTGCCACGGCGACTACGGCGATTCCAATGGGGAGAACGCCGTCTGGCTGGATCCGAAGCCACGCGACTTTACCATCGCCACTTTCAAGTGCCGCTCCACTCTGACTGGCACGCTGCCTACCGATGAAGATCTTTTCAACACCATCGCGCGCGGCCTTGACAACTCCAACATGCCAATCTGGAGTACCTTTACCAAGCAGCAGCGCGCCGACCTGGTGGCCTACATCAAGATTTTTTCGCCCCGTTGGGAGAAGGAAAAAGCCGGCGAACCGATTAAGATTCCGGCCGAGCCACCCGTCACCATCGAGAGTATTTCGCACGGCAAAGCGCTCTTCGCTAAATTGGAATGCTGGAAGTGTCACGGTACACACGGAGAGGGCGACGGTCCGTCGGCGTCGACTCTCACCGACAGTAAAGACAATCCGATCCGCCCCTACAACTTCGCCGTCGGCGGGAACGACTCGCGCTTCAAGTGCGGCAAAACCAATGAAGATATCTACAAGATCTTCATGACCGGACTGGACGGCACGCCTATGCCTTCCTTCGCTGACGTGATTCAACCGAACGACGCCTGGGATCTCGTCCATTTCCTGCGTACGTTACAGGTGCATCGACACAGCAAGGAGAACGAAGTTCTAATGGCCGCGCACGGGGTGATCCCTCCGTACGTGGATAAGAACCCCGCGCCGGCAGCTGCCCCGGCCGATAGCAAGTCGTCCGGTGGCGGCCACTGAATGAATACCCGATCTATCGCAACCAAGAACGCGAGAAGGGAGATACTCCAATGCGCACTAAGCAAATGCTGCTAGCTTGTTTGACGCTGCTGGTATGCCCGTCCCTGATGTGTCCGTCCCTGATCTTTGCGGGAACCGTTAGCGGCAAGGTGACCTACACGGGCACGCCCGCCCACCAAAAGCCCATCGACATGTCCAAAGAACCCAGCTGCGCCAAGCAGCATGCCACACCCGTGACTACCGAGACGGTTGTGACCGGGGCCAACAACGCGTTGGATAACGTGGTGGTGTACGTTTCCTCCGGAGCTCCCGACGACGGCCAGGTTCCGACGCAGGCCATCACCTACACGCAGAAAGGTTGTCAGTATATCCCGCACGTTTTGCCCATGCACGTCGACCAGGAATTCCAGATCGTCAACGACGACCAAACTTCGCACAACATTCACCCGCTGCCCAAAGTGAACATTGAGTGGAACAAATCCCAGCCCCCCGGCACGCCGCCGATCAAGGAGAAATACGACAAGCCCGAATTCATCCCGGTGAAGTGCAACATCCATCCCTGGATGCATGGCTGGTTCGTGGTGCTTAAGACGTCGCACTACGACTTAAGCAAGGGTGGAGGGGACTTCAAGCTCCCGAACCTGCCTCCCGGCAAGTACACCATCACCGCCTGGCATGAGGACTACGGCACCCAGACCGCCGACGTCACCATCACCGGCAACGAAACCAAGGACGTCAACTTCACGTTCAAGGCGAAGGCATACTGACCGATCGGCGGTGGAGTCTCGCACTCCGCCGCTGTATTCCCTAAGTAAGCAAGGCAAGCTGAGGCAAGGACTGGCGCGGGAAAGGCGGCACCGCCCATTTTTTGAGCGGTTCAGATTTTAGAGGAATATGAACAAATGTTCATGAAGAGTTCAGGTAACGTTCAGGTTGTTGAGTTACGCTACGCGCGCAGCCGTTACTAGCACGCGTCAACTGGGCTGGTTTTGAGGAAGGCGATAAGGCCGGAAAGCCGGCGGGAGCGACATCATGGCGAAGTTCTTTGCGATTACCCTCATCGCAATCACGATCCTTTCCGCGATTCCCATCGTCCGCAATACCTGGCATCCGATGGAGGACATCTCGGCCCACGGTCAAGCCATTGACGACCAACTGGCGGACACGATGTGGGAGGCCGGAATTTCTTTCCTCGCCTCACAGATTCTCTTGGCGTGGTTTATCTGGAGATTCTCCGGCAATCGAACAGGCGAGAAGTCGAAGAATTTTCCCGGCGGCGCAACCGGGCTGGTGGCGGCCGCGATTATTCTTGTCGGCGTGGAAGTGTTTGCCCTGGGAATTTTCGGAGTAAAAGCCTGGGGCAATATCTACTTCACACAGCCCGGTGCAGACGCGTTGCCCGTTCAAGTTCAGGCCGGCCAGTTTGCATTCTATTTCCGCTATCCGGGGCCAGATGGAAAGTTCGGTCCAATTCACGCCGACAAGATCAATGAGGCCAATCAGAACTTCTTTGGCCTTGATCCGAACAGCGACCCAGATTCCAGAGATGACATCGTGACTGCCGAGATGGCCATTCCCGTTAACAAGGAAATCCGCCTGCTGATGCACGCCAAAGACGTCAGCCATTCGTTCTATGTTCCAGCCTTGCGGATTCATCAGGATTTCGTGCCAGGATTGGATCTCCAACTTCACTTCACCGCCACGAAGATTGGCAGGTATGAAATCGTATGCAGCCAGCTCTGTGGTTTGGGGCATTACAACATGAAAGCGTACCTGAGCGTGTTGTCGCAGCAGGACTATGACGACTGGCTAAAGAAGGAAGCGGCTATGCAGTGAGGTTTGCAGTGAGGAAAGACCGTCTGCACTCGTTGCGGCGTAGAGATTTCTCTTCGAGGTGAGCACATGCACGACACAACGCACGCGGCGGCACACCACGGGCCTCCGACGACTTTCATCCGGAAATACATTTTCAGCCTGGATCACAAGGTAATCGGCAAGCAATATTACGGTCTGGGATTGGCCGCGGTGATCATCGGCATGGTGCTTTCCTGGCTGATGCGCATCCACCTGGCGTGGACCAACTATGCCATTCCAGGGCTGCATTTGCTCTCCAAGGCCGGTGCCGCCGGCGATGTCATGACGCCCGAGTTCTACCTGCAACTCATGACCATGCATGCCACCTTCATGGTCTTTTTTGTGCTCACGGTTGCACCCTTCGCGGCCTTCGGTAATTTCTTCATTCCCATACACACCGGCTGTGAGGACATGCCGTTCCCGCATTTCAACATGATGTCGTTCTGGACCACGTTCGTGGCCTTCTGCGTCATGCTCTTGTCGTTCTTCGTGAGTGATGGCCCCACCTTGGGCGGTTGGACCCAATACGCGCCGCTTAGTGCCGTTGGGTCGGTGGCAGGTCCCGGTCAGGGCGCGGGCGTGGTTATTTGGGCAACCTCCATCGCTATCTTCTGCGTGGGTCAGCTGTTCGGATCGTTGAATTTTATTCCCAATATTCTGGACCTGCGTTGCAAGGGCTTGAGCATGTGGCGGCTGCCGCTTCCTACCTGGGCCTGGTTCATCACCTCCTGTATGGGCCTGACGTCGTTCGCCGTGCTGATGCCGGCCTGCATCCTCCTCATTCTGGACCACGTGGCTGGGACGAGCTTCTTCGTCGCATCCAATCTGGTCATTAACGACCAATTGCAGCCACACTCAGGTGGTTCGACGCTTCTATGGCAGCACCTCTTCTGGTTCTTCGGACATCCTGAGGTGTACATCGCCATCGTGCCCGGTATGGGCATCGTGTCGCATGTCCTCATCACCAACATGCGCAAGCCCATGCTCAGTCATCGCGTGCTGGTGTACTCCATGGGTGCCTTGGCGGTTCTCAGCTACATGGTGTACGGACACCATATGTTTGTCAGCGGGATGAATCCCGTCTCGTCGATTATGTTCTCGTTTCCCACGCTGTTGATTACGATCCCATCCACAATCATTGTCTTGATTTGGATTGGGAGCCTTTACGGCGCGAAGTTGCGCATTAACTCAGCTTCGCTGTTTGCCCTGGCCTTTATTTCGCTGTTCATCACCGGCGGGGTGAGCGGCTTTTTCCTGGCGCAGCCCTCGATCCAGATCCTGCTCCACGCGACCTACTTCGTAGTGGCTCATTTCCACTTTACAATGGCCATCGCGGCGATTTTCGGCATCTTCTCTGGGACTTACTTCTGGTTCCCGAAGATGTGGGGACGGATGATGAACGAAACCCTGGGAAAAGTTCACTTCTGGTGCAGCTTCGTCGGTGTCTATGCCATCTTCATGCCGATGCACTACCTGGGACTGGCTGGGAATGTGCGACGCTATTCGTCGTTTCCAGCGGATTACATGCAGCCACTTGTCGGCGTGCACCAGTTCATCACGATAGCCGCGCTTTTCACCGGCGCAGCCCAGTTGATTTTCTTCTACAACTTCATTCACAGTCGGTTCTGGGGCGAGCCTGCCCCGGACAACCCGTGGCAAGGCACCTCGCTCGAATGGTCAACAACTTCGCCGCCGCCGTGGGATAACTTCGGGGGCAGGCATGTGGTGGTTTATCACGATCCCTATCAATACGGGGTGCAGAGTTCAGCCGGCGATTACGTGATGCAAGATTCACCCGAGCAGGTGAAGACCGAGCACGAAGAGCCGTAAACAAAACGACCCTGCAATTTGTCAAAGGAGTCTAGTACCCATGGCAACTACGGTCAACGTACCCCCGAAGGTTAAGCCGCGTCGCTCGCCGGAGCCGAGAAGCCCCGGCAACGGGGGCTTCCGGAATCTGATTCCGAACGACGGCAAACTACCTGCGGTTCAGGATTACGCACCCGTTGCGTCAAAATCTGGGATCTTGGTGGTCATAGCTGCAATTGCGATGTCCTTTGCCGCCTTTACCAGCGCCCTGGTCGTCCGCCAGGGAGCCTCAACGGATTGGCACCACCTGACCCTTCCTCCAGTTCTCTACTGGAATACGCTGGTGCTGCTGGCCAGCGGTCTAACTTTGGAAATCGCACGCCGAAGGGTCGCAGTCTTCATGGGCGGTCCAAGAACCTTCGATCTGAACCCGGCGCGCTGGTTGTACATTACTGGCTTCCTCGGTGGAGTTTTTGTCGTCGGCCAATACGCGGCTTGGTTGCAGTTGCGTTCTGAGGGGTTATATCTCGCCACCAATCCCAACAGTTCGTTCTTCTATCTGCTGACAGCGATCCATGCGCTGCACGTGCTCGGCGGGTTAGTTGGCTTGACGTATGTGATCCGTAAACTACATAGTACTGTTCTGCGGCGGAGCACGCTGGATAGTTTCTCCTATTACTGGCACTTCATGGGCATTCTTTGGGTGTATTTACTGATACTGCTTTGGATGAAGATCTAATGCATACAACACAGGAGGCACCGTGAGCGAAGCACATTTGACCATGGGAGCACATGCGGCTCCTCCGATGGAAGAACGCCCATTTGCGATTCCTTCCAAGAAATTGGCGATGTGGCTGTTCATCATGGCAGACATGATGACGTTCGCTGCCTGTCTGGCAGCCTACGCATTCCTGCGCAATGCCACTCCCGACTGGCCACGACCTTTCCACAGCGTAACCAGTATCGCGATCATGACGCTCGTTATGATCGCTAGCAGCGCAACTATGCTGATAGCGTTCAGGGCTGCCGAGACGGGCGACAAGGTGGGAGCTTTCCGCTGGATGATGATCACAGCTGCCTTGGGCTTGGTCTTCACCTTGTTGCACATTCGCGATTGGATGAGCATGATGAGCCAGGGCGCCGGCTTGTTTCAGAATCCCTGGGGTTCAGCAGTCTTTGGCGCCGCGTTCTACTCCGTCACCGGCTTTAGCTTGCTCCACATTTCGGTCGGTACGATCGCTCTGTTCGTCGTGGCAATCCGCTATCAGGGAGGCCGCTACAACGCCGACGATATCGAGATCGTTAACCTCTTCTGGCAATTCGTGGGTCTGGTATGGCTATTTATCGTTCCAGTTGTCTATCTGATGAACGTAGCACGCTAGACCGTAAGGAATAAGGAGCGAAATACATGACGACAGCTGAAGGAAGTGGAATCAAGAAATATGTGGCCGTATATCTCGTCCTGTTGATCATTACGGCACTGCAGTTCGTCATCGGCTATCAGAGCATCGAGGGGTCGCAATTGGCGGTGCGCATGCTTACATTTGCCGTCATCGAAACCATCCTCGTGGTGCTATTCCTCATGAATCTGGGCTTCGAAAAGCGTGTGTTCGTCAAGTTCGTCGTTTTCTTCATGCTCTTCGTGCTCGCAACCATGAACTATATCTGGACCGACAGCTTCCGGCTGCTCCTGTTCCGACTTACAGGCTTCCAGCCAAGCTAATTCTTGGAGTGATCAATGCATGAATCGCGCCTTCGGCTCGCACGGCTTGCGTGGGCAGGATTGATTCTGTTGCTGACCGCCGTGCCGGCTTTTTGCCAGAGCTGCTCGCTCTGTTACACGCAAGCGGCTGCCGCCGGCGCTCGCATGATTGCGGCATTGCAAAGCGGAATTCTGATCCTTGTTATTCCTCCCACGCTCGCCTCCGTGGGCATGATTTTTGTCGTGCATCACAAACGCAATCAGGTCAGACGGGCGGATGACGCGCCTGACTCCGACCGCGATTGGTAGTTGCTCAACGACAGTTGTTAGGAGCGACATAGCCGGCAAACCGCGCCTTGATCCAACTGATCTGGTCTGCGACCGATGCTCCCATCACGCCGCTGGCATCGACATCCGGATACTTCAAGAAAAGGATTCGGCTTCCTTGCTTGCACATGCGGGCTACGGTTTTTTCCGACATGTCCGACCGTATGGCCGGGTCCGCCTCGCCACTGATCACAAGGAACGGGCCGTGTGCCGACTTGTGACCGGGAGTGTTCCTGCTGAAGAATTCCTTCACGAACGGATTGTTCTCCCACCCCGGTTTGAGCATTTCGTTGGTGAACTCCGGCTCTGTCTCTCCTCCACAGGTCTGCGTAACACGCTGGTACGCAGGAAGCGCCACGTCTTTCAGCATGTCGCTCAACTGGAATTCCGGATACAGCGCTTTAACGGTAGATGCCAATACCAGC
This sequence comes from uncultured Acidobacteriaceae bacterium, assembly GCA_963831085.1. Classification (GTDB taxonomy): domain Bacteria; phylum Acidobacteriota; class Terriglobia; order Terriglobales; family Acidobacteriaceae; genus Acidiflorens. The sequence goes on along the minus strand of CAWHOT010000003.1, from coordinate 1,217,794 downwards.
AGCATGCGGTTAGAAGAACGCAGCGCGAAGCGCTGGTAGGCCTCCTGCGCATCCGCCACCCCCGAGGTGGCGACACTACCCAGATAATTGAAATCGCGTACGTCGCTCTCCGCCACGGCCACTGCGGCCAGCGCTCCCTGGAAAGGTCCCACGGCAATCCATTTAGTTCCGATCTCTTTCACAGCCGCGCGCGCCGCCGGAACCGAATAGATAACATCCAACGCGTTCGACTGCATGTCCACCACCGGCTTGCCGGAATCGGCCCCCAACCCGGAATAGTCGGTCGCAACCACCGCATACCCGAGATTGGCGTACATCGCAAGGAGTGGCCCGACCCCGAGATTCTTCATCAGTGAGGGAGCGCACGGACGCGCCGCTCCTCTGAACTCGTGCGCCCAGGCAATCACCGGCCATCCGCTTGCCGGAGGCTTGCCATCCGGAATCAGCACCACCGCCGAGACCGCCACGTCTTCTCCCTTCGCTGTCCGGGAGTGATAAAGAATCCGCACTGCGGACAATTCATACGGAAGGTTGTATTGGTCGATCGGCTCCGACCGTATCAGCTCTCCGGGCTTGCCCGGGGGCAGCGGATGTGGCGTGTCATAAAAGCTCGTCAGCGGAAGTGTAGGGGGCGGCCGGAATCCTTTGGTTGGCGTGGCGGTCTGAGCCTGGGCAAGTTCTAGATTTCCAGGCAGTCCGGTCAAGGCCAGACAAACGGTGGTGACCGCCGTCAGAAGCATTCGGGCATTGCGACTTGATGACCGGAACCAGCGCGCCTTTGTCATATGGTCAGTAAGGATGGTACCACCTTAAGATTAGGAGAAACCGCAACCGCGCAGCCTCGTCTTATGTTCCCACCCATGGGCATCCGCATCGGCCTGACGGTCATGTCTTATAAGAAGCGCAACCAGTTTCGGCGAGAAAAGTAACTCCGAGTGCAAGGCCGACCGCAGATCCGACCTGGGCTGGTGCCGCCTGGTCTTCGATCCTTGCCAGACCTGGAGTCCCTGCCCAGAGCGGGGTTTTCATCAGAAACGGGAATTTGTGCCAGCTAACCAACCTTTCTTGCAGGAACGTTCTTGATGTTCAACTTATAAGTGATAAAATCGCCAAATGGCAAAGACACTGATTCAAACCGTGGTGAAACAACTCCAACATGAACGTGCACGCCTTGAGGATGAACTCAATCGCGTAACCGCTGCTCTAACTACCTTCGGAAAAGTTTTCCTGCAGGGGAGCAAACGTAGATCAGCACCAATTCGCAAGAAGCGAACGATTTCGGCTGCAGGACGCAAGAGAATCGCAGCCGCGCAGAGAGCAAGATGGGCAAGGGTCAAGGCAGCCAAGAAGTAAATTTGCCGCTCTTCCGCGCCACCCAAATGCTGGGTTTTCGGTTCAATCCGCGGCAAGCCGCGTCTCTACGGCCATCGCATAGCTCTATGAACCCAACCCCGGAACGTCAGGTCGGGACGTCTCTCACCATCGCCCCCACAAACTCCGCAAACTCGCGGACATCCTCCTCGGTAGTGTCAAACGAGCACATCCACCGCACTACCGACTCCTCTTCGCTCCACACATAGAAGAAGTACCGCTCCTGTATCTTCTTAATAGCCTCCCGCGGAATCTGTGCGAACACCCCGTTCGCCTCCACCGAATACACAATCTTGACTCGCGGAATCTTCTTCACCTCCTGTTCCAGCAGTCGCGCCATGCGGTTCGCATGCTCCGCATTCCGCCGCCAGAGATCGTTCGTCAGCAGCGCCTCCATCTGCGCCGACAGGTAGCGCATCTTCGATGCCAGTTGCATTCCCTGCTTGCGCACAAAGAGAAAATCCTCAGCCAGTTCCGGACGAAAGAACACGACCGCCTCCACTCCCATCAGCCCGTTCTTCGTTCCGCCAAACGAAAGCACATCTACTCCCAAATCGCGCGTCGCCTGCCGCAAGGTCAGTCGCTGCGCCGTCACAGCGTTTGAAATCCGCGCCCCATCCACGTGCAAGAACATCTTTCGCTCGTGAGCAAACTGCGCCAACGCCTCGACTTCCTGCGGCTTGTAGACTGTGCCCATCTCGGTAGATTGCGTAATCGAAATTACCCGAGGCTGCACATGATGCTGGTCCCCAATTCCGTGATACGCGTGAGCCACCGTTTCCACCGTCAACTTCCCATCCGGCGCTGCCAGCGGCACGAGCTTGCACCCCGTAAACTTTTCCGGCGCTCCACATTCATCCGTATAAATATGAGACAGCTCCGGACACAGTACCGCATGAAACGGCCGCGTCAGCGCTTGCAAACTCAGCACATTCGCCGCCGTCCCATTGAAAACGAAGAAGACCGCCACCTCGGCCCCAAAGTGTTCCCGGAATTTTCCCACCGCTGATTCCGTGTACGGATCATCCCCATACCCAACCACGTGCCCCTGGTTAGTGCGCCGTAGGGCCTCCAGCACCTCGGGATGCACCACCGCGTTGTTGTCGCTCGCAAAACTCCGGCTCGGTTTCATGACAAGACAATTTAGCAGAAGCGAAAATTCTTCGGAGCCTTGTGCCCTTGCCATGAATCTATATGGATGATCCAATGTTTCCGGGGGCTGATGGATTTCGTTAAGCGCTAGACCTGCTAGAGCTCAAGGACTATGTCTCGATTCCTCGCTATAACGTCATTTATGATTCTGCCCGGCATCCTTCTAGCCGCGCTCCTTTTCACCACCGCGTGCGGCAACAGCAAAGCAGCCAAGGCTGCCGCCCCGCAGGCCATGCCGGTTAAAGTGCAAACGGCCAAGGCCGAGAGAGTCGAGGACGCCACCGACTACGTTGCCACCTTGAAATCGCGCGACTCCGCTGTGGTCATGCCACAGGTCGAAGGCATCATTACGCAGATCTTCGTCCACTCCGGCGAGCACGTCGCCCCTGGCGCTCCCATGATGCAAATCGACCCTGCCAAGCAGCAGGCCACGGTCAAGAGCCAGGAAGACGCTCGCGCTGCCCAAGTCGCCCAGGTCACGTGGGCGAAGCAGAACTACGAACGCGTCAGCGGTCTTGCCAACGCCGGCGTAGTCAGCAAGCAGGATCTCGACCAGGCGCGAGCGACTCTTGATGCCGCGCAAGCGCAACTGCACTCGCTTGATGCTCAAGTCAGCGAACAACAGGTCCAATTACACTACTACCAGGTGGTCGCGCCGCGTGCTGGCATCGTCGGTGATGTGCCCGTCCGCGTTGGCGATCGCGTTCTCACCACCACTACCCTTACCACGGTCGACCGTCCCGGCAGCCTCGAAGCTTACATTTACGTTCCCATCGAAAAATCTGGCCAGCTCAAGATGAATCTTCCTGTCCAGATCGTCGACGGTTCAGGAAATTTGCTCGCCGCCAGCCGGGTCACCTTCATCTCGCCACAGGTGGACAACTCGACGCAGACCGTACTGGTCAAAGCGCAGATCGCAAACTCGAACGACAGCCTGCGCACCGCTCAGTTCATCCGCGCTCGTGTAGTGTGGGGCAGCCAGGAAAAGCCGGTGGTTCCGGTCGTGGCCGTGTCGCGAATCGGCGGCCTTTATTTCGCTTTCGTCGCTGAGCCGGACCAGAAAGGTGGATACGTGGTCCACCAAAAGCCGCTCCAGATCGGCCAAATCGTCGGCAACGACTATGTTGTTCTCGACGGTGTAAAGCCGGGAGACAAGGTGGTCGTCTCCGGCACGCAGTTTCTAATCGATGGCGTACCCGTGGTCCCGCAGGAAAGTAGTAGCTAGCAAGAGTCCAAGAGAGATTTCCCAAAACCAGCTCCGACAAAACAACGGGCAGCATGTGCCAAAGACTGGGAACTGGGAACCGGCAGCTGTTTCTTATGGTCGACTTTTTTATTCATCGCCCGGTCTTCTCCACCGTCTGCGCCCTGATGATCATTCTCGCGGGCGCCGTCTGCATACCTACACTGCCCATCGCGCAATTCCCCGACCTCGCGCCGCCGCAGGTCGCGGTCACCGCCACTTACACCGGGGCCAGTTCGCAGACTGTCGAATCCGCCGTCACCACGCCGCTCGAGCAGCAGATCAACGGCGCCGAGGGCATGAAGTACATCACTTCCTCCAGCACCAACAACGGCGTCAGCACCATCACCGCCACGTTCGACATCACCCGCGATCCCGACCTCGCCTCGGTTGACATCCAGAACCGTGTCAACACTGCGCAAGGACGTCTCCCCAATGCGGTCAAGCAAGTCGGAGTTACGGTCGCCAAGACCTCGGAGAATTACGTCTTCGGCGCGGGTGTTTTCTCGCCCGACGGCCGCTACTCCACGCTCTTCATGAGCAATTACCTCGATGTCTACGTCCGCGACAACCTGAAGCGTGTTCCCGGCGTGGCCAACGTCGAAATCTTCGGCGAACGCAAATACTCCATGCGCCTGTGGCTCGATCCCGTGCGTATGGCGAGTCGCTCCTTAACCGCCGACGATGTGGTCACCGCTCTCCAGGAGCAGAACGTGGAAGTTGCCGCCGGACAAGTCGGCTCCCAGCCCTCCATCCCCGGCCAGCAGTTCCAGATCAGCGTCCGTGCCGTCGGCCGTCTTTCGGAATCCACGCAGTTCGATAACATCATCCTTAAGAGCAATGCGGACGGCACGCTGGTGCGCCTGCGCGACGTCGGTCACGCCGAGCTCGGGGCCGAAGATTACAGCTCTACCCTGGATTACAACGGGAACGACTCCGTTGGCATCGGCGTCACCCAGCTCTCTACCGCCAACGCCCTCGACGTGCATCGCCGCTGCCTCGCCGAGCTTGCACGCCTTTCCAAGCGCTTTCCGCCCGGCATGAAGTATGAGGTCGCGTTCGATACCACCGACGCGGTCAGCGAATCCATCCGCGACGTGGTTTCAACCCTCGGCTCAGCCATCTTCCTGGTTATCCTTGTCATCTTCGTTTTCCTCGAAGACTGGCGCTCTACTGTCATTCCGGCAGTTACCATCCCGGTTTCGCTCATTGGCACGTTCGCCTTCGTCAAGCTGCTCGGCTTCTCCATCAACACACTGACGCTGTTCGGCATCACGCTCGCCACGGGCCTGGTGGTCGATGACGCCATCGTGGTCATCGAAAACATCGAACGCCATCTGCAGGAAGGCGAGCTGAATCCCGTCAGAGCGGCATCCGACGCCATGAAAGAAGTCACTGGCGCCGTCATCGCCACCTCTTTGGTGCTGGTTGCCGTTTTCGTGCCGGTCGCTTTCTTTCCCGGCACAACCGGCATTCTGTTCCGCCAGTTCGCGCTGACCATCGCCTTTTCGATCACCATCTCCGCCTTTAACGCGCTGACTCTTACGCCCGCGCTTTCCGCGCTTCTGCTCGGTCGCCGGCACGGCGAAAAGAATTGGTTTTTCAAGCGCGTCGATCGCGTCTTGGTCGCGGTTAACAATGGCTACGTGCGCGCTCTCCGTACTTTCCTGCGCTTCGAAGCTGTCGCTTTAATCCTGTTTGCCGCCGGACTCGGTCTCGCGTACTTCGTCTTCCGGCAAGTGCCCCAGGGCTTCGTCCCCAACGAGGATCAGGGATACCTCATCGTCGCCATCCAGGCGCCTACCGGAGCATCGCTGGAATACACGCGGAATATCGGCGAGCAGGTGACCGCCATCACCAAGAATTTCCCCGATGTCCTGGGTACCTTCGCCGTCTCCGGCTTTAGTTTCGGAGGCAACTCGCCTAACGCCGGACTTGTTTTCCTGACCCTTCAGCCCTACGAGAAGCGCAAGGGCCACGACCACACCGCGGCCGCGATTCTCAATCGACTGCGCCCCCAATTGTTCGGAATTTCCGGCGCAATTGTCATCGCCTTCGAACCGCCCGCTGTGCAAGGTCTCGGTGAGTTCGGCGGATTCCAATTTGAACTCATGGATCAGGGCAATCATACTCTTCAGGATCTCGACAAAACTACCCACGACCTCGTTCGCGCTGGCTTCGGGCGCAAAGATCTTGCCGGACTTTTCACCACCTACACAGCGAGCGATCCTCAGTTTATCGTGACTATCGATCGCGAAAAAGCCAAGAGTCTGCACATCCCGCTGAGCCAGATTACCAACACGCTTAGCGTCTACATGGGTTCGGCTTACATCAACGATTTCGATTTCAATAACCGCTCTTATCGTGTCTACGTGCAGGCCGACAAGCAATTTCGCTCGCATCCGCAGGACATCAAGCAGTACTACGTTCGCTCCGATTCCGGCGCTATGGTTCCGCTGGAAAACCTGGTCAGCATCAACCAGAACGTCGCGCCCCAGGTCATCAGTCACTACAATCTTTTCCGCTCGACGGAAATCGACGGCTCCGCTGCCCCCGGTTTCAGCTCTGGACAGGCCATCGAAGCCATGCAGCAGCTCGCCGCGAAGATGTTGCCTCAGGGCTACACCTACGAATGGTCGGGAATTTCGCTGGAAGAGTTGGCGTCGGGATCGACCACGCTCATCCTCTTCGGCCTTGGAACACTGGTCGTCTATCTGACGCTCTCAGCGCAGTATGAAAGTTTCGTACTGCCTTTCATTATTCTGCTTGCTGTGCCTATGGCGCTGCTCGGCGCGCTCTCTGCCCAATGGCTCCGCGGCCAGCAGAACGACGTTTACTGCCAGGTGGGACTCGTCATGCTCGTAGGCCTGGCGTCCAAGAATGCCATCCTGATCGTGGAATTCGCCGAGCAGTTGCGCGAACGCGGCATGACCATTCTCGACGCGGCCGTCGAAGCAGCCCGTATTCGCCTGCGCCCGATTCTCATGACGTCCTTTGCCTTCATCCTGGGCGTTGTTCCCCTGGTCACCGCCAGCGGCGCCGGAGAGAACGGACGCCACTCCGTAGGCACCACCGTCTTCGGCGGCATGATTATGAGCACGATCCTCAACCTATTCTTTATCCCCGTGCTCTATCTCTTGATCGAAGGTTTCCGCGAGGGCCGCCGCAAACCCAAAACAACCTAAGCAAGTGGAGGACGGGCGCCCTGACCCGCCCAGGGTTGCGTGGGAGGTGCCAGTAGTCAAAGCAACTCTGAATTCGCTACAGATGAGTGGCAGGCGCCAATCCACCGCCAAAAAAAAGCAACTTCTCGGTTCTTTCCAGCGTCTCTAAAGTGCGAGGTGTTTCAGAGATTCTCACCGTGTCGTAAGAAATCTTGCGTGAGGTGACACAAATGAAAAAATCACTGCTCGCAGTTCTTGCTGTCTCACTGATTTTGTCGATGGTGGCTTTCGCGAGTCCCGCTTTCCAGGACAGCCAACCAGCTGGCACGCTCCCTCAGAAAAGCTTCGATCGCATCGTCAAGGAAGTCCGTCACGAACTCGTGATGCTCCCGTACTATGGCGTCTTCGACAACCTCGCCTACAAGGTCGACCCCGATGGTACCGTAACCCTGCTTGGCCAAGTCTCGCGTCCCACGCTCAAGTCCGACGCCGAAAATGTGGTCGAACATATTGAAGGCGTAGAAAAAGTCGCCAACAACATCGAGGTTCTGCCCACCTCCATTGACGATGACCGAATTCGTCGCGCTGCCTACCGCGCCATCTACGGCAACAGCGTTCTCAGCCAGTACCAACTGCGCGCCGTTCCGCCCATTCACATCATCGTCAAGAATGGAAACATCATACTCGAGGGCGTAGTCGCCCGCACGATGGACAAGCAAATTGCCGGCATGCAGGCTAACAGCGTCCACGGCGCATTCTCGGTGACTAACAACCTGGTGGTCGAAGAAGAACAAAAGAAAGACGAAAAGAAAAAGTAATTTCGCAATCTTGCCGGTGAAGAGCCGGGCGAGACGCCCGTTTCTCCGCCGTAGAATGGTCGCAGTCGCAGTGCTAGTCTCACTTTCTGAGATTCACCCCGCCTCTGATTTCCCCTGTGTTCCTCTGTGCCCCCCTGTGGTAGAGCCGTTCCCGTAGGTGACCCGCGATTCTGACGTTCTGCAATCTACAATTACCTATGCCCCAAGCCGCCGCTCCCGGCGACATCGACCGTGCCGCCCGGCTCCTCCGCGCCGGCCGACTTGTCGCCTTCCCCACTGAAACTGTGTATGGTCTTGGCGCCAACGCCCTCGATGCCGAAGCGGTGGCCCGCATCTACGCCGTCAAACGCAGACCGGGCACCAGCCCGCTCATCGTCCACGTAGCTTCGATCGAAATGGCGCAGTCGCTGGTTGCGAACTGGCCAGAAGTCGCTGACCGCCTGTCCCGCCGATTCTGGCCCGGCCCGTTGACCCTGGTACTGGCCAAGCAGTTGCACAAGCAACTGGAAAAACAATCAGTCATTCCCGACATCGTCACCGCCAATCTCACCACCGTCGCTCTGCGCATGCCTGCCCATCCCATCGCGCTTGCCCTCATTCGCGCCGCCGGTGTCCCACTCGCAGCACCCAGCGCCAACCGCTTCTCCGAACTTTCCCCGACGACCGCTGAGCACGTCCGCCGGAGTCTGGGTTCTGACGTGGATTTCATTCTCGACGGTGGACCCTGTCTGGTCGGCATCGAATCCACGGTCCTCTCACTTGCCGGGCCTGGACGTGACGGGCCTGGACTGACCAAACAAAGACCGGTCCTTCTTCGCCCGGGCGGAATTTCGCGGAGGGAACTGGAAACGATAGTCGGGCCCATCGCCTCCGCACAGGAAGTTCGAGCGGGAGCCCATCCCGCCCCCGGAATGCATCCCCGTCACTACAGCCCGCGCACCCCTCTATATTTAGCAACCAATGGAAAAGTGCCCGATCAGGGCCAAGGACAAGGACTTTACCTGCGGTACCAGCATCCGCCCAGCCGCGCCAACATCGCCATCCACCAGATGCCGCAATCCGCAGCCGACTACGGCGCCGCGCTCTACGATGTTCTCCACCAGGCGGACGCCCGAGATTACAACTGGATCGTCGTAGATCTTCCACCCCGCACGCCCGGGTGGGAAGCCATCCAAGACCGTCTCCGACGAGCCGCCATAAAATAGCCAGGCAGGTGCCGCCAGGATTTAGTGAACGTTGGATTAGTTAATAAATGACAGCGGCAGATTTGCTACTCGCGGAATCGCCTGGCAGACTGCGGAAGAATTTCTGCTCCGATGCCCCTAGAGGGACTACCGAGTTCTCACGCACACTCCTTTCATGGGCTCGATATCGACACCCAACTTCTTCCACAGTCGCTTAGAGCAACCCGAACGCCACCAGGCTGTTGTTCGTCCCCACATACACTTTGCCATTCGCCACGACCAGATTCGCAAAGTGGGGAAGCGCGGGCAGCAGATCGCGACCATTGGGAGCCTGGCTGCTGCCATACAGAGTCACCAGCGTAAGCGCGTCATAAGCAGTCAGATATGTACCGTTGAGCTGCCACAGAACGCCCGAACTAGTCCCGTTGGCGGAGAGCACGGGCGAATGTCCGTTCGCCGTCTTCTTCGATTGCGCGAACGGCGTTTGCGCCAGTTCCCCTCTCTTTAGCGCCAGCGCCGCGATCGGCGCCGCGACCCCCGAGGTATAGATTGTATTGTTCCAATAAACCATCGCTCCGGGCTCGGGAGAGAATGCCGTCAACTCTTCCACGATATTCGTGTCCCCGCTCATCTGTGTGCACGTAGCGCAGAAGTGCCCCATCTTGTCGCGGTTCAGAACATAGATCGTGCCTTCCTTTCCCACCGCCAGGGCTAGATGCGGATGCTTACCCGGCTGATTCGGCAACACCAGTACGGGTTCGCTCATATCTAGATCGTTCTCGTCCAGATACGCCTCGTTGAAAGGCGTGAACCAGTCCGCCAGTTGTAGCGCATCGCCCACCTGTGACAGCTTGAATACCGACTGTCCGAGATTCATGTCCGCCGCGAATGGTCCATCCGCGGTCGCTCCATAGATGTTGCCATTGCTGTCGGATGAAAGTCCGCCGCCCCTCATCCAGACGGCCGCCGCCGACTCCCCCGGTTCGTCGTCAAACGCGCCTGCCGGTTGCAGCGTCGAAGTGTTGTAGGCCACCACCCACCCCTGCTCCTTGCCGCCCCGGCACCCGTTCGATCCAATCGCAATGTAGACGTTGCCGTTCTCCAGCAGCAGCGCCGGGCGGTTGACTTGCATCGCAGGCTCGAAAACATAGTTCGTACCGGCAAACTCGTAACTCGCCGTGATTACGATAGGACTGCCCGCTTTCTCCAGGCCGGTCGTAACATCCAGCGCGTGCAAGCGATGCACAAACGTCGAATTCTCGTAGGTTTTGGCCACCACATAAAGCGTCCCCGTCGCGGTATCGATCACCGGCGTCGAAACGATTCCCACTTCCGTCCATTGCGTTGTATCTCCGCAGCCCTGCAGCGCGATCGGAACCGTAGTCGCGCCATTGATCAGGAAACTTCTGTGCCACAGCGGACTCGCGTTGCCCCCCGTCGCGCTGTCCGCGTCAAACGCATAAACGCTGTCATGCATCGTCGCTACATACACAACGTTGTGCACACCATTTCCCGGAATCGTGACTCCCGGCAGATAGAGCGCCTGCCCAATCACCAACCCATCCACCGGCTGCGTGAAAAACTTCCCGAACTGGTTGCTATTCACATTAAGCGGAGTCAGTATGATTTCGTTCGGATTTGCACCGGAACGCGCGTTGTCGTAGTGCCATGTCGTTACCGCCTCCTGTGCTCCGCCGACGGTCACCCCGGCAAGAACAAAAAGCAAAACACAAACGACGAGCACGCGAGCACGCAAAATTGCAGCAACCATAACGGACTCCTAGAAGACTGAATTTGAAACCCAGAATCCTCGAAAACACTTTAGGTTCAGACTGCGCGACCAGACGGGCGTCTGCGGCTAGGCGCAACCTGATTGTCGGATAACGATACTCGTGAAGCCCCGCTTCGGTCAAACTGAAGTGGGCTTCTTGCTGAAGCTGCAAGTCATTGCGATACATGTGCAACTCCGTGCGCTCTAGAACCTGCGCGATCCAGAGAACTTTTTATTCAAGCTGGCTACTGAAGATCCTCGAATCGTCTGCGGAACATCGCTCAGGCCAGCAACGCGGCCTCCACCGATCGGCACCGAGCTCACCCGCCGCTCACTCGCCGAGCGGTTACTTCTGTCACTTGGGTTCCCTCGGATAACAGTTTGTAATTCATTGAGGATGGGGTAATTGTGCGTCTTCGATCGAGCTCGAAGATTTGGGCATGGGCCGTTGTCTGCCTGGTGATCGCGCAGGCGATCGCGTCGATGCTCCTCCCCAGATCCTATCGGCTCACCGCCATCACCGATTGGATCGCCCTGGTTCTGATGCTCTCCACCTCGTTTGCGTTTGCCAGGAACGCGTTCAGCAGCAGCCGCCAGCAACGCCTGGTATGGGTACTTCTGGGCGGCGGTTATGCCATCGAGGCCGGCAGCCAGATGCTTTGGATGCATTGGGAACTGGTGGTCAAGCAAACGCCCACCATGAGCCTGGGCGACGCCGGCATCTATCTCGCCTGGACCGCTCTCATTCTCGCCTTTGCGCTGCGGCCTCATGTGGAACTGACCCAGCAACATCAGCGCCTGGGAACGCTCGACCTGCTCTTACTTTTGTTGTGGGGTCTGTACCTGTATCTGTTTCTCGTCATTCCATGGCAGTACTTGGCCCCCGAGCCGCAGTCGTATGGCCCAGCCTATAAGTATCTAGCCCTGGCCCAGGACCTGATTTTGCTTGCGATCGTTCTCCACGGCTGGCTCCGCAGTTCCGGCCGCTGGCGGTATTTCTACGCTCTGCTCACGGCCATCGTCGCCTTTGACACCGTCATGGAATATTTCGTGGATACGCTCTCCGCGGACGGCGTTTACTTTACCGGCAATTGGTACGATGTCACGACCGCGGCCTGTCTCGCGGGCATGACGTTCGCCGCTCTGATGGCGCACCGTCTGGAGCCTTTTTCGGAGCTCGGCGATCCCGATAGCGAACGCTACTGGCGGTGGGCTTCGCGTCTGGCCGCTCCAATTACCCTGATCCTGCCCCTGCTGGCGGCATGGTCCTTCTTCGACCGCAATCTGCCAAACTCGGTCTGGAAATTCCGCGTTGTATTGTCGCTCGTCGCGGTTGTGGTCTTTGCCTTTGTCGGTATTGTGAAACAGGCCCGCCTCGAAAACGAACTGGCCAATGCCAATCATGAGCTGCTCGACGCTTCGCTAACCGACCTGCTCACGGGCATTCGTAACCGGCGCTTCTTCGCCAACACGATCGAGGCCGACGTGCAGCAGGCGCTGCGCTCGTTTATGAGCAATTCATCCCCCGACCTTCGCAATCGCGATCTGGTTTTTTATCTGATCGACATCGACCACTTCAAGAAGGTCAACGACCAGTTCGGGCACAATTTCGGAGACCAGGTTCTGGTAGAGGTCGGCCGTCGCATCAATGCTGCCGCCCGCCTCACCGATGTGTTAATCCGCTGGGGCGGCGAAGAATTTCTCTTGCTCTCGCGCTACACCGATCGTAAAGAAGCCCACATTCTCGCTAAGCGCGTTCTCAATTCGGTCGGATCCAGGCCTTTCCGCGTAGAAGTCGGCAAGCCGGATCTAAACGTCACCTGTTCCATCGGTTGGGCGGTTTTTCCCTGGATAGAGATGGAGCCGAAGCTCGTGGCTCACGAGCAGGTACTCGTTTTAGCCGACTATGCGCTCTACCAGGCCAAGGGTTCGGGAAGAAATCGGGCGGTGGGTCTTCTGCCCGAGGGCGAAACCGTCCGCGGCGGAACCGTCGCCCCCACCATCTACATCAACGGAATTCCAGCCTCCCCGGTAACCACTCCAGGCCCGCACATCGAGCAGACCTCCGAGCCCGACCAAACGACAACTCTGGCCAAAGCCGCCGCTGCGTCTGCTGCCAACTGATTCGTCACGCACACGGTTTTTCCCGGTGCGTCCCCTATGTCCTCTGTGGTTAAGCTTTTCGCTGCAATCTAGCCGCACACGCCCGGCACCCGCACCCGAATCGTGTGCGGGACCGCGCGCAGCTTAGCCAGCAACTGCTCGTCGCAAGCCTGATTGATGTCGTAAATCGCATATCCCAGCGGCCCGCGAGTATCCAGCACTTGCCGCTCAATGTTGATCCCGCGATCCGCCAAAATGTCGTTTATCGCCCGCAAGATTCCCGGCACATTGTGGTGCATATGTGTCATCCGGTGCGATCCCGGCTCATAGTCGAGATGACACTGCGGCAGGTTGACGCTCAGCAGGGAGTTCCCGCTCTTGAAATAATCGGTCATCCGAGCCGAGACAAACTGGCCAATATTCTGCTGCGCCTCCTCGGTACTGCCGCCGATATGAGGCGTCAAAATCACATTCGGCAGGCCTCTCAGCGGACTGGAAAACGCGCCGCCACTCTCCGGTTCCTGCGGAAACACATCCACCGCCGCTCCCGCCAGTTTCCCGCTCTTCAAATGCCGGGCCAACGCCTCATGATCCACCACAAACCCGCGGCTCAAGTTAATCAGGCATGCGCCGTCCTTCATGGAGCGGATTTCATCTTCCCCAAACAAATCCTGGTTCTGCGCCTTGCCATCCACATGCAGAGTGATCACGTCGGCAGTTTCCAGCAATTCGCGAAAGCTTACCGGGCGGGCATTGCCGCGCGCCAGCACATGGGCCACATCGTGGAACACCACTCGCATGCCCAGCGCCTCGGCCAGATCGGATACCTGCGACCCGATCTTTCCGTAGCCCACAATCCCCAGCGTAAGCCCGCGCACTTCGTGCGATCCTGCCGACGATTTATTCCACACCCCGCCATGCAGCCGCGTGCTGGCCTCAAACGTCCGCCGCATCAGCAGGATGATCTCCCCCATTGCCAACTCGGCCACTGACCGGCTGTTCGAGTGCGGATCGTTAAACACCGCAATCCCCCGCTCGCTCGAAGCCGCGCGGTCGATCTTGTCCACCCCAATGCAGAACGCCCCCACCGACACGAGTTCCAGAGCCGCATCCAAAACCGCCGCCGTAATGCGCGTCTTCGAACGCACCCCGAGAATAGAAGTCCCGCGCACCTTCTCGATCAGTTCGCGCTCGTCCAGCGCTCGCTTCAGCGACTCCACCACAAATCCCGCCTCTTCAAACTGCGAAGCCGCGACACCGCTAATGTTCTCCAGCAATAAAACCTTCAAAGACCCTCCCGATACTCAATCGCAAAATGATCAACAAGAATTATAAAGGCGGGTTCTTCAGATCCACGCCTGAGGAGTGTAATCTTCTGCTCGATGAAGAAGACCGAAGACCGTCGCCTGATCCGCCTCTCCAAACTCCGCCTGGCCCTCGTCCGTGGCAGCTACCAAATCATCGCACCCAAGCGTCTAGCCGCGCTCGTTGATGACGACGACTGAACCGCGCCGAAAGTGTTACAAATATATGGTGCTGCCAAGACAACCAAGCCCGCTCCGCATGAATCTTTCAACCGCATCCCGTCATCTTTAAGACTTTGGAGGAAACGAAAATGGCACAAGCTGTGGAGGAAATGAAGAAAATGGCGCATGAACTGCCCCCCCTGCCGTACGATTACACGGCGCTCGAACCCACCATCGACGAAAAGACGATGCACTTGCATCACGACATGCATCACGCCGCTTACGTCAAGAACCTGAACGCGGCGCTCGACAAGCATCCCGAGCTGCACAAGAAAAGTGCGGAAGATCTGCTCCGCGACCTGAACGCGATCCCCGAAGACATCCGAGGCGCCGTCCGCAACAACGGCGGCGGCCACGTCAACCACACCATGTTCTGGAACATCATGAAGCCCCACGGCGGAGGCGCTCCCACCGGCCCCATGGCCGACGTAATCAAGAAGACTTTCGGCGACTTCAAAACCTTCCAGGAAAAATTCAATGCCGCCGGCGTAGGCCAGTTCGGCAGCGGATGGGTCTGGCTGGCAGCAGACGGAAAGGGGGAAGTGAAAATCCTCTCCACCCCCAATCAGGACAATCCCATTTCGCAAGGTCTCCATCCCATCTTCGGCAACGACGTGTGGGAGCACGCCTACTATCTCAAATACAACAACCGCCGCCCGGAATACTTGCAAGCCTGGTGGAATGTAGTCAACTGGGAAGAAATCAACAAGCGCTACCAATCGTCGCTGAAGAAGTAACAAGCATCGTTAGGGGGACGCTCGTGTGGAGACGGGCGTCCCGCCCGTCCGCGTAGGGACAGCCGCTCCGCCCTCACCGCGCCCGTTTGCCTCCCAGCGTAAGATAATTGCAGAACGCTCGCCGTTTAGCTGTTTGGAGGTCGTCATGAGCAAGCCCGTGCCAGCTCTTAGCCTGTTCCTCGTTATTGCATTCTTTTCCGCAGCGCAGGAAACCAAGCCGGCTCCCAAGACGGTCTACAGCCCGGTTCCCGTCAAGGCTGCCCGAGAGCCCAACCCGGTGAAGTCCACTCCCGAGTCCCTCGCTGAAGGCAAAAAGATCTACGGATACGACTGCGCGCAATGTCATGGCGCCACGGGCGACGGCAAAACCGATGTCGCCAAAGATCTGAAGATCCCCAACCTCGCCAATCCCGCGCTTCTCAAAGACCGCACTGACGGTGAGCTCTTCTATATCCTCAAGAATGGCCACGGCAACATGCCTCTCGAAGACGATCGCGTCAAGCCCGAACAACTCTGGGATCTGGTCAACTACGTCCGCTCCCTAGCCAGGAAGCAACCTCCCGCCGAACCGAAGCCGCCCAACTAGGCCCGGGGTCAGGGAGGATCAACTCTCAAAAAAACTTCCTGATCTGCGTCCAATACTTCCGAACAATCAAGTCCGTACTCAAATGTCCGCCACGCCGGAACAACTTCAACCGCGCTCCCGTAAGCCGAGGGCAACCGCGTGTCGCCAATTGTTCTTAACCTGTGCGCGCCTTGTGCAAATTCCGCCCGCCTTGCACAAAAGCGTCCAGCGCAATTTCCCGCCCGCCGCTCAAACCCAGCTCCTCGTGCGCGAAGCGCTGTTACCCTCGACCCAAACTTGATCCGGATTCATCACACCCAATTTGAGAATCGAATTCCACCGTTGCACCATTCTTATGGAATTGACCCATCTTCATTCTGCGCGTACAGTCGCTCCACCTGAAACGAGAATTCCGCCGAGCGGCGACCCTGCTCGGTCAAAACCCGAAAGCCAGAAACGAACACAAGCCCTCCCCCGAGGGAGCGAAATTAAAATGAGTATTGAAAGCCAATGGACCGTTTACCGCACCCGTTTTCTGGTGCGCGCTCGTCAACTCACCGAACCACTCGTCTTCACCGACGCTCTTGGCCGCGAACAATCCGGCCAGCCCGGCGACTACCTCGTCGAGTCCTCCGACGGCATAAGAAGGATAACCAGCCAAGCCCTCTTCGAAGACATTTACGTGTCTCTAGCGCAAGCTCATGGAGCGCCGGGCGTTCTCGCGAGGCCCGTAACCCGCGCCTCCCCAGAAAATGGCACCCGCGCTACAGCGTGACTCTTTGTGTATAGACGGGGCTTGCCCCGTCTATGCAACATGTTCAAAAGCCGGCTAGCGACCGTCTATTTTCCCAACTGGATACCCTTAACACTTTTAGGCTACAAGATATTGTGTTTCCCTCTTGACAGGCACCATATACGGGAGTACGTTAAGCATCCCAGAGCACTTTTTGCAGACCTCCTTTATTACAAGGAGGCTGCGACCAGAAAACAGCAGGGCGAGATTAAAAGTTGAGGTGACTTCGCGTCTTCCCCTTCACGGGAAACCATCCCTCCGGAGTGGATGGAAAGAGCTGATGGAAACAAGCGGTGACTTCCCCCGGTCTGGCTCTGCCGGACATCCCCGGGGGATTCATCAGGGAATTAGGTTTCGGGTCTTGTATTGAAGGGGCGCGGCTTCAGCCGCGCCACAGGCGTAAAAGAATCAACGGCGGCTTAGCCGCCGAGGCGTGAATTTTGCGGCTGACGCTGCTCCCCGACCGGCTCAGCTTCCGCCGCACCATTAGGAGCCCCCGATGGAAGGTTTGAAAGAACTCGTTGCCGCATCCTTTGCCCGTCATGGCATCGAATACCCAGCTGGCGATTCTCAGCTCGTGTGGGGACGGGCGCCCTCGCCCGTCCAAGCCGAGCGCAGCTCGGCATCTGCCTGCAGCCACAGCAACTCTGAACTCGCTGTAGCCCAGACGGTCCGTCTCGAGTCAACCTTCACAGCCGCGCTCCCAGAGCACAATTACAAAAGAAACTCGCAAGAAATTTGTCCTTAGAGCCGGGCTTGCCCCGTCTCCGCAGGTTCTGGACGGTTAGTTGTAACTTTGAAACCTGCTGTTATAGATCAACTGCTCTTTGCCATCATCTAACTTAGGAGAAGGAAATGCCCGAAGTGCACGACCAGATTAAAACTCAAACCACCGCCGGAAATACTGCCGTCAATAAGAAGGCCCAAGGCCTAACCTTCCGCCGCTTTTTCACCAAGCCCGGAGTTTCCCCATACAACGAGGTAGAGTGGGAACTTCGCAATGCTCAGATCACCGACTCCCAGGGAGCCGTGATCTTCGAGCAGAAAAATGTCGAGGTCCCCAAAGACTGGTCGATGACCGCGACCAACATTGTAGCCTCGAAATATCTTCACGGACAGATAGGTACCGATGAGCGCGAAACCGGAGTGCGTCAACTGGTAGCTCGAGTAGCCGAAACTATTCGCGACTGGGGCATGAATGACGGATACTTCGGCTCCCCTGAAGACGCCGCCACTTTCCACGACGAACTCGTCCACCTGCTGATCCGCCAGCATGTGGCCTTCAACTCGCCCGTCTGGTTCAACGTGGGCTGCGAACGAGTCGAGCCGAAGTCCGACGCCACCAACTGGCACTGGAATTCGACAACGCAACAAGTAGAATTCGGAGTCACCGGATACACGCGCCCGCAGTGCTCCGCCTGCTTCATCAACTCGGTGAAAGACTCGCTCGATTCCATCCTGACCCTGGCGAAGACCGAAGGCATGCTCTTCAAGTGGGGATCAGGCACCGGCACCAATCTTTCCCCGCTGCGCTCGTCTATCGAAGTTCTAAGCGGAGGTGGCACTGCCAGCGGCCCGCTAAGCTTCATGAAAGGCTTCGACGCCTTCGCCGGAGTAATCAAGTCCGGAGGCAAAACCCGCCGCGCCGCCAAGATGGTAATCCTGAACATAGACCATCCCGACATCGTCGACTTCATAGAGTGCAAGAGTAAAGAAGAAGCCAAAGCCCACGCCCTGGTAGCACAGGGATACGACGGATCGCATCCCGATTCCGACGCCTACAGCTCCATCTTCTTTCAGAACGCCAATAACTCCGTTCGAGTTACCGACGACTTCATGGTAGCCGTAATGCGAGACACCGATTTCTCCACCAGAGCAATCGTAGACGGCCGCGTAGTCAACACCTACAAGGCCAAAGACCTGCTACAAAAAATTTCCGAAGCCACGTGGCACTGCGGCGATCCCGGCATGCAGTACGACACCACCGTCAACCGCTGGCACACCTCGAAAAACACAGCGCGAATCAACGCCTCGAACCCCTGCAGCGAATATATGTTCCTGGACGACTCAGCCTGCAACCTCGCGAGTCTCAATCTTCTGAAGTTCGCGCCCAACGGCACCTTCGAGGTGGAAGCCTACAGGCAAGCCGTGGACGTGGTAATCACCGCGCAGGAAATTCTGGTAGACAACGCCGGCTACCCCACGGAAATCATAGGCAAGAACTCGCACGACTATCGCCCGCTGGGCTTGGGCTATGCGAACTTGGGCGCGCTCTTGATGGCCGCCGGCCTTCCCTACGATTCCGACGCCGGAAGAGACTACGCCGCCTGCGTAACCGCCATAATGTGCGGAGAAGCCTATCTCCAATCCTCACGCATAGCCGAACAATGCGAGCCGCTGACTCCAATAACCGACACAGTGCGAAACAGACTGGGAGTAACTAAAGCAGAAGACATGGCCGGAGCAGCCTGCCCCGGCTGGTACATCAATCGCGAACCGTTCCTGGACGTTATAAGAATGCATCGAGCCAGCGTAAACAATATAAGTAAGAATAACGTTCCAGCTTCTCTCTACGAAGCCTCCAAGCAATGCTGGGATGAAGCCCTGGCCCAAGGCGAAAAATACGGCTATAGAAACTCCCAAGTAACCGTCCTCGCTCCGACTGGCACCATTGGCTTCATGATGGACTGCGACACGACCGGCATTGAGCCCGACTTGGCGCTAATCAAGTACAAAAAACTAGTCGGCGGCGGCATGATCAAGATCGTGAACAACACCGTGCCCGGCGCGCTCTTCAAACTCGGCTACACTCACGAGCAGACCGACGCAATCGTTTCCTACATCGACGCGACCGGCACCATCGAAGGCGCGCCCCACGTGAAAGACGAGCACCTGGCCGTGTTCGATTGCTCCTTCAAGCCGGCCAAGGGCACGCGCTCGATTCACTACATGGGACATCTGAAGATGATGGCTGCCGCTCAGCCCTTCATTTCCGGAGCGATCTCGAAGACCGTCAACCTGCCCAATGCCGCCACGGTTGACGATATTTCCGAAGCCTTCATCCAGGCTTGGAAGCTGGGCCTGAAAGCGGTCGCGGTTTATCGCGATGGATGCAAGCAGTCGCAGCCGCTCTCCGCCGCCGGAACCAAGACGGCGAACTCCACCAAGGATGACGCCGCCCGAAACGCGGCTGCCATGGCGCTAGCCGAAGACGACAACCTGAACGCTCCGCCGCGCGCCGTCCGCCACAAGCTGCAACAGGAGCGCATGTCGGTGACGCACAAGTTCAATGTCGGAGGCCACGAAGGCTACATCATCGTCGGCCTGTATCCCGACGGCGAACCGGGCGAGATCTTCATCAAGATGGCCAAAGAAGGCTCGACCGTATCAGGCCTCATGGACAGCTTTGCTTTGGCGGTCTCGATCTCGCTGCAGCACGGCGTGCCGCTGAAACTTCTCTGTGAGAAGTTTGCGCACACGCGCTTTGAGCCCAGCGGATGGTCGAGCAATCCCGATATCGGCTTTGCCAAGTCGATCATGGACTACATTTTCCGCTGGCTGCAGATGCGCTTCCTCAGCGGACAGCAGCAGTTCCTGTTCGAGAACCTGCGCCCCAAGCCGCAAGCTGCGCCGGAAGCAGTCGGCGATCTGAACGGCTCTGGCCCAACGACCAATGACCAGCGACCGACGACTGGCTCGATTCACGCTGCCGACGCGCTCGCCAGCATGGTCGACATGGGAGACGCTCCGAGTTGCCACGTCTGCGGTTCGATCATGGTGAGAAACGGGAGTTGCTATAAGTGCATGAGTTGCGGATCAACCAGCGGCTGCAGCTAAGATAGGGTTTTGACCCCCCTGAGTGCGGTCTTTCAAAGTCAAAGACTTAGCGGGGACTTAGCGGGCATGATGCGCTAGGTCTTTGAAAATAAAGGGATTATCTGTAAAGTCTTTATAAATCAAGAGCTTAGCGGTGGGCCGACCGGGCGAAGCTCTACAAGGCTCGATCATGGTGCGCAACGGCAGTTGGGATCGGCGTCTCGCCCGTCCAAGCGGAAAGAGCCCTGTGCTGGTTATGAAAAGAATGGCCCTTTAGCGGTGCTGGCACATGCATTTCAAGATTGTCGGCCCTATCGCAAACGTGGAGTCGATTGCCGCTGGCACCGCGCTCCGCGAGCGTAAGCGCTTGTGGAAGGCTTACGGGAAGGGACGCTGGAGGAAGTTGAAAGGCGCGGCTGAAGTGAAACTTCACGATGACACGATATGCCATGCCGAAATCCATTGGTATGAAGCCCACGGCATCGGAGCGAAGGAATATAAGATCAAGCGCATCCTTGATTGATATGAAAAACGAAGCACAATATGTCATCTGCGTCTGCAACAAGGGCTATACGGCTTCCTTGGAATTGCGCAAGCTTTATCAGGTCCTTCCAGACAAGGCAGGTTTGAAACATCATCAGGTTCGGGTCATCGACGAGTCCGGCGAAGATTACTTGTACCCGGAGGAATACTTCGTACCCGTCCGACTGCCGCAGGCTGTCGAGCGCGCGGTTCGCAGAGCAACTGCGTGATCTGCGGTTGCGGGTCTTCGTAACGAGGGGGAAAGGCAAATTATGTTCAACGTCAACGTCAAGGTCGAGGGCCTGGAACGAGTTCAAAACGAATTAGCGGAGCTTGCCGAGTGCCCCACCTTTCGCGCTTTTCGAAAGGTGGGATTCCACGGTCCTATCCCCCTTGGGATTTAGCAGACTTTGAGCTGACGGGTGCGATTGGCACGCGGGCGAGGGCGCCCGCGCTACATGACGAAATCCGGGAAGTCTCCGCACAGCTTTCAGATGACACTGCGGTGGAATCCCACGTCTCGAAAAGCGCGAGACGTGGGGCACCCGGCCGACCGCATTAGCGCTCCGAAGCGAGACCCGTTAAGCTTGATGAACCATGGAACCCAAGAGCTTCCTTCGTCGGGTAAAACTCTTCCTGGCATTGGTTGCGGTACTGACCTTCGGGCTGCATCTTGCCTCCGCGCAGCAGAAAGAAATTGTGTGGAGCGCGGACGAGAAGCCGATTGCCGACCAGATCCATGGACTGCGCGGGCTCGCGGATGATGTCCGCGCGGGGACTACCAAGGATCTCGCGCTGAAGATACGGAAGCTGCCGGCGTCCGAGAACAAGCTGCGGCTGGCGGTTGGATTGGCGGGACTTTCCACCGAAGGCGATTTCGGACACTCCACTTTGCAGGAAGTGGCTACTACTCTGGCTGACACTTTGCGCGAGCGGCCTGTGCCTTGGGCGGAGTCTGGGGATGCGCACGCGGGCGGGGGCGCCCGCGCCACACGTGCTCCGGCTTATTATATTGAGCTGGCCTCGCTGGTGCGTTACGAGCATGTGGATGCTTCGCTTGATAATGATGAGCAGTTTCGGGCGGCTATGGCGCGGCTGGAGGCGGATGACCGGAAGCGGGAACATGCGGACTTCACGCTGAAAGATCTTTCGGGCAAGACCTGGACATTTTCCGAATTGCGGGGCAAAGTTGTGCTGGTGAATTTCTGGGCGACATGGTGTCCGCCGTGCCGCAAGGAGATGCCGGATCTGGAGACGCTTTACGGGCGCTTCGGCTCGAAGGGGCTGGTGGTGCTGGGCATTTCCGATGAAGAGGCGGCTAAGGTCGAGCCGTTTATCCGCGAACGCAAGGTTTCGTTTCCTGTGTTGCTCGATCCCGGGCGCAAGGTGCATGAGATGTTTGTGGTGGAGGGGATTCCGAAGAGTTTTGTTTACGACCGGGAAGGGAAGCTGGTGGCGCAGTCGATCGACATGCGGACGCAGAAACAATTTCTGGAGATGCTGGGGAAAGCTGGACTGGAATAGAGACGCGGCGAGCCGCGTCTCTACGGGAAATCAGAGAGAGGATGGACAAAATGAAGAAGCGAATGGTTGGCGCAGTTCTTACGGTTGGAATTCTTGCAACGTTCGCGGCGGCGCAAGACACGATGAAGAAAGAAGCGCCGCCGAAGCCGGCGGTGGGGCCGTCACAGGCTTTGCTGGAGAACTGGAACGACATTGGGCGGAAGTTGATCGCGATGGCGGAGGATTTTCCCGAGGACAAGTACGACTTCAAGCCGGTGCCGGCGGAGCGCAGCTTTGCGGAGCAACTGTTGCATGCGGCGAATGCAAATTACTTTTTCACGAATCCGGCGATGGGGCTGAAGCCGCCGGCAGAAGAAGATCCCAAGCGCGACCAGTTCAAGACGAAAGCTGCGGTGGTCGAGTTTGTGAAAAAGGCGTTTTCGGACGGTGCGGCTGCGATCAAACAGAAGGGCGACAAGGGGATGAGCGATCTGATGCTTGATCCGTTCGCGAATCAGCAGGTGCGACTCTCCGATATGGCGTGGGGCCTGATCGAGCATTCCGGAGAGCACTACGGGCAGTTGGCGGTGTATTACCGCGTTGCCGGATTGGTGCCGCCGGAATCGCGACCAAAGAAGTAGTTCGGCGCTGGTACCGTAGCCTTCGTGAGTCCGCTGCTTGACGTTCGCGATCTGAGCATCGAGTTCCGGCAATCGCTTGCTGGGCAGGCGCTTTCGTCCACTCTTTCGTCCGACCATGCGTCCGACCATGTGGCGAGGGCGGCGGTGTCCGTGGCCGCCGTTCGCAATCTTTCGTTCTCCATCGCCTCGGGCGAAGTGCTGGGCTTGGTCGGCGAATCGGGCTCGGGAAAATCCATTACCTCACTCGCCATCATGGGCTTGCTTCCGCCGGCCGCCATGGTCACTGGGGAAATCACTTTTCAGAATGGCGACGGCGTCGCTACGCATCTCGCCGCTCTGCCTCCCGATCAACTACGTCAACTTCGGGGCTCGCGCATTGCCATGATTTTCCAGGAGCCCATGACCGCGCTCAATCCGGTCATGCGTGTCGGCGAGCAGATCGCGGAAGCTGTCCTTGCTCACCACCGCGTCTCTAAAGCCGAAGCTTGGTGGCGAGCGGTCGAAGGCATGCGCGAGGTGGCCATTCCCGATCCCGACGAGCGCGCCCGCAGTTATCCGCATCAGCTCTCTGGAGGCATGCGCCAGCGCGTCATGATCGCCATGGCCATCGTCAACCGTCCGCAACTGCTCATTGCGGACGAGCCTACTACCGCGCTCGATGTCACCATACAGCAGCAAATCCTCGACCTGCTCAACGACCTGTGCCATAAATTCGGATTGGCGATGCTCTTCATCTCGCACGATCTCGCCGTCGTCTCGCACGTTGCCGATCGCGTTGCGGTCATGTACGCCGGGAACCTGGTCGAACTGGGCACGAAGGCTGATATCTTCCGCGCGCCCGCTCATCCCTATACTCAAGGACTGCTGCGCGCTATTCCGACGCTTGCGACCGACCGCACGCTTCCGCTCGCGACCATCGAAGGCACCGTTCCGACCATCGCGCAGCTTCCTGCTGGATGCCGCTTCGAACCGCGCTGCGCGCACCGGGTCGCTGCCTGCGCCGTCGAGTTCCCGCCGCTGGTCGAAGTCAGCGCCGGACATTGGGCCCGCTGCCCGGTCGTGAATCCGCCGCGAATCTAATAAAGGAACCAACCGCTCCGCTGCCGACTTCGGGGAGTCGGCTCTGCTTGAGAATTTGTGGTTGCTGGCTGTATCGTTTACGTTTCCGGAGGAACAAAATCTTGCGAACGACTACACTCGCCCTTCTGGTTGCATGTCTTGTTAGTTCAGTATCCGGGCAGAAACACCCACCAAAGCAAACCCCCGATCCCGGCCAGAAGCAGGCGGCCCCGCAGAACCAGGCAGAGACTGCGGGGGCAGAGGCCACTGACACTCAGAAAGATGAGGGCGAGGACAAGGGCCCGTGGAAGGGTCTGCAGTATCGACTGGTCGGCCCATTTCGGGGCGGGCGCGTGGTCGCGGTGTGGGGCGTCGTCGGCCAAGCTGACGTCTATTATTTTGGTGCAGTCGCGGGAGGCGTGTGGAAGACAACCGACGGCGGCGTCAACTGGAAACCGATTTTCGACAAGCAGAAGGATGCGTCGCCCGCCATCGGGGCGATAGCCGTTTCCGAATCTGACCCGAATGTCATTTACGTCGGAACTGGAGAGGCGTGTATTCGGGGCAACATCGTTGGCGGTAACGGTGTCTACAAGTCGATCGACGCGGGTAAGACCTGGAAGTTCGTTGGCCTTGGCGACACGCATGCGATTGGGCGCCTCGCCGTGAATCCCAAGAATCCTGACATCGCCTTCGTGGCGGCGCTTGGACATCCGTTTGCCGATAACGAGGAGCGGGGAATTTTTCGCACGCAGGATGGCGGCAAGACCTGGCAGAAGGTGCTCTATAAGGACGCTAAGAGCGGGGGCATCGACGTCGTGTTCGATCCCAGCAATTCCAATATCCTGTTCGCGGCGCTGTGGCAAGCCCGGCGCACCCCATGGAGTCTGGACAGCGGTGGCGCGGGAAGCGGACTTTATCGTTCCGGCGACGGCGGAACTACATGGAAAGAGCTCAAAGGCCACGGGCTGCCGGAGGGTATTCTGGGACGCATCGGGGTCACGGTTTCCGGCGCAAATCCCAACCGGGTGTGGGCAGTCATCGAGGCGGAGAAAGGCGGAATCTATCGTTCAGACGACGGTGGCGATTCCTGGAGCTTAACGACCGACGACCACCGGTTTCGCCAGCGGGCCTGGTATTACTCGCACATTTTTGCCGATCCGAAGTCGGCGGATACGGTGTACATCCTGAACACGGGGGCGTACCGGTCGAATGACGGAGGCAAGACTTTCAGCCGGGTGCGCGCGCCGCACGGAGATAATCACGCGCTGTGGATCGATCCCACGAATCCCAAGCGTCTTATTAATGGCAACGATGGCGGCGCCACGATTTCCGTCGATGGCGGCGACACCTGGAGCACCGTGTATAACCAGCCAACAGCGCAGTTTTACCATGTGATTACCGACAACCGGTTTCCGTATTACATCTATGGCGCCCAACAAGACAACTCCACTGTGGCTATCGCCAGCGCGAGCGCTGAAGGCGCGATTGATCGTCCGGACTGGTACGACGTAGGCGGCGGTGAAAGTGGCTACATCGCACCCGATCCGACCGATCCGGAAATTGTTTATGCGGGCTCTTACGGCGGTGAGATCACGCGCTATGATCACCACACGCACGAAGAACAGGCAGTGAATCCCTGGCCGGTGAATCCGATCGGGTGGGCTGCGGGCGACGTCAAACATCGCTTCCAATGGACGGAGCCGATCGTTTTTTCGCCCCACGATCCGAAGACCATGTACTTCGCGAGCGAAGTGCTGTTCAAGACAACCGATGGCGGGATGAGTTGGACGATCATCAGTCCCGACCTTACGCGCAACGACAAGTCCAAACAGATGGCGTCAGGCGGGCCGATTACCAAGGACAACACGGGGGTCGAGGTCTATGACACGATCTATTCGGTGGTGGAATCGCCGGTACAGAAGGATCTGATTTGGGCGGGAACCGATGACGGATTGGTTCAGCTTACCCGTGACGGTGGCGCGCACTGGGAGAATGTCACCCCCAAGGCCATGCCGGATTGGGGCACGGTGAGTATGATCGAGGCTTCTCCGCGCGACGCTGGCACCGCTTATCTCGCTGTCGAACGCCACAAGTCGGACGACTTCGCACCCTACGTATTCAAGACCAAAGATTTTGGGAAGACCTGGGCCAAACTAGTGGCGGGGCTTCCGGCGAACGATTACGTCCATGCCGTAAGGGTCGATCCTCGGCGCCCGGGTTTGCTCTTCGCGGGGACGGAACAGGGTGTGTACTTTTCGTTCGATGATGGCGCGCACTGGCAGTCGCTGCAGTTGAATCTGCCGACAGCTCCGGTAAACGACCTAGTGATCAAGAACACTGACCTGGTGGTGGCAACGCACGGACGCAGCTTCTGGGTGCTGGATGACATCACTCCGCTTGAGCAATACGAGGATTCGATTCCGGGGCAGGAGGCCCATCTGTTCACGCCCGCCTCGGCGAATCATACGGTCTTTCGCGGTTCGTTTTTTGCCCCCAGCGGCAATGTTGGAAAAAACCCGCCGGCAGGAGCCATCATTAATTACTGGTTGAAAGTTTCACTCAAGAAGCCCGATCAGGCGAAACCCCAGGCTCCCGGCGCGGGTGCTGAGGGTGCACCGGCAAAAAGCGCAGCGACCCCGGCGACTTCTTCTGATGAAGCCAAGAAAACTGATACAGAATCATCCGAAGCGCCGAAGATCACGCTGGAAATACTCGATTCCTCGGGCAAGGTCATCCGCAAGTATCCCAAAAAGGAGGAACCTGCCGACGAGGAAGAAGACTTCTTCAACCGCGACCGCAGTACGGGCAACCTGCCAGCCGATGCGGGCCTGAATCGCTTCGTGTGGGACCTGCGCTACGAGGGAGCGACGAAGATACCAAAGGCGCCGCTGTGGGGTGGAAACACCAACGGTCCGGAAGCGCTGCCGGGCACTTATCAAGTACGGCTGACGGTGCTGGGCAAGAGCTATACCGCGCCGCTTGAGATCAAGGCTGATTCGCGGCCGAAAATCGGTCAGGATGACCTGGCCAAACAATTTGATCTGCTGCTCAAGATTCGGGACAGAGTCACGCAAACGGACGATACCATCATTCAGATTCGCGATCTTCGCGAGCAGATCAATACGATTAACACGCGTCTGAAGAGCGACCCTCGTGCCAAGGTCATTGCCAATGCCGGTAAGACACTCGATACGAAGATGACGGAGGTGGAAGAAGTACTGATCCAGACCAAGGCCAAGAGCGGTCAGGATGTGCTCAATTTCCCGGTGCGGTTGAACAACCACTTGGTGGCGCTGAGCGGTGTCGTGGGCAGCGCCGACTCGGCTCCCACGAAGCAGTCCTACGAAGTATTCGATATGCTCAGCAAAGAGGTTGACGAACAACTGACAAAATGGAAGGTCATTCTCTCGACCGATGTAGCAGCATATAACAACCTGGTGAAACAGCAGGATGTTCCTGCACTCATGGTGACGCAACCAGAAGCGGGAAAATAACACAGCTATGCGCTCACCGAAGATCGGTAGCACGCGATGCCCGCGCCCCTATGGAACCCCTTGTGGGAGCAGGTGAGGCGCAAATCGAACTTTCAGCGTCTTAATCTCATACGGCTTGGTATGGACCGTGACGGCATTATTGTGCACGGCGAGAGAGGCAATCGATCTTTCCATCAAATCGGCTTCTGACGCCGACTGCGCTTCCGCCGGCAGCTGGAGTTGTACATCGGCTTCTCTCCCTGCCCATTCATAAAAACGCAGGACAATAGAGTCATCGTCCTCTGATTTCTTGATCGCGGTGAGTACCAGGTTGTCGGGTTCAACTCGTACGAAAGCATGTTCGCCCGGAAGTGCTCCTCCGTGTTTCTGCGACGGCATGGCAATCAGCTTGTAATTTAGTTCGTAGCCGCGGCGCACGGTCTGAGCGTCCCGCCAATTTCCCGCATGCGGATACAAGGAGTACGTGAATTCGTGATGACCTTCGTCGGCATGCGGATCGGGCCATTCTGGCGAACGCAGCAACGATAGACGCAGAACATTGTCTTTCACATCGTATCCGTACTTGCTGTCATTAAGCAGGCTGAAGCCGTGTATGGTGTCAGAAAGATCGGCCCAGCGCTGCGCCGGAACCTCGAATTTAGCCTGTTCGGCCGGTGTGTTCCGCGTGGTCGGGCGTTCGATCGAGCCGTAAGGAATTTCAAAAGTAGCCTTGTCGCTGTGGGCGCTCAAAGGGAATGCCACTTTCAGCAAAATGTGTTTTTCGCGCCAGTCCGCCTGCATCTTCACGTCGACCCGCGGCACTCCGGCATACATGGTGATGTCCTGCACGAACGTGGAATTCTGAAAATGTTTCTTGACGCGAATCATGGCGCGCAGCGGCCCGCGCTCAACGATTGTCATCCCGTCAGCTTTATCCAAGTCCCAATGCTCCTTCTCGAAATCGGAATCGATGTTCCAGGCGTCCCATCGTTTGGGTTGGTCGTGGAAAGCCTGCAAGAGGTTCCCGCAGGCGAAGGTCTTGGGACCGCCGCTGTCTGTTTCGGAGGGAGCCAGCGCTTCTGTCTGATCTCGCAAATTGAAAAGGCTGGTGATGCAGCCGGTTTGCGGATCGACTTTGACACGAACGAAATCGTTCTCCATCGTATTGCCAGACAATTTGAGAACGTGCATCGGATGCGAGTCGTGCGCCAGAGAGTGGGCCGGCTTCGCTGCAGAAAGGACAAAATACGTCTTGTAGCCAAGGGCCGGCGTTTCCGCAAAGATAAGGAGACGCGCTCGGTTCGTCGCCGAGTCCATGGATAGCAGTTGGTGCTCAACTCGTTGGCCTGCGGCGCCGACCACTTCAACCTGTCGAGCGGGCGTGGGAAGTTGCACGTCGACCTCAATGACCTCCGATCGCGGCCACGCAAGAGAATTGAAAACTACCACCGGCACGGCGTCAGCCGCCGAACCATCGCCCGGCACGCCGGCACCTTGCGTGTCGATATGAGCCAGTAGCTCGTCGAGCGCGCCATCTATGATCTCCTTCGCGGAGCGGGCGACGTCTTCCAGATTTCGCTTAGCGTCGAGATAATTCACCGCGATTCCGGAACCAGGCATGACGTCATGGAAATGATCGAATAGCAGATTCTTCCAGGCGAGCTCGAACTGATCTTGCGGATACGAGCGGCCTAAAAGAGAAGCCAGCGACGCGTATTTCTCCGCATCGAGCATCAGTTCTTCGTCATTCCGAATTCGCTGTTTCGTGTCCGACTGCGAAGTGAACACGCCGCGGTGATATTCGAAATAGAGTTCGTCGTTCCAGGTGGGGACTTTGAGATTTGGAAGTTCCTGCGTCAGGTCGGCGAAGAATTCTTTGGCGGTGCTGAACTCAATCTTCGGGAAAACTGTGTTCGGATCCCGAAGGCGATTCGCTTCATCAAGCATGGTTCGAGTCGGGCCGCCGCCATGGTCACCGATTCCGTACAAGTAAAGCATCTGCGGCGAATCGGCGACTTTGGTCCCGTAGATCAGTGGCGCATAGAGCGACAGATCCTGCGTGATTTGCTGCGGATCGAATTCATTGGCGTATTCGTGGGGAAAGTAAGTCAGAAGACGGCTGCCGTCAGGTGCTTCCCACCAGAACAACCGGTAAGGGAACTTTGTGTAGTCCGTGGCCCACAACAGCTTGCTGGTCACGAAATAATCAATGCCCGATTTCTTGTAGATCTGTGGAAGCTGCCAGTTGTATCCAAAAGAATCAGGATTCCAGCCAATCTTGATGTCAGTGCCAAAGTTCTTCTGAAAATATCGTTTCCCGATAAGAATCTGACGCACCAGCGACTCGCCGTCCGGCATATTCAGATCGGGCTCGACCCACATGCCGCCAATGACCTCCCAGCGGCCCTCTTTGACCCTCTGCTTGATCTGCTCGAACATGTCCGGGTATTTCTCCTGCATCCATTCATAGGTTCGCGCCGAGGACATGGTGAACTTTAAATCCGGATACTCCCGCATCAGATCCAGAACGCTCTGAAACGTATTGCGCACGACCTCGACCGTTTCCGTCCACGGCCACAACCATGCCATGTCAATGTGCGAGTTGCCGACGGCTCGAACGGTGAACTGTTTCAGCCATGCATTCAACGATTGCAGTTTGCTCTGCGCCTGGCGCAGCGACGCGTCGAAGCCGGTCTGGTCGTTCTTGTCAAGCGGAGAGAAATCGATGGCTGCGATCGCCGCGTCGAGCTGCTGCTGGCGTTCCGCGCGACCCTCCTCGTACGCCGCAGTCGTCATCATTATCATTGGACGCGCCGCGAGGATTTCCGTGCGAACCATCGCCGGATCCGGGCGGCTGGCGGCAGGTTCAATGCGCAACTGAGCGTGATGAAATAGCGTCTCCACTTCCGGAGCGTCGATCCGCACGGCGATGAGAAACTTCTGCCCGGGCTGCGCGTTTTCCGTGAGCAGAATCGGCTGCTGCATGTCGTCATCTCCTCGCGACACGAGCGATCCGTTTGAGAATACGGCGATTATGACTGGGCCCTTGTTGTTCCACATGAAATCGAACCTGAGGTCCAACTTGGCGCGGGCGCCCGGCACTGCATAACCGTCGATCTTCTCCGGAATCTCGATCCAGCGGCGCAGCACGCGAGACCCGGTCGACCATTTGTCTCCGACTTTCACTGTTTCCCAGCTTGAATCATCCAAGGACGAATCCTCCGGATGTGGCACGTCAGCGTGAAATCGCCACTCTGATAGTGGCAGAGTGGTCAGCGACTCCAGACGATCCAAAGTCGGTCGATAGGGATCAATTTTTTTCTGGTTCGGAGATAATTGCTGGGCGGAGACTACCGTGGCTACGAGTGTGAGAAGTGCACACACCATCCATCGTTTCACCGGAATTTCTCCTTTCACTTGATTCGACTGGGACAGAGATTGGCATTGCCGGCAGCTTGTCATTACCACGCCGCTGCATCTCCGAAAGATACAACGCCCCGCTCCATGATATCGCTATAATTGCTGACGCTCATGGACTGGATTCCGGCCGCCTTCCGCTGGCTGTTCGCCTCAGAGCTCGACTCGGAGCATGGGGCATTGGGACGCCTGATTCCACGCTGGATCTTCTTGCGAGCGCTGGGCTGCATTTATTTTTCCGCCTTCTTCTCGCTCGTCTTTCAGATTCGTGGGCTCATTGGGCCGGAAGGGATTTTGCCGGCAGACGAGTATCTGCGAGCAGTGGCACATTCAGTTGGCTACAGCCGCGGATTATGGTACGCACCCACTTTGCTTTGGCTGGCGAGCGGCCCGCATATGCTGACCACACTGTGTTGGGTGGGCATGGGCGCCTCGCTACTTTTAGTTCTGAATGCGTGGCCGCGCGGAATGCTGGTTATCTGTTTTCTGTGCTTCCTTTCATTCGTTTGCGCGGCGCAAGATTTTTCCGGTTATCAATCAGACGGGATGCTGCTCGAAGCTGGATTTATTTGTTTGTTTTTCGCTCCGCCTGGATTTCGCCCCGGCTTAGGCGTGGCATCGCCGCCATCGCGCGCCAGGCTGTTCCTGCTGCAATGGGAATGGTTTCGAATCTATTTCGAGTCCGGAGTTGCAAAAATTATCGGTGGAGATCCGGAGTGGCGCAACTTTACAGCGATGGACGAGTACTACCAGAACGGTCCGCTGCCCACATGGATCGGTTGGTACATGCAGCATTTGCCGCACTGGTTCCATGCTTCGACGGTTTTTGCGACGCTGGCGTTGGAGTTAGTGTTGGTGTGGATGTTCGTTCTTCCGCGCCGCTGGCGAATCGCTTGCTTCTTTATTGTGACTCCCTGGCAACTCGTCGTTATTCTTACCGCCAACTACACATTTCTAAATTATCTTGTCCTGATGCTGGGATTCCTTTTGCTGGATGATCGATTTCTGCTGAATTTTCTTCCGCAGCGATGGAACGGACCCCTGGTCGTGAGCGCCACAACGGCAACCGAGGACAAGCCGACTGCTTCTGAACCCAGTGCACCCAATCAGGCGAGAGAGGCGTCGGCGGGATCAGGACAACCCGAGCGAAGTCGACCGCGAGATTGGAAAGGCGCCCTCCGACGACCGTTCAGGATGCTTAAGCTCTCTCTGAGCGGCATAATGCTTAGCTGGATTTTCTATGCCACGACGGCGGAGTTAATCTGGATGTTCTCTGCGCTACCGCTGCCAACCACGCCGGTGGAGTTGCTCGAGCCGTTTCGAATCGCCAATCGATACGGTCTTTTTGGCATCATGACCAGGGGCCGATACGAGATCGAGTTTCAGGGTTCCGAAGATGGAAAAACCTGGGTGGCATATCCGTTCCGCTACAAGCCTCAGGATCTGAGCACGCCACCGGGGATTTACGCGCCCTATCAGCCACGATTCGACTGGAATCTTTGGTTTGCGTCGCTAGGCTCGTGGCGGGATTATCCGATTGTGCCGAGCACTGAAGTGCGGCTGCTTTCCAATGACAAGGACGTTCTCGCTCTGTTTGAAAAGAATCCTTTTTCGCATGAGCCGCCACGCGAGGTGCGTGCTGTGATTTGGCAGTACTGGTTCACAACAATTTCTGAAAAACGAACACAAGGTCTCTGGTGGCGCCGGCAATTCGTGGGACTCTACGCACCGACGATCGAGCGCGAACCCGATGGCACTATCCATGGCATCGAGTGGCCTACGGTTGGTCCTCGTGAGTGAATGCCTCCAAGCACTTATCTTCTAGTCTCCTGAGTCATTGAATTCTTACATATTGTTTGCGCTGTGCACGGCGAGGGTGCGAGAGGCGAAACGGCCAATGCTGCTGAGAATGGCATCGGCGCTCTTGGTCCATACAAAGGGCTTGGGTTGCTGGTTGTGAACGGCGATGAACTCTGAGATCGCCGCTTGTAATTCACGCACGCTGTAGTGGGAACCGCGCTTGATCTGACGTTGCGATAACAAGGCGAACCAACGCTCCACCTGGTTCAGCCAGGAGCTGTGCGTGGGAGTGAAGTGTAGCGTGTAGCGAGGGTGATGCAAGAACCACTTCCGAATCTCCTTGGTCTTATGGGTAGCGTAGTTGTCTAAGACCAGATGGACAGCCAGATCGGCGGGGACGGCACGATCGATCCCCGCTAAGAATTTGCGGAACTCGACCGCTCGATGGTGTGGCCAGCACTTGCCGATTACCGATCCAGTGGCGATATCCAAGGCTGCGAACAGACTGGTAGTGCCATGGCGTTGGTAGTCGTGGGTTCGACGTTCGACTTGTCCGGGCAACATGGGGAGGATGGGCTGACTTCGGCTCAAGGCCTGGATCTGGCTCTTCTCATCCACGCACAGCACGATGGCGTGGTGAGGCGGGTTCAAGTACAGGCCGACTATATCGCGCACCTTGTCGACCAGCAGCGGATCATTCGACAACTGGAAGGTCTCGCTGCGATGAGGACGTAGCCCGAACGCCCGCCAGATCCGACTGACCGTGGACTGACTGAGTCCCGTCCTCGACGCCAATGCTCGACTGCTCCAGTGGGTGGCTCCTTTAGGAACCTGCTCTAGAGTGAGACGTACCGCCTGCTCGACCCGGTCATCACCGATCTGGCGCGGGGCCCCCGGCCGCGCTTCGTCGCCTAACTCCGCAATCCCACCCGTGATAAAACGATTCCGCCACATCCCCACCGTAAAGCCTGTGGTGCGTAGTTTAGCGGCGACGGCGGCATTGTTCTGCCCGCTGGCGCACTCCAGAATAATGCGGGCGCGAAAAGCGATGGATCGTGAGTTGCGAGGTTGCTGGACCAGCCGTTGCAGAGTTGCCTTCTGTTCGGGGCTGACGACCAGCTTGCGCTTGGTGGGACGACCTCGTGGATTCGACATGATCCACCATACGCCACTCTCATTATTTATGCAATGTATTTATGACTCATTAGACTAGAACTGGTCTCATAAATGGTGATTGAACCTACTTAGCTATTTTCTGCTAATGAGAAAGCAGGCAGTAAGGAGGGCATGCCAGGACGATGGGAACTGAGAGATGCCCAGTGGGAACTGATCGAACCAATCTTGCGTCCCAAGCGCCGAGCCGACGGTCGCGGCCGGCCCTGGCAGGACACGCGAGCGGCTCAACGGAGTATTGTGGATCTTGGGTACGGGGGCGCAATGGCGCGAGCTCCCGAAAAAATATCCTTCGTACCAAACCTGCCATCGCCGCTTTCAGCTACGGGTGCGGCAGGGCAAGCTGGAACAGCTCTTGCGCGGGCTGGCAGAGGAGTTGCACGCCCGCGGAAAACTGGAACTGGAGGAGGCTTTCATCGACGCCTCCTTCACGGGGGCAAAAAAGGGGGCCTCGCGGTCGGGCCCACCAAGCGCGGCAAAGGGACGAAAATCATCGCTCTCGCCGATGATCACAGTCTTCCTCTCGCTATTAGTATCGAAAGCGCCTCGCCGCACGAAAGCCAACTGGTGGAAGGAGTTCTGGGACACAGCTTCCTCGACAACCTTCCCACGCGACTGATCGGCGACAAAGCATACGACAGCGACCGCTTGGATCGAGATCTGGCCCAGCGCTATGGCATCGAAATGATCGCTCCACATCGCGGAGAGCGCCGGGAGCCGACTCAGGATGGCCGTCCGTTGCGGCGCTATCGCGGGCGTTGGCGAGTGGAGCGGCTTTTTGCTTGGCTGCATCACTTCCGTCGGCTCGTTATCCGCTGGGAGTACCACGTCGAGAACTTCTTCGGCATGGTGCGCCTGGGTTGCATGCAAATCTTGTTGAGATATTTTTGAGACTGTGACAGGTCATCAGGCCCATGGGACTTGACGACGCGGGCATCTTGCCGTTGTCTGCCCCGAGCGGGCACACCGCGTGCGGGAAAGGCGAGAGATGTCGGGAACCGATTACGGGCAACAGGTCCACTACTGACCGCGAAGGTGCGCGAGCCGTATTCCTTTACTTGGCCTCCAGCCGGCGGGCGGTAAACTCCTTTTCCCCATAGCGGGTGGTCAGGCCGTTGACGGTGCCTCCCGCATCCCTCGACATCACGATGTGGCCGAAGAAATTGCGCTCCAGGAAGTCATTCCCTAAGAGCGGAACGACCGGCATGCGAAGATCGCCCAGTTCCAGGAGCAGGTAGCCTGGTTCGGCAGTTTGAGTGAACTTCGCGTACGACTACAAGACACGGAAGTTTGTTCAAGCTGGGGCGCCTATTGCTGGACGGACGGGCAAGCCTGTGGTGCTTGGCGGCCTCAGTGCGCATGGTGGATATTCAATCGGCTCCGGCAGAAGCGCAGGCGGAGGCAGCGGAAGGACTGGTGGAGGGGGCAT
The DNA here is from genome assembly GCA_963831085.1 of uncultured Acidobacteriaceae bacterium. GTDB lineage: Bacteria > Acidobacteriota > Terriglobia > Terriglobales > Acidobacteriaceae > Acidiflorens. The sequence goes on along the minus strand of CAWHOT010000003.1, from coordinate 1,182,531 downwards.
GCATTCGGGAGGAACATCTGGTGGAGGCGGCGGTTCGCATAATCCCTCCCCTGGCGTAAAACACTGAGAGGAAATCCCTCTTTGGGAAAAGCAACGGCGGGTTCCAATTGTTGGCGTTAAATCCCCACAACACCAATTGCGCCCTACGCGGAACATCTATGAGATGAGTTCTAACGATCCAACCGCGATAATGCAATCTTTGCCGCATGATAGCCGCACATGCCATGCACTCCTCCACCGGGCGGAGTGGATGCGGAGCATATGTAGATATCGCGCGCCGATGTGGCGTAATGGCGCCAGGTCGGCCGAAACAGAAACTGCCGAATGTCCATAGCGCCGCCTGCGATGTCGCCTCCTACCAGGTTAGCGTCCATGCTCTCAAGATCTGCGGGAGAAAAGACACGCCGCGCCAAAACGCAATCGCGGAAGCCGGGAGCGAAACGATCAATCTGATTCTCCAGTTTCTCTAGCACGTTTACTTTGGATCCATTGGGCACATGGCAATAAGCCCACGCCGTGTGTTTTCCTGCTGGAGCCCGGGAGCTATCGAAAAGACTGGGCTGTGCGAGAAGAACGAACGGACGGTCGGCGCTCCGCCCATTTCGTATCGCCTTTTCCGACGCGGCAATCTCTTCAAAGGTTCCCCCCAGATGCACTGTCGCTGCCCGCAAACATTCGGGAGCTTTCCAGGGAATGGGTGCGTTCAGCGCGTAATCCACTTTGAAGACGCCGGCTCCATAACGGTATTTTCCCAGTTGCCGCTTGTAGCCGTCAGACAGTTTCTGCCCGCCAACCTTAATTAGCTGCCGCGGGGTCAGGTCACAGAGAGTCAGGTCATAATTCGCCAGTGCTGCCAAGCTCTCGACCGGCGATGAAGTGTTCACCTTGCTTCCAAAGGTCGAGAGATATCCGCATAGTGCGTTGGTAAGTGATTGGGCACCGCCACTCGGAATGGGCCAGCCAACGGCGTGGGCTGGCACAGCCATAAGGATTGCAAACGCCGCGCTCAACGGCTCGTCCAGGCTGAGGAAAGAGTGAGCTGCCAAGCCCGCGAATAGTGCCCGAGTTCGTTCGTTGCGAAACCGGCTGGCAACAGCTCCGGCCGACCGGAGCGCGACCATTCCAAACCGCGCCATCAGCCAGGGATGTCGAGGGATGAAAGGAACGGGGCGCAGGACCTCCGGAGCAAAATCAGTCCACCTCTCGACGAACGGACGCATGAGCTCGTCCCATGCCGGTCCGTCGATCCCAAGGGAAGCTCGGGTTTCACCGAGGTCGCGTTCCAACATCACCGCTGTGCCGTCATCGAGAGGATGCGCCAAAGCAGCGGGCGAGTGAAGCCACTCTAAGCCGTGGTTGATCAGGGGCAGCGACGAGAAGAATGGCGACCCCGCGCCGAGCGGATAGACTGCGGACCCGAAATCGTGGCGGAAGCCCGGTAAAGTTAATTCGAGAGTGCGCGCGGCCCCGCCCGGCGTCGACTCCGCTTCGAGCACGTCCACCTGCAGTCCAGCTTCGGCCAGAACGATGGCCGCTGCCAGTCCATTCGGACCGGCGCCGATTACGCACGCCTTACGGTTCATCGTGAATCACCCTGAAACGATCACCCTGACAATCACCCTGGACTTCACTCCCCTTAAAATATCCGCTGCCCCTTAGCATAAGTTATTCTCCGTGGGCGATTCACCTCTGTTGCCGGTTTATTCCCAGCCGTCCGTGCCGATCGGATCGCCGTCAGGAGGCGGAGCCGGCGGCGTGAGATGCATCAACAATGCCAGCGGCACGATCAAGGCGCGTTTCATCTATATTTCCTCCTGGGAGTGCATGTCGTTATGGTTAGCGACTTTTATATGATATTAACTATCATTTTTGCGGGGCGCAGTCGCCCGGAAAGGCCGCTCTCGGGGTGAATGTTAAACAACTTTTCGATCTGACCGGCCGCGTGGCCAATCGGCAATGCAATCGGGAAGAACTCTGCTGGAGGCGGGCGAAACTAATCGTTGGCCAAAACGTTCGCGAACGACCAACGACCGAGAGCAGATCCTATTCTAGCGTCACGGCTTTCACCAGGTTGCGCGGACGATCCACATCGAGGCCCCGCTTGGCGGCGACATAATAAGCAAACAACTGCAGAGGAACGATTTCAAGAATCGGCGACAGCAGTTCCGGCGCCTCGGGAATATAGATAGTGTGATCCGCTAACTGCGGTATGGTTGTGTCTCCCTCCGTCGCCAGCGCGATCACGGTCGCACCTTGCTTCTTAAATCCTTCCATGTTGCTAACGTTCTTCTCATAGCGCACCAGGGAGCCCGTGTCGTTATTATTGCGGTCGCAGGTCGCGATCATGACCAGCGGCAAGCGGAAATCAATCAGCGCGTTCGGCCCGTGCTTGGCTTCTCCGGTGGGATAGCCTTCCGCGTGAATGTAGGAAACTTCCTTCAGTTTGAGAGCTCCATCCATCGCAATCGGGTAGTGGATGGCGCGGCCGAGGAACATGAAATCGTCCACGCGATAGTAAAGCTCCGCCAACTTCTCCACTTGATCGGACGCCGCCAGGATCGTTTCCGTCCTTTGAGGTAGCGCGAGGAGTTCGCCGATGTAGTGCCGGGCCCGCGCCTTCGAAACCTTCTCCTTGATTTCGCCGAGATACAGCGCGAAGAGAAACAAACACGCCATCTGCGCGGTAAATGCCTTGGTCGAGGCGATGCTGATCTCCGGGCCAGCGTGGGTGTAGATGAAACCATCGGCTTCGCGCGCAATCGTCGATCCTTCGACATTCGAAATCGCAATGGTGCGCGATCCCTTCTGCCTGGCTTCGCGCTGCGATGCGGTCGTGTCGGCGGTTTCTCCCGACTGAGTAATAAAGATGCTGAGTTCGCCCCGCCCAATCATCGGATTGCGGTATTCGAACTCGCTCGCGTAGTCCACATCGACCGGCACTCCGGCCAGTTCCTGCATCATGTACTGGCCCGTCATCCCCGCATGACGACTGGTCCCGGAAGCCACGATGTTAATCCGCCGGAGCGCGCGCAGTTCCTCGCGCGAGATATGGATTTCGTCCAGGCGAACCCGTCCCTCGGCCAGCGAGACGCGAGGTTCAATGGTTCGCCGCAAGGCGTCGGGCTGCTCAAAAATCTCTCGAATCAGATGATGCGGAAATTTGTGCGCCTCGGGCATTACTCTCCTCGATCATTATTCTTTAGTCATCGCGCGCTAAATCATTCGAGCAGTAAAAGCCAGCATAAAAACGTTTTAATAGTGCTACGAAGGGGACTATGCCCAAGATTGTAGCAGCCTTTGCTCTCCCGCCGGCATTCGATCCGAAGACCTGTCCCCGCAAGCAAGGCATAAAGAACTTGATACTGTCCCTCAGCGTTCGCAGCGCTGCGCCGGAACTTGTCGCCTTCCGATCCCACCTGCTACTCTCGCTATTCACCCAGGCAATGAAAATCACAAGATGGATCTCTCTCGCCTGCCTTGCCTGTTTGCCGCTCTCTTCTCGCGGTCAGGTCAATGATGCCGTCCGTGCGCTCAAAGTTCTGCCGGCGCCGAAGGAGGCTCGCATGGCCGAAGGCAAGATGGTGATCAAGCCCTCGACCACGATCCTCATCAGCAATTCCGAAGACCGAACTGCGGCTGAGACGCTGCAAAAGGAGATTCAGGACCGCACCGGTATGAAGCTGTCGATCGAAGCAGTGACCAGCGCGCCGAAAACGGCGGGGCACATCTCGCTTGGTCGGCTGACCGATCGGGGCTTGCGATCCTATCTCGAATCGCAGGGAGTGAAAGCCGGAGACAAACTCGGCCACCACGACCTTGACAAACCTAATCTTGAAAAGCAGGGTTATGTGATCCGGGCGACCGACTCCGGAGTGGTGGTGGCGGGGCGCACCGCACAAGGCCTGTTCTATGGCGTGCAGACGCTTCGCCAGTTGCTGCGCACGGAAGGGAAGACACTTGCGGTTCCGGCTCTGGTTATCCGCGACTGGCCGAGCATGGAATGGCGGGGCGTGAGCGACGACATCAGCCGCGGTCCCATCCCCACGCTCGACTATTTGAAGATGCAGATTCGCATGTTGGCCGAGTACAAGATTAACGTTGTCGGGTTCAACATGGAGCATGTTTTCGACTTCCAGACCCAGCCGTTAGTCCCGCCTAAAGAAGCGGCGCTAACTCCCGTCGAGATCAAAGAGTTGGTCGACTATGCGAGCAAGTACTACATCACCCTCCTGCCCGAACAGCAGGCCTTTGGGCATCTTCATCAGTTTCTGAAGTATGAAATCTATTCCGATCTTGCCGAAACGCCCCACGGCCACGTACTCACTCCCACCAATCCCAAAACCTACGATTTCATTCGCCAGATTTACGGTGAGGTCGTTCCCTTGTTTCCCGGACCGTTCTTCCACATCGGCGCCGACGAAACCGTCGAGCTTGGCCTCGGCCAGACCAAGGCTCTAGCTGCCCAGCAGGGCCTCGGGCGCGTCTATCTCGAGCACCTCCAAAAAGTGTTCGAGATCATGCAGCCTTATCACAAGCAACTCATGTTCTGGGGCGACATCGCGGTCAAGTATCCCGAGCTGCTGACGGTCCTTCCGAAAAGTATGATCGCTGTTCCCTGGGACTACGATCCCAAGCCCAGCTACGAAAACATCATTACCCCATACACTGAAGCCGGGCTTCGCGTTGTCGTTGCGCCCGGTGCAGGCAACTGGGGCGTAATCTGGCCTAACCTCGAAGGCGCTCTCGTGAACATCCGGAACTTTGTTCGCGACGGCCAGAAGCATCAGGCTATCGGTGTCCTCAACACCACTTGGAACGACGACGGAGAATCCCTCCTCGACATGACTTGGCCCGCTTTGATCTTTGGCGCAGCCGCCAGTTGGCAACCCGGCGAGTCTAGCATCGATGATTTCAAGAAGAGCTATGACTGGGCCTTCTACCGCAATGATGATGACGACAGAACTTTTGCTGAAGTGATGGAGAATCTCGATCACTCTCACACGCTTCTCGCCGGAGTGAAACTGGACAACGTGAGCCACGAGCTGTTCTGGTCCGATCCATTCAGCGAAGTCGGCGCCAATTTGGCCGCCAAAGCGCTGCCTGTTACCCACGATCTGCGCGTCAACGCTGAACGGGCCGCTGAATCGCTCGTGCTCAATCGAGCTAAGGCACACCTCCATCCAGGAACTCTCGACGACATGCTCTTTGCCGCCTGGCATCTGGACACCCTGGGCTTGAAGATCCAGTTCACATCGGAAATCAGCCGCTTCTACTGGGACGCTTATCAGAATCAGACCGACAAGATTCGTGTGCAGAACGACATGGACGAAATCGTCGACATCAACGGGCGGTTAGAGAGCCTGCGCGATTCGATCACGCAGCTGCGCAAGATGTACGCGGAAGGCTGGGCGCGTGAGAACAATCCTTACTGGCTGGACAACGTTCTGGTTCGCTATGACAATTTGGCGTTGGAGGTGCAGGCGAAAATCGTGGTTGTGCAAGAAGCCCAACGTCAGTATGGGAGTACCAAGACGCTGCCTGCTCCCGAGCAGTTGGGATTTTTCTTGAAATAGCGATTTCTCGTCATCACCATTTACGAATAGTTGGTCGCTCCAACGACATTCACTGGGTGAGTGATCGGCTACTCGCCTATAATTCAATCGTTTTAATAATCGGCTCTGAGTGCATTTGGAGGCGTTCGCGTGAAGATTCCGGCCACCGTTCTTGCCCTGGTCACGATTTTCAGTTTCTTCGCCGCCGCCCAAACCATCACCGTTGACGTCTCGCACTCCACCAACCACTTCGTCCCTAGCGAAACTCTGGGCGCTGGCATTGACCGCATTCCCGCCGCGGCCATCGATGAAGATTTGCTTCCAGCCTCGCTGCAGGCAACGCTCGCCTCGGGATGGCAGACGGTATCTTACCGCCAGAATACCGAACTGGCTGTCGAGGCCTGGCACTGGAACCCCCAGGGAAACTGGAGTGATCCCGCGGGCAAGGGCTATTTCACGGGTGCTGCGGTTCCCACTGAAAGTATTCGCTATTCCTACGGATATGCGCTGCCCCGTCGCGGTTTTACCCGCAACGACGGTACGGATAACGCCGGGTTCTCCCGCCTCACGGACGGTGACCTCAACACCTTTTGGAAGAGCAATCCCTATCTCACGCAACGTTTCACCGGCGAAAGTGACGCCCTCCATCCGCAGTGGATCGTCCTCGATCTGGCGCAGCCGCAACCCGTTGACAGCATTCGCATCGCGTGGGGCGAGCCCTATGCGACTCACTACATCATCCAGTATTGGACCGGCGATGACCCCATCAAATCGCCCACGCGCGGCGTCTGGGAGACCTTCCAGCAGGGTAACGTCAGCACCGGTAAAGGTCGCACGGAAACGGTTCGTCTCGTCGCGAGTCCGGTCAGGATTAGTGTGCGTTTCGTTCGCATCTGGATGACCGAGTCTTCCAATACCTGCGATGCCGACGGCCCCGCCGATCCCCGCAACTGCGTTGGCTACTCCATCCGCGAACTTTACCTTGGAACCATCACTGACGACGGCGATTTCCACGACTCCTTGCGCCACACGGCCGATCAGGAACAGACCACTGCCTATTGCTCGTCCGTCGATCCCTGGCATACTGCCTCGGATCTTGGACCCACTCGCCAAGCCCAGGTGGGCTTTGACCTTTTCTTCACCAGCGGCGTCACCCGCGGACTGCCCGCGATGGTGCCGGTCGCGCTGCTCTACGACACGCCCGACAATGCGGTTGCCGAGATCGCCTACCTGGAGCACAGCCACTATCCGATCTCCTACGTCGAGATGGGCGAGGAGGCCGACGGACAGTACATGCTCCCCGAGGACTACGCCGCGCTCTATGTGCAGTGGGCGAGTGCGCTTCATCACCTGGATCCGACGCTCAAATTGGGCGGTCCTTCTTTTCAGGGCGTCAACAAGGACATTGAAGTCTGGCCTGACGCCAGTGGCCGAGTCTCCTGGACCGCGCGCTTCATCGACTATCTTAAGCAGCACGGCCGCATGAAGGACCTCGCCTTCTTCTCGTTCGAGCACTATCCCTACGATGCCTGCAAAACTCCGTGGGGCGTGCTCTATGACGAGCCCGAACTCATCCGCCACATCATTGAGGTGTGGCATGAGGATGGCGTGCCGGCCGACGTGCCGATGTTCGTCACCGAAGGGAATCTCTCCTCGGGTGCCAGCGAAACCTACCAGGACATCTTTTCCGGCCTCTGGCTGGCGGACTACATCGGATCGTTGCTCGACGCGGGAGGCAAGGCCGTTTATTTCTTCCACTATTTGCCCTTGCAAATGGAGCCCGGCTGCAATAGCTCTCCGGGCACCTTCGGTATGTTTACGGTTGATGCTTCCTACAAAATTCAGCAACCGCTGGCGCAATTCTTTGTTGCTCAACTCATCAACCTGGAGTGGGCGCAGCCTGGCGGCGGAGAACATCAGGTCTATTCGGCGAAATCCGATATCGAGGACGGCGCCGGCCGCGAACTTGTTACTGCGTACGCCCTGAAGCGTCCCGATGGCGAATGGTCACTGCTCGTCGTCAATCGCGATCAGCAGAACTCTCACCGCGTGCGCATCGCGTTTGGTGGGGGCGCCGATTCGGCCGCAGGCTTTGCCGGGCCAGTTGCGATCGCAACCTTTGGCAGCGCTCAATACAAGTGGAATCCGCCGCGGACGCGCTTCATGGCGCATGCTGAAATAGCTGCTGCGCCCACGGTTGTTGCGTACACGAATGGCACTGCTGATCCCGACGGGCCTATCTTGCGCACGCAACAGAACGGGACCGAGAAGACGCTCTACGATCTACCGGCATCGTCAGTCGTGGTGATCCGCGGAAATGTTGCGACGCACCGTTCTTCTAACAGTAACCGCAGCACCAGCGGTCAGAACGTGGAATAGATTTGGTAATTGTGCAATAGTGGGTAATCTTGAACCTTTGGAATCTTCTTTCTATTGCAAATTACAAAATTACCCGATTGCCAAATAACAAAATTTCTTCTATTCGTCGGCGGGCAGATCAAAGTTGACGAGGTCTCCGCGGAAACCGCGCGTCTTCCAGGCGCCGAAGGCGATTCCCGCCGCCATCCAGATGGTGCCGGCGATCTTAGCGGGAGTACTGAGGCTCAGCCACAGCAAGAAGCAGATCACGAAGCCGAGGACGGGCGGCAGGACAAACGACGGCGTCCATTTCTGATCACGCACTACATAGCGCATGAAGGCCGCCGCGTTCACGCCCATGAAGGCAATGAGCGCGCCGAAGTTGAGCATCTCGGCGCCGAGACCATAACTCATCACGAACGCGCCAATCAACGCAATTGCGCCCACGAACAACACATTATTCCGCGGTACGCGATGCTTCGCGTCCACTACTCCGAAAAAAGACTTGGGAAGCGCGTTGCTTCGCCCCATCCCGTAGAGCAGGCGAGCAGCGCCAATCTGCGCGCCCATGCCCGATCCGAAGTTCGCGACCAGCAGGGTGAAGCCGATAATGCCAAACATCGGCTTCCAGGCGCGACCAGCGACGTGAACAAAGGCCGTGTCGACATCTGGAAAAGGCTGCGACGCGGGCCAGATCAACTGCGCGGCGTAAACCTCAACCGCAGAGAGAATGCCGATCACGAGGCAGGTCAGCACCGTGGCCAGCAGAATATTGCGGCGCGGGTTTTCGGCTTCTTCCGAGAGCGTGGAGATCCCGTCGAAACCGATGTAGGTGAGCACCGCAATCGAAGTTCCACTGAGCACGGCCTTCGTGTTCCAGAGACTCGGGTCGTAGAAAGGACGTGTATAGAAGCCTGCGCCGTCGTGCGGATGCCCGAAGATGTAGCGCGCCGCGACCACAAAGAAAATTGCAATCACCACGCCCATTGTCGCCGCCAGCGCCGAGTTCACGCGAGCCGAAGTCTTGACTCCCTGGACGTTCAAGAGCGTAAACACCGCCGCAAAGAAGACCGCCCACAGCCAGTACGGCACGCCGGGAGCAAACACGTGCGCCTGCTGGCTGCACCAGATCGTGCAGATAATCGGATTGAGCATGTAGTCCATCACCATGCTCCAGCCGGTTACGTAACCAAGAGCGGGGTTAATCTCCTGGCCGACGTAAGTGAAGGCAGAACCGGCGCTGGGATAGGCGCGCGCCATGCGGCCATAACTGATGGCGGTGAACAGCATCGCCACCATGGCGATCAGGATGGTCGTAACCACGTGCCCATGACCACGGTCGCTGAGCACCCCGAACACCGACATGGGGGCCACCGGTTGAATCACGATGACGCCGTACAGAATCAGGTCCCAGAGGGTGAGCGAGCGTCGCAGGCGCGGTACGTCAGCGGGCGGGTTGGACACAGAGCTCATTCACGCTCTCAAAACAAAACCCCATTATCCTGCGGAGATAACGGGGTTCGGGAAGGCCAGTTGTGGCTCGCGGAGTACAAATAGAACTACCCTGCCGCAGTTCCACAAAAATCAACTCGCATTCTATACGGAAGAGATATCCTGTCAATGAAAAAACGCCTGCATTAAAACGATTCGTGCGGAGGTTTCGCAAAAACTCACAAACTGAAGGCTGGCCGTTGGTAGCTGGAAGCTCAGAATGCAAGTGATTCAGGCGCGGGCACAGCGAACGTCTCCTTAATCCCCTGCGCTTCGATGATGTCGTAGATCTTGTCCGCGGCCACGTCTTTGAAGCTTTCCCTCTTGCCGGTTGGCCAGCGCACTTCCACCACGTCAATTTTTGCCGCCGATCCCAGGCCAAAATGAAGCCGCAAATCGTTCTGCGAAAGATAACTGCCACCACCACGCACTTCGTCGAACTGGGTCATTCCTCCGGCATGAATGGTGACGCGCGCACCGATCGCGGCGCGATTGCTTTTGGTTCCCACCAAACGGAAGAGCACGCGGTGATTCGGGATTTTATTGGTGTTGAGCAACAGAGATGGCGGCTCTCCGACGTTGAGCACAACGATGTCGACATTGCCGTTGTTGGCGATGTCGCCGAAGGCGGCGCCCCGCCGCGATTTCAGCGGCATGTCAGCTAATCCAGCCGCCTTCGAAACTTCTTCGAACGTTCCGTTGCGCAAGTTGCGATGCAGAAGCATCGGTTCGGCGTAGGCAGCGCTTCCCTTCACGCTGTCCATTTGCGGATAGACGTGTCCATTGGCCACGAACAGATCGAGCCAGCCGTCATTGTCCATGTCGAAAAACGTCGTGCCCCATCCGACCAGCGGCAAACTGGGCTGGCCGAGATGTGACGACATCGCGATATCTTCGAAACCTCGCGCCCCCTGATTGTGATAAAGAGTGTTGGGCTGGTCGGCAAATTCGGTGATGAACATCGAGAGGCGGCCGCTGTGATCGTAGTCGCCCCAGGTCACCCCCATAGAGCCGAGCGCCTGCCCTTCACCGCTCAGCGCGATGCCGGCGACCATGGCCTCGTCGGTGAACGTGCCATCATGATTATTGCGATAGAGATGATTGGGAGTAGCGTCATCGGCCACAAAAAGATCGGGCCAGCCGTCATTGTCGTAGTCGCCCCAAGTCGCGCCCAGTCCATAGTATTTGTCGGGATCGTCAACACCGGCTTTCTTTGAGACTTCTTCGAATGTGCCGTCGCCGCGGTTGTGGTAGAGCAGATCCGTTTCACCCTCCATGCCCCAAGGTCCGCACTGCACCGGAGCTCCTTTAAACTGGCAGAACTTGGTCGACCCGAAAGCGGGCAAGTCATTCATGTCCACGTGAACATATCGGGAGACGAACAAATCGACGTTTCCATCACGGTCGTAGTCTGCCCAGGCCGCGCCCGTAGAGAAACCGCCTCCACGCACTCCAGCCTTGTCGGTCACGTCTTCGAAAGTGCAATTGCCTTTGTTGCGGTAGAGCGCGTTGCCGCCGTAGCCGGTGACAAAAAGATCGAGGTTGCCATCGTTGTCGAAGTCGGCGACGGCCACGCCCATGCCCCAACCTCTACGCGTGAGCCCAGCCTTCTCCGTGATGTCGGTGAACTTGAGGTCGGCATCCTGATGCCAAAGTGTGACGAGAAGATCGCCGCCTTGCTTATAACGATCGACGGTCGAACCGTTCACCATCACGATATCGAGTTTGCCGTCATTGTCGCAGTCGAAGAGTCCCACGCCGCCGCTCATGGATTCGATGACGTAGTACTTTTCGCGCGACGAGATGTGGGAGGCGGTCAGGCCAGCCTGGGCTGCTATGTCGCGAAACACTGGAACTGGTGCGGTGAGTTTGGGCGACGACGATGGTTTTTCAACACGCACGGGAAGAACTTTCGCAGCGGGCCCCAGCCGGCCTTGCGGCGCAGGCTGCGCTGAAAGTAGACCAGTGAAGGCGATGAAAAGGATGGTGTTCTGGCAGGCCCGCATCCAGAGTGATTGTAGCGCGAGCCATGACCTATCAGCGCATGGCGGAAATGAGACCCCCGTCTTCAACTCCCTGAGTTTGTCATCAAGCAAGGCGAGGAATCTGCATTTTGCGCCCCGCTAGAAGATGAACTTCAGGGCTAACTGGAGGATGCGTGCCTCGTGTGCGGCTCCCGGGCGGAGAAAGCCTGTCGCGCTCGGCAAACAGGAAGGATCACCCGCCGAGTTGTTGGCTCCTCCATAGCAGGAAACCGTGCTATCGCTGTTCCCCGCCCCAGAGTTGTCACCCGCTGATCCACCGTCACCGCCCAGCCAGCTGAATTCCGTGTGATTGAATACGTTGAACGCTTCGGCCCGGAATTCAAAGTACTTGCTCTCCGTAACGGCAAAGTGCTTGATCAATGCCATATCGAAGTTTGTCCGCCAGGGGTTGTTTAGAATATTCCTTCCGGCATCTCCGAAGGTGAGGCCTCTAGGTGCCACAAACGGGGCAGGATTATAGAGAAGAGGCCCGTAGGGAGGGTCGGGAGCGTTCTGAGCGCCCGTTCTTGGGTTACCTACAAGATCTGGGTAGGAGCCACCAGTCAGGTGAGCAAGATTATCGATTTGAGAAAAATTGTTACCCACGCCGGCGTTGTCAGCGGGCGCGATCGTGCCGTTGCCAGCGTTGTACACACTGAAGGGAGAACCACTCTGGATTAGCGTTATGCCAGACCACTCCCACCCCCCCAAGAGCCGATGCGCCAAGCCGCCGCCTTTGAAGAATGGTAGATCGTAAACATAGGCCAGGCTGATGCTGTGCCGCTGGTCGAAGTTAGAACTGGCGCGATAGGCGTTGAGGTTATAAGAATTAAGTAACCCGACATCGTTAGCGGAGGAGGAATCGTCAATCGAATGGCTGTAGGTGTAGGCCAGATTCAGTTGGATTCCGCCGACGCTACGCCGCACCGAGAGTTGCAGCCCGTTGTAGTTGGAAGACGCAGTTTCGTCCTTGCGACCGATGCTGCCGTACCCAGCATACGGGCGGAATGCATTCGGGCTGCCGCCGCAGGCGACGAACAAGTTAACGGCGGCACCTGAGGGAGGGCCTCCGCTCACACCTGGGGTGTAGGGAACCAGTGTCCCATAGGACGTTTCGGCATTCATCGGAACGCCGTAGGCATCAAGTGTTACGTTAGGCTGGTCTGTCGGCATGCCAGGGCTGCCTGGCCCCCAATTGCAATCGAACACCGTACCCAGTACCGGCGGGTTCGCCGCGAGCGGACCACCACCGATTACCTGCCCCGGCCCGTACGGATTCTGGCTGGCTTGAACCGGCACAATCTGGTTCAGTTCGTAGGCACGGGTCAGGTGAACGCCCGTGCTGCCGACGTAAGAAATCGTAGCCACGGTGTTCTTTGCGATATCGTGCTGAATATCAAAGTGCCACTGCTGCACATAGGGCCAGACAGCCTTGTTCGGAATCGAACCGACAATTATCGGAGGCGAGCCGGCGCCGAGCAGGCTGGGATTGAGATTGGCATAGCCGGACAGATTGCCTGAAGAATTATTGCTCACGGTCGTGGTCTGGGTCTTGTTGTTGTACGGCTCAAGCAGGTCTGTGTTGGACTCGTTGCCGTTGCCGTGCTCGTAGAAGATTCCGTAGCCGCCGCGGATGGCCCATTTCCCGTCGCCGAACGGGTCAAAGGCAAAACCAATGCGCGGCGCTGGGTTGAACCAATGGTTGCGCATGCAGCCCTTGGGAACTCCGACCGTAACACCGCACTGCACCCAGCCGTTGTAAGGAGCGCTGCTGGTGGGATTAAAAAGCGGATTTCCGGGAGCTGCTCCGGTCACGTTCCCACTGGTATCCACGCCGCTGTTTCCTAGAACGTAACTGGCTGGATCGAAATTATAGGCAAGGCTATTCAGCTCGCGATAGGTGCCATAGAAGCTTAGTCGCAGCCCCAAATTCAGCGTCAGGCGCTTGGTGGCATGCCAATCGTCCTGGAAATACGGTTCGTAAATTTTGTAAAAGTTATGCAGCTTGAGCTGCAATTCCTGCTGGGTAAAGCTAGTTATATTTCCCAGAAGCAGATCGGCGTAGGCGTTCGTAGTCGAATCTTGGCTGCCGTTGCTGGAGTTATTAAAGCCTAATATGCCGTTTGCGCCAGTGGGCGGCTGCGGGAGTTCGTTCTTATGGGCATCGACAAAAGAAAAGCCGAACTGCAGGTTATGGGTTCCGACGATCTTAGTAACATTGTCGCGCAAACCGACCGTGGGATTCGAATTTATAGGGCCTTCCGGAACGTAGCCGGGGTCTTCAGCGAAGTTGTATTGTGAATCGACAAGGCTTATGCCGGGAACCTCGGGGGCGTTAAAGCCAAAGCCGTTGTTGTATAGTCCGAGGTTGCCAAAAGCGCTGCCGCGTTGCCAGGAGCCGGTCAGGGTCGTCGAAATGTGATCGGCCGTATAGCTGGCGACGAACTCGTTGAGCAGCGTGGGAGAAACTGTGGCCGTGAGCCGCGCGACCATGCTGATGCCGGGATTCTTGAAACCTGTCTGAATCGTAGGGAAGGTGACACCGTCGGTCCACAAAGGAACCGGATACTGCTGCTCCCAGGAGTCGTGAATGTAGTGGAAGCTGGCGCGAACCTTGTCGGTGATGTTGTGGTCGATTTTAAACAATTCCTGGCGCCAGTGCGTGGGAAGCGTAGGAGACGCGTCCCATTCGTCCTGGAGACCGTATGAAGATACCTCGTTCGGCGCGGGAATCAGCGCGCTCAGCGCGGCAGCAATAGCGGGGTTCTCAATGGGCACCAGATTGCCAGGAAATTGCTGGCCGGCGTTCGGCTGGGCGACACCATTGATGAATGCGGGGATAGTTGGGCATTCAAGGTTAGAGCCCTGAGGAGGACCGCCCGCAGGGCACTGGTCACTAAAGTTCGCGAACCCGCCAACGTTGGTGCGGTCTGCCATGGTTGGAACTGTCGTGTTGGAAAAGAAACCCGATGCCGGAATCAGATCGCGGCGCCATTCTTCCGACCAAAAGAAAAATGTCTTCTGCTTGCCGGTGTTGTAGTGGCCAGGAATATATACCGGACCGCCGATAGTAAAGCCGAAGTCGTTCTTTTTGTATTCCGGGACCGAAGTAAAGGGAAATTGGGTCGCGTTAAAATCATCGTTGCGCACAAACTCGTACAAGTCGCCGTGGAAGTGACTGGTGCCGGACTTGGTTTCGACTTCGACCGTACCGGAACCGTTCTTGCCATATTGCGCGCCGTAGTTGGAAGTCAGGACTTTGAACTCCGCAATCGCATCGATGCTGGGATAGACGTTGAGCGTGGTGTTGCTGCCGTTGTCCAGCATATCTCCGCCATCCAGTTCGAAGTTGTTGTATTCGGTGCGGCCACCGTTGACACTGAAGGCCACTGTAGTCGCGCCCTCGCCGCCTTCGTCCGTGCCGGACTGATTGGTGACGCCTGGGGACAACGCCACCAGCGAGGTAAAGTCGCGGCCATTCAGTTCAAGCTGGGTGATTTCCTGGCCGCTGACCACATTGCCCAAGTCGGAAGACTCCGTTTCTACCCGGGCCACGGACGTGCCCTCCACCGTCACCACCGTACTGGCGGCGCCGACTTGGAGGGTCACGTCAACGCGAGCCTTCCGGGCAACATCCAGAACAACGCCCGTGGCCACGTACTTCTTGAAGCCTGGCGCCGTGACCGTGATGTCGTACGAACTGGGGGCCGGCAACGCGGGGATTGAGTATTCGCCATCAGAATTGGTGACGGTAGTCCGGCTGATGCCGTGTTCCGCATTGACGACCGCAACCTGCGAGTTAGGGACGCTGGCGCCGGTGGTGTCGCGAACCGTTCCCGTCAAAGACGCTGTGTCCTGGGCGCGCACGAATGCCGCAGAAAGCACTAATGCCCCTACTGCTATACCACATAGCAGACGAACTCTCATAATCCAACTCCTCGGATTCGACACAGAACAAATGCCAGACGCCTTCTCAGCAAGACACTCTTGCCAAAGAATCGTCTGGGCTCCCCACTCAGAACTGGGTCGGCCGGGCCCCACGCGCTCCATGCTCCCAGCGCCACCAGTGTTCCATCTCCAAAAAACGTCAAATGCCTTTATTAAAACGTATCAATAGTGCTTGAGGTGTCCCTCTCTGTCAAGAGAAAATGCACAGCTTTGTCATACCACAATAGAAATGTCCCCGTCTTCTCCACAATAGAAATGTCCCTTAGTTGCGGTTTCACCATGCTCGGGAAAAGGCGGGCGTTTTCATTTGCTGCCAGCCTTGTCTCCAAGGATGATTGGGAGCTGGAGGAAAGTTTCGATGCGGTGTCGGGGATGGGGGCGCGGGGGAAGGGGCGGCGCCCCTTTCCTCGCTCAGCGCTTTAGAAGCCGCCTTCAGTTCACGGAATAGGAGACGCTGACTGCGGTAATGAATGGCGACTTCGCCAGTTTCGCTTTCCCGCACCAGCACGCGACTCGTGGCCGGCGCCCAATGCTGACTTTGCCGGTCTAGTTGCAGCAGTCGGTTGTTGTAGCGTACTACCCAGTCCTCGCTCACCACTCGTTCTTGCTCCAGCCAGAATACTTCGTCCAGTTGCCGCGCCGTGGGCCGTCGCCGGTGATAATCGGCTGTCTCGGCCGCGGGTCGCGCGTAACGCCGGTTGTGCTCGGCGAGATAATGCTCGTCCAGATACGCATTCGCTTGGTCGTAGGTCGCGATTCCCGCCAGCCGCAGTTTCTTCACCAGCCGATCCTGGTGCGTGCCATGCGCCCGTTCCACGCGCCCTTTCGCTTGCGGGGAACTGGCGGCGATGATGCGAATGCCTAGCTTCGCGCACATGCGCCCAAACTGTGTTACCGCTGGTTCTCCGCGCATCCGCTCCGCGGCATTCGGCGGCCGCACATACACGTTCTTCCAGTCCGTATACAACGCTTGCGGCACTCCGTAGCGCTCGATCCAGCGGCGCAACACACCCGCCGCCGCCCAGATCGTTTCTTCCTCCCAGAACCGCCCTAGCGCTTTCGTCGTGGCGTCATCGACCATGTGCATCAGACAGCCGCGAGGCCCGCGTTCCTCCAGCCACTCATGGAAACTTCCGTCCAACTGCACTAACTCCCCAAAGTGCGCCTTCGCTTCGCGCCGCTGCCGATACGGTTTCCGCCGCCGTTGCCTCTGCCACAGCCCGGCCTCTTTCAGCCACCGCCGCAGCGTCTCGGCATGCACGTCCAGTCCGTCATCGCTGGCTAGATGCTCGGACGCCAGCGTCGCCCCGAAATCCTCATAGCGTGCTTTCACCTGGTTCAGCACCGCCGCTCGGAACTTCGCCGTGTGGGCCCGGTTCGAGGCTCGACCGCAGTTCCCATGCTGTAAAGCTTTCGCTCCTCCCTGCCGGTACCGTGCCCAGATCCGTTTGCTCTGCCGATAACTCAACTCCAGCATCTCCGCCGCCTCGCACAATCGCAAGCTGCGCGCCCGGACTCGTCCCATCACTTCCACTCGGCTCAACTCTTTCCTGCTCAATCCCGTTCTCCCCAATCTCGGTTCCTCCTCGCCGAAGGAACTCTAAAGGGGTCATTTCTAATGTGGTTTCAAGGGGACACTTTTAATGTGGTTCAACAGAGAAAATGCACAGCTTGTGCCCAGAGCACCTACTTCACGCTACGGGTCGACTCGCGCACGATCAGCTCGGGAACGATCCGGCGGTGAATGGTGCGGGTCGCTTTCTTTTCGACAGTGGTGTTGACGGCCTCGAGCACAATGGTCGCCGCGGCCGTTCCCATAGCTTCCATGGGTTGGCGCACGGTGGTCAGCGCTGGAGAATAGATGGCAGCAGGCGCGACGTCGTCAAAGCCCACCACCGAGCATTGCCCGGGAACGCGAATGCCGGCTTTGCCGAGGGCGCGAATGGCGCCGAAGGCCGTCATGTCATCAAAGGCCATCAGCGCGCTGAAAGGACGCCGGCGGTGCAGCAATTCCTCCGTTAATTTGTATCCTTGTTCAAAACTTGAGAACGGATCTCCAGATTCTGGCAGGTCGACGGTCAGCCGCGGGTCGAGTTCGAGGTTGCGCTCGCGGGCAAGCGTCCGCACGCCACGCCACCGGGGCTCGGTGTCCGATAATTGGTGAGGTCCGCGGATAAAAGCAATTTTGCGATGGCCTAGCGAATACAGGTGTTCGAGAGCAGCGCGGGCGCC
Organism: uncultured Acidobacteriaceae bacterium; assembly: GCA_963831085.1. Classification (GTDB taxonomy): domain Bacteria; phylum Acidobacteriota; class Terriglobia; order Terriglobales; family Acidobacteriaceae; genus Acidiflorens. The sequence continues at coordinate 1,164,926 of CAWHOT010000003.1, read as the reverse complement.
CAGATTATTGTCGACGATCACGGAGCTGATGTTGTCACTGTTTAATTCGCGCCCCACAATCGCGGTGGGAATGTTGCTTTTCTCGAGATCGGCGAGCACGTTGATGTCGACGAACAGCCAGTTCGCGAGGACGACGAGTCCCTCGATGCGGCGGTCCAGCAGCATTTCGAGATAGCGCTCGAAGCGGCTGCGCTCGTTATGGACATCCGTGAGGATGGGGAGAAACGACGACTGGTAGAGAGTGTTCTCGATGCCGCGCAGCACCAGCGTGCAGTACGGGTCGGTCATGTCGAAAACCATGACGCCGATGGTATCGCTAGGCTGGCCACGCAGCGAGCGCGCGAACAGATTGGGACGATAGCCGAGATGCGAGGCGGCACGCTGGATGCGTCCTTTGGTAGTGTCAGGAATGTAGCGTGCCAGCGGCGCGTTGTTCAAGACGATGGAAACGGTGGCCGAAGAAAATCCGCTGCGCTGGGCGACGTCGCGGATGGTCACCGCGGCCGGCTGCGACCGTTTGCGGGAGGGCTCGGAGATTGACGCCCGGCGGGATTTCGCCAGCGAGGCATTTCGGGTAGGCTTCGAATCAGCGGATTCCATGGGCTCCTTGAATTCAGGCCTCTTGCTGGCGGACACTACAGGACGATGAAACGAGTGTCAAGCATCCACGCGCTCTTCGTTGTTTTCTTTCTTTCAAGTAGTTTAGGCGCGCAGAGCGCCGCGCCGGCGAAGACGGGGACCGGAGAGGCGCAGGCGGCGCATGATCCGCAGAAGCTGTTTGAAGCTGGAGCAGCCGCGCTGCAAGCAGGCAAGCTGGATGAAGCCGAGCGCGAGTTCCGGCAGGTGCTGGCGATCAACCCGGGCGTGGCTGGGGTCTACGCCAATCTCGGTGTGATTGACATGCGTCGCAAGCAGTGGACGCAGGCTCTGGAAATGCTGCACAAGGCCGAGAAGCTCGCACCGGACGTGGCGGGTATCCGGCTGAACATCGGGCTGGTTTACTACCGCCAAAAAAGCTTCCTGGCAGCGATCGAGCCCTTCGAGTCGGTTGTGCAGCAAACGCCGGGGTCTTACCAGGCGAGATACCTTCTTGGCTTTTGCTACTTTTTCAATAGTCGCTGGACAGATACGGTCGCGATGTTGGAACCGCTCTGGGAGCAGGTATCGGCTGCCGACCAGCTTAACTATCTGTATGTGCTGGGCAGAGCTGCCGAAATCTCTAAGAACACGGCCCTGGAAGAAAAAGCCTACGCGCGAATGGCCGAGGTCGGACAGGGTGCGCCGGAATTTCGCATGATCATAGGCAAAGCGCATCTGAATCGCGGAGAGTACGACGACGCGGTCAAGGAACTGGAAGCAGCTGCACAGGCCGATCCGAAGCTCCCTCTGGTGCACTATTACCTTGGCATGACTTACGTCCGCCAGCAAAACTATGAGCGTGCCCGTGCTGAATTTCATAAAGACCTCGCTCTGGAGCCCGACGCCGCCTTCACGTACGAGCAGTTGGGTAAGGCCGAATCCACGCTGCAAAACGAGGGAGAAGCGGCGAAGGATTTTGGCCGGGCGGTAAAGCTCGATCCGCTGCTAGTGGAATCGCGCTTGGGGCTGGCTAAGATTGCAGAACGGAAGAGAGAGTATCCCGCTGCACTTGCACAGCTGGATGAGATCATTCGCCTCGACAAGGACAACGCCAGCTCCCGCTATCTTCGTGGACAAGTTCTGCTACGCATGGGCCACGAAAAAGAAGGCCGCGAGGAACTAGCACTGGCCACCAAGATGCTGAACGACCAGCGGGCGGCGCGGCACAAGGAGCTGGAGGGGGAGACGGTGCCGAGCCCGGAACTGGCGCGGGAGCCGGAGTAAAATTTCCTGTAACATGTCATCCTTGGCTATTCGCGAAACGACTTGCTGTTTCTCGGTTAAGAATCTAGCTCTTCGGATCACCCACACTGGAATCTCTATCTCGCAATTCGCACCGTCTTCCAGGGGTCGACAGCATTTGAGCTGTCTCAGAAGCTGGGGTGCTGAGCCAATCTCCACGACCACATGACGAACAATGTCGCTGTGAGATCGATCGCCGGCTCGGTTGTGCTATACGACTGCATGTTGTCCCGATACATCGCTACTTGCGACGCATCGAACGCGCCAGCGTTTCCATTGAATTTCCTGAACGTGTCGACTCCGTTTGCCGGACACAGAATCATGCCATCGAGCACGCCTGAAGTAGCATAGCCGGCTGGACCCTCTGTAGCCGCACCCCAAAGTACCGGCGTACCTCCGGAAGTTCCATCCAGCGCACCCGCAAGGTTTGCCACCTGGTGCTGGATGCAATTCGGGAACGTGCTTCCGTCGCCTACGATAAACGACGAGCCCCACGCATTCGTGCCCAAAATGTTGGCCAGCCATCTCTGCGAGTAGGTGTCGTATTTCTTGTTCTGAGTCAGGTAAGACGCTTCGCTAGCCATCACCGACAAACCGGCGCCGTGCGAAGTGGTATCGCGGTAACTCCATTGATACCCGAAGCCCCAGGGATCATTGCCAGCTTGGCGGATCGCGTCACCAACTTGCCGCAGGAATTGTTCGCGAATGCTCGATTGCGAAACCGCCAAGCCGCTCGGATTTCCCGCCATTTCCAGCGCCCTGTACAGTTCGAAATGTGCCAGGCCGCTTACGTCGTAGAGGTTCAGCGTGTCTGTGTACCCGGCATCGTAGATGTTCGTGATGTAATTGCTGGCAAACTGCGCCGCCTTCGCTCCGTCGCGTTGCGTTTCATAGAAAAACAAAGTGTTCAAGAGCAAGCCCGAATAGAGCGCCTCCGGCCCATCCACGGCGAAACGCGGCGAAGCCGCCGCCATCGGGCCGGACACCGAAATCGTGTAGAGATCACCTCCCGGAACGTTGAAGTCCAGGGCGTAAACGTCGTAGACTACTGTCTTGCTATGGCTCCACGTGCCCAGCAAGGCGCCGACGTGTCCCGAATACGCGGTGGCGCCTTCCGAGTTGACCACCTTGAAGCTCGCTCCAGTTAGCGCCGCCGTGGACATCAAGTACGCCCGAAAAGGCGTCTCGCCGGATTCGTAGCCAACTTGACTCACGCGCAGGTAGGCAGACTGCGCCCGTGCGGGCCGGGCGTACGCAAGCAGCGCCAGCAAGATGCCGGCGACTGAAACCAGTCGAAAACGGGTCGAAAGGCGGGGGCTAGCATGCAGCATGATTTCTCCTTGCGCTTCGAGTGCTGACAAAGTCAAGGCGCTTTTGCTACATCATCGGTTTGTGATCGTATTGTATTCGCCTAACGGAGTCGTTGAAACCGGACTGCTCGCCTGCCCTCCAGAGAGAAAGGCGCGAAAGAAACATCCCGCATCAAGCTCGTTTCCAGGTCATTCATTCGGCGAGTGCAAGAGGTCTTGACGAGGGACAGAAGTGGTTATCCCGATGGACAGAAACGGAACCACGGACAGAAAAGGGAACAGCTACGGCCATTCGCCCAGGACAGGATGAGGAAGCAGCCTGAATTTAGTCCCAGAATCTACGCCGAAGCGCTCTTTAGGTTGGCGGAGTGCGCGGTAATTCCATCTATGCGCCCGATCTTTTCTCGACCTTCGCCCAAGTATCCTTCAGCGCCACGGTGCGGTTGAACACAAGATGTCCTGGCCTCGAATCTGGGTCCACGCAAAAATACCCAAGGCGTTCGAACTGATAGCGGCCTTCGATCGGCGCGTCCGCCAGCGATGGCTCCAACTTGGCCTGCGCGATCACTCCGAGGGAATTCGGATCCAAGTTCGCAGTGAACTCCTGGCCTTCTTCAACCTGATTCGGATCTTCGTTACTGAAGAGCTTATCGTAGATACGCACCTCGGCGTCAATGGCATGCGCGGCCGAGACCCAGTGGATGGTCGATTTCACCTTGCGTCCATCCGGAGCGTTTCCACCACGCGTGGCTGGGTCATACGTACAGTGCACCTCAACCACTTCTCCCCGATCGTTCTTTACCACCGTCTTCGCCGTAATGAAGTAGCCGTAACGCAACCGCACCTCGCGTCCAGGCGACAGGCGGTAATACTGCTTGGGCGGGTCCTCACGGAAATCATCCTGCTCGATATAGAGCACTTTCGAAAATGGTACCTTGCGCTTCCCGGCGCTTTCGTCCTCAGGATTATTGACCGCGTCGACTTGGTCGACTTGGCCTTCCGGATAGTTATCGATCACGACCTTCAATGGCCGCAGCACCGCCATCACACGCGGCGCGCGCTTGTTCAAGTCCTCGCGGACGAAGTGTTCGAGCATCGCCAGTTCCAGCGTGCCATTGGTCTTGGAAACTCCAATTGCCGCGCAGAAATTGCGGATCGACTCCGGCGTGTAGCCGCGGCGCCGTATGCCGGAGAGCGTGGGCATACGCGGATCGTCCCAACCGGTGACGCGTTTTTCCTGCACCAGCGTGAGCAGCTTGCGCTTGCTGAGCAGCGTGTAGGTAAGGCTGAGGCGATCGAACTCCATCTGCTGCGACGGGAAAATGCCGAGTTGCTGGATGAACCAGTTGTACAGCGGGCGATGATCCTCAAACTCGAGCGTGCAGATGGAGTGGGTCACCTGTTCGATGGAATCGGACTGACCGTGTGCGTAGTCGTACATGGGATAGATGCACCACTTGTCGCCGGTGCGGTGATGCTCGGCGCGTAGGATGCGGTACATGACCGGATCGCGCATGTTTAGGTTCGGCGACGCCATGTCGATCTTGGCGCGCAGCACGCGTGATCCGTCAGCGAATTCGCCCTTGCGCATGCGCTCAAACAGATCAAGGTTCTCTTTCACGCCGCGGTTGCGATGCGGACTTTCCTTACCCGGCTCGGTGAGCGTGCCGCGATACTTACGAATTGCTTCGGCACTTAGATCGTCAACATATGCCTTGCCTTCGTTGATCAGCTTGATCGCCCACTCGTAGAGCTGATCGAAGTAGTCGGAAGCATAGTAGAGACCGTCCCACTCGAAACCCAGCCAGCGGACATCCTTCATGATGGAGTCCACGTACTCCTGCTCTTCCTTCTCCGGGTTGGTATCGTCGAAGCGCAGATTGGTCTTGCCGCCGAACTCGTCGGCGAGGCCGAAGTTGAGGCAGATGGACTTGGCATGGCCGATGTGCAGGTAACCGTTGGGCTCGGGAGGAAAACGGGTCTGGATGACAGCGTCACCGTATTTCTTCGTTTTCAGATCCTCAACAACGATGTCGCGGATGAAGTTCGAGGGACGGGGCTCGGAGGGTGAGCTCATGGCAGCTTCAATAGTAGATGAATTCGCATTGCTCATACTCTTTAGTATTTTATATGGGCAATGTGGATTCGCGGCGGCTGGGCGCCACCGGGGAGGGACAGGCGTCTCGCGAGCCTGCCCTGCTTTGCCGAAGCCCCGAGCGGAGCCGAGGCCGGGGGCGGACGCCCGCTCTCCACTGCTGATGAACAACCCGCATGATAATCTGCGTCGAGGGGTTCCGCGCCCTTCCGGAAATAACTGTTGGGCGCGACGGGCTTCAATCTTTCATGGCCAATTGCGTGCAATGTGGTCGTCAGCTTCCAGCTCTCAGCTTCGGCAAAAAGCTTTGCCAGTGGTGCGTGCAGCATGAAGCTGCGCAACGCGGCGAGGATTCCCCCATCCAGCGAGTCGAACCCGCGCCATGGATGCGCTCGCAGTCCAGTTCGATGGCGGTCACTCAAGCCATTTTCGGCATCAATGTCGCGGTGTTCGCCGCCATGGCATTGGCCGGCGTTTCGATGCTCGACAATCCTTCGGGTCCGGACCTGGTACGTTGGGGAGCCAATTTCGGGCCGCTTACCGTCAGTGGCCAGTGGTGGCGGCTGCTGACTTGCGTTTTCGTTCACGGCGGCTTGCTGCACATCGGGTTCAACATGTGGTGTCTGTGGAGCCTCGGCAGAATAGCAGAATCGGTCTACGGCCACTGGACATTTGCCGCGGTGTACCTGATCGCTGGATTAGCGGCGAGCCTCACGAGCCTGATCTGGAATCCCGTCGTCTTGAGTGTGGGCGCGTCTGGCGCGATCTTTGGGATTGCAGGGGCTCTGATCGCATCGTTTTATCTGGGCGAGTTTTCGCTGCCACGCGCCGCGCTCAGCGGAACGCTGCGAAGTGTAGTGGTATTTGTGGGATACAACCTCTTCTTTGGGGCCGTAATTGCTCGCACCGATAACGCGGCGCACATCGGCGGCTTGCTGATGGGACTGCTTCTCGGCGCGCTCATCGCAAAAATCGCCCCCGGACGCGACCATGTTTTGCGCCGCATCGTAATACTGCTCGTCGGGGCTCTGCTCGTGGTGGGCGGCGTGATGTGGCTGCAGCGCTCCCGCGTCTATTTTCTTCATGGACAAAACGGAGCAGCACTTCTCGACCCGACCTGCCTGAGGAGAGCCGGGCGTCCCCGCCAGTCGCTCCACCGTTTTGACTCATCACGCGGTCACGGTATCTAGGACGGCGCGCGACAGTGCAGCTTCTCAATCGCCTGATCGATTCGTGCCAACACAGTTTCCCGTCCCAGAACCTGGAGCGTGTCAAACAGCGGCGGGGCATTCTTGCGCCCGCAGACGGCTACCCGGATCGGTTGAAACATCTGTCCCGCTTTGAGCCCGAGTTCCTGCGCGGCAGCGCGGAGCGTCTGGTCCAGAGGGTCGTGTTTGAATTCAGTCGACACCAGAACTTCTCGAGCGCGGGTCAAAACTTTCAACGCCATGGCGGCGTCACCCTTCTGCGGGATGAGCTCACTTGTGTCGTACGGCGGGAGCTGCTTCGCAAAGAAAAAATCGGCGGCTGTGAGGGCATCGCGGAGGAGCTTGATGCGCTCGCGAATGAGCGGAGTGATGGCGTTCATTTTCTCCGGCGCAATTGCGAATCCGGCGCCATGCACAACGGTTAGCAGGCGCGCGCTGAGGTCGTCGATCGAAAGCCCGCGGATGTGCTCGGCATTCAGCCAAACGGCTTTGGGGTCGAAGGTTTCGTCCGGTGTCGCGGCCGGCTCCTTGAAATTAATGACCGCGTTGGCGCGGTTGATGCCTTCGAGCGAGAACGCGTCGATCAGTTCCTGGCGGGTCATATTTTCGCGATCGTCTTTTGGTGACCAGCCCAGCAGGCATAGAAAGTTGATGAAGGCTTCCGGAAGAAATCCAGCGTCGCGATAAGTGGTGACGCTGACCACCGGACCGTGCCGGCGCTTGGAGAGCTTCGATCCGTCGGGGGCAACCAGCAGCGGAAGATGCGCGAACTGCGGCGGCTTGGCGCCGGCGCCTTCAAAAATCAGCACGTGCTTGTAGGTGTTCGAAAGATGGTCCTGGCCTCGGATAATGTGGGTGATACGCAGGTCAATGTCGTCCGCACAGGAGGCGAGGTGGTAGGTGGGCATGCCGTCGGAACGGAGCAGCGCAAAGTCTTCGATGTCGTCCGCAGCCTTGATTTGCTCGCCGTAGACTGCGTCATGGAAGCGGACTTGCTCGCCTATGCCGCGGGGAACACGGAAGCGCAGGGCGAACGACTCTCCGGCTGCAGCTCGGCGGTCGCTCTCGGTGCGGGGAAGGTCGCGCATGCCAGGGTTGAAGAGCCAGGTTTGATTAGCGCCGGATCTTTCGCTGTCGCCTGTGTGGGCCGGGGTAAAATCGCGGTACACCAGGCCTTTCTGAAAGATGGCGTCGGCGATCTGGCGATGCAGGGCCAGGCGGTCGGATTGCTTGTATTCCTCGTCCCAGCCGAGGTCGAGCCAGCGCAGACCTTCGAAGATCGAAGTGACCGAGGCGTCGGTGTTGCGCTCGACATCCGTGTCATCGAGTCGCAGAACCATGGTTCCTCCGTTGTGGCGGGCATAAAGCCAGTTGAAGATGAAGGTGCGGGCGCTGCCGACGTGCAGAAAGCCAGTGGGAGACGGCGCGAATCGAACGCGAAGCATAACTTTTGAGTATAGCGGGATTGGGGTTTTGGCTCTAGACTTCGGACAGGCCCTGCGAGGGTTAGCAGGTTACCAAGGTTACGAAGGTAACTCTTCAGGAGAAAATCGTTATAGCGGCATCGCATCTGATAAGAAGATACTTTTGAAAATGCCGTGCCCAGGGCGGAAGTTGCCGGAAGACACCGTTGTTTCGATCTGTCTGGTGTGACAGGATTTGGCATGACAGGATTAGGCCGATCCCGAGTTCCATCCGGGCCACAGTTAACGAGTGATAAGAGAGCGTTAATCCATGTATAGCCTTGCCACAGGTCTGGTGTTGATTCCCGGGGCCGTGGCCTTGCTGGTGTTTCTGGTCTTCACCTACCTGCACGAGCAGAACCGTCACAGCTATTTTCGCGCCTGGCAACTGGCCTGGGCGTCATACACGCTGCACTATGCGCTCAAGGCCGTGGAGTACTTTCGTGGCCCTTCCGCGTTACTGTTTTTTCTGAGTTCGCTGCTGCTGGTGGGCATGGCGATCTGCATCTTCGTCTCGACCCGGCTGATGAAAGAGCCCTTCCACTTGAAGTGGTATGACGTTGCCCTGACGGTGACCGGAGTCCTGCTGGCGTACGTGAGCTTGCGGGCTCACATAGCAGGCGGAGTATTCAGCGAGAGCGCAACTCCGGTGCCAATCTATCTGCGGCTGGAAGTGGGGCTGGCGGCGACGCTGCTCTATTGCTCGTTCCATTTTTACCGTTACGCCTTTCGCAGGAATTCCGTGGCGTTCTGGACGCTGGCGTTTTCGCTGGCACTCTGGGCCGCGCTCATGGGGGTCGGGCAGCTCCGTCGACCTTTCTTCGAGGTGGGGGGGCATCTGGGAGGTTTCCTCGGGCCGATCCCGCAGATGCTGCTGGCCATCGCGATGGTGATGGTGCTCTTTGAAAACGAGCGCAATGCGGTCCAGGAAAACGCGCTGGCATTCTCGACCCTGGGCGTCGATCCGCGCCGCTTGCTCCTGGCATCCGACCTGGTGCCCAGCTTGCAGACTTTTGTGGAGAGGTTAGTGGCGCCTCTGCCATCCCGCCGCGCCGTCTTTTTTGTTTCCCAGCAGTGGCGCGGCGCCGTGCCCTCGGTACAAAAAGGCTTTTCCGCGGAGTTTTTGGAAAAGTTGCAAAAGACGCAGGCCGGGGATTACATCGCCGAGCTCGCCTACCGGCGTGGTGGAGTAGTTACCTTCAGAGGTCTCACCGACCTGGAAGAGCCTTTGCCGGCGCTTTCCGGAGGAAAGTTCGAGGCCTGCAAGCAGACTCTGCTGGCGGAGGGGATCACCGACCTGATGGCCGTGAGCCTGCAGACGCGGGAGCACAACTTCGGGGTCCTAATTTTTCCGCACGCGGAACGGCGGATGTTTGGCTCTTCGAATCTGCGGTTGCTGATCGGCCTGGCACTGCAGATCGCCCTCACCCTGGAAAACTATGTCGTGATGCACGAAGCGCAGCGGCGAACCAAGGAATACGAACTCCTCACTGAGATTGGGCAGGCCATCAGTTCTCATCTCAACCAGGACGAGGTGCTGCGCACGGTGCAGGTCGAACTGGGCCAGGTTTTCGACACGAGCAATTTCTACATCGCGTTTCAGGAAGAAGATGAGATTCACTTCGAGCTGGAGATCGAAGGCGGCATTATTCTTCCCAAGCGCTCGCGCAAAGTCAGTAATGGATTTACCGAGCACATCATCAAGACGGGTGAGCCGCTGCTGATCGAGTCCGATCTGGAGAAAATGCGGCTGCAACTGGGAGTCGATTTCGTGCCTCCGCAGCCGGCCCGGTCGTTCTGCGCCGTGCCTATTTTTCTGGGCGGCAAACCCGTGGGAGTTATGGCGGCGCTGAGTACGGAGCGGGAATCGCAGTTCCTGGCGAGGGATCTCGAGGTCATGCAAACCGCTGCCGGTCAACTCGGCGTCGCCATCGAGAATGCGCGCCTATTTACCGAGGAGCAACGCCGCGCTCGCCATCTCGCGTTTCTTAACAACATTTCGAAAATGGCGATCTCGAGCGAAGATGCCGAGCAGATGATGGCTGACATCGTGCGCGAGATCCAGAAGAACTTCCACTACGATCACATCGGCATCGGTCTCATGGACTACGCTACCAAGGACATCGAGATCAAAGCCGAGGCGGGAACAACGTCGCAAACGCTCGGCCGCCGGATCGCAGTGGGGAGCGGAGTTTTGGGAAAGGTCGCGCGCACCGGAGTAAGCGCACTCGTGCAAAACGCCGGCCCGGGTCAGCTCGCCGGCGTGCTGCCGGAATCGCGGGCGGTGCTCTGCCTGCCAATCACTTACGGCGAGACCCTCCTGGGCGTGCTCAATGTGGAGAGCCGGGATGAGAATGCGTTCGCGCCCCAGGATGTTCTGATCCTGAATACGCTGGCCGATCTCCTGGCGACGGCGTTGCACAACTCCTTCGTCTTCCGGAAGCTGCAACAGCAATCGATCACCGATGGTTTGACCGGCATCAAGACGAGACGCTTTTTCTGGGAAGCGCTGAGCTCGGAGTGGAAGCGCGCATCGCGTTCCGGCCGACCGTTCTCGGTGGTGTTGGTCGATTTAGATAAATTCAAAGAAGTCAATGATTCTCTCGGCCATCTGGAAGGCGATCTCGTGCTGGCTCGCGTCGGCCGGCTGCTCGAACAGAAGTGCCGCCAGTCGAACGTGGTTGCTCGCTACGGGGGAGACGAATTCGTCATCCTCATGCCAGAAACCGGCATCGAGCAGGCGCAAGTGCTGGCGGAGAGATTGCGGCTGTGGCTGGCCACCGACCCGATGCTAGAAGAGCACCATATCACCGGCAGTTTCGGTGTCGCCAGTTTCCCCGTTCACGGGTTTTCCATGGAGGACCTGATTCGCGTGGCCGATGCCGGCATGTACGTGGCCAAGCATGCGGGAGGTAACCAGGTTTCCACTTCAAATGCGTTCGGCGAAGGCTCCGCAGTACAGCGACAGCTTGTCTCCGGTTACATCGAAGGATTTCTGCAGCGCGAGCACAACGGGCCCGAGCACCTTGAAGAATTGGTCGCCACCCTGCGCAAGCTGTGCGGCGGTGAGGATGCTACGAATCAAAGGGCGATCAAGGAGGCCGTCGAGGCCTTGTCGCGCGCGGCCGAACTCAGGGAGCACAACGCCGCAGGACATGGCGAGCAGTGCGGGCACTATGCCGGGATCATCGCGCGCGGACTTAATCTCTCGTCGCAGGAGGTGGAAGACATCACCTTCGCGGGTCGGGTGCATGACGTGGGAAAGCTCTTCATCCCGGAGCGAATCCTGAACAAACCAGGCGCGCTTACCGAAGATGAATTCGCAGTGATGAAGACCCACGCGCGAGTGGGCGGCGAGATGTTGCGGGCGATTCCTGAAATCGAGCGCGTGGCCCAGGCCATCGAATCCCATCACGAGGCTTTCGACGGTAGCGGCTATCCTCGCGGACTGAAGGGCGAGAATATACCGCTGTATGGCCGCATCGTCGCCGTCGCTGACGCCTACGTGAACATGACAGCCGATCGCTCTTTCGCTCCTCCCAAGACCGACGAGCAAGCGCTTGCAGAACTAGGGAAAATGAGCGGCACCCGTTTCGATGGTATGATCGTCCGTTTATTTGTCCGCCTGCTCAAGATGGAAAGAGCCTCCAGCCTGGGCGGTGCAACCTAGCACAAGGCGGAGTCATGCGGCGGAGAGACGGGCGCCCTCGCCCGTCCAGCTTGCGTAGGGGCAGCCGCCCCCCGGCTGTCCACGCCGAGCGCAGTTCGGGCTCGCGCTTATCTCAGGGTCAGCACCAGAGTTGCGTCTTTGGGCAGGTAGCTCTTGCGGCGAAACCAGTCTTCCATCGCGTCCCGCAATTGATCGAGCGGGACATGCGTTCCAATTTCCAGGCACCCGTCCGCCACCGGCAGCGTGTCGTCAAAAACCGATGCGTTCGTGAAGTTGCGCATGCTGAAGTTGTCGAGCCATTTCAATGGACACGGCCGAAGCTGCCCTTCGTGCCTGTATTCCACGCGGACTTTCCGGGCGAACATGCCTACTTCTTTGCCTTCCAGAGCCGGTCTTCCAGCTCCGCGACTTCACGGTTCAGACCTTCCGGAAGACGCGTGCCGAACCTGGCGAAGTACTCCCGGATCAATGGTATCTCGGCATGCCAGCCCTCCAAGTCCACGCTGAGCAACTTGGCGATATCAGCGGCTGAAAGGTCAAGTCCCTTGGTATCCAGATCCGCAGGCTCGGGAAGTCTTCCTATTGGTGTATCCACAGCATGCACTTTGCCATCGCAGCGCTCGAAAATCCATTTCAACACACGGCTGTTCTCACCGTATCCAGGCCAGAGGAACTTTCCGTTCTCGTCCGTGCGGAACCAGTTTACGTAAAAGATCTTGGGCAGCTTTGCACCCGGCCTTTTGCCGATCTTGAGAAAGTGGGCGAAGTAATCGCCCATGTTGTAGCCGCAGAAGGGGAGCATGGCCATCGGGTCTCGGCGAAGTTCGCCGACTTTGCCAGCGGCGGCGGCAGTTGTTTCGCTGCTGACGATCGCGCCTAGAAACGTCCCGTGCTGCCAGCTGAAGGACTCGGTCACCAACGGGACAACACCAGCTCGGCGGCCACCGAAAAGGATGGCGTCGATCGGTACACCTTTCGGATCCTCCCACTCCGGGGCAATCACCGGGCACTGGCTCGCCGGAACGGTAAAGCGCGCATTGGGATGAGCTGCTTTGCGAGGAGAAGCCGGAGTCCACGACCGGCGCAACCAGTCGATCAATTCGGCGGGCTTTTCGCTGGTCATCTGCTCCCACCATATGTCGCCGTCGGGAGTCATCGCACAATTGGTGAAGATAGAATTCTTGGTTGCGGTGAGCATGGCATTCGGGTTCGACTTCATGCTCGTCCCCGGAGCCACGCCGAAAAACCCGTATTCCGGATTGATGGCATAGAGCCGGCGATCCGCGCCGAACTTCATCCAGGCGATGTCATCGCCGATGGCTTCGACTTTCCATCCCGGTATGGTCGGAATCAACATCGCAAGATTCGTCTTGCCGCAGGCCGATGGGAACGCGCCGGTGATGTACTTGACTTGACCGGAGGGGCTGGTCATCTTGAGGATAAGCATGTGCTCCGCCATCCAGCCTTCGTCACGGGCTTGCACCGAAGCAATGCGCAGCGCGTGACACTTTTTGCCAAGCAGCGCGTTGCCACCGTAGCCGGAACCGTAGGACCACACCTCGCGCGTCTCCGGGAAATGGCAAATGTACTTCTCCTGCGCATTGTTAGGCCAAGTCGAATCCGCCTGATTTGCAGCCAACGGAGCGCCAACCGAGTGCAGGCCACGCACAAAGGCGCCATCGCTCCCCAGAACCTCGAGCACGCGCGTGCCAACCCGCGCCATGATGTGCATGCTGGCCACAACATACGGCGAGTCGGTGACCTCGACACCAATATTCGCTATCGGCGATCCAATCGGTCCCATGCTGTACGGGATGACATACATAGTCCGCCCCGTCATCGCGCCCGCGAACAACCCTTGCAGCTTCTGCTTCATCTTCACCGGATCCGACCAGTTGTTGGTGGGGCCAGCATCCTCCAGCTTCTGTGAACAAATGAAAGTGCGGTCTTCGACGCGAGCCACGTCGCCCGCACTCGATCGCACGAGGATGCTGTTCGGCCGCTTGTTCTCGGCCAGCCGGATGGCAGCGCCTGTCATCACCATCAGTCGCAGCATCGCCTGATATTCCTCGTGCGAACCGTCGCACCAGTGCACTTGATCGGGCTTGCAGAGCTGGGCAACTTCCTCGATCCAGGAGGTCAGCCGCTTATGCTTCGTTTCGGCCTTCTTTTCGATCTTCTTGTCGGTAATGGTTTCTATATCGGAGGTTAGGCTGGACATACAAAAGCTCTCCTTAAACGGCATAACGCACGATCTGATTCCGCGCTATGAAAATAGCATCCGCGGGCAAAAAGGCGAGGCAACGCAAAAGATTCTGTCCGCGCCAAAAGGACTGGGCTAAACATTGTCCCTCATTTCGAGGGTTCTTTCCAGTTAGCGCGCGGCAGCAACCGGGGGCTCAACCTCCGCCACGACGCCTTCCAGGTGCTTGAGGGTCTCATCAATGGTCAGAGAATACATTTCGCGACCTAAACCCTCACCCGATTCCAGTGCCGTTTTCAGAAAATGGCCGGCGATTTCCTTCGCCAGGGAGTCCGTGATCAGTTTCCCGGTGCGCTTCTTATATTCAACCCAGGCCGGATGCGGCAGGGCAACCCAGACCGGGCGCCCGTCCACCAGGAACTTGATGTCCACCGCATCGGCATGGCGGGTGGCAATGGCCACTATCAGCGCCTGGTAGAGGCAGTGCACCTGCTTCTTGCTCCAGCGGTCGGTGGTAGTGAAATCGGTGAACATAAGAAAATCAATACAGGCGTACCCGTAAATATATCGCCGCGCGGGGTTTGCGAGCAAACGGTCTCCATGAAAAAAAGCCGCCAGTGGCCGCGTAGACGCGCCCTGACCCGATGTCGTGGTGTAGATCGCGTCGTGGAAAAGCTCTCAACACCGTTGAAAAACAACACCAAGGTGTGAAATGCTCTGCTAGCCTATCCTTATGCCGCAGTCCGTCAAAGAGCGCGTTGGGAAGTTGCGGGAAGAAATCGCAGAGATCAGTGAAGCAAACCGGCTATACCTGCAAGGTGGCAAAAAGATGATCGGAGCTTCCGACCAGGAACGTCGACTGCAAAGATTGCAGGAAATCATGGACGAACTCATGTCCTTGACTGAATGGAAGAAAACCTAAGCGAGCGTTTCGTCATCCGGGTATCGCTCTAACGATGCCTCAGTCCGAAGCTTCGACCTGCATTGTCTCGGTAATCCACAACTGGGCCGGAGCGCCCTTCGTAGTGCGCGTGGCAGTCGCCCGAAAACTGCTCATAGTGGTTTCGACATCGTAAATGTACGGAGGGCGCTCGCCCTTAATGCTGACGTAGTTCCCTGAAATCAGCTCATCCAGCGAAGCATATTTCCCCTGCGTCGCCAGATACCCACGCTCGGCATTAGCGATGCCGATCAGATCATTCTTAACGCCCGTGATGGTAGCAACTTCTTCAGGATTGCCACTCCCAGCGCCCGGGGTCAGCGTTTTGACCTGTAGAGAGTAGATGTACATCCCGATCGCCATCGTGGCGATTGTGCCGACAAATCCAAGAACACGTCCCATAGATTCGCTCCGCAAGTGTAATTGCAGCGCGAAACCAAGCCGCTAGCAAGTAACTAGAGTGCAGTGCTGACAGTGGTCAAATTGCCGCACAGAATCTGATTTCTTCTGCAACCTGCCAGACCTGTTGTGCGGGAATTACAAGGAGGCCAAAGCGCCTCGTCGAATGGCGACCCCGGAGGGAGTCGAACCCCCAACCCTCAGATCCGAAGTCTGATGCTCTATCCAATTGAGCTACGGGGCCGTCCGCCGGTAGTCACATCGCCATGAACCGGCGCTGTTGATTCTACACCGCAGCCAGCCACGAATGCCCACGGAATCTGTCCCGCGTTGTAACATCAAAACGCATGCCTTTCGTGCCCAATCCCGTGACCCACACCAGTTCGCGCCTGCTCGAGTTCGAGACCTTGCGCGACCTGCTCGCCGGCTACTCCTCTTCGCCTTTGGGCCAGCGCCGCATCGCGGAACTTCTCCCTTCGCTCGATCGCCCGTGGATTGAAACCCAGCAGCAGCTGACCACGGAAATCCGCGAGTATCGCCGAGTCGGCGGACGCTTTGAATTCGCCGGCCTGCCCGAGGTCAAGAAGCTGATCGAGAAATCCCGCATTGCCGGGGCCGCTCTTGAAACCAGCGAGATCCGTGACGTTGTCCTCATCGCCGATCGCGCAGCCGAGTGGCGCGAAATCGTGCGTCAGCCTCCGGCCGCCATGCGCTCCGAGTGGGCCGCCGTGTCCGCGCTTTCCACTGGCATCCGGGACTTCACCGGCTTCCTGCGCGCGTTCCATAACAAGATCCTGCCCGACGGCACGCTCGACGATCGCGCTTCACCTGAACTCAGCCGCATTCGCCGCGAGATCGAGAAGCAGAAGCGCCAGATCCAGGACTCGCTGCGCGGCTACCTGCGGAAACTCGCCGAAGATGGCACCGCGCAGGATGAACTGATCACCATCCGCGGCGAGCGTTTCGTGATCCCGGTCAAAGTCGAACAGAAACGCCGCGTCCAGGGAGTCGTGCACGGCGCCAGCTCCAGCGGACAGACGGTCTTTGTCGAGCCCCTAGAAACCATCGAGCAGAATAACGAACTCGTGCGCCTGCTCGATGAAGAACAAGCCGAAGTCCATCGTGTCCTCCTGGAGATGACGCGCCAAATCGGAGAGAACGCCGACGCGATTCTGATCGCTTCCGACATCCTAGCCGAACTGGAACTCCAGTTCGCCAAAGCCCGCTTCGCCGAAGACTACAACTGCGTAGCAGTGAGCTTGTCTGGAACGTCGAGCGATGCTCGCCTGCTGCTTCACCGCGCTCGACATCCTCTCCTCGAACGCAACCTGAAGCTCAGGAACGGGAAGATTGTTCCCGTCATCATCGAGCTCGAAGGCGAGCGTCGACAGCTCGTCATTACTGGCCCCAACACTGGCGGCAAGACCGTCACCCTGAAAACGCTCGGCCTGCTCGCCCTGATGGCGCAGTCCGGCATCCCAGTTCCCGCGGACCGCGCCAACATGCCGGTTTTCGACGCGATTCTGGCCGACATCGGCGACTATCAATCGATCGAGCAGAATCTCTCGACCTTTTCGGCGCACGTCACGAATATCGACTTCATCTCGCGCACTACGACCACAAATTCGCTGGTGCTGCTTGACGAATTAGGTTCCGCTACCGATCCCGAAGAAGGCGCTGCGCTGGCGGTTGCCATCGCCGAGCATTTCCGCAAAGTCGGATGCATGATCGTGATTTCAACCCATCACACTTCTCTCAAAGTTTATGGCGCGAATACAGCGGGCGTGATCAACGCCTCGGTCGGCTTCGACGAAGCCACCTTGCAGCCGACTTATGAACTGAAGATCGGTGTTCCTGGAGCATCCGCGGGAATCAACATCGCGCAACGACTCGGGCTGAATCCCGCCATTATCACTTCGGCTCGGTCGCGTCTGGGCTCGCAAACTCAGGATGTCGCGCGCTTCCTCGACCGTCTGCATGCCGATCTTCGCGATCTTGAGAAAGAGCGCTCTCGGATGCAGGTTCGCGAGCAGGAGCTGGAGCGCGAGAAGTCGCACCTCGCCAGCGAGGGCCGCAGAGAACAACAGGCCAAGATTCGCGAAATGGAGCACAAGCTCGAAGCTCTCTTTCGCGACTTCGAATATCACGCGCGAGAGACCGTGAACGCCGTGCAGGACCGCGCCGCCGCGCAGAAATTATCGAAAGACGCGGAACGCCGCATCGCCAAAATGCGCCGTGAATTTCGCGAGCAGTTCGATGCCACAGTAGTGGCGCACGCGACCGGCGCCGATCGCGGAGACCCAAACGCCCAGCCCAGCCTGGTCAAACACGTCTCCGAAGGCGACACCGTCAAGGTTAAGTCCATGGGCCGCCCCGCCGTCGTCAAAAAGAAAATTGGCGAGAATCATTTCGATGTCGAGATCGGCTCGATGAAGATGCGCATCGCCCGTGAAGACATTGCGGAAGTGCTGGCGCGCCCTTCCAAGTCGCCGGTGCAGGCGGCGCGCGCCCGCGGCATCAGCGTCTCGCTGCAAAACGAATCGAGCGGCCTCAACATGCCCACCGAAATCAACGTCATCGGCCGCACCGTCGACGAGGCCACCAGCGAAGTTGAAAAATTCGTTGACCGCGCGTTTCTGGCCGGCATGCCTCGGGTGCGCATCGTCCACGGGAGCGGCATGGGCATCCTCCGCAAAGCCCTGCGGCAGTATCTGCAGAAGCACCCGCATGTGGAGTCTGTTACAGAACCCCCTATCAATGAGGGCGGCGGCGGAGCCACGGTGGTGGAGTTACGGGTCTAGCTCATTTTTAATCTGGAAACACCTACTTTTTGTGCGGATCATCTTCCCCTGACTGTTAACTTGTTGGTATCCCCTACCCCCTCCCATGTCCCGGTCCTTTGGAATCATCGGGTTAGGAGGAAAATCCTCCAGGTCTTTGAATTTAAATGGTTTAGAGATAAGGCCTTTGAGAACCAACGACTTAGATTGTCAAAGAGCGCACAAAATAGCTTTGGGGCAGCTTCGAAGTGCGTCTTCTCTCGACGGACGTCTCTCGGAACTGCCCCAATTAAGTTTACTATTATTGTACTAGCGTGGATTGGATGTCAAGAACTTTCTGGCTCGGATGTTGGACGTCTCCCGGGAAGCCGAAGTCGTCGTCGCTTAGACCTCGATAGGTTGTTTGCTTTTTGTTCTCCTTATGACGTACTGTGTTGCTGGGGCACTGGGAAATTTCTTGAGGGTGGTTCGTGGAGGCGCTGCGTCATTTTCCCGATCCCGAGGGCGTCGCTGGCAGCACTGCCCGCCGCGTTTTCCTAGTCTCTCCACAACGAGTCCCACATCTCCACACGATCTACACAGATCAGTTGGTTTTTTCTGTTGCGGGGCCTAGGGCCCGTAGCGCATTCTTCAGACCGCACCCAACAAATTTCGACGTGTCGGATCTTGAGTTCTGCGCTCGAATATTTTTATCGATACGCACTATTCGCACGGAGCAGTGACACTTCAAGAGCAATTAGAGGACGAAAGGCAATGAGGGAAGTTGTTCGCAGCGGTCGCAGGGCTAATTTTTATATGACGGAGAATAGTTTCATTGATCACTACGCCAGACAGATCGAACACGCAGACTTTTTGGTATACCACGCTCTTGTGCGTCACATGAATTGCGAGACCCGATCCACTTGGGTCGGTACAGCCAAGCTTGCCGACCTCTTGAATATCTCACAGCGCACCGTGCAGCGGAGTTTGAAGAGGCTTGAAGAGCTAAAGTTGATTCGTATTCTAAGAAACGCCAATCTGACCATCTACGTGATTCCGCCGGTTCCCCAACGACCGAAGATCGCGGCAACGCCTCTCTTCGACGGAATATCCGATGACGAGATCCTCGATCAGGTTCTTGGCGGCGGCAGCAGTGTCGCCAGCACGACATTCGCGTCGCCCGAGGCGGCATCCGAGTCGCGCAAGGCGTCCATCGTGACGCGGGTAGGCGACATGTCTGACGCCCCTAATAAGGAAGAACAAGACCTATCTAACAAGACACTAGAACAAGACCAGAACGGCCCAGCAACTCCCCGCCAACTAGCCAACACAGTTGTTGCCATCCTGGGATTACCAGCCAGCGACAATAACTTGCGAATGGTTCAAGCGGCATTAGTAGCGGACGAAGCCTATACCGGACAATCGTTGCAAGAAGTAGCTGAGCGAATTACACAATCGGCGATGGAAGACAGAAACAACGGGGTAGCTATCAATAAGTTTTATTTTGAGGATGCGAAGTGGCGACAGGACAGGAGGCCACATCCCAAGTATGGAACCAATAAGGCAGAGCAGCGCAAACTCGATAATCTTGAAGCCAACGCAAGGTTCAAAGAGCGACTCAGGGAACGTCTCCGACATTCATAGTTGGATTGCTGACCAACTTACAGCGCTTGCGGAGGGGTTTGGAGAAGCGCTCACTGAGGAACGGATGGAGATATACGCTGGTGCGTTGGCTGACGTTCCCCAAGATCGGCTAGATGTTGCGTTTCAACGGGCGCTCCGTGAGCTAACTTTTTTCCCTAAGGTAGCTGAACTCCGACACTTCGCAGCATTGAATTCAGAAGACCAGAAGAAAGTGGAGGCCAACGCCGCGTGGGATTATGTGAACGAATACTTGCGCAAGTGGGGCGTGGATCTTTTGCCCGATTACACGGGCGGCAAGGTAACAACACCTCCACCGTTGGATGCCAGAACAGATTATGCACTGCGGAGGATCGGCGGTCTGCGGGCCCTTAATCAGGTGGATGTCGACAAGATGCCCTATATGTACCGCGATTTTTGCGAAGCGTATGCGCTTGCACCGGTCGCAGAATTGCTCGCGCTACCGCTCCGACAGCAATTTGGCGCGGAGAAACTACAAGGAAGCGTAAAAATGCTCACTGAAGCCAAGGCGATGGAACACCACACGGAGCAATCCGACGAGTGGAACGACACTCCGCCTGTGCAACGCAGCGATGAATGGTACGCGAAACGAAGGGCAGAACTGAAACGGCAGGCTGATGAACTTCTCGCCAAGCGCAAACTGGATGAGCCTTGGGAGGGTAAGGTTCTTAATGGCTACGTTAGAGAAAATTGAAGGCCGATTACCGGAATCGCGCGAAGCCGAGTGCGGGATCCTGGGCGCCGTTCTCCTTGACAATCGTCATTTTAATGAGGCCGCCGAACACCTTAAGCCCGAAGATTTTTCCATTGACGCACACCGGCGTATTTATTCCAGGATGATGGAATTGGCCGAGTCCTCCCGGCCCATCGACCACATCACGCTCGTCGAAGAGCTGAAGCAAAAAAGAGACCTCGAAGCAGTCGGTGACCAAGGCTACATTGCGAGTTTGCTCGACGGAGTGCCCGACCGCCCATCGATCGAGTACTACGTCAAAATCGTTCGCGACAAGGCGATCCTGCGTGGTCTGATTAATGTCTCGAATGCCGCTATAGCCAAGGCGAGCGAGCAGAGGGACCCCGCAGATCAGATTCTCAACGAGGCCGAAGTTGCGGTTTTTGAGCTCTCCGAGAAGCGCATTGGCACGGGCTTTCAGAGTTTTAAAGAGATCTCTCTCAAATCGGGCGGGATCGATGCGTTGCTACAACGCGGCGCGCGCATAACCGGTCTTGCCACTCATTACAGCGAGCTCGACGAAATGACCAGCGGCTTTCAGAAGTCCGATCTCGTCATTCTCGCTGCCCGGCCTTCCATGGGCAAGACCGCTTTTGCGACGAACATCGCCGAGAACGCCGCCATCGATGACGGCAAGGTGGTCGGCATCTTCTCGCTCGAAATGTCGAGCGAGGCCCTGCTGCAACGACTGCTCTGTTCTCGCGCCATTGTCGACGCGCACAAGATGCGCACCGGCTCGCTCTGGCTGGACGACACGAAAAAAATTCGCCGCGCATCGGAGGAACTCGGCAACGCGCCCTTGTTCATCGACGATACGCCCGGGATTTCGCTGAGCGAAATGCGCGCCAAAGCCCACCGTCTTAAGCAGTCGCAAGGGCGGCTTGATCTGCTGGTTGTCGATTACCTGCAACTTATGTCGGGCGGCAGCAAGCGCTTCGAGAATCGTACCCAAGAAGTTTCTTCCATTTCGCGCGGACTGAAAACCATCGCCAAGGAACTTGCCGTCCCCGTCATGGCTTTGTCGCAGCTTAGCCGTGCTCCCGAAAGCCGGGGCGGCGACCATAGGCCGCAGCTCTCCGATCTCCGCGAATCCGGTTCGATTGAGCAGGACGCCGACGTGGTCATGTTCATCTTCCGCGAAGAGATCTACAAGCAGGACGATCCCGACCTCAAAGGCCGCGCGGAGATCATTATTGCCAAGCAGCGCAACGGCCCTGTCGGCAAGTTCAATCTCGCGTTTTTGCACAATTCCACGCGCTTTGCGAACCTGATGGAAGGCAACAACGAACCCGGCGAATTGGGCTCGATTTAGGCCTCAAATTAGGTAACTACGAAAGACTCCTGGGGACAGCAGAAATTCGACCCTGAGACACCTCTACCCTGTGGAAAAGTTTGTGGATGATAAGGCCTGCCCTCGGAATCGAGCGGCACGGACCGGTTTGGGGGAGGATTGCTGTGCCGCCCGAGCCTTCCTAAGGCTATGTTTTTAAGTTGGTTAACCGTCGTCTGGATCGCAATGGGCGGAACCGCTTGCGAATCAGCACTTTTGTAACAAAATGTGAGATTTGCACATAAGCCGAAAGGCTGTAGCCCGCATCAGCAGCGGCTGACACGCGGGTAAGCCATCCCAAAAGGCCTGCCGGGGCGCGGAAAAACTGGGGTTTGCATCAGACTGCGCTCGTTGGGAAAACAGGGGGAAAGCAGCGGTTTGGGTCACAACCAACCGTGACGCGCCTCATGGCGTGGGTGCTCGCCAAAAACATACCCTTTTATAGAAAGGAGGAGACTGCATGTCCTCCTGGTCTGAGTCAGTGTGGTGTCGGCGAGCGCTGGCGCTTAATTACCTCCAGCCCAGCAGCACACGCGAGTTCTTCCTTTTCACATTTCTAGTGGTCATCTTTGGTGGCCATCGGTTTCTTGATTCGGACCGCAGACTCTCTTATGCCTTCTAATCTTTTCTCCTGGAGAATCCTCTATGCTGCATCTTGATACTGGTAATACCGGTTTCATGATTCTATGCACCAGCCTGGTCATGCTGATGACACCCGGTCTCGCATTTTTTTATGGCGGCCTGGTCGGGCGCAAGAACGTGCTCGCCATCATGATTCAGAGTTTTGTCTCGATGGGCTGGACCACGGTGATCTGGTATTTATACGGCTATTCGCTGTGTTTCAGCGGCGATTGGCATGGGGTCAT
Organism: uncultured Acidobacteriaceae bacterium; assembly: GCA_963831085.1. Classification (GTDB taxonomy): domain Bacteria; phylum Acidobacteriota; class Terriglobia; order Terriglobales; family Acidobacteriaceae; genus Acidiflorens. Next base: position 1,142,407 of record CAWHOT010000003.1, on the reverse strand, counting down.
CGGCAATTTTCACAACGCGTTTCTGCGCGGGGTCGATCTCACTACCCCGTCGCCGAATGACACGATCCCGGCATTTGTGTTCATTGCGTATCAGATGATGTTCGCCATCATCACTCCCGCGCTCATCTCGGGCGCGTTCACTAACCGGGTCACCTTCAAAGCGTACATGCTGTTCCTGACCGCTTGGCTGACCTTTGTTTATTTCCCGTTTGTGCACATGGTTTGGGGCGGAGGCTTTCTGCAGCAATGGGGTGTAAAGGACTTTGCCGGCGGCATCGTCGTGCACAACATTGCGGGCTTTGCTGCGCTGGCGTCCGTTTTGTATGTGGGCAAACGCCGCGTCCTGGACCGCGGACCGCACAGCATCCCGCTGGTGGCGCTGGGCACGGGACTGCTGTGGTTCGGATGGTACGGCTTTAACGCCGGCAGTGAAATGCGTGTCGATTCAGTAACCGCCACCGCATTTCTCAACACCGATGTGGCAGCCTCGTTCGCGGCTATCGCCTGGTTGTTTGTGGCATGGCTCAACGAAAAAAAGCCTAAGCTCCTCGGCTTGCTCACTGGAGCGGTTGCCGGACTGGCGACCGTCACTCCCGCAGCCGGGTATGTTTCTCCCACCACTGCCGTCATCATCGGCATAGTTTCCGGAGTGGTTTGCTATTACGCGGTTGAGATGAAAAACAAACTGCACTGGGATGATGCACTCGATGTTTGGGGAGTCCACGGTGTAGGAGGCTTCCTCGGCATTGTGATGCTGGGAATCTTCGCCAACCGGCAATTTAATCCCACAGGGGCGAATGGTCTGCTCTACGGCGATCCGACGTTCCTCCTGAAACAAGTCGTGGCCGTGACTTTCTCGTCGGTGTGGGCCTTCGTGTTTACGTACGCGATGTTACGAATCATCGATGGGTTCATGACGGTGAAAGTCGACGAATTGAGCGAGGCGATCGGCCTCGACGAGTCCATCCACGGCGAACATGCCTATGAGGAGGCTCCCGAGCACGATCTTGTACATGCCGGTATTCGCTAGCCTGAAGAGGTGGTGGAAAGGTTGGGCAGGCAGACTGTCTGGCAGTCCTTGGTAAATGGATTGTGGCAGGGATGATCTCGGCAGGGATGATCGTAGGGTCATCCCTGCTGGCCCGTTCTCGAACTGCGCTTAGCTGCTGCCCTCGCCCACCTTCAGCACGGCCAGAAAAGCTTCCTGCGGAATATCCACGCGTCCGATGCGTTTCATCCGCTTTTTGCCTTCCTTTTGTTTCTCGAGTAGCTTGCGTTTGCGGGAAATGTCGCCGCCGTAACACTTGGCGATCACATTCTTGCGGATGGCTGGCACGGTTTCGCGGGCAATGATCTTGGCCCCAATCGCCGCCTGGATCGCCACCTCAAACATCTGCCGGGGGATCAGCTGTTTCATCTTCGCGGCCAGCGCCCGTCCGCGCTCATAGGCAAAGTCGCGATGGATGATGGTCGACAGCGCATCGACCGGCTCGCCCGCCACCATGATGTCGAGCTTGGCCATTGGCGATACCCAGTTGCCCGACAGATGATAGTCAAGCGAAGCGTAACCTCGCGACACGGACTTCAGCCGGTCGTAAAAATCCAACACAATCTCATTCAGGGGCAGCTCGTACTGCAGCATCACGCGCGAAGAGCTGACATATTCAAAACTCTTCTGCTTGCCGCGCTTCTCCTCGACCAGCTTCAGAATGCCGCCGACATATTCCTCATTGGTCAAAATTACCGCGAGAATCACCGGCTCTTCCACTTTCGCGATCTCGCTGGTATCGGGCCAGCGTGAAGGATTATCCACCTCGATCACCTCGCCGTCGGTTTTGGTGATTCGGTAGCGCACACCCGGAGCAGTCGTGATCAGGTCGAGATTGTATTCGCGCTCCAGCCGTTCCTGGATGATCTCCATATGCAGCAGGCCCAGAAAGCCGCAGCGGAAGCCGAATCCGAGCGCCACCGAACTTTCCGGCTCGAAGAAAAATGACGAATCGTTCAGCTTCAATTTTTCCAGCGCCTCGCGCAGCTGCGTATGTTCGTGCGCGTCCACCGTGTACAGGCCGGCGAAAACCATCGGCTTGATCTCTTCAAACCCCGGCAATGCCTGGAGCGACGGCCGGTCATCGTCGGTGATGGTGTCGCCGATCTTCGTGTCTGCAACGTTCTTGATGCCCGCGATGATGAATCCAACTTCGCCCGCCACCAGTTCGTCGACTTCCACCGGTTTCGGCGTGAGCGTGCCCAGCGTTTCCACCTGAAACACGTGCCCATTCGACCATAGCCGGATTTTCTGCCCCTTGCGCAAAGTGCCTTCGAAGACACGCGCCAGAACCACCACGCCGCGATAAGGATCGAACCAGGAATCAAACAGCAAGGCCTGAAGATGCCTTTCCGGCGCGCCTTTCGGCGGTGGAACGCGCTTTACGATCGCCTCGAGCACATCGGGCACGCCCTGCCCCGTTTTCGCGCTGATCAGCAATGCATCGGATGCATCCAGCCCCACTGCGCTCTCGATCATCTCCTTGGTGCGCACAACATCGGCGCTCTGCAAGTCGATCTTGTTGATCACGGGAATAATTTCGAGGCCATGATTGATTGCTAGGTACGAGTTCGCCAAGGTCTGCGCTTCGACGCCCTGCGACGCATCCACCACCAGCAGCGCGCCTTCGCAGGCAGCGAGCGAGCGCGAGACCTCGTAGGAAAAATCCACGTGGCCGGGAGTATCGATCAGGTTGAGCTGGTAAATCTGTCCATCCTGCGCCGGGTAGAGCATGCGCACGGCGTGGGCTTTGATGGTGATGCCGCGCTCGCGCTCCAGGTCCATCGAGTCGAGGACCTGCTCCTGCATTTCGCGCATGGCGAGCGACCCGGTCAACTCCAGCAGTCGGTCGGCGAGCGTGGATTTTCCGTGGTCAATATGCGCAATAATCGCAAAGTTGCGGATGCGAGCGGCTTCCATGAGATAGGTTGATTCTAACAGGGCAAAAAGCTCAGATTTTGGCGCAGAAAGCGCAGGCGTGCGGGCGGTTAAACTATATGGAGATGCGCAACGGTAAAACCGAAAAGAAGGTCCTAACGCTCAAGGAACGACTCGCAAGCTTCGATCAAGCAACGGAGCGCCAGCGAAAAAGAAACCTGCTCGCGGCCAACGCCGGAGTAGGTTACCGCGTAGGAGGCCGGGGCTGGACGCGCGAGGAGCTCTACGCACGCGGCTGCAGCCGGGCGCCGGATTGTAAATAATAAGGGGCGCGATCGCTCGCGCCCCACTTCTGCAATCTGACCTCAAACCTCTAACCTAGTCCCTTACCCCGTCCATGAATGCTCGCAGCTTTCTTGAGCGCGAGGGATGCCGCAGCTTTCTTAGCGCTTTGGCCTCGATTTGCCGGATGCGTTCGCGCGTTACTGCGAACGACTGGCCTACTTCTTCGAGCGTGTGCTCTGAGCCGTCTTCCAGGCCGAAGCGCATTTTGATGACCTTCTCCTCGCGCGGCGTCAGCGTGCGCAGCACCTGCGAAGTCTGGTCTTTGAGGTTGACGTTGATTACCGCCTCGGCCGGCGAAACTACCGCGCGGTCTTCGATGAAATCGCCCAGATGCGAATCTTCCTCTTCGCCAATCGGCGTTTCGAGGGAGATCGGCTCCTGCGCAATCTTGAGGACCTTGCGGACCTTCGCCACAGGAATGTCCATGCGCTTGGCGATTTCTTCCGACGTTGGTTCGCGTCCCAGTTCCTGCACCAACTGCCGCGAGGTGCGGATCAGCTTGTTGATGGTTTCAATCATGTGTACCGGGATGCGAATCGTACGCGCCTGATCGGCGATGGCGCGGGTAATTGCCTGCCGAATCCACCACGTGGCATAAGTCGAGAACTTATAGCCGCGGCGGTATTCGAACTTGTCCACCGCCTTCATCAAGCCGATGTTGCCTTCCTGAATCAGGTCGAGGAACTGCAAGCCGCGATTCGTATATTTCTTGGCGATCGAAACCACCAGGCGCAAGTTGGCTTCGATCAGCTCGCGCTTGGCATGCTCGGCGTCCATGTCGCCCTGGATGATCTCGCGCTGGGTGCGCTTGAGTTCCTGGAACAACAGGCCCGCTTCCGCTTCCAGCTTTTCGAGCTCTCCGCGGACCGCGCGCGACTGCTTCTTATATTCCTTGCGCTGCTCTTCGCTGCGCGTGGCTTCGGCCCGCTTCTCCAGGTTCTGGATCTGCCGGTCGAGCGAGCGCATCCCGTCGACCGTGCGGTTGACGCGGTCGATAAGGCGTTTGCGTTCGTTGTTGGTGAAGCCAAGATTCCGTACCGCGAGCGACGTACGCACAATCGCATGCGCCAGGTGAAAGCGGTACCGGCGATGGTCGCGCGGCCGCTTCTTCAGGTTCACCGCCGCCAGCTTTTCCTGGAGCGGCGCCACCTTTTTGTAAAGCTTGTCGAGCGTGTTGATTTTGGCGAGAAATTCTTTCAGGCGCTTCTCGACAATCTCTTCCGTGATTTCCTCTTCGTCGAACGTAACCAGCTCTTTGATGGAGCGGACGCCCTTCTCGAGGTCCTCGCCCAAAGCGAGGAGTTCACGAATTACAATCGGCGAACGCGATAGCGCCTTCAGAACACGGTTTTGCCCCCGCTCGATTCTCTTAGCGATTTCAACTTCGCCTTCGCGCGTGAGCAAAGGAACAGTGCCCATCTCGCGGAGATACATGCGGACGGGGTCATTGGTTTTTTCCAGGGCTCCAGGGGTTAGGTCGAGTTCGACGTCCTCGGAAGCCTCATCTACTTCTTCGAATTTTTTTTCCAGATCGGTCGTCGGCCCTTTCGAGCTTTCGAGTACATCGATTCCCTGGGTCCCGATCGTGGTTAGCAGATCTTCCAGGTCTTCAGGAGAGTGCACATCGTGCGGGATAAGGTCGTTGACCTGATCATAGGTCAGATATCCCTTCTCTTTGCCTGCGTCGATCAGCTTTTTTATGTCGTCGTACTTGTCATCAAGTGCCAAGCTAGATTATCCTCAGGACGTTCGCCGGTAAGCGGGACGCCATCGTCTCTCAGCGGTGGGAATTGTAACGGAGCTGTGCGCAAGGCGCACAAACTTTAAGAGTATAGCACGCCGACTGCTATTCTTGCCGGCGCAAGTTGAAGTTTTGTGCCCGTTCGCCGCTTGCCCTCCGCCGCCCGTATCTCTTTTTCCGCTAATTCTTTAGATGGCGCTCGGGCCGGTTTCGTTCCAATTTACGACGCTTTGCTGTCGGCTTCACCCAGTCCGGGATCCATCAAAGCCCGCTTCAAACGCACTTTTTCCTGCAACAGCGCCTGTTTTTCCGCCATCGAGAGCCCCGCGCGCTGCAATGCGCGCTGCACTTCCTCCAGTCGCCGCCGCAGATAAATCCTCCGCAAAGCCCTTACCGCGCCTTCCACCGTTTCGGGCGTCAGCTCTTCCTCCTCGTGCATCAGGATCGAGGCCAGGAGGCGGCGGTCTTCTTCCGTCTTCGGCAGCGCCAGAACGTCGGCCGTCTCGGTTCCGGCCTCGAGCAGAGCCTCCATCAATGACTGCGAGGCCAGCCCCTCATACAGATGCTCCGATTGCAGCGCATACTGCGCCTGGCGGGCCGGATCGAATTCCTCGTCCGTTCCTTCTCTCGCGGAACTCCGCGTCACGCCGGATTGCATTTGCGTTGCCGAAGCCAGCGCCCGGATCAGGACACGTTCCGCACCGGTGATCTGAGACTCAGCCGCGGCTTTGACTTGCGTCGCGGAGCGCGTGGTGGCGGCGTGTTTCAATTCCTGGCGCAGCACGGCGGAATCAATTCCCAGCTTCTGCGAGATCTCGAGCGCCAGTTCATCGCGCGCGATGCGGCTTGGCACCCGCTGAATGTGCGGAAGGAGATGGTTGACGGCCTTGACCTTGCTCTCCGGGTTGCGCACGGGAAACATGGCGCGCGCCCGATCGATCAGATAGTCAAAATACTTCTGCGAGTGCTTGAGCGCCGCGCCGTAAGCGTCCTTGCCTTTTCGCCGGATGAATAGGTCGGGATCGAATCCGCTCTCCAGCGTGAGAACCTTAATGTCGAATTCTTCTTCGACCAGCAAGCCGAGAGTGCGCTCCGTGGCTCGGGCTCCGGCGGTGTCGGGGTCGAAGTTGACCACCACTTTCTTCGAGAATCGGCCGAGCAATTTCGCCTGCAGCTCGGTGAACGCCGTGCCCGAGCTAGCAATCACATTGTGAAAGCCGGCGGCATACACCGAAATGCAATCCATTTGGCCTTCGACCAGGATGGAGTACTCGAGCTTGCGAATCGCTTCTTTCGCGTTGTCCAGATTAAAGAGCACGCGCGACTTCGAGTAAATCGGCGTCTCCGGAGAGTTCAGGTATTTCGGGCCGGCTTTCTCATCGGTAGAAAGGGTTCGTCCGGTGAAGGCGATCACTTTGCCTTGGTCATTACAGATTGGGAACATCACGCGATTGCGGAATTTGGAGTAGATGGCTGCGGGCTGCGAGCTACGAGCTGCGAGCTGCGAGAGATCGCTGTTGGCAGTTGGCTGTTCGCTGTTCGCTTCGGAAGTCTCAACTGCAGTGTCATCCTGAGCGGACCGAAGGACCTGCTTACCCTGAGAGCTTTCCTTCCACGAAAACAGCCCACTCTCCCGCAACAACTCTTCATCGAACTCCCGTCGCAAAGCGTCGCGCAGCAGGAATCCGGAGTCGGGTGCATACCCGATGCGAAAGCGCGAAATCGTTTCCGCATCGAGGCCACGACTCTTCAGATACTCACGGGCGTTGGCGCCTTCGGGCCGCCGCAGATATTCCTGGAAGAACGCGGCAGCGCGCACATGCACGTCGAACAGCGCCATGCGAACCTGAGCGTCGCGCGCCTCCGCCGGACTGGAAAAGCTGACCTTGGGCATCGGTATGCCGAGCTTCTGCGCAATCAGGCGGACGGCTTCCGGGAAGGTGATGTTCTCAACCTTCTGGATGAAGGTGAAGACATCTCCCGACTCTCCGCAGCCGAAGCAGTGATAAAACTGCCGCGTGGCATGCACGGAAAACGACGGCGTCTTCTCGGCATGGAACGGACACAGGCCGGAGAAGTTCTGCGCGCCAGCCTTCTTCAGCTTGACGTAGTCGCCGACGATGCGGACGATATCGGCCTGCTGCTTGAGGGTCTCTTTGAAGTTGTCGGAAGAAATCGAAGTCATTGGGGGCGCATCTCTACTCTACAACCTGCTCCCATCAGTCATAAACAGGGGAGGCTGGAAAAACAAATGCGGCTTGGGCCAGCCACCCAAGCCGCACTGTTATCGCGGACGTTCTGCCTGCCGTCTTTCGCCGGGGGCGAAAGATCATCGCGCAATTGCACTCCGAGAAGTGCCATGCATTCGATGTTCACCTGAGGCTTGCGCTTCAGGGTTACAATTCAACGCTTTCATCCTCCTTGGAAGAAGGATTTCTTTGGAGGCCGCAAAGCCCGGGCGCCGGCACACTGGACATGCGCCGAATTTCCCCCGGTGACTCACTCTCGAAAATCACCGGCAACGCTGAACCTTTGTCGGAACAGATTCAGAACATCTCACGCTTTTGACTGCAAGCACTTTGCGGGAGCAGAAAGATTAACGCAACGGCAAAGTGCGTCTCAACTGTGAAAAAACTGTGGAGGGGAGAAACTTCCTGTGGAAAGGGAAGGAAAAATGCAGTTTTATTCGCGTGGCGTCCGCTGGAGCTAAAGCCCAAGGTGATTTCGCAGCTTACGCGGCCCCTTCGGCAAGCTCAGGGCAGGCTCTGAAGGGCCGCTCTTCCACGCTAACCCTCACACTCGGTGGCCCCACACACTCTTGAGTTTTCTGGCAGTCGAGAGCGGCTGCTCCTACGTAGACTGTGCCGTACAATACACCCAATGATTGCGCATCTTCGCGGAACGCTGCTGGCGAAACATCCGAACCAGGTAATTGTGGAAACTCATGGAGTTGGCTATGACGTTACCATCAGCGTGCCGACGTTTACGGAGATGCCGGCGGCAGGCGCTGAAGTTGCGCTCCACATTCACACGCATGTTCGGGAGGATGCGCTCAGCCTGTACGGATTTTTGCGGCTTGCCGAGAAGCAGCTCTTCGAGAAGCTGCTGACGGTCAGCGGAATTGGTCCGAAACTGGCGATCACGATCCTGAGCGGGATGCCGGCCGACGAGATGGTAGGAGCGATTCGCGGAGGCGACCTGGCGCGGCTTACACGCATTCCGGGAATCGGCAAGAAGACAGCGGAACGCATGGTGCTGGAGTTGCGCGACAAGTTGCCGGCGGCAACGGGAGCGTCCGAAACGAGCGCTGCGCCGGCGAGCCGGGTGGAAGAAGATGTTATTTCGGCACTGATCAATCTGGGCTATCAGCGCGCCGCGGCGGATAAAGCGCTCCTGGCGGCGCGGGGTGGCAAGAGTCCTCAGAGTTTTGAAGTGCTGTTTCGTGAGGCGCTGGGGGCGCTGTCGAAGTGATGGCGAGTTTCCTGTGCGGATAAGAGCGGGTAGGTGCCGCCACTTAGCAGAGCGGGAGAAGGTCGGGTTTCGATGTCCGGTGCCGAGCTGCGCTCGGCTGAACAGCCGGGGGGCGGCTGTCCCTATGTAGGCTTGGACGGGCGAGGGCGCTCGTCCCACACGGGCTAATTGCCGACGAAGCGCAGATAGAGATCGCGGTCGTGGCGGCAGGTCTCGGCCATATGTTTCACTTTTTCCCAGGCCTCTAACTGACTGTCATCGCGCACGCGATCTTTCGCCCGATCCCACTCCTTGAGGAAGGCTTCCATCTGCAGGTGATTGAACACGGTTTTGCCGAACGGATCAATGCCGCTGAGCAACAGGAAATCCTCATGGCTGGTGGCGGGAACCACCCCGTGCAGCATAACCCACTCGCTGCGTTCGCCGAGATCGTCTTCGAGTTTCACGACCAGGGACATGGCTCGCCTCATGGAGACGCAATGGTACTGGCCGCAATGTAACAGCCCTGGAGCGCGTTGTCCAAGGCGTAGCCGGGTATCGAAAGTAACCCGCGGATTGATCGTCGACGACAGGTGGTGCTACGAAGCTGCGCTCGCCTTGGACCCCTCGACTTCGCTCAGGGCAGGCTCGCGACGGCGCCGTTCCCACACGAGCTTCGCTTGCCACACTCTTACGCTTCGCCGACGTGGGCACCGTGCTGGAAGTGGTATTGAAGGATCTTCGCGGCTAGGGCCGGCGTCACACCCTGTCCCTGTCCTCGTCCTTGCGCTTCCACGGAGCGGACCACTTCTCCGCGACAGATGACTTCGGTGGCGGCCAAGCCGGCAATTTCCGCGGGGAGCACAAGGCTGATCTCCAGTAGCGCATTCGGATGGAGCAACTCCTGCGCCTGAAAGAGCAATCCGGAGCGGCTGATGTTCTCAGTGGTACCCGGGCGCCAGCTCTTTTCCCCGAGCGGACGATAGCGCAGCGGCAGATGTAGATTGAAACGGCGAGCTCGGAATGGTGGAACCTTCTTTTCAGCGAGAGAGCTGGTGCGGGTTGACATAGCGACCTCCAGGGGGATGGGTTCGGAATCCAGCACCTCTCGGACGCGGTCTTTCAGAGCGGGAAGGCTGAATGGTTTTTGGAGCAAGTTAATGCCGGCATCGAGCATGCCGTCGTGACCAACGGCATTCTCGGCGTAACCCGACATGTAGAGTACCCGGAGCGCCGGGACCAGCTTGGTGATATGTGCGGCCAACTCCCGGCCATTCATCCCGGGCATAATGACATCGGTGAGCAGGAGGTCGATGGCGCCCTTGTGGCCGTCGACGATCTGCAGAGCAGCGGCGCCGTCTTCGGCTTCGAGGATCTTATAGCCCTGCGTCTCCAGATACTGGCGGGCCAGACGGCGAAGATTGGTTTCATCTTCGACGAGAAGGATGGTCTCATGCCCATGGTCGGCGCGGGGAAGGCCGAGAGAGTCCTGCGCGGCGACGGCGGCGTCTCCGCCATCGACTCGCGGGAAATAGGCACGGAAAGCGGTGCCGCGCTGCGGCTGGCTGTCGACGAAGATAAAGCCGCCACTTTGTTTTACGATGCCATACACCGTAGAGAGGCCGAGGCCGGTGCCCTTAGCGCCCTTGGTGGTGAAGAAAGGCTCGAAAATGCGCGACTGGGTTTCGTTGTCCATCCCGACGCCGGTGTCGCTGATGGCGAGCATGACATAGTCGCCTGCGGTGAGCGGGGCGTGAGTACGCGCGAAGTTTTCGTCGAGAGTGACGTTGGTGGTCTCGATAGTCAGCTTGCCGCCTTGCGGCATGGCGTCGCGGGCGTTGACGGCAAGGTTCATGATCACCTGGTCGATCTGGCCGGGATCGGCGCGGACGGCGCCGAGCGTGGGGCCTGGGATCATGACGAGATTGATATCCTCGCCGATCATGCGGGTGAGCATTTTCAGGTTCTCGTTTACCACTTCGTTTAGGTCGAGCACTTTGGGGGTGAGCATCTGCTTTCGGCTGAACGCCAGCAATTGCCGCGTGAGGGAAGTGGCGCGTTCTGTGGCATTAGAAATTTCCTGCGCCGGCCCGCGCAGGCGCGGATCGGGTCCGAGGCGCTCCAGCAGAAACTCGGAGTAGCCGGAGATCACCATCAGCAGATTGTTGAAGTCATGCGCGATGCCACCGGCCAGGCGGCCGATCGCTTCCATTTTTTGTGCCTGACGGAGTTGCAGCTCCAGCATGCGGGTTTCGGTAACGTCTTCCATGAAAATCTCAAAGCTGCCTTCGTCTGTGCCGTTCGAAATCGAGCGCCCGGAAATGCGCGCCACAATGGCCGAACCATCCTTGCGGACGCACTCCGTGGTCTGATTGTTGAATTCTTTTCGCGCTTGAAAATAATCGGCGGTTTGAAACCATTGCTGGGCATCGGCGTACAGGCTGCCCAAATGTCTGCCGGTGAGTTCGGCGGCCCTGGCACAACCGAACATAGCCACGAGCGCTGGGTTTGCGTCCTGCAGGATTCCGAGGGCGTCGCAGCGGCAAATGCCGTAAGGCGCGTTCATCACCAGCGAGCGAAAATTACTCTCGGACCGGCGCAGGCTCTCCTGTGTAGCCCGGAGGGCGGCGTTAAACCAGCAGATCAGCAGGGCCACGGCGAAGAACAAGGCGAGGTGCGCGATGGCCTTGCGATACTCGCCGGGAGTCTGTTCTCCAGTCAGCGAATAGTAGGCGCTGACGGTGAGCGCAAAAGAGGTAGCGGCGAGTCCGGGCTTCCATCCTCCGTACCAGGCGCTGACCATCACGGCGACGGCGAAGACGACGAGGCGGCTCTCTGCGATGTCGGAGAAAAATAATGCTGGAATGAGCGCCAGGACAGTGCTGAGCAAAGCGACTCCGTAGCGCAGAATAGGAGCGCGTGCCGGGGCTACCGCCAAGCTGCGGATGAAGGGGAGTTTCATTCGCATGGCCTCATGCTATGCGCGGAGAGCGCGCAGAGCGAGTTACGCCAGTCCAACTGCAGTTTGCTCGCGGCACAGTGGCCAGAGGTACAACGACCCAGGCAACACCTGTCTGGCGACACCTGGAGGGCCTGAGAACTACGGAAATGCCTTAGGCACAGCCTAAACTCATATGATGCTTTTCGCAAAAACTCACTTGGGGCAAGAAGGCGCGGGTTAAACATAGTCTTGCAACAGGGCTTGCAACCGTGACCGGCAACGACGAAACTAACGGGGCAGCGTAGGGAAAATCGGCAGGGAAAGTCGGACGGGGGCATATCGGGAATGAACATCGGATTCTTCGGCGGCAGTTTCGACCCTATCCATCGCGGACACGTGGCTCTGGCCCAGGCGGCCGCCAACCGCTACTCTCTGCGGCAGGTACTGTTTGTGCCGGCGAATGTTCCTCCGCATAAACAGAAGCATCCGCTTACGGCGTTCATCCATCGTTATGTCATGGTGGCTCTCGCCACGCAGGACGAACGGGGATTCGTGCCGTCGCTGCTGGAGGCGCCGCAAGTCGCAACAACACACGCAGGGACGGCCGCCCTCGGCTGTCCAGCGGAGCACAGCTCCGCAGCCGTGAATTATTCGATCGATACGGTTCGGCGTCTGAAACAAACCCTCAAGAAGTCGGATCGGCTTTTTTTTCTGATCGGAATTGATGCCTTCCGCGACGTCGCGAAATGGCGTGAGGCGCGCGCGCTTTTGGCGGAATGCGATTTCATCGTGGCAAGCCGTCCGGGATTTTCATTGCGGGACGTGGCCGAGTCGTTGCCGGAAGATTCGCGGCCTCCGGCTGCTGTCACGCGTCCGTTTCATAAGCAGCCGGCAAAAGGCGATCTGGTTCTTCCCGGAGTCGCGCTGCACTTGCTGGAAGGAGTTCATCAGAGCGTATCCGCGACCGCGATTCGGGCGGCGGCGGCGCAGGGCAAGCCGCTGGCGCGATGGCTGGATCCGCGAGTGGCGGATTACGTACGGAAGCATGGGCTGTATAGAGGCTGAGACGCGGCAAGCCGCGTCCCTACCGCAGGCGGTTTACAATCAATTTGCCCGTATGAAGAAAAAGGACGACCTCAAACGCCAGGTAAGTGAAGCCATTCTGGCCTGCCAGGACAAACAAGCTGAAGATTTAACGATTCTCGAACTGGAGAAAGATTCGGGAGCGTTCACCGACTATTTTGTGATGTGCAGCGGGACCAATCCTCGCCAGATCCAGGCGATCTCCGACGCAGTGGACGAGCGACTCGAGGCACTGGGCCTGCGCGTGACCCACGCCGAGGGCTACAAACAGGCGGAGTGGGTGCTGCTCGACTACGTGGACTTCGTGGTCCATATTTTCTCAGAGAAAGCCCGCCAGTTCTACGATCTGGAGCGGCTTTGGAAGTCGGCGAAGCGGCTGGAGCCGGCGGAATTGTTGGCCAAACCGAAGGTGCGGCGGGCGGCGATTGCTAAAGCAACTATCGCCAAATCCACAACCGCCAGGACCGCGTCCGCAGCGCCCAAGAAGACGCGTAAAAAGAAGGGCTGAAGTGTCGGCTTCTAATGCAGCGCCGTGGGGTTCTTCTTTCCGCTTAGTGGCGGCGGAAAAGTGGAAGACGAAATCGGCGGCGCTGGGCAAGGCGGTCACTGAAGCTCTCGTTGAATACTCGGGTCCGATGCCGGATATGCGGGTTCTCGATCTGGCCAGCGGCACTGGCGAGCCTGGGATCAGCCTGGCGAAGCGCGTCCCCCAAGGTTCGGTCACGGCGGTGGATCAGAGTTCGGAACTGCTCGACATCGCGGCCAAGCGCGCCAGGGACAAAAATCTTTCGAACTTCACGACCCAACAGGCCGATGCGCACCACCTGCCGTTTGCCGCCCAGAGTTTCGATCTTGCCACCTGCCGGTTTGGGGTGATGTTTTTCGGCGATGCTCAACGCGCACTGGTGGAACTGTGCCGCGTGTTGAAGCCCGGAGCTCGCGCCTGTTTTGCCGCGTGGGGTCCGATGGAACAACCCTATTGGCAAACCACGATGAAGATCGTGCATCGGCATGTGGGCGGAACCATGCTTCAGCCGGGAGGATCCGATCCTTTTCGATTCTCGGCAGCGGGCTCCCTGGCCGAGATGCTCAGCGCTGCGGGATTTCACGAGGTAGAGGAGTCGACTCGCAATTTGCCCTGGACTTGGCCGGGAGACGCCGAAGAGGTTTTTGAATACGCCTGCGCGGTGGCAGCTCCGTTCCGCCCGATGCTGGACCGAGTGCGGGTGGAAGAGTGGCCGGTGATCCGCGCTAGGGCGACGGTGGCGATCGAGCGGTATCGCGTGGGAGATGAGATTCGGTTCGGCGCCGACGTGGTCTTGGCGTCGGGAAAAGCCTGAAACCCTGTGAAGATTAAAGTGGCCTGGATTGGGAAGACGAAAGAGCCAGCAATCGAGGCTCTTACGGACGAGTATTTGAAACGGATCTCGCGCTATGCCGAGGTTGCGGGCCTGGCGTTGAAAGATGAAGGCGCAATCATATCGCTGGCTAGCGGCGGCGGGCGGCAGAACCGGCAGCAGAGCAAAGAGCGGCACAAGCTGGTGCTTCTCGATTCGCGGGGGAAGCAGCTTTCATCTGAAGAGCTGGCCGCGTTTCTGGAGCGCGAGCAAGGGAATGCGATCCCGCTGCTATTTGCGATTGGCGGCAGCGACGGTTTCAGTGACGAAGCGCGGCGCCGGGCCGGGTTTGCCCTGTCGCTCGGAAGGATGACTTTGTCGCATGAGCTGGCACGGGTGGTTCTGGTGGAGCAGCTTTATCGTGCTTTCACCATTCTGAAGAATCATCCTTATCATTTGGGACATTAACTTGATGGTAACGGGGCAGCGGCCAGTCAGCCCCATCTTCGCGAGACTCGATTCCCAGCCCCGATGCACTTCTGGCAGCTTCACAGCGGCGCGAGACTGGCTTACTGTATTTCTTGACAGGCAAAACAAGTCTGAATTTGTTGGCGAGGCACCTCCCCCAATGAAAAACCCGTACGACGTATTACGAATGAAGGAACAAGAGCTGATGCGGGTCCGCAAAGAGATGGACGCTTTGCGGGTCGCAGCACGCTTGCTGGGCGCCGAAGATCCGGGCGCAGCGAAAGGCGAAGGTCAGCCTAAGCTGCACCGAGTCGTCGAAATGCCTTAAGGCTAAAGGATCTACTCCCCCGTTTGACTCAAGGCGGACGGAAGCCAAAACCGTCCGCCTTCTTGTTTGAGCGTATGGCACGTGCATTCCTGTCCGCGTACAATCAACAATTCGAACCTATCTCCGATCTTCCTTATGTCGGAACTGCGCCGTGGTCTGATCATCGTGAATACCGGTCCGGGCAAGGGGAAGACCACTGCAGCGATGGGAACGGCACTGCGGGCCGTCGGCCAGGGGATGCGCGTCCTGATGCTGCAATTTCTCAAGGGCTCGTGGCATTACGGCGAGCTCGACGCGGTCAAGGCTTTCGGCGACAAGTTCATCCTGAAGCAGATGGGACGCGGCTTTGTGAAAGTTGGTACCGAAAAACCAGACCCGGAAGAGGTCCGGATGGTGGAGGAGGCCTGGACCGAGTCCGAGAAAGCGATTCAATCCGGCGAATGGGACTTGGTGGTGCTCGATGAAATCAATTACGCCATCAGCTACGGTATGCTGGACCCGGCGAAGGTGGCGGAATCTCTAAAGCGGAAGCCGGAGATGGTGCATGTGATCTTGACCGGAAGGAACGCGCATCCGACAATTGTCGAACTGGCCGACACGGTGACGGAAATGCGTCAGATAAAGCATGCGTACGAGAAAGGCGTGATGGCGCAGAGAGGAATCGAATACTAGTTATCAGTTGTCAGTTCTCAATAAGGGCGTGGTCGGTGGGTTTTGAGAGCTGAGAGCTGACAACTGAGACCTGCTTTTCATGGCTTGGTTCAAGCGACAATCCGGCGAGTTGGACACTTCGGGCGAGAAGAAAGTGCGCACCGAAGGGCTGTGGGTGAAGTGTGACGGCTGCCGGCAAATTATTTGGAAGAAGGATCTAGAAGACAATCTCAACGTCTGCCCGAAGTGCGACAAACACTTCCGCATCGACGCCCGAGCCCGCCTGGCACAGCTTCTCGACGGCAATCAATATGAGGTTTTCGACAGCGATCTCGCTTCCACCGACCCATTGAAGTTTGTGGACCTGAAGGCTTACTCCTCGCGGCTGAAGCAGGCGAAGACCGACACGGGGCTGAAAGACGCCATCATCAATGCCCACGGCAAACTGAACGGCCGCCCGGTAATCGTGAGCTCGATGGAATACTCGTTTATCGGCGGAAGCATGGGAGGCGTGATGGGCGAAGCCATTACGCGGGCGATCGAGAAGGCGATTGAAACGCGGAAGCCGATCATCATTGTTTCCGCCTCGGGCGGGGCGCGCATGATGGAAGGCGTGATCAGCCTGATGCAGATGGCAAAAATCTCCGCTGCGCTGGCACGTTTAGACGCGGCGCGGGTTCCGTATATTTCGGTTTTAACCGATCCCACCACGGGCGGTGTGACCGCATCCTTTGCCATGTTGGGCGACCTCAACGTCGCCGAACCGGGTGCGCTGATTGGCTTCGCCGGTCCGCGAGTGATTGAGCAGACGATCCGGCAGAAGCTGCCGCCGGGTTTTCAGCGCTCCGAGTTTCTGCTGGAACACGGAATGCTCGATGCCGTGGTCACGCGCAAGGAGTTGAAGCCGTACATCGCGCGGGCACTGGATTTTATGGTGCAGGCGGCGTAGGGCAGCTCTCGGCTGTCAGCGCTCAGGTTCTTCCGTCGAGAAGGCTCGAAGCCCGCTTGTCGGCTCGGCGTCAGTGCCCGTCAGGTTGCGTCATTCCCTCTTCAGTGCATGGTTTTACCCTTGAATGGGGTTTTCTAGATAGCATCGAAGCGAAGGTTGAAACTGATAACCTGAGAGCTGCCCTTGTCCTACGAAAACGCAGTTGCGCAGATGTACGCGTTGGGCCACGAGTTGGCGCAGGCGTCGTTGCACAAGTTCGATCTGGCGAACATGCGCGTGCTGCTGGCCGCACTGGGGCATCCGGAGAATCGCTTTCCAACCGTGCTGGTCGCCGGCACCAACGGCAAAGGTTCGACGGCTGCAACCCTGGCATCGATCCTGCAGGCTTCGGGGCTGAAGACGGGGCTCTACACTTCGCCGCACCTGGTTCGCATCAATGAGCGGATTCGCCTCAATGGCAACTCCATCAGCGACGACGATTTCGCGATGCTCCATGACGTAGTTGACCGGACCGCCGAGCGGCTGGTCGGGGAGGGCGATCTGCCATGGCATCCGAGCTTCTTTGAGATGCTGACCGCGATGGCCTTTGAGTATTTCGCCCGCAGCCGCCCCGACATGGTTGTGCTCGAGGTCGGCATGGGCGGGCGTCTGGATGCGACCAACGTAGTCGAACCTCGCCTCAGCATCATCACCGACATCTCGCTCGACCATCAGAAGTATCTGGGCGAGACTGTGGCTGAGATTGCCCGCGAAAAAGCTGGGATTTTACGGCCGGGCGGGGTCGTGGTTACGCTGCCTCAATTGCCCGAAGCCAATGAGGTGATCGGAAACGCAATTCTGGATGCGGGCGTGCGTGCGGTAAATGCCGTCCCGTACGTGCCGCCCGTGTCGCCCGGCGGTGGTCAGTGGCCAGTGGTCAGTGGTCAGTGCCAGCGGTATCCGCTGGACGTGATGGGGGCAGAAATCATGGTCGAGTCGCCGCTGGTGGGGCGTCACCAACTGCGCAACCTGGCACTGGCGATCGCGGCGGCGGCGGAACTGCATCGCCAGGGAATCGCACAGATCACGCCGGAGACGATCGCACAAGGTATTCGCGAGACCCAATGGCCCGGACGCTTCCAGGTCGTGCCGGCAGCGGGAGGCCAGCCGGGGTATGTGTTCGATGTCGCGCATAATCCGGCCGGGGCCTGGGCGTTGCGGTCGACGCTTTCGGCGGCTTATCAAGATTTGGGAAACGGCCGCGAGATCACGATGGTTTTTGGCGTGATGCGCGACAAGGCAATGCAGGAAATTACGGAGATCCTGTTTCCGATTGCCGGGCACGTGATCGTGACCCACGCCAACAACCCACGCTCGGCAAGCCCGGATGAGATTCGGCAGGCAGCGGCGCGGGTGGCGGCGGGCACTGATATTGAAGAGGCCGAGGATGTAACGAGAGCCCTGGACCGAGCGCGTAAGCGTGCTCGGCCGGAGCTTGCCGGACCCGGGATTGCCGGACCCGGCGGCTTGGTCGTCGTTACCGGCTCGATTTACATTGTGGGAGAGGCGATGCGAACGCTCGGCGTCCGCATCTAATCTACGGAATAACAACATTGAACAAAATCGCCACAACTGCGGCGCCGGAAAAAGGGGGAGCCCGGCTGCGCTCGGCTGGACAGCCGGGGGCGGCTGCCCCTACGTGGTCTGAGGAGCGACCGGTCGCTCACCCCAACCGCCACGGCTGGCTCAGCCGCCTGCGCTCGTATTTCATTCTTTCCCCGCTGATCTGGGCCTACACCATCATTCTGGGCACACTTTCGTTGATCTGCTCGCTCTTTGACCGCGACGGGCGCATGCAGCACAAGGTCGCCCGCTTCTGGTCTTGGCTCATCATGAAGACGATCCTGTCGCCGGTAAAAGTCACGGGCGTGGATATCGATATCGACAAGGATAAGATCGACAGCTCCAAACCCCGCGTGTATGCGGTAACGCATGCATCGGCGCTCGATATTCCAATCCTGTACGTGTATTTGCCATTTCAATTCCGCATCATTTTCAAAAGTGAACTGCTTTCGTACCCATTCATCGGCTGGCATCTGCAGCGTTCGGGGCAGGTCTGCATCAACCAGCAGAACCCGGCGGTTTCAATCGGCGCCATCAAGTCAGCGTTGCGGAGCCTGCGAAGCGGCATGCCACTGGTAATCTTTCCCGAGGGCGGTCGTACTCCGGATGGAAAGATTCAGCCTTTTCTGCCGGGCGCATTCTTTCTGGCGATTAAGGCGCAGGCCGATATCGTCCCGATCGCGCTCGTCGACACCTTCGACCTGCTGCCGATGAACACCTACCACATCAAGTGCCAGCCCCTGGAGATGCGGGTTGGCGAACCGATCTCCACTACCGGCTTGACGGTGCGCGAGACGGAAGAGGTGTCGGCCAAGGTGAAGAGTGCAATCGAAGCTCTGCATTCCGCGCCCAGAACCACGTAGGGACAGACGCGTCCGGACGGATTATGCTCGCTCCGCTCAAACTGGGTCACCCCAGACGCGGGACCAACACCAGATTGGTCTCAATGCTATTGGGGTGATTTCTGTCTTCCAACCGTGCCGGGGGTTTGACCCTCCTCTCCCTCTCCTTTAAACTCAAGAGATTCAGCAGAATACAGGGTCTATCCATGTCCGACAGCATTCATCTGAAGCTCCCCGACGGCAGCACCAAGGAAGTCCCGAAGGGCACCACTGCTCTTGATGTCGCCAAGTCCATCAGTCCGCGTCTCGCCGACGCTGCTCTCGCAGCCAAAACTAACGGCAATCTGATCGACCTCAACCGCCCGTTGGACAGCGACACCGACCTGCGCATCATCACCGAGAGGGACCCGGAGGCACTCGAAGTCTACCGGCATTCCTCCGCGCACCTGCTTGCCGCGGCTGTGCTGGAACTCTTCCCTGAGACCAAACTCGGCCACGGTCCGGCGACTGAGAACGGATTCTTCTACGACTTTTATCGCCCCACTGCGTTCACTCCAGAGGACCTTGAGAAGATCGAGAAGAAGATGCAGGAGCTTGTCCAGCAGAACCTGCCCTACGCGCGCGAATTTCTTCCGCGCAAGGAAGGTCTCGAGAGGTTCAAGGGCGAAGGCGACTTCATGAAGTGTCACTTCATCGAGCAATTCACCAAGCCCGATGAAAAAATCTCGGTTTACAAGACCGGCAAGTTCCAGGATTTCTGCCGCGGCCCCCATCTGCCTTCGACCGGGAAGATCAAAGCCTTCAAACTCCTCAACATCGCGGGCGCGTACTGGTTGGGAGACGAAAAGAATCCGCAACTGCAGCGGATCTATGGCACGTCGTTTTTTTCGAAGAAGGATCTCGACGCCTACCTGACCGGCATCGAAGAAGCCAAGAAGCGCGACCATCGCGTGCTGGGCAAACAGCTCGACCTGTTTTCGATCCAGGAACTCGCCGGGCCGGGCCTGATCTTCTGGCATCCGAAGGGCGGCATCATCCGCAAAGAGATGGAAGACTGGATGCGCGAAGAGTATCTGCGCCGCGGCTACTCGCTCGTCGTCACGCCGCACGTGGCGCGCCGCCAGTTGTTCTATACCTCGGGCCACGAGGGTTACTACTCGCAGAACATGTTCGACGCCATGGAGCTCGACGACGCCGAATATCGCCTCAAGCCCATGAATTGCCCGGGCCACATCCTCATCTACAAAGATTCGCTGAAGTCGTATCGCGATCTGCCGGTGCGGCTGGGCGAGCTCGGCACCGTCTATCGCTACGAGCGTTCGGGCGTGATGCACGGCCTATTGCGCGTCCGCGGCTTTACTCAGGACGACGCTCACATCTTCTGTACTCCCGAGCAGATTGAAAACGAGATTGTCGGCTGCCTGGAGTTCGCGCTCGCCGTGCTGAAGGCTTTCGGCTTCGATCAGTTCCAGACCGAGCTTTCCACCTGGGATCCGAACGACAAGAAAAGCTTCCTCGGCAGCGAAGACCAGTGGAACCTGGCCAACCACTCGCTCGAAAGCGCGCTGAAGAAGCTGAATATTGAATACAAAACCATTCCCGGCGAAGCCGCGTTCTACGGGCCGAAGATCGACATCAAACTGGTCGACGCCATCGGACGCCTGTGGCAGCTATCGACCGTGCAGTTCGACTTCAACCTGCCACAGCGCTTCCAGCTCGAATACGTAGCCGAAGACGGCAGCCGCAAGCAGCCCGTCATGGTCCACCGCGCGCTGTACGGATCGGTCGAGCGCTTCTTCGGCGTGCTCATCGAACACTACGCCGGAGCGTTCCCGGTATGGCTCTCACCGGTGCAGGTAGCGATGATCCCAATCGCTGAGCGCCATACGGAGTACGCCGAGAAAGTGGCGAAGCAACTGCGGGCCGCGGGCGTGCGCGTGGAAGTTGATGCCCGCAACGAAAAAATGAACGCAAAGATCCGCGAACACGCCATGCAGAAGGTGCCATTCCTGCTGGTGGTCGGAGACAAGGAATCCGAAGCCAACAAAGTAAACGTCCGCACTCGCGGCAAAGAGAAGACGGAAGACATGGGCGTCACGGAGTTTGTGGAGAAGATCAGAGGGCTGATTGCGGAAAAGAGCCCGGGACTGTAGTCACCGATTTTCAAACTTCACGTAGGGGCTGTTCCTTGAGCCCCACCCCCTGTGTTAGCATCAAAAGTTTCGCAGGTGTTGTTGGGCTGGCCTGTAGCCTGTACTCATCCTATTCCGGGCCTTATCACCCTTCCCGTAAGCCTGCGGAAGGAGACAACCCGTGAAAGTGTACGAAGCAGCCAATCTCCGCAACCTTGCCCTGATCGGACACGGGCATGCCGGCAAAACCACCCTGGTGTCCGCCATGCTCTATACCGCCGGAGCCGCGCCGCGCCTGGGCCGCGTCGACGATGGCTCCGCTCCCACCGACTACGACGAAGAAGAAGTCGCCCGCAAGATGTCGATCTCGACGGGCCTCGCTTTTGTCGAGTGGGGTAAGACGGATGCGAAGGTCAAGATCAATCTGCTCGACACACCCGGCTTCAACATGTTCGTCCACGAGGCCAAGATGGTGTTGCCCGTGGTGGACGCCGCGCTCGTCGTCGTTGATGGCGTTGCCGGCGTCGAGGTCGTGACCCAACGCGTCTGGGGATACTGCAACGACGTCGAACTGCCGCGCATGATCGTCGTCAATCGCATGGACCGCGACCGCGCCGACGCCAACCGCGTGCTCGAATCGCTCACCAACGCCTTTGGCCGCGCCGTCACGCCGCTGCAGCTCCCCATCGGCAGCGAGAAGAGTCTCAGCGGCATTGTCGATCTCGTCCGCATGAAGGCTTACACCTACGAGATGGGTGGAAACGGCAAGGGCAAAGAAGGCCCGATCCCCGCCAACATGGCCGACGCGGCCAAGGAAGCTCACGAAAAATTGGTGGAACTCGTCGCCGAGGGCAAAGACGAGTTGATGGAAGAATTCTTTGAAACAGGCACCATCCCCGAGGAGCATCTGGTCCCGGCACTGCACGAAGCGATCCGCGAAGACAGGCTTTTCCCCGTACTGTTCACTTCCGGACTGGGCAACATCGGCGTCGACGAGCTGATGGATTTCATCGTGGACTATACGCCCGCCGCCAGCGAGCATCACGCCATTACCGGCTGGACGGCTGAGGGGAGCAGCGAACCCGCAGTCCGCAAGGGCACCGACAATGAACCCGCTTCCGTTTACGTCTTTAAGACCATGTCCGACGCGTTCGCCGGTCGTATTTCCTACTTCAAGGTTTTTTCCGGCGTGCTGAAGAACGACGCGTCGCTACAGAATTACAATCGCAATATTCAAGAGAAGCTTGCCCACATTTCTCTGATCCAGGGCAAGCAGGCGGTTCCGATTTCGGAGTTGCACGCCGGCGACATCGGCTCGGTTGCGAAGCTGAGAGAAACTCTCACCGGCGACACGCTGGGCGACAAGTCGTCGCCGATCCGCTATCCGGCAGTGCAACTGCCCGAGCCCGCGATTACCTTCGCCATCGAACCCAAGAGCCGCGCCGACGAAGACAAGCTTGGCGTCGGCCTCCACAAGCTGATGGAAGAAGACGCCATGCTGCGCTTCTTCCGCGACCCACAGACCAAGGAATTCCTGATCGCAGGCACCGGACAGCAGCACATCGAAGTCGTGGTTTCGAAAATGAAGAAGCGCTATCACGCCGAAGTCGTGCTCAAAGCGCCCAAGGTTCCGTATCGCGAGACGATCCGCGGCAAGGCCGACGTCCAGGGACGCCACAAAAAGCAGACCGGCGGCCACGGCCAGTACGGTGACTGCAAAATCAAGATGGAGCCGCTGCCGCGTAACTCCGAAGTCGAATTCGAGTTCGTCAACGATATTTTCGGCGGCGCCATCCCACGCAACTTCATTCCCGCAGTCGAAAAGGGAATCAAAGACGCCGCCGCCCGCGGCTTTCTTGCGGGCTATCCCGTGGTGAACTTCCGCGCCATCCTCTACGACGGCTCTTACCACGACGTGGATTCGAACGACCTCTCGTTCCAGATGGCCGGCCGCATCGCCTTCCGCAAGGCCATGGAAATGGCCAAGCCGACGCTGCTCGAACCGATCATGACCGTTGAGATCACCGTGCCCGACGAATTCGCCGGCACCATCATGGGCGACCTCAACAGCCGTCGCGGACGCATCCAGGGTATGGATAACAAGGCCGGCAACACGATCGTGAAGGCCGAGGTACCCATGGCCGAGATGCTCACCTACGGCGCCGACCTCACTTCGATGACGCAGGGCCGCGGCAGCTTCTCGATGGAAATGCACCACTACGACACCGTCCCGCAACAACTGCAGGACAAGATTATCGAGAAGGCCAAAGCGGAACGCGGCGAGGTCAAGGAAGAGGAGGAATAAGCTCACGTTGGACGGATCGGCCCTTCGACAAGCTCAGGGCAGGCTCTCTGGGGTGGGGTTCGAGGCGGACGGGCGAGGCGCCCGCCTCTCCACGCTCCATCGCTTCGCCAAAAACAGATTCGCCCTCTAGCGGTTTCTGGCGTACCATTCCTTTTTCTTCTTTTTTTTTCTAGGGAGGCACGCATGTCCAAGCGGAGTTCCCCGATCTGCTGCCGCTTGTCCTTCGCGACAATCGTTCTCTTACTCATCTCCCAACCCGCAATGACACAGGAAAGCAAGAGTGTGCTACTGGAGATCGACCACGTTTCGATCTGCGGATCGAATCTGGACGCGCTTCGCCAGGACTTCACCGAAGTAGGTATGACTCCAGACTTCGGCGGTCCTCACGGCAACGGCATTACCCAGATGGCCATCATTGGCTTCGATGACGCTTCTTACATTGAACTGATTGCGCCGATAAAGCCGGGCGCGACCGCGGGCTCCGACTGGGCGAAGTTTATGTCCGAGGATGCGGTCACCTGCGCCTGGGCGGTGGGGACAAACGTTTTGCTGCAGCAGGTGGATCAGCTGAAGAAGGCTGGGATTCCCGTCAAGGCTCCCGAGCACGGCAGCCGCAAGCGCCCCGACGGCATGTCGATCGAGTGGATGACCGCCGATGTGGGCTCCGGAACAGCGGGCTCCACGCTGCCATTCATCATCGAGGACCAGACGCCGCGCGCCTGGCGCGTCCAGACTTCGGCCAGCGTACAAGGAGCGCCGGTGAGCGGCGTCGAGAATGTGGTGCTGGGCGTCAACAACCTTGATGCGTCGATTGCCTTATTCCGCAGGGCTTACGGCTGGGCTGCGCCTCTTACCGAGACGCAGAAGGACTTTGGCAAACTCGCGTATTTCCCCGGCGAGCCCGTGATTCTGGCAGCTCCTTCCGGCGGAGGCTGGCTCGCGGAGCGGCTCGCCAAGTTTGGCGAGACCCCGGTCGCCTACCTGCTCGGCACGCGCGACTTCGCAGCGGCCACCAAGAAGTACAAACTCAACGGCACGAAAACCTGGTTTGGACAGAAAGTCGCGTGGTTCGACGCGGGTAAGCTGAAGGGCGTGCGCTTGGGTGTGATCGGGCAGTAGTGACTTCGGCGATTTGCGATCATGAGAAGTTGAGCGCCTACGGTTTGTATTATGCGACTGACTGACTGGGTGTTGATTTGCGCTCTTACCTTGAGCTCAATAACTCTTGGCCAAGAGTCGAGTTCGGGTACGGTGGCCACCGTCACCACCGCCGCCGCCAAAAACAACCTGATCACCTTCGTGCAGCCCGACTACCCAATACTGGCGAAGACGGCATCCATCGCGGGCAAGGTGCGCGCTGAAATCATTGTGGATGAATCGGGAAACGTCGTCAGCGTGAAATTGCTTTCGGGACATCCCATCCTCGCGCCCTCGGCGATCGCTGCTATAAGAAAGTGGAAATATAAACCTTTCGAAGTTGATGGACGTGCTGCGAGAGTTCAGACCGAAGTAGAAGTGACCGTTCCCGAGAATGCGGATGTAGACGATTTGATCCGCGAGAGAAAATTCCAAGACGTATTTTGGCCGAACCAAAAAGCTGGGCAGGAAGCTTTCGACAAGAACGACCTTGTGCTGGCCGAATCAAAGCTTCTTGTTGCCCGTTCCGCTGCCGAGGAGCGAGGACCGGAGAAATGGCTAGAACTTTGTGACGTTATAACACAGCTGGCAAACATCAAGTTCAAAGAAGACGATTTCGAAGCTGCCGAGAACCTCTACAAAGAGTCTCTTGCTCTCCACGAGAAAAATCAGCGGCCCGACGAAGCTGAAGTTGCTGGTGCCCAACAAAATCTCGCCTATTTGTATTTCCGCTTGGGGCGTCCGATCGATGCCGAGCCTCTCTATCGCAAATCCGTTCAGACCTATGAAGCGCGCCTTAAGGAAATCAACGCGTCTGAGCCACAGGCGGCGTACGGACGACATCTCGCTAGCGGATATTTCGCACTCGCCCAGATAGCGCGTTCCGGACAACGTCCGTCCGACGCCGAGGATAGCTGCAAGAAAGCAATATCATATGCTGAGCTTTGGTCGGATCCGGAAAATCGCAATGTAATCACGACAAGTTGCAAAGCCTTGCTTCAGTCTCACTGAAAAAGTAACGCCGAATTGCTTGATTCCGCTTTTCGCTTTACCATCGCCTTCAGTGTCCGCTGCCAAAGATAATCCCGCGCTCCATCTCAAAGACCGCCTGGTCTCCGCTGCCCCGGTCGAGGATGATTCCTCATTCGAGCTCAAGCTCCGCCCGCAGCGCTTGCAAGAATTCATCGGCCAGAACAAGGTCAAAGAGAATCTCGACGTAGCCATCCAGGCCGCGAAATCCCGAGGCGAAGCGCTGGACCACGTCCTGCTCTACGGGCCGCCCGGCCTCGGCAAGACCACGCTGGCCAACATCATCGCCAACGAACTCGGCGCCGCCTTTCAGCAAACCTCCGGCCCCACGCTGCAGATCAAGGGCGACCTCACCGCGATCCTCACCAATCTCCGCGACCGGCAGGTGCTTTTCATTGACGAAGTGCACCGTCTGCAGCCGGCGCTCGAAGAGATCCTCTACTCCGCGCTCGAAGACTACAAGCTCGACATCATGATCGGCCAGGGCCCGTCCGCGCGCACGCACACGATGGACGTAAAGCCCTTCACCTTCATCGGCGCCACCACGCGCGCCGGATTGCTCTCCGCTCCGCTGCGCTCGCGTTTCGGCCTGCTGCTGCGCCTCGAGTTCTATACACACGACGACCTCCGCGTGATCGTCGAGCGTTCGGCCGAGATTCTCGGCGTGAGTGTCGATCATCCCGGCGCTGCAGAAATCGCCAGCCGCTCCCGTGGAACGCCGCGCATCGCCAACCGCCTGCTGCGTCGTGTGCGCGATTACGCCCAGGTGCGCGCCGCCGGCTCCATCGATCTGCCCACCGCCCAGTCCGCGCTCAGCATGTTGGAAGTTGACCGCTACGGCTTCGACGAAGTCGACCGCAAACTGTTGCTCACCATCATCGAGAAGTACCAGGGCGGGCCCGTGGGATTGAATACGCTGGGCGCGGCGCTCGCCGAGGAGCCTGACGCCATCGAAGAAATCTACGAGCCCTTCCTGATCCAGATCGGCTTTCTTAACCGCACTCCCCGTGGCCGGGTGGCCACCCAGCTAGCCTACGAACATTTCGGAATCACTCCCAACCGGCGGCAAAGCTCGCTCTTCTGATCTTGCTCGTGTGGCAACGGGCACCCTTGCCCGTCCAAGCCGAGCAAAGCTCGGCAGCTGCCTGCACCGTATCAACTCTGGACTCACCATGATCAATCAAGGCATCCGCAATCCCGTTTGACTTCCACCGCCGCAATCTGCGTTAATCACTCTTCGTCCTCATCCCCGCAGAAACGCAGTAGGCAGGAGGAATCATGCGCGAAGTAGTCGCCACCGCCCAGGCTCCGCAAGCCATCGGCCCGTACTCGCAGGCCATTCGAGCCCAGGGCTTGATCTTTACCTCAGGACAGATCGCCATAGATCCCACCACGCAGCAAGTCGTCGCCGGCGATGTAAGCGCGCAGACCGACCGCGTGCTCAAGAATCTCGCAGCTATTTTGCAGGCATCGGGAAGCGACCTGGAGAAGGTTCTGCGCTGCACCGTCTTCCTCAAGAACATGGGAGACTTCGCCGCCATGAACGAAGTCTACGGCCGTTACTTCAAGCAGGCGCCTCCGGCGCGCTCCACCGTTGAAGTGGCGCGGCTTCCGAAAGACGTCCTGGTTGAAATTGATGTGATTGCGCTGGCTTGAACAAAGCCGGCGAGAAGGGACAGAATTAAAGAAGTGAAAACGCTAACGTGAAGAACCTACAGACATAAGAAAAAGAGGAATTATGAAAACTCTCGTTTTTGTCATCACACTGCTCGCACTGGCCAGTCTGATCGACGCCCAAACAGCTTCAGCTCAAAAGGCGGGGAGCACCAGCGGTCCCACCAAGGTTACCGGCGAGCCCACTAAGGCCGCCAGTGGTCTCGAATATTGGGACATCAAAGTTGGCACCGGCGCGGTTGCCCAAACCGGACAGCACGTCAAAGTCGATTACACAGGCTGGCTCACCAACGGAAAGAAGTTCGACAGTTCGGTCGGTACCGGCCATCCGTTTGATTTCATGCTGGGCGCCGGCCAAGTCATCAAGGGCTGGGACGAAGGTGTAGTCGGCATGAAGGTTGGTGGCAAGCGCCAGCTCCGCATTCCGCCAGACCTAGCATACGGAACAAAGGGTTATCCGGGGGCTATCCCGCCCAACGCAACCCTGATCTTCGACGTGCAATTGGTTGATGTGAAGTAGCCCGTGTGGCGCGGGCGCCCCCGCCCGCAAAAAGCTGGCAGACGCAGAAAAGCCCGCAGGATTAACACTCTGCTGGCTCTGATCTTCTACGCCTTGACCACTTTGCCGCTACGTAGACAAGAAGTGCAGACGCGGATGTGCTTGGTAGCGGCTCCAACCTTGGCGTGAACCGGGCGCAGATTGACGTTCCAGCGCCGTTTACTTACATTGTGTGCGTGACTGATGGTATTTCCGAACTGCGGCCCCTTGCCGCAGATATCACAGACTCGTGCCATAACTCTAAAATCCTTCCAGGCCTGTTGCCAAGATAATGATTCTACAGGAATTCAGCGAATTTCGCCAAGGCTGAAAACCCGCGAACTATGCCGCCTTGCCCATCACCGGTTGCGCGCAATGGCTGCAACGGTGCGCGTCGATCGGAATTTCGCTCAGGCATTCCGGGCACTTCTTGGTGGTCGGATCCGCCGGCGCTGGATCCTTGCGGCTCCGTGCAATCAGAGCGTTGATCGGGGTCACCACAAAG
The DNA here is from genome assembly GCA_963831085.1 of uncultured Acidobacteriaceae bacterium. GTDB lineage: Bacteria > Acidobacteriota > Terriglobia > Terriglobales > Acidobacteriaceae > Acidiflorens. The sequence continues at coordinate 1,114,424 of CAWHOT010000003.1, read as the reverse complement.
AAGTAAACCGCCGCCGCGACCAGCACAAAGCTCACCACGGCAGTGATGAAATCGCCAATTGGAAACACCGTGCTCCCGATCGTGAAAGAGATCCCGGTGAAGTCGGGCTTGCCCACCAGAAGCGCGATGGTGGGATTGATAAGGTCTTTCACCAGGGCGGTGACGATGGTTCCGAATGCACCGCCAATCACTATACCAACTGCCATATCCACCACATTGCCGCGCAGGACAAACTGCTTGAAACCGGATAACATAAACGTTTCCCCCCTTATAGATTGGTCCCAAAATGTAAACGCTGAGTGTGGTTTGGTCAAGGTGTAAATGACGGGCGCGAACTCGGAAAAAGTGCACAGAATTGCACACGCGCACGCCGTGCAATTATGCTGCGCTTGTGGACTCTTGCCACGCAGGGTGGAGATCGCAGCAGCGCCGACAATCTCAGATCCGCATCGGCATCACAATATACCGGTACTTGTAATCCTCGGCTTCCGCTGGACGAAGCTGGCCCGCGGATTGGGCATCCTTCAGCTCCAGCTTTACTTCGCATGACCCGGTGGCTTTGATAAAGTCCATCAGGTATTGGGCGTTGAAACCGATCGCCATCGGCTCCCCGTCGTAGGCTACTTCAATAGAATCTTCCGACTCGCCCGTCTCGGTTGACGAGGCCGAAATCTTCAACTCGCCTTTTTCCAGACGCAGACGCACGGCGCGCGACCGCTCATCAGCGAACTGCGCCACGCGCGCGATCGCCGCTCCCAGTTCTTCGCCATGCAACGCGATCGACTTGGAGATGTCCTTGGGCAGCACGGCCTCGTAGTTGGGGAACTGGCCCGTAAGCTGGCGCGATGTCAGTAAACGCGGACCAACGCGGAAGAATAGCGTCGATTCATCCTTAGCGAAATCGATGGTCTCGACGTCGGAATCGAGGAGCGATTTTAGTTCGTCCATCGCCTTCTTCGGGATCAGCGTTTTCATCTCGCCGGAGACACCTTCAAACTTCTCCCCCGACCGCTCCACATGCGCTAGGCGGTGGCCGTCGGTTGCAACCATGGTGATCGATTCCGGCTTTAGCACCATCAGCGCGCCATTCAGCGTATAGCGTGACTCCTCGCTGGCAATGGCAAAGCCCGTTTTGGCAATCATCGAACGCAGCACTGCAGCGGGAATCTTAATTGCTCCTGTGGATGGAAACACTGGTAAACCTGGGAAATTTGACTTTGCCATTCCAACCATCTTTGTGTTGGACCGTCCGCAGCGAATGCTGACCCAGTGGTTCTCAAGCAGGCGGATGGTGATATCGGCATCGGGCAGCAGCTTTACGTAGTCATAGAGTTTGCGCGCCGGTATTGTGCATGCGCCTTCTTTCTTCACCTTGGCATTGCAGGACGTGCGTAGACTCAGGTCGAGGTCCGTCGCCGTCAGCGACAACTTGTCCCCAGCGGCCTCGAAAAGATAGTTGGAGAGAATGGGAATTGTGGTCTTGCGCTCCACCACGCCCTGAGTGGCTGTCAGTTCGCGAAGTAGCTCAAATTTGCTGACCGTAATTTCCATGGTTGTAGCGGCTAAGGCAGGGGCGACTTCCACCGGCATAATTGGGTCTCCCGACTCTACTTCTGTTCTCTTCTTATATCAAATGCAAAAGCATAAAAACCAGCAGTAACCGTAGGCACCTCGGAGAAGTGGGAAAGTGGTCCAGGTCCCTGTGGTTCCAATCGCTTTCATACCAACCCTTTATGTGAAGAATCGCTCCTCGTCTCACCGGACGCTATCGTAAACTGCGGACGTTTCACGGATTTCAGTCCTGTCTCCCACAACCTCCACAAATATTTAACAACCGGAGAGCAGGAAGAACAGTCTGAAGAGTGGAAAATCCAGTGGAAACCGCTGCCTATGCGCCTAATTGCTCGGTTAGTTTATTGAGCAATCTGTTCAAATCCTTGTCGCTCTTACGAAGCTCTTCAATTTTGTCCACTGAGTGTAAAACCGTTGTATGGTGCTTGCCACCGAACTGGCGTCCAATTTCAGGCAGCGAAGCTTCCGTGAGGTGCTTAGCCAGGTACATCGCAATTTGGCGCGGATAGACGATGGAACGCGAATTATTCTTCGCCTTGATTTCCACCAGGCGCAGGCCGAACTGCTCAGCCACTGCCTTTTGAATGGACTCAATCGTCACCTTGCGGGCCTGCGAATCAATGAAATTCTTCAGCACCTGCTGAGTATAGGGAAGCGTAATCTCCGCCCCGATGAGCGATGAATGTGCCACCAACCGGATCAGTGCACCTTCCAGTTCGCGCACATTCGACCGTATATTCGACGCAATGAACAGCGCTACATCCGTGGGCAACGTTACCCGTTCCTGCTCCGCCTTTTTCTGCAGGATGGCAACCTTCGTCTCCAGATCCGGCGGCTGAATATCGGCAATCAGTCCCCACTCGAACCGGCTACGCAAACGATCCTCAAATTCCGCTAACTCCTTTGGCGGACGGTCGCTGGCAATCACGATCTGCTTCAACGATTCGTGCAGCGCATTAAAGGTGTGAAAGAACTCTTCCTGGGTGCGCTCTTTCTGCGCCAGAAACTGGATGTCGTCGATCAGCAACACGTCCACGTTCCGGAATTTATCCCGGAAGCTGATCATCTTCTCGTAGCGCAGCGAGTTGATCATCTCGTTCGTGAACTTCTCGCTCGACAAGTAGCAGATCGCCGCCTGCGGCGTCCGCCGCTTGATCTCATGCCCGATCGCCTGCATCAGGTGCGTCTTGCCCATCCCGGTGCCCCCGTAAAGGAACAACGGGTTGTAGGCTTTCGAAGGCCGTTCGGCCACCGCCTGGCATGCGGCGTGCGCGAACTGGTTGCCGCTGCCGATCACGAACGCGTCGAATGTGTACCGAGGATTCAGTTGCGCGGCGCTGTCCCAGTCGAAACGCCCCTGTGCGGCATGCAACCCCGGCGCCGCCTGCGGACCCGCGGCGCCACTCGGACTATGCGTTGAGAGCCCGCCGTTATGCCGGATGGGTGTGTTCGAGGGATCGTCCTCGGCAGTAACAAATTTCACATCCTCGTATCCGAGCCCGAGGTTGTCGAGAGCTTCCTGAATCAGGTCCGCATATTTGTCGCCGACGTGACGGAACTCGGCGGTCGGAATGCGTACAAACAAGACTTTATTGCTGGCATGGCTGTACCGCGTCGGCTTCAACCAGGTGTCGTAGGAGTGCCGGTTAATTTTCTTTTCCAGGGCGTCGAGGATGCGTGCCCACGGATTCGGACTGATGGCAGAACTGGAGAGGGACATTGTTTACCAGAGCAACTTTTTCCAGAATATCGTTTACCAGAATACCGAACGCGCCGAAGTAAAACACCCCGGAAAAACCAATCTTGAAATTATGAGCTCTTTCGTTTAGGAGCAGTTTTGCAGCACGGGTTGTTGGTGAAATTTATTACGAGATGAACCGCATACTAGCACAAAAAAATCGTCGCGTCGGTGTCTTGCGATAAAAATCTTCTGCGCGAGCGATTTATCGAACCGCGATTTCATTGCGCTGTCAAGTGTCGAGAAAATAACTGCCGCGCAAAGTGTGCAACAATGTGTTGCGACACTACGAAATCGTGCGGCGTTCCCGCCGCACTGGCGCAGCCGTCTTGTAGTTCCCGGGATACACCACCACCGACCGTCTTCCGCCTTCACCGTCACTCTCGGTGCGCAAATCTTTTTCCTCACGCAGCGCCAGATGCACGATCCGGCGTTCGCGCGACGACATGGGCCCGAACCGGTAAGGCTCGCTCGTCCGCCGCACCTGCTCCGCCGCCACCCGCGCCGCCAGTTGCAACTCGTCGATTCGCATCGCCCGGAAATTCTTGCAATCAAACCAGATCTTCTCGTGCTCGTTGCCCTGCAGGTGCAGGATCTCCGTCGCCAGCAGCTCAAACGACCGCAGCAACTCGCCACCGCGCTCCAGCAGCAGCGCCGAATCCGGTCCGGCAAACTCCACCAGAATTTCCGGATGTTCCCATTCGCGATTCTGCGCCATCGGAGGATCCACCGTGATCCGATACTTCAGCTTGAAGCCGCCGTTCGAGATTACAGCCTGCAGAAATTCCCCAATCTGTTTTGCAGCAGCAACCTTATCTATGATCGGCATAAGTAAGTTCTCAGGTCTCAGGTCAGATGTTAACTGAAGGCTGAAGGCTGAGAGCTGACAGCTATTTGTCTTTCTTCCGTGCTCGCTTAGCTATCATCTCCCGCATCTCCCGCCCCAGCGATGTACGGTTGAGTGCCGCCTGTTGTACGATGCCGATTAATTGGCCCATGGCCCAATACAGGCCCAGACCCGCCGGCAGGTTGAAGCTGATGTAGCCCATCATGAGCGGCATCATAAGATTCATCATCTTTTGTTGCGCCGGATCCATGCCCCCCTGCGGTGTCATCCGTTGCATGAAAAACATCGTAACGACAATCGCGATTGGCAGAATGTAGTGAGGGTCGGGGGCCGAAAGGTCGTGAATCCACAGCCACGGTGCATGCCGTAGATCCATGGCCACATTGAGCATCCGGTAATACGCAAACAGAAACGGCATCTGAATCAGCAGCGGCAGACATCCGCCCGCCGGATTCACGCCTTCCTTTTTATACAGCGCCGAAATTTCTTCGTTCATCTCGGCTTTGCGCGGATCCCGCAAACTGTACTTCTTGTACTTTTCCTGGATCGACTTGATCTGCGGCGCCACCCGCTGCATCTTCAGCATCGACTTCATCTGCGTAAGCCGCAGCGGCAGCAGCGCCACGTTGATGACCAACGTTTGCAGCAGGATCGCCCAGCCCCAGTTGGCGACGATGTGACTGTACATCCACTTCAACCACAAAAACAGCGGACGCGCGATAATTCCCAGCCATCCGAAATCAACGACCGCGCGGAGATCCGGTTCCGCACCCGTGATGCCCGGTACCGTCACCGACTCCAGATCCGACAAGGCCTTCGGTCCCACGTACAGCCGGGCATCAGTTGGACCCCTCAGACTGCCTACGGCTGCGCCCAGGACGTCCACCTTATCCATCTGCTTGCTGTCACCGCCATGCGGGATTTCGATGGCGTTGCGCAGCGTCACCATCGCCGCGTTCTTCGGATCCTGCGGCAAGAAAACCGCCGCGAAATACTGATCCGACACGCCCGCCCAGTGGAAAGGTCCCGGTAGCGTTCCGCCCCCGCTGATCTTCTTGATCGCCAGCCGCTCGACCTTGTCGTCGTACTGATACATGATCTGCCCAATCGCGTACTGCGGACCGGTCATATCCGCGCCGAACCCGGCTGGCCACATCGGAAGCGCCGTGACCTGCGTGCCCTTCACATAGACCGCAGTTTGCACCCCGACCACGTAGGTGGTGCGATCAAACTTGAAGCTCTTCTGTACTGAGACGTCGGCGTCAGAGTAAGCAAACTTAATTTCATCTGAAGCGGGTGCGGGTGCTGCATCCTTCCGCGCACTTTGCGGAAGCGTGGGTGTCACGTACAGCACCGAGTTGAGCTTGTTCCGCAGCGTCTCGTCATACGTCCAAAGCGTCAGCGGATACCCGTACTTCTCAGCTGCAGCGGCATTCACCAGTTCGAGCGGACCGCCTTTGTCGTCGGTGTATTTCTTCAGCACCCACGACTTCACCCGCCCGCCGTGATTGGTGAACGCGATGCGGTAAACGTCGTTTTCAATCACCGTCTCCGACTCGCTCGCCGCCTGTAGTGGAGTCGATACCGGCGCCTTCGCAGCTGCGCCAGGCGCCGCCGAAGTTTGTGTGGGGAGTTGCGTCGGTGTCTGCGAAGAAACTTGCGCCCGATTCTGCGCCGCCTGCGAGCTCTCCGGTTTCGCCGGAGGCTGCGGCCCGTACTTCTTCAACAGCGGCTGGAAAAGCATGATGACCAGAAACGTCAGCGCAAACACCACCAACAGCCTGCGCTCCATCCCGGGTTCTTGCTGAGGATTGTTAAATTCCGCCAAATCAGTCGCTCGCAATCAGTCGTGTGTGGCGTGGGCACTTTTGTCCGCGCTTTTGATCCTTCACCACCGGATCCAGCCCGCCCGTAGCCAACGGATGACACCGCAACACTCGCCACGCCGCCATCATTCCGCCGCGCAACACACCATACCGCTCTACTGCTTCCATTGCATACTCCGAACACGTCGGCACGTAGCGGCACGACGGCGGAAACGCTGGTGAAATCCACCGTTTGTAAAGTCGCAACAGCCCCAGCCCGAGAGACTTCATTTCTTCATTTCTCCAGCAGCTTTTTCGCAATCACATCCAGTGCCCGCCCGACTTCGTCGAGCAGCGCCGAAAATTCCATCGTGAGCACCGACTTCTTCGGATTGATTACCACATCAACCGCGCCCGCGCCCTGCAGCACCGAACGCCGCAGGCGAACTGCTTCACGCAGCCGCCGCTTGATCCGGTTCCGCTCCACGGCACCGCCCAGCACGCGTCCCACCGTGAACCCGACGCGCGCGCTTCTCTCCGGCGAAGCGGCTTCCCGCGATGCGCCCTCCGCCTGCCGCAGATAGAACACGGTCATGTGCGAGGAAAAGTGCCGCCGCCCCTGCTTGTACACGCGCTCGAAGTCGGAGTGTTTCAGCAGCCGCCCCGAACCAGAAAAGCCACGCGGAAAGGCGCCGCCCGCGTTCGCCGCAGGCTGCTCTACCCTCCGGTTCGGAGCGTCGGCGCTCACCAGCTCACGATCCTGCACAATAATCAGTAATAAATGACGGCCTTTGCTGCCCGTTGAGGGGAAGACTACTCGCGGAAACCCGGCTTCACTGATACGCGCTTGCGCCCTTTGGCCCGGCGGCGCGACAGCACTGCGGCCCCGCTCTTGGTCTTCATGCGAGTCCGGAACCCGTGCTTCTTCGAGCGCTTGCGCCGGTTGGGTTGAAATGTACGTTTCGGCATCGAAAATCCCTGCTCCTGAATGAATCAGATGGCTTGAGGCGAACCGTAAGTATAAATGACGCGCACCAGATGCAGCAAACGGTGGCCGGGTAGGATGTGGCGACGGGAAAAACGGCTCCACCCCCACCACCACTGAAATTGGACCCCTGAGGCCGGGGCGCGCGCGCTAGCGGGGCGAAAATCGGGTGTAGATGGTGCGGTTGTCCCAGCGGACGCTCCCAGCTTAACCTTCAGGTAATTGAGCTGGAGGTGGTTCAGTCATGGAAATTTGGAATCGGGATGAGCTTTACGTAGAGGTCTGGGAACGCCCGCAAGTCAAAGTTGCAGCGAAGTACGGAATTTCAGCTGTGATGCTCGGCAAGGTCTGTCGAAAACTTCAGATTCCATTGCCAGGTCGAGGGTACTGGGCAAAGCTGGAATTCGGCAAACCAGTCGAGCGAATTCCCCTACCAGAGGCCAAAGAGCTTCCGGTCGTGCAACGTTTGAAGCAACTGTCTTCGGAGGCACCGCGGGAAAACTCGACTCCTGCGCCCGAACCCACTGACCCGGAGTACAAGAGGATACTAGAAATCGAAGGGCGAACACGAGGCGTCGAGCCCGAAGCAAAGCGACACAAGTTGGTTACCGGGACGGCAAAAGTTCTCCTACATGCGAAACCCGATGAACGAGGAATGCTACAGCCAGGGTGGGACGAAGCCTGCCTCGACATTCGTGTTTCGAAGAATTCAGTTGAACGCGCCTTGAACATTATCAACGCTGTAATTCAGCTACTTGAATCTGAGAGCTTCCCAGTGACAACGCACTTCGACAGACATAAGTCCACCGCACAGGTGTTCGGCCAAAATGTGCCATTTTCAATAGTCGAAAAGGCTATCGTCAAAGGTCGCAGAGAAGTAACGGAATGCTCGTACACACGCACGGTAATATGACATTGACCTTTGGCTTTGCAAATCTATTTATTTTTTCTTGCCTGTGATCGCTAATTGCAGCCAGGATTTTTTCGTACGTGCGCACGCGCACATGTGTGTGCAGCGCTTTTTCAATCGTGTGCTGTCCAATTTTCCTGCGTCGCAACTCTCTCTGTAATTTGGTTCCCTGGATCTCGCGTTTCAAAGAATCGGGGAGTACGATTTTCCGGCTTTTCCCGTACTCGATCACCCTAAACCCGGTTTCGTCATGATCGGTGATTACACTGAGATCGTCGACATGCGCCCACATTGAGGATGTTTCCTTATCGATGTAGCGAATCTTCCCGGCTGTGATGTGCGCTCGCTTTAACAGCCCGCGAGTTTCTGCTGTGCAGGGCGTCCCATCCGGGCCCAGGCTCTTCGCCTCGGGGTGCCGGATATATTCCTCGATCATGTGCGCGTAGGTGAAAGGGTGAAAATCGGGATCATCCAGCCGGTAACGCCGGTACTTCCCGCGCCGGTTCTTATTGTGAATGTCAATCCCTTCGAGTCTGTTCCATTCGCCTTGCTTGCTCGAAAACGGCACAATCACCATTGGTTTTTTACTTGGTTTGTTGTCAAAATCGAAGTCAAACGAAAACGCTTCGGAGGTCATTACCATGAACATGAAATTTTGAGGCCGTGTAGTTTCCCACATGCCCAGCATCTTGAGGACATTCCAAGTGGATACGGAGAAACGCATCATCTGCGGAAGGGAAGTCCACGCGGGTAGTTTGCGCGGCAATTCTAGGAATCCGCGAACGATGTAATCCCACATCTCGTAAATCCACAGTGGCGCGTCTTTTTTCCAATTTTTCGGGTTGTCATTCGGCGGGTACAGGAAACCGATCCCGTGCGCTTTGGGATTGACGATTTTTATGTCTGTTAATTTTCCGCGTCCGTCCAATACTTTTTCGAATAGCGTGTACCTTTTGGCTGCTATACCCAAACCGCATAATTGCCGCCTAACTTTTTTCTTCGCTTTGCACTTGCATCCTCGCACCTGACAAACTCCGGTTTCATCATGCTCGGTTTTAAGTTCATGCAAACACGTGCAAACGTAGTTGTCATCTGTGAGATTAAGGAGATCCGGAACTTCGTCCGGATCGTACGGATTGAGCGCCTGGAACTTGGCGGTAATTGCGTCAACCTCATTCCAAGTCAAAATGCGCTTGCCTAGCGCTCCGGCGATGCGGAGTGCGCCGCCTTTTTTCGATGCCACAATTGCCAGACTGTCAGTGTCGCAGTATAGATAGGTGCCTTTCGCCCGTGTGACTTCTGCCTCTAACAATGAAAGCAAAAGCCTTCCCGCAGATGTAATGAGAGTCGCCAAGAACGGCGCGAACCATTTTCCTCGCTTTTCAATCACGCTGGAGGAATCAGGAAAACCCTCGTCGCCAGAAAAAACCATCACACGCTTGGGTTGCTTAAAATGCTCGGGAGTCAGTTCCACGAAAAATCCGTAAATCGAATTGGCGAGAATCTTGAGCCAATAGTAGAGATCGGGATCATTCTTGTGGCGTTTATGCGACGCGGTGCTTCACCGTCTCAGGCCGCACGCGACAATGGCGTAACCGTACGAACAATCAAGAAATATGTCGGCAGGGCGCTCTTGCAAGATCGTAACCGTACGAACAATCAAGAAATATGTCGGCAGGGCGCTCTTGCAAGATCGTCCGGGCGGACGAATTCGCGCAGCCAAGAGCGACCGCCTTGTTCGCTACGTGCAGATTACGGGCCCGTACGGTCCTATTGAAATAACGGCTCATGGATCAAAAGAGGCCAGTGACGCCGCAAAATACGACGCCGCCGTCAACAGGTATCTACGGGGCGATCTTAAAGCTCTTGCACCCTGGCATGGAAAGAAAATCGGAGGCGTCGAACTAATAACAGCGGGACCTGCCCTCAAAGGTCTCGCTCAAAAAGAGTTACTGCCTCATTCTCTTTACCGCGCGCTCTCAGGCGGTGTGGCATCGATTGAAGCAGCGTGCTCTCATGCCAAATACTCGGAAGGACCGGCGGCGTATGACCGATGTTTGGCCCAACAACTCGCAGCATGGACGGCGGGTCCGAGACAACCTGATTTGTCCCGTTTGACATTTGGCGAACGACAGTCGATTGAAGCAGCATGCTCTCATGCCAAATACTCGGAAGGACCGGCGGCGTACGACCGATGTTTGATCCAACAACTTGAGGCACTCGGCAACTACCATCAATGAGCAAAATGCCCGCCCCTCTCTCTCACTCCCGCAATCTCCGCACGAAATCCTAGTCTAATCGTCAAGTATGCGCAGTACATTAACACGCTGATCTTCGCTCCCGAATATTTGGAGCGTGCTCGGGCTGTGGTCCGAGGGTCGGCGGATTTTCTTTACCGGGAACTGGTCGCAGACGGTCGCAAGGGAGCCTGCATCGGAGCAATGTGGCTGAAACGTCGTTTTTCTACAGGCTCAAAACGCAGGGGCTCAATGGCATTGGGTTTCGCCTTCTTAAGCATATATCTTGCTCCAGTCATTAGTTTACGCCCGGCAGATCTGAGCCAGATTGGCTCGCCCCGCCCCCACTCGCCCGGCCCCCCACTATTACTAAATGGTAACGTGTAGCACTTTTGCCGTCGCCATACACTACCCCAGCAAACGGTGGCCAAACACCTAGCGCGAGCGCGGCGCCGCACGGCTAGAATGTTCGTGTGCATTTGGATGACACCATCGTCGCCATCGCCACCCCGCCCGGTCGCGGCGGCATAGGAATAGTCCGCCTAGCCGGCCCCGAAGCGCGAGCCATTGCCGCACCCATGCTCCGCCTAACGCGGGAGCTAGAACCGGGACGAGCCATCCGCTGCGATCTGATTGAACCGTGTGGCGCGGGCACTCCTGTCCGCGAAACTGCCGACACCGCCACGACTCAAGGAGGAACAACCGCCCCCGGCTGTCCAGCGGAGCAAAGCTCTGCCCTTGTCGACACCACCAAAACTCAAGCCCGCATCGACGAAGTCGTCGTCACCTACTTCGCCAAACCCCACTCCTACACCACCGACGACATCGTAGAAATCTCCGCCCACGGCTCGCCCGTAGTTCTCCGCCACATCGTCGAGCTCTCACTGGCGCGCGGCGCCCGTCTAGCCGAGCCTGGAGAATTCACCATGCGCGCCTTTCTCAACGGACGCCTCGACCTGACTCAAGCCGAGGCCGTCCGCGACCTGATCGACTCGCAAACTCTATTTCAAGCCAAGGTCGCCGCCCAGCAACTGGAGGGAGCGCTTTCCAATCGCCTGAAGCCCATCAAACAAAAATTAATCGACCTGATCGCCCTGCTCGAGGCCGGCATCGACTTCGCCGAAGACGACATCTCCATCGCGCAAGACGCCACCATCCTGGATCGTATAGCCCAAGTCAAAACTCCACTCATGCAACTAACCGCCACCTTTACTTACGGCAAGATCGTTCACCAAGGCCTGACCTTAGCCATCGTGGGCCGCCCCAACGTAGGCAAGTCGAGCCTTTTTAATCGCCTGGTCGAGCGCGAACGCGCCATCGTTACTGCCCAGCCCGGCACCACGCGCGATCTGGTTAGCGAAACCGTAGCCATCGGTGGAATACCCGTGGAACTGGTGGACACCGCCGGCATCCGCCGCGCCCTGGACGAGGCCGAAAGCATAGGCATCAAGAAATCAATGGAAGCGCTGGCCGACGCCGACTTAGTCCTCGTAGTAATCGACAAGACCCAGCCTCTCACCGAAGAAGACCAGGAGTTACTGCGCCAGGTAAAAGGCCGCGAAGCGATAGTGGTAGAAAACAAGTCCGATCTGCTGAGCGCGTGTGGGGACGGGCGCCTCGCCCGTCCAAGCCGGGCGAAGCCCGGCAGGCCTGCGCCACCCGAGCCCAACTCTCTGCTCTGCATCCCCACTTCCGCCTTAACCGGCGAAGGCATTCCCGCCCTGCGCGCCGCCATCCTCCAGCACGTCGCCGGAGACTGCGCCACCCAACTGGAAACCGGCTTCCTAACCAACGTGCGCCATCAGAAATTAGTCAACGATGCGCTAACCGCGCTCGGCGCCGCGACCAACGCCGTTACTGCCCAAGTCCCCCACGAGATGCTCCTGCTCGATCTCTACGGAGCCCTGCGCCTTCTCGACGAAATCACCGGCGTCACCACCACCGACGACATCCTCAACCTGATCTTCGGTACCTTCTGCATCGGAAAGTAAAGTTGCGTCTACCGGGGATCGGCAAGGCAACCAATGGTTTTGATCCAAGAAACCCAAATTATGCGTTGGACTGTTTCCGGTGGAACCGCTATTTTGCAATTACCGCGGCGAAACCAAGGGAAAGGAGCCTGGCAATGAAATCCCGACGACGTTCCGTTCTGAGTTCGGCTCGGGCCTCGCATCGCCGTTTTGCTCCGAGCGGTGGCCGCACATTGGTTGAGTCCAAATGCCTGGCCCGCGTTCCGATTATGGATACGGTGGCAGATCAATCGCTCGAAGCAGACAGAGCCGTAGCGGCTGTTCCATATCCGGTGGAGCGCATCGGTGGGAAGGTCACCACGAAGCGGCCGTCCGCAATAGATCCGGAGAAACTTCTGCAGTTTTCGCAGCAGTTGTACGCTCACGCCCTCACCTTGCAAGAAATGATCCGCAATGAAGGGGAGGTGGCATACCACGTTCTGAGACCCAGATGCGACCGGCAGGCGGCCAGGCAATTCGAAATTTTCTATCGCGCCGCAGATGAGCCTACGACCAAGGCTGACTTCGAGCCTACGACGGTGGCGGACCGCTCGACTTAGAAGAATTCGATCGGCGACTCCAACACCCAACTTCACGCCGTCTTCTCACGCACATTCCACCGCAGCTGCACCAGTTCCCGCGCACTCCGCAGACAGAGTTTCTCTTTGCAGAATTTCCTCCTTGGCGATAGGTCAATTTCCAAGTGCCATCACACCGCGCCACGACCTGAGAAATCGCGTTGCTTTTATTACCCCCGTAACTTGGAGGTAATGGTCCTAGGCCATGAAAATCGTACCAACGGGTCATGTCTACAGGAGTGCAAAGAGCGTCAACCGCAGAGCCGGGGGATTCTGACGCCCTGTCGCGGCTGGATGAAAGAGTACTGGCGATGATCAGCGGCCAGAGTCCCCTTCCCTGGACACTGGACGCCTTGTGCTCGGATATCGAGAAGCTTCATCCTGGAATGCTTTGTTCCGTTCTTCTTCTTGACGCCGACGGCATAACTTTGCGAAACGGAGCTGGCCCCAGTCTGCCGCAAGAATACAGCCGGGCCGTTGACGGGCTAAAGATTGGGCCTTGCGCGGGCTCGTGCGGCACCGCAGTGTATAGAAAACAGCAAGTCGTCGTATCCGACATTACGACTGATCCACTGTGGGCAGACTACCGCCATGTGGCGCTGCCTCACGGCCTGCGCGCCTGCTGGTCAACGCCGATCCCAGCGCAGGACGGCAGCATGCTTGGGACCTTTGCCATCTACTACCGCGAGCCGCGCACCCCTGACGCTCTGCATCTGCAAATCATTGCCCACGCTACGCATCTCGTCTCTCTCGCCATCGAACGAGATCGAGACAAAACCCAGCTTCGCGCTGCGGAAGATCGCTATCGGACTCTGGTGGAACGCTTGCCAGCAATCACTTATGTCGCCGAACTCGGCGCTGACGGACCATGGCATTACGTCAGCCCTCAAATCGAGTCGATTCTCGGTTTCTCAGCCGCCGAGTGGCTCTCGGACCCTTTGAATTGGCTGAAGCAGATCCACTCCGAGGATCGTGAAATCGCCCTCGCGGCGGAGAAGCGCTTCCAGCAGACTCAGGAGTTATTCCAGGCGGAGTACCGCATGTTTGCTCGCGATGGAAGAGTCCTGTGGTTCCGCGACGAGGGCGTCAGGCTGCAAGCCGCCGCCAGCGACCGGGCACTTTTGATGCAGGGGGTGCTGTACGACATCACCGAGCACAAACGTTTGGAGGAACAGCTCCGCCACTCCCAGAAGCTGGAAGCCGTGGGCCAGTTGGCGGGCGGCGTGGCCCACGACTTCAACAACCTATTAATGGTGATTCAGGCTCACAATGAACGCCTTCGCGACCGGCTGGCTGTGAGCGATCCCGCTTCGCACAAGGATGCCATTGAAATCGAACGGGCTGTCACCCGTGCTACCGCCCTCACCCAACAGCTCCTCGCCTTTAGCCGCAGGCAAGTGCTTCAGCTTAAGGCACTCGATTTGAATACCGTCCTGGCCGAGGTCGCGAAAATGCTGGGTCGTCTCATTCCCGCCAGTATCGAGTTAAAGATCTTGCCCGCCGCGTCACCCAATCGCATCAAGGCCGATCCCGGACAAATGGAAAACGTGATTTTGAACCTGGCGGTAAATGCGCGCGATGCCATGCCCCAGAGCGGTCGGCTGACTATCGGGACTAGAAACGTCGAACTTCAGGAAACTCTTGCCGGAAGCCATGCCCAAATCCCGCCTGGCAAGTTTGTAGTCCTCACTGTCAGTGACACCGGTGTTGGAATGCGCAGCGAGATTCAGGCCCACATTTTTGAGCCCTTTTTCACCACCAAGAAACCCGGCAAAGGAACTGGCTTGGGCCTGGCCATCGTCTACGGAGTCGTCAAGCAAACTGGTGGTTGGATCACGGTTAACAGCGAACTTGGACGCGGAACGACCTTCGACATCTATTTCCCGCAGGTGCAGGAGGAAGAGACCAACCCCAAATCCAATTCCAAGCCCAAATCCGAAGCAGAGCCCGTCTTCAAAGTAAAAACGCCGCCTGCATCTGCCGCTCGTGGAACCGAGACCATCCTTCTGGTGGAAGATCAGGATGGAATCCGCGATCTAGTCCGCGAGTTCCTCCAGAAAAACGGTTACACCGTCCTGCACGCGGTGGACGGTAACGAAGCCCTCCAGATTGCAGCCAAATATCAAAATTCGATCCACCTATTGCTGACCGATGTCGTAATGCCCAACTTAGGCGGACGAGAGCTGGCGCGCCGCCTCACCCAACCGCGGCCGCGGATGAAAGTGCTGTTCATGTCAGGCTATCCCGACCACGCCACCTGGAGCAGCGAGCTGGTCGATGACACTGCCGCTGTCCTGCAAAAACCATTCCCGTTCGACACCTTGGCGCGCAAAATCCGCAACCTCCTCGACGACTGATTCGCGGCGGCGGTACGTGAGGGGACGGGCGCCCTTGCGAACCTGCCCTGAGCGAAGTCGAAGGGTCCAAGCCGAGCGCAGCTCGGCCTCTTCTCTACTGCTATTGCCCTTCATGCAATCTAGTCCCGCCGGCGAAGACTTAATCAGACAACCCCCCAAACGTGCGATGATATTCCGACCCTCAAAGGAGTCCGTCCCATGGCCGAAGCATCCCCCCAGAATTTCTCCAATCACACGCGGTATGATCCGCTCTTCCACTACTTCATCCTGCCCGTATTTGCCATCACGATGCTCGCGACCATCGCCCATCTGGTCAGAAGGCCAGGGCTGCATTCCGCCTGGCTGGTCGTCGTTATGATCGCGGCCCTTGTCATCATCTTCAAACTCCGCCTTTATCCCCTCAAGGTGCAGGACCGCGTCATCCGCCTGGAAGAAAGATTGCGCCTCGCGACCTTACTCGACCCAGCCCTCCGTCCTGGCATAGCAGAATTTACGGAATCGCAGTTAATAGCCCTGCGTTTCGCCTCCGATGCGGAACTGCCGGCGCTAGCCGCCAGAGCCCTGAACGAAAAATTAGCCGCCCCCGAAATCAAGAAAGCAATTCAGCAGTGGCGCCCCGACAATTGGCGAGTTTGAATCAACCCACTCCGATTCGCTGCCCACTGCCCACTGCTCCTAAGCCTTCAAGTACCACGGCACGTTAATAATGTTGATCCGCTCATCCCCACCCAGCAGCAGCAACGCCGTCAGCATCTGTCCGCGCTGATTGTGCAGAAAATAATGATACCAGTGCCGCTCCACCATCGATGCAATCACCACCGCGATCGTCCGCTCCGGATTCTCCTTCTCCACCTTCAACACATAGTCCACAATCGGATGCACCACCAGCCGAAACGGTGACGGCAATGTCACCAACTTCGGAACCCGCGTTCCCGCCGGCTTCTCCTCCCACTGCCACGCCGGCTTATCTTCGTCTGCATCACACGTCACATGCACCGCCTCCACGTCCGGAGACAACGTCATGGCAAACTGCAATGCCTTCTCCGTAGCCGCATTCCACCGGTCCACCGGAACCAGCACAATCGGCGGAGCCAGATTTTCTGCACTCAAAACCACCCCGCCCTTGAGCGCCACTTCTTCTCCCGCCCGTTCATAATGACGACGGATACGTCCCATAAACACCAAAAGAGCCGGCAACAGCAGCACCACCACCCACGCTCCTGCGGCGAACTTCGCCACCACGATGACTATCACCGTGACCCCCGT
The DNA here is from genome assembly GCA_963831085.1 of uncultured Acidobacteriaceae bacterium. GTDB lineage: Bacteria > Acidobacteriota > Terriglobia > Terriglobales > Acidobacteriaceae > Acidiflorens. The sequence continues at coordinate 1,098,120 of CAWHOT010000003.1, read as the reverse complement.
CGCCAAAGCACCAATCCCATTCACCAGCATGTAGTGCCAAGCCTCGTGCCCTTTCGCAGTCCGCCACCAGTGCCCAACCATCCCCGCCTGCGACAAAGTGAACGCCATAAACGCCCCCACCGCAAACAAAGGAATCAACCGGTCCGTCACTCCTCCAAAAAGAATCAGCAGCAGCCCCGCCAGAATCGCCAGCGCCCAGATCCCCTGCGAGAACACCAGCCGCCGTCCCCGAGTCGTCAGCGAATGTGGAAGATAGTCGTCCCGCGCCACCATCCGGCACAGCCGCGGAAAATCCGCAAAGGAAGTATTCGCCGAAAGACACAGCACCAGCAGCACCGAAAACATAGTCACATCGTAGAAAATCCCTTTGCCCGCAACCGCCGCCGTCAACATAGACAGCACGCTCTGATACCCCGGCGCGCCCGGATCCGTAGCTACAATTCCGTAGGACCGCACCAGCAGAGCAATTCCTCCCAGGAGCACAATCAGAATCGCAATAATCGCCGTCAACGTAGCCCGTGCCGCTGGAACCACCGGCTGGCGAAACGCCTGCACTCCGTTACTAACCGCCTCGACGCCTGTCAGTGCCGTGCATCCCGAGGCAAACGCCTTCAGCAGAATCCACAATCCCGCTGCCTGCAAAGTCGCCGACGCCGGTGCTGGCGCTGCCACTACCGCCACTGGATGTCCCCCCGACGCTACCACCTTATAAAGCCCAACCACGATCACCACCCCAAGCGTCCCCACAAACAAATATGTGGGAGCCACAAACGCCGTTCCCGCCTCCTTCACTCCCCGAAGATTTACCACCGTCAATATAACCAAAACCGCTAGACATAGAGCCAAAGTGTGGGGCAACAACGAAGGCACCGCCGATACCAGCGCTCCGATCCCCGCCGAGATTCCCACTGCAACATTCAGCAGGTAATCGATCATCAACGCCGCGCCCGCCAAAAGTCCCGCCCCGTTCCCAAGGTTTTCCTTAGCAACCGTGTAAGATCCCCCGCCCATCGGATACGCCGCAATCGTCTGCCGGTAACTGAAAAACACAATCACCAGCAGACCAATCACCGCAAACGTCAGCGGCACAACGTACTGAACCCCCAGCAATCCCAAAGGCAGCAAAATCGTCAAAGCCGCCTCCGGCCCGTAAGCCGCCGAACTCAATGCATCCAACCCAAACGTAGGAATCCCCTGAGCCGGAGAAATCCGCTGCCCCTCATCCTCAGACGAAGCCAGTGGCCGCCCAAACAAAACGTCAATCAGTCCCATATCCCCTCACACCCAGCGAAAATAACACCTGCCACATTAACGAAATGTGAAAAGCATGTCACTCTGAGTGGAGCGGCTGGTCCGCAGGCCGAAGCAGGCCGAAGCAGCCACGTAGTCGAAGAGCCTGCCCTGAGCGAAGCCGAAGGGACCCCTACTCCGCGCGCACCCGCCAACGCAGCCACAGGGAGTTCTCACGAGGAAGCGTCCCCTCGGTTGACTTGCCCCATCGCCGCCCGTAAGATTTCAGCCCAGCGCAGGAGAGCAAATGATCGGCGAGGTCATCTCCCATTACCGCATCGTTGAAAGGTTAGGCGGCGGTGGCATGGGCGTCGTCTACAAGGCCGAGGACACTCGCCTCGACCGCTTCGTCGCCCTCAAGTTCCTCCCCGAAAATGTAGCCGGAGACCGGCAGTCGCTCGAGCGCTTCCGCCGCGAGGCGAGGGCTGCGTCGGCCCTCAACCATCCGAATATCTGCACCATCCACGACATTGGCGAGCAGGACGGCAAGGCGTACATCGTCATGGAATATCTCGACGGCGCCACGCTGAAACATATCATCGGCAATCGTCCGATGGAGTTGGATACCCTGCTTGCGCTAGGCATTGAGATTGCCGATGCGCTCGACGCGGCGCACGCGCAGGGGATCGTCCATCGCGACATTAAGCCGGCGAATATTTTTGTGACCAAGCGAGGCCACGCGAAGATCCTGGACTTCGGGCTGGCCAAGGTCACGCAGCCCGCATCGCGATCGTCCGAACCGTCTGGCGTGACAGTGGAGGCTACGGCTGCGGAGGAGCACCTGACCAGCGCCGGTTCCGCTATTGGCACGGTGGCGTACATGTCTCCCGAGCAGGCGAAGGGAAAGGAACTGGATTCCCGCACCGACCTCTTTTCTTTTGGAGCCGTGCTCTATGAAATGGCAACCGGGATGGTTCCGTTTCGCGGAGATACCACGGCGCTGATTTTTCAGGCGATCCTCGATCGGGCGCTGGTTTCGCCGATCCGGCTCAATCCCGACCTGCCTCCGAAGCTCGAAGACATCATCAGCAAAGCGCTGGAGAAAGATCGCAATCTCCGCTACCAGCACGCCGCCGACATCCGCGCCGACCTGCAACGCCTGAAGCGCGACACCGGCCGAGCCGTAGCCACCAGTTCCGGCTCCGTAGCGGCGGCGCAAGACCCGGGATCAAGGCCGGCAGTGCCGCCAATCTCCCAGCCAATGGCGCAGCCGGTCTCCCAGCCAACGCCGCAGCCAGTATCGTCCTCTTCAGCTGCAACAGCCGCGGCCGGCAGTTCGTCAGGCGCAGTGTCACCCGCGGCTGCCACTACTCCCACAGCCGCAAAGAAATCCTGGAAAGTCCCTGTCATCGCCGCCGCCGCACTAATCGCAGCTCTCATCGCCGGAGGCTTGTTCTTCCGCTCCCGCCACGCCAATGCACTCACCGAAAAGGACACAGTGGTCCTCGCCGACTTCGTCAACACTACCGGCGATCCCGTGTTCGACGGAACCCTGAAGCAGGCGCTCGCCGTTCAACTCGAGCAATCCCCCTACCTCAACCTGTTGCCGGAATCCCGCGTCCGCGAAGCGCTAGGCTTCATGGGCCGCAAGCCCGACGACCGCATCACCAATGACGTCGCCCGCGAGATCTGCATGCGCGAAGGCGCCAAGGCCATGCTCACCGGCGCTATCGCCAGCCTCGGCTCGCACTACGTCATCACTCTTTCCGCGCTGAATGCCCAAACCGGTGACGTATTAGCCCGCGAAGAAACCGAAGCTGACAGCAAGGAGCAGGTCCTCAAGTCGCTCGACCAGGCTGCTTCCAGCTTGCGAGGCAAGCTGGGAGAGTCCATAGGCTCAGTGCAGAAGTTCACCACGCCGCTCGAACAGGCCACCACCTCGTCACTCGAGGCCCTCCAGGCTTTCAGCCTCGGCCAGGCCGAACATCAGAGGGGTGAGGACGGGAAAGCCGCGCCCTATCTCAAGCGCGCCGTAGAACTCGATCCCAACTTCGCCATGGCCTATGCCACCCTCGGCACCGTCTACAGCAATCTGACGCGGCAAGAACTGGCTGACACTTACCTCACCAGGGCTTTTGACTTGAAGGATCGAGCCAGCGAACGCGAACGGCTCTACATCTCGTCCCATTACTATGAAATTGCCGCTCGAGATTTGGACAAGGGCATCGAGATTTACCAGCAATGGGTGCAGACCTACCCGCGCGACAGTGCGCCTCGCGACAATCTGGCTTTGCGCTACCAAAGCATAGGGCAGCAGGAAAAATCCCTCGCCACCTCCGCGGAGAGCCTGCGCATGCAGCCCAAAGACGGATACGCCATTCAGAATATAGCCGACGCCTACGAACGCCTCAACCGCTTCGACGAAGCCCGCGCCGTGGCCGAGAAGGCAAACTCCCATCCCTGGTCGGTAAACTTCACGCTCTACGAACTAGCCTTCATTCGCAGCGATCAAGCGGCTCAGCGCCACGTACTGGAATTGGCCGCTGGCCGACCGGAAGAGCCCATTCTGATCTGGATGCACGCTCGCGGCGAGTGCGCGCTGGGAAAGTTGCACTCGGCTCGCGCCATTTATGCCGAAGCTGTGAGTTCCGCCCAACACGTCGGTTACAAAGAGTTCAGCGGAGTCATTCTCGCTGACCAGGCCGCGACCGAGGCGCAACTCGGCAACCTCCCCGAAGCTCACCAAAAGATCTCCGATGCTTTCGCCACCTCGCAAGACCGCGGCACCCAGGCAACAGTGATGAGCGCGCTGGCCCAGGCCGGAGACGCCGCGCGCACCAAAAAGATTGCCGGAGAGTTGGTCCGCCAGAATCCCACCGATACGCTGCTGAACAAGGTCGCCGTTCCCCTCGCTGAAGCCATGAGCGACCTGCAGCGCAACCAGCCAGAACAGGCCATAGCGCGCCTAGAAACCGCCGCACCCTATGAATTCGGAAGCGGCCCCGCTTCCGCGGGTTATTCGATCAACTACGTTCGCGGCGAAGCCTACCTGCGCATGAAAGACGGGAAAGCGGCAGCCGAATACCAGAAACTTCTCGACCACCGCGGCACCGATCCTCTCGATGTGAGTTACACCCTCGCTCATCTAGGACTGGGCCGAGCCTACGCCCTGCAAGGCAATGCCACCGCAGCCAAGTCCGCCTATCAGGACTTCTTCGCCGTATGGAAGGATGCCGATCCCGATCTGCCCGTCCTGAAGCAGGCAAAAGCGGAGTACGACAAATTGCATTAGCCTTTGATTTTGGGCGGTGCATGGATTCGCCGCTGCGATAGCGACTTGCCTATGCTGGAAACAGGCAATCCGCAGGTCCAAACCGGCACCAGCGTCCCACTTGTTACTACCCAGGTTCCCCCATCGTCACTTCCGCGCCGCCGCGCACTCCGCGCAGGGACAAACCTCCCGCAAATAAAACCACGAATAAATTCCCAGATCGTGCTTATCGTTCCAGGAAAACTTCAGCGCATACTTGCCCACCGCCTCCGCCGACAGCGCTTTCACCGCCGGCTTGAACATCGGCAAAGCCCCCGGCGCCAACTTCGCCGCCTCCCCCGCCTTGCGTCCCGCCTTCGACCGCTCGTCCTCGCAAAGTGCGCAAGGACAAGCGTCCCGCAAGAATGCAAACGTATAGACGGAGCGGTGCCCATCCTTCCACTCAATCTCCATCCCCTTCCCTGTCGTCAAATGAATCACCACCGACTTGGGATCGTTCCCCACGCGAGGCGTGAAATCAGGCAGCGCCATGGATTTCAGTATCGCACGCGGTTACTGTGCGGCGTTGTTCGGTGTTATTTCGCAGAATTGACTAACTGACTAACCTTAATAGGCGCACCCAGCAGTGCTGCCCCGACTACCTCTCCCGCATCGGATTCCTGAACGAAAACAATCAAGCGCAAATTCGCAGGATCAGGCGTGGATTTGACCTTCACCAGAACATCACGCTCAAAGTTCTTCCCTTTCTCCACCGTCCCAACTTTGTCGATACTCTCGGCTACCGCGACATGGCGGATGTCCCGACCCTTGTTCTCGCCAGCCAAAACGTGGGACTCCGCACGGTCGAGTGCAACTGCGACGAAGATGTCGGCTTTGCGAGCCTTGAAGTCTCCAGGCAACGGCTCAACCTCTAGGTGAACGCGGAGCGTTTTTGGATTCGCCAGGGAAACGGAAGAAATCCGAACCGGAATTTTGAAATGGCTGCGGGCTGTTTCGATGGCGCCCGCTACGTCACGAGCATCAGTCCCGTTCAGTTGCGTGGCTCCATCGACCACCATCTGCGGCGTATAAGCAGTACGTAATCCAAATCGCCGCTCATAATCGCCCTGGCGGGCAGTAAAAAAACTCGACGAGTAAGGGTCTTTCCAGCCATCGTGGTTCCAGTAGTCCACGTGTTCACTAAGAACAATCACCTGTGCTCCCGGGATCGGCTGCGACCCATCGAGCTTTCCAAGCAAGGCATCGGCGGGAGGACAACTCGAGCACCCTTCGGAAGTGAACAACTCGACCAGCACTGGCGCGGTGTCGCTTCGAGGAAGCTCCGAGGCAACCGCAAACCTGAAAGCTGCCCCTGTCAGGGAAAAAGCGATTAGGATTGTCAGAGCGAACTTCGGAGTCTTCAATGGCAACTTCATGCTTCTCAAGACGACCCTTCGTAGCCTCGCGCAGGAACCCTATTTTTGGGTTTCGGCTGGCGGCCCCAGCTATCCCCTATTGTAGCTCTGAAGGGTGGAGCAAGCCCGCTACAAACTAGAACAAATTCCTGAACCCCCAGAACAGAAACCCCGCCAGCATCATCGACGCCGGCAGAGTCAGCACCCAAGCCATCGCTAAATTGCGCACCGTCGACCACTGCAGCCCGGAATGGTTTGCAGCCATCGTGCCCGCGACGCCTGACGACAGCACGTGCGTCATACTTACTGGCATTCCAAACCAGTCCGCCAGGCCGATTGTGAACATGGCAACGATTTCTGCCGACGCTCCCTGACCATAGGTGAGGTGGTCCTTGCCGATCTTCTCTCCCACCGTAACCACGATCCGCTTCCATCCGATCATCGTGCCCATTCCAAGCGCCAGCGCTACCGCGACCTTCACCCAGTTCGGGATAAATCGCGTCGACGCGTCCACGTGCTTCTTGTAGTTATTCAACACTTCCCAATCGCCCGCACTGATCGCCGGTTGCGCGCTCTTCTTCATCAGCCGCAGGGTCTCGCTGACGATGTACATGTCGTTGCGGAAGTTCCGCACCCGGTCATTCGGGATCTTTGCCAGCTCTCCGAACAGTGCCGTCTCGTTCCCGATGTCGCTCACCATCTGGCGCAACGCCAGCATGGTGTTGGGAGTGAATTCCTTGGTGCGGATGTAATCGGTAAGCTCGTCCCGTTCATCGCTGATAACTGCGTTCGGGCTGACATAGTTGGACAATGTCACCGCCGCCTGTTGCGATACCGCAATGAAGTCATCCGATTGTTTCCGCGTGATCGCGTGGTTCAAAGCATAGGCCGTAGGCACCGTGCCCACCAGGATCAGCATGATCAGCCCCATGCCCTTCTGTCCGTCATTGGACCCATGCGCGAAGCTCACTCCCGTGCACGTCAGCACCAGCAGCGCCCGAACCAGAATGGCGGCGGCTCCGTCCCTACCGGAGCCTCGTACAGCGCGCGGTTCTTAATTACCGCCTTCATCAGATACAACAAAAGAAACGCAAACACAAACCCAACCAGCGGCGACAACAGCAGCGACTTCCCGATGTTGGTGGCTTGCCCCCAATCCACGCCGCTGGTGCCCGTTTTCGGGGACATCAGCTGATTCGCGATACCCACGCCAATGATCGACCCGATCATGGTGTGCGAACTGGAGGCAGGCAAGCCGAAATACCAAGTCCCAAGATTCCAAATGATGGCCGCGACCAGCAACGCGAAAACCATCGCGAACCCAGCCTTGCTCCCCACCTGCAAAATCAGTTCCACAGGCAACAAGGAAATAATTCCGAAAGCGACCAACCCGCTCGAAAGCAGAACGCCCAGGAAATTCCAGAACCCCGACCACACCACTGCAATATGCGGCTCCAGCGAATGCGTGTAAATCACCGTAGCCACCGCATTCGCCGTGTCGTGAAATCCGTTTACAAACTCGAACCCCAGTGCCACCAGCAATGCGATGCCCAACAAAACGTAAGGCATGATCGATCCGCTATGCACGGTAGAAAGATCCGTGAGCAGGTGAAAGGCCGAGTAGATGATCCCGACCAGCAGCACGATGCCAAATCCCAACATCCCAATCTTTCCAGGACTTCGATTAAGCTTCGCTTCCAGCGCAGGCCTGGCTGTGGCCACGTTCAACAATCCTCTCTGGTCGCCATAAGTTTCAGGATTCGGTGCTGTCGTCATGTCAAGAATCTCCTGTGTTCGGTGTAGTTTTCAGGGTTCGGAAGCCAAGGACCCAGCCCCAAATGAAGCGAAACTATACGGAAGGATTGTTAAGAGAGTGTGAAATGCCGGCCGTGTAGCGCGGACACTCCTGTCCGCGTGCCAGTGGCGGCACCGCTTTAGGCCAAGTCGCCAACCTGGGAGCAGACGGCCTCGCCCGTCCGGGTTGGGGAAAGCCCGGCAATAATTCGTGAAAGCGCACGGCTGCTCGTCCGTTGGCAGCCGTGTTGGCCGAAGAAATGAAAACGCGAATGCCCTTGGAAATTGCAGACACCCGACCGAGGCCCGACGTTCTCAAAATCGCGCCCCGGCGTTGGTGCCCACCTGCACTTGCCTTATCTCTGCCTCTAACGCTCCCGCTCCTACCGTTCTTCCCCTTCCCATCTTCCGCTCCAGTGATCGTTGCCGTTGCCCCACTCGCCCCGGCCCCAGCCCCGGAACTGCGCCCCATCCACTACGCTGCCCTCGCGATACTCAAACATTCGTTCGTGTCCATTCGGGCCCCGCGCGTAAATGCGCAGCACCTTCACTACTCCCCGATCGGGATCCACTCCAAAAGTCCGGTTGCCCATCCGGAACGTGATGTCCGCCCGAGCCAATACCCTCAACCGCTCGGTGACGTCCACATGATGCCGCTCCGTTCCATACTGCGCGCTCAGAATCACAAACTCGCCCTCGCCGACGCTATTCCAGTTGCCGCTCCAGCCACCGTTCCCCCATTCGCCCCGCCCCCAGGCCCGGAACATTCCCCCATCCACCACACTGCCATCCAGATACTCAAACATGCGCTCCCCGCCGTTAGGACCGCGCGCATAGATTCGCAGCACTTTCGCACGTCCTTCATCCGGATCCGCATTCATCGAGTCGTGGCTTACCCGGAATGTCCGGTCATGACGTGCCAATTCCTTCAGCCGATTAGTGACGTCCACATGGTGGTGCTCCGTCCCGTATTGGGCGCTAAGAATTAAGAACTCGCCCTCGCCGCCCATGCCCTGCGCCGCCACCGTTCCTAGCAGCAGAAGCGACAACGCCATCATCAAGAAAATCGTGAACCGCATCCTAAACATGAGAGTCTCCTATAAGGTGAAGTCAATCGAGTTGAATGTCACTGCCCCCGTATCCTATAGGAAAACGACGCGCCATGGTTACCGCCCGCATAGCCGCTCTCCTCGAACCTTTCCTCGAAACATCGCTCGTCCCATCCCAGCTCGATCAAATATCGATATACATCGATCTGTTAAAACGCTGGAACGCCCGCATCAACCTGACCGCCATACGCAATGAAGAAGAAATAGTAACTCGCCACTTCGGCGAATCCTTCTTCCTCGCCCGCCACCTCTTCCCAGAGGGCACCCCGGGTTCCGAGTCCATCCGAGCTCTGGAGGGTGCCCCTTCCAAGCTCCCCTTGGGCGCGGGTGTTCGCGTCCTCGACATCGGCTCCGGCGCCGGATTCCCCGCCCTTCCCCTGAAAATCTGGGCCCCGAACATCCACTTGACGCTAATCGAATCGAATCACAAAAAGGCCGCTTTCCTCCGCGAAGTGGCCCGTGCAATTACATTTACCAACATCAATGTAATCACCGATCGAGTCGAAACCCTGGCCAAGCGCCAAGACTGCTCGCGCGCCGACGTTGTTACCCTCCGAGCCGTCGAGCGTTTCGACACCATCCTCCCCCAGGCCGCAACCTTCCTAGCTCCACACACATGCCTAGCCTTACTGATAGGTGCCGCCCAGATCCCCCACGTGACTGTCCTGCCCACCATAAAATGGTACCCACCAATACCAGTCCCTCAGTCACATACAAGAGTGTTGTCGATTGGGGTATTTCCATGAAGTGGTAAGTATATTGTTTGAATAATAGTGTAGTGGTAATTTACAACCCGTAATACATATTAATTAGCGCGCAAGTGGTGATTTATACGTATTGTCGCATAATGATACGAAATCACAATGATTGTTTCACGTGAAACACACCCGCCGCGATGACCCGTCCAGTGAGTGAGAGGAAGGTCGATGTTGAAGTTGATTTCGGTAGAGCAGCAGTTTGCCCTTGCGGTGAGACGACGCGGGAAATACCTTTTCCGCAGCCTGCTACGTTGTCGAAACGAGCCCAGTGTTCCACGTGAAACACTCCCGTCGTGGTTGCACAGAAATCTGGCATTGATTTCGCGGATGCGTTCACATATTCTGACCCGCAAACACGAAAATAAAACCCATGGGACGTGTCATCGCAGTTGCCAACCAGAAGGGTGGCGTCGGCAAGACTACGACCGCCATCAACCTTGCCGCTTCACTCGCCGCTGCCGAGGTCAACACGCTGCTGGTGGACTGCGATCCGCAGTCGAACTCAACCAGTGGGCTGGGCCTGGTGAAGGATCCGGAGCGCGTCAGTATCTACGACGTGATCATGGGCGTGGCCTCCGCGGAGGAGGCGCTGCAGCTCACCGCGCTCGAACAGCTCTGGCTGATTCCATCGCACAAGAATTTGATCGGAGCAAACATCGAACTGGTGGCAACGGATCGGCGCGAGTATCGTCTGCGCGATGCGCTTGCCAGTTTGCTTGATCGCTTTCAGTTCATCGTGCTGGACTGTCCGCCGGCGCTTGATCTGCTTACTTTGAACGCGCTAGTCGCCGCGGATGGAGTGTTGATCCCGATGCAGGCGGAGTACTTTGCGCTCGAGGGTGTGTCGGAGCTGCTTGACACCATCGAGAGGATACGGGTCGAGCTGAATCCTGCGCTGGCGGTTGAGGGCGTGGTGATCACGATGTTCGATGAGCGCACGAACCTGGCGCAGCAGGTGGCGGAGGAGCTCAGGAAGTATTTTGGAGAGCAGCTATGCACGACGACGATCCCGCGAAACATAAGGCTGGCCGAGGCCCCCAGCCATGGGCTGCCGGCGCTGATGTATGACGTGCGGTCGCGGGGAGCGGAGAGCTACATAAGGCTGGCGAAGGAGATCCTGGACCGGCAAGCGGCGCGAGCGGTGAGCGGGCCGGGAGAAGCGGCTTAGATTGATTGATATAAATATTTACGTATGTCGATATAAATGACGGCATCCGGCAGTTTGCGGGAAAGTCCCTTCCTGCGGCGGTGTGGAAGAAAGCAGGTCCTTCGCTTCGCTCAGGATGAAAAATTTTAAGAGGGGAACAGGCAAGACAGGGGGAGATTACTGGATGACTACATCGAATGCGGCGGCGGTCGACAAGACGGCGCAGAAAACTGGGACGGAGAAGGCTAGCGAGAAGTTGGCGGAGAAGCGGCGGGCTTTGGGGCGGGGGCTGGAGTCTCTGCTGCCGGGGCCGCGAGTGATGCCGGCGGCTCCCACCCTTCCGCCAAGTGCGCGGAAGGATGGGGCACCCGATGGGGCTGGTTCTCAGGTCTCAGGTCTCAAGTCTCAGGGACGCGACTTTTCTTCTCTTTCTTCCTCTTCTCTTGGAAGTGCGGATGGACGGCCGGGGGCGGCCGTCGCTCCACCGGAAGCGGCGATTCCTGGCACGGTTGACGCGTTGCAGGCGGCTTCGGGGGAGACTCTGGATGGGGAGACGGTGTTTCTTCTGGAGATGGATCAGATCGAAGCGAACCCGTACCAGACGCGGTCGGAGTTCGACCCGAAGTCGCTCGGGGACCTTGCCGGTTCGATCCAGACGCAAGGGGTATTGCAACCGATCGTTGTTCGCCCGGTGGTTCGGCTGGCAGTTCGTCCTGGCAGCCCGGACAGGGAACGGTTCATCCTGATCCTGGGCGAGCGGCGTTTCCGCGCGTCAAAGATAGCCGGGAAGACCACGATCCCGGCGATCGTGAAACGGGTTTCGGAGCAGCAGGCAGCGGAGATGACGCTGGTCGAGAATTTGCAGCGGCAGGATCTCGAATGCCTGGATCAGGCGTCGGCCTTCGCCAAGCTGAGCACGCAGTTCAACTTGACGCAGGAACAGATTGGGAATCGGGTGGGCGTGTCGCGGGAGCAGGTATCGAATTATCTGCGCTTGTTGAAACTGCCTACCGAAGTGCAGACGGCGCTGCGAAAGAAAGAGCTGGGATACAGCCACGCGCGTTTGTTGCTCTCCCTGGAAGACGAAGCTCAGATCACGAAAGTGGCGCGGGTAGTGATCGCCAAAAAGATGTCGGTGGCGCTGCTCGAACAACTCGTGATGGACAGCCACATCCCGAAGGATCCCCCGGAATCACGCAAAGTTGGCGGGGCGCGATGGGTGGATCCGAATGTGCGGGCGGAGCAGCGATCGCTCGAAGCCATTCTCGGGTTGCGGGTGCGGATTCGGGACCGCAAGGGGAAAGGGAAAATCCTGATTGAGTATGGAACGATTGAGGAGTTCGATCGGGTGGTTACGATGTTGAAGGGGAACTGAGGGGCAGCGACTAGTGGGCAGTGGATAGTTGGGTGGTCTTTGGCCGCCTTTTGTTGGGGCAAATCTGGAGAGTAACAAGTGGGATGATGTTGCTGTTTGGACTTGGGGATTCCTGTTCATTGCATTTGTTTCTCTGGCGGCGATCTTGTTGCTGGGGATTTATTGGTCCCGGAGGGATTGAGGATGCGGGCCGCGGCGGCTGAGAGCCCCGCATACCCGTGTAGTGTAAGCTACCGCCATGATTCTGGTCACCAATCATGGAGCAGTCCGGGAGCTGCGGCTGAATCGTCCCCCGGTGAATGCGCTTAACCTGGAACTGATGGCGGCCCTGCGGCAGGCTGCCGAAACGGCCCCACATGACGGCGCCCGCGCCGGGGAGGTTTTCCGCAGGTCTGGATGTGCCGCTGCTGCTTGGATTGGATCGCGCTGGCATCGCTGCGCTTTGGCGTGAATTTTATGCTCTGTTGAAGGCCCTTGCTGGTTCGCCGATTCCGATTGCCGCCGCCATCACGGGACATGCCCCGGCGGGCGGAACGGTCCTGCCTTTATTCTGCGATTGGCGAGTTGCAGCACACGGAGACTTCAAACTCGGGCTGAGCGAAGTGCGGGTGGGGATTACTTTGCCTCCGATAATTCTGTCTGCGCTGCGTCGGCAGGTCGGTCCGCGTCAGGCAGAACGGCTGGCGGTTATGGGGTTGCTCATCTCACCGCAAGAGGCTTTGAGCATCGGATTGGTGGACGAAGTTGTTCCTGCGGAGACAGTTGTGAGCCGCGCCTTGGAGTGGTGCCAAGCGGTGCTGGCGCTTCCCTCGGAAGCTATGGCGGTGACGCGCTGGAATGCCCGCGCCGACTTGGCCGGTCTGTTTGACAATTTCGAGCGGGAACTCGCAGCAGTGACTGAAGCCTGGTGGAGACCTCAGACGCAAGATGTGCTGCGTGCCTTGGCGGAGCGCCTGGGGAAGTAAGCCGGCTAGTGGGATGTTCCGGAAATTCGATTTCTATTTGTGCCGCGGCTTCGTGGGATAACACAAGGTGGCTATAGGCATCGGTTATGACGATACGCATTCGGTTGGCGGAGGCTTGCGATATTCCTTTGCTTCGGGAATTGATTGAGGCTTCGGTGCGGGGATTGCAGGCGGGGGATTATTCTCCGGCGCAATTGGAGGGCGCGTTGCGAACGGTGTATGGGGTGGACACGCAATTGATTGCGGATGGAACTTATTTTGCGGCCGAGGCTACGGAGGCTTCGGGAGCGGGGGTGCTGGTGGGTTGCGGCGGGTGGAGCAAACGGAAAACATTGTATGGCGGCGATCGTTGGAAGGAACTCGTTGCCGGGCGCGAGGATTCGTTGCTGGATCCGGCGCGGGATGCGGCTAAGATTCGGGCATTTTTTGTGCATCCGGCTTGGGCTCGGCGCGGGATTGGCGGGATGATTCTGGAAGCTTGCGAGACGGCGGCTCTGGCGGCGGGGTTCTGGCGGTTGGAGATGGGGGCGACGCTGACGGGGATTCCTTTTTATCGGACGAAAGGCTATGTGGAGATGGAGGCCATGGAGGCTCCGTTGGGGGACGGGTTGACGCTGCCGATCGTGCGGATGGGGAAGGGATTCAGTGGATAGGGGTCAGTTGGCAGTGGGCATTGGATCGTGTGAGCGGACTTTGGCCTTCTCTCTTTCTGGGGGAATCTGGGGAGTAACAAGTGGAATGAGGATGTTGCTTGGCCTCGCGGTTTGACTGGTGCGGCCTTGATTTATGCCCGAAAACAGGCGGACGGGGTGGACTCCGGCGGATTATGGGCGCGGAGTTTATGACAGACAATGCTACGTGGTGATGCCGTCCAGGTATCGTTTCAGCAGTAGTTGTCCCTCACCTTCAAAATCCACGAACAGATGCCGTTGCCGAATTGGGGATGGCGGGTGACGACGAGGCTCCGGATGACGATGGGGTAGCCGTCGAGCCAGAGGGTGGCTTGAAGGCGGATACCGACTGCGAGGGGAATTAGTAGCTGGATGTAACAGCCGCCGCGACTGAGGTCAGTGGTTTCGCAGCGCATAGGGACGTCGTTGCCTTCTTGGCGGAGTTCGATTTGGACTTGGACGGTGTAGCGAGCATGGAGCCGGCGTTCGCGTTCGATCAGCGCGGGAGTAGAGGACTGGGTGTCGGGCGAATTCGGCGAGTCCATGGATCATCTCCGGGGCTCGGCGAACATGGTTTGCTTGCATTGCCCCTAGGCTGATCATCGGCATTGAAATTGGGCGAGTCTAGGAAGCGCGTCAGAGATGACAGTTACGAAGGGTCGGGCGGAGACGGTTTTCCCGGTTGCGAATTTTTCCGTAAATGGCTCATGGCTTGACCCCTAGTTCGGAATAAAGTTCGGCGGGTTTATAGAGGACTCCGTCTTTTACTACTAAGGTGGTCTTTCTGATGTCGCTGATGTTGGCGGCGGGATTGCCGTCAACCAGGACCAGGTCGGCCAGTTTGCCGGGGGTTATGGAACCTAGATCTTTATCGAGGCTCATGATGCGGGCGGCGTTCAGCGTGGCATTTTGCAGGACCTGGCTGGGCGGAATGCCGGCCTGAACGTCGAGTTCTAGTTCGCGATGGAGGGCGAATCCGGCCATGGAGTCGGTGCCGGCTTCGATGGGGATTCCGGAGCGATAGAGAAGGCCGGCAAAATCGATCATTTTGGCGAAAGACTTTCGGTAGGTTTCGTCCATGCCGGCGGGCGGAGTGAGGCCGGTCGAGAGCAGACTGCGGCGAACTTGCGCGGGCAGGCGATTGGCGATGGGCTGGAAACCGATGGGAATCTGGCCGGCGCGGTTGAGGTACTGATCTTCGAAGATGCTGAGCGTGAGGTCGAGCTTGGTGTGGTGATCCTGCAGCAACTTGATGAAGGACTGGACCTGAGGCGATGTCAGGTCGAGATCGGCGCCGCGCTTGGCGGGTTCGACGAGTCTAGCTATGGTGTTCGTGTTTTTGATGTCGGGAAAGAAATTCAGGATGAGAAAGTTGATGTGCTGGATTTCGTCGTAGCCTAACTCTACACATTGCGCGGCGGTCATTTCGGCGGGGATGTGTCCGCTGACGCGGAGGCCGTTTTTGTGGGCTTCGTCGATGATGGCGGGCACGACGGCGGGCGGGACGGAGCTGTAGATTTTTATTTGCACGTAGCCGAGGCGCTTGTAGTTGTCGACGGCGGCGCGGGCTTCGGCTTCGGTCGAGACCAGGACTTTGGTTGGACCCTGGTAGGGGCCGCGGCCGTCGATGATGCCGGCGAGGACGATGCGGGTGCCAATTTCTTTGCCGTCGGCGATGCGCTGGCGGCGGGCTAGTAGCGAATCGGTGTCGTTGGCCAGGTCGCGGACGGTGGTGGCACCGGCGGCCAGGTTGAGGAGGCCGTCGTTGTCGGTGACGTGGGCGTGCATGTCCCAGAGGCCGGGGAGCAGGGTTTTTCCGGTGGCGTCGATAACGTCTATGCCGTCGGCAATCCGCCTCCTTTCTTGGTGACGGTCAACGCTAACTATGCGACTACCGAGTGTGATGACGTCCTGGTTGGGGATAATCTTTCCGGACTCAGCATCGAAAACGTTGGCTCCGACAAATAGGGTTCCCTTGGGGGCGTGATGGGCGAGTTTGGCGGCGAGATCGGCCGAGCGGGACTCTTTGACCTTATTTTGGGCGGCCAGCAAGGTTGGAGCTGCGGACTCCCATCCTTCGGGAATGATGGTGCCCCAGTTGTCGACAGTGGCAAAGAATTTGTCGGGGGCCTCGAGCCAGAAATAGGTGGGCGAGAAATCGAGTCCGGTGGCGGCGTAGAGGGCGACGTGTTTTTTGTGTCCGGCGGCTTCTTTTCCAGTAGATTCGAGGTCGAGTTCGGTCATGCGCTGGACGCGAGCTTCGCCTTCGGGGAGCAGAGCGATTTTTCCGCCGTTCTTTTTTTCGTCATTCAATAGAGCGGCGTGGGCGAGGAGAGCAATTTCGGAGGGTCCACCGTTGAGAGGGGCGTAGTAGGCTGGGGCCGGGATTTTCTTTTCGCCTCGCTCGTCGTCGTTTTTCCAGCGCGCGGTGCCGGCCTCGAGCGCGTACGTTTCGTTGACCGGCGATTTCAGATAATCGTTGCCGGTGATGACTTCGGAGAGCGGGATGCCGCTCGGATCGAGCTTGAGGATGCTGGTGGTTTTGGGGCCGCGGCCGCGATCGTTGAACTGGAAGAAGATGTGGAGCGTGCCGTCGGAAGCGGTCCAGACGGCTTGTTGTCCGGCGAGATTACCCATGAGGAGGAAGGAATAGCGGTCGGCGGAGGCGGGAATGTCGGCGGGGAGGGTGGGGACAGCGGACTGCTGGGGTGGTTGGGCGCCTGATGATTGAGCGCTTAGCCGCTGCGGCCAGAGGATGGAGGCGAGAAGGATCGGAAGAATAACGATGATGACATTGCGCAGCGGGGATTTCTTGGTGCTCATCGGGACTCCTTTTGTTTCCAGTCGCAAGCAAGCTTGTAAGAACGTGCGCTACAGTATAATCTTCGCCTCGAACGAAACGGCATGACAGATACAAACCAGACTGCGACTGAAGCGCCGACACCGGGGAAAAGCGGCATGGAAATTGGCGACATTTTCAAGATCCTGCCGCATCGCTATCCATTCCTTTTGATCGACCGGGTGATCGAGCTGGTGCGGATGAAGAGCATTGTCGCGCTGAAAAACGTGACCATCACCGAACCTTTTTTTCAGGGCCACTTTCCCGAGAAGCCGATCATGCCGGGCGTGCTGATTGTGGAAGCGATCGCGCAGGCAGGCGGGCTGTTGCTGCTGACCGAAGTTCCCAACCGCGACGAGTTGCTGATGGTGTTTACGGGGATCGAGAAGGCGCGCTTCCGGCGTCCGGTGGTGCCGGGAGATCAGTTGCGGATTGAGGTGGTGGTGCGGGCGTGGCGGATGACGGCGGCTCGTCTGGAAGGCAAGGCGTATGTGGACGGGAAAGTCGCAGCCGAGGCTACGGTGACCTGCCGGCTGGTGCCGCGGAATGCGGGCCCAGGAGCGGCCGAGGAAGAGAATTTGTAATTTCTGATTTGTAATTGGCGATTGAAACCTAAAGTCGCCAATCCAAATTACAAATTACAAATCACCAATTACGAATTTTACGATGTCTATCCATCCTACGGCGATCCATCCCACGGCGATCATTGATCCGAAAAGCAAGATACATCCGTCGTGCGAGATTGGGCCTTATTGCGTGATCGGGCCGGAGGTGGAGATTGGCGGGGGCTGCCGCCTGGTTTCGCAGGTCGCCATCGAAGGGCCTTCGAAAATTGGCGCTGACAACCGATTCTTCCCTTTCACTTCAATTGGCATGGCGCCGCAGGATATCGGCTATGCGGGCGAACCGACGCGGCTGGAAATCGGCGACCATAACGAGATTCGCGAGTTTGTCACCATTAATCGCGGCACGGTGAAGGGCGGGGGATGCACCAGAGTCGGCGACCATAACCTGATCATGGCGTACACGCACATTGCGCACGATTGCCAGATCGGGAGTCACATCATCATGGCCAACGCAGCTACGCTGGGCGGACACGTGACCGTGGAAGACTGGGCAACGGTCGGAGCGCTGTGCCCGGTGCACCACTTCGTGCGGATTGGGACGCATGCCTTTATTGGCGGAGGCACCACCATTACGCGCGATGTGCTGCCATTCTCGAAGACGTCCGCGGAGCGCGGAACGCGCGCCTATGGATTGAATGCCGTGGGGCTGGAGCGGCGCGGATTCACGAAAGAGCGGATCAGGAAAATACATCACGCCTACCGGGTGCTGCTGACGTCGAAGCTGAACACGTCACAGGCACTGGAAAAGCTGCGCGCTGAGCAAGATCGCGGAGACGACATCGACATGCTCATTCGGTTTATCGAGACATCGGAACGGGGGATCATCAAGTAGCAACCAGCACTACTCGCAGAAGATTCTTACCTTTTTCCCGTTTCCTTTTTCGATATCGATGTTCATGTTTTCGATGGCCTCCGCCCACTCCTTTTCATTCATCGCGCCGCGAGCCGAGAAGTCCACGCCAAGTTCGGTTAACTTTTCATTGATTCTCGCCGGAAGCACGGCCAGCAGACCGGTTCCGGTGCGCATGAACGACAATGGCATGCGAATGTTGACCTGCTCCTGACCCGGCTTGTCGACCACAATTCTCATAAAGCGGGGCTTAGCGGGTTCGGACGAGGAACGTCCCTCCGCCCTTGCTTCAGTTGAGGCTGGCTCTGTGATTTTCTCAAGAAGCTTCTCGGCGTCGGCAACGGAGATGGTGCCCTTCGCCAGCATTTCCAGCACTTTCTTTCGTTCTTCGGACATGACTTCCTCCTTGTCGTTATCCTTACTGATTACTTTCAGCTCAGTTTCTCCAGGGCTTCCTCAACGGTGAGCTCTCCGCGAGATAGCTGTTCCAGGACATAAAGGTTCGGTGAAGGCGCAGCAAAATTTTGGTCGAGCGCCGCCCCGATTGCGTTCAAGCGATTCTTGACGGTCGGATAGCTGATGTTGAACAGGCTCTCCATCTTCTTGAGCGAACCATGGTGGCGGACAAACGCAATCACAAAGGCCTGATCGTCAACGCTGAGCCCGGCGAGCGGGGAGATCTCAAAGCTGCCTTCAAGCACCAGGTTGCAGGACGGGCACGCCATGCGCGCAACCTTCAAGGGCCGATTGCAATCGGAGCATCTTGCCTTAGATATATCCATTTATACTCACCAATATTAAGTATTATACAACAACTAGGTTAATTTTATCAATATAGATATTAAATTTTTATTAATTAACGCGAAATACGGTCTCCACAGATGTCGCAAGTGACTGAGTCGTTTACACTTGTCTTCTGCATGGCCTCCATTCAGAAACTCGGTCTCATCGCCGGCAATGGCAAGTTCCCCTTTCTTGTTCTGGATGCTGCGCGGGCGCAAGGCTACGACGTCGTTGTCGCCGCCATCAAAGAAGAAGCTTTCCCCGAGATTGAATCGAAAGGCGCCACTTCCGTTCATTGGCTTTCTCTGGGCGAGCTATCAAAGCTCATCGACACTTTTAAGGCTGAGGGCGTTAGTCGCGCGGTCATGGCGGGTCAAGTCAAGCACAAGCAGATTTTTTCCGCCATCAAGCCGGACTGGCGACTGGCGAAGCTGCTGCTGTCGCTCGGCACACGCAACACGGACTCGCTGCTGGGCGCGGTGGCGAAGGTGCTGGCGGATGAGGGCATCATGCTGGAGAATTCGACCGCGCTGGTGGAACCGCTGCTGGCGAAAACGGGCGTGCTCACGAAGCGGGCTCCGAGCGAGCAGGAGCGCAAGAACATCGAATATGGACGCGCGGTGAGCCGGCGCCTGGCGGAATACGACATTGGGCAAACGGTGGTGATCGCGGAAATGGCTTGCGTGACAATCGAGGCTATGGAAGGCACGGATGCGACGATCGAGCGGGCGGGCGAACTGATGCGGTCGTTGAAAATAGAATCGGAATCCGTGGGCGAGGCTTCGACGCTGAGCCGCGCACTGGCGGTGGTGAAGGTCGCCAAGCCAAGGCAGGATATGCGCTTCGACGTTCCGGTGATTGGCTTGAAGACGATCGAGACGATGGCGCGCGCGGGGGCGAGTTGTCTGGCGGTGGACGCGGGGCGATGTCTGCTGCTGGATGGCGAGGCGATGACGCGGGCAGCGGATGATGCGGGGATCGCGGTGTGCGCGGAATAGTTTGCGTTGATGGGGAGCAATTCAATGTCTGAGGCGGCTCGTATTGCCGACCAACTTCGCCGCGCGTTCGATGGTGAGGCGTGGCATGGCGATTCTTTGTTCGAAATTCTGGAGGGCGTCACGGCGGCGCGGGCGGCGGCGCGTCCGATTAAGGGTGCGCACACGATCTGGGAACTGGTGCTGCACATTGCGGCTTGGGATGGCGCGGTGCTGCGGCGGCTGGGCGGCGCTGCGGTGGAGCTCTCCGACGCGGAAAATTTTCCGCCGGTCACGGACGCGAGCGAGGCTGCATGGCGCAGGGCGCTAGCAGAGGTGCGGCGCGTCCACGAGAAACTGGTCGCGGCCGTTGCTGCTTGCCCGGACTCACGGCTTGACGAGATCGTTCCGGGTAAAGAGGGCGCGCACCACACCTTCTACTACATGCTTCATGGCGTGGTGCAGCACGAACTGTATCATGCGGGACAGATCGCAATCCTAAAGAAGATGTAGGCGTCGAAACCGCAGCTGGTTTCACAGTTCGATTCCCGCCAACATTTTTTCACTTTCCTGAAACTTTCCCTTCCCCCGTGGATACTCTCTGTGGACGCTCCATGACCGACTTTGAGGCGCTCTATCAGAAATACGCGCAGGACGTCTTCCGCTTCGCCCTGTTCCTTAGCGGAAATCGGGCGGATGCCGAGGACATTGCTTCGGAAACGTTTGTGCGCGCATGGAACGCGTCTGATGGAATCCGGCAGTCCACGGTGAAGGCGTACCTGCTGGTGATTGCGCGCAATTGCTACTTGCAAAGGCTGCGGCGCAGCCGCCGGAACTTGTCGCTCGAAGATGACTTTGCCGATCGCCGGCAGGCGCCGCACAGCTCGGCCGAGCAGCGGGCCGAACTGGAACAGGTTATGCGCAATCTGCAGCAACTGCCAGAGGTGGACCGTACGGCGCTGCTGATGTCGGCAGCGGAGGAAATGTCCTACGAACAGATCGCGGAAACGCTGGGCCTGTCGCTGGGGGCGGTGAAAACAAAAATCCATCGTGCCCGGCTCAAACTGGAGCAGGCACGCAAGAACCGGAGGTGAACATGGAAGTCACACGCAACATCATTCAGGATCTGCTTCCGCTCTATCTGGCGGGAGAAGTATGCCAGGAAACGCGCGCGCTGGTGGAAGAGTTCCTGTCGCGCGACGCAACACTGGCTGCGGAGGTCGAGCGGCTGAAATCGGATTCTTTAAAACAAATACTCACAGGAGGAACTAACATGTCACTACCGCAGGATCACGACGCTCAAACCCTGGAACGCACTCGAACGAAACTACAGCGAACGGCCTGGATTCTGGCTTTGTCGATAGCTTTCACGCTGGCTCCGCTGTCGTTCACTTTTGACAACGGTCATATCACATGGATGATGGTGCGCGACGTTCCGCGCATGGCCACGGCGTACTGGGCGGCGGCTATTGGCTTCTGGATCGCATACTTTGTGACCCGGCACCGGCTGCGCTCGACGGGGCTATGATGTGGGGCTTTCCCTTCCAGCTCCGGAACTGCGACAATATTTTGCGTTAGGGGCGGTTCCGGAGCAACTATCTGAATAAAGAATTTCCCATCAATGTGGCGGTGGTTGGCGTAGGTGCTTTCGGGCGCAACCATGCGCGCGTCTATCGGCAATTGCAGCAGGAAGGCAGCGTGCGTCTGGTGGGGGTGGTCGATCAGGATACGACGCGGGCGGACGCGATTGCCCGCGAGTTCAGCTGCAAAGCGTTCGGCTCGGTCGAGCAGATGCTCACTACGCACAGCGAGGTGCAGGCGGCGTCGGTCGCGGTGCCGACCGTTCTGCATCTGGATGTCGCGCGCACGCTGATGGAGGCTGGGGTCGACGTGCTCGTTGAAAAGCCAATGGCCGCGACGCTCGCCGAAGCTGATGAGTTGATTCGCCTGGCGTCCGCGCACCAGCGGGTGGCGCAGGCGGGGCATCTGGAGCGCTTCAATCCGGCGGTGCGGGCTACGCTGCCGCTAATCAACCGTCCAATGTTTTTTGAAGTGCACCGGCTGAGCGTGTTTTCTCCGCGCGCGCTTGACGTGGACGTGGTGCTGGACCTGATGATCCACGACCTCGATATTGTGCTTACATTCGTGAAGTCGGGAATCAAGGAAATCCGCGCGGTGGGGCTGCCGATTCTTTCGGGCAAGGTGGACATTGCGAATGTGCGCGTTGAGTTTGAATCGGGCTGCGTGGCCAACTTTACGGCCAGCCGGGTTTCGACGGAACGCGTGCGCAAGCTGCGCTTCTTTCAGGCGGGGCAATATATTTCGATCGACTATGGACGGCAGGATGTGCTGGTGTTCTCGGTCGGAAGTGCGGTCGGCAATGCGGTTGGAAGCCTGGCGGGAATGGCTGGCGTGCCGAGCGTGAATCCGCAGATCCAGATGGCGAAGCCGACGATCACGGCGGAGGAGCCGCTGCTGGCGGAGATCAAAGCATTTTTGCAGTCGGTGCGGGATCGGTCGCGTCCGGTCGTTTCACTGGAGGATGGTCGGCGAGCGCTGGAGCTTGGGCTGGAGATTCTTGGCGAGATCGGACGGCACGCGGGGCGGATCGGCGTGGGGAAGAGTTAGTGCCGTAGCGCCGTGCTGGTGGAGATCCGCCCGTCCCCACACGGGCTGGTCACAGATAGCTATTGCTGAGGTGGCGGGCTCTGCTGACCGCCAGCGTTGGGCGCGCCGTGGTGGCGGTTTTGCCCCCATTGTTCACGCTTGGCTTGCATTTCGTCCCACTTCTTCTGCTGCGTCGAATCGAGGAGCGCGCGGATCTGGGTATCGCTGTTCTGGTGGATGTCCATCATTTTGGAGTGGCGATCCTGCTGGGACATAGAGGTGTCCTGGCGCAGGCTCTCCATCTGGGAGTGCTCGGACTGAAGGATGTCCTGCACTTTGGTTTGCTGATCGGGGGTGAGCTTGAGTTTCTTGGTTAGTTCGGCGGTGCGCTGGGCGGGATCGGGTGGGCCGTGGTGCCAGCCACCGTTGGCCTGCGCGGGTTGCTGGTTGGCGGGCTGGCTATCTTGCGCTGGCGCAAAAGACGCAGCCATTGCGATGGTGCCGGTCGCGAGAAGAATGAGAAGGTGTTTCCTGAGCATAGATATCTCCTTTTTCCAGACGAGTGTCTACATCTATGAATGGAATTATGATCCGAAAGTTGCGCGCAAAAGTGGGGTTTGTCCAATCTTTGCACAACTTTACAATGCGGGGCTTTCAGGCGGGATGAGGCTGGGCCCAACGGCTAGGGCGGGGTGGTTCCTTGCGCTGACAGTTGTTGTTTGAGTTGGGCGGCGAATTGCTTTGTCTGCTCGTCGGAGAGCTGTAGCTGGCCGTCGAGGATGAAGTTTAACTGGTCGGCGCCGGCGTCCTGGAATTGCACCTTTTGCAGAGTGGCGTATTCGTTCGCTACGGGCGGAAGTGTCGTCCTAAAGTCTGCGCCTTTTGCCAGGACGGAGAGGATCGAGGCGGCGATCTGCTGGCGCAGCGTGACGCCGAGGTCGCCGGAGCGGAGCGAATCGCGGAGGAAGCCTTCGGCTTGGACGCGGGTGATTTCGGAGGCAAGGGCTAGGCCGAAGAAGCCGGCCTGGACGCCGGCAATTTCGGAGGCGAGGGCTAGGCCGGTGGTTGGTACGACCGAAGGAGTTAGCTTGACTTCGAGGGTGGCATTGCTGTCGGCCACCTCCATGGGGCTTTGACCGGGCTGGCAGACCCAGCGCTCGAAATGCAAGTTGGCTACCACCAAGCCGGCTGGCTCGAGCGGCGTGAGCCTGGCTTGTTGAACTTCAATGCGCTGGCCGCAGCGGGGATTGCGGGTAAGTTCGGTGCGCAGAATGCCGGTGATGTTTTGCTGCAGGTCAGAGAGATCGGCGACGAGCTTGAGACTGAAGAGGTTGTGTCCGTTCTCGGCGGAAGCGCGGGAGACGACGGCACCCGACGCTGGGATGGAGACGGGCTGGCCGGAGATGTTGATCGAGTTTGTCACCGGGGGAAGGCTAAAGACAACGTTCTGGCCGTCGGCGGGAAAGACGATGCTCATTTCTGCACCGAGCGCGAGTTGCTCGCTTTGGAAGCTGGCGAGCGCCTTGTCGAGATTGGCGGCGGAGGTGTCGATCTGTGCGCTATCTGGTTTGGGGGCCTGGACGATTTGATCCAGCGTCTTTATTTGTTTGTCGAGCTCGGAATCCACTTTGGCCAGTTTGTTCGTGATCTCTTTCAACCCGGACTTTTGCGCGTCAGAAAACGAGCCGAGAAAGTTCTGGTTTCCGGCACGAGCTCTCTCAATGGCCTGATCGAGGGCGGTTCCGCGATCGGCCAACGCATGATCGGCCGGCGATAACGAAGCAGAGACTTTTGGCAGAGATTCGTGAAAATCCCTTAGCCGATCGCTGGCGGCCTGAGTGTATTGCGAGACCTTGGCGAACGCGGCGCGCTGCTCAGCGGTCGCTTGCATGGCGATGGAGCGGTGAAAGTTTTTGAGATCATCGTCGGTGTTGAGCTCTTTACGCCGGTCGGGGCAGTCGTGCACGCAGATAATGGGCATCCCGTTGTGTCCGACGCCGCCGCCACCACCCCCCCCGCCGCCACCACCACGCTGGGCGAGCATAGTGCGCGGATTGACGAGCAAGGCGATCCCGACAATCAGCACAGCGAAACCGGGCGCAGATACAGATATACGAGAAGCAGACACAATGATTGAAGATACACCGCGGGCAAATACACGGGGAAGGTGAGTTCCCTTGCCGAACATAGGCCAGATCTCCAACAACATTCTATGGTAGGAACGAGACCACAGGACAAATGCAGCAATATAAAAGATTGATGCATACGGATTCAAATTGGTGATCCGATCTATCCGCCAACGGGCTGCCCAACAGGCCGGTTCCTCGGCCATTACTCAGGTACCTCACTCGGTTGGCGGGAAAAATGCGACAATAGGGCTGGCAGTCGCAACTCCATAGTTTACGTAACTTTACGCATGAATTTTGCGCTTAATCTTGCGCAACATGTTACGCAGCCCTGGAGTCTGCCCGTGGCTCTAAGCTTTATAGTCTCTGCCTCATGCCGGTTACCCAAATTCCGTCTCGCGATCCATCGTCTGGCCAATTATCGTCTGGCGAGTCATCGTCTGGCGAATCACTGGCTCCGCCTGCCGACCAGCCGGAGCAGCGCGACTTGTTCGAAGCGCAGCACTGGGAGCGGGCATACCGCGGCTTCAATCCTGACGATGTTCCGCATCTTCTCATCCAGTTGCAGGACGACCTCTCGCGGGCGCGCAAGCGCGAAGCGATTTGGCTGTCCGTCATTGTGCACTTGTTCGTGATCATTCTGTTGTGGAAGTTGCCTCCGCTACTGTCATACCGGACGGTGAATCTGGCGATTTCGACGAATGCGGACCAGAAAGACGCGACGTTTTTGGAGCTGCCGCCCGACGAGCAGAAGCTGACACGGCGTCCCAATGCGAAGGTGATTTCGGATAAAGACCGCATCGCGACCAGCAAAGCGCCGCAGATCAATCGAGAGGATTTGAAGAAGATACTGCAAAGCATGCATCCGGGACAGCCGGGCGCGAACGTACCGCAACCGCCGGCGCAGGGCCAGCCTCCGCAAAATCAAGTGGGGCAGAATCAGCAGCCGCCAGCGGCGCAGCAGAGTTCGGGATTCGCCCAGCCGCAGTTGGGCGATCAGACGGCGCAGTTGCGGATGCCTCCGCAAAACAAACCGATGCCGAATTTTAATACTCCCATGACGGCGGGTTCGATGATCGCTCAAGCGGAACAGGCAGCCGCCGCCAACCGCGGGCACTATGGAGGCCAAGCGGGCGACTCCGGTTGGAGCCAGGGCCGGGGACAGGCGAAAGCGCTGGATCAGGTGGAAGTCCTGACCGATACAATGGGGGTAGATTTCGGGCCTTATATAACGCGGATCGTGCAAATTGTGAAACAGAACTGGTATAGCATCATGCCGGAATCGGTGTATCCGCCGATCTTTAAAAAGGGCAAGCTTTCGATCGAATTCGTCATTCTGAAAGATGGCAAAGTGAGCGGAATGGCGCTGCGCACCTCGTCCGGCGACGTGCCGCTCGACCGGGCCGCGTGGGGGAGCATTACCGCATCCACTCCGTTCCCACCGCTGCCGAAAGAATTTCCAGGCAAACTTCTCGGCCTGCGCTTCAATTATTTTTACAATATCGACCCCAACAGCGCCGAGATGAACTAATCTCGCGGAATCGGCCGCGCAGTGTGCGAGAAATGTAGCAGGCTGCGGGAAAAGTCGCTACCATAGGGACATTCTCGATTTGATGTGCATGCAATAAGACTATGAAGATTCAACGACTGCCGCTCTTAGATCCGAAATCCCTTGTACCACCGAGTCTGGTGCTGTCGAGTCTGGTTCTCGCGTGTATGGTTCTGCGCTGCCTTCCGGTTTTTGCGCAAGATGCGCCGGAGGCTCTCCGTCCGCCGAGAGGGGCACAGCTTGCGATCGTCGTTTTCGAGGACCTGCAATGTCCGCAATGCGGTCGAACCGCGCCGCTGCTGGTTCAGGCCTCGCGGACTTATAAGATTCCCCTGGTGCAGCACGACTTCCCCTTGCCGATGCACAACTGGTCGTTCGAGGCCGCCGTGCTGGCGCGCTACTTCGACACGCAATCCAAGGAGATTGGAAACGCGTTCCGCGAAACGGTGTTCGAGCACCAACTGGAGATCACTCCGCAGAATTTGCGGGGATTTGCGGAAAAGTTTGCGGCCGATCACAAAATCGGGGTGCCCTTCGTGGTGGATCCGGAGGGCAAGCTGGCGGGACAGGTGAGGGCGGACAAAGATCTGGGATTGAGTTTGCACATCGACCACACGCCGACGATCTGGGTTGTCAGCAACAAACGCACCGGCAAGTCCTACGTGGAGGTGACGGACACGTCGCAGCTCTACGTGATGATTGACGCGATGAAGAAGGAGTAGGGGCAGGTCAGAGGTCAGAGGTTTGATTGCAGAGGTTGGAAATCCTTAGGGCAGACGTTTAGGGTTTTTTACTTCTGCAATCTGACCTCTGACTTCTGCAATTCTTGTTCGGTTCCTACTCGGTCCAACGCCGGAAGAGCAATGCGCCGTTGGTGCCGCCGAAGCCGAACGAATTCGACATCGCATATTCGAAGTGCGTTTTGCGGGCGTGGTTGGGAACGAAATCCATACCCTCGGTCCCAGGGTCCTGATTGTCAAGGTTGATGGTCGGCGGCAGAATCTGATCGCGCAGCGCCAGCACCGTCACACCCGCCTCAAGTCCACCCGCTCCGCCGAGCAGATGACCGGTCATCGATTTCGTGGAACTGACCGGAACTTTTTTCCCAAACAAGTTTCTTATGGCGTGGGCTTCGAGGGTGTCGCCGATGGGTGTCGAGGTGCCGTGGGCGTTGAGGTAGCCGACGACACTGGGATCGAGTTTCGCGTCGCGCAGCGCGTTGCGCATGACGCGGAAACCGCCTTCGTGCTCGGGGGCAGGCTGGGTCATGTGATAGGCATCCGCGCTCATGCCATAGCCGACGATTTCGGCCAGGATGGGAGCGTCTCGGCGGCGGGCATGCTCGAGTTCTTCGAGAACCATGATGCCGGCGCCTTCGCCCATGACGAAGCCGTCGCGGTCCTTGTCCCAGGGGCGGCTGGCGCGGGCGGGGTCGTCATTGCGCGTGGAAAGCGCGCGCATGGCGGCGAATCCGCCGACGCCCATGGGAGTAATGGCGGCTTCGGAGCCTCCGGCAATCATTACGTCGGCATCGCAGTGCTGGATGATGCGGAAGGAATCGCCGATAGAATGAGCGCTGGTAGTGCAGGCGGTGGCCGTCGCTTCATTCGGACCCTTGGCGCCGAAGCGCATGGAAACGTGCCCAGCGGCGAGATTGATGATGGCAGCGGGAATAAAAAAAGGCGAGATCTTGCGCGGGCCGCCCTCGAGTAGCGCGGTATGTTCGCGCTCGATCACGTCGAATCCGCCGATGCCGGAGCCGATATGCACGCCAACGTTCTCGGCGTTCTCGGGCGTGATCTGGAGCTGCGACATCTTGATTGCTTCCTCCGAGGCGGCGATGGCAAAGTGGATGAAGCGGCCCATCTTCTTCACTTCTTTTTTCTCGATGAATTGGAAGGGGTCGAAGTTGCGGACCTCGGCGGCAATCTGACAGGCAAACGCGGAGGCGTCGAACCCGGTAATGCGGTCGACGCCGCTCTTGCCTGCGAGCAACGCCTGCCAGACCACGTCGGCGGTATTGCCCACGGAGCAGATCAGGCCGATGCCGGTAATGACGACCCGTCTTGCTGAGTTACTTGCCAAATTACTTGCCCGCCTTCGCGTGCTTGCCGATGTAGTCGACGGCATCGGACACGGTGCGAATCTTTTCCGCATCCTCGTCGGGTATTTCGATATCGAAGGCCTCTTCAAAGGCCATCACGAGCTCGACGGTATCGAGCGAATCGGCGCCCAAGTCGTCCACGAATGAAGCGCTGGGCGTGACCTCGCCCTCATCGACACCCAACTGCTCGACAATAATCTGTTTCACTTTTTCATCAACGGCTGCCATTGTTCTCCTCGTTTCCAAGTCTGGGAATCGCGGGTCCGGGTTCCGGACCGGCGTTTGCTGAATTACGACTGCGTGTTGCTCATTGCATCGGATGAAGTCGAAAGCAGTAGTCTAAAAGGGATTGGAAAAGTATGCAAAGGAAGTAAAGGAACAAAACTGAACTGAGAGGTGTGCAGATCACTACGGAATCCTAACTGGCGGCGGGGAGAGCGGTCAAACCTGGCGTTGTTGTTGTGCGCTCTCTCTTGCTCATTTTGCGGCACTCATGTCACGATTTGGACGTGAAAATCATAATCCTGCTGGCTGTTCTGACGGCGCTCGGGCCATCCGCACTCGCCGGACACGAAACGCTTCTCGGCGAGGCCAAGCGCTAAATGCGCGCCGTGGTGCAACGCGTGAGCCGCGCCCGAGTCACGGTCGACGGCGACATTACGGGCGAGATCGGCCTCGGCCTGCTGGTGCTGCTTGGAGTGGGAGCGGAAGACACGCGCTCTGAGGCGGATTATCTCGCCGAGAAGACAATTGGCCTGCGCATTTTTGAAGATGCCGGGGGCAAGATGAATTTGTCCGTTGCGGAAGTTGGCGGCGCGGTGCTGGTGGTCTCGCAGTTCACGCTCTATGGAGACGCTCGACGCGGCAAGCGGCCATCGTTCGACGCGGCCGCTCCGCCCCAGCAAGCGCGCGCACTCTACGAATATTTTGTGGAGAAAATCCGCGCCGCCGGCATGCGCTGCGAAACAGGACGGTTTCAGGAGACGATGCAGGTGGAACTGGTCAATGAAGGGCCGGTTACGATTCTGCTGGATTCTGGGAAAGCATTCTGAAAGAAAGGCCGCCCGCGTCTTCCGTTTGACCGATTTCCACAGCGCACGATAGACTAGATGAGTTTGCCTGTACTTGCGGACCCGTTCTGGGGCCGCGCCGCGTTTCCGGTCAGAAGCCGTTGCGGAAAACAGCAAGCACAAGATTGCATTTGCCGGGCTGCGGACGGCGCAAAGCCCCGTCCCTACACGAGTATAAGGAGAGTTTATGTACGCGGTGATCCGCGCAGGTGGAAAGCAGTACCGGGTGGCCCCGGGCGACGTGATTCGGGTGGAAAAACAAGAAGACACGGACGGACGGGTGCAATTCGGCGACGTGCTGGCGGTTTCTTCCGAGGCGGGGAGCGTTGTGCCTGCGGGGTCGGGGGCGAGCGTAAGCGGCGAGGTGGTTGAACAGGGACGGGGCGACAAGATCCTGGTCTTCCACTACAAGCGCAAGAAGCAGTACAAGAAGCTACGTGGACACCGGCAGGACTATACCGCGGTCCGCATCACCGAGATTGCTTTTGACGGGCACTCGTTCAAAGCGCCTGAGCTTCCGAAGAAAGAGAAGAAAGTGAAGCAGGCGCACGAGGGCGGCGAGGAAGTTAAGACTTCTGCGCGGCCGGGGAAGAAGGCGACGAAAGCAGCCCCGCACAAGAAACCGGCGGCGAAGAAAGCGGCGAAAGCGAAAAAGAAGTAGGGGTGTCCTTCGACTCCGCCGAGCCAATCGCTCTGCTCTTGGCCCGGCTCCGCTCAAGGACGACAATTGGTTTGGGATTATCAGAAATATATAGATTACTGGCAACTGGCCACTGAGAACCGGGAACTGATTTATGGCGCATAAAAAAGGACAAGGCACTTCACGAAACGGGCGCGACTCAAACGCGCAACGGCTTGGGTTTAAGGCTTTCGGCGGACAACTGGTGCCGGGCGGAACGATCATCGTCCGCCAGCGGGGCACGCGGGTGAAGCCTGGGATGAACGTTGGACGTGGCAAGGACGACACGCTCTTTGCCAAGATCACGGGACGCATTAAGTTCGTCGACAAGGGATCGATGGGCAAGTTTGTGATGGTCGAGCCCGAAGCTATCGGAGCGAAGTAGATTCTTGCAAACACGGCGGGCCGGGGCAAAGGCCCGGTGCCACACGAGCCACATTAGCAGCCTCGGCTTTGCGTCGAGGCTTTTTCGTTGCGCGTCGAGGCTGCGGAGCTTGGCTCCACTTGGGCGGGCGAGGGCGTCCGCCCTTACGTGAGTCTTGTTGGTTCTGAGTTTTCGCGGGCGAGGGCGCCCGCGCCACGCGATCATGTTCATCGATGAAGCCAAAATTCGGGTGAAGGCTGGCGATGGCGGCAACGGCTGCATGGCGTTTCGGCGGGAGAAGTTCGTTCCGCGCGGCGGGCCTTCGGGCGGTGACGGCGGAAAAGGCGGCGATATCTGGATGGAATCGAGCGAGCGCCACAATACGCTGGTGCATTTCCGTTTCAATCCGGAATACAAGGCGGAGCGCGGACGGCATGGCGAGGGCGCGAAAAAAACTGGCCGCGACGGTGAAGGAATTGTATTGAAGGTGCCGGTGGGCACGATCGTTTACGACGAGGACACGGGCGAGAAGGTGCACGATTTTTCGCGCCCCGATGAACGGGTCGTGATCGCGCGCGGCGGACGCGGCGGACGCGGCAACGCGCAGTTTGCCACTTCCACGCATCAAGCGCCGCGCGAGCACGAAGAAGGACGTCCGGGTGAAGAGCGCAACTTCCGCCTGGAATTGAAGCTGCTTGCCGATGTGGGGCTGGTGGGATATCCGAATGTGGGCAAGTCGACGCTGATTTCGCGGATCTCGGCGGCCCGGCCGAAAGTGGCGGACTATCCGTTTACCACGCTCGAGCCGAACCTCGGCGTGGTGCTGGCGGGGGACAAGGGAAAAGAAGAGAGTTTCGTGGTCGCTGACATTCCGGGCCTGATCGAAGGCGCGCACACCGGGTCTGGTCTCGGTACACAATTCCTGCGGCACATCGAACGCACGCGTTTGCTGGTCCACATGGTGGATGTCTCTGACAGCAGCGGACGGCCGAACGTGGTGAGAGACGTTGAGGTGATCACAGGCGAACTAGCGAGCTTTGGAGCGGACTTAGAAAAGAAACCGACGTTGATGGTCGCTAACAAGATCGACGTGGCGAATCCCGAGAAGCTCAAGAAGCTGAAGCAGTGGGCGACGCGCAAGAAGCTGAAACTTTATCCGATTTCCGCAGTGACCGGCGAGGGGATTGAGAGGCTGAAGTACGCGATGGCGGAAGGGGTGGATAAGGTACGGAAAACTCTGGCTGCGTCTGAGGAGACTCGATTTTCGAAATCGAGCGCCTGACTTCCGCTTGTACAGACGGGGCTTGCCGCGTCTCAGCAGGAAATTGGACGCGCTTTTGGGCGCTGGCCATCGCCCCATCGTGCTAGAATTTCCACAGCTTCGGACCCTACATCCGGGACCCTGTTTTGATCGAACTTGCACCCTCGATACTCGCGGCGGATTTCGCCCACCTCGCGGACCAGGTGGAGCGGGCGACGGCCGGCGGCGGTAGCATCATCCATGTCGACGTCATGGACGGGCATTTTGTGCCTAATCTGACGATCGGGCCTCCGGTGGTGAAATCTTTGCGCCGGGCAACTCGGCTCCCGCTGGACTGCCATCTGATGATAGAAAACCCCGACCAGTTCATCCAAGAATTTGCGGATGCGGGAGCGGACTGGATTTCGGTGCATCAGGAGGTGTGTCGGCATTTGAACCGGACGCTGCATCTTATTAAGAGCTATAACTGCCGGGCAGGGGTCGTGATCAATCCGGCGACGCCGGTGGAGACGCTCGGCGAAGTGCTCGACATTGTCGATTATGTGCTGGTGATGAGTGTGAATCCGGGGTTTGGGGGGCAGAAGTTTATCCCGGGAACGCTGCATAAAATGTGCAAGCTGTCCGAGATTCGGGCAGAGCGCGGATACCAGTACCGCATCGAAGTAGATGGCGGCGTGGCGATGGATACGGTGGCGGAGGTGGTGCGCGCCGGGGCGGAGATTCTGGTGGCGGGGAGTGCCGTATTCGGCAAGGGCGATGCGAAGGTAAATGCGCAGGCGCTTCTCGAAGCGGCGCGGAGCGCTAGTTTACAGCGGGTGTAGGGATTGTAGAGGTCAGATTGCAGAGGTTCTTTATGCGTCGGAATTCTAGTTTTGTATTTCTCGCGTTGCTGCTGGCTTTGACGGTGGCATGCACGAACAAGAAAGCGGCGAATCCGCTGGCCAACGTGGGGTCGAAACAGCCCGACAAGGTGCTGTTTGACCGCGCCATGGATGCCATGAAGCACAACCGCTTCGACGTATCTCGGATGACCCTGCAGACGCTGATCAACACTTATCCGGATTCGGAGTTTATTGCGCGCGCCAAGCTGGGAGTGGCGGACTCCTGGTATGCCGAGGGCGGCACGACGGCGATGCAACAGGCCGAAATCGAATACAAGGATTTCAAGACGTTCTTTCCTAACATGCCGGAGGCGGCCGAGGCGCAGTTGAAGGTGGCGGACATCCACTATCAGGAGATGGAGAAGCCGGACCGTGACTACACGCACGCGATGCGGGCGGAGGAGGAATACCGGTCGATGATTCTCGAGTATCCCGACAGCAAGTTGGTGCCGAAGGCCAAACAGCGGTTGCGGGAAGTCCAGGAAGTACTGGCGGAACGCGAGTTCGAGATCGGGCGGTTCTATTATCTGCGGCTGGCGTATCCGGCGGCGATTGCGCGCCTGAAAACGCTGGTGGACCGTTATCCGTTATATAGCGGTGCGGACGATGCGCTCTATCTGCTGGGGCAATCGTACGAAGCCGAGATCAATGCGGTAAGGAAGAACCCGCGCATGGGTGAAGTGGTCAAGGGGAAGATGATCGAGGCACTGACGCGGGAGGCGTCGGAGCAGTATGCGAGAATCATCACGCGGTATCCGGCGATGGACCGGGCGCTGGATGCGAAGGCGCGGCTGGAGGCTTTGCATCAACCGGTGCCGCGACCGACGCGAGCGGCGCTCGAACTGAACAAGAAGGAAGTGGCGAGCCGGCGTGAAGAGGGAATCCTGTCGAAGGAGCTGGGGACCTTCGAGAAGGGTCCGGACGTCTCGCACACGATCCGGATGGGCGAGCCGACGATGGTGGATCCGACGCCGACCAATCCCGGCGAAGTGTTAACGAAGGTGGCACTGGCGGCTGGTGGCAATACGGTCGGCGTGGAAAAGGTAACCCCTGGGACGGTAGCGCCGAACCAGGAAGCGCCGCGTTCGGATGCCGCAGCGGCGGTAGACCCGGCGGCAGCGGCAGGCGAGTTGAAGCCGAACGTGGCGGATCCGAATGAACTGAAACCGAACGTTGCGCCCGATCCAAACGCGCTTCCGCCGCTACAGCAGAGCAATCAACTGGACAACAATGGTGGGGTGCCGAGCGCTGTCTCTTCGGGTGCGCCGGCGAAAACCGAGGAGATGGCGGATATTTCTTCGAGCAAGAAAAAAAAGAAGAAGGGTTTGGCGAAACTGAACCCGTTCTAAGGACTGAAGAGGTTAGAGGTCAGATTGCAGAAGTGTCTAGGCTGTCCCGGGTGCTGCCAGGCGTCCGAGGTCATTTCCAAGTAGCCCGGCGGCTTGAAGTTACCCATAGCGGAACGAGCCACAGATGGCCCAATTCCCAACAGACTAGGAACCGTCGTAACCGGTTACCCCGCTGGGAATCGTTGACTTAGATTAGGGGACAAGGTAGTTTCGCGTTATCTCTCCTTATTTTGCCGAAGGATGAAGCTTGGCGCGGAAAATACTGCTCGCCGATGACAGTGTGACGGCCCAGAACATGGGGCGAAAGATCCTGGCCGATGCCGGGTATGATGTCGTCACCGTCAACAACGGATCTGCCGCCCTCAAGCGGATCACCGAACTCAAACCGGATCTGATCGTGCTGGACGTGTACATGCCCGGTTACAGCGGGCTGGAAGTGTGCCAGCGGCTGAAGGATGCGGTCGAGACGGCGCGCATCCCGGTGCTGTTGACAGTGGGCAAGCTCGAACCTTTCAAGGTGGAAGAAGCGCGGCGGGTCAGGGCCGATGCTCACATCGTGAAGCCATTCGAAGCCAGCGAGTTGCTGACCGTGATCACGCGGCTCGAAGACCGCATTGTGCCGCAACAGTCCCCGGAAAGCGACGTGTCGGCCGAGACTGGATGGACGAGCCGCCTGAGCTTTCCGTCGAAGAAAAAGAAAAAAGACGTGGAACCGGAGGATGTCGCCGGCGGGGCGGCCTTCCGGGATTTCCGTAGGGGGAAGGGCAAGACTGGCGCGGGCGGAGCGTTCCCCGTGAAGGCGGCGCCGCAGGAACACGATCCAGGTCTGGTTCCGGATATTCCGCACGACATCACGCCAGAAGAACTGGACGCGCTCAGTGAGTTGGCTGCGAAGCTAGATGGACCCCCCGCCCCGCCGGCTGAAAATACTGCGCCACCGTCGAAGGAGGGGGTCGAATCCCCAGCGCCGGTCGTTGAGGCCGCCGCCGAATCCGTTGACACCGCAGACGCAGTCGTGCCCGCGGCATTAGCCGTCGAAAAAAAGAACGAATGCGAGATTCCGGTCGAAAATGTCGAAAGCAAGGAGCCGGTGGTCGAAAGCGCTCCGGTGGTCGCTGTGAGTACTGCGCAGCTAGTGCAGGAGCCAGCGCCCGTGGACAGGAACGATGAGCCGATGTTCGCGTCGGCTACGAGTGCGGTTGAGCAGGCGACGGAAGAAGGGATGGCAGGCAAGCCTTCGGAAGCGGAAGAGCCGGCGCCGAGCGACACGGAACTGGCCGAAGCGTTGCGCTTGCTGACGCCCGCGACCGGACATGCGGAGGTCTCGACGATTCCGTCGCACGGAACGCTTGTAGCCGCTGGCCAACTGCTGGCGGAAGAAGCGGCACACAATGCGGCAGTTGCTCCCCGATGGGTAGCGGAGCCGGTGGCATTGAACGCGGAGGAGGCGGCGATTTCGTTGGAAGCGGAAATGTTTCGTACCTTCGCAGCGATGCCCGCAACCATGTCCGCGACTATGTCCGCGTCATCGTATGGTGCCGAACTTGAATCGGTGCGGAGCATCGGAGTTTCAGCGATCGCGGCTGCGGTTGAGAACAGACTGGCAGAGGCAGGGCTGGCGGCTAGTTCGAAAGCTTTGGCAGGCGGGGCTGAGAGTGGTTCAGAGACCACAGCCGACGAAGCATCGGCCAAAGAAGCATCGGCCACGGAAGCGCCCGCAGAGGCGATGGCGGCGGTTTCGAAGGCAGCGAGTCCGGTGGTTGATGCAGTCGAAGCAGAGAAGACGGAGCACAAAGATTCTCCGGTGAAAGTCACGGAGCAAGTCCCTGCGGAAGAGCGCGTGGCAACAGCCGAGGAGACTCCAAAGGCCATGGCAGCGGCGGCGGCAGAGGGTGCTGCGTCGGCAAGCGATGCCAGAGCGATTGCCAACATCGTCGACAGCGTGCTGGCCGACCTTCGCCCGAAGCTCATGGAAGAAATTGCGAAAAAGATGGCAGGGAAGTAAAGCAGTTCTGCAGCCGCCTTTTGGGGGCGTGGCGAGTGTGCCCGAGTCAAAACTGGCAATCACGCTCAACCACAAACGCACTTCATTCCCGCGGAACCGATGACAGGGAAGACGGATCCAGTTCACCCTAGCCTGGTCCTTCCTTGTAGGCATACGAACGGTCACCC
The DNA here is from genome assembly GCA_963831085.1 of uncultured Acidobacteriaceae bacterium. Taxonomy (GTDB): domain Bacteria; phylum Acidobacteriota; class Terriglobia; order Terriglobales; family Acidobacteriaceae; genus Acidiflorens. The sequence continues at coordinate 1,062,172 of CAWHOT010000003.1, read as the reverse complement.
AGTTTGCCCTAGGAGTACGCCTTATCGCCGCTCTGGGTCGGGATGACAAATCATGAAGAGTCTATGTCGTGCCCCAGATTTCGCCGATTATCCGGTGGAAGTTTGCGCCCAGGACTTTCTCGATCACCGACGCGGTCTGGCCGCGTTTGGCTAGTTCGGCGGCGATGATTTCCATGTGATCGGGGCCGTTGAGGTCGGGGACATAGGGATAGCGATCCTCGCCGGGGGCGCCGATGCCGAGTTTTTTGCGGCGCGCAATGTCCTGATCGAAGGCGGCTTTCTGTCCAGCGGTGAGGATTGTTTTCTGGATTGAGCCATCGGATCCGATGCCGACGTGATCGGCGCCGCATGCATTGATGGCGTGCACCACGTGATCGAGCACATGTTCGCGGGTGGGCACGGTGGGGGACGCTACCACGTAGGGCATCAGATAGACACCGAAATAGCCGCCGCGATCGGCCAGCGACTTGAGGATTTCGTCGGGCTTGTTGCGGGGATGGGCATAGACGGCGGCGCATCCGGAATGTGAGATCAGAACGGGCTTGGCGGATTCGGCGATGCCTTCGGCGGTGGTGCGAAATCCGCTGTGGCTTAGGTCGATGGCGACTCCGAGGTCGTTCATTTTCTTGACAGCGGCTATGCCCGCTTTGCTGAGGCCGGCGTTGCCGGGCTCGAGGCATCCATCGCCGAAGGTGCTGCGATTGTTGTAGGTGAGCTGCATGATGCGCACGCCGAACTGGCAGAATATTCCGATGCGCTCGGGATTTTCTTCCAGGAACGCGGTGTACTGGAAACCGGGCATGATGCCGATTTTGTTTTCGCGCTTGGCGCGGGCGATGTCGGAATGCTGGCGCACGAGCAGGAAAGTTTCGGGATAGTGCTCGACGAGCGCTTCTACGGCTGCGATGTTGCCGACCGTGCCCTCGAAGGTCGGGTCCGAGATGGTGAAGTTGATGGCGGTGATGCCCGATTGCCGGACTGCGGCGAGCGCGTCGGCGGTGGGCGGCGTGTCCATGTCGACGAGCGGGGCGCAGAGGGAATCGATAACTATGGCGTTTTTGTAGAGAACGGCGATGGACGGCGGGGCGTCGCCGGGCGGGCTGTCGGCGGAGCGATCAAGCGGTCGAGCAAGCAGGCGCGGGGACAACAGCGCTGCTGCAGATAGTTTGAGAATACCGCGATTAAAATCGCGACGATGCACGGGTATAGCTCCTGCGGGATTCTAACGCACGGAAGGGATGCCATGTCCCAGCCCCTGAAGGGGAATCTGGATTCGTAAGCGTAATGGCATCGCTAAGGCTAGTCCCTGATACGTTTCGTCCTTCGTTTTGCCAGGTGGGCGAATAGCGGCGCACCCCATCCGCCGATGGCGAGTAACGAACCGAACAAGACGACGGCGTCGATGCTGGAGCGTCCCTCTCGTACGAAGTAAACGTCCTTCAGATTGAGCCAAAGCGCAAACTCATCGAGCGTCAGCGCCGCGCCCACTCCGTAAAGGATCGACATGAAGCGGCTGGCGAAAATCGACGAACAACTGCTGCCGTTACCAAATTCACACAGCCAGCCATAACCGACCGCCAGGAGGATCAGAATTCCGGGTACCAAGTGGTGGATGTGGCGGCCGCCCATGATGATGTAGTGAAAAGGTGGAATCTGGTGGCGGATGCAATAAACCATTCCTCGCACAATGGCAAAGGTGAGAAAGAAGCTGACGGATGCGAGAAACAGCCTGCGACGCGGACGGTCGGCGATATGTTCGTGTACAAGTGAACCAAGGCGAGTGCGATGAAGAAGCACGAGCAACAGCAAAATCATCGCCAGCAGAATCAGAAGAAGAATTGCAGCATCGTTCCAGTGCATGGATCATTGGACCTCGACAGTCATTAGACCTCAGACCTCGACAAACGTGCACGCGGCAAACCCTTGCCTCTCGGACAGATGACGTGGGATGGATGCGTGATCGAAGACTCGGGCATAATAGTTCAACCAACTGGAGAATCAAGAACGAGGGACCTTACACTTGCACAAATTCAGATCGTGTCTAGCGCGTCATATATCCACGTGTGCTTTTCTGTTGCTAACTTGTCTATTGCTAGAGCGTGTTTCATAAATAGGTTCGGCCTCATATCAGGCACTTACGGATGAGGCTGGTTAGGTGATGAGCTTCTGTCATGAAGACGCGGCAGAAGCTGTTGACGGACGAGCAGTGGGAGTTGGTGGAACCCATGCTACCCCCGCCCAGGCGACGGCAGGACAATCGAGGCCGGCCCTGGGCATCGAACCGGGCGTGTTTCGAGGGTATTCTGTGGATTCTGCAAACCGGCGCGGCGTGGCGATTCGTGCCCGAGGAGTTTGCTTCGCCTTCGACCTGCTGGCGGCGGCTCAAGCAGTGGGAAGACGAAGGGGTGTGGCTGCAAGCGTGGCGCACGTTGCTGGGGGCGCTGGATGAAGAAGGCCTGCTGAACTGGGACGAAACCTTTTTGGACGGCAGTTTCGCTCCGGCGAAAAAGGGGGCCTCGCGGTCGGTAAAACCAAGCGGGGCAAGGGGACGAAGTGGATGGTACTGGTCGACGGTCAAGGTCTTCCGCTGGGAGTTCGGCTGGAAAGTGCCTCCCCCAGTGAAGTTACGCTTGCGGAAGCCACGCTCTCCCAAGTCCGGGTACCACGCCGGCAAGGGCGCCCGCGGCAAAAGCCGGAGCGCGTGATCGCCGACCGCGGTTACGATTCCGACCCGCTGCGCCAGCGCTTGCAAAAGCGTGGCATCGAACTGATTGCGCCCTACCGCAAGAACAACCAGGCACGGCGCTACCAAGATGGGCGCAAACTGCGGCGTTATAAGCGCCGCTGGATCGTGGAGCGAACCAACGCATGGCTGGGTCAATTCCGACGCCTGCTGGTCCGTCATGAGCATCTGCTCTCCACTTACCGTGCCTTCTTCTATCTCGCTTGCTTCTGGATTACGCTGAGGCACTGTTTATGAAATACGCTCTAGCCTTTCTGTTGCTAACCATCGCCGTAGTTGCCCAGCCGGTTCCGGCGGAACTGGTGAATGGGCTCAAATGGCGCTTGATAGGGCCTTTTCGCGGGGGACGCGCGGTTGCGGTGGCCGGCGTGCCGGGCGACTCGAGAACGTTTTATTTCGGCTCGGTCAATGGCGGGATCTGGAAAACGACGGATGCCGGAGTTGTCTGGACACCGATCTTTGACGGCCAACCGATAGCCTCGATCGGGGCGCTGGCCGTAGCTCCATCCGACCCTAAAACTATTTACGCCGGAACCGGCGAGTCTGACATTCGCGAGGATCTCTCTTCCGGCAACGGCGTCTACAAATCCACTGACGGCGGAGCCACGTGGAATCGCATCGGGCTGGAAGACACGCGCCAGATCAGCCGGATTGTGATTGACCCGCAGAATCCGAACATCGTCTATGCCGGCGCTTTGGGACACGCTTTTGGTTCGAGCGTTCGTGGTTCCAGCCAGCAGCGCGGTGTCTATAAATCCGTCGATGGAGGCGCGCATTGGGCGCGGGTTCTCGATCTGGGGCCAGAGATTGGCATTTCAGATCTGGCGATGTGTTCCGGTGCTCCACAGCTTTTGTTTGCCGGCGCATGGCATGTGCGGCGTCCGCCATGGAGCGTGTACGCTCCGATCGAGGGACCCGGCAGCGGCCTTTACCGTTCTCAGGACGCAGGCAAAACGTGGACTCGCCTCGAGGGAAACGGGCTACCCGAAGGGGATTGGGGACGCGTTGGCGTGGACGTGGCGCCCGACGGCAAGCGCGTGTATGCGCTCATCGTCCTCCAGACTGAGATCCAGACCGGAATCCAGATCGAGGTCCAGACCCAGGCGGAGAAATCCGGCCTCTATCGCTCTGACGATGGAGGCAACACCTGGGTGCTCGCTAACTCCGATCCTCGTCTTACCAGCCGGGCGTGGTACTTCAATCGCATCACCATCGATCCGCAGAATCCCAACGTGATCTACATGCCGAATGTCGCTCTCTACCGATCCGAGGATGGCGGGAAAACAGTGTCGATCGTCCGCGGCGCTCCTGGCGGCGACGATTATCACCAGCTTTGGATCGATCCGAAAGATTCCGCCAGCATGGTCCTCGGAACCGACCAGGGAACCACGATCAGCCTCAACCGCGGCCAAACGTGGAGCAGTTGGTATAACCAGCCCACGGCTCAGCTCTATCATGTGACCACCGACAACCAGTTTCCTTACGCTGTGTACGGCACGCAGCAGGATAGCGGCAGCGCCGCGGTTCTAAGCCGTACCGACCACGATCAGATTACGCCGCGCGACTGGTTTCTTCCCGGAGGCAGCGAAAGCGGATACATAGTCGTTGATCCGAATGATGCCAACATCATTTATCTGAGTGGGACTTATGGTTCCGTTGATCGCTTCAACAGACGGACTGGCTTCAGCCATAGCATTACTCCATGGCCCGGAGTTGCGTGGGACTCGGAGATCCATGAGCGCAAGTACCGTGGCCCCTGGACTCCGGCGTTGGCTCTTTCCCCGGTTGACTCAACAACGCTCTACCTCGGAACGCAATATGTGATGAGGACGGTCGATGGCGGTCTGCACTGGGAGACCATCAGTCCCGATCTCACGGGAGCGCACTGCGAGACACCGCCGAGTCCGCCGACTCAAGTTCCGCCAACTCTCGAGCAGGCGAAACGCTCCGGTTACGGGGTCGTGTTCACCATCGCGCCATCGCCACTCAACCGCGATTTGATCTGGGCGGGAAGCGACACTGGGCTGATTCACCTGACTCGCGATGGCGGAAAGAACTGGAAAGACGTCACTCCGCCAGGACTAAGCGATTGGAGCAAGATTTCGCTGATCGAAGCTTCGCACTTTGATCCCGCCGTCGCCTATGCGGCCGTCGATCGCAGCCGTGTGGACGATCAGACGCCTTACATTTATCGAACGCGTGACTATGGGGCTACCTGGCAAACGGTCACGAACGGCATTGCTGCTCCTGCATTTTTGCGCGCGGTTCGCGAAGACCCGCAGAGCAAAGGGCTCCTCTTCGCCGGAACCGAGTTCGGAATTTACGTCTCGTGGGATGACGGAGACCACTGGCAGTCTTTGCAACTGAACCTGCCGGTCACTGGAGTTCGCGATCTTACGATTCACGGCGATGACCTGGTGATTGCCACGTTCGGCCGCTCTTTCTGGATTCTCGATAACATCACGCCGCTTCGCCAGGCACAGATGCTTGATGCGAAGAGAGCGACCAGTCCGTGGCTTTACCGTCCGGCCACAGCGGTTCGCGTGGATAACGACTCCTTTACAGGCACACCGCTTCCGCCGGAGGAACCCGCGGCCGAGAATCCTCCCAATGGCGCGATGATGGATTATTTCCTCCCATCTCCGGCGAGCGCCGTGCAGCTGGAAATCTTCGATGCGCAACAGAATGTCGTCAGAAAGTTTTCTTCAGAGAGTCGTTCTTCAGCGAATCATTCTTCGGGAAGTCATTCTTCAGCAGATCAGTCTTCACAAGGTCCGGAGACCTGGAAACACCAGCCGCTGCCCGTGGCCGAGCGCTGGTTCCCCAAGCCGGAAGTCCTCGAGAAAACTGCGGGAATGCACCGCTTCGTCTGGAACCTTACCTGGGGCAGTTCTGGCGGCCCGACCGCTGACGAAGACGCCGATTATCACAATCCCACCGGGCCGAAGGTTGTGCCGGGAATGTATCAGGTCCGGCTGACGGTCGATGGAAAAACGCAAAGCCAACCGCTGAAAGTCGTCATGGATCCGCGCTCGCCCGCGACTGCCGAGATCCTTACGCAGCAGTTTCAGCTGGGCCAACAGATCTTTGGTGAAACCATTGAAGCGCGCCGCGCGTTGGCGGAGATCAGTTCTGTTCAGAAGCAGCTGGCTGACGTTCAGCAGAAGCTGGGGCAACAGAACTTGCGAACACAAAACGCGGAGCTCAAGATGGCGCTGGCGGAAGCCCAATCTGGGATCGACAAGATTCTCAAGGATAAAGAACACGCGACAGAGGACCCCGGGCTGAAGGATGCGTACACGGGTCTGGCATCGGCTCTGCGAGTTGTCGCAAGCGGTGATCGTGCCGTGCCTTCGCAAGCGATCGCGCTTTACAAGGAATCGAGCCAACATGTAAAAGCCCGCATGGCGGAGTGGACCCGATTCAAGCAAACGCGATTGGCGCAACTCAGCCAGCAACTGCATGAGGCTAACTTTGCTCCCATCGCGATTGCTGAAATTGAGCAGTCGGTCGAATTTCTGATGTCGCGCTAGACGGGGCAGCAAATCACGACGCCGAAGCCAGCAGAACATTTGACAATCGTCACATCCCTCTGGTTCCATCGGAAGAACCCTGCCACTGAATGGCTCGGGGGAAGCACACCGAAGGATTTTGCGCATGCTGACTGGCATTCGGACCCGCGATTTATGCAAGATCTACACTTCACCGCCTCCTCTTGCCTCCGGTGCGGGCTTTGGTTTCGGCACAAGCGGCGGCAAGGGGAACAAACAGCCCAAACCGAAGATCGTTGCTCTCGACGGCCTCTCGCTTGAGATCTTACCCGGAGAGATTTTTGGGCTGCTGGGACCGAACGGCGCAGGCAAGTCGACGACGGTAGGAATCCTGACCACCCGCGTGCGACCGACGGGCGGCCAGGCGTGGATTGGCGAGCACGATGTTTGGGCGGAGCAGGTCGCGGTCAAGCGACTGATTGGCGTGGTCGCACAGCTTCCGAACCTTGACTTTTCTCTCACCGCGCGCGAAATTCTGCTCTTCCACGGCGCCTATTTCGGCTTCGATGTCCGGGAGCGGGCCGAGCGAGCAAAGACACTGCTCGATCGCTTCAAACTCACTGAACGTGCCGATCAGATGGTGCGCGGATTCTCCGGCGGCATGATGCAGCGTCTTTCCATCGCGCGCGCCATGATGCACAATCCAAAGGTGCTTTTCCTGGACGAGCCCAGTGCTGGCCTCGATCCGCAAACCCGATTGCTGCTCTGGGAAATCATTCGCGAATACAACCAACGTGGCAAAACCATTCTTCTGACCACGCACAACATGGAAGAGGCGGACGCGCTGTGCCAGCGTCTCGCCATCATCGATCATGGACGCAACATCGCCTTGGGCACTCCCAAAGAGTTAAAAGCCTCGGTTCCCGGGGGCTTTCTGCTGCGGTTGCGGTTCGGCCGTCACTCCCCGGAATTGCTGCAGCGTCTTCAAACCCTGGCGGGTGTGAGAGAGGTGCGCGCGAATCATAGCGCGAGCACGGGCGCGAACGAGGACAACTCCGCCGATGTGTACGCCGATCGTGGAGGTTCGCTGGTTTCTGAGATAGCCAATCTTGCCTCCAGCGCCTCGGTCGAATTGTGCGACGTACACATCTCGGAACCCAGCTTGGAGAATCTCTTCTTGCACCACACCGGAAGGAGCTTGCGCGAATGAACTGGAAGACTTTTCTGGCCCTGCTCGGGCGCGATGCTCATGTCGCTCGGCGCAATTTCGTTCCTTTGCTGCTGCAGACTTTCTTGCAGCCGATGATGTTCGTGTTTATCTTTGGACGAGTGATGGTGTCGAGCGGCTACATGCCTGCCGCATACAAGAGCCTGCTGTTGCCTGGGATCATGGCGATCAGCATGGTGTTCACGGGCGTTTGGGCGGTCGCGATGCCTCTGATCGGTGAATTTCAGTTCACGCGCGAGATCGAAGACCGCCTGCTGGCGCCGATAGAAAATTCCTGGCTGGCCATAGAGAAAGTATTTTTTGGCGCGCTGCAGGCGCTCGTCGCCGGACTGGCGGTAATCCCGATGGCATGGTTGCTGCTGCGTCCGGGAGTGGAGTTCAACCTGCACTCTCCTCTCGGCTTCGCCGGCGTTACGCTGCTGGTGGCGCTTTTCTCGGCCTGCGGCGGTCTAGCGCTTGGTTGCAGCGTCAATCAGACTCATATCGGCCTCATGTTCAGCATGGTCTTGACTCCGATGATCTTTTTTGGCTGTACCTACTATCCCTGGAGTGCGTTGGGACACTTCCCCATTCTGCAGAAAGTCGTCCTGGTGAATCCCCTCGTTTACGCCAGCGAGGGCCTGCGTGGAACGCTCGTGCCGCAGTTCCCGCACCTTCCGGTGCTGGCTGTGTTGATAGTGTTGACGGTCTTTGACGCGCTGTTTCTCGCGGTCGGGCTGCGGCAATTCCACCGCAAGGCTGTCAGTTAGGTGGGCAGCGCGGTTCCGCCTGTCCTGCTAAACTCGTTGGAGAATAGCCCCGCTCCCGCAGTCCTGGACTGCGGTGAAGCGCGCAAGTCATCGGCAAATGCACATTTCCGAAGGGATCAAGATCGCGTTCCTGTCGTTGTGGGCGAACAAACTGCGCTCCGCGCTCACCTTGCTCGGCGTGGTGATCGGAGTTGCCGCCGTGATTGCCGTGGTCACGTTCGTCAACGGCATCAATGGCTATGTGGCAACGAAGATTTTCAATCTCGGTGCCGACGTTTTCATCGTCTTCAAGAATTCACCGGCCGTCACCAACATCGACAAATTCCTCGAGGGCGAAAAGCGCAAGGACCTTACCATGGAGGACTACGAAGCCGTTCTCGAAGCCTGCAAGCATTGCGAGTGGGTCGGAGCCTCGCTGCGCAACGACATCGGACATGTTAAGTTTGGCGAGCAGTCCATCAGCGATACCATCGTCCGCGGCCTGACGCCCTCGATGGTGCCGATTCTCGATATCGACCTCACCGCCGGGCGCATGATTAACGATATCGATGTGAGGAACAACTCCGCCGTCGTCGTCGTCGGGCCGGATATCGTGGATAACCTGATGCCCGGCATGGATCCGATTAACAAAGAGATCCGTGTCGACGGCTGGGTCTATCGTGTGGTCGGAGTCGGCAAACGCAAAGGCAAGACACTCGGCCAGAGCCTGGATAACTATGCGCTCATGCCGATCACCGCGTTTCAGAAACAGAATGGTACCCACGAAAGTGTCCGCATCTCGGGCAAGGCCGCGGCCAGCGGAGCAGGGTTCGATGAAGCGATGGACGAAACGCGCGCTGTCCTGCGCGCCCGCCGCCACGTCCACCCCGGCGACGAAGACAATTTCGATATCGAGACCAACGACAGCCTGCTGAGTATCTGGTCGAACTTCAGCGGCACATTCTTTTACGCCATGATCGGAATCGCCGCCATCTCGCTGGTAGTGGGCGGCATCGTGATCATGAACATCATGCTGGTTTCGGTAACGGAGCGGACACGGGAGATCGGCATCCGTAAGGCCATGGGCGCGCGCAGCACTGACATTCTGCTGCAGTTTCTGATCGAATCCGTCACCCTGGCGCTGCTCGGTGGTGCGATTGGCGTGCTGTTCGGTATCGTCATCGCCAAGAGCGTAACGCTCGCCATCGGCATGCCCTCGGTGATCAAACTCTGGGCAGTGGGAGCGGGAGTGTTGGTAGCGGCGAGCGTGGGTATTTTCTTCGGAGTGTATCCGGCGAAGCGCGCGGCACTGCTGGACCCCATCGCGGCGCTTCGATTTGAAACGTAGGTAGTTTTTTGACTTGTCATCCCGAGCGGCCGGGGCCCCATCAAGCCCGGTTTTGGCTTGATGGGGTGGAGGAGCGAGGGATCTGAAGTTGCCTCTGCCGCGTGTTGAAAAAGTCGTGAAGCAATGCTAGTTAAAGGCGAACTCGGCGAAGGCCTGAACATGGCCGTGGACACGATCCGCAGCAACAAGATGCGCTCGTCGCTGACCGTGCTTGGCATCGTGATTGGAGTGGCTGTCGTCATCGGGATTTCGTCGATTGTGCGCGGTCTGAACGACAACGTAAGCCAGGTCATCACCAGCCTGGGCTCCAACATAATTTTCGCTTTCCACCTGGAGCCCTTCACCTTCGGACGTCCCACGGAAGAGATGCGCACCCGCAAAGAACTGACTCTCGACGACGCCCTGGCGATGCAGGATCTGCCGCACGTGAAGGCGGTCACCGTCAGCGTGCAATATGTCCGGCAGGAACTCGGCACCGGCACTTACACCGTCAAATACAAAGACCGCAAGGCGAAGCGAACCATTCTGGAGGGCGACACCAGCTCCTACAAAGATGTGATTGACGTCGCGCTGGACGCCGGACGCTGGTTCAGTGATATCGATGAAGAGCGCCGCGCTCCGGTCATTGTCATCGGCCACGATACGGCGCAGGAACTCTTCCCGAGCGAGCAGCCGCTGGGCAAAGAACTGGACATTGAGGGACAGCTGTTTGCCGTAATCGGTGTGATGAAGATCCAAAAGAGTGTGTTCGGCGGAGGGAAAAATCCCGATGACAACAAGGTTTCGTTCCCACTGGCCACGTTCCGCAAACTGCACCCCGAACTGAAGCAATATTGGATCAGCGTCAAGGCTACCTCGCACGCCGACATGCCCAAAGCCATCGACGAAATGCGCGAGTTGCTGCGCCGCCACCGGAAGGTCCCGGTCGATAAGCCGGATAACTTCGCCATCTTTACGCAAGACTCGATTTCCGACGTGTGGAATCAGATCACGAGCATGATCTTCATCTTCATGTTCGCGGTCTCGAGTGTCGGTTTGATCGTGGGCGGCGTCGGCGTGATGAACATCATGCTGGTGTCGGTGACCGAGCGCACGCGTGAAATCGGAGTGCGCAAAGCCATGGGCGCGCGCAAGCGCGACATTCTCATGCAATTTACGCTCGAAGCCGTCATGCTTACCGCCGTCGGCGGAGTGATCGGACTCCTGCTGGGCGCGCTCATCACCGCCATCGTTCCGGTTGCGTTTCCGTCACTTCCGGCCACCATGTCGGTGGACTGGTCGATATTCGCCTTCGTCGCTTCGGCTGCGGTAGGGCTGGTCTTCGGCATCTATCCCGCGTGGAAGGCGGCCAACCTCGATCCTATCGAGTCGCTGCGCTACGAGTAACATCTACTGATGCCATCATTGACGGCGAGATTCCTCGAAGCCGTGGCCGCGATTGGAACCGTCTGCTGTCTTTTTTTCTATTTTCTGTCCGCGCTGGGGCTGGCTGGCTTCCTCCGCGACAGGCGTAAGAAGCTCAAGCAGGCTCCGCTGCCCGAAAGCCAGCTTCCCCCAGTTACCATCCTCAAGCCACTGAAAGGTGTCGATCCTGAAATCTGGGAGAGCTTTTGCAGCCACTGCGAACAGAACTATGCCGAATTTCAATTAATCTTCGGTGTCAGCGATCCCGGCGATCCCGCCATTGAGGTGGTGCGTAAGTTGCAGGCGAAGTATCCCAGCCTTCCGATTGAGCTGATCGTGTGTGATCGCGTTCTCGGAGCAAATATCAAGGTCAGCAACCTGGCGCAGATGTTGCCCGCGGCGCGCCACGAACTCCTGCTGGTAAACGATAGTGACATCCGCGTCCCGTCGGATTATTTGCGCCAGGTGATCACCCCGCTCGCCGACGCTTCTGTGGGACTAGTGACCTGCCTCTACCACGGCGTCGCCAGCCCGACCCTCGGCTCGCGGTTGGAAGCATTAGCCATCAGCACCGACTTTATGCCTGGCGTTCTGAGCGCAAGGTTTCTCGAAAAAGGATTGCGCTTCGGATTGGGCTCAACCCTGGCGTTTCGCCGCCGCGACCTCGAAGCCATCGGCGGCTTTGAGGCATTGCTCGACTATCTGGCCGACGACTATGAGCTCGGCCGGCGCATCGCAGCAGGTGGAAAGCGAGTCGAACTCGGCGTCGCGGCCGTTACCACATTCTTGCCTGCTTATACACTAAGGCAGTTTTTCCGCCATCAACTGCGCTGGTCGCGCACCATTCGCGACGCCCGTCGCTGGGGATACGCAGGACTACTTTTTACCTTCGGCCTGCCGTGGGCGTTGGCGACGCTGCTAGCGGCTCGAGGGGCTGCGTGGGCGTGGCTACTGCTGGCGCTGACGTTCGCTATGCGGCTGGCCGTCGGGTTCGTTGCTGCCGTGGTCGTGCTCGACGACCGCCAGACTTTCCGCAGCGAAGTGCTCCGCAATATCCTCTTGCTGCTCTTGCGGGACCTGATTGCGCCTCTCGTCTGGGCTGCAAGCTTTATGGGCAACCGCATCCACTGGCGAGGCGATGTCTTCGATCTGAAAGACGGCCGCCTGACTATGGCGAATCGCAGGCAGCTGTGATCACAAAGCGGCTGCCGAGCTTCGCTCTCCTTGGACGGCCGGGGGCGGCCGTCCCCAAATCAGATGCCCTTTAGGGGCTGGCATCGGAAACTGCTGAATGCTGAGCGGTGACTGCTGAGTGCTGATATCCTGCCATTAAACTGACCCAAGTCGCCAATCGCGACTCCTTGTTGTATTTCTAAATGGAAATGCCCTCGCGCTACGCTCAATGGATGTACGACTGGGAGACCCGGCTCACGTCGGTGGACAATAACCGCGTGGTGCGTCCGCTGGACTGGGGACTGGATTGGACCCACAGCTGGCCCGGCCGCAACGGTGGTCCTACAGGACAGGGCTCGCGCGAACTGCTGGAATATCTCTCGCGCTTCAACGATCGCATCATTCGGGCGAGCGACGATTTTTATTCCTACCAGAAGCCGGCGGATTTCCGGCTGGAGCGCCGGGAAGTTCAGGTGTTCAGCACGCGCGAGGTGCCCGACCCGCGCCTCGAAGAGAAAGTTCGCGGTACGCATTCGGAGTTTCTGCGCTTCACCTCGCCGGTGGTAACGCCCTTTCCCGAGAATAATCTGGTGAACGCGCGCTGGTTTCCGGCTCGCGGACGCCGCGCCGTGGTTCTCTTGCCGCACTGGAATTCCGACGCGCTCCACTACACCAGCCTCTGCCGCGTGATGAACTGGATGGGGATTGCGGTGCTGCGGCTGTCCATGCCGTATCACGACATTCGCCGTCCGGCGGAGATCGACCGCGCCGACTATGCCGTTTCCGCCAACATTGGACGCACGCTCGATTCGGTGCGCCAGGGCGTGATCGATGTGCGTTCTTGCCTCGACTGGCTGGAAGCGCAGGGTTACAACCGGCTTGGCATCGTCGGCACCAGCCTCGGGTCGTGCTATGCGTTTATCGCCACCGCGCACGATCCGCGCATTAAGGTCGCCGCCTTCAACCACGCCTCGACTTACTTTGCCGACGTGGTGTGGCACGGGCAGTCCACGCGCCACATCCGCGAGGGACTGGAAACGGCTATCGATCTGGAGAATCTGCGGCAGGTGTGGCGCGCCGTCAGTCCGATGGTGTACTTCGACAAATTTTCGCGCTGGCCGCGGCGCTCGCTCATTATCTATGCAAAGTACGACATGACGTTTCTGCCGGAATTTTCGGAGCAGGTAGTCGAGCAGTTCGAGAAGCACAACCTCGATCACAAAGTCGTCGTGCTGCCCTGCGGGCATTACACCATGGGAGAGACTCCGTACAAATACATGGATGGGTGGCAGCTGGTTAGCTTTCTGCGGACGGCGTTCGACTAGTGGTGGTGGGCCAGTGGGCGACCATGTGTCATCGATAGGGTGGCCCGCCCGGCCAGCGGGTACGATTATTTGTGGCATGAAGGGCTGGAGCTGATTGCTTCGGAGAACTTTGTCAGCGAGGCTGTACTTGAACCGGACTTTCACATCGAGTAAAGCATTTATTTACAATGACATGTTTGAATACAGATTTATCTTGATTTATCATGGTTAGCAAAGGTAAGATTGGAGTTGAACAAGGAGTTGTGGACCATGCCAGCCACGACCAAGAAGTTCACCCCTGAGATCGACGCACAGCTCTACGGTGAGTTCGTTGCGGTTGCCGAGCGGAACGGGCAAACGAAGCGGCATGTTCTCGAGGAAGCGCTCCGGTTTTACCTGCACAACGTGGTTCCGTCCCAGCATCTGGTCCGACCGGAAGTGATGGATGCATTCGAGCAGTCGGTGGCACGCAATCGCGACCTGTTGCAGCGTCTCGCCAAGTAAGAAGCCAGATGGCAGACTACCTTACGGTCGCGGAAGTCTACCGGATGCAGCACCGATTGATCGAGCTATTCGGCGGTATGCATGGCGTTCGCGATAAGGGCGCGGTGGAGGCCGCCGTTTTTCGTCCGCAAATCGGGTATTACAACTCCATCGAAGAAGAAGCGGCCGCGCTGATGGAGTCGCTCGCGAACAACCACGGCTTCCTTGACGGCAATAAGCGCATCGCTTTCACCGCCGCCGATGTTTTCTTGCGGCGCAACGGTTTTTACATCGAGGTCGAAGGCCTGGACGGACACGCGTTCATCACCGGTTCGATGGAGCGGCACGAATTTCGCTTTGCCCAAATCCTCGACTGGATTCGTCAGCACGTCAAACCTCTCGTTTAGCACCGGGGAAATTCCAGAGTTCTGAAAGTTCGCAGGCTTTGCGGACAGGAGTGTCCGCGCTACACTTGGCGCGGCATCCGGGTAAAATAGGATTCGGTACATAACTATGAAAAATTCTGCCATGTCGCGTCCGCTTTATGAAGTTGATCCTGAGATTTCTAACGCTATTGACAACGAAGTTCGCCGCCAGCATGAAGGGCTGGAGCTGATCGCTTCGGAAAACTTTGTCAGCGAGGCTGTGCTCGAAGCCGCCGGTTCCGTGTTCACCAACAAATATGCGGAAGGCTATCCCGGCAAGCGGTATTACGGCGGATGCGAGTTTACCGACGTGGTGGAGAGTCTGGCGCGCGAGCGGGTCAAGAAACTCTTTGGCGCGGAGCATGCCAACGTACAGCCGCACTCGGGATCGCAGGCTAATCAGGCTGCCTACGCGTCCGTGCTGCAGCCGGGCGACACGATTCTTGGTTTGAATCTGGCTCATGGCGGGCACCTCACGCACGGGCATCCGCTGAATTTTTCGGGCAAGACTTACAAGATCGTTCCCTACGGCGTGACCAAGGAAACGGAGACGATCGATTACGACGATCTGGAAAAGATCGCCACGGCGGAGCATCCGAAGCTGATTATCGGCGGCGGCAGCGCTTATCCGCGGATCATCGATTTCGTCCGCATGCGCCAGATTGCGGACAAGGTTGGTGCGGTCTATCTGGTCGATATGGCGCACTTCGCGGGACTGGTGGCGGGTGGAGTGCATCCATCGCCGGTGCCGCACGCGCAGATTGTGACTTCGACGACGCACAAGACGCTGCGCGGGCCGCGCTCGGGCATGATCCTGAGCAAGCAGGAATTCGCGAAGGAAATCGATAAGACGGTCTTCCCCGGAATGCAGGGAGGGCCGCTGGTGCACATCATGGCCGCCAAGGCGGTGTGCTTCCTTGAGGCTTCGCAGCCGAGTTTCCGCGACTACGCTCGGCAGGTTGTCGCCAATGCGAAGGTGATGGCCGAAACGCTGGCGGCCGACGGCTATCGCATCGTCTCCGGTGGAACGGACACGCACCTGATGCTGGTGGACGTGTTCGCGAAGGGCATGCTGGGGAGCGAGGCGGAGAAAGCCCTCGTCGAGGCCGGCATCACGGTCAACAAGAACGCGATTCCTTTTGATACGAATCCGCCGATGAAGCCGAGCGGTATTCGCATTGGTTCGCCGGCGGTTACTACGCGCGGCATGAAAGAAGCGGAGATGCGGCAGATCTCGCACTGGATCGCGGAAGCGCTCAATCATCGGACGGACGCCGCGGTGCTGGCGAAAATCCGCAAGCAGGTGCTGGGGATGGCCGAGGAGTTTCCGCTATATGCCGAGCGGCGGGCGCGGGCGCAGGCGGAAGTCAGGGCGTAACTTTTCAGAAAATTGTCATCCTGAGCGGAGGATCTGCTGTTCGCCGCAAAAAGCAGGTCCTTCGCTTCGCTCAGGATGACAAAGTCGAGTGGTAGTCAGGCGAATTCCCTGTGTTCCCCTACGCTCCCTGTGGTTAAATTCAGGCTGTGAAAGTGGCCATCGACATCCGTCGCATGACGGAATTCGGGGTTGGCACATACATCCGGAACGTAGTCCGCACGCTGGCGCGCCTCGACCGCGACAGCAAATACTTCCTTATTGGACCGCCGGCGAAGGTGGCGGAATGCGGCGCCCTGCCGCCGAACTTCCACACGGTGGCGCTGGACGGCGCCGATGACACGCTGAAGGGAAATCTCGCGTTCCGCGCGATCGTGCAGCGCCTGGAGTGCGACGTGGTTCACATTCCGCACCTGTTCTGGATTCCGCGCGGCCTCGCTTGTCCTTATATCCTCACTGTGCACGACCTGCTGGAGCACATGTATGGATCGCGCAACGCTTCCAGTTTGCGGCGCAGCCTGCACTTTTACTTAACGCGCCGCGTGCTGCGCAAAGCGGCGCGCGTGATCGCGGTGTCGCAGTTCACCAAGAACGAAATCGAAAAGCTGCTGGCGATTCCGGACGACCGCATCGAAGTTGTCTATAACGCGATTGACGAGCGTTTTCTGCACGGTCATGCCACCGAAGCGGATCGCGAACTGATTGCCCAGCGCTACCTGGTGAACTATCCATTCATTTTGTATGCGGGTGCGATTCGGCCACACAAAAACGTGGTGCGCATCATCGAAGCGTTTTCGGCGCTGAAGAGCGAACTGCAGAAGGAGGGGCAGGTGCCGGATTTGAAGCTCATCATCATCGGAGACGATCTGTCGAGCCATCCGCGGCTGCGCCGAACGGTGGTACGCAGTGGCGTGCAGAACGACGTGCGTTTCCTGGGATTCGTGCCCATCGACGTGCTGCGTATTTTCTACGATGTCGCCAAGGTTTTTGTGTTTCCATCGCTCTACGAGGGATTTGGATTGCCTCCGCTCGAGGCCATGGCCCACGGCACTCCGGTGGTCACTTCGAACACTTCGAGCCTGCCGGAAGTGGCGGGGAATGCAGCGTTGCTGGTGAATCCGGAAAATGTGTTTGAGATCCAGCGAGGTTTGCAACGGGCGCTGCTTGATCCGGCGTTGCGCGCGCAGATGAAACAGCGCGGCTATGACCAAGCGCAGCGATTTTCCTGGACTAATTCGGTGTCGAGAATCCTGGAGATTTACCGCGAGGTGGCGGGCGACCGTGCTTCCCGCGTTGTCGCCGCGGACTGAGGACGGTTCTTACTCCCAGCTTTCTTACTCCCGTATAATGAAGCTTTCCACGATGAATCCCAGCGCTGCACGCCATCTCGATCCGCCGACCATGGCCAGTGCGAACCGTCCGAGCGCTATCCATCCGATAACACCTCGTCCGAACCGGTTATTTGCGGACTGGCGGATTTCCGTGCTGGTGTTGATCGGGCTGTGGGCGGTCATCTACATGTCAGGACTGTCCCGGCCCGCCTTGCTCGACGATGCCGACACTGTGCATGCCGAGGCGGCGCGCGAAATGGTGCAGCGGCACGACTGGGTTACGCTGTACGCCAATGGCATCCGCTATCTGGAAAAAGCTCCACTGATGTATTGGGGCGTGGCGACGAGCTACTCGCTGTTTGGCGTCAGCGAGTGGAGCACACGCCTGCCTCTCGTCCTCGGCGTATTGGCGATGATTCTCTCCACTTACGGCTTGGGGCGCTGGGCGTTGGGCAGCGAAGGCGGAGTCGATTCGGGGCTGGTGCTGGCAACTGCGCTCGGGCCGTATCTCTTCACGCGCTTCTTGATTCCGGACGTGGCCGTGGGTCTTTGGCTGACCCTGACCTTCTGGCTTTTTCTGGTGTCGCTGGAACAACCGAAGCCCGCGCGCTGGACCTGCTGGGGACTGGCCGCGGTGTGCGCGCTCAACGTGCTCACGAAGGGGCTGATCGGACTGGTGTTTCCGGCGGCAGCGATCGGGCTTTACCTGCTGCTGACGGGAAATTTGCGGCACTTGCTCAAGTTGCGTCTGGTTTCGAGCGCGCTGGTGTTTTTCGCCATCGCCGCTCCTTGGCACATTCTGGCGGCGCTGCGAAATCCGGCGCAGGGCCACGTGCGTGGATTCCTGTGGTTCTATTTCGTCAATGAGCACATCCTGCGTTTTCTAAACCGGCGCACTCCACGCGACTACGACACGGTTCCGCTGCTGTTGTTTTGGGCTTTGCTGGTTTTGTGGCTGCTCCCGTGGACCGTGTTTCTTCCGCAGTCGCTGCAGGAGGTGCCGCGGCGATGGCGCGAATTTCGCGGGCAGATGTCGCGGCGCCAGCGCGCTTATCTTTTAGCTTTCTTGTGGAACCTGGTAATCGTGGGCTTCTTCAGCCTCTCGACGCGGCAGGAATACTACACTATCCCGGCGATTCCGGGGTTGGCGCTGCTGGTGGGCGGATGGCTGCAACAGGAGAGAGAATCCGCTGCGGATAGCCGCGAGCGGCGCAGCGGACGAATTTCGTCGGCGGTGTTGCTGGCGGCCGGTGTCTCTATCGCGGTGGTTGGCTTTGCCTTGTTTTTCTTGTCGAAGGCGCCACCTCCGGGCACCGATCTGTCGGATCTGTTACGAAAACATCCGCAGGACTACGCACTCTCGTTCGGACACTTTCTGGATTTGACCCCGCAAGCGATGGGGGCATTCCGTCTGCCGTTGCTCGGCTTTTCACTCGCGTTTCTGCTGGGAACGCTCGCCAACTTTATTCTGCGACACCGCGGGCGGGCGGGAGCCGGCAATGTGGCGCTGGCTGCGATGATGGTGGTTCTGCTGGCGTGCGTGCGGATTGCGTTCGGCATCTTCTCCCCGATTCTTTCGTCGAAGGATCTGGCGTTGGCGATTCGCGAGCAGTACCAGCCGGGCGATCAGATCGTGGTCATAGGACTGTATGAAAATGCGTCCACGCTAAATTTCTACACGGGGATCCCGTTGCACAGTTTGCGCGCGCCCGGCGGAAACATGTGGTACGGCACGCAGTTTCCGGGAGCACCGCGGGTTTTCGAGACGCAGGCATCGTTTGTAGAAATGTGGCATGGGCCGCACCGCGTTTTTTTGTGGGCCGAAGAGGATGATCCGCCGGCGCTGCGTGGATTGACGAGTTATGTAGTCGCGCGGCGCGGGGGCAAGATCATTTTTGCTAATCAGCCGATGGCGCCGGCCTCGCAAAAGAGCGGAACGGCGTTGCTCTACCCCGCTCACGCGGCGGAAGAATTTGCGGGATCGCTAAAGCGATACCCTGATACGAAACCTGCTGGCTGAATGCCTGAGTGCTAAGTGCCGGCTGCTTAGAGATAAACTCGTGGCACTCTCTGCGATAGACCGCACAATATTTCGTAGGGCACGCTTTCGCACCAACGCGCCAGTTCCACTGCGTCCACGCTCTTGCCGTTGTTTCGTCCGATCAAGATGACTTCATCTCCCACTGCGACGCCGCGAATGTGGGTGACGTCCACGATCGTCAAGTCCATCGACACGCGCCCGACCACCGGCGCGTATTCGCCGCCCACGATCACCCGCGCGCGATTAGAAAGCAGCCGCGGATAACCATCCGCGTAACCGACGGGCAGCACCGCGATGCGGCTCCGCGCCTTGGTCACGAAGGTGCCCATGTAGCCGACAGCTTCTCCCGCTGCGACATCCTTCACCGTCAACACTCGCGTCTTCCACGAAAGCACGGGATGCAGCGGCAGCGGCGTGACCGCGGCGGGTGCGCCGCCACGCGTGAAGGCGAGCGAATATCCGTAGAGCGCGATCCCCGGACGCACCATGGTCTTCCATGTATCGGGCCGCGCGCTCATCGCGGCGGAATTTCCCATGTGAACGAACCGAGGCCGGAGCCCGTAGCTCTCCAAGACCGCAAGTCCCTCCTCAAAGCACTTCATCTGGCGCACCGCGTTTTCGTCGTCCAGCACTTCGGCTGACGCGAAGTGTGTGCTCACTCCTTCGAGACTCAGGTGCTGGCAGGCGGACAACATGTCGCACAAACGCGGCAGCGCTTCCTTCGAAGCCCCCAGCCGGTTCATGCCCGTGTCGAATTTCAGATGCACGGGCAAACGATGTGACGGCAGATCGCTCTGCCGTTTTCGCGCGGCTCGTTCGAGCGTCTCGATGTGCCATGGCTCCCAGAGCGTGGGAGTTAGATTCTGGACGACGATCCCATCTTCCTCGCCCTTCCAGATTCCGGTCATCAGCAGGATGCGGGCCTTGGTGCCGGCGCCGCGCAGCGCCAGGCCTTCCGCGGCATCGGTCACGCCCAGCCACTCGGCGCCTTCGGATTCGAGAGCGCGCGCGCATTCCACCGCGCCGTGGCCGTAACCGTCGGCTTTGACCACCGCGCAGATGGTAACGCCCTTGCCGACGTGTTTCTGCACCGCGTGGAAGTTTTCTCCGAGCGCGGCCAGGGAAACTTCTGCCCAAGTCCGGCCGTCGAGAATCAGGGAGCGGCTCTCGGGAATTTTCGACAAATGAGGACGCGAGGCGGTCACTTAGTCGATTATAGTTAGCGCACCGGCCGCGCTGTTAACTGTTAGGTGCCGATGGTAACTATTGAAATCAACTGTTCACGTCAATTCCCCGATAACACGAAGTTCACCGTAATCTCGGTCTCCACTTCGATGGGCTCGTTGTTCAGCAGGTAAGGACGATAGCGCCATTGCCGGACCGCCTCAATTGCCGCTGTGGCCAGCATCGGATGCCCGCGGACCACCACCAGATTTTCGATCGTCCCCGCCTTGCTGATGATCGCCCGCAACTCGACGGCGCCCTGAACCCGCGCCTGGCGCGCGAGTGGCGGATAGATCGGCTGGACGCGGTAGATGATGTTGCCCTCCGCCCAGTGCGAGATTCTGAGTGGATACGTGGGCGCAGGAGCCGGCGGCGAAGCCACATCCACCGCGATGCCAATCGAGCCGGGTACCCCGCGTCGGCTCGTACCGGTTCCTCCGTCCACACCTATGTTGCCGATATCCGGCGCCGATCCAACCTGCGGTTGGTTCAGGGTCACGATGGCAGGTGGGATCGCCGTGGGCTGCAGCAGGTGTCCTTCGCTGATGTTCGACGAATGAATCAACCGTTGTCCGGGTGCTGGCGGCGCAGGGGCTGGCGGTGGCGTGAGCATTGGCGACTCGAGCCACTGCAGCTTGGGTGGTCCCTGAATCGTGAGGATGGGAATCAGCAGCAGCAGGCTCAGTCCAAAGGCCTGCATGGTGAAGGATGCGAGTGTAGTCCATCCGCGACGGGCAGACTGGTCCCAGGTGCTTTCGAGTGCGCTGAACATGAAATCCTCCGGAACGGGCCCGTTATCCCTACAGACACCTGCGACGTGCGATTTGATCCTGAGCGGTGGAGGGACGGGCGTCTCGCCGGGCGACGACGTCCGGCTCTCCACTAGAACAAAGCGAAAAAAAGACCGCGTTAGCACGCGGTCCTAAAGAAGTTGGAACCAAAACCACGCCAGCGGTGTCGCTACTGTTTCGGCGGAGTGGTTGCCGGCGGTTTAGTCGCAGGAGCAGCAGATTTGGTAGCGTTGGCTGCCGGTTTCACGGGCTTTTGAGCCGTGCTGCCAGCAGGTGGCGCCGGTACGCCGGATTGTGTGTTGTAGGCTTCGACGATCGGCTGCGTGATGTCCACGGCCGGGCCATACCAGATCACCGGGCCGCGCGGCCACTGCTGGGAGGTATCGAGGATCATGCCGTAACCGTTATCGCCGGCGTACTTCACGATGAGCGGCGCCATCTTGGTCAGGATCTTATTGCCGATCTCGCCCTGCTGGCTCTGGAAGTCTTCCTGGGCGTCTTGGGTGGCGCGATCGCAGCTCTTCTTCTTGGTCTCGATCTGCTTCACCAGCTTCTCGCGCGATTCATCATTCAACTTGTCCTGCTGCGCATTGAGCTGCTTTGTGAGGCCGTCGATTTCGTCGGCACAGCCCTTTAGTTCGTTCTGCTTGGGTTCGAACTTTTTGCTGAGCGCTTCGAAATCGCGCCGTCCTTCATTGGAGGCGAAGATCGCCTGTTCGATGTTGATGGTGCCGACTTTGGTCCCCGTAGCCTTGGCAGCAGCAGCAGCGGAAGGCGAATCAGGTGGGGTGGCAGCCGCGGGAGTCCCGGCAGCCGGGCTGGCTTGGGCCAGAGCAAATAGGGAGAGGCCGAACACGACGGCCACGGTGGCGCGGGCAAACTTGCTAGTCGTTAACATGCCAATCATTGGATCCTTTGAACTCCTTCGAATTCTTCGGAATGCTGGAAGTTCCAGCTCGCTGGGCTCAACGAAACCTTATCGCAACCCGAGCCTATCAGTCATCAGATCTCGAACATGACCTGAAACACAGACCTGGAGACCGGCGCAGCCAGCGCGCTATGCGCTTATGAAGCCCAGCTCTCTTCACGCACAGACCGCAAGCGTGGTGATCAGGGTGTGGACGCTCTGCATTATACGGAGCGTACCGGAACAGCGTCAAACGGATCTCGCTGTTGTGGTTGGTTAGATGCGGCCCAGCGGGCAGCCGTCAGCTCTTGCCCGAGCCAGACCCAATGCACACCTCAATAACGGAACCGGTAGCGAACCTGGACATAGATTTGGCGCGGCAGGTTCCAGTGATATCCGCCGAAGGTGAGGCTGTTGTCGTACTCGACGCGGTGGTTGGTTACGTTTAATGCAGTGAGGGACGCGCTGCAGCGTTCGCCGAAGTCTTTGCCGAGCGATAGATCGAAAGTGGTGTGCTGCGGCAAATAATTTCCTGGATAGGGCGCGCCCGGGAAAGCGTTGGTGAAGCCGGATCCGTAGTAAACGTTGCTGGAGGCATAGGAGCGCCAGGGGAGAGTGACGTCTCCGCCTACGCTGAGCGTATTGCGCTGGTCGTGGTCGAGCGGCGTGAGTCCGGGAGAGAGTGTGAAATTGGTGAGACCTCCGGTAATGGTGCCGCTGCCCTCGGCGATCTGGTTCGAGTAGGCGACGTGAACCTGCGCACGGTGGGCGATGCGGGGCGAGCGCAGGGTAAGTTCCCATCCGCGAATCAGGGCTTGAGAAACGGTGATGGGAAAGAAGATGCTGGAGGCTCCAATGTTGTTGTGGTCGAGAAAGTTGGCGACGTCTGTTTTGAAGGTATCGGCGTCCAGGACCCATCCGCGGTAAGGAATGGTGACGCCGAACTGATGTTCTTCGTCGCGCTCGCCGTGGAGGGGCAGGAAGCCCAGACTTTGCCCTTGAGCATAGTCGATCAGGGACGGCCCGGAAACGGTTTCGATGGGCGGCGCTTGATAGTAGTGTCCGTAAAAGGCTCGGAATGTCCAACGAAGCCGAGGGATGGTGGCGGTGGCGCCGAAGCGCGGACTGATGGCGGACTCGGAGACGGGCGGCGCGGAACCGGCCGCAAAGTTGCCTTCGGAAAAGCGCATAGGGCGCATGCCCGCGGAGAGCGTCAGCCAGGAAAAGGGTTTGAGTTTGTCGTCAATGTAAAAGGCTTCGAGGTTGGCGGTGGGGTCTTCGGGATCGGCGATGGGCGAAGGGGGCGGAGAATAACTGAGGGGATTGAAGATGGCTCCGAAGAACTGATTGTCGCTCTGATAGAAGCTGACGAATCCAACCTGCAGGTCGTTCTTCTTATAGTTGGCGGCGAAGGTGGCCTGACCTCCGACATAGGTCGAGGCGCGGTCTTCCGTGGTGGCGATGGGATTGTCGTTGGGCCTGCTAGCGTAGTCGCCGCTGTTGTAGTGATAGAAAGGCGAAACCGTGGCCATGAGGCGCGAGTTGAAGGTATGCACCCAGGTGAACAGGACGCCGGCATCGGCCTCGTGCTGGCCATCGCGCAGGCCGATGCTGGGCGTGTACTGACCGCTGCCGGGGCTATTTTCGAGGTCGTTGGGGAAAGGGTCGTAAGGGATCTGGAAATAGTCGCGGCGGAGTGACGTCATCAGGCGGAGCTGGTTGGTGGGATCCACATTGAAGATGAAAGACCCGAAGCCGCCGACGCCGTTTTCGGCATCGTGCACAACCTGGGGAACAGGCGGCTGCAGACCGAGATTGCTGCGGTTGGCGTTGACACTGGCGTAATAGGCGAAGCGTTCGGTGTGGCTGCCGAAGCTGAGGTCGTCGTCGGTCTGGTAGAAGCTGCCGGCAGTCATGACGAGTTCAGCCTGGTTGTTGCGCTCGAAACCGGTGCGGGGCACGACGTTAAAGACGCCATAAGTGCGGTCGCCGAACTCGGCGCCGTAGCTGCCGCGATCGACTTCCACGTAATCCATGTCTTTGGGATCGAACTGGGGACCGAGATTCTGCGCGATGGCGGTGTTGATGATGGGGATGCCGTCCAGCAGCCATGTGGTCTGGTGGCCGCCGCGCATGTGAAGCATGTCGTGGGTGACGTAGGTTCCGGGGACGTAGTCGGTGATCATGGCCATGCTGTTCGTCTGGTCGGCGCCGGGAGTGCGCTCGATGTCGAGGCGGCTGACGAGGGTAGTGGGAGTGAAGCTGTCGGTGGCGACGACTGCGGGCGAGCCAGAGACGATAACTTTTTCATTTGCCGAGGCCACTTGCAATTGAAAATGAATGACCGGGACCGTTCCCGAGATGACCGTGACGTCCTGGGCGGTTTGGGCGAAGCCTTGACTGGCGACGCTGACGGAATAGTCGCCGAGCGGAACGGCATTGAACTGGAATTCACCGCTGGCGTCGGTGGTTACGCTCTTCGCCCACTCTGACGACTTTGCGTGGAGCATCACCATGGTGTTTTGAATCGGACGATGCTGCGGGTCGTGCACGACGCCGCGAATCGCACCGTAAACATTGGCGAAGGCGGCGGGGGTCGTCCATAACAAAGCGATCGACAGCAAGACAGCGAATGTCTGCAGCTTGGGGCGAGTCATGTCTCTGGTCCTTATGAATGTCGACCTTCTCGGCTCCTAAGAGGCCGAGCTGAGAGGAGTCGACTTGTCGCCTGCCTTCTCGGGCAGCGAAACCTTTCCGCCCCTTTTAGGGCTGGAAATGCGTGCGCCCCTGCGCTCTTGGCCAGGGTGCTAATTCTTGGGTTTCGGCAAGAGGGCTAGCTGCGCGGAGGAGCGCGGGCGGAATTGTGTCTGAAGGTATCGCTTGATTGAAGCACCGCGCTTTGTATCGGGTGCGCGGGTTCGATCACAAGACTTAAGCAGGAGAGCAGATTGGAAGCGGGCTGCGCCCACTCGGAGGTAGTCGCGCCGCAGCAGCAATGGTTCTGACAGCAGTTATCGACAGCTTGAAACGAGGTTCCAGATGATTCGGGCTGAGGAGTCTTCGACCGTGCCATCGCATGATGGCATGGCATCGCAGGCAGTGCCGCAGGCGCGGACACCGGCTTGCGCATGCAGTGCTTGGCTTCCGGCTGGGCAGCACAGGCCGTCGTCAGCGGCCCGAACGCCGGAGCGAGCATGACCAGCAGCAGAAATCTGGCAGTCCAGCGGAAAGCTCCCCACATTTGCGGAACAGCATAGCAGATGTCAGTTCTCAGTTCTCAGAAAAAGCGCCGGCACTGAGAACTGGGAACTGAGAACTGGTTTCCGGTACCATTTCTTCGTGCACGAGCTGGCCGACCGTCTGTTGCAGACAATTCGCAAGCAGAAGTCGATTCGGGCCGGGGACCGCGTGGCGGTTGCGGTTTCCGGCGGAGCGGATTCTGTAGCGTTGCTTTGCCTGCTGCTGGAGTTGCGGGCCGAGTTGGGGATCGTGCCGTCGGTTGCGCATGTCAATCACAAACTGCGCGGCGAAGAGTCGGACGAGGACGAGCGCTTTGTCGCAAAGTTGGCGCGGCAGCACGGGCTCGAATTGCATACCGGCGAGGCGCCGATTGACCGCAGGCATATTTCGCAAATCGGTTCGGAAATCGGTTTCGGTTCTCGTTCCGGCATCTCCGGCATCGAGGCGGCCGCGCGCAAGTTGCGCTACGGTTTCTTTCGCCAGTTGGCGCGCGATGGTCGCGCGTCGAAGATTGTGACGGCGCACACCCTCGACGATCAGGCAGAGACCGTGCTGCTGCGCATTTTTCGCGGTACGGGCATTCGGGGACTCTCGGGAGTTCATCCGCGGATCGTGTTCCAAGAGAAAGGACACGCGTTCGGCGAGTTGGTACGGCCGCTGCTCGGCTTTCGGCGCGCTGCCTTGCAGGAATTTCTGCGCCAGCAGGGCCAGAGCTGGCGGGAGGATTCGTCGAATCGGGATATCGCCTTCCTGCGCAATCGCGTGCGGCATCGGTTGCTGCCCATGATCGGCGAAGAATTTGGCGAGGCCGCGATCGAACACATGGCTGAGCTGGCGGAAATCGCTCGGGCTGAGGAAGAGCAATGGAGGTGCGGCCATCCGGAGGTCGCGGCACCGGGCGGAGGTGCTGGCGAGACGCGGCAAACCGCGTCTCTACCGCTGGAGCCGCTGCTGGTGCTGCCGTTGGCGGCGCAGCGGCGCCTGGTACGCGCATGGCTCGAGGCCAATGCGCCCGGCTTGAGTATCTCGTTCCGGCTGATTGAGGAGACGTTGGAACTGGCGCGTGGGGTAGCAGGCAGAAAACTGGAACTGCCGGACGGGCGGGGCTTTCCCAGGCGAAATCTTCGCCGTTTACGCCACCAGCTTTTGCTGGAATCGGAGGCTGTTAGTAGTCTGAGCGAAGCCGGGCATCAACAACCCGCGGATTATGAATACGCTTTAGCGGTGCCGGGCGCGGTCGAGGTTCCTGAACTAGGCGCTTGCGTCGAAGCTCGGGTGGTGGAAGCGGGTAGCGTTCCAGAGCAGGAACGCGGGCAGTTGCTGGATCTGGAGCGCATGCCGAAGGAAGTTCTGATCCGCAACTGGCGAGCGGGAGATCGTTACTGGCCCGCGCATACAGCGGCCGCAAAGAAAGTGAAAGAGTTGCTGAGCGACCGGCACGCGACCGGAGCGGAGAAAAAGCTCTGGCCGGTTGCGGTCGCGGAAGGTTGCGGGCTTGTCTGGATGCGGGGATTCGCCGTTCCGGCGGTTTTTCGGGTGCCGGCGGGGGCTGCGCATGCGATTTGGATTCGAGAGACTGCGGACATGATGTAACATGCCATGATGTCACGTAGCGTGGTTAGAGTTACGCACTTCAGAGTTACCATTGTAGTTACCAGGCCGGAGGCGCCACTTCCGCTATGAATGCATTGCCGAATGCCGGGTTGCGCCAGGTGGTCTCGGCCGACCAGATTCAGAAAAGAGTCCGCGAACTGGGAAGGCAGATTTCCGACGACTATCGCGGCGAGACCGTGATCGCGCTGGGAATCCTGGAGAACAGCTTCCTGTTTATGGCCGATCTGGTGCGGGCGCTCGACGTGCCCGTCATCTGCACCTTTATCAAGCCCAGCTACAAGCAGAGCAAGCAGGGTGAATCTCCGCTGTTGGAGATTTTCTTTAGCCACGCGCTGCCGATTGCAGGCAAGCACGTTCTGCTGGTCGAGGGATTGGTGCACTCAGGCGTGACTACCGAATTTCTGATGAGCGACCTGCGTGGGCGGGGCGCGGCCTCGGTGAAGTTGGCGACGCTTCTGGATCGCCAGTCGGCGCGCCGGGTGCCGCTGCAGCCGGACTACTTCGGATTTCTGGTGGATGACGCCTTTCTGTGCGGCTATGGCTTGGGCAATCCAGAGCAGACGGGACGAAATCTGCCGTATCTGGCGGCGACTGGCTGAGGCTCGAAGCTCGTTGACACCAAGCCGGCCTTGAGGCCGGCCCTGCCATCCCGTGACTTCTGTCACTTTCTTCTGGTGCCCCGTTCTCTTCCAAAAAGGTCTAAAATGAGAGAGCGGTCTTTCCCCAGTCGAATTTCCGCCTCCGGCATCCAATACGAAAGAAGAGGCGGCGTCTTTTTGGGCAGGGATGGGCCTCACTAAGAGGAGTTTTAGGTGAATTCTACGATCAAGGCGGTAGCTTTCTGGGCGATCATCGTGGTGTCGGCCTTCCTGCTCTGGCAGGTGGTGAAAACCGGCAGCAACGCGCAGAAGGAAAAAGAAATCGGCTTTTCTGAATTCCTGGCGGATGTCGACCAGGGCAATGTGCACGACGTGCTGTTCGTCGGCCAGGAAGCAAAGGGGAAGTTTAAGAACCCCGACTCGCCGTTTCATACGACTGTGCCTCCGGGGAGCTATCCGGAGATGTACAAGAAGCTGACGGACAAAGGTGTTCCGTACAGTTTCAAGGACATCAGCAACGGCACCTGGCCTAGCTGGATTCTGAATCTGGCGCCGCTGGTCCTTCTGGGCGCGCTCTGGTTCTTCATGATCCGCCAGATGCAGACGGGCGGAAATAAGGCGCTGTCGTTCGGCAAGAGCCGGGCGCGTCTGCTCTCCATGCAGCAGAAAAAGATCACGTTCAAAGACGTGGCTGGCGTGGATGAGGCGAAGGAAGAACTCCGCGAAATCATCGAGTTCCTGCGCGAAGCGCAGAAGTTCCAGAAGCTTGGCGGCCGCATTCCGAAGGGCGTGCTGCTGGTTGGACCTCCGGGAACGGGCAAGACCTTGCTGGCGCGCGCAGTCGCGGGCGAAGCGAATGTTCCTTTCTTCTCCATCTCCGGCTCGGACTTTGTGGAGATGTTCGTGGGCGTGGGCGCGAGCCGCGTGCGCGATCTGTTCGAACAGGGCAAGAAAAACGCTCCCTGCATTATTTTCATCGACGAAATTGATGCCGTGGGACGTCACCGCGGCGCCGGGCTTGGCGGTGGACACGATGAGCGCGAGCAGACTTTGAACCAGTTGCTCGTAGAAATGGACGGCTTCGAATCGAACGAAGGCGTGATCCTGATGGCGGCGACCAACCGTCCGGATGTGCTCGACCCTGCGCTGCTGCGACCGGGACGTTTCGACCGGCGCGTGGTGGTGAATCGTCCCGATGTTCGCGGACGCGAAGAAATTCTGCGCGTACACACCCGCAAGATTCCACTCGCGGACGATGTGGATTTGTCAGTGCTCGCCCGCGGCACACCGGGATTCTCCGGCGCAGATCTGGCCAACATGGTGAATGAAGCGGCGTTGGCGGCGGCGCGGCAGAACCGTAAGGCCGTGCTGATGTATGACTTCGAAGTGGCGAAAGATAAGGTGTTGATGGGCGTGGAGCGCAAGTCGCTTTTGCTCTCCGATGAGGAGAAGAAGAACACCGCGTATCACGAGGCCGGACACGCGCTGGTGGCTGCCATGCTGCCGCACTCCGATCCGGTGCACAAGGTCACGATCATTCCGCGTGGCATGGCGCTCGGTTTGACCATGCAGTTGCCGACCGACGATCGTCACAACTACTACAAGAACTATCTCGACACGCAGATCGCCATCCTGATGGGCGGGCGCATCGCGGAAGAGCTTTTCCTGAACCAGATGTCGACGGGCGCGGGCAACGACATTGAGCGAGCCACGGAACTGGCGCGCAAGATGGTTTGCGAGTGGGGCATGAGCGACCTGGGGCCGCTGACCTTCGGCAAGAAAGAAGAGCAGATCTTCCTGGGACGCGAAATCGCGCAACACCGCGACTACAGCGAAGCCACCGCCATCCAGATTGACGAAGAAGTCAAGAAGATGGTGAGCGTTGGCTACGCGACGGCGAAGAAGATCCTCTCCGAGAATCGCGAGACGCTGATCCAGATTGCCAAGGCGCTGATCGAACGCGAAGTGCTCGATGCCTCTGAGATCAAGCTGCTGGTCGACGGGCAGGCCTTGCCGCCGATCAAGCCGCTGCCGGCCAAAACCGACGACGGCGTGCAGCAGGTGATCAAGCCGGAACGGGCTCCTGCAAAGGGCGGCGAGCGGCCGGCGACGGCTTAAGAGCAGTTCTCAGTTCCCGGTTCTAAGTTCTCAGTGGGCGGCCAGTTGGCCGCCTTTCTTTTTGCCGCACCGGGCATCACTGCTACCACTGCCAGGATCACAAAGAAGGGATCAATCGGCCGCCGATAGTAAACTTCCGGGCTCGTGATGTAGTAAATGAGGGGAAACGAAAACAGCACGAGCGCGTAGGGCAGAGCGCCGGTGCAATCCGCTCGCAGTGCCAGCCATAGGCCGAGCAGCGCGAGGACGGTGAGCGTGGTGCAGAATAAAATGTTCGGCGGATCGAGCGGCTCCTCCTTGAGATAGGCGCGATCGAGGCTCCAGTAGCCGGTCCACAAATAGATGGCGCGGCGCACGGTGGCCCACGCATACCAGCCGGGATTAGCGCGAATGAATTCGATGGCCTGCCGCTTTTCCTTCTCCATGTAACCAAGTTCACCGAGCTGCTTGAATTCATTCCATTCCTGGTCGTTGTGCCACGGTCCAAGCTCGTAGGGTGCCCAGTGCGAGGTGGTGCCTTTGGTTCCCAGCCGCAAAACCATCCCCATGTTGTCGCGGAAAGGAACCAGGCGGTGGAAAACTTCATAGTTGCGGATGAACCATGGTGAGATGACCGCAACAAATACGATGGTGGCTACGACATTGACCACAAACCAGCGTTGGCCGCGACGATGGCGGCGATAGATGACCCATCCGGCGAGAAAGGGTAGCACGGACAGTAGCGCGGGGCTGGTCAGCGCCGCCAGTCCCCAGAGCGCGCCGAAAAAAGCCCATTTGAGAAACTTGTTTTCATTCTCGAGATTCAGTGTGATCAGGAACAGCAGACAAAGGAGCAGTGTCGCGAGCCAGGTTTCCCAGATGCGCTCGACGGGAAAATAAATGGCGTAGGGAAAAAATGCCCACGTCCAGCCCGACCATTTGGCGACGCGCTCTCCAAAACTTATGCGAGCGATCAGGAAGACAAGAACGCAGACCAACGCTGACATCAAGGCATTTAACGAAAGCAGCACGATGGCGGAGGTCTTCGTGTAGGTGCCGAACACTTTGAAGACGCCGGCCACCAGATAGGGATAAATCGGAGTCATCCAGGCGGTGGGGCCGGTGTCCTCGAATAAGGGACTGCTGAAGCCGTGGCCCTGCACGATGGAGCGGGCGATTCTGCCGGCTTCGTATCCGAAATGCCAGTGGTCGCGCTGCGGTTCGAGTTGTTCAGGCAGCAGAAAAACCATCACCACCAGGCGGATCGCCAGCGCCACCAGGACCATCGAAATCAGGAATGATGGGAAGCGTGCCGGTTTCAACGTTGCCGGAGATGCGCTCGGGTTGGAGAGACGCGGCAAGGGATGAATGTTGCCCTTAATAATAAAGCACGCACCGGCTCGAATCTAAGATGTGAGTTCGCTAGCAGCTTGCGGCCTGCTCCAACTGCTCGTAGCATCTAAACAGAAATATGGATACGGCAGCTCCCACAACCGGCGCTCCCACAAACGGACGAACGCACCTGGCGCTCGGCGAGATTTTCACCTTTGCCATTGACACGTTCCTCAGCAATAAGGTTCGCTTCACTCTCACCGCGCTCGGCATGGTTATCGGAACCGCTTCGCTCATCCTGGTCACTACCATTGGCCTTACGGGCAAACAGTACCTTCTGAATCAGATTCAGGCCATCGGATCGAACTGGATCTATGCCGAATACGAAAGCGGCGGAGGACGCATCTCCAATACCGGCAACGACGCGCTGACCATTGAAGACATGGAGGCCGTCCAGCACCAGGTGGATGGCATCGTCGCAGCTTCGCCCGTGCTTCCGCTCAACGAGCGCGTGGCCGTCGGCGGCGGTAAAGAGCGAGACCTGCAGATCATGGGGGTTTACCCGGAATACGAACAGGTTCGTAACCTGGTCATACTCCAGGGACGTTTCTTTGACAAGCAGGATTCGCAGGCCCACAACAAGGTTGGTGTCATCACTCCGAAACTGGCGATCCAACTCTACGGTTCCGAGCTAGCAGCGCTCGGTAAGATACTGAAGTTGAGCGGGCTGCCTTTCACCATCATTGGGACCTTCCGCGAGCGGGTGGACACATTCGGGCAATCCGAGGTGACCGACAACACCATGCTGATTCC
This sequence comes from uncultured Acidobacteriaceae bacterium, assembly GCA_963831085.1. GTDB lineage: Bacteria > Acidobacteriota > Terriglobia > Terriglobales > Acidobacteriaceae > Acidiflorens. The sequence continues at coordinate 1,030,481 of CAWHOT010000003.1, read as the reverse complement.
CTACACCGTGATCCGCTACTTTCAAGAAGCGCCTACGGTGAAGCAGATTTTCTTTTCGGCCGCCGATGCGTCGCTGGTGGTGCCGATTACGGCCCAGGTGCAGCGCGTTATTCAGTCACGCCATCGGCCGGAGTCCGTTTATAGCGTCAGAAATCTGACCCAACTCGTAGCGGTTGCCGACAAGACCGCCACCGCCATGACCATGGTTCTGCTCGCGGTGTCGCTGGTCGTGCTGCTGGTCAGCGGCATCGGGATCATGAATATCATGCTCGCCACCGTCGGCGCCCGTATTCGTGAGATAGGCATCCGCAAAGCGATCGGCGCCACCAACCGCGAGATTCGCTTCCAGTTTCTCTCTGAAGCCATTCTGATCTCGCTCATCGGCGGTGTCATCGGCATCGTCATCGGACTTGCCATTCCTTTCTCGGTCCGCTTTTTTACCGAATATCGCATTCCCATTTCCGGCCTTTCCGCCATCATTGCCATCGTTGTGTCGTCGCTGGTCGGAATCCTGTTCGGCACCGTTCCCGCCATCCGCGCCTCACAACTCGATCCGGTCGAAAGCCTGCGCTACGAATAACGGGCCAAGAAACTACGGTCGGAGTAGGAGGCCGCGTGTGGCGTGCGATACTTGTACGCATTGTGAACCTCACTCTCCATTCCAAAGTTGCTCTCGTCACCGGCGGATCGCGAGGAATTGGCGCGGCGACGGTGCGGATGTTTGTGGCGGCGGGCGCAAAAGTTGTTTTCAATTATCAATCGGCAAAAGCGCAGGCCGAGGACCTGGTGCGTCAATGTGGCCCGGACAACTGTCGCGCCGTGCAGAGCGATCTTTCCACCACCCAGGCGGCGCAGCAACTGGTATCGTCTGCGATCTCGGCCTTCGGGCGTCTCGACATTCTGGTCGCAAATCACGGTATCTGGCCGCCCGAGGATGTGCCCGTCGATCGCATGTCCGATGAACAGTGGCATCGCACGATTGCCGTGAATCTCGACAGCGTCTTTGCGCTCGTCAAGCATTCGGTGGGACAGATGAAGAAGCACGGCGGCGGCCACATCGTGCTGGTCAGTTCGACCGCCGGACAGCGCGGCGAAGCTTTCCACTGTGACTATGCGGCCTCGAAAGGCGCGCTGGTCAGCATGGTTAAGGGGCTATCGACCGAACTGGCGCTCGACCACATCTATGTCAATTGCGTCGCGCCAGGGTGGGTGGCTACGGATATGTCAGCGGCAGCGCTCAACGACGCGCCGACGCGTGAAAAAGTTTTTCGCACCATCCCGCTGGGGCGCGTAGGAACGCCGGATGAGATCGCTGGCCCGATTCTCTTTCTCTGCACGCCCCATGCTGGATTTATTACGGGTGAAGTCTTCAACGTGAATGGCGGCGCGGTGCTGGTGGGGTAGGAGAACGGCGTCGTGCTCGGTGCTGCCGGACGGTCCTGAGCGAAGTGGACGGGGTGTCCGTCCCCACGGGCAGAGCCATAAATGGTGCAGCTAAAATCGGCTTGAGCGCTTCTAACCACATAGACATGTACCGTTTTGTTGCCATTTTGCTGCTGTGCGCGCTGGGCGGTGCGCAAACCGCTCCGACGCCCCCGCCGCCTGCGCCATCCGTCAACCTGAACGACTCCGAGAACGCCCGCCAGGCGCGGGCGGCTCTCGATAAGACAATCGAAGCCCTCGGCGGTCAACCGTACCTCACGTACGAAAACCGCTGCGAGGAGGGTCGCTACTATCCGCTTTATCACGGACGCACCGAGAGCACCGGCATTCCCTACCGTTACTATGTCGAGTATCCCGACCGGGACCGTTTCGAAGTTCTCCATACTAAAGACATTCACGTGATACCCGGAACGATCGACATCGGAGGGGTGAAGGTCAAGAACAAGTTCGATCTCGCCCTCATTCACAACGGCGACAAAGGCTACGAGATTACCTACAAGGGAACAGCCGCGCAGGATAAGCTCGATTTGGAGAACTACCTTCGCCGCCGCCAACATTCGCTCGAATGGGTGTTCCGCAAGTGGATGCGCGATCCGAACGTGGCCCTGTTCTATGTTGGCGCGGCGGTAGTGGATGGAAAGGTGACCGAAGGGGTCACGCTGCTCAACAGCCAGAACGATTCGGTAAGCGTTTTCCTGGACCAGAATACGCACTATCCGGTCAAGATCAGTTATTCGTGGCGCGATCCGAAGGACAAACAGAAAAATGTGGAAGAAGAGGTGTACGACAGTTACAAACTGGTGCAAGGAATCTGGACGCCGCACTCCATAACCCGCTATTTCAACGGAGAGACTTCGCAACAGCGCTTCATCAACGTTGCCAGCTACAACCTGAAGCTGCCCGATTCGATGTTCGAAGCGGCGGTGACCTACGACCCTACCGTGCCGTTGAAGAAACGGTAAAACTGCTGGCGAGACCGGGTGAAAACTTACTTTAGTACCTCGAAAACACGGCCAAGTTCTTTCCTTGATACCCCCAAACATCCGTAACTGCCTGAACAAGTTAGATGTTCGCAAGGTGGTACAAACCACGGAGTGTGGCTCTTTTGCCACATACGGAAATCTGCCCAGCGCGGTAAGCTGATACACAACAAAAGACTTACACTTCTTTCCTTTGACACACGAGCAAACAATTCGTGCTGCCGTGACTTGCACCGGAGTGGGTCTCCACAGCGGCGCCTCGGTCAGCCTGCGAATTCTTCCCGCGCCTGCCGGGACCGGAATCGTGTTCCACCGCACCGACCTCGACAGCTTTGCCATCGAAGCCAGCGGACGCAACGTCGCCCGCGTCAGTTACGCCACCAGCCTGATGAAGAAGGGCGTGCTCATCTCCACCACCGAGCACCTGCTCTCGGCATTTACCGGCGTTGGCATCGACAACGCCATCGTCGAGTTGGACAATCTCGAGCTGCCCATTCTGGATGGCAGTGCCCGTCCCTTTGTCGACATGATTCAAAAGGCCGGCATCCGGAAACAGCGCAAGCCGCGCACTTATCTCAGGATCGTGCGCGAGATCGAGTTGCGCGAGGGCGATAAATTCATTGCCGTGTATCCGGCAGACATCTATTCGGTTTCGTATTCCATCAACTTTCCTCACCCGCTCATCGGCAAGCAGAGCTTCTGTGTAAGGCTGACGAATGGCAGTTATCTGAAAGAGATTGCGCCGGCGCGCACCTTTGGATTTCTGCATGAAGCCGATGCCATGCGGCAGCAGGGACTGATCCGGGGCGCGTCAATCGAGAATGCCATCGTAATGAACCGCGACGAAGTGCTGAACCCGCCGTTGCGTTTTCATGATGAGTTTGTCCGCCACAAAGTTCTGGACCTGATCGGCGACCTGGCTTTGATCGGGAAACAGATACTGGGCTCGGTGGTGGCCGACCGCGCGGGCCACGCCATGCATACCGCGCTCGTATCGCGCATTCTGCGCGACCGGTCGTATTGGGAAGAAACCACCCTGGAAAATGAGCTTGCGGCGCCGGCGCTCGCGTCGGCGGCCAGTCTTAGCGTCTAGGCAGATCAAGGTCTCAGGCGCGAGGTCAGGTCCCAGGAGATTAAGGTTCTAAGACGTAAGACCTAACACCTGAAACCTAACACCTAACACCTAACACCTAACACCTAACACCTAACACCTAACACCTAACACCTAACACCTAACACCTAACACCTGAAACCTGGCCCTTTCAGTCGGCGGGCTGGGGGACGCTCCACTCGTAGGGCACCGCTCGTTCTGCCAGCAGCCGCTCGAGTTCCGCTTCTGCTTCGGCGCGCACGCGGTCGGCGAAAGCATTGGCGCTCTGCCGGTGTTCCGCGCCGAGCGCAGACAAGCGCACATGCAGGTAAGGCTGGTCCTCTTCCAGGCGGCGCAGCAAGCGCTGCGTTCTGGCAATTCTTTCTTCCAGTGTAATCGTAGATGTGATCATAGTTGTAATCGCAATTAAACGCGGCAGGTTCGAAACGCCACGCTGGAGGCGGCGGGCCCCGTCTAGCTACAGTGCCACAGCCGGAGCAGGGTGCAAGTCACAAGCTGGATGCCGGGGTAGGTGGGAATGTTTCGGGAAGCGGCAAATTCGCACCGCGATTCCGTTAGCGAAGCGCGACGTAGCCTTGGAGTCGTGCGGGCATTTCGCTCTGCAAGCGGTCGGTCAGATATTTGTCCAGCTGATATTGTGAGCTCTGCGGAACCTCGATGAAGCGGATGCCGACGTCGCCGGCTTCGTCGGCCCAGGCGACTTGGCCCTTCAGTTCGAGCGAAATGTTCGTATTGGGAAGCGTGAAGCCAAACCGCGCCTCCGAATCCTTAGGCAATTTGCCCAGGACGCGGATGGCCATCCCGCCCTCGCTCAGGTTGATCGCTGTGGCGGTCATTTCCTGGTTGTTCGGCAGGCTGATTCGCAACGGCATTTCCAACCGATGGCGGAAGTAGCGGCGCCGTTCCCGCACCATAAAATTGAGCGCCGCATTAAAACAGCGGGAGGCGTGCAGCAGGGTGAGCGGCTTCTGCAGAACGAAATTGGCTCCGGACGAGAACGCCTCCTGCGTGGTGGTTTTCCCATTCACCACCGCAAACGCTACGGACCGGGAATTACTTTGGGTTTGCCGGAGGGCCTTCAGCAGATAAACGCCGTTCTGCAAGTCGTCGCAGTCGATTATGACCGCGTCGAACTTGCGCTTTCTCATTAGATCGGTGCCGGCTCGGGGCTCTGCGCAAACCTCGAGATTGACCGAGACCTTCTCTAGTGCCGGACGCAGCACGTCGAGCAAAGTGGCGTCCTGGCTAATGAGAAGAGAGTCCAGATTCATGGCATTTTCGATACTAGCGACATTCGAGAAGTTAAGAAAGTGACCTTGGTACTAAAACCCGGGTTTTAGATTCAACAAGTTACTGATTACAAGAGGTGCTACGTGTCTGTCTGCTAAACCGGTCACCTTGGTACCGGGCTGGAAGGACCCTCCGTCACAGCTTCGAACCGACGGCCAACGAGATTGCCAAGAACTCCGGTTTCGTATCAGGGCATCGCTTTAGCGAGGGCCGCAACTTCTCCCGTCAAGCGACAATTTCCGCAAGCCATTGAACCAAGAACGACCCCTCTGCGCGTCAATTTTTGCTGGATTCTTGCGCCGTTCGCCTCGAAACTGGTTGTGTGGGCGAAACTGCTTATCTGTCTTTGGGATCGAATCTGGGAGACCGAGCGGCCAACTTGCGCAAGTCACTCGCGCAATTGGACGCAGGCGGGAGGTTGCTGGCCGTCTCCGCTTTGTATGAGACCCAACCAGTCGACGTTCCGGACCAGCCCTGGTTTCTGAATTGCGTAGCGGCGATTGAAACCGAGAAGACACCGCGAGAAATGCTCCAGTTGGCGTTGAAGATAGAAGCGGCGATGGGACGTCTCCGCATGCGCAAGAAAGGTCCGCGCACCATTGATATCGACGTGGTGCTGTTCGGAGATCGCGTGGTGGATGAGCCGGGCTTGAGGATTCCGCATCCGGCAATGCAGCAGCGGCGGTTTGTTCTGGAACCGCTGGTCGAAATCGCGCCCGAGGCGCGCCATCCCGAACTCGGGAAGACGGCGCGCGAACTGCTAGCGGCGTTGCCCGGTGGGCAGACGGTGCGGCGACTCTGAATTACCGCTCACTGAGGCAATTTGTTGATGCGGGAAGCTAACGGCCCCTGGGCAATCTGCTGAGAGCGACAGGACTTCAGCAGCAATAAACAATCAACAACGACCGGGCCAAGAGAGTTTCTCGGCATGCTGAGCGGTAAAAACTCCGCTTGACAGACCGATTGGTCGGCTGTAATATTTGATCCCAAGTTTGCTCTTAATTGAGTAAATCGGAATTTCATGCAGAGTGGCTGAGGGACGAGCCCTAGGACGCCACGGCAACCGGATAGAGATCATATATCTCAATTGCAGGTGCCAACTCTCGCCCGGTAACGGGGACCATGAGATTCGGGTAAGCGAAGTTGTTTCGCATCTCCCGAGCCTCTTTTCCATCCGGAAAAGTGGTTTTGTCGTAACTGGGGTATTTTTACCCGGCTCGTCCCGCAGTCACGGAAAGAAGTTGCAAAATGGAGACGAGCACCTACCAGCTCCGCTGCCGCGAATGCGGCAAAACCTGGGGCAACCAGCCGCGCAGCATCTGCGAAGACTGTTTCTCGCCACTCGAAATTACCTACGATTACGATTCGCTGCGCTCGCGCCTTTCGCGCGACCTGTTCGCTTCGCGCTCGCCGAATATCTGGCGCTATCGCGAACTGCTGCCGCTGCCGGAGGGATTTCAGCCGTCGCTGCCGGTGGGATACACGCCGCTGGTGAGCGCTCCGCGGCTCGGCGAAAAGATTGGATCGCGGCGGCTGCTCGTCAAGAATGACGCCGTGTGTCTGCCGACTTTGAGTTTCAAGGACCGAGTGGTCGCGGTTGCGCTGGCAAATGCTCGCCGTTTCGGCTTCGATACCGTGGCTTGCTCGTCGACCGGGAATCTGGCGAACGCGGTCGCGGCGCAAGCAGCTCGCGAAGGGTTGAAGGCGTGGATTTTTATACCTTCGGATCTGGAGCCCGCAAAAATCTTGGGCACGCAAGTGTTTGGCGCCGAGCTGGTGCGCATTAACGGCAGCTACGATCATGTCAATCGCCTGTGCTCACAGATCGCCGACGGGCATCTCCCGGGCGAACGCGGCTGGGGATTCGTGAACGTCAATCTTCGTCCGTATTACGCCGAAGGCTCGAAGACGGTGGGCTATGAAATCGCTGAGCAACTGGGCTGGCGCTTACCCGATAACATCGTGGTGCCGATGGCGGGCGGATCACTGATCACGAAGATCAAGAAGGCGTTTGATGAATTGATTCTCCTGGGACTGGTCGACCCGAAACCGGTTAAGTTTTTTGGCGCGCAAGCTACTGGGTGCTCGCCGATTTCGACCGCGATCAAGCATTACAGCAGCGAGATCGAACCGCAGCGTCCGAAAACGATTGCGCGGTCGCTGGCGATCGGCAATCCGGCCGATGGACATTCCGCGTTGCAGGCTATCACCCAAAGCGGTGGATGGTCGGAAGACGTTTCCGATCCCGAAGTGGTCAGCGGCATCCAGTTGCTGGCGGAGACCGAGGGCATCTTCACCGAGACCGCGGGCGGCGTGACCGTCGGAACCGCGCGCAAGCTGATCCAGCAAGACCGCATTTTGCCCGATGAAACGACGGTGCTCTGCATTACCGGCAACGGACTTAAGACCACCGACGTGCTGGCGGACAAGTATCAGGCCGAAATTCCGATCGCTCCGAAGCTTGCCGAATTCGAGGCGTATCTGGCCACGAAGGCGGAGACGTTGCCGGGAGAGGTTGCGGAGGCTGCGGCGGCGGTCGGTAGTCGTGGTCGATAGTTGTTGGATCGTTTCGCGGGGCGCAAGCGCTCGCGGCGGTTTGGTCGCGGGTCCGGCTTGTTAACGACGAACGACCAGCGACCAACGACCGAATCATCCAATTCATTTGGGCACTTTTGCCCGGGAGGTTTTTATGAGTATCACGGTTCAAATTCCTACGGCTTTGCGGCGGCTTACTTCCGGGACGCCGCGGGTTGTGTGCTCGGCGGCCAATCTTAGTGAGATGTTCTCGGAACTCGACTCGCAGTTCCCCGACTTGAAGCCCCATTTGCGGGATGAAGCGGGGGCGACGCGGCGGTTTTTGAATATTTACGTGAATGAGGAAGATATTCGCTTCCTGGGGGGCGCTTTGTATTCGTTCCAGGATGGCGACGAGGTGCTGCTGGTGCCTTCGATCGCGGGCGGAGCGCTCTAGTTTCGGCGCCAGCTTTCCGGTTTACGGAGTCTGCGTCTTTCGCTTGCTTGCCGGTTTTCTGCGGCTTCATGTCGTTCTCTTCTGCGCTGCCTTTTTCTCCTTTTTCTGTATTCAGGGCTCCCTGGAATCGAGGTCGTGTTACAATCTAACTAACTGGTTAATTATATGAAAAGGCCTGACCGTACAACCCGTTCCGTTGTCTTGCGCGGGCGCACTTCTCGGCTGGGAACTCGGGGGCGGCCGGAGGAGAGCCGGGCTTCGATCCTGAAGGCGGCGGTGGCGGAATTTGCCGAGCATGGGATTGCGGGGGCGCGGACGAATGCGATCGCGCAGGCAGCGCATGTCAATAAGGCGCTGCTTTATTACTATTTCAAGGACAAGGATGCGTTGTACGAAGCGGTGCTCGACCATGTGTTCGGAGGGCTGCGGGCGCGGGTGATGCCTGTGCTTGACAGTCAACTGCCTCCGCGGCAGAAGATGCTGGAATATCTGGGGACGTATTTCGATTACATCGCGGCCAATCCGCGGTTTCCGCGGGTGGTGCAGGCGGAGTGGATGCGGTCGGGCGCGAAAGGCAGCGCTCCTATGCAGCGGGTTGCTCGGGAATATTTCCGTCCGATCTTCGAAAAGCTGGTCGATGTGTTGCGGGAGGGAATTAAGGCGGGAGAATTTCGGGCGGTGAATGCGATGGACTTTGTCCCGTCGGTGGTGGGGGTAATTGTGTTTTATTTCACCGCCGCGCCGTTGATGAAGACACTGATGACGGTGGATCCGTTGTCGGTGGAGCGGATCCGGGAGCGGCGGGCGTTTGTACTGGATTTTATTTCGGCGGCGCTGTTTCGGTGAGCACCGCCGAGACGCGGAAGACGTGGAGCTGTCAACGGCCCTGCCGAGCTTCGCCCGGCTGGACGGCCGGGAGCGGCGTCCGCACCTGAGTTGTGGAGAAGGATGCATGGAGATTGGCGATGAGTACTCGAAATAAATTCTTGATTGTGCTGGGGGTCATTTTGATCATTGCTTCCAGCTACTACTTTTTTTCTACTCCTGGCGGGAAGGATCTGGTTTTGGTGGGGACGGTGGATGCTAACCAGATCGTGGTGAGTCCGCAGATTCAGGGGCGTATTTCGAAGCTGCTGGTGGAGGAAGGGACGCAGGTGAAGCAGGGGGATTTGATTGCGTTGCTGGATCCGTCGGAGTTGGAAGCAGAGGAGCGGGCGGCGGCGGCTACGATCGCGAGTATGCGGTCGCAGATGAGTGCGAACGAGTACACGCGGCAGTCGACCAAGGGATCGACGTCGAGCGACGTGTCGAACGCGCAGGCGAAGCTGCAATCGGCGCGGGCGCAACTGGCGCAGGCAGAGGCTACGTTGACGCGGGTGGAAAGCGACAGCCGGCGGACGATCGGATTAGCGCAGGCGGGTGTGGCGTCGGATCAGGACCGGGTGCAGGCGGAGATGAATCTGAAGGCGCAAGAGGCGAGCGTGCAGTCGCTGAAGGACCAGGTAACGGCGGCACAGGCGGATCTGAATTCGGCGATTGCGCGGACAAATCAGGCTACGGCGGCGCAGAGTACGGTGGAATCAACCCGGGCGCAAGTGGACAACGCGGTGGCGCAGTTGAAGGAAGCGGAGGTGCGGCTGGGATACACGAAGATTTATTCGCCAGTGACGGGAACAGTGCTAGTGCGGGCGGCGCGCGAAGGCGAAGTGGTGAACGCGGGGCAGGCGATCGTGACGGTGGTGGATTTCACTGACACGTGGGTGTTCGCGGCGATTCCGGAGACGGACGCCGATCATATTGGACTTGGGGACACGCTGCGTGTGCGACTGCCGGGGGGAACGGTGATTCCGGGAAAGGTTTTTTATAAGGCGGCGGAGGCGGATTTCGCTACGCAGCGGGATGTGGGGCGGCGAAAGCGGGATATTCGGACGATTGCGTTAAAGGTGCGGCTGGAAAATCCGAAGGGGGCTTATGTGCCGGGAATGACGGCGGAGGTGCTGGTGAGTCCGGATCAGGTGAAGGGGACGGCACCCAGGAGCGCGGAGGCGGCGGGGCAACCATGAATGCGGATGTGAATAAGACCAATGGCGCGCCGGTTTCGGCTTCGGAGTTTAGCAAGAGCGAAGTAGCGGCGGATGCTCCGAATACGATTGAAGTGGATCACATTGTCAAACGGTATGGGGAGTTCACAGCAGTGGACGACGTTTCGTTTGCGGTGAAGGAGGGGGAAATTTTCGGGCTACTGGGGCCGAATGGAGCGGGGAAATCGACGTTGATCCGAATGATGACTACGCTGATCTCGATCACGGCGGGGTGGGCGCGGGTGGCGGGGCATGATGTGGCACGGGATCCGGAGGCGGTGCGGCGGACGATAGGAGTGATTCCGCAGGCGCTGACCAGCGACCTGGATTTGACGGTAGAAGAGAACCTGAGTATTTACGCGAAGCTGTACGACGTTCCGGCGAAGCGGCGCAAGGAGGCGATTGAAGAATTGCTGGAGACCGTGGACCTGACGAAGTGGCGGGGAGCGCAGACGAAAACTCTATCGGGCGGGATGCGGCGGCGTCTGGAGATTGCGCGCGGATTGGTGCATAGTCCGAAGATTTTTTTTCTGGACGAGCCGACGACGGGGCTGGATCCGGTGTCGCGCGTGGCGGTGTGGGAGATGCTGACAAACATCAAGGCGAAGCGCAAGCTGACGATCCTGATCACGACGCACTACATGGACGAAGCGGACCGGCTGTGCAACCGGATTGCGATTGTGGATCACGGAAAACTAGTGGCGCTGGATACTCCGGAAGCGTTGAAGGCGAGCGTGCCGGGATCGAACGTGATTGAAGCACAATTCGAGCATCCGCCGGCCGATTGGGAAGAGCGGCTGCGGGGATTGCCGGGAGTGACGTCGGTGCAGAACCAGAGCGCGGGGATGTACCGGGTGCTGACGTCGAATGGGTCGGGCACGACGACGGATCTGGTAGAGATGGCAGTGGTGGCGGGGGTGGCTTTGAGGACGCTTACCGTGCAGAACACGACGCTGGACGATGTTTTTGTCCACTACACGGGGCGGCAGTTGCGCGATGAACTGGTGAAGGCCTACGGCTACACGATGCCGCAGAGTCCGGGGTTGCGGCCATGAACCGGATGATGGCGATTATCGAGCGCGAGATGCGCAAGTATTTCCGGTCGCCGGCGCTGATGATGGTGTCGATGGTAATGCCGCTGGTACAACTGATCGTGCTGGGCAATGCGTTTGGCGGAAAGATCCGCGACGCGAAGATGGGGGTCGTGGATGAGGATCATGGAACGCAGGCGATCCGGATCAAGGAAGCGTTTGACGCGGTGCGGGCGAATGCGGGGACGTTTGTTCCGGTTCCTTATGACAACGAAGTCCAGGCGCGGGAGGACGTGCGCAACGGGAAGATTCAGGGAGCGGTGATTATTCCGGCGCAGTATTCGAAGATGGTGTACGAGAAGAATCATCCGCGGATCGCGCTGATCGTGGACAACAGCGACAACTTCATGAGTTCGACGTTCGAAGACAAGATGAATGAAGTGACGGACGCATTGAACCAGCCGGACGTGGCGCCGCGGCTGTTGCAGCAGACGGCGCTGGAGGTGGTGGAGCTGTATCCGTATATCGAGTACATGAAATATCTTCTGCCGGGGTCGATCACGCTGGCGATGTTCGTCTCGGTGATGATCGGCGGGGGGATGCTGTATATCGATGACAAGGCACGCGGGGTGCACGAGGGATATTTGGTCACTCCGATCACGAAGGCGGAGCTGGTGTTTGGGCTGAATGGGGCGGGGGCGATCAAGGCCGTGATGACCGGGGTGGTGACCACGGTGGTCGGATCGCTGCTGGCGGGAGTGGGGACGATATTCCATCCCGGGACGATGCTGGGGCTGGTGGCGATGATCGTGCTGACGTCGGCGGCGTTCAATTCGATGATGTTTTTGTTGATGGTGCGGATTGAGGATCCGCTGGTGCCGCGGGCGATGTTTGGCATTCTGAATACACTGCTCTTTTTCCCCAGCGGATCGATTTATCCGGTGGAAGCGTTTCCGGTGTGGTTGCGGGCGATTGCGAAGGTGGATCCATTTACGTATGCGGTGCATGGATTCAAGTCGCTGCTGCTGAAGGAAGCGGGGCTGGGGTCGATTGTTCCGGACATGATTTATCTGTCGGTGTTTGCGGTATTGACGCTGGCGGCAGCGGTGCCGTTGTTTAAGCGGACACTGTAGAGCGGTTCGTCGTTGGTCGTTCGACATTGATCGGTGGGCATTCGGTCGAGGGTTCGGAGAAAAGCTCACCGTGCGCGGTTCCAATAGCAATTTCTGAAGGCTTTGCGGTGTTTCTACTTCTAACGACCGACGGACGCGGCACCAGCACTGCGGTTGCTGGCTAACAGCTTCAACATGGTCTGGTCGTCGGCGGGCCGGAAGAAAAAGTATCCCTGGGCCATCTCGCAATTGAGCTGTTTGAGCAGGTTGATGTGCTCTTCCGTCTCCGTCCCTTCGGCAACGACGTTCAAACCGAGATTGTGGGCTAGCATAATGATGGCCCGCACGATCTCACGGTTCTCGGGTCGCTGTCCATGTTCGAAATAAAGGCACGATCGATCTTCAAAGTGTCGACGGGAATCCGGCGCAAACGGCTAAGCGAGGAATACCCGGTGCCAAAATCATCGATGCTCAAGCGAACGCCGAGCGCTTTTAATTGCGCGAGCACGAGACCAGATTTTTCCGCATCGCCCATGGCGATCGTTTCTATGATTTCGAGTTGCAAGCAGCCGGGATCAACGCCGGTCTGCTCCAGGGATTTGCGGATCTCGCTGGCTAGATCGGGCTGGGCGAACTCCCTGGACGTCATGTTCACGCTCATGGTGAGAGGCGGGCTGCAAGGAAATTCGGACTGCCAGGAGAGGAGATGTTGGCAGGCTTCGCGCAACAGGCGGCGATTCATGGGGATGATGAGCCCAGCCTCCTCGGCAACCGCGATGAACTCAATTGGTGGAAGTATGCCCTCCGGACGTTGCCACCGCGTCAGGGCCTCGAAGCCCACGATCTTGCCGGTTTGCAGCCACACAATGGGCTGGTAGTGAACGCGGAATTCTCCCTGGTCGAGGGCCTTACGCAGGTCCGTCTCCAGCCGCAACCGCTTCACTGCATTCGCATGCATGGCCGCGTCAGACACCTCACAACGGGCCTTTCCGGCCCGCTTGGCACGATACATGGCGATGTCCGCATCACGCAGCAGATCCTCCGCCTGGGTGTGCGGGCTAGTGCTTGCGGCGATTCCGATGCTCGCTAAAATTACTATTTCCTGTTGGTTTATGACAAAAGGAGTCGCCAGTTCCGCTTGCAGTCGTTCCGCAACTCGTACGGCTTCGATGGGGTCTCGGATGTCGTCCAGAAGGATGGTGAACTCATCGCCGCCGAGCCTGGCCAACGTATCGTCATTGGCAGGCCGGTCAGGTACGCCGTCCATGCCGCGCGAGACCGTGTCGGCACGCCGCACTGAGTCCATCAATCTCTGCGCGAGCTGAATCAGCAGTTCGTCTCCGGCCGCGTGTCCCAGGCTGTCATTGACAATTCTGAACTCGTCGATATCAATGAGCAGCACTGCGAATTTATAGTTCGACCGTCCTTTGGAGAGGGTGAGAGCGTGCTGCAACCGGTCCAGGAACAGATCGCGATTGGGCAGGTTGGTGAGTCCGTCGTGGAATGCATTGTGGGCCAGCATCTCTTCCGCGCGCTTCCGCTCGGTGATGTCGCGGTTCACGATCACCAGTTTGTCAGTCTGGCCTCTCGCGTTTCGGATGGCGCACGCGGTCGATTCCACCGTGCGCCAGGAACCGTCTTTGTGGCGTATCCGGTATTCCAACCGCTCCCCCTGGCCGCTCAAGCGGGTTTGTTCTGCTGCTTTCAATACTCGCGGGCGATCGTCCGGATGAATTTGCTCGATCGACGAAGTCGCCTTCAGCTCCTCGGGAGAATACCCGAGGACCTTTTGATAGGCGGGGCTGTTGTAAAGCCGCCGGCCATCGATGTCGACGAGCGCGATCATATCCGTGGCATTTTCACTGATGAGTTGAAAAAGCTGGTCTCGCTCAGCCAACTGGCGTCGAATGCGATGCAGTTGCAGGTGCTGATAAATCGTGTAAAGGTCGAAAAGCAACACGAGAGCGGCCAGCCCACGTACCCATTCCTTGAGATCCAACCAGTACGAAACGTCCGTCTCCCAATTAAACCAAGGAAGAGTGAACGAGATGATCCCCAAGGTCAACGCCACCGTTACCGCAATGGCGAACCCCCAAAGCCACCATTCCCGACCTTCGATCCGACGCATCTCGGGCGGAATCGCCTCTGGGCTGTTCGAGCTCACCTGCTGGAATGCCTGTTGATTCATGTGGTACGACTATTCTCCTGCAACATCTAAGGATTCAAGCGCACGGAGGAACGTAGGAAGCGTTACGAAAGAAGGGTAGCAAGGGCACGGCCTGGCGTGAACCGTCTTATGTTGGAATGGTACAGCCACTTATATGGAAACAAGCGAAACGCGATGAAAGTGGCGATCTCAACGACTCGTTCGTTCAATGGGGATCGTTCTCGAGGTTTCGAAAGTCGTCGGCGAGGGACTCGGGAAGACTTTTTTCCAAGCCGTGCAAGAGCCACTCTTGTAATTCAGAGGCTAGGTGCGGTGAAATGGAGGTAAATTGCAACCCAAGGTAGCTTTCTTTGCACCAGCAGATCGCTGCTCCAACCACGAACCGGGATTCGTGATCCGGGAGGGTAAAGTGCACCTGCACCTTGACGCCCGGTCGGAGTGAAACCGAGGTGGTGATTGCCATCCCACTTGCGCTAATGTTCACGGTCTGGCCATGAACTTTCGGCATGCCAGCCCCGCAGATCACCGCCGGAATCTTAACTGGGCAGCGGTAGTAGCGGCGGCGCTCCCGTAGGACCAGACCATACGCAACCTTCAAATGTTGGCCAATCGAAGTCAGGGAAAGAGGCCTCCTCAGCACAAAGTTTGAACCCGCCTTGAACGCACTGACGGTTTCGGCATCACTGTCGCTGACGGCGAATACCACGGCAGTCCGATTCGAAGGGGAGCGACGCACTTTTTCCAGGACCGCGTTCGCCACCTCCCAGCTGAAGATCAACAACTACGGCATCGAACTTTCGCTGGTTCAACAGGACCAGCGCAGCCGGAACCTCGACACAAACCTCCCGGGACAGGGCGAGTTGTTGTATCGATTCACTGAGTTGCTTGATCGTGACCGCATCATTGGATACAAGCAGTGCATCTGCGATGTTTGCAGAAGGTGGCGTTGCATTCATGTTACTCATGTCAGGTAACCTCTTGGTCGCAGCGATTCACTTAGGTGGTTCCCGCAGCTTTGGCACGAGCGAGGGGCGCGGCGGGCGCGTTCAGGAAATTGAGCCGGGCGCGCAGGCGCACCATGGCGAGAGAATGAATCTGGGAGACACGCGATTCGCCGGCGCCGAGCGCGGCTGCGACCGCTTTCATGGTGAGTTCTTCATAATAGTAAAGCGCGAGAACGCGCTGCTCCTTTTCCGGCAATTCGGAAATGGCCTGTTCGAGCAGATGCTTTATCTGATCATTGGGGTGGCCTGCTTTCGTGAATCTGTCGTTAGTCGCTGGTCGTTGGTCGTTCGCGGGTCGTCGTTTTCTTAAGGGTGAAATTTCTGCTCCACTCCTGGTCAATCTCGTGGTGAGACTTTCTAGTTGAGCGCCGATTCGCGTCCGGACTCATCGCGCCGTATTCAACCCAGCGAACGACTGACGACTAAACGACCAGCGACGCTTTCATCGCACCGTGCCTAGCGACTGCACTGGAACCATGGGAGGAATTTCCAGGCGGGAGAGCACCACTACTTTGGGCGCGGGATCCGGAAATTCTTCATAGGGTCGATTTGAAACGGATGTGATTAGAACGAGATTAGATAGAGATTAGAAGACTCTTTCGGAAGGAAACCTTGGTGTGGAGCGAGGAGCAAGTTTTGCTTTACAGGTGAATGATTTCGTAGGTGTCGGCATTTTCTGCCGGGTGAGTCGTGGGCTAATTCTGTGTTGAGGAGTAAGCGAGCTGCGAGCTACGAGCAATCCCAAACCTCTGTTTGCCCGTGGCTCGAAGCTCGTAGCTCGTGGCCGCTATTTCTCGACGAAAACCAGCTCGCCGTTTTCTACTTTGATGTCTTTTACGTTATTCGGCAGCTTGAGCTGATCGCGCTGTTCGGCTAGTTTCTTCTGCAATACCTCGTTGACCAGCGAAGCAGGGACGGAGAGATCGCCTACTTTTACTTCGGTGGCGTCGAAGGTGGCATAACCGTCTTTGGAGCCGAGATGTCCGGCCAGAGTCAGATATACGTCTTTGCCGGCGATCTGCGTGAGGAATTGACCGCGAACCAAGTCCCCATCCATGGAGACCTGGTAATCCTTGATATCGGGAACCGCGCCCGGGAACTCCATTGCAGAGCTCGCGGGGGAAGAAGCGGATGGATTGCCGGTGGCAGTATTCGCGGGCGTGGGCATCGTTGCGGGCAGCAGTCCGGCAGCTTGCGCGAGCGCGGCCGACAATTCGCCGGAATTTATGCGGACTTCGCTCTCACCTTTTCCTGGTATCTTGGGCTGCGCGAGTTGGTTCACCTTCTCCTGGAAGGACTGCGCATTGGCCGCAGTTGCGGCGGGCGCGGCGGCGGGCGCTAGCGGCGCGGGTCGCTTTAAAACAAGGACGAGCGTAAGAATCGAAATGGCCAAGGTTGCGAAACTGATTATGCGCTGGACTTTCATGAAGAGGCCTCCGCCGTTGCTGGCTTTAATTCATGGTACGCGCAGGGAAAGACGGGTTTGAGATGACGTAGGTGCTGGGGCTGCGGGATGGTTTGAGGCTGCAGGTTGTGGGCCTAAGACTGTCTGATTGGCACCAGAGGCGAAGCCTAGCGGCGCCTCGTCCCCACACCAGCGTTTTCATTCCACGATGGCTAACACATCGCCGGGGTTTACTGCCGCCCCTGGCGTCGCCGATATTTTCTTTACTATTCCTTTCTTTGGCGACTTGATTTCGTTTTGCATTTTCATAGCTTCGACTACGACGATGCCCTGGCCGGCTTCGACCTCGGAATTTTCCGCGACCAGCAAACGCACAACGCGGCCGGGCATGGGGGCCAGGATTTTTATAGGGCCTTTTTCGTCCCCGGCAGCTTTCTGGCGCGAGCGCAGGGAGCGCGGATCGCGTAACTCGACCGCGAAGCGGGCACTGCCAACCCACATGTGGAGATCGGTGGCCGTCTGCTCGCGCTTGATTTCGTAGGAGTGCCCATCGACCAGCAGCGACAAAACGTCACGGCGCGGGATTAATGCGTCGATATGGATCGATTGGCCGTCCAAGCGGCACTCCCATCCGGCGGCGGCTTTTTCCAGCTCGAGGCGGCGGGGTTTGCCTCCGACGATGACTTCATAAACCATAAGATCAGCGCAACCCTTCCGAGCGACCCTGCTGTTTCCAGTTCGAGGGAACCGTTGCCGGCCCGCCAGAACTTGCTCCACCGGTGTCGCCATTCTTACTGACGGAGGAAGCTGGGTCGAGTACGGCAAACATTCCGGCGGCGATCGCGGCAATCGTCTCCATCGCACCGATCTCCGGCGCATTGATCTCAGGCTTTGGTGCGAGCGAGGCTACGGCCGGATTGGCTTTTGCGAGCAGGCGATCCAAGTATCCGGTATCGAGTTTTCCCGCCTGGAAATCGGCATCGCCGAGGATGCGCAGAAAGAGCGAAATATTGGTCTTGATGCCAGCCACGAAATATTCGTAGAGCGCCCGCTCGAGGCGCATGATGGCCTGCCGCCGGTCGGTCGCGTAGCCGATCAGTTTGGCAAGCAGCGGATCGTAATCCATGGGAACATTCCAGCCCTCGTACATGCCGCTATCGCGGCGGATTCCCGGTCCCGAGGGCTGGAGCAGCACCGTGATCTTGCCCGGGCTGGGAAAATAATTGTTGTCGGGGTCTTCGGCATAGATGCGGCACTCGATGGCGTGCCCGCGAATCAGCACGTCGGACTGGACGAAAGGCAACTTTTCACCGCTCGCGATCTGGATCTGCAGGTGCACCAGATCGAGTCCGGTGGTCAACTCGGTGACCGGATGTTCCACCTGCAGGCGCGTGTTCATCTCGAGAAAATAGAAATTCTTTTGCTGATCGACCAGGAATTCGACGGTGCCGGCATTGGTGTAGTTGGCCGCCTGCGCGACTTTGACGGCAACTTCGCCCATGCGACGGCGCATGTCGGGATCCACAATCGGCGACGGCGCTTCCTCAAGAACTTTCTGGTGCCGACGCTGAATGGAACACTCGCGCTCGCCGAGCCAGACGGTATTGCCGTGCTCGTCGGCCAGCACCTGCATCTCGATGTGGCGGGGATTGATGATCGCCTTTTCAATATAGACTTCGCTGTCGCCGAACGAACGCAGCGCCTCGCTCTGAGCGGATTCGAGGGCGGAACGAAGCTCCTGGCGGGTGTGCACCAGGCGCATGCCTTTGCCACCGCCCCCGGCTGCGGCTTTCAGCATCACGGGATAGCCGATGCGCTCGGCGACTTGTTCGCCTTCTTCGGGAGAGGCGAGGCCGCGCGAGGTTCCGGGAACAAAGGGCACACCGGCCTTCTCCATTTGCTGGCGAGCGCTGGTTTTCGACCCCATCAGTTTCATGGAGTGCGGTGTAGGCCCGATGAATTTCACGCCGGCATCGGCGCATGCCTGGGCAAACTTCGCGTTTTCCGAGAGGAAGCCGTAGCCGGGATGGATGGCCTCGGCGCCGGAGCGTTTGGCTACGTCGAGGATCTTGTCCATCCGAAGATACGACTCGGCGGCCGGAGCCGGGCCGATAGGGTAAGCCTCGTCGGATTTGCGGACATGGAGTGCGGCCCGATCGACGTCGGAATAGACGGCGACAGTAGCAATGCCCATCTCGCGGCAGGCGCGAATGATGCGCACCGCGATTTCTCCGCGATTGGCGATCAGAATCTTCTTGAACATTCTGGTTAGGGGCGCTGGCGCGTAGGGCCGCACTGATTTTACCTGTGGAAGCGGAAATGTGCGTGATGGAAATCACGCGTGATTGTGATTTTGAGGAAGGATCATTTGAGGGACGATCAGATAGAGGGACGGCCGCTGCGGCAAATGGCGGCGAGAGAGCGCCGAGCTCGGTCGTCAGGACAGCCGGGGGCGGCTGTCCCTACGCCAGCTATTTACTTGTTCTGATCCATGACGATGCCTCCGCCGGGCTGCTTTTCGGCCTTGGCTTTTTTAGTGGCCATGGTTTTGTCGACCCACTCGTCGGCCGTCTTCAGATCGGCGGCGCGGGCTGCCAGATCATCACACTGGATATCGGCACGTTCCCGGTACATCAAGTTCATGTAGGCCATGGCATCGTCGTAGTCGGGACGAAGCTGGAGCGCTTTGTTCAGGTTATCGATACCTTCCTGTACGTTAGGGGTATTCTCCTCCTTGAGCATGGCACAGACCTTCTTGTCCTTGGCCGGCAGGGAGTCATCGGGCTTCATGCCGAGTTTGGCGCGCTCTTCCTGACGCGGGACGTAGGTCTGTGTCCAGTCGATGACGGCCACCGAGTAATACGGCTCGGGATCGTTGGGATCGACCTGGGAAGCTTTCTTGTAGTATTCCTTGGCCAGATCGAATTTCTTCATCTGCAGGTAGAGGTAGGCGATGCCCTTGATGCTGTTGATGTTCCTGGGATCGACTTGCAGCACTTGCTTGTACTGATCAATCGCCTGCTCGCCATAGCGGTTGTTGTCGGGAGTATCAGCGCCCGGAATGTACTGCTGGGCAAAAGCTGTGGCCAGATACAGGCGGGCATTGATGAGGGACGGGTCGAGGGCGACGGCTTGCTGGAAGTGGTCAATCGCCTGCTCGAACTTGGAGTTTTTGTAAGCCTGCACACCCTTGTTGAGGTGGTCGCGCGCCTTAAGCTTGTTGCAGCCGGTGCTGCACAGCAGCATCAAAGCGGCGGCGAAAACCACCAGAAGTCTTTGAGTCGTTTTCATTGCTTTATAAATCTCCCTCTACCGCGGAGTGTCGGAAAAAGAACCCGAGGCGGAACGACCGGCGAGGCGCTAGACCGGAATGCAAGTCTTTCACTATCGGATCATCGGGTCACCAAAGCTCCTCAGACCATCCGACGACCCGATCAGCCGATTCTAGCCGCCCGCTTCGATCTTGGCTGTGATCAAGCCGACCTTGTCGACCCCGGCCGAATGTGCGATATCAATGACGCTGGCCACGTCGGCGAAGGGTACGTTGTCATCGCCCTTCACGAACATGACCTTTTCGGCGCGGGTTTTGAAAATATCTTCCAAGCGGCCCTGCAGAGTTTCCCAAGTGGCTTCGTCCTGATTGATCTTGAGTCCCGGAGGATTGCCGGCGCCGTGGTCGATCAATTGCACCACGATGGTGCGATCGGGCGTAGGGGGCGGCGCCTTCTGATCCTTCGGCGGAGGCTGGGGCACCAACGCCTCCAAGCCTTTTGGTGTCAGGGGCGTGATCACCATAAAAATGATCAGCAGCACCAGCAACACGTCAATCAGCGGCGTCACGTTCATGTTCGCGTTCTGGCCCCCTTTGGGGCCGACTGCCATACTCATAATCGATCTCCTGTATCGCTACTGCTGTATTGCTATTGCGTGTTATTGCCCGCCCGTCGGCGTCGATGGAGTAGTAGTGGCGCCCGGTGGCGGGGCCATGCTTCCCGACTTCTTTTGATCCGTCAAAAGCCCGAGTTGATCCACGCCAGCGGCCCGAACATCGTCAACGACTTCGACCACCCAGCCGAATTTTGCCCGCATGTCGGCCTTCAGAAAGACCCGTTTGTCGGTCCGGTTCGCCAGCTTGTCCTTGATCTTCTCCGTCAGATCCTCGGGCTTGACGACATCGGTGCCGAAGAAGACTTTGTCATCGCGAGTGATGGCCACGAGCAGCGCGTCTTCCTTGTCGGCGTCGTGCATATCGATGGGATTGTTGACCTTGGCCATGTCCACCGGGACGCCATGTTGCAACATGGGCGTGACCACCATAAAGATGATCAGCAGCACGAGCATCACGTCCACCATAGGCGTGACGTTGATGTCGGAGGTGACGTTGGCTCCTTCGTTTCGCTTTGCTAATGCCATGGAATTCTGTCTCCTGCGTACGCTTACCCTGTTTGGCGACGGCGACGGCAACGATGAAGTTGAGGAGAGCGGGCGCCAGCTTGGAACCGGCGCCGCTTCAGCAACTCATGTTTGCAGCCCTCGTTCTTGCAACCGTCGTTTTCGCGGCTAGCGCTTTGCGACGGCCCAAAACCGTGGCCCTAGGACCGGCGCATGCTCCGGCGCTTCAGGAAGTAATCGATCAGTTCGCTCGAGGAGTTATCCATCTCCACGTCGAACGCTTCCACGCGGCCGGTCAGATAGTTGAACATCATAACCGCCGGAATCGCCACGAACAGGCCGACAGCGGTGGTGACGAGCGCTTCGGAAATGCCGCCCGCGACCGCTGCCAAGCCGGTTGCCTTTTCTTTCGCGATGCCGTTGAAGGCGTTGAGAATGCCGACCACCGTTCCGAACAGTCCCACAAAGGGGGCCGTCGAACCGATTGTGGCCAGGCCGCCCAAGCCGCGCTTCAGTTCGGCGTGCACGATGGCTTCGGTGCGCTCCAGGGCGCGCTTGGACGCTTCAATGGTCTCGCCAGGAATTTCACCCGGGCTATCCTGGTGGGCTTTGAATTCCATCAGGCCCGCGGTGACCACCTTGGCGAGGTGACTTTTCTTGTTGCGTTCGGCGACTTTAATCGCCTCGTCAATCTTGCCTTCGCGCAGGGCTCCGGCAACCGCGGGAGCGAATGAGCGGGACTGATTGCGGGCGGCGTTGAAGGCCATCCAACGGTCAATCATCACGCCGATCGACCACCCCGACATGATGAAGAGAATGATGACCACGGCTTTCGCCAGGAGACCCATCTGCTTCCACAGCGAAATCGGGTCCCAACCGACCGAGCCCTCGTCAAAGAGCCAAGCGGCGAAAAGATGGAAATTACAGAGTGCGACTGCTGCCAGGTTCACTACCATGAGTTGCTTCTCCTCCTCAGAACTGTTTCTAAATCGTTGCTAAACGCTTCCTAAATCCCTTCTTCCCCAGTAGAGACGAAGCTTGCCCGTCTCACTCTGCGGGATGTAAGACGATCGGTCGCCCTCCCAAACTCGCTCCCCGCAGTCCCTTGATCAGAATCGTTTGATGCAAGAAAACCAAAGTGGGCAGAATTGCCCCCGGGTGGTCGAAACCACCCTGGTCCCGTCTCGGGAAAAGGTAGGACGGGGAGAGCTCCAAACTGCCACAAACTTAACTCAAAACTGCCACAAACTTAACCGCACCCGCCTGCCCGGAGAGTCTAGCCTCCCGACAAGCTGAAGATCACATCCACCTGGGTCTCCACAGCGACCGGCTCGCCATTGAGCAGGTATGGCTTATAACGCCACTGCTTAACCGCTTCGATGGCGGCTGGCGCCAGCATGGGGTGCCCGCTAATCAACTGCAGATTCTGAATCGTGCCGTCCTTGCTGATTTCCGCCTGCAGCAGAACATGCCCCTGAATACGGGCCTGTTTGGCCAGCGGCGGATAATTGGGCTGAACTTTCTTGATCAAAAGACCGGTCGACACGCCGGACGAAACGCGGATGCGCTGCGGGGTCGCGACTTTAGGGATATCGACGTGGCCCGCGCTGAGGATACCCCCCATCACGCCACCTGCCGAGCCTCCGGGAATGCCACCCGGAACACCTCCCGGGACGCCGCCAGCACCCAGATCCGGGGGCGCCTCATCTTCCTTGATCATCTGCACTTTGTTGGGAATCTTGGTGGGGGTGCGCAGCTGGCCATTGATAATTTCGCTCTGGATCTTCACCACCTTAACGACCGCGGCGGGCGGGGGTGGCGGTGGAGGCGGGGGCGGAGGCGCTACCAGAAAGGTCATGAGCTGCGTCTTGGGCAACGCGTCAGTATAGATCAGAGGGATCAGGATCAGTATCCCGATGAGCGCGAATTGCCCAAAGAAAGACAAGATGGTGGTGCTCAACCGCCGCTTGGCCTTGAACCTGTTGCCTGACTCAATGAGGCTGTCTTCAAACATAGGCTTCTCCTACACACACCAGACCATGCGAGAGTTTAGACACCGGCCGCAACGTCTTTGCTCCCGTTCTTCGGGACCTTTGCCCGGCGAGCTTATCTGCCAACCCTGCCTCTGCGGGCAGATGAAGATTCTACGCCAAATCGCCCCGATTTAGACCTTAACTTTTTCCTTCGGCTGCGCCGGGCCGGTGCCAGACCGCAATGGCATGGCAATCGGCTTTTTGCCCCGCCCGCCCCGCCAATCCTGGTAGGCGACCAGAATCGGGGCGGCTATGGCGATTGAGGAATACGTCCCGATCAAGATGCCGATCACCAGTGCGAGGCTGAAATTATGCAACACCTCGCCGCCAAAAAGGAACAGAGCAAGCACGGTAAGGAAAGTCAGGCCCGCTGTCAAGATAGTTCGGCTTAAAGTCTGATTAATACTTTTGTTGACGATGTCGGAGAGCTTGTCCCGCCGCAGCAGCTTGATGTTCTCCCGGATGCGGTCAAAGACGACGATAGTGTCGTTATTGGAGTATCCGATCAGCGTCAGGATGGCAGCAATCACGGTCAGAGATATTTCCCGGTCCAAGAGCGAGAAGGCGCCAACCGTGATCAGAGTGTCGTGGAAGACGGTCAATACGGCCGCGACACCGTAGATCCATTCGAAGCGGAACCCCAGGTAGATCAGCATGCCGCCCAGCGAATAAAGGGTGGCTAGGATGGCTTGCTTGCGGAGCTGCTGTCCCACTTGCGGGCCGACGATCTCGACGTTGCGGATGCCAAAATCGGAGACAAAGAAGTTCTCCTGAAGCGAGGCAATGGCGGCGGAATCGGACACGCCCTTTAGCTCGTCAATGGAGCCGAGCACCCCACTCTTTACTTTGTCGCGATAATTAACAATGGCCTGAGCCATGGCGGTGTAGCGCGGGTTGGCATCGGGGCCGGAGCCGAGGTGGAGCGGGTCCTTCTCCAAATAATTCGCGATGGTCAGCGAGCTGGAGTTGTTGAGATCCTGCTTGCCCGCGGTGGCGTGGCTCTCGAGCGCCTGCAGGATCTGGATTTTGCCCTTGTCGAGAGCCTGTTCGCTGGTCTCCTGAATATCGAGGGCAATCAGCACTTCGTTGTTGGAGGCCTGTCCGTAGCGTTGAACACGCGCGTTCTTCAATCCCGAACGTTCGATCTCGGAGTGGATGGCGGACGGATCGGGAGTATGCGCGTACTTCACATAGACCAGCGTGCCCCCGCGGAAGTCAACCCCCAGCGGGATGTGATGCCAAAACGCCATGGAAAGCACTCCGGCCACGCTGAAGATCAGCGAGAAGGTGAGGAAGTACCACTTCTTCCCGAGGAAATCGATGCTTGTGTCTCTAAAAAATTCCAAGTCAAGCTCCAAAACTCAGCTTCGGGCCACGAGCCGTGGGCTCCGAGCGAACCGTTTGTTGCAAGCTCGCGACTCGTAGCTCGAAGCTAAATGCTCAGCGCTTCGCCGCGCTGCTTCCTACTCAGCACCCAGTCAAAAATCACGCGCGATACGAACACTGCTGTAAACAGGTTTGCGAGCAAACCGAACACCAGTGTCGTCGCAAAACCCTTTACCGGCCCCGTTCCAAAGATGAACAGAATCGCGGCGGAGACGATCGTAGTGACGTGGGTATCGACGATGGTGATCCAGGCGTGGCTGAAGCCCTGCTCTACCGCTGAGGGCGGCGTCTTGCCGTTCCTCAGTTCTTCCCGTATGCGCTCAAAAATCAGAACGTTCGAATCCACGCCCATGCCCACCGTCAGGATGACGCCGGCAATACCCGGCAGCGTCAGCACCGCTCCAAAGTAGCCCATGAACCCGAGCAGGATGACCAGGTTCAGGATCAGCGCGATATCGGCATTCACTCCCGCCCAGCGGTAGTAAACCAGCATAAAGACGAGGACGGCGAGCATGCCGTAGATAGCCGCCTGAACGCCGGAACGAATCGAATCGGCGCCGAGCGAGGGCCCGACCGTGCGCTCTTCGAGATACTTGATGCCGGCCGGCAGTGCACCAGATCGCAGCGTCATCGCAAGGTCGCGCGTCTCCTGGTCGGTAAACCGGCCGTTAATGATGCCGTTGTCGCGAATGGCGTCTTTGATTACCGCCACCTCCTGCACTTTGTTGTCGAGAACCACCGCCAGCTTGTCGCCGACATGGGTCGAAGTGAAGGCAAAGAACTTGCGGCCACCTTCTCCGCTAAGGATAAATTTGACCGCGGGCTGGCCATTTTCGTCGTTGCTCGGTTGCGCGTCTCGAAGATCGCGCCCGGTCACGGCCGAGGCACGAGAGATCAGGTACCAGGATTCGCCGCCTTCAGCGTTGCGAGAGCCGACGCTCTTGCCTTGCATCAAGACGGCGTCCGGAGGCAGCACGCCACCGTGCTCTTGTAACGCCTCCTGCTCGCTCGAATAGGGCCCACCGAGCGATTCCTTGATTTCAAGCATGGCGGTGGACTGCATGATTTCCTTGACGCGTGCCGGATCGTCCACGCCGGGAAGCTGGACAAGAATCTGATATTGGCCGAGGCCGTGCTCCTGGATCACCGGCTCGCTCACACCGAGCTGGTCGATGCGATTGCGGATGGTCTCGATGGCCTGGGCGACGGCGCGGTTCTTCAAATCGGCGAGGCTCTGGGCCTTCATCGAGATGGTCCAGGAATTCTCCGCGCCGGAGGTGGCGTCATATTCCGGCAACCGATCGGAAATAATGCTCTTGAAATCGCTGGTCTGGTCCGGCGGAACGCCTTTGACCACGATCATTTCGGGATGGTTCACGGGATCAGGCTTGGTGATGTCGGCGTAATTGATCTTGCGCGTCCGGAAGTCTTCCTTGAGGCGCGCCATGGCGTTGTCGGAGTCGACGTTGACCGCGTCGTTGACCTGTACTTGCAGAATTAGGTGTGTGCCGCCACGCAGATCGAGGCCGAGGTGAATGCGGTCGGTGATGGACGCCAACATGCCCCTGCCCGACCATTCCTTCGGAATGCCGAAGATGCCCGCTAGGAAGACCAGCAGGATTCCGACGATGACGACCAACTTCCAAGTAAGGTTCTTATTCATGAAAAACCGTCTAACGCCCAAAGCGCTTCGAGCTATGAGCTAAAAGCAACCTCTGGAAACGATTGCTCGAAGCCCGTAGCTCGAAGCTCGCTGCCCTCTACGACTTCCCTTCTTCCGCCGTCGTCACCGATACCACCGATGCGCGGCTGATTTCAAGCTTCAGATTATCGGGCGGCACACGCAAGGTGAGCGCATCGTCCTTGAGGCTTATGATCGTCCCGCGCAGGCCCCCGCTGGTTACTACCTTGTCCCCGTTTTTCAACTCGCTAAGCATGTGCTGCCATTTTTTCTGCTTCCGCTGCTGCGGCATAATCAGCAGAAAGTAAAAAATGGCAAAGATGAACACCAGGGGTGCCAGCCCGAGCAGACTTGCGCCACCAGGCATCTGCAACCACAACGCCAATCCGCTTTGCATACCAGATAAAATGATTTCCACCGCCAAGTCTATCCTATGTAACGAAATACCCGATTAACCGCAGCCGCCGGAAGCGCCTTGGCTGGGTCGGGCCAAGCGGAACTCGGCACAAGTTTGCTGCTTTCGCTGCTTAACGTTCCTCTCTTAACTGCGGGAATTTCTCCTAAGGCCGGAGACCTACAGCTTGCAGGCTAGAACCGGCGATGCCGCGCCCCGGTTTCGCTCGGAACGGCACAGAAAGAAACGGACCTTATCCCCAAGTTAAATAGAATGCCGGACGGCTCGCGCAGTGTCAAGGTCGGCACACCGAATTGTCATACCACAATAGAAATGTCCCCGTCTTCTCCACAATAGAAATGTCCCTTAGTTGCGGTTTCACCATGCTCGGGAAAAGGCGGGCGTTTTCATTTGCTGCCAGCCTTGTCTCCAAGGATGATTGGGAGCTGGAGGAAAGTTTCGATGCGGTGTCGGGGATGGGGGCGCGGGGGAAGGGGCGGCGCCCCTTTCCTCGCTCAGCGCTTTAGAAGCCGCCTTCAGTTCACGGAATAGGAGACGCTGACTGCGGTAATGAATGGCGACTTCGCCAGTTTCGCTTTCCCGCACCAGCACGCGACTCGTGGCCGGCGCCCAATGCTGACTTTGCCGGTCTAGTTGCAGCAGTCGGTTGTTGTAGCGTACTACCCAGTCCTCGCTCACCACTCGTTCTTGCTCCAGCCAGAATACTTCGTCCAGTTGCCGCGCCGTGGGCCGTCGCCGGTGATAATCGGCTGTCTCGGCCGCGGGTCGCGCGTAACGCCGGTTGTGCTCGGCGAGATAATGCTCGTCCAGATACGCATTCGCTTGGTCGTAGGTCGCGATTCCCGCCAGCCGCAGTTTCTTCACCAGCCGATCCTGGTGCGTGCCATGCGCCCGTTCCACGCGCCCTTTCGCTTGCGGGGAACTGGCGGCGATGATGCGAATGCCTAGCTTCGCGCACATGCGCCCAAACTGTGTTACCGCTGGTTCTCCGCGCATCCGCTCCGCGGCATTCGGCGGCCGCACATACACGTTCTTCCAGTCCGTATACAACGCTTGCGGCACTCCGTAGCGCTCGATCCAGCGGCGCAACACACCCGCCGCCGCCCAGATCGTTTCTTCCTCCCAGAACCGCCCTAGCGCTTTCGTCGTGGCGTCATCGACCATGTGCATCAGACAGCCGCGAGGCCCGCGTTCCTCCAGCCACTCATGGAAACTTCCGTCCAACTGCACTAACTCCCCAAAGTGCGCCTTCGCTTCGCGCCGCTGCCGATACGGTTTCCGCCGCCGTTGCCTCTGCCACAGCCCGGCCTCTTTCAGCCACCGCCGCAGCGTCTCGGCATGCACGTCCAGTCCGTCATCGCTGGCTAGATGCTCGGACGCCAGCGTCGCCCCGAAATCCTCATAGCGTGCTTTCACCTGGTTCAGCACCGCCGCAGCGTCTCGGCATGCACGTCCAGTCCGTCATCGCTGGCTAGATGCTCGGACGCCAGCGTCGCCCCGAAATCCTCATAGCGTGCTTTCACCTGGTTCAGCACCGCCGCTCGGAACTTCGCCGTGTGGGCCCGGTTCGAGGCTCGACCGCAGTTCCCATGCTGTAAAGCTTTCGCTCCTCCCTGCCGGTACCGTGCCCAGATCCGTTTGCTCTGCCGATAACTCAACTCCAGCATCTCCGCCGCCTCGCACAATCGCAAGCTGCGCGCCCGGACTCGTCCCATCACTTCCACTCGGCTCAACTCTTTCCTGCTCAATCCCGTTCTCCCCAATCTCGGTTCCTCCTCGCCGAAGGAACTCTAAAGGGGTCATTTCTAATGTGGTTTCAAGGGGACACTTTTAATGTGGTTCAACAGGTCGGCACACCGAATTTACAACCGGGAGCTGCCGGCGGAGGGCCGGGCGACCCCGCCCGGTTGGACGGGTGAGATGTTTCTCCCTCCACCGCATTAATCATCATGCAGTCACGGTGCCAGTCGTGTGGCCTGCCCGAATCCAGGCGCGGACGGTGCGCATAGTGGCCAGGTAATAGTGCAGGTTGTGGACCGTATTCAGAACCTGCGCCAGCAGTTCGTTCGAGGCATAAAGATGGCGCAGGTAGGCCCGCGAATAACGCTGGCAGACGCGGCAGTCGCAGGCAGGATCGAGCGCGCTTTCGTCCTGCGCATATCGGACCTGCTTGATCGACACCTTGCCCTCGGAAGTGAACAGCAATCCATGGCGGGCGGCGCGCGTAGGGAGCACGCAATCCATCATGTCAACCCCCGATTGCGCGTACTGCGCAATCTCCTCGGGAGTGCCGACCCCCATCAGATAGCGCGGCTGGTTGGTAGGAAGATGCTCGAGCGTGGATAAAACGATGTCGCGAGTAAGCTCGCGCGGCTCGCCAACACTCAGCCCGCCGATGGCATATCCAGGGAAGCCGATGTCGATGGTGCGCTCAGCGGATTCGCGGCGCAGGTCACGATCCATGCCGCCCTGCACGATGCCAAATAATGCCTGGGTAACCTCAGCTCGCGTAGGGACAGCCGCCCTCGACTGTCTAGCGGAGCGAAGCTCCGCAGCGTTGTTCGCCCACGGCACCTCGTACTTGTTCGCTTCAAAATAATTCTTGCAGCGCTCGGCCCAGCGCAGAGTCAATTCCATCGACGCACGCACGCGCTCACCGTCGGTCGGATATTCGGTGCATTCGTCAAAGGCCATGATGATGTCGGCGCCCAGACCGATCTGCACCTCCATAGCTTTTTCAGGACTAAGAAAGTGAGGAGACCCGTCCAGATGCGAGCGAAAAGCCACGCCCTCCTCGCTGACTTTGCGCAGATCGGTCAGGCTGAAAACCTGGAAGCCGCCCGAGTCTGTGAGAATGGCTCGATCCCAAGACATGAACCGATGCAGCCCGCCCATTTGCCGAACGGTCTTGACACCAGGCCGCAGAAAAAGATGATAGGCATTGGCAAGCAGCATCCGGACGCCGAGCTCTTCCAGCACGTCCTGGGAAACGCCCTTGACCGAAGCCAGCGTCCCAACCGGCATGAACACAGGCGTCTCGACTTCTCCGTGAGGAGTAATGAGCTTGCCAGCGCGGGCGGCGCCGCGGGTAGCTTCAATCTGAAGTTGTATAGGCACTGCGGAGGATTCTATAAGGAATTGCAGGGGGCAGAGGTCAGATTGCAGAGGTACCGCCATGCCAACCGGGAAGAATCATCGTCTGATCTGGGCCCCTGCAATGGGTTCTTAACCTCTGCAATCTAACCCCTGACCTCACTTGGCGTACAAATTCTTGACCACCTCGCCGCCCTTCATCACAAACTTCACGCGCTCCAGAGTCGTGACATCAGCCAGCGGATCCCCATCCACAGCGACGATGTCGGCCCACTTCCCCGGCTCAATAGTCCCGATCTTGTCGGACCAGCCCAGCAAATCAGCGTCGTTAATAGTCGCTGCCTGGATCGCCTGCAGCGGCGTCAGCCCAAGCTTCACCATCACAGCGAATTCATGCGCGTTGAGCCCATGCGGATACACGGCGGCATCGGTCCCGAAGCCGACTTTCACTCCCGCGGCGAACGCCCGCGCCACATTCTTACGCGCGGCCGGCATTACTTCGCGTCCCTTGGCAATCAGCTCAGCCGGCGTGCCGATCTTTTCCGCGTTTTCCAGAAACCAGTCGGCAAGGTAGAGGGTCGGCACAAGATAAGTGCCGTTCTTTTTCATCGTGGCGATGGCCGCGTCGTCGATGTAAGATCCGTGCTCGATCGAATCCACGCCCGCTTCCGACGCCCAGCGGATGCCTTCTGCTCCATGCGCGTGCGCCGCGACTTTGCGTCCTAGTCGGTGTGCATCAGCGACGATGGCCTTCATCTCCTCGAGCGTGTACTGCGAGGCCTGTGGATTGTCGCCATGCGAAAGCACGCCACCGGTGGCGCAGATCTTGATCAGGTCGGCGCCGTACTTGATGATCTCGCGCGTCTTGTGCTGGACCGCTTCAATGCCATCGGCCACGCCTTCGCTCTGCACGTGCCACTCAAACGGCAGCAAATTGTCGTCGCAGTGTCCGCCGGTAATGCTCAGAGCCGGGCCACTGACCAGCATGCGCGGTCCGGGGACGTCGCCGGCGTTGATGGCATCGCGCAAAGCAACGTCGGTGAAGCCGCTGGCGCCCACGTTGCGGATGGTCGTAAAACCAGCGTCCAGCGTGACGCGGGCATTGCGTGCTCCGTTCAGGGCCTCGCGGGGCTCGGAGATCGCAAGGCGCGAATAGCCGAAGTTGGTGGTCATCGTGATATGCGTGTGCGCGTCAATCAAGCCCGGCAGCACGGTGGCGTTCGAGAGATCGACCACCTGTGCTCCGGCGGGGATTTGCGTGTCGGAGCCAACGCTCGCGATCTTATCGCCCTGGATCAGGATGGTTTGGTTGGTCAGCGTCCTGCCGGTTTTCACGTCCAGCAGGCGTCCAGCGTGGATGACGACCGACGTCGGCGCAGGCGAGGCTTGTTGCGCCCCTGCCGTGCCGATTAAGAAAACGCCAATACAGCAGAGCCCAAGAATAAACCCATGCAGATAACGGCTGAGCTTCATTCGATCCCCCAATGAGAATTTAAGTCTTGGCCCAGTACGTTACAACGTCGAGAAGGAAAACAGCAACCTTGATCACGCCGATTGTAATATATATTTAGCCGTTGTGCTAAATATCTATTGACAGATATTTAGCCTTATGGCTTAATATCTCTGCATGGCGCAACGGGATTCGGGGCCGCGAGTTGACGCATATGAATCGGTGTTTGCCGCCCTGGCGCACCCTGCCAGGCGGCGCGTGCTGCTCACAATTTATTTCAACGGCGGCTCCATGACGGCCGGGGAGATCGCGGCAATTTTCGAGCGAGCTTGGCCGACGACTACGCGGCACCTCCAGGTCCTCGAGGCGGCGGGCCTGCTCACTCACGAGAAGCAAGGCCGGATGCGTATTTACCGAATTCAGCGAAAACGGCTCGAACTGGTGAGGGACTGGCTCGCTCACTTTTCAAAAAACGGCAAACACTAAGGAGAAAAAAACATGTCAGCGAAACAGCAAGATAAAGAGAATAAGGCGAAGGTGGCGAAGTCGAGCGACGTACCGCAATTCTTCAGGCTCAACATCGAGGTCGGTGATCTCAAATCGGCGATCTCGTTCTATACCAACCTGCTCGGCGTCGAAGGACGTAAACAGGCCGGTTCGCGTTGTTACTTCGATTGTGGACCGGTGACCCTGCAAGTGCTCGACGTCTCGTCGTCCAGTCAGCCGCACCCAGCGGCAAAGGCACTTTACTTCACAGTAAACGACTTGGAGACGGCCTACGAGCGTGCCAAGGCTCTACGTTGTCTCTCGCGTGAGGATGTCCATGACGCGCCGGGCGGCGGCATCGTGGTTCGCCCTTGGGGCGAGCGGTCCTTCTACGCCGAGGACCCTTGGAAGAACCCCCTGTGCTTTGTCGAGGAGGGAACGGTCTACACCGGTTAGCTTTGTCCAAGGGCGCCCTCGCCCGTCCAAGCCGGGCGAAGCTCGGCAGCTGTCGGTAACCACAGCAACTCTGGATTCGCCATAGCGAAAACTGTGACAAATAGCGCTAACAGTCCGGTCCCGAACGGGGTGCGAGCCGTAGCCGCGTTGTTCGCTCTCTGCGGAATTTATCTGGCGATCGCAGGCGGTTTGATGCTGGTTCGTCCAGGCACGATTTCGATGTCGGCAGGCGCGCCGCTACTATTCGGCCTCGAATTGGCGGGCCCATACATGTTCCTGCTCATGGCCGTCGTCGGAGGCGGAGTCGCCTGGGGTCTCGTGGAACTCAACAACATCGTCCGCCACGCCGCGCTGCTGATCGCTATCGCGGGAATCGTAATGCTGGTGCCGCCAGTTTCAGCCGCAACCGTGATGGTGCAACCGAAAGCGCTAGCGTTCGGCGGGCTGGGGATTATCGTGCGTGTGATGGTGGCGTGGTATTTGTCGCGCGGAGAAGTGGCAGACGCTTTTCACCGCTCCGCGTAGCGCCGCCTCCGAAAAATTACACTACCCCTCTGAGCCGGCTCTTCAGTTCGTCCGGGTGCACCGCAAACTCGACGGCTTCCTGCCGATCCAGGTGCCCGTCTTTCACGAGCCGCGCCAGTGACTCCTCCAGGGTGATCGATCCCTTGCCCTTGGTCATCGTGATTTCCTGGTTCAGGTGTTGCAGCGCGTTATGGCGGATATGCTGGCGCGCCCCGTATCCGATCATCAACAGCTCAACGGCCGGAATCCGGCCGCCCTTGCGGCTCGGCAACAGCGTCTGCGTCAAGACCGCGGAGATTGCCATCGCCAATTCCTGCCGAATCGTGGCTTGCCGTTCCACCGGGAACGAATCGGAGATGCGGGAGATGGCGGAAGCCACGTCGGTAGTGTGCAAAGTGGAGAGCACCAGATGTCCAGTTTCAGCAGCCGAAACAGCAATGGCCATGCTCTCCTGATCGCGCATCTCGCCGACCACGAGCACGTCGGGCGCCTGGCGCAGCGCAGCCCGAAGGGCCGTGGGAAAGTCGGGCGCGTCGGTGCCAACTTCGACTTGCTCGATGACGCTGCGCAGATGCTCGTGCTCGTATTCAACCGGATCCTCGATGGTCACGATATGCCGGGCATCGTGCTTGTTGATCTCGCCGACCAGCGCCGCGAGGGTTGTGGATTTCCCAGCGCCGGCCGCGCCTCCGATCAGCACCAAGCCGCGGCGGAAAGCGGCGAGATTGCCGATCTCGACGGGAAGCCCCAGTTCGCCGAGCGATGGCACCTTCATCGGCAGCGCGCGGATCGTGGCCGCGGCGTGACCGCGCTCGCGATGCAGGTTTATGCGGAAGCGTCCGAGGCCGGGAATTCGATAAGAAGAATCGGCAATCTGCACCGTGCGATACTGCCCGGCGGCAACCGGCGTCAGTACGGGCTGAACCAGAGATTCGATTTCCGAGCCATCCAGCGGACCGTCTCCGATCTTCTCGACCTCTCCATTCTTACGGATCGAGGCTGCGACTCCGTGAACCAGCAGCAGATCACTGCCCCCGCGCCGCAGTAATTCCTGCAGAAAATCTTTCAGCTTTGTGTCGTCAGGCAATGCAGTCGTCCCTCCCCGGGCAGATGACCCACAACTACTGATCGTACCCGAGAGAGATTCTTGCGTCAGGAAAGGTTTGTGTGGGGACGGGCGTCTCGCCCTCCAACCGAGCCAAGCCCCGGCAGCTTTCCCCCCTCATCACACCGGCATTACTTCTTCGCCCGCGCCGGCTCTTTCTCGCCCACTCGCTCGCTAACCTTGAACGTCATCTTCCCCGACTTCTTGTCGACGTCCACGATCACGTGGTCGCCGTGCAAGACTTCGCCATCCAGAATTTTTAGCGCCAGCGGGTCCTGCACCAGCTTTTGAATGGCGCGCTTCAGCGGACGCGCTCCAAAGTTTGGATCGTAGCCTTCGGTGAAGAGCAACTCTTTCGCGGCATCGGTCAGCTCCAAGGAAATTTTGCGGTCGGCGAGCAGACGGCGCAAATCTTCGAGACGCAGATCGACGATCTTCACCAGTTGTTCCTTGCCGAGCGGATGGAAGATGATGATGTCGTCCACGCGATTCAGGAACTCAGGTTTGAAGTGGCCGCGCAGCGCGTCCAGCACCTGCTTCGAGGCGCGCTCAAAGCCATCGGCGGACTGAATGTTTTCCGACTGCAGGTACGATGAGCCCAGGTTCGAGGTCATGATGATGACCGTGTTCTTGAAGTCCACCTTGCGGCCCTTGCCATCGGTGAGGCGGCCGTCATCCATGATCTGCAGCAGGATGTTGAACACATCGGGGTGCGCCTTTTCGATTTCGTCAAAGAGCACGACCGCGTAGGGATGCCGGCGCACCTGCTCGGTGAGTTGTCCGCCCTCCTCGTAGCCGACGTACCCCGGAGGCGCGCCGATCAGACGCGACACGGCGTGCTTCTCCATGTATTCGGACATATCGATGCGCACCATGGCACGCTCGTCGTCAAAAAGAAATTCAGCCAGGGCGCGGGCGACTTCAGTTTTGCCGACGCCAGTTGGCCCCAGGAAAATAAAAGACCCGATCGGCCGCTTCGGATCGCTCAACCCGGCGCGCGAACGGCGGATCGCATTGGCCACACGTTCGAGAGCTTCGTCCTGACCAATGACCCGTAGCCGCAGCCGGTCTTCCATGTTGATGAGCTTCTTGACCTCGCCTTCGAGCATTTTGGAAACCGGAATGCCAGTCCACTTGGAGACGATGCGGGCGACGTCTTCTTCATCAACCTCTTCTTTCAACATACGATGCCCGGCCTTGCCGTCAATCTGCGCGGTGACTTTCTGCAGTTCCTGTTCAGTGTTGCGGATGAGCCCGTAGCGGATCTGCGCCACGCGTTCAAGATTTCCTTTGCGTTCCTCAGCGGCCTCTTCGATTCTGAGTTGCTCAAGTTTTTCCTTCAGAGCGCGCGCTTTCGCGATCACATCTTTTTCCTGCTTCCACTTGGCTTTGAGCGCGTTCGACTTTTCACGGATGCCGGCCAGTTCTTTCTCGACATGAGCGAGGCGTTCTTTGGAATTCGCGTCGTCTTCTTTCTTCAGTGCCTGCTTTTCGATTTCGAGTTGCGTGGCCCTTCGTTCGAGCTGATCGATTTCGGTGGGCATGGAATCGATCTGGATGCGCAGCGAAGACGCGGCCTCGTCGATCAGGTCGATGGCTTTGTCAGGCAGGAAGCGGTCGGAAATGTAGCGATGCGAGAGGGTCGCAGCCGCGACGATGGCTGAATCTTTGATGCGTACTCCGTGATGCACTTCGTACTTTTCCTTCAGGCCGCGAAGAATGGCAATTGTGTCTTCGACATTTGGCTCGCCCACGAAAACGATTTGGAAGCGGCGTTCGAGCGCAGCATCTTTCTCAATGTACTTGCGATATTCGTTGAGCGTGGTGGCGCCGATGGCGCGCAGCTCTCCGCGGGCGAGCGCCGGCTTCAGCATGTTCGAGGCATCGATGCTGCCTTCGGCGGCGCCGGCGCCGACGAGTGTGTGCAACTCGTCGATGAAGAGGATGATTTGGCCCTGCGAATCTCCGATTTCTTTGAGGACGGCCTTCAGGCGGTCTTCGAATTCGCCGCGATACTTTGCCCCTGCCAGCATGGCTCCGAGATCGAGCGCGACGACGCGCTTGTTCTTCAGCACTTCGGGCACGTCGCCGGAAATGATGCGCTGCGCCAGGCCTTCGACGATCGCAGTTTTGCCAACGCCCGGCTCGCCGATCAGCACGGGATTATTCTTGGTCCGACGCGAAAGCACCTGCACCACGCGGCGAATTTCTTCATCCCGTCCGATGACGGGATCGAGTTTGCCGCGGCGCGCCTGCTCAGTGAGATCGCGGGCATAACGCTCCAGCGCCTGGTACTTCGCTTCCGGATTCTGGTCGGTGATGCGCTGCGATCCGCGAACAGCGGTGAGCGCCTTCAGAATGGC
The DNA here is from genome assembly GCA_963831085.1 of uncultured Acidobacteriaceae bacterium. Taxonomy (GTDB): domain Bacteria; phylum Acidobacteriota; class Terriglobia; order Terriglobales; family Acidobacteriaceae; genus Acidiflorens. The sequence continues at coordinate 994,501 of CAWHOT010000003.1, read as the reverse complement.
GTCATGAGTTGCGCCGTGACGAGCCAGCAACTCCTGTGCCGGATCGCGCTTCAGGCTGGTCAACGCCAGCAACATGTGCTCGGTCGAAACGTATTCGTCTTTGAAGGTGTCGGCTTCTTTGAATGACTTTTCCAGAAGCTGGTTGACCTGCGACGACATGGTCGGCTGGTTCGCGCCGCTGCTGCCCGAGACCTTGGGCAGCTTTTCAATTTCTTTGTAGAGGTCGCTGAGCACGGCCTCCGGTCCGATGCCGATTTTTTCCAGCACGGGCGCGACGATGCCTTCTTTATCTTCGACTAACGCAGCTAGTAGATGGAGCGGCGCGAGCTCGGGATTGCCGTGCTCGCTGGCGAGCTCGTTCGCGCGCTGGACAGCCTCTTGCGCCTTGACGGTGAATTTATCCCAACGGATGGGCATGGCGTTTATTCCTCTATTGGCATGTCATACTGAGCGCAGCGAAGAACCTATGCATTTTGCCTGCTGCGAAAAGAATGCAGAAGTCCTTCGCTTCGCTCAGGATGGCATATCTTGTCGATCCTCAAATAAAACGGGAGGCGCTGGTTCTCGCCTCCCGCTGAGTTTACAAATGCCAGGCTTTTCCCGGCTGGTTAGGCTGCCGCTTTGGCGCTCTTGGGCTCTTTGCCTTCCAGCGTCTTCTGGCTGCCTACGTTTACTTTGATCTGCTTCGGCTTGGCTTCGGCTTTCTTGGCCAGCTTGATCTTCAACACGCCCTTGTCATAGTCGGCCTGAACGTTTTCATGGTTGACTGTGTTGGGGAGAGCGAAGCTGCGGGTGAAGCTGCCGTACTGCCGCTCGACGCGCCGATAGTTCTCTTCTTTCTCTTCCTTTTCGAACTTGCGCTCGCCGTGCACGATCAGCGTGTTGTTCTCGATGCGGACGTCGATGTCCTTCTCGTCGATTCCGGGCACTTCGATCTTCAAGGTGATGTTGTGCTCGTCTTCGTAGACGTCGACGGGCGGTGCGAACGCGGTGGTGGTGAGAGCCTCTTCGCGGCCTTCCGGCGTATAGAAATCGCGAAACATGCGGTTCATGCGGTCTTGGATGGTGGCGAACTCACGGAAAGGCTCGTAACGGGTAAGCAAAGTCATGACTTTTCCTCCTACTCAGATTCACGCTGGAGCTATCGAAAGCTCCTTGGATTATCGTTAGCGTAATAACAATATAAAATCTTAGCGTAGTATTGTCAAGTGTATTAAATTATTACTTTTCAGTCGCTTACGCTAAGTATCAGGCACTGGAGGTAGCTGGTTTCGGGCACATTCAGCAGGATTGGATGGTCTTTTGCCGCTCCACGATTCTCCACCACGCGCAGGGATTTGTGAGCGTCTTGCGCCGCGGCGGCCAACACTCCCAGGAAGTCCGCAGAGCCGACGTGGAAGGAACAGGAGCAGGTGACCAGGATGCCCCCGGGACGCAGCATCTTCATGGCGCGCAGGTTGAGCTCTTTGTAACCGCCTAACGCTTTTCCCAGGTCGCGCTTGCTCTTGGCGAAGGCCGGCGGATCGAGCACGATGGTGTTGTAGCGTCGATTCGCGGCAGCGTAATCCCTCAAGAGGTCGAAAGCGTTGGCCTCGATCCATTCCAGATCGAGGCCATTCAGCGTCGCGTTCTTTTCCGCCATTTCGAGCGCCGGACGCGAGCTGTCCACTCCGGTGACGCTTGAGCACTTTGCGGCGGAGTTCAGAGCGGAGTTCAGAGCAAGGTGCAGCGCAAAACCTCCCTGGTAGCAGAAAGCGTCGAGAGCTTCTCCGTGCGCGTATTGTGACGCCGCAGCGTAGTTTTCCCGCTGATCGAGGAAAGCGCCTGTCTTTTGGCCTTCGAGACCATCGTAGTGAAAGCGGACTCCGTTCATACTGACCACGGTCGAGCTCTTCTCACCCCAGAGCAGACCGGATTGCCGCGCCGGCAATTGCTCCAGCTCTCGGATGCGCGCCTCGACGCGCTCCACGATTCCCACGGGCTGCAGTTCTTCGCGCAGCGTCTGCACGACGGCTTCGCGCACCGGTACGGCGTCCATTGCTTGCGTCAGGTTTTGCAGCGTGATTACGTCGTTATAGCGATCGACGATGAGGCCAGGGAGAAAATCAGCCTCGCTGAAGACGATGCGGTAGGCATCAGTGTTGGAGACGAGGTCATTTTCCTTGCGGTAGGCGATGGCAGCACGAATGCGCTCCGCTACCAGAGCGGGCAGATCGTCTACCGATCCATGAGAGATCATCCGGATAGCGATCTGCGAAGAAGAACTGTAGAGCGCGGTCCCGAGGAATTTGCCGCGGGCATCCCGGACGCGGACAAGCGCGCCGGCTGGGATGTCATTCGCCCCGACAATATCCGAGCGATAGACCCATGGGTGGCGGGCTTGCAGACGCGTGACACCTCGGAGCGAGAGCTTTACGGAAGGCTCCGCGTGTTTCGCGGAGGCGGCGTGGTTCTTCGGCATGGATAGATGTTATAGCGAACCAAGGTTGCGTAGGGACAGCCGCCCCCGGCTGTCCAAGCCGACCAAGCTCGCCACCTGCCGATGCTCACAGCAGCCACTTGCACGGGCGAGACCGCGTCGCTCGACAAACGGGTCGGCTTAGGCTCGGAACACGATGCCATCCAAATTGCGCCTGCGCGACTTTGGAATCGAACCCACGCTGGCCGTCACCGCGCCCGACATCACCTTCTGCCACGCCGCCTGGAACTGCTCCATCTCGGACGCGGTTCCTATCGTGATGCGAGTGTAGGTCGGCATCACGGGCCAGATGCGTCCTATAAATACTTTTTGCTTGGCCATGGCATCGATCGCTGGTTTCGCCGGACGTCTCGTGTCAAGCATGAAGAAGTTCGATTCTGACGGCACGTAGGAGTATCCGTTGCGGTCGAGCCAGGCAAAGACCTCGCTGCGGATCGTGGCGTTAATGCGCTTGCGCTCGGGCACCAACTGCGCGTCTTTCAGGCTGGCGGTGGCGGCGACCAGCGCGGTGACCGGCATGGCATTCCATCCGCCATAGTTCTCGATTTTCTCCAGCAGGTCGGGGCGGGCGAATACGGCTCCGCAGCGCAGGCCGGCCAAGCCGTAAATCTTCGAGAAAGTGCGCAGCAGGATCACCTCCTTGCCGGCTTTCACCAGATCCATCACCGAGGGCGCATCGCAAAAATGAATGTAGGCTTCGTCGACCAGAACCACCGACCCCTTGGGCTTGTTCTCGACCAGGTACTCGATATCGGAGTGACTGGTCAGCGTGCCGGTGGGATTGTTGGGGGTGCAGACGTAGAACACGCCCGCATCGGGCGCCGCAGCCAGCATCGCCTTCACATCGTGCGCGTAGCTTTTCGTCAGCGGTACTTTGACCACCTTCGCACCGATGGCACTGGCGGCGAACATTCCAGCTTCGTATCCAGGGTCGGCGGTGACGTAGCTGCGCTGCGGCGAGGCGAACGCGGCCACGGTGTGATGCAGAGGCTCGCTTGATCCGGGATACACGCGAACTTGCTCCAGCTTGAGGCCTTCCATTTCCGCAAGCGTCTCTAGCAGATCGTCGGTGAGCCAGAACGAATAACGACCGCCCTGCGGGACGATGGCGGCCAGCGCCGCGCGCGCCGAAGCACATGGCCCGAGCGGGTTTTCGTTCGCATCAATCCGGATCGCATCGTTCGGAAAAGCATGCTCGCGCGCGTGGGCCAGCATCGGTTCGGTGACGATGCGCAGCGCGATTGCGGCCGATGCGGCCGCAGAGAGGCTGAGAAACGAACGGCGAGATGCGGAAGGAACGCTGATGTCGTTGTCCTGCTCTGGGCGCGTCATCAATTACCTCGTGGGGGCAATCTTACCGCAGAATCGGCCTCCAATTCTCCGTTGCTAGTCTGCCAATAGCTGCCTCACAGTGGCAATATCGTCGGCGAGGTCGGGAGTCATGCCTGCGGCTTGAGACTGCGCTGCGCGGGCCGCATCTGCCTGTCCGGCGAGATCGAGGGCCTGGGCAAGAAGCAGATAGCCGACGGGCGACGGCTGAAGCTCAACCGAGCGTTCGTAATTCGCAACGGCCCGGCCGATGTCGCCTGCCCTTTGAGCCACCAGGCCCAGTCCGCGATAGGCCGGAGAATTCCACGGCTGCTGCTTGACACCTGCTTCGAAGTCCTGCTTCGCGCTGTCATATTGTTTCAGCGAGTAATGCGCATAACCGCTGTTGACTCGCGCCGTCTCTAGAAAAGAAGGGTCCTTGGTGAATTGCATGACTCTGGCATAGCCCTCGAGAGCGGCCGGGTAGTTGCCGCGCATTTGGTCGTAGGTTGCGATATTAAGCGTGGCCAGCGCGTCGTCGGGCCGCAGGAATCGTGCACGCTGCATATGCGGCATGGCTTCTTCGATCCTGCCCTGAGCAATCAATGCGGTCCCCAGGTTATCTTCAGCAGTGTAGTTTCCCTGGGTGATTGCCAGAGTGTGGGTCCACAGGGTGACATTGTCGCTCCAAAAACTCACCTGCCGATGCAGTGCAATTCCCACCATCAGTAGGATGGCCACAGTGGCGGCCGCCGACACCGCGGTTGGAACGTGCCAACTTACCAGCAGATCCGCCGCACCCCAGCAGACGATTACGAAAATTCCCAGCAGCGGGATATAGGCGTAGCGGTCAGCCATGGCGTGAACGCTAATCTGCACCAGTCCGATCATTGGCACCAGCGTTCCCAGGAACCAGAACCACCCCACAAAGAAAGGGCGGCGGTGCCGATAGATCACGGCCAGAATCGTCAAGGCGACCATTGCGCAGGTGGAGAGCGCGGCTGCCGGGACGCTGATCGTAAACTCCGGATGCGGATACACGAGCGCCAGATTGACCGGCCAGAAGGCCTTTCCCAGATACCTGACGTAGGAGATCGCCGCATTCTCGAAGTGTATCCAGAGCGGGAGTTTCGCTTGAGTTGCGTTTGCCTCCACCTTAATGGTGATGACCGCGCTCACCGCCGACAGCGCAAACCACGGCACCTTTTCCCAAATCAACTTCCAGAAAGTGGGGCCGCGAGCCAACTCGCCTCCAACTTCATCCGGTCGCCCCAGACGACACAGCGGCCAGTAGTCCAGCAGCAGCAGTGCAAAAGGAAACGTAATCACCTGCGCCTTGGTCATCAGGCCGAAAGCATAAGCAATGGTGACGGCCAGGTAGCGTCCGACGCTGGGCCGGCGCGTGTACCAGCCATAGACCGCCAATGCGACCAGGAAGAAGAACATGCTGAGGACGTTCTTGCGTTCCGAAATCCAGGCCACCGACTCGACATTAATGGGATGCAGAGCGAAAAGTGCGGCCACCACCAGGCTGCGCCAAGCCAAGCCCGTAGCACTCTCGAGAATCAAGAACAGGAGAACTGCGTTGGCCGCATGTAGAAGCACGTTGATGGTATGCGGGCCCTCGGGGTTCAAGCCGAAGAGCTGGCAATCGAGAGCATGCGACAGCCACGTGATCGGGTGCCAGTCCGAGGTTTCCGAGGTCCGAAAAGCCCAAACCACGGTGCTCCAAGTGAGTCCGGAACGAACATGAAGATTGTCGGCGACGTGTGCGGCGTCGTCGTAGTTGAGAAACGGAGCGTGGGTGACGGGGCTGTAGAGTGCGAGCGTTGCCAGAACAAGCAGAAGGCAGCCGATCAATCTCCGCTTTTGCGGGGATTGGAAAATAGGCGACTGGAAAATATAGGACTCCGCTGGATGCTGGTCGTGCTTCTGCCCCGTCGAATCCATGGATTTTATTGAACCTAACCCTCCGCTCTAGCGCCAGTACGGGACATGGTGCAGCAGCACACGCCATTAATTTGGTGCAGCACAATTTGGATCGACGTAACCTGGGTCGACGTGACTTGGGTCGACGTAATCTGGATTGACGTAACTTCGACGGACGGCGCTAGTTTGCCAATAGCTGCTTCACGGTCGCGATGTCGCCGGTGAGGTCGGGAGTCATGCGGGCAGCTTGGGACCGCGCTGCGCGGGCCGCATCTGCCTGTCCGCCGATCTCCAGGACCTGGGCGAGCAGCAGATAACCCAGCGGCGTGGGCTCGAGTTCGACCGACCGTTCGTAATTCTTCGTAGCCCGCGGGATGTCGCCAGCTCTTTGGGCCAGCAAACCGAGCGCGCGATAGGACACCGAATTCCCGGGCTCCTCGTTCAGAATTGCTTCAAAGTCTTGTCTCGCGTTGTCATATTCTTTCAGGGCGTAGTGCGCATATCCGCTGTTGATTCGAGCCTGCGCCACAAAATACGGAATCTTGGTGAATTGGAGGACGCTCGCATAACCATCGAGAGCGGCACGATAGTTGCCGTGCATCTGCTCGTAGGTTGCGATGTCAAGCGTGGCCACTGGATCGTCGGGCCGCAAGAAGCGCGCCCGTTGCAGGTGCGGTATCCCTTCCTCGGCCTTGCCCTGGGTAATCAGAGCAGTCGCCAGATTATCTTCGGCGATGTAGTTTCCCTCGGTGATTGCCAGAGTGTGGGTCCAGAGGGTGACATTGTCGCGCCAGAAACTCACCTGCCGATGCAGCGCAAAAGCCAGCGTCATCGCGATGGCCGCAGCGCCGACCACTGACACCGCCGCAGGTACATGCCAAATGCTTATTAGCTCCGCTGCACCCCAGCAAACGATTACAAAAATTCCCAGCAACGGGATATAGGCATACCGGTCGGCCATGGCCTGAACACCGACCTGCACCAGTCCGATCATTGGTACCAGAGTTCCCAGGAACCAAAACCATCCCACAAAGAACGGGCGGCGCTGCCGAAAAATCACGGCAAGAGTGCTGATCGAGATTATTGCGAATGCGGACAGCGCCGCGGCAGGGATGCTGATCGAAAGCTGTGGATGCGGATAAACGGGCGCCAGATTGGCCGGCCAGAAGGCTTTTTCGAGATATTTGACATAGGAGATCGCCGCATTTCCCAGATGTATCCAGAGCGGGAGTTTCGCTTCGGTTGCGCCCGTCTGCACCTTCATCGTGATAACCGCGCTCACGGCCGACAGCGCAAACCAAGGTACTTTCTCCCAAGTCAACTTCCAGAAAGAGGGGCCGCGGACGGCTGCTCCAGCCAACTCGCCTCCAGCTTCGTACGGTGGCGCGAGGCGACGCAAGGGCCAGTAGTCCAGCAGCAGCAAGGCAAACGGAAACGTAATCACCTGCGGCTTGGTCATCAGGGCCAAAGCATAGGCCATGGTGACTGCCAGGTATCGTCCGACACTCGCCCGGCGCGTGTACCAGCCATAAGCGGCCAGGGCGAGGAAGAAGAAGAACATGCTGAGGACGTTTTTCCGCTCCGCGATCCATGCCACCGACTCCACATTAATGGGATGCAGAGCGAAGAGCGCGGCCGCTGCGAGACTGCGCCAAGCTAGGCCCGTAGCACTCGCGAGAATCAGGAACAGAAGTACCGCGCTGGCCGCATGGAGAAGCACATTGATGGAATGCGGCCCCCCTGGGTTCAAGCCGAAAATCTGACAATCGAATGCGTGCGAAAGCCAGGTGATCGGGTGCCAGTTCGTCGCCTCGGTGGTTTGAAAAGCCCAAATGACGGTGTTCCAGCTAAGTCCGGCACGAACATGGAGATTATCGGTAACGTAAACGAAGTCGTCCATGTTGAGAAAGGGAGCGCGGGTGACCGGGTTATAGAGTGCGAGCGTGGTCAGGACAAGGAGCAGGCAGAGAATCAACCTGCGTTTTTGCGGGACCTGAAAAACCTGGAACTCGGCCGGGTGCTGGCCTGCCTTCTGCTCCGTCGAATCCGTCGATGTCATTGGACCTTGGCTTCAACTAACGGCAATGACGAGACGATAGCATGAACGAAACAACTGTTCCCCTTACAAAAGTACCCACCAAAATCTACGGCTTCGCTGTTTGGCGGATTATCCGGAGGTTAGCTGCCGCGCGCGTGAACCCTAGCGGGCAGCGGTCTGTTCCGCCGGCGACGGGGAACGCTCCTTGAGAGTGGCTCGGTGCTCGCGCCGGATAGCCAGCAGATCCTTCTGCAGAAGATCGAGCACATTGGAGGGAATCTCAGAACCCCATTCGTCGATTTCTTTTTCTTCCCAATGCCCGTTGAGGCGGAGAGCGGACTCGGTGAGGTCCTCGGGAAACGCCTGGCGGTAATTTCCTTCGCGCACCAGCACATCGCCGAACTGGCGTCCGGTGTGCATTTCGTAGATGCGCCGCGTCGAACTGCCGCCGCTATTACTGAACACCAGAAGCACTTCACCTTCCTCGGCATAATCCGGACGGTAAAACCATGCTTGCGGCGCGTCCGCTTTGGGGCGCGGTCGTTTTCTTCCAGTAACCGTCACGACTTCCTGCTCCGGCTTCACTTCATTCGAAGGATCGTAGTGAAAAATTCTCTGGCACGATTCGCAGACCATTAGCTTCTCGCCGTTCCTGACTTCGTTGTAGGTCTGCGGCCGCAACATCACCTGGCAGCCCATGCACTTGTGATCGCGCACTTCGGCGAGTCCGCTGCCGCGGAACTTCATCACGCGCTCATAATGACGAAGAACATCTTCGGAAATCGCGCGCCGTAGCGTGTCGCGCTTGGCGTTCCACTCGGAGAGCTTCTTCTGATCTTCGGCAGTAACCTTTCGCGCGTCTTCTTTTTCTTTCTCGATTTCGGCCGTTTCCGCTTTGAGCTCGGCCTCAGCCGCTTTGACATCTTTTTCGCGCGCGTCGACGTTGACCATCACCTCCAGGATTCGGTCCTCGTTGAGCCGGATCTCCTGCTCGGCAAACTGGATCTCGTGCAGCAGCGCCTTATATTGTTCGTTAGTTTTAACGTCGAGAGACTGGTCGCGATACTTGGAAATCTTGCTTTGCAGATCTTTGATATTGGCTTCGAACTTCTTGCGGTTGGCCTCGTCGCCCTTGGCGGCGACTCGCACCTTTTCCAGGTGCGCCTTGGTCCCAGCCAGCTTTTGCTCAATCACGGCCACGCGTTTCGGCAGCGCGGCAACTTCGTCCTGCAGCCTGCGGATTTCTTTGTCCGCCACCTGCAGCTCCAGTAATTTGTCGATGTCAGGAAGCATCGGTCCGGGGCATCACATTAACGATTCTAGCACCCGGAGATTGTTCGGGCGCGGGTGTGCTACACATTCGCGTGCTTTGCGAATGTGTAGGTATCTGCATCGCGTCATTTTCGTAACTGGTTAATACCCACAAAGTAATAGGCAGTTCTCCGGGTGTCCCTTCCCGCCTCGGCAGCCCGGGTTTGTGGTAGCCTGCGGAGTTTGGTCCGGTTAGGACGACTCCCATGGAGGCCATTGTTGAAGCCCTTTAATTCCGCAGTCCTCTTTTCGTACTTGCTCTTGCTCATCATGTTCACCGCTGCCCCGGCACTGAGCCAGCAGGACAAAGTCAGCGACGTCCTCGTCGAGCGCGTCGGCGACACGGCGTTCATTCAACTGCGCGCGCCCAGCTTCCAGGCGCTGACGCCCCGGCAGCAGGCGTTGGCGTATTGGCTGACCCAGGCTTCGATCGCCATCGACCCTATTACTTATGACCAATTGTCCGCTTACGGTCTGCAAGAGAAACGTCTGCTAGAAGAAATCATGGCGCATCCGCAGGGAATCGATCTGGAGGCGATGCCGAAAATCGCCGAATTTGCGAAACTTTTCTGGGCCGACCGCGGCAATCACAATGAACAGACGTCGCAGAAATTTCTACCCACTTTTACCTTCGACCAGCTGGAAAAAGCTGCGCTCGTGGCGCAGCAAAACGGAGCTTTTCGGACGGCGTACGCTGATCTCCCGCCGTTGAAGACTCCGGCCGAGGTGACGCGGGAACTGGAGTCATTGCGGGCTTCGTTGTTTGACCCCGCCTTCGAGCCGATGATGATCGCCAAGAGTCCGGTGGGCGGAAAGGATCCGATCCAGGCCAGTTCCAACACCTTTTACCCGGGCTTGAGTCTGGCCGATCTGAAGGGGTTTCAAGAGAAGTATCCGCTGAACTCGCGCGTGATCAAAGGCGCCGACGGTAAACTTACCGAACTCGTCTACCGCACCGGCACGCCCGACGGCAAAATTCCTCCCGGACTTTATGCCACGTTCTTGAAGAAGAGTAACGACTGCTTTGAGAAAGCGCGAGGCTATGCGGAACCCGCGCAGGCAGAGGCGATCGGCCATCTTATTCGCTATTACCAGACCGGCGATTACGCGGAGTGGGTTGCGTTCGGCACCTTGTGGGTTCAGAACGATGCGACCGTCGACTTCGACAACGGCTTTATTGAGGTTTATCGCGATGCCCGCGGCGCGAAAGGAAGCTCGCAGAGCTTTGTCACCGTCACGGACAAGCCCCTCACCGAGGGCATGAAAAAACTGGCGGAAAATGCCGGCTATTTTGAAGAGAAGGCTCCCTGGGACGCCAAGTACAAGCTCACCTCATTCAAACTTCCGGTAGTGAAAGCAGTTGAAACCCTGATCGAAACTGGCGATTTCAACATAACCACGATCGGCGACAATCTGCCGAACGAAAATGAAATCCACGAGAAGTACGGCTCGAAGAATTTTCTCTTCACCGGGAGCAGCCGCGCCCTGGACGAAGCCACCGGCAAGACGGCCATCACGGAGTTCGCCGCCGGCCCCGCCGAGATCGAGCGCAACGCGAAGTATGGCACGGAAGCAGGCAGATTGATGACCGCTCTGCACGAAGTCATCGGGCACGGCTCGGGCAAGCTGAGCGAGCGCGTCAGTGGCGGAGCACAGCCTTTCTTGAAGGAATATTTTTCCACGCTTGAAGAAGGACGCGCCGACTTGATGGCGCTGTGGAACGCGTGGGATCCCAAGCTGAAAGAACTTGGCCTGATATCCAACCAGGAAGAAGTGGCCAAGGCCATGTACGACACCGCGGCTTTGGTCGCCCTCACCCAGCTCCGGCGCATCCCGCACGGCGACACGATTGAAGAAGACCACACGCGCGACCGGCAGTTGATCGCCCACTACATCGCTGACAAAGTTCCTGGTTCGATCGAACAATTCACACGCGATGGCAAAACCTACGTTCGCGTCGCCGACTATCAAAAGATGCGCCAGGGCGTTGGCATGCTGCTGGCCGAACTCATGCGCATAAAGGCAGAGGGCGACTACGATGCCATCAAGGCGCTGGTCGATAAGTACGGCGTCCATTTTGATCCGGCGCTGCGCGACCAGGTGCTGGCGCGGTATAAGACCCTCAATCTGCCGACATATTTTGCCGGGATGAACGCTCAGTTGACCGCCAGCTTTGGCAAGAATGGAGAAGTTGAGAAGGTCGAGATCCATTATCTCGACGACCCCGTCGCGCAGTACTTACACTACGGCGCAATGTACGACACGGGACTCCATCAGCCACAGCGCATGGCAACTTACTAGAAGTTATGGGGTAATGCATATCGGGTGATGAACACTCCATTCCCCGTCAGGTAGTGGTGCTTACACACTAAAGCACCACTACCCCCCCGTCGCGCCCCTGGCTCGTCGCGACTGGTCCGTGATACATCTTGTATTTGGGCCTGCATACCGCAATCTTCCTGTTTTTTGCCGGCGCTCTCGGCGGCGCGCTTAACTCGGTCGCTGGGGGTGGCAGCTTCATCGCCTTCCCGGCGCTGTTGTTCAGCGGAGTCGCTCCCATCACGGCCAATGCCACCAATACCGTGGCGCTCTGGGTGGGAACGACGGCGAGCACCGGCGCTTATCGCAAGCACCTCGACATTTCGCGCCGCGTCATGATTCCGCTCGCGGTCACCAGCGTGATCGGAGCAATCGCCGGCGCTTACCTCTTACTGCATACGCCCGAGCGGACCTTCCTGCGCGCTCTGCCCTGGCTCATGCTGGGAGCCACGCTGCTGTTTATGTTCGGCAAGCACCTGGCGCGCGGCCCCGTAGGCTCCATCGCCCGGGATGCTTCCACCTCGGCCCTGGCGATCGCGGCATTCTTTGAGTTGATCATCGCTGTCTACGGAGGCTACTTCGGCGGCGGCATTGGGATTGTGAATCTCGCCATGCTGGCCGCACTCGGCATGAGCGACATCCACGCCATGAACGCGTTGAAGGTCGTTCTTGGCGGGATCATCAACGGAGTTGCGGTCATCACCTTCATTGTGGCCCATGCTGTTGCCTGGAAGCAGGGCAGCGTCATGATCGTGGGCGCGGTACTTGGGGGATATTTCGGAGCGCACTATGCGCAGAAGCTACCGGGTGCGTGGATCCGCGGCTTTGTCATCGCGGTGGGAACCGGAATGACGGCGTACTTTTTCTGGAAGGGTTACCACTGATGGCGGTGGTGATGCGACGGGCCCTGTTGACCGCCTCAGATTGTTGACAAGCGTGCCAAACCCCGTCTGTAGGGAAAAACAACCGAAACCGACGGCCTGACTTTCGTAATCTGCCGTGCCGTCGCTGCCTGATGCAAAATTGAAGCAGAATGCCCTCCACCGTCATCATGCCGAAGGGGCAAAGAGGCTCGCGCGTCAAGCTCGGCGGGGCCATCCTTGCCCTGGTGCTGCTCGAAAACGGGCGTCAGATCCGCGGCCGCATAAATCAGGTTTCGGTCAACGGCGGTCTGGTCTCGCTCGAACACCCGCTCGACGAGGGTATCTGCGTGACAGTTCTCTTTCACCTCGGCTGCACCAGCATCCGCTGCCACGCGCAAATGTTCTTTCCCATGTGGGCCACCCAGGGATACCTGCAGCCTTTCCGCTTCTTGGATTTGCCCGAAGTCAGCCGCGCCAGTCTGAACCGAGAACTGGAGAACCTGGTCCGAAGCGGCGCGTCTGAGGAAGAAGAAGGCGTCGATTAGGCGCGGGGATTGCCGATAACCCGTGGGATCGATGCCTAGCCAGAGAGAGGCTCACCTCCCGGCTGCCGCCAAGATCTGCTCCAGCGAATACCTCTGCAACTGTCCAATCCGCTGCAGCGTGATATCCGGCTGGGGATACTGCGCCACCTGTGCCGCATCCAGGGCGTAGTGTCCCTGGCGCGGAAAAATGGTCGTCACCCGCGCGCCCCAATATTTCTTGATGGCCGCCAGAATCCGCACCTTGTCGTCGACCATCACGTAGTGCGTTGCCGGATACTTCGCCTCCACGTCGTCCAGCTCCAGTTCCTTGTGGATATAGATCAGGACGTTGCCTTCGAAAATCTCATGCAAGCCCGAGCGGTCGATCTTGCGCGGCTGAAAAACCACGTCACCGTCGCTTAGGATCGCAGCCCGTCCCAAGCGCTGCGCATACGCTACCGTATCCAGCGATTCCGGAAACAGCCGGTTGGCAAAGGGATAATTGATCATGAAGTGCGAGACGGCCAGCAATTTCGGATCACGCGGCTGCTCGATGCGATAACGCTGCAGCGCGCCCAGGTAGTCCGCGTATCCGAGTTCGGCGCGCAACTGCTCGAAAATTTCCCAATAGCGCCCGGCGCTGGATTCGCCAACTTTTTTGATCAGGTGCCGCTTCAGATCGTCCGACACGCGATCGTTATCGAGCAGCGTATTGTCCACATCGAAAAAGAACACAGTGGTCGGTTTGGCCTCAGCGCGATTCACATGATCTCCAGAACGATCTTCAGAAAAAAGGTTGGCGTTATCATGCCAGAAATCACCGCCCATGTCGCAACGTGTCAAGGCATGAATTCCGCGTTTCTACGTTTGAACTCTGCCGAAGGCGCGAAAACTGCGGCTGCCACGAGGGGCTTGTCAGGGGCCATTCCTTGTAGTACAAAGGCGGCGGCGGAACACGCAACGAACCAGCCAAGGCGGAGTATTGTGACTCTGCCTCACAAACCAGGCGAATCCGTTCTCGCCTCTCTCAGGAGCCAGCTCTTCGTGGAACACATCGACCCGGCCGTCATCAATCGCTTCGACACCCGCTCCGGCCGGCCTTGTGAATTCTGCCGGGAACTCGACCCTCAATTTCCCCACCGCCGCCCGCTCGACCAGATGGTAGCCAGCAGCCGCAGAGCATCTGCTTCGGCGCATTTGACCGAGGATGGCTACGTCCGGCACCGGATGCTCGAACTGCGCCGGCTCAGATCGCGCGTCCCGCTTACAGCGGCGTAACCGGCGGGATTCTTGCGCCAACACAAATTTTTCGCTCAACGACCAGGCCGAAGAGCCGGTGACCGCTCAGCCTTCGACCGTGCTCGTTTTCAAAGACGGTCACCGGTCCGAGGTCCTCAACTACGCTGTCGTGGGCGATACCCTCTTTGACTTCGCCGCGGGCCGCACCCGCAAGATCCTGCTCGCCGATCTCGATCTCCCCGCCACCCACAAAGCCAACGACGACTGTGGCGTGGACTTCCAGATTCCGGCCGGCATCCCGCGGCAATAAATTCTTAACAACAGGGGGAGAGGTCATCCCGGTGTTCCTCTGTGCCCCTGGGGTAATTCCCCGCCCATTTCCCGCTTGACATGTGCCTACCGCCAGATGGATACTTATGCATTGAGTTGCATTTTTATTCATGTCGAAAACGGCGCGTCACAAAGCGATTCTCGACCTGCTCGACCAAGGTCCTGTCGAAAGCCAGGACTCGCTCCAGCAGCGTCTTGAGCGCAAGGGTTTTGACGTCGGCCAGGCGACGCTTTCCCGCGACATCCATGAACTGAAGCTCGTCAAAGGGTCCGAGGGTTATCGGCGGGCGGACGAGAGCTTTGGCGCGGAGGGCGTTTTGCCCTCGGTCATGCATCTGGCTCGCCAGTTCGTGGTCGAAATCCGCCAGGCACAGAACCTGCTGGTGGTGAAGACTACGGTGGGCAGCGCGCAGCCAGTCGCCGCCGCACTCGACGCCTCGCACTGGCCTGAGGTCGTCGGCACAATTGCCGGCGACGACACCGTGCTGGTTATCGCGACCGACAAGAAGCAAGCACAAGCGCTCGCTCGACGGATTCGCGAGCTGTCGTAAGCAGTTTTGAGGCGAGCGGTTTCGAACCGCGTCAGAATTTTCCGGAAATGGAGTGTTACGAAACGTAAATGAGAACCGATCCCATGGCACTGATGAACCCACCAACGATGAAGACGAACCCGCCGAGTATGCTGCCGGAACCGGTCGCGCCGCGTGATCTCGTCTCCATCCACGACCTCGCCCCCGCCGAGATCCTCACACTCTTCAACCTGACCTCCATGCTGAAGCAGCGGCCTGCGGAGTTCCGCGGCATTCTCGCGGGCAAGCAAATGGTGATGTTCTTCGAGAAGCCATCGCTGCGCACCCGCCTTACCTTCGAAGCTGGCATGGACAGCCTGGGCGGCAGCACGTTCTTTGTCGACCAGACGGCCAGCCGCCTCAATGCCCGCGAATCTCTCTATGACATCGCCCACAACCTCGAGCGCTGGATCGACATCATTGTGCTGCGCACCTTCAGCCATGCGGAGGTCGAGGAGATGGCCACCTACGCCAGCGTTCCGGTCATCAACGCGCTCAGCGAGCTCGAACATCCCTGCCAGGCGCTCGCCGACTTCTTTACCCTGCAGGAACATTTCGGCGATCTCAAGAGACTTCATTTCGCCTACGTTGGCGATGGCAACAATATGGCGCACTCGCTGCTGCTGGCAGGCGCCTCGGTGGGCGCGAAGGTTTCGATTGCTACTCCGGAGCGTTACGGTCTCAATCCGGTCATCGTCACCATGGCGAAGGCCATTGCGGACGAGACCAAGGCTTCGCTGCGCATAATGACTGACCCGCGCAAAGCCGTTGTCGGAGCCGATGCCGTGTATACCGACACGTGGGCCAGCATGGGGCACGAGCAGGAATCCGAAGAGCGCGCCGCCATCTTCGCGCCGTACCAGGTGAACGCTGCGCTCATGCAGCTCGCCAAGCCCAATGCGTTATTCATGCATTGTCTGCCCGCGCATCGCGCTCAGGAAGTGACCAACCAAGTCATCGACTCGCTCAACTCGGTCGTTTTCGATCAGGCCGAAAATCGTCTGCACATTCAGAAAGCCATTCTGGTATGGCTGTTGGGCGTCGGCGTGGGCCGTTTCCCGGCCGGGAGTGCGCATGCCCACGCCTAAGAAGACGGAAAAAATCGTTCTCGCCTATTCCGGCGGGCTCGATACCTCCATCATCATCCCCTGGCTCAAGGAAAACTATGCCTACGAAGTGATCGCCATGGTCGCCGACATCGGCCAGGGGGACGACCTCGAGGTGGTGGTTAATAAGGCCTACAAAACTGGAGCCAGCAAAGTTGTCGTCGAAGATCTGCGCGAGGAATTCCTTACCGGCTACGTCTGGCCCGCGCTGAAAGCGGGTGCGGTGTACGAAAACAAGTATCTGCTTGGCACTTCGCTGGCTCGACCCGTGATCGCGAAACATCAGGTCGAAGTCGCGCTGCGCGAAGGCGCCTCGGCCCTCAGCCACGGAAGCACCGGCAAAGGCAACGACCAGGTCCGCTTCGAGATGGCCTACCAGGCGCTCGCTCCCGAGCTGAGAGTTGTTGTGCCCTGGCGCGAGTGGGACCTGAAATCGCGCGAAGATTGTCTCGACTACGCTGAGAAGCGCGGCATTCCCGTGGCCGCCAGCCGGGAGAAGATCCACAGCCGCGATCGCAACCTCTGGCACCTGAGCCATGAGGGTGGAGAACTGGAAGACGCCGCCAACGCGCCGTTCCCAAGCACATGGCAGATGACCCTGTCACCCATGCAAGCCGCCGACAAGGAAGAACAAGTTGAAATCGGATTTGAAAACGGCCTGCCTGTCTCCGTGAACGGCTTGCCGCTCGACCCAGTATCGCTGGTCGAACTGCTGAACGAAATCGGTGGACGCAATGCCGTTGGACGTATCGATCTGGTCGAGAACCGCTTCGTTGGCATCAAGTCGCGCGGCTGCTATGAAACTCCGGGAGGCACGCTGCTGCTAACCGCTCACGGCGAACTCGAAGCCCTCTGCCTCGATCGCGACCTGCTGCACTTCAAGCAGCACGTAGCGCTGAAGTATGCCGAACTCGTGTACTTCGGCCTGTGGTTCACGCCGCTGCGCGAAGCGCTTGACGCCTTCGTCGAGACCACGCAGCAGACTCTGACCGGCGCGGTCACGCTGTCGCTCTACAAAGGCAACGTCAACATCGTCAGCCGCAAATCGGATTACTCGCTCTATCGCACCGACCTCTCCTCATTCACCATGGGCGCAAGCTATGATCAGAAAGACGCCGAAGGCTTTATCCGCATCCTGGGATTGCCCTCGCGTTGCCGTGCCCAGACGCAGGCGAAAGCAAAGGTAGAGGTTCCGCAATGAAAATGTGGTCGGGCCGCTTCCGGCAGCCGCTTGACCCCGAATTTGAAAAATGGCAGCGGTCGTTTCCTTACGATCAGCGGCTGCTGCCCTTCGAACTCGCCGCCAGCCGCGCCCACGCTAACGCGCTCGAACACGCCGGAGTGCTTTCCTCCGAGGAGCTTTCTGAAATCGTGAAGGCGCTGGGTGAAATCGCCCGCCGCGCCGAATCGTCGCCGGAATTTTTGAACGATCCGGAAGCCGAAGACGTCCACCACTTCGTAGAAAAGCAACTCGCCGGGCTGATCGGCCCGACCGGCTACAAGCTGCACACCGGACGCAGCCGCAACGAACAGATCGCGACCGACCTCCGCCTCTTCGTGCGGCAAAGCATCGATACCCTGCACAACCTGCTGGCCGATTGGGTCGAGGCGATCATTTCTCGTGCCGAAGCCGCGGGCAGCGCAGTTTCGCCATTAGCTATGCCCTCTTATACGCACCTGCAGCCGGCCGAACCCGTCTTAGTTGCGCATTGGTTGCTGGCGTATGTAGAAATGTTTCTCCGCGACGCCTCTCGCCTTGCCGAATGCCGCAAGCGCGCTAACTTATGTCCGCTCGGATCGGGCGCCGTAGCCGGAGCCACG
This sequence comes from uncultured Acidobacteriaceae bacterium, assembly GCA_963831085.1. GTDB lineage: Bacteria > Acidobacteriota > Terriglobia > Terriglobales > Acidobacteriaceae > Acidiflorens. The sequence goes on along the minus strand of CAWHOT010000003.1, from coordinate 976,665 downwards.
CTCACACTCAATCGCCAAGCCATGGCCGCGGAGCTGGGCTTCGACTGCCCGACGGCGAACAGCATCGACGCTACTAGCGACCGAGATTTTGCCATCGAATTCGTCGACGCTCTGTCGTTGCTTGCGCTTCACCTCAGCCGCTGGGCCGAAGAAATGATCCTGTTCTCCACGTCCGCCTACGGATTTGTCGAGCTGCCCGAGCCCTACTCGACTGGCAGCAGCGCCATGCCGCAGAAGAAAAATCCCGACTTGCTGGAGCTGGTACGCGGCAAGGCGGCGCGCGTCATGGGATGCGCCACCACGCTAAGAGCTTTGGTGAAGGGTCTGCCGCTCGCCTACAACAAGGACCTGCAGGAAACACAGGAGCCCGTGTTCGACGCCTCCGACACCGTCATCGGCATGCTGCCGCTCGTCACGGGATTCATGAACACGGTCGAATTCAACGACGCAAAAATGAATCAGGCAGCGCAATCGGGACTCATGAACGCGTGGGCCGCGGCTGCATATCTGGTCGAACGCGGAGTGCCGTCGCGACTCGCCCACGAAGCGGTCGGAAAGGCCGTCCAGTTGGCCGTGGAGCGTGGATGCGAGTTACAAAAACTGCCGCTCGCCGACCTGCAAGCCATCCACGCCAGCTTTGATGCGGCGTTCCACTCCAGCCTCGGGCTTACTGAGGTGCTCGCACTGCACGACGTCCCCGGCGGCACCGCGCCTCGTCACGTCAAACGCGCGCTGCAGAACGCTCGGGAGCGGGCTGCCTCGCTGCGCTCGCAGGAATCAATTGCCGCACGCTAGTCTGCAGCCGAGCCGGACCTCCTTTTTCATGCAGCGGCCTAAAACTACAGCTACAAGGGTGGGCCCTTCTATCCGAGAACCTTCAGTCCTTCGGCAACAGACGTGGAGCACGCCAAACGGATTCACGTGGGCGAGAAGGTTTCCGAGATCATTGTTCGCGTCGCTGCGAAATCGTCGTCTCACTAGTAGTCAATAGCGCGCAGCTTGCTGCTCTAAACAAGCACCCGCCGGCAGTGGTTTTTGCCGAGCCTTCCTCAGCCCGCAATGCATCTAACCACAAAGACTTTATCGACGGAGTATTGCCCTGATTCTTACTCGACTTCTTTTCTTTGCGCTGTTTCTTTTGGCTATCTACGCCGTCCAGCGATTCTGGTTCATGCGCGCGTGGACATGGATTGCCTCGTTCTCGGACGCCCACTGGCGTTTCGGCCTTCACGTCGGACTGATCGCGCTGGCGGCCGCACTTCTAGCAACCCTTCTCGATCCGCTGCTCGGCCATCGAATCTCACGACTTAGTCTTGGCAGCTACAATTTTGGTAAGACGCTCATCACCGTTGCCAGCCTGTGGTTGTTTGCTTCTGTGTTCGGAGTTCTGGCGGTCGAATCGGTGGGAGCGATTGAGTGGGTCACGAATGTTGCGGCCCGGCTTCTGCCTCATTCTGGAGCGGTCGCCGGGGGGTTCAGTCCCTCGCGCCGGACCTTCTTTGAATACGCCGCCGTGCTTGCTGGCGGCTTCCCCTTCCTTGCCGCTACCTATGGATTCGCGGCTGGGCGCTTGCGCTATACCATCGAGCGCGTCGATGTGCCGGTTGCCAATCTTCCGCCGGAACTGGATGGGCTGCGCATTGCTCAGCTTAGTGACATACACATTGGCGACTACATGCCGCCGCGCGAAATTGCTCGCGCCGTTGCCATGGCTAACAATCTGCAGCCGGACATTTCTTTTGTTACGGGAGACTTTGTCTCGGGCGAAGGCGATCCGCTGGACGCCTGCATTACCGAGTTGAGCCGGCTGCGCGCTCCGCTGGGCGTCTGGGGATGCAATGGCAACCACGAAATTTACGCGGGAGTGGAAGACGAAGCGGAACGGCTCTTCCACGAAAAGGGAATGCGGCTGCTGCGCGCCGCGAATGCGGTCGTCGAGCACAACGGAGGGCGCTTTAATCTGCTGGGCGTCGATTATCAGCGCGACCACATGGTGAGCGGAGAGCGTACCGGGCCCATGCTGCGCGAGATTGAGGGTTTGATTCGGCGCGACATGCCGAACTTTTTGCTCTCGCACAATCCGAATTCGTTTCGCCGCGCTGCCGAACTTGGCATTGAACTTAGCCTTGCCGGGCACACTCATGGCGGGCAAGTAAAGTTTGAGATCGTGGATCACAGCGTCAGCCCGGCTCGGCTGATCACGCCTTTTGTGGCGGGTCTTTATCGGCTGCCGATGAATGGCCACGCTGGTGCCGCAGCCGAAAACGGCTCGCAGAAGGCCGCGCTCTATGTGAATCGCGGCCTGGGAACTTTTGGCTTTCCGGTGCGGATTGGCGTGCCGCCAGAGATCACGCTGCTGACCCTCCGCAGAGCCTGAAAAGCCAACGGCTGGCCCACGCGAGAAGCCCTGGAACGTGGTATAATTCACAGAGAACGAAAACCAGATAAGCACCTTTAGATGCAAGCGCTTAGCAGTGTTCCCCGGGACCGAGCCGGGCTTAGCCCCGGGGGCGGACGAATGCGTCCGCCCTACGCAAGTCTTTACTGAGAGCTGACAACTGAGAACTGAGAGCTAACTTCATGGCTGACGATCAGAATCCTGAGCTTCCTCTTACTCCTCCTCCTCCTGGAGGCGACGGACAATCTCCGGGCGCCCTTAACATGCAGCCCGTCAACATTGAAGAAGAGATGAAGCGGTCGTATCTCGACTATTCGTTGTCGGTGATTATCGGCCGCGCGTTGCCTGACGTCCGCGACGGACTGAAGCCGGTTCATCGCCGCATTCTTTACACCATGCAGCAGATGGGCCTCGCTCCGGGACGTGCCACGCGCAAGTGCGCTCGCATCGTCGGCGAAGTGATGGGCAAATACCATCCGCACGGCAACCTCGCTGTGTACGACGCGTTGGTGAGGCTTGCGCAACCGTTCGCCATGCGCGCGCCGCTAGTCGATGGGCAGGGCAACTTTGGCTCGGTCGATGGCGACCCGCCGGCGGCCGATCGATACACCGAAGCTCGGTTGACGCGTGTCTCCACCTCGCTGCTTGAAGATCTCGACAAGGAAGCGGTCGATTTTTATCCGAACTACGACGGCACGGAAACGCAGCCCGCAGTTCTTCCCGCGCGTTATCCCAACTTGCTGGTCAACGGCTCTGATGGCATCGCCGTGGGCATGGCTACGAAGATTCCGCCGCACAACCTTGCCGAGATTGTCGATGCAACGATCACGCTGGTGAATAATCCCGGCGCGCAGTTGCCGGAAATTCTGAAATTCGTGCAGGGACCGGACTTTCCTACGGCGGCCATTATTCACGGCCGCGCCGGAATCTTTGAGGCTTACCGCACTGGCCGCGGCCGTTTCATGATGCGGGCGCGGGCCGCCATCGAGAACATCTCCAAGGAAAAGCAGGCGATCATTGTCACCGAGATTCCTTATCAGGTGAATAAGGCCCGCTTGATCGAGCGCATCGCCGATCTGGTCAACGACAAGACCATCGACGACATTTCCGACATTCGCGACGAGAGCGATCGCGACGGGATGCGCATTGTGATCGAACTCAAGCGCGGAGCTGAACCGCAGATCGTGCTCAACCAGCTCTTCAAACACACGTCGATGCAGGAAGGCTTCAGCATGATTCTGCTGGCCGTGGTCAACGGGCAGCCGAAGGAAATGGGGCTGATCCAGGCGATCAAGCACTTCATCGACCATCGCGTCGATGTGATGCGGCGGCGGACTTCATATTTGCTGGCGAAGGCGCGCGATCGTGAGCACATTCTGGAAGGCTACCTGACTGCGCTTGATCACCTTGATAACGTGATCGCGATCATTCGCGGCAGCGCTAACCGCGCTGATGCTCGGGAGAATTTGGTCGCGTACTTTGGCGGCAAGAAGATCGACATCAACACTACCGGACGTGCTCCGAAGCTCGATCCTGAGAAGCCTTTTACCGCTAAGCAGGCCGACGCGATTCTTGAACTGCAATTGCACCGGTTGACCAAGCTCTCGATCGATGAAATTGCAAACGAGTTGAAGCAGGTGCGCGAGGCGATTGCCGAGTACGAATCGATTCTTGCTTCAGAAGCGAAGCTGCGCAAAGTCATCATCAAAGAACTGGAAGAGGTCAAGAAGCTCTACGCCGACGCGCGCCGTACAGTTATCGAAGACGAGGCCGCGGAAATCATGCTCGAGGATCTGATCGCCGACGAACAAGTCGCGGTCACGGTCAGCCATTCCGGGTACATGAAGCGCACTCCGATTTCGACTTATCGCATGCAGCGCCGCGGTGGCACCGGGCGCACCGGCATGAAGACGCGCGATGAGGATTTTGTTGAGCATCTGTTCATCGCTTCGACCCACGCCTACATTCTGATTTTCACCAACACCGGACGCGTGTATTGGCTGAAGGTTTACGAGATTCCCGACATCGCCGCTGCCGGTAAGGGAAAGCACGTTGGCAACCTGGTGGGCCTGCAACCAGGAGAAACCGTGCGCACCATGCTCGCCGTGCGCGATTTGGAAGAAGAAAACAGGTACGTCTTCTTTGTCACTCATAACGGCACGGTGAAGAAGACTGAGGTGAAGGACTTCTCGCACGTGATGTCGCGCGGCATCATTGCCATCAATATCGAGCCGGGCGACGAACTGGTGGCGGCCTCGCTTACCGACGGCAACCAGATCGTCTTCCTCGCCTCGCACGACGGGCAGGCGATTCGCTTCGACGAAAACGATGTGCGTTCAATGGGACGCAACGCCACCGGCGTACGCGGTATGAACTTGGCCGAGAAAGATTACATTGTCGGCATGGCCACTACGATCAAGCCGGAGGCGCAGGCGGTGGTGAAAGAAGGTGAGGTCGCTCCCGAAGTCGCCGACCTGGTTCCAGAGAAAGGCTCACTCATTCTTTCCGTCACCGAGAACGGATACGGCAAACGCACTCCCGCCGACGAGTATCGGCTTACCAATCGCGGCGGCAAGGGCGTGATCAACGTCAAGACCACGGCACGCAACGGCAAAGTTGTCGGCATTTCGCAGGTGAGTGAAAAATCCGAGGTGATGCTGATCAGCCAGTACGGCAAGATCATCCGCATCGAGTCGAAGTTCATCCGCGAATCGGGGCGGTCGGCGCAGGGGGTGCGGTTGCTGAACGTTGAGCCGGGAGACCGGGTGGCGGCGGCGGTGGTGATTCCTCCGGAAGAGCCTAATGGGAATGGGACGCTGATTCAGTAAAGATGGCGTAGGGGCAGACGCATTCGTCCGCCCCGCCCGTATTACCGCAGTCACTTCTAAAGAACTCTGCTTTCGATTACTGTTAACCTTAGTGACACTGCCTCTCCCCGTGTGCCCGCGCGGTTGCAGACTGTTTGTGAGCGTGCGTTTGTGCATGACATCGTAAACGCAAAACCTGAACCCGCGTACTTGGAACTTCTGAGCCGGCCGATTCGCGAGCTGGGGCTTACGCTTGCTGGGTCTCCGGTAGAACGCTTTGTTGAACAGCTTTATCGCGAGCTGGACGCCAAGGGGCTGACTAAGTTTCGTCCGGCTTGTTATTTGACCGACGAGTGGGGATGCCCGTCGGGCGAGCCGATTATCGGGATTCCGTTTTATCTGGCGCATGCGGCGCTGGCGCAATTGGAAAAAGAAACGCATGACCTCGAAGACGCGAGAGAAATCATGATGTACCTGCGCCACGAAGCGGGACACGCGTTCACCTATGCTTACAAGCTGCACAATAAGCCGGAGTGGAAAGGGATCTTTGGGCCGTTCCGGCGGCCTTATCGCGACAATTACCGGCCCGCACCTTTTTCGCGCGACTATGTGCGGCATTTGCCGGGATGGTATGCGCAGAAGCATCCGGATGAAGATTTCGCCGAAACGTTTGCGGTGTGGCTGACGCCGCGCTCGAACTGGCGGAAGCGATATCGCGGCTGGGGTGCGATGGAGAAACTGCGCTACCTGGACCGGCTGGCGCGCCAGTTGGGGAAGAGCGATCCGGCGCGGCGGCGCGGACAGACCGACATCACGGTCGATGACATGGAAAGTACCGTGGCGGAGTTTTATCACTTTCAGCAGGCTGGGCGCGAGGAAGTTGCGGTTACCGAACTCGCGCCGGATACGGATCTGCGCGACATTTTTCCGGTATCGAAGCGACGGAAAGCGGCGCTGCCGGCGCATGAATTTCTGCATCTGCACCGCAAGGCGGTGATCGACAAAGTGGCGCAGTGGACTGGTGCGCAGCGTCCGCTGATCAAAACCTTGATGGACACGATCGAGAAACGCGCCGGGGAACTTGACTTGCGCGCCGACAAAACGCGCAGCGCGGAACATCTGGCCGAAATCACGGCCTATGTCACCGCGCTGGTGATGACGTATGTGACGAAAGGAAAGTTTATTCAGCCGTAAGGAAGCTAGTGGCCGCCCGCTATTGGCTGCGGGCAACTGGTTTCGGAGGAGATTTGATGATCGGGGCAAAACTGAAAATCGCGCTGCTGTACGACTTGTGGAACGAAGATCCGGTCGCGGCGGCCGGGAAGGAAGAGGCGGCGGCAGCAGTCCTGCGCAAGCGGCATAAGAAAGTTAAGAAGGTAAAGAAAGAGAAGACCGATCGCGAGGAAATCTTCGAAGCGCTGCAGAAGCTGGGGCACGAGCCCTCCTACTTCGAGCTCGACGGGCGTCCGCAGTCCTTGCACTCGCTCTCGCGTTGCGATGCCGACCTGATCTTCAACCTGACCGAATCTTTCGACGGCGACGACACCAAGGAAATGAACGTGGTCGCCTATGTCGACTTGCTGGGATTGCGCTATACCGGCGCGGGACCGCACGCGATTTTCATGTCCCAGGACAAAGCGATTGCCAAGAAGATTTTCGCGTTTCATGGCATCAAGACTCCGTTCTTTGCGACTGCCTATCGCGGGCGCATTGAACATGCCCACGACATTTCTTTTCCGCTCATCGTCAAACCGTCGTGGGAGGACGGATCGATCGGCATCGATGCCGGCGCCGTCGTGAAAAACGTCAAGGAGATGATGGAGCGCGTCCAGTACATTCAGGATGAATTCGACTCGCCCGCTCTCATTGAGGAATACATCGAAGGGCGCGAGATTTACGCCGGAATTCTCGGCAGCTACGAACGGGCGCAGGTTTTGCCGCTGGTCGAGCTCGATCTGTCACGCTTGCCCGAGGGCACGCCAAAAATCGCCAGCTACGACGTGAAGTTCGAGAAGAATACTGAAGCCTACAAGCTGACTAAATCGCAAATCGCGGACAATCTGGACGAAGAGACAACGAAGCGGCTGTCCGATACGGCGCTGGCCGCGTATCGGGCTCTGAAGCTGCGCGACTACGGGCGCATCGACATGCGACTGGCTCCGGACGGCGATGTCTATGTCATCGAAGCGAATCCTAATCCGTGGCTGGCGAGCCGGCAGGAATTTGCCATGGCTGCGAAGGCCTCCGGACTTTCGTACACCGAGATGATCGGCGCCATTATCGATCTGGCGATGAGCCGCTACCTGAATGCGAACCTGGTGAATGCGGTGGCGATGCACTAGCGTCGTCCGCCCCAAGCTCATAGCACAAATTCGAGCCGTCAACTCCAGATTAGGTCGCGCAACTTACCATCTATCTTGCCGTCGTCGCGTTCTCCACCGGTTGTAGTCTTTCGAAGGCTTCTTCGGCGCGGCGGAGGGCGTCCTGCACATTGTCGCAAATGTTTTCGGGACCAACTAACTCCTCAAACTCTGTCTGCTGGATCAGCTTCAGCGGTTGCTCGCGCGCGCCGCAAAGAATCAGCTCGCGGCCGCTTGCCTTCAGAGTTCGCGCGACCTCTTCCAGGGCGAAGAGTCCGGTGGCGTCGAGCGCGGTCATATTGCGGAGCCGCAGAATCACGACCGGCGGAAGCTGGTGAATGTTTTCGGTGACCACGTCGATCTTGTCGGTCGCACCGAACAGAAATGGGCCGTGGATGCGAAAGATGGTCACGTAATACGGGATGTCCTTATCTTGCAGAATGTGCACGCGTCCATCTTCAACGTAGTCGTCGGTGACTTGTGAAACCGTCGTCGTGGCGGCTACCCGGCTGATGAACAGCAGCGCTGCCAGGATCATCCCCGCTTGCACGGCGACCGTCAGATCGGCGAAGACGGTCAGCGCGAACGTGACCAGCCACACGCTGACGTCGGTTTTGGTGAGCTTGAGCAGCGACGGAATCTCGCGCCACTCGCCCATGTTGAAACTCACTACCATCAGGATTCCGGAGAGCACCGCCATGGGCACGAAGCTCACCAGTTTCGAGGCAAAAAGCAGAATGGCCAGCAGGGTCAGAGCATGAATCATGCCCGCCACCGGTGTTTTTGCTCCCGAGCGGATGTTGGTCGCGGTGCGCGCTATTGCGCCGGTTGCGGGCAGGCCGCCGAACATCGGCGATACCACGTTGGCGATACCCTGCGCCACCAGCTCAACATTCGGATTGTGCCGGTCGTTACTCATGCGATCGGATACTACTGCCGACATCAGCGACTCGATCGCGCCCAGCATGGCGACGGTTAATGCCGGCCCCAGAAGCCCGTGAATCAAATCAGGACGAAACACGGGAATGTGCAGGTGCGGCAGGCCGCTTGGAATTCCATTGAAACGCGTGCCGATGGTTTCGACTGGCAGTTTGAAAATCCATACGGCCAGCGTGCCCAGAGCCAGGGCAACAATCGCGCCGGGGATGCGGTTGGAAAGCGCACGGCAAGCAAGGATGATGACAATGGTGCCGGCGGCCAGTGCGGTCGCTTCGAGCGAGAAGGTATGAAGATTCTGTGCCAGCGCCTCCATACGCAGCCAGAACACGCCGGGAACTTTCTCCAGCTTGAGGCCGAAGAAATCCTTCACCTGGGTGCTGGCGATCAGAATGGCAATGCCATTGGTGAACCCGATGACAATCGGCCGTGGAATGTACTTCACCGCAGCGCCCATGCCGGTGAGCCCCATGATGATGAGAATGACTCCGGCCATCACCGTGCACATGAACAGGCCATCGACGCCATGAACGGCGACAATACCGGCGATGACAACCACAAAGGCCCCGGTCGGACCGCCGATCTGGGTCGTCGATCCGCCGAGCGCGGAGATCAGAAAGCCTGTGACCACGGCGCAGTAAATTCCGGCTTGTGGTGTGAGTCCCGACGCGATGGCAAACGACATCGCCAGCGGCAGCGCGACGAGTCCTACGGTGATTCCGGCAACCAAATCATGCAGGAATTTATTCAGACTGTAATCGCGCAGGCAAAGGTTTGACTTGGGGAGCCAACGCTCATCGAAAAGTGTGAGTTCCATCGGAAACAATAATTATCGCAAGTAAAAGCGGCGGGCCATAGTCCACGAAAAGGTAAGCCCGGGACTATGCATGTAGCAGCAAAGAAGCCGAGCTGCGCCCGGTTGGACGGGGCAAGCCCCGTCCCCACACGAGCACTCTTTCTAGAACAGATTCCACAGGAACTGGTTGTAGACCTCGTGGTGGAACTGCACTTCCGAGGGCTTGACAATCGTGCCCAGCAAGCGCGGGCAGCGGTCGGCCGATGCCTGCTTCAGGTCGGCGTAGCGGCCTTTCACGTCTGCCCCGAGGAGTTTGGTTGTCCAATCGGCTTTGCGGAAGTTGGCGATGGCCGTGTAGACGTTGTCGGGCAGGTAGCGTTCGGCCTCGCGGAGGTTCTTGATCTTGGCCGTCTCGCCTTCCAAGCCGGTCTTGAAAATGGAGTACATCACCAGGTAGGGATTGGCGTCGGGAGCTACGGCGCGCACCTCAAGGCGCATGCTGCGCTCGTTGCCGATCGGGATGCGCACCATGGCGCCCCGGTCCACGGCCGACGCTCTCAGCTGATTGGGCGCCTCGAAGTGCGGATCGAGGCGGCGATAGGCATTGACACTGGAATTGAACACCAGGCAGAGGTCGTTCCCGTGAGTGAGAACGCGGTCCAGAAACTCATATCCAAGCTTGCTGAGCTTCTCCTCGCCCTTGGGATCCCAGAAGAGGTTCTTGCCGTTCTGGCTGACGGAGACATTGGTGTGCATGCCGCTGCCGTTGACGCCCACCACCGGTTTCGGCAGGAAGCACGCGGTCAAGCCCATATTGCGCGCGACCTGGCGGCAGATCAGTTTATAAAGTTGGATATGGTCGGCGGCAGCCACCACTTCCGCGTAGTTGTAGTTGATCTCGAACTGCGAGGGTGCAACCTCGGGGTGATCCTTTTCGTTCTGGAAGCCCATCGAGCGCTGCACTTCGGCAGTCGTATCGATAAACGTGCGCAGCGGATCACCCGGCAACGAGTGATAATAGCCGCCCGTGTTCACGTATTCGAACTTGCCGGTCTCGTTGTAGGTGCGCTCGGCGTCCGGTCCCTTGAACAGGAAGCCCTCGATCTCATTGGCGGCGTTGAGAGTGTAGCCGTGCTTCTTGTGCAATCCGTTGGCAAATAATTTCAGCATGCTGCGGATGTCCGCGGTGTAGGGCTCGCCCGTTTTGTCGATGACCTCGCCAAAGACGAGCACTTTGCCCGGCCCGAACACGTCGGCCGGCCCCCAGTAGAAGGCACCCCAGTCGATGCCCAAACGCAGATCACTTTCCCGCTGCGCAGTGAAACCGCGAATCGACGAACCGTCGAACGTGAGGTTGTCGTAGCTCTTGAGCAGGAATTTCTTGTCGTAGTCCAGCATGTGCAGACGGCCTTCCAGGTCGCTGAACATCACGGTCACGGCCTTGATGCGCGACTCGTCCGTCAGATACTTCAGCCGCTCTTCCTGAATCTTGTGAGGAGTCACGCGGTCCAGCCGCTGCTTCTTTGCCTTCAGGTTCATCTCTTCCAGTTCGTCGTAAGGGATCGCTAGAAAATTCCGCAGTTCAGTTGACATGCCTCTCCTTGTTCGGGCGCAGCCCAGGGATTCCGATTAGATTAAATGACCGGGGAACTAGATAGGCTATCGCGTCAGGCGCAACCAGACAAATAGAAATCGGTTATAGCAACGATTAGGTTTTCCGATTTGCACTAGCAATGGTGCAGAAAACTGGCTTCGAGCTACGAGCCTCGAGCAAGCAAGACCTAGTCGCGTGGAGGTGCGCGGCCCGCTAACAGATTTATTTCCCCGACGCCCGTTAATAGGCCCCTCCGTGAAATAATCAATTTCGAGGAATTGCAATTGAGTTGCGCGATCTGTGAAGAACGCAAAGAGAAACGGTTTTGCCCGGCGGTGCATGGCAAGATCTGTCCGCAATGCTGTGGCGAGCAGCGTGAGGTGACGCTGGATTGTCCGAGCGACTGTCCTTATCTTTTACAAGCAAGACAACAGGCGCGGGAGCACGCGACAACGCAAAACGCGGGGCCGGGCGAGCGGGTTCGCGAGGCTCTTTATTCCGACGTTCAGATCCCCGATGTTGAGATCGCCGAGCAGTTTCTCTACGAACGTGAAGAGCTGATCCTCGGACTGAGCTTCGCACTGGCTAAGAGCGCTCGTGCCGATCGCTCTCTCGCCGACCGTGATCTGATCGCGACGGTCAGTTCGCTGGCGAAAAGCTACCAAACGCTAGTAAATTCGAACCTCATCTATGAACCACCGACCGCCAACCTGGCGCACCAGAGCATCGTTCGAGACATTGCTCGAGAAGTCGAGACCATGGTCCGGGAATTTCGCGAAGCCGAGCAGCAACATATCGGCCACACCCGGCTGCGGGATTCGGACGTGCTGAAGGCGCTGGTATTTCTGTTGCGTATGGGCTTGGGACGCACATCCGGCAGGCCGAGGTCGCGGGCGTTCGTCGATTTCCTCTTTGCGCAGTTCCCCGAAAAGCACTCGGTCATCGCCGGGCCGGAAGAGGCAGCGAGCCGGATCGTCATTCCGTAGGATTCGGATCCTGGAGTAGAATGCTGGCCGACTGAGTTGTGTCAACCTCCCGTTCACGGAGGACAACCCGGGCGCACGCCTCACCGACTGTACTGATTGCGTTTCTTGTCCGAGTGCCGCTCGATGCCCAACTGGATGAGCCGATCGATCAACTCGGGATACGCCACGCCCGACGCTGCCCACATCTTCGGATACATGCTGATCGCGGTAAAACCCGGCATGGTATTGATCTCGTTGATGAAGATTTTGCGCGATTTCGGTTCCATCAGAAAATCGACGCGCGCCAGGCCGGTGCAATCGACGGCTTGAAACGCCGCGATCGACAGCTTCTGCACCGTTTTCATTTCCGCTTTCGTGATCTTCGCGGGGATCACCCCTTCCGAGCCTTCGACCAGATACTTCGCTTCGTAGTCGTAGAATTCCTTGCACGGAATGATTTCTCCGGCAACCGATGCTTGGGGATTGTCGTTGCCGAGCACCGCGCACTCGATCTCGCGCGCCTTGTTCTTCCTTCCACCGACGCCTTCCTCAATCACGATCTTGCGATCGAACTTCGCCGCTTCCGCGATCGCCGGGGCCAGTTCCTGGCGATCGTGCGCCTTCGAGATTCCCACCGAAGATCCGAGATTTGCTGGCTTCACAAAGACGGGATACTTCAGCTTGCTCTCGACCAGCTTCTGCACTTTCTTGGGTTCGCGCTCGAATTCGCTGCGCAACACGGTTACGTGCTTCACGATGGGCAATCCTGCCGCGCGAAACAAAGACTTCATGATGTCTTTGTCCATGCCCGCGGAAGAGCCGAGTACGCCCGCACCGACGTAAGCGATGTCGGCCAGTTCGAGCAGACCTTGAATCGTGCCGTCTTCGCCGAAGGTTCCATGCAGCACGGGGAAGATAACATCCACGTTAATGGCTCGATCCGCAGCGCGCCGCAGATTCGCATCGGTTTGAAACGGCGCGAATCCAGCTTCGCGTCGCGCCGGTTCTGGAGGAACCACCACCGACTCGCCCGCAGCCAGCAACGCCGCCCCGGGAGTCGCCTCTGGATCGCCCGCCCGAAGCTGCGTTGCTTGTGTGGCGCGAACACTTTTATCGGCTTGCTTGTCCGCGTGCTCTTCACTCTTGCCTTTCAACAGTCTCTCGGCATGTTCGGCGGTCAGCCAGCGGCCGTCTTTTGTGATGCCGATGGGAACCACTTCGTATTTCGCTTTATCAATTGCGTTCAGAACCGACGCCGCCGACAGCAACGACACTTCATGCTCACCGCTGCGTCCGCCAAAAAGGATGCCAACCCGAAGCTTCGATATTGCCATGCCATTTCAGTCTGGCGCTCAGCGTGTTTCCCGTCAATCCCAGCTTTGGTTCAATCGGCATCTTTTATAAATCTGGGGAATCTTACTCCCGGCTCCGCAGCGCCATCGAAGTATCCACCGGTTGGTGCACCGGCTCATGAAGACGGTCCTCGATGTGTTTCTGGATGAGGTCCCATTCCGAGCGCAGCGTCATTTCCTTGATGGCGAACTTGGATTCCTTGCGAGCGTCATCCACGCGCACCGCCAATTCCTTGTTCTGGAGACGGAAATCGATGACTTCCGCCAGCGGCACCAATTGATTCGACGACTTGCCCACAATGAGGAACACGACCGTGTCGGTCACCAGCGTGTATTCCGGGCAGCTTTCCTCGGCCATTGCGGCTTGTGGCGGTCCGAACTGGTTCATGAAGCCTCGGTGCGTGAGCATGCAGTCGCCCATGCGCATGCGGACCACGGTTCCATGTTGATAGATACCAATCGGCGCGGCGAAAGCCATCGAAATGCTCGTCCAAACAAGCGCTAATAGCAATGTGGATTTCATAAGTCTCCCGTGAACGACCGAGTCAACGGACGCTGGGTTCGTAGTCGTAACCGTTCCGACTATGGAATGTGAGGTTGAGGTTGTGGGTTGGCAAAAGACGAAGCGAATGAAATCCAGCCTCGTGGCTGGGCAGATCGTAGGTCACGACGTAAGAAGCGCGCAGATCCTCAAGCACGGCGTTCAGCGCCGCGGTGGCGCCGTCTTGCCGGGGAAAGAAGAAATAGCGTCCACCGGTGGCCTCGGAAACCCACCGCAAGAAACGGCTGCCCGAAACTTGGTTCGACGACTGATCCTCGGATTTCGCCATATCAACGGAGTAAATCAGCGCGTTCTCGTCCAGCACCGCCTGCAGCGCCTCGCGTGCAGAGTGGATGCTGATGGTGTCGTAGCCGTCCGAGAACAGGATCAGGACAAGGCGTGCGTCGCCGGGGCCAGCGCCGTGGCCACCGACGCGATGATGTTGCGAGATGAAATCGGCTGCGAAGATAAGGGCATCGAAGAGCGGCGTTGTGTCCGCTCTTCACCGCCAGAAGGTTGCTCATGGAGTCCGAGGTGCGGCAACCGCTCGAGCAGAGGACCGCGGGCCGCAAGCCGCCCGAAGTTCCTCCAAAAGACAGCACGGAGATGTTGTCATCCGGAATCGACTGCTCCTGCGCAACCAGTTGCAGTACATCGCTCATGACTACTCGAAAGCGCGGCGCGACCGACTCGCTCAGGTCAACCAGCGCAACCACGTCGAGCGAGGTTTCATCCGAATGCGTGAAGCTCCGGAAATTGCGCACCACGCGTTCGTTGTCGACCACGGCGAAGTCCGACTTCGCCAGCGTTGCGAGCGGATGATTGTTCTCGTCAGTGGCGAAGAATGTAACCCGTACTTCAGAGACGGTGCTGTGATACGTAGGCAGGCTTGAAGAATCGTTCGTATCTTCGGCAGATGCCTGGGCAAACACCTGGGCAACCGAAGCATATGTCAAGATAAATAGAACAAGGAGTACTGAGCGAATTTGCCAATGCGCGAACATTGCCGTCCATTGCTCCATCGGCGAACGACGGAACACTCCCCAATTACCGTAGTTACCCTTGGAGGTGACCAGAAGGTTGGTGAAGTCCGGAGAGTACTCGGCCCTGGTTTGGGTTGAGTTGCACACTAAAAGGTTCGGGCGAAGTCTTCGGGGAGAGTGCGCCACCAAAAGGCAGGTCCTTCACTTGGTTCAATATGTAAATTTGGAAGGGCTTTGCTTGACACCGTGGTGAAACGGGTGTGAAATTGTCGGGACTTCGAAGGCCGGTGCCCGGCCTCCCCCCATGGCACGTGGACCGAGAAGCCCTCATCGAAGAAATCCATGAGCGGGATCGAATGCTGGATTGCCGGATACTGGATTGCCGGATATCAAAGGTGAAATTTGTCCAGTCCGCGTGTGCTTCCCGGTGGTCGATTTATCAGGAGAGAGTTTCGCATCTCAGAGGAGTAGCTATGAATTCGAGCGACCGAAGAAAGAACGTCCTGCCGAAATGGTCCCTATTGCTGGTTCTTATCACCGTAACCGCATTCGCATCGGCGCAGAACAAGAAGCCGAGTGCGCCTGCACCCCACACGGCCGCTCCGAGCAAGCCGGCTGCGAGCGCGCCGCACGCGGCCCCGGCTCAGCACCCCGGCGGTAATGCCCAGAGGCCTGGAGCGCCGGGCGGGGCAAACAATCGTGGAGCGGGTGGACAATCGAACCGGCCTGGAGCAACGGGCGCCACTCGCGGACCGGGCGGAGCCAACGCAACTGGTCGTGGACCGGGCGGAGCGAACGCAACCAGCCGAGGACCCGGCGGAGCGAGCACCAACAAAGGTGCTATAGGCGGCGGGAACAAACCCGGGCAGATGGGCGGGAACAAACCCGGGCCGACAGGCGGGAATAAGCCCGGACAGATGGGCGGGAACAAGCCCGGCCAGACAGGGGGGGACAGACCCGGAAATGCCGGAGCCAATGCCGGAGCCAACGCCGGCAGGCATCAGCCCGCAGGAAGTAAGACTGTTGCCCTGAAGAATGGCGGCAGCGCGTCTTTCCGCAAGAACGGCCAGGTTCGTACGATCCAGGCTCACGGGATGACGATCAATCACGGGATGCACGGCGGGCGGAACATCACCAGCGTGCACAACGGACGCACGATAGTGAGTCATGGGAGATACGGCGGATACAGCCAGCGCGCCTACTTTAACCGCGGTGGCCGGTCCTATTACCAGCGCACCTACTTCAGGGGCGGACATTACTACGCGTATGGATATCGCGGCTACGGCTGGGGTGGCCGTAATTATTACGGCTACGCTCCGGCCTATTATTGGGGTCCCGGATACTACGGATGGGCCTACAATCCGTGGCCCGCGCCGGTCGCTTATGGATGGGGTTGGGGCGGGGCGCCGTGGTTTGGCTTCTATGGTCCTTACTTCACCCCCTATCCGGTGTATGCGGGCGCCGCATTCTGGCTGACGGATTACTTGATTGCGGCGAACTTGCAAGCTGCCTATGCGGCGCAACAGGAGGCGGCCGCCGGAGGCGACAACAACGGGGAGGTCATTCCACCGGCGATTCAAAATGCGTCGGCGGACGAGATCGCCGCGTTATGGTCGACGGATCCGCTGATTGCCGCGAACCTCGAGACTGTCTATGGGGCCTACATGTTGGGTGGTGGGGCACCAGCCGCGGGTAACGCTACGCAACTCAGTCCTGACGTGAAGCAGGCTTTAGCTGATGAGATGAAGCAGGAGATTGCGGCGGAAAAGGCTGCGGCAGCGGCTGGTCAGAATGCTCCGAGCGGGGACCAGGTACCACCGGCGCTTGATCCCAAAATCCGCATCTTCGTAGTCTCCAGCGACGAAGATCTGACCACGTCGGATGGCACGGAATGCGGACTGACTGCCGGCGATGTGGTTTACCGTACCGGCGACAAGCCGGACGATGACAACATGGTCGACGCCACCGTAAAGGCCAGCAAGAAAGATGAGTGTGCCGTCGGCGCTACCGTCGGCGTTTCCGTCGACGATCTGCAGGAGATGCACAATCAACTGCGGATACAGATGGATGCCGGACTTAAGGAACTGGCCGACAAGCAGGGAAAGAACGGATTGCCGGCCGCTCCCGATACCAAAACGCAGCCTGGTGAAGTCCCGGGACCTACACCGGACACGAGCGTTCAAAGCGATTTGCAACAGCAACAAAAGGATGCCGACCAAGCGGAGGCGGAAGCCAAGCAGCCGCAGTAAGGCGGGCGAGCAAGTACTGCATCGTTGAAGCCGGGAGCGTCGCGCAGGCAAGGCGATGCTTCCCGCTTCTTTCCGCAAGAGAGAACCACAGACGACGCTCCTGCCCACTGGAGTGAGGAGCGGCAGCTCACAGGAGGAAGGTTGCAATGCGGCAGAAAATCGAGATGGCCATCCTGATTGTCGCTTTGATTCTTGTCGGGATCACCCCCAGCATGGTGGTGGCGCAAGATGCTCCGGCGATTTCGCTGGAAGACCAGCTCAAAGCACAATTTACGCTGGTGAAGATGGGTACCGACTCCGGCGGAGCTGCCGTGGTGGAGCAGGGCACCATCCTGGTCATCAAGAAGGGCGGAATCCTTGGTGTGCCTTATTCCGACCAGAGCATTTTCGCCACCAAGTATGAAAACGGGGCGGTTCATTCTCCCAATCC
Organism: uncultured Acidobacteriaceae bacterium; assembly: GCA_963831085.1. Taxonomy (GTDB): domain Bacteria; phylum Acidobacteriota; class Terriglobia; order Terriglobales; family Acidobacteriaceae; genus Acidiflorens. Next base: position 959,254 of record CAWHOT010000003.1, on the reverse strand, counting down.
CATGGCGTCAAAGGCTCTTGGCTTCGGCTTGGGAAAATTAGGGAGGCCGGCGCCCACAACCCAGTTCTTCCAGTTGAACACGAAGGTATATCCCGCCAAGATCGCGGTCAGTTTGCCGAAGGACCAGGTTGTGATCGGCATCATCGATTGCGATTCCTGTAACAACGTCAGTCCGACTACGTTCTTCAAGGCCGACGTGGTTTTCCAGTTTCCCAAAGGAACGCTGGCCAATACCAGCCCGTCGCAGGTGGAAGACACCATCGCCGGACTCCTCGCGTTCGATGATAGCGCCGGCGATCAGGGTGGCGGACAACAAGGCGGCAACAACAACGGTCAGCAAGGGAGCAATCAGGCTGGAGGACAAGCGCAACAACCACAACAAGCGCCCCCGCCGCCTCAGCAAATTGAAAAAGGCCAAACCCCCGATCAAGTGGTAGCCGCGATTGGCCAGCCGGACAAGATCGTCAATCTTGGCGCCAAGCAGATTTATGTCTACAAGGACATTAAAGTCACGTTTATTAATGGAAAGGTGGCCGATGTGCAGTGAGCGCTACCCTTCATAAGAAATATTAGAAGGCTTTACAGGATCTTCTTCCCAAACGCCGAGAGCGCCAACTCGACAGCCAAGTCGGCGGTCTGGTTGTGCTCGTCGATGACCGGATTCACTTCCACAATTTCGAAGCTCAGCATGCGTCCGTGGTCGGAGATAATTTCCATGGCGAGATGCGCTTCGCGATAAGTGGCGCCCCCCCAGACCGGAGTGCCGACGCCGGGCGCGTCTTCGGGGTCGATCCAATCCATATCGAGCGAGACGTGATAGCCGGCGGTCCCGCGTCCAGCCATGCGGAGCGCTTCCTCCATGACGGCGCGCATGCCGCGTTCGTCGATGTCGCGCATGGTGAAGACTTCGACGCCGGATTTGCGGATATTTTCCTTTTCAAAGCTGTCGACATCGCGGATGCCGATGAGCACGCAATTTTCCGGCTGCACTTTGGGCGAGAAGTCGTAGATCTTTCCAAGCTCGACGGGAGGAAGGCCCATGATCGAGGCGAGCGGCATGCCATGCACGTTCCCGCTGGGCGAAGAGTCGGGCGTATTCATGTCGGTGTGCGCGTCAATCCAGAGGAGACCGATTTTCTGGTTCTTGCGGCGGTAGAACTCGGCTACGCCGGAGACCGTACCTGCCGCAACGGAATGATCGCCGCCAAGGATAAGCGGAACTTTGCCGGCTTCGAGCGTTTTCAGCACCAGGTCGGCGCTCTTGGTGCATGTGGCGGTGATTTCCTTGAGGTATTTGGAGTTGGCCGCGCCTTCTTTTTTCTGTTCGGGGATGGCAACAGAAATGTTGCCCGCGTCCTCGACGATATGCCCGATAGCTTCGAGGCGCGCTTCAAGTCCGGCGACGCGAACGGCGGAAGGACCCATATCGACGCCGCGTCGCGATTGGCCAAGGTCAAGAGGAACGCCGATCACGCGTATCTGGCGTGGGGTGATGTTGCTGAACGTCGTGCTTCGCTGAGCCATATGCTTCCTATTTACTGCCGAGACGCAGAGGTCGCCGAGAAAACCTAATTCTTGACCTATTCGGTTTGGGGCGCGTGTTTTATCTCCCACCCGGAGTCTGGGAATTCATTCACGATTCTTTTTAGTCCGCTCTTCAGAACTGGGACGTGGAAGTTCATCAGCAGGCCCAGTCTCTTCTTAGCCAGCCTCAAATACGATAAGAGCTGCGCATCGTGAATTGGAAGTAACTTTTCGATTGCTTTGATTTCAACGATGACTTGATCTTCCACAACCAAGTCGAGCCGATAGCCGCAATCGAGTTTCACATCTTTGTAGATTACTGGCAGCGGCTTTTGCTCCTCAACTCGTAGTCCCAGACGCTTCAACTCAAAGACGAGGCGGGCTTCATAAGCTGACTCCAGCAGCCCTGGTCCAAGATGTCGATGAACCTCAATCGCGGCGCCGATGATGCGGTGCGAAATCACATCAAGCCCGTCAGTCTCTCGCATTTCTCGGCGCTCTCTGCGTCTCGGCGGTGAAAAGCTCTTATGGGTACAGACGATGCAGCATACGCGGGAAGGGAATAGTCTCACGCACGTGCTCCAAGCCGCAGATCCAAGCCACGGCTCGCTCGATGCCCATGCCGAAACCGGAGTGGGGAACGCTGCCATACTTGCGGAGATCAAGATACCACTTGAAAGCTTCTTCGGGCAGATTGTGCTCGTGAATACGCTGCAAGAGCAAGTCGTGCGAGGCCATCCGCTGCGATCCGCCGATGATTTCGCCGCAGCCTTCAGGGGCTAAGACGTCCACGCAAAGAGCGAGCTCGGGGCGCTGAGGATCGGGTTCCATGTAGAACGCTTTCACGCTGGCCGGATAGCGATGGACCATGACGGGCCGGTCGTAGAGCGATGAGAGATAAGTTTCGTCGGGCGAGCCGAGGTCTCCGCCCCACTCGAATTTATTTTCGAGCTTGCCTTGAGCGTGGCCTTCCTGCAATTTCTGGACGGCTTCGTCGTAGGTGATGCGCGGGAAGGGCGCCTCGATATTTTCGAGCTTGGTAAGATCGCGGCCGATGGTTTGCAGGTCGGGGCGGCGGCGTTCGAGGCAGCGTTTGACCAAGAAAGTCAGTAAGCCTTCGGCAAGTTCCATCAGGTCGTCGAGCGTACCGTAAGCGATTTCAGGTTCGACCATCCAGAATTCGGTGAGGTGGCGGCGCGTTTTCGATTTTTCGGCGCGGAAGGTTGGGCCAAACGAGTAGACCTTGCCGAGCGCCATGGCGGTGGCTTCGATATAGAGCTGGCCGGATTGCGTGAGGTAGGCCTGCTCCTCGAAGTAGTCCACGGGGAAGAGCGTGGAAGTGCCTTCGCAGGCGGCGGGCGTGAGGATGGGCGGGTCGGTGAGGGTGAATCCGTTGCTGTCGAAAAAGTCACGGGCGGCGCGAATGATTTCGGCGCGCACGCGCAGGATGGAAGCTTGGCGCTGCGAACGCAGCCAAAGATGGCGGTGCTCCATTAAGAAGTCGACGCCGTGTTCTTTGGGAGTGATGGGGTAGGGAGTGGACTCGGGCACGCGCTGCACGACCTGGACGTTCGAGACGTCGAGTTCATAGCCGCCGGGGGCGCGCTTATCGGAGCGGACCTTACCCTCGACAATGACGCTGGATTCCTGGGTGAGGCCTTTGATCGCGTCGAAGACTTCGGGTGAGACGGCGTTTTTCGGAACTACGCCCTGGATGACGCCGGAACCGTCGCGAAATTGCGGAAAGAGGAGCTTGCCGCTTTCGCGAAGGTTGTAGAGCCATCCGCGAATGGTGACCGACTGGCCCTCGTGCTTGCCTATTTCCGCAATGGTGCTGATGGGTGGGGACATAAAATTCCGGTGCTTACGCCGCACAACTTCCGGAACATGGGGGTCAACTTCTGCAATCTGACCTCTGACCTTGCCTCTACGAGTCTTCCAGCTCTTGGAAAGCTGCGCTCACTTCTTCGCAGGGGCTCTTTTTTTCTTCGCCCTCGACTTCCAGCAACAGGGGCGGCTTTTGCGGCGTGGTGCGCAGCAATTCCATGGTCTGTTTCCAGTCGATCGATCCGTTACCCGGCCAGAGGTGCGAGTCTTTGTCTTTGTTGTTGTCGTGCACGTGAGTCGAGCAGATGTGGTTCTTCAATGTAGCGAAGGCTTCGGGAATGCCGCCCATCATGTGCGCGTGACCGCAATCGAAGCAGACGCCGATGTCGTCGAAATGCATGGTTTTGATGAACTCGACGAGGCGACCGGGCGTGGAAAGTTCGTTGGGGATATTCTCAATGAGCACTCTGACGCCGAGCGGTCTGGCGAAGGCGCGAAGGTGTTCGACGCAAGTCATGGCCGCTTCGAATTTCTTTTCGTCGAAGGCATCGTTGGGATTGCCAATGTGCTGGACCAAAAAGCGGAACGGGATGTGCTCGGCGATTTCGAGGGCGCGCTTGATCTCGTCCATGGCATCGATGCGGTGGGCGCGGTCAGTGGAGGCGATGTTGACGGGCGGCGAGCCGGTGCGTCCCCACTCGTAATCGGAATACAAAGGCGCATGCACGGAATTGAGCGGAATGCCGGTGGAGCGGAACCAGTCGGCAATTTCACGGACATGCTGCTTGCGATTGGCATAATCGAAGTGCTGGCGGGCAGCGAAGATTTCAATCGACTGGGCTCCCGCCTTGACGAGCTCGTCCAGCAAACCCGGATGGAGCCGTTCCTTTACATAGACGTACGTCGATACCGCCCTCAGCATCAGTAACCTACCGCCTTCCCGTTGTTGCGTCCGTCGCTGGCGCCGAGGCGCTCACCGGTTTTCGGGTTAATCATGATGCACTCGCCGTCTCCCCAGTCTCCCCAGGAATAATCAATTTTCAGTTTGTGTCCTTTGGAACGCAGCACATTCATTGTATCGGGAGAGAGGCGGTCTTCCACGAGAATCTCATCGGGGAGCCACTGATGATGAAACCTGGGCGCGTTAACGGCTTCCTGAATATCGAGGGAGAAATCGACGACGCCGATCAGAATGTTGGCAACAACTGTGATGATCCTGGGGCCGCCGGGCGAGCCGAGAACCAGAAAAAGTTTGCCGTCCTTCAGCACGATAGTCGGCGTCATGGCTGAGAGCGGGCGCTTGCCGGGACCGATGGCGTTGGCCGGCCCCTGGATGAGTCCATAGGCGTTGGGAACGCCGTGTTTGGCGGCAAAGTCATCCATTTCGTCGTTGAGCAAAAAGCCCAGGCCATCGGCGGTGACACGGGAGCCGAAGGAGTCGTTGAGCGTCGTAGTCACGGAAACGGCGTTGCCGTCGGCATCGACTACAGAATAGTGGGTTGTGTTCTGAGGTTCGCGAATTGCGGCGGACCGTGACTGGGCGACGCGCTCCAGTTCGCTGAACGATGGGCGTTTCAGTTCTTTACTTGGGGTTGCGTGGTTCGGGTCGATGGAATCGCGCCAGGCAGCGGCGTATTTCTTGTCGATGAGCTGCGCGACGGGAATCTTGGCGAAGTCGGGATCGCCCAGAAAGTCGGTGCGATCGTAGAAGGCGCGACGGAACGCTTCGGCTTCGAGGTGAATCGCGTCGCCGGAGCGGTTGCCGAATTTCGCGAGGTCGAAGCCCTCGAGAACGTTGAGGATTTCGATCAGCGCTACGCCGCCGGAAGATGGCGGCGGAGCACTGATGATGTCGTAGCCGCGATAGGAGCCGCGAATGGGCTCGCGTTCTTTCACTTCGTAGGCGGCGAGGTCTTCGACGGTGACCAGACCTCCGCCTCTGCGGATGGCCGCAGCCAATTCACGGGCCATGGCGCCATGGTAGAACTCGTCGGGATCTTTGGCGAGGCGTTCCAGGGTGTGGGCGAGTTCGGGCTGCTTCAACAGTTCACCGGGCTGGTAGTAGTTTCCGTCGCGCAGGAAAATGCGTTTGGATTCCGGGAACTGGGCGAGGTGCTCATCTTCTTGCAGATCTTGCGCGTCTTCGTAGGCGAGAGGAAAGCCATCGCGGGCGAGCTTGATAGCGGGAGCGATTACTTTTTCTATCGACAGCTTGCCGTATTGCTTCTCCGCGTAGACCAGGCCGGCCACGGTGCCGGGGACGCCGATGGATTTGTATCCGACAACGCTGGCGTCTTTAATAATGTTGCCTTGGGCGTCAAGATACATGTTTTCGGTGGCCGCAGCCGGCGCTGTTTCGCGGAAGTCGATGAAGTGAGTTTTCCCGTTGGCGTTGCGGAGAAGAAGAAAGCCGCCTCCACCGAGATTCCCGGCTTGGGGGTGGACGACGGCGAGCGCGAAGCCGGTGGCAACGGCGGCATCGACGGCGTTGCCACCGGAGCGCAACATCTCGATCCCGGCGCGAGACGCGAGCTCGTGGACGCTGGCGACGATGGCATGCCGAGCGTGTGTCGGACGCAGAGGCGCGGCCGCGATGGTCGAGGCGAGTAGAGCGCATAGGCTGCAGAGGATCAGAAAACGGATCAGAGAGCTATGTTGAATAAGCATGGATTGGCTGCGACCTAAGAGGCTAGCCCACGGGGTTGTAGGAGTCAAACGGAGAAACTTTTCACCGCTGAGACGCGGGGAACGCCGAGAAAAGCCTCATCAGGATTTCCTTGATCGATCTTTCACAGATCGAGGTTTCGATTTCCTCAACGCTTTAGCTTGCTTGGGTGCCTTGGCTGCGACCAGTTCGTACGACTGGCGAATGAGGGCTTCGAGTTCGTCGGAAGCGAGGACATTGGAGTTGGCGAGCGTCACCCACTTGTAACGTCCGACGTAGGGCGCGGGGAAGATGCCTTCAATCTCGAGGAGGTCGTGAAATATCTCCGGCGCGCACTTGAGGGTGATGCGGGGGAAGCGGCCGTCAGAGAGGACCATGCCAGTAAAGATTTTGCCGCGGACTTTGAAGCAGAGGTCGTCGCCCCACGGCATATCCTCGGTTGCGTCGGGGAAGGAGAGACAGAGTCTGCGGATCCATTCGACGTCGGGCATGTAAGAGATGATAGCGCGGCCACCTTGCTGACGTACGACTCATCACGCGGTCACGGCGGTGGTCACCTCTTCAAACAGCCGGGGGCTCTTTGATCAGGGTCACTTTGCTGTACGCCAGGGTGAAGCCCAATCGCTCCGCATTGCGCATCGGAGTCGTGCCACCTTGGGTGACGATGACGGCGTACTCGCATCCGGCTCGGGCTGCGACTTCCAGTCTTCTCCGCATGATGGCGCTTTGCAGGCCGCGGCTTCGATACGGCTGGAGCGTGCCGGCTCCGAAGAGCGCGACGATTCTGTGCTCGGGGACGATGAGGCCGGCGCCGGTGGCAACAAGTTTCGCGTCGGCTTCGGCCTCATTTGCTTCGGCAACGAAAGTGAGCGCTCCGGGGAAGCCGAACATGGGAGACAGCATCTCGTCGAAGCCCGCAGGCTCGCCACCGTCGGGGAAGAAGCTTTGGCGGACGATGCGGCTGAACGCGAGGGCCTCTTCGGAATTGGACTTCCCCGGACGGATGGTGAAGCCAGCGGGGCCGGGTGGGAAAGTTTCGGTGGGATCGAGTTTGCGGACGAGAACGTTGTTGAGTTCGGCGATTCCGTAGCCGCGCTTCCTGGCGATTTCGAGCAGGCTGATGTCGGTCAGGGGACAGTAATCGAGTTGGGAGGGGGCCTTGCGGGAGTAGTAGAAATCTTCGAGTCGGTCGAAGTCGGCTTCGGTGACGGGAGCATCGAAGCCCATGCCGACGGCGCGTCCGATGGGCGAGCCGAGACCGGCGAAGATCATGTGGCCTCCGGCGATAGGCTCGACGGCGGAGCCGATGTGAGGACGCATCTTCTGGTCGGCGTGGGCGTGGTGTACTTGCGGCATTTCTTCCGCGGATTCAAAACGGCGGGCGAGAGCCCGATCTACGAATTGCATCGTGGTGATCCTTTCGTGGTTTGGACGAACTTTTGGAGTACGGCGCGCGCACACTTCGTCTGCGGTGTCGCCGGGAGAGCGGAGGGCGGGTTAGCGAACGGCGGTCATAGGCTGGAGAATAGGATACGACAATCAACTACACCTGGTCTCTGGCTTCGCCCAGCACCACCGATACTTCCATCTGTTTCTTGCCACGGAAGATGGTTACCCTCACCGTGTCACCGGCGCGGTGCTTGTTCATGATCTGGGCGAGGGTCTGTTGGCTTTCGATTTTTTCTCCGTTGATGGCAACGATTAAATCGCCCCCGATCATGATGGGAGTGTTGCCGAGGTAGGCGCGTTCGGAGCCGCCACGCAATCCGGCGCGATCGGCGGAGCCTCCCGGAACGGCTTGAACAATGAGGAGTCCGTAGTCGGCGGCAAGACCGAGCTCATCGGCAATTTCAGAATCGATGGGGATGGTGCGCACGCCGAGCGCGGGACGGCGCACGCGTCCGAGCGTGACTAGATCGTTGACCACGGCTTTCGCGGTGTTGATGGGAATGGCGAAGCCGATACCAGCGCTTTGTCCGACGCTGGAGGCGATCATCGTGTTAATGCCAATGACTTCTCCGTGCCAGTTGAGCAGCGGGCCGCCGGAGTTGCCGGGGTTGATGGCGGCGTCGGTCTGAATGGCTTCGTCGATGACCAGGCCGTCGGGCTCCTGCACCTGGCGAATGGAACTGACGATGCCGCGAGTGAGGGTTCCTGCGAGGCCGAAGGGATTGCCAATGGCGTAGACCTTCTGGCCGACTTGCAGATTGGCTGAGTCGCCGAGGGTCATCGGCTGCAAATCGGGGGCTTTGATCTGGACGATGGCCAAGTCATGAGACTTGTCGGTGCCGACGATGGTGGCCTTATATTTCTTGCGGTTGTGGAGCGTGACCTCGACCTGGCGCGCTTCGGCGATGACGTGATAGTTGGTGAGGATGTGTCCTTCTTTGTCGATGACGAAGCCCGATCCCTGACCTTCCTGCGGCACCAAGCCGTAGAAGAAGTCGAAGGTCATGACGCGCGAAGTGATGTTGACGACGGATGCGATGTTCTTGCGATAGACGTTAATGTTGTTCTGTTCCTCGGCGTCGAGCGACTCGCTGCCAGCGGCTTCGGTGATTTCCACGTGCTGCGGACGGCTGATCCAGTTGGGCGGATAGAGACCGTTACGATACGTGGTGAAGTAGAAGAAGGCGGACGCTAGAACAATTGCGAAGATAAGAGTACGCAAAAATCTCATCGTGGTTAGTCCTTGAAAGTCTGCAGTTTGAATTCTAGCGAAAAAATCGGAATTACCGCAGAGTACGCCGAGCACGCAGAGGAATTCCTTACCACAGGGGAACACAGGGGGAAAGCCACGAGAACTCTGCGCACTCTGCCTCCTCTACGGTTCAGGTTGGATTTGGTTTGCCCCAGCCACCGCCGCCCGGCGATTCAATGCGGACTCTATCTCCAGAACGCAGCCGAACACTGGTCTTGCCGGGGATCGTTTCTTCGGACCCGTCCCGCCGAATGATCAGGGTGCGGCCGGGCGCGCCGTCGGTTCCGCCAGCCAGGCCGTAAGGTCCACGGGAACGGCGGTCGGCGAGCAGTGTGACCTGGGCATCGGTTAAGACTTCGATTTCACGCACAATTCCGTCGCCACCGGTGTACAGGCCCGCGCCTCCACTATTGGAGCGAAAAGAATACTGCCGGAGGCGAATCGGGTAGGCATATTCAAGGGCCTCGGCGGGGGTGTTGAGGGAGTTGGTCATGTGGGTGTGGACGCCGGAGACTCCATCTTTATTGCAGCGTGCACCCATGCCACCGGCGACCGTCTCGTAATAAGAGAAGGGCCGCTGGGTGCGCGGGTCATTGCTTCGAGAATCAGTACCGCCGATGGTGAGGTTGTTCATGGTGCCTGAAGCAGCGGCGGGGATGCGGTCGGGAATCGCCTGCGCCAGCGCTTTCAGCAGCACGTCGACAATTCGCTGCGAAGTCTCAACGTTGCCGCCGGCGACGGCGGCGGGAGGCCTGGCGTTGACCACGGTTCCCGATGGGGCGATGACTCGGATGGAGCGCATCAGTCCGGAGGTGGCGGGCACGTCTTCGCGGAGCAGGCAGCGGAAGACGTAGAAGCATGCCGAGTATGTAATCGCCTCGACCGCGTTGATCGCGCCCTGGACTTGCGGGTCGCTTCCGGTGAAGTCGATGGTGACGTGCGCAGGGGGCTTCCTCTTCGACGCGGAAGCAGACGCAGCAAGCCGCGTCTCTACGGCGGATTTCTTGGCGGATGATGACTCGACGTGGATGGTCACGGCGATGCGCACGGGTTTGTCTTCGATCCCATCGTCATCGAGAAAGTCCTCGGCCTGGTAGTGGCCGGGTGGTATAGTGCGCAGAAAAGCGCGCATCATTTCTTCGGAATAGACGAGCAGATCGGTGGCGGCTTTCTTGGTGCGTGCGATTCCGTAGCGGCTGCAGATTTCATGAAGGCGCTGGGCCCCGGTCTGGCAGGCGGCGATCTGAGCCCCGAGGTCGCCTTCGCGTTCTTCCGGTGTGCGGACGTTGTTGAGGAGGAGCGCCAACACATCGGCGACAAGTTTTCCGCCGTGCATGATCTTGACGGGCGGGATGCGCAGGCCTTCCTGGTAGATTTCGCGGCAGGGCCCCATGGAGCCGGGGTAAGTTCCACCGACGTCGGCATGGTGAGCGCGGGAAGCCACGTAGAAGTCGGGTGATGTGTGGGATATTGTGTGGCGGCGGAGCTTCGCCGCGCCTGGACGGGGCGGAGCCCCGTCCCCACACTCGATTTTGACTGGTTGAGAAAGGTACACCGGCATGACTAGAGTGATGTCGGGGAGGTGCGTGCCGCCGCGGAATGGGTCGTTGAGCATGACGATATCGCCGGGATCGGGGACGCACTGTTCCACAGCACAAGCGACAGACATGGGCATGGAGCCCAGGTGCACCGGCATGTGATCGCCCATGGCGATGACCTGGCCTGCGGAATCGAAGACGGCGCAGGAATAGTCGCGGCGCTCCTTGATATTGGGGGAGAAGGAAGTGCGGCGCAGTGTGGCTCCCATTTCTTCAGCGATGGAGTGGTAGAGGTTCTTGAAGACCTCGAGTTCGACAGGATCGTGCATGGGATATTGTAATTTGGCAATTTGCCGAACGCGGCTGCGGCTCTTACATTACCAAGTTACAGATTACACAATTACTAATTCCTGCAGGTGATGCAGTGAGGCGCCCGGTGCTACACTCGTCTGATTATGGCGGAAGGGCGTTCGCGGATTTGGATATGGTTTCTGGTGGGCGGCGGGTTGTTTGCGCTGTTCGTAGTCGCCGTGTTTACGCTGGTTTACCTGAGTTTTGGCGGCCAGGATGAAGAAGCGTTTTCCGGCTTCGGTTCCAAGATTGCCGTGGTCGAACTCGACGGCATAATTTTCTCTCCCAAGCAGATTGTCCCTCAGCTTAAGAAGTTTGCCGATGACGATTCCGTCAAGGCCATCATCATCCATGTGAATTCGCCCGGAGGCGGCGTGGCTGCGTCGGAGGAGATCTATCGCGAGGTAAAGCGGATCCGGGACGAAAAGAAGAAGCGGATTGTGGCTTCGATCGAAACGGTGGGCGCGAGCGGCGCTTATTACGTGGCGTCCGCTACCAACAAGATTTATGTGGACAAGGGCAGTGTGGTGGGATCGATCGGAGTGATAGCTGAGTGGGTGAATTACGGCGAGCTGCTGCGCTGGGCAAAATTGAACGCGATCACCATGAAGGCGGGAGAATTCAAGGATACGGGCAGCCCGACGCGCGAAATGACGCCCGCGGAACGCGAGTATCTGCAGGGCTTGATCGACAACATGTATTCGCAATTCATCCAGGCAGTGGCCGCCGGGAGGCATGCTAAGGAAGAAGACATCCGCGCCATCGCGAATGGGAAAGTCTGGACCGGCGAGCAGGCGCTGTCGCTGAAACTCGTGGATCAGATCGCAGATTTCGAAGGGGCGGTGAAGGATACGGCCCAGGCGGTGAATATCTCTGGCGAACCGCATCTGGTCTGGCCACCGAAGGAAAAGCGGTCGGGGCTGGATCTGCTATTTGGCGATGTTTCCGATTATTTGCCTACGCGGGAGAAGCTGCTGGAGCAGCAGGTCGGCTTTTACTATCTTTGGAAGTAGCTAGTTCTCAGTTCCCAGAAAGAGCGCCGGGGTCCTGCACTGAGAACTGAGAAACTGAGATTTTTTTTAGGTGCCCGCTTCCCTACTTGCACAGAACCCCTTAAATTTGAGAAGGTTATAGGCAGGCGGGGGCGGCAAAGCCCTCGGGCACGCGGCTTCCTACAAGGGAAGCGGCCCAAAGGGAGCGAAGAGGCTTATGACGAAGGCTGACCTGATCGAAGAAGTTTCCCGGCTGGCGGAATTAACCCGCAAAGACAGCGAAGTGATTGTAGACACGATCTTTGATAGCGTGGTGCGTTCGCTGCGAGTGGGCGACAAGATTGAGATACGCGGCTTTGGCAGCTTCCGCACGCGCCAGCGCAAGCCGCGTGTGGGCCGGAACCCGAAAACCGGCGACCGGGTGGAAGTTCCGGCCAAGAAGATTCCGTTCTTCAAGCCCAGTAAGGAATTGAAAGATCTGGTGAACAGCAACGCGACAGCGCACGTTGCTGCCACGCCGCCCGCACCACCCAGCACGCTCTAGCTCGGCGTCCCGCGCGTTCGCGTCAAAAAGTCCTCGCTGGCGTCCGGAGTGAGCGAATGATCGATGATCTGTGACCCATGATCCGAGCGCGGGCCCGTAGCTCAACGGTTAGAGCAGCAGACTCATAATCTGTTGGTTCTAGGTTCAAATCCTAGCGGGCCCACCAGCTATTGCAACTTCGCGTACTCAGCCTTGGCTTGCTTGAGGAGAGGCAAGTCGGGGTCGGCATCCCTCCACTGCGCAAAGAAATCCTGGTAGGCGGTGCGCCCGCCCGCGGTATCGCCGGCGAGAGCGAGGGACCGGGCCAGTTCGAGCCGGCTGATGGGATGGATTGGCGAGAGCGGATTGATGGTTTTTCGATCAATGATCTTTTTGAATTCCGCCGCCGCCTCTTTGCCCGATTTCATGGAGAGGTAAGCCAGCCCGCGATAAAACGTCGGGCCGATGTCGCCCGGCTCGAACAATTCGGCCGTCTTGAGCGCCTCGATGGCGGCGGATGGGTTGGCGCGCTTGATCTCGATCGCGGCCCGCACCTGGGGGATCCAGTCCTGCTGCAAGAAAGTGTCCTTGGGGCGTCGTTTCCCCTCCGTATCAATCACTTTCTCGGGCCTGGTGGAGTCGCCTGCCCAAGCGAGCGATGCGGCGGCCCAAACGTTCTGGTCGGTGGATAGATCCAGGGCCTGGGTGGACCACAATCTGGCCGCAGCAGGATCGCCCATCCAGTTCTCGACAACCGCGCGCACGCCAGCCACCGACGCAGCCCCGGATTGAAGATTAAATTTCTTCGCGGAATCGAAAGCCTGTTGCGACAGTTCCCGTGATTTTTTGAGCCGGCCCCGCGATGCCGCAACCTGGGATTCCTGCAGCAGAATGGTGGACTCCTGAGTCTTACCAGCGGCCCATGCTGCCTGGCGATCCATCTCCTGGGCATCGCCTTCGAGGTAGGCGATGGTGAAGCGTTGGTTATGTAAGCCCACGGTGTCCAGCTTTTTTTCAATCGCCTGCTTGTAGATGGCCTTGGCTTCTTCGAGTTGATTCAGGCGAAGGTAGCCGCCGATTACATTCGTATAAGGGAGAATATCGTTAGGTGCCAGGCGGAGGGCTTCGAGAGCTTGCGCCAACGCCTTCTGAAACTCTCCTGTCTGAGCGTACGCGATGGCGATGTTGTTGCGCGGCGGATAGTCGCGCGGATAGGTTTGAATCCAAAGTTCGTAGTTTTCGATTTCCTTCGGCACTTCACCAGTCACGCTTTGGAGGTAGTGAGCGGTGATATAGAACTTCTCCTGTTCGCTGGTGCGCTCGCGGAGGTCGTACGCCTTCTGCGAGTTCTCCTCGGCCAAACGAAACTCGCCCAGGTTTGCGTAGATCGCTCCCACGCGCGCATACGCCATGGCGAAGTTCAGATCCAGTTCGGCAGCGTGTTGGTAAAACGGCAGGCTGGGGAGATCGCCTTCGCGGGCACGTTTTTCATCGGCCATAGCGTAGGCTTTCATAGCGTCCAGAGACGACGTAGTCGCCTGCTCGATGGGTGCGTTGAAGTGTTCGATCGAGGTTACGGTTTCACCCAGCGGGCCGCGGATTTCCTTGGCTGCGGTTCCCAGGGCCTGAAGGACTTTTTCCTTGGAGGCGGCCTCCGCCTGCTGGCGCGCGATCGTGTCTCCGGTGCGGCAGTTCAGAGCCTCCAGGCTCACTACATAATTCGATCCCATGGAACTGATGGAACCGGTGAGAATCGCTTTGATCGCCTCGCGCTGGCAGATATCCCGGGCAACGGGCACGGTTACACGATCATCGGGAGAGCGCCCGGCATAGCGCAGCGCCTCGCGCACGCGCTCTTGGGGATACACATTCAGAAATGGAGACTGCTCGAGTTGCACGGCCAAGGCCTGCTTCAAGGTGCCATCAAAGACGGAATCGCCAGTGGTGTTGGTGAAGTCGGTGAGCAGAATGAAATCCTTTTCGGTCAGCGCATTCGCGCGGTGGCTGTAAAAGAAAGCTCCGCCCGTTGCCACGGCAGCCAGAACCAATGCCATTGCGGCCAATAGCCAGCGCCGACGGCTCGCGGGGGGCGGGATTACCGCCGAACCAGAAGCCTGTGGTTGAACAGCTACGCTGGACCCGCTGCCGGCCGCAGGCATCGAAGCGCCGGATGAAGGTGGGGTCGCGGCGCTGGACCCAGCGACCGCCGCCGGGGCTACAGGTTCCGAACTCGCGGCTACGACAGCCGACCGGCCGGACTCAGTGTCGCGCTTGAGCCTTTGAAATTCGGCTCGCAAGTCCGCGGCATGTTGGTAGCGCAGGTTACGGTCTTTTTCCAGAGCGCGATTGATGATGCGCTCGAATTCGGCGGGCAACTCGGGATTCAGCCGAACAGGAGAAGTGGGTGCTTTGCTCAGAATGCCTTCAAAGATCACTGCCGTTGTTTCGCCCCGAAACGGCACCTCACCGGTGGCCATCTCGTACAGCACCACGCCAAAGGAGAACAGATCGGTGCGGTTGTCCAGTTCTTTCCCCCGGGCTTGCTCGGGCGACATGTAGGCCACGGTACCGAGCGCTGTTCCCGGGTTAGTGAGGTGCTCGATGCTGACCCCGGCGGTTTGTGCCAGACCGGCTCCGGCCAGATCCCTCATATCTTTGGCGCCCGTTACCTTAGCCAGACCGAAATCGAGGATCTTGGCGTGTCCCCGCTTGGTCACAAAAATGTTCGCGGGTTTGATGTCGCGGTGGACGATTCCCTCAGCGTGGGCGGCATCGAGCGCGTCCGCGATCTCGATGCCCAGGGACAACAACAACTCCAGTTCCAGCGGACGGCCACCGATGCGATGTTTCAGGGTCAATCCGTCCAGAAACTCCATCACCAGGAACCACTGACCCTCGTGGTTGGCAATCTCATGAATGGTGCAGATGTTGGGATGATTCAAAGCCGACGCGGCGCGCGCTTCCCGGCGAAAGCGCTCCAGGGCTTGCGGGTCGTGGGCCACATCGTCCGGCAGAAACTTGAGGGCGACAAAGCGGCCTAGCATCGTGTCCTCAGTCTTATAAACGACACCCATACCGCCGCCGCCCAACCTCTCGACGATCCGGTAGTGCGAGATGGTTTGCCCGATCATTATTTAGCCGATCACACTGTGCCCGATTACTGGCGTCAAATCTTACGTGGACGCAACGGGCGAGTCAATGGAAGTTGTGGGCTTGGCGGCATCTCAAAAGGGTCGTTGACGTAACCTCGCGATCGCTCTCGTTGAACGCCGCTCAGATCCATATTTTTTGGCACCTAATCACGAACATCAGGAGTACAGCCCCGAGAGGTCTCCGCCAATGCGCTGACATGATGCCCATCACAAACTCCTGTGACCCCACCCACAGCCTGCCATTTCGAGCCGCAGTTAGGATGCGCTCAGAAAACAGCATTAGAGAGTTGCCCGGAAAGCACGGCGACTCCGTCGAATAGAGAGTCTCGATGTCCGATAGCCCCCCAACCCGTCAGTTTCACAGCAACCGCTACCATGCGCTAGCAGCATGTGAGCACTGCGCTGGGGTCATCCGACACGAGCCTTGGTGTATCACGCGCGATCCAGTTGTCTATTACGCCTATCAGATTGTTGCCGACCCCAGCAAACTGACCCCTGGAGACGCCCTTATACTCCACTCCCTGGGCGCGATCTGGGGAGGGAAAGCGTGTCAGGGCGCCTGCAAGACGAACGCAAGCTAACCGCAGTCTTCGGGTGTGACCCCCGTCACTGCAAGCGGCGCGCAACCAAGTAAACTCCCGAGAATGAATACAACCATCAAAAACGATCGCGTAGAGTGGCTGCAAGGCCCGTTGCCAGATACTTCAAAAGACGGCGCAATAAAATGCTCAGCCGTGCCCGCGGAGCGCAAGAACCCCTGGCGTCTGATCCTCCTCGGAGCCCCGGGCGTGGGCAAAGGTACGCAAGCCGAACTCCTCACCGAGCGTCTGGGCGCCTGCCATCTCTCCACCGGCGACGTATTTCGGGCCGCCGGCAAGCGGCCCGACTGCGATCAATCCCCGGCAATGAAGGCAGCGCTGGAGTACATGCGCCGCGGCGAACTCGTGCCCGACTCTACCGTCTGGGAAATGGTGCGCGAGCGCAGCAACTGCATCCTCCATTGTGGCGGCTTCATTCTCGACGGATTTCCCCGCACCCTCGGCCAAGCCGAATCCCTAAAAGATCTGATGGAAAAAGAAAAGATTTCCCTCAGCGCCGTAGTGAACTACGAACTACCGCTGGACGAGATTGTCCAGCGCCTGAGCGGCCGCCGCACCTGCGAAAAATGTAAGTCAGTTTTCCACGTCACAGAGAGGCCGTCGAAAGGCAACGGTATCTGCGATCGCTGCGGCGGACGCCTCTTTCAGCGCGAAGACGACCGCCCCGAGTCCATCACCGTGCGCATGGAAGCCTACGACCGAAGCACCGCCCCACTAATCCAGTTCTACAAAAATCTCGGCCTGCTGATGCCGATTGTTGCCAAGGGCTCGCCAGACGAGATCTTGGCGCGAACAATGGATAAGATGGATAAGCTGGCGGGCGTCAGATGATGAAGATAAGCCAGAGGCGCTTCCCACGAATGTTGAAGCTTAGCCCCCGAAGTACAGTCGATCTCGCTGAGAGGTCACCATGAAAAAGGTGTTCCAATTCAACGCTCCCAGGGAAGACTATCATTGCGACGCGGCCATTCTCTGGTGTTTCGACAATCGCTTTGAACTGGGCTTTCGCAAGTTCCTCACGCGGATTGGCGTGGTCCGCTCCGACCCCATCAAGATTGCCGGCGGAGCAAAGTGCATGGCTTCTCCCGAGCACGAAAGCGATCGTGAATTCGTCCTGGAACAGATCCGCAAGTCGATCCGCCTGCATGGAACGAAAAGGGTAATCCTGATGTTGCACTCCGATTGCGGAGCCTACGGAGGCTTGGCCCAAGGCTTTCACAGCGATGCCCAGGCTGAAGCCCTCCACCACAAGCAGGAATTGCAGCGGGCGGCCGCCAATTTATCCAAGGCCATACCCGGCATCGAGATCCAAGGCTACTTCGTCGATTTCGAAGGAATTTGGGACGCCGAAATCACTGCTGGTTCTCGCGAGCCTCAGAGCCGGGCGATCGCTTGAGAGCCACCAAGGGACAGTCGGCGTGATTTCGGCTTCCAGAAAAGCATCCATGCACCCGAGCGTCGAAGCGCAACGCCGTCTTGCTTATTTCAACGAGCGCCGCGACCAGGTCGTCTCGACCATCCGCGAGCTGGTCGAAATCGAATCTCCCAGCGACAATAAAGCCGCTGTCGACCGCGTATCAGAGGCCATCGCGCAGAAATTTTCGAAGCTCGGCGGTGAAGTAAACGTCCGTGTCCATCCAGCACAGGACTTTGGCAATCACCTGCAAATCGACTTTCCCGGCAAGTCCGCCGCGAAGCCGGTGCTGCTGCTCGGCCATTACGATACCGTCTATCCGCTGGGTACGCTCGCGACCATGCCATGCCGCGTCGGCGGCGACAAACTGACTGGGCCCGGCGTCCTCGATATGAAATCCGGCATCGCCCTGATGCTGCACGCGCTCGCCGCCTTACAGCAGTGGCATGGAACATTGCCGCGCCCCGTGACCGTGCTCCTAGTTTCGGACGAGGAAGTAGGCAGCGACTCGTCGCGAGCGATCACCGAGTCGCTGGCGCAAGAAGCCGTGGCCGTGCTCGTGATCGAACCTTCCTACGGGCCCCAGGGCGCTGTGAAAACTGCGCGCAAAGGAGTTGGCGGGTACCTCGTCAAAGTTACCGGCAAGGCGTCTCATGCCGGCCTCGATTTCCAAAAAGGAGTAAATGCGATTCTTGAGCTGGCGCGTCAAATTGAAAAAATTTCCAGCTTCACCGATCTCAAGAAGGGCCTGACGATCAACGTAGGAATCGTGAGCGGCGGATCGCGAACCAATGTGGTTCCGGCCGAAGCGGAAGCGCACGTCGATGTACGCATCGCGCGCATGAAAGATGCGACCGGAATCGATAAAAAGATGCGCAGCCTCCGCCCCTTCAATCGCAAATGCAGAATCGAGATCACCGGAGGAATCAATCGTCCGCCCATGGAACGCACCGCCGGAGTAGCAGCGTTGTACGCGCAGGCCGCGGCCATCGCGCGCGAACTAGGATGGAAGCTAGGAGAAGCCGCGGTGGGCGGCGGTTCCGACGGCAACTTCACCGCGGGTCTGGGCATCCCGACTCTGGACGGTCTCGGCGGCGTAGGCGATGGAGCACACGCCCCCCACGAGCACATCCTGATCTCGGAATTGCCCCGCCGGGCCGCGCTCATTGCCGGTCTGATCGAAGGAATATGAGTAGCGAAGGAGTACGATTAAAGGTCGAAGCAATGCGGCCTGATTTACAAGCCCCTGTGACGAGTAGCACAAGCGACTTTGACCCAAGGGTCCACACTAACCTAGAATTCAATTGGGGTCAGGGTTCGCCCTGCGGCGTTCGAGGGCGTAACTGGAGGGTTTATGGGTGAAGGACTATTTTCGCCGCTGCATATTCTGTTGATCATTGGCATCGCGCTGCTGCTTTTCGGACCAAGTAAGTTTGCCGACTTAGGCAAAGGGCTGGGAGAAGGCATCCGGAATTTCAAGTCCTCGATGAAAGAGAAAGACGAAAAGGAAAAAGAGCCCCCCAAACCGCCAACCACTTAGAGTTCTCCAGTTCTCAGTTCTCAGTAAGAGCTGAAGACCTGCGGGTTTTCTGAGAACTGATTTCGCAACCGCACTCCCGCAACATGCGAAATACCAGCGCTACCGGCAGTCCCACGACGTTGCTGTAATCTCCTTCGATACGAGGAATCCAGCGGGAAGCGATGCCCTGAATCCCGTAGGCTCCCGCCTTGTCCATAGGCTCGCCGCTCGAGACGTAGTCGGTGATGTCTTTGTCTGTGATTTCACTCACAGTAACGACTGTTGTTTCGCTGGCCACGGACGGCTTGCCGCTGACTACCAAACACACTCCTGTGATCACCTGATGCTCGCGTCCGGAAAGCATGCGCAGCATGCGCGCGGCGTCAGCGGCATCGGAGGGTTTGCCGAGAATCTCACCATTGATAGCGACAATCGTGTCGGCTCCAAGCACGCAATCATGCGGACGTTGACACGCAACCGCGAGCGCCTTCTCGTGCGCCAGGCGCTCGGCACATTCTTTCGCGTCTTCTCCAGGGAGCGGGTCTTCGGCGATCTGCGCGGGATGCACGTCGAAGGGAATGCCCGCGCTGCGCAACAATTCCTGGCGACGCGGCGACGCGGAAGCGAGTACGAGCATTCCGTTATTGTAAGGGGCAAACAAAGGCCGCGGACAGGAGTGTCCGCGCTGCAACGATCTATTCCAGCGCTTCGGGCTCGATGGAAATGTTCTTCTCGCCTTTAGCGCGCTTCTCCCAGTATCTCTTTACCCAGGCTTCGTAGCTTTTGCCGGCGGCGGTGTCGCGTCCCGTGAATGCGATGCCTGCGATCTCCGAATAGGGAATAGCTGGGCGCTCACTACTGGTCGCGAGCATGAGACGAACTACGGAGCTTGCTAGCGTCGGGCCAATGCGGCGGTCGAAAAGATACCCGGTGATCTCCGACCCATCTTTGCGGGTGATGGTTACGTCACCGCGATAGTCAAATGCTTTTTCGATGACCGCTCGGACATCGGTTTCAGTGGCGAGTTGCGGGATCCATCCCTGAAGATTTTCGCGCTCGAATCCAGGGACAACCTCCAGCGCGTCGGTCGCGTGCCCCTGAGCAAGAGCTCGCGTGCCGTGGGGCAGCGCGGGATCGTGCCCATGTTCTCGGCCGCTCATACGCGGCTTTCTTCTACTTGCTGAGCAGTGTGAGCCTCAATCTGCGCGTCTATTTGCACCAGCGGATTGTAGGAGTGCACGGGGCGCACCTCGCGATCGAGATCCGCGAGCGCGTCTTTATCGGCATAGAGCGAGAAGGTCGCCTTCACCGTATCCGCGAATCCGCGCAAAGAACCGAACGTGTCGTCCACCGACGAAGGTTCGTAGCCACAATGCACCATGCAGTTGGCACACTGCGGATTGCCCGACTCGGTGCCGTAACTTGCCCATTCCGTCGTTTCCATCAACTCTTTGTAGGACTCGGCGTAGCCGTCCTGCAGCAGGTAGCAGGGTTTCTGCCATCCGAAGATGTTGTAGGTGGGCATGCCCCAGGGCGTGCACTTGTAGTTGCGCTTGCCCATCAGATATTCGAGGAAGAGTGGCGACTGGTTGAAGCGCCACGTCTTTTTGCGATTCGAAAGCATGGTGCGGAACAGGCGGCGGGTGCGGGCGCGTCCCATGAAGTGCTTCTGGTCGGGCGCCTTGTCGTACGAATATCCGGGCGAGACCATCATGCTCTCGACGCCGACGTCCATCATCTCGTCGAAGAATTTGCGAACGCTATTGGGATCGGCGCCATCGAACAGCGTGGTGTTGGTGGTCACGCGGAAGCCGGCTTCGACGGCCACTCGAATTCCGTCTAGGGCGAGTTCGTATCCACCTTCGCGGCACACGGAAAAATCGTGGTGCTCTTTTTGTCCGTCCATGTGAACCGAGAAGCTCAGGTACTTGCTGGGCTGGAACAGGTGCAACTTTTCCTTCAGCAGCAGCGCGTTGGTGCAGAGATAGATATATTTTTTGCGCGCGACCAGGCCTTCCACAATTGCGGCGATCTGCGGATGCATCAGCGGCTCGCCGCCGGGGATCGAGACCATGGGCGCTCCGCACTCGTCGACCGCTTTGAGGCAGTCTTCTACTGAGAGATCTTTTTTCAGGATGTGGGCCGGGTATTGGATCTTGCCGCATCCAGCGCAAGCCAGGTTGCAGCGGAACAGTGGCTCGAGCATGAGCACGAGCGGATAGCGCTTGCGTCCGGCCAGCTTCTGGCGCAGAACGTAGGAGGCCACTGTCCACATCTGGGATACGGGAACTGCCATTGCTCCTCCGGGAAGTTCCTATTCTACCGGATTCTGGGCGTCGGTCGCTGTTCGCTGTTCGTCGTTCGCGGTTCGGAACCTCACGAACTTACCTGTGCCGGTTGACGAATCTCAGTTTTGAGGCACGAACATTTTCTTTGGAGGTTGGCAGTTCTGGTTTTATCGGCCTACCCCCCTCCCCCGGTCTAATGAACTCAAAGACTTTAGAGGGCCGTCGGGGGCTGGGTCTTTGACGAATAAGGACTTAGCGACAAAGTCTTTATAAACAAAAGACTTAGGAGAGCTCTCGTTCCGCCGCACGGGATAGAACCCCTGGGGTACGTTGCCGTGGAATCCCACCGTTGCGCACAAAACGCGCAAAGGGTGGGCCCCCCTTTTCGTCCGGTCTTTTGGAATCAAAGGCTTAGAGGGAGGCGGATGCCAGGTCTTTGAGGAATAAGGGCTTATAGTTAAAGTCTTTATAACCCAAAGACTTACCGACAACTGTGCGGGAAACCACGTTTCGAGAGCCGCGCTATTTTAGCGTGGGGTGTCAAGAAGGGGGCGGTGGCAGAACGCAGAACGTGGGCTCGTGGGTGTGCGCCGGTATCCGCGAATTCAGATTCTTACTATCGAAGAGTTGCTGGCGGGCAAGGGCGTGGCTTATCCGCGGCTGCTGGAGGTGACGTTTAAGAAGGCTCCGAAGGCGCGGAAGAGCAGATGCTTCTGGGCGGGACGGAGATTGACGAGCCGTTTTAGGGCGTTCGCGGGCGAGGGCGCCCGCGCCACACGGGCCGAAGCGTTAGATCTTCTGCAACCGCTGCACGTCGTGGACGCCGGGGATCTGGCGCACTCCGTCGATGATTTTCTGGAGGTGTTTCAGGTCGGCGATGTCGAGGACTACGTCTATACTCGCTTGGCCGTTCTGGCTGCGGGACTCCATGCTGCGGATGTTGGTCTTGGTGTCGCTGATGACAGCGGTGATTTGTTTCAACATGCCGAAGCGGTCGTCGCAGAGCAGCGTGAGCTTTACCGGATAGGAAACGGGCTGGCCATCTTTGTCCCCGGCCCAGAGCACGTCGATGCGGCGGTCGGGTTCGTAGAGTAGATTGGTGACGTTCGGGCAATTGACGGAGTGGACAGCTACGCCCTTGCCGCGGGTGACGTAGCCGACTATGGACTCTCCACGAATGGGGTTGCAACAGCGGGCGCGATAAACAAGGAGGTCGCCCGACCCTCGGACTACGATGGCGTTGCTGTCTCCGCCGAAGACGCGGCGGACTGCGCTGGTAAATCCGCTGGTGAAGCCTTGGGACGCGCCCTGCTCCTCATTGTCTGACATCGGTTCAGCGCCGGCGGGAGCGAATTTCGCCAGCACCTGGCGGGCCGAGTATTTGCCGTAGCCGATGCCGGCCATCAGATCGTCGGGGCGGCCGAGTCCGTATTCGGTGGCCGCTCTTTGCAGGTCGGCTTCCTTGATTTCCTTTAGCGAGATGCGGTATTTGCGCGCTTCTTTTTCGATCAGCTTTTTTCCGATTTCAATCGCGCGCTCGCGCTGGTGAACATTGAGCCAGTGCTTGATTTTATTGCGGGCGCGCGACGACTTGACGACGGCGAGCCAGTCGCGGCTGGGCTTGTGTCCGGGCTGGGTGATGACTTCGACGATGTCGCCGGAATGGAGCTTGTGGCGGAGGGGAACCATGCGTCCGTTGACCTTGGCGCCGGTACAGCTGTGTCCGACTTCGGTGTGAATCGAGTAGGCGAAGTCGATGGGCGTGGACTCGCGCGGCAGGACCAGAACCTTGCCCTTGGGTGTGAAGGTGTAAACCTCTTCTGGGTAGAGATCGACTTTTAATGTGGAGAGGAATTCGTTGGGATCGGAGACGTCGCGTTGCCACTCGACCACCTGTCGGAGCCAGGCGAGGCGCTGCTCGTCTTCGGCGGAGACGGCGCCGTCTTTATATTTCCAGTGGGCGGCGATGCCTTCCTCGCACATCTTGTGCATTTCTTCGGTGCGAATCTGGATTTCGAAGGTCTCTCCGGTTTCGGTGATGACGGAGGTGTGCAGCGACTGGTAGAGATTGGGCCGCGGCATGGCGATGAAGTCCTTGATACGGCCGGGCACGGGACGCCAGAGGTTGTGGATGATGCCCAGAACGGCGTAGCAGTCCTGCACGGAATTGGTGATGACGCGCATGGCGTAGAGGTCGTAAACCTGGTCGACGCTGATGCGCTGGCGCAGTAATTTCTTGTGGATGCTGAAGAGGCGTTTGACGCGGCTCTCGACGCGGCCGGTGATGCCCGCTTCTTTGAGGCCGTCGCGCAGCACGCCTTCGACGCGCGCCATAAAAGCTTCTCCGGCTTTGCGGCGGGACTCGACCGCGGCGCGAACCTGTTCGTGGGCGATGGGATCGACGTACTTGAAACCGAGGTCTTCCAGTTCGCCGCGAATCTTGCCCATGCCGAGACGGTGGGCGATGGGAGCATAGATGTCGAGCGTCTCGCGGGCGATTTTCTGCTGGCGTTCGGGGTCGAGATGCTCGAGGGTGCGCATGTTGTGCAGGCGGTCGGCGAGCTTGATGAGGACAACGCGGATGTCGTCGACCATGGCGAGCATCATTTTGCGCAGGTTCTCGGCTTGCGCTTCTTCTCTGGAAGAGAAATCGATTTTGCTGATCTTGGTGACGCCTTCGACGATGTGGGCGACCTGTTCGCCGAATTCCTGGCGGATTTCAACGGTGGTGACCGAGGTGTCTTCGACGGAATCGTGGAGGAGGCCGGCGGCGATGGAGACGGAGTCCATTTTCATGTCGGCGAGAACGTTGCCGACTTCGAGCGGATGCACGAGGTAGGGCTCGCCCGAGGCGCGGTGTTGCCCAGCGTGGTGCTTCTGGGAAAATTCGTAGGCTTTTTTGACCAGGTTGAGGTCGTCGTTGGGACGGTTCTCGCGCAGCTTCCGCATAAGCTCGCGGAAGCGGGTCACCGTAAGCACGTTGGTCGCGATCTGTTCACGCAACGTCGCCATGATCGATTTTAACGCAGCGGAATGCTATTTAACCGCCTAAGACGCCGAGTTCGCCGAGAAAAGCCCCGTTGGGCTGGTAGAGTACGGGGAACGGAGCTTCTTCGCCCATTACTTAGTTTTCCAGCGAAGAGCACGCGGGCAGGACTGCGCGCCACACGGGCTTTGGGAGGCAACGGCTTGGGAAGGGTATTGGTTAGTGGGGTTTCGGGGCCGATTGGCGCGGCGCTTTTGGCGTCTTTCGAGGCTCAGAGTACCCAGATTGTGCGGTTGGTGCGGGGACGGGCTCAGAACGCGGCGCAGGTTTCGTGGGATCCTCTGGCTCCGGTGTCACCGGCAGCGGTGTCGGGGTTTGATACGGTGGTCCACTTGGCTGGGGAGAGCGTGGTGGGGCGCTGGACCGAGGAAAAAAAGAAGGCGATCCGCGAGAGTCGCGTAGAGGGAACGCGGAACCTGGCGGCGGCGTTGGCGCAGAGTGAGGGCAAGCCGCGCCTTTTGGTGTGCGCATCGGCGGTCGGGTTCTATGGGAATCGCGGCGAGGAAGTTCTGCGTGAAGCGAGTCCGGCCGGGCAGGGGTTTTTGCCCGAGGTTTGCCGCGAGTGGGAGGATGCCAGCCGGGTTGCGGCCGAGGCGGGCATCCGGACGGTAAACCTTCGGATTGGGCTCGTGCTGAGCTCGAAGGGCGGGGCGCTCGGGAACATGTTGACTCCGTTCAAAATCGGGCTGGGCGGGCGGATTGGATCGGGTCGGCAATGGTGGAGCTGGATTCATGTGGACGACATCGTGGGGGCGATTCATCACGCGATGCGGACAGAGTCGCTCGTTGATCCGGAAAATGGTCCGGTAAATGGGCCGGTGAATCTGGTGGCGCCTAATCCGGTGCGCAATGTGGAGTTCACAAAGGTCTTGGCATCGGTGCTGAAACGCCCTGCATTCTTTCCAGTGCCGGAGTTTGCGCTGCGGCTGGCTTTCGGCGCTCAGGCCGCGGAGGAATTGTTGCTGGCCAGCCAGCGGGTTGAGCCCCGGAAACTCACGGCCAGCGGGTACACGTTCCGTTTTCGCGAGCTGCGATCGGCGCTGGAAAACTTGGTGGGATAGCCTTCTGGTCCGTGGATTAAAGCCGGGTGTGATCGTCGTCATTCTGCATGATTTTCCGATTGGACATGGGTGCGAGTGATACGGTCATGCCAGCACAATCCGTCCTGATCAAGAACGCACCAGAGATAGCCGAGCCCCGCCGAAAGCGCGGACAGAAACGATGCCAGCACGCGCCAGCGGCGCGCGCGACGATTGAGCGGCGAGCCGTCAAACGATGCCAGCCGCAGCCGGACGGCGCGAAGTCCGGGAGTTGAGCCGGTGTAGACCACAAAGAAGAATTCGTACGCCGCCCAGAGCAGGACTGCGACCACTCCGATGGCAGCGGCCAGCATTGGGAGCGGGCCGCGAACGGGGTTCAGGCTGGGGTTCAGACGAAGGACAATTGCGGCAAAGGCGGTTAGCGCAGTTGCCAGGATAGCGCCATCCACGAGTGCCGCCAGCGCGCGCCGGACGATCGATGCGGAGGGAACTGCGGAGGGGAAGTCGGCTCGCCTGTCGGCCTGCTCTTGATGGGCGGGTTCGATCAGCATTCCACCCAATGCGGGAGGCGGAGGCAGAATCTCCGGGGCTTCGACGATGCGCGGACGATCACGATCAAAGACGGGATCGGCCAAGTCGTTCGGGTGAGACAGCGGAATTGCGGCGGAACGCGGGAACTCGATGACCTTGGCGGATTGCTCCGGGGCTGGGTGAGGTTCGGCGAAGGTGGGCTCCGCGAGTGCCATCTGTTCTTCTTTTGTTTCGAACGTGAAGATTTGGTCGGCTCGCAACGGCGCGGTCGCAACGGCTGTCGATCCAGTTTCCGCCGATCCAATTGTCGGCGATCCGGTGAGCGGCGCAGTACGCGACCAGCTCTCGGGCGAATCAAACGGCAGGAGGAGTGAGGGATAGCGCGGAGTCCGGGGCTTGCGTCGCGTGCGATAGCGCTCGAGGCGAGCGGCAACCTCGACGCGCCAGGAATCGACGTTCGGATAAACGCTCGGCTCCGAGGGGGCAGACTCGGCGGCGTTGCTGCGCGTCTGCGCGAGGGCATCAGCGGCGCAAAGAAGCGGTGGGACGATGAGATGGGCGTCGGCTGGACGATTCGTCACTTCAGTCGTCGTCAACCCGGTAATCGTGGTTCCAGTCGTCATCTGTCCGGCAGCAATCCGGTGGTTGCAGATCAAATCGTCGTAAGCAAGTCGCGGAGAACGCCAGCGGCTAGAGCCAGTCCAGGCACGAATACCGGCGACCACAAAACGGCGCAGCTTTGCTTCGTCTGCCGCTCGCGTGCTAAGGTCAGTTGGTTCCCGTTGGCAGACCGGCTGGCGAAGAGCGCGCGCTGGCAGATCAACCGCTAATGGTCATCCATTAATGATCATCCGCTCTCGAATCTTTATCACGGCCGCATTGGTCTGTCATCTGCTTCTCGCTCCGGGGATAGTAACCAGCCAGACGCTGCCCCCTGCCGCCGATACAGCCTCCGTTTCTGAGCAGACCACCGCTCTTCCAGCGGCTGCCGGCGGGCAGACGGAAGAAGAGGTTACGATCCGGGCGGTGCACCAAGAGAAAGCTGGGTCCATCTACCACCTGCGGGGCGAGGTGGAGATCCACTATCGCACTTACATCCTCCACGCGGATCAAATCACTTACAACGCGGACACGGGAGACAGCGAACTGGAGGGCCACGTCGTTCTGGATGGCGGCCCTTACGACGAACACGTCGTGTCCAGCCACGGCACTTACAATATCCGCACCGCAGTCGGCACATTCTATAGCGTGATCGGAACCGTAGGATTTCGGGCGGGGAAGTCTCGCTATGTGCTTACCACCTCCAATCCATTTGCCTTCACCGGAAAAATTGTCGAGAAACACGGGCCCGATCACTACCTGGTGCGCCAGGGAACGGTCACAACCTGCGAACTGCCGCATCCGAAGTGGCTTTTCAATGCCAAGCGCATTGCAGTGGATGTGGACAGCACCGCGAAGATCTACAACAGCGACTTCCAGCTGATGGGAATGCCCGTGTTCTATTTTCCGTATGTGAGTTATCCAGTTCAGAAAGAGCGGCAGAGTGGGCTGTTGATTCCGACCTTTGGCACCTCGTCCACCAAGGGATATATTGCCGGCGAATCGGTGTACTGGGTCTTCAACCGCAGCATGGACGCGCTGGTGGGCGCCGATTACTATTCGAAGCGGGGTTTCTTGGAACATGGAGAATTTCGCGCTCGTCCGAGCGACAGCTCTTACATGTTCTTCAACTACGTGGGAATTGCGGATCGGGGCATCGGTTATCCACCACAGGATCAGGGCGGCGAGGACGCACATTTCATGGCCGAGCGTCCTTTCGGGACATTCCGCGGCGTCGCGAATGTCGATTACCTGAGTTCGTTTGTCTTTCGCATCGCCTTCACCGATGTCTACACGCAGGCGATCGACTCCGAAGTGAGGTCGCAGATTTTTCTGTCCAATACGACCAACGGATTTCACTTCAATGCCCTGGCAGAGCGCTACCAGAACTTCGATATCTGCAATCCGTCAACGGAAACGAATGCAGGCTGCACCGTGCTTACGCAGACGGAGCTCGTCCGGATTCTGCATACCCCAAGTTTATTCATCTCCAGTGAGGAGCGGCAGTTGGGAAATACGCCGCTGTACTGGTCGTTTGAGAGCGCGGCCGAGGGTTTACAGCGGCGCGAGATTGGGTTCCGTACGGCTGCTCTGGTGGGCAGGTTCGATCTGGCGCCCTCACTTACGATGCCTTTGCAATGGCAGGGATGGTCGTTCCGGCCCGCACTCACGTTGCGAGATACGTTCTACACCGAGGAGGGCAACCCAGCAGATTCCGCAACTGCGACCAACGACATTCTGAACCGCAAATCCCTGGAAGCTTCAGTCGAGTTGCGTCCGCCGGCATTATCGCGAGTCTTCGATCGTCCGTGGCTCGGACGGAAATGGAAGCACGTCATTGAGCCACGCATACGGTACGACTACGTAACCGGTGTAAATAACTTCGCCAACATTCTGCGTTTTGACGCCACCGATGTGCTGACCAACACGAACGAAGTCGAGTACTCGCTGGTGAATCGTCTTTACGCGAGGCATCTGGATCCCAACGTTAAGGATTGCGACGTGCCCGTCATGAGCACGCTCACCATCGGCGGCGTTCCGCAAGTCGGCGCGGTTCCGTGGGAACTACCTCCGACCCCAGACGCTCAACCCTGCGCCTCTGGCCCGCGTGAGATCCTAAGTTGGGAGATCGGACAGAAATATTTCTTCGATCCCACGTTTGGGAATGCGTTGGTAGCAGGGCAACGGAACGTGTTCACGACGACAGCGGATTTCACGGGCATCGCGTTTCTGAACGAAGCGCGGCGCTTCGCTCCCATCATTTCCCGCCTGCGCATCGAAACCAGCCCGCGCACCAACACCGAGTGGGACTTGGACTACGACTTCAAGGCCGGCCGCGTCACTTCCAGTATGGCGCTCGTTAACTACCACTACGGCCCATTTACTATTGGGGGAGGCGATGCCTTCCTGCGCGTGATCGACACGGCGGCGGGAACGACGCCGACGAGCGCGAACGAGTTCCACCAGTTTCGTGTGTTATTCGGCTACGGTCAACTCAACAAGCGTGGCTTGAGCGCTGCCAGCAGCTTCGGCTTTGACGCGAACCTTGGGTCGCTGCAATATGCGTCGGCGCAGACGAGTTATAACTGGGACTGTTGCGGCTTGAGTCTGGAATACCGTCGCTTTGCGCTGGGATCTGTGCGTAACGAAAATCAATATCGTTTCACGTTTACGCTGGCCAACGTGGGATCGTTCGGCAACCTGCGGCGACAAGAGCGGCTCTACTAACCGCTCATGCGACTTCGGCATCCAATGAGTTCTCAGAAACATCCTGCGCCGCCCACTGAGAACTACGGCCCGGGAACTGAGAACTTTTTTCGTAGATAATAGAGATCGTGAACAATGCGGCCACGCTCGATCAGAAAGCTGAACGCTTGCGCCAGATCCTTGCAGTGCGCGGCCGCTTGATCGTCGCTTATTCGGGTGGTGTGGACTCTGCTTTTCTTGCCTGGGTAGCGCATCAGGTGCTTGACGGCCAAATGCTTGCCGTGATTGCCGATTCCGCCAGTCTGGCGCGGACTCATCTCGAAGACGCGCTCGCCCTTGCACGCGAGCGCGAAATTCCGGTCGAGGTTGTGGAAACGCAGGAATTGGATAATCCCGCGTATATCCGCAACGATGCCATGCGCTGTTTTCACTGCAAGGACGAATTGTTCACCGTCCTTGAGCGCTACCGCCAAGCCCGCGGATTCGACGCCATCGCCTACGGGGTTAACGCCAACGACGAGGGCGATTTTCGCCCCGGGCAGCAGGCCGCGCGCCAGCATCATGTTCTGGCCCCGCTGCTCGAGGCCGGGCTGAGCAAAGCGGAAATCCGGGAATTGGCGCGGCGGGCAGACTTGCGAGTGTGGGACAAGCCGGCCTCCGCGTGTCTTTCGTCGCGCCTGGAATATGGGCGCGCGGTTACGCCCAACGCGCTAAATGTCATCGAGCGGGGCGAAGACGCACTGCGGGTCATGGGGTTCCGGCAATTCCGCGTTCGCCATCATGGAGAAATCGTGCGCATTGAGATTGCACGCGAAGAACTTCCCCGCGCTTTGACCGCCGAGATGGCCCGCGAGTTCACCGCCGTGTTCAAGGGACTGGGGTTCAAGTTCGTCACGCTCGATCTGGAGGGATTCCGCTCCGGCTCGATGAATCAAATGCTGACTGCCGAAGAGTTGCTGCGGGGACGCCTCTGAAAACTTCCCGCAGAGACGCGGCTTGCGGGTCCCCCGGACGGGCAAGCCCCTTCTCTACAGTGGCAACTCTTCGCGCCATGAGATAATCAAGCAAATTCTTCATGTTCAGGTGGTTTCTATTGATGATTGTGCGGCGCGCGTTTCTGGTCCTTTTGCTAATCTGTCTGGGATGCTCGGCCCAGTCCCCTTCTGCTTCTCCCGCTCCTGCTGCGGACATCACGCGCGCGGTCGAGCGGCAGGTGCGGGCACATTATTCCCTCCCACCCGACGTGAAAGTGATTTTGGGGCCGCTCCGGTCGAGTGAATTTGCGAACTATGACGCGCTAACGGTTACGTTTGCCAGCCCCACTAAGAAACAGGATTTCGAGTTCCTGCTCTCCCACGACCACAAGACGCTGGTGCGCATGACGAGGATGGATCTGAGTGCTGATCCCTATGCTGACATTATGAAGAAGATCGACGTCAGCGGGCGTCCGACACGAGGTAATAAAGATGCCAGGGTAACGGTCGTCAATTATGACGATTTCGAGTGTCCGTTCTGTTCGCAGATGCACGCGACATTATTTCCCGGGCTTTTCAAGGAGTATGGCGATCGCGTCCTCTTCATCTACAAGGATTACCCACTCGAAGAAATTCACCCCTGGGCCGTGCACGCGGCGGTAAATGCCAATTGCCTGGGTGCGCAAAACATTGACGCTTACTGGGACTATGCCGATTACCTGCACGGTAATCAGCATGCAATCAGCGCCGAAAAGGGCCACGACGGCCAGAATGCGGAACTCGATAGGCTGTCCACTCTGCAGGCACAGAAACACAACCTCGACGTGGCCAAGTTGCAGGCTTGCGTCAAGGCTCAGGATGAGAAGGCGGTGCGCGTCTCGATGCACGAAGGAGACGCCGTCGGAGTGGAAGCAACTCCAACAATGTTTGTAAATGGACAGAAACTGGATGGAGCCGTCCCTGCGGATGAGGTACGACTCGCGCTCGACCAGGCGTTAAAGGATGCCGGCGTCGCGCCTCCGGAGCACAAGCCAGCCGCAGCACAAGAAACCAAGATCCCGCCGGCTGCGCCAACAAAGTAAGTGAATTTGTAATTTGCGATTTGTGATTGGAAACCGAACGATTGCGGAACAAAATTACCAATTACAAATTTCTTTTTGGATTACCTGCATTCTGGGCCTTGGTTGAACTCGCCGTGGTGGCGGAGGGAAAAACTTGAAAAATCGGAACTGCTGGGCGCGAACGGGCCTGGTCATGGTCGGCGCGTGGATGTTGATCGGGCTATCGGCTTGCAACCGCAACAGCAGCGGCGGCGACGTCATGGCTTCGGTCAATGGGCGGAAGATCTATCGCAGCGAAGTCGAAAAGTATTACGCCAACCAGACGGCGGGCTCCGACCAGCAGCCGACGGGCGAGCAAGCGGTGAGTCTTCGGATGAGCATTCTGAATGAGCTGGTCGAAACGGAAATCCTGATGCAGCGCGCGGAGAAGCTGGGGCTGCTGGCGACTGGCGAAGAGGTGGACCGCAGGCTCAACGAAATCAAGTCGCCCTACACCGCCGAGGAGTTTAACAAGCGCCTGCAGGACAAGAAAATATCGCTTGATGACTTCAAGCGCGACCTGAACCGCTCGCTCACCCGCGACAAGGTGTTGAACAAAGAGATCACTTCGCGCATCAACATCACCGATCAGGACGTTACGGGCTACTACAAGGACCACAAGGCGGAGTTCAACCTGATCGAAGCGCAGTACCATTTGGCCAAAATCATGGTTTCTGGAATAGTGAGCGCGCAGGTGCACAACCTGCAGAACAGCAAGGCGCAGAACGATGCCGAGGCGCGCAAGAAAATCCAGATGATCGCCAACCGGCTGGATAGTGGCGATGACTTCGCCACGCTGGCCATGAATTATTCCGAGGACCCGGAGACCAGCAATAACGGCGGCGATCTGGGAATGGCTCCCGAATCCGCGCTCAAGACCGCCGATCCGGCAACCCGTGAAGCGGTGATGAAGCTCAAGCCGGGGCAGTACACGCCGGTGATTCCGATGCTCAGTCCGACCAATCATCAGCCCTACGGTTACATGATCGTGAAACTCATTTCAAAGGAGCCAGCGGGGCAGAGAGACTTGAATGATCCGCGGGTGCAGCAGGCCATCCGACAACAATTGCGCGATCGCCGCGAGCAGTTATTGAAAGCGGCCTATTACGAGACCCTTCGCGACGACGCGAAAGTCACAAATTACTATGCGGAAGAAGTGCTGAAAAATTTGGGAGCGGCGAAGTAGAGCGACCCGCAGCGGCTAAATTCCTCCTGTAGAGACGGGGCTTACTCGGTCCCAAGCAGCGCGGCAGAAAATCGCATCATTACCCTTCCAATTTCTTCGTCAAGACTTCGTTCACCAACTGCGGATTAGCCTGCCCCTTCGAGGCCTTCATCACCTGGCCCACGAAGAACCCGATCATGGTTTTCTTGCCGGCGCGATATTGCTCCACCTGCTTGGGATTGGCTGCGATTAACTCATCGGCGAGTTTCTCCAGGGCCGACGTGTCCCGCGACTGCTCGGGACGCCCCTCGGCTTCATAAACGGCAGGAAAATCCTGCTTGCGTTCAAAGCAGAGATCGTAAAGATCCTTCAGCATTTTGCCCGAGATTGCGCCCGACTCGACCAGATCGGCCGAGGCCGTAACGCCGGCCATCGAAATTGACGACTGCTCGAGTTCGATGCCTTGAGCTTTCAAGCGCCCCAGTAGCTCGCCCTGCACCAGGTTGGCAACGCGCTTCGGATTTTTTGCCGTGCGGGCCGCGGACTCGAACTGGTCGGCTACGGCTCGCGTCAGCGTCAGCGTGTGGGCGTCACCTGCGGTGATGCCGTACTCCTTCATCATGCGCCGGCGCCGCGCTTCCGGAAGCTCGGGCAGGCCGGCTCGGATTGCGGCTTGCCATTTTTCATCGACCACCAAGGGAAGCAGATCCGGCTCGGGAAAATACCGGTAGTCGTGCGCTTGCTCTTTCGAGCGCATGCCGTGGGTCTTGCCTTCGTGGGCGTTGTAGAGGCGTGTTTCCTGCGTGATTCTGCCCCCGGCCTCGATGATACCGACGTGGCGCTCGATCTCGTACTCCAGCGCCTGCTTGATGAAGCGGAAGGAATTGACGTTCTTAACCTCGGTCTTGGTGCCGAATTCTTTCTGGCCCCGAGGCCGCACGCTGATGTTGGCGTCGCAGCGCAACGAACCCTCTTCCATGTTGCAGTCACTGACGCCGGTGTAGAGGATGATTTCTTTGAGCCGCGTAAGGTACTCATAAGCTTCCTCGGGCGATCGCATATCCGGTTCGCTGACGATCTCGGCCAGAGGCACGCCGGTACGGTTCAAGTCGATTGCGGTCTTGTGAGCCGCATCGGCGAAGCCCTCGTGCAGGCTCTTGCCCGCGTCTTCTTCGAGGTGCAGGCGAGTGATGCCAATTTTCTTCTTGCTGCCGCGATCGTCGTTGATATCGATTTCGATGAATCCGAACTCGGCCAGCGGTTTGTCATACTGCGAAATCTGATAGCCCTTCGGCAGGTCCGGGTAAAAATAGTTCTTCCGCGCAAAGATGGAAACCTCGTTGATGCGGCATGCTAAAGCCATCGCCGCCAGAGCCACGAATTCCACGGCCTTTTTGTTCAATACCGGCAACGCTCCCGGAAGTCCGAGACATACCGGGCACACATTCGTGTTCGGCGGATCGCCAAAACGAGTCGAGCATGAGCAAAAGATTTTCGACGCGGTCAGGAGCTGCACGTGGACTTCGAGTCCGATGACCGGCTCGTATTTCGCGAGAAGGTCCTCGGAAACGGCTGGGGTGGTCGCCATACCGGGAGATTATAACTGGCCCTGCTGGTGGAGCGACGGGCGTCTCGTCCGTCTGCCGGGCGGAAACCCCGGCGCTCCATCGCAGGACTACTACGGCTTCTTAGCTTGCGGCGCGCTCAAGTATTTTTCCATCGGAATTTCGAAATACATCAATTCATTGCCCTTCGCGTCGTGCACTCCCATGAGGTAGAAGCTGGCGCCAGGCAGCGGATTCGAAATGTCGGCAATATCGAAAAACAGAAAACCACGCACCGTGGAATGCGGTTCCACCGCCTTGGCGCCAAATTGAGCCTGCTCGATTTCATCCCAGGTCTTGCGGCTCACGCCCCCTTTGACTTCTTTCTTGGGCAGCGGAATCGGCAACGTAACTTGCCCGTCATTCCGCGAAGGATGCGAGAGCCGGCGCAGCAGATCGTCCATGGTGGCGGGGAACAGCTTGCTCCGATCTTTGGTGTTCAATTGCGCTTTCATGTCGACCAGTGAGACAGGCTGATCGCCGTCATTCGTGATTACGAAGAAGACCGGCATATAACCGTGGTTGCGGTAGTTGACGGTGAAGATTGAGGCTTTGTCTTCGACGTCATATGGATCAACTGCGACCACAACTTTTTCGGCGGGGTGGTCGTCGTGCGCCGGGTAGGTACGAGCGGGCTGCGCCGCGGGCATTACAAACTCTTTGGTCGCAATGGCGCAAAGGCAGCAAAGCAGCACAAAAGCCGAGACTGCCACTGGACGCGGGGCTCGCGGCTTCGGCGCGCGAGGTGATTCTTGCTTACCTGCATTATGCATACTTGAATTATAGGATGCCGAATTCGTAAGACGTGGCTGCGAGCTGCGAGCCATCGATTCGCGTTTGCCCGAAGCTCGGAGCCCGAAGCTCGCAGCCGTGGATGCCATTTAGAATGGGACTTCTCCTCATGATGTACGTGCTCTACAGTGCGTTGCTCGCCTTTTTCCTGGTGCTGACGCTGCCCTACTGGCTGCTCCAGATGATGCGGCATGGCAAGTATCGGGCGGGCTTACGCCAGAGGTTTGGCGCCGTTCCGCCCGCCCTCATCGGCCGGAGCGAGAAACCCGCAATCTGGGTTCACGCGGTATCGGTGGGCGAGATTGTGGCTTCGAGCGGGGTCGTCAAAGCACTGCA
The DNA here is from genome assembly GCA_963831085.1 of uncultured Acidobacteriaceae bacterium. Classification (GTDB taxonomy): domain Bacteria; phylum Acidobacteriota; class Terriglobia; order Terriglobales; family Acidobacteriaceae; genus Acidiflorens. Next base: position 924,267 of record CAWHOT010000003.1, on the reverse strand, counting down.
ACAGAAATTCCCATCCCATCGGGTTCTGATTTCGACGACCACCAGCACGGGACAGAAACTTGCGGCGCAGCGGTTTGGCGCGGAGAACGTGTTTTATTTCCCCCTGGATTTCGCCTTCGCCATCCGTCCGTACCTCGAGGTTTTGCGTCCCCAACTCGTGGTCGTCGCTGAAACTGAATTCTGGCCGAATTTTCTGCGGCTGGCCAAACGCAGCGGAGCTCTCATCGCGGTGATCAACTGCCGCATTTCTGACCGTTCGTTTCCCGGCTACAAACGGCTTCGCTTCTGGCTTCCACGATTGCTGGAGAAGACGCTCAAGAATGTCGATTGTTTTTTGGCCCAGACAGAAGAAGACCAGAAGCGGCTCATAGAAATTGGTGCAGCCGAAACCAAGGTCACAGTGGTGGGCAACCTTAAATTCGATGTGGCGCCACCACCATCGCCGAAGATCGTTGCGAATCTCCGTGAGAGCTTCGGCCGGTCCGGAGCGGAGCCGGTTCTGGTGTGTGGCAGCACGCTCGAGGGCGAGGAAGGCCCGCTGCTTTCTGCGTTTCGCAATATTCTGGCCAATCATCCAAAGGCTGTCTTGATTCTGGCACCCCGCCACCCGGAGCGTTTTGCGGAAGTTGCCGAGCTCGTCGAGAAACTCGGCTTCCGAATGTGGCGGCGTTCTTTATGGAGCGGCGAACCACTCGCTGGGTGCGTACTTCTGGCCGATAGCATCGGGGAGTTGGCCGCGATTTACTCGCTGGCCACCGTCGCGTTTGTCGGTGGCAGCCTGGTGCCGGGCGGCGGACACAATATTCTGGAGCCTGCACTCTGCGGCGTTCCGATTGTCACCGGCAATCACTACGATAATTTTCGTGACGTTGTCAATTTCTTCAACAGTCGTAATGGGGTGCGCATCGTCGGAGTAGCGGAGTTGCCGCTGGTCTTCATGGAGCTGATCGAAAACGGCGGCGAACGAGCGACTCTCGGCCGGAACGCATTGGCGGCGCTCGAATCGCAGCGCGGCGCCACGGCCAGAACAGTTTCGGCGCTACTCCAGCTGATGGGTATCTCATCGTGAATCCCTTCACCGGACTTTTCGGTGCCGCCACCGCTCTGCGAAACACACTGTTCGATCGCGGCGTGCTGTCTTCGCGACGGCTGCAGCAACCCGTGGTCAGCGTTGGGAATCTGTCGGCGGGTGGTTCGGGCAAGACTCCCTTCGTGATTGCGCTCGGTGAACTGTTGAAGATGCGCGGCATTCGCTTCGACGTCCTCTCCCGCGGATACGGCCGCAAAACTCGCGGCGTGCTGGTAGTGGAGACCGATGGCAAGGCCTCCGATTTTGGCGATGAGCCCCTGCTAATCGCGCGGAGGCTGGGTGTCCCAGTGATCGTCGGCGAAAGCCGTTATGAGGCAGGCCGAGTCGCCGAGCAGAAATTCAAATCGCAATTGCACATCCTCGACGACGGCTTCCAGCACCGATCTCTAGCTCGCGACTTCGACATCGTGCTGATGACGGAGCGCGACTTCGACGACCGCATGCTGCCCTCGGGGCGACTACGCGAGCCGCTGTCGTCGCTCGCCCGCGCAGACGCAGTCGTGCTGCCCACAGGCTCAGCGGAGGATCCGGCGCTCCAGCAAAGGCCGATCTGGCGAATCGAGCGCGAGCTCGTTCTCCCGAACCTGCCTTCTGCGCCCGTTGTCTTCTGCGGCATCGCGCGCCCCGAACAATTCTTTACCCAGGTGCGCGCCGCCGGAATCACGCCCGCGGCGGAAATCGTCTTTCGCGACCACCATGCTTACGACCTGAACGACATTCAGGCCCTCATCGGCGCGCGTCGCGACCTGCAGGCCGGCGGGTTCCTGACAACTGAAAAAGACGCTATCAACCTCGCTCCTAACCAGCACGACCTCAAACCACTCGCCGTTGCCAAGCTCAAGCTTACCCTCGACCATCCCACTGATGTGCTGGATGCCATTTTGGCGAGGACTGTCTTCGCAAGAATCGAGGACCAGAAGCCCCGCTCGTGAGAAAATCTTGGTTGGCACGCAATCACAAAGCATCTTGATGACAAAGCATATTAAAGAGAACGGCCGCCTGCGCCTACGAAAGATCGTCGAATCCTTTCCCAAGCTAACGGTGACCGTGCTCGCGGATCTGGTTGCCGATGAGTTCCTGTTCGGCGAAATTTCTCGCGTCTCGCGCGAAGCGCCTGTGCTGATTTTGAAGCACCGTGACCGCAAGGTGGTCCCCGGCGGCGGCGCGAATGCCATCTACAATCTTGCCGACCTCGGAGTGAATGTTTTGCCGGTTGGAGTCGTGGGCGACGACGAGCCGGGAAAGCTGCTGCTGCGCGCTTTCCGCCACAAACGCATCCCGGTCAGCGGTGTTTTCAAAGACAAGAGCTACACCACCGTGACCAAGACGCGCATCCTGGCTGGCTTCGCGCACACCGCCGGACAGCAGGTCGTGCGCCTTGACCGCGAGCCGGACGAGGCCCCCAGTTCGCATTTGCGCCGCGAGATAGTTCTTTCTGCCCGCGAATACACTCGCGCCTCCGATGCCCTGCTGGTTTCCGATTATGGATACGGCGCGGCAACGCCAACGCTGCTGAATGTGATTCGGGAAAAGCGCGGGATCGACAAGGTCCCGGTGACGCTGGACTCGCGCCATCGCATGCTCGAGTTTTCCGGCATCACAGCCGCAACGCCGAATGAGTCTGAGGTGGAAGAAGTTCTCGGTATCCGTATCGGCAACGACTGGGAACGCCTTCTGGCTGCCGGAGACCAGATCGCAGGCGCGATGAACTTGGAATCGCTGCTGATCACGCGCGGCAAGGATGGTATGGTGGTTTTCCCGCGCCGTCACAAGCCGGTTGATATTCCAATCTCCGGCAGCGATGAAGTCGCTGACGTAACCGGAGCGGGCGATACCGTCATCGCAACCTTTACCGCTGCTTTGGCTGCAGGGGCAACCGCCGAAGAAGCCGCCCACCTGGCAAATTACGCTGGCGGCATCGTAGTGATGAAGCGGGGCACGGCCACGGTCAGCCAGCAGGAATTGCTGGAGACGCTGGATAAAGTGTCACCGGTCGCTCGCGAGCATTAGAGTGTGGGGACAGAGCCTTGCCCCGTCCGAGCGGAGCAGAGCCCCGCTTCTACACAGTCCTCCGGGCACAGATTGAGATCATTGAGCACATCATCTTTGAGCACATCACTCCATCCGAAGATCGTTTCGCGCGGCGAACTGCAGCAACTCGTGACGAATTGGCGGCGCGCCGGCGATCTCGTCACGCTGGCTAACGGATGCTTCGATCTGCTGCATGTTGGCCATGTACGCTACCTGCATGCCGCGCGGGAATTGGGCGGCAAACTGATTGTCGCGGTGAACGCCGATGATTCCGTGCGCGCCTTGAAGGGTGAAGGGCGACCGCTGATGCCAGCCGAAGAACGCGCGGAAATTCTGGCGTCGCTGGCGGACGTTGACGCCGTCATAGTTTTTCCAGAAAAGGACGTGCGCGCCATCATTCGTGAAATTCGTCCTGACTTTCATGCCAAGGGCACCGACTACACGGCGGAGAGCGTCCCCGAGCGCGACGAAGTAGCAGCCTGTGGAGGCCGGGTCGTTATTGTGGGCGATCCCAAGAATCACTCGGCTACCGAGATCATTCGTTCGCGTCCGCGGCTGGAGCCGCAAGGATCGTGAGGCGTTGCGGATGGCGCTGGGGGCGGGCACGGGGCCAAGGATGATCGATTCCTTTTCCCCCTCCGCCGGCACGCCGCGATTCGATAGCCTGCTCATCGTGCGGCTCAGCGCCATGGGAGACATTATTCACGCGCTGCCCGCCGCAGCCGCGCTGCGCCAGGCTTTTCCCCACGCCACCTTGGGATGGCTTGTCGAAGAGCGGTGGGCGGAACTGCTGTGCACTCTGCGCTATCCGCGCTCGGGACGGCGCTCTCGGCAGCGGCCACTGGTTGACCGCGTGCATTCCGTCAACACGGCGGAATGGCGCCGCGCGCTGTTTTCATTCAACACCTGGCAGCAGATAGCGGTGGGCTTGAGTGAGTTGCGCGGAATCCGATACGACGCCGTGATTGATTTTCAGGGCGCGTTTCGTTCGGCATTGCTGGCACGCTGGTCAGGCGCGCCCATTGTGTACGGGAGCGCACAAGCGCACGAGAATGCTGCCAGCATGTTTTATACGCGAAAGGTGCTTGTGAAGACGAGCGGCACTCATGTCGTCGAACAGGCGCGGGCGCTGGCGGAAGCGGTCATTCGAACTGCGGTCATCTCGACTGACATTCCCCCAACACCGACGGCAGAGATGCAGGTGGAGTTTCCCGTGGATCCGGATGCAGAGGCCAAGATTGCCGGTCTGACGGCGGATGGGAACAACTTCGCGATTCTCAATCCCGGCGCGGGTTGGGGCGCAAAGATGTGGCCGGCTGAGCGTTACGGACAGGTTGCGCAGCAACTCGCAAAAGATGGATTATGCTCGCTCGTAAACTACGGGCCCGGAGAAGAAGAGTTGGCGCGGGCCGTGGAAGCCGCTGGTGAAGGTACTGCGCGAAAAATTTCCTGCTCGGTTTCTGAGTTGATCGCACTCACCCGCCGGGCTCGCCTCTTCATCGGCGGCGACACCGGGCCGATGCACATGGCGGCCGCTTTGAAAATTCCAGTGGTGGCAATTTTTGGTCCGACAAACCCGGCGCGCAACGGCCCCTTCGGTACGCGATCGATTGTGCTGCGAAGCGCGAGCAGCATGACTGACCACAGCCGGCGCCGCGAGCCGGAACAAGGTTTGCTCGCGATCACTGCCGGCGAAGTGGTCGCCGCAACTCGCAAGCTGTTGCAGAACCATATTGCAGAACCAAAGTGATGGAAGCCTCAGAATCCGGACCGCAACCCTCGCAGAGCGCCCGCGATACCTGGTCACGCGTGGCCCGTCGCATTCGTGTGCCCCTGGGATTTATTTTTGCGGTTGTCTACGTTTGGCTGGCGCGGCCCACAAAGACTTCGCTCATCACGGGCGCACTGGTGCTGCTTCCCGGGCTCGTCTTGCGCGGGTTCGCTTCCGGCCACGTGCAAAAAGACAAGCAACTCACCACCGGTGGCCCCTATGCCTACACGCGCAACCCTTTGTACCTGGGCTCGCTGATGCTGGCTGCGGGCTTCGCTATCGCGGCGCGAAGTTGGTGGATTGTCGCGATCATGCTCGCGATGTTCGCCCTGATTTATATTCCGGTCATCGCCGGCGAAGAGCGTTATCTGCGGCAGACGTTTCCCGACTACGACGACTATGCTCGTTACGTACCGCGCATGCTGCCACGGCTTACGCCTTACCGAAGCCAGCAGAGTGCGTACTCCTCCGCGCGCTATTGGAAGCACCGCGAATACGAGGCCAGCATTGGCTGCGCGGTCGTGCTGGCCGTTCTTGTCGTCAAGCTGATCTTCAAGATGGTGTGATAGTCTGCCGTGAGGTTCGCTACACAGACGTTCGCTCTATAAGAGACTGCGGAAACAGGGCTATCGGGACCAGTGCTGATCTTCCTTCGCTACTACCGCATCGTGTGTGCCTTCGCGCTGAGCGGCCCATTTTGCTTTCTGATTGCCGCTATGTCGGCGCAGCAAGCGCCGTCCACGGCGACCATCGGCCCCGATCCCGTGCATATCGCGTCTCCTCGTCCCAACTATCCTTTCCCCGATGGACGGAGCTACGTCTATTCGGCGGAGTGGCATTTGATCACAGCCGGAACCGGTATGGTGAGAATGGAAGTCGCCGGGACCGACCGCAAGGTCACCGCGACCGCCGAATCTACTGGAGCCGTCAATGTCATCTTTCCTGTGCACGACCGCTTTGAGTCGCATTTCAATCCGCAGACCTTCTGCTCGCTCTCGATCTTCAAGCATAGCGAGGAGGGCGCACGCAAGCGCGAGACTTCGATTCACTTCGATTACGCGGGCAAGAAAAGCATGCTCGATGAAAAAAACCTGAAGACGGGCGAGACCAAGCACGTCGAAAACGACCTTGCTAGCTGCACCACCGACGTCATCACCGGCTTCTATTACCTGCAGTCGCTGCCGCTGCTGCTCGGCGCCATCTACGAGTTCCCGATCAGCGACGGGAAGACGACCATCGTCCATGCCACCGTGGAGAAGCGCGAGCAGATCAAAGTGCCGGCTGGAACATTCCCGGCTGTGCTGGTTACTGCCGAAGCCACCTCCGGCCCATTGCAATCCAAGGGTAAAGTATGGGTGTGGTATTCGGACGATGCAAGCCACACGCCGGTGCTCATGCGCGCCAAGTTGGGATGGGGCACGCTGCTGTTTCGCCTCCAGCGGATCGAGAAGTGATTGAGAAATAATCGCGAAGTAAATTCTATTTCTGGGCCACCACCGCCTGCTTCGCCTTTGCCAGTTCCGGACGCAGTGAACTCGAACCTTCGCAAGTCTTGACCAGCACGGCATAATATTCGGTTGCCTGCGAAGCTTGCCCCGCCATCTCCGCCGCCTGAGCGGCTCCGTAAAGACCGTTGAAGCGCTTCGGATTGAATCTCAAATCTCCCTTATACTCGGCCAGGGCCTGCTCCGGACGCTTCATCTCCAGCAGCATGTCGGCCAGCATCTCGCGCGCCGGCATCGAAGTCTGCTCCTCGCCGACGGCGTCTTCATGATCGGCAACCTTGCGCAGCGCCGCAGTTGCCTCTTCGTCTTTACCCTCACCGTGCAGAACCCATGCCGACGCTTCCTGTTGCAACATCTCCGTGTATTCGGCATGGTAGCTTTTCTTGCGTGCCGAATAATCTTTGTGAATGGCATCGATTTCCGCCAGATTCTTTTTCGCCCCCGTCAAGTCTCCGCTGCGCGCGCATCCGATCGTCTTTGCCCAGTAGGTATAGGCCCGGTCGCCGGGATCGGCCTTGGATATTACTTGTAAAGCTGCCGCCTCGGACCAGCGATGCAGTTCCAAGGCATACATGGCGGGAAACTTCGACATGGCAAAGGCCTGCATATCCATGCCTGCCATGGGCATTGCGGGCATCGTTTTCACTTCGTCAATCACTTTTGACGCTTCCGCCTCGCGTCCACTCTGCAGATAGGCATAGATCAGAAAGTCCATGGCGTGAAATTCATGGCCTTCGCCGCCCATGTTCATTTCCGTCGCCCTGCGCGTGGCGGCAATCGAGGCCAGGTTCGACTGGATCGAGTCTGGCCAATCCCCGACGCGCGCGAAAATGTGCGACGGCATATGCACCGCGTGCGGAGCAAACGGAGCGATCTGTGCATATCGGCGTGCGGCGGGCAAGCCGAGTTCCGCCAACTGCGGCTTGTCGTAGGTGTGGATCAGGTAATGTGCCATGCCCGGATGATTGGGCTCCACGTCGAAGAACTTCTCCAGGATCGCGCCGGCCTGCTTGCGGTTGGCAAATGTCGTGTCGTTATCGGGCTCCGACGCCAGCAGCGAGAGCGCATAAAAAGCAGCGGCCTCGTGGTCGTCTGGATACTTTTGGTACACCTTCTCCATAGCTGCGGAGTAAGCCCGCGCTCGCGCTTCGTGGTCCACTTTCTGGTTGTTGGAATAGAACGCCTTCAGGGCCTGGATGTAATCGCGCTCGCGGTCGGTTTTGGCCTTCGCTTTGTCGGCCTTTTTCAACTCCGCCGAGGCGCGCTTGATGGTGGCCGCATTCGGCTGGTCCCAGAGTTCGTGCCACAGAGTCATCGCCTCGCCCCAGTACGCCATCGCGCACTTCGGGTCCTGTTTTTCGACATCGAGAAAGGTCTTTTCCGCCTCTTCGTACCAGAACGAATGCAGCAGCGCGACACCTTTTTCGAAGGTCTTCTGCGCGTCCGGAGCGCAAGCCACGGGGAAGTGCACCGTGCCCAGCTGTTCTTGCGTAAGTTCCTCGTGATGATGGCCTTCGTCGGCAACCGCAACGCCTGAGAATGCCACGGCGATACACAGAATCCAGATGAGTTTGCGCATGGAGCACCCCGTCGAAGTTTAGAAGCCAGAGTGAGGCCGGGTCAAGGCGGAGGCGGGGAAGTACACTTCGGGAAAAATTGTCGACCCCCTCCCCACAGATTTGGGACCCAGGGGGGCCGGGGCGCGCTCGCGAGAGAGAACGGATTGACCGGTTCTGAGTGTAATTGATTCCATGACAATGTCGGCTCCGTAGACCCGAGTAGAGTTTGGTGGTGTGCAAACCAACCAAAAAGGCTCGGGAGAAAGGAGCCGATATGTTGATTATAGGATGCGATTATCACCCGGCCTTCCAGCAAATTGCTTTTGTGGACACCGCCACCGGCGACTGCGGAGAGCGGCGATTGGAGCACCGCGAGGAAGCGGAGAAATTCTACCGTGAACTGGCAGCACGGGGAATGAAAGTGCGCGTGGGGATGGAAGCTAGCGGGCAGGCGCGCTGGTTCGAGCGACTACTAGCGGAACTCAACTTCGAGTTGTGGATCGGAGACGCAACCGTGATCCATGCGAAGCGAGTACGCAAGCAAAAGACAGATCGCCAGGATGCGCAACTGATTCTGGGTTTGCTGCTGGAAGACCGCTTCCCGCAGATCTGGGTACCGAGCTGGGAGAATCGCGATCTCCGGCAACTACTGTGGCACCGGCACCGGATGGTGCAGGCGCGCACCCGGATCATGAACCAACTGCAAGCGGTGGCGATCAACGAAGGCCTCCGCTGTAAGAAGAGGTTGTGGCGGGAATCGGGACGAGAACAACTGGAGGCATTCCGGTTAGCGCCATGGGCCAGCCGGCGACGGGAGGATCTGCTGAAGTTGCTGGATGGGCTGAACCCGACGTTTGCCGAGCTGACGCAAGCGATCGAGCAGGAAGTGGAGAAATATCCGGCAGCGCAGCGGTTGAGAACCCACCCTGGGGTAGGGCCACTGACCGCACTGGCGTTCGTACTGATTATCGGGAGGGCCGATCGGTTTCAGTGTGGCAAGCAGATCGCGAGTTATCTGGGGCTTGTGCCGCTGGAGGATTCGAGCGGGCAGCGGCGACGCCTGGGACACATCACGAAACAAGGCAACTCTTTATTGCGCTTCTTGCTGGTGGAAGCGGCGCAAGTTACGGTGCGCAGCGACCCGGAATGGCGCAACAAGTACTTTCACCTGGCGATGCGGCGGGGACGGAAGATTGCCAAGGTGGCCATGGCGCGGAGACTGGCGGTTCGCATGTACTGGATGTGGCGCAAGGGATGGAATTACGAGCAGTTGAAAAAGTTCGGTTCGCACGCGGGGCAGCCCGGAACAGGCGATGGTGTGCAGTTGAACACCGAGTAATTGATTGGGCGTCCCGCTCCCCTTCACGGGGGAGTTCGAAGTAGTAATCATGATCGAGGGTGTGACCGAAGAGATGCATGGGTCGGACTGAGTTCCTGACCTGAAACGATTACAAGCGAGCCTGGGTTGGAATGGCAAAGGCAAAACCTTCAACGAGAGCGAAATGGCGCTCTTCTCCGAGCGCATGCGGTAGTGTGCTCGAAAAGTGCTTGACACCGCCGACATTGTTAGAGACGCCTGGTTTCGCCAACCGTCCAGCTCGCCTACCGTTTGGAAATGAATTACCATCCCGTCGATGCAAGTTCAGGACTTCGTAAAGGCTTACCAAGCAAAGAGCGACGAAGAACTAATCCAGTTGGCCGTTGCCCCGGAACAGCTCGCTGCTGAGGCACGCCTCGCCCTCGAAGGCGAAATGTCCAGACGTGCAATAAGCATCGCAGCCAATTCTGACGTCTCCCAACACGATGGAGATGGGCACGACGTGCGCCGCTCAACCCCTAGTGAAAGATTGCAAACGGGTGATGGGCACAATGAAGGTGTCGGTGATTTTGTAGCTGAGGTTCTTCGGACCTATCACAGTCATTTCTGGTTGTTTTTCAAAATTACTGCTCCGGCCGTGATCATCACCACGATTGCAATCATCTCAGCTCGTAACGAGGTGCGAGAGATTTCACGCCACCTTCCGCGAGGCATTGAACTGCTCGCGCACAGAACTGAGATCTTAAAGATCGGGCTTATCAATTATTCAGCATGGATTCTCAGTTGGATAGTCTTCTCTTTTGTGTTCGGTGCTACTTGCATTGCGGTGGAAGAAAGCGTAGCCGGGTTCACTGCATCAGCGTGGCGGTCTTTCCTGAATATTCGTGAACGGTTGGGTCCCTTTCTGCGCCTATCTCTGCTGCTCTTGGTTCTCGTGGTTGTGACGGAAGCCGCATCGGTGCTGTTGGCAACAGGTGTGTTCTGGGTACTGCATCAATGGCGAGTGCACCCTACCGGCCTTCTGATTTGGGTAGTTTCGTATGGACTTGTGGGCCTAGCGATTCTCGTCGTGTCGCGGTTCTTTCTGGCAGTACCAGCGGTTATTCTGGATGATTGTAGAGTTGGGCAAGCGATGTTTCGTAGCGACAAGCTGACTCGGGGGAAGTGGTTGACGCTTGCTGCGCTATTAGCGAAGTCCCTAATCGGCGGTTATGTTGCAGCCATGTGCCCGTTCTGGCTGGCATCGTTTATTCACGCTACTGCGCCACTTACTTCGTGGTTCCCGTGGATTCTGACCCTTGCATCGATGATCGCCGTTAACGTGGTCGAACCTACGATGTTTGTAGGCTTCGCTTTGCTCTATTTGAAGATGTCGGCCCTAGATTCCGCTCCGAGTAAAGTACTCACCAGTCAATTGACGTAACATCCCGATTACACTCATTGACCCTCGGTCAGTGATCGGCGGGCCCCGGCTGTGGTCAATGAGTGTAAACGCCTGTTCTCAACACTTTTGTTCAGAGAGTTTCTGTGCAGTCACGAGTTGCTGCGCGTCAATAGAACAGGCGATACAGCCTGCCAAAAACCCCAAGCTGATGGACGTAGATTACGACCTCTCTCGGAACCGGCGACGCGGCTGGTAGGGAGCGCTTTTTCTTACACCACCTTGGGTCTAACGTGTATTGCCCGACAATGCCGTGTTGCAGGATTTCGCTCGTCGAAAGCCCCCAGGTAGCACTGCAATTCCAGTCTGGCATTGAATTCGTGTCAACACTTACCTTAGGCGGCAATGGTTCTTTGACCTGAAAGACGGCCCTTCCGTCCTTGTCGGTGCTCCGAATAAGCTCTTCCGATTGATGGGGGGTAATCTGGCCTGCACTGTCGGACAACAATATCGCAATACGGTGCCCTTTGACTGGACGACCAGTTTTGTAATCCATAGCACGAACGCGAATCTCTAGAGTCTGTGATGACGACTCACCTTGGCAGAGAATGCACGCCAACAGAAGAGTCGCAAAAGCCTTTCTCACGAGCGGCATGCTGAACATTTTAATGGTTGTTGATAAATCCCTATTACACTCATTGACTTTCAGGCCCGTTCTGTTGGTGAGCTAGTTTTGCTGTGCTCGCAGGGCTTCCCGCCAGCTTTTTCGCAATCTCTGCCAAGCGGGTGCAGGTAGCGGGGTGGACACGCTCCCCGTGACGTGCTCGGATTATAGTGTCGCGGCTTAGACCGGACTGCTCAAGTTGGCCGAGAGAAAATCCCTGGAGCCTTTTCACAAGCTCAGGAACACAGGGACGAGTTTTGAGCGTTTGACGGCGGTGATATCGGATAGGTCCGGCGTTTTCGAGAATACTGGGATCTTCACCTTCTTGCGCTCTTCTTTCGATTTCTTTGCCGATAAAGATAAACGGTGTCATCGCCTCAATCGGGCGTCGCAACAAAAGTCCGCTTGTATAAGCATTACAAGGGCTCCCATCTGGAGAAAGCGATTTGTCTTCCGGGTGCAGGTAGTGACGCCACAGGACACCGGAAAGAGTCTGCGGCAAAAGGGCCTTTCCGTGGTACTCGCCCGACAGCTTAACCGTCTCGCCGCTGTGAATCTCGGTGTATTCCCGCATTAACCATTCCTCTGGATGTTTACTAGCGGGCGCGATCAGCGTGCAGTCCGGCGCAGGTTGGATCAGAATCGGCGAAAGTGCGAAGTTGTAGGGTTTGGCGGCTCCAGGATCGCGCATCCGTAAAGCCTTCAGCACATTCGGCGTTGTGACACGAACACGCATCATGGCAGGCAAATTGTCGAACCATAATTCACGTGAAACAAGGGCATTTTCAGGGTCTTTGATATTTCGGAAATGGTCGACTAGAAGCCGCTGCCAAGCCTCAACGATCCATCGCGGATAATCGGTTTCTTGGTCTGCACAATCGACCGGCTTATAGCGCGTTTTTCGCTTATCGGGAACATATACGATCCCCAAACCGTGTTCGCTGGGTTTAATGATTTCTATGCTGTTTTTCTTCCGTGTGTAAACGACGTAGCGCTTCGCAGACACCGCAAGGCCGTATAGTTGATGTTGGTTACCGCTGCGATCAAGATTGCAATCTTCAACCTTGAGAATCTCCCCGACCACGCTTCGGTCGTAAGGATTCAAGCTGTTGAGCTTCGCGCAAATTCCATCGACCTGTTTCCACGTTATCGCTTTGATGGTTGGAACTCCACTAGCCACTCGGTGTGGACCGCCCGGACACGGAACCATTCCACCCCTCTCGGACGCAACAAAGTGCATTGAGTCCGTATCGGTGAGCAAATACGTACCTCCTAGATCTTTGATCATGCGCTCCAAGACAGCCAACATCAGCCGCCCACCCGCCGTAATCAGCGCAGCCGCAGGAGGAAACTGAAACTTGCCCGGACGCTCAACCACAAAAGTTGGCTGGTCGAATTTGTATTCACCAGAAAATACGTCCAAGTGTTTGGCGGAGTTTTTCCCGTACTCGTACTTGTTGAGCTCCGCAAAAATTCCATACAGCGCATTGGCGATTATTTTCAAGAGCAGGTAATGCGGGTGCGACTTTGGAAGTTTTTTTCGCTCTTCAATGACGGCGCGAAAGAAATCGTCTTCCTCAGGATTGAATGCCCGCGTTCCGATGACCGTTGGCTTCATGCCGTCCTGCGCACCGTGGGTAACGAGCCTGAACGCCTTAATGATTCTCGGCGTGCGTCTCGTCGCTAGCCTGGATGCAGCCAGATCGGGTCCGGCATACCAGACCGGCTTCTTGGAGGTAAGTGGATTCAAGCCGATGTTTGTATTACCGGTATCGTTGTACAGTGCTCGAACCGGAAGGACATCTCTGGAGGGTTTAACCGAGGCGAAGAACGCCAGCTGCGGCCACGTCGACGGGTCGAAAACTGTTTCGACGTTTACGCCAGTCAAAGTTTGGCGGGCCTCTCTCGTGCAGGGCACCACGTCGATATTGGCTGCAGTTAGCAGAGGCCAGAGGCCGAGCAGTCCGGCAACAGACGGATATTCGGCGGTCGTGTCGCAAACCACGACGGGCACTTCCTGATGTCGAATTCGGATTTCGCTGCGACCACCGTAATACGCTTGCATACACTTGCCCAGAGTTTTGTCTGGAAGGTCAAACTTCTGTGATGGCTGCTTGATCCCCATCTCTTCCAGAAACGCTTTTGTGATGCTCGCGGCACTGAACGCTCTTTCAGGTGGGAGGCTGAGTGGAAAACCGTCGTATTCGCTCTTCATAGCGTTCAGCAGTTCGACCGTTCGCTCCACATCCGTTCGACCATACTTCAGCTCATTCTTCGTGACCCGTCCTGTCGGTTCGTGATCCATCTTCGGCTTGAGTCCGAAGGAGCGCAGGAATCCGTTCAGGTCCATATGCCTGTTTCTTAAGGCCCACCCCAGTACCGACAGGTCAAGGAAACGCCCGCGATATCTCGCGCGGTTACCCGGGTCACCACCCGCGAGGCTGATAAAAGCCGAGCGCGAATCCTTCGGCTTAATTCTCAATTTTGGCCGGAAAACGTCAGCCCCACCTTTGCGCGTCCACAACACCATCGACCATCCCGTATTCTTGCTTTGCGCTTCGCGATATTCGAGCGCCAACCGGCTGAGGTCAAACGGAGCGTTAAAGCAGACGATGACTGCCCCAGCTTGTATTGCCTGCCAGAATTCAACGTCTACAAACTCTGTGCGCGATTGCACGAGGATGTCTTTCGGACATCCGTCCTCCACTTCGGCGGGCTTGTTATGCGCGAAGCTGCGAATCAACTGAATTGATTTGGCGTCCAGACTGTCGGCATAGACAAGGCCCTCTTGCTGACAGATGTATCTGCCCTCTTTCAGCTCGCAAAATCTCCACCAAAGAAAATTGAGGTCCTGGCGGATATCGGTTGTAGTTTCGCAGTCAAAGATAAGTGCGAAGTTTGCCCACTTATCTGGCAGCTTTCCTTCGCCACTTTGGCGGGGCTTTTCATTTGCTACCCGCGAGTGGACACGCAGAAAGATCGGTGAAAGCTCGGCATGGATTTTCGACGGATTACGGTTTTCGACGGTGGGTCTGTCCGGCATCAGTTCTCAGTGACTGCTGCGCTGCGAATGAAAGCCGACTGATAATTCCGGGGATCAGGCGCAGAAGTCACCTAATCATAACGCTTGCGCTTTCCGGCGCAGGGACGCCGCTCTCGCTTGAGCAGCTGAGACGATCAACTCGGTGGGGGTATTGGGTGCGCGTTGGAGGAGCTCCGCCTGGGACTCCTCATCTTCGGCCATCAGAAGCAGATATCGACGCAGGGCCTCGCGCATCGATTCTTTGGTTCGATGCTTGCCGTTTTTAGTGAGGCCCTTAGTATCCCTTCTCATCTCCAATTTCCGATGGCAATTCCGGCAAACCGCTCGCTCAAATTCCTCATCCAGTTCGCGGGAAACAGGATGATCCATTTCGAAACAAAAAATGTCCGTTTCCCCGCAATAGAAGCAGCGCGTGGCGTACCCCATATCCTTGCGGCGCTTCTCGATGCGCCGAGCTCGCAGGATGGGGCACGGATTGCTCACACGCTGGCGTCCGGGGTCACATAGAGAGCTTCGAGCTGGCCCACATCGCCCGCTTGCGCGTACGAGGACAGCAACTCGAAATCGCTGATCAGTTCATGGCCGCCAATCTTCTTTCCGCGATACTGTTCTAGGGCGGATGGCGGCTCTTTGCCCTGGAGTACGCGCATGAACGTGGCTCGGTGTTGACCTGCAAGTTCGCGCTGACGAGAACCGCGTGCCGTCACTGACAGCGCGCCTTCGTTGCTCAAGATTTGGATCTTGGCGGAATATTGGTCGCTGGCCTTTACGCGAATGCGATTGTCCGAACGGACCGGTAAGAGGGCTAACGGCAACAATCGTTTGATGGTCCTGACGCTTGTCCCCTCCGCCCGTGCTGCGGCGGTGAGAGTTCGCGAGTCACCGCGTCTCACCCGCCGGATGGCGGAGAGACCCCGTAGCTTCGCAGCCCTGGTGCGTACGTACTCGCGATTCCGTCCGGACTTCGGTTGGGACTTCCGCTTTCTAGGCATCGCTGAGCTCCTTACCTTTTGCCGGGTGCCATCACGCTGCATGGCATTCTCGTGCTGTACTGGGCTTTTTTTGTTCCGAGAGTGCCGCTCGGGTTTGCAACTTATCAGCCCGGACTGGTGACATGGGCGGCGCTGGTAGTGGCTTCGTATTTGCTCGGCCACGCAGTGCAGGGAGTCGCTAACGTTGTGCTCAAAGGCGTGGAAGATGCAGCATTGTCTTCCTCTGGCACTGCACCGCAGTGGATGCGTGAACGGGCGGCCCAGCTTGCAGGCAAGCTGTTGGCTGTAGGCTTGGTTGAGATCAAACCCGGATGGGTAGTACGGACGCTAGATGAATACAGTGTTCAAGCCGGGGAGCTTGGAGATCGCGACATATTTGTGTATCGGGAAGGATTTTATCGAGGCACGTCCATTGCCCTCTTTTTCCTGTCTGTCGCATTACTTGTACGAGCGTGGATTCCGGGCGCTTCTATTCAGTTCACGAAAGGCCTGTTCTACATTTCCACGGTTGAACTTTTGTTTACCGCCCTCATAACGAGCGGCATCGGACGCATGTTCGTAAGACGCTACCGGCGATTCGCTGAGTACCGCGTCACCCGCGCTGTATTGGCTGCATTGGTACTGGAAAACTTTTCCAAGGGCAGCGATTCTGGTCAGGCAAAACCGACCACATCCTAGAAGGCCCCTGCTAGAACTTCCACTCCCATGAGTCGTCTACATCGGTTCTCCTGACTGTCATGGGCGGTATTGTCGTTGTACCTCTTGAGTGCTGTCGGATGAGGCACGTTCTCGTACCTTACCGCTTGCGGTGGAAATCAGAGTGTACTGCGCGTTGTATTTCTTAACAAACTCAAGGTTCGCGCCTTGGAGGCTGGCATGGTGGCTGGCGTGCAGGATATCGTCGCAAATATGGTTGATTGTGGCGACGCCCGCCAGATTCGCATCCGAAGCGTCGCCGGTAAACGTACACTTCCTCTTCTCCATGTCAGCGCGAAAGACAAGACAGGCGTCATGTAATTCGCGGGTTTCGCTCGTCGCCGTGCTCTTCTCAGGTCCAAGCATCCAGAACTTCAGGCCGTCTACCTTCCAATAGGGGTTCTCCCAACTATCTTGCTTGTACGGCGCATATAGTTTGGTCCCTTGCTGTTGGAATAGTCTCGATGGTCCTTAAATTCGTTCCATTCCTCCAATGTGACGCTGCCGTCGCCATACCTCCGCTCATACGGGCTGTAAATTAGGTACTGGATCGCATAGCCCACGTTTCTCAAATACTCCAGTCCCGAGTAGTGGTCATAGTGCTGGTGAGTGATAAACACGGCCCGAAGCGTCTTGTTCGACGGCAGGAAATCGCTATGGTCGCCAATGTTGTGGCAGTCCACCAGAGTTGTGCCGGTGTCAGTAACGATAACGCTGGCGTCGGCGCACCCTACGTTGAGGCAGATCAGTCTACCCATCTGACAGTCACCCCCTTGGCCTGACGTTGACATAGCACGCCCTCATTATAAGGGTGCGAGCGCAAAGGACCTGTTGGTGCAGAACACACGTTGCGCTTGTTCCGGCTGCCTCCCCAGGAGGCCGGGACTAAAACGACGCCGTGATGGGGTCGTACGCGCAGGCCAACCCGGGGTCAGGGAAGCCAGCAGACGCGTAACGGTAGGCCGGGGGAAGTGCAGTTTCCTGCTATGCTCTGTTCCGAATGACCAACGAAAACCCCGACGCCAAACCGTTAACAATCTTTCCGGCTCAGATCGAGGAAGCCACCCAGGGTTTGCGCGAGCTCGTCTACAAAACTGCTGCCCTCAAGAATGTGAACGGATTGCGCATTTACCAGGCTGAATGGCACGTTCGCGGCGTTGCTTATCACTGCCGCAATGTTTTCAGGAACTACAAATTGTTTGCTTCCGAGGTCGGTAAGCGTGCAGCAGCGACATCCGAACCACCGTCAACAATAATCATGCACGCACCAGTCGCGCAAGAGTTGCTGTTCGAATTCTATGCATTAGTAAATCTAGCGCGTATTTCGCTGGATAATCTTCGAAACCTACTTCAGCCGACATTCACGACTCAGTTAGGGCAAATGCCAAAGTCAGTGAGCGACTACTCTAAGGGAACAACAGATTGTCCGGTGTACGAGTGGCTTGCCGATCAGCCGGTAGTTTCCTACTTGTCAGATCTTCGAAACTGTCTCGTACATTACCGCTCTTTCGCGACTAGCGATAATGCACTTGTTATACAAGAAGGTGCTCCGGACAGCTTAAAGGACTATGAGGACATGGCCGAGCTGTTCAAAGCAGAGTTCAGAGTGGTAGCAAAGCGCACAATCTCAGTTAATGTGCTTCTACCGGACACAATTTTTGAATTCGGGAACGAAGCGAAAAAGCTCGCCCATTTTACCTACGATCTTCGCGTGAACATGCTCTCGCAAAGTAGAGAATTCCTTCTCCTGGTTTCAGAATCAACCAAGCAGGCCCTTGCATTGCTCTCGAAGATTCGTAAGCCGATTTACACTTTCAAGAAGCGGTGAGCTCGCCCCGCGTCGCGCCCCCGGCCCCCCTGGGTCCCAAATCTGTGGGGAGGGGGTCGACAATTTTTCCCGAAGTGTACTTCCCCGTCAAGGCGGAGGCTAGCTGTGCTCCGAAGCTTCTACTGCAGCCGGAAGCGTTCATTGATCAGCCGCTGCAGGCGAGGGCGGTAGAGAATGTCATAGGCAAGCTCTTTGTTGGGGAACATGCTGAGCGCGGCACGGCGAGCATTCGCCGCCATCTCGGCCGCCTCTTCGAGCGTCAGATCGGGATCCTGGCTGATCACCGACATCACCATGCTCATCATCACCTGGAGGCGGCGCAGTCTTCGGGCCTCCTCCGTGCGCTCATTGTGTTTCCCGCCTGGCTGGTCGGCCGTTTGAACTTCCATACTGCCCCCGTTGATCTTTGGATGACGAACTTTGGATGATGCTCCTTAGCTGTCGATCTTTGGATGTTCGCCTTGTTCCCCGCGTTGCGCCCTAGTCGCCATTGTGCCAGCTTTCGCCCGCGAAACAAGCTGCCCTTGGCCGTACACCTTCGTGACCTGCAAAGACGCCCGCAAGACAGGCGTATAGTGACTGCCGTAATCTGTTAACAGACAGTTCTACGGAGGACGCATGCCAAACCCCTCGCCTCGACCCGAGCCTAACGAGAAGCTCGTCAAGATTTTCGACACAGAGCAGGAGAACGAAGCCATCGTCGTGCAGGGCTTGCTCGAATCTGCCGGCATCGACTCGGACTTGAAATCCATTGACGCAGTCCAGGACGCGTTCCCTGGCGTTGGTGGAACGGTTCTTCTGGTACGCGAGCAAGACGCGCCGGAAGCGGAGAAGATTATCGACGCCTACCGCAAATTCCCGCCGCTCGATGACGAAACGGCCGATATCGCGGGGTAAGGCCGTCCGCTTTCCCGTAGAGACGCCGCTTGCCGCATTTCCCCCGCGTCCAGAGGAGACGAGGTAAGCCCACGTCTCTAAAGGGGAGGGCCGACGGGTTGGAGTCAGTGGATGAGCGCGACGTCCGGAGTCACCGACTTGCCGTCCAAATAAAAACTGACCGCGCCCTCCTCGTCGGTGCGGTAGGTTTTCACTCCTGCCTGTTGTAACCGCTCCAGCACTTCGCGCCGGGGATGTCCGTAGACATTCCGCGTACCGACGGAAATGACCGCGTAGCGCGGATGAACGGTGGCAAGATCGGCAGAGGTTCCGCTCGCGCTGCCATGATGCGCGACCTTCAGCAGCATCGCCTCCGAGTGCTCTTCCACCACGCGCCGCTCCGCCGGACGCTCCGCGTCTCCCTCGAGCAAAGCGGTCGTTTCGCGAAAAGTCACGGTAAACACCAGGCAATCGTCGTTCGGCCGCATCGACCCGGTGATTTGGTCGCGTCCGGGAGCGAGCATGTGGAAATGCGCTCCACCGTAATCGAATTGATCGCCTTCTTTTTTCACTGAAACATTCATTCCTGCTCTCTGGGCCTGGGCAACGATCGCTGCTAATTCGCCCACCGGTTTGTCGATGCTCATCCAGAGTTCACGCGGGTGGAAATTTGCAATCACCGCGGGCATTCCGCCGAGGTGGTCGCCACGAGGATGCGTGATCGCGACCACGTCGAGATGATCGATGCCGCGATTCCAAAGGTAAGAAGAGACCACCTGTTCGCCGAGATCAAAGTCCGAATGCATCCACTGCGGCAGGCCTCCGGCATCGATGAGCAGGGCGCGGCCTTCGGGCGTGACTAGCAGTATGGAATCGCCTTGTCCGACGTCAATGGTAGTCATCTCCATTACGCCGGCGCGAAGGTGAGGGCGAGAGGGGACGAACGCAATCCAGACCGCAACGCTGAACAGCAAAAACACAGAAGCGAAAGCCACCAGGTGCGAGCGACGGAACTGCGCCGCCAGCATGGCGAGCAGCAGTGCGGCAAGCGAGACGAAAATCATCGTGAGCGAAGGCATGGCCACGCGCAAGTCGGCGATCGAGGCGCCCCCGATCTTCATTCCAACGCCCTGTGCGCCGCCCAACCAATGCACCGTTCCGGCGATTCCTTCGAGCGCGAGGCCGGAAATCCAAACCGCAGGCTTGGCCAGCGCGGTCGAGATATATCCCAGGCCGACGGCGGCGGCGGCAGCGGGCATCAGCACCTGGGTCAGCGGAATCACCGCCAGGTTGGCTGGCATCCCCATCGTGGTCGCACGATGAAAGTGATAGGCCATGAGCAGAGCCAGGCCCGCCTGCATCAGCGCCGAAATGAAGATCAGTTCGCCGAGTCCAATTGCCACTCGCATGAAGATCGCGGGCACGGTCAGGCTCAGGCGGTCACCAATGAATCTCCGCAGCCGTCCTGCGACCAACCGTAAATCGAGCCGGAATTGCGCCACCTCGGGAGCGACGTGCAAATCGTAGCTGGCGGCCGGCAACAGCCGTAATCCTCGCGCGTAAGGCAATGCTGTCCGTTCCAGAATCGGTGAACCGATGCCCGCAATAATAAAGACCGCCAGAAACGTCAGCTGAAAACTGGCGCCAAACAAGGCATGCGGATCGGCGATCAGAACCCCCAGCGCCGCCGCTCCAATGGCGTTCATCATATTGCGTTCGCGATATAGCAGTCGCGCGCCTAAGTATGTCGCCAGCATCAACGCGGCGCGCCACACCGGCGGACCGACCCCCACCACAAACGCATATGCGAACGACACCACGACCGTGGTAATGGCCGCTACCGCCGGATCCACGCGAAACTGGCGCAACGTCCAAAAAATGGCGAACGCCAGGATGCTCAAGTTCATGCCGGAAACAACCAGCACGTGATACGTCCCCGAGCGCTGGTACTCTGTGCGCGTCGCGTTGTGCAGGAATGATTCTTCGCCGAGGACCATGGCGTCCATAAGCGAGGCCTGCGACGCGGGCCACAGTTGGTGAATCTTCGCAACGATGCTGGCATGAACACGCGTCCGCCAGAGTTCAATCCGGCTGCCGGAAAACCCGGGAAGCCGCTCAATGTCGCTTGCCTCTGCCGAACCCAGCACGCTAATGCCGTTGTCGCGCAGATAGCCTTCATAATCAAAGGCTCCGGGATTGCGGTAATTGCGCGCCGGATGCAGCTTCGCGCCGATGCGAAGACGCGTGCCGTAAGTCAATGCAGGTGGAAGGCGCCCCACCGCCGCGGGGTCCTCTACTTTCTCATAAATCGTCAAGCGCACCCCGGCCCGCACCGGCCAACTTTCGCTCTGGCTTGCAATCTCTTCCGTCTCCACATCAATGGATTCAGAAATCGACTTCGGCCCCGCGGCCCGGGCATATCCCTCCCGCATCACGCGCGCCGTAAGCGTAACTGGACGCCATCTGCCACGGTAAGCGTGTGCGGGTCGTCCGGTCGCTGCCCGCGAACCTGAATCAGAAAAGCGCCGAGAAGAAACCAAGCACCCAACGAGAGCGTCTTGGCCAGCCAGGCTCGCTTTGCAAGAAACCAGGACGCCGCGAGAACGAAGGCCACTAAAGCGATCACCCACCACGAAGGAGGCTGCCAGGCTCGCACGCCCGTCCACAGGCCGAGCGAAAAAGCCAACGCCGCCCAGAACAACGGCTGCCGTGTCGGCTTCCGGTCGTGCGTCATGGCTGTGATCTCCGATGGAGAGCGGGGGCCTCGCCGAGCGTTGTTGGTGTTTCGGCCCGACTCGGACAAAACGGTCGGAACCCCACGGGAGGACGAGCGGGGCCCTGGCGCCTGTGTTGCCTGCGCCGGGGCCCTCGGCCAACCACTCGTCTTCCAGGAGGAACTCTGGGCGACGTGAAAGCGGTCAGCGCGTCAGCAGCATCACTGATTCGATGTGAAACGTACCAGGAAAGAGATCGAATAAGTGTGCTTCTTCGATGTGATAGCCAGCGGACAGGAGGGGGACCAGGTCCCTAGCCAGCGTCGCCGGATCACACGAAACATATCGGACAACAGGCGCTCCGAGTTCCACCAGAGAGCGGATCACCGCTTGGCCGGCGCCGGTGCGGGGAGGGTCCAGGACAATCAAGTCGGGCCTTCCTCGCACCAGCCGGCTCGGGTAATCGCTCCTAAGGAAATCCTCGGTTCGCGCGCCGACCGCTTTCACGTTCGCAGGCACATTCTGCACAAGGTCAGCATGCGATGTCTGTGACGCCTCTACAGCAAATATGTGATGAAAACTTGCCGCCAAAACCGCGGAAAACAATCCCCCTCCGGCGTAGAGATCGAGAGCGACGTCTCCGCGCGCATTGCCGGTCACGACCGAAACCAGGTCGTCCGCCAGATAACGATTCACCTGGAAGAAAGCTCCCGCGCTGACCTGATACTCGTGGCTCTTGGCTCGATAGCGAATTGCCTTCGCGCCCGATTGCGCCAGCGCTTTCGGATCCATCGGCGCGTCATCTTCTAAACGTCGCTCTGAAGATCCGCGCTCCGAAGATCCGCGTTCCGAAGATCGTCCCTGCGAAGATCGTCCCTCCCTAGATCGGTGCCTCGAAGAGAAGAACGTCACGCCGCTGATTTCCGGCAACTCGCGATGGATCGCTTCCGCCCAGCGCAATAGGTCTCGCTTATCAGCTTCGCGGCCGCAGAACGCCCAAGCCAGCAAATGCTCATCCGCCGCGTCCGCGAACAGTTCAATTTCTTCAACCGCCGCCGGACAGTTCAATCCGCGCAGCTCAAGCAGCCACGCCATCATCCGATTGATCAGGGGCGAGCTGATCGGACATTCGTGCACCGGAAGAAATTCGTGCGATCCAAACCGGAAGTACTCGAGTGTAAACTCCGGCGCAGTCTGCACCTGCAGCCGCGTCCGGTTGCGGTAGTTCCAGGGAGGAGAAGCATGCAGCCGAATCTCGGATTTCAGCTCGATTTTCGCGATCCTCTGCAGCGTCTCGCGCAGAATTCCAGCCTTGAACTCCAGTTGAAGCTCGTAGGGAATGTGCTGGTAATGGCATCCACCGCATTGGCGGAAGTACGGACAGCGGGCTTCGACGCGATCCGGCGACGCTTCGATCAATTGCGTCACCAAGCCGCGCGCTCTTCAGTTGCCGGATCTCGGCCTCAACCCGCTCTCCCGGCAGCACAAACGGCACAAAGACGGCCATGCTGCGCCCGTCCGCGCCCGGAGCGCGCGCCAGCCCGTCACCCCCGTTAACCAGTTTTTCAATGGAAAGAAGCAAGGTGTAAGTGTAGCGCGGGCACTCCTGCCCGCGTCCGACGCTGCAAGCTTCGACACAAGATGTAATGTCGCCGGCGGGTCGTGTGGTGACGGGGCTTTGCCCCGTGCAGGCCGGGCGAAACCGCGCCTCCACACGTAAGGCCTCAAAGTGTTACTGCATATAGAACAAACTCAGCCGCGGCACCCCGCACCGGTCCAGCAGCCGCTTATGCACGTACTGCTTGTACAGCTGCTCAATCTGCGCTGCCGTCATATTCCGCCGGTAGGGAGCGATATCCCGATCTGCTTCCGCGCGAACATTCTCGAGATCCTCATCGGGAGTCGCCGCCATCAGCACCGCGAACAGCTTTTCCTCCATCACCGTCAGCCGCCGCTCCAGATCTTCCAGCCGTGGAACCTTCTCGGTGCGTTCGATGGCTTCCGCCATATCGCGCAACGAAGCTGCTTCTTGCCTTGCCAGGGTTCCAGTCGCAAATCCCGCGCGCTCTGGCAGCTTCGCTCCTTCAATCCGCTCGGCATTCTCCCGCAAGAACGCTGCAATTTGCGCCGCTTCGAATCCGGGTGGCCGCGGTTTTTCTGCGCTATTCGCACCGACCGCCGCTTCCTTCATGTCTTCCGCCGCTGCCAGCACGGCCTGCGAGCAGTATGCCAGGCTATTCACCTTCTTCGATTTCGAGGGACGCTGGTCATACTTGTCAAACGCGTCATCCACACCGCGGAGCACGGCCTCCAGGGGAACTCCGGCACTTTTCCAGGTTTCGATCAGAGCCCAATCGAGCGTCGAAAGCAGTAGATGCGTCCCCCGTCGCCGCAAATAGTGCTCTTCGATTTCGGTAAAGTAATTGAAATAATTTTCCACAACGAATCAGCGCGATCTAGTTCAGCGCGACTTAGGACTCTTCGGCGAAGGCCACGCTTTCGCAGCGCCATCCAGAGGCTTGGCTGCTGCCGACACCCTTGCCGCTCTCGGTGCGGCTTCGCGGCTGAAGGACTGATTCCGATCCCATATGATACGTAGCCCCTCAAGGGTGAGTAACTCGTCCACATCTTTAATGAAGTGTGAAGCGGTCCCAATCAGCGATCCCAGGCCGCCCGTCGCAATCACTCGCGTCTCCGCGCCCAGTTCATCCACCAGCCGTTCCAGGATGCCATCGACGAGTCCGAGATAGCCATAGTAAAGCCCCGATTGCAGACTGCCGACGGTGTTCGATCCAATCACCCGTGACGGCTTGCGAATCTCCACCCGCGGCAGTCGCGCCGTGCGCTGAAACAGCGCGTCCGCTGAAATCCCAATCCCCGGGCAAATCACACCGCCCATGTACTCACCCTTCTTCGAAATGCAGTCGAAGGTCGTCGCCGTGCCAAAGTCCACAATCACGCAGGGGCCGCCATACTTCTCGAACGCCGCCACCGCGTTGACGATCCGGTCCGCGCCCACTTCGGCCGGATTGTCGTACAGCACCGGCATGCCCGTCTTCACGCCAGGTTCGATGAAGAGAGGCTTGATATTGAAATAGCGCTCGCACACCTGCCGCAGCACCGAATCGAGTGGCGGGACTACCGATGAAATCACGATACCCCGCACACCCGAAACTTCAAGATTGGCCATCGAGAAAAGGTTGCGAAAAATCACTCCGTACTCGTCGACCGTGCGAGTCAGATGCGAACCGACGCGCCAGTTTGCTACCAGACGCTCGTAACGCGCCGTTTCCGTGGTTATATCCTCGCCCGGACGGTGCGGTACTCGTGCAAAAACGCCAAGCACTGTGTTCGTATTTCCGATGTCAATGACAAGAAGCATAATCGTAGGAGGATTTGTAATTGGTAATTGGAAAAACCCCCGCTCTTAAATTGCAAATTACCAAATTACAAATTACCCGTGGTCCTCACTGTTCCACTCACCACCGTCCGCAAGCCCTCGGCGGTTCTGACCCGCAAGAATCCGCGCTCATCCAATCCTTCGGTAACGCCCGTCAGGCCGCCGTTTTCCTCGCTGTTCACTAGGATGCTCACTTTTTTGCCGCGCACCGAAGAAGAGCTCTCCTCGAAGCGGCGCAGGATCGCATCTCGCGCTCCTGGATCCTCAGTCAGGCTGCGATACTCCCGGTCGAGCGATCTTAGCAAAGCAGCGCAGAGTTCCACCCGAGACCACTCCGTGCCCGTCTCGATCCGCAACGAAGTCGCAATTTCGCGCAACTCACCGGGAAACTTCACCTGGTTGACGTTGATCCCCGCTCCCAACACCAGATGACGCACCTGCGTGGCCTCGGCATTCATCTCGGTGAGAATGCCGCAGAACTTCTTGCCGCCCAGCAACACGTCGTTCGGCCATTTCAGATCCACTAGAAGTTGAGGCGCAATCTCGGCGACCGCCGCGCGCACCGCCAGACCGGCGGCCAGCGAAAAAATCAGCGCATCCGAAGGCGGCAGCGCCGGACGCAGGATCATCGAGCAGTAGATGCCCGCGGATCGCGCCGAATGCCAGGTGTGCTGGCCACGCCCGCGCCCAGTCAATTGTTCTTCGGCGAGAAACACGCTGCCCTCGGGCGCGCCCTCCGCCGCGGATCGCATTGCCTCGGAATTGGTCGAGCCAATTTTGTAATAGTGATGGATCTGCTTGGCACCGCCGAAAATCGTGCCCTTTAACGACGGAGCCAACATCTCGGGCAGCAATAAGTCTGGCACGGCGCGCAACCGATACCCTGTCGCCGGATGTCCAGCGACATCCACGCCCAACCCGCGCAGTTGCTGAATCAGCCGCCACACTTCCGACCGGCTCGTCCCGATCTCTTCGGCAATTTTCGTGCCGCTGACGACAACGGTCGCATGGCTCATGAGCAGGCGCACGATGCGGCCAAGGCGAACATCGGTCGCTTTGTGCACGGACGGTAAGCTGCGAGTTTTGGTGGAGGCTGCGATGGAGGGAATTATAACTAGTCGTTGCTCGTTAGTCGCTAGTCGTTGGCAAGTTGAATCCGGAGAAGATAACCAATCTCGCGTAGGGACAGCCGCCCTCGCCCGTCCATGCGGCTCGAAGAGCCGCAGTTTACCGCGCTACGTGCACCCCAACTCCTTCATCTTGGCGAGGACCTTCTCCCGCAGCACTTTCAACTCCTCAGCCCGCGCCTTCAGCCCCTCCACCACTTTCGCCGGAGCCTTCGCCAAAAACTGTTCGTTAGAAAGCTGCCGCTGCCCGTTGGCGATCTCGTTCTCGATCTTATCCAGTTCCTTCTTCAGTCGCTCACATTCCGCCGCAACGTCAATCTTCCTCTCATAAACGACGTGCACGTCGAACCGCGACGTGCTGCGAGTTCCCGTAAGTCCGGTCAAGATCTTTGGCACGAACTGGAGGCTTTCTACGCCCGCCATTCGTTCGATGGCGACTCGATTATTGTCGATCAACTGCTGAACGTAGGACTCTTGCGGAAGGATGTCCAGCGGCACCCTGACTTTTGGCTCGATTTTTAGCTCCGCGCGGATATTACGCACGTGGATAATCAAGTCCTGCAGAATCAGCATGTCGGTTTCTGCGTCGCGGTCAACTTCTGTCTCCGCAAATCCGGGATACTTAGCCAACGCAATCGATTTGTGCGGCGGCGTAGCGTAATACATTGAATGCCAGATTTCTTCCGTGATAAACGGCATAATCGGGTGCAATAACCGCAACGAAGCCTCGAACAGCGTAACGAGATTCACACATGCTCTCTTGGCGTCCGCTGTGTCTCCGCCTTCGTCGAAACTTAGGCGTGGCTTGATAAGTTCGAGGTACCAGTCGCAGAAATCTCCCCAGAAAAAATCGTAGATACGGTTCGCCGCCTCGTCGAAGCGATACGATTGCAGCGATTCGTTCACATCTTTCGCTGTACGATTGAAGCGGGAAAATATCCAGCGGTCTTCCAGTGTCTTCGGCGGAGATTCGCGAAGCGGGATGTGAACCTCACCCATCCCAGGCAGCTGCCAGCTTGGATCGGCGCTCTTGATCCGGTCCACGTTCATGAACATAAACCGCGCCGCGTTCCATATCTTGTTGGCAAAATTCCGATACCCCGCCGTGCGGCTTTCGCTAAACGCGATATCGGTCCCCGGCGCCGCCATCGACGCCAGGGTAAAGCGCGTAGCGTCCGTCCCGTACTGCCCGATCACCTCCAGCGGATCAAGCACGTTCCCCTTCGTCTTCGACATCTTCTGCCGTTCGGCATCGCGCACCAACGCGTGAATATAGACATTGCGGAACGGAACGCTGTCGTTCTTCTTCTCCGCCCAGCCGCTCGCCTGCTTGATCGCCGCGTCCTGCTCGTGCCCCTCCATAAAGTGGCAGCCGAACATGATCATCCGCGCCACCCAGAAGAACAGGATTTCGTAAGCCGTGATCAGAAGAGTTGTGGGATAGAACACCGCCTGGTCGCGCGTTTTCGCCGGCCAGCCCAAAGTCGTGAACGGCAGCAGCCCCGATGAGAACCAGGTGTCGAGCACGTCCGTATCCTGCTC
Organism: uncultured Acidobacteriaceae bacterium; assembly: GCA_963831085.1. GTDB lineage: Bacteria > Acidobacteriota > Terriglobia > Terriglobales > Acidobacteriaceae > Acidiflorens. The sequence continues at coordinate 896,730 of CAWHOT010000003.1, read as the reverse complement.
CAGCTTCGCGCCGCCGCACTTCGGACACTTCGCCGGCGTCTCGCGCGCCACAATCACGTCCTGACAATCGCCACAATGCCACACCGGAATCCGGTGCCCCCACCACAGCTGCCGCGAGATCGTCCAGTCGTGGATGTTGTACATCCAGTTCAAATAAATTTGCTTGTAGTTCTCTGGAATGATCGTGATCTCGCCCGACTCGACCGCCGCAATCGCCTTCTTCGCCAGCGGAGCAATCTTCACGAACCACTGCTCCGACAGTCGCGGCTCGACCACCGTGCCGCACCGGTCGCACTTTCCCAGCGGCACCGTGTAATCTTTCTCCGCAACCAGAAACCCCTGTTCTCGAAGATCCGCCAGCACCGCCGCGCGCGCCTCATAACGATCCAGGCCTTTATACGGCCCCGCGTTTTCATTCATGCGCGCGTGCAGATCCATCACATCGATCTGCGCCAGGTTGTGCCGCTTCCCCGCCTCAAAATCATTAGGATCATGCGCCGGCGTGATCTTCACCGCGCCCGTGCCAAACTCCGGCTTAGCAATCTCATCAAGGATGATGGGAATCTCCCGCTTCATCAGCGGCAGCAGCACCTTCTTCCCGTGCAGATACGTGTAACGCTCGTCGGCAGCATTCACCGCCACCGCCGTATCGCCCAGCATCGTCTCCGGACGAGTAGTAGCCACCGTGATAAATTCATCCGACCCAGACTTCGTACCCACGACCGGATACCGAACCTCCCAAAGCTTCCCCGCCACCTCTTCGTGCTTCACCTCCAGATCCGAAATCGCCGTCTCGCATCGCGGACACCAGTTCACAATGTACTTCCCGCGATAAATCAATCCCTCTTCATACAGCCGGACGAACACCTCGCGCACCGCGCGCGAAAGATTTTCGTCCATCGTAAAGTACTCGCGCCCCCAATCGACCGACGCGCCCAGCCGCTTCATCTGCTCGAGAATCGCGCCGCCGTACTCGCGCTTCCATTCCCAGACGCGCTTCACAAATTCTTCGCGTCCCATCTCGCGCCGCTTCTTGCCTTCTTTCGCCAGTTGGCGCTCCACCATCATCTGCGTAGCGATGCCGGCATGGTCCGTGCCCGGCAGCCAGAGCGTGATAAACCCGCGCATGCGATGCCAGCGCACCAGAATGTCCATCTGCGTCTGGTTCAGCATGTGTCCCATGTGCAGCCGCCCCGTCACATTCGGAGGCGGCAACAGCAGCGCGAACACCGGACGCGTCTCTTCCTCGGACGAACTGGGCGCCGGCGTCTCCACATGAAACAGTTTTTCCCGGACCCAATACTCGGCCCAGCGCGCTTCAATCGCGCCCGGTTCGTAAGCTTTCGGCAATTCGTGCGGCATCGTGTTCCTGATCGTGTGGTGACGGGGCTCCGCCCCGTCCCGGCAGTCCAAGCCAAGCAAGCTCGGCAGATTTTCCGGCAGAAGGATGGAGTCATTGATCTTACAGGCGCAAGAAAAGAAGGGTCAAACGTGCGGAGGGAGAAGGGAAGGAGATGATCTCAGAGACACTGTAACTAAAGAGTAAACATGCTGAAGTGGATGTCAAATTTGTAGGGCCACTGGGCACTCATCTCTGCTCTGCCTCAGAACAACTCAACTCATCATAATTCAACTCATTTGTGTACAGTGTCGGCCAGGCGCAGGGGGCGCTGAGTGGAGGTGTGTGGATTTGGAGGTGGGGGCAGTGTGCGCGGTGGGGCAAGTGGAGCTGGATCGAGAGGTGCTGGGGCGCGGTAGCGTGCAAGCGCGGCGCGTTTTCGTTTTTCGCGTGGGCGTGTTGGGGCACGATAGGCTAGCGGGGCGAGACTAGTGTATCGTAAAACGATATGAAAGGCCGTTGGGCAATACGGACTTCACACATGACGTAAGAACTCACCAAGATGGAAAGCGCGACGATAAAAGATTAAAGCAGCTTATAGATTTTTATTCGTCGCTGCCGACGAAGGCATCCCCGAACCGGGCAGAAATGAAAGCGGATGGCCTGCCGGTCCCGATCACGCCCTATGGTCTTGAGACGATATACTCTGTTGCATGGAAAGGACCCTTACCCTGGCGGACTACGAATCACTGGCGGAATTGCGTTATCAGATCCGCCGTTTTCTTCACTTCAGTGAGCAAGCCTCCCGCATGGCTGGTCTTGAGCCTCACCAGCATCAGCTCATGCTTGCCTTGAAAGGGCTGCCCCAAAATATACACCCACGGATCGGAGAGTTGGCCGAGCGGCTGCAGATTCGACATCACAGTACGGTTGAGCTGCTAAACCGGCTCTCTGCCGGCGGCTTTGTCCAGCGGCATCGCATGGGTGAAGACCGCCGCGAAGTATGGGTTTCCTTGACTCCAAAGGGAGAAAAGGTGTTGCGGGAGCTTTCCTTGCACCATCGGGCAGAACTTCGCCTGCACGGCCCCGCTCTCATTGCGGCGCTGAGGCGTGCAATTCATAGAAGCAAAGGCAGCAACGGAACCCCGGCCAGATCAGCTTCGCGAACCAGGAGAAAAACCTGAGGAGTTTCCCCAGCCTGTTGAACGAGTGGCTAGATTGACAAGTATATCGTTACGCGATATTATTGTTTTGCGGACGGATGCTTCCTCTTGACCGGCAATCGCCGCTGTTGTGGTTAAAGCGAGCTTATCCATAAATCAACAATCTAAGGTTAGGAGGACAACCATGAAAAAGTTAGGAGCTTTTGCGATTTCCATCTTCGTCGGAACTTTGGTTCTGGGTCTAGGGTCGCCGTCAGCTTGGGGCCAAGGCGAGAACCCCCCAGCCAGCACCATGGCAGTTGGGCAGACTTCGGGCCACGGCGTCACTCTCGTGGAACTGAGCGCTCAGAGAGATGTCGAACAACAGATCAGGGCTCTGCACGACCAAGGCCGGCAGGCTGCATTAAAGGGCGATGCCGGCTTTTTTGAGGAGCACATGGCCGCTGGCTACTTCGGAATTGGCGGCGATGGACGGCTACGGACGAAGGCGGAGTCGATTCAGGATCTCAAGTCGGGTAGCATCAGGTACGAAGCCATTGACGAGCGCGACGTGAAAGTGTCCACTTACGGGGACACTGCGGTCGTGAACTCGGTGGCCGCGGTCAAACTGACCAGCAATGGCAAGCCGATCGATGGCGATTACCGCGCATCCTTCGTGTATGTGAAGCAGGGAGGGATCTGGAGAGAAGTCGCGTTCGAGGCAACCCCAGTGACACAAGAGGGCCGGTGAACCACTGCGACACAGCAGCGATCAGCGTTTTTTTGCTGCTGAGCGGTGGGAGCTTGCGGGGGAGGGGCTTGTCATTCTCGGCGCGCCGCTTCGCGACTACGCTGACGCGGCTCGGCTTCGCTCCGCTACGGCGGGCTTCGAACCGGCGATCGGTTTCCGAATGGGCAGAACCTCTGCCTGAGCCGGTACTCGCCGCTCGATTCTTCCGATGACCGGTCTGTCGTGCGTGCCCGTTGCGGGTAAGGGTATGAATCTGTTCTCGCTCCACAGACGACCAATCAATCGGCGTTCCCACGGACGCAGCACTTGCTGCGGCAGCGAGAAAAAATTTCGGAACGTCCAAATCAGATACGCGCGTTGCGCGAGATTCGGCTGTACGTATCGAGGCCCAATCGGCGTGTCCAGTTCAAGAACGCCTTCGCTGAGTTTTCCAATCCACATTGACCTAGCCCACCTGGAAAAAGACGGCCAACTCCGCCTTTGCTTTTTGAAGCGGGCCAATATTGCACCAGAGATGGGGCAATGGGAAGTAAACTTTCGTGGGGGGAGCTGGATCAAATTGAGAAAAAGCGCTGTAGTATCCCTATTAACCCGGACCGGCCAATTCTCAACGAGTGTTAACGCCTTCCATGAGAAGGCCGGTCGGAGTCAAGTGGGTTCTTTTGTTTTTTCGTTGGACAAGGTTTTTCTCCCCGCCGAGTTACAACTGTCGCCACCCTTCCATCCGCACTCTTCAAGGAGCGGTTTGGTTCGCTCGGTGCCAGTTGGGTGTTCTCGTTTCAGCCGGTGCTGCCACCTGATTATCGACCTCTCTTCCATCTCAGAAGATAGAAGTTGGGCCAGGCGATTAACGCAGTCACCGGAACTCGGCGCTTGGGCTTTTGCTTTTCCTTTCGAAGAAGGGTTTGGCTTTTGGCTTTATGCGGCGGCCGGCATCGCTCTCGGGTTGCGCAACGGTTCGTAAACCTCTCCGCTCACCCACAAACGATGCAGCAGGACGGCTAACTTTCGCGCCACCGCAATAATGGCTCGTTTCTTTCCGCTCTTGCCGCCACGTTCAGCCAGCTTCAACCCCCAGCGGCGCAGATCGCTGTCCACGCCAAACGGCCCCAGAATATGATGCGCTCCCTGCACCAGCAGCGTGCGCAGATACGGGTCGCCCTCCTTGCTGATGTGCATCTGCGGCTCACTCTGCCCCGAGTTCCTTCGTCCTGGCTGCAGCCCCAAGTAACAGCCCACGTCCCGACTTTTGCGAAAGCGATGCGCGTCCTCCAGCGTCAGCAAAAACGTCAGCGCGATCAGCGTCCCCACGCCCTTGACCTGCTTCAGCCGCGCCACCTGCGGATAGCTCTGCTCCGCCAACTGCTCGATCCCCTCGTTGTATTCGCGGATGCGTTCACTCAACGACTCGATCCCCGCCAGCAACGGCTCCAGTGCCTTTTGCAGTTCCGGACTCAGGACCTCCGCTTTCTCCGGATTCACATTGCACACGTTGCATCCGCGCAGGCGCTCCCCGTAGCTCTTGGCCAGTCCCCGCGCCGTGTTCACCAGCGCCGTTCGGGCCCGCACCAGTCCGGCACGCGCCCGAATCACCGTCAGATCCGCCTGCGCCCGCGCGCTGCGATGTTTCACCGGACTCAGCAACTGCGGATCGATCCTGGCCAGCCGAGCCAGCGTCTGCGCATCCAGACGATCGTCTTTCTTCCGGCTTTCCCCGATCAGCCGCACGTTGCGCGTGGGCCACGATCACTTCGTGTCCCAACTCGCCGAGCAACCGACTTACCCACGGCGAGTGCATCCCAGTTTCCAGAGCGATCCGACTGCGCGCCATCCCCCCGAACACTTCCTTCATCGCCTTCGGAGTCGTGCTCAGTCGTTGCTCTAACAACACGCTGCCCGCTTCATCCAACACGCAATACCAACTCGAACGATCGCCCAGATCGAACCCGATCGTCAGACTCTGCTCGGAAAAATTCCTGTTCTGCTTCACTGCCGCGGTGCTAATCTTCTCTTGTGCTTCGAGCACGTCGATAACTTGGGAGCCTACAGCATCCCGTCGGAGACCGGCCTTCTCATCCCATCTGGTTACAACATCTGACCATCACTGCTAAGATTCTGGCCTCTGCGATTTCCGCGTTCGCTACAATCCTAACCGCCCGTCGGAAGCTGTCGCCGTCCGCAATTCTGCAAATTCTCAATGAGTGAAATCGCCTGGTTACGTCAACGAGGGAACAACGATGCGAGTTTCTTCGCGACAATCCGCTCGTGCTCATCACAAGGACGGAAAGGCATGCCCAGTGATAACAGTCACATCGGTTGGCAGCTCCATCTTCGCTGAGCTGCTGGTCTTATCGCGCTCGAAGTTGTCCTGATGGGTATAGAAATGCGTTACTGCGAACGTGATGAGGGAATGGTCCGCGAACTTCCAAGTACATACGTTCTTGATCGCGTCCGGCGCCAACGCAGGGCGACCCGACGTGAGCTTCACTAGGGGAAACGGTTCTTCGGCTACTGGCTTACCGCTGCGATGGCCGTGGATAAGCCTCCGGCTGCTACTCCGGTTGTTCCCGTGCTGGTCAGGGCTCCATCGCTGTTGACGGCGTAGATGGAAACAGCGCTCTGCTCGTTGGTCACGTAGACGAATTTGCCGCTTGGATCGAAGCCGATGCGGAATGGCTGTGTGCCGGTGGCGATGGTGCCCGTCGGGTTGGTAGCGGTTGAATTCAGTGTGAGGTTGCCGGTGTTGGGGTCGATGGTGAACATCGAGACGGTGTTATCTTGGCGGTTGACGACGTAGGCAAAGCTGCTGGTTGGATCGACGGCTATTTCTGTGGGCCCGTCGCCGGCCGCGATGGCAGCCGGAGTGTTCGGCGTCAGAACTCCGGTAGTGGAGTTGAGCGAGTATTGCCAGACGCCATCGGTCATCTCGCCGCCGGAGAGGTTATTCACCACGTACGCGAACTTGCCGGAGGGGGCGACGACGACCTGAAACGGGATTCCGCCCGTATAGACCGTGGCGGGCGAGGTCGGTGTGAGAAGTCCGTTGGTCTGGTTGATGGTGTATATGAAGACCGCGGCGCCGTCGCTAAGTAACGAGGTTACATAGAGGAACCTGCCTGTAGGATCGACGGTCAAGAAGCCTGGGTCCGAAAGGAGCTCGCCTGGGATTAACGTTGACACTGAGGCCGGTGTCGTCGGGGTCAGAACGCCCGTGGTCTGGTTGACGGTAAACATGGAGACCGAACTGTCGTCGCTGTTGGCCGTGTAGACGAATCGTCCGAGCGGGTCGATTGCGATTTCCTGGGGAAACCACCCGGTGGGGACGGTGGCGGGTGCGGTCGGGGTGAGCACTCCGGTTGTGGAGTCGATGGTGTACATCGAGATGGTGGACAGGTCGGACGCATTGGAGACAAGATTGGCGACGTAGGCAAATCGCCCGAGCGGGTCGACGACCATCTCTTCCGACTCGGATTGCGGGAACGCGTATCCGGTGGAAATGGATGCCGGCGTGTCGGCGGTGAACTGACCGGTGCAGGAGTTGACGGTGAACATGGAAACCGCGTAGCCGGTCAGGACATAGGAAAACTCCGGCTTGGAGGAAGGTACACAGGAAGCGGGGGGGGCGTCGAAGTGAACCTGCCGCCGCCACAACCCGAGGCAAGAAGAACCAGAAAGATCAAGATTGCAGGCCGAGAATAATTGTCTTTCACACAGACATCTCCTTCCCGGCTTCTAAGCCGCTAACAGCATACGCCAACTCTGCTAATCGCGCAGTGACGGTGCAAGAACTCTCTATCCGGGGTAAGTTCACATCCGCCACCTGGTGTTCATCGGGTGTGACCTGCAACTTCACCATACCCTGCAAACCCATTGATTCGGCCTTCGGCGGGTATTTGGGGCACTCAAAGGCAGTCACGGTCGGAAGAATGGGTGCGTCCTGCTGAGCGATTGCCGATGAGAGAGAGGGGCAGCGGGTGAATAGAGGCAAGGGTAGAGTTCGCATCTGGATTGTTACAGCAAGATGTAGCAGAATATCCGGTTGTTGGCGAAACATCCCGATTACACTCATTGACCAGTAGTCACGTGGGCTTCTTGTTTTGCAGATTGTGGATCGCCTTTGTCAGCTTTCGCAACGTACGCGGCTTGATCGTGTTCTTTCCCTTCTTGAAGTTTATTATTGCGCACCTGGCAACTCCAGACTGGCGAGAGAGCAGCTTGTTAGAAAATTGCCTCGCTTCTGTCCGGATTTGATCTAGATATTTTGCGTCGACTACTCTTTCGTACTCGCGGCAAGTCTCGTCCGCTGGATCCAGCGCTCCCGCTGCGGCCAACATGGACGGAAAGTCATTGAGCGCCGAAAATGCTGTGCCTGCCGCTTCGCCGTATTCGACAGCAGTCAAGGTGTTTAATTTTGCGATCTCTTCCGGCAAATGTTCTCGCGAAGCGGAGATCAGAGGGTTAAACGTTTGTTGGAGCAAGGTAGAATCGACAACTTTAAATCCTCGCTCGGACAGCTCCCAAAGAATCCCGCTAATCAGGGTTCCTAACTCTTCGGGCTAGCATTCGTAATGGTGCTTAACCACTGTAATAGAGTTGCAGGCCGCATGGTAATCGGCACGGGCCTGTGCGAGACCCTGTCTAAGACACGGGTGTTGGAAACAAAATAGGCATTAGCAACTCCCTCTTCAGCCTTGAAAATACTCTCTCTGAGCTTTTCGATGATAATGAGGGCTTCAGCCTCCGCTTGAGTCTGGCGCTCATGAGTGTACGTCTGATTATCAATTCGAAGTTTTGTGATTTTTTTCTGTAACTCATCCCTCTCAGCCCAGACTTCGTGTGTGAAACCAACCCATTCATCGAGGTCCGGAGCCGAAATGCCCAAAGCAGCGAGGCGGCTCTCACACACGTCGTCCGTCGCAGTGTGACCTGCAGGACTTGCCATGACGGAATCGAGATACTCAAAGAAGCTGGTTGTGGCAGACACGGACGCCAGTTCGGTGTAAAAGCCATCGAGGAAAAGATTCGTCTTGTATCCTGCCCGTCCCGTGGCGGCAAGTAGCATCTCCGGAGAAACCACCGACCGTCCACTCAATCGATCAATAGCCCAACGTGCATGTTCTGCCGCCTCAGTTATCAGGAGCTTTGTTGTCGCAACTGGTGCTTTTAATGCTTTGAGGCGACCCAACCAAAAAATCGCGGACTGGTGACCGTTACAGCTGCGCGCCAGCATGGCCAGCAAAGCGCTGGAATCAATGAGGAAGTCGTTCCCATTAGCACCGTGGGCGAGCCGGCGACGGCGCGATCTGCTGGAGTTGCTGGACCGACTGACGCCCACGATTGCCGAGCTGACGCAAGCCATCGAGCAGGAAGTGGAAAAATGTCCGGAGGCGCAGCGGTTGCAGACCCATCCTGGAGTGGGCGCACTGACGGCCTTGGCGTTCGTGCTGATCATCGGGAGAGCGGATCGGTTTGCGTGTGGCAAGCAGATCGCGAGCTACCTGGGGCTGGTGCCGTTGGAGGAGTCGAGTGGACAGCGGCGACGGCTGGGACACATCACCAAACAAGGGAACTCGCTGCTGCGTTTCCTGCTGGTGGAAGCGGCCCAAGTCACGGTACGCAGCGACCCGGAATGGCGCAGCCAGTATTTCCACCTGGCGATGCGTCGGGGACGAAAGATTGCCAAAGTCGCCATGGCGCGGAGGCTGGCGGTTCGCATGTATTGGATGTGGCGCAAGGAGTGGAATTACGGGCAGTTGACAAAGTTCGGTTCGCACGCGGGACAGCCCGGAACAGGCGATGGTGCGCAGTTGAACACCGAGTAATTGATTGGGCATCCCGCTCCCCTTTTGCGGGGAGTTCGAAGTAGTAATCATGATCGCGGGTGTGACCGAAGAGATGCATGGGTCGGACTGAGTTCCTGACCTGGAACCGATTACGAGGCGAGCCTTGGTTGGTAGGGCAGAACCCTCAACGAGAGCGAAATGGCGCGCTCTTCGGAGTGCACGGGCTCATGCGCTCCAAAACCACTTGACACTGCCGACATTGTTAGAGATGCCTGGTTTCAACAATTATGTTCTGCTGGGTAATAAGCCGAAGTAGTTCTGCTCAGGACCGGCGTGGCGGCGCTAGATCCGTTTGATTGTCGCGAACCAGGCCGGTGCGCCGTCGTCCTGGTATCTCGTCTGAATCCGGTCCGGTTCGATGGCGGCGACATTCCATCCATTGCTGGGCTTGAACGCCGCTCTCAGTTCTTCCTGACTGATGGGGTGCGGGCCAGTATCGGGACCATCGTCACTGAAGCACAACACATACAGGTGTTCGTGAGTGGCGACTGCGTCACCCCACCGGCAAACTAAAGTAAAAAACCGACCCGTGCCCCAATTGGCTGGTCAAACCGAGCCGCCCGCCATGGGCTTCTACGATCGCTTTGCAGATCGCCAGGCCCATGCCGGTTCCGTGGACTTGCACGCGTTGGTTTCGTCCGCGGTAAAATTTTTCGAAGACGAGGGATTGCTCGAAGTCGTCGATGCCGGGGCCGCGATCTGCGATGTTGATAGTGAGCATCTGGTCTCCGTGCTTGGCCTCCGCCGTGATGCGGATCGGAGCACCGGCGGGCGAGTACTTGGCGGCGTTCTCGATCAGGTGCACCAGGACTTCCTTGACGTGAGCGGAGTCCATGCGCGCGTTAGGAAGGCCGGCGGGAATTCTGACTTCCACGGGATGCTGGACCAGGAGTTGCTTCAGTTCGTCGAGCGCTTCCTCGACCACTGGGCCGATGGGCGCGGATGCGAAACGAAATTCCACTTTGCTGGCATCCAACTGCGCCATTTCGGCGGCTTCTCCGATCAGCCGATTCAGCCGATCGCTTTCCTCGTCGATGATGGTTAGCAACTCCTGTCTCTCCTCCGGAGAATGAGTCGGACTGCCGAGCAGCGACGTCACCGACGCTTTGATAGCGGTAAGCGGACTGCGAAACTCGTGGGTGACGGAATCGAGCAGTACGGAGCGCAATTGCTCGCTTTCGCGGGCGGCCTCAGCGCGGCTTAGTTTTTCGACAGCGCCCGCGCGTTCGATTGCGATGGCAACCAGGCTGCTGATCGCCTCCAGTGTTTGCCGCGAAAGCAGCGAACCGGAGACACCCAAGCAGCCCACCACGCGCATGCCCATATGCAATGGCATAAAGGCCAGTTGATGGACGGCGTCGAACCGCGGTTCACCCTTCACGCAAATCAACTGGAGATCGCGCGATTCCAATCCGTCGATGGTGGGGCCAGAGCGATAAACGTCGGCACGGCTGGACAGCGAAATCGCCGCTGACCGGATACCGAATGAATCTACGATGTAGCGCGGAATCAGGTTCAACAGTTCGGCCGGATTGTCGCTCGAAAGCAGCAACTGGCTGAAGGCGTAGAGGCGTTCCAATTCCTGGCGGCGCTCGACGGCTGAGCGCGCCCCGCGGCGGGCGCGCTCCGACAGTTGACTGACCTCTAATGCGGTGACCAGGAAGGCGAAGAGTGCGATCCAGTTCTGCGGGTCGGCGATGGTCAAGGCGCCAATCGGAGGCAGAAAAAAGTAATCAAGAGCCACGGTAGCGATCACCGACATGAAAACGGCTTGCCGCCACCCCCACGAAGCGGAGATCCCCAAGACGGCCAGCAGAAACGCGAGCGCGATCGTGGTCGGATTCAAGTGGAGCGATCGGCCGATGAGAGTAATTCCGCCCACCGACAGCGCCGCGATCAGGTATCCGGTTCCGGAGCTGGCGACAGCTTTCACGAGGCGATTGTATGACAAAGAAAGATTTCAAGGTTTCAAAGTTTCAAGGTTTCAAGAACAAGGGCATCGGGGAATGCTCGCAGCCGACGGGAACCTCAAAACTCTGAGGCCCTGAAGCCTTGAAACCTTGAAGTCTTTTTTCCACACATCGACAAAGTCGGGTGTCTCAACGACAATAATCGCGATGCCCAAGACCCCGGACCAGTGGCTGGAGGAATGTTCGCCGACCAAGCAGGGAGGCAGATTCAAGCTCTTTCTCGGGTACGCTCCCGGCGTGGGCAAAACCCACACCATGCTTACCGAAGCGATCCGGCGGCACAGCCGCGGCGAAGATGTGGTGATCGGAGTTGTGGAAACCCACGGACGGAAAGCGGTGGCGGATCTGGTCACGAACCTGGAAGCGGTGCCGCGCAAGGCGATCGAATACAAAGGCGCGCTCTTCGAAGAAATGGACGTGGACGCCATTCTCGCGCGCAAGCCCTGCGTCGTCCTGGTCGACGAACTGGCGCACACCAATATCGAGGGCAGCAAGCATCGCAAGCGCTATGAAGACGTGCTGGAGCTGCTCGATGCAGGCATCGACGTTCTCTCCACCATGAACATTCAGCATCTGGAGAGCGTGACCCCAACGGTGCAGGGAATCATCGGGATCCAGGTGCGGGAAACGGTTCCAGACTGGGTGCTGCAAAGAGTCAACGAAGTGGTGATGATCGATCTGACTCCGGAGGCGCTGCAGAACCGGATGCGGCGGGGCGACGTTTATCCCCAGGAACGCGTGGGCCGGGCGCTGGGGAATTTTTTCCGCGAGACGAACCTGATTGCTCTGCGAGAGCTGGCATTGCGCCAGGTCGCGCAACAGGTGGATCAAAGCCTGGAACAGCACCGCGGAGAGGAAGAGAAAGATCGAGGCGCGGTTGCCATCCGCGAACGCATCGCGGTGTGCATCAGCTCGAACCCGGCGGCGCAGTATCTGATTGCGCGCGGCGCCCGCATGGCCCAGGCCATGAATGCCGAGCTCTTTGTCGTCTATATCGACCTTGGCCAGGATGCCAGTGAAGCCAATCAGCGGACCCTGGCCGCGAACGTGCGCTTCGCGGAAAACGTTGGAGCGTCGATCGTGCGGTTGAAGGGGAAGAACGTGGCCGCGGCGGTCGCGGAATTCGTCAACGAGAGACACATCACCCAGGTTGTTTTCGGACGCTCCGCGACGCGCGGGTGGAAACGATATTTCTATCTTTCAGCGATCCATCAGTTTTTGCGTGACGCCCCGGCGGTGGACGTGCACATCGTGACCCAGGAGCCGGGCTAATTGGGAACGAGGATGATTGGGTGTATTGGAGCGAGCGTTAGAGCGTAAACATTGGAGCATAAACACATTCTCGTGGTGGACGACGAATCCCAGATTACGCGGGTGCTGCGTACCTCTCTGTCCAGTCACGGTTATGACATTCGCGTTGCCAACGACGGCGAAACTGCACTGGAGATCATGAAAGATTGGTCGCCGGATCTGGTCATCACCGACCTGACCATGCCCAACATGGATGGACTGGAGTTGTGCCGGCGGCTGCGCACCAAGACGCAAATTCCGATCATCGTGCTTTCGGTCCGCGGTGAGGAACGGACCAAGGTCAAGGCTCTCGATGCCGGCGCCGACGACTACGTGACCAAGCCCTTCGGTATGGAAGAGCTTATGGCGCGCGTCCGCGCCAATCTTCGCCGTGCGCGAACGGAAGCGTCGGAACTGGAGCCGATCGAAGCCGGCGATTTCAAGATCGATCCCGGAGCCCGCAGCGTTTCTGTGAAAGACCGCGCGGTCCATCTCACGCCGAAGGAATTTGACTTGCTCGCGTTTTTCGCCCGGCACGCCGGGAAAGTGGTAACGCATCGCGCCCTGTTGGGCGCGGTCTGGGGTGGCGAAAGCACGGAACAGGTTGAATACCTGCGCGTGTTCGTCGCGCAACTCCGGAAGAAGCTCGAGCTTTCACCCAATTCTCCGCGTTATATTGTGACCGACCCCTGGGTGGGTTATCGCTTCGAGCCCGGAGACTGATCGCGCTTCTTCTTTATGATTTCTTTACGAACTGCTTACCTCACTTTTACGGGGAAACCTGTTTAATCGACATGTTCACTCGTGCCAAGTTAGCCCGCACATGAGGGAGGTTGTATGCAAGACCTGATCTTTGTCGTGGTCGCGATAGCGTTCTTCGTGCTGTCGCTGGGTTATGTGCAATTCTGCGATCGAATTCGCTGAGGACAAAACGCGTGAGGTAAATCAATCATGAATGCTGAATCGATCATCATGCTGATTGTAAGTGCCGGGTTGATGGTCTACCTGTTGTATGCGTTGCTGAGACCGGAGAAATTCTGAAATGACAACCAATGGCTGGATGCAGATCGTTGTATTTCTGGCTCTGATTCTGGCGATCACCAAGCCGCTCGGCGTGTTCATAGCAAAAGTGTTCAGCCGCGAGTGGACGTTTCTCGATCCCGTGCTGCGGCCGGTCGAGCGGTTGCTTTATCGTGTGACCGGCGTCGATGAAGAGCACGAGATGCGCTGGACCGAATATGCGGTCAGCATGCTACTGTTCAGCGGCGCCTCCATGCTTTTGCTTTATCTGATCGAGCGGGTGCAGCAGTTCCTGCCGTGGAATCCGCAGAAGTTCGGGTCAGTCGCCCAAGCACTGGCTTTTAACACTGCCGCTTCTTTTACCACCAATACCAATTGGCAGAATTATTCGGGCGAGTCCACCATGAGCTATCTCACGCAAATGGCTGGCTTGGCCTACCACAACTTCGCCTCGGCGGCGGTGGGGATCGCGCTGGCGATCGCATTCGTTCGCGGCATCGCGCGCAAGGAAAAAGAGACCATTGGAAATTTCTGGGTCGACATGACCCGCTCCACCCTGTGGGTGCTGCTGCCGGCCTGTATCGTTTATGCCCTGCTGCTGGTTTCGCAGGGAGCGGTGCAAAACCTCAGGCGGTATGACACCGCGAAGCTGGTCGAGCCACAACAGGTCCAGAAAACTGGGACGGACGACAAGCCGATGGTTGGGACCGATGGCAAGCCAGTAATGGACACGGTGACCGACCAGACCATTGCGCAAGGGCCAGTTGCTTCGCAAGAGGCGATCAAGATGCTAGGCACGAACGGCGGCGGATTTTTCAATGCCAACAGCTCTCATCCCTTTGAGAATCCCACACCACTTAGCAACTTCTTGCAGATGCTCTCCATCTTCGCGATCCCGGCAGGTCTTACTTACACGCTGGGCCGAATGACTGGGTCGCACCGTCACGGCTGGGCAGTATGGGCGGCGATGGCGGTCCTGTTCCTGTGCGGGGTTACGACGGCTTACTGGGCTGAGGCCAGAGGCAATCCTCTGCTGCACGGGGTTGACCAGCAAGCCACTGCGCTGCAACCGGGCGGCAACATGGAAGGCAAGGAAGTGCGTTTTGGCATCGCCAATTCTGCATTGTTCGCCACCATTACCACTGACGCAAGTTGTGGGGCCATCAACGGTGTACATGATTCCTTCACTCCGCTGGGCGGAATGGTGCCACTGGTCAACATCATGCTCAGCGAGACCGTTTTTGGAGGAGTGGGCGCGGGCCTGTACGGCATCCTGATCTACGTGGTGCTGTCGGTGTTCATTGCCGGGCTCATGGTGGGGCGAACGCCGGAGTATCTGGGTAAGAAGATAGAAGCCTACGACGTGAAGATGGCGATGCTGGTCACGCTGGTTTTCCCGCTGATCATTCTGGTGCTCACGGGCATTTCGTCGGTCGAGGGATTTGGCACATCGAGCATCACCAATCCAGGTCCACACGGCCTGACCCAGATCCTTTATGCGTTCACGTCCATGGCCGGGAACAACGGTTCCGCGTTCGCCGGATTGAACGGCAACACGCTGTGGTACAACACCGCGGGCGCGATGACGATGCTGGTGGGACGATTCTTCATGATCATTCCCATGCTGGCGATTGCCGGCAACCTGGCGAAGAAGAAAACCGTGCCTGCTTCGGCGGGTACGTTTCCGGTGACTACGCCCCTGTTTACCGTTCTTCTGGTATCAGTGATTTTGATCGTGGGAGCGCTCACATTTTTTCCGGCTCTTAGTTTGGGGCCCGTACTTGAACACCTGTTGATGATGGCAGGGAAAGCTTTCTGAGGCCGCGCATGGCAGAAAACCTGGCAGGGAAAAAAAGCAAGAGTTTGTGGGACACGAAAATCATCCGGCGGGCGCTGGTCGATTCCGTGGTCAAACTCGATCCTCGCACCATGATGAAAAATCCGGTCATGTTCGTGGTCGAGGTGGGCAGCGTGGTGACGACCTTGCTGTTATTCCGCGAGAAGCAAAGCTTCGCCTTCAATCTGCAGATCACGCTCTGGCTTTGGTTCACGGTGCTGTTTGCGAATTTCGCGGAAGCCATGGCCGAAGGGCGTGGTAAGGCGCAAGCCGACACGCTGCGCAAAGCCAGATCTGAAACCGTGGCCAAGCGCTTGCTGGCGGACGGGACGACAGAAACGGTGCCGAGTGCGAAGCTACGTTCGGGTGACGTCGTGCTGGTGGTCGCGGGCGAATTCGTCCCGGGCGATGGCGAAGTTATCGAAGGCGTTGCCTCGGTGGACGAGTCTGCGATTACGGGAGAATCCGCACCCGTGATCCGCGAAGCCGGAGGAGATCGGTCCGCGGTCACCGGCGGCACGCGCGTGCTTTCCGATGTCATCAAAGTCCGCATTACTTCGAATCCAGGAGAAACCTTCCTCGATAGAATGATCGCTTTGGTCGAGGGCGCGGAGCGGCAGAAGACTCCGAACGAGATCGCGCTCAACATTCTGCTCGCGGGCCTGACCATTATCTTCCTGCTGGCGGTGGTTACCCTGCAGCCTTTCGCGATTTACTCGGGATCGCCGCAGACGGTGTTCGTGCTGGTTTCTCTGCTGGTCTGCCTGATTCCGACCACCATTGGCGGTTTGCTTTCCGCGATCGGCATTGCCGGGATGGACCGCCTGGTGCAGCACAACGTGCTGGCCATGTCCGGGCGTGCCGTAGAAGCGGCCGGGGACGTGAACACTTTATTGCTCGATAAGACCGGAACGATCACACTCGGCAACCGCCAGGCAGCGGAGTTCATTCCTGCTCCAGGGATTACCGCCGCCGAAATGGCCGATGCCGCGCAACTCTCTTCGCTCGCGGACGAAACGCCGGAAGGCCGGTCGATTGTGGTGCTGGCGAAAGAAAAGTACAGCCTGCGCGGACGTGAACTGGCTTCGCACGAAGCCGTTTTCGTCCCCTTCACCGCGCAAACGCGCATGTCGGGCGTGAACCTGGACGGCCGCGAGATTCGCAAGGGAGCGGTCGACGCCATCACCAAATACCTGCATCAGTTCGGCACCTCGCTGCCACGCGAGATTCAGGCGAGCGTGGAACAGATCGCCCGCTCGGGAGGAACTCCGCTGGTGGTCGCGGAGAATCAGCGAGCGCTAGGCGTGATCTACCTGAAAGACATCGTCAAAGGTGGGATGCGCGAGCGCTTCAATCAACTGCGTGCGATGGGAATCAAGACGGTCATGATCACGGGCGACAATCCGCTGACGGCGGCGGCGATTGCGCGCGAGGCGGGCGTAGACGATTTTCTGGCGGAGGCGACTCCGAAAGAAAAGATGGATCTGATTCGTCGCGAGCAGGCTGACGGCAAGCTCGTAGCTATGACCGGAGACGGCACCAACGACGCGCCCGCGCTGGCTCAAGCTGATGTGGGCGTGGCCATGAATACCGGGACGCAAGCGGCCAAGGAAGCCGGAAACATGGTGGACCTCGATTCCAATCCCACCAAACTCATCGAAGTGGTGGCTATCGGCAAGCAGCTGCTGATGACACGCGGAGCGCTCACCACGTTTTCTATTGCGAACGACGTGGCCAAGTATTTCGCGATCATTCCGGCAATGTTTGCCGGAACATTTCCAGTGCTGAATGCGCTGAACATCATGCGGCTGCAAACGCCGCAGTCGGCAATACTTTCTGCTGTGATTTTTAATGCGCTCATCATTGTTGCCCTGATTCCGCTGGCGCTGCGCGGGGTCGCGTACAAGCCGATGAGCGCCGAATCTCTGTTGCGGCAAAATTTGCTGGTGTATGGATTCGGCGGACTGGTGGTCCCCTTCATCGGCATCAAGCTGATTGACATGTTTATCACTGGCATCAAGCTGGTGTAGGGAATAGAGAAGAACAATGAAGAAAAATCTGATCACCGCGGTACTCATGACGATTGCAACCACAGTTCTGCTGGGAATTCTGTATCCCTTGCTGGTTACCGGACTCGCACAACTGATCTTCCCCAAGCAGGCGAACGGGGAACTGATCAAGGGGAAGGACGGAGTGGTAGTTGGTTCTCGCCTGATCGGGCAGCCATTTTCGGGGCCTGGGTACTTTCATTCGCGGCCATCCGCCGCGGGCGCCGCGGGCTACGACGCCACCGCCTCCGGCGGTTCGAACCTGGGTCCGACCAATGCGCAGCTGATTACACGCGTCAAAGGAGACGTTGCCAAACTGCAAGCGGAGAATCCCGGGACTCCCATCCCCGTCGACCTGGTGACGACATCGGGTTCAGGACTGGATCCGGATATCTCGCCAGCGGCGGTGCAGTTCCAGATTCGGCGCGTAGCCGCGGAACGCAAGATTTCAGAAGCTGAAGTCGCACAGCTAGTTCGTGACAACTCCGAGAACCGGCAATGGGGTTTCCTGGGCGAGCCACGCGTTCACGTACTCGAATTGAATCTTGCGCTCGATGCGCGCTACGGGAGCGCTCACTAGAACTCCGTGCTCCAGCCGAACCCTGCGGTGACACTACAATAGATCCGTGAAGAATCTCGGCATCCTGCTTTCTGGACGAGGCTCCAATTTTGTGGCCATCGCCGACAGCATTGCGGCTGGCCGGATACCAAATGCCCGCATTGCCGTCGTGATTTCGAACCGTGCCGAGGCTCCCGGGTTTGAAACCGCCCACCAGCGAGGCCTCAACGCACTTGCCATTCCATCCAAAGGCAAGCCACGCGAGGAGCACGACCGCGAAGTTGTGGCCGCGCTACTGGACAACAAAGTCGATCTCGTCTGCCTCGCAGGTTACATGCGCCTGCTCTCACCCTGGTTCGTGCAGCAGTTTCCGGCGAGGATTCTCAATATCCATCCTTCATTGCTGCCAGCATTTCCCGGCCTCGAAGCGCAGCAGCAAGCCTTCGCATACGGTGTGAGAGTGTCGGGCTGCACGGTGCACCTGGTGGATGAGGAACTTGATCATGGCGCCATCATCGTGCAAAGGACCGTTCCCGTGCTCGACTCCGACGACGAGCACACGCTCGCCGCACGCATTCTTGAGCAGGAACACATCGCCTACACCGAAGCAATCAATATTGTGCTGGAAGGAAAATTTGAAATCGCCGGCAGGCGGCTGGTGAAAGGTGAGAGGTCAGAGGTCAGACTGCAGAGGTGAAACCCGACGCGCCGTGAATTCCAGATTTTACTTCTGCAATCTGACCTCTCACCTCTGCAGTCCTACATAATGAGTTCGTTCGCCCTTCGCGCGATGGGGTGCTGCATTACCTCAAGCTCGTTCTTAACCAGGTTCAGTCCGTACACGCACTGCTCAAATCTTTGCGAAAGTTGCGCGAACAGCGGCGCCACCTTGGAGTATTCGAAGTACTCGAACTTGGAGACGATGTAGTAGCTTTCTTTTCCAGCCTTCACCCAATCCACGAAATTCTCGACCCGCTGGCGGCGCAGGCGATAGTGGTTGATGCTCTCCGGAAACATGCCGGCATAGAACAGCGTAAAGTCGCCAATGTGCTTGCGGACCTGGCGCTCGCGGTCGAACGAGGGCGCCGGGCCATAGATCGGGTCCGACTCGATCAGCATCTCGCCCACATCGTTCAGCGGCTTGCCCGCCGCATTGCGGATTCTCAACAGCTGCTCGGCATCGCAGAACTCCGACAGGAGATGTGCGACGTAGTTCACGACCTGCGGATCGCGAATGCCGATCTCCTGGGCATAATGACGGCCAACCAGTTCAAGAAACAACTGTTGTAGCGGATGTGTCTCCGGAATTTCCATGGCCCCACTTCCTTCCGAAACAGTACCCCTATGGTTCCTATCAAAACAGAACCTTGTGCGGATTAGATACCGTGAATCCCGATCTAACACAAGTACCCATTCGAGCCACTGCTTTAGTTAGAAGCCCGCGTGGGGCGCGGGGTTACGGCGGTATTGCTGGCAGTCAGAGCGGGCGGCTGCTAATTCCGCGTCGCGGATCGAGAAACATGATTTACTGAATCTGTTTACATGATTCATGGAACCTATCTGCATGGCTCACCGAATGTATTTACACGATGAGGCACTAAAACGGAGGCGCAGTGGAGCGAATCAACATTTCAAGCGGAACACCTTGGGAGCCGATTGTCGGTTACTCTCGTGCGGTTCGTGTCGGCGCGTATGTGCACGTTGCGGGTACAACCGCAACTGGAGCCGACGGCAAAATTATCGGCGGGGGTGATGCCTACGCCCAGGCGGTTCAAACCCTCAAGAACATCGACCGCGCTTTGGAGAGGGCCGGAGCCTCGCTGAAAGATGTCGTCCGGACGCGCGTGTTCCTCACCAACATTGCCGATTGGGAAAAAGTAGGGAAGGCACACGGAGAATTCTTCCGGGACATTCGTCCCGCGAGTAGCATGATGGCAATCACCGCGCTGGTTTCTCCCGAAATGCTTGTGGAAATCGAAGCGGAAGCAATCGTCTCCGACGCACAGTAAATGAAATGGCGGAAGCCGGAGCGAGAGCCGGGCTTCCGCCATCATTTGCCTTGGGCTGCCAGCGTGAACCGCTAGCGGCGGCCTTTCTTGCGGGCACCTTTTTTCTTTGCCGCTTTCTTGGCTGGCCTTTTCGCCGCTTTTTTCTTAGCCGGTTTGCCCTTTTTCTTTGCGGCCGGTTTTTTTGCGGCTTTCTTCGCCGGCTTCTTTGCCGCTTTCTTCTTGGCGGGAGCCTTCTTGACTGGCGCTTTCTTGGCCGGTGCTTTTTTCTTCGGAGGCCCACTCTCACCGCCGCCCGATGGGATCACGGGCGCAGGTTCTCGCACCGGTGGCGGCACGGCGATCTCGTCGTCTTCTTCTACCAGAACGGGTTCTTCTTCCTCTTCTTCCTCTTCTTCCAAATCCTCTTCCAGCGATTCGCCGTAGGCGCCGCTGTCGCTGAACTCATCTGTCTCATCGTCCCGACCGTAGAGAGTCGGATCATTGAAGCGCATATCTCCTCCTGAATATTTGAATTAGGACAACCCGCTGCGACACTGCACATGCTTTTCGGTAACGGCGCGCGATTATAGCACGGACAGTTTCACGGGGCAGTATCGTGCATTCTTTCCCGATTTGCGAGGAAAATTATGAGAAAGAAAAAGACCAGGCAAGCACAGGCGAAACAAAAGCGAACATTAAGGCGAATCCAACTCGAACCCAAGTCGACCTAAAGAATGGCTGCCGTCTATTCGTACGCCAGCGCGTCGATAGGATCCTTCTGCGCCGCCTTGAACGCCGGATAGAGGGCCCCGGCAATCGCGCCCACGACGGCAATCAGGGTGGCGCGTACGATCCAGCCACCGTCTACCACTACCTGCAGCAGCGGGAACTTGTGTGCCAGCCCTGCACGGGCCGCCATACTGACGACGATGCCCAGCACGATGCCCCCAACGGCTAGCAGCACCGTCTCCCGCAGCACCACATTCACGATGTACAGCTTGGACGCCCCCATCGCCTTCAGAATGCCGATTTCGCGCGTCCGTTCCATCACCGCCGTGTACATGGCCTGAAAAATCACGATGAATCCGATCGCCACCGAAATCCCGACCACGACGTCGATGAAGGTCGAAAGCATAGGAATGTTGCTGGTGGTCATAGCGGCCAAGTAGGAGGCCATCGAGTTAACCACGTACCGCTCCATCCCCGGGACGTGTTTGATCTCGTCGACAACCGTGTCCGCGTTGGCCGGGTTGTCAACCTTCAGATAAAAGATGGTGGCCTTGTCCCTGGCGCCGATCAGGTCTTGCAGAGTAGCAAGCGGAACGAACTTTCGAGCGCCCTTGCCCCGTTCCACGATCCCGCAGATGCGAAACTTGTTGTTCAGAATTTCGATCGTGTCCCCCACCTTGGCATGCTTGGACTTGGCAAAAAGATCGTCGACCAGCACGTCGTAGGGCCCTTTGAAGGGACCGCCTTCCAAATAGTGGAATCCCGCCGACAAGCTCTCATAGCTGGACAAGTCGATCCCCGCGATGATCTCGAGAGTGCCCGCCGAACTGATTTGCGTGACGACCGGGGCAATCCTCTCCACATGGGGCAACTTGGCCAGCACGTCTTCAATCTTCGTCGGCATGGGCGCGCCCGTCAGCCCGGAGATAAACGAGGATCCCGGCGGCAGCACGATCACATCAGCCCCGATGCCCGCATTCCGCGTGCGTTGATCCTGCAGCATGCCGAGGGAGAGGCCGACGATCAGCAGGATCAACGTGACCTCGAGCGCCACTGCCACCACGCTGATCAGAGAGCGGAGCGGCCGATGCACTAGATTTCCGACGATCATACGATTCATCATGCGCTTTTTGACGTTTGGCCCTCGGCCCCTAAAGGGGCGTCTGATGGGAACGGTTTCGGCATCGCTGAAAGGAGTCCTGATACGAAACCGGCGTCTGCCACAGCGTATGGAGCCGTGCTCTTGGCAAGCCTATCCAGTTTTAAGAAACGGGCACTACCTGCCTTTGCCATCCGCTGTCTTCGGCGGGTTGGAACTGGGCTGACCGAGACGCACCACGTCAGCTCCAGGCGGTTGCTCCAGCCCAAACTGATCGTCGGTCAGCGTTTTGTTGATTTCCAGTTTGACCATGCTCAGGGTGATGTCGTAATTTTCCCGCGGACGTTCGATCTTAATAACATTCGGGAACGAAGTCCCATCGTAGTCTTTGTAATCCCTGTAGTGGGCGTCGGTCACGACGTTTCCCTGCTGGTCATAGATTCTCTGCCGGTACGGCAAGAGGTCGGTTCGGCTGAACTCGATCTTGCGCGATAAATACCAGCCCTGCGGACCGTTGCGGATCACCAGGAGGCTGTAATTCGGCTGTTCGACCCGATGCCGCTTCGAGTCCAGGACGATTTCAAAGCCGTTGTCCAGCACGGCTTTGTCCTGGCCAATTTCCGGCAGCAGCAGCGCGTCGTAAATGTACTGCGGTCGCATATTTTCCAGCCGCTTGTCGGGCTGGTAGTTGTCCGCATTGTTCGAGCCCATGACAAACTTATTCTGCGGAGGGATCCACACCTTGAATTCCTGCCCGTCGCTTACCATGTCGAAGGCCGTATTGCGTACCACCGGCATTAGGCCCTTCATGCGCAGCATGGCCGGCTTGCGGGCCAGCACGTAGCCTCGAATCTCCTTGTAATCGGTGATCCGGCCGTTTTTTGGGTCTCCAGACGAAGCGTCAAGATCTACCGTGGCCTGCATGGACTGAATCTTGGTAGCCTGAGTGTTGACGTATTCGATCAGATCCTGCTGGGTCGCTGTCTTCAGCGGACGGTCGGAGAATTGGCGATCCAGACTACGTGTCCGGAAGAGACATCCGTCCAGCGGAAATGTCGCCGCCGACAGAAAAAAAAGCAAAAACAGGCGCAGATGAAGACGATACATTCCTATGCCAGTACCTGGGGAAACTCTTGCCACATGGGTATCAGATTAGTATAAGGCAGCGGAGGGTTCCGCGCAGCAGCGCGTGGTGCAAACCCGGGTTCATGTCGGGGTAAGCTTCCAACAGCGGTTCATTGGCTCCATTTCTTGTTCTTTAATATGTGTGTAATAGGCAAATGCGGCGGGGTGCCCCTCACTCCGATCTCTTGGAATCAGAGGGCTGGGTCCTGGAAATCCCATAACTTTTAGATTCCCAATGACTTATATGGAAGATATTTCGGAATGAGAAGGGTTGGAAATCTGTCGCGCATGGCCCGGATGTTTGTGATGAAATTAGGAGTCGGATTGCAGAACGGAAGTCTAGAGAGCTGCAACCACGGCGACACAGACGACCACCGGGGAAAACCCACAGAGGGAGCGCAATCTCTCCACGGGCTATTGCCTGAGGCCGAGTGAATGGCGATAGGCGGCCACGTTCCGATTATGCTCTTCGAGGCTGCGGGCGAAGCGGTGGCGCCCGTTGCCATCACTGACAAAATAAAGGAATTTCGTGCTGTCGGGGTGCAGGGCCGCTTCCAGGGCGCTTTTTCCAGGATTGCCGATCGGCCCCGGCGGCAACCCCGGGAAACGATAAGTGTTGTACGGCGAGTGCACCGCCAGGTCGGCGTGATGGAGCCTTCCCTGGTAGGTGCCGGCCAGCAGCTCCGCATAGATCACGCTCGGATCGGCATCGAGCGCCATGTCTTGCGCCAGCCGGTTGTAGTACACGCTGGCGACCCGCGGGCGCTCCTCCGGAACCGCGGTTTCTTTTTCGACAATCGAGGCCATGGTCACGACCCTTGGTATGTCTGAGTTCACCCCGGCCGTCAGCCCGATCTGCTGTGCCACCTGCCGGAACTGATGGACCATCTCCCCCGCCATTTCCTCCAGGCTCTGCGTTCGGGTGAACTGATAGGTGTTGGGGAAGAGATATCCCTCCAGCGACTTGGCGTCCGGCGCCAGATCCGAGATGAGCTGGATCTGGGTTTCGGCAACCTGCAGAAAATCGGCCGCTGGCCCCAGCCCCGCGTCCTCCATCGCCTTGGCGATGTCGAATATTGTGTAGCCTTCGGGAATGGTGACCACGTGGAAGTAGATATCGCCGCGCGCGATCCGCCGGTAAACCTGGGGAAGCGTTCCCTCGCGCTCGAAAAGGTACTCGCCCGCCTTCAGGGTGGGCTTCGGGTGCAACAAATGCCAGAGCCAGAAAACACGTTCGCTGCGGATTACTCCCGCGTTCTTCAGCTCCGCCGCAATCCTCCGCGTCGAATATCCGGGACGGAGCAGCAAAGAAGCGTTGGCGGGCGGCGTAACCGGGACGTAGACCTGCCAGGCCAACCAGCCGCCAACGGCGAAAACGACAACCAAGAAGAGTGTGATCAGCGTGCGCAAGGTTCCAGTGTAGAGGTCTTTTTAGATTGTCACAAAGTGGCTGGAGTACAAGGCCTGAAGGATCGATTGCTCGTTCTAGAAAATGAACTTTGCGCCCAACTGAACCAGGCGGGGTGAATCGGCACTGACGACTTGCCCGAATGTGGAACTGCCGATGTTGCCGTCTACCGATTGCGGTCCGAAAAACTGAGCGTGGTTGAAAACATTGAAACCTTCTAGCCGAAACTGGAGCGACTTGGATTCGGTCAGACGCGCGCTCTTGACCAGGGCCATATCGTAGTTGTCCATCCCCGGTCCGTAAAAGAAGCGCCGTTTGGCTGTGCCTAGCGTCCCCAAGGCATTTTCGCTGAACTGCGCGACATCGAAATAAGCGCGCCGGTTTCGAGGATTGCGATTCAGATCGAGTGGACCGCTCGCATAGTCCGGTTCATCAACGCCGTAGTTGTTGACGCCATTCGGCTCCGCCCCGAGCAAGGAATTGTCGCCGTAATTGACAAGGGTCACGGGCAGACCCGAAGTAAAATGCGTGATCCCGGAGAGTTCCCATCCTTCTGTCCAGCCATTCGAGGCGCGGAAGAAAGTATCGAATGGAATCTTGTAACTGTAACTGACGACAAAATTATGCTTCACATCAAAAGCCGACAAAGCTTTGCTGAGTGCAGGATCGAACGGATTGACTTCTTCCCCCAGGTTCGAGGACTGGTCTTCGGACTTGCTGTAGGTGTATCCGGCCAGCACACTCAGGCGTTTACTGCTGTGGCGCAAGGTGATCTGCAAGGCGTTGTAATTGGAATTGCCGATGGTGGCCTGGTTGGCATCGCTGCCGAAATTGGAGCCCAGCGGGCCGCGCGTTCCGTTGTATACCTTGCCCGTGGAAGTGGTGTAGGTAGAACCTTCGCCGAAGGGACCGCAAGGAGTCTGTCCCGGTGCGAGATTTGCAGGGTTGCTCAAAAACAAACACAGCGCTGGACTGCCGCGGTTGGCCTCGTCCAGTACCAGCAGGCGATGTCCCTGGGCGCCTATGTAATTGAAACTGAGTACGGTGTTGGTTCCAAATCCGCGCTCCAGCGAGAGCATGTATTCTTCAGTGTAGGGAATCCGATTGGTTGTGGGGTAGGTTGGCATACCCGTAATCGGCTCGAACTGCGCCCAGTTGACGTTGGCGTCAGGGTGATTCGCATTTGAGTTCGATCGAGCCAGCGTGACCGGGAAATATTGGCCGAGGTTCTCGCCATTCGCAGCCGTGATAAACGGGGTGGAGAACAGCGGCGGGGCTGGACTTGTGTAGGTCGTGCCGTACGGAGCATTGCCACTCATCGTTCCAATCGTAAGTGCCTCGATCGCGGTATAAAACACACCATAACTCGCTCTTATGCTGGTTTGGCCCGGATCGCCGAGCATTCTTGCCAGCACGCTGTCGCCCCAAGCGCCAGGTGAATAGGCCAAGCCGATGCGCGGAGCAAGATCGCGATCTCCCGGAGGTGCCAGCGTCCGCGGCACTCCTGGGTCGGTGGGATAAAGAATGCCGGCAGGAGCTCCTGGAAAAACTACGGACTGCTTGCCCGGTTCGAGGGTCGCGATCTGGTTGTGCTTCTCATACCACGGCTCGATCCGATCCCATCGCAGACCAGAATTCAGGGTGAGGCCGCGCGTCACACGCCAGCTATCCTGCCCGTAGATGCCTATGTATTTGTTCCGGCCGTAAAAGGGCTCAAGCTGGCTTTGGTTGTACTGGCTGGGAACTCCCAAGAGGAAGTCCGCGAAGTCAGAGCCGGTCTCGGTGCCAAAGAACAGGAAGCTGCCATTGAACTGAGCGATGGCATTGACATTGACCTGATCGTAGTGGAACTCGCCACCCGCCTTCAGAGTGTGAGTTCCGATTACTTCAGAAAAGTTGTCGAGCCACTGAAATGTGTTTCCCGTCTGCTTCAGTTCATTCGTATTGGTTCCAATCGTGAAGCTGTTAAAGCTTACACCCTCTACACCTTCAGTTGGTGGAGACAGAGGGACGATTCCCGGCGTTCCTGACCCCACCTCGAAGCCTTGGGAGGCCAGACTCACACCGACTCCCCCGACCGGTTTGCCAAGGTCGTTGGAGTCGCGCAAATAGCTGAAGCGGAATTCATTCACGGCAGTCGGGCTGACTGTCTTCGTGTTGCCGAGGCCCAGCAATTGTGCGCGACCCGTGTAGAGCGCATTGAAGCCCGGAACGTTCGCTCCGCCTTGAGCGACCGGGTAGGGATTGTTCTGCGACCAGTTATCGAGAAAGTAATAGGCCGACATCAGCCCCCTGGGTGTGTTGGCATCAAGGCGGTAGGCGCCTTTGTCATCGCGCAAAGTTCTGTCGTAGGCCGATGTGGAAAAGAGATTGGGTCCGACGTTTGGCGGTGGAATGTATTGCAGCAGATTTGTGGCGGGCGCGGCCCAGGCATTTTTTGGAATAGCGCCATTTGGAAAAACCGCAGAGTAAGCCTCTCCTTGAGTGACAGGATAGCCAAGCTTCTGTGTCAGGAGAGACGCGAGGTAGGTGCCACTTACGCTTCCACTAAGGTCGAGAGAGTCGCCGTTACGCTCGGCGAGGGATGGCACTGGAATCTGTCCTGTGTCCACTCCCTGGGTCGATCGCGTCCCCTGATAATCTCCGAAGAAAAAGACCGTGTTCCTTTTAATCGGCCCGCCGAAGGTCCCCCCAAATTGGTTTTGATCGAATGCGCCCCGCGCTGGAGAAAAATAGTTGCGCGCATCGAGTCCGGTGTTGCGCAGGAACTCGAAAACGTCGCCATGAAATGCATTCGTCCCCGACTTGGTTACGACATTGATCTGGCCCCCGCTGAACTCGCCATATTCGGCATCGAAGTTATTGGTGAGAATCCGGAATTCATCAATGGAATCGAGGTTGGGAACAATCGCCGCTCCCATGTTGACGTCTTCTTCGACATCGCTTCCGTTGACCAGAAAACTGTTGGCAAATTCCCGCTGGCCGTTGATCGAGATGGTGCCGGGATTCAAGTCTCCGGAGGGCGAAAGGGCGGTTGCGCCCACGTCCTGCACCGTGTCGGACGTGATTGAAGTGGCCGCCGCAACTCCCGGTTGAAGGGAAAGCAAATCCGTAAAGCTCCGGCCGTTGAGGGGCACGGCCGTCATCCGCGCACTGGTGATGACCTCGCCAACTTGCGTGCTCATCGTCTCCACCAGGACTTGGTCTTCGGCGACGGTAACGACATCGGATCTGTCGCCTACCGCAAGGAGCGCATCGACCGTCAACGTGCTGTTGGCGTCAACATGGACGCCAGTGCGCTGATACGGTTTGAACCCCGTCTTTTGGATGGCAATGTTGTAGCGTCCGATGGGAAGGTTGGCAAAAGAGTAGAATCCCTGACCGTTGGTTGCAGCCTGATGCTGGACTCCGGTTTCGACATTGGTTGCGTTCACGCTGGCGTTTGGGACCACAGCATTGCTCGCATCCCTGACTGTGCCCGAGACACTCCCGCCAACCCCAGCCCATGAAGTGATGGCGACGAGTATGAGCATTGCAAAAGACAGATTTATCGCAAGACGCTTCAACATTCCCCTTATTAGTTCAGCCTATTTACTTGCGATAGAGTCGCAACTAATTCACTTAAAAAAAACCGCTAGCTGGCAGCCTTTTGGCATCGTTTGCAAATTCCGCCTGCTTCCAGCCGCACGACCCGGATCTGAAAGCCGCTTTGCTTGGCCATCTCTCTTTTTAGTTTCTCGAAAGACGAGCTCGCATACTCCATGATGGCGCCACAGCGGAAGCAAGCCATATGGCAGTGATCGCGATTCGTCTTGGCCTCGTAAAAGTGTTTCTCGCCCTCGATGTGCATGAGATCCAACTCATCGATCAACCCGCGATTCTTGAGCAACGCTATCGTTCGATAGACGGTGGCGCGATCGATATCCGGGTCCTGTTTCCTGGCAAGCTTCCACAGCATGGCCGCGTCCAGATGTCGAGGCGAGTCCTGAATAATGCCGACCAGCAGGCGCCTCTGAGAGGTGATGCGTACGCGCCACGCAGCCAGCTCTTTCATCAGGGAAGGTCGAGTGATTGCGGTGTCGTTTTCCGCCCTGCCTAAATGCGAATCAGTCGCAACTATCACGCCCACAAGCCGGCCCTGCCTTCCCGATTTTAGTTGCAACTTGGTAGCAACTAATTATTGGACTTCATTAGCCTTCTTCTGTCAACGGGAGACTCCAAATCCCCCCAAAAGGGCCTTCTCGGCGCGCTCTGCGTCTCGGCGGTGAAATGGATTCTACTCGCCCAGCCAATCCGCATACGGCTTCATCGACTCGACGTGGTCAAAGACAATTTTCATGGCTCCGGTGATCGGAATGGCGAGTACCAGTCCGACTGCTCCCCAGACCGCTCCCCAGAACAGCAGCGCGATCGTGACTGCCAGCGGATTGATTTTCAGGCGGCTCCCCAGCAGCTTTGGATAGAGGACATTTAGCCCGAAAAGATGCATTCCGACCACACAGAGCGCCACCACGAGCAGGCTTCCGGCCTCCAGTTGTCCCAGGCCGACGAGGATCGGCGGAACTATCGCCAGCACCACTCCCAGGTACGGAACCAGGCT
This sequence comes from uncultured Acidobacteriaceae bacterium, assembly GCA_963831085.1. Lineage (GTDB taxonomy): Bacteria > Acidobacteriota > Terriglobia > Terriglobales > Acidobacteriaceae > Acidiflorens. The sequence goes on along the minus strand of CAWHOT010000003.1, from coordinate 867,982 downwards.
TAGAAATCCGCTGAGGAAGCCGACGAAGTAGAAGAACGGAACGTGCAGTAAGCCGAAGATTGCCACGCTGACAGCCGAAATCAGCAACCCAATCAGCAGGTTTCCCACAATGAAACTTTGCAACATTTTCCCAATCAGCCCCAGTGTCACGAATGCTGTGTGCCGGTGATGCAAGGGAAACAGCATCACGGTGGCCGAACGTGCGTGGCTCTGCCAAGTCAGCAGAAAGTAGGCCAGGAACGGGATGAACGACGCGGCGAGCAGGATGTCGGTCAGCGTGCCAGCTCCGTGGGTGAGTACCTCGGACCAACTCTGCACCTGCCGCACCGGCACCACATTCTTGTCCTCTGGCTCGGCCACCACCTCGCCCGTTTGCTCGATCTTTTCTGCCTCTTGCCGAAAGGGCTGCAGGATGGAGCGGATTTTCTGCGAATACTTCGGAACGTTGTCCGCGAAAGTGAGCGCCTGGTTGTACGAGGCAGCCGTGACGCCATAGAGCACCACCAGCAGCACGACTACGCTGATGAGCGCCGCCAGGGCCCGCGGCAGGTGCAAGTACTCCAGCGCCTGCACCACCGGAGAAAGCATAAAGCTCAGCAGGATGGCAAAAAACAACACCGCCAGCACCGATTCGCCGTAATACGCGAACATAATGACCAGGGCCATGCCCAGCAGCGTCAGCGACCAGTGATGCCCGTTTCGTGTTCCCGTGGTCTCCATACTGTGTGGTTGCTCACCCCTTCCAGACTGGCCAACAATTCTGCCTCACCTCCAGCGGAATTGCACCACCGGAATTGCGGCTGGACCTTATTCACGCGATTGCCGCACCCGCCTCTGTTCTCTGGTTGATTGAGAAAGATCTGGAACCACAGGACACAGGGGTTCACGAGGGGACCCTTGATCGGGCCCCACGTGATTCTGGGAACCGGGGCCATCTACAATTAACGGATGGATACACCCGCGACCCCCGCCCTCTGCCGCATCATGGCCCTCGATGTCGGCTCGAAAAGGATCGGAGTCGCCGTCTCCGACCCGCTGGGCATCACGGCTCAGGGGCTGGACACGATCCAGCGACAGAACAAGCGTCGCGATCTGGAGGCCCTGGGACAAGTGCTGGCGAAGTACGAGATCCGGGAGATTGTCGTCGGCCTGCCTCTGCGTTTAAGCGGCGCGGAAGGGACGCAATCGGAAAAGATGCGCCGCTTCGCCGACGATCTGCACGCGCACTTCGGCGTGACTGTCCATCTGTGGGACGAGCGCTGGACCTCGACCGAAGCCAACCGCCTGCTGCGCGAAACTGATCTTTCGATCAAAAAGCGGGGACAAGCCGTCGACCGGATGGCCGCTATTTTGATTCTCCAATCCTGGATGGAAGCGCACGCGGCCCGCTAACCCCTGCGCCCTCTGTGGAGAGGATTTTGCTCACCACAGAGGACACAGGGATGCACAGGGGACTTTTGGTAAAGGGCGCACCCAGCGGGGTCAGGAGGCCAGTTCGGTAATTTCGGGGAAGCGCAGATTACATTTCGTCAGCGCCTTGGTGAGAGCCTGTTCAATTAGGCTCTGGTCGCAGTTGCGCGAGATGGCGATCTCGCTGACCAGCAGATAGCGGGCGCGTTCCAGCATTTTTTTTTCGCGGAAAGAGAGCGATTTAGCCTGAGCGAGGATCAGCAGGCTTTTCAGCACCATCGCCACGTCCGAGAGCGACCCGGTGCGCATGCGGTCGGAATTCTCCTTAAACCGGTCCTTCCAGTCCGCCGCGTTAATGCACTCGCCGGAGGAGAGGTAATCCACAATCTTTTCTACCTCGCCATTCCGTACCACCGGACGCATCCCGACGCTGTTGACATTGGCAAACGGCACCATCACCTTCAGACTGCTGGCGGCGATTTTCAGCAGGTAGAACTTTTCGACCGTGGTGCCCATGGTCCTGCTGCTGATTTGTTCGATAATTCCGACACCGTGGTTGGGGTAAACGACCTTATCGCCGATGTGGAAAACGCGGTCGCCGTTCATGGAGGGGGCCCTGGCCCGAGAGTGCTAGAACTTCTCTTAGTCTAGCCGAGCACCGCTCACAAGGCAATCGAGAAGCTCGAGGCCCGTGGTCCGTGTTAAGTCATTCCGGGTTAGTAGGTTGGACCGGGGCGTTAGCAGCTGAATCGCAAACCGGAGCGCCCCCTGGCCAACGGCCGAGGGTTATAATGCCGAAAGCAATGACGGAAGAGATCAAGAAGAAACTTCGGGACGAGCTGAACACGCTGGAGCGCGAACTGGCCCACGATATCCCCAGAGAGCTCAAAAAAGCCGTCGCCATGGGCGACCTGAGCGAGAATGCCGAGTATCACATGGCCAAGCAGCGCCAGGAGTATCTGAAGGCGCGCGTCCGGCAACTGGGCAAGCGCCTGGCCGATCTGTCGCTGATCAACCTGAACAATATCCCCAGGGATAAAGTCGGCCTGGGCTCGACCGTGACCATCTACGACGGCACCAAGAATGAGGAAATGGAATACCAGCTCGTGACCAGCGAAGAGTCCGACGTGGCCGCCGGCAAAATCTCAACCACCTCGCCGATCGGGCGCGCCCTGCTGAATAAGAAGGTTGGCGACACTGCCGTGGTGGTCACTCCGGGCGGAAGCCGCGAAATGGAAATTCTGAAACTGTCGACCATGCACGATCTCGCCGAGGCCAAGCTGGAAGCGGAACTGGAAGCGCTTCCGGAACCGGAACGGGAAACGGAATGAGCGGCAACGCTAAGGGCGGCACTTTTGCTGGTCGGATCATTATGGGTTGGATCATAAGGGGTTGGATCGTATGACTTGGACCAGCGGCGTCGGACGCGCCTGCGGCGTGCTGCTCGACGGCATCGTGCGCCTGCTCGCTCTTTCGCGCATCAATCCGAACGTCCTGACCCTGATGGGACTGCTGGTCAACACCTACGCCGCGTTTTTGTTTGGATATGCCAACGGCGACAACCAGCGCCGCATGTTTTTGTACGCCGGCTTGGTCATCATCGGATCGGGATTTTTCGACCTGGTGGATGGGCGCGTCGCCCGCGCCTCAAATCAAGTGACCCGCTTCGGAGGGTTTTTCGATTCCATCGTCGATCGCTACAGCGATGCGTCGTTGTTCTTTGGCTTGCTGGTTTTCTACGCGCGCGGCAACCGATTCTTCTATGTCGTGCTGACCGCGCTGGCCATGATCAGCGCCATTATGGTCAGTTATGCTCGCGCCCGCGCCGAGTCGCTCATCGGCGCCTGCCGGGTCGGTTTCATGGAACGCCCCGAACGTCTGGTGCTTCTGATCATCGGCGCTTTGTTCAATGTCATGGCGCCGGTGCTCTGGGTGATCGCCGTGCTTTCGACCATCACCGTAATCCACCGCATCTTCTATACCTGGCAGCGGACGACGGAAATGGACGCTCCCGTCGCCGGCCGTGCCGCCTGAAAGTGTGGCTTTCGGCATCGCTAAGCGATACCATGATATGAATCTCGCCTCTACCGCCGCCTGCTAAACTATCCCCCGCAACCTTCTGCAAGGACTGAAAGTGCCAACCAATCCTGTTCTGGTTGTTCACGGCGGCGCCTGGGCCATTCCCGACGATATGGTCGAGGCACACCTCTGCGGAGTGCGCAATGCCGCCGCCGTGGGATGGCGCGAGCTGGAACGCGGCGGTTCGGCTCTCGACGCGGTCGAAGAAACGGTGGTTGTTCTCGAGGATGACGGGACCTTTGACGCTGGCCGCGGCAGTTTCCTGAACCGCGACGGGAAGGTGCAACTCGACGCCTTCATCATGGACGGCTCGACCCTCCGCGGCGGCGGTGTAGGTTGTGTCGAACGTCTACGCAATCCGGTTCGCGCCGCACGCAAAATTCTTAGCGACAGTCCGCACGTCTATTTTGTCGCCGAGGGCGCCGAGCGCTTTGCCGCCGAGCACGGCATTGCTCTTTGCCGTAACGAAGATCTCGTCATCCCGCGTGAGGTCGAGCGCCTGCGCGAATATCAGGCGCAAGACTCAACTCACGGCAACGATCTGTTCGCGCCTACCATTTCGCACGACACGGTCGGAGCCGTCGCCCTCGACCTTGGGGGCAATATCGCGGCTTCGACTTCGACCGGGGGCACGCTCAATAAAGCTCCCGGCCGACTGGGCGACTCTTCGCTCATCGGTTGCGGCTGCTATGCCGACAATCTCAGCGCGGCCGCTTCCACCACCGGATGGGGCGAACCGATCATGAAGCTGGTGCTCGCGAAGTGGGCGGCGGATCGCGTCGAATCCGGCAGTTTGCCCGAGTGGGCCGCCAAGGAAGCGATGAACTATCTGAAGCAGCGCCTCAACGGCCACGGTGGAATCATTCTACTCGACGCACAGGGCCGCTTCGGCATCGCCCACAACACTCCGCGCATGGCCTGGGCGCTGCATACCGCACAAAAGCAAGAAGCCGGAATCACGCGCAACGCCTAGCCAGAGAACATGGGCGCCGCATCGCCGTATCCCCTCAGACGACTAGCGGCGATAGTAAATCCAACTATTCTCAAATGCGGTTTCGTATTCCACCAGCGTTGCAGTTATGCGAAAATCGGTACGCGATTCCTGCTGGATTCGCATCTCTAGTGTTAATGGATCGACCGCGGTTTTCACAGAACATTCATTGCCCTCTGGAACCAAGATGAAAGGCGAATCCTCCATTCGATCAAGCGAGAGAATGCTGACCGCGGCCAATCGTCCGGCGGTATGCAGCGTCATGGTGGTGCTGAGTTGCATACTGCTGACCGCCCAGAATGTGGGATTGACGGGCTCGCTCACCGTCGGGTCACCGACCAGAGTGGAGCGGTTGTGCTGGGGGCGTCAGTTGTTGTGCAGAACCTCGCGACCGACGTGCAACAATCTGTTGAGACAAACCATGGCCTTCCCCGCGTCTTGCAGTTTTCCGCAAGATTCACGTTCTAATTGCACTGGGTCTAGAATTCGACGTGAGCCCGCAGGCCCGGCACCACCACCGGCCCCCGGTCGCGGTTGTAGCCGGGATTGTTGATGTGCTGCACTCCGGGAGCAATATAGATTCCGCGCCAAATGTGCGCCGTGTAATACGACTCGACGATGTTCTCCCGCCCGTAGGTTAGCCCGCCATCGCCCAGCAGGAAACCGAGCCCGCCATCTGCCAGATACACCTGGTGATCCTTCTTGATGCCGTTCGACACGAAGGCAATGCCGGCACGGTCTTGCTTGCGATGCCATAACGCGCCATTCACCCCTACGCCCTGGTTGAACGTCGAATCAATCTCGGTATAGGCAAAGGACTCCGTTTTCCCGTTGTCCCATCCCCAACGGGCATAGGCAGTCACGTAGCGCGTGAGATTCTGTTCCACGTTCACGCCGAAGCCATATTTGCGCGTGATGTGCCAGGGATGATTCGTGATTTCCGGGACTGTCTCCGGCTCCGGGGAGGTGTGATTTATAAACTGAGTAACCGCATCGCGGTAGATTCCCATATTTGCGTAGTTGGTGTAGGCCAAGAGCCGCACGACGCCGGATTTCTTAGGTATGACGCCATGGCGCAGCTCATATTCCCAGTTCTCCGCATGAACCTGCCACGGCCGCCATACCAGATCAATTCCGTTCGCAACCTTCGGCATGAGCCCTTCGGCGAAACGGAAACCCCAGTTGCGGTCCTCATAATCCGCCACCACGCCCACGGTATAGCCGCGCGTATCGGCGGCGTAGTCCCAGGCGCCGTTGTTATCCACCGACCAGTTGTTGAATTGAAAATGCGTGTCGGAGCCCACCGAATTCACGTCAAAGAAGTCCGGCATGCTGAACTTACCGAAGCGAATTTCCAGGCGCCGCCGGGGCAACTCGTCAAACAGCGACAAAAAAGTACGATCGTTCTCAACCTTGTCCTTGCTCAACGCGAACACTTTGTGGATCATGCCGCGACCCAGATATGGCCCTTTGCTCAAAAGCGGATTGCGAACGATATCCAGATCCGTATTTCCGGCCAGGCCCAGGCCGGTGCTGAGCGCCGCGCCGCCCGCTTCTTCGATGTCCACCAGAAGCTCGGTGGAATTGTTGAGCCGCACGCCGGTGTAGAGCGTCATGACGCGTGAAGTCGCTTTGTCATAGTCTGGACTGAGGCTGTTTTTTCCGCTGTAGTCGGCGTGAAAATCGGGATGAGTCTGGAAGATGAAGTTCGTCTGCCCGGTGAACCAGAATCGCGTGTTCGTGAAATGCGGGAACATCGCTTGGGTCTCGGCATCGCTAGGCGGGCTGGGCGGATCGTTCACGTCCGGCGCCGTGGGAGCAGCAGTTTCTTGGGGGGAATCTGGTGCGGCTTGCGATTGCGCACCGGCTGTGGGAGCGGCTAGGCCCAGCATTAAAGCGAGGGCCAGCAATAAGACCGCCGCCGGCGCGGCGACGCGGCATCCGTCGGTCCGGTTCATCCCGTAACGGTCCATAATGAAAATGAATTTCAATTTCAATATCATGAGAACAAAATAGCTAGCTCGCGCCGCACGCAGCCACGCCTTCAATCACCCTTCCTTGTGATTACAATCACACTCGTAAGTGCAGTTCATCAGTAGTCGGTTAATAGAACGTTACAGTTGCGTTTAGGGTTGGACCACGACGTTCCATGCCAGACCGTATTCGCGCCTGTTTCTTCGTTCTTTGCAAACTGCGATTCACACCACGCGAATAATTAACGGAAGCATATCGCAATGAGTTAACCATAGTTAATACAGGGCAACACTTTTGAACTACCCTCTAACTCCATAGAATTCGGAGCTGCCGCCCGCCGTCCTGGTCGGTGACCACGACCCAGCTCATGCGAGGCTTCCGTTCGCCGGTGCTTTCCAATTGCCAGGAAGCGGCATCCTGCCAATGGATCACACCGGGTTGGATCCCTCGCGCGAGCTGCGTCGTCGGCATCGAGTTCGATTCTGCGAACACAGCCATGCAAGTCATTTTGCGTGTCCTCCTTTCTGTGGATTTCGCACGCTTGTTCTCACTTTCAACGGCTGTGTTGCCCAAATACGCCATTGATCTCCGCACGCTATCTCGGCCACGATTGGAAAATACTCGTGAGTGGTCCCGCACGGCACGACGCTTGCCGTCGGAGTAAAATTCCCGCCAGCAACGTGGCATGGTCGTGTTCTGGTCTCAGTTTTTCCGGGGATGGAAGAAGCAGAGGTGAACCGATAGGGAGGTAAAAGAGGCTATCGTCTCACGTCTACTGCTGCCACCCAGCGGGCCGCCAACCCGGAGGCTGGTCGATTCTGTTTCTCATATACCTCGTCGGTATGGTCGCGGAGCAAATGCCGCTTCCGCGCTTCCTTTGTTTTCGTATACCATAGGGGGGTATACTACAGTCAAGGAAAAAATGCATACCGTCGAAGAAAAACCCAAGCTCATCCTCCGGATCAAGCGCATCAAAGGCCAAATCGCCGCTATCGAGCGCGCGCTCGAAGCAGACGAAGATTGTTCCGATGTGCTGCAGTTGATCACGGCCGCGCGCGGCGCCATGAACGGATTGATGGCGGAATTGCTCGAAGGACACATCCGCTTTCACGTGATCAACCCCAAGCAGCTGAATTCTGAGCAGGCTCTCGCCACCGACGAACTCATAGAAATTGTGCGTTCGTACCTGAAGTGATGGCCGAAGGTAAGGTGCAAAAATAAAAAGAGGACAGCCCGGAGCCCCCCAAGGCCGTCCTGATAAACCCTCCCGGTTAGAAGGGTGACTGTCGATAAAATAACCGCGAGAGATTGCTGGAGTATTGCAATTTCGTGAAAGTCCTATGAATTCGATTCAGTCTCGCCAGGCCCGGATCACAGGATGGTGCGATCGACTGCCATGCCAGTCCCCGCTGCCCCGCTGTTATATTGATCCGAGTATCTGAGGCTGCCGAACTTAGCTATCGCTGCTGTGGAGGAAATGATGGCCCGCAAGACCGAACAATCCCGCAAGCTGCAGAAACGCGCCGAACAGTTGATTCCCGGAGGCGTGAACTCTCCGGTGCGCGCTTTCCGCAGCGTGGGATGTGACCCGCTCTATATCGTGCGCGGCCAGGGTTCGCACGTTCGGGACGCCGACGGCAACGAATATGTGGATTACATCGGTTCCTGGGGGCCGCTCATCCTTGGGCATGCAGCGCCCACCGTCATTGAGGCGGTGATCGCGGCGGCGCGTAGTGGCACCAGCTTCGGGGCTTCCACTCCCGCCGAAGCGGATCTTGCCGAGCTGGTAACTTCCGCTTTTCCACACATGCAAAAGCTTCGCTTCGTAAGTTCGGGGACCGAAGCGACCATGTCGGCCATCCGCCTGGCGCGCGCCTATACGAAGCGCAAATACATTGTGAAGTTTGAGGGCTGCTATCACGGGCACGCCGACGCGCTGCTGGTGAAAGCCGGATCCGGCGTGGCCACACTGGGCATTCCGGGCTCAGCGGGCGTTCCCGAGGAATTCATCCAGTTCACTCTCGCGCTCCCATATAACGACACGGGCGCGCTCGAACAGGCTTTCGAAAAATTCAAACACCAGATTGCCTGCGTAATCGTGGAGCCGGTCGTGGGCAATATGGGATGCGTGCCTCCAGCGCGCGGATACCTCGAGGCTCTGCGCGCCATTACTGCGCGTGATAAGGCGCTACTGATTTTCGATGAGGTCATGACCGGATTTCGCTTGGCCTACGGCGGTGCACAGGAACTCTACGCCATTCAGCCCGATCTCACCACTATGGGCAAGATCATTGGCGGAGGTTTGCCCGTGGGTGCCTACGGCGGCGCAAGCGAAATCATGGATCTGATTGCTCCGCTCGGTCCGGTGTACCAGGCCGGAACGCTCTCTGGGAATCCTCTGGCGATGGCCGCCGGTTATGCCACGCTAAGGTACCTGCGCGAGCACAAAGATGTTTACACGAAACTCGACAAACTCGCCGCCGAAGTGGTCTCCGGAGTAGCGGCCGCAGCCAAGGACGCGGGCGTGACCATGTGCCACAACCGCGTCGGCTCGATGTTCACGTGGTTCTTCGCGAAAGGTCCAGTCACCGACTGGACTTCCGCCGCCAAGTCCGACACCGAAGCCTTCGGGCGTTTCTTCCGCGCCATGCTGGAAAACGGAATCTACCTGCCGCCGTCGCAATTCGAGGCGGCATTCTTGGGCGCGGCGCATACTGAACGGGATGTGCAGGAAACTGTCGCAGCCGCGAAGAATGCGTTCGCAGGGGTGCACGCGTAGAACAAGCTGCCAGCTGTCAGCTCTCAATAAAACCTACGTGGGCTTTGCTAGCCTAACTGATGGCTGATAGCTGACGGCTTTCATCTCTTCCACCGTCACAAATTCGTAACCTTCATCCTTGTAGCGCCGGATCAGATTTTCCGTCGCAATCACGGTCTGCGCGCGGTCTGCACCCAGGGCGCGATATCCGCCATCGTGCAGCAGAATTACGTCGCCGCCACGCATCTGCCGGACGACTTTCTGCTCAATCACCGCGGCGGGCGGAGCATTCCAGTCGTATCCGGTCACGTTCCACATCACTGTCTGTAGTTCGAGTTCACGTGCCACTCGCAGCGTTGCTGGCCGTCTTCCTCCAAACGGTGGACGAAACAAATTTGAATGCTCGCCGATTGCTTCGGTTAAAGCCTGATGGCAGTCGACAAGCTGCCTGCGTGTCTGCGCTGCCGATTCGAAAATGAGCAGCGGATGCGTGAACGTGTGATTGCCGATGACATGTCCCGCCTGCGCCACCGCGCGCGCAATATCGGGCCGCTGCCGCACGAAGCGGCCAATCATAAAGAACGTCGCCCGCACACTGTGCTTCGCCAGCACTTCGAGCAGCTTCAGCGTGTGTGGATCGTTCGGCCCGTCGTCATAGGTCAGGGCGATTTGCTTACTCCCGCGGACTCCGGCAGCGAACGTTTGTCCATACCATTTCCCCGTCGGCGCCATGGACTGGTACGCTGCGGCAGAAGCACCGCCAGCGGCCGTCAGTCCGATCAGGGCAGAAAGCATGATCGAATTGTAAATCGAGGCAAAGGAGGTCAGAGGTTAGAGGTCGGAATGCAGAGGTGAAAACCAACGCATCGTGGTCGCGGATTCTAACCTCTGCAATCTGACCTCTGCCCTCTCACCTTTCCACAATCCACAATTGCACATACGCGCGAAGCAATATATTCTGCTCAGCAGTTCCCACTACAGTCGCCAATCATGGCCAACCTTTTCGAACTTCCCCGTTACATTGCGGTCGAGGGTCCCATACGCGTTGGAAAGAGCACGCTGGCGCGGGTTCTCGGCGAGCGCCTGGCGGCGCACCGCGTCGTCGAACCGGAGGACAATCCGTTTCTGAAGGCGTTCTACGAAGGCGAAACCGGTGCGGCCTTCCAAACGCAGTTGGCATTTCTGATCCGCCGCTTTGAGCAACTGCGCGGGCTCGATCTGGGTCCGCGGTCAAATAAGACAGTGGTTTCCGATTACATTTTTGAAAAAGACAAACTTTTTGCCTGCCTCAACCTCAACGATCAGGAACTCGATACCTACAATCGCTACTTCAATTACTTTCGCGAACAGATTCCCACGCCCGACCTGGTCATCTATCTGCAGGCCACGCCGGAAGTGCTGAAGAAGCGGCTGAAGAAAAAGAACGCGGCTGGCGAGAAGGCCATCAGCGAGGATTACCTGATGGAAGTGGTGAAGGCCTACGAACATTTTTTCTTTCACTACACGCAGTCCGATCTGCTGATCGTGAATACTTCCGAGATCGACTTTGTCGACCGCAACGAAGACCTGCAGGAGCTGCTGAAAAAAGTCTCAGCGCCGATCAAGGGAACGCAGTATTTTCTGCCGCTGGGGAGTACGGAAGCGGCGAGCGCTTAGGGGCAGGATGTCAGGTCCTAGGTGGCAGGTCGCAGGAAATTCAACAGCTTAGTTTTTTGAAAGCGGCGGTCGACTGTTGTTGGCTCGCCTCAGCGGTTAGGGGTTCTATCCCCTACCCCACCCCCTACCCCCCACCCCCATCTTAACGTTATTAGAATCATTGGGTTGACGGCTTAGCTTTGCAAAGTATTCAAGAATAATGACTTACATGGAAAATATTACGAAATAACGACTTAGCTCAATTTTTGGCCAATAATTCCCGTTTTGGTGCGGTTTTGGGTGAGGTGACGCCGATCTCTCCTCACTCAAAGCATCTTGTCAAAGAGCTAGTAATGAACCGGGCCCTTCAGCTTTCTCGTGCCGCCTCTGGTGACGCACACACCTCTGCCTTTCATTGTCGCGCACGGCGGGTTGGGCAGTCTGTGATGGGGGACACCGGTGGATTGTGATGAAAAAAGGTCGAGCGCGCAGCGTCCCACGTCTCGAAACCCGCGAGACGTGGGGCACCCCCGGTTCTCCTACTCTTACAAGGTTAGCTACCGGTGCGCTATCTCGCCAAACGGACGTGGGCCACCCGCCGGTATTTGAACGCCGTAAAGCTGCGGGCGAGCCGTGGCCGGGATCGCCATCGCAGGGCCAAAAGTCAGATCAGCAACACAGTGTTTAAGACACTACTCCCGACCAACGACTATCGACGAACGCCCTTTTTGCAGCTATAATTCCTTCAGCGTCATCTAAAGACGAGTACAGGCTCTATCCGGCAGGTTTGCGGAGGGGCACTGGAGGACATCGTGAGTCTCAGGCCGATCGGCGGGCTTTCCCGCAGCCGCAAGATCACCATTGCTACTCTTCGCGAGAAGAAATTTCACCACGAACCTATCACCTGCCTGACGACCTACGACTACCCGACCGCACGCCTGGTTGACGAGTCTGGCATCGACATTGCCCTGGTCGGCGACTCGCTTGCCATGGCCATGCTTGGCTACGAGAACACGCTCTCGGTCACCGTGGACGAGATGCTGCACCATGTCAAGGCCGTGCGGCGCGGCGTGAAAGATGCGCTGCTTATCGCCGACATGCCCTACGGGTCGTATCAGGCTGACCCCAACGAAGCCATTCACAATGCGGCCCGCTTTGTGAAAGAAGGCGGCGCTGAGGCGGTCAAGATGGAAGGCGGCGAGAAGCGCGTGGACGTGATCCGGCGCGTGATCGACGCCGAGATTCCGGTTGCCGGGCATATCGGGCTCACGCCGCAATCGGTCAACATCATGGGCGGTTACAAAGTTCAGGGCAAGACTCTGAACTCCATCGAGCAGTTGATGCGCGATGCGGTGGCGCTCGACCGCGCCGGTGCGGCCTGTATTTACCTCGAGGGCATTCCGCGCGAGGTCGCGGCCATGATTACCGCCGAGGTTGAAGCACCGACCATCGGCATTGGCGCCGGGCCGGATTGCGATGGCCAGGTGCTCGTCTTCCACGACCTGGTCAACCTGACGTTCGGGCAAACGGCAAAATTCGTTCGCCGCTACGGAGACGCCGCCGCGCTGATCACGCAGGCCGTGCTGGCCTTCAAAGCCGACGTCGTTTCGCATCAGTTCCCGAGCGACAGCGAGTCTTACCACCTGCCGAAAGAAACACAGGCCGCACTCGAAACGGTACTCCTCCGCAAGGAGGCCATGCGGCGATAATGGCGGGCGGAGAAACGCGGTGTCAACTATTGTGCGAAACTCTGTCCGAAACTCTGTGCGACGTTGGGTGACAGCGATCACGACGTGCATTCTGCTGGGGGCTCTGGGCGCCTGCTCCAAATCCCCGCAGACCTCGCCCGCGGAAACCCCTACCACGCGGCAGCCGACGGGCCTCGAGTCTATTCCTCCGCCGGACCCCGCAAAATATCCGCCGCTCAGCAAAATGAGCGGTTGGAGAAACCCGTACCTGGTCGTTCGCGAGGATGGGATCGGCTTCGTCGATCTTTCCAATCACGAGATCCACATTCTGAAGCCGGAAGAAATCCCGGCCGAGTTGGTCTCGCTCCCATCGAGCGCATGGCCTTACGGCCGGGTTGTGCTGGTCGCTCAGGCGGTCCCCAAGAATCCAACCGATCAGACGAAGGCGGAACTGCGCAAGAACCGCGCCCTGCTTCTCGGGACGCTCAAAGAATTGGACGTTCAGTTCCGCGAGGCGCCCTGAGCGGGCGAGGACGCTGCTTGCTCCGTTACCGTATCGGCTGCACACAGAGACGCGGCAAGCCGCGTCTCTACCCCGCATGAAGATATGCTCTACCATTACGGAAACTCGCGCCGCCTGCCGCGGCGCCCGCGCCAGCCGCCAACGACTCGGCCTGGTTCCGACCATGGGCGCTTTGCATGAAGGCCACCTATCGCTGGTGCGCGCCGCCAAGGCGCAGTGCGACGCCGTTGCCGTTTCCATCTTCGTGAACCCAACGCAATTCGGGCCGACCGAAGATTTGTCGAAGTATCCGCGCCAACTTGACCAGGATTGCCGGTTGCTGGAGAAAGAAGGGGTTGAAATTGTATTCGCGCCGCCGGTGGAAGAGATCTATCCCCGGGGCGCAGTCACCTGGGTGCTGGTCGAAGGCCTGAGCGAAAGGCTCGACGGACGCTCGCGCCCGGGCCATTTCCGCGGCGTGACCACGATTGTTGCCAAGCTGTTTCACATCATCGAGCCCGAGGTCGCGTTCTTCGGACAGAAAGACGCCGCGCAGCTGGCCGTGATCCGGCGCATGGTGCGGGACCTGAACTTCCCGGTGGAAATTGTCGCCTGCCCGATTGTGCGCGAACCGGATGGGCTGGCCATGAGCTCCCGCAACGCCTACCTGAATGGAGAAGAGCGTGTACGGGCGCTGGTGCTGCAACGGGCATTACAGGAAGCTCGAAATCAATTTCACGGCGGAGAGAGAATTGCTGCCAAGCTGATCTCCGCCGCCAAGGAAGTCTTTGCCCGTGAACCGCAAGTCCGTTTGGATTATTTCGAGATCGTTGATCCGGAGACGCTTGATGCGGTCGAACGGATTTCGCGAGAGACGCTGGTTGCGGTCGCGGCCTATGTCGGATCGACGCGGCTAATCGACAATGTTGTGCTGAATCCGTCAACCGAATAGCGAATGCTTGCAACGGCAATCGACCTCCCAACCTCAGGTAAGCCCATACCTGCGCCCGGAGACAAATGGATTTCCGGCGATGAAGTAGCGTAACGGCTGCTCGGCTGACTTCACGATTCCTATGCGGGGGGTGACGCTTACTTGTTGCACGCGATAGCCGTCATCGGCAATGCGGAGGTCCGAACGCGCGCTTACCAGGCTTTTCCCGTTGTCGCGCTTGCGGGTGATTGCCAGGGCTTCGGACATGCGTCCTGGGCCGGAGGAAAGCTTCTTGAGAAAAGAAATCTTCTTCTGGTCGGATTCTTCCGCTGTGCTGGTCGATGCCTGGATTCCTCGCGCCTGCGCCATCTGCTTGATGCCTGCCACTGGCTCTAGTGCACGAAACAGCACGCCTCCGGGCACTCCGTCTGGCAGGCAGGACACATTCAGGCAGTAGTGATTGCCGTAGATGAAGTACACGTAGGCGTGACCGGGGGGACCGAACAGAACGGAATTCCGTGCCGTCCGGCCCGCCGCGGCGTGCGCGGCTGCATCGCCTTGGCCGAGATAAGCTTCGGTTTCGACGATGCGGCCGGCCAGAACGCCGCTAGGCGTTTTCCGGACCAACAATTTTCCGAGAAGCGCCCGCGCCACTTGTCGCGGATCGCGATTGAAGAATTCCGAGTTCAACAAAGTGACGCTGCCGAGCGAATTCATACCCAATTCATAATCGGGATGACAATTGTCCTGAAGGGTGTGGCTCGTGCACTGTCTCAGGCCGCGTCCTTCAAATACGCTAGCACCTCGTCCGCGTGCCCTTCTGCTTTCACGTTGTTGAAGATGTGTTTGATCTTGCCGTCGGGGCCAATTACGAACGTTGTTCGTGCGATGCCTTTTACTTTTTTTCCATACATGTTCTTCTCTTTGACCACGTCGAACAGGTTCGCGATCTTCTTCTCCGCATCGGCCAGCAGGGGGAAAGGCAAACTGAACTTGTCCTGGAATTTCTTCTGCGCCGACGCTGTGTCCGCTGAAATTCCGAGCAGCACCACGCCTGTCTTCTTGATGGCCGCGTAGGAATCGCGAAAGCTGCACGCTTCCTTGGTGCACCCCGGCGTATCTGCCTTGGGATAGAAATAGAGCACCACGGTCTTGCCGCGAAAGTCTTTTGAGGCAACCTCTTTGCCGTTCTCGTCCGTCGTAGTGAAGTCTGGGGATTTATCATTAACTTGCATATGGAAGTTTCTCCTCGCCGGTCGTCTTTACCTCGCAAGTTATATCGCAACCGGATGCTCGCCGTCATGTTGGCTGCCGCGATCTGCCTTGCCGGTTCGTGGCTTGGGGCCCAAGGCCCCCTCACGCAGTACGGGCACAAGGCGGCGGTGGACAAGGGACCGCGCGCCCTCGGGCTGGTCCAGCTTTCGCCTAAGGGGGGCAAAGGGCGCCTGATTCCCATTGTCATCATGATGGACGGAAAGTTTTATGACGCGGGCTCGTACAAGGCGGCACCCGTTCCGATGGCGCTCGACTTTGACACCGTCTACGAAGGTTTTCGCACCGGTGTGTCGCAAGGCATCTTCACGATCACGCAACCGGGACAACTCAACCACGTCTGGATCGCTGAAGGTACGTGGCTTCCAGCGGGCTCGAAGGCTCTGGAGAAACACAAGAAGTACGCGCCGCCCGTGCTCGAAGACGAAGACAAGGGCGGGCCACCCGTGCTTCACCGCCGAGTCGAAAAGACCGACACCGATAGCGGCTCCGATAGCAAGGACAAGGACAAAAATAAGGACCAGCAAAAGCCCGCGCCCCCTTCGGCGTCGCCGAATACCACGCCGCCAGCCAGCGCACCGGCACCGCCGGAAACTGCGAAGCCGCCGGCAGCACCAGAGCCAGCGAAGGCGTCTACGCCTAGTTCCGCGTCCGACGAGCCGATCTCCGATCCGAATCGGCCGAGGCTGCGACGCGGAAAGCCGGACTCCACTGCGCACCGCGAACTCTATGCGACGTTCGACGCTTTGGCGGACGCAACGCCGGCCGCCGGCGCAGCGAAGCCCGAGGCGAAGTCGGCCGAAGATTCCGCCGCGTCTGTGCCGCAGATCGTCACCATTCCGGCGATTTCCGATGCCGGCGGGCCAGATCCGCGTCCCTACACTTATGATGTGAAGCCGGCGGAAGAAGCCATTTACCGTAACAAGATGCTTGATCTGGCCGCGACGCAGCTTCTTGCTCGCGCAAGTGCTGCGAGCAGCGCCGCGACGAAAGAGGCCACGCCCACGCCCAAGAAGGCATCCACTAGCAAATCCGCCGGCAAGTCTGCCGTCAAGTTGCCCAAGCCTGCTTTCGACGATGTGAGCTTGCGCATCTTCGATCTCTCCGGTTCGAACGAGCCGGTGCTGGTACTCTCCGCGAAAACTCTTCCGCCTGCTGCCGGTGCCACCGGAAACATCGAAGAACCACAGGAGATCACGCTGATCGCCCGCACCAACCTCGAAGGCGAGTTGCGAAAACTATTTTTCTCGCAGACGGATTCGCGACATCTCGACATGACTCCCCGCATGGAACTGATCGACGCTGTTGACGCAGATGGCGATGGCCGCGGCGAATTGCTGTTCCGGCGCACCTTCGACGACGGCAGCGCCTACGCCATCTACCGCGTCACCGCCGACGGGCTCTGGCCGCTGTTTGAAGGCACGCCGTAATTCAATCGGGTCATCGGATCATCGTGCCATCGGGCGATCGAGATTCAAAGGCAGAGCTTTTAGATCACCTGATGACCCGATTGATTCATTCCAATTACAATGTCTCCCTCTCAGGGATGAGACCATGCGCGCTACGTCTCGTGTCGCAATACTTGCTTGTCTCTCGGCGGGTTTGTGCTTTCGAGACTTCATCAGCGAAGACGTGTTTCTGGAAACGCTGTACAACTCGCTGACGGGGCAGAAAAACGGCAAGTTCATCAAGCATAATTAAGTTCAGGGCTGTTAGCAGGAACGGGAAACGGGCGGAGGTGCCTTCATGAAAAGTCTTCTCCTCGCGCTGATTGTTTGTTTATCGTTGTTCGTGTCGGCCTTCGCGGTCGAGGGCAGGTCCGTTTCCTACAAGTCTGGTGACGAGACCGTCAATGGAATTCTGTACACGCCCGCTGGCAAAGGGCCGTTCCCCGCGCTCATCGTAATTCACGAGTATTGGGGATTGAACGACTGGTGAAACAGCAGGCTGCGAAGCTTGCCGATCAGGGATACGTTGCGCTGGCGATCGATCTGTATCGCGGCAAAGTCGCCGATAATCCTGATCTGGCGCACGAACTGATGCGCGGCTTGTCCGAAGACCGGGCTGTCCGTGATTTGCGCGCCGCCTACGACTTTCTGGCGTCGCAGACGAGCGTGAAAAAAGATCGGATCGGGTCCATCGGATGGTGTATGGGCGGAGGCTACTCGCTCGATACGGCGCTTGCCGAGCCGCATTTGGCGGCAACAGTCATTAACTATGGGCATCTCGCCACCGAGCCGGCGGAACTGAAAGATCAATGCTCCGATTCTCGGCCTTTTTGGCGGGCAGGACCGCGACATCACCCCGGATGATGTGAGGAAGTTCCAGCAATCCATGGAGCAGCTCGGCAAGAGGATCAAGGTGAAAATTTATCCGGATGCGGGGCACGCGTTTGAAAATCCGAACAATAAGCAGGGATACCGCCTGAGGACGCCGCCGACGCCTGGCAGCTCACGGTCGATTTTCTGGCGGCGACATTGAAAAAGTGAGCGGCGGCGGAGAGGCAAGAATTTCCACTTGCCAGACGGTACTACTCTGGTTACTATGCACAGCATCTTTTATTGACATTTCGTTAGTGGCATATCTATGAACATCGGCGAGACTATCCGTAATTTCCGGCTGCAGCGCAGCATGTCGCAGGGCGATATCGAGAAGCGCACCGGCCTGTTGCGCTGCTACCTGTCGCGCGTTGAAAACGGCCACACGATCCCTTCGCTGGATACCCTCGCCAAGATCGCAGGGGCGATGGATTTGGCTTTGTCGCAATTCTTTGCCGAGGGCCACAGCAACGGCCACAAGGGATTGCCACAGCTATCCGAGGATGAAGTCCGCTTCCTGAGCCAGATGCGTCGCTATTCGGCGAATCTGAACGACAGTGACCGGAAGCTGGTGCTGGCGATGGTGAAGAAAATGGCGTCGAGCACGAAGTAAATCAGCTCTCGGCTTTCAGCTTTCGGTAACCCCGTTTCCCCTGCGCCTGCACGTTCGTACCATCCCTGTCGTGTCCGGTGGGAACCTCGCCATCCCCATGCCGCAACGCTAAGCTATGGGCTGGAGGATATCTGTGACCACCGATGAAGAACTGGATCTGCTCGATCGGCAACTGCGCCGGCTGAAGATCGAGTACGACATTTTCTTCAACAACCCGAGCAAACGGCCTCCCACCGACGTCGAGTGGAAGGTTGTCTCGTTGATTCGCAAGTTCAGCGACGGCACGCGGATGAGTTTTCCGCAGCGCTACCGGTACAACGAGATGGCGCAGCGCTATGCGGTCTACAGTGACCTGTGGCGCAAGAAAATGCGGATTCGCGAAGAGGGCTATCGCCGGCCCCAGGATGCGCTCCTCTCAGTGGGAGGTATGCGCGTGAACGAGGAAGAGCGGGCGGAGACACGCCGTCCGGTGTATGGTCTGAGTCGCACTGGCGAAGCCGCGGATGCAGAGACGCCGCGTGATCAAGCTTTCTCGGTACAGTCCTCCGGAGCGGCGGCCGAGCGTGCGCAAATCGAATCTCTGTACAAGGCACTGACCGAAGCCAAGCAAAAATCGGGCGAGAAGGTTTCTGGCGACTTCCATTCTTTTGCGAAGTTCGTCGAGAAAAAGACCAGCCAGATTCGCAAGGAGCGTGGCTGCGACGCGGTGGTGTACTCGGTCGAGATGCGGGACGGACGGGTGAAGCTTAAAGCCAAGGCGAAGGGCTAGAGGCAGCTCTCAGCTCTCAGCTTGTGTGATCGGCGCCGTTGGTCTTGGTTGCTTCCCTTCTGCTTGTTTGTCTTTTGGCCGGAACGGACTTGCAGAGTCGGACCTTGAAGACTGAGAAGTCCCACCCAAGCTGCTAGAATTTCCCTTCATTCTTCACTCCGAGGGGCCTCATGTCCAGAATCCAACGTGCCATTCTTAGCGTTACCGACAAAACCGGATTGGCAGATTTTGCCCGCAGACTCGCCGGGTTGGGCGTGGAGCTGGTTTCGACCGGAGGTACGGCCAAGCTACTACGCGACTCGGGCATCACTGTGAAGGACATTTCCGAGCTGACCGGGTTCCCTGAAATGCTTGATGGACGGGTCAAGACGTTGCATCCGAAAGTTCATGGAGGCATCCTGTATCGCCGGGAAGACAGCTGCCATCGCGCGGCGGTCGCCGAGCATGGCATCCCGACCATCGACATGGTGGTGGTCAACTTGTATGCCTTCGAGAAAACCGCCGCCAAACCGGGCGTGCGCTTTGAGGAGTTGATTGAAAACATCGATATCGGCGGGCCTGCGATGATCCGTTCGGCGGCGAAGAATTTTCAGGATGTCGCGGTGGTGACCTCGCCCGCCGATTACGGCGCGATTGCGGATGAGATGGCAGGCTCGGGCAGCGCGCTGTCGCTGTCCATGGAAACGAAGTGGCGGCTGGCGCAGAAGGCGTTTGCGACGACCGCAGCCTACGATTCGGCTATTGCTTCGACGCTCGAGCGCATAGGCGGCGACTTCACTTTGCACGCGACGGAAGGCTTTCCCCACAATCTGCGGCTGTCTTTTCAAAAGGTAATGGACCTGCGTTATGGAGAGAATCCGCACCAGAAAGCCGCGATGTACACGGACGGTTCGGGTGCGGGCGTGGCGAACGCGCGCCAGGTGCAGGGCAAAGAGCTTTCGTATAACAACATCGTTGATCTGCAAGCGGCCTGGGATCTGGCGCAGGAATTTGACGAGCCGGTTTGCGCCATCATCAAACACACAAATCCCTGCGGAACCGCTACCGGCCAGACGCTTCGCGAGGCCTATGTGCGGGCGCTGGAATGCGATCCGGTCTCAGCGTTTGGCGGGGTGATCGGAGTGAACCGCCCGGTGGATGCGGCAGCCGCTGACGAAATGGCCAAGCTGTTCCTCGAAGTCATTGGCGCTCCCGCATTCGACGACGGCGCCAAGGCAGCGTTTGCGTCGAAGAAGAATCTGCGTCTGGTCGAAGTGCCTGCCGGACAGCAAAACTGGGTTCTGAAAAACATTTCTGGAGGGATACTCGTCCAGGATGCCGATCTGCACCAGCTGGCCGAGGCCGATCTGAAAGTTGTAACCAAGCGGCCGCCGACGCCGGAAGAAAAACGGGCGCTGCTGTTCGCGTGGAAGGTCTGTAAGCATGTGAAGTCGAACGCTATTCTTTATGCCCGCGATGGTCAGACGGTGGGAGTCGGCGCCGGGCAGATGAGCCGCGTCGAGTCCTGCAAGTTGGGCGCGATGAAAGCGCAGTTGCCCCTGAAAGGCACGGTGGCTGCTTCCGACGCTTTCTTCCCATTTCCGGACGGCGTCGAGGAGATTGCCAAGGCGGGGGCTACCGCCATTATCCAACCGGGAGGCTCTGTACGCGACCGGGAGGCGATCGAGGCCGCGGACCGGTTTGGACTGGCTATGATCTTCACGGGAGTGCGGCATTTCAGGCATTAGTCTTTGGTTTTTACTCTTCTTGACATTGGCCTCCAAAGCCCCTGTACCTCCGGCTTTAGATCGACACTGCGCTTTCTCCCCACCGAAAGCCCCGCCGAATGTAGAATAAGGAAATCCGGATGGACGCGGATCAGCATCCAATCGTTGAGCACCAAAACGAGTGTGTGGGCTGCAATTTGCAGGATTGTTCATGAAAAAACTGTTTTGGATTGTCAGTGTTGTTCTTACTGGGTCTTTTTTGCTGGCCCAAAACCAGCCCGCTCGCGCAGCGGATTCCCCTTCTGCCGCTGGCTCACCGTCCGCTGCCAAGGGCAAGACGCCCGACCGCGCCGCCGCCTACTACCACTTTGCCCTGGCGCACATGTACGAGGAACAAGTGGCCACATACGGCCGCAGCGAATTGGCGAACAAGGCGATTGAGGAATACCGCGCCGCCATTGATGCGGACCCAACCTCCGCGTACCTGACCTCGGGCCTCGCCGAGCTCTATGCCAAGACCGGCCGCATTCGCGACGCTGTGGTCGAGGCCCAGGACATCATCAAGCGCAATCCCAATAATCTCGAAGCCCGCCGCCTGCTGGGAAGGATCTATCTGCGCTCGCTCGGGGATATGCAGGCGGGCAGCGGCTCGGAAAGCGTGCTAAAACTGGCGATCGAGCAGTATGAGCAGATCGTCCGCCTGCAACCGGACGGCATGGACGACCACCTGCTTCTCGGGCGCCTGTTCCGTTTGAACAACGATCTGCAAAAAGCGGAGAGCGAGTTCAAGACCGCAGTAAAGCTGCAGCCAGATTCCGAAGAAGCGGTCACCACCCTGGCTTATCTCTACAACGAACTGGGTGACACGGCCCGCGCCGCTCAAGTGCTCAGTTCGGTGCCGGGTGCGGAGCGCTCGGCCAAGCTTTATTCGGCGCTCGGTTACACCTACGAGCAGCAAAAGCAGTATAAGGAAGCCATCGAAGCATACCGGCACGCTATTGAAATGGATCGCGACAATCTGGACGCCATTCGCGGTCTGGCGCAGAACCTGCTGAACGATGGGCAGGCCGATGCCGCGCTCGAACAATACAAAGTCATTGCGGACGCGAATCCAGAAGATGCGCAAACCTACGTTCGCATCGCGGAAATCTACCGCAAGCAGGGCAAGTACGATCTCGCGCTCGAAGATCTAAAAAAAGCCGAGTCGATGGTGCAGGACTCGGTCGAAGTTCCGTACAACATCGCCGCCATCTACCAAGCGCAGGGCCGTTACGACGAGGCCGTTCCGGTCATGCGCGAGCTGCTGAAGAAGTCGGAGAAGTCCGACGGCAAGTACTCGAACGGCGAGAAAAGCAATCGGGCCGTGTTCCTGGAACGCCTGGGCGCGATCTATCGCGATCAGGGGAACAATCAGGCTGCCAACGAGACCTTCCGCCAGATCGTCGCGCTGGGCGGCGATGACAACATCGAGCGCGGTTATCAGGAGATCATCGATACCTGGCGCGAGGCCAAGGAATGGCAAAAAGCTCTCGACACCGCCAAAGAAGCGGTTCAAAAGTTGCCCAGCCCACAGCTGAAGATGGTGCTGGCGGCGCAGCAGGCCGATCTGGGCGACGCCGACAAGGCGCTCAAAGACGTCCGGGCACTGTTGAAGGGCGACGCCGAGGATCGGGACGTCTACATCAGGCTGGCGGAGATGAACACGCGGCTGCGCCGTTTTAGCGATGCCGCGCAGGCGCTCGACAAGGCCGAGCAGCTTTCAAGCAAGACGGAAGACAAGGAGTACGTGTGGTTTCTTCGCGGCGCCAATTTTGAGCGGGAAAAGCGCTACACCGAAGCGGAAGAACAGTTCAAGAAGGTGCTGGCCAGTGATCCGGATCATGCTTCGGCGCTGAATTATCTGGGCTACATGCTGGCCGACCAGAACATGAAACTCGAAGAAGCCTTCGGATACATCAAGCGCGCCGTGGATCTTGATCCCACTAACGGCGCCTATCTCGATTCCCTGGGCTGGGCGTACTTCCGCCTGGGAAAATATGAATTGGCGGAAGACAACTTGTTAAAGGCTTCGCAGAAGATCAATACCGATCCCACTGTGCACGACCACCTCGGCGATCTGTACCAGAAAACCGGACGCCTGAAGCTGGCCGCAACTAACTGGGAGCGCGCGCTCACCGAGTGGAACCGCGCAATTACCGCCGATGTCGATCCGACAGACCAGGCGCGGGTGCAGAAGAAGCTCGACTCGGCGAAGATGAAGCTGGCCAAGGAAGAGGGCACGAAGAAGTAGAGACGCAGTTTGCCGCGTCCAAAGAGGCGGGGCAACGCCCGTTTCTGCTGCTAAACTTACTTCATGCTCGCCGAGTATGCGGTTCGCGTGGACGAGTCCCGCGGACGGCGCCATCCCGAGCCGCCGCATTCCTACCGCAACGACTTTCAACGCGACCGCGATCGTGTCGTCCATTCTCGCGCCTTTCGCCGCCTGGAGGCGAAGACGCAGGTATTCACCCGCCGCTACTCCGACCACTTCCGCAACCGGCTGACGCACACTATCGAGGTCGCGCAGATCTCGCGCACCATCGCGGCGCAACTCGGACTGAACGCCGATCTGGTGGAGGCGCTTGCCCTGGCGCACGACCTCGGCCACCCTCCCTTCGGCCACTCCGGAGAAAAAGCGCTCGACACCGCCATGCGCCAGCACGGGCTGTCGTTCGATCACAACCTGCACGCGCTGCGCATTGTCGAAGACTTCGAACTCCGCTACGCCTCTTATCGCGGATTGAATCTGACCTTCGAGGTTCGCGAGGGCATCATCAAGCACTCGCACGACTACGACGCAAAACAACATCCCGAACTCACCGAATATCTGCTCGATCAGCGTCCACCGCTCGAAGCGCAGCTTATCGACCTTACAGACGAGATTGCCTACAACACCGCTGATTTGGACGATGGCTACGAAGCCCGCTTGCTCACCATCGATCAGATTGCGGACAACGTGGACCTGTTCGCGCGCCATTACAACGAGGCAAAACGCCGATATCCGGATGCCGCTGAGAAGCTGGTGTTCAACGAGGCGTTGAAAAGCATTTTTGATGAATTCGTCGGAGACCTGATCAGGCACACGGCGCAACGTGTGAAAGCTGCAGACCCGCATTCTCTGGAAGATGTCCGCCGCCACCGCGAGCGACTCGCCGCGTTTAGCCCGCTCGTCGAAGAGCAGCGCCGCCAGCTAAAAGACTTTCTCTACGAAAATCTGTATTACAGCCCAGCGCTTGCGTCAGAGAAAGAGGACGCTGAGCGCATCACCGGAGAACTCTTCGCGCACTGGATGGAAGAGCCCGACGATCTGCCCCGCAGCTATCGAGAAAAGGCCGCCCAGGAGCCGCTCCCGCGGGTGATCTGCGACTACATCGCCGGCATGACCGATCCGTTTATCTATCAGCAGTATGAGAAGTACTGCGGGGAGTAGGTAAAACTACGTTGAATGCTAAGATGTGGCTGCACTCTCAGCGGAAAACCATTGGTTAGCGAGACAGGAGGCTTATGGCAAATACATTTGGTACAGATATTCTGATCCAAGCTGAAGACCCCTTGAAAGCCGCTAACTTCTATGTCAAGGAACTCGGCTTTGAGATTACGGATCAGAAATCAAATCTAGTCAGCCTCCACGGGAAGAATATCAATTTTTTTATTGAGAGAGGTCCGGCACTTGGACCGGTTCTGGAAGTTACTGTCAAGAGCGTCAAGGCAGCCAAAGCGAGTCTCAAGAAAAAGGGCTCCCAAGTAATTAAGGACGAGCCTGATTTTCCAAGGTGTTACGTCAAGGATCCAAATGGGCTGATCTATAATCTGACGGAGTGACGGGGCTTGTGGGTGCGTAGCGAGCACTGCCGCTAAACAAGAATTGGGCAGTCATTTCCCCCACGTGATCCGGTAAACCACGCCGCCCGCGTCGTCGCTCAAGTACATCGCCCCATCGCCGCCGAACACAATCCCCACCGGACGCCCCATCCACCGGCCTTTTTGCTTCTCGCCTGGCGCCAGCCATCCGGTAATAAGATCTTCCGCACCGCCCTGGGGAAGGCCTTTATCGTCGAGCTTCACGCGTACAACTTTGTATCCGGTCGGAACGCTGCGATTCCAGGATCCATGAAACGCGACGAAGATGTTATTCCTGTACTCGTCGGGAAACTCCGAGCCTTCATAAAACGCGAGTCCCAGCGGGGCGGAATGCGCCTGCATCTGCACCTTAGGCTCAAGCACATTCTGGCAGCGGTCTTCTCCAGTTCCCGCCTTCGTGAAATTGGAATCGGGCACACGGTCGCCATAGCAATAAGGCCAGCCGGCATCGCCGCCATCTTTGCCGAGATCGTAGATTGTCTCCGGCGGCAGGTCGTCACCCAGCCAGTCGCGCCCGTTGACCGTGACCCAGACTGTGTCCGTCTTTGGATTCACCGCCAGCCCCACGGCATTACGCAGCCCTTTCGCGAAGATTTTCTGGCCACTGCCATCGGGATTGAATTCCATCACGGCCGCTCGCCGCGTATCTTTTTCGATGCAAACGTTGCAACTCGATCCGGCCGAGACGTACATCTTGCCGGCGTGAAACACGAGGCTGCGGGTCGAGTGCCCGCCACCGGTCGGTAACTTGGCTAGCCATGTCGGATTGGATGCCCGCAGCTTCGCCTCGTCCCAATCGTAGCGGCGCACCGCGTCGTTCTCGGCGACGTATAACTTGCCTTCGTAAAACGCGAGCCCATGCGGCTCGTTCAGTCCGCTGAGAACCGTCACCTGACGCTCAGCCTTGCCCGCGTGTTTCGGATCGGGAAGCGCGACCACCTTGCCCTCACCGGATTCGCTGACCAGCAGCACGCCACCCGGGCTGAAGGTCAGCATGCGCGCGCCGTCCACGTTATCGGCGAAGACTGAGATGTGGAATCCGGGCGGCGCCTTCAGTTGCGCAAGATCGAAACGAGTTTTCTCGGCTTGAGCAAAATCGGTGGGAACCAGAATTGCCAACAGAAAAAGAAGCAGCGCAGCCGATGATCGTGGGATATTTAATCGTCGCATACTTTACTCGGATGACCCGACGGTCGGCTTCGTTCATCTTTATTTGAATGATTACGAATGATCAGGATGACACCCCGTGCACGCAGTTTTTATATCGGTTCCTGCCAAAATTACCGCCAGGCACGGTTCGCGGCAGGGGAGCGATGGAGTACAATATATATGAAAATAAAGCACTTGCATTTCACGGCTAGTCCTGGGGCATTTGGCACCCAAACTGTTACACAAGGAGCAGGCCCGTGAGTTCGGAGGGCTTTTCCGACAAGCTTTTTTGAGGTAACCGTTGCATTGTTTTTGCCTCGGAATTCTATGCAATTTGTGATTGAAACGACGCAATCAGTCAGAATGACGCCGGAAGGCGCCCGGAGTGGCTCCCCACTCCCCCAATTTTGGAGGAAATTTAAAATGAAAAACCGCACCATCTTTGCTCTCCTGCTAGCCGTGATACTGGCCGTGCCAGTGTTCGCGCAGGATAATTCCGTCCCCCAGAACCAGCCTGCGTCGACGCAGCCTGCTATGACAACCCAGCCTGCTGCCACGACTCAGCAGCCGGCATCGAGTCAGTCTTCGGCTAACATGACGACTAACACGCCCACCAAGGCCGACAGCGCTACCGGTAAAGATCCCTTGCAACCGGAGACACGCGAAGGCTTCTGGGGTCATCTGAACCCGTTCGCGCGCAAGAAATACGTTGCGCGACAGACGCAGCCGATCCGCGACCGGGTCAACGAACTCGACGACCTGACTGCCGAGAACACCAAGTCGATTAAGGATACCGATGCGCGCGCGCAGCGAGGAATCCAGCTGGCTTCGGCCAAAGCGAATGAAGCCGATCAACATGCGATTGACGCCGGCAACAGGGCGCAGGCCGCGCAGCAGACCGCAGACAAAGCTCACACTCGTCTGAACACGGTCGAGCAGGTGGTCACCAACATCGATCAGTACCAGCCCACGACCCAGACCGAAATCCTTTTCAAATCCGGACAGACGGTGCTGAGCCAGAACGCCAAGAATGCTCTCGATGAGATGGCCACTCCCCTGAAGGACCAGCGCGGGTATGTCGTCGAAGTGCAGGGCTTCTCTTCGGGTCATGGACAGGTGGCGATCTCCAACTCGCAGAAGATGGCCGAGTCGGTCGTTCGCTATCTGGTACTGAACCACGATATTCCGGTCTACCGGATTTACCTCGTCGGCATGGGCAACGCACCGGTTCCGGCTGCGACCACTGCGGGCGAAGCCAAGCCGAAGCGCATCACCGGCGGCCGGGTTGAGATCAGCCTCCTGAAGAACAATCTGGAGCAGCTCACTTCGACCACGGCGTCGACTCAGGATCAACAGCAGCAGAAGTAGCAGCAGTACACCTCTCCTGGAAGGCCTCCCGTGAAAGCGGGAGGCTTTTTTGTTTTTCAGAAATCGTTCTGCTTTCGGGGCTGGCTAGGTTCGAGCCGTGACGAATGCCTTCGTGATCCGAGCGACCGACGGCGTCCCCGCCTGCCGCATTACGATTTCCAGTTCACGCCGCATGATCGCGAGCACCGCTTCGACTCCTGGCTGCCCAAACGCCGCCAATCCCCATGCGTAGGGCCACCCGATGCCAACCGCGGTCGCACCCAGCGCCAAAGCCTTGAAAACGTCCGTGCCCCGCCGAATGCCACCATCGATCAAGACCGGAACTTTTCCTCTCACCGCATCCACTACTTCCGGCAGACACTCGATGGTCGAGCGCAGAGATTCCTCCGCCCGCCCGCCGTGGTTCGAAACCACGATTCCATCGACTCCGTGCTCGACCGCCAGCTGCGCATCCTCACGCGTCACGATGCCCTTCAGCAGCAGCTTCATTTTGGTCGCATCTTTCAGGCGCTTCACGAAATCCCACGTGAAACTCGGATCGTACAACCCGGTAGCTTTGGCGATATCCAGACCATCAAACATTGGACTCTGGTGCAGATACCCCGCGAATCCTTTTTCATGACAAACAGAGCAGTCGCGGTCATCCACGCGCCGGGCGCGGGAGATCGTTTCCCGGTTGCTGCTGTTGACGTGAATATCGATCGTGAACACCAATGCTGGACTCCCCGCCGCTTCGGCCCTTTTGACAATCGCGCGCGTCACATTCCAGTCGTTGGTGGGATAAAGCTGCTGCCAAACCGGCGCTCCGCGCGCCGCAGTCACTTCTTCCACGGAGGCACTGGCGACGGTCGACAGTATTTGAAGATGGTGTCTGCTTCGTGCCGCTTTTGCCGCCGCCACCTCGCCCTCCGGATGAAATGCTTTCATCGAGCCCACCGGGCAGAGGAAGATGGGCGTCTCCCACGTCGTTCCGAAGAGCTGAACCGAAGTGTCCAGTTTGCTTACGTCGACCAACCTTCGCGACCGGATCTCCAGATGGCTGTAGGCCTCGTGGTTGATCCCCACCGTTGCATCATCATCGACCCCGGTGGCCAGGTAGGCGAAGTGGGCCGGCGGGAGCGCCTGGTGTGCGACCGCTTCAAACTCCATCACGTCCAGCGCCTGCTCCGCGCTCGTAATCAGTTCGGCGGCCGGTTTGGGAGTTTCTTCCGTCGCCAGCATTTTCCCGTCAGGCATCACCGATTCAAAAACATTTCAGTCTGGGAGCTTCAGCAATGCGGGACTGGCCAGGGCCGGGCTGAGCACAAGATACCGCAGAAACTTCCGCCGGCAGTCCGATATATGCGATTCCGAGCGCATAATCCTCCTGATGAGCATTGCGGTAAATTCGGGACAGCCTTCGCTGTTCCCGGGTGAGGCGTGAATTCTGTACTATCGGCGACGCCGGAGTCAAGCAAGCCTCGTGCTATCCTTTCAACGCGTTATGGAAACCTTATTTTGCGTCCGCACCTCTTCGCCGGTGGGTCCCCTTTTCCTCGCCGCTTCCCCAAAAGGGCTCGTGCGCCTCGAATTTGAAGCTCGCGTACAGAATTTGAATCCCCAAACGATTCAGCTCAAGGAATCGAGGACGGTCCTCGCTCCCTACCTTGACCAACTCAGCGAATACTTTGCAGGCCAGCGACGCGAGTTTTCCTTTCCGCTCGACCTTCGTGGAACTGAGTTCCAACTTGCGTGCTGGCGGGCGCTGCTCGAAATTCCCTACGGCGAGACCCGCAGCTACCGTGACATCGCTCAGGCCATTGGCCACCCGCATGCCTACCGTGCCGTCGGCATGTCGAACAATCGGAATCCAGTCGCCATCGTCGTGCCTTGCCACCGCGTGATCGCATCGAGCGGCTCGCTCTGTGGTTACGGAGGCGGTCTCGACATCAAACGCAAGTTGCTGGAGCTTGAGCGGGCGAATGCTGGTCAGGCGAATGACTGTCGTCATCCTTGTCTTCCGCTCCGAATCGGTGCATAATCGCCCCCATTGTGGGAGGGGGTCTCCCATGCTGCCGCGCATTGAGTACTCCGTTACGGTCCCGGTTTCGGTTGACGCGGCGTTCCAGGCCTTTCTGGATCTCGAACGCCTGCTGCATCGCGGAATTTACGAGGAAGCCGCGTGGGTCGAGGGCAAGCCCTGGCAGGTCGGTAGCCGCCTACGTTATGTCGTCGTTCAGCCCCTCCAAACCACTATTGCCGCGGTTGTGAGTACCATCAGTCCACCGCGTGCGATTAGCCTGCTCAACCACGCTTTGGGCGTTACCGCCGAACAGAACGTTTCCTTCGGGCCCGATCTCAAAGGCGGCACGCGTGTCCGCATGACTGTGGATTTTGTCGGGACGCCGTCCGAGTTGTCTGAAAGCGCCTTCCACGAAGCTGTCAGCTTTCTCGTCAAGGACGGGCTCGATACTATGGCCGCCCTCTGCCAGCGGCGTGCCTCATCTGCCTCCGGCTAGAAGGGCGTCTGAGCTCCCGATAGAGACGCGTGGTGAAATGGTCACAAGCCGCACCGCAAGCGCAACAAAATACACGGCGGTTTTAGCCGCTGCGTCTGCATGAGCTATTTTGGTCGATTGAGGGTTCATATGCCCTTTACCATCCGCGAACTGAGTCCCAAAATATTCGACCGCTCCATCTCTCCTGTCGAACTCACTCACGATTGCCTCGATCGCATCGAAAAGCTCAACCCGACGCTCAACGCCTTCATCACGGTTACCGCCGAATCCGCTCTCGACCGAGCCCGTCACGCCGAGTGGGAAATCTACCATGGAACTTATCTCGGACCTCTTCACGGCATTCCCATCGGACTCAAAGACATTATCGATGTCGCTGGAGTCCGCACCACCGCCGCCAGCGCGCAGTTCAAAGATCGCGTTCCCACCGAAGACGCCCAAGTCGTCCGCCGGCTGCGTTGCGGAGGCGCAATCATTCTCGGCAAGCAGAACCTCCACGAATTCGCCTACGGCGGCAGTTCGATGGTCAGTTTTTTCGGAGAGGTCCACAATCCATGGGACCCAACGCGTATCGCTGGTGGATCTTCGGGAGGCTCCGCCGCCAGCGTCGCCGCTGGCCTTGGATTCGCCGCCGTCGGCACCGACACCGCCGGTTCCATCCGGCTGCCCGCTGCCTACTGCGGCGTCGTCGGACTCAAGCCGACCTTCGGTCGCGTCAGCACTCGCGGAGTCGTGCCGTTGTCGTCGTCCTACGATCACGTTGGCCCGCTGACGAATTCAGTCTATGACGCGGCCTTGATGCTGCAGGTGCTGTCGGACTACGACTCACCGAATCCCTGCGCTGACAAACCGGTGCCGAGTCTCGTCTCAGCTTTCGATGAACCTCCAATGAATCTGCGCGTCGGCGTGCCCCGGGCGTTTTTCTTCGACGATCTTCATCCCGAGATTGCCGAGGCCGTCGAAAAAGCAATCCAGATCTTCGCCGGCCTCCCGGCCGAGATTCGCGACATCAAACTCGAGGTTTCGACCGACCGGAAGCTGGCGAGCGCCGAAGCCTATGCTTATCACAAGTCATTCGTAGAGAGCTCGCCCGAGCTTTACCAGCCCGGTACGCTGGCGCGCATCCAGTCCGGAGCCAACATTTCCGCACACGATGCTCTCCGTGCCAGCCGCGACCTCCAGGCGAGCCGTCACGCCATCCACGAGGTATTCGATGAGGTGGACGTGCTGCTAACACCCACGGTTCCGATTCCGCCGCCGACTATCGCCGACCTGCGCGAGCATCCCGACAAACTGCGTCCGCAAGAAATGATCATGCTCAGGAACACGCGGCCGTTCAACGTCTGGGGAATTCCGACGATTTCCGTTCCTTGCGGATTCACAAAAGACGGCCTGCCGATCGGGTTGCAACTAGCCGCTGCTCCCTGGCGGGGGATGGTTTTGCTGCAGGCTGCACAGGCTTATGAGCAGGCGACGGAGTGGCACGAGAAGAGGCCCCAACTAGGACGGACCACGTAGGGACGGACGCATTCGTCCATCTAGCCGAGCAAAGCTCGGAAAGCGTTGCGAGCGCACCTCGGAGTCGTAGACTTGGCCTGAGTGGTGGGTCTATAAGGGATTGACTGGCCTCGTCCCAGTGATGAGACTCGCGCGAATCTTCTTCACCTTCCTTCCCACGTGCAATGTTATCGGTGTGCTTGTGTCGAGCAATGCCGCAGAGTGGGTAGCGAGTTCTCCGTTCACCTTCACGGCCTTTTGCTTTATTTTCCGCACAGCATCGCTGACCGAGTCCGCGAGGCCCGATCGCGCGAGCAACTTGTCCAGTCTCACTCGGCCATCCGGCGTGAACTCCACAGATATAGCAACTTCCTCGATGTCGTCTGGGACCTCGCGTTTCTGGAACTGTTTCGCCCAATCCTCTGCCGCCTTGGTCGCTGCTTCCGCCGAGTGAAAATCCGCCACGATCGACCGCGCCAACTCTTTCTTCAGCGCCATCGGATGCGCCTTCCCGCTCGCAGCATCGGCCTTCATAGCCGCGATCTTCTCCATCCGCACATCTGTCAGCAGTTCGTAATAGCGCCACATCATTTCGTCCGAGATCGACATCACTTTGCCGTACATCTCGAGCGGAGGCTCGTGAATTCCAATCGCATTTCCCAGCGACTTTGACATCTTGTTTACGCCGTCGAGGCCTTCGAGGATCGGCGTCGTCAGCACCACCTGCGACTCCTGCCCGTAGGCTCGCTGCAACTCGCGCCCTACCAGCAGATTGAACCTCTGATCGGTGCCGCCTAATTCCACGTCGGCTTCGAGCGCGACCGAGTCGTATCCCTGCGCCAGCGGATACAGCAGTTCGTGCATCGCGATCGGCTTTTCGTCATGGAAACGCTTGTGGAAGTCCTCGCGCTCGAGCATCTGCGAGACCGTGTACTTGGCCGTCAAACGGATGAAATCCTCGGCTGAGAACTTTGAGAACCACCGGCTGTTGAAATCCACCACCGTTTTTTCTGGGCTGAGGATTTTGAAAACCTGCACTTTGTAGGTCTCGGCATTCTCCGCAATCTGCTCCCGCGACAGCGGAGGCCGCGTCGCCGAACGGCCCGTCGGGTCGCCGATCATTCCGGTGAAATCTCCGATAAGGAAGATGACCGTGTGTCCGAGATCCTGGAAATGTTTGAGCTTGCGCAGCAGCACCGTGTGCCCCAGGTGCAGATCGGGCGCGGTCGGATCAAAGCCCGCCTTCACCCGTAGCGGCTTGCCCGATGCTTGCGAGCGTTCGAGCTTAGCGCGCAGTTCGGATTCCTTGACGATCTCCGCCGCGCCCTTTTTGAGGTATGCCAGTTGTTCGTCAACCGGTGGAAAGTTAGGCATGTGGTAGTGATTATAGCGACCCGTCGCGTTTGCCAAGCCTGTCCAGGAGCGTTACCTTTGAAAAATTGTCATCCCGAACGAAGTGAGGGATCGGCAGTTCGCCGCAAAATGCAGATCCCTCACGTTGTTCGGGATGACAGACCCCCAGGACGGCGGAGAGCTCCTAAGCCAGCTGCCGGTAAGAGCTCAGCGCCGCGTCTCCCTGCACCAGCTTCCGATAGCGCCGCAGTTCCCCAAAGGCCTCGCCAGGATCAAACCTCTTCTCATGCTCCGCGATCGCCACGCTGCTCGGGCGCAACAATTTCGATTGAGCCAAAGCTGTCAGCGTCTTCGCGTACTCGTCCTGCATCGAGTAGGGCGGGTCGAGAAACACGAAATTGACAACGATGCCCAGCGCCTCCAATTGCCGCAGGGCTTTCCCGGCATCGGCCTTCACGATCTGGAAGCCGCGCACAATCCCCAACGACTTCAGATTCGCGGCAATCAACTCCGCCGCCACTTTGGACAACTCGACGAAAAAC
This sequence comes from uncultured Acidobacteriaceae bacterium, assembly GCA_963831085.1. Lineage (GTDB taxonomy): Bacteria > Acidobacteriota > Terriglobia > Terriglobales > Acidobacteriaceae > Acidiflorens. The sequence goes on along the minus strand of CAWHOT010000003.1, from coordinate 835,032 downwards.
ACCATTTGCGCGCCGCGGCTCAGCGCCTCAATGCCCACCGCGCCTGTCCCCGCATACAAATCGAGCCACACCGACTCGGCCAGCGCAGCTGGATTGCCCGCGCAGAGCACGTTGAACAACGTCTCCCGCAGCCGGTCTGCCGTCGGCCGGATTTCGAGGCCGGGCAACGAGCGCAGCGTCCGGTGACGGTATTGTCCCCCAATCACTCTCATAGGTTCTTGCCCAGGTTCGCGCCCAGGTTCGTGGTCATAGCAGCGTGCAGGGAGATCAAAAGCTCTTTCGACCCAGCCCTTCCGATTTGCCTTTTCGCAACCCTGCGGCGTCAATCGGTGTCTAACTAGATAGAATACTGGTAGGCATGTCGATGCGCAGTTGGTCCATCCCGCTGGGACGACTTTTCGGAATCGAAATCCGCATTCATTTGACCTTTCTGTTTCTGCTGGTGTTCGTGTGGAGCACCGAAGCGGCTACGCAGGATGCCAGCGCCGCCCTGCGCGGGATTGCTCTGGTCGGCATCGTATTCGGCAGCGTCGTTCTGCACGAGTTAGGTCATGCGTTGGTGGCTCGCGGTTCGGGCATTCCGGCGAAGGGTATCATCTTGCTGCCGATCGGCGGAATTACCATTCTCGACGAGGCGCACGCCATTCCCGATCCAATCAACGCATGGAAGCGCGACATCCGGATCGCGGTCGCCGGACCGCTGGTGAATCTCTTCATCGCCGGTTTATCCGCACTCATACTGCTCGCGGCCATACCCGGCTTCTCGCTCACTGCCAGACCACTTTTGCATTCGAGTGCGCTGTTGCGGAGCATCGTCTGGGCGAATCTCTATCTGGGCTTGTTCAACCTGTTGCCGGCGTATCCCATGGATGGCGGGCGCGTTTTGCGGGCGCTGTTTTCGCGCCGCGTCGACATGGTTCACGCTACCCAGCGCGCCGTCCGCATCGGCCACGTCTTCTCCATTATGTTCATGATGGTCGGAATGCTGTTGAGCAACTGGTGGCTGGTGATGATCGGATTCTTTCTCTTCGTGGGCGCACAACTCGAAGAGCGCTCGGCGGTATTTCAATCCGTGCTACAAAGCGTCCGCCTGGAAGAAGTCATGCTCACCGATTTCGCCACGCTCTCGCCCGCTGACACTCTGGAAGACGCGCTCGAGAAAGCGGTCCACACGCTGCAGGACGATTTTCCGGTGGTTCGCGGCAGCGACATGGTCGGCGTTGTCTCGCGGCAGAAAATTCTCGAGGCGCTGCGGGCTGATGGCAACGGGTACGTGCAGGCGATCATGAATCGTATTTTCGACGTCGCGAGTAAGCAGGAGTCGCTCGCCTCCGCCTTCCGTAAGCTCTCCGCCCGCAATCTCAGCATCATTCCCATCGTCGACGATCAACATCTGGTTGGAATCGTCACTCTGCAGAACCTGATGCACTCCATGTCGCTTCTGGCCGAAAGCCGCAAATTGCGCCGGGAAGCGCTCGACTCCTAAGAATTTGTAGTGAGTTCAAATTCATAGGTCCTTCGCTTCGCTCAGGATGACAGCGTGGATTTATGTTGCGAACCGATTGCCTTCGCGTAAACTTCCTGCGCCGCGCGCACCGCGCGTCCAAACTCGACTGCCTTCCCAGTGGCTTCGGCGATTACATGTTCGAGAGCGGCCAGCACTCCCACCGTGTCCAGATAATCGTAGTAGCCGATGTGCGCGATGCGGAAAAGCTGTCCCTTTAACTCTGCATTTCCGTTGGCCACGACCGCGCCAAACTGCTCGCGGAAGAGTTTGCAAATGGCCGTGGAATCGGCGCCGGCGGGCGCAGCAACGGCAGTCAGCGCGGCCGCGGGAGAACTCGGCGCGAATAATTTTAATCCCAGCGCTTCGACGCCAGCGCGCGTCATCGCCGCGCACAACTCGGCATTTGCGATCAGCGCGTCGCGTCCCGCCGCGAGACTCCCATCTCCCATCTGGCGCATATAATCGAGCGCCGCGGCCAGTCCCGCAAACAGGGAGGTTGCAGGCGTGGATATTGTCTCCGCCTTGGCCGCCGCTTTTCGTTCCTTCCTTAGATCGAAGTAATATCGCGGGGACTTTGCCGTCTCCATGCGCTGCCACGCGCGCTCGCTAATGGCGCCATAGGACAATCCGGGCGGGACCATCAGCGCCTTTTGCGAGCCGCCAAGGATGATGTCGATTCCCCAAGCGTCCACGTCGAGATGGGTTGTGCCCAAGCCAGTGATCGCATCAACAATCAGTAAGGTGTCAGGCAAAGCACGGGTCAGTTTCGCAATCGCCTCGACGTCGTGTCGCGCGCCCGTGGAGCTTTCGGTCGCTTGCACATAAACGCAGCGGATCTCGGGCGTCAGCTTACGGCGCACTTCCTCGAGCGAGAATGTTTCACCATAGGGAGCGGCCACCGTCTCCACAGTGCAGCCAAACGCTTTGGCCAGCGAGGTCCAGCGCTCGCCGAACTTGCCGGCGGTCAGCACCAGCACACGGTCGCCGGGGGACGTCAGGTTCGAGACCGAGGCTTCCATGAAACCCGTGCCTGACGAGGTCAGCACGAGCACGTCATTCTTTGTGCCGATGAATTCCTCCACGTCGGCCAGAACGCGGGTGAACAGAGCACGGAAATCGGCGGTGCGATGGTGCGCGCTATAGGAAGCCATCGCCATCTGGGCTTGCGGCAAGAGTGGAGTTGGTCCGGGAGTGAAGAGCCTGTTCTTTCTGATCATGGGAACAAATCAGAATATGCGAAGCAACGGGATTCGGAAAGCGAATGTAGACGGTGAATCGCAGAAGAAGGCTGCGAGCCACGAGCTGCGAGCTGCGAGCTTCGCGCTTCGCGCAACACGAGCTCGCGGCTCGAGGCTCGTAGCGTTCTATAATCCCCTCATGCCCCTCATCGACCAGATCCAAAGAGATATCGTCGCGGCCATGAAGGCCCGCGAAGAGCAGCGGCTCTCGGCCCTGCGCATGGTCAAGACCGCGCTCAAGAACCGCGAGATCGACAAGATGGCGCCGCTCGACGACAAGGAGTCGCAGCAGGTGCTCTCCACGTTGATCAAGCAGCGCAAGGATTCGGTCGAGCAGTTCACCAAAGGCGGACGCCAGGAGATGGCCGACAAAGAAGCCGCCGAAATCAAGCTGATCGAAACCTATCTGCCCAAGGCCGCGGGTGAAGAAGAAATCGTGGCCGGAGTCCGCGCGGCGATTGCGGAGATGACGCCCGCTCCGGCCATGAAAGATATGGGGACGGTGATGAAGGCCGCCATGGCACGCTTCGCCGCGTCTGGGATGCGGGTGGATGGCAAGGTGGTTAGCGAGGCGGTGAAGAGGGAACTGGCGGGGAAGTAGGGATCACTTTCCCCGCTGCCACTCTCGATAGGCTTCGCTCTTTCCGATGCCTCGCTCTTTGGCGACCTTCTTCAGCGCGGCTTTTTCGTCTGCTTTTTCTTCGGCCATAATTTCGCGCACGCGCTGGGCGACGCTTATGGACTCGGGTGCAGACGGAACTACTCCCTCTTCGGCTTTCGCGATCAGGAGCGTGATCTCGCCTTTGACGTCTCCGCGGGCTTTGAGTTGCTTGAGAATTTCTCCGGCGCGCCCACGCAAGAACTCTTCGTGGATTTTCGTTACTTCGCGTGCGACCACCACGTGGCGGTCGGTGCCGAGAACTGCGACCACATCCGCCAGCGTCTCCAGCAACCGATGCGGAGCTTCGTAGAACACCTGCGTCCGCGGAGAGTCTTTCACGCTCTCCAGCAGCTTGCGACGCTGACCTGATTTCGCCGGCAAGAAGCCGCTGAAGCGGAAGGAATCGGTGGGCAGGCCGCTCGCGGCCAGGGCTGCGAGAAACGCCGACGGTCCGGGAACAGGTACCACCGGCACGTGATGCCGGATGGCGAGCGCGATCAGGCGGAATCCGGGATCGGAGATACCCGGCATGCCTGCGTCGGTGACGAGCGCGACCTTGGCTCCGCCTTCGAGGTCCACGACGAGTTCGGCAGCCCTGGTCATCTCGTTGTGCTCGTGATAGCTGACCAATCGCGTCTGGATGTTGTAATGGCTGAGGAGTTTCAGGGTCTGCCGCGTATCCTCGCAGGCGATCAGGTCGACTTCTTTGAGCACGCGCAGGGCACGCAGAGTGATGTCTTCAAGGTTGCCGATGGGCGTGGCAACCAGGTAGAGCGAAGGGCCTCCAACGGTTGGGCCTGGTTCCGAACTTGCATTCTGATTGTCTTGCCGCATGAGAGCAAGTCTAGCAAGGAACCTGCGGTCTTCCGAGCCGTTAGTGGGACAGGCGAGGCGCCCGTTGCTCTAACGAGGGATTGGTTTGATCGATGAACCACGCCTATCACTTCCACGCTTCGCCTTTTATTCGCTTCGTGTTAAACTGACAAAAATGGATGTGACAGCCAACACTTCACGCTCCAGCCCGAGGGTGTAGGCTACGGGGATTCGTACCCCAGATTCCAGATTCAGAAATCAGGAGCAGCCATTATGGCCGACGAGCGTAGCCGAGCAGACGAGCGCAGCATTGAACGTAACAATGAGCGTAACAACGAGCGGGTCAAGGCAATCGATCTTGCATTCGCGCAGATTGAGAAGCAGTTTGGCAAGGGTTCCATCATGCGGTTGGGGTCGAAGGAAGCCATCGTCCCGATCGCGGTAATTTCGACGGGCGCGATTTCGTTCGATGCCGCGCTGGGCGTGGGTGGCGTTCCGCGCGGACGGGTCGTCGAAATCTTTGGCCCGGAGTCTTCCGGCAAGACAACCATTGCCCTGCAGGTGATTGCCGAGGCGCAAAAGGCCGGAGGCATGGCGGCGTTCGTCGATGCCGAGCATGCGCTCGATCCGGGCTACGCCAAGAAGCTGGGCGTGGACGTCGATAACCTGTTGGTCTCGCAACCCGATTATGGCGAGCAGGCGCTGGAAATTACGGAAGCTCTGGTGCGCTCGAACGCCATTGATGTGCTGGTGGTGGACTCGGTGGCGGCGCTCGTACCGAAGGCAGAACTCGACGGCGAAATGGGCGACAGCCACATGGGCCTGCAGGCGCGCCTGATGTCGCAGGCGCTGCGCAAACTGACGGGGACGGTTGCCAAGTCGCGCACCTGCCTGATTTTCATTAACCAGATCCGCGAAAAAATTGGCGTGATGTTCGGCAATCCCGAAACCACGACCGGCGGGCGCGCGCTCAAGTTCTATTCGTCGGTGCGCATTGACATCCGGCGCATTGCGGCCATCAAAGAAGGAGACGTAGTCACCGGCTCGCGCACCCGAGTCAAGGTCGTCAAGAACAAAGTAGCAGCGCCCTTCCGCGAAGCGGAGTTCGACATCCTTTATGGCGAAGGTATCTCGCGCGAAGGCGACCTGCTCGATCTGGCGGTGAACAGCAACATTCTGGAGAAGTCGGGCTCGTGGTTTAGCTACAAAGGCGAGCGCATCGGACAGGGACGCGAGAACGCCCGTGCGTTCCTGAAAGAAAACAAGGACACTATGGCGAAGCTCGATGCCGAAGTGCGCAAAGCTCTGGGAATGGTCCCGTCCGCAGCGGCACCGACTCCGGCAGCGGTTCCAGCGCATGCTACCGGCACGCAGGGACGGGTCACGACGATGCCGACGGCGGCGGAAGCGGGGAAGGTGCCCGCGGCCAGGCGATAGCCACGGCGAACGCAGCAAGGTTAATCGATAGGGAGCCGGGCCTTTCACCTTCCTATGCCGGGCGGGGACGCTCGGCTCTCCGTCATCCCCTGAGTCACCTCCGATTGCCATCCCCGTCAGCCGCCGCATACAATCCTCCTTTCCTAGACTGAGGGCCCCTGTGAAGCGCATCAAAGCCATTTATCCCGGATCCTTCGATCCTCCAACCAACGGACATCTTGACCTGATCGAGCGCGGCAGCAAGATTTTCGACGAACTGGTCGTTGCCATTCTACGGAATCCCGAGAAAGACCCGCTGTTCAGCGTCGCCGACCGCCGCAAGATGCTGGAGGCGATGACCGCGGGGTTTGACAACGTCTCGGTGGACACTTTCGAGGGCCTTACGGTGGACTACGCGTTGCGGGTCGAGGCGCGGGCTATCCTGCGCGGCATTCGCGCCATCAGCGACTACGAGTACGAACTCCAGATGGCGCTGATGAATCGCAAACTCCATCCTGGCATGGAGACGGTGTTCATGATGCCCGCCGACAAGTATTCATACCTGAGCTCGCGTCTGGTGCGCGAAGTCGCGCAGCTCGGCGGATCCATCGAATGCCTGGTTCCCGAGCTTGTCGAGCAGAAGCTTCGTGAGAAAATGGACGTGGCTCACAAATTCGCGAACGGCAAGCAGCTCCCGGGCAAGACGCCTTCCGAAGGCAAGAGCAAGTCGAGAAAAAAGAAAGCTTGAGCACAGTAAACATGAGCACAGTAACGACCCCCGTCACTCACCCCGTCCGTCTGACGGAACGCATCAACCGCATTGAGCCCTCCGCCACCCTGGCGGTGGTGGCCGAAGCTGACAAGCTGCGCCAGCAGGGTATTGATGTCGTCGATTTCGGCGCCGGCGAGCCCCATTTCTCCACGCCGCAACACGTTAAGGATGCCGCAATCGCCGCCATCCAGGCGAATTTTTCGAAGTACACCCCGGTCGGCGGCACCGCCGAGCTGAAGGACGCCATCGTGCACCGTCATGCCGTGGACTTCGACTCCGACTACCGGCGTGAGGAGGCCGCGGCCTCGGTGGGCGGCAAGCACGCGCTGTTCAACGTCATTTCCGTGCTCGTGGACCATGGCGACGAGGTGATTCTTCCCGTCCCCTACTGGGTCTCGTTTAAGGACATGGTGCGTTACGCTGGCGGCAATTGCGTGCTCCTCCAGAGCGACGAAGCGCAGGGCTTTCGCGTCACCGCCGACATGGTGGCGCAGTTGGTGACGCCGAAGACCAAGCTCATCATCCTGAATTCACCCTCTAATCCCTCCGGTGCCGTGATCAGCCCGGAGGATATGACCGCGGTCGTTCGCCTAGCCCATCAGCGTGGTATCTGGGTGATTTCCGACGAGTGCTACGTCTATCTTAACTACAGCGGCAAGCGCTTCTCGGTCGGTTCGTTGCGCGAGTGCCGCGACCGCTTTCTGGTGGTCGGGTCGCTTTCGAAGACTTATGCCATGACTGGATGGCGTCTCGGCTTCACGCTCGGCCCGGCACCCATCATTACGGCCGTGCAGAAGCTGCAGAGCCAGTCCACTTCCAATCCGACTTCGATCGTGCAGAAGGCGGCGGTCGCGGCGCTCAAAGGCCCGCAACAATGCGTGGAAGACATGCGCGTGGAATACGTCAAGCTGCGCGATCACGTGGTCAAGGGACTGCGTTCCATCCCCGGCGTGCAATGCACGCTGCCGGAAGGCGCGTTCTATGCCTATCCCAATGTTTCGGCATTCTTTGGGCGTAGTGGGGTGAACTCGGCCTCCGATATCGCCGGCAAGCTTCTGCGCGAGGTGCACGTCGCCACCGTTCCCGGAGAAGGCTTCGGCACGAAGCAACACATCCGCGTTTCGTACGCCACCTCGATAGCCGAACTCGACCGCGGGCTGGAGCGAATGCGCAAGTTCTTTGGCGGGCTGTAGTATCGTGTGCCGTGAATCAGCGCCATAGGTTTGGGTTGTCATCCTGAGCGAAGCGAAGGATCGCGTGCAAAGCGAATTCAAGTACATAGGTCCTTCGCTTCGCTCAGGATGACAGCGCGGAGGGATACGACACAAACGCCTGCTCCAATTAGTCGATTGTTTGCCGCTCGACCGCATGGCCCAACTCTACCCACTCCTGATGTCGCCCGCATTCGACCCGCGCCCCTGGGGGACGCTCGATCTTTCCGCGATCTATCCGAATCACAAATTCAACGAACGCGTCGGAGAAGCCTGGCTCACCGGGGACAACTGCGTGGTTGCGAACGGTCCGCTCGCGAAGCGATCGCTTGCGGACTTGAGCAAAGAGTTCGGTTCCGAACTAGTGGGCACGGCAGCGCCCGACCCACAGCGTTTTCCGTTGTTGCTGAAGTTCCTGTTTCCCGAGGAAAAACTCTCCGTTCAAGTGCACCCCGACGACGCCACCGCGCGGCGCTTCGGCGAGCCCTGGGGCAAAACCGAATGCTGGTACGTGGCCCATGCCAGGCCGGGATCGCAGATCGCCCTCGGACTGAAGCCCGGCGTTACCCGCGCTCAATTCGAGCAAGCCATCCATGACAAGCACGCCGAAGAGCTGCTCAACTGGATCAACATCTATCAGGGCGAAATGATTTACGTGGCCGGCGGCACGGTGCATACGCTTGGGCCCGGGGCCATCATCCTGGAGACGCAGCAACAGTCCGACACTACGTATCGTCTCTACGACTACGGACGCCCGCGGCCCCTGCATCTGGAGCGTGGCCTCGCCTCGGTCAAGGAGCGCACCGCCTCCGGAAAAGTGATCCGCCCCGCGCCCGTTGCTATTAACGGCAGCAAGAATCGGCGTTCGTCCATGATCTCGGCACCTTATTTCACGGTGGACCTATTCGAACTGAAAGAGCCGCAGGACTTCTCGACGGTCGAGTTCGAGAAACACGATTCGGGCAAAACTTCCGCGCAAATCCTGGTCGCGGTCGAAGGCTGCGGGGTTGTCGAGGCGCAGGGCCGCGATCCGGTAACGCTGGCAAAAGGTGATGCCGTCGTGATTCCCGGCGCCCTGCAAGGTTTCGCGGTCCGCCCGCAGTGGCAGTTGGAGTTCTTGAAAGCCTGCGTGCCGAGCGGTACGGTGCTCGAACCGAAGACGCGCATGTGAGTTCTCACACCCGCGCGTAAATGGTAGGCTTTCTATTCCAGTGAAGACGAACCCGCACTTCTATCCCGTAATCCTCGCTGGCGGCCGAGGCACGCGCTTCTGGCCGCTGAGTCGCAAGCGCCGTGCCAAGCAACTGCTCGCGCTCGACGGCAAGCACACCATGATCCAGCAGACGGTCGCGCGCCTCTCGCCCATGGCCGCCTCCAGCCGTTTCTGGATCATCACCAACGACGACCTGCGCCCCGCCATCCTGCGCCAGCTTCCGAAGCTTCCGGCAAAGCAGATCATCGCCGAGCCCGCCGGACGCAACACAGCGCCCGCCATTGGTCTAGCCGCCTTTCTTTTGCTCCGTTACGATTCCGATGCGGTGCTCGGTCTGTTTCCCTCCGATCACGTAATCGCCGACCCAGTCCAATACCGCGCCACTCTCAGTCGAGGAATCGAAATCGCCGCGGCGGGAGAAAACATTGTTGTCCTCGGCATCCGCCCGACTCGCCCGGAAACTGGTTATGGCTATATCGAGGCGGGTGCAACCGAGGCTCACTCGCCCGATCACGAGGGCTTTCTCCGCGTGCGCCGTTTCATCGAGAAGCCGGATCTCGCCACGGCCCGACAGTTTCTCGACGGGGGCAACTATTTCTGGAACAGCGGGATGTTCCTCTGGCGCGCCGACACGCTCGCGAACGCGCTGCGCGAGCACCTTCCCAACACCGCGGTCCTCCTTGAAAAGATTGCCGCCGCTTATGGTACACGCAAGTTCGCGGGAACGTTTCGAAAGCTTTACCCGAAATGCGAAAACATCAGCATCGACTACGCCGTCCTCGAACCTCGCTCGGCCAAGGGAGAAGCCAAGTCTCACATCTTCTGTCTGCCCTCCGATTTCGGATGGAACGACCTGGGCTCCTGGACCGCGCTGCACGAGCACCACGTGGCGAAGTCGAAACTGGGTGCCGGAGGCCCGGGCTTTGTCTCGGCGTCCTGCAGCTTCGCCCTGGATGCGAAAAATAACTACGTTCGCGTCCCCGGCAAATTTGTCGCCCTGGTCGGCGTGAGCAACCTGGTGATTGTCGAAACCGAAGACGCCCTGCTGATCACCACGCTCGACCAATCGCAGGACGTCGGCAAAGTGGTGAAGCATCTGGATGAGAAGAAGCTGAAGAAACTGGTGTGAGAGTCGTTGTTCGCTGTTCGCGAATGCAGATCCCTCGCTCCGCTCGGGATGACAAACCAAATAGGGTGTCGCGAAGAACCAATAGCGAACAGCGAGCGGCGAAGGACCCGCGACTAACGACTGACTATGACCCAAATTAAATTTGGTACCGACGGCTGGCGCGGCCTTATCGCCGACGATTTCACTTTCGACAACGTGCGCCGCGTGGCCGGAGCAATCGCTAGCTACATCCTCAAGCAAGAAGACCCCAGGCGTGGCGTAATCATCGGCTACGACACGCGTTTCCTCTCCGACCGCGCCGCTCGCGCTGTCGCCGAAGTCATCGCTGGCGCGGGCATCCCCGTGCGGCTAGCCGACGATGACGTGCCCACGCCCGCGGTTTCCTACAACGTCAAGAAGCTGGGCGCGGCGGGTGGAGTCATGGTTACCTCGAGCCATAATCCGTGGAACTGGAATGGGGTGAAGTTCAAAGCCAAATTTGGAGGCTCTGCCACGCCCGCGATCATGAAGTCCATCGAAGACGAACTTGACGCGGGCGCAATGCCTGGCGGCCTGTTACCCGCAAAAATCGAAGAAGTGGATCTGAAGCCCGCCTACGTCGAAGCCATCACTCAGTTCGCCGACCTCGATCTCATCCGGCGCGCGAATTTCAAGGTCGCCATTGACTCCATGTACGGCTCCGGCCGCGGAGTTCTTGCGAAAATATTTGACGCGCACGGCATTCGTTACGTAGCGATCCGCCAGGACGCGAATCCACTCTTTCCTCACATTAATCCCGAGCCGATTCTGCCGCACGTTGCACTGCTGCAGGAAACCGTGGTGAAAGAAAAATGTCATGCCGGTCTGGTTACCGATGGCGATGCCGACCGGATCGGGGCGGTGGCTGAAGATGGAAGCTTCGTCGATTCGCACAAGTGCATGTCCGTTCTGCTGAACTGGTTGCTGGTATACAAGAAGTGGCCGGGGGATGTGGTGCGCGCTTTCAACACCACGGGCATGATGGACCGCATCGCCGCTAAATACGGACGCAAGCTGCACGAGACCTCCATCGGTTTCAAATACATTGCCGATCTAATGATGGACCATGAAATTCTGATCGGCGGAGAAGAATCCGGCGGCATCGGCTACGGCCGCTTTCTACCGGAACGCGATGGCATTCTCAACGCGCTCCTGCTGGCAAATGTCATGGCGGAAGAAGGGAAGCCGCTCGGCCAGCTGGTTGCCGATCTGCAGCGTGAATTCGGTGCGCATTACTACGGCCGGCGCGATCTGCACATTTCCGATGAGATCAAGAGCAGCGCCATCCGCCGCGCCGCCGATCCGCGGACGACGAAGCTCGGCGCTTATTCTATCCTGCGCAAAGAGAATCGCGACGGCGTGAAGTTCTACCTTGATGCTCCCAAGCACGGCAACGGCGCTGATGCCTGGGTATTGTTTCGCGCCTCCGGCACTGAACCTATGCTGCGGTGTTACGTTGAAGCCGCCACACCCGGGCTGGTCGAAGAAATTCTTGAAGCCGGCGAAAGATTCGTGCGGCAGGACTGACCGGACGCGGGAAGCCAAGGGCCAACAGCCAAAGGCCAAGAGCCGACGGGCACTTTCGCGTTCTAGCCAGCCTCGGAACGCGATAGGATAATGGACAATCTCAGGATAATGGCCACCAAGGAAGTCACAGCAATTCTCGGCGATTCTCCGGAAGCGCGCCGCTACAACCGCCTCAAGCGGCGGCTGGGCGTCGCCGATTTCGCGATCGGCTTCGTTCTGCTTGTCGTGCTCCTGGCTACGGGATGGACCGGAACCCTCCGCGACCTGGCGGAGCGTGGCGCTTCGCAGAATTATTCGCTCGCCGTTTTCCTCTATGTCCTGATGCTGATGCTGATCAGCAAAGTGCTCGGAACCCCGCTTGACTTTTACGGCTTTCGCCTCGAGCACCGCTATAACCTTTCCAACCAGAGATTCCGTTCCTGGCTGTGGGACGAATGCAAAGGTCTGCTGATCGGCCTGGTGATGGCCACGATCGTGGTCGAACTGCTGTACATGCTCATGCGCCAGGTGCCGCAGCACTGGTGGTTAATCGCGTGGGCCGGCTTCCTCGGACTCTTTGTAATGCTTGCGCAACTCGCGCCGGTTGTGCTGTTTCCGATTTTCTACAAATTCGAGCCGCTCGAAAACGACGAACTCAAGCGACGCCTGATCGTTCTCAGCGAGCGCGCCGGCACGCGGGTGCGCGGTGTTTACAAGTGGCATCTTTCCGAGAAAAGCAAAAAGGCCAACGCCGCGCTGACCGGCCTCGGCGCGACCCGCCGCATCATTCTCGCCGACACTTTGCTGGACAATTATTCTGACGACGAAATCGAAGCCGTACTCGCGCACGAACTTGGGCATCACGTTCATCGGCACATCCTGAAAAGCATAGTCGTGCAGGCGGGAATCACGCTCTTCGGCTTCTGGCTGGCCAACGAAGTTCTACGCTACGCGGTGGAGCGCCGCAATTTGTTCGAGACCATGTCCGATTTCGCCAATCTGCCGCTGCTGATTCTGGTCTCGACCGTGCTCTCCTTTTTGCTGATGCCCGCGCTCAACGCCTACTCGCGCTTCAACGAGCGGCAGGCCGACCGTTATTGTTTCCAGTCCGTGAATAGTGTCGAACCCTTTATTTCGTCGATGAATAAGTTAGCCGAACAGAATCTCGCCGAAAAAACGCCGTCCCGCTGGATTGAATGGCTCCTGCACTCGCATCCAGCGATCACAAAGCGAGTCGCCGCAGCTGAAGCCTGGGCGAAGGCGCACTAGAAGTTTGGCATTGTGTAATCAGGTTAATTTGGTAATTGAAGATCAAGAGAACCTGACGCAGGCAAGCTGCTAGAGTGAGTGATACGCAAACCAAATAACCATATGATCGTCTGGCGCGGGCGCGGAATTCTGGTAGCGATCATCACGTTTGGATGTCTCCTCTTTACTGATCTGCTGACCAGGTTCTTCTTTCATGACAACACGTATTACCAGCAACAGGGATGGCCCAAGCTCGTCGGCTTTCTGGTCGCTGCAAGTCTCGTCTACTGGCTGTCTCCGCGTGAAGGCGATGATTCCGCTGGTGCTCAGGATGGGAAGAGATAATCTCTATTCAGGGAACAAGACACTCTGTTTCATATTTCTGTTAAATACTGGCCACATATTCTCTGTGTGTTGGGCGTAGTCTTCTATTTCGTTCACATTCGAGACTGAGACCAGCCACGTTGTTCATGCAAGAGGCGCCCATTGTGGCTCACGCTGTTGACTATAATTTCGAAAGTACCCGATTACAGAATCACAAATTCTTCTTCAATATCTCTTCGACCCGCCGCACATCCTCTTCGGTGTCGACGCCCACGGTGTCGAACGGCGTTTCTGCCACGTAGATCGGAACTCCGTTTTCGAGAAAGCGCAACTGCTCCAACCGCTCGCTCCGCTCGAGCGTTGACTCCGGCCAGCGCACAAACTTGTCCAGGGCGTCCTTGCGATAGCCGTAGAACCCAAGATGCTTGTAATATCGCGGACGGACGCCATCGCGATCATGCGGGATGGTGGCCCGCGAAAAATAGAGCGCGCGTTCGCTAGCATCCGTCACCACCTTCACCGCGCTCGGATTGTTGACGTCAACCTCCGCGGCGGGCGTCTTCAGCGTCCCCACCTCGACCCCCGCTCCCTGCATCACCGCGATCAAGCTCTCGATATGCTCGGGACGAGTCAGCGGCTCATCGCCCTGAACATTTAAATAAACATCGGCTGGAATCGCGGTAGAAATCTCATGGACTCGCTCCGTGCCCGACCGATGCGCCGCCGAAGTCATGCGTGCGACAAACTCTTGCTGCTCGCAGAACCGCATGATTTCATCCGAATCCGTCGCCACGACGACTTGCTCCAGCAACGAACACCGCCGCACTCCCCTGTGCACCCAAGCCAGCAACGGGACGCCGGCGATCTCGCGCAGCATCTTGCGCGGCAGGCGCGTCGACGCCAGCCGCGCCGGAATCACAGCGATGACCTTCATGCGCTCAGTTTCGCATGGAGCCAGGCGGTTTGACACTACATTCCGCCGACTCTTAAAATGCAGGAGGGACGCGTCCACCCGCGTCTGCGGGATTCTGTGCCCATTTCCGGGCTGCCCTGGTTTTCCTTCCGCGCATTTCCGGATTGGCGGTGTAGCTCAGGTGGTTAGAGCGACGGTCTAATAATCCATTTAAAATCAATGATTTACAGTGTTTTCAGATGGTTGAAAACTGGTACAAAAATTGCCGTAATCTACAGATGGGCACGGCTGGGACGATTTGTTCTACGAATGTTCTAAGAAAACTGCCCGATTGAGAGCGACAGTTGAGCTACGGTCATCTTCGCAGGATGTTCGCTGCGAACAAAATGGAAAATATGCCCCGAGGTTGCGACTGAAGGGGGTGCCCTGTCATCTACTGAGCAGAGGGGTCTCATGAGAAATAAATGGCGGTTCGTGTTTCCGGGTAGCGGTTTAATCGAGTGGCTTTCTTGGGAAGAAACGAAGACCCACTACATCCTGAGACACGCATCAGGATTTCAGTTCTTGCATGTTCCCAAGTGGGCACTATGGGCGTCTCCGACAGGCTGGGCATTCAGCGGTGATGTTCGCTGGGATGCGTCAGCGCGGCTGTACAATTATTTCGCCGTCTGAAACCTCAGAACGATCTGTTCAAGTGCTTTTCGTTTGAACAAAGTCACGTCTTCGGCGTAGCGGATGGAACCTCTCTTCTTGTTGTACCACGGTAGGTGATGGTACCCGCGGGCATGCTAGAAAGGGCATGCGGGCATGCGGTATCGGGCTGGCTTGCGGGAATGCTTCAGTCTGCTGATCTCGCTGGCTCTGTTTGAATACTCGGAAGAGGGGCAAATTTTACCAAATACAAAGCGGGCTACCTCCATCGATGTGTTAGGAGCCTTTTCGATTGGCCGAATTTTCAAGTGTGCTCGATTCGTATTCGTTATCGCCCTGCTACCCGGCCCGCATGTCCGTTCTACTTGATACAGGACGTGCCTAGCCTTTCTTTTTACTCGATACACTCTGAAAGACTGGTGGGTGACGAGTGTTGGAACTCTGCCTGACCAGTGCTTGAACGGTGATGGGCTTACGGATTGATGACCCTAAGACCGTGATTGCGGGCTGTCTCCAAATGCAGTTTCTTGTAACCGCATCCGAAGTTGACGATCAATTTCCTGTCGCCCCCTTCGCCCTTCATCTCCATTACTTCTCCACGGCCAAAGGCTGGATGATAGACATGAACCCCGACGTGAAAGATTTGAGGCTCCGTGCTGTTTGGCGGGGCATTGCGGTTGCTCCAGTCGCGTTTTTTAACGAGATTCGATGTGATAAACGCAACCAACAAACTCACTAGGAACGAAGCAAACTGCGGGAAATTGTTGACACCGCCGTGCCACGAACAAGCACCCTGTTTACCAATTGACGGGGAGGGCCAACCGTCATTACAAACCACCGGGCCGACCACATACAGGAGGACGGCCATACAAACGACGAATGTGGTCAGCCCAACCGCAAATGGACTCGGTCTGCGCATACTGATCTAGTCAACCTTATATTGTAGTGAGGTTCACCCCATCAATCGCGGGCAGGCTCACGCGGGCGGGCTGGCACGCGGGCAACCGATTGTACTCGGTAGACTACTCGCCCGCTGACAGTGCCTTCTGCACGGCCTTGAGGCCATCTGCGAGCGCGGACTGAGTCTGCTTCTTATAGAACTGAAGCGTCGTATTCATGCTCTTGTGACGGAGCAGTTCTTGAGCAGCCGCGTAATTCCCATTTGTCAGGCCGATGATTGCGGTCGCAGCCCCACGCCTGCCTGCGTACAGCCCTTTCCAAACAACGCCCGATTTCTTCGGAACCTTGTCGCAAGGGATGCAGCGGCCAGACCCGTTGACGTGTGGAATGATGACGCGATTGATGACGTTGTGCAGGTCGGTCGGAGTGTCGTTGCGTGAACCAAATATCCAGCCCTGTTTCGCGTTGCCGCTCTTCTGTCGCCAGAGTTCAAGCGGGACGCGCACTTGGTCAATCAGGGGCAGGGTTGCGATTGACTCGGCAGTCTTCGGTGTACCGACATGACCACGGACAACGGAGCGGCGAATGTGGACAGAATCTGCGTCGAAGTCTTCCCAGCGTAGTGCCGCGATCTCTCCGGGTCTGAGTCCAAGGAAGCAGGCCAGAACGATCACAAGCTGAGCGTCAGGGTGCTCGATAAGTGCGGACACGATGTCCTCAGCCTCTTCAAGAGTGTAGTGCTGCGTCTGCTCAGTGTCCTTGCAATCCTTCGGTAGTTTGACGTGCCAAGGATTCGCGTCTTTTCTCAACCCGCGTTCGATGGCTTCATTGAACAGGGCACTACCAAGTGCCCGAATATGCTTCAGCGTGTTCTTGCTCTGCGTCGTCTTGACACTGCCGAGGAAACGTCTGGCAAGATCGGGTGTGTAACCCTGCAACGTCAAGTCCGCGAAATGAGCCTTCAAATGCTGACGCCAAATCTGCTTGAATCCGCGAACGGTGCTAGGCTTCATGCCGACGCCTTTGTACTGGTGCTCGCAGTAGGGAAGGTATCGAGTCTCCCAGAAGTCAGAGACACTCATGTCAGCTTGCGCGTCATGTCCATTGGATTGCTGAGCATTGACGCCCGCCATGAATTTGTCGCGAACATCGCAGACCGATTTCTTCGAGCGATGCTCTGTCTTTTGGCCGCAAAGGGAGTGATGCTGTTCTCCGTTTCTCGCACAGAGACGCTCTGTTTTGTGGACGCGCTGAGTGGTTCCGTTTTTGGATTCAGGTATGCGATACTTTAAATACCATGTGCCGTTGTGCAGGTAGATCGAACCTTGCTGATACGCCATGCCTCACCCCCAAACTGAGGCAAGAATATCAAAATGTTCTAAAATGTTCTACGGTACGAAGGTCACATTCTGGTAACTCATTGATAACAAACCGTGGCGGTGTAGCTCAGGTGGTTAGAGCGACGGTCTCATAATCCGTAGGTCGTTGGTTCGAGTCCAACCGCCGCCACCAAATTTAGAATTTGTTTTCAATATCTGGGAATGCCCCGCCGGCACTGGGCTTGCGCGGAGAAGTTTGTCGGAAGACTCGTCACCGCGCCAAGGGTCTTGAGGCGATATACTTTGCCGCATGGAAAAGGCGCTTACTTTGGCTGACTATGAATCACTGGCGGAATTGCGTTATCAGATCCGCCGTTTTCTTCACTTCAGTGAGCAAGCTTCCCGCATGGCTGGTCTTGAGCCTCACCAGCATCAGCTCATGCTGGCCTTGAAAGGGCTGCCCAAAAATATACGCCCACGGATCGGAGAGTTGGCCGAAAGGCTGCAGATTCGACATCACAGTGCAGTTGAGCTCGTAAACCGGCTCTCGTCTGGTCGCTATGTCCGACGACATCGCGGGGGTGAAGACGGCCGCGAAGTATTGCTTTCCTTGACTCTGAAAGGTGAAAAGGTGCTGAGGGCGCTTTCCTTACACCATCGGGCGGAACTCCTCATGCGCGGACCCGCTCTCCTCGCGGCGCTGAGGCGTGTGCTTCACACGAGCAAAAGCGGCAAGGTAGCCCCCGCCAGGGCAGCTTCGCGAGCCAGGCGAAACACCTAAGGCGCGTCGAGACCTCAAAATACAAAGAGCAGTGAGGCTTCTCGTCCCGTCACCGTCGGGATCCAAGTGGGAAATGTGAAGGGCTGCCGAGCCTGAGCAGTTCCGGTTCGGTCCCAGCTGCCCGGCTAAATCGAGTCAAAATATTACTGACACTCGCGTAGAGGGAAGGAAACAAAGTGTCACCAATCTGTCGGCCGACTTCTGTCACACGAGTACTTTCGATTGACAGTTATATCGTTAGACGATATTGTTGTGGTGCACACGCTCCCTCTTGACCGGCAATCGCTGCTGTTGCGGCGTTAATGCGAGCTTATACATAAATCGACAGTTAAGGTTAGGAGGACAACCATGAAAAGAATAGGAGCTTTTGCGATTTCCATCTTCGTTGGGACTTTGGTTCTGGGTGTGGGATCGCTGTCGGCTTGGGGCCAAGGCGGGAACCCGCCAGCCAGCACCAAGGAAAGCGGGCAGACATCGGGCCACGGCTACACTGGCGTGGAACAGACCTTCAAGGGAAATGTCGAGCAACAGATCAGGACTCTACACGACCAAGGCCGGCAGGCGGCATTAAAGGGTGATGCCAGCTTTCTTGAGGAGTACATGGCCGCCAGCTACTTCGGAATTGGCGGCGATGGACGGTTGCGGACGAAGGCGGAGTCGATTCAGGCTCTTAAGTCGGGCGGCATCAAGTACGAATCCATTGACGAACGAGACGTGAAAGTAAACACGTACGGGAACACGGCGATCGTGAACTCCATGGCCTCCGTCAAACTGATCAGCAATGGCAAACCGATCAGTGGTGATTATCGCGCAACTTTCGTGTATGTGAAGCAGGGAGGGAACTGGAGGGAAGTCGCGTTCCAGGCAACGCCAGTGGCACCAGAGGGCCGGTGAACCAGCGCGACGCAGCAGCGATCAGCGTCGGTGGAATTCGGTACCGGTCGTGAAAGCGAACACCAATCCCGCCGTAGTCCTGTAGACGCTGCTGCGGCGACAGACACACCTAGCGGAGGAAACCTATGTTCACACGGATGATGACCTGCACACTGAAACCAGAGAAGAAAGAAGAGTTCCTGGAAGCGGCACGCCAACTCCCAAACGCTTACAAGAACCAGACCGGCTTTGTAGACCTGCTTACCTTCATCTCGGAGGAGCATCCTAACCGAGCGCTCGTTGTCGCTGTCTGGCGGACGAGGTCCGATTCCCAAGAGTTCTACAAGAGTCATGCTCCGCTGCTCGATCTGAAGCCTTTCCTTGAGGAGGAACAAATCGAGCATTACTACCTCGAAACTTCGAAGGTGTTCGAAATTACCAGCGGCAAGGCTGCCTAATTGTGATTGCCCCACTTCTCGCGGTTTTCGAGAAGTGGGACTTTTCTCAGCTCACGATCGGAGGAGTCCTCAGGTCTTAACCGATTTTGTGCCAAAGGCAGCTTATCCCTTGGTTGGGTTTACCGGGTTCATCGAACTCACGGCACTGTTGTGGTGGGGAGCGGAGTTGTGGCGCACCGTGAACGTGGCGAGGGCAAGCCACGCGAAGCTGCGGAGCGCGCCGCTCCGATTTTTGATCTTGAACTAAGTCTCACCTGCCTCATAAAATCCGATCTGCCTCGTACCGAGGAACCGGGCCGAAGGTTAACAGGGGAATCAGACCTGTTCTGCTCAACTGACTGAATAGGGGCGGCTGGCAGTTTCGACCTAGGAACAACATGGAGCGTAGAAAATTTCTAGCTCTGCTGGGAACCCCGGTTTTCGCCGAACTGGCACGGCGTATCGGTTTGCAAACTGCGCTGGACAATCCCAAGGCCGACATAACGATTCACATCTCGCCCGTCGAGATGGAAGTCGCCCCGCGGAGAATGGTCAAGACGACAGGATACAACGGCTCGGCCCCCGGCCCGGTCTTGCGGCTACGTGAGGGCCAACCTGTCACGGTAGACGTGATCAACGAGACCAAAATTCCGGAGCTGGTTCATTGGCACGGCTTGTTCGTTCCTTCCGAAGTGGATGGATCCGAGGAAGAAGGGACGCCGCTGGTACCGCCAGGTGGGGCCCGTCGGTATTCGTTCGTCCCGCGTCCCTCCGGGACCCGCTGGTATCACAGTCACATTCATGCCGGCCGGGATATGAAGCGAGCCACTTACACGGGGCAATTCGGATTTCTCTACGTTGAACCGAAAGAAGAGCCGGGCCAGTACGATGCGGAGGTCTTGCTGGCGCTACACGGCTGGGCTCCCTATTTGAGCAGCCAAGGCGAGGATGGCAGTTTGGAAGTCGCCTATCCTATCTATTCCATTAACAGCCACGCGCTCGGTTCGGGCGATCCGGTCCGAGTGAAAGAAGGGCAGAAGATACTTTTTCGCATCTTGAATGCCGGCGCCACACAACAGCACCGCATCGCCTTGTCCGGGCACAGGTTCAAAGTCGTCAGCTTGGACGGGAACGCTCTGCCTGTGCCGCGCGAAGTAGGCGTGATCGAGATGGGGCCGGCCGAGCGCGTGGACGCTGTCGTCATGATGAACCAGCCTGGCGTGTGGATTCTCGGGGAGGCGGATGATCACGTACGGAATGCCGGGCTCGGCATCGTGGTGGAATATGCGAACCGCAGCGCCGCGCCGCAGTGGACCGCGCCGGCGAATACTCCCTGGGACTACACGATTTTTGGCCTCGACGCGGAGACTCGCGAGCCTGAGGGCGGCGTCGTGCCGCTCGTCTTCCGCAAGAAATTCGCTGGCAACCGCTGGGTGGATAACTGGACCATCAACGGTAAATCCTTCCCCAAGACCGATCCCATTCGAGTCCGTGCCAATTATCGCTACCGCCTACGCTTCGATAACCAAAGTGATGAAGCGCACCCGGTCCACCTGCATCGGCACACCTTCGAGCTGACCAGGTTCGCCGGCAAAGCAACGGCGGGCGTCATGAAAGACGTGATCGTCGTGCCCGCCAGGAAGCAGGTCGAGGTGGATTTCACGGCCGACAATCCCGGCCCAACGCTCTTTCACTGCCACCAGCAATTACACATGGACTACGGCTTCATGACGATGATCCAATACGAGGGCTGAGAACCTTCGCCGACTCAGCGTGGATTGAACTTACTTTCCGTGCGTCCACGAAAAACGCCGCCCAACAATGCACTTGATGATCAGGTGATCGGTGGAGGCGGTCGTGCCCACACCCACGCCGAAGTTGAACTCCCAGTCGGGTCCGAGATCCAAATCGATGGTTGGGAAAAACTGTTGCTGCTGATCTCGGAGCGGATCGAAGCCGGTAACCGGTCCATACGCAGCGTAGTATTCCAAGCCTCCGGCAATCCGCTTCGTGAAGTCGTAGCTCACTTTTGCGTTGGGCGAGAATTCCACTCCCTTATGCACGCTTTCTCCGTGAAAGGAGCGGTCGAGCGCTGGGTTGAAGCTCAAGTACCAGCGGCCGATTTTCTTGTCCACGATGGGGCGGATTTCCCAAGTCCAGGTATCTGGAGAAAAATCGCGGCGCTGGTACCCGATCTCCTGGGAAAGGCTCACCCCAACCGGCCAATGCCACGACTCGGGGACGCGGAATCGCGGACGGATATGATCACCGACCCATTGCCAGCCGCCATCGGGCTGAATGCTGGTGAACACATAAAAGCCGGTTTCAAACCAGTTATTGAACCCTTGTGTGATCTCAAGGGTCTCATGTTCGGCGTGATTGGAGGGCAGTACGCCGTCGATAACCTGCTTGCTGCCGTCCACGGTGAAGTTGGAATGAAGTTCCATCATGGTGTGTCCGGGATCGACCAGGTCTGATCCGTACACCTGGATCTCGTAGTTATCTTGCGCCCTGGCGTGGATCGTCACGGCAAACGCCAGAGAGACCACAGTGAGGGCCAATGCCAGGAATCGACGGCTCTTCATGACCGATCCTATTCGGGTTTCCCGGTGTAGTGTTGTCCGCGGTAGACATCGGCATGGTCTTCTGAGGACTCCAAGTGAGTCGCGACTTCAGCGGGCATCCCTAGTTCGGCCGGCAGCCCCCATTCTTAGAGGTCCTGGAAGGTGAACTACCTGCACTTGCGAACGCCTACGGACGTTGATTTCCAAACCATCCTCCGCCGGGACCACGGGCCAGCCCCGAGTAGATGAAAGTGGCGATTCAGAGCGCGTCCCAAGTTACGGGAAGCGGCGGGGTTTTGCAAGCCCGCCTGAATGCTCTGCAAGCTGCTTTACCCATCAAGTTGGGGGACATTCCGTTCGTCGCCAATATTTCCTGCCTCTACCATGTATATGTCCGCGCAGAGGCATACCTAGCGGTGGGGAGTTGTCAAGGAGAAGGTCAGCTTCGTCTCGCGGTCCGGTGGCGATTCCTGGCATCGGCCCGATTACGGCGACCGCAATCATCGCCGCGATCGGCAACGGAGCAGCTTTCAAAAAAGGGGCGAGAGTTCGCAGCCTGGCTCGGAATTGTCCCGGGCGAATATACCACCGGGGGCAAGCAAAAGCTGCTCGGGATTAGCAAACGCGGGAACTCGAGAATCGGACCATCAGAGATCGCATCTCATGTAAGTTTAGGAATAGGTCGCGGACGTACCGGCACAAAGGGGCGTATCGAGGCCCCTTGTGGCGTTTTGCATGGCGCGGGGGGATGCACTTTCCGGCAAAGAATCTGCTACCATGACCGTTCGGTGAGGTGGCCATGCCCCAATACGTGATCGAGCGGGAAATCCCAGGCGCAGGTAACTTATCGGATGCGGAACTGCAGGCAGTCGCCAGAAAGTCGGTAGGCGTGCTGAAGGATATGGGACCGGAAATCAAATGGCTCCACTCCTATGTCACCGGCGATAAAGTCTATTGTGTGTACCTGGCACCAGACGAGGAAACGATTCGCGAACACGCACGCCGCGGAGGTTTTCCGGCGAATCGCATCTCGGCGGTACGGCGCCTGATCGATCCCAGCACCGCAAATTGACTTAAACAGAGTTAGGAGTCCGAAGACCTGATCCCGCGTCGCAGTTAAGCGCCTCATGGACGGCTTGCTCGACCGGCATCGCCCAACCCTCCATCCACGCCGTCAGACCTGCAGCATTGCCGAGGGTTCGGCGCGCAAATTCCAAGGCCCTCTCAAGCCTGGGTTGTTCGGCGGGCGTGAGCGGAGCGCCCAATCGTTGGCGAAGCGCGGCGGCAGCTCCTGCCAAGTGCAGCGATTGCTCGGCGTTCGATAGCGCTGCGGCACTTACGGCGAGACATTCGAGCGCCCTCGCGATGCCGCGTTTGTGACCCAACTCTTGGAACAGCTTGATGCTTTCGCCGTACAGACGACGCGCCTCGGCGTTGTTACCCTGATCGCAGCTTAGACTCGCCAAATCGGAGAGGGCGCTCGCAATTCCCCAGCTATCACGCAGTTGGCGAAATTCCGACAGACTCTGTTCGCAAAATGAACGCGCGGCAACGAAGTCCGCTTTTTCCCGAGCGACGTCTCCCAGGTAGTTCAGCGTCCAGGCGACGCCGGCGCCATCTCCGATCCGACGGAAGATCGTCAGACACTCATCGTAAAGCGAAGATGCGCGCTCATATTCGCCCTGCAACTTCATCACGCTGGCGAGATTGCTGAGGGCTCGGGCGATGTCAGCGGGATCGCCAAGGTCCTTCCATATCGCGACACATCGCTCGAAGAGTAAGGATGCGGTGGCAATTTCGCCACGATCACGAGCGATGACGGCCAACGCGTTCAGCGCAACGGCAACGCCGCGATTGTCGTTTAGCTCAAGACAGGTCTCCAGACTGTCTTCGAACATCTGCTGCGCCGAGCCGTAATCGCCCTGCTCCCCCGCCAGAACTCCGGCAGCGAACCGCAGGCGTGCGCGCAGCTTCGGACGCGCCGCGGCTCCTTCCAACGCCAGGACCCTGGCGATGGCGTCACGGCCCTCCGTAAGATGCTCCCGTGTTTCCCAGAAGCGGAACAGGGCGGCGCCGATGCGGAGGCCCCAGTCGGCATCCCCAGTTTTGATCAGATAATCAATCGCCAAGCGGAAGTTCTCGTGCTCGACCTCAAAACGGTCGAGCCATTCGGGGTGAGCGGCTATGTCCTCGGCACCTTCTTCGGCAAGCACGAGATAATAAGCGGCATGGGCCCGGCGAGTCGCAGATTCATCGGCGCTCTCAGCGAGGCGTTCGAGAGCGTACTCCCGGATTGTGGAAAGCATAGAGAAGCGCGTTTCTTTATCGACCTGCTCCACCTGCTGCGCCAAGCTCTTGTCCACCATGGAGGCCATGCCGTCGAGCACGTCGAGGCCCAGATCGCCTTTGGTGTCGCACACGGCTTCCACGCCTTCCAGCGTGCAGCCGCCAGTAAACACGGAAAGCCTCCGAAAGAGAGTTTGTTCAGCGCCATTGAGGAGGCCGTAACTCCAGTCCACCGTGTTGCGAAGAGTTTGTTGCCGAGTTGGCAGATCGCGGGCGCCGCCGGTCAACAAGTTCAAACGGCTTTCGAGGCGTGTCAGCATGGCGGACGGGGAAAGCAGCTTGATGCGCGCCGCAGCAAGTTCGATGGCGAGAGGCAGGCCGTCAAGGCGGGCGCAGATGGCCGCCACCGCGGGCGCGTTATTCTTCGTCAGCGCGAATTCGTGCTTCACTGCCTGCGCCCGTTCCACAAAAAGCGCGACTGCTGGAAGACGTGAGAGTATTTCTAGGGGTGGCATAGATTTGAGGTCGGGCAGCGCAAGCGGCGGCACTGGAAATTCATGTTCGCCGTAGACATGAAGCGACGCCTGGCTCGTGACCATGACCTTGAGTTTGGGGCCGGCAGTGAGCAACTGCGCCACCACGGGCGCAGCGGAGACGAGGTGCTCGAAGTTGTCGAGCACGAGGAGCATTGGCTGGCTCAGGCCGCCCAAGTACTCTATCAAGCTCTCCTGTGGCGGCTGATTCCCGGTTTCGCGCACCCCCACCGCTTGTGCGATGGTGGAAGCGATCAAGCCACTCTCGTCAACCGCTGACAGAGGGATGAAGCAAACACCCCCTGGAAACTCGCTGGCGATTTCGGCCGCCACCTGCAAGGCGAGTCTCGTCTTCCCGATGCCGCCCGGACCGGTGAGGGTCACGAGCTGTACGTCCACGCGGCTCAAGAGCTGACGGAGAGCAACCGCTTCATGTTCGCGTCCAATGAATGCGGTGCGCTGCACCGGCAGGTTGTTGGGGTGAGGCTCCGAATGGCGGGCATGGACATCGGCGAGCCGGTCCCGCACCGCGGCGAGATCGCGAGCCAAATCCCGGGTGGATGCGTAGCGCTGCTTCGGATCCTTGGCAAGGCAGCGCTCCACGATCCAAAGGAAGGGAGGGGGCACTTGAAGCATTCTGGCGCGCTCCGGTTCATCGCGAAGGATGGCAGAAGTGGTTTCCGCATGGGTTTTTTTCCGGAACGCAGGAAACCCGGTGGCCATTTCGTAGAGCACCGACCCGAAAGAAAACTGATCGGAGCGAAAATCGACTTCGCCGCCCTTGGCTTGCTCCGGCGACATGTAGCCGATGGTGCCTATCACCATTCCCTGCTCGGTAACGATAGTAGTCGAAGCATCCGAACCCTGGGTGTGGTTGAGCGCACGCAGTTTCGCCAGACCGAAATCGAGAATCTTGGCTGTAGCGTCGTCAGAAACCATCAGGTTCTCTGGCTTCAAATCGCGATGAACGATGCCAATCTCGTGCGCCTTGGCAAGAGCGTCGGCAATCTGTGCCGCGATCGCGACAGCCTTGCGAAATGGAATAGGACCAGAAGCGAGCAGTTCACGCACCGTCTTCCCATTCACCAGTTCCATGGCGATGTAGCGCATGCCGTTCACGTGCCCGAGTTCATAAATCGTGACGATATTTGGATGATTGAGGGCGCAGGCGGAACGGGCTTCGTGCTCGAAACGCGCTAGAGCTTCCGGTTGAGAACAGCGCTCCAGCGAAAGGGTCTTTATCGCGACCTGACGCTCAAGGCGAGTATCCATGGCGCGATAAACCACGCCCATGCCGCCGGTGCCCAGTCGCTGAAGAATCTCGTAAATCCCGAAGCGCGTACCTGGCGACAGGGTGGACGGGGCTGAACCTGGCGTGAGCGGCGGGTTCATGGACATCGCTGTCGCAGCTACGTGCCTGCCAAACCTGACTGCTCGCCGCTGCGCATTTCCCTTTGAATTTTGGACTCGCTGCCACGACCAGTTCCGCAGCAGCACCCCTGGATGGGGTTTATGATACCCCAGATTTAAGGATACGATTCATGGATATTCGATCGATGCAGCGGGCATGGGTGACGCTGATGGCAGGCTTCACGACGGTGCAAAGTGTGGGCTCGCGAAACCTATTTGTCGAAAAAGCACATCAAGAAGTCGCACCAGCTCAGCCTTCTCCTGAGTTCGGCTAGTTTTTTGCCTGATACCGCCACTTCGTGGCAGAAGCTGGGTTTCAGCTCTCAGCCTTGATCCAGGCCGAAGGGAGGCGACGCCTCTTGCCGCGTCCTGAAACCATCAAGCAGTCCCTGGCAGTGGGAAAAGGAAGGAGGCTCATGCGCTCGATCAGGTCGGGGAGATCGGTCTTCATTACTGGATATGGCTGTGTCCTGTTTCTGGCACAAGGCTTCGCACAGTCACCTTCAGTCCCCGGCGGACAACGGGCGGGGGCAGCTCGACTTGCAGGACCCGTTACATGGGGGTCGCCGGACCAACCATACGGCAAGAGACGACCGGTTACGGATGCGGATCGCAAAGCCATCCCTCCATCCGTCCCTGGTGAACCACCGTTAGTGTCCAAATGCGGCGCGTCTGTGGTTGACGCGTCAGGTTAGAGGTCGAGGGGCTATAGTGTTTTCTTGGTCGAGGAACGGGACGATCTAACCAGAAGGATTGGAATGTTCTTATTCAGTCACACTGGCGGTGGTGGGCCGGAGAGCGAGAAATGATCGATAGTAGATAGACCCAACTAAGCTACCGCCATCCGCCCAGGAGAGGATGCCCGTTAATTCGTAGAAAGTAGCGACTCTCACATCCGCGGTCATAATGGGCCGAGGGTGGTTTTTTCTGCCAAGAAAAAGGAGAGAGTCGCTATGAAAAGACGATACCAGATCGACCAGCAACGAGCGGTGCAACAGTTCCGCCAGTTGGCCCGCGAAGAGAACCCCAACATTCAGATGATGTTTCCCATGGCCGAGGTGGTGGGTCTTCTGCAAGAAGGAGTCGGCCACCTGCTGCGTGAGGCCGGTCTTTCCCTGATGAACCTGGTGATGGAGGAAGAAGTACGGCACTTGGCGGGCGAGCGTCATCAGCAGCATCCCGCGCGGCGCGCCCACCGCTGGGGAAAAGAAGATGGCGACTGCGTGGTGGACGGGCAGAAGGTGCCGATCCAGAGAACGCGTCTGCGCAACCAGGAGAATCGCGAGCAACGGCTGGGCAGTTACGAGTTGTTTCAACGCAGTGGGCCGCGGGAACACGCGGTATGGGACAAGATGATGCGCGGGCTGTCGACGCGCAACTATGGAGCAGTGGTGAAAGATTTTCACGAAGCCTACGGGGTGGAAAAGTCGGCGGTCAGCGACAACTTCATCGCAGCCAGCCGGGAGAAGCTCCAGGAATTGATGGAGCGTCCGCTGGGCGAGCTACGGTTGTGTGCGGTACTGATCGACGGCACGCCGTTTCGCGACCGGCAGATGATCGTGGCCCTGGGCATCAATAGCGACGGGCGCAAAACGGTGTTGGGATTGCGCGAAGGAGCGACTGAAAACGCCACGGTCGTAAGTGAGTTACTCAGCGATCTGGCCTCGCGCGGGCTGGACTTCAGCGTACCGCGTCTGTACGTGCTGGACGGAGGCAAGGCGTTGGCAGCGGCGGTGCGCCGTCTTGCCGGCGAGGCGGCTTTCATCCAGCGTTGTCAGGTGCACAAGCGGCGCAATGTAATCGACCACTTACCCAAAGAACATAAGTCGGCGGTCAAGAAAAAACTGCAGAACGCCTATGCCATGACCGAATACGCCGACGCCAAGCGTGCACTGGAGCGATTGCATCGCGAACTGATGGAGCTGAATCCGAGCGCCGCCCGCAGCCTGGAGGAAGGCATGGAAGAGACGCTCACCGTGCATCGTTTGCGCCTGCCCGCGCAGTTACGCCGCACCCTGGCGAGCACCAACGTGATCGAGTCGGCTTTCTCCATCGTGGAGACGGTTTGCCGCAACGTGAAACGCTGGCGTGCGGGCGACCACATAGAACGTTGGGTCGGCTCGGGTCTGCTGGTGGCCGAGCGCCAGTTTCGCAAGGTGCAAGGCTACCGCGAGATTCCCGCGCTGTTGACTGCGCTGGCCAACGCGGTTTCTAAGAAGACGGTTGTCGAGCAAGGAAAGGTTGCGTAACCTATGACGGTCGGGAGTCGCTAACTTTCAACGGAGTTCCGGGCAATCTCCGCCCAGGATGGCTCCCATCAACATCAAGGCAACCGTCAAGTAGCCACCATTCACCAGCACATAAGTCCATGGTCGTCGCTCGAACAAAGAAACGATGCCTATCCCCATCGCGACCCAGCCAAAGCCGGAAAGGAAACCGGCGGTCGCTCCCCAGACC
Organism: uncultured Acidobacteriaceae bacterium; assembly: GCA_963831085.1. Classification (GTDB taxonomy): domain Bacteria; phylum Acidobacteriota; class Terriglobia; order Terriglobales; family Acidobacteriaceae; genus Acidiflorens. Next base: position 806,852 of record CAWHOT010000003.1, on the reverse strand, counting down.
AGGTTCGTCTTAGGATCGTTGAGAAACATGGCCAAATTCAGGGCCATCACCAGGCTTAGCAGGAAACTGATAGCGAAAATCTTTCCAGTGGCGGGCGGGGGCTCGTCGCTTCCGAAGCCATTTGACCTTTTCCAGGCCGCGCCAAAAATGAGTGGTGAGTACCAAAGTCCTCCGAGCACGAAGGCTGATATGCCCGACGTGAGAATTGCCCAGATGTTCAGATTGTGAAAGGTCATCGATTCCTGTCCTCACTTGGTGGGGCTGACACCCCATTCTTTCGCCCAATCGACCGGGCCACTGACAAACCGCCGGTGCAGGGTTGCGAGCAGTTGGGCATTGCCGACGATTAAATACTCGTAAGCCTTATCCCACTCTTCGCCGTTCATCCATCCAGTCTGTTCCAGTCGCACAATCGTGGATTCGCCTTTGCCCTCAAAATGAAATCGCGCCGTCGTTCGCGCTGCCCGAACGGTTGGAAATCGCTCTGGAGCCATCGCGGACAGTACCATTTCCTCCTCCGGAACAAAGCTAACTATTGTGCCTCCACCGGTTTTTCCACCTGGGAAATGCGCTGTCCATTCCCCGCCTGGCTTCAGGTCGACGACAGCTCCCGGTGTCAGCCATGTGCTCAAGCCGTCACTGGTAGCGAATGCTTGCCAAACTGCTGCACGCGACGCTGGAATTGTGACCTCCAAGACGAAAGCCTTATTGGGCGCTGGCGGTGGTGATATTCTTTGCGGACTTTGAGCGACAGCGGTTGCAACCGTGAGTAGTAGGCTCAGGCAAAGTGTTTTCATGACCCCTCCCGCTTAGTTGATCATTCAAGTAAATCGCAGTATGCTACAAAAGTCAAGAAGTTCTTCATGCCTGAAGCTCTTAACACACGCGATCGGCTGATCGAATCGGCGCGCCATCTTTTCTGGGAACGAGGGTTTGCCGGAACCAGCATGGCCGATCTATTGGCCCACGCCGATGTCAATTCGGGGAGTTTCTATCACTTCTTTGAAAGTAAGGACGCTTTGCTGCGAGCAGTCTTGGAAGGGTACCTACATGCGTTGAAGCCCATGGTCGTCGACCCCGCCTTCGCGGGGACGGACGAGCCAGTGGCCCGCATCTTCGCTATTTTGGCAGGCTATCGCGAGCGGATTCTGCAGACGGACTGCAAGTACGGCTGTCCGCTCGGTCGGCTTGCTCTGGAAATTGATCCCGAGAACCGTCCCGCGCACAAGCTAATTGCGGAGAATTTTCAGGGCTGGATAGGTGCAGTGCGCGAATGCGTGGAGCAGATCAGAGACCGCATGCCAAAGAGCACCGATCCCGATGCGCTCTCTACCTATGTTCTGGCAGTGATGGAAGGTGGTGTTATGCTTTCGCGGTCCTATGGGTCAGTAGAACCCTTCGATCGCGCGGTCAAGCAGTTGCGCGAACACTTTCGCTTGCTCGTAACGCCGCGGCGCGAGCCACGCAAAGGAATGTTGGCAACACGCTAGTTTCCCCGGGTACCGAGCCACAATCATTACCTCTTCACCGGGGACCTTCGCTTCGTGGGCCGCGTCGGTGACATTTACTTTCAAGCCTTTAACTTCTCTGCAGTGATGGGTAGACGTCGCACTCGTTTGGCCGTCGCGGCAAAAATCGCATTGGCGACGGCAGGAGCAACCAGGGGAACTGCAGTTTCTCCGAACCCGCCGGGCGGATGATCGGATGCAACTATGTGCGTTTCGATCTGGGGAGACTCCGCCATGCGAATCACCTCGAAGTCATTGAAGTTTTGCTGAACCGCTGCTCCGCTCCTGAAATCAATTTTGCCGTGCAGCGTTGCGGAGAGCCCCCAGGTAATGCCGCTTTCCACCTGACCTTCAATCCCGGCTGGATTGATGACCAGCCCGCAATCCGTCGCGCAGACGATTCGGTGCACGCGAATATCGTGAGACTGACGGCCAACGGAAACCTCCGCCACTTGCGCCATGAAGGAATCAGTATCGTAGACGTTGCACGCGATGCCCCGACCCCACCGGCGATCATTTGTGTCAGCGTGGGGATGGACCATTGGACTTCCCCAGTCTGCTCTCTCCGCTGCCACTTGCAGCACGCGAGCGAGTCGGCTGCGGTCAATTTTTGCGTCACCAACCTGCAGTACATTGCCGGGTTCGAGCAGCCGCAAGCGAAACTCAAGAGGATCTCGCCCGGCGAGATGCGCCATTTCGTCCAAAAACGATTCTCGGGCAAATACTGTTGGCGGGTACTCCACCGCCCGCCAGGGACCGGTCGGCACGGGCGAATTTAGCGGCACAAAATATGCCTTCAGATTTGGGAAGTTGTAAGGATTGTCAAACGAACCCCAGGGGCTTCCATCGTTGAAGTAGAGCCGTGGATTCTTCTTTTGCTCCTCACTAGGAAAGCCGAACATCGAAAGATTGGAACCGATCGACCGCTGGAACCATGCGACTGGCCGTCCATCCGCATCCAATCCGCCCGAGATTCGTTCGATGTCGCTGGGTTGAAAGAAGCCATATCGCATGTCCTCGCTTCGGGTCCAGACGACTTGCACTGGCTTGGCGATCGCGCGCGAAATTTCCACGGCCTCGGGGACGTAATCCGCGAACAGCCGTCGCCCGAATCCGCCACCCAGAAGAGTGATGTGGACTCTTACGGAATCTTGAGGCAGTCCCAGCATCTTTGCCGCTTCAGACTGCGCTACTTCTGGACACTGCGTTGGAGCCCAGATCTCGCAGGAGTCCGAGCGCACGGAGGCCACGCAATTCATGGGTTCGACCGGTGCGTGTGCCTGGAACGGGAATTCATAAACAGCCTCCAGCTTTTTTGCGGCCGAGGTTAGCGCCGTGGCGGCGTCTCCGTCGTTACGCACAAAATAGCCTTCCTGCTTGAGCGCGTCTTCCTGCTCTCGCACGAATCGGTCGGAATCGAAGCCGTGATTCGGTCCTGGATCCCATTTCACATTGAGCGCGTCGCGCCCTCTGATTGCCGCCCAGGTGTGATCGGCAACCACAGCGACGCCGGTTGCAATCCCGCTTCTGACCGGCACCACGTGCCGCACTCCAGCCAAGGCAAGCGCCGGGCGTTCGTCAAAGCTGATGGCTTTTCCGCCGAGGAACGGACATCGTGCCACCACGGCATACATCATTCCGGGAACTTGTATGTCAAGCCCATATCTGGCATGCCCAGATACGATCGCCGGGCCGTCTGTTCTTTTAATGGGCTTGCCGATGAGACGGAACTCTGTTGGATCCTTGAGTCGGGGATTTTCCGACGGCTTCTGTTGTGCAGCTGAAGCGGCGAGTTCGCCATAGCTGAGTTTGCGGCCGGTCGGGCTATGGACCACGCTCCCACTCTCGGCACGGCAAGCAGAGCGTTCTACCTTCCATCGCTCTGCGGCAGCAGCAATCAGCATCTCGCGCGCAGTCGCTCCCGCCTTGCGCAGCGCATTATAGGTCCCTTCGGTGCTGCCGCTGCCGCTGGTACGCAGCCGGATGCCCTTGAATCGGCCCCCTGGCATTGCCTGTTCGAGTTGAATGCTGGACCAGTCTGCCTCAAGTTCCTCCGCCAGCATCATGGGCAATGCAGTACGGACACCTTGTCCCATCTCCGACCGCGTAACCCAAAGACGAATGACGTTGTCTGAAGAGATGCTGATGTAGGCGTTCGGTTCGAATACATTGGTTGTTTCGGCAACCGCGCGACGCGGTGACTCAATCCAAATCGCGAGTCCAGCGCCTGCGAGCGCTCCCGCTTTGAGGCTGGTCTTGAGAAATGCCCGCCGGGTGGAAGTCACGTTGCTTGTACCTCGTGAGCAGCCCTATGGATGGCGCGGCGCACGCGCTGATACGTTCCACAGCGGCACACATGGCCCGACAGACTCGCGTCAATCTCATCATTGCTGATCGTTGACTTTCTCTGTATCAAAGCGGCGGCCTCCATGATCATGCCAGCCTGACAATAACCACATTGGGACACGTCTTCTTCCACCCACGCCTCTTGACAGGGATGGGCGCCGTTCGCTGATAGCCCTTCTATGGTGACGTACTCTTTGTCGGCAGTAGCAGAAAGCTGGATCTGGCACGATCGAACCGGATTGCCGTTTTCATGCACGGTGCAGGCGCCGCACACTCCCATGCCACAACCGTACTTGGTTCCGGTGAGGCGCAGTAAGTCGCGGAGCACCCAAAGCAGCGGCATCTCGGGATCAGCATCCAACCGATGCCGCGTTCCATTGACAACAAACATGAAGTCAGACATGGCGAGAGTATCGACTGGTGTGACGAACGGCGACGCGGAACGTTAGCAGAAACATCGGTTCGGGTTGCTTTCAAGGGACGAATGAAGCCGCAAAGGTACGACCAACAGTCGCATGAGAGTGGGGAGGTATCGCGGCCGCCCCGATTGTTCCGAAGCCCTGGGATGTCGCCGCGATTCACTACGGGGAGGGTCTGAATCATGAAGCGGTTGCGCGCTTCGCCCATGTTCAGCACCGTTGTGACGCCATTCGCCAGGAACACCGCCATGTCGCGCCTCGTGTCCGAATGCACGTGCACGTCGGCAACGTCTGGGGAAAGGAATTTGACCCTGTGGCCGAAGCGACTACAGCTTCGACGAGCCGCTCCTTTGTAGCTCGAGAAGGATACGTATTCCCCGATAGAAATTCTCCTTGTGGTAAGTCACCTCCCAGCGCTTCAACAATGTTCTCAGTTCCTTACTCGCATTCTTCATAGCAGCTCGTGCCCGGGGTCGATTTTTTCTTAGATCCGCTAAACGGTGAAGTGACCGGACAATCTCAGGCTCTAGTCGCTTGCGCGAAACTCGCGCATTTCGTATCCAGCGAGGCGGAATGTTCGCCCGAAATTTCAGAAAACCACGCACGGCGGAACCGGAACTTGACACAAAGAGCTTGGCCTTTCTCGGCATAGTCTGACCCTCCTTGGCGTCCATGACGGTGCAGACAACAGGACACTCGTATTATCATTCACGCATCCCCAACTGCACCAAAAGTGGTCATCGATTTCTTCAGTCTCTTTGGCGCCACATATTTTTGCATCCTTCGTGCGATAACGTTCCTTCATTTTCACCGTCAGAACAGCGTATGCCGGAATTGAATCCGCAGCCTGTCGCGATTGCCGGTCCCGCAACCGGCAACTCAGCCTCGACCGGCGAACCTCCCTCTTTCTGGCGCGACACTACCATCCTTCTTTGTGTGGCCGGGGCTACCGTTGTTGTTCACCTGCTAACCGGCTGGCGGTATGGATTTCATCGCGACGAATTGGCCACGCTCGATGACGCGCGCCATATGGCGTGGGGCTATGTTTCGTATCCTCCGGTCACACCCTTCTTGGGCCGCTTGTCATTGGCCTTATTCGGAACGTCGCTGGTCGGGTTCCGATTCTTCGCGGCGCTGGCCCAATCCGCGGCGGTTTTACTCCCCGAGTGGCACGGTTGGCACGCGGTGCGGCGCGGGCTGGGAAGCAACCTCTACCGGCTAGGTGTGCCGGATATGGTGATTCAGCGAATCCGAATTGTCGGCAAACCTTAGCTTGGGATTACTTCACGTTTGCTCGTGACTCGGGCGGAATCCGGGTGGTGACGATCTTGGACCGTAACTTCCTTGAGCGGTTGGCAATAGGACTATCCATTAGCTCTTAACGATAGAGCACTTCGACCAGCCGCTTCAGACCATCGGTATCAGATTCATTTGCTAGAAATAACCGACCGGACTAGGATATTGCCCCTCGGCACCGCTGCCGCGAAAATTCGAGGCTAGGAGACTCCCTTGAGACTCAGTTACGAATGCCGCCGTGTTTTGCTGCTGGCCGGAGTCTTGATTTGTGGAGCAGCAACATCCCTTGCGCAAACCCAAGCAACACCCGGTTCGAGCACTCCGGGCCAAGCCATCCCCGGAACAAATGGAGTGAGCCCGTTTGCAGGCAGCGTGCCAGCAAAGCTCGTTCCGGGAATTCTGCCGCTTTCGTTGCGGGACGCCATCGACCGCGGATTGAAGCAAAATCTCGGACTGCTCCTTTCAAATGCGGACATTCGCTCGGCCCGAGGACAGCGCTGGGAGCAGTTAAGCGCTCTCCTGCCGCACGTGACGGCGGCGCCTTACGTGGCGGAGTCGAAGGCCAATATCGATGAGGCCGGCTTTGCCGGTCTCGCCACCCTCTTCCATCTCTCGCCATCCGTTGGCCCTTTTTCTTACTTCGACGCGCGTGCCAATGTGACCCAGACCGTGTTCGATTGGAAGTCAATCAGCGCTACCCGCGCGGCTAGCCAAAGTTTGAAAGCCGCCAGCTATACCTTCAAAGACGCCCGTGATCTGGTTGTGCTAGCCGTGGGCTATACCTATTTGCAGGCCATCGCCGACGAAGCCCGCATTGAAACGGCAGAAGCGCAGGTGAAGACGGCACGGGCGGTCTACGATCAGGCAGCGGACCAGGTGAATGCCGGCACTTCGCCGGACATCGACGGCCTGCGCGCCAAGGTCGAGCTCCAGACCCGGCAGCAGCAGTTGATCCAAGCGAAGAACAACTTCGCCATCCAGAAGTTGACGGTGGCGCGCGTGATCGGCTTGTCTCCCAGGCAGGAATTCGAATTCACCGACAAGTCGCCGTACGAGCCGTTCGAAGACATCACCGTTGATGAGGCTCTGAAACGCGCATACGCTTCGCGTTCCGATTACCAGGCGGCGATGACCGACGTACGCGCAGCGGAATTCTCCCGGAAGGCCGCGGTCGCCGGCTATTTCCCGTCGCTTTCCCTGGACGCTGATTATGGGTTGGGAGGGTCGCATCCCTCCACGGCCACGCCGGTAGCCGACGTACGCGGAACGCTGTCGATTCCGATCTTTGAGGGCGGCAGCGTTCACGGTGATGTTTTGCAGGCCGATGCGAGACTCGAGCAGAGCCGCGAGCGCCTGGAGAATCTGCGAGCGCAGATCGACTCCGACGTGCGGGCCGCGCTGCTGAACCTGCAGTCGTCGGCGGAGCAGGTAAACGTGGCGCGCAGCAACATTGATTTGGCGGAACAGACGCTGGCCCAGTCGCGCGATCGTTTCAGCGCGGGTGTCACTGATACCGTCGAAGTGGTGCAATCGCAAGAGCTAGTCGCGAGCGCGCACGAACAGTACATCTCGAGTCTTTACAACTACAATTACGCAAAAATCTCCCTGGTTCGCGCTCTGGGCATCGCTGAGCAGGGCGTCAAAGAATATTTCAGAGGAAAATGAACATGGCGGAAGAAAACCCACCTGGTTCAGTGCCTGAGACAAGCAAAGAATCCCCGTTCGACCCATCGCCTTTGACTGAGAGGAACTACGCACCGCCGGGGCGCCGGAATCCCAAACGCCGCAGAAACATCGTGATTCTGGCCGTCGCCGCGGTGGTGCTTATTGCCGGCGTGCTCTTGTGGCGCTACTTGAGCAGCTACGAATCGACCGACGACGCCCAGGCGGATGTTCACCTCTATCCCGTTAGCGCTCGTGTTTCAGGCTACGTGGTGCGGGTCAACGTAGACGACAACCAGTGGGTGGAGAAAGGCACAGTGCTGGTGGAGATCGACCCGAAAGACTATGAGGTTGCGGTCACGCAGGCGCAAGCTAATCTCGCCAACGCCGAAGCGACAGCCCAGTCGCTGAATATCACGGTTCCGATCACTTCGGTGAACACTTCAAGCCAACTGAAGTTCACTGCGTCCGGCATCGAAGACGCCCACGCCGGAGTCACCGCCGCGGAGAGGCAACTGACCGCCGCTCATGCGCAGGTGGAATCGGCCGAGGCGAACGATGTAAAAGCGCAAGACGATCTCCACCGCTACAAGTTGCTGGTCGACAAGCGGGAAGTATCACAGCAAATCTACGATCAAGCATTGGCCGCGGCTAAATCCAGTACGGCGTCGGTAGCGGCAGCCCGCGCCAGTGAGTCCGCAGCGCAGCAATTCGTTCAACAGGCCCGGAGCCGCCTGGCGCAAGCCGATGCCAACTACCAATATGCGGAGACCGGGCCGCAGCAAGTGTCGTCGACCCGGGCTCGCGTGCGGGCTGCGATCGCGGATGTTGAGCAAAAGCGCGCGCTACTCGAGCAGGCACAACTGAATCTCCAATACACCAAGATCGTTGCTCCGGTCAGCGGTGAAGTGAATAAGACGGTGGTGGTTGGGATGAACGTTCAAAACGGGCAGCAACTCCTCACCGTGGTGCCTCTCGATGAAGTGTGGGTCACCGCCAACTTCAAAGAGACCCAGCTTAGGCGCATGCGGGTCGGACAGAGAGCGGAAATCCACGTGGATTCGAGCGGCCGGACTTTGAAAGGCCGTGTGGACAGCATTGCGGGAGCAACGGGCCCGCTATTCAGTTTACTTCCGCCGGAGAATGCCACCGGAAACTACGTGAAAATTGTCCAGAGGATTCCGGTAAAGATCGTTCTCGATCCGGGGGAGAACCGGGATCGTCGACTTCGACCAGGCATGAACGTGGTGCCAGACGTGTATCTCCAATGAGTGCCGCTGCACTCACCATCGACCAGGACGTTTGGCGGCCCAAGTACAATCCCTGGCTGATCGCTGTTGTCGTGGCGCTGGCAGCCTTCATGGAGGTCCTCGACACCAGCATCGCGAACGTGGCCCTGCCGTATATGGCTGGAAATCTGGGCGCGAGCAACGACCAGAGTACGTGGGTGTTGACTTCGTATTTGGTCTCTAATGCCATCATCCTGCCGATCAGCGGCTGGCTCGCAGGCGCCTTGGGACGGAAGCGGTTTTTCATGGCCTGTTTGAGTGTCTTTACCGTGAGTTCTTTGCTATGCGGTGTGGCGCCGAGTCTCGGGTTTCTACTTCTCTTCCGAGTGTTGCAAGGCGCGGGCGGGGGCGGGCTGCAGCCGATGGCTCAGGCCATTCTGGCCGATACCTTTCCACCGCAACAGCGAGGCTTGGCATTTGCGCTGTATGGTATTACGGCCATCATGGCACCCACGATCGGGCCAACCCTGGGCGGCTGGATCACGTTTAATTATTCTTGGCGGTGGATTTTTTTCATTAATCTCCCGGTCGGCCTGGCAACATGGTTTCTGGTGCGGCGCTTTGTCGAAGATCCTCCCTACTTAAGCCGGCTCAAGGCGGCTGGGGTCAAATTGGACTACATTGGCATCGCCCTGTTGACACTCGGTATCGGGGCGTTACAAGTGCTGCTCGACAAGGGTCAAGAAGATGATTGGTTCGGGTCGCGCTTCATCACGACTTTAGTCGTCGTTGCGACCGTATGCTTGATCTCGCTGGTTATCTGGGAGTGGTTTCAAAAGGCGCCGATCATCGACGTCCGCATGTTCAAGAGCTTTAACTTCGCGAGTTCGAGCCTGATGATGTTCACCCTGGGAATCTTGTTGTTCAGCAGCCTCGTCCTGATGCCGCAGTTCCTCCAGACGCTTGTGGGGTACACCTCCGAACTGGCTGGGCTTGCTCTTTCGGCTGGAGGCCTTGTTTTGCTGATTGAGATGCCCATCATGGGCCAACTGACAACAAAGGTCCAGGCGCGCTACCTGATCGCCTTCGGCTGGCTAGCCCTGTCTATCGCCATGTTTTATTCCACGAAGCGAATTGACTTGCAGATCAGCTTCAGTGCCGCCACGTGGCTGCGCATCGCCCAGGTCATTGGTTTGGGGTTCTTGTTCGTGCCGATTACGCTGGTCGCGTACATAGGAATTTCGCCGGAGAAGAACAACGCGGTCGCCGGAATCGTCAATTTCATGAGAAATATGGGAAGCAGCGTGGGAACGTCCTTAGTCACCACATTGATTGCGCGGCGTTCGCAATTCCATCAGGCAAGGCTGGTGCAGAACATCAGAGTCGACAATCCTAATTTTGTGAATTCGGCGAACGGCCTGGCTCGGCACCTGGCCAACTCTGGTGTGGGCAACCACGAGGCGCAAATAACGGCTTACGCCAGGATTTACCAATCCCTACAAGCGCAGGCGGCAAGCCTGGCATACGTCGATACCTTCATGGTTCTTTGCGTGGGAGCGGCAATCATGTTCTGTCTAGCTTTTGTTTTAGAGAGGAACGATCCTGGCGGCGGTGGGGTAAGGGTAGCGGAGTAAAGAATCAGTCTGATGTAATACGGGAGATAACAACAGTCAGAGACGCAGTCATGCTGGAAATTAAGCTCATCCTTTGCCCCGTCGATTTCTCAGAGTTTTCGATAAGGGCATATCGCCATGCGCTGTCGCTGGCTGAGCATTATCGCGCCAAGTTGGTGGCGCAGCATGTCGTCGAGCTATCGCGATATCCTTACGCCGACTATGCTGCCTCTGCGGGAGACTATGAGAGGTTCTGCCGGGCGCTCCGCGAGGGTGGCAAGGAGCAACTGCAGGAATTCATGAAGAAGCACACCCACGACGACATTAAGCCGGAACTCGTGGTGCACCAGGGGGCAGCCCCGGACTCTATTCTGTCGTTGGCGCAAGCGCGGAAAACGGACTTGATCGTCATGGGAACGCACGGCCGCCGAGGGTTTGACCGCCTGATGCTGGGGACGACAACCGACCGGGTGATGCGCAGGGCCTCCTGCCCCGTGCTGGCGGTGTGTCTGCCGCCGCGCGACTCTTCGGCCACAGGTAAAGAGCCAGGCCACGTCCACCACTTGAGCCGAGTTCTTTTCTGTACGGATTTCTCCGAGAATTCAGAGCGGGCTTTGAACTATGCTGTCTCTGTGAGAGCGGAGTACAACGCCGAACTCACGCTGCTGCACGTGTTAGAGGGGGTTCCAAGTTCGGCCAACCTCGAGAAGGCCAGAGCGGCAGCCACGGAGCAACTCGATAAACTGATTCCACCAGGGGAAGGCAAGACGTCCAAGATTAAGACGGCGGTGTGCATCGGAAAACCATACCTGCAGATCGTTCAATTCGCCCAAGATGCGCAAATTGACCTGGTGACTATGGGAGTGCGTGGCCGTGGGGCTTTGGATCTGGCGGTGTTTGGTTCGACAACCTATCGGGTGATGCAGTTGGGATCCTGCCCGGTTCTCGCCGTCCAAATTTGAAACGTTAGATCTCGGTTATTTCGACATGATGATCAAAATCGTCACCATTGAACGCGAATACGGATGCGGCGGTGGCGAAATCGCTCAACTGCTGGCGCAGCAGCTGGGCTGGAAGCTTTGGGATCAGTTGCTGACGGAGGAGATTGCGCGGCTTGCGGAATGTCCCAAGGCAGTCGTCGAGGTTCGAGAGGAACGAACCGACCCCCTCTACTACCGGCTCTTCAAATCGGTCTTGCGCGGAAGTTATGAAGGAAGCCTCAATGCGTACAAACTCAAGTTAGTCGACAGCGAAAGTCTTTTGAAGGTTACCGAACGTGTCGTTCAGCACGCGGCGAAACACGGAAACTCTGTCATCGTCGGAAGGGGGTCGCAGCATTTTCTCAGGGACCGCCAAGACACTTTGCGCGTGTTTCTTTACGCTCCGAGAGAGGATAAAGTGCGGCGCTTGTTGGCTCGCGGCAAGAGTGAGAAAGAAGCCGAACAGCTCGTGGATACCGTTGATCGGGATCGCGGCGATTTCATCCAGAAGTATTTTCACGTCGAATGGCCTAACCGCGCCATTTACCACACCATGATCAATACCGCGATCAGCGATGAGGCCGTCGTTCACATGATTCTGGATCTTATGAAAACCCTCGAAGCAAGAGTCATTGTCTGAGCGCTTGCAGAGTAGACCCGCCGCGGTCGCCCGGCGCGCACGACACTCCTGATTCAGCCGATCAGTTGCTATCGACGAATGCTGCCGCGGCCATGTGCCGTTCGCAGCGCCTTGCGGTCGAGTAGGAACTCGGGACACGGATGCTACCCCTCGGGATCCCGATACTGCCCGAGTAGTCGGCAAACAGGAAACTATGTTTTTGGTCGCAAAATCACTTCATGCTAATACCCAGGTCGCTTGAGTCTATGAATGCCGGGCGACCCACACTGCGGGAGTAAAGGTCTGGAAGGCATCTGATCGGGAGATCGGCGAGCCCGGGACCATGTACCTCAGTAATCAACCTGTTACAAACTCTTAATTCATGATTCATGTAATCGAAACATACGACGGGTATCTGTCAGGTATGCCCATCGAAGAGTCTGTCGCCGGGAACCTGGTTGAGCATCTGCAGCATTCTGCGATCTTCAGCTCCGCCAAAGGATTTGCAGCTAAGTTTCTCCCGCTCGATAAAATTCAAGAACTTTACGGGCGGGTTCAAGGGGCAAACCACAGCTCGTGGTTTCAAGGCCTGCTCGAGGAGATGCAGGTTTCGTTGTGCGTTGCCGAAACGGATTTAAGGCGAATTCCCAGGAGCGGAGCAGTTCTGGCGGTCTCGAATCATCCATTTGGCATAATGGACGCTGCTGTCTTAGGGGCGCTCCTCACTGGAGTTCGCAGCGATGTAAAAATCGTGACCAACTTCCTGCTTACCGGCGTGGCGGAACTGCAGGAGCACTGCATCTTTATCAATCCTTTCAATGAAACGAAATCGGTCGAGCGCAATCGGTTAGCGCTGAACGAGGCCCTGCTCTGGTTGCGTGGCGACCACATGTTGGCGGTATTTCCGGCGGGCGAGGTTTCTCACCTGCAACTTACAGGAGGCGGAGTCACCGACCCAAAATGGAACCCGATGATTGCCCGCATAGCTCGCAGCACTGCTGCGGCCGTGCTTCCGGTATTTTTCCACGGACGCAACAGCATGGTGTTTCAGGCGCTCGGTCTCATACACCCCAGTTTTCGCACGGCAGTGCTGATGAATGAATTCTTGAGTCAGAGGGGAAAGACCCTGGATGTCCGAATCGGCACGGCGGTTTCGAGCAGCACGATCGTCGCTCTACAGAGCGATGAAGTGGCGATCGATTACTTGCGCAGACGCACCTACCTCCTGGGCCAACGGCGTCAGGAAACTGCTCGGTCACGGTCGATAGTCGGCTTTTCCTTCCCGCGAAAAGCCCCCGAGCCGATTGTCCCCGAGACAGAGACGGAACTTCTGGTCGCCGAGGTAGAACAGCTGAGTTCGGAACAACGAGTGGAAGATACCCGCGAATTCTCGGTCTACGTAGCGCGAGCCTCTGAGATTCCGCAGGTGCTGCAGGAACTGGGCCGCCTGCGGGAGATGACGTTCCGCGAGGTGGGTGAAGGCTGCGGACGCAGCCGAGATTTGGACCAGTTCGACGATTACTACCTGCACGCATTCTTGTGGGACAAGCGGAGGCAACGTCTTGCCGGCGCTTACCGCATGGAGGTTTGCCCGGAGATCCTGGGGACCCGGGGTCCTGGTGGGCTGTACACGAGCACACTATTTCATTTTGAACCTGGGTTCTTCGAAAAACTCGGTCCCGCACTTGAACTTGGGCGGTCGTTCGTGGTTCCCGAGTACCAGCGTCAGTTTGCCTCACTACTCCTTCTCTGGAAGGGCATTGGCGGATATATTTCAAGGCATCCGGCAACGCCCGTTCTCTTCGGAGCGGTTAGCATCAGCAGCCGCTACAACGCAGCATCGCGTGAGCTGATCGTCCGATATTTCGAATCACGGCGGAGAGAAGAGATATCCCGATTTGTCCGTCCACGGCGTCCCTTTCGTACCTTCCAATTCAAACCATGGGATTGCGCCGGAACTTGTCGAGCTTTGCGCGATCTGGAGGACTTGGGAGACTCGGTTTCGGACTTGGAGACCGATGCGAAAAGGATCCCTATCCTTTTCCGGCAGTACGCCAAGTTGGGTGGAACGTTGTTGGCCTTCAACGTGGATCGCAACTTCTCGAACGTGCTCGATGGCCTGGTGCTCCTAGACTTGCGCAGAACTCATTCCGCGGCGCTCGAACGCTACATGGGCAAAGAGGGATTAGAGCGCTTTCGCCGATACCACGGGTTATTCTCCCAGGCCGAGCCTGTACTGCACGACTTCAGCGCGAACTAGCAACCCCGCCCTCTTCACGGCAAGATTATCGAGGCGAGCTAGGACAACCGGCCCGCAATCATTTAGTTGGACTTTTCAGTTCCTCGACATTGCCGGACACAACCTAATTGCCGCCGAACTCTTTCTCGCCAGACTTTCTGAATTCGAGGATCTTAAGAGCAATGGAATGAATCCAGCTAGATGCCATAGTTCACGCCACGAAGCCATCTTTGTAGGCTTCGCGCGCTTGCGTGACTTCCGAGTGCGCGTCGTGCTCCCGGAGGTGGGCGTCATCCCACTGCTCCATGGCGATCATCGAATGGTCGAGAGTGGCTAACGCTTCTTCAGCGCGAATGGTGTCAACCCATTCATCAACAGCCTTTTTGTAGGCTAGGCGCAACTGGTCAAGATCCTCTTTGCTCATAACCCTGCAGACTAATGCCGCCCCGTAGCCCGGTCAATTAAATGGGAAGAATTTAACGGAAAATTAACGCAGATGGGGCAGAGTTTAGCTCAGAATTAACGTTAGGGTTCATTAATCGGCTAAAATGTTGTTGGAGACTCCCACGATGACGACTCCAGCCTGTGCCATCAAAGATGAAGTCCGCCTACTAATTGAAGTTCAAATCGAGACCTTCGGACAGCCCACACCTTTAACATCTTCTCAACTCAGCGAATTTCACTACCGCTCTGAGAGGATCGGTACGCTGTGCCTAGAACTGGATCGAATTGGCACAAGGAGCGTTATAGAGCGGCAGTTGGAGAGGGCCTCCTAGCTCCCCTTGTCCAGCGGGCCCCGGTCATTGTGGGGAAGAACATAAGCCCGCCTGCCGCATGACTGACAGCGTGTCCCAAGCGCTCCACTCTCGCAAATCTTTCCTGCTTTGAGCTCGGGGTGATCGCGCAAGGCGCGGCCCATCTCCAGGGCGCAACGGGAAGGAGCCTCGTCCCAAGAAACCAGCGCCATGCCGTCGCCGGTAGCGAGGCGCAGCAATTGATCGCCTCGTTGAGCCCGCTCGAACTCGGCGTGTTTCGAACCATCTGCTGTAGTTCGGCGAGGAGACGGATCTGTTGCTCCAAGGGCAGCCAGGAGTATGCGACGATGTCCATAAATAGGACGTGGGCGATTTCCAAACTGTCGCCATTTTCTGGAGGTGAGGTTCTCCGAGGATTGCGCAACGCTCATCCCGGAACTTCTGCCGCCCGCCATGCGAGAGAAGTCTGGAAAATATTAACCTTCCTTTAACAGCGCATTGACCTCACCTTCACACCACCTTCCTAGAATCGCCAGTCACCACCAAACAGTAATCAAGGTATTTGACGGAAGAGCGATCCTTCCCCGGAGGCTTATGCGACCGAGCTGCTCATCTCATCACGCAAACTCATTCTTCGCTCTGGCGCGACCCGTTCTTTTGGCCCTGTTCCTCCTAACGATCGCTTGGGTAGGCGCATCCGCCCAAATCGATCGCGCCGAACTCGAAGGCACGGTGAAGGATCCATCGGGCGCCGCTATCGCCGGAGCCAGCGTGAAGATCATGGCGGTGGACACGGATCTCACCGCCGAGCAGCCATCAAACACTGTCGGCTACTACCGCTTCCCGGGCCTGGCGGTCGGCCGCTACTCGGTGACGGCTTCGAGTAGCGGCTTCAAGACTACCGTGATTCAGAATGTCATTTTGGAAGTGGGACAGACTCGCACTCTCGATATCAAGCTTCCGGTTGGGGCGACAACGGAAAAGGTTGAGGTCAACGCCCCCGACGAACCTTCCAACCGCACCTCGGCAGAAGCCGGGACGGTAATTCGGCCGGATCAAATTGCCGATCTCGCGAACAATGGGCGTGATTGGACCACCTTATCGTTACTGGCGCCCTTTGCCCAGGATGATGGCGGAGGCGACCAGAGAACGATCCGTTTCGCCGGACGCGCGCGCGACGACAATAACTTCCAGATCGACGGCGTCGACGCGGGCGGCATTCAGGAACAGGCACAGAAGTCGACGACGCGTCTGCAGATCTCACAGGATGCTATCGAAGAGTACCGCGTTAGCAGCGCGCTGTATGACGTGGAATATGGAACGCAAGCGGGCGGACAGATCGACGCCGAAACGAAATCCGGCACGAACAATCTTCACGGCACGGTCTTTGGTTATCTCAGAAATTCCTATTTCGACGCGCGCAGTTTCCTTGATTTCGACATAAACGGCAACCCCGCAATCTCCCCATTCCGGATGGGCCAATATGGGATGTCGCTCGGCGGGCCGATCGTGAAGAACAAGACATTCTTTTTCATCAACTACGAAGGAATCCGGCAGTTGCAGTTCAACGGGCAGCAAATGACTGTGCCCGCGGGAGTCGGCTTCGCGGTTTTTCCGTCAGGTGAACCGCAAGGCATCACCGAGCCCTATCAGCAGTATGTTTTGGATCAGGCGCAGAGCCTTGGCATCGGGCCTACGATGTGCCAGATCATGGGGGCATTTCCGTGGCGCGCCTCGGTCGGATCAATCGATGGCTGCGCACCTCGCTTCGTCATTCCAGATGGAGCTTTCCAGTGGCAAGGCAGTTCCACCGCTCCAAATCCTTCGAATAACCAGGACCTTCTCACGGTCGGCAGGCAAACGACCATACACGAAGATACCTGGCTCGTGCGGATTGACCAGAAGATCAGCGACAAAACTCTGCTTTACGGCCGAGCGCAGCGCGACATCAGCATTTGGTATGCTCCGGCTAACGGGTCGGCCGTTCCCGGCGACAACCAGGCAACCCTCAATCATCCGGCAAATTACATGCTGGCGCTGCAGCACACCTTCAGTCCCACCCTATTCAACGAGGCGAAGCTCTATATCAATCGCTCACCATTTCACAACCCAGGAGGAAGCGCGCTGCCGTATAGCGTTTCAAGCAACAGTTTTGCCACACTCGACAACGGGAGTACCGATGTCGAGGTGGGCACAACCTACGGCGTTGTTGACAACTTGACGTGGGTCCGCGGGCGGCATGCATTCAAAGCGGGTATGGAAATTCGCCGTGTCCGCCTCAATCAGGGGCAAACCTCGAACAATAATCTGTCCTTCAGCGATGATTATTCCATGTCGCAGGGTAACCTCAACGGCGGCCCACCCTCCATCCTCTACGACGCCCCATGGTGCTGTCACCGCCTGCGCCGTACGTTCTACATGCCGTATTTTCAGGATGAATTTAAGGTGACGGCGACGTTCACGTTCACCGCGGGGGTTCGCTGGGACTACTACGGCGTTGCAAATGAGGCCACCAACCGGACCACGGTGTTTGACCTGAATCAATTCCACGGCGTGTGCCTCGGTTCCGGCTCCTTCAATGTCGCACCCAGTCCCGGTCCAATCAATACTGCGCCCTGTCCGAGAAATCCAGACCTCTACAACCCAAACTACAAGAACTTCGACCCGAGAATTGCCCTCGCCTGGGCGCCTGAGGTACTCCACGGAAAGACCGTGGTCCGCGCCGGCTTCGGCATCTATCATGGCGCCGCCCAGAACGACGACCTAAATGCCGGGTTGGAGAGTGACACGTACCGCGCCCAGGTCGGTGCGGCAACAACCATAACGCCAGCTATAGCGCAGCAGGATCCGGACCTTTCCGGGATACCCGGTAGCACGAAGGTTGGGGAGCATCCTCGCGCTCTGCAACGCCAGGGACGCCGCGACTTGTACGCGGAAAACTGGGGTCTCACGGTTGAGCATCAGTTGCCCGTCAATTTCACGGCTTCCGCCCAGTATCTCGGCAGTCGCGGAGTGAGATTGTTCTCACGCGGTGGTGTGAATTTGTGTACATCGCCAGTGACACCAAATATCCAACCAGGACAGCCCAACACTGATATCACGGATTGCGTCCGGCCGTTGGACCAGTATTATCTCCCGACTTCGGGCAGCCCGCTAACCACGTCCGATCCATTCGGCTCCGTCGACATCAAGCGCGACATCGGCTCCAGCACTTACCACGGACTCAACCTGACCCTGGAGCGGCGGATGACCCACGGTTTCGCATTCCAGTCACGCTACACCTGGTCGCACTCGATCAATGACGGATCTGTCGGCGGTGGCGAGTCGAACGGACCGGAGAATGTGAATTGCCTGGAATGCGACAAAGGGCCGAGCGTCTTCGATATTCGTCAAAACTTCACGGTAAACACCGTCTATGAACTCCCATTCGGTCCCGGTAAGCAGTTCCTTAGCGGCGGCGGCGCCATGGGAAAAATCATCGGCGGTTGGAGCCTGAGCAGCATTGGTCTGTGGCACACGGGCCACCCGTTGACCGTCAATATGGACCTTGGCAACACGATCGATACGACTAACCCCATCTGGGCGAACAATCCCTTCGGCCAGGCCGGTCTTACTTATGTTTACTTGCTTCCCGACGGCAACGACCAAACCACCCAGCGGCCCGACATCGTTCCGGGTGTCCCGTTGACGTTGTCTCACGCCGGTCTTAATTCGCCGCTGGTCAACGCAGCCGCATTCCAGGCACCGCCCGTGGATGCGAATGGGAACTTCACGCGGTACGGGAACGAGCCGAACGGCGCCATCCGCGCTCCGAACGTTTGGCAGATTGACCTCGCGCTCACGAAGGAAACAAAACTCACGGAGCGAGTAGCGATGGAGCTCGCGGCGCAAGCGTTCAACATTTTCAATCACGTGCAGCTAGCCGATCCTTTGGATCTTACCTTGTACTACACTCCCACCCAATCGAACCTGCAGAACCTGACAACCAAAAGCGATTTCGGCCTCATCAACTCGTCGGTAAACTTCAATAGCAACAACGACAACGCCGCCCCCGGAAACACGGGAACCGGCACACCGCGCCAGTTGCAGTTCATGTTGCGGTTTACGTTCTAGTTTGCTGCGGGCGGGCTCGATGGAGCCCGCCTGATCCACCCCTGTTTTGGTTGAGACAATACAGATAAGATCTACATTTCGATGTAACATCTCTCCCGAGGAGCCCATGAAGACCTTTTCCATTCTTGTCTTATCGCTCAGTCTTTTTGCCGCAGCTGCTCAGGCAGCCGACAGCTATCACATCGTCAAGAAAATCCCCATTGCCGGCCAAGGCAGCTGGGACTACCTCGCCGTCGATGAAGGCGGACGCCGGCTGTACGTTTCCCACGGAACCCAGGTTGAAGTGCTCGATATCGATACCGGCGCCATCGTTGGCAAGATCGCGAACACTCCCGGCGTGCACGGAATTGCAATCGCTCCGGAACTGGGACGCGGGTTCGTGAGCGACGGGCAGTCTTCGACGGTTACGATCTTCGATCTGAAGACGCTAAAGATGATCGCCGAAGTCCCGGTCGGCAAAAAACCTGACGCGATCATTTACGATCCCGCCACGTCGAGAATCTTCGCGTTTAATGGCGACAGCAATAGCGCCACTGCCATCCAGGCGGCGGATGGAAAGGTGGCTGGAACAGTTGAACTGGGCGGCGGTCCCGAGTTTGCCGTAGCAGACGGTTCAGGGTATGTTTACGATAACATTGAGGACGCGAGCCTGGTGCTGAAAATCAACGCCCGCTCGCTGAAAATCGAGCAGCGCTGGCCGACGGCGCTGTGCGCCTCGCCTTCCAGCATAGCGATGGACCGGCCCAATCGGCGGCTCTTCATCGGTTGCCGCAGCAAGGTTATGGCGGTTATGAACGCTGACACAGGACAAGTCATCACTACGCTTCCGATCGGCGACCACGTGGATGCTACCGCCTTCGATCCTGACTCCCGGCTTATTTTCAATTCCAACGGGGGAGGCACTATCACGGTGATTCACCAGGACAGCGTGGACAAATACTCCGTTGTCGGGAACGTGAAGACTTTGCCCCGGGCGAAGACCATGGCGTTCGACCCCAAGACGCACCAGTTGTTCCTATCGACGGCGGAATCGGGACAGTTCGAAGTGCTCGTCGTAGGTCACTAAATGAAGCATTTTCAAAAATTGCCAATTGTAATTCTCCTTCTCGGCTGCGTTGCGTGCTCGCGCTTGCACTCGCAGGCACCGCCCCCAGCCGAGCCAGCCGAACTGCAACTACAAGTGAACACGCCCTTCCACTTCGTCAGCTATGGAGATTCGCGCTTCCATGATCCCAAGGACACGGAAGCGGCGAATCCACCCGTGCGTCGGGCACTGGTGCAGGCGATTGCCCAAACCAATCCTGCGTTCGTCTCTCTCACTGGCGACATCGTCTACAACGGCTATGATAAGGACGACTGGAAGGTCTGGGACAGCGAAACCGCGGTGTGGCGCGAGAAGAAGATGACAGTTTACCCCGCGCTGGGTAACCACGATCTTCACGGGGACGAAAAAGTTGCTCTGGCCAACTATTTCGAGCGCTTCCCGGACCTGAAGAACAGCCTCTACTATTCGGTTCGCGCCGCCAACACGCTGCTGCTGGTGCTGGACAGTTCGCTCGACGAGACCTCCGGCCCGCAAGGGCAATGGCTAACCCGGAAGTTGGATCATATTCCTGGCGACGTAGACTTCGTTTTCATTGTTCTCCACCATCCTCCCTACACCAGTTCGTCGGATGCCAAGATATTCGGCGGAGGACACTCAGCCCGCTCCCAGGAGCAAAAGCTGGCCAAAACTCTGGAAAAGTGGCAGCAGAACCAGCGCGCGCGGATCGTCGTTTTCTCCGGACATGTGCACAACTACGAACGCCATGAGCACGGTGGCATAACCTATTTCGTGACGGGCGGTGCGGGAGCGCACGCGTATCCGATTGAACGCGCCACCGGAGATCCTTTCCAGAGTAAGGAAGTTAACTACCATTACCTCTTGGTAGACGTCGATCGCACCAACCTCAAGATCACCATGCACCGTCTAGACTTGACGAGCGGCAAAGCCGTCTGGACGCAACCTGACTCGGTCGCGATTGCGGTGCCGGCAGCGAAGGCCGTCGGGCAAGGCAAATAAACGCAGACAGAGCCTTCCACAGGACGATTTTCGGCATCGCCCTGGTTTCCAATATCCCGCAAACAGAAGAACCGCGCTCGTCCTAGCACTTGGGCACGAACGTGGCGTGATGAATGAAGAGACTCCTGCCATACCGGCCATACCAGCATCCCGCGCGGTAGGCGTCGGCCGCGTCACTAGCCGCTCCGTAAAACAAATCGGTTCTGCCCTTTGCATGGTACAGAACAGGAACCTGTCACTTGCATTTTCTGCTTGCGACACGGCGGCGGACCATACATCCCGGATGGTCGGCCAACAGGAAGTAATCCTGTGAAAATTGGGCGCGCACAGCAGAACAGCTAACCCCGCCCTTGCGGATTCTGAAAATGGGTAGGGTGTCGCATCGCAGGAAAAAGTGTGTCCGCGGGTGAAGCAACTCCGGCATTTGGCGTAGGCGGCGCGGGGCACTCCGTCCACCAGGAACAAATCCGACAATGCTCTGGAAAACGAATAGCCATAAGTCTTGCCGTCCGCTGTCACGCGCGCATTCACGATGGTCGTCACTCCGGCAACATCGCTCGGAGCCAAGGTAGTGATCAGTTCCCGCTTCCCGGTCGCAAGATGCTCAGCAGACGGCCTACTTAGCTTGCAGAGATTCGATGTACTTGGTAAGGTTCGTCACGCGTTGCTGCACCTCACCCTCATGTCCGCCACTCATATTCCAAAACAACGATCCCCACACCGGCATCTCTTTGGAACCGTGCGCGGGAAGAGCGGATTCACCGCGGATGGAGGACGTGACTTTCAGCGCGGGATATTTCCCCCCGTCGCTCTTGCTCAGCAGGGTAAGGTCGGTGGGAGGAACCTTCAGCGCGCCGGCTGCAGGGCCTCCTCCTTTGCCGTCCGTTCCATGGCAAACGGCACAGTATGCCGTGTACATTTCCTTGCCGGATACAGGCGACGTGGACTTGATCGGGACATGTTTTATGGACTTCTCGGATTGGTCCTGCGCCGCGACCGTGCAGGCGCATACGATCAGGGTAGTAAACATCAGAATCAGTTTCTTTATGGACATCGCATTTCCTCCTTATTAAACGAAGGCTCTCTTCTTAACTCGAAGCACAGTGAGTTAAATGAGCATCACGCCAGGCGCGCATCTTGACTTGAGTTCAGTGTCATCGGCCGGTCCGGCCATCTGATTACGCTGGTCCAGGCACGCGCCCATCAGCTCGTTCTTCCAGGCGGCTGTGGTCGCTTCGGAAAATGACAGATGATGGGGCAGCCTGTCACGACGGGCAGCATAAGTCCGTCGAAGCATAACACTAGCCTGCATCTTCTTGGCTGGAATTTCCGATTGGGGCATCCCCTACGCCCGACAGCCTAGCGCTCGCACCCTGTCGTGTCAACCGCAAGTCGCGCTGGCCTCTTTGCGGGTTATTTCCACTGGTAGGTGCTGTGCGGGAAAGTTTTTAGCGGATCTGCATCAGCATCGTCCGCAACTGCTCTTCGCTGCTTCGTGCGGCAAGAATGCGTCCCGGCTTGACGTTAGTCGCTATTTTGTTATAGTTACCCTCACATTTTTGCGGACGTTGCGATAGGGGGACGTCCCGGCGATCGATACAGGAGGAAAGAGGCCATGGCTCATGCGCTCGTGACACGGAATGCAGCCGCAGAGACAAGTGGAGAGCGGCCCGAGATCGGGCTTCGGGAGCGGAAGAAGGCGCGCTTGCGGCAGCAGATCGTCGAGACCTCGATCAAGCTGTTTCGCAAGCACGGATACGAGGACACCCGGATCGACGACATCGTGCAATTGCTCGAAATCAGCCAGCCCACCTTTTTCCGGTATTTCCCCAGTAAGGACGCGGTTCTACGCGAGATGGGAGAACGCGGGTATGCCTGTATATGCGACAGGCTGCGTTCGGAGCTTTCGAGCAAGGCGGAGACAGGCGAGCGTTTGCGTCGGCTGTACGTGACCATGGCGCGGGAAGTTGAAGCCGATCGGCAGCTCTGGCAAGCGGTGGTGTTGTCGGGCGCTATGGATCCGGTGCGATCCGCAGAACTGCGGGGGCATGAGGAGGCTGCCGTCAGCCTGCTGCGGGAAATTCTGACGCAGGGGCAGAAGCGAAGGGAAGTGACGCGCGCGTTTCCGGTCGTGCACCTGGCGGAGTTCATGGAAGGGCTCTACAACACGGTGGTGCGGCAATGGGCCGTGGATCTGACCGGGCCGCACAAACTCGCGGACCGGGTGCAAAGCGCGGTGGAGTTTTTCTTGCGCGGCATCCGGCCGTAAGGGTTTTTCCGGGATGGCGCCAATACCTCTTGGTTGTTGCGACATGCCTGTTGGAGAGGGGGATGCGATGAAGGCCGCCGTGCTGCACGCATTCAAGACACCGTTAGTGCTGGAGGAGGTTGCCCGGCCGGAAGCTGGCGCGGACGAGGTCTTGATCGAGGTGGAGGTTTGTGGTGTGTGTCATTCCGATCTGCACGTGGCCGACGGTGACTGGACGCAATTGGCCGGCATCATAAAGAGACCGCTGATCCTGGGACACGAGATTGTGGGCCGGGTGGTGGAGCGGGGCGCGGCGGTTCAGAGTGTCCAGGTAGGAGAACGGGTCGGAGTGCCGTGGGTGCAGTGGACATGCGGGCAATGTGAGTTTTGCCGAGAAGGCAGCGAGAATCTGTGCGTGCGGCAGCGCATCACGGGCGTCATGGTGGATGGCGGATATGCGGAATATGCGAAGGCTCCCGCCAGCCACGTAGTCAAGATTCCCGACACGCTTCCCACCGAGCAGGCGGCGCCGCTGCTTTGTGCGGGAGTGACGGTTCATCGCGCTCTCAAGCAGTCGAAGATGCGCGCCGGGCAGCGGCTGGCCGTTTTCGGAGTGGGCGGACTCGGCCACATTGCGGTCCAGATTGGCCGGGCAGCGGGAGCGGAAGTGACCGCGATCGATGTTTCCGAGGAAAAACTCGCGCTGGCGAAGTCGCTGGGCGCCACTCGAACATTGAACGCCGCAACGAGCAAAGTAGTTAAGGAAGTACGTGGCTCCGGTGGGGTGCACGTTGCCCTGGTCACCTCGGCGGCCAAGTCCGCGTACGACATGGCGTTCTATTGTGTGCGACCGACGGGGATGCTGCTGGCGGTGGGATTGCCCGCACAGGATATCGCGTTTCCGGCAATTCTGATGGCGGCTGGCGAGATTCAGATCAAAGCTTCCTCAGTGGGCACACGGGAAGATCTGCGCGAGGTTCTGGCGATGGGGGCAGCCGGGATCGTTCATTGCCAGGTGACGACGCGCCCGCTCGCCGAGGTGCACGAGGTTCTGGGGCAACTGAGCCGCGGAGAAGTCTCGGGGCGGGTGGTGCTCCGCCTGTAAGAGTAGTTTCCAGCGCGATTGCGCCGGGCGACTCGCGGCCGCCGTTTGAAAATCGCGCCAAGAGTTTATTGACGTTAGCGACTATAACATGATATTAACTATCATTTTTGCGGGGCGCAGCCGCCCGGAAAGGCCGCTCTCGGGGTGAATGTTAAACAACTTTTCGATCTGACCGGCCGCGTGGCCATTGTTTCGGGTGGTTCGATTGGCCTGGGTCTGCAGATGGCCGAGGGCTTGGCGGAGATGGGGGCGAATCTGGTGGTCTGCGCCCGCAAGAAGGAGCGTTGCGAGGAAGCGGCTGATGCATTGCGCCGCTGCGGCGTGCAGACGCTTGCTTTGGGATGCGATGTCAAAGACAAGCCAGCGATTCAGCAAGTCGTGGATGAGACGCTCGCAAAGTTCGGCCGGATCGACATTCTGGTCAACAACGCCGGTGTGTCGTGGGGAGCTCCGGTGGGAGACATGACGCTGGAGCAGTGGGACAAAGTTCTCTCCACCAACCTGACCGGCACATTCCTGTTTTGTCAGGCCGCGGGCAAGGCCATGGTCGCGCAGCGATCGGGCAAAATCATCAACATCGCATCGGTGGCGGGTTTGGGCGGAGCATCGGCGGAACTGCAGGCGATCGGGTACCACGCAAGCAAAGGCGGCGTGATCGCGTTCACCAAGGATCTGGCGTGCAAGTGGGCGCCGAACAACATCCAGGTCAATGCCATCGCACCGGGATGGTTTCCGACCCATATGTCGGGCTGGGTCATTGAGCACCATAAAGATTCCCTGCTGGCGAAGATCCCGCTGGGCCGCTTCGGCGGCGATCACGATCTGAAAGGCGCGGCAGCGTTTCTGGCATCGGACGCTTCGGCATACGTGACCGGGCACGTGCTGGTTGTCGATGGAGGCCAGACGGCCTGGTAAGAACAAATTCCTATGAATCTTCCCCTGACGCCGGTCCGCTTCCTTCGCTACTCAGAACAACAGTTTCCCAGTAAGACGGCGGTGGTGTGTCAGGATTTCCGGCTTACCTATGCCGAGTTTGGCGATCGTGTCGGGCGTTTGGCGGGAGCGTTGCGCGCTGCCGGAGTGGAGGCGGGCGATCGGGTGGCGTTTCTCAGCTTGAACTGCCATCGACTGCTGGAAGCCTACTTCGGGGTTCTGGAAGCGGGCTGCGTTTTGCTTCCTCTCAATATTCGTCTGGCAGCGTTGGAGCTTACGTACATTCTGAATCATTCGGGAACGACGGTGCTGTTCCTGGAACAAGAATTTGTCGGCCTCGTTGATTCGTTCCGGCAAGACCTGAACACTGTGCACTCGTTTCATCAGCTTGATGGGACACCGCAAGCGAAATGGCTTTCCAATCAAACCTACGAGCAGATGCTGGCCTCGGCAACGCCCTACCGAGAAAAACTGATGGAGTTTGACGAAAACTCCATCGCAGAGATTTTCTACACCAGCGGAACGAGCGCCACTCCAAAAGGCGTTATGCTCACGCATCGCAATGTGTACTTGCACGCCATGAACCAGGCTGTGTATCTTCACACCCGTTATGAAAACGTGCTGATGCACACCATTCCTTTGTTTCACGCCAATGGTTGGGGAGCGGCTCACACGATCACGCTCGTAGGCGGAACGCACGTCATGCTTCCGCGCTTCTTGCCGGAGGAAGTATTCAGGCTGGTGGAAAAAGAGAGGGTGAGTGCGCTGAGCCTGGTTCCAATTATGGCCACGGTTCTCGTGAACTCGCCGGCGCGTTCCAAGTACGATCTGAGCAGCGTGGAGTGGTCCGTGATCGGCGGCGCGGCGTCATCTCCGACTCTGATCCGCGAAGTCGAAGATAAATTAGGATTCAAATGCTTTTCGGGATACGGACTAACAGAAACTTCCCCGTCTCTGGCCACCGCCCAGCTGAAGCCAGACATGCAGTGCACGCCCGAAGAACGAATTGTGCTGCAGGCGATGACCGGCTATGCCTACCCCGGCAGTGAACTTCGGGTGGTTGACGAGGAACTCAACGACGTACCGCACGACGGCGCCACGATGGGAGAAATCGTTGCTCGCAGTGACGGGGTGATGGCTGGTTACTGGCAACAGCCCGAAGCCACGGCCGAGGCGATGCGCGGCGGATGGTTTCACACCGGTGACATGGCCGTGATCAAGGAGAACGGATACATCCTGATTGTGGATCGCAAGAAGGACATCATCGTGAGCGGCGGAGAAAACATCTCGTCGCTCGACGTTGAAAAAGTGCTGTTGGCGCACCCTGGCGTTCTCGAGGTCGCGGTGATCCCCGTAGCTGACCAGAAATGGGGCGAGGTGCCGAAGGCCGTGGTGGTGGCAAAGCCAGGATCGAAAGTCGGTGAAGTGGAATTGATTGAGTTTTGCCGCGCGCGCCTGGCCCACTACAAGTGTCCGCAATCGATTGAGTTTTGCGAGAGCTTGCCCAAAACCGCGACCGGAAAGGTTCTGAAAAGGGAGTTGCGCAAGAAGTACCAGAGTGTGCCGGTAACCCTGCGCTCGGATGCCATATGAACAATCTCGTGAGAATCACTAAAGATAACGATGTAGCGGTCATCACCATCGACAACCCACCGGTGAACGCTCTCAGTCCGGGCGTGCCGGAGGGAGTCTTGGCGGCGATTGACGAGATGAACGGAGACCCTGCCGTTAAGGCGGCGGTCGTAATCGGCGGCGGGCGCACTTTTGTCGCCGGCGCTGACATCAAGGAATTCGGCAAGATGACTTCGGGAGGACCGCGTAGAAGCCTGCTTCCCCTGCTGCTTCGCATTGAGGACAGCGGCAAGCCGGTGGTGATGGCGATTCACGGGACCGCGTTCGGAGGCGGACTGGAACTGGCCATGGCCGGCCACTACCGGGTCGCGTCGCCTACGGCGCAAGTGGGTCAGCCGGAAGTAAATCTGGGCTTCATTCCCGGGGCCGGTGGAACGCAGCGTCTGCCGCGCCTGGTAGGTGTCGCCAAGGCTGTCGAAATGTGTGCCGGGGGCAAGCCGGTTTCCGCACGCGAGGCGGCCGCTCTTGGACTGATTGACCGTCTGATCGACGGGGACCTGCTCGCCGGAGCGGTGGCATTCGCGGGCGAAGTCGCTGGCAGGCCGGCGCCGAAAACTCGGGCGCGAGCGGAGAAGTTGGGAACGGCTGCCGAGAACGCGGCGATTTTTGCGGCGGCGCGCGACGCGGCGGGCAACAAACAACGAGGGTTGAAAGCTCCCCTGGCGGCGATCGATGCGGTGGAGGCTGCGACCAAATTGTCGTTCGAGGAAGGCTGCCAGGCGGAGGCGAAGCTTTTCACGGAGTGCCTTTTTTCCGATCAGTCGAAGGCGCTCATCCATGTTTTCTTTGGCGAGCGCGAGGTGGCGAAGATTCCCGACATTCCCAAAGAAATTCCCGTGATTCCGGTGAACCGGGTGGCGATCGTCGGCGCCGGAACGATGGGCGGAGGCATCGCGATGGTGTTTGCCAACGCGGGCATTCCGGTGCTGCTGAAGGACGTCGATGAGGCGGCACTCAATCAGGGGATGGAAAAAATCCGGAAGAATTATGCCAGCTCGGTGCAGCGTCAGCGTTTCACTAAAGCGTTCGTGGACGAACGCTTGCAGCTGATCACGCCGGTGTTCAACTACGATGCGTTCTCCGGTGTGGACATGGTGATCGAGGCGGTTTTCGAAGGTATGGCGCTGAAGAAGACCGTGTTCGCGGATTTGGACCGCGCCTGCCGGCCTGGAGCGATTCTGGCGAGCAACACTTCGACGCTCAATATCGATGAAGTCGCCGGGAGCACGTCGCGGCCAGAAACGGTGATCGGAACGCACTTCTTCAGTCCGGCCAATGTAATGCGGCTGCTCGAGATTGTGCGCGGAAAGAAGTCGAGCAAAGAAGTGATTGCCACCTGCATGCAACTATCCAAGAAGCTGGGCAAGATCGGGGTACTGGTGGGAAACTGCCGCGGCTTCGTGGGCAACCGCATGTTTGGCCCGTATCGGCGGGAAGCGCAGTTCCTGATCGAAGAAGGGGCGGAGGTGGAGGCGGTAGACAAGGCGCTCGTCGACTTCGGCATGGCCATGGGACCGCTGGCTACGGGCGACCTGGCGGGCCTCGACGTGGGCTGGCGCATTCGCAAAGAGTACCGCCACCTGGAAAAACCGGGAATCCGCCAGCCGTTCGCCGAGGACCGTCTTTGCGAAATGGGTCGGTACGGCCAAAAAACGCTGAGGGGATGGTACCGGTACGACGAAAACCGGCGCGCCAGCGCGGATCCCGAACTGACCGCCCTGGTGCGGAAGTGGAACGCGGACGCGGGAATCCCGCAGCGGCAGATTTCCGCGGCGGAGATCGTCGATCGTTGTATCTATGCGCTGGTGAATGAGGGGGCGCGGATTCTGGAAGAGGGATATGCACTGCGGGCAGTCGACATCGACATCATCTATCTCAACGGGTACGGATTTCCCGCCTATCGGGGCGGGCCGATGTGGCATGCCGACACGGTGGGATTGCAGAAGGTTTACCAGCGCGTTTGCGAATTCCACCAGCAGCACGGAGAACTCTGGGCGCCGGCCCCTCTGCTAAAACGTCTAGCAGAAACGGGTAAGACGTTTGCCGAATTCGACAAAGAGCATGTTGCGGCCGCGTAGGATCTGAACCTACAGGGGACAGCGCCGGCGAGACCGGGACGCGCTGTGTGTAGAGATTAGACATTGAGGATCTCATGAGAGAAGCAGTCATCGTAGCCAGTTCGCGCACGGCCCTGGCCAAATCATTTCGCGGATCGTTCAACCTGACGCGTCCCGATGACCTGGCGGCGCATTGCATCCAGGATGTGTTGCGCAAGACGCCTCAACTCGATCCGCGCGAAGTCGAAGACGTAATCCTCGGCTGCGGACAGCCCCATGGTCCGCAGGGACACAACATCGCGAGAGTTTCCGCCATGCTGGCGGGGCTGCCCACTTCGACCGGCGGCGTCACCGTCAACCGGTTTTGCTCTTCAGGTCTGCAGTCGATCGCGCTGGCCGCGTACCAGATAGTGAGCGGAAGCAGCGACGCGTTGATCGGGGGCGGCGTGGAGAGCATCAGTCTGATTCCACGCAATTACGATCCCAATCCCCGGCTACTCGAACAGAT
This sequence comes from uncultured Acidobacteriaceae bacterium, assembly GCA_963831085.1. Lineage (GTDB taxonomy): Bacteria > Acidobacteriota > Terriglobia > Terriglobales > Acidobacteriaceae > Acidiflorens. The sequence goes on along the minus strand of CAWHOT010000003.1, from coordinate 777,528 downwards.
GCCGGGCGTGTACATGGTGATGGGGGACACTGCCGAAGTCGTGGCCAAGCGCTACAAGATCAGCCGGCAAGTGCAAGACGAGTACTCGCTCCTGAGCCAGCAGCGCACGGCTCGCGCCCAAAGAGAAGGCTTTTTCCAGGGGGAAATCGCTCCCATGCGCGCGGTGCGCGCGACCTTGGATAAGAAAACCGGCGAAGTGATCGCGAAGGAGGAGGTATGCGCGGACAAGGATGAATGCAATCGTCCGGACACGACGCTGGAAGGTCTCTTGTCGCTGAAGCCGCATTTTGACCCGACGAGCGGCCAGGGCACGGTTACGGCGGGAAATTCCTCGCAGCTGTCCGACGGTGCTTCGGCCACGCTGGTAATGTCTCGGCAGCGCGCTGACCAGCTCGGCATTCCCTACAAGCTGGTGTTTCGAGGTTTCCAGGTAAGCGGTTGCGATTCCGACGAAATGGGCATCGGACCGGTCTTCGCGGTACCGAAATTACTGCAGCGCACCGGCGTGAAGTTCAGCGACATCGACCTCCGGGAACTCAATGAGGCATTCGCGGTGCAGGTGGTCTACTGCCGCGATCGCCTGGAAATCGATCCGGAGAAATTGAACGTGAACGGCGGTTCGATCTCGATTGGGCACCCCTTCGGCATGACCGGGTCGCGGCTGGTGGGAACGCTGGCCAACGAAATGGCACGGCGCAAGGCGCGCTACGGAGTCGTCACCATGTGCATAGGCGGCGGGCAGGGTGCGGCCGGGTTGTTTGAGCGTGCGAACTGAACATGAGCCACATCATCTTGGTGCGCCATGGGCAAGCAGCTCTTCTGGAGCGGGATTATGACAAGCTCTGCGCGAACGGCGAAGCGCAGGCCGGGTTGCTGGGGGAGTATTGGTCGCGGCGGGGCGTGGTTTTTGGCCGCGCCTATTCGGGCCCGCGTGTACGGCAACTGCAAACGGCCCGGATCGTTGCGGAGGCCTATCGCAGCGCTGGTCTTGGTTTTCCCGAGACCGTGGTGATGAGCGAGTTCGACGAATATCAAGCGGAGGCGGTGCTGCGGGAATGCCTCCCGCAACTACTGCAGGTGAATGCCGAGATCAAAGAATTGCACTGCGCGTACAAGGATTCCGGCGAAGCCGGCGAGCGGCGCAAGACTTTTCAGAAGCTGTTTGAAGCGGTGATTGCCAAGTGGGTGGCGGGAGAAACCGCGGCAGCCGGCATTGAATCCTGGCACGAGTTCGGTTTGCGGGTGGAGCGAGGGCTGGCGCAAGTGGTGCGCGACACTCCTCCGGCAGCGAAGGCGGTGGTCTTCACTTCGGCGGGAACGATTGGCGCGGCGATGCGCCGGGCCCTGCACTTGTCTGCCGAGGATACGTTGCGGCTGACCTGGATGTCGCGCAACGCCTCGTTCAGTGAATTTTTGGCTTCGGGCGAGCGTTTTACGCTGAGCACGTTCAACGCGCACCCGCATCTCGAAGGAGACGGGTTGCTGACGTACCGATAGTGGATACAGGAATCGCAAGTATGCTGGCACTCTGCGATCAAGCGGGAACAGTAAGGGCAGGCGAAGAACTCGATCTCGCCCGACTGCGGCCGTTTCTGTTGGAGCACTTCGGCCAAAGCGGAACGGTTTCCATCGAGCAATTTCCTAGCGGCCACTCTAATCTGACGTACCTGGTGCGGCTGGGAAACCGGGAAGTCGTGCTGCGACGCCCGCCCTTTGGCAGCAAGGTTCGGTCCGCGCACGACATGGCGCGCGAGTATCGCGTGCTCTCGAAACTGCATCCCGCCTATCCCGTCGCGCCGAAGGCGCTCCTCTACTGTGACGATCTGTCGATTCTCAATGCGTCCTTTTACCTGATGGAACCGATTCGTGGAATGATCGTCCGCCGCGATCCCCCTCCGGGCGTGCCTTTTCCCCCGGAGACAGCGCGGCGGCTGAGTGAAGCGTTCGTCGATAACCTCGCGTGCCTGCACCGCCTCGACTACGCCGCGATTGGCCTCACTGATCTGGGCAAACCCAAAGGCTATCTCGAACGCCAGGTCAAGGGCTGGATCGAGCGCTACCACAATTCGAAAACGCACGACCTGCCGGAAGTCGAACGCATTTCCACCTGGCTCACGGAACGAACGCCGGCCAGCCATGATACTGCGCTGATCCACAACGACTACAAGTATGACAACATCGTGCTCGATCCCGACGGCGTGACCAACGGCCTGCCAACGATCGTGGGTGTCCTGGATTGGGAGATGTGCACGCTGGGAGACCCGCTGACAGATCTGGGAACGGCGCTCGCCTACTGGACCGATCCGCAGGATCCGGAGGAGCTCCAGGAAATTCGCAGCGCGCCGACCACGCTACCGGGCACGTTGACGCGGGCGCAACTGGTCGAGCGCTACGCGGTCGCAACCCGTCGCGATCCCGGCGACATGGTCTTCTATCTGACGTTTGCCCGCTTCAAAGTCGCCGTCATCATTCAGCAAATCTACTATCGCTACGCACAGGGATTGACGCAGGACGAGCGCTTCGCAGCCATGCCGGCAAGAATTCACACCTTGCTGTGCGCCTCGTGGCACTGCGCAGAAAGCGGGACGATATGAGCGCTTGCTCACTGGGGATAATAGCGAGCCAGACACTCGGCAACACAGCAGGGCTTGCTACGTGGCTTACTGTCAACGCCGTGATCCTCAACCTCATGGTTCTCGACATGGACGAGGAACGTGGCGTCCACAAACTCGGGCGATTCCGTCACCGAAAGCAGAGTGACGCAAGCGCGGATCTGCGAACCGGCGCGAACGGCCGAGGGAAAGCGAACTTTATTCAGTCCGTAGTTGACGCTCATCGCGATGCCCGAGCGGATATGGATCGTCTGTTTGAGAAAGTAACTCAGCAGCGAAAGAGTCAGAAAACCATGGGCAACGGTGCCGCCGAAGGGCGATTCACGCCGGGCACGATCCGGGTCCAGGTGAATCCACTGGCGGTCCTCGATAGCAACGGCAAATCTCTGGATACGATCCTGCGTGACGACGAACCACTCCGTCGCGGGGAATTCGCGTCCTTCGAACTGTTTCAAGCAATTCAGATTCTCAATCTCAAAAGGTGGCATAGGAGTATTTCATTACGACATTAACAGACATTCCGCGCAAGACGGCAAAGGGAACGGCCTTTCTCATTGAGGACTCGGCGCCCCAGGATATTTTCACGCCCGAGGACTTGAGCGAGGAACATCTCGCCGTCGGTCACATGGTGGATGAATTCTGGGCCAACGAAGTAGAGCCGAATCTGCCAGCGATCCGCGAGAAGAAGCCGGGCGTCGCCATGGCGGTGTTGCGGAAATCGGTGGAACTGGGTCTGACCGGGATGACGATCCCGGAGGAATATGGCGGCATGGCAATGGATCTGCCGTCGCTGATGGTCACGGCCGAGCGCATGGGACGCGACGGCTCTTACGGAGGATGGCACTCGGCGCACACTGGCATCGGCACACTGCCGATCGTCTACTTTGGCAACGAGCAGCAGAAGCGGAAATATCTGCCGAAGCTGGCCAAAGTCGAAATGCTGGCCGCCTATGCTCTCACCGAGCCCCTGGCGGGGTCGGATGCGCTGGCGGCACGGACGCGGGCCGATCTCTCCGCGGATGGAAAACACTACATGCTGAACGGCCAGAAGATGTGGATCACCAACGGCGGCGCGGCCGATCTTTTCACGGTGTTTGCCAAGGTCGGGGGAGAAAAGTTCACCGCATTTCTGGTCGAGCGGAACTTTCCCGGTGTGAGCAGCGGGGCGGAAGAACACAAGATGGGCATCACCGGCAGCTCCACTACGGCGGTGTATCTCGACAATGTTCCGGTACCGGTGGAAAACGTGTTGGGAGAGATTGGGCGCGGTCACGTGATCGCATTCAACATCTTGAACATCGGGCGTCTGAAACTGGGTCCAGCCAGCATCGGAGCGGCGAAAAACGTGCTCGCAATTAGCTTGAAGTATGCCAAGCAGCGCAAGGCCTTCGGCTCGGCCATTGCCGAGTTCGGCGCGATTCAACACAAGCTGGCGGAAATGGCGATCCGGATTTTCGCGGCGGAGTCGATGGCTTGGCGCGTGGTGGGACTAATTGAAAATCAAATGCACGGTACGTCGCCGGAATCCGCGGCTTTTTCTCAAGAGCTGAAGGCCGTCGAGGAGTTTGCCGCGGAGTGCTCGATGGTAAAGGTCTACGCCGCCGAGATGCTGGACTACGTGGTCGATGAAGGAGTTCAGATCCACGGCGGCTACGGATACCATCAGGACTATGCGGTGGAGCGTGCCTATCGCGATTCGCGGATTAACCGTCTGTTTGAGGGAACCAGCGAAATTAACCGGTTAGTGATCACGGGCATGCCGCTGAAGCGCGCGGCCCGCGGGCAGTTGCCTCTGCTCGAAGCGGCCCACACCGTCCGGCAAGAGGCCGCGCCGCAGCCGGCGGCGGCAGCCGGCGATGCGCAACTGAGCCTGGTTCACAATGCAAAGAAGATCGCCCTATTGACGTTGGGAATAGCGCACCAGAAGCACGGCGCGCAGCTCGAACAACAACAGGAGATCATCATGAACCTGTCCGACATCATTATGGAAGTGTTTGCGATGGAGTCGAGCCTGCTGCGCAGCCGGAAACTGGCGGCGGCCGGTGGCGGAGCCAATGCCGCGGATGCCTGCGCCCTGTATTTGCGCGATGCCATCGCCCGGGCCGAAATCTCGTCGCGAACTGTTCTGAGCGCTTGCGCCCAGGGCGAGGAACTGCGACGGACTATTTCCCACTTGCGCACATACGCGACTCACGATCCGGTGAATGCGATCGCACTGCGCCGCCAGATTGCAGGGCGGCTGCTAGCGAATGAGCGGTACACCGTCTGAGGGATGAGATCAGCAACGAAGGAGGCAGCATGGCACTCACCAATCACAAGTTTCTTCTGGCGGCGCGCCCGGTAGGAATGCCGAAGCGCAGCGACTGGACCTTCACGGAAGAACCGGTCAGGGAACCGAAGGAAGGCGAACTGCTGGTCCAGCTCTTGTACATCTCGCTGGATCCAGCGATGCGCGGATGGATCAACGAAGCGCGCTCCTACATGCCACCGGTCGGCATCGGAGAAGTGATGCGGGCGCTGGGCGTGGGGATCGTGACCGCGTCGCTCAATCCGCGCTTCGCGGTGGGTGATCACGTCTCCGGATCGTTCGGAGTGCAAGAGTACGCGCTGACCGACGGCCGGGGAATAACGAAAGTCGACCCGAGGATCGCTCCCCTGCCAAAGTATCTCAGCGTATTCGGCATGACGGGCATGACCGCGTATTTCGGTCTTCTCGACACCGGCCAGCCGAAGGCCGGAGAGACGGTCGTGGTCTCTGCGGCAGCGGGAGCCGTGGGCTCGGTAGTAGGACAGATCGCCAAAATCAAGGGCTGCCGGGTCGTGGGCATCGCCGGAGGAGCGGAGAAGTGCCGCTACATCGTGCATGAACTGGGCTCCGATGCGGCCATCGACTACAAGTCCGAAGATGTGAAGAAGTCGCTCCGGCAGCACTGCCCGCAGGGCATTGACGTTTATTTTGACAACGTGGGCGGTGCGATTCTGGACGCTGCGCTGGCGCAACTGGCGCGCGGCGCCCGGATTGTAATCTGCGGGGCGATCTCCCAATACAACAACACCGGCCCGATCGCGGGGCCCAGCAACTATCTGTCTCTGCTGACGAATCGCGCCACGATGAGTGGCACGCTGGTGTTGGACTACATCGATCGCTACGCGCAAGCCGGAGCGGAAATGGCGGCATGGATGGCGGCGGGTAAGCTCAAATCGCGCGAGGATATCGTGGAAGGACTCGCAACCTTTCCCGAAACTCTGCTCAAGCTTTTCAAGAGTGAGAACTCGGGAAAGCTCATGTTGAAAGTGGCCTAGGCTGACCAACGGAGAGCCTCTGATGGCATTGGTCGAGAATCAAGGGGCAAAGATTTATTGGGACGAACAGGGGCAGGGAGCCCCCGTTCTCCTGATCATGGGCCTCGGGTATACGTCGGCCATGTGGTATCGTACACGACCGGTGCTGGCGCAACATTTCCGCACGATTGCGTTCGACAATCGAGGCGTGGGACTGAGCAACGTTCCTCCCGGGCCCTATTCGATTGCGATCATGGCATCGGATGCCGCCGCGGTTCTGGATGCTGCCGGCATTGCCCGCGCCCACGTTTTCGGCGTTTCGATGGGCGGCATGATTGCGCAAGAATTCGCGCTGCAACATCCGGTGAGGACGCGCTCCTTGATTCTGGGCTGCACCTCACCCGGCGGACCTTCGGCGGTGCTCGCGGAGCGCAAGGTGGCCGACCTGCTGATGGCGCGCGGCATGACGCTGGAGCAAGCGCGGGAAGCCATTCTTCCCCACATTTATGATGCGGCCACGCCGCGAGAGAAGATCGACGAAGATACCAGGGTGCGCCAGCGCTGGCTTCCCACCCCGGCAGGCTACATGGCACAACTACAGGCGATCCTAGCTTGGGAGAGCTACAGCCGACTCGCCCAGATCACGGCGCCGACGCTGGTCATCCATGGAAAGTCGGATGCGCTGGTGCCCTCCGGTAATGGGGAGTTGATCGCAGCGCGGATTCCAGGCGCAAAACTCGTCCTGCTCGAGCATGCGAGTCACTTGTTTATCACCGACCAGACGCATGCGGCGCACAAGGAAATACTCGAATTTCTTTTGTCGCAGGCTGACGGAGAGCTGGGTCCGGAAGCCGGAAAGTCGTAAGCCATTTCCTGGGTGGGACGAGACCAAGCCGATATTCCTGGCGAGCATAGATCATCATCAAAACAATTCATTTGATGAATTTCACGAACGCGGATACCCTCGCGCGCATCGTGAAGATGCGGCGCTCTGAAAAGGTACGAGCGTGGGGTGTTGTTTGTTTTCAATCAAACGCAGCGAACCAATACTGTCGATACGCCCCAGGTCGACAATCTGCCGGATATCAATTTGAGTTTCGCGCAGGCTATCTGCCGCTGATGTGTGGGCCAGCCAGGCTCCAGATGAAGTATTATCTTTCGGCCAAATGGGGGACGTTATGAGGATCACAACGGGGTGGATACGCTCATGTGGGCTTGCCTTTGCGTGCCTGCTGGTACTGCTGGGAATGTTGAGTGCCGCGCACGCACAAGGCGTCGGCGCGGCGGCCGGCATAAAAGGGACTGTGACTGACGCCTCCGGCAGCGTAATGCCTAAGGCAACCGTGGTCGCGGAGGATGCCGAGAAGGGGATCCGGCGCACTACCGTCAGCGACAGTAGTGGCGAGTATCGGTTCACGGGGCTGCCGCCGGCGACCTACAACGTGACGGTTACGCTCCCTGGTTTTCAAACCGAGATCCAAAAGGGGCTGGTGGTCACAGTGGGACAGACGGCGGTTCTCGATTTCCACCTAAAAGTGGCGTCGAGAAAGGAGATCATCGAAGTGTCGGCCGAGCCGCCCGCGGTAGACACGGAGAAATCGAGCCAAGCGGACACCCTGACCCAGACCTACATCGACGATCTGCCGATTGACCGCCGCGACTACCTGACCTTCACCTTGCTGACTCCCGGTGTTTCCAATTCCACCAGGCTGGCGGACGACACCAGCTATCGCGTCAAACAGACGCCCACCAGCGGACTATCGTTCTATGGCAGCAACGGCCGGGGCAACAGCGTGACCGTGGACGGCGGGGAAGCCAACGACGACGAGGGCGGCGTGCGCCTGACCTTGAGCCAGGACGCGGTGCAGGAATTCCAAATCAACCGCAGCAATTACAGCGCTGAGTTGGGCGGGGCCAGTGGCGCCACCATTAACATTGTGTCGAGATCGGGCACCGACAACGTGCATGGCAGCCTCTACGGCTTTTTCCGCAATGACGCCATGGATGCGCGCGACCCGTTCGCCTTCAGTTCGGCTCTGGCGCCAGACCCGACCTACGCTAATTTCAACACCACGTCTGTCGGCGAACCAATCAAGAATTCTCTCAGCCGCCAACAATACGGCGGCGCCATCGGCTTCCCCATCGTGAAAGACAAAACCTTCCTCTATGGTTCTTTCGAAGGCCTGCGGCAGAACTCACAGAATTCAGTTCCCCTGCTGACAGACAGCTCGATCTTCGCCCCAACTGGGGCGCAAGAGAACATTATCGGCCAGTTGGCAGCCGAGTCAGCAAACCCGACCGTGCCCTGCCTCAATACCCCGGCTGGAACTCTCAGTTTGGCCGCGCAGACATGCGCTGGGTATCTGCAGACCGCCTTGGCTGTTACTCCTAACCAGGGCCTGAGCGCGACTCAAGCAGGGTTGAATGACTTCCTGATAAGCCAGTTTGAAAATAACGGCGGAGTGTTTCCCTACGACACGCGGCAATACCTGGGATCGGGCCGCCTGGACCACCGTTTCAGCGCAAACGACGAGGCCTTCCTGCGTTACAACTACGGCCATGACCTGGAAGAGTCTCCCGACGTGCAGTCTTTGACCGCTTATTCGCGGGGCAGTTCGATCCACGCTTATAACCATACGCTCCTGGGCGCCTGGTTCCACCTGTTTAGCCCGAGCACTCAGAATGAAGCCCGGGTGCAGTGGAGTTATAACCACACAAACGTGATTCCCAACGAGGCCGCTGAGGTAGGAATTGACCTCCCCGGTTACGGGCAGTTCGGAACCAATATCTTTCTGCCCCAGCACGAGATCCTGCGCCGCTATGAATTTGCGGACAACATCAGCATAATCCGCGGCCACCATACGTTGCGATTCGGCGGTGAAGAGCTTCTACGCGGCAATCACACTGCCACAAACATCTTCATGCCTGGCCGCTTTGAATTCGGGCCGCTGAATGGAGCCCTGTTGAGTTATTGCATGCTCCCCACGGCTGAGAATCCCTGCGGAGTGACGACGCCCGGAGCCGCCATCGACTCGCTGCAGAATGCTTCGTTGGGGCTGCCCTTATTCCTTCAGGACGGATTTGGCACTCCCGGCTACAGCAGAACCAGACCGTTCACTGCCCTTTATGCACAGGACGCCTGGGCGATTGCGTCAAACTTCACTCTTAACTACGGCGTCCGCTATGAACTGGACACACAATATGCTCCATTGAACACCCCTAAACACGATTTCGCCCCCCGGGTTTCGTTCGCGTGGGATCCGTTTAAGGACCACAAGACCGTGATCCGCGCGGGATACGGAATGTTCTATTCACAGATTTACGACGTCATTCCCGGCGTGGATTTCGTGTTGGGGGTTATGAACAAAAATAACACTGCGGTCGAGAACACGGGTCCAAGCGGCCCCGGCAGTCAGGTCGCGAACCTGACCGCCACGTGCGGGTTTCAAGAATTTGGCAGTGTCATCATTCCCGGTAACGGCACCAGCCCTTGTAACCGGCAAATAGGTATTTATATCGATCCGATCAACCTGCCAACCCCTTTCAATTCCCAGACTGTTTACGAAAATCTGTTCAACACCAACAACCCGGGACAATCAGGACTTGGGGGAGTGCTTGGTTGCACGACGCCGCCCCCCGGGGCTTTGGCTTGCATTACCCCGGGTGACTTGACCGCAGCCTCGAATAAGTTCTTCGTCCCCACGAGCACCGGCGCAATCCCCGCTCTGAGCGTTATATTCAGCAACCAGCCGAACTACAAGAGCGCTTACTCGCAACAAGCCGAGTTTGGAATTGAGCGGCAGGTCGCGGCGGGTCTGTCAGTTTCCTTGAACTTCATCTATTCCCACACCGTCCACATTCCGGTGGCGATTGACACCAACGTACAGGATCCGGGCACGGTTACGGCGCCCCTTGCGAACGGGAGTACGGTCACATACCGGGACTGGAATACAAGTGCCGCGTTTGATCCGCTGGGCCAGACCACGGTCAAATGCGACCCGAGCAAGGGGGGAAACGCCGCCAATTGTTTCTACAATCCCCTCATTATCCAGAACAACCAATACACTTCGGCAGGATCCGCTCTTTACGAAGGTGGCATTCTGGAAGTCAAGAAGCAGTTCAACAAAGGCATGGCGATCATGGGGAGTTACACCTATAGCAAAGCCTTTGACACCACCACCGATTACAACAGTGACTATGGCCCGCAGGATAACCTGAACCTGGCCGGCGAGCATTCGCTTTCCAACTTCGATCAGCGGAACAAGGTCGTGATCGCGGGCATCTTCGGCAGCCCTTGGGAGAAAGGTATCCTCTCCGGCTTCGAGGTGGCTCCAATTTTTAATTACAACAGTGGACATCCCTTCAATTTGCTGAGTGGAGAAGCCACCAATGGCGACAATCACCCCACTAATGGCCGCCCCATAGGAGCCGCTCGTAACACAGGTCTTGGTCCGAATTACGTTGATTTCGACATGCGTTTGAGCTGGCATCACAAAGTGGGTGAGAAAACCACTCTGCTACTCACGGCGGAAGGATTCAACATCGCAAACCGGACCAACTATGCCAGCGTGAACAATGAAGTGGGCCCGCTCTTCGGGGTTCCCACGGCCGACGGAGGGGGAGGGGCTACGACGTTTGACGTACAGGGTGTTAAGCCCGGCACGATTAGTCCTTCCTACGTGGGTGGGGGGGGGGATGTACCTAGCACGCCGCTGAGTTTCACGTCTGATTTCCCGAAGCGTCAGATTCAGCTTGGGCTGCGCCTGACGTTCTAGCTTTGATAGCTTTGCTAGCGGTCAGACCGAGGCCACGCTCTTGGGCTTGTATTTCTTCAGTTCCAGCTTGGCAATCAAGGCGCGATGCACTTCGTCAGGCCCGTCCGCAATGCGCAATGTGCGGATCGTAGCAAACAGTTCGGCCAGAGGAACGTCGGCGGAAACGCCGGCGGCTCCGTGCATTTGAATCGCTTGGTCGATAATCTCCAGGGCCATGTTGGGAACGGCGACTTTGATCTGGGAGATTTCGCTGCGAGCGCCTTTGGTACCGACTTCGTCGAGCATCCAGGCGGCTTTTAGGGTGAGAAGACGGGCTTGCTCCAGCATGATGCGGGCGTTGGCTATGACATCGCAGTTGGCGCCCAGTTCGGCCAGAGGTTTGCCGAAGGCCACACGATAGAGCGAGCGGCGACACAAAAGTTCAAGCGCGCGTTCGGCTGCTCCCAGCGTGCGCATGCAGTGATGAATGCGACCCGGGCCGAGCCGGCCCTGCGCGATTTCGAAACCGCGCCCCGGTCCAGCGATGATGTGGTCGAGCGGTACCCGGACATTCGTGAAGCTAACCTCGCCGTGACCGAAGGGCGAATCATAGGATCCAAACACGGACACCATGCGCTCGATCTTGACGCCAGACGTGTCGAGCGGCACCAGAACCATGGAATGACGTTTGTACTTGGCGGCAGAGCGATCGGTTATGCCCATGAAGATGAGCAGCCGGCAATGGGGATGGCCGACTCCAGAACTCCACCATTTCAAGCCATTGAGGACGACGTGATCCCCCTCGATGAGGGCCGTAGCTTGCATGTTCGTGGCGTCGGAAGAAGCCACGCCGGGCTCCGTCATGCAGAACGCGGAACGAATCTCGCCGGCCAGCAGGGGCTTAAGCCAACGCGCCTTTTGTGCCTCCGAACCATACTTCACCAGCACTTCCATGTTGCCAGTATCGGGCGCGTTGCAGTTGAAAACCTCGGGGGCGATTGAGGAGCGGCCGGTAATCTCCGCCAGGGGCGCATATTCTGCATTGCTGAGGCCGACGCCACACTCCCGGTCGGGAAGGAACAGGTTCCACAAGCCGGCCGCCCGCGCCTTCGCCTTCAAACTCTCCATAACCTGAGGCTGCTTCCAGCGGCGCCAGTCGGGATGGTTCTGCAATTGCGCGCAATACTCAGGCTCCGCTGGCAGGACATCCTCTTGCATGAACGCCGAGAGGCGCTGGACATAGCTCTGGGCTCTCGGTGACAGAGAAAAGTCCATTGGTAAGCTCACCCCGCAGGCACACAAGCCTAACGATTTCAGCAGGATTCTCCAAATGAATTCTATGAATCCTGTAATATATGCAGCGTGCATTTAAGTCAGGTCGACCTGAACCTGTTCGTGGTGCTGGAGGCCATCTACCGCGAGGGCAACATCACCCGCGCCGGCCACCAACTGAACCTCACCCAGCCCGCGATCAGCCATGCGTTGAAGAGGCTTCGCGACCTTCTGCAGGACCCGCTGTTCATCCGCCGCGGGGCGCACATGGTGCCGACGCCGTTCACCCGGAACATGATTGAGGAGGTGCGGCAAGCCCTGCAAATCCTGGAAGGGAACCTCGACCAGAGCCACAATTTCGTTCCCGAACACACGCGGAGGAACTTTCACCTGTCGTTGTGGGAATACCTCGAGACCCTGATTCTTCCACCCTTGCTAGAGCGTCTGACGCATGCCGCCCCGGCAATGTCGATCACGACCTCGCGGGTCAAGCGTAGGGACCTTGAGACTGAACTGGCAAGTGGTTCGGTCGATCTGGCCATCGAAATTCCGATGACAACGAGTGATCGCATTCGGCAGAAGTGGCTCCTGAACGAACCCTATGTGGTCATCGCCCGTCAGGGTCACCCGGCGATAGCAGACAAACTCGACCTAGATACATACCTGGAGCAGCGCCATATTCAGGTCTCCTCCCGGCGCCAAGGTCCCAGCCTGATCGATGTCGAACTCAGTCGGCGGGGGCTTCGCCGGCAGGTGTTTCTGCGCAGCCAACACACCTTCGCGGCCTGCATGGTGGTGAGTAAGACTGACATGCTGCTGACTTTGCCCGAGCGGCATGCGCAACTGCTGAACCCGGGTCTGATGAACCAGGTGCATCTTTTTCCGCTCCATGCGCCCCGTCTGGAAGCCCATTTGTACTGGCACGAGAGTGTGGAGAACGATCCGGCAAACCGCTGGCTGAGGGAAGAAATCGAGAAGATCTTGGCCTCGGCGCCGGGAGCGCTGCGCAAGGGTGGTAGCGCACGGCGCCGGAAACAAGCGGCCTGATCGCGCATCGAACTTTTCTTTGACGCCCAGCCCGTCGAGAGCAATTTGAGGAAGATGGCAATCCTCTCGTCGCGTTGGGCAATCGTGCACCCACCAACCGCTCTTGAGGTCCGCGCGGGTATAATGCCGAGCGTCTTCCGAATCGAACAAGAAACGGAAAGTCAGGAATCAGAATATGGTAAGCAACCGCAAGAGACCACCCCCGCCACACAGTCGCAAAAGCTCGCGGAGGAAAGCATCTTCCGTCAAAGGGGAGATCGAACAGCTAAGAGATTGGGCAAATAGGAAAGTGGAATTGTAGTTCATCGTCCCCGTAGGCAGAGGAGTGCTACAAAAAGCTCTGGCGCGGGATGCAACCTTCGGACAGAGATGTTTGTCAACGACAAATGGGATTCCGACCAAAAGCGTGGACGATGGCCGTGTTCATCTAGCGCATGAACGCCCTGCCCGAGCCGGTGAAGGAAGCGTTGAAAACCGAAGAACGCCGTGGCTGGTTCGAACAATTCCAACAAGCACTGAAAACCGCGCTTTTGGGACCGGCGGACACATTAAGCAGAAAATAGTATTATTCATTTTCTTGACCCATGACACCGACCTGAGACCATCTCCATGAATAGACGAGAATTGATGTGTGGGCTGGGGGCCTTATCAATCGGTGTGACCATCGAAGGTGGGAGTGCAGTTGTGACTGGCAAAGGGCAGAACGGTGCGACAGTCCAGTCGGGATCCTACGCCTTACCATCAGTCGTAGCCGGCGTGCGTCTGGCCGATTCGGAGATCGCCCGACAGGCGACCGAACTCAGCCGCACATTTTCTCCTCCTTGTCTCTTTAACCACGCGGTTCGAACATTCTTATTTGGCTCACTGGTGGGACGGGCTTCAGGACAGAAGTTCGACGAAGAAGTCCTCTACCTTGCCTGCATTCTGCATGACTTGGGGTTGACGGAGCGCTTCGAGGGAGACCTGCCCTTCGAGATTCAAGGAGCGGAAGCAGCTAAGCACTTTCTGGAAGAGCACGCTTATGCAAAGGAAAAGATAGGACTCGTGTGGGACGGCATCGCGATGCACGCCTCGCCCATAGGGCAATTCAAGCAGCCAGAGATCGCGCTCGTGGGCGAAGGGGCAGGAGCTGACGTAATCGAACCAGATTTCTCACGAATCAAGAAGAGCGATGTGGCAGAGATCGTGAAACAATTCCCCAGATTAAAGTTCAAAGATGCATTCGTGAAGACCTGCGCAGGCGTTGTGCGAAGGCATCCGCGGGGAGCGTCCAGTTCATTCATGCGGGACGTCCGTGAACGCTACGTTCCGGAATTTCATCCCGTGAATTTCTGCGATCGGATTGAGAAGGCGCCGTTCTCGGAATAGGCGAGGCACCACAGATCGTTTGGGCTAGCATTGGAGCCGACCTGCGGAGCCCAAACTGCTGATGAGTCTCGCCTGGTCGAATTTGAACCGAACGACGCCAGATCATTCCGACTTCACGCGGAGCTGCTAGCCGAAGATGCGTTATGCGAAATAGGAGCAAGGTGCTGATTGTCGGGGCGGAATTGGAGGGTTGGTTGCGGCCGCTGGATTCGCATGGGCGATATCGCCTAGTGGACTCTGCCATGCTCCGTGAACCCAGGGTGCTAGTGAACGCGTACGGGAATCGCCTTGCCGGGTCCTCCTCAGCGGCCGTCCAAGTGACCGGAGTGCCTTGACAGCGTTTGTCCAGAGCGTGATCCCCGACCCTATCTCGGACAGTTCGGGAGCCTGCTCGAAGACAACAATGTCGATGCCCAGCCTACGCAGTGCCAGGTGCCGGGAGGGGGAATCTATTCCCACCGAACTACCGATGCGATCCAGTGTCCGCCTTCGGATCACTTCAGGTTTACCCGTCGTCCGGAAGCAATCGCAATCACTTCTCATAAGCGACCTATCGGTACTAATGCCCCAGGCGATGGTAATCTGGTCTGGTTTTCGAAATGAAGAAGGGTGATGAAAGATTGTGATGAAGGAATTGTCCGACATCACCGAAGGGCGCGCCGCGACGAACTGGCAGCGCTCGGTCACTGCCTATACTGACCGGCGCGTGCTGCAGGTACTGGCACTCGGGTTCGCCAGCGGCCTGCCGCTCCTCCTCACTTACTCAACCCTTTCAGCGTGGCTTGCGACAGCCGGTGTGCGGCGCGCAGCGATCGGCGCCTTCGCTCTGGTCGGCACACCCTACGCGTTCAAGTTCTTGTGGTCGCCGCTCATTGATCGCCTGCCGCCGCCGCTGCCGTTGGGCCGGCGGCGGGGTTGGGGAATCACGATCCAGATCATTTTGATCTGCGCAATACTTAGCCTGGGATCGTGCAATCCACGGCACAACTTGACTCTGATGGCTGCCCTGTCGCTGCTCGTCGCGTTTCTATCGGCGAGCCAGGATATCGTCATTGATGCTTGGCGCGTGGAGATCCTGGAGATGGACCTGCAGGGCCCCGGCGCGGGCATGATCCAAACCGGCTACCGGATTGCCATGCTAGTTTCCGGAGCGGGCGCACTGGTGATCGCAGCGCGCGCCGGGTGGTTTGCGGCCTACTGCACGATGGCGGCGCTGCTTGGCGTGGGAATGCTAGTATTCCTGTTTGGCCCGGAGCCGAACGTGCCGGTGGAAACTGCGCGTACCGGAGCATCCGGATGGAAGGGAGTTCGCCAATTGCTCGCCACCGCAGTGACGGGCCCCTTCACCGATTTCATGCGGCGGCCGCTTTGGCCGGTTATCCTGATCTTCATTGTCGGCTACAAACTGGGGGAAGCGATGGCGGGAGTGATGGCAACACCGCTTTACATCTCGCTCGGGTTTTCCCTTCAAGAGATCGCCGCCGTATCCAAACTGGTCGGGTTCTTTGCGACCGTGGCAGGGGCTCTGGTTGGTGGGGTGGTAACGGCACGGTTTGGCTTCCGGGGCTCGCTTATGCTGTGCGGCGTACTCCAGTCGGCCGGCAACCTGTTCTATGTGCTGCAGGCTGTAGGCGGGCATCGGCTCGGCTACCTTGCGATGTGTGTCACTGCTGAAAACGTGACTGGCGCAATGGCAGGGGCAGCCTTGGTAGGCTATCTCTCTAGTCTATGTTCGCCCGCCTTTACCGCGACCCAGTACGCGTTGCTTTCCTCGCTCGCGGCGGTTGGCCGCACACTGGTGGCCTCGTCGGGAGGCGTGCTGGCTGAGAAGTTCGGCTGGGTGTCGTTCTTCCTGATGACCACCCTGGCGACAGTGCCAGCCCTCGTTCTTCTCATCTGGATCGGGCCGCGACAATCGCAGGAATGACCGACTTCGCCGAGGATCAGGCTCCGGATTGTCGGCCAACCGGAAACGGGCTTGTAGGAGATCAATCGCGATTTCCTCGAAGAGGACTTGAACTAAGCCGCTTTGCGGCGGACGCTATCGCGTGTTGCTGAGCCGGCGGTGGAGGTGATCTGAGCTAGTTTGTGTCGCAGAGGAGGAACTCTCTGTGACCCATCTACGCCAGATCATGCTTGAGGAGCTACGGCGCCGCAACTACGCCGAGTCCACCATCCACATTTACATCCACACGGTCGAGCATTTCAGTCGGCACTTCCATCGTTCACCCGATCAGCTTGGACCGGAGCACATTCGCCAGTATCAGGCCGCGCTGTTCACGCGCTGGAAGCTGGCCCCGAACACCGTCACGCAACGGTTGGCAGCCCTGCGGTTCTTCTATGTCCAGGTGCTGAAGCGAGTCTGGAGCGTTGCCGAGACACCGTATCCGAAGAAGGTTCTGCACTTGCCGCAGGTGCTGAGCCAGGAAGAAGTCGCACGTCTGATCGACGCAGCAGAGTTTCCCTTTCATCGCATTCTGCTGATGACCCTCTATGCCACGGGCGCACGTCGCGCAGAAGTGGCGCACCTGAAGATCAGCGATATCGACAGCCAACGCATGGTCATTCATATCCGGGGAGGCAAGGGACGCAAGGACCGTGATGTCATGCTCAGCCCCAAGCTTCTCGATGCCCTGCGCGTCTACTGGCGCGGGCTGAGGCGCAAGCCCACCGACTGGCTGTTCCCCGGCAACCGATGGCATACAGCGAGTCATCCAGTCTCCAGCAAGGTCCTCTGGAACGCCTGTCAGCAGGCCGCCGAACGCGCCGGTCTTGAGCACAAGCGCATCCATCCCCACACTCTGCGCCACTGCTTTGCCACGCATCTGCTCGAAGCCGGCGCCGACCTACGAACCATCCAGATGCTGCTGGGACATCGCGACCTGGAGGAAACCACGATCTATCTGCACCTCTCCCGGCGACATCTCAGCGCCACCGGCAGTCCGCTGGATGCGATCACGATTCGAGGAGAAGGAGAACAGACGCAGAACGCATGAACCGGCCACCTCTGGAGGTGGCCGACATCGTTCGCTGTGCCGGGCAGTCCTTCGTTGAGCGCAGTCGCAAGTGGATCAACGGACAACACGAAAAGGTGTTGCTGGCCATCACACGCTGCCGCACCGCCGCCTTAGGTGGACATCGCGATCAGTGCTCAGACTGCGGACATACTGCCATCTCGTACAACTCGTGCCGAAACCGGCACTGCCCCAAGTGTCAGGGCAACGCCCGCCGGCGCTGGCTCCAGGCGCGGGAACGAGAGTTGCTGCCCGCCCGCTACGTGCACGTCGTCTTCACCCTGCCACGAGAACTGGCTCCGCTCGCCTTGCAGAATAAACGGCTGATCTATAACCTGCTGTTTCACGCCAGTGCTGCAACGCTGCTGGAGATCGCCCGCGATCCACGCCACCTGGGGGCCGAGATCGGTTTCTTCAGTGTGCTCCATACCTGGGACCAGCGACTACAGCATCATCCCCATGTTCACTGCGTGCTGGCCGCCGGCGGTCTCGCTCCGGACCACTCCCGCTGGATCTCATCGCGCCGATCCTTTTTTCTTCCCGTCAAAGTGCTCGGCCGAGTCTTCCGCGGCAAGTTTGTGGTCGGACTCAAGACCGCCTTTCATGTCGGCGCACTCCAGTTCCACGGACATCTCTTACCGCTTGCGGAACCGCGCGCCTTCGCCTCGTGGCTGCGGGTACTGTTCCGTCACGACTGGGTGGTCTACGCCAAACGGCCTTTCGGCGGGCCAGAACATGTGCTGCGCTATCTGGGCGCTTACACTCACCGCGTCGCCATTTCCAACAGCAGGCTGGTTGCTCTCTCCGAGGGCAACCTAACCTTTCGCTGGCGCGACTCCGCTCACGGCAACAAGAAGCGGCTGATGACTCTGCCCGTCGATGAGTTCCTGCGACGCTTCCTGCTGCACCTGCTGCCGCGCGGCTTTATGCGCATCCGCAACTTCGGCTTTCTCGCTAACCGACGGCGAGCGGAGTTTCTTCCACTCTGTTTCCGGTTGCTCCAGCCATCCGATCAGCCCGCAGCAGACGCCACCTCGCCCGCGCTGCCCATTCACTCGCTGTGGCAATGTCCGCTTTGCGGCGGAACCATGCATGTTGTCGAGCGCCTCTCCGCCGCCCAACTCCTCCTCCGATCTCCGCCTCATCTCATCCGGTGCGCCGCTTGAATCCACATCTTCAGCCTCGAATCTCGCTCCTGCTTCGGTGCGCACACTGGTTCTATGTCTCGCATTCCTCAAAATGTAGTATGGTGGTGCGCTCCAAACTCTCCGACGTGCCGGCCTACGACCATTCTCTCTCCCACCAGCAACTGAAACGGAAGCGCACCGACCGCAAGAGTCACCTCGCAAACGACAACAACCGCCTCATCGAGAATCAAATCCCATAGTCCCCCGGAGCGGCTTCCTTCAAGTCGCTGTATCTGAAGCGCCCCTCCACAGCATCTCAACTCCCAGCTCTTCGCTCATGGGCGCTTCAGATACAGCACTAAGACTTCTGGCCCGGAATAGTCTCGGGTTTGATTTGCATCCAGTTCTGAATGAGTGTAAATGCCTGCTTACAGCCGTCGCTTCCGGGAAGCTCGTAAAGCGCCCGCAACCAATTCAGCTCGCTCGGAAGTTACGTTGCTGCAGCAATCCTCAGGTCCTCCAGCCTGACTACTCCAATCCTTCTACGATGAATAGCTCAGAGATCTGGCGGTTATAGCTGTACGTGTAGTACTTCCCATCTGGCGTCACATTGCACAACGCGATATAGGTTAGACCCGCCTTATCGGATGGCGAGAGGATAGTGAAGTGGTTCCGCTTGCCTGTATCGATTTCGACTCGATAAACATGGACGGCGGTTTCACCCGCGGAGGCCACATAGACTGCTTTCGAATCCGTTCTCAGGTGCTTACAGTCGGAGTCGGGGGCTCTTATTCGGGGTTCATCGCTCTCAATCGGCACAAAATGTTCTCCATTTTGTTCTCCAATTCTTGATCTGAGTTAGCGAGGACCTAGCAGCCTGTGGTGCAAGTCGGAACAGAAAGGGCTGAGGAATCCACATGCGTTTTTCGTACACCCAATCGATGGCAGGGCAGCTTTACGGTTCACTTATTACGACCCTGGGATTCTTCTCTCAGCCGCTTGGTGATGCGGTCCCGCAATAGCCGGAAGAATTTTTGGATGTCGGCGAATAAGAATCTGCCGTTTAGTCATGGTGGGAGGACAATTGCGGAATTCTGAGCCTCTGCCGCAACGGCAACCCCGCGACTAACAAGAACTGGACAACACGTCATGAGCTGGGTTCCGGTCGGGCGATCATCCATGGCGAATTGGCAGGCCAGTCCTATTTCTCTATGCGTCGTTGCATTGACCCGCCCTTTGAGGAAGCAAAAAACTTGCTCCATGTGATGGAAATCACAGCAAGATGTTTGTAGCCCGGGTACGCTTTCAGCCATCAGATTGGGGAACATCAGGCTGCCGCGATGCGGTGAATCATGACCGACGACTTTCCCGAGCGGCGGTGGTTCTGGGCCACGCTGGCGCTTTCCAGCATCAGCATTATCGGATTTGTGTTCGCCGTCTGGGAATTGCTGGAATCTCACTTCTTCCGCGATGTTGATTACCTCACTCTTCAC
The DNA here is from genome assembly GCA_963831085.1 of uncultured Acidobacteriaceae bacterium. GTDB lineage: Bacteria > Acidobacteriota > Terriglobia > Terriglobales > Acidobacteriaceae > Acidiflorens. Next base: position 757,559 of record CAWHOT010000003.1, on the reverse strand, counting down.
TACTTGTACGTTAGCCGGGGTGTGGTCTCCTCGTTACTGCTGGCCTTCTGGGCCGCCTGGTTCGTGTTGCGGGCGCGCCGTGCCAGCGAGCGGCAACTCCGGCAGTCGCGGGCGCGCTACCGCGGAATTCTCAATTGCTCTCCTGCGGCCATCGCACTTTTCGACTCCGACCTCATTGTCGTGGAATGGAATGCCGCCGCTGAGGACCTGTACGGGTACACTCGAGATGAAGTGCTGGGGAACAAGCTACCCACCATCCCCGCCGAAAAGCAAAGCGAAATGCAAGCGTTCATGGTGCAAGCCTCCCAAGGCAAGCCGGTCATGGATCTCGAGACTCGCCATTGCACCAAGCAGGGCACCCTGGTTGACGTGCAAACCAACGTGCTTCCCTACCACGAAGAAGAGCCTGGACGTTACTTCCTGGAGGTGAGCACTGATATTCGGGAACGCATCCGTCTGCGGCAAACGTTGCTGCAGGTGGAGAAACTGACCACCATGGGGCAAATGGCGGCAGGCACGGCGCACCACCTGAATACACCGCTGGCCTCCATGCTTCTGCGCGTACAGATCGCCCGCAAGCATGCCCAGAACGCGAGTGTGGACGTCGATCTTAGCGATCTGGAGGGCAGCATTCGTTACTGCCAGCAGTTTGTTCGCCGGTTGTTGGACTTCAGCCGCCGCCCACAACTTACGCGGCGCGTGGAAGCAATCAAGGACACTCTTGATTCAGTCTTAAGTTTCTTGAGCCCGCAGCTGGTTGCAAAGCAGATCCAACTGACGCTCGACATGGATCCGGCGAACGGGTCTGCGGTTATGGCCGATCGGAACCAGATTGAGGCTTTGTTCCTAATCCTTATCACTAACGCCCTGGATGCCGTCCCGCCCAAGGGACATATTACGGTTCGCTGCCACCCGGCAGACGACCGCATTCACATCTCCATTGAAGACGACGGCTACGGTATTGAGCCAGCAAACTTGCCGCACATTTTTGAGCCGTTTTTCACCACCAAGCCAGTGGGCAAAGGCACGGGGTTGGGGCTGTCGATTGCCGCAACGATCGTGCAGGAACACGAAGGCTCCATTCGTATCGACAGCGCGTCGAACCAGGGAACGGTGGTGCGAATCGAGTTGCCGCTCTCGCCGAAAGCGGCGGCACCAGAGAAGGTCCTGGTATGAGCGCAGCGGCCACAAAGTGCACGGTGCTAGTGGTTGACGACGATCCCAGCCTTACCCGGACGCTGAAGGAGTTCCTGGTGGAAGAAGGATACCAGGTCGAAACCGCCCACGATGGCGAACAAGCCCTTGCTGTCCAGCAGAAAAACCCCGACATTTGTCTGGCACTCTTGGATTTGATGATGCCCGCGATGGACGGAATTTCGCTGATGGAGCAGTTGCGGCGCCACAATCCCGATCTGCCGGTGATGATCATGACCGGCTTTGGCACCATTGAAACTGCGGTTGAGGCCATCAAGCGCGGCGCCGAAGATTATGTGACCAAGCCGCTGGAGCCCGATGCGGTGAAGAAGAAGGTGGGACGAATCCTGGAGGTATTCCGGCTGCGAAGCCGCGTCTCGCAACTGGAGAGCAATCTGCATCGCTACTGCCCCTCCTTCGACTCCCTCGTGTACGTGTCGCCGGTGATGCAGCGGGTCGTGGAAAAGGCACGAACCGTCGCGGAGTCTGATTCGCCGGTCCTTCTTTTGGGAGAGACCGGCACCGGGAAAGAACTGCTGGCGCGCGCCATTCATGCCGCCAGCGGCCGCGCGGCGAACCAGTTCGTTCCGGTGAATTGCGCTGCATTGCCCAGAGAGCTGGTCGAGAGCGAACTGTTTGGCTATCGCCGGGGCGCTTTCACCGGCGCATTCTCGGACGGGGTAGGCATCTTTGCTTCCGCGGCACGTGGGACACTCTTCCTGGACGAGGTCGGCGAAATGCCGAAAGAAATTCAGGCAAAGTTGTTGCGCGTGCTGCAAGACAAAGAGGTGCGGCCGGTGGGCGGCACTCGGGCGATTCCCGTGGACGTGCGCATCGTCGCCGCTACCAATCACACCAACGCCGAGCTTCGCGGCGATCGGCTTCGCCAGGATTTTTATTTTCGAATCGCCACGGTTGTCATCGAGATCCCTCCCTTGCGCACGCGACCGGAGGACGTTCTGGTATTGACTCAACACACGTTGCAGAAGCTCGAACAACGTCACGAACGTCCGATCGCCCTCCACCGTGGGGCCGTGGAATTGCTGTTGAAATACTCGTTCCCGGGCAACGTCCGCGAACTGGAGAATCTACTCGAAAGCCTCGCTGCGCTGTCGCACGATGATCCGCAGACCATCACAGAAAAGGACCTGCGCCCTCTACTGGATCCGGCTGGACTCGCAGACTTGCCCGCTGCTAAGGGTGTCGAGCAAACGGTGGCGATTGAACCGCTAGAGCGGATGGCAATCGAGCGGGCACTCCGGCTCACTGAAGGAAACCGGAGCAAGGCCGCTGCCCTGCTGGGCATCTCGCGCGACACGCTTTATCGGAAGTTAAAGGAGTATCGTACCGAAACGTAGCGCGGCCCAGAAACTGTCCGATTTTCTGACATGTACCGCGGCATATGACAGTTCCGGGCCAGCCGCTCTTCACCACCGCACCACTAAATGCTGCGATGATCAGAGTTTCCAAATCCGTTGGCCGCCAACTGTGGCCAGGCGATTGCGGGAGTTTCCACCCGGAGACCGACCGTGCCACCTAGCCAGGGTTCCGATGGGCGCCTGCCACTTCCCTTGATGGTATGGACGCTCCTGGCTGCGGTCGCTGTCCTTGCCTTCACCGGAGCCATCGTCACCCAAGGCCGGCGGGCGCGCGAACGCTGGTCCGCCTTTCTGGAGGGCAGTCCCCAACAAGGCAGCGTGGTGTTCCGCGACAAAGGCTGCGTTCGATGCCACTCGGTAAATGGCGAGGGTGGCAAAGTGGGGCCCGACCTCGGCCAAAAAAAGCCCGCCCAATCGAGCCTGCCCCAGCTCGTCACGGCCATGTGGAATCACGCACCCCGGATGTGGGAACGCATGCGCGCCGACGGGGTTTCCTCTCCCACGCTCAGTTACAACGACGTCGCCCAATTGCTCGCCTACCTTTATATGTCCCGCCACGTGGATGAACCGGGTGATGCGGCGCACGGGCACGAGCTCTTTACCAGCAAGGGCTGCATACGTTGCCATGCGGTGGACGGGAAGGGCGGGAAAATTGGGCCCGACCTGGCGGCGGCAAGCGATCTAACCGGGCCCATGGAGTGGACCGAAGCCCTTTGGAATCACGCCTCGGGCATGCGTCAGGCCGCCGAACGCGAAGGCATTGCATGGCCGCAATTTCAAGGTCATGAGCTGCGAGACCTGTACGCGTTCGTGCGGCAAAACCGCCCGCACGACCCGGTTCCACATGGCGATCCCGCGCGCGGATGGCAGGTGTTTCAGCGAAAGTCATGCACCGGATGTCACTCCATTCGCGCGGCCGACCAGTTGGAGGGACCAAGCCTTGGGCCCGAGCGCCCCTTGCCCGAGACCTTTACCGAACTGGGCGGCGCCATGGTCAGCCATTCGCCGCAAATGGAGCGGGCGATGGCGCGGCAGGGCATCGTGCGCCCGCAGCTTTCAGCCCAGGAGATGACCGATGTTTTTGCGTTCCTTTACAGCCTTCGTTACGTCGATCCCGCCGGCTCGCCCCATGTCGGAGCCAGCGTGTTCAGGTGGCGAGGGTGCAGCCGCTGTCATGGTGAAGACGCCGAAGGGAGCGCGCGCGCGCCCGGGCTCCGTGGACGTACTTACAATTCCATCAATCTGGCGGTTGCGCTTTGGGGCCACGGCCAGCGTATGTATGCGCAAACTCGCGCGGTGGGCGTCGGCTGGCCCACTTTGGTGGAAAGCGATGTCGGCGATTTGCTCGCCTTCCTGAACTCACCCCCGGAAGAACACCACTGAGATGTCAGAGTATCGGACACAAACTGTCCGGTCGCTCCAACAGCGTCGCCGCAGCGATTTGCACAAGCGCATCTCGGTTCGCCCCGGATCCCGCCCCACTAACGTCATCCCGGTCCGAGTTTGCAGGCACTTAGCGCCGGCAGGGCCAAAGTAGACGTTCCCGGCATCGGACTGGGTTCCAGATTGCACTATGCTAGGCGGACTGAAATGAAGGAGAGGTGGGTCTTGTTAAGAACAAATCGAATTCTGCTGACAGTCCTGTTTGCGTTCATGCTGGGCATCTTGTCCCCGCTCGCCGTCGCTGGCGGCCCACCGCGGCTGATCACGGTGATCGCGGACAAGGATAACCAGTACAAAATCCCGGGCCAGAAGCTCCCGGTGATCACCTTGAAGGTCAATGAGGTAGTGCACCTGCGGATCACCGCCATCAAAAGCACCGAGTGGGACAAAGATGGCACCATCCATACCTTCACTGTCAATGCACTCAAGGACCAGGGTTGGGACCTACGCCTCAAGGAAGGCACGCAGGACTTCACCCTGGTAGCGCCCGCGGAGCCGGGCAGTTACGTCGTGGAGTGCACGGTCAAGTGCGGCCAAGGCCACGACGACATGAAGATGAGGCTGGTCGTCGTACCGTGAGCAAACGCGAAATTTCGTGGAGCGAGCCATGGCAATAACGCGGCGTGGTTTCGTGCAGTTCTTGGCGCGGGGGACAGGAGCCGCCGTGGCGGTGGGAGTGGCCTGGAGGGCGAGCGTATCCAAGGTGTTCCACGAGGTGCTTCCTTCCCGGTCGCTCGCTCCCGGTAACCAGAAATGGGTGATGGTCATAGACTTGGCCAAGTGCGACGGCTGCCGCGATTGCACCAAAGCCTGCACCGCAATGCACTTCGTTCCACCCATGCAGGAATGGATCAAGGTTTTTGAAGTCACCGACAACGAGGCAGCGGGGCCTTATTTTCTGCCTCGTCCCTGCATGCAGTGCGACAACCCGCCGTGCGTGCGCGGCTGCCCGGTGGGCGCTACCTACAAACGCACCGACGGCGTTGTCATCCAGGATGACGATCGCTGCATCGGCTGCCGCAATTGCATCGCTCAATGCCCTTACTCCGCTCGCTCGTTCAACTGGGGAGAGCCACCCCACACGTCCGAGGAACTCGCCCGCCCCTACAACGTGGAATACAACTACCCCCACCGCAAAGGCACAGTGGAAAAATGCATTTTCTGCCCCGAGCACCTTCGGATGGGCAAGCTTCCTGCCTGTGCCGGAAGCTGCAAGATGGGTGCGATCTATTTCGGGGACAAACTGGATGATGCGGTGACCAACGGCAAAGGCGAGACCATCCAGTTCACCAAGATCGTCAAGCGTGGAGCCAGTTTTCGGCTGATGGAAGAACTGGGAACGGACCCAAGCGTTTACTATCTGCCGCCCGCCAGCCGCAAGTACCCGGCTCCGGACGAGAAGGCGAAAACCGACGCGGCCCAAACCGAAACCGCCCAAACCGCAATGCCGGGAATGGCGCACTGAGAGGTGAGCATGGAAGCTCGTGAGCAGAACCTTTTGCGTTCTGTGCTGGAAAACACTTGGCGGTTCTATGTCTGGGCGGGATTCCTGATCGTCGTACTCCTTTGGGGGCTGTACGCCTACATTGCGCAACTGCGGAACGGGCTCATCGTCACCGGCATGCGCGACCAGATCTCCTGGGGACTCTACATTACTAATTTCGTCTTCTTCATCGGCATCAGCCACGCCGGCACTCTGATCTCGGCCATTCTGCGCGTCACCGATACCGAGTGGCGGACGCCGATCACGCGCATGGCCGAGGCCATCACCGTGTTTGCCCTCTGCATCGGCGGCCCCATGGTCATGATTGACATGGGACGACCCGACCGCATGCTCAACCTGTTCCGCTACGGCCGCATCCAGTCGCCCATCATCTGGGATGTGCTGGGCGTGAGCACCTACCTGACCGGCTGCATCCTGTATTTCTATATCCCCATGATCCCGGATCTGGCGTTCCTGGCCGAGCAACCCCGGCTCGCTTCTTGGCGCCGCCGCCTCTACAGTACGCTGGCCATCGGCTGGACCGGAACCCCGCAGCAGAAGGTCTTGCTGGAGAAAGCTATTTCTTTCATGGCCATCTTCATCATCCCGCTGGCGGTCTCCGTTCACACCGTGGTCTCGTGGATCTTCGCCATGACCCTCCGCCCGGGATGGAACAGCAGCATCTTCGGTCCCTATTTTGTGATCGGCGCCATCTACTCCGGAACCGCCGGCGTGATCTTCTCCATGTACGTGCTGCGGCGCGTCTTTCACCTGCAGGAGTATGTCGAAGAGTTGCACTTCCGCAAACTCGGCCTGCTCCTGCTGGCCTTCTCGCTTATGTACCTGTACTTCAACATCAATGAGTACCTGACTGCGGGCTACAAGTTGGAGGGAAGCGAGCGCCTGCTGATGGAACGGCTCTTCGTCGGTGACTATGCCGTGTTGTTCTGGGTCGCGCAGAGCCTATGTGTGTTCATTCCGGCCGCCCTTATGATCGCCGTGCTCGGCCTCAAGCGCTATCACCGCTACACCATCCCCGGCGTGGTGCTCTCTTCGGCAATGGTGATTGTGGGCGCTTGGGCCAAGCGCTACATCATCATTGTTCCCACTCTCCGCAGCCCCTATCTGCCCTCGGGTCAGCGGTTGCCCTGGGAGTGGACTCATTACCATCCCACCTGGGTGGAGTGGTCGATCACCGCGGCTGCGGTCGCAGGCTTTGCCCTGATTTACACCTTGATGGTCAAGCTGTTTCCCATCGTCTCGATCTGGGAGACGCGTGAACAGCCAGAGGAGGTTGCCGTGTCCGAACTACCCGACGAGTCTGGGCCTTCGCGCTGGTGGAAACCAGGCATCGTGTTTCCGATTCTGGCCATCTCGGCGTTGTTGCTGTATGGCAGATCCGCAAACGCCGCCGGCCCGGCTAAGCCCAAGCTACCGAAGCCGACCGCGATTACCGTGGAGTGGAAAACCGTTCCGGCGGCGCAAGCAAGCCGCGAATCGGCCGCCGACGAGAGCACGCTTCTTCTTTCGCGCGCTCGCGTATTCATGTACACTGGCCGGCTTTTCAGTCTGGAAACGCCCCCGGACCACCCCACTGAAGGCGACTTGAAGCCATCGTCCCCGGTTGCCGTCACTGCCACCTTGCGCGACTCCAGCGGCGCGCCCATCAGCTTCAAGCCCGTGGAGTTCTCGGCAAAGACGAGACTCGGCACTCTCGCCTTAGGCAGCCGTCCCACTCTGGCGGATGGCAAAGCACAACTGGTCATCAAGGACCAGCGCTACGGCACCTATCCCGTCCAGGTCATCTTCCGCGGCGACGAGGAGTACGCTCCTGCAACCTTCGATGTCCCCGTCGATTTCGGCGTCCGCCCGGCACCCTCGCTGCCCAAGGCCGGCGTGTTGATCACGCCCTACGCCACTCCGTATATTGCTGCTCCATTCCTGTTGTTTTACGGCACCATGTGGATGGCGTTTATCTATGCTTTTGGATATCTCATCTTGTGGAGGATGCGCAAGTTCTCCCAAGGAGCGGCTATGGCTCAGGTCAGGACAGCGCTAGCCGCACGAGGCGCTTAATGTTCACCAAGGCTCGCAGTCCAATTTTCGAGATCCAATTCCAATGAGGGGCACGCCATGAAACGGATATCTTGTGCTTTGGGAGTCGCGGCAACCCTGGTCGTGACTGGGCTACTGGTTTCGGCTTCGGCACAGAACGTACCAGCCAACAAGGAACAAGGGGTTGCGCAGCACCCCGCAACCATACGCGTCTCGGAAGCAACAGCCCGTGAGTATCCCATCCCCTCCGGCCAAGGGCTGAGCTGGCTGAAACATCTCGGGCTCGCGGTCTCACAAACTCGCATGGGACAGATGGGAGGAACCGGCGCCCTTCCCGTTGACCCGCACGGGGGTCCGCAACCGCCCAGCGGAGATCCTGGGGGGCCAGCCAACTTGAATTCGGTCATTCAACGCTTCCTGTCAACGTTCCGCTCCGGTCCGGAACAGGCTGCGGCAATCCTCAATGAGGAATTCGCAGTATCGGGAGCTGATCTTTACCGCTGGAATTGCCAGGCGTGTCATGGGCCTGATGGGCAAGGCGCAGCGCCAGAAATCAATTCGGTGCTTGGCCCCGTGCAAGGAACTTCCCCAGCAATGACGCGAAAACGCATGGAGGCGAGAGGACTCGACGTGGATGATGACGTGATCCAACAGGTGACGGAACTGGCGGAAGCCTCTCTGCGAGACCGCTTTCAACACGGTGGAAAGAACATGCCGTCGTTCGAGTACCTGCGTGCCGATGAGGTGGAAGCTTTGTTCGGCTATCTAGAGAAGCTGGCGTCGGTCCCTCCCACAAAGCGCGATGGTCTTCTGATCCCCGAGTCTGCGGCCCGCGTCGGCGAGCACATCGTGAGGGGGACCTGCCATGTCTGTCACGATGCGACCGGTCCTGGAAGCGGGCACGCGACTATGACGCGTGGGATCATCCCGTCGCTGGCCAGCATTCCCAGAGATCACTCTCTCAGCGGCGTCGTTCATCAAGTGCAATACGGCTCCTGCAGCACGATGAAAGTGACCGGGGGAGACGTGATGCCCGCCTACCCGTACTTCACAGAGGAAGAGATCGCGGCACTATACCTTGTCGCATATTCTCCTCGGCCCTAGGTGCAATCCCTTATGCGATGGCCGGCGCTGCTGTGGGACGACTCTCACTTCCTGAGTCTGGACCCGGAAATATGTCTCATTACAGGAACGCGAGGGGGATCATCGCAACTTTTGACGCAGCCTCCGATCCAGGGATGATGAGCGTGCCCACACCAGCCACGGTTGGCTCCGCAACACGGAGAGACGAACGGGAGTGTCTCACGTCAGCGGAAATGGGACAGTTTGAGACCCCAAGTTAAGCTACACATTTGAGCATTAAGTTCACCCGAAACAGGGAGTAGACTGGCGGCGACAGCGGGGCCCCAGCCAGCCCGCATTTGGCTGGTTGGGGTGCTGCGCCGGCAGTCTACTCCAGCGCCCCTCAGCGGGGCCGGAAGGGTGAACATGCCGGAAGAAAACAAGCCAGAAAGTAATCCCACTGAAATGGCGGGGCCCACCCGCTCCGCCGAGACTGCCCGTGTGCTGATCCGCAAGACCAAGCGGGCGACACGGCGCAGGTTTCCCACCGAAGACAAGATCCGCATCGTCATGGAAGGGATCCGGGGCGAGATCTCGGTGTCGGAACTGTGCCGTCGGGAAGGGATCCATCCCACGATCTATTACAAGTGGCTGAAGGATTTCATGGAAGCGGGCAAAGGGCGCATGCGGGGCGACGCGCTGCGCGAGGCCACCAGCGACGAAGTGAAAGCGCTGCGGCAGGAGAATGAGCGGCTGAAGCAGTTGGTGGCGGATCTGAGCGTGGCCAACATGCTGCTCAAAAAAAGCCAGAGCTAGGGCTTCTCGGGCGACGGAGGTACGAGCGGGTGAGTGCGGAGAAGAAGCGGGAGATGATTGAGCTGGTGCGGCGTGCGCCGCAGCCGAAGCGCGCAACGATCGCAGAGCTCGGGATGGCGCGCTCGACGTTCTATCGTTGGCAGCGGCGCTATCGCGACCAGGGCGAAGCGGGACTCATGGATCGGAAGTCGGAACCGGGCGCAGTGTGGAACCGGTTGCGGCCCGAAGAGCAGACTGTGATTCTTGAAATCGCTCTGCAGCAGCCCGATCTTAGCCCACGCGAAGTGGCCTGCCATGTCACCGACTACGCCGGGTTCACGGTGTCGGAAGCCACCGTCTACCGGGTGCTGAAGCGGCACGGACTCAATCGGACGATCACGCTGCTGGGCTTTCCTGCCGGCAAGGAGTTCCGGGTGAAGACCACTGCGCCCAATCAAATGTGGCAGTCCGACGCCAGTTACTATTTCGTAGTGGGTTGGGGCTGGTATTACTCGATTGAAGTGCTCGATGATTACTCGCGCTTTGTGCTGGCCAGCGATCTCAAACCCGACATGACCGCGCACTCGATCAGCGACGTGGTGGAACAGGCGGTGGCGTTCACCGGCATGCGACGGGTGCCCATCGAAGATCGCACCAAGCTGCTCAGCGACCATGGCTCGGGCTACCTGGCGCGAGTTTTCGAGGAGTATCTGCGCGTGCTCGAAATCCGCCATATCTACTGCGCACCGCATCATCCCCAGACCAATGGCAAAATCGAGCGCTTTCACGAGACGCTCAAAGCGCGCATGAACCTGCTGGTCTATACCAGCCCGGACGAACTGCGTCGAACCATGCAGGACTTCATCGAGTATTACAACCATCGCCGCTATCACGAGGCCATTGGCAACGTGACCCCGGCCGATGTGTACTACGGACGGCGGGAAGAAATCTTACGCAGGAGGGCCGAACAAAAACAACGCACCATTGAGCAGCGGCTGCGTTACAATCTGGGCCGCTGGAACCAGAAACCAAGGGTGGAACTGAAACTCAAACCGTAGCTTGGCCCTGGGGCCAAGCTGGTCTCACAACTTCTGATGACGCACAGTTGACGCTATCAGGCGTTTACACTCATTGATCCGATTACACTACCTATCCTAGTGGTTGCGACCAGAGACTCTATGTGTCAAGCATGTCCCATTCGTCTCCCAACACCCACCGGAGTGCAGACAACTTGCCGTTGACCATGCCCCACTCGAAGTCATCCCATGGGCCAAGGTTCTTCTTGCCATAGCGACGCTCAACCCTTTGTGCGGCCTTGAGGGCTCCTTCCCAAACGTCCCGTTGGACTGTCTCCGGTGCGCCTGGGGGGCGGGGATAAGTCTCTTTCTCCACGACTTTAATCTTTCCCTCTTCGACACCGATTCTCAAGTTCCAGTGCCGGTTATACCAGACTTGGTTGAACAATAAATCCTCAGCCTCCAGAATCTCGGTAAGACCGCGTGGCTCTTGAGTCCAAGACTGCTCAAGCATCATGTCGGAAACGAGTGACGGCTCCACGCGACGGAGTGCCTCCGGGAGGTTAATGAAGTAGAGGGATTTAATCCGCGAGAAGAGGCCCGCCAAGTGTACGTGCGGTAATTTTTGATTGCCGTTCTCGACACTGAAGTCGGCTCTGTTGTGCGTAACAAATGCGAAGCGAATCCCTTGTGCCGCCTTGTCTCGTGCGCATTCAGCGTAAGTCTCGATGATAACCGCGTCGGCCATCGCGTTCTTGTTCCGATGGAATGGTGCTTTCCCTTCGATTGCTCGCTGAGCAGCCCTTAACCTCACGGCCACGGATGGTTCTATGATAGCGGACCCCCTCAGGAGCTTTTCGATTCGGTCAAGAGTATTGGCAGCCGTGCCGCCAACTATTGGGATTTTGTGATCAACATCGTCAAGGTGCGAAAGAACCAGACGAACCCTTCTCTTTTCCCCGCCAATCTTTCCTACCGCGTCCTTCACGAGTCGGAAATGCGTCGAGAGGCTCTTCGCACTTTCCTTGGCTACGCGGTCCCGGCTGCGACGGAACTCTTCAAGGACAATGCGCGGCACGATGAGGCTGATCACGTCGCGATTGACCATCTCTTCGACCACGCCCAGTACCGATAGCTGCCGCTGGTCTTTCGCAAGATCGAGCCATACGCATGTGTCGATAAGTATTCTAAACATCAGTCACTCCGGGCCGCCGAGAATGCTTTGCAGATAGATGACGATCAGGGCGTCCACGCTGAACACCATTATGCTGCTGGAACGGTGGTTTCGAGCACAAAACGGTCGTTCACCGGGTGCCCGAGATTTTGCTTGCAACCAAGGTATCTTTCCGTGGTCTGCACTGAGGCATGGCCCAAAAGGAATTGAATCTGCTCCAGCTCTCCGCCATTGGTGTGGCAGAGCTTAGCACAAGTTCTTCGGAGATCATGCGGCGCGATACGCTCCAACCCTGCTTTCTCACAGCAGGTTTGAACTACATACCAGACGACATTCTGCGAGATGCCGTCACCCCATACCTTTCCCGTCTTGCTGACCGCTCGGAAAATTTTGCCTTCGCTGATCTGTGCCGCCAAGGTCCACTGGTCCAACGATTCCTTGGCCCATGACGGGATCGGCACGGTGCGAATGTGGCCGCCTTTGCCGATCAGGTCCACAATGGCCCAGTGCCCCTGACGCATCTGAATTACGCTCATTTCCAAAGCGACCAGTTCCGATCTGCGTAAACCGCACCCGAACAGAAGCGCAAGCATAGCGTGATCTCGCTTTTCACGCATGCCTTCGCCTCGCGAGCGATTCAGCACCTCTGAGCTTTGTTCCAGGCTGAGCCAGTTGCCCGAGCGAAACCCGAGTTGCTTTCCCCCTTTACTCGACTGATTCCAGCCGCCAGTTCTGGACTCAGCAGGCCAGCATCGGCTGCCTCGCCTGCAAGTCGTCGAACCGCCGCGAGTTGTTGGTTGATGGTATTCGCAGCCAACTTTCGGGATTCCAAGTGCATGCGGTAGCGAACCACAACAATGCGATTGAACGCCAAACGCGGTTCGGAGCAGTACCAGGCGATGAACTGGTCGATAGCGTATTCATACACGCGACGAGAGCCGGAGGCAGTGAGGCTATTGAGCACAGCCAGCTTGGAATGGTCCAGATCGGGCAACCGAAGCACAATGCGACGATAATTTGCTTTGGTCTTTCGCTTTGCCATACAGTCGGCCTCCAATGCCGCAGCATTGGGATTAGCGAGACCCTATGGGCGATGCGCCCTGATTTGGGATTCTGAGTGTAAACGCCTGTTCTCAGCAGTTACGGCGGGGCATAATGCTAACCATGCACAGGTTCGCGCTTGCCATTCTGAGCTTCGCACTGTTTACATCCGCGCAAACAGTGGTGGTTGTGCCTTCGAAACCGTCTTCACCAGTGCCTCGGATGGAGAAAGGTCTTGTCGACGGGCGCACGTATAAGAACTCATCCATCGGCGTTGAACTGAGAGTCGCCGAGGGACTGACGTTCGGAACACCGGAGTTAAAGGGAACCCCCGGTACTGTTCCCCTGCTTGTCACTGTCACAGCAGTGCGTAACGAAACGTTCCTTTCGCCTCGGTATGTAACGGCCTTTTACGCTGACGCTTTGGCTTATTACCCGGAAGGTCAGCGTTCCACTGACGCTTATATGCGCAAGGTTATCAAAGGCAATCAGCAGACGGGCTATGAAGCTGTCCAAGAGACTTTAAATGTTAGGTTTGGAGGCGCTTCATTCGCTCGTAGAGATTTCCGAGGTGCATTATATGAAGCTGTACTGGTGAAGTCGTGTGACGCCCAAGCGTTGGTTTTTATTTTTGCCAGTTCTGGTAAAGATAGCGTCGACAAACTAATCGGGGAAACAGACCTGAAACTCGATTCAGAGCGTTCCGGTTGTCACTCTGCGGACCCTGTGAGCAAATGAGTCGAGCCGTATCCCGCATGATTGTTGATAAATCCCGATTACACTCATTGACCCTGCGGGAGGGGGTTTTGAGTGTAAACGCCTGTTCTCAACACTTTTGTTCAGAGAGTTTCTGTTGCAGTCACGAGTTGCAGCGCGTCAATAGAACAGGCGATACAGCCTGCCAAAAACCCCAAGCTGATGGACGTAGATTACGACCTCTCTCGGAACCGGCGACGCGGCTGGTAGGGAGCGCTTTTTCTTACACCACCTTGGGTCTAACGTGTATTGCCCGACAATGCCGTGTTGCAGGATTTCGCTCGTCGAAAGCCCCCAGGTAGCACTGCAATTCCAGTCTGGCATTGAATTCGTGTCAACACTTACCTTAGGCGGCAATGGTTCTTTGACCTGAAAGACGGCCCTTCCGTCCTTGTCGGTGCTCCCAATAAGCTCTTCCGATTGATGGGGGGTAATCTGGCCTGCGCTGTCGGACAACAATATCGCAATACGGTGCCCTTTGACTGGACGACCAGTTTTGTAATCCATAGCACGAACGCGAATCTCTAGAGTCTGTGATGACGACTCACCTTGGCAGAGAATGCACGCCAACAGAAGAGTCGCAAAAGCCTTTCTCACGAGCGGCATGCTGAACATTTTAAATCTCGATAACACAAGTTTGCGCTTTCCTTTCGCCTATCTGGCGAACAAAAGGCGCAAAGTTGCGATAACGCCTGTGTCTGTTGAAAAAGTCCCTCAGTTGATGCTTGTGGCGGGGCGACGTTCCGGTTATAAGCAGGCCAGAGTTCTCGATGCTGCTTTTCACCATTCCATTTGGAGGCCTGCTGCTCATGATGGGACACCAATCCCGCTCGGAGTCGTTGTTCTATTACTTCCGCCTGGAAGATCAAGTTCCTGAAAATCATCTGCTGCGCCTGATCGATCGCCACGTCAACTTCGACTTTATTCGAGCCAAGTTGAAGGACTCTTACAGCGACACGGGAAGGCCCTCGATCGACCCAGAACTGCTGCTGCGCCTGCTGCTGGTCGGCTATCTCTACGGGGTCACGAGCGAAAGGAAACTGGTGGAAGAGCTACGTATGCATCTGGCGTGGCGTTGGTTCACCGGACTGGGCTTCGATCAGGAGATTCCGCACCACTCTACGTTTTCCAAGAACCGGCATGGTCGATTCCAGGAATCGAATCTGTTTCAGGAGATCTTTGAGGAGATCGTCGCCCGCTGCGTAGAGGCCGGATTGGTGAAGGGCGAGCACATGTCGGTGGACGGCAGTTTCATCCAGGCCAATGCCGACCATCACAGCCGTGTTGCCCGTGAGCAACTGGCGGAGATAGCTAAGGTGAACCACACGGTGCGCGAGTATCTAGTCGAACTGGAGCGGGAGAACCCGGTCGAACCTCCGGTTCCGCAGCAAGAGAAGGTCTCGACCACCGACCCGGATTCGACCTATGCGACCAAAGGCGGTCCAGCGTGGCTCGGCTATTACGACAACTATCTGGTGGATAACGCCAGTTGTGTCATCGTTGGGGTGCAAGCTACGCCGGCGCGATTGAGTCAGGAGAGCGTAGCGGCCCGAGACATGATCGAACGCTATCGCGAACGTTACGGCTCTCTTCCGCAGACGCTGGCAGCGGACACCACCTACGGCAACGGCGAACTACTGCAATGGCTTGATGAACGTGGTATCGCTGCGTACATCCGGGTGAAAGAAAATCCCAATGGGCCGACTGATCTCTATGGCATCGACCAGTTCACCTACCTACCCGAGGAGAACTGCTATCTCTGTCCGGAAGGCAAAATCCTGAAGTACGTCGGAATCAATGCGCGCAACCGCACACACGTTTATTACTCGACGGTGAAGCGCTGTCGCGAGTGCTCGCAGAAGAGCCGCTGCACGCGAGGCAAGTATCGGACCCTTGCCATCCACACCTGCGAGCCCGCGCGGCAGCGTGCGCACGCCCTGGCTCAGACACCAGCGTTCGCTATCTCGCAACGGGCGCGGCGAAAAGTGGAAGCACTGTTTGCAGAGCTAAAGAATTACATCGGACTCCGCCGACTGAGGCTACGCCGGATGCGCTTCGTGCGCGAGCAGTTCTATCTGGCGGCAACCGTGCAGAACCTGAAACGGCTGGTGCGATTCCTCAGCTGTAAGCCAACCCCGCAGATCGCAACTGCATGAACCTGGTCTGGAGAAACTAAAGAAGCGATTTACCAGGAGGCCCGAAGGGACAAAAAGCGTGCCGTGAACCGAGATTTTTCAACAGACACGCCTGATTACATCAGTTATCATCAAGTCTGGACACGACTAGGAATCTGGGATGCGCCTAGCCTGCTTGCTCTCGTTGTTGCTCGTGCTGAGCGGATCCGCTGGCACACAGGTAGGCGACGGCTCAATTCGTGGCACAGTTCTAGCGGACGACGGTGCCCCGGTTGCAGATGCGCACGTCTACGTCGAGGTAATGCGAGGCTCGAAGATTCTAACCGTCTTAAACCAAAACACAGATGACCTTGGAATTTTCACGTTTTCGCGGCTAGCTGTAGGGGAGTATCGGGTATCTGCCGAAAAGCAGGAGGCTGGCTACTTGTCTACCGGGCCAGATATTTTCACGTCCAAGCCAGCACTGACGGTTGTTCTTACGCCGGACACACCAACAGCCACCACGGTCATCCGCTTCAGCCCCAAAGCAGGTAGTATCACAGGACGCGTGAGAGATTCGGCTACGGGCAGGTCGATTGCTGCTCACTTGAGCTTAGCTCCGACGGACGGTCCCGGTTGGTCAACCACCGGCACTGCTGGACGATTTAAATTTCGGCTCCTCATCCCTGCGAATACGCCCGTTAACTTCGGGGCCTGCGCAGAGGGATACAAGCCGTGGTTCTATGCCGATCCATCGGATCCATCTCGCCCGATTCCTCTGCAACTAAGACCCGGTGCGGAGTTAAAGATCGACATCAAGCTCGAACACAATTTGGAGAACCCGCAATCGCCCTGCCCGTCTAGCAAGTTCTAGCGACGCCGCATGATTGGTGAGAAATCCCGATTACACTCATTGACCTCGGTTTCAGGCGAAGAAATGGCGCAAGCTTGTGCTAACGCCCTGTTTTCGTCAACGGTGGTCCCAGACTACAATTGGTGCTCCATAGAGAGCTATTCATGTTTGAACGGTACACGGAAAAAGCAAGGCGCACGATCTTTTTTGGTCGCTATGAAGCGAGCCAGTTCGGGTCTCCTTACATCGAGTCAGAACATCTTTTGCTTGGCCTGCTGCGCGAAGACAAAAGCCTTGCCAATACCCTCTTGAGCTCACTTGGGGCTGTTGAATCCTTGCGTAAGCAGGTCGAAGAGCGGACTGTCATCCGTGAGAAGGTCTCGACTTCCGTCGATTTGCCTCTCAGCAACGAATGTAAGCGCATTCTTGCCTACGCGACTGAGGAGGCAGACAAGTTCACGCACAAGTTCGTCGGGACCGGGCACCTGCTTTTAGGGGTGCTGCGAGAACACGACTGCTTTGCTGCGATGTTGCTTCGCGAAAGAGGCGTCGCCCTAGAGATGGCTCGTGAGCAGATCGGGAGTAACCCACCCGAGCAACCGGGTCATTCTCCCAAATCGCCGGGCCTCCCTGCGGGATACACTTCACACAGACTTCTATACAACTCGGCCGCCGAGACACTCATTCTTGAACTGCGTGCCAGTTCGAGGTTCCTTCTCCCCACGCGATTATTTGTGCGCCGCAAGGACACAGAGGCGTATGAACAGATAGGCAGTCCCGCTGAGGACGTATCTTACGAATCCTCCGTGACTTGCGAGAGTCATCCGGTTGTCGTGTTCAACTCTTTAAAACGGGGCAAGGCAGGAGCGGATTGGGACGGAATTTATTCTTACCATCTCGATAGCAAGGAGCTTAAGCTCTGCATTTCTCCACAAACTTTGCGACTCTCAGAAGCCCACGGGCGGCTCTGGATTGCAGAACTCATTTCGCTGTCCGAGGATGCCCAGACACTCTGTGTCAACATTGGCGTTGAGACAATCGTCTCCGGCGGCGGGATCATGCACTACTATCTTGCGAAAGTGGATTTGCGAGATCAACAGGTCAGTCTCTTGTCCCGACTGCTAGATACTCGCTTCTGAGATAGCTTTGCTTTCGTTAGTCAATTGGTGAAAAATCCCGATTACACTCATTGACCTGATTCTGGTGCAAAAAACACCCGTCTCGCAAAGTCAATGAGTGCTAACGCCTGGTTGCGTCAAACTGACATTCCTTGTCTCCAATGTTTCGTGAATCAAGAAGACTTACGACTTATTGAAGGCCCGCAAGGCCCGCACCTGGATCGATTGAAATCCCCTTCCTGGAACATTCAAGCGCCCGCTTAGCATCCTCGTTGCCCTGAGCGGCAGCCTCCTGGAATAGGCGGTTGGCCTCGACTCTGTCCCGCGGCACACCATAGCCGTAGTAATACATATAGCCAAGGGCATATTGAGCGTTCGCATCACCCTGGTCGGCGGCTTTGTGGTACCAGCGGACAGCCTCGGTGTAGTCTTGCGGTACCCCTTCACCTTGGTAAAACATGAAAGCGATGCCGTCCTCACCCTTCGTGTCGCCCTGGTCGGCGGCTCTGCGGCACCAGCGGAAAGCCTCCGCGTAATCCTGCGGCACCCCCTTGCCCTGGCGGTACATGTCGCTGAGATTGAATTGAGCTTTCGCGTAACCCTGATCGGCGGCTTTGCGGTACCAGCGGACAGCTTCGGAGTAATCTTGCGGCACTCCCTTGCCTAAGTAAAACATGCGGGCAAGCTTGAACTGAGCGCTCGCGTCTCCCTGCTCGGCGCGCGCGTGAGATAGATTGGCGTCCTCGGCGAGCTTACGTTCGCTGGCTCTAGCTTTGACAAACTGCCAAGTGACTACTGCCCCACAGATTAGAATCACGCAACTAACAAGCGCTGCAATCTTCCAAAACGATTTCACGGCATCACTTCGCGGCACGAAATCTCGACAGTCCTGATTCTAATGCCAAATGTGTCCGTACTGTCGCGGCGATTCACGACGCAGTTGACGTAACATCCCGATAGCACAAGTTTGCGCTTTCCTTTCGCCTATCTGGCGAACAAAAGGCGCAAAGTTGCGATAACGCCTGGTTACATCAACCATCGGTAAGCAGCGAGGCGAGGCAGTTACTTCTTCCAGCTACTACAGCTTCGAGTACTCGACGCTCTATTTGTACCACTCGGGCTGCAGGCCGAACCATCCATAGGCATAGGTA
Organism: uncultured Acidobacteriaceae bacterium; assembly: GCA_963831085.1. GTDB lineage: Bacteria > Acidobacteriota > Terriglobia > Terriglobales > Acidobacteriaceae > Acidiflorens. Next base: position 738,925 of record CAWHOT010000003.1, on the reverse strand, counting down.
ATCAGCAGGACGGTTTCGACTTCAACCGGTTTACCGTTGCATGTCGCAGGTTCGTACCGCCACTTCTTAATGGCATTTTTACTCGAACGATCAAAGGCTGACATTCCACCATAGCCCACAATTCTCGGGAGGCCGTCTAAGCCGATCCACGCATCCCAGATAGCGACTCCGATACCGGCGTTCAGCGGGTATTCGCCAAAATCCCCGTTGATCAGTTGGAATGGCGTGGGATTCATGCAGCCGGCTTGGGGGGAAACCCCCGTCGGCGGAGTGAACGAATTCGGCGGAAACTGGACAGGAGTGGTGAACTCAGTGACGTTGGCTTTTGCCAAAGTCCTGCCATCATCATCGATGGAGCTAAGAAATCGCGGATATGCTTTACCGCCGCCCACCGGTTTAAGCTCTTTATCGACATACGCCGGGCTGCGAACAAGCGTGTTCGTGCTCTCGCTCACGCAGATTTCAAACAAGCGTTTCACCACGTTTTCATACTCAATGCAAGCTTGCGTCTCCCCGTGCTCCTTTCGTTCGTGTATGTTCGTGACCTTGTCCCTCTCGGAAAGGTTCAATTGCACGAGTGACCAAGGCCTCACGGTATGGCCCGGCTGCACGGGTTCTGCAATCGCGCCTGCTGCACCGGACCCAAATCCGAGTGCTGCGTGCAAAAAATAGACGCTAAGTGGATAGAAATCGGTGCTTCGCTGGATCCAGACTGTTCCTTTCCCTCCGACCTGTACCTCCGAGTATCCAGGAAATAGGATCTCTTCCCTCCACTGCTCTGGACCGTTCCACAGCAATTCATAGCTTCCGTCCACGAGTTTGCCCATGCTTAGAATCTGCACAATCGCCTTCATCCGAAAAGACGGCAGCTCGAAGATGTTGGTATTCGCTACCGCCTGTTCAATCTTCTTGAGTGCTTCTTGCTGTTTAGCAGTGTCGTTTGATGCGAGCAAGGGCTGTAACCACAATGCAACTATGGCGGCTAGAAGGGCGCATTTTGTCATGGCAGTATCATACAAGAGACATATGTTTCAAATCGGACCACGGAGGAAGGCAATACTGTCAATTGGCGAACCATCCCGATTACACTCATTGACCCTGCGGGAGGGGGTTTTGAGTGTAAACGCCTGATAGCGTCAGTTGACATGCCGACTGCGATTCGGCAGAGTTGGAATCGGCTGGCTAGTGTTCAGTGAGTGAAATCAGTGAGCCCACATAATCGAAGTCCGAGACTCAGTTGCAACGTCATTCGCAATAGAATGGTTCATCTTGCGACTGCATGTTTTGTGTCGGTCTTAGTCGCTTCCCTCATAACAGCCGCTGTAGCCGGAATCCGCGGTCCCGGAAAATATAGCGGCGTGGTGATATTTGACAGATGGGGCGGTTGCATCCTCTTCAGTGGTGTTTATCTGATGTACGTCTCGGATTCTGTGAAGGATCAACTACGCGAATATGAAGGCCAATCCATCGAAATTGATGCTCTCGAAGTGAAGCAGCCGATTAATCCCGGCGATGGACTTATTCGCCGCCTGAACATTCTCGGTCCGGCAACGTCGAAACAGGGATGGCACACAGTCGAAGGCATCACCCTCGGAGCGCAGCCACTAGCAATCAAAGGATCAATTGGCGTTGAGCTTACTGTCACCAATGAAGGCGACACACCTGTTCGCATCGATAGCTCCCAGATCGGTTTCGCCCTGCTGTCTAGCAGAATCGAAGGCGCTCAGACACCGTCTGACGGCCCATCAACGGCGGTAATTACCCGTGCGAACGTTGCCTCAGCCAACGGCTCACGGCAAATGGGCGCTGGAGGCAAAATACATTCTTACTCGTATCTCATCGCTGACCATGCCGGGTTTCCACAAGCCTTCGAGCTTGCACCTAACGAATCACGGAAAACACAGATCGCCTTTGAACTCCCCGCTGGACATTATCAGTTTTTTGCCGGGTATGGCGGCGGTGTGCTTGAGTCCAGATCGATCATAAGCAATCCTGTTTCGCTAGACCTCGCACAGGATCAAGCGTTCCCGGAAACAGAGTAGCCCAACTGGGAACGCTCACCTGCTCAGTTGGCGCAAAATCTCGATTGCACTGGAGCAGCCGACAAGGCTGTGAATCTAGTGGGGTGTAAGTCCCCACACCACCAATTGCCTGGGCAGGTGGTTAGCATATCCGATGCATGCGGAGGCAACGAAGCATGTTCAGCTCGGACGTAAAAGCCTCGGCTGCCCTGCGGCGATAAGCTGCAGCGGTGGGAACGATCGGGGAGGCGAGCAAACCTGAGGGCCTGAACATAACGAAATGGCTGCAGTCTCGAAAAAGAGATCCGTCATGAAATCGTTTTGACGGGGAAACGCGGGAAGCCGACCTCGATAGTGTACGGGGGAAGGCCGATGACGTGGGGGAAGAAACAGGCAGGTGCACTCCACGGGACCGCCGTGACAGGGGCCCAGGCACTCAGGGAAGGATTCGCAGAGATAACGTCGGGAAGGTCCTGCCCGCAGCAGGGGCTGGTCGCAACCTGCAGAGACTCCTCGAACGAGGCTTAGGCCGAAGGAGAGGAGAGCCGAGTGGGATCGACGAATGAGTCTGTAAGAGCGATGACCGGGGAGTAATGTCCTCGCAGGAGGCGGCACACGTCTCCCTGATCAAGGTAACGCCAAGATCGGGCAAAGGGACTCTGGGTACTTGGTGGTGCCATCGGCAGCGCGGTGGTCGGACACAGAGCCGACATAAGCCGACGCATGAGATGGAACTAAGCTGAGAGCAAACCATTCGTAGTCGGGGCGTATGCGAACCAGCGCTTGAAACCTCGCTGCGCATGGGAAGGCTCACGGACGAAATGCCAAGGCTTCAAACCGGACCTGGGAAATTCGGCCGTCCGGCATTATAGGGGGGCCTTCGAAAACGTAGCCATGGTGGAAACGAGAACCCAACTCGCCATCGAAAGAGCGGGCTTGGTAACCCTCCACCTACAGCCGGCGCGTCGGAGCTCTATCCCAACCATTGACCTTGTTTTTCGGCGAACAAACGGCGCAAGCTTGTGCTAACGCCTGATTACAACAACTTGCCATCGGAGTCAGATTGGAGCACCGCGGAGATTGCCCGGAACTCCGTTGAAAGTTAGCGACTCCCGACCGTCATAGGTTACGCAACCTTTCCTTGCTCGACAACCGTCTTCTTAGAAACCGCGTTGGCCGCGCAGTCAACAGCGCGGGAATCTCGCGGTAGCCTTGCACCTTGCGAAACTGGCGCTCGGCCACCAGCAGACCCGAGCCGACCCAACGTTCTATGTGGTCGCCCGCACGCCAGCGTTTCACGTTGCGGCAAACCGTCTCCACGATGGAGAAAGCCGACTCGATCACGTTGGTGCTCGCCAGGGTGCGGCGTAACTGCGCGGGCAGGCGCAAACGATGCACGGTGAGCGTCTCTTCCATGCCTTCCTCCAGGCTGCGGGCGGCGCTCGGATTCAGCTCCATCAGTTCGCGATGCAATCGCTCCAGTGCACGCTTGGCGTCGGCGTATTCGGTCATGGCATAGGCGTTCTGCAGTTTTTTCTTGACCGCCGACTTATGTTCTTTGGGTAAGTGGTCGATTACATTGCGCCGCTTGTGCACCTGACAACGCTGGATGAAAGCCGCCTCGCCGGCAAGACGGCGCACCGCCGCTGCCAACGCCTTGCCTCCGTCCAGCACGTACAGACGCGGTACGCTGAAGTCCAGCCCGCGCGAGGCCAGATCGCTGAGTAACTCACTTACGACCGTGGCGTTTTCAGTCGCTCCTTCGCGCAATCCCAACACCGTTTTGCGCCCGTCGCTATTGATGCCCAGGGCCACGATCATCTGCCGGTCGCGAAACGGCGTGCCGTCGATCAGTACCGCACACAACCGTAGCTCGCCCAGCGGACGCTCCATCAATTCCTGGAGCTTCTCCCGGCTGGCTGCGATGAAGTTGTCGCTGACCGCCGACTTTTCCACCCCGTAGGCTTCGTGAAAATCTTTCACCACTGCTCCATAGTTGCGCGTCGACAGCCCGCGCATCATCTTGTCCCATACCGCGTGTTCCCGCGGCCCACTGCGTTGAAACAACTCGTAACTGCCCAGCCGTTGCTCGCGATTCTCCTGGTTGCGCAGACGCGTTCTCTGGATCGGCACCTTCTGCCCGTCCACCACGCAGTCGCCATCTTCTTTTCCCCAGCGGTGGGCGCGCCGCGCGGGATGCTGCTGATGACGCTCGCCCGCCAAGTGCCGTACTTCTTCCTCCATCACCAGGTTCATCAGGGAAAGACCGGCCTCACGCAGCAGGTGGCCGACTCCTTCTTGCAGAAGACCCACCACCTCGGCCATGGGAAACATCATCTGAATGTTGGGGTTCTCTTCGCGGGCCAACTGGCGGAACTGTTGCACCGCTCGTTGCTGGTCGATCTGGTATCGTCTTTTCATAGCGACTCTCTCCTTTTTCTTGGCAGAAAAAACCACCCTCGGCCCATTATGACCGCGGATGTGAGAGTCGCTACTTTCTACGAATTAACGGGCATCCTCCGCACCGCGCCCGGAAAGGAGATGAGAACTCTAATCAGTGGCTTGGGGCAATAGCGGTAGCGCTCATTCACAATGTGAGTCAGATCATCGCGGTGGGAGTTTTCGCGTTTGCACGGGCATGCAACTTCCTAGTTCGTGATCTGGCAGCTTATAGCGATGGTGCCCGTCAATCCTTCAGCGGCAGTCGTAATGGTGCCGTTGTAGGTCCCGTCGCCACATCCAAAATTGCAGGCAGCATCGGCTTCATTCTCATACGTGACCCCGCCTGGGCCACTTACGGGCCCGCTGACCCCGATGCACGCCACGCTGGAACTCCACGAGACGCTACTTGGCGTGGTGCCATCGCTGAATTTGGCACTTAGAGTAGCCCCATGATAGAATCCGGTCCCGAGATCTAATGTAAGTGGTAGTGAACCATCGGCACTTATGCTGAGGGATTTACTTCCTCCTCCTCCACAACCAAGCAGCAGTGTGAGGGTAAGCACGAATATCGATCCGAGATTTCTTGCCATCCGATCTCCTTTTTTTGAACCCAGCTAGCGCGTGCATCGAGCGCCATATCGAACTGGAGAGTATATTACACCGTATTCGGGGCCGAGTCGATGTGTGAGGCATCACCGAGATTGGTGAAAAATCCGCATTACACTCATTGACCGGGGTTCTGAGTGTGATCGCCTGATTGCAACAGTTAGGCAGTAAGTCCAAGCCGAGATTCACCTGGTTGCAGAAGTCGCCGCGTCTGCCGCCTTGACAGAGCCAGCACAAAATGCCATGTCACAAGATTTTCGCATTATTTCTTCCGCTTCAAATCAAGCAGTTCGTCTCTTACATTCCCATCGCTGACAAAGTGGAACTGTAGCGTGATGTGGTCTGCTGCTAGAAATTTCATATCAACACCTTGAACGTGTCCGACCTTTGGTGAGCTCAGGTTCGTTATGTCCACAAATGAAAATGTAATGCCACTGCTATCAGGACCGAAAGCGGTTGCCTTCAGCCTCGGCTGGTTCTGAGCAGCGCAAAAGTGCGTCATCCTGAGATCCCCGCCGTCGAGGTGATACACACTCGTCATGCCATTGGACAAGTCCTCAACCACAGCTGATCCGTTACCCGTAATGGAATAATGCGCAGCAACCTCGCTAGGTTGTTGTGCGGTCCAGGCAACAGTTCCCTGCCAGTCGCCGTTGAGGGCACGGAGTTTATCAAACGCCATGCTCTCTTTTGTTTCCGCCAACAACAATCCACACGATCCGACGCAAACTTCAATACATAGCACGACAAAACAGAACAATGTCTTGTTCACATGCTCCCCCTTTCCCACTCTTCAGAACTACAGGGTATTGACTCCTTAGACGTTTCCAAGCAAGAATCGTCACAACGGTTCCAGCAGCTCGGAGGAGCGGGTGGCCTTCACAATTTGCTCCTAAGCTGGTGAAAAATCGCTGTTACACTCATTGACTTCGTGAACCCGACGGCTTGGGGTCTGTAACGTTACGTACGTATGTAACGGAAGTGATTCGGGACTGGAAGCAAGAAGGCGTGAATTTGCAGTTTTTCCACTCAAACGTCATCTTCCCGCATGAGTAAATCCTGGGATAGTGCCGCAGTTCCGCAGTCCCGGCAAGTACCGTCTAAGGCAGGCCCATTGTAGCCGCATGAACACTCGATGTAGAACTCTCGCCGCAAGATTACGTGTTTTACTTTGTTTCTCTCTTTCGCACAAATCTCCCGCGATCGGCGGGGAGTGACGATACCCTGCGCTCCTAAGGAGTCCGCCAGAAACTGAATCTGCGCCTCCGTTCGTACCTGAGGAAATCTCCGGTCACGGAGGATCTTTAGCATTAAGGGCGAGAACGGAGCAAGATTCGCGCTGATGTCTGGCGTTTCTTGGCGGACGGTCTCAGCGATGTTCTCAGCGGAGGTGGCGGCGAGCAGACGAGAGCCGATTTTGGGCCAATATTGGCGGAACCACAGCCCATAAGTATTGGCGGCATCCAGCACCCACCCAGGCTCGGCGAGGATCGGCCTGCCCGGGCGTCTCTTGGGACCAATTTCGGACATCTTTTTTCGGCCCATAGATTTCTCTTTCCTCGTTCCCCATTTCTTGGGAGATTTCTGAGCTACCGTGAGAATTATACGGATATTAATCAGCATTGGAAAGACAATTATGTGGAATTACGAGTAAGTACGTCATGTAAGTGATTTACCAGTAATTGAATAGCCGCAAACTTTTGGATTGCCAACGGCATCGAAGCTATGGTACATATTTAATAGGATAATAGCATGAGTAATAAGGATATTACTATGACAAAGGAACCTATCTCGAACCCGAAGTGGTTCCCCTACCCGGTTTGCCTGCAACCGCTCGACGTGCGCACGAGCAAGCGCAATAAGCCCTACGTCATCTGCTCACCGTGTGGCGTGCAGATGTTCATTCGCGAACGAGTGGGAATCGAAGCCTTCGGCAGATTGGGCGACCAGGGGCTAAAAGCGGATGTGGTCACGCGCGTCGGCCAACTCGAACAGCGTTATCGAAAGAAGTGTCCTGAATGCGGGAAGCAGTTCTGGGCCACGCCGGAACTGGAGCAAAGAAACTGGCTCGACGGCAAGCCCTCGGGTTACCGCTGCCCGCAGAAAGGTTGTGAGGGCGTGGTTCCATTCGACGAAGAGTGAGGCACGGCTGGATTCAGCATGGAGGTAAGACAGCAATGGAAAACCGAGTAATTTCGCTTCGTCTTCCAAGCAAGTTGGACTCAGTTTTGGAGCAGGCGTCTGAGCGCGCCAAGTTGTCCGTGTCGGGAGGGCTGGACTTGCTCTTGCGATGTTCTATCGCGAACGCAGAACTGCTCGCCAAGCTAAAGGATTCTCCCGACTTGTGGGGCGCGAAGCTGGACGCCCGGATTCCGATCTCCACATACGGACAAGTTAAGTCGGAGTGTGGACGGTTGGGGATTTCTGTCTCTGTCTACATCCGAACGCTTCTTTATCACCTTTACGTGACCAAGCGACTTAGCGTTATCGAGTCCAATGGCCATTACACACTTGCATATCGCCATGACTAAACAAGAAGTTTTGGACATCTTCTGTCGGCATGGGCATGCTTTGACGCCAGATACGGTTTGTAGACAACTGCGTGGTTTTCATTTCCGTAGTTCTGTCTACAGCTATCTATTCCGTCTACACAAACAGGGCTTGCTGTTGCGGCAGACGTTATATGGGCGCGTGGCTTATCAAATTTCAGAACGCGGAATCCAAAGATTACGTTATTTCCAGTCACAAGCCGAGGCGAAGGACGTTGGTGAACCATGATTTCTGCCTCGGAATGGCTGACGGCGGCGGAGGCCGCAGGATATCTCAAAATCAAGGTGCGGACACTATTGCTTTGGGTTCGGCAAGGCAAAGTTAAGGGTTTTGCACTCTCCGGCACAAAACGTCGTGTTTGGCGCTTCCGCAAGAGCGATTTAGACGGGGCTCTTCTGGAATCTCCCGTGCTACCATCCAGGACGCTGTCCGTGCGCTCGGAAGGGAGGATTCCTTGAAAAGAGCGGCACGGGTAAATCAAGGTAGTGTGGTGTTTAACAAACGCTTTGGCACCTGGAATTTTCTGTGGTGCGAAAACGGTCACCGACGGTCCAAGGTGATCGGCACTATACGGGAGTTTCCGACCAAAGCGTCGGCTTGGCGGGCAGCGGAACCGTTGCGCAAGTTGCTAACGCAGTCGGAAAGCGGTAGCGGACCGAGAGTAACGGTGCGGGTGCTCGTGGAACAGTATCGAGCCGAGAAGATGCCACGGAGGCGCATGACCCAACAGGGATACAACACGTGGTTGAATCATCACATCATCCCAAAATGGGGGGATTGCGTGATTCAGGAGCTACAGGCACGCCCGGTCGACCTGTGGCTGCAATCACTCGCCCTGGCGCCAAAGAGCAAGACGCACATTCGGGGTCTGATTCGTGCTCTATGGGAGTTCGCGATGTGGCGGGGGGATGTTCCCACACAACGCAATCCGATGGAACTGGTGAGGATCAAGGGCGCGACCATGCGCATGAAGAAGCCACGCAGTTTGAGTATAGAAGAGTTCCGAAAGTTGATGGATCATCTGGAGGAACCTTTCCGCACAATCGCGCTTGTCTGCGTGTGCTTTGGGTTGCGCATCAGCGAGTGTCTTGCGCTGAAGTGGTCGGACGTGGACTGGTTGAACGCGATGTTATGCGTCGAGCGGGGAATTGTGCATCAGGTGGTCGATGATGTGAAAACACCTGAGTCACAACGATCCATGCACATCGACAGTCAGATGCTGGAGGTGCTGAAGGAGTGGAAACAACAAACGCAGTTCTTGGCCCTCAGTGATTGGATGTTTGCTTCCCCGGTGCAAATCGGACGCCTGCCGTTTTCCTATCCGGGAGTGTGGCGGGCACTCCGAAGAGCAACGGCGAAAGCAGGAATCGATCCCATCAGTTCGCACACGTTCCGGCATACCCACCGCACATGGCTCGACGCGGTCGGCACTCCGGTGGGCATTCAGCAAAGGCTGATGCGGCACGCCGACATCAGAACGACGATGAATGTGTACGGCACGGCAGGCACCGCTGAAATGCGACAGGCACACGGCAAGATCGTTCGGCTTGCACTCTCTGAGGCTTAACTGATTTGCGGCGTGATTTGAGGAGCTGTAACTAACTGAAACGCTGGCGGAGAGGGAGGGATTCGAACCCCCGGTACGGTTTCCCGTACTCCAGTTTTCAAGACTGGCGCCTTCAACCACTCGGCCACCTCTCCGCTTACTACAGTTTTACTACAGGCTCAATTTTACAGTAGAAGCCGGATCGATCAGTTTGGGATGCGCCCACTCCCAGGTTTCGAAAGGCGCGAGATCGGGGGCACCCCACGGGGTCTTATCTCGTCCCGTTGGGATACACCAGTATCTTGCTGGCTTCGCCGGTTCTCAGGTGCGCCATGGCTTTAGAAAAATCTTTCATTGGGATACGGTCGGTGATTACAGGATGAAGATCGAGACGTCCGCTCTTGAGCAGGGCAGTCATCTGGTGCCAGGTCTGGTACATTCGGCGGCCGTTGATGCCTTGAATGGTGAGGCCTTTGAAGATGATGTCTTCGGAGTTGACTGGGATGGGTTTGGAGGTGAGGCCGAGCAGAGAGATGCGTCCGCCGCGGCGGACGATATCGAACGCGGTGCAAATGGCATCGGGATGGCCGGCCATTTCAAGGACCACGTCCACGCCGAGACCTCCAGTTTTTGCGGCGACAATAGCACGGACGTCTTCTTGGAAGGATCGAGCGCGTAGTCGGTTTTCATTTTTGTCGCGACCTTGCGCTGGTGTTCGTTGTCTTCGATCGCGAAAATAGTGGTTGTGCCTAGCACCTCGTGACGAAGGAATCGTTGTCTTGCAGCTGAGCCATGGCAGCTTCGCCCATGCGCTTGTGGCCGCGGAGCTGGCGCTTGATTTCTTCGAGGCAGTGGGTAGCCAGGTCAATCATATTGCGACCATAGCCCTGCGTGCTGCCCCCGGTCAACAAACGGTCTGCTCCGCACGCAATTCCCGAAATTTGACCGCAAGAAGCGGATAGAAGCTGCGAAGCGCCTTCCAGTAAACTCAAACCAAAGCGCCGGGCACGAGGAACGAGAATGGCTTCCAGCAAAGATTACGTGTTGGGACGCACGATGAAGAAATCGAACGCCTCGGCTTGCAGCACCGCGCATGGCGGCAGCGTGCGCTTGACGCCTGGCGGTCCGCCGGGATCGGCCCTGGTCAAACCGTGCTGGATGTCGGGTGCGGGCCGGGCTACGCTGCGCTCGATATTGCCGAACTGGTCGGCCCTTCCGGCCGCGTCGTGGCCATCGACAAGTCCGACCGTTTCCTGCGCGCGCTCGGTGCGGCCTGTTGCGAGCGCTGTATCGGCAACATCACCGCACACTCAGCCGACCTCGATGCCGGTGAGTTTCCAGACGTAATCGCCGATCATGCCTGGTGTCGCTGGGTGTTCGCTTTCGTCAAGAATCCTCGCGCTCTTCTGGCGCGGATAGCCGCCGCACTCGCACCAGGAGGTGTCATCGTTCTGCACGAGTACTTTGACTATTCCACTTGGCGCGCCGCGCCGCCGTGTTCCGAACTCGAAGAATTCGTAAGCGCTGTGATGGCCTGCTGGCGCGATAACGGCGGTGAGCCCGACATCGCGTTGTGGCTGCCTCGCTGGCTGGAAGACCTGGGCTTCGAGATTCGTAGTGCCCGTCCCATCATCGATGTCGTCGAACCCGATCATCTGAACTGGACTTGGCTGGCGACTTTCGTCAAAGTCGGCCGCCGTCGCCTGGTTGATTTGGGATATTTGTCCCCCAGCCGCTCCGAGTCCATCTGGCAGTCGTTTGCTAACCTTCAAGCCACGCCGGGAATCCGCATGATCAGCCCCGGGGTGCTGGAGATTGTAGCGGCACGACCTCTGAAGCTGAGGCCGCAGCATCGCACGCGACGCGGAACCCATAGTCCGCGTACTTGAACTCCGGAGGAATGCTGGAGCGGGCGGCACAGCGCGACATCTTGATGTGGTGACGCCAGGATCCGCCCCGAGAAACGCGCCGATCGCCGGTGCCAGGGCCGCGTGGATTGCGCTCGGGCGACACCGCATAGTAGTCGGGCGCGTACCAGTCGCTGCACCACTCGTGCACGTTGTCGCACATGTTGTGGAGACCGTAGGCGTTGAATTCGCCGAGGCCAACCGGCTCGGGGCCGGTCTTCCAATGACCAGCGCAACGATCAGCGTACCCGGGCCGAGACTGCGGAGGCGCATCGCCCCACGGAAACAGGGCGCCTGCGTCTACTTCATCCTTGCCCCCGCGCGCCGCGCGTTCCCACTCAGCCTCGGTCGGCAAGCGGAAATTTCTTCCGGTGCTCGCGCTGAGCCACTGGCAGTAACGGATTGCCTCGTGCCACGACACTCCGACAACGGGTTGCTCGGGATGATTGAACGCGGGGTTGCTCCAAAACGGCGGTGGTGAAGACGCGGCGTCGCGCAGGAAGCGCCCGTACTCAGCGGTGGTGACTTGGTACACGGCGAGCAGAAACTCGTCAATCCAGACGCGATGCACTGGCTTTTCGTTGTCCTGTCCGGTATCGCAGCCCATGAGGAACCATCCCGCGGGGATGCGGAGGAGCGCGGTAACATATTCCTTGGCTCGGGACGCGGGGAGCAGTTGCGTTCGCTGCATTGGGCCCGTCGGTTGCGTCAGTTCCGTTGATTTCATGGTGTCAGAACGCCCGCAGCGCGCGGACGACATCTTCGATTGTATTCTCCTGAAACAAGCGGATGCCGGCGATGCCGGCTGCACCCGCCTTCAGGCACGATGCGGCGTTTTCGATGGTGACGCCACCGAGTGCGAACACCGGAATATTCGCCCGGCAGGCGTCGCGCAATGCGGCGAGGCCCGTGGGTTGCGTTCCGGGAGCATTGGTTTTTCCGAATACCGGAGCGAGAACGGCGAAGTCGGCGGCCTCAGACTCGGCACGATTCACGTCTTCGTTTGAGTGGCAGGAGACAGCGACAAGAAAGTGGTCAGTGGTCAGTGGCCCGTGGCCAGAAGCTTTCAACACCTGGCGCACTTCATGGGGCGTGACGTCATCCGCTCGCAGATGAACACCGTCCGCTCCTGCGGCGAGCGCGACGTCTGTGCGTGAGTTAATCAGGAGACGAGTTCTCAGACCTGGACCAGTTCGCAGTTCCCGGTTCTCAGTTCTCAGTGGAGCGCTGTCGCGCAACTCAGTCAGGGCGTCTTTTGCGAGTGTTTCCAGTTCTCTGGCGCTCAGGTCCCTTTCGCGGAGTTGGATGTAATCGACGCCGGCACGCGCGGCTTCGGCGACTTTGGCGAGCAAGGCGCTGCGGCGATCGAGCTCGTCGCCGCGAAACTGGCTTCGATCGGTGATGTAATAGAACAGACAGCGGTCAGCCATCAGTTCTCAGCGTACTACGAGAGATTCTTGTATGGCGCGGACACTCCCTCTGACTTCGCTCCGGGCCGGCTCTGTCCGCGAAAACGGCGGCACCAAGCAAATGCAACGGCCGCGGACAATAGTGTCCGCGCCACGCTGGCTTTGTTGCTGTCCGGCGAACAACTTCAAATTCTCAGCCTTCCAGCGCATCGCGGCGTAAACGCGATTGCGTCCGCTGGGGTGATCAAAGAAAATCCACTCCTCGATGGGGCCGGGATTCATTTTGCGGTATTCGCCGAGATGGATATCCGCCTGGGCTTCGCCGTCGGGTTGCCGGCTCGCATTCAGGCCATATATATCGGCTTCGTATTCCTGAGTGCGAGTAAAGGTGTTTGTGACTGGAGTGATGACGAAAACAAAGATGGAGACCAGCGACACCACGAGCGGGAGAACGGCCGTGTCGCCCACACCTCGAATGTGCCACTTCTCGCCCCAGCGCTGGAGCGTCCATTCAAGCCCCCAGCGCAAGTAGGCGAAGGCCCCCAAGGTGACGATAAAGAAGAACAGGATGCTATTGTAGATGTGGTGCATAACGTAGTGCCCCATCTCGTGTCCCATGACGGCCTGAATTTCTTCCGGTGAGCCACGGCGTAACAGGTTGTCACTGAGGTTGATGCGCATCGTATTTGCGAAGCCGCTGACCTCGGCGCTCATGCGCGTCGACTGCCGCGAAGCATCGATCTCGTACACATCCTTGGCAGGGATTCCGTTGGCTCGCGCCACGCTTAGGATGGGATCGACAATCTTCGGATCGTCGAGGCGTGTGACCTTATTGAAAATGGGAACGATGTAAACAGGCTCAATCAGCGCGGTGAAGACCAAGAACACAAGGGTCACGACCGCACCCCAGATCCACCAGTTTCGCGGGAAACGGCGGACAACGCCGAAGAGCAGCATCGCCAGCAGACCGCCCAGCACCAGTCCCACCCCAAGACCTTTCATCTGATCTCCCATCCAGGGGCCAAAGGTTTGAGTGGCAAGTCCGTATTTGTGCTCGCGGAAATAATCTTCGTAAACTGTGAGCGGGAAAACGAGGATGGTGGTGAACACGAGGTATTGCAGCCAGTACACAAAGGTGTGCACGGGCTTGAAACGAGTAACACGCTCAGCCAGATCCCGCATGCGGGCGGACCACCGCAGATTCAACAACAGGAGCGCGACCACGACGCCAAAGAGAAAGTCCCAAAGAATGAGCCAGTAGCCGCCTTCGAAATAGGCGTCGGAACGAGCCGTCTTGTCGGCAGGAATCTGTGCGAGGTAAGCGTTGGTGGCCGCAATGGCATCGAAGTGGGGCGAGGGTTGCGCTGCCGCTGGAACATGAATTACGGACGGCATTTCGTTGGAGTCAGGCGGTTGAGTGAGTGCGGGAGTTGTGCACAAAGTTGCGCAGAAAAAAATCATGCAACCGAGCACCATCTTCAGTAATGTTCGTGAGGGCATTTTGTTTGTCTCCTGAAAAATTGACCCGGAGAAGTGTATACGTAGCCAGGCGGGCGCGGGATCAATCTTGAGCCGGGCGCAGGTGCAGCCGACATTCTGCATTCTGATCGAGAGCACGCGGACAAGAGTGTCCGCGCTACACGGGCTACGGCCGCGTCTTCGCGATTTCGGGGACGGCGGCCTCGCCGGTCCGCTTGGGTTGTTGCGGGCCGAGATGGTACTTGGTCAGTCCATCCTTCAGGAATTTAAAGCTTTCTTCTGGGGAATCCGACATCTTGAAAAGATCGAGATCTGGCGCTGAGATCACACCGGCGTCGACCATGGCTTCGAAATTAATGATCTTCTTCCAATAATCGCTGCCATAGATGAGAACGACAATTTTCTTGGCCAGTTTCTCCGTCTGCGCCAGGGTGAGGATTTCAAAAAGTTCGTCGAGTGTGCCGAAACCGCCGGGAAAGATCACCAGCGCCTTGGACAAGTACGCGAACCAGAACTTACGCATGAAAAAATAATGGAACTCGAAGTTGAGCGACGGCGTGATGTAGGGGTTCGGATTCTGCTCAAAGGGCAGGTTGATGTTGAGACCGATAGTTTTTCCTCCGGCTTCGTGGGCGCCGAGATTTGCGGCCTCCATGATGCCGGGGCCGCCGCCGGTGGTGACGACGAAACGGTGGCGCTTGGCGGGAATCTGGGTAGACCATTCGGTCAGCAGGAAGGCCAGTCGGCGCGCGTCTTCGAAGTAGCGAGCCATGTCGACAGCGGCCTCGGCGCGTTTCATATCCCCGGCTTGCTGCGCGGCAGAAACCAGCACGCCGTTGCCGCGAACTTCACTCAAACGGTTTGAGGCGTTGTCGTGGCTGTGAATGCGGGCGGAGCCGAAGAAGACGACCGTGTCCTGGATTTGTTCGCGTCGGAAGCGCGAGAGCGGCTCGCTGTACTCGGACAGCAGGCGCAGAATTCTGCCGTCAGGACTATTGAGAAATGGTTCGTTCTGATAAGCGAGGGGAGCGGGCTTGAGTCTATGATCAGTCATAAGTAAATCAGTCGTTGGTCGCTAGTCGTTGAATATTATATGGAGTTGCCGCCAAAGCCCGTTGATCGCGAACCGTCAAACGACCAACCACCATCGACCAACGACTGTTATTCATTCCTCTCGATATTGAATGGCCTCCCAAAATCCGATCCACACATTAATCGCGCCCAAGCCGGTCGAAAGGCCGCGCACGAACCCGCTGGCTACCACCTCGCGAAGCGTGGGATACGGCAGGAGTAGAGGGTTGTCGGACCACTCCGGTCGCCAGGGCAGGATCATAAGCATTACCCCGATCGTCGCGCACAAGAACACGAACAGAAGCACTCCGATGCGGCGGAGCCACAAGCGCGCCGCCGAAGACGAGGGTCTGGAAACGGAACCTGGCACGGGCACTCCAACGACCGGGACAGGTGTTTCCACCTGAGACTTGAGTCCCCCGACACCGGTGGCGTCGCTGGCAAAAGGTAGCTTGGGATCGGAAATCATTGCACGCGTCGTTGTGAGTAAGGCCTTGTGAGTAAGGCCGTGGGGTGGAGCGGCGTCGGGCCGCATCCCCACGCAGAGTCCGAACCCACTTGGTGCATTCTACGACTTCAAGGCCTGAATGCGCTCGGCCACGTCGCGATAATCGATATTCGCGCCGTACACGTTGGTGAAATAACGCAGAGCAGCGGGCTTGTCCTGGGCGGTTTCGCACGCCGACCCCAGCTCATAGTTGATGGCAAGACGCGCCTGGTCATCGAGCCCGGGGATGCTGAGCGCCTTTTCATACCAGCGGATGGCGGCTTCGGGAACTCCCTTGTCGAGGAAGCACTGCGCCAGCCAAGTGTAGGTTTGGACAGGCTGCGAAAATGCCTTGCCGCGATCAATTGAACTGCAGACTTTCTGCAATTCGGCGATGGCTTCGTCGAGCAGACCCATTTCGCGGAAGGCAACGCCCAGGTTGTAATGCGTTTCCGGATCGTCGTCGCCGGCAATTACATCTTCTTCGAGTTCCTGTTTCAGCTCTCCAAACATCTCCGAAAGATCGACGCTGCCGGAGGGATGCATCGCCTGGGCTCCAGCTCCCAGGGGGCGCAGGGGAGCAGGACTGTAGCTCATCGCAGGAACGGTCATGGCAGGAGCGGCAGCGCTTGCGGCGCCTCCCGCCGAGGCTGCGATCACGGGCATGGCCGTCGGGGCAGTAGGAATTTCAATTTCAATGTTGGTCGCAGACACGTCTGCGACGGGCTCCGTTTCCGGCTCCGGCGTCCTGGAAGCGTCCGGCGCGGCCACGACCGGCCAGTTCGGCAGGGACTGGGTTATCGGTACCTGGGCCGCGGGTGGCTGCGCTTGCGGGAAAGAATCACCGAGCGAAGCTTCCAGATCGGCGACAAATGCAGTCAGCTCGCTTGCCTCCGCAGGCAATGCCTCTTCGTGAGCAGGTTCTGCGGAGTGAGGTTCGGCATAGGCCGTTTCCGGAGCGATCTCCGATGGAACCTCGTTTTGGGTCTCGTCGTGTGTCTGGCGCTGGTAGTCGGCCAGCAAATCGGGCGAGGTTGTGATCTCGGATCCGTGCTGGGTGTCCATCGCAATTTCGAAATCCGCGGGCTCGTCGGCATTGATCTCGGTGATCTCCGGTTCTGGCTCCGGTGGCTGGCCGGCGGATGCGATGGCGGCGCGCAACGGATCGAGAATGTGGGCATCTGTGGTCAGGGATTGGAGCTTCTCGATCCCGGCGCGAGCCTGGTCCGTCATGAAGTGCTCGATATAGAAACGGATTTCTTCGACCGTCTCGGCAATTTCGGGATTACTGGAAGCATCGGCGCCAGCCTCGCCTTCGGCTCCGATAGTGGCCGACAGTTCTGCAGCCGGGGCGCCCTGGTCGTCGGAAAGAGAATGCTCCCACTCGGAGGAAAGGTCGGTGGAGAGGTCGGAGGAAAGTTCGTGCGCGTCGGAAGGCGCGTGCACCGCCAATTCCTGGACGCCGAATTCCGGATGGGCGGCAGAAGCAACTTCGTGATCGGACGCCGCGGTCGCGGCCATCGGCCAAGGCGCGGGCGGCGCCGTAGCACCGGCGCGGGCCGCGGGCTGAACGGTAACCGCTGATGTAGAGGTTAAGGAAGCCTCTTCCGCACTCTTTTCGTAGCGTGCTGCCAATTCTCCGTAGCGCACGGCTTCATCCGGGTATCCGGCATCGTGGTACACGCCCTCCAGTGTGCGGCAGCAGACGGCGGCTTCGGTAAAGCGCTGGAAGCGGGTATGAAGACCGGCCAGGCGCTGGTTCAGGCGCACGTCGAGCGGCGCCTGCGGCAACACGCCCAGCAGCGGCACGACCGCTTTTTCCGGCAGATTGTAGGAAAGAAACAGATCCGCATCGGTGACTGCCGAGCGCACTGCAATCGCAACGTGGTCGGGATAAGGCTGGTCGATAACCGGCGCGATTGCTTCCAATTCCTCCACGATGATCGCCCCTTCTTCGGCGGTGATCGCGATGGCCGGCGATCCTCCTTCCATGCGCCCCACCACCTGCTGATAGTTCTGCATGTGCAACGGGTTCTGGGGCTCGGTGGTGGCCAGCGTCTGGTACAGGTCGCGAGCGCGGGCCAGGTTTCCATCCTTGACCGAGGCGTGCGCCAGAAGTTCGGTGACTTCGTTGACGTGGGTGCTCTCGCCGGCTTTGCTCAGCAACTGCAATAGCATGTCCAGCGCGCCCGAGTCGTCGCGCACATGGCCGATCATGGAATGCAGGCTAGCCAGCAGTTTGGTCGAGTCGGTCGCCAGCAGGCGATCGGCATGCCGGTTGTAAACCTCGATCGCCTCGCGATTTCGACCGAGGCGGGCGCAGCCCTCCGCCAGCAGAAACAGACCATCGGGATCGTTGTGCACGGTGAGCAATTTTTCGGCGATCGTGGCAGCCTCGGGCAAGGTCCCGAGCTGCAGGTGGGCCTTCAGAAGATCCCGCAAACCTTCGGGATGCGAATCGAGGTCGGCGACCTTTTCCAAGTAGACGATGGCATTCTTCGGATCGTCGCTCTCGAGGGCGGACCTCCCGCGCAGCAGGAGAACGTAACTGTTGCCCGGATCGAGCGTCAGCATCCGCTTCAGAATGTCTTCGGCGGCGGCGAGCGATCCCCGCGAGCGCAACGATTCCGCCGCCGCGCTGAAAATCTCCCACGCCTCTTTCTTTTTGTCGAGCCGGACATAGACCTCGGCGAGTTTGACCCGCATGGGCACGTTCTCCGGGTCCATTTCAAGGACCTTCTGGAAAAGGCGCACGGATTGATCGAGATCGCCATTCTTCATGAAATCTTCGGCGACTTGCAGGTACTGGGCGCGGGCGTCGTTGAACAACCCCTGCTGGGTGTACAGTTCCGCCAGTTTCAGAGATGAATCCACACTCGGCTGGAGCTTGGCGATCTTCTTGTACATGGCGATGCCCTTGACGGTGAAGCCCTGCGCGGCATAGGCATCGCCCACTGTCTTGAAGCACTCGACAGCTTTGGCGCTGTCCCCAAGACGCGCGTAGAGATCGCCGATGGTGTTGTTGACGGTAAGATCCTTGGCATCGTGCTTGAGGATCTTGTCATACTCAGCGATGGCGTTCTGCAGCTTGCCCTGCTGGACAAACTTTTCCGCGGCGCTGAGAACCTTTTGTTTATTAAAACCAAAACCAAACGCCATAGGGGTGCGGACTCCAGCCTATTCCCCGCCGAAACGCCTGCAATTTCCGCCAGCGTTGCCGAACGGGTCCAACCCTCGCCGGGAGATTCCCTGACGAAACGCCGCGACCGCGCAACCGGGATCGCGGAGTAAGCTGATTGTAAGGCCGGGCAGGGTCAGTCCGATGGTTACTGACGATTACCCGGGGTCACCGAAAGGGAGTGTACGTCCGGTTCCGAAAAAACCCTGGTTCGAGCTTCCAGAATGGGAGCGAGGCAATGGGTGCCAAGGTGCCACAGCGCTATTTAATGGGCTGACTTGTCGATTCTCGATCATGTGGCCGTTGAACGCGCTTCGGTCCAGCGTTCCCGCACCCCAGCCAGAAACTTTGCCTTGTGCTCCCGCATCTGCTGTACGAGCGCTTGATTGCCAGTATCTTCGTGTGCGGCCGCCCACAGAACCATTTCCGTGAGCACCGGCGCGAGATCGATGCCTTTCGCAGTCAGCGTGTAAATCAGTTTCCGGCCGTCGGATGGGTCCGGTGCCGCGGTTATGATTCCATAGGCAACCAGCTTGCGAAGCCGATCCGCCAGAATGTTCGTCGCGATCCCTTCATAGCACTCCAGGAATTCCTTGTAGCTGCGGAATCCGCGCAGCATCATGTCGCGGATGATCAATAGCGACCAGCGGTCACCCAGCATCTCCACGGAGGCATTCAGCGGGCATTCCGAGCGCCGCTTCACTTTGTGGGCCGGCATATTTTTATTTCGCGAATCACTTGCATTTAACAAGTGATATGGATCATAATCCCACAAGTCACAGGTTTTGACAATCAATTCCTCAGCGGAGTGTACTGTGGAACTGAGTCATGCCTGCTGGCCGAGACCATTGGCAATTCGGAGAAGAAGCGGAAAAAGAGGAAGTCGAAGCTCAACGTCGATTCATAAACCAAAAATAAGAAGGAGACGAAACCATGGAAACAAAACCCACGCACGAACAAGCGCAACTCCACCTGCAAATCTATGATATGCGCCGCGAGGCCCGGCTGCGCGAGGCTCGCGAGTGGTTCTTCAAGAACTACTTCGTGGACAATCTCGACGACTGGATGCGAGTCGCGGCCCCCGGAACGCCAACCGGCGCGTTCTCGATGATGGTGCTCACCTATTGGGACCAAGCCTGCGCGATGCTCAACTACGGTCTGCTCCATGAAGACCTATTCTTTGAGACCAGTGGCGAGTTTTTCGGGGTGTGGGAGCGCGTCAAGCCTGTACTCCCGCAGGCTCGGGAGAAATTCGTGAATCCGCACTTTCTGGAGCACCTGGAAAAAGCTGGAAAGCGCTACGAAACCTGGATCGAAAGCCGCTCTCCTGGTCATATCGCCGCCATGCGCGAGTTTATGAAGCAGATGCAGTCTCAACCTGCAAAGGCAGCCTAAAGTCTAGATCCGGACGCGAGAGTAAATAGCGAGCGAGCCTGTGACGCGGTGCACAACAATGCCTCCACGGCACAGGCTCAGATTTAGCGCGACGAAGCCTCGCTACAACAGAGGAGAACTCTATGCAAAAAATCACTCCATTCCTGTGGTTCGACGGCAAGGCCGAAGAGGCAGCCAACTTCTACACTTCCATTTTCAACAACTCGAAAATCCTGAACCTTTCCCGTTACGGAGAAGCAGGGCCGTGGCCGAAAGGAACAGCAATGACGGTGACTTTCCAACTCGAAGGGCAAAAATTCATCGCCTTGAATGGTGGCCCGCACTACACCTTTTCTCCAGCGATATCGTTCTTTGTAGACTGCGAGACGCAGGCAGAAGTCGATGAGTTGTGGGAGAAACTCTCGGCGGGCGGGTCAGACATGCAATGCGGATGGCTGAAAGACAAATTCGGCCTCTCGTGGCAAATTATCCCGAGGGCTTTGATGGAACTGATGCAGGACAAAGATCCGGTTAAATCGCAAAGGGTTTTCAAGGCCATGCTGCAGATGACCAAGATTGACATTGAAGGCCTGAAGCGAGCTCATCGAGGGGAATAAAATTCTGGGTGAACACAATTCAAAGATGAGGAGCGCGGTATGAGCGGAGTGCGAGTTCTGGTAGGTACGCGCAAAGGCGCGTTCATCCTTGCGTCGGATGGCAAACGCGAAAAGTGGGATATCAGCGGCCCGCACTTCGCGGGCTGGGAAATGTATCACCTCAAAGGCTCGCCCGCCGACCCGAATCGCATTTACGCCTCGCAGACGAGCGGATGGTTCGGCCAGATCATCCAGCGCTCCGACGATGGCGGCAAGACCTGGCATCAGCCGGGAACGCCCGCTGGGGCACCGGTCATGCCAGGTCCGCCGAAGAGCTGGAGCAACAAGTTCGCTTACGACGCCGCTACCAAGCCGCTCACCACGCATCAGTGGTATGACGGCACGCAACGTCCGTGGGAGTTCAAGCGCGTGTGGCATCTGGAGCCGTCGCTCACCGACCCTGATACGGTTTACGCCGGCGTGGAAGATGCCGCCCTGTTTCGCTCGACCGATGGCGGAGAGAACTGGAAGGAACTCCCCGCCCTGCGCGGCCACGGCACGGGCCCGAAGTGGCAGCCGGGTGCGGGCGGCATGTGCCTGCACACTATTATTCTTGATCCCAGCAATCCGCAGCGGATATACATTGCCATCTCGGCGGCGGGCGCCTTCCGCACCGACGACGGCGGCGCCAGTTGGAAGCCGATCAATCGCGGACTGTATTCACAATACATTCCCGACCCGCGGGCGGAGGTTGGGCACTGCGTGCACCACGTTGCCATGCATCCGAAGCGTCTGAATGTGCTCTTCATGCAGAAGCACTGGGACGTCATGCGCTCGGACGACGCGGGCGACAACTGGAAAGAAATCAGCGGCAACCTGCCCACCGACTTCGGCTTCGTGATTGACGTTCACGCCCACGAGCCGGAGACCATCTACGTCGTCCCCATCAAGAGTGAGTCGGAACATTTCGTTCCGGATGGCAAGCTGCGCGTGTTCCGCAGCCGCACTGGCGGAAACGAGTGGGAGCCACTGACCAAGGGCTTGCCGCAAAGCAACTGCTACGTCAACGTACTGCGCGATGCGATGGCCGTCGATTCGCTCGACAAATGCGGCGTGTATTTCGGCACCAGCGGCGGACAGGTCTATGCCTCCGCCGATGCTGGAGACAGCTGGGCGCCCATCGTGCGGGATCTTCCGGGTGTGCTTTCGGTCGAGGTGCAGACGCTGCCGTGAGCGAGCAGATATGATCCGAGTCATGCTCCCGCAACATCTCCGAACGCTTGCGCAGGTTCGCGGCGAGGTGGAACTCGAAGTGAGCGGCCAGGTCACGCAGCGCTCAGTCCTCGACGCGCTCGAGGCCAGCTATCCGATGCTGCGAGGCACGATTCGGGACCAAGTCACCCAGCAACGGCGGGCGTTCTTGCGGTTCTTCGCCTGTGAGGAAGATTTGTCCCATGAGCCGCCGGATGCGCCACTACCCGCTGCGGTCGCGTCCGGAGCGGAGCCCTTTATCGTCATCGGGGCCATCGCGGGCGGGTAGCTTTGGAGGGCGGTGCCGCTGTGATGACGGTCGCCGCGAGTATCTATCGCGCTACTCCCGCCCCGCGCTTCTCAATCGGCACAAACTCCCGCGTGTCATGCCCAATCCAGACCTGCCGCGGTCGCGCGATTTTCTGTTCGGGGTCGGTCAGCATTTCCTGCCATTGTGCCAGCCAGCCGATGGTGCGCGGGATCGCGAAGAGCACGGTAAACATCTCGGGCTTGAAGCCCATCGCCTGGTAGATGATGCCGGAGTAGAAGTCGACGTTCGGATAGAGCTTGCGCTGCACAAAATAATCGTCTTGCAGCGCGATGCGCTCCAGTTCCAGAGCAATCTCAAGTTTGTTATTGCGTCCGGTGACTTCGAACACGCGGTCGGCGGTCCACTTGATGATCTTGGCCCGCGGATCGTAGTTCTTGTAAACCCGGTGCCCGAAGCCCATCAACCTGCCTTTCCCTTCCTTGATCTTTTTGATGTAGGCGGGGACGTTCTGCTTGGAACCGATCTCGTCCAGCATGCGAAGTACTTCTTCGTTCGCCCCGCCATGTAGGGGGCCGGAAAGCGCGGCGGCGGCCGCGGCCGTGGCCAGGTACGGGTCGCTGTGGGAACTGCCCACAGCTCGCATCGCGTTCGTGCTGCAGTTCTGCTCGTGGTCGGCGTGCAGAATAAAGAGGATGTCGAGCGCCCGCGCCAGCACGGGATTTGCGAGATACTTCGGCTCGACCATCTTCCACAGCATATTCATGAAGTTTTCGGTATAGGTGAGGTCGTTGTCCGGATAGATGTAGGGGAATCCGACAATATGGCGATAGGACATGGCCGCGATGGAGGGCATCTTGCCGATCAGGCGCTTGATCTGCAGCAGCCGGACCGCGGGATCGTGAATGTTCTTCGATTCCGGATACACCGTCGACAGCGCCGCCACCGTGCTCACCAGCATCGCCATGGGGTGCGCGTTATCGCGGAAGCCTTCCATGAACTTCTTGGTGGTCTCATGGAGCATTGTGTGGTGCGTGATGTCATGCACCCAACTCTTCAATTCACTCGCAGTGGGCAATTCGCCGAACAGAAGTAGGTAGGCCACTTCGAGATAGGTACATTGTTCGGCGAGAACCTCGATGGGATAACCGCGGTAGCGCAGGATTCCCTGATCGCCGTCGATGTACGTGATCGCGCTCCGGCAGGACGCGGTATTCATGAAAGCGGGGTCATAGGTCATCAAGCCGAAGTCTTCGGGGCCTGTCTTGATCTTGCGCAGATCCATCGCGCGGATGGTTCCGTTTTCGACCGGAACGGTGTAGCTCTGCCCGGTACGGTTGTCGGTGATGGTTAAGGTGTCTTGCGGCATCAGGGGGTCTCCTGGGTACAGTGGCGGACCGGATATTTTACGCGTTCCGTAGCGATTCGAACAATGCTACCAGCACCGGGCGGCGATTGCGCAACCCGCACGCCGCGAAACCGGGTCGAAGAACGTTGGATAGAGGAACGTTGTTACAATTAACCAGGCCGTATTCCCTCCGTGGTTGTGGGTCCTGAAAGCGCAGAATGCAGCGGTTTGACGAACATTTCGAGGTAGTCGTGGTGGGTGCCGGTCATGCCGGTTGCGAAGCTGCGATGGCGGCCGCCCGCATGGGGTTGAAGACTGCGCTCTTTACATTGAACGTCGATCTAATCGCGCAGATGTCGTGCAATCCTGCCGTCGGCGGCATTGCGAAGGGGCATCTGGTGCGCGAAGTAGATGCGCTGGGCGGCATCATGGGCGAGATCACGGACGCCGTCGGGATCCAATTTCGACTGCTCAACACTTCGCGCGGACCGGCCGTCTGGTCGCCGCGGGCACAATGCGACAAGCAGGCTTACCGCCTGAAGATGCGCGAGGTGCTCGAGTCGCAAGCAAATTTAAAGATCAAGCAGGCGGAAGTGGCGGATGTGATTGTGGAAAAGCTCTCAGCTTCCAGCTCTCAGCTCTCAGATACACCCGACACAACTGAGAACCGAGAACTGAGAACTGAGAGCATCCACGGCGTCCTGCTTCGCGATGGGCGCCGCGTTTCGGCTGGCGTGGTCATCATTACTACTGGGACCTTTCTTAACGGGCTGATTCATTGCGGGGAACAACAGTATCCGGCCGGACGTTCGGGAGAGCCGGCAGCGGTTCTGCTGGGCGAAGCGCTCAAGAAGCTTGGACTGCGCGGATGCCGGCTCAAGACCGGGACGCCTCCCCGTCTCGACGGACGCACCATTGACTGGGCGCGCTTCGAGCGGCAGCCAGGCGATTTGGACCCGACTCCATTCAGCTTTCGCACCCGGCGCGTTGCCCATCACGATTCGCAAGTGCCGTGCTACATCGCTTTTACTACCGAAGAGACGCATCGCGTCATTCGCGAGAACGTGCATCGCTCGCCGATGTATAGCGGACAGATTCATTCGATGGGGCCGCGGTATTGTCCGTCAATTGAAGACAAGATCGTCAAGTTCCCTGACAAACTGACGCACCAACTTTTTCTGGAACCCGAGGGGCTGAACACGCACGAGATCTACGTCAACGGCATGAGCACCTCGCTGCCCATTGATGTGCAGCTGGCGATCCTCAAGTCGATTCCGGGTCTCGAAAGCGCCGAGATGATGCGGCCGGGCTACGCGATTGAGTATGACTCGATCGATCCCACAGAACTCAAGCGCACGCTGGAAACGAAGAAGATTGCCGGACTGTTTCTTGCCGGGCAGATCAATGGAACGTCGGGGTACGAGGAAGCAGCGTGCCAGGGAATCATGGCCGGGATTAACGCAGCGCTGCAGGTGAAGAAAGAGGCTCCGCTGGTGCTCGACCGCACGGAAGCTTACACGGCGATTCTTATCGACGATTTGATTTCGAAAGGCACCAACGAGCCTTATCGGATGTTCACTTCACGAGCGGAGTTCCGTTTGCATCTGCGGATCGACAACGCCGACCGGCGGCTGACTCCGCACGGAAGGCGTGTGGGGCTGATCTCGGATGAAGCTTGGGCTGAGTTCGAGGCGAAACAGCGGCGGCTGGAGGAAGTGAAGCAGGTACTGGAGGGGACGAAAGTGACGGGGGAGATGGCGGAGCGGATCGAGGGGGCTCCAATCGATTTGTCCTCCGTTCTGGGACAGCCGCTGGCGCAACTGTTGAAGCGTCCGGAGATCACCATCGAGCAACTCGCAACCGTTCTCAATGATCTGGTGCCCGGGTTTTTTGCAAGAAATTCCTCAGCGCATTCGGCGTCCTCTGCGGTTAACCTGCCCGTAGTTGGTCCTGCCCCAGTTCATCTTTCGTCCGAAATCCGCAACGAGCTCAAGTCGGTCGAAACGGAAATTAAGTATGCCGGATATCTCGACCAGCAGCAGCGCGCCATCGAACGTCTGAAGAAGGCCGAGCAGCGGCGCATTCCGGAGTGGTTCGATTACCGGGCAGTGAGCGGGCTGTCGCGCGAGATGCAGGAGAAGCTTGGAAGAGTCGTCCCCCAGACGCTCGGCCAGGCTTCGCGGATTCCCGGTGTTACACCAGCGGCCGTTTCTCTGATCAACGTATATATCGAGATCCAAGGCCGGCGGCGGGAACAGGCTGCGGCGCTGTAGGTCGCTGAGCAATGAAGAAGCAGCCGAGCTGTGCTCGGCTTGGACGGGGCAAAGCCCCGTCACCACACGAGCTATTCAGCGAGCAACCGCCTTTTGCACTGCAGCTCTCAGTTCGTCGTACGAAAGCGCGCCTGGGTGATACATCGCCACTTGTCCGGCGCGATTCAGGACCACCAGAGTCGGCGTCGTACTCGCTCCGTAGGCATTGAAGTTCTGCTTGCTCAACGGCACCGGCATGTCCTCAAGGCTGGCGTAATAACGTGCGCGGACGGATTCGATGTACGCTATTTCCTGTTCGGGCGCGGCATCGGCTCCTTGCGCGGCGTAGCCGTAGAGTTGCGTTGGACCGATGACCACCAGACCTTCGGGAGCAAACTCCTGCCGCAAGCGGGCTATCACGGGGACTTCTGCTTTGCAGTCCACGCACCAATGGGCCCAGAAGAACAAAAGAACGGGCGAACCTTTCAGCGATGCCAGAGCCGGCGGCTTCGGTCCGAGATGTTGAGTTACTTGCAAGGGCGGCGCGGGTTGTCCGACCAGGGACAGAAGATTGAGGTTCTTCTGCAGGCGCGCTCGAATGGAGGTATTTCCATAGCGCGCGAGAGCCGAGCGCAGCAGACTGACGGCTTGCGCGTGCTGTCCCTTTTCCGCCAGTTCCTGGGCTAAAACCTCGTATGCGGCCCCGATGGCGATCGGCAGGTGAGGTTCGGTGTCGAGTGTGCGCTTCGTAGTCGCTAGTTGCTGCTCCGAGAGACGGCGCGTCTCGGTGGCATAGGCAGCAGCCCGGTCCCACTGCCTGGTCGAGGCCGCCCCACGCGCCATCCATGACAAGGCTTCGAGATACTCGGGAGTAACGCCGTGTTGAGCCTTATAGGTCCGAAGTTCGGCCTCAGCCGCGGAAAAAGAGTTCTGGGCTAATTGGGCGCGAACATCTCCGACCAGATCGGTTTGGGCATACGAAGGAACATACAAGGGAAAGCAGAGGAGAGCCGCGATCAGAACGAGGCCCAACCTCACGATTCGAATACGCATGAGTTGATGATGAATCAGGCTCTTGGAAAGTTGCAACTTCGATGTGACCGGGGGCAGCGTCCGCGGGAGTCCCCGCCTCCTTGCTTCCTTCGCCTTAATCTTCCGAAAATCCGCTATGCTTAGTGGAGACCTATGACCCTGCTCGATGCCCAGCCCTACGACACAGCCAAAGCACGGCGGCGGAAAATCAAGATCGCGGTCGCGGTCGTGGGCGTGGTCGTTCTGGCGGCGCTGGCCTGGATGTACCGCAACTGGCCCGAAGAGCACTCCGTGGAAAAGTTCTTCACCGCGCTGCAGCAGCAGGATTATGAAACCGCCTACGGCATTTATTTCAACGATCCCGGCTGGCGCCAGCATCAGCAGAAATATTCTCAATACACCTACGCCGACTTTTATCGCGACTGGGGACCGGGCGGCGAGTGGGGCCTGATCAAGTCGCACAGGATCTACGGATCGGCGAACACCAAAGGCTTTGGTGGCGGAGGTGTCGTGGTCGAGGTGATCATCAATGAGCGCGCCGAGCACGCCCGCATGTTTGTGCAGAAACCAGATAAGACGCTGACGGTGTATCCGTACTAGCTCGTTGTGGTGACGGGGCTCTGCCCCGTCCAAGCCACGCGCACTTCGGCCGTTTTTCTGGCCTTACGCCGCCATGGCAGCAATCTGCTCCAGGGTCTTTTGCAGCGAGACATCATCGCCCACCGTCAGACAGGTCTTCGAGCGGTCGATCTGCCGCATCAATCCCCACAAGACTTTTCCCGGCCCGACTTCAATGAACAGGCTGACCCCTTTGTGGATCAACAGCCGCACCGACGGCTCCCACCTCACCGAACCGGTCACCTGGCGAATCAGGGCTTCGCGCGAAGCCTCCGCGGAAGTGACAACCGCAGCATCGACGTTGCAGACCACCGGGCACGACGGATGCTGA
This sequence comes from uncultured Acidobacteriaceae bacterium, assembly GCA_963831085.1. GTDB lineage: Bacteria > Acidobacteriota > Terriglobia > Terriglobales > Acidobacteriaceae > Acidiflorens. The sequence goes on along the minus strand of CAWHOT010000003.1, from coordinate 711,159 downwards.
AAACTCAGCGCGTTCAGGTCTCGCGCCAGACGATCTTGCGCCGGTTGCATCAGCGAACAATGGAAAGGTGCGCTGACCGGCAGGCCCACGGCCTTCTTTGCTCCCCGGTGGTGGGCGAGGATGATCGCTCGGTCCACGGCGCCGGCGCTTCCCGAGATCACGATTTGCTCGGGCGAGTTAATATTCGCCGCCTGGCAAACTTCGCCCTGCGCCGCCTCGTTCGAAATATCGATGACTTTGTCTAACGGCATCCCGAGAATCGCCGCCATCGCGCCCATGCCCACCGGCACCGCTTCCTGCATATATTTTCCGCGATTGCGAACCGTGCGCACTGCATCGGCAAACGTCAGCGTACCCGCGGCCACGTGCGCCGAATACTCGCCCAGGCTGTGCCCGGCGGCAAAATCCGGCTTCAGACCTTTTTCCCGCAGCACGCGCCACGCCGCAACCGAAGCCGTCAGAATGGCCGGCTGCGTGATCTCTGTCAGCTTCAATTTTTCTTCCGGCCCCTCAAAGCAGAGCTGCGACAGCTTGCAGCCGAGCGCGTCGTCGGCTTCCTCGAAGGTTCGACGCGCAACCGGGTGGTTGTCTGCCAGCTCTTTGCCCATGCCCACCGCTTGGGAACCCTGACCGGGAAAAAGAAAAGCGATTCGAGGAGAACGGTTTGTCATAAATAAGAGCGAAGTCAGAGGTTAAGACTCCATTGGCGCACCCGGCATTGGCGAACGTGGGATTCTAACCTCCGCAATCTGACCTCCAACCTCTGACCTAGGTTTAACTTCTGCAATCTGACCTCTAACCTCTTATCTTCCTACGTCGCAACAGCCACGCTCAGCGCCGCCAGCTCACGCTCGATCGTTTCGTTTACTTTGCCCTCGGCGAATTCCGCCGCCACGCGCACCGCGTTCTTGATGGCATTGGTGTTCGACGATCCGTGCGTGATGATGCATACGCCTTTGACGCCCAGCAGCGGCGCGCCGCCATACTCGGTGTGATCCAGCCGCTTCTTGAAATCGGAAAACGCGTTGCGCGAAATATACGCACCCACCTGCCGGGTAATTGTCGACTTCAAAGTTTCTTTGAGCACGGCTCGCACCAGCCGCGCCACGCCTTCCGAAGTCTTCAACGCCACATTGCCGACAAATCCGTCGGCCACGATCACATCCACATGGCCGTTGTATAAATCGCGGCCTTCCACATTGCCGATAAAATTAATCGGCAGCCGCTTGAGCAGTTGAAACGCCTCGCGCGTCAGGTCGTTGCCTTTGCCTTCTTCCTCTCCTATCGAAAGCAGCCCCACCCGCGGATGTGTCATGCCGAAAATCGAGCGGCAGTAGATATCCCCCATCACCGCAAACTGCTCCAGATTGACGGGGGTGCAATCTACGTTCGCGCCGACGTCGAGCAGAACGGCGGCTGTGTTATTAACCGTGGGGAACGCCGCCGCCAGCGCCGGACGATCCACCCCCGGCAGTGCACCCAGCACCACCTTGGCCGTTGCCATGGCAGCGCCCGTGTTGCCCGCCGTGACGAAACCCGCGGCGCGACCCTCGCGCACCAGTCGCAGTCCGACGCGGATCGACGAATCGCGCTTGGCGCGGATCGCGTCTACTTTGTCGTCCATGGTGATGATTTCGCTGGCATGCACTACTTCAACTGGCAGCCGCCGCGCACCGGGATAGCGCCCCAGTTCGGCCCGCAACCGTGGTTCCGGCCCGACAAGAAGCACGCGGATCCCGTGATGGCGCGCCGCCTGCAATGCGCCTTCGATCTCCGGCTTCGGCGCCTTGTCGGACCCCATCGCATCCAGAGCGATTACGCTAGGCATGAAAGGAAATTAAGACTTCTCTTCGACCTCTACAACTTCGCGACCCTTGTAGGTTCCACACTTCGGGCACGCGCGGTGTGGCATCTTCCGCTCATGGCAGTTCGGACACTCGGACAAAGAGTGCTTCGACAGCGAGTCATGGGCACGCCGGGTAGCGGTGCGCCTTTGAGAATGTCTACGTTTCGGATTCGGCATGATGTCCTTTGTAGCTCGCAGCTCTCAACTCTAAGCTCCACGGAAAACCGCTTTCCCTGAGAGCTGACAGCTGTGAGCTTGGAGCTGGTCTACTGATTCAGCTTATCGCGTATCTCTCTTAGCGCCGACCAGCGCGGATCTTCGACTTCGTCCACGCACGAGCACTGAATTTCATTCAAGTTCTGGCCGCAGTGCGGACACAAACCTTTGCAATCTTCGCGGCAAATCGTCTTCAACGGCAGCGCCAGCAGCACCTGCTCACGCAGGGTGTCTTCCAGCAACAACCCCTCGCCCTCGTAATATCCGATCTCGGCCTCGGCGTCCGTGACCGAAAGCTCTTCGTGCCCGGAATCAGTTCCCAGCGGCCGGTACAGAAGATCGAAGCTGCGTTCCACTTGATGCACCACCGGATCGAGACAACGCGCACAAGGCACTTCCAGGCTCGTTTCCAGCTTGCCCTTCACCCGTATGTCCTGCACCACCTTGTGCTTGCCGTGATGCTCCTCGACCAGATCCGCCCGGCCCTCGCTGCGCAGCGGCGACCGCTGCAGCACCTCAGGACCAAGTTCAATCACACCCGGGCTGAACTCCTCCCGGAAATCGACCGGGTGAATCTCCAGAACCTCAAGTTCGATGAGCATTGGAACCTCCGCCGCCCCCACTCAAATTACCGCAAAGGCCCGCGGAAGTGCGCACAGAGACGAAAGTCTCTCAGGGAGCAATTACTAACAATAAAGGCCAAAAACAGCAGTGTCAAGGCGGGAACCGAGCTCATTACCGCCGACGAGCGCCTGGTCCACGCCCTCGGAAGCCGTTTCCCCGTGCGCTGGCTGTGAGCTTTCTGACCAGATCCCCACCTTCAAGTACGCAGGGCAACTTTGACCTTTTTCACCGTCACCTATAACCGTGCCAATCCTCACAGACAAGCTCGCTATGGTTCTCTTAGAATTTTGTCGTCGGCAAACTAGTCCACAACTTCCTCCGCCACCTAGCGGAGGGAAGGAGGTACTCTTGCCATGCATTTCTCATCTTCTACTAACAAACTGAAACTCTCATTCGACACCGTTTTCTACTACGTCACCGACATGGAGGCGTCTATCGCCTTCTATCGTGACACCCTCGGACTCCCGCTGGTTTCGCATGAGTATGTCGCGGAGTTCGATCTCGATGGCGTCCTTATCGAACTCGTGCCCCTCCCGCCCGGAGCGGTGGTCCCCGGCAGTGGTAATGCCCGCCTCTGCTTTTCCGTCGCGAACTTGCAGGAGACGGTGGAGCAGATGCACGCCCGCGGCGTGGCCACCAGCAAGATCAAAGAGAAGAAAGACGGCAGGCTGGCCTTTTTCCGCGACCCCGACGGTAACGAACTCTGCCTCTGGGAGTACGCCAACGCCAAGGTCGAGGACCCAAGAGAAATCGTCGCGTCGGCCATGCTGCACGGTTGGCGAGCACCGAGCGGTCGCATTACCTGTAAACAGCGGACCCCTGCCGGCCCCGATGGCGGCGGGCGTCGGCATGCTCTTGCCAGGTTCAGGTAGAGATCCCCTCGTTTCCGCGCATCGAGAGCTGACAGAAATTTTCACGACTGAAAGGTAGGCCACCGGAACTTCATTTCAGTTACACTAATCCGTTGGCGATGGAGTTCGCCGGTAACCGCCCTTCGGCTGATAACTCCTACAGAATTTTTGCAGGAGGACTCCGCCGTGGACTTTCACGCTAACCATCTCCCAAACTATCTCTCCAACTATGTGTGGATCGCGCTCGGCGCCGTGGTCGGTGCCAGCGCTCGCTACTTCCTCAGCACGCTCATCGCCCGCGACTTCTCCTCCGCGTTCCCCTACGGCACGCTGCTGATTAACATCACCGGCAGCCTCGTCCTCGGATTCTTTCTCGTCTTCTCGACCGAACGCGTACTGCTCGACCCGCGCTGGCGCCTGCTCGTCGCCATCGGCTTCTGCGGCTCGTACACCACGTTTTCCAGCTACGCCTTCGAAAGCTTCGCGCTGATGGAGCAGGGACAATGGCTCCTGACCAGTATCAACATCGTGGCCAGCAACGCGCTCTGCCTGGCCGCCGTTTTGGCTGGCGCCGCACTTGCCCGGGGGTTGTAAAATGGCAACCGCTATGGCCGTTCAAGTCACCATCTATCTCACCGAAGGCGATTCCTGGCATCATCGTCCGCTGCATCTGGAAATCCTGAAATATCTGCGCGAAGAAAATGTCTTCGGAGCCGTCGCCTTCCACGCCGTAGCCGGCTTCCTCGGACGCGGCCGAGTCCACACCGCGCACCTGGTCGAAGCCGGAGGCGAGTTGCCTGTCGTCATCTCCTTCGTCGATACCGACGAGCACGTCAACCGCGCTCTGCCCAAACTCCGAGAGATGGCCGCCCACCGGCTCATCGTGCGGGAGAACGTCGTCATCGAGCAGGGCAGTTTGGACTGAAGGAGAGAGTGGAAACGCAGATGCCTTAAAGGAAACTCCGTACAATGGGTGGGAAGCTGCCTCACTTCATGCCCAGTGCTTTTAGCACCCCGTCATCCGCCACCGTCTTCCCATCTTTCTTCGTGACCACGCCGAACGATCCCGAGTAATCCCACATCGCCCAGCCAATCCTATTGCGCTCGAGCGCGGCCCGCACATCGTGCAGCCAGGCCGCCCGGTCCTCGGGATCAACAAACTCCCGATACACGCCAAACTCGTTGCACACCAGCGGAACCCCGCGCCGCCGCGCCCACTCTGCCGCCTGCTTCATTTCGGATTCAATGCGGGCCGCCTCCCAATGTTCGCGTCCATAGCGAATGACCTGCAACCGCTCAGTTTCATCCGGCACCAGCGCCGCCACGCGCTCCGCCGACTCGGGGTTCGACGGATATTTCAGGCCGCGCAGCCAGTGCCAGTAATACGCGCTCCAAGTCGCGCCCTGATGGGTGAAGATGTGCGGCTCATAAAAATGGAAGTTGTAAATGACATTCGGATCGTGCAGCGGCTCCTGAAAAACCAGGTCGTCGTCATCCGACCACCGCGCTCCCGCCGCTATGATCGTGTGCGCAGGCGCGCCTTCGCGGATCGCCGCGGCCAGCTTGATTTGCACACCCAGCCAGCGATAGCGGTCGGTGAACTCCGGCTCATTCAAAATTTCCAAAAACACGCGGTCCGCATCCCACGTCGAGTAGTGTCTGGCCAGTGCCCGCCAGAAGTCGGCGAATCGCTCGACGAACTCGTCGTCCTTCGCCAGCCGCGCCTTGAAGTCGCTTTCCGGATGCAGGTCGATCACAACCGCCAACCCATGATCGAGGATTATTTTCACCGCCGCATCCAGACTGCTAAGATATTCCGCCGGGATCTTAGCGGATTCGCGCTCGTCAAACATTGGCTGGGGATTCACGCTCAAGCGCACGTGATCGAAGCCCATCGACTTAATCAGCGCGATGTCTTCGGCCGTGGTCCACGCCTGAAAATGTTCCGATGTGTAGCCGCGCTTGTCATACACCTGCGCGAACCACTCACTGGTGTTGACACCCCGTGTCAATTTTTCAGCCCGCGTGAAAGCGAGCGGAGCGCCGTAACCTGACGCACTACCACCGACGTGACCAGTCTGCGCCGCGCAACTGGCAACGAGAACTGACAACAATAGGAATGCGACTCGCGCTTTCAGGCGATCCATCTTTACCCCCATCTTTACTCCACCCATCGCGGCAGTCCCTTCTCGATTGATACACTGATGGCCAAGGCCAAGTCCAAAGCCTAGCCCATGCTTCCCTCGCAGCGCCATCTCTTCGACATCCCCGCCGACGTCGCCTACCTGAACTGCGCCTACATGTCACCGCTAATGAAGCCAGCACTGGAGGCTGGTAACGCCGGGCTTGCCCGCAAAGCGCACCCGTGGGAGCTTACTTCCGACAAATTTTTCACGGGGTCGGACGAATTCCGTACGACTGCCGCGCAGCTACTCGGCTGCTCGCCCGACTGCATCGCCATCGTTCCTTCTGCCAGCTACGGCATCACCGCCGCCGCACGAAATTTGCCAGCCAAAAAGGGCCAGAGCATCCTCGTGCTCGCCGAGCAGTTTCCGTCCAACTACTATCCGTGGCAACGTCTAGCCGAAGACAACGGCGCGTCTCTGAAGGTCGTTCCGTGGCCCAGTAACAAACTTGGTAACAATGACAATGACAAAAACAACGACTGGACCGCTGCCGTTCTCGATTCCCTGAGCGCCGATGTGGCCATCGCCGCGCTCCCGCACGTGCAGTGGACGAGCGGCGGAAGACTCGACCTCGTCCGCATCGGCGACGCTTGCCGCAAGATCGGCGCCGCGCTCGTTCTCGATCTAACCCAGTCGCTCGGCGCGCTGCCCTTCAGCGTACGCGACGTGCAGCCGGATTTCGCCGTCGCCGCCAGCTACAAATGGCTGCTTGGACCCTATTCCGTCGGGCTTCTCTATGTCGCGCCCAAATGGCACGGTGGAATACCGCTGGAAGAGAATTGGATTCAGCGTGCCAACGCCAGCGATTTCGCCCGCCTCATCCTGTACACGGAAAACTACGATACCGGGGCGCGGCGTTTCGACATGGGCGAGCGCTCCAACTTCGCGCTGCTGCCGGCCGCCGTTCGCGCCATGAAGCAATTGCTGGAGTGGGAAGTCGCGCAAGTTTCCGAGACCGCTGGCGAGCTCAATCGTCAACTGGCGAACGCCGCCGCGGACATGGGCTTTTCCGCGCCCGCTGAACCGTTGCGTGCGCCTCACTACCTGGCCCTGCGGAGGAAAGCGGCGATCCCGAAGGAACTCCCCGAAATGCTCGCCCGAGAAAAGGTCTTCGTCAGTGTCCGCGGAAGTTCAATTCGTGTGACGCCCAACGTCTACAACACGGGCGAGGACTGCGACCGGCTCATCGCCTGCCTGCGCCGCATCGCCTAAATACGACTGCACCTAAGGTTTGTGTGGTGGCGGGACTTTGCCCCCGCAAGAACTACTTCTTGAGCGCGGCTGCTCGTCGCTGCGCCAGCGATGCCGCCTCGGTGGATGGATTTTCCTTCTCCACCTGGTCGTAAATTCTTTTGGCTTCGTCCGGCTTCTGCTGTGATTGGTAGAACCCAGCGAGTTCAAGCTGCGCCGTCGCCTTGCTGACGACGATCGTGGGCTTATCGATTAACTGCTTGTAAAGGTCGATCGCCTGCGTGTCCTTATTCTCCGCGCGATAAACGGAAGCGAGCGCGAACTTGCCCAGTGCCGCAAGGTCCGGGTTCGAAGAGCCGGTCGCCTCCTGCAGGCTGCGCTCCGCTGCCGCGTTATCGCCGAGCTGTTCCGAGGCCAGTCCCACAAAATAGCGGGCCATGTCGGCGGTGTGCGTGTGCGGATACTTGTCGACGATGGCCTGAAACTGTTTGCGCGCCGCCGTAGCTCGTTCCTGCAGCGACGCGAAGCTGTCGTACCCCGGCTGCGGCGGCACGCCGGCCGGCCGTATCGGCGTTTCGAAAGTGCGCACCGCCGTCGAAAGCTCGGTGCTCGCCTTTTCATCCTGCGTGTTGACGTAGTACCACCCGCCAAACCCAATCGCTGCAATGACGACCACCGCAATCACCGCGGCAATGAGTTTCGCCTGATGTTCGACGGTCCAGTGGGCGGCGTTCTCCGCTGCCTCAATCGTGACCTTGCTGAAGCGGTCTTGTTTCAGTTGATGCCGGGTTTCTGCGCGCACAGGCTTCCTTCTTCGCTTAAAGGTAGGATGACAATTATCCAGTTTAACAGGCGGATTTCCAGAGCGTCAAAGCGCGCCCTGAGACTGCCTAATCTCTACCCTGCGGAATCGTTCACTTCGGGTCCGTCCGGTAACTCCAGAAGCCGGCCATTTGCTGTTGCAGAACGTGGAACGGTGCCTCGCGAGCTTCGGGAGCTAGGCTTGTAGCTGTATCTTCGCGAACTGCATCTTCAATCAAGTGGTGTAAGGGCGCCAGTTCGCAAACCGGATCCGTTGCGCCAGCATCGCCCGTCAGCAGAAATGCCTGGCAACGGCATCCGCCGAAATCTTCTTTGCGGCGGTCGCAGGAGCGGCAGGGCTCGGGCATCCAGTCTTCGCCGCGAAATTTCTGAAATGCTTCAGAGCTCTGCCAGATCCAATCGAGCGTGTGTTCCCGCACGTTGTCAAAGCACATGCCCGGAATCACGCCCGCCGCATGACACGGCAACGCGCGGCCAGCGGGATCGATCAGCAACAACTGGCGTCCCCAGCCGCCCATGCAGGCTTTGGGGAAGCGGGCGTGGTAGTCGGGAACAACCATGTCGATGCGAACCTTGCCGCGCAGCCGCTCTTCGGCCGCTGCAACCACGGCCACCGCGCGGTCGAGTTGCGCGCGCGTAGGCAGCAACGCCGGCCGGTTCTGCAGCGCCCAGCCGTAGTATTGCGCGTGCGCGATTTCCATCCGATCAGGATGGAGCGCTTCGAGCGCGGCAATCATTTTGTCGAGGTGATCGATGTTCTGACGGTGAACTACCAGGTTTACGGTGAAGGCGATCTGATGCTGGCGGATCCACGCGGCCAGTTCGAGCTTGTGCCCATGGGCGCGAGCGCCGGCAATCCAGTTAGCGTTGCCTTCTCTCGAATCCTGAAAACTGAGTTGGATATGGTCAAGCCCTGCTTCCACAAGCTGCGCGAGCCGCTCGCGCGAAAGCCCGATGCCGGACGTGATCAGGTTCGTGTAGAGACGCGACTGGCGCGCACTCTCGATCATTTCAACCAGATCCGGACGCGCCAGCGGTTCGCCTCCGGTAAGGTGAAGATGCAGAACGCCGAGCGCGGCAGCCTCGCCAAAAACGCGCAGCCAGTCGGCAGTCGCGAGCTCTTCCTTACGCGAAGTCAGCTCCAGCGGATTCGAGCAGTACACGCAGTGCAGGGGGCAGCGGTGCGTGATTTCGGCAATCAGGGCCAGCGGATTTGCCATTCGGAATCAACTTAACAAATTTGTCATCCCGAGCGGAGCGAGGGACCCCTACTCCCGGCACACGTTTTCGGGCGAGTAGGGGTCCTTACGCTTCGCTCAAGATGACAATTCTCAAAAAAGTGCCACTGTCCAAATCCTAATAGTCAATAATGCGCTTGGCGTGCAGTTGCTCCAGAAATGTCAGCACATCGGCGCGGATCTTGCCCTTTGGCGCCAGCATGAACTGCGTTTCCAGTTTCTGCACAATTTCAGCCAGCGAAAAATGACCGTCGCAGAATTCGAGGATAACGCGGCCCGTTCCTTCCACACGGATCGCGCCTTCCGGAAAGAGCACGACCGGCGCTTCGGTGGTCCCGCCCCAGCGGCAACCGGCCGCAAACTTCGGAATGCTGGCATCGACCAGCTCAGCCACGTTTCCCCTCGATGTGCTTCGCCCCATTCGGGATGAAAAAAGCGCCCGGCGGTGGCCAGCCCGGCTCGACATAAGCGAAATAGAGCGCATCGAGTTGCGCCCAGAGGATGTCGCACTTGTCGCGCAATGCCTGAATGACGCGTTCTTGATCTGCGCGCGTAGTGGCGTGGTCGAACGCGTACTGGATGGCGAAGGCTGCGTCTTCCGGCGCCTCCGTCAGCCGCGCCTCAAAGTAGTCGAGCCCGGACGCGAGCCAGGGATAGTGCTGACGCAATTTCTCCATGCGCAAAGTGATCAGGTCGCGCGAAAAAAGTTCGGTCAGCGACGAAGCGACGCACTCTAGAAAAGGCCGCGTCCGCACCAGGTGGAGATACTCATTTCCAATAAAGCGCGTGGCCGGCAAAATTTCATCGGCACGCATCACCCGATCGCGATCAAGTCCAGTCGCTTCCGCCAGCTTGATCCAGCGCAGGATTCCTCCATTGCGCCGATCGTCGCCGTCGTGATCCACAATGCGTTTCCGCCAGACGCGGCGGAATGACGGATCGGTCGCGCGCGAAAGAATGATCGCGTCTTTGATCGGAATAATCGACTGATAGTAATACCGATTCAGCGCCCAGGCCTGCAATTGTCCGCGGCTCAGTTTGCCTGCGTGCATGAGCAAGTGGAAGGGATGCTTGTGGTGATAGCGCTCTTCGCCGACTTGGCGCAGTGCCGCGCGCAATTCCTCAAACGTAAGCTTGGCGGTATTTGACATACTTCCCGGCGCTACAGTTCCAGTTGCCAATTATCCTCCGCCACTTCCCATCCGGCTCGGCGCACGGCCTGATGTTCGGGACTCGCCTCGTTCAGCATCGGATTCGTGTTGTTCATATGAATGAACATCCTGCGTCTTACTTTAGAACTAACATTTTTCAGCAGGCGTAGACTTTCTTCCACCGGAATGTGTCCCATCTGGTGCGCGGTCTCGCCGCTGCCCTGAACGCATCGCAACTCGTCATCGCTCCAGAAGGTGCCATCGAACAGAAGCAGGTCCGCACGCTTGATTTTTTCGAGCAGCGTATCGCTGAGGCTGCCGACAGCAGGAACGTAAGCGACTCGCTTTCCCGAAGCTGATTCAGATCTAGGGTAAAAGAACAACGCCGCCGTCGCCTCATGGCGGGCCAGCTTCCCCATCTCACTCTTAACATATTTCGGATAGCGGCCGGAGAGGTAGTGGACCTCACATCGCAATCCCGAGTCTTTTCCATCGGCGGACAATAAGGCAAACGGCGCATCCGCAGTCATGGGCGTCCAAACCACTTGCGGCTCGATGCGGTTCAACATACCGAACATGCTGTTCTCTTCCCGCAGAATGCGCAAAATCGACGGGGCGGCATAGACGCGCAAACGCTGAAGTTCGCGGAGCAGGAGCAGTCCCACAACGTGGTCGAGATCGGCGCTTCCCAACACCACGCCAGAAATCGGGGAATCGCGAGGCGAATCGCGCCGCGCACGAGGATGAAGATCAGGGCAGCTTTCGATTTGAAAGGCCAAGTCCGGAGACGCTCCAGCTAGAAACCAAGTGGAGCCATCCGCGCTCAGCGCGAGTTGAGCTTGGGTGCGCGCCTTGCCGGAAAAGTTCATGTGGCGCACGTTCTTGCGCACAGCAACACAGTTTCCGCAGCCGCAATTCCACTGCGGAAACCCACCCCCGGCCGCAGAACCGAGGATCCGAATGCGCATCTTGCAGCTTTAGAGTTGTGCGCTCACGTAGGAGTTGATTTCGCAGCAGAGAACAACTTCTTCGAAAACAGGACTGGTCCAAGCCATGAGTTTCACCCTTAGTCTAGAGATTTTTCGCTCGCCGAGCCCCAAAGCGCGGCGTGAGGATTACAGGAATCATACCACTGCTAGGGTGCATTCATCCGGGAAAGTTGGGGGAATGGCATGGCCCTAAGGGGCCATTTTTGCTCCGCTCGACAGAGAGTATCCCCTACCCTTCCAATCTCTTGGAATCTTAGGTTTAGGGGGAGGGCTGTGGACAAGGGGGTTCCCCGCGCCACACGAAAAGCTACTGGGCGGCTTCGAGCATGCCCTTTTCGGCCTTTTCCTGGCACTCGATGCAATGGCGGGTCCAGGGCACGGCTTCGAGGCGCTTGGCGTTGATCTCTTTGCCGCAGGAGACGCATTCTCCGAAGCTGCCTTCGCGGATGCGAGCGAGAGCGCCATCGACCATGTTGAGCAACTGGCGGTCGTTGTTGCTCTGGCTGAAGAGGAATTCCTTGTTGTAGGAACTCGCGGCGCGGTCGGCGACGTCCTGTGTGGCCTCATCGTCGACGGTGCGACCGTCCTGCTGATTGCGGACAACCATGTGACGCAGTTCCTGGCGCCGGGTTTCCAGTCTCTTTCTGAACGTCTCTAGTTTCTTCTTATCCATGATTGCTGCCTGATGATTGTTGACGACGATTGCTGACTCCGATTGCTAACTACGACTGCCTGACTGCGATTGCTGTCTGCCGTGAAGCAGAAATCCTGCCTCAGAGCAACCCGTGCCGCGTGAAGTCGAACAATTATCGTATGCGCGCGAGAGACGGGCGTCAACTCGAGGAAGCGAGTGGTGCTGGGTCTTTTCGAGCAAGCCGCGACTCGGACACCATCCCGAGAATGGCAGCGTCCCAGAGAATCTGGCGAAAGCAATCACCACAATCTCCGCTCCGGGAGAGATCCAGTTTCAACGATCGCAATCCTCCGAGATGAGAGGACGCATCGCAGGCACAGGAGCGGCAAAAAGAAAAAAAGCGGCCCCTTTCGGGGCCACCCTTTCAAAGAGGCTAAGTGGCGGGAATCAGAGGTAAGTCAGTTTGACGCCGTCCGGGGAGTGGAACGGACAGAGGTGAGTTGTCGAAAACATAGAGAGTGAAGTTGTTCCAACGGTACGGCCTCTTCAGTATCAAGGGACTAAGCATTTGCGGAACCAAAATGGGAAACGGGGGTTGAGGCGCGAAGCCTATTTAGTAAGAGTGTTTAGAATCAAGATGTTAGGGCGAATCCCTTAGAGACGCACCGGTTGGCGTTTTGGCGGATAATGCGCGACCGGTTGCATAAAGCTGCACATTGGAAGAACCAAGGTGTAGAGACGGGCCTTGCCCCGTCTCCCCGCGCCCGCAGCTGCGGCAAGCCGCATCTCTACCCAATGTCGCATGAAAAAGCCCCCTCGGAAGGGGGCTTCGGACAAATCGTCAAAATCTCTAGCTGTCGCCGGCAACCGTGCGCACCTTGCCGGGCAAAAAATGATAGGGTGGCCACGGACCAGTGACGACCATCTGACAATTCTTGAGCTGTTTGGCGGCCGTGCTGTAACGGTTCTGATATTTTTCGATCGATTTTGTATCGATGAGGTGAGCGATATCGAGCAGCATTCCGTCGGCGTCGACCTTTTTGCAGCTGACTTCTTCTTCGAGGGGATTGAAGAGCTTGTGCACCTGGACGGAGAGGGCGCGAGCTTTGGTCTGGCGTTCGCGCTCGCGTGACGCCTTCTCGCGGAGCTTGATCAGGTACTCGCGGCCGACCGTATCGGGCAGGACAATCTCTTCCATCGAGCCGCGCAGAGTACCATCGCGGACCGTCAGCTTGATGCGCATTTCCGACTTGCCGCGAAGCCGCTCCACGCTGTCACAAAAAGTGCGGCGGTTGGATCGAACCGCCTGGCGGATGGCGTCTTCGGTGTCGAAAATCGTCCCGAAGCGGAAGGGCAAGACGGTGGCGGTTCGAAAGCTCTGGCTGACCACGCGGGCATGTTCAAGAACGGATTTCTCGTCGAGCTTGGAGGTGGTGCGGTCAAACTCACTGACAATCACCGCGAATTCTCCACTCGGGTAGCTCATGACGGGGGCGGAATTCACACCTTGAATTCCATCTAAGACGAAGGGACGGCGGGCGCGAACACCGTTGGCTAGGGTCTGGTGTTCCGTGAGGCAGTACGCGTACCACGACATGCATTCTCTCCGAATTGCACCGGGGCCTGGGCACCCCTTTAGATTTTGAAACTAAAAGCTAGGGCTGCGTTTCTACCTGGAAGTTTTGATTTTTGGGAACAAGATGGACGCGAAAGCTGGGTCCAACAACCATACTACCGCCGACTCGTCTTATTTGCAACCTTTCTTGAGACAAATGCATCGCAAATCGTCTCAAATTGCTACAAAAGCGTTTTTGGCGTGCTAGCACGGGGTTTCGGCAAAGACACCTTAACGTCGCGTAGTCGAGGAAATTGTGCAAAACTACAATTCCGTTCGATCATCGCGGTTTCATTGCACCTTCGCGTACTCGGCCTTCGCTTGTCTCAGGATGGGAATGCCGGGATCGGCGTCTTTCCAGAGGGTGAGGAAATCTTTGTAGGCGGCGAGGGCGCGGACACGGGCGGCATCGGCATCCGCTCCCTGCCCTTGTCCTTGAAGGGTTCTCGACTGCAGGGCATTGGCACGAGCCACTCCCAGGTGCGCCAACGCTCCCGTCCAGCAGTTCCAGACGATGCCGCTGTGATCGAGAATCTTCTGAAATTCGGCAGCAGCAGTGCTGCCCTGTCCGGCTGCCAAGTGTGCCTCTCCGCGTATGTACACGTGATAGAGGCAGGAAATACCCGCACCGACCGGAATTGAGCCTAACTCGATAGGTATAGCAGATTGCAGGGCGTTCAGGGCGGGAGCTGGGCTCTTTCTTTCCAGCGCTAATTGCGCCTGAATCGCTGGCAGCCAAAGCGACTGCACCTGCGTGCCCAGCGGGAAGCGTTTCCCTGAGTCTTGGACCAAGGACTCGGCTCGTGCCGTATCGCCCGCTGTGGCAAACGCAAGCGCGGCTTCGCTTTCGACGGCCTGACTGGTCGGAGCCAGCTTCAAAGCCTCTGCCGCCGTCTGCCGGGATTCTGTGACATTGCCGTAGGCGGCTTGTTCGAGAGCGGTATCCGTCAGATAGATCGCCCCGCTTTCCTTGTTGTCGGCTCGTATGGCGGAGTCCACAGCCCGCTTCGTCAGTTCCCGTGCCCTGCCTACATGACCGCCATACGCCTCGGTGTCGGATGCGAGCTTAAGGCCCTCGTTCTCGTACTCGGGCCTGCCCGCAAACCACTGTTGCTGTTCCAACGTCGCTGCGGAGTCCGCCCGGGGAAGGCAAGAGCGTAGAGCTCGAGGTGTAAGGCGTCATCATCCAGTTTTCGCGCTTGCGCCTCGTGGATGATTTGCCGCGCTTCGTCGAAACGCTGCAATGCAAGGGCGTCCTCGGCAAGATTCTCGGCGAGCACATTCAGAAACGGCGACTGGTTTAGGGCGACGCTGAGCGCCGTCTTCAGCGTGTCATCGAAAACTGCATCGCCCGTGCTGTTGGCAAAATCGGCGAGAACGATGGTGTCCTTGTCGGTTAGGCGGTGCGTGGTTTGGCGCGAGCGGAAGTACAACCCTCCCCCGATCGCAGCAGCGACAAGTATCACGGCGGCGGGAACCAGAATCTTCCAGTGTTTCCTGCCTGCGACGGGAACTTCGGCCACTTTCACTGCGCTCGATGACGGAGATGGAGCGAGCGCAGGCGAGGAGCCGGATGCTGGCGAAGGCGGTTGAGCAACCGTGGGTTGCGTAACCCCGGAGCCGCTTTCCTGTGCGACCGCCACTGTGCCGGAACTCGCAGCTATGGCACGTCCCGTCTCTGTATCTCGCTTCAGCCATTGCAAATCGGTTCGCATGTCGGCCGCGTGTTGATAGCGCAGATTGCGGTCTTTCTCCAGCGCTTTGTTGATAATCCGTTCCAGTTCGGCTGGCACGTCTTGATTCAGCCGCACCACAGCCACCGGAGCGCGGTTCACGATGGCTTCACAGATCATCGCCGAACTTTCTCCGTGAAACGGCAATGCGCCCGTCGCCATCTCGTACAGCACTGGCCCAAACGAGAACAGATCGGTACGCGCATCCAAGTCCTTCGCCCGCACCTGCTCCGGCGACATATAAGCCACCGTTCCCAGCATGGTGCCCGGACTAGTCAGATGCTCTGCGTCCACCGAACCCGTCTGCGTGTTAAAAGACGCAATTTTGCTCGAAGAACTGCCTGCCAGACTGACTTTCGCCAGACCGAAGTCCAGAATCTTGGCGTGTCCGCGCTTGGTGATGAAAATGTTGGCGGGTTTGATGTCGCGGTGGACGATGCCTTCTGCATGTGCGGCGTCGAGCGCGTCCGCAATCTCAATGCCCAGCGACAGCACCGTTTCAATCTCCATTGGTCGCCCAGCAATGCGATACTTCAACGTCAGCCGATCCAGATACTCCATGGCAATGAAGTGTTGACCCTCTCTCTCATCAATCTCGAAGACCATGCAGATGTTCGGATGATTCAGTGCAGAAGCAGCTTGGGCTTCACGTTGGAAGCGGGCTAGGGCTTGCGCATCTTTAGCAATCTCGTCAGGCAGGAACTTCAAGGCGACAAAGCGGTGCAGCTTTACGTCCTCGGCCTTGTACACAACACCCATGCCGCCACCACCGAGCTTGTCGATGATGCGGTAGTGCGAGATGGTCTGGTTGATCATGCGAAGTCCAAAGTTTCAAGGTTTCATAGTTTTAAGGCGGGTGTCCCATCCTAACGTCGTGCTTTCCGACGTTAGGGTAGGATTCCACCGCCGCGTACAGCTTGGGCGCCGCCCCCCAAAAATGAGGTCTGTAATAATTACAGCGTAATAAGTACCCAAGTGTGCCTATTTAACCACACTGCCTCCCCAGCATTTTCAATGACTTGCAACCCGCCAAATCGCGATCTGATGCCGTGCGCATTTCTTGCACGGTCGTTTTACGTATGATTATGTATGTACAATAATACCTGCACAAAATGTTCCACGTGAAACATTGTACATACAATGTCGTCCGAACTGACCCCAACGCCCTCATCCCACACCTCAGGCTTTCTGCTTCTGGGCAGCCGCGCGCTCCTGCAGAGCGATCGTGACCGCGCGCAGCATATCCCCCGCGGGAGCGGGCTTGCCGGTCCAGATTTCAAACTGCCTGGCGGCTTGCTGCACAAACATTTCGACTCCGGGAATGACGGCGATTCCCTTGGCGCGCGCGACTTGCAGCAGGTGCGTCTCGACCGGATCGTAGACCATGTCGAAGACGACGCGGGCCTGAATCTCCTGATCTTTGAGCGGGCAGTCGCGCGTGTTCCCCATGCCCACCGGAGTGGCGTTGATGATGACGTCGAAGGCGATCTTGCGGAGATCGGCGCGTTTGATGGTGCGCGCCTTCGCCTGGCGGGCGAGTTTTTGAGCTTTGACAGAAGTGCGATTCAGTATCCAGACTTCAGCGCCGCGCTCCTTTAGACCGAACACCGCGGCACGGGCCGCGCCTCCGGCGCCGAGCACGAGAACTTTCGCGTTCGCGATGGACAGGCGCTGCTCCAGGGGACGGATGACGCCGGCGATATCGGTATTGAAACCGTAGAGCTTGCCTTCCTGTCCGCGGACGACGGTATTGCAGGCGCCGATCTTCGCCGTGTGCGCGTCGGTGTTATCGAGATGGGGAAGGATGGCCTGCTTGTACGGCATGGTGATGCTGAGACCGTGCAGGGGAATCTGGCGTACGCAGTGGATCAGATCCTTCAGCGTTTTGGCGTGAAGAGGAAGATAAACGGCGTTCACATTCTCACGGCGCAGCGCCGTGTTCATGATGATGGGCGAGAGCGAATGTTCGATGGGATCGCCGGCGACTCCATAGATGCGAGTGGCGGCATCAACTTGCTCGATGCGGTAGATACTGCGCAGATCCCGTGCGCTGAGCTGACCGGGCGCGGTTTTGAGACCGGCACTAGCATCGATCGCGCCGAAGGTGAACGCGCTGCCGGCACGCACGCCGAGCACGCGGCTGATGATGCCTTGCTCGCCCATGCACAATCCGATCAGCGCATGCTTGCCGCCCTGCGCCTGCAGAAACTTCATCATGGCCACATTGTCGGGGAGCGTGGCGGCGGTAGTGACGACCTTGTAGAAGTCGGCCGGGATTCTGAGCATTTTGTACAGCGTCTCATCGAGGTTGCGCGTGGCACGGAAATCGTGGAACGAAAGGATGAGTCCGGCGCGGCCGCGCAGGCGTGCAATCGCTTCGGGCTTCGCTTTCAGCGCACTCTGAAGTTCCAGGTCGACAAACTGGCAGCCCGCAGCGTGGGCCTTAGTGAGCACTTCCAATTGAGAAGCGAGCGATCCCTTGAACTTGCCGCCATGGTCGGCGCGGCGGCAGGTGCCGATGGCGGTGACGTATTGGTGGGTTTCGAGAAAACGATGGATTTTGGGAAGCGCGGCCAGAGGCTGCTTCAGGTAGTCCAAACGGAACTCGAGAAATGGGTTATCCCGGGCCATAGACTCGGCGATCGCGAGCATGTCTTCGATAGTGTCGCCGATAGTATCGCCGCCCAACGCCAGGCAGACCCTCGGCAGGCGCATAGGCAGAAAGCGTGGCGCGACAGTGGAGGAGAAAGCCAAGACCATTTGTTTTCAACGACGGCGCGATATTACAGGGGCGTAAGCGCAGATGCAACCCAAGGATTGCCCAAACGACTCAGGAAACACTTTGGGCCAAAGGGGCTAAACACCCTCGTAACCTTGACCCCTTCCGGCTCGCTTGTTACTTTTCGGCTGTAACCCTTTTCTTCCGAGAGAGATAGCCGGGGGAACCCCGCAGCGGTTGGGAGTCGGAGGTAAGA
Source organism: uncultured Acidobacteriaceae bacterium (assembly GCA_963831085.1). Classification (GTDB taxonomy): domain Bacteria; phylum Acidobacteriota; class Terriglobia; order Terriglobales; family Acidobacteriaceae; genus Acidiflorens. Next base: position 693,088 of record CAWHOT010000003.1, on the reverse strand, counting down.
TGAACAAAACAGGATTGTTATTGCTACTAATCGTGACGACGCCCTTGGCGGCGGTGGCCCAGCAGTCACTGACGGCGGTCACGCCCAATGCGTCCGGTATCGTCGATACGTCGGCCAACGTGCCCTTCGTGCGTTTCCAGACGCCGACCGCAGCCGACATTTACTGCGCAGGATTTCTTACCAAGGAACGGGTTCCCGACGCCAACTACGTGAACGGGGGTCTGCAGACACCTGCCGATAACAAGTTCGCGATCGGCGAACTGGTCTATTTGGCGGGGAGCGGCTACCAGGCGGGACAACTGTATTCGGTCGTACGGGAACTGCGGGATATCAACGAGTACGAAATTTTTCCGGGGCAGAGGAAGGCACTGGCTGCCGCGGGACGACCTTACGGGGAAATTGGGAGGGTGCGGGTCGTCGATGCTCGCAGTCACAGCGCCGTCGCCCAGGTGGAATTCAATTGTGACCCCATCAACCCGGGAGATGTCGTCGTACCTTTCGTGGAAAAACAGCCGGTTACATTCCGCGTGCCCGAGCATTTTGACCGCTTCGCACCGCCGAATGGGAAACTGAGCGGACGTATTGTGCTCGGTAAGGACTTCGACGGCTTCCTCGGCACGGGCATGAAGCTTTATATGAACCTGGGTGCGAACCAGGGCGTAAAAGTGGGGGACTATTTTCGGGTAGTGCGTTCCTACACCGCCGCTTTGAACGATCCGGTGGATTCGATCTCCTTCAAAGCGAGCACTTCAGAAGACACGCAGATGCGCCCGCCGGTCTTTGAAGGCAATCGCTTCACCAAGACTAACGGGGCGAACATTCGTGTCGGCGACCTGCCGCGGCGCGCCGTGGGAGAAGTGGTCGTTCTGAACGTAACCCCGACCGCATCGTCCGCCATGATCGTCTTCTCGCTGGAAGATGTGCACGCGGGCGACACGGTGGAACTGGACGAGCAGTAAGAGAACGCAACAGTTTGATCGAAACCTCTACGGGAAGGAGGGGAGAGCGAATCTCCCCTTTTTCTTTATGCGTGCACTCTAGGGACTTGGACATTCAGCGAAAGAAATGGATTCTTGGATTCCAGGGAATCATCGCACCAGCGACCACCAGCACGACAATCACAATCACGAGTTCCATATCGCCCTCACCATGTCGCTCTCAGAATCAGGCGGCCAGCGCTCAGCTTACGTCCTCTCCAAGAGAACGCAAGGGTACCAAAGTGGGGGGCGCGAACGAGGGATGCGGCAACCGTGAAGCGGATTTCGGAAACAGATTCAGCAGGGAGCGACATCGGCATCGGAAAAGACCTCGGCGGTGAAGGCCTCGATGGTTGCGGCCTTGCGCCAGGCATCGAGCGGCAGACCAGCTTTGCGGCAGGTCTGCTCCAGAAAGGTTTCCCGGTCCCAACCATGTTCGACGGGAACCTGGGGCAAGAGCAGGCCGCGGCGACCGCCCTGCGAGAGGATCAGGCCGTGTCGCCCGACTTCCACCGCCTCGGGATGAATCGGGAATAAAAGGGAAAGCACGCTGAGAGAAACCTCAAGCTTAACAGCCTCCTCCTTTGTCACCGGCAAGAAACGGGAATCTTCGAACGCGGCGGCACGGGCCGTTTCCGCCACGGCGCGATACAAAGGCGCGATGGGCACGGCATAGCCGACGCATCCCCGAAGTTCGCGATGAAGTTCCCGATGAAGATCGCGGCCGAAATCGCCCGCTAAGTCGCCTTGCGCATCGCAGGGCAGATAAAGAGTGGTGAAGACGCCCCGCGGCTCCGACAGTCCAGACAGGAGAGGCGGCGCTTCCGCAAAAGGCCGACGCTCCACCACCGAAAGAATAGCCGCGTGTGCGATGCCAAGCAAAGTCCGGCGTTGCTCCGGAGAAAATTCCGCGGATGCCGGGGCGCGCCGCGAGATTTCAAGCGTGGCCGGATTTTCAGACGGCGTTTCAGACAGCTTGTACATCGCGTTTTCTCCGCCGGGCGAGCACGAAGGACCGGCGTCGCCGCTTCTCCGACTTTCGGTCGATCCTCGACCAGAAGGCAATAAAATAGTCGAGCGCGGAGACCAGCGAAAGCAGAACCATGAACCAGATGGCGCTCCAGGCAATCCAGTAGACCGGGAAAATGTACGTGCCGTACACCGGCCACTCGTGCCAGCGGCGGGCGAGAATCACGGCCACCACGGAAATGATCTGCACCAGCATCTTGAACTTGCCCAGTTCGCTCGCTTGAATGGTGAAGCCTTCGGAAGCGGCAATGGAGCGCAACCCGCTCACCAGAAACTCGCGGCCGATGATCACCACGGCCATCCAGGCCGGTACCAGAGCGGGATTGAACTGCACCAGCGCGACGAAAGCTGCGGCGATCAGCAACTTGTCGGCCAGCGGGTCGAGCAGCATGCCCATGGTGGTGATCTGGCCGCGTTTGCGCGCCAGATAGCCGTCTATACCGTCCGTGATCGAAGCCAGGATGAAAACGACCGAAGCCAGGATTTCTCTTTCCCCGGTCTGCTCGCTTGCGAAGCGTGGAGTGCAAAGAATCCAGATGAGAAGCGGAATCGCGGCAATGCGAGTGAGCGTGATGTAGTTAGGAAGATTCACGCGATGACTGAGCCAGAGGCCTCAGGGGCGGACAATGTGATTATCCTCCACATCAGAGGCCAAGGCAACGGACGGATAGCCTTAGTCCAAGAAGGTCGGAGGCAGTGCCCAAACGGGCGTCATTCTTGGGCCGGACCGATCACAAAAAGGCAGCGGCGCACGTTCAGATCCTTATTCCTTCTGAGCCGTTTTGTAGCCGGCAGCCTTCGCTTCGGCTTCGGTCATGAACTTTCCGGTCTTCGTCTTGGTCTTGCCGTACCAGCGTCCGCTTTTGTGATAAACGCCGCTCTCGGTGTTGACCCAAACCTTGCCGCTGGCTTTAGCGGTAGCAATCTCCGAACTAGAGGGCTTAGCCCCCGCTGACTTGGTTGCCGTGTTGCCGGAGGAAGGCGGAGCGGCTGGAGCAGTCGGAGTTGCCCCGGAATTAGCCTGAGCTGCGGGTTTTGCTGCGGTGGAGCTGGTGCTGCTCGAACTCGCCTGCGCCTTCGCCAAAGCAGGCGAAATGCCGATCGCGAACATCAGACAGAAAGCCAGCATCCACAGCGTAAGTTTCCTTACGGACTGATTCATATTTCCTCACACCTAGGCATAGATTCCGCGCTGGCGGATGGTGTACGCAACGCGGTCGATCGCCAGCATGTAGGCGGCGATGCGGTTGTTCACGCCGTGAGTTTCCGAGTACCGGACAACATCATCGAACGCCGAAACCATGATCTCTTCCAGATGCTCGTTGACCACCGATTCCTTCCAGAAGTAGCCCTGACGGTCCTGCACCCACTCGAAGTAAGAGGTAGTGACGCCGCCGGCGTTCGCCAAAATGTCGGGAATGACGAAGACCTTTTTCTCGGAGAGGATGTCGTCGGCGGCCGCGGTCGTGGGACCGTTCGCACCCTCGGCCAGAATCTTGCATTTCACACGGTCCGCATTTTGGCTCGTGATCACGTTTTCGGTCGCCGCCGGGATCAGGATCTCGCAATCGACCAGGAGAAGCTCGGCCGAATCGTACTTCTCGGCGCCCGGAAAACCGTGAATCGTGCCATTGCGCTGGCGGAATTCCCACAGCGCTTCCATGTCGATGCCGTCCCTTTTGTACAGGCCACCACCCACTTCGACGATGCCGATGATCTTGTATCCGGCTTCCGCCATGAGGCGGGCCGCGTTCGAACCGACGTTGCCGAATCCCTGCACGATGACGCGGGTGGTGTCGCGGTTCAGTCGCAGTTTCTGGATGGCCTTGTCGCAGACCATGAGCACGCCGCGTCCGGTCGCCTCACGGCGCCCGCGCGACCCGCCGATGTTCACCGGCTTGCCGGTCACGACCGCGGTGCAGGTCTGCCGCATGTGCATGGAGTAGGTATCCATGATCCAGGCCATGGTCTGCTCGTTGGTGTTCACGTCGGGCGCGGGGACGTCTTTTTCCGGGCCGATGAATTCGAAGAGTTCCGCGGTGTAGCGGCGGGTCATACGCTCCAACTCGCCCTGCGACATTTTGTGCGGATCGCAGATGATGCCACCCTTGGCGCCGCCGAACGGGATGTTCACCACCGCGCACTTCCATGTCATCCAACTCGCCAGCGCGCGCACCTCGTCAAGGTTCACGTCGGGCGCATAGCGCAGTCCGCCCTTGGCCGGGCCGCGCGCAATGGAGTGCTGCACGCGGAATCCCGTGAACACCTCCAGGTGCCCATCGTCCATCGCCACCGGGATATGCACAATGATTTCGCGGCTCGGACTGCGCAGAACCTTCCACAGCCCTTCATCAAGATTCAGCTTACGCGCGGCAAGGTCGAAACGGGCGGCTTGCGCCTGCCAGGGATTAGTTTCCTGCTCGAGGTCCAAAGCTGTCGTCATAAAGTCTCCCCCATGATTAGGATGATGATTGCGATTGCCTTCCCAAGTCAGCGGGCAAGCCTCGCAAAGTATATTGCCGGCCCGCTGGCTAGGCAAGCGCGGGTGTGATGAATTGAAAACGTGGTCGCCACGATCGGCTTCCTTATAATGAAATTCTCGGGAGAGGCATGATCCGTCCTGACTACAAACAGTTTGCCCGGTTGTCATGCGGCGCCACGCTGGTTCCGGTGGCGAAGTCGATCTCTGCCGACCTGCTGACGCCGGTTTCCGCCTTTCTTGCCGTGGCGGAAGGAGAGCCGGATGCCTTTCTGCTGGAATCGGTCGAAGGCGGAGAAAAAATTGGACGGTATACGTTTCTTGGAGTACGGCCGTTTCTGCGGCTGGAGTCGCGTGGCGTCGAAATCAAGGTCGAACGTCGTGGCAAAGTCGAGCGGCGCAGGGGAAATGTTTTCGAAGTCATCAAGGAACTGCTGCAGCAGCATCGCCCCGCGGCTATGGAAGGGTTGCCACCGTTCACCGCCGGTGCGGTCGGTTATTGCGCGTATGACATTGTGCGGCAACTGGAAAACATCGGAGAGCACACTTCCGATGACCTCGACGTTCCCGACTGCGTGCTGATGTTTTTCGACCGGGTGCTCGCTTTCGATCACCTGCGGCACCAGATCCATATTGTGGCGTCGGCGGATGTGACGCGAGAAGCGCCCAAAGCTGCCTACGAGCGCGCCGTCAAAGACATCGCGCGCATCGAGAAAAAACTCGCTGCCGGGTGGAAGCCGGCGCATTGGCGCAAAACGGCGGCGAAGGCAAAGCTGGCGAAATCAAAGATGAAGACGCGGGCGCGCACTCCGAAGGCGAGGTTTCTGGAAAGCGTCCGACGCGCCAAGGAGTACATTGCCGCAGGGGACATTTTCCAGGTCGTGCTTTCGCAGCGCTGGGATTTCGAGCCGGGAGTCGCTCCGCTCGACCTGTACCGCGCGTTGCGGACGGTGAATCCGTCGCCATACATGTATTTTTTGCGATTCCGAGGCGGGAAAAATTCAGCAGGAATGCACGTGCTCGGTTCTTCTCCCGAAATGCTGGTGCGTGCCGGCGCACGAAAGCTCGAATACCGTCCTATTGCGGGGACGCATCCGCGTGGCCGCGACGAAGCGGAAGACGCGGCGCTGGAAAAGAAAATGCTCGCGGACGAGAAAGAACGCGCCGAACACGTGATGCTGGTCGATCTCGGCCGCAACGACCTGGGCCGAGTCAGCGAGTATGGCTCGGTAAGAGTTCGCGGTCTGATGTACGTGGAGCGCTACTCGCACGTGATGCACCTGGTGTCGGCGCTCGAAGGGCGGCTGCGTCCTGAACTGAATGCCATGGACGCGTTTGCCGCCTGCTTCCCTGCGGGAACGCTGAGTGGCGCGCCGAAAGTTCGCGCCATGCAGATCATCGAAGAACTGGAGCCAACGCGCCGCGGAGTGTATGGAGGGTCCGTGCTCTACGCCGATTTTGCGGGAAATGTGGATTCGTGCATCGCGATTCGGACCCTACTCATGAAAGGCAAGAAGGCATACTTGCAAGCTGGCGCCGGAATCGTAGCCGATTCCGATCCACAGCGCGAGTTTGAAGAGACGGAGAACAAGGCGCGGGCAGTACTGCGCGCAGTGGAGATGGCGAGGGGTAGTGCATAGTGCGGGCGACCTCTACGGCACGACCGCCGAGGGCGTGTGAGAAAAAGGTGCCCCTCCATCGTGCCTTTTGCGATGAGTGGGATCAACTCCGCAAGAAATTCGCCACCAATTTCTTCCCCTCGTCCGTAAGCACGCTCTCCGGATGGAACTGCACGCCTTCGACGGGGAAATTCCGATGTCGCAGCCCCATGATGACTCTCGTTCCGTCGCGGTCGTGGGTCCAGGCGCTAACCGTAAGGTCGCCCGGCAGATCCTTCTCAGCGACGATCAACGAGTGGTAACGGGTCGCGGTCATCGGCGAGGGCAGGCCGCGAAAAATGGTCTTGCCATCGTGCTCGACCTGACTGGTTTTGCCGTGCATCAGGTTCCTCGCACGCACCACCTGCCCGCCGAAGGCCGCGCCGATCGCCTGGTGTCCGAGGCAGACTCCTAGCAACGGCACTTTATATGGAACTCGGCCCGCAAAATGGCGGATCAGTTCGATGCTGACGCCGGCTTCCTGCGGAGTGCAGGGTCCGGGAGAAACCACGATGCGATCGGGATGCATCGCCTCGATCTCTCCGACGGTCACTTCGTCGTTGCGGCGAACCTCAACCTTGGCGCCCAGTTCGCCCAGGTACTGGACCAGGTTGTAAGTGAACGAATCGTAGTTATCGAGGACGAAGACCACGGGATTGATTGTAGCCGTTCCTGCTCCTTGACAGGCTTGCCGCTAATTGCCATGCTTACAAGCGATTTCCGAAAAGTCTTTGAAACTTTGAAACCTTGCTTTTTTGGAGGTTGAATGGCCGAGACGCAGCAGGAACATGACCAGCACCATGACCATGACAAGAACAGTGATAAGCGGGCCACGCGGCGGTTTGCGCTTCGTCTGCCGGTAACCGTCCGCTACGGCGAAAATGAGCAGGAGCACGCGGCGCAGACCCGAGACGTCAGCGCTCGGGGGATTTGCTTTCATGTCGATTCCGCCATCCAGGCCGGCTCCGCGATTGATTTCACCCTCACTCTACCGCCCGAGATCACGCTGACCGAAAGCATCCGGGTGCGCTGCAAGGGCCGCGTGGTGCGAGTCGAAGGTGGCGGTCCCGCCAACAAGATGACGGTAGCAGCCGTCATCGATGAGTATGAGTTTCTGGCCGACTCGTAGAATTTAGCGCGCTTTTTCCGGGCATCTTCTTCCCAAGCACTTTTTCCTGTCTTTCTCCATGCAACCCGCGAGTGGTATGTTTGCTGTAACACTCGCGTGCTTCTGTGAAAGATTTCTCGCCGAATCTTGCGTTGCGGAAACCGCTGTTTCGCTGCCATTTGCGGACGGCTGTAGGCGCGGCGGTTGCGCTGGGAATGCTCGTACTCGGAGCCCCGCTTCGTTCCCAGACCCCGGTTAGTTATGAAGCAAAGCCCGGCTCCAAGCCTGCCGCTTCGTCTTCTCTGAGCAAGCTCTCGGCGATCAAGAGCTTCCGGATTGTGCAGGAAGAGGATGGCCCGGCACTCGAAATTCTTTCAACCAAGCCGTTGGTCCCAGCGATCCAGGCGATCAGCAACCCCGATCGGCTGGTGATCGATCTGCCTAACGCGCGGCTGGAAACGCAGGAAAAGCGGATCAGCGTACAAGCGGATCAGATCAGCGCCATCCGCGCCGATCAGTTTCAAAAGAATCCGCCGGTAGCGCGCTTGGTCTTGGACCTGCTCGCCCCGCGGGCCTACACCTGGGATGTTGCCGGAAACCGCCTGGTCGTGCATCTCGGCAGGAGTCCCAACCAGCCGGCGAGTCCGCCATTTGAGGCTGCGACGGTTCCCAGCCTGCCGCCCGCGCCGCAACCGGTCGTGACCGCGGTGCGCGCGGCCGGCCCGCTCGCGCTGGCGGGGAATGACGGGGGCGTGGGTTCTTCGTTTACGGCCGGACCCGATACCACGGTTCTGAACCTATCGAGTGGCGGAGAGGTGCATGTCTGTCCGGGGACGACCGTATCGGTGACGCCGTCGCAAAACCGGCACAACCTGATGCTCAGCATGAACACCGGCGCACTCGAAGCGCACGTCGCTCTCGACGCTTCTTCGGATTCCGTGATGACGCCGGACTTCCGCATCCTTCTTGTGGGGCCGGGGGAATTTCACTATGCCATCAGTGCAGACAGTCAGGGCAATACCTGCGTGCGCGCGCTGCCTGGCAACACGTCATCGGCGATTGTTACCGAGTTGCTCGGCGACGGCACTTACCAGGTCAAGGCAACCGACCAGCTCGTATTTCGTCTCGGACAACTCGATCGCGTGGATATGGCGGTGCCGCTGGAGTGCGGATGTCCGCCAGTGCGGGACGCTCCGCTGCGGGCAACCAACGATCTGCCTATGCGGGGCCGGACACAGAATGAAATGCAGAGCGGAGCGGTGTCGCCCTCGAACGCGAGCCCGGCGCCGGATGCGGAGACGGCGCACGCGGAAAGCTCGGGCCCGACTGGAATACCGGCGACGGCCGCACCGCTTGACGCCTCTGCCGCGCCGAACGAGCTTCACGTACAGATAGAGGCGCCGTTCGTGTTTCACGCGACCGGCTCGCCGCCCGCGCCAGTTGAGGAGGTGCGCGCGCTGCCTCTCGATTCGCGTCCAGGTGCAGCGCCGCTCTTGGCCACTCCACTTCCTCCGGTCGCGAACGACATGACGAAACCAGCCGGCACTGAAACGGCGTCGGCAAAGCGCGCGCCGGTGCGCGGATTCTTCAGAAAGGTCGGCGGATTTTTTGCCGCGCTGTTCCGCTAACCTCACAACTCGTGCGGCGACTAGACAGCAGCCTGAGATTGAGTTGGAGCCGCCGCGTGCTCCGCCCATTGTTCCATGATCAGGGGCACTTCAAACAGCGCTCGATTGGAGTATTCGTTCGCCTTCCGACGGAATTGATTAAAGGTCTCGCTCTGGAGCAGGCGCTCAACGGCGGGTGCGATTCTCTTGAAGCTCGGCACGACGATCCCATAACCATTCTCAGTCACCCATTCAGGGTTGTAGCGCTCTTGCGGCAGTGTTCCGGAATTGCATTCCACAATGACGGGCAAGTGGAATTGCAGCGCTTCGCTGATCGAGCCCGGGCCTGGTTTCCCAATAAAGAAGTCGGCCAAGGCCATGTAGTATTCGACGTTTTGAGCAAATCCAACGACTGCGATTGGCTTTTTCGCATGCAGCTCTTGTAGCTTGGCGGCGAGCTTCTGGTTGTGCCCGCAAATCAGGATTAACTGCACGCCGCTGCCGGCTTCGTTGAGTTTTTTCGTGATGTCGACCATCACATGCGAACCATGGCCTCCGAATAGCACAATGCCGGTTGGACAATCGGATTCCAAGCCGAGCCGCTTTCTTTCAGCCGCGCGATCGACATTGGTCTTTTCGTAAAATTGTGGCTTCAGGATCATTCCCGATGTCTGGAAGATATGGTCGGCGGCGTGGCCCATGGTTAAGGCTTGTTGCCGGGCGCGGTCCGTGCCGACGATGATGTATTCCGATTCCTGCTCGATCCAGAAGTGTGGCGGGTAATCTGCCAAATCCGTGATTAGAGTGACAAACGGCGTTCTGGTGCCGGTCGTTCTTATAGCAACCGGGCGAAGGCTGTCAGCGATCTCGCGATTGAAGTGCGGAATCACGGAGAGCACCATGTCCGCCGGATGCTGCGCCCAGTAAGCTCGGAGCGCTTTCACGATCGGAGAATGATAGAGACGGATGGTCCCCTGCAGAATGACCAGCAGCTGCGGCGTGATGCGCGTCCAGCCTTTGCGGAGGATAAGGTTATAGGTGTCCTGAATGCGCAGCCCGGTGGCGCGACGAATGAGGTCGAGCGGATCGAGCAATTGCTGAATGTCGAGGAGACTGATGTCCCAGGGATGTTCTTGGCCGGAGAGCGTGGCTTTCAGCGCCTCCGCTGCGCTGCGATGTCCTCCGCCGGCGTGGTGGAAAACGATGGTCAGTTTGCGCAAGATTTCCTTTGCCTCGTTTGTGGCAAAATCATTTTTTCAAAGGCCATCTGGCCGGTGGAGCTAACGTCAGGTAGCCACGCCCTCGTATTCGCCATCCTCTAGTAGTCCCGCGTCGTCTGCAAATTCAGCAGCTTCGGCATCAGCCAGAGTTGGCTCCCCGGCGGGATGACGATCGTCAGGTCGCTCGACATATACATGGATCTGGACTCCCTCTTCACCAACCGTGATGTAGGTGGGATGCGCGTCAATCCAGGCTCCGCAATTGAAATAATCGGTCCCGTGCTCGCTGTCGTGCTGGTGCATGGCGGCATGGGTATGGCCGCAGAAGATGCGGGCCGCCTGATGGTGACGGGCATGGGCCAGGGCGCCTTCGGCAACCTTTGGCGACAAGCGCAGCCAGCGCGTGTTGAGCCGGTCGAGGAATCGGGTCAGGGCTTTGTTTTTCGAATCCCACTTTTGCAGTTGCAGGTAGAGCAGCGTCCCGATCCAATAGCTGACTCGGACATTGCTCACCACGAAGCCGTCGAACTGATGACCATGTGCGGCGATGTGGCGCAGGCCCTGATATTCCCATTGATATTCCTGGTACACGCGGACGCCCACCAAATGGGACATGATTTCGGCCAGGCCGTGATCATGATTGCCTTCCACCCAGACCACTTCGACGTTGCGCTTTGGATTGGAGAGCTTGCGAATGAAACCGAGAAATTTCCAATGCTCTTTTTTCAAGCGTCCGAAATTGAGGTCGGCAAAAATATCGCCCAGCAGAATGAGGCGGCGATATTGGTTTTCCCTGAGAATGCACAACGCCTCGCGGGCGCGGCTCATGTCCGCGCCGAGGTGGAGATCCGAGAGGATCAGCGTGTCATAAACTTGCGGCGCCACGGCTTCCATTGTCGCCGGAGAGTGTTACGAGGTGATGAATTGGGAACTGCTGAGAGGCCAAAGGTAACTGGTCAGGAACATTATTCACTTGACACAAATTGGGGCTAAACTTACCTTGCCGTGACAGGGCTTCTAGGTGACAGTTTCTACGAGTTCGACAAATTTGGCCTCAGTGATCACTTCAAAAGCGGCCAACGGTTATCACTTCAAAACCGGCCAACGGGATTGGCCGTCCGGGACTGAGAATGTTCTATCCTGCCGCCTCCTGTGGTGGCAAGTCGGTTTTGGTGCGCCAGCTCCGCGGGCCACACTTGAGCACGTGGCCGTGGTGCAGTAAGCGGTCGAGCATGGCGCTCACGGCGGCCGCATCGCCCAGTAGTTTGCCCCAGTCTTCCACGGGACGGTTCGAAGTCAGCATGGTGCTGGCGCGCTCGTAGCGGCGCATGATGATCTCCAGCAGTTCTTCGGCGGCGGTGAGCGGCAGCTTGCGCATGCCGAGGTCGTCGAGGATGAGCAGGGGCACGGTCACCAAGAACTCCATGTGCTCTTTGCGGGTGCCGTCGAGCGTGGCTTCGGCGAGATCATCGAGCAAGGCGTGGGTCTCGCGATAGAGTACGCGGTAGCCCTGTTGGATCGCGGCTTGACCGATGGCCTGAGCCAAGTGGCTCTTGCCGGTGCCGGGCGGACCGAGAAACAAAGCGTCTTCGTGGCGGGCGATGAAGGCGCCGGTCGACAGATCGAAGACCAGGCTGCGATTCATCTTCTTGTTGAAAGCGAAGTCGAAGTTGTCGAGGGTCTTCTGCGAGTCGCGGAACTGGGCTTGTTTTTTCCGCCGCTCCAGCAGGCGCTCGCCACGCAGGGCGAGTTCGTCGGAGACCAGGCAGGAGAGCAGATCGATGGGGGCGAGCGGTTCGGTTTGGGCCTGACGCAGACGGGTCTCTAACACGGCGGCCATTCCGCCCAAGCGAAGTTGTTTGAGCGCACGATCAAGTTCAATCAGATTCATTCCTCTACCTCCGTAGTTTTGTAGTTGATGAAGTCGCGGTACTGCACCAGCTCGCGAATCAGGGGATCGACTTGTTGCAAACTGAGTGGGGCTTGCGGGCAGCGTTCCAGATAGCGGCGGACAAAGCGGTATTCCTGCACGCCCATTTCCAGCGCGGCAGCGCAGGCTTCATCGACCGCCGCTGTGCCATACTTCTTGGCCAGAGAGAGAACGCCCAGAATGCGGCGCACTCCGACCTCGCCTTGCTGGCGGTGGATGGCGTCGCAGAGCGCCCCGATGTGCGCTCCGGCGCGACCGGCTCGCCACAGCAGTTGGGAAGTGCGCAGTGGTGTTCGCTTGGGGTGGTCCTCTTCTTTAATGCGATACCAGCCGCGCTTCTGGCGCACGTGTTCGCGCAGGAGTTGCCCGGTCTTGGGATCGAGCAGACGAACATACAGCTCATCCCATTGCACTCGCAGCACGCGCCCGATCCAGCCCGGAGGGGCCCCGTAGTAGGCGGCTTCGACTTCGACGCAGCCGTCCAGATGCACGATGCGCTCGCCGTACTGGTAATAGCGAAACGGTTCCAGTGGCAGTGGCAGCAACGTGGGTTTCTCTTCGGCAAACATGGCGGCGACCTGCCGCTTGGTGGTGCCGTGGATGCGCGTGTCAGCCCAGCGTTGCTCCCAGCGATCAAGGTAGGCTTGGGCTTCTTCCAGAGTCTCGAAGCGCAAGCCTTTCAGCGGCGTTTTCTGCGCGTGGCCGACGCCCGATTCGACCTTGCCTTTGCGGTCGGGATCTTGAATGCGGCAGGGCATGGCCACCGCGCCGTAGTGCGCCAGCACATCGCGATAGAGGGGATTGAGAGCGGGGTCGTAAATGTCGGGGACGAGCACGCCCTCGCGCAGATTGTCGAGCACGACGATGCGCGTGGCGCCGCCCAGCCGGCGAAAAGCTCGTTCGTGCAGTTCGGCCCAGATGCGCGAACTGGAGCGGAAGGTCAGCAGACGAACTGACTTGCGGCTGCAGCCCAGCGTCATCACGAACAGCCGGGTGCGCCGATACTTGCGGCTCTCGGGATCGCGCACCATCGGACCGGTGCCGTAATCGACTTGCGCCTCCTGGCCGGCGGCGGTGACGATCACGACGCGGGCTTCGGGGGTTTGCGTTCCGCGCCGCTTGCGCACGAAGCGTTGCACGCTTTGGTAGCTGCTGGCGAAGCCGTACTCCGAGACCAGGTCCTGCCAGATGGCCCGCGCATTGCGGCCGCGGTTGATCCCCAAGTCGATGGCTTCCCGGTACGGCTCGCAGGCGCTGGGGCTGGGGACCACGACAGAGTCGGTGATCACCTCGTTGGCCGGTTTTGAAGTTGCTTTTGCTTTTCCCTTCGTAGAAAGGTTTTCGGGGTTGGGGTTGGGGTTGCAGTTAAGGTCGAGGGGATCGGGAATCACCGGGATGGCCGGTTTTGCCGCACCGGAGTCGGTGATCACTTCGTTGGCCGGTTTTGGCGCGTGCCGCCCCCAGCCACTGGGCGGACGCACCGCAATCCCAGCCGCTTTCAGGTAGGCGCTGGCGGTTTCGCGACGGGTTCTGGTCGCTTGCTGGATGCGCCGCAGCGACCAGCCCAGCCGTCCCAGCGCTAAGACTTGTTGTTTCTTTTCTTCGTTCAAGACATTGGCCATGCCCACGGAGCCTACAAGCCCCCGCGGGAATCAATGTCCCGGACGCTACTCTCGTTGGCCGGTTTTCAGGTGATACTCAGTGGCCGGTTTTGGGTGATCGCTGAGGATTTGGGCGCGACAGTTTTCAAGGCGGCCAGAATCTGTTTTCTTTCTCTGCGAATATTTACCGCTTGGGATTCCAGCCGTTCAAGTACCAAATACTGGTTTAGGTGAAATTGATGGATCAGAAAATCATCCGCTGAATGACAGAGAATGTCGAACTGAGTGAGATAGTCCGGAGGGAAGTCTTTGACGTTGTTCGTAACGATGACATGAGCGTGACCGGTAATCGCGGCAGCTAGGACATGCCTATCGTTTTTGTCGGGTATTCCCGTGAGTGCCGCTGCTAAATCCGGCGGAGCATAGACTAAGGCTTCAGGGTATGCTTTTTGCATCTCTCCAATGCGATGATCCCGCTGAGCCGTAGTAAGGCCGAGTTTGCTTTCCAGCACATCACCGACCTCTTGGAGTATTTCGGTACTCCAGAGAAGTCGGTACATAGCTGGGTCTTTTGCTAAACGCAAAAGCGTATCGCAAAGACACATTGGAACGAGAACACAAGCGTCAAAAAGAGCCGCGTATTCATTGTCCTGGTTTACAATCATCGGGCACTTTATCGTAGGTCCCTTGTGCGTCTTCTACTAACGCCAAATCGTCCAGCGTTTTGCCACGCGCAGCATCGCGTTTGGCTTTATATGCCAGCACCTCCCGAGCATACAAACGCCGATGAGTTCCCACCTTGTGACAAGGGATTTCGCCTTTCTCAATCAACCCAATCAAAAACTGCCGAGACATCCCCAGTAGTTTACTAGCTTCGACAGTGGTTAAAGACGCGTTGCTCTGCAAAATTGTTACTGAGTGTCCGGCCTTCAGGTTGTCTAACAATCTGCAAAGAAAAGAATATAGGTTGTTGGGCAAGATCTGTGTCTTGCCGTCGGGGCCGACGAGCTTCGCCTCCGCCGTGCGCAATTTTTCATAAAGCTCTTGTATCTCCCGCTGATCCTTTTCAGAAACAGAAACGGCAGCGGGGTTGGGTGTGGTCGCCAGGGTAGCCATGTGTTGTCTCCTTTTCCGCTGTTCTGATGCAATCCGCAGATACTTAATAGATGCTACATCTGCCATATCTGTTGCAAATGTAATCCATATATGCTATAAATGCAAGCGGTGAATTAAAAATTGCTGCTTGGAGGGGTAAACCTGAAGGCACATCCCACCAGTAACCACCATGGATTGTGGTTTACTTTCTGTGGGATACCGGGTGTAGTATGAATTGATCCGTGCTCATTGGAGCATGGGTTTGCCCCCTCCCGACCAAGGTGCGGAAACACCAGAGGTCGGGAGGGAACCCGCCACCATTAGCCTGGCCTTGCGGCCAGTTCTCTTAAGGAGCCAACGATGGCAAAGCCACGCACTGCCAAACCCACCAACGGGGCTGTATTCAGCCCGAAAATCACACTCAAAAATGGCCGCGTGCTCTACGCTGCCGACTACGGGTTGAAGGCTTTCTGCTTCTCCCCGCGCAACCCCAAAAAGTAGTAACCAGGCCGGGTGCTCCAAGCGCCCGGTTTGTTTGTGGAGGCGTGGCAGAGCGGTTTAATGCTCGCGACTTATAATCGCCTGATCGAGTCTCACCTTCGCTGGGAACACTCGATCCGTGGGTCCGAATCCCACCGCCTCCGTTCAACTCAAAACGCCAAAGTTTATATTTTCTGGTACGTCTGTGCAACTCCCCAAAAGCACTAGATGTCAAGGGTTTTTTAGTCACTGCCTGTTTAGTGTTTCACTACTCCCAGGATAGCAGCGTTGAGGTATCCTTATGGCCTGTCTGTCTCTTCGTGGCTATCTTGCTAATAATCTAGCTTTATAGCCACGCGAGCGCAAGTCCTTTTTTGCTCCCTGTACCCAAATGGCTAAGAAGGCCAAAAAACGCCCTAGTCCGAATCGCACGCTAACAGATCAGCTAAATGTGCGCGTTCCGACTGAACTCTTCCGAAGAGTGGGCGTCGTAGCTGGAGCAAGAGGCGAGACGATTACTAAATTTGTTACCGACACGCTGGATGAGCGCACCAAGGAGCACGCACCGGATGTCCAGAAAATTATCGAACGAGAGAAGCTACCGAAAAAATGGCAGTGATATGATGAACGAAATGAAAACCGACAAGGGACAATTCGACGAAGTTCTCCGCCGGATGCTGCAAACTCCACCACAAAAAACATCAGATATAAAAGGCAGAGGAAAGGCCCCGCGCAAAACTAAGCCTTCGGGCCGGAAACGAGTTCCGCGAAGCGGAGCGGCGCGAAACCACAGAGCCTCCGCACAGTCTCTATAAACACATCGGCATCATTGCGGCGATTAAACCTGTACTCAAACTCTGACAAGTAGCGATGCAGATGCTTTCCCGATAGCTTGTGGTACTGGCCTATGATCCCGCGTTTGAAAAGGGAGAATGCCGATTCAATCGAGTTCGTGTAAGCATCCCCACGTACATACTCGCCCTTTATGTGATTAACGCTTTCGTGCCGATCCGTGAACTCAGGGGCAAGAGCCGTAGGATAAGAGCCGTGCTGATCTGTCATCACGCGCTCTACATCTGGCGAGATGGTAGCTCGGATAAATCCACCAATCGTTTGTATTTTTGCATCTGGAACATGCTGCAAACGTAGTTTCCCACCGCGCTCTACCGCTCCCATGACGACTTTCTTTTGCTTCTTGGCGAAGGCTTGGTCTTTGCCGCGTCCCAGTCGAACAACTCCGCCAACGTAGGTTTCGTCGATTTCAACCGTTCCACCCAAAGGCTCTGGGCTGACTTCTTTCATGGATTCACGAATCCGATGGTTCAAATACCAAGCGGTTTTGTATCCGCCGATTCCAAGATCGCGCTGTAATTGCAGCGCACTGATACCTTTTTTCGCATTCAAGATCAGTCCGATTGCATGGAACCACGTTATGAGCGGCAGGTGAGAATCCGCGAAGAGTGTGCCGGACGTTGGCGAGAACTGCTGACGGCAGTCGTTGTTGACACAGATGTAGAACCATGTCCGACGATTGGCTTTGTTGGTCTTGCGCGTCTCGGAGCGCGCCTTGCGAACACGTTGCGGAGGGCGCTCATACTTTTCGATGTTCTTGTCGCCACAGGTGGGACAGCGCACGATGCCATCAGGCCAGCGCATCTTGCCGATGTATTCTAGACACTGTTCGTCAGTTGAAAACCTTATGAAGATTTCCGCTAGGCTGACAGGCTTGGGATGGATTCGGCTTGGCATGTACAAACTGTACCCCTAATCCACGTTTGTGTCAAGTGAATAATGTTCCTGGTCAGTAACCTACCTGGGAGGTGCCTGGCCAGTCGGTTGCCCGCGGCAAATGGCTCGCTAGGCGGCGTTCCTGGTTCCGTCTGCTCAGTGCGACGGGGGAACATACTCGGCTGGGCGGGCGGATCCCTCGCCGAAGAAAAACTGCTCCATCTGCTTCACGATGACTTCCTGATCCTGCTTGCGCGCCGGGTTCAGGCGATATTCGTTCAGCAACATCTTGCAGTGTTCCATCCACTGGCCCCACGCCTGTTGCGATACGTTTTCGTAGATCTTTTTTCCCAAGTCGCTGTCGAACGGAGGCTCGGGGAGCCCAGGCAATTCCTGTTTCAATTTCGCGCAGAAGACTTTGTGATCTGACATAAATTTTTCTTTCGAAATTATCGCACAGGCATCGCGACTTCACCGGCCGCTGACGGGACGGTTTTGTCGTGAAGAAGAAATTTTCGTTGAGCTCGCCAGAACAAGCCGAGCACGCACTTCACCAAAATCGTCCGTTGAAGCGAAATTCTTGTTGACAAATTACATACGAATGGCAATATCTTGTGGTAGGACAGCTGCTCATACTAGAAGTTGAGTGGCCCGGGCATCAAGGTGCCCTGTCGAGAACCTTGGGAGAACAAATCGTTCAAACGGAGGAAACACTTCATGGCAACCAAGAAGAAAGCCGCCAAGAAAAAGAAACACTAAGCGGACCGATGCTCGTTCAGAAATTCCCCAAAGCCTCTCAGGAGAAGCACCTCTTGAGAGGCTTTTCCATTTGTCGTAAGGGGACGGGCCTTCTCACCCGTCCGGCCGGGCGGGACGCCCGGCGCTCCACTAAGAATTGATACGATCAAGTCACCGTGGCCACTTCCAGCATCCCGACAGAATCTGCCGTGAATCACACGCACGCGCACTCGTCGCTGCGCATTGCCCTGTGGTTGTTTGGCGCGCTTCAGTTCTTCTACCTGCTGACTTCGACGGGGAGGGTGCGTACGCCGGACGAGTACAACACGCTCTACACGGCGGAGAGCCTGGTGCTCCGCGGGTCCACGGCTGTTCCCCAAGCAGTGCAGTTGCATAATTTCTATGGAAGGTACGACGTGCATGGCCGGCCTCGCGCGGCTTATCCGCCGGGACAAGCTTTGCTTTGTGCGCCTTGGTATGCCCTTGGACAATATGTGCTGGCCCGACTGCCGGGCGTACCCAACGATGACACCGACCTGGTAGTGGCGTTCTCTTCCTGCTTGAGCAGCGCGACTTTTTCGGCGCTGACCGTGACGTTCTTTTTCCTGCTGCTGACTGGCATCGGGATCCCTGCGCGCGCTGCCCTGTATGCCGCCGCGATGGTTGGTCTAGGCACTCCGATCTTTGCATATTCCGGGTGGCTCTTCTCAGAGCCGATATCGGCTGCCGTTTTTGTGGGAGTGGCGTGGCTGCTTTTCGGTCGTGGCCACGATCCGATCACTTTGCGGACTGCCTCCATTGCGGGGCTGGTGCTGGGGCTCGGAACGATCATCCGGCCGACCAACGTGCTTGCGATTCCCGCGTTTGCGGTGGCGGTTCTGGTGCGCGACGGAAAGCCTGCGCTGCGCGCCGCGTCTTTGTTGTGCGCGGTATCAGGAATCGGAGTCGCGGTCCTGCTGACCTATAATGCGCTGTTGTTCGGCGGTCCGTTTCAGTTTGGATATCCAGCATCAGCGGAAGGCGCCAAGCTTCTGAACACTTTCGAGACGCCACTCATGAAAGGACTTTACGGATTGCTGTTGTCTCCGGGCAAATCGGTTTTTATTTTCGCGCCTCCCGTGATTCTGGCTCTGGCTGGACTCCGGCGCCTCTGGAAACTTGAACGAGGCACGGCGACTGTGGCCATGTTGCTTCCGTTGCTGTGTCTATTTTTCTTTGCCCGCTACACACAGTGGGAGGGTGGATATTGCGTGGGGCCGAGGTACCTGGTTCCTTCGATCGCGCTGCTCTGTCTCGCGCTGGGGCCGACGCTCGCCGAGGGCGCGGCGCGAACAAGAAAGATTGCTCTGGCGCTGCTTGTTCTGGGCGCGTTTGTGCAATGTGTCTCACTCGCGACCAGTTTTATGGAGGACCAAGTCCCGCGCGGGCGCTACTACGATGCCAACTGGACTTACCGCCTCGGCTACTCGCTAGGTGGGCAGATTCATCTGTTGTGGAGGTATCTGGTAAGTGGCGAACCGGCGCGTCTCGGGCTGGGCTGGGATCGCTGGTTCGTGTTTCTCCACAAAGGCGGGATCTCAGCTGCTACGCTCGCGGTTCTCGGTCTCATGATGCTTGCTGGCCTGGGAATCAGCCTGGCCGGTCTGGCCAGACACGTCCGTAGCGCAACCTAGAACCTCCCTTAACGGAGCGTGGCTCAAGAGAGCGAAGCGTCAAACACCCCGGCGGCGGCCCATCCGCACTTTTGGGGGTTGTCCCGCGGCGCGGCTCGTGCTAGAAAGCGTATACGGGAGTACGGAAGCGGCCTCCATGAGCCTGCGCAAGAAAGCATCGAAGAAAATCCGCAACGCCGAAATCATGATTCCGGACAAGCTTTATTTCCGCATCGGCGAAGTCGCCAGTTTGTGCCATCTGCCAGCCTACGTGCTGCGGTTCTGGGAAACCGAATTTCCGCAGCTCAAGCCGGTAAAAAGCAGCACCGGGCAGCGCATGTATCGCAAGCGCGATGTGGAGTCGGTAGTGCGGATCAAGAAGCTGCTGTATGAAGATGGTTTCACGATCGCGGGTGCGCGGGTGCAACTGCGCGGGGAGAACAAGTCGGAGCGGAACCAGAGCGCGCTTCCATTTCCCATGAATCCTTCCTTGAGCGTGGCGCACTTACGGAACGAACTGCAGCAGATCCTGCACATTCTTTCCGCACGCCACTAGCCTAGCGTGACTCCCAGCCTTGATTGCCCGTGAGACGCGACAAGCCCGTCTCTACGGGTTGAGTGGATAAAAAACGCGGGCGGTGAAGCCCGCGTTAATTCCTGTGTAAAATCGATTTTGTTTCAGGCCGATTCCCGCAGCGGCTCAGCTTCGACCAGCGGCGCATCGACCAGGTGTTCGCTCAGGAACCACACCTGCAGTTCTCCAGTGCGTAGCACATCGCTCACTACCATGTCGTTGGTGCCGGCGTCGCCCAGTTTGGTGGCAAGCTCCGCGAGTTCTCGGCAATGGGTGATGATGACCTCGTGCGCGTCCAACAGGCGCGACAGTTGGACGGGAACCTCTTCGCGTCCCTTGGGCGGGCGCGGAATACGGGTCAACTCCGCGACATCAGCCGCCATGGCCATACTGATTCCACCCAGAAGCTGGATTCGTTCCGCGATGGTGTCGACGATTTCACTCTGTTCTTCATAGTGCTTATCAAACAGAAGGTGAAGTTGGTAAAAGGTGGCTCCGGACACTTGCCAATGAGACTTTTTGTAGAGGTCCCGAAGCGTCATGGTGTCGGCCAACAGCTGGTTGAGTTGCTCGGTCATTTCCAGGCGGACAGGTTCTTCCAATTGCAACGGCATCACACTGGTCACAGTGCCAAACGCCTGGAGTTCGCGCGCCGTCTGGTGGTAGCGGGGTTGGGCTGAAGCTTTGTGGGAATTGCTGGAGGTTGGTTTCTTAGCCATAAAGCTCTCCTGAAACTGCGAATTTGGGCAAGCCGAAAAGAGGAATTGCCGGAACGGAAGCATCCGCCCTCGGTGCTGCTGCCCTGTTCAAACCTTTGGATGCGGACAGCCAGAAATGGATACAGCTTTCTGGGAAAGGGACCTCGCCTCGCGGTTGCCTGCTTTAGGCAGTCGGCGGAACAGCCTGTCTGCCCCGCAAGCTCAGTCAGCAGCGCTGCGCCGGACGCTGTGTACCTCAGTCAGGAAGTCGACCCGGGGTGGCCCTTTGACACCGGCGTTCGCCATTTTCGCTTTGAGTTCGTCGGAAGCGATGAAGGTGCGCGCTGAGTCCAGACTGTCCCATTCGAAGAAAAGAGTAAGGTCGTTGACATTTCCGGCGCTGCGGAAAATGCGGCAGCTGCGCTCGCCGTGTTTGTGCCGCCAATCGAGGTTGGAATCGAACACCGCTTTCCAGGCGGTGTAGTCGGCAACTTCGTGGTGGATGAGAACGTGGATCATGATTTCGGGGCACTCCTTTCACCGTGAAAAGGTGCTCCAAACGCGGGAAAAATGCAAGGGCGGGGATCACAGGACATTGGACTCGGTGGCGTGGATACGGGCCCGGCTGCGAACATCCGGCGAAATAAAATGAAATGGTCGGGACGGCGAGATTTGAACTCGCGACCCCTTGCACCCCAAGCAAGTGCGCTACCAGGCTGCGCTACGTCCCGATGGAATCCGCTGCCGAGGATGACAGCGTGGGGGTTTGACCTTCGAATTCTACACCAGTCGGGAGGCCGGTGGGAGGGCACGGAGCGTCCGGTAGTGGCTCAGTTCGGAAGAAAGCGAGCCAAGCGCGCGATTGGCGCTGGCAAAAAGCAGGTCCTTCGCTGCGCTCAGGATGACAATTCTTTATAGGGTGGGGCCTTCAAATTACCCATTACAAATTACCCACTTGCAAATGCCTTTCGGATCCGCTCCCAGGTTACCTCCAGCGCCTCGGGCAGCACTCTGGTTTCGCCGATGACGCTGACGAAATTGGCGTCCGCAACCCAGCGCGGCAGAATGTGCATGTGGATGTGTCCCGCCACGCCGGCACCCGCGGCTTTTCCGATATTCATGCCGAGATTGATGCCGTCCGGCCGATAGAGAGCGCGCAGAACAGTCTCCATCCGCTGGGTCAGGACCAACATCTCTTGGGCGGCATCGGTGGGGAGCTTCTGCAACTCGTCGAGGTGCGCGTAGGGCACGATCATGACATGTCCATTTGTATATGGATAAGTATTGAGAATGACGTAGCAATGGGCGCCGCGGTGGACGATGCGGGCCTGCTGGTCACTTTGTTTCAGAGCATCGCAGAATATGCAGCCCGACATTGCTTCGGCGCCAGTGACGTATGCGTAACGCCACGGAGTCCAGAGATGATCCATGGGGGGAGGGTAGCAGAAGCAGCCAGGGTGGGGCCAATTGCTGTTTTTCGCGAGGTCACCGGGGAACGACAGTAACCAGTTACCAATCCCATAATGGGGCGGAAAGGACGGCAGTGTGACGAGTCTATGAATTCTTTGTCCGCTTGTTCGTTTCGCGTTTGACACTGTTCCAACGTGGTTGCTATAGTCGAAGGGTCCCTATTGGACGCGGTTTCGAACCAGCTGGAATTGTCCTAGGGTCGTCCGCCAGGTCGGCCTCAACGCAACCTAATGACCACGCCAGCAGTCCGCTACACCACGTCCCGCATGAGTTGCGCACCAACGCGTGCGACACAGAGGCTATGAACTTGTCCGACGACAGCAACGCTCGCAATCTTGAATCCAGTCTTGAAACCATGACACCTGCACACGACACCCACACCGGCGCCTCGGCCGTACTAGACGCTCCCGAGCACGCACAACCTTCTCCTGCGGAAGTACAGGCTTCCGCCCCTGAAACTCGTGAAAACGCTCCTCAAAGTGATGCTCCCGAGACTTCCGTGGCCGAGACCCCTGCGGCTGGCAGCGATGATTTCGCCGCCGCCCTGCAACATTTCGAAACTGAAACCGAGGAAGCCGTTGGCGAGGACCACGTCATCAAAGGCCGCGTGGTGAAACTGACCGCGACCCACGTCGTCGTCGATGTCGGAGCCAAGTCTGAAGGCATGGTGCCGATCGCCGAGATTCTCGATCACGAGGGCAAGCCGAAGCTCCAGCCCGGCGACGAGATCGACGTGATGCGCGAAAAGGGCGAAACCGAGGAGGGTTACATCAACCTCTCGCACCTGAAGGCGCAGCGGTTGCGCTCGTGGGACGAGATTGAGCGCGCATACAACGAGAAGAAGCCGATCAAGGGTATCGTCGTAGAACGCATCAAGGGCGGCCTGACCATCGATATTCAGGGCGCACGCGCCTTCCTGCCGGGCTCGCAAGTGGATCTGCGTCCGATCCGGAATCTGGAAGGTATGAAGGGCCAGACGATGGAAGTCGCCATCATCAAGCTCAACAAAAAGCGCGGCAACATCGTGGTGTCGCGCAAACAGATTCTGGAAGAAGAGCAGGCGGAAAAGCGCGGCAAGACCCTCGAGCACCTGCAAGAAGGTAGCGTCCTCACCGGTATCGTCAAGAATCTGACCGAGTATGGCGCGTTTGTTGACATGGGCGGAATTGACGGGCTGCTGCACATCACCGACATGTCGTGGGGACGTCTGACGCACCCGCGCGATCTGGTCAACGTCGGCGACCAGATTCAGGTGAAGATCCTGAAGTATGACAAAGACAAGCAGCGCGTCTCGCTGGGGTTCAAACAGCTCACGCCCGATCCGTGGCTGGATGCGGAGCACCGCTACCCGGTGGGCGCTCACGTTCACGGACGCGTCATCAGCGTTACCGATTACGGAGCGTTCGTCGAGCTCGAACAGGGCATTGAGGGCCTGGTCCATGTGAGCGAAATGACCTGGTCGAAACGGATGAAGCATCCGTCGAAGCTGGTCAACGTAAACGATCAGGTGGATTGTGTGGTTCTGAGCGTGAACCCGACCGAGCGCCGGATTTCGTTGGGCATGCGGCAACTCGCGTCCAACCCCTGGGATACGCTGCACGATAAGTATCCGGTAGGGGCAACGGTTGAGGGCCGTGTGCGCAATCTGACCGAGTTTGGCGCTTTCATTGAAATCGAAGACGGAATCGACGGCCTGGTGCATGTCAGCAACCTGAGCTGGACCACGCGCGTGAAGCATCCTTCCGAGGTGTTAAAGAAGGGCGACAAGGTCAAAGCGGTGATCCTGGCCATTGAACCGGACAAGCGGCGCCTTTCACTCGGCGTGAAGCAGATGCAGCCCGACATTTGGGATTCGTTCTTCGCGCAGCACCGCGTCGGCGACATCGTGCATGGCAAGATCCTGCGCGTGGCGAATTTCGGCGCATTTGTCGAGATTGCGGAAGGCATCGAAGCTCTGTGTCACAACTCGGAAGCCGTCGATGCGAACGGACAGCCGATGCATTTGGAACCCGGCGCCGAGTTCGACTTCAAGATCATCAAGATGAATCAGGAAGAGAAAAAGGTCGGCCTGAGCATCCGGGCGGTCGGCGAAGAAGCGTCGCGCCAGGAAGTCGAGTCTTACAAGCACCCGGCGTCGTCGTCATCTTCAACCAGCACCACCATTGGCGACTTGATTTCGTGGAAACGGGCCGGCGGGGACAGCAACTGAGTTCTGCTCACTAACATCAGAAATTTAGGCCACCGGCAACGGTGGCCTTTTTCTTGGCCTTGCTCGATTCTTTGAGATTTCCTAGGCGAAAGGACCTACTTGGTTTCGGCTTTAGTGTCGATTTTCAAACTGATGTAAACCTGGGTGCGATCGTCAAATTGGCTGACCGTCTTGGTGCCGCTCTTGCGGTTGTTGTATTGAGCATACACTTCATAATCGATGGTGGGCTGAAGCGCCGGGAAACGATAGGTTCCGTCCGGCCCAACAATATAGGTCTTCACGGAGCGGGTGTGGGTGTTGGTCAGGTACACAACCGCGTTCGGCAAAGGATTATCGCCGCCGTCCAGCACCTTGCCTGTGAGCAGGCGCGTCTTGTCTTTCTTCGTATCGCGGCCAAACAACTGGGCTGGCGCGGCGAGGACCGATGTCGAGAAGACCGACGCTGACAACACAACCAGGGACAACGTAACCAGTAGCGAAGCCGCAATCGCCTTCTTCATGAGTATCCCATTGCCGCCGTTCCAACCACACCACGGCCATTACCAGTCTAAATGAAGACCGATGTCGGAACGCTCGTCGCTGTCGATATGCACGGCTACTTCGGAGCCGGGCTTCAATTTTCTGCCCGAGGGCAGCTTGTAGCCTTTCACGTCCGCCCAAACGATGTAGTCGGCCTTGCCGACGGGCAGCCGCTGGGCAAACTCGCCGGTGTGATTGGAATAGAGTTCCCAGCGCGCTTTTTTCTCGCCGGCACGCCGGATCTTGACCTTGACCCCGTAGAGCGGGTGCCCGTCAGGGTCCCAAACCGTTCCAAAGATTAGAGCATAAGGCTGCGGCTTCTCGGGGCTGCTACCGCGCGCGCTGGCCGGGGCTGGCAGAAAAGCCAGGGAAAAAACTGCAGCAGCCATTGCGACCGAGCGCCGGAACCCGCGGATGTGCGCAGAACTCTTCAGGAATCTTCGTCCTCATCCTCTTCTTCGTCGGCGTCTTCTTCGTCCTCGTCTTCCTCGATTTCGTCTTCGCCGACTACTTTCAGTTCAACGGGATTCACTGTAACCACCTCGAAGTCCGTGCCGCACTCCGGGCAGGAGACGACCGCGCCTTCATCGACCTCATCTTCCTCGATGTCGAGATCCGTCTCGCATTCTGGACAGTACACCATGATTCCCTCCACACTCGGGGTACCCTGTTATATTTAGTTTCTTCGAGAGGAAAAGGTCAAGTGGCTTTCCAAGAGAATTCTGAGATGGATCAGTCCGCCGGTTACCTCTCCGCAAGCCTTGTGGCGGCTGTGATCGTCGCCCTGGCGCTGACGTCTTGTGCTTCTTTTTGCCGGGCACAGGAAATGGCTCAGGGTCCGCCGCCCCGCCTGGCATCCGACCCGCATGTCGACTCACGCATCGCCGAGGCGATCCGGGAAGTTTCGGCGGACCCCATCCGGCAGACGATCGAAAAGCTGGTCAGCTTCCAAAACCGGTCGACGATCTCCACGCAGGACGAGGAATCCACCAAAGCAGGCAAGGGAATTGGAGCGGCGCGGGAGTGGATCAAAGCGGAGTTTGAACGCTACTCCAAAGATTGCGGCGGCTGCCTGGAGGTAAGGACCGACATTTTCACCGAGCCGCCCGGTGAGCGCATCCCGAAGCCGACCGAAATCACCAATGTTTATGCGGTGCTGCGCGGAACCGACCGGCAGCAGGCCGATCGCATCGTGCTCGTAACCGGTCACTACGACTCGCGAAACAGCGACACTTTCAACGGAACCGACCCCGCGCCGGGAGCGAACGACGATGGCAGCGGCACGGCTGTAAGCCTGGAATGCGCCCGCGTTTTGAGCAAAACCGCTAGCAGACTTAAATTCCCGGCAACAATCATTTTTCTGACGGTCGCGGGAGAAGAGCAGGGACTGAACGGCAGCAAGCACTTCGCCCAGATGGCCAAACAGCAAGGGTGGAAAATCGAAGCGGTTTTGAACAATGACATTGTGGGAGGCAATCTTGGTCCGGGACAGGATGCGAGCGTGGTGCGAGTGTTTTCTGAAGGGCTGCCAGCGGCGGCGAGCGAGGCTGAAATCAAGCGAATTCGAATGCTGGGCGGTGAGAGCGACTCGAATTCGCGCGAACTGGCCCGCTACATCGCCGACGTCGGACGCTCGTATGATGCGGGAGTGAAGCCGCTTTTGATCTTCCGCCTGGACCGTTTCCTGCGCGGAGGCGACCACTACTCTTTCAATCAGCAGGGCTTCGCCGCCGTACGTTTCACCGAATTCCGCGAAGACTACAATCATCAACATCAGAACGTTCGCAAGGACGACGTCAACGGCATCGAATACGGAGACCTGCCGAAATTTGTGGACTTCGACTATGTGGCGCACGTCGCGCGGTTAAATGCGGTGACGCTGGCATCGCTGGCATCCGCTCCAGCGCCGCCGGCAAGCGTAAAGATGCAGACCAAGAACCTCGAAAACGACACGACTTTTACGTGGGAACCTTCGGCGGGTGCGTCCGCCTACGAGGTGGTCTGGCGCTCGACCAGCGCGGCCGATTGGGAGTACGTCCAAACGGTGAGCAGCGGTACGCGTGCAACCCTGAAGGTTTCGAAGGATAATGTGATATTCGCTGTACGCGCAGTGGATGCGGCGGGACATCGTAGTCTGCCGGTGGTGCCGGAGCCAGAAAGATAAGAATAATGAGCCGCGGACAAACCATCTCGTTCAGCTTCCCTCCCTTTGCCGGATGGGTGAAGCGCATCATTCTGACTTGCACGGGGATATACCTGTTTCAGAAGGTGATGGAGAATTTTGCCCCAGACGTTGTCGTTCTGATGCGGGAGTGGCTGGCGTTGATCCCGGTTGCCGTGATGCACGGCAAAGTGTGGCAATTGGTCACATACTCGTTACTGCATGCCAGCTTCGGCCACGTGTTTTTCAACATGCTCACACTCTGGTTTATCGGCGCGTACCTGGAGTGCGACTGGGGACCACGACGATTCATCGAGTGCTACACGTTCTGCGTCGTGGGCGCCGCGTTGGTGACGATTGCTGTTTCCTACACCCATTTCCTGGGGATGGATCCGAGAACCGGAACCGTGGGCGCGTCAGGCGGAATTTTCGGGCTGCTGATGGCCTTTGGAATTCTTTACGCCGATCAGGAAATGTATTTGTTTCCGCTGCCGTTCAGGATCAAGGCCAAATATCTGGTCGGCATTTGGGTCGTCGTCGCGATCATTGCGGTCTTTGAGCCATCGCAAGGCGGAGTCGCGGTTTTTGCTCACCTCGGCGGATTGTTTTTCGGCTTCCTGTGGGTGAAGTTTCTGCCTTCTCGCGGCCTCAGCTATGCGGCATCCGAGCGTTATTTCGGCGTGCGGAACTCCTACTACCGCTGGAAACGGCGGCGCGCCGCGAGAAAATTCGAAGTCTATATGCGCGATCACGACCGCAAAGTGACTTTTGATGAGCATGGGAATTACATACCACCTGACGAGAACGACAAGACGAATGGCGGGTCGAAATCGGGCTGGGTGAATTAGGACAGCCTCACCGCCGAGACGCAGAAGGCGCGCCGAGAAACGCTTTCCTTTCTTTCGCGGTTGCGCGATTATCCGAACGTCTCTTCAAATCTGGCTACGATGTTAGCCGAGAGTTCTATCGGCTGCGCCTTCCCTTTGAAACCCAAGTCGTGCCCCGCTCCTTCCACTTTCATTAATCCGGTTTTGGCCGGAATTAGCTGCAGGGCTTGCGCCATCTCTTCCACGCTTCCGAACGGGTCGCGCGTGCCATGGACGAACAGACTCGGCGTACGCAGGTTGGGCAAGTGCTGGACGCGGAGCTGTTCCGGCTTGCGCGGTGGATGCAAGGGGTATGAGAGCAGGAGGAGTCCGGGCACCAACTCTGGTTCGGCGGCGCAGAGTATCGTGCCCTGACGTCCACCGTAGGAGTGGCTGCCGAGAAAGATACGGCCCGCGACACTTTTACGCAAGACTGCAACCGCGTTGCGCAGGCCCGCTCGATCACGTTCCGATTTGCCTGGAAACGGCGGGCCGGTTCGCCGCTCCTGGCGGAAGGGTAGATCGCAGCGCAGAACGACGTAGCCATGGCCGGCAAAAGTTTCGCTGAGTGCTACCAGCAGAGGAGCACTGCAATCCGAACCCGCGCCATGAGTCAGGATCAGCGCGTCGCCGTTCGGATTCGCGGGCGAGTGCAGAAAGCCGCGGATAGCGGGGTTCAGCGAATTATCGCGGAATTCGGCGAATGAATTGTTCACGGCGTGGCTGCTGGATCCTGACTTCTCCGTCAATGAGCTTCGGTGTCCGCCCGCGGAGGGGGAACTTTTGTGAGACAGCGAGGGAAGAGCATGGCATTGAACTCGGCGCCAATCAGCACCACCAGCGAGATCAGGTACATCCAGACGAGCAGCGCAATACCCACACCGAGCGATCCATAGATGACGCTATAGTCGGCGTAGTGCTGTAAATACCATCCCAACAATGCGGTCGAGATCAGCCACATGGCGGTCGCAAGAACAGCGCCCGGCAAGACGCTGTGCCAGGGTTGCGTGCGGGGCACCGCGTTGTGATAGATAAGCTGGATCACGGCAATGCTGGTCATGATCGCGATGGCCCAGCGGATCGCGCCCCACAACAGCAAAATTAGAGGTCCGAACTCATGCCCGATGTGAAACAGAATCCGCGTTTCAATGCGGCTGCCGAAGGCGACCAGGATAGTAGCAAAAGTCAGCGGCAGACCCGCCATCAAAACCAGCGAAATCGCTATCGCGCGCTCCTGGAGTAATCCCCAGGTCTTGGGAAGCTGGTAGGCGCGGCGAAAACCATCCATCCAAGAGATGATGACGCCGGAGGCGCTCCAAATCGTCAACAATGAGGTGGTGATGAGCAGCCCAACCGGCCGGCTCGTGCTACCTCTTAGGTAGGCGAGTACGGTGGAGCTTCCCGCAGGCAAGATCGTACCCAGGGCGTAGGAAATCTCACGCAGGTAGACTTGGCCCCGGCTTAGTGTGGCAAGAACCGCGCCCAATACGAGCAGGGCTGGGAAAAAAGTGAAGAGCGACGAATAGGCCGAGGCTTTGGCGGTCCCGAAAGCATCGTGCTCGAAGGCACGCCAGATCGATAGGCGGAATAGTCGCCAGAACCGCCCCAGGGCGGGCGCCAACACCAATCCACCAGGAACCGGCTCTGGTGCGGCATTGCGGTCCGGAGGTGGCCCGGTCAGTCGCTGTGGTTCCAGTGCTAAAGCCATGGGGTTCAGGAAACGCTATTCAAGAAAATCAGGGGCGACTCGCGTCGCCCCTGTCCTGGATTCGTCTCGTCTTACTCCGCGGCGAGTTCTTCGGTCTCGCCTTCGTGCCGCATGAGTTCGAGCGCGCGCTCGGCATCTTCGTAGGCCTGCGACACTTCCTCCTGCACCTTGCTGGCGGCCTCTTCCATTTCCGGAGAGAGACGCACGTTCCGATAGTATTCCATGCCGGTGCCGGCGGGAATCAAGCGGCCCACGATCACGTTCTCCTTCAGACCGCGCAGATGATCGACCGCTCCCTGAATCGAAGCTTCGGTCAGCACGCGCGTTGTCTCCTGGAAGGAGGCAGCAGAAATAAACGAATCGGTCGAGAGCGACGCCTTGGTGATACCGAGCAGCAACGGACGTCCAGTGGCCGGTTTGCCGCCCTGCGCGATGGCCCGCTCGTTCTCCTCGTGGAAGCGGAACTTGTCCACTTGCTGTTCGAGCAGGAACTGGGTGTCGCCTACGTCTTCGACCTTCACCCAGCGCATCATCTGGCGGACGATCACTTCGATGTGCTTGTCCGAAATGTTCACACCCTGCAGCCGGTAGACTTCCTGGATTTCATTCACCAGGTAAGACTGCAGTTCCTTCTCACCGAGCACGGCTAGAATGTCGTGCGGGTTGAGCGGTCCGTCCATCAGCGGTTCACCCGCCTTGACGCGCTCACCCTCCTGCACGTTGATGTGAACGCCGCGGGGAACGGAATATTCCTTTTCCGTGCCGTTGTCGGCGGCCACATAGAGCTTGCGCTGTCCCTTGGCCACCTCGCCGAAGCGCACCACGCCATCGATTTCGCTGATGACGGCGGTCTCGCGCGGCTTGCGGGCCTCGAACAATTCCACCACGCGCGGCAGACCGCCGGTGATGTCCTTGGTCTTCGTCGTCTCGCGCGGGATCTTGGCCAGCACGTCTCCCGGAAACACCGTGTCTCCGTCCTGCACCATGAGGTGAGCGCGCGAAGGCATCAAGTATCGCTTGCTCGCCTTGCCTTTGATTACGATGGCCGGCTGACGCTTCTCGTCGGGCGAATCCGCTACCACGTGACGCGACAGGCCGGTGACTTCATCGACTTCCTCGTGCAGCGTGATGCCTTCCTGCAGGTCCTTGAATTGCGCCGTGCCACCAATTTCCGTGAGGATGGCAAAGGTGTATGGGTCCCACTCGACCAGAGCCTCGCCGAGCTTAACCGGCCCGCCTTCGGCGACTTTCACCTTGGCGCCATATACGACCGCATAGCGCTCGCGTTCGCGGCCCTTTTCGTCCACCACTGCGATCGAGCCCTGGCGATTCATGACCACCAGGTCGCCGGTCTTGGACTTCACGGTCTGCAAGTTGACGAAGCGCACGGTGCCGTTGCTCTTGGCATCGAGGCGCGACTGTTCCGAAACCCGCGACGCCGTGCCTCCGATGTGGAAGGTACGCATGGTGAGCTGCGTTCCAGGCTCGCCAATGGACTGAGCCGCAATCACGCCCGTAGCCTCGCCGAGTTCAACCAGGCGGCCGGAAGCCAGATTACGGCCGTAGCACATGACGCAAACGCCGCGCTTCGACTCGCAGGTGAGCACCGAGCGAATCTTCACCCGCTCGATGCCGGCAGCCTGAATCGCGCCTGCCAGATCTTCGGTGATCTCGTGATTCACATCGACCACGACCTGTCCTTCATAGTCCTTGATCTTTTCGAGCGACACGCGGCCCACGATGCGGTCGCGCAGCGGCTCGATAATTTCGCCGGCTTCGACGATGCCGGAGACGAAAATACCGTCCACGGTGCCACAGTCGTATTCGCTGATAATCACGTCTTGCGCGACGTCCACCAGACGGCGCGTCAGATAGCCCGAGTCGGCGGTCTTCAGAGCCGTGTCGGCCAGACCCTTGCGGGCACCGTGCGTCGAGATGAAGTATTCGAGCACCGTCAACCCTTCACGGAAGTTAGCGGTGATCGGAGTCTCGATAATCTCGCCCGTCGGTTTCGCCATCAGTCCGCGCATTCCAGAGAGCTGACGAATCTGCTGTTTCGATCCGCGAGCACCGGAATCGGCCATAACGTAAATCGGGTTGAGTTCGCCCTCTTTATCCCGTTTCTGCATCTGGCCAAACATTTCATCGGCGACTTTCTCCGTAATGGCCGACCAGATTTCGATGACCTTGTTGTAGCGTTCGCCGTTGGTGATCGCGCCATCCAGGTACTGCTGCTGCACGTTGATCACCTGCTTGTCGGCGTCCTTCACCAGGGTCTTTTTGTTGTCCGGGATCACCATGTCATCGATGCCGATCGACAGACCGGCGCGCGTGGCGTAACGGAAGCCGAGCGACTTGATCTCATCGAGCATCTTGACCGTGACTTCGAGGCCAAACCGCAGATAGCAGTAATTGACCAACTGACCGACGCCCTTCTTCTTCAGCAGGCCGTTGATGTAAGGCATGCTCAGATTGACCCCGGGTACTGCCTTGGGCAGATGGTCGTTCAGAATGGCACGGCCCACGGTCGTGTTCAGGTATTCGCGTGTAATGTGCACCGGTTCCGTATGGTTCACGTCCTGATCGTCATAAGCCTGGGTCAGGTCGATGACTTCGCCGGTGTAGCGGAGGCGAATCGGGGTGAGCGTTTCCACCTCGCCCATTTCGAGCGCGATCACGACTTCGTCAATATTGGCGAACGAGCGGCCTTCTCCCTTTGCACCCGGCTTCGCTTTCGTCAGATAGTAGAGGCCGAGCACCATGTCCTGAGTAGGTACGGTGATGGGCTGGCCGGATGCCGGCGACAGGATGTTGTGCGAAGACAGCATTAGAACGCTCGCCTCCACCTGCGCCTCAGGCGAAAGCGGAATGTGCACCGCCATCTGGTCGCCGTCGAAGTCGGCGTTGAACGCCGTGCAGACGAGCGGGTGGATCTTGATGGCCTTGCCTTCCACCAGCACCGGCTCAAAAGCCTGAATGCCCAGGCGATGGAGGGTGGGCGCGCGGTTCAGCATGACTGGGTGGTCTTTGATGACCTCTTCCAGAATGTCCCAGACGATCGGTTCCTGCTGCTCCACCATTTCCTTTGCCTGCTTGATAGTGGTGCAGTTTCCCGTCTGTTCCAGCCGGTGGTAAATGAACGGCTTGAACAGCTCGAGCGCCATCTTCTTCGGCAAGCCGCACTGGTGCAATTTGAGCTCAGGACCAACCACAATCACCGAACGTCCGGAGTAGTCCACGCGCTTGCCGAGCAGATTCTGGCGGAACCGCCCCTGCTTGCCCTTCAGCGTGTCGGAGAGCGATTTCAGCGGCCGGTTGTTGGCGCCACGCAGAATGCGCCCGCGGCGTCCGTTGTCGAACAGAGCGTCGACCGCTTCCTGCAGCATGCGCTTCTCGTTGCGCACGATGACTTCGGGAGCATGCAGGTCCATCAGCTTCTTCAACCGGTTGTTGCGGTTGATCACGCGGCGATAGAGATCATTCAGATCGGAGGTGGCGAAGCGTCCGCCATCCAGTGGAACCAACGGACGCAGTTCGGGTGGAATCACCGGCAGCACGTCCAGAATCATCCATTGCGGCTTGTTACCGCTCTTGCGGAAAGCCTCGACCACTTTCAGACGCTTGGCATACTTCAGGCGCTTCTGCAGCGAGGTTTCGTGCTTCATCTTCTCGCGCAGTTCGGCAGCCAGCGAATCGACTTCAATGCGCTTGAGAAGTTCTTTGATCGCTTCCGCACCCATCATGGCCTTGAAGCCAGCGGGCCGATATTGCTGGTCGAGTTCGCGGTACTTCGCTTCGTCCTTGATGACTTCGCGTTCTTTCACCGGAGAGTCGCCGGGATCGACGACCACATAGGCCTCGAAGTACAGAATCGCTTCCAGATCGCGCAGCGAAATGTCGAGCAGATGCCCGATGCGGCTGGGCAGTCCCTTGAAGAACCACACGTGCGAACAGGGCGAAGCCAGTTCGATGTGGCCGAGGCGCTCGCGGCGGACTTTTGACAGCGTGACTTCCACGCCGCACTTGTCGCAGATCACTCCGCGATGCTTCATGCGCTTGTATTTGCCGCAGAGACATTCCCAGTCGGTGACTGGGCCGAAGATGCGCGCACAGAACAAGCCGTCGCGCTCCGGCTTGAAGGTGCGGTAGTTGATGGTTTCCGGCTTGGTCACTTCCCCATGCGACCAGCTCCGGATCTTTTCCGGGGACGCCAGGCTGATGCGGATGGCATCAAAGTCAGCCACCGGATTTGCCATATCGAACGGGCTCGAACGAAACATGTTCCTCCGCTTTCCTGCTCTCAGAAGCAGTACCCAGTACCTAGTAGCCAGTACCCAGTATGCTCATTTCAATGTTTCGCGAAGACTGAGAGCCGCGACTCGCGAAACGTTCTCTAAGATTCGTCTCCCCAGAACCGCATACCCTGGTTGGTTCAACTGCCCACTGGGTACTGGTTACTGGGTACTGCTCTTAATCCGCTGCCACGGCCACTGGCTTTTTCTCCGTGGCCTTGATCAACTCGACATCCAGGCAGAGTGCCTGCAACTCGCGAATCAGCACGTTGAACGACTCGGGGACGCCCGGCTCCATCGCGGCCTCGCCTTTGACGATGGCCTCGTATATTTTGGTGCGACCGTAAACGTCGTCCGACTTCGCGGTCAGCAGCTCTTGCAGGATGAACGCCGCGCCGTACGCTTCCAGAGCCCAGACTTCCATTTCTCCGAAGCGCTGGCCTCCGAACTGCGCCTTGCCGCCCAGCGGTTGCTGCGTGATCAGCGAGTACGGTCCGATGGAACGCGCGTGAATCTTGTCGTCCACCAGGTGCGACAGCTTCAACATGTAGATGTAGCCGACCGTGACCGGCTGTTCGAACTTCTCGCCCGTCATGCCGTCACGCAAGTACGTCTTGCCCGATGTGGGCAGGCGCGCGCTCGTCAGCAGCGCCTTGATTTCCGACTCGCGGGCGCCGTCGAATACTGCAGACCCCATGAATACGCCCTTCTTTAATGTTGGGGCCAACGCTTCGAGCTCATCTTCACTCATGTCGGCGATGGTGTCCGCCAGCACCGTGTCCTTGAACAAAGCTTTCAGGTCGCGGCGGATGGCGTCGTTACGAGTGTTTTGCTTCAGCAACTCGCCGATCTTCAGACCTAGTTCATAGCCCGCCCATCCGAGGTGGGTTTCAAGAATCTGTCCCACATTCATACGGCTGGGCACGCCGAGCGGGTTCAGGACGATCTCGACCGGCGTTCCATCCTCGAGGTACGGCATATCCTCTTCCGGTAGAATGCGCGCGATCACACCTTTGTTGCCGTGGCGTCCGGCCATCTTGTCGCCGACACTCAGCTTGCGCTTCATGGCGATGTAAACCTTCACCAGCTTGATCACGCCCGGCGGCAGCTCATCGCCCTTGGTCAGCTTCTCTTTCTTCTCGTTGACGATCTTCTTGAGCACGTCGATCTGGCGCGAGGTCATTTCCTCAATCTCGTCGATCTGCTCGTTCACCCGCGGATCCTTGTCGGCGTACTTGATCCGTTTCAAGTTGCGGGTCGAGATGCGCTCGATCGCGTCGCGGTCCAGAATCGTGTCCTTGGTCAGCAAGCGCTTGTTGGTGCGCTCGTCGTGCAGATCAGCCTGCACTTCCTTGCCGCCCAGCAGGCCTTCCAAACGCTTCAGACGCTCGTCGGTCAGAATGCGGATCTCGTCCGACAAGTTCTTTTCGAGCTTGGCGATCTGAGTTGCTTCGATCGCCTTGGCGCGCTCGTCCTTCTCCTGGCCCTTGCGCGAGAAGATCTTCACGTCTACCACGATGCCTTCGATTCCGGGCGGGCAGTAGAGCGAAGCGTCGCGCACGTCGCCGGCTTTTTCGCCGAAGATCGCGCGCAGCAACTTCTCTTCCGGCGTCAGTTGCGTCTCACCCTTCGGCGTAACTTTGCCGACGATGATGTCACCCTGCTTGATGCCGGCGCCGATGCGGATCACACCCGCTTCGTCCAGATTTCGCAGCGTGGATTCGCTCACGTTCGGGATGTCGCGCGTCACTTCCTCGGGACCGAGCTTCGTGTCGCGGGCTTCGAGTTCGAACTCTTCGATGTGAACCGAGGTGTAGTAATCCTCCTTCACCATCTTCTCGGAAACCAGGATCGCGTCCTCAAAGTTGTAGCCGCGCCATGGCATGAACGCGACCAGC
This sequence comes from uncultured Acidobacteriaceae bacterium, assembly GCA_963831085.1. Lineage (GTDB taxonomy): Bacteria > Acidobacteriota > Terriglobia > Terriglobales > Acidobacteriaceae > Acidiflorens. The sequence goes on along the minus strand of CAWHOT010000003.1, from coordinate 657,391 downwards.
ACGTTGCGTCCCAGCGCCAACTCGCCAAAGTCGGTGCACGGACCGTCCGCAATCACTTGTCCCTTGACCACCCGCTGGCCTTTCTTCACGATCGGCTTCTGGTTGATGCAGGTATTCTGGTTCGAGCGCTTGAACTTGGTGAGCTGGTAAATGTCGCTGCCCACTTCGCGCGAAAGCTGCATCGGATGATGCTCGCCCTCGACCCGAACAATGATGCGTTCGGAATCCACAGAATCGATGATTCCATTGCGACGAGCAAGTACGACCGCACCCGAGTCGCGCGCGGTAACGCCTTCCATGCCTGTTCCCACAATCGGAGCCTGAGCCCGCAGCAGGGGCACCGACTGACGTTGCATGTTCGCGCCCATCAGCGCGCGGTTGGCGTCGTCGTGCTCGAGGAAGGGCACCAGCGAAGCGGCGACTGAAACCAGTTGCTTCGGGCTGACGTCAACGTAGTCTACTTCGTCACGGTTTACCAGAACGAAGTTGCCCGCCTTGCGGGCATTGACCAGCTCTCCAGCAATGCGACCCTTTTCGTCCAGTTCGATGTTGGCCTGCGCGATAGTGTGCCGGTCCTCTTCCCACGCGGAAAGATAGAAGGAAAACGGCTCGACCTCGACCGGCTTCTTGCGCCGTTCTTTGAGATCGGCGTTGATCTTCTCCATCTCGCTCTTCTCGACGTAGTCGCCAACTTTGTAGCTGCTGTCACCGGCGTTGACGACGATGACGTAATCCACCACGCGCGCGTTCTTCACCTTGCGGTACGGCGACTCAATGAAGCCGTAGTCGTTGATGCGCGCAAAGCAGCTCAACGACGAGATCAGTCCAATGTTCGGACCTTCCGGCGTTTCAATCGGGCAGATGCGTCCGTAGTGCGTCGGGTGAACGTCGCGAACTTCAAATCCGGCACGTTCGCGCGACAACCCTCCCGGCCCGAGGGCCGAAAGACGGCGCTTGTGCGTAATTTCCGACAGCGGATTCGTCTGGTCCATGAACTGCGACAGCTGCGACGATCCGAAAAACTCGCGAATCGCGGCCATTACAGGCTTGGCATTGACCAGATCGTGCGGCATAGCCGTCGACATTTCCTGGTACACGCTCATCTTTTCCTTGATGGCGCGTTCCATGCGGACCAAGCCGATGCGGAACTGGTTTTCCAGCAACTCGCCAACCGCTCGCACACGGCGATTGCCGAGGTGATCGATGTCGTCTACTGCGCCGATATTCTTGCGCAGCTTGAGCAGGTACTTGATGGTTGCGTAGAAATCCGTGGGATCAAGCGTGCGTTGTTCGAGACTCGTCGCCTCCTGGTTTTCGAACAGCTTGATGTTGAACTTCAACCGGCCTACGCGCGAGAAGTCATACTTGCGCGGATCGAAGAACATGCCCTGGAACAGCGCAGTTGCCGTGTCGAGCGTCGGCGGATCGCCGGGACGCAGCTTCCGATAAATTTCGATCAGCGCTTCCGATGGTGTGGCGACCGAATCGCGGCGCAGGGTCTGGCTGATCACGGTGCCCACGTCGTCGCGCTCGGGGAAGAACACGCTCAGCTCGATCACGCCCGATTCCAGGATCTTTGCCACCTTGTCGGCGGTGATTTCAGAGTTCGCCTCGAGCAGCACTTCACCGGTCGTCGTGTCGACGATGTCGCTCGCCGCCCACGCGCCCTCGAGATCGCTTGTGTCCACTTCAATCTCGGTGATCTTCGCCTTCTGAATTTCCTTCAGGGTCGCGGGGCTGAGCTTGCGGCCGGAGTGCGCCACTTCATCGCCTGACTTCGACTTGATGCTGTGCGCCAGCTTCATGCCCAGCAGATTCGTCGGCTTGTCACTCGCCGGATCCAACGTCCAGAACAGCTTCTTGTCGCGGACAACCAAGCGATCGGTCGTGTAGAAAGTTTTGAGAATGTCTTCGCCGGAACGCAGGCCGAGGGCGCGCAGGAAGATCGTGCCCAGGAACTTACGCTTGCGGTCGATGCGCACGTAGAGAACGTTTTTCTGGTCGTACTCGAACTCAACCCACGAACCGCGGTAGGGAATGATCTTTCCCAAAAAGTAAGTGCGGTTCGCCGCTGTCTCGAAGAACACGCCTGGCGAGCGGTGCAACTGGCTGACGATGACGCGCTCGGTACCATTGATGATGAACGTGCCGTTCTGCGTCATCAGCGGAACGTCGCCAAAGAAAACTTCCTGCTCCTTGATGTCGCGGATGGAGCGGTTGCCGGCTTCGTCTTTGTCCCAGATGGTGAGCCGCATCGTGACTTTGAGCGGAGCGGAGTAAGTCATGCCGCGCTCTTCGCATTCCGCCACGTCATACTTCAACTGCAGCCCAACCGGATCGCCGCACTTGTTGCAGAAGTCGGGAGTGTTCGCGTTGTAGGTGCCGCACTTGTGGCAGAGAACGTCGCCCGGATGGAACGGGTCGGTGATGACCGTCGATCCGCAATTCTTACAGGTGGTGCGCAAGTGATGCAGCCCTTTCAGGTGGCCGCACTTGCATTCCCAGTTGCCGATCGCGAAATCGACAAACTCAAGCTGCGAGACGTTGCGAAAGTCAGTGATTGGAAACACCGACTGAAATACTGCCTGCAGCCCGCCGTCTTCGCGCTCGCTGGGCAGTTTGTCCATCTGCAGGAAGCGGTCATAGGAGCGCTTCTGAACCTCGATCAGGTTCGGGATCTGGATGGTTGCTGGAATCTTGGAAAAATCGAAACGCTTGCGATGGATATTGTGCTTTGGCATTCTCTGGAACTCCTGCTTTCAGGCAGCCTGGGGCTGCGGTACAGCGCGGAATGAGGGCGCAAAAAATCGCGCCAAAATATTGCTACGGTTGCCGAAAACGAGCGGTGTACGCGGAGAAAAGACATAGGCTCCCGCAAGGACAAGCTTGTCCGCGGGCGCCGTATGCGACGCTTACTCTTGAATAAATTGTAAAATTCCGCGCCAGTTCAAAAGGCCTGTTCCGTCCCGCCGCCCGCGGGACCGGCTGCCAAACTTCTATCCCAGCGACCCTGTTCCGCTTCCTGGGTCTATTTGGAGGATGCGGGTCGCTGTCGCCTCACAGTGAAGCCAGGGTAAGCGGGTCATTTATTAAATATTAACACCACTCCCGAGGATTCAGCCAGTGTTCGGTCAAATAATTGCAAGCGGTGGCGATTGGCGGGCGTCCGAGCCCGCCGCCACCATCCTGAGCGAAAGGACCTCTTCACCTTAGTTATTTGACTTCGACAACTGCGCCCGCTTCGGTGAACTTCTTCTTGATGGTCTCGGCTTCGTCCTTCGAGACGCCTTCTTTGATGTTCTTGGGAGCGCCGTCCACCAGGTCCTTTGCCTCTTTCAGGCCAAGGCTTGTGACCTCGCGTACTGCCTTGATTACATTGATCTTATTGGCTCCGACTTCCTTCAAAACGACGGTGAATTCGGTCTTTTCTTCCGCCGGGGCTGCTCCGCCCGCCGCCGCTCCGCCTCCGGCAACCATCACCGGGGCCGCTGCTGCTGCCGAAACGCCCAGACGCGACTCAAGTTTCTTGACCAACTCCGCCGCTTCCAGCAACGACAGGCCAACGATGGACTCTTCCAACTGCTGTAGATCCGCCATGTGAATCTCTCCGCTTCTATGTAAGATTTGCGATTTCGCTATCGCTTGGCCAGGTTTCCAGTGCGACCAGGTTTTCAATTCCAGCGCCAGACAACGCCGGAATTTCCAACCGCGCCACCCCGAGCTTCACGACAGCTAAATCTTTTTTCGAGCAGCATTGCTGCTCCGAAACTTTATCGATGGAGCGCCGGGCGTCCCCGCCCGGCCACCACATAAGCCTTACGCTTCCTTGAATTTCTTTTGCTCCACGCCCTGGCTGACGACTACCGCCAGGTTTCGCCCGACCGCATTCATCGCCGTAACCAGACGCTGCGATGGAGCGTTCAACAGGAACAGCAGCTTCGAATAGAGTTCTTCCTTCGACGGCATAGTCGCCAGCCATTCGATCTCCTTGACCGAAATCGCGCGGCCTTCGACCACGCCGGCTTTGAAGCTGAATTCCGGATTCTCCTTAACATACTTCGCCAGCGCCTTCGCCAGTGCCACCGGATCGCCTTCGGTGTATGCGATCGAGGTCACACCCTGAAGGTTCTTCAGCGCTTCCTCGACCCTGGTGCCTTTGCTGGCGCGCTCGGCCAACGTGTTCTTCACCACGCGATACTTCGCACCGGTCGGACGCAATGCCTTGCGCAACTCGAAGTCCTGCGTCACCGTCAGCTTGGAATACGTGGCGACAATCATGCTCGAAGCGTTCTTCAGTTCGCCACCGAGTTTTTCAACCTGGGCAACTTTCTTAGCTCGCGTAACCGCCATGTTCGAACCCTTTCAAACTTGAGTTTTGTGGAGCGCGGGCGTCCTCGCCCGGCCGCCGGGCAAAACCCGGCGGCATCGCCATAACTATGCTTTAGCCGCAACCTCGATCGGAGTCGTGTCCAGTGCGATCCCCGGCCCCATGCTCGAACTTAGGTAGCAGGCCTTGATGTACTTGCCCTTGGCCACCGAAGGCTTAGCCTTGATCACGCTCGAAATCAGCGTGGTTGCATTGTCGATCAGCTTGTCAGGCGAGAATGAAATCTTTCCCACCGGCACGTGCACCAGTGCGGTCTTGTCGGTCCGGAACTCAACCTTGCCGGCTTTGACCTCCTGCACGGCGCGAGCCACGTCCATGGTGACCGTACCGGTTTTCGGATTCGGCATCAGGCCCTTCGGTCCGAGAACCTTACCCAGACGGCCGACCGATTTCATCATGTCCGGCGTGGCAATTAGCGCGTCGAAGTCGGTCCAGTTTTCTTTCGTGATCTTCTCGACCATATCTTCGCCGCCAACAAAATCCGCGCCCGCGGCCTCGGCCTCGCGAACCTTTTCGCCGCTCGCGATCACCAGCACTTTTTTGGACTTGCCCAGTCCGTGGGGAAGCACGACCGTTCCCCGGACCATCTGGTCGGCATGCTTCGGATCGACGCCCAATCGCAACGTCACTTCGACCGTCTCGTCGAATTTCGCGTATTTCACTTTCTGCAGAAGTGGAACCGCTTCCTGCAGCGTATAAGGTCGCGGCTCGACTGCTTTCCGCGACTTTTCGATATTCTTTCCTGACTTCTTCATGCTCACCTCAGTCTCCCACCGCGCTTCTTTGTTCCGAAGAGCCGTGGTGTTTTCGACTACAACTGCTCATCTGGGACGTTTTGCCCCGCTTCCATGCAAAACTCTATCCAATCACTTCAATCCCCATCGACCGCGCCGTACCACGCACGCTCCTGATGGCGGCGTCGACCGATGCGGCGTTCAGATCAGGCATCTTCTGCTTGGCAATGTCTTCGACCTGCTTCAGCGTTACCTTGCCGACCTTGTCTTTGTTTGGAGCGCCCGATCCCTTGGCGATGCCGGCCGCGCGCTTCAGCAACACCGACGCCGGCGGCGTCTTGGTAATAAACGTGAAGGAGCGGTCGCTGTAGACCGTGATCACGACCGGAACGATCAGCCCTTCGAGTTCTTTTTGCGAGGTGCGGGCATTGAACTGCTTGCAGAACTCCATGATGTTGACCTGCGCCTGACCGAGCGCCGGTCCTACCGGAGGCGCCGGCGTGGCCTTGCCCGCCGCAATCTGTAACTTTACCGAACCTGTAGCTTTCTTTGCCATGATGCCTTTCCAATTTACCTTCCGGTCTTCTGCCGCCGAGACGCGGCAAGCCGCGTCTCTACAGAAAATCGCTACGCGACCTTCTCCACCTGCCCAAATTCCAATTCCACCGGAGTCGACCGCCCGAAGATGGTAACCATCACTTTCAAAGTCTCGCGATCCTCGTTCACGTCATCGACCACACCCGTAAAGGTTGCGAATGGCCCTTCGCCGATGCGGACCGTCTCGCCCTTTTCAAATTTCACCTTAAGCTTCGGCTTCTCCCGGCTGTCAGCCACTTTATAAACAATGTGATTGACTTCTTCGTCCGACAGCGGAGTCGGCTGCTGCCCAGTGCCCACAAATCCGGTCACCCGCGGTGTCGACTTCACGACGTGCCAGACGTGGTCGTCCATGTCCATTTCCACCAGCACGTAGCCGGGATAGAACATGCGCTCCGAGGTGTACTTCTTGCCGCCACGGACTTCGGTGACCGACTCGGTCGGAATCAGCACCTTGCCGATCCTGTTCTGCAATCCGAAAGCCTGCACCCGCGACTCGAGCGACTCCTTCACCTTGCGCTCGAAGCCCGAATAGGCGTGGATGATGTACCACTTCATATTCGGATTGCGAGCGGGTTCGCCGCCCGGAACTGCTTCCGCAGGCGCAGGTGGAGGCGTCGCCGGCTGGCCTTCACCTTCCGAGCCAATGCCAACCGCAACGCTGTCGTTCTTTTCTTTATTGGTATCCGTATCCGGCATTCAATCGCTTCTTTCGCTCGCGCCTAATGGCGCGAGAAATAATGCAAACCCCGCTCCAGGCTGTTGGTGATCGCCAGATCCACGACCCAGAAATAAAACGCAAAGAGAAACACGGTGATGATCACCACGGTCGTGGTTGCCTGGACCTCCTTGCGCGTGGGAGACGTGACTTTCTTCATCTCCGTGCGAACGTCGTTGTAGAAGGACTTGATGCGTTCCGGCCAGGACCGCAACGTGGTGGTAATCGCGTTTTGTTCTACTGCTGTCGCCATACCTTCCCGCTTTCCTCGACTGCTCCCTCTCGGGCCTGAACTCTGGCAGGGGCGGAGGGATTCGAACCCCCAAGTTCGGTTTTGGAGACCGACAGTTTAACCGTTGAGCTTACGCCCCTAAAAAACAGTTCTCAGTGCTCAGTCAAACCACTGAAAACCGTTTCTGACTACTTAACTTCCTTGTGCAGCGTGTGCTTGCGGCACCGGCTGCAGAACTTCTTCAGTTCCAGGCGATCCGGTGTCGTTTTGCGGTTCTTGGTCTTCGAATAGTTCCGCTCTTTGCAGTCACCGCATTGCAACGTAATAATCTCTCGGGGCATTGCTCACTCCCTGACCCAACTCTTGAATATGGTTGTGTGGTGACGGGGCTTTGCCCAATTCCGGCGGGACAGAGCCCCGCCGCCACACAGCTATTGAATAATCTCCGCGATCGTGCCAGCGCCCACCGTGTGGCCGCCTTCGCGGATCGCAAACCGCAAACCTTTTTCCATCGCCACCGGCGTGATCAGTTCGATCACCAGGCTCACGTTGTCTCCCGGCATCACCATCTCCGTGCCCGCCGGCAACTCGGCTATCCCGGTCACGTCCGTCGTCCGCAAGTAAAACTGTGGACGATAGCCCTTGAAAAATGGCGTATGCCTCCCACCTTCTTCCTTCGTCAGGATATACACCTCAGCTTTGAACTTCGTGTGCGGCGTAATCGACCCCGGCTTCGCCAACACCATCCCGCGCTCCACGTCTTCTTTCGCAACGCCCCGCAGCAGCAGACCGGCGTTGTCGCCCGCCATACCTTCGTCCAACTGCTTCTTGAACATTTCCACACCCGTCACCACCGTCTTGCGCGTCTCCCGGAAGCCGACGATTTCCACTTCCTCCCCCACCTTGATCTTCCCGCGCTCGATCCGCCCCGTCACCACCGTGCCCCGCCCTTGAATCGAAAAAATATCTTCGATCGGCATCAGAAACGGCTTCTCCAATTCGCGCGCCGGCTGCGGCACGCTCTTGTCCACCGCCTCCATCAACGCGTCGATCTGCTTCTCCCACTTCTCTTCGCCATTCAACGCCCCCAGAGCCGACAACCGAATCACCGGCACGTCGTCGCCCGGAAATTGATAGCTCTTGAGTAACTCGCGCACTTCCAGCTCGACCAAGTCGAGCAACTCGGGATCGTCCACCGCATCGCACTTGTTCAGCGCCACGACAATGTAGGGAACGCCCACCTGGCGCGCCAACAGCACGTGCTCGCGCGTCTGCGGCATCGGACCGTCGGTCGCTGCGACCACCAGAATCGCACCGTCCATCTGCGCCGCGCCCGTGATCATGTTCTTGATGTAATCCGCATGGCCCGGGCAGTCGACGTGCGCGTAGTGCCGGTTCGGCGTCTCATATTCCACGTGCGCCGTGGCAATGGTGATGCCGCGGGCTTTTTCTTCCGGAGCGTTGTCGATCGAATCAAACGACCGGAACACGATCTTCGGGTTGTGCTTCTGCAAAACCTTGGTGATGGCCGCCGTCAACGTCGTCTTGCCATGGTCAATGTGACCAATCGTCCCTACGTTGCAGTGCGGCTTTGTCCGCTCAAATTTCTCTTTCGCCATAATCGCCCTTGCCTCACTAATGGATCGGTAGTCAGTAATACTGATACAGTTTGTGAAATTTCGCCCGCAGCGCCGGATCCACCTCTTCGACTTTCGAGAGATAAAACTCCCGCACCTGCGCCTGATCTGAAACCGGCAACGAGTTGTACAAAGATCGCGCCGTTCCCGCCTTGTAACCCGCCGCCCGGTCGATCACATCTGCCGCGAAAGCCACATCCAGGTTGCGAACTCGAATGTTGCTGCGCTCAAGCTCTTTCAAATACTTCGCGACCCGGTCCGCCGCGAACGCTTTCTTCAATGCAGCTTTCAGGTCGCCAAACTCACGCTCATTTTCGACCTTGATGACACCTTGCTCGAACTTTACCGTGCCCATCTGAACACACCCAATTCCAAACGCAACGCTCAAACTCTGGAGCGGGAGACGGGGATCGAACCCGCGACCAACAGCTTGGAAGGCTGTGACTCTACCACTGAGTTACTCCCGCCCTCTAAACCAGCTGTCAGCTCTCAGCTGTCAGCAAAAACCTCAGCGGCTAAAGCCGCTCTGCTTTCGACTCCTAACGGCACGGCTAAAGCCGTACCCTTCCACAGACCTCTCAACTCAAACTTCCGAAGCCTGAACCCAATCCTCTGGAGCCGATGATCAGGATTGAACTGATGACCTCTCCCTTACCAAGGGAGTGCTCTGCCAACTGAGCTACATCGGCTCACGGTACCGCTCAAAACCAAAATCAAGCCCGGCGAAATCACTCTGCTGATTTTGCGCCGTCCCGCTCTTCCTCGATCCGAGCTCGCCAAAAATACAGTGCCGCTCGAAACACGAACAATCCCAGGATCAGCAGCGTTCCGGTTCGCAGCCTCACATTCGCATTGAAGACTCGAATCGGCTCATCCGACAGCGTGGTCCAGGCTAAAACGCCCAGCACCGCATACGCGACGAGAGCCAGCACGAACTTCTTTTTGATCGTCAATGCTCGTCAATGCCTAATCGTCAACTTCTGTTTACCGCCTCAGGCCCGCCAGCAGCTGAAGCATCGACAATTGTTTCGCCGCTTCTTTCGTCATTCTGGTGCACAGGGGAGGATTCGAACCTCCGTACCTCCTGAGAGGGACAGATTTACAGTCTGTTGGCTTTAACCACTCACCCACCTGTGCAAATCCGAAAACCTCCGGCTGGCAAAGGCAACCGCGCAAGAAAAACAACACCGACACTCGACAGCAACTCTCAGTTCGGGAAACGAAATGCGAGAACTCCCGCCTGACAACTACACTCGCCGGAAAATAATCTGAAGGAGTGCTTTATAGCTGCGCCGCTAGCGCGTTGCCGCGTCAACCTCTCTGTTTCCGGAATCTTGTTTGTCTGGAGCTGGCGAAGGGAATCGAACCCCCGACCCTCTGATTACAAATCAGATGCTCTACCGACTGAGCTACGCCAGCAGGTGGAAGCAAGTCCTTTCGGGCACAATACTTCCCCGATCCCTTCCTGAAGTCCGGGACAATTATCTAAGCTATCATAAGGGCATTTCACGTGCAACCGGAAGCGCCCGCCTCCAGCAGGCCGCTCAGCCGAGCTACCATCAGAACCCGGTGCTATGATTAGCAGGCTCACCTTCTGTTCACAGCGGATGAGCCGGGTACCCGCCGAAATTCGATGCGCATTCGACGCCGCCTCCTCATTCCCCTCGCGGTTCTGCTGATTGTGGCCGCCGTAGCCCTGATCGTGACCCTGCGCAAGCACGCTCCGCCGGAAGCGGCCCGCTTGCTCCCGGGCGCGGACGGGTTCTTCTACATCAATCTGAAGTGGATTCGAACCTTCAACGCCACCGGCCAACTGCCGCCGGTTTCCCGCGAGCCCGAGTACCAGAAATTTGTCGAGGAGACGGGCTTTCAATTCGAGCGCGATCTCGACCAGGCCGCCTTCGCTATCCACTACCCCCAGAGTTGGGGCGGCGGAACCGCTGGCTCGGCTTCAGAACCACGTTTCTCTGAAGTCTTCGTCGGCAAGATCGACTCCGGTCGGCTGACTGCGTACCTCAAGAAGATATCCTCTTCAATTGAAGACTACCGCGGTTTTGATATCTACAACATCCCCTTCGACGGCCGCACGGTTCGCGTCGTTATTCTCTCGTATGACAGCGTCGCAGTTTCAAACCATCCCGACCCAGGCGTGATTCGCGGCATGCTCGACCGCTCCCGTAAACTGGCCTCGCCCTTCGGCGGACCCTGGTTGTTGCGCAGGTTCTACCGAAAAGTTCCTTTCGGGAGCCTGTCGTTTGCGATTCTGCGCGTGAAGCCCGAAATGAGTTCCTTCGGCGGGCTGGGCAGTTGGAGCCTCCTGTTTCCGAAGCCCGCGGTCACCGTGATTTCCGCCCGCTATCTCCGTGCTCTTCACCTGCGAGCGGAAGCTTTCACCGACAGCGACAATGACGCGCACGCCATCACCGAGAAGACCTCCGCCTTTCTCAGCCTCTTTCACACCGCCGAAGGCAGCGTCGGCGCACACGGTCCGGATCCCGATGTAAAGGCCTTCTTCGAGAGCCTCAAAGTCGAGCAGGACGGAGATCGCGCGATTCTCAGCGCCACCGTGCCCTCCGGATTCATCCGCAAAGTCTTGACCGAAGCTACGCCCCAAACCGTGGCGCCAGCCGCGACGGTAGCGCCACAGAAGCAGTCACCCGCCCCGACGGGTCCAAAAAGGACCGGATCGCGATAACGACCATCAGATGACCTCGTTCAATGTATGAAAGCGGAAATGCTGTAACAATTCCGCCGTTCGCCGCATCTTGTAGGTAGGACGCTCGCCAGGGTGCAAACTCCTGCCTTCGTTGCTGCAACCAGGTCGCTACAATAGACAGATATGACGAGTTTGCCATTACCGCTCGCCGCCTTCGTCGCAGGACTGATCTCATTCCTGTCGCCGTGCGTCCTTCCGCTCGTGCCCGGATACGTTTCCCTGATCTCGGGCGTAGGCGTCGAGCAACTGAAGCTCAAAGAAGGACAGCTTCTTAGCAAAGTGATGTTCAATTCGGCGGCTTTCATCATCGGCTTCAGCATCGTCTTCATCACGCTGGGCGCGATCTCGACGGAAGTCGGCCAGATCCTCGCACAGTACAAATCGCTGCTCTCCCGAATTGCCGGAGTCGTCATTATTCTCTTCGGTCTGCACCTGACCGGCATACTCCAAATCAAGGCACTGCTCGCCGACACGCGTCTGCATAGCCTCAAAGGCAGTTCTTCCGCCTGGGGCGCGTTTGTCATTGGGTTTGCTTTCGCCTTTGGATGGACGCCCTGCGTCGGTCCAATCCTGGCAGTCGTGCTCGGTTTTGCCGCCGCTCAGGACACCGTCTGGAAAGGCATCTTTCTTCTAGCCATCTACTCGGCCGGACTGGCCGTGCCTTTCCTGCTGACTTCGCTCGGCATCGAGCGCTTCCTGAAGTTCTACAATCGGTTTAAGTTCCATATGCACGCCGTGGAAGTAGCGAGCGGAGGCCTGCTGATCGCGTTGGGTATCCTGCTGGTGATGGGCCGCTTCACGCTCATCTCCGGCTATTTTTCGTTCTTGAATCGCTTCGCGCTCTAGCAGGGCGTGGTTATCGGCGGGTATGCTTTTCGGTATGCTAAGGTCTCTGCTTTTCTGCACGGCATTGTTGGTCCCATGCATGGCTCAGCCACCGCGAGCACCGGATATTGAAGCGCAACGCGCAGCCATGACGAAGTTCGGCTTCCTGATCGGAAAATGGTCCGGGGAAGCACGGCTTTTCCGTGGATCTGGTGAGCAGTTGGAGTTGATCCAGACCGAAGAAGCCCAATACAAATTGGACGGACTGATCCTGATGATCGAAGGGGTCGGGCGGAGCAAGTCCGATGGCAAGCCCGCGCTGCGAGCGCTCGGAATCGTTTCTTACGATGACGAGGCTGGAACATACCGCATGCGCGCGTACAACGACGGCCGCTACTTGGAGACCGATGTGAAGCTGGCAGAGAACGGCAAAGGGATCACTTGGGGCTTCGCTCTGGGGGAGATCAAAACCAGCTCGGTATTGCGAATCAACGAGAGGGGCGAATGGACCGAACTCGCTGAAATAACGATTGGTTCTCAGCCGCCTCGGAAGTTCATGGAACTGATGGTCAGTCCGCAGAAATAGCCCGGCTGATGCAAGGTTGAGGCATGCCACGCAACGCGCCTATAGGCGCTGAAATTCGAGGTACCAGTGAAAAGAAATCCTCTGATTCTGTTCTTCATCGCCGCCATCGTCGCGGCCATGTTATTTGCCGGCATTCGCCTGGCCCGCAACAACCGCGCGAACGGCCCGGCCAAGGGACAACTCATCGGCAGTTTGGCCCCTGACTTCGATCTGCAGACTCTCGATGGCAAGAACCTCAGACTCTCCGATCTTCGCGGCAAAGCAGTCCTGCTGAATTTCTGGGCGACGTATTGCGGACCCTGCAAGATTGAGATGCCGTGGTTTGTCGAGCTGCAAAGAGAATACGGCCCGCAAGGCTTCCAGATCGTCGGCGTAGCCATGGACGACGCCAGCACCGAAGAGATCGCCAAATTCGCGAAGGAAATGGGCGTCAACTACCCCATCTTGCTGGGCAAAGAATCCGTTGGCCAGAGCTACGGCGGCGTCAGCGTTCTACCCACCACGTTTTTCCTGGACCGCGACGGCACGCTCATCGCCCGCGAATTCGGCCTGCAGAGCCGCAGCGTATTCGTCGACCACATCAAAAAGGCTATGAGCCAGGGCCATGCGGTACAGGCTCGGAGGTAACTACTAACCGCATCTGACCTGGGGTAGTCTAGACTCCTTTAGGGGCACTCTGTTTCCGGATAGCATTGAAGGGGCATGGCTTCAGCCATGCCGTGGCACGCGCCAGATAAGCGGCTTTAGCCGCTGAGGTAGCCAGTGAAATTTCTTCTCGCGAGCGCGCTTTTGATTTTCTCCGCATGGGCGCAGGACGATCTCAGCCCGCAAGGTCCTGTTGTAAAGATGGCGCCCGCTCCCCTCGTAACCGTCGTACAGGGAAAGCCGGCGACCGTCCCGCTCTTGTTCCGCGTCGCCAGTGGCTACCACATAAATTCCAATCAGCCAAAGTCGGAATTCCTGATTCCTACCGTACTGAAGGTAGAAGCCACTACCGACATCGTCATCGGTAGAACCACCTACCCCGAGGGCCAGGATATGAGTTTCGCTTTCGATCCCGACGAAAAACTCAATGTCTACACCGGAGATTTCAAAGTGGATGTGCTGGTGCGTCCGCTGCATTCCGTACAAGTCGGCAAGTATGTTATCCGCGGAACTCTGAAATACCAGGCCTGCGATAACGTGGCCTGCTATCCGCCAAAACAGTTGCCAGTCAGCTTCGATGTGAAGATCGCCAAGGCTCCGCCAGCGCCAAGCAAGAACCCCGCCCAAAGTCCGCACGCGCATCAGTGACGCCACATTCTCAAAGCACCATCGGCCGCGCCTGGCCCAGTTGACCTGTAAGCGTGTCAATCCGCGCCTGCAGCAGGTTACGAATGGAAAGCATCCCCAGCAACCGTCCGTTATCGTCGACGATCGGCAAGTGCCGGTAATGGCGCTCCACCATGGTGGCCAGCGCTTCGCTCGCCGTGGTAGCCCGGGTCGCCATCTCGACCGGCGTCGTCATCACTTCGCCTACGGAAATCTTTCGCGGGTCGCGCTCGCCCAGCGACAGCCGGCGCAAGACATCTCGTTCAGAAAAAATTCCAGCGACGCGCTGGTCCTCGTCCAGGACCGCGACCGCCCCCACGTGCCGATCCAGCATGGCCCGGATCGCCTGCTCGGCAGTCGCTTCCACGGGAACCGAAGCCGCTTCCAAATCGCACATTTCCAGAATGTTCATCGCCTCACCTTCTTAGCCCTGCGTCGTTCATCACCAGCTCGTTCTTGAATACCTTGCCGTCCTTCATCACAAAACCGACATTCCCAAGGATCTTGATATTCGCCAAAGGATTGCCAGAAACCGCGACCACATCCGCGTATGCGCCCGGAGCAATCACGCCCAGTCGTCCTTTCATGTCCAGCAGTTCCGCCGCCCGCGAAGTCGCGCTTTGTATTGCCTGCATCGGTGTCATGCCAAATTCAACCATCCGTGGAAACTCCTGCGCGATCGGCTCGGTCCAAGGAATTCCGCCCATGTCAGTCCCGAAAGCAATCTTGACTCCCGCCTTCACCGCCTTGCGAAACGACACCTCGTGCTCGGAGGCGCGCTTGCGATCGCGCTGGCCTGCTGGAGTGTCGGCCGGCGCCCAGTCCCCGTAGTAAACACTCAGCGTCGGGCAGAGCCACGTGCCCTGCCGGATCATCTGCGCGACCTGCGAGTCAGTCAGCCCGAGTCCGTGCTCGATCGAGTCGCAGCCGCCATCAAGCGCCCGCTGCAAGCCCTCTCCGTTGTATGCGTGGCAAGCCACCTTTTTCCCCCAGCCATGAGTCTCGTCCACAATCGCGCGCAGTTCTTCCACCGTCAGAGTCGGCTGCGATACCAGTTCACCGTTCTTGCCGACCCACGACCGATGCGTCATATACACCTTGATCCAGTCGGCGCCGTGGTCGAGCTGCTCGCGCGCGGCCTTGCGCGCCTCGACTGGTCCGTCAATGATCTGCACCCCCTTCGGCACTTCGATCTCCGGCGCGTAACCCTCCAGCGGATATCCGCCGGTCGTCGAGATCGCGCGCGTCGAGACAAACAAGCGCGGCCCCGGAATGTATCCGCCTTCAATCGCCTGTTTGATGCCCACGTCACCGTAGCCCGCACCTTCGGTCTCCATGTCGCGCAACGTGGTGAAGCCCTGTTCGAGCGCGCGTCGCACCGAGACGGTCGCCCGCGCCGCGCGGAACGCCAGTGGATACTTAAGCAGCTGAATATCGTATCCGCCCTCGGCGGGATCTTCACCCTGCAGAAAAATGTGCGTGTGAGCATCAATCAGCCCGGGAAGCACCGTGGCCTGCGAGAGATCGATGACGGTAGAACCCGCAGGGAGGTTCGTCGGAATAACCACTCCCGGATCGACACCGGTAATCGTGTTTCCGCGAATGGTGATGATCTGGTCGCGGCGCGCCGAGCCCGACACGCCGTCAATCAGCACTCCCGCCTGGATCACTGTCACGGGCGCTGACGAATTGTTCTGAGTCCAACTCGCGGAAATCAAACACAAGAAACTCAGCAGGGTGACCAGCAGAACTGTCCAGCGCTTCACCGCAACCTCCGGAAAGGCTGGATTGTACTCCTTAAGCGGCTTGCGGAAGCGGATTCCGACTTTGCTTTGAAGGGGCGAGACCTCCAGTCACACCGTAAGTCGCGCAAAATCAATCGCGCCGCGGAACGCGCAGGACGAATTCTGCAGAATCGCCATCGCCGAGCACCAGCGATGCTCCGGCGGTTTTAAGCACGCGGCTAGCGATCGTGAGCCTTACTCTGCGCAACGTCGATGCTGTCCCGGACAGCTCGTGAAGCCCGCGTTCGCTCTCTCCCCGCAGTACCGTTCCCGCCAGGTCCTCCCCCAGCAAAAGCATAACTTTGCCGCCCGCCGGTTGCACCTCGATCATCGGCGCAATCAGATACTGCAGAGCCAGACGCAGCCGTGACTCAGGCACTGGCAACGTGGCCGTAGATGTGCCCGTCAGGCGTAACCGGACAGCGCGCACCGCGGCGATCGAGGACAGCTCCTCGATCACGCTCCGCATCGTTGGCTCTAAAGCGGGCTCCAATGCGGTCGAGCAGGCTTTCGGGCCGGGCTGCTCGGCGGGCGTCTAGATACTCCCGCATCAACTGAACCATGCCAATAACTCTTTCCGTCTGTTGCAAAGCTGCCGCAACATGCTCCTGCTGTTGCTCCACAAGTTCCTCGATCGAGAGTTCGAGCGAATGCTCCAGCGAAAGTTCGAGCGAGCACCGCAAGCTGGTCAGCGGCTGGCTTAACGAGTGCAATAATTCGCCCAGCACATCAGGACTTCGCAGCGGCTTCGGAAACGAATGTGGATTCGCGCTCACCTTATACCGATGCCCCTCCCGGGCTCATCTGATAACCCACCCCGCGCACGGTGTGAATCAAAGATGGCGAAAAGCCGTCGTCCACCTTGTGCCGCAGGTAGTTGATGTAAACATCCACCACATTCGTCGTGGAATCAAAGGTCAGGTTCCATACGTGTTCGATGATCATCGCCCGAGTCAGCCGGCGCCCGGCATTGCGCATCAGGTATTCAAGCAACGCGAATTCCTTGGTCGTCAACTCAATGTGACGCCCGGCGCGCTTCACTTTGCGTTCCACACGATCCAAACATAGATCACGGACGGTAAGCACCGATTCCGATGGCAGGTGGCTGCGCCGCAACAATGCCCGCGCTCGCGCCGACAGTTCGAGATACGAAAAAGGCTTTACCAGGTAGTCGTCCGGTCCCGAATCCAGGCACTGCACACGGTCTTCGATCCGGCTGCGCGCGGTAAGAATCATGACCGGCAAGTTCGCCTTCCGCTGCCGCAGACTTTTCAGGACCGACAACCCGTCAACCACGGGCAGGTTCAGGTCAAGCACCACCAAATCGTAGTCAAACTCCAAGGCCATCGAACGGCCCTGGTTTCCCTCGCTGGCAACATCCACCGCATGATGTTCCGCTTCCAGCCCCTTGCGGATAAAGCTGGCAAGTGCCGTATCGTCTTCCACGATAAGAATTCTCATGAGCCTCTCATAAGCTGGTCTAACTCTGAACCGATTCTCATTCTCGACTTACTAGCCCCCGGCACACAAGATAACCAGCCCGTACAAATGGACGTACTTCCGGGAATGAGAAGGAAAGTCAAATCGGGTAAGGGGGTGTGGGATGAGCTCTGACCCGTCCGAGCGGGGCGAAGCCCCGTTTCTACACAACCAATTCCAGCCGCTACGCACCCAGCGCCGTCCGAATCGCCTCGACGATCGATTCCGCAATCCGAGCCATCTGCTCCTTAGACTCCGCCTCAATCATCACCCGTGCCAGCGCCTCGGTGCCGGAGTAACGTACGACCACCCGGCCATTGCCGTCGAGTTCCCGTTCCGCGGCTGCAATCGCCGCTTGCACCGCCGGAATTTCAGCGAAGGGAATTTTTTTTCGCACCCGCACATTCCGGATCGTCTGCGGAAACACCTTCAGATCGCTCACCAAGTCAGCCAGCGGCTTCCCGGTCCGGGCCATAATCTCCAGCAACCGAAGCGCAGTCAGCAGTCCGTCGCCGGTGGTCGCCTCCCCATCGCGAAATAGAATGTGGCCCGATTGTTCACCGCCGAGCGTCGCTCCCACGCGTTGCATTTCTTCTAGCACGTATTTATCGCCGACGTTCCCTCGTAACATCCGAATCCCCGATCGCTTAAGCGCCAACTCCAACCCCATATTCGACATGGTCGTCGCCACCACGGTGGCTTTGGCGAGAGTGCCGCGCAACTGCATTTCCCGCGCCGCCACGAGCAGAACCGCATCCCCGTTTATCACTCGTCCCTGGGCATCGCAAAAAAGTGCGCGGTCCGCATCGCCATCAAAAGTAACTCCCACATCGAAACGTCCCCGTTTTCCGGCGACAAAACCCGCCACCATTTCCGGATGCAGCGCCCCGCAATTCTCATTGATGTTCTGCCCATCCGGCGCGGAGTGTAGAAACGTCGCGTTGATGTTGAGCGCGCCGAACAACTCCGGAGCTTCCGCAGTCACCGCACCATTGGCGCAATCAATCGCCGCTCGCATCCGGCTCAAGTCGGTGGAAACGCCACCCGCGAGCCAGCGCACATAGGCTTGGCGCAAGCCTTCTTCGCCAGGAACGCTGGAAGTCTCAGGAGTGGAATCCTGCGCCGGACTCGCATCTGCCTGCAGCAGTGCGAAGATCTCTTTTTCAATGGCCAACTCGCGCGCGTCCGGCAGCTTGTAGCCATCGCCGGAAAAAATCTTGATTCCGTTATCGGTCCACGGATTGTGCGAGGCCGAGATCACGACGCCGGCATCGAACCCTTGCGAACGCGCCAGGAAGGCGACGCCCGGCGTGGTAATCACGCCCGCGCTGCGCGTTTCCACGCCCACCGACGCCAGCCCTTGCAGAAATCGGTCGGCGATCCAGCGACTGGAGACGCGCGTGTCCTGCCCAATCACCACCCGCGCCTTCTCATTCACACGCACCAGATCGTGCCCCAGCGCGCGCCCAATCCAATAAACACTGTCGCGCGTCAGCGGAAATTCTTCCGCCACGCCACGAATGCCGTCGGTACCGAAGAGTTGTCTGGTTTGCGTCATGCCACGGGAGGAGAAAGTTACTCCCTATTTTTGTTCGTCTCTCGAACCTTCCATGATAACCGTCACGCGAATTGGAGTGACGTGTAGAACTTGGATCAGAGGATCGGGAACATAGGCCTGC
Source organism: uncultured Acidobacteriaceae bacterium (assembly GCA_963831085.1). Lineage (GTDB taxonomy): Bacteria > Acidobacteriota > Terriglobia > Terriglobales > Acidobacteriaceae > Acidiflorens. Next base: position 638,706 of record CAWHOT010000003.1, on the reverse strand, counting down.
GTCACAAAAGTAGCCCGCGTCATGGTTCCGCTAGCGTCTACCGGATCGGTGGTGGCGGCTTCCACCGCGTCGACCCGCCGGCGAGGCCCGACGATCGTAACAGTCGGTGGATCTGCGACCCACTGCTTCAGCCGCATGCCGCTGGCAAAACTTCCGGTCACCCGTGGCCGAACCTCGACCACTCGAGTCTCACGATTATCGAAGGAGAGGTGAAACTGGCCGGGTATGATCTGCACGACTTCCAGATCCTGCGGCACATGAACATGCCGGGCGGTCAAATCGAAAGTCCGTTCCCCGGGGTTGACATTGGCCAGATCAATCTCCGCGCGCACGTCCGCAGCCTGCAGACGATGAATCACACGCTCCGGTCCCCGTACCCGGATCTGCGCCTCGGTGAAGCTTGCAGAATCTATCTCCAGATTGTCGGGAAGATTATGGAACTCAATCGGAACGTTCATCTCGACTTCCGCAATGGGATCGCGCGCCACCACCAACCACAGGCCGATCGCAAGCAGCAGCGAAACCACCTTGAGCCCGAAATTGTGGGCGAAGGTGCGCTGGAAAAAGCGCTGCACGAAGCCCGGCATCGTCAGTCGTCCCTTCCCGGGCGCAGACCGGCATCCTGCCTGCGCGAGAGCTGCGAACTCGGAGGCTCCTCTTCGATAAAACTTTCCTCCACTGGACTGGGCAGAGTGGGCGTGGGAGCGTAGCGGTGCAGCAGAGCGCTCAACCGCTCTCGCAAACGCTCCACCGTCAACTCGCGCTCAATGCTACCCGCCACCGCCATGCTGATCGTGCCGGTCTCTTCCGAAACGATGACCGCGACCGCGTCGGTCTCTTCCGTGATCCCGATCCCCGCGCGATGCCGCGTCCCCAGTTGGATGGAGAGCACAGGATTCATCGACAGCGGCAGGAAACAAGCGGCGGCCGCGATGCGGTCCCGCTGCACAATCACAGCGCCGTCATGCAGGGGAGCGCTGGGACGAAATATCGTCGCCAGCAGGTCGTACGACAGCCGGGCGTCAAGCGCCACCCCGCTTTCGATGTAGGTGCGCAGCCCAATCTCCCGCTCGATTACGATCAGCGCGCCCGTCTGATTCTGCGAAAAAAGATTGGCCGCCAAAACAATGTCTTCGTAAACGTCAGCCACCGAACGCTGGGACCGCATCAGGGAAATGCGGCTCCCGAGATTCGCCAGTGCGTGCCGGATCTCCGACTGGAAAACGACGATCAGCGCGAAAACAACGTAAGGTAGCAGCGTGCTGAGCAGCCAGTTCAGGGTGCGCAATTCCCCCAGTCGCGCGAAATAGAAAGCCAGCCCCAGCGTGGCCACTCCGACCAGCATCGGCGCCGCCCGTGTGCCCCGCACCAGCGAGAGAAACTGGTAGATCAGGATCGCGACCAGCACGATATCCAAAATCGAAATGACCGAAATCGCCGAGATGTGCGACCAGATCTGCGACGGCGTCACACCACCCTCACGTCGATAGTTAAATCAAAAGTTAAGTCAATAGTTGAATCAAAAGCTAAGGTGGTTTCATTTTAATGCAGCCCGCCAGATTTCGATTTGTCGCGCTCAGTCGCAGTCACACGGGCACGGATTCTTCCCCGAGCTAGTCGCGCCGACAGCTCATCCCCAGCCTTGAGTCGGGCCGCATCTTTCACCAGTTGACCTTTCGCGTCGAACACCAGCGCGTATCCGCGATTCAGAATCGCCACCGGCGAAAGCGCCTCCAGGGTTGCGGTGTGGCGATCCAGCGCCCCGCGGCACTCTAGCAGCCGCGTGTGCGTAGCCGTGGCCAGGTTCGTAACTTGAGCCTCCAACCGCTGCCGGATAGCCATTAGCCGCCGTCCCGCGTCATAGTGCCGGACGGCCGCTGCGACATTTTCGCAGCGCCGATGACATCGCTCCAGAAGTTGCCGTTCCGCCTTTTCCAGCCGGAAGCGCTGTTCATCCAGCTTCTGCTGCCGCCGGTGGATGCCGTCCATCATGCGCGCAAACGCTCCGTGCTGTGCGCGCTCGGTCAATTCCTGACGCGACATCAGCAGCCGGTAACGCAAGGCTCGCTCCAGCCGGCGGTACAAATCCTCCGCCTGCGCTTCGATTTCCTGTCGCGAACGAATCACCAGTTCCGCCGCCGCGGACGGCGTAGGCGCCCGCAGATCGGCGACAAAATCCACAATCGTGAAATCCGTCTCGTGCCCGATCGCCGAAATCACCGGAATCTTCGAATCCGCAACCGCACGAGCCAAGCCTTCGTGATTAAAACAGGCGAGGTCTTCGACCGAGCCGCCGCCGCGAGCAATGATGATGACCTCGACCGCATGACCGTGGGGCAAGTCTTGATGGTGAAGTTCCTGATGCCGAATTTGCTGGTTAAAATATCGCAGCCCCGCCAGCACCTCGCCCGGCGCCGCGTCTCCCTGCACTTGCGCCGGGTAGATCAGCACGTTCGCCGAGTGATGCCGCCGCGCCAGAATGTTCAGGATGTCCCGCAGCGCCGCTCCCTGCGGTGAAGTGATAATGCCAATTCGTTGGGGCAACGGCGGGATCGGCTTTTTCCGCGAAGCCTCGAACAATCCCTCCGCTTGCAATCGCGCCTTCAGTTGTTCGAACGCCAATTGCAGAGCGCCCGCGCCCTGCGGCTCCATGAACTCAGCGGAGATTTGCAGCTCACCGCGATCTTCATACACGGTGATGCGCCCGCGAACCGTGACATGCATTCCGTTCTCCGGACGAAACCGCAGGAACTTAGCCGAAGACCGAAACATCACCACGCGAATCTGCGCGCTCTCTTCCTTCAGCGTGAAATACAAATGGCCGGAATCCGGAATGCGAAGATTCGAAATTTCGCCTTCCACCCAGCAATCCGAATACTCGCGCTCGATGTGCGAGCGCACCGCAGAGACTAGCGCTCGCACCGTCCAGACGCGGCGTCCCGGAGGGCGAAACTGAAAGCCGAGTTGGTCGTTCATTTCCATGAAGATCAGTCCATGAAGATCAGTCCATGAGAATCAGTCTCACGAGAACCAAGCCGTGAAAAACCAGGCCGTGAGAATCACGGCGTGAATCATCAGTGTAACGTGCGTTTGAGGCGAAGTCGCCTTGAGGCCGACTTGGGACCCTCCTCCGCGCGGTCTTTTGAGGTCAAAGACTTAGCGGGGTGCCGGAAGCCAGGTCTTTAGAATAATAAGGACTTACAGTAAAGTATTTATAAATCAAAGACTTAGGCACAATGGCGCCGCACTGGGCTGAAGTTCTGAGTTGTATTCGGCTCGCACCCTATCAGCGCTTGAAGCGGCTAATAAGAAACATGATGGCCGACAACACCACGCTCAGCAGGATCGACGTTGCCAGCGGAAAATAAAACGTGGTGTTCTTCCCGCGATAGAGGAGGTCTCCGGGCAGGCGGCCCAGAGGCAGGCCGGACCGCCCCAGCAGCATGACGATTCCCCCAATCACCATCAGGGCCACGCCGAGGATTACCAGCAGCCGTCCTATTTCCGCCATGCTTTGAGTTTAACCCCGCAGGTTACAAACTACATTCGGGATAGTTGGTGTAATCGCCTAACAACAGTTGACTTCCGGTTTGCCCGTCACTCGGAAAGCAATGCTGAACCTTCACCCCGTGTAACTTCGTGTATTGCACGCCCGCCAGGCCTCAGGACTGCGCGTGGCCAAAGAGTTCGTTGTAATGGTTCCAGTAGCCCTCGACTTCGCCCATGATGCGCTGGAATTCGGCATCTCCGCGCAGTTTGTCCCAGTTCTTGTCGCGCTGGAACCAGGGAAAGTTATGATCTCCAACTTGAACGGCCCGTCTCAGCCAGGCAAGAGCCGGTTCTTTCTCGCCCAACAGTGCGTACACTGAGCCAATCCATTCCGCAAGATCGCCGTCCACTACTTCTTCGGGCTTGTAATGGAAAATGCGTGGATCAATCTGGTCGCGTTCGCCGCGTGACGCATGCACGATGGCAGAAATAACCATCGGCTCTTCGTCGGCCTGCGCGCCGCTCAATTGCACTGCACGATCGAGCGTCTGCTGCGCCTCGTCAATCTTTCCCTGGTAATAAAGGAAATATCCGAGCATTGTGAGCAGCTTGAACTGATCCGGATAACGCTCGAGCGCCTTTCGCACCTCCGCTTCCGCTTCACGCGTCTTGCCCTGATACAAGAGCATCCGGCCATGCATCCAGTAGGGCTGGGGAGGGCTGGGGTCGAGGTCACGGCGGCGGCGCCAGGCGGCCTCGGCCAAATCGGTCAATCCCATGTAGTGATAGGTGTAGCCGAGGGTGCCCCAGGCGGTGGAGGAATTGGGGGCCAGAGTTACGGCCTGGCGCAGAAGCTGCACGGCATCTGTGTTCTTGCCCTTCTCGGCATAAACGGTTCCCAGGGCCAGGGTCGCCTCGAACGATTTCGGGTTGAGAGCGACTGCCTTGTTGGCTGCCTCCTCGGCCAAGGCTATGTTGCGCGCGCCGTTTACCTGGAAATTTATCGCCTGCAGCATGTAAGCCTGAGCCAGCAGCGCATGGGCGTCCACGAATGAGGGGTCCTCGTCGATGGCGCGCTGGGCCACGCGCGCGGCGTTCTGCAGCGGCGCTTGCCGGGAGTTCACAAAGTAGTCCGCCCAGTAGGCCCGCCCCTGCAGCAACAGATCGTAAGCTTTCGCCGAATTCGTGGACGAGGTCTTCAACGATTCCTGCTCGGCGCCGGAAAGCTGCACGCTCAAACCGTCGACCACTTTTTGCGCGACGTCATCTTCGAAGCGCAGGAGGTCGTTGCCCTGCAGGTCGTAGCGGCCCGCCCAACGCGCAGCGCCGTGATCGATCAACTGCACGGAAACGCGCATGACTCCGCCCACTCGCTGATAAGTGCCCGCGAGCACTGAATTCACTTCTAGTTCCCGGGCCGCTTGTGCCGGATCGTCTGCTCCTTTTGCATATCGAAGCACCGAATTGGTGGGACGAACCGCTAGATTCTGCAGCGTGGCCAGGCGGCTGATGATGGCGTGCGCTATGCCGATGCCCCACACCTCATTCTCGCCTTGCCCGGAAAGGTCACGGAAAGGCAACACGGCAAGCGTTCGCACGGACGCTACTGCCGCCGCGGGCGTAGAGGGAGGTTCCGAGGCTCGCGGGGAACGGTAGTGCACGAAGGTTCCAATGGCTGCCGCAAGAACCACAGCAGCCGTAGCCAGGCCTGCGATCATCTTTCGTCTCGCGGGCCGGGTCGGCTCATCCACGGTCAATGCGTGTCCGGATTCCGTGTCGCGCTTCAGCCGCTTCAAGTCCGCCCGCATATCGGCAGCGTGCTGATACCGCAATTCGCGGTCCTTCTCCAGCGCATTGTTGATGATTCCCTCGAGTTTCATCGGCAGGTCGGGGTTGACGCGGACCGGCGATACTGGCGCACGTTCCAGGATCGCGTGAAAAATGACGCCCGAGGTATCGCCGCGGAACGGCAGCAGACTTGTCGCCATCTCATACATCACAACCCCGAAGGAGAACAAGTCGCTGCGGGCATCCAGGTCTTTGCCTCGTACCTGCTCCGGGGACATGTAGGCGACCGTGCCTAAGGTGCTGCCAGGACTAGTCAGGTGTTCGTCGCTTAACGCAGTGGGTTCCGTTGCTCCCGCGGCTGCTCCGCCTGCTTCGCCGGTCAAGACTTTGGCTAACCCGAAATCGAGAATTTTTGTCTGACCGCGCTCGGTGACGAAAATGTTTGCAGGCTTGATGTCACGATGCACGATACCTTTGGAATGGGCGGCATCGAGCGCGTCGGCGATCTGGATGGCAACGCCGAGCAGAGTCTCGCTGTCCAGGGGCCGGCCCATCATGCGGTGTTTCAGCGTGGCGCCGTCCAGGAACTCCATGGCAATGAAGGGCTGGCCCTGGTGCTGCCCGATCTCGTGAATCGTGCAGATATTGGGATGGTTCAGACCCGAGGCTGCCCGCGCTTCGCGCCGAAAGCGCTCCAGGGCGCTCGGGTCCTGGGCAAACTCAGGCGGCAGAAACTTGAGCGCCACGAACCGGCCAACTTCCATATCTTCAGCTCTGTAAACAACACCCATTCCACCGCCGCCCAGCTTCTCGACGATGCGGTAGTGCGAGATGGTTTGGCCGATCATTCGAAGCTGCCTGACTTTCGGGTCGCTTCATCTTAAAGACGCAGCAGAGGGCAGTCAACAACGCTCTGGCCATAGGTCGTGCGCGGACACTCATTTACTGAAGGCAACTGTGGAAGCGGCAAGATAACCCCCGGTTTGTCGCTAGCCTTGATCGGAAACGCCTCGGGGCAGACTTTTGGGGTGGAGCGGGGACCTCGATCCGAGGCGTTTTCGATGAGGAGACTAGGAGGAAGCCGCTGGCGTTTGCGGCGGACGCGGTGCGCTATGGGATTTGAACGGCAGTGTGGATCTGAACAGAGCTTGGGGAGAGCGGCGAGGCGTGGTGGGAATGCGGTCCGGATGGTCGGGGTGGCGGGCGAGATGAGCAAGAGCGCATGCGGAAAGTTGCGTGAGAGGCGTTGGAGAAGAAGCGGACGCACAGGTGCGTGGGCGTGCCGGAGCACATCCTCGGGTCGATAGTGGTGGACAGGCTACGAAGAATCGAAGTAAGAGCATGTGGCTAATTCCGCAGCCGTAAATCTCTGCATCACGATCATGGCCGCGCCGCAACGTGGGCAATGCCAGAGGGACGAAGTCTCGGAGGAAGCTGGGCGCGTCACCACTGGGGCAGGCGTTGGGGAGTTGCGGGATAGCAGTTGTCGCGATAGTGCCAAGCGAGAAGCGCGCCAGCGATTGGCGAGGAATCCGAAGTGACGGATGCGCACGAACCCTCTGGGGAGCACGTGCAGAAAGAAGCGCCGTAAGAACTCGGTGGCACCGAGAGTCATCTTGCCTTGCTTGCCGCCGTGCGCGTAGTCCTTCCAGCGGAAGGTGACGCGCTCTTGATCGAAGGCCAGCAAACGGTGATTGGAGATGGCCACGCGATGGGTGTAGCGGCCGAGATAACGCAACACCTGCATGGGTCCACCGAAGGCGGGCTTGGCATAGACGACCCAGTCGTGGCGGTGCAGGCGTCGGACGAGTTTTGTGAACTGCAGTGGATCGGCGAGGGCAGCGGCCGGACCGGCACAGCAGAGTTGGTTGCGGCGGTGGAGACGTTTCAGAGCGGCGAGGAACTTGCCGCGAAAGACGCGGCTGAGGACCTTCACGGGCAAGAAGAAAGGATAGCGTGGGCGGACCCATTGACGGTGATCCGGCGAGAGTCCGCCCGCGGGAATGGCGCAGTGAATGTGGGGATGGAGGAGCAGGTTCTGTCCCCAGGTATGCAGGATGCTGATGACGCCGATCTCGGCGCCCAGGTGTTTGCGATCCATGGCGATCTGGAGCAAGGTTTGAGCACTGGCGGTGAACAGCAGGTCGTAGAACAGACGTGGGTTCTCCAAGGCCAGCACATTGAGTTCGTGAGGCACAGTGAACACGACGTGGAAGTAGCTGGTGGTCAGGAGTTCGCGTTCGCGGGCCGTCAGCCAGCGCTGGCGAGCTTGCGTCTGGCACTTGGGGCAGTGCCGGTTTCTGCACGAGTTGTACGAGATAGCCTGATGACCGCAGCTCGGGCAGGCATCCCGATGACCGCCCAGCGCAGCGGTGCGGCAGCGCAGAATGGCGCGAAAGGCTTTGAGCTGCTGAAAGCCAAAGCTGGATCGATAGCGATCCAGGAAGCGATCGCCCTGCACGCGAACGATGTCGGCCACCTCGAAGGTGGGCCGAGTCATTTTTTGTTTTTCCGTTTAAAGCTGCGACTGATGTTCTGGGTGCTGGAGAGAGCGAGGCTGTCCAGCGGATTAGTAACTGCCTGTAAGTGGCGCTGCGATAGATGCAGGTACTGAGCGGTCGTTTCCAGATCACCATGTCCGAGCAGAACCTGGATGGTGCGCAGATCGGTGCCCGCCTCCAACAAGTGGGTCGCCCAACTGTGGCGTAGGGTGTGCGGGGTGACGCGTTTGCGGATGCCGGCCCGATGCGCAGCATCGCTACAGGCAATCCAAACGGTCTTGTCTGAAATCGGCTGATCGAGTCTGTGTTGGCGGGTACGGGTGGGGAACAAGTAGAGCCTCGGCTTCCGCCAATGCCAGTACTCGCGAAGGACTTCCAGCAGGGCTGGGCTCAGAGGCAAATCGCGATCCTTGCCGCCTTTGCCTTCCACCACCCGGATGATCATGCGCTGGCTATCGATGTCGCTGACCTTGAGATGGGCGAGTTCGCTGCGTCGCATGCCGGTGGCGTAAAGCGTCATCAGCAACGTCCGTCGAAACAGATTCCCGGCCGCGTTGATTAGACGCGAGACCTCCTCCCGGCTCAGCACCGTCGGCAGCCGGCGCCGATCCGTGGGATAGGGTAAGAACTCTCGGAACTGATGCCGCTTGAGCGTCTTGACGAAAAAGAATCGCAGCGCCGCTACCCGGTTGACCACGGTGCCCGGTGTCAGAGAACCTGAAGGAAGCACTGCGGCAGGTGAAAGGTAATAAAGGTAGCGCGGGAGTAGACGGGATCACCGTCGGTCAACTCTCTGACTACCTGAAACAGCATTGGCCAGCGATCCGGGAACAACTGCTGAACGGAGCCTACGAACCAAAACCGGTGAGGCGGGTGGAAATCCCCAAACCGGACGGCGGGGTGCGAAAGCTTGGCATCCCGACGGTGCTGGATCGATTCATCCAGCAGGCGGTGATGCAGGTGCTGCAGCGGCGGTGGGACTCGACGTTCTCCGACCACAGCTATGGTTTTCGACCCGGACGATCTGCACATCAAGCGGTAGCTCAAGCGCAACAGTACATCGCTGCAGGCTACGGCTGGGTGATTGATCTCGACCTCGAAAAGTTTTTCGACCGAGTCAATCACGACAAGCTGATGGGTCAGCTCGCCAAACGAGTCGAAGACAAGCGGCTGCTGAAGCTTATCCGGGCATTTTTGAATGCCGGGGTGATGGAGAATGGACTGGTCAGTCCCAGCGTGGAAGGAACCCCGCAAGGAGGTCCACTCTCACCACTGCTGTCCAACCTCGTGCTCGACGAACTCGACCGAGAGCTCGAGCGTCGTGGCCACCGCTACCTCCGCTACGCGGATGATTGCAACATCTACGTGCGCAGCCAGCGGGCTGGTCAACGGGTGATGGAGGGCATCACGCGCTTCATCACGAACAAACTCAAGCTCAAGGTAAACGAAACGAAGAGTGCAGTGGCGCGGCCGCAGGGACGGAAGTTTCTCGGGTTCAGCTTTAGCGCCGGTCCAGAAGTTAAGCGCATTATCGCGCCGAAAGCCCTGGAACGGTTTAAGCACCGAATCCGGGACACTACGCGTCGGGCCAAAGGCGTCAGCATGGAAACGACGATAGCGGAACTCGCTCCGTACATGCGGGGCTGGCGTAGCTACTTCGGTTTCTGCGAAACGCCGGAGGTGCTGATCTACCTGACCCGTTGGGTCCGATTGCGATTGCGAGCGGCTCTGTGGCGGCAATGGCGGACACCACGCCGTCGCCGCGCAGCTCTGCTGGCACTAGGGGTTCGTCCCCGCCTCGCCAACAACACGGCTGGCAGCGGACGCGGCCCCTGGTACCTCGCTCGGGCCAAAGCCCTCTCCGTGGGGCTTTCGAACGCCCACTTCAAATCGCTCGGCCTTCCGACGCTGATCGATGAATCCTAGCGCAACCAACTCGAACCGCCGTGTACGGACCCGTACGCACGGTGGTGTGGCAGGGGTCGGTGGGTGACCGCCGCCCCTATGCCAATCTAGTCGGCAAACCGGAACTAATCCAAGCCCAAATGGCTACCAATCGTGTCAGTTGGCGTAACATCCTCTATTTCACCAATAACTCTCAGGGTTGTCTATGCAGCGAGTGCATGTATTCTGAATTACTCGGCAAGATCTGAACGATGAAGATTCTCCGGACTCCCCGCCTCCTCCTGCGCGAGTTCATCCCCGAAGACGCCGACGCTCTGGCCATAGTCCTCTCCGATCCCGAGACCATGCGCTACTACCCCGCACCCTACGATCGCGCCGGAGTCGAGCAATGGATTGAACGCAACCGCCAGCGCTACCAGGATGACGGTGTTGGCCTCTGGGCGATGGAGTTGGCGAAGACTCAGGAAGTTATCGGCGACTGCGGAATCATCCGTCAGCAGGTCGAAGGCGAGCGCCTCTACGAAATCGGATACCACCTGCGCCGTGACTTCTGGGGCCACGGTCTCGCCACCGAAGCTGCCATCGCCTGCCGCGACTGGGCCTTCGCGCACCTGAAAACTGATCGCCTGATCTCCCTGATCCGGCCCGAGAACCTGCCCTCACGCCGCGTTGCCCAGCGCGTTGGGATGACGCTCTGGAAAGAAGTGGATTGGCGTGGCTTCCCTCACCACATTTATTCCATCGAGAAAGAACCGAACGTCGACAGCATGTAGAGCGCGAAGCATACGTTAAACTCGAAGCAGACCTGGCCGACCCATGCGCAAAGCCACCATTCTCTTCAATCCCAACTCCGGCCGCCGTGGAAGAAAGCGGGACGCGGAACTGAACCACGCCATTGGCATCGTCCAATCGGCAGGAGTCCGCACCGACCTCACGGTGTGCCGCTCCAGCCAGGAAGCGACCGACAACGCCCGCTGCGCGGTGGCGGACGGCAGTGACACCGTCTTTGCCTGCGGAGGCGATGGCACGATCCACGATGTCATTCAAGGATTAGCCGGCACGCCCGTCGCGCTCGCCATTCTTCCGTTCGGCACCGCCAATGCTCTCGTCCACGACCTGGCAATCCCGCTCCGCCCCAGTGCCGCGGCGCAAGCCGCCGTGGACGGTAAGGTCCGTCGCATCCCTCTCGGCCGAATTGAGTATGAGGATTTCAATGGCAAGCCTTCGGCGCGCTATTTCACCGTTGCTGCCGGAATCGGCGTGGACGCGCATCTGTTTTACAAACTGACGGCGGAGCTCAAGAATCGCTCTGGCATGACCGCCTACTACCTCAAAGCCTGGCAGTTGTGGGCGACGCATCGCATGCGTCCCTTCGCGGTCGAGTATTCCAACGGAAGCGGTCTGCGCCAGCGCGCCTTGCTGACAGAACTTTTGGCGGTAAGAATCCGCTTTTTCGGAAACATCCTGCGCGAACTGGTTCCTGGAGCTTCGCTCGACTGCAACGATCTCCGCGCCGTCATGTGCCGCACTGCCAGCCGCAATTCCTATCTCCGGTACGTAGCCGGAGCGCTCCTCGGTCACCCATGGAATATCGACGGCATCGATCTGGTCAGCTGCTCGGAGGTCGTCTGTCAGTTACCGGAGAAAAGCAAGAGCGATGACAACGCTGTTCATAACGATGTTCATAAAGACGATCGCGTTTACGTCGAGGCCGACGGCGAACTCCTCGGCCGCCTCCCCGCCCGCATTTCAATGGTCCCCAATGCACTGTCTCTGATCGTACCCGCCTGATCGCGCCAAATGGAGCCTTCGCACCCCATCACACTTCGGTCACCCTCCCGCCGCGCACCGCTGTGTTATAAATCGCACATGCCGAGCGCTCGCCAAGGGACGATTCGCCTCTTTCGTTTTGCGGGAATTGATGTGTTCTTGCATTGGTCCTGGTTTCTGGTGGCGGCATACGAAATCAACGGCCGGACCCGCGGCTATTCGTCTCTCACCTGGAACGTGCTGGAATATCTGGCACTCTTTCTGATCGTGACGCTTCATGAGTTTGGCCACTCGCTGGCCTGCCGGCAAGTTGGGGGACAGGCGAACCAGATTGTGCTCTGGCCTCTCGGTGGCGTGGCCTATGTGGATCCGCCGCCGCGTCCCGGCGCTACCCTCTGGAGCATCGCCGCCGGACCTCTGGTGAATGTTGCGCTCTTCCCGGTCTTGTTGGGACTTGTCCTGTTGAGCCGGTCCCTCGGCTGGGCGCAGGCGATGCCCGATCTCTATCGCTTGGTGCAAGCCATCTTGTGGATTGACGTGGGCCTGCTCGTTTTCAACATCATGCCCATCTATCCGCTGGATGGCGGTCAGATCCTTCGGTCGCTGCTCTGGTTTGTGCTGGGACGCGCCCGGAGTTTGATGGTAGCCACGATCCTCGGCTTCGTGGGCGTGGCCGGGTTCATCGGTCTTGCCTTCTGGGCGCATTCCCTTTGGCTCGGAGCAATCGCCGTCTTCATGCTGTTGAACTGCTGGGGCGGACTGCGGCACGCGCAGGCGCTGCTACGTTTCGCAAAATTGCCGCGCCGGGACGGATTGGCTTGTCCGGCGTGCAAAACCGCACCGCCGATCGGTGACTTCTGGAAGTGCGGGAAGTGTGGGCAGGCATTCGACACTTTCCAGACTCAGGCCGTCTGCCCCAACTGTGCGACCCACTTCGCGGTGACGAAGTGCCTGGATTGCGGGTCAGTGAGTCCCCTGAGCGAGTGGTTTGCTCCCGCGATGAGCCTGAGCTCTACATTTCCCGCTCCCACAATCTAACTTCGCACTTCAGCATTGCTCCCTGTCCGGCTAAACTCTGTTGAGCTCCCTTGGAACCCGTTACTCACTTCTTATTTGGCGCCGCCATGGGCCGCGCCGGACTCAATCGCAAAACCGCGCTCGCCACCGTCACGTTAACCCTGGGCGCCGAAGCCGCCGATCTCGACGTCTTCAGCCGCTTCGGGGGCTCCGCATTCGGGCTAAATCATCACCGCGGCTTCACGCATTCCTTTCTGGGTGTGCCGCTGGTAGCAGCCGTCGTCGTAGGATTCGTCTATCTACTCTGGCGCGTGCGCGGCCGCAAGACCCGCAATCCAAACCTTCCCCCGCGCTGGGGGTTGCTCTTTGCTTACGCCTGCCTCGCCGGCCTCAGCCACATTCTTCTCGACTTCACCAACAACTACGGAGTGCGTCCCTTCTGGCCGTTTTCGGAGCGCTGGTATTCCTGGGACATCGTCTTCATCGTCGAGCCCGTCCTCCTGGTCATTCTCACGCTCGGCCTGATTCTCCCCGCGTTGTTTTCGCTCATCAACAAAGAGATCGGCGCCCGTAACAAAGACGCCGCGCCAAAGGGAAGACTGGCGGCGACTCTCGCGTTGCTCGCGGTGTTCGGCTACTGGGGACTGCGCGACTACGAGCATCGCCGCGCCGTAGCCGCGCTCCAGTCGCGCAATTACCAGGGTGCCGATGCGATTCGAGTCTCCGCGTACCCGTACTGGGTCAATCCGTTCCGCTGGTACGGAGTAGCAGAAACTCCCGCTTTCTTTGCCACCATGGGCGTCGATTCGCTGACGCCCGAGGTCGATCCTGAAGCCCAAATGCAGATTCGCTACAAGCCCGAAGAAACGCCTGTAACGTTAGCCGCGAAGAAAACCTACCTCGGACGCGTGTATCTGAGTTGGGCCCAGTATCCCATAACCGAAACCGAACAGCTCCAAAACGATCTCGTCCAGAACGCCCGTGCCGCCTACGTAGTCCGCTTCCGCGACCTCCGCTACGACTATCCTGGTCGCGATGCCCGCGCCATGCTCGGGGCGACGGTTTTCCTCACCCGCGATCTCCAAGTGGTCGAGGAACGCTTTGGCATGAGGAGGAGCGCGGGTACGAAAACTCGGTAAAGGCAATCCGGTCCCGCGAAATCCCCTTTCGCCATTTCACCCGCCCTTGACCGCTGGCATCCGCTCGCGCAACAATCCTAACTGGCTCCAAGCGAGGTGTTTATGCTGGCTTATCTATTTGTCCTTTTTGCGGTGGTGGCGCGGATGCCGTTCATGCCGCATCCCTGGAATTTCACTCCGGTAGCGGCGGCCCTGCTCTATTTTGGCGCGCGCGGTTCCAGACGTCAGCTCTGGGTGCCCTTTGCCCTGCTCGCCGCCTCCGACGTCATCCTCACCAAATTCGTGTACTCCTATCCATTCTCTTGGGACCATTTTGTGACCTGGGCGTGGTATGCCGCAATCTTGTGGCTCGGCAGCCAGCTGCGCGAAAACACCAACTGGCTGCGGGTCGCCGGAGCCGCGCTGGCCAGTTCCGTCTCTTTCTTCGCGGTTAGTAATTTCGCCGTTTGGGCGTGCTGGAACATGTATCCGAAGACCCTGTCCGGCTTAATGACTTGCTACGCCGCCGGTCTGCCGTTCTTCCGCCGTGGATTAGCCGGCGACCTGCTCTTCACCGCCGTCATGTTTGGATTACCGGAAGTTGCCGCCATGGCAGCCCGCTCGCGCCACAAGCCGCATGGAGCGGCAACCGCCTAGGTGTCGTGTAGGGACGGGCGCCCTCGCCCGTCCAAGCCGAGCGCAGCTCGGCGGCGCCGTGTCCGCCGCAAGACAAGCCATCCCAACAGCACCGCTCCCACCCCTACCAAAATCCCCACAAAGTGGTGAGCGAAAGCGTTTCCCGTCAGCGTCACAATCTGCGGACCAAACCAGAGCGTCAGCAGCGCCTCAATCAGGAAGCGTATGAACCGTCCCGCAAAAATCGCCAGCAGAAAATGCGCGAAGTTCATCTCAAACGCCGCCGCCGCCAGCACCACGATCTTGAAAGGCGTGGGCGGCGGCAACATGGCCGGAAACATCAGCGCCCAGAATTCATGTCGATCGAACGATTCGTGAATCTTCTCGAACCGTTCCGCCGAAAGCCGCTTGCGCAATAACACCTCGCCACCGGTGTACCCGATGACGTAGAGAACAATGCTTCCGAGCGCCGATCCGGCCGCGCCCAGCAACACATATAGCAGGAAGCGCGAGCGGTCGCTGTAGACGTAGTACACGAAAATCGCATCCAGTGGCATGCCCAGGAACGAGCCGTCCACCGCCGCCAAGGCAAGCATCCCCCACGGACCCAGAGGCAGGAGAATGTGCTTGATCCACTCGCTGTAGGCGTGGATAAAATGTTTAATCTTGTGCAAGTAGGTAAGTTTACGCGTATCAGTGCGCCGTCTTTCCCGCAATCAGCTCCAGCGCATGCGGCAGCAAATCCATCACCGCCTCCAGCGACTCGAGCGCCCCTGCTGGACTGCCCGGCAAATTCAAAATCAAGCTCGTCCCCCGCACTCCGCACACCCCGCGGCTCAGGGCCGCGAAGCGCGTCTTCCGCGCACCCTGCAACCGTATCTGCTCCGAGATCCCTTCCACCAGTCGATCGCAAACCGCACCCGTAGCTTCCGGCGTGACGTCCCGCGGAGCGATTCCCGTCCCGCCCGTGGTCACCACCAGCTGAGCCAACCGGCAGAACTCAATCAGTTTTTCCTGGATCGCGGCGCGCTCATCGGCCACCACGCTGCGCGCCACCACTTGGAAATTGCGCCGCTCCAGCGCTTCCGCCACCGCCGGACCGGAGAGATCCACTTTTTCGCCGCGCGAACACGAATCGCTGACGGTCAGCACCGCTGCCCGCGTGGCATCAGGTGTCGAGGAGGACATCTTCACCCTCAGCGGCTGCGTCCCGCTGCGCTTCGTCCAGCAGCCGCAGTCCTTCCATCAGCAACCCTTGCGTATTGAGCGTCGTCGTTTCCAGCGCTGACTTCCCATTGAAATCAATCTGGAAATTTCCCTCCGTCCAACGTAGCACTTTGAAAACCGCTTGGTCCCCCGCTATCGGACCATACACCGCGTGCTTGGCCTGCCCCTGGCTGAAATAAATCTCGCACTTGTCTCCGCCGTTGGTCATCGAGAGCAGGCAACTCTTGCGCCCCATCTCCAGCGATTGCACCAGGTCAATCACGTTCATCTGCGACAGGCTGCCGCGCAACACGCCATCGGTTGACGCCGCCTTGCTCATTTTCTCCAGCGCGATCCGGTCGACCACACGTTTGATTTTGTGCGTGGCATCCTTCAGGAAGAAGGGTTTTTCCAGATAGTCTTCAATCGGATCCTGCACCGACAATCGTTCGCTGATATCGGCCTTGCTGGCCATCAGGATCACCGCGATCCCCGCTGTTGCCGGCCTGCTCTTCAGTTTTTCCAGCAACTGCCGCCCATCCATGCCCGGCATGCGATAGTCGCTGATGAGCACATCCGGCAGATCATCGACTGCCTTCAACAGCGCATCGGCTGCGTCGTTCGCTACCGTGACCTCAGCCAGCGCCGAGAGCGCCTGCTGCAGCATTCCCAGCACCATCGGATTGTCGTCCACCAGCAAAATCTTGACGTTGCTCGCCATAAAAAGCTATTTTCGCTTCGCGCTTCGACGGTAGTCTCCGCTCTTGCCCCCCGACTTCCTCTCCAGCATCACTTCCCGGATTTCGATGCCCTTGTCGAGCGCCTTGCACATGTCGTACACCGTCAGCGCCGCTACGCTGGCCGCGACCAGTGCTTCCATCTCCACGCCAGTCTCGGCCGTAGTCTTTACTTTTGTGGCAATAGAAACGCCATTCTCGCACACGCGTAGGGTCACAGCAATGTGCGACAGCGCCACCGGATGGCACATCGGAATCAACTCCGCCGTCCGCTTCGCCGCCATGATTCCCGCTGTCCGCGCCACTTCCAGTGGGTCGCCCTTGGGATTCTCCGGCAGCGCCCGCAACACCTCGGGCGTCATTGCGACGAAAGCGCTAGCCTCCGCTTCTCGCGCCGTTCGCGCCTTCGAAGACACGTCCACCATGCGGGCCTGTCCCTGCGCGTTATAGTGAGAAAGTTTTTTCGCCATCATCAACAGGTTATAGCACCCGCCCTGGCTCGTGTGGGGACGGGCGCCCTCGCCCGTTCAAGTCGCGTACAACTCGGCCGTGCGCCGGGATCAACTTCTCCAACTTTCACCGCGTCAGCAACGATACCCACTCTCCCGCCTCAATCCGCTCCCGTTCCGGAGGAATCACCACATAGCAATTCGCCCGAGCCAGCGCGGCGATGTCGCCCGACCCCTGCCACCGCACCAACTCCACTTCCGCATTCTCAAACTCTCCGGCTAGGACCGCCGGAAGAAATCTCTTCAACCCTGTTTTAGTTCGTATCTCCGATTTCAGCCGCGCCTTTAGAAAGATCAATGGCTGCGGCGTCATCCCCGACAGCGCCTCAATCATCGGCCGGGCAAACAGTTCGAATGTCACCATGGTCGATACCGGATTCCCCGGTAAGCCAAAGAAATATTTCCTGTGTGGCGCGGGCGCCCTCGCCCGCGTGCCCGCGCCACACGAACCAAAGACCACCGGACGCCCCGGCTGAATCTCGGCTCCCGTGAAATAAAACTCCGCCTTCAACTCCCCAAGCACCTGCTCCACCAGATCGTACTTGCCCATGGAGACGCCGCCCGTCAGCAACAAAAGATTGCACTCCAATCCTTCTTCGATCAAAACCCGCAGCCGCCCGTGCTCGTCCGGAGCAATCGCCAGCCGCACCGCTTCGCCGCCCGCATTCTGAACCTGCGCCGCCAGCGAATACGAATTCGAATTCCGAATCTGCGCCGGCCACGGCGTCGCGTCAATCTCCACCACTTCGTCGCCAGTCGAAAGCAGCGCCACGCGCGGCTTCCGGAAAACCTGCGCCCGGTTCTTTCCGACCGACGCGACAAGCGCGATGCCCGCATGATCCAGCCGACTTCGGCGGTCCAGCAGCAGTTGGCCCGCCAGCGCTTCCGCGCCACGTGGCACAAAATTCTCACCTGCGTGGACGCTGCGCCGCACCTCCACTGAATGATCTGCCAAGGAAGTGTGCTCTACCATCACCACCGCGTCCGCCCCGGCTGGCAACGGAGCGCCCGTCATGATCCCCACCGCCTGCCCCCGTCCCACCCTGCAAACTCCCGGCTCCGGCCAGTCGCCCGCCTTTACCTCGCCCACCACCTCAAGCTGCGCCGGAACCTCCGCCAGGTCCGCCGCCCGCACCGCGTATCCATCCCGAGTGGCCCGGGCAAAAGGAGGAAAGTCGCGGTCCGCCACTATCCCCTCCGCCAGCACCCGCCCCAAGCCGGCCAGCAGATCCACCGTCTCTACCTCTCGCGGACACACGCTGAGCGCATGCTGCTCAACCAGGTGTCGAGCCTCTTCGAAGCTCACCACCCGAGACGCAGTCCTCAGAGAAGGAGAGGGATGGGAAGAAGACATGCAGGAATGATACGCCGCCGAATTCTGCTGAAGAAAGGCGAGAGCAACAATGCTGTCTCTGAGAACCGGCAACTGGGTACTGCCCTACCTCGCCAGTTCCTGCCCCAGCACCGTGGCATTGCTGGCGAAGCAAAGGCCGGTTTCCAGATCCACCACACCCGCACGAACGATTTTCGCGATCTCGCCATCGAAATGCTGCATGCCTTCGTTTTCGCTGGCTTTGATAGCGTCCAGCAGGGTGCGGCCCGGTCGCTCGCCTTGTTCGACGCAGTCGCGAGTGCGCGAATTCGATTTCAAAATTTCGACTACCGCGATGCGGTCGCCCCCATCGTTGCGCGGGATCAGCCTCTGAGCAATGATGTAGCGGAAAGTCTTGGCAAGACGTTCACGGATCGCTTGCTGCTCGCCTGCCGGAAACGTGCCGACAATGCGCTCCACCGTCTTCGAGGTATCGACAGTGTTCATGCTGGAAAGAACGAGGTGTCCGTTTTCCGCGGCTTCCAGAAGAATCTCGAGCGTCTCCCGGTCGCGGATTTCGCCCACCATGATCACGCGCGGCGCCTGGCGCAGCGCTGCCCGCAGAGCCATTGTGAAATTCGGCGCATCGCTGTGCAACTCGCGCTGGTGCACTGTCGATTTCTTGTGCTTGTGGAGAAACTCAATCGGATCTTCGACCGTCAGAACGTGATAGCAGTACTGGCTATTAATGTGATCTATCAACGCGGCGAGCGTCGAAGACTTGCCCGATCCCGTTCCTCCCGTTACCAGAACGATCCCGTTGCGGACCTTCGCAGCCTCCTCCAATTGTGCCGGCAGACGAAGCGAACTGAGGGTCGGAATGACGGTGGGGATGACGCGCATCACAATCGCGCAACTTCCACGCTGGATGAAGACGTTGACCCGGAAGCGCGCCAATCCCGGCAATCCGTAGGAAACGTCGCAGGAACCTTGCTCGCGAAGCGTGTTGATGGCCTGCTTATTCGTGCCGATGAGATCGGCTGCGATGCGGCGCGTGTCATCCGCCGAAAGTGTGCCGCTGCCGGAGATTTCGACGGCCGTGAGTTGTCCGTGAATCTCGACCTGGGGCGGTCGCCCCGGCGAAAAAATCAGATCGCTAACTTTCTCGGAAGCGCGCAACATCCCGCCCAGCAGCACCGGCGTCGGGATCGAGCCCGTCCCACTGATGCCCTCGAAGGCAATCGCAATCGGGGAATTCCCCGGAGCAGCCATTCCAATACGCTCCCAGTTTTCAGCATTGACGCCACAGGGGAAAAACGTCGCGCAGCCGGGGGACCTATGACATGAATGTAGCGCGGATGTGCGGAACAGTGGAAGGACAAGTAGGTCATAGACCTCGGTAACCGAAGACAGATTAGAGAGAAAAAGAGCGGCTTCTGGGGGCCGCTCTTCACGCGTTCTCCGCGTATGCCGAAGACCGAATCTGAGGTGGCTTCAGTTTTTCTTTGCCGGTTTTTTCTTTCCGTAGCCGGTTTCCACGGTCGCGCCAATGCTCGCCAGCATGTCTTTGGCGGGCTGTGCGAGCTTACCGTCGGGTTGAAGTTCAAGATATTTTTGGAAGGCCTCGGCGGTGCCTTCGGGCGCGATCATCTTGTCGCCCTTGAGCGTAGCTTTGCCGATCAAGTTCACGCCCTTCCAATAGTAAGCCTCGGCTTTGGTCGGATCGGTGGCAATCACTTTGTCGAATGCCGCTATGGCTTGATCCACCTTGCCTGCATTGGTGAGAACGGCGCCAATGTTGAACAAGTATCCGACCGCGTGCGCCGGATCCAATTGGGCCGCCTTGTTATAGTTGGCCACAGCATCGTCGACCTTGTTGGACTTCGCATAACAATCGGCAAGGTTGTTGTAGTAGGCGGCGATTTTCGTATTGTTGTCGGGCTCTTTCTGGGCCACGTCAGAGGCGTTGCGCAGTTCGATTGCCTTCTGGTAATCGGCTGCAGCCATCTCGTAGCGCTTCTGTTTTTCGGAGGGGTCGGTCTGTTTGGGCGCCGACATGCGGTAGGCATCGCCGAGCTTGAACCAGATGAGATCGCGGGTGCTGTCGATCTGGTTGGCTGCAGTCAACGTGGCGATTGCAGTCTCATAGTCGCCGGCATCGGAAGCCGTCTTGGCGGCATTGAGTTTTTCGTTCAGCGTGCCGACGGTTTTCCTTTCGTTCTCGGCTTTGGCGGCAGCCTCTGCCCTGGCCTTCGCTTGTTCAGGAGTCAATCCCTGACCCGCGGCTTGGTTCGCCTGTTCTTTCTTCAGGTCGAAGGGCAGCTCCGTTTCGTCCAGACCCACGGAGGCGCCGTCGATGTGAAAGAGTTCCTTGCCGTCCTTGCTCAGCTTGACGTTGTACTTGCCGGGAGCGATGCCGAGCGAGAAGTACTCGCCCTTGTTGTTGGTTTTGAGGGTGTACTTGTGGCCGGTTTCGGCCGAAGTCCACTCTACTTCAGCTTGGGCGATGGGTTTGCCCTCGGAATCTTTGCAAACTCCCTTCACGCTTCCCGTGGTTTGCGCGAGCGCGAGTGGAGCGGACAGCCCCACGGCGAGAACGAGCAGCAGGGGTAGGATGAAATATTTCCTCATAATTTGGCCTCCCAGCATTGCATCTGATTTTAGGACCATCGATTTATAGGGCGATCGATGAACCGGCGCTAGCTCAATCGGGCGGCGGCTTCCGCGTACGGAATGGGATCTTCCGCGCCCGCTTCGCGAAACGCGCGCAGGCGAAGCACACAGCTATCGCAGACGCCGCAGGCGCGATCTTCGCGTTGATAGCATGACCACGTTAAATCGAACGGGGCATTCAGTTCAAGGCCAAGCGTCACAATCTCGCGTTTGCGCATCGCAATCAGCGGTGTCACCACCCGGATGGTTCCTTCTTTGGTCCCCGCTTTCACGACTTCATTGAACGCCCGATAATACTCCGGCCGGCAATCGGGATAGCCGGAACTGTCAGGCTCGACGGCTCCGATGTATACCTTATCGGCTCCCAGCACTTCTGCCCAACTGACGGCAACAGCAAGGAAATGCGCGTTGCGGAAAGGGACATAAGTTACAGGGACGCCGACCCCGATCCCGAGCGCTTCGGGAACGGCAATGCTCGGATCGGTGAGAGCGGACCCGCCGATCGAGCGGAGAGCTTCATTGCGCACCAGCAGCCGGTCCCGAATCTCGAGCCGGTCGCAGATGCTTTCGAAGCAGCTCCGTTCGCGCTCTTCAGTGCGCTGCCCGTAACTGACGTGGACGGCAGCCGCCTGGTGATCGCGGGCTGCAAGCGTCGCGCACACGCAGGAATCCATGCCGCCGCTCAGCAGGACCACGGCGCGGCTCCGGTTGCTGGCTGAGTTCGATGCTGAGTTCGATACCATGACCTGCCCGCGAAGAGTGGCTATCGCTGCTTTCTAATTTTATGCCAGGTGACGACGTTTTCACTGACTGCGCGGAAGAATCCAGACAACGGGGAGGAACATCGGGACAGCGGCTTCGCGCAAGCGCAGAAGTGAAGGTGGCCTGCGGATTGGGCTTTAACGTGGAGCTCGCAAGGTGGGCTCGCAACTCTGACCGCGGCTTCCTGCCGCAGCTATTTTCTGTTGTAATTCTCCATGCGGGCGGCCAATCCACAGATTGTCATCGCTTCCCGGGTGGATTCCCTGCATCGAGAAATGGATCAGCATAGTCTGAATACTAAACGTATTGTTGCTCGTATATCCGGCTTGCTACTGTTGACCGCCATCGCCCTACTGATTCATGGCTATCATCCCTATGCGGAAGACTCGGAGATTTACCTTCCGGGTGTTCTGAAGATCCTGAATCCCAGCTTGTTTCCGGCCAACGCGGAATTCTTTGGCGAGCACGCCGGGCATACGTTGTATCCCAATCTGATCGCTTCTTCGGTTCGGGCCACGCATCTGCCGTTGCCCTGGACCGCTTTCCTGTGGCATCTGATCTGTATTTTTTTGTTGCTGGCGGCGAGCTGGCGGCTGGCGTCGGCCTTGTTTGAGGGAAAGAGCGCGGAAGAAGAACGCGCGCGCTGGGCAGCAGTTGCTTTGATGGCGGCCATGCTGACCCTGCCCATTGCCGGAACGTGGCTCTACATCCTGGACCAGTTCTTGAATCCGCGGAACCTGGCGGCGTTCGCGGCGCTGTTCGCGGTGGCCGAAGTGTTGCACGGAAAATACGGGCGGGCTGCGCTTTGGCTGGTATTCGCCGCCGTCATGCATCCATTCATGGCGAGCTTTGCGATTCTATTTTGCGGGTGGCTCATCTTGCTTGATCGGTATCGTCCGCGCCTTTTGGGATTCGCGGTCGCGCTTCCCTTCGGCATTACCTTTGAGCCTCCGCCGGCTGCTTATCACGAGGTCGCGCTGCGACAGCGTTCGCATTTCGTCCTGCGCTGGGAGTGGTACGAGTGGCTGGGAGTGATAGGGCCGGTGCTGCTGTTCTGGTGGTTCGGAAGTTGGGCGCGCCGGCGCGACATGAAGAACCTGGAGTTGATTTCGCGAGCGATGGTGCCGTTCATAGTGGTGGCGTCGGCAGCCGCGATTGGGCTTGGAATTCCGGCCCGCTTCGAGGCTCTGACGCGGCTCCAGCCCTTGCGCTGCATGGCCTTGTGCTACATGGTGCTGGTGATAGCGGCCGGTGGGTTGTTGGGGCAATGCGTCCTAAAGCGTCAGGTATGGCGCTGGCTGCTATTGTTCGTCCCGCTCAGTCTTGGAATGTATTTTGCGCAGCGGCAAGTGTTTCCGGCGAGCCAGCACATCGAGTGGCCGTGGGCGCAGCCGCGTAATCAGTGGGCGCAGGCGTTTGAGTGGATTCGCACAAATACTCCGGTGAACGCGCTGTTTGCGCTGGATCCCCGGCATATGGAGCTGCCGGGTGAAGACGAAAATGGATTTCGCGCTCGCGCCGAACGCAGCATGCTGGCTGACCTGGTCAAAGACAAGGGAGCGTGTTCGATGTTTCCGCCGCTTTCCGTGAAGTGGGCGGAACAAGTCGCGGATCAAAAGAATTTCGAGCATTTCGGCAAAGAGGATTTCGAACGCCTGCAACAGAAGTACGGAGTCAGTTGGGTGGTTGTGGAACAACCGGGTCCAGCAGGGTTGGAATGTCCTTATGAAGACTCGGCGGTGCGCGTGTGCCGGGTCAACTAAATGCGGTCAATTGAACCGCACTGCGTAGCGTCCACCGCGTGTGTTAGGCTTACTAGCTTAGACGCATGGCGGATCCGATCATAACCCCAATTGCTCGGACACTGTTTCCCTATGTGAAATGGTCCGCCCAACTGCCCAGCCTGCGGCGTCAGTTCCGGCAAGCCCAGCCCTATCCGCATGTGCACTTCAAGGAATTCTTGGACGCAGACGTCGCCGGTGAAATGGCTGACGAATTTCCCGGCATGGCAACCGACGCCTGGACGCGCTACAAACACCCAAACGAGAACAAAGTGGGGCTCGCAAAACGATCGCTCTTCCCGCCGCTGCTGGGCGAGGTGGTGGACGAACTGAATTCGGAGCCGTTCGTGCATTGGCTTTCGCAGTTGACGGGCATTCCCGACCTGCTGTCGGACGACATGCTGGAAGGCGGCGGCCTGCACCAGTCGGGCCCGGGTGGGTTCCTCAACGTGCACACGGATTTCAGCAATCACCACTATCACAAGCATTGGCGGCGGCAGGTCAATCTGATTCTCTATTTCAACCCAAAATGGCAAGAGCCGTGGGGCGGCGCACTGGAACTGTGGGATCGGGAAATGCGCCGTTGCGTGGTGAAGGTACCGCCGCTGTTCAACGAAGCACTAATTTTCCGGACCGACGAGATTTCCTACCACGGGTTCCCCGACCCGTTACGCTGTCCGGAGGGCGAATCTCGCAAGAGCCTGGCCTTGTATTACTACACCTCCGAGTCGGGCCCCGAAGTCAAAACGCGCTCCACAAACTATCGTCCGCGGCCTGAAGATGGGCCGCTGAAGTCGGGCATGATCTGGTTGGATAAACAGGCCGTGGATCTCTATTCGCGAGCCAAGGCGCGTTTTGGTTTTTCGGATGAGTTGGCCAGCAAGATTCTGGGCTTCCTGTCGCGGAAACACTGATTTGGAACGGACTTTCAACGCCGCTGTGACGCGGTCGGCACTCCTCCCTCGTAGTAAGCCTCAGAACCGGCCTCGAGAGTCTTTCCCTTTTCGCTGAAGATGGGGTTGTGCACGATTCCCGCGCGGTCGAGCGCAAACTGAAGGGTGGTTTGCAGAACTTCGAGACCGTACCGAACGCTACGCCGGAAATTGATGGACGAGGCTTCCTCAAAATATTTTGTCGGGCAGGAAACCTCGCCGATACGGAAGCCGAAGTACACGCATTGGGCAAGCATCTGGTTGTCGAAAACGAAATCGTCGCTGTTTTCCCGCAGCGGCAGGCGGGTAAGCACCTCGCGGCTGAACGCCCGATAGCCGGTGTGATACTCGGATAGCTTGACGCCCAGGAACACGTTCTCAAAAGCCGTAAGTAGGCGGTTGGCGACGTATTTGTAAAGGGGCATGCCTCCGCGCAGGGCGGTGCCGCCGATGATGCGCGAACCGAGAACGACGTCGTAAACGCCGTAAGCGACCATGCTCGCCATAGCGGTTACGAGCAGCGGTGTGTACTGATAATCGGGATGGACCATGATGACAACGTCCGCGCCGGCAGCCAGAGCCTCGCGGTAGCAGGTCTGCTGATTGCGGCCGTAGCCGTAGTTACGGTTATGAACGAAGGACTGCAAATCGAGCCTATGCGCGATTTCGACGGTGCGATCGGAACTGTGGTCGTCAACGAGAATCCGAATATCGACCAAGTCGGGCAATTCTCGAACCGTAGCTTCCAGCGTTTTTTCCGCGTTGTACGCGGGGAACACCACGGCAATGCGTTTGCCGTTGATCATGCAGTATTTCCCTCGAATGGACTGCTTGAATCATAACCGGAAACGCGGACTACTGTAAGCTGCCTTGTGTGGGGACGGGCGCCCTCGCCCGTCCAAGCCGAGCGCAGTTCGGCAGCCTGCCCGTGGCCAAACAACTGAGTGGGTAGTGAAGAAGCCCGGCGCGAAGATCTTAGGGCAGCAGCGTTGATAGACTATGCAATGACTTCTGCCGCCGCCCTTCGACACCTTGCCCCTTGAAGAATCGGCGAGCTATGGGCGAAACTGAAAACATGCCTCCTCGCACTCTGTTCGAGAAAGTCTGGGACGCGCACGCGGTCGCGGCTCCCGAAGGGCAGTCGACGCTCCTCTATATCGATTTGCATTTGGTACATGAAGTGACGTCGCCGCAAGCCTTCGACGGGTTGCGCGCGAATGGACGAAGGGTGCGCCAGCCTCTGCGCACGGTCGCAACCGTCGATCACAATATCCCAACCACCCCACGGGGCCTTCCGATCGCCGATCCGATCGCCGCGAAGCAGATTGAAGCGCTGCAGAAGAATTGCCGCGAGTTTGGCGTTCCGTTGTTCGACATGGACTCGGCCGAGCAGGGCATCGTGCACGTCATCGGTCCGGAACTGGGCATCACGTTGCCCGGAATGACGATTGTCTGCGGCGACAGCCATACCTCGACGCACGGCGCATTCGGATCGCTGGCCTTCGGCATTGGAACATCGGAAGTGGAACATGTGCTCGCAACACAATGCCTGCCGCAGAAGAAACCGAAGACGATGCAGATCCACGTCACCGGAAAGCTGGCCGAGGGCGTAACGGCGAAAGATCTGGCACTCGGAATTATCGGGCAGATTGGCACCGATGGCGCCACCGGATACGTTATCGAGTACGCCGGCGATGCTGTCCGCTCGTTATCGATGGAAGGCCGCATGACGCTGTGCAATATGAGCATCGAGGCGGGAGCGCGCGCGGGGCTTATCGCCCCCGACGAAACAACTTTCGCGTATGTCAGCGGCCGGCGCTTTGCGCCGAGAGGAAAAGATTGGGAGGAAGCGGTTGCGTGCTGGCGGACGCTGGCCAGCGATTCCGAGGCCCAATTCGATCGCATGATCGAGATTGACGCGGCATCGCTCGCGCCCTTCGTGACCTGGGGGACAAATCCCGGCATGGTCGTGCCCGTGACTGCGCGCGTTCCTGAGTTAAAGAGTTTTGCTCAGGAATCCGACCGGCGCGCGGC
This sequence comes from uncultured Acidobacteriaceae bacterium, assembly GCA_963831085.1. Taxonomy (GTDB): domain Bacteria; phylum Acidobacteriota; class Terriglobia; order Terriglobales; family Acidobacteriaceae; genus Acidiflorens. Next base: position 612,536 of record CAWHOT010000003.1, on the reverse strand, counting down.
CGAACAAGCGCTCACCTACATGGGCCTCGACCCTGGAACGCCCATCGAAACCATTGCTGTAGATCGCGTGTTCATCGGATCGTGCACCAATTCGCGCATCGAAGACCTGCGGGCGGCGGCGCGAGTAGCGAAAGGGCAGCATGTAAATCCGAAGGTTCGCGCCATGGTGGTGCCCGGCTCGCAGGCGGTCAAGCGCGCGGCGGAAGCGGAAGGATTGCATCGCATTTTTCTAGACGCCGGGTTTGAATGGCGCGAGTCGGGATGCTCGATGTGCCTGGGCATGAATCCCGACATCCTGCAACCGGGAGAGCGCTGCGCTTCTACCAGCAACAGGAATTTCGAAGGACGGCAGGGCCGCGGAGGACGCACGCACCTGGTCAGCCCCATGATGGCGGCGGCAGCCGCGATTGCCGGGCATTTCACAGATATAAGGAATTGGCGATTTCAATAAGGTAAACCAGACACTATGCAACCATTCCGCAAGCACGCAGGCGTCGTTGTCCCGCTGGACAAAGTGAATGTGGACACCGATCAGATCATCCCCAAACAGTTTCTGAAGCGCATCGAGCGCACGGGATTCGGCGAATTCCTGTTCTACGACTGGCGTTTTTCGGAAGACGGCAAAAAAACTAGCGATTTTGTGCTGCATGCGCCACGCTACGCGAAGGCGTCGATTCTGGTCGCGGGAAGAAATTTTGGCTGCGGGTCCTCGCGCGAACACGCCGTATGGGCGCTGGCGGATTTCGGCTTCAAGGTGGTGATCGCGCCGTCATTTGCCGACATCTTCGCCAACAACAGCCTGAAGAATGGCCTGCTGACGGTGCGGCTCAAGGATGAGCAGGTCGCGGAGATCATGCGCCGTTCGAAAGAGATCGAAGATTACCAGCTGATGGTCGATCTCGAAACCTTGCGAGTGGAAGACGGGCGAGGATTTAATGCGGCCTTCGCGATGGATGAATTCTCGCGTCATTGTCTGCTGAACGGTTTGGACGATATCGCGCTGACGCTCGAACACGAAGCGCAGATCGCGGCCTATGAAGCAAAACATTCGGTGCGGGCGGAGATGAAGACAATTCTGGCGGGGTAACCGACTTTAGAGAACGCATGCGGAGGAGTGACGGGCGTCTCGCCCGTCCTCAGGACAGTTGGGGACCAACCCTCTGACGCGAACTCCCTCCAAGTTGTACACTTTTGAGTTTCACTGCCAGTGTGGCGTTGGGCCACAACTCATGCTGAATCGGAGCAAGTTCGTGAAGGAGCTTTTTCTCGTCTCCACTCTTACCCTGTTAGGGTTGCTTTCCCCGGGGCTCGCTCAGACCGGCGCGCCGAAGCAACTCACGATTGAGCAAATCTTCGCCGAGGGCGGGGTCACGGGACGCGCTCCGGAGACGATCAAGTGGAGTCCGGACGGCACCAAGGTCTCTTTCGTACAGCGCGACGACGCTGGCGAGCACGGTGCACTCTGGTATGCGGACGCGGCGACGGGCGAGAAGAAAATGCTGGTCAGTGAGATCAAGCTGTCGCAACTTGCCCCTCCTGTTAGTAAGATGCATGACGAGCGCGAGATCGAGCGCGTAACGCGGTACCACGTCGCCGCCTACTCGTGGTCGCCCGATTCCAAACACCTGCTCTTCGATTCGCAAGGCCAGCTCTGGTATTACAGCTTGGATACGGGAACGGCAGTGCAGCTGACTTCGTATCCAGACCCGAGCGAGGACCCGAAGTTTTCGCCGGACGGCAAGCGGCTTGCCTACGTACGCAAGCACAATCTTTATGTGCATCCCGTCTCGGGAGAGGAAGGCGAACGTCCGCTCACGCGCGACGAGAAGGAGAAAGACAAGGATAAGGACAGGGACAGAGACAAGGACAAAGAAGGCAACATTCTGAATGGAGAAGTGGACTGGGTTTACGCCGAAGAATTAGAAGTGCGCAGCAATTTCTTCTGGTCGCCGGAAGGGCGCGACATCATTTTTCTGCAGATGGATGAGAGCCGGGTCCCGACCTATCCCATCACCGATTGGTTGCCGACGCATCCCCGGGTCGAGCAGGAGAAATATCCAAAGGCGGGAGATCCCAATCCCAGCGTGCGCCTGGGAGTCGTCGGCAGCAACGGCGGCAAGGTTCGCTGGATCAAACTCACCGATGACGATGACGCCTACCTGCCGCGTTTCGGCTGGATTCGCGAAGGCTGGGCTTGGGCCGAGGTTCTGAATCGCAAGCAGGATGTGATGGACCTTTATTTTATTGACGTGAAGTCGGGCAAGTCGCGCAAAGTGCTGACCGAATCTGCTCCGGATGCGTGGGTCAATGTCAACGACGACTTTCACATCCTGCAATCTGGCGATCGCTTTCTGTGGACCAGTTGGCGCGACGGCCACACCCACATTTATCTCTACAGTTTCAACGCCCAGGATCCGATGGCGGCCGATGCCAGACTCGAACGGCAGCTCGAAAGCGGAGACTATGAAGTGATCGCGATCAGCGGTGTGGATGACACATTGGGGACGGTTTTCTTCGTCGCCAACAAAGGGGACCCGCGACAGGAGAAGATCTTTTCCGTGAAGCTGGATGGCTCGGAGATGCGAAGCATTTCAGTTGAAGAGGGCAGCAATGCCGCCAGTTTCGCCGATGACGGCAAGCATTTTGTGGAAACGCACTCCGCGACGCTGACGCCGCCGCGGATTTCGGTGTGCGCGGCGGGCGGCTCGTGCCAGAAAATCTGGGAGAGCCGCAGCTTGGCAGCTTACGATCCGATTGCACCGCAGCCTCTCGAATTCAAAGCCGACGACGGTACGGTGTTGTATGGGTATCTGATTCTGCCGCGCCATGCGGATGCAAGCCAGAAGGATCCAATCCCCATTCCCATTCCATTGATCGTGCACATCTATGGCGGTCCGGCGGGGCAGACCGTGCAGGATACGTGGGGTGGAACGAACGCGCTGTTCCACCAGATGCTGGCGAACGAAGGGTGCGCGATTTTCTCGGTGGATAATCGAGGCACCCCGAATCGCGGCAAGAAATTTTCCGCCGCGACCCGCCTGCAGTCGGGCGGAGTCGAACTGAAGGACCAACTCACGGCGCTCAACCAGTTGTATGCGCAGTTTCCGCAGCTTGATCGCACGCGCACGGGGATCTGGGGATGGTCGAACGGCGGCTCGATGACGCTCTACGCGCTGACCCATTCCGACCGCTTCAAGGCAGGAATCTCGGTGGCGCCGGTGACCAATTGGCGCGACTACGATTCGATTTACACCGAGCGGTACATGGGACTGCCAAAAGACAACGCCAGCGCCTACGACGATTCGATCGTCGGCGCCGCCAGCAGTCTGCACGGGTCGTTGCTGCTGGTGCACGGGACCAGTGACGACAATGTGCATTTCCAGAATACAATCCAGATAACCGACGGGTTGATCCGCGCGGGGAAGCAGTTTCGGCTGATGGTATATCCGGACAAAACGCATGGCATCTCGGGATCGGGCACGCGCACGCAGTTGTTCCACATGATGGAAGATTTCTGGAATAAGGAATTGAAATAGCTGTCAGCTCTCAGCACTCGGCCGTCAATTCTCGGCGGCCGTGAGATTTTACTGACCGCTGAGAGCGGATGGCTGAAAGCTTTCTTATGCATCGAACAACCCTCGGCGATTTCGAACTCACAGTCGTTTCCGACGGAACCTACTTTCTCGACGCCGGAGCCCTTTTTGGCGTCGTTCCAAAGACGATGTGGTCGAAGAAGGTGACGCCCGACGAGCAGAACCGGCTTGACGCGGGACTGAACTCGTTGCTCGTTCGCACCGGGAAGAAAAATATCCTGATCGAGACTGGCATCGGTAATAAACTGTCCGACAAGTTGGTGCAGATCTACAAACAGCCGGCCAAGCTGCTCGACAACCTGCACGCCGCCGGGGTTGCGCCGGAAGATATCGACATCGTTATCAATACTCACCTGCACTTTGATCATTGTGGATGGAATACGGTGCGGCGCGGCGATCAGGTGGTGGCGACGTTTCCGAATGCGAAGTATTACGTGCAGCGGCAAGAGTGGGAGCATGGCCGCCTGCAGCTCGAGCGCGACGCAATCAGCTACATGAGTCCGAATTACGATCCGCTGATCGAAAGCGGCCAAATGGTGCTGCTGAATGGCGATCTGGAGCTTTTGCCCGGCATCTCAGTCAAGTTTTTTCCGGGCCACACGGCGAATATGCAGGCGGTGATAATTGACAGTGGCGGCGGGGCCAATGAAAAGAAGACGGCGTGCTACATCTCCGATCTGATTCCGACCTCAAATCATCTGGGCCTGACCTGGGTGATGGCGTTCGATCTGTTTCCGCTCGAAACCATCGAGAGCCGAAAGAAGTACTACGCGTCGGCGATCCCCGAGAAATGGCTGACGGTGTTCACGCATGACGACCGGATACCCTGGGGATACGTGGAGCGCGGGGAGCGCGGAAGACTTACGTTGAAAACGCTCTTGTAGGGACCGCCGGAGGCAAGCGCACAATCGTGAAAGTGGTCGGTCTTATCCCAACCCGCCGAGATAGGACGGGATTTGCCGCAATCCGGCAATGATCTCCAATTTGTCGCTCAGGTGCCTGGAGACGTGGGGGAACGTTGCCAAAAGGAGGTGCTTGAGCTTCTCGAATGCCCGAGGCTCGTATTTATTCCCAGCTACGAGGCCGTTCAACAGCGCTATGACCTTGACCATAAAGACTGTTGGAATGCAAAGGTCGGGGATGTCATCCCAGCTATCGTAGATGAACCCAAGGGAGGCATGTCGGCTTTTTGTGCGTTCCTTCAGGATATGGTCACAGTCCTTCTTACACGAGAAGTACATATCCACGTAATGATCGCGCCTTTCGTTACCTGAGTTCGTCCCTGTATCCCAAAGCACCCAGATGCCACTCGGCGGAGATAGAAGATCCTTGCCGCAATTGTCACACTCGATCGGTTCGACGCCGTCATATACCTCTGCGGGAGTGTGGTCGAGTTTCTTCGCCGAACTCGGAAAATACCGGCCCACCAGCTTTCTCCCTTCCTTGGACGCCAGCAAGTGTCTCTCGATAACTTCACGGTCGAGAAAGCTGACAGGGATGTCAGACTGATTATGAAGGAGTTCTGTCAGCCCCGAAGACGGCAATGTCGAATAGAACCCTAGGAAACCATGGCACCCTGCCGCGTGGACACGTTCTCGAACATTTTTTTCGTCACTGGGGGTGACCGATTGGCCGGTGAACGCGAAGTGCTTGCAGCTAACCATCCACTTTATTTTCGTGCTTTCGATCAGTCCCGCTCTCGTTTCCTCGACAATAAGGTCTCTGCCGAGATCTGCGCCCCGACCGGGACCTTGGATGATTCTGAAGCCCAAGGAATCCAAGAACTCACGAGCGAAGAGCTCGAAAGCATCTTGCTCTCCGGTTGCTTTGTTCGCGACCGGTATTTCCGTAAAATCTAACAACGCCATCTCGCCTCCGCCGGACCCACGAAGAGCTAGGTCGTGGGGCTTGTCAACATTCTGTTCTCGAAGAATTCTTCCACCCGCCCCAGTATCTCCGCCCCGCTCTTGGCGTCGTAGATCGCTTTCCGCAGCGCGGCGCCTCCCGGCACTCCGTGCGTGAACCACGAGGCGAACTGCTTCATCTTGCCTTCCGCTCCGGGCATCTCTTCTTCGAGCAGCATTTGGAAGTAGGTGCGGATCATCTGGTAGCGGTCGGCTTCGGTGGGTTGGTCGTACATTTTTTCTGCGGAGCTTTGCTCTGATGGACGAGCGTGGGCGCCCGTCGCTCCACTTACGTACTGCCCAATCTGCCGGAAGATCCATGGATTCGCTGGAGCCATTCTTCCTATCATCACCGCGTCGCAGCCGGTTTGGGCAACGATGGCACAGGCGTCTTCGGGCGAGCGGATGTCGCCGTTGCCGATGACGGGAATCTTGACTGCCCGCTTGACGGAGGCGATCCATTCCCAGCGCGCGTTCCCGCTGTAGCCTTGCTCGCGGGTGCGGGCGTGCAGCGCAACCGCTCCCAGGCCGCAACCTTCGGCCATCCGCGCCAGTTCGACGCAGACGATTTCGTCGTCGTTCCATCCGGCGCGGAATTTCACGGTGAAGGGAATCTTCACTGCGGCCCGCACCGCTTCGAAAATTTGCCGGATCAGCGGCAGATCGCGCAGCAGGCCGGAGCCGCCGTTGCACTTCACGACTTTCTTCGCCGGGCAGCCGAGGTTCAGGTCGACCAGGTCGAAGCCGAGATCTTCCACCAGGCGCGCCGCATCGGCCAGCACGCTGGGACTGCTGCCGAAGAGCTGGGCCGAGACGGGATGCTCGTCTTCATAGAAGTGCAGGTAGCGTCCACGGACTCGTTGGTCGCGCAGCACACCGTCGGCCGAGGTGAACTCGGTCATGATCAGGCCGCATCCGCCGAGGTTCTTGATGAAGCGGCGGAAGACAGTGTCGGTGACGCCGGCCATCGGGGCAAGCACGGTGGCAGGAGCGATGCGGACGTTGCCAATGGTAAAGGAACTGGGAAAGGCGCGCTGCACAACCCGGCCAGCGTCTTCCGGGCCAGGGTTGGTGCCGCTCGAATTATCCCAGAACTTTTGCACGATCTGATTTTACGTCCTTTTGCTAGCGAAGCGATTGCGAGTATTTATTGTGGTCACTGGCAGCTGCCGAGCTTTGCTCGGCTTGGACGGCGGGGCGGCTGTCCCCAAGCTGACCGGCGAAGGCGCCCGTCTCTCCCCGAGCGATTCAAAAGTAAAGCCTCCCGATGGGGAGGCTCTTGAGAATGCGCGTTTTATGTAGATCTTACTTCTTGGCGCTTGCTTCACCTTTGGCGGCGTCGCTCTTCGCGTACTTGCGGCGGAAGCGCTCCACGCGGCCGGCGGTGTCCATAAGCTTTTGCTTGCCGGTAAAGAAGGGGTGGCAGGCGGCGCAGATTTCTACGCCGATATCTCCCTTATGGGTGGAGCGGGTGATAAATGTGTTCCCGCAAGCGCAATGCACGCGGACTTCGCTGTAGTGCGGATGGATGGCTGCTTTCATGTCAGTTCCTAACCCTCGATTCAGATATTAGATTTTACAGGAGGCAGTGAAGATTCAGCAATGCAGGCGCCAGGTCGAGGTCTCAGGGAACCTTCGCGTCCGAACCCTGAGACCTGACATCTGTGACCTAAATAGCAAAACGGCAGGGCCGACCCCTGCCGTCTCGCTCGTATCCAAGAATTCTGGGCCCCTTACTTACCTTTATTGACTACTTTCTTGAGTTCGTTTCCGGGAGTGAATTTGGCGACTCTACGAGCTGCGATCTTGATGGTGGCACCCGTCTGCGGGTTTCGGCCATTGCGGGCCTTGCGCTGCGAGACGGAGAACGTGCCGAAACCGATCAAGGCTACACGGTCCCCTTTGCGAAGGGCAGCGGTAATGCTGTCCACGGTGGTGTCGATCGCGGTCGTCGCCTGCGCTTTGGAAATACTGCAGGCTCCGGCGATCCGGTCAACCAGATCAGCTTTATTCATGCTCTCTCCTGACACTAGTCATTTCGATGTCCGCGGATCAGCCGGCCAGAAGGCTTAAGGCGCGAACACCGGCGATGTGCAATTTTCCTCCCTCCGGCGGGAATGTCAAGGGGAAACACATACCCGTTGCCGGTTTTGACACCCGCGACGATCGGCGGTTTTGATCGTTTCTCCACAGCCCGCCGCTCGTCTCCACAGGATGTGCACAGAGAAGAAACGGTTTCGGGTTGCGGCGCAGGTGGCTTCGGGTGCAGAGTTGAATTACAAAACTGATTGCCAAACTATGAAAACTGCAACCGAAGTTTGCCCGCTGTGCGCGGGGTCAGGATGGAAGCCGGTTCCGGGAGCGCCGGAGAGCGGCGTCACGCGCTGCGATTGCCGGTTGCGGGCGCGCGGCGGAGCCATGATCGCGGCGGCACGAATTCCGAAGAGATACGAGCATTGTGAGCTGTCGAACTTTACGACCGATTTCCCGGGAGCCGATCGCTCAATTGCGCTCGCCCAGATCAGCGCGTCGCGCTTTGTGCAGGAGTTTGATCCGCGAGATGGCAAGGGCCTGCTGCTGGTCGGCGGCATCGGGACTGGCAAGACCCATCTCGCGGTGGGCATTTTGAAGGAGCTCATTGCTTCCAGAGGAAGCGCCTGCCTCTTTTGCGACTACCGAGAATTGCTGAAACAGATACAGAACTCCTACAACGATTCTGTCCAGGCGACCGAACTTCAAGTGCTGCGGCCGGTATTTGAAACTGAGGTGCTGCTGCTCGATGAACTCGGCGCCGTGAAGCCGAGCGAGTGGGTGTGGGACACGGTCAGCCTGATTCTTAACACGCGCTATAACGACAATCGCGCCACGATCATCACCACGAATTTTGCGGACGAACCGGCCGCAAGTGTGGCCCGGTCATCATCGGTGTCGCCAGCGCGGGCAGCGGCTCGCGAAGAAACCCTCGGAGACCGCATCGGCGAGCGGATGCGCTCCCGCCTGCATGAGATGTGCCGCATCGTGAAGATGGACGGGCCAGACTTCCGGCAGAAGTTTAAGAGCGCGAGCTTTGGATAGACCCACTCCTTGCAGTCTCTAACCGCGAGCGGCTGCCGAGCTGTGCTCGGCTGGACGGCCTGGGGCGGCCGTCCCTACGCGTGCCATCCCTGCCGTCAATTAGAATCGGCGAGTGCTGACCGAGCATATCGAGTTCAGGCCGGAAACTGACGCCGAAGTCTTCTCCGCCGTAGCCGCGGCTCCTGCCGTATTTCTCCTGCGCGGGGAAGATGCGCATTCCGAGCCTTACGTCAGCAAGACTGCCAACCTCCGGCGGCGGCTGCAACGGCTGCTTTCCCTCCCGGAGGAACACACCAAACGCCTCAACCTGCGGGATCGCGTCCGCTGGATCGAATACTCGCTGACCGGCTCCGACTTCGAATCCGGATTCGTGCTCTACCAGGTCCTGCGCGCTGCCTTTCCCAAGACCTACTCCAACCGCCTGCGGCTGCGTTTCGCTCCTCTGGTCAAGCTGCATCTGGAAAACGAATTTCCCCGCGCTTCGGTCACCACGCGGCTGGGACGGATCTCCGGAAAGAATGTCTACTATGGACCGTTTGGCTCACGCGTGGCGGCGGAGAAATTTATGAATGACGCGCTCGACTTCTTCAAGATGCGGCGTTGCGTCGAAGAACTCCATCCCGACCAGAAATTTCCCGGCTGCGTTTATTCCGAGATGAAGATGTGTTTGGCGCCCTGTTTCCGCGGTTGTACCGACGACGAGTATCACGCCGAGGTGGTGCGCGTGGAGAATTTTCTGGACTCGCGCGGCGAATCGCTGAAGCGGCAACTGGCGGCGGAGCGCGATGACGCCTCCGAAAAAATGGAATTCGAGACGGCCGCGGCGATTCATGCCCAGCTCGACAAGCTCGCTCCCGTGCTGCAGCAGTTGCCGGAGTTCGTCCATCGGATTGACCAGTTGCATGCTGTGATAGTGCAGAAATCGCCGCAGAAATCGGCGCCCAAGTCGCGGCCGCCGGAGAGCGTCGCCTTATTCCGCGTCGACAGCGGCGCGCTCGCGGGGCCGCTTGTGTTTCCGATCTCCGGCAGCGAGCATACAAAGTCACAATCGATGGAAGCCCGCATCCAGGAAGCGCTGGGGGCATTCCCGGCAGCTAAGCCAGGCAGTGCGATCGAGCGCATGGAGCATCTCGCAATCCTGAAGCGCTGGTGCTACCGCGGAACCCGGGCGGGCGAAATCTTCTTTGCCGACGCCAAGGGAGAGTTGCCGATGCGGCGACTGGTGCGGGGAATCGGACGGGTTTACAAAGGCGAAGCACCAGAGACTTCACTGGTTGCAACATTGCTGGTTCCAGTCCAATCTAAGCAGGAAGGGGAATTATGAAGAAGAAAAGTTCCAGCAAAAGGCGCACCCTCACGACGGCCAAGCCATCCGATCTGCGAGACAAGCACCTCCGCGACCAGGTACTCTTCCTGCTGAAAGGTGGTGGGGCGCATGTCAGCTTCGACGCCGCCATGGGCGACTGGCCCTTGCAACTGGCCGGCGTAAAAGTAGCGAACTTTCCTCACACCGCCTGGATGCTGCTCGAGCACATGCGCCTCGGCCAGTGGGACATCCTGGAGTTCAGCCGCAACTCGAAGCATGTCTCTCCGAAATGGCCCGAAGGATACTGGCCTGCGTCGGAAGCAGCAGCCAGTGAGAAGGCATGGATCGCGAGTATCGATGCGTTCAAGAAGGATCTGCGGACGATAGCGCGGCTGGTCGCCGACCGAAAAGTCGATCTCTATGCCAGAATCCCCTGGGGTGATGGGCAGACAATTCTGCGCGAGGCGCTGCTGGTAGCCGACCACAATGCGTATCACCTCGGACAACTGGTGATGCTGCGGAAGAGCATCGGCATCTGAGTGCGGGCACTTGAGCGCCCGGATCAAGCCGGAATCGCTAAACCTGAATTCGTTGAAGCTGCCCCGCGGGCCGGCCGCTTTCGGAACACGACCCTGATCTCGTCCCGCCAGCGCTCGTCAATTCCCAGCACCTCCCAATCGATCTCCGGTGACAGATACCGCAGAATCGTGTCGGTTGTCGGGTGCAGGTGCAGAGCGGGAGCGACCAGCATCAGCAGAGGCTTCTGCTGCGAGATCTCGTGCCCGGGAAAATAGCCGAACTTTGCGAACTCTCCGCGACTCTGGTGCCAGGCGACGCGCGACCAGTAATCCACGCCCTGCAGGGGAAGGTGGATATCCTCGTCGGCCTTAAGCTCAATCACCGCCAGTCTGGCCTCGCGTGTCTCCGCCAGAATGTCAATCATGGCTCGATCCGCCGCCGCAAACGCGGGCACCTGCGCATACACAAATTCCGGCTGCAGCCGCCCGTCGAGTGCCGCGATGTTGCCGGCGACCAGCGATTCCAGCCAGCGCTCGGGATGCATGCGCCACAACGCGTGGTTCTTGGGACCTTCCTTATGACGAACCGCCGCCGCCAGCCGCACCAGATCGGCAAACCGCGTTTCGTTCTCCGCGTTGAGAACGCGCTCTTCCGGTCCCACACCGAAAGCGATTTCCTCGCTGCTCTGAAAATTTCGCGGATCATGTGCAATCCGCGCCTGGGCGAACTCGAGGCCATGCCGCCGAAATGAAATTGACGCGGGCGAGAGGACCACGACTTCCGCTTGCGGCAGAATGCCGCGAATGCGCGCGATAGATTGCGCAAAACGCTCGCGTGCCAGGCCCTCATCGATGGAATGCACCAGCCGGGTTGCCAGATTGCCGCGATCGCCGAGATCCAGCGTTACGAGCGCATCCTCCCGCTGGTCGAATTCATACAAATGCCATTTCACAGTATTCCGAAATAAGGAGTTAGCGCGATTTTGGTCTCATTTTCCGAATTTGGGAGGACTACTGAGTCCCCTCAGTTGCCCCTAATTTTGTTTATCAAAGAGTTAATACAGCATGGGCTTACCAGCTTTGAGGGGCTGTCTCCTCCGAAACGGGCGCACCTCGGCCCTGACACACAGGTCGATCTCCATTGTCGCCGACGGGCGGTTCGATGTCTGTGATGGTGTACACGGAATATTTGTGATGAAAAATGTTGAAGTCGGATTGGGGTGGTCAGTGAAAAATTTGGTTTTGATCGGCGTATATCAGCCTGGCTTGTGTAATTTTGGTAATGTGTCAGTTTTCGCGTTGCCGACAATTCGCCAAGTGACCGGCAGATGCTTGGGTTGTGAGTGCTATGGCGGTTTATCAACAACTACGAAAGTCCGCGCGGTTTCCGAATTGCTGAAAACAAGCCCGGAGCCTGGCTCACGCGCCACCCCCGCTTTGTAATCTCGAGGAATGCGCTTGTCTCGCGGGAGTTGTGAACACCCAAGAGGCACGGAGGTCCGAAGCACATGCGGACTCTGTGTCTCCGCGCCGGTGGCGCTATTTGGGAAGCGAGTAAGTGCCGCTGCAGGTCCAGTTAGACCCGTCCGCGCTTCCCGTACCTTTACAGGTGCCACTGCCTTTGATCCCCTTGAATTTTCCGGTTCCGCCGGTGTATTGCCACTTGTCAGAAGCGGATTCTATCTGACCATCCTTGAGGGTGACCGTGGGCTCGTAGGTGGCGTAGATCGTGTCTCCGTTGGCCATGGTCTCGACGAAAATGCCGTGGCCCTTGCTGTTGTTGCCGGTGACATCGCCAAACTCCGTCCCGGTACCCTCTTTCTCTCTCACGCCCCCGATTTCGCCCTTGGTGGAGGTGCACTTGATCTGGTCGATTGCGTAGGCGTGGTTGGGCTGATCTCCGACCGGGATGCTATTGGCCATGGCCGGTTTTCCGCACGCCCATCCGTTCGCGACCTTACCCTGCGCGAGGGCCAGAGTCGCGCACAGGCACACAAGAACCACTGCCAATCCTGGTTTCCGCATACTTCCCTCCCTGTTGAGATGCTTTCAGCAGGACCGACTATACACCTGCCCGTAGGTCGTGGGCGAGGAACTTATCTTAAGTGGAGTCCCGGTTAGTGCTTTTCCACAAACGAAATCTGCTCCAACAGGGGCCACTCGGAACAATCCGAGTTGACGTTATCAGGCCGATAGCGCTCACGACCTGGATTGGCTGGGTTCAGGTCCCGGTTGGTTCGGGGCCCATTGGAAACCGGCCCAATTCAATAATCTCGCTCCTGACGCCGACGGCGTTCCGCTCATGGGATAATGCAACTGTAGAGACGGGGCTTGCCCCGTCTCGTTTGGACACGCCAGGAGACGCGGCAAGCCGCGTCTCTACAGATGTTTCTTTAGCCGCAATCGGAACGCGAGTCGTTTGCAAAACCCTGAGCATCAAAATATGGTGATTGCCAACCAGGAACGTTTCTTCTTCCAGCACTACGGGCTTACGAATCAAGACCTTGAGAGCTATCTGACCGCCGCGCTGTCAGCCGGCGGCGACTACGCCGACCTCTATTTCGAATACCTGACCTCGACTTCGCTGATGGTGGATGAGTCGCTGGTGAAATCGGCTTCGCAGGGGATTTCGGCGGGCTGCGGCGTGCGCGTCGTTTCCGGCGAGCGCACCGGCTATGCCTACACCGACGATCTTTCTCCGCAACGGATTCTGCATGCTGCCCGCACCGCGGCGCTGATCGCGAGCGCGCCCTCTAAGACGACGGTCGCCGGATTCCAGCACAAGCCGGCTCGCAGCTTGTACCCCGTGGCGCTGCCGTCGGTGGACGCAGACATTACCGCCAAAGTTGAACTGCTGATGCGCGCCGATCGCACCGCTCGCGGCTACGATCCGCGGATTAAGGAAGTGCACGCCAGCTATGCCGACGAACTGCGGACCATTCTGGTGGTCGGCTCCGACGGCACGTTTGCGGAAGACTCGCAGCCCTTGGCGCGCGTGAATGTTTCCTGCATCGCGAAGACGGATGCAAGTTCGGGCCGCGAGTCGTCGGGACGTGGAACCTCGGGTGGCGGCGGGCGCGTCGCGCTCGACTTCTTTTTTGGCGACAAGACTCCGGAGTTCTTTGCCAAAGAGGCGGCGCGCCAGGCCATTCTGCAACTTGACGCGCGCGAAGCTCCAGCCGGCGAGATGGAGGTAGTCCTTGGTCCGGGATGGCCCGGCGTTCTGCTGCACGAGGCGGTGGGTCACGGGTTGGAAGCCGACTTCAATCGCAAGAAGACGTCGGCATTTGCTGGCCTGATCGGCAAACGGGTGGCCAGCGAAAAGTGCACGGTGGTCGACAACGGCACGATGCCGTGGCGCCGCGGCTCCTTGAACGTGGACGACGAAGGGCAGCCGACGCAGGAAACCGTGCTGATCGAAAACGGAATTCTGAAGGGATATCTCAGCGACAAACTCTCCTCGAAGCTGATGGGCCTTGCCGATACCGGCAACGGACGCCGCGAGAGTTACGAACATATTCCGATGCCGCGCATGACCAACACATACATGCTGGCCGGGCAAGACGATCCCGGAGACATTATTCGTTCCGTAAAGAATGGCGTTTACGCGGTGAACTTCGGCGGCGGACAGGTCGACATCACGAACGGCAAATTTGTTTTCTCCGCGTCGGAAGCGTATCTCATCGAAAACGGACAGATTACCGCCCCCATCAAGGGCGCAACCCTGATCGGGAACGGTCCCGATGTGCTGACGCGGGTTTCGATGGTCGGAAACGATTTAAAGCTCGATGAAGGCGTCGGTACCTGTGGCAAGGATGGACAGGCGGTTCCGGTCGGCGTGGGTATCCCGACTATTAAGATCGATCGGCTTACCGTTGGCGGGACCGCGAAGCGCGAGACCGGCGGATTCATGCAGAGAGAGAGATCGCAGAGGTCAGAGGTCAAATTGGAACGGTGAGAACCCACACCGTAATCTCTGCAATCTGACCTCTGCAATGTTTTCAAAATGACAACAATTCTAGAACCCAGCGAAACAAAACTCGCAACTGATCTCAAAGAAATCGCCACCGACGTCGTCAGCCGCGCGATGAACGGCGGCGCAACCGCGGCCGAGTGCGTCGTCCGCGAAGGCGACGAATTTTCGACAGTGGTGCGACTGGGCCAGGTCGAGACGCTGAAGGAATCAGGCTCGCGCGCCATTGGCGTGCGCGTCTTCTTCGGCCAGCGCGCCGCTAGCACGTATTCGAGCGATTTTTCCGCTGCCGGAATCGAGCGCATGCTGAAGTCTGCGCTTGAATTGGCAAAGATCACTTCCGAAGATCCACACGCCGGAATTCCCGAAGCCGGCAAACTCGGCTCGCTTTCCGGCGACCTCCATCTTTATCACGAAGACGTTTACTCGCTCCCCGGCGCCGAGCGCATCGAGTACGCGCGCCGCGCCGAAAAGGCCGCGCTCGACACCGATCCACGCATCAAGAACTCCGAGGGCGGATCGTTTGATGCCGCGACCGGCAGAAAAGTGCTGGCGAATTCTCACGGCTTCGTCGGCGAATACCGGCGGTCGTACTGTTCGGTCGCCGTCGTTCCCATCGCGCAGGACGAGCGAGGCGGCATGCAGCGCGATTACTGGTATTCCGTTGCACGCAGCCTGGCGAAACTCGACTCGCCGGAGCAGGTCGGAAAAGAAGCAGCTCGACGAACGCTGCGACGCCTGGGCGCGCGCAAGGTGAAGACGGCGCATGTCCCCGTGGTGCTCGATCCAATGGTCGCAAGCTCCATGCTCGAACACATTTTCGAAGGCGTGAACGGCGATTCGATCTATCGCGGAGCCTCGTTCCTGGCGGGCAAACTCGGCGAAAAAATTGCCGGAGCGAACGTCACTGTTATCGATGACGGCACCATGCCCGGTGGCTTCGGCACCACGCCCTTCGATGGCGAAGGCATTCCCACGCGCCGCACAGTAGTAATTGAGAACGGAATTCTGAAGTCCTATCTTCTGAATACTTACACCGCGAAGAAGTTGGGCCTCGAGACTACCGCCAACGCTTCTCGCGGACTCGCTGGAACGCCGGGAATCGGACCGGGGAATTACTTCCTCGAGCCGGGGACGAAAAAGCCGAGCCAGATAATCTCTGAGATCAAAGATGGCCTCTATGTAACCGAGTTTCTCGGCCACGGTGCCAACCTGGTCACCGGAGACTACTCTCGTGGCGCCTCCGGCATGTGGATCGTCAACGGCGAACTGGCTTATCCCGTCGAAGAAATCACGGTGGCCGGCAATCTCAAAGACATGTTCTGCAACATTTCCGAGATCGGCAGCGACCTGGAATTCCGCGGCAGCGTAGCCTCGCCCACCGTCCGCATCGACGGATTAACCGTGGGTGGAGAGTAAGACACTCGTGTGGTGACGAGGCGGAGCCTGTCCTGAGCGGAGCCGAAGGGCCCCGTCCGGCCGGGCGAAAGCCCGGCAATCGCTCAACTGCTTCCTCGCCCCGATTTCTTACGCAAGCCCTCGCAGTGCCCGCAGCAATTCCTCCATGTTCGGCAACTGGTCAATCGGATAAACCTTAGCAAAAGCGATCTTCCCCGCTTTGTCCACGATGAACGTGGCACGCTCGCTGATGCCCGCAACCGGCGGGCCTTCGCGCAGCACGCCGAATTTGCGCGTCACCTCGGCATGCGGATAGAAATCGGAACACAGCGGAACCTCGACGGGGCCAACTTCCTGCTGCCGCCATGCGATGTGGCTGGGGATCGAATCTACGCTGATGTCCATGACCTGGGCATTGAGCGCCGCGAACTCTTTCTTTCTGGCGTCGAGTTCCGGCACCTGCGCCGCTCAAGTCGGCGTCCAGTCCAAGGGATGAAACGCCACGACCAGACTCTTGCTGCCGAGGTAGTCGCGCGAGCGCATCGTGATCTGGTGTTCGCCGGCGATTGCGGGGAGTTCAAAATCCGGCGCCGGATCGCCAACTTTTAGTGCCACGTGGTTCTCCAATCCAAACCGGAATTGTAATTGAGATTACCGCCGCCCGGCCCCAGCCCGGGAATTAACCTGTTTTTAACAATCGCCGCATCATTCGCCGTTAACATTTCTCGCATGCCTGAGCAGCCGTTGCAAATTGAAGATCTTCCCGGGTCGCGGGAGGGAATCCGCATCCTCCGCCTTTCCGGACCACTTACGCTAATCAATCTATTCGGCTTTCAGTCCAAATTGCGCGCCGACAACTCCCGCGCGCTCATCCTGGATTTCACCAATGTCCCGCTGGCGGATTCGTCGGGGATCGGGGCGCTGGTCGGGGCCTATGTCACGCGACAAAAAGATGGACGCAGCCTGGGATTGGTGGCGGTGAATCAGCGGATCCACAACGCTCTGGAAGTGACCCGGGTGGAAAACTTCTTTCGTTTCTATGTGACGGTCGCCGAAGCGGAGCAAGCGGCGGCGTGAAGTGAGAGCCGGGCCCCGCCCGGCCGCATGGCCCAAGGACGAGCAAGACGCCCGTCGCTCCACAAGTCCCATCTTCGCCCCAAAAGGAAAAGCGGCCTTGCGGCCGCCTTTCTTTTCCGAATTTTGGTTGTGGCCTAGACGCCTTTGACGTTCTCTGCCTGCCAGCCCTTGGGGCCCTTTACCACGTCGAACTGAACTTGTTGACCTTCCTGCAGGCTGCGAAACCCGTTTGCCTGGATGGCGGAGAAGTGCACGAATACGTCCTCGCCATTCTGGCGGCTGATAAAACCATAGCCCTTGGCATCGTTAAACCACTTTACTGTTCCTGTTTCCATGATGTTGCTGTGTCCCTTTTGTGTTGAAATTTGCGCTGGAACTCGCAGGATAGTACATGCAGATCACGCTCAGGCAGGTCATGCTGTAGAGCAGGGTACTGCTGACGACCGCAACGATCAAACGCACCTAAATTGTACATATTTGGGTGCAAATGGCTACAAGATTCTATGCTTACCGCGGTAATCTGCCCTGGTACACATTACCCGGACCCCCTCCCTAAAATTCCCGGTTTCAGACCTCCGTTCTGCTGTATCAAGTTGAAAAATAAGGCCTATCTCGTTTTGGCAGCGTTCTTGCTTTGAGGATCAAGAACAACGGGGTGGCTGAATCAGTCCAGAGGGGGTCACATGCTGACCATACACGTTGAGAACCTGAGTGGCCTGGCGGTGGTTGAATGCAGGGGCAGGATCATACGCAGTGACTGTGTTTTCAAGCTTCGCGATATCGTGCTGGCGCAGGCCGCCTCACGGATCATCGCACTGGATCTTTCCGAAGTGGAAGCGATTGGCGGTGGGGGTCTGGGTATGCTGGTGTTTCTCGAGCGCTGGGCACGCGAACACGATATTCAATTCAAGCTGTTTCATCCGTCCTGCGCGGTAATGGAAGGCCTGGTGCACAACCGCTCAATTCTGAACTTCGAGATTGCGACCTTCCACCAGATGATGGGCATCCTGGCCCATGCCGATCGCCGCTATAGCCTCGCTGCCTGAGCATTTTGCCCTCGGTCCCTTGGGAGAACAGGCGAGTCGCATTCGAGGCCTGGCTGGCGAGAAATAGGAGCCCTCGTGGATACGTCGCAACCCATCTGACCGCTGAACGGAGATCGTCACCAGGGGACCCTGCAGTTGTATAAGTAAGTTCCTGCCGATTCTATCCCCGCCGGTCGATTGCGCGCGGCGCAGCTGACGATTAAGATTTCTCCACTCCCATGTCTGAAGTAATTTCACCCGAGCACAGGACTTCGCATCCCGTTTCTACCCCGGCACCTGAACCTTCCGTGGAGGTATTCGCCGTTTACGGGGCTGAGCCGGAGATCCAGGCCTACGCGATGGCGAAATATTCGCGCTCCTCCCTTTCGATGAAGGAATCGCTGAAGGAAATTACCGCGCAGAAGGCCGAAAAATTTCTCAACACTTTCTATTTCCAGTACGGGCATCGCTCCATCGCTGACCTTGCCCACATCGCGCTCGCCATCGAGCGCCTCTCCATCCTCGCCGCCATCGCCGTTGCCGACGAGCAGCGCTGGGATGGCCAGGAACGCTCGACTCGTTACCAGAACTTCAAGAAGAGCGGTTACTTCACGCCTGCTTTCCGGAGTGACGCCTTCCAGAATGACAGCGCTGTCGCGGACGTTTCGTCCACCCGTACTCTCTATCGCGAAACCATCGAGTCCTTGTTCGCGGCCTACGAAAAAGTTTCGCAGCGAACGTTCGAATATCTCGCCAGCATCACACCCCGGCCCGCCGAAATGAAGCCGGACTTTTACGAGCGCACCTTGCGCGCCCGCGCCTTCGACATCTCGCGCTATCTGTTGCCGCTCGCCACCAACACTTCACTCGGGGAGATCGTCAACGCCCGCACGCTGGAAAGCCAAGTCGCCCACCTGCTCTCACAGCCGCATAAAGAAGTCCGCGATCTGGGAGCGCTGCTGAAACAAGCCGCCATTTCTCCGGCGTACAGCGCCAACGAAGAATCTCTACGCGCGCTGGTAGCCGAGATTCGCGCCGTGTCCCCCGAAATTGCCGATCGCGCAGAACGTGAACTTCTGCGCGAAGTGCGGGTCGCGCCCACACTGGTCAAGTACGCCGATCCGAATGTCTACGAAATCGAGACGCGCCGCGAACTTGAGCAGGCCGCCGCCGAGTTGATGCGCGGCGCCGCCATCGAGCCCGCGCCACTGGTTGATTTGGTGGACAACGATTTGCCCGACAACGACCCGCTTGAAATCGAACTAGCCACCACGCTCGTTTACGGCCACTGTCATTACTCCTACCGGCAGCTTCGCAAAATGATCGAAGCGGCGGGCGAAGCGCGCCGACGCGAAATCATCGACCTCGGCCTGCGCCATCGCGGCTCCCACGACGAGCTGCCGCGTGCCTTCTCCGCAGGTCAGCAGTTCCGCTTCGACATCCTCATGGACATTGGCGGCTTCCGCGATATGCACCGTCATCGCCGCTGCGTCCAGATCATGCAGGATTTCACTACCGCCCACGGCTTCGACACCCCGCCCGAAGTCGAAGCTGCAGGCGTCCGCTCCGACTACGAATCCGCAATGAAGCGCGCGGAAGGCGCGGTGCAGAGGCTTGCCGCGTCCGGTGGGGAAGAAGCCGGGCAAAACTCGCAGTACGCGATCCCGCTCGCGTTCCGCAAGCGCACGCTGTTTAAGATGGACTTCGCCGAGGCTGTCTACATCTCCGAGTTGCGCACCACGCCCGCCGGACACACCTCCTATCGCAACGTGGCCTATGCCATGTACGAAGCCATCGCCGCAAAGTATCCTGCGCTGGCAAAGTATTTCCGGGTGCACGATGTGCGCGAACCGGTAGATCTGCTGAAACGCTAAGCAGGTGTGGCGCCGGCGCCCACGCCCGCGAAAAGTTGCGAGCAAAAAAGAAGCTTCCTGGAATCGCCGCCCTCTGTAAAATTGACGTCACTGAATCTTCGCCTCTAAAATCACCTCACTCATGCCCAACTACGAATACCTGTGTACGAAGTGCGGACACCGCTTTGAACAAATCCGCAAGTTCTCCGATAAGCAACTGCGAAAGTGCCCTGAATGCGGGGGCCTTATCGAGCAAGTAATCTCAGCTCCAGCCGTGCAGTTCAAAGGCTCGGGCTGGTATGTGACCGACTACCCGAAAAAGGGCGCGAGTTCGGGGGCGTCGTCCTCTCCTTCTTCGGAAGGCGACGGCGGCACGAAAGAAACCAAAGAGACCAAAGAAGGGAAAGATAACAAAGACGCGAAGGATACCAAGAAGGACGACAAGCCCAAGTCCGATACCTCGCACAAGAAACAGAAGAAAGATTGATGATCGGGTGATCAGGTCATCGGGCGATCAACAACCGACGCCGATTCTTCTATTACCCGATCTTCCGATGACCCGATGATCCGATCCCGCCGCCCCGCTCTGGCATGCCGATCACCAAGGTTCGTCGGCGAGGCAGTTCGTCATCGGAAATCTCCGCCAGGAATTGCAGGTCAAGGCCCAGGCGCTCGCATTCCTGCCAGGCCGCGTCGTTGAGAAAGTAGACGACATCTCCCCCAAAACGATCCTTGATTCGGCGGCGTTCATCGAGGTCGAACGGGCTCACCGAATACACTTTGATTTCGGCATGTTCGCGCAGGACAGCGCTCAGCTCACGCTGGAAGCCGAGCGCTCCTTGCCGCACTCGCGCCATGGTGAAAGAAATAACACGATAAGGCATAGGCTGAGGTTGAGCATGGTGTGGACGGGCGAGGGGCCCGTCGCTCCACCAAAGACGAAGCATAGCAGGCATTGCCGGCTGGCGATCACGGACGACCAACGCCCGCCGGCCAACGACTGCCGACCAGCGACGGTTCTCCCCTGAATCCTTCCCGCTCTTCGGACATCTAAACACAGTGAAATAGTCGTTACAACGACTAAATGGGAGCAAACACTATGATGACCATCCGGCGTAGCAATGACCGCGGCGGCGGCGACTACGGCTGGCTGAAAACCGGCCACACTTTCAGTTTCAACGACTACTCCGATCCCAAGTGGATGGGTTTCCGCTCGCTGCGCGTGATCAATGAAGATTGGGTCGCGCCGAGCGGCGGTTTCCCCACGCATCCCCATCGCGACATGGAGATCATCACCTACGTCCTGTCCGGCAAGCTAGAGCACAGGGACAGCCTTGGCACCGGCTCGGTGATTCTCCCAGGCGACGGACAGCGCATGACCGCCGGACGCGGCATCCGCCATAGCGAAACGAATCCGTCCTCGACCGAGTCCGTGCATCTGCTGCAGATATGGATTTTTCCCGATAAGCAGGGCTACGAACCCGGCTATGAGCAGAAAAGCTTCCCGGAAGTCGAGAAGCGAGGCAAGTTTCGCCTGATCGCGTCTAACGACGGCGCCGAGGGTTCGATAAAGATCAATCAGGACGCGAAGCTGTTCGTAACCCTGCTCGCACCCGGAGAAGAAGTGACGCAGTCGCTTGCTGCCAAGCGTCACGCGTGGCTCCAGGTAGCCAAGGGCGAAGTCGAACTCAACGGCCAGAAGTTGCACCAAGGAGACGGCGCGGCCGTAAGCGAGGAAAGGAAGCTGACGATCAAAGCGACGAAAGACGCTGAAGTTCTACTGTTTGACCTGGCGTGAACAAATCGGGCCATCTGGCGATCGGATCATCGAACTTCGGGATCTTTTGATCGCCCGATGACCCGATTTCCTGACTACGGCCTGATCCCTGCCACCGCCATCTGCCTCCCGGTTATGCCCTTCTCCGCGCGGAAGCTGAACAGCAGGTCGGTATGGCACGCCGTGCACGGTGCCGCTGTGTCTATGTTCCTCACCATCACGCCCGCATCCAGCAGTTGACGCCGGTTTGCTTCCACCAGATCAAGAAAAAGTTTCACCGGCAATTCGCTGTGTCCCGGGGCGCGCGCCGTCAGAAACAGCAGCGGATATTTCTCCCGCACCGGGTCCGATTCCTTCACCTCGCGAAACAAGCTGCCGGCGTAGGAAAACTGAGCTACGAATCGGGTGCGTACTTCTTCGCCAACTTCGTAGCAGCATCCCTGCACACCCGGCCCAATCGCCGCCACCAGGTTTCGCGGATCGCTCTTGAAATGTTTACGCATCTCGCCGACACCCTTCTCGACGATCCGCTTGACTGTGCCGCGCCAGCCTGCATGAAACACGCCAACCGCACGCCGTTTCCGATCCGCCAGAATGATGGGAAGACAATCGGCGGTCTGCACGGCTAGGAGAAGCCTCGGATTATCCGTGATGATCCCGTCTCCCGCCAACGGCCGTTCCGGCATCCGGTCCACAAGATGGATCAAATCAGAATGAATCTGCCGCAGCGAAACCAGCGGCCAGGTTGTGCGTCCGTTCAAAACGCCCAGTTCTTTCAGGAAAAGCTCGCGGTTGCGCTCGACAGCCGCGCGCGCGTCATGTTGCGTGAACCCAAGATTCAGCGCATTTCCGCCGTAGCCGCGCGACACTCCGCCCAGCCGCGTCGAGCAGGCATGCACGAGCCAAGCCAGCTTGTCCAGCTTCTCGGAACGCAGAAGTTGTAGGTTGTTCTTCGCGGCGCGAGTAATCACCACAGTTCCGATGATACCCCGAGGATCGGGTCATCGGGCCATTGAACCGGTTCGGGGTTTTCAACGATTCAGTCTTCCAATGACCCGATGACTTACTTTCTAGGGATCGATGTCGAAATAAATCTTGGTGGTGGCGCGGTATTGCAGAACCTTGGCTCCGTCCAGTTGCATGTCGAGCGAATCCACGTGCGCCCACTTGATGCCGCGAACGGTCTTCGCCGCTTCCTTCACGGCGCGCTCCGCCGCCTTGGCAAAACTTTCTTTTGAAGTTCGAATCACCTCGATAATTTTCTGGGTCATTCCACTCTCCTCGCTGCCTGGGGAATTGTATGCGATTTGGGCTAGTGTGCTGCATAGCCCAAAACACAAAGGCCACGCAAGACGTTCGCGCGGCCCTGGTGTTTTTCGCGCCCTCTCAGTTTATTCCTTGCCGCCGGCGATGCCGCCTGCCGGTTCGGCGGCCTGCTCCTGCTCGACTGAAGCGATCTTCACTGTGGCCAGAATCTTCTCCAGCCTGGCGAAGACTTCGTCGCGGTTGACGTGCTCAATTCCACCCTCAGTGGCAAATCCTTCAGTGCCCAGACCTAAGACATATTCGTAGCACGCCCCATTTTCGTAGCTGTGGTAGTACTGCGTTTCGGCCTGCTCTATGGCGCTGGCTGAGAAGCTGGACGTCGTCTCCATGTCGGTCGAGCCGATTTTGACTTTCTCAGCGTCGACCGGTTCACCGTCGGCATTACGCGTGTCGACGAAGGCGAAGTGCTCGCACTCCTGCTCGGAGACGCTGCGATTGACGTTCACGTTGAAGAAGGCAGACGCGAAATCGGTGCCGGGATACGAACCATTGGGCACTGCAACGGTCGCGACCGCGACTCCGCCGGGCTGGGCGAAGTTCATCGGCACATCCCCTACGCCGGCAAGCTGAGGCTGCGCCTTGTCGCCCGAGGTCAGCGCGAACTTCCGAGGGTAGAGAAAGGAAACACCATAGTTGGGGTCGCTATAAGCCACGTTTGCGGGACGCTTCTTGGGTGCCTTTTTTTTGGGCACGGGTGAGGCTGCGGCGGTTGGGGTGGTTACAAGTGCTGCGACGGCAGGTGGCGTTACCGGAGTTGACACCGGGCTGGAGACGCCGACCAGTGCTGGTTTTGGGGATTGCTTTGAGCACGCGCTCACCGCGAGTAGCAGCCCGAGAACCGCGAAGCCTGCAGTCGTTGCCATTGCCAGTTTCTGCGGGCGCGACCAGGACGAAAGCGTGGTCCCAAAGATTGTGTCGTTAGTTGCCTGATTGGTGAGTTTCTTATCACCAGGTTTCCAAATAGTTGCCATTTTGTCACCTCCTCTGCGGCTGGCGCAGTCGGAAGTGATATGGCAACGGAGCAGCCAACCGGGCGACTGTTGATGCAGCGAGACTTATGGGCGAACCTGGCGCGGGACCGTGTCCGACTCCATACACGCCGTGTGGCGGGCAACACGCTCCCCGTGTGTCACGGCGCTTCCCGCTAGAATGCTTTCGTGAGTCAAGCTTCGCCCAGCATTTCTCGCACTCGCGCAAGTTATCGCGGACGCCTGGCACCGTCGCCGACCGGGCTTCTGCATATGGGCCATGCGCGGACTTTCTGGATCGCGGCGCAACGGGCGATTGAAAACCAAGGAACGCTGGTGCTGCGCAACGAGGATCTGGATCCGCAACGCTCACGCCCGGAATTCGCGCGCGCCATGATTGAAGATTTGCGCTGGCTGGGAATTCGGTGGAGTGAGGGGCCGGATTGTGGCGGGGCGTACGGCCCTTACTCGCAGAGTGAGTGCCGGGCGCACTATCTGGAAGCTTGGAGGCGGCTGCGCGAGGGCGGCTTTCTCTATCCGTGTATTTGTTCGCGCAAGGATCTGGCACAGGCCGCGAGCGCTCCAAATGATGCGGATAATGACGATGAGCCGGTGTATCCCGGGACTTGTCGCGAGCGCAAGAACGTGGCCGGGCTTACCGATCCTACCGGCGTGAACTGGCGGTTTCGCATTCCGGAGGGCGAGGCCGTCGAGTTTGCAGATCTGAATCTGGGCCGGCAGCGCTACGTCGCCGGCACTAATTTCGACTTCGGCGATTTTCTGGTCTGGCGGCGCGACGACGTTCCCGCTTACCAACTTGCGGTGGTAGTCGACGACGCAGCGATGCGGATCACCGAAGTCGTGCGGGGCGCGGATTTGCTGAAGTCGACCGCGCGCCAATTGCTGTTGATGCGTGCGCTAGGGCATTCTCCTCCCGATTATTTTCATTGCCAACTGGTGCGGGACGCCGCCGGAGTGCGTCTGGCGAAACGGCACGATGCGCTGAGCATCCGGCACTTGCGCGAGAGCGGGATGTCGGCGCAGAAGGTTCTGGAGATGGCCGGTTGGCCATGATGGTGTGACACTTTGGTTTCGCGCACGAGTTACTTGTGTAGTAACAGACCGCAGCCAACGGAGCTACCATTAAAAGAATATCTGGCCATGACGAATGGGAGGGTTATGCAGCGCGGAGTTATCCGACGAATCTTCTTGCGGACTTTGGCAATCGTGTTCTTGATGCACTCAGCCGGCTATGGGCAATCGCTGGGCGACGTTGCGCGCGAGAATCGGGATAAGCAGAACGCCGATGCATCACAGACGGCGAAGCCAAAGGTGATCACGAACAAAGACCTTCCGAAGGATCCGAACGCGAACCAGGGGCCGAGCGAGGTAACGCCAGCAGCGAGCGCGACAGCGAACAGCAAAGATGCTGACCCTTTTTCGGCTCATCGTATCGCCGAACAACATTTGGCCGACCAACGATTTACCGATCAACGGTTAACCGACCAACGATTAGCAGAACAACGGTTAGCGCAGCAACGTGCGGCGGACCAGTGGAAGAGACAGATCCTGGCGCAAAAAGACAAGATGGCAACTCTGCAGGCGCGGATTGACCAGCTCAAAGCATCGATGCACCCCGCAAATTCGACCGCGCAGTATGAGACGTTACCCTACGGCGGATATCAGGCAAGACAACCGCAGCGCGTAGCGCAAATCCAGCAGCAACTCGATGAACAGAAGAGAAAGCTCAACCAGATGCAGGAAGCGGCGCGCCATGCCGGTATGCACACCACGGTGTACGATCCGTAGCGCAGGTTCTGTGGAACCGTGTTCCAATGAATCGGACCGTCCGGTCCGACCATCCTAACTATGTGAACGACCGAGTTTTCCTCACTGCGGAATGGCAGCACTTGGCCATGCTGAACTATGAAGTAGACGCCGGTTTGCTTCTTCAGTTCGTCCCTGCCGGAACCGAACTCGATCGTTGGGACGGAAAGGTATTTGTCAGCCTCGTCGGATTTCGATCTCTTAAAACAAAATTGCGTGGGTTGTTGCCAATTCCGATGCACTCGAATTTCGAGGAAGTGAACCTGCGCTTTTACGTGCGGCGGCAAGCCGGGAACGAAGTCCGGCGCGGAGTGGTGTTCATCCGCGAAATGGTTCCGCGCCGGGCCATTGCATTCGTTGCCCGCAGGTTCTACAACGAAAATTATGTCGCTCTGCCCATGGCGCATGAAATTCGCTCCGTTGGCGACAATCGTTTGAGGGTGGCGTACCGATTGCGGAGCGGAAACTGCTGGAGCGAGATGAACCTTGAAACGAACGGCAATTCTGAACTGCCAGGTGAGAACTCGGTTGAACAGTTCATCACCGAGCACTACTGGGGATATGCGGCTCAACCCGGCGGCGGTTGCATGGAGTACCGCGTGACGCATCCGCCGTGGAGAGTTTGGCAAGTTCGGGGATCGGCATTTGAGGGCGATGTGGAAAAGTTGTACGGAAAGGACACCGCGGCGGTGCTCCGGGGTAACCCGCAGTCCGCTTTTCTAGCAGAGGGATCCGCTGTCACCGTGATGCGGGGGCGAAAGTTGTGAGTGAACCGGTGAGGCTGCCTAAGACCTATTTCTGCCCCTCGAACCGAGCCATTTGGGCGCTTTTCGGCTCCCGGACCCCAAATTTGTGCCGATTTTTAAGGGGCATCTCACTGAAAACCGCATAAAATCTGCACAAAATGCTACTTTTCCACAGCCGATTGCGTTACCATGCGCTGGATACAAGCAAATTTGTAAGTTCCTGAAGGAGGAATTCATGGCTTCTGGTATGACCAAAACTCAACTCACTCGGCACCTGGCCGAGAAGCTCGAATCCAACAACAAGACTGCGGCGGCTTTTCTGGAGCATCTGGCAGACACCGCAATTAAAGAGACGAAGAAGAATGGTGTGTTCGTTGTGCCCGGCCTCGGCCGCCTGGTGAAGGCGCATCGCAAGGCCCGCATGGGACGCAACCCGCAGACCGGCGAACCGATTCAGATCAAGGCGAAGACGGTCGTGAAGTTCCGCGTGGCGAAGGCTGCGAAGGACGCGATCGCGCCCAAGAAGTAGTGTGGCGCGGGCGCCCTCGCCCGCGAGAAGTTGGAATCAAGAAAAAGGCCGGCTTTCGAGCTGGCCTTTTGCTTTAGAACGTTACGTCTCCAACTCCAGCAACTCTCCTCGCACTTTTCCAGCGGCGATCATCAGTCTTCCCACACTCACCGGCAACCGGAAGCGTCGTGGCCCGGCGCTGCCGGGATTGAAATATAGAACGCCATTTTTCTCTTCTATCTCCGGCTGATGGCTGTGACCATACACGACGGCGCGGAATCCGGCGGCTTCCGGGTTCAGGTCGAGTCGTCCGAGATCATGCAGCATATAGATGAAGACGCCGCCGGCTTCGACGACTTCGGTTTCAGGAAGAGCGCGCGCCCATGGGCCGGTGTCGACGTTACCGCGGATGGCGGTTACAGGCGCGATTTGCGCGAGCGCTTCGAGAATTTCGGAAGCGCCGACGTCGCCCGCATGGCGGATGCGGTCGGATCCGCGCAGGGCTTCAACGGCTTCGGGACGCAGCTGGCCGTGGGTGTCCGAGATCACGCCGAGAATCACTGGCTTCTCAAGCATCAGTTTCTCGATCCAACTTTATGCACGCTCCTAGACGAACGGGGGCGACCGTCCCTACGTGCTCTTGCCGTTTCATCACAAATCCGGCGTTGAGCGCTCACAGACTTCGCCAACACCTCTAAGGCTATACTGCCCAGAAGGTCCGAAAAAGAATGCCCGATGTTCCAAACTTGCCGGAAGTGCTGCGGCGCTATTGGGGATACCACGAGTTTCGCCCCAAGCAGGAGAATGTTATACGGAGTCTGCTGGCCGCGCACGATACTTGTGTGGTGATGCCGACCGGAGGCGGGAAGTCGCTCTGCTACCAACTTCCGGCGGTCATCTCTGGGAAGACGGCGGTGGTGGTTTCTCCGTTGATCGCCCTGATGCAGGACCAGGCGGCAGGACTGGCGCAGATGGGCATTCCCGCGGCGGTGATCAATAGCATGCAAAGTTCGTCGGAGCGGCGGCAGGTAATGAAGAAAGCGGCGCATGGCGAATATCGGCTGCTTTATCTTTCGCCGGAACGGCTGGCCGCTGAAAATACTTTCGATTGGCTGACCAAGGTGCCGGTGGGTTTCTTCGCTGTCGACGAGGCACATTGCATTTCCGAGTGGGGGCACGAATTTCGACCGGATTACCGGCTGCTCAGCCGGTTGCGTACGAGTTTTCCGGCGCTTCCGATTGCCGCGTTCACAGCCAGCGCCACGCGGCAGGTGCGGCACGACATTCTCAAGCAATTGCAGATGCACGATCCGCATCTTTACATAGCCAGCTTCCATCGCAAGAATTTGCGCTACGTGGTGCACGAGTGCGAAGCGCGCACGCAGATGGAGTTGCTCAGCCGCGCCCTGCGGCACTATGCGGGAGAGAGCGTAATCGTGTATTCGCCCACGATTCGCCGGGTGGAGGAGACGGTCGAATACCTTGAGGAGAGCGGGATTGCGGCAATTCCTTATCACGCGAATATGGAAACGCCCATGCGCCGGCAGAATCAGGAACGATGGATGTCGGACGAAGTGCGGGTGCTGGTGGGAACGATTGCGTTCGGCCTCGGCATCAACAAGCCCGCGGTACGGGCGGTGATTCACCTGTCGCTGCCGAAATCGATCGAGCAGTATTACCAGGAGGCTGGCCGCGCCGGGCGGGATGGGCGTCCAGCGGATTGCGTGCTGCTCTGGCAGAAGCGAGACCACGTTCTGCTGGATTACTTCATCGGCAAGATATCGGATGACGCGGAGCGCGAGCGGTCATCCGAGCGGAAACGCGTGATCAGCCGGTTCGCGGATTCGAAACGCTGCCGCCACCGGCAAATCTGCCTGCACTTCGGGGAGACTCCGAAATGGGAGAGTTGCGGCAACTGCGACAATTGCGGCGCCAAACCGGAGTGGCTGAGGGGAGAGCTCGAGACCGTTGCTGTGCCCGAGGTTGTCGCACGATCGGGGTCTTTCCTGCCCCCGTCTTCTCCGTCTTTTTATACCCCTCTGTTGAGGTCGGAAAAACCGCGGGTACGGGATTCGGCTCCGGCGGAAGCCGATCCGGTGCTGGCAGAGTATTTGCGCGAATGGCGGCGAAACATGGCGCGAGAGAATAAAGTGCCTGCATACATCATTCTGCACGACAGCACACTAGAGGAACTCTGCCGAAGGCGCCCGGCCAATTTCGCCGAGTTGAAACAGGTGCCGGGAATTGGCGAGAAGAAAGCAGACGTTTATGGCGCGGAAATTCTCCAGGCGTTGCGTAACTTTGGCGATGGAGCGCGCGCTACGCAAAAGGTAACCAGGGAAGCGACTCCCGCGGAACGAACGCTTCGGCTATTGCATGAGGACCGCAGCTTTGAGGAGATTGCCCGCATCCGGGCGCGGCAGGTTTCGACCATCGTTTGCACGGTAGCAAGCTTGATCGAGACTGGGCAAATCAAGCTGGATGCGAAATGGATTTCTCCCGACGCGCAGCCTCTGATTGAGGCAGCTTGCCTAAAGCAGGGAGTCGAGAGGCTGAAAGACATTAAAGAAGCTGTACCGCCTTACGTGAGCTTCGACGACATACGGCTGGTGGTGGCGCATTTGAGAGCGGAGAACCGTGTACGGGCGAAGACGGCGTAGGAGTTTGCTTGTGCCTGTGTGGTGGTGGGGCTTCGCCCCGCGCCGGACGGGTCGGAGCCCCGTCACCACACAACCCGCCGCTACACGCCCTTAGCGGCGGGATCCCAAATCAGTTTGTGGATTTGCAGGCTGAGGCGCGCGGGAATGTTGTCGGCGAGGATCCATTGCGCGAGTTCCTGCGGATCGAGGAGGCAGTGCAAAGTCCCGCGCGCGCCGGAGGCGGCCCTGTCAAACGCGGGTGAAAATAAAATGGCGGGAACGCGCTCGGCCAGCCCATGTTGCAGGACGAAGTTGCACGCGAACTCGTAGTCCGTGCGGTCGCTCAAGACAAACTTGAGTTCGTCGTGAGACCGGAGCGCCTCCAGATTCTCGAGTGCAAAGGTGTTCGGTTCGCCGGAGTGCGGACACTTCACGTCGACAATCTTGACGACTTGTTTCGGGACGGACGCCAGCGGGCGTTCGCCGCTGGTTTCAAGCAGCACCTGATAATCAGCGTCCAGTAACTGCTCCATCAGCGGAATGACTTCGCGCTCTTGCAACATAGGTTCGCCGCCGGTGATCTCAACCAGGCCCCCTGCCGGACTCAGGCGGGCGACCTCGCTGAGTACTTCCTGCAGCGTCATCTTGTGCCCGCCGTAGAAACTGAACTCGCTGTCACACCAGGAACAGCGCAGGTTGCATCCCGTCAGCCGCACGAAGACGCAGGGCAGGCCGGCAAAAGTCGATTCACCCTGGAGCGATTTGTAGATTTCTGTGACTTGCATGGAAATAAACCATCGGGTGATCGGATCATCGGGTGATCTAAAAGGCTCTGGTCTTGAATTTCGATTACGCGATGACCCGATCCCCCGATGACCCGATTATTCACCTGCTGCTACTCGGAGTAGCGAGCCGTGGTTGTGTCAGTCTCGAAAACAGTGACGTCTTTCACCCTCACCCGGCCGTTGGTTATGCTGCTCAAACGAGTGTTGGTCTCGTCGTAGAAATATTTCGCGAGATTTTCGGCGGAGGGGTTAAGGACGGTGAAAGGCTCAATGTCGTTGATCATCTGATGGTCGAGACGGTCGATGGCGTGCTTCATGACGTCCTTCAGGTCTTTGAAATCGAGCAGCAGGCCGGCCTTGTCGAGTTCGGCGCCGGCGAGGGTCACACGAATCTTGTAATTGTGGCCGTGCGGGTTCTCGCACTTGCCCTTGTAGTTGCGCAGGTAGTGTCCTGCGGCGAACGTGTCTTCGACAGTTACTTCGTACATGAAAATCCAGCTAGCCTCGGCCCTGTTTTATTGTACATTTTGAGAGCCCAGTTGAGAGCCGAGTTGAGAGCTGAAGAGACACGGGGCGGTCATGATCCCAGCTGAAATCACGATTCGAGAAGCCGCGCCAAGCGACTCGGCCATCATTCTTCATCACCGGCGGTCGATGTTTCGCGACATGGGCGAAGGTACTGTCGAGGAACTCGACCGGATGGTGGAAGTTGCAAGTCCGTGGCTGGCGCGGGCTCTGGCCGATGGTTCCTATCGCCACTGGCTGGCTCTGGACCCCTCGGGCCGCGTTGCCGGTGGAGGTGGGGTACTGCTGTGTCCCTGGCCGGCGAATCCCAAAGAACCATGCACTCATCGCGCGGTGATTCTGAATGTCTACACCGAGCAGGAGTTTCGCAGGCGGGGAATCGCGCGGCAAATCATGCTGACCATCATGGCCTGGCTCAAGCAGCAGGGCCTTGGTTCTGTCAATTTGCACGCCAGCGACGAGGGCCGGCCCTTGTATCAAAAGCTGGGGTTTGAGGCGACGAACGAAATGCGGTTGAGGTTCGGCTCGACGCAATAAGTTGCTCTCGAGCCGGGACTTAGGTTCGCGCCAGCTATTTTGAAAAGGGCGATTGGACCTAAGATCCCCACGGCGATTCCATAACCCAAGTCGGCCCAGACTACGCGCGCAAAATTCAGCACGTAGAGTACTGCCACTAGCGGCAGGCTGACGATGGCGAGCAGATTTCCCTTCTTCGCCAGGTCCGGCGCCTTTGTCCAGATGTTGGTCAGATCCACCGTCGACGGAAAGGCGTGCATGCCGATGGAAAGCCCCAGCCAGTAAAAAAAGTAGGCCAGTGGATCGTCGATTTTCAGTTCCCACACCGGCAGGAAAGCGGCGGTGCAGAACACCATACACAGAAGAGTGTTGATGAAGAAAGGGCCCATGCCCACAAAAAACATGGCGCGGAAGTTGTCGGTGGTCTCGTGGATCACGTACCCCGCTGGATTTCCGACACGGATAAAGCAGACGTTGAAAACAGCGAGGCGGAAAAATTTGCAGAAGAACAGGTGCGCGGCCTCGTGAACGATAACTCCGGGAAATGTTGCCAGCGAAATTACAAAACCAGGAATGAAAAACATAGTTGCTTCTACTTTGTCTGCTGTCCACTGCGGAAGCGACGATCGTACTCCTGCTTATCGATGATCTCCCGAGTATCCAGGCGATATTTGATACGCTCCGTGTGCTCCCGGTAGGACTGCTCGGATTGGTCGTCGCCTTGCGCAAGCTGCCGCGACTTTTCCATCATCTCCTGCGAGCGCGTGCGGAAACTGGCGTCACCGGTCACCGCATATTTACAGGCCAACGCTCCGGCCAAAGTTCCCGCTGCTCCTGATGAGGTAGGCTGCGCCTTCCAAATGCCCTCTGAGATTGCTAAGAGGCGGTCGTAATCGCGGCGGTAAAACGCACTGCCACCTTCAAAGTAGGGAATCGACGCAGCCAGTTGTGGCATTTCCGGATATTCCGCCGCTGCCTGGCGCATGAGCGCTTCGGCCTCTTCAGCCTTCCCTGGCTGCTTTGCAAGCTCAGACGCCTTGTTTGCCTTTTCCAGTGCGTCGGTGGCTCGATGCCACAGGCCGGACACCGCCTGGAAATCGTCGCTTGTCTCATAGTGACCGGCATCATGGGCCTTGAGGGCTTTTTGCGCGGTGAGAAGGTCGCCGACGTGCAGGGCTGCGTTGGCCAGAAGTAGCGAAGCTTTATCGGACTGGGGAGCGATTTCATCCGCTTCTTTCAGAAGAGGCACGGCTTCCCTGTATTTGCCCTGCTTCGCCAGGCGCTCGCCGACGTACATCACACGCCCCGCGTGAAAGTATTTCCGTCCGTGGATCAGGGCGATAGCCAGTAGTATCAGCAGCCCGGCCAAAGACGTCTTCAGCCATACCGGATAAGGCCAGTTCTGAATCTGTTGCTGGCAATTGGGGCAGAGAGGGATGCCTTTGACAACCGGGAAGTCTGCCGAGCCGGTGTCCTGAGCTCTGGCCTTGCATCGCGCACAGCCACTGCCGTCGACAACGGAGATCTTTTGCAGCTTTTCGCCACGTTCAGCTGCGGCGCGTTCTTCTTTCCAGCTGCAGGGCTCGCAGAAAAGCTTGTCCTTAATGCTGTAGAAAGATCCGATCGGCGCGGTCAGCCCACATGCCGAGCATTTCCCTTCGCGCATAAGCCGGAATTGTAACCTAGAGTCGGAAATTTGTATGTGATGAGAGCCGTGAGAGAACGTCGATCTCATGAGCCCTGACGGCCGCTGTTTTGAACTGTCAAGCAAACCAAGGGCCACTTCCTGATAATCTGCTAACGTTCGGGCTGCTGCCCCGTCTATTCCTGTGCAAGGCAGAAGAAGGATTGGGACCACTTGTAGGGGAAAGACAGACAATGCCGGCCGATTCTTACGCAGTAGCAATCGCGGTTGGCGACCATTACCGTCCGAGGCGGGCGGCACAGAACGACGACAGCGGCATCCAGAACCCCACGTTACATTGGAATATGAGGGGCTCGTTGGCAGCGCAGGGCAACCGCATCGACGATACGACTCTGATCCGGGAGGCGCAGCAGGGAAACCGCGCAGCCTTCGAGGTGTTGGTGCGTCATTACGATCAGTCGGTGCTGCGACTGGCGCTGCACCTGACCGGATCGGAGTCGGACGCCCAGGATGTTTATCAGGAGGCCTTCCTCAAGGCCTACAAGAATCTGGGCAGTTTCCGCTTCGAGTGCTCCTTCTATACCTGGATCTACCGCATCGTCACCAACCTCTGCCTCGATCATCTGCGCAAACGGAATGTGCGCAAGGAAGATGCTCCGGTTGCAGTGGACGCGTCGGGAGAGGAGTTCAACCGGTTGGAGCAGTTCGCCGATGCGCGCTCGGGAGCCAATCCGGAACGCGATTTAATGCGGCGGGAGCTGGGGCGGAAGATTGGAGTGGCATTGTCGGGACTGACACCTCGCGAGCGGATGGTGTTCGAATTGAAGCACTATCACGGCCTGAAGCTGCGCACGGTGGGCGAGATGCTGAATACTACCGAAGAGACGGCAAAGAATACCTTGTTTCGCGCGACGCAAAAACTGCGCACCGCGCTGGCGGAGATGCGATGAGATTGGAATTAGTCCCCGAGAAGGGATACGAAAATGAAATGTGATTGGGTACGGCAAAACATTCTGTTCTACGTCTACAGCGAACTGGAGGACGATGCCCGGTACGAGGTAGAGCAGCATCTGGCGCGGTGTCCGGAATGCGCCACCGAACTGAAAGCGACGCGCAAGTTCCACGCGACGCTTTCGGAGACGGTGGCGGAGCCGACTCCGAACCTGCTGGCGGCGTCGCGGATGCGGCTGCAGGAAGCGCTCGAAACGACGCGTCAGGGAGGCTTCTGGCAGCGACTGGTCGTTGAGCCTGCCACTTGGCTGCGCCAAATTCGGATGTCCCCCGCGCTGGCTGCTGCCATTTTCATCGTGGGATTTGGCGGAGGCATTGGCGCGACTTACAACTTTCTTGCTTCTGGACGTGTCGGGGATGTCGCAGTGATGAACCGGGCCGACACCCAGCCGCTGGAGTCGTCTGCGATTGCCGGCATCCGCTCAGTGACCCAGGAACCGGGATCGAATCAGGTGAGCATCAAGTACGACACGGTTTTGACCCAGGAAGCGCAAGGCTTGCTGAACGACCAGCGCATCCAGCAGTTGCTATTGTTCGCGGCTCGCAACAATTACAACTCGGGAGTGCGGATGGACTCGGTGGATGTGCTAACGCAGACGCCCAACGATACGAATGTGCGGGAAGCGTTGCTGTATGCCTTGCAGAACGATACCAATCCCGGCGTACGTTTGAAGGCGCTGGATGGGCTGAGTGGTTTCGTGCGGCAGGATCCGCAAGTGCGGGATGGAATTTTGCGGGCGTTGATCAGCGACACTAACTCCGGCGTGCGGATGCAAGCCTTGCGATTGGTGGAGCCGATGAAAACGGACAGCAATGTGCGATCGGTGCTGACCAGGTTGTCGCAGACTGACCAGAACGCCTCGATGCGCTCGCAGGCGCGTACGATGCTGGCGCAGATGCCAGAGATGGATTAAGAACGGTCGTTGGTCGCTAGTCGTTCGGAGTTCCTGCGGACTGCAAGTGTTTGCTAACGACTAACGACCAGCGATTAACGACTAACGACTTACTAACTGAGGAGGACATTCATTGAAGCACGCAATCAAACTCGCCGGCATTCCAGTATTACTGGCTGCGCTGGCGTCTCTGGCTCTGTGCCAGGAAACTCGGGTATATCGCGAAGGCAGCAACTGGGTCCAGGAAATGACTGGCGACCTGGGTGCGGCAAAGAATCTAAGGGTGAAGCTCGCCGCGGGTTCGGTGCGGGTTCAGGGTGGATCGCAAGCGGGGATTACATACGTCATTCATCGCAAGGCTTATACATCTTCGGAACAGCAGGCCCGTCGCGAATTTGAGTCGTACCGGATCAACACGTCAGTGAAGGGAGACACGGCGTGGGTCGTCGCCGAATCGAGCAGGCGGGATTCCAAGTGCGCCGATGAATTTGTCATCAATGTGCCGCGAAGCTTGCAGTCCGCCAAGATCGAGACCGGCGGCGGCAACGTAAGCGCGACCGGGGTGGCTGGACGCGTCGACCTCGAGAGTGGTGGTGGAAATATTCATTTGGATGATATCGGTGGCGAGGTGACCGCGGAAACCGGCGGCGGCACGATCGAAGTCGGCAGCGTGGAAGGCGACGTGAATCTGGAAACGGGGGGAGGCAACATCAAGATTGCATCCGCCAAGGGCCAGATCAAGGCGGAAAGTGGAGGGGGAAGCGTAGTCGTTCTCTCCGGGCTGCAAGGCGCCGTGCTGGAGACGGGCGGGGGTAGTATTCGGGTGGACAAGTGCAGCGGTCCGGTGAAAGCCACCACCGGCGGAGGCAGCGTCGATCTCGGCGAGATCGGAGGGTCGGCGCAGATTGAAACGGGCGCTGGCAGCATTCGGCTCGCTTCCGCAAAGGGACGTGTGCAGGCCGAAACCGGCGGCGGCAGCATCCAGTTGGACGGCGCGACGTCGGTGCAGGCGGAGACTTCGGCAGGTGGAATCATTGTGAAACTACTCTCCTCCGCTGGGGCGGGCGGTCGCAACAACTCCACGCTTGAGACTTCAGCCGGCGACATCACTGTCTATCTTGCCAATGATCTGGCGATCTCCATTCGAGCGGAGATCGAAGTCGCCAATGGCCACACCATCCACAGCGACTTCTCCGATATTCGCGTGTCCAGTGAAGGCGGACCGTGGGGGCCGAAAACCGTGACGGCAGAGGGTCAGCTCAACGGTGGCGGACCGGTGCTGAAGGTCCGGACGAATTCGGGGAATGTTAATTTCCGCCGCGTCAGTCGCTAGGTCGCGTGGTGGAGTGACGGGCGTCTCGCCCGTCAAAATCTGGCGGGACCGGGCGGGGACGCCCGGCGCTCCACCAACAGGTTTGAGCGGACTTGTTTTTTATTCAGGAGGGCCTATGATCCATCGCTTCCTGCTGTGCATGTTTCTTTTTTCGCTGGTCGTTTCGCGGCCAGCGAGCGCGCAACCAGCGGAGTCGACCGCCGGGTCAAACTACGATCACACCGGCGAAAGCTGGGATTGGAGTGGCGGCTCGGAGGAGGGCGGCGGCTCGTCATATCTTGGAGTGGATATCGCCGACGTTTCTGCGGAGCGGCTGGGAGAATTGAAGCTTAAGGAAGAGCACGGGGCCGAAGTCACCATGGTCGACCAGGACGCTCCCGCCGGAAAAGCCGGGCTGCGCGAGCATGACGTCATCGTGAGCCTGAACGGTAGCGCGGTAGAAAGTGCTGCTCAATTGCGCCGCATGATTAAGGAAACGCCG
The DNA here is from genome assembly GCA_963831085.1 of uncultured Acidobacteriaceae bacterium. Lineage (GTDB taxonomy): Bacteria > Acidobacteriota > Terriglobia > Terriglobales > Acidobacteriaceae > Acidiflorens. The sequence continues at coordinate 575,834 of CAWHOT010000003.1, read as the reverse complement.
TCAGGCCGCGTTGTCACTCTCGGTATCAGCCGCGACGGTCAGCCTCTGACGATCAAAGTGCAACTTGCCGACCGGCACAAGTCGATGGCCTGGGAGCCGAAGATGCCCGCGATGCCGGAGATGCCGAAAATGCCCGCGATGCCGGACTTCGACGTGCCCGTCTCGGTGGTCATTGTCCACTCCTCGTTGCGCAGCGGGCTGATGGTGGAAAACATTACTCCGCAACTGGGAGATTTCTTTGGGGTCAAGGACGGCAAAGGCGTGCTGGTGCGCTCGGTGGAAAAAGGCAGTCGCGGGGAAAAGGCCGGATTCCACGCCGGAGACGTGGTCATCAAGGTTAACAACCAGCCGGTGCACGATACGTCTGATTTTACCCATGCTCTGCGGTCATCCTCGGGCGGCACAGCGACCGTGACCGTGATGCGCGAGAAGAGAGAGCAGAATCTGACTCTGACTCTTCCCGAGAAAAAGGATTCCGGCAGCCTGCTGGAAGATAGCTTTGACATTCCCGATTTCACGGCTGAGACAGAGCAGGCCATCAACCGCGCCGGAGATGAGCTTGCCCGCCTGGGGCCGGCCATCATGGAGAAGGTGCAACAGCAGGCGCTGTGCAGGAAAGATATGGAGAAGAAGCTGCAAGACGCGCAGCGGATATTGCAGGATAGGCAAAAACAGATGCAGGACCTGCAAAAGAAGCTGCGTGGTGAGCTATCCGGGGAGTGGGCAGAGATCTGACACTGTCGGGTGCGTTCCAGCCCGTGGTTACGAAGGTCACCACTGCTTTCGTTAGGGAAGCTTCCCTTTGCCAGAGGGTTGGCTGGATTCCGCGGGTGCACTACCCACCGGTTACCTGTCGCAGCCAGGAAAATCCCGATAAGCTATTGCCGCGATGGCTTTCCGCGCCCTGTTGTTTTCAAAAAGCCCCGAGACGAACGCCGCCATGGCGACGGCCTGCGAGGTTACGGGGATCCGAGTCGAAGTCTGCCCCGACATCTTCACGGCCATCGAAAAAGGGAAGAAGCAAGCCTTCTCGTGCGTGATCGCGGACTGGGCTGACCAGCCGGAGGCGAGCTTTCTGTTGAAACGTGCTCGCGAGTCGACTCCGAACCGAGAGACGGTGGCCATCGCCGTCGTCGATCACGATCCCACCCAGGTGGAACTGCGCGACAACCGGCTTGATTTCTTGATCTATCGTCCAATTTCCGCCGAGGAAGCCGTTGCCGTGCTGGGAAAGGCGTGTGAGCAGATGCGGCCGTCGAGCGCGGAGGATGCTGCCGAGTCGGCCGCGAAAGACAACAGCGCGAGCAGTGGAGCCCCGGCAGATTCTCTTGGCGCCGGTCGACCGCAGCACAATGAGCAGATTCAACCAATGGTTTTCCCGGACGTGGATGCGGCGGAGGACTATGGTGGAACTGCGCGTCACGAGGAAGAACCTCGCCACCGCAGCCGTGCAATAGGATTCCGCAGAGCTTGTGCTGCGGTGCTTGTGCTAGCGGCGGCATTTTGCCTGTGGAGATCGCACGAGATCTTCGAGTATCTGTCGCAGACGCAGGAGGGGGGATTCCGCGTTTTACGGGAATCGGTGGTGGCGCTTTTTCACACGAACCGAACCGTCGCCTTGCCCGTTGGTTCCCCCGTGAGCGACCCGCAACCGGATCCGTACTTCACCAGAGATCGCGGCAGTTCCAATGCACCGACGCCGACGCTCGGAGTGGTTGCAAGCGAGTCCACACTGGCGGAAACGCTTATCCCCTTGCGGAAGGCTCCAGACTTTCCGCTTCCCGTGCCGATGCTGGAGCACCGGGACGTGGCGCCAATTCGGCGGGAACGAGCCGCGATTCCAGAAAGCATGAAAAGCTCGGCGCCCATTGCTCCGCCGGTAGTGGTGACGGTGAGTCCGGCACAAATGATGCCGGTCTCCGCCCCGCAGCCACAGCCTGCAGTTCAACAATTCAGCGAACCCGTCGCGCTGAGCGAAGAAGCGGAGCGGGCGCTGCTGATCCACACCGTGAATCCGGTGTATCCAGCCGAAGCGTTAGCGCAAAAACTTCACGGACCGGTGGTGCTGCAGGCGCGGGTCGGGCGCGATGGCAGCGTCGAGGATCTGAAGATTGTTCGGGGATATTTCCTTCTTGCCCAGGCGGCGATTGCCGCGGTCAAGCAGTGGCGGTTCCAACCCTACAGCGTCAACGGCCACGCTGTGGCAACTCAAACCGTGATCACCATCAATTTCAGCTATCCGCCAGGGTAGCGTCAGATCTCACAACCCACTACTTGTGGTCGCCGTGTCCTTCCGGCTCGCCGGTTGGAGGGTTCACGCCGGTGGATTTCTTCCAATAGTCCTGCACAGCAGGCGGCAGCTTTTCTATGCGCGTAAGGAACGCCGTGACCTTCCATATGTCCTGCTCAGAAAGCGTCTTGTCCCAGGCGGGCATGCCGGTGTAGCGCACGCCCGTCCGAATTGCGTAAAACACGTGCCATTCCGGATCATCGAGTGGGTGAAGAATGAGGCTCGGAGGCGGAGGATAGAACGATTTCTCGAGGGCCGAGGGCTTGCGGTCGATATCGCCATGGCAAAGCGCGCAATTCATGGTGTAGATCTTCAGGCCCGCAATCAGATTCTCATCGGTCGGCGGCACAGGATTGTTGACGCGGGGAGCGTGTCGTTCCATCGAAGCGTCAAGTGCGCTCATGGCGATTTGCTGCTCCAACTTCGGCGGTGTTGTGTTGGCATTGGTCGGTAAAAAGCCGAGCAGGGCAAGGCCAAGAGTGCTAATCAGCAGAACTAGAATGGTGATGACAATCCCCAGAATGAAGTTGCGCATTTCAGCTCCTCTTTCAGATACTCGGAGAGCCTGGAAAATTCAGTTTGCTGCATTTTATATGTAGCGGGAGTGAAGCGCACCCAGTAGCGGAGTGCGGAAGTCAGTAAGCGTGCAGGCGGCGAGCCTCGCGCACCAGATCGGATACCTTGGGAAGGAAGAACTCCTCCTGCGGCGGAGAAAATGGAACCGGCGTGTCGAGCGACGTCAGCCGGACAATGGGACCATCGAGATCGTCGAACGCTTCTTCGTTGATGATCGCTGAGATTTCTCCGGCCAAGCCGCCGGTGCGAGCGTGTTCGTGCAGAATGATGACTTTATTGGTCTTCTTCACGGTGGCGGCAATCGCCTCGCGATCAAGCGGCGAGACGGTACGCAGGTCGAGGATTTCGATTTCGATTCCTTCTTTGCGCAGGATCTCCGCGGCTTCGAGCGCGGTATATAGCATGGCTGCGTAGGTGATCACGCTGAGATGACGACCCTCGCGCGCGATTCGCGCTTTCCCCAATGGAACCACGTAGTCTTCGGCTGGGATTTCTTCTTTGATTCTTCGGTACAGATACTTGTGCTCGAAAAAGATCACTGGGTTGTGGTCGCGGATCGATGCCTTGATGAGTCCCTTGGCATCGTAGGCCGTCGCGGGGCAAACGACCTTAAGCCCGGGAGCGTGCACGAACCACATCTCCGGATTTTGCGAGTGAAACGGCCCACCATGCACATTCCCGCCGCTCGGACCACGCAGCACCAGCGGAGCCGGCGCTCCCCAGCGGTAGTGCGCCTTCGCGGCCATGTTGACGATCTGATTGAAAGCGCAGCCGATGAAGTCCATGAACTGGAACTCGGCCACGGGGCGCAATCCGGTCAGAGCTGCACCGAACGCTGCGCCCATGATGGCCGACTCAGCAATCGGAGTATCAATCACGCGCTCGGAGCCGAAGCGTTCGATGAAGCCGTCGGTGACTTTGAAAGCGCCGCCGTAGATGCCGATGTCCTCACCCAGGCAAAACACAGTCGGGTCGCGTTCCATCTCCTCCCAGATTCCCTGGCGGATGGCTTCGAGGTAGGCGGTGACGGGCATGCAGGGGAAGTGTAGCAAGAGAGGGCGTGGATCGGGTGGACAACGGACGACTATAGGCGCCGGGGGCCTCCGCCGACCGCCCACTACCACCATTTGGTTGGCAGTGCGAGGTGTCGAAATTAGGGCAAAAATAGGTTTTACACTGCGCGAGGAGACGCTTCCCACAATGACCGGAATCCAGTTCATCACCGATGAAGCGGGCCGCAGGACCGCGGCCGTGATCGACCTCACGAAGCACAAGGCGCTCTGGGAGGACATCGAGGACGCGCTGGTTTCCCGGTTGCGATGGCATGAAAAAAGCATCCCACTCGACAAGGTGAAGGCGGACCTCATCAAAAGCGAAGTTGCGGGGCTAGCTACCGCGTTGTGTTTAGCGAGATCAAAGGCCTGGGCCGGCCGCCCAATTCTCAACGAGCGCTATCGCCTGGTATCGCCAGTTACGGTGCCGCAAGACCCGGCGCAAAATGAACATCCCGGTGTTGAACCACATTAAAAGTGTCCCCTTGAAACCACATTAGAAATGACCCCTTTAGAGTTCCTTCGGCGAGGAGGAACCGAGATTGGGGAGAACGGGATTGAGCAGGAAAGAGTTGAGCCGAGTGGAAGTGATGGGACGAGTCCGGGCGCGCAGCTTGCGATTGTGCGAGGCGGCGGAGATGCTGGAGTTGAGTTATCGGCAGAGCAAACGGATCTGGGCACGGTACCGGCAGGGAGGAGCGAAAGCTTTACAGCATGGGAACTGCGGTCGAGCCTCGAACCGGGCCCACACGGCGAAGTTCCGAGCGGCGGTGCTGAACCAGGTGAAAGCACGCTATGAGGATTTCGGGGCGACGCTGGCGTCCGAGCATCTAGCCAGCGATGACGGACTGGACGTGCATGCCGAGACGCTGCGGCGGTGGCTGAAAGAGGCCGGGCTGTGGCAGAGGCAACGGCGGCGGAAACCGTATCGGCAGCGGCGCGAAGCGAAGGCGCACTTTGGGGAGTTAGTGCAGTTGGACGGAAGTTTCCATGAGTGGCTGGAGGAACGCGGGCCTCGCGGCTGTCTGATGCACATGGTCGATGACGCCACGACGAAAGCGCTAGGGCGGTTCTGGGAGGAAGAAACGATCTGGGCGGCGGCGGGTGTGTTGCGCCGCTGGATCGAGCGCTACGGAGTGCCGCAAGCGTTGTATACGGACTGGAAGAACGTGTATGTGCGGCCGCCGAATGCCGCGGAGCGGATGCGCGGAGAACCAGCGGTAACACAGTTTGGGCGCATGTGCGCGAAGCTAGGCATTCGCATCATCGCCGCCAGTTCCCCGCAAGCGAAAGGGCGCGTGGAACGGGCGCATGGCACGCACCAGGATCGGCTGGTGAAGAAACTGCGGCTGGCGGGAATCGCGACCTACGACCAAGCGAATGCGTATCTGGACGAGCATTATCTCGCCGAGCACAACCGGCGTTACGCGCGACCCGCGGCCGAGACAGCCGATTATCACCGGCGACGGCCCACGGCGCGGCAACTGGACGAAGTATTCTGGCTGGAGCAAGAACGAGTGGTGAGCGAGGACTGGGTAGTACGCTACAACAACCGACTGCTGCAACTAGACCGGCAAAGTCAGCATTGGGCGCCGGCCACGAGTCGCGTGCTGGTGCGGGAAAGCGAAACTGGCGAAGTCGCCATTCATTACCGCAGTCAGCGTCTCCTATTCCGTGAACTGAAGGCGGCTTCTAAAGCGCTGAGCGAGGAAAGGGGCGCCGCCCCTTCCCCCGCGCCCCCATCCCCGACACCGCATCGAAACTTTCCTCCAGCTCCCAATCATCCTTGGAGACAAGGCTGGCAGCAAATGAAAACGCCCGCCTTTTCCCGAGCATGGTGAAACCGCAACTAAGGGACATTTCTATTGTGGAGAAGACGGGGACATTTCTATTGTGGTATGAAAAAATGAACATCCCGGTTGACAGTGGTGACGGCGAAGCGTACCTTTGCGCGGGACTTCAACCGGCCTTCCCGCACTCCTAACACCGCAGTTCAGAATCTCGGAGGTCACCATGAAGCGTGTTGGAATTTCCCTCATCCTGTTTACGCTTATCGTTCCGCTGGGGCTTGCTTCCACAGCGTGGGCCGGCGACAAGGAAGATGTTGCGGCTGCCGCTGCGAAGTGGGCCGACGCCTTCAGTGCCGAAACTCCTGATCGGGTACTCGCGCTCTACGATCGCGAGGCGGTACTCTGGGGAACCTTGTCTCCCAAGCGCCGCGACAACCCTGAAGCCATTCGAGACTACATGGTCAACGCCTTCAAAGCCCTGCCTGATCACAAAGTTTCGTTTGGCGACCAGTTGATTCGGGTCTACGGCGATATGGCGATCAATAGCGGCTATTACACGTTTACCTACAATAAGGACGGGGAGAGTAAAAGCCTGCCTGCCCGGTACACCTTCGTCTACGCAAAGCGCAACGGGCAGTGGATGATCGTCGATCAACACTCATCCGCAATGCCCGCGCCCCCCAAGTAGACGAGTCAGCGTTTTGTAGATGCACTCCGGCATCCATCGGCCACGGCATTGTTCCCGGATGGCTGTCGTAAAATCCCGATTACACTCACAACCCAAGAATCGTCTGGTCACTTGTCGACTCGTCGCTGGCCAGAGGTGACCGTCTGGGAACTGCCGCACACGGTGGCTTTATGCAGTGGTAAATCGCTTACAATTCCCCTGCTTACGATTTCCTAATTATGACAATCGCCGTTCGTTCCTTTGCGAAGATCAATCTCGGGCTCTACATCGGTGCCGCGCGCGCGGACGGATATCACGATCTGCGCACGGTATACCAGACCATCGCGCTGCATGACGTGATCCGGGTGAGCGTTGGGCGCGGCGACGGAATTGAGATCATCTGCACGAATAAAGCCCCGCGAGTTCCGCTGGATTCTTCGAACACCTGCTATCGCGTCGCCGAGCGAGTGCTGAACGAACTCAGCGCGGAGAGCAGAGTTCGCATCGAAATCGAAAAGCGCCTGCCCGTGCAGGGAGGGTTAGGTGGGGCTTCTTCAAATGCCGTGGCAACCATGGTGGCGCTGGAGCGGGCTTTAAGAAAGAAATTGTCCGGACCGGCGCGCCTGCGAATTGCCGCCGAAGTTGGCTCCGACCTGCCGCTATTTCTGGTGGGCGGGACAGCGCTAGGAGTGGGGCACGGCGAGGAGGTTTATCCGCTGCCCGATCTGCCTACGATTCCGATGGTGATTGTCACGCCGGAGGTTGGGGTGTCGACGGCTCAGGCGTTTGCCTGCTGGGATGCGCTGGTGCAGCGGGATGAAGCTGCCGGGCTTCGCTCGGCTTGGACGGGCGAGGGCGCCCGTCCCCACACAAGCAGTTCCCCCACCAGCAGGGATCAATTGACTCCACCGGGAGCGTCCGATAGACTGTTTGAGGTTGGCTGCGCGCTGTCGGCGTGGCTTTATAGTTTAACCAGTGGTTCACCCAACACCGGTGCTCCTGCAAAAGGCGGGAGCCGGGCCGGGAACTTGCTTCTCGACCTTGTCCGTACCGGGATTGAAAACGACTTCGAGAGAGTCGTCTTTCCTAAATATCCCGAATTGCGAGACATAAAAGGTGAGCTGGAGCGCGCTGGTTCGCGTTACGCTTCGCTCTCCGGGTCGGGGTCAACCCTGTACGGGCTGTTCCGGTCGCCAGCCGAAGCCGCGAAAGCGGCCAGCCGTCTGCGGAAGCAGGGGTTGAAGGCGGCGGCGACCAGTACGTCGACGCGCCAGCAGTATTGGAAAAGAATTCTTGATTGATTTTCGATTGTTGAACGACCGTTTTTGAACGACAATTGAAGGGCAATCCGCCAGGCTGATCGTTTTATTGGGCCGTCGACTAATGGTAGGTCAAGTGCCTTTGGAGCACTTTGTCTAGGTTCGAATCCTAGCGGCCCAGCCAAGTAACCAGTTCTCAGTTGCCAGTTCTCAGTTCATAAACTGGAGCCCCAACCTGAGCACTGAAACCCGAAGACTGAGAACTGAACCTATGGCCACAGTTGCGACCACGACTGCCGAAAAAACGACTGCCGAAAAGACCAGCGCGGAAAAAAAGCCGACGACGGACGAGAAAACGGAGCGCAAGCCGCAACGCGCCCGGGTCGACGACAGGTTCAAAGTCTTCTGCGGAACCGCTAATGAGGCGCTCTGCGATGAGGTCTGCAACTTTCTTGGCCTGACGCGCGGACAGGCTCTGGTCACACGCTTCAAGGACGGCGAAGCGTATGTGCAGATCCAGGAGAACGTGCGCGGCGCCGACGTGTTCGTGATGCAGCCCACCTGCCAGCCGGTGGACATGCATCTGATGGAACTGTTGTTGATGATGGACGCTCTGAAGCGGGCTTCGGCGCGGCGCATCACCGCGGTGATTCCTTACTATGGCTACGCGCGCCAGGATCGCAAAGACAAGCCGCGGGTGCCGATTTCGTCGAAGCTGGTCGCCGACCTGCTGACCACCGCGGGCGCGGACCGCGCGCTGGTTGTGGACTTGCATGCGCCGCAATTGCAGGGATTTTTTAATATTCCGGTGGACCACCTGTTCGCGTCACCCGTGCTGGTGGATTACTTCAAGAAACTGAACCTGCCGGATCTGACTGTGGTTTCGCCGGACGCGGGTGGCGTGGAACGCGCGCGCTTCTTCGCCAAGAAGATGGATGCGGCGCTGGCCATCGTCGATAAACGGCGGGTCGAGATGAACGTGGCGGAAGTGATGAACGTGATCGGCGAGGTCAGCGGCCGAACGTGTCTCATCATCGACGACCTGATCGATACGGCGGGGACGCTGGTGAAAGTGGCTCAGGCCCTGATTGAGAACGGCGCCAGAACCGTGTATGCCTGCTGCTCGCACCCGGTACTTTCAGGGGCGGCGGTGGAAAATCTTGTGAACTCTCCGATCACCGAGGTGGTCGTGACCAACACTATTCCGCTGGCGGAAGCGGCTCGGCAAGTCCCGAAGATCAAGGTGCTTTCGATCGCGGGATTGATTGGACGGGCAATCCAGTCGATTCACGAGGAGACTTCGGTGAGCAGACTTTTTATCTGACTTTTGTTCTAACGATTTTTGAACGAACCATTTTTGTACGAACCCAGAACGGAAACGGAATTATGGCGACAGCAACGGATATCAGCATTCTGGAAGCGCAGAAGCGCGAACCAGGCACCAAGAACGCCGCCCGGCGCGTGCGCGTCGGCGGAAAAATTCCCGCCGTTGTATACGGCGCGGGCAAGGACGCGGCTGCGGTCGCGGTCGATCCCCGGCAGGTGCTGCGCATCCTGAAGTCGGAGAGCGGGCACAACACGATTTTTGACCTGGCGCTCGATGGCGATCGCGTCAAGGCCATGATCGTGGACTGGCAGTTTGAGCCCGTCAAAGGAACCCTGCTCCACGTCGACCTGCAGCTCATCGCGATGGACAAGAAGCTGACGGTCACGGTTCCGGTGATCCTCAAAGGCGAGGCAGCGGGTGTGAAGCAGGAGGGCGGAATTCTTGAGCAATTGCTGCGTGAGATCGAGATTGAGTGTCTTCCGGCCGATATTCCGAAAAACATCGAAGTGGACATCAGCCACCTTGTGTTCGGTGTTGAAGTGCGCGTGAAGGACCTTCCGCATAGCGAAAAGCTGAAATTCCTGACCGAAGAGAATCAGATGATCGCGCACATCACCACGGTGAAGGAAGAAGTGGTGGCGGCTCCGGAAGTGGTGGCGGAAGCGGCGGCAGCTCCGGCTGAGCCCGAAGTCATTAAGAAGGGCAAGCAGGAAGTCGAGGGTGAAGGCGAGGCCGAGGGCGAGGCCAAGGCCAAGGCGAAGCCCGAGAAGGCTGAGAAGCCTGAGAAGAAAGAAAAGAAATAGCTGCGAGCCTCGAGCTACGAGCGAAAGGCCAACAGCTAAGAGCTAAGAGCGGACTTGCGTGAAACTGATCGTCGGTTTGGGCAACCCTGGAATCGAGTACCAGTTCACGCCGCACAATCTCGGGTTTTTGACGATTGATCGGATCGCCAACGGGCTTGGGATCGAAATCAGGAATCGCCAATGCCGCGCGCTGACGGCGCGGGCAACAATCGCCGGGGAGGCGGCTGTCCTGGCCAAACCGGAAACCTACATGAACCTGAGTGGGTTTTCGGTGCGGGAACTGGTGGCGGAACATCAGGTCGATGTAACGCGGGACCTGATTGTGATTTACGACGAGCTCGACTTGCCGCTGGGTGCGATTCGCATCCGGCAGCGGGGAAGCTCGGCGGGGCACAACGGGATGGAATCCATCCTCGGCGCCCTGGGCACAGATGAGTTCTTGCGGATTCGGCTCGGAATTGCGCCCGACCGCAAGGTCGTGGATGGCGTGAAATATGTGCTGACGCCCTTCCGCAAGGCGCAGGAAAAAGTAGTGGACGAACTCCTCGACATGGCCGTGCAGGCGATTGAGGTGATTTTGAAAGAAGGACCGGCGGCGGCGATGAACCGGTTCAATCGCAAGACGGAAGACGGTGGTCAGTGATCGGTGGTCAGTGGCCAGCAAATTCGCACCGGGATTGTAAGAATTTTGGGTAACTGGTCACTGACCACTGCCCACTGATTTTGGAGATAACGAATGAATCGTAACTATGAATTGATGTTCATCGTCCGGCCCGACATGGTGGACGAGGATCTGAACAAGCTGATTTCAACGCTCGAGTCTTCGGTTACCTCGGCGGGCGGAAGCGCGAAGAGCGAGGTCTGGGGCAAGCGCCGTCTCGCGTATAGGGTAGGTAAGTTCAACGATGGCATCTTTGTGCTGATGATGATTGAAGCCACCGGCGCGACCGTGCACGAAGTCGAACGCCGCCTGCGCGTGACTGAGCCGGTGATCAAGTTTCTCACCGTGCGCACGGACGAAGAACTGAAGCGGCTCGACAAGATCAAGAAGATCCGCGACTCGAAAAAGAAAGCCAGCGCACAACCGGCCGCCGCTCCTCCGGTAACACCCGCAACATCGGAGGCCACAAAGGAAACTCCGGCTTCGGCGCCGGTTTAGTTTTGGGTAGGGTCCGCCTTCAGCCGTGCCGCAAAGCCCGCAAAAAAAACGGGCTTTAGTCTCTGCGGGCCAGGCATCGGCCAACGAATTCTTAGAAAGCAGGAGCACTATGGCAGAAGAAACAAAAGCACCAGGCGCGGCAGGCGGCGAAAGTCGTCCGGAGCGTAGTGAACGTCCCGATCGCAGCGGGCCACGCGGTCCGCGTCCCGGCGGAGGCCCCGGTGGACCCCGCGAAGGTGGCCGCAAATTCTTCCGGCGCAAAAAGGTTTGCAAGTTCTGTGTCGAGAAGATCGAAGCCGTCAATTACAAGGATGTGCGTCTGCTGGCGCAGTTCGTGGCGGAAAGCGGCAAGATCACTCCGCGCCGCCTGACGGGCGTATGCACGCCGCACCAGCGCCGCCTGTCGAGAGCGATCAAGCAGGCGCGCAACATAGCCCTGCTGCCGTTCGCCGGCCGCGCACAGTAAATTCAAGATCGTTGGTCGCTAGTCTTTCGTCGTTTGTCGTTCGTAGTCAGCGGCATTAAGAAGGTTTGTTGACTGTTCGAGAATTTGCAAACGACCAACGACAAGCGACTAAGGACTAGGTTACTTACGAAACGGAGTCATTCATGGAAGTCATCCTGAAAGAAGATGTGCCCAAGCTGGGCAACCGCGGTGAAGTTGTGAAAGTCGCCGAGGGGTACGGGCGGAATTTTCTGCTGCCCAAGAAACTGGCGATTGAAGCCACCGTCGCCAACAAAACTGTCATCGAGCAGATGAAGGCCGCCGCCGTGCGCCGCTCCGCCAAGGAAAAGACGGAAGCCGAAGCGCTGGCCAAGCAGTTTGACGGGCTCGAGGTGAAGTTTCTGCGCAAGTCGGGCGAAGCCGATCAGTTGTTTGGATCAGTCACGGCCGGCGATATTGCCGAAGCCCTCGAGAAAAAGAACTTCCATATCGATCGGCGGAAGATCCAGTTGCACGAACCGCTCAAGACCGTCGGCGAGTTCATTGTCCCGATCAAGTTGCACAAGGACGTGACCACGCACTTGAAGGTGGTAGTCGACAAAGAAGCAGCGGCAGGATAGTTTGATTTCGCTGTGCTCGTGTGGGGACGGGCGCCTGGCCCGTCTTGCCGGGCGGTGACGCCCGGCACTCCATCATCCGCGATCCGCCCCGAAGAACTCCTCCACCTTCTTCAAATCCGTAGTCCGGCTGTAATTCGGCAGGCTCTCCACAAACACCCGCCCATACTGCTTCTTCAGGATCCGATTGTCGAGCAGAGCCAGCAGTCCGCGATCGTGCAGCGACCGAATCAATCTTCCAAACCCCTGCTTCAAGGTAATGACCGCGCTCGGCACCTGGTATTCAAAGAAGGCGTTGCCGCCGCCAGCGTCAATGGCTTTCACCCGCGCCGCCACCACGGGATCGCTCGGCACGGCAAACGGCAAGCGATCGATAATCACGCAGCTCAACTGTTCGCCTTGCACGTCGACGCCCTGCCAGAACGAAGACGTCCCAAACAACACGGCGTTGGGAGTGATCCGGAACTCCTGGAGCAGCGCCGACCTCGGAGCGTCACCTTGCTTGAGCATCGGAAATTCCAGCTGGCCAAGCAGGCGCTCGTAGATTTCGTTCATCTGCGCGTAGCTAGTGAAGAGCACGAACGCGCGGCCGCGAGTAATCTCGAGCAGTCGCCGGATAACGCCGGCAGCCTCGCCGGGAAATTGCGGCGTGCGCGGATCGGGCAGATCGGGTGGGACGTAAAGGATCGCCTGGCTTTCATAATCGAAGTGTGACGCGACGATCAGTTCGCGCGCGTGGTCGAGCCCGATTCGCTGCCGGATGTAGTCGAACCCGCCGCCGACAGCCAGCGTTGCCGAGGTCAGCACCGATGTTTCCAACTTCGACCACAGGCACTCGCGCAGAATCTGTCCAACTTCGATCGGAGTGGCCTGCAGAAAAACATTCGTTCGACCGCTGGCGTGTCTTTCTTCTGACAATTTCCGCCGGGCGGGGGCGCTCGGAGCTCCACGAGAGCCGCGTCGCTCAATCCAGAAGACCGTATTGGGGTCCTCGCTTTCCATCACGAAGCCAAGCTGTACCTGCAACTGCTGCGCTCGCCGCACAAGAGTGAAGACTTTCTCCGGCTTCTGTGGAAGCTGCTCCATTTCCGCACCGAGTCGGTACAACGCCTGATTGAGGGCAAGAAATTCGTCGCCGTTTTCTTCCAGAAACTCACGGCGAGAGTCGAAGGCGAATCGCCCTTCGTTCGCGGGCAAAAGCGAAAAGAAAAGCTGTGAGCGCTCGCGCAGCGACTGAATCGCTCCCGACATCTGCGGCGTGTAGAGCTTTTCACGCTGCAGCAGGTGTTCGACGTCGCGCGTCAATTCGTCCATCCGCAGGTTGCTGACCGAAATCCCAAAGTAGTTGCCGGCAACTTCTTCCAGTTCGTGCGCTTCGTCGAAGATGACCGCCCCGCACTCGGGAAGCACGCCGGCGTCGGGCGCGCCGTCAGCTTCCAGCTTGATGGAAAGATCGGCAAAGAACAGATGGTGATTAACGATGATGATGTCGCTCTCGGCTGCGCGCCGGCGCATCCCGGTGATGAAGCACCGCTCCCATTCCTTGCATTTCTGGCCAAGGCAGGTATCGGCCCGGGCGTCGAGTTTGTGCCAAAGAGCGCTCGCCTCGGGCAGTTCCGCTAGCTCCGCGCGATCGCCGCTCTGTGTCGTTTTCTCCCACGCGGCGATGGCGCGGTAGTGCTCGATCTCTTCCAGGCCGCTGAGCACGGGCTGGTCAGTGAGATCAATAAGCTTCTTGCGGCAGAGATAGTTATTGCGCCCCTTCATATAGCAGACGCTCAGTTTTCCGCCGCCATCGGCGACGCTTCCATTACTAAACAGTGCTCGCTCCAGCGACGGGACATCCTTGAAGAAGAGCTGCTCCTGCAAGTTTTTCGTGCCAGTTGAGATGATGACGCGTTTGCCCGAACGGATCACCGGCAGCAGATAAGCCAGCGTCTTGCCGGTACCCGTGCCGGCCTCGACGATCAAATGCCGCTTTTCTTCGAGCACCTCCTCGACCGCCTGGGCCATCTGCAACTGCCCACGGCGAAACTCGTAGGCGGGATGCGTTTTCGAGAGCAGGCCCCCCGGCGCGAAGAACTGGAAAAGCGAGAATCCCGCAGGTCGAGTTTCTGGAGGGGACACGGGATGGGATGAGGAAGGCACGGAGTCTCTATAATAACGGGATAGACATCGGAACTCATCCTCGAAGCGAGGAAAGACTTGATCAAGAAAAGACTTTGAGCAAAAGAAAGCAATCTCTCCCCCTCGTCGCCATCGTCGGACGCCCCAACGTCGGTAAATCGACGCTGTTCAACCATCTAACCGGATCGCGGCGCGCCATTGTCGGAGACGAGCCCGGCATCACGCGTGACCGCCTTTACGGCGAGGTTGAATGGCGCGGCCGCGAGTTTCGCGTGGTGGACACCGGCGGCATCGTTCCCGACGACAAAGACTTCATACCGTCGGAGATCTTCCGTCAGGCCAAGGTCGCGTTTGAAGAAGCGGCGGCCATCGTCATGGTCGTCGATGCCCGCACCGAAATCGCAGGGCCGGATCGCGAGTTGGCTCGCCTCTTGGCACGCACCGGTAAGCCGCTCTTTCTTGCCGTCAACAAGATGGACTCCGACAAGCAGGATTCGCTGCTCGGCGAATTTCATTCGCTTGGAATCCGGAATGTATTTCCGGTTTCGTCCGAGCATGGACGCGGCATCGATGATCTGCTCGACGCGATACTTCTTGTGCTGCCCGCGAGTGCAAAGGCAACCACAGAGGACACTGAGGTCACTGAGGAAAGCACAGAGGAAGGCACAGGGGAAACCCCTGCGGAGCCGCATGAAATCAGGGTGGCGATCATTGGACATCCGAATGTCGGCAAGTCCACGCTGTTGAATCAACTCACGGGAAAGTCACGCGCCATCGTCTCGCCCGTTGCCGGCACTACGCGGGATTCGATCGACGAACTGATCCAGTACAAAGGTCGCAAGATACGCTTCATCGATACGGCTGGCATCCGCCGCAAGGGCAAAACGCGACTGATGGCCGAGAAACTATCGGTGGTCATGGCGCGCAAGAACATCGAAGACGCCGACATCGTCCTCTTTATGGTGGATGCCACCGAAGGTGCCAGCGGTCTCGACGCGAACATCGCAGGCTACGCCCACGAGAGTGGACGCTCGGTGATTATCCTGGTCAACAAATGGGATCTGGTGGCGAGCGGTGAGAAGCGCGCCATCAGCCAGTCGAAGACGGCGCGCATCCAGGACGCTAGGCGCCCGCAAGACCGCGCTCTCTACGAAGAGCGCCTGCGCTACGGACTAAAATTTCTGAGCTACGCTCCGGTGCTCTTTCTCTCCGCGCACACCGGCAAGGGAACGGAAAAAATTCTTCCTCTGATCGAGAAAGTTGCCGCCGAGCGCCGCAAGCGCATCACCACCGGCGAGATGAACCGTTTCCTGAAGACGGTTGACTTCGACCGCGCCTCCGTGCCGGTGAGCAAGCGCGTGAAAATCTACTACATGACGCAGGCGGGCGTGGCGCCGCCAACGTTTGTGCTCTTCACCGACCGCGCCGTGAAGCTGCACTTCTCCTATCAGCGATTTCTTGAAAACCAGATTCGGGCGGCGTTTGGGTTCATCGGCGCGCCTATCTGGATCAAGAACCGGGCGCGCGACTAGGACTCATCGACAAATGCTCCGTTCGGCGGTTTAGTTTCTGGTGGCGCCTGCGCGATGAGTTATACGATGGGCTCCGCCGAGGGCGGAAGCGGCGGCGCTTCAAATGGCGGCGGAGACTGCGGGACTGGTGGCAATTCCGGCGCCGGAGGCGCAGGATTCAACAGTGCATCGAGATTCGGATATCGAGCAGAAAAAAAATGCATCGCATACGCCGGGAAGAAGACAGTGGCGGGCACGCACACCAGGGCGATCAGGTAAAGAAGTAGGAGTAGAAGCAAAGTCCCGAAGATGATCGCCAGACTGATCGTGGTCACACTCCATCCGAGCCCCGCGGCTCTTCCAGCCAGCACGGCCACAACGCCGGGGGCCACGACGAAGAGTACCGGAACGATCGTGATGATGCCGAACAGGATTCCCGCCGCAATCGAGAGCACCAACTTGAGCAGCAGATAAACGGCGTATCGTCCCTTCTCGCGCCCCATCATGGTCAGCAAACGGTGCCAGCCGTCGGCAAAATCGAGGTCTTCGAGAGCCATGATCGGCACCAGGAAGTCTTTCGCCAGCACCTGCACCACAGCTGCCGTCAGCACGAACACCAGCAACAGGCACACAAGCAGAATCACTCCGACAATCAACCGCCCGATGTGTTCCCGCAGATCTGTTGCCCAGCCCGCAGCCAAAGCCAGAGCCAATGGCACACCAACGAGAACCAGGAGAAACAGCCAGACGGCAATCTGGAATACAATCTGCCATAAAAAGAACCGGCCGCCGGCCCGATGCCATTTTCGCCATCCCTCGCCAATCGAACATTCTCGCCGCAGAACCGAATCAAACAGGATGAATCGGAACACGCTGCTGATGTAGAGGGAAACGAATGCCAGCACGACTGCGGCGAAGATTCCCACCACGATCAATCCGATGAACTGCGCAATGTGCTCGGAGAGGTGCGCGGATTTGAAGGGAGGCCAATCAGACGGCAGGCTCGAAGAAGGCAGAAGGTAGCTGTGGTTTTTTCGAGGGACCCGAGGCCAGTGGCCACCCATGTTTCCGAAATTGCATCCGCCGACATGCAGTTCCGCCGCTAGAATTCCAACCAGCGCCAGGCGGGACCATTGCCCGAAGCGGAAACGGGTAAAGAGTTGTGCCCGCGCGTGCTGCAGGGCGGGTTGTACGCAATCCACGGCAGAAATCGGCACGGGACGAACCTCACTCTTACATCAGCACCTTAAAGTGAATCTCCTGAAAAAACAATTGAGAACTTGTCATCAACTCTAAGATCTTGTCATCCCGAGCGAAGCGCGGGATCTGCAGTTTGCGGATACCTGCTATACCATCCGTCGAACTCGCGCAATGCGACTTCACACTGCTGGCGGTGGCGTTCCTTGCGGTCGCGTACGCGCCTGTCGAGCGCGGGCAAGAGGTCGAATGTGATGTTAGCCGGCTGAAAGTTCTTGCTCTCTGCCTGCGTGATGTAATGGACAAGTGAGCCAAACGCCGTCGCTCGCGGTGGGGGCGCCGGCTCGCCGCCGGTGGCCAGCGCTGCCGCATTCATTCCCGCCATCAGGCCGGTCGCAATCGATTCGACATAGCCTTCTACACCGCAGATTTGTCCCGCGAACAGCACGTGGGGATGCGCCTTCATTTGCAACGTCGAGTTCAACAGCGTGGGCGCGTTGATATACGTGTTGCGGTGAATCTGTCCGTAGCGCAGAAATCGCGCGCTTTGGAGACCGGGAATCAAAGTCAGCACGCGTGCCTGCTCGCCAAATTTGAGGTGATTTTGGAAGCCGACAAGATTGTAGGAATCGGCACGCAGATTTTCCTGCCGCAATTGCACGACGGCATAGGGCATCCTGCCGGTACGCGGGTCCTTGAGCCCGACCGGCTTCATCGGCCCGAAGCGCAGCGTGTCGCGTCCGCGCCTGGCGATTTCCTCGATAGGGAGGCAGCTCTCGAAGTAGTTCAGGTTTTCCCAGTCTTTTTGTTCCACCGATTGCGCCGCGAGAAGCGTCTCATAGAACTGGTCGTACTCCTCTTTCGACATCGGACAGTTGATGTAGTCAGCCGATCCTTTGTCGTAGCGGGCCGCCAGGTACACCTTGCTCATATCGATGGAATCGGCTTCCACGATGGGGCTGATTGAATCGTAAAAATAAAGATTGTCGTGTGGCGCGGGCGCCCCCGCCCGCGAAGGGACTAGACTCAACCGCAGAATTTCTCGGGACAGCGAGTCAGACGTCAGAGGGCCCGTAGCGATCATAGTGAGCTCGCCGTCTTCGACACACGTGACTTCTTCGCGGCGAATAGTGATGAGTGGTTCGCGGGAAATCGCCTCTGTCACCTTCCGCGAAAACTCGGCCCGGTCCACCGCCAGAGCGTGCCCGGCGGGCACGGCGGTTTCTCGCGCGATCTGCAGCAGCCGAGAACCCGCTCGCCGCATCTCCTCTTTCAACAGCCACGGCGCAGTGTTCTCGCTCTCGGATTTCAGGGAATTGGAGCAGACCAGTTCCGCGAAATTGTCCGTCTGGTGGGCGGGAGTTGTGCGCACCGGCCGCATTTCGAATAATTCAACGGCGACGCCACGACGGGCACACTGCCACGCCGCTTCCGATCCCGCCAGACCTGCACCAATGATGCGAACGTTTTTCATGAGACCAATTTCCTGCGTATGCAGTTGCTTGCGGTCGCAGCGCACGTTGCCGAATCCATTTATTATAGGGCGCACGCCCCAGGAGAAAATTTCATGGCCCGTATTAGTCCGATTGAACCTGCGCAAGCCAGCCCGGAAGTTAAAGAAATTTACGACGGCAAGCTGAAAGGCAAGCCCGGCAGTATTCAAAAAGCGCTGGCGCATCGTCCCGCGATGCTGGGTAACTTTCTGGGATTCTATGCCAGCGTGGGACGTGCGCTCGACCGCAAGCTGTACGAGGCCGTGTATCTGCGAGTCTCGTTGATCAACCGATGTCATTACTGTACGCAGCACCACATTCAGGGCGCCAAACGCGCTGGATTCTTGCCGGAACAGATGAAAGCTCTGAAGGAAGGGAACTACTCGGGATGTGGCGCGCCCGAGCAGGTGGCGCTCCGCTATGCTGAAAAGCTTACGCGCACTCCTGACGGCGCCAGCGACGCCGACTTCGCGGAACTCAGGAAACATTTTTCCGACGAGCAAATTGTCGACCTGCACATGCTGATTGGGTTGGCGAACCTGACCAACCGCGTTACTGGGCCATTGGCGTTGGAAGTCGAATTTCCGGAAGAAAAGATCTGACAGGGGACACAGAGATTCACCCAGGAACCCGCTCGCCAAGGATTCGCCCTTGAGCGCCGGCGCTTGGCATCCCGTGTGCGAAAGGGAGATAACAGGCGTCTTTTCTGTAGCTTGGCGTCGAGTCCGCGCTTATGCGACTAAGTAATCAAGAAGTAATATCTTGATTGGCCAAGGAGAAGGAGAAGGTGAATATGGAAGTAATGCTTGCGGGATGTTTCGTTGATGATTTGGAGGTCGCGAAGAAGTTCTATCTTGAAAAATTGGGTCTCACGGTGATGTTCGAAAGCCCGGGCATTTGCGAACTCAGTCATGCTAAGGGCGGGATGGTCATTGGCCTATCGCAGAGTCCAAGGCCGACTGGTCAAGATGGAGCCGTGGTGTGTTTCAAAGTGACGGATCTTCCAAAAGAACAGGAGAGACTGCTGAAGTCAGGCGTCAAGTTCGACGGCGAAGTATTCGAGAAGCCGGGAATCGTTCGCATCGCAAACTTTCGCGATCCGTTTGCGAATCGTCTTCAATTAGTCCAGCATTTGCGGCCACGATGAGATTGGTCCGGAGAAAGCGATTCGATCGAGGGGGAGCGAATGTCCACCGACAAATCGCAACAACACAAGAAGCCGGAAGCGGAAATTGTAGCGCGCGCGCAAGCAGGGGACTCGGAAGCCTTGGAGGCCCTCTTCGCGAGCTGGCGTAAACCTCTCTTCGCATTCGTCTACCGCATGGTCACTCGACGGGAAGACGCAGAAGATCTGACCCAGGAAGTATTTGTTCGGTGTCTCCGCGGACTCGCCAGTTTCCGGGGTGACTCCCAATTCAAGACTTGGTTGTTTGGCATTGCGACGCATGTTTGTCTCGATCATCTGCGCAAGAAGCAAAGCTGGAGAGTCGAGGCGCAGATGGTCGCTCAGCAAGAGGGCGTAAAAAGCAGCGCTCACAATCAACAACTATCCAAGCTCATGGCCGATCCCAGTTTCATATTTGACATCAAGGAGCACATTGCCTTCTGCTTGGCGTGCGTAGGACGCACGCTCGTACCTGAGGAGCAGGCGGCTCTATTGCTGCGCGATATGTTCGGATTCCCTGGCCAGGAAAGCGCTCAAATCCTGGAGATTTCCGAACCGGTGCTGCGGCATCGACTGGCGCACGCGCGATCGACGATGGCGGGACATTTCGATGGCCTCTGCCGGCTCATTAACAAGACCGGTGTTTGTTATCAGTGCCGAGGTCTCCGCGATTACTGCCCGGAGGGACACAAGGGAGTTAACCTAGAGCGTATTTCATAAACAGTGCCTCAGCGTAATCCAGAAGCAAGCGAGATAGAAGAAGGCACGGTAAGTGGAGAGCAGATGCTCATGACGGACCAGCAGGCGTCGGAATTGACCCAGCCATGCGTTGGTTCGCTCCACGATCCAGCGGCGCTTATAACGCCGCAGTTTGCGCCCATCTTGGTAGCGCCGTGCCTGGTTGTTCTTGCGGTAGGGCGCAATCAGTTCGATGCCACGCTTTTGCAAGCGCTGGCGCAGCGGGTCGGAATCGTAACCGCGGTCGGCGATCACGCGCTCCGGCTTTTGCCGCGGGCGCCCTTGCCGGCGTGGTACCCGGACTTGGGAGAGCGTGGCTTCCGCAAGCGTAACTTCACTGGGGGAGGCACTTTCCAGCCGAACTCCCAGCGGAAGACCTTGACCGTCGACCAGTACCATCCACTTCGTCCCCTTGCCCCGCTTGGTTTTACCGACCGCGAGGCCCCCTTTTTCGCCGGAGCGAAACTGCCGTCCAAAAAGGTTTCGTCCCAGTTCAGCAGGCCTTCTTCATCCAGCGCCCCCAGCAACGTGCGCCACGCTTGCAGCCACACCCCTTCGTCTTCCCACTGCTTGAGCCGCCGCCAGCAGGTCGAAGGCGAAGCAAACTCCTCGGGCACGAATCGCCACGCCGCGCCGGTTTGCAGAATCCACAGAATACCCTCGAAACACGCCCGGTTCGATGCCCAGGGCCGGCCTCGATTGTCCTGCCGTCGCCTGGGCGGGGGTAGCATGGGTTCCACCAACTCCCACTGCTCGTCCGTCAACAGCTTCTGCCGCGTCTTCATGACAGAAGCTCATCACCTAACCAGCCTCATCCGTAAGTGCCTGATATGAGGCCGAACCTATTTATGAAACACGCTCTAGTCAGCATAGAGGTATTGACAGGCACGCCGAGAACGCCAGAGACGTTGTTGGATGCCCGGCTTTCAATGGCAAAGACCGCGGATCTTGAAGATGGCACTTCGAGCAAACTCCACGCCGTGTTCTTCGATTCGCTAACGCGTCAGGAGGAGTCAGGTCGATAGGAGGACACGTTTCGATGTCCGCCGAATTTTACTTCTGCAATCAGAGAATCACTCTTTCATCCCCCACACGCCGCGTTACTCGCTCACGATCCAGATATTCAAGCAGCGGAATCGCATACTTGCGGCTGACTCCTGTCATATCCTTGAAGCGGGCGACGTCAATTTTCGGGGCGGTATTTTTGAGAACGGCGATCTTGTGACGAAGGTCCATTAACGCGCTCTGGTGGAAGACCAGTTCCTCTGAGATCTTGATCAGAACTTTGTCGCGCAAAAGCAGAGTGACAATTTTCTGGGCACGAACTTTATCTACCTTCAGACCCGCCAACACTTCTTTCAGCGACGGAACTTTCAACCCGGCGGAAACAAAAGCCTGCTCGATGATCTTCTTGGATTCGGCTTCTTCGTCTTTCATGACTACGCCGCGACCGGGCACGTGAACGAGCTCGCCGGCAACTTCCAATTTCTTTTCTTCCGCTAATTTTTCCAGCACGCTGTAGAACACCTCGGGACCCAGGTTGACTCGCTCGCGCAGCTCTTCTTTACTCATCCCGGTCACAAGAGGATTGGCATCGTGGAAAGTCTTGAGGGCCTGAAGTGCATCTGTCTGTACCTTTGCAAATGCAGCCGCCGCAACCAGCACTGGATTGCACCAAACTAACCCCGCCTTTGCGGCTATTCTCGTTGCTTCTTCCCGCCGAATATTCATTTCTCCGGGGATCTCGTCCAGGCGCAGACCGATTGTTCCTCGCCGTGCCACGCGCGCTGCCAGCACTTGTTCCCGAGAACCATCGCGCATGATCTTGAGAAATGCGGCTGCGTCTCCTACACGCCGCTTGCGAGTCACAGGCGACGCATCCAGCACAACGCCTCCGCCAATGGTCACTACCGGGGAAAACTGCCGCACGATGAAACGATCTCCGGGCAGAAGCAGCGTGGGTTCCACGAATCGCAATTGCGCCAACGCTTCGCTGCCCGGCTTCAGTTGTTTCGTTTCATATAGTCGCGCTTCTGCGATCGTTTCCGTCGTGTAGGCATGGAAGTGCACACGAGCGCCGTCCTTCAACGGCTTCGCTGAGGGAAGGAGAGAAAGGAGCGCATCGACTCGCGACGTGGAATGAAAAGTATCCGTGGTCGCGAGCGTCATTCCGCGCGCCAGGTCTTCGGTAGAGAGTCCTGCGAGGTTGAGGGCGGTGCGCTGCCCGGCGACGGCGGTTTCGGCGGGCGAGCCGTGAACCTGCACGCCTCGCACTCGCACACGTTTGCCGGCGGGAAATACTTCGAGCTCTTCTTCCTTGCGGATCATCCCGGCAACCAGAGTGCCAGTGACGACCGTGCCGAAGCCTTTCATAGTGAATACGCGATCGATGGGAAGGCGAGCCAGCGCTGCCGAGTTTTTCACAGCAACTTCAGAAGAAACCCGGGCAAGCGAGGATTTCAACTCATCCAGCCCTGATCCGGTCAACGAACTCACCGCGACGATCGGAGACTGCGCCGCATCGAGGAATGATCCGCGCACATAATCTTCCACTTCCAGTCTCACCACTTCGAGCGTCTCTGCATCCACCGCATCGGACTTTGTGAGCACAGTGATGCCGCGGCGGATCGCAAGCAGGCGGCAGATATCGAAGTGTTCGCGAGTCTGTGGCTTGATGCCCTCATCGGCGGCGATCACCAGCAGTACCAAGTCGATGCCGCCGATGCCGGCCAGCATGTTGCGCACAAAGCGCTCGTGGCCGGGGACGTCGACAAATCCCAGCTGAATCCTGCTGCCATCGGGGATGGGGAGTTCGAAGTGGGCAAACCCGATGTCTATCGTGATGCCGCGCCGTTTTTCTTCTTCTAGGCGGTCGGCATCAATGCCGGTCAGGGCCTTGACGAGCGACGTCTTGCCATGATCGATATGTCCGGCGGTGCCGACGATGACGGACTTCATGCGAAAACAGTATAGTGGCAGGTTCTTGGGGCCTGCGGTTGCGAAGCATTCATCAGGCCGGTAGACTTCGCGCATGGCCACGCGCGCCGCACTGGGATGCAAACTCCACACGGGCTGGGCGATGTTGGTGGCGCTGGCCGGCCGACCGGGTGAAATTCGAGTCTTGTTTCGAGGACGGATTGAGTTGTTGCCACTCGACGAATCAGTCCCTCGCTTCGTATATCACGCGGCGGCCGAACTGTCTCTTCCGCGCGCAACGGCGCTTGTGGAGCATGCGCGAGAGGCCTCGCAGAAGGCTGCGCGACTCGCAATCAAGAATGTTCTACGCGAACTCGGTTCAGGCGGAGACGAGGTGGCCATTTGCGGAGTTCTTTTCAGTTCGACTCCGGTTCCGGATGATCTGTCTCGGATTCTTCGATCACACCCGCTGATTCACACAGCGGAAGGCGCCTTGTTTCAGCAGGCGATCGTCTCGGCTTGTGAGAGCTGCGGGTTGTCCGTCACGACTGCCCGTGAGCGCGAAGTCTGGGCGCGCGCAGCGGCCGCGTGGGGTCTGGCGGAACCGGGGTTGCGAAAAGAATTGGACGTTTTGCGAACGTCAGTGGGTGCACCCTGGAACGCGGACCACAAGACTGCCGCAGCAATTGCGCTCCTAGCTATTAAAACCAGCATCAAATCCCAGTGACCGAAGCAAGCGAATCCGTGCTGTACGAATCCACATGCGAAAAGTTCATTGAGATGCGACAATAAAGATTCCCTGATGACCATCGCCTCTGCGATCATTCCTATTGCCGTTACGCCGGAGATGATCCGGGAGCACGGCCTCACTCCGGAAGAATTCGAAAAAATCAAACACTTGCTCGACGGACGCGAGCCCACGCGGACCGAACTTGGCATCTTCAGCGTGATGTGGAGCGAGCACTGCTCCTATAAATCGTCGCGCGTCCACCTGAAGCGATTGCCGACGCGCAGCAAACTGGTTCTCCAGGGGCCGGGCGAAAATGCCGGTATCGTGGACATTGGCGATGGCTGGGCCTGCGCGTTCAAAATCGAGTCGCACAACCATCCATCGTTTATCGAACCATTTCAGGGAGCGGCTACTGGCGTCGGCGGAATTCTGCGCGATATCTTTACCATGGGCGCGCGACCGGTGGCGGTGATGGACTCGCTGCGCTTCGGTCCGATCAGGGTGGAGACGGGGCTTCGCCCCGTCCGAGCGAGGCAGAGCCCCGCTCCCACACAGGCGGAAATTCACAAGAACCACTCCGTCATGGAGGGCGTCGTCTCAGGCGTCGCTTCTTACGGCAACTGTTTTGGCGTCCCCAACCTTGGCGGCGAGGTGAAGTTCGAGCCTTGCTATTCCGGCAACCCGCTGGTGAACGCGTTCGCTCTCGGTCTGGTTCGCCGCGACCAGATTTTCTACGGACGCGCGTCGGGCGTGGGCAATCCCGTAATTTATGTAGGCTCCAAGACCGGACGCGACGGCATCCACGGCGCCACGATGGCGAGCGAGGAGTTCAGCGAGGGCTCGGAAGCGAAGCGGCCCAACGTTCAGGTCGGAGATCCATTCCTCGAGAAACTGTTGCTCGAAGCCTGCCTGGAAGCGATGCAAACGGGCGCGATTGTCGGCATTCAAGACATGGGCGCCGCCGGCCTGACGTGCTCGACCTGCGAGATGGGCGCGCGTGGCGGCACCGGAGTCGAAATCGAACTGGACCGGGTCCCACAACGCGAAACCGGCATGACGCCTTACGAGATCATGCTCAGCGAGTCGCAGGAGCGCATGCTGCTGGTAGCGCAGAAGGGCCGCGAAGAAGAAGTCTCCCGAATCTTCCAGAAGTGGGGACTGGATGCGGTGGAAATCGGCCGGGTTACCTCCGACGCGAAGATGCGCGTCCTTGAACACGGCAAAGTCGTCGCTGAAATTCCGAATGCCGCCCTCACCGATGACGCGCCGGTGTATAAACGTCCGCTGGCGCGCTGGGAGCCGCCAGTCGATCGCGAAATGCCGGAGCATCTCAGGCTCGGCGAAAGCGCAGACTTCTCGTCCCAGCTTAAGCGTTTGCTCGCGAGCCCTAACATTTGCTCGAAGCGCTGGGTCTGGCAGCAGTACGACCATATGGTGCAGACCAATACAGTCGAAGCGCCCGGAGCGGGCGATGCCGGCGTCATCCGCATCAAGGGTTCCAATCGCGGACTCGCCATGGCGCTTGACGGCAACGGCCGCTGGTGTTATCTCGATCCTCGTCTCGGCGCCATGCACGCTGTCGCCGAAGCCGCCCGCAAAGTGGCTTGCGCCGGAGCGACTCCAATTGGCGCGACCAACTGCCTCAACTTCGGAAACCCCGAAAAACCGCACATCATGTGGCAGTTTTCGCAGGTGGTTGACGGCATCACGAAAGCTTGCGAAGAACTGGATGTGCCGATTACGGGCGGTAATGTCAGCTTCTACAATGAAACTCTCGGCGAGGGAATTTACCCGACTCCCGTGATCGGAGTGGTCGGGATTCTCGAAGATGTGCACAAAGCGGCGAAAATGCACTTCGCGCCAGCCGGGCGCGAGTCCGCAAGCGAGTCCGCAAGAAAGATTGTTTTGTTGCGCGCGAACGAAACTGGGGACGCCCTCGACGCCGAGTTGGAGTTTGGATCGTCCGAGTACGCGAAAGAGATTCTTGGAGCGGTATGGGGCTACCCTCCAGAACTGGATATCGAAAAGGAAGCCACTCTGCACCGTGCTTTGGTGGCGATAATCCAGGCTGGGCTGGTCGAGTCGGCGCACGACTGCGCCGATGGCGGCTTGGCCGTGGCGCTGGTGGAGTCGGCTCTGCCAGCCGGAGTAGGTCTGAGCGTCAGATTGCCGAGCCAGCAATTAGCGCTTGAGTTGCTGCTGTTTTCGGAAGATGCCAGCCGCATCGTGCTAAGCTGCGACCCAGTCCATTTGCCGCGAATCCAAAGAGTGGCGGATGAATACGGCGTGTTTGCGGATGAGTTGGGGGAAGCGGGGTCGGACAGGATTGAGATCGCGGTGGGCAACGATTCCGTGATTTCCGCAAGCGTGCAGGAGTTGCGGGAAGCGTATGAAGGCGCGCTGGAGAGGGCGCTGCGAACAGAACCATGTGTAGGTGCAGCGGATTGAGGGTGCCGGGCTTTGCCCGTCGCCACACGAGCTAAAGGCTAAGAGCTAAATGCTGATTTCCGATAAATTTCGTGATGAATGCGGCGTCGTCGCCATCCACGCCCATCCCGAGGCGGAGAAGCTTGCCTATCTCGGCCTGCACGCCTTGCAGCATCGCGGACAGGAATCAGCGGGCATCGTCACCTCCGACGGCGAGCGGCTGCGCCAACACAAGGCCATGGGTCTGGTCGCCGATATTTTCAGCCACGAAGTGCTGGCTTCTCTGCGCGGCGTTCTCGCCATCGGCCACACCCGATATTCGACGGCGGGCGATTCGGCTTTGTTGAACGCCCAGCCCATCATGGTGCAGTCCAATAAAGGGACGATCGCGATAGCGCACAACGGCAACCTGGTCAACGCGCTGGCCATTCGTGCCAAGCTAGAAGGCCAAGGTTCGATTTTTCAGACCAACAGCGACACGGAAGTCTTGGTTCACCTGATTGCGATCTCGCGCGAGCACACCCTGCCGGATGCCATCGCCGACGCGCTGCGTCGCGTGGAAGGCGCTTTTTCACTGGTCATGCTCAGTCGCGACCGTGTTTTCGCCGCCCGCGATCCGCGCGGCTTCCGCCCGCTGGCCATGGGCCGCATTCCGGCATTGACCAGTGAGAAGAAAGACACGATCGTGTTTGCCTCGGAGACTTGCGCTTTTGATTTGCTCGGCGCCACTTACGAACGCGATGTCAAACCCGGCGAGCTCGTCATCATTGGGCCCGAAGGCATCAGCTCGCGTTTTTACTCGCCGTCCCCGGCGCAATCGAGTTGCATTTTTGAGCACGTTTATTTTTCGCGTCCCGACAGTTTGGTGTTTGGCCGCTCGGTCGATCAAAGCCGTGACGCCATGGGACGCCAACTCGCCCGCGAAGCTCCGGTGGACGCCGACATCGTTGTTCCAGTTCCTGATTCCGGCAATACCGCGGCCATCGGATACGCCGCCGAAAGTGGCATACCTTTTCGCCTGGCCCTGATCCGCAATCACTACATCGGACGTACTTTCATTGAGCCCCAGCAGTCGGTCCGCGACTTTGGCGTGAAGCTGAAACTGAACGCGGTTCGCAGCCTGCTCGAAGGCAAACGAGTGATTCTGGTCGACGACTCCATTGTGCGCGGCACCACTAGCAAGAAGATCGTCCGCATGATTCGTAACGCGGGCGCGAAGGAGGTCCACATGCGGATTTCCTGCCCGCCGACCATCTCGCCCTGCTTCTACGGAGTGGATACCCCTTCCAAGAAGGAACTCATAGCCGCCAATAAGACGATCGAGTCGATTCGCGACTTTATCGTCGCCGACTCGCTCGCCTATCTTTCGCTGGAAGGTCTCAAGAAAGCTTGCGGGGACGGGGAGAAAACGACTTACTGCTCCGCTTGTTATACGGGAAAGTATCCTACTAAGGTGGACGTGGAAGAGATATTGCCGGCGGGTGCCTCGCGATAGCCGGAGCTTGTTAGAAGGAACATTTCGTTTCAGGAGGCGCGAAATGAACTGGCGAGCAACGCTCTTTGCACTCACACTTGTCCCGTTCTTGTCACTGCAAGCCCAACAACCTCAGCCCACAAACGAATGGAAGGATTTCGATTTCTTAATTGGTGAGTGGACATGGGTCGGCGGAGGGCAGCCAGGACAGGGAAAGGGTATGTCCACCTTCCGGCCTGAAATGAATGGAACGGTGCTGGTCCGAAAAACCCATCTCGACTATCCGGCAACGAAGGAGCGGGCTGCTTTCGCCCATGACGATCTTATATATGTGTACCATGATCCCCAGGATGCCTCGTTGCGGGCCATTTTCTTTGACGGCGAAGGGCACGTCATCCGCTACGCGGCAACGGTGACGTCCGGTGGCAACTCCATCGAGTTTTTGAGCGATGCAGCGCCCGGCGGCACTAGATGCCGCATGACCTACGCTCGAACTGATGCGGATTCGGTCACGGAAAAGTTCGAGATTGCCCCGCCGGGCAAGCCGAACGACTTCGCAACCTATGTCGAGTTCATTGCAAAGAGGGTGCACCAGTGAGAACAAGATGGGTGCAAGGCACCTCCTGAGAATGGTATTCTTTTCGGGCACGTGGCCTTGCATGGGGCGCACTTTTTGATGACAAAAGCGTTTTCAATTTTCGGGTCAAGGCCTCAGCTGGGTCCTTTCGAGCAGCAGGTGCTGCAAGAACTTTGGTCGCATGGCAGCGCCACGGTTCGTGAACTGCTTGCGGATGGCAGAATCCGCCAGGCCTACACCACCGTTATGACGACCGTGGACCGTCTCTACAAAAAGGGCCTGCTCGACCGTGCCGCCGAAGGCAGGGCGTTCCGCTACACTCCGCGCCACACACCCGAAGAACTGCAACGGGTCACGGCGCTAGAGAGCATCCGGCAACTGCTGGGATCGGGCGACGCTTCCTTGCTTCCTCTTTCGTATCTAGTGGAAGCCCTCAGCACTCACGACGCGCAACTTCTGGATGAACTGCAACTCCTGGTCGAACGCAAACGCCGCCAACTCAAGGGCCGGGGGACCAGGGTCAGGCAACCCCAGGCCCGGGAGCAACGCTGATGTTTGCCCTGCGCGGAATCGCCGTCTCGCTCACTTTTTTCGTTCTCGTTTACTGTGTGCTATCAGCGATAGTGGCAGTTGCATGGCGCTCGCTGCGGTTACTGCACGCCAGGGAAAAGAGCCTGGCAGGTTTGCTCTTCGCGTTGCGGGTTCTGCCGATAGCAGCCTCCGTTATCGTTACGTTCGCTTTTGTTGTGCCGTCGTTTCAGTTGCTGGAGCCCCGTTCGATTGACATTGACGAGGGCATAGGTGCGACGCCGTTCGCGCTGGGCATTTGCGCTCTACTACTGATTGCCTGCGGCTGCTTCCGTGTGATCGCTGCCCAAACCAAAACTTCTCGCGTGGTGGCTCTGTGGCTGGACGGCGCGCGTCTTCTAAATGTGAATGTGGACGACGGTGCGCAGCCGGTGACTTTCTGTTCCAGACGCCAGGCGCCCCCGCTCACCCTGGTAGGTGTGCGAAAACCAAGAGTGCTAGTTTCAGAGTCCACGGTTGCGCTTCTGAGTGATGACGAACTTCACATCGCGCTCAAGCACGAATTCGCGCACATGCAATCTCGCGACAACATGAAGAAACTCATCGTCCGTTTTTGTCCCTTCCCGGGCATGGCCAAGCTCGAAGGTGCGTGGTCCCAGGCCGCAGAGTTGGCTGCAGATGATGCGGCGGTCTCGAATCTGAACGACGCCGTTGACCTGGCCGCAGCACTGGTCAAGCTCTCCCGCCTGGTTCCAGTCGAAGCCGCTCCGGTCTGCACTGTGGGCTTCGTGACTGGATCCATCAGCGCACGCGTGGCTCGCCTGCTGGCCTGGGATGAAGCCGGCAAGGCTCAGCCGACCCAAGTTCGTCCGTGGTACGCCATTCCACCGATGCTCGTGGCACTGTTGTGCGTCTTCGCCACCTACGGACCGGTTCTGGCGCTGACCCACGAAGTTACCGAGTGGCTGGTCCGCTAGTTGTTCTGCCCGCCTAAAGAGTGTTCTTCTTGCCACCCATTTTGACCCCACTATCGCTGGTAGTAGCTGGCGTGTCCCGATAGTCTCGATGAGGAAGTCTGCTTCGCCGCGCAGGTTATTTTCCCGTCGCGAGTCGGGACCGCGGCAATCCCATTGTTCAACGGATGTTTTTTCATGCTCTTCAGTTTTTCATTATCTGAAATTGAGAGATCGAAGTGGCGGATCTCGGCTGTTATCCAACTGGTCTTTATTGTCGCCTCTTTTCCGTCGCTCGTGCGCGCGCAGAATCCTAATGGCACGCTGCGGGGAGAGGTTCAGGACGCGAGCGCGGCCCGCGTGCCGCATGCTCGGATCGTCGTGCAATCCACCGCATCTTCCATTACTCGCGAGGCAAAGGCAAATGAGCGGGGAGAATTCCGCATTGAAGGCCTGCTTCCGGGCTTCTATCGCGTCACCGTGAGGGCCCAAGGTTTTGCCGAGGCGACGGCCGATGTCGATGTCGCAGTCAGTGTGGTGCGCGATATCGCTGTCACGCTGAAACCGGAAAACGCGCGCGAGACGGTCAAGGTGCAGGGGAATGCGTCCTCGATCACGACCCAGTCAATTGATACGGCGAGCGCGGTGCATGTGGGCGTAGTTGGCAGCGCGGACCTCGAATCTCTTCCGCTCCCGGCGCGCAGCTTCGCCAATATCGCTTACCTCGTGTCCGGAACTGAGCCCGTCGAGCCTTCCGATCCAACCAAGGCACGAATTACGGCTGTCTCCACCGGCGGAAGCTCCGGCTTGAACAACGAACTGTCGGTTGATGGCGCCGACAACTCCGATGACTGGATTGGCGGCTTCCTGCAAAATTTCTCGCCCGATAACATTCAGGAATTTGCCGTGCGCACATCCAACGAAGACGCCGACACCGGCTGGACCACTGCCGGATCGGTCGTGATCACCACCAAGCACGGCACCAATGATTGGCACGGCGACGGAGCTTTCTACGAGCGCGCGGCAGCGCTCAATGCTCGCTTCCCGATTGAGAATCCGGCGCCGAATCCGAAACAGCCGTTCTCTCGCCAGAACTATGTGGGCACTCTCGGCGGCCCGATCGCAAAGAATAAAGTCTGGTTCTTCAGTTCTTTTGAGAACGTCCATGAAAATGCCAGCATCGCCTATAGCCCGGCCAGCACCGCGCAATTCAATGATCTCGCACAGTTAGCTGCGGATGGCCTGATTTCCGGTGTCCCTTCGATTGCAGTTCCCGCCACTGTTCCCATCCCTTTCCGTGACTACATCGGCTCGGTGCGTCTTGACTGGGCCGAGTCTTCGAAGTCGCAGTGGTTTCTGCGCACCTCCCAAGACAGTTACCTGACGCACAACGCGCTGGTGGAGCAGGGCACGCTGCCCTCCACCGGACTTACCACTCATAACAACTACTGGAACACGGTAATCAGCAATGCCTATACTTTCAGTCCGGCCTGGCTCGGCAATTTGGTTCTCGGCGCGAGCCTGCTACACCTTACGCAGACGCGTAACTCGGATCTGGGCTTCGCGCTGGCGTTTCCCTTCAGCTCCACAGCGTTGACGATTTCCGGATTCGAAACTTTCGGCGACAACCAGTTCGCTACCCCCATCACTCTTTTCCCCGACCTGCGGAATCAGGATAAATACCAAGCCCGCTACGATTTGAGCCACATTGCGGGAAGTCATGCGCTCAAGTTCGGAATCGACTTCATTCACGAACCCGTGCTCAACGGCGCATTTGCGTCGACGGCGGAGACTCTTGCTAAGTACATCAATGACCCAGTCTATTATGTACAAAACATAGGCGTGTTCGGAACCTTCACCCCACAGTGTATCGACTTCACAGCTTCGGATGGCTCCACCTGCAGCTATACTCCCGGCGGCAACGGCAGCTTCTCGCAGAACGTTCAACGGCTCGGACTCTACGCCGAGGACTCATGGCGCGTTTCGCACCATCTCACCGTCAACTACGGCCTGCGCTATCAAACGACCTTCGGACTGTTCGAAGCTTCCGGGCGCAGTCAACTGGAGAATCCGGCTTACCTTACGCTGAAAGCCCTGGGCATCGACCTGGTGAACGGTGCGCCGCATGATTACCGCAAGCAAATCGCGCCTCGCCTTGGAATCGCGTATTCGCCCGGAGACAGCGAGAAGACCGTGATTCGCGCCGGTTTCGGATTGTTCTACAACGATCTCGCGCAGAACGGATGGGCGACTGCATTCCAAAGGGTCAACACTCCTCCCGGAACCTGCGTTGCTCCGAGTGACCCTGGCTGTGTACCCGCCGGAGCCGCGGCATCTCTCATCGACCCCAACTACAAAACGCCTTACGCCATCCATATTACGGGCGGAGTGCAGCACGCCTTCAACGAACACTGGCTGGTCAGCGCGGACTACACGCACGAGCAGGGGAACCATGGGTATCGGGCGTACAGTTACACGCCTGGGATGAACATCGATCCCAACGCTCCTGCGCTGGACGTCTTCCACTCCGATAATCGCTCCAGTTACAACTCGATGATGTTGCATGTGCAGGGCAATACGCGACGCTTCAATCTGGTGGCGAACTACACGCTATCCAAGGCGCAGACCTGGGGTTGCGTGCTCGGCGAACTGTTCGACTATGTGAATGGCGTCTGTAATCCGCTGAGTGCTTTCGAACCCGGCGACTATGGCCCGTCCGGCGAGGACGTTCGCCACCGCTTTGTGCTCGCCGGTACGGTTCACATTCCCGGCGGTTTCGAATTGAGCACGGTTACGCAGGTTGAGAGTGCGCGCCCCATCACCATCACCACCGCAGACAACACCGATCGCATTTCCGTTCAATTCCCAGGGATGACGCAGCCAGTGAAGACCAGTCTCGACGAATTTCGTGGAACGCCCTACATCCAGGTCGACATGCGCGTCAGCCGTCCCGTTAAGATCAATGAGCGCTGGCAGGTGAATCCATTCATCGAATTCTTCAACCTCTTCAACCGCAACAATCCCGGCGCGAACTACGTTGCGAACATAGCCAACCTGCCCGTGCCCCAAAGCGACATAACAAGCGGCACGGTGACCGCTATTTGCACGGTACCTGACTGTTCCCAAACAGTGCCCCTAACCAGCTTGAAACAGCTTGAGATACCCTCGGGCGCGTTGGGAGATTTTTTCGGCCCCGGTACTACGGTTGGAACTCCTTTCGCGGTCCAGATCGGCGTAAGGGTGACGTTCTAAGACGTTCTGTAGAGACGGGGCTTGCTCCGTCTCACTGCCGGCAAAGACGCTGCAGCCGCGTCTCTACAGGAGATTCGACAATTCGACGCGCTTAACCACTTGTTGATTTCTCGCCATCGCCACCCGCGCGATCCCCTGCAGATCGTTCCTGATCGCAACCTCGTCCCAACCGGATAGTAGGTTGCGTACGCGATCGGCAATCGTCCCACTGATCTCAAACACCAGCCATCCCTCTGGACGAAGCGCGGCTCGCGCCTGCACAATCAGCTGCTCGATGACTTCCACCCCCGTCGGACCCGCAAACACCGCATGGCGCGGCTCGAACTTACGCACTTCGAGTTGCACGGAATCTTCCTCCGACTCGCCGACGTAGGGAGGATTCGAAACCACGTAGTCGAACGAAGCGGGCGAGAATCCTCCGAGCAAGTCCGCCTGGTGGAATTCGATGCGCGAAGTCAGTTCGTGCCGCGCCGCGTTAGCCCGCGCGACTTCGAGCGCTCCGGCGGAGATGTCTGTGGCGTGGATTTCCGCCGCCGGCATCTCTTTAGCGAGAGCTAGCGCAATCGCTCCCGAACCGGTGCCGACATCGACTGTCCGGACCCTTCGACTTCGCTCAGTGCAGGCTTGCGAGGGCGCACGTCGCTCCACAATCTTGGGTTTTGCCAACTCCAGCACCGCCTCCACTACGTGCTCCGTTTCTGGACGCGGAATCAGCACCGCCGGCGACACGATAAGATCCATCCCCCAGAACTCCTGGTGCCCGGTGATGTATTGCGCTGGAACGCCGGTGACCCGGCGCTCGAGAGCATCGTCATAGCGCCTCACTTCGTCGAGCGTGAGTTCGCGCTCCGGATGCGCATAGAGATACGCCCGGTCGCAATCGAGTGTGAACATGATGAGGAGTTCCGCATTCATGCGCGGCGAAGGCACGCGCGCGGAAGTCAGCCGCTCGACTGCCACATTGAGTGCCTGGCGAAGTTGCACGGTTCTATTTCACCACGGAGACACAGAGACACGGAGAAAAACAACTGAAAGAAGAATTAAAGAGTTTATGGCGAGCACGGAGATTGTTTGAGCGCAGGCAGCTGCCGAGCTGCGCTCGGCTTGGACAGGCGAGGGCGCCCGTCCCCACACGCGCATAGTCTTACACCACGCTCGCCGTCTCCTGCCTGAGCTTCTCCGCCTGATAATGCGTGATGAGCGCATCAATAATCGGTTGCAGCTTCCCGTCCATCACCTGTTCTAGCTGGTGAATGGTGAAGCCGATGCGATGATCCGTGAGCCGGTTTTGCGGAAAATTGTAGGTTCGGATTTTCTCCGAGCGGTCGCCCGAGCCGACCATCTGTTTGCGTTCTTTTGCCAGCGCGTCCTGCTGCTTCTGCATTTCGACTTCGTATAGCCGCGAGCGCAGCACACGCATGCCTTTTTCGCGGTTCTTGATCTGCGACTTCTCATCCTGACAGCTCACCACCGTATTCGTCGGAATGTGCGTGATCCGCACCGCCGAATATGTCGTATTTACCGACTGCCCGCCCGGCCCCGAAGAGCAGAATGTGTCGATGCGCAGATCCTTGGCCTCGATCTTGACGTCCACTTCTTCCGCTTCCGGCAACACGGCCACCGTGATCGCCGACGTATGAACTCGTCCTTGCTGCTCGGTCGCCGGAACGCGCTGCACGCGATGCACGCCACTTTCGTATTTCAGACGCGAATAAACCCGGTCGCCCTCGATCAGCGCGATCACTTCCTTCAGTCCGCCCACGCCCGACTCCGAGGTGGAGAGCACTTCCACCTTCCACTTCTGCGACTCGGCATAGCGGTTGTACATGCGGAAGACTTCCGCTACGAACAGTGTAGCCTCATCGCCGCCCGTTCCGGCGCGAATTTCCAGAACCACGTTCTTCTCGTCGTTCGGATCCTTCGGCAGCAACAGAACCTTGAGTTCTTCCTCAACCGTCATGATGCGGGCGTCGAGCTTCGCGAGTTCCTCCTCGGCATAGGCTCGCATCTCGGGATCTTTTTCGTCGGCCAGCATGGCCTTGCTCTCGGCGATGCCGCGCTTCAGGTCTTTGTACTCCCGATACCTCTCGACGATTTCCTTGACTTCGCTATGCGCTTTGGCAGTCTTCTGGTATTTCACCGAATCGTTCGTGATCTCCGGCGACAACAGCGCTTGCGTCAGTTCGTCATAGCGCACTTCGATTTGGTCCAACCGTTCAAACATGATTTTCACCCGTAGAGACGGGCCTCGCCCGTCGCACTCTGTGGCGGAAGACGCGGCAAGCCGCGTTTCTGCTCTGATTTTAGGTGGAATGGGAAAGAAAACAAGAGTTCGCGGCGGGCACCGCTAGGCAATCACCAACTCGCCGCCCCGTTGCTTTTCCAGCTTCATCGCCTCATCCAGCGCGACGATTGCGCACTCTACTTCACGATCATCCGGCGGTTGCGTGGTGATTCGCTGCAGCCACAATCCAGGCGCTGTCATCAGGGCGAACAGCGAGCCGCGATGCTTGGCGGCAAAGCGAATGATTTCGTAGGAGACGCCAGCAATCAGCGGCAGCAACGCAATTCGTATGGCGAATCGCGTCCAGAAAGTATGCACAGGAATCGCCATGTACACCAGCATCGAAATGATCAGCACCGTCATCAGGAAGCTGGTTCCGCAGCGCGGATGATACGTTGAATACTTCTGCACTGCCACGTTTTCGAGCGGATCGCCATTCTCGAACGCAAATACCGTCTTGTGCTCGGCCCCGTGGTACTCGTACACGCGCCGAATGTCTTTCCAGAGCGAAATGCCCCACACAAACAGCAGGAACATCGCGATGCGGATTAGGCCGTCGACCAGGTTGAACATGATCTGTTGCCCGAAAACCGGATTCACCCTTTTCAATTCCGTCGTAGCCAGCAGCGGTAGGTACTTGTACATGAAGATGAAAAACGCGATGGAGAAGGCCACATTCAAGCCCGCCATCCAGCCGGTGATTTCAAACTTCTTGCTCTGATCTTTATTAGCGGGATCGTTATGGCTAGGATCGCTGGCGGATAATTCTTCCAGCGCGGCATTGGCGGAAAACTTCAGCGCACGGAACCCCAGGGTCATCGCGTGCCCCAGCGTCATTACCCCACGCACCACCGGCCAGCCCATCCATTTGTGCTGCTCGGAAGGCCGTTCCAGCGGCTCGCTATGCGTAACCATCTCGCCTGATGGCTTGCGCACGGCAATTCCCCAGGCATGCGGCGAACGCATCATCACGCCCTCCATCACCGCCTGCCCGCCGACGAGGGTTTCCTCGCCGCTCTCCAGAGCCGGGAGCAGCTGCACTGCCGCCAAGAAACGCAAAATTTGCCGCCAACGTCGCATAGGCATTGGATGTTGCATCGAGGAGGAACGACGCCCATTAACAGAATAGCACAGAAAGCCGCCACTACCTGCTTTGAAATCATGTAACTAACGTGTATTCATATAGATACATGACGAGCATTTCCGTCGTCAGTGGGCGTGGCCGGGCTCGGAATGATCGTGTTCGACGTGCTCCTCCTCCCGCACCGCAATCACGCAACTATGCGCCGTCTCGCACACCACGTGTTCTAACTGGATGGTCGTATGGTGGATGCCAAAGCCCTGGCCGAGTTTCTCGTTGATCTCGCGCAGAATCGTGTCGCTCTCCGAGGTGGCCATGTCCGCGATCTTGACGTGCGCCGAGAGCGCGTGGTTTTCCGATCCAATGCTCCACAGGTGCAGGTCATGCACATCGCTCACGCCCGCGATCGCGCGCATCGCCGATTCCACTGCCTCCAGACTCATCCCTCGCGGAGTGCCTTCCAACAGAATGTTCAGCGTCTCGCGCACGATGCCGATGCTCGACCACAAGATCAGCGCGCCGATCCCGAACGACAGTCCCGCGTCGATCCAGTATTGTCCGGTCCACAGGATGGCAAAGCCTCCCGCAATCACGGCTGCGGTCGAAAGCGTGTCACCCACCTCGTGCAGCAAAGCGCTCCGGACATTTACGTCTCGCCCCGAACGCCACAGCAGCAGAGCGATCGCGCCGTTCATTACCACGCCCGCCGCCGCCACCCAAATCATCACCACGGCGCGCACATGCTCGGGATGCTGTATCCGCCGGAACGCTTCGTAGAAAATAAAAAACGATACCACCACCAGCGACAGCGCGTTGACCAGGGCCGCCAGCACTCCCGCGCGCCGGTATCCATAGGTCTTGGTCGCGCTCGGCGGACGGCCTTCCAGGAAGACCGCCACCAGCGACAGCAGCAGCGCCAGAAAGTCGGACAGATTATGTCCCGCTTCGGAAAGCAGTGCCAGCGAGTGCGCGCGTATGCCGGCCACCACCAGCAGGACGACATAAAGCATGGTGACGGCCAGCGAGATGCGCAGCACTCGCCCCGCCCCATGAGAATGCGCGTGTCCGCCATGCGCGTGCATGTTATTAGGATAGCGCAAGGTTGCCCGTGTGGGGACGGGCGCCCTCGCCCGTCCAGCCGGGCGCAGCCCGGCCAGCGGTGGGGCGGTTCGACGCATGCTGTTCCAGTTCGCTGGCGCAGACCCTCCCCCCGCGCTATGCTTCTCTCTCACAAGGAGAACAAGAAAATGAAGAAAGCTCTCGTGATCCCCGCCGTGCTATTGCTCGCCGCGTCGGCGGTTGCACAAACACAAACTACGCCCGCACAAACCAAGAACCCGGTCAGCGGTGCGCTCCGGGAGATCCTGCCCGGCCGCCAGAAAAACACCATCGCGGCCGTCGAAGCCATGCCCGCCGACAAGTTCAACTACAAACCGACCCCCGACCAGGTGACATTCGGCCACCTCGTCGCCCACATGGTAGAAGCGAACTACATGCTGTGCAGCGGAGCCGCTGCAGTCCCGGCTCCCAAAGTCGAAGCGGTAACAGAAACGGACTCCAAAGACAAACTCCTGGCGGCGCTCAAAGCCTCGTTCGATTTCTGCTCCGACACGCTAGCGAAAATGGACGATTCCAAGCTGGGCGAAATGACTGGTGGCCCGAACGGACAGCAACTCTCGCGCGCCAGGTTCGCCCTGGGTATCGCCAGCAACTGGGCCGACCACTACGCCGAGGCCGCGATGTATCTGCGTCAGAACGGACTATTGCCGCCGTCCGCGAAGAAGTAATGTGTGATTAGATTGTGGAGGGACGGGCGTCTCGCCCGTCCAGCACCACAACCAGCCATCCGGATTTCTCAGTCTTCGACGAACGACTTTAGCCTCGACAATGCCTGATCCCACTGCTCGGAGACGAAATCGAGATATTCCTTGACTTCCTCAATCGGCTCCGGATCGAATTCGAATCGACTCTCGCGACCGGTACGGACGCTGTGCACGATTCCTACATTCTCCAGCACTCGAAGATGCTTGGTGATCGCCTGGCGGGTGAGCTTGGAACCGTGCGTCAGCTGCGAGATCGAATAAGGCCGCCTACGAGAGAGCTTCGCAACCAGCGCTAGCCGCGTCTCATCGCCCAGCGCCGCAAATACGGGTGCACGAGCGTTCCGTTTGACGGCCGCGCTGCTACGACTTTTGTGCGACATGACTCTCGATGTTCTTCATTTGCTCTGTCCAACCGCCATCGTTCATGCGGAATGCTTCAAGGCGGCGGTCGCTGGGGATCTTGTCGAAGCCGGACTCCGTGAGCAGAAGGAGTGTACCGCTCGCGGTCTTCTCCAATCTGAATTCGACGAGCGTGGGCGTCTCCTTCGAATAATCTATTTTGGGGTCAATGGCATAAGGATGCCAGGTAAACGAAAAGAGCCGCTCTGGCTCCATTTTCTGCACGGAGGCCTCCCATTTTACGTGCTCGTAGCCAGGATAAGTAATATGGCCACGCGACACCTGACCCGGTACGAAGGGGCCGTCCAGTTTCACACGAAACCACTCGCCAAACTCTCGGTAATCCGTCAACGCACGCCAGACCCGCGAGACCGGCGCCTTGAGCTCGATGCGCTTCTCGATAAAGTTGTTCATCCGTATGCAACCTCCAGGTTGCATATTAGCTCGGCGTGGCACAAAAAGCAACCCTGCGGTTGCATTTTCTTAGTGGTTTCCCTGACCTAACCAACCAGCCCTTCCAACTCCTCTTCCCCAATCACGCTCAACCCCAGCTCCCGAGCCTTGTCCAACTTCGATCCCGCATCGCTCCCAGCGACCACGTAGTCCGTCTTCTTGCTCACCGACCCCGAAACGCGGCCGCCGGCATCCTCAATCATTTTTTTCGCTTCGTCGCGCGTATGGCGCGCCAGGGTACCCGTCAGCACAAAAGTCTTTCCAGCCAGCTTCGTCCCTTTTTCTTTCTTCTGCCCAGTGAATGTCAGTCCCGCCTTTCGCAGATCACTCACCAGTTTGCGATTGTGTTCATCATCGAAGAATTCCACGATGCTCTCCGCGATCCGCGGTCCAACTTCGTTCACTTCCTCCAGTTCCTCCGCACTCGCCTTCATGATCGCGTCCAACGACCCGAAGTGTTCCGCCAAGAACTGCGCCGTGCGCTCGCCCACAAAACGTATCCCGAGGCCGTAAATCACGCGCTCGAGCGGCAGCTTCTTTGAGGCCTCGATCCCCGCTAGCACATTCTCTGCCGACTTCTCGCCCATGCGTTCGAGTTGCAGCAGATCGTTTTTCGTCAGCTTGTAGAGATCGGCAACATTCTTCACCAAGCCTGTTTCGGTTAGCTGATTGACCAGCACCTCGCCCAGTCCGTCGATATTCATCACGTGACGCGAGGCAAAATGCAGAATCGTCCCCTGCAGCTTGGCCGGACAATTCGCGTTCACGCAGCGATGGTCCGCTTCGCCGGGCGTTCGCACTACGTTGCCGCCGCACACCGGACAATGCTCCGGCATTTCGAACTGTTTGTGGCCTCTAGGATGGTCTTTATCTTCGACCACCTTCACCACTTTCGGAATCACATCGCCGCCGCGCTCTACCTCAACCCAATCGCCGATCTTCACTCCGAGTCGCTCGATCTCATCCATGTTGTGCAGCGTGGCGCGCGAAACCGTCGTGCCGCCAATCGGAACCGGCTTCAGCCATGCAACCGGTGTCAGCTTGCCGGTACGGCCAACCTGGGGAACGATGTTCTCAATCTGCGTCACCGCTCCGCGGGCCGCGAACTTGTAAGCGATCGCCCAGCGCGGAGCCTTCCCGGTGAAGCCCAGCTCCTGTTGCCAAGCCGTCCGGTCGACTTTAATGACGATGCCGTCAATCTCGTAAGGCAGCGCTTCGCGCTTAGCCTCCCAGCTCTGGATAAACTTCCGGACATCGTCCAGACTTTTCGCCAGCTTGCGATTGGGATTCACCTTGAAGCCCGCCAGTTCCATGGCATCCATCGCTTTCGATTGGCGGTCGAAAAAGGTCTGCCCGTCACTCAGCAGAAAGTAAGCGAAGTAATCCATGCGGCGCTGCGCGGTGATCGAAGGTTCGAGCTGCCGTACCGTTCCCGCCGTAAAGTTGCGGGGATTCGCAAATGCCGGCAGTCCCTGGCGCTCGCGCTCCTCATTCAGCTTGCGAAAGGCCGCGAGCGGCATCAGCATTTCTCCGCGCACTTCGAAATCAGCG
This sequence comes from uncultured Acidobacteriaceae bacterium, assembly GCA_963831085.1. Classification (GTDB taxonomy): domain Bacteria; phylum Acidobacteriota; class Terriglobia; order Terriglobales; family Acidobacteriaceae; genus Acidiflorens. Next base: position 535,170 of record CAWHOT010000003.1, on the reverse strand, counting down.
GGCATTCCGGCTTTCTTCAACCTGTCTTTTGCAATCACCAGCGGGACCGAGCGGACCGTCCGCACATTCAAAGTCACGTCTTCGCCGATGCTGCCATCTCCGCGCGTGATGCCGCGTTCCAGCCGGCCGTCGCTGTAGACGAGCGCCAGCGACATACCGTCCAGCTTCAACTCGCACATGTACTCGATGTCAGTGCGCCCGCTAAGCTCATGTACCCTCCTCTCCCAGTCGCGCAGTTCTTCTTCGGAGTAAGCGTTGTCGAGCGAGAGCATCGGAGAGGAATGCTTAGCCTTGACGAATCCCTCGCGCGGCTTGCCGCCCACGCGCTGCGTCGGCGAGTCCGGAGTGATAAGTTCCGGATGCTCCGCCTCGAGCCGCTTGAGCTCGTTCATCAGCGCGTCGAAGTCAGCGTCAGAAATCTCCGGAGCGTCCAGCACGTAATAGCGATACTCGTGGTGCCGAATTTTCTCGCGCAAAGCTTCGATTTTCTTTTCGATGGCGGAACTGGGCATGACTGGGGAATTATAGGGGAGTTCTCAGTTCTCGGTTCTCAGTTCTCAGCAAAACCCGCGCGGCGCCAATGAAGATCTCTAGCCCGCGCGGGCAATGACACAGGCCCTGGTTTTTCTGAGAACTGAGAACTGTCTATTGCTTCTTTGCTTTCCGAATCCGTCCCCGCCCCAGCGCGCCGCGGCCCACGCTCGAGGGAGGCTTGGGCATCCCTTCCAGCAATTCTTTGAGCACGGTCGCGTTGTTCCGCTCTTCGTTTCGCGACGCATACAACAGCGTGACTCGCCGCTTGCCTTCGGCGAGGTGATGCAGCTTCTCTACCGCTGCGGAAGCCTTTTCGTTTGCCAACTCCTTGAGATAGCGCTTCCGGAACATGGGCCATGCCTCGAGATTCGCATGGAACCACTTGCGTAACTCGTCGGAAGGCGCGAGGTCGCGCAGCCAGAACTTGACCGCCGCATCCTCTTTTGTCAGGCCGCGTGGCCACAAACGATCCACCAGCACGCGCACTCCGTCCGACGGAGAAACAGGCTCGTAAACGCGTTTGACGGCAACCGCCATACTTTCCGTATTATCCTACTTTGAGTCCTGGTAGGCGACGCCGCACCATCATGAACTTCTTGAAATGGATTTTCTGTTCTCCGTGCCTTTGGGCCTGGTTGGTGATGGTTGCGCTTCTGGCGCTCGCGGGTTGCGACGTTGAACGCCGCAAGTCCGACGCCGAACTCGGCCTTAACCCGCAACAGGCTGCCGGACGGCAACTCTATGATAACTATTGCGACCGCTGCCATGAACCGTACTCATCGCGCGGGAAGAAGGGCCCGGGATTGAAAGGCGTCTTTAAGCAGCAGTATCTGTCCTTGAGCGGATTGCCCGCAAACGACGAGCGCATGACCGACATCATCAAGAATGGCCGAGCCAAGATGGAAGGTTTCAGGCAGGTGATGACGGATGAGCAGATCAAAGATTTGATCGCGTATCTGCACACGCTTTAGCTTCGCGGGAACTGAGAACTGGGAACTGGGAACTGATCCTGTGGCATAATCGCCGTCGGTGTCCACTGCGAACAAATGCGCGCTCTTTCAGAAACTGCCCTCGACCGATGAACTTCTCCGCCAGCCCGACGTGCAGGCGCTGATTGAACGCGAGGGTCATTCCGCCGTCGTCGAGAGTATCCGCGTCGTGCTCGCTCGACTGCGCCAGGAAATCGCCGGTGGAGAGTTCGACGAGAAAGCGCTGGACCTCGCACTCGGCGGCTTGACCGCAGCCATCGAGCGCCAACTCCGTCAGTCTCTGAGCTATTCACTGCTGCCCCTGATCAACGCCACCGGGGTGATCCTGCACACCAATCTGGGGCGCGCGCCGCTGGCTGCCGCAGCGCTCGACCACGTTCGCGCCACGGCGAGTGCGTATTCTAATCTCGAATACGATCTGGCCACCGGCGAACGCGGAAAGCGCGACGTGCATGTGGACCGGCTGTTCCGCAAGCTGCTTGATGATCTTCTTTCTGACGATTCGAGGCTGTCCCCACGCGGAACGGAGAACACGATCTCGACCATCGTGGTCAACAACAACGCTGCCGCGGTTTTGCTGGCGTTGAACTCGCTGGCCGAGGGTGGCGAAGTCATCGTCTCGCGCGGAGAGCTGGTCGAAATCGGCGGCTCGTTCCGCATCCCCGACGTGATGTCAAAGTCGAATGCAACGCTGCGGGAAGTCGGCACCACCAACCGTACGCGCATGGCCGATTACGAAAATGCCATCGACGACCGTACACGCCTCTTGCTCCGCGTGCATCGTTCCAACTTTGAAATCACCGGCTTCACCGCGCAGCCCGAACTCGACGAACTGGTCGCGCTCGCTCATCGGCGCAATCTCCCGCTCATGGAAGATCTGGGCAGCGGCGCGCTGATCGATCTGCGATCGGTCGGAATCAACGGCGAACCGGGCGTACTCGACAGCCTGCGCGCCGGTGTAGACATCGTCACCTACAGCGGCGACAAACTTCTCGGCGGTCCGCAAGCGGGATTGATCAGCGGTCGGGCCGACTTGGTCGCGCGCCTGCGCTCGAACTCGCTGTTCCGTGCCCTGCGCGTGGACAAGCTCACTTACGCTGCCCTCGAAGCCACGCTGCTCGCCTATGTCAGACGCGACCACGACGCCGTGCCCGTGCTGCGCATGATGCGGCTGCCGAAAGACGAGATCACCCGCCGTGCGGAAGGGATCGCTTCCCGGGTCGAATCTGCTCAGGCGAAGTCCGCGGGCCTCAAGGTGGAGCTCCGCGATGGTGAATCCGTCATCGGCGGAGGCGCAGCCCCCTCGGCGGTTTTGCCCACGCGCCTGATCGCGCTGACCCATAGCGATCTGAGCGCCGATGAACTGAGCGCTCGTCTCCGCGCCAATACTCCGCCCATCATCGCCCGCGTAGAAGAAGGTCGAGTCCTCGTCGACATGCGCACCGTGTTCCCGGAGCAGGACGCCGTTCTCGTACAGGCGCTGAGTTCTCTGGTGTGAGTGAATTCGAAATTGCCAATTCCAAATGATCAATTAACAATATCTTCATGATTATTGGCACCGGGGTTGACATCGCGGAAGTGGCGCGCATCCGCGCAAGCATCGAGCGCTTCGGCGATCGCTTTCTTCGTCGCATTTTCTCCGACGGCGAAATACGTTATTGCGAACAAAAAGCCAGCCGCTTTGAAAGCTACGCCGCGCGCTTCGCTGCCAAGGAAGCCGGCATGAAAGCGCTGGGCACAGGATGGAGTCGCGGCGTCCGCTGGCGAGATATCGAAGTGGTGCGCCCGAAGGGGCAGCGTCCGACCATTCAGTTTCACGGCGAGGCCGCGGCCATCGCGGCCAAACTCGGCACGAAGAACATCGCGCTCTCGATTACCCACACTTCCGAGCAGGCGCTGGCCCACGTCATTCTGGAAAACTAGCTCCCGGCTTTCAGGCATCAGTTCTCAGCTAATCACGCGCCAGACCTCATTAGGGGCGAACGTAATGCGTCCGCCCCCATCCGGTTCCCCGGATGGCCGACCAAGCTTCTGATTCAAAATAACTTTTGTCGCCCTCGCAACATGTCCGAAAGTTCAGGGTTTAAGTAGCCGAAACGTAATTAGCCCGGAATCCTGATTCCGGCCAAAATGCTTAGGGCTTAAAGAAAGGCAATGAAAATGAGAAATTCATTTCGCGGGTTGGCATTCGGAGTTTTGATGTTGACGGTTTCGGTGTTGTCGCTCTCGACGGCATCGTCTGCGCAAATCGGGATTGGAATCTCGGTGCGGATCGGTCCGCCCGCGCTGCCGGTGTATGCGCAGCCCATCTGCCCCGGTCCAGGCTATCTCTGGACCCCGGGTTATTGGGCGTGGAATGACGACGGCGGCTACTACTGGGTCCCAGGCACATGGGTAGTTGCGCCAGTGGGCATGCTTTGGACGCCGGGCTACTGGGGCTTTGCGGGCGGCTTCTATGGCTGGCACCCGGGCTATTGGGGACCGCATGTTGGCTTCTACGGCGGGATTAACTACGGCTTTGGATACGGCGGCGTCGGCTTCTTCGGCGGAGAGTGGAGAGGCGGCGCTTTCTTCTACAACCGCGCGGTGCTGAACGTGAACGTGGTTAATGTGAGGAACGTTTACTCCAAGACAGTTATTGTGAACAACGTGCATACCAGCTTCAACGGTCCGGGCGGCATCGAAGCGCGGCCGACTCCGCAAGAGGAAGCCTACGGGCGCGAGCGGCATACTGCCGCGCTCTCAACCCAGATGGAACACGAACGTGCCGCCAGCCAGAACCGGGCGTTGTTCGCCTCCGCGAATCATGGACGTCCGGAGATTGCGGCCACCGGCAGGCCGGGCGAGTTCTCGGGAGCGCACGTACAGAGAGCCAGCGCGGCCGGAGAAGCGTATCGCGAGCCGAGGATGTCACCGGCAGAAGCGCGTGGGTCGGCGGCGGGCAATCGCGGGTTTAACGACTCGGCCAGAAATGACAGCAACTTCAACGATCGCGCGGCGAATCGTGATGCAGGAAACCGGGAATCCTCCCGCGATAACACCAAGCCGAGCAAGCAGGATAAGCAGGCTCAGAAGCGAGCGGATAAACAAGCGAAAGCCGAACAGAAACGCAATGACCGCGAAGAACGGCGGTAAAACTGGCGATCTAAGCCGGCGACCTGGACCGGCGCGGTTGGCATAAAAAGAGATCCCACTCTTCGCCCTGGCGCGAGGGAGTGGGAGCTTTGTCTTGGCAAAAGGTCCGCTCGATTTCCACCCTGAACAAAATCGCGAATCCCTGAAATTTGGTCGCGTTTGTTATCATGCTTCTGTCGTCTACCGACTACCTTGCCTAGCCAGAAGCAGTTGAAATGGTCGCAGCTCCGCGTGGGAGTTACCGTGGTGATAGCGAGCGTCACGCTCGCCGTCCTGATTTTCCTGATGAGCGGCACCGGCGGATGGTTCACTCGCAAGATCACACTGTACTCGTACTTCGATAACGCTCAAGGCCTGCGCGACGGCGCGCCGGTCCGTTTGGCGGGCGTGGATATCGGCAATGTGACCCGCGTCCAGGTCGTGAACGGTAAGCCGCTGACGCCCGTCGAAGTCACGATGAAGGTCAACACCAAGTACTCTTTCAATCTGCGCAAAGACTCGGTTACGTTAATGAGCACCGCCGGAATTCTGGGCGAAACCTATGTCGACATCGATAGTTCCACAGCCAAGGGTCCGCCGGCAACCAACGGAGACACGCTAGAGGCCCACGACCAGCCCGCTATTCAGGACGTGGTCCGTGCCAGCCAGGGCACGTTGCAGAATATGGACTCGCTGCTGAAGCGGGTGGACCGGATCATGACGTTCATCGAAAGCGGCCAGGGCTCGATCGGGAAGGTCATTTACAGTCCGGTCTTATATGACCAGCTGAACGCGACGGTGGTCGAATTCAAGGGATTAGTGGATGATGTCCAGAGTGGAAAGGGCTCGCTCGGCCCGCTGTTTACCAGCGACGAAGTGTACAAGAAAGCGGTTGCTGCCATCGATAAGTTGAACGCGATTGTTGACGATTTGCAGCAGGGGAAGGGCTCCGCCGGCAAACTGCTAAAAGATCCCGAGCTGTTTGATAACGCGAATAAGACGATCGCCAACGTTCGCCAGTTGACCGACGACATCAACGCGGGCAAGGGCGCGATCGGCAAGATGACGCACGATCAGGAATTCGCCAACCGGCTACAGACCCTGACGAACAACCTGGCGGAACTCTCCGAGCGCCTGCAGAAAGGCGAGGGCACGGCGGGAATGCTGTTCAAGGATCCGGCCCTCTATAACAACAGCAACCAGATGCTGGTGGAGACGCGGGAACTGGTGAAGGCGATCCGGGAAAACCCTAAGAAGTATCTGACGTTCCACGTGAAAGTCTTCTGAGTGCAAGAGTCATTGGTCGATGGTCGCTAGTCGTTGGAAAATGCAGGTTCCTCGCTCCGCTCGGGGTGACAAGCAGTTGCCAACCACCAGCGGCCAACGGCCGGCGACCAACGACTAACTAGCGACTAGCGACTAACGACTGCCGACTTGGCGCGTCCAATACAGGGGCTCGGTGTGTTCCGTGCCCCACTGCTGCCCAGTTCTTACATCTCGATTCGAGGATCTAATGCGCAATTTATTGAAAGTGGTGACTGCCTCCTTGATGCTTGTGCCTGCACTGTTCTCCCAGGACAAGTCCGAAGCCGCCAAACCGCCCGCCAACGTGCGTTTCTCCGTCGACCAGCTCGATAAGAGCATCGATCCCTGCAGCGATTTTTACGCTTATGCCTGCAGCAAGTGGCTGGCGCAGAACCCGATTCCCGCCGACCGTTCGTCCTGGGGCCGCTTTAACGAATTGCAGCAGCGCGGCGAATTCATTGTGCGCAACATTCTCGAAGAGGCGTCGGCCGAACGCTCGGGCCGGAGTGCCAACGAGCAGAAGATCGGCGATTACTATGCCAGCTGCATGGACGAAATCGCCATCGAAAAAGCGGGCACCAAGCCGCTGGAGCGCGACTTCCAGAGCATTGGGGCGATCAAGTCGAAACAGGAACTTCCACAGGAGATCGTGCATCTGCACCGCGAGGGCACCGATGTGTTGTTTGGCTTCGATTCCGGATCGGACTTCAAGAACGCGAGCCAAGTAATTGCCGAAGTCGACCAGGGCGGACTGGGCATGCCCGACCGTGATTACTATTTCAAAGACGATGAAAAGTCGGTCGAACTGCGCAAAAAATACGTCACGCATGTGGCGAAGATTTTCACGCTGTTGGGCGACGATGAAGGTAAAGCCGCGGTCGAAGCCAAAATCGTCATGGAGATTGAAACCGGCTTAGCCAAAGGCGCGCTCGACATGACCAGCCGCCGCGATCCGCAGAAGATCTACCACAAGCTGACGAATCAGGAGTTGGCCGCTCTAAGCCCGGCGTTCAACTGGAATATTTACTTCGAGGGCGTGGGTGCGCCCCGGTTCGATTCGCTCAACGTGTCGGAGCCGGAGTTCGTCAAGAACATGCAGGAAGTAATCAGTGCGCACTCGTTGGACGATTGGAAGACATACTTGCGCTGGCATGCGGTGCATGCCAACGTGCAGATGCTGCCGGCCGCGTTTGTGAACGAACACTTCGAGTTTTTCAACAAGACGCTCCAGGGCACCAAGGAGTTGCGTCCGCGGTGGAAGCGCTGCGTGGCGTACACGAACAATGACCTGGGCGAGTTGGTGGGCCAGGTTTACGTCCAGCAGACCTTCGGCGCCGAAGGCAAGGAGCGCACGCTGGCGATGGTCAGGGCCCTCGAAAAGGCTCTCGGCGAAGACATCAAGAGCGCACCCTGGATGGGCGCGGACACGAAGGCGCAGGCGCTGGTGAAATTGCAGGCCATCACCAACCGCATCGGCTACACCGATAAATGGCGTAACTACTCGACGCTCCAGATCGTGCGCGGCGACGCTTTGGGCAACTCGCAACGCGCTAATCAAAACGATCTGCAGCGGAGGTTGAACAAGATTGGGACGCCGCTCGACAAGCGCGATTGGCCTTATCCGCCCATGACGGTAAACGCGAGCTATAACCCGCTCGAGAACAACATCACTTTCCCCGCCGGAATTCTGCAGCCCCCGTTCTACGATAACCAGGCGGACGACGCTCTAAACTTTGGGGGGATCGGCGCCACGATCGGTCACGAACTCACGCACGGCTTCGACGATCAGGGCAGCCAGTTCGACGCTGACGGCAATCTCCGCGACTGGTGGACCGCGAACGATAGGAAGCAATTCGAAGAACGCACCGGCTGCATCAAAGACCAGTACGCGAACTTTGTTACGGTCGACGATCTGAAGCTGAACGGCAAGCTCACACTGGGCGAGAACACGGCCGACAATGGCGGCCTGCGCATCGCCTACATGGCCCTGCTGGCCACGTTTGCCGGTAAGGAACCGGCGCCGATCGACGGTCTCTCCGCCGAGCAGCGCTTTTTTCTGGGATTTGCCAACGTGTGGTGCCAGAACCGCACCGCTGCCATTTCGCGCATGCTGGTCACCATCGATCCCCACTCCCCGTCAAAGTACCGGGTGAACGGAACCATTTCCAACATGCCGGAGTTCCGCGAAGCGTATCACTGCCCCGCGACAGCGCCGATGGTGAATCAGAACGCGTGCAGAGTGTGGTAAAGAGCGTGGTGAGGAAACACGAGGGCGCCCCATCCTTGCGCGTTCTGTGCGCAAGGATGGGATTCCACGGGAGTGTCCCACTAAGGATTTTCTTCTAATTTCTCCAGGACCGTCGACGCCAGAGGCCTCTAAATGATCTGCTCCACTTTTGAGCTTGGTGTCATCCACAACCAAGTACCAAGCCTTCCTACAATAAGAGCAGCCGGAATTTGCCACCAGCTCACGATTTAACTCTCAGAACGACTGTCTACCCCGCCGCCACGTCCGCCTGCTCATGCGCGTGATAACTCGACCGCACCAGCGGCCCCGACTCAACGTGCTTGAATCCAAACTTCAGCGCTTCTTCTTTCAGCGATACAAACTCCGCCGGTGTGTAGTAGCGCGTCATCGGAAGATGATCTTTTGAGGGACGCAGATATTGCCCAATCGTCAGAATATCGACGCCGCGTTCGCCCAGGTCGCGGAAGACTTCGATCAGCTCATCCGTCTCTTCGCCGATGCCAACCATCACGCCGCTCTTGGTAACCGTGGCCGGGTCCCACTGTTTGGCATTCGCCAGCAGATCGAGCGTCCGCTGATAGCGCGCGCCCGAGCGCACCGCGCGGTACAGCCGAGGAACGGTTTCGGTATTGTGATTGAGCACGTTGGGCTTGGCGTCGAGAACGATGCGTAGCGGTTCTTCCAGACCTTGGAAGTCGGGAATCAGCACCTCGACTCGGCACTCTGGCACCAGCTCACGAATCTGCCGGATGGTCTCGGCAAAAATCTGCGCCCCACCGACGTTGTCATCGTCGCGATTCACGCTGGTAACGACTGCATGCCGGAGGCCAAGCTTAGCGACGGCCTCGGCCACCCGCCGCGGCTCGTCCCAGTCAATCGCTTCGGGACGTCCCTTAGGCACCGCGCAAAACCCGCACCGCCGCGTGCAGATATCGCCCAGCAGCATGAAAGTCGCGGTGTGATGGTCCCAGCATTCTCCAATATTAGGACACTGCGCCGACTCGCACACCGTATGCAGGCCCAGCCCGCGCGCCAGTTTTTTCAAATTGTGAAAGTTGTCGCCCACAGGAGCCCTGGCCTTGAGCCACGAAGGCTTCGGACTGCGGACCCTGGGGCCAAGGTCGATCTGGATGAGCTGGGAAGAGGCAGACATGGCGAAACTCGATTTTATCAGTTCGCCAGAAAGGAAGAAGCGGACCGGCGGCGTGAAGCCACCGGTCCGCGATTTGCACTGACGTTACCGTTACTGATGGATATCAGTCAGCCCCGGGCTGCAGTCGCCGCTGCCTGATCCCGGACAACCGCTTGATCCCGTGTTCATGATCACGCCCTGCGTGGTAGAGATCATGTAGAGATACACCTGAGTGACGCCGCCGTCGTTTATGTCAAATTTCCCGTTAAGCCCGTCGGGATCTGGGACGTAAGTCAACCCCGAGGGCAGCGAGCTGCTCTCCGGCTCCGCACACCCGTTTCCACAATTGTTCATTTGGTACTGAGTTCCGGTAAGAGTGCCGCTGGCCCCAGAGGCGTCTACCTGGATGACATCCGTCTTCACGTTCGAGTTGACTGGCTGTTCACTTCCACCCAGATAATTTCCGCTGACCGACGAGTCCGTGAAGGTGATCGCCTGCTGCGGCGTCAACGTGCCAAAGCCGACCTTGCCGCCCGTCGCAAGTACAATGGCCTGGTTCTTGGCAATCAGATAGAAGAGCGGCGGATGGTTCTCCCCGGTCACGGTTGTCGTCACGCGTCCGTTCGACGCTACGCTCAGGGAACGCCATCGGTATGGAGTCACTTCAGATGCACCGCTGCCTCTGATCGCTTCGGCGCCGCTGCTTTTCGACCACGCGTCTGAGGCATAGCGTACTTAGGCTTGATCTCGTGGCATCCCGCCTCGCAATAAACGCCGCCAGCGGCCGATTCCGGCGACGGCATCGGAGAATTTACAGCGAGCTCCCGGTCGGTCTCCAGTTGCCGCTCGACGCCGACGATCAGCTTTTCGTTTTCCACCGGCGTCAGCCACTTCTTCTTATTCACCAGATAATCTTGGAAGCGCGCAATCGGATCGCGCTCCTTCCAATACTCAAACAATGGCTTAGGTACGTACTCGGCAGCATCATGAATAGCGTGCCCCTTCATGCGCATCATCTTCGCTTCGATCAGCGTTGGCCCTTCGCCGCGCCGCGCACGCTCGCAGGCTTCGTGGCAGGCGTCATAAACCTGGCAAGCGTCGGTGCCATCGACAATCACTCCCGGAATTCCGTAAGCGATAGCGCGCTCGGCTAGGTCCTTGACGCGGAACTGCATGTCGGCGGGCGTCGAGTATCCCCAAAGATTGTTCTCGACCAGCAGCACCAGCCCAAGATTCTGCACCGCGGCGAAATTCAGCCCTTCATATGTCACGCCCGTGGACTGCCCTCCGTCGCCGATGTAAGTCATCACCGCGATGTGTTTACCCTGCAGACGCGCGCCCAGCGCGACGCCCGCCAGCACCGGAATCAAATCGCCCAGAGTAGAAATGGGCGAGACCACGTTGCGCCGTTCAATATCGCCAAAGTGCGACGAAGCATCGCGCCCCTTGGTCGGCGATCCCGCCTTGGCCATGTATTGCATCATGATGTCCGCAGGCGAAAAGCCGCGCACCAGAAGCGCTCCCTGATTGCGAATCATCGGCCCCAGCCACTCATCCTTATTAAGAGCGTAGGCGGACGCGCAAGAGCAAGCTTCCTGTCCCAACCCAAAGTAAACGCCGCCAACCACCTGGCCTTGCTTGTAGAGATTTTCGAGCGCCGTTTCCATGCGCCGGTTAAGTAGCATCCAGCGATAAATTTCGATGCACTGCTCCCGGCTGAGGTATTTCGATTCGCGAATCGGAGGCGCAGGCGCGGAGAGGTCGCCGCTTTCCACTTCGTAGCGAACCTCGTCCGCAACTCGAACCTGGCGCAGCGTGAAGCGAGGCTTTTCCAGCCGATAATCGCGGATAGTGTAGGTGCGAAGATCGCCGTTCTCCCCTACGCTCTTCGCCTCTGGCTCTTGGCCGTTAGGTTGTACGCGCGCACTGGATTTTGTGCGATTGCGCTTTGCGGCGGGAGTGATTTTCTTTCGCGCGCTCTTTTTAGGCATGATCAGTCCGCGAACATGCTAACACCGTGTGGCGCGGACACTCTTGTCCGCGAAAGCTTGGGGCGAAAGCCAGGCCGCGTTCAGGCGCGAAACAAATCGTCTTCGCCGACCAGGCGGCGCAACTCGTCCGGCGCTTTCATTGGCACGCCCACGGTATTGCCGAGCAACGCATCGACCGTGTCGACCCACAGCATCTGGCTCGCGAAGACGCTGCCAAAGTTCCGGGACACCGACTGGGCCACCTTGTTCACGTCTAGCGCTCGCCCCGACTCCCTCTGCATCGACGTGACCGGTTTCGCGGTAATTCCGCAGGGCACGATCAGGTTGAAGTAGCTGAGATCTGTATTCACGTTTATTGCGAAGCCATGCGAAGTTACTGATCGAGAAATGTGCACACCAATTGCCGAGATTTTTGCTGCCGGCTCCGCCTCCGTCCAAACTCCCGTAAGCCCCGGCACTCGCCGAGCCAGAATGCCAGAGTCCGCGCAACTCCGAATCAGCACTTCCTCCAGTCGACGAATATAGTCGACCACGCCGAGCGTCTTGCGTTGCGGCTGTGGAGAGCCCTCCGCAGAAGAAGGTCCCAGCCGAGAGCTGAGAGCTGAGAGCTGAGAGCTGCTGTATCCCCGCAAATCAAATATCGGATACCCCACCAACTGTCCCGGCCCGTGAAACGTAACGTCGCCGCCGCGATCGCACTCAAACACCTCAACCCCACGAGCCGCCAGCGCTTCGGTTGAAGCCAGCACATTGGCAGCCTTGGCGTTGCGTCCGAGGGTGATGACCGGCGTGTGTTCCAGAAGCACCACGACATCGTCGATCAGCCCCGCCTTGCGCAGATCGACCAGTTTCTGCTGAAGGCGCAGCCCTTCGGCATAGCCGAGTGCCCCGAGTTGGACAACGGAAATCACGACTAGCCAGCATTATAGGCTGTGGCCTGGAGGCTGGTTTAGTGGAGACGCTGGTTTCCCCGCCCGGCACGGACGGGCGTAAGCGTCCGTCGCTCCACCGCGCAAAATGCACTTTGTGCACTGCCGGTAACTTTTTTGATTCTCCCCTTGCGCAATCCTGAACGGTTTGGTATAAAAGATCGAGTCGAGGACAAGTGAACAAGTGTCTGAGCTGCCCGCTGAATCGTCGCGGGGGCTTTTGGCATCCAATTCAGTAAGCCTCCAATTGACCCCTTTCCGGGGTTCGCATTCGGGGACAAAGTTCCCTGAAGGGTTTCCGCGTAGAGCAGAGCCTCCCAGCGATCTTTAATTTTTGAACTGTCTTCCGCTTCGGCCTGCGCCGGAATTTGTGGCCAGCCCTGGGTGGAAGAGCGTTTTCGGACGCGCGGTAAAAAGAGTTCTCCGGTTGTCCTTCATAAAGCTTCTGGATAGCAACTCCCCGCACTGTTGAAATCAGGTGGAAATCCTGTGATCTCAGTGGGTTGACAGCGCACGCCGGGAACGATAGTTTTAACAGGTTTCGAGGACGCCTAAATCCTGCAAAGGATCGCGGCGGACTGAAGACGCACCGCTCAGGCGGAAATGCGGATCGGTCTTTGACAAAAGGTTGAACGTGCCAGTCGTGAGATGGAAATGTTCGGGCTCAAGTCTGAACGTACTCACAAGATAGGACCTTCGTCTCAGCTGACGGAGGCCGTTGGTCTACCCAGACCAACTCAGGTTTCAAATGAGAGTTTGATCCTGGCTCAGAATCAACGCTGGCGGCGTGCCTAACACATGCAAGTCGAACGGGAAAGGGGAGCAATCCCTGAGTATAGTGGCGACCGGGTGAGTAACACGTGACTACCTGCCCTTGAGTGGGGGATAACCTCGGGAAACCGAGGCTAATACCGCATAATATCGAAAGATCAAAGGAGCAATCCGCTTTTGGAGGGGGTCGCGGCTGATTAGCTAGTTGGTAGGGTAATGGCCTACCAAGGCGAAGATCGGTATCCGGCCTGAGAGGGCGCACGGACACACTGGAACTGAAACACGGTCCAGACTCCTACGGGAGGCAGCAGTGGGGAATTTTGCGCAATGGGGGAAACCCTGACGCAGCAACGCCGCGTGGAGGATGAAGCCCCTTGGGGCGTAAACTCCTTTCGACCGGGAAAATAATGATGGTACCGGTGGAAGAAGCACCGGCTAACTCTGTGCCAGCAGCCGCGGTAATACAGAGGGTGCGAGCGTTGTTCGGAATTATTGGGCGTAAAGGGCGCGTAGGCGGTGCGGTAAGTCACCTGTGAAACCTCTGGGCTTAACTCAGAGCCTGCAGGCGAAACTTCCGTGCTGGAGGGTGGGAGAGGTGCGTGGAATTCCCGGTGTAGCGGTGAAATGCGTAGATATCGGGAGGAACACCTGTGGCGAAAGCGGCGCACTGGACCACTACTGACGCTGAGGCGCGAAAGCCGGGGGAGCAAACAGGATTAGATACCCTGGTAGTCCCGGCCCTAAACGATGATTGCTTGGTGTGATCGGTACCCAATCCGATTGTGCCGCAGCTAACGCGATAAGCAATCCGCCTGGGGAGTACGGTCGCAAGGCTGAAACTCAAAGGAATTGACGGGGGCCCGCACAAGCGGTGGAGCATGTGGTTCAATTCGACGCAACGCGAAGAACCTTACCTGGGCTCGAAATGCAGGAGACCGGGGTAGAAATATCCTTTTCTCGCAAGAGACTGCTGTATAGGTGCTGCATGGCTGTCGTCAGCTCGTGTCGTGAGATGTTGGGTTAAGTCCCGCAACGAGCGCAACCCTCATCCCTAGTTGCCACCGGGTCAAGCCGAGCACTCTAGTGAAACCGCCCCGGATAACGGGGAGGAAGGTGGGGATGACGTCAAGTCCTCATGGCCTTTATGTCCAGGGCTACACACGTGCTACAATGGTCGGTACAAACCGTCGCAAAGCTGCAAAGTGGAGCTAATCGGAAAAAGCCGGCCTCAGTTCGGATTGGAGTCTGCAACTCGACTCCATGAAGCTGGAATCGCTAGTAATCGCAGATCAGAACGCTGCGGTGAATACGTTCCCGGGCCTTGTACACACCGCCCGTCACATCACGAAAGTGGACTGCACTAGAAGCCGGTGAGCCAACCGCAAGGGGGCAGCCGTCCAAGGTATGGTTCATGATTGGGGTGAAGTCGTAACAAGGTAGCCGTAGGAGAACCTGCGGCTGGATCACCTCCTTTCTAAGAGAGAACGTCATAGCACTTCCGCGGCCCTTACTTCTTCGGAAGAACGTGGATTAAACATACGGAAGATGTTGCTATGTACCCCTCAAATCTTCAAACTAACCTGAGAAGATGCGAGGGAGCTTATGTTCAGACCTCTCTTGCTCGAGCGTTTCCGCACAATGGTCAGACTGGGCTTAGCCTGGTCGCGCGTTCAACCTTTCCTCGAAAATAAATCGAGCTGCTGGCTACTAGCTGCTAGCTACTAGCGAACCTTATTTTGATGAACCTGGAACTGGCTTGCTGGAAGCTAGTGGCTAGAAGCCAGGAGCTACTTTACGTGAGCTCCGGGGTACAATCGGGAAACCGGGCCTGTAGCTCAGGTGGCTAGAGCGCACCCCTGATAAGGGTGAGGTCGGTAGTTCAACTCTACCCAGGCCCACCAAGATCAGCTTCTAGCTGCTGGTTTCTAGCTAGCGGCCAGAAGCTAGTAGCTGGGTTCAGGGGGCTGTAGCTCAGCTGGGAGAGCGCCTGGTTTGCAACCAGGAGGCCACCGGTTCGATCCCGGTCAGCTCCACCATCAACCCGATGTTGGGCGTCAAATGCGACAACCGTGAATCAGTTCACGGTCCAAAGAAAGTCGCTTTGACGCCGAACATTGGGTTGGAAAATACCCAAACCCGCCCAGGCGGGTCAGCTGTGTGGTGACGGGGCTTTGCCCCGTAACGCAGCGAGGACGAACTTTGACAACTGAATAGATTGGGCAAATTACAAGGCGAAGTAAATTTTATGAGTGCCATTATTGCCTGCTGGTGTGCGTGACCCGAGCGATCGGGTGAGCGCGCGATGAGCAGGCTGGCGCCATGAAGTTTGCGCGTCGTGTTTGGGTTTGTTTGCTAGTAGCCAGAAGCTAGTAGCCAGCAGCCCAAGTGCAACGAGTAAATTTTGTGGTCAAGCTACTAAGGGCGCATGGTGGATGCCTTGGCAGAAGACGGCGATGAAGGACGTGGCAAGCTGCGATAAGCCTCGGGGAGCCGCAAGCAGGCTTTGATCCGGGGATTTCCGAATGGGAAAACCCACGGGGGTAAAACCTCCGTACGGCCCGATGAATCCATAGTCGGGTGCGAGCAAACCCAGGGAAGTGAACCATCTCAGTACCTGGAGGAAAAGAAAGAAACCTCGATTGCGAAAGTAGTGGCGAGCGAAATCGCATCAGCCTAAACCTGTTAGACCTTCGGGTTCAGCAGGGGTTGTAGGGCCAGCAACAGTAGAGTTACCAATCCGGTGATTAGTCGAAGCCCTCTGGAAAGAGGGGCCATAGAGTGTGATAGCCACGTAGGCGAAAATCATCCGGACTCGAAGCTGGTACCTGAGTATCGCGGGGCACGAGAAACCCTGCGAGAAGCTACGGGGACCATCCCGTAAGGCTAAATACGTGCTTCTGACCGATAGTGAACCAGTACCGTGAGGGAAAGGTGAAAAGAACCCCTGCGAGGGGAGTGAAATAGTACCTGAAACCGTGTGCCTACAAACGGTGGGAGGACTATGCGGCGCAAGCCGAAAGTCTGACCGCGTGCCTATTGCATAATGAGCCGGCTAGTTATTCTTGTCAGCAAGGTTAAGCGAAAGCGAGCCGTAGCGAAAGCGAGTCCGAATAGGGCGAACACAAGTTGGCAGGAATAGACGCGAAGCGGGATGATCTACCCTTGGCCAGGCTGAAAGTAGGGTAAAACCTACTGGAGGGCCGAACGGCTGTTTGTTGAAAAAAGCTCCGATGAGCTGAGGGTAGGGGTGAAAGGCTAATCAAATTCCGTGATTGCTCGTTCTCTCCGAAATAGCTTTAGGGCTAGCCTCGTATGATTTGTCGTGGTGGTAGAGATCTGAATGGACTATGGGGCTTTCCAGCTTACAGAATCCAATCAAACTTCGAATGCCATTGAACAACCAGTACGGGAGTCAGACAGCGGGGGCTAAGCTTCGTTGTCGAGAGGAAAACAGTCCAGATCGCCTGCTAAGGTCCCAAAATACAAGCTAAGTGGGAAAGGAAGTCGGAACGCCCAGACAGCCAGGAGGTTGGCTTAGAAGCAGCCATCCTTTAAAGAAAGCGTAATAGCTCACTGGTCAAGCGGTCCGGTGCCGACAATTTAACGGGGCTTAAGCTTGTTACCGAAGCAGCGAATGCATCGCTTCACAGCGATGCGTGGTAGGAGAGCATTCCCAACGGTTTGAAGCCAGACTGAAAAGACTGGTGGACGGTTGAGAAGAGACCCTGCCGGCATAAGTAGCGATAACGGAGGTGAGAACCCTCCGCGCCGAAAGTCTAAGGTTTCCTGAGAAAGGTTAATCCGCTCAGGGTCAGGCGGTTCCTAAGGTGAGGCCGAAAGGCGTAGCTGATGGACATCCGGTTAATATTCCGGACCTCCCGTGTGGTCGTTATCACGATGGGGAGACGCAGAAGGATAAGCAGGCCGTCCTATGGCTATGACGGTCGATGCGTGTAAGGTGTTTCTCGTAGGCAAATCCGCGAGAGAGTTATCACTGAGACGCAAAGCAGTACCCCGTATGGGGGAAAGCTGCTGATTCCACACTGCCGAGAAAATCCTCTAAGGAGAACATATGGGATCCGTACCTCAAACCGACACAGGTAGACGAGATGAATATTCTAAGGCGCTCGTGAGAACAGTTGGTAAGGAACTCGGCAAATTAACCCCGTAACTTCGGGAAAAGGGGTGCCTCACTAGGATGCAAGTCCGAAGAGGCCGCAGAGAAATGCGCATTGCGACTGTTTAACAAAAACACAGGTCTCTGCTAAGTCGAAAACGACGTATAGGGGCTGACGCCTGCCCGGTGCTGGAAGGTTAAAGGGAGAGGTTAGCCGCAAGGCGAAGCTTTGAACTGAAGCCCCAGTGAACGGCGGCCGTAACTATAACGGTCCTAAGGTAGCGAAATTCCTTGTCGGGTAAGTTCCGACCTGCACGAATGGCGTAACGAAAGTGCGACTGTCTTGCCAACTGGCACGGCGAACTTGTAGTGCCGGTGAAGATGCCGGTTGCCCGCAACTAGACGGAAAGACCCCGTGCACCTTTACTATACCTTTACTATGAACTATGGCACTTGCTGCGCAGGATAGGTGGGAGGCTTTGATTTCAGGTTCTCGGACTTGGAGGAGCCAACGGTGAGATACCACCCTGCGAGTTCTGTGGTTCTAACTTACTCCCGTGATCTGGGAGAAGGACATAGTAAGGCGGGTAGTTTGACTGGGGCGGTCGCCTCCTAAATTGTAACGGAGGCGCGCGAAGCTACGCTCAGGCTGTTTGGAAATCAGCCGTCGAATGCAAAAGTATAAGCGTGGTTGACTGCGAGACCTACAAGTCGAGCAGGTACGAAAGTAGGCTTTAGTGATCCGGTGGTTCTGTATGGAATGGCCATCGCTCAACGGATAAAAGGTACGCCGGGGATAACAGGCTGATCGGAGCCAAGAGTTCATATCGACGCTCCGGTTTGGCACCTCGATGTCGGCTCATCGCATCCTGGAGCTGTAGAAGGTTCCAAGGGTTAGGCTGTTCGCCTATTAAAGCGGTACGTGAGCTGGGTTCAGAACGTCGCGAGACAGTTCGGTCCCTATCTGTTGTGGGCGCAGGAGATTTGAGAGGGCCTGTCCTTAGTACGAGAGGACCGGGATGGACGAACCTCTTGTGATCCAGCTGTCATGCCAATGGCATCGCTGGGTAGCGAAGTTCGGTTGTGATAACCGCTGAAGGCATATAAGCGGGAAGCACTCCTCAAGATGAGATCTCCCAACCCTTAAGGGTAATGAAGGGCCCAGGTAGACTACCTGGTTGATAGGCAGGATGTTGAAGCGCAGTAATGCGTGTAGCTTACCTGTACTAATCGCCCGTTCGGCTTGACCATAAAATTTACTCGGTGCAGAAAAGCAGTTGTCAGTTCTCAGTTGCCAGTTCTCAGTTAGAACCTGAACTGGAACCAGCAACGTTGTTAGGAAGTCGTTCGAACCTGGATGACTGAGAAGCAATACTGATAACTGCGCGCCGACGATATAAGCCATGTATTTAAGCTGTACCCAATCTATTCAGTTGTGAGGCTTCGTCCTCGCGCTCTTTGAAAGTTCGTCGCGAAAGCGACATCGAGATGGCGTAGAGATCCTTCGCTGAAAAGCGCTCAGGATCTCGGCAGCAGGCTCCCGCTTCGCTCACGCCTGCTAATCGCCTCGACTTGTCGGTAATCTTACCGCGGGGGTTCCACCCGTTCCCATCCCGAACACGGAAGTTAAGCCCCGCTGGGCCGATGGTACTGCACGCGAAAGTGTGTGGGAGAGTAGGTCGTTGCCGGCATAAATAAAGGCCGATCATGGAAACATGGTCGGCCTTTTCCGTTTCCCGTGCTTGTGTGGAGCGGGCGCCCTCGCCCGCTGCCATTGACCTTGCCGCTGACCTTGATCTTGATCTTTACCTCACCCACAACCAACGGTAGTCTTCCGGCACGGCTACCAGGCCCCGCCGCACCGGATTCTGCCGAATATATTCCATCTTCTCCTCGAAGTTCTCCTCCGACCGTAGCACATGATCAAACGACTCCTCCTCCCACACCGGCCCCGAGCGCCCCAGCACCCGGTTCAGACTATGCGCGGACGCCGATTTGATCCCCTGCAGAATCTCAACCAGGCTGTAAAGATTCCCATGCAAATCACGAAGGGGTGTCAGCAGAAGATGCACATGGTCCGGCATGACCACGACGGCATGAATCGCCGCCTTCGTTCCCTGATCGTGCAGACAGTGCCGCAGCACGATGTCCCGGACCGATTCCGGCAAAGGATCGAAGCTGCAGCAAAACATGACAAACACCGCCCGCTCGTCCTTCTGATAGTGCGGAAGCCGCCGCCGATATTCGTACTTCCCCTTCAACAATGCCTGAGTCATCGGAACGTCCAAAGTGAATGTGTGAATGTGTGGAGCGGGCGCCCTCGCCCGCTGCCCTTGACTTCCGTCAGTCTGCCCTAAAAGATCGAATCGATCTGTGACCTGCACACAACCAAGAGGTGACGATTTCAAACGCCCGCGGAGGAATCTTCGGTGCCAGCTTTTTCGCGGGCGGGGGCGCCCGCGCCACACCAGAACCGTCAGGCGTATAATCCCAACCCAGCAAGCCATTAGGAGGAGCCAACATGGCCAAGACCAAGCAGTTCACAATTTCGATTGAGAATCGTCCGGGTACAGTGGCGGAGATCGCTCGCACCTTGGGCAGCGCCAAGGTAAACATTCTCGCTCTCCTCGGAACCGCGCAAGGGACGACCGGCACGGTGGAACTCGTCGTCGAGGATGCACGGCGCGCCAAGAAAGCGCTGGACGAAGCCAAGCTCACTTACACAGAGACCACCGCCGTGGAGTACGAGTTACCCAACAAGCCCGGTGCGCTGGCGGATTGTTTGGACAAACTCGCCGCGAAGGGCGTCAACTTGAATTCGATCTGCGCCACCGCCGCGAAAGGCGGGAAGAAAGCGGTTGTGGTCTATACCGTCGCGGCGGAAGAAAAAGTGGCGGCAGCCTGAGCCCGAACAGCTAGGGAGCGAGCAGCCAGGACACTTTTTCAGCTAACCTGGTAACTTGCGGGCTGTCACTTAGGTAACCTCGTCATGTGGACCCATCGCAACTAATCTTTCCGATGGGGGTTTCTATCCACATGAACAACACATTCACGAACTCACTGTTAATCCTGGCAGTCGGGGGACTTATGCTGGCTGGTTCCGCGTCTGCTCAAACCTCAACTACTTCCGGCGCGGGCCCGGGCGTTGTCGATCCTGGCCATCCGCGTGTGAATGAAGTGAACCGCCGCGAGGAAAACCAGCAACAGCGCATTGGTAACGGCATCAAGAGCGGCAAATTGAACTCGCAGCAGGCGTCCAATCTCGAGAAGCGCGAGACCAGCGTGCAGAACCGCGAAAAGAAAGATATGGCGGAGCACAACGGCCACCTGACCAAGGCGGAGCAGAAAGGTATCAATCGTCAGCAGAACCGGATCAGCAAGAGCATCTACAAAGACAAGCACGAGTAATCCGGCGAGCGGGCGCAACAGTAAGGCGAGAGGACAGCCGCATGCTTACTGCGGCTTTTCTTTTGTCTTTCTATTTTTTCAGTGAGCGGATGTACTTAACTACATCGCCGATCTGATCCTTGGAGAGCTTGCGATCGTAAGGCGGCATCTTGTCTTTGCCTTTGCTGATGATGAGGGCAAGCTCGTCATCTGATTGTCTTTGCACTTCGGGTGAAGCGAGGGAGCGCAGCTTCAGGTTCTTGCCCAGCATGGTGTCGGCCGCTCCGCTGGCACCGTGGCAGGCCGAACATTTTGTTTTGTAGGCATCGGCTCCGTTGTCGGCAAAAGTGTAGGTGGAAACGAGAAGCGCCAGCACAATTGCGGCTCGCGACGGTCGACTTCGGTGTCCAGTCCCTAAAGGGCCGTTTGATTTTGATGAGCTTATGGCATCGCTAAAGCGATGTCCTGACACGAAACCTCCTGATATGCCCATTCCTTGCACAACTCCCAAAAACTGATTTTACCAGTTCAATTTCAACGCAAACTGGAACTGGCGCGGGTCGTAGGCGGCGGTGGCCTCACCGGCGTTGGTGAAGAGCGGGCTCACGGCCGCCACGTTGTACACGTTGGCGATGTTGAACATGTCGGCGATGAAATCCATGTTGAAGCGCTCGCCGAAGTAGACGCGCTTGGCGATGCGCATGTCGTCGAAGACCGTCCATGGGGAGATGCCAGCGTTGCGGCCGAGGTTGCCGTCGAGAAGCAGCAGATTCTTAGTGCTGATTGTTGCGAGTTGTAGGGGCGAGATGTCGGCAAAGCAGACCTCCTGCAGGAATCCGGTGGGCGAGTATTTCGAAGCCACTGTCGGGTAGCCGCACGCGTTAGTGGGTGTTCCGGACGGAACAATATTGGGACGGCCTGTCTGGGAAGAGAACTGCTGGTTATCTCCAGACCCGGTGACGATATTAAACGGCCGGCCGGAGCCGAACTCGATCAGGGGCGAGAACGTGATATTGCTGAAGAGCTTGCTCGCGAAGCCGCGACCGCCGAGCTTGCCCGTCTGGTAGACGCCGCTGAAGACGAAACGATGGCGCTGATCGAAGGTAGACGAGGAGCGGTCGGCACCTGGGAAGTAGCTATCCTGCGGGGTGAGCGTGGCCTGAAGGTCGGTGGAATCGTCGATCGCGTGCGACCAGGTGTACGAGGCCAGGAATTCGTAGTGGTTGCCGAAACGCTTGCGCAGATTGGCCGTCAGTCCGTGATAGACCGAACTGCCGTTGGAATAGTTGGCGTCCATGTCGCTGAAAGGAACGCAACCGGTCAGGCCGGTTGACAGAGGATTACACGTGGTATTGAGTCCCGCAGTCTGCAGGATGGCCAGCGCTTCTAGAATGCAGCCCTGCGCCGGCGTGCCGATTAATGCGCCGGCAAGCGACGGGTTCAGTCCGGAGGGGCGGAAGAAGCTTGTTAGGGCGGCCGAAACCCAAGGTTGGCCGCTGGGATTGGCGCCGCAAGGAACCGCCCCAGAACCCACGAAAAGCGGCCCGCCGGAGGCGGCGGAGGTGGGATCGGTGAGAGCCGCTTGCCAATTTTGCACTAGTAAATCTCCGCGCGCAGCGTTGGCGTTGATGGGACGGTTCAGGTGGCGCCCACCGTTGAAGTTATAGGCCAGATTCAGAGCGAAACCGCCGCCGAGATCTCTTTCAATGCTGAAGTTCATTTGCTGCGAATAGGCGTAGACGAAGTTCTTGCCCTGCGGATACCCGAAGGGCTGGGAGACCAGAGGAAAGGCAACCGGCCCGGTAAGGTACTGCTGGTTCAGAAAAGGTGAATTTGGAAAGCAGGGATCAAAGCGCTGCGGGTTGGGGACTGCGCCACAAGAAGATCCCGAAGCGGAAGGGTTCTGGTAGCCGAGCGCGCCGGCGAGTCCGGGGCCGGCGCCGGGTCCGGGAAGCAGGCAATTGTTTGTTCCGAGAATGCCCTGGAACATATTGGTAGCGTTCAGGTTGAGCGGACTGGCGTTGGCAGCCGTTCCGTCGCAGGGACTGGCGCCGAAGAAGAGCAACTGGCCGGTTTTAGAGCCGTCGGACGCATCGCCCAGAAAGTACAGCCCGAGTAGCGGGTGATCAAAGAAAATGCCGTAGGAGGAGCGGATAACAGTCTTACCGTCGCCTTTCGGGTCCCAGGCGATTCCGATACGAGGCTGGATATTATGTTTGTCCGTCTGAATGCCCTTTTGCAGCCCCAGGAAGTTATATCCGGCCTGAGCGAGCGCGTCGGGCGGCGCGAACGTTGGTGGAAACTCAATGTCGTAGCGAACACCCAGGTTCAGTGTGAGATTTGACCGTGCACGCCAGGAGTCCTGCCAAAATACGCCCAGCGGTTTATTGGAGAACGAGTCCGTAGGGCTGCCGATGCCTTGGACCACGTATGACGGGATTCCGAGGCCATAGGCTTGCACCGACGAGAGGTCCGGAACGCCAGTCTCGGAAATATTGCTGAAGTCATACACGCCGCCATAATTCACGGTGAAGGTGGCTTGGATCGGAAGATAGTTGAAGTCGGCTCCGAACTTGGTGTTGTGGCGGCCGATGGTCCAGGAAAAATTGTCGGTCAACTGATAGCGTTTTTCGACACGCTGGATGAACGAGTATGGCTCGTGCCCGGTGTAAGCCTCGCCAATGATGTTGACGGCTGGGTCATTTCCGGCGGCGATGGACTTGTTGTAGAAATACGCCAAACCCCGGCGGGCATACTGGAAACGAAACTCATTCACCTTGTTGCTGCTGATCGCCCAGGTGTCCTGAAAAACGCCGGCCACGTCGCGGTAGGTTTGCTGCGAGGTACGAGAGTAGGCGTTTTGACCGAAGGGCTGGTCCTGGCCGTTAACTTCAATTCCAGTCACTGTACTGGGGCTGACATTGACGCGAAAAGTCAGGCGGTTGTTGTTGGTGAGGTTATGGTCCAAGCGCAACGAATACAAACTGGTACCCTCGAAGACCGGGAAGTTGCCTTCCTGCGACTGCAGACTCAGAAAGCTTGCGGGCAAGCCGTTGCACAGCGTGTTCGAAGGATTGCAGGATGAAAAGAATTGCTGGAGCGGGTTGGCTGGGTTGGGAATAATCCCCAGTTGCGCCAGGCCGGCATAGAACGCGGGATAGGAGCCGCTGACCGCGATACCCGACGCAGCGCCGACCTCAAGTATGTAGGGCGCGAGTGCCGGCGGTGGGGTTGCCCCGATGAAGGCGACCTGCTCCGGTGTTGCCTGAATGTCGAGACCCGGGGTTCCCTGCGGAAAGCCAAATGCGGTGGCAACATTCAAGTTACACAGGCCGAAGTTGCCCGGGCCGCTGCCAGGGGAAACGCACAGGCCCGGACTGGCTTGTCCAATGCTGGAGAACCCGGTCTCGTGTCGTCGGGTGACTTCATAGGAAAAGTAATAGTAGGTTTTATCTTTCTTAATCGCTCCACCAAAGGCTACGCCAGCTTGTACCCGCGTGTAGGCAGGATTGGGCGTGGTGCTGAAGGGGTTGACGGCTTGGAAATCGCGATCGCGCAGGTATCCGTAGACATCGCCGTGGAAATCGTTTGATCCAGAACGGGTGATGATGTTGACCACGCCGCCCGAGGCGCGGCCGTATTCGGCGGCGTAGCTGTTGGTGATGATCTGGAATTCCTGCACCGCTTCCTGCGACACAGTGGAACGCACGCCGTCGGTGGAATTGTCGGTGGCATCGGCGCCGTCGACATTGACCAGGTTGGAACGGCCGCGCTGGCCGCTCATGTTGAGGCCGGAGGTGGGCGCGGCGCCGAGGTTGGGAGCGCTATCGCGCGACACCTGCGAATCGGTCAGCGTGAACTGGATGTAGTTGCGGCCGTTGATGGGCAGATTGTCGATGCGGCGCTCGCCGATGGTGTCGGTGGCGGAGCTGCGCGAAGTTTCCACGATCTCGGCTTGAGCGCTGACTTCGACGACTTCCTTGCCGCTGGCGATGCTGAGAGCGACGGGTAACTCCGCCATCTGGCCGACGGTGATGGCCACGCCGGTGGCTTCGGCTTTGGCGAAGCCGGGTGCGTCCACGGTGACGGAATAGGTGCCGGGAGCCAATTGCCGCACGCTGGAGCCGCCCTGGCCGTCGCTGGTGCCGGTGCGTTCCAGGCCCTTGGCGACATCTCGGACAGTGACAGTGGCGTTGGTCACGATATTGCCCTTCGGATCCTTCACGCTGACGTGGAGGTCGCCGGTGTCGGCGCCCTGGGCAAAGGCAGATTGACGGACAAATAACAACATGATGGCGAAACAGAAGAGACGCAGTGTCGCTGACGTTTTCATGGGGCTCCTGGGAACTTCCGCAACCTCGAGGTTGCGGAAGGAGGAAATCAAACAGCGCGGTTTATGGCCAGCTAGTTTAACTTCGAGCACTTTGTTCGCACGGGATACCGCTGATATGTACATCAAGGGAGGGTGTTTAGGCAAGCAATAAGGTGAATTACCGTCGAGTTGGTGAAAGGAAACAGGCGGAGGTTGTCTTTGTCCTGGCCCGTTGTCCGGGCCCCTGTTGCCGCATTGCGTTTGCGGCTGCGTTTCTTTAGATTCTTAGCAGACTGCGGAAAAAGCTGGATGTCGCCGGCCAGCCCCGTTTCTATGGGCGGACTTAGGTATCGGGTAGAAGCATTACCCTGTGAGATTACGGTCGTGCCAGAAATATTTCTCGTGACTTCTCGTACGCATTCCGAAAATTTCAACGGACATTCCATGACGGGCGATCTGCTGCGGGTGATGGTGTGCCCGCCGGGGAACGCTGGATGGAATATTGCCGCGAAAGCCGCAGCATGGCGTGAGCTTGGATTTCAGCGTCATCCTGATTTTACGGCGGCGCAGAGGCAGCACGAAATTCTGTGCCGGTTGCTCAGCGAGAGCGGAGCCGAGGTCATGTGTCTGCCTCCGACGGAATCTCTCACGCTCGATGCCGTCTATGCGCACGACGCCTCGCTGGCCACCGATTATGGTCTCGTCCTGATGAATCCGGGAAAGAAGGGTCGCGGGGCGGAGGCGCAGGCGCACGCCGACTTTTGCGGGCAACTGGGTATTCCGGTGTTTGGCGAGATAGGGCTGCCGGGGGCCTCCGAATCCGGCGACATCGTGTGGCTGGATTCACGGACGCTGCTGATCGGTGACGGCTATCGAACGAACAAAGCGGGGATCGAGCAGATGCGGGCGCTGCTTTCCTCAAAGAATGTGCAGGTGCTCTCCGCTCCGCTGCCTTACGGACCGGGGCCTTCTGCGTGTCTGCACCTGATGTCGCTGATGAGCGTGCTGGATGAGCGAACCATTCTGGTCGATTTGCCGTGGCTTGCGGTCGAGACGGTTGAACTGCTAAAGGCGCGCGGGTTTCGGCTGATTGAGATCGAGTACAGCGAACGCGAGACGCTTGCCTGCAACGTGCTGTCACTCGGTCAGAAGCGCGTGATCGCGATTGAAGAGAACGCCAAGACAAATCAGCGCATGCGCGGAGCCGGCTTTGAGGTGCGCACGTTTCCGGGGTGGGAGATCTGCATCAACGGGGCAGGAGGGCCGACTTGCCTGACGCGGCCGCTGCTGCGGAGATGAGTCGCGGCGGATTACCCTTGCCGCGAGTGTACGGCAATCCGCTTCAGCGCAGACAGACTGCTAAAATGATTTGGAATGCTTTTGCCGTTCGTCCGCGAACTTTTCGCGGAGGTGGAACAATTACCTGCCTTCACGCGTGCCGCCTCCCATCTACGGAAGAGCGCGGGACGGATTAGTGTCACTGGACTGTCGGCATCTGCCAAGGCGCTGATCATTGTTTTATTGCGGCGCACAGTCGAGCGTCCGTTTGTGCTGGTGGTGGCCGACAACCGCGCGGCTGAAGAGTTGCTGCCCGTATTGCGCGCCTTCTGCGAACTGACCGGAGCGGCGGATCCAGATTCGGTCGTAAGTCTGCCGGCGCGCGATGTGCTGCCCTTCCAGAATTTGTCACCGCATCCTGAGATTCAGGAAGAACGAGCTACTGCGTTGTGGAAGATCGCGACGGGACGCGCTGCGATCGTGATTTCGCCGGTGACGGCGACCACAATTCTTCTTCGGTCCCCCGACTACTACGCCGACCTGGCGCGGGTTTTGCGTCGCGGCGAGATTTTCGATCTGGAGAAACTGCTCGAGCATCTCAACACGGTCGGCTACAACGCGACCGACGTGGTGGAAATGCCGGGGCAGTACGCGGCTCGCGGCGGCATTCTGGATGTGTACTCGCCGGAAGCGGATCGTCCGGTGCGCGTCGAGTTTTTTGGGGATGAGATCGAGTCGATGCGCAAGTTCGATCCGGCGAGTCAGCGGTCTTCGAACCCGGTCGATGAAGCTTTGCTTCTGCCCCTGACGGAAACGCCGGTCACGGAAGAACTGCTTGGTTCGATCAACGCGCGGCTTTCGGGAAAACGCATTACGGGATCACCTGACATTGTGGAGCAAGCGGTGCGCGACTCCGGTGCTGGAGTGTTTCCGGGCTGGGAGTTTTACGCTCCGGTGGCGGGTGCTGATCGCAGCATTTTCGGGCTGCTTCCGGAAGCTCGGGTGATTCTTGACGAGCCGGAAGCGCTGAAGATGGAGCTCGACAAAGTCTGGGCGCGCATTGAAGAAGCGCACGAGCGCAGCGGCGTGGGGAATCTGGTTCGTCCCGCCGATCTTTATTTGACACCGGAAAGCTGGCGGCAGAAAACCGCAGCGCTTCCCGGGGTCGATCTCGAATATCTGGCGATGGCGCGCGAGGCCCATCAGGGACGAACGGAAGCTGCTTTTCTTTCACAGCCGGCTACGCGCTTCCACGGCGCGGTGCCCGCCATGATCGAAGAGGTTCAGAAGATAGTGGTCGGCGGCATGCAGGTGGTTCTTGCCGTTCCTAACACTGGAGAAGTCGAACGTCTCGCCGACATGTTCACCGAGTACAACGTTTCATATCGGCTGGGAAGCCGCACGCGCAGCGGAGAAAGCTATGCCGACGAAACTGCTTATTTTGCCGGCGACGTGCTCACAACCACGCTGCTGAAGGCATATCTTCCCGACGGCTTCGTTTTGCCGGAAGCGCATCTCGCGATTTTCGGGGCCCGCGATCTGTTCGACGAATCGGACCTGGTCGCGGCTCGACCGCAGCGGCAAAGGTCGAAAGTCTCGGCATTTCTTTCTGACTTCCGCGATTTGCAGGTTGGCGACTACGTTGTGCACGTGGAGCACGGCATTGGACAGTATCAGGGTTTAAAGGAAATCAACCAGGGCGACGGGGCTGCGGAATTCATGCTGCTCGAGTACGCGGAAGCTGCGCGTCTTTATGTTCCGCTTACCCGCCTCGATCTGGTGCAGAAATATCGTTCGTCGGAGGGCGCCAAGCCCGTCCTGAATCATCTCGGCAGCGCCGCGTGGGGCAAGACCAAAGCGCGCGTGCGCAAGGCGATGAAGGACATGACCGACGAGTTGCTCAAGCTCTATGCGCAGCGGCAGTCCGCTCAGGGGCACATCTTTCCGGCCGACACCGAGTGGATGAAGGAGTTCGAAGATTCATTCGAATATAACGAGACCGAGGACCAGGCGCAGGCCATCGCCGATGTCAAGCGCGACATGGAATCGCAACTGCCGATGGATCGTCTGCTGTGCGGCGACGTTGGGTATGGCAAAACGGAAGTCGCGATGCGTGCTGCCTTCAAGGCCCTAAGCGACAACAAGCAGGTCGCTGTGCTTGCGCCGACGACTGTTCTTGCGTTCCAGCACTATGAAACCTTCAAGCAGCGATTCGCGCCGTTTCCTTTGACGGTCGAAATGATCAGCCGCTTCCGGACACCCAAACAGGTCAAAGAGATTCTGCAAAGAGTGGAAGCGGGCAAAGTGGACATCCTAATCGGCACCCACCGTCTGCTCTCCAAGGACGTGAAGTTCGCCGACCTCGGCCTGCTGGTGGTCGATGAGGAACAGCGCTTCGGTGTCCGCCACAAAGAACGCATCAAGCAGATGCGTACGGAAGTGGATGTGCTCACCATGTCGGCGACGCCGATTCCGCGCACGCTGCATATGTCGCTGGTGGGACTGCGCGACATGAGCGTGATCGAAACACCGCCCAAAGATCGCATGGCCATTCAGACGGTGGTCGCGAATTGGGACGAAAAACTCATGCAGTCGGCGATCGAGCAGGAACTCGACCGCGGCGGCCAGGTTTATTTCGTGCACAACCGCATCGAAACGATCTGGGAGATTGCGGCCAAGATTCAAGCCATGGCTCCGACTGCCCGCATAGCCGTGGGCCACGGGCAGATGGGCGAAGGCGAGTTGGAAAAAGTGATGCTGAAATTTATGCATCACGAAGCCGACATTCTGGTCTCGACCACGATCATCGAGAACGGGCTGGACATACCGCTTTGCAACACGATCGTCATCAATCGGGCCGACCGGCTTGGCTTGTCGGAGCTCTATCAGCTTCGCGGACGCGTGGGCCGCTCGAACCGGCGCGCCTACGCATACCTGCTCTTGCCCGCCGAGATTGAGTTGACGCCGGTCGCGCGACGCCGTCTGGCCGCGCTCAAGGAATTTTCCGACCTCGGCGCGGGCTTCAAGATTGCCGCCCTGGATCTCGAATTGCGGGGCGCGGGAAATCTTCTGGGCGGAGAGCAGAGCGGCCACATCGAAGCGGTGGGATTCGAACTTTATACGCAGATGCTGGAGCGTGCCGTGCGTGAGATGAAGGGCGAAGCCGGCGCTGATGTAACGGAAATCCAGCTCAATCTCGGTCTGAACATCCGTATTCCGTCCGATTACATCAAAGAGGAGAACCAGCGGCTACGCATGTACAAGCGAGTCGCGGGAGTTGAGACTGAATCGCAGTTACACGACGTGCGTGCGGAGCTGATCGATCGCTATGGCGAGACGCCCAGGGCGGTTCGCAACCTGCTCGAGTACGCAGCGCTCAAACTGCAGGCGATGCGGGTCGGTGCAACCGCCATTGAGCGTAAACGCGAATTCGTGAACATCAAGTTCAGCCAGACGGCTACGATTGATCCGGGGAAGCTGGCGCGCTTTGTGGCTTCGCAACGGGGCACGCAATTTACTCCGGAGGGCACGCTGAAGTTCTCGATCAAGATCGACAGCGCGGAAGGAATATTGCAAACGCTGCGCGATTTGCTGGAAGAACTGGAAGCGCACGAAGAAGCTGTGCCCCAGGTATAAAGGCGAGCGATACAATGACTCGAAAAGGATCCGATGGACGAACGACGAACGGGTAACGACCGCCGCAAGATCCGGAAAGTCCGCAAAGCGATCTTCCCCGCTGCCGGATTGGGCACCCGCTTTCTCCCGGCTACTAAGGCTCAGCCGAAAGAGATGCTGCCGCTCGTCGACAAGCCGATTATTCAGTATGGCGTGGAAGAGGCAGTGTCGGCGGGATGCGACCAGATCATCATGATCACCGGGCGCGGCAAGAGCGCCATCGAAGATCATTTCGACGTTAGCTATGAACTGGAGAGAATGCTTGAAGAAAAGGGCAAGCACGAATTGCTCAAAATCGTGCGCCAGATCTCGGACATGATCTACGTGGCCTATGTGCGTCAGAAGGAGGCACTGGGCCTGGGACACGCGGTGCTCACCGCTCGCGAATTGATTGGCGACGAACCTTTTGCCACGCTGCTGGCCGACGATGTGATCGATGCAAAAGTACCGGTGCTTAAGCAGTTGATGAATGTGTTCGATGAGAGGAATTGTTCTGTGATAGCGACGCAGGTTGTCGACGGGCCGGCGATTTCCTCTTACGGTGTGCTGAAGGCGAAAGAGGTCGCGGGCTCCGGTGGAAAACTTTACGAAGTTTTGGATCTGGTGGAAAAGCCCAAGCTCGCGGATGCGCCTTCGAATCTGGCCGTGATCGGACGCTACATTCTGACGCCGACGGTCTTCGAAACGCTTTCGAACATAAAGCCGGGCGCGGGCGGCGAGTTGCAACTCACGGACGGGTTGCGCGGCCTGCTGCGGCGCGAAAAGATGTATGCCTACGTATACGAAGGACGCCGTCACGATACTGGAGACAAACTCGGCTTCCTCAAAGCTACAGTCGAGTTTGCCCTGAAACGCGAGGATCTGGGCGGGGAGTTCCGGAAATATCTGAAAGGTTTGAAGCTATGAGCGGTATTCGCTTGCCGTTTCGCTCAGTCTTCCACCGTCGCTTTCATCTGCTTTGATCTCTCTTCCACGCCGCGCGCGAGTTTCTCTTTGTGCATTGCCAGTTTCTTTGCGATCGCGGCATCCGTGAGCCCAAGAACCTGCGCAGCCAGGATTCCGGCATTGGTTGCTCCGGGCTTCCCAATCGCGACCGTCGCCACCGGAATGCCGGCCGGCATTTGCACGGTCGCCAGCAGCGAATCCATGCCCTGCAGAGAAGTGGAAGGGATGGGGACGCCGATGACGGGCAAAATTGTATGCGCCGCGATCACACCCGCCAAGTGCGCCGCTCCGCCTGCGCCAGCAATGATCACGCGGATGCCCCGTCCAGCGGCCTTGCGAGCATAATCTGCCGTGCGATCGGGGGACCGATGAGCTGAAGTCACATCGATCTCATAGGCGATTCCGAATTCGTCGAGCGATTTGCCGGCTTCGCGCATGATCTCCAGATCGGAGTCACTGCCCATGACGATTGAAACTAGCGGCTTGCTCATGATTTTGTTGGCGTCTGTTTTCTGGATGACAATCCAACAACTCTAGTGTCGCGAATTGTCGGTCACGACGTTAGTTTTTCTTCAGCGCCCGCGCTCCAATATCTTTGCGATAGTGGGCACCATCAAAGTTGATTTTCGCACAAGCCTCATAGGCGCGCGCTACCGCCGTTTGCAATTCCGCGGCCCGTGCCGTGACCCCGAGCACGCGTCCACCGGAAGTGTAGAAAGCCTCGTCACGTTTCGAGGTGCCGGCATGGAAGATTCTTACGCCTTCCAACTTCGCCGCATCCTCCAGGCCGGTGATTTTCTTGCCCGCCTCATAGGCGCCGGGATAACCGCCTGAAGCCATTACCACACACACCGCCGCGTCGTCCGACCATTTGAAATCACCGTCGCTGGTGCGGCCGTCGATGGACGCCTCCATCGCCTCCACCAAGTCACTTTCGAGGCGCATCAGAATAGGCTGCGTCTCCGGATCGCCGAAGCGGCAGTTGAATTCGAGCACCATGGGGCCGCGCGCGGTCATCATCAGGCCGCAATAGAGAACGCCTTTATACTCCGCGCCTTCGGCCTTCATACCGGCGACGACGGGCCGCACGATGTGAGCGACGAGCCAGTCGCGCATCTGGTCATCGACGATGGTCCGCGTAGTGTAAGCGCCCATGCCCCCGGTGTTCGGGCCAGTGTCGCCGTCACCCACGCGCTTGTGATCTTGCGCGGCGACCAGTGGCGCCACACGTTCGCCGTCGCTCACAACCAGAAATGAGAGTTCGTCGCCCCGCAGAAATTCTTCCAGCACTACCCGCAACCCGGCTTCACCCAGCATCCGGCCGCTGAGCATTTCATTGGCTACGGTCGAGGCTTCGTCTTTGGTCTTGGCGATAATCACGCCCTTGCCGGCGGCCAGTCCGTCGGCCTTCACGACGATCGGAGTATGGAAGTGGGGCAGCGCACTGCGCACCTGTTGCGCCGAATCGCAGATCGCATAATGCGCGGTGGGAATGCGGTGGCGTTGCAGGAATTCTTTGGCGAAGCTCTTGCTGGTTTCAAGCTGAGCGGCGGCTCGGGTCGGACCGAATGTGCGCCAACCTCTTCGCGTGAATTCGTCCACCAGGCCTAGCATCAGCGGCAATTCCGGCCCGACGATCGTGAGGTCTGGCCGAATCTGGTTCGCGAGCGCGATCATAGAGTCGACGCTTTTTAAGTCGACCGGGACGCACTCCGCCTCATCCGCGATCCCGCCATTCCCTGGCGCGCAGTAGATTTTCGTGACCCTTGGCGACTGCCGAAGCTTCCAAACCAGGGCGTGTTCGCGCCCGCCGCTGCCAATGACGAGGATCTTCATAGTCGAGACATTCAAGAGTAGGGGCGGGAGAAGATGATGTCAAACGCCGCGGCTGCTGCTGGCTAGAAAACAATTCTGTGCTGCTGGGCTGCGAGCCGCGAGCTTCGAGCCAGTCGGAGCGCGCAGATCGCAGCTCGAAGCCCCTATGATCCAGAATGATCTCTATACAAAAAAACTCCGATTAACTGTGCTTAACGGCTCGCCGTATAATACGGGTCACGTGATCACTGTTTCCAAAGAGGACTACCTTAAGGCGATTCTCGAGGCCGAGAGCGAAGGGGAAAGCGTTATTTCGGCAACGCTCGCGCACTGGCTGAAGGTTTCGCCTCCGGCGGTAACGATGGCGGTGCGTCGACTGAAGAAAGACGGCCTGGTGCGGGTAAACGCCGACGGACGCGTTCGCCTGACGGCTGCTGGAAAGAGGATTGCCCGTAAGTTAACGGTTCGCCACCACCTGATCGAGCGCATGCTCGCCGAAATCTTCGGGATGGAATGGTACAAGGTGCATGACGAGGCGGAACGTCTGGAACACGCTGTCTCGCCCGATTTCGAGGAGAGGCTGCTGGCCAAGCTTGGGCGCGGAGTCGCGTGTCCGCACGGCAACCTTACTGAACTGGAGAGTCCCGCCAGTCGCCGCCGTCGCGGACTGGTGCTGCTGGCTCAGGCCGAACCAGGGGAGAGCTTTCAGGTGAGCGGCATCTATGAACGCGATCGGCGTCTGCTTGAGTTTTTGGAACAGCGTGGCATTCGACCTGGCGCCAAGGTTCATGTCGCGCATCGCAATTATGACAACACGCTGACCCTGACCACGGGGGCTGGGCGGGTTTCCTTGGGTGTATCCGCAGCGGAAAAGGTTTGGGTCAAGTCGGCGGATGGGAAGACTCTCCAAAAGCTAAAGAACCGTCTGCTCGCGCCTCTGTAAATTCGGCGCAAAATTGCGGGTGCCGTATTCGTTACAAAAGCAATTAACCGTAGTTTATCTCCTGATGTATACTTACGCTAATTAGCTGGCGAGCGGCAACCGTCCCCGCTCTCCCTTTCGCATTGCATCGCGTGAATGAAAGAACTAACGACAGCATCGAAGCCGCGAGCGTTAAGCGTAACCCAATCCGCCGTCGTCATCACGCATGAGGACATCGATCGAGCGCACGACCGCGAACGGGTTTCGGAGACGCGGGCGCGGCGCGGGTTCCGGCCGCGGTTGCGGTTGTTCTGGTTGCTCATTGGCCCCGGCATCCTGGTGATGCTTGGGGAAAACGACGGCCCGAGCATGCTGTCCTATGCGGCAACCGGGGCACGGTTCGGGATTGGTTTCTTCGTACCGTTCATTGCGCTCACCTTCCTCATGGCTTGCGTGGTACAGGAGATGACCGTGCGTTTGGGCGCGGCCACTCATCGCGGACACGCTGAGTTGATCTTCGATCGCTTTGGTCCGTTCTGGGGCTGGTTCTCGATGATCGATCTGATGGTGGGTAATTTTCTGACGCTGGTGACGGAGTTTATTGCCATTCGCGCCGGGCTGGGATTTTTTGGAGTGCGGCCGGCGGTTGCGGTCCTTGGGGCCCTGTTGGTGCTCTCGGTTGCGCTCATGACGCACCGGTATTGGACGTGGGAGCGGATCATTCTCGGCGCTGCCATGTTCAATCTGGTGTTTGTGCCGGTGGCGCTGATGACGCATCCGCACTGGGAGGCGGTGGGGCGCGCTTTGGTGAGTTGGAGACCACTGCCGGGCGGGCTCACGCAGGAGACGGTTCTAGTATTGCTGGCCGATATCGGAGCGACTGTCACACCGTGGATGCTGTTCTTTCAGCAAAGCGCGATTGCGGATAAGGGTCTCACCACGCGGGACATCCGCTTCGGACGCGTGGACACCGTGTTGGGAGCGGCTTTGGCGACGGTCGCCGCGTTGGCGACGATGATGGCGACGGCTCCGTTGTTCATGCACCACATGTCGGCAGCGAACTTCGAAGCCGCCGAATTCGCCCAAGCACTGCAGCCGTTTGTTGGACACTGGGGTGCGGCGCTTTTCGCACTGGGCATCTTCGAAGCGGGGATGGTCGCGGCAATTACCATTTCGACTTCGTCTGCGTACGCTTTCGGAGAAGTCGCGCGGCGTCCGCACAGTTTGAATCTGCCCTTCAGGCAGGGAAAATCGTTCTATCTCGTTCTGCTGGTCGAAGCTGCGGCCGCTGCGGGGTTGGTCTTGATCCCGGGAATTCCACTGGTGTACATCGTGCTGCTGGTGAACGTGATTGCTGTTCTGGCTATGCCTCCGGCGCTGCTCTTCCTTTATATGCTGGTGAACGACCGGGAAATCATGGGTGCGCTGGTGAGTCCACTGTGGGCGAATGTGCTGGCACTGGGGGTCGTGACCGTACTGATCGGTGCCGGGTTGCTTTTTGGGATCAGTGTGATTGCGCCGAATGTGCTGGCGCTCGTGGGAGGCAGGTAGATGCAAAAAAAACAAATCGATTCTGTAACCGGCACCGACGTGAGCGCTGAAGTAAGCCGCGAAGAGTTCACCTCGGTAATGACTGCATTGGAGCCTGACCAGATCGTTTCCACCAAGGAGCACCATCATTGTCCCCGGCGGCGGCTCACCCGGACGGAGATGCTGCTCTTTTGGGCGCTGCGGATTTACCTGGTGTTTATGGTCGGCGTGGTGGCCTATCAGATTTGGACGGGCGTGCGGTAGGAGATCTTGCAAGTGCCGAGAATCGCTTCTACACGAACAGCTTCCACACGAGGCGTCGGAAACGAATTACAATATTAGGTTCCCATTCTGCATCGTGCTCCGGCTTTGTCATGGAGCTTATAAAGGAAGGCACTCATGTCAATGAATAGTTTTGGCGCTCGTGCAACTTTGAAAGTTGGCAAGAAAGAATACGAAATCTACCGGCTTGACGCTCTTGACAAGCAGGGCATCTCCACCTGGAAGTTGCCGTTTTCGCTCCGCATTCTGCTGGAGAACCTGCTGCGCACCGAAGACGGGCACAACGTGACGCAATCCGAAATTCGTGCGCTTGCGGCGTGGGACAAGAATTCGAAGCCGGATAAAGAAATTGCATTCACGCCCAGCCGCGTTCTGCTGCAGGATTTCACCGGCGTCCCCGCGGTGGTCGATCTGGCCGCCATGCGCGACGCCATGAAGCGTCTGGGCGGAGATCCGAAGCTCATCAATCCGCTCCAGCCTGCGGAATTAGTTATCGATCACTCGGTGCAGGTCGATGAATTCGGATCGTCCAAAGCGTTTGATGTGAACGCGCTGCTTGAATTCCAGCGGAACAAGGAACGCTATGCGTTTCTGCGCTGGGGACAGACCGGCTTCCGCAACCTTGCTATCGTGCCGCCGGATACCGGTATTGTCCACCAGGTGAACCTCGAATACCTGGCGCGCGTGGTGTTTGTGCACGAAGAAGGCGGCAAGCGCACCGCCTATCCCGACACACTGGTCGGCACCGACTCGCACACCACCATGGTCAACGGACTCGGCGTGCTGGGCTGGGGCGTAGGCGGCATCGAAGCCGAGGCCGCCATGCTGGGACAGCCCGTCTCCATGCTGATCCCGTTGGTCGTCGGTGTGAAGCTTACCGGACGCCTGCGCGAAGGCGCCACCGCGACCGATCTCGTGCTTACCATCACCGAGATGTTGCGCAAGCACGGCGTCGTCGGCAAGTTCGTAGAGTACTTTGGCCCTGGCCTGCAAGATCTTCCGCTCGCCGATCGCGCTACCATCGCCAACATGGCTCCCGAATACGGCGCAACTTGTGGCATTTTCCCGATCGACAAAGAAAGCGTGCGCTACCTGAGGCTGACCGGCCGCAGCGACGAGCAGATCGCGCTGGTCGAAGCCTATGCCCGCGAGCAGGGGCTCTTTCACGATGCGAAAACGCCCGAAGCCGAATACTCCGAACTGGTGAGTCTTGATCTGGCCACGGTTGAATCGAGTCTTGCTGGACCGAAGCGACCGCAGGATCGAGTCGTGCTGTCGAAAGCAGGCGACTCGTTTGCGCAGGCGTTGCCATCGCTGATCAAGCCGAAAGCAAAGGCCGCCGTTGCGGCTCCAATCGAAAACGCGGTCAAGCAGGTGAATCGCTGGGAACAGGAGGGCGGAAGTCCGGCCGCAATTGGAGTCGAGGACCCGAAGGTCCAGGAGCACGTTTCGACTAACGGTAACGCGCTGCGGCACGGCAGCGTGGTGATTGCGGCGATCACCAGCTGTACTAACACGTCAAACCCGTCGGTGATGCTGGCCGCCGGACTGCTGGCGAAGAAAGCTGTGGAGCGCGGTCTTGAAGTCCCGGCGACCGTGAAAACCTCGCTTGCTCCCGGATCGAAAGTCGTGCTCGATTATCTCGAGAAGGCCGGCCTGATGCCGTATCTGGAGAAGCTGAAGTTCCATATTGTCGGCTACGGCTGCACCACCTGCATTGGAAACTCCGGCCCGTTGCCGGTGGAAGTGTCGAAGGAAATCGACGAGAAAAATCTGGTCGTCGCTTCGGTGCTTTCCGGCAATCGCAACTTTGAGGGGCGGATCAATTCCGAAGTCCGCGCCAACTACCTGATGTCACCGCCGCTAGTGGTGGCCTTCGCGCTCGCCGGCCGCATCGATACGGACCTGCGCAAAGATCCCGTCGGAAAAGGCAAAGACGGCAAGCCCGTGTACCTCGCCGATATCTGGCCTTCGCAGCAGGAAGTTGAACAGGCGATGGCGAGCGCGATTACGTCAGAGATGTTTCGCAAGAGCTATGGCGAAGTGTACTCGGGAGACGAGCGCTGGCGCGGGCTGCCTGTTCCCAAAGGTGAGACTTATGCTTGGGAAAAGCGTTCCACGTACATCCGGCAGGCGCCATACTTCGATGACATGATGCTGAAGCCGTCCGCGGTTGAGGACATCAAAGGGGCGCGCGTGCTGGCTGTGCTTGGCGACAGCGTCACCACCGATCACATTTCACCCGCGGGTTCCATTAAGAAAGACGGACCCGCCGGCAAATACCTGATCGCTCACGGAGTGCAACCGGCGGATTTCAATTCTTACGGGTCGCGCCGCGGCAATCACGAAGTCATGGTGCGCGGCACCTTCGCCAATGTCCGGCTGCGCAATAAGATGGTGAACAGCGAAGGGGGATTCACGCGCCACCTGCCCGATGGCGCCGAAATGTCGATTTTCGACGCGTCCGAAAAATACCATGCAGAAAAGGTGCCGCTCGTGATTCTCGCGGGTAAGGAATACGGTTCCGGATCTTCGCGCGACTGGGCTGCCAAAGGGCCGCGTTTGCTTGGTGTTCGCGCCGTGATTGCGGAAAGCTACGAGCGCATTCATCGCTCCAACCTGGTCGGCATGGGCATTCTGCCGCTGCAATTTCTGCCGGGAGAAAACGCCGAGACGCTGAAGTTGACCGGCGAAGAGGTGTTCGAGATCGCGGGGATTAGCAGTGTGGTGGAGAAGTTTTCTTCCGGCCGAAAGATCACCGTGCGCGTGAAGGGCGGGAAGACGGCAGAATTTCAGGCCGTGGTTCGTATCGATACTCCTCAAGAAGCTCTCTACTATGCAAACGGAGGCATACTGCAGTACGTGCTGCGGCAGTTGCTGGCGGGAAAACCGCAGCCGGAGGCGGTCACGGCGTAACTCGGCCCCTAAAGGGCTTCTGATTTCGAAGGCACTCGGCATCGCTGAGGCGATGCCCTGATACGACCTTCGTTCTTCAGCGTGGCTTCGCCCGAGTGGACATCCGGGGCGAGCTGTCCCGACGCGGTTCTTGCGCTCTGCGTGCTAATCTCAAATTCCAATGTCGATTTCCGCCCAGTACATTCCTGCCACCTATAGCTTGACTGCGGTCGGCGTATGGGGCGCTAGTGATTTCCTCGGTGGTGTGGGCGCGCGGCGGGCGAACGCGTTTCTATTCACGGCCATCGTGCACATCAGCGGCTTGGTCGTAGTCAGTACCCTTGCGTTTATAGTTCACGCACCGTTTCCGGGAAACTCGAACCTTGCTTGGGCACTGATTGCGGGATCGGTCGGGGGCATTGCCCTGGCTTTGTTCTATCGTTCACTAGCCAGCGGAAATATGGGGCTGGTCGCACCCGTGGCGGCCGTTCTCGGCGCCGCGATTCCCACGATCTCGACCGCCTTCGTGGAGGGCTTTCCGGGCTATCGGCACGTGTTCGGTTTTATTCTCGCAGGAATCGGTGTCTGGCTCATCTCACGTAGCGAAGCCGGTGCTGACCGTCCCAAAGGCTTAGGCATGGCGGTGCTGGCTGGAGTCGGCTTCGCTGGCTTCTATCTTTGCATTCACCAGGCCGGCAATGCTTCTGCATTGTGGGTCGCCGCCTGCTCACGGTTCGCTTCCTTATTGGTTACGGCAGCGTTCGTCTTGTTCGGAAGACACCTGCGTGCGGTGCCCACGCCGGTGCTGGGCATTGCCGCGGTTGCCGGGATCCTCGACATTACCGGCAGCGCCGTCTTCATCCGCGCATCTCAAATTGGGCGCCTGGACAACGCGGTCGTACTCAGTTCGCTCTATCCCGCCATCACCGTTCTGCTTGCTCGGACCTTTCTGCACGAGCACTTCAGTCGCGCGCGGACCATAGGCATGGTCGCTGCGATTGCGGCTGTGCCCATGATCGCCGGGTGAAGAGATGTGGTGGCAGATGGCGGAATTGGACGGAACCTAATTGCCATCTTTGGCGTACCAAAAGTTGAGGAGTGAACATGAAGACACTGAAAACCTCATTGATCGTGTTATTGCGACCGCAGTCGGTTTTGGGGCCTGGGAGTTTGGCGTAGCACAGAGGATTTGGCCGGCTCATCCACAAATGGCCGACTTTCTGCTCGTACTCTTCACCGCCATTGCTGTTCAAGTTGTTTGGCCAAGGCTAGCTAACGAACAAGGCAACCAGGGCTGACGCCGCTCTTCATTCGCTGATACTCTCTCCCCGTGCCCCTGCTCGAAGTTCGCAACCTGACCAGGATTTTCGATTTTGCCGAGTCCTCGTTCGG
This sequence comes from uncultured Acidobacteriaceae bacterium, assembly GCA_963831085.1. Classification (GTDB taxonomy): domain Bacteria; phylum Acidobacteriota; class Terriglobia; order Terriglobales; family Acidobacteriaceae; genus Acidiflorens. The sequence continues at coordinate 495,607 of CAWHOT010000003.1, read as the reverse complement.
CGGCCGCCGCTCGGGTGAAGTGCGCGCCGTGGATGATGTGTCGCTCGACATTCGCGAAGGCGAGACACTGGGGCTGGTGGGCGAGTCTGGCTCCGGCAAGAGCACGCTTGGACGTCTCATCCTCCGCCTTATCGAGCCGACTTCGGGCGCGATCCTCTTCGAGGGCATCGATCTGCTGAAGGTGAAGGGCTCCGAGCTGCGCCGTCTTCGCCGCGACATGCAGATCATTTTCCAGGACCCGTTCGGTTCGCTCGACCCGCGCTTCCGGGTAGAGGATGTGATCGCCGAGCCGCTGATTCTTCATCCAAGAATCATCGGCGGAAGCCTCCGCGATGCTCGTCGCCAGCGCGTTGCGGAGCTCTTGCGGGCGGTGGGAATGGATGAATCGGCCATGCCCCGCTATCCGCACGAGTTTTCGGGAGGACAGCGGCAGCGCATCGGAATTGCCCGCGCGCTGGCGCTGCGGCCGAAGTTTATTGTCGCTGATGAACCGGTCTCGGCTCTCGACGTCAGCGTCGGCGCCCAGATCGTGAATCTTCTGCAGCAACTCCAGAGCGATTTCGGCCTCACTTATTTGTTCATCTCGCACTCCATGCCGGTCGTGCGCTACCTCTCGACCCGCATTGCGGTGATGTATCGTGGCAGGATTGTTGAAATTGGGAGCACGGAGCAGATCACTGCTCAGCCGCAGCACGCTTATACTCAGAAATTGCTGGCAGCGACTCCGGAGATGGCGTCGTCGTAGAATTCTCTCGGTACAACTTGTCCTTCCGCCGGATGGAAACTACAATCTCTTTCTGTTTCGGGAGAGAAATATGGCGACCAACCCTTCCGTGCCACCGCAGATATCCCAGGTACCCTCACAGCCTCCTCAGGAAACGCCGCTGTCTGAAGGGCAGCGCCTCGTCGACACCTTGGTTGCGCCCAGCAAGGCCTTCACCGATCTCCGGAGGAACGCTAGCTGGTGGGCGCCGTTCCTGATCATTGCGATCGTTTCCACGATATTTATCTATATCGTCGATCAGAAGGTTGGCTTTCGCAAGGTGGTGGAGAATCAGATCCAGTTGCAACCCAAGACGGCCGATCGCATTGACCGCCTGCCGGTGGATCGGCGCCAAATGGTCATGCAGCAGCAGGTCACAATTACCAAGATAATCTCCTACTCCGTCCCCATCATTGCGCTCGGCTTGTATGCAGCCTTTGCCGGTGTTCTGTTTGCCACTCTCAAGTTCGGCGCGAGCGCTGAGCTGAGATACAAGACCCTGTTTGCCTTGATTGTCTATACCCGACTGCCGATGCTGCTAACAACGCTGCTGGCGATGCTGTCGCTTCTGGCGGGGGTCAGCGGCGATGCGTTTAACATTGAGAACCCGGTGGCTACCAATCCCGGATATTTTATTGGCCCGGACGGCTCTCCGGTGCTGCGGGCGCTGCTGTCACCGTTTGATGTCTTCACTCTCTGGACATTGGTGCTGACCGCCATCGGCATTTCCTGCATCAGCAACGTCAAACGTGGGACCGCCTTCGCCGTAGTCTTCGGGTGGTTCGCAGTCGTGGTCTTGGGTAGGGTTGCCCTTGCCGTGGCGACTTCCTGAGATGTGACAAAGTCATCGCTCCCCTAGATGCTTGTGTGGTGGCGAGGCTTCGCCCCGCTAGAACGGGGCAGAGCCCCGTCACCACACGACCTCCGGCCCAGGCGAACATTTACAATTGCCGCGCACATGCATACCGCAGACGTCGTTCTCATCGGCGGAGGAATTGTCGGCTCCAGCATCGCCTACCACCTGGTTGCGGCGGGCTGCAAGAACGTTCTTGTGATTGAGCGCGAGACGGCACAGGGCAAGGGATCCACAGGCAAGAGTATGGGCGGGGTGCGCGCCCAGTTTTCGACGCCGGTCAACATCCAGATGTCGCTCTACTCGATCCCGTTCTATGCCAGCTTCGAGGAGCGCCTTGGCTACCCGTGCGACTACCGGCCCCAGGGTTATCTATTCTGCGCAACCAGCGAAAAGCACATGGCCTACCTGCGGGCCAACTACGAAAGGCAGATTGCCATGGGACTGAAGAATGTGCGCCTCGTCGCCGGCGAAGAGATTCGTAACCAGTTTCCGCAACTCCGCGGCGATGACATCGCTGGCGGCAGTTTCTGCTCCACCGATGGCTTTGTCGATCCCTACAGCGCCATGATCGGATTTATGACTTGGGCAAGCGATCACGGTGCCACGCTGTGGAAGAGCACCAGCGTGACTGGGATCACGCGCAAGGATGGGGGCTTCGAAGTTGCGACCACACGCGATGTGGTCTCTACGCGCAGTGTCGTTAACTGCGCTGGGCCATGGGCTGCGCCTATCGCGAGAATGGTTGGCATCGATCTTCCCGTCGAACCGTTGCGCCGCATGCTGGTTCCGACCGAACCGTTCGACCAATTTCCGCACACTGCGCCCATGATCGTCGACATGTCCAACGGCTTTCATTTTCGTCCCGAGAGCCGCGGATTCCTGCTGGCGTGGAACGATCCGGAAGAAACGCCCGGCTACAAAACCGATTTCGATGCCGGTTTCATCGAGAAGATACTGACCCGCGCTGCGGATCGCGTGCCCGTCTTCGAAAATGTTGCGGTCAATCCTCAGCGAGCGTGGGCCGGACTTTATGAGATGACGCCGGACCATCACCCGATTGTCGGCGAATCTACCGAAGTCCCCGGCTTCTTCTTCGCCAACGGCTTCAGCGGACATGGCGTGATGCACTCGCCCGCCACCGGGAAAATTTTGAGTGACCTGATTTTGACTGGGAAGACTGATCTGATTGACGCATCGCTGCTGAACTTCTCGCGCTTCGGGGAAGGGCGGATGATTCGTGAGACGGCGGTGCTGTAGCGAGAACAGGTCTAAGATCAGGTGGCAGGTGACAGGTCTTAGGAAAGACTCTCCTGAACCGCTTTTGGTTTTCCTGCGACCTGAGCCCTTATCCGGAGAAACTCTATGTCGCTCTTTGGCCTGATCGAATACGCCGACGCCAGCCCCGAAGTACGCGCCATCTACGACGACATCATGGCCACACGCAAGACCGACTGGATCAACAATTTCTGGAAGGCAATCGCGCACGATCCTGTCATGCTCAAGCGGACTTGGGATGACATCAAGCAGATCATGGCTCCGGGAGCTCTGGATCCGCTCACCAAAGAGATGATCTACGTCGCCGTTTCGGTCACGAACCAGTGCGCGTACTGCATCGCTTCCCATACCGCCTCGGCTACGAACAAAGGCATGACCGACGCCCAGTTCAAAGAGTTGATGTCCGTGGTCGGGATGGCGAACGAAACGAATCGACTCGCCGCCGGATACCAGGTGGAAGTGGACGAGCGCTTCAAACCGCAAACCGGCAAGTGACGGGGCGAGCGGCGGATGTCCTCGCGCAGCTGGTGTTCATGGGCCCTTCACAAAGTTCTATAATCGTTTAACCTAAATCAGGACGCGAATCGCCGTACGGGAACCGAGAGTCAAATAACGAGTGCACTCGAAAGAGGTAACGTGATGGCCCAGATGACGGTAACTCCGGTTGCAACCCATGGTTTTTTTCTGGACGGGAAGTGGCTGGAAGAGGGCGACATCCTCGACGTACACGCGCCTTACGACGGAGCGCTTATCGCGCATGTCCACCAGGGCCGCCGCGAACACGCAGAGGGCGCTATTGCCGCTGCGGTCAAGGCTTTCGGAACCACAAGGCGGTTGCCGGCCTTCGAACGTCAACGGGTCCTGCACCGGATTGCAGGCGGCATTCGCGATCGCAAAGAGGAATTTGCCCACACCATTGCGTTGGAAGCGGGCAAGCCGATCAAGAGCGCTCGCAGCGAAGTGGACCGCGCTGTCTTTACGTTCAACATCGCCGCCGAAGAGACGGTTCGCGGCTACGGCGAATATTTGCCGCTGGATTGGCAGCAGTCAACCGCCGGACGTTGGGGCATCGTCAAAAGATTTCCCGTTGGCCCCGTCGCCGGGATCACGCCTTTCAATTTTCCTTTGAACCTGGTCGCGCACAAAGTCGCCCCGGCCATTGCCGCCGGCTGTTCCATGGTGCTCAAGCCCGCGCCCGAGACTCCGCTTACCTCGCTGCTTTTGGCGGAAGTGATCCAGCAAGCGGGGTGGCCGGATGGCGGATTCAACGCGGTTCTGCTCTCGAACGAAGATTCCGGGTTGCTGGTTACCGATGAGCGCATCAAGCTCATCAGCTTCACTGGGAGTGCCGTCGTCGGCTGGGCCATCAAGAACAATGCCGGAAAGAAAAAAGTTGTCCTCGAACTGGGAGGCAATTCGGGCGTCATCGTCCACAGCGATACGGATCTCGCTTATGCCGCCGACCGATGTGTTACCGGAGGTTTTGCGTATGCCGGACAGTCTTGCATTTCCGTGCAGCGTATTCTTGTGGAACACTCCGTCTACGGAAAATTCACCGAGTTGTTGCTGGCCGCGGTCAGCAAACTTAAAGTCGGGGATCCGCTGGACGAGTCGAGCGACCTGGGCCCGCTCATCCGCGAAAGCGACGCCATCCGCGCTGCCGAGTGGGTGCAGGAGGCGGTGCGCGGTGGGGCGCGCCTGCTCTGCGGCGGCAACCGCAAAGGCTCGCTGTTCGAGCCCACCGTGCTTACCGGCACCAAGCCCAACATGAAGGTGAATAGCCAGGAAATCTTTGCGCCGGTCGTGACGGTTGAGCCCTACAACGATTTCGCCTCAGCGCTGAAGCAGATCAACAGCTCTGCTTATGGCCTGCAGGCTGGGCTTTTCACGCGGGACGCCAAACTTATTTTTCAGGCTTACGACGAACTTGAAGTTGGCGGCTTGATTGCGGGCGACGTTCCCACGTTTCGCATCGACCACATGCCGTACGGCGGGATTAAGGATTCCGGATTTGGACGTGAGGGCTTGCGCGACGCGATTCAGGAAATGACGGAACCGAAACTGCTGGTCATGAATCTGCGCTGAGGCTTGGTTGCCGGACTGTTTTCCCAGAAACGCATTCACAACGCATTCACCAAAGAACGATAAATTTTCTTTCAGGTTTTCTCAAATCCCGATGCACACAAAGAAAAGCTGCACGACCTATTCCATTTCGCGAGTCAACTGTTATACTCACTTGTTTCAGTAACGTGCGTCACAGCAGCGTGTGACGTAAATCATACGAATGCGGTCAACCGGGAAGGGCGAAAGTCGAACCCGAAATACTAAAGACTTCACATTCAATGCAGATCTTTCCACGCAGCAGCAATGCCATCGCCCGGGCCTCCATGGTGCTCACGGTTTTTGCGGTGGCCGGGCTATTCTGGGTTGTGCTGGAGTTGGAGCGGACTCCGTACATCACCAATGCTGGCGTCCGGAAGTCGCAGCCCGTACCGTTCAGCCACCAGCACCACGTCACCGGGCTGGGCATCGACTGCCGCTACTGTCACACCTCGGTCGAGCAATCGAGCTTTGCCGGCATCCCGCCCACCAAGACCTGCATCAACTGCCATCAGCAGATATGGACCAACGCGGCTTATCTGGAGCCGGTTCGCGAAAGTTACCGCACCGGCCGCTCGCTGGAATGGACGCGCGTCAACCAGTTGCCGGACTATGTATATTTCAATCACAGTATCCACATTAATAAGGGTGTGGGGTGCAACACCTGCCACGGTCCGATTGACCAGATGCCGCTAACCTACCAGTACGCGTCGCTGCAGATGGAATTCTGCCTCGACTGCCACCGCAATACGGAAAAATATCTGCGTCCGCGCGAACAGGTTTTCAACATGCGCTATGAGCCTCCAGTCAACGACCCGATGGGCAAGAATGAGGTTGTTTTTGCCGGTAAGGCGTACCACGACCAGATCGCGCTTGGCACTGCCCTGAAGGAGGCATACAAGGTGCGCTCGGTGAACGATATTACCAGCTGTAACACCTGCCATCGGTAGCGGCGGGGCTCAATCGCAAGAACTGAGAACGGAAACCTAGAAGCTAGACGTTAGTAGCCAAGAGCTGAATTCGACGATGAGCATGGACGAGCACAAAGCAAAACCGGCGGGAGGCGATGTTTGCCCGAGCAAGCGCAAGCAGCTTGACCTGACTGCCGTGAGGGATCAGATCGAGGAGACGACCGGCCCTGAGTACTGGCGCAGCCTGGAAGAACTGGCGGGCAGCGAAGAGTTTCAGGAGATGCTCCACCGCGAGTTCCCCAAGGGCGCATCTGAGTGGCTCAACGACTTCTCGCGGCGCGGCTTCCTCAAAACCATGGGCGCGTCGCTGGCGCTTGCCGGTTTAACCGGTTGCACGCGGATGCCGAATACCGAGATCGTGCCCTACGTGAGGCAGCCGGAGAATGTCATTCCCGGCCGCCCTAAGTTCTACGCGACCTCGTTCACGCTCGGCGGATACGCGTCGCCGATTCTGGTCGAAAGCCATCTTTTCCGTCCGACGAAGGTTGAAGGCAATCCGCAGCACCCCGCCAGCCTCGGTGGCACCGATGTCTACGCGCAGGCTTCGATTCTCGACCTCTACGATCCCGACCGGGCGAGGGACATGACGTACCTGGGCGACGTCCGTTCGTGGAATGCCTTCATGGAGGCGGTTCGCGGGCCCATGAGTGTGGAGAAGAGCATCGCGGGCGGCGGCGTCCGCATCCTGACGCAGACCGTCTCCTCGCCCACGCTGGCCGCGCAGATTCGCAGCTATCTGGAAGCGAATCCGCAGGCGAAGTGGCACGTTTACGAGCCGATCAACCGCGACAATGTAGTCGAAGGCGCGAAACTGGCTTTCGGCGAGCCGGTCGAGACGCGCTACGACTTGTCGAAGGCCGATGTCATCGTCTCGCTTGACGCCGACTTTCTGTACGCTGGATTCCCTGGCTCGGCGCGCTACACGCGCGATTTCGCCGCGAGGCGCAATCCTGATGCGAACATGAATCGGCTGTATGTGGTCGAGAGCACGCCGTCTTCAACGGGGATGAAGGCGGATCATCGGTTGCCGATGCGCGCGGGGGATGTCGAAAACCTTGTTCGGGCACTGGCGACTGCTGTCGGCGTGAATGCCGGCGGTGGCTCTAGTGGCGAGGAGCAGAAGTTTGTCTCAGCGCTCGCGAAAGACCTGCTGTCGCACAAAGGCTCCAGTGTCGTCATCGCTGGCGATCATCAGCCGCCCGCTGTCCATGCGATCACGCACGCCGTTAACCAGGCGCTCGGCAACGTTGGCCAGACCGCTTTCTACACCGAGCCGGTCGATGCAAATCCCGTAATTCGCAACGAGTCGCTGCATGCGCTCGTCGAAGACATACGCGCCGGCAAAGTTGACTTGCTGCTGATCCTCGGTGGCAATCCCGCCTACGACGCGCCCGCCGAACTCGAATTCGCTTCGGCGCTCAAATCGAATGCCGTCAGTCTGAAAGTGTTTCTCGGTTCGCATCGTAATGAGACCGCAGAACTTTGCCAGTGGCATGTGCCTGAGGCGCACTATCTCGAGTCCTGGAGCGATGCTCGCGCTTACGACGGAACGGTCAGCATCGTTCAGCCGCTCATTGAGCCGCTTTACGGTGGCAAGAGCGCGCATGAAATAATTTCGATCCTTGTTGGGCAGTCCGGCCTCACGGGACGCGAGATCGTGCAGGCTTACTGGCAGAAGGAGCATACTGGCGCTGACTTTGACGCTTTCTGGCGAAAGTCGCTGCACGACGGTTGGGTCTCAGGCACGACTTATGCGCCGAAGACTGTAGCGCTGAAAGCGACCAACTTCCCAGCATCGCAATCCGCACCCCAGGGTACTGAGCTTAACTTCCGCCGCGATCCCTCAATCTACGACGGCCGCTTCGCGAATAATGGCTGGCTGCAGGAACTCCCGAAGCCGCTTACCAAGCTGACCTGGGACAATCCCATCATGATCGGCCCCGCGATGGCCGAGCGCATGAAGCTGAATTTCAAAGACGTTGCGGAACTCGAATTCAACGGAAAGAAAGTCAAAGGCGCGGTCTGGATTCAGGCTGGACATCCCGACAACTCGATCACGGTCTTCCTTGGTTACGGTCGCACGCGCGCCGGACGCATTGGCACCGGCACCGGCTTCGACGTCTACCCGCTGCGCACCAGTCAGGCTCCGTGGTTTGCCGCCGGCGCGAAACTCACGCCCACCGGAGAAACCTACAACCTCGCCAGCACGCAGGGCTATCAGACGATGGAAACGCCTAACGGAAGCGAGCGTCCGCTGGTGCAGGAACGCAGCCTTGAGGAGTACAAGAAAGAGCCCAACTTCGCGAAGGAAGGCGAGCCGCCGCAGGACCTCACGCTCTACAAGCCGTTTGATTATTCGAAGGAGACTTACTCCTGGGGCATGGCGATAGACCTGAATTCGTGCGTTGGATGCAATAACTGCGTCGTCGCCTGCCAGTCGGAAAACAACATCGCTGTGGTCGGCAAGTATCAAACGCTCAGGGGCCGCCACATGCACTGGCTGCGCGTTGACGCGTACTACAACGGCCCGCGCGACAATCCCAAAGGTTTTTTCCAGCCTGTGCCCTGCATGCAGTGCGAGGACGCACCCTGCGAATTGGTCTGTCCGGTGCAGGCTACCATTCACAGCAGTGAAGGCCTGAACGATATGGTGTACAACCGCTGCGTCGGCACGCGGTATTGCTCCAATAACTGCCCTTACAAAGTGCGGCGGTTCAATTTCCTTCTGTTCCAGGATTGGGAGACGCCACAGTTCAAGCTCATGCGCAATCCGGACGTGACCATACGCAGCCGCGGCGTCATGGAAAAATGCACTTACTGTGTGCAGCGCATCAGTGAGCATCGCATTGATGCCGAGCGCGCCGACTCCACTATTAAAGACGGCGATCTGCAGACGGCCTGCCAGCAGTCTTGCCCCGCCAACGCGATCGTCTTCGGCAATCTCAACGATCCGAACAGCCAGGTCAATAAGTGGAAGGCGCGGGCTAGGAACTACTCCCTGCTGGGTGAATTGAACACGCGGCCGCGTACGACGTATCTGGCGGAAGTTCGCAATCCTAACCCCGAGTTAGAACAGGCAAAAGCGGAGTCAAGAACATAGTTAACAATAACGTGGAGCACAAGTAAGGCATGGCCACCAACACACAAATACCGCTGGCAGACAGGCGAGTGCCGGTGATCGCACCGGGCCACACCTTCTCCACCATCACCGAGAAGATCAGCAACATCGTGCTGAAGCGCCCCATCTCACTGGGATGGATTCTGGGCTTCCTGATCGTGTTCGGGATGATGAATATGCTGATGATGGCCCTGGGGTACCTGTTCATTAAAGGGACAGGGATTTGGGGTATCAACATCCCCATCGGTTGGGGATTTGCCATCGTCAACTTCGTGTGGTGGATCGGTATTGGCCACGCGGGCACGTTGATTTCGGCGATTCTGTGCCTGCTTCGGCAGACCTGGCGCAACTCGATCAACCGCTTCGCGGAAGCAATGACGCTTTTTGCGGTGGCTTGCGCCGGCATCTTCCCGCTCGCCCACACCGGACGCCCGTGGCTTGCGTACTGGCTCTTTCCCTATCCGAACACCATGAACTACTGGCCGAACTTCCGCAGCCCGCTCATATGGGACGTATTCGCGGTTTCGACTTATTTCACGATTTCGCTGGTGTTTTGGTTTGTGGGATTGATTCCCGACTTCGCCACTTTGCGTGATCGCGCCGAGGGTGTCTGGGTCCAGCGGATTTACGGATTGCTCGCCATGGGATGGCGCGGTTCGGCCCGCCACTGGCACCGTTATGAGACGGCCTACTTGCTTCTCGCCGGACTCGCGACACCTCTTGTTCTTTCCGTGCACACGGTTGTGAGCTTCGATTTTGCCGTTGGCATCGTCCCGGGATGGCACACCACCATCTTTCCGCCGTACTTTGTTGCGGGCGCCATCTATTCCGGTTTTGCCATGGTTCTTTGTCTTGCGATTCCAATCCGCGCGATCTACGGACTGGAGGACTTCATCACCATGCGGCATCTGGAAACCTCGGCCAAGGTGATGCTGGCCACCGGCCTCATCGTTGCCTACGGCTATGGCATGGAGGCATTCATGGGCTGGTACAGCGGGAACCAGTTCGATTCGTTCCTGCTCTGGAATCGGCTCCACGGCCCGTATCGGTGGGTGTACATGGCGTTGCTCGCCTGCAACATTTTCATCCCGCAGGTTCTCTGGCTGAAGAAGTTTCGTGTCTCCACCGGCTGGCTCTGGCTCATTTCGTTCATTGTGCTCACCGGCATGTGGCTGGAGCGCTTTATTATCGTAGTGGTCAGTTTGAGTCGTGACTTCCTGAATTCTTCGTGGGGCCAATACTACCCAACCAAGTGGGATTGGATGACGTTCGCCGGCACCATCGGCTTGTTCCTGACTGCCATGTGGCTGTTCGTACGTATCCTACCCATGATCTCCATCTTCGAATTGCGCACCTTGCTGCCAGAGGCGCATGTGCACGAAGCGGCGGAGGTGAAGCAATGAGCGATTCTGCGATCTATGGGTTGATGGCGGAATTCGACTCGGCACAAGAACTGGTCGCTGCCGCTCACAAGACACACGAAGCGGGCTACCAGAAGCTCGACGCCTATAGCCCGTTTCCCATCGAGGGCTTAGCCGAAGCCATCGGCTTCCACAAGAACCGTGTGCCGCTGGTCGTCCTCATCGGCGGACTTATTGGCGGGATATCGGCATACGCGCTGCAGTATTGGGTGGCAGTGATTACCTATCCGGTCAATGTCGGCGGACGGCCGTTTCACTCCTGGCCTTCGTTCATCATTGTGACCTTTGAATTGACGATTCTTTTCGGCGGACTTTCTTCCGCTATCGGCATGATCGCTCTGAACGGCCTGCCCATGCCCTATCACCCGGTGTTCAACGTGCCCGAGTTCGCTAAAGCCTCTGAGAATAAATTCTTCCTGGTGGTGGAATCCAGCGACCCGAAGTATGACGCCGCCCGCACGCGCTCATTTCTTAGTGGCCTTGCTCCACGGATGATCGCGGAGGTGCCAAGCTAGGTATGGATAGCCGAGCCACGCTGAACCTTCGAAGAGTTTTGCCGGCACTGCTGACGCTGATCGCGGTGACCGCCGGATGCCGCATCGATATGCACTTGCAACCTTATTACCGGCCCCTGGCAAAGAGCGATTTCTTCGCCGATGATCGTTCCGCCCGCATGCCCGTCGAGGGCACGGTCGCACGCGGCGATCTCCGCGAAGATAGTTACTTCTACACTGGAAAAATCGGCAGCAATCCGGGCGACTATATGCCGTTCCCGGTGACCGCCGAAGTTCTTGCTCGCGGACGCGAGCGTTTCAACATCAACTGCACGCCTTGTCACGGACGCGTCGGCGACGGTGGTGGCTTCATCCCCACGCGCGGATTCCGGCGTCCGCCGTCATATCACATCGAGCGTCTGCGCAAAGCGCCGATCGGCCACTTCTTCGACGTCATGACCAGCGGTTACGGCGTTATGCCGGAATATGGCACACAGGTTGCGCCGCGCGATCGCTGGTGCATTGCCGCTTACATCCGCGCGCTGCAACTGAGCCAGAATGCAACTGCGACCGACATTCCCGCCGGACAAAAAGTTCCGTCGCCTCCGCCGCAGTTCCGTGATATTGGCAACGGAGCCACGTTGCCCGAAGTCATGCCGCCGACCACTTCGACCGAAGGGGAGCCTAAATGACCACGGCCACGATGAATAAGTCGGACCTGATGGCCCCGCCCGTGGCCCAGACCATCCAGCAGCGGTCGCTGGTCATTGGAGTGATCGCGGCCATTGCTTCCGTGGCCGGCGCTTTTCTGGCTCCAGACAGCTTTTACTCCGCCTATCTTACCGGCTTCATGTTCTGGCTCGGTCTTTCGCTCGGATGCATGGCCATACTGATGCTGCATCACCTGGTCGGCGGTGCCTGGAGCATCGTGATTCGCCGCATCCTCGAGTCGGGGATGATGACGCTCCCGCTCATGTTTGTGCTCTTTATTCCGATTCTGCTGCACTTGCCGAAGCTGTATTTCTGGGCCCGGCCCGATCTATTGGCCGACCCGAAGACCGATCCCAAGATCTTGGAAATTGCGCACAGCTATCTTAACTTCAACGGCATCCTGGTCCGCTACATCATTTATTTTGCCATCTGGTTCGGGATGGCCTACTTCCTGAATCGCTGGTCCACCGAGCAGGACACGATTGCGGGCCAAAGCACCCTGCGTTTCCGCGTGATGAGTTCCCTTGGACTCGTGATCTACTCACTCACGATTTCCTTCGCGGTGATCGACTGGGTGATGTCGCTGCAGGCGCGCTGGATCTCGACCATCTATGGCCTGATCTTTATCGCGGGCGAGGCGCTCTCTGCCTTCTGCTTCTGCGTGGTCATCGAGACCATCCTCGGCAAACGCCAGCCGATGTCCGACTACCTTACCGATACTGAAGTCCACGACCACGGCAAGTTCATGCTCACCTTCGTCATGGTCTGGGCTTACTTTAATTTTTCGCAGTGGCTCATCATCTGGGCCGGCAACCTGCCCGAAGAAATTCCGTGGTTTGTGCGCCGCCTGAATGGCGGATGGGAATATGTCGGTCTGTTTCTGGTAGTGTTTCAGTTTGCGGTGCCGTTCGCGCTCTTGCTTTCGCGACATTTGAAGCGCAAGGCGCACACGCTGGTGCGGCTAGCCTCCTGGATCATATTGGTGCGCATGGTCGATATCTTTTGGCATGTCGAGCCGGCGTCGCATCCCACGTTTCACCTTAGCTGGCTGCACTTCACGATCATTGCTGGGATCGGCGGCCTTTGGATGGCTTACTTCTTCCACAACCTGAGATCGCGTCCGCTGCTCCCGGTCAACGCGCCGCAGACGCTGAGACTTCTGGAGCCGTCGCATGAGTGACGAAATATGAGCGACGAAATATGAGCGACGAAATGATGAACGGTAGTTACTCGAACCAGGGCCACTCCGGCCACGAGACCGAGTTCGAACACGAAGACCTGGGGACACGCGGCGTCTTCGCCTTCATGATCGGCCTCGCGGTCATTGGTGTCGTCATTTATTTCATCATCGTCGGCATGTACTCGTTTCTCGATAATTACGAGCGGTCGCAGATGGCCACTGCCAGTCCGCTGGTAACTTCGAAGGGGGCGATGTCGCGCGTGGTCACGCAGGCGGACATGGATAAAACGTTCAAGGACAATGGCGCGCCCATGCTCGAAACCAACGAGCGCGGCCAGTTCCGCGACTTCCTGATAAATCAGGAGGACCAACTCAACAGCTACGGATGGGTCGACAAAGAAGCGGGCGTGGCGCACATTCCGATCGAGCGCGCCATGGACTTGATCGTCCAGCGCGGATTGCCTGTGTGTGCGCAAAGCTGCGCGGAGGCAAGCGCAACGGCGGCGAGCAAAGCGCCCGCGTCAAAGTCCGCCGAAAAAGGAAAAAACAGTGCGCAGTAAAAGCAATATTGCCAACTCGATTATCGCCGCGGCCTTACTGCTGATGTTCGCGGCCGCACCGCTGTTTGCCCAGGGCGCGCGGGGTCCGATTATGGGCGGCGGCATTATGAGTCCGCCTGCCAGCCAGCGTCCCCCGGGGCTTGAATTCGTAGGTATCGAGCAACATCTCAACGCGGAAGTTCCGATCGGTCTCGAATTCCGCGACGAACTCGGCAACCCGGTCAAACTCGCTGACTACTTCGGGCACGGGCGACCCGTTATCCTGAATTTGGGCTACTACCAATGCCCCATGTTGTGCAGCGAACTGCTGCAAGGGCTGGTCGGTTCGATGAAGGCGCTGACCTTCGATCTTGGCAAAGATTTCGACGTCGTCACCGTAAGCTTTGACCCGCACGAAACCACGGAAATGGCCGCTGCAAAGAAGCGGGACATCATGAAACGCTATGGCCGCGCGAACTCCGATCAGGGCTGGCACTTCCTTACTGGCAAGGCAGACCAGATCGAAGCGCTCACCAAAGCGGTCGGCTTCCAATTTCAGTTCGATCCGAAAACCGAGCAGTACGCTCACGCTACCGCGATTGTCATGCTTACGCCCGATCACCGTGTCTCGGGATATTTTTATGGAGTCGAGTTCTCTCCCAAGGATCTGCGCCTTGGACTGGTGCAGGCCTCGCAAAACAAAATTGGTAACATCGGCGACCAGGTGCTGCTCTACTGCTATCACTACGATCCGAGGACTGGAAAGTACGGAGCTGTCATCAGCAATATTCTGAAGCTGGCAGCGTTGGCTACGATGCTCATCCTGGGAGCATTTATGTTTGTCATGTTCCGCGCCGATCGTCGTTCCGGTCACAGTTCGGATAATAGTTCCGGTCGAGGCGCGACGCCTGGCGAATTCGGGCGAGTTAGGTAATCGAGTTAATAGTTATGTCGAAATATTTGCCTTTGTGGCCCGATCAAGCTTCGACCATGGCAAGCCAGGTGGATATGCTTTACATCTATCTGCTGCTGGTGGCTGGCGTCATGACTGCGCTCATTTTTCTTGCGGTTACGGTGCTGGCGATCAAGTATCGTCGCGTTCCCGGGCGCGAAGCTACGCAGATCGAAGGCTCGACCATTCTCGAACTTAGCTGGTCGATTATTCCGTTCTTTGTGATGCTGACCTTCTTCATCTGGGGCGCAGTCATTTTTTTCCAGGAGCGCACACCTCCCGCCGACGCGACCGAGGTGTATGTCGTCGCTAAACAATGGATGTGGAAGATCGAGCACATGGAGGGGCAGCGCGAGATTAACGAACTGCACGTTCCCACCGGACAGAACGTCAAGCTGATCATGACCTCGCAGGATGTGATTCACAGCTTTTTCATTCCTGCATTCCGCATCAAGCAGGACGTACTGCCCGGCCGCTACACCACGCTTTGGTTCAAGGCCACGGTGCCCGGACGTTATCATTTATTCTGCGCCGAATACTGTGGGACAATGCACTCCGGAATGGGCGGCGACATCGTCGTCATGGAGCCGCAGGATTATGCCCAGTGGATGGCGGGCGGGGCGTCTGCGCCTTTGCAGGAAACCGGCAAGCAGTTGTTCTCTGCGTTTGGATGCGCGACCTGCCATCGTTCCGACGTGCAAGGACGCGGGCCCAATCTGGTCGGTCTCTACAACACTGACGTGCTTCTCGAAGACGGACGAACCGTGAGAGCCGATGAGAATTATGTTCGCGAGTCCATCCTCAATCCAACCGCCAAAATCGTGAAAGGTTTCAAACCGGTGATGCCGACATTTCAGGGCATCGTCAGTGACGAGCAGTTGAACGCCCTGGTGGCCTACGTAAAGTCGTTAGCCCAGCCACCCCCGGGGACAGCCGGACTGCAAAACCAGTCCGCTACTTCCCCGGGACAACCCCAGAATATGCAGGTGCAATAGTCATGGCGAGTACAGTAATCCCGGCGAATCAGGCTCCGAAATTGAACTATCTCAATAACGGGCACACCCTCAAGTCCTGGCTACTTACCACGGACCACAAGCGGATCGCGCTTCTCTATCTGATTTCGGTCAGCATTTTCTTCTTTCTCGGCGGCTTCTTTGCCATGCTCATCCGGCTCGAACTGCTTACGCC
This sequence comes from uncultured Acidobacteriaceae bacterium, assembly GCA_963831085.1. Lineage (GTDB taxonomy): Bacteria > Acidobacteriota > Terriglobia > Terriglobales > Acidobacteriaceae > Acidiflorens. The sequence continues at coordinate 480,039 of CAWHOT010000003.1, read as the reverse complement.
GGAGGGCGACCTTCTGCAGGCCGACACCTATAACAAGGTGTTCACCATGCATGGCATGATCATGGTGTTTTTCTTTCTGATTCCAGTCGTGCCTGCGGTGCTCGGCAACTTCCTGGTGCCGCTCATGGTCGGCGCCAAGGATCTCGCATTCCCGCGCATCAATCTGCTCAGCTGGTATCTCTACATCGCCGGCGGCGTGCTCTTCCTGCACTGCATGCTGAATGGCGGCGTTGATACCGGCTGGACTTTCTATACCCCGTACAGCACAGTCGGCAGCAACACCCACGTCATTGAAGCTGGACTCGCGGTCTTCCTCGCGGGCTTCTCGTCCATCTTCACCGGACTCAATTTCATCGTCACCGTTCACCGCATGCGCGCTCCCGGCCTCACCTGGGACCGTCTGCCGTTGTTCATCTGGGCCAACTACGCCACCGCCCTTATCATGATTCTGGGCACGCCGGTTGTCGCCATCACCATCGTGCTGGTGGCCGTCGAGCGCGCCTTCCATCTTGGCATCTTCGATCCGAGGCTCGGCGGAGACCCGCTCCTGTTCCAGCATCTGTTCTGGTTCTATTCCCATCCGGCGGTATACATCATGATCCTGCCTTCCATGGGAGTTATCAGCGAACTCATTACTTGCTTCTCGCGCAAGCGCGTCTTCGGTTACAAGTTCGTGGCGCTGTCGAGTATTGCCATCGCCGTGATCGGCTTTCTGGTCTGGGCTCACCACATGTTTGTGGCCGGAATTTCGCTCTACGCCGCCATGATCTTCTCGTTCCTGACCTTCTTCGTCGGCGTGCCCTCGGCGGTCAAGGTGTTCAATTGGACTGCTACCCTCTACAAGGGTTCGATTACTTACGCCACGCCCATGCTCTATGCCTTTGGCTTCATCGGGCTTTTCACCATCGGCGGTTTGACCGGGCTTTTTCTCGCAACGCTTGGCATCGACGTGCACGTCACCGACACGTATTTTGTGGTCGCCCACTTCCACTACGTCATGGTAGGTGGTGTCTTGATGGGGTATCTCGGAGGCATGCATTTCTGGTGGCCCAAAATTACGGGCCGCATGTATCCGGAAGGCTGGGCTAAACTGTCTGCGCTGCTGGTGTTCGTCGGCTTCAACCTTACGTTCTTCCCGCAGTTTATTCTTGGCTATGTCGGCATGCCGCGCCGCTACTGGCAGTATCCGCCGGAGTTCCAGGTGTTGAATGTGCTCTCGACCGCGGGCTCCAGCGTGCTTGCCGTCGGCTATCTGCTGCCGATGATCTACTTGCTCTGGTCGCTGCGCTACGGGCCGCTCGCCGGCGACAATCCGTGGAACGCCGCTGGCTTGGAGTGGAAAACCACGTCGCCGCCGCCTACCTTCAATTTTGACGAGACTCCTGTCGTGACCTGGGAGGCTTATAACTACGACGAGATCCCAGACAAGGAACTGGAGGCTCCCGTTGCCAGATAGCCAAGCGACCACCGGTGAATCTGCGGTCATGGAACACGAAGCTCACAATCCGGCGCTGGTACACCAATTCGCCGACGCTCAGCAACAGAAGAACGCCGCCTCGCTTGGCATGTGGCTGTTCCTGGTAACTGAGATCATGTTCTTCGGCGGCATGTTCTGCGCCTACCTTATCTACAGGGTCAACCACTTCAACGCCTTTGCCGCCGGAAGCCAGCAACTCAATATTTGGATGGGAGCAATTAACACGGCCGTCCTGATCGTTAGCTCGGTCACGGTTGTATTGGCGGTGAAAGCGGCCGAGGCGGGCAAACGCAAAGTGCTGGTCAGCTATCTTGCGGTTACGGTGCTCCTTGGCATGACGTTTCTTGTCATCAAAGGTTTTGAGTACGCGGAAAAATTCGAGAAGCATCACGTTCCTGGTCCCACGTTCAACTTCACGGACAAGTTTGATGACAATGGCAAGCAAATCCCAGTCAATCCAAATGAAGCGGAGTTGTTTTTTTCTCTCTATTTCGCGATGACTGGCATGCATGCTCTGCACATGGTCATTGGCTGCGGGCTCTTTAGCACACTGGCGATCCTTGCATGGAAAGGACATTACACGGCCAACTACTTCACGCCTATAGAAAACGGCGGCTTGTACTGGCACCTGGTCGATATCATCTGGATTTATTTGTTTCCGTTGTTGTATTTGATCAGCAGGCATTCGTGACGGTGAGGACGCGATCGTATGTAAGAATTGTCACGAGTCGACAACAGTTGGGATTTAATAACCAGAACTAATTCTAAGGATTTGCCATGGTCGAGCCCGAACACAAGGTCGAACACGATCTTACCGTCGAACACGAACACACAACTCACTCGCAAGGATTTTACATAGGGATCGGTCTTATTCTGCTCGTTTTGACCGTAACCACGGCCGCCGTTGCCTTCGTGAACCTCGGTCCCTTCAACCCGGTGGTTGCGCTCCTCGTCGCCACCATCAAAGCCACGCTCGTCGTGCTCTTCTTCATGCACGTCAAGGGCGCGAGCGAAAAGCTGACCGGCGCCGTTGTCGTCTCGGGCTTCTTCTTTCTCGCGATTCTGATATCGCTGTCCCTGGCCGACTACCTGACTCGATCCTGGCGGTAATCGCATTTTGTGGATTGCGGTTTTCCCCCGTGAACCTCTGTGTCCCTGGGCTGAAGATGTTCATCCGCAGAGGATACAGCGCGACGGTCGTCAAGGCGCAATCCCCTTGCGCACAACGCCCGCATCCTCGAAGATGTTCTGTACACTATGCCGCAAGACATCGCCCCACCTCCGGCCCATACCGCGCAACTCGACACGCCCGCGCTTGAAGCCGTTCTCCGCCGCCATCTTCGTGGAGAAGTTCGCTTCGACTCGGGCAGCCGCGCTCTGTACGCGACCGACGGCTCCAATTACCGGCAGGTCCCGATCGGCGTCGTAGTTCCACGCGACAAAGAAGACGTTCTCGCTACCGTTGCCCTGTGCCGCGACCACCGCGCTCCGTTGCTCGCCCGCGGCGGAGGCACGTCACTTGCCGGACAATGCTGTAACGCCGCCATCGTGATTGACTTTTCGAAATACATGGCGCGTATCCTCGAAATCGATCCCGCGCGCCGCATCGCGCGCGTCGAGCCCGGAGTCGTGCTTGATCGCCTCCGCGCCGCAGCCGAGAAGCACCACCTCACCTTCGGGCCCGATCCCGCGACCCACGACCGCTGCACGCTCGGAGGCATGATCGGCAACAACTCCTGCGGCGTGCACTCGATCATGGCCGGGAAGACGGATGACAACATCGAGTCGCTTGAGATCCTCACCTATGGCGGCCAGCGCCTGCACGTGGGCGCGACCAGCGCCGACGACTTCGACCGCTTCATTCGTGAAGGTGGCCGCCGCGCCGAAATTTACGCCGGCCTCAAATCGCTCGCCGACCGCTATGGAGAGCAGGTTCGCCACCAGTTCCCCAATATTCCGCGCCGTGTTTCCGGATACAACCTCAACCACCTGCTTCCTGAAAACGGTTTTCACGTGGCGCGCTCGCTCGTTGGTTCCGAGGGCACATGCGTCACGATTCTTGAAGCCACTTGCCGCCTCGTCGAGAGTCCGCCGGCGCGGGTGCTGCTGGTTATCGGATGGCCCGACGTTTACATCTGTGCCGACCACGTTCCGCAGATTATGGAGCACCGCCCCATTGGCCTTGAAGGTTTTGACGACATCATGGTCAATGCCAGCCGCCATAAGCGCGTGAACCTCGATGCTCTCGCGATGCTGCCCGAAGGCTGTGGCTGGCTGATGGTGGAATTCGGCGCCGACACTGCCGCCGAGGCCGAATCGCAGGCGCGCAATTTGATGGAGACGCTCGAACGCTCCGCGATTGCGCCCAACCTGCGCCTGTTCACCGACCCGCGCCAGGCGCGGCGCATCTGGGACGTTCGCGAGTCCAGCCTGGGAGTGACTTCGCACGTCCCAGGAGAACCGCTGCGCTGGGAAGGCTTCGAAGATTCCGCAGTCGGGCCCGAAAAGCTCGGCGCCTACCTCCGCGACCTGCGCAAGCTGATGCAGGACCATCACTACGATGGCTCGTTCTACGGACACTTCGGCCATGCCTGCGTGCACACGCGCATGGATTACGATCTCGAATCGACCGAAGGCATTCGCAAGTTCCGCCAATTCATGGAAGAGGCCGCCGATCTCGTCGTAAGCTATGGCGGCTCGATTTCCGGCGAACACGGAGACGGGCAGTCTCGCGGCGAACTTCTGCCCAAAATGTTTGGCCCCGAACTGATGCAGGCTTTCCGCGAGTTCAAGTCGCTCTGGGATCCCGATTGGAAGATGAATCCGGGCAAGCTCATCGAGCCCTATCGCCTGGACGAAAATCTCCGCCTTGGCGCGGGCTATGATCCCTGGCAGCCGGAGACGCATTTCAAGTTTCCCGACGACCACGGCAGCCTGGCCGCTGCAACGCTGCGCTGCGTGGGAGTCGCCAAGTGCCGCCACGATTCCGGCGGAGTCATGTGTCCCAGCTATCGCGTTACGCACGAGGAAGAGCACTCCACCCGCGGCCGCGCCCACCTGCTCTGGGAGATGACGAAAGGAGACTTTATTAAAGACGGCTGGCAGAGCGAAGCGGTGAAAGAATCGCTCGACCTCTGCCTTGCCTGCAAGGGCTGCAAAAGCGATTGCCCGGTGGGCGTGGATGTTGCTACCTACAAAGCGGAATTTCTATCGCACTACTACGAAACCAATCGACGTCCGCTGAATGCGCTGGCGCTTTCGAAGATTGACCTGTGGGTCAGAGCCGCCTCGCACGCACCGGGCCTGGTGAATCTTGCGACACAACTGCCCGGTCTGCGCGATCTCGCCAAGCTCGCCGCAAGAATCCCCGCCCAGCGGCGCATTCCAGCGTTTGCGCCGCAGACGTTCAAACAATGGTGGGAGCATCGGTGGAGCGACGGGCGCCCCTTCGACAAGCTCAGGGCAGGCTTTCGCCCGTCCCGCCACGATAACCCCGTCCTCCTCTGGGCCGACACTTTCAACAACCATTTTCTCCCCGCGACCGCGAAGGCGGCGGCTGAAGTTCTCGAAGCTGCTGGCTTTGACGTCAGCGTTCCGCGTGCCCACCTCTGCTGCGGGCGGCCGCTCTACGACGTTGGCATGCTTGATCGCGCCAAGAGCCTGCTGCTCCAGATCATGGACGAGCTGCTCCCCGAAATCGAAGCGGCAACGCCTATCGTTGTCCTCGAGCCGAGTTGCGCTTCCGTCTTCCGCGACGAACTCACAAACCTTTTCCCCAAAGACGAACGCGCGCAAGCCCTCTCGAAACAAGTCTTCCTGCTCAGTGAATTTCTCGAGCAGCGCGCAAAAGATTTTCCGCTTCCCAAACTGCGCCGCAGAGCGCTTATCCACGGGCATTGCCATCACAAGGCCATCATGAAGATGAGCGCTGAAGAGTCGGTGCTCGGCCGCATGGGAATTGATTTCACCGCTCCCGCTCCCGGATGCTGCGGTATGGCTGGAGCGTTCGGTTTCGAAAAAGAAAAGTACGACGTCTCGAAAGCCATCGGCGAACTTGAACTTCTGCCCGCCGTCCGCCAGGCCCCGACCGATTGGCTGATCGTCGCGGACGGCTTTAGTTGCCGCGAGCAGATCGCCCAGGAGACCGACCGCCACGCACTCCACCTCGCCGAAGTTCTGCAGATGGCCTTACGCGAAGCCACCGAAACTCCCGAAGGCTTCCCGATGTTTGACCCCGCACCGCAACACTATCCCGAAGACGCTTGGGTGCGGCCACACCAGGCCGCGATCGAAAAGAACATGAAGCGCACCGGACTGGTGGTCGCGGGGATCGCTGCCGGTGCCGCGCTGATGTCATCTCTGGCCAGGAAGCGCTAAGCCGGTTGTGGGGACGGGCGAGACACCCGTCCCAACATAAGCCATTGATAAATATAGGCTTACACGCCGACCGCCCATCCCGCCCTTTTTTCTGGGACAATAGACAGAGAGAGCAGGCCTCCCATGGAAACCGCAAACGCGACCCTTGTAGCCCCAACGCCGACCCCGTCCTCGGCCGCGGTCGTTGCTCAGTACAAAATGTTGCAAGGTTCGGTTCTGGTGCTGATTCAATTCGACGTCTGTGAAGAGATCCGACTAGACGCCCTGCGCGACATTTTTGGAGCTCGGCGCCAGGAGGCTAGCTTCAAGCACCCTGCTCCGGGATATGTCCGCTTCCAGCGTCCACCGGTGGTCGAGCAGGTCGAACCGCTGATCCTTGAAAGCGGAGAACGGCTTGACGTGCAGATGAAGTATTACGATTACGGCGTGCTGAGCGTGGTTTTTGAGCTGCCCTTTTCTGGCGATTGGGACACGCTGGTCCGCCTGGCCAGCCGCTGGGTCTGGGATACGGATTTCACCAGCTTCGCCCAGAAAATCGTCAAACAGAAAATCGAGCGGGCCCGCCCCGCGCTGGTCAAGCTTTACGATAGCTGGCTGCATGAAGATTATTTTGTCTTCCACGTGCGCGATATCGCCGGCAATCCGACCGCGGCCGAACTGCTGGCGGCCGAGGGTGGACGCATCGCGCAGATCGTCCGCGGGGAGAACGTTCCGCTCTCCGATGGCGAGCAGCAGGAAATCATGCAGTCGAAGATCTCGTACTACCCGAACGACCTGGCCGTGATCAGCTGGAACGGTGCGTTCCTGTATGACTCTACGGCGGGCGCGGAAACTGTTATTCAACTGCTTGAATACGCCAACTCGCAGCTGCTTGAATTCCGCCACTACGACGAGCTGCTGACGCGCGAACTGCAAAGCGTCTACGATTTCATGGACCACGGCTCGATGGGCATCGCCGCCCGTTGGCGCACCGCGAAACGCGCCAGCCGATTGCACACCGTCCTGCTCGATGTAGACGAACTGACCGAGCGCGCCGACAACGCCATCAAGTTCCTGAGCGACATGTTCTCCGCGCGCCTCTACAAAGTCGCCGCGAACAAGATCGGCGTGAGCGATTACAAGAACCTGGTCAATCAGAAAGTCCACACCGCCGAAGAACTCTACCGCTTCATGGTCGACCAATTCCATCAGAGCCGGGCGTTTGTGCTGGAGCTGATGGTGGTGATCATTCTGATCATTGATTTGATCTGGCTGTTTAAAGGATCGATTCCGGTCTGAGAGAGTTCTCCGTTCCCGGTTCTCAGTTCTCCTTCCGCTTCGCTGCCCATGCGCCATCGGAGCGTCCTGCCACGCGCATCCGCCCCTTGCCGGAATCGCCGTCAATCCAACCGGTCAGGAACGCATTGACCGGACCCGGAGTTCCCCGCCGGCTTTCCTTCGGCCACTCACCGGGGAACGAGAGTTCCACGTAGCCGTTCCGCCAAGTGCCGGTTATCGCGCAGCCCTCTCCCAGTGGGCCGGACCATGTTCCGGTCACTTTGTTTCCGTCGCGGTGCAATTCCATTGACGCGCTCATTCTGCTTACGTCGTTTGAATACACCATCTCCCACGAACCGGCGACGTCGGATCCGTTTTTCAGGTTCTGCTGCACGGCCGGCGTAATCCGCACGTTGGAAAAATAGGCCTCCTCGTCGGTGAAGCTCCACAGTCCGACGGCGCCGTGCAAATCCTCGCCCTTCAAACCATCCACCACCAGACTCGGCTTGGCCGATCCGTTTAGATAGAGTTTCGCGGCGCGGCCCGCCACTTCGATCCGCAACTTTGTCCAAGTCTCCATCGCCAGTTCGGCATGAGACTCATAAACCCATGGCCATTCCTGGCGCAGGCGATACCATCCGAAGTCCGGCTCCGAGACGTATTGGACTGCATGGTTCCGCATCGCCTGATCCGCGGCCTCCGAGTTTCCCGGCCTCAGGTAGAACAACTCGTAATGCGATGCATCGGGCCTGACGCGGAAGGCAATCCCGACAAAGCCTGGGTACCTGATACCCGGCGGCACGTTGACCTTCAGCGCGATATCCGCCTCGATCACTCCATCCTGGAAGTCGGTTCCCGGCAGCAGCGCGAGACCGTCGTGGTCCTCGCCTTCCATGGTGATCCGGACGGACTTGCGTCCCAGATATTTCACCGCTTCCGCCTTCACCGTCGGCGTAATCAGGCCGGTTGTGTCGCGAAGGGGAAAGGTTTGCACGCGCGCCGGTGTCTGTGCAAACAGGCAACTGGCCGCCAATACTGTTACTGCGCTGTAATTCAACCAACGCTTCAGCATGATCTTCTCATCCTTTGCGCGTTGCGAGGCCGAACCCAACAGGCGAACTGCTTTTCGTCGAGTAATCATCCGCGTTTTAACCTCTTGCCCTGCTTGCGATTTGTCTTAAGACTCGAACATTCAGACGATTTGACCCAAGAATCGGTAGCAAGGCCGCCCGCAAATGATCCTACTGCTTGCTGTAAATAGGAAAACAGGTGCTGGTTCTGACGAATGAACATGGGATCGAGGTCCGTGGTGCCCACCCTTCGAAAACCGCGAAGGGTGGGGTAGCCGCGTGAACATTCAACAGAAGTCAAAGGCAGCGGACAGGAGTGTCCGCTCTGCACGCGAAAATGCCCGGGAATCTTGCGAATCCCGGGCACCTTGTTTTTGCTTAGAGATCGTTTTCTGACGATCCGTTGTCGCTACCTAGACAGCGGTAACGTTCTCCGCTTGCCAGCCTTTGGGGCCTTTGGTCACGTCGAACTGCACGGTTTGGCCTTCTTGCAGGCTCTTGAAGCCGCCAGCTTGAATCGCGGAGAAATGCACGAAAACGTCTTCGCCATTTTGACGGCTGATGAAGCCGTAGCCCTTGGCGTCGTTAAACCACTTTACTGTTCCTTGTTCTGCCATTGATGTTCCTTTTTCTTGTTTCTGATTGAAATGTGCTGAGAAGATTCGCTGCTGTAGAGGGGGTTGACGCTGGTTGGCGGTACCGGCCTTCAACTGCTTGTGAGTCAAACTTAGCAAGTACAGTGTAGCACAATAGACGGGACAATGCTGGAAATTTTGGCCGGGGGCTGGTCCGTCCGTAAGACTCGGTTGTCGCGTTCTGAGACGGGGCGAGCCCCGTCTCTACCGACAAAACCCCTTTGGGCGCAATGAGCTGGGATCGCTTCTTTATGATCGGTTACGCTATAGATTGCTCATGATCGCTCTTCTCACGCTCGAACTCCGGATGGAAGCGGCGCACTCGCTTAAAGACAAGCGGCAGGTCACGCGCAGCCTCAAAGACCGTCTCCGCTCGTCGTTCAATGTTGGGGTCGCCGAACTTGATCCCAGCCTGCTGTGGAACCAGGCTACCATCGGGGTGGTCAGCGTCTCCCACTCGCGTGATTATCTTGACGGGCTGATGAAGAATGTAGAGCGCGCCGCTACCCGCATCGCCAACAATGCTGGCGCTGAAGTCACGGATTCGTTCGTGGAGTTTTTGTGACGGAAGCAAGCTATGAGCTGCGAGCTGCGGGCTGCGAGCTGCGGACAACCGCCTTCCAAGCTCGCGGCTCGCAGCGCATAGCCGCAGAACCCAGATCCTCCTCGGGAACCTCACCTTTCTGATATCCTTACAAGTTTTCTCCATTCGAGGCGGGCTGTGGAGCGTCGGGGGCAGAAATATCATCGTGGGCGGCTGAGCGCGGCTATCCGCGAAGAGATCGAAACCATCCTCGAAGGCGAACTCGGCGACCCTCGCATCGGATTGGCCAGTGTCAGCTCGGTGGTCATGGCCGAGGACGCGCGTTCCGCTCGCGTCATGGTGAGCGTGGCGGGCGATGAGACCGAGGCCGAGCGCACGCTCGAAGGGCTGGCGGCTGCCAAGAATTATGTCCGGCACGAGCTGGCGGAGCGCCTGCGTCTGCGACGGCCTCCAGAACTTTACTTCCAGATCGATCGGGCCGATGCATTGGAGAGTCGGGTGGACGAGCTTCTGGGGCGTGCCAAAAAGCGCAGGCGGAAGGATGCCGATCCCAGCCCCTGAACTCGCGGGCCAAAAGCCCAGAGCCAAAAGCACCTCATGTTAGAGCGCGTTCTACAAGAAATTCGGGCGCGTCGACGTTTCGTCGTGACCTCGCATGCGCGGCCCGACGGCGACGGCATTGGCTCTGCCCTTGCCTTGGGCCAGATCCTGCACATCATGGGCAAGGACGCCGAAGTCGTCATGCACGATGGCGTCCCGCGTATTTACCAGAATCTTCCTTTCGCCGACCGCGCCATTCAGGCCGATGCCGTCCCCACGAACTTCCCCAGGGACGGGGCTGTCATCCTGCTCGAATGCGACAGCACCCGGCGCGCGCTGCTTGAGGGTCTGGAAGAATATTTCCTCATCAACATCGACCATCACGCTAGTGGCCGCAATTTCGCCCACATCAACTGGATCGATTCCAGCGTAATGGCTACCGCCGAACTGGTTTTCCGGCTGGGCCGCCGGGCCTGTGTCCCGGTGGATCGCGACATTGCCACTTGTCTTTACACGGCGCTGATGACCGATACCGGGTCCTTTATGTTCGAAGGCACGAATGAGCACACGTTTACCGTGGCGCGCGAGCTTGTGCTTGCCGGAGCCGATCCCGCGCATTGTGCGCGCCCTATTTATTTTGGACACTCCACGGCCAAGCTGCGGCTGCTGGGGGCAGCGCTTTCCAATCTGCATCGCGAAGGTCCGCTGGCGTGGATCTGGGTGACGCAGGAACAGATGCAGCGCTTCGGCGCGCGCGAAGAGGATTGCGAGGGCCTGGTCAACTACGCGCTCTCCATCGCCGACGTGCAGGTCGCTATCTTCTTTCGCGAACTGGCCGATCGCCGCTTTCGCATCAGCCTCCGTAGCAAAGGAGAGGTGAATGTCTCCGCCGTGGCCGAGTATTTCGGTGGCGGCGGTCACAAATGCGCCAGTGGATGTTCGATTGATGGGCCGCTGGCCGTTGCCGTGTCGCGGATTGTCGATCGCCTGCGCGCCGAGCCTGTAGTGTTGAACGCGAACTAAGCGACGAACTAGCCAACGGGCTAACCAAGGAACTGGCCAAGGAACTAGCCAAGGAACTGGCCCACGAAGTAGCGAACGCGACGAATGAAGCAACAGATCTCTTCGCCGAGAACGAATCCGCAAACTCGCACCGACTTGTTGCTGCTGGTGGCGTTCTGCGGATTCCTTTTCTTTTACGGCCTCGGGGCTTTCGGCCTGCTCGGCGCCGACGAACCCCGATATGCGCAAGTGGCGCGCGAAATGCTCGACCGCTCCGATTGGGTAACCCCCACGCTGCAAGGCAAACCATGGCTGGAAAAGCCAGTGCTGTATTACTGGGAAGCAATGCTGTCGTTCCGTGCTTTCGGCATCACCGACCGGGCTGCCCGTCTGCCCGCCGCTTTCGATGCCGCCATGCTCATCGCAGTCATCTACTTTTTTCTGCGGCGCTTTCGACCCGGCAGTGAACTCGACGGGACCCTCATCACGGCTAGCTCCGCCGGCGTCATTGCTTTTGCCCATGCTGCCGGGACCGACATGCCGCTTGCCAGCTGTTTTGCCATCGCATTGCTCGGCTGGTATGGGTGGTACGAAAGCCGACGGCGGATCTATCTCGCCGCTTTCTACATTTTTCTTGCGCTCGGGACCTTAGCCAAAGGCCCGGTCGCGCCCGCCCTGTCCGCGGTCGTCATCTTTTTCTTCATCGCCGTAAAGCGTGACTGGCAGGCGATCCCGCGCACCCTCTGGATACCTGGCGTCGCCGTTTACTTCGCCGTCATGTTGCCGTGGTACGTCGCTGTGCAACTGCGCAATCCGGAATTCTTCCGCTTCTTTATTCTTGAACACAATCTCGCGCGCTTCTCCACGGGCGTCTATCACCACCCGCAGCCTTTTTGGTTCTTCCTGCCCGTATTCCTGCTGGCGATGTTGCCGTGGACGATTATGCTCATCTTGGCCGTCGCCGAACGCGTTCGCCTGATCTGGGCCGAAGGCAAAGAGGCATTCTCCAGCCCGGAGGATTCCTGGCCACTCTTTCTTATTATTTGGATGCTGGTGCCTATCCTGTTTTTCAGCGCATCGCAATCGAAGCTGCCTGGCTACATCGTGCCCGCCGTCCCGGCTGGAGGGCTGCTGGTCACCGAATATTTCGCCGAGGGCCGTGGTCAGGAAAGGAAGCTTTCGCCCCTGTTCGCCGCCGCTCACGGGGTTCTTTGCGGACTGCTGATATTTGTGGCTCTCTCCGCCGCCTCCATCGCAAGCAGTCATCACCTGCGCTGGGGAAGCGGATCATTGATGGCCGGTACGATTGCCGCCTGCTTTGCGCTGGGCATCAGTGCCGTGCTTCTTTCCGGCGCCGGACTCCGACTGCTGAGCCGCGTCACCGGGTTCGCCGTCGTCGTGAGTGTTGGCGCCATCCTTCGTTTCGCCGCGCCGGTCATCGACGCTACGCAATCCGCGCGTCCCATCGCCGAGAGCATTCAGGCTTTTTCGCGCGAACCGGTGCCTATCGCTCTCTATCATGTGAAACGTGAGCAGGAATACGGTCTCGAGTTCTATCTCAATCGTCCGGCGGAAAAGTACGAGGAGGGCAGCGTCCCGGCGGCGGCTCATGTCCTGGTGGCCGCGCAGGGCGCGCAAGTGCAGGTTGCGCATCTCGTTCCCGGACGCCGAGTATCATACTTAACCAGTGTCCCCGCGCAGAAGGTGGACTTGTACTGGGTAGGAAAATGAGGAAGGTCTCAGGTGTCAGGCCCAAAAGGGCAACGGACCTCGCACCCATGTTTTCCTGAGACCTGGCACCTGAGACCTAAGACCTTCTTTTATGGAAATTCTCGATCTCCGACATTTCTCTTCCGCCGACCTTCGACCGCTGCTGGAAGATGAGATCGCCATGTGGGGACGCCTGCTCTCGTGGGACTACGCTACCTCCGCGGAGATGATCCTGCGCTACATGGATGCCAAAATTCTTCCCGGCTACGCCGCCATCGAGCGGGGCAGCATTTTCGGCTACTCCTTCTTTGTTTATGAGCAGAGCAAGGGCGTGATCGGAGACCTCTTTGTTCGCGACTCGGCTCGCGACTCGGTTCGCGACGGAGGCCGCGGCTCCGACCGTCACGAGGTCGAAGAACGCCTGCTCACCCACGTCATCGAGACCCTGCAACAGTCGCCCGGCATTCATCGCGTGGAGGCCCAGTTACTGGCGCATCATACCGGAGAAGTCTCGCGTCCCTTTCTGCAACAGGGCTTCAGCCGTCATCCGCGCGTGTTCATGAACTTCGAGATCGGACGGCACCCGCAGACCGCACCGCCGCTTCCGCCTGAGTTCGAAATCCGTCCCTGGTCGGAGCAGGAATACCAGTCCGCCGCAGCGTTGATTACGGCCGCATATCGCGGACACGTCGATTCCGAGATCAATGATCAGTACCGTACACTCACCGGCTCGCTGCGCTTCCTCAACAACATCGTGCGCTTCCCAGGATGCGGGACCTTTGATCCGCAGGCGTCGTTTGTTGTTTTTCAGCGCCGCACTCGGACGCTGGTCGGACTCATTCTCTGCTCGCTGGTGCGCCCCGATGTTGGGCACATTACGCAGGTGTGCGTGCTCCCCGAATATCGCTCGGCCGGGCTGGGCGAGGCTATGCTGGCTGCATCGACCAAGAACCTGCGCGGGCGGGGATTTCAGTTCATCTCGCTGACCGTCACCGAGGCCAACGACCGGGCTATTGCGCTTTATAAGCGCATTGGGTTTGAAACTACGAGGGTGTTTGACGCTTTTGTGTGGGAGGGGTGAAGAGAAGCAGGAGTGTGGCACACACCCGTCCACACACAAACGGCGAAAAACAAAAACCTCCGCGTCGTCCTTCCCCGTGACGACGCGGAGGGCTTACTTGAAAGCCGGAGTCCCGATAAAGAGTCTTCGCTAGCCACGGACCCGTTGTTCTCAGTCGGATCCATGCACATCGCCGAGGGGGCAAGCTCTGAATCCAAGCCAAGGTGTCTTCCACCTCTTAAAACGAGAATGCCCGCCAATTCCCTTCACGATGGAAAGAGAAAAAATGCAATTTCCTCCATCCGCGAGACTCTGCCCGCCTGCTTGATTCCCGTCTATCCGATTGACGTCACAGGACTTACTTACGCAGAAGGTTCTTTGCGATGAACAGCACGTTGGCGGGGCGTTCCGCCAGCCGCCGCATAAAGTAGGGATACCACTCGGTCCCGAAGGGGATGTAGACGCGCATTCCCCAGCCATCTTTCACCAGGCGCTGCTGCAGGTCGCGGCGGATGCCGTGGAGCATTTGAAATTCAAAAGCATTGCGCGGAATGTTCTCACGTGTGGCAAAGGCCTTGGCCTCTTTAATGATGGCCTCGTCGTGAGTCGCTAGTCCGTGATAGACGCCGCTCTTCATCAGGATCTTCATCAGCTTCACGTAGCTGGCATCAACCTCGGACTTTTTCTGAAAAGCGATGTTCTCGGGCTCTTTGTAGGCGCCTTTGCAGAGGCGGATGCGAATGCGCTCGGAAAGCAGCTTCTCGATGTCGGCCTCGGCGCGCCGCATGTAGGACTGGATCACAGCCCCGACGCTGTCCTCATTCCCGGGAACGCGGTGGAGCTCGTGAACGAAGTCGAGCGTACGCTGTGTGTGCGCTGACCCTTCCATGTCGACACGAATAAAATTCTTGGGCGACATGCGGGCCGCCTTGGCAACGAGTCCGCGGACGATTTCGTAGGCCATGTTTTCGTCCACGTCCAGACCCATGTGGGTCAGCTTCACGCTGACATTCGCGTTCAGCTTGTTAGCCGCGATTTCGTAGAGCAGGTGATCATAAAGTTGGGCGCTGGCGCGGGCTTCGTCAGCGTTGGTGACGTTCTCGCCCAGGTTGTCGATGGAGACGCTGGCGCCGATTTGATTCATCGCGGCGGCGACGCGGATCGCGTCCGCCACCTCTGTGCCGGCAACGAAGCGGGCGGAAGTGCGCTGGCCGAAGCGGGAGCGTTCGGCAACGCCGCGCAGCCATTGGCTCTCCGACAGGGCAATGAAGACTGCCCTCAGCACAACACACCGGATTTTCGCGGATTAGGACTGCCAGAGACGGTCATTGACATGACGAGGCATTACAGTATTTTTTATCACAAACGGGTGCGGGCTGGGTGGGAAGCGGAATTTTGCGGACGGCTGATCACCGAAACTGGATCACCCGAAAATGTCCTGCGGAGGTCCTGGTGGAGTTTGGACGAATGAGGCGGAAATGCGCATCACGAGTTGCTGCGCCACAGATCTGACGGCGCGATCGACTTCCGGAGAGAGTGGCGCGCCCAAGGAAAACTGCTTGCCTTCAATGCCGTAAATCAGCAGGGTTTGCGGCAATCGGTTCATAACTCGCGCCAATTCTATGGCTTCGCGCACGCCGAAAGCATGCGTGGAGCAGGGGCAGACTTCTTCAGGAAGCCTGCCGGCGTGGGCATTCCATACGCGAATCTTACCGGGCGTTCCGCCGGGAGCGGTGGCGTCGGCTAGAATGACGTGCTCGCAGCCGATCCAGGAGTCCATCAAAGAAAAGGTGTCGCCGCTTTGCTCCATGATTTCTACACCCTCGGTTTCTGCGCCAAGGGCGCGCAGGTGGCGCGCGACTAGCAAACCAGCCGCGTCGTCCCCGCGATCGAAGTTGCCGCAACCGATGATGCGCAGGGCCATGTCTAGTCTCGCTCCAGATGCAGGCGGAGGAAGTGGGTGGCGCAAGAAATGCAGGGATCGTAGTTGCGCACCGCCTGCTCGCACTTCCAGGTGATCTCTTCGGCCGGCCGGGTCGCAATCTGGCTAACAAACTGCCACAGATCCTCCTCGATCCGTTTCTGATTTTGCGAAGTTGGAGGAACAATCTTTGCGGATGTGATCAGACCGTCCTGATCGAGTTCGTAGCGATGATAGAGGAGGCCCCGCGGGGCTTCCGTAGCGGCCTGCCCGGTCGAGGCCCGCGCGGTCGTTTGGGCGCGAGGTGTGGCAGGAGGCTCGTATTCGCGGATTACGCGCAGTGCTTCGTGGCAGGCAAACACCAACTCGATCGCCCTGACCACGATACTGCGGAACGAATTGCGGCAAGGCGCCTGAAGTCCGCAATCGCTGGCGGCTTGTTTGGCCACTTCCGGCAGTTTGTCGAAGTTCAGATTAAAGCGGGCCATGGGGCCGACCATGTAGGAATCGCGGCCACGGAGGACGGAATGCAGCGCGTTTGAGTGCTGCACATGCTGCTCAGTAAAGTTCTCCTCGTACGTAGACACATCAATATCGAGTCCACGATTGGATACGATACGGCCTTCGTTGAACGGATACTCTTCCGGGTGGGACAGGGAGACAAATTCGTAATCCTGCTCGAAATCGGGAAAGTCGAACCCTGAGACCCAGCGAGCGGTGGCCAGCGAAGCGTCGAGCGCCCATTTGAGTTCGTCCATCAAGTCTTTGAGTGCGCTCCTGGAAGGCGCTTTGTAGAAGCCGCCTACGGCGGCCGATACCGGATGAATTTCCCGGCCGCCCATCAAGGCTACGATGCGGTTGCCGGCTTTTTTCAGGCGCAGTCCCTGCTGCACGATCGCCTGATGGTCACGCGCCATGGCGATGGCGTCGGGATAGCCGAGGAAATCCGGCGCATGCAGCATGTACACGTGGAGGGTGTGGCTCTCAATCCATTCTCCGCAGTAGAACAGTCGTCGCAGCAGCCGGACCGAGGGATCGATTTCGACACCGAGGGCCTTCTCGATGGCGTGGACCGCGCTCATCTGATATGCGATGGGGCAGATTCCGCAGATACGGACCACAATGTCGGGGACTTCGGAGAAGTGTCTGCCCCGGAGAAACGCCTCGAAGAAACGAGGAGGTTCGTAGATCTTCAGCTTTACGTCCTGAACCTGATCGCCCTTGAGCTTGACGTAGAGCGCACCTTCGCCTTCGACTCGGGCCAGCGTGTCAACCTTGATCGTTCTCGTCGGTTGCTTGCTCACGTCCGCTCACTTTCCTCGCTTGCTTTGCGAAACTGCCAGGCCCAGGCATTGAAGCCGCGGAAGGCGCGGGTGATCTCCGCGTTGCTTTGGCCCAGAATGCGGAACTGATTGCTGAGCGACTCCGTGTTGGGGCTCTCCATGGGGCCGTAGCAGCCGTAGCAGCCCCGGTCAAAGGTCGGGCAGAGCGCGCCGCAACCCGCGTGGGTAACCGGTCCCAGGCAGGCGACACCTTGCGCCACGGCAATGCAGACGTTGCCCTTGCGCTTGCACTCCATGCAGACACTGTAGGTCGGAACATTCGGTTTGCGCCCAGCTAGTGTGGCCGTTATCAGTTCGATAAGCTGGTGCTTGTTGATGGGGCAGCCACGCAGCTCGAAATCCACGGGCACATGTTCGGCGATGGGGGTGGAGAGTTTCAGCGTATTGATGTATTTCGGGGTGGCGTACACGATGCGAATGAATTCATCCACATCCTTCCAGTTGCGCAGGGCCTGGATGCCGCCGGCGGTGGCACAGGCCCCAATGGTGATCAGCGTTTTCGACTGGCGCCGGACTTCCTGGATCCGTTCGGCATCGTGGTGGGTTGTAATCGATCCTTCCACCAGTGCGATGTCATAGGGTCCCTTGACCATGGCACGGGAGGCCTCGGGAAAGTAGGCAATGTCGAGAGCTCCCGCTATGCCTAGCAGTTCATCTTCGGCGTCGAGCAAACTCAACTGACAACCGTCGCAGGAAGCAAACTTGAAGACCGCGATGCGTGGCTTGCCTCTGACTCTAGAGCTCATATTTTTCCAGTAGCGGCCGCATCCGGTCGTAGGAAAAGATGGGGCCGTCCGTGCAAATGAAGTGCGGGCCATACTGACAGTGTCCGCAGAAACCGACCGCACACTTCATGTTTCGTTCCATGGAAAGGTAAATATTCTCGCGGACGAGTCCGTGAGTTTCCAGATCGCGGGCGACAAAGCGCATCATGATCTCGGGTCCGCAGGCGAAAGCGAGCGTATGCGCGGGTTGCAGCCGCGCGTACTTGAACAGGGTCGTAACCACGCCCACATGACCGCGCCAGCTCAATCCGCCGTAGTCAACGGTCACCAACACTTGCGTATCGCGTTGCCGAGCCCAGGCGGCCAGCTCCTTGCGATACAGCAGGTCGCGGGGACTGCGCGCGCCATAAAGAACCACTAGCCGTCCATATTTTTCGTGGTTATGCAGAACCTCGTAGATGACCGGGCGAAGCGGGGCTAAACCGATTCCACCGGCTATCACGAGAACGTCCCGCCCCTCGGCTTTCTCCACCGGCCAGCCGGTCCCAAAGGGACCTCGGACCCCAACTCCTTCGCCTACTTCGCGACTCACCAGCGCGTGGGTGGCCTGACCGACGGAGCGCACCGTGTACACGAGCCGGTCGCGCTCCGCCGGGTCGCCACTGATGGAAATTGGCAACTCGCCGACGCCAAACACCCACAGCATGCTGAACTGCCCCGGCTGGAACCGGTTCCCGCCCGCTCCGTTCGAGGATTCCAGCGTCAGGGTAAAAGTGTCGGGAGTCTCCTTGACCACTTGCCGCACGGAATACGGCTGCGGGAGCATGGGGTCGCTCGTAATCGGATCAGTAGTGGCTGTTGTGGCCATCGTCACTTCCCAACCGCATAAATGTCGAGCAACTGGAGACACGTCGCCTCCAACCGCTGCTCCATAATGCGGGCAAAGCGTTTCAACATCTCATAACCGAGATCGTGGTTCTGCTCGCACTTCGTACGCAAACACTTGCCGTCAAGGGCAATCGCACGCACGGTTTCGACGGCGTGCGCGTGAAATCTCCACTGGTAGGGCGGCAGCAACCACGACCAGCCCAGAATCTCTCCTTCACCCAGGGTTGCCAGCATGACCGGCTTGCGTTGGGGCGCAAAGATCTCCAATGCCACCTTGCCGGAACGGATCAGGTAGAACTCGTTGGCTTCCTCGCCCTCCTTGAAGATGTAAGTGCCCGCGTCGAACCGCACGTTAGAGGCGCACCCGGTTAGCAGGTTTGTGTAATACGACTCGAGACCGGCGAAGAAAGGGTGTTCGGCGATGATGTGCTCAAGGGTTTCCATAGCTGCTTTCCTTGGAATTGGAATTGGACGAGGCCGGCGACTCCCGGATGGCACGAACCTCCTCTGTGATATCAATGCCCACCGGGCACCAGCTGATGCAACGGCCGCAGCCCACGCAGCCGGAGCTGCCAAACTGATCGATCCAGGAGGCCAGCTTGTGGGTCATCCATTGCCGGTACCGCGACTTGGCGGAAGTGCGGACACTGCCACCGTGAATGTAGGAAAAATTCTGCGAAAAACAGGAGTCCCATTTGCGCCAGCGCTCGGCGTGCGTTCCGGTCACATCGCTAACATCCTCCACGGTGGTGCAGAAGCAGGTCGGGCAAACCATGGTGCAGTTGGCGCAGGTGAGGCAACGCTGGGCGACGTTGTCCCAGCGAGGATGATCGAAGTTGGTGTAGAGCAAGTCTCGAATGCCGGTCGTATCGAGGCGGCGCTGAATCTGGGAAGCGGCGCGCTCTACCGCGGCTTCTGCTTCCCGGCAGACCGCTTCCGATGCCACGGATGGCGACGGCGCCAATTCCGCCAGTACTTCAGCGCCCAGATCGCTCCCCGTCTCGATTACAAATTCATGCTTGCCCGGTCCAACCAGTTCCGTGAGAGCTAAATCGTAGCCTTTCCGCACGCGCGGTCCGGTGCCCATGGAAGTGCAGAAACAAGTTGGCGCCGCTTGCGTGCAACTTACAGCCACGATGAAGACTCCCTCGCGGCGCGCGGCATAGATGGGATCCCGGTAGCGATCGCCCTGCAGGACGCGATCCTGCACAGCAATGGCGGCCAGTTCGCAGGCTCGAACCCCGAGGAATGCCCGCCGGGGCGGAGGCGGATCATTGTTATTGTTATTGTCCAAGATGCGAAAGGTCTGGCCGCTGCGCTCTGCGGTCAGCAGGCGGACTTCGGCGGGGTGGAGGTATTTCTTCCAGCTTTGAGGACCGACCACGTAGCCGAACAGCGCGGCATCGTTGCGGCGCCGCAAACGGTACTGTCCGGCTTCCTGTTCATCCGTCCAGCCTACCGGCAGATCAGAGATGCTCTCCACGACGTCATAGACGATCGCTGCGTCGCGCACGGCCGGTCCAATGACCTGGTAACCACGACGGTGCAGGGCCGGGATTAGCTTTTCAAGCTGTTGGAGCGTCAGAAGCGCCGGTGCCTGCGTAGCCACTTTCTCAACTCCCACTGACCTGATTGTAAGCCTGGCGAGAGGCCGGGCGTCATAGCGCATTTCGCGCTCATCATGTTCCCATTCCCAGTTGACGGCTCCTTGTCCAAGAGCATGGTCAACAGCGCGAGCCGAACATAGGGTCGAGGTGGGCAGACAGCTCACCACTGCCTGTGAGGGAGATCACATGTCCGTGATCAGAGATCACAGACAGAGGGCCGCCACCAGTTGGACAATAGAAATGGGCTGAAGAGCCTTCGTATTGTGGGAGGCAGTTATGAAAAAGGCCATTTCTCTATTTGCCGCATTGACCGCGGCTTTCCTTATCCTCGCCGGACAGGCGTTCGCGCAAGACAGAACGCCGGTCAAGGTGAAAAGCTCGGAGGTTGTTACGGGGGTTGTCATTGTTTACGTCCAGAAGGGCGCGAAATCTCTTGAACTGCAGTGCAACGACGGAGCGGAATATTGCAAAGCCTTGCAGAGCGGTAACTACCTGATGGTTGAACTGCCCAAGAACTACGGGTTGTACGATTGCAAGAACGTTGAGATTTATCGAGGGGATCAAGACAAACCAGAATCAGCCGAGAAGATTGGCGCGTACTGCCTGATGGAGAAGTGAGGGTGGAGCGCCCGGGTCTGGGCGATTCCGGAAGGGTGCAAACCTAATCCGGGGGGACGACTTAACTTGGAACGTCTGGTTCGACGCCGTTCGCGACCATGACGAGAAATAGTGGTAAAAGGGCCACGCGCTTTTGCTCGGCGCTATCCGGTCACGGTTTCCGAGTTGCCACACTTGCAGTTTCGCAAAGTGCCCGTCCATGCCAGACTGCGGCCCAGACGGGAAATCAGATGCCGCACGCTCGTCGTTTCCCCTCCAGAGAAGCTATAATCCTCCCTCTGTGCGCATCCTTGTTCTAAGCGATATCCACAGCAACCTCGAAGCGCTGGATTCTTGTCTGGCTGCCGCGCCTGCCCACGACCTTGTCATCAATCTCGGAGACACGGTCGGCTATGGCGGCAATCCCAACGAGGTGATTGCCAAAGCGCAATCTCTGGGAAAAATTTTCGTCCGCGGCAATCACGATAAAGCCGTCGGCGGCCTCATGAACCTTGAGGAATTCAATCCCGTCGCCGGCCTGGCCACGCTCTGGACGCGCGACCAACTCACGCCCGAAAATCTCAAATGGCTGCGCGCGCTTCCCCAGGGTCCGATCCATCTCGACGAACTCCCCGGCGTTCAATTCGTGCACGGCTCGTCGCTCGACGAAGATGAATACATGGTCAACGCGCGCGACGCCATCGAATCGCTCATCACCGATCCCGTCCCGGTCACGTTCTTCGGACACACTCACCTGCAGGGCGGTTTCGTGCTCACGGGCGAAATCAGCGAAGGCTACCGTCCCGGATATCGCACGGTGGGCCAGCCCGAGTCCTCCGACTGGCCGCTGCGCAAGGATTGCCGCTATCTCATCAACCCCGGTTCCGTCGGCCAGCCCCGCGATGGCGACTGGCGGGCGGCGTTTGCCATGTTCGACTCCGATGCGTGGATCGTGACTTTCTACCGCGTGCCTTACAACCTGCGCGTGGCGCAGGAAAAAATTCTGGCGGCTAATTTGCCGCAGCGGCTGGCCACGCGGCTGGCCACGGGGAGATGAATTGTTTTTTTCTTGAGGTCTTTCTTGCGGTTTTTCTCTGACCCCGAGAATTTCTGTGAAACTTTCCTGGCTTCACGGGGTTTATTTGCTTGAGGGCTTCTTTTTTCCACGTACCGCCGATCCTATTTTCAGCATCTACAATGAGGGTTCGATGCTAAAGGAGGACCGTTACACAATGGACAGCAGATCTCGTTTTTTCAGTTCACTTCTACTGGCTGCCGCCCTGGCCTCTTCCGTATTGGGCACGGCCTGCGCCGAACATCATTACTACCGGGTCTATGACCCCTACTACAGCGACTACCACGTGTGGAACCACGACGAAGTGGTGTATTACCAACAGTGGTCCCGCGAGAACCACCGCGATCCCAATCGCGAATTTCGTAAGCTGCCCAAGGAAGAACAGAAAGAATACTTCAACTGGCGGCACAATCACGGGGACCACGACCACCACTAGGTCGCCGCGTCGGGCAGTCGAGTCAGTGGGGACCAACACCCCCGCCCAAGCGGAGCTTGGACGGGGCACCCTGAGAGTTCGGGAGGCTGCGTCAGGATGCCGACTGCCTCGTCATCCGAAGCCCGCCTACGTTGTAAACTCGCTCTATGTCTTCGCGCTCTTCCGGATCCCGCAATCTTTTCGCTGCTTCGAAGTCTGCGCCGAAATCCGCGACTGCCGCGCACACTGCGCACGTCGATGGCGGAGCTCGCGGCAATCCTGGGCCTGCGGGTTACGGGGTTGCCATTCAGGACGCTTCCGGGCATCCGGTTGCCGAGCTTAGCGAGTACCTTGGACATCGGACCAACAACTATGCCGAGTATCAGGGGCTTCTGGCGGCGCTGCGTTACGCTGCGGAAAACCATATCAAAGCGCTCAAAGTGATTAGCGATTCAGAACTGATGGTGCGACAGATGAAAGGCATTTACAAGGTGCGCCATCCCGAACTGCGCAAGCTGTATGAGCAGGCGCAGCAACTGGTCCGGCGGCTTGAGCACTTCGAGATTCGCCATGCTTTGCGGGAGCACAACCGGATTGCGGATCGACTGGCTAATGAGGCGATGGATCGGGGGCGATAAAAGCTCACTCCGCCGGCGAGTGATCGTGGACAATCTTCCATCCTTCGGGGAGTTTGCGGAAGACTAGTGTGAACAACCCGTGCGGCATCTTGCCATCCGACATCGTCAGATAAAATTCTCCGCGTACGAAGGCCGCCTCCGGAGCCAGCATTTCAGTGCGCAAGTTCGCGAATTCGAGCTTCCCCATTTCGTGCCCCGCGCCCTGATAATTTTTCTTGTAGCGATCGAGCGCCGCCTGCCAGCCCTTCGATTCGTGCGCTCCGGAGAAAAACGTCAGCTCGGGGGAATTCCAGTATCCCGCCATGAAGCCTTCGAGATCCTGCCGGTTCCAGGCCGCCTGCTGATCTTCGATCACTTTCCGGATCGCCGTCCGCGCGGCATCGCCAGCGTCTTGCGCAACGCCAGAAAAGGCCAGCGCAACAACCACAACCATCAGCATCATGAAATCCCGCATATTCTCCCCCTGTCCCTCACTCATCAATCGCCATGAGCCAGTGCTAACCATACGCCGTCATCACCGTCTTATCCTTGCCTGCTAGTCTCGCGCATCCGATATAGCGCAAACTTACCTGTTAGGAGAGCAATTGTGAAATGGAGCGCAATGTTTTTGGCGTTGTTCCTGATGTCATTGCGAGCGTTGGCGCAGTCTCCAGCGCCCGACCTGGGAGTGCAAGCGAAGTCGTCGCACGACCGCGAATTCTGGCGCGCTATCGCGAAAAACCGCTATGCCGTCCCTGAGGGCCAGCAGATCTTCCCTTTGCTTCGCGAGTTAAGTGGATACGTCGGTTCGCCGGACTCCGACCTTCGCGACAACCTTGCGTATTCCATCACCACCGTCTGGATCAAGCACCAAAAACAAATTTCGACGGACGAACTGAACTCGCTGCTCGATGACTGGCAAGCCAATCTGCGCGTAGGGATCGGTGAATCGGGAAACAATGGCGTCCTCAAGCGTTCGTTCTCGGCCCTATCTCTGGTTGCGCTGGCTGAACGGGACCTGAAGATGCCGTTTCTAAGCGAAGACAGGTACCAGGCGTTCCTGGCGAACGCGCTCGCTTATCTCAAAGACGAACGCGATCTGCGCGGATTTGATCCAACCCTCGGTTGGATTCACGCCACCGCGCATACCGCGGACCTGCTGGCAGCGTTGGCTGCAAATCGGTTGTTAAAGAGAGAGGACCAGACCCGATTGCTGGATGCAATCGCGCGCCGACTCTCTTCCGCGCATGAGATTTTTGCCTATGGGGAACAGGACCGCCTGGCGGCAGTGGTGGCAGGAATTGTGCTGCGGAAGGACTTCGATGCAGCTGGACTCGACAAGTGGCTCAGTGCGATGGATGCGACCGACCAACAAGTTTGGAAGGACTCTCCGCCAAAACTCGAATTGCTGCAAACCTTCGAGAATGACACCTATATGCTGCGTGGACTTGCGGTGTACGTTTGTACAGGGCCACCAAATCCCGCGATTGCTGAAACGCAGAAAGTTCTCTTGAAAGTTCTTCAGGAGCGATAGCGCGTTCAAGGAGTCGGTGTAAAAGCCGGCAGCTGCGCGCCCTACGCCCGACTCTTTTTCGCGGCGGTGACGACCTTCACCTTCACCGACTCCCACGGACGCTTCGGACGTTCAACCTCGGGCTGGTCGCGGTCCTTGATGCGATCGTAATGGTACGATTCGCTCACTGTTCCGAGCGACTCGTTGTAGAGGCTCGGCGTTCCCAGCGCTTCCTTCAGTTCTTCGGAGAACTGCTGCAGCGCTTTCAGGTGGTCGGCGGTGGCTGGGACTTCGGTTTTGGTGGTCTTTAGAAACTGCTGATAGCCGCGATTGACCAGCTTTGAAATCTCGCTGCCGATCAGGTATCCGGGATACGCGAAAATCTTGACGCCGCCGTCGTCCGTCTTCTGGATCGCCGCCGAGCAGTTGTACTTCTTCAGGAACACGCGGGTTTGCGGGCCCGGAGC
Organism: uncultured Acidobacteriaceae bacterium; assembly: GCA_963831085.1. Lineage (GTDB taxonomy): Bacteria > Acidobacteriota > Terriglobia > Terriglobales > Acidobacteriaceae > Acidiflorens. The sequence goes on along the minus strand of CAWHOT010000003.1, from coordinate 455,199 downwards.
TTCAATCAGGTCAAAGCCATGATCGCGCAGCCATGCGACCGCGTCTTCGTAGGTTCGTTGTTCGACTTTCGCTGCCATTTAATAGACTCAATTCTCGTTTCATCAAGTTAGATGCGGTTTTCACGAATTCGGTGGAACCAAAGTTATCCACCGCAAATCTAATTCTTAATGACGTTGGAATGTTGCAACGCTAGTATAGATATACCTTTTTGAGATTGCGGGCACATTACTCTAGTCACAAGAGAATTACACCGAATGACACGACCAGCCTCCGAAGCATCGCAGTGGCCTGCTGAGACGAAAGCTTTGCTCAGTCGAGGAGAAGCTGTGCTCGCTCAAATCGGCAACACGCCCCTGCTGTCGCTTGACGCGCTCACCCGCGATCTTCCCAGCGTCACTCTCCTGGGCAAGGCCGAATGGCGCAACCCCGGCGGATCGGTCAAAGATCGCGCCGCCGCTGGCATTGTGGCCGAAGCACGGCGCTCGGGCAAACTCGCTCCCGGAAAGATTCTGCTCGATTCCACCAGCGGCAACACCGGCATTGCCTACGCTATGCTGGGCGCCGCTCTCGGATTCCCGGTGACGCTCTGCGTACCGGAGAATGTTTCTCCCGAGCGAAAGCGCATTCTACAGGCATACGGCGCAAATATCATCTACACCGACCCGGCAGAAGGCTCCGACGGCGCCCTCAAGATCGCGCGCCAGTTCGCCGAGCGCCATCCCGATCTTTATTTCTATGCCGATCAGTATTCGAACGATGCCAATTGGCGGGCGCATTACGAGACCACCGCCAACGAAATCTGGCAACAAACCGAAGGACGCATCACGCACTTCGTCGCCATGCTCGGCACCACTGGAACCTTCGTCGGCACCACGCGGCGTTTGAAGGAGTTGAACCCACACATCCGATGCATCTCGCTGCAACCGGATTCGGCCTTCCATGGCATTGAAGGCGCGAAGCACTTACCCTCGGCGATCGTGCCGCGCATCTACGATTCGTCGCTTGCCGACCAGAATCTGTGGATCGTAACCGAAGACGCGCATGCCATGGCCCGGCGCCTGGCCCGCGAGCAAGGATTGCTGGTCGGAGTCTCCGCCGCCGCGGCGGTGGTTGGCTGCCTGCAAGTCATTGAGAATCTGAAAATAGATCAGCGTGCCACCATCGTCACCGTCCTCTGCGACTCGGGCGAAAAATATCTGAGCGAGAAATTTTGGCACGAGAGATGAGATCAGGTTCCACCACGGAGTCACGGAGAATAACCTTTTCTTGATTTTCTCCGTGCCTCCGTGTCTCCGTGGTGAAATAGCTCTGATGCTCACGCTCTCTCACTCCGCCTACTTCTCTCTTCGTCAACACGGAGAAGAAACCTATCCCTACGAGTGCTGTGGCGTGCTGCTCGGGCAGTTCGACGACAACGGCGCGAAGACTGTCTTGCACGTTGCCCGCTGCGGCAACACGCGCGATGATTCGCCACACAACCGCTATAACATCGATCCCAGGGAACTCATCCGGATTCAGCGCGAGGGCCGCGAACGCGGCGAAGATATCGTCGGCTTCTATCACTCTCATCCCGACCATCCCGCGCAATGGTCGTCCACCGACCTCGCGGAAGCGCACTGGTTCGGCTGTTCTTACGTGATCACGAGCGTGGAGAAGGGAACGGCGACGATCACGAATTCGTTCGAACTTGCAGGCAGCGACGAGGCCGGCAAGAAATTCCTCGACGAGCCGACCAAAGTGTCATGACACCGAGGTGGAATGACAGCGGGCTAAGCCAGCACCTTCAGCACCACAGCAGTAATATCATCGTGCGGCGCAATGCCAGCGGAGAAGGCCATCTGGTGATGGAAGACGAAATCCACCGATTCAGTCGCCGATTTGCGTTCGCATTGTGCCCAAATCTCCGCTATTTGAGTGGTGCAGAACTCGACTCCCTCGCCGTTGCGCAACTCGTGAAGACCGTCGCTCGCGAACAGAACGCAATCTCCCGGTTTGAGGTGCACGACATGCCGCTCGTAAGTGTCGCCCGGAAACATTCCCGAAGGTAATCCTCCCTCACCGAGTTGGCGACACCCGGTTCCGGAGACCAGCAGGGGCAATGGCATCCCGGCATTGGAGAAGATGAGTTCTCGCGTGGCGGGGATGAACAGCGCGTACAACGTCGAGCAAAAGCGGCCCGGGATGGGTCGCTGCACCAGGCGCTCGTTCAGCAGGAGGAGAACGTGCGCGGTGTCAGTCCCGGTCTTGTGAATCCCGCGCAGTGTTCCCATCACGAGCGCGCCATACATGGCCGCCGGCAATCCCTTCCCGACCACGTCCCCGAGGTAGATGCCGACGGAACCGTCGGGTAAACGGAAGATGTCGGCAAAGTCGCGTCCGACTTCGGAGAAGGGTATACAGCGGAACGCGACCTCGACGGATTTGTGGTAGATCCCATTTGTGGGCAGCAGCGAGGACTGGATGAGTTTTGCTTCCCGTAGATGTTCGTCGCAAATGCGTCCACAGTCGGGAAGTTCTTTCCCCGGCCTCGATTCCACCAAGCTGGGCAGTTCAAACATTCGCGCGCCCTTCCTGGTGGTCAGATCGGCAAAATGCCGGTTTCGCATTAGTGGCCCGAATTCTGACCACGCCAACGAAAGCGAAAGCACTTTACTATTTCATCTTTGTGCTGAAGTAATTTCGTATCCCCGGGCGAATCATGTAGATGAGCGGCAGACCCGCGATTGCCACTCCCACCGCGCCTTTCAGTCGCTCTCCGATCGCCAGATTCACAAGGTCGCCCGCCGCGTTGATTGCGACGATCGTTGTTCCCAGAACCCATCCCCAGTAGCGACGCCGGAACCACCCGACGGACGCGGCGCACAATAACGCCGAGAGCACGACAAGACCCAGCCCGGCGCCCTTGCCCAACGACGCGAGCTGAGCATGACCCGTTTTGTTCAATACCCACAACCGATCGAGGACGGTTCCAGGCTTGAGCAGAGTCACGGCAGCATAGGCGGCCATGGTTGCGCCAAACAGGAAAAATACGCCGATCACAGTAAAGGCCCGCGGGCGTTTTTGTTCGGCGGTGCCCATCTTCTTTGTCCTTTTATCCTCATCCGTTCAGCGATCCAGTTCGCAGCTGGACGGCCGAAGTCGGCCGTCACTCCATTACGGCTTGCATCTTTGGCCATTACCACAGCATCTTTACCTACATGCCCCAGATCCAGATTCCGTCTCCGCTCCGTCAATACTCGGGGAAACAGGCCTCGGTCGATGTCCCTGGAAAAACCGTGGGCGAGGCCCTGGCTGGCCTGGTCTCGCGGCATCCCGACATGAAGCGCCATCTCTACACCGACGATGGCAAGCTGCGCGCGTTCGTCAACGTTTACGTCAATGACGAGGACATGCGCTACCTGCAGAAAGAAGCCACCGCGCTTAAAGACGGTGATACCATTTCGATTGTGCCGTCGATTGCCGGCGGCTGAGTTAACCTATGGCCACGCTTTCCGATATCAAACCCGTCAATGCACAGCCCGAAGCCGTTTTAAGCAACGACGAAATCCTGCGCTACTCGCGCCATCTGATCATGCCCGAGGTGGGCATGCAAGGGCAACAGAAGCTGAAGGCGGCGAAAGTCCTGTGCATCGGCGCGGGCGGACTCGGTTCACCCCTCGCACTCTACCTGACCGCAGCGGGCGTCGGCACGCTCGGCATTGTGGACTTCGACGTTGTGGACTACACGAACCTTCAGCGCCAGATTATCCACACGACTGCCGATGTGGGCCGCAGGAAGCTCGACTCCGCCGCCGACAAGCTGAAGGCGATCAATCCGTTCCTCAATCTGCGGACGTTTGACACGAAACTGACCAGCGCCAACGCGCTGGAGTTGTTTCGCGAGTTCGACATCGTTGCCGACGGCACCGACAATTTCCCCACGCGCTACCTGGTCAACGACGCCTGCGTGCTCACGGGCAAACCCAATGTCTACGGCTCCATTTTTCGGTTTGAAGGACAAGCTAGTGTGTTCGCAACCGAAGAGGGGCCATGCTATCGCTGTCTCTATCCCGAGCCGCCACCGCCGGGCCTGGTGCCTTCGTGCGCCGAAGGCGGAGTGCTCGGCATTTTGCCCGGGCTGATCGGCGTGATTCAGGCGACTGAGACGATCAAGCTGATTCTGGGGCAAGGCGATTCGCTCGCCGGACGATTGCTGCTGGTCGATGCGCTGGGCATGAAGTTCCGTGAACTGAGACTGCGCAAGAATCCCGATTGCCCCGTCTGCGGCACACACCACACGATCACGAAACTGATTGACTACGATCAGTTCTGCGGCATCCGCGGTGAAGAAGCGCCCGTATATGGTGGCGACTTACCGGTGATTTCGGTGGAAGAATTGAAAAAGAAGCTTGACGCCAAGGCCGACATTTTTATTCTCGATGTGCGCGAGCCGCACGAATACCAGATCTGCAACCTCAAGGGATATCTCATTCCGCTCGGCGATCTGCCGAAGCGCGTAAGCGAACTCGACTCGAGCCGCGAGATCGTGGCCCATTGTAAGATGGGCGGGCGCAGCGCTAAGGCCGTAGCGTTCCTGAAGCAGGCCGGCTTTACCAAGGTACATAACCTTAGTGGCGGAATTACGGCTTGGGCGGAACGGATCGATCCTAGGATGCCTAAGTACTAAGGTGAGTTCTCTGTGGTCAGTTACTAGTTTTCTGTTGGTGGGGAGCGTTTGCCGCTCCATTTGTATTTCGCCACCAGCGGCGTCTTAAGTACCTTTCCTTGACAAACCCTCGGCCCCGTCCGACAATGGCGCGAGCCCTTGAAGCCGGGCAATTGAGATGAGCATCTTTAAGAAAGGAATATTGTCATGAGGCGATTCGCAGTGGTGGTTTTAATGTTGATCGTTGCCGGGCCGTCGTTCGCTAAGACACACAAGGACATGTATTCGGTACCGTGTACCACGTTGTGGCCTGCAGTGAAGGATACCCTCCGCAACTCTGGGAAGTACGGGATACTGGGCATCGACAACACCGAAATGACGGCCTCGTTCGTCATTGGTGGGTCGGCTGGCGGGAAGCGCATCAACTCCGTGGTGCTGAACGCGAAGGGGGACACTTGTGAGATGCAGGTCCAGACCGCCTACAGCGGGCTTATTCATAACGACGAGGGCGATTTCAAGAAGCGCGTGGATGAGTCCCTGGCCAAGCAGCAGGCGTCGCAGCCCGCTCCACCCGCAAAACCGGAGGGCCCCACTAAGTAACGGCTTTGGAACTCCGCTTGCGACCTATGTAGGCCACGACACCGCGCTTGTACCCGGCGAACTGACGAGGAAAAGTATCGATCCGGACATAACGCGTCGCTGCTTGCCAGATGCCGGCGATCGATAGCTGGGTCTCAATGAAAGGCGCCTTACGCCTGTGTGTTAGACGGCAAACATTAGGGAGCACCCGAGTGCTCCCTTGTTTGCGTTCTTGCCAGAAGTTAGTAAGTTACTTGCCTGAGGTTGGGCTCATTTCGGCTTTGTCGGTGGCGCCGATCGCTAACGCGTACTTCTTGCCGGCAAAGCGCAATTCAGAAACCGTTGCTTTGCCACTGGTGTGATCAACCACCGCCGAGTCGAAGTCAGGGGCTTTGTCGAGGGTGACGATTTTCGCCGAAGCCTTCGCTACTTCCTTCTTGCCCTTCATAAAGCTTACTTCGACGTTCGATCCCGTGCCGTCCCAGCGCAGTTGATAGCTACCGGGGGCGAGTTGCTGGCCGTTGACTTCAACCGACTCCCGCACATACAGCGAACCCTTGTTACTTGCGAAAGCACTCGATGCGAGCAGCACGGCCAGCCCGAGCACCACAGTCTTTGCCACTTGAGTCAGTTTCATTTGCTCCTTCGCTTTCTACCCGGTTTACGGCCGGGACATCAGGGGCGGCTGGTGAGTGGTTCGACTGAGGGCTTGCCTTTTTCCTGCGAAGTCCTACAATGCGCGTATCAGGGTGACGCAAAAAGACGCGGGCCTCACGCTCGTTCTTTCTACCGGACTCGGCGCATCCAGGGCCGCCAAACCATGCGTGCGCCAGTCCTGTCACCCTGCAAATTTCTTAAGTGGACCGAGATTGGTTTCGTCCACCCACGTTGGTTCGCTACAGGATACGAATCTCGGCTTGAGTAAGTTCCCGATTTATTTTTTCTTTACGAACCATGTTTCTCGCCAACATGCTCATTGGACGCGCGGGCACGTGCTGCGTTAGCAAAAAGCGGCGCGCGTCGGCCGAATAACAAGGTGTAGATGTTTTGTCTGGAGTTCGGCTCTGGAGAAAACTGCAGATCCCTCCCCTTCGGCAAGTTCAGGGTCGGGATGACAAGGCTATCGAGTGTCCGTAGATGGCGCTAACCAATCTTCAGCACAATCTTGCCATAATTCTTTCCTTCCTGCATCAGCGTGTAGGCTTCACGCGCCTGCTCCAGCGGGAAAATTTTTCCGATCACGGGATGGAGCTTGCCGGCTGCCAGCCATTCGGAAAGCTGCTTCCAGGCGGATTCCATGAGCGGGCGGTTCGCGCTCAGATATGACAGCCAGAGTCCGTGGACGCTTGCGCCTTTGGCGTAGAGAAGGCGAGTGTCGAGTTGCGGGGTTTCGCCGGTGGCGGCGCCGTAGACGATGACGCGCCCGAAATCGCGGACGCACTTGACGCTTTTTGCGACGTGCTCGCCGCCGAGCATTTCGAAAACCGCGTCGACCCCTTCGCCGCGAGTTAGATCCTTGATCGCTTCGACGTAGTCGCGCTGCTTATAGTTGATGCCGTGTTGCAGGCCGAGTTCGCGCACGCGGGCGAGTTTGTCATCGGAAGAGGAAGTTCCGTACATTTCCATGCCGAGGATCTTTCCGATCTGCACCGCGGCAGTGCCGACTCCGCCGGCCACGGCGTGAATCAGGACGCGGGCACTGGCGGGATTGTCGTTTGGGGGGACGAGCAAACCGGCCTTCCAGTAGGCGAAGTAAGCAGTGAAGAAATTTACGGGGAAAGCGGCGGCCTGTTCGGCGGTCCAATTTTCGGGGACGGGCCAGACGAGGTTGCGATGCACCACGCTTCTTTCGGCGAAGGCGGCCCACTGCGTGTAGCCCATCACGCGGCGCGCGGTGGCGTGGGTACTGGTAAGTTCGCGTCCGGCGAATTCGCGTCCGGCGGTCAGCGGCGGCTTGGGAGTGCCGGCGTATCCGCCGCGCGCGGTGAGCAGGTCGGCGAAGTTCAAACCGCCCGCCTCCACTTTCACCAGCAGTTGCTCCGGCGCAGGATGCGCGTCGGGGACTTCCTGCAATTCGAGAACTTCAGGACCGCCGAAACGAGTGATGACGAGTGCTTTCATGGGGAAAGTTTAACAGTCCTGTGGAGGATGGGTCGCAGCCTCTGGCCGGGCGGGGGACGCCCGGCTCTCCATCAGCAAGTTGGGGTGGTTCGCGAAGTTTGGCGTCGGCATCTATAATGATGATCGAGTTTCCGATCCTCGCGGCCTGAGAAATTCAATGGTGGCGGGGACGAGGATCGCGCGGGTTTGACCAGCGCGATTCGAGGGTGCGGATGGAAACGTTCGCGCCTCCCGTGTTGGAAAGGAAACGCTCGCCTGGGTCGCTCCTGTCGGCGTTCATCTTCCTTCACCTAAGAGCTGCTGCCAAATGCCAAGTCTTTCTGACAATTTCGGGCGCTCGATTCACGATCTGCGAATCTCGATTACGGACCGCTGCAACTACAGGTGCGTTTACTGCCGGACGGGGACTAACGGCGCGGCGTATGCGGAGCTTCCGTTCGATGATTATCTGCGGATGGCGCGGATACTGGTCGGGCTCGGGATTACGAAGATCCGTCTGACGGGTGGCGAGCCGCTGCTGCGGAAGGGCATTGTGGAGTTTGTGCGTGCCCTCGCGAAGCTGCGCACCTTGGATGGCCAGAAGCCTGAAATTGCGTTGACGACGAACGGACATCTGCTGGCCGAGATCGCTCGGCCGTTGAAAGATGCGGGACTCGACCGCGTGACGGTCAGCATGGACGCAGTGGATCCGGAGCGCTTTGCGCGCATCACGCGAGTGCCGAATGGCTACGAGAGCGTGCTGGCGGGAGTTCGCGCATCGCGGCAGGCAGGGCTCGATCCGGTGAAAATCAATTGCGTGCTGCTGCGCGGCTTCAATGAAGATCAGATTATTCCGTTTGGGATGTTCGCGCGGGAGGAGCGGGTGGTGGTGCGCTTCATCGAATTCATGCCGCTCGAGGAGGACCGCGTTTGGACACCGGAAATTGTGGTTCGGCTCGATGAGATTGTCTCCCGCATGGCGGAGTATCTGCCGCTGAAGGAGATTGCGCATGAGCACAGCGAAACGGCGCGGCGCTATCGCTTCTCGGATGGCGTGGGCGAGATTGGGATTATCGCGCCGGTGTCGCATCCATTCTGCGGGCACTGCAGCCGGATTCGCATCACCTCGGACGGCAAGCTGCGCACATGTTTATTTTCCGTGTGGGATCACGACTTGCATGAGTTGATGAGGCGCGGCGCGACGGACGAGAAACTCACTGAGTTCGTCGTGAAGGTGGTGGAGAAAAAAGAAGAGCGGCACCACATCGGAGAGGCGGGATTTGTGCCGGCCTCGCGGACGATGGTGCACATCGGTGGGTGATGGTCGTTGGTCGTTAGGAACGGCTCTTCAGAGCCGAGACGCAGGGTGCACTGAGGATAACTGCAAATTGCTCGCTTCGTTCTTGATGACAACAGGAAATCAGTAGAAAGAGTCGTACTTAGTAACTACCCAGCCGGCATCTTTTTTCTCTTCGGTCACTGAGAAAATATCTTTATAAGTTGCATCCTGGCTCGGCGTGCTATAACGACGACCTTTGTAGTGCAGAATCACGAGCGGCGGCGCGTCTTCCCATTGCACCAGGTTCCAGGAAATCAGGGGGTGCTGGGTTTCGGAGTTGCAGAGGAAGTCGGCTCGCTTCTTGCGGTAGTCCTTCTCCCACTGCGCGAGCAGGGTGCGGCAATTGCCGTCGCGCATCGCCGAGATAAAGCTGTTGGCGGTGCGTTCGATGGTGCGATCGCGAAACGGATTCATGGTGATGCTGACCGGCATCTGCGTGAGCGGGTCGCGTTCCTCGGAGCGCGACAGAACCGGCCCCTGGTTGCTGAGCCAGTAGAGATAGCCGAGGAACACGAGCACCAGCAGGGCAGCGGAGCCCATGGCGATGGCGAGATGGGCGCGGGTAAACTGCATCTAGAAGAAGTTTGGGGGATAGGCGAGATGACGGCAAGGTTACTTCCGATACCTACGTAACTGGTGGAGGAGCCCCGCGGCCCTCCCTACATGGCTGTTGCCAGGCTCGGCTGCTGAGCTTCGCTCGGCGTCGACGGGCGGGGCGAATGATTAGAGCGTATTTCATAAACAGTGCCTCAGCGTAATCCAGAAGCAAGCGAGATAGAAGAAGGCACGGTAAGTGGAGAGCAGATGCTCATGACGGACCAGCAGGCGTCGGAATTGACCCAGCCATGCGTTGGTTCGCTCCACGATCCAGCGGCGCTTATAACGCCGCAGTTTGCGCCCATCTTGGTAGCGCCGTGCCTGGTTGTTCTTGCGGTAGGGCGCAATCAGTTCGATGCCACGCTTTTGCAAGCGCTGGCGCAGCGGGTCGGAATCGTAACCGCGGTCGGCGATCACGCGCTCCGGCTTTTGCCGCGGGCGCCCTTGCCGGCGTGGTACCCGGACTTGGGAGAGCGTGGCTTCCGCAAGCGTAACTTCACTGGGGGAGGCACTTTCCAGCCGAACTCCCAGCGGAAGACCTTGACCGTCGACCAGTACCATCCACTTCGTCCCCTTGCCCCGCTTGGTTTTACCGACCGCGAGGCCCCCTTTTTCGCCGGAGCGAAACTGCCGTCCAAAAAGGTTTCGTCCCAGTTCAGCAGGCCTTCTTCATCCAGCGCCCCCAGCAACGTGCGCCACGCTTGCAGCCACACCCCTTCGTCTTCCCACTGCTTGAGCCGCCGCCAGCAGGTCGAAGGCGAAGCAAACTCCTCGGGCACGAATCGCCACGCCGCGCCGGTTTGCAGAATCCACAGAATACCCTCGAAACACGCCCGGTTCGATGCCCAGGGCCGGCCTCGATTGTCCTGCCGTCGCCTGGGCGGGGGTAGCATGGGTTCCACCAACTCCCACTGCTCGTCCGTCAACAGCTTCTGCCGCGTCTTCATGACAGAAGCTCATCACCTAACCAGCCTCATCCGTAAGTGCCTGATATGAGGCCGAACCTATTTATGAAACACGCTCTAGTCAAACCCACAACGCGAGAGGGCGCGGCTCAATGCCGGTCTTTTCGCGCTATTTTTTCCCGCTGGGATCGTCTGCCGGGTTGATGTAGTTGAACTTTACGGGCGACATCCCGTGGATCTGGATCACCGTTTCTCCAGAAGCCATCGCGTAGTGATGCATGCTGGGGTCGAGATAGGCGAAACTGCCCGCCCCGAAGCTCGCCATTTTGGTGGCGTCGAATTGGTCTCCCATTCCCACTTTTAGGGTGCCGGAGAGGACGGTTACGTTCTCCCGGTTGGGATGAGTGTGAGGAGCGACCTGGTAACCGTCGGGCATCTTGAGACGAATCGTGAAGTCGCCGGTCGAAGCCATTGGGTCGCCTTCCAAAACAGCCAACTGCGCGCCGGGCGGCAGGAAGGGCGGCGCAGGTCCGAATTTAACCTGATCGGGCGTGAAAGCATTCTGAGCAAAAGCGGGCTGGCCGGCGAAGAGCGCTGTCACTGCGATAAGAGCAACAACGAGAAACATCAGTTTCACGGAAGCCTCCAAACGGGTGATAGCGTAACGGCAGGATGTTCCGGGACGGCGGGTAGTATAGCTCAAGCGGGTTTGTATTTTCCATATTGGCGGCGTATAGTTAGCGATGAATACTGTTGTGTCGTAGTCTCAGGATTGTCGAAGCACACCAGTGGGCGAAAGCCCACTTTTTAGTTTGTGCTGGGACTCGCGCAGCGACTCGGACGCAAATTGCTGAAAACATGGCTCTTGATCTGGACAGGGTCCGGCAGATCGCCGAGCGCGTGGCAGGCTCGAGCGGGCTGGAAGTAGTTGAAGTGGAGGTGTGCGGGGCGGGCAAGCACCGCATGCTGCGCGTTTTTATTGATAGGCCAGGAGCAGTGCCGGCGCCGGATCGTCCGGACGGTGTGACGCACGAGGATTGCTCGAAGTTCAGCCGCGAGTTCGGGACGATCGTCGACGTTGAAGATGCGGTGCCGGGCGGATCGTATGTGCTGGAGGTTTCTTCTCCGGGACTGGATCGCAAGCTGACTAAGGCGGCGGATTTTGAGCGCTTCCGCGGACATCGCTTGAAGTTGACGACGCGAGAGCCGGTAAACAACAACCGGCACTTTGAAGGGAAGCTGGAAAGTTTCGAGAACGGAAAGCTGCTGCTGGATCTGAGCGCGGCGCGCAAGAAGAAGATGCGTCCGAAAGAGGGCGAAGCGGTCAACGTTGAGATTGAGTTAGGGAACGTGGAGAAAGCGAATTTGGTACCGGAAATTTAGGAGCAAGGTGGCAGTTGCTAGATGTCAGGTCTCAGGTCTCAGGAAAACCTGTTCTGAGGCCTGACACCTAACACCTGAGACCTAAGAATTCATATGGCTAGTGAGCTTTACAACATCATCGAAGGGGTCAGCCGGGAGAAAGGCATTGATCCGCAGATTGTGGTGAGCGCAGTCGAGGACGCCATTGTGGTGGCGACGCGCAAATACTACAAGACGCAGGAAAATTTGCGAGCGGTGCTCGACAAAGATAGCGGCAAGATCAATGCCTATGCCGTGAAGTCCATTGTCGAGACTCCGGAGCAGGTGGAAGATCCGAATCTGCAGGTGACGGTGGAGCAGGCGCGGAAACTGGATCCGACGGCGGAAGCGGGCGGAGAGCTGCTGATTCCGAAAGTGACAGAAGGGATTCTGGGGCGGATCGCGGCGCAACTGGCGAAGCAAGTCATATTTCAGAAAGTGCGCGAGGCGGAACGCGACACGGTTTACAACGAATACATCGGGCACGTGAACGAGATCGTGAATGCGACGGTGAAGCGGCTTGAGGGTCCGGATGTGATTCTCGATATCGGCAAAGCCGAAGCGCGCATGGGACGCAAGGAGCAGTCGCGGCTGGAATCGTTCGCGGTGGGCGAGCGGATTCGGGTTGTGATCGTGCGAGTAGAAAAAGCGGCGAAAGGTCCGGGCGTGGTCGCTTCGCGATCCGCTCCGGAATTGGTCCAGCATCTGTTCCAGACGGAAGTGCCGGAAATTTACGACGGCACGGTGGTGATCCGGGCGATCGCGCGAGAAGCGGGTGAGCGCACGAAGATCGCGGTGATGTCGAAGGACAAAGACGTGGACGCGGTCGGCGCCTGCGTGGGCATGAAGGGCATGCGGGTGCAGTCGATCATTCGCGAGTTGCGCGGAGAAAAGATCGACATCATCGAATATCACGAGGATCCGGTTACCTTCGCGGAGAAAGCGCTGCAGCCGGCGAAAGTAAGCCGGGTGACGATTGTCGATGCGGCGGACAAGCATCTGGAAGTAGTGGTCGACGACACGCAGCTCTCGTTGGCGATCGGGAAAAAGGGGCAGAACGTGCGGCTGGCGGCGAAGCTGCTGGGCTGGAAGATCGACATCAAGAGCGAAGAAGAAAAGCGGCAGGAAGTGGAACAGCAGATGTCGGCTTTGGTCACGCAGACAGTAACTCCGCTGGAGAACGTCACGGGACTGGGCGAAGGTTTGGTCGAGAAACTGAAGGCGGCGGGCGTGACTACAGTGGAATCGCTGGCCGACATGACGCCGGAGCAACTGGAAGCGATTGAAGGCATTGGCCCGAAAACGGTGGAAAAAATCAGTATTGCGGTCAATAATTATTTCGCCAGTCTGGATGGCGGAGAGGCAGTAGCCGCCGCGGAACCGGAGAGCAGCGGAGAAGCCGCCGCCGAAGCGGCCGTCGTCGAACCGGCAGAACCTGATGCGGGAATCGGCGAAGAATCGCTGACAGAAGGTTCGGTAGAAGCGGATGCATTGGCCGCGGAACCGGAAAACACCGGAGAAGCCGAATCACCGGCAGACGGCGAGTTAGAGGCAGCGAGGTTGGCCGCTGAAGCGGAGCCTGCCGAGACGGCGCCAGCAGAAGAAAGCGCCGGACATACTACTGCAGAATCCGCTACTGAAGAATCCGCGACCGAAGAAGTCGCGACTGAAGAAGCCCCGGAAGACAAGCAGAACTGAACCGTGAGCGTGGCGAGTTCGGACTTGCATCCGAACCGAACGCGCGGGGTTCGTCAGCCGGTGGTGAGATGGAACAGGGATTTTATGAGGTTAGATATGCGCACTTAGATACACGCGATTAGTGGGACAGAAGAGGAAACGAGAGCGGATGAGTAAGATTCGAATCAACGATCTGGCCCGTGAGTTAGAAGTCAAGAGCAAAGAAATTCTTGACGCACTGACCACGGTGGGCGTCACGGAGAAGAAAACGCACTCCAGTTCCCTTGAAGATCACGAAGCGGAACTGGTGCGGAAGCATCTCCGCGGGCGCTCCGATGCATCGGCTGGTTCGGCGAGGCCTTCTTCGCGCGCCGCTCACGGCGAAGAAGAGATCAAGACCAAGATCGACCTCTCGCATATTTCGCGGCCGGGAGACGTGCTGCGCGCCATCACCCAGCAAAAGGGAGCGGTTGAGCATCCTGCGGCGCGTCCGGCGGTCAAGCCATCCGCTGCAACGCCAGCAGTGGAAGCCAGAACGGAAGCTCCAGCGCCCGTGGCGCCGACGAAGACAAAGCCGGCCAAGCCCGCGGGCGAAGCGCCTGAGCCGCCGGCGCGGAGAATGGTGACGCCGGCTTCGGTAGCGGCCACCTACCGACCGCCGTCGGTGGTTGTGATTCCGCCCAAAGTTCCCGTGATCCCACCCGCCACGACTACGTCCGCGAGTACCGCACCACCTGCGATCGCCGTTCGGCCTCGGGTTACGACTACGACCCCCGCGCAAGCCGGGAGCGCTCCGCCATCCGCAGCGGCGCCGCCTCCGGCGCATACTGCCGCGCAGATGCAAGTCCAAGGCACGGTGCCGGCGAGGCCGACCGGTCCCATTGCGCCACCGCCGCGAATGATCATGCCGCAGACTGGCCCGCGGCCGGTATACAAAGCGCCTCCGTCTGCGCCGGGAGAACCTGCGGCGGGAGCGCCTCCGCGGTCGGCGCCAGGACGTCCGGTTCCGGGGCAACCAATTTTTCAGCGCACGGCACGGCCGCAAGCGCCGGGATCGGCGCGTCCGCCGCTTCGTCCGGGGGAACGGCGTCCGATGCATCCGACACGCGTGGCGCCGGCAGGATCGCGTCCACTGGGTGTAGGTCCGGGAGCGGGTCTGCCGCCGCCGGGGCCAACGCGTCCAGGAAGTCGTCCGGGAGCTCCATCGCGGCGGCCGGGACAGAGGTATGTACCGCGAGGCGTGAAGGAAGGCCCAATGAAGGGCTACACTCCGCCGCCGCGCATGACCATCAGCAACGAGCCGGCGCCGATCACGCGCAACATCACCATTACGGAGGGAATTTCAGTAAAAGACCTGGCCGAGAAGCTCGGCATTCGCGCCAAGGATGTGATTGCGCGGCTGGTGGTTCGGGGCGTGTTCGCCACCATCAATCAAACGCTCGACGCCGAGTTGGCCAGTGAAATGGCGCGCTTCTTCGGAGCGGACACGGAAGTGATCACCTTCGAAGAACAAGCTGCGAAGGATACAACCGCGGCCACCGAGAGCAGCGAAGAAGGCGCGGAAGCGGTGCCGCGTCCGCCGGTGGTCACGATCATGGGCCACGTGGATCACGGCAAGACGACGCTGCTGGATTCGATCCGCTCGACCAACGTAGCTGGAGGCGAGGCGGGTGGGATTACGCAGCATATCGGCGCTTACAAGGTTGCCATCACGGACCAAGCGTCTCCGGCCTACGGGCGGGAGATCGTATTCCTGGATACGCCCGGTCACGAGGCGTTCACGCGCATGCGTTCGCGCGGCGCCAAAGCGACCGACATTGTGGTGCTGGTCACCGCGGCCGACGACGGCGTCATGCCGCAAACGATTGAAGCCATCGACCACGCGCACGCTGCTGAAGTTCCGATCATTGTGGCCGTCAACAAGATCGATAAGCCGGGCGCGCTGCCGGAGCGGGTCAAGAAGCAACTGGCGGATCGCGGCTTGGTGCCGGAAGAGTGGGGCGGCAAGACGGTGTTCGTCGACGTTTCCGCCAAGCAGAAAACGAATCTGAATCTGCTGATGGAAATGATTTTGCTGACGGCGGACCTGCAGGAATTGAAGGCGACTCCGGGACGCGCGGCGAGCGGGTTGGTGCTGGAAGCGAAACTGGATCGGGGGCGCGGTCCGGTGGGGACGATCCTGGTGCAGAACGGTACGCTCCATGCGGGCGACAACTTCGTAGTCGGAAACGTGTACGGAAAAGTTCGAGCGATGTTCGACGATCGGGGCAAGTCGTTGAAGGAAGCTCCGCCCTCGACGCCGGTGGAAATCATTGGATTGGAAGGACTGCCGCAAGCGGGCGATCAGTTCGTGGTGGTCACCGACCGCGAGAAGGCGCGCGACATTTCGGAATACCGCGAGCAGAAAGCGCGCGAAGCTCAACTCGCCAAGAGTTCACGCGTATCGCTCGAAGGCCTGGCGGAGCAGTTGAAGACGGCCGGCATGAAGGAACTGAACATCATCCTCAAGGCCGATGTGCAGGGTTCGGTCGAAGTGCTGGGCGATTTGCTGGGCCGGCTGTCGAACGACAAAGTGCGGTTGAAATTACTACGCTCGGGCATTGGCGCCATCACCGAGACGGATGTGCTGCTGGCGTCGGCGTCGAACGCCATCATCATTGGATTCAACGTGCGTCCGGAGCGCAAGGCGCAGGAGCTCGCCGATCAGGAAAAAGTCGATATACGGCTGCACTCGATCATTTACGAACTGCAGGACGAGATCAAGCGCGCCATGACCGGTTTGCTCGAACCGACCATCAAAGAAACTTACCAGGGACGCGCCGATGTGCTGGAGACTTTCCGCATCCCGAAGGTTGGGACGATTGCGGGTTGCCGCGTGAGCGATGGATTTATCAAGCGCGACTCCGAGGTGCGGTTGCTGCGCGATGACGTGGTGGTCTTCAAAGGAAAAGTAGCGTCGCTGCGGCGTTTCAAGGACGATGCGTCGCAGGTGACCAGCGGTATGGAGTGCGGTATCTCCATCGCGAATTACGGCGACATCAAGGTTGGCGACGTAATCGAGGCGTTTGTTACGGAGCGGATCGCGGCGGAAGCGATCAAGTAAGTTAGTCGCGCGCAGGCATTCCTCCGGACGGGCGAGACGCCCGTCTCTCCATCGGATGGTTCATCACCAGTTACATGTGATCTAGCTCCTAGTGATCGGTCATAGGTGGGTGCTAAACCTGTCCGTGTGTACTCTTATGAATACCGCCGTCGTTTGCGGCATTTCCAGCCAGACTTCAAGATAATAGGTCAGCCACAGAACGATTATGCCGTCATTCGCCGTGTTCAGATTCTGCCTCTAAAGCCGCCGGCACGTGTGGTCTTGGATGCCACCCCCAGTGTGCACCGGATCCGTCATTTCCCGGACACGGATAACACGACCATGCACTCTGGCGTGGCATAGCGCGCACAGCGTAATCAAGTTTTCCTCTGCGTCGGATCCCGAATGGCTGCGGAACTCTCTGTGGTGCACCTCGAGATTTGACATCGTGCCGCACGATTGACACCTCCAGCCGTCGCGACGCAGGATCTCCTGGCGCAGACTTTCATACGCCAAGAGGTCCAGCCGCGGTGGAGCGGCTTTGGGGCGAATCATCCTCAGGACGCCTTCTCCCGCAGGTTTTCGAGGAAAGCCTGCTGCTGTTCGCCGGGCAAGAATTTGTAGTAGCGGGAGATCGAGTGGAGCAAGACCTCCGGGTCGCAGTTGTCCAAATGTGCTCCCGCCAGGAAATCCGCGCAGATCATCTCCAGACAGTACCCGCGCGATTTGTCCGTGCCCAGCATCAGGGCTGCCGTTTCGATCGCCTGCTCGATGACCGGGATTTGGCTCTTATAGACCTTGAAGTAGATCAGTTCGGACGGCTCCGTTTCCTTTCCCGTCAGTTCCTTCTCTACCGCCCGCCTGAAGTCCTCTTTCGGCAGCTCACGCGCTTTGTGCAACCAGGTTGCACAATCGAAGTGCTGACCGTCCCGGCGCGCGAGCTTCGCTAGCTCCAGCCCCTTAGTCCATCCCACATCTTTTAGCTCGCGTCTGGCCTGCGGCGGCAGGTGCTCGTGAATGGACATGAGGTAGTAGGCTTTTCTCCTCGATTCCGGGAACCGCCGCGCCAGGAACTCGTCAAACGACTTCAGATTCTCCAGCCTCCAGTACTGTCCTGCCCGCACCTCGCATAGATACCTGCCGAGCTCGACGAAGCGGGTGTCGCGCTCTGCCTCTTTCTGCCGTTCCCACGCCGGGATCTCGTCGATCTTGGTGAGGACAAACAGGGCGCGCTTGCGATTGAGCTTCGGCGGCATCGGCGGATACCTAGTAAACAAGTTCGTCAAACAGACCAAGATCAACTCCCGGTTTGCGCACAAGGGCGGCCTCGACCAAGTCACGCTTATCGAGGCAGAGTCCGAGGAAGGGGCAGGTTGTGCAGGGATTCTGAGGAAAGCGAATGCCGCTATGTGGCAGGAAGAGCCCGGATTCGATCCGTCGGACGGTGTCATCGACGAGGGTTGCGAACTCGTGCCGCTGCTCGTCAGAAATGGTGGCGCCGAGGTACTGAACTTCGACCAGCCGCTTGCGCACGAAAACAATCTGAGCAACTTCGTCGATCCCGGTCATCCACGAATAGCAGACCAGTTGCGGATCCAGTGCGGAGATGCCGGCCGGCTCTTCGGGATATCGTGCGGAGGTGGTCTTCCATTCCAGAACGCACGGTGTGCCGTCCAGTTCACCAATAGCATCGACGTAGGATACGAAATTGTTGCCAGAACTGAGTGTCCGATTGAACTGAATCTGCTGGTTTGAACGAGGGCGCCGAATGCGAACACGGCCGTCCTGAGCGAAGCGCTCAAGCAACTGGATGCCTTGCTGCAGCATCCGGTCCCAGGTGTCATTGCCGGAGTAGGTCAAGCTCATGTCCTTGCACACGCTCCACTGTTCGAACAGCACAGCTGCCGGGTCTTCACGGCGGAAAAGGGCGGCGACGGCCTGTTCGAAGGCTCGGCCAAAGAGCATGGCGGCACGCGTGTCTTTTTCCTGCCATCCATCGAGGTAGCGGTGCCGGTAACGGCGCGGGCAGCTGAGGTATTGGCTGATCTGAGTGAAGCTGTAGGTCATTCAGGCCACCTGTGAACTGTCCAAATTTGCCGGTGAAAGTTCTTCCCAGCGGGCAGCAGGAGCAAAACCGTCGAGTCGGAGCAGGGAAGCGCCGTTGAAAAAGATGTGGCTGATCTTGACCACGCCCTTCAGACCCACGAGCTGAGTTTCATCCACCTCATCCCGTCCGAGCATTTCGGTGTCGTAGCCGAAATCCCGCAGGAACCAGTTCAACTTCCACAAGGCTTTGGGGTTGCAATAGAGGCGGCTGGAAATGACATGGTCCGCAAAACGGCTGGGCTCAAGGATGGCCAGGCTGAGCGTGTAGTAGGGTTTTTGCGCTTGCCGACGAAAATGGACTCGTTGCACCCGAACGAGGAAGACTCCATCGGGGATTTGGTCGGCGGCGCAGCGATCGGCGGCGTGCAAACCAGCGATCTGGCGTTTCATGCGACCACCTCCTGCTTCGGATGCGAGTAGCTGTTGAGCTGGCAGAGCAGAGCATTGCGGTCCTTCTCAGCCCAGTCGGCCAGCTGCTGGACGAAGTTCTCAACCTGTTCGCGGGTGGCCTCTCTGAGGGTCTTCGTGCCGCAGAAGTCCACGGCGTAGGCCTTTACCAGTTCGGGGTCGAGCTTGTGCTGGCGAATGATCTGGCAGAGACGGTCGCGAAACCCTGGGGCCAGCGCCGTTCCCGTTTCCATTCGCCTTTTGGGGAGGAAACTTCTCAACCGGATTCGGACTCGTCCCGATTTCCTCGACCGAGCAGATGCCGACGCCGTAGGCCTTGCGCAGGGCGCGATTGACCGCCCGAGTTTCCGCAACACGCAGCTCGGCACCGTGGACTAATGATGAGGTGTTCGAAGGATCCGCGTCTCCGTAGCCTACAAATCCCCTGCAGGTCGGCGACTTGAACACTATGGCTCTGAATACCCACCTAGAGTTGGGTGGATCACAGGACTTCGATACCGGTTGAACATGAATCCCGGCACAACGGCGACGTTCGGCAAGGTTTAGAAGTCCCGAATGGCTGACATACCAGGCCCCGTCGAAATACTTGACATCTCCGTTCCTTAAAGAAATCCGATGTTTCCGGAGCAATCCCTTCAGCGCATGCAGGGCGGCTGCCGACAAGTCTCCGTAAAGTAACTTTGCGAATCGCGACTCACGTGCGAAATTGTCTTGAGTAGACTTCATATGCTCCTCGTTGCTCACATGCTCAGTAGCTCTGACATTGCATTCGCGACGCGGGGAATGTGTAAAGCTCCGTCCAGTCGGAGCCGACTCGGACCGCCGCAAGATGTGTAGCTGTATACCGATATTTCAGCACTATACGGATATATGCCGTCAAGGGCAAAATCGAGAGGCAAACCCGCCTCGGTCGACTGGGTAGCCGTAGGTCGCCGCATCCGGGAGATGCGCGGCTTTGACATGACGCAGGAGGAGTTCGCCGAACGCATTGGCATCAGCCAGAACTATCTCTCCACGATGGAACGTGGGAAGGTGGAGATTGGGGCGGAAATCCTGCTTCGAATCAGTCGGGAGTTTATGAAGAGTGTTGAATGGTTGCTGACGGGGGAAGGCTAGCGCCTCTAGTCTTGCCTTGCGTTCGGTGGTCTCACGTTGTTCGTGAAGTCCGGGTGGCGAGCAAGATGGCCATTGGAAAGAGTCGTTGATCAAGGGTTTTGGACCGGATTTCTATAATCGTCTCAAGGAGTGGGAAGGCACGAGCCCGAGGGCGATTAGGTTAGCCGAGCATCTCGAGCATATGATGACGAATTTTAATATGAAACCTCCTATCGGTCTCCTCGGCGAATGCGCCGAGGATTGGGTCGCGATGAGCGAGACACCAGGGCTGAGGCCCCCTCCGACCGACCCACGCCCCCGGGGGCTCGAAGATCTGCCGCCCCCAAAGTAGTTCCGGATCCCAAATGGCTATGGCAAATGCAGGTGAAGCTCATCGACGCCGAAATTGAGCATCTGGAGGTTATAGATAAAAGAATCAGGAAGCAGGGCTCAAAAGGGGCACCGCGAACAAGGGCGGAATTTTCGCCGCGATTTTTTGCGGAGGCCAGCCGCGATCTGCAACGCGCGGTCGACTGGTATCGGAAGCTTGAGGAGGAAGGGCTTTAGGCTGAAAGCCCGATTTCTTAACCGTGCAATCGAGACGCTTCATGCGCCGGCGGAAAGCGCGACCGGCGAGAAGCGACGCCCGCCATATATGCCCGGGTCGCAAGGACGTCTACCATGACGAGGAAGAATTTGTTTACCATAAGGAAGGGACAGACATCAGACGTCGCCCTCCACCAAGCAGCAAGTCCGCCACAAGACCCTTCGGTCCACTGTTTCATTATAGCGAATAAAAGGTGAATACATAGACCTGTGCCGAAGGCGCGTGAAAGGCATCGCTGGTTTGGGAAGGTGATAATTCCGTTCATTTTCCTAGGCAATTCATTGACTTACACGGAATATCGTCAAAATGGGGCTTGACAAGATTTCACAAAATCGTGGAGGGCTGGGCGCCCCCGCCCGGCGGGACGGGCGAGGCGCCCGTCGCTCCATCGTGTGATTCGTCGGACAGAAGAAAGGGCGCGGCCTTGGAGCCTCGCCCTTGGTCATTTTACGCGACCGTCGGAGTCTAGTTGTGCCCTAAGGCTCCGTGTGGCCGAACTACGGGGTGCACGACTGAGATTCGCGACTGCGCCGCTCCTCCGGCCCCGGATCCACTCTGCGACTCGAAAGTCCCCACCGCGACCTGGGCAGCACCGCCGTCGAGCGCGGTAGAGTCCACGTCGATAAAGACGACGGTTGAGCTGTTGACCACGTAGTACTGCAGGGTGAACCCGCCCAGTAACGTGTTGTTGTTGGTGGCAGAGATCGAGCCGCGGCCGTCCGAAGTTGTATCCGGAACGTAGGTGCCAGACAATGTCGAAGGCTTTAGCGGATCACCAATGTTATTTTCGTCCAATGAGCCGGTCATGTTCAAGGGGCCGGAGAAACTGGTGTCGGGACCGCTGGCATTGAACTGGGCAATATCGTCGACCTCACCCACGCCACTGGGGATAATGGGGTTGACATTATTTACACCGGTGAGGTTTAGTCCGTAGCCTCCCGAGCCGGTGAATGACGTAGCGGATTGTGCGTAGGAAGCGCCCTGCAGCAGTCCGAAGCTATCGATTTCCAGCGCCTGGCCCCCGCCGCTGGAAGGATAAACGGCAAACGTGAGCGGGTTCCCGCTGCCGTTGGTGAAGCCGTTCAACGCCAATTGGCACCGTCCCGCGGCGCAAGTGGCAGAGGAGGTAGAAAAGGGCTTCTGCAAAACGGCGTTGCCAGCGTCGTTGTAATCCTCGACGCCGTTGGTAAGGTTGCTGTTGGCGTCCGTGGTCGCGTAACCACCGGCGACGATGGGATTCCCGCCGCCGTCAAAGCCGCCAAGCACGAAAACCAGCTGACCGGGGGAAATAGAGGTCACTTGCGTGAAGGCGTCACCGGCGAGGATGATTCCCGAGTCGGTAGTGTCGTTCTCGATGAATTTCAGGTGGGTGGAGTCGATCACCCAGACGTCAAAGTTAAGCGAGCCACTCGAGCTGATGGTGGTTTTGGACGTGGTGAGTGTTGCCGTCCCTGACGTCCCGCTTGCACCTAGAACCACCTGCCCAGTGAGAGTTAGATCCGTATATCCGTCGCCGGAAGTGAGATCGTCGTTGAAATCCTCGGTGCCAGTGATGCTGTTGGAGCTGAGCGTAAACGCTCCCACTGTGCCAAGGGGATTCCCGCCCGAGTCAGTGCCGGAAAGAGAGAAGGCGTAGGACCCCGTGAGACTTGTAACTGCAGTCTGCAGGTCAAGGGTACCGCTGCCGGTCCCGATGGGGTCGAAACGGGTGATCAGCCCGTGAGAGTTGGAGGTCAGAACGAAATCGATACCAAAGCTTCCCGCCGAAGTCGTCGTAAGCGTCCCGGTGCCACGACCGTCTTGCGTGATGTTGTATGTGCTGTTCGAACCGACAGCTTGGCCGATATTCACGCCAGTGTTACCGGGGTCGTTGATGTCAACCGTGCCCGTGATACCGCCCTTGCCATTGGCCGCTATGGTCCCCACGATGGCAAAAGGGACCACATCGCCGGCGCTGTTGACGTCCGTGCCCGACATCGAGATAACGTAGGTGCCACTAAGGCTAGCGTTAGTGAAGCCGACGGGGTTGGTGGCGGGCCCACTGCTGCTACTGCCGCAGGCTGCCATCAAAAGGATGCTGGTGATCGCCGCCAGAGCCATGAGCAGGCGTCCGGCACGCTTGGTGCAAGCAAGGGGATTCATAAGACACTCCTGTCTTTACTTCTTAGGATGCCATAACCCGGATTGTGGAAGAAGGTTTCGGTTGTAAAAAATTGTCACGGGCGCTCCCTCAGGCCGCCTCACACTTTGGTGACTTCCGCCTGACTCCGGGCCGGGGCTGGAATGGCGAGGCGCTTGCGCTTTTCGGACAGCCAAACTCCTACGCGGTAGAGCAGCAGGATGCTTAGCACGATGCCGTACTCAACAGGCTTGCGGCGATCGGCCTTCACCAGCCAGGTGTAGTGGACTACACCCAAGATCCCCGTAAGGTAGATCAGGCGATGCAGGCGCTGCCAGTTTTTGCCGCCCAGGCGGCGAATCGACCATGCGTTCGAGGTCAGGGCGAGCGGAATCAAAAGGACGAAGGCGGAGAATCCTACGGTTATAAACGGGCGTTTGGCGATGTCTTTCAACATTTCGTGGATGGCGAAGAACTTGTCGAGCCAGATGTAGGTGAGAAAGTGCAAGGTTCCATAGAAGAAGGCGAACAGTCCGATCATGCGGCGGACGCCGACCAGCCAGTATTGGCGGGTGATACGGCGGAGAGGCGTGATGGAGAGAGTGGAGAGAATCAGGATCAGAGTCCAGTCGCCGGTCGAATGCGTGATGACTTCGATAGGATTGGCGCCGAGGCCGTCATGGAAGGCCTTCCACACCAGGCGGCCTAGCGGAATCAGTGCGGCCAGGAAGATGATCGTTTTCGTGAGCCGTAGGCGGTTCATTGGAATGCAGAAGTCAAAAGTCAGATTGCAGAAGTAAAACCCTTTCGACCATCAGATTTCACTTCTGCAATTTTACTTCTGCCTTCTGCAATGCCTTTCAGAAGTCCTTCTTCAGGTCCATGCCGGAATAGAGGCTCGCTACCTGGTCGTAGCCATTGAACATCAGGGTCGGCCGCTTAAGGAATTCGCCGAGGCGGCGTTCCTTCGCCTGGCTCCAGCGCGGATGGTCGACGTTCGGATTCACGTTCGAATAGAAACCGTATTCGCGTGGGGCATACTGTTGCCATGTGTTCAGGGGTTGGTCGCCGGTGAAGCGGATGCGGACGATCGACTTGGCGCTTTTGAATCCGTACTTCCACGGAATCACGATGCGAAGCGGGGCGCCGTCTTGATTCGGGAGCACCTCGCCGTACATACCGAAACAGAGCAGGGCGAGCGGATGCATAGCCTCGTCCATGCGGAGACCCTCGACGTAAGGCCACTGCAACACGTTGGAGCGCTGGCCGGGCATTTGTTTGGGATCGTACAAGGTGGTGAATTCGACAAACTTGGCTTTGGGCAGGGGGTCGGAGCGTTTGATCAGTTCGCTCAGGGAGAATCCGACCCAGGGCACGACAATCGACCAGCCCTCGACGCAGCGATGGCGGTAGATGCGCTCTTCGGGGGCAGCCATTTTCATGATCGCGTCGACGTCGAGCACCTGCTTTTTCTTGACCTGGCCGTCGATGGTCACCGTCCAGGGACGGGTCTTGAAATTCTTGGCCAGATCGGCAGGCTCATATTTGTCGGTGGAGAATTCGTAGAAATTGTTGTAGTTGGTGACATCCTTGTAGGGTGTTTCCTTTTCTGTCGTACTGAAGGGGTTCTTCTGGAGGCCGTCAATCTTGGCGTTGGCTTGGGCGGTGAGTGCGGGCGCGGCGAGGTCTCGGAGGGCGATACCGGTGACGGCAGCCGCGCCGGCAATGGCTGCGCCGGCTAGAAAGTTGCGACGGTTCAGATACGTCGCCTTGGGAGTAATTTCAGAAGACGGAATCGTAGCCGGTTTCCCGTTCAGCATTGCTCACCCCGATGATTGCCATCCCATTGAAGTACGCTCGGCAGGCGGACTTTGGATTTGTCTGATGCCTAAAGCCCCACACTGCAATATAGGACGCCGCGGCGGCGGAAAAGTTGCAAGCGCTGTCCAGTCCTCTCTTGCCGCGGGGTGAGACGGGGCAAGCCCCGTCTCTACAGGAGTTCAGTTTGACTTCAGTTCGAAGCCGATTTCGCGATTGACTTGGGGTCGGGCGTAGCGGCGCATCGGGAGCGCAGGACTTCGCGGACTTTCTTGGCAAGATTCTGAAGCGTGAAGGGTTTCTGCAGGAACGCGATAGCTGGGCCCGCTGTGCCTTGGGTGACGACGGCATCTTCCGTGTAGCCGGAAAGATAGAGCACGCTAATGCCGGGGCGCATCGACAGCAGCTTTTTGGCCAGTTCGCGGCCCCCGATGCCGGGCATGACCACGTCGGTGATAAGGATATCGATGGGTTCTTTGAAGTCCTCGGCGATTTGCAGCCCGGCCTCGCCATTTTCGGCTTCGAGGACCTTGTAGCCGCGGGAAACGAGGGTTAGACGCACCAGTTCCCTCACCGATTCCTCGTCCTCCACCAGCAAGACGGTTTCGCAGCCGCCCGCTTCGTTCTGCTGGGACTTGACCGGGGTCTGCTCTTCGGCGGACTCCTCCACGCGCGGCAAGTAAACGTAAAAGGTTGAGCCCGCTCCGGGCTGGCTTTGCGCGAACACGTATCCATTGCTCTGCTTGACGATGCCGTAGACGGTCGAGAGGCCGAGGCCGGTGCCTTTCCCTTTTTCCTTGGTGGTAAAGAACGGCTCAAAGATGCGGGACTGGGTTTCCTTGTCCATGCCATGGCCGGTATCGGAAACCGAGATCACAGCATAGCGTCCGGGCAGGATAAAACGGTGTTCGCTGAAGTTTTTGCGCACGGTAACGTCGGAGCTCTGCACGGTGAGCTTGCCACCTTCGGGCATGGCATCTTTGGCATTGACGACCAAATTCATGATGACCTGCTCGAGTTGGCCCGTGTCGGCTCGGGTGTGTCCCGCTTGGGTGGAGAGCCGCGTCACCAGTTCTATGTTTTCGCCGATCAAGGGCCGCAAGAGGCGCTCCATGTCGCCGATGACGGTGTTGACGTCGACCACCTTGAGTTCGAGGAGCTGCTTTCGGCTGAAGGCTAGCAACTGGCGGGTGAGGGTAGCGGCACGGTCGGCTGCCTGCTGGATGGAATGCACATTCTGGTGCATGGCGCTGCCCTTTTCCAACTGCTCCAGCAACACCTCGGTGTATCCGTTGATCACCATCAGCAGGTTGTTGAAGTCATGGGCGACGCCGCCGGCGAGGCGGCCGACAGCATCCATTTTTTGCGCCTGGCGAAGCTGCTCTTCCAGCTGGCGCCGGTCGGTGATATCTTCGGCGATCAGTTCCAATAGCTCTTCCGGTTCATCGCCGCTGATGGCGGCGCATCCACTGAGGCGCACGATGATGACGCGGCCGTCTTTGCGCTTCCACTGCACTTCCACGCCATTCAGACTTCCGGTACGGCGATAATCTTCGGCCAGCCGGTCCAACTCTTCGGGATTAACGAAGACTTCGCGTCGCGCGTTCAGCTGGAGAAGCTCTTCGACCGATCCCTGCCCCAGCATGGTGATAAGTGCCGGATTCACGTCCAGGAATCTTCCGCCGAGCGTGCAGCGGCAAATGCCGAAGGCTGCGCTCAAGATCAGCGAGCGGGAGCGGGCTTCGGAGCGGCGAAGCGCCTCTTCATAGCGCTTATGCTCGATGGCCGCGGCCAAGTGCTGCGAAACAAATTTCAGAATCTCGCGGTCGCGCTCTTCGAAGCGGGCGTTCTCGTTGTAGCTCTGGACGACCAGGACCCCAATGCAGGTCGTGCCGCTCTTCAGGGGAACACCCAGCCAGTCCACTGACGGAGCGCCGATCAATTCCGCTTCGCCGCGCCGAACCAGTTCCTCAAAGACAGCCGGTGTGGCCAGCAGGGGCTCGCCGGATCGCAGGACGTATTCCGTCAGACCGTGGCCCCGTGGCCGTGGAGTGGGCGTAGGATCCTCTTCATCGACGAAGTAGGGAAAGCTCAACAACTGAGATTGCGGATCGTAGAGGGCGATGTAGAAGTTGCGCGCATTCATCAACTGGTTCACGATGTTGTGAATGGCGGCGAAAAACTGCCGCAGATCTTCGGCCGATTGGCTGCGCGCCGCAATGGCATACAAGGCAGCGTTCAACTCCTCGGCGCGCTTCTGCTCGCTGATATCGCGATAGCTGGCGTACGCTCCAACCCTTCTGCCGTTGATTATCACGGGCGAGGTTGAGAGCAGCACTTCGACCAGTGTGCCATCCTTTCGCTGGCGGCGAGTCTCGAGCGAAAGCTTGCTTTGAGTCTTGATGCACTCGGTGATCCAGGCGGTCTCCGCGTAGCGATCGGGCGGTACGATCAGTGCGTCGAGCCGCTTTCCTGCGGCCTCAGCCACGGTAAAGCCGAACAGGCGAGTGAACTCGCTGTTGATGCGCAAAATGCGAAGCTCTTGGTCGATAATGCTGATCGCTTCCGGCGCGTTTTCGATGAGCTGTTCGAAGTAGGCTTTCTCCACCGTGAGCGGGACTTCGGCGGTATTGCCGTTGGTGGGCGGAGTGGCGGAGTCGGAAGTGTGATCAGAGATGTGGGTGAGGATCGGGGGCCCACCGTGCTCAACAGTGTCCGGCAGCGCCTTCACCCGCGGCAGTTCGGAATTTGCCGGGGCGATTTTCTCCCCCATACAGTTCTTCCCCAGTGTGCGCTTACGCTAGTGCGATGGTAAGCGGGCTGGGTTATCCGCCGTTAGTTACGGCGGTAATGGATTTCAAATTGGGAAAAGGAATCCGTCTGTGGAAACAGGGCTTGCCCCGTTCCTAAGGGAAATCAGGTTTGGCCTCTCAGGAGGGGTTGGCCAGCACTACGCCGACTTGGCGCATGGCCAGCCTCTGCTCGTCGGTGACGACCAGAAACTCGAATCCGCAGCGCAGGCCGTTGCTGTAGCGCACCACGGCTCGCAGCTTTATGAGGTGAGGCGGAAGGGGGATAGGAAACTCGAGGGAAACAACCTCGCCGGCCTTCAACTCGCCGCTCAGGGTTGCCCCGATGCCGTCCTGGCCGAGTTCACTGGTTCGGCCCCAGTATGTGGTCGTCTGGCCTTCGCGAAACACCGACACCTGAATGCGAACGTCAAAACGATAGCGGGAGAAACGCCGCCGCCGCTGGTGCTCTTTGGCGGTCGTTTGGGAAGGGTCGCTCAACCGAGCTTCTCCATTTCGGATCTCCCTTTCAGATCATCTTACCTTTGTTATTGTGCTTGAGCGCAAGGGATGCCCTCAACGGCATCAAAGTCCATGTACCAATGAAGGCAGGGTTCCGCCTGTGGAGACGGGGCTTGCCCCGTCTCTATGGGGAATCAGAAGTCCCTTTTTGGGTCGGGCGTCGAAAGTTGCTTTTTCGCAGCCCGTAAAGCTGCGTAAAGACGCGTGACAGACCTCGCGGCAACGTCTAACATCGGTCGTGGACGTGCTGGAGTCATCTGAATTCTTATGTCTTACCGCTCAAATGCCGCCGAAACCTGGTATCCCGACCCAAAGTCCGCCGCAGCACAACCTGAAATTCCGCTGGATTTGCTCCCGCCGGCAAGCCTGACCCAACCTCTGTGGAGGTCGCTCGTCGGCAATCTGCGCGATACCTTCGCGCCGGAGAAGTTGCCGCCGCTCCAGCTTACTTCACGGCCGGTGAATGTCGGCCTGGCGCTGGGGGAACGTCTGCGCCTGCCCTGGTTTCGCACCGTGTTCACCAACATCGGGGACGTGCTCTCGCCGGAAACGCTACCGCCGCTTGAACTTGAATCGCGGCCCGTCGATGTCGGCGAACTCCTCACCGACCAGCTAGGCCACTTCTGGTGGGGCTCGCTCCTGCGGAATCTGGCCGATCGCGTCGCGCCGGAATCGCAACCGGCTCTGAACCTGACTGCCAAGCCGATTCTGGACATCATTCCGAAGTCATGGATCCTGTTGCCGCTGTGGTCGGAAGTCGTGGATACGCCGAAGGTGTTTTATCCCGACAAGCCAAAGCCGGCCGATGCCGCCAAGCCAGTCAATCTGCAACCAGTGGCGGCAGCGGCGGAAAAGCGGGAAGCTCTGGTCGCAGCTCTGGTCAGGGAACCCAGCGCCGCCGACCTGCTGCGGGACCTGCGCCGTTCGCGTGTCCGACAGCGCATCTGGGTCGGGCTGGCGACGGCGCAAGTTGTCTATATGGTTCTGGCCGCAGTGGGAAAACTCTGATTAATGGAGCGACTGGCGTCTCGCCCGTCCTGCATGCGCCTGCAGCATCGCGGCCGGGCGGGGAGGCCCGGCTCTCCACTGGCAACTCAGACTCTTACTGGCGCAGGCCCATCCAGCCTTCGGCAATCACCATGGAATTTCCGGGGTTGCGAGCGTCGTACTTCACCGAGGTTGGCTGACCGAGCCGGCAGGAATGTAGATTGATCCACTGCCGGAGATAGGTGACGTCCTGCGAGGCCTCATAGGAAACGCCAGCCACGTCATACTGGTAAATCAGCATGGTGGCGGGCCGGGGTGTTTCCAACCCGACCTCCTGGACATCGATCACCGTGCCATCGGTAATGCGCCCGACCGTATTCAGCCAGGTGCGGCGTTCACGCTCAATGTCATCCGCGTTCTTGGGTTTCCGGCGCAGCAGAGAATAACCGGCGAGGGCCAAGCCGATTATGCTCAGCGCAAATATGTAGAGACGAAACGAAATCACGGCAAACGGAACCTCAGCCTTTGGGATCACTTTCAGCATAAGCTGTAACCGGGCAGACCGCCAAGGGCACTAAGGTGCGGAAGAATGTTCGTGGCCGAAGAATTTTTTTTCTATTCTCTATTCACAAGACACTCGTGTTTTCGATCCCAGATTTCTATCTCGTGACTACAGCCGTTCTCCCTCGTCGGCAACCCTCAACTCCTTCTCTCGTTTGACAATTCGATTTGACAAAGAAGTGACAGTTTATTGACAACTCGGCGGGAGACCGCGGCCTAGGATTTTGCGGGGCCGTATTTTGCTGCCTCAGTTTTCCGAACCGAGCGGCCGCTTTTTTACTGGAGGATGTCCCATGAAACTTCCCAACAAGATCATTTTCTCTGGCGCGATGGTTGCAGTTGTGTTGTCTTTGACCGGCGTCGCGACAGCGGGCGACTATTACAACAAGAAGGGAAATATCCTGATTGCGGATCAGTTCAACAACCGGGTTCTGGAAGTCAATCCGCAGACCAACGAGATCATTTGGTCGTTCGGTGACGGATCCTCGACGGCTGGCCCCAGTTCAGTAGTCGCTCCCAATGATTTTCAACGGGTCGGCGAGGTCAACCTGGTTGCTGGTACAGGCGCACCTCCGGGAAGCGAGCCCACTTGCTGAGTGGTTGTGCCGACAACCGGGTCATGCTGATCAGTAATATTGGCCGCATCGTGTGGCAATACGGAACCGCAGGCGTCACCGGCTCCGGCTTCAACCAGCTGAATACGCCGGTGCAAAACACCTATCTGCCGAACGGGGACATCCTGATCACCGACCAGGGCAACGAGCGCGTGATCGAAGTCAACATGGCCAAGCAGATCGTCTGGCAATACGGGACCACCGGCGTTGCGGGAGCTCGCGCCAACCAGCTCAATAACCCCAACAGCGCCGAGTTACTGGATAACGGAGACGTCCTGATCGCCGACGAGAGAGTAACAACCGCGTGATTGAAGTAAATCACAACCTTCAGATTGTGTGGCAGTACGGATCGCCACACGGCACACAGCTCAACGGTGCGGCGTTCGCCAGCCGTTTGCCCAGCGGGAACACGTTGATCACCGATTCGAACAACAATCGCATTCTCGAGATAAAGCCGGGCGGCAAGGTTGTCTGGCAGTATGTGACTAACACGCGGCCCGGAAGCGTGGCGGCGCCGCAACCGACGCGAGCCGTGCGCTTGAAGAATGGCAACACCCTGATCAGCGACCAATTCAACGATCAGGTCATTGAAGTGGATCCAAACGGCAACATCGTTTTCAGCCAGGGACAAATCGGAGTTGCAGGCACTGGCTTCAACGAGCTCAACGCGCCCTACGACGCCAAGGTCGTGGGCGACTATACGGGACTAACGGCGCCGTAACGGTGAGTCGAGCTCGGAGAACAGGGGCCGGTCCCACACCCGGCCCCTGAGTTGTTTTCTGGGATCAAGTGCTACGCGCGCCGCCGATAGTAAATATTGAATTCGAATCCCGGATTGGGCGGAAAAATTTCCGCAATCTTGCGCAGCCGTTCGGCCATCGGAGCGGGCGCCAGCAGCGGATAGTCGCGCTCGCGCAGATCGTAGTAATCGACGTCGAGATAGAGCGAGAGCAGGTAGATTGAAATCGCATCCGCAAAGCTGGCGGCAAGATACTCGTTCTTAAACTTCTCTGCATCGGGACCGTGGGCGGTGGCGAACTTACGCGCCTCCCATGCGTCGAGCGAAGTTTCGCCGCGGACCCCGGACTCCACTTGCTGCCAGGCCAGGTCGGCGAAATTCTGCGACACGCCCGCGCGTTCGACCAGCGCGTGCCCGACGTTGATGTAGAACTCGAACGCCACCGAAAATTTGTCGTCCATCAAGCGGGTCGAGATGAAGACGCACTGCGCATCGCCCAGATTCAGGTTGCGATGGCAAACCGCGTTATCGCTGAGCGCAACGTCGTAGCGGTCGGCAATCACCGTCTCCTCGCCCTGGGTCACGGTGAGCGGCACGAAATAGTAAGCCTTGCGGGTGAGGGCCGCAGCCACCGGCACCGGCACCACGGCAATCATGCGGTCGAGATCGTTCTCGGCGATAGTGATCTCGCCCGAGCGGGCGTAGCAGATGCCATTCGGCGCCTGTGAAACCGGGCTGCTTTGCACGATCTCCGCCGGACTGCGGACGATCGCGGACGCGGTCTGCGACATGACGGTATTGTAGCGTAAGGGGGCCGGAAGCCAAGGCTGTCGCGATGGTCCAGAACGATGGTGTAGCCTAAGAGCATGGGCAAAACGAGTTCGGACGGGCTCCGCTGGATCGGAATTCCGGTGCGCGCGTTCGCGATGACGTTTCTGTTTACCCTGCTGTCGTTCGCGGTGGCGCTGCTGCTGAGTATTATGGGAACCGTAGTGTACTCGCAGGTCAAGCACGTCGCGCCCAACCTCAGGTTCGCCTACCGGCACATCGCGTTTCCGTTCGCAATTACCGCGGGTGCGATCGTGCTCGTGCTGTCGCTGGTGATGGAGATTCGAAACTACCGGCAGAGGAAAACGCTGGCGGGGATCGAGCGGGTAAGTCAAACATGAATGAGTTGAAGACCGTAACACCCCGTATCGCCATTCCCGTGCCGCATTCCGGAGATCGCGACTATGCCAAGAGTGCGCTGCCGCAGTATGAAGAGGCGATGCGCGGCGCGGGTGGTGAGCCGGTGCGCATCGAACTGGACCAGACACCGGTGCAGGTAATGAAACAGATCGAGCGCTGCGACGCCGTTCTGCTCCCAGGCAGCCGCGCGGACATAGATCCGCAAAAATACAATGCGGATCGCCACGAGAAGACGGCCCCCGCTGACGCCAAGCGAGACACGGTGGACGAGTTGCTGTTGCGGGATGCCTACAATAAGCACAAACCCATTCTCGGAATCTGCTACGGACTGCAGTCATTGAATGTGTACCGGGCGGGATCGCTGGTCCAGCATATCGAGTCGGCGAACGCAGATTCGAAGATCAACCACAGCGCGGGACGGGCGGTAGCGAAGGCGCATACAGTAAAAATCGATCCGAAATCGAAGCTAGCCAAGATCGTGGGAGCGTGCGAGACGATGCCCGTGAATTCTTCGCATCATCAATCCGCGGACGCAGTGGGAGATGGCTTGCGAGTGGTGGCGCGTTCCGCCGAGGACGGAATTGTTGAGGCTCTGGAAGGAACCGCTCCCGGACATTTTGTGCTGGCAGTGCAGTGGCATCCGGAACGAAGTGTGAACGATGGGCCGGAGGTGGCCGAGTCGGCGAAGGCCATTTTTCGCGCGTTCATCGAAGCGGCGCGAACGAAGCATGAGGAGTTGGAGTCTGCCGCAGTTAGTGGAGCGCCGGTTGTTCCCGCCCGGCCACGATGCTGACGTTTGCCGAGGACGGGCGAGGACGCCCGTCGCTCGACTAACTCTTAGCAGCGTTTCAGCAAAACCGCGACATGCGCAATTGCTGCGTTATCGGTGCCCATGCCTTCCGGCGTCTTGGCTTTGATCCCTACACAGTCCGCGGGAATTCCGCACAACTCGGCTACGTGTTTGCGAATCGCGTGCGCATGCGGGCCGATTCTTGGAACGGAGAGGATCAGCGTGGAATCCAGGTTCACTAGTTCGTAGCCCGCGCTCTTGACGCGCTGCAATGCCTCGCGCAGAAACACGGCGGAATCGGCATTTTTCCACTGCGGATCGGACGGCGGAAACAGCGATCCAATGTCGGGACCGGCGATGGCGCCCAGCAGCGCGTCGGTAATCGCGTGCAGCAGGACGTCACCGTCGGAGTGGCCACCGAGACCCCTGTCGTGCGGCAGAGTCAGGCCGCCGATTTTGAGCACAATGCCGGGCTTGAATTCGTGCGAGTCCCAACCGTGGCCGATGCGCATTTCGGGTTTCCGCATTTCCGGACTCACGATTTTTTCCCGTCTTCGTGTTGCAGATAAAACTCCGCCAGTTCCATATCGGCTGGTGTGGTGATTTTAATATTGCGCGGCGAGCCCATGACGACCGCAACCGGAAGGCCCGCGCGCTCGATCAGGGAAGCCTCGTCAGTGCCGAGGAAGCCGTCGGCGACGGCGTCATCAAAGGCCTTCTTCAGGATGCTGTAGCGAAAGCCCTGCGGAGTTTGCGCCATCACGATGCTGGCACGCGGGATGGTGGCTTTGATGAGCGCGCCATCCGCGGTTCGTTCCACCTGTTTCACCGTGTCAACGGCGGGCCAGCCCGCGATGGCGGCTCCATGTTGATGCGCCGCGGCGATGACATGGCTAATGATTTCGGGCGTGACAAAGGGGCGAACGGCATCATGCACCAAAACGATGTCCTCCGGATCGGCTGCGGTGACGGCCAGGGCGCTGCCCACCGAGTCCTGACGATGTTCGCCGCCTTCGACCATCTGCAGACGCTTGCTTAAGATTTCCGGGTATTGTTTTTCGACCTGCGTGCGGAATCCGCCAATTTCGTCGTGGCGGAGGGCGACGATGATTTCGTAGACGGCAGGAGTGGCGGCGAACTTACGCAGCGTGCGGACAAGAATGGGCACGCCGCCCAGTTCCTTGAACTGTTTGCTAGGGGCTTTCTTTTTGGACTTCGCGGCCGAGGGCGGAGCCATGCGC
Organism: uncultured Acidobacteriaceae bacterium; assembly: GCA_963831085.1. Classification (GTDB taxonomy): domain Bacteria; phylum Acidobacteriota; class Terriglobia; order Terriglobales; family Acidobacteriaceae; genus Acidiflorens. Next base: position 421,289 of record CAWHOT010000003.1, on the reverse strand, counting down.
GTGCCTAGTCCGGCCGCCGGAACAATGACAAACACCTTCATAGGGGCGATTAGTATAGTACAGGCTTTAGGATTGGGTCGAACGCTAGCAGTATCCAGCCCCTAAAGGGGCGTTCGATTTCGAGGAACTTACGGCATCGCTGAAGATGCCCTGATACGAACCCAGAAGCAAGCCCTTAGACGAAACCCAAGATTTTCCGCAGCCCGTTCGGTCCAGAGTCTAGTCACTGACCCGGTCGACTACCGCCGCGGTGGGCTTTTTTGCCGGGTCGGAGGGCGGTCCATTGGTTCCCGTCGCCGGAGGCACGGTTACCGGTGCGGTCGATGCTTTGGCGTCGTGGCGGCCTGTCCCGCGCTCATCCCACTTGCCAAAGATCATCTTGCCGGCGGTGGTCTGCAGGACCGAGGTCACCGAGATGTCGATGGTCTTGCCGATCATCTTGCGCGCGTTGTCGATGACCACCATAGTGCCGTCATCGAGATAGGCGACGCCCTGGTTGTACTCTTTTCCTTCCTTCAGGATGAATACCCGCATCACTTCCCCGGGCAGAACGATGGGCTTGAGCGAGTTGGCCAGTTCGTTGATGTTGAGCACGGCCACGCCCTGCAATTGAGCGACCTTGTTCAGGTTGAAGTCGTTGGTGATGATCTTGCCTTCGTACAGCTTGGCCAGCTCGATGAGCTTCATATCGACTTCGCGAACGCTGGGGAAGTCGTCTTCCACGATCTGGATCTGGACGGAGGCAGTTTTCTGAAGACGCTGCAGGATGTCGAGGCCGCGGCGGCCGCGATTACGTTTAAGTGAGTCGGCGGAATCGGCCACCAGTTGCAATTCGCGGAGCACGAACTGGGGGATGACAATTAAGCCGTCGAGGAAACCGGTCTCGGCGATGTCGGCAATGCGGCCGTCAATAATGACGCTGGTGTCGAGGATCTTGTAACTCTTCTTGCCCGATCTTTCGCCGCCGAAAATGCCGCCCAGAGCGGCCAGATTGAGCAGGTCGCCCTTGTTGGCGCCAACCGCCAATCCCACGTACGCCATGACCAACATGACCATGATTTGCAGGAAACTTTGCAAGGGGCCTGGAGGAACGCTGCTGCGAATGACCAGCGCGAAAAGATAAGCGCCCACGATGCCGAGTACGCTGCCGACGGCGGCGCCAATCAGGCGCTTCAGGCTCATCACGCGCAAACGCCACTCGAACACGATGATAGCGACGCCGATCAACAGGCCGACAACGGCATCCAGGTGTGAGGGCAGGCTAAACGGACGGATGAAAAAGCAGATAATACCGACGACGAGGACAAACAAAAAACGTATAAATACGACGTCCACGAGCAATACCTCTCTCGGGGAAGGCACCGCTCGAGCGATTCCCGCCCCCGCCGGTCGTCCAGGGCGAATAATGTGAGGATCCCTGCGCCAGCGTTCTATTCACGGAGCGGTATGAAAATGAGAATGTGCCCCGTGTCCGGTCCTGCCGGTTGCTACAGAAATACCCCGAGAAGTATATACCCGGCTGAGGAGTGTAACTAGTCTCTAGCTGGTAACCCTTAGCTGCTGGCCTTTCAGGTTACATTCCGTCGTAATTCGGGCCGCCGCCGCCTTCGGGTGGAACCCAGGTGATGATCTGGTAGGGGTCCTGAATATCGCAGGTCTTGCAATGCACGCAGTTCGCGGGGTTCAGACTGATGCGCTTGCCGTTGGGCGCGGAGGAGTCGTCGACCATCTCGTAGACGTTCGCGGGACAGAAGTTCTGGCACGGGCTGCCAAACTCTTTCACGCAGCGGTCATTGCAGATGTTGGTGTCTTGAATCAGCAAATGCGCCGGCTGATCCTCTTCATGCTTGGTGCCGGAATGATAGAGGTCGGTGAGTTTGTCGAAGGTGAGCTTGCCATCGCCTTTTGCGGGGCCAAGCATGTGCGCCTCCGGGCCTCCGTCGGCCGGGAGCTTGGCGACTGGCTCCAAGTTTTCGTAGCCGGCGTGCGAGGGAACGCGGTTGCGGAGGCCGCCCGGGAAAATATCCTGCAGCACGGTATTAAACATGCCGGCGAACATGCCATTCTTGAATCCCTGGTGGAAGTTGCGGACTGGCCAAAGCTCATCGTAGATCCAACTGGTTTCGACGCGCCGCTGGAACGTGCCGAGAATTGCTGACGACGCGGCCGCTGACGAGGCCGATTTCACGAGCGCTTCGAATGCTGTCTCGGCTGCCAACATACCGCTTTTGATCGCGAGATGAATTCCTTTCAGGCGCGCGGAATTCAGGAAGCCGGCGGAGTCGCCGACGATCATCCATCCGTCTCCGTCGAGGGGCGGCAGCGACCACCATCCGCCATAGGGAAGCGACTTGGCGCCGTAGCGAATCATCTTGCCACCGACGAGCAACTTGGCAATAAAGGGATGCCGCTTGAATGCTTGCAGCACATGCTGCGGATCGAGACGCGGGTCCTGATAATCAAGACCAGTAACGAAGCCGAGCGATACGATGTTGTCTTTCGAGCCATCAGCCTTCGAACCATAGATCCACGCTCCGCCGTATTCCTTCGTGGTCAGCGGATAACCCATGGTGTAGATGACTTCGCCCGCCTGAATGCGGCCGGACGGGACTTCCCACAACTCTTTGACACCCACGCCGTAGGTCTGCGGGTTGCGGTCTTTCATCAGGGCAAATTTCTGGATGAGTTGCTTGGTGAGCGATCCGCGGGTGCCTTCGGCCAGCACGACGACCTTCGCCTTCACGTCGTAGCCTGGCTCGAAATTTGATTTTTGCTGGTTCTGTTTATCGATGCCCTTGTCGTCGGTGCGCACGCCGGTGACTCGATTGCCGTCGTAAAGCAGTTCCGATCCGGCGAAGCCGGTGAAAATCGTGATCCCCGCCGCTTCAACTTTGCCAGCCAGCCATTTCACAAAGCGGTTGATCGAAATCACGTAGTTGCCGTGATCCTGTAGCGGCGGAGGGGTGAGGGGAAGCTGGAAATGGCCGTCGCGCGTCAGGAAGTAGACGGCATCTTTGTGAACCACAGCATCGAGGGGGGCTTCGCTTTCGAATCCGGGCAGAAGTTCCTTCATCGAGCGCGGATCAAGGAGCGCGCCGGATAGACAGTGCTGCCCGGCCTCGCGGGCTTTTTCGAGGACGTAGATATTTTCTTTGCTCAGCGAAGCTTCAGGATGGCGCGCATTGTGATCGTCGATCAATTGCGAAAGCCGCAGCGCGCAGGCCATGCCCGCGGGTCCGCCGCCGACGATGACGACGTCGGCTGGCATTTCTGGATGCTCGACGTTGGGGAGAGGCTTGCGGAAGATCAGGGTCATGGTTTGATGGCCGAAAGATGCACGATAAATGGGAACACGTTTTGCAATTTATTGGCAAGCGTCCGGTCCGCGGTCACGAGGTCGCAGCGCCGCTCGATGGCGAGCGCGCAGTAGAGGGCATCGTAGACCGAGTGGTTGTGTTTCAGTGCCACTTGAAGCGCCGCATCTGCCACCGTCCCGGAGCCAATCAAGGAAAGGGGCAGTGTGAGCAGGTCTCGATAGATGAGGGTCGCTTCGTCAGCGGACATGTGCTTACGAACCATGACCCACTTCCATAACGCACTCGCCGTCTCCACGAGAATCAGCTCGGGAGCCAGGAGCTCGACTTCCATCATTCAGCAATTTTTCGAGAAGAAGATCGGCAACAGCGCTATCGGGTTCGCGAAGGAACCATTTCAACACGACACTGGCGTCCACCACGCAGATCAATGTTTGCGGTCTCGGTCCTCGCGAATCAGGATGGCGCTATCGGAAAGAACGCCTTCCCGCTGGTAAATTTGCTCCCGGCGCTTGCGAATGCGCGCGACCAAGTCCTGCGTCAGTTTCGAGTGTTTCGCCGGACTCCGGCCAACCTTTGGAAAGTTACTGGCGGTGCGGTTCGATCCTCTTCGCATAGAGACTATTGTACGACGACCGAAGCCGCAGGGCATTGGAAAGCTCTTGTGGTGTTCACGCGCTGGCTTCAGCGATCGCTTCGCGAACGGCCTCCAACACTCCATCCATCTGGCTGGGCGTTCCGACGGTGATTCGGACACATCCATCGCAGCCTGGGTTTGCCGATGAATCGCGGACGAGAATGCCGCTCCGCCGCATCGACTCCACGAACGTTTTCGCGAGCGGACCAAGTCGCACCAGAACGAAGTTAGTCTGGCTCGGCCAGAAGTGCAGGCCGAGCTCGTCGAACAACTGTGCCAACCGCTCGCGGCCCTGCTTCACCTGCGCGACGTGATTGCTTACGAACGGCTGGTCAGCCAGCGCCTCTTCGAGGCAAGCGAGCACCACGGAATTCACATTGAATGGCAAGCTGAAACGCCGCAAGTAGCCGATCTGCTCCGCGGCACCGATCAGCACTCCCAGACGCAGGCCCGCGAGTCCGTAGGCTTTGGAAAAGGTGCGCGCGACGAACAGGTTTGGATAGCGCGTTAGATCCGGGATTAGCGTCTCGCCGCAAAATTCGAAATAGGCTTCATCGATCAGCACCGCCGCATCCGGCGCCGCTTCTGCAATCTTTAACAAGTCGGCGCGCCGGGCCGCCAGTCCGGTGGGATTGTTGGGATTCGCAATTGCGATCGCGCGAGTGCGTGGCGAAATGCGGGCTTGCAAATCGGCCACGGGAAGCGCCAGGTCTCCTCCCGACGGCAGGCGCACTACTTTCGCACCCAACGCATCGCCCAGCATGGGATACATAACGAATGTCGGGTCGGCGAACAGCAGTTCGTCGCCCGCGCCAAGATAACTTGTAAAGAGCAACGACAGCGCTTCATCGATTCCGTTTGTGAGCAACACTTGTTCGGGCGCGACGCCAACGAATTCCGCGATTAGCCGCTCACCGACCTCGCGCTGAGGATAGAGCGAAACGTCGGCCGCCGAGAGCGCGCGCAGGCGCGCCAGCACGCGCGGCGAGCATCCGGCCATGCTTTCGTTGAGATCGAGGCTCAGCCCGGCGCGGCTCGCGATGGGCGAGTGGTACGGACTTAGCCCGGCAATCGGCCCGCGCGGCTTCAGCATGGGATTTCCACAAACATATCCGAAAACATGGTGCGATGAGTTTACGACAGTCACACTTCATGCCGCCGCGCATACTTCACCGCGACAAAGATCACCGTGCAGATTGCGAAATCCACCAGCAAGCCCCAGTCTTCCCTGAAAAGCCGGTGCCGCGCCACCACTGGCAGATGCGGCATGAGCAGGAAATAGATCGCGTTGCCTGCGAGCACGGCCACGAGCGCGTCGAGGAAATTCTTCATCGTTCTTCTTCTCGTTGGGGTGGTGCCCAAGCCTGCCTCCGCTCCTCCAGCCATCGCGCCAATAACGGGCGCGGTAGGGACCCTGGCTGATAACATTCTTTGAGATGCTGGAACCGTCTACTCCAGTGCAGTACGTGAAAGGCATTGGCCCGCGTCTCGCCGAGATCCTTGCCGCCAAGGGCATTGCGACCGTCGACGACCTGCTGCATTACCTACCCTTCCGCTATGAAGACCGGCTCAATCCGCGTTCAGTCGCTGAACTGCGCGCGGGAGAGATGGCGACGGTGATTGCCGAGGTCCGCAACTCGGGACTGTTTCGCACGCGCCGCATGCCCATCTTCCAACTCACGGTCGGCCAGGGCCGCACCCGACTGAAGTGTATCTGGTTCAACGCGGCGTATCTTCGGGACCGCTTCCAACCCGGGCAGATGTTGGCGCTCTATGGCAAGGTCGAAGAGGGCCGCGACGGCGAACTGCAGATTGTACAGCCGCAATTCGAAATTCTTGGCGATATTTATGAAGAAGGCGGCGCCGACGAGGCCGAAAAGAAGGCGGCCGCCTCGCTCGAGATCGGACGCATTGTTCCGATTTACGAATCGACCGGCCAGGGCAAGCTTACGCCGCGGTGGTTCCGGCGCATTATCCGAGGGGCGCTGGAAAATTTGAATCCCGATCTTCCCGATCCAATTCCCGTCGCGGTGCGCGCCCACCTGAGCCTGGTGTCTCCACGCGAAGCGTTGTGGAAGGTGCATTGGCCGGATGCGGGAGAAAGCTTTAGCGATCTGCAAACGGCGCGCACGGCGGCGCACATCCGGCTGATTTTTGACGAGCTCTTTTTCATCGAGCTTGGGCTCGAACTCAAACGGCGGGAGCAGAAAGCGCAAACAGGAATCGCCTTTCGGCTGAACGATGGTGTTCGCGAAGCGATCAAGAAGATATTGCCGTTTCATCCGACGGCCGCGCAGAAGCGGGTGCTGAAAGAAATCGCCGCCGACATGCAGACACCCAGCCCCATGCGGCGTCTGCTACAGGGAGATGTGGGGTCGGGCAAAACGATTGTGGCCTTCCAGGCCGCGATCATCGCCATTGAAAACGGCTACCAGGTCGCGTTGATGGCGCCGACTGAAATTCTGGCGCAGCAACATTATTTTTCCGCCCGCCAGATTCTCGAACGCGCCGGCTACCGTATCGTGCTCCTGACGGGCTCGCTTGAGCAGGACCGGAAACGCGACGTGCGCCGCCACATTGCGCAAGGCAACGCGCAACTTGTCATCGGCACGCACGCGCTGATTCAGGATCGCGTCGAATTCGAGAAGCTTGGCCTGGTGGTAGTGGATGAGCAACACCGCTTCGGCGTGATGCAACGGCTGAAGCTGATGAAGAAATCAGACAAAGCTCGTTTGGGGACGGGGCTCCGCCCCGTCCCGCCGGGCGGGGACGCCCGGCGCTCCACCGATCCCAGACTCGACGACACCAAGCCCGCCGACCCCGAGCCGGACGTGCTGGTGATGACGGCGACGCCCATCCCGCGCACGCTTGCTCTCACTCTCTACGGCGATCTCGACGTATCGGTGCTTGACGAGCTTCCGCCGGGACGCACGCCGGTGGTCACTCGCTCTGTGCCCGACGAGCGCGCGCCTGAAGTCTGGGACTTAGTTCGCAAGCAGATCGCTGCGGGACATCAGGCCTACGTTGTTTACCCGGTGATCGAGGAGAATGAAGAGCGCGAACTGAAGGCCGCGCAACAGATGCACCGGCAGTTACGGGAAAAGATCTTTCCTGATCTGCATGTCGGTTTGCTGCATGGCCGTCTGGATGCCCACGAAAAAGAGCATGTGATGCGCGAATTTCAAGAGGGCAAGATCGAAATTCTAGTTGCTACCACAGTGATCGAAGTCGGAGTCGACGTTGCGAACGCGACCGTCATGGTGATTGAGCACGCCGACCGTTTTGGACTGGCGCAGCTCCACCAGTTGCGCGGACGCATCGGACGCGGCGCGGCGAAGTCCTACTGTGTGCTCATGCGCGGTGGAAAGGTTTCCGAAGAAGGCGAACGGCGTCTCGATGCCATGGTGCGCTCGAACGACGGCTTCCAAATTGCGGAACTTGATCTCGAACTGCGCGGCCCCGGCGAATTCTTCGGGACGAAGCAGGCGGGCATCCCAAGCTTCCGGGTTGCTAATATCATCCGCGATCGCCAACTGCTGGAAGCGGCCAAGCGCGAGGCTGCGTTTGTGATCTCCGGGCCGAATCCGGAAATATCCAAAGAGGAGATTGAGCGGGCGCTCAAGCAAATGCGGTCGCGCTGGGCGCACAGCTACGGACTGGTGGAGGTAGGGTAGGCGCTGCGTTCCTTCCTCCACAACATTCCTTTTTCCGACTCTGCCAGCCGCTCGCATTCCATTGACGGGTCTGTGTATGGCGACGGCAAAATGCTCCCTCCCCCCTTTTTCCACGGAATTTGACCCCAGGGGCCGGGGCGCGCGCGCGAGCGCAGGGTGATGCAACAGGGCAGTGAGATCACTGATCGGCTACTTGATATGCGGCAGAACGTTCCTGGTAACGTGGCGGATTGCGTGGGAATGCTGTACGAATCGTTGTTGCATGGCCGGATGCCCGCCGATTCTTCCACCGGCGTGGCTTCCGAGTCGGTACGGTTGCAAACCAACCCTGCGTTCACTTGGCAACGGCGGTGGTTCGTTGATTGAAGTGAGGTCGACAATTGCGATTCCATTGCCCGTGCTGGTTATAGCAACCAGGACGTTGTCCGTACCGTCATCAACAAGAGCATCGTAGTTAGGAGAGAGAGCAATCGGGAGCGAAACGCGATCTTGAAGATTGCCAAGTCCATTGCCGTACACATCGATGCCGTTGGTGGAAGGCTGGAAGATCAGCCGACCATCCAGGCTCATCTTGGCGCCGTAAACGTAAAGTATGTTCAGAATTTCACGATCGTTCAGCGCGTAGTACGATTCGCCGTTCAGTTCATAGTCGTAAATGTAAAAATTCGCGGTGAGCTGTGCTTGGTCGCTGGAGAGCGCCAGTTCATAGTTGCCGTAGCAACATTCTTCATTAAGAGGCGCTGGGTACATTTGGTCGGTTGCGGTATCTATGCTGAAGACATAACCATCGTCGTTAAAAAAGACTTTGGAGTTGTCGGAACTGATGACCGTTCGCAGGTACGAGTTGCCATTTATGTCCGGACCTTCAATCCCGTAGCTGGTGATCTGGCCCGTACTCGTATCCAGCTTGAAAAACTGGTCAGCTCCGCCAATCCCCTCGCCTACTGTCGTGTAATACACCATCCCACTGTCGCTGATCGCGACCCCGCAGGGAAGCGTTTCGCCATATGGCTGTGATGCGGTCGAGAATGTTTGTACCGATGTTGGGCTGGCGGGATTGAGGAGATAAATAGCTCCCGCGCTGGCATCGGCGACAGCCATCATACTGCCGTCTGGCGAAAGCGCGATCCCCCATAATCGCGCCCGGCGGTGGAGTAATCGGGATGGGAGCCAACCATTTTCCCTGGGTGCGCGAGAACACCTGGACCTGGCTGGTGTCGGTGAAGTAGTAGAGATCGGTGTAGGAATCGTAGATGCCCTGGGCCAGAGTCGATCCTGTTAAGGGGAACGGCTGCGTGGACGGGAGATAGGTCAATGCTCCCGTTGCCGTCGTGCTTCCCGCGCCTGTGGTGACGGCAATGTTCACGCTTGTTCCGCTGGTCCCTGGCGGAATTGTATACGCGATACTTTCCAACGGAAACGGCGGGTAGGCGGCGGCGTAAGCGTTTCCGCTGAATTCAGTGACTTGTGCGGCAAAGCCGCCCACGGTCACGGTCAGACCAGAGGGGATAGTGGTTGCGTTGAGTGGACCAAAACCATAGCCATAGATGTACCCAGTGCCGCCGCCTTCGGTCGTGGCCATGTTCGGCGTCACTTCAAGGATCGTTGGTCCGTAGCTGAAGGCCTCGGGGAGCAGTTGCATTCCGCCATCAGTCGTGAATGCATAAACGTCAGCAGGTCCGGCAGATCCGCTTGGGCTGGTGGCGAGAATGCCCACAAATGGGGCGTCCGGGCTAGTCGAGATATCGGTAGCCTGTCGAGAGCCGAAGTAAATGCTCTCCAGTATGCCAACTGGAGCCACGTCGGACCACTGCGTTGCCGTTCCACCGGTGCTCGGCCCCGTCGGCGGACTTAACGGCTCCGCGTATGCATTCTGGAATTGCGTCCCTACTGGCCCAGTTTGCAAAGCAGAAAGGTCGACAAAACCGATGCCCTCTTCCAGCGGGCCAGCAAAAAGTCCCGTTCCATCGGTTGCAAGGAGATAGGGACTATCAATGGGGCCGAATGCCCCGCCGCCGCTAATTGGCTCAAGGAAGATGTTGGGGACCCAACCCACTAGTTGCTGAGTCGCGAGGTTGTAGGCATAAACGATTGCGGTTTCGGGGTCACCAGGAATGAACAAAGTTGTCGAATCGGCGCTGCCAAGGAAGCCCGACGCGGAGGAGGTATTACCCAGAACGTTAAATTGCGCCACGACAGCGAGGGTTTGCGCGTCAAAGACAACCGCGACCGAGGGGTTGAGAGTGAGCAGGTTGTTGGCCAAAATGATGTACTTTCCGTCTGGCGTAACTGTTATGTGATACAGAGCAACCAATTCCAATGCCGCTCCTGTTTCATACGTGCCTGCTCCGGTCATAGCGTTCAGTTCGCAGAGAGTCTCGCTGATCCCGAAGACGATTTGCGTGCGGTCGGCGCTGAGGGTGAAGCCGCTAATGGACCCAAAGGCGGCTCCACACGGAAACTGCTGTCCTTGGCTTCCGCCATAAACAGTGATGGAATTGGTAGTCGGGTTCCAGACCGCTATACTCCCCGCACCGTCAACGCCGTTGTAAGAACCTATCAACGCCAACCGGCCATCCGAGAGAACAAGTGCGGAAGAGGCTGGGTAACCGTTGGGGCCGATTTGAGATGCCATGTAGCGGTTTGTCACCTTCATGCCAACCGGATCAATCGTATACACGTCGCCAATCTGCGTTCCCACATAAAGGGTCGAATGGTCGGGAGTTTCGTCAATTCCAAAAGCCCCCGGAACCCCAATGGTACCGAGTTCGGTCTGCGATGCAGCATCAATCACAATGACCTGATTGGAGGACGGATCCGTCATGAAATAGCGTCCAGTGCCTACGTCGTAGAGAATCCAATGCTGATTGATCCATTGGTAGTACTCCGTGGTCGCGTCCGTACGTACATATCGCGTTCGGACAGGCACTCCATTGGACGATCCCGCAACCGATAAGCTCAATTGGGTCGCGTGTGTAAGCGAGCCAGAAACCCCAGTAAAAGTGACCGTCTGGCTCGTTGTCGCCGCGTTCGCGGCGGCAGAGAAGGTAACCTGCTGGGGAGTGCCCGGCGTTAGGGCAATACTTGTGGGAGAAAAAGACACGCCCGGCGGAACTCCACTCACCTGAATGGCGATCTGGGACGAGAATCCATCAATCACGGCTGCCGACAATGTAACCGAGGCAGATCTGCTGCTACTTACGGATTGACTAGCCGGGTTAACGCTCAGGCTGAAATCGGGTGTGAGTGGTGGCTGGGAACCACCTCCTCCCCCTCCTCCACATGCTAATCCCAGGATCAGGAAGGACATCAAGAATTGCAGCTTCCAAACCTTAGTCGGCACCGGAGGGAAATGCACCTATGTCTTAGCCGGAATTTAGGACCGTTGCCATTGTCCCCCTAATCCCCACTCGCGTCAATGTGAAACACTTTTCATCACCAGCCGTAGTATTTCCGTCGTGAGTTGTTGTAACATCGCCTCTCTAACAATCTGCTAGCCATGACTGGGAAAGCCGCCTTTAGATTTGTAGCTTTCAAGCCAGCGCACGGATTCGTTGTAGGAGTTTCGTTTCACAGGTAAACCACGAAGCAATTTCCTAATGAAGTTCTTGCGATCAAATCTGCTCTCACGGGCGGATTGATTGATGCCAATTCTTTTTATTTCACTTTTTACTTCTTCACTCGCGACTACCCTTTTCGCTCTTCCGAACTCGGTAGCCTTGAACTCCAGCACGCTTAAATCGTTGCCTTCCTCCCACTTGCGATCGGTTTCTTTGCCCACATAGCGAAACTCCCCACGCGCGTTTCGGATCGCCCGCCATAATAGCTTTGCATTGCGATGCCGAGATGCTTTTGGGAAATCTTGAACTTCTTTGCTGGGGTGATGATTCCCATGGCCTCCAGATAACTCTTTGCTACGCTCGCGGGAGAATACGCGTGATAGGGTTTCAGCTTGATCGGATGTTTATCGAATTCCTTTTTTAGTGCATTGAGGGCATCGACCGTACAGCGACCATCCTGCCGCGCGTATTCAATTTCTCGGCGAGTGACTTTGCCTGTGGGTTTGTGGTCTTTTTTCTGATGCTCGGTCTTGAGCTGCTCGCAAAGAGTCTCCAGTGAAAATGATTCGTTGAATAACGCCCATCCGAGGGTCCGCAGGTCGAGGAAATGCGCCTTGCCCTCATCTTTCCATTCCTTTGGATTCCACGGTCTTGCCAGTCCAATGAATGCCTTCTTGCTATCAATTGGTGTAATCAGAATGCGAGGGCGATTCCGATTCTCAACCCCGTTCGGATACTGCGACATCATGAACGACCATTCGTCCTTGTCACCTCTTTTCCAGGTCAAAGCAAGGCGAGCGAGATCAAAGGGAACATTCAGGCCGCAGATCAAAGCGCCATCTCGTTTGATCGCGGGCCAGAATACTCTCCGCATGAACTCAGAGCGGGAGTACAGCGGAAATTGAGGTGGGAAGGATGGTACATCCTGAATTGCAGTTCGCTGATAGCTTTCGAGGACTTCAAAGTCTCTTGCGGGCAGGTCGTCGGCGTAGAAGATGCCTTCTTGTGCGAGTTTGTATTCGCCATCTACGAGGTCGCAAAGGCGATACACGCCGAAGGTCAAGGACTGATCGGCGGTAATACGCGTCTCGGTATCAAATACAAGCGCTTGCTCTGGCCACTTGGGATCGTTCTCTTTTCTGGGAGCGCTCTTGCGTTCCTTCTTGTGGTCCGCTCGGACAGCGTAGGCGCGGAGAAAGATGTCGTGCACTGGTGGCATTCGCTATGGTCACGGATCATAATTCATCTGCCGCCTCAGAGCGATTGGTCATCAAGGAACCAGAGACAAACATATATTGCTTGCCGTGGATTTCTAGCGTGGGTGCGGCGTTCTTGATGCTTGACCGCAGAGGCAAGGTACTCGCCGTCACTGGCCCGGTTGCTTCGTCGGACGCCAAGCTCCGCACATCGCAGGCACTTGCACTAGGCAATGGGACGGCGCTCAAGATTTCCAAGGAACTTATTTCCCAAAAACTCGCCGGGCAGGAGTTGCTCGTGCGGGATATGCTGCACGATCCCACTACCGCAGACGCAATTGCTCGATTCAGAGACGAGCTACCGAGCGCTGAATGTACCGAGTCTGTGCGCCTGATTGAATCGCAAGCAGCAAGGGCGTATTGGCAAGCATGGTCCGATGTTCCGATCCGCTGGCCGCGCAAGGACGAGCGCCGCGTGCCCGAACATTGGAAACACTTTGGCTCTCGTATCTCACCCTTGACCCACAGTCCGCGTCTGGCCTCTAATCCGCCGAACGCCCTGCTCAATCTTCTCTACGCACTTTTGGAAAGCGAGTCGCGTCTTTCCGCCGCTGCAATGGGCCTTGATCCAGGTATCGGCGTGCTCCATGTGGACACCGCGAACAGGGATTCACTCGCTTGCGACCTGATGGAAGTTTGCCGCCCCAAGGTGGACGCGTTCGTTCTTAATTGGCTTCAGAGCGAGCCTCTTCGTTGCTCCGACTTTTGGGAAGACCGTAATGGTAACTGCCGCATCACATCATCGTTGGCAATTAAGCTCTGCGAGACTTCGGACACGTGGCGCAAACTAGTCTAATGAGTCATAAATACATTGCATAAATAATGAGAGTGGCGTATGGTGGATCATGTCGAATCCACGAGGTCGTCCCACCAAGCGCAAGCTGGTCGTCAGCCCCGAACAGAAGGCAACTCTGCAACGGCTGGTCCAGCAACCTCGCAACTCACGATCCATCGCTTTTCGCGCCCGCATTATTCTGGAGTGCGCCAGCGGGCAGAACAATGCCGCCGTCGCCGCTAAACTACGCACCACAGGCTTTACGGTGGGGATGTGGCGGAATCGTTTTATCACGGGTGGGATTGCGGAGTTAGGCGACGAAGCGCGGCCGGGGGCCCCGCGCCAGATCGGTGATGACCGGGTCGAGCAGGCGGTACGTCTCACTCTAGAGCAGGTTCCTAAAGGAGCCACCCACTGGAGCAGTCGAGCATTGGCGTCGAGGACGGGACTCAGTCAGTCCACGGTCAGTCGGATCTGGCGGGCGTTCGGGCTACGTCCTCATCGCAGCGAGACCTTCCAGTTGTCGAATGATCCGCTGCTGGTCGACAAGGTGCGCGATATAGTCGGCCTGTACTTGAACCCGCCTCACCACGCCATCGTGCTGTGCGTGGATGAGAAGAGCCAGATCCAGGCCTTGAGCCGAAGTCAGCCCATCCTCCCCATGTTGCCCGGACAAGTCGAACGTCGAACCCACGACTACCAACGCCATGGCACTACCAGTCTGTTCGCAGCCTTGGATATCGCCACTGGATCGGTAATCGGCAAGTGCTGGCCACACCATCGAGCGGTCGAGTTCCGCAAATTCTTAGCGGGGATCGATCGTGCCGTCCCCGCCGATCTGGCTGTCCATCTGGTCTTAGACAACTACGCTACCCATAAGACCAAGGAGATTCGGAAGTGGTTCTTGCATCACCCTCGCTACACGCTACACTTCACTCCCACGCACAGCTCCTGGCTGAACCAGGTGGAGCGTTGGTTCGCCTTGTTATCGCAACGTCAGATCAAGCGCGGTTCCCACTACAGCGTGCGTGAATTACAAGCGGCGATCTCAGAGTTCATCGCCGTTCACAACCAGCAACCCAAGCCCTTTGTATGGACCAAGAGCGCCGATGCCATTCTCAGCAGCATTGGCCGTTTCGCCTCTCGCACCCTCGCCGTGCACAGCGCAAACAATATGTAAGAATTCAATGACTCAGGAGACTAGAACTGGTCTCATAAATACCTGAACAGGATTTGCATGCAACCGAGACGAACCATGCCGAAGAAGTTCTCGACGTGGTACTCCCAGCGGATCACCAGCCGACGAAAATGATGCAGCCAGGCAAACAGTCGTTCGACTCGCCAACGTCTGCGGTAGCGGCGCAGAGGACGACCATCTTGAGTCGGCGTCCGGCGCTCTCCACGATGCGGTGCGATCATCTCGATGCCATAGCGTTCGGCCAGATCTCGACCCAGGCGGTCACTGTCATACGCTTTGTCGCCGATCAATCGTGTCGGGAGGATGTCGAGGAAGCTGTGTCCGAGGACGCCTTCAACGAGTTGGCTTTCGTGCGGCGAAGCGCTTTCGATACTAACGGCGAGAGGAAGACTGTGATCATCGGCGAGAGCGATGATTTTCGTCCCTTTGCCGCGTTTGGTGGGCCCGACCGCGAGGCCCCCTTTTTTGCCCCCGTGAAGGAGGCGTCGATAAAAGCCTCCTCCACTTGCAATCTTCCGCGGGCCTGCAACTCCTGCGCCAGGACACGCAAGATGCGCTCCAGTTTGTCCTCCCGCACCCACTGCTGGAAACGGCGATGGCAAGTCTGGTACGGCGGATACTTCTTGGGCAGTTCGCGCCACTGCGCCCCTGTGCCCAAGACCCATAAAATCCCGTTGAGTACCGCTCGTGTGTCCTGCCAGGGGCGACCCCGGCCATCGGAGCGTCGTCTGGGTCGCAAGATCGGTTCGATGAGTTGCCATTGGGCATCGCTGAGTTCCCATCGTCCTCGCATGCCCTCCTTCTGCCTGTTTTCCTACACGCAGAAAATAGCTCTCTTGGTTCAACCACCATTTATGAGACCGGTTCTTTAGCCCCCGTCGCGGAATATGTTGCTCAAGCGACGTGGTCCTCGATTTCGAAACCTCCATCCATGTTCGCTCGCCAACTCATCGCGACTCGCCTTACTCAGCGCAACAAGCGTGAAGTAAAGGGAAATAACGTTCCACCGTCAAGGTTCCGAAACCTGAGAGGGTTTGCCGTGGGTGTGGCAAAGCAGTTCAAGGTGACTCGATACACTGTGCCGAATGCGACGTTGAGATTGCAACCAATCGTCTCGTGGAGGTCGCGCGAGCGGGACGTATTGCGGGACATACCCCGGCAGCCATCGCCAAAGAAGCGGCAACGCACCGCAGGCACGCGCAGGCACGGCTGCTTGGAATCCCACACAGCAACCGGCATGGCTTACGGAGCAAGTGTTTTCGGAGAAAATTCAGCCAGCGCTTGCCCAAGCCTCCGCGACGGTCATCGCAAAGCGGATTGGAGTTTCCCGCTGGTACGCGGGTCGGATTCGCGAAGGCTACCGCCCTCATCCACGGCACTGGCTGGCGCTGGCGGAACTTGTGGGCGTTTCACAGTTTCGCATATAAGCGCACGAGGTGACACCATAAGGCTCTTTGCCAAGTGAGGTTCGCCACGCGTCCTATTTGCCGGCCCCGGCCGGTTTCAGAACCGCCGTATTCCTTTCATCCGAGGCAATCATGCGGTAGAACTTTTTCAGCTCATCCATTTTGCTGACGGGAACGCTCAGCTCCTTGATTTCCACGGCGCGCGTGTAGTGCAACATTTGCCCGCTCGCTTCGGTTTTGCTGTGATAGCTGGCAAAGCTGTAGTCCACATCCATGGGAGGCGGTAACTCGTCCACTTCATAGCCCGGCGGCAGCGCGATGTCGAAACTGTCGGTATCCCGCGACGGCCCTTCGAATTCGAGCGGAAACTTTCGCGGCTCCTTCGTCTCCAGTATCCCCGACGACTTGCTTCCCAGCACCCGCGGCCGCACCAAAAGCAGATTGCCCACAGTTTTTGCGTAGTTGTTGGACTCGAAAGAATAGTTGAAGCCGAAAGGCAGATCGGTGTGTTCGAAGTTGACCACGCTGGCTTTTACAATTTGAAAACTGGGAAGTGATCCCGCTAACAGGCTTTCGATCGGTTTGATCCGGTCCTCGTTCTTCGTCACCGTGCGCAATCGCCACCTTTCCCCCGCAGCGCGATCTCCCAGTCGCACTTCCTCGACATCTCCCTTCAACCTGCCGTTGGTCTCAAGCGTCAACTTACCCACGCGCTGGATACTATTCATCGCCGACGGTTGTTGTGGCAACTCCACCAGTTCGCCGCCTTCCGGCGCTACCAGCAAGCCGTAATTCGCCTGCAGGTACCCTCCAATCTCTCCGAATGGGATTATCTCGTTGGTCGGGTCGAAAAACAGAATCCTTCCCAGTTTGGGATGCTGAATCACGGCGATCAGCGACGGATTCTTCACGTCATCCGGCAGCTTAATGGCGAGAATCACGTGGTTAAACCCCTTGTGAGCCGGCGTCTCACGTGTAACCGAACCGCGCTCCGTGTTGATCACTACCTGGTAAGAGTCCACGTCGATCTGGCGCAGCATGGTACGCATCAGCGTCGCTTTGTCTTTGCAATCTCCGTAGCGGTGCAAAAAAACATCCGGAGCGGCGTGCGGCTGCCAGCCCCCGATGCCCAATTCGATCGCGACATAGCGAATGTCGTGCTGCACGAACGCGGCGATGGCTTGCATCCTCGCTAGCCGCGACGTCCTTGCCGCCGTTAAGACGTTCACCTCTTGCTTGATGGCTTCCGACGCGTCCATCCGTCCGCTGTACAGACTTTCCTGCCAACGCCCCATGCCTTCCCAACTCGTGAACTCGTTGTTCCTAACCGTTCCACCCGAAGGAAAGAATGACACGATCATCTGTCCTGCCACGCCCTCCAGAGGAGGCATGTCCGGTTCAGGCCTGATCCCTTTGACGTCGCTGACCGCCCATTGCAGCACATTGCCACTTCCCTCGGCGGGCTTCACTTCCTCATGCGAAAGCCAGGAAGCCTTAAAGACCCAGCCCGCAGGAAGCTGCAGCGAATAATGGCTTTCTCTCACCGGATCGGTTCCTTGGAAGTTCCAAATGTCCTGCAACCAGAAGGGCCGCTCCTCCACTTCGTATTCGTAGCCAATGATGTTTCCAGGATCCGGCGCCGGAATACGCATTATTCTGTACTTGGTGTCATCGAACAGATAACCGCCTTCGGCCGGCGCAGCAACGTCGATCGCTTCCTTCTCCTTGACATCGTAGTCCTTGCCTTGCGCCGGAATACACCAGCCATGCAGACTTGTGATTTTCCTGCTTGGACTAAAATCGACACCTACCGTGCCATGCTCTCGTCCTTCCGGCCGCAAAATCTTGTAAGCCTCGCGCACATGCGTCCTGATTTTATCCTCCGACAGAACGGTTACGTTCGTCTCGGAATAGAGCAACACCGCGTCGGTCTTCTCGTCATAGGAAGGCAAACTGACGCCGACCAGTGCGCGCATCCACTGTGGAGCATCACTGGCCGCGGCCCGCGGCGCACTCATCACCGCACATACCGCGACCCAGAAGAAAGCTAGCAGCGCTCGCCGCTTAGTTATTGGCATGGATTTCCCCTGGTTGCACAATAATCTGCACCCCATCGCTGGTCCTCACCTTCTGAAAGAATTCCCGCAACGCCGCGTAGTACTTCGGCCCCAGCAGCAAGAAGTCGATGGTGAATTTCCTCGTCAGCTGAACTGTTCCTCCGCTCTGTTCAACCTTCAAGGCGTAAGAAATAATTTTCCCATCGTGATCCTGCAGCGGGGGCATGCTGCTCACCTGCCATCCCGGCGGAAGCTCGATGGTCACGTCCTCCGCTTTCTCGTGGGGGTAGTAAACATAGATGGGATGCACGCGGTTGGCGTGTTCAAAGAACCCCTTCTCACCGTTGGTAAAGATCGCGGCAGGAATCATCACCCGCCTGCCGGCACTCGAGGCCCAACCCGGGATCTTCAGGTTGAATTCTGTAACCAGCGGCGTTTCTGAACCGGTCCAGACCGGTTTGTTGGTCAGTTCCGCCTCCGCAGCCACCGCGATTTGTGACGTCACCAGTTCCTCCAGGAACTTCTTGCGCGCTACTTCGTCCGCGTTGCGCTCCTCCACCCGGTGGAACATGGCTTCCAGTCCGATGTAGGTGACGGTCAGTTTCCCCTCCAGATCGCCCGTGTCGGAGAGCTTCAGTTTTCCCACACGCTCAATCCGCGAATCCGAAGCTTGCGGGAGCGTGGTCTGAATCCAGCTTCCGCCGTCCTTATCCAACCGCAACCCCTGCACCCCCGTTTCCGACCATTCCAGCAAACCAAACGGCGTGAAGGCCGCTCCTGGATCAAGATAGAGGTCTTTTCCATTCAGCTTGACAAGCACAACGTTGGAGTTCAATTTCCCGCTTTGCATCGTAACCGGAGTGAAAAAATATTCGCTACGACTCGAAACCCAGCATCCGTAGGCTTCAAAACCCGCCGCTCGCACGAGGCCAAGGAACAACCAAGTCAGCTGCTGGCCATTACCGTAGCCGCGCTTCCAGAGTTCCTCTACGTTTTCTACCGGCTTTTCCTTTGCGCGCTTTTCCTCCTGTTCGGTTTTCTGTAGTTCGTACGTGGTGTTCCGGATCTGCTGCACCCGGTCATAGATCTTTCGCAGTTTCACATCCTGCGAGTCGTTCGAGGAGACTATTTGCGCCACTGCCTGCTCCATGGCCTTCCGTTTTCCGATGAAGCTTTCCAGTTGGTCATTCCGCTTTTTCCCGACCTGCTTCCAGAACCTGGCCTGGTCCGTCTCGCCGACGCCCTCCTCATAGATAAAATCCACGCGCGACTTCAATTCGTTCGGAGGAGGCATGAAGTCTTCCGTCTGGAATGCCGGTATGTTGCGCGCTTCCATGCGGATGACGTGGTCGGGCCCCTGTTTAGGAGGATCGGTGCCCGGAGGCAGTCGCTGCCAACTCCAGCTCACTGAATACTGCACGTAGGTGCCCGGGTAAGGCTTCAGCGAAAATTGCGCTTTCTTGGTGAACAGCTCATCGCTCAGGATCCAGTGGGAGTCGAAAAGCACATTCTCGCCCACATCAAAGGTGTAGAAGTACTCAATGATGCCCCCAACCTGCACATCCGGGAGAGTAAAAGTCTTCGCCAGATACTTCACTCCCTTGCCCTTGACCAGATTCTTTTCGAAAACTTTACCGTCGAAGTTTACAATCGAGCCATCCGGCTTGATGGTCCGAGCCTTCACGCCCACAACATTCTCGTTTTCCTTGAAGAATGGGATCTCGATATCGGCATGCTTTCGCCCCTCTTCGGTCAGGATCTTGATCCGAAAGTAATCGTCTTCGTGAGAGGTGCGGCCATTGTCATCCCGGTCCACCTGCCGGTACAAAACGATGGCGGGCGCTCCCGGCGCCAGCGGCTCGCTGGTCATCTTGAGCTCATCGGGGGAAACCGGCTGGAATCCCGTACCCGCCTTGGCCTCCTGCGCTAACAACAACCAGACCATAAGCCCGACCACCACCCACTTGCCCGACCGAAACATAGTCATGGTCATTTCTCCCAAGGTAAACGCAGGGCTAACAGAGGTGTCGAGAAACAGGATTTGCTGCAGGCGGGAAGCACGAACTGCAAGGGGACAAGGAGCGACATCCGCGGGACAGCAATTCCGCCTCCTCCGAACTCCAGGCCCCCTCGCGCCAGAATCCGGTTACTGAAGTACCCCCTAAGTATAGCCGCAAGCGCCCATCCGTCAAGAGCAGAAATCAGAGGGGTGGGAGGGAACTTAGTAAGTGGGCAAGAAACTGACCACGGAAAACTGATAACGGAAGAGACTTATAGTTCGTACTTCTTCATCAACTGACTGAACGAACGATAGGAGATGCCTAGCACGTCGGCGGCCCTTACTTGCACGCCGTTGGTTTGCGACAGGAAGAATGCTCCGATTAGGCGCGGTATCCACCAAATTGAGCTGCCATTTACATCGAGGCCGGGGTGGGCAGTCTTGGCCCATCCAAGAACACCCTCCGGGTACAAGAGTGCCCAAAGACCGACCGCACCAGAGCAGAAAAGCACCAACGGGAACATCCATCGGCCGGGTGCGACAAAGTAGGCGAGGAATGTCAGCACGACCAGCGTGCGTACGGCCCAGTCGGTAAGTCTGACTTGCTTTATGCGTCTCATAACGGGGTCAATGCAGGTGCATAGGAATACAGAACCCGGTCTTTCACCAGCTCGTCCAGAAAAGTGGCGGGTACAGCTTCCCACACCCAGACACAGTCTTCGTGAAAGTGATCGCATGCAACGAACGCCAAACGCGCTTGTCTTTCAATCTGCACGTGAACGATACCCGCATAGTCCTTAAACGCAACTTTTGAGACGATTGCTTTCTCGATTTCGGGAACTGTTTCCGGGGTCAGCGGCAGCACAACAAAATCCATCTTAGGCGATGTTGTATTCCGCTTGAGGACTTCCGTTTCGTTTAAAGATGCGCCAGCAATTTTGGCCAGTTCTGTATGCGACAGTCGTCCCTCGAATGAGATTCTGGCGTCCTCGTGCGCAAGCGTTCGCATCACCGCGAACAGCAGCTCTGGCTTGTGTTTGGCGTGCAGCCGGAATCGTGGTTGCACCCGCCAGTAAACACCCCCAAGAGTGGTTGACACGTGATTACACAGAGATTCACACGGGAATGACCGTAAAGCTCTCCGAAAAATACAACGGCCATACTCTCACACCACAAACTCTTTCGAACGTCCTATGGCGTCACTACCTGCATCCGGAGGATAAGTCTCTTGCGCCTGATGGGGAATTGTGCAACGCATACTCGCGCGGTCTTTTGCAGCGTAGGCCTATTAGGGTGTTGCTGCCATTTGTCCTGATCGGAAAGGAAATTGAACGCAGAGGCCAAGAGGGCGAGGAAATAAGTGTTCTCGAAAACGCCGGACCTATCCAATACAGCCAACGCCAAACGCTCAAAACTCGTCCGTGTGCTCCTGAGATTGTAAAAAGGCTCAATCGATTTTCGCTCCGCCAACTGGAGCAGTCCGGTCTAACTCGTGACACAATCATCCGGGCGCGGCGCGGGGATCGCGTCCACCCCGCTACCTGCACCCGCTTGGCAGAGATTGCGAAAAAGCTGGCGGGAAGCCCCGCGAGCACAGCAAAACTAGCTCACCAACAGAACAGGCCTGAAAGTCAATGAGTGTAATCGTGATGTTACAACAGCTAAGTGTTTCCTCTCCGCGTGCGTGTAACTTAGAGCTATAATCGCCGGTAAATGAGAAGGGCCTTTTTGTACATCCCGCGGCTTCTGATTCTCCCATTGCTGGTTTCTGTTCTTGCCTGCCTGCTGCCCGGCGCACTGGCCGCGCAGACCTCGTCCAATTTGGACATCGAAAGCGTGCTGTACAACTTTTGCTCGCAAGGCGGTGTTTACTGTACTGATGGAATCCAGCCTTCTGCTGGCCTGATCGAAGACGCTTCCGGCAACCTCTATGGAACAACCAAAGGGGGCGGCAGCACCAATAGTTCCGATTGTAATGCGGGTTCTTGCGGTTACGGCACGGTATTCAAGCTTACACCGAGTGGCAGCCGCTATACCAAGACCGTGCTGTACAACTTCTGCTCCCAAACCTATTGCACGGACGGTGCTACCCCTTTTGCTGGCTTGATCGAAGACGCTTCCGGCATCCTCTATGGAACGACCTACAATGGCGGTGCCAATGGCGGAGGCACGGTCTTCAAGCTTACTCCGAGTGGCAACGGTTACACCGAGAGCGTGCTGTACGACTTCTGCTCTCAATCCCAGGGTAGCGCCGCCTGCACTGACGGCGTTAACCCTTATGCTGGCCTGATCGAAGACGCTTCCGGCAACCTCTATGGGACGACCAACTTGGGCGGCACCGGCGTTGCCTTGGTCAATGGAGTTTATGGTTATGGCACGGTTTTCATGCTTGCGCCGAGCGGCAGCGGCTACAACTACACCGTGCTTTACAACTTTTGCCCCTCCAGTTCCACAGCATTCTGCACCGACGGCGCTGCTCCCAATGCCGCTCTGATCGAAGACGCTTCCGGCAACCTCTACGGGACGACCGCGCTTGGCGGAACTGGCACTCACGCTCTCGAATGTGCTGGGATTGGTTGTGGCACGGTCTTCAAGCTTTCGCCAAACGGCAGCGGATTCACAGAGACCGTGCTGTACAGCTTTTGTTGTCAAGGTGGCAGCAACTGCACGGATGGCGCTTATCCGTATGGTACTGGTGTGATCGAAGACGCTTCCGGTAACCTCTATGGAACGACATCCGCTGGCGGCGTCAATAGTTGTGATACTCCCGGTTGTGGCACGGTGTTCAAGCTAGCGCCAAACGGCGACGGTAGTTACACCGAGAGCGTGCTGCACAGCTTTGACTACACCGACGGCGCCGGTCCCGATGCTGGCCTGATCGAAGACGCTTCCGGCAACCTCTACGGAACGACCTCAAGCGGCGGTACTGGACTTTCCTGGGAGTGTGAGGGGTGTAGCAGCGGCACGGTTTTCGAGCTTTCGCCAAGCGGCAACGGCTACACAGAGACCGTGCTGTACAGTTTTTGCTCGCAAGGAGGCACCGAATGCACTGACGGCGCCGAGCCCGTGGCGGGTGTGATCCAAGACGCCTCCGGCAACCTCTACGGGACCACTGAATTTGGAGGTGCTAACGGCATTGATTGGGGCACGGTTTTCAAGTTGTCCCCACCGCTGGCGGCGACGCCGACGTTCAGCCCGGTCGCTGGCAGCTACACCTCGGCTCAATCGGTTACCATCACCGACGCCACCGGCGGCGCGGCCATTTACTACACCACCGACGGCTCGACGCCGAGCACATCGTCTACGCCATACAGCGGCGCGATCACCGTCAGCGCCTCCGAAACCATCAACGCCATCGCCGTGGCTCCCGGCTATTCCGCCAGCACCGTGGCATCGGCGACTTACACTTTCACCCCCGGCTTCATGGCTGGTCCCGGTGGGAGTACGTCCATAACCGTTTCGCCGGGCGCCACCACCGGGAACACCGGGACGGTCAGCGTAGTGGGAACCTTCGGCTTTAGTGGAAGCGTGAGCCTGAGTTGTAAGGTCACCACGACGATGACGAGTGTGACTGACGCGCCGACCTGCGGCTTGAACCCGACTTCCGTGACCATCAGTGGAACGGCCGCCCAGACCTCGACAGTGACCGTCAACACGACCGCAGCTTCGAGCGCAAAGAACGAGATAAAGCAACTGCTCTGGCCGTCGACAGGCGGAACAATGCTGGCGTTCCTCCTGTTCTTCACGGTTCCCGCGCGCCGACGCGGCCGGCTTGCTCTGCTTGGATTGCTCGTCATGGTTGCTGCTATCGGCGCAATCGGCTGCGGCAGTGGCACGAAGGGGGGCGGGGGCGGAGGGAACTCTGGCACCACGGCCGGCAGTTACACCGTCACCGTAACAGGAACATCGGGAACGACCACGGCAACGGTGGGCACCATCGCCTTGAATGTGCAATGAAAACCGTAAGCTGAGACCGACGGGAACCAGATGTGGGCTGGTAAAGCAGGCACAGGCGGCGGCATCTACGCCAAACTGGCAAACGGAGTGGCTCGACAGACCTGCGCACTTCCGATAACAGGCGTTTACACTCATTGACCTCGCCCGCCCCTGCCCCGCTCGCGCGCGGGCCCCGGCCCCCCTGGGTCCAAATCCGTGGCGGAGGGGGGTCGACAATTTTTCCCGAAGTGTACTTCCCCCCCCGCATTCCATTGACGGGGATAGCTATAGGGGCCGGGAAAATCCAGCCACCCCCCACCACAGAACTTGGATCCCAGGGGCCAGGGCCGCGCTCGCGAGCGGGGCGGGCGGGATGCGCTGGCGCCAGGAGCGCGGCCAGAGGGCGCGCTTTTTCAAAATTCCCCGCGTGCTCTCAAATACAATTAGGAGAAAGCGAGGAAACACCAACATGACGGAACAACTCACGCGACTGAAGGAAAGCAACCTGCCGGTAATCTGCAAGGAATGCCGGAAGGAATTTAGGGGCGCAGAAGCGCGCCAACATACCGATGCCACTGGGCACAAGGACTTTTATCCTAAACCCGCTTCATTCCTTGAAAAGGAAGGAACAGAATGAAACCAGTGATTGCAAACGTCCTGCTGGGGTTGGCCCTGTGTTTCCCAGCGTTCGGGCAAGCGAAAAAGGACGTACCGCCAGCCAACTCTGGACCGGCGAGCGCGACAAACACGATGGACGCGATTTATCGAGACGAAAGCCATTGTCTTACATCGCCTGAAATTCGCGGTGATAAGGACGCTGCAATTTCGTGCTATTGCAGGGACGCGATCTCGGAAGCAAGGTACGTGTATTTCACCTACCTTCTTTCGGAAAAGGATAGAAACCTCAACGGAATTTTTCTCCATCTGCAACAACGCGCTATCGAAACTTGCGGGAACCCGAACCACGAGGAGCCGAACTTGGGTGTCATGCTCGATGCGACCGAATCAAGAGATTGGAAATGGAACGGTCCCGAGGTCGTACGCACTTATCCGCCTCAGGACGTCATCGAGCGTATCAGCCCAGAAATGAAAGACGGAAAGCCGGTTGGCCGCTGGGTGCCCTTTACAGTCCAATTGGTTTATCGCGATGCGCAAGGACGTGTCACGCGAACAGAAAACTACTCCAGTCGTGAATCCGAGCCAGTCTTCCCCAAGTAGGTGAGGCGATGGCTGTGGGAATTATGACAACCATCTCCGCATGTCCTCAATCCGAAACGCGCAGTCACTTTGTCGCCAGGATGCCAGCATTTGCGATTAGAGCCCCCGCGCGGGCAGGCGCGCCCCTTGGAACGCGCCAAGTTCAAGCCTTTTGACCGTCCGCTACCGGGCCATAGGTTTCAACCAAGGTGTCAATCGCGTTCGCATCGTCCGGGTGACCCTGCTTTGCGAGGAATCGGGAAATGAGAATCAGGACACACGTTGTAACCGTGGTCGTCATCTCATAAATTTCTCCTTCGGTGTAGTTGTTCAGAACCTCATGCTTTGTGAAACGGCGTCCTAACTGGTGCATCCCGCCATGAGCGTAGCTGTTAAGCGCCTTCCATGCTCGGTTTTTGAGATCTTGAAAGAGATCTCCGGTGTTGTGCGCCGGGTCAAGCGCCTCCGCAATCTCTCCAAACTCTAGGTCTATCTTATCTTTCTCGTTGAACTTCTTGATTTCCGCGTCAGTCGCACAGGCGTTAATCCACAGACCGCGATATGCTCCCTCAACAATCGGTCTGCCCAGAGCGAACGCAGAGCCTACCTTGTCGTGCATGATGAGCAACAAGGCTGACTCTTGATGCTCAATGAGTACAGAAATAAATCCAATGACGGTCACGGTACGGTAATCGTCCTGAAACGGGTGTTTGCCGAGTATCGGTTTCGCTGACTGTACGGCTTTCTCGCACCTAATCATATGCTCGCGGAGCTTCTTGGTTATAGTCACCGTTTTCCTTGACCTGCGATACAGACGCCAAACGGCCCACAGGACGCCCACCACAACGAGAACTCCAATCGTCCTGACCGTTTCGGGTTTCACAAAATTTTCAAGATGCTTGGCCATCCCCGCCGAGCGTGAGTTATGCACCGGGATAGGTTGAACCATCCCCGCAGAAATTCATAAGTTTTAATCCCAAAGCTCGTCGGCGCACTTGTGCCCCTTTTGCAGACCACCTCGGAGCACCATCGCGGCACTGATGTAGTAGTCGTGATCGCCCTTGTCAGGTTCATCTTTGAGGATAATGTTCAGCTGATCTTCCAAGTCCGTTTTCTCAGCTTTAGTAATCACCAGGTGGTTGACATGATCTTGAGAGTCTGGCTTTGGGTCGATCAAAGTCATGAAGACCAGCGGTGCCGCTTCAAACGCGGCTTTTCCAACGGCATCCATTCGGCGCGGATCTCCATCATGACAATCGTTCGTGGAGAATCGGTGAGGGCAAACACACTGGCAAAAGTGCTCGCGCGATTATCATGAATATCACCAACATGGTCTACATTTTCGTGCAGGGGGGATTTCGCGCACTGTCTCCTCATCTCGCGCGATGAAACCGGACAGAGAAAGTAGTCCTGTATCCAAACTGGCTTTCGGCGGCGCTCTGCGAGACGGTGATCCTCGTGCCCATGGTCGTGGCGATAAATTGAGCCAAGTATAACCCGAATCCGGCCCCTTCCTCTTCCTGGTCGCGCGCACTTCGTCCACGGTAGAACACATCAAATATCTTGTCCAATTCATCATCTGCGATTTGAGGTCCGTAAGAGATCACTCTAAAGTCGATGTCGCTGTTAGTCTCTTGAAATTCAATCCGCACTTCGGAACCACGTTTTGAATACTTGAGCGCGTTATCTATCAGAGTATGAGGAATTACAGGAACCGCAGCAGGATTACCCATTACTTCGCCGACACTCTCGCCAACGATTTGTAACCGTCACATTTTTCTCGGCGAACGCAGCGTTGTAAATTCTGACGTACTTCACGACCGCCCCGTGGAGTCGGAAGAGCTTCACGTCATTCGTGCCTGTGATTTGTTCGGGATTCAACAGCAGGTAGGCCGTCTTAAGCTTCTCTTCCATCAAGATGCTCGCCCAATATATTGCCCGCTCTGATGGTAGGGCACGCGCAAGCTTCTCAGTAAAGTCAATGCCGGTATTTCTCGCCTCGATTACCACATTTATATTTTGACGTACACGGGCGATGAATTGTTTGTAGTCGTGCACAAACGAGAAGCTCTGCTGAATCACCGGCTTAAGATTCTCAAGGAAGTCGGTTTCGTATCTCCTGTTTTTCGCGTATTCGGTGATTATGGCTGCCTTCCTCGCCTTGACGTCATGATCAAAAGCGTTGATAGCCGTTGCATACACTTGCGCCGCCGATTCGATTTCGTCCACTGTCACGATATGCGCGGGGCTACTTCTGAGCATCTTCTTTTGCGCGCTTGACGGTGCCGGGCCCTTTACTAAGAAACCGAAAACCAACAGATCAGGTCCGAGCCATATGTAATTAACACCGTAAGAACAGCTTGCAATTGTGGGTGTTTGTAACCGTTCGCACTGGCGATCACAGCGGTTACATCTTTCCGGCCAGGAGAAGCGGTACCCTGCTCGGCGCTCGCCAGCGAGCACGTGCGGAAAAGGAAAGAACGCAAGGCCCAGTGTTTCCATAACGAGGCAATACCGATCGCGATCTTTAGAACGTCGAGCACCTTAGTTATAACCTGCGGGTCCGTACTCTTTGCTGCAAGATACTTCTGCAATTTATCGGGGGATTGGTCGAGAACAGCGCTCCGAACTAGGCTATCAATGCGTTCGGGATCATTGACAAACTGCCCCACTAGCGCCTGCACGCGTGCAACATAAAAACCTAGCGAGAATCGCTGCTGAAGCAATTCGTCCACAGTTCTCTTAAACTCTACGTAGTCCGCGCTCTTAGCCAGTACTGCGTCCGCCAAATCAAAGAACTCCTGGTACTTTAAGGACCAATCCGCACTTGAATACGCGATTATCACCTGCGCCGGAGAAGAATGGCGGAGATGCCGAAGAATACCGAGGCCTTGTTCAACAGACTGCTCCCGTCCGACGCCTTGAAGATCAAGCAGTATCACGTCGTAAAACCCAGACTCCAGCTTGGGCAGATCCGTTACGTCTGGCCACTTTTCCAAGGTATATCCGTCCCGCTCAAATAGGCTCTGATATGGAAAGTCGGCATCATCTATTACCAGCATCCGCGCCCGCTTCTTAATCTCGGATAGATCAACATCAGGCCAGGACTTCTTACGAAAAAACCAAGTCATTTCGACTCCATTGAAGCGACAAGCGACGCGTGCCCGACGGCACGATTTTAGAGCTTGGCCCCTTTATCAAGTTCAGACCCCTCGCCCAGTCACGGCAAGCACGCGTGTGGTCTACGAAGTCTCGCCTTGTCCCTGGGAACGGGTCCAAAAGGAATACCGAAAAGGCCGAACACAAAAGCGTTGGCTGACATCATTGTCCACATTTCCGCTCCCGCCCGCTAGCGCGCGAGCGGGGGAAATACGTGTGTGGGCATGTTCATTTCAAACTTTCGTGGCGTTCAACGTCGCGTTCTCGTGCGAGCGTAAGCGCGCGAATCGCGTTTTCGCGTTCCCAACGTTCGTATTTTCGCGCGGGCGGGGCGCGAATCGGTTCGAAGGATCCGGGCGCGGTTGGTCCGCTAGTCCAGGCAAGTCCAGATTTGTTGAAGGTAAAAATACTGGTACTCCGTCACGCAGGACGACATTCCAACGTGCGCTGAGCGGGTCGCCGTGCGTTGCGCTCTGGTCAGGTCGGGCCGCCTTGTCAATGTTGGCCGATTTTCACTAGCCCGGCGTTCTCCATTGCCCGCATTAGAACGTCTGAGAGCGGTTTGTTTTCCTCTTCTGGGTGATTTTGCATGTACACGATGAACACTTTTGCCATTTGTGTGTTAGTAACGCCATCCTCGAAAACTACCGATGGATTTTCGGTCGCATCCTTCCAGCCGGACATATATCCAACACATATACCGCGTGGAAAATTGTCTGCTGGGTTTGTTGATGTTACAGAGTTGCACCATTTTTCTCCTAGGCTTGCCGTTGTTTTACCTGCCCATGCGACCGAAGCGCAAAACAAGAACAGAACTAGGATCGTTATTCCTAGAGTCGTTTTCACTGTGTCTGGCCTCTCATTCCCATTGAAAGCAGATTGCTTGAATGCTAAGGCCGATTGTACTTCGCGCGGCAAGTGAGGAAAAGTTCTGTTTCAGCATCACGGCACGCGGTCTCAGAATGTTCCGCTTGTTGCAATTACAGCCCGCTGGCAACGTCGCGCGTCGGGCAAATCTGCCCGTAGAAATCCCACCAATTGCGATGGTAAAATGCGTGACATCAATGCAGTACCGAGAGCGCAACGGTCCATAACTGTGAGGATGCTTGCAACGGTATCGAACTAAATTGGGAGGCAACAGCGAGAAGGGGGTCGTCATCACGCTGGTTACGGTGTTCATGCTGTTTGTCATCGGAGCGATGGCTGCGCTTTCGATTGACGTGGTGACGCTCTATACCGCGCGCAGCGAGGCGCAACTGGCGGCCGATGGCGGGGCCCTGGCGGGCGCGCGCGTGCTCGCGAACTCGGGAATGACTTCGGCCTTTGCTGGTCCCGCCGGAGCGGAGGCTCTTGCCACGACGGTCGCGACGCAGGTGGCAACGGGCAACAGCGTCGGAGGCAGGAACCTCAATACGGGCGAGGTGACCGTCACCTTCAACGACGGCTCCTCGTCATTTGCAACCGACCCCGAAGTTACCGTCACGGTGCAAAGGACAGATCTACCAACCTTCTTCGCGCGCATCTGGGGCCGCACGCAGGTCACGGTGGGTGCGTCGGCCACGGCGGAGGCTTACAACCCATCGGGAGCGAGTGTCTTGTCGGGAGGGGCGGCCATTCCGGTCGCGCCCATTTGCGTGAAACCGTGGCTGCTGCCGAATATCGATCCCACGCAGAATGTCCCGGCAGGACCACCAATCTTCGACCCTACGACTGGCGCCATTAACAACCCTAATTTGGCTGGTCAAGGTTGGCCGAACTTTTCCGGTCGGTTTCCTAATTCCAACGGCCTCTTCGCAAGGTGCGGGGATTGCAGTTCCGGTCCCCTCCCATCGCCCCAGCCCGGACAATACTATCCTGGCTCTGCCACTGACTTTCCCATCCTGCTTACGCAGGCGCTGCCCGCCTGCAGTGCAGGCCTCAATACCTATCAGCTAGCCGTCGCAGGCTGCGTTCAGCAACCCATCTCGTGTGGCGTCAATTCAGCCATTAACCCAACAATCTAGGCGAAGAGGATCGATCGGTTGAGTCTGCCAAGAAGGCTTTCGATTTAAGGGAACGCGTGAGTGAGCGCGAGCGGTATTACATTACCGATCACTTCTATACGTCGACAGGAAACCTCGAGAAGGATACTGAAACGCTGCAGTCGGCCATTAAGGCGTATCCGAATGATTCCGGCGCATTCGCCAATCTGGCGCTGGAATACGAGCTTTACTATGGTGAGTTTGAGAAGGCAATTCCGATCGCCAACGAGTTCACGCGCCTCGAGCCCAATGCCCCCTTTGGCTACGCTCATGCGGCTGGATCGTACATGGCGCTGAACCGAGTGGAGGAAGCGCGGTCTGTTTTGCAGCAGGCCCAAGATACCAAGGCTGACAACCTGTTCATCCACCAACAGCTGTACCAACTGGCGTTCTTGATTGGCGACGCGGATGGGATGCAGCGGCAGATGAAATGGTCAGAAGGAAAGCCCAGCGAATATCTGCTGCTCAACGAGGCAACCAGTGTCGCCGCGGCGCGAGGCCAAATGCAAAAGGCTGGAGAGTTGATACAGCGGTCGGTGCAGGTGAGCGACCGGCTGGGTTTCAAGGAAACGACGGCAGACACGCAGTCGGCTTTTGCGGTGATGCAGGCCGAAGCAGGCAATGCTTCCACAGCCAAAGATCTGGCCGCGTCCAGTTCGGCCTTGGCCCATGGTCGCGGCAACATGGTGTCCGTAGCGTTGGCCATGGCCGGAGATGCGAGCCGCGCAGAAGCCATTGTGGACGACTTGGGCCGCCGCTTTCCAGACGATACACTGCTGCATCAGGTAAGTATTCCCTGCGTGCGGGGCTTGATCGACTTGAATCGTAAGGCACCCGAGAAGGTGATCCAGGCGCTGCAAGCGGCAACACCTTACGAACTGGGCGCAGTCCAAGGACTCTTTCCCATCTATGTTCGAGGCTTGGCATACCTGCAAGCCAAACGCGGAGCGGAAGCGGCTGCCGAATTCCAGAAGATCGTAGAT
The DNA here is from genome assembly GCA_963831085.1 of uncultured Acidobacteriaceae bacterium. Lineage (GTDB taxonomy): Bacteria > Acidobacteriota > Terriglobia > Terriglobales > Acidobacteriaceae > Acidiflorens. The sequence goes on along the minus strand of CAWHOT010000003.1, from coordinate 390,117 downwards.
CACCGCGGGATCGCTCCAACGGTGCCCGAGCATTCGCTGGCCAAGCTGGGCCTGGGCCGGGCGTATGTGATGACCGGCGACACGGCAAAGGCTAGAGCTGCTTATCAGGATTTCTTTGCGCTGTGGAAGGATGCGGACCCCAATGTTCCTATTCTCAAGGAAGCGAAGGCGGAGTACGAGCAGTTGCATTAGCCCAGCGCGGGACTCCGCGAGAAAGCGGATTCCTCGGAAGAGTGAGAGCCAGCAGAATGCTGAGTTCGTACCGGCTCATCCGCAGTCGTTCTGCTATCATCGCGGCAGGGCCGGGAAAACCGGCGGATTTCACCTTACGAGGAGTTTTTATCATGGAAACGCCCGCGCTTCCTCTCGGCTCCCGCCGCAACGAAGACATCGCGCTCGACCTCATGAAATTCATCGCCATGACCACCGGCTACGGCAAGACGGCTGGGACGGGAGTCGGATTCCAGGGTAGCGGTTCGGCCGACAAGCCCGAGGATTACGCGGCTCATTTGCTGGAACTCTACGGTCGTTGCTTGCAATCGGTGGGCGGGAAGTAAGCTGGATCTCCAGGCGCGTACTCATAGCCGTCCGGCGTGCTCCTGACGTGCTCTGCGGCTCAGGTCGTATTCAAAGCAACGCTGTTATCGCAGCGGTAAACCGCTGCGCCACCCAAAATCAAGTGGAACCTCGAGTGAGCAGGCTCTTCCAGTGAACTTCTCCGTTTGCGCCAATCGTTCTCCCTTCTATAGAATCATGAGTTTGCTGCACGCTGTCTGAAGCCGCAAGCAGAGTCCTCTCGGGTGTCCATTAACGGCGGTCGACGCAGCGAGTAATCGCCGACGACGAACGATCAACGACGGATTTGGAATCATTATGAAAATTCATGAGTATCAGGCAAAAGGAATTCTGAAGAAGTATGGCGTGGCCGTGCCGAACGGCACGATGGCGACGACGCGCGAAGAAGCTGAGGCGGCGGCGAAGGATATTCTCGGCTCCGGCGCGACGGGAGTGGTGGTGAAGGCGCAGATTCACGCTGGCGGGCGTGGCAAGGGCGGCGGCGTGAAGATCGCCAAGTCGGTGGAAGAGGCGGGCGAAATCGCCGGCAAGATGCTGGGCATGAAGCTGGTCACGCATCAGACGGGGCCTGAAGGGCGCATCGTGCACCGGTTGCTGGTCGAAGAGACGTTGCCGATCGAGAAGGAACTTTATCTTGGCATCCTGGTGGATCGCGGCGAGGGCAAGCCGGTGTTCATGGCGTCGGCTGCGGGCGGCATGGATATCGAGCAAGTGGCGGCCGAGAGGCCGGAAGCGATCCTGAAGCAGTACATCGATCCGGGTATGGGGCTGGAGCCGTTCCAGGCACGCAAGATCGCGTTTTCGTTAGGGCTGAAGCCGTCGCAGATCAATCCTGCAGTTCAGTTCCTGACCAGTCTTTATCGCGCGTTCCTGGAAACGGATGCTTCGCTGGTGGAGATCAATCCCTTTATCAGCTGCACGGATGGCCGGCTGTTCGCGCTCGACGCCAAGTTGACCTTTGACGATAACGCGCTCTTCCGGCACGGGGATCTCCGCGAACTGCGGGACCTCACGGAAGAAGATCCGCTGGAAGTGGAGGCGTCGAAATACAACCTCAACTACATCAAGCTCGACGGCAACGTGGGCTGCATGGTGAATGGCGCGGGTCTGGCGATGGCCACCATGGACATCATCAAATATGCGGGCGGCATGCCGGCTAACTTTCTGGATGTGGGCGGCGGCGCCAACGCGGAGCAGGTCGCGCATGCATTTGAAATTCTGCTGAGCGACAAGAGTGTGCGCGCCGTGCTGATCAATATTTTTGGCGGCATTTTGCGGGTGGATACGCTGGCTGAGGGGGTGGTCGAAGCGGCGAAGAAAACGAATCTTCAACTGCCGGTGGTGCTGCGACTGGAAGGCACGAATGTTCAGGAAGGAAAGAGAATCCTGATGGAATCGGGGCTGAACTTCACGGTTACCGAGACCATGAAAGATGCGGCTGAAAAAGTTGTGGCGGCAGCAAGGAACGCGGCTTAGTTGAGTAGCGATTTTTTTCGAAAGTGAGCAATTATGGCAATCCTGGCTGATAAAAGAACTCGATTGATTGTGCAAGGTCTGACGGGCCGCGAAGGCACCTTCCACGCGAAGGCTTGCGCGGCTTACGGCACGCAGATTGTGGGCGGCATCACTCCCGGCAAGGGCGGGACGACGCACGAAGGCTGGCCGATCTTCAATACCGTTCAGGAAGCGGCGGACAAGACGGGTGCGAATGCCACCGTCATTTTTGTGCCGCCGCCGTACGCGGCCGACGCGATCATGGAAGCGGCCGATGCGGAAATCGAACTGATTGTCTGCATCACCGAGGGTATTCCGACGCTGGACATGGTGCGCGCCTGGGAGTTCCTGCAGAACCGGCGGTCACGCCTGATCGGGCCGAACTGCCCGGGCATTATCTCTCCGGGCAAATGCAAGATCGGAATTATGCCGGGTGCGATCCACAAGGAAGGCAGCGTTGGGATCGTGTCGCGATCCGGGACGCTGACTTACGAGGCGGTGCATCAGCTTACTCAACGCGGAATCGGGCAGTCGACCGCGATCGGCATTGGCGGCGATCCGATTATCGGCACGAATTTTATCGACGCGCTCGAACTGTTTAACCGCGATCCGCAGACCGAAGCGGTTGTGATGATCGGCGAAATTGGCGGCAACGCGGAAGAGACCGCGGCGGAGTTCATCAAGACGCACATGAGGAAGCCGGTCGTCGGCTTCATCGCCGGACAGACAGCGCCTCCGGGACGTCGGATGGGCCACGCCGGCGCCATCATCTCGGGCGGGAAGGGCACGGCAGCGGAAAAGATTGCGGCCATGGAGAAGGCCGGCCTCAAGGTCGCGAAATCGCCAGCGGACATCGGCGAAACGCTTGCGGCCGCGCTGGGGGCTGGAGTCCGGGCGTGACAGAGTTTCTAACGACTGAGGACTAACGACGGATTCATGAAGACACTGCAACGCACACTGACCATCATCAAGCCCGACGCGGTGAAGAAGAACGCGGTCGGAGACATCATCGAGCAGTTCGAGAAAAATGGCTTTCACATTCTGGCCATGAAGATGCTGGAGATCTCCCAGCATCAGGCGGAGCAGTTCTACGCCGTCCATGCGAGCCGGCCGTTTTACAGTTCGCTGACCAGATTCATGTCGAGTGGCCCGATTGTGGCGCTGGCACTGGAAAAAGAAAACGCCATCGCCGATCTGCGCAAGCTGATGGGGGCGACGAACCCGGCGAGTGCAGAAGAGGGCACCATCCGCAAGAAGTGGGCCAGCGATATTGAGCACAACGCGATTCACGGCTCCGACGCGGATGAAACGGCGCGCTTCGAATTGAGTTTCTTTTTTGCGGGTTACGAATTGGCGCAATAAAGGCAGTTCCCGGTTCTCAGTTCTCAGTACGATTTGAGGGCGGGTTTTTCTGAGCACTGGGAACTGGGAACTGAGAAATTATGCCGTTAATTCAAATCACGATGCTGCACGGCCGCACGGTCGATCAGAAACGAAAAATTGCGCAGCGCATTACCGATGCGATGGTGGAAGAAGCGGGCGCGCGGCGTGAAGCCATCGTGGTTGCTTTTCACGAGGTTTCCAAGGAGAGCTACGCTTCGGGCGGAGTGTTGATGGCGGACAAGCAGTAAGAGCACTCCCCGGTTCTCAGTGATGTTGATCTGATGACCGGGTTTTCTGAGGACCGAGAACCGGGAACGGAGAGCTCCACAGTTATCCGAGCGGTTCGAATAGATGCCCTTCGGTGCGGTCGGCGATTTTGGGCAAATCTTTTTTTGCCAATTGCAAGAAATGCGGCGCGACGCGATGCGCTTCGAGGGCGGCGTCGTCCTTGTATTGTTCGTAGATGAAGAACCGGCGCGGATCGGTCTTGTGCTTATGTACCTGATACATGACGCAGCCCGGTTCCTTACGCGATTCGGTTGAGAGTTTTTCAAAGATTGCAGCCACTTCGGACTCGCGTCCGATTTTTGCCATCCAGGTTACGGCCAACACCACCATCCGTTGCTCCGTTCTATTGCTGTGAAGTCCAGCCCCTAAAGGGGCATCTGATTCCGAAGACTTGCGGCATCGCTAAAGCGATGCCCTAATACGAACCTTCCGCCATTGCTAGCGACGTCGCCCCATACGCAACCTTGCAACATCGTTAGGGCGACGCCTGATATGAAACCTTGTTTTTCAGCAGCTTTTGAGGCCCAACTCGCTTATGAAATCCGGGACCAAAATCGTCTGCTCGCGATCAGGGCCCGTGGAAATCATTGCCACCCGCGCTCCGGTTTCCTTTTCGATGAACGCCAGGTATTCGCGGGCGGCCTTGGGCAATCCTGCTACCGTTCGAATGTCCTGCGTTGGGCTGGCCCAGCCCGGCAGGTTGCGGTAGATGCATTCGATTTTCTCGTAGCCGCAGGCCTGAGCCGGAACTTCGTCGGTTTCCTTGCCGTCCACTTTATACCCCACGCAGACTGGAATCTCGGTCAGGTGATCGAGCACATCCAACTTAGTAACCACAAACCAGGAGATACCGTTAATCATGCCAGCGTAACGGAGCAGAGGCAAATCGAGCCAGCCGGTGCGGCGGGGGCGTCCCGTGACGGCGCCGAATTCGTTGCCACGCTTGCGCAGGTCTTCTCCTTGCGCGCCGAGGAGTTCGCTGGGGAACGGGCCGCTGCCGACGCGGGTGCAATAGGCTTTGGTGATGCCGATAACCGTGTCAATCGATGTGGGAGGCATTCCGGTTCCGGTGGCGGCTCCGCCGGAAGTGGAGCTCGAAGAGGTCACGAACGGATAGGTGCCGTGATCAATATCGAGCATGGTGCCCTGTGCGCCTTCGAAGACGATCGACTTGCCTTCGGCCAGCGCGCGATTCAGCAGGAGTGCGGTGTCGCGGACAAAGGGAGCGATCTGCCGCGCCGCGTCGGAGTATTCGCGAAACATTTTGTCGGCATCGAGCGGCTCTGAGTTAAAGAGCGCGTGCGCGATCATGTTCTTCTCGCGGCATGCGTTTTCGATGTGCGCGCGCAGCAATTCAGTGTCCAGCAGGTCGGCGACGCGCAATCCGCGGCGTCCCATTTTGTCTTCGTAAGAAGGGCCGATGCCGCGAGAAGTGGTCCCGATTTTCACGCGACCGGGAGCGTTTTCCGACCCCAACTCCATCATGCGATGGTAGGGAAGAATGACCTGCGCGCGGTTCGAGACGAAAAGGTTGCCGTCTACTTTCACGTCGGCGGCGCGCAGGGCAGCGACTTCCTTCAGGAAGGCCAACGGATCAATGACTACGCCATTGCCGACGACGCTGGTGCATTCGGGCCGAAGAATCCCGCCGGGCACGAGCTGCAGGATGAATTTCTTGCCGTTGACGATAACCGTGTGTCCGGCATTATGGCCGCCCGCGTAGCGGGCCACGACGGAGAAAGTCTGAGTGAGTACATCGACGATCTTACCCTTGCCCTCGTCGCCCCACTGGGCTCCGACAATGACCGCAGTTCTACCTCTGCTCGTTCTACCGCTACTCAATGCGATCTCCACTTGGAATATTGCGCGGCCGCAAACCGAAGCCCGCCCCAGGGTCGCACACACTGGTTGCTCCGCTGCGGAATAGACTGGAACACTAAGAAGATCGGCGGCGCTTGGTGTGTACACTCTAGCATACCCAATCGGGCTGGGGAGGAGCAAACCTGAAAAGCGCTCTTAGCTCTTGGCTCTTGGCGAAAAGCCAAAAGCATTCTTCTCGGTTTCGATCTTGTATCCTGACAACGTGCCCGAGCTTCCCGAAGTCGAAACCATTGCGCGAGGCTTGGACCAGCGCATTTCCGGCGACACCGTCGAATCTGTGTGGATCGGTTCGCGCAAGCAGCCTCTCGAGTCGCCGGCTGCGGTCATCGCCTCGACGCTCGAGGGCAAGCGGATTGTTCGAGTGCATCGTGCAGGCAAGCACATCGTATTCGATCTGGAGGGAGAATCGCGGGCAGAAAGGACGGCATCACAGAAAAAGAAAGCCAAGTCCGCAGCTCGCGGCCAGACGCGGCACGCCGCGTCTCTACCGCAGAGTGCGCAGTGGGTCGTCCATCTCGGCATGACCGGACGCATGGTGGTTTCCGAGCCTGCGGCGGAGATCGCAAAGCACACTCACTTGATTGCGAAGCTGGCCTCGGGGCGCGAACTGCGGTTTATCGATCCGCGGATGTTTGGCAAACTCAGCGTCCATCCCGGCGGTTTCGATCCCGGGGGAGTGGAACCGCTGGAAGTGAGCGAGGAGCGCTTCTCCGCGCTTTTTCGCGGGCGCAAGACTCCGATCAAGAGTGCGCTTCTGAATCAGAAGTTGCTGCGCGGCGTGGGTAACATTTATGCCGACGAATCGTTGTTTCGGGCTGGCATCCGTCCCCGCCGGCGGGCGGCGGCGATCACGCGGGGGCAGTTGGGTAAGTTGCGCGCGGCTGTGCGGGAGGTGCTGCGCGAGGCGATCGCGCTGGGAGGGTCTTCGATTTCCGATTATGTGGACGCGGATGGGGAAGAAGGATTCTTCCAGCTCCAGCACCGAGTGTATGGCCGTGAAGGGGAGCCGTGCCTGGTGTGCGGAACGGCAATCCGACGCGTTGTACTGGCCGGCCGCAGCAGTCACTACTGCTCGAATTGTCAAAAATAGCCCTAATAGAACGATTTAATATTGACGGATGACCACTCGCACTGTAAAAAAGGAAAGGCCAACAGGTTGCCTCGAACGGACTAGCGAGTCATTTCGCCATAAATAAATTCTATGAACAAATTCTCCATTGGAGTGGACCTCGGCGGCACGAACTTGCGCATCGCAGCGGTGGATGAGCAAGGCAAGCTGGTCGAGAAAGTCACGCTCGGCACCAAGGTTTCGCTGGGACGCGATCACGTCATCGGCGACATGTGCGACGCCATCCAGCGCATGTCGGAGAGATACAGGGATTCCGCCCCCCTGCTCGGGATCGGCATCGGCGTGCCCGGCATTATCGACATGCAGACTGGCCTGTTGCGCGAATCGCCCAACCTGCCGGGCTGGGCCGACTATCCGGTTCGCGCCGAAATTGAGCGGCGTCTGAAGACCATCGTGATCCTCGAAAACGATGCCAACGTCGCGGCGCTCGGAGAAAAATGGCTGGGCGCAGCCAAGGATTTTTCTGACATGGCAATGCTGACCCTGGGGACCGGCGTCGGCGGCGGACTGGTTCTGGGCGGCGCGATCTGGCGCGGCGCGAACGGCATGGCCGGGGAGTTTGGGCACACCACGGTTGAGCCGGAGGGGCAACTTTGCGGGTGCGGGAATCGAGGCTGCCTGGAGCAATACGCTTCGGCGACAGCGATGGTGCGCATGGCGCGGGAAACGGTCGCGAACAATAGCGGCTCGGCGCTGGCACGCGCGGCACAGTCCGATCCGGAGTTCAGCGCGAAATCGATTTACAATCTCGCGATTCAAGGCGATGAAGATGCGCGCCGCATTTTCCGGCAGGTGGGACGTTGTCTGGGCATTGTGCTATCAGCGATGGTCAATTCCTTGAATCTGCCGATTTACGTGATTGGCGGGGGCGCATCGAGCGCGTGGGAAGCTTTCTCGCCATCGATCTTCGAAGAGTTGCGGCGTCGCTCGTTTGTGTATGCTGTCACCGCGCCGCACGATCCTACGGCCACAAACCAGGGCGCTTCCGCACACCTTGAGGCAGGCCCTGGCCGTAAGACCATCATCACCCGCGCGCTTTTGGGGAGCGATGCCGGCTTGTACGGCGCTGCCCGATTGCCCATGATTGCGGACACCCGGCGCTAGAGCAATTACCTTGCCCTGGGAGCGCTGGGCTTCCCCGCACGACTGGACGGGCGAGACGCCCGTCCCTGCATGGTATGAATCGTGGCGCGATCGCGCTTGGCAGCTTTCAATCCCGACGCAGCGGTTTTCAGCTTGGCTACTTCCAGCAGAGTGAGGTTGCGCCAATCTCCCGGCGGCACGTCGAGCGCGAGGGGACCGTACTGCACGCGCCGCATTTTCTCCACGTGGTGGCCTACTTCTTCGAACATTTTTCGCACCTGACGGTTGCGGCCTTCAATAATCGTTACTTCGAGCCACGGGTTATCGCCTTCGCGGATCAGGCGAATTTTGGCCGGAGCGGTGCGCACGCGGCGGCCGCCTTTTTCGGCGATGGAAACTCCGTGGCGAAGCTTGTCGAGCTTGGCCTCGTCGGGCTGCCCTGCGACTTTCACGACGTAGGTCTTGGGCACATTAGACGACGCTTTCATCAAAGCATTGGCCAGCGTGCCGTCGTTAGTCATCAGTAGAAGGCCTTCGCTTGTCCAATCCAGTCGGCCCACGGGATACACGCGCCCTTTCACCTTGGCGACAAGGTCCATCACGGTGGGACGCTTTTTCTCGTCGCTGACCGTGGTCACATATCCCTTGGGCTTGTTCAACACGACGTAGGTATAACGCTCGGGCCCCTGCAGCAGCTTGCCATCCACGCGGATGTGGTCTTGTTCGGGATCGGCTTTAGTGCCGAGTTCGGTGACCACCTGGCCGTTGACCAGAACGCGGCCGGCGGCGATCAGTTCTTCGGATTTGCGGCGGGATGCCACTCCGGCGGCAGCGATGATTTTTTGCAGACGTTCGGCTGGCATGGATGGCTACTCCGGCTGGGTGGCGGCTCGTGCTTCGGTTTCCTCTACCTCAGTGACGAGTTCAAGCTCGGTGGCCTCCGCAGTCTCGGCATTGTGCTCTTCGGAAGAATCGTCCTCCACAGGTGACGCCGAACTCGAAGCTTCCCCGGATGTATCTTCGCCGGGAAGCAGATCGCTCTGGAACGACTCCGCCAGCAGCTTCTCGAACTCCTCCATGCTAGGCAGTTCGTTGACGTCCTTAAGCCCGAAGCGCAGCAGAAACTCCTTGCTAGTCCTGTAGAGAATGGGGCGGCCGATTACGGCTTTTCTACCCGCCGTGGTGATGAGTTTGCGGTCGAGCAAGGTGGCGATGACCCCGCTGGAATCTACGCCGCGAATCTCGCTGATCTCGGGCACAGTTACCGGCTGTTTGTAGGCGATGACGGCCAGCGTTTCGAGCGCCGGTAGCGAAAGCCGGAAAGGCCGTTTCAGGCTCTTGGCGAAGGCGCGCACCACGCCATGCTGTTCGGGCTTGGTGGACATGCGGTATCCGCCGGCGACCTGGCGGATTTCGATGCCGTGGTTTGCGCCGGAGTAATCCGCGATGAGTTCTTCGAGCGTGGCGCGGATGCGCGACTTGATTTCCGCGGCATCGATTCCCGGGGTCTCCGCGAGCAACGACTCCTTCACCAGCGAAAAAATCTGGTCGAGCGAAATGGGAGTTTCCGCCGCGTAAATGATGGCTTCGAGTTGGGGTTTAAGACTCATAAGTCAGTTGCCAGTTGTCAGTGGCCATTAAAACCAGTGGAGCGAAAGCACATCCACTGGCAACTGGTCACTGGCAACTGTTTCTTCATCTCCAATCATCGCGCACGGCAGCCTGCTCCGTCATCACTTCTTCGAAGTGGGAATGCTTGCGCACGAGCACTTCGCCGAAAACGTGGTCCTGCCTTACTTGGATCGCCTGCAAGCGGACCAACTCAAGCAACGCCAGAAACATGCAGACCAGCGCAGCTCGCGACGGCACGTTGCGGAGAATCTGCTTCAGACGGATGGGACGATCTTCGAGCGAGAGCCGGCGGTGCAGGTACTGGATCATCTGGCCGACGGTTACGGTGTCCTCGTCCACTTCCAGGATGGGCCGGGTGCGTGCTCGGTCCAGAATCTGCTGGAAGGTTTTGACCAGGTCGATGACATCGGCGGCGAGTTCGGGTTCGGTGTCCTCGGCGTCCATGAATTCCAGGATCGCCGGATTGCTCAGCACGGCGTCTTCAATCTGCTGTTTCTGCAGGAGCATTTGCGCCGCGGATTTGAACTTCTCGTGCTCGAGCAGGCGGTTGACGAGTTCGTTGCGCGGGTCTTCCTGCGCGTCGGCGGGAGCAAGCGGATCGCGCGGCAACAACATCTTCGACTTGATGTGAATCAGCACCGCGGCCATGTAGATAAATTCAGAGGCGACGTTCACGTCGAGTTCGCGGATGCGCTCGACGTAAGCGAGGTACTGCGCCGTGATCCGGGCGATGGGAATGTCGTAGATGTTGATGTCCTGCTTGCGGATCAGGTCGAGCAGCAGGTCGAGCGGCCCTTCGTAGATTTCGCCAAGCGCGATGGCGAACGGGAAATCGCTGGCATCGTCTTCACCGGACTGGGCTGCGGCGGTCTTGCTCGCAGAAACGAGCTGCGCCGCGCCGTGTCCAGAAGCTTCGACCCGCGTCTGTTCTGATATTGGTTGAGACAAATCTGTCACCGCGTAGAACCTTTGGCCGGCTCGTCTTTCGGACTGTCGTTCGCACTATAGTCCAGACCCATCGCCTTGCGGACTTCGTCCATCGTAGCGCCTGCAACCTCCCCAGCTCGGGCCGAGCCCGCCTCCAGAATATCCCAGGCGAGGCGCGGATTGTCCTCGTATTTTTTCCGGCGCTCCTGCATGGGGTTGAGGATCTTTACCAGAGCATCCGCGACCCAGCTCTTGCATTCGATGCAGCCGATTCCTGCTGACCGGCAGCCTTCATAAACTTTCGCGATCGTCTCCTGGTTGCTGAATATTTTGTGCAGGTCGCCCACCGGGCACACATCGGGATTGCCGGGATCGGTGCGGCGCACCCGGGCAGGATCGGTGACCATCGTCTTCAGTTTTTGCCGCACCACCGGCTCGGGATCGGTGAGCAGAACTGCATTGTCGTATGACTTTGACATCTTGCGGCCGTCGGTGCCTGGCAGGCGGGGAGCGGGCGTGAGCAGGGCTTGCGGTTCGGGGAAAACGGTTCTAGGGAAGACGTAATCGGTGTCCGGCGTTATTTCCGTTCCACTGGAAATCAGAAAGTCCCTTTGATGCTGCGTCAAGTGGGTTGTCTCGGCTACCACCGGATGCGCGTATGCGTAGAATGCATTGAACCGGCGCGCGATCTCACGGGTCAGTTCAACGTGGGCCACCTGGTCTTCGCCGACCGGAACGACGTCGGCCTTGTAGATCAAAATGTCTGCGGCTTGCAGAACGGGATAGCCGAGAAACCCGTATGTGCCCAGGTCCTTTTCCTTAATGTTTTCCCTCTGCTCTTTGTAGGTCGGGACGCGTTCCAGCCAGCCGAGGGGAGTGATCATCGAAAGCAGCAGGTGCAATTCAGCATGCATCGGCACGTGCGACTGGATGAACATCACGCACTTGTCGGGATCAAGCCCCGCGGCCAGCCAATCCAGCAACACATCGACCAGGTTTTCTTTCAGAAGCGATGTGTCCGCGTAGTCGGTAGTCAGCGCGTGCCAGTCAACGATAACGAAAAAGCAGTCATACTGATCTTGCATGCGGACCCAGTTTTCAAGCGCACCCACGTAGTTCCCCAGGTGCAGTTTGCCGGTCGGGCGCATCCCGCTCAGCACGCGTTTCTTGGAAGGAGTCGTCATTCAGAATTTGCCCAGCATGAAGAGGTAGAAGCGAACAAACGGGCCGATCAAGCCGCTGATAAAACCAGGCGCCAGGTAGACCAGCGCCAGCAGTGCGAAGAAGCCGATGCGGTCGTACACCATTCGCACCGGATCTGATAAGAAATGCCGCAGTACGTGGCTGCCGTCGAGCGGGGGGACAGGGATCAGGTTAAACACCGCCAGAACGATGTTGATGATCATGAGCACGTACAGCAGAATAGCGATGGGCGCCAACGCGGAATCGGAAGCAGCGCCACCAAAACTACCAGCCAATCCTGTGACCAAAGCGTGTCCGGCGGCCGATGAAAGCGAGATGCCGCCCAGCAGCAGGAGCGCCCCGGTGGCGACGATGAAGTTGCTCACTGGGCCGGCCACTGAAGTCAGAATGTCGTCCATCATGGGATGACGAAAATTCCGCGGGTCCACGGGCGTGGGTTTCGCCCAGCCGAGCAACGGTATGTGGCTGATGGCCGCCACCACCGGCAGTATGATCGTGCCAAACAAATCGATGTGGCGAATCGGATTCAGCGAGACCCGTCCCAGCATCCGGGCCGTAGGATCGCCGCAGCGCGACGCGGTCCAGGCATGGGCGGACTCGTGCACGCTGATGGCAAACAGGAACGCGATCATCTGATAAAGGATTTCAACGGTTCGCGGCGTCATTGGTGAATCCCTGATTCTAACAAAGGCTGGAAATTGCCGAGGGCGGACAGCAGGCGGGAAGCAATGATTATGGGAAATGAGCGCTATTGCCCGGCGCGCGCTGGCGAGACCACCAGGGGGCTGGTGGCACGATTCTTGCTGTCGCCTTTGTCGTGCTGATAGAGGAGCGAAAGCGCGCCGTCGGCAGAGGTGGTTGCGCCCGCGAGTTCCGCGGCTAATCCTTGATAAGAGCGGCCGATCTCGTGATTCCCCTGCGAGCCCACCGGGCTGCCCTTGTCAATTGCGGGTCCGATGACCTGGTAGTTATTTGGCACCTTCCAAAGCACCTTGCAATTGGTGGCTTTCTCCACATCCTCATCGGTAAAGCCGGGTATCTTCTTGTAACGGTTGAGCACGATGCGCAGGCGATCGCGGCCCGCTCCTTCCTGCAGGAAAGCGTGAATCCGGCCAGCGCTCCAGAGTGAAACGACGTCGGTCTGCGTGACCAGCAGCACGGCGTTCGAGAGGTCGCAGATCATTTGCAGCGTCCCGTCCAACCGGCCTGAGCAATCGAGGACAACGAAGTGATACTGGCCTACCAGCAGGTCGAAGAGGCGAGCCAGTTCTGACCCGGTCGGGACTGCGCTGTGCGGCTGTTGAGCGCCGGCCAGCAGATGAAGGCCATTGCGATATGGCGTCATCAGGCCTTCGAGCAGCGAACCGTCCATGCGATGCAGGTTCTGCAAAGCATCGATGATCGTGAATTGAGGCCGCAGATTCAGCTGCAGGGCAGCGTGGCCGATAGGAGCGAAATCCACTAGCACCACACGTCCGTGAGTCTCCTGGAGCGCGACTGCCGTATTCACCGCGGCGGTAGTGGCGCCAGCCCCGCCCTTGGCGTTTAAAAAAGTGAAGACGCGGGCCTTGCTGGAACTGCGCTGCGCTCGGCTCAGAGTGGTCGAGAAGCGGGTGAAAGCCTCGATCAAAGCCTCGCGACTGGCGTTATGATCCAGAAACTCACGCGCCCCGGCGCGCATGGCGGAAACAATAATTGTGGGCTGAGTCATTTCGCCCACGGCAAAAATCGTGACCTCGGGAGTGTTGGCATGGATTAATTCAACGGTGCGGAGGGCGCGCTGCGGAGCGTGTGGGTCGATATCCACCAGGACGACCTCGGCGCGCTGATCCTGCAATTGACGCAGAACGGCATCGCTCGGTCCCGCAGGGAACCCGACATGGCTCAATACCGTTCGGGCCAGATTGGTGCTCTCCACCCGGCTGTGCAGTACGACGGATTGTTCGCGGTCCTCAGTCAGGAGGGCGACGGCGATCCCGGGCATAACTCGGTTCTCAGTGTCCATTGCCATGCTACGAACTTCCAGCGTCCAGGCCAAATGACCTTCGTAATCGAAGGAACCACAGACGAAGCGGCAGGTCGCCGACGGGTCAATCGGGGGAGAAACCCCGTCAGCTGCTCGTTTACCTCATTGTAAGGCAAATGCCAGCTCTTGAAAAGATGAGCGCGCTGTCTATTTCTTGAGTTCCTGCGGCCAGTTCACGATTAAGGTCAGGATGGACGAATTCTCCGCTGGCGCTTGCACCATCAGGAAGCGCTTGCCGTCCGGGGCGACCTCGAATTGGCCGTCTCCCACGGGCTGCACAGGAAATAGAATTTGCGGCTTGCCCAGTTCCACGCTTTCGCCGTGCGCAGTGACTTCCACTGCAGCCATGCGGGAGTGGTCATCCAGGTAGAGGATTTCCTTGCCATTGCGGTTCCATACTGCTAGATGACCGTCCCCCACCAGAAACCTGCCTCCGGGTTTGGGGAAGGCCACGACGTAGACTTGACTATGCCCCGCCTCGAACGATGTAAAAATCATCCATTTCCCATCTGGCGAAAAGACGGGATAACGGGCGTTGTACTTTTCCTGAAGGAAGGCATACGGCTTGCGGTCGCCGAACATGGGCATCACCCATATATCGAAATGTCCGCTGGCAAAGGTTTCATACGCGATGTATTTTCCGTCCAGGGACCAATTGAAGGGGTATTTGTCCAAGTCGTCGTGATACAGCAATTCCTCCTGGCGGGCGCCATTGGCAGGCCTGGTGTAAAGGTCAATCTTGCCGTTGCGCGCGGAGTCGAAAACAATGGTGTTCGAATCGGGAGACCAGATGGGATCGTCATCTCTGGACTGCGAGAAACTAAATTGTGACTTGGTGCCGCGGATCTGATCGTAAATGTAAATCTCCAGATGTCCTCCGGCGTCGGTCCGCGACGCCGAGACCTTCTTTCCGTCGGGCGAGAGGTGGGCGTCCTGGAAGGTGCCGCTGTCAATGATGTCGCCCTTCTTACCGCTGTGGTCGTACCACGCCAGGTCGAGGGTGGCCGACTGCCCGCCGGCGAAGATCAGCTTGCCCTCCCTCGAGAGTGAGAACGCAGCCGCTCCCCGAGCGTCCCCGCGGACCTGCTCGGCGATGGGAACAGGATTCCCAGTCAATTTCAATTTTTTCTCATCGAAGCTCTGGCTCATCAAATTCCCACCGTGAACGAACAGCAGATGTCCATTGGCGTAGTGACCGCGGAGATCCGAGTCCACCAGGATTGTGTCCTGCTGCGAATCGAGAGCGCCCAGATGAATGTTTCCCCCTTCCTGGCTACCGGTTTTGAATTGATAAAAGATAAAGTGCCTTCCATCGGGCAGAAATGCCGGCCAGCGCGGGGAACCCAGATCCGCGGCTGCCTTCACCTCGCCGATCGCGTGGGATGGCGTTCCGCCGGCCGCCGGGATGCGGAACATGGCTGATAGAGACTCAGGGGTGTACAAAATGGTGCCATCCGGTCCCCAGGCACCGCCGCGAGGTTCGGGAGCGTCGGCCAGAGTTTGCACCGCTCCCCCGCTGGCATCAATGATCCTCAGTTTTCCTTGCGCAAAGAATCCCAGGCTGCGGCTGTCAGGCGACCAGAACGGGTAAGCGGCATCGTCGGTCCCGGCCAATGGCTGGGCTGCGGTCGAATCCAAGGGGCGCACCCACAGTTGCGGCGCCCCGCCGGAGGCCGTTGCCACAAACGCCAGCTTGGTGCCATCGGGCGAAAGGACGATGCTCAGCGGATCGAAAGTGTGCTGCTCCGGCGCCAGAATGCTTACTCGCAACGGGTGGACCGGCGCGGGCGAACGCAACGCGAAGGCAATCGCCAGCGCGATGGCAGCCGCGGCGGCCACGGCGCCTACAATCCACGCCGCTCTCTGCGATGTTTTTCGCCTTGCCGCCACTGGCGCAGGGATGCCTGCCTGCGAACCGGCCTCGGCAATCCACTGCAGCTGCAGCTTGACGTCGTGCGCCGTCTGCCAGCGCTCGTCGGGGTCCTTCGTCATGCAGGTCCGGACTACGCGGTCGAGCGCCGGCGGCGACATAGGTTGCACCGCCGAAATGGGCTGCGGGTCGGAAGCCAGAATGGCGGCCACAATGCTAGCCTGGCTCTTGCCCGTGAAGGCACGCCTGCCTGAGGCCATTTCGTACAAAACCGCTCCCAGGGCGAAGATGTCGGAGCGCGCGTCGGCTTCTTTCCCTTCCAACTGCTCCGGCGACATGTATTGGAACGTGCCCAGCACCATGCCCTGCGCGGTCAATGGCTGGGGCTGACCTGCGGATGGTCCGGAAATGGTCATGGTCAAACTGGACGCGGGAGGAGTTTGGGACGGCGTGGCCTTGGCCAATCCGAAGTCCATCAGCTTGGCGCCGGACTTGGTCAGCATGACATTGCCCGGCTTCAGGTCGCGGTGAATCACTCCGCTCTTGTGCGCTTTCTCCAAGCCCTCGCAGATGTCGATCCCGTACTTCAATACCTGTTCGGGGGACAGCGGCCCTTTCATAAGGCGATCGCCAAGAGTCTCGCCTTCGAGATATTCCATGACCAGAAAATCCGTCCCGTCCTGGTGGCCGACGTCATGCAGGATGCAGATGTTGGGATGGTTCAGAGAAGAAATGGCGCGGGCTTCGCGCTCGAAGCGCTGCTTGGCCTCGAGATTGGAAGAAAGATGCGGCGGCAGAATCTTAACCGCGACGGTGCGATCGAGGCGCGTGTCGCGGGCGAGGTATACTTCGCCCATGCCGCCCGCGCCCAGCGCGGACTGGATTTCGTAGGGGCCAAGTTTCGTTCCAGAGATTAGGGTCATTGGTTGGAGGGGATTATAGTCCAAGGCGAGTCGGTAGACGGCATACTCGGAAACGAACTGTCATACCACAATAGAAATGTCCCCGTCTTCTCCACAATAGAAATGTCCCTTAGTTGCGGTTTCACCATGCTCGGGAAAAGGCGGGCGTTTTCATTTGCTGCCAGCCTTGTCTCCAAGGATGATTGGGAGCTGGAGGAAAGTTTCGATGCGGTGTCGGGGATGGGGGCGCGGGGGAAGGGGCGGCGCCCCTTTCCTCGCTCAGCGCTTTAGAAGCCGCCTTCAGTTCACGGAATAGGAGACGCTGACTGCGGTAATGAATGGCGACTTCGCCAGTTTCGCTTTCCCGCACCAGCACGCGACTCGTGGCCGGCGCCCAATGCTGACTTTGCCGGTCTAGTTGCAGCAGTCGGTTGTTGTAGCGTACTACCCAGTCCTCGCTCACCACTCGTTCTTGCTCCAGCCAGAATACTTCGTCCAGTTGCCGCGCCGTGGGCCGTCGCCGGTGATAATCGGCTGTCTCGGCCGCGGGTCGCGCGTAACGCCGGTTGTGCTCGGCGAGATAATGCTCGTCCAGATACGCATTCGCTTGGTCGTAGGTCGCGATTCCCGCCAGCCGCAGTTTCTTCACCAGCCGATCCTGGTGCGTGCCATGCGCCCGTTCCACGCGCCCTTTCGCTTGCGGGGAACTGGCGGCGATGATGCGAATGCCTAGCTTCGCGCACATGCGCCCAAACTGTGTTACCGCTGGTTCTCCGCGCATCCGCTCCGCGGCATTCGGCGGCCGCACATACACGTTCTTCCAGTCCGTATACAACGCTTGCGGCACTCCGTAGCGCTCGATCCAGCGGCGCAACACACCCGCCGCCGCCCAGATCGTTTCTTCCTCCCAGAACCGCCCTAGCGCTTTCGTCGTGGCGTCATCGACCATGTGCATCAGACAGCCGCGAGGCCCGCGTTCCTCCAGCCACTCATGGAAACTTCCGTCCAACTGCACTAACTCCCCAAAGTGCGCCTTCGCTTCGCGCCGCTGCCGATACGGTTTCCGCCGCCGTTGCCTCTGCCACAGCCCGGCCTCTTTCAGCCACCGCCGCAGCGTCTCGGCATGCACGTCCAGTCCGTCATCGCTGGCTAGATGCTCGGACGCCAGCGTCGCCCCGAAATCCTCATAGCGTGCTTTCACCTGGTTCAGCACCGCCGCTCGGAACTTCGCCGTGTGGGCCCGGTTCGAGGCTCGACCGCAGTTCCCATGCTGTAAAGCTTTCGCTCCTCCCTGCCGGTACCGTGCCCAGATCCGTTTGCTCTGCCGATAACTCAACTCCAGCATCTCCGCCGCCTCGCACAATCGCAAGCTGCGCGCCCGGACTCGTCCCATCACTTCCACTCGGCTCAACTCTTTCCTGCTCAATCCCGTTCTCCCCAATCTCGGTTCCTCCTCGCCGAAGGAACTCTAAAGGGGTCATTTCTAATGTGGTTTCAAGGGGACACTTTTAATGTGGTTCAACACATACTCGGAAACGGACCCACGGCGAGGTATCGGAAAGCCGAGGTTTCAGCGCGCCGGGCCGGAAGCCGCTCCGGCGGCACTTGCGGCCGAGACTCGTACGAATTGCAAGATGGGCTCGTCGGAGGGCAAGTACTCGTAGGAATCGAGTTGCACGGCGATTCCGTTTCTTTGACCGGCCGTGGAAGCCGAGGCGCGCAACACCCGTCCGCGACAGCGAACCGGCATGTTTTCCGCCAAGGTTATTTCCGATGGCATGGTAAAAGTTAATTCCACGACCGCTCCTTCTGGAAGCGCCGTCTCGGCGTAAAAAAATATTCCACGGCCGCTCAAATTTTGAATGAATCCGGCCACCGTGCGTCCCTCGAAATGAACGGCCAAGGGCTGGTGCACTTCGAAGCGCTGCGCGGCTCGGCGTTCCAGACGATTGGGATCTGTGCTCATGGTCATCCTTCCCGGATCCTAACGCCGGTGGACCTCAACTCTATCGCGGATCGAACCGGCGGGGAAGTTGCAAGTCAGTCACCCGGCCAGCCTGTGGAAAGCTTTGCGGAAAGTAAACAGCCAGAGCCCCGGCAGCGACAAAATAATCTCTCAATTCCTCTCGCTATCTTCTTGCCGGTTGCCGTCGTCTCTTGCCGTCATCCCTAAGATGTGAAAAAGTTCTAGAAGAGTGACTGCGGAGCAAAATTCCGTCACGGCTGAAGAAACGGCCGTGAAAACCGCGCGCCTGCCGAGATGGGCCACCACTCTGCGCGCCTTGCGCCACCGCAATTTCCAACTATTTTTCGGCGGACAACTGATCTCTCTCATCGGCACCTGGATGCAGACGGTGGCCCAGGCGTGGCTCGTCTACCGCATGACGAACTCTGCTCTTTTGCTGGGAAGCGTCGGCTTCGCCAGTCAGTTTCCCGTCTTCCTCGCGGCTCCTTTCGGAGGAATTACCGCTGACCGCGTCAATCGCCAGCGACTCATAATCGCCACTCAGACCGCCTCCATGGCCCTCGCGGGGATTCTAGCTTGGCTCACGCTTAGCGGGCGCGTTCATGTGTGGCACATCTTCGTGCTGGCGGCCCTGCTCGGAGTAGTGAACGCGTTCGATATTCCCGGCCGCCAGTCCTTCCTCGTCGACATGGTCGGCAAGGAGGACCTGATGAACGCCATCGCGCTGAATTCCTCGATGTTCAATGGCGCCCGCATCATCGGCCCAGCCATAGCCGGAATTCTGGTGGCGAGAATCGGCGAAGGCTGGTGCTTTGCCGCCAATTCCATCAGCTACATCGCCGTGATCGCCGGCCTGTTGCTGATGCACGTGCACTGCGCTCCGCGCGCCAGCAAGCGTTCGCCGATCGACGACATCGTCGAAGGCTTCCGCTGGGTCAACCGGACGAAGATCATTCGCGCGCTGCTGTTGCTGCTTGGACTGGTGAGCTTGGTCGGTATGCCGTACACCGTACTGATGCCCATCTTCGCCGACAAAATTCTGCATGGCGGCGCGCGCGGTCTCGGCATTCTGATGGGTGCCACTGGCGTAGGCGCTCTGTTCGGCGCCCTGACCCTGGCCGCTAAAACCGGAGTGAAAGGGCTGGGGCGGTGGGTGGCATTCGCCTGTGGAAGCTTTGGGGTCAGCCTGTTTCTTTTTTCGTTCTCGCATTCATTCTGGTTGTCCGTCGTGCTCCTGTTGCCCGCCGGTTACTCGATGATGTTGCAGATGGCTTGCTCGAACACGCTGATCCAGACCATGGTCCCCGACCAACTCCGCGGCCGCGTCATGTCCCTTTATTCGATGATGTTCATGGGCATGGCTCCCTTTGGAGCTTTCTGTGGCGGAGCGCTGGCACACCGCATCGGTGCGCCGATAACGGTTGCCGTCGGAGGAGTGGCGTGCGTCATCGGTGCGATCTGGTTCGGACGCGCCCTGCCCGAACTGCGCATCGAAGCCCGGCACCTCATCATCGCCCAAGGATTGGCTGGAGGTGAACCCGCTCAGGAACTGAACGCGCAGCCGGTGGAAGAGTAAGCTGTCGTTAGTCGCTAGTCGCTAGTCGTTCGCGAACGACCATCGACTGACGACCACCGACTAGAGCCTGGGCAGATCGGAATTGGACGTATCGAACAAAACCTTCCACGCACCGTCCGCCTGTTTTTTCCACACCATTAGATACTTCCCTTTATCAGAGATAGTTTTACCCGCTGCGTCTCTGAAACTCATTTCGTATGTGCCGCTCGTATAACCAAGGTCGCCCGAACGGGCGACGCCGGCTTTGTTCGGATGCCATGCGATCTTGTAATCCTGTAGCGCGAACCCACTCGCAATGAATTTCGCAATGGCATCCTTCCCAGTCAAAACGGGAGAGTTGGGCACTAACATGGAGCCTTGCTCGTCGTAGAATGCCACCGCTTTGTCGACGTCTTTCGCCTCATAGGCTTTTAGCCACGTCGCATCAGCAGCCCGAATGGAATCCACTGCCTTGCGGCTTGAGCTCATATTGATTCCTCCACTCGCGACAGTTATTCCATTCGCCGGTGCGGGAGTCTATCACTTTCTCGGCATACTCAATTGACCAACTTCCGCTGTCGCAGAAACTCTCGCACAACTTCAGTCGCATCGCGATGTTGTCCATCCACAGCGTAATTCAATTGCCGCATATCTTCGTCGGAGATCGTCCCCGCCAGCGTATCAAGCGCCGCTCCTACTTCAGGATGGCTCTTCAGCATTTCTCCGCGCATGATCGCCACCGCTTCGTAGGGCGGAAAGTAATGATGGTCATCCTCCAGCACAAAGAAATCCAGTGCCGGAATCAAGCCATCTGTGTTATTCCCTGCAATCAGATCGACTTGCCGATCCTTGAGCGCCCGCGTAATCAACCCGAGATCCATGATGCGCGGCGCCTCCGCGAAGCCCAGGCCGTAGCTTGCTACCAAGCCCTTGTATCCATCGGGGCGCTCCATGAATTCATATCCGAAGCCGGCGCGCCACTGTGGCGCAAAAGCAGCGGCCTGCGACAGCGTCTTCAAATGCAACCGGCGCGCATCTTCGCCGCGGATCACCATGGCGAAGGTGTCGTCAAACCCGAGCGGTGGTCCCACGATGAGGCCGAACTTTCTTGCGTAGTCCTGCTTCACGCGTTGATAAACTCCGTGCTTGTCGCCGCTCGACTGAACTTTATTCGGTTGTTCTTTGAGCACGGCTGTGAGCGCCGTGCCTGTATATTCCGGGTAGACGTCAATTCGACCGGCGAGGATCGCCTGTTGGCAGATGAATGTGCCAGCTAGATAGAAACGGCGCTCCACGGGCAGGTGGGTACGGGCCTCGATGATTTGAGCGAACAGTTCCCCGAGGATGAGCTGCTCGGTGAAGTTCTTGGATCCAACCACAATCCGATCCGCATGACGTTTGCAACCGACGACCGGAAATAAAAGCAGGAACACGAGCAAGCTAGAAACAAGTTTTACCCGAAAGGCGCGGATGGAATGTATCGTCAATGATGCTCCGTCAAAAGTGCTTCTCCGTACAATGTTTCTACGATTTCAAACGCAGTGACCCTAGTCGCCGCTCCAGCCTTCCGAGAACAAAGTCAGCTAATAGCGCCAGTAGCGCCGCTGGAATGGCTCCCGCCAAGATCACCTGATTGTTGACCATGGCCAGTCCGCGGAAAATGAATTCTCCCAGGCCGCCCGCGCCGATCGCCGCCGCGATCGTTGCCATCCCAATGGAGACCACGGTTGCAATTCGCACTCCGGCCACAATGACTCCCGAAGCCAGAGGCAACTCCACCTGGAAAAGCAATTGCCGGTCGGTCAATCCCATGGCGCGTCCCGCTTCGACCACTGCCGGGTCGACGCTGCGAATGCCCGCGTAGGTGTTGCGAATCAGCGGCAACAGCGCGTAGAGCGCCAGGGCCAGAATCGCAAGCCGGCCGGCGCGCTCTCCAATCCACGGCGCGGGAAGAAGAAAGCCGAACAGCGCCAAGCTGGGGATGGTCTGGATTATGTTCGCGCCGCCTAGCACCGGCTTGCTGAGATGCGGAACGCGCGTGATCAAAATACCAAGTGGTATCCCCACCAGCGCCGCGAGCAATGTAGCGACTCCCGACAGGGTGATGTGCTCTAGTGTGAGGTCGAGCACCTGTTGGCGGTTTGCCATTATGAACTGCAGGAAATTCATGCCGATCACCTCGTAATCACGTTGCGCCTAAATCTGGACCCGGCATTCCAGATTCTGATAATCCAGAGAACGCTTCCACATACGCTCGCACCAATGGATCCTCAGAGCGCGCGAACTCCGCCACTGGGAGGTCCACAATCAGCCGGCCATCTTCCATCAGCGCGATGCGATCTGCCAGCAGCAAGGCCTCCCGCAGATCGTGGGTAACAAAGATCACCGTTTTCCGCATACGCCGCTGCAGGACGCGAAACTCCTTCTGGATCTCTGATCTGGTGATGGGATCTAGCGCGCCGAAAGCCTCGTCAAGAATCAGAATGGGAGGATCCGCCGCCAAAGCCCGCGCCACGCCTATTCGTTGCCGCTGGCCTCCGGAGAGTTGGCTAGGATAGCGGGATACCAAGTCTTCACTCAGCCCGACCGTGGCCAGCAATTCGCGCACCCGTGCCTCCACGCGCGCCTGCGGCCAGTTCTCAATCCGTGGCACCAGAGCAATGTTGCGCTCCACGGTGAAGTGCGGAAACAAACCGCCGTCCTGAATGACATATCCGATGCTTCGCCGCAACCGGATCGGATCCCACTCCGCGGTCCGGCGCCCGTTGACCCGCACGTCACCTGCGGTCGGCAACAGCAGCCGGTTGATCAATTTTAAAGTTGTAGTTTTCCCTGACCCGCTTCTCCCCAGGAGCACCAGCGTTTCACCCTGTTTCACGGAAAGCACCAGATCCTGAAGCAGGGGGCGTCCGCTCAGGTGGAAGGAAGCATGATCGAATTGGATGGCCGGTGCGGGAGTGGAGGCATCCGTCATGTCACAAGCAGGTTCTAGCGGGTAACCGTCCCCGTCTTGTACGCGGCGTCTGGCAAGCCTGTGATCCGAATTCCACCGTGTCCTTTGTGGCGGATGTTGAGACCGATCAGCAGCGCGGTGATCTGCTCTACAATGCGCGCGTTCTCAAGCCTGCCGCCATCAATCGCTCGCACGCGCGGGATCTTCGCCGCGAGTTCCATTGCTACCTGCGTGGCATTTGGATCGTCGCTGCATACGATGACGTCGCAATCCACGTCATCATTACTGTCGCCGTTCAGCACCTCCGCCGAAACGTTCTGGAATGCCGCCACAACGGAAACTTCCTTTGGTACCAGTTCCGCCGTTTGTTGAGCCGCCGAGCCTTGCCAAACGCCGATGGTGCGGCTGGCGCGTCCGCCCACGCTCGCAGCCAGCGGAACAGTGGCATCGATGAGCACGCTGCCCGGACGCATCGCGGGTTTCAACTGCTTGAGCAGCGCTGCCTGCCCTTCAAACGGCACGGTGAGCACCAGCAAAGCGCTGGCGGCGCACGCTGCTGAATTTTCCATTCCGGAAACTTGAGCATTTGCGCCCGCCCGCTTGCGGATTATCTCTGCCGTTTGCTGCGCCCGGTTAGCATCGCGCGAGCCGATGATGACAGTCTCTCCCGCGCGTGCCCAGCGTAGCGCCAGGCCCGTGCCCGCCGGGCCGGTGCCCCCGATGACCGCGATGGCGCGGCTCGTTGCTTTCATGCGAACTCCGGAAACAGCGCAGCTTCACAGGAAATTTCAGAAGAAACCTCGGAAGGAACCGATTCGACCGGCAGCTTGATCGTCATGCGCGAATATTTTGTGTTGCGCTCCGCCGGAATGCGCCCGATCTCCAGAATCAACGCCTGGAAATCCTCCGGACTGGTGTACTGGCCCGCGGTCGCTCCGGCCTCGCGCGAAATATTTTCTTCCATCAGCGTTCCGCCATAGTCGTTGGCGCCGGCGTGCAGGCAAAGCTGCGAAAGCTTACGGTTCAGCTTGACCCACGAGACCTGGATGTTATGAATCGAGCCCGCGAGCAGTATTCTGGCGAGCGCGTGAATCTTGAGGTGTTCGGCGAGCGACGGCCCCGAGCGCGCCAGTCCCTGCTGGAATAGAAGTGTGTTTTGGTGCACAAAGCCAAGCGGCACGAACTCGGTGAAGCCGCCGGTTTCAGCCTGAACCTGGCGGAACAACGACAACTGCCGTACCCAGTGGTCCGGTGTTTCCATGTGGCCGTACATCAGCGTCGAAGTGCTCGGGATTCCACATGTGTGGGCGGTGCGAATCACCTCTTGCCATTGTGCTGACGAAAGTTTGTTGCGCGACAGAACATGACGTACTTCGTCATCGAGAATCTCGGCCGCCGTGCCCGGCAGCGTGTCCAGTCCGTTATCACGCAGCATCATGAGATAGTCGCGCAGTGAAATGCCGGTCAGTTCCACGCCATACACAATTTCCATCGGCGAGAACGCGTGGATGTGCATACCCGGCACCGCATTTTTCACAGCCTTTAGAATGTCGCGATAATAAAAAGGAGGCAGACCGTGTGGCAGACCGCCCTGAATGCAAACTTCGGTCGCGCCCAGTTTCCACGCCTCTGTCGCTTTGAGGGCCATTTCTTCCAGCGAATGAAAATAGGAGTCGGCTTCTCGCGGACCGCGGCTGAACGCGCAAAACTTGCATCCCACAAAACAGATGTTCGTGAAATTGATGTTGCGGTTCACCACGTAGCTGACGATGTTGCCGACCAGGTCCCGCCGCAGCGTATCTGCGGCTACGAGCAGCGCGAGCAGGTCTGCCCCGTTGCAGTTGGCCAGTGCGTAGCGTTCCTCGTCATGCAGACATGCTCCGTCTTGTGTTTCCAGCACGTGTTCCAGGGCGCTGCGAATCGCGGATGAGGAGTGTGGAGCAATCTCGTCCCAACTCAGTGTGGGGAATTGCTCAAGTTCTGAAGCCTGTGAGGCCATACATTCTCCTGTCGAGCTCCTACCAAGCTCCTATCGAAAAAGATCGTTCCGCGCGGGCCGGATCAATCTCCGCGCCCCACCATTTCCTCGGACGTAAGAATAACCGCGAATAATGCATGCGGGCGTGCCTGCCAGCTTGCCGCAGACCAGTCCCGCTGCACAAGCCAATTCGTCCGCCACCGCGTCCACCGTCGCGTGCAGCGAGTAGCCGTGCGGATCAAGGTGTCCGCGGTAGTCGACCAGAGGCCGCATTCCGGCGACGCCGATAGCGACTTCCGTCAAGCCTTCCCGCCATGGACGCCCGAAACTATCGCTGACGATGACCGCGATTTCAATTCCCAGCTGCTTCTTGAATTCCCGCCGCAACCGCGCCGCGGAACGATCCGGATCCACCGGCAGCAACACCGCATGCCGCCCCCCATCCACGTTCGACACATCCACGCCGCTGTTGGCGCAAACAAACCCATGTTTGGTCTCGGTGATCAGCACACCGCGCTTCCGCCGCACGATTCGCCGACTCTCGCGCAGCGCCAATTCGCTGACGCGTGCGTCGATTCGGTAGCGCCGAGCCCAAACTCGTGAAGCGTTCGAGGGCCGAATCTTATCGAGCGTGACCACTGCGCCTTCCGCCTTCGAAACAACTTTGTGTTTCACCACCAGGATGTCGCCCTCCTGAAAACGCAGCCCCAGGTTTCGTGCTGCCGCCAACAACCGCGCGCTCAGCGATTCTCCGGCGTGGATTTCTCCCCTGACGGCGATCGGAAGAATGCGAACCTCACCAACTGCGCGTTTACCCTTGGTCCTAACTTTGACGGACGCCATCTTCGACCTGATTCCGGGTGCCGAGGTTCCAGCTTCGCACCAGCTTCTGTGATCGCCTTTCTCCGCTGGCAGCCGCAAGTTCGCGCAGGTCTTCGGGACGATCCACATCCCGCGCAATCCCGGGCAGCTCGAGCACAATACAAGGCAAGCCCGTCGCCCGCGCCGCGGCCAAGTGTGGCAAGAAGCTGTCGTTCCCAAAGCGAAGCGGAAACAAATCACCCGGAGATCGCCAGGCGGCATTCGTGCCACGACCCGCCGCGTCCGGCACCAGCACGGCACCGCCTTGAAGACGAGGAGCGCTATCCGCGATCTTCTGCAGTTCCGAACTGTCGATCAAAGGAATATCTGCCGGAACCACCAGGGTGCTCTCCGCTCCACGCGCTCTGCATAGCGTCGTCGCCATTTCGATGGCGTTGGTCTCTCCGGAGTTATCGTCGGCAACGACCTCGAAATTGAAACGCGCCGCCAAATCGCGCGCAAACGAATCACTCGTCACCACGACAACGGCAGGCCGGCTTTGCCAGCGCGACAGCGCTTGCAGCACGTCCTCGCACATCGCCTGCGCCAGCTCGAAACGCTCTTCCGGACTCAGAACAGGAGAGAGTCGCTGCTTGGCGTCGACGAGGTTTTTTACCGGAACCAGAATCATGAGCGCTCCAATGCGGCTTTAACGGATGGAGGTTGCGTCGCCGCCTCAAGTACGTTCTTTGCCAGCGCGATTCTATCTTCATTTTTGCGCATAATGGTCGGAGTGCAATGCACGCGCGTACCGGTCTTGCGCAACTCTTCGGCAGCCGGTGCATCCTCGGAATCGACCACCAGCAGATCAAGAAAGTCGTGATAGCAGTCGGCAACGCCAGCAATCGAAACCGCGAAGCCCTGCGCGGCCATGAGTATTCCTGCGGGCCCAGTGACCGCGGTTCCTCCGACGATCGGGCTCACGGCCGCAATGCGGGAGCGGCTTTCGCGCAGCGCTTCGCGAATTCCTGGCACGGCGAGAATCGGCCCGATGCTGGTTACCGGATTACTCGGCGCGAGTAGCACCAGGTCTGCCGAGCGGATCGCTTCTGTCACTCCCGGCGCCGGCTTCGCATCCTTGGCGCCGGCGAACCGAACCGATTCCACGGGATCCTGATACCAGCGCTGGACAAAATATTCTTCAAAGCTCAAGTCTCCCACCGAGGTCAAAACCCGCGTCTCCACGCGCGAATTGCTCATCGGCAGGATGCGTGCCTTGACTCCAAGTTTGATTGCGATTTCGGACGTGGCTTCACTGAGCGTCTTGCCATCGGCAAGGAGCCTGGAGCGAAAAATGTGCGTGGCCAGATCGCGATCGCCAGCGTGAAACCACGTCGGCTGTCCCAACTGCCCCATGGCATTCAGGCAAAAAAATGTGTCGCCCTTCACGCCCCAGCCGCGCTCCTGGCTCAGTTTCCCAGCCAGCATGTACGTGATGGAATCCAGATCGGGCGAAACGTACAATCCCCACCACAGCATGTCGTCGCCGGTATTCACAATAATCGTCAGTTCTTCCGGAGGAACGATTTGCCGCAGTCCATCCACGAACTTGGCGCCGCCCGTGCCGCCAGTCAGAACCGTGATCATGCTGCCCTCCGAGCGTAGCCCTCAGCGTCTGCAGTGGAGATCAAGCGTTGCGCCAGCAAATCGCCGTGTGCCGCCGCTTGCTCCGCGAACTGTTTTGTGAACTGTTTTGCGAACTCGGGATAAACCGGCAACCTCTGGCGCAACTCGAATCCCTTCGCCTCGGTCCGCCGCCGCAGTTCTTCCAGATGCGGCCAAGGCTTTTCTGGATTGATAAAATCCGGTGTCAGCGGCGAGACTCCGCCCCAGTCGTTGATGCCACCGTCAAGCAGATCGGCATAGTGCGGATTGGAAAGATTCGGCGGCGCCTGAATATTCATCCGGGGCATCAGGAGGCGTGCAACGGCCAGGGTGCGGAGCATTTCCCCGTGGGACGGTTCCGGCCAGTACGCCATCGGCGTGCCACTCTTGGCGCGGAAGTTTTGCACAATTACTTCCTGGATATGCCCATACCTCGCATGTAAGTCGCGGATCGCAATGAGCGAATCCACGCGCTCTTCCAGCGTCTCGCCAATTCCAATCAGGATTCCGGTGGTAAAAGGAATCTCCCGCTGCCCCGCATCTTCAATTACGCGCAGGCGCTTCGCGAGTTCCTTGTCGGGAGCATTGTCGTGAGCGGCGCCTGTTGCGAGCAGCCGCGCACTGGTCGTTTCCAGCATGAGCCCAAGGCTGGGGGCCACGCGGGACAGCCGTTCCAGCCACTCCGCGCTCATCAGGCCGGGATTTGGATGCGGCAGCAGACTCGATTCGCGCAGCACCTTCTCGCACATCGCCTCGAGATAATGGAGAGTGGATTTGTATCCCAAACGACGCAGCGTATCGCGCATCTGGGGGAAAAGCAGCTCTGGCTTGTCTCCCAAGCTGAACAATGCCTCGGTACATCCCATGCGCTCGCCGGCGTGCACCACTTCCATCACCTCGTCCGGTGTCATAGTGTGCGCACCAGGCTCGCCAGGATCGCGCCGGAATGTGCAGTAGCCGCAGTAGTCGCGACAAAGATTCGTCAGCGGGAGAAACACCTTGAGGGAATAGGTGATGACTGCCGGTTTGAATTTCCCGCGCACAAGTTGCGCCGCCGAGAGCAGGGAAGCCAGCATGCCGTCGTCCGTTCGCAGCAGTCGACAAGCCGCCTCGCGGGAGATCGGCTCCGCGCCGGCGTCAGCCAACTCAGCAGCCGTCGTGGAGAGCGCATCCGGGGAAAAGGTGGCCATACGTCTCTAGCGCCGAAACTCGTTTCATCCTAACCGGAAATTCCGTCGGCACGGGCAACGATCTAACTGGCAAACTTACTGGCAAAGATCATAGCGGACTGGCAAGTCTCTGTCCTGTTGCTAGTTCAGGAAACTCTTCCGCACCCGAAAAACAGACCGTCGAGGGCCGCTTCCGACCCCGCAACTGTGGTAGCGTGTTCAATTGCCGGACGGGCTGCGTTGGTTTGCTCGTCCGGCGATTCAGCGCAAATTGATTCAGGACGGCAGATTCGGAGCGAAGTGATTCAGAGCTCGGAACACGGTCCATTCAACAGGGCCCGCTGGTTTCCGTATGAGCCTCAATGCTAACGATTTCCGCAAGGCCATGGGATGTTTCGCAACCGGGGTCACGGTTATCACGGTCGACCAGGACGGCGAGGTACACGGCATGACGGCGAATGCTTTCACCGCGGTCTCTCTCGATCCGGTGCTGGTTCTGGTTTGCGTGGATCACCGGGCGCGGACACACGCTCATCTGCACGCCCGTAAGCGGTTCGGAGTGAACGTGCTGCGCCACGATCAGCAGACCATCTCAGAGTATTACGCGCGCTCCGCGGAGACCCATCAGCATCCGGAAGCGGCGGGCGCCCGCTTCGATCGCACCGCGCAAGGCACGCCCGTGTTGCAGGGAGCTCTGGCGTACCTCGAATGCGGGTTACACTCGACGCAGGCCGCGGGCGACCACACCATTTTCATCGCGGAAGTGGAAGAGGTTGTGGTCCGTGATGGCGAGCCACTATTGTATTTTCGCAGCCAGTACCGCGACATAGAAGCAATGCAACGCTGATGTGGTAGACAAGGAAACGAACCGCAATGTATCCGCGAGCATTTCACTATCACCGGGCGGAGTCGCTGCAAGAAGCGGTCTCCATGCTCGGCCAACTCGGCGAGGGCGCAAAGTTTCTTGCCGGCGGGCAGAGTCTGATTCCGTTGCTCAAACTTCGCTTCGCCAATCCCGAGCACCTGGTGGACTTGAATTTCATCCCGCGCACCTCCTTTATTAAAGAAGACTCGGGTGCGCTTCACTTCGGAGCGCTTCGTTTTGGAGCAATGACCCGCCACGCCGAAATCGAGCACTCCGCGCTTGCCAGAAAGATTCCGGTCCTGCACGATTGCGCCGCCGGCATTGCCGACGTGCAAGTGCGAAACCGGGGCACCATCGGCGGATCGCTCGCGGAAGCCGATCCCAGCGGCGATTGGGCCACCGCCTTGATCACGCTCGACACCAACGTGCACTGCCTTGCGTCGGGCGGCGAGCGTACCGTCTTCCTGAAAGACTTCATCAAAGACGCCTACACAACCGCGCTGGCTCACGACGAACTGGTAACCGAAGTGGAGGTGAAGATTCCGCCCAAGGACAGCGGCGGCGCCTATCTTGCATTCAAGCGGAGCGCTCCCGTCTATCCAAGCGCCAGTGCTGCTGTGCAGCTCACTTTGGCGGGCGACGTCTGTCAGGAGGCCGCCATTGCGCTCGGCTGTGTCGGACTGACGGCGATCCGCGCGACCGAAGCTGAGACTGCGCTTCGCGGACAAATCTTGAACGAAAGGACGATTGCCACCGCTGCCGAAGCTGCCCGTGCTGCCGCCGATCCCCAGCCTGACATGCGTGGATCCGCCGAATACAAACGCCAACTCGTCGTAGCTCTGGTGAAGCGCGCCATTCAGATTGCCACGCGCCGTGCCCTCGGAGAACAGGTCGAAGGGGGCCATCTCTATGCCTGAAGCAGCAGCCGCGGAAAAAGTCGCCGTCCATATCAATGTCAATATCAAGGTGAACGGCAAGCCCTATGCGCGGCAGGTCGAGCCGCGCATGTTGCTGGTTGAGTTTCTACGCGAGACCTGCGACCTGACCGGAACGCACGTCGGTTGCGACACGACCTACTGCGGTGCTTGCACCGTGCTGATGAACGGCCTGGCGGTAAAGTCTTGCACGATGTTTGCGGTGCAGGCGGACGGGTCGGAGATTACCACCGTCGAGGGTCTCGAAAAAGACGGCGAGCTTCATCCCATTCAAAAAGCGTTCGGCGATTCATACGGCCTGCAGTGCGGCTACTGCACGCCCGGTTTGATGCTCTCGGCTCATCAGCTGCTTTTCGAGAACCCCGAGCCGAGCGAAATGGATATTCGCAAAGCGATTGCCGGCAACACCTGCCGTTGCACCGGATATATGAACATCTTCAGGGCCATCGAACTCGCCGGCCGGAACATGAAGAGAGACTGAGATGGCCATCAAATTCTCCGGCGAATTCGAGGTCAAGAAGAAACCCGAGGAGGTTTACGACTTCCTCACCGACCCCAATCGATTTGCGGCGCTGCTCCCGGATTTCCAAAATCTGATAGTGCAGGACGCGACCCATTTCACCCTCAAGGTGAACGTAGGCATTTCCTACATCAAGGGCAGCGCGGACGTAAAGATTGAACTGGCGGAGGCGGACCGTCCGCGGCGCGCGCAATATAAAGGGCAGGGTGCCGTGGCAGGGGGAAATGTCACCATGGTCGCCGCGTTTGACCTGCTTCCGGTCGCGAACGGAGGCGCAGACGGCATCGTACTCGAAGCCGTACTCGGGACCAAAGTGAACTGGCAAGGTGAAGCCCAGATCTTCGGCCGCCTGGCGTCCGTAGCTGGCGGGATGCTCGAACCACTGGGCAAGAAACAGATTCAGAAATTGATAGACGGGCTGCAGACGGCGCTGACATAGCGCATGTGGCGCGCACACTCCTGTCCGCGAAATGAGTGCGGAGACAGCAAGCACGGTGGCTGGAAAAAACGGAGGCGAAGAAAACGTGCCCGGAGAAAAAAAGAACGGTAGCGGAGGCTGGGTAGGCGCCGCACTTCCCCGCAAAGAGGAAGACCGTCTATTGCGCGGCCGGGGCAAGTTCGCCGACGACATCAAGCTGCGCGAAATGCTCTATCTCCGCTTTGTGCGCTCTCCCTTCGCGCACGCGCGGATCGTCAGCGTCGAGACCTCCGCTGCCGAGCTGCTGCCCGGCGTAGTGTGCGCGATTACCGGCAAAGCAATTGCGGCACAAACGCAGCCCTTCATCGAAATGGGTCCGGACCATGCGCAGAAAATCCGCGACTACCCCATGGCCGTGGGCAAAGCCCGTTACCAGGGTGAGCCAGTTGCCGCTGTCGTCGCGGAGTCTCCGAGCCTCGCCGACGACGCTGCTGAACTCGTTCAGGTCGAGTACGAACCGCTCGATCCTGTCGTCGACGCCGAGCAGGCTCTCACCGACCACAGCATCCTCCACGAAGAAGCAGGCACGAACCGAGTTTGGAACGGCGTGTGGGAATACGGCGACATTGAACGCTCCTTCAAGGAAGCGGCGTATGTCGTCGACATCGATCGCTTGCACTTCCATCGCTTCTCGTCGACGCCGCTCGAAAATAACGTCGTGATCGCTGAGTGGAATCCGAAAGACGATCGCATCTACTATTGGTGCAATAACTCATTTCCGTCATTCGCGATCCAGTTCCTGGCCGCGCACCTGAACATTCACATCGACAAGATCCGGGTGCAGACCTTCGATATCGGTGGCAGTTTCGGCATCAAGATCACCAGTTACCCGCAGATGGCGGTGTGCGCTCTGGCATCGAAAAAGGCCGGCGGACGGCCCATCAAGTGGGTCGAAACCCGCTCGGAGCACATGGTTTCGAGCGCTCACGGCAACGAGCGCACGTTCCGCAACACGCGCGTGGCCCTCGACAAGAACGGCGTCATCACCGCCATCGACTCGCGCCACATCGACGACTGCGGCGCTTACCCGCGCTATGAGCCCCTGGGATGCGTGATTTGGTCGCAGGTTTTCTGCGGGGTCTATCGTTTCAAGAATGCTCGCATCGATTTCTGGCAGGCGGTCACTAATAAATGTCCGGTCGGCCCCAATCGCGGATATTCGCGAATGCAGCATCTCTGGTTTTTGGAGCGCGTCGTCGATATCTGCGCCCACGAAATCGGCATCGCGCCCGACGAAATGCGCCTGCGCAACTACATCCGCCCGGAAGAATTCCCCTACACCACGCCCAACGGCTGCGTGTACGATTCCGGAGACTATCCGAAGATGCTCGAAGTCGCGAAAGACCTGATCGGCTGGGACGACTGGAGGAAGAAGCAGGCTGAGGCGCGCAAGGGAAAAGACGGCCGGATGATCGGGATTGGCATCGGTACCACGCTCGATTCCGGAACCAACAACTTCGGCCAGTCGCAGATCATCAACCCCTATGCACCTTTCTCCGGCAACTCGCAGGGCGCGAACTGCAAACTTGATATCTACGGCGAAGTGGTCGTGTCGGTCGGCTCGTGTCCGCAAGGCCAGGGACACGAAACCACGTCGGCGCAAGTCGTGGCCGACGTGCTGAACATCCATCCCGACATGATCACGGTGCGTACTGGCTTCGACACTGAGCGCAACGTGCACACCGGCTTTTCCGGAACCTACGCCAGCCAGTTTGCGGTGTCCGGTTTGTCGGCGGTTCACGGCGCTGCGCAGAAACTCAAGACTGAAATGAAGCGCTTGGCCGCCTTTGCTCTCGAAACCAAAGAAGACGATCTCGAATTCGGAGTCGGCCAGCAGGGGCCCGAGATCAAGGCAAAGAGCAACGGGAAGTCCATCAACTATTGGGGCCTCGCCAACATTGTGAACGTGAATAGTGCCGTGCTCCCGACCGAACTGTACGATGTCACGCTCAACTGCCGCTATGTATGGCGCGCGCCGTTCAAGGTTCCAGACACCAAAGCGAAATACGGCAGTCTCACCCTGACTTACGCGTCGCAATTGCATATCGCCGTTGTCGAAGTGGACCCCGAAACCTTTGTTCCGAAGATTCTTGACTACGTGGCCGTCGACGATTGCGGCACGGTCATCAATCCGCCGATTGTGGAAGGCCAGGTCTATGGCGCGACCGCGCACGGCATCGGCGCGGCACTGATGGAAACCTGTGTCTATGACGCCGTGGGCAATATGCTCACCAGTACCTTCAGCGATTACACTCCGATCACCTCTATGAATATTCCGAAGAGCAAGTATGGCCACACAACAACGCCTTCTCCGCATAGCTACAACGGCGCAAAAGGCATGGGCGAAGGCGGTGCGGCCCCGGTGCACACGATTTCAGCGGCGCTGCAGGACGCGTTGTTTGCGCAAGGTATCTTCATTAATGATTCCTTCAACAATGCCGACAGCATCTTCCGCTCGCTAAAGCAGCACGAAGGCGGGCAACTCGCTGAGTTAGTAAAGTTGGAGAAGCGGGTTTAAAACGCGATGAAGAAAGTTTGCATCATAGGTTGCGGCGCGATCGGCTCGCTCTACGCTGCGCACTTGGCGCGCGTTGCCGAAGTGTGGGCTTTCGTTCGACGCGAAGACCACGCGGCCGGGCTCAACCAAAAAGGCCTGCGCGTTACCGGAACCCATAACTTCGCTGTCCCGTTAAGGGCCACCACCAACCCCAAAGACTTGCCGGATTGTGATCTCGGCATCGTCGCCACGAAAGCCACGCAGGTCAAAGAGTCATTTCGCTTAGTGGGCCGCCGCTTCGATAAGGGAGTCGTCCTCTCCGCTCAGAACGGAGTCGGCAGCGAAGAAATCATTGCCACCCTCACGCGCGGCTACGTCATCCGCGCCACCACTTTCATGAGCGGCACGCGCCACAGCGACACGCACGTGCAATATGAACTCGACACTCCAACCTGGATGGGCCCCTTCGAGCCGACGGGCACGCCGTTCAGCGTAGTCAAAGAAACCGCCGAGCTTCTTGTTGCTGCCGGGCTCAAGGCCGAGGCGCTCGAGGACGCGCGGCCCGCGCAGTGGTCCAAGTTGATTTTCAATTCGTCAGTGAACAGCGTGTCGGCTCTGACGGGCCTGCCGCATTCGCCGCACTTTTCCGATGAAGGGAAATTTTCCGACCTCGGCCATCTGTTGCACGCCTTGATCGACGAAGGCAGACGAGTGGCCGAGGCGGCCGGCGTTCGCCTGCACGAGGATCCCTGGGAGATGAACCGGGTCGGCGCCATGACCAATCACCCTCCCTCCATGCTTAGCGATGTCCGCCACCGGTTGACGACCGAAATCGATTTTCTCTCCGGCGCCATTGCTCGCGAAGCCGAGCGCGTCGGTGTACCTGCGCCGCTGCACACCGCCGTCTACCGGCTTATCAAAGGCAAAGAAGCAGCTTGGAATTTTCAGGACGAAAATAAACCTGTAACCGTACATTGAGATTGCGATGTGAGATTGCTATGGCCTGGCCCACAGACAAAGTAAAACTCGATCGCGTCCGCGCGCTGATGAAAGATCAGGATCTCTCTGCCCTTGTCTGCCGTGCGCCTGACAACGTTCTCTACCTCACTAACTATTGGTGCATGAAGGGATATGACGCAGTCGTCTTTCCGCGCGATGGCGAGCCCACGTTGATTGCTCTCGAGCCGCAGCAGGCCGACGCCGAGCGCAACTCGTGGACCAAAGACATTCTCTATTTCAAGGGCTACGACGAGCGCGATCCGCGCCCGCCGCAGTTCCGCGCCTGGGACCGAGCCTACGAAGTCCTGAAGCAACGCGGCCTGACCGATAGAGTTGCCGTCGAACTCAACATGGGCACGCAGTCCGCCGATCGCATGGTGGGTGAGCCGACTACCTTCATGCTGTCCTATTTCGAATCGTTCAAGAAGTTTTGCGGCGAGGTCGTGGACGCGACACCGCTACTCAACGAAGCGCGCTCGATCAAGACCGATCAGGAAATCGAGCGCATGCGTTTAGCCAACGAACTCGCGGCCCTCGCGATGGATTACACTCGCGAGCACATGCGCCCCAGCATGAAGGAGAGCGAAGTCGGCGCCATGTATGAAGGGTTCGTGCACGGAATCGGCGTTGGCTACCAGAGTAAAGTCGAGATGGCGCGCGCCTTCACGCTGGTGTGGTCCGGCAAGGGAATCGCGACGTTTACCGCCACCGGCGATCGCCCGATTCAGAAAGACGAGCCAACGCTCTTCGAAATCTGGGTCTGTGCCGACGGCTATTGGACCGATCTCACCAAGAATGCCTGCCCCGGTGAGTTGAAGCCTGAGTATCACAAGCTGCTCGATCTTCTGCTCGGAGTCTTCAACGGCGCCGTTTGCTTCGCGCGCGACGGTGCCAGCTTCCCCGAACTCGACAAACTGATTCGCGCCCGCATTGCCGAAGGTGGATACGCGGGACAGCCTTCCCACCCCGTCTGCCACGGCGTCGGGGCCCGCGCCCACGAATGGCCCTATGCGCACCAGGCCGGCACCGGCACTATAAAAAAAAGAATGGTGCTGGCGATCGAACCCGGCATTTACTGGCCCGGGGGCGGAGGCTTGCGTCTGGAAGACAATTTTCTGATCACCGAAACCGGCAACAAAAAAATGTGTACCGATCCAGACGATTTCCGTCTGGCAAAACGTTATTAGAGACTGAGAACTGAGAACCGGGAACTGAGAACTCAAAAGTGCCCAGCACAACCACAAACTCGAAGCAAGCCCTCGACCCCAAACTCCTCGATCCCAAAATAATCGACCGCATTCTCGCCGAAGTTCGTGAAGACGAAATCGTCTCCATGTCCACCGACGTGATCAACATCCCAAGCCCGACCGGTGAAGAACTGCAGATGGCGCAGTACATGCAATCCGCGCTACAGAAGATCGGCCTCGACATCACCTGGCAGGAAGTCGAAGAAGCCCGCGCCAATGTGATCGGCCGTTGGAAAGGCTCAGGCGGCGGCAAGAACCTGATGTTTAACGGCCACATGGATACCTCCAACACTGGCCAAGAAGAATTTCTCACCGGCATCGGTTACAAAGCGCACGCTGTAGTCAAGGACGGTTTCATCTACGGCCTCGGCATCTACAACATGAAGGGTGCGCTCGTCTGCTACACCAACGCCGTGAAAGCGCTGCAGCGCGCCGGCGTGCGCCTGAAAGGCGATGTCATCATTGCCGCCGTCGCCGGCGAAATTGAAAAAACGCAGTGGGGCGAGTTCAAGGGCAAAGAGTACCGCGGCTATGGATACGGTACGCACTACCTCGTGAATCACGGTGTGCTACCCGACATGTGCATTCTCGGTGAGCCCACCGACCGGCATGTGGTTCTCGAACACTTCGGCTCCATGTGGGTGCGCATTTCGTGCACGGGAATTTACGTGCATACCGCGTTCTGCGAGGGCCGCGAGGAAATGAATTCCATCCGCCGCATGGTCGAGCTCATGCCGCCCATACTGAAGTGGATTGAACGATGGGAGAAGAAAGCGAGCTACGGCGGTAAGAAGGCAATCGTGAATCTCGGCGGCATCCGCGGCGGACACGCCTGGCGCGCCAGCCGCACTCCAGAAAAAACCGATTTGTTCCTCGACGTGCGCGTTCCGCCCACCATTCCCATGACCGCAGCGCGTCGCGACATTCAGCGTCTCTTCTTCTTACTTGAAAGAACGCATCCTGACTGGGGTCTGGAATTCGAAACTTACGTCTCGGTCCCCGGCGCGCGCATCAGCGAAGAGCACGCGATGATCCGCGCCATCGATCGCAATCACAAACGCATCACCGGCAAAACGCCTGAGCGGGAAGTCGTCACCTGGTGCTCCGATGCCAGCGTTCTGAGCCGTTACGGAGTCGAGACCGTGAATTACGGCCCCTCCAGCGGCCCTCGCGACAAAGAGGGAGAAAAAGTTCGCATTCAAACATTGGTGGATATCGCAAAGATTTACGCTTTAACCGCCGCCGAGTTATGCGGAGTGAGTAGCCGCTGAGGGCCATCTTGCCAAGTCAGAAAGAAATTGAGCGCCGTTACAAGAACATCCGATCTCGCATGCAAGCCGCCGGACTGGACGCTCTCATCGTCTGCGGCAATCAATACGCGGGATTCGAGGGCGCGGTCTTCTATACCTCCGGATTCGAAATCGTTCATCGTTACGTCTACGTGGTCATCCCACTGGAGGACAAACCCACGCTCGTCTTTCCGCGTGAAGCTCGCTGGATCGGCGACAAGACGAAACCCTGGGTGAAAGATCAGGTGTGGCCCGATATTCCCGGTCAGTGGCTGCGCGAGCATGTCGTCGAGCGCAAATGGAAGCGCATCGGCACTTTCGGAATGAACTTCATCATGGCCGTTCGCGACTATCGCGAA
Source organism: uncultured Acidobacteriaceae bacterium (assembly GCA_963831085.1). Lineage (GTDB taxonomy): Bacteria > Acidobacteriota > Terriglobia > Terriglobales > Acidobacteriaceae > Acidiflorens. The sequence goes on along the minus strand of CAWHOT010000003.1, from coordinate 352,447 downwards.
CTCGCGCAAGGTCCATTCGAACTCATGCCCTTTGATCAGGAATTCGACATGGCGCGCGCCGTGAAGAGCGAAGAAGAACTCGTCGAAGTCCGCGACGCCATGGACATCGTTGTCGACGGCTTCTGGGCGCTGATTGCCGGCTATAAACCCGGCAAAACCGAAGCCGAAATCATGGCGCCCGCGGTCGAGCGTTTCTTCGCTCGCGGCGCCGGTCCGCGCATGATGAACATCTTGCTCTCGGGCGAACACGGAGAGGCCAACGCTTATTTCAAAGTTCCCGGTCCTCGCAAAGTTTCGGGCGACGATCTTCTTCTTTATTCGCTCGAAGTAACCGGGGCCGGAGGCTACTGGGTTGAGTTCTCCCGCGCCCTGATTCAGGGGAAGCCCAGCCCGACTACGCAGAAGATGGCCGATGCCTATCCGCATGCGATGGAGTCTGCGCGTAAATTGATGTGTCACGGCGAACTCGCCTCCAACGTGCATCGCACCGTTGCCGACATATTTGCCAAGCACGGTTTTGCGCTTGGGCATCTTTCCGGTCACAGCATTGGCATGACCATGCTTGAGTATCCCGCGATCGGCGCGGCGAGCGAGGTCCCGCTGGAAGAGAACATGATTTTCTCGCTGCATCCGCAGGTCGTCGATCGCGATGGTAGGGTCTGCCTGTATACGCAGGACACATATCGAATCGGCAAGAACGAAGGCGAGTGCCTGGCCGACGTACCGTGGAAATTCTTTAACGGCGGGGAAACGCGGGAGAGCGTGGGAAATCCACTGTAGAGACGGGGCTTGCCCCGTCTCACTGCATGCGGAGACGCGGCGAGCCACGTCTCTACGGGAATGTTAGCTAGCCCCAATGGAGTGGGGACTGTGTTGAAGATTTGCATCGTCGGCTGCGGCGCGGTCGGTAGCCTCTTTGCCGCGCACCTTGCACAAAAAGGCGAGACCGAAGTCTGGGCCTACGACATCTGGAAAGATCACGTGGAAGCCATCCGCAATCAAGGTCTGCGCATTTCCGGAGCCGCCGATTTCACTGCCAAACTGAATGCCACGAGCGACCCGAACGAACTTCCGCGCTGTGATTATGGCATCGTCGCTACCAAAGCCATCCATACGCAGAGCGCCATCGCACAGGTTGCCCGCGTCTTCGACCAGAACAGCGCGGTCTGTTCTGTGCAAAACGGAGTCGGCAACGAAGAGATCATCGCGGAACACGTGAAGTACGTCATTCGTGGCACAACGTTTCCCGCTGGACATCCCATCGCTCCCGGCCACATCGGCTTCGACATCAAGGGCGACACCTGGATTGGTCCCTTCGAACCGACGAACACTCCCATATCCAAGATCGAAGAACTGGCGGGCGTGATCACGCGCTCCGGCATGAAAGTAATTCCGCTGCAGGACGCTCGCGGCGCACAGTGGACCAAACTGATCTTCAACGCCGCCACCAACGCCGTCGGAGCGCTCACGTTGCTGCATCACCGCGCCGCCACGCGCTTCGGGCCGACCGGCCAGCTGTTCAACGATCTGATCGCCGAAGGCGAGGCCGTCGCAGAGGCTCTCGGCATCGAACTGCACGGCGATCCGCGCGCTCTCGTACAAAAGGGAGCGAATGCGCCGGGGAAGCATCGCGCCTCCATGTTGCAGGACGTTCTCGCCAAGCGCCAGACCGAGGTCGATTTCATGAACGGCGCAATTGTGAAGTGGGGCGAAAAAACTGGCGTACCAACGCCGTTGAACAAAGCGGTCTGGGAACTGGTGAAAGGCCTGGAGCACTCCTGGAGCGATCCGGAGTGAGAGTCGCAGGTGACACTGAGACCTGAACTATGGCTATCCCGTTCAGCATCGGAGCTCTTCAACTCAGCATGGAGCCCGTCCATGAAACCGTGGCCATGGCCAAGACCTGCGAGAATGCGGGATTTGACACCTTCTGGATTGCCGAAGCTTATCCTTGGTGGCGTAAACATTCCTTTGAGGCGCGCTCTTCGACCGCAATTCTTGCCGTCATCGCTAGCCAGACCAGGCGCATTCAACTTGGTTGGGGAATCATTTCTCCCTATACGCGGCATCCCGTCGAGATTGCGATGGAGGCGCGCGTCATGCAGGATCTTTCCGGTGACCGCTTTCTTCTCGGCCTTGGGGCGTCGAAGATCTTTATGAAAGAAATCGGCGAGGGGGAAGGCGAGAAAGTTGGGCCTGCTACTGTGATGCGGGAAAGCATTGACGTTGTCCGCGGTGTGCTGAAGGGCGACAAGTTCGAATATCGGGGCAAAGTCTTCTCTGCCAGCGTTCCGCCGCTTAAAAGCGATGCGCATTCTTCGCGCAAGGTTCCTCCGGTGTATGTTGCCGGAACTGGACCCGTGATGCAGAGACTGGGCGGGTCGCTTGGCGATGGACTGCTCACCGCGTCAATCACCACTCCCGCATTCGTTCGCTACTCGAAGAAAAATATGGAAGAAGGCGCAGCGAAAGCGGGTCGAGATGCTTCCGGGCTGATTCTCGGCTGTGTGATCGTCGGCAGCATTGGTCGCGATTCGAAAAAAGGAAAAGAAGGCGCACGCGAGCAAGCCGCCATGTATCTTGCCAACAAAGTGCAAAACATCAAAGGCTCGGCGGACGTGCTGCTGGAATCCGCGGGCATCACTTTCGAAGAGCTTCAGCCGGTTGCGGATGCCATGGAAAAAGGTGGACGCAAGGCTGCTGCTTGGGCTGTGAGCGATGAACTGCTGCGCAAGGTCTGTCCCATCGCGGGGACGCCCGACGAGTGCATTCAAAAAATCGAAGAATACCGCGCCGCTGGCTGCACTCACATCATGCTCGAAATCTGGGGCGACGATCGCACGGGACAGGCGAAATTGTTTGGTGATGAAGTTCTGCCACACTTCGGGGGAATTGCAGAGGTCAGAGGTTAGATTGCAGAGGTAAAAACCTTAAGGAGCACCGTTTTTCACCTCTGCAATCTGACCTCTGACCTCTAACCTCACTTTGCCATCACCAGCTTCGCGATGGTTGCCAGCTGCATGTTCGACGTGCCTTCGTAGATTTTTCCGATCTTCGCATCGCGCCAATATTTCTCGACGGGATAATCTTTGGTAAAGCCGTATCCACCGTAGATTTCGATGGCCAGCGACGTTACACGTTCGGCTACCTGCGATGTGAACAGCTTGGTCATGGCAGCTTCGCTCACAAAATTTACGCCGGCGTCTTTCATGCGAGCGGCGTTATAAACCATCAAGCGCGCCGCCTCGATCTCGGTTGCCATCTGTGCGATCTGGAACTGGATCCCCTGAAATTCGGCAATCGGCTTGCCGAACTGCGTGCGCTCCTGCGCATATTTGGCGGCGTATTCCCAGGCGCCGCGGGCTACGCCCAGCATTTGCGCGCCAATTCCGATGCGGCCTTCGTTCAGCGTTTCGATGGCAATTTTGTATCCCTTGCCAACCTCGCCGAGCACATTCTCCTTGGGCACGCGGCAATCTTCCAGAATCAGTTCGCAGGTTGACGACGCGCGAATCCCCAGCTTGTCTTCTTTTTTCCCGACGGTAAATCCGGGGAAGTTTTTCTCGATTAGAAACGCTGTGATCCCCTTGTATCCCTTCGATGCGTCCACGGTGGCAAACAGAATGAACAATCCCGCTTCTTTGCCATTCGTGATCCAGAGCTTGCGTCCGTTGAGAACGAAGTCATTGCCTTTGAGGTCGGCCTTGGTTTGCAGGGCAAACGCGTCCGATCCCGATCCGGCTTCGCTTAACGCGTATGCGCCGAGCGTGTCCGCCGCCAACTTGGGCAGGTAGCGCTTTTTCTGGTCCTCATTGGCCCAGCGCAGAATCGCGTTCGCTACCAGCGTGTTCTGCACGTCGACAATTACGCCAGCGGAGGCGTCGGCTCGCGAAAGTTCCTCCACGGCTAAGATCGCTTCAAAAAACTTGCCACCGGCGCCGCCGTACTGCTCGGGAATCTCGACGCCCATCATCCCGAGCTGAAAGAACTGGTCGATCAGGCCGTGATCGAACACTGCCTTTTCGTCCATCTCTTTGGCCAGCGGACGAACTTTGTCGTCGGCGAACTGGCGGACGTTGTCGCGAAACAGGATCTCATCTTCGGTAAGAGTGGTGAGGGGCGTGGGATTCGAAAGCTGCAGAGTTTCCGGCATGGAGACACCTCGATAGGATGGCGAACCGGAAATTGTAGCAGCAGGAAGCGGTCGGGTGCCCCATCCTTTAATTTTGGGTAGTGGGTCAGTTTGATCAGACTGACCCACTACCTAATTTTGGTATCAGTTACTTTGGCATCAGCTCGGCCACGGTTAACTGATCCGCCTTGCGCAATTCTGGGAATAACCATGCCCAGGTGGCGATCACTAACAGCGTTCCTACTCCTCCGAGGACTACGGCGGGGACGGTGCCTAACCATTGGGCGGTTAGTCCGGACTCGAATTCACCTAACTCGTTGGATACTCCGATGAAGAGCATGTCCACGGCGCTGACGCGGCCGCGCATTTCGTCGGGCGTTGCGACTTGGACTAAGGTGGCTCGGATGATCACGCTTACCATGTCAGCGGCGCCGGTCAGGAAGAGCGCGGCTAGCGAGAGGATCAGGCTGTGCGAGAGTCCGAAGACGATGGTCATCACGCCGAATGCGGCTACCGCGACGAGCATGGTCAGGCCGGCGCGGCGGCGGATGGGGCGGTGAGCTACCGCGATCGCCATCAGGGCGGCGCCTACTCCGGGAGCGCTGCGCAGCAGACCTAGTCCCCAGGGGCCGGTGTGCAGGATTTCTCGGGCATAGACGGGCAGCAAGGCTACCGCTCCGCCTAATAGGACGGCGACCATGTCTAGTGAGATTGAACCTAGCATCAGCTTCTTCTTCCAAATGAAATGAAAACCGGCTAACACGGTGCGCAGGCTTATGGGATCTTTTTCAGTCACTTTCTCGGTCACTTTTCCGGTGAGCGCTTTTTCTGGCGATGCGGTTCGGGGGTGGATGCGCAGGGTCAGGATGGTAGATAGGATGGAGACCGCAACGGCAATGGCATAGACGGCGTCGGGGCCGCGAAAGAGGGCGTAGGCGATTCCTCCGACGGCGGGGCCGGCTATGGTTGCGATCTGAAAGGTGCTGGAATTCCAGGCGATCGCGTTTGAGAAATGTTCTTCGGGAACTAACTGCGGCAGGATGGCGCGGCTCACGGGAAAGCTGAAACTACGGGTGACTCCGACCAATACCAGAACGACATAGATCAAGTGAACTGATTGCGGGGCGCGCCAACTGATCGCGAGCAGAAATGCTGAGCAAAGACCGTAACCGGCATAGCAACAGGTCAGCAATTTGCGGCGGTCGAAGAGATCGGCGGCGTGTCCGGCGAAGAGGAAGAGGATGAAGCCGGGCGCAAACTGGGCCAGGCCGACGTATCCGAGATCGAGCGGGCGCCTGGTGATCGCGTAGACTTGCCATCCGACGGCTACGGATTGCATCTCCAGCGCGACGACGATCAGGAAGCGCGCGAGTGTGTAGGAGACGAAGTTGGGATAGGTGAAGGCGACCCGCCCGGCTAAGCGAGGGTCTTTGGAGGTGAGCATTCTTTATTACTCTGCCACAGAATCAGCTCTCTCTCAGCTGTCAGCTCTCAGTAAAATCTCTTGCGGTCAGCTTCTCAGGTCACCCCGGTCTACCTTCGGTTAATCAAGGAGGCTACGTAGCCGGCGCCGAATCCGTTATCGATATTTACTACGCTGACGTTCGAGGCGCAGGAGTTCATCATTCCCAGCAACGCGGCCAAGCCTTCGAAGGCTGCGCCGTATCCTACGCTGGTTGGAACGGCGATTACCGGGACTCCTACCAGGCCGCCTACTACACTGGGCAGCGCGCCTTCCATGCCGGCGCAGACTACGATCACCCGGGCTTTGGCCAGGGCTCCGCGATGGGCTAGCAGGCGGTGAATGCCGGCGACTCCTACGTCGTAAATGTGCTGGACTTTGTTGCCCATAAGTTCGGCGGTAACGACTGCTTCTTCCGCGACTGGGATGTCGCTGGTTCCAGCGGACACGACCACGATCACGCCCTTGCCGTGCTGCTTGCGATCGCGCTTGAGCACGATGGCGCGCGCCAGTGGACGAAACTCTGCTTGGGGTACATTGGCGGCTACGGCGGCGAACTGTTCTTCGGTGGCTCGGGTGGCGAGTACGTTACCGCCGTGGGCAGCTAAGCGGCGGAAGATTCCGGCGACCTGGTTGGGGGTTTTGCCTTGGGCAAAGATCACCTCGGGCATGCCCTGACGGAGGGCGCGATGATGGTCGAGCTTGGCGAAACCGAGGTCCTCGAAAGGCAGATGGCGGAGGCGCTCCACGGCTTCGTCGGGGGAGAGTTTACCCCTGCGAACCTGAGCGAAGAGTTTTTTCAGCGTCCCGGCGTTCATGGATTGCAGACGTCATTGTAGATGGTGGCGGCTGTCGGGCGGGGGCGCGGAGAGAGCTTTAACCACAGGGAGCACAGGGGGACACCGGGGCAAGCAGCCCTACCGGAGGCTGACGCGGCTAAAGATCAAGTGCTTTCAGTCACTTACGGAGATTACTCCAGTGGTTCTATGCCCTTCGGAGAGATTGCCCCTGTCTCTGGCGCATCCTATACTGGCGGTACTCTGGTTCTGGATTCTCTGGCAGGTGCTCGGGTAGGTAGGCCCGGGAAGAGTAAGTGTGTCTTTTGGCGGATCTTCTTTGGGGCCGATCTTTCGTTGGCCGGCGTTTGGCCGACCGAACCCGTATGCTTAGACGCCTGCAAATCGCGTTGATGGCGAGCTTAACCGCGATCTCCTTTCTTCCCACGGTGTTTTCGACGATGCCCGCGCGGGCCCAATCGAGTGACCAGGTGGGCGCTATAACTTCTACCACCGACGAATACGGCCGCAAGATCTATGTCAACGTGGATACGCCTTCCGGGGCTTCGAGGGCGCAGGCTGGAGCGCCGGCGCGATCTCCACTGATGTATTGGAGTGTGACCGACCATCGCTTCAAGCCGGTTCCGACGAGCGGAGCGGTGATGCGGGCGGCGCGCTCGGCGGCTTCGGAAGTCAACACCTACCTCGACGGCAGAGCGCAGAGTCATCAAACTCTTAACCGTGCCTTTACTCAGCAGGATATCGATGCCGCGATTGATGCGGCGGCGGTGCGGCACAATGTGGATCCGAGTCTGGTGCGGTCGGTGGTCAAGGTGGAATCGAATTTCAATCCCAATGCGGTGTCGCGCAAAGGCGCCATGGGGCTGATGCAATTAATGCCTTCGACTGCGCGTTCGCTCAATGTTTCCAATCCGTTTGATCCGGCGCAGAACGTGGATGCCGGGGTTCGGCATCTAAGGCAACTATTGGATAGCTACGGCGGCAACGTCCGCCTCAGCCTGGCAGCGTATAACGCCGGATCGGGAGCGGTGGCGCGTAGTGCGGGGGTTCCGCATTTCAGGGAAACGCAGAACTACGTGCGCCGGATTACGAATTTGTATAACGGCGGCAGCGAACCGGGGTCGTACGTTATTGGCGGCCCGTCGCATGACCCGGTTCACGTGCAGCGCGATGCTCGGGGCGTGCTGAACATCAGCAACACGGAGTGAGCGGCGTCTCTTGTGGGGTAGCGGGAGCAGTTTTTCGATTATTGAAGGATTTCGGCTGGTGTCCCGCAACTTCGCGACATAGGTTGGGTTGTCATTCTGAGCTAGGGGCATTTCCGGCGCCACGAGCTGGGTACATAGATCCTTCCCCTTCGACCAGCTCAGGGTCAGGATGACAAGGCTGATTTATCACAGCTGGATTTGTAGCAGGAAGTTTAGTGAAGACCCAGGCTTCTACGACCCTAACTCGAGGCGGCCACGCCTTTCGCCTTGGCGCAGCGCTTATGCTGATGCTGCTGCCGCTTCCGCTGTTTTCCGCTTCGACCCACGTCCACCAGAACGTCCGTCACAACGATGCCTGGGCCCGTCAGCAATTCGCCAAGGCGGAGCGCATGCGGGAGGCTCTGAACGGCCGTCCCGTGGGAGAGCGCACTCGGCGCGAATATCAGCGTGTGATTGATTCGTACCGCCGCGTTTACTTTGGCTCTCCGGCATCGTCGAAGGCGGACCCGAGCGTGGTGGCGACCGCGGAACTTATGGTGGAGATGGGGCGGCGTTTTGACGACAACAAGATTCTGCGCGGCGCCATCGAACAGTACCACTTTCTGCGCAAGGAATATCCCGGCAGCAAATACCGCTTCGATGCATTGTTCACGGTCGGCGAGATCTATAAGGACGATCTGAACGATCCCGAAGAGGCGCGGACGACCTTCGAAAACTTTCTTCATCGCTATCCGCGCAATCGCTTGGCCGACGATGCCCGTGCTGCAGTGAAAGAAATCGATGCCGAGGCAGACGCGAGGGAGCGCAAGCCGCAGAAGGCGGCGCGTAAGCAGCGGTCATCGACTGTCAGTGGCGGCAATGCAAGCGCCAGCGCTGATGAGGCGGTCGAATCCGCAGATGCTGCGAGCGCCCGGCGCAGCGCGCTGCCGCGCGTTACCGGAGTTCGCCACTGGTCCACGCCCGACTACACACGCGTCGCGATCGATGTTGAGCAGGAGGTGAAGTTCGGCTCGCAACGGATCGCGAATCCCGACCGCATTTTCTTCGACCTGCGCGATACCACACTGGCTTCGACTTTGGTGGGCAAGACGTTCGACGTCGACGATGGCTTCCTGAAGAAGATTCGCGTTGCCGAATTTCAGCCGGGGCGCACGCGGATTGTGCTTGAAGTGGACGATCTGGCGAGCTACGACGCGTTCCTGCTGCCGGACCCGTACCGGCTCATCATTGATGTTCACGGCAAGGATATTCACGGCAAGGGGAACCGGGCCATGGCAAAGCCGGACACGGTTATGGCGGCTTCCGCGGAATCCGATGACGACTCCAGCGAGCCAGCGGCGGTGGGCCGAGACTCGAAATCGGGACTCATCGAAACGGACTTACCCGCCGAAGATGTCAGCGCGTCGCGTGGCAATGGAGTGACTAAGACCACGGTTGCGGTCAAAGGGTCGAACCACAGGATTCCGAAGACGATCGTCGATGCGGACCAAAATCCGAACGACAATCCGAACGAAAGTCCGAACCAAAGTCCGAACGACGGCGCTGCGGCGATGGGGACCACGCTGGAGCACGAGAAAATCCGCCCCCAAGCGAGTGGGGCCACGGACGACGCAAAGGCGAGACCGGATACTTTTGCTTCGTCATCATCATCGTCTTCTTCTTCGTCTTCTCTGCGGCGGAAAAAGTCTCGATATGCCCCGCCGGCAGCCGCTTCGGAAACTGCGGATCTTCGTCTTGACAATCTTCATCTCGGTACCCCTGAGTCGCGCGAAGCGCGTCCAACCGCTGCTGGCGACCGGTCTTTGACGCGGGCACTGGGTCTGAAGATTGGCAAGATCGTCATTGACGCTGGGCACGGGGGCCACGATACGGGAACGATTGGTCCGAATGGCTTGGCGGAGAAGGATGTGGTGCTCGACGTGGCCAAGCGTCTGGGCCGTTTGCTGGAAACGCGGCTTGGAGCCCAGGTGATTTATACGCGCCGGGACGACACTTTCATTCCACTCGAAACGCGCACCGCAATTGCGAACCGGGCGCGGGCCGATTTGTTCATCTCGATCCATGCCAACTCGAGCCGCGATTCGGATGCGCGCGGCGTGGAAACCTACTACCTGAATTTCACCTCATCGCCGGAAGCGCTGGAAGTGGCGGCACGCGAAAATGCGGTCTCGGAGAAATCGATCCACGAATTGCAAGATCTGGTGAAGAAGATTGCGATGAAAGACAAAATCGATGAATCGCGCGAGTTTGCCGGCGATGTGCAGGAATCGCTTTACGACGGGCTGGCCCTGGAGAATGCGGGCATCCGCAATCGCGGGATCAAGAAGGCGCCGTTCATCGTGCTGATCGGCGCGAATATGCCTTCAATTCTGGCCGAGATTTCGTTTGTGTCGAATCCCACCGACGAGCGCAAGATGGAAACTTCAGAACACCGGCAGCACATTGCCGAATCGCTTTATCGAGGCGTCTCCAAATACGTCAACGGGTTGAGCGGGGTGAAGGTGGCGAGCAAGATCGACAAGCGCGAAGGGCAATGAGGGTGCCGGTGGCCGGCCCCTGAAGGGGCATCTGATACCCTGATGCGGAGCCCGGTCACCATCCACTCACGATCAGCGAGCTACGCAGACCGCAAGATGGCTCTGCGTGCTTGCATGGGTATCAAACCAGCGGATTAGCTTTTCTGCAAACTCGTCAGGCTGGGTACCAATAGCGCCGCAGTGATCCGCGTTCGGCACCTCCCACAAGAGAACAGCACGATTTCGGGCTGCGATCAATCGGGAATGACGCACTGGGATGTTGCTATCGATTTGCCCATGAATTAGAAAGACGGGGACTTTGGTCCCAGCGACAGCATTTTCGGGCGAAACCTGCTCGAAGTCCAGTTTGTACCTCCATCTAGCGTAAACAAATGCGAACTCAACAATCGGCCGCAGCAACGTGCGTCCGAGCCATGGGCCAGTGTGAAAGAATTGGCCAACGCGGTCGTAGCCGATCTCGCGGAGGCTCGCAAAGGATGATTCAGCGACAACGGCGCAGAAGCGTGTTTCAGATCGCAGCGACTGTAACAACAGCGCAGCGCCCATGGACTCGCCCAAGCCGAAAATGCACTCGGGACGGTCATTCTGTTCCAACCAATCCAGCCATCGATGGATGTCCGTTGATTCCAGCAGCCCAAAAGTGGCCAGGTAGCCGCCACTGGTTCCGTGCGCCCGTGCGTCCGGCAGAAGCACACTGAAGCCGCGCCTCAGAAGCAACTCCGCATAGCCGGTCATCCCTACGCGGTTATCGGCGAGACCGTGCAGCAGGATGACCGCGTTTCCGTTGCTGTTGGTGGGACGAATGCTCCAGGCGCGCAGGGTTACCGCGCTCCCAGCGATATTGATATCGGTCAATTCGGTACTATGGAGGCGGGCCATTTGACGTACTTTCATATCATCAGCGGCAGACTGAAAGTGCCGGCCGGGATGCAGCGTCGCCTCGGCCAGGAACGCACCGGCAATTGCTGAGAGGGTCAAAAATCCCAGAAGGCCGATGACGATAAGTCTTTGGAACAATTTGGCGCACATCTATTAAAGGTACGAAATTGTCCTGTAACACGTTCCACGCTGCCCCGGGTGGAAACTTTCTCGGCCTGCCGGTAGTCTAATCGAGTAGCGCGGGTGTGCCTTTTCTCGAATGAAATTCTCGCGACAGCTCTTCGTGTTCTTCATCTCTTTTCTTCTTTGTGCCGGGGGCTTTGCTACTGAGCCGCCCAAGCAGATCCCTGCTTCTCAGAACTCAACTCCTTCAACCGCAACTTCTTCGACTGCAGTCCTTCCCGCTGAGTTTGCGGGCTGGCAGATGAAGGGCGCGGTTTCGAGGAGTGACGATCCCGCGGCTGCCGATGCGGCGAATGCACCCGTCCTTGCGGAGTACGGTTTTCAGCGTTTGGAGAAGGCGTCCTATACTCGCGACGATGGCCGCAATCTGGTGATCAAGGCCGCGGTGTTTGCCGACGCGAGTGGCGCTTACGGCGCCTTCACCTACTACTATTCCGACGAGATGGGGCAGGAAACCATTGGCGGGCAGGCGGCTTTTCTGAATAACCGCGTGCTGTTCTATCAGGGGAACGTGCTGGTGGACGCGGTGTTCGACAGAATGAGCGTGATGTCGGCATCGCAAATGCGGCAACTGGCCGGGTTGCTGCCGCAAGCTGAGGGCAACAAGGGCAATTCGCCTTCGCTGCCCACGCATCTTCCCAAGGGTTTCGGCCAGAATCTCGATCGGAATCTGGAGAAGAACACGACGAAGTACATTCTGGGTCCGGTCGCGCTTGATCGAGTGGGATCACCGCTACCGTCTGCGATGGTGGATTTCAAGTCGGGCGCGGAGGTGGCCATAGGGAAGTACGCGGCGAATGCGGGCGATGCGACCCTGATGCTCATTGAGTATCCGACGCCGCAGATTGCCGCTGAACGGTTGCGCCAGATCGACGCCTCACATCAGATCACGCAGCAGCAGCCGGGAGTTGCGCCAATTCTCGATGTGGGCCCGTTCTTTGACACGCGCACCGGTCCGATCATCGTGATCGCGGCCGGACCGCTTTCAAAAAGTGAAGCGCGATCGCTGATCTCGTCGATCAACTACGAAGCCGATGTCACCTGGAACGAAAACACGTACGTAAACAAGAAAGACAATCTGGCAAATTTTCTGTTCAACGCGATTGTCCTTTGCGGAATTGTGGTCGGCCTGGCGCTGGTGGCAGGGATCGCGTTTGGTGGCTTGCGACTGCTGGTGAAGCGGATTTTTCCCGACTCCGTGTTTGATCGCCGGGAGGCGATGGAAATCATCGCGCTGCACCTGGAAGACGAGCCCCGACCGGCGCCTCGGGAACGGTAAGTAGCTCAATCGAATGTCGTTAGCGTCGAAAAGAAGGGATTTCCCCCCATTTTGAGCCGGTTTGCCGACTTGTGGACACATCATGTAAGTTGTTGAAAATAAGACTATTTAAGTCTAAAATTTTGCTTGACACTACGCTTTTGAGGCTCATAAGATTCCCGCAGAAAGTTCTGATGGATGAAACCTCCGTTGGAACTATTCTCCCTTGAAAGAAAAGGCCGCCCAGTTGCCGGGTGGCCTTTTCGTTTTGGGGCAGTGGAACCGCCGAGTGCTTGCATCCGTACAATGCACTGAACAGAGGCTGTGAGGTCAGGAGGACCAGCAATGTTTTGCGATCAATGTGGTGCGCAGTTGCAAGCGGGTGAGCCACGTTGCGGACGCTGCAGTAAGCCAGTGCTTGGACTCATCGAGCTGCGACGAAGCCGGGTTCGCGAACATGTGCGGTTGTTGGGCATCCTCTGGATGGCGTACTCGGCGTTGTATGTTGTGGCCGGAGTGGCGCTGATGGTGGTGGCGCAGACGATTTTCGGCGCTACGTTCCACATCCGCGGCGGCCCGCCGCCCGAGGTCACGGTCTGGCTACGGCCTCTTCTCACCTGTATCGGATGGTTGATCCTGGCGATCGCCGCGACTGGCTTCTTTACCGGTTGGGGCTTGCTGCGGCGGGAGGCGTGGGCGCGAACGGTCGCCTTGGTTGTGGGCTTCGTGGCGCTGCTGAGAATCCCGCTTGGCACAGCGCTCGGCATCTACACGCTCTGGGTGCTGCTACCCACGCAATCCGATGACGAGTACAGAGCGCTGGCGCAGGCCGCGTAAGGCGACGGCCTGAGCGCACGATTGGAAGGCACGACTCAGCCTGAGAATGCGCAGAATGAGTTCACGATCCCAGCCAAAGTAAAGGGGCGAGACCCAGAGCGGCAAGAGTTGTCAGAAGCGCGAGGCTCTGCACTCCGGTCTTCCGGTCAGCCATGCTGTAGGCGTAAATCCCTTTCACCACGTTGTTGCTGGCGGCGGCGATTAGAACTGCAGCTGCCGCAACCTTCAAAGGCGTGAGCACACCCGCTGCCTGGGTCATCCCCATGATGAAAGGATCCACGTCGGTAACACCCATGATGGCGGCCAGGGTATTCACTCCTGCTTTGCCAAGATAAGTCACCGCCAACTGCGTAGCTATCAGCATCGCCAGAAACAACCCGGCGAAAAAAAAAGCTGCCAGCAACTCGAGTGGGTTCTTGGGTTCGAATTCGCGCTGCACCGCCTTAGCACTGGGATCCGCCCGGCGCGTCCAGAGCCAACCGATGCCGACTGCCAGACTGGCCAGCACCAGAAAGGGGAGCGCCAGCAAAGACATCAGTTGCCGGTTGAAAAGGGCCAGCAGCGCGACCAGTCGCAAGTACATCACGCCGGAGGCGATCAGGATGCCCCCGGCGAAGAGGTGGGGATGCTCTTCACGCGCGGCTCGGCGCGCCATCACGACCGTAGTGACCGTCGACGAATACGCTCCGCCGAGCAACGCTGCCAGCACGACCCCGCCCTGTCCCTTCGTCACTTTTTGCAGAACGTAACTGCCGTATGAGATGGTGCTGACCGCGACCACGACCAGCCAGGTCTTGAATGGGTTGATGTGGAATCGGCTGAATTCCTGATTCGGCAGTACGGGCAGGATGACGCCGGTCAGGAGCAGAAACTTGGCGAAGGTAAGAATCTCTTGCGGAGCGATGCGAACGGCAAGCTTTTCGAGAGCTGCTTTTAGATCGAGTAAAAGCAGGCTGGCAACGCTCAGCGCGGTAGCAATCCAGAAGTGTCCGTAGCAGACGAGCGCTCCAACCAGGAAAGTCGCAAGACCGGACATTTCGGAGGTGACACCCGCGGCTTCAGCAGTGGAAAGCTTGTGCCAGTAGGATAAAAGCAAGAATCCTGCGACTACCAGGAAACCGACGGTCAGCGGCAGCAGTTGGGCGCCCGAGATAAGAGCAAGGGAATAACCAATCAGACCAATGAGCGGGAATGTGCGCACTCCTCCGAAGGAGTAAGAGCCCCCGGCCACCTTGTGTTCTTCCCGCTCCAGTCCTATGAGGAAAGACAGAAACAAAACCAGAACGATCTTTAGAGCCTCGGGCGGCAGCCCACGGTAGAGTTCCACTAGAATTACGCCTCCCAGCATGGACTAAAGTCATCCATCGTTGAATCTCCGAGGAACCGGAGGAGCGCTTCGCATGTCATACGTCAATCATTATATTTTGGAGCTGAGCGCAACCGTCCATCGCTCCGTCTCCCCTGCATTTTGTCACAGCGCTCGGATCAGGAAAGCAAAATAGTGCGACCGCGGCAGAAGCAACCACCAAGCGATTTGGTAAACTGGAGTAAGTAGATCAGAAGCCGACGTAGCTCAGTTGGTAGAGCAGCCGATTCGTAATCGGCAGGTCATCGGTTCAAGTCCGATCGTCGGCTCCAACATAACCCCAATTCTTTCATCAATTGATGGTTCCAGGCAGCGTGCCCAGAGCCGGTTTTGGTGTCCTGAAGGCATCCCCAACGATCTGACCGACGAAATGGCGCAGCGCTCTTCGCTCTTGTAGCCAATGATGTTGACGGCCACAATGTTACCCGTAGTTCGCCAATATTGCCATTCTGCGCTAATATGGTCCGCCTCCGATCCCCTGTGCTGGAGTCGCGATGAAGCTGACCGGACGTCGTACTTTCCTGCGCAAAGCGGCGGGCGCCGCCGCGCTCACCCTCACTTCACGCCTGTCGATGTATGGTCGCACCCGAAGCCTCAAGATCTCCGCGGCGGTTTCGGGGACAGATCTGGTCGACCGCCTGCCGCCCGATTGGTATCGCCGCAAAATCGGCCAAGTGCAGCAGGAGATGGCCCGCCGCAAGCTGGATGCGCTGGTTCTGCTCAGCTCCCACAATGTGATTTATACGACCGGCTACTTCCACCTCTCCACGGAACGGCCGCTGGCGGTATTGATCTCGAAATCCGGCGACCCGACACTATTTATCCCCGGACTCGAGTCCGATCAAGTGAAGCTCTGGTGGGTGAAAGACTTCGAATCGTACTTCGATTTCCCCGGTCCAGTAAACCGCGTCCGCTGGATCTTTGAGTGCGTGGGCCGGCGTGGCCTCAGCACAGCTCGCATCGGCGTGGAAGAAGCCACGCCCAGTCGCTTGCGTGAGATCAAACTCGGTGCCCCTAACGCGGAGATCGTCGAGGCCGGAGACCTGATCGAGCAGATGCGCTGGGTCAAGGATGAAGAGGAATTGAACATCATGCGCCGCGGCATGTATTTCTCCGATTTCTATGTCCAGGCGGGCCGCGAGTTTGTACAAAGCCATGGCAGCGTCACCGAAAACGAAATCCTCAAAGGCGCGGCCGATGCGCTCGCTGACAAGATGGCCTCTGAGTTGAAAGAAGTCGTGGGCGTCAGCATCGATCCGCCCTTTGGTGGACTGGTGCCCTTTGGCAAACGCTCGGCTTTTCCCCACGCCGTTCCCAGCAAGGACCACCTGAAAAAGGGAGACGCTCTCATCCTCAGCTACGGCACCCAGGTGGGCGGCTATGCCGTCGAGTGTGAGCGGTCGTTCATCATCGGTAAGCCCACCGACCATGCCAAGCGCCTCTACGAGGCGATGCTCGCCGCGCATGACGCGGGAGTGGAAAATATGAAGGAAGGCGCCATCGCAGAAGACGTAGACAGGAAGAGCCTCGACCAGATCCGCAAGGCCGGATTCGAAAAGTTCCTCAGGCACCGGACCGGTCACGGCATCGGCCTCGAAGGCCATGAATCTCCTTGGATCGCCGAGGGGGACAAGACTGTTCTGAAGCAAGGAATGACGTTCAGCTGTGAACCCGGAGTCTATGATCCGGACTGGGGCGGCTTCCGCCACTCCGACACGGTGATCGTCCGGAAGGAGAAGGGCGAGATCATCAACACCTACCCCACGCGCCTGGAAGACATGATCATTGAGATCTGAAGAGCCCGATCAAGCAGAGGTCCGCGCGAGGGCGAAAAATTCTCGGGGAAGCAAGGTGGCTATGACGGTGACAACATCGCGAAATGTGCACGGCAACCGATAGGCTGGGGCGTCACCGTGGTTCGGGAGCGGTCTGGTTCCAGCTGCATTTTGGTGCAGGCCGCAAAGGGGCGTTCTTATGAAATTGACGCTGGCAACGCGAACGAAGGATGGAATTCTGGTGGTGGATTGCAGTGGCAGGATTGTGTTTGGCGAGGAGTCTTCGCTGTTGCGGGGTACCGTAGAGAAGGCCCTATCGGAAAACAAGCGCATCGTGCTCAATCTGGGCGAGGTGAATTACATGGATTCCGACGGTCTGGGCATACTCGTGGTGCTACGCACAAGCGCAAAAAACGCGGGTGGCGCGATCAAATTGACGAGCTTGAACAAGCAAGTGAGGGATTTGCTGCAGATGACCAAGTTGTCCATGGTCTTCGACGTATACAAGTCAGAGGCGGAAGCCGTCGAATCCTTCCGCAAGCCGGCTTAGCCCGGCACGAGTCGGGGCTCATGGACCGTGGCGCTCTGGGGAGGCCGCTGTTGTCGCCCCTTGTTAACAGCAACTATCGGTGAACAGTGAGCACCGAGGAAGACGCTTGCCAGCTACTGCAGCTTCGCGTACTCCGCTTTGGCTTCGTTCAGAATGGGGACCTCGGGATCGGCGTCTTTCCAGAGGGTAAGGAAGTCCTGGTAAGCGGTTTTCGATTTGGCGGTGTCGCCGGAGAGGGCGTAGGCGCGGGCGAGGCCGAGATGAGCGAGAGCGCCGATTGGGAAGTTCTGCACGATGCTGCGGTGGTCGACAATTTTCTGAAACTCCGCGGCAGCGGAAGTGCCTTGATGCGACACGAGGTAGACCTGGCCGCGCAAGTAGACTGGATAAAGTTGACCAAGCGGGGGCGGCCCACCCAGTTCATACGGGGCTACGGCCTGGAGCAACTCCAGAGCCTGGGCGCTGTTTCCACGATTGAGTTCGACCGCTGCCTTAATGGTTGGCTGCCAGTAAACCTTCAGGACCGTATTCAGGGGATCGCTCTTCTCCAATTCTTGAATGAGCGCCGAGGCCCGGGCCGCATCGCCGGCACGGGCGAGCGTTAGCGCTGCTATTACTTTTACGTCCCGACCTGGAGCCAACGCCATGGCCGCTGCAACTCCCTGCTTGGCTTGGGTTACATTTCCGAACTCCGCCTCGCGCAGAGCGGCATTGACCTGCCATATCGCCGCCGTTTCCTTGGAATCAGCGCGAATGGCGGAGTCTACTGCGCGGCGCGAATAATCCCGCGCTGCCCCTAGCCTTCCGTAGTAAGCCTCGGTGTCAGATTGGTAGGAGAGCAGAGGATCTTCAGATCCCGGTTTGCCTGCCCCCCAGGCAACCTGTTGTGCCATTTCCACCTTGTCGCCGCGGAGAAATGCGAGGGCGTACCGCCCGCTGTGCACCGTAAGACCATCGAGTTTGCGCGATGCAGCGGCATCGAGAACGGCCTTTGCGTCGTCCAGACGGTTCAAGTCCATATAAGCGGCGAAAGCGTTTGAGTAATTTGTGACATTGTCCGGCTCGAGACGCAGCGCCTCCTCGTACTCCAGGAGTGCTTTATCGGATTGCCCCAGAACGGCTTGGTTCACTCCGAGATCGCGATGAGGCAGGGCGTCTCGCGGATAGCTCTGTACCCAGAGCTCGTAGGTCTCGGCTGCCTTTTCCAGCTCTCTGGTGGCGAATGCATAATAGTAGGCGGAGATACGCAGTTTTTCCCGCTCGCTCACTCGCGCACGCAATTCATAGGCTCGCTTGATATTCTCCGAGGCCAGGCTGGCCTGCGAGAGATTGCCGTAGCAGACTCCGAGGTCGGCATAAGCTACGGCGAACTTCGAATCCAGTTCGATGGCTCGGCGGTAGAAGGGGATTGCCTCCGCGTCCCCCTTTTCTTTCTTGGTGCGCACGCCCATGCTGTAGGATTTCAGAGCTTCGAGTGAGGGCGTCGTCGCCTGCTCCACTGGCTTGTCATATTTTTGGATCGTGGCCAGCGATTCGCCTAATTTGCCGCACAGACTGAAGGCCGCCGTGTCGAGTGTCTTGAACACGTCTTCCTTGCCCGAGGCTCTAGCCTGTAGTTCTTACCCAGGCTCTCGATGGAGCCGTCGATCGTGGCCGCGGCTCCGTCCCGCACGCAGATGTCATGTGCGATCTGGTTTGTGATATGGCTCGCGGGAGCAACGTTCATCAACCGCAGGTCTTGTTGTACCTGCTCGTCGTCCATGATTTTCAGAAAGGGCGATTGCTCGAGTTGGATGGTCAGCCCCTGGCGCAGGGTGCCGTCAAACACGGCGTCGCCTGTCATGTTGATGACATCGGCGAGGACAATCGTGTCCTGGTCGGTGAGTGGCTTGCTTCGATGTGAACGATAGTAAAGTCCACCCGCTATGAGCAAGACGACGGTCATAACGGCAAGCGCAATTTTCCAAAATGTCCCGCCTTGAGTCGCAGGCGTGCCCGAGCTTGTCGCAGGATTGCGCCCGCTATCGGAGTCCCGCTTCAGTCGTTGCAGGTCGGCTCGCATCTCCGCCGCGCTCTGATAACGCAGGTTCCGGTCTTTCTCCAAAGCCTTGTTGATAATCCGTTCCAGTTCGGGCGATACGTCGGGATTCAGCCGCACGACGGACGTGGGAGCCGCATCGAGAATTGCTTTGAAGATGACTCCCGAGCTTTCCCCACGGAAGGGCAACGTCCCCGTTGCCGCCTCGTACAAAACCACGCCGAAGGAAAACAAATCGGTGCGTCCATCAAGTTCCTTGGCTCGCACCTGCTCCGGTGACATGTAAGTGACGGTGCCGAGCGTAGCACCGGGGCTGGTCAGTTGGGACTCTACGTCGATGGTGGTGGCGTTCGCGTCCGCACCCGGTCCCTGTCTCACAGAAGATTTTGCCAGCCCAAAGTCCAGAATCTTGGCGTGTCCGCGCTTCGTGTTGAAGATGTTCGCGGGCTTGATGTCGCGGTGGACGATGCCAGCAGAATGAGCGGCGTCGAGCGCGTCGGCTATGTCGATGGCGATGGAGAGAAGCACTTCCGTTTCCATCGGACGCCCAGCAATGCGATGTTTCAGCGTCATGCCATCCAGAAATTCCATGACGATGAACGCCTGCCCGCCGTGGTCATCGATTTCGTAGATGGTGCAGATGTTTGGGTGGTTCAGAGCCGAGGCGGCTTGCGCTTCACGCTGGAAGCGGGCGAGAGCTTGTGCATCCTTGGCAACATCATTGGGTAGGAACTTTAAGGCAACAAAGCGGTGCAGCTTTACATCCTCGGCCTTGTAGACAACGCCCATGCCCCCGCCGCCCAGCTTCTCGACAATGCGGTAGTGCGATATGGTCGGCCGATCACTGGAGCAGAATCCTACGGCTGCGGAACGGGCAAGTCAATGAGAGCTAATGAGTTGACGGTGGCTTAGATCGTTAGTTGGCGATAAATCGCGATTACACTGGAGCAGCCGACAAGGCTGTGAATCTAGTGGGGTGTAAGTCCCCACACCACCAATTGCCTGGGCAGGTGGTTAGCATATCCGATGCATGCGGAGGCAACGAAGCATGTTCAGCTCGGACGTAAAAGCCTCGGCTGCCCTGCGGCGATAAGCTGCAGCGGTGGGAACGATCGGGGAGGCGAGCAAACCTGAGGGCCTGAACATAACGAAATGGCTGCAGTCTCGAAAAAGAGATCCGTCATGAAATCGTTTTGACGGGGAAACGCGGGAAGCCGACCTCGATAGTGTACGGGGGAAGGCCGATGACGTGGGGGAAGAAACAGGCAGGTGCACTCCACGGGACCGCCGTGACAGGGGCCCAGGCACTCAGGGAAGGATTCGCAGAGATAACGTCGGGAAGGTCCTGCCCGCAGCAGGGGCTGGTCGCAACCTGCAGAGACTCCTCGAACGAGGCTTAGGCCGAAGGAGAGGAGAGCCGAGTGGGATCGACGAATGAGTCTGTAAGAGCGATGACCGGGGAGTAATGTCCTCGCAGGAGGCGGCACACGTCTCCCTGATCAAGGTAACGCCAAGATCGGGCAAAGGGACTCTGGGTACTTGGTGGTGCCATCGGCAGCGCGGTGGTCGGACACAGAGCCGACATAAGCCGACGCATGAGATGGAACTAAGCTGAGAGCAAACCATTCGTAGTCGGGGCGTATGCGAACCAGCGCTTGAAACCTCGCTGCGCATGGGAAGGCTCACGGACGAAATGCCAAGGCTTCAAACCGGACCTGGGAAATTCGGCCGTCCGGCATTATAGGGGGGCCTTCGAAAACGTAGCCATGGTGGAAACGAGAACCCAACTCGCCATCGAAAGAGCGGGCTTGGTAACCCTCCACCTACAGCCGGCGCGTCGGAGCTCTATCCCAACCATTGACCGGGGTGCTGGTGACCACTGCCGTCTGGACTCTACGAAATCGGGGACAGCTCTATAGTTAAGCTATTGCAGATTGAATTGGAGGCAGATCGTGAGCGGTGAACAAGCCAAAGTGCAGGGACACGCTGAGGGCGTGGTCAAACCAGGCGAGGCCCTACTGTGGCAGGATGTCTCTGCTGGGATAGCCACGCAGATGCAAGTCCTGATCGGCCCCGAGGACGGCGCCCCGCATTTTGCCATGCGACGCTTCATCATGGAAAAAGGGGGCGGGATACCGACCCACACTAACAAGGTGGAACACGAACAGTACGTGTTGTGCGGGCGCGCCGAGGTGGGTATCGGCGCCAAGGTGCATGAAGTGCACGGCGACGACGTCCTGTACATTCCGGCCGGCGCTCCGCACTACTACAAGGTGATCGAGGCCCCCTTCGAGTTCCTCTGCATGGTGCCCAATGCCCCCGATAAGATCGAAATGGTTGTAAAGGGCCCCATACTGTGTTGGGTGGGTCGTTCCTCCATCAGCAAGTTCGGATCTACCGGTCGGGCCGTAATATCGCGACAGCACTCATTGACCCGGATCGGCCACTTCTCAATGAGTGTAAACGCCTTCCATGAGAAAGCCGGTCAGTGTCAAGAATAGTTTCGCTCCAACATCAACTATCGGTAGACACCAGGCGAATAGGCAGCATCTTTCCAGCTACTGGCAGCTACTGCAGCTTCGCGTACTCTGCCTTGGCTTCCTTCAGGATGGGAATGTCGGGGTCGGCGTCTTTCCAGAGCGCGAAAAAATCCTGATAGGCAGCGCGAGCTTTGGTGCCATCGTTCTGCTGGGCGTAGGCGCGAGCCAGGTAAAGCTGGGCCAGGCCCATCAGCGGATCTCCGATGTACGCGCCTCTCAAGTTCAACACGGCTTGAAAATCCTGCGCGGCTTGAGCGGGCTGGTGGTTCAGCAGATAGGCGCGACCGCGGGTAAAGTGGATGTCGGTCGTACCTTTGTCATACGGTTCGCCGGCCTTCAGCACATCGATAGCTTTGGCGGCCTCACCGTGGTTCATGAAGAGAGTGGCTTGTACAACGGGGATGAGCATGGTCTGGAACCTGGTATCCAGAGGCCGGCGGCGGCTCACATCTTCCATCAAACGGCGGGCCTGCGCTTCACCGCCGGCAAGGGCCGCAATTTCGGCCGAGAGGATGGCAACATCGGGGCTGTCTGCGAGGGCCAGAGCTACGGTTGCCTGGGAGACCGACTTGTTCTTATCGCTCGTATCGCCGAAGAGCAAATCGATCCAGGCTGGAAGCTGAACGGCAGCGGCCTGGTTTTCTGTAAGAGCGACACGTTTGGCCAACTCTCCCTCCTGGGCGTAGATTTCGCGGGCGTTCTGCCGTTGGCCGTGCGCCAGCGCCAACCCAGCCTGATTCGCTAAGACCCATTGCAACTCGAACGTAGGCGAGGCCTTGATGAAAGCTTCTTCGCGCTCCTGCGCCGCCTTATCGCCCTGAACCAGGGCAATGTAGTACAAACTGGCATGCATAACAACCGCGCCGTTAGTTTTTTGCAGGCCTGTGTTGATCACCGCTTTGGCTTCGTCGAATCTTCCGAGCGCAGTGTAGCAATAACCCGCGTTCACGTATCCGTACCAGGAATCAGGCTCCAGGCGAATCGCTTCGAGGGTATTGGTTAAGGCTTTGTCAAAGTCGCCGAGTAGCTGATAAGCGACCGATAGATTGACAAGCGGCGACGAATCGCTAGGATAGGTTTGGACATAAAGCTCCAGCGCTTGGATAGCCTGCTCCAACTGGCCCGTGCCATCGTAATATTTTCCAGTGATGTAGAATTTTTCCCGCTCGCTCGCGCGTTCTCTCAATTCAAACGCCTTCTGAAAGTTCTGGCGGGCGAGGTCCGCCTGGCCAACGGTCAAGTACTGATTGCCCAGGCGGGCATACGCCATGGCAAAGTTGGGGTCGAGTTCGATGGCGCGCTGGTAGAGCGCAACCGGGGGAAGGGCGTCGCCTTTTTCGCGTAACTCATCAGCTTGAGTGAAGGCCTTCAAGGCCTCTAGCGACGAAGTGGTAACTTCCTGCAGCGGCTTATCAAACTTCTGAACCGAGGCCAGCGACTCGCCTAGCTTTCCGCGCAGCTTGTCGGCGCCCAACCCCAGTGCGTTCAACACCTGCTCCTTGCTCGTGGCCTGCTCCTGCACTTGCGCCAGGGAGTCGCCAGTGGCAGAGTTGATCGCCTCCAACGTAATCACATATTCACTTCCCAGCGGCGCGATGGCTCCGGCGAGCATGGCCTTAATATGGGCGCGCTGGCAGATTTCCCGGCCAATGTCGCTGGTGATACGTGTCTCCGGCGGCTTACCCATCAGCCTCAGCGTCTGTTGCACCTTGGAATCTGGAACGACATTGAGATAAGGCGATTGACCCAGGCTCACAGCCAAGGCCTTCTTGAGAGTACTGTCGAAGACCGGATCACCGGTGGTGTTGGTGAAGTCGGAGAGGAGGATGGAATCTTTTTCGGTGAGGGCTTGAGTTTTGTGGGAACGGTAGAAAAGAGCGCCAGCCACCAGGGCGGCAACGATTACCAGAGCAACCGGGACCAGCACCTTCCACCGGCGGCTCGCCGCTGGCTCAGTCGCCACAGCTTGAACGGAGGAAACAGCGCGGTTCTTGCTCGAAGACTGGCGACTCTCGGCCGACGCAACTGCGGCAGGTTCCTCCTCATGCTCTTTTATCACGCTCGCGGCACTTTGGCTTGACTCGGTCTCTCGTTTCAGCCGCTTCAGATCGGCCCGAATATCCGCAGCGTGCTGGTAGCGAAGCTCGCGGTCTTTCTCCAGCGCTTTATTGATGACGCGCTCAAAATCGCCCGGAAGATCAGGATTCAGCCGTACCGGAGCAACCGGTGCTTTGTGCAGAATGGAATCAAACAGCACGGCGGTTGTATCACCGCGAAACGGGAGCGTCCCCGTCGCCATTTCGTACAATACCGCGCCAAAGGAAAATAGGTCAGTGCGCGCGTCAAGCTCCTTGCCCTTCGCTTGCTCGGGAGACATGTAGGCAACCGTTCCTAACGTGGAACCGGGACTGGTAAGGTGCTCACGGCTCTCTGCGGCGGTCGCCTGCGCTGAGACTCCAGCACCCTGCGCACTTCGGCTGCCCATGGGCTCTACCTTGGCCAAACCGAAATCAAGAACCTTGGCGTGCCCTCGTCGGGTTACAAAAATATTTGCTGGCTTGATGTCGCGATGAACGATGCCTTCGGAATGCGCGGCGTCGAGTGCGTCAGCAATCTCGATTCCGAGGGAGAGCAGCGTCTCCAGATCCATCGGACGGTTGCCGATCAAGTGCTTCAGGGTCTTACCGTCGAGGTACTCCATGGCGATAAACGCCTGCCCGTCCTGCTCACCGATGTCATAGATCGTGCAGATGTTGGAGTGGTTGAGGGCGGAAGCTGCTTTGGCCTCACGCCGGAAGCGTTCCAAAGCCTGGCGGTCCCGGGCCACGCCTTCGGGTAGGAATTTCAGAGCCACAAAGCGGTCCAGCCGGGTGTCCTCAGCCTTGTACACGACACCCATCCCACCGCCGCCCAACTTTTCGATAATGCGGTAGTGCGAGATGGTCCGGCCGATCATGCGTGCCAAATCTTACGTGGATGAAACGTGCAAGTCAATGAAGGCCGTTGAGTTGGCACCATCACGAAAGGGTTGTTGTTGCAAAATCGCCATATCACTCATTGACCGGGGTGGTGAGTGCAGACGTGTTTACGACACACTTCCCTGGAAGAACTTGGCTGCGGCTCTGGCCTGACCTGTCGGCGGCGAGGGCAACGTTTCGCTAACAGCTTACTGAATTCTCATTGCCACCTGAGTCGTTTGCCGGAGCGCGTCGGATGTAGCGGTGATGGTCACCGTGTAATTCGTTGGCGGGTGTGTCCCGGTGCCGTTGCTGCTGTTGCTCGCGCCGCATGCCGTCTGCAAGAAGAACAAAAGCGGCAAGGAGCCGCAGACCACCCACAAGCGGCATCTCTGCTTACTCGATCCTATAACGAGCGTTATCCCGAACATTAGCGGAAGCCAGGCGGCAAACAGCGACCTCCGGAGTCGCTGACGGGTTGCCGGAGACGACATGGCCGCCGATGCTGGAGCCGTGACGGTCAGCGTCGAAGTGACAGCGTTCGCGCCGGGCGTCAGCGATGACTGAGATAACCCACAGGTCGGCATCGGCGATGGCCCAGTCACTGCACAGGAAAGTTGAACAGCGCTGTCCCATGGTCCATTTACTGGAGTGACACCGCCGCGTAGATATCGATCCGGTTCAGCGCGCGAGCTGTGTCGGTTAGTCCCACATCCTCGTGCAGCCACTATGAAAAATCGTTGAGCTTGATCCGCAGGCGCGCCTCGATGAAATGATGATGGATGGAATGCACACTCACCTCTCTGAGCCCATTGGCGAAATCCTGCATCGTCTCGGCCACAAAGTTGGTTGGCATCACCACGATGTCAGACGCGCAGAAATAGAAAGTTTCGTCGGCCATCCGCGAGCCATCCGACGGATTGAGTTGGAGGTGCTTCTCCACAATCTGGATGAAGCGCTCGCGCAACTCGCCGAGGGATGTGAACTCGCGCACGTCGACGCTGGCCAACTGTTCCGCCAGACCGGGTTCGTTGCAGGCAGCGAGCGCCCAGTGCGCGAAGTCGTTGGAAAATCCCTCGCGAATAAAGTGGTGTTCATGCAGAGTGCGGAAGGTGTGTTGAAAGATGGAGTCGTCCGGACAGGCGCGCAGGGCAGTTAGAAGCTCGGCAAGCGTATTCGCTTTCTGTGTGGTGATGCGCAAGAGATGCGCCGATGTATTGAAATAAAAGGGCTTCACCGGCGTTCGTGGAAGAATCGATTGCGCTGTGGTTGTCATCCGTTCACCGCTGCGGCTGCGCCGCTGTTAGAGGCATCTTGCTCGGCACAGGCCTTCAGCCATTGCCCGAGAAAGTCGAGGAGTTCGCCGGGGGGCTTGAGCCACAACTGCGCCGCGGTCAGTCGCCACTCGGGACGAACCAGCACGCTGATGCCGCGGCCCTGCATGGCGCGGAAAGCGGATTCATCGGTGGCGTCGTCGCCTAGGTAGGCCGCTGGCGCATGCGGGCTGATTTCGTTGAGAAGAATACGAACCGCATCTCCTTTGTCGGTCTCGGACGCACGAATCTCCAGCCCACCGTCGAATTCCAACAGGTCAAGTCCGCTGTATTCCGCATTGCGCCGCCAGCCGAGAGTGACGCGGGCCCGGAGCTCCTCCGCGTCGATTTCGCTCAGTCCGCGCCAATGAACGGCGACGCTTCCGGCCTTGAATTCCGCAGTGTGGCGCAGTTGATGGTAGCCGAGCCAGCGGTCGGCATCCGACAAGCCATCGAGCGCTCGCTCATCGAGGTGCGGCATCTCCATACTCCCGTCCGTCTGCAGGCGTTGCACCCCATGGCCTCCCCAAACCTCGGGACGTGGGTGAATATTGAGAAGCGGGAGTACGTCGGTCGCATCTCGCCCGGAGATGACAACCACTCGCGTCCGGCCGTTGCGTATGATTTCTTGCAGGACGAGAGCGACTCCGGGATACGGGTACGCCTGACCGCGCCGCGCATGGAAGGGCGCGAGCGTTCCGTCATAATCAAGCAGCAACGCTGCCTGGGGCGCCTGGGCAACAGTTTGTAGAAACGGCGTGAGC
The DNA here is from genome assembly GCA_963831085.1 of uncultured Acidobacteriaceae bacterium. Classification (GTDB taxonomy): domain Bacteria; phylum Acidobacteriota; class Terriglobia; order Terriglobales; family Acidobacteriaceae; genus Acidiflorens. Next base: position 325,851 of record CAWHOT010000003.1, on the reverse strand, counting down.
TGCGATTGTACTTCTGGCCTCAACGCTTTGCTCCTTTCTTCTCTTCGTTCTGGACAGCTTGCGAACAGGAATCACGCTACAGACACCCGGGCGCGAAGTTTCTCCTGCATGTCCTCGGGGGCATCCAGGCGCACCTCGCAAAGTTCGGTGATCAGGCTTCCGGCCCAGCGGTAGATGTTGTGCTCCTTGATGACCTTGCGCATGCGGTGCATGCGTAACTGCTTGTCCTCGGGCTCCATCTCTAAAGCGGCACGGATGGCGTCGGCGGTCTGATCGATATCGTAAGGATTGACCAGCAGGGCGTCGCGCAGTTCGCGGGCGGCTCCGGTGAACTGGCTGAGGATCAGCACGCCCCGCTCATCCCGGCGCGAGGCCAGGAATTCCTTGGCCACGAGGTTCATCCCATCGTGCAGCGAAGTCACCAGGCAGAGATCGGCGGCACGGTAATAGGGCTCGATCTCCTGATGGCTGTGCTGGCGCTTGAGGAACACAATGGGCTTCCACTTACCACCCTGGAAGCGCCAATTGATGCGTTCCGCCTCGGCTTCCACTTCCGCGAACAAATCGTGATAGCGCTTGATGTGGGTGCGGCTGGGCGCTCCGATCTGCACGAATGTGAATTTTCCCTGATAGCTGGGGAATTTCTCGAGGAAGCGCTCGATTGCCAGGAAGCGCTCGAGAAGTCCCTTGGTGTAGTCGACGCGATCGACGCCAATCCCCACGAAGGTGGCTTCCACGCCCAGACTCCGTAGCAGCGCGGACCGTTCGAGGTAGTTGAGGCCGTAATTGTTATTTTCGGCTGCGTCATCGTCGGTAAACGCAACACTAATCGGGAAAGGCCGGACGATGGTGCGGTGGTCCTGGCGCAGCGCGGAAAAATGCTCCCAGTCCACGCGCGACTCGACGACGCGGTCGACGGTCTGCAGAAAGTTGTTGCAGTGCGACTGAATGTGGAATCCGATCAAGTCGGCGCCGAGTAAACCATCCACTAACTGGCGCTGCCAAGGGCAGATGCCAAAGGCTTCCGGATTGGGCCACGGAATATGCCAGAAGATTGCCACGCGCGCATCGGGACGCTTTTCTTTGATCAGCCGCGGCAGTAACGCGAAGTGATAATCCTGGACCAGCACCACGGGTTTCGCGACATTTTCGATTTCCTCGAGCACGGCGGCCATAAACTTGCGGTTGACATCCTGGTAGTGCTGCCAGTCATTAGCCCGAAAGAGCGGGCGGGTGTGCGCGATGTGGCAAAGCGGCCAGAGCCCTTCATTGGCAAAGCCGTAGTAGTAACCTTCCTCTTCCTCTTTGGTTAACCACACGCGGCGCAAGCTGTAGCGAGGATCGTCACGAGGAACGCGCAGCCGGTCGGTGGCGTCCACGACTTCGGCGTCGGCACTACCGCTGCCATGCGCGATCCATGTGCCATCGCAGGCGTTGAGCACGGGCTCGAGCGCGGTGACCAGGCCGCTTGGTGGAACGACCACGTCGAGCGTCTTCCCGTTTCGCTGATGCATGTAAGGCTCACGATTCGAGACGACGAACAAGTGGCCGCCCTCCAGACGCGTGCGGAGTTGCACCGAGAGACGATCCGCCGTCCACATGGATTCCGCCGCCTCGCGCAGGCGGGCCTCATTTTCGGCTGCGTTGCGGGCGTGGCTGAGGCTCTCCGCCATAGTGGCAACCTCGCGCGCCAGCGGCCGGAACATATCGAGGTCTGGCACCTCCTGACGGAATGAAATCTTTCCCGTACGTAGGGCGCGCGTCCACAGTGCCGCGCGTGCAATCGGACCGGTGATGCTCCAGCGGACAATCAGTAAGGTAATCAGGACGATTAGGAAGACCTGAGCCAGCACACGAAAAAATGTTTGACGCCAGGCGAGAAGAATCTGCGCCCGGATGTAGCTCACATCGTGCACCACGGCCAGACCGCCCAACACTTCATCTTTGCCATCTTTGCCCTGATCTTCTTTGTCCTGATCTTTGGCCTGAACCTGGCGGCGAATCGGCAACGCGAGAATATGCGCCGACATATTCCCCAGCCGGACGAACGAACTCTCTTCGCGACCCTGCGCGATGGCCTGCGTCACGGGCGACGGACTCACGGTGAGTATTCTCGTGAGTTCCGGCGTCATGGCTACCAGTGCGCCCTGCCGGTTGTAGACGGCGACGCCCAGCATGTGCTCCCGATTTCCGAAGCGCTGCACAAGCTGTTGCAGTTCGTTGTTCGGGACGTCATTAGAGACTCCGTCCGCGCCTGCCTTCTCCAAACCCGCCTTGTTCGAGTCTGCATTCCAGGCCCGCTCGACGTTGCCGGCGAGACTCTCGCCGAACAGCGCGGCGCGACGCTCCAGATCGCTGCGAAGAGCGCGCTTTTCCCGCAACACCTCGTAGTAGGAAAAGCCTGACGATACCAGCGTGATGCCGAGAATAAGAGAAACAATGAGGCGAACACTCAACAATCGCATGCATAGTCCTTCTTGCCCCGGGATTTTGACGCGACCGCGTGCAAACACGTTGTTGGTTAAATCAAATACGTTCGAAATATCGGTGCTCGGCGATCAGGCTGGATCGATCGCAGTGACGCGAATCGTTCCCGTAGAGGCATCCAGAGATCCAGTTACCTTCACGCTCTGGTTTAAGAAGTCCCGGGCCCTTTGCTGGTCGTCGAGTTGATAGGTAGTGAGGTTGTCGGAAGCCGCCAGGACAAGCTTGTTTCCGGATTTCACGATCTTTCCGCTGAACGTATTCACCGGAGCGCTGTTCTGATCGTCTGGTTGCATCGGTTGTTGTTGAGTGGTTGGGTTGCGCGAAGATCCGGAATTACTCTGCGCAAATGTCAGCTGGCTGGCGAAACACAAAGCAGCAGCCAGCGCTGTCAGCGGCAAAATCAGGGACAAAGCGAAAGGTGATTTCTTCATCGCGGTCTCCTTCGGCAGGGTCCTTGATTGCGAGATGCAAGTCCGGTGCCAATGGAGAGCGCCAGCCTCAAGTTATTGATATTGAACCCGCTTTCGGGGGCTGAGAGAATTCGCGCAGTGCAAGGATGACCGTTGGGGAGAAAGTTGTTCCGCACAACAGCTTGGCAAGTCGGCGTGAGGACGCCGAACATCACACTTTAGTAAACATAAGGTGAGATTGTCTACTTGCCCGTGTAGAGATCGGGAAACTGTTGGCGAAGGTTCACCACTTTCGGCGCGTCGTTGTAAACGATGTAGGGACTGTTGGGATGATGGGCAGCGTAGTCCTGGTGGTAGGCCTCGGCGGGATAAAAGGCTTTCAAGGGGACCACTTGAGTCACGATCGGACGCGGGAAGACCTTGGCCTTCTCGAGTTGCGCGATGTACGCTTCGGCGATTCGTTTTTGCTCGTCGCTCGCGTAGAAAATGGACGAACGATACTGACTGCCGGTGTCGGGTCCCTGACGGTTTAATTGCGTGGGATCGTGCCCGACCGAGAAGAAGACCCGCAGAAGCTGCCCATAAGTGACCTGAGAAGCGTCGTAGATAATCTTCACCGATTCCGCGTGGCCGGTGTCGCCGCTGCTTACCAGTTCGTATTCCGCAGTGCTGGCCGCGCCGCCGGAATAGCCTGACGTGGCTCTGATCACACCCTTCACGTGCTGGAAGACGGCCTGAATGCCCCAGAAGCAGCCACCGGCGACGACGGCAGTTTGCTCAGCTCTGGCCGCTGTTAGCGTGGCGTCTACGGCAGGGCCGGGGATGTTGGCAGCCGGCCGGTCTCCGGCATTGCTGGCGACCACGCCCGCGAGGGTCACCATTAGGAGCAGAGCAGATACGCGCGAGGGGATGCTGGACATTCTCATAACGATCTCCTTCAAAGGCCCGGTAGTTGAGTTCGAGCGCCTCTTTAATAGAGTCGGCAGCGAAGGAAAAGTTACGCTTGTTTTCAGCGCCCCGTACACAGATCCTTCGCATTGCTCAGGATGACATCGTGAGACGGGGCAAGCCCCGTCTCTACTGGCAGAAAGAACCTGGAGTCGGCTTCTCCGGCTCAATGTGATTCCCAAGCGCGAGGTAAGTTTCGGCCTTACGCGAATGACGAGGCGAGAGCGGCTGGCACTTCGGTGCCATTTCATCCCTGGTTCTCCACAGCCTTCCACCTGGTTGCCACTTGCATTCCAGTACACAAGTTCCGATAATTATTGACGAAAGTATAACCGTGGTGTATCGCTACAGCCGCGCCGACTTGCTGCGCATTCTCCGGCTCGCTCCTCGCCAGCTTCAGACCTGGGAGAAGGCGGGACTGGTGACAGCGAGCGAAGATTATTCTTTTTTCGATCTGGTGCAAATCAAGAAAGTGCGCGACCTCTGCGCGCAGCGGGTTCGTCCTGCCGTCATCCGGCAATCGCTCGAAGCCATGCAGAAACAGGTTGCCGGCATGGAGAATCCGCTGCTCGAGGCGGGGGCGTACCAGAGCGGTCACCGCATCGCTTTCCGGCACCAGGGACGATTGCTGGAGCCGATCGCCGGGCAGTTCATGTTCGATTTTTCGTCGGAAGAGAGTAGAGTTGTGACCAGCCCGACGCGAAACGGACCGGAGTTGGTGGTTACCGACGTTGCCGATTTGTTTGCGCGCGGGATCATGCTGGAAGAAGATCCCTCGACGCAGAGCGAGGCGATCACTACCTATCTGAAGGTTCTCGAAATGGATCCCATTCACGCCGCCGCGCACATCAATCTGGGCACGCTATATTACAACCGTCAGGAATACGCGCTCGCCGAAAGACACTACCGTTCGGCGATTCAGATCGATCCGCGCTACGCGCTCGCCTATTTCGATCTGGGCAACGTGCTCGACGAGACCGGACGCGTCGAGGAAGCCATCAACACTTATAAGATCGCGATTCAGCTCGCGCCCACCTACGCGGATGCGCACTACAATATCGCGCTGGCCTATGAGAAGATACGGGAGCCGCGCAAGGCGCTGCAACACTGGCGCGCCTACGTGAAGCTCGACACCGCTGGCCCCTGGACAGTCCACGCCAAACATCAGATCCAACGAATTCTGCAGAGCGACAGCCTGAAGCTGGTGCACTCCCGCAAAACGAACTGAAAAAGCGCTGCACAACGCGCTGGCTTCGCCGCGGCTCGGGGAGAGTCCCAGCGTTATACTCAGGCCTCACCTACATTAGGTGCAGGAGACCATGGATGAGGTCTTACCGGCGGATTTTGGCTGTGAGTCTCGCGATTATCGTGGGATCCAGCGCGGTCTGTTTTAGCCAGGCGGTTAAGAAAGAGAAAGATATTTACAACGAAAGCGCCGATGCGCGCGCCGAAATCAAAGAGGCTCTGGAGAAGGCCACGGCGGAACACAAGCGCGTCATTGTCGTGTTTGGAGCCAACTGGTGCTACGACTGCCACGTGCTCGATAAGGCTTTTCATCGTCCGGACCTGGCGTCGATCCTGGCTGCCAACTATGAAGTTGTGCACGTGGACATCGGCAAGGGAGAAAAGAACCAGGACCTGATGAAGCAGTACGAGGTTCCGATGAAGCGTGGCATTCCCGGGCTGGCCGTGCTTGATCCCGATGGAAAGCTGGTTTACAGCCAGAAGAACGGTGAATTCGAGAATGCGCGAGCACTTGCCCCGGAAGGTTTCCTGGCATTCCTGAACAAGTGGAAACCCGGAGCGCAGAGCCGGTGAGTACCGAATCATCGAAAGTGCAAGACAAAAAAAGGCGCGGCTTGCGCCGCGCCCCCAAACCACCACAAGTTAATCCACTACTAGCTTGTTCTCAACGCTGAACGCGCCGGGTACAGCACTCGCTCTCATTCCGGCAATGGTCCTGTCCATCGCGCTCTGGACGGTTCCGTAGAGCGTCACGTGTCCGTTGTCCACCACGATGCGGATCGGGTCGACCGGGTTGCTGGCGTAGTGGCCGAGCACCGAGTCGTGATAAATCGCGCGGGCCGTACGCACCCGGATTGAATCGTCAAACATGGAAACCGGCAGGACGCTCACGTCGTTCACAACGTCCTTGACGCCCGGCGTGTGCGCTACGATGGCAAGCGCCGAGTCTTTCGGTACATCCCAAAGAGTGTCGCCGCTCAGCGTGACCACGCCGTCCTTCACGTTGAGCGCAATATAATTGAACGCGTTGTCGTAGTATCCGACACGGTCATAGGCCAGCTTCTTCGCCAGTTTCTGCTGGAGCTGGCCATCGGGCACGGCTTCTCCCGCGACTACGATGTCATTGCGGACACCGCTCACGTTTGCGAGCTTCTTGACTTTCTTGGCGGCGTCGAGTTTGTCCTGGTAAAGGCTGACTGTGCCGGTCAGGGTCACGATGCCATCTTCGACGCTCGAGCTTACGTTCTGCAGTTGCTTCGCGTCATGAATCTTCTGGCTGACCGCCTGCTGAATCTGCTCGTCGTACCGGCCGGTGGCGGCCATGGCAGTCATACCCAGCAGGACGAGCAACGCCAGCGTCACCGCAAGTATTTGCCTTTTCATGGTTGCCATCCCCAATGGAATTCCGGTTCCCCACACTATTAACCGGTCAGTTAAATAGATGCCTGGCCAGTGGGTAGGGATGCGCCTGGTGGCTGCTTTTACAAACTATTACTTTTACAAACTATTACAAACGGAACGAGCTGGAAGGGAGTTTGACAGATATTTGTCATAACGACTAATCTCGGCTCATGCCTCGTGGTTTGCAAGCAAAAGGTCTGCAAGCGGAACTCAAACAAAGAGCTCCATTCACAAGCCGGGAACAAGAAGCTTATCTTTCCTTGTTGCGTACAGCCGATGCGCTCCAAGCGCGGGTTGAGGCCTGGCTCAAACAGTTCGGACTTACCGGCACGCAGTACAACGCCCTACGCATCTTGCGCGGCGCTGGGCCGGAGGGCTTGCCGTGCCGCGAGATCGGCGAGCGCATGATTACGCGCGATCCCGACATTACGCGTCTACTAAATCGCCTGGAAGATCGCGGCTTGGTCGAGCGCACGCGCGCCCGGCATGATCGCCGCGTCATCTATGGAAAGATCAACGCCGCCGGGCTAAAGCTCCTGCGCGAAATGGATGCGCCGATCGACAAGCACGGGCGGGAGATGCTTGGCCACGTCGGACAGGAAAAGTTGAAGCAGTTGATTGACTTGCTGGAGATGGTGAGGGGCGGCGGGAAGAACTTTCACCGCTGAGACGCTGCGAACGCAGCCGAGAAAATCTTCAGCGCGAGCTCTACCCCGTCCGCTTAGCAACTTTCTTCTTTGGCGATGGAGCATCCTTCTTTACGGCCGCCTTGCCTGGAAACACCCGCGCGAAAATCCTGTCGATGCTGTTGAGCTGCCGCGTCAGGTCGAAGGCGCGGTCGATCTTTGCTCTCGGGATCCGGCCGCGAATCTCGGGATCGTTTGCGACCAGTTCGTGGAAGTTGAGATTCTCTTTCCACGCGCGCATGGCGTGGCTTTGCACCAGGCGATAGGCGTCCTCGCGTGAAACGCCGCTCTCGACCAAGTCGAGCAACAATTGTCCGCTGAAGACCAGGCCGCGCGTGCTTTCGAGGTTCGCCAGCATGCGCTCGGGATAGACGAACATGGTCTCGATCAGATCGGCCGTCTTGTTGAGCAGGTAGTCGACGAGCGTGGTCGAGTCGGGGATAATGATGCGCTCGGCCGATGAGTGCGAAATATCGCGCTCGTGCCAGAGCGCGACGTTCTCGAATCCGGCCTGCGCGTTCGAGCGCACCACGCGCGCTAGCCCAGAGATCTGCTCGCTGGTGACGGGATTGCGCTTGTGCGGCATGGCCGACGAGCCTTTCTGCTTTTCGCTGAAGTATTCTTCGGCCTCGCGAACTTCGGTGCGCTGCAGGTGGCGGATTTCGGTTGCGATCTTATCGAGCGTCGATGCGACCGTGGCCAGCGTGGCCAGGTAGTGGGCATGGCGGTCGCGCTGAATTACCTGCGACGATACCGCGGCGGCCTTCAATCCCAGGCGCAAGCACATCTTCTCTTCGAGTTCGGGAGTGAGGTGGGCAAACGTGCCCACTGCGCCCGAAAACTTTCCCACGCGCAGATCTTCGGCGGCGGCCTTGAAGCGCGCGATGTTGCGCTGCGTCTCCGAATACCAGTTGGCAATCTTGAATCCAAAGGTGATGGGCTCGGCGTGGATGCCGTGAGTGCGCCCGATCATTGGCGTATCTTTGAACTCCCATGCCCGGCGTTCGAGGACCTCGGCAAGACGCTCCAAATCGCCCGCGATCAGCGATGAGGCCTGTTGGATAAGCAACGCCTGCGCCGTATCCACTACATCGTTCGAGGTGAGGCCATAGTGGAACCAGCGGGCGTGCGGGCCGACGATCTCGGCCACGGCCGTGGTGAAGGCGATGACGTCGTGTTTGACCTCGGCTTCAATCTGGAAGATGCGATCCACGTTGAAGTCGGCGCGCGCGTGGATCGCCTTGGCGGCTTCTTTCGGCACAATGCCGGCAGCAGCGAGCGTCTCAGTGGCGGCGACCTCGACCGCGAGCCAGGTGCGGAAGCGGTTCTCGTCGCTCCAGATGCGAGCCATCTCGGGCCGGGTATAGCGAGGGATCACGGTGATTTCTCCTGAGGGGGAACTGGGGATTGTAAATCAGGCGGGCGAATGCGTGCCGAGACGCCAGCTTCTGGTGGAGGGCCGGGCGTCCCCGCCCGGCTCATTGCTCAAGGCTGGACTCGCCCAGGCAGGCCCGCGAGGACGCCCGTCGCACCACCGTGTGAGTTCGCCTACTCCACCGTGTGCTTCGCCGTGTAGCCTTCTCGGGCGTACACGATATACTTCACTTCCTTGCCCTTCTGGTCGTGAACCTTCAGAGGACCACCGTCCGGCGCCTGGAGTTCGACTTTCAGCTTGCGGTAGGTGCCGTCAAGCTTGGCGTTGGTGGGGTGGTAGCTGATGCTGTATTGGTTGCGGATGTCGGCCGCGATGTCGTGAAAAAGCTCCGGCAGTTCGCCTTGGAAGCGCGGGAAGTAGGCGCGGCCTCCGGTCAGTTGTGCGAACGTCCTCACCTCGTTATCTCCTTGCAAGTAGTCCATGTTGCTGACCGGTATTCCGAACCCGTGGCTGTAGCGGCAGTGGTGCACCTCGCAATATTCACGGACCATGAAACCGACGCTGACGGGGTAAATCGTGACGTCTTTTGTGGACCTGATCTTCTTGAGGGTTTGGTCGAGTGTAATCTTGCTGAAGGTGTCGATTCCCGTGGTCACAAGAATGATGTATTTCTTGCCTTCGATACGATCGACTCTGTCCAGGGTGTCGAACACCGCGTCAAACATGTTGGTCTCAGCAAAGCCCGGCATGCGTAGTTGGTTCAATGCGGCCATGACAGCGCGCTTGTCCTGGGTAAAATCCGCGAGGATGTAGGGTTTTATGTCATACGAGATCACCGACACCCAGTCATCCTTCTGCAAGGTGTTCGCGAATGCGTACGATGCGCGCAAGGCTTCCACCTCGAAATCGTAGTTGGTCGATGCGAACTCAACCAGCAGGACCGCGGTGATCGGAGCCTGGCTCTGATTGAAGGTCGCAATCTGCTGGGGCTGGCCATCTTCCATGATTTTGAAGTTTTCTTTCCTCAGCCCTGGGATGGTCTGGCCGTCCTTGCTGGTCACCAGCACATCCACGTTCACAACCGGCACGTTCACCGAAATCGAGTAGTCAGGCATATTCTCGATCTTCTTTGGTCTTTCTGGGGCGGGAGGCGGCGGTTCGTCCTTCTTCTTGGGGATCGCGTACGGACCAACGTCGTTTTGTGGCCCACCGGCTTCGGGCGGGGCCTCCTGCTGGTTGGGGTTCGCCGGGGGCTGCTGCGAGGTGTTCTGGGCTGGTGCAGAGAGGGACGCGGCCATCGTCCAGAAAAAAACAACCACCAGTAGGATCAAATGCTTACGGGAAGCCGACGGGGCGCGGTTTAGACCGCAAGGAACGCTACAAATCATGGGGAATCCTCGGAAACTCCTGTGCTAGTATAGATGCAAGAATTCCGCGGTTGGGATATTTTGCGGGTCTTAAGAAACGCCGCCTCCCCTGGCAAAACCTTCTGATAGCACGCGGAGTCTAAGCAAGTAAAGGGTCACTTCTGACCCCCCGGGGCCACTCATGGGAAACGCCACACGCGCACTCGCCGTCCTTTTGTTTTTGTTGTCCGCCGTTTGCGTTCATGCGCAAGACGTTACTACCCTCGACCAGCCAGCGGCGGCCACAATTCTCCCTGCCGGTGTCTCTTCGGCGATCGTTTCTCCGGCGATCATGCCGCTCGATCAGATCCATGAAGGCATGAAAGGCACCGCGCTTACGGTGTTCCAGGGCGTGAAACCTGAGTCGATGGCGGTGGAAGTTCTGGGCGTGATGCACAACGCGAATGGTCCGAAGGGCGACATTATTTTGGTCCGTCTGCATGGTACGAAGCCCGAGTATACCGGCGTGGTTGCTGGTATGAGCGGAAGCCCGGTTTATTTCGATGGCAAACTGGCGGGGGCGCTTGCCTTCCGCATCGGCGAATTCTCGAAGGAACCGATCGCGGGGGTGACGCCGATCCAGGAGATGCTGGAGATCAATGCGCTGGATCGTCGACCGTCCCCGGCGCCGCTGCGCGCCAGGGTTACGGACGCCGATTCTTCCAAGGAGAGCGGAACCACACAAAGCGCGAGCCCGGACGAAAGCGCGACGCTTCCGGCCCAGAGCTACAGCGACTATCTGAAGCCCATCGACACGCCTCTTGTGTTCAACGGCTTTTCTGACGAGACCTTGCAGCGCTATGGGTCAAAATTCGCAGCGGCCGGTATCGTTCCGGTGATGGGCATTGGCTCGGCTAGCGATCGCAAACAACCGGAACCGATCGAGGCCGGATCGGCCGTCAGCGCCGTGCTGGTTCGTGGCGATATGAGTATTGCGGCCACTTGTACTGTGACTTATGTCGATCCGCAACAATTGCTGGCCTGCGGACATCCGCTCTTGCAGTTTGGCGAAGTGGATCTGCCTATGACGAAGGCCACGGTGCTGGCCACGCTGCCTTCGCCCATGAATGCGTTCAAGATCGTCAACACGACCGAGACGTTCGGTGCGTTCGTGCAAGATCGCCAGGCCGGCATTATGGGTGTGCCGGGGCGGGAGTCGAAGATGATTCCGGTCACCGTGGCCATGCACAGCGTAGGCGAACATGGAGCGGCCACCAAGGAATTCCATTACGAGATTCTCAATAACGCACGGCTGAGCCCGTTGGCCATGATGGCCACTGTCTTCAACGCCCTGCACAGCACCAACGAATACGGCGAGGACATTACCTACCGAATGAATGGAGTGCTCAGCGTGAAGGGGTATCCCGACGTCGCGCTGCGGAACATGTTTGCCCCGCAAGACAACGGACAGCCGGCGGCGGCTTTGGCTGCGGCCACCATCGGCGACCGTTTTGGACGCATCTATACCAATTCCTTCGACACTCCCGACGTTGAGGGCGTGAAGCTCGATTTCGATCTTGTCCGCGAGCGCCGCTCCGCCCGTCTGGAAGCTGCGCGCACGGACATGACGGAAGCTCGGCCCGGCGACCAGATTATGGTGGAGACGGTGATTCGTCCCTATCGTGGTGAGCGGCTGGTGCGCCAGATTCCTATACGGATTCCGACCTCCACTGCAAAGGGAACGCTGCGCATCCTGGTCAGCGATGGGGACACGCTGGACCGCATGCACCGCGGGACGCCGATGATGAACCGTGGTCTGGGACTGGCGCCGACGATCGCATTGCTGAACAAAGAGCGCGCCAACGATCGCGTGTATGTGTCGTTGATCGGGTCCGATCCCGAGGCCATGGTCGCCGACAAAGTGATGCCGACGCTGCCGCTCTCCGTCATGAACGTCATGGACAACATGCGCGGCACGCAGGACATGGTCGTGCTCGGTGAATCGTCGGTCAGTGAAGCTTCCACCGATCCGCTCGACTATGTCGTCTCGGGCGCGCAGATGCTGACGATTAGCATTAAGTAGCGGGCTCGACCAAGCCGCATGACGGCGTGCACCAGCTCATCCCGAGCGAAGCGAGGGATCTGCAGCTTGCTGCAAAACTACAGATCCCTCGCTTCGCTCGGGATGACAATTCGAGATTTTTGATCGAGGTATAAATTTTGGCTCGTAAGACGCTCGCTCTTCTGTCCACACTTGTTCTTTTCATCTTCGCGCTTTCCGCCCTCGCTCTCGCCGAGGGCACCCGCACCTGGGAACAATCCAAGTACGATGAACTGATCAAGGGCACGGCTAGAGGCGTTGCGCTGCGCAGTGAGGGCGGCATCGAACTCGCCCCGGCGTTTAAGGCGCTCGCGACCACGCCCTCGACCTACATCTGGTCGATCGCCTCCGATTCTGCGGGCAACATCTATGCCGCCGCCGGATCTCCGGCGCGGGTCTACCGCATCACGCCGGATGGTCAGAGCACAACCATCTTCGAGCCGCAGGAATTGCAGGTGCAGGCGCTGGTCGTTGATAGAAGCGAGAAGAACGACAAGAACGGCATCGTGTACGCTGCGACTGCGCCCGACGGCAAGGTGTATCGGCTCGAGCCCGCCAAGGGCGCGGCCGCCGCCAAGGCTGGCGCGAAAGCCTCCTGGAGCGCTACGCCCTACTTCGATCCTGGTTCCAAGTACATCTGGGACATCGTTCTCGACAAGGCCGGCGTGCTGTATGTCGCCACCGGCGATCACGGCGAAATCTATAAAGTCGGCCCCAACGGCCAGCACTCGCTGTTCTTCCAGAGCGATGAAGTCCACATTCGCGTTCTGGCGCTCGATCCCAAGGGAAATCTGATTGCCGGCTCCGATGGCAGCGGGCTGGTTTATCGCATCGCGCCGAATGGCGAGGCATTCGTTCTCTACAGCGCGCCCAAGAAAGAAATTACCGCGCTTGCCATCGACGCTGCCGGCAATACCTACGCCGCCGCTGCGGGGGAGAAGCACGCCGGAGGTTCGGCCCCGGGAATGGGCATCGCGGTCGCACCAGCGCAGAACCCGCCCGCGCCCGGCGGAAATATCGCCGTCACCGCAGCGCCCGCCGCCATGGCGCCCTTTCCCGCGCCCGGAGTCGGCGCTACCGGCGGCTCCGAGATTTACCGCATCGCGCCCGATGGCGCCCCGTCACGCTTGTGGACCTCCCACGAAGATCTCGTCTACGCTCTCGGCTTCGATCAGCACGGACGCTTACTCGCGGGCACGGGAAATCGCGGTCACATATTCGCCATCAACGGCGTTGACGATTTCACCGATCTGATCAAAGCCAGCGCCACGCAAATCACTTCCTTTGCCGCCGTGCCCGGCGGCGGACTCTATGCCTCCAGCAGCAACCTGGGGAAGATTTTTGTGCTCGGTCCTGGCCCCGAGTCGGAAGGCACGTATGAAAGCGATGTGTTCGACGCGCGGGTTTTTTCCCTCTGGGGGCGCGCCAGCGTGCGCAGCGCCGGCAACGTCGAACTCTATGCGCGGAGCGGTAATGTCGACAATCCCGACCGCAATTGGAGCCCGTGGACGCGGATTAATTTCGCCCTTGCTACCGGCTCCGAATTCAAGATTCCGCCAGCGCGTTTCGTGCAGTGGAAGTCCGTGCTGCATGCGGGCAATCCCGTGCCGCGAGTTGACGACGTCCTGCTGAACTATCTGCCGAAAAACGTGGCCCCCGAAATCGACGAAATCGTGGTGCAGCCCGGATACCACTATCAGCCAATTCCGCATGTGACGGGCAGCGAGCCGCCCGCTGCCGGGCAGCCGCGCTTCGATCCTCCGCCGCCCGCGGTGCGCGACCGCGACTCGATCGGCGTTCGCTGGCAGGCCCACGACGACAACGACGACCAGCTCGTCTATACCGTCTACTATCGCGGCGATGGCGAATCGCGCTGGCTGCTGCTGAAGGACAACCTCTCCGATCGCTACTATTCCTTCGACGCCAGCCTTCTGCCCGACGGCGGCTACACCGTGAAGGTCATCGCCTCCGATGCGCCCTCGCATTCGCCCGGAGAAGCGCTCTACGCCGAGCGCGTCAGCTCCCGCTTCGAGGTCGATAGCACTGCTCCGGTCATCGACCAGCTGAGAGCCACTCTCGATGATAAGCAGATCGGCATGCAAATCGGCATGCAAATCCACGTCCACTTCCGCGTCAGCGATTCGTTTTCGCCGATCAAGCGGGCGGAGTATTCCATCGACGGCGGCGACTGGCAGTTCGTCGAGCCGGTTGGCCAGTTGTCGGATTCCAAAACGGAAGACTACGACTTTCGCTTGGCTGTGCCACCAGTCGAACCTACGCCGCCGCCGATGGCTGAGAGCACTGGGAACGACCATGTGGTCGTGGTGCGAGCATATGACCGGTTCGACAATCTCGCCACCGCCAAAACCGTGATTCGCGGGAAATAGAACCCTGGCTCGTCGTGAATCGTAGTCGAGTTAGACACTCGGCTGGGACAGTCGGTGCGGCCGTACTTACGCGACTTTGATCGGGTGGGACGCGCGTCCCTTCCACCAGCAAGTCTACTGCTGCGCAAAGATGAGGGAGCTTGGCGTTCCGCTGGTCGTACCCATCATAAAGAAATCCGTAATCGCGGCATTTTTGGAACTTGGTACGGTGCTGGCGTCGATGGCGTAGATCACATTCGTCGCTACGGACGGAGGAGGCACCGGAGCGGTTAGATTGATTGTGCCCGTGCCTCCGCCTGAGCTGTTGTTGGCCAGCGTGTAACTCCCGTTCAGTGGCTGGCTACCATTCTGTGTGTTCTGTGTTCCGGAGACAACGTAGGTCGCGCTTCCGGTCGAAGTGAGCAGCAGGTTCTCAACCACAGGCGTGATGCCAGAATCGCTGTTGCCGATCGTCGCCGCTGCATAGGTGCCCGGCAGTTCCGTTGGGGTGTAGCTGAAGCCGCTCGGCGTCACCTGCTGGTCCATGGATCCGGTCATCACGGCCATACTGTTCTGATCGAGCAGAAAACCACGATTTGCCCCGCTGGCATACAGCACGAACGTAAGCGGCGAGACCACGGGGCTCGCATTCGGATTGCCCAGCATCTGGAAGGTGTATCGTCCGGTGTTGCCGCTGGTCGCCACGTAGGTGTACGAAAAAGGCGCCGACGGCCCCACCGAAGTGATGGTTCCGTTATCGTTCTGATCGAAGGTGCCGGTGAAGCCGCCCGCCCCACCCGTTCCGCCCGAGGTGCCATCGGTGGTGCCGACTATCAGCGCGACATTTGAAGTATCCGGGACCGCTGAAGAGTTCACGACCTCCACTCCCCTGAGATTTGAAACGGATGTGCCGCTGAA
The DNA here is from genome assembly GCA_963831085.1 of uncultured Acidobacteriaceae bacterium. Lineage (GTDB taxonomy): Bacteria > Acidobacteriota > Terriglobia > Terriglobales > Acidobacteriaceae > Acidiflorens. Next base: position 310,568 of record CAWHOT010000003.1, on the reverse strand, counting down.
GGCAGCATTGTTGTAAGTCATCGGGAACTGGTAGACCATGTTTCCAGAAAGTGCCTGATACGTTGCGTCGGTCGAAATGGCGTAGATCGTCAGCGGGTCGGACGCTGTCTTGGTTTGTCCGGAGGAAACAAAGAAGTCGAAACCAAGATTCGTGCCTGCGACCGGCGTCAGAATCATATGCCACGACCCATTCGCGTTGAGTGTGTAGGTGCCCGTAACGTTGCTGTAATTAGTCGCCGTGCCGTTGTCGTTGGTATCGATCAGGCCGCCGGTGATAGTCCCGCCTGTTCCGCTTGGAGTCATCGGCAGCAGGCCGACATACCCGACCTGGTAGCCGCTTGAATCCACACCCTCGAATCCGAATGCGAAGGTCTGCGGGCCAGCGTTGAAGATTGCGCCTGCCGCCGACTTTTGCATGACGCCGGAGCCAGTAATATTAGAGCCGTCGCTGGACTCGATCATCCGAATAATGCCCGACGAGGTGAGCACCGCGGTGTACGTGTAGCTTGGCCCGCCGTTCGCATTCAGTGTAAGCGTCCCGAGGTTGTTGCTGCTGTCATTGGGAATCAAGAACGAACCCGACACCGTCGTGTACTGCTGATATGCGCCGTCGATCATCACATCTTCCACGCCACTGGTGATCGTGCCGGTTGCGCCAACAACGGTGAGGCTTCCAGCCACGGCGACGGAGTTGCCGCTGCCATCGTATCCCGAAAAGCGAAATGCGTAGGCGCCCTGAGGCAGGCGCGAGGCTGCGACAGTAACCTTAGATTGACCAACGCCTGCGGTAGGTTGCGTCACTGTTGAAGTCGCCGACACAACCACACTTCCGTTGGAGGAGGGCGCGGTATATGCCACCAAGCCGGAATAAGTATTCGTCTGGTCCTGAAGGACGAGGCTTCCGCAGGCGCCTGTTGGCGTACACGTCCAGGTGAAGGTTTGCGGCGCATCGTCTGGCACCGCAACAGCGGTGAACTGCTGCACCAGATTCGTCCCAACGTCAACGGTGGTTGGCGTCACGACCACCGAGACCGGTATCACGGTTATCGGCAGAATGCCCACTGCCGATGAGTTGGCCACCAATGTTGCCGTGACCGTCGCCGAAACTGGCGCTGTCGGGGCCTGGTAGACGCCGCTCGTCTGGCCAATCGTACCGCACGGATTCCCCGGGCCTGTACAGGCCGTGCCGCTTAGGCTCCAGGTGACGGTCGTGTTCGTCGTGCCCATCACCGCAGCCGTGAACGTTACATCCGTCTGGCCCGGGTAGAGCGCGCCAGGGTTGATGCCGGTGGGGGCGTTCACGGTAACGATGGGAACCACGCCGTTGCCGCCCTTCGCGCAACCGCTAGCCAGCGCCAGACTCAGCACACCCACCGCAAACAGAAAATTCTTCATCATGATCGATCTCTTTGAAAATTAATTCTGAACCAAGTCTCTTTTTCTCTTCGAACCTGCCCACCGCGAATCCGTTGCTCCAAAACATGGCCGAAGGCATGCTTATACCGGGGATTTATCCCAGGTTTAAGAGCAGCCATAAGGCCACTTTGTTATTTTAATCAGCAAGTTACAATTTACCTGAATCCAACACACCTTGTGGGCGGGGAAGGTTACGAAGGGGCCAGAAGTTCTCCGTTCCCGCTTCTCAGTTCTCAATGGAGAGCTGATACGTTCTATCTGACACCTATGACCTGAGACCTGACACCTGATTCTTCAGCGGCGGTCTCCAAAGCCGCTCGCTTTGCGGTTCCCATCAGCGGACGCAACTCGGCGGCGGTGATCCCCAGCGTGCCCCCGGAGAAGCCGTCGATGTAGGCGGAGTTGATGCCTACGACTTCGCCGCGCAGATTCAGTACCGGTCCGCCGCTGCCTCCCCGCGCGGTGGGCGCGTCATAGATCAACTTGTCCTCGGTGACATCGCCGATGTGCCCAAACGTCGCCGAAGGCCGGATCAGCGATAGCGCCGCCAGTTCGGCCGCCGTGTCGGCGTTATCCGGATGCGACGAAAGCCGCTCGTATACAGCGGCCGGCGATTTTGCCACCATGCCCGTCACTCCCATCGGATAAGCGAGCACGCTCACCGAATCGCCTACATGTGGCAGCGTCTCTGACAGAGTCAAGGGGCGAAGCTTTTTGGTGAAGGCGGTGGCTTCGAAGCGCAGCACGGCCAGATCGCCGTGGGTGGCGACGGCCGCGGTCTCCAGGGTTACCGGAAGCGGCGAGCCGGGGAAATATGCCACCAGTTTTTCAAGCACTGGCGATCCGCCATTTCGCAGTGCTGCAGCGACTTCGCGGTCGCCGTACCAAGGTTCGGCGACATGGCGATTGGTGGCCAAGAGTCCTGGAGCCACTACGAACCCCGTCCCCGCTACGCGAGCGCGGAAACTTTGCGCTCGGCCGGACACGTGATAAATTCCATAGATGTAAGCCACGGAATCCCGCGCCTCATCTACTGCAGCGGACGAAAACGATTGCTGCCGTTCCATATCCGCCACCTGGCGCGAGAGCTGGTGCACTTGCTGCTCCAGGGCGGTGGCCTCCGGAGGAGCGTAGTAGTGCGCCATCAGTAAGGCCCCCACCAGCGCGAGCACTCCCAGCAGCCCCTGTGCGAAGCGCTGCCAGGTCTCAACCACTTCGCTTTCCCCGCGATCGGCATTGCAATGATCGGAATTGAGCATGCGCCGTTAGGCCCGGCCAGGAGGGAGATTTCCGGGTAGCAGCCACTATCCTGACGCATTCGAGGCGGGGCGTGTAGGGTACAGAAGTCGGGTGGGAGCGGGGCAAAGGTAACAGGCTTGCCTGTAGAGATGCGGCCTGCCGCGTCTCGGCAGTGCCTCGCGGAAGGAGACGGGGGCAAGCCCCGTCTCTACACATGCGATTGTTCAGTGCTAAATCCGCTCCAGTTCGTGCAGGGTGCGTTCGTTCTCGACATTGCCAGTGTTCAGCGTTGTGGCAGGTTCGAAGAGCAGGATCCAGCATTCTTCGTCGGCCACTGGACGGTGCTCCACCCCGCGCGGCACCACGATGAACTCGCGCTCTTCGATCCATTCATGACGGTCACGAAACTCCATGCGGAAGCGGCCTTTGACCACCAGGAACATTTCGTCTTCGCTCTCATGATGGTGAAATACGAACTCGCCCTTGAGCTTATCGAGCTTCACATGTTGGCCGTTGAGTTCGGCGGCGATGTAGGGCTTCCAGTATTCGGTGATCCCGGCAAACTTTTCGGCGATGTTGACTTTGGACATGGGAGCCTCGGGGTCGCACAGCTACTGCGCCCTTAATGGATGGCACTGCGTGCTGGTAGGTCGCAGGAAAGTTCGTCGGTAGCTGAAAAGGCTGCCGAGCTTCGCTCGGCTTGGACGGGCGGAGGGCGCCCGTCCCCACACGAGCAAAAGCAAACGCCGCCAGCTTTTCGCTGACGGCTGAATGCTGATTTACGGCTCCTTAGAATCCGGTCGCCGCGTTCGGATGTCCGCTGCGCAGCATCGTCCGCACGCCGCGTTGGCTATTCATACGAGTGGTCGTGGTCCAATCCACTTCATCCGTGCTGATTACGCCGCTACCGCCGCTGGCCAGTTCGTAGCTGATGCGACCGTCCTGATAGGTGTAATTGCCCACCTCCAGAACCATACCCGACTTCAGCACAAACACCGGCACTCCGGGCGCCGCGCTGCCGCCGCCCGCCGTGCCTTTAGTGACGTAGCTTGCGTAGATGACGTGAGGAGTTTCCTCAGCCACTGGCTGCTCGCTGGGCGTGACGGCTACGTTGCGCACCGCCAGTCGAGGAATGGCACCGACGTTGTCCCGCGGCGTGGCGCTCGCGCCCTGGTAAGAGCCTTGGTAATACGAGTCGTTTTCCATCCTCGGACGACCGAAGAAGTGCCAGTCGGGGCCGTTGGTGGCCGATACCTGCGGGATTTGCACATCATCCATCAGGCGCAGCTCAAGCATGCTCTCGCCTTTGAGCGTGGGACGCGGACCGCGTGCCGGCAGCATGATGATCTTCCACGGCCAAAGCGGCGGAATCATCCATTCGACGATGTCGCGTTTGGCGTGCCCCTTGCCGTCGATGGCGCCTGTTTTATCGACCTTGTAACCGCGAGTTGCGATCACTTTGGCGTCGAGTGGCATATCGCCATTCGGCAGCCCTATGCGATCGAACACCAGCTTCATGTTGCCCTTGCCCCAGAAATGGCCGGGGTCCTGGGCCGATTCGAGATGGCCGACAAGGTAGGCCCCGCGCGGAAATGTCTGCTGGCCGAATTCGGTCACCGAGTGCAGATGACAAAGGACGGGATCGCCGACGGCAACGGTCGCCGAAGAAAAGTTCGGTTCATTCATGGTGCACTTGAGAAGGGTACCGGCGGGCAGGACGGTCTCCCGCGCACTGGCACTCAGGGTTAAAGCTAGAAGGGACACTGCTAGAACGGCAATCGAGCTGGACTTCATCACGTCACCTCGGTCTCACGCCCCGGAATTTATGCTACGTGTTCCCAAGCAACTGCTATGAGCCAGCCCCGATTTACAAACTTATACACAAATTGTAGGATGTGGTCAATCGGACGATAGGGGGCAAAGTGTGGTTTTTTGGCAACTGACGACTTACACAGCTTTAGTTAGTTTTCAGGTGCGAGTTGTATTGGCTCCCTGCTGCTGGCTGCCGCATTGTCAGCACGGCACCATGATCTATGGGGTACCCCCCCTCCCCCCTACTTCTTCGATCCATTAGAATCATAGAGTTAGCGGTAAAATATTCGAGAATAGAGGGTTACACGGAAAATATTCAGGAATAAGGACTTGCGGTTGTCAAAGAGCGCTGAAAATGGCTTTGGGGCAGCTTCGAGCTCCCGCCTTGGGAGACGGTTGCGCCTCAGCGCTGCCCCACCAGGCGATCATTGTCGCATTGCGTGGATTGGGAGTCTGTGAGGGCTGTCACTTGCTAATTGTGATGAAAAGAGTCAAAGCCCCCCAAGCGAAGCTTGGACGGGCCACCCTCCTGCCGAGCTTTCGCTCGGCTTGGACGGGGCGGAGCCCCGTCACCACACGTGCAAAAACAAAAGCCGCCAGCTTTTGCTGACGGCTTGAAGACATTGCCGAACTTCGTTCGGATGGCGGGCGAGGGCGCCCGCCCTACACGAGTAATTAGCTTTCGTACAGCAGCACGCCTTCGGCTTTCTCCGCATCCACTGGGCGGTAGTACAGTTTGTTGTCCTCGAGGAAGACCTCGATGAACGCCGGCCTGGTGGTGATCGTGCCCTGGATCAGGGCTTCCGACAGCGGATCTTCGATGTACTTCTGCAGGGCGCGACGCAGCGGACGCGCTCCGTAACTGCGGTCGGTCAGAGTCTGGTTCAGAATCCACTTCTTGGCCTCGTCGGCCACAGTCACCGTGATCGAACGCTGCGCCAGGTTGTGGTTCAGCTGGCTGACCATGAGTTCGAGAATCTGGATGAGGTCGGCTTCGCTGAGCGCCATGAACAGGATGACTTCATCCACGCGGTTGAGAAATTCCGGATTGAAGGTGCGCTTGACCTCGCTTCTCACCAGGTCTTCGACCTTCTCGGAGACCATCTCGTCTTTCGACGACTGGAAGCCGAGGCCCTCGCGCTTCATGAGGTGCCGCGCGCCGATGTTCGACGTCATGATGATGATTGTGTTCTTGAAATCGACGGTGTTGCCCAAACCGTCGGTTAATTGGCCGTCTTCAAAAACCTGCAGCAGGATGTTGAAGACATCGGGGTGCGCCTTCTCGATTTCGTCGAGCAGAACGACAGAATATGGTGCCCGCTTGACGCGCTCGGTCAGCTGGCCGCCTTCTTCGTAGCCTACGTATCCCGGAGGCGAGCCGATCAGCTTCGAAACGGAATGCTTCTCCATGAACTCCGACATATCGAAACGGACCAGCGCCTTTTCGCTGCCGAACATGAACTGCGCCAAGGTGCGAGCCACTTCGGTTTTGCCGACGCCGGTCGGTCCCAGGAACAGGAACGAGCCGATCGGGCGGTTCGGGCTTTTTAGGCCTGCGCGGCTGCGGCGGATGGCGCGGGCCAGCGCGCTGATGGCTTTGTCCTGCGAGATGATGCGCTTGTGCAACTCTTCTTCTATGCGCAGGAGCTTTTGCGTTTCTTCTTCCTTGATCGAGGTGATGGGAACGCCAGTCCAGCGCGATACCACGTCCTCGATGTCCTCCCGACCGACTACGCCGGTGGAGGATTCATCGAGGTGGTATTTTTCGCGAAGAGCACGCAGGTTCTCGCGCTCTTTGCGCTCTTCGTCCGAGTAGAAGCGCGCCTTCTCGAACTCGTGGTTCGCGATGGCATTCTCCATCCTGTGGACGATGAACTTGATGCGCTTTTGGACTTCCGTCAACTCTTCGGGCAGCGTGGTCTGGCGCAGTTTTACGCGCGCGCCAGCCTCGTCAATCAGGTCGATGGCTTTGTCCGGCAGAAAACGGTCTGGAATGTAGCGGTTTGAATGGGACACCGAGAAATTGATGGCGTCGTCGGTGTAAGTGACGGCGTGAAATTTTTCGTAACGTTCTTTGATCCCGAAAAGAATTTTGACCGCGTCGACTTCGTTCGGTGGTGGAACTTTCACGGCCTGGAAGCGGCGCTCGAGCGACCGGTCTTTTTCGATCGACTTGCGGTATTCAGCGGGCGTGGTGGCGCCGATACACTGAATCTCGCCACGGGACAGCGCGGGCTTCAGGATGTTGGCGGCATCGAGCGAGCCTTCCGCCGATCCGGCACCCACCAGCGTGTGCAGTTCGTCGATGAAGATGATCGAATTCTGCGACTCCATCAGCTCTTTCATGATGGTCTTGAGCCGCTCTTCGAACTGTCCGCGATACTTGGTGCCGGCGACGATCAGAGAAAGATCGAGCGCCAAAATGCGTTTGTCGGCGAGGAAAGACGGCACTTCACCGTCGGCGATGCGCTGTGCCAGGCCTTCTACTATGGCGGTCTTGCCTACACCGGGCTCGCCGATGAGTACCGGATTATTCTTGGTGCGGCGGCACAAAATCTGGACTACACGTTCCACTTCACCGTCGCGGCCGACTAGTGGGTCGAGCTGGCTATCCATGGCTGACTGGGTCAGGTCGCGGGAAAACTCACTCAATAAGGATGACTCGCGCTGGCCGCGTTGCGGCTGCGCTTTTTCCTGGCTGGTGCGCGCCAGCTCTTCGCGGATGGTCGAAAGCCGCAATCCCCGCTCGTGCAGAATCTCAGCTGCAAAACATTTTTCTTCGCGCAACAATCCCAGCAGCAGGTGCTCGGTTCCAATGTGTTTGTGGGAAAGGCGCTCGGCCTCTTCCGCGGCATACGCCAGCACTCGCTTGCATTCGTTGCTCAGGGGCAGGTCGACCGAGGTGGAAACCTTTTCGCGGATGGTGGTGTGGCCCTCGATCTGTTTGCGGATCGATTCGACCGACGCATGCGAGCGCAGGAAACGGTTGGTCAGGGCCTTGTCTTCACGCAGCAGTCCAAGCAGCAGGTGTTCGGTCTCAATGTAAGGAGATCCGAATTGGCTAGCCTCATAGCGCGCAAAGAAGATGACGCGCCTGGCTTTCTCTGTATAGCGTTCGAACATAGACTAATTCCCCCGAGTTCATGCGGAAAGCCCCGCTCTCCGCCAAACCCCTTACCATACCACCTTAATTATGCATTCATATCGCCTAATCTCCCAAGCGATATCCGCCTTTTAGTAACCCGCAGAGTGCCTACTTTCGGGTACCTGCGATTCGTCCACTTTCGTCCCGCTTTCGATTCTGCCTTTGATCACGCCGGAAGCGACTCGGGCGCGACTTCCTCCATTTTGCCCTGATCCAACCGTAAAACCCTATGGCACCTCCGTGCAAACGCCAGGTTGTGGGTGGCTATTAAAGAGGTCAACTGGTTCTCCCGGTGCAAGCGCGCGACCAGTTCAAAAACCAACTCCCCGGTGCGACCGTCGAGATCGCCGGTAGGCTCGTCAGCTAGCAGCACTTGCGGCTGGGTGATGAGGGCGCGGGCCAGCGCCAATCGTTGCTGCTCACCTCCGGAAAGCTCGCCCGAACGATGATGGCCGCGGTCTGCCAGTCCTACCTCGCGCAACCAACGCGAAGCCTCCTTTTCAGCTAAAGACAGCGTTTGCCCTCGCGTCAGCAAAGGCATGGCGACGTTCTCTAACGCGGAGAACTCCGGCAGCAGGTAATGGAATTGCCAGACGTAGCCGATCTCGCGGTTACGAAACTCGGCAGCATCATCCTCAGAAAGCGAGTTCACGTGGAAGTTCGCGCAGTGTACGGTACCCGCAGAAGGACGATCAAGCGCCGCCAGGATGTGCAACAAGGTGCTCTTTCCGGCACCCGATTGCCCGACGATCGCTAGCATCGTTCCCTTCTGGACCTGGAAAGACAGATTCTCAAAGAGCACGAGTTTGTCTTCGCCTGAGCGAAAGACCTTGCTTAACCCTTCGACCCTCAGTAGAGGATCTTGAGTTATTGGATGCAAACTCGCCCTCCTAAGTACCAACGCCGTCTTCGGCCACAACCTGAGAAGACGGTCCTTGATCCACTAGAGCACGATCCATTAAAGCATGATCCGTTGGACCGTGATCCATCAGGTCGCAATCTCAGAACGCAATCTCAGATCGCAATCTATCAGAGAACGAGGACGAACCGCCCGTTCCCGCGGATTCAGTTTGCGGAAACGAGCTATGCAAAACTCTATACCTCCGGAAAACAATTGCAATGTGACCGGGGTCACAGCTGGGAGAACCGGTAACGCCTGAGTATCCCTACTCGTACCTGAGCGCGTCCGCTGGCAAGATCCGAGCGGCTGACCATGACGGATAAATGGTTGCGACAAACGAAATTCCGATGGAGACGAGCGCTACGATCACGCCGTCGATAAGCCGCGGCGCGAAGGGCACATAGTCAATCGAATAAACTTCCGGCGAGAGCGAAATAAAGTGGTAGTGCCCTCCCGCCCACGAGATCCCGTACCCGAGCACCAACCCGATTGTCGTCCCAATCACGCCAATCAGCACGCCCTGCGCGATGAACACACGCCGGATCTGCGCCTTCTTCGTCCCCAGCGACATGAGCACGGCAATATCTTTCGTCTTCTCCATGACCATCATGATCAGAGAGATCAAAATATTCAGCGCGGCCACGAACACAATCAGGCCGATGGTGATGAAGGTCACCACGCGCTCCAGTCGGAGCGCGCGGAACAGAGGCTTGTTCTGTTCCATCCAACTGGTGGCCATAAAGCCTTGCCCGGCGGCTTGTTCGAGCGAGCGCGCCACGTCGCCGGCCAGGTAAATGTCGTCGATCTTGAATTGGATAACCGAGATCACGTCGCCCAGCCCAAACAACTGTTGCGCGTCAGAAAGCCGGATGAATGCCCAGGAGGAATCGTAGTCGAAAAATCCGGAGTTGAAGATTCCCGCGACGCGAAAGCGAATGTACTTCGGCACCATGCCAAACGGAGTCAGCTCGCCCTGCGGAGATGTCACCAGCACCACCGACCCCACGGTTGCGCCCAGCTCCTCGGCCATGTCTTTGCCAAGAATAATTGGAGGCATGGCAGCTACGCGCTGCTGCACGCCCGTGAGGTCGTCGGGCGATTGCGCTTGTGAAGTGTTTGTGCGGGGACGGGGCTCTGCCCCGTCCGAGCCGGGTCGAAGACCCGGCACCACACGAGCATCCGGCACCGCGGCCGCGTTCTCTTCCAAAGCGGCGGCCGACCCCAGCGTTACCGAATTCAGCAGATCGCTCACCTTTCGCTCATAGCGTGGCAGCATTCCTTTCAGCACCGCCCCGCGCGCCCGCGGCCCACGTGAAATCAGCACCTGCTCGTAAATTGCCGGAGCGGCCGCCACCACATGCGGCTGCTTCGACAACCGCTCAAGCAGCGGACGCCAATCGCGAATGCCATCGCTTTCCACGCGCAACAGACTGATGTGCGCGGTCGAACCGAGCAGCCGGGCCTGCAAGTCCTGACGAAAGCCGTTATTGATGGCCAGCGCGACGATCAGCGAAGCCACTCCCGCCGCCACTCCCAGGATGGAGATACCCGTGATGACGCCGATGAACGCCTGGCGGCGTTTGGCGCGAAGATAGCGGGTTGCGACGAAGAGTTCGAAGCGCATGAGTGGCAGCTGTCAGCTCTCAGCTGTCAGCTTTCAGTCAAGTCGGATTATAGCTGGCGCTGCGAGAACACTCTGGGCAGAACCGCCGGCACGGATCTGCGATACGCGCGGTAAGAAGCCCCAAACCTTTTCTCCAACTCTGCATCCTCCATACGGATCATTACTGCTCCCGTGACGACTGCGAGCGCCGTCAGGCCCCAGCACACTGCAAGCCCCGTCCCTACGCTCCATGCCAACATCTCGCAGAGATGCGCCACGTACACGGGATGTCGCACGCGCGACCGGATTCCATCTGTTACCAGCCGCTGCTCGCGGTTGCCGCCATGAACTTCGGGCAGCCCGCCGAGTTGCTTCGAGCTGAAATTCTTGCCGGATTGCGAATACAGATACAGCCCGCAAACGAACAGCAAAGCTGCCGTTCCCCACACCCAGTCTGCTCGATAGAGCAGGACAGCCCGCCAAGGCCGCGTGATCAGCGCAACCACAACCCACATTGCCACCCACACGGGCAGCAGCACCAGATACGGCGAGCGATAACGCGCGCGCCACCGCCCGGCAAACGGATGGATCATCAGCCAGAAGGCGGGGATGGTCGAATACACGACGCAGGCCAGCCACCCGATGATTTGGAGCCAGTGCAGCATGCGCGGATTCTAGCAGGCGGCGGCCGAGGCACCACTGACCACTGGGAACCGGCCACTGACCACTGGCAACTGCTTCCTGCTATTCTCTTTCCTCATGTCCCCCATCCTGACCAGTTTGTTGCTGGGGCTGACCGCGGCAGGCGCGAACGTGTTCGGCGGCGCCATCATCGTTCATAAGCATTGGGAACACTCGTACCTGCGCTACTTCGTCGCGCTCGGCGCAGGTTTCATGCTGGCGACGGCGCTGGTCGAAATGGTGCCGGCCAGCATTCAGCTGCGTGGCGAGTACGCGGGGTTTCTCATCCTGTTCGGATATTTGCTCGTCCATTTCTTCGAGCACACGGTTACGCCGCATTTCCACTTTGGAGAAGAAACCCACGCCGACCAGTTCGTGCATTCTCATAAGGGGTATTCGGTTCTGATGGGATTGCTGATTCATACGTTCTTCGATGGCATCGCGATCGCTTCGGGATTCCTCGTTTCCCCGGCGCTCGGCTGGATCATCTTCGTGGCGGTTTTTCTGCACAAGATTCCGGAAGGTTTCACGATCTCATCGGTGATGCTCGCGAGTGGCCGAAGCCGCGCCTTCGCCTGGGGAGCATCCATGCTGTTGGGAGTGGCAACCGTGGCCGGAGTGATGACGATGGCAATCTTCCGCTACGAAGTAGGTTTCGGCCTGCCACTGTCGGCGGGCGTTACGATCTATGTAGCCGCATCGGATCTGATCCCAGAGGTAAATAAAGAACCCGGAGTGAAGATGGCCCTACTGGTCTTCGTCGGAGCGGCCTGCATGTTTTTGCTGGATCGGTTCTTTCATGTGCACTAGGGGACGAGCGGCGGCTCGCCAACAACCGCCCGGTGCTAGTCGCATGGACGAAAGATTTCAATGTGCTCGATCAGCCGGTCGCAGATTTTGATGCAGGCCTCGCGGATCGCTGCGTGGGTCGCCGCGTCCCCTTCCACCGCTAACAGAGTGCAGGCTCCGTGGCAGAGAAAGAACAGCGCGTCGACAGCTTGGCCGTAATCCTCGGGCCGGCCGCCAAAACGCGCCGCCATCTGCGCCGACGCCCAAACATGTCCGGGACGCGGACGGTTGGGCGCAGCCAACTGTGGCCACGACAATCGGAGCAAATCGTACTCGTGCGGATTGGCTTCCGCGTAGTCCAGGAAGCACCGGTATATTTCCTCGACACGTGAGGACGTGAATACCCGGGCAAATAATTCTGTCCGGAAACGCGATGCCAGTGCCAGCCGGATCGCTTCCTTGTTACGAAATCGCTTGTACACCGTAGGGGTCGTCGTGCCGGCTGCACGCGCCACGTCGCGCAACGTAAGACCCTTCTCACCATGCTCCCGCCACAACCGGCGGGCAGCCGTCAAGATGCGCTCTTCCAACTGCTTGTCAGGAATCGGGGGCATGGGGTTTCGCCTCCATTGTTTGCTATCTTATACAACGTGCAACAATATGTCTAGATATGGAAATGTCATGGTTCCGAGAATACATTATTATATAATACTGATTACAAACACGATAGCTTCATTACAGAAGTATAGAATTAGTAGTTGACATCGTAAAACTGACAATGTTAAAGTATAAAAATATAGCAATTATTTGCCCGTCCTCCCCGCGGAGTTTAAATTTCAGGAGTGAAACAACAGATGTTGACATGGAGTAAAAGCGGCGATCGCGTCGCCATTGTTCAGATGAATAAAGAGTTGCGGCAGGCACAGCTTGAGTTGCTGAGCGCCGAGTGCGCGACAGACCGGCTTCGGCTGCGTTTCTCACCAGAAGATATTGCCTGCTTTGGCGAACCGGAGGTCTTGCGCAAGGCAATAGCGTCGGCCACCGCGTTAAAGGACTACTACGGCTCGATTGCCGGGCGAGTGTCCGACCCGAATTCCATCGCCCCGCCGAGAGCCTCCTCAATTCGAGAAGAGAAAGTGGTTGCCGCGATTGACCGGGTGCGTCAATACCTCCAGGATCAGCGAAAGACATACCGTCCGCAGGGGTTGCCGCTCGGCGCGGACCAGCGCAGTACGATGAAATCCTTTTTTACCCCGCCTCTGCTAGCAGGGATCCGGATTGTCGAATTACGGAATCACCGCATTTCTAATCCACCCTTCTATGTTGAGGCGAAGGCTCTGGGCCTTACGAACCTGCCGGATCTCGCACACATGGCCTCTTTGACCTTCGAGGATGTCGTGACTTTCCCCGGTGAAATCACGGACCGGCGCCTGTTTCACGCGCTGGTGCATGCGGTGCAGTTCACGGTCTTAGGGCTGGAGCGCTACACTGAGCTTTTCGTACGGGGCTTTTTGCGAACAGGCTCCCACGTCAGCGTGCCCCTAGAAAAGCATACATTCAGCCTCGAGTCGAAATTCGCCGAAAATCCGCACAAGCCGTTCTCGGTTGAGGAAATGGTGAAGCTGTGGACCAAGCAGGGCCGCTATTGAGGTTCAAGAATAGTTGGCGGCGCCCGGCCGGATGCACTCACACCACGTCAACTGCGCAGCGGGTTTCGCTACCCAGCAGAGTCAAGCCGTAGGTCATCGGAATCGCAATGTCGACCGCGCCACGATATCTCTCGGCGCGCTCCAACGCCACTGCGCCTTGGCAAGACACTCGTCACCCGCTGTGCCTGATGTGCATCACATCCCCATCCTGCACTATGTACTCCTTACCTTCCAATCTCAGGGTGCCTTTGGCGCGGGCGTTCGCTTCCGAACCGGCTTCTAGCAACTGATCCCAGCGAATCGTTTCTGCTCGGATGAAGTGTTTTTCCAAATCTGAGTGGATGGCTCCGGCGGCGTTGACGGCCTTCGTGTGGATGGGAATTGTCCAGGCGCGGCATTCATCTTCGCCGGCTGTGAAGAACGAAATCAGGCCCAGCAGGTGATAGCTCTTGCGGATCAGCCGCGAGAGTCCGCTTTCTGTCAGTCCATAGCTGCCGAGAAATTCGGCTGCGTCTTCGTCGCTCATTTCGGCAAGTTCAGCTTCCACTTTGCCGCAGATCGCACTTGCTCCGGCATTTGGACGCGCGGCCACTTCGGTCAGGTTATATTTCGCAACCGCCGCTTCCAGGTCTTTGCCGAGTTCTGTGCTTTCGCCGATATTGAGCACGTAGAGCATCGGCTTCTCACTCAGAAACATGAAGCCCCGGATGCGCTTTTTGTCCTCGGGCGTCATCTCCATTTCGCGCAGTGGCTTTTCAGTTTCTAGATGGGCTTTGGCCTTGATGAGCAGTTCGTTTTCTTTTTCCAGTTCCGGCGTCTTCATCTTCTTCAAATCTTTTTCCAGCCGCTCCAGCCGCTTTTCGATTTGGCCAAGATCGCTGACCATGAGATCGAACTCGACGTTTTTGATGTCGCGCAGCGGGTCGATAGGCCCGACGTGCGGAATGGCATCGTTTTCAAATGCCCGGAGAACGTGAATGAGCGCGTCCACCTGGCGCAGATGCCCGATGTAGGCCGTCTCTTTAAGTGCGTCCTGGCCAATGGCGCCGACGTCTACATACTCGACCGAGGCGTGCGTCAGCTTCTTCGGTTTGTAGAGCGCGGCCAGCTTGTCGAGACGCTCGTCGGGCACCTTGGCAACTCCAATGTGCGCCTCGCGCGGGTTCGAAAACGCATGCTCGGAAAGATTCGCCTTCGTCAAAATGCGAAATAAAGATGTCTTGCCGACCTGCGGCAGACCGATGATGCCAGTTTTCATGGGGAGTTCTCAGCTCTCAGTTGTCAGCGATCAGTTAACTCAAAAGAATAAATCATTGCACCTAATACGCATACGCGCCTGGAATGCATTGCGCGCAGCGGCCATGCTAGGCTCGGCAGGATGCAACTCGACGGACCAACGGGCCGCGGCCAAGAACGGCGCTATCTTGCCGGGGCGCTGATTGCTTGCATCGCTTGTGCCGTCTGCGCTTCAGCGCAAACCCTGGCGCAGACCCACTTCCGCTTGCAGACGCGCGAAGTTATCGAAGCTCACCTGAAGTCGTTTTCAACGAGGAATGGCGAACGCGAAGCGCTGATCCGGAAGTGGTTTGCCGAGTCCGGGTGCAAGGATGCGAATCTCTCCGAGCAAGCGCTTGACCGGAAACTTCCGCCCAACGTCATTTGCGTGTTGCCGGGCGAAACGCAGGAAGTCATCGTGGTCGGCGCGCATACCGACAAGGTCGACAGCTTTGGCGACGGCGTGGTCGACAATTGGACGGGCGCGGTGTTGCTGCCTGCCCTGCTGTATAGCCTGAGCGCGCAGCCGCGTCATCACACGCTGATCTTCATCGGATTCTCGGGCGAGGAAAAGGGTTTGGTCGGATCCCGCTATTACGCGGATCACCTCGCCAACGAGCAGCGTGCGCGCATCGAGGGCATGGTGAATTTCGACAGCTTGGGTCTTGGTCCGACTGAGGTCTGGGCTGCGCACGCCGACAAAGTGCTGCTGGATGCGCTGGCTTCGGTCGCAGCGGCCAGCAAGCTGCGGGTGACCGTAATGAACGTGCCCAATGGCGCCAGCGCCGATTCCGAATCGTTCGCTCGCTACCACATCCCGCGCATCACTTTGCACTCGGTTACGCAACCGACTTGGTCGATTCTGCATTCGTCGCGCGACAACATGGCCGCCATCAAGATGAACGATTACTGCGACAGCTATAAGCTGATCGCCGAGTATCTGGCGTATCTCGATAGGGCGCTGAAATCGTCGACTGCGCCGAAGCCGGACAAAGCGGCGCAATAGCTCGGCTATCGCCCGCTCACCGGAAAGCGTGCGCGGTTGTGTACAGCGCCACCAACCCCAGCAAAAGCACCGCCTCCTCGAACTTTTCGGACCACACGTGCAGACGGTCGAACTCCCGGCGCAGCGGATTGCCCAGCGGCACGTTATCGATCACGCCCACCTCAGCGCGAAGGGCGTGCATCTTCGGGGAAATGGCGAACTGCGAGATCACGGTGAGCAGCAGCATCAACACGATCAGAAGGTGCCGCGCTGCCAGCGGCCGCGCATTGCCCGTGGCCATCCGGCTGTAGAGCATGGACGCGATCAGAAAAACGATTCCGGAAACGATGGCCATGTAGTGCAGCAAATCGAGCGAGTGGCCCACGATCGATCCGGCCATGTGGCGGGTGGGGAGAAGTCCGGGCGTAAAGGCGGTGGGAGCTTCGACGAACGCGAGAAAGATCAGGCCACCGAGCCAGACCACCAGCGATAACAGCATGAGAAACCGGAGAAGTGACATGAGGGAAATTATAGTTGCACAAGCGACACCTCCCATAAATTGTCATCCCGGGCGGAGCCTACGCGAGCCAGACCTACACCGGCACCGGCACGCTCTCCACGATCTCGCGCAGGACTTGCTCGGCTTGCTCGGACTTTTTCAGTGTGGAAGTGTACAGCGAACTAACGACGACGCGGTGGGCAAAGACGGAGACGACCAGGGGCTTGAAATCTTCGGGAGTGCAGTAATCGCGGCCTTCGAGGAAGGCCATGGCTTGGGCGGCGCGGTAGAGCATCTGTGAGCCTCGGGGAGAAACTCCCAAGGAAAGATACTCGGACTCGCGCGTCTTACTGACTATGTTCAGCAAGTAGGTGATTAGCGATTCATCCACGTGAACCTGGGCTACGGCTTGCTGAATTTCTACCACGTCGGCGGCGTTGAGCGAGGGGCGCAGGTTTTCAAGTTGGGCGGCGCCGGCTTCGGCGCGCAGGATCTCGCGCTCGGCGTTGCCTTCGGGGTATCCCATGCGAACTCGCATTAGAAAACGATCGAGCTGCGACTCGGGCAATGGATAAGTGCCGTGGTGCTCGATGGGATTCTGGGTGGCGATGACTAAGAACGGTTGCGGCAGCGGATAGGAATGCGCGTCGATGGTGACCTGGCCCTCGTTCATGGCTTCGAGCAGGGCGGACTGCGTTTTCGGAGTAGTGCGGTTAATCTCGTCGGCTAACAGGACGTTGGCGAAGATCGGTCCGCGCTTGAATTCGAATTTTTGCTCGATGGCGGAGTAGATCGAGATGCCCAGCACGTCGGAGGGCAGCATGTCGCTGGTGAACTGGATGCGCTGAAAGGAGCAGTCGATGGCGCGGGCTAGCGCCTGACCGAGCGTGGTCTTGCCGACTCCGGGGACGCCCTCGATCAACAGGTGGCCTTTGGCGAAGATGGAAACCAGGGCGAGGCGGAGGACGTCGTCTTTGCCGCGGATGACGCGGCGCAAACTCTTCTCAAGTTCCGCGGCGCGGCGCGCGGTTGCCACCAGAGTTTCGGGAGCCATTGGGTTGGATTGTACTATGGGGGTCCGGGGCGTTGGAGTTACCTATGTCATGGCTTATTGGATTAGATTGCTTCGAGCTTCCGCTCGCGCAGGTAAAGCAGAAGGGGCAGGCCGAGAGAGACTCCGACGGTGAGGACGGTTACAAGGGGCACCCAGCGCAGAGGTCCGCCGAGCCGGGTGCTTTCGGCGCGGGCAAACACCAGGAGCGCGACGGCGGACACGAAAACGTCCATGCCGAAAAACCCGCCAATGCGATTGGCGAACAGCTGCTGAAAAAAGAGAGGCAGGTTGAGACCGTTCGCCGCCACCCAAGGCACGAACTGCCAATAGGGAAGAACCACGCCGACAACACACAGCATGAGATAGATCGTCTTCCGTTGCACAATGCCTCCATACCTGTTGCGAACGGCTGCAAAAGGTTCGATGCTCAAAGTTGATAATGCACGAGCTGGCACTGTGTTTACTGAGGCGCCAGATGTTACTGAAAAAATTCTGCCGGCCTTCCCGTTAACCGCTCGATCCTTTTTGCCGTCGGCGGATGCGTCGAGAACAGGTTGCCGAAACTCATCCCACCTAAGAACGGCTGAATGATGAAAAGATGCGCGGTCGATGGGCTCGCTAACAGCGGGCGTTGTTTGGAATAGGCGTCGATTTTGGCCAAGGCGCTGGCGAGCGCGTAAGGATTGCCGGTCCAGTGAGCTCCGGTGTCATCGGCTCCGTATTCGCGGGAGCGCGACACTGCAAGCTGGATCAGCATGGCCGCGAATGGGGCGAGGATGATCATGGCGATGGCCGCGATGCCACCGCCTCCGCCGCGATCCTCGCGGCTGCCTCGCATGCCGCCGAAGATCATGCCCCATCTTGCGATCGACGCGAGCCAGGTGATGGCGCCGGCTAATGTGGCAGCGATCGAACTGATCAGGATGTCACGATTGCGCACGTGGCCGAGTTCGTGGGCGAGCACGCCTTCGAGTTCTTCGTCGTTGAGCAATCCTAGGATGCCTTGCGTTACGGCGACCGACGCGTGGTTGGGATTGCGTCCCGTGGCGAAGGCGTTGGGCGAGTCGGTCGGGATGAGGTAAACCTTGGGCATGGGCAGGCTGACTTTTTGCGCCAGGCGCTCGACGATGTTGTAGACGCGCGGCAAGTCTTCGCGGCTTACGGGCTGGGCCCGGTAAGTGGCGAGTGCGATCTTGTCGGAGAAGAAATACGAAACGAAATTCATGACGGCGGCAAAGGCGAGCGCTATCAGCATCCCGTTCTGGCCGCCGAAAGCACGGCCGGCCAGCATGAGTAGCAGCGTCATGATGGTGAGCAGAAGAGTGGTTTTGAATACGTTGCTCATATAAGTTTTCCTTGAGCCATAGTATTCGATGCCGTGGTTTCCGACTCGGCTCAACTGGGTGGAATCGGCCAAAGACCCCCCTGGTGGCTGTCGTTCAGAATCAAAGACTTAGCGTCGCAAGAGACGCCTGGTCCTTGAGAAATAAGGAGTTAGAAACAAAGTATTTATAAATCAGTGAGTTAGCGTAAATTTCAGGCTTGTTCTTGGGTTGATTTTCAGCTAAGTCTTTGAGAAATAAATACCTTAGATGCCCATAAAGCAAGGCACTTACAAAACGTCGCTCTCTCCTCTTGTGTTCTTACGCACACCCAGCTAGCCCTGCCGCTTGAGAGCCCGCTCGAGTGTCTGGTCGAGGGCGGCTTTCGCTTTTTCGTAATCCGCGGGAGTGATCTTGCCTTGTTTCTTCTCCACTTCGAGCTGGAACAGTTCTTCTTTCAGGGCTTCAAGTATCATCGATGGTTTTGCGGCCGGAGCGCTGGCCGCGGGCGCAGCCGCTGGACGAAGCGCTGCGCCGTAGTTGTTTGATGCCGCGCCAATTTTCGCGCCGGATGTCGCGGCCACGGATATTGCGGGTTGACGTTTCGTGACTACCCATCCGCCGATCGCGAGCAACACGGCAAATCCGCCGAGAATCCAGAGCTGATACTTCTTTAACGGATCGGGCGCATCGATGGGAGCGCCGAGGCCGCCGCCGGGGCGATTGTCGCGTCCCTGCGGCTGATCCTGCTGCTGGGCGGCGGCACCGGAGGCCGTCTCTCTTTCTCCCTGCGACTCGTTGATGGTGCCGGTACCCTGCAGCGTGAAGGCGAGAGACTGGCCGGGCTTGGCCTGCTGCGCGACTTCTACGTTGCTGTCGCCCTGATTGGGATCCTGCATGGACTGGAAGCTGGACGGATTCGCGGCCTTGAACTGCATTGTCTTGGGAAGAACGATGACAAGGTGCTGGGCGGGATAGAGCGGTTTGGGGTCGATCTTGATCTCGCCGGAGTAGGGCAGAGTGAACTCGACCTGGAATTGCGTTTCTCCCGGACGCAGCGGGAAGGCGATGGCGTAGCGGTTCTTCTCGGATTGGGGAACGGTATCCGCGCTGATCGGCTGGCCGTTCGGAGCGCGGGCCTGCACCTGTTCGATCTTTGCGCCCGCGGGCACATAGAACTCGAAGTTATGGTCGTTCATCTGCGTCACTGCGGGAGATGAGGCGTTGTTGACCACGAACAGGCGCACGCCCTGCATGGCTCCGCTATCGGCTTGGAAGCGCATGACGTCGGCGGTCACGCTGAGGCCAGTGACTTTGGTCGCGACGTCATAGACCTGAACTTCGACTGAGTTGACGCCGGGAGGCGCCATTTGATGATAGGTAACTCCCTGATGGACGGCGCGGATCAGGTGGGGCCCGGGCACGGTGACTTTGAAGCTGAATTTTCCGTTGCTGTCGACCTTGGTGCTGCTGGCCACGTCCATGCCGTTTGCAAGGTTGATGAGAATGACTTCGTCGCCGATGGCGGGCTTGTTGGTGGTGCCGTTGGTGACGATGCCGGACAGGGTCGATCCGGACTCCTGCGCCGCAACCAAAGACGCGAGGCTTAGCAGCAGGATGGCAAGGGATAGTAAGGACTTTATAAGTTTGCTCAAATCCACTCCTATTGCGCAGTTCTTGCCGATTTCCGACAATTGCAGATCCCTCGCTTCGCTCGGGATGACAATTCCTAAAGTTTTTCGACAAGCTCGTACAACAGATCGGCGACGCTGACTCCGGAAAAAAACGATCACGCGGGCGCAATTACGGATTGCTCGAGTCGTGCGATCTCGGCCATGATCGCGGCCGCTTCCTCTTCGAGCGACGCGCGCATCGATTGATAGTCCACGTCAGGCACCTTGCCGGCCTTGTATTCGAAATTCAGGTCGCGCAGGTTCTCGTAGACCGCTTCCTTGCGCTCGCGGAGATAGCCGAGGCGTGTCTTTTCTTCTCCGGCGTAGACTTCGCCGGGGAAGAAGAAAACGTAGTAGAGCGCGGCAAGGGTGAAGACTGCGCAGACGAAAATGGTCATTGGGCGGTCTCCTTCACACCCACGTGGTTGCTCGATAGCGGCTTTTCGCGGGCGGGGGCGCCCGCGCCACACTTACAACCCTTGTCACACTTGATCGTCATAGGTCGGTCTCTTTTCTTGCTCTCTGGCGGAACTCTTCTAGTTCGCTGCCGTGCGGGATGGTGATGCCATCGGCGAGCGTCGGTTCGGGCCGGTTCTTCCACGAGCGCACGATATGAACCGCGAAGGCGATTCCGAGCGCTAAGACCAAGAAGGGCATGATCCAGGCCACGCGATTGAAGCCGGTCGCGGTGGGCGCGGCGATCACGGTCGGTCCGTATTCCTGCACGAAGCCTTGCAGAATGAGGTCGTCGTTATTGCCCTTGTCGAGCGCGGCTTGCAGTTGATCGCGCATCTTGTCGGACGATTGGCAGCCGACGTGATTGCATTCGAGCAAGACCTGGCCGCATCCGCAGGTGCACATCATGCGATGGCCGAGGTCTTTGAAGCGCGCGGAATCCTCCCCGGCGCCCATGAACACAGCTACGGCAAGCGCGAGAGCGGCGGCCTGCAACCAGCGACGAAATAACATCTTGCGACGTGCAATCGACGATTCCATCTCAATCACCTGCTCCCACGTGCGCCGGAGTGCGAACCGGTGTGGTTGCGGCCACCTGGACGGCAGCGGCATTGGGCACGAGCGCGACAATGGTGCCGAAGACCATGATGATCAGGCCGATCCAAATCCAGGGCACCAGGGGATTTACGTGCGCTTTAATGACCGGGCGTCCGTTGGTCTCATTTTTGCCTTCATAGACCAGATAAAGGTCGCTCACCAGGAAAAAATCTTCGCGGAAGCTCGGGTAAATGCGTGGCAGGGTCTGCGGCTGCTGGCTGGCTTTATAGAAGCGGCGCTCGGGATACATGGTCGTAATCTGCTTGCCGCCGCGGAACACGTTGATGATTGCCCACTCGTTAGCATAGTTGGGATTGTCGTCCTGCGTATAAGACTGGCAGACCAGCGTGTAGGGACCAATGTTAATTTTGTCGCCAAAGCCCATCTCTTTTTCCACTTCTTTATTGAAAGGCGTCCCGAGGATGCCAATGACGACCAGGGCGACGCCGAAGTGGACGATGTAGCCGCCGTAGCGGCGGGTGTTTCTGTGGTAGAGGTGAACCATGGCGGCGAACAGATTTTGATGGCTCTTACCGGCGATGACGCGGCCGCCGCGGACGAACTCGGAAATGACGGTAAAGATGACCAGCGCCGAGAGCACGGCGGCCATGGTCGCGTAGAAGAAAGAAGGATCTTCCCAGGGACGCACGCCGAACAAGATCATGAGGCCGCCGATAGCGGCCGAGCCAATCGCGGGGAACAGAAAATTCCGCTTCAGGCTTTCGATCGAAGTCTTACGCCAGGCGAGCAGCGGTCCGACCGCGGTGAGCAGCAGGAGCAGCAAGGCAACCGGAACGGCCACGCGATTGAAAAATGGCGGACCCACGGTGACTTTGTGCCCCTGAACAAATTCAGAAATGATAGGGAAGAATGTGCCCCACAGTATGGTGAAGCAGACGACTAGCAAGAGAAGGTTGTTGAACAGGAAACTGGATTCGCGCGAAACCAGCGACTCCAGTTTGTGTTCGGTCTTGAGGTGCGACCGGTTCGCGATCAGGAAAAAAGTGCAGACCGCGAGGGTCAAGCCGATGAAGACCAGGAACCAGGTTCCGATCGAGGATTGCGCGAAAGCGTGCACCGAGCTGATCACACCCGAACGCGTGAGAAATGTGCCGAGCATCGAAAGCAAGAAGGTGGCGAAGATGAGCGCCATGTTCCAGACTTTCAACATGCCGCGTTTTTCCTGCATGATGACGGAATGCAGAAAGGCTGTGCCGGTGAGCCAGGGCATGAGCGAGGCATTTTCCACCGGATCCCATCCCCAGTAGCCGCCCCATCCAAGGACAGCGTATGCCCAGTGCGCGCCCAGGAAAACGCCGATGGTGAGGAAGCACCAGGTGACCATGGTCCAACGGCGCGTGATGTGAATCCATTTTTCGCCGGGATACTTCATGATGAGCGCGCCTAGCGCGAAGGCAAAGGGAACGGTAAAGCCGACGTATCCCAGATAGAGCATTGGCGGATGGATGACCATCTCCGGATATTGCAGAAGAGGATTCAATCCGGTGCCATCGGCGGGAAGTGTGCCCTCCATGAGAGCGAACGGATGCGCCGCAAAGTTCAGAATCAGCAGAAAGAAAACCTGCACCGAGGCGATGATCACTGACGCGTACGCGAACAGCCGCTGATCGGTCTTGTAGCGCAAGCGGAGAACGAATCCGTAGCCGGCGAGCAGCAGCGACCAGAAGAGCAGCGACCCTTCCTGGCCGGACCACAGCACGGCAAACTTATAGGCGGCGGGCAAGTCGCGATTGCTGTGATGAAAGAGGTAGGCGATGGAAAAGTCGTCGTTGAAGGCGGCTACTACAAGAACGATGGCAGCCAGCAGCACCGCGGCGAACGTGGCGATACCGGCGCGGCGGGCGGTCTCACCGAGACGAGCCGAAGGGGCATCCTTACCGAATAATGCAAGAAAACCTGCCAGGAACGAATACGCACTCAGGCCGAGCGCCAACAGCAGCGCAAAGCTTCCGATTTGAGACATCTAAGGAACCCCACAATATCTTTAATGTTTACGTATTTTTTCAGAGATGCGGGTGGTATGCAATCGGCCGGGCGCCCTCGCCCGTCCCTGCCGAACGAAGGCCGGCAGACGATTTACCGTGACTTTTCCAGCGGGTAGCCCCTTTCGCGCCAACCGCGCATTCCGCCATCCATGGAAATGACGTTGGTGTATCCCATTTTTTGCAGATTGTCGGCGGCCAGCGCGGAACGGAAGCCGCCACCACAATAGAGTACGAGCTCAGTTTGCAGATCGGGATACTTGCCCTCAATGTCACGCTCGATGACGCCCTTGCCCAGATGGACGGCTCCGGGCAAGTGGTCGGCGTCGAATTCGCGGTCTTCGCGGACGTCGACCAGAACGAATTTGTCGCCGCGATCGAGCCGGGATTTGACTTCGTCAACGTTGGTTTCGCGAACGCGCTGCTTGGCGTCGTCGACAATCTTCAGAAAGCGCGGTGGATGCTGAGCCATGGTTGCTGGTCCTCCACGGTTTGTTTTCGATTCTTGCCTTGTGAATGATAGCAGGAGGCTGGGCTGCGAGCTGCGAGCCACCCGGATACCCCGCACTCGTAGCTGGTAGCGCGCAGCTCATCCAGCAGCGCCAAAGATGTGCGATTCTAGATAAAATCTAGCAACGCACTATGACGCTCATCATTCGCCAGTCTCGCATTCACTCCTATGGTTGCTACACCACGCGGCCGATTCGCAAAGGGACACTGATCGTGGAATACGTGGGCGAGCATCTCACCTACGAACAGGCCGACGATCTGTACGACGACTTCCCAAACACGTATTTATTCGGCTTGGACGGCGGCAAACGCATCATTGACGGCTACGGGGTGGCCGCCTTCGTCAATCATTCTTGCAAACCGAACTGCGAGACCGATCAGATCGGGGAAAAGATGTGGATCATCGCGCTGCGCGATATTGAGGCGGGAGAAGAATTGACCTACGACTACAACCTTTACGATGGCGACGATGATGCTCCCTGTTTATGCGGGGCGAAGCGCTGCCGGAGAAGTCTGTATTCGGCAACGCATCTGCGCAAGCTCGCGAAGAAGCGCGCCACGGCAGCTGCGGCCTCTGCTGCCTCGTAAAAGCGCAGCATTTTCCGATGCTACAATCATGTCGTTCTGATCGTCGTTCTGATTGGTGTTGCGAACGCTATTTTGACCGCATTCGCGACTCTGGAGTCATGCCTTGAACCGCGCTTCCGCCGGCCTCGAAACCATCATCGCCAAGGCTCTTCATCGCGCGCCGGCGGGCGAGAGCCCGCTGCTGGCCTGGCCGATCGCGTGCGGCAGCGCGGTCGCAGAGCGGACTCGGGCGCTGACTTTTTCTGACGGTGTTCTGCGAGTCGAAGTCGCCGACGCGGGCTGGCGTCGGGAACTCGCAAACCTGGCGCCGCGCTACGTGGCCTTGATCAACAAGTATTCCGCGACTTCGGTGAAGCGGATTGAATTCGTGGTTAAAGCATGAAAGTGAAGGCGTGAAAGTTACCGACAAAGACGTTGCTTACGTGGCCGATCTGGCCAACCTCGAGTTGACCGAGGAAGAGCACGCGCGCATGCTTCGCGATTTGAATTCCATTCTTGAATATGTCGAGCGCCTCAGCGAACTGGAGACCGACAAAGTTGCACCCATGGCCCAGGTCTCGGACCGCTACGGCGTGGACCAGTCACGGCAGGGAAGTGACCGCTTCGCGTACGCCATCCGCGAGGACGTGAAGGACGGTCTGCGGGAATCGCTGCCGCATGATGTCGCGATGAAAAACGCGCCGGACACGGATGGAACATTTTTCGAAGTGCCGAAGGTGATTGAGAGATAGCGATCAGAAATAAATGGCGTCCGAATTGACGATTGACGAAATCCGGAGCGCGATCGCGGAGCGGAAGACGACGGCGACGGCTCTGGCTCGCGATTTCTACGCCCGGATCCGGCAGGAAGATTCCGAGATTGGCGCGTTTCTGACTCTTTGCGAGGAGCGCGCCTTGGCGCAGGCGGGGCGCATCGACGCGATGGCCGCGGAGGGCAAGGCTTTGCCGCCTCTCGCGGGAGTTCCGGTTGCGATCAAAGACGTCATGGTGACTTCCGGCGTGCGTACTACCGCTGGCTCGAAGATTCTCGAGAATTTTGTTCCGCCGTATGACTGCACTGCCGTGGCTCGCCTGGAAGCGGCGGGCGCGGTGATATTGGGCAAGCTCAACTGCGATGAGTTTGCCATGGGCTCGTCCACGGAAAACTCGGCGTATCATCCCGTGCACAATCCGCGCGATAAGAGCCACGTGCCAGGTGGATCGTCGGGTGGATCGGCGGCAGCGGTGGCGGCGGAGATGGCGGTGGCGACGCTCGGGTCCGATACTGGCGGATCGATTCGCCAACCGGCGTCGTTTTGTGGCGTGGTCGGTCTGAAGCCGACCTATGGACGGGTGTCGCGCTACGGGCTGATTGCTTTTGCGTCGTCGCTCGATCACATCGGCCCGTTTGCGAAGACGGTGAAGGAAGTCGCGCTGGTGCTGCGCACGATTGCGGGCCGCGATCCCATGGATTCCACTTCCGCAGAAGTGCCCGTGCCCGACTATGTGGCGGAACTCGAGAAGCCTGTTAAGGGATTGAAAGTGGGCGTGGCCAAAGAATACTTTGGCTCAGGGCTTGATCCCGAAGTTCGCGCCGCGGTTGAGGCGGCGATTCAGAAGCTGGGTGAGCTGGGATGCGAGGTCGTGCCGGTGAGTTTGCCGCACACCGAGTACGCGATTCCCACCTATTACATTGTGGCCACCGCGGAAGCGTCGGCGAATCTGGCGCGCTATGACGGCGTGCGCTACGGCTTCCGCGCTAAGGCGGGGACGCTTTCTGAAATGTACCGGCTGAGTCGCGATGGCGGATTCGGTATGGAGGTCAAGCGCCGCATCATGCTCGGTACTTACGCGCTGAGCGCGGGTTACTATGACGCTTATTATCTGAAGGCGCAGAAGGTGCGCACGCTGCTGACACGCGACTTCGACGAGGCGTTCAAGAAAGTGGATGTGATCGCTGCGCCGACTGCGCCGACTCCGGCGTTCCGGTTAGGCGAGAAGGTGAATGATCCACTGGCTATGTATCTGGCCGATATCTACACCGTAACTGCGAACCTGGCTGGCATTCCCGGAATCTCGGTTCCATGCGGCGAGAATCATGAGAAGCTGCCGATTGGGTTGCAGTTATTTGCTCGGCACTTTGATGAGACGACGCTGCTGCGGGTGGCTCATGCGTATGAGCGTGCGAGAAAGCCAGCATAGGGACAGCCGCCCTCGGCTGCCCGGCGAACAAAGCGAGCCAGCGTCTACACGATTTCGTAGTACCGTTCGCCCGAGCAGGCGCGGCATAAGACACGCCCATCGCGCAAG
Organism: uncultured Acidobacteriaceae bacterium; assembly: GCA_963831085.1. Classification (GTDB taxonomy): domain Bacteria; phylum Acidobacteriota; class Terriglobia; order Terriglobales; family Acidobacteriaceae; genus Acidiflorens. Next base: position 284,082 of record CAWHOT010000003.1, on the reverse strand, counting down.
ACTTCGCGGCGGAAATTGATGCCTTCGCCGCACTCGGCGCAGACTATGCGCTCGCCTTTGTATCCGGGGAACTCTTCGGCGGGGAGGTCGACTTTTACCCACTGCTTCGTGAATAAGTCGTCTTCCGGCATTTCGCGATAGGCTAGCATCTGCTGCTGGTTCTTGCTTTCGATTTCGGGATGCATCGAGCGTGCCAGCGCCTTGGACGATTCTTTCGCGGCGATGCGGATGGCTTTGCCGGTGCTTACGTCGACGAAGGTCGCGGCCATCTTTCCCCAGTCGCGAAATTTCAGGGCGCGCTTGCCGAGACGGCATCCGGTGACCACGGCGATGGCGTCGGTGGCGCAGCGGTCGATTTCGACGAACGTAACCAGGCGTTTGCGATCTTTGCCGCGCGGATCGTCTATGCCCAGCTTTTCGAGACCCAACATGGCCAGACGAACGCCCAGTACCTGGCCGGCGCAGAGATGGCCGTGGGCTTGTTCGGCTTCGCGGAGATAGTTGTCGAGGGTGAGCATCTGTTACTTGAACATTGTAGTCGTGGAACGATCAGCCTTGAAACGTGCCTCGGGAGAAGGCCTTGCAACTTTGGTCGGAGCAGTTGGAGGAGTAGGGTCCTTCGACTCCGCATGCCCTGCGTTTCGCGCAGGACATGCTCCGCTCAGGATGACAGTTCTGTTGGAACAGTCGGCAAGATACGGTTGCTACTTTCGTCTCCAGCGTACTCCGTCTTTTGTGTTCTCCACTGTTATGCCGGCAGCGGTCAGTTCGGCACGCAGTGCGTCGGAGGCTTTGAAGTTTCGCGCTTTGCGCGCGGCTTCCATTGCGGCCAGCTTCTGATTGACTTGCTCGTCGGTGAGCTGCGCGGAGCCGGCGATCTCCATCAATTCGGGGCTGATTTCCTTTTCGCGCCCTTCGCTACGGGCCCAGTCGAGGATGGCCTTCATCTTAAGCTGATCGTCATCTTTCAGCACACCGAATATCTCGTCGAATTTTTCGAGCGCCGCGAGCAGCGGCTTGACGTCGTCCTGGTGAACTTCTGCGCCGTCGAGGGCGGTGTTGGCTCTGCGTAACATGTCGAACATGGCGGCTTGCGCTTCGGCGGTATTCAAATCATCGTCGAGGGCGCTCTTCATCTGCGCGATGGTCTCGTCCGCGAGTTGCGCCATCTGCGGGGTCGCGCCGGCGGGGAACTGCGTGCTTGTCAGGCGGAAGCGGAAGTTGCGCAATTTCTCCACCGAACTGGCCGCTGACTTCAGGCCATCGAACGTGAAGTTCAGTTGATTGCGATAGGGCACCTGCGTCAGCAGCCAGCGGATTGACGACGGCTTGTGCCCGCGCAGCACGAGATCCCGGATGGTGAAAAAATTCCCGAGACTCTTGGACATCTTTTGGCCTTCGACCAGCAGAAAGCGCGCATGGAACCAATAGCGGGCAAACTGCTTTCCGCTGAGCGCCTCCGACTGCGCGATTTCGTTTTCGTGATGCGGAAAAATCAGATCTTCACCGCCCGCGTGCAAATCAAAACTTGGTCCGAGTTGCTCCATCGACATCACCGAGCACTCGATGTGCCAGCCCGGACGCCCCGGCCCGATCGAAGTTTGCCACGAGGCCTCGCCCGGCTTGGGAGCCTTCCAGAGGGCGAAATCACGGGCGCTGTCCTTTTCGTATTCGTCCACATCCACGCGCGCACCGTCGGTCATGCCAGCAAAATCTTTTTTCGAAAGCTTACCGTACTCGGGGAATTTCGCGATGCTGAAATAGTACGAACCGTCTTCAGTGCGATAGGCAAAACCTTTCTTCGCCAATTCGGCAATGAAGTCGGCCATCTCGGGGATGTATTCGGTGGCGCGCACCCGAATCGGTTGCTCAATGTTCAACGTAGCCGAATCTTCGAGGAAGGCCTGGGTGAACTTTGCGGTGTATTGTTGCACGGTGACGCCATCGCGCGCGGAGTTGCGAATGATCCTGTCGTCGACGTCGGTGATATTCATGACGTAGCGGACCTCGTATCCGCTCTGGCGCAGAAAGCGATAAAGAAGATCGACGGCGATGAATGTACGGAAATTGCCGATGTGGCCGTAGTCGTAGACGGTCGGTCCACAGGCATACATGCGGACGCGGTTGCCGTCCATCGGATGGAAGTCTTCGATCTTTCCGGAGAGAGTGTTATAGAGGCGCAGTGCCATGGATGAGTTCTTAAGCGCGATGCGAATCTTTCATTTTAGGGGCGCGCTGGAAAAGGGGCAAATGGGACCATTTCACCCGCTTCAGGTGAGGTGCGATGGCCGCTCCTCATTCCATCGCCATCAACTCAGTGCGCTCTCCCCTGGCGGTGAAAGAGGTCGCATCATACACGGAGAACCCAACATCGCGATCGCGAGACAGGATAGCGGGGGTCGTCGGACGTGAAATCACCGCAAGACTCACTGCACAGCACTATACACGCTCAGGAGCCAGGGGAGCGGTCTAAGACTCGATAGCGGGGGTCGACGGAGGCGCATGCAGCCGGTGCTGCACCACAAATGCGTAGTGCACGGCGGAGACGATGGTAAAGATAAACGTGGCGCGCAGGAAAGTGGTGCGCGCGATCCACACCCAGCGCACGGGCTCGACGAGCAGCAGCAGCACGAAGAAAATCGCGGCCACTTGCGCGAAGGTGTTGGCTTTTCCGAAGATGCTGGGACGAAAATCGCGCAGGCCGGCGATCATGAACAGCACGCCGCTGATCAGCAGAATGGAGATGTCGCGGCTGAAGACCAGGATCGTGTATTTCCAGGGAATCATCCGTTCGATCGAGAGCACCAGAAACATGGTGCTCATCAGCAGCTTGTCGGCGATCGGGTCGAGATACTGGCCGAGCAAGGTTTGCTGATGCAGGGTGCGGGCGAGGAGGCCATCGAGGCCGTCGCTCATTCCGGCGAGAATGAACAGCGCCAGCGCCCATTTGAAATCGTGCTTGACCAGATTGATGACGATGAAGGGCAGGAAAATCATCCGCAGCAGCGTGAGTTCGTTGGGCGCGGTCAGGATCTGCCGGAGGTTCACGGGTCTTTTTCTCCTCCCGCGTGTCCTCCGGCGCTCGCGAGAAACTCGCTCACCAGAAGCGGGGCGGGATCCTGCCCGGTCTTCTCTGCGAAACGCTGGGCGAGCGAGAGGAGGTTTCCCTCAGGAAGGTCGAGTTCCATCCGCTCGATCCGGTGCATGGGAAAGAAGACGACACCGGAGGTGAAGGGTTCGCCGTTTTTAACCTGGGAGGCAAGATCGTCGAAAGACGCCACGTCTACGCCGCGCAGGCTGAGGCCTTCGCTCGAAAGATAAAGAATCGCGCCCCAGAATTTTTCACGCGGGTTGGACAACGTCGCGATCACGAGCGCGCCGGGACGGAAGGGGCTGACGGCTTGTGGTTCCTCATAAAAGCTAGTGCTGGGCACAATCCGATTGTCGTCTGTGGGGGAGGAAAATTGCAAACGGAACAGGCGGTGGAACTAGTTATGAGCTCTCAGCGTTCGTCCTCATTCTTCACCGCTTTCAAATCAATCCCCACCTGCTCGGCCTTCTTATAGAGATGCGAACGCTCGAGCCCCAGCGCCCGCGCCGTGTTCGAGATCTGGTGGTGATTGCGTTTTAACTCCGCCAGGATGGTTTGTTTCTCGAAGGCGCGCACGCGGTTAGCTAGTGGACCTGTGCCGGATATAGAATCCGGCACGGCAACTGAGGCGGGCAGCGCCAGTGCCACGGTTTCGGAAGTAACTTCATCGGACGTTGCCAGTAGCATCAGCCGCTCGACCGCGTTTCTGAGTTCGCGGACATTGCCCGGCCACGGATGCTCTTGCAGCGCTGCCATCGCGTCTGCGGTGAAGCGCATGGGCTTCCATCCATTGGTGGTGCTCACCTGCAGGGCAAAGTGCTCAATCAGCGCCGGGATGTCTTCACGGCGTTCGCGCAGCGGGGGCAGGCGCAGGGGGAAAACGAAGACGCGGTGAAATAAATCCTGCCGGAATTTGCCGTCGCGGACTTGCGCTTCGAGGTCGCGGTGAGTGGCGACGACGACTCGCACATCGACGGTGATAGCGCGTTCGCTGCCGATGCGCTCGACCTCGCCCTCCTCCAGCACGCGCAGCAGTTTGGCTTGCATGGGGAGCGGCATGTCGCCAATTTCGTCGAGAAAGATGGTGCCGTGCTGGGCTTGCTCGAACTTGCCGAGATGGCGGCCGGCGGCGCCAGTGAATGATCCTTTTTCGTGCCCGAATAATTCAGATTCAATCAGCTCCGCCGGAACCGCCGCACAGTTCAGCGTGACGAACGGAGCGCCGGCCCGCGGACTGCGTTCATGCAGCGTGCGCGCCACCAGTTCTTTTCCCGTGCCGGTCTCACCGAGAATGCAGACGCGCGTTTCGCTGGCGGCGACGCGCTCGAGTTGCGCCATCACGCGTCGCATGGTTTCGCCTTTCCAAACGATTTCGTGTTTGCCGAGGCGGCGCTCCAGGTCGCGATTCTCACGCTCGAGGCGGCCGAGCTTCAGGGCGTTCTCCACGGTGAGCAGCAATTTCTCGGTCGAGATCGGTTTTTCCAGGAAGTCGAGCGCACCGAGCCGGGTCGCGCGCACGGCCATCTCGATGTGCGCCTGGCCCGACATCATGACGACCGGAGTCGGCACGCCCTGCGCTTTGAGTTCTTCGAGAAGCGCAAGCCCATCTTTGCCGGGCATCACCACGTCGGAAAGGATCAAGTCGAAAGATTGCGATTTGGCCAGCTCCAGAGCCTTGTTTGCGTTGTCGCAAACGGCGGCTTCATGCCCTTCGAGACGAAACGCCCGCGACAGCGAAGCCAGCGTGTTGGCCTCGTCATCTACGATCAGTAAGTGCGCTTTTTGCGCCACGGTTATTGACCTCACCTGAAATGCAAACCTAAATCTACCGCAGAGACGCCGAGTACGCCGAGGAATCGCACGGCAACTCAATCCGAAACGTCGCTCCTTTATCCTTCGTGCTCTCGACGGAAATCTTGCCGCCGTGATCGCTTACCACCGACTGTACGATCGCCAGCCCCAGCCCAGTGCCATGCTGCTTGGTCGTGTAATAAGGAGTGAACAAGCGCCCGCATTCCTCCTGGGTCAGGCCGGAGCCGGTATCGGAGACCGAAATTTCAATCCGATCGCCCAGGGTCGCGGTGCGAATCCCCAGCTCCCCGCCTTGCGGCATGGCGTCGATCGCGTTGAGCACCAGGTTTTGCAAGGCACGATGCAGCAGATCGGGGTCGGCTGAAATTTCGGGCAACGCCTCAGCCAGTTCGGTACGCACCGTAATCTGATTCGTCTCCTTTTCGGTAGCTCGCAGTTGCGCATGAAAAACGCGCAGCACCGAGCCCACGACATCGTTGACCCGAGTTGGCCTCCGCTGGGGCTGCGGCATCTTGGAGAATTCGCTGAAGCGGCCGATGATGGTTTTCAGATTGTCGATTTCCGCCAGCAGGGTTGCCGTCCCTTCGTGAAAGACTTCTTCAAACATCTCGGGCGATTTCTGTTTCGCGCGCATCAGATTTTCAACCGTGACCTGCAGGGGGAAAAGAGGATTCTTCAATTCGTGGGCCAATCGCCGCGCCAGTTCGCGCCATGCGGCCACACGCTCGGCCTGCAGAGTGCGGTCTTTTTGCTGCATAAGATCTTCCGTCATGCGGTTGAACGCCGCCGCCAGTTCGCCCAGTTCGTCGCTCGATTCAACCTCGACCTTGGCGCCGAGATCACCGGCGGCGACGCGGCGCGCAGCCTCGGCGAGCGACACGACCGGGCGGGTGACGCGGGCAGCAAACCATAAGGTGGCCAGTACTGCAGTCAGGATTCCGATACCGCCGACCAACATTGCCGTGGATATGATCTGCCTTTGCAATTCGATCAGCGGACGCCGCGAACTCCCGACGAGCAGTACGCCCATCAGTTGCTGATTCGTGCCGCTCTGATTTGTGGCAGTCTGATTCGCCGCACTCTGATTTGCCGCGTTGAGGTTCGGTCCGGTGAGCGGGATGGCGTGAAAAACCTCAGCGTCTGCGGAATCCGAAGTCCAATGGATCACGCCTGTAGATTCCTGCGGTGTGTCGCGTACCTTTGCGACCAGCGGAGCGATCTGGTCGACACCCGCAGCGGGTCCGTTCAAGTCGAGCAGCGATTTCGGATTCCATTTTGCGTCGAGGTTTTGATAAAGCAGTACGCGTGTTCCGGCTGGGATGTCGAGCGTCGAGAGGAACGCCTGATCTAGCCGTTCGCCGCCAATCACGTATAAAGGTTGCTCTCCGACGCGGGCAACGCGCACGGCAAACAGGCCGAGGGTTGAGCCATCCGGCAGCTCTTCACGTTTCATGAACGCGCCGGCAGGGACGGCGGCTGCCGGGGCGGCTGGGGAAATCGCGGCTTGGGGAATCGCGATCTCGGGATATCCGAATTTCGCCCGCCACTGCGCGGAGGAGAGGATGGTGCCGCGATTGTCGACGAGTTCGAGAAAGTCGAGCTGCTGCTGACCCGCAAGTGTGCGCGCCTTGCCTACGTACTCACCTGAGTCCGTGGCACCACGGTTTATATCGAGCGCGATGCGCTGCACGGGCTCGCTCGCGGCAACCGCCTCCACCTTGCGTGCAACCTCCGACCCCCGCCGCTGGAACTCGGATCGAAACTGAGCCGCGACCGCATTCGCGCGGTCCTGATCCGCCTGCTCGAACGAGCGGCGGATGGTGCTGCACACCGACGCCGAAATGACCGCGACGCACAGCAGCACCGTCGCCGCAAACAACAGAAGGAGCTTCTTGCGGAAGCTCATCGCGAGCCCGCCTCGGGCTGCGGAGCGTAGGCTGGCGAATCCGCCAGCCGCGGATCGGCCAACCAAAGATCCGCGAGGGAAGCCCCGCCTTCGCTCCACGCCCCCAGCCGATCCGGAGCCCAACCCCGCACTCGTGCGCTCGCCGCACTCGCCACCGGCAAATGGAAAAGCGGAATGACGGCGTATCCGTCGAGCAAACGGCGCTCGGCCTGATACAGAGCTTCCAGAGAATGATCGTCCAGAGAGTTGGCGCGCAACGTCGTTGACGCTGCAGTCTGCGGCAATCCCAGTTGCCGCGCGGCTTCGGCGAGGGATGTGGCGGGATCGGGGCTTGGCAACACTACGCGCATCAGGCGGATGTCCTCTGCTCCCGACAGAGATACTTGTACAGTGATGCCTACTTCGCGTGCGTTGAGCGCTATGCGTTCGGCGATCAGTTGGGCTTGTGGGTCTCTCGGATCGTAACTCAGATTGAGCGCGGGTTGGCGCGAGTCTGCGAGCAGAGTGCGGGCGCGTTGCGGATTCGCCTGCGAAGAAAAAACTGCGCTGTAGCCCGTCATCCAGTTAGGAAGAATGCTGGCGGCGGGTTCTCCGGCGCCTTTCAGCAGCACGGACTGGATGGGCTTGCGATCGATGGCGAGCGCCAGTGCTTCTCGAAGGCGAGGGTCCTGCGCCTTTGAGGTGGCGGAGAAAACCACCGCCAGCAACTCCAATGGCAGCGACAACGACAGCGATGACGATGCGCTGTGCCGCTGCGATCCGTTGGCCGCCTCTGGCGCCGCTTCGATTATGTCGGTCTTGTTCAGTTCGAGCGCGATGGCCTGGTCGCGCAGCGACTTGCCGAATTCGATCTCGACCGCATCCACAAAAGGACGGCCCGCCCAGCTCGATTCACTCGCGGCGAGTTTGAGCAGTTTTCCAGGCTGCCACTCGGCGACGAGGAACGGGCCGGTACCGACAGGAATGCGATTGTCTTTAATATTGCGCTTGAGCAGGAGATTGCGCGCTAGCGCCAGTTCGGCGAGCAGTGATGGCATGGGCGTATCGCTTTCGATCGACACCGAATCCGCCGATGCCCGCACACTCCAGCCGGAACGGAGTGCGCCCAGAATCTGCGCGATGGCCGCGGGCGAAGCCGCACTGCCGTCGTGGAATTTCACTCCGCGGCGCAGCGTGAATTGCCAATGACGAGCGCTCGGGTCACTTTGCCACGCCACGGCCAGCGATGGTTGCGGGTGGTCTTGCGCATCCAGCTTTACAAGCGTGTCGCCGACCAGTGAGAGCGTGCGCACGGCGTCCCAATAGTCGGCGGGCGTGGCGTTCGCGGGAAGGTCGAGCGCGTCCGGCGCCGATTGCAGCATGACGCGCAAGGTTCCACCGTAGTGCGGACGGGTCTCGGCTGTGGCGGTCGTTGACGAGATCGTCGCCGTGATCATCGTCGCCGCGATCATCGTTGCCGCGATCAATGACAGGATCATTGCCGCACACCGCAGGCTATGGCGGAGCCAAATTTGCTGTGGCGGCCGGCAACTGTCGAGCGTTGCTCGGCTTGGACGGGCGAGGGCAGCCGTCCCCACACTAACTGAATCGGGGCTAATTGCCGCAAGAAATCGATACGCGATATGCCTCATACCATCCGGTGTCTTTTCGTTTTACGATGGCCGCTGCGCCATTGCCGCTGCTTTCCGGCCACAGCGCGACAATTCGACCGTCGAACTCTAAAGCTGCACTGACAGCGACTGGATCGCGATCGGGAATCTCAAACGCGCGCAGGCCGTCGCGCTCCGAATCTCCACGCCCCAGGTTTTCGCCCTCGGAGACCAGCAACTGTGTGCCCGTGCCGCAAGTGGAGTGCACTACGGCCAGATCGCTGCCCCACTTTGATTTTGCGCCGCGGATTGCCTGGTCCGTTATCCCATCCACAAGATGTAGTGACCCGTCCACCGCGGCGACCGCCCATAGCGTGTAATTCGGTCGCGCGAGTGCGGCCGCCGCATAGAACGAAGGAACGTTGGAGACCTTCCCGATACCGGGTGAAAGTGCGCCCGTGAAAAAGTTGCGCGAGGCAGCATAGAAGGCGCGCACGCTACCTTCCTCCGGGGTGAGCGGCCAGGGATCGTCGCTATCATTGCAGGTGACCGTAAGGGGCGCGACTGAACTCGACCGGCAGAACGTACCGGGCAGATAAGCGTCGAACAGGTGGTCGCGCCGCAGCAGGAGGCGTCCGCGCAAATCGCGGGGAAAGATGCGCGAGTGGGCGATGGGCAACGAAGCCTCGAGTTCCCATCGCCCTGCCGGATTCGCTCCCTGACGACGATAGATCGCTACCGCGGCATCATTTAGCACCAGCAGTCGAGATCCGCCCGGCATTTCGACGAGAGAGACGTCGAGCAGCGGTTGTTCCTGCGTAAACAGAAGAGTTGACTTCAGTACGATCGGCAAGGCGGGGGCGAATGACGACCCAGTTGGCGATCGCGGCAGCGAGACAATGGCGATTCTCTTCTCATCGGACCCGATCACAATCTCGGCCGTCCAAACGTATTCGCGCAAGCTTTCCGAAAGAACGACCTCGATGGTTCCCATCGCTTGCTCGGTTTTGGCGGTGTGCACACCTTCGACGTGTAACTGGTCTTCGAGAGCACTGTGCACTTCGCGTAGGGACTTATCGTCGAGCGACGAGCGGTTGGTGACCTCGAGGGCGAAGGCGCCGGGACCGGAGGCGGCAGCGATCTTGTGCGCCAGTTGGCGGGCGACGTCTCCCAGGCTCGATGCGTATAAGGAGGACGGAAGAAAAACCGCTGCGAGTAAGAACGAAGTCAGCCAACCAAGCCGCAGACCGCTGGAGGTTCGCGCTCGCATGTTTGGAATGCGCTGATTATAGCGCGTGCTGGATGATGGCCTGTTCATAAGAAAGTTCTCAGTTCCCAGTTCCCAGAAGAATCTCTAACCGCGCGGTTCAGTTCCGAGCTGGGTGCTGACTACTAAGTACTGGCCTTCACTGAGAGCTGAGAACTGAGACTGAGAACTGGCCCTCGACTATTGTTGAGGCTTTCCGTCGGACGGCTCCACGTCTTCGGCCTGGCTCACGTGGTTCGCGGCGCCCATGCCGCGCAGCACATCGTTGGTGAAGAAAAACTTACCGTCGGCCGGGACCATCATGATCTGCAATTTGTCAGAGAGGCGCTCAGCAACGATCTTGTTGATCAGGAGCGGATTCTGTTTCAGGATCGCGCTCTCGCTGGTCATACGCTCAGCGTCGGCGGAGGCGGTTAAACGGATGCGTTCGGCCTCGGCTTGCGCCAACAATTTGCGGCGTTCCATCTCGGCTTTGCTATCGATAAGCTTGGCCTCGCCGGCAGCCTCGGCATTCTTCACCGTAGCTTCCTTGCGGGCTTCGGCTTCGAGCTTCGATTGCTCAATCTGTTTCTGTTTCAGGGGCAGCGTGTACTGCATGGCATCGGATTCGCCCTTGGCTTGCAGCACGCGGACTGCGGCCTGTCCCTCAGCCTGTTTCACTTCTTGCACCTTGGTTGCTTCGGCATCGGCTTCGGCGATTTTCACCTGCTTCTGGTGGATCTCGGTCTCGACCCCCATGCGGTCGTTCTCTTGTTCCTTCAGGAGCAGCGACTCGAGGCCCTTGGCATATTCCTGCGGAAGTTCGATGTCGCGCAGCATGACTTCTTTGACCACGATGCCGTCGGCGGCTAGCCGTTTGCGGATCATTTCGGCGGAGCGCTGACGAACTTCTTCGCGCTTGGCGGAGAAAACTTCGCGAACCGTATAGCCGGGTACCAGTTCACGCCACGCGGTGGCAACGACGGGCGGGACGATTTCCTTTTCCAGCGGCTGCGGCAGATTGGCTTCGATGTAGTCGAGACGCTTGGGGTCAATCTGGTAACGCACGGTAATGGCGAGGCCCAGGGTGAGTCCTTCTTTAGCCTGCACGTGCAGAGGTTCGCCTTTAGAGACGCCTTTGGCCAGCGCATCTTCGCTGATGCCGGTGGTGAACAACTGGTCGCGCGTGTTGAAGAGTTCGACGCGTTCGACCAGCGGCATAACGAAGTGCACGCCGGGATACAGGGTTCCGGCCAGTGTGCCTTTGGTCTGGCTGACGCGCACGCCGGCCATTCCGCTGGGGACGATCACGATGCCAGCCGAGATCAACAGCGGAGCCCAGGCCAGCATGACGAGCGCAACCGAGGTGCGCCATCGCATCGCGGGTGCGGGGCCCGGTGCGCCGGCCTCGGGATCGGGATGCAAACGTTGGCGCTGCCAGGCAATCAGCAGGTAAGCGTCGTAGGAGAGAATTCCGGCGGCGATCACAAACATCGCGATTCCCGCGCTCAACAACAAATACTTCAGTAGCAGCATGGTGGTGCTCCTTTTCAATTCTTTTGCTTGTGCTCAGAAAACTGTTTAGGGATCTCCGGACGGCGGGCGAACGCCACGCGGACGATTTGTCCGAAGATGAGCTCTTCGATCAGCAGAGACGCGGCCAGCGAGAAGGTCAGACCGCCGATGATTACCAGGCTTTGCAGCATCGTTTCCATGACTTACCTCCGTAAGACTTGACCGCCCGGAGACGAGGCAAGCCTCGTCTCTACAAAGAAATTCGGCGTTACTGTCCGCCGCTGGAGCTCGATTCGGCCGTGACCTGCGCGATCGTCTGGCTCTCCGCGTTGGCTCCAGGTCCAGTTCCTAATCCCGTTCCGAAGACTGCCGCGATTTGCTCGTCGCGTTCCGCACGAATCTGGACTGTGTCGCCAACGTCGACGATTGCGAAGAGTTCCTCGAGATCGTGCTTGCCCATGCGAATGCATCCCGTTGATGCCGCTTTGCCGATCGACTTCGGCTGGTTGGTGCCATGGATTCCATAGCCCTTCGCGCTCAGTCCCATCCAGCGCGTGCCCACCGGGTTGCCCTTGCCAGTGCTGACGACCTGACCTTTGTGGTAGTAAGCGGGGTTGGTAACGCGGTTGACGATCTTGAATTCGCCCACCGGACTCGGAGTCGAGGTCTTGCCGACTCCGACCCGGTAGATGCGGACGACTTTCCCGTTTTCAAACAGCGCCAGCTTGCGGTCGGGGATACTGATTAGGACCCAGCGCACCGCGGTTTTGGCGAAGTCAGGAGCCTTCGGACTCGGCTGCGCGGGGACGGACGCTTGCAGCGCCGCGCTAGCAGTCGTCATGGCCGGCGTCACTCCCAGGACAACCGCCAAAACCCAAATCGCTTTCTTCTGCCCATTCGCTTTGTCGTTTCCCAGCTTCATCGCGCTGCTCCTGTTCGCTTCTGATTGCTCTCGCTAGAAGAGGAAGCAAGCGGGGAGCCAGCGCTAGCCAATTGAAAATAACGAAGTTAATATCGCGACCAGGCTGGATCGCGTGTCTGCAGAAACGCGGGCGTGGTTGGAATGACACGGGGTGGCGTCGAGATCGAATGGCTTTGAACCGCGTGTGCTGCTATTCGTGAATGCCGAACGACTAATGACCGACGATAGTCGACCAACAGCCAACCACGAGCTTGAAACTTACTCCCGACATCGACATCCCATTCTGTGCTAAGGTCTGCTCTCTAGGGCGCCTGAGTTTCCGGTAAAGACGCCGCTTGCCGCGTCTCCGCGCACAGTGAGACGGGGCGAGCCCCGTCTCTACACATGGACCATGATCACTCGAGTCGACGACAAGGACCTCAAACGGCAGACTCGCCGTCAACTGCTCAAGCTGGCGCCCGTGGCGGCGCTCGGTGTTTTTGCCCTCCCCAAGGTGAGCGACTGGCTGGTGGCGTCCGGGGTTCGTTTCAGCGATTGGGCTTCGGGCGCGGTGTTTCGTTCGCAGCATCTGGCGCAGACGTTCTCGAATGCCGAAGTCGTCCCGTTTGCGAAGTTTCCCTACAACTACTACGACGTGGTCGACCCCGGAGTCGATCTGGAGAAGTGGACGCTGACAGTCCAGGGCGACGTGCGGCATCCGGGGGAATGCGCGCTGGCGCAGATTCAAGCGCTGCCCAAGATCAGCCAGAACACCCGGCACATCTGCGTGGAGGGCTGGGATGTTATCGGCTCGTTCGGCGGTGCACGCATCTCGGACTTCCTCACGCTTGTCGGAGCGAATATCGGCGCGAACTTTCTCGAAGTTGAGTGCGCGGACGATTACTACGAGTCCATCGATATGGCCTCGGCACTGCATCCGCAGTCGCTGCTCTGTTACGAAATGTATGGGCAGCCGCTCGATCGCGGGCACGGCGCCCCGCTGCGCCTGCAGATGCCAACCAAGCTCGGATACAAACAGGCCAAGTATCTGGACACGATCCGTGTGACTAATGTTCTGAAGCCCGGTATGACCGGCTACTGGGAAGACCAGGGCTATAGCTGGTTCGGAGGACTGTGAACAACGAAGAACAGAACGAAGAGAAGAAGGATGCGGCTCGGCAGCCGGAACCGTTGCCGGCGGCCAAGTCCGATGCCGTCGAGGGCGCCGAAGCGAAACTGGAGACGGTTGCCGCCGAGCCTGCTGCCGAAGTTACATTGACCCAGCCGGCGGTCAAAGCAGAAGAGCCTGAACTGGTTCGTGCCGCCTACGAGCATCCTCTGCCGATTCGGATTACCCACTGGGTCAATGCCATCAGCCTGTTCGTGATGGTGACCAGCGGGCTGCGTATTTTCCGTGCCTTCCCGAGCTTTGGCCCAAAGATTCCAGAAAAAGTTCTGCTCGATATACCGAAGTCGCTCACGCTCGGCGGATGGCTGGGCGGGGCCTTGCAGTGGCACTTCACGTTCATGTGGTTCTTTGCGGCGAGCGGCGCAGTGTACGTGGCGTATCAGGTCGTCAGCCGCCACTACCGCACCATGCTGTTCACGCCCCGCGACATTCCAGGCGTCTGGCCGATGGCACGGCACTATTTTTTCGTTGGCCCCAAACCCCCGGCGACGGGTCAGTACAAGCCGCTGCAGAAGCTGGCGTACACCTCGACCATCGGGTTCGGCGTGCTGTCGCTGCTCACCGGGATCGTCCTGTACAAGCCCGCGCAGTTTTCATGGCTGGCGTTTCTATTCGGCGGGTTTCATCTGACGCGCCTGTGGCATTTCGCGGCGATGTGCGGCTTCCTCGCGTTTATTCCCGGACACCTGATCATGGTTCTGCTGCACGGCTGGTCAAATTTCTTCTCCATGCTTTCAGGATGGAAACGCGAGCCCGAATATCAGGAGTAGGAGCAGGGAGGCCAGGCGGACGCCGGAGCGCCCGTCCCCGACAGAATGTGCACAAGCGAGATAACAAAATAAGTGACTATGGCGATGCAGATACAGAGAGCTTGATTCTGGTGTGTCCGCAATGCCTCACGCCCGCAGCATTTCCCAGCCCAACGTAATTCCGCTCGAGATGTGATCGCACGTGGAGCCTTCGCCGACGTGCATGGCCAACATTCCAGCAAAGGGGCGGGGGTTGGACTGGAATACCTGCATAGTGCGCTGCCGCAAATGGCGGTGTTTGGCCATGAACAGCATCAGGCGAGCCATCAGGGCGGGGCGGCGGATCAGCCTGTGATGATCCTTTTGATAGCGAACGAGGTTTCCGCTGGCCAGGCATTCGCCCAGCAGAGTGGCCTGCCGAAATGCGAGGCACAAACCTTCTCCGGTGATGGCGTCAACTCCGCCCGAGGCGTCGCCTACCAACGCCGCGTGGCCACGATAGACGCGCCGCAATATGCGGGTGACGGTGATGGCGCCTCGTTCGCTGGAAGCGTATTCCGCATTTTCCAGGCGTGCGCAAAGTCCCGGAAAGTCCCGGAGCGCGTCTTCCGTCCGCAGCCTCAGCTTTGGGTTGGACGAGATCAGCGCTACACAAACTTCTTCGCGGCCGACGGGCGTAACATAAACTTGGCAGTGGCGGCCCCAATGCAGTTCCATGAAATTGCTCCAGGGTGCGACGCGGTAGTGGCTCCGGAACGCGAAGCGCAGGCCGTTTTTCCGGGGTGCGTCCAAGGATGCATCCAACTCGCGCTGATCCAGCCGCGCCCACCCGCGGACGCGGGAACTGGCTCCGTCAGCACCCACCACCCAACGCGCGCGCACCAATTCTCCAGCCACCAGCGCACCTTTTGGATGAAGCCCGGTTACCGCTGCCCGCCACATCATGCGAACGCCGCTTGCCGCCGCGTGATCCAACATGAGGCGATGCAGATGCGTGCGCCGGATTCCGTAAGCGGTTCCGCGAGGAAAGTTAGCTTCGGCGGTTGTGCCGTCGCTCACAAAACGAATGCCGCGGAATGGATATGCTTCGCTCTCGGGAATCGTGATGCCGAGCTGGTGTAATGCCTCGACTCCGTCCGGCATCAGTCCCTCTCCGCAGGGCTTGTCGATCGGCGGAACCGCGCCATCCGCCAGCACTACGCTCAAGCCGTGACGGCGCGCTGCTATGGCCGTCGCCAGACCGGCAGGTCCGCCGCCGACTACGAATACATCCACCGGATTCGGAGAACGGCTCGGCATAAATCTCTTATCTACAAACTTCTTACTCCAGATTTTCTACCCGCCTCTCCTACCATTCCAGCAAAACGAATTCCGAGCAGAACCCCGGACCCATCGCGGCCAGCAAGCCGAGCGTGCCGGGTTGCGGGCGGCGATTTTTCATGACTTCTTCGAGTACCACCAGCACCGAAGCCGACGACAGATTGCCGGTCCGGCGCAAGCATTGCCAGGAAACATCGAGTTCACCATCGTTCAAGCCGAGCGCTTCGGCGGTTGCCTCCAGAATCTTTGGCCCGCCCGTATGCAGCACCCAGTTGCCGATGTCGGCGCGAGTCAATCCGCGCTCGGCAAGAAAATCGTCGAGATCGTGCGCCAGATTTTTTCGAACCAGGTTAGGAATCTCACGAGACAGAACTATGCGAAAGCCTTTCTCCGATACATCCCAGCCCATCATCTCTTCGGTGTCGGGATAAAACACGGAGCGGGTCGCAAGGATCTTGGGGCCGGAAAGTCCACAATCGGCGCCGGCCACGAGCACCGCGGCCGCACCATCGCCGAACAGTCCGGAGGAAATCAGGTTGGCCATCGAGAGATCCTCGCGCTGCAGTGTGAGCGAGCAGAGTTCGACCGACAGCACCAGCGCGACCTGATCCGGATAAGCGCGCACATAATCGGCCGCGCGCGAAATGGCCGCCGCGCCCGCCACACATCCCAGCCCGAAAATTGGAACGCGGCGAATGCTTCGGCACAATCCCATCCGGTTGATCAGCAGCGCGTCGATCGATGGACTGCTAATGCCGGTGACCGAAGCAAAAAAGAACGCGCTCAGATTTCGGCCATGCAAACCCGCGTCCGCCAACGCGCCTGTGACCGCCTTCTCCCCCAACTCCTTGGCCGTGCGAATCCAGTGACGGTTGGCCTCGCCCCAAGTTCTCATCTTCAGATATTCTTCCTTGGGCAGCGAGAGGAAGCGTCCATCGACGCCCACGTGACGATGCAAACGCCGCAGCACGTGCGGGTTTTCGATCTGATCGCCCCAGTATTCCTGCAGGGCCGCCAGCAACATCTCCTGGGAGTAGTAATGCTGGGGAAACGCGCTCGCCGCGCTAACAATTCGCATGGTTGTTCTCGTTTCGTGAGACCCGGGCGAAATCTCGCCGCCGGTGTATCCGAAATTGTATGCCTGATTCGAGGAACTTGGATGCCGATGATAGTGTTAGATTTGTAAAAACTTAGTAAAAAGGCAGGGCCCACCCGTGAAATTCATCGTCGGTCTGATACTTGGTCTTCTCGTCGTGCCCTTCGGACTTTACCTATATCTTGGCGGCGGCGCTCCCGTGGCCACCACCGACTCCGACATGCCCTTCGAAAGATTCTTTGCGACGAAGGCTCTGAATGCGCGCATCGCAAAAGACATGCCGAAGATCGTTCCGATCCAGCCGAGCGAAGCCAACTATCTGGCTGGCGCCGAGCTTTACAAACAGCATTGCGCCGTTTGCCACGGTTTGCCGCTGACGCCGAAGACGACGATTGCGGCGGGCATGTATCCGCGGCCGCCGCTGCTGCTGGAGGGCAAAGGCGTGACCGACGATGAGCCGGGCGAAACCTACTGGAAGATCTTCAACGGCATTCGCTTGAGCGGAATGCCCGGTTTCAGCAAATCGCTTTCTGAAACTCAGATGTGGCAAATTGCGCTAATGATAGCTAATGCCGACAAGCTGCCAGCCTCGGCAAAAACGGTGCTGGTCACGCCAATCGCGGCGAGCACGCCACCGGCAAGCGTACCGTCCGCGACGAACGCACCGGCCTTTCCGAGTGCCGTGCCGAGTGCGGTTCCGCCGCCGAAGTAGCCCGGTGTAAGAACCCTGGAAATTCGTCATCGCCGAGCGAAGCCAGTGAGCGCTAACTGGCAAGCCCCATCTCGCGCTATCGTGTAGGCATGGCGTTTGGCCGTCCGAGAAAACTCTTCACCGAAGCCGAGCTTTACGACTACGCCGTGGGTGCGCTGGCGCGGCGCATGCGCTCAGTCGCCGAACTGAAGCGTCTGCTGCGAAATCGCGTGGAAGCGGATACGGAAATCGGCAAGACGCTGGTGGAACTGATTGTGGTTCGCCTGAAAAACCAGGGCTATCTGAACGACGCCAAGTACGCAGCGGCCTTTTCGTCGTATCGCCGCGATAACGAGAAATTCGGGCGCAGGCGCGTCGTCAACGACCTGAAGGCGAAGGGAGTGCACGGCGACGTCATCGAGAAAGCGGTTTCTTCCGTCTATGACGAAGTGAAAGAAGAAAATCTCGCGCGCGACTATCTCCGTCGCAAACGCCTGCAGAATCCGAAGGACAAAGATCAGAAGCAGGCAGCCCGCATCTTTCGCCAGCTGATGCGCGCCGGATTCGGATCGAAAACCATCTTCACCATCCTGAAGAAATGGGATGTGGACGAAGAAACTCTCACCGAACTCGAGAACGAGACTTCGGAGGCGTAAGTTAAGGCTCGTTATGGTTGCGCCAATCCCCTGACTCTGATAGAACTTTGCATCTAACGATATATCTGCAATTCCTTTGGAGGAACTATGAAAACGAAGCTCGTTCTAATGATCGCAGCCGCGCTGCTGGCTCTAACTGCGTTCTCCTATGGTCAGGCCGGAACCGACGTGAAGAAAGCCGCCGACGATACCGGCAAAGCGACCGACACAGCCGCAAAGAAGACGGCACACGCCACCAAGACGGCCGCCAAGGACACCGGCAAAGGTACTGAAACCGCAGCCAAGGACACTGGTAAAGCCACCAAGACTGTCGCGAAGGACACAGGCAAAGGCACTGAAACCGCAGCCAAGGACACCGGCAAGGCCGCCAAGACAGCCGCGAAGGACACAGGCAAAGGCACGGAGACCGTCGCCAAGGACACCGGCAAAGGTACTGAAACCGCGGCCAAGGATACGGGCAAGGGCGTGAAGAAAGGCGCCAAGGCGGTCGGCCACGGAGTGAAGAAAGGCGCCGAGAAAACCGAAGACGTAGCGAAGTAGTTTGAAGTGTCAGTGGAGGGACGGGCGCCCCGCCCGTCCTGCCGACAGCTCGCATTGCAATGGGTGGATACGTCTGTCTGCAGACTGCTCGGTCGATCTTTTCGCCGGTTTCCGCCCGCCCGCTCCCGCCGGACAACCAAGCCGAACATGTCAAGTCGAACATGTCAAGACGAGCAACGTTTATCGTTTAGAATCTGGTATTGACCAATCCCCTCATGCCCACAGGCTCTGAAATTCGCCGCAAGTTTCTGGACTTCTTCATTCAGAAGGGACACCGCGAGGTGCACTCCTCGTCGCTCGTCCCGGCGAACGACCCGACTCTGCTCTTTACCAACGCCGGAATGAACCAGTTCAAAGACGTTTTCCTCGGCCTCGAAAAGCGCGACTACTTGCGGGCGACGACCTCGCAGAAATGCGTACGCGCCGGCGGCAAGCACAACGATCTGGAAAACGTCGGTTTCACCAATCGTCACCACACGTTTTTTGAGATGCTGGGAAATTTTTCTTTTGGCGACTATTTCAAGAAAGACGCTATCGCCTATGCGTGGGAGTTGATCACTTCGCCGAAGTGGTTTGGGATTGATAAAGCGAAGCTCTACGCCACCGTATTCAAGGGCGAAAACGGAGTTCCGCGCGATGCCGAAGCTTACGATCTGTGGGTCGCGCAAGGTGTGCCGAAAGATCGCATCTTCGAATTTGGTGCGAAAGACAATTTTTGGCAGATGGGCGACACCGGCCCCTGTGGCCCCTGCAGTGAGATTCACTACGACATGGGTGTGGCGGCGAGCGACCAGGGGCATACAGACTGCACGTTTGGCTGCGATTGCGGGCGGTATGTTGAGCTTTGGAACCTGGTATTCATGCAGTTCGACCGCGATTCGTCGGGAAAACTGACGCCGCTGCCGAAGCCGTCGATTGATACGGGCATGGGGCTGGAACGCACGGCGGCGGTGTTGCAGGGCGTGATTTCGAATTACGAGACAGATTTGTTCACGCCGCTGATTAAAGAGGCGGCGCGATTGACAGGGACCTCATTGGAGAAAGAGCTCAGTAAGGAAGCCCATGCGAAATCGGCTGCTTCTTTGCGCGTCATCGCTGACCACACGCGCGCCGCAACGTTCCTAATTTCCGACGGCGTGACTCCGTCGAACGAGCGGCGCGGCTATGTGCTGCGTAAGATCATCCGTCGCGCGATCACACACGGACGCTTGCTCGGCCAGACTAAGCCGTTTTTGCACGATATGGTCTTTGCGGTCCGCGATCTGATGCAGGACGCGTATCCAGAGCTAGAGGAAACAGCAGAGCGAGTATCAAAAGCGGTGCTCGCCGAAGAGACGCGGTTTGCGCATACGTTGGATTTGGGCCTGAAGAAACTGGAGGAACAGCTAGAGGTGGCTCTCCATCTGAGTTCCACGTCCGGAGCTGCGATCGTGTCTGCTGTAATTGGACTTCAAGGTGCCGATGCCTTCAGACTCTACGATACTTTCGGCATGCCGCTTGACTTCATGCAGGAAGCAGCCCGTGACAGGGGCATTCCTTTCGATCAGGATGGTTTCGACGAGGCCATGCAGGAGCAGCGCGAGCGCGCTCGCGCCTCCTGGAAAGGTGCGGCCAAGCAGACCGCCAATCCAGCTTACCAGCAACTCCCGAAATCGAAGTTTGAAGGTTATCGCCAGACGCGCTCCGACAATTGCGAAGTGCTCGCCATTATCAAGGGCAATCAGGGCGCGCAGGTACTCAAGCCCGGTGACGCCGGCGAGATCATCCTCGATCACACGCCCTTCTACGCCGAATCTGGCGGGCAGGTCGGCGATCGCGGATGGCTCTACTCCGACGATCACAATACAGTCGTCGCCGAAGTGACTGGATGCTACTACCCGGTGCAGGGCGTGCGCGCGCATCAAGTTGTTGCCAAGCAGGCAATTCGCATTGGGGAGAAAGTGGATGCCGTGGTCGACACGACGATTCGCGAGGCCACTATGCGCAATCACACGGCTACGCATCTGCTCCACGCTGGATTGCGCGAAGTTTTGGGCAAGCATGTGAAGCAGGCGGGGTCGCTCGTAGCGCCGAATCATCTGCGCTTTGACTTCTCGCACTTCACCGGCGTCGAAGACGAAGAGCTGCAGGACATTGAAGACATCATCAACAAGGAAGTTCTGCGCAACGAACGGGTCGAGATCATCGAGAATGTTCCGATTGACGTGGCTGTCAACGAGTATCACGCGATGGCCCTGTTTGGCGAGAAATATGGCGACAAGGTGCGCGTGATCAGGATCGGAGATTTTTCGACCGAACTTTGCGGCGGCACGCACACCGGTGCTACGGGCGAGATCGGGCTGATCAAGATTTTGAAGGAGGGAAGCGTGTCATCGGGCGTGCGACGCATTGAGGCCGTGACTGGCGAAGGCTCGCTGCGCCATTTTCGCAAAGACCATGAACTGGAAGGCGTGGTTGCGAGCCTGGTTGGTCCCACCCTTGCGCAAAGAACGCGCAAGGATGGGGCAACCTCGTCCGAGGAAGGTACGGCTTCTCCGGCCGAGGCTTTGAAGCTGGAACTCGAAAAGAAAGACGCCGAGATTAGACGTTTAGCGCGCGAACTCGATCAGGCGCGGATGAAGTCGGCTTCGTCGAGCACAGCCAACATCGGCGAAAAAGTCAGAGAAGTGCGCGGCGTCAAAGTGCTGACCCACCGCGTGGACAATCTGGAGCGCGCGCAGATGCGCACGCTGGTCGATCAGCTGCGCGACAAGCTTGGCTCCGCCGTGGTTGTGCTGGGCTCCGCGTCGAATGGCAACGTTTCGTTGATCGTCGGCGTAACCAAAGACCTCACCAGCCGCATTCAGGCGGGAAAAGTTATCGGCCCGGTGGCGCAGAAGGTTGGCGGCAAAGGCGGCGGGCGTCCGGATCTGGCAGAGGCGGGCGGCAAGGATGCGGCGGCGCTGGACTCGGCGTTGAGTGAGGCTTACAGTATCGTGGAGTCGCTATTGACTTAGATTTCCTCTGTGAATCATTCGGGACTCACATGGATGATCGCATTCGATTCATCGAACACCGCGGCAAGAAGATTCTGCTGGCGGACTTTTCGCACGCCAATGCGCACGAGATGCAACTTCTGCTTGAGTATGTGAGGATCACGGCGGCGCAGCATCCGCGCGAGTCGCTGGTCACGCTCGCCGACTACACCGGCTCAACCGTGGATCACGCGGTTGCCACCAAGATTAAAGAGGTGCTGACGCGCGACCGTCCGTTTGTGACGAAGACGGCGTGGGTTGGCACGGAGAGCATCCCGCACGCCTTCATGGAAAACTTCCACTCTTTTTCCCAGCGCGAGATTGTGACGTTCAAGACGCGGGAAGAGGCGATGGACTGGCTGGCGGGAGACTAGGTCTCAGGGTGTAAGGTGTCAGGTTTCAGGGAAACTTTTCGCGGTGATGTTTGACTGTCCGATCCGGGTGATACCGCTTTTCCTGAGACCTAACACCTGAGACCTGCCTCTTTCAGCTTCTCCACCTCAACGTCACCGGCCCGCTCATCGGATGCCGAAACTCGCCACCATTCTTTTTCACCTCCAGCATGGCGTTCTTTAAACCGAAATACCACTTTGCGGGACGGTCGGCATCGTCGATCAGCATGAGATGCGGGTTGTGCTTCAGGCCCTCGGACTGGAGTTCCATGGTGCGGCGATCCTGCTCCACGAATTTGGCGAAGACGAATTTCAGTAACTGCGGGCCGAAGGGAATCCAGCGAAATAAATTCCAAGCGGCCACTACGTCGATGCGGCACTGGTTGCGTGTGATAGGAGTTACGGTGGTCAGGCTTGAGAACCAGTACTTACCGGCGCGAATAATTTCCGAGCGCAGGTTGGGCAGGACGAAATCGATGGTCGTGGTGATCGAATCGGCGTCGGCGTAGAGGCGCAGAAGTTTGTAGGGAGCGCTGTTGGAGCTGGGCGTGTGCGCGCTCATGCGAAATCCGTAGGGGATGGGTTCGAAGTACTTGTGCTTCTCATGAATCGATTTTTGCGTGCGCCACCACCACGCTTGGTGGACGAAGGGACCGTGCGCGGGGTCCATCAGGCCGATGATGCCGTGGTCGACCGAGCAAGGCAGATCGGCGGTGAGATAGGCGAGCCTGTAATGCTCGCTGAATTTCGGAATCTCAGGGGCGGGTGTGGGCGCGGGCGCGGGCTTCGAGAATCCGGCCCCTGCCGGGCCAGGATCGGGAATGAAGACCCAGATGAAGTCGTCGCGCTCTTCGCAGGGATAACTGCCAGCGTAAATGCGGTCGATTTTCAACGTTTGCTCGGGAACAAGCGACGGGATCACCTGGCACTGGCCGGAGTGGGCGTCGAATCTCCAGCCGTGATAGGAGCATTCGATCTGCTGGCCGTCGAATTGTCCGCAGGAAAGTGGCATGCCGCGATGCGGGCAGGCGTCGCGCAGGGCGAAGGCTTGGCCTTGCTGATCGCGCCCTCGTCCAATGACTAGGGGCTGCTCCAGCAACATGGTTTTGGCGAGCTCTCCGCGACGGAGTTGACTGGCCGGGAGCGCGCGGTACCAGAAACCGAAGAGCATGAGCGCATCGGGCGTTTGCCACCCCAGCGGGCCAAAATCAGGCCCGCCGGGGGCCCCGGTCTGAGACTGGAGTGGGAAGTCGTCAGGCATTGAACAGGTGAGGATACCGCAGCGGCTGCAAAATCTGAAACCTTGAAGCACCGAGAGGCAGAGGACGCCGAGAAACGCAAAACCTTGACCACAGGGAACACAGAGGAACACAGGGGAAACCAGAGCCTCCAACCCCGATGAAGAATCTATGCGCGTTGTCCGGAGCGCAGGCGCGTTCTTAATTGGGCGTAGGCGTCGCGGGCTACTCCGGGCTCCTCTATGTGGGTGAGGAAGAGCTTGCGCAGTGCGGCGGTGGTCAGGCGGCCTTCGAGGTAGGCGTCGTAAAGATCGTTGCCGACGAGATATCCGAGCTGCTCGGCGACGTATTCATACTTGCGGCCGTTGAATGCCGGAGCTTGCGCGGCACGAGGCTCGCATTGGCGATGTTGAATCAAGAAGTCGAGAGCTTCGACCGCGTCGACGAACGCAAGCGAGGTCTGGAGTTCTAAGTCTTCACGAGTCACGTCGAACAAGTCCGCTATGTCGGTATCGCGGAGCGCGGGACGCGCCGGGTATAGGATGCGCGATCCGAAAAAGGCGAGCGCGTGCTCGAAGACAGCCATGTAAAACGCGTCGTCTTTGTCCAGCGAGTGGGCGCCAGGCAAGGTGTTCGGTATAGTCTTGCCGTTGCAAAGATTCGGCAAGCCGCGACAGGCCTGATGAAGGAAGCGGGTGGCATCCTCGGCGGAGGAGGTCATGCGGAAGTGGCGTACGTACACGGCGTTGATCGGCGTGAGGTAAACGCTGCCGCGCTCGCGGACCTGGCGAAGCAGGGATCGGCGGTGTTCGGCGGTGAACCCTTTGCGAGATAACAGGCGGCGCAGGAGCGCGTCCGAGCTGCGCGAATAGACTTCAGGCAGCAGGTCGACCAGCAGCCTGGGTTGCGTGGTGTTGTGCGGGGAGTACTGATTGATGCCGAGAAAACGCACCATGCCGTCGATCAGGTTATAGAGCGTGGGTCCGAGGTCGGGCGCGCTGTGGTCTTTAGCATTGCGCCCCCAGCGGTCGAGGCAGAGGCGGTAATGCTCGTACTTCTCTAACGGTGTTGCGTTGAAGACGCAGAAAACATTTTCGCGGACTTTTTTGCGGACTTGGACGGCTTCGACGTGATCGTGGGCTTCTCCGGCGGCGCGCCAGTAGAGGGCGTCGACGTTTTGCAGGACGGTAAGCAGGGATTCTTCGGGAAGCTGCCGCTGCAGAACGGCTGGCAGGTGCTGCGGCGCCAAGTGCGACTCGCCGAAGAGGACGAGAATGAGCGCGTCGGGATGGCGTTGGCGGATTTCAGCAATCTTGTCCGCGGCGTGGCGGTCGCGTGCGCCAATTTTGCGCAGATCTTCGCGAGGCATGCAATCGAGCCCATAGATGGATACGCCATGGTCACGGGCGGCGGAGAGCAGTTCGTAAAACGGAGTCCAGTCGTATCCCCAGTCGAGTTCGAAACGAATGCGCTGGTGCAGTTCGGCTTCGTCTATCTCACCGCGAAACCATTCGTCGAGAATGTGCTGGTCGCGGAAAAAAACGGTTTCCACTCCCAGCACTACCGGGCGGTGGCGGCGCCGGAGATCGCAAAGGAGCGAGGCCAGATAGCGCTGCGAGTTAGGTAAAGCGTGGTAGTCGCCGACCAGAACGATTGCGGCTTTGGCGATTTCACGGCGGACGTCTCCCGCTGCGAGAACCTTCTCATAGGAGCGATAGGCCTCGCGAAAATCGCGAAGATACTTGCGTCCGGAGGCGGGATCGATGGCGCGAATCTCACGCTCAACGCTGGCGATAGCGTGGAGTTGGGCGGCACTGCGCCGCGATCGTAGGATGCCAGTGGTTGCCATCGGTTTCGTTTCCGCGCGGAGACGCGGAAAGCCGCGTCCCTACCGAAGCTTGACTTACCTTTCCCGCGTCCCTATCCTCAGTTTTCGAGGCCGCGACTTGGATGCCTCATGGAGCGCCACCTTTGTCTTTTCCGCCGGAAAACTTGACGATCGCCGCGACCGGCGCCAGCGGATCGATATTCTTGAAGCACGTTCTACTGACCGTGGAACACGATCCTCGGGTGAAGACGGTCAACTTCATCGCTTCCGACAGCGGCCTGCGCGTCATGGCCGAGGAGCTCGGTGTCGAAGGCCGTTCTGATCTCCCACGCCAAATCATCGGCGCGCCTTCGACAAAGATTCAGCAGCAAGCCAACAGCGATATCGGAGCAAACGTGGCCAGCGGGTCGTATCCTTCGGACGCGATGGTCGTGATCCCGTGCAGCGTTGGCACGCTGGGGCGCATTGCCAACGGCACCGCCTCGCGCCTGATCGAGCGTGCCGCCGATGTCACTCTTAAGGAGCGTCGGCCGCTCGTGCTGTGCGTTCGCGAGACGCCGCTCAACAAGATTCACATCCGCAACATGTCGTTGGCGGCAGACGCGGGAGCGACGATCTTTCCTCTCATCCCAACGTTCTATAACCATCCGTCGAGCGCCGATGCCATGGCACAGGAATTCGCCAACCGCGTGCTGGCGCATATAGGCCTGCCCCAACCGGATGCATACCGCTGGAAGGGCTGAACTTCTCGAAAGAACGATGACTTGGGGGGAAGCCTTTCCTGCCTTGCAGGGGTGTTTTCAGTCTAGGGAAGGGGCAGTAACGAAGGTAGGTATCTGGCGGGCATGTACTGTGAGTTCCGGGAGCGACGAAACTCAGGGACGCGTCGCCATGCTTCGTTCGATTTTCTCCAATTCCGCTGCCGCGGACTCGTCATCCGGATGCTGCACCAACTCGTACTTGAACGCTGCGGTCGCTCCGTTCATGTCGCCTTGCGCTTCACTGATCAGTCCAAGAATGAAGTGGTATTCGCGAGCTTGCGGGTTTCTGACGATCGCCCGGCGGGCGTTGTCGGCGGCTTCGGGAAACTTCTTCATTTGGAGTTCGACTAGCGCCAGGTAGATGTACGGATGGGAGTCGCTGCCATCGATTTTAATGGCCCGTTGCAAGGGCGCCTCGGCCACATCGGGGTTCCCCGTCTTGTAGTAAGCGAATCCAAGGTTGTAGTTCGAGCGCCAGAAATTCGGGTTCCGCTTGAGGTTATCGAGATACAGCGGGATGGCGCGTTCAGGGTGGTTTGCGCCCAGCAGGGCGTTGGCAAGGTTGTCGCGCACGGCCAGATTGTCCGGCGCCGACTCCACGCCGCGGGTGTAGAGCAGGATGTCACTGGCCCACTGCGTTTGCTGGGTGACGGTGAGTGGCGCGAACACGAAGGCGATGAGGATCGTTCCGGCCAGCGCGAGCGAAGCGGCGCGGAACGAGGGCATGCGCCGTTCGATTTCGCGGAGTGAAAGGGCAACCAGCAGCGTAAATCCGGCCGTGGACAGGTAAAGGTAGCGGTCATGCACGATGTCGCCGACCGTGATCGAGCGTAAGTCAAGCACCGGCAGCAGTGGAAGAGCGGTTAGCGCAAGCGCAAAGATCGCAACTTGTTTTTGTGGAAGCGCGCGAACCAAATAACATGCGGCCAGTCCGAGCGCGAGCACAAGGAACAGCGGCCACAGAACCAGTCCGGCGGTGGGGTGGCGCACATAGTCGAGCGGATAGAATTCGCTCAGCCCGAGTGGAAGAAGCAGATGCCTCGCGTAAAACCAGAGAACCGAGGGCCATGTCAGGAACACCTCAGTCCAGGAAATCGAGATCGCAGGATGCGTGAAACCTTTTAGCACCCGGTAGCGAACGCCGAGATAGATCAGGGCGACAAGGACATAGGGCGCCGCGCTTCGCATCGCGAACGTTATCTTGGGCGGCGCGTCGTTGGCTGCCGCCCCGCGTTGCGGAGGGACCAGCGCGAGCGCAACCGTCAGCAGCGGCAGGACAATCGCAGTTTCCTTCGAGAGCAGCGCCAGGGCGAACCATCCGAGCGACCAGACCAGCTGCGATATTTTTCCCGAATCGCGAAAACTCAAGAAAGCCGAGCAGCTTCCCAATACAAAACATGCCATCAGTGGATCGGTGACGCCTGCGATCCACGCCACATTTTCAATGTGCGCCGGGTGCAGCCCGAACAACAGCGCGGCGGCGAAGGCGATCGTCCGATCGCATGTCAGTTGCCGCGACACGCGAAAGACCAGGTAGGTCGCGGCCATGTGGCACAGCACGTTGGTCGCGTGCCAGCCTTCGGGCTTTGCGCCAAACAGCGCATAGTTCAGCCTCAGCCACAAAAGAAACAGCGGCCGATAATACTGTGCCGTGCTATTGGGGAAAGCTGCCGCCCACATATGGGACGTAAAGTACTGAGGCACGTAACGCCAGCTCCGGATGGCGGAGTTGTTCAGAATCAGGAGAACGTCGTCGTACACGAACCCGAAGGCGAGCGTGCCGAGATAGACGAGTGCCGTGACGCCGCAGGCGAGGACCTCCATGGTTCCTGGGCGATGGTATAGATTTGGTGGCAACGGCCCGTCTGCGCGATCTCGGTCCATGGATCTCCGGCTCAGGGGAGACTCTGAGCGATTTACGAAGAGGCTAACCACTGGCAAGCGGCGGGACAAGTGACTTCGGTGCGCCACAGAGGCGAAGGTTCGGCTAAGTGAAATTCTGCCGGTTGGGCCGGTTCCTCTTCGTGACGCTACCCACGATGTGAGACCACGCGACCACCCAGGGAACGATCAGGGAGAATATCAGCCGCTCGGCCAGAGTTCGCAGGGAAGTTCGCAGGGGAGCTTTTCGGAGATCGGTCCAGTCCAACCTGAAGGCAAAATAGATTTCGAGTGCCAGCACGCACAACAGAGGAATGGGCGAGTAGACGAGAGCGAGAGCCGCAAGAATTTCGGCGAGGCAGCGAGCCATATTTCGCCATAGGCGGGCCGAGCGCCCGCCCAAAACGCCATACGTAGCGGAATAGCTGGCCATTTGCTGGACAGCCGAGCGGAAAGTGTGGCGCGGCTGGTAAGCGGCCTTGGCGCGTTCCGGGAAGGCAGGGGTCACAAGCTGGCGCACGTTGGAATCGAATAAGGTGTCTTCTCCGAGGAAGACGTTCTCGGGGAATCCGCCAACCCGCTGCCAGAGCTCTTTGCGGAAGGCCATGGAACGCGCGGTGCAGGACTTGGTGGCTGCATCGGGGTTTAACTTGACTCCGAAGAAGGGCGCGGAGGCAATGTCCCAGACGGTGGCGTTTGCTCCTTCGATATTTGTCGGATCAATGTACGATCCGCCCACGGCATACTGAAAGTCGCCGTCGAAAATCGGAGCCGTCAGATTGGCGAGCCAGTCGGGATGGTAGGTGCAGCCCGCGTCGGCGCAAGCGATAACATCGGAAGAGGTTGCGGCGATTGCGACGTTGCGGCCGCGGGCAATCGGTCCCGGGGAATGTTGCAGGCTGCAGCTTTCATCGCGGATAGGAATCAGCGTCGGGTATTTTGACCGGGCGGCCTGCAGGCGCTCCCAGGTCCCGTCGGTCGAACCGCCGTCGACGATGATGACTTCAGCGGGAGCGAGTGTCTGCCGCATCAGACTCTCGACCAGCGAGTCGATGTCATCGACTTCGTTGAGGACGGTAGAAACCACGCTCACGGATGGCATGTTGAGTGGAACCAGTGTACCCGCGAAGATTAGTTCTCAGTTCCCAGTTCGCAGTTCTCAAAACCGCCAGGTGGCTACTGAGAACTGGGGAACTATTGATTCTTCCGGCACACCCCGTCCGTGCCGTTGACCACGGCCCGTCCTTTTTTGTACTCTGCCTCTACACCGGAAAGGAGGTGGTCGGATGACAAGTTCTGAAAGTCACAGTAGCAGTACCAGACCAGGTGAGGTGGCTGAGTCTTAGGGCGGTTGCTCTAAGCGGAGTTCTCGAGGAACCTTTGGTCGAGGGGAATCGGGAACATCTCTCGCAAACAATCCGTGAGTATGGGCTGATCCTACACCCAACGGGCCAAAGGCGGGCCCGCTGGGGACCCGGATACCGCCGGACACAAGCTGTGCTCGGCACCGGAGTGAGCGAGGGGCCACGAGAGTGACCACCTCAGTCAATCCCAAACAGTCCACCGGGCAGCCCGCAGGCTGAAAGGCTTGCGGGCTGTTCTCTTTCTGCATCCACTCAATCGGGCTAAAAAATTTGGGTTTCAGCGAGTCCCAGCAACGTCGGTCGAATCTAACAGAGCGTTGGGTGAGCAAGCCATGCAAACGCTGACGATCGATTGGTTCCTGGAATATCTCAACAAGGTTCACCAACGGACCACCCGGGTTGCGCAATGCATTCCACCGGACAGACTGGAGTGGTCGTTTCGTGAAGGCAAATTCACCGTTGGAGATTTGGTTCGGCACATTGCTGCCGTCGAACGTTACATGTTCGCAGAAACCATTCAGGGGCAGCCCAGCCGATACGCCGGTTGCGGACGAGAGTTGGCCGATGGCTATGAAGGGGTAATAACCTTCCGGGAGACGCTTCATACCCAGACGGTGGAGATTCTTTCTCGCCTTGGAGATGAAGGACTGGGAGGGAAGTGCGCAACTCCCGATGGGTCGAAGATTACGATCTGGAAATGGTTACGCTTGATGACGGAACATGAGATCCATCATCGCGGACAGATCTACTCATATTTGGCCATGTTGGAGGTCCCGACCCCGCCGCTTTATGGGCTCACATCCGAGGAACTCCGACAACGCAGCGTCAGAGTTTAATCGACCTTATTAGATAACCCAGACAAGAAACTGGCGATTTGCGGTAGTCTATACCACCGGCAACCGACAGGTCGGTTGTGAAATCCGGGATGTGAGAACTCAGTGGTTCGCTGAAACCTGACACCCAAGACCTTAAGACCTGCCCTATGGACGATAAGCACTACCGCGCCCGTATCACCAAGCGCACGGATTTTGCGCCCGATCTGTGGATGATCCGCATTGATCCGGGGGCGGAGATCGCCTTTGCACCGGGCCAGTACGCCACGCTCGGCATTGAACACGATGCGCGGCGACTGGAGCGTCCCTACTCGATTGTTTCTTCTCCTTACGAAAAGGAACTGGAATTCTTTTTTGAACTGGTGCCGCAGGGCGCGACCACGCCGCCGCTGTATGACATGCAACTGGGCGATGAAGTTCTGGTGCGCAAAGTTGCGAAGGGCCTTTTCACACTCGACACCGCACAACTAGAACGTACCAACCACTTGATGGTGAGCACCGTCACCGGAGTTGCGCCCTTTGTCAGTTACGTGCGAACCCTGTTCAAGGACTGGAGAGAGGGCAGATTTGCGGGCGACCACAAATTATTTTTGCTGGACGGCGCGAGCCGTTCGTGGGAGTTCGGTTATCGCGAAGAGTTGGAAAACTTCGCGCAACAAGCGCCGTGGTTTCGCTGCGTTTTTACGGTGAGCCGTCCGTGGGAGGACGACAGTTGGAAGGGTGAGGTCGGGCGCGCGGACGATTTGATTCGCAAGTACGCCGACCAGTGGGGATGCACCGGCGCGAATAGCATGGCGTATCTATGCGGGCATCCGGAAATGGTCGAGCACGGCAAGGGCATCCTGAAGCGAATCGGCTTCAAGAAAGAGAACTTGAAGGAAGAAGTGTATTGGGTGCCACCTAAGTGATTTGGTAGAGACGGGGCTTGCCCCGTCTCTACGGGACATCAGGCGCTCAGGGTTGCGAAACGGCCATGGCTTTCTTTGTTCCGATGGCGTCAAGAATGGCATCGTTGATGGCATAGGCAGTGCCATCACTGCCGATCACCGTCGGTGTGTAGGCTTCGCCGATGCCGCTGGATAGCGTAATCACTTGCGCAAATGAGTTGGACGGCAGGTCCCAGCGGTAGAGTTTGCCGTCTTCGCTGTTGGCAAGAATCGACTTCGTGAACGGATCGACCGCGGCCGTGTTGATGCACCACTCTTTGAATCCCCCGGGACATCCGGGATCCGGGGTCACGCCCAAATGCGTTATGACCTCTTTCATGACCAATGTGTTGGGAAGGATCGGGTCAGGCTCGGTAGCATTCGGGTCCAGGATGGCGATCTCGTTCTGTCCCGTGCCGCTCCCGATTCCGCAATAATTGTTGTATTTCGTCATGAGCAGGTAAGTCGAAGTCCCCATATAACTCGGGACCAGCGAGGCGGGAACGATGGAAGCGGTATCGTCCCAGCCAAAGCTGCCGGGGATTTTTGTCTGCGATAGATCGCTGTTGAAGTGCAACAGCCAGCCGCGGTCGTTGTGTTCCGGGAAAGGATTTTCGAGAACTCCGAAGTAGACATCGCCATCGGGTCCGACGGTCGGAGTGGCAGAACTGCCGCTGTACAGCCACGAGTCCCACTCCGAAGCCGGATCAGTCAAAAGCACGCGGTTCACCAGCGCGAGCGTTGTGCTGTTCAGAGCCAGCAGATATCCATAGCTTCCGTTGTCCACCGCGACATACAAGAGGCTGCCGTCGGGCGAGAGCGCGGGCGCGCAACTGATGGCGACTTCCGTAATGGCGGGATCGCCGCTGGCGGTGGCGGCTGAAACCCACGTTCCCATGCCATTGGAAGCAATGCGTGCCAGGCCGCTTTGCAGGTTGATCGGGGTGGAGCCAATCGCCAGGAATCCGAAGTAGAGGTTACCGTTGCCGTCGGTGGTGAGCGGCGTGTCGATCTGCACGTTCTGCTCGTAAGCCGTGGGATTCTTCCGGTAATTCTTTGCGCCGTAGAAGTAAAGGCGAGTCACCGCGCCGCTGGCTTGATCGGGATTCTGCCGCACCAGCACCCGGCCGGCAATATCTGGAACGAAAAGCTGTTTGCCGAAAATGGTTGGCCCCAGTCCGGGGATGAAGTCTGCCACCGGCGCCTGCCAACCGGTGCTCTGCGCCCAGATCCGCTTGCCGGTGGCGCCGTTATGGGCCTCGACGCGAAAACTGTTCGTACCCGTCTTCACCGGAACGATCACCGTGTTCGCCGCCGTGACCAGTGGCGAGCCGTAGTGGATGTAAATCGTGCCCTGCGGCGGATTCAGGTCCACGGGTACGTGCCAATGGATCGTGTCGAGCGCTTGCGACTGGACGGTAGAAAGCGCGGTGTGCTGCTCGTCATGCGAGTGCGTCAGCCAGGCGCCGTTTTGAGCGCCTGCGTTCGGCGCGAGCGTCGCGGCGTAGGCGGCCATCCAGAGTACAGAACAAATCAGCCGAGACGGTGCGGTCATGATCAAGTGCTTCATCGTCATACCTCGGGTCACAGCCGTGGGCGCGGGAATTGATTCCCTATGAGAGCAGCAGCGTAGCAGTTTACTCTTTTGCAGTTGTCAACAATAAGTAAAAAATGACACCCAGTTTTTGGCTGGATGGGCGAGACGCCCATCGCTCCATAGGTATTTCACCCTTGTTCGGCGGGGGCGAAGAAAACCAGGACTTCGATCTCTTCCTGGATGTCGTAGAAGCGATGCTCCAGTTCAGCCTCGACGAAAATTACCGAACCAGACCGCACCTCGGCGTGCTCGGAGCCGATTTGCATGCGGGCACGTCCTCGGACCACGTAGTACATCTCGTCTTCGCGGTGGGGTTTCTGGGGATCGGCGCCGCCTTTTGGCAGCACATAAACGCCGGCGCTCATGGCGGGGACGCGAAGGAATTCGAGGTAGAGTTTGTTTTCACCCACGCGCCGGCGAGTCAAATCGTCGATGTGGAAGAAGTGGATCATAAAAAACAGTTCTCAGTTCTCAGGAAGACCTGTCGAGATGTGGCAGGTGTGTCTTCACTGAGAACTGAGAACTCGCTTAGCCGACAGCTCCACGAAAGAAAATATCCGTGTACTGCTGCACCAGCGCGTCTCCGGTCAGCGGACCGCCGGGCTTGTACCACTGATAGATCCAGTTGATCATGCCGACCAGGGCGAAGGCGGCCGCACGCGGCGTGACCGGCGACAGAGAACCGCGCTTGCGCTGAACCTCGGCAATGAGGTTCTCAACGAAGACCAGGTAATCCTTCTTGCGGGCGTTGATCTTGCGGCGCAGGGCCGGCGGCAGCGGATGGTTCTCGTGCAGCATGACCGTAATCTCACGGTCTTCGGGACTGAGCACAACTTGAATGTGCAGGCGGATCAGCATGCGCAGCCGCTCTTCGACTCCCTCGATGCGGCGCGCCACCTTGACGACGCGCTCCTCGGTGATCTGCATGGCGTGCGACATGATGTGAAACAGAATTTCGTCCTTCGACTGGAAGTGGTGATAGAGGCCGCCCTTAGAGAGCTTGAGCGCAGCGGCGACATCGTTCATGGAAGTGGCGTCGTATCCCTGCTGTTGAAACAGGCGGGCGGCGGCGCGCAGAATTTCCTGGCGAGGCTCCTGACGGAGTTCCTGGCGACGTTCGATGGCAGCTTCGCGAAGCATCACCAGAGATGGTATCGCGGATCGGTGCTTCCGCTCTACTGCGACGCATTCCTGTCTGATGTCCCGTCAATTCGCGACATAAGCTTGAGTTGTCATCCTGAGCGAAGCGAAGGTTGAGCCTAATTCGAAGGTCGGTCCATCCGAGATCGTACAAGTTTGCTGGGCTTCGAGAGATTTGCTTTCCGTCCGCCGTCAATCGCGGTGATGTTGTTGGCCGCATCGGCGGGTGAATCTGCTCCGGCGCTGAGCCGCAGGACCGGTCGGCGGATTTCCCCGGGCGCGCCGATCTGGGGAACCTTCCGAAAGTGAGCGAGTGCTTCAGCTTCGATCGTCGCCCATGAGCGTGCGTCGCCGTGCTGGCGGAGAAAGTGGTGGGCGAGAGCCGCCTCCCTGAGATCGCGATGAAAGGGTCCGTCTTCGAAAGCCTCAAATCTGACTTTTTGCAAACCGTCGCGGTGCATGTGGTCCGGGATGCTGCGGATGCCGCTGTGCAGTCGCCGAATCCGCAACAAGGCACGGTCGACGACGCGAGCGAGTTCCGCGCCGAATTCGGGCGCGCGCCCTTTGAGCAGGCGTTGCTTCGCCTTTTCAGCGGAGAACCATGTGGGGTTTCGATTCGCTTCCTGCGGCGGTTCCAGCCGAGTCACTTCGCAGAGATGGGCAGCGACGGCAAGCTCTGGCTGGGCTGATCGGGCAATTGCAAGCCGCTGGTCTTTTGTCTTAGCTGCAGGTTCACTTTTGCTGCGGAAGTAACGGGCGAAGGGGATCTCTTCCATCCGGCCATGAACGCCAGCCTCTTCAATAGCCTCGAGGGCGGCGGATTGAGCTTGCGTGAGGCCAGACTCGACGCCACCTTTGGGGAAAATCCAGCGTCCGCCGCGGGTTTGAACCAGCAGGAACTCGACGTCACGTTTGCCAATGCGATAACAAACGGCAGCGACTTGCTGGCGGTCTTTCAGAAGACGTGACGGTCGCAAGACCTTTGCCGATCGATCAACACCCATGGCAATAGAGTGCGCGATGCGATGCGCTTCTGCCTAGAGCAAAGCTTGGTTCCCGGCGCGACCGGGAATCCTTCTACATACTTGTGCCATCGGCAGCGCCTTGGAGACAGTAGCGTGGACAGACCTTGACGATGATCGGGGGCCGGATTTTTGGATAACTTGTATTGCCTTCGCTGTAATCGGGAGCTCGAGGCCGGACAAAAATCGGTCGCGGTTTACCTGTTTGCGCAAACGGTGGGAGTAAGGCCGCGTCAGAAATCCTCGGCACAGCGCATCTGTTTCTGCCCGCAGTGCTCGGTTTCGCTCGCGATGGGTCCCGCACCGGAGGGCGCGCTCAACCTCGCGGCCTGGCAAATGATCCGTGACATTGTTGGCGCAGACCCCGCGCTGACCGAGGCCGCATGGGAAAGCCTGCATGGAATTGAAGAAGGCCTGCTCCCAGCGACCGGAACCGCCGGCGGCACACACCCAACGCGCGCTGGATCGTACCTCGAGTTTTGAGCGAGAGGTCAACCTCGGGCCGCTTGCAATTCCGCACTCCAGTCAATGATTTATCTGGAAAGATTTCAATGACAACGTCACCCCTCTGGTACTCTATCGGTGTATTTCGTCGGAGTGCAGTGACGTGGAAAACTGGAAGACTCCGCTAATAGCGGCGGCAGTCGGCGCGATTTCAGGCACTGCAATTGGCCTTGCCGGGTTTCTGTTTCTTACCTCGCGTCAGGGCTACAGCATGGGTGTCTCGCTGTTCCTGTTGGTGCCATTCGTCGCAGGCTTCTCCATAGCTCTTATCGCACGTAAGCCCAAAAGTTCCGTGGTGGCCGCTTCCCTGTTATCGGTGATTGCCTCCCTAGTCCTTCTGATAGCGCTCGGCAGAGAAGGTATACTGTGCGCGATCCTTGCATTCCCAATCATTGTGGTGGGGTTGGCCGTGGGCACAGTAATCGGGCTCCTGGTGCGCAAGGTGCTTATAAAGCACGACTGGAGTCAACCCACAACGATGGGCATCGTTCTTATGATAGCCCCGACTGTGATTTTTGCCGGCGAGCGAATTGAACGTCCAATGCTCGTACATACTCGCACCGAGGTGATCCAAACGACAGTCGAAGTTAACGACCCACCCGAAACGGTGTGGGCCCGTATTCTCTCAATCGACACCGTACAAGCGAACAAGCCGATACTGATGTACATTGGCTTGCCTGTTCCGCAGCGTCGCATAATGCAGGGGCGAGGAATCGGCGCAACGCGCGCCTGCTACTTCAATGTGGGCTACATCGAAGAAACGGTTACTGAATGGAACCCGCCTTATTACTTGAGACTTTCAATTGATCGGACGCACATGCCTGGTCGCCACTGGCTCGGGTTTGAGAGTGCTGAATATCGTCTACAACCGAACGGACGCAACACTCGATTGACACGCACCACGACCGTCTCTTCGGACTTGCACCCGTCCTGGTATTGGCGTCGATTTGAACGGCTCGGCGTCGAATCCGAACACAACTACATTCTGCGCGATATTATGCAGAGCGCGGCGCACTAGACCGGGCGCGGTTGACACTGGCGGGCGCAAATGGATAGCATTCATCTTCTCAAGAGACCGGTCGGTTGCTTGTCCGTTCCTAAAGTACGATCCCGCATTTCAGCGTTGAAATAACAGATCGACAAGGAGTTTTCCAGTGGCCACAGTCTTCTATCAGAACGATACCAATCCTTCCGCCCTGCAGGGCAAAACCATCGCCGTGTTCGGCTACGGCTCGCAGGGACACGCACAGGCGCAGAATCTGCGCGACAGCGGATACGACGTGATTATCGGGCTCGATCCCGAGCGTGGCTCGGCCAAGCAGGCGCGCGCGGATGGAATGATCGTCATCGCCCCAGCCGAAGCTGCCAAGCGCGCCGATTGGATACAGATTCTCACGCCCGACGAGACCCAGGCTGCCTTCTACGAGTCGGCCATCAAGCCGCATCTGCGCAAAGGAAAGATTCTCGGCTTCTCGCACGGCTTCTCCATTCACTTCAAGACCATCAAGCCTCCGAAAGATGTGGACGTGGTCATGATCGCGCCCAAAGGCCCCGGCCATCTGGTGCGGCGCGTGTATTCGCAGGGCGGCGGCGTGCCCTCATTGCTCGCCATCCACCAGGATGCCAGTGGACGCGCGCAGGAATACGCGCTCTGCTATGCCGACGGCATTGGTTCGACGCGGGCCGGCGTGCTGCAGACGACCTTCAGAGAAGAGACCGAAAGCGATCTGTTCGGCGAACAGGCCGTGCTCTGCGGCGGTTTGACTTCGCTGATGCAGAAAGGCTTCGAGACGCTGGTGGCGGCCGGTTATGCTCCCGAGATCGCCTACTTCGAGTGCGTGCACGAGGTGAAGCTCATCGTCGACCTGATCTACGAAGGCGGATTGAGCCGGATGCGCTATTCGAT
This sequence comes from uncultured Acidobacteriaceae bacterium, assembly GCA_963831085.1. Lineage (GTDB taxonomy): Bacteria > Acidobacteriota > Terriglobia > Terriglobales > Acidobacteriaceae > Acidiflorens. Next base: position 247,375 of record CAWHOT010000003.1, on the reverse strand, counting down.
TTCAAATACGGCCGAGTACGGCGACCTGACCCGAGGCGAAATGGTCGTGGGAGACGAAACGCGCAAGGCGATGAAGAAAGTGCTGAAGCAAATCCAGAACGGCACCTTCGCCAAGGAATGGATCGAAGAGAACAAGAAGGGCGGCAAGAAATTTGCCAAGCTGCGTGAGGCCGCGAAGCAGCATCCGATTGAAAAAGTAGGCGAACAGTTGCGGGCAATGATGTCGTGGCTGCCGTCAGAAAAGAAGAAAACCACCGAAGCGAAGCCGGCGGCGCCGAAAGTGGTTAATGCCTAAACTAAGCTGCTGGCTACTAGCTTCTAGCCAGCAGCTAGAAGCTCGTAGCTTTCCCCCCCATGGATCTCGACCTCAAGCATCGTAGTCGCAGCATCACTGACGGGCGCGACCAAGCTCCGGCGCGCGCCATGTACAAAGCCATCGGCTTCACCGACGACGACCTGGCGAAGCCTCTGATCGCCGTCGCCAACACCTGGATCGAGACCATGCCCTGCAACTTCCACCTGCGGCGGCTTTCGACCAAGGTGAAAGAAGGCATTCGCGCCGCGGGCGGCACGCCCATGGAGTTCAACACCATTGCCATCTCCGACGGCGAGACCATGGGCACCGAAGGCATGAAGGCGTCGCTGGTGAGCCGCGAGGTGATCGCCGACTCTATCGAACTGGTTTGTCGCGGACAGCTTTTTGACGCTGCAGTCTGCATTGTGGGCTGCGACAAAACGATCCCCGCCGCGGCCATGGCGCTGGCGCGCATGAACCTGCCCGGCCTGGTGCTTTACGGCGGAACGATTGCCGCCGGCAAGTACCGAGGCAAAGACGTAACCATTCAGGATGTGTTCGAGGCCGTGGGTGCCAATGCGGCGGGCAAGATGAGCGACGCCGATCTGCTGGCCCTCGAAAACGTGGCGTGTCCGGGAGCGGGCGCATGCGGCGGTCAGTACACCGCGAACACGATGAGCACGGTGATGGAGTTGATTGGCCTTTCGCCCATGGGATTCAACGGCATTCCAGCGATGGACCCACGCAAGGATGAAGTAGCGTTCCGCTGCGGCGAAGTAGTCATGAATCTGCTGAAGCAAGGCATTCGTCCTAGCGACATCTTGACCCGCGCGGCCTTCGAGAACGCAATAGCGGGCGTAGCCACGACGGGAGGCTCGACCAATGCCGTGCTTCATTTGCTGGCGATTTCGCGCGAAATGGGCCTGCCGCTCGAGATCGACGATTTTCAGCGTGTCAGTGAACGCACACCGCTGCTGGCGGATCTGAAACCTGCGGGAAAATTCGTGGCGGCGGACGTGGACGCAGCCGGCGGCATTCCGGTAATCGCCAAAAGGCTGCTCGACGGCAAGCACGTGAATGGATCGGCGATGACGGTGACCGGAAAGACATTTGCCGAAGAGGCGAACGCCGCGAAAGAAACTCCCGGACAGACGGTGATCGCCCCGTTGAGTAAGCCGCTGAAGACGACAGGAGGCCTGGTGATCTTAAAAGGCAACCTAGCTCCGGGGGGTGGGGTTCTAAAAATGACCGGCCACGAACGGGCGTCGCAAACGGGTCCGGCGCGAGTCTTCGATTCCGAAGAGGCGGCGATGCATGCTGTGACCAGCAAGCAGATCAAAGCCGGAGACGTGGTAGTGATCCGCTATGAAGGTCCAAAGGGCGGGCCCGGCATGCGAGAAATGTTAAGCGTGACCGCAGCCATCGTAGGCGAAGGTTTGGGCGAGAGCGTAGCCCTGATCACCGACGGACGCTTCAGCGGCGCCACCCGCGGCTTGATGGTAGGCCACGTAGCGCCAGAAGCGGCGCTGGGCGGACCAATCGCCGCGATTCGCGAAGGCGACCGCATCACCATCGACACCAAGATCCGAAGGCTGGAGCTGGAAATTTCCGATGCCGAAATTGCGCGCCGGCTGGCGGAATGGAAGGCTCCGGCAGCGAAGTATAAAACCGGAGTATTCGCAAAGTACGCGACTCTGGTAAGGTCGGCAGCGGAGGGTGCAATTACAACGCCCACCCACCAGAGTCACTCCAAGCCCTAGACTTTGTTTTGAAGGGGCCATCGCCGGTGTTGCGCTCTTACGCAGACTCGCTAAGATACTCATCACCATTGGGTTGGACGCATACCACCTGAGGAACTTGATGCTCTGTCAGAAGTCGTAATCAGACCCACCTGGCACTTACGTAATCTTCTGTTAGTAACCAACTCCGCGGGATACTGATGCCTGATTATGAACAGCTCTCCCCAATCTCGCCCGCCGTGGCGCTACCCCCGCGCTCATCTGGACGGCAATAATCCGATCGTGCTTCGGTTTCCAAATGGCCAGACCACCGGGGCCAACCTTCAGGTGATTTCTGTCACCGGTGGTCTGCTTTCGCTCTCTAAGTCCGTCGACCACGGATCGCGGGTCGGGTTGATGTTCCTGACCGAAGCCGGCTCCGTGGCCGGAGGAGCAGAGATGCTGCCCCCCGTCAGCGATAGGTTGCAGCCCTTCCGCTTCATTTCGCTCCCGGCAGACGATCAGCGCCGTGTCGGAGCGCTCATCGGGGAGTGGTCTCAAAACAAATCCGAGCTGGCTTGGATTGAGAAACTGCGCGCTGCGTCGGCGCAGCCCAACGAGCCGACCTTTTGGCGGTCCAAGCTCGCTGGAGTAATTGGTCTGCTCACGATCGGTTTAGCCATTGCGGCATACCTGCTGCACTTCGGCTTGCTCAAGTAGATCGTATCTGACCGTCACTACAATGAACTCGACCAACACTCGCCGATACCCCCGATATCATCTGCGCACACCTGTTTTCATCCCGATCCCCGGTGCCCCAAACACAGTTGTGCCTGGATTGGTTTCTAAGTTAAGCCGCGCGGGCATGGAGCTCTACGCTGGGGTCAACCTGCAGCCCGGTGAGCTGATGGAAGTCGAGTTCCGAACACCGGGCAGGACGATCCGTGTTGCTGGTACCGTATGCAATCGCTCGGGTTTTTGTTTTGGACTTGCATTCTGCGCTCTGCGGATCGAACTGGAAAACGGCGCCAGCTCGTTGCTGACGTAACGTCGCCTTTACACCAACAATCCTCAGTTAGCGCAAACGCTGTTAACGTCAATTCATGCTGTAGATGCGAATTTTTATCACTGGATCGTCGCTTCGTGACTCAGACGCACCGGCTTCATCGCGATCTCAGCGAACGTCGCGTCCACCGTTTCGCGCACTGATTGGCAGGGCGCGCTTTTTTCCTGGCAGGATACACTCCGGGAACCGACCGCCATTTTCTGTCGCGAAGTTTCTCATCATACCGGAAGGATTCGAACCGTTGCGGCGAGCTTCTATTGCAAATGGGTGGTACTGGCTTCTTGCGAGTCGATTGGGTGGGGGTTGAAAGTTAGCTTTCCCGCAATGCATTGACTTGCCGCAGTTTGGCCCTTTAATATGGCCGCGCACAGAGTGGGCCTTCTTCATTGATCAACCAAACCATCTCGCACTACCGCATCGTCGAGAAGCTGGGCGGCGGCGGCATGGGGGTGGTCTACAAGGCCGAGGACTTAAAGCTGCACCGTTTTGTCGCCTTGAAGTTCCTCCCTGACGAGATTGCTAAAGATGCACAAGCTCTAGCACGCTTCCAACGCGAAGCGCAGGCCGCCTCAGCTCTGAATCATCCCAACATCTGTACGATCTACGAAATTGACGAACAGCACGGCGAAGCGTTCATCGCCATGGAGTTTCTGGATGGGCTGACGCTGAAGCACCGAATTGCAGGGCGTCCTCTGCAAACGGAGGTTCTTCTCCCCATCGCCATTGACATCGCTGACGCCCTGGACGCGGCTCATTCCAAGGGCATCGTCCACCGCGACATCAAGCCCGCCAACATCTTCGTAACCGAGCGTGGCCACGCCAAGGTGCTCGATTTCGGCCTGGCCAAGGTCACCACATCGGGTGCCAGCGGGCAGCATGAGGCCACGCGAACCGAGGCGGTCGAAGCCCACCTTACCAGTCCCGGTACGGCGGTGGGCACGGCCGCGTATATGTCTCCGGAGCAGGCGCGCGGGCGGGAGCTTGACACCCGCACCGACCTGTTCTCCTTCGGGGCGGTGTTGTACGAGATGGCCACCGGCCAGTTGCCATTCCGGGGAGCCACGACCACGGACTTGTTCGATTCCATCCTGCATAAGAATGCGGTGTCCCCGATAAGGCTGAATCCCGACCTACCCGCGGAATTGGACCGGATCATCAGCAAGGCGCTGGAGAAGGATCGCGACCTGCGCTACCAGCACGCTGGAGATATGCGTGCCGACCTGAAACGCCTGAAGCGGGAGACAGAATCGAGCCGGACGGGAGTTCCCGCCGCCGTGGACGACACCGGCCGAGGGTCAGCCGGAACGGGTGTCCCTAGCTCCAGTCCCTCAAGCGACAAGCAAAAGACGGCACTTTCTTCTGGGCAAGCAGCGGCGACGATGGGGACCCGGTGGAAGATTCTGGTCCCTGCCGCCGCGGTGGTACTGGCTGCTGTGATTGCCGGTGGCCTCTACTGGCGCTCGCGTTCGGCAGCGCCAGCAGCCAACGCTACCCCCCTCTCGGAGAAAGACACCGTCGTTTTGGCCGACTTCGACAACACCACTGGGGATGTGGTCTTTGATGGCGCGCTCAGGCAAGCGTTGACGGTGGACTTGGGACAATCCCCCTTCTTGAATGTCATGTCTGACCGCAGGGTGGGCGATACGTTACGTTTGATGGGTCGTCCCTCAAATGACCGAGTTACTCCGGAAATGGCGCGGGAAATCTGCCTGCGGACGGGGAGCAAAGCACTGCTGAGTGGTTCGATTTCTCGCCTGGGTAGTCAGTATCTGGTTGGCGTGGAGGCTGTGAGCTGCAGCAACGGGGATAGGTTGGCGAAGGAACAGGGAGAAGCAGCCAGCAAGGAAGACGTGCTAAAGGCCCTGGACCAGGTGGCATCCAATATGCGAGCCAAGCTGGGCGAATCGCTTGCCTCGGTGCAGAAATTCGACGTGCCCATTGAGGCCACGACACCATCGCTCGAAGCCCTGAAAACCTACAGCATGGGCATTACGACCGGACGCGAGAAGGGGGACGCCGAAGCAATTCCCTTTTTCAAGCGTGCCATCGAATTAGATTCAAATTTTGCGACGGCATATGCCGCTTTGGGAGTGTCTTACGCGAACCTTGGCCAGCCCAGCCTCTCTGCGGAGAACCTCAGGAAGGCATACGACTTGCGCGAGCGGGTGAGCGAGAAAGAGAGACTGCGTATCTCTGCCTTCTACTACGCGTTTGCGACAGGAGAACTCGAGAAAGAAGCCCAGACTTATGAGCTGTGGATTCAGAGCTACCCTCGTGACTCCATTCCCCACGGCAATCTCGGTGCTAACTTCACCACTTTTGGACAATATGAGAAAGCTGTGGCAGAAACGCAAGAGGCGTTTCGCCTGAACCAGAACACGGTCGTCACCCAAAGCAACCTCGGACAGAATTTTCTCGCGCTCAACCGCCCCGACGACGCCAAAACGGCATTCGACCAGGCGCTGGCACGCAAATTTGATGGTGGGAGCCTCCGTTTGTGGATGTACTACCTTGCCTTTTTTCGGGGCGATGTAGAACAGATGAAGCAGCAGGTGGCATGGGGTGCAGGCAAACCAGGAGATGAAGACGTGCTGCTCTCGGCCCAGTCCGATACCGAGGCTTACTACGGCCGCCTGACGAAAGCACGGGACTTCTCCCGCCGTGCAGTGGACTCGGCCCTCCGTTCCGACTCCAAGGAGACAGCTGCACTTTGGCAGGTGAATGCCGCCCTGCGGGAAGCGGAGTTCGGCAATGCCACAGCCGCGAAACAGGATGTCACATCGGCTCTGGCCTTGGCCCCTGGCCGAGATGTGAAGGTGTTAGCGGTTCTAACGTCGGCACGGGTCGGTGAAACTGCACGAGCGAAGGCCATTGTCGACGACTTGGAGAAGGCCAACCCGTCGAACACGGTGCTGAAGCTATACTGGCTGCCGACACTGAAGGCGGCCATTGAACTCAACGGCGGCAATTCCGCACAGGCTCTCGTGCTTCTGGAAGCTGCTGCTCCTAACGAACTGGGCGAGCCACCGCCATTCCAAGTCGGAAGCATGTATCCAGCTTTTCTGCGCGGCCAAGCCTACCTGGCGGCACAAAACGGCCCCGCTGCAGCCGCCGAGTTCCAGAAGTTTCTCGACCACCGCGGCATTGCGTTGAATTTCCCTGTAGGCGCGCTGGCCCATCTCGGTCTGGCCCGCTCTTACGCGATTCAAGGCGATACCGCCAAAGCCAAGGCGGCCTATCAAGACTTCCTCACCCTCTGGAAAGACGCCGACCCCGACATCCCTATCTTGAAGGAAGCCAAAGCGGAATACGCGAAGCTGCATTGAGTGCTTTTGAAGACTGTGCTCCTTGAGAATGCCAGCCCCATGAATCGACATGTTTGGCGACAGAAGTGGGGTTTCGTACGGCATTCTTTGTAGGCTGCGCCATTACTGCGGGGAAATTGAGTACGCACAGCAGAAACAGCTAAGCCCGCCCTTGGGATTCTGAAAATTGGTAAGGTGTCGCATCGCAAGAACAGGTGTGTACAGGAACGAAGTGTCTTCACCATTTTGCCGTAGGCGGCGCGATGGCCGGTCAATTTGACGACACACAGAGAAATAGAAAGGACTGGCCTGCGGATTCGCCAAGTTGCAGATACGACCCGACAGTGCTCCAAGAGCGAGCCACTGACCGGAGTTAACAGGAAGAAACAACCGCTATAGCGCCTGAGGCTTGTACTTGGTTAGACTGCTCTTCAATTACCGAAGGAGCAAACCATGTCCAAGTTTATCGTTCGTTTCCTTGCCATCCTGGGCGTCCTCTGGCTGATCGGAATGGTCATCGTGCTGGTGGCCGTGATCGGCTCCAAGGGCAGAGTTCCATCCAAGACAATTCTCGAAGCCAATTTCGAGCAGACGTTTCTGGAAGGGGAACCCGACACGCCGACCGCGCAGTTGATGTTGAACGAAAAACAAACGCTGCGCGACGTGGTCGACGCCATCGACCGCGGGGCAAGTGACGATCGCGTCGTCGGCATGATCGCCAGAATCGGCGCCGCTCCGATGGGAATGGCGCAGACGCAGGAAATTCGCGATGCCGTCCAGAGGTTCCGCGCGCATAAGAAATTTGCCGTCGCCTACGCGGAAACTTTTGGCGAGTTTGGTCCCGGCAACGGCGCTTACTACCTGGCGACCGCGTTTGACCACATCTATCTGCAGCCCTCGGGCGACGTCGGACTGACGGGAATTATCATGGAGTCGTCCTTTATCAAGGGAACGCTCTCCAAGCTGGGGATGACGTTTCATGGCGATCACCGCTACGAGTACAAGAATGCGCTCAACTTCTATACCGAGACAAAGTACACGGGCCCACACAAAGAAGCGATGACTGCAATCATGACTTCATGGTTCAAGCAGATGAAGGACGGCATATGCCAGGCACGACAGATTGCGCCGGAGAAATTTCAGACCGTGGTGGACGCGGGACCTTATCTGGGCCAAGAAGCAGTCGCGGCGAAGCTGGTGGACGCGGTTAAGTATCGCGACGAGGTTTACGGCGACGTAAAGCGCAAGGCGGGTGACGGAGCGGAACTGCTCTACCTGGATAAATATTTGAGCCGCGCCGGGCGTCCGCACGATCACGGGAAGACAATTGCACTGGTGTTTGGCGTCGGTGGCGTCACCCGCGGCAAGAGCGATTACGACCCGGTGCAAGGCAGCCAGACAATGGGCTCGGATACGGTGGCGGGCGCGATTCGAGCGGCGGCGGAAGACAAGGACGTAAAGGCGATTCTCTTCCGCGTGGATAGTCCGGGCGGTTCGTATGTCGCCTCCGATACCATCTGGCGGGAAGTGGTGCGGGCGCACCAGGCGGGCAAACCGGTGATTGTTTCGATGGGAAATCTTGCGGGCTCGGGCGGATACTTTGTGGCCATGGCGGCCGACAAAATCGTAGCCCAGCCGGGAACCATCACAGCTTCGATAGGAGTGCTCGGCGGAAAGATGCTGACCAGCGGCTTGTGGGACAAAGTTGGACTTTCGTGGGACGAAGTGCATCAGGGCGAGAATGCCACCATGTTCACCGGAACGCACGACTTCACGCCCGCCGAATGGGGACGATTCCAGGCGTGGCTCGACCGCGTGTATGTGGATTTCACAGGCAAGGTTGCCGAGGGGCGCAAGCTGCCCAAGGAAAAAGTGCTGGAGATTGCGAAAGGGCGGATCTGGTCCGGCCAGGATGCGAAGACCCTTGGTTTAGTGGATGAGCTTGGCGGCTACGATACGGCGCTGAAACTGACAAAGAAAGCAATCGGAGTTCCCGAAGGCGACGACGTCAAGATCGTGGTCTATCCGCGGCCGAAAACTCTTCTCCAGAGCGTGATGGAGCGCCGCGGCGCGGATAACAGCGATAAGGAAGCCGTAGGGCAAACGCTGGCGCGAATCCTGCGAGTGGTGCAGCCCGTAGCGCGTCAACTAGATGCGGCGGGGATCAAGAGCGAAGATGAGGACCAGGATGATGTGCTGCGGATGAATGCAGTACCGAATAGCCGTTAGAGACGGGGCTTGTCCCGTCTCCTTTGGAGGCGGTGGGAGACGCGGCAAGCCGCGTCTCTACATAGGACTTACACCCCCAGTTTCTTTACTTCATCGTTGTAATACTTGCGGTAGAGGATCGACCATTCCTCTGAGCCCTCGATTATGGTGCGACGCTGGCTTTCGATCTTTTGGCGCGCGGCCTGGTCGATGCGGGCCTCCTGCATGAGCAGCTCTTCGAGAATCTTGCGGACTTCGAGGCGAATGGTGTTGCGGTCTTCGATGAACTCTACTTCATCCATATCGGCCACGGCGTCGGTGACCACGTGAGCGATTTTGTTGACTTTGTCGCGGCTCAAACGCACGGCAGGGATATCCTCATGCTTTCAACTTTACGCTTTCAACTCTAAAGAACAGCCTTGTATTTCTTCACCAACTCGGTCTTCACTTTGCGGAACATTTCCTGGTAATTGGCGCCGCTCTTCTGCATTTCTTCGGAATAAGCTTCGAGAATAACGCGCACCTCGTCGTTAATGCGGTCTTCAAGCGCCAGTTCTTCGAGCAGAGCGGCGTGCACCTTCTCGTTAAGAGCGGGCATCGCCTTGGTCTCAATGAGACCGCTCGCCACCAGTTTTTTGGAAACTTCGCGGGCCAGATAGCCCACGTATTCTTTGGAAAAGAGCATGATTGAAGCGCTTTATTGTAAAGAGGAAGTTTAACACAGGGAACGCTATGGACGGGCGGCGCTTTGTCCTGAGTCGTGGTCGAGTTCCTTTACTGAGCTTCGAGCGGCGAGCTTCGAGCAAACGGGTTGCCTGCAGCTCGTAGCTCGCAGCGCAGTGGCGGCTGGATGGAGTAAGCCTTACAATGAAGAAACTCCATGTCTCCACATTCAGACGACCTTACCGGCATGAAAGACGATATGACGGCCTTCATTGAAGGTCTGGGCATGCGCCGTTTCTTCGGCTATGTCGAGTGCGAAGAGGTTCCCAGCGTGCTTTGGGACTCGTCACAAAACCCAGACGGCTGGAAGGATTTCGTGGAGTTGGCTAAGGCCGCGGGCGTGCCCTTCCTCACCATGCATTCGTGGGCGCTCGACCGCGAAGAGTTGGAGCGCTTGTCCCAACTGCTCGCTAATGGTGATTACAGCAGCGAAGAAGATTTGGAAGAAAGCCGCTGGCTGAAGTCCTACGTCGGCAAGACCGGCTTTGTGCAACTGGGATGGGCATACCAGGGATGCGTCTTCGTCTTTGAAGCCGGCACCGAATGGTACGAACATTATCAACACCTCCGCGAGTTAGCCGATGATGCGGGCGGATTCATGATCGATGAGCCGGATCAGGACGAGGAGCGGTAGAGCAGGTCATAGGTGTCAGGTCTTAAGTCTTAGGAAAACCGTGCGACCGACCAGCGCTCGATTTTCTGACACCTCAGACCCGACGCCTAAGACCTGCCCCAATGCGATGGACCTCCAATCCGCTGAATTCTCCGAAGGCCAGGGTTCTTGCAGCGGCGCTTCATGACTCCAAACTGAAAATCTCTGCTTCGGCTTTGCCGGTACTTGCCGATCTGCTTGTCGGCCGTGGGATCGAGGAACCGGAGGCGGCGGCTCGTTTTCTTTCGCCCGCGCTGGGCGATCTCCACGACCCGCTGTGCATGAGTGGCATGAAGGCCGCGCTGGATCGGCTGGAAGCAGCGTTGGAGCGCAAAGAGAAAGTTCTCATTTATGGCGACTACGACGTGGACGGCACCACGGCGATCGTCATTCTCAAGACGGCCATCGAGCTGTGCGGCGGCGCGGCTGACTTTCATGTGCCGCACCGCATCCGCGAAGGTTACGGCATGCGCGACGAGGTGATCGAGCGCGCCGCTGCCGATGGCGTGCGGCTGATCATCAGCGTGGATACCGGCATCCGGGCGTTCGCCGCCGCCGAAACGGCGCGGCGCACCGGGGTGGATCTGATCGTCACCGACCATCACTTGCCGGGGCCGGGCGGCGTCCCGCAGGCGCTGGGCGTTATTAATCCAAACCAAAATGGATGCGATTATCCCTGCAAACATTTGTGCGGCGCGGGCGTGGCGTTCAAGCTGGCGCAGGGATTGATGCAGCGGCGGCTGGATGCGAAAGATCAGTCGCGCCTGCTGATGTCGTTCATGAAAGTCGTGGCCATCGCGACCATCGCCGACGCCGTCCCCTTGCTGGGCGAGAATCGTGTGTTCGCGAAGCTTGGATTGCAAGGGCTGCGTCGTCCGGTGAACGTCGGGCTGAAGGCGCTGCTGGAAGTTGCGAAGCTCGGTGACGGGCGGGCGCTGACGGCGACCGAAGTTGCTTTCCGCATCGCGCCTCGCCTGAACGCTGCCGGACGCATGGACGTGGCCCGCGACGTGGTTGATCTTTTCAACGAAAAAGACATCGAACGCGCCAGGAGGATTGTCGGACGCCTTGACCAGTTGAATGCCGGGCGCCAGGAAGAAGAACGCCGCATCATGGACAACATCGAGCGCCGTCTGGAAGAAGAGCCCGCCTTGCGCGAAGCATTTTGCATAGTGCTGGATGGCGAAGGCTGGCATCGCGGCGTGATTGGCATCACCGCGTCGCGCGTGGTGGAACGCCACGGGCGGCCAACGCTGGTCATCTCGCGTGAAGGCGATGAAGCGCACGGCTCGGGACGATCGATTCCCTCATTTCATTTGCTGCACTCCATCGAATCTTGCCACGAGCTGTTTTCCCGCTACGGCGGACATGCGCACGCGGTTGGTTTCGCCATGCCCAGCTCAAACGTGGAAAAGCTGCGCCGGCATTTGGACGGCTACGCCCGCGCCCGGCTGACTCTTGCCGACTTCGAACCGCAGCTGGAGTTTGATCGAGAGCTCCCGCTGGGAGAAGTCACGCCCGAACTTCACCAGGCGCTGCTTTTGCTGGAACCTTTTGGGATGGAGAATCGCGAGCCCATTTTCGCTGCGCGGGCGGTGCGGCTGATGGCGCCTCCGCAGGCGGTAAAAGACAAGCATGTGCGCCTGCGGATAGCGCCCGCGGTCAATTTTAATGTTATGGCGGCGACGGCAGATTTCACTCCCCGCTGCCATCCAGATGCGGCGGCGATTTCGAAGCGAGACGCTGTGGGGACGGGGCAAAGCCCCGCCACCACACAATCCTCTGCCATGCCATCCTCCACCCAACCATCCTCCACCACAACATCGTCGTCCTCTTGGCGCGACAACATCGTGTTCAAGGCGATGGGCTGGGGTCTGAAGGAATCCTGCGACCGGTTGCAGTTGCTCGCCGGGGACCGTTTGGACATCGCCTACTCGCTCGGAATGAACGACCATCCTGAATTCGGCGGGTTGGAGCTGACTTTGCGCGACGCGGTGCGCGCCCGCTGAGTGCAGTTCTTAAGTGCAGTTCTTATAGGTCCGGCTGGTGCCGTCTTGGTTCTGCTGGCATGCGTCTCCGGTCTTTGACAAGAAGCCGATCCCGTTCTATAGTGCCCGGTCATGAACGGAACGTTCTTCTGCAACAAGTGCGGTGCGCAGAATGCCACCGGTGCTCAGTTTTGTAATCGCTGTGGAACGCCCACGAGCCCGACAGCCGGCGTTGCACCGACAGCGGTTTCAGGTTCGTCCTCACCACCAGCGCCTTCGTATCAGGCGGTTGCGCCGGCGCTGGGAGTTCGCTATGGAGGGTTCTGGATTCGGGTAGTTGCGGCCATTATCGATGCGATCATCGTGCGAGTAGTGGTGTCTCCGATTCACTTGATTTTCGGTGGTCTCGGGTTGGCGGGAATGATGAGTGGCGTTCCCCATACTGGAATTGGACTTGGCCTCTTGGGCGGGGGCGTCACGCTCATCGCGTCGGTTTTCGGCTCCTGGTTGTACGAGGCGTTCATGGAAAGTTCGTCGTATCAGGCGACGCTGGGCAAGATGATCTTTGGGATGAAAGTTACCGACCTCAACGGCAACCGAATCTCATTCGAGCGCGCGACGGGAAGGCATTTTGCGAAGTGGCTTTCCTTGCTGATTCTGTGCATCGGCTACATCATGGTCGGGTTCACGGAGCGCAAACAGGGACTGCACGATCTGCTGGCCGGGACGCTGGTACGGCGGGTATAGCGCTAACTCAAAGCGCCTGGCTAGACCTCCGGCAGGTGCGACACAAGCCGCCTTCGCCGCGGTCTTCTCGACCTTTCTGCCGAATCTCTCCCCGAATTAAGATAAGTCCATGCAAAACGCAGGGCCGGCGGCCATTGCAGTGCTTGTGCTGGAGCTTGCACCGGCAGCCTTGTTTGGATTTGCCGGGGAACGGGTGGGGCAGGCATGCGGCCGCTGGCCGTCAATGGTGCGAACCGCTTTACCGGTACTGTGCGCGTTACCTTATGTTCTGATTTCCTCGTCGCATCAGATGTTTTCGTGGAAATGGTGCGCTCTCTACGCAGTCTTGCCGGTGGCGATCGCATGGCTGCTGGGGCAGGCTGCAATCGCCGATCCCGAACAACGCGGCAATTGGCGAGATGCGATCGTTCTTCTGACGTTGGGGCTGGCGATTGATTTACGCTGGTTCGAGTCGGCGTGGCCGAGCGGGCTGGCGGGCTGGGGGAAACTGCTCGTCGTCGATGCGGCGCTGTATGGATTCGTGGCGATCCGGCGGCTGAGCGGCACAGGTTTTGACTTTCACCTCCGCTGGAGCGATTGGAAAACCGGGCTGCGGGAACTGGCTTTCTTTGCGCCGGTGGTTATCGCGCTGGGAATGGCGCTGGGCTTTCTCCATCCGCATGGCAATCCGCTGCAGTTCTCGACCATTCCGAAGATGATTCTGACGTGGGTTTATATCTTCATTTTCGTTGCGATTCCGGAGGAACTTTACTTTCGCGCGTGGGTGCAGAATCTGCTGGAACGGCGCGTGGGACGCCGGGCGGCGCTCGGGATTACGGCGGTGTTGTTTGGACTGTCACATTTCAACAAACGATCGGCACACTTCAACTGGCGCTACGTCCTGCTGGCAAGCATTGCCGGGATTTTCTACGGCCGGGCATGGCGAGAGCAAAGCAGAGTGCCGGCCTCGACCATCACCCACGCCAGCGTGGACGCCATCTGGTCGTTCTGGTTTTAATGGGTTGTGAGGAAATTCTATGTCGCCGAGGAAGTAAGCCACGAGCTTCGAGCTCCGTGCAACCGGTTTGTTCGAAGCTCGCGGCTCGAAGCTCGTAGCTCAGCAATAGGCAAACAGGCCATCACGGAAAAATAGGTAAAATGCCAGTTGAGTCGAAAAGTTCTCCTGCGGGACCATCCGCGAGTACTCCCGCCCGTAAAGTCTGGAGTCTTCCGCTTCCGGCCGCTTACCGCCATTACTTCGTTTGGACCCAGATTATTGTCGTGTTTCTGTTTCTGGAGTTTGTGCTTTGGGCGCCGACGCGGGACCTGCGGAACCGCTGGGCAGTCATTACGATGATCACCATTCTGGTTCTGGTGCTGATTGACCGACCGTCGCTCGAGCGCCTGGGACTCCGGTTACCGAGAACATTCGGCGCCAGCCTGGTGTTGGGGATTAGTTTTGCAACGATTGTTTTGTCGGCGGCTCTGGTGCATTGGGCGGGCGGCCAGATACCCGCCAATCAGACCTGGCCGGCTTTGCAGTCGGTATGGGGCTATGTGATCTGGGCCCTGATTCAGGAATTCATATTGCAATCGTTTTTCTTCAACCGCTTTGAAGAGCTGTATGGAGGGTCGCCTGCGGTTTGGATAGCGTCCACGCTCTTTGCCGCCGCGCATCTTCCCAGTCCTATTCTCACGACCGCTACGCTTATGGGCGCCCTTTTCTTCTGCGAAATGTTCCGCCGCTACCGCAGCATCTATCCTCTCGGCGTTGCCCATGCAATGCTAGGACTGAGCATTTTTCTCATCACGCCCGACAGCCTGCTGCACCACATGCGGGTGGGGATTGGATATCTGCGGTACTAGGGGACTGCGACCGGGGGTAAACTAACCTCTGATGGCCTCTCCGGTTTCACGGCTGCGCCGCTGGTTCGCCCTAGGCGCGATTCTGATGGTGGCTACGGTCGCGGGAATGTATTTCTATGCGCAGTGGAGTCTGCGCAACGCCGTCCACACTATTCCGGCGAAGCTCGGCTTGGACATTCAGCAGACCGCCGAGGGCTTTTCGATCTCCAAATCGGTGGAAGGCCGCACGCAGTTCACGGTGAGCGCCTCCAAGGCGGTTCAGTTCAAAGAGGGTGGACGGGCGGAACTGCACAACGTCAAAATCATCGTTTACGGCAAGGATGCCAGTCGCTTCGACCGGATTACCGGGGACGATTTCGAGTACGATCCAGCGACCGGCAATGTAAATACGAAGGGAACGGTGCTGATTGACCTGGAGGCGAATCCCGAGGGTATGCGGCATTCGGATCAATCGCCTCCCGAGCGGACAAGAGAACCGATTCATCTTGAAACCAACGGGCTCGTCTTCAACAAAAATACGGGGGACGCTGCCGCCACGGGGAAGGTAGTGTTTCAGACGCCGCAGGCATCCGGGTCAGCGGTGGGAGTTGAATATGTGGCGAAGACGGGCACGATGAACTTGCTGTCGGCGGTCGCGATGACCGTCAACCGGCCCCAGCCCGTCCATCTGAACGCAGATCGTGGCGTGATTACGAAGCAGCCCCATCAGGTCTATCTCACAACCGTGCACATGACCCGGGAGCAGCAGGAAGCGTGGTCTGACCACGCGACGTTCTTTCTTCGTGAGGACAACACGGTTGACCACATTCTTGCCGAGGGCAATGTGGAGAGTGAGAGTCATGGCAGCTCGGAAACGCACGAGCGTTCCGATCGCGCCGAACTGTTTCTGACCGGAGCACGGAATCTGCTTACCACGGCCATTCTCAGCGGCAATGTGCAACTTGCGAACCAGGGAGCGCAGAACCAGGGAGCGCAGAACCAGAGTGCGCAGCCCGCCGAGGCTGCCGCCGGACAGGTGACGCTGCATTTTGCCGAGCAGCAGATACTGCAGACCGTTCATGCCGAGGACGGCGTGAGGCTGTCACAGAAAAACAATCAGAGAGGGACTTTGGTTGCGGTCGCATCGTCGACGGCGGCGCATGGAAGCGTGCAATCTCAAGACATCGAGATGACTGCTCCGGTGATGGACTTCATCGTGAAGGACGGCCGTCTGCTGGAGCGTGCCGAGACCAGCGGACCGCCGCAGATCGTAATCACGCAGCCGGGAGCGAATCAGAAGACGGTGGTCACGGCCGCCAAGTTCACGGCGAAATTCACCGAGAAGAATCGCATATCCGCGCTGCATGGAGAACCGGACGCCAGGATTGTCAACAGCTTGATTGACCCGAGCCAGACCGAATCGAGTGAGACCGGCGCTCCGGGACAGACCGATCGAATACAGTCCGGTCGAGTATCGACCAGTCAGATGTTGGATGTCGCCTTTCTGCCCGAGGGCGGGGTCCGGTCGATTTCGCAGACCGGTGGGCTTGCCTACGTCGATGGCACGCAAAGGGCTTGGGGGCAGCGTGGAGAGTACACGACTGCCGATCAAATGCTGGTGCTGAGCGGCTTGCCTCGAGTGGTGGACGACGGCATGACGACAACGGCGCAGATCATTCGCATGAACCGGGCGACCGGTGACGCCCTTGCCGAAGGCAATGTCAAGAGCACGTACTCCGATCTGAAGCCGCAACCGGATGGTGCCATGCTTGCCTCGTCTGACCCCATCCACGTGACCAGCCGCAGCATGACGGCACGTCGTTCCTTGGCGATTGCGGTGTACACCGGCGATGCCCGCTTGTGGCAGGACGCGAACGTGGTGGAGGCTCCCACCCTGCAATTTGATCGCGATCATCGATCGTTGATAGCGCAGGGAGCAGCACAAGGAGTAGCGCAGGGGGCGTCGACTCAACTGGTTTCTACCGTGCTGGTGCAAGTGGACAAGACGGGGAAGGTGACCCCAGTCCACATCACATCCGCGCGTTTGAACTACGCCGATGTAGAGCGGAGAATTCTCCTGGATGGTGGAGTAACCGCAAAGGCGTCCGACGCGACGATGACGGGAGAGCGTATGACGGTGTTTCTGCTGCCGCGGAGCCAGTCGCAGGCAGGAGTGAATCCGGCGATGCCCGGGCAAGTGGACCGAATCATCGCCGAAGACAAGGTTGTGATCACGCAACCGACGCGGCATGCGACGGGCGACCGATTGGTATACACGTCGGCGGACGAGAAGTTCGTCCTGACGGGCGGACCTCCCAGCATTTTTGATGCCGAACGGGGCAAAACTACGGGCGATTCGTTGACTTTCTACAGACACGATGATAGGGTGCTCGTGGAAGGAAGGGAAACGTCCCCAGCGCTCACTCGGACGCAAGTGGCACGATAAATGCACACGCTGGCCACCGACGAGATTGGCAAGTCCTATCGTGGCCGACGCGTAGTAAACGGAGTCAGCCTCCAGGTTCTGCAGGGCGAGGTCGTGGGCCTTTTGGGACCGAATGGCGCCGGAAAAACCACTTCCTTTTATGCCATCGTAGGTCTGATTCCCCCCGACACCGGCAGGGTGCTGTACGACGACGAAGATATCACTAGCGTTCCCATGTACTTACGGGCGCGCCAGTACGGCATCAGCTATCTCCCTCAGGAAGCCTCGGTTTTTCGGAAACTGACGGTGGAGGAGAACATCCTGGCCGTGCTCGAAGTCCAGCCGATTTCCTGGCATGAACGCCGGGAAAAAGCGGAGAAGCTGATTGACCAGCTCGGACTGGAGCATATCCGTCAGAATCGTGGCTATGCATTGTCGGGCGGGGAGCGGCGGCGCGTGGAAATCGCGCGATCGCTTTGCATCAGCCCGACGTTTATTTTGCTCGACGAGCCGTTCTCGGGAATCGATCCGATTGCCGTTTTGGATTTGCAGAAGATAATTTCTGATCTGCGCGCCAGCGGCATCGGAATTCTGGTCACGGATCACAACGTCCGCGAGACGTTGTCGGTGACGGATCGGGCATACATCATTAACGAGGGACGAATTTTCCGCTCGGGTACGCCGGAGGAATTGGGCAGTGATCCGGAAGTGCGACGGGTTTATTTGGGCGAAAGCTTCTCATTAGTGTGAATTCTCAGTTTTCAGTTCTTAGTCGACCCTGCCCCTAGTTCTAGTTACCACGGCGTGGGCACATTGACCTTTCGTGTCCACGCGATCTGCGTCGGTGCATGAGAAGCTAAATTTTCCACATTCCGACATACCGGACGTTGCGCTGCAGCCTGGGGTGGGGAAATAATAAAATTCTTTTTAGGGAGAAATGGTGCTTCTTCAGCACAAACTGAACGTCAAGTTGTCGCAGCGGCAAATTCTGACGCCGGGTCTCGTGCAAATGGTGTCGGTGCTCGCTTTGAACAAGCTTGAGCTCAAAGACATGATCAATGCGGAGATGGTCGAGAACCCAGTGCTCGAAGAACTGGAAGATGCCGTCCCGCTGCTCGATGATGTGGGACGCCAGGAGGAAGAACGCGACCGGCTAGCCGCCAAGGCGACCACCACGGAGGAGGGTCCCCCGACCATCGCGGATGAGAAGAAGGACCCTTTCGAAGAGATCGATTTTGGCTCGTTCTTCCAAGACTATCTGGACCCCGGTTATCGCAGCTCGGGAGAAATGGAAGAGATCGAGAAGCCTTCGTTCGAGAACTTCCTATCAAAACCGGGGAACTTGAGCGACCACTTGCTATGGCAACTGGGCGCGATTTCTGTGCGACCGCCGGTCCACCGAGCCGCTGAGCAGATCATTGGGAATCTGAATGAAGAAGGCTACCTGATTGCCAGCGACGAAGAACTGCTGGGAATCGCTCCGGTCGCCGCTCCCGAGGCAGATGTGGAAGTGGCGGCCAAGATCATTGGTGAAGCGGAGGCGCTGGGACTTGTCGAAACCTCTGACCTTGAGACCGCTGGGCTCGCGCCGGAGGAACTTGCCGGCGCACACTCCGGCCTTTCGGGGTTGACGACGGAAGGCGCCGGAACCGGGTCTTTGGTCGAGCCCCAAGCTGAGACACCAAGTGCTGAGGCAGATGTTTATCCAGATCTCGAGCCGGATGGCGAGCCCGATCCAAAGCTGGCAGCCGAGGTTCCGCCGCCGAGCCACGCAAGCGCGGCCACGGAAACAGCGACCGTGCCCGCCCAGATTGCCTTCGTAAATTTCACTGTCGCCGATCTGCACGAAGCGCTGGAAGTTGTGCGCCAGTTCGATCCGCAGGGCATCGCCTGTCGCGATCTGCGCGAGTGCCTGCTCTACCAGTTGCGCTACCACCTGGAGCAGTTGCACCTGCACCCAAACGGCAATGCCCTGACCGAGCAAGTTGTGAAAGACGCGATTGCGGTCGTCGATCGGCATCTGAAAGCGGTGACGCTGAAGCAGTTCAAGGAAATTGCGCGCGCCATCGGGCGCCCAGTCGAAGCGGTGCAGGCGGCGCTGGATTACGTCCGCACACTCGATCCCCGGCCCGGCCTGCGCTACAACAAAGTTCCCGCGCGGCTGATTGAGCCCGACGTCGCTTTCGTGAAGCATGGCGACGAGTGGCTGGTCATCATGAATGACGAAGACATGCCGCAGCTGCGTTTGAATCCCGCTTACAGGCGCCTGCTCACTCGCGACGGCAATGACCGCGACACGCGTAACTACGTCAAAGATCGCTACAAGTCCGCCATCCAATTGATCAAGAACATCGAACAGCGCAAGCAGACGATCACCAAGGTCTGCTACTCGATCGTGGCGCGCCAGCAGGACTTTCTCGAACGGGGAATCGATCAGCTGAAGCCGATGATGATCAAGGAAGTGGCGGAAGAGATCGGTGTGCATCCTTCCACCGTGAGCCGCGCGGTCGCCAATAAATACGTCCACACGCCCCAGGGCGTGTTCGAATTGCGGTATTTCTTCTCCGAGAGCGTGCAGGGGCCCGAAGGTGGCGGCACTTCGCTCCTGATCCTGAAACGTCGCGTCAAGAAGCTAATTGAAGAAGAAGATTCAAGCCGGCCGTTGACCGACGAACAGATCACCCGCATTCTGCAATCGCAAGGCATCCAGGTCACTCGCCGAACGGTCGCGAAATATCGTGAAGATATGAAGATTCCCAGCACGCACCAGAGGCGGGTTAAGAAATAGCTACGAGCTACGGGCTACGAGCTTGGAGCCGCAAGGTGAAGGATTGCTCGAAGCGCGCGGCTCGAAGCTCGCAGCCTCTGCAAGCGACTTTTTTCTTTTCAGGAGACAGCCTGATGAACGTGGAATATACCGCGAGGAAGTACAAAATCACTCCCACCATCCGCAAGGAAGTTGAAACCGGCCTCAACAAGATCCGCAAAATCTTAGGGGACCGATTCGAGACCAAGGTGATTCTGGCCGTCGAAAAGCGCCGGCACAAAGCGGAAATCACGATCGACCCGCCCAACGGTCCGATTGTGGGGCTGGCCCAGACCGACAACATGCTTTCGGCCATCAATGAAGCTCTCGACCACCTGCAAAAGCAGGCGCTCAAACATAAAACGAAGTGGCTGAGCAAGAAGCGCAAGGCAGTCAAGAAGTTTGACGGTCAGTCGCTGGTAGACAACCTTGAGGCGGCGCTCGGACTGGCGGAGAGTGCCACTGTTTCCGTTCTTATTCATAAATTTCCATCGGTGGCGCGGACTACCGAAGTGCATCTGGTGCACGCCAAGGACTCTGTAGCACTTCGTCCGATGACCTTGGAAGAAGCGATAAAAGAAGCGCACTTTCGCGACAAAGACGTTTTCGTATTCCGCGACCCCAAGGGCACATTGATGGTGTTACACCGGACAAGGGACGGCAAGATGGAGTTGATCGAAGCGCCGTAGAAAGCTGTCAGCTTTTCCGACACGCCGCTGGTTGCCTCATGCGCTCAATGCATCGACTGCCACCAGGTCGAGGCAACCTTCGTACGGGGAGGGAAGACCCGCAGTCCACTTTAGTAATGTTCCTGATGTGGAAAACTTATGGCACTCCCCCCTTGCGCTGGCGGCGGTTTCATGAGTAACATCAAAGTGTTCCCAATGGCCATGCTTCCAGGCTGGCCGTTCGCGCCAACACAACTCCAGGCGCCTAGAATAAAGATAGTTTGAACATCGTTCTCGAATAGCATCCAGCCGACGTGGGGTTTGGTCTGCAGGTAGCCGAGATACATTGAGCCGCGCGTTGCGCCACACGTTTTAGAGTTTCGGCTAACGTGCCGACTGCAAGAGAAGACGAAACAGTCAGGCCTGTGATCCAGGCCGGGATTAACTTCGGGGATCAACTTCGAAGATTAACTTCTGAAAATGAACAAGAGAAAAATATGAATGCAGGACCCGGACATTCCTCCGCAGGCGGGGGGAGACACAAACGGCGCCGTGGACGGCGTCCGCCGAGACGAGGCGCGGGTGGCCCGATGGGCCGTGCGCGCCAGGAGCAGCAGGGAATCTTTACCGCTCCCATGGATCACAGCTATCGCGCCAATATGGGCATGGATAATGGCAACGGCAACAAAGGACCGCGACGGCCCGGCTTTTCCGCGTCCTACCCGGTGGTCGATCCGGAGCCGCTACCCGCTCCACGAGAAGATGCGGCCTCGCGCGTCTTTGCGTTTGTCGAGGACCTGTTCTTCCTGAGCAAGATTCAGGCCACTGGCCTCAAGATGAACGTGAAGGTGGAGTTCGTGAAGACCGAGAAGGACCTCACCGACCGCATGAAGAGCAACGGCGAAGAGAAGCCTTCCCTGATCATCTTCGACTTGAACAACGCCAATGCCAAGCCTTTGACGCTCATCCCGAAACTGAAAAGCAAGCTCAAGAAGGGAACGTCGATCATTGGATTTCTCTCGCACGTGCAGGGCGACTTGAAGCAGAAGGCGCACGAGGTGGGCTGTGATATGGTGCTGCCGCGCTCGGCATTTTCGCAGAATTTGCCGCAGTTGTTGCGTCGCCACGGTGCCGTCGAGCCCGACGCGGGTGCCGCCGACTAAGCCTGCGGGCTGCGATAGAAATAACCTCGCTACTTCCTCTTGTCGTCCTGACCCTGATCGCAGCCGAGGGGGAAGGACCTGCTTTCGACCGAAGTTGTTACAATGTTCCCGCGCCCTTTAGCGCCGAGATGCGCTGACGCTATCCAAGTTAGCTGAGCCTGATACAATTTCGCCGTGTTCCCTCACAAAATTCTGATCCTGATTGCGGCGATGGCTACTTTGGCTTCCACCCAGCAGCCTCCAGTAAAAGTGAACGTCATCAATGTGTGCGCGCCTTCGCCCGACGAGCAGAAGGAGCTGTCGGCGGCGCTCACCAAGGTGCCGGGCAATCCGGCCTTCAGCAAGGATTACGAGGTCTCTCGCGGGCATTCCACACTCGACCAGAGCACACCGATCCCGGGCATGCCACCCTTGCCACCGGGTGCGGTCTCGGCAGCCGACTGGGTACGGGTTCGCCGCGAGTTCCCCGGCGCCACTCTGTTCGGCAACGTTCAATACTCGTTCAGCGTGGATTCGACAAACATGGTGGAGACGCTAGTACTGCGGGTGCGCGAACCTAAAGATCTGATGGAGATTTCGATCGAGGACAGCGCTTCCACGGTGGCTTCAGCGGCCGCGATGTTATCGACCAGCACTCCGGTTTCGCGCGTCAAACTGGAGCGCTTTGGAAAGTCATCGGTGGCACTGGCGCGGTGCTCGGGAGGAGAAGGAAATCCGGCGACGGATCAGAGCGCCTACGAACCGATCTTCCACGCGGCCTCTTTGATTATGAACCGCTATCGCGACGCTCTGGGCGCGCGCAAAATGGTGCCCCAGGAACTGGCTCGCCTGGGGGTGGGAACGTCTGCCAAATCGGGCGCCGTCAGCAAGAAGAATCCGTAGTTTGTCCGGCTGGCGCTGCGGTTTGAAGCGAAATCTGTTGTTCAGAATCTATCTACCCAGCACGGTTTTCTTACCACTATGGACATACGCAATGTTGTGATTATGGGCTCCGGATGTGCCGGCCACACCGCCGCGCTCTACACCGCCCGCGCCAACCTCAAGCCGCTCGTGATCGAAGGCCATGAACCGGGCGGACAACTAGGGCTGACCACGCTGGTGGAAAACTTTCCCGGTTTTCCTGAAGGCATCCAGGGGCCGGAACTGATCGAAAACATGCGCAAGCAGGCCGCGCGCTTCGGCGCCGAATATCGCATGGGCCACGTGGTCAAAGCCGATTTGAGCAGACATCCGCTCGATCTAAGCTTCGGCAAAGAAACCATTCAGACGCGCACGCTCATCATCGCCAGCGGAGCATCCGCGCGCTGGCTCGGCCTGCCAAACGAGCACGCGCTCATCGGCCATGGTGTTTCTTCGTGCGCTACCTGCGATGGCTTTTTTTTCTCGGGCAAGGAAATTGCGGTGATCGGCGGCGGTGACTCCGCCATGGAAGAAGCAACATTTCTGACGCGCTTCGCGAGCAAAGTGACCCTCATCCATCGTCGCGAACAGTTTCGCGCTTCGAAAATCATGCTCGATCGCGCCCGTTCCAATCCGAAGATCGCGTTTCTCACCGACACCGTGGTCGACGATGTTCTCGATGTCAGCAAGAAGGAAGTCACCGCTCTGCGTCTGCGCAATCTGAAGAGCGGCGAAAGCTGGGAATTCCCCACCCGCGCAATGTTTCTGGGGATCGGCCACATCCCCAACGCCAAAATATTCGAAGGCCAGCTCGAAACCGATGCCGATGGGTATCTGCTGACACACAAGAATGTCTTCACGAAAGTGCCAGGCGTCTTTGCGTGCGGCGACGTGCAGGACCGCCGCTATCGCCAAGCCATCACCGCTGCTGGCTCCGGCTGCATGGCGGCGCTGGAAGTGGAGAAATTTTTGGAAGAGGAAGGGCACTAGCCGGTTGGATGCTGCGGGGCTTGGGCAATGAGTCGAGCCGTTATTTTCGGCATTGTCGGTGGCTACGGTGCAACCGGGAAAGTCGTTGCATCCGAACTCTGGAAGTCCTGCGATGGCGAGATCCTGGTCGGTGGACGTGACTTGGCCAAAGGGAAGGCCCTGGCGGCGCAATTCGATAGCAGAGCCTCCGCGGTGCAGATTGAAGTCCTCGATGATCGTTCGTTGGACGACTTTTGCGGCCGATGCTCGATCATTGTCAACTGTGCTGGGCCGGTTATGGTGCTGCAGGATCGCGTAGCGCAAGCGACCTTTCGCGCGCGATGTCACTACATTGATGCGGCAGGCATGTCGGTGGTAAAGGAACGCATGCTTCCTCATCGCCAAGAGATTGAAGACTTGGGATTGTCGTTTGTGGTCTCAGCCGGGTGGAATCCTGGCCTGAGCGAGCTACTGCCCGTTTACGCGGACGCGCAGGCAAGGGCCAAAATGGATACGATCGAGTCGTTGACCGCGTACCAGACCGACTCTGGCGAGTGGTCCAGCAATGCTTTGCGCGACGCTGTCTGGTATGTCCGTAAGGCGGGGCTCCAAAGCCCCGGGTACTTTCGCAAGGGCGAGTGGACCCGGGTCAAAATGTCGGAGGCTTCCCGCCGGGTCGATTTGGGCGATCCCGTCGGCCCCGGCCGTTTCGCTTTGTATTCAACTCCCGAACTGAGCGAGGTTGCCCGTCGGCTTAATGACAGTGACGTTTTCACATACGCGTACGTATCGGGTTTTCGGACGATCATGGCGATAACTCTGATGGCCCTGGTTCCTCTCCCCGAAGCGCTGAGTGTCTGCTTGTTCCGAAACGTATTTCGCAGAAACCGTTTGCCCGTGGATGGTTTTGTCTCGGCTCAGATTCTCGGGTGCTCCCAAGGACGCAGGCTAGCCCTGACCGTTCAGGTCGTTTACCGGGAGCGCCGCGACTACTGGATCCACGGAGTCGTGCTGGCTACTGTCGCGCGCATGGTTTCGGAGAGTAAAGGCGTTCGGGCTGGCATCCACTTCCTGGCGGATGCGGTGGATCCAATTGCCTTCATGGCGGAACTGCGAAAAGCTGGAGTCGAGCAGACCGAGAACCTCGAACCTTGCGCATGAGCGCCGTTCTCGCAGGCGCTCAGGACGTTCGTCAACCCTGCACTTCCTCACGCTCACGCTACATCAACACCTTCTTCCTTGCCGGCGCCTCGAGGGTTTCGCAGGCGGTCCGCAGCACCAGTCGCGGTGCGTTCTCCCGGATCTTGATCAAATATGGCAAAGTGCGCGTCGGATCGGCTTTGGCCGACTCGCGCAACAGCCAGCCCAATCCCTTCAGGACCATGTCGTCTTCTTCATCGTTCTGCAGCAATTGATTCGAAAGCCGCACGATCTGGTCAGCGAACCGCCGCTCGCGCGCTCCGCGGATCAGCGCCACACAAGCCGCGCGCCGCCGCCAGCGATTCGTCGACTTCGCCCAGAGGAAAACCTGGCGGCAACGGGCAGGGTCGGCGGCCACCATCGGCGCCAGCAGATAATGCGCGAGTGCGTCGTGATCGGCCCAACTGGTTACGCGGTCCAGCCAGGATGTAAAGAGCTGGAATTCATGGTCGCCAAAATTCTTCGTCTGTTTCTCGAGCAGGAAAACAGCCATCACCTTTTCTTCAAGAACCCGGCCAGAAAAAAGTTGGTCGGCGACCTGCACCACGAAATCTGTTCCTCGTTCGCGGGCAATGCTGCGCCGGAACCGTACGGCAAATTTTCTTAATTCGGCCGTGTACCACCCGCGCGACTTTATGACTTCCTTAAAGAAGTGTTGGACGTCTTCCGAGTGCGGCGCCGACCCGCCATCCTTCAGCACGCGCCGGATGTGGTCCGCGATGTAGCGGGGCGTGACTTTGCTGTTGGCCATATTCTCCTCAATTAGCAACAACGAGCGTCTCCACCGTCAGCGCGCGGAGAGTGGCTCATGATAAAAGGAGTGCCCAGCGAAATGCTGTGATCTAGTGTCACAGTGATCTGTGATCGAATGCCGCCTACGTTGCCGGAGCTGTGCCGCCCGTCTTCAAAGTTTTGTTATAAATCCAGAGCGCTGCCGCCGTGGCCAGGCCGACCGCCGTGATAGTCCACCAGATACGCGCCGGTTGACGAGTGACTTCTCCGAAATGATGAACCAGCATGCCGCCAAACCAGCCGCCGATCAGCGATCCAATTCCGATCGGCAGGAACGCAAAGCCCATATAAGTGCCCTGTTGTCCGGGAGGAGCGAGTCGCGAAATGTATTCGTAATAACGTGGAGATTGAATGATTTCGCCCAGCGCCAGCACAAACAGCGAAAGCACGGCGCCCCAGAGCGTTGGCCGCAAGGCAAGGATGACCCACGAGACCGAAGTGATCACCGTGCCCAAAATAACCGCCTGAAATGCCGGGATCTTGCGGGTCAGGTAATTCACCGCCAACGTGAGGCAGATTACGGTCAGCCCGTCGGTCACCAGGATGATCTCGACGTCGGCGCTCGAGTTGATGTAGCCGTGAATGTAGCCGGGCAAACTGATGTACTGCTGCCAGAATACAACCCAGTAGCCGGTGAAGAGCACGAGGAACCACATGAAGCGGCTGATTCCTGCAAGCACGAGCAGCAGGAGCGCGCTCCACATCCACCAGGGGACGGTGTATCTCGGATAGATCAACAGGCCGATGCGCAGCACCAACGCGACCAGCAATACCGGTAGAACGAGGCGGTAATTGCCCACTACGACGCAGAAGTTCCGCGCGACCGTCGCGATCGAAGGCGGAGGCGCATCTCCGGCCTTCCGCGGCTCGCGGAAGAAAATGATGACTACAAAGAACATGGCAAAGACACTCAGCGCCGCGACGCGGTAAACATTTTCGACACCCAGATGGCGATGGGCCCAGGAGGCGAAATAAGGGCCGAGGGCTCCGCCGATGTTGACCATCGTGTAATAAATCGAGTAGCCGATGGAGCGGACATTCTCCTTTGAGGCGCGCGCCGTGGTGCCGACCACGCAAGGTTTTACCAGCGATATCCCGAGCGCCGGGAGGATGAGAATGCAGCCAACAAACAATCCGACCGGCACCGCGTTGCGCACCGGCGCCAGCCATGACGCCCCAATCGATCCGATAAGGAAATAGGCCGCGGCCAGGATGAGGTAGGCCATAGAAAGCGCGCGCCGAAAGCCGAGGCGGTCGGCGGCGGCTCCCCCGAAGATAGCGAGAAACCAAACCATGCCACCGAACAAGCCCGTCAGAGTCCCGGTTTGCTCGGTCGAAAAATCCAGCTTCTCCTGCAAATACAAGGCAAGGGAAGCAAAAGCGCCGTAGTAGGAGAGACGTTCGAATATTTCGGTGATGTTTGCGACCCAGAAGGGCCGTTCAAACCCGGTGCGGATTTCCTGCAAACGTTCGGAGAAGGTCAAAGTCCGGGCCTCCTGGCCCAACGCCAAAAAACAATAAGTTCACCCGCAACGAACAAGAAACCAAAAATACGCTTGTTGTTGCACGCGAGCCACAAGGGAAGGTAGATATCGAAATTGCAGGCTTGGTGGTCCGTATAGCGGGCGGCCACGTCGGTGAGCGGACAACGTCCGTGGTTGATTGCCAGGACGACGCATTCCCCAAGGATCAACATCGTCAGCCAGAAAGCCCGTCGAAAATGCCCGAACCAACCTGCCCAGGGCAGTGCGAGAATCGATGCCGCCATGACGGCCCAGATTGCCGTATGCAGCAGTTTGATCTGCCGGAGCGCATGTGCCATCGTTTCGGTGGAATCGAGCGCATGTAGCATGGCAAGACCTCGTTTTTTGCCTGCGAGCCCTTCTCCTCCGAGTGTGTGTTCCAGAGGATCAGCTTGCCAGCCGCCGCCGGACTTCCTCGGCCGACAAACCCGCGACACGGATCACTTTATTCCGGCTGGTCCGGCCGGCTGCAATAGTAATGGAGGAACGCGGCACCTCCAAAAACTCTGCGAAAAAATCAATGCAGGCTTCGTTGGCCTTGCCGCCCACGGGAGGGGCGGTCAGGGCCAGTTTCAGGGCATCGCCTACTTCGCCGGTGATGGCATTCTCCTTCGCGCGCGCGTGCACTTTGACCGCGAAGGTCGCGCCGTTGGGCGAATTTTGAATTGCTAACATCGAGAAGCTCTACCACAGGGAGCAGAGAGGCAGATAGGGAAACCCTGCAACGTTTCTAGATTTCCCCTGTGTACCTCTGTGCCCTCTGTGGTTTGCCTCGTTCCCCGAAGATTGCCGTCCCCACGCGCACGCAGGTTGCTCCCTCTTCAATCGCGACTTCGTAATCGTGCGACATGCCCATGGAAAGAACTGCGGCGCCGATTTGTGGCAGCGAGCGTGCGGCAATGCGGTCCCGAATCTGACGGAGTTGGCGGAAGTAGGGGCGCGAGTCCTCCGGATCTTCTGTGTAGGGAGGGACGGTCATCAAGCCGCGAATTTTCAGATTCCCCCATAGCGGCGCGCCCTGCAGAATCTGCACCAGTTCATCCGAGTCTGGCGCAGCTCCGCTCTTGGCTTTCTCGCCGCCCACGTTGATCTCGATCAGGACGGATAGTATTTTGCCCGCACTTTCCGCGGATGCATTCAGCTTTTCCGCCATCCGCACCGAGTCCACGGAATCGACCGCGTCGAACAACTCTGCAGCCTTCGCGGCTTTATTCGTTTGCAGATGTCCGATTAAGTGCCATTCGGTGTCACGCAAGTCGCCGAGAGCAGCTGCCTTGCCTGCGAACTCCTGCACCCGGTTCTCGCCGAACACGCGCTGCCCGGCCGCGTACGCTTCGCGGATGCGTTCGGCCGGAAAAGTCTTGCTGACGGCCATCAGGGTGATTTCGTTTGGATTGCGGTTTGCCCGCCCTGCGGCGGCTGCGATCCGCTCCCGCACCCGGGCAATGTTTTCCGCGATCGACATTCCTCAGTAGCTTATATGAAGCGTGAGGCCGAGCTGCGTTCGGCTTGGACGGGCGAGACGCCCGTCCCCACACAAGCATTACATTATTGCCGTCGGCGGCGCGGGATCTTCCGGCCTGCCTGCGTTGGCCAGCGGAACTCGGACCATGACGATCGCCAGCACTGCGAGCGCTCCGAGCGCCAACAGAAACGGCGGCGTCCACTTGACCAGCGTTACGTCGTAGCCAGAGCCCACCAAACCCGCGATGGCCAGGCCGCACAGCGCCTCGCCCGCGATCAGACCCGAAGCGGTCAGGACACCCGCATTCTCCACGCGCGCCTTCTGCGCATCGTTCAAGCCGCGGCGATCGCGCAGTTTGTCGGTAACCCAGCGAATCACGCCTCCGATGAAAATGGCAAAAGTTGTGCCTAACGGCAAATACATGCCGACCGCGAAGAGCATCACGCTCTTCACCTCGATCATGATCATCGCCAGTCCCAGCAGGATGCCAACGATCACGAGCGGCCATGCCATGTCGCCGCCCACGATTCCTTTGGACAACATGGCCATTAATCCGGCCTGCGGAGCCGGGAGCGCGGGGCTGCCGAAGTGGTACGCCTTATCGAGAATCGCTACCGGGAAGAAAAGGACGAGCGATGCCACGACGATGCCGAAAAGATCTCCAATCTGCATCTTGGAGGGCGTTCCACCGAGGATGTGCCCGACTTTCAGGTCCTGCAGCATCTCGCCCGCCACAGCGGATGAAACGCACACCACGGCCGCAACTCCGAGCACAGCCGCGACTCCGCCGGTGCCCGATACTCCCAGTGCGACCATGAGCAGGGCTGCGATCACCAGCGTGCACAGCGTGAGTCCCGACACAGGATTGTTCGACGATCCGATCATTCCGACCAGGTTGCCGGAAACCGCAGCGAAGAAGAATCCGATGACGATCATGACGCCAGCCGCGACCAGCGAACCCGACAGGATCTTGGAACTGGAGAGCGCCCCCGCGCCGCTGATAAAGAAGTGATAAAGCACAATCATGGCGATGAACACCACGGCGATCCCGGCAAAAACGGCTTTGGCCGGTAGATCACGCTCGGTGCGGTTGGTAGCGGCGTGCACAGCCGCTGACTTTTTCAGATCGGAAACGGCGCGGCCCATGCCGAGCGCCAACTGTTTGCGCATCTTGAAAAGCGTGTAGGACGCGCCCACGAGCATGCCACCGACCGCAATCGGCCGCACAATCGAAAAGTAGATGGCTTGCGCCAGCAAAGGCCAGGCGATGGTTTGTCCCTCCGGCATCGATGCCTGAATGTACGGACCGATGGTGAAGGTCAGGAGTGGAACCAACAGGCCCCATGCCAGCAAGCCTCCCGCAAAGTTCAGGGCGGCCAGTCTAGGGCCAATGATGTATCCCACGCCTAGATATGCGGGGCTAATGTCGGGTGCCGTCATCAGCGTGGCGCCACCGGTAATCGTCGTAGCCACGTTTGGATTCGTGCTCGTGCGAAGGAGCAACTTCTTTCCCAAGGCGCTGATCCTCACGGGGAAAGTGTTGCTGGGACTGAAAACATTGATCGCTCCCAGCAGATACATGAAGGCGCCGAAGCCCATGTTGGCAAACAGAATCTTTGCAGCTTTCGCTCCCTGTTGACCGGCCTTGTGAATCTCGGAGGCGGCCACGGATTCGGGGAATGGCAGGTCGGGGTCCTCGACCATCACCCGGCGCAGCAGCGTCACGAACAAAATGCCGAGTGTGCCTCCGATCAACATCAGAGCTACCGATTTCCAATACTGGTCCCGGGTGAGCCCCGGCCACAGGCCGGCCATCACAAAAGCGGGGATCGTGAATATAGCGCCGGCCGCCACCGATTCTCCAATCGAGCCCACGGTTCGCGCGATGTTCTCTTCAAGGAGCGACCCCTTCATCAACCGCAGCAGTGCCATCGAGATGACGGCTGCCGGATAGGTCGCGGCGATCGTCATCCCAGCCTTGAGACCGAGGTAGGCGTTGGCAGAGCCCAGCAGGGCGGTCAGGAAAAGCCCGATTAGTACGGCCCGGAAGGTGAACTCCTTCATCTCCATCGATTCCGGAACGTAGGGACGATGTTTGCGGGGGGCTTCAGTATTCGCCGCAGGAGCGCTCATAGAATCCTCGTGGCCACCAGGTTTTTTCACCACCAATTAACAGTAGCAGCGACGGCGCACCTTATCATGCCGAAAGGCTGGTTTACAAGTGCCGCCGTCTCGCGGGAGAATCAAGTGAGTGGGATCTCCGCCTTTCGTCCGCAACTTTGCATCTTAGGCAGGGTTAGAAGCGTCCTGTCCAGGAGGTATTTGTGACTCCCTTTGCCAGCCCCTCTTGGAGCCGGTTTTTCGAGGAATTTTACTGCCGGGAATGCGGGGGACAACAAGCCTATCGCTCCCGCCCTCGCGGTTTCTTTGAAAGACATGTGCTTCCGTTTTTGTGGCTGCAGACGGTTCGCTGTGAGCGTTGCTATCACCGGGTGTATATCTTGCGCACGATTCCGGTAATCGAACGGGACCAACTCGAGCGCAAGGCGCCAAAGAGCGAACCGTCAGGCGATTCGAAGCCTAATAGCAGCGTTGCGTAGGGCGTGCACGGCGGCTATACTGGCTAAGTAAACTCCGGCGAGGCGTCATCGGCTTGCCGGGTGCGGGAGGCCGTCTTCAGCAGTACTGGGTTTCGCATGCGGGCTGCCCAGGGCCAAGCAGCGGACGATGAGGTAGCGAACCATGGCTTGGCCGAGCATGGGTCGGCGCATCATGGGTTCGCTGGCTTTGCCAGGCGCGCCGCTGCGACTTTATTCTTCACTTTTTTCCCCGCCGATTGCCGTATCTGTGGTTCCCCGTTGATCGGGGTTTCCCGGCTCCCCGTTTGTGGGAGCTGTTTGACTGCGCTTCGGCCGTTGCAGGGCTCGTACTGCAGCGTTTGCGGTGAAGGCTTGCACATCCCAGACCACATCGGTGCCGCAGAATCGCGGTGTTTGCTTTGTCAGCGCACTGATCCTCCCTTCGAACGCGCGGTTGCCTATGGCAGTTATGACGGTGGATTGCGCGACTTGATCCACGTGTTCAAGTTCCAGCAGATTCGTCCAGCGGCGGCGGTTTTGGGACGGATGCTGGCGGAGACGATGGCCAATCTGCAGCAGGCCATGCCGGTTGGGACAATTGCCGTGGTTCCCGTTCCCCTGCATAGGCGCAAGCAAGCCCAACGCGGATTCAATCAGGCAGAGATGATCGCGCGAAGCGCGCTCAAGCAACTGTCGCGTCCGAAAAGATTTGCTCTGTGCACTGGAGTCCTGTTGCGCCGGCGCGAGACTGGTAGCCAGATTGGCCTGACTCGTCATCAACGGCGCGAGAACCTGCGGGGCGCTTTTGCGGTGAGCGAGCCAACGCGAATATTGAACCGCGACATCTTACTGCTCGATGATGTCTATACGACGGGGACTACCGCCTCCGAGTGCGCGCGAGTTCTTCTCCGCGCCGGAGCGGCGCGAGTGTGGGTAGCGACGGTGGCTCGCACATTGAAAATTTCGGATGTCATCTCGTTGGCGGGGAATCTGCCGGAAGATCTGTCGGAGGAAGGGAGTGAAGTTCGCCTGAGCGCGGTGGCTCACGGGTAGAAATCATGTCGTTGCGCTTACACAATTTCGGTGGCAGCATGCGGTCGCACCTTCCGGCGTCGATGCTGACCTCCGGCATACATGCCGACGGGGATGGCCACGCGCTGCATCAGCCGGTGCTGGTGCTGAACGCCTCCTATGAGCCGATCAACGTTTGTGCCGCGCGCCGCGCCATCGTGCTGGTGCTGAAGGGCGTCGCCATGACCGAAGAAGAAAACGGACACTTCCTCCACGCCGCCCGCGTGGCCGTGCGCGTGCCATCGGTCATCCGTCTGCTGGAGTATCGCCGCATTCCGCACCAGTCGCGGGCACTGTCGCGGAAGAACATTCTGCTGCGCGACCGCAACACCTGCCAGTATTGCAGCACCACGCTTCCCTCTGGCGAACTTACGCTGGACCACGTGATCCCACGCTCTCGCGGCGGTCTCTCCACCTGGGAGAACCTTGTAGCCTGCTGCCATCCCTGCAACCGCCGCAAGGGTAACCAGTTACCGCACGAAGCCAACATGAAGCCCGCGCGCGAGCCCCGTTCCTTCAATCTCCACACCAGCCGCCACATCATGCGTTTGATGGGGCACTCGGACGATAAGTGGAGGAAGTACTTGTTCTATTGAAGGTCTTAGGGGACACGAACGGTCCGATTCTCAGGTGTACGTACAATGTTCCACGTGGAACACGGAAGCGGGTTTATCAGTACCGATCCCGGCAAACTTCCCACAGGAGGACTTCTGGCCCGGCGTGAGTCTGTTTTGGCCCGTAACTTCAGAGTTGCGCGTCAATCGGGAGCAATCGGCAGCTCCCGTGCACGCCATCAACGGTCTCC
Organism: uncultured Acidobacteriaceae bacterium; assembly: GCA_963831085.1. GTDB lineage: Bacteria > Acidobacteriota > Terriglobia > Terriglobales > Acidobacteriaceae > Acidiflorens. The sequence goes on along the minus strand of CAWHOT010000003.1, from coordinate 214,483 downwards.
GCAAGTCAGGCCTATACATCATCAGCGAGCGGACACCGACACCCGCCAATCCGGAGCTTAAGACACAACCGTAAGACGCTTTAACCTTGAAAGATTCCCGCTCAATCGCCCGCACCAGTTGCACCACACATCACGCGGCGAGCAATTTATCCATCAGTATCGGGCCCCCGTGCTCCGCGATCGACGCAAAAAACTTCCGCCCATCGAAGCGATGAAGCTCGTATGACCGTTGCACGCGCTCGACGAAGCCCTGTTTGCGGAAGATGTGCTGCGACACCTTGTTCGTCGCTTCCGTGACGGCCACCCGATAACCTCTGCGTGTCCCGTGCTCCAGGCAAGCCGTGACGAGTTGCTGCGCCACTCGACGTCCGGCGACGCGATTGGAGACCCCGAGGAGGAACAGGTGGAGCGAATCGCCGGAACGCACCGCCTGGCCTGCCCTGTACTCCGTATCCAGTTGGCCCAGGATATCGAAGATCGGATCGAACTTCGCGCTCAGCAGATCCATCCCGTCAGGCAGCGCTGATGCCGAGTCCTCCGTCAAAAGCGCGCCGACCAGATCACCCGTGCCGGCCAACCGCGCCACGATTGTCAGACCCTCGGCGGCCACCTGTGGGCATAACAACCGCACGAACGCCTCGAATTCAGAAGCGGTCAGGCCGACACGACGGCGGGTGGATCGTAACGGCTGAACGTTTCCCCCAGAAGTTTTGCCATTGCTTCAGCTTCGGAGGGGACATAGAGGCCGTACTCGATCTGCATGTGTTCAGGACCGCATGCTGGGTGTCGACCGGGCGAAGGCAATCATGGCTCGACCTTATACAGCGCCATCATGCCGGCCTGCATGTGCTCGTCGAAGTGGCAGTGGTACATCCAGGTGCCGGGATCGTCGGGAACCATGTCCACGGTCTCCATCTGGGCGGGGCCGATAAAGATCACGTCGGTCCGCTTGCCAGCGTCCAGCACCACGTTGCCGTGCCAGTGAGGAGTGTGCAGGTTCACTCCCTCACCGAGGGTGACTACGTACCAGCGCACGTGTTCGCCCTTCTTCATCGTCATCAACGGCCCGTTGGCAAACATGTAGCCGTTAATCGTTGAGCGGAAATTCACTCCCGTAAATCCCGCACCGAAGATGTTGAAGTTGCCTTTGCCATCGCTGGCATCGGCCTCCAGTTTATTGGTGCCTTTCGGATCGCTGGTGTAAGTATCGATGTTGTGCTGCAGATACCAACTGGCGTTCTCGTCAACGATCATGAACAGGCTGATAAATTCACGGTCAACGTCTTTGGGGCGACCGGTTGGACCGGCAGCGCCCTTACGGCTGATGAGCATGACCCCAACCAGTCCGCTCTCAACGTCTTTCTGCTCATCGGCGTGCGAGTGATAGAGCCACACAATCGAGCTGGGGTCGTTGGGGCCGGGGCCGGCGCGTTCCGGGACCTCCCAGATGTAGGTGTGAGTCTTGCCCGGCGGCACGCCTTTCTTGTCAGGCGTCGAGGCGCCGTCGTTGTAGCCGGTGCCCTCGGAGTCCTTGGCATAGAAGACGCCGTGCGGGTGCATGGCGAACGGATGGGTGGCGTTGTTCTTGAAAACAACCTTGATGGTGTCGCCAACTTCGGCGCGCAGTACAGGGCCGAGAAATCCGGTGTGCTCCCACTCGGCGGGACGCGGCTTAAGCGTGGTGAAAGTCTCGTCGGTGTATTCGCGGTAGATCGCCTTGCGGTAAGTGCTGCCGATGCGGTGCGGCCCGCGCTCGGTGAACAGCTTGGCATAGTCCATGAAGGGCATGCCCATCATCTGATCAACGCCGAGCGGTGTGTAGTTCCAGTCCACCTCGTCAGCGGCTACGTAGTAGGTGTGAACCGTCCTTGCATCTGCGCTCTGAGCAAAGGTAGAAATTGTGAACAGGGAAAAAGCCAAGACGACGAGCAGACAGGACCTACGCATCAACACCCCTCAATTGATTGACGGTTCCCGGATGTTTAATCTGGGATTTTCGATTTGGACTTCTGGTACGCGCATCATAACGCTTCTGCGGACCTCGCCACAACGAATTTTCCCACCCGTAGAGGCACTGCGAGATCGCAACGGAGTGCGATCACAAGGCAATTCGCTAGGTTAGCCACGGGCTCACTCCTGGATAGTCGCTAGCCTTGATCGGAAACGCCTCGGGGCAGACTTTTGGGGTGGAGCGGGGACCTCGATCCGAGGCGTTTTCGATGAGGAGACTAGGAGGAAGCCGCTGGCGTTTGCGGCGGACGCGGTGCGCTATGGGATTTGAACGGCAGTGTGGATCTGAACAGAGCTTGGGGAGAGCGGCGAGGCGTGGTGGGAATGCGGTCCGGATGGTCGGGGTGGCGGGCGAGATGAGCAAGAGCGCATGCGGAAAGTTGCGTGAGAGGCGTTGGAGAAGAAGCGGACGCACAGGTGCGTGGGCGTGCCGGAGCACATCCTCGGGTCGATAGTGGTGGACAGGCTACGAAGAATCGAAGTAAGAGCATGTGGCTAATTCCGCAGCCGTAAATCTCTGCATCACGATCATGGCCGCGCCGCAACGTGGGCAATGCCAGAGGGACGAAGTCTCGGAGGAAGCTGGGCGCGTCACCACTGGGGCAGGCGTTGGGGAGTTGCGGGATAGCAGTTGTCGCGATAGTGCCAAGCGAGAAGCGCGCCAGCGATTGGCGAGGAATCCGAAGTGACGGATGCGCACGAACCCTCTGGGGAGCACGTGCAGAAAGAAGCGCCGTAAGAACTCGGTGGCACCGAGAGTCATCTTGCCTTGCTTGCCGCCGTGCGCGTAGTCCTTCCAGCGGAAGGTGACGCGCTCTTGATCGAAGGCCAGCAAACGGTGATTGGAGATGGCCACGCGATGGGTGTAGCGGCCGAGATAACGCAACACCTGCATGGGTCCACCGAAGGCGGGCTTGGCATAGACGACCCAGTCGTGGCGGTGCAGGCGTCGGACGAGTTTTGTGAACTGCAGTGGATCGGCGAGGGCAGCGGCCGGACCGGCACAGCAGAGTTGGTTGCGGCGGTGGAGACGTTTCAGAGCGGCGAGGAACTTGCCGCGAAAGACGCGGCTGAGGACCTTCACGGGCAAGAAGAAAGGATAGCGTGGGCGGACCCATTGACGGTGATCCGGCGAGAGTCCGCCCGCGGGAATGGCGCAGTGAATGTGGGGATGGAGGAGCAGGTTCTGTCCCCAGGTATGCAGGATGCTGATGACGCCGATCTCGGCGCCCAGGTGTTTGCGATCCATGGCGATCTGGAGCAAGGTTTGAGCACTGGCGGTGAACAGCAGGTCGTAGAACAGACGTGGGTTCTCCAAGGCCAGCACATTGAGTTCGTGAGGCACAGTGAACACGACGTGGAAGTAGCTGGTGGTCAGGAGTTCGCGTTCGCGGGCCGTCAGCCAGCGCTGGCGAGCTTGCGTCTGGCACTTGGGGCAGTGCCGGTTTCTGCACGAGTTGTACGAGATAGCCTGATGACCGCAGCTCGGGCAGGCATCCCGATGACCGCCCAGCGCAGCGGTGCGGCAGCGCAGAATGGCGCGAAAGGCTTTGAGCTGCTGAAAGCCAAAGCTGGATCGATAGCGATCCAGGAAGCGATCGCCCTGCACGCGAACGATGTCGGCCACCTCGAAGGTGGGCCGAGTCATTTTTTGTTTTTCCGTTTAAAGCTGCGACTGATGTTCTGGGTGCTGGAGAGAGCGAGGCTGTCCAGCGGATTAGTAACTGCCTGTAAGTGGCGCTGCGATAGATGCAGGTACTGAGCGGTCGTTTCCAGATCACCATGTCCGAGCAGAACCTGGATGGTGCGCAGATCGGTGCCCACCTCCAACAAGTGGGTCGCCCAACTGTGGCGTAGGGTGTGCGGGGTGACGCGTTTGCGGATGCCGGCCCGATGCGCAGCATCGCTACAGGCAATCCAAACGGTCTTGTCTGAAATCGGCTGATCGAGTCTGTGTTGGCGGGTACGGGTGGGGAACAAGTAGAGCCTCGGCTTCCGCCAATGCCAGTACTCGCGAAGGACTTCCAGCAGGGCTGGGCTCAGAGGCAAATCGCGATCCTTGCCGCCTTTGCCTTCCACCACCCGGATGATCATGCGCTGGCTATCGATGTCGCTGACCTTGAGATGGGCGAGTTCGCTGCGTCGCATGCCGGTGGCGTAAAGCGTCATCAGCAACGTCCGTCGAAACAGATTCCCGGCCGCGTTGATTAGACGCGAGACCTCCTCCCGGCTCAGCACCGTCGGCAGCCGGCGCCGATCCGTGGGATAGGGTAAGAACTCTCGGAACTGATGCCGCTTGAGCGTCTTGACGAAAAAGAATCGCAGCGCCGCTACCCGGTTGACCACGGTGCCCGGTGTCAGCTTGCGCTCAGTCAGCAGGTAGGCTTGATAGGTGCGAAGTTCGTTGGGGCCGAGCTTGTCGGGGGACTTACCAAAATACTTGGCGAACTCGGTCACCACCCGCAGGTAATTACGAGTGGTGATGGCGGAATAGTTGCGACGCTGGAGTTCCTCCAGCATCATTTTTCGTAAACCGGTCACAGGAATCTCCTTTCCCTGTGACCCACACTATGTCAGCTGTTCCTGAACTTTCCTGGTTCACCACGCGGTAGCGTCCGCCGCGCCAGCGGCTTAGTCGTGTGCTGGGCATGTTCAGTAACTAGGAGGTGAAAGTCCTCTGCCCGTCCTGATGGAGGAAAGGGCTAGAGCATGTTTCATAAATAGGTTCGGCCTCATATCAGGCACTTACGGAGGAGGCGGGTTAGGTGATGAGCTTCTGTCATGAAGACGCGGCAGAAGCTGTTGACGGACGAGCAGTGGGAGTTGGTGGAACCCATGCTACCCCCGCCCAGGCGACGGCAGGACAATCGAGGCCGGCCCTGGGCATCGAACCGGGCGTGTTTCGAGGGTATTCTGTGGATTCTGCAAACCGGCGCGGCGTGGCGATTCGTGCCCGAGGAGTTTGCTTCGCCTTCGACCTGCTGGCGGCGGCTCAAGCAGTGGGAAGACGAAGGGGTGTGGCTGCAAGCGTGGCGCACGTTGCTGGGGGCGCTGGATGAAGAAGGCCTGCTGAACTGGGACGAAACCTTTTTGGACGGCAGTTTCGCTCCGGCGAAAAAGGGGGCCTCGCGGTCGGTAAAACCAAGCGGGGCAAGGGGACGAAGTGGATGGTACTGGTCGACGGTCAAGGTCTTCCGCTGGGAGTTCGGCTGGAAAGTGCCTCCCCCAGTGAAGTTACGCTTGCGGAAGCCACGCTCTCCCAAGTCCGGGTACCACGCCGGCAAGGGCGCCCGCGGCAAAAGCCGGAGCGCGTGATCGCCGACCGCGGTTACGATTCCGACCCGCTGCGCCAGCGCTTGCAAAAGCGTGGCATCGAACTGATTGCGCCCTACCGCAAGAACAACCAGGCACGGCGCTACCAAGATGGGCGCAAACTGCGGCGTTATAAGCGCCGCTGGATCGTGGAGCGAACCAACGCATGGCTGGGTCAATTCCGACGCCTGCTGGTCCGTCATGAGCATCTGCTCTCCACTTACCGTGCCTTCTTCTATCTCGCTTGCTTCTGGATTACGCTGAGGCACTGTTTATGAAATACGCTCTAGTGATGATGCAAGGGCTACTGCCGCGAGGCGGGTCTGAAGGAAGCATGGAACAAACGTGCGAGTCGATGGACAAAAACCGAATAGAAGGCGTTCGTACCGGACGAGCGGGCGACTTACCGTGAAGTCCATATCCATCAAGGTGCGAAGCGTAGATTCGGCGACGGTGCACGGAAAGTGACTGAACTTACCCCAGGAGATCTGCTCCGTGTCGCTTCGGCGACTGAGGTGGCCGTAAGGCAACCTGACCGCGGAACAGAAGTCAGCATCGGGCATAGTATCCGGCATCGGAGAAGGCCCGAACGAGAAGGAGCGGTGAGTAGGCCATGAGTCTCAACGACGACAAGCAGCAGAATCTCCAGATGGAACTGGACTTCTCTTCTGCGCTGACGGGTGCAGCCCGAGGTGTCGCAGGAGAAGAGACTGAATCGTTGGTGGCGACGAGTGGAACCGAAAGCCCAGCTAGAACCAATCGATTGATGGAGGAAGTATGTGAGCGAGAGAACCTGAAGGAAGCACTGCGGCAGGTGAAAGGTAATAAAGGTAGCGCGGGAGTAGACGGGATCACCGTCGGTCAACTCTCTGACTACCTGAAACAGCATTGGCCAGCGATCCGGGAACAACTGCTGAACGGAGCCTACGAACCAAAACCGGTGAGGCGGGTGGAAATCCCCAAACCGGACGGCGGGGTGCGAAAGCTTGGCATCCCGACGGTGCTGGATCGATTCATCCAGCAGGCGGTGATGCAGGTGCTGCAGCGGCGGTGGGACTCGACGTTCTCCGACCACAGCTATGGTTTTCGACCCGGACGATCTGCACATCAAGCGGTAGCTCAAGCGCAACAGTACATCGCTGCAGGCTACGGCTGGGTGATTGATCTCGACCTCGAAAAGTTTTTCGACCGAGTCAATCACGACAAGCTGATGGGTCAGCTCGCCAAACGAGTCGAAGACAAGCGGCTGCTGAAGCTTATCCGGGCATTTTTGAATGCCGGGGTGATGGAGAATGGACTGGTCAGTCCCAGCGTGGAAGGAACCCCGCAAGGAGGTCCACTCTCACCACTGCTGTCCAACCTCGTGCTCGACGAACTCGACCGAGAGCTCGAGCGTCGTGGCCACCGCTACCTCCGCTACGCGGATGATTGCAACATCTACGTGCGCAGCCAGCGGGCTGGTCAACGGGTGATGGAGGGCATCACGCGCTTCATCACGAACAAACTCAAGCTCAAGGTAAACGAAACGAAGAGTGCAGTGGCGCGGCCGCAGAGACGGAAGTTTCTCGGGTTCAGCTTTAGCGCCGGTCCAGAAGTTAAGCGCATTATCGCGCCGAAAGCCCTGGAACGGTTTAAGCACCGAATCCGGGACACTACGCGTCGGGCCAAAGGCGTCAGCATGGAAACGACGATAGCGGAACTCGCTCCGTACATGCGGGGCTGGCGTAGCTACTTCGGTTTCTGCGAAACGCCGGAGGTGCTGATCTACCTGACCCGTTGGGTCCGATTGCGATTGCGAGCGGCTCTGTGGCGGCAATGGCGGACACCACGCCGTCGCCGCGCAGCTCTGCTGGCACTAGGGGTTCGTCCCCGCCTCGCCAACAACACGGCTGGCAGCGGACGCGGCCCCTGGTACCTCGCTCGGGCCAAAGCCCTCTCCGTGGGGCTTTCGAACGCCCACTTCAAATCGCTCGGCCTTCCGACGCTGATCGATGAATCCTAGCGCAACCAACTCGAACCGCCGTGTACGGACCCGTACGCACGGTGGTGTGGCAGGGGTCGGTGGGTGACCGCCGCCCCTATGCCAATCTTGTCGGCCATCCGGAAGTTATCTAGAAACGGCTTGTGGGAAGCGTCAGGTGATCTGGGCACTCCGAAGTGATGACTTTCGAAATGGAGCGAGGAGGGCGTGATGATGCCATGGCTGTCTTGTAATGGGCCGGCTATTCGTAGAACATAGACAGGTCCCTACGAGCGCCCCGCATGCTTGGCAAATCCCCAACGGGCCCCCCCGGATCATTCGCAGGAGATCAGTGCGCTTTGGCCTGGGCGGCGCGAATTTGAGGCAACAGAATGTCGCGAACGTAATGCCAGTAAGGGACGAGCTTGATAGCAGCTTGTGCGTACTGCTCGGCGGCGTTTAGATCAGGAGTGGTTCGGTTCAAATTCGACCAGGCGAGACTCATCAGCAGCTCGGGCTCCCCCCATGTCGGCTCCAGCGGATTGCTGGTGCTCTCTTTATGTCCTCGTACCGCGTCCAGACCCTTCTGATAGGTTGCGATCGCTTTGTCCTGGCCGCCTCCCAGCTCCGGAGGAGTGCTCCACTGATTCGGACCCACCGCCCAGAGGAGCCGGGGGTTGTCCGGTGCTGCAGCCTTGGCCTCCTTAAGCAGCTGTGAAGCCGGCGCCAGGATTTCCTTCAAGCGCTGAGGGTCTTTCTCATTTGCGAAAACCCCTTCCAGGAACAAGCGGTTAAGCAGGCAAGATGACGCCCCAACTTTTGCATCCACAAAACCTGGATCCCTTTGAATCGCTGCATCGAATTCGCTTTCGCCTTCCGTTAGGTCTTCTGCCAGACCCTTTGGAGTGGGAGTCTCGTTAAATCCGTTTATGGCGCGACGCCATTTGGCAAATCCACGCCAATATCGGACGCGAGATGCAAGTTCAGGCTCGTCAACAAACGGCAGAAGCTGTTCGTAAAGCTGGTTCAGGGCTGCGCGGTCGCCTTCATAGTCGGCTCGTTGTATTTGGGCGACGATTTTGACTGCCTGTTCACGCGATGCATCGACAGCGGGCGCGGGCACTGCCATCGTGACAGGAGCCAGCGATGAAAGATATTTCGCCAGTTGCCGGTAGGTCCACTCGTTACCCCGGGCGAAAAAGTCATACGTCTGATCCCAATCCTTTCCCACACCCCATCCCACCATGGAAGAAACAACCATGGTCTTACCGTCGCCAAGATCCACAATCTGCACGATCTCCTGCAAATTGTGGTCTTCATCGCGTGTGCTCTTAGGGAACTTCTCGTTAAGGTTGACCTTGAGTGTAATGAGCTGTTTCTCGATGTAATTGATGATCGGCAACTGAATGGTACCTGCCGATCCAATGGGGGCCCCTTGATCGTAATTCGTAGAAATTGTGCCCCCGATCGTAAGGTCGATTGCCACGATGGGAGCGATCCACTTGCTTAGTTCTTGTGGGGTGGTCCAGGCCTTCCAAACGTTTTCTGTTGATACAGGCACAACCGTCTCGATACGTAGCACCCGTTCGCCGGACTTGGTGATGTACGACGTATTGCGCACCTCCTGCGCCGCAGCGCCAAGAGCGGATTGCGCAAGCACAGCCATCACCAGAATCTTTGACGCCAGGATTCTTCTGATGTCATTCTTCGGAAGAACTTTCACCCCTCACCCCCAGATTTTCTTACGTGCCTGTGGACGACGACTTACACATTATCTTCGATCGAGATGCGAGCTCCGAATGTTGGCTCTGAGCCATTGCCGCCTCCATGGCCGTGCCGGTTCACTAGGTGCTTTCGTGATGTCGTTCCCCTGTTGTTCGCTTCCAATGTACAGCGACATTGCATCCCCGTGCCAGACCCTTTCGGCGAACCAGCAAGTTTTGTCGGTCAATGGTTGTACAATTTGGCAGCATTCTAACAATGCACAGGTTTTCTCCTCGTCCGCTTGTCGAAAGCGCCTCCAATCGGGATCCCCGCTCCACCCTAAAGTCTGCCCCGAGGCGTTTCCGATCAAAAGCTAGCGACTACTCACCGATTGACCTCGCAGAATTCAGAAAACCTCGAAAGCAATCGATCTGAAAGAGGGCTAGGTCACGTAGCCGTTCGAACCCGTTCGGCTGGCGACGATCCGTGCGCCACTCTTCATCGTTGTAGTCGCCCGGATGATTGTCTCCACGGCATTTGTGAGATCCCATCCCTCCCTATCTTTTCAACAACTTAGCTCCATAAAATGCCCCAAATCCCTGCTTAACCCCGATTTTCTCCCCTTCATTGCGTTCTTCGTGCGTAACCTGCTCGGTTTCAATAGCATCAATCTGACCAACTCCACGTATCGAAACTTCCAGGTTTCTCCGTGGACAAGTCTTTTTTCGCGGGTTCCCGTTTGCGGGGCCGCGGGGACAGGTCTATCTCCTGAGCGGAGGAAAGCGAGAGCAGAATGCACAAGCCGATCAAGTATGTTGAGAAGGCCGTGACGGTTGCCGCCACGGGCGCGTGGGCACTGTTTGAACGCCTCAACCGCATTGCTCCGAATGTGGCGCCGACTCCGAAGTGGTCCGACAAGCCCCTGCTCAAGTCCTGGGAAAAATCAAAACCGCCGCTGGGCTGGCCGCGGTCTACCGATTCACTCTGTCCCAGGTGCGTGCCTGAAATACGGCAGCAGATTCTTGATGGGCACCTGCCGGTCGACGTTCTGATGAACGAAAAGGTGGGCGAGATCAAGGCCCAGATCGTTGAGCGCGACGGCAAGATTTGGATGGTCAAGGACTGTCCCAAGCACGGACACTTCGAAGACTTGATGTCGATTGACACGGAATTCTCGCGGCACCTTGAAGAAGTTTTCCCTGGGCGCGATATCCGCGCGCATAACGACGAGAAGCTGCATCACCACGGTACGTCCACCGTGAAGTATGGACGGGGCGCCGTGCTTACTGTCGATCTCACCAATCGCTGCAACATGATGTGCGATCCCTGCTTTATGGACGCCAACCAGGTTGGGTACGTCCACGAACTCACCTGGGAAGAAATCAAGACCGTGCTCGATAACGCGATCACGGTGAAGCCGAAGCGCCAGATGTCGGTGCAGTTCTCGGGTGGGGAGCCGACTCTGTCTCCTTACTTCCTGGACGCGGTTCGTTACGCGCGCAAAGTTGGGTACAACAGCGTGCAAGCCGCAACCAACGGAATCGAGTTCGCGAAGAGTTTTGAATTCTGCCAGCAAGCGGTCGAAGCCGGCATGCGTTACGCCTATCTGCAGTTTGACGGGATCGGCAACGCCGCCAACGACCATCGCGCCGTCGGCAACCTGTTCGACGTGAAGCTGAAGGCGATCGACAACTTGCATCGCGCCGGCTGCGAAATCGTTCCGGTAATCACCATCATTAATGGCATTAACAATGAGCAGGTCGGACGCATCATCCAGTTCGCGCTCGACAATCCAAAGAAGATCGGCTTCCTCAGCTTCCAGCCGGTTTCGTTCACCGGACGCGACGAAGCGATTACCGACGAACGCCGCCAGGCGCAGCGCTATACGCTGGCGCACCTGGCCCACGATGTAAAAAATCAAACCGGCTTCGGCCAACCAGCCCGCGACTGGTTTCCGATTTCGTTCATGTCCACGTTCAGCGATTGGGCCGACGTAATGCACGCCCAGGATTCCAACAACGACTGGGGCCAACTATCTTGCGGGTGCCATCCTAACTGCGGCACCGGCATGGCGATGATGATTGATAAGGAGACTAAGGAGGCGGTGCCGGTTACTGCTTTCTTGAAGGGCGATCAGCTGGCTAAGGATATTGCCAAGGTTAACGATGCGGCTCGGTCGAAATTCTGGACGGCGTTTGGGATGGCGCTTTGCTTGATGAAGAACTACGATCCGTTCCAATCGCCTACTCATTTTAAGTTGATGGATCTGCTCAAGAAGTTCGACAAGAATTTCAATGCTACGGGCAGGAACTACGGCAAGGTTGGTCCGGACCGAACGATTGACGACGTTATGAAGCGCCGGCAGGATCGGTGGAACTTCCTGTTCATCGCCGGGATGTGGTTTCAGGATCTGTTTAACTACGACTTCCGGCGGACGGAGCAGTGCATCATTCCTTATGCTACGCAGGAAGGCGAGATCAGTTTCTGCGCTTACAACACGGGCGTGGGCTGGCGCAACATCATCGAGAAGATGCACATGACTTCGACGCTCACCAAGTGGTACGAAGAGCATGGGCGTCACGAGATCTTCGCCGGCGGCAAGAAAGTAAACATGGAAGACAAGGAGCACGCGCTCTACCTGCGTGACGAGATCGTTACGCACGAGGTGCAGCACGATCTCGACAAGCTGGGGATTGCGAAGACGGCTCGCGAAGAAAAGGCGCGGGCTCGCGATAAGAAGGCCGAGAGCAGCAAGGTAAAGAACGACGCGGCCTACGACGCACGCATGGCACAACTCTATCGGGAAGTGGTCCTGAAAGAAAAGCCGGCAATGTCAAATGAAGCGGGCTTCATTCCGCTGGGCGCGATTGCTTCGGCTATGATTCCGGCGATGGCTCCGGCAAATGGGAACGGGTTCGGGAAGAAGAGTGAAGAAGTTGGGGAGCCGGTGGCGGGAGACTAAAGCTGCAGGTTTCAAAGTTTCAGGGTTTCAAAGTGTTGGGCCGCTCGAAAAGAGCGGCCTTTTGTTTTGACGGGTGAGGGAACGCCCGGGGTCTGCTAGCTGGCGGCGGTTCGCGGACAGAGCCTGCCCTGAGCGAAGTCGAAGGGAGTGTCCGCGCCACACGGGCGATGCGGTATGCTTTCGGATGCCTTTGCGGCGATTGCCGGCCGGGGATAGGGCGCTGATTAACGATAAAGTTTCGCGAACAGTAGTGTCCGCGCCACGGTTCTATTGTTAAAGGACGCTTAATTTTTGCATTCGACTTCAAAGATAACTTCCGCGCGGAGTTAGAAAGGTGCTAGTTTCTTGCTGCGGTTACGCGCACATTTATGCAGGCTAACGAATACGATCTGGTGGTGATTGGGAGCGGTCCGGCGGGACAAAAGGGCGCGATTTGCGCGGCGAAAATGCGCAAGAAAGTCGCCATCATCGACCGGCGGCTGACGATGGGAGGGGTTTGCGTCCATACCGGGACGATCCCGAGCAAGGTGCTGCGGGAGGCGGTGCTCTATCTGAGCGGCTTGCGGCAGCGGTCGTTCTATGGGCGCGGTTACGTGGTGAAAGACCGGATCATGATGTCGGACCTGGTGCTGCGGTCGACCGCGGTGATGACGCGAGAAGTGGACGTGATCAAGGCGCAACTGCGGCGGAATTATGTGACGGCGCTCGAAGGGGACGCGCACTTTGCCGATCCGCATACGATTGAGATCGTCAGCGAAGACGGAGTACAACAGGTACGGGGAGAGAAGATTCTGATTGCCTGCGGCACGAGGCCGGCGCACATCGACGGGATTCCGGTGGATGGGAAGCGCATCTTCGACTCGGATCAGGTGCACTGCCTGGAGGAGATACCGCGAGAGCTGATTGTGGTGGGCGCGGGGATTATTGGGCTAGAATACGCGTCCATGTTTGCGGCGCTGGGCGTGAAGGTGACGCTGCTTGACCAGCGGCCGACATTGCTGGATTTTGTGGATCGGGAGATCATCGAAAGTTTGTGCTTCCAGTTGCGTCAACTGGGAACAGTTTTTCGCGTCGGAGAGAAAGTGGTTTCGGTCGGTTTCGACGAAGAGCGAGACAAGGTTTTTGCGACGCTGGAGAGCGGGAAGAAAGTTCGCGGGCAGGCGCTGCTTTACACGATTGGGCGGCGGGCCAACAGCGACAAGCTGAACCTCGAGGCGGCGGGACTGAGGGCGGAGGAGCGCGGCAAACTGGTCGTCAACGAACATTTTCAAACCGAGGTGCCGCATATTTATGCAGCGGGCGATGTGATTGGGTTCCCCGCGCTGGCCAGCACTTCGATGGAGCAGGGGCGGCTGGCGGGCTGTCACATGTTCGGCAAGCCCAGCCGGTTGCTGCCGAACCTTATTCCGTATGGCATCTACACTATTCCGGAAATTTCCATGGTGGGCGCCACCGAGGAAGAGCTTACGCGTAACAAGACTCCGTATGAGAGTGGGCTGGCGCGCTACTCGGAACTGGCCAAGGGGCAGATGCTGGGCGACGATCAGGGGCTGCTGAAGATTCTGTTTGATCCGGAAACCTTACAATTGCTGGGCGTACACATTATTGGGGATCGGGCGGCGGAGATCGTGCACATTGGACAGGCGGTGCTGACCATGGGCGCGACGATCGAATATTTTCGCGATACGGTGTTCAACTATCCGACGCTGGCGGAAGCCTATAAGGTGGCAGCGCTCGACGGGCTGAATAAACTCTGAGCAAGCTTCATCCTCTCGCCCGATACCAGCGGCGGAGGGCCACGACCGCCCAAATCGCCTCGACCACTCCAAAGGGCCAGGCGCCCTGCAGAAAACCGTAAGCGGAGCCGAGCGCGCAGGCCACGGCGAACGCCAGGATGAACCAGGTGCTGCAGCTCTCCAGCGCGTAAGTGACCAACATCGCGGTCACCGCGAACAATCCGAATAGCGTAAGCGCATTCACCTCACTGCTTCCTCCGCTCGCTCGTTCAACATGCAACCCCATTGTTACAGACGCTGGAGTTCGCTTGTACCGAGATAGGGTACAATCTCTGGCACTTTCGCAAAACTGTGACAGTTGAATAGCGTTCACCAATAACTTCGGTTCAAGGAGACGATATGAGTTTATCGAAACGGGCCATTGCGGAATTTTTTGGAACCTTCTGGCTGGTGTTTGGAGGATGCGGGGCCGCAGTGCTGGATGCGGCGTTTCCGCAGCTGGGCATCGGATTTCTGGGGGTAGCGCTGGCTTTCGGACTGACTGTGCTTACGATGGCGTTTGCCATTGGACACATTTCGGGATGTCATCTGAATCCCGCAGTTTCGGCGGGACTGGTGGTGGGGAAGCGATTCCCGGCGTCGGAATTCTTGCCATATGTGGTGGCGCAAGTGCTCGGCGGAATCGCTGGCGCGGGCACGCTTTATGTGATTGCGAGCGGTAAGCCGGGCTTTGAGTTGGGCGGATTTGCTTCGAATGGGTACGGGTCGCATTCTCCGGGTGGTTATCCGCTGCTTTCATGCCTGGTGGCGGAAGTGGTGCTGACGTTTTTCTTTCTGATGATCATCATGGGCTCGACGGACAAGCGGACCGCTCCAGAATTTGCGCCGATCGCGATCGGACTGGGGCTGACTTTGATTCATCTGATTGGAATTCCGGTAACCAATCTTTCGGTGAACCCAGCGCGCAGCACGGGACCTGCGATTTTTGTTGGGGGATGGGCGATGTCGCAGTTGTGGTTGTTCTGGCTGGCTCCGATTGTGGGCGGAGCGCTGGCGGGCGGAGTTTATCGCGCCGTATTCGGGGAATAGAGGGCTCTCGATCCGACTCAATCGAAATTGACATATCTAGTCTGCGCTACTTTTGAGCTTTCCCGCTTCGGCGGTGAGTGCGCGGACAGAGCCTGCCCTGAGCGCAGTCGAAGGGAGCGTCCGCGCCACATAGGCAATGGCTGAGTCCACGGAAATTCGGGAAGCGTCGCTGGGGCAGATTGCCCTGGTGTTTTTGAAGCTGGGCACGATTGCGTTTGGCGGGCCGGCGGCGCATCTGGCGATGATGGAAGAAGAATTCGTGCGGCGACGGAGGTGGATCACCGAGGCCGAATTTCTCGACCGGCTAGCGACGGCGAATCTGATTCCGGGGCCGAGTTCTACCGAAGTTGCGATTTTTGTGGGACAACTGAAACGCGGCTGGCGCGGTCTGATTGTGGCGGGCGGTTGCTTCATCATTCCGGCGGCAGTAATTGTGTCGACGATTGCTTGGGCCTATGTGCGCTTTGGCTCGCTGCCCAAGGTGGAAGGCGTGCTGTACGCGATCAAGCCGGCCGTGGTTGCGATCGTGATCCAGGCGCTGGGGAAGCTGGGACGGACGGGAGTGCGGACGCCGCGGCTGGCGGTGATTGCCGTGCTGGCGGCGGGGTTGAGTCTGGGGGGAGTCAGTCCGATTCTGGTGCTGGTGTTTGCCGGGTTGGTAGCGGCGGCTGCTCTGGCGATGAAGAATCGGCTGGTGGGCGTTCTTGCTTTTGCGAAAATAGTTGGGCTCCAGGAGATTGTCGGGCTTCCGAAGGTTGTGGCCGGGGCTATGGTGGTGGCGGCTGTGGGCGCGGCTTTTCCGGTCGGGCTGGTGCGGTTGTTCTTGTCGTTCCTGAAAATCGGGTCGGTGGTGTTCGGCAGCGGATATGTCTTGCTGGCATTTCTGCAGACCGAATTTGTGGAGCATCTGCACTGGCTGACCGACAAGCAGTTGATTGACGCGGTCGCGGTAGGGCAGTTTACGCCCGGTCCGCTGTTTACTACCGCGACGTTCATCGGGTACGTGGTGGCGGGGTGGATGGGCGCGGTGGTGGCGACGGTAGGGATTTTTTTGCCGGGGTTCGTGCTGGTGGCGGTGAGTGGGCCGCTGATTCCGCGGCTGCGAAGATCGGCGGTGGCGGCGGCCGCGCTCGATGGAGTGGTCGCGGGGTCGCTCGCGTTGATGGCGGTGGTAACGTGGCAACTGGCGAAGGCGTCGATTGTGGATTGGACGACGCTGATCATGTTCGGGGTGAGCTTGATCGCACTACTCCGGTTTCGCGTGAACTCGGCCTGGCTGATTGCGGCAGCAGCGGTTGTAGGGTGGGTACTACGGTAAAGGGTGAAAAAAATCTGAGCAGCGGTCACTCTAAAGATTCGAAGTGCGGGGACTGAATGCCGAGTGCTGCCAAGGCCTCGTCCAGAGTATGCACGACTTCCAGCAGCGGCCGGGTCGCCGCTCCCAGGGTCTGAAACATACGAGCTAGACCAAATCCACTCGGGTTCATGACCGCGATAAAGCGAGGGCGTCTAGTCGCGTCCGGCATGGCGGGCTCCCGCCTTGCCAAGTGACGAACAAATTCGGCAGACATGGCAAACTCAGTCACCGATGACAAGTCCCAAATACCTGCGCGGGCATCGGTCGCGGTCGAATACTTTCGAATCGCCGTAAATCTCGGCCAGCGATTCATCCGTGAGCCGCCCCACAGGCCGGGCCAGCAGAATTTTGTTCACTGGGTCGAACTCAAATCGTAGTTCCATAAATGGAATATGGTGTTCTTCAGAACGAAAAGTCCGGCGAGATAGCCGGTCTTTTCGATTGAACCCGAATCGTAGCCCTCGATCGCGCCTGATGCAAGGGCGCGATGGATGGGGGAGCAGTGGTCGGAGGGTTGGCAATGAGGTAATTTCGGGATACAGAATCGAGGCAGCCAATGAGCGAGACGCGGATTCGGACGGCGGAGCGCAGGGATCTGGCGCGGATCACCGAGATCTACAACTACTACATCCTGAATACTCCGGTGACGTTTGACGTTGAGCCCCACACGGTGGAGCGGCGGGAGGCTTGGTTGGCGCAGTTTAGCGCGACGGGACGGCATCGGCTGATCGTTGCCGAGGAAAATGGGGTCGTGGTGGGATACGCAGGAACGACGCGGTTTCGTCCAAAGGCGGCGTATGTGACGACGGTGGAGACCTCGATCTATTGTGCGCCGGAGACAGTGGGGAAGGGCATTGGTAGGCGTTTGTATACGGAGTTGTTTGAAATGCTGAGCGGCGAGGACATACATCGCTTTGTGGCGGGGTATGTGCTGCCGAATGCGGCGAGCCAGGCGCTGCATCGGCGATTCGGATTCAAGGTAGTGGGCGTTTTCAGCGAGAATGGGCGGAAGTTTGGGAAGTACTGGGATGTGTGCTGGGTGGAGCGGGCGGGATGAGCACCCGGAGACGGCTTGCGGTTATTTTCCGCCCTTTATCGGGGAGAGGTTAAAATAGGTGATTCGGCCCGGCTTCCCTGGGGCACTGTGCTCCGAGAGGAAGATGTCCCGCCACGGTTGTCTCTGAGCTTTGGTGAAAATAGGGCGCAGCCGAATATTGATTCGTGGAACCTGTGAACAATCTCGATGGGCGGGTGGGGACGCCGCATGACGCCGGCGCGTCGGCCGCAGGCATGCGGTCGGGTCCGTACGTCGCCCCGACCGTTGCCCCGCCCTTTGCCCCGAACCTTGCCCCGCACCTTGCTTCCGCGATCGCTGCGCCGATTCGCCGGTCGCGGCCTTCGTCGCCGGTTTACTGGCGGGTGGAAGGAAGTCTGCTGGAACTGACCACGGTTCGGCCGATCGCCTTCTTTACCTGGAACAGCCAGACATTTATCGCGCGGGCGGCGCGCCGCAGCCTGGTGCTGTTGATGGCGTTGCTGCGGCCATTTTTGTACGCGGCGAACCGCGTCGCTGCGACTCGAATCGTTCACGCCGTGCTGCGCGGGATTACGCGGGACCGGCTCGATCTGCTGGGCGAAGAAGAATTCGAGTACAAGCTGAAGCCGCTGCTCAAAGAAGAAGGAGTACGGCACCTGAAGGCGCTGCAGGCGACGGGCGTGGATGTGGTGCTGGTGAGCCAGGGGCTTGAGCATGTGATGCGGCCGCTGGCGCGGCATCTGGGAGTGCGGTGGATTATTGCGAACCGCCTCGATTTCCGCGACGGCGTGGCGACGGGACGGCTGCTCAGTCCGGTGATTCGGCCGCGGGGCTTGTTTGCGCGGATTCGCGAAGCGGGGCCGGATGGGCAGCAGAGTCCGGCGCGTTGGGTGCGCGCGCTTGGGCTGCGTGGTCCGAAGGCGCTGGCATCGGCGATCGTGCCGGCGGTGCGAGTGGAAACGCCGCGGGTTCGTCCGATTGTGTATTTCGATGAAAAACGTTATCCGGAACGTTTCTCGGTGCGGAAGGCGCTGGGCGGAAAACGCGTGATGCTGATCGGGGTCACCGGATTTATCGGCAAGGTGTGGCTGGCCAATACGCTGATGGATCTCTGCCCCAACGGGCCAAAGCCGGGCCCGTTGGGGGGCCCGATTTTGCCCGAGATCGGGAAACTTTATCTGCTGATCCGGCGGCAGAAGTCGAGTCCGGCGCAGAAGCGCTTCGAGAAAATGATTGAAGGATCGCCGGTTTTTGATCCCGTATTCGAAAAATACGGCGACCGCCTGGGCGCGCTGCTGGCGGAAAAGATTGAGGTAGTGGAAGGCGATGTTTCGCAGCCTGGCCTGGGGCTGGATGCCGAGACAGCCGCGCGCTTGCGTGCGGATCTGGATCTGATCATCAACAGTTCGGGGCTGACGGATTTTAATCCGGATTTGCGGGAAGCGTTAGCCGTGAATGTGGATTCGACGTATCACCTGATCGAGTTTATTCGCGGCTCGGAGCACGCGGCATTGCTGCATCTTTCCACTTGCTATGTAGCCGGGCAGCGCGATGGACGGGTGAGTGAGCGGGTGCGTCCGAATTACACGCCGTCGCACTTGAAGGACTTCGACGCAGAAAAAGAGTGGCATCGGTTGCATCAGTTGGTGGAGTCGGCGGAAGCGCGGGTGGAAGGGCCAGAAGTCACCGAGGAACTGAAGAAACAGGCGCTGGAGAAAGAGCACGCGGCGAAAGGGTTGAGCGGTCAGGCATTGGAGAACCAGATCCGCAAGAACCGGGTGCGCTGGTTGAAAAATTATCTTACGGAAGAAGCTACCCGGCGCGCGCGGGAGTTGGGCTGGCCGAATACTTACACCTTCACCAAGAGCCTGGCGGAATCGCTGATTGCGAAATATGGCGCGGGGCTGCCGATCGCGATTGTGCGTCCGGCGATTGTCGAGACTTCGGTAGCGAAGCCATTTCGCGGGTGGAATGAGGGGATCAATACTTCGGCGTCGCTGTCATATCTGCTGGGGACGGCGTTCCGGCAACTGCCTTCGAACGAGCGCAAGCGCCTGGACATAATTCCGGTGGATGCGGTGTGTGCTGGAATGACTTTGATTAGCGCGGCGCTGGTGGAGCGGCGGCACGATCCGCTGTATCAACTGGCGACGTCGTGCACGAATCCCTGTGACATGGGGCGGTCGATTGAGTTGACTTCACTCGGGCACCGGCGGCACTACCGCGCGCAGGAAGGTCTGGAGTACTGGCTGCGGTTGCGAATGGATGCGATACCGGTTTCGAAAGAGCGCTACAACCGCATGTCGGCGCCGGCGCAGAAGATGATCATCAAATCGATTCAGCGGGTGATGTCTCCGCTGCCATCTGCGATGACGAAGCCGCTCGCGAAGACGGAACGCAACCTTGAACGAGTGGAGAAATTAGTAGAACTGTTCGAGCCTTTTATTCTGCAGAACGAGCATGATTTTGTCGCGGATAATGTGGAGAAGTTGTCGCAGGCTCTGACACCGGAAGAGAAAGGGATCTTCGGATATGACACGGCGGGGCTGGACTGGTGGGAGTATTGGATCGATATTCATATTCCGGCGTTGCGGCGGTGGACGTATCCGCTGATTGAAGGGCGGCCGCTGGAAGCGCGTGAGCCGCGGGTGCTGCAGATGCCGCCGCCGACGACAGGGACAACGACGACGCACGAAAATGGCGACGGCATGAAGACGGGGACGAACGGAGCAACGTGGCAATATTCCTGACCGGTGGGACCGGGTACATCGGCGCGCACGTCGCCGCGAATCTGCTGGCGCAGCATGACGCGAGCTTGAATTTGCTGGTGCGCGGCCGCGATTCGCGTGACGCCGAGTTGCGGCTTTGGAATGCCTTGCAACTACATCTGCCGTTTCCCCGGTTTTACGAATACCTGCAGGCGAAGATACGGATTTTCCGCGGCGATCTCACGTCGCCACAGTTCGGGCTGGAAGCGGGCGACTACGATCGGCTTGTGCACACTACCGATTCGGTGATCCACTGCGGGGCTTCGCTGAATCGGAGGTCGGAAAAAAGCTGTTTGAATGTGAATCTGCGTGGGACGCTCGAAGTGGTGCAACTGGCGCGGCGATCTCAGTATTATCACGGGCTGCGGCGGTTCTCGAACGTGAGCACGGTTGCGGTGGCCGGGAAGCGCAGCCACGAAGTTGTTTTGGAAGACCGGTCAATTGATTGGGAACGCTCGGATTACGATCCGTATGCGCGGACGAAGAAATTCTGTGAGCATATGGTGCGCGAGTTGCTGCCAGACGTGCCGCTGACGATTTTCCGTCCCAGTATCGTGTTGGGAGACAGCCGCTATCCGCAAACGACGCAGTTCGACATGGTGCGCTCATTCGTGTTTCTGGCGGGATTGCCGGTGCTGCCGTTTCGTCCGCATGACAAGATTGACATTGTTAATGTGGATTTCGTGGCAGATGCGATTTCGACCTTGCACATGAAGGCAAACCCCGAGCACGATACTTATCATCTTTCTTCGGGCAACGATGCGCAGACGTTTCGGGAATTGACTAAGGCGCTGGCGGCCGCGCAGAACCGGCGCGGGCCAGTGTTTTTACCGATCCTTGAAAAGCCGTTCGGCTCCATCGTCGACATGCTGGCGAACCGCAAAGGAGGGGTGGGGCACGGAGCGGCGCTGATGACGGTCTTTCTGCCGTATTTGACATGGAATACGGTGTTCGACAACACGCGGGTCACAACGGAACTGGGGCGGAAGCCGGCGCCGTTTTCGATATACAGTTTTCCGCTGCTCCGGTTCAGCTGCGAGCACAATTTTGAATATCCGTATCAAGCCTGGCCGGAGAGCACCAAGGCGGGAGGGTCTGCCGCATGATGGACTTCGTTCTGGAAGCGTGGGTATCGAGCATCATCGAGGGCAAGAAGGTTCAGTGGATGCTGGGCAAGCGGGAGCCGTGGCAGCCGGGCGAGAAACTGAAGCTGCTGTTTGCGGGCTACAACGGGTCGCGTAACACTGGCTCGGATGTGCGAGTGGAAGAAATGCTGCGGCAGATCCGGCGGATTCTCGGGCCTGAGAATGTCGACCTCAGCATGATGACGTTTAATTTCGATCGCTCGCGCGGATATTTTGAAGGGACGTCGCAGGTCCATCTGCCGGATATCTTTCCGCCCTTTCTGGCGAATGAAGTGCCAAAACATCATGGCGTGGTGGCGTGTGAAGGTTCGATGTTCAAGTCGAAATTCGCGAATGCGCTGACGACGATGATGATCGGGTCGCTGGGCATTGCGGCGGCGGAAAACAAGTTGTCGATCGGCTATGGTGCCGAGGCGGGACACATGGATCCGCTCGTCGCGAAGATGTGCGGACGCTATTGCAAAAACTCGCTGGTGATCACGCGCAATAACGAATCACGGAAGATTCTGCGCGAACTGGGCGTGCCAACGGAATTGGGCACGGATACGGCGTGGACGTTTGAGCCGTTGGGCGCGGAGTATGGGCATAAAGCGCTGAGCGATGTGGGTTGGGATGGGAAGACGCCGGTGCTGGTGGTGTGTCCGATTAATCCGTTTGAGTGGCCGGTAAAGGCGTCGGTGGCAAAGGCTGCGCTACACAGCCTGGCGGGCGCATACAAGGAAAGCCACTACCGCGGACCCTACTTTCATCATGCGGGGCCCGAGGCGGATCGGGCCTACGAACATTATTTGAGTTCGATTGCAAATGCGGTGGCTGCGTTCCGGCAGAAAAGAAATGTTTTTGTGATCATGGCGGCGACCGAGCGTATGGACGCCCGTCCTTGTCGGCGTATCTCAGAGAAGCTGGGCGGAGTTCCGGTGATGACCTCGGATGATTACAACATGTACGAATTGGTCAGCATTCTGCGGGCGTGCCGCCTGATGATGTCTTCGCGCTATCACGGGATTGTGACTTCGATGCCGGTGCTGGTGGCATCGGCGGGGATCACGATGGATGAGCGTATACGGAATCTGATGAACGAGCGTGGGCATCAGGAGTTGCTGATGAATGTGGATGATCCGGATCTGGAGGCACGAACTCTGACGGCGCTCGAGATTCTGGATCGTGACAGTGAACGGATTGCTGACGGGATCGCGCGGACAGTGGTGCGGAATTTGAAACTGATGGCGCGCATGGGCGTGTATTTCGAAGAAGAAGTGCAGCGACGGTATCCGGAGTTTCCGACGCGGCGCGGCGAGTGGAGTTGGGAGGATTATCTGCCGCCGATGAGCGACGGGTTGAAGCAACTCGTGGCGGCGTACGGGTAGCTGCACCTTTCAAATCACCACTTCACAGCAAACGAATTCAAAGCACACGCATGCAATTTCTCGACCAAATTCTTGCGAGCCTGGCGCGCAGCGGCGATGCAGTCGTGCTGCAGGAACTGCGCGACGGACAGGCGGCTTCGCTCACAGCGCGACAGTTGCTGGCTCAGGTGCAGGCGGCACGGGCTTATTTGCGGCGGTTGCGGCTGAAGAAGGGCGACCGGTGTGCTCTGCTGGCGCATAACTCAATCCAGTGGGTGGCAATGGATCTGGCCGTCATGACGGAGGGGTTGACGGTGGTGCCGCTGTATGCGCGGCAGGCGCCGGCTGAACTGGTCGCCATGATGAAGGATTGCGGGCCGTCGGTGATTGCTTGCGGCGAGCAGGCGCTGGCCGATACGATCGTGCAGGCGTGGCCGGAAGCGCCGCCGCATTTCTGCTTCGAAAATGTCTTCACCGCGGGGCGCGAGCCGGTGGAGAATCCGGCGCTGACAGTCGCAGAAGAAGATGTGGTGACAATCATCTACACCTCGGGCACCTCGGGTGAGGCGAAGGGTGTGATGCTGACCGCGGGCAATGTCGGATATATGTTGGGCTGCACGTCGGGACGACTGGATCAGCTGATGGGCGGTCATGCACTTCAGAGTCGTGCGATTAAGACGGGCCCAGGACAGGACGCCGTGTTTCATTACCTACCGCTTTGTTTTGCGGGTTCGTGGATCATGATGTTGACCTGCCTGTTGCGTGGCAGCAAGCTGACGTTGAACACGGACTTGGGGAAGATTGCCGCGGAGATGCGGCTGTCTGCACCGGATTATTTTCTGAATGTTCCGGCGCTTCTCGAACGCATGCGCAAAGCGGTCGACGAGCAACTGTGGAAGACAGGTGGATTTCCGCTGAAAGTGTACACCAAGGCAAAGGGCGCGTGGGTGCGGCGGCAGGAGGGCAAATCGCGCACTGTGGACGGGATCTGGCTGGGGCTGGCGAATCGACTTGTGTTTCCTACGATTCGTAAAAAAATGATTGGCGGCAAACTGCGCGCGATAATTTGCGGCTCGGCTCCGTTAAGTGTGGAGACACAGCTATTTTTCATGATGCTTGGCGTTCCGGTTTTGCAGGTGTATGGATTGACCGAGACGACGGCGATCTGCACCATGGATGATCCGGATGCGCCGGTCATTCCGGGGCGCGCGGGGCCGGCGATTTCCGGCGTCGAGATGAAGATTGCTGACAATGCGGAGATCATGGTGCGCGGTCCAAATATTTTTCCGGGATACTGGAACCGTCCAGAGGAGACGGCGCAGGTATTGCGCGATGGCTGGTTTCACACTGGCGATCAGGGCGAAGTGGACGGCAACGGAAACTGGAAGATTGTCGGCCGCATCAAGAACCTGATTGTCCTGGGGTCGGGGCATAACATTGCGCCGGAGCCGATTGAGGATAAGATTCTGCACGCGTTGCCGGGTGCGATTCAGGTGGTGGTCGTGGGCAATGGGTGCGGATATCTGGCGGCGCTGGCCACCGGCAAGGTGAGCGCCGAGAAAACGCAAGCGGCGCTGGACCTTGTGAATTCCGGGCTGCCGCATTACAAGCAGGTGCGGGCCTTTCATCTGGTGGAGGAGGCATTCACCATCGAAAGCGGGCTGCTGACGGCGAACGGCAAGCTGAAGCGCGACTTGATTGCGGAGCGGTTTCGAAAGGAAATTGACGCGATGTACTTGACCTCGCAGAACCAGGCCTCGAAGAATCAGGCGGGGAAGACGGCATGAACGAATTCGAAGGGCAGACGCTTTCGTGGCATATCGTGAACGGAGCGGTCGAGCTGGCGCTGCATCGCGATCCTTGCAACGAAATTGGGTCGCTCACACTGGATGAGTTGGAGAAGTTTGCAGCGGCTCTGCCGGAGCTGGCGAATGAAGTGCAGGCGATGATTGTCCATTCGACGTTGAAGGCCGGGTTTTCGGCGGGAGCGGATTTGCGCGAGTTGTTTCAGCGTGGGCAAGAGATGGAAAAGCGCGCAGCCCTGCGCGAAGTACGGGAATTTCTGGAGCGCATTCATGCCGTGATGAACGCGCTCGACGCAGCGCCGCTGACGACGATTGCGGCGGTGCACGGGGTGACGTTTGGCGGCGGGTTCGAGCTGGCGCTGGTTTGCGACATTATTGTTGCGGACCGGATGGCGCGATTTTGCTTTCCAGAACTGCGGCTCGGGCTGATTCCGGGATTCGGCGGGATTCCGCGTCTGAAGCGGGATTTGGGCAACGCGGTGGTACGCGATCTGCTGCTCACCGGGCGTAGCTTCAATGTGATGAAGGCGCAGCAGATTGGCCTGGTGAGCCAGATTGCCGCCGAAGGCGAGGTGCTGCGGGTGGCCCGCGCTACGGCCAGCCAGGTGGGGAAATTTGACCGGTGGACGGCGGCGGCGGCGAAGGAATTTGTTAAGCCGATTCCGTATGAGGAGTTGAAGCGGGAAATTGATATTTTCTGCGACCTCTATTCGCGTCCGGCCGTCGAAGAAGGACTGCGGAAGTTTGTAGAGAACGAGGGAGTGCAGCCGTACTTGCCGTGAATGTGTAATTCGTGGATTTGTAATTTGAAGGACGTTACGCTATGTCAGCGCCTACTGCCGATCACACGCTCGTCGAAATTTTGAATCTTGCGGCTTTACATTTTAAAGTGCCGCGGGAAAAACTTACGCCCGACGACGATTTCTTCAAAACACTCGGAATCGACAGTCTGCAGGCGCTTGATTTGCTGACTCGGCTCGAACGTCACTTCGCCATCGAGTTGCCGGACTATGAGCTACAGGGTGTGTCGGATTTTCGGACGCTGGCGAATCGGATACGGGCGCGGCTGTAGAAACCATATAAAGCCTGGCGAATTGAGAAACACTTGAATGCTTGATCTCCGCCAATATGCCAGCCTGGGTGCAGCGCTCAAGGATGCGCTGGGGCGCTGGCCGAATGAAACCTGCCTGATTGAAGCGGATCGCGACCGCGAAAAGGTGCGGCTAACTTATTCCGATTTCAAGGCGATAGCGCGTTCGCTTTGCCGGGCGCTTGAGGACGCCGATTTCAAGGCGGGAGACCGCGCCGCGATCATCATGACGAATCAGTCGAAGTGGCTGATTTCGGCGTACTCGATCTTCTTTTGTGGTGGCGTGCTGGTTCCGCTGGACTACAAGTTGACCGCGGCGGAGCATCTGCAACTCCTGGCTCATTCGAAGGTTCGGTTTCTGGTAGTCGAGTACTACCTGTGGCACGCGATCACGCAGTCACCCGAGTTCGCCAAACTCACGGCGGAGATTGTGCTGGTGACGGAAGCGCCGGCGGGAGCAGATTTGCGGGGCGCTTACCGCTGGGAAGAATTTAAGAGGAAGGGCGAGCCGCAGTTTGTGGCGCGGCAGCGCGAGGATACGGCTTGCATCGTATATTCGTCGGGGACGGGCGGGCGTCCCAAGGGATGCGTGCTCACGCACGACGGTTATCTGGAGCAGTGCGCTTCGCTGACGGCGTGGTATCCGTTTTGGCCAGGCGTGCGCTATCTGAGCATTCTGCCGACCAATCATGCGATTGATTTCATGGTGGGATTTATCGGGCCGTTCGTCTGTGGAGCCTGTGTGGTCCATTTGCGGACGCTGCGTCCGGAGTTTGTGCGCGATGCGTTTGTGCGTTATCGCATCACCTATGTGAGCCTGGTGCCGATGGTGCTGAAGAATCTGGAACGCGGGTTGCGCGCGAAGTTTGATGAACTGGAGCCTCGCAAGCGGTGGATGCTGGAGCGGTTGATCGGGCTGAATAAAACGTTGACGCGAGGGCGTCCGCGCGTGGAATTGAGCCGGCGTCTGCTGCCGCAAGTGCACAAGGCATTTGGAGGAGAGCTGCGAGCGTTGATTGTGGGCGGAGCGTTTACGGATCCCTCGACGTTGCAGTTTTTCTACGACCTGGGAATTCCGGTGGCGTGCGGGTACGGGCTGACGGAAGCTTGCACGGCGGTAACGCTCAACGACCTGAAACCATTTCGCGCCGATACGGTGGGCAAGCCGCTGCCTGGAACCGAGGTGCGCGTGCTGAATCCGGACGGCGACGGGATTGGGGAAGTGGCAGTGCGCAGCCGCGCGGTCATGTCGCATTATCTGGATGATACGGAGCAGACGGCGCAGACGATCGTCGAAGGCTGGCTGCTGACGGGCGATCAGGGGCGCTTTGACGGGCACGGGCACCTGCAACTCTTCGGACGCAAGAAAAATATGATCGTCACTGAGGGTGGAAAAAATATTTATCCCGAGGACATTGAAGCGGTGTTTGATGGTCTGCCGGTGAAGGAATTCTGCGTGTTTGCGGCGAATTACTTGTGGCCACAGAAGACGCTGGGCAACGAGATGCTGGTGCTGGTGGTGCGACTGGAGCAGAACCAGCAATTCGACGATCGCTTGCGCGATGAGATTGTGACGCGGAACCGGCGGTTGGCGGACTTCAAGCGCGTCGGCGGGTATCTGGTGTGGGAGAAGGATTTTCCGCGCACAGCCTCGCTGAAGATCAAGCGCGGAGAATTGGCAGCGGAGATTGGGGCGGGCGCGGCGCAGGCGGGAGTGGTGGGAGTATAGCTCTCAGCCGTCAGCTCTCAGCTATCAGTCGTACCGAAGAATCGCGCTGAGCTGAGACCTGACAGTTGAGAGCCAAACACGAAACGTGAACGAAACTTTTCTTGCCATTATTAATTCGGCGGCGGGCGGGGGGCGGTGCGGCGAGCGGGTGGGAGCAGCGCTCAATCGGTTGCGGGGTATGGGCATTGCGATTGAGACGGCGAAGACGCGCGCGGCGGGCGAGGCCACGCAGATTGCGCGCGATGCTTATGGGCGCGGCTTTCGGAAATTTCTTGCAGTGGGCGGGGATGGGACTTCCTATGAGATCGTCAACGGGCTGTTCCCGGAGAGCGGGGAAGGCAGATCTCAGGTCTCAGGTCTCGGGTCTCAGGGACTTACGATCGGCTCGGAGGAGCAGATTCCTACGCTGGGATTTCTTCCGCTGGGCACCGGGAATTCGTTTCTGCGGGATTTCGAGGATGTCGCTTCCGGAGAGAGCGGTTTGGAGCACGCTCTTCGGGCGCTGGAGGCGCGACGTTCGCGGGCTTGTGATGTTTTGCGACTGACGCACAAAGACGGCGCAATCTACTACACGAATCTGTTGAGCATGGGATTTGCAGCGGACGTGGCGGCGCTGCGACACCGGCGGTTTCAGGGTCTTGGTCAGTTCGGGTATCTGCTGTCGATTTTTCTTGGTCTGGCGCGGCTTGATCGGCGGCCGTTTCCGGTGCGGTTCGACGAGCAGCGCGAGTTTGATGCGCGACGCTGTTTGTTTCTGACATTCAACAACAGTAAGTTTACGGGCGGCACAATGATGATCGCGCCCGATGCGGTCACCAACGATGGATTGATCGAGTATGTGCGGTGGGGGCCGATTGGGCGACTGGGGCTGATCCGGAATTTGGTGACGCTCTATGATGGCACGCACACTCGGCACCCGCTGGCGGAGCGGCAGGCGGTTCGGCGGGTGGAGTTTCAACTCGAGGGTCCGGTGGATGTGATGGTGGACGGCGAGGTGCTGACGCTGGAGTGCCGGGCGATCGACGTGCTGCCCTCCGCGCTCCGGGTAGTGGTTTGAGGCGGGCAAGCTCCGTCTCTACTCGTGATATAAAAATCCATGTCGCAAGAGCGCAGAGAACGGCAAAAGGAAAGACAGGGGACCAAGACTTTCAGCCCGAAATGGAGGCGCGTCGCGATCGCTGCGGTGCTCACCGTGGCGGTGATTGGCCTCGCCGGCTATATTGACCACCGCCGCCAGCACAAGCACGATGCGTTTGCGCGTTGTCTAACGGAGCGCGGCGTGAGGATGTACGGAGCGTGGTGGTGTCCGCATTGCGTGGAGCAAAAAGAAGAGTTCGGCGCTTCGTTCGAGTACGCACCTTATGTGGAGTGTGGCATCAAAGGCAACGCGCACGGGGAAGCGCAGGATTGCAAAGACGAGAAAATTGAGCATTTTCCCACCTGGCAGTTTCCGCCCACGGGCGAACGAGTGGAGCGCGTTTTCACTCTGCAAGAGCTGAGTGACCGGACCGGGTGTTCGCTGCCGTGACCGGGTTGACGAAGCGTCTGATGAACTTGGTGGCCATTCTGGCGGTTTGCGGAATCGCGGTGTCGTCGGTGTCACTGCAGCATCATTACGCGACCTCGAAGACGGCTTACTGCGATATCGGAGAAACTTTCAATTGCGACATTGTGAACCGCAGTGAGTATTCGTCGATCTTTGGAATTCCGGTCGCGTTGATTGGGATGCTCGGATACGCGGCACTGGCGGGGCTAGCCACGGTATATCGCGAGCGGCGCGAGACTCCGGCGATGCTCTTTGGCGCGGCTGCCACGGGCCTGGCGTTTGCTTTGTACCTGACATACATCGAAGCGCGCGTGCTGGGAGTGTGGTGCATATTATGTCTGAGTTCGTTGATGTTGATTGCGACTACGACAGTATTGGCGGCAGTGATCTGGTGGAAGCGTGATGGTGCCCAATAGGCAGTGCTCCGAATGCTTCTGAAAGCTGAGAGCTGACAGCTGAGAGCTCGATTCACTTCATGTCCCAGCCCACAACGCGAAAACTGAAACTGAAGGCGAAGCGTGCCGCCACTGCTGCCAAGCTGGTTTCGACCGGCAACGTTTGGCTGCACGAGCTCAGCAGTCGAATCTTCGAGAACACGCGACTGGTACGGGTTTGGCTGCCTCCGGATTACGACGGCTGGGGGGCTACGCGCTATCCGGTCCTTTATTTGAATGACGGACAGAATCTGTTCGATCCGGCAACGGCCTTTGCCGGAGTGCACTGGCAGGTAGGCGAGACCGCGACACGGTTGATCGCCGAGCAGAGAATTCCGCCGCTCATCATCGTTGGCATCGACAACACTAAGATTCGGGCCTGCGAATACATCCCCTACAGGTCAAGAGATCCCAGAGCTCTGAAGCCGAAGGGAAAATGCTATCCGGATTTTCTGCAGCGCGAGGTGATGCCGCTGATCGAAGAGCATTATTCGGTGTTGAAGGGGCCGGAGAATACGGGATTGGGCGGTTCCTCCCTCGGAGGCTTCATCACGTTGTACACACAACTGGCAGCGCCAGGAGTGTTTGGACGATTGTTGATCGAGAGTCCGTCGCTGTTCGTGGCGAGACGGAGAATTCTGGAAGAGAGTCGCCGATTCCGGAGTTGGCCGGCGCGCATGTACCTAGGGATGGGGACGCGGGAGACGGGAAATGCGGAGAAAGACGCAAGGATTGTCGACGATGTCCGCAGACTGGAATCGATTCTGCGCGAGGCCGGCTTGGACGAACAACGGTTGAAGGTTCGAATCGACGACGGGGCCACTCACAGCGAATCGGCTTGGGCGGCGCGGTTTCCGGAGGCGCTGGAGTTTCTTTATTCGGATGGCGAGGCGTCGTCGGCAGGCTCAAGAGCTTAGGGTGCCATGATGAAAGTGAGGCCGCGCTTTACAACTCTCAATTCACCAGGTGTAGTCATGAAAGGTACTTGCGTCAGTGATGGGTTATGATTATCGGTCTCCTTCGCAGGGATAATCTTTTTCGGGGGTCATCTATGAAGGTTTGCGGTCTGGTGGTGTGGTGTGTCCTGGTTGCGGCGCTGGCCACCTCGGTGGCAGCGCAGCCGTACAACGAAGCGCAGTTCAAGGGAATGAAGTGGCGCGACATCGGGCCCTATCGCGGCGGCCGCGTGCTGGCCGTGACCGGAGTTCCCGGCAGCCCCTTCACCTATTACTTCGGCGGCGTGGCCGGAGGCGTGTGGCGCACCACCGATGGGGGCGTGAGCTGGCAGCCGATTTCCGACCAGAGCGTGATTGCGTCGATCGGCGCGATTGCCGTGTCGGAATCGAATCCAAACGTGATTTATGTGGGGACGGGCGAGTCCTGTTTGCGCGGCAATATTTCTTATGGCGATGGAATGTATAAGACGACGGACGGCGGCAAGACGTGGCAGCACATCGGATTGAAGGACACGCAGCACATTGCGCGGGTTTGGATTGATCCGCGCAACCCGGACCATGTAATGATCGCAGCGCTCGGTCACGCCTACGGGCCGAATACGGAGCGCGGTATTTTTCGCACGATCGACGGCGGCAAAACGTGGGACAAAGTTCTTTACAAGGACGACAAGTCGGGCGGGATCGATCTGGCAGTCGATCCGCATAATTCCAATGTGATGTTTGCCGCGCTGTATCAGATCCAGCGCACGCCGTGGAGCCTGGAAAGCGGCGGCCCGGGCAGCGGATTGTACCGCTCGACCGATGGCGGAAATTCCTGGAAGCATCTTGAAGGCAAGGGCCTGCCGGAGGGCATTCTGGGGCGCATCGGGGTCAGCGTTTCGGGCGCGGACTCGAATCGCGTTTACGCGCTCATCGAGTCGAAGCAGAGCGGACTGTATCGTTCCGATGACGGTGGCGAAACCTGGTCGCGCGTCAACGATGACCAGCGGCTCACGCAACGCGCATGGTACTTCACGCATATTTTTGCCGATCCGAAGAGCGCGGACACGGTTTATATGCTGAACACGGGGTTGTTCCGCTCGGCTGACGGGGGCAAGACGTTGAACCTTTTGCCCGCGCCGCATGGCGATCATCACGGCTTCTGGATCGATCCGCAGAATCCGAATCGCATGATCAATTCGAACGATGGCGGCGCAACGATCTCGGTCGATGGCGGCAAGAATTGGTCGACGGAATACAACCAGCCGACGGCGCAGTTTTATCACGTGACGGCGGACAACGACTTTCTCTACAAAGTGTACGGCGCGCAGCAAGACAACTCGACCGTGGGCATCGCCAGCCGCACCGACGACGGCTATGTTGGGCGCCAGCACTGGTTCGATGCGGGCGGCGGAGAGAGCGGCTACCTTGCGCCCGATCCGCGGGACTCGAACATTATTTATGCGGGTTCGGGCGGCGGGGCGGTGACTCGTCTTGATCGCCGCAGCAACCAGGAGCAGGACATCACGGTCTGGCCCGAGGATAGCTCGGGGCACGGTGTTGGCGATATGAAATACCGCCTGGGATGGACGCAGCCCATCGAGATTTCACCGCACGATCCCAGTGTGGTTTACACGACCGCGGAGCGGATCTTCAAGACGACCGACGAAGGGAAGAGCTGGACCGCGATCAGTCCCGATCTGACGCGCAACGATAAGAGCAAGCAAGTTGCTTCCGGCGGCCCGCTGACCAAGGACAACACTTCGGTCGAGTATTACGACACGGTGTTCACGATCGCGGAGTCGCCCGTGCAGAAAGATCTGTTGTGGGCTGGAACCGATGACGGCTTGATTCACGTTTCGCGCAATGGCGGCGCGAACTGGGCGAATGTGACGCCCAAGGGAATTCCGGAGTGGAGCCTGGTGAGCTTAATCGAGGCTTCGCCGCATGATGCAGGCACAGCGTATGCGGCCGTCGACACGCACAAGCTGGATGACTTTAAGCCGTATATTTTCAAGACCACGGATTTCGGCAAGACGTGGACAAAGATCACGAATGGCATTCCAGATGGAGCGTACACGCACGCCGTGCGCGAAGATCCGGTGCGGAAAAATCTGCTGTACGCGGGCACGGAGACAGGAATTTACGTTTCGTTCGATGGTGGAGCGAATTGGCAATCGCTGCAGCTGAATCTGCCGAACAGTCCGATCCACGACTTGATCGTGAAGAATGACGATCTGGTGGTGGCGACGCATGGGCGCTCTTTTTGGATTCTCGACGACCTAACGCCCCTGCGCGCAGCAACCGTGCAGGCGGTGACCGAAGCTGTGCTTTACAAGCCGCGACTGACCTATCGCCTGCGCTGGCCTGATTTCATCGAGCGGAGGCAGCCGGTGGGCGAAAATCCTCCGACGGGCGCGATTATTTATTACTATCTGCCGACTGCACCGAAGGGTGTGGTGGCGCTCGAATTTCTGGATGCTTCAGGGAAGGTTGTGCGGCGCTACTCGAACGAAGAGAAGAAAGAAGCGGAAACGCCGCCAGAGTGGCCAGACCTGACGCCTCCCGAGGAGAAGATTCCGACCGATGTGGGCGTGAACCGTTTTGCCTGGGATCTGCGTTCGCAGGGGCCGACGCCGCTGGCGGGAGAGCCGCTTGCGGAATTCCGCAATCGTGGACCGATGATGCCACCGGGCGCGTATCAGGTGCGGCTGACGCTAGACGGAAAATCGTACACGGCGCCGTTAGAGTTGAAGTTGGATCCGCGGGTGAAGGTGTCCAACGAAGACGTGCAGAAGCAGGTTGAGTTGGGACGTAAGATCGTGGCGCAAATTTCCGAGATTCACGAGGCGGTCGGGACGATCCGCGAAGTACGCACCCAGACTCGTGGGTTGGTACGGCGTTTGGGCGACGAGCGTTCTGGTAATGACCCACGCTACGCTTCGCTCGTTTCAGCCGCTAAGGACTTCGATAAAAAGAGCCTCGATCTGGAGTCCCAGTTGCTCCAGGTGAACGCGAAGAGTTCGGAGTCGACGCTGAACTATCCGGTGCTGATCGATGAGCGGATGCACTCCCTGCTCTTCAGCGTCGAGTCGGCCGATGCCGCGCCCCCGACGCAGCAGTACGAGGTCTTCGATAATCTTGAGAAAGAGGCGCAACCGCTATTGGCGCAGTACCACGAGCTGATCTCGAAGGACTTGGTGGCGCTGAACGATATGGTGAACAAGCAGAACATCCCGGTGCTGTATGTGCCGACGGGGAAATAGGAGGCACGGATCGACGTTGTGCCGGTGCTTACATTCGAGGCGAGGCCGAGCTGCGCTCGGCTTGGACGGGCGAGGGTGCCCGTCCCCTCACAACCCTAAAGCTACTTCACGATTACACCGCAGGCGATGCGGTCGCCGGCGTTTCCCGCAGGATCGGTCTTCTGGTCGTCGGCCTTGGCGTGGATGACGAGCGCTGCTCCGCCATTACTAAACAGCGAATGGCTGTCGCTGCCTAGGTTAACGTCTTTATCCTTCCACTTGAAATGCGCCTTGCCGTCCGCGCCCACGGTGAAGTTGGGGTTGTCGCCGGCGTGGTGACCTTCTGGATTCTCCAATCCATGCTTCTTACCGTCGGGATTGAAGTGTCCTCCCGCCGATTTGAAGTCCGGGGCATCGCACTTCGCGTTCTGATGAAAGTGGATGGCATGTTCGCCGGGAGGCAGATTCTGGAGCTTCAGTTCCATCCCGATCCCCGGGCCGGATTCCCACAGAATCGCGGTGCCCACACCGTTACCCTGGGCATCCTTGAGTTGCACCACGGTCTTGGCCGAACTGGCTGAGGCGAGCACTATCACGAACAGGGCGATTGGGAACAGGCGAGTGGTTTTCATGGGAGGGATTATAGCGAAATGGGCTTCGAGCTGCGAGCCGCGAGCTGCGGGCAACCGGTTTGCACGAAGCTTACGGGTCAGCACTGCGGCAACAGCTCGCTCTGGCGCAGAATGCGGAGCAATGGGACAATAGAAAAATGCAAAGATTTCTCACAACAGCTCTACTATTGGCCGCGGCGATGATGCTGGCCGGAGATGGCTATGCCCAGCAGACTCCAGCAAGTACTCCGGCGGCAACGACACCAGCGGCTCCTGCAGCCACAACTCCGAAAGCGGCCACTGCGGCGAAGAAGCCGGGAGCAGCAGTGGCTCCGGCACTCACGACGCGAAAACAAAAGTTCAGCTACGCTTTGGGAATGAACATCGGGAACGGCCTGGGAAACAACCTGAAAAAGCAGTCGGTAGAAGTGGACTGGAATCTGGTAGCCCAGGGATTGAAGGACTCTGTCGCCGGCGGCAAGACGCGCTTGACTCAAGAAGAAGCGCAGGCCGTGCTTACGGAGGTGCAGAACGAAGTTCGCAAAGAGCAGCAGGAGAAAATGCAAGAGGCTTCGGCTAAGAACAAGACCGAAGGGGATGCATTTCTAGCTGCCAACAAAAGTAAAGAAGGCGTCGTCACTTTGCCCGACGGTCTGCAGTACAAGATTTTGAATGCCGGTACTGGTCCGAAGCCCACGGCGAGCGATTCGGTCGTTTGCAACTACCGCGGCACTCTTGTCAATGGCACGGAATTTGACAGCTCTTACAAGCGCGGGCAACCGGCAACGTTTGGCGTCGGTCAAGTTATCAAGGGGTGGACGGAAGCGCTGCAGCTCATGCCTGTGGGCTCGAAATGGCAACTCTTCATTCCCTCGAGCCTGGCCTACGGTGAGCGGGGCGCGGGAGCCGACATTGGACCCAATGCGACCCTGATCTTTGAGGTCGAACTGCTCTCGATTCAGGAGAAAGCGAAAGACGAGAAGAACAAAGAGGACAAGAGCAAAGAGGACAAGAGCAAAAACGACAAGCCAGAAGAAAAGAAGTAACGGGACTTTCTTACCGGTAGAGAGACGGGCGTTCCCGCCCCGTCTCTCCACCGGATTAAACTGCGTCACGAAAATCTCACCGCTCTACATGCCCAGATACATCACATGGACGTAGACCCCGAGCCTGACGTTATAGGCCAGGTACCAACCGACGTGATCGGGATCGTCGTAGATAACTATTTCGTCCGAATCCCAGAGCCAGCCGTCACAGAAACCAACATCATAAGGAGCCACGGAGAAGTAGAAACCTCCGAACCA
The DNA here is from genome assembly GCA_963831085.1 of uncultured Acidobacteriaceae bacterium. Taxonomy (GTDB): domain Bacteria; phylum Acidobacteriota; class Terriglobia; order Terriglobales; family Acidobacteriaceae; genus Acidiflorens. The sequence goes on along the minus strand of CAWHOT010000003.1, from coordinate 179,359 downwards.
GAAGCGGCCAGGACCACCGCCTCCGAGGCGCCAGATGTGGCCGCGCCCGATACCGCCGGTGAAACGGCCGTGCTCCCACGGGTGATCCAGATGGTAATGCGGGTCGTTGGCGCCGGTGTCATGGCCCACCCATTGTTTACCGTTGTGCACGTGGGGAGCATTGGGATGTCCTGCCTTGTCGTCGAAGCGGCGGTTTTCCTCGGCCGGGTGCGGGGTGGTCGCCTTCGCAGGACCATGCTTCGGGATGTTTTGATGACCGCCACCGACCTCCGGCCGGCCGCCGCCTGCATGGCTTTCGTGTTGTGCTACGGCTGAGAGAGAAAACACGAAACATATCACGAGCAATCCAATCAGCTTTTTCATTTTGTACCATCCTCCAATAGCGAATAACCCTACTTGGGTTTAGATGTTTCTGTGGATTCTGAGGATTGTAGCAGCGGAGGAGCGCCCGTGCCGGCCGCGGTCCGATTGCGATTCCTATGGTTAGCCATTTGCGGCATGGCTAAAGCGATGCCCTGATACGAGGCCAGAGTCCTTCCGCAGCTTGCGAGGCGTGGCTAGCGTCCTAAGATTACTCGTAGCGGAGGGCTTCGATCGGGTCAAGGCGGGAGGCGCGGATGGCTGGGACCATGCCGCTGATGAGTCCGACGGCACTGAGGATGAGGACGGCGACAAGCAAGGTGAGGGGGTTGATCATGAGGCGGATGTCACCGGCCTCGGCGTGCTTGGCCATGGCGCTATAGAGCGTGAGCCTGCCGACGGAAAAGGCAACCGCGTAGGCAAGGATGATTCCGAAGAGTCCGCCGATGAAGGTGATGGTGAGAGCTTCGGCCAGAAACTGGAGGAAGATGTGGCGGCGGCGCGCGCCGAGCGCTTTCTCGACGCCGATTTCGCGGGTGCGCTGGGTGACGGAGACGAGCATGATGTTCATCAGGCCGACGCCGCCGATGCCCAGAGTGAGCGTGCCGATAAAGGCAAGCAGGATCTTGAGGCCGAGCGTGACAATCTCGAGCTGGTGAACCTGGTCCATGAGATTAAAGACGTAGAGGGCGCGGCGATCGGCGGGATTGAATTTGTGCTGCGCGGCCAGGATGTAGCGTACGGATTGCTCGATCCGCTCATAGTCGCCCGTATCGTAATTGAACCAGATGGAGTCGAGGTAGTGAGTGTCCTTGAGATCACCCATGGTGGTGAAGGGGACGTAGACGACGCGATTGATATTGTCGTCGCCGCCTTGCATCTTGGGAGTCAGCACGCCGACGACTTCAAAGCTGATACCGTCGACGCGGATGTGCTCACCGAGGGCGTTGCGCCCCGAAAAAAGTTTGTCTTTGGTGTCGGAACCGATGACGGCAACGCGCGCGTGTTGGATCTCGTCCTCAGGATTATAGAAGCGCCCCTGCGCAAGGGTCAGAGCGCGGATACCGAAGGTGTTGGGATATTCACCATTGACGCCCATGGTGTAAGAGCGAGTATCGTATTGCACGGTCGCTTGCTTGGAGCAATCGGGGGTGATGTGGCTGATCTGCGGAATGTTGGTGGTGAGCAGGTCAACATCATCCATCGTAATGCGGAGGACCGCGCCGGCCTTTTGGCCGCCGGCCTGCATAGTAGAGCGGCCCGGAACCAAAATCATCAGCCTGGTTCCGAAGTTGGCAAAAATGTTGGCGCAAGCGCGGCCGAAGCCGTCCCCGTAGGCAAGCAGCATGACCACGGTGGCGATGCCCCAGGCCATGCCCAGCATAGTGAGGGCAGTGCGGCGCCGGTTGTGCCGCATGGCGTCGTAAGATTCCTGAAGCAGATCGCGAATCATATAATTTGCGCCGCCCCTTGTTGCTCGAAGGTGCCGAGGAAAGTTGACGCGGTGACTTGGTAAACAATGCTGTCTCGGCCACTCCCGTCGGGCCTTGATCCTACACGCACTCCGCCTATCTTCTCGACAGCTCTCTGCGAGCGCAAATTCTGCGGACCGACAAGAAAGATAACGCTGTTCACGAATTTGAATGCGTGCCGTAGCATCAGCAGTTTCAATTCCCCGTTGTAGATGCCGCCCCAGTGGGACCTGGCCAGGAATGTCCAACCGATTTCGATCTCGCTTTGTTCTCTGTCGTATCCGTGGAATCGCGACGACCCGATGATCTGGCCATCTTTCGAATCAACGGCGATCAACGCTCCGCCGGATTCCAGGGCCTCGCGAAAAAAACTCTTGAAAACTTCTTCCTGGTAACGGTCCTTGATCGGATGTTGCTCCCAAATGAGCGGATCGGACGCTACGACGTAAAGGTCGTGAAAATCCTCTGGCCGAAGCGGCCTGAGTCCGAGAAGCTCGCCTTTCAAAACGGGCTGGAGATCAAAGGACATTATTCCTGCCTCAGGGCCTCGACCGGTTCCAGGCGAGCGGCCTTGCGCGCCGGATACAATCCGGCGGCGACACCCGCAAGAGTCAGGCTGGCGATGGCGAGGATCGCGGTTTTGGGAACGAGCCGCGGCGGATCGAAGCCGTTGGGACCGTTGTAATTGCTGAGCAACGTCATAAAGCCGCCAGCCAGGGCCATGCCGATGAGTCCGCTGACCAAAGTGAGCAAAACCCCTTCGGCGAAAAATTGCAGCAGGATGCTGCGGTTAGTGGCGCCGAGAGCCTTGCGCAATCCGATTTCGCGGGTACGCTCCGTGACGGCGATGAGCATGATGTTGATGACGCCGATGGCGCCGAGGGCGAGCGTGACCAGACCGACGGTGCCGAGGAATCCGTTCATCGCATCGAAGATGGTACCCATCATTTGCGCTGTCTGGACGAAGTCTAAGCCTTCGAAGGCGTCTTCATCGCGGTAATCGAAGTGGTGATTGCGGGCGATGACACGGCGAGCTTCATCCCGCGCGAGCAGGTGTGCGTCGGCGGTTCGAGGCTGATAGTAAATGTACGAAATCGCATCGTAGGCTTCATCGCCCTTGAGCGGAAAATCACTGCGCATAACCTGAAAGGGAATATAAGCGCGCGTGTTGGTCAGGTTGTCGTCGCCGCGGCCGACGCGCTTGAGCGTGCCGATGACTTCGAAGCGATGGCCATCAAGCAAAATGAACGAGCCGACAGCGGGACGCCCCGGAAAAAGGTGGTGAGTCATTTCATCGCCGAGAACGACGACGTTGCGCTTCTGAGTGTCGTCAAGGTCGTTAAGCCAGCGTCCCTCTTTCAGCGGCATAAAACGGATTCCGCTGTACTGCGGTTCCGCGCCGTTGAGTTGGCCGCTAGCGCTGGCATACTCGCTGACGGCATGCACGTCATTGCTAGCGAGGACGGGAGTGATGGCGCGAATGTGCGGAGCTTCCCTACGGATGTCGAGGTAATCCTGGTACGTGAGACGGTACGGGCGGGCAGAGTTGATGCTGCCCGGAACAGCCGGTGCCCGGCCGGGGAAAATCATGATGATGTTTTCGCCGTACTCCGAGAGGTTGCGCTGGTTGCCGGTTCTGAAGCCCTCGCCGAGACCGACCAGCAGCAACAGGGAACCCACGCCCCAGGCGATGCCGAACATGGTGAGAAACGAACGCAGCTTGTGCGCCCAGAGGGTTTCGAAAATCTGCGCGACAGCGTCGAATGCCATTCGCATTGGGTTGATAACTCGCGAAGCTACTACTAGCTCTTAGCCGTTGGCTTTAGCTCTTAGCTTTCAGCAACCAGCTTTCAGAAATCAGTTTCTGGCTGGGGCCGCGGTATCGCTCCGCGTGTGGTCCCTGTTACTAGGATAGCAAGTCGCTCGGCGGGGTGCACCGCTAAGTTTTTGAGGTTTATGTTCCCGATGTTTACGCCGCCGCTGTCTTGGTGGCCGGGCAGAAACCAATTGACAACCACATCTCAGCTGCCCTACTATCAGCCTCAGCATGACTCCGTTGACCCATGCCCGTCACCACCATCACCATGCGATGAGCGTGTCGACGGGGGAGCACGGATAACCAAGCAATTATAGGAAATCCAAGCCCGCTGGCGCGGAACTCGCCCAGCGGGCTTTTTGCTTTTTCTTGTGAGTTTCTGAAAATCTGATGCGGAGATTGGGAGAATCCGATGGAGATCGACTTCGACAAGATGCAGGGACTGGCGCCCGCCGTCATCCAGGACGCGGACACCGGAGAGCTGCTAATGCTGGGCTTTATGAACCGGGAAGCGCTGGAGATGACCCTGCACACTGGATTCGCGACTTTCTACAGCAGGACTCGACGGAAACTGTGGACCAAGGGAGAAAGCTCCGGCAATCGTCTGCAAGTGATTGCCGCTTGGACCGACTGCGACCGGGATACTGTACTGCTGCGCGTCCGTGTGCTTGGCGAGGGCAAAGTCTGCCACACTGGGACGCGCTCCTGCTTTACGCAGGAACTTCCGCTGGGAAGCGTGCTGGGAGCGGCGTCTGCGCAAGAGAGGCCTGACCGATGAGACTGCGGCTAGGCATCCCCAAAGGAAGTTTGCAGGAGGCAACGTTAAGTCTATTCACGCGCGCCGGACTGCGCGTGTACACCAACGCTCGCTCTTATTTCGCGGCTACGGATGATCCCGAGATCGAATGCATGCTGATCCGCGCCCAGGAAATGGCGCGGTACGTTGAACACGGCGCGCTGGATGCGGGATTGACTGGCTTGGACTGGGTGCTCGAAAGCGGCCTCGACGTGGTCAAGGTCACCGACCTGATCTATTCCAAACAGAGCATGGGCAAGGTCAAGTGGGTGCTGGCCGTGCCGGAGGATTCGGGCTTCCAGAAACTCGAAGACCTTGGCGGTCGAATCATTGCCACCGAGTTGGTCAGTTTTACGCGCAATTATTTTGCGAGCCGAAACGTTGCTGTGCGAGTCGAGTTCTCCTGGGGCGCAACCGAAGTCAAGCCGCCGTTGCTGGCCGACGCCATCGTCGAGGTCACGGAGACGGGGAGTTCGCTGCGCGCTAATCATTTGCGAATTCTCGAGACAGTTCTTGAGTCGAACACGCAGTTGGTTGCGAACAAGGCCGCCTGGGCCGATCCGGCACGGCGGGAGAAGATTGAGAATCTGGCCGTCATGTTAAGTGGGGCTATGGCTGCGCAGGGACGGGTCGGTCTGATGCTCAACGTGCGCAAGTCAGATTTGCCCGCTGTTCTCGGTCTTCTGACCGCTCTGAAAAATCCTACCATCGCGCCTCTGGCTGATGGCGAGTGGGTCGCGGTGAACACGGTCATTGAGGAGCAAACCGCCTGGTCGCTGATTCCGAAGTTGAAGCAAGCCAACGCTCAGGGCATCGTCGAATATCCGCTCAACAAGGTGGTGATGTGATGCGGGGAAAGGCGATGCGCCAAGAAGTGAAGGGCAAGGTCACGATGCGCATTCTCGAAGGCCCCGAGCGAGATCGGTTGGTGACGGCGCTGGCCGATCGCGGTGCAACGGATCTGGCAGATGTCGAGCCTGCTGTGCGCCGCATCGTGAATGACGTCCGGCGTAATGGCGATCGTGCCGTGCGCCGCTATGCTACGCGCTGGGATGGATTGGGCAAGGACAAGGACGAGCCGTTCCGTGTACCCGAGGACGAACTGCGCGAGGCTTGGGAGCAGACTGATCCCAAGTTGCAGGAAGCGATCGAGCAGGCCGCGCGCAATATCCGCCGCTATGCGGAGTGGCAAGCGGCCGCCTCGGATGACTGGCGGCGCGAAATCGAGCCCGGCGTCAGCGTGGGCCAGTTGGTGCGTCCGCTGGAGTCGGTCGGATGCTACGTGCCGGGCGGGCGTTATCCTTTGCCGTCTACGGTGCTCATGACGGTGATTCCCGCGCAGGTCGCTGGTGTCAAACAGATTCGCGTCGCGTCTCCGCGTCCGGCCCAGGCAACTTTGGCGGCGGCTGCATTCCTCGGCGTGCGCGAGTTCTACCGCGTCGGTGGAGCACAGGCGATCGCTGCCCTTGCCTATGGAACTGAAAGTATTTCGCGCGTGGACAAGATCCTTGGCCCGGGAAACCGATACGTGACCGCATCCAAGAAACTCGTGGCCTTCGATTGCGCCATCGAATTTCTGGCGGGACCAACCGAGGCCGTCGTCATCAGCGCGGACGGCGATCCCGCTTGCATCGCTTCCGATCTGGTGGCGCAGGGGGAGCATGATCCTGACGCGCTATGCATCTTCATCACAACATCACGCGCGTTAGCCGGAAGAGTTCAGAAGGAAGTGCAAAAGCGCACGCGCGCTAACCCGATTGCGGCCCAATCACTCTCCAGCCGCGGCGCGATTCTTCTGGTCGCCTCTCTTGAACAGGCGGTCGAGATATCGAATCGCATCGCGCCCGAGCATCTCACGCTTCCGGCGGAGTTGGCGCCGGCAGTGCAGCGTGCGGGCGCGGTTTTCCTGGACGAGTTCACGCCTCAGGCTGCGGGGGACTATATCTCGGGACCGAACCATGTGTTGCCCACGGCGGGGATGGCTCGGGTGCGTGGTGGCCTCAGCGTGCTCGATTTCGTCCGCGTCATTGCCTGCCAGCAAGTGTCTCCCACAGGAATCCGCCAAATCGGGCCGCCGGGCATTACGCTGGCAACTGCCGAAGGCTTGCAGGGACACGCGGAGGCGTTCCGTGTGAGGTGCTCCCATGCTTGAAGCTCGTGCAGTGGTAAAAACTCTGCACGCTTATCGGCCCCCTTTGGCTGGCCGAGTGGGGCTGCGTCTCGATTTCAACGAGAGCGCAGTGGGATGTTCGCCGCGCGTGCTGGCTCGGCTGCAGTCGCTCGATTCCGAACTGCTGGCGCGCTATCCCGAGCGTGAGCCGGTTGAAAAGGAGGTTGCTGCCTTTCTCGGACTCGATCCGGCGCAGGTTCTGCTCACCAATGGAGTCGACGAAGCGATTCATCTTCTTTGTTCCACGTATCTCGATCCTGAAGACGAGGCGCTCATCGTTGTACCCACCTTTGCCATGTTTGCGATTTTCGCTCAGGCTGAAGGCGCGCGCGTTGTCGAAGTACGTGCCGGCGACAACTTCGCATTTCCGACAAAAGATCTGCTCGCCCAACTCAGCCCCAGGACGCGGCTCATCGCGGTGGCAAATCCGAACAATCCGACTGGAGCAGCGGTCGCGGGCAATGTCCTCATACAGATTGCGCAAGCAGCGCCGCAGGCTGCCGTGCTCGTCGACGAGGCGTATTTCGAATTTCACGGCGAAACACTTATAGAACACACCCGCCGGATCGAGAATCTTTTCGTGGCGCGAACTTTTTCCAAGGCCTACGGCCTCGCCGGTTTGCGCATTGGCATTCTTGTGGGAGAAGCCCGGCAGATGGCGATGGTCCGCCGCGTCGCCTCGCCCTACAGCGTCAACGCTGCCGCTCTCGCAGTCCTGCCTGAGGCTCTTCGAGATCAGGAATACGTCAACCGCTACGTCGCGCAAGTGCTAAGCAATCGCGACAGATTGCAGCAGGAACTCGGCAATCTCGGGCTGCATTACTGGCTGAGCCACGCCAATTTTGTCCTTGTCCGTATTGGCTCGGCCCACACGGAGTTCGTTCAAGCGCTGCGCAGCCGCGGCATTCTCGTTCGTGACCGGAATACTGATCCAGGATGCGAAGGCTGCGTCCGCCTGACCGTGGGATCGGACGAACATACAGAGACTCTCATCGGTGTTCTCCGGGACGTGGTTGAACGACTGGGATTGCGACGTGGTTTGCGAAATGAGGTTCGAGCGTGAGGAAAGCCAAACTGCATCGCAAAACTGCCGAAACAGAAATTCGAATTGCCCTCACGATTGAGGGCCGTGGAAAGTACGAGGTCTCCACCGGAATCCGTTTTTTCGACCACATGCTGGAGCTCTTCGCGCGTCACGGCGGCTTCGACTTGAAACTCGCCGCTCTGGGCGACTTGGATGTCGATCAGCACCACACCGTGGAAGATGTCGGCATCGCACTGGGTGAAGCGTTCGACCGCGCTCTAGGCAGCCGGCGCGGCATCCTGCGTGCCGGGTACTTTCTCATGACTATGGACGAAACTCTCGGATTGGCGGCAGTGGACTTCGGTGGACGGGCGGTGGCCGTGGTTCAGACTAAAGTCCGAGCGACACGAGTCGGCGATCTGCAGACGGAACTGGTGTGCGATTTTTTCGAGGGCTTCGCTCGTGGGGCGCGCGCCAATGTTCATGCGCGTGTGATGTACGGACGCTCCAGCCATCACAAGATTGAAGCGCTCTTCAAAGCTTTTGCGCGCGCTCTGCGTGTCGCCTGCTCCCGTGACCGCCGACTGGGACGCATGCTGCCCAGCACCAAGGGGCTTCTATGATCGCGATCGTGGATTACGGCGCCGGCAACTTGAATTCGGTGAAGAAGGCATTTGACTATCTCGGCACTGACGTCGTTGTGACCACGCAGCCTGAAATCGTCGCGACCGCGGACAAGATCGTTCTGCCCGGCGTTGGCCACTTCAGCGCGTTGGGCGCTCTCGACAACACCGGCTTGCGAGACGCCGTCCTGCAAGGCGCGAATGCCGGCAAGCCCTTCCTCGGGATCTGCCTGGGAATGCAGTGGCTGTTCGAGGGCAGTGACGAGGCTCCCGAATTCGCCGGAGCAGGTTTCTTTGAGGGTCGATGCCGGCCGTTTCCGTCATCGGTGAAATCGACTCATGTCGGATGGAACTCGCTGGCGGTACGGGGAGGTTCGCGCTTGCTGCGCAACGTCGCACCCGAATCCTTTGTCTACTTCACCCATTCTTTTCAAGCGCCGGTGGTTGCCGCGACCACGGCGGCGACCGAATACGGAACGCCCTTTTCCGCTGTCGTCGAACAAGAGAACATTTTTGGAGTGCAATTCCATCCGGAGAAATCGTGGACCGTGGGGTTGCTCATGCTCAAGAATTTCTGTGATTTGTGAGAACGAAATTGTGAGGCTGATTTTTTGAGGTTGAATAAGTGCTGACCAAGCGCATCATCGCCTGTCTCGATATGGATGGCGGTCGAGTTGTGAAAGGCGTGAAGTTCGTTAATCTGCGCGACGCCGGCGATCCCGCGGAATGCGCCGCGGCTCACGCCCGCGATGGCGCGGACGAAATCGTTCTGCTCGATATCACGGCTACCAGCGACAAACGCAACACGATGCTGGACGTTGTCTCCCGCACGGCGCGGTGTCTGTTTGTTCCATTCACGGTCGGCGGAGGAATCCGTGAGCTCTCCGACGCCGCGGCCGTGTTCGACGCGGGCGCTGACAAGATCGCAATCAACTCAGCCGCAGTGAAGGATCCGACACTAATCGGGAAAATTGCCGCTCGTTTTGGCTCGCAAGCGGTAGTGGTGGCCATCGATGCCCGGCGCGTAAACGGAGGTTCCAGTGGTTTCGACGTGTTCGTTGCCGGAGGGCGCACTGCTACAGGCCGGAACGCAATTCAGTGGGCGCGGGAAGCGGCCGCTTGTGGCGCGGGAGAAATCATGCTTACTTCCATGGACCGCGACGGGACCAAAGCTGGCTTCGATTGTGAGTTGACGCAGCTTGTGGCCGACGCTGTTTCCATTCCTGTGATCGCATCGGGGGGCGCCGGTTCGCCGCAACATTTCATTGACGTGTTCCGCGAGGGGCGTGCGGACGCGGCGCTGGCTGCTTCCATCTTCCATTTCGGTCTCGAAAACATCGGACAATTGAAACGCGAATTGCACACTGCCAACGTGCCGGTGAGGTGGCCATGCTGATTCCCTCGATCGACCTTATGGGCGGCAAAATCGTGCAGTTAGTGCAGGGCGAGAAGAAGAAATTGGAGTTTGACAACTTCGACCACTGGATCGAGCGCTTTTCGAAGTATCCGATAGTCCAACTTATCGACCTCGACGCAGCGCGCGGCGCTGGTGACAACCGGTCGTTGGTGAAGCAGATCGTCGGCCGCCTCAACTGCCAGGTTGGCGGCGGCATTCGCAACCTCGAAACGGCCCAGGAACTTCTGAACATAGGTGCGCGCAAAGTCATCATCGGTTCCGCACTATTGACCGAAGGCCGAATCAACCAGCAGTATGCGCGCTCGCTCGCAGACACGCTCCCGAAGTCGGCACTCATGTTCGCTCTCGATTCGCGAGGCGGCCGAGTTGCGATTGACGGCTGGCGCACACCGACTTCCGTCACTCCCTTCGACATGATTCGCGAGTTGGAACCTCTCTGCGAGAGTTTCCTCTATACCCACATCGACACCGAGGGCTTGATGGGCGGAATCCCGATGGATACGGTTCATGCCATCGGGCGTGCCACGAAGCGTCACTTGGTGGTCGCCGGTGGGATCACTGAACAGCAGGAAATCGACACTCTCGACGCGCTCGGAATTGATGCCGTTGTCGGAATGGCACTCTATGCCGGAAAAATTCGCGGCTGAAAAAATGGCGTAGTGGGCTAATTCTGTGTTCCCGGCGGAGTAAGCTGCGAGCCACGAGCTGCGGGCAACCGGTTTGCTCAAAGCTCGCGGCTCGAAGCTCGTGGCTTAGCAACAGGGAATTAGCCGACTACGAAAAAGGGAAGAGAAAGTGATGAGTCGATGAAAGCCGCTACACTAACGTCCCCTCAAGAAATTCGGAAGCGACCGCTTCGGGTTGGCGAAGTTGCGACGCCAGAGCCGAGACCAGGTCAAGTTCTTCTGCGGGTGCGTGTGTGTGGAGTATGCCGGACAGATTTACACATCGTCGAAGGCGACTTGCCACCTCGTCGCCCAGGCATCATCCCCGGACATCAGATTGTCGGCGAAGTCGTCGCAGGGTCCAAAGAAGACCTTCCGGTCGGCACACGTGTGGGCGTTTCCTGGATGGGAGGAACCGACGGCACGTGCCGGTATTGCCACCTCGGTCTAGAGAATCTCTGCGATTCGCCAACGTTTACCGGTTATACGGTAGACGGCGGCTATGCTGAATACGCGGTCGTTCGCTCCGATTTCACTTTTCCCCTTCCCGATCAACTCGACGATTTGCATGCCGCCCCGCTGTTGTGCGCAGGCATTATCGGTTTTCGCAGCCTTCGTGTGGCCGGCGTCAAGCAGAGCGACCGCGTCGGGCTGTTCGGGTTCGGTGCTTCCGCCCACTTGGCAATCGCGGTCTTACGCGCCTGGAACTGCGAGGTGTATGTCTCCACACGCGGAGCGACTCATCGCCAGTTAGCAGCGTCTCTTGGGGCGGTGTGGGTGGGAAGTGAGACTGATCGGCCACCCGCTGAGCTCGACTGCGCCGTGACTTTCGCTCCCAGCGGCGATGTCGTGGTGGCGGCTCTCGCCAGCCTGCGAAAGGGAGGAGTGGTTGCCATCAACGCCATTCATTTGGACCGGATTCCGCAGTTCGACTATGATCGCCTGCTGTGGGGCGAGCGCCAGCTTCGCAGCGTCGCGAACATGACTCGGGCCGACGCTAGAGATTTCCTAAAGGTCGCGAGCGAGATCGGTCTGAGGCCGAAAGTAACTGCCTTCCCGCTCGACCAGGCCAACGAAGCTTTGCTGGCGGTGAAAGAGGACTCCATCGACGGAGCTGCCGCCATAGTTGTGTGAAGAAGAAGAACTGTTTTTTTCGACCTTTAGCCGGACAATAAATAATGGTCTGCCGTCACACCCTAGTATGACCTAGCTCACAGACTGGGGGGACATTTGGGGGCAAAGTCGGCTATGGAACGTGCAATCCCGGACTGTAGACCTGTGAAGACCAGCCCACTTTCCACTGCGACGGGCTGCGGCATGGGCCTGCCCAAGGAGTGTGCGATGCTGCTGGCTCCTGCCGGCAATCTCAAGGCGGCCAAGCAGGCGTTTCAGGCGGGCGCGGACGCGGTGTACGTGGGACTAAGGGGTTGGAGCCGTGGCGGCGCGCGCGGTGAATTTGACCGTGAGCAATTGCGACGGTGCCTCGAGCTAGCCCGCGACCTCGGGAGAAAGGTTCAGCTTGCGGCAAACATCATACCCAAGCCGCAGGAACGCCAACAGTTGCTGCAGGAACTGGCCGAATTGGCGGGCTGGGGACTGCATGCGGTGATACTGAACGACATCGGGTTCCTGCGCGAAGTCAGGCGGAAGCTGCCGGGATTGGCCATCACCGCCAGCATCGGCTGCGGTGCGCTGAACACGAGCGACGCCCTTTTCTACCAGGATCTGGGCGCGACTGCGGTCGTGCTGCCGGGGTACGTTGAGCCGCAGGAAATCGCGGCGGTGAAGGCGAAGGCCTCTATCCAGATCGAGGTCATGCTGCACATGGTGCAGGAGTTCATTCAACTCGGAGAGTGCTGGATGCCCAGCTACGTGAACTTCGCCGCGGCGGAGCAGGGCTACCGGTCAAAACGTTTAGGTGGCAGCGTCAAACGCGGCGGAGTGGGCAGTTGTTTCCGCATCTGCGAGCAGCCGTGGAGTCTGTTGAAAGATGACGTGGAGGCTGACCGGCGGTTGTTTCCCAGTTGGCAGATTAGCCAGGTGGCAGAACTCGGGGCGTTCCTCGATGCGGGCGTAGACGTGATCAAGATCCAGGGCCGCAGCCTTCCGGCGGAGATGGTGGGTGCTATCATCGGGACGTACCGTGCGGCTGCGGATGCCTGGAAATGCGGTCAGAAGAGCGACGAAAACCGGGCTGCACTGCCGGTAATGTGGACTGTGCAAGGACGTTGAATGGGCCCCTTCGAACTTAATACGACGATCTCCAACCTGCGAAATCTGCGCGAATCGGACCTGAGCGCTTATGACGCGGTTTACCTGGGCAACATTTACTGCCGCATCTACGAGGACAACTTTCTGGAGCGCCTGGACGACCTCGAGGAAGGCATCGCGCTGGTAAAGGGCCAGGGTCTGCGTGCCTACGTGACTTCGTATGCGGCGCCGCGCAATGACGTGCTGCCCAAGGTGCAGAAGGCGTTGGAGACCGCAGCTGCGGCCGGCGCCGATGCGGTCGAGGTACATAACCTCGGCGTGCTGCGCATGGTACATGAGCAGTTTCCTGGCATGCCGGCGCACGTCGGCGGGTTTGCCAACGTGTACACCGATGCGGGAGCCGAGGTGTTGAAGGAGTACGGCGCAGTCCGCTTTACGCCGAACTACGAGATCAGCCTCGACGAAGTGGGAGCTATAACGAGCGGCGTCGGTATGCCGGCGGAGTTAGTGGTTCACGGCAAAATGCCGCTGGGCGTTTCCGATTACTGCTTCTTACTGGAATATGAGCAGAAGTGGCCGGAGAAATGCCCGACGCTATGCCAAGAAAACTTGTTCCTCAAGCAGGGCGACTGGGCCATGCGGTCGGTGGGAAAGGGCGTGCTGAGCGGCAAGGACGTGTGCATGCTCGAGCATTTGCCAGCGCTCATCGCGGCCGGACACACTGTATTCCGGATCGAGGCAGGCTATGAGACGCCGGAGTACCGTCTGCAGATTGCCAAGATCTATCGCGCGGCGCTGGAGCGGGCCGTCGTCGGCGATTGCACGGAAGACGAATCCGCGTGGGATACGATTCGCGAGCACACGGCTGTGGGATTGTGCAACGGTTTTTATTTCGGCCGGACCGGCGCCGAGTATGTCGGCAAACGCACGCAACCGGCTGTGGCCTGCTGAGTGATTTGTTTTTGTCTTTTTAGGGGTGATCGATGGTGGAACTATTAGCGCCTGCGGGAAACCTGGAAATGGTAAAGGCGGCCGTGGAAAACGGCGCCAATGCGATCTACGTGGGAGCGCGCGGCTGGAGCCGGCGGCGTGACGCCTACGAACTCTCCGACGAGAAATTGCATGAAGCCACAAGGATCGCCCACTCTGGGGGAGCCAAGATACGCGTTGCCATCAACACGAATATGCAGTCGTGCGAAATCCCCGCGCTGTTAAAGAAGATGGAGAAGTTCGTCGGTTGGGGTATTGACGGGGCGATCATGACCGACGTGGGCGCTATCGCGCAGGTGCACCGCCATTTCCCTGATCTGGTTCTGCACGCCAGCATCGGCGCCAACATCCTGAACAACGAAGATGTGAAGTTCTATCGCTCGATCGGGGTCTCACAAGTGGTGGCCGACACCAAGATCACGCTGGGGGAACTGACTTCGCGCCAGGCGAATATCGATGTGGGCATTGAGATCCTGATTCATGCCAACAAGTGCTACACCTACCTGGGCAAGTGCTGGATGTCGCCCTACATTCGGTTGGAGCGGACCGCCGATGATTTCGGTAAAGACGTGTTCCGCGGCAGCCCCAACCGCGGCGGCTTGGATTATCGCGTCTGTCTGGAACAATGGGAACTGCTTGACGGCAAGGCACTGCTGGAGCCAGTTATCACGCTCAAGAATGCCGCTTTCTTTTTCCTGGACGATATCCCAGCGCTCGTTGACCTGGGTGTCCACTGCCTGAAGATCCAGGGGCGTGAGTATCCCGTGCCTTTAGTGGCAAGCATCGTGCGTTTCTATCGCGAGTTGATTGACACATACCTCGCGAAACCCGCCGAGCAGCCTTTCGATCTTACGCCGTGGCGCTCGCGCCTGGAAGCCATCCAAGCGGAGCGCGACAGCAAGCGCAGCAACATGACTTCGGTTCTGTTGAACGAAGCGCGCCAACCGGTGCCGCACCGAGCTTAAGCCGATTCCGCAGGCTCGAACGCCCCCAGCCTTGTCCTTGCCGAGGGCGTCAGAGGTTCCTCTTGTCGAGGCTAAGCGGACACCGGAATTCCTACCGCATGCAACCGCCGCCCGAGCGCGCTGTATGCGTACTCGACCATCTCTTCTTGCAAGCGCTGGGGCGTGTAACCTGGCCACGCCGACTCCAGATGCTTGCCGCCGTAGTAAGTCAGGTCTCCCTGAGGAGGCCGCATAATGGTCGAGATCAGCGGACGGAATTCCCGAATGGTGTCCTGGATCAGCGGCACAAAACGACTCGGGTTATCCCTCGCCAAGTCGCGCAGGTAGCGGACGCCGAAGATGACGTGGCGTGACTCATCTCGCGTGGCCGCGGTAAAACCCTGATAGAAGCCCCAGGTGCGGCCCCAACGTCGCGCCCCCTCAAGCTGGTACCGCATCCCCGTAAGGAACATGGCGCCCTCGACGATGAGGTGATAAACCGTGACGAACCGGGCAGTGGCGTCCACATCGTGCGGGTGTGAAGCCAGCCACTGCGATTGCTCAGGCAGCCACTCGTAGAATAAGTAACGGTAGGCCGGATTCTCCTGGGCGGTTACGCTGATCTGGTTTACCAGATCGTGCAGGCTCTGGGCATCAGTGCCCACAACCTCCCGCCAGTAGCGGTCGAACAGGATGGTGTGGCGGACCTCATCTGCCAACTGGCTGGCCACGAATGCCTCCACATCCTTGCTGGGAGCAGCCCATACAAGTGGCGCCAGCAAGCTCGCGACCCTCTCTTCACCAGCGAAGAACATGCGCATGCTCCATATCCGCCGCTTTTTCGTCTCAGGCGACAACCCTTGCCACTCCTCCCGGTCCCGGGAAAAATCCAGTTCGTCCGGGGACCACGCTTGGGCTACAGATCTTCGGTACAGATCCAGAAACGAGGGGAGTTTCTTGGCCCCCCGCTCCACCACGGCGAGCACGTCGTCGATATATAGACTGCTCATGGAACTGAGCTGCGCTACTCCAACCTGCTGTTCAACCTCTTCATCGTTGATCTGGCGAACTTCGTTGATTTGGCTAATTTCCAACATTGCGACACCCCACATTTTGTTGAATTTGGACAAGCCCCACTTCTGTTGAATTTCGCAACAATCTATCACCGCGGGATTTGGGAGTCAACCGCACTGGTCATTTGCGCTTGCTAACAACACCGTCCACTGCCTATAATCACGGGTCGTCCGCTCTCAACCGTTACTGACGGTTTGCGGTCTTCATAGCTCAATGGAAAGGATATCCTGCCATGTTTGTTCGCGTTGTCGAAGTCAAGACGAAGCCCGGAAAAGCCAAAGAGGCTTGTGCCATACTGCATGAGAAGATACTGTCTACGTTGAAGGCGCACACAGGGTTTGTGGATGAGATCGTCCTCGTGTCGGATGCAGAAGGGATCCTGGCGCTCAGCTTCTGGAAAACGAAAGAGGACGCCGAACGATACAGCCATGTGGATTACGCGAAGGTTAGCGAGCTGATTCAGCATTTGGTGAACAGCAAACCCAAAGTGCACGCCTTCAACGTAGAGACCTCGACCTGCCACAAGATCACCAAGGGCGTAGCGGCTTAAGGAGGCAGTTCCGCTGGCATCCTGGGAGCGAATGGCCGCGATAAGTTCGGGGCATGAGGATCATTTTCCCCATGCCTCTTCTGCACTTGGCCGTCGCGACTGCAGTTGCTGGACCAAGCAGGAATCCGCGTGACTGGATCCTGCAACCGCTCACGATATCAGACAGGACCCAGGCAAGTTCCTTGATCACCGACTGCCACGTCCATATCCAACCGTTCGAACTCCTGTTGAACCCACCGGCCCTCGAGCTGATGAAAAAGCATCGGCCCGATTTCGATCAGGTCCTGGAGTTTACCCGCTCGCCCAAAGCCTTTCTGAAATACATGGACACGGTCGGGCTGGATCGTGCAGTGCTGATCAATGCGGCCGCGCCCGATGTCACGGGCTTTCCCGCTGGACTTAATGCGATGGCCGCAAACTATGCTCAGGCGAACCCGCGGCGGCTCCTCTCCTGCGGAAGCTTCCATCCGCGCTACTCCACCAACGCCATGGCGGACATCGATGAGATAGTCCAACTGGGTTTGCGGCTGATCAAGATCCATCCCCCGCATCAACTCTTATACCCCAACGACTACCGTAATGGTATGAAAGAGCTGGAGCTTCTGTATCGTACAGCGCAGAGCAATGGCATCCCGGTAATGTTTCACACCGGCACATCGATCTTTCCTGGCGCGCGCAGCAAATACGGAGACCCGATCCACATCGACGATGTAGCAGTCGATTTCCCGGACTTGAAGATTGTACTGGCACATGGAGGCCGGCCCCTCTGGATGAGTACTGCCTTTTTCCTGGTGCGACGCCATCCCAATGTTTATCTGGACATTAGCAGCATTCCGCCGGTGCACCTGCTCGAGTACTTTCCTCGCCTGGCAGAGATCGCCCACAAAACGCTCTTCGGTAGCGACTGGCCGGGCCCAGGCGTGCGCGACATCAAGGAAGCGCTCGACGCTTTCCGGGCATTGCCGTTACCGGCGCAGACCAAACGGCACATTCTGGAGCAGACCGCCCTTACCATATGGCCGTCCTGAGGCCGCCCTCGGCCCGCCAGGCGCCGTTCTGCGGTGGGGTTTGGAGGCCTGCGGTCAAAAAAAACAGCTTGCTTGTGACTACCGTCACAGACAGCGTCTTCTGCCCAAAGGATAATTCGGCTTCTTTTTTTTGGAAACTTCCTGGTTTTCCGGCCAAGAAACACCAGGCAGAATACGTCGCGGAAGCACCTCACCGCTATCCTTTAGGAGGCCACACATGGCAGCACCTCAAGCCAAAGTTGCACCTTGGCCCGCCGTCCCCACCGCGAAACCCGAAGAGGTCTACGCGGGCCTGAGCGACCAAGCCAAGGCGTATCCGCTCTTCCTGGAGTCAATCCTGCGCCCGGAACACAATTTTGAAAAACCGGAAGCGCTTTCCCGCCTTCGCGTGCTGGATTGCACAACCAGCATGATGATTGGGCACTGGTGCTCCTCGCAGCTTTCCGAACTGGGGGCCGAGGTCATCCAGGTCGAGCCACCGGGAGGCGATCCGCTTCGTAAGCTGACCCCCTTTGGCCGGCAGGAATACATGTTCGAAGACAAAGAAACTGGAGAGAAAGTCGGTGGACAGTTTCTCCATGAGATGCGCAACAAGTCCTCGGTCACGCTGAATCTCGGAACGGAGGAAGGCCGCAAGATTCTAAGGGATCTGGCCATCCATTCGGACGTGATCATCGAGAACGCGCCTCCGGGCCAGTGGGACGAGTGGGGCATCGGGTATCGCCAGCTTCGCGAACTGAACCCTCGACTGATCTATTGCTGGGTGGGCCAGCGCGGTCAGTGGGGTCCTCTTAAAGACAAGCCGGGGATGCTCGATCCGATCGCCCAGTCAGCCTGCGGCTTCGTTCACGGCACCGGAGATCCCAAGGAATTCGGCGGACAGCCGACCCGCTCCGCGCTGTGGATGGCGGACCATGTCGGCGGAAGCGCGGCGGCCATGGGCATTCTGGCGGCTCTGATGTATCGCGAGAACGTATCGGGCGAAGGGCAGTTCATCGAAGCGACATCGGCGGAAGCTATTATCCGCATCCTCGATTACAGCTGGGCGTGGTACTCGATGGACGGCAGCATTCGTCCGCGGTATGGCAACTGGGACCTGGCCATCAATATTTATGCCGTGAACCCGTGCAAGGACGGCTACATGATGGTGGGTGGTGGCCATGACCGCCTCTGGTACCGCATTTGGCGCACGGTGGGCGACGAGTACCCCGCGGTGGAGGAAGAGATCCTCGGCGACCAACGCCTCCGGGAAGTCGCGGACCGTCTCGCTCACAACCAACAGGTGAAGACCTACACTCTGCTGGGCGAGTGGCTCAAGGACAATCCGCGCGCCGACGCCGAGCGCAAGCTCTCGAAGCAGCAAGTGGCGTCGGGCGGTGTGCTCTATGTCAACGAGGTCGCGGAATACCCACACTTCAAGTATCGCCAGCATGTGGCCGAGTATGAGTCGCCGCACTACGGTAAGATTCTCTATGGCACGACACCGTACCAGCAGCACAAGACTCCGGGAAGGCTGAAATGGCTGGGCCGCCCGACCGGCTATGACAATCAGGAAATTTATCGGCGGCTACTCGGTTTCACCAAAGAGGATTTCACGCGGCTGCAGAAAGCCCAAGTTATCTGACGCCAGGAGGAATGTGATGGCAACGCAACCTATTAGTAAGGCGCAGTCATTCGAGGAGTTTTGCCGGGAAACCTTCAGTCCCAAGAAGGAGTTTTCCAAGCCCGAAGTGTTGAAGGGATACCGCGTGTTGTCCTGTACGCAGTACATTTTGGGTCCCTCGTGCGCTTCCTACCTGGCCGAACTGGGGGCCGAAGTCATCAAGATCGAGGCGCCACGGCGCGGCGAGGCAATGCGTCACACCACTCCGTTTAACGAGCCATTCCTCTATCCCCTTTCCAAGTGGGTGCCGGAACGGGGCACTGGACTCGGCTTCCTGGGCGCGAACCCGAACGAGTATTTCATCTCGATCGACTTCCACCGCCCAGAAGGGCAGGCGCTGGTCAAGAAACTGGCCGCCAAGTCCGACGTGTTCGTGGAGAACTACCGGCCTGGTACTTTCGACCGCTGGGGCATCGGATACCGTCAGTTGAAGGAGATCAATTCCCGGCTCGTCTACTGCTGGCTCGGTGGTTTTGGCGGCTGGGGACCGGGACGTGTCCGCGCTTCTTACGACATTCTCGGACAGTCGCAGGGCGGCAACTTTGGCATGACTGGCAAGCAGGAGTTCATGGGCGGCGCTCCGGCGAAGCACACCATCTGGCTTGCTGACTACTGGGGCGGCATGATGGGCGCCACGCAGGTGTTAGCGGCGCTGTACTGGCGGGATCAGGTCTCCGGCGAGGGCACGTTTACCGAATACTCGCAGGTGCACGGCGTCACACGCCAGTTGGAGTATGCCTTGCCGCTCTACGGCAAGCACGGCATCACCCGGGAGCGCTGGGGCAACTGGGATACGCAGTTGTGCGTGCACGGCATCATCAAGTGCGGCAAGTCCTCCTACCCCAATTCCGAGAATCCTCAGGAACAGGAAGAGGGTTACATCCTGATCAGCGCTTATGAGGACAAGGACTTCGCCCGCCTGTGCAAGGTAGTGGGTGAAAGCACGCTGGCTACCAAATACGCCAAGGCTGATATCCGGATCAAGCCCGAAAGCCAGATGGAGATTTATCCGGCCCTGGAGAAGTGGGCAGCGGATAAGACGAAGGAGCAGGTAGCGGCGGTGATGGACGCCAATAACATCCTGAATCAGCCGGTGTGGAACGCGAAAGAGGTTGCCAACCACCCGCACTGGAACGAGCGCGGAGCCGTTCGCTGGCTGGATGACCCGACCTACGGCGATCTGCTGCACCAGGGGCCGGCGTACAAGATGTCGGCGACACCACCGCGCCTGAAGTGGGCGCTGAAGCCGGTGGGCGCCGACAACGAGCGCATCCTGGGCGAGTTGGCCGGGTTGTCGCCCGCGGATATCAAGCGACTCGAAGAACAAGAGTGTATTTGACGGAGACCAACTATGCTGCTCATATGCCCGAAGTGTAAAACTAAGAATTTCCTTGATCCGTATCCTTTTTGGAACTTTAAGGGCACGACCCAGTGCGCCGGGTGCCGTGTGATCTGGGGCATTACAACCGTGGGCGGAGCGTGCGTGGCCGGGCCCGACGAAGCGAAAGGGACCGCGGACTTGTTGCCCGGCTTTGCCGAGAAGCCGGACAATTCTCCCATTTCCGGTCCGGGACTGACCCGATCAGCGCCGCGCGCCCGCAAGGACGCGGTCTGTAAACCGATTCCAATCGAACGCAACGTGCGGGGCAACATCATCAGCGGACATCCGCTGAAGAAGGAAGACCTTGTCGGCAGCAAACCGAAATTCATCGTTGCCGGATCGCGGTGAAGGATAACTGGAGGCAATAATGGCGAATTACAACACTGAATGCCTGTGCGTCCGCTGCACGCATCTGCGTCCGGCGCTGGATCCCAATATTCAGAAGGCCTACCTCGGCAAGTGTGTGAAGCGAGAGTGGCCGTTTACACTCTCGATCACACTGCAAGGCTGGACGGAGTGTGAGGTCTTCGCAGACAGCGGCAAGACGTATGTGCCACCTGAACCGGTCGCCGCCAAGGCCGCGGTTGCCGCCGTTGGAACGGCCCCTGCAAAGCAGGTGGAGTTCTATTACAGCTCCGCCCAGAAGTCGGGCGAGCTGTTCCCGTGCGATATTAAGAAGGCCCTCGACTTGGTGAAGCAGCTGCAAGCCGCGGGTGTGAAGGCCAAGGCGGTTGACGTGGCCGCGGTCAAAGATCGCTTCCCCATCTATCACAAAACGGTCAGCGGCCCGGATGCCAGCGTGCGCCCGGTCTTCGGCGCCAAAGGTGCGCTGGTTGAGGACTTTGGGACCAACGTCCCCGCCCTGCTTATCTTCGAAGGCGACCGCTATCCGGTAATGGCTTTCCCGCGGACCGATGCCCAGCGCGGTATGATCCGCGTGGAGCAGGCTCTGGAGGAGTTGGTCGCTGAGACGGCCGGGATCGTAGCCAAAGTCGGATAAGGAGAATTCCAAGATGGCTGAGTATCTACCCCCACGCGAGTTCTGGCCGAAACGTGTCTACACCCTGCCGGAGTTCGCGACCTATGCTCAACGGTTCAACCCTACGGAAGAACTGCTCGGCAAAGCCGTCGCTGCCGGTCGGGGTGAGCGCACCGCTGTGCTCTTCGAAGACCAGCGGATTACCTACAATCAGCTCCTTACTCAAGCCAACAAGCTGGCCAACGCACTGCGCGGCCTGGGAGTAAAAGAAGGCGACCGCATCGTTCTACGCACCCCTAACATACCGCCGGCCCTGGTCGCTAACTTCGCGATCCTTAAGTTGGGAGCGGTCTGTACTCCTACGTCGCCCCTGTTCTCGCGCCACGAGATCGCACACGTCGCCAACGACTCGGAGGCGGTAGCGATCATCGTCAGCGCTATGCTCCTGGGCGAGGTTGAGGCCGCGCGCGAGAATTTTCAGACTATCAAGCACATCATCGTCATCGGGGGCGATGCCGCCGAAGTGAAGGCCAAGGGATTCCTCGCCTACGGCGAGCTGTTGCAGTCCGGCGGTCCAACCATCGATCCGGTGCTCCGCAACCGCGAAGACGTGGGTTTGCTGATGTACACTTCGGGCACAACTGGACGACCCAAAGGGACCGTCCACTTGGTGGAGGAGTTGTTGATCGTGCCCGACGGCTTCGGGAAGTATGGCTGGCGGGTCACGGAGAACGACGTCATCGGCGGGTCCGCTCCCCTGGCGTTTGGGGCGGGCTACTCTAGTTATGCGACCATCCCCTTCCGCTTCGGTGCGGCCGCTTCGCTCATCGCCAAGTTCGAGCCGGAGAAGATGTTCGACACCATACAGAAGCATCGCATCTCGATCTTGACTCTTGCCCCCACCGCTTACCGCAAGATGCTGCAGGTGCCGGACGCGAAAACCAAGTTTGATCTCAGCAGCCTGCGCGTCTGCACCGGCGGCGGCGAGAGCCTGACCGCCCCGACCTATCATGCATGGAAGGAGAAATTCGGTCTTGAGATCTTCGAGGGGCTGGGCACGACGGAAATGATGTACGTTTTTGCCTCCAACGTGGTCAGCCGCAAAGCCAAGCCCGGTTCCTTCGGCCAGGCCGTACCGGGTTACGAACTGAAGGTCATCAACGAGGAGAATGAGGAAGCCATAACCGGTACGATCGGTCACTTCGTGGCTTGCGGACCAACCGGCACGATCTATTGGCGCGATCCCGACAAACAGCGCCATGCCATCACCCCCGAGGGCTGGAATCGAGCCGGTGATTTCGTCTATGTCGATGCGGATGGCTACTTCTGGTTTGTGTCCCGGGAAGACGACATCATCAAGAGTTCGGGTTACCGCATCGGGCCCGAGGAGATTGAGATCACCGTCGCTACCCACCCCGCCGTCGCCGACGTCGGTGTCATCGGAGTGCCCGACGAAGTGCGCGGCCAAATTGCCAAAGCATTCGTGGTGCTGAAGCCTGGGGAAACCCTCACCCCCGACGACCTGCTTGCCTTCTGCAAGGGCAAGATTGCGACCTATAAGCTGCCTCGGGAAATCGTGATCGTAGACGAACTCCCGCGTACACCGACAGGAAAGCTGTTGCGCCGCGTGTTGAAGCAGAAGGAACAGGGTGCCCAGCAACCGGGCGCACCGCTGAAGACTGGTACCGGTTAAAGATCAAAGATCTAAAGATCAGGAAGCACCTTGGTAAAGACCGGATCGAGCGCTTCCGTGCACGGTCTCATGTCCCGATAAGGATTTGCGGGCAGCGGGGGCTCGCGTGCTGTGTCAGCCGCCCCTTCGCTTTTCGCAAAGATTCTGTGGTTCTCTGCCTGGGAAATAGGGTAAAACTGTATCCGCGTTCGTTTTCCTGGAGTTCTCCATGAATGATTTCCCCGCTCACCAGTGGCTCTGCGAACGCATTGTGGAACAGAGCTCGATCGCCATCATTGTTGGGGATCGGGAGGGCATTGTGCGGTTGTGGAATGCCGGCGCCGAGACGATGTTCGGTTGGAGTTCCGAGGAAGCGCTCGGCAAGTCCATGGACATGATTATTCCCGAGAAGCACCGGCCGCGTCACTGGGAAGGCTACGACCAGGTCATGGGAACTGGGGTCACCAAGTACGGCTGGGGTGTGCTTGCCGTCCCGGCGCTAACCAAGGACGGCCGCCGAATCTCCGTCGAGTTCAACGTCGTGCTGCTCAAGGATGCCGAGGGGCGTGTCCTGGGCATAGCCGCCACCATGCAGGATGTGACCGCACGCTGGGAGCGGGACAAGACCCTCCGGGCGCGCCTGGCGGAACTGGAAGCCAAGCAGAAGCAAGCCGGTGTTCTGTCCGAGAACAAACCCTAGGCCATCGCGGGGGTTTACTGGATGTCTGTATTTCGCAGATTGCTTTTGTGTGCCACAGTCCTGTGGGCTGCTTGGTCACTGGCACAGGCGCCACCTTCGCCCGTCTCAACGAGTGGGGCTTGTTCCTCTGAACTAGTCGCCTTGCGCACAACCGATGGTGTGCGCCTGCAGGGCATCGTCTTTCGCGCTTCGAAGCCGCGTCAAAGCGCCCTGTTGTTGGTACATGGCTACGCCGGCACCTTCTATGGCGTCTACTTCGCGAAACTCGGTGAGGCTGCAGCTCATGCTGGCTACGACACCCTCGCATTGAACATGCGCGACCACGACGCCGGCCCCAAGAACTCCTCCTTTACAGATAACCAGGCCGATATTGCAGCCGGCGCAGCCTATCTGCGTCAACTCGGCCACAAGCGCCTGGTTTTGCTCGGACAAAGCATGGGCACGAACCGCGTGCTGTACTACCAAGCCGCCAGCGGCGACCCGGATATTGCGGCCACGGCGCTGGTGAGTGGTCCCGGCGATCTCTTCGAGTGGAACATGTGGCAATTCGGTAAGGAAAAGGCCCAGGCCTCAGTGGATGAAGCCCTGAAGCTGCAACAAGCCGGCCATGAAGATGAGTTGATGCTGGTCGACCTCGGCCCCATCGGCAAGGCACTCTACACCTCCCGGTATCTTCTAAGCACGCGCGGCCCAGCTCGGCTCTCCAACCCCTACCAGAACCTGGCGAAGGTCAAGAATCCCGTTCTCATCGTGCAGGGCACAGCCGACAAACTCATCGAAAAGGACATCGGGAAGCGGCTGCAGATCGCCGCCGGTCCCACGGCCGTGTTGGCAAGCATTGAGGGCGCCAGTCACGGCTTTGAGAATTACGAGTCTCCGCTGAGCGAAAAGGTATTGGGCTGGTTGAGCACAGTCGCGCCGTGAGGCGGATCTCCGCAACTCGATTCCGGCGGAGGCGCGGCGGATCAACGCAGACCGAATCTGCAAGTTCGGTGCCCCGAACCTGAATCCGGGACAATCCCGCAAATCCGCGGGAGGAGGAGTCGCAGACTGAGGAGTTCTATGAACCTTGAGCGCGTCACAACATTGGCGGCTACCGACGGCCATAACATCCCTGCGTATCTTCTTACGCCGGACTCGGCGCGCGGCGGCGCGGTCCTGATCCCTCCCTATGGCGGAACCAAGGAGCACATGCTCGGGATTGCCGTTGCGCTGGGAGAAGCTGGAATAGCCGCGCTGTCGATCGACCTCTGCGGTCACGGTGAAAATCGCGCTGCCATCGGTCCGGCTATGCGTGACGAGGCCGAGTCTGCGATTCGCTACATGCGCCGCTTCGGCGGGGCCGCGGCCCTGGGCATCAGCTTGGGAGGCCGGCTGGCGTTGATGTCTTCAGCGGATTGCATGATCGCCATTTCGCCCTCGGTGGTTGCCACCATCTCGCCACAAGGCAAGTGGATGTTTGAGACTTTTCCCAGTCCCACTGTGCGTGAGCCATATCCGGGGTATGTGGTGGAGTTGCTCGATGCCCTCGGTCCCGTGGCGTCCCACGATCGTCCTTGCCTGCTGCTTTATGCCGAGCGCGATATCCCCGCCATTCTCGAAGGTGCACAGGGACTGAAGGCGAGCCTTTCGAAATCCGAATTGCGCTATATCACGAACTACTTGCACGCCGAGGTTCAGCATGAGAACGGCTTTATCCGTTACCTGCCGCGCTGGTTCAACCATATGGAACTTAAATTGAACTACGAGGTGCTGGCCGTCACCACGGGCTGGCTAAACGAACGCTGGGGGAAGGTCAAGGTTGCCTGAGAGCCTCTCGTGTACATTCACGTAACGAAGGAGTCAAAGCGATGAAGTGGGAATATTTTGATCGGATGGTAGTTTTCAGCGAGAGCGATGAGGGCATGGTCAGCGGCCTGGATTCGTGGATCAACGGTGCCGGCGCGGACGGATGGGAGCTGGTGAGTTCGATTCCGTTGATTGCACCCAACAAGGATGGTGTCGCTTACGGCACCATCGGCATCCACATGGTGTTCAAGCGGCCACACGAAGCACCGGCAGAAATGTGAGCCAGGTATGTCTGACCTGCACGGACGGGCTCTGATAGAGACCCGGTTCGGGAAACTGGGTTCCGGCCAGAAGGCGGTTGTGATCGGGGACGAGGAGTACGATCTCCCGACTTTGCTCGCCCACATAGATCTTGCGTTCGAAGATAGCTGGCCGATCGACATTCAAGTGGTCTCCGAAGGGCACTTTTGCGTCCGCTATTACGATGGGCAGGACCAGCGCATCGTGGCCCACGAGTTCGACGCCAGCTTTGCTTTCGTCGCTGAAACGCGTGGCCATATTGCCGAGTGGATCGGCGACGACGCCTACTACGAATGGTTCCGAAACATGTCTCGTCGTCCGCCAATACCCGGCGCCGACGTTTAAGTTAGTTAGAGTAGACTTTGCGTCGAGAGAGGCTCGTCTCTTGGGGATTGCTGAGGGGAGGATTGCAATGAAACCGAGCATCCAGGCGATTGCGTTCGACGCTTACGGTACGTTGTTCGACGTGCACTCGGTGATTGCACTGTGCAACCGCAAGTTTCCCGGCCAAGGCGCTGAACTGAGCAAGCTCTGGCGCGCCAAGCAACTGGAGTACACCTGGCTGCGCAGCCTCATGGGGAGGTACGAAGATTTTTGGATGGTGACGGAGTCGGCGCTGGTATTTGCCTGCCGCAGTCTCGGCCTCGCGTGCCCTGCCGAGACCCGCAGAGAGTTGATGGAATCTTATCTTCACCTCGATCCCTTTCCCGAAGTGAAGTCGGCGTTGGGCAAGCTGTCGCGATATAAGTTGGCCATCTTATCAAATGGCTCGCCGCGAATGCTCGCTGCCGCGGTGGAGAGCGCCAGCCTGAAAGGCGTATTCGCCGACGTGATCAGCGTT
Source organism: uncultured Acidobacteriaceae bacterium (assembly GCA_963831085.1). GTDB lineage: Bacteria > Acidobacteriota > Terriglobia > Terriglobales > Acidobacteriaceae > Acidiflorens. The sequence continues at coordinate 152,895 of CAWHOT010000003.1, read as the reverse complement.
GACGAAGTGAAGATCTACAAGTCGAGCCCGCGCGTGTACGGCCTGGCTTCGCAGCATCTAGCCGTACCCGATAATGCGATTGCATTCGTATCGTCGAATTTCTGGGATATCGCGGGCGCCAAGTCCTTCGGGCTTTGGACCTGCTGGGTGAACCGGGGCAAGCTTCCCGAAGACGAATTGGGACTCAGGCCGGACGTCACCGTGGACACGCTGGATGGGCTCATCACGGTTCTGGGATAAGTTACTTTCCTCCGCATTGATACTGACAGTCGAGATGAATACGCCGCGAGACCGGGAAGTTATCGAACACCGCTTTGGACCGCTGGGCAGCGGCGCGCAGAGCCTTGCGATCCGGGGAGCGAAGTATTCCCTCTCGCAGTTGCTTTCGCAAATTGGGGCGGAATTCGACGACAGCAAGCCCATCGATGCGCTCGCCTTGGCGGGAGGACATTATGTGCTCCGTTACATTGACGGCCAGGACCAGCGCGTGGTTGCGGCGGAGTTCGACGATGACTTTCGTGTACTCAGCGAAGTGCGGGCCAGCCTCTCGGAATGGGAAGGCGACGGCTCAAACCTGGCCTACTACAGCGGACACTAGCCCACTACCATGTTTTACCATGTCACTCAATGACAGGAGCCAGCTATGAAAGATACGTTGCAACCCGGCCTCACCTTTGAGTTCAAGTTTCGCGTGCCTGAAAACAAGACCGTCCCGTACCTTTACCCGGAATCTCCGGAATTTCAGTTGATGCCCAAGGTGCTGGCCACTGGCTACATGGTTGGGCTGCTGGAATGGGCCTGCCTGCAGTCCATCAATCCCCATCTCGATTGGCCGAACGAGCAGACCGTCGGCACGCTGGTCAACTTCACTCATTCCGCTGCGACGCCACCGGGAATGACGGTGACCGTCCGCGTAAAGCTGGAGAAGGTCGATGGCCGCAAGCTCAGCTTCTCGGTTGTGGCCAACGACGGCATCGACAAGATCTCCGAAGGCACGCACGAGCGTTTCGTCATCGACGCCGCCAAGTTCAACAGCAAGCTGGCCGAAAAGGCCGCGCGCGCCGCCAGCGCCTGAGCCCCGGAAGATCGCGAGCGCCAGGCCGCAACCACCAGGATTTCGGTAGCGGGCGAGTTTCCTAGCAGCTGACAATCCGGGAGCAGGTGACGACAAGGGCGTTTGAACTAAGCCGCTAGCGCGGCGGACGCTGCCGCGTGGTCGTCCCCAGCATTGTTGCGCGTGTAAGTTTTGGGTCACAAGGAGATTACTGTGACCCATCTTCGGAAGCTGATGCTGGACGAGCTCCAGCGTCGCAACTACGCTCAGAACACCGTTCGTGCTTACATCCACGCCATAGAGGATTTCGCGAGGCACTTCCACCGTTCGCCCGATCGCCTCGGTCCAGAACATATTCGCGAGTACCAGGTTCACCTGTTTCGCGACTGCAAGCTCTCGCCAGGAACGATCGAAGGTCGTACCGCTGCTCTGCGTTTTCTCTTCGTCAAGACACTCCGACGGCCGTATCTTCCCGATCACATTCCGTTTCCCAAGCGTCAGAGGCGGCTGCCCACAGTACTGAGTCAGGAGGAAGTGGCGCGGCTCATTGCTTCCGCGCAGAACCTGATGCACCGCACCATGCTGATGCTGCTGTATGCGACCGGCCTGCGACGCGCTGAACTATGCCACCTCAAAGTTTGCGATATCGACAGCCAACGTATGGTCATTCATGTTCGCCAGGGCAAGGGTGGCCGTGACCGCGACGTCCTGTTGACCCCGAAGCTGCTGGAGACCCTGCGCGAGTATTGGCGCTGGATGAAGCCGAAGACATATCTGTTCCCCGGCACCGTCAACAACTGGCGCGCCGACGTGCCCATCACCGAGAAGATTGTCTGGAAGGCTGTAGCGGAGGCCGCGAAACATGCTGGTGTCAGCAAGCATGTGTCTCCTCACACGCTCCGGCACAGTTTCGCCACTCACATGCTGGAAGCCGGCGCCGATCTGCGCACGATCCAGATCCTGCTGGGGCATGCCAAGCTCGCCGACACCACTGTCTACCTGCACTTGTCCCGGCGTCATCTGCAGGCGGTTCCCAGTCCGCTGGAAACGATCGAGGTATCCAGTCCCGACCAGGTGAAGCGCTCCAGGAGACTGGTTAAGCGATGAACCGGCCCACCCTGGAGGTGGCCGACATCGTCCGAGCATCCGGCAACAGATTTTGGGAGCACCACGGATCACACCTTGCGTGGCAGCATCGCAAGGTGCTCGATGCCATCGTCCGCTGCCGCACTGCGGCCTTGGGCGCTCATCGTGATCAGTGCACGCGCTGCGGACATCAGGCTATCTCTTACAACTCATGCCGTAACCGGCACTGCCCCAGATGTCAGGGCAACGCCCGCTCCCGCTGGCTCGCCAAGCGCAGGGCTGAGCTGTTGCCCGTCTCTTACTTTCACATCGTCTTCACGCTGCCGCACGAACTTTCCGCTCTAGCTCTGCAGAACAAGCGACTGCTTTACGATCTGCTGTTCCGAGCCAGTGCAGCAACGCTGCTCGAACTCGCCGGCGACCGGAAACATCTGGGTGCGGACATCGGATTTCTTGGCGTGCTCCACACTTGGGGACAGAACCTTCAGCATCATCCGCACATACACTACGTTGTTCCTGCTGGCGGTCTTGCCCCCGACGGTTCCCGATGGATCCCCTCCTCGAGACGATTCTTCCTGCCCGTCGCCGCGCTGAGTCGCGTCTTCCGGGGCAAGTTCGTAGCCGGACTGAAACAACTCTTTCTTCAGCACAAGCTCCAGTTTCACGGCTCACTCCAGAGTCTTGTCGATCCGCGTTGCTTTCGCCAGTTTCTCCGACAGCTCTTTCACGAAGACTGGGTCGTCTATGCCAAGCCACCCTTCGGCGGTCCCGAGCATGTCCTGAACTATCTGGCTCGCTATACGCACCGCGTCGCCATCTCCAACCATCGACTGGTTGCGTTCCACAATGATCGAGTCTCGTTTCGCTGGAAAGACTATGCGCACGGCGGCAAGCAGAAGATCATGACGGTCTCAGCAGATGAGTTTCTGCGCCGATTCCTGATCCACGTTCTGCCTAAGGGCTTGGTCCGCATCCGCCACTTCGGTCTTTTTGCCAACCGCAGGCGTGGCAGTATGCTCGCACGCTGTCGTGCTCTGCTTGGGGTAGAGGGTTGCGCAACTCGTGCTGAGATCACTGCCCACATGCGCTGTCCGGTTTGTACCGGCCCGATGGTCATCCTGGAACGAATAACCAGCACCCAACTCCACTTTCGCTCAGCCCTGTTACTGCCTCATCTACCACGGAACGCGGTTGATAGTTCCTGAGACAACTATGGCGCAACTTGCTTCGATGATCGTCGATCGCAGGTGTGTTTCAACACGCTATGCCCTCGCATGCTCAACCGGCGGTTCCGCCTACGAATGCGAACGCTTCTTCTGCAGTCCGAGACTTCACCGCGCCTTACAAGAACAGGCCCGCCGCTCTTTTCGCTCCGGTTTCTTGCTGCAAAGACGATTAATAACCCCTACGACCGAATCGAAATCCCATAGACCTCACCGCATCCGCCGCAAACGCTAGCGGCTCACTTCAAACGACCCTATCGAAACTGCCCCCGACCACGACACCAGGGCAGTTCCGCGTCTCATCTCAGGGCAGTTCCGATAGGGATCTATCGTTTCTGGATAGCTTCCGGCTTGCCGACCCCTCCGCCCACTATTCGCGAACCTTAATTCATCGAGTTGGGCTTTCGTGACCTTGTGGATTCTTTGCGGTTGCACCTCATTCGGGGACGGGCCCCGTCTTCACTTCTTCACTGAGATATTTCGTTAATTTCTACCACGACCATTTGGTCGCCTGAGGTGTTTTGAAAGCTTGCTCAGATGCTTCGGAAACATGTTTTTACGGACATATGTGACCTTTTGCGCTCTCCAATCCCAAAGTCCATTCGCAAATAGCGTGCTAACGTTCGTACTCAATCTGCGCGAAGCTGACTATATTCGCAGATAAGTAGCGAGCTGGCATGCTCGGCACGCATAAAAAGGGGAGCCATTGCGGCTCCCCTCCTCCCAACTCTTGTTCAAACGCCCCAGCTTAGAAGCTCAACCGCAACGAGAACTGAACGAAGCGCCGCTCGTCGTTGTTGCCGCCTTCAGCGAGGCTGCCTAGACCTCCCTTAAGCCCCGGGACTACCACTGGGGTTGTGGTCGGCCCGGTGTAAGCGACAAGGAAGGTATCTGTATACATGTTGTGATGATTGAAAATGTTGAAGCCTTCGGCGCGGAAGGTCAGGCCGACACGCTCCGTGAGCTTGAAATTCTTGCTCACCGCCGTATCGAGGTTCCACGCGCCCGGTCCGCGAAATGCGTTGCGGGCAGTCATTCCGGCCGGATAGGGTCCGAAGTCGGAAATACCCAAGGTCGGGTTGAGAGGCGCAGTACTTGCCGGGAGCGGGAGCGGCAACGTCATCAGACTGAACAAGTTCGGGCCGATCGACGCAGGATTTGAACTAACATGGTAGTTCGTAATCGGAGTGGCTGGCGTCAGCCGGGGAAAAGTATAGTTATTGAAGTCGTGGTCAAGGTTATATGCGGTAAACGGGATGCCCGTACGCGCGGTAAAGACACCCACAAGCGACCAGCCTCCCAACGCCTCGCCCAAGCCCTTTCCTCCCTTGTACCAGGGAGTTTCCCAGATGGGAGAAACGACAAAGCGCTGCCGGACATCAAAGTCCGAGTTGCCCCAATCCAGCATCGGGTCGGTAAGATTAGTGTAGCCAAGGCTGCCGTACCCGTTCCCAGATCCTCCCTGTAGGCTGTCGGAAAAGGTCGAACTAATATCATCCAACGAGTGCGACCAGGTGTAGTTCGCGACCATACTCACACCAGTGTGGTGCAGGTTCTGCGTCTGGAACTTGAAGTTGAAGGAATTGTAACTGCTGGTGCCGCCGCTGCCGCGCTCGTTGATATTCGTATATTGAAAGTTCGGCCGAGTGAGGCATGGTCCAGTTGTGCCAACAGCATTACCGGGGCTACACAACGAGTTTCCGTCGTTCAAAGGGTCGCCCAGATATTCCTGGCCAGCACCTTGAAGATTGACGTTGTTGAGGTCATAGAGGTGAACACCGTGAGCGCCGCTGTAGCCCAGTTCCACGATCGTGTTCCGAGCCACTTCGCGCTGCAAGGCCAGGCTCCAGAACTGGGTCTGCGCCACGTGGATGCTGGGGTCGTTGAAACGCAGCTCGACGGGCGGAAGACCAATTGGGGCACCAGCCGAGCCCAGCGGGCCGAGGCTGGCGTTGGTGACTAAAGCTGTGCACGTTGCGCTACGCGCCGGACAAGAGTCTTGGATCACGGCGCTGGCCGGTGGGTTAAAGCTAGCGTTGTAAGTGATGTTGCCGAAGTTGCGTTCGTAGCTGATGCCGAAGCCGCCCCGCAAACTGCTTTTGCCGTCGCCGAAAATGTCATAGGCGAAGCCGACGCGCGGTGCCGCCGTTCCCCAGCTGGGAGCCCAGAATTGGCCGACCGGGCTTTGCTGCGTAAGGTCGACCTGACCGTTCCGAACTTGCTCATAAAGTCCAGCACCGGAACCCCAGTAGAAGTTAGAGTCCAAGTTTTGATGGTTGTCATGCTGCACGCCATAGTGTTCGTAACGCAGTCCGTAGTTTAGCGTCAGGCGTGGAGTGAACCGGAAGCTATCCATCGCATAAAGAGCCCAATCGTTGTAGCGGTAGCTTCGTGCGTAGCTGGGCGCGCTCAGCGGCGGCTGCACGATGCTGTTTGCTGGACATGGGCTGACCGGGTTGCCGTTGGTATCGACCGGGCAGGGGAACCCGCCGGGGGACGGATGGACTCTGCCGGCGAAGCCGCTGCTACCCCCAAGCTGGCTTCCACCGGGATTGCCCGCGAAATTTACCAAGTCGTCCATGCTGTCCTGTGAGGAGCCGCCTAGCTGTTCTACCGCCTGCCCGTATGCGCCGTAGGCCCAGTTCAGTTGAATGTAGGTATACTGCCCTCCGAAGCGCAAGTTGTGCTTGCCCTTGCTCCATGACAGGTCATGTTGCAATTGAATCGTATTCTGCGGTCCACCGGATGGCAAACCACCCAGTCCCGGCGTGTTTTCGTTTGCCAATCCTGGCATTGAAAGGGCATTGCCAGTAACGGGGTCAACCCCAGGGTAGAACATCAGGTTTGGAACGCTCTGGTACGCCGAGTTGAATGAGTATGCGTCATTAAAGCGCGTAAAGCTGAGTTTGGTGTTGTTGAGCAGGTAGCTGTTAAAAGTGTGGGTCACTGAAAGCAGATAGCTCTGGTTCTGGTTGAGGTAGCCAAGATCATATTGAGGATATACGCTGTAGGGGAAGTTCGTACCTGGGAACATGTCGATCTTCTCCCTGCCGGCGCGGAAAAACATCTGCGTCTTGTCGCTGAAGTTGTAATCGAGGCGTCCCACAAGCGCGTATGTGTTCTGCGGCTGGCCACCGCCATCATTGAAGGGCACAGGGAAGTTGACGGTATCGAAAATCGGCTGTGAAACGGCAACCGGCGTGACTCCGTTTATGTTATTAACGATAATGGGGCTCGATGCCGATGCCAACTCCCCCGCCGTGGTGCACTTCAGGCCGTTGGAGCATGAACCGGGAGCGGCGGGCGGCGCGCCGGTAGCGAAGGCGTGGAAGTAGGCTTGGGCATTTGCCGGTAACATGTTTATGAACGTCGGGTCGAATACCTCCTCGGTCTCGATCGCCGCACTCCGAACGCGCGTCCACTCCGTGGTCTCAGAAACGAACAACTTGTTCTTGATGATCGGGCCGCCAGCCTGGAAGCCAAACTGGTTGCGGGTGTATTGGCCCTTCGGAACATCGCCTGCATCGTTTGCATACGTATTGGCGGTGTAAGCTCCAAGCCGGTTGAATTCCCACACTGTGCCGCGAAAAGCATTGCTACCGGGCTTGGTGGTCACGTTGACCACTCCACCCGAGGCGCGGCCATACTCGGCCGAAAAGTTGTTGGTAACTACGCTGTATTCCTGGACACCATCGACTGGGACATCCTCGCCGATGAAGGCGTTAAAAATGGAGACGTTCTCCACGCCATCGAGCAGAATCTCGGTGCCCGATTGGCGCTGCCCGTTGAGGTTGTAGCCGACGCCGCGGCCGGAAAGTTCCTGGCCACCGCCGGTCACAGAGCTCTGTCCGCCGTTGGAGGTAGCATCGCCGTTGCTGACGTTACCGGAAATCCCAACAAAGTCATAAGGATTGCGGTTGAGGCTGGGCAGTTGCGTCATTTGCTGAACGCTGACAAGCTGCGAGAGCTCCTGCGTCTCCGTATCTACCTGAGTCACCCCTCCCCCGGTGACCTCGATGACAGCCGAACTCTGGCCAACTTGCAATTTGGCATCCGTTATCGAAACGCTGCCGACCGTGACTTCCACGGTTGTCCGGTAGGTTTGAAAGCTCGCGCTCGCGATGGTTACTTGATAGGTTCCTGGCGTAAGGGCGAGAATCGAGTATTGACCGATGGTCCCCGTCGTCGCGGTTCGTTCGGCTCCCGTCGCAAGACTCTTTGCCGTTATCGTGGCGCCAGAGATGACGGCGCTGGTCGCGTCCCTAACAGTACCGGAAATCGATCCAGTCTCCGTCTGGCCAAAGGCCGGAGTTAGAGTCAACAACAAGCCAAGCACGACACCAATGACTGCCTTCGCTACCTTAACCATGGGAGACCTCCTGAAAGTGAAAATTTCAAAAACCCGAAAAACGCGACTTCTTCTCTACAGGCACAATTTCCTCGGGTGGACCATAACCGCGATCGTGTGCCTGATTCGAGACCGCCTATAGCTTCAGGTCGCTCCAACTCCATCGACTGGAAATGGGTGGACTCCCGCTGACACAGTACAGCGTCCATTCATCTGCGAATCCTTCAGCCAGCGGCATCAAGTACGACCCGTTACGGTACGGGCTGAAGCCAGGAAAATATCGAGTCAAGCATTTTGGGCACTCAACGCAATGGCGAACACGGGAAGCCATGGCATGTGTCGGTGGCTCCTTCGAGGGAAACTGGCGGCATGCACTCACCCCTCGGGCGACCGCCTCTCACCGACTGACAAACGTTGCGGGTGCGTTCGCGTATGCTGATTTGGATCAATGCAGGCCGAGGGCCGTCTTTGGGGGAAATACGTGAGGTTCCAATGCCCAGGTGCGTGTTTCGGGAATAGAAAGTGACGAGCTGACCAATTGTAGAAACAATGTAAAACAAGCTCACTGATCAATTCGTACGGATATCAGTAGAGATCGCCGGCGAAACTATGAGATTCGGAAGGCCGGCCTCGACAATTGCAGTCATAACATGCATACTAGTTGGTATGTTAATTGCTAGAAACAAATCGAGACGCGGCGGGGCCACACCGCGCGATCCAGAGCGCACGCGGGGGCGTTTGTTGCGGGCCGCTTTCCAGGAGATGCACCGCTCAGGATTTCGAAACGCTGACCTGGATGCCATTCTGGCCAGAGCAGGCGTGACCAAGGGCGCGTTGTACTACCACTTCGATAGCAAGGAAGCCCTCGGGTATGCGGTGGTGGACGAGGTCATGACGAGTCAGCTTCACCAGAAGTGGGTGCAGCCTTTACGGAAAGCCAAGAACCCCATCGACGTTCTGGTCCGCATTGTTCAGTCCGAATCGCTGAAAAGAAAAGACGTTCAGCGTAGCTGCCCCTTGCTTAACTTGTCTCAGGAGATGTCAGGTATTGATGAGGGATTCCGCAGAAGGACGGCAAAACTTTTTAAGGACTGGCACGATGCAATCGCGGAGGCACTGCGTGAGGGACAGAAACGTGGGATGGTAAGGAGTGATGTAAACATCAATGAAACGGCTACCTTCCTGATCGCGGCGTACGAGGGTTACGTCGTTTTAACGAAGAATTCGCAGGATCCACGGACGATGCAATCCGGCCAAAGAAGGGTGAGCGGCCACCTCGAGTCTCTGCGCCCGGCGCGCGGGCGGGCGCGAGCGGCAGGCCGAGACTAGCCCGCCGCTTTCGTGAGGGTTATAACATCCTCCGTAAATCCATAGTGCAATCACGCCGCCTTTGCGCGAGCAACAGACGGGGGGCGCACTAATGTTTATGTTATGTTGTGTTGCTCTCAACCCCCAACGTACCGACCAGTATGTATTATAAAAGGGTACAACGATCAGCTGTGATTGCCGCATCACAGGTTTGAAGGCGTATTTAAGTCCGTATCGAAGGGGAAAATCAATGAACCGAAGGATAGTCCGGACGATCGCAGTAGGAAGCTTGGTGCTGGTTGTCGTGCTGATCACGGCGTGGCAAGCGCTAGCACAGGACGCCAAAGCGCTGTATCCGAGCATGGCTCCGCTTGATCAATACCTAATGGATCGAAACGCAGAGATTGCCATGGCGCGAAGCGCGGCGCCGGAGGCCATCTCGCGCGACGCGGATGTCCTTTTCCTTGGACGGAATGGCTACGAAACCGCGGTCAAAGGGAAGAATGGTTTCGTATGCGCCGTGGAGCGAGGGTGGATGGGCTCATTCGACGGCGCTAACTTTTGGAACCCTAAAGTTCGAGGTCCAGTCTGCTACAATCCGCCGGCTGTCCGCTCCATCCTGCCGATGACGTATAAGAGAACGGAGATGATATTGGCCGGTCAATCCAAAACTCAGATCATCGACGGCATCAAGAAATTCATAAAGCAAGAACTGCCGCCCCTGGAGCCTGGAGCCATGGCCTACATGATGTCGAAAGAACAGTATCTTAACGATGGCGAGCACCACAACTGGATCGCTCACCTAATGATCTACACACCACTCATGGACGGCGCCGTTTGGGGTGCAGATCTGCCCAACTCGCCCATCATGCTGAGTCCACAGTTCAGTGGCGCTCCGGAACCGATCGACAATTTCATGGTTCCCACCGGCTGGTGGTCAGATGGAACGCCAGACCCAGTCAGGGCCAGGTAGGGGCACACCGCAAGGCGAGAGAATGGGCCGATGTTTTCTCAACCGTCATCTGGGTTGGCGGCAACAACGGCGGTTTATTTTAAGAATCGGGAAACCACATGGTGATCTATGAAAATCGTGTTGTGTTCCATCCTTATTCTGGTTACTTGCCTTGTGCTGCTGGCCGTCGCGCCTGACGAAAAAGCGCCCAAGCCGCAATACGACGACAAAGGCCGGCTTATCCGGCCAGCCGACTACCGCGGATGGATTTTTCTGTCTGCTGGATACGGCATGAACTACAGTCCCGAGCCCGGCAGCCACGAGATGTTCACCAACGTCTTCGTGCAGCGCTGGGCTTACAACGAATTTGCCAACTCTGGGAAGTGGCCGGAGCAGAGCATGTTCGTCATCGACGAACGGGATGCGGCAAGCCGAAGTTCCATCAACCAGAGGGGCCATTATCAGACCGATCTGATGGGGCTGGCCGTCGAGGTCAAGGATTCGGCGCGGAATTCTGATAAGTGGGCGTACTACGGTTTCAACGCCGACGGCAAAACGGCCGAGGCCATGCCCAAGGGCAACGGCTGCTGGTCGTGCCACGACGCTCATGCCGCCGTCGAGCACACGTTTGTGCAGTTCTATCCCACGCTGAAGGTAGTGGCGAAGAAGTTCGGGACATACAACGAGGCGCGGGAGCAAGTGACGGACGTGAAGTGAAAGTGGATGTAGCCACTGCCATCGGAAATTCCAGTCCGGCCTCAAAAGCGAATACGGGATGGGGAAAATTGATGAACCTGGAGAAAGCCAGAACAATCGCATTAAGATGCTTCGCGGTGTTTGTCGTGGCCAGCGCGGCGTGGCCAGCGCGGCGTGGCCAGCGCCGGCACAGGACGCCAAAACGCCGTATTTGACCATGGCCCCGCTTGACCAGTACCTCATGCCAGATCGCGACGCCGGCACTTACGGATGCTCACTGATGGTCTGATCTCAACGCGAATTCAAGTCATGACCATCCGAAGAATATCGGCGAAATCTTTCAGGCTCAAGTCTGGAGCGCTCAGCCAAGACGTTTACGCCTGATGGAACAGAGATCGATGGTGAGTGGAAACCATGCGAGTGCTGATCGTGGATGATGAGCGCCTGGCACAAACGGCTTTGGCAAATGTCCTGTCGGCAAGGAGCGACGTGGAGCATTTCGATTCGGCCAACGACACGGTTGAAGCGCTCGAGAAATTGGCGACGGACTCTTACGATGTTTTGCTTCTCGACATCAATATGCTGGACCTGTCGGGCACTGAACTAGTAGACCAGCTTAGGGAACGAAACCTTCCGTTGCCGTCGATCGTGTTTGTAACGGCACACGTTGAACACGCGGTCGCAGCCTTCCAGAGGCACACCGTAGACTACGTGCTAAAGCCTTTCTCGAACGAAAGGATCAACGAAGCCTTGGACCGGGCCTCTCGGAGAGCAAAGGGCGAGCGAGCCGCAAAATTGATCGAAACTTTGCCGCAGTTGCAGAAACTGTCTCGTCCGGGTCACCCGATGATCGCAATCAAAGCTAAAGGAAGGATTCTCTTCGTCAATCCTGGCGATGTGGTCGCAGTTCAAGCTGAGGGCAATTATGTGTCGCTGCAGCGCGAATCAGACTCCTATCTGCTGCGCGAGTCAATCTCGGTGGTGGCAGAAAAGCTGAAGCCATACGGATTCATTCGGATCCATCGATCTGCGCTCGTGAATACCTCGTTTGTTGTAGAGATCAAGCCGTACCCGACGGGAAGGTATGGTCTCCGCGTTAAAGGTGGGAAGGAATACGCAGTTACCCGCGGTTACACGAAGAATCTCAAACCCCTCACAGAATTCCGGATCGGTAGCGGCAAGTTCCTTGTGGAATAGCCTACTCCTAGACGCAGCGTGGACGTGAGCACCTGCCACCGACTCGGAGCGGATCACGGCAACCGGGAAGTTATGCCGCGCACAAGTCTGTAATCGGACAAATGAAGTCTCGCGGACTCCCCAGAAGTCGGCTTCGGGGAGATCGCCATTGATGTCCTCCAAGCCCGTTTCGGGCCAACTTCCGAGTAGCCGACAAGGACTAAGCCGCTGGCGCGGCGGACGCTACCGCGTGGTGAACCAGGAAAGTTCAGGAACAGCTGACATAGTGTGGGTCACAGGGAAAGGAGATTCCTGTGACCGGTTTACGAAAAATGATGCTGGAGGAACTCCAGCGTCGCAACTATTCCGCCATCACCACTCGTAATTACCTGCGGGTGGTGACCGAGTTCGCCAAGTATTTTGGTAAGTCCCCCGACAAGCTCGGCCCCAACGAACTTCGCACCTATCAAGCCTACCTGCTGACTGAGCGCAAGCTGACACCGGGCACCGTGGTCAACCGGGTAGCGGCGCTGCGATTCTTTTTCGTCAAGACGCTCAAGCGGCATCAGTTCCGAGAGTTCTTACCCTATCCCACGGATCGGCGCCGGCTGCCGACGGTGCTGAGCCGGGAGGAGGTCTCGCGTCTAATCAACGCGGCCGGGAATCTGTTTCGACGGACGTTGCTGATGACGCTTTACGCCACCGGCATGCGACGCAGCGAACTCGCCCATCTCAAGGTCAGCGACATCGATAGCCAGCGCATGATCATCCGGGTGGTGGAAGGCAAAGGCGGCAAGGATCGCGATTTGCCTCTGAGCCCAGCCCTGCTGGAAGTCCTTCGCGAGTACTGGCATTGGCGGAAGCCGAGGCTCTACTTGTTCCCCACCCGTACCCGCCAACACAGACTCGATCAGCCGATTTCAGACAAGACCGTTTGGATTGCCTGTAGCGATGCTGCGCATCGGGCCGGCATCCGCAAACGCGTCACCCCGCACACCCTACGCCACAGTTGGGCGACCCACTTGTTGGAGGCGGGCACCGATCTGCGCACCATCCAGGTTCTGCTCGGACATGGTGATCTGGAAACGACCGCTCAGTACCTGCATCTATCGCAGCGCCACTTACAGGCAGTTACTAATCCGCTGGACAGCCTCGCTCTCTCCAGCACCCAGAACATCAGTCGCAGCTTTAAACGGAAAAACAAAAAATGACTCGGCCCACCTTCGAGGTGGCCGACATCGTTCGCGTGCAGGGCGATCGCTTCCTGGATCGCTATCGATCCAGCTTTGGCTTTCAGCAGCTCAAAGCCTTTCGCGCCATTCTGCGCTGCCGCACCGCTGCGCTGGGCGGTCATCGGGATGCCTGCCCGAGCTGCGGTCATCAGGCTATCTCGTACAACTCGTGCAGAAACCGGCACTGCCCCAAGTGCCAGACGCAAGCTCGCCAGCGCTGGCTGACGGCCCGCGAACGCGAACTCCTGACCACCAGCTACTTCCACGTCGTGTTCACTGTGCCTCACGAACTCAATGTGCTGGCCTTGGAGAACCCACGTCTGTTCTACGACCTGCTGTTCACCGCCAGTGCTCAAACCTTGCTCCAGATCGCCATGGATCGCAAACACCTGGGCGCCGAGATCGGCGTCATCAGCATCCTGCATACTTGGGGACAGAACCTGCTCCTCCATCCCCACATTCACTGCGCCATTCCCGCGGGCGGACTCTCGCCGGATCACCGTCAATGGGTCCGCCCACGCTATCCTTTCTTCTTGCCCGTGAAGGTCCTCAGCCGCGTCTTTCGCGGCAAGTTCCTCGCCGCTCTGAAACGTCTCCACCGCCGCAACCAACTCTGCTGTGCCGGTCCGGCCGCTGCCCTCGCCGATCCACTGCAGTTCACAAAACTCGTCCGACGCCTGCACCGCCACGACTGGGTCGTCTATGCCAAGCCCGCCTTCGGTGGACCCATGCAGGTGTTGCGTTATCTCGGCCGCTACACCCATCGCGTGGCCATCTCCAATCACCGTTTGCTGGCCTTCGATCAAGAGCGCGTCACCTTCCGCTGGAAGGACTACGCGCACGGCGGCAAGCAAGGCAAGATGACTCTCGGTGCCACCGAGTTCTTACGGCGCTTCTTTCTGCACGTGCTCCCCAGAGGGTTCGTGCGCATCCGTCACTTCGGATTCCTCGCCAATCGCTGGCGCGCTTCTCGCTTGGCACTATCGCGACAACTGCTATCCCGCAACTCCCCAACGCCTGCCCCAGTGGTGACGCGCCCAGCTTCCTCCGAGACTTCGTCCCTCTGGCATTGCCCACGTTGCGGCGCGGCCATGATCGTGATGCAGAGATTTACGGCTGCGGAATTAGCCACATGCTCTTACTTCGATTCTTCGTAGCCTGTCCACCACTATCGACCCGAGGATGTGCTCCGGCACGCCCACGCACCTGTGCGTCCGCTTCTTCTCCAACGCCTCTCACGCAACTTTCCGCATGCGCTCTTGCTCATCTCGCCCGCCACCCCGACCATCCGGACCGCATTCCCACCACGCCTCGCCGCTCTCCCCAAGCTCTGTTCAGATCCACACTGCCGTTCAAATCCCATAGCGCACCGCGTCCGCCGCAAACGCCAGCGGCTTCCTCCTAGTCTCCTCATCGAAAACGCCTCGGATCGAGGTCCCCGCTCCACCCCAAAAGTCTGCCCCGAGGCGTTTCCGATCAAGGCTAGCGACAAACCGGGAGTTGTCGCGTCGTGGCTCGGGTGTGAAGGTTACGAAGTGTCGCGGTTCCTCTACCAAAGTGCCCTATTGCCCAAAGGATGAAAGCTGCGACTCATGAGAGCTCTCTTCTCGCTAGAGCGACCGCAGGAAATCAATAATCTCCTGTTGCTCCCGAGCGTGCAGCTTATTGAAATGTTCGACGACCTTATTTGCCTCGCTGCCAGGGCTCTTGTGATCTCTGATAGCGTCTACCAGGTTGGTCGTGCGTCCGTCATGGAGGAAGAAGACGCGTTGTCCGACGCCCCAGAGGGGAGCGGTTCGGAACTCGTCGGGGCCGGCGCCGCCTTGCGTGATGCCGTCAGCGAGGCCTTTGCCCATGTGGTGGACGAGAAGGTCAGAATAAAGATTCGCCGTCTGATGGGAAAGCGCAGCACTCGGGCTGATCGAGGAGCCGCTCGCAATCATCGCGCCCGTGGTAAACGACGGTTTATGGCAGTGGACACAGCCTATCTTGGCAAAAGTGGCGCGTCCCTTCTCGCTGGACGCCGTGGCGGGCGCGGGAGTGGGCGGCGCCAGCATCCGCATGAAATTGGCAAACGCCTCGATGTCAGAGATGACCGCCGGGTTCGAGTTGCCGGTGGTCGCGGGAGTCGTCGTGAAGTTGAGTGTATCTTCAGGAGTGGGGTTGAAGAGACACCCCGGCGTTTCGTCGCGCTCTTGCGGGAAAAGCTGGTTCGAGATTCCCATCTCGACGTTGTATGCCTCGCCCGCGAACATGAGAAGGGATTTGTTCTGCGCCTTCCACCCGAAACGGGTGATGGTCCCATCATTCGCACTGCGGTTCACGTTTCCGCTTAGGTGCGCGTTCGGGTGCCCGGATATACCCAAGCCTGACTTCAGCGATGAGTCGGCGTGCATATTCGCAAGGATCGCCGAGTCGGGAATCGCTTCGATCAGCCCCGCGCCAAAGACAGGGGTCGGAATTCGGAAAACAATGTTCGAATTCCCACCCTGGCCCGTGAGCGGATCTCCGGCGGGCAGAAAGTCGAATTGGGCGATGTTGCAGCCGGGAGCGTCACTTCGCCCGGTGATCACGAAGAGGTCGTGCACCGAGCCGTCGACGGCTCCGTTGCTCTCCTTGAACCGCGCTTCGCGGATGGGGCCATTTTGCGTGATGAACCATGGCACCGTGTTCTTCGCCCCATTCAAGTGGGCGACTTCGGGCAGGGGATTTTTCGCCGGACTCGTTCCGCCTGCATCCGGCTGCGAGTGGCAAGAGAAACACTGGTTGGAGTTGAAGCGGGGACCGAGGCCGTTGTTCGAGCCTTTGGTCACGACCTCGACTTCAGCGAACCTTGCCTGCCCATCCTGGAAGAACGCCGTTTCGTCCGCAGTAAGACCCTTCAGCGGGGTGCCGGCACCCGCCGGGCCACTGCGCACGCCCGGGTCTACTGGGGCTTTGGTTTGACCCAAAGTGTAGACGCATGTGGTCAGGGCCACAGCTACGATTCCGCCGAAACTTTTGCGTGCAATTCTCCCGAGTATCATCACGACTACCCTCGTTGACCCAGAAATGCCGGTATTGTACACCGGGTCTAAAGTCATAGACGCCTGAATGATGGGGTAACCCCGAAATAATCCCAAGGTAAGAGTTGCCGACGACTCACCCGCAACAGAGCGTTAGAAAGCCTTTGCGATTACGGATCGACTATCACACCATCGCGATGACGACCCTGCCATGATGAGCGCCCGCACCAAAATGACGAAAGGCTTCCCGCGCTTCACTCAGCTTATAAGGACCGTCGATCACGGGGGTCAGCTGTCCGGCTTCAAAACGTTCGTTTAAGTATCGTAGGTCCCGGTTCTGCTTCAGCATGACCAAATGGACGGTTTTGCTTGTGGCTTGCCGAATGCACCATCCGAATATTACAAGCTGGAACAATCGGGACAAGTCTCCACCGACTGTGGCGTATGTTCCCCCGGGACTGAGCGAGCGCGTGTATGCGAACGGAGAACGAGTCGTTTTTGTATCGAGGATCAGGTCGTAGCGCCGGCCGTTGCTGACAAAGTTTTCCTTCGCGTAATCGATCACGTGGTCAAAGCCGATGGCCTGCATCATCTCGAACTTCAGCGCGCTATCGACTCCGGTCACTTCCACGTCCTGGCACTTGGCGAGTTGGACGGCAATTGTGCCCACGCCGCCGCCCGCCCCATTGATCAGGATCTTCTGGCCGGATCTCAGCGGTCCGGCCGCAAAGAGACCTTGCACCGCGAGCTGCCCGGCTTGCGGCAGCGCGGCGGCCTGTTCGAAAGTCATTCGAGCGGGCTTCCGTAGCAACGCGACTTCTGGTGCACACACGTATTCCGCAAATCCGCCCCAGCCGCCCGACCCGAAGCGCGAGAGATCGCCGTAGACCTCGTCTCCGACCAAAAAACGTTGAACCCCGTTGCCGACCGCGGTAACTCGTCCCGCGATGTCGGAACCCAGAATCCGTATCCGTGGCGTATTGAAGAGGAGCGGAAGCATCGGCCTCTGGAGCATCTGCCAATCCCAATCATTGATTGAGGCCGCATGCACCTGCACCAGGACTTCGCGTTCCTTTGGTGCGGGCCGGTCGATGTCCGTTAGTTCGAGCACGTCCGGCGGACCGTACCGGTCGCGAATCAGCGCTTTCATCGTCCGTTCGTCCTTCAGCAGGGATGTCGAAAGCACCTGCTTGTCTTCCGACAGAGAGCGCGGTTAGGTCGATTCAGTTTAGCCGATCGCAAAACCCATAGCGAGCGAGTTACGAACTACTCTTACCTAATCCGGTAAGGTAAGGTTTGCCGACAATCCACCCGGAACACGAACCAATGGCTTCTCGATGAGCGCATTGCCGCCCTCATCGCGAGGTATCCTTTCGTCGTCTCCGCTCGCTCTCCTTCATCATTTCGCTAATATCCGCGACCGGCCGTATCTCAACCGGTCCAAGTCCATACTTAAAGCCTGGAAGCTGTGAGACAAGCTGAACGGCGTGATTGAGGTCTCGCGCCTCAAGGATCTGAATACCGCCAAGCAGTTCCTTGGTTTCCGCATAGGGGCCGTCGGTGGTCGCGACTTTGCCGTTTTTCCAGCACAGGGTCAATGCGGTCTCCGGAGGCTGAAGAGGTACTTCGGCAACAAGATGTCCGTTGGCGCGCAGATGGTCGTTGTACTCAAAGCATTCGTCGAGCGTTGCGTGTCGCTCGTCCTCGGTCATCCCTTCGAATTTTCCTGGCTCGATATACCCCAAACAGATGTATTTCATGTTCTCCTCCTCTTGGCGGGAGCCAGCAGCACAGCCTTGCGCGCTGGATCGTTCATCCTATAATCGTCGCGCACAGAGAAAATCGACAGGGCCCCCAACCCGGCCAAATGTTTATAGACTTCCGGTTGGGACTGCGCCTGCACGCTCGTAATTCACGAGAATGACGCCTTTCGAGGTGACTGTGCTTTCCGTCACCTTGAATGCCGCCGGGATCGTGCCGTCGCCAAACAATCGTTTTCCACCGCCCAATGTGATCGGAAATATCTTCAGCCAGAACGCATCGACCAAATCATGCTTGAGGAGAGTCTGAACGAGATTTGCGCTTCCAACAACGTGCAAATCCGGCCCTTCCTGTTGCTTAATTTTGGTGATTTTTTCCGCAATATCTCCGTTCAGAAACACGGACGGCTGCCATGCGTGAGAAGTCATGGTATTCGAGGCGACGTACTTGGTCGCTGTGTTGACGGCTGGCCAAATGTCATTATGTTGCGGCCAGTATTGCGCCCAAATGTCAAAGGTCCTGCGCCCCAGCAACAAGTCAAACGGCATGTTCATCTGCTTTCTTACGGCCGCTGAAGAAACAGGGTCGCGATATGGACGTATCCACCACGGCGGGCCACTGGTATCTTCCTCTGGCCCGCCTAGGGCTTGTATGACACCATCAAGGGAGACAAATTCAAGCACATTGACTTTTCTGATGACTGAGTTCCTTTCGAGTCCTATCTGATTTTGTTTAATTTACGGATGTCCCCGGTTTTCGATGAGCCCGGTTTCGATGAGCAGGTAGTGCCACTTGGAAGCAGGGATGCTGACCCATATCGCGGCACCCCGACACCGGCCCGTCAGTCCGGCATCGCCGGCAGCGTTGTCACTGCCGCTCGGTTGCTTCTGCTGGTCCTCCCAAACGGGCGCACCTCGACCGGCGCCCGACAGGCGATGACAGCCTTGCGCCCCCACGCCAGTGCCTCGTCCAGGTCAGCGGCTTCCAGCAACCAAAAACCGCCTATGTGCTCCTTGGTCTCCAGATACGGCCCGTCGGTGATGAGCACCTTACCATTGGGTTGCGCCCGCAGCGACTTCGCACTGCTGGCGGGGGTGAGGCCGCCAGCGAAAATCCTGACACCGGCAGCCACCATCTCTCGGTTGAGCGCGGAGATGTCGCGCTCCATCGCTTCGTCCTCTGTGGACGGGTCGTAGTCGTCGGGGTGGTGAATAGCAACCAAATATTGCGTCATGATTTCTCCATTCTCCTGTAGCGGCCTTTTCCTGCAACATCTTCGGGCCGGACCGGTTGTCCTGCCTTCACCATATAGTCGAACGGCGGACCGGAATTCGACAAATCGTCCTAGAAATTTTGCTTCTTCCGCGGCGGGTGGCCCACATCTCCCATTCGCGACGCATCCCTTAAATAGGCAGGGTGCCCCATTTCTCGCGTCCTTTGCGAGAAGTGGGGCTTTTGTCCTATAGCTCACAATAAGCCCAGCCAATGTTCATCCGTCACAGACAAGCCCTCGCATTGGTGCGTAGGGTCTATTCATGCCCCGGGGGCTTAAAGCGCTATTACGGCACCGGAAGCCTCCATTTCATCACGTGGAGCTGCTATCGACGCAAGCCGCTACTTGGCAATCCCGCACGCCGCGACCTGGTACTTACAGTCCTCGATCTGATGCGCGTTCGCTACCGTTTTGCCGTGATCGGATACGTGGTCATGCCCGAACACGTACATCTGCTGATTTCCGAACCTTTGATTGGCGATCCCTCGAAGATAATTCAAGCCGCGAAGTTGAGCGTCTCCCGGCGGCTGGCGATTCGGGGCGGATTCTCCGGCCGGTTCTGGCAGAGTCGTTTCTATGATTTCGGCGGTTTCAAACGCGGTAACGACAGCGTAGAATTTGTGCCAATTCCACGGAGAGCGAAAAACAATGCGCCGGTACCATCACATCGGAATTCCCACTACTGAAGCGAAGCCTGGCGAGACCCACTTGAAACACCTGAAACTCTTTGTCGTCAGCCACGAGAAAAGCGAATTTGGCGTGGAGTGGATGCGTTTCGAAGCGGACGCGGCGGTCCCTGATCTCGTCCGGCAAGTTCCGCACGTCGCGTTTGAAGTGGCTGATCTCGCCTCCGAGCTTGCTGGCCGCGAAATCCTGATTCCTCCCAACAGCCCGTCCGACGGCGTCCGCGTCGCGTTCATAGTCGAAAACGGCGCCCATCGAACTGCTCGAATTCACCGACCCCAACCATCCTGGTCGCCGCCAGCAGAGCAAGATGCTGATATAAACACCCTCCATCCCAAGCACGTCTTAGAGCGAAGGCGAGCACTTGACACCTTTCAAGGAAGAAAACTGGGGCACCCCACTGTGTTGGTGATGCCAGCGAGATCAAAAGCCTGGGCCACCCGCGGACAGACGGGACGTATCCCGCTTTTCCCTAACGATGCGCCACCGGAAATTTTTTTATTTCAACTGCCGAATCCGTTCTTGTAGGAATTGCCGCTCTGGTTCCTGTTGGGTCAGCGCCAGCGCCTTCTCATACGAAGCACGAGCCTCAGCTGTCCTGCCGAGCCTGCGGTACATATCTGCACGGGCGGAATGCGCCAGGTAATAATTTGCCAATTCGCCATGTTCCAGCACCGCATCGATCTGCGCCAGACCGGCCTCTGGACCATCGCGCATGGCAATGGCCACGGCACGATTGAGCTGTACAACTGGCGAAGGCTGAATGCGTACCAATCGGTCGTAGAGCGCAACAATCTGCCGCCAGTCGGTCCGAGCAACCGATTCCGCCTCCGCATGAACGGCCGCAATCGCAGCCTGCAGTGTGTAGGAGCCGAAGCGGCGGGACTTCAGGGCCTTCTTCAGCAATGCCACGCCCTCCGCGATCTGCTCTTTGTTCCATAGCGCGCGGTCTTGATTCTCCAGCAAAATCAGCTCACCGGTCGGAGAGGTTCTCGCGGCGTGACGGGATTCCTGTAGCAACATCAGGGAAAGCAGCCCCATTATTTCTGAACCCATGATTTCCGGCCACATGACTTCCGGCTCTGGCCGGAGTTCGGTCAGCAACCGGCCCAGTCGAATCGCCTCGCCGGTTAGCTCGGCCCGCGTTACCTCCGCTCCCGCTGCAGCCGAATAACCCTCGTTAAAGACGAGATAGATGACCTGAAGCACCGCACCCAGTCGCTCCGGCAATTCCTGCGGCGTCGGCACCTCGTACGGAATCGGTGTCTCTCGAATCTTTGCCTTTGCGCGCACAATGCGCTGCGCCAGCGTACGCGGAGTGGTGAGGAAGGCCTTCGCGATCTCCTCGGTGGTTAGCCCGCACACCTCACGCAAGGTGAGCGCAACGTGCGCTTCCGGCGCTAGAGATGGATGACAGCAGGTAAAAATCAGGCGCAGCCGATCATCCTCAAGGCTGTCCTCTTCATTGGATCTTTCCGCCGAACTCCATTGCGCTTCCAGATATCGCACGAGCTCGTCTTGAGACGCATCAAATCTTGCCCGTCGACGCAGAGTATCAATGGCCTTGAATCGGGCCGTCGAAATCAACCATGGTCGCGGGTTGCCGGGTACTCCGCTCCTCGGCCACAGGCTCAGCGCAGCCGCAAAGGCTTCGTGCATCGCCTCCTCGGCAAGATCAAAATCACCGAGCAAACGGATCAGAGTGGCCAGGATTCGTCCGGAATCCACGCGATAAAGGGAGTCGAGCAATTCGCGTATCTGCTCGGTGGAACGCTCGGACATGACGACGACCTTAGCAAACCAGCTACCCCGAATCAATTTGGCAAACCGCGGACCGATGCAAAGTGCCCAGGTCGTGACTCCGAAATCTGGACAACAGAACGCTTCCTCGGTTGACTCAAAATCGCCAATGCACTCATTTGAGCTTCGTACAAGCTCAACACTACCGCGTTGCTCTCGAGTCACGGGCAAACCTTCCCTAATCGGGGTTAAGGAAGGGTTGCCGACAATACACTCGGAATCGCCGGACCCACTGCCGCACTAGCGAAATTCGAGTTGCCGCACACGCAATTTGCCAATTGCGCCCATGCAACTACGGGATGATGACCACTCTCCGCCCGTGCTGTTCCCGATGCCAAGCATTCTCCACTTCACGTAGCGGCACCCCCTCCGTGTCGATGCGCAGTGCACCGCAAGCAACATTGGACATCAGTTGCCGAACGGCTTCGATCCACATCTCGGGTGACGCAGCGGCGTTGCCAGATCCGGCTCCAAGAATTTCCAACCGCGAGCTTCGTAGCGCGACAGCGGCAAGCGAAATCGTAGGCCCCGCGCTCTCGCCAACCTCAACCAGACGGACTCTGGAGGACGCAGCCTTCAAATCGCTTCGTGCGATGGCGGCTAGAAGGGCTTCGGTGGTAGGACCCCAGAGGTAGTCGATAATGACGTCGAAGCCGCTGTCACCAGCTTCGCGAACGAACGCTTCGGTGAGATCCTGGCCGGGCTTCCCGAGGTGGATGGTGGTGTCGGCTCCGAGGTCGTGAAGGGTATTCAGTACCTGTTCGTTCCGTCCGGCCGCAACCACCCGCCCAGCGCCGAGGAGCTTGGCCGTTTGTATGGCGAGCTTGCCCGTGACTCCGGTTGCACCGAGGATTAGGACAGTCTCACCCGGGGCCAGTTGCGCACGCCAGACAAGCGCACCCCAGGCAGACAGGCCGGGGTTTACCACGGCTGCGGCGATATCGTCGTTAACGTTGTCGGGAATCGGAAAACAGCGCGACCGCGACACGACGGTGCGTTCCGCCATGCCGCCGTAAGGCGGCCGGGGGCCACCGAAGAACACCCGCGTACCGTCGTCAAGGCGCCCAACTCCATCCATGCCGCACACGGCGGGCAGTTTGCCGTACGCTGCATAGTGCGAGCCGCTGGCCATTTGCTTATCGATGGGTTTGAGCGCGGCGGCCCGAACGTGAACGATCACCTCGCTTTCTTCCGCAACGGGTTCGGGAAACTGCTCGAAGTGAGGTGGTTGATTGATGGTGTCTAGCACAGCAGCGTTCATGCTCGCGTCCTTTCACGACTGAATTTATTTCGATTAGTACATTCTTCGAACCGTGCCCTTGGTTCCCTTTCTTGCCTTTCGCTCATCTGCCCCGTACTCTAGCCATATTCATGTTGGCCTGCTAACGAGAAAGTGGCGATTTTTATCGGGAAAGGGTCGATCTCGCAAATTTCATGTTCTCAGTCCCCAAGAATGTGGAGGAACTGCGCCGCCTCGCCGAAAGCGACGTACCAGTACTGGCCTTTGCCTTCAAGAGGCGCGCGGCTGAGGATTGGGCGCCCGAGCACAGTCACGCACGTGGGCAGTTCTTCGCGTTGACTCGGGGACTGCTGGTTGTGGAGGCGGGCTGTGAACGGTGGATGTTTCCCTCGCAACGTTGTGCCTGGATTCCCCCCGATTGCATGCACAAGGCACGTTCGGTGGGAGGCGTTGCCGGCTCCATGGTTTACCTGTCAGCCGAGATGTGCCGTGCCCTGCCCAAGAAGCCGTGCCTGTTTAGCTCATCAGGGTTATTGTTTTCCATCGTTGATCGTGTTCTCGCGTGGAATCCCTGGCAACCACTCGACCCAGCACGGAAGCGCCTGATCACAGTTCTTCGTGATGAGATTGCGCAGCCTGAACAACAGCCTTTGCGTTTGCCCTTGCCCAGAGATGAGAGGCTGGCCAGAGTTACTCATGCTCTGCTGGATGATGTTGGCGACGACCGCGGGTTGGACGACTGGGCGCATTTTGCTGGTATGTCCCGCCGTACTTTCATGCGTGCTTTTTCCGCTGAGGTAGGTATGTCGTTTGGCCGTTGGCGGCAGCAGGCACGGCTGTTCGCTGCGCTTGAAATGCTTGCCCAGCGCAAGTCTGTAACGGAGGCGTCTGTTGCGGTTGGTTATGACAGCGTGAGCGCCTTTATTGAAATGTTCCGGAAGATGCTGGGGACCACGCCACAGATGTACTTCCGAAGTGCGCAAGAACCAGTGCCTAAGTAGTATGGGAATCACGAGTCGGCAACCCCAATTTCTGTCACGTCGGCGATTCCTCCTGGGTGACGGCCAATACGGAAGTTATTCCGGGCCAGAAGTCTTAGTGCTGTATCTGAAGCGCCCATGAGCGAAGAGCTGGGAGTTGAGATGCTGTGGAGGGGCGCTTCAGATACAGCGACTTGAAGGAAGCCGCTCCGGGGGACTATGGGATTTGATTCTCGATGAGGCGGTTGTTGTCGTTTGCGAGGTGACTCTTGCGGTCGGTGCGCTTCCGTTTCAGTTGCTGGTGGGAGAGAGAATGGTCGTAGGCCGGCACGTCGGAGAGTTTGGAGCGCACCACCATACTACATTTTGAGGAATGCGAGACATAGAACCAGTGTGCGCACCGAAGCAGGAGCGAGATTCGAGGCTGAAGATGTGGATTCAAGCGGCGCACCGGATGAGATGAGGCGGAGATCGGAGGAGGAGTTGGGCGGCGGAGAGGCGCTCGACAACATGCATGGTTCCGCCGCAAAGCGGACATTGCCACAGCGAGTGAATGGGCAGCGCGGGCGAGGTGGCGTCTGCTGCGGGCTGATCGGATGGCTGGAGCAACCGGAAACAGAGTGGAAGAAACTCCGCTCGCCGTCGGTTAGCGAGAAAGCCGAAGTTGCGGATGCGCATAAAGCCGCGCGGCAGCAGGTGCAGCAGGAAGCGTCGCAGGAACTCATCGACGGGCAGAGTCATCAGCCGCTTCTTGTTGCCGTGAGCGGAGTCGCGCCAGCGAAAGGTTAGGTTGCCCTCGGAGAGAGCAACCAGCCTGCTGTTGGAAATGGCGACGCGGTGAGTGTAAGCGCCCAGATAGCGCAGCACATGTTCTGGCCCGCCGAAAGGCCGTTTGGCGTAGACCACCCAGTCGTGACGGAACAGTACCCGCAGCCACGAGGCGAAGGCGCGCGGTTCCGCAAGCGGTAAGAGATGTCCGTGGAACTGGAGTGCGCCGACATGAAAGGCGGTCTTGAGTCCGACCACAAACTTGCCGCGGAAGACTCGGCCGAGCACTTTGACGGGAAGAAAAAAGGATCGGCGCGATGAGATCCAGCGGGAGTGGTCCGGAGCGAGACCGCCGGCGGCCAGCACGCAGTGAACATGGGGATGATGCTGTAGTCGCTGGTCCCAGGTATGGAGCACACTGAAGAAACCGATCTCGGCCCCCAGGTGGCGTGGATCGCGGGCGATCTCCAGCAGCGTTGCAGCACTGGCGTGAAACAGCAGGTTATAGATCAGCCGTTTATTCTGCAAGGCGAGCGGAGCCAGTTCTCGTGGCAGGGTGAAGACGACGTGCACGTAGCGGGCGGGCAGCAACTCTCGTTCCCGCGCCTGGAGCCAGCGCCGGCGGGCGTTGCCCTGACACTTGGGGCAGTGCCGGTTTCGGCACGAGTTGTACGAGATGGCAGTATGTCCGCAGTCTGAGCACTGATCGCGATGTCCACCTAAGGCGGCGGTGCGGCAGCGTGTGATGGCCAGCAACACCTTTTCGTGTTGTCCGTTGATCCACTTGCGACTGCGCTCAACGAAGGACTGCCCGGCACAGCGAACGATGTCGGCCACCTCCAGAGGTGGCCGGTTCATGCGTTCTGCGTCTGTTCTCCTTCTCCTCGAATCGTGATCGCATCCAGCGGACTGCCGGTGGCGCTGAGATGTCGCCGGGAGAGGTGCAGATAGATCGTGGTTTCCTCCAGGTCGCGATGTCCCAGCAGCATCTGGATGGTTCGTAGGTCGGCGCCGGCTTCGAGCAGATGCGTGGCAAAGCAGTGGCGCAGAGTGTGGGGATGGATGCGCTTGTGCTCAAGACCGGCGCGTTCGGCGGCCTGCTGACAGGCGTTCCAGAGGACCTTGCTGGAGACTGGATGACTCGCTGTATGCCATCGGTTGCCGGGGAACAGCCAGTCGGTGGGCTTGCGCCTCAGCCCGCGCCAGTAGACGCGCAGGGCATCGAGAAGCTTGGGGCTGAGCATGACATCACGGTCCTTGCGTCCCTTGCCTCCCCGGATATGAATGACCATGCGTTGGCTGTCGATATCGCTGATCTTCAGGTGCGCCACTTCTGCGCGACGTGCGCCCGTGGCATAGAGGGTCATCAGCAGAATGCGATGAAAGGGAAACTCTGCTGCGTCGATCAGACGTGCGACTTCTTCCTGGCTCAGCACCTGCGGCAAGTGCAGAACCTTCTTCGGATACGGTGTCTCGGCAACGCTCCAGACTCGCTTCAGCACCTGGACATAGAAGAACCGCAGGGCTGCCAACCGTTGCGTGACGGTGTTCGGGGCCAGCTTCCAGCGCGTGAACAGCGCGGCCTGATACTGGCGAATGTGCTCCGGTCCAAGCTGATCGGGTGAACGATGGAAGTGCCGACTGAAATGCTCGACCGTGTGGATGTAAATGTGGATGGTGGACTCGGCGTAGTTGCGGCGCCGTAGCTCCTCAAGCATGATCTGGCGTAGATGGGTCACAGAGAGTTCCTCCTCTGCGACACAAACTAGCTCAGATCACCTCCACCGCCGGCTCAGCAACACGCGATAGCGTCCGCCGCAAAGCGGCTTAGTTCAAGTCGGCTTCTGGGAAGTCTGCCGCTGACAATCGCTGAGATTCCTCCCGAGCAACGGGCAATACAGAAGTTGGGACGAGATCCAAATCACGAGTGAAGTTGATGAAGAATCAATCTATTCGGTCAATATGAATTCCTGATTCGAGGTCGACGGATTACACCGGTTCTGGCGGATCGTGCCTCCTCTGCCAGGGTCCTCGAGACAAAGCCTGCTGCTCTTGACACGGATCTGCACGTGTTCTCTGCCGGTGGTTGCGACATCAAAGAGTTCGTTGCCGGTCTGGGAATCATCGCTGCAATTCGACTGAATCAGATTGCCCGGACCGCCAACTGTTTTCCCGTCCCCAGGCGACCGCGAAGCATGCGAGATAGCCAGGCACAGACTGGTCGTACCGTTCAGTGTGTGAATCGAGTAGGAGCCGGCTCCCTGATCGACAAAGTTGAACACCATGTTGCTGAAGCCGCTGCACGGATACGGGATGATTCCGTCGCCACTCTCAGTTGAGTTTCGAGTGATGTTCATGCACAACTTCGTACCCTCGGAAACGATCTGATGCATGCCTTCGATGGCGCTGGAGGGCAGATTCGGGAGTGGCGAGACGCCGTCGATTACATAGGTTGTAACGGAACGCGCCGGAAGCTGATCGATGATGTGCTCTTTCGCAGAAAGCGCGATCTTTCCCTCTTGCAGATTGACGGCCTCATCTGTAGTCGTTCGATAGACAACGGCCGACGACGGGGTTCCGGCGAACGCACTTAGGTCGAGATTATTCGATGTCGGCGCATCCCAATTCGTGCTGACCAGCACCAGTCGCTTTGCCGCAGGAGAATATGCCGCAAGCGTGTTGTAAGCTCCTCCCGCGGAAATGATCTCGAAACCTGGCCGGATGAACCGAGTGTACTGGGCAAGAGCGTAGAACTGCTTTTTCGGATGGGGCACTCCACCCTTGGGATCGAATGCGATCACATTCCAGTCTGGCTGCCAAAGCACCCAAGCTTCGGCGCCCAAGTCCCGCAAATCCGTTCGCACCGAATCCGCCATGAACAAAGCGCCCCACATGTCGGTCCCGTCGCCCTGGCCATGAAAGCAGCATCCCAGTTCGCTCATCCAAATGGGTTCGTGAAGCTTCTGAGCCAGTGACTTGTACTCCTTCAGTCTCCCCGGATTGGAATGCGAATGGTAGTCGTGTATGTTCAGCCTGCCTAGCGCCGAGAGCGCAGAAGCGCTTAAGCGGCCGACGCCGCCGACTGCAGCTTCGAGATTGTTCATGTCCACGCCCGAGACAAAGGTGTCCAGGCCATCCCGTTTTAACCGGCTTGCCAACATTGGAATGAGCGCATTCTGCGAAGAATAGGAAAAGCCATTGCCTTCCTGCCTTCCGCCAGCGGCCCAGGCACCATCGGGCTCGTTGAACGGCTCCAGGCTTTCAAAGTGAATGCCTTCCACACCTCTAAAATGTTTGACCACCGTAGCCAAGTAATTGACAAAACTCTCGTAAATGTCGGGCCGCAGGTTGTCTTGATGCTTCACTTTTGCGCCGGCGGAGCAACCGCTAAGAGTCATCCAATAAGGAGGAGAATACGAGGCCGCCTCAAAAATATGGGCGCCCCGCTTCTTCGCCTCTTGCAGCATCCGTCGTTGCGGTGCATCCCGTGTCCAGTCAAAAGCTGCGCTTGGTCCGCTTTGAAAGCCTTCCATCTGGGCATCGGCTCGCATGTGTTGATGCGTGGGATCGTCGCCGCCCCAATGTTGTAACGAGCAATATTGAATCCAAGCGTCAACCGAGTTGCCGGATCGCCGTAAAGCAGATCCATATGTTGGCTCTGGATGTTTGGATCTTTGATTTGGGCAGGCTGGCGTCCTCCGCCATAAAGATCGTTGGCCTCCCAGGCCAGCGACATTCCCCAACCGCGGAAAGTTTGGACGGGGCGCGCAACAACTCGACCGGAATCCGCCAAGGCTAGCGATGAAGTGGACAGAATATAAGCCAAAAGCCAGGCGGTTGTTTTACCTTGTTTGATGAGTAGGACCATGGTTTTCCGCTCTTCTCTTTCGTGGCCAGTCTGAGCCTCCCACATCCGAGCGAAGCACTGAAGGCTCCCGGATTACTTCCGCATTGCCGACTACCCAGGATTTGACCGTTCGCGGCGCGAGTAGGGCCTTTTGTTCGAGCTTTCACCTAAAAAGTGATACTCTTGGGCGCGGCCCTCGTATACGTCTATGACGAAGTGCCCCTTATTCTAGGCTGGAAGAAAGCTTAACAATACGGCAAGCCTCCGCCGGGGCCGTTCAAATGACACCCAGTGTGGTCCCGTCCGTGCGGTTCCTATGGCGGGCGGTCTCGTCGTGCTCACGGCTGTAAGCTAAGAGGGAATATGGCCATGAGAGGTGTGCTGGTTTCGTTGCTTGCGGGCATCCTGGCGGCGATGGCATTGGCCCAAAGTCCAGCCGCATCGCAGACCACAAGCCCCGCAGCCAAGGCTTCATTGGGCCAGATTGCAGCCGGTGGTGCTATTGTGGCTGAGCTGGCTAAGTCCGTCGATGCCAAGAAAGCCAAAGCCGACGACAAGATTGAAGCCAGACTGACGATGGATGTGCTATCGCACGGCGAGATCGTAATTCCGAGAGGCACGAAAATCATCGGTCACGTAATCGATGCCAGGACGCGGACCAAGCAGGTACCCGAGTCTATGGTGGAGATCGCTTTTGATCGCATTGTCTTAAAGAACGAACGCGAAATCCCGCTGAAGGCCACGATTCAGGCGGTTGGAGCCCCGACGCAGATTTCTGCCTCGGTCATCAGTGACCTGGCGGGGCAGACGGAGTCACGACCAGCCCCCGGACGGAATGAGATGAGGAACATATCAGAGCATGCAATTCCCGGCTCTCTTCGCCCGGCATATTCGGCGGGCGGTGCTGAAGAACCGACGGGCAGCGGTGGCCCCCACAGAGACTTGGCGCAATCGCTGGGACCAACCAGCCAGGGTGTAGTCGGAATGAAAGGGATAGCGCTCAGCAACACCGCACAAGGTTCTGCACTCAGCTCAACCAGCAAGAACGTCCATCTGAGCAGCGGGACAAAACTGGTACTCCGCGTCACTGAACCGCAGGTCCTAGCTGATTCTCTCCGGAGAACAAGAAACTGATATGGAGTACGCGAAGCTGCAGTAGCTCGCAGTGGTTGGAAGAAGTCTGCCTAGTGGCTCGCTGTTTGCGATAGTTTACGAAACCAGGACGATTGCACTCAAAACCTCTGGAAGCGTAGCGACAATGCGAGGCAGAAATTTGCTATGAACAAGACGTGAAAGCACAAATGCAGTAGGTTCGGGCGCGGATTGTCTTTCCGAGGGGGCAGAACCTGCCTGGTTCCGGCATACATTCTCAACTAGTCTTGCTTTGTGTTTTCCGTCGCGCCCAGGAAGTAAGGAACGTACCACATGAAAATCGCCGAGGCCAAAGTCACAGCGCAATAGAGGACCCAGTAGCTCGTCACGAACCCAGGTTTTGGCCGGTTCCAGAAAGTGACGGCGAAAGCGACTGCGATACCAGGAAAGATGGCATTGATTAGGGTCGCTAGCCATAGCTTGCGCCGCCCAACCACTAACTGTACCTGAGTGCCGTGCGTCCAGCCTGGGACATTAATCCAATCGTGAGCCACGACCACTACGAACTGCAGCGTGATAAGACAAACAAACAGAGCCGGGATCCTAGCGGTCCAGTCCATGGCAACGGATTTTATCAAAGGCGCCTGTGACCGACGGCTGGCGATTGTGCCTGGATTCACGGGCAATTCGGAGTGCGCCGGGATAAACCGGCATGTTGTAGGGGATGAAAGAGCCCTACAGGAAAGGAGACAGCGACTCCATCCTGGCCTCGAGTCTTGCAGGTGAGATCGCGAGGTCTCGCTTGAAGCGTAGATAGAGGTACCAGTGGGCCGGGCTATTGAGCTTCGAAAAGCCCGTTTGGATCAGGACGCCGACTCCGTTCCGGTAAGGGAGGAAGGCAATACGACAACCACGATAATCGCGAGTGGATTGGTCAGGTCCTGCGTAGTCTGAGAACCCGCGCACGCTGAGAAACAACATGCACGAGAACCGGGAGATCTCCTGCACGTCTTGCTCGAAAGAACAAGACCGGTCCGCAAAGGCCATAAACCGAACGGCGGACATGCACGTACAGGAGAAGTCGGACTGTGCCGTAGTACCTGTGAACCTGTCGAACAAAGAAGCGCAAGCTTCCGCGGAGGCGGGGGAGGGAAGGGCACAGACTAAGGAGAACATCGTTCAATCACACAAGCCCCCGACACAGAGCGGGAAAGGCTTGTCCCAGGGATTGCGCGGTGTGCGGCAAGCAGCAAGAGAAAGGAAGCAGGAACGATTCACCGCTTTACTCCACCATCTGAACATCGGACTTCTCCGTGACAGCTTCTACGCACTCAAGCGTCAGGCGTCACCGGGAATCGATGGTGTGACATGGCAGGAGTATGAAACCGGACTGGAAGATCGACTCACCGATCTGCTCAGTCGGGTGCACCGTGGGGTGTATCGGGCACAACCCTCAAGACGAGTCTATATACCGAAGGCCGACGGGCGGCAACGTCCGCTGGGCGTCGCAGCACTGGAGGACAAAATCGTTCAACAGGCTGTGGTGACGATTCTCAACCAGATCTACGAGGTCGACTTCAAAGGCTTTTCTTACGGGTTCCGACCCGGGCGCAGCCCGCATCAAGCGCTGGACGCGCTGGCAGTGGGCATCCAATGGAAGCGAGTGAACTGGGTGCTCGATGCGGACATTCGTGGCTTCTTCGACCACATGAATCACGAGTGGACCATGAAGTTCATCGAGCATCGTGTGGCCGATCGCCGGGTACTCCGCCTGATCCAGAAATGGCTGAAGGCGGGAGTATCGGTAGACGGTCAGTGGTCGGAGACGAAGCTAGGAACGCCGCAGGGAGCAGTGATTTCGCCGTTGCTCGCTAACGTGTACCTGCATCACGTTTTCGATCTATGGGTCGAAGCCTGGCGCAAGAAAGTGGCGAAGGGCGACGTGATTGTCGTCCGCTACGCCGACGATCTTGTGCTCGGGTTTCAATACCGCACGGAGGCTGAGCGGTTCCTGCGGGAGTTTCGGGAGCGGCTGGCCAAGTTCGGGTTGGAATTACATGCGGACAAGACACGACTGATCGAGTATGGGCGGTTCGCCGCCCGGGACCGGAAACAGCGCGGTGAGGGAAAACCGGAGACCTTCACGTTCTTGGGTTTCACTCACTACTGCGGGCAGCGCAACAGTAACGGAGCTTTCATCGTCTGGCGGATTACGGCGAAGAGGCGGATGGCCGCGAAGCTCAAAGCCATCAAGGCTGAGCTTCAACGTCGGAAGCATCATCGCACGACCGAGGTTGGTGCATGGCTCCGCAAGGTTGTGCTGGGCTACTACCAATACCATGCTGTTCCGGGCAACTCGACACAGTTGCGCATCTTTGCTCGTCGCGTTTGCTGGCTGTGGCGAACTGTACTCGTACGTCGCAGTCAACGTGCACAGGTGGGGTGGGATCGACTCTATCCACTCCTGAGCCGATGGATTCCAAGACCCCATGTTCTGCATCCTTATCCGATGGCTCGTTTTGCCGTTACCCATCCCTGGTAAGAGCCGTATGCGTAAACGCGCACGTACGGATCTGTGCGGGGGGCGATCAGCGATGGTCGTCCCTACCGCGACAGTAACTGTTGTAATCGCATTATAAAAGGGCGCCCCTCTAGGAGTAGGTTGTGATCGTTCGCATCATCACCTACGAAAAGGAGCACCCTTTTATGATGCGATTAGAACAACTATCGCTAGACAGTGAGCCAGCAGGTAAGACTTTCTCCAGCTATTGCAGCTTCGCGTACTCGGCCTTAGTTTCCTTCAGGATGGGGATGTTGGGGTCGGCGTCCTTCCGGAGCGTGAGGCGAGGGCAGGCCAGAGACTGCCGCCGGGCGGACAAAAAACAGCCCCGCATCTCTGCGGGGCTGGTTCAAAGCAGACGATCTTAATTCTCGCCGGTGCCCGTCAGACTCGAAGTCTGCGGACTATTGCTGGCGCTGTCAGCCACCTGCAACGTCCCCGTCCTCGTTCCCTTCTGGGTTGGAGTGAACGTGACGTCGATGGAGCAGGTGCCGAGGGCGTTCACGCTCGTCCCGCAGGTCGTCGACGAGACACTAAAGTCGCCGGTCGTCGAGATCGCAACGCCGGTTAGCGCTACGTTCAGGTGGTTGGTAAGCGTAAACGCCTTCGGTGAGCTGGTCGTCCCGACAGTCCGCGCCGCATATGTCACGCTGCTAGGAGTTAACGCGGCCGGGGCGCCGCCGGTGCCGGAGAGTGGCACTGACTGTGGACTGTTCGCAGCGTTGTCGTAGATCGAAAGCGTCCCCGTCCGCGTTCCAACCTGGGTCGGAGTAAAGGTAACTTTGATCTGGCAGGTTTTTCCCACAGCCAGTGTGCTGCCGCAGGGCCTCGTGGCGGTCGCCAACCCGAAATCACCGCTGGTCGTGATGCTGCTGATGTTCAGCGTTGCGCTTCCGCTGTTGGTCATGGTGACAGTCTGCCCAGCGCTCGTCTCGCCCACCACAATCTTGCCCCAGGTCAGAGAGGTCGGCGACAGAGTGACCGCTGGAGCGATATTGCTCACGGTGAGGCTCAACGTCGTTGTGTTCGTCAAGGCGCCCGACACGCCCATGATGGTTACGGTGCTTGTCCCCGTGGCCGCCGAACCGCTAGCCGTCAGAGTCAGCGTGCTAGTGGAAGTTGTAGGATTCGGACTGAATCCCGCCGTCACGCCGCTCGGCAGTCCGGAGGCACTCAACTGGACGCTACCGCTGAAACCATTTGCCGGAACAACCGTAATGGTGCTCGTGCCACTGCTGTTCTGGGGAACAGATAGGGTATTGGGCGTCGCGGTAAGGCTGAAGTTCTGAGACCCGGTCACAGTGAGGCTCAACGTGGTCGTCTGCGTCAAGCTGCCCGATGTGCCGGTGATAGTCACAGTAACCGTCCCGGTGGCAGCCGTGGCGCTTGCCGTCAACGTCAACGTGCTGGTTGTGGTTGTGGGATTCGGACTGAATCCCGCCGTCACACCGCTCGGCAGACCGGAGGCGCTCAACTGGACGCTACCGCTGAAACCATTTGCCGGAACAACCGTAATGGTGCTCGTGCCACTGCTGTTCTGGGGAACAGATAGGGTATTGGGCGTCGCGGTAAGGCTGAAGTTCTGAGACCCGGTCACAGTGAGGCTCAACGTGGTCGTCTGCGTCAAGCTGCCCGATGTGCCGGTGATAGTCACAGTAACCGTCCCGGTGGCAGCCGTGGCGCTTGCCGTCAACGTCAACGTGCTGGTTGTGGTTGTGGGATTCGGACTGAATCCCGCCGTCACACCGCTCGGCAGACCGGAGGCACTCAACTGGACGCTAGCGCTGAAACCATTTGCCGGAACAACCGTAATGGTGCTCGTGCCACTGCTGTTCTGGGGAACAGATAGGGTATTGGGCGTCGCGGTAAGGCTGAAGTTCTGAGGCCCGGTCACAGTGAGGCTCAACGTGGTCGTCTGCGTCAAGCTGCCCGATGTGCCGGTGATAGTCACAGTAACCGTCCCGGTGGCAGCCGTGGCGCTTGCCGTCAACGTCAACGTGCTGGTTGTGGTTGTGGGATTCGGACTGAATCCCGCCGTCACACCGCTCGGCAGACCGGAGGCGCTCAACTGGACGCTGCCGGTGAAACCGTTCAGCGGAGCGACCGTGATCCTGCTCGTGCCGCTGCTCCCCTGGCCAATGCTTAGGGAGTTGGGCGTCGCGCTGAGACTGTAGTTCGGAGTCCCAGTGCAGCCCGGGAAGATGAAGCTGCCGATCGCCGTGCTCCAGTTGAATCCACTGTTCTGTCCTGTGGCCTTCAAATATTCTTCGGTGAACCAGAAGGTGCAGTCATCGGTGGGATCGACGGTCATCGAAGTGTAGTCGCCCCAGCGATCATAGCCCCCGCTGCTCTGCGAACCTTCGCCCGCCTTCAACACAACTTCGGATTCCAGCGTACCCTGCGGATCGGAGGGTACGCGACCGGCGTAGTTAACCGAAGGATAGTCTCCGGCGCCCGAACCAGACCAACTGTAGCCGACGGCGATGTCCTGGTTCTGATCCATGGCCATCGACGGCATCCAGCGCCATTGCGAATCCGGGGCATAAGTTCCGGACTGGTACACGGTGGGACCGGTCTCCGGATCGTGGATTTCGTACCAGCGCGCGCCGCCACTGCTTCCGGCCACGACCGAGTGGCTGACCAGCAGAGTCGTGTGATCGCCGAGATTGCGGTACACCAGACGGTACATGAGGCGGTCCGACAAGGCCTCCAGCAAGTCGCTGCCAGCTGTGGGCTGCGGCACGCAGTTTTCGTGGCCCCCGGCGCCCTCGCACAAGGGGGTAAAAGCGGGAACCGGAATCAGAGTTGGACCGGTGAAGGTCGACTCTGAAGGGTTCACCCAGTTAACGCTGAATGCGTACATGTCGAGGTTGGCGCTGCCATCCGGATCCAGTGTCATGAAGAAGTTGGGAGTACCCGAAGCTGGAGGCGTAACCCCGTCCAGATCGGAAGGCAACAGTGAGGAAATGCTCGAACTTTGCTGGAAGCACTGCATGGTAGCGGTGTTGCCAACGAGCATATTGGCGCGGTCCGCCGCGCAGGCGTTGGCGCCGACAAAAGAGCTTCCCGAGATAGTGAAATTGTTGAAGGTGAAGTAATAAGCATCCGGCCATACACCAAACTTCGGATAGTCCGGGAAATTGCTGAACGGAAACGCATACCGGTAGTAGGCGCCGGTTGCATCGTCGGTCTGGGATACTGCAACGCATTCGTAATCGTGGCCCGAGCTGTTGATGGCAAACTGGGCAACGACCCACTGCTGAGCAGCCGCGTCAAATCTTACGACCGTGTCGCCGCTGTTGTCGTTCTGACAAGATCCACCGAATCCCGACCAGAAATCGTCTCCGGAGAGTGGACCCAATAGCGTGTTCCCGCTCTTGTCGAAAACCTGGTAGGTGAGATTGACGTATTGGACGTATTGCCTCGTGCCCGGCGCACCGTCGTTGTCCGGGGGCATGCAGTTACAGAAAAAATCGTCGCCGTAGCCGATACCGTCGAATTCTAGGTTGAAGCCCGGGGTCTGCTCGCCTTGGGGAGAATTCTCCGCCGTCTGCAGCACCGGATCCTTCTCAACCTTGTGGCTCCAGTTGTGAGGAATGACGGGGTTCTCGATCTCGTGCAGGGGAGGCGTGCCGTATTCAGGAAGCAGCGGTGCGATTTCGCGAAGTACCGGTCCGAGGTCGTGCTTAAATTCCTTGATGACGACTGCTCCCTTAGTCACCCTTTTGGATTGTTGAGCGAATATCGGCAACGCCAGACCGACCACCGCCAGGAACGCCACTACTGCAGCACGTTTGGCCGTCACTTTTTCCTCGTTAACTCTCTCACTTATTTTCCCCGACTACTTCGGATCGGTCCTAAACGCCTTCCAGTTCCAATACCAAAACATCGTCGGCGTCGAGCTTTTCTTCGTAGTTGCTGCCGCCACCGAGCCTGTCGATAATGCGGTAGTGCGAGATAGTTTGGCCGATCATTCGTGGCGAATCTTACGTCTGGGGAACGGGCAAGTCAATGAAAGCCGTGGAGTTGGCAGCGTGTCAAAACTATCGTTCGCAAAAAATCCCAATTACGCTCATTCACCCGGTTCAGCAGTGCGTCGCGATAGAATCCCCAAATGTCCGCCAGGACAAAGATCAATCTGGAAAAAGTGAACGCGTCCCTAGCCACGCCCTGCCCACATTGCGGATACCAGAATTCCACCGGCAGACCTGCGCCGAATCAATTCCACCCAAGTGCGTTGCCCGAAATGCGGAGTTCGCAAAGATGCATCCCAGCCGCGACGTGGTGATAGCCCACGCCGCGGCGCTCGGGATGCAGCCGGAGAAACTGTGAGATAACCATTCCCGGCGAACCTGAAAGTTTTACAGAATGGGACAGATTGAAAATATGGTGGCCAGGGACGGAGTTCAACGATTCCGCGCGGCCTGTTATCAGCAACTTGCTGATTCCACGATGGACACTAAGGACAGGGAGGACGCGAAAGCCATTTCCTGTGTGCGTTTTGTGTGCTGTCGTTCTGGTGATGAAGCCGAGCACAGGGTCTTTCTCGACT
This sequence comes from uncultured Acidobacteriaceae bacterium, assembly GCA_963831085.1. GTDB lineage: Bacteria > Acidobacteriota > Terriglobia > Terriglobales > Acidobacteriaceae > Acidiflorens. The sequence continues at coordinate 116,258 of CAWHOT010000003.1, read as the reverse complement.
GTCTGAAAGCTGTCGCCGAACCGGCGAACCTCGATAAAGAAAACTTCTGGCTCCACAAGTTCCGTGCGACGTTCGCAACGCGGTGCCTGTGGGCCGGGGTAGACCTTCGCACCGTTCAGCAATGGCTCGGCCACTCCGATATGGAATCGACGATGAGGTACCTGAAGCCGTCTCGCAGCCAGCATGTGCGGGAGAAGGTCAACGAGATATTCGCTTAAGCCGCATAGTGGCATCGCGCCCGGCAGGGCGTATCCATAAACATCTCTCAGGATTAAGAAACTCTGCTCAGCTCTGACAGAAATCCAGGCGAGCTGTCAACGTGGCCGCCATCGCTCGACTTTGCCATAGCGGGGGAATTTTATAGCAAGTCCGAACGCGGGTCACTTCAATGTACTCATCCAGTAAATGGATGACACTTTTCATTCCTTTCGTTGGGGTTTGGTTCGCTGAGATGCCTTCATCGTGCTGCATGGCTTACCTCGACATGAAATACAAAGCCGGCTCACATATCTTTGCGTTTTGGCCGAAAGCAGACTACATAGGCCAAGCCAAGGAGCAACATTCCACAGCCCCACCAAATTCCGATGTGGAGGTGAGGCATCGCAACGGGATTACTTGAGGGCACAAGCAATCCGTAAATTCCAGATCCGAGAATCAAGACGCCGTAAATCGCAAGGAGGCATCCGATGAAGAACCAGATCGGGATAAATTGCTTTCCCACAGCGCACCTCTCACCAAAATAATGCGTTCAACAGAACAAATCCCACGGCCACCGCCGCCGCCCACGTGATCGGCCGCCGAAAGAACGGAAAATGACCTTCGGCAACTAATTCGGTCAATCCATAGACAAGTCCCTTGAGTTCGTGATCGGGCTTCGGCTTCGTGAACAGACTAACCGCGCAGGTAACGACTACGTTGACAATCAGGGACCACATGGCACGATAAACGTTTTCAGCCATATCCTTCGCATGTTCCGAAAAGGCGACATGCCGCAACGCGTTTGGATCAACCTTGACCCATGCCCACAGCGCGAAAGACGTCAGGATGCCAGCTAAGAGCCCCCAAAATCCGGCAGCGGGCGTGGCTCGTTTCCAGAGCATCCCCAAAATCACCGTGCCTATGACACGGACATTAGTCCCTTTTGCCGTCCGTCGGCTTTAAGCAACCTTTTTCTGCTGCGCCAATGAAATAGACGGACTTACTAAACTTCCCCGGGTTCGGTATCGAAGACCTCCACCACTTTTCCACGGCCGCGTCTGCCAGTTCAACTCTTCCAACCGCTTTGGCACCTCGCCTCCACACGTTTCACGAGTATTGCAAGTTTCACAGTCTCGACGGTGAATTCTCAGGACGGACAATAGGTAGCATCTCTTCGGAGAGGCGGGAGGTATTATGCCACAGCCCTACGCCTTCTTCTCCCCCGCCTTTACGGGCTTGTCGTGGGGCCACTTCTCCAAGATTTGCTTCGTGCGGGGCGTGACATAATTGGTCATAATTCCTCTGTGCTTGAAGAATCTCGTCAGCGATGGTTGCGACGATGTGGCCACCTAGTGCAGTGCGTCATGCAGATCGACGTTTATTGAGGGTGCGGCGAGCGCTCCGGAAGTACCTGTGGATCTTGAGCCGCACACCCCGCATGGAGGATTGCAGAGGCTCGGGCGCTTGACAGCTGGCCTGGGAACAGTTCATATTACCTACCAATCGTTTGGTTGTTATAACCAGCCACGGGGTTACATCTTCGGTTTCGGAGAACCTCGTTGACGCACCCAAGGGTGAACATGCCCGAGAAAACGCCGCAGCCACCGTCGATCGCTGAAAGCTTGATTTCCGACGTCTTCGAAGGCCGCCATCCGGCGGCATCGGAAAAGGATTGGGCCGAGAAAACTTTAGCGCCCACGCTCGACAAGGCTCCCGAAAAACCGATTGGCGCCCCCACCGGCACCAATCTCGACGAGCACGGCCACGCTCGTTTCAGCACGATCTCGAACGTCCCGATCCGCCGCCTCTATACGCAGGCCGATCTCCCCGCCGACTGGAACTACGATCCGTACCTCGGCTATCCCGGCCAACCGCCCTACACGCGCGGCATTCACTCGACCGGCTACCGCGGCAAGCTCTGGACAATGCGCATGTTCTCCGGCTTCGCCTCGCCGGAGGAAACCAACCAGCGCTATAAATATCTTCTCGAACACGGCGGCGGCGGGCTTTCGGTTGCTTTCGATCTGCCCACGCTCATGGGATACGACTCCGACCACCCGGCCAGCGAAGGTGAAGTCGGCAAGTGCGGCGTGGCCATCGACTCGCTCGAAGATATGGAGATACTCTTCAACGACATCCCCCTCGAAACCATCACCACATCGATGACTATCAATTCACCGGCCAGCGTGCTCTGGGCCATGTACCTGGTCGTGGCGGAAAAACAAGGCGCCGACTGGAAGAAGATTTCGGGCACCATCCAGAACGACATCCTCAAGGAGTACATCGCGCAGAAGGAATACATTTACCCGCCCGCGCCCTCGATGCGCCTGGTGATTGACACGTTCGAGTTCGGATCTAAGTTCACGCCGCGCTTCAACACTATCTCCATCAGCGGCTATCACATTCGCGAAGCGGGATCGACGGCTTTGCAGGAACTCGCATTCACCATCTACGACGGCGTGGAATACGTCGAGTGGGCGCGCCGCCGCGGCCTCGACGTCGACGACTTCGGCCCGCGCCTGAGCTTCTTCTTCAACGCGCACAACGATTTCTTCGAAGAGATCGCCAAATACCGCGCCGCGCGCAAGATCTGGTATCGCCTGATGAAGGACCGCTTCGGCGCCAAGCACGACCGCACCCGCCTGATGCGCTTCCACACCCAAACCGCCGGCGTCTCGCTGCCTGCGCAGCAGCCGATGAACAATATCGCGCGCGTTGCCCTGCAGGCGCTGGCGGCGGTGCTCGGCGGCACACAGTCGTTGCACACCGACGCCTACGACGAAGCCCTCGCCCTGCCCACCGAAGAAGCCGCGCGCATCGCACTGCGCACCCAGCAGATCATTGCCTTCGAGTCCGGCGTGGCTCAAACGGTCGATCCGCTCGGCGGCAGCTACTTCGTCGAAAAGCAGACCCTCGACATGGAAAACGGCGCCTTCGATTACTTCCACAAACTCGACCAGATGGGAGGCATGGTCAAAGCCATAGAGCGCGGATATCCCCAGAAGGAAATTGCCGAGGCCAGTTACCAGTACCAGCGCGCGGTTGAAGCCAACGAAAAGATCACGGTCGGCGTGAATGATTTTGCCGTCGAAGAAGAGTCACCGAGCATTCTCTACATCGGCGAATCTGTAGCCCGCGCGCAAGAGAAAAAGCTCAAAGCCCTGCGCGCCCGCCGCTCGAACGAAGAGGTGCAGCGCCGTCTCGATGCGCTGAAACGAGCCGCCGCCAAGACTCCCACCGCGGGCACGAACGGAAACATCTCCGATGTCAACACCATGCCCTACATAGTCGACGCCGTCCGCGCCTACGCTACCGTAGGCGAAATCTGCGAGGCGTTGCGGCAGGTGTACGGGACGTATACGGAAGTGAGCATCACCTGATCCGACATCATGGCTTCCACTGATTGACGCCGGCTCAACGGTGAACGGTTTGCTGTGCCGTAACTTTCAAGCACTGAGGAGTTTGTATGAATCGTCCTATCGCGATTTTGGGAGGAACTGGTCCCCAAGGATTGGGTCTAGCGCTTCGTTGGGCTAAGGCGGACGAAACGATCATCATCGGATCTCGGGATCCTAAGCGCGCGGAAGAAGCGGCAGCCATGCTCAAACAGAAGATCGGAAGCAACGCAAGAATCACCGGCATGGAAAACGTCGCCGCATGTGCCAGTACCGATATCTGCGTGTTAACCGTCCCATTTGATGCCCAAGCCTCGTTGCTGAAGCAGTTGAAGCCCTTGTTCAAGCCGGGAACGATCTTAATCGACGCAACTGTCCCGTTGGCCGCGACCGTTGGCGGACGCCCCACGCGTGTCCTCGGCGTGTGGCAAGGATCAGCCGCCCAACAAGCCGCGGAACTCGTACCCAAAGCCATTTCTGTGGTGGCAGCGTTTCACAACGTCTCTGCCGATCTACTGAATAGTGCTGACGCACTCGATTGCGACGTAATCGTTTGCAGCGATGACGACAATGCTCGCAACCTCACATCCGAACTCGTCTCGAAAATTTCCGGTCTCCGGGCGATCGATGGCGGCAAGTTGGAAAATGCGCGAATCGTGGAGCAGATCACCGCACTGCTGATCACTCTCAATATCCGCTACAAAGTACACAGCGCTGGAATTCGAATAACGGGTCTCCCGCACCAGCAACCGGCGCCCGAGCGAGCACTATAGTTCCGACTTGCCGTAGCGCTGAAGCCACCCCAAGACTCCTCCATTTGGGAGTCTTTCCGCAGTTCCTGGTTCGCTTCGGTACTGTTGTCTTTGGACGTGCGTCCGCGTGCTATCAACTGACCGAGCTAGGCTTCGCGCCCAAGAATCACAACGCAAGCGACCGCTCCCGGGCCCCCAAGGTTGTGGGCCAGTCCGACTTTCGCATCCTTCACTTGCCGTGCTCCCGCCTCGCCGCGCAACTGGGTTACGATCTCATAGATCATGCGGACACCAGTCGCACCAACCGGGTGTCCGAAGGACTTCAACCCACCGCTGGGATTGACCGGCAGATCTCCTTGTAGGCTGCTTCTCCCTTCTTCGATGAACCTGGCCCCCTCGCCTTTCTTGCAGAAGCCCAGATCCTCATAGTTGCTGATCTCGGTCCAGGTGAAACAGTCGTGGACTTCGGCGAAATCCACTTCCTTCACGGGTTCTGCGATACCTGCACCGCTGTACGCTTCTCGAGCGGCGGCCTCAGTGGAAGGAAATCCGAGATAGTCACAAGTGGGATCCAGATAGGGCTTGCCCGACATAACCGCGAGGCCAATGCCGCGAACCACGACGAAATCTTTGCGAAACAGCTTGGCCAGATCGGCACGGCAAAGAATGGCGGCAGCGGCGCCGTCAGTGGTAGGACAGCAATCGAACAGGCCGAAAGGATAGGCAATCATCGGGGCCTTGAGCACCTGTTCCTCGGTAATTTTCATCTGAAAATGCGCCTTGGGATTCAATGCCCCATTGGCATGGTTCTTCACAGCGACTTTGGCGAGGGTGTTGCGCTGCATGCCGAAGGTGTGCATGTAGCGGTTGGCGGCGAGAGCAAAGATCCCCGGTGCCGTAGACCCCGCTTCAAAGTAAGGATGAATACCTTCGCGCTGCAATCCGCGCACCGGACGGTCACGTAGTTTTTCCGCACCCACCACCATTACGATGTCGTATTGCCCCGCGGCAACGGCAGAAGCCGCATTGCGGAACGCATCAGTCCCGGTCGCGCAGTAGTTCTCGACCCGGGTAATGGGACGGCCGCGGAATTTCAGCGCATCGGCCAGAGTAATGGTGGCTTTTCCTCCACTGAAGCTGGGCGAGTAGGTTCCCAGCCACGCGGCTTTGACATCATCCAGACTCACGCCGGCATCTTTGCAAGCGCCGGTGGCGGCCTCCACCATCATCTCCGACAGGCTCTGGTCAAAGTTTTCGCCAAACTTGGTGCAGCCCACGCCAATGACCGCGACCTGGTCCGCTAAGGACTTACTCATTTCCCTCTCCTCGGGGTGCATTTCCAGTAATAGTGGTAGAGGCCGCCACCTTCCTTGAGTTTCCGCGGGGTCAATTCCACCGGCATACCGATCTTCACTTCTGATGGCGCGACATCCACCACCTCACAATAGATACGACCGCCGCCATCGAGGTCCACCACCGCCATCACCGTGGGCGGAAACGGGGATGGGTACAGGGTATCTTCGGAAAATGTGTATATTGCGCCCGTTCGCGCGAGGGGGGCTTCCTCCAGCCCATCGCTCTTCTTGCAGCCGACGCATACCTGCGCCACCGGAAACTGGCGCGTGCCACAGTGGCGGCAGGCGCTGCCGTGCAGACGCACGATCTGGGGCTCGCCCTTCGCATAAAATACATTGCTGATCTCGAGCCCCTGGTCTGCCGAGCGGAAGAATTCTCTCGCGCGGCGATACATGGTGTAGGACTTGTAATCGATAGCGACAGCCTTTTGCACGCTGGAAGGGCTGTGCAGCTTGTAGGAGGTGATGTAGTCCGTGGCGCGAAACAGCATTGCGTCTGCCCCGTTGCCATACCCCGCGACGAGCAGGAGCTCGCCTGGCTTGGCCGACTCGAGAGCAATGCTCAGCAGTGCGAGCGGCATAGCGGTGCCGGTGATCCCACCATCGTCGAACTGGATGTCCTGCAGCTGCGCTTCGCTGAAACCAAGCTTCCTGGCAAGCTGCTGGTGGGCCCGGCGGTCGGGCGAGGGAACCACGAACTTGGCGATATCTTTGGCGTTTTTTCCCGCTTGCCGGAGCATATCTCCTACCACCTTGGCGATGGGAGCGACATAGCCACGCTCGATCGAGAACTTGGAGGCGAAGGATGTTACGTGCAGATCACGATCGCGCCGAACCGCGTCGAAAAAGTCGTCGTAGGTCGTAGCGTCGGCGATCAATTCTGCGATCACGTTTTTCGTACCAGCCGCGATCGCGGCTCCGCCGTCCGAGAACAGCATCTCTTCAGCGGAGCCGGGTTCAGCTTCACGACATTCGCCGGCACAGAGGATTGTCGCGTTCGACCCGGAGTTGAGGCCAGTGAGGGCAAGCCGCAACCCGCTGGTCCCGCCTCGCAGACTCGCGGCGAGATCGAGCGTCGAACATTTCTCCGGCAGATCGCACAGCGCAGCGATCAGGCTTGCGTTGGACCGCTCCAGATACGGTGCCGTCGTGGAAGCAAAGAACAGGCGATCGATTTCCGCCCCGCCAAGGCTACTGTGGCAATCGAGTGCCGCCGCAGCGGCCAGCGTGAGCGCGTCTTCGTCGAAACGGACCGCCCGCTTGTGCCCGGCAAGGGACGAGGTCTGCCAGGCGCGCGCAATCTCCTCACGCGGGATGCGGTAGGCAGGTATGCGTAATGCGTGTCCTACAATTCCGTTCATTCGGTTCTTCCGTTGTGCCTCGTCATTGTTTCCGCTTGCGTGTGCCTTATGGTATGAGCGACGCCAACAGTCCGCCCCGATCAATTTCGTTGCGCAGAAGGAGCAGTTCCGCGTGAGTCGGGAGGACGGTGTCCGAGACCTTGGCGGATGTGACCAGCTCAAACCCGGTGTTCTCCTTGACCTGGTCCACGGTACATCCCGGATGGACGCTTTTGAGACGCATGCGCTTTGTCTCCGGGCAAAAATCCATCACGGCCAGGTTCGTAATGACCAACATCGGACCACGATCATCGGGCATCCCCACCTGCTGGTTCGAATTTGCTCCCGGTTTGTGTCCTTTGCCAGAAACGAAATCGACCTTGTCCACGAAAACCTGCTTGGTGTGACTCCGAAAAAACGCAACCCAGCGCGGAACGCAGGGCGCGAATTCCAAGCCTACGGTCCCGGGCCCGCGGAATGCCGGTTCGTCATGCGGCCCCACGCAGACCAAATTCACGTTACCGTACTGGTCCATTTGCATGCCGCTGACGAACATGATGTCGAAGGCTCCGCCCAGTTCCAGGTCGAACAGCTCTTCCAATCCGACGCGCGCCTCGCAGTCAGCCAGGCCCTCATCTCCGTTGAGCGATGGCGGCAGATGCCGCAGACGAGGATTGAGCGCACCGGCTCCGCCCAGGGTGAAGCATAGGTTCGGCGCGTGCGTGAGTTGCGCCAAGCGGAGGCCGGCGAGGACCTCCCAGCAGCCGGTTCCCGCTCCCGTGAACATGCCATCGCGAACGCAGCGGGAGATCTCGGTCGCAATGATTTCTGCTTTCGCCGCCGGCTGAAGGTCGCGCTCGGAGGAAACAGGTTTTTCTGAACACTTCGGTGCAGACTCGGCAGGCACCTGGTGCGGGCGAATCGGCTCTTGCAGGTATGCTTCAAGGTCGGCCGGATTACGGCTTGCTTTCGCGTATCGCTTGATCTCCGCGCGGTCCACGTCATAGCAACCAAAGCTGCCTGTCGGCCAGGCGGCGCCACGGGACTCTACGACGGTGCGGACCAGCATGGCAGGAACGGTGGTGGCGCCAGAATGCTGGCGTAACTCTTCCGCTCCGACGACTTCCTCACAGCTCGCAACCACCTGTCGGGAAGCGCGCGCGAGGAGAGGATCCATGAATGCCGTGCCCTCGTGCTGCAGATTGCCATACGCATCGGCCCGGCGGACATGAAGCAGTGTCCAGTCGACTGCAATCGCCGGGACACAGAGCACATCCTTGCCGGTAAATGGATCGGTTCCGCGTTGGTAGAGAGGATTCACACGAGCGCAGTCAGAGCCCGCCAGTGACCATGGCAATGCATAGAAGGGAGCGCCACTCGAGGCTGCTTTCAGGGCAAAAGCGAGAAATGCCTCGCCGATTTCGACGACCTCGACCTGCTTTTTCTCAGCCGCCCGGCGAAAGTTCGGGGCGAGCCCCAGTTCCTCGAATGCGACGTAAGCACTGATGATCCTGCGGACACATCGCGCCGCGATCAACAGGTCGGCCTGGATTGAGGTGACCGCAGCCGTTACCAGGGTTAGATTCCGCGTTTTGCGCCGGATTAGTGCGCGGACCAGTTCCATCGGGGCACCGTAATAGGAAAGTCCGCCGACGGCAACCGTGCTGCCATCAGCGATCCGGGCCACCGCTTCGTCGGCGCTCGCGATTTTGGATGTCCGTTGGATCAAGTCGTAGCGCGCCTTCCTGCACCATCAGCGATTCACGAGCGAGCCGAGATTGACAGATTGGCAATGGGTGGCAAGTTCATCTCCGGCACGGTTGCCGGCACGATTAATCTCGGTTCAGTTACAAATTGCACGTCTTCAGGCGTTAATCCAGGAGCGACTTCCCGCAGCACCAAGCCTTTGGGCGTGACGTCAATCACGGCCATGTCGGTCAGGATAGTCTTTACACACTCCAACCCGCTGAGGGGGTAGGTGCAGCGCTTCACGATCTTTGGTTCGTTGTCCTTGGTCGTGTGCTCCATGGTAACAATGAGGTGCTTGGCCCCCGCGGCTATGTCCATCGCTCCGCCGATGCCGCCTGGTCCTTTGGCTCCCGGAACCTTCCAGTTCGCGAGATCGCCCTGCTCGGAGACTTGCAGGCCGCCCATCACGCAGACGTCCAGGTGCCCGCCGCGGGTCATCACGTGGGCATCGGCCTGGCTGAAAAATGCCGCCCCCGGCAGAAGGGTGACGGGCACTTTCATGGCGTCCACCAGATCAGGGTCTTCCTGGCCTGCGCTGGCCCGCGGCCCCATTCCCAGGATTCCGTTCTCGCTGTGGAAGTACACCATCACGTCACGCGGGATGAAGAGCGAAATCAGGTTGGGAATCCCCCAGCCCAGATTGACGCAAGCTCCGTCGGGCAACTCCTGCGCGGCCCGCTGCGCAATCTGTTCGCGAGTGAGACGTAGTTTGCTCATGAGCGTAAGGTCCTCGCTTGGACGATGCGGTCCACGAACACCGAAGGAGTGACGACCGTCTCCGGGTCGAGCGTCCCCACAGGAACCACTTCATCGGCTTCCACAATGATAGTTTCCGCGGCCGTGGCCATAATGGGATTGAAGTTGCGTGCCGCTTTACGGTAAATCAGGTTTCCGATGGTATCGGCCCGCTCTGCCTTGATAAAGGCGTAGTCCGCACCCAGCGCGTTCTCAAGAACACAGCGCTTGCCGCCGATGACGCGCTCTTCCTTGCCCAGAGCGACTTCGGTCCCGGCGCCAACCGGAGAAAAGAATGCATAGATGCCCGCACCCTTCGCGCGCATGCGCTCGCAGAAAATGCCCTGAGGAACCAGTTCCAGTTCCACTTCTCCGGCGGCGAATTGGTCCTGGAAATAGAAGGACTTGGGACCAGGGAATGACGCAATCACCTTTTTTATCTGCCTGTTTTTGAAAAGCAGGCCGAGTTCGCTGTCGCCGGTTCCACAATTGTTGCTGATCGCAGTCAGATTCCTGGTTCCTTTCCGCAGCAGCGCAAGAATCAGATTATTGGGGAAACCGGCGCCTCCGAAGCCTCCAAACATGATCGTGGCGCCATCGGGAATGTCGGCAACAACATCGTCCGCGCTGTTGTAGACCTTGTTATTCATTTCTCGTCTTTCACCCACTTGCCGTCTTGCACTTTGTAGCGCTGTGCCACTTCGATGAGCACACCGTGGGCCTTTCTCGGAGGCACGAACGTCCACCCCAGCCAAGGGAGGTTGGATGGGCTGCTCAGCTCCTTGCTGGTCAGCGGAACACCCGCCTTATCGAGCTCATCCACCGTCTTACTGATCTCGTCGGAAGTGAACGCGATGTGATGCACACGCTCGCCGTACTTTTCGAGCAGCTTCAGATCGTTCGGGTTCTCGCTTTCGAAAAATTGCAGAGACGCTCCATTGGGGTTCACGAACGTCGCCCAGCGGAGCTTATATCCTTGTTCGATGCCTTCATCCCAGACGATCTGCTTCGCTTGCTCCGGATCCAGCACCTCGAGCATTTGCTGGTAGTCCTTGATCGCCTGATCGAGGCTCCGGACTAAAAACGACACATGATCAAATTTCAGTCTTGGCATAATTCCTGCGATCTCCTGGCCAGACTTGGCGCTCAACCGACCACGTTAATGAATTCCACGCCTCCGTCAATCTGGATCACCTGGCCGGTGATAAAGTCGGCGGCCGGCGAACTGAGAAACTCGATGGTGCCCGCCACATCGTCGGGCGTGCCGATGCGGCCAAACGGCATTTGCTTGACGATCTTTTCCCGCACTTCCGCGGGAATGCCCAGCTCAGGATTTTTCTCCTCATCGCGAGCCATGGTCAACCGCGTGTCTATGACTCCCGGGGCAACGGCATTGCAATTGATCAGGTATTGCCCCCACTCCCGAGCAACCGCTTTGGTCAGTCCGAGGATGGCGGCCTTCGCGGTCGCATAGTTTGCGTTTCCGACTGCGCCGTACATCCCCGCGATCGAAGACACATTCACGATTTTCCGGTGTACATACTTTCCAGCTTGACGGTCTTTCTTGCCGGCGTCACGCATGAAAGGCGCGGCCGCGCGGATGCAGTTGAACGCTCCCCGCACAATTACGTCCATGACCAGGTCGAATTGCTCATCGGTCATGCGATGAATCATGGCATCGCGTGTGATCCCGGCATTGTTCACCAGAATGTCCAAGCGGCCCCACTTGGCGGCAGCCGCGTCCACCATCGCACTCGCGATCTTGGGGTCGGCTACCGACCCGAGCACAGTGACAGCATCGCTGCCTGCCGCTTTGACTTCACGCTCCACTTCCGATGCTGGCACTGAATCGAGGTCATTGATCACCACCCGGACACCACTCCGCGCCAGTCGGAGCACAGTGGCACGTCCGATGCCACGGCCCGAGCCGGTCAAGATAGCGACTTTGCCTTCGAGCGGTTTCATTTGCGCGCTGCTTCTAATCGCCTCAGTAACTGCGTGGCAATCCCATCCGTTCGCCGATGAAGTTCAGGACCATCTCATCGCTGACCGGCCCCACCTTGTGCAGGCGGCAATCGCGCCAGTAGCGTTGCATATCGTACTCGCGGCTGTAGCCGTAGCCTCCGAAGACTTGCATGCCGGCGTCGGTTACCTCGCAGGCGAAGTTCGCCGCCACCAACTTCGCCATGTTCGCCTCGATAGCACAGTCGCGGCCGAGCGATTGCAGCCATGCCGCCTTATAAGTGATGAGCCGGGCCAATTCGACCTTGGTCCGCATCCAGGAAATCTTGTGCTGGATCGCCTGGAACTGCCCGATGGGCTTGCCGAACGCGCGCCGCTCTTTCGCATATTGCAGCGCGTCTTCGAACGCTGCCTGAGCCTCTCCCAGGCACAGAGCGGCAGTCAGTATGCGCTCGTTGTTGAGCATCGCCAGCGTTTGATAGAACCCTCTGTCCTTCTCGCCGATCAGGTGATCTTTCGGCACCTTCACGTTGTCGTAGAAAACCTCGAACGACTGCGTGGCCCGAATACCGATCTTATCGAGTTTGCGGAGGCGAATCCCGGGTGTGTCGCTCTTTACAAGGAACACCGAGATGCCGTCCGCCTTCTTGACCACATCTTCCTTGCTGCGCGCGACCACCACGAGGTAGTCGGCCACATTTGCGGATGTGGTCCAAACCTTTTGCCCGTTGATTACCCAGTGATCGTCCTTCTCCAGGGCGCGGGTCTTCATGGCCCCAAGCACGTCGGTGCCACCGTCGGGCTCGGTCAGGGAGAAAGAAAACATGAGTTTCCCCTCTGCCAACAGCGGGAGGTACTTGCGCTTGAGCATCTCGCTGCCCGCAAACTGCAGCGTTTTCGCACCAAAACAACTCGACATGAAAAAGGTCAGCCCGATCGAACCGCTACGGCGCGCCAGTTCCTCGGTGACGATGGCCATATCTACGATGTCCCCGCCCACTCCGCCATACTCTTCAGCGATGGGAATTCCCAAGTAGCCGTTTTCCGCCAGTGCCTTCCACACCTTATGCGGAAACTCTTCCTTCTCGTCCAACTCGCGGGCGTATTCCCGCGGAACTTCGCGTTCCACCAGCGTCCGTACATTCTGACGGAGAAATTCTTTTTCTTTCCCCAGGTCGAAATTGAGTCCCCCGACCTCTTCCGCTACCTGCATCGCTTGATTGCTCATGACTCTCTCCCCTGTTCACATTTCGCGCTTCACAATTCCACCCATGATCAAGCCAACGAATGTCTTCTTCACCACTTCCATCTTCGGCGAGTTTTCCTGGTGGTACCAGCGGTAAATCCAGTTACACATTCCCAGCATCGCGTCTACCAGGAGATCGGGGTCACCGTTTATGAAGACACCGGAAGCCTGACCGTCCTTGACGATCCCGGTAAAGATATTCTGATATTCCTTTTGCGATTCATGGACGCGCTGTTTGCGCCGTCCCGACAGCGAGTCGAACTCGTGCAGAAACAACCCGACCCGCACCTGGTTGCGGATGATGTGTTCGATGTGCTGCTCAATTCCCTTCTCCAGGCACTCCACTGGATCTTTCAAGCCCTCAAGCGCCTTCTCGACTCCTTCCGTGCCTTGCTTGATCACGCCCAGAAGAAGGCCGTAAAGCAGGTCCTCCTTTGACTTGATGTAGTAATAGAGAGAACCCTTGAGCATGCCCACATCACGGGCCACATCTTCGATGGAAGTTGCATGGTACCCCTTGGTATAAAAAAACTTCGCCGCACTGTCCAGGATCTCGGCCATACGGACGTTGGATTTCGCAGGCGCGTCGGATTCGGGCAAATGAACCTCCTTATCTTTTCGCAACCTATTCTAGATGCGCGCGGCAATATTAGCTCCTGCGGTGATGGCATCCAAAATAGTCCCAGGCCTCTCGCAATCTCCTATGCGGTAACTGGGAATCTCAAAATCCTCGTCGCAAAAGTCCAAGTCGTCGTTTGGCCGGTATCCCAAGGCGATCACGACGTTGTCGCATTCGAAGGTCTTCTCTTCGCCGTTATGGTCGGTGTAGATCACACGGTCCGGCTCGATACGGACGACCTTTGACCTGGTCATCAGCGCCACGCCGGCCTTGCGCAGCTCATAAAACATCCAGCGACGTGTGATCGCCTCGATATTCAAACCGATGTGCGCCATCATTTCGAGGATGGCGATCTGGTGTCCCCGCGCAGCAAGGTATTCCGCCGTTTCGCAGCCGGTGCCGCCGCCGCCCACAATGGCGACTCGCTTTCCCACCTTCACCCGCTGCATCAGCAGATCTTCGGCGATCACCACATTCAGCCCGTTGACTCCGTTGATCGGCGGCACGACCGGCGAGCTTCCGGTCGCGAGCAGAATGATGTCTGGCCGCATTGCGAGTACGTCATCATGGCTCAGGGTGCGTCCGGTTTCTACATGCACGCCGGTCTTACACACCTGCCGCGACAGGTAGTTAATAAAGTTGTTAATCTCTTCCTTGGAAGGCGCCGCTGCTGAAACATGCAGCTTCCCGCCCAAGCGCGAGCTCTTCTCGACCAGCGTGACCTCGTACTTGCGCTGCCGGGCAACGCGCGCCGCTTCCAGCCCTGCGGGACCCGCGCCCACCACCAGCACTTTCAATTTGTGCGCCGCCGGTACAACGTGGAAATCATATTCGCGTCCTAATTCCGCGTTGACCGTGCAGCGAGCTTCCAGGGCACGGGATACGAAATCCACACAGGTGTTGCAGGAAATGCAGGGACGAATGTCGTCGGGATGCCCCTCCTGCAGCTTCGAGGCCCATTCCGGATCGGCTATCAAAGCCCGTCCCAGTGCCACCAGGTCGGCCTTGTTTTCCTGCAGAATGCTTTCGGCGATCTTCACGCTGTGAATCCGTCCTACCGCGATCACCGGAACATGCGTCGCCTTCTTGATGCCAGCAGCATCGTCAGCCAAGTAGCCGGGCGGCATGAACATCGGTCCCATGATGTAGTGCAAAGTCTGCCAGTTTCCAGCGGAAACGCTGATCGAACCAACGCCCGAGGCTACCAGTTTCGGCACGATCTTCGAGTTTTCCTCAATGGTCAGGCCGCCTTTCACATACTCGCTCCCGGAAATGCGGAACTGAATTGGAAAAGCAGGTACTAACTTGCGGATCCCTTCCACAATCTGCACGGGGAACAGGCTGCGGCCGTCGGTGCTGCCTCCGTATTTGTCCTCCCGCTTGTTCGCCAGAGGCGACATGAACTCACAGATCAGATAGCCGTGGGCCCCGTGAATCTCGACGAAGTCAAAGCCCGCATCGCGGGCGCGTCGCGCCGCCTGGACAAACTCCTCGACCACATGTTCAATCTCCGGAATTGTGAGTACCTTGGGCAGGGGACCACGCGTCGAGATGGGAATCGGACTCGGCGCGACCGGCGTGCCGAGAGTTGTCTGCCGGCCCATGTGGTTGAGCTGAATGCCCGCCACGGCTCCATGCTTCTGGATGGTCTTCGACAGCTTGCTCAGCCCAGGAACAAAGCAATCATCGTGCAGCTTGAGCTCCGGCCCGACGCCCAGCACATCGGGATCAACAATGCAGTTCTCGACAACCACCATGCCCACACCGCTGGCCGCGCGTTTGTCGTAATACCCGAGCAAGCGCTCCGACACGCTGCCATCCTCATGCGCGTAACCCATGCCCATGGGCGGCATCACGATGCGGTTCTTCACCTGCATCGGACCGACTTGGATGGGCTCGAGTAGTTTCATCCTTATTGCCTCAACATTCCTTCCACATCGATCCGCTCACGCAAGGTCCTCAATTCTTCTTCCGTAGGGCCGGCCGTCTGCGGAACGTCGGAAGAAACGATCAAATCGAAACCTGTGTTGTCGATCACCTGTTGCACAGTCACGCCGGGATGTACGCTTTTCAGGCGCATGCGTTTGGACTTCTCTTCAAAGTCCATCACGCAGAGCGGAGTAATGCAGTAGACCGGGCCGTTCCCCGGAATGCCGAGCTTTTGCCTTCCGGCGGGTCCACCTTCGCCCCACCCGACGGTCGAAATGAAGTCGCATTTATCTACAAAGATCCTTTTGTCGTGCGACTGCACAAACAGGTAGTAGCGGTCCACGTAGTGTGCCATGGAAAGCGTCCCCACCGCTCCCGGTCCGCGAAATGTAAGATGTTTGTAATCCTTGCCCACACCAATCAGGTTCGAGTTGCCGAACTTATCGATCTGCAACGCACCTACGACGAAGGTGTCCGATACCAGTCTCGGATCTTCCTGAAAGTCATCGTGCAGTACATACGCTTCCGCCCATTTCGCCGGCCGGATGTCGTACACCGTGTAGAACGGCTCCATCCGCGGTTCTTTGGTTAGATTGGTGAACGTCATGGTCACGTACAACCGCACGTTCGGACAGCGCAATAGATGCGCCAGCAGAATTCCAGCACGAGGCACATGCAAGCCTGCGCCTACGGCCACGCGCTCGCCATCGCGCACCTGGTGCGAGATAAACGTCGCCAGCAGTTCCTTCGTCGTGTAGTCAGCGCTGCTCATTTCAGTACTCGTGTAACGAAATCAACCGGCGGATCCCGATCGCTTCCAGGTAATCTTCATGCGTCTTCGGGTCGAGAACATATTTCCGCAAGTAGTCTTCAAACGGCTTGCGATCTCCGTTCTTCGCGTAAGCATTCCCGGCCGCAACGTATTCGCGGATGTGTGCGCCATCCTCGATGTAGTATCCCGGCCCTGCAAACGGGTGCGATCCGTAAGGAGCCCGGACCACCGCATCCACTCCGTATAGCGAAGTTGCCCGAGGATCTTTCCGGATCTCTTCGTTGGGCAGCACGCGCTCAACTTGCGCAATGGTCTTCTTCGCCGCACGCCACATGGCGCGATCGCCAAATCCGGTCCCCACATGCTGCACGTTGCCATATGCATCTGAATGCGCTGCATAAATAATGGCCAGCTCCGGCGTGATCGCCGGGATCGCCAGCACTGGCTCACCGCTAATGGGGTCGTTATAGACCTTGATCTCCGGATTGATCTCCGGAAACGAGGTGCCGATGCCTGCCTTCCATGGCGTAGACGGCAGCCCCTGCGCAGCGGCGCGCAGCGCGCAATAAAACATTCCCTCGTCGCACTCGAAGATCTCCAGTTCCCCGCGCTGCGCGGCCACCCGAAAAAATGGAGCTACCGGGCAGTAATGCTCTCCGCCCATGTACGTGGTCACCAGCTTTCTTACACACCCCGCGGCTATCAGCAGATCGAGATCAAGTCCGCCCGATGCCGCACCAACCACAGTCAAATTCTTGACGCCACGGCGGATGATCTGGCGCACCAGGGCCATGGGATGACTGGAGTTGATGAACCCGCCGATGGCAATGGTCATGTCATCGCGGATCATCTCCGCGGCTTCGGCTTCGCCGATGACCAGGCTTTTGCGTTCTGCAAGCATCAGTCGTGCCAGGATTCCTTGAAATCAGGAATTTTCGTTCCCAGGATCTGTTCTACGCACGTCAGTCCCGCCCGTGCCGCGCGGTCCACGCCAATGCCGCGCGAGCGGAAGGTTTCCGAGGCAAACCATAATCCCTCCACCCCCGGGGCCGTGTAGTCCGGACGAAACACTCCGACCAGCGCCGGCTTCTGAAACACTCCGAACGCCGGCTGCTGTACCACGTGCCGCCGCTTCCAGATGATGTTCTTTGCAGTCCAGCGGTCGGGATAAAAAGCCGCCAGATCTTTCTCGATGAGGTTGAACTTTTGCTCGATCCACTCCCGGCCCCGAGCGCCTTGGTAAGCGAACCCGCAGTTGTAGAGATGCACACCAGGCGGAGCGACAGAGGGATCGTAGCCGGTCGCCAGGAACGCCCATCCCGGCAGCCGACTGTGGGCTGAATCAAACCAGATTGCCAGTTCGGTGGGATCCAGGCCTGTGAAGATCGGCTCATAGCTGGCGACGTACATGCCGAGCCAGCAGACTTTATATTCATCGGCTGCCAGTGTCTTGATCTTGGTGGCATACCAATCCGGAAGATTTTTCTCTGGCACCAGATTCAGCACATTCCACACCGGCAGCGTGCTGATCACGGCGTCGGCTTCAATCACTTCCCAGTTGAAGCCTTCGGTCATCATCGCTTTCGGACCTTTGTCAAAAGCCACACCTTTGACGCGGCCGTTCTCGATGATGACCTTCTGTGCGCTGGTTTCAGTCCACAGATCGCCGCCGTTGGCCTTTAGTGCCGCCGCGAGCTTGTCGAAGATGCCGTGCCATCCGCCTTCGGGCCAGCAGGAGTACCCAGCGACGCGGCGCTCCATGTAGTGCATTTTGCGGGTGTAAAGATTGTCGCTGGCGGAATGGTCCCACCACTTGTCGGTGAGGCACTCGGCGCAGGCGATATACTCGAAGAGCGCGATGACGCCTTCGCTCGTCGTGTACTGCAGCAGCCACTCGCGCATGGGCTTGTCGTCCCACTTGTCGAGTTCTTTCCAATCGGTATCGCAAAGAATTTTGATGACTTTCTTGAGCTCGCTCTTGTCGGTGTTATAGAGCGACTGTATGCTCTGCCACTTGCCATCCACCCAGACCGGCATGCCCTTGCTGGTGAGCCCGTGCTTCAGTTCGCCACCAAGGTGCGAAATGATCTTGGTGATCCCCGAGCCGCCATCCTCCAGCAGGTGCCCGCCCAGGCTGAGCCGGTAGCCCTCAAAAGGGACAGCCATCGCCCGGCCGCCCAAATGCTTCTCGCGGTCCATGACCAACACTTTCTTGCCGTGTTTGGCAAGCAACGCGCCCGCGGTCAGTCCTGCCGCCCCTGCCCCAATTACGACAACGTCATATTTGGCCATTTGCTCTCCGTCGCTAGTCGCTGCGATATCCCAATGCGTACTCGGCGACCACGCAGCGATGCAGTTGGTTCTGCCCCTCGACAATCTGAAAAATCTTGGCGTCGCGGAAATACCGGCTCACCGGTGACTCTCCCAGACAACCATAGGCCCCGTGGATCTGCACCGCATGAGTCGCCGCCATCAAAGCCACGTCGCTCGCCATCATCTTCGCCAGACTTGCCTGGGCCCGCGTTCCCGGCAATCTTTGGTTCTTCATCCACGCCAGACGGTAGGTGGCGGCACGCGCGCCCTCAAGGCCGGCTGCCATGTCGGTCAACATGGATTGCACCAACTGAAACCGCCCGATCGGCTGGCCGAACACGATGCGCTCGCGGGCGTACTTGACCGAAGCGTCATAGGAGGCCTGCGCCAGTCCCAAAGCCCGCGCGGCCACGCCCAAGCGACCGTTTTCCACCGCACACATCGCCACTTTCAGCCCCTGTCCCTCTGGGCCCACGCGGTTATACGCCGGAACCCGGCAATCTTCCAAGAACACATCCCCGGAACTCAGCGGGCGGAATCCCAGCTTGTTCTTGTACGGCTTCAGCTTCATGCCGGGCGTGTCGCGCTCGATGATGAAAGCGCAAATATTCTTGCGTGGGTTGGCGCGATCCAGCGTGGCAAAGGTCAGCACGAAATCGCAAACATCCAGAAAGCTGATCCATGCCTTGTTGCCGTTGAGGACGTAGTTGTTGCCATCCTTCACCGCCAAGGTCTGCATCGCGGCCACGTCGGTGCCGGAATGCGGCTCGGTGACTGCGGTCGCGGCGAAGATTTTCCCCTCCGCCAGCGGCTTCAGATATTTCTGCTTCTGCTCTTCCGTTCCGTATTGCAGGATGCCTGCCCCGCAAAGCCCACTGGGAAACGACAGCGCGCAGGCCACGGCATGGCAGACTTTCGAGATCTCCTCCAGGATTATGGTGTAACTGACAAAGTCGAGCGCGGATCCGCCGTACTCGGTGGGCACCACGCCGCCCATGAAGCCGAGTTCCGCGGCTTTGCGGACGATCTCGGCGGGAAATCGTTCTTCCTGGTCGTACTCGCCGACGAAGGGAGCGATTTCACGTTCGGCAAACTCCCGCGCCGTCTTGCGGATCTGTTGCTGCTCGTCGTTCGAGCCGAAATCCACTATGCCCTCGCGCGAAATGTTATTCTACCAAACGTTTGTTTATATACGAACCGGCCCCGGCGGTCAACTGTTTTCCCAGGCGGAAGACCTCTACCCCGCCACCACACGAAAGTGGTCGATGTCGAGGATGCTGGCGCTGCGTTCCGCCCGCCAGACCGGCTCGACCGGGCTGCCGATCGTGAGGCGGCCACCATCGGCGACCACCCAATGCACCAAGGATGAATCGGCCCCGTCCAGGTGAATCAGTCCGAATGTCCGGTCCCCGCTGCTCGAGTAACTCAAAAGCTGTCCCGTTCCCCTAAGTTCCAGAAGCTCGGTGACCGGTTGCCAACACCGTCCGCAAAATGAAAGTGGTGGAACACTCCGCCGGCCGCATTTCGAACACATGCTGGTCACGATCCTCTTGTTCGTCAGCCCCTGCAAAAAGCGGGTGACCGCCGGCCCTGCCGTGTATTGGAACGGGATCTCGATTCTCTGCCGCACAAACCAATGGGCCGCGCTCATCGCGCCTCCTCCAGCGTGCGGAAATGCAGAATGTCCAGCAAGCTGCCGGTGCGCTGCTCGCGGAACACCGCCTTGACCCGCTGCCCGACATGAATCCTTCTCGGATCGGTTTCGTCAAGGAAGTGATACATCGCCGTATCCGCGCCATCCAGGCGCACCATGGCAAATCCATAAGGTACCGGGCGCTGTTCGCCGGTCATGGGATCAATGAACGGCAACTCCACCACCGTACAGCCGACCAGCGAGCCCTCGTCGCTGACCGGAACCCACTCTCTGGTCTCCGCATAGCAGATGCCGCAGACCGGTCGCGGTGGCACGTACACGCGATGGCACGAAGGGCACCGAACTCCGAGTATCCGCCCGTGATCGCGCAGTTCGCCGAAAAATCGTTCCGCGTGTGCACCCAGCGCGTACTCGTATTTCATACTTAGCCGGAACGGGATTCGCAAAGCCTTCTGTTCCACAACTTCCGCCTTTGTCATAGCCATACCTTTAGTTGCTCGCCAAAATCAACGCATCGGTCCACGCGTTGCCGCCGTAGCCCGTCGCCAGGGCGGTGCGCACATTCGGCACCTGCCGCTTCCCCGCTTTGCCCATCACCTGCAGCGCGGCTTCGGCAACCCGGATCATCGCCGTGGCTCCAATCGGATTGGTGCTCAGCACACCTCCTGAAGGATTGACGGGCAGCTCGCCATTCATGCTGGTCACACCTTCGTCGATCAGCTTGCCACCGTGCCCGCGTTCGCAAAACCCCAGGTTCTCGTACATCGCCATCTCGGCATAAGTCGCCACTTCGTAAATCTCGGCGACGTCCAGCTCTTTCCGTGGATTCGTGATTCCCACTGCCTTGTAAACCTTCTGCGACGCCGCGATTTGGCTGCGCATGATCGCCAAGCGCTTGGGGCTATCGCCCATGTATTGCTGTTCGTGCGCCGTCGCCACGGCCCTGATCCACGCCGGACGGGGCGCCAGTTTCCTGGCCTTGGACTCCTCGGCAATCACCATGGCCACCGCTCCATCGGACTGCGGACACATATCCAGCTTACGGATGGGATGCGCCAGGATCTGCGAAGCCAACACTTCCTCCACCGTGAGATTCGGCATCCGCAGGTGAGCGTATTCGTTGTTGCAGGCGTTGCGTCGGGCCTTCACGGCTACCTTGGCCGCCTGCTCCGGAGTCACACCGCTCTCATGGATGTACGTACTCGCCATGACAGCGAAATTTCCCACCGCCCCCGCCATCATAGTGCGCTCCCAGACGGGATCACCCACCGTAGTGATCGCTGCCTGCGTGTGCCCGTCCGATTGCTTTTCGAATCCCACTGCCAGCACAGTGTCATAAAGCCCGGCAGCCACGTAGTAGTAAGCGGCCATGGTGGTGGTTGTGCCCACAGTGCCGCCGGTATTGAACTTTACCGAAGGCTTCAGATACCCACCCCAACCTTCGACGCTCCATAGTTCGGGAAACATAAAGCCCTCAAAGGGCTCCATGTTGCCGAGAAACACGGCATCCACATCTTCGATGTGCAGGTCGGCATCTTCCAGCGCCCTGGTCACGACCTCGGTGATCAGTTCGCGGAGATTGACGTCGAGGCGCTTGGGGCCGTGCTTGGTCTGTCCGGTCGCAACGATGCCGACTTTCCTGCCCATAATCTATGCCTCTCCCCGGCGCAGGATTACCACCGCTTGGGTCTGCCCACAAATTCCGTCGGCGCCATGGGCCAACGCAACGCTCGCGCCCGGAACCTGGTGCGCCCCGGCCGCATCCGAGAGTTGCAGGTAAGCCTCGGCGACGCGCGTCAGTCCTGAGACCGTGGCTGGGTTTCCTGTAATCGCACCACCGGAGGGGTTCACCTTTCCGCCGTTTTCCGATGCGGCGACCTTGGCCACGTCTCTTCCGGTCCATAATCCAAGCGCTTCGCCGTAAAGCAGTTCCTCGTGCGCGTAGCGGGCGGAGATCTCAGCGATGTCAATGTCTTTTGCACCCACGCCTGCCATCTGGTAAGCACGCTTCGCGGCCTGCGAAAGCGCCACAGCTTGAGCCAGATCGCGATCCGTCCAGTAGGCATCGGTGGAATTCCCCATCCCGCTGATCCATACTGCGCGACCGCCGAATGTTCTTGCTTTCTCAGGGCTCGCCAGCAACAAGGCGCAAGCTCCGTCCGACGTCGGGGCCGCCATGAGTTCCGTCAAAGGATCGGCGTATGCGGCCGCACTAAGAATCTGTTCGATTCTGTAGTTGCCGGCCCGCAGAGCCAGGGGATTTTTCATCGCATCGCGATGATTTTTCTGTGATACCTGGGCTAGCGCCTCGGTCCCGATTCCCGCCGCGTTCATGTACGCTCGAGCCTGCAGCGCGGCCGCGGTCGGCACAACGACTCCCAAGGGTCGCTGGCAGTAGGGATCAAACATCACAGCCGTAATCGTCTGCCCTTGGCCCTCGGACTCCTTGCAGTGCGCCACCACCAGCGTGTATTCGAAAGCCCCAGCTAAAATGCGGGCGGCGCCATAGATCAGCGCCTGGATCCCGTCGGATGCAACTTTGGCCTCGGACTTCAAATACCCGCCCACCACCTCGCTGACCGACATGCTGGAGATCGTCTTGCCATCCCAGAAGTCCTGCGACGCGGTGACCATGCTTTCGATCTCCTGCATGGCGACGCCCGTCTGCTTCAAGAGCTCGGAAACAACCTCGTACACCAGTTCGTTGTAAGTCTGGTGGGGCTTTTTCGCCTCATACCGGGTCTGCACTGCTCCGACGATGGCCACACCTGTACTCATTTTCCCCACCAACGCGCCTTTCGCTTCTCGACAAATGCCGAGATCCCCTCCCGTGCATCCTGCGAGAGCACCGCTTTTCGGCAATGCTCCTTCTCGACTTCGAATCCCTCGAGGTACGATCTTCCGATCGACTTGCGTAGACACTGCTTGATCAGGGAGACGGCAACCGGAGCCTGGCCCGCCAGTTGCGAAGCGAACGCCTGCGCCTCGGCTAGTGTCTTCTCTACATCGCAAGCGCGAGTGATTAGTCCGATCCGCGCCGCCTCGTCCGCATCCAAATAGATACCGGTCATCATTAGCTCCAAGGCTTTGCCGTATCCCACAGCCCGCGGCAGGCGCTGCGTGCCGCCGCCCCCGGGGATGATGCCGATATTCACCTCTGGTAACCCGATCCGCGCCGACCCCCGGCTCATGAAACGGAAATCCAGGCACAGAGAAAATTCACAGCCGCCGCCCAGCGCGTAGCCGGTAATCGCCGCAATCGTCGGCTTGGTAATGCGCTCCAATCGCCCGAAAACCTCGTGTACCCGCGCTATCACCGTATTCACGTATTCTTCTTCGAAGCGGTATTCCTTCATCCGCTTGATGTCGGCACCCGCCATAAATATCTTTGGATTGCGAGTGGCGAAAACTACTGTCCGCGTCTCCGAATCCGCATCCATCTGATCGCTTAGCCGCAGCAGTTCGTCGTAGAGGTCGTTGTCGAGCGTGTTCGCCGGCGGCTTATCGAGATAAACTGTCGCGACCGCGCCCGACTGCTCGAGGCTGAGAAACTTGAACGAGTCAAAACTCACGCGATTGTTTTCTCCTTGCCGGCCGACTTCTTCTTGGGAGCGGATTCGAACTTGAAAACCGCTGCCGCCGCATCATGCAACAATGATTGTTTGTGCTCCGGCTTGAGATTCAGCAGCTCGATCTGGCTCAGGCTCTCTTCATGCAGGATGAGCGGATAGTCCGTACCCCACAACACCTTGCCCTTGCCACGGCTGTTCAGGAAATGCACCAGTTTCTTGTCCCAGTATTTCGGAGCATGCCCGCTGGCCGCGATGTACACATTCGGATGCTTCCACGCCATGGCGATCAGCTCTTCTACCCAGGGCCAGCCGCAATGCCCGCCAATTAACTTCAGTTCTGGGAAATATAAAGCAATATCGTCGAGCAGGATGGGCTTCCCGCATGCGCTGGGCATGAACTCCGCCGAGTGTCCGACCTGAAACACGACGGGTATATCGAGCTCCGCACATTTCGCGTAGAAGGGAAACCATTCGGCCGCATTGATCGGCAGGCCGAACCCGAACGGATGCACATGCGCACCCTTGAAGCCATATTCCTTCACGGCGTGTTCAAGTTTGCGGACGCCCTCCATGCGTTCGAAAGGATTGATTCCCGCCAGCCCCACGATCCGGTCGGAATACTGCTTTACGAGCTTGGCAATGTCCGCGTAGTCGAAATCCGCCCCCATCTTGTTCTTGCGGTAGAAAGCCTGCTTCAGCGCCGGCACGCATACTTTTTCCACGCCCAGGCGATCCATCTTGGCCACGAACTCATCCGCCGTGAAACCTTTCATGTTGGCCTTGCGTCCCCACTGCACGCCCATCATGAAGTACACCTCTTCATTGTCCAGAAAGAGATGCTTGATACCTTCCGGGGTGAACGGATTGCACCAGACGTCAATTGCTCCCATGCTCAGTCGTCCTCCTTAAGAGTTCTCTTCCGCCAGTTCGATCAGGATGCCGCTCGTGTCTTGCGGCGCGAGGAATGCGATTTGCCGGTCGTGCAGACCGCGCCGCGGTACTTCGTCCAGTAGCTTGATGCCGTGGCTGCGCAACTCGGCAAGGCGCTCCGAAATTCCATTAACTTCGAACGAGAGATGGTGGATCCCTTCCCCGCGCTCGCGCAGCAGCCGTCCTACCTTGGTGTCCGGCTCGCGCGAACTCAGCAGTTCCAGGTGGATTCCGCCCAAGTCCAGCACAGTGACGTCGGTCTTGGTTTCGGAGATATGTCCGGTCTCGACCACCTGGGCTCCCAGCGCCGAGCAAAAACGCTCGACCGCAGCCGGGAGGTCGCGCACCAGGACGCCGATGTGGCTGAAACGGCCAAGCATGAAGCCAGCACCTCCCGCGAGTTGCGGCAACGGTTCATCACCAACCAAACGTTTGATTTATAGCAGAGTGGAACCGGCCCGTCAATCCAACCTCAACTCCTCGGCGCGCCAAGGCCCTTAGCCCAGCAAAAGATGTGGAGAATCTGGGTTCCGCTCCCCTTCAAGGCCCGGTTCTTGACAACCTAAACCCAAGCCCCCTACTATCATATCGAACCAAACAAACGTTTGGTACCTTTGTCTCCCGTGGGGACTCGTCCATGCACTTGGTCGTCTGCCTCAAGCAAATCCTCGATCCCGAGATTCCATCAAGCGATTTCAAATTAGACACGCAGGCACGCGGTCCAGCGGAAGGTATTGCTTCGTTCGTGCCCAGTATCTTCGACGAAAATGCCCTCGAAGTCGCTCTCCAGGTCCGCGAAGCCGCCGGAGCTGGAAAGGTCACCGCCATCTCGATCGGGCCGGATTCCGCGATTGACGCCCTGCGCAAAGCGCTTTCCATGCGGGCTGACGAAGCCATTCTCATTCGCCAGGGCGAATTCCGCGATCTTGACACCTATGGCACCGCGCGCATTCTCGCCTCCGCTATTCGCAAGCTGGAACCTGCCGACCTTATTCTTTGCGGCCGGGAGTCCGGCGACTGGTACGGAGGTCAAGTGGCCGCCTTCCTCGCGGCAGAATTCAATTATCCTTACACCGCGCTCGTGGCTGCCGTTTCCCGGCAGGGAAAGGAATGGCACCTTCGCCGCCAGTCTGATGACGGCTGGGAAACCATTGCGTGCTCGGTTCCGGCAGTGGTAAGCGTGACCAACGATGACCATAATTTACCCCGCATTCCCAAGGTCCGCGACAATATGATCGCCTTCCGCAAAACCATTCCGGCATGGACCGCGAAGGACCTCGGCCTAGAACCCCAGTCGACCCGCGGACCCAACGCTGAACTTGAACTGGAAAAACTTTATATTCCCCAGGTATCCCGGCAATGCCGCATTATCGCAGGGGACAACGTGGATCAGAAGGCAGAACAGTTGGCGCAACAACTCGCCGACCTGCATGCCATTTGAAAGAGATCTGGATAGCACATGCATAGTGTGGTTGCTGTTCTTATCGCCAATCATAGCGAGCTCGGGCGCACCGAAATCGAAGTGTTGAGCGCCGGCGTGCGTCTCGCGGAGGATCTGGGCGGCACGCTGACTGCCGTCCTTCTCGGCGAACCGCCCGCCAGCTTCGCGCCCAGCTGCTTCAGCTATGGAGCGAACCGGGTAGCAGTTGCCGAAGGTCCAGTGCTGTCCGCATACCAGCCGATAGCGTTCTCTGCCGCGATCGAGCAGATCATTCGAACTATTGGGGGCGACGTTCTCCTCTTCCCCAGCACCACCTCCGGACTGGAATTGGCCCCTCTCTCCGGGCACAAGCTAGGCGCGAGTGTAGTGATGGATGCCGTCGCGGTCGATGGAAAAGTAGACGGCGGCGGAATCCGCATCCACAAGCCTGTCTTTGGTGGAAAAGCCCAAAGTCTGCTCATCGCACGCAAAGTGCCTGTTGTCGTTGCGCTCCGGATGCGCTCGATCGCACCCGTCGCCAAGAAGGAGAACACCCCGGGAGAAATCATCAAAGTTTCCGTGACCGTCACTTCTCCCGCCGGAACTTGGCGCTTAGTTGATCGCAACGTGGAGCAGTCCGAGGGCCTTCGTCTCGAGGACGCCCGCATTGTGGTCAGCGGCGGCCGCGGTCTCGGCGGCAAAGAAAACTTCGCTTGCCTGGAAGAGCTCAGCAGAGTACTCGGCGCCGCTCTCGGTGCATCCCGCGCCGCCGTTGATCTGGGATGGGTCCCTTCCACCTGGCAGATCGGTCAGACCGGCAAGAAGATTGCGCCAGAACTGTACCTCGCCGTGGGCATCTCCGGAGCTAGCCAGCACATGGTAGGGATCGCCGGGGCCAAGCACATCGTCGCCATTAATAAAGATGACAAAGCGCCGATCTTTCAGATGGCAGAATTAGGGGTCATCGAGGACTATCGCGAATTCATTCCCAAGTTGATTGAGGCGGTCAAGAGACGCAAGACTTCCGCCACCACACTATGACGCCGACGCGCCAAGTCTATTTCAACATCACCCAGGTTTGGGTGATGTACCTGCTGTTCGCGATCACGCTGGCGGTGTTCTGCAATGGCATCTACCGCCATTGGCGTCGCTGGCAAATCGGAAGGCCGGTTGACCGCTTCGATCAACTCGGCACCCGCCTGCGGCTCTTGCTGAAAGAAGGGCTTGGCCACCAGAAACTCCTGAAGCGATATTCCGGCGCAGGACTTGCGCATCTTCTCATCTTCTGGGGCTTCGTTTTTCTCTTCCTCGGCACCGTCGTGGTCTTTATTCACGAGGATCTCCACATCCACATCATGCGGGGCAGCTTCTACCTATATTTCGAATCGCTGACCCTGAACATCTTCGGCGTGCTCTGCCTCGCCGGAATCGTCACCGCGCTGGTTCAGCGCTTCGTCCGCAGGCCGAAACGGCTGAAGCCAGATAAGCCGGACGATGCCATCATTCTGGCCGCAATCATCATCATCCTAGTGACCGGATTCATGATCCAAGGTCTGCGGATTCAAATCACCCACGATCCGTGGGCGGCTTGGTCACCCGTCGGCAAGGCTGCCGGAATACTCTTTGCCGCATTTCTCAGCCCTGCTGAAATGCTCATCCTGCACCGCACGACCTGGTGGTTCCACCTCGCCGTTGTCTTCTCCTTCATCGGCTGGATTCCCTATTCCAAGCTGTTCCATGTCTTCACCGCTCCGGCGAGCATCTTCGCCCAAAGCCTCACGCCCCGCGGCCAGCTTCCGTTGCTGAACCTGGAAAAAGAAGACGAACCTCTAGGGGTGAGCCGGCTGCAGAATTTTTTCTGGAAAGACTTGCTCGATCTCGACGCCTGCACCGAGTGCGGCCGCTGTGAGGTGAACTGTCCGGCCTTTCTAACGGAAAAACCGCTCTCACCCAAATGGCTCATCCTGGACGCGCGCGAGTCTCTGCATGCTCAAACGTCCAACGGGAACGGGAACTCAACGAACCCGGAGGAACCGTCTCCGCTGGTTGGACCGGTCATAAAGGAAGAGACTCTGTGGTCTTGCACGACTTGTGGCGCCTGCATGGAACAGTGCCCCGTCGCGATTGAGCACGTGCCTAAGATCGTCGGCATGCGCCGCCATCTGGTTATGGAGCGCGCGGAATTCCCGGGCGACCTGGAAAACATGGTGCGCAGCCTCGAAGCCCGTGGCCACCCTTATCCTGGCGCCAGTGCGTCGCGCACCGACTGGATGCAGGGGCTTCCCTTAAGGGTCCTGGCCGATCAGCCCAACCGCGAGTTTGAAGTCCTGTTCTGGGTCGGCTGCGCCGGGGCCCTTAACCAGAGGAGCCAGTCCGTTACCCGCTCTGTCGCGGAACTGCTGACCCGTGCGGGAGTGAAATTTGCCGTGCTCGGACGCGAAGAGCGCTGTACTGGAGACTCCGCGCGACGCATTGGGCACGAATTCCTCTTCCAGACCTTAGCGCAGCAGAACATCGCCACCCTCGACCGTTATAAGGTCAAGAAGATCGTTACCGCGTGCCCGCACTGCTTTAACACAATCAAGAACGAGTACCCGCAGCTCGGGGGCAATTATGAGGTAGTGCATCACAGCGAATATTTGGCCGAGCTGGTCGCCCAGGGTCGCCTGAAACCGAGAGAGGGCAAGACGGGCACGCTCACCTTCCATGATCCCTGTTACCTCGGCCGCTACAACCAGGTCTACGATGCACCACGTAATCTACTGGACAGCCTTCCCGGAGCCGAGCGTTCGGAACCCGAATGGAACCGCCGCAACGCTCTCTGCTGTGGTGGAGGTGGCGGCTTCTCCTTCATGGAAGAGAAACGTGGCACGCGCATGAACCAGAACCGCTCCCGCCAACTATTGGCGACCGGGGCCGACACCATCGCCGTCGGCTGCCCCTTCTGCATGATCATGCTGGAAGATGGCGTAAAGACCGCGGCGCCGGAAAAAGCCGTACAAGTGCGCGATATCGCCGAAGTCTGGAAAGCAGCGATCGAATGAGCACAGACATGAATCCGACCTCGATGGAGGCAGCGTTCTAACCGACCTGTATGATTTCGACTGGTCAAACCATCTGGCAAACGCAGTCGCTTGAGGCCCTGAACGGCTACCTCCACGACTATGGAGAGAGCGTGCGCCGTTTCTTTCGCGAGCAACAGCGCTCGTCGATGATCTCGCCACTCTTCAATCTGCCGGGACGGCTCATCCTGGGAAGCTATTGCTATTACGAAAACCTGAAACCGCTCCTCCTCGAGTTGCTGCAACACGCCACGCCGGAAGCAATCGGCCGCGATATGCGCAAGCTCGGTTCGCGCGCCAATTCCATCCATCTGAACTCGCTCATGCTCGGCTACTTCAACGGCCGCGAGCAGCTGCGGCTGCTCGGAAAGCAGCAGCAGGACGACCTCGATGAACTCGCCCTTATCCTCGACTTCTGGGCACGTGCTGCAAAGTCCTATCGTAGCGATGGCCGCCGCCTTCCCGACGACGCGGATTTCACGATGCCTGTTCTTTCGAAGCAAGATGTGGAAGCCCTCACTGCACAGCTGCGTGGAAGCTGGCCCGAAGATACTAGAAACAA
This sequence comes from uncultured Acidobacteriaceae bacterium, assembly GCA_963831085.1. Classification (GTDB taxonomy): domain Bacteria; phylum Acidobacteriota; class Terriglobia; order Terriglobales; family Acidobacteriaceae; genus Acidiflorens. Next base: position 86,693 of record CAWHOT010000003.1, on the reverse strand, counting down.
GATCCGCCGCATGATGGCCACCCTCGAGCTCTACACCTTTATCCTCAACGGAGAGGCACGCATTGGAGCCTTCCATCACGGACCTTACGCCCTCGCTAGCGGGGACGTGCTGGTGGTCAAAGAACTGATTGGCCTGCGCGAGAACTTCTTCCCGTGGGCACATACCGACGCGCGCCCCGGCTGTGATGCCGTAGCCCGGGTCATGCGCCTTCGCGGAGTGCAAGCGAAGATCGTGCTGATGGGCAGCATGACCACGGTTCCTTCGTCCTACGAGGAGAACATCGTCGCGCAGGCAGTATTGCGGGTAGAAGGCGGCGAAATCCGCCCCGTATCGCCAGAAGAAATGGATGCGATCACCCAGGCAGCCGGCGAAGCTCAGCTCGAACTCTACCGCCGCATGATTGACTGGGACGACCGTTACCGCGTGGAGTATGGGGCTGAACTCTACGCCTGCATCCTGAATACGTTCGCGCAAAAGTTGCCGTTGCCCGATTTCGCGGAAAGGATCCGCCAGAATTTCCGTAGGTCAATTGACCGGCACCTCGACGACCTCTTCACCGGCCGCGAACCCCCGGTGGTGTTGAGTCACATTGCCAAAGCCGATGGGCCGATTTATTCGACCATCGTCGCGAAATAGCCAAATGAGCGCCGTGCACAACCCGATTTCGGTCGAAGAGATTAACCGTTGCATCCGCCTTTTCGGAGATGCCCAGAAGTCCTTCATGCACGCTGAAAAGCGTGCTGGGTTGCGCTCCGTGCTCTTCGACATCCCTCGCCGGTCCTCGATAGGCTGGCACTGCATTTATGAAAAGGGTGCCGAGTTCCTCCGCGAGTTGTCAAATTACGCTTCCCCGGAAGAGCTGGGGCGGCGCATGCAGCGCCTGTGCTCGCGTCCTTACTACCTGACACTCTCGATCGTGATGTGCAGTTACCTGGGAGCGCGGCAGCAAATTATGCTTGACCGGGGCCTCTTGCCTGACAGTGGATTCTCGGAGGAGAAAATCGAACAATTGGGTTTCATCATCGACTGGTGGAGCCGTGTTTGTCGCGCTTATCGTAGCGATGGACTGCTTCTCCCAGAGCAAGCGAATAACACCCAGGGAATCCTCCCAGGGGCAACTGCGAGTGCAATCGATGGACAGTTACTGCCAATGGAAACGGAGACCATCCACCAGCTTCGCCGCATGATGGCCACCCTCGAACTCTATTGCTTCATCCTGCACGGCGAGCAGCGAGATGGTATCTTCAGCCACGGTCTGTACCCCGCTTGCGATGGCTCTCAGCTCGTCATCTTGGAATTTACTGACCTCCAGAATGATTTTCTTCCATGGGCGGAAACCAAAGTTAGGAATCCATATGCCAACGTCGCCGTCGCCATGCGGGTCAAAGGCGCGGCTGCCGAGTTCCGGCTCTTCGGCAGCATGCTGCTGAACCCGCCGGACATCGCGGAGTCCTTGCAAGCGGGGCGCCTCTTCACGCGCGCTGCCGACGACCAGATTCTGCCCATTCCTTTCTCCGAAATGCCGTTTATCCAGCGGTGTGCCGCCGATGCGCAAAACGAACTTTATCTGAAAGCTGCGGAATGGTCGCCCCGCTTTCAGGCAGAATACGGCGTCCACTTGTTCGCCAATCACCTGCGCTCATTTTTCCATCTGGCGGGACTCGGCAGCAGTTATGACGAGCGGATTCGCCAGGAGTTCCAATCCGCGGCGTCCGCGCTGATCGAGACTTTACTTTCGCAAAAGGAACCGCCTTCCATGTGGAGGTTCATGGCCACGACGGAAGGTGACTTCTTCTGGCCTATAGTGATCAACCAGGAGGTGCCGGCACACAATGTCCACTCGCAAGGCTAAACCGACCGCCCACGCGGCCACAACAAACGGTAAAGAAAAGGGCGAGTACTTCTGCGGCATCGACATCGGTGGCACGTTCACCGATTGCGTGGTGCGCGACCAGGCGGGACGACTGACTATCGCCAAAGCGCTCTCTACGCCGGATGAGTCTTCCAAAGGCTTTTTCGCGGCGCTCGAGGCGGCCGCCGCCAAACTCGGCCTGACTCTGCAGGACCTGCTGTCGAACACGCAGCTTCTTCTGCACGGTACCACTCTCGGCACCAACGCACTGCTGGAACGTAAGGGCGCCAAGACCGGTCTCGTCACCACCCGCGGTCACGCCGACGCCATCATCATGATGCGTTCGGTCGGCCGCTCCGCCGGACTGCCACTGGACAAACTCCACCACGTCTCGCGTCATCAGAAGCCGGTTCCTCTCGTGCCTCGCAGCCTGATCCGCGAAATCAGCGAGCGCATCGACTTCAGCGGGGAAGTTCTCCTGCCGCTAAACGAAGACGAAGCTCGCACCGCCATCCGCGAGTTGATCGACCAGGGCGTACAAGCAATCGGCATCTGCTTTCTCTGGGGATTCGCCAATCCTGCCCACGAGATCCGTGTACGCGAGATGATCGAAGAAATGGCGCCTGGCGTGTACGTTACCTGCGGGCATGAACTGATCTCCAAACCCGGCGAGTATGAACGCGCCGCCGCGGTCGCCATCAACTGCTTCATCGGTCCGCTTATGTCGCGCTACGTCATTCGCATCGAGGAACAAGCCCGTGCCCTCGGATATCGCCGGCCGCTTGTCATCATGCAATCTTCCGGAGGCGTGGCCAGCGCCGCGGAAGTTGCCCTTAAGCCAGTCTTCACTATCGGCTCTGGGCCCGCCGGGGGTCTCACTGCCAGCGGTTTTCTCGCCTCGCTGCTCAAGCAAAAAAATGTTATCGCCTCCGACGTCGGCGGCACCAGCTTCGACGTCGGATTGGTGAGCGACGGCGTGCCCCTCTCCGGGACAGAGACAACCGTAAATCAATACACCTTTTCCGCCCCCCACCTCGATCTGATCTCGATCGGCAGCGGCGGCGGCTCCATCATCTGGGTGGATGAGAAAACCGGGGGCCTCAAAGTCGGGCCCGAATCCGCCGGAGCCAATCCCGGCCCCGCTTGCTACGGCCGCGGCGGCACGCGCCCTGCGGTCACTGACGCCGACTTGATTCTCGGCTACTACAATCCCGATTACTTCCTCGGAGGGAAGCTGCAACTCGATAAGGCCTCCGCCACTACCGCCATGGAACGAGTTGGCCGCATGCTCGGCATGACCGCCGTGGAGACCGCTGCCGGAGCTGTCCAGATCGTTGAGTTCCAAATGGCAGAACTCATGCGCCAGATGACCGTCGAACGCGGCTTTGATCCCCGCGATTTCGTCGTCTACGGATACGGAGGCGCAGCCGGCGCACACGTCGCCGAGTATACCCGCGAATTAGGCTGCCGTCGGGTCGTAGTCCCGCTCGGCGCCACCGCCTCCACTTGGTCGGCGCTGGGAGTCCAGGCGGCCGATCTTCTGCACGTTTACGAAAAATCGCGTCTGTTCATGGCGCCGTTCCCCAGCAAGGAGTTCAACCAGATTTTCGAAGAACTCGAACGGCAGGCCCGTTTGCAGCTCCACAAAGATGGTTTGAAAGAAGGCAATATTGCCATCGAACGCGCCGTGGAAATGAAATTCAAACTCCAGATCCACACGGTCGAGGTTCCGCTGCGCTCCGGCAAGCTCAGCAACCAGCACATGAAGGAACTGGAGACTGCGTTCATCGAGAAATACGAACGCACTCACGGGCGCGGCTCAGCCTTCACCGCCGCCGGAATTGAAATCGGCCTTTTCCGCGTGCGGGCCCGCGGCCGCATTCGCCGGCCATCGCTTCAGAAAAGGACCGCGGTCAAATCGGCCGGCGCCATCGACCGCCGCGAAGTTTACTGGCGCCGTTTTAAGGCATTCCGCACCACGCCCATCTACGTTGGGGCGCAGCTGAAAAGCAACGCGGTCGTGAAGGGCCCAGCCATTGTCCAGCTGCCCGAAACCACGATCGTTGTTCCACCGCGTGACGAAGGACATTTTGATGGTTATGGAAATTTTCTTTTGACGTTGTCCGACTGAGGAGGCTCGCTCATGGTTTCACCGTCTGTGCACTGGGATGGCCGCAACTATCCGTACGTGGCCCCGAAAAAACTCTCGATCGATCGTGGCCTCAAGCTGCACACTGCCGCCAAGGGCAGTATCGACCCTGTCACTTACGAAGTAGTGCGCCACGCCATGTGGAACATGAATGTCGAACACGGCAACACCATCATGAAGATTTCGGGCTCGCCCATCTGCGCCTACGGGCACGACTTCAATCCTTGCCTACTCGATGAGATCGGAGACTTCGTTTTTTTCGGTCCCTTCCTGCAATACCTTGGCTCTGCCACTACCTCTGCCATCAAGTGGACGCTGGAAAATCGTTCCACTAATCCCGGCATTGAGGACGGGGACATCTTTCTGACTAACGATCCGTGGATTGGAGCTACGCATCAATCCGATGTCACGCTGATCGCCCCGCTGTTCTGGGAAGGCAAACTCTTTTGCTGGGTGGGCAACACGCTCCACCAGTGGGATCTCGGCGGCACTTCCCCCGGGGGCTTCAATCCCCAAGCGCCGGATATCTTTTCGGAAGCCGGCTGCATTCCGCCGGTGAAGATAGTCGAAAAAGGTCGGTTGCGCCGCGATATTGAAGAGGAATACATCCGCCGCTCCCGCATGCCGCAACTGGTGGCCCTCGATTTGCGCGCCGAAATCGCCGGCTGCAATGTGGCCCGCGAGCGCATGCTCAGTCTCATCAAGCGCTACGGCCCGGAAACCATCAAAGGCGTCATCCGCAAACTGCAGAACGATTCCGAAAAGGCCTTCCTGGCCCGCCTGAAAACCATTCCCGACGGAACCTGGCGCGAAGTCGGCTGGATTGAGATGGCAAACACCCAGGACCGCCATATCTACTGCAACGCTCTCACGCTCACCAAGAAAGGCAACAAGCTAATCTTCTCCAACGAAGGCACCGACCCGCAGTCCGGCACGCTGAACTGCACCATGGTCGCGTGGAAAGGCGCCATCGCCTCCATGATTTGCGCCCAGATGCTGTTCGACCAGATGTTCGTGGTCGAAGGCGCCTACCGTCATTGCGAATTCAACGCGACCCCGGGGACGCTAACCTGTGCCACCTATCCCGCTGCGGTAAGTGCCGCACCCGCTCTGACGCTGCTGCAAACGATTGCGCTGGCCGGACTGGTTATCTCGAAAATGCTGGCCTGCTCTTCTGATCCCGAACTCCGCAAGGAGGTGCAAAGCTGCATGGGAGCGGCCATGTATCCGGTTGCCGCATTCAACGGAATCGATCAGCGCAAATCTCCGTTCGCTTCCTTCCTGCTCGATCCGGTTGGCGCCGCACTGGCCGGCCTCTCGTGGCGCGACGGGGTGGACACCGGCGGTTGGCCCTGGGATCTACAAAGCACCATGCCCAACGTCGAGGAGCACGAATGGTTCTACCCCATCCTTTATCTCTGGCGGCGTGAACTGGCAAATGCCGGCGGGGCCGGCAAGTTCCGGGGAGGCAACTCCGCCGAACTCGCCTTCATCCCACACAAGACCGATCGGCTTACCTTCTTTACTGCAACCGGCCACGCTGCCGTACCTCCGCCGGGATTGTTCGGCGGATCGCCTCCCTCAACCACCCGCTATACCATCAAGCGCGACGCCCGCGTCCGCTCGCACATGAGCGAGACGGGCAAGATGCCTGACATGCTGGAAGATCTTCCCGGCAAGACTGAGTATCTCGCGCCGAAAAGCTTTAACATTCCCGCCCTTCCCGACGACGTGTTTGTGCTTGCCTGGGCCGGCGCCGGTGGCTACGGAGATCCGCTCGAGCGCGATCCGGAATCCGTGCACCGCGATCTGGTGAATGGCAGCGTTACCGCGGACTGGGCCAAGCAGGCGTATGGTGTGGTATTCGATCGGACTGGCAAGCTGGATAAGGCCGCCACCGATCGCATCCGCGATCAAATTCGTACCGGGCGCCTGGCGAACGCGCCGAAGAAGGAGCATTTCAAAACGAATGTGGACGGCGCCCGCCAGGTGGCAGAAGGGTTGTTGCTGGTCGGCATCGGCCGCGAGGCCTTCCTCGCCTGCGCCAAGTGTCACACCCGCATCAGCAGTGCTCGCGACAATTACAAGCTGGACTGCGTAACCGGATCACACCCGGTTACCGCAGCGAATCCGCACATATTGGATCCGAAAACTTACATCGACGATTCTGTCGTCTTCCAGACATACGTGTGTCCCGGATGTGGCCTGCTCCTCCAGACAGAAATCCTGCGACCGGGCGGCGAACCGCTCTGGGATCTGCAACTCGCCGAGGTAAAGCGCAAGTGAACATCGGCCTCATCGCATCGCGTAACGCACGCCGCTATGGCGATAAGATCGCGCTGGTTGACGCTAACGCCGGCCGCCAAGTAACTTGGCGAGAATTCAACGATCGTGTCAATCGCTTGTCGCATGCTCTGTTCGCGCGACATCTGACAAAGGGCGACCGCGTTGCCATCTACTCCAGAAATTCGCTCGAGTACCTCGAACTCTTCATGGCCTGTGCCAAAACTGGAATCGTGGTTGAACCGATGAACTGGCGGTTTACACCCGAAGAAGTCGCAGCCACACTGCGTGACGGCACGCCTCGCGTCATCCTGGTCAGCAATGAATACGCGGAGTGCTATCGATCGATCGGTGCCAGTCTGCCGTTCATCGAACTCGTGGTCGGCATCGGCGACGGGCATGGTTTCGACACGGATTACGATGCGTGGATCGCCGCGTTTGCGAACTCCGAGCCCGGAACTGTCAGCACCGTTGGCGATGACGATCTGTACTTCATCTGCTACACCGGCGGCACCACGGGCGTGGCGAAGGGCGCCATGATCACCCATGAGAACGCCTACACCACGATGGTCAACATGACCGTTGCCGAGCACATTACCTCCAACGACGTCTACATCATCATGGGCCAGATGTTCCACATCGCAGTGCTCCTGCCGCATGCTTACATGTTCCATGGCGCCAAGGTCATCATTCTCAATTTTGAACCGCGCCGCGTGCTGCAGATCGTCCAGGAGCATCGCGTCACGAGTCTTCTCGCTATCTCCACGATGATGAACTACATCATGGACGTGTCCGACTTCCGCGACTTCGACACCAGCACGCTCCGCCTCATCTCCTACGGCGGCGGCCCTTTCGCGTCCGCCACCCTCGAACGCGCCATGCAAATGTTCCCGGGCATAGGCTTCCTGCAATATATGGGACAAACCGAAGTCAGCATTATGTCGGCATGGCTGGCCCCCGAAGATCACGTCCGCGGGTTGAAAGGCAATCCCGGGCTACTTCGTTCCTGTGGCCGCGAGGCCCTTCTTTGCGATGTCCGGGTCGTGGACGAGGACGACCAGGAGGTCCCGCGCGACGGGAAAACTCCCGGCGAGATGATTGTGCGCGGCGGAAACGTCATGCGCGGTTACTGGAACATGCCCGAACTCACAGCTGAGACCCTGCGCGGAGGCTGGTGCCACACCGGGGACATCGCCACTTGGGACGCCGACGGCTACCTGTACGTGGTGGATCGCAAGAAAGACATGATCGTCTCCGGAGGCGAAAACATCTTCAGCGCCCGCGTTGAGGAGATCATCTACCGGCACCCAGCCGTAAAGGAATGTGCGGTGATCGGCGTCCCTCATCCCGTGTACGGGGAAACTGTGAAGGCCTGCGTGGTGCTGCGGGAAGGCTACACCACCACCGCCGAAGAAATCATAGAGAGCTGCCGCCCTCACCTCGCCAGCTATCAGAAGCCGACCTCAGTGGAATTCCTTGATGCCCTCCCCAAATCGCCAACCGGCAAACTGCTCAAACGCGTCTTGCGAGAGAAACATTGGGCGGACCACTCCCGCCGCGTAGGAGGCGCTTGAATGACAAGAATTGGACAAGGCCTGCTCACTTCCGGCCGCGAATGCCAAGGCACGCTGCGCGTGGTGGACACCATTCCGGATGTCCTCCGACTCATGCGGGAGGACCTCTCGGACGTAATCCTCTTCATGCAGTCGGCATCGGCCACCGCCGCTACCCCGCTTTTTGCGAAGATCAAGGGCATCGTCTGCACGGCGGGTGGGGCCACTTCTCACCTGGCGATCGTCGCGCGTGAATTCGATTTGCCTTGCGTGATGGCCAGCGCGATGGAATACACTAACGGCCTTGACGGCCGCAGAGTCAGCCTAAACCAGAAAGGCGAGATATTTCTCGACAACTGATGGATCGCCCCCCCACTCAAACCCGCATCTACGTGAATCTCGGCTTCCCCGAATTGGCGGCGAAGTACGCCAAGCTGCCCTGCGACGGCGTTGGTTTAATGCGGGCCGAGTTTTTTGCGCTCTCCATGGGAATCCATCCCAAAAAGCTGATCGCCGACGGGGGCGAGAGTGCTTTCATCGAGTCCTTCGCCAATGGCCTGGCCATAGTCGCCCAGGAATTCGCGCCCCGACCGGTGTTCTTTCGAACGCTGGACCTGAAATCCAATGAATACGCCGGCCTTGAAGGGGGAGCTCAATACGAGCAGCGCGAAGAGAATCCTATGCTCGGCTTTCGCGGCGCCTCCCGCTATATAGCCGACCCCGAAAGCTTTCGCCTCGAACTCCGGGCGGTCAAGCGCGTGCGCGACGGAGGCCTGCGAAATGTTCGTCTGGTGCTCCCCTTCGTCCGCTTTCCCCGGGAACTCAAGAGATGCCGCGAAATCATTGAACAGGAGGGCCTGTTTGCCGATCCGGAGTTCGAACTCTGGATGGTTGCCGAGGTTCCATCAAACGTCTTTCTGATTGACGAATTTCTGCCACTGGTGTCCGGCATCTCGATCGGTTCTAATGACCTCACGCAGCTTATGCTTGGGATCGATCGCGACAGCACTCGCTTGGCCAAAGAATTCGACGAACGCGACCCTGCGGTCCAGAATGCAATCGCAGCGATCGCGAAGGCCTGCCGAGCCGCGGGAAAGCCTAGCTCGATTTGTGGAAACGCGCCATCTCGCTACCCGGAACTCGTTCCCAGGCTGATTTCCGCGGGCCTAACCAGCCTCTCCGTTTCACCGGAAGCTTTTGAAACCACGCTCAAGGCTGTCATCGAGGCCGAGGCCGCGTTAGGATTTGCTGCAAGACCACTGCAATAGAAGGGTCGTCAGGTTACTGCCGTCCGAATAGCTGAATGCTGGGTGCTAACTCCTATGTCTGAACTTCAACCGCAAGACGATTTCATCCATCCCATCGGCGAAGAGGCCACTTGGCGCGAAGCCTGCTACTTTGATTTTTTTGATCCTGCCAGCCGCCTCTCCAGCTTCGGCTACATTGGCGTGCACCCCAACCAGCAAGTTGGCGACGTCATCTTCGCCCTCTGGCGCGACGACGTCCTCCTCGGCAGCTTCACCCGCTGGGACTTCAACATCCCCCGCGACATCGGCGAGGAGCGCCTCGGCTTCGGGTATCTCTTTTTCCGGCCGGTCGAGCCTTTCAAAACCTGGGAAATTTATTTCGATAATGGTCGCGTTCGCGTGGACACGACCTTCCACGCCATCCATCCCGCCTACTTTTGGGGACAATCCCACGACGCACTCGAGAAAACCAACAGCCATCACTACGAACAGCAGGGACACTACACCGGCGAAGTGCGGGTTGGAACTGAACGCTACAAAATCGATGGCGTGGGAGTCCGCGACCACGCCTGGGGCTGGGGTGCCCGCGCGGGCATCCGCCGCTGGATATGGGCCTCCGCGCAGTTTTCCAGCGGGTTCGCTTTCAATACCTTTCTGATTACTCTGGCTGAAGCCCGCGAAATTTTATACGGATATATCTGGCGAGGAAAACAGAACGAATTGATCCGCCGTTCGACCTTGAAGGCTGAGTACGCGCCCAAAGGCCAGGCTCCCGCCGCGCTCGCGCTCGCCATGGAAGGCCGCAATGGGGATCGTGTCAGCGCCAGTGCAAAAGTCCTCAACGCCTTCAACACCTCGTTCCAGGAGCGCAACAAGACTGGCTATCACTACTTCGGCGCGGCCGAATTCCATTGTGAAGGCCAGGTCGGCTACGGACAAGTCAACGTTCACTGGCAAAAACAGGAACACCGACCGGAAAACTGGACGGTCTCGCAGGAGTAAACCACTTCAATTGCAGGACTCAACGATCAGTGCGATGCCTTGCCCGCCGCCAATGCAGGCAGTCGCCAAGCCGTACTTCCCTTTTCTGCGTCGCAGTTCGAGCAGCAACGTAAGCACCAGCCGTGTTCCGGTCGCACCCAAGGGGTGCCCCAGGGCAATCGCGCCGCCATTCACGTTGGTCTTCTCACGATCCAGTCCGAGTTCTCTTTCCACGCCGAGATATTGCGCCGCAAAGGCCTCGTTCAGTTCGACCAAGTCCATGTCCGCGAGTTTCAGCCCCGCCTTCTTCAAGGCTTCCTTCGAGGCCGGCACAGGCCCCAGCCCCATCTCAGCTGGATCTACGCCGGCGATTCCCCAGGACACGATTCGTCCCAGCGGCTTGCCGCCCGACCCTGCGGCCGCATCCTCATCCGCGATCACTACCGCGGCTCCGGCGTCAACGATGCCCGAGGCATTCCCGCCGGTGACCGAACCATCTTTTCCAAAAGCTGGCCTCAGCTTAGCCAAGGCCTCTACGGTTGTGTCGGCCTTTACGTGGTCGTCAAGTTCGTACTGTTCTGTTCCCCTTTTCGATTTGATTTCGACCGGCTGGATTTCTTCCTTCAATCTTCCACGTGCCGCCGCTGCGCGCTTCTGGCTCACGAAAGCGAACTCATCCTGATCTTCGCGAGTGAGGCCGTATTTCTTCGCCACACGCTCCGCCGTTTGCGCCATGTACAGGCCGCAGTAGGTGTCGTAGAGAGATGACATCAGCATGTCGATCAATGTCGATGATCCCAACCGCAGTCCCCACCGCGCCCCAGGAATGACGAATGGCGCCTGGCTCATCGATTCCATCCCGCCGGCCAGCACCCGCGTCGCCTCGCCCAATTGGATCATCTGGGCGCCGCTCACAATGGACTGAATCCCCGACCCACACAGCCGGTTTACAGCCAAAGCCGGCCGTTCCTTCGGGATTTCCGCCCGCAAGGCCACATGGCGCGCTGCATAAATTGCATCCGGCCCGCTTTGCACCACGTTGCCCATCACCACGTGATCGATCTGCTCCGGCGCGGTTCCCGTGCGCTCCAGCGCCGCTTTCGCCGCCACCACCGCCAGATCGGTCGCCGACATCTCTTTGAACTGCCCGCAGTACTCCGCCATTGGAGTGCGTGCCCCGCCAAGTATCACTACGCTCTTCTGCATGAAATCCCCTTAATAGGCGGCATGGACTATTTGCTGACTTTTTGTCGCTCCTGAAGAGCTTTTTGCCGAAGAAGAAATTTCTGGACTTTCCCGGTTCCGGTGGTCTGGAACTGATCCACGAAGCGGACATACTTAGGAACCTTGAACACTGCCACCCGCTCGCGGCAATACTCGACAATCTCACCCTCCGTCGCGGTCTCGCCCTCCTTGAGCTGCACAAACGCCATTCCGGCTTCCTGCAATTTTTCATCTGGCACACCCACCACGGCCGCAGCCACAATCTTGGGATGGGTACAAAGCAGGTGTTCCACCTCGACCGCCGAAACGTTCTCCCCTCCCACTTTGATCATGTCTTTGATGCGACCTGTCCAGACCAGGTACCCGTCTTCGGTCACGAATCCCGCGTCGCCCGTGTGCAGCCAGCCGTCTCCATCGAGGGCCTTCGCGGTTTCCTCCGGGTTGTTGTAATACCCCTTCATCACCGTCCAGCCCCGCACGCAGATTTCCCCACGCTCCCGGCGCCGCAGGGGCTCGCTGGTAACGGGATCGGCCACTTTGACTTCCGTTCCCGGCTGCGGCCGTCCCATCGTCCCGATTCGCTTCTCGTATGGATCGTTCTGCCAGTGCGCAATACACACATTTGGGCTCCCTTCGGACAATCCATACAACGAACAGATATTCCGGATGCCGATCTCTTCCGCCACCATTCGCAAGATCGCAGGTGTCCCTGCCGTCCACCCTTTTTTCAGAGATGCCCGTGAGCGCCGCTGAAAGTCTTCGTGATTGCGAATCGCCAGGTACATCGGCTCCAAGCCCGCGTACGCCGTGATTTTTTCTTCTTCTATGAGGCGCAGGGTTTCGCCCGCTTCGAAACTCGATCCCGTGTACAACCGGTAGCCCACGGTGATCGCCCCCAACAGCGCACACACCGAGCCGCCCACATGAAACATCGGCATGGCAGAAAGCAGCCGATCTTCTTCATCAAAGCCGGCACGCTTCGCCATCTGAAAGGCATTGCGCAGGCTCTGTCCCTGCGTCAGCATCGCCGCCTTGGGAAATGCCGTGGTGCCCGACGTGTACTGCAAAACAAGAACACTGTCGGGGCGGACTTCGTCCTTGTCGCAGGCCGGGCCCGCGTCACCCAAGCCGAGCACCTCCGAAAACGATCTCATCCCGGCACGTGCCGCGCCGACCATAATCAGGTCCCTCAGCTTGGGCAGCGCCTCACTCTGCGTCTGGCTACCTGCCGCCTGCGTCAACTCCGGACAGATCTCGCGCAGCATGGCGATGCAATCGGTCTTCAGCAAAGACGGACAAAACAACAATGCCCTGGAGTCCGACTGTCGCAGCGCATACTGAACTTCCTCTTTCTGATAGCGGATATTGATCGGCACCATGGCTGCTTCCAAAGCGGCCAAAGCGAACTCCGCCACCGCATATTCCTTGACATTTGCCAGCCACACAGCGACGTTGTCGCCTCGGCGCACGCCTAGAGCACGCAGTCCGCCGGCAAACCGGCTCACCTCCCGGGCGAATGCATTTGCCATGATCCGCTCCCCGGCAAAGACAAGCAGTTCCCGTTCCCCCCACTTCGAAACGCATCTCCGCAGGGCTTCCGGCAGCGTCGTCCGGTCCCACTGCATGTCACACTGCATGCCTGGCTCATCTTCGCGGCCCCGCAGGTAGGCCAACTGCTCTGAATCGGGGTGGGCTGCTTCTTCGACCATGGGGAGAATCATTTCGGCAGGTCGCCGACCATCTGCAGCACCTTGGCGCTGTCGTAAAAAATATTGAGCTTCAGGATGAGATTGTTCTTGATGGTAAACACGTCCACCGCATCGAAGATTACGTCACGCCCGGTAGAGGTCCGGCCCTCAAAGTGGATCTCTGCCGCCACGTCGCCCGCCTCGCTAACGAACCACCGCGTCACGTCGTCGTAGCGCTTGGGATAAAATTGCAGAACTCCCGCGTAGAAATCGCGGATTGCCTTTCTCCCCTCGATGTGCGGAAGCATGGGAAAGGACAAAAATCCGTCCTCTGCAAACACGCCCGCCAGATCATCGAGCCGCGTTTCATTCACTGCCGCGAAGTAGCGCTTGGCCACTGCTATGTTCTTGTCACCGCTTCCAGCCATTGTCCTCCTCGACCGGCACCCTACTGGGCGCTGAACCCACCATCCACCGGCAAAGCGACCCCGGTGATGAAACTCGCTTCATCGCTGGCCAGGAATAGCGCTGCTGCTGCAATCTCTTCAGGCTGCGCAATCCGCTTCAGCAAAGTGAAGCTGGCATATAATTCGCGGATCTTTCCCGGATCGCTCCCGCCCAACTTCTCACAAGCCCGCTGCAGCAAAGGTGTATCCACCGCCCCCGGACACAAGCAGTTCACACGAATCTTTTGCTCCGCGTAATCCGCCGCCATGCTGCGAGTGAGTTGGATAACCCCCGCTTTGGACGCGCCATATGCCGAGTACTCCCTGACCGCTACCAGCCCACCCACCGACGACATGTTTACAATTGCCCCGCCGCCCGCCTTGATGATCTCGGGCACGGCAAAGCGGCTCATGCGGTACACCCCATTCAGGTTGACGGAAATCTGCCGCTCCCACTGGTCATCATCGGCCGTCGTAACCGAACCTGTGGTCTCGATCCCTGCGTTGTTCACCAGAATGTCTAGCCCGCCGAGTTGCGCCACCGCCTCCTGTACCATGCGTTCGGCATCGCGCATCTTGCACACGTCGCCCACCGTCCGCCCGAACTTCCCACCGCTCTTCTTCACGGCATCATCGGCTTGTGCCGGGTTCACATCGGCAATCACCACGCTCGCGCCCTCGTCGGCAAACCGCTTCGCAATCGCGAACCCGATCCCCGACGCCCCGCCCGTCACCAGCGCTCTTTTACCTTGTAGTCGCATATTGGACCTTATTCCTGGATCTGGTACCCACCGTCAACCATCAAAGCCGTACCTGTGACAAAGCCTGCTTCATCGCTGGCCAGGAACAACACTGCGGTGGCAATCTCCGCCGGGGCTGCCGCCCGTTTTAGAAGCTGGCCATCGACGTAAGCCTGCTTGATCGCCTGCCAGTCCCCATTGGCCCCGGCTTGCGCTTTGGCGGCGTGCTCGAGCAAAGGCGTATCCACCACGCCGGGATTAACGGAATTGACCCGGATCTTGTGCTTGGCGAAGTCGCTCGCCATGTTGCGGGTAAGCTGGACGACCGCTCCCTTCGAAGCCCCATACGCCGCCAAACCGGAGTATCCGAGGAATGCGGCGATCGAGCCGATATTGACCACCGCTCCGCCGCCAGCCTTGATCATCTCTGGCACAGCGTACTTGCTCATACGATAGACGCCACCCAGGTTAACGCCGATCTGCCGCTCCCAGTCCTCATCGCTGATATCCACCACAGTCCCTTTGATGTCAATCCCGGCGTTGTTGACCAGAATGTCCAACCCGCCCAGGAACTTCACTGCCTCGCTCACCAGCCGCGATGCATCCGCCGCTTTCGAAACATCGCCGATCAAGCCGTGCACCTTTTGTCCATTTTTGCTGAACTTTTTTTCCGCCCGCTTGCATCCTTCAGCATTGATGTCTGCGAAAGCCACGGCCGCTCCTTCGTGCAGGAAGCGTTCGACGATGGCGTATCCGATACCCGAAGCCCCACCTGTCACCAGAGCGCGTCTACCTTTCAGCCGCATGCGTTACTCCTTAGTGATTGCGCTGGCACCGTCGTCCCCAGCAATTCCTTAATCCGGTCCATACCCTGGAAAGAAGACTTGGCCCGGCCCGGATCCGCGAACGCGGTAATGTTCCACAGCACGACGTGGCGCAATCCGGCACGCGCCAGAGCCGTCACCTGCTCCGCCACATCTTCCGGTGTGCCGTGCAGGGTGAAGTATTCGACCACTTCCCGCGGAACTTTCTTGATCACCCGGATGGCATCCTCGCGTCCGAAAAGCGAAGGCACATAATCATGGAATCCCGCCGAACCTTCTCCGAACGGAGGCTCGTAGCCGAAGCGTTTGAACACTTCTCCCGGCAACAGCAGGCAAAGTCCCTTCACCAGCAGGTGATCGAGCAGTTGCGGGATGGCGCTCCGATCCTCGTCGACCACAACGTAAGCCAGCATCCCCGGCGTTACCGCGTCCACACTGCGTCCGGCTTCTGCCGAAGCCTTACGAATCGCCGCCAGCTTCTCCCCATACTCTGCCGGAGTCATCATCGTCGGAAGCCAGCCATCCGCCAGTTTCCCGGTGATCGCCAGCATCCGCGGTCCGTGCGCCGCAACCCACACCGGAGGCGTCCTGCCTTCATACGGCCCCAGCCCGAGTACCGCGCCTTCTAACTGAAAATGCTTCCCGTGAAACGAAACCGGATCGCCCGCAGACTTCCACATAAGTCTGAGAACTTGAATTCCCTCTTCGAGCTTCGAAACAGGCTGGCTGAAATCAATGCCGTAAGGAGTGAGATTGCACTGCTCGCCCGACCCGAGCCCCAGAATCAGCCGCCCGCGGCAAATGTGATCGAGCGTCAAAGTCGCCTGCGCCAGCATTGCGGGATGACGCCGCAGGACGTCCGTTACTCCCACGCCTAACTGGATTTTCTGGGTGTTCGCGCCCACCGCGGACATCGCTGCAATCGGATCAAAGTAGACGTCAGCGCTCTTCTGGTACTTCGCCAGCGAAGTAATATCCGGAGTCCACACCGACCGTGGATGCCATCCCATCAGGTGACAAGGCCACCACGCCGAGTCATAGCCCTTGCTCTCGGCGCGCTGCGCCTGCTGAATCACTTTGTCGAACGGCGGCATGATCCCGCCGGGAACGCCTATCTGTATCCTCACGAACACCCCGATTCGCTTGCGTCTTTGAGTGAACCCGTGTCATTCCAGGCGAAGCGAGGAATCTACTGCTCGCCCGGAAACGGTCACACCTTGGTTTTGGATCCGCGGAACTCCAGCTTTCGCATATTCTTCGGATCAATTTTCTTCCTGAGTAACTCGACCTCTTCCACGCTGGGCCCCGGCGTTTCAGAAACGTCCGCGGGTATCAGCAGTTCGAAACCTGTCTCCTGCTGCACCTCCTTCGGTGTAACCCCGTGGTGCACCGACTTCAGCCGCATGCGCTTGCTGGTTGGCTCAAAATCCATCACACAGAGATCGGTCACCACGATCTCCGGCCCGTTGCGCAGGCCCAGCTTCGCCCGCGCATCGCCCCCGCTGAGGTATCCCGGCGCCGCCAGAAAATCCACTTTCTCCACGAAGGTCCGCGGGTTGTGGGTGGTGGACCAGATATAAATCCGCTTGTGCAGCGTGCACATGTCGCCCATGCCCGCCGACCCCGGCAGACGCACCTTTGGCTTGTGATAGTCCTTCCCAATGATGCTGTTGTTCACGTTTCCGTACTGGTCGATCTGCGCCCCGCGAATGCAGAATATCTCCAGCGTATTGCGATGCACGTATCCCCACATATCGCCTAACTGCGGCAGGTACATCACGCAGTTCTTCCACATCGTGGGATCGAGTGTGTTGCCGATAATGTAGCCGGGATCCGCATCCACCCCCACCGCCCCCGCGACCCAGGTCATTTTCGGGGCATGCGTCTCGCGCGCCAGCATGAACGCTGAGACCGGAATGTACGACACAGTGCCGTTCAGCATGATGTCGTCATCGGTGAACGCGTGCGCCAGCGTGACCACCATCAGCTCGTCAATCGTATAGTCTTGCGAGACCTTGCCCATTCTCAGCTCCAGAAGCTCTTAATCCGCAGCAGCGACTCCGCGCCACCCACCGCCTGCAAATACTCGGCCTGGTTCTTCGGGCCGAGCACGTACTTCTCCAGGAATACCTTTGCACCTTCCTGCGTGCGCGACTCGGCTGCATAGTGTTCCATCACGCAGCGATCAAAGTTGTAGTTAGGAAACAGCGAGCAAGGATGTGCCCCGTACGGCACATGCACCACCGCATCCACCTTGAAGTAAGGCAGCCCCGTGCGCTCCGGGGTGCGGCGGATTTCCTCCGTATCGACAATTTCCTCCACCGTCACGATGACCTTGTTCGAAGCCCGCGGGAACACGTCCACATCTCCCCAGATCGGCTTGGGAAAGAACTGCACATTGCCCAGCGCATCGGCCCGGTGCGCATGCAGAATGCACACATCTGGAACCAGAGCCCGGCACGCAATCACCTTCTGCCCCGTGAACGGACACTCAATTACCTTGGTCGTATCGGGATGAAGATCGACCACCGCGCTCCCCAACCCGGACTGTGTAACCATGAACGGCAATCCGTACGCGCCCGCACTGAAGCGCGTGAACATCTGGTGCTCGGTGTACTCCTCCATTGTGACCTGGCCAGCTTCGACCGCACGCCGAAACGCGTTGGCCATGCCGAATTCGTCCAGGTTGACGATGATGGCCATCACTTTGCTTACGCAGCCGGCCGCGATCAGCCAGTCCAGCCCAATGCCACCGACGACCATTGCGGCTTTCAGATCGCGCTTGCCCGCCCGGATAATCTCGCGCACCAGCGCCAGCGGACTCATCTGCGTCCCCATGCCCTGGATCGCAATGGTGTCCCCGTCGCGGATCATGGCCACCGCCTGCGCCGCACTTATCACCTTGTTTTCTTTCCTGGCAGCCATTTCCTCTCCCGCTTACTTCTTCTCACCGGCCAGGCTATCCACGCGAAATACCTGGCAAGTGTTCTTCAGGTAAGGCATCCAGCGCTCGCGGTGCTCTTCTTCCGACATGGCCACGTCATCCAACCCTTCCCACCGCGCTCGTTTGCCGATGAGAATCGTGGCCGCAAAACTGACCGCCGCCTGGAAAATCTCCACCAGGTGAAAGCACCCGGTGTTGCGTCCCACCTTCTCAATAATCCGCCGGCTGATGCCCGGCCCAATCACGTCGCCCTTCAGTTTCTGCACGTTGTCGAGGGCGTAAGGGCAATACTTCTTGTAAGGCTGCTGCGCCATGGCGGCCGCGACTTCCTCAATGCGGCCACTCCGAATGTCCACCACCATCTCCGCCTGGAAACTGTGCTCCACATCCAACAGCGAAGCGTGCACGCGGAGGTAACTTTTCCCCTCGTCAATCACCTTTACGTTCACGTTGCGCTCGTAAATCTTGGGCAACGACGAACGGTCATTGTTGGCATCGGCCAGGATCAGTGGCATGGGCTGCGAAGGCCTGTCACTCATGGCAAATCTCCCTTCCGACCTACCAAACGATTGTTTTGTAACAGATCGCTCGGCTCAGGTCAATACAACTTTAGCCGGAATCAAGCCCGCCTGCCACCATCCACGCGGATCACCTGGCCGGTGATATACGCGGCCTCCGCCGAAGTCAGGAACAACACCGCCGCGGCCACCTCTGCCGGCAATCCCGTGCGTCCCAGGGCACTCTCGCTGACCTTTTCTTGGATGTATTGCGGTGTCACGAACCGGCTCTGCATCTCCGTCGCGATCGAACCCGGCGACACCGCATTGACGGTCACGCCCCACTCTCCAAGCACCCGCGCCAAGCCGCGCGTGAAAGTCTCCACCCCGCCTTTCGCCGCCGCGTAAGGCAAGGTCCCGGGACTTCCGCCCGCCACTGCCCCGATCGACGAAATATTGACGATCCTTCCCCAGCCCCGCTGCTTCATCACCGGAATCGCCGCCTGCGTACAAAGAAACACACTCCTCAGGTTCACCGCCAGGGCGCGGTCCCAAAGCTCAGGGGTCCATTCTTCGATCGGCCGCTTGGCAACCGGGTCGGCTGCGTTGTTGACCAGGATGTCGACTCCGCCCGCGCGTTCGCCGATCTGGGCAAACATCCAACGAACCGCTCCCGGGTCGGAAACATCGGCGCCATGCGTCCAGGCGTGCCCTCCGGCGTCTTGAATCGCTCGCAGCGTCTGCCCGGCTCCGTCTTCATTCTTGCGGAAGTTGACCACCACCTGCGCGCCGCTCGCCGCCAGTGCAATCGCAATCGCCCGTCCGATGCCCGAACTCGCCCCGGTCACCAGCGCGACCTTACTCTCAAGCTCCACCCGCATGCTGGCTCCGATCGCTCAGCGGGCCGGTTCGCCTCCGCCCGCATGCGGCAACGGACATGCGTACTCGACCTGGAAAACGGAATTGAACTTCTGAAATCCAGTGACGATGGCGAAATAACAGCCCATCTCAACGATCTCCGGATCGCTAAAGTGCTCGTGCAACAGCGCCAGCGTTTCTTCGTCGATTCGTCCCCACGAGCGAAGCGCATGCCAATCCGCCAACTTCAAAATCGCTTTCTCCCGCTCGCTGAATGCAGGGGAATCCCAGTAATGATCGATGTCGTCAACTTTCTGTTGCGGAATATTGTTTCGTCTGGCCCAGACGATGTTTGCGACTTTTCAATACTCGCAGCTGTTCAGCCGCGCCATCCGCAGCCGAGCCAACTCCTTGGTCTCCGATTCCACCCTCCCGTTCAGGCACGACATATAGAAGTCGTTAAACTTTCGGAAAATCTCAGGAACGTGCGCCATGAACGCCGAGTACACGGAATCCCCGATCCACTCCTGGTACATCTCCATGGTCTGCCGGATATCAGGTTCCATCTTCTCCGGTGGCACTAGCGGTAAAACTGGCATACGACCTCCTTGAATTGGCGTTAGCGGAACGCGGGCATCACTTCCTTGCCCCACGTTCTGAGGCAGTCGATTACTTTCTCCCGCGCCGGTCCGCCGGGCAGGCGGAAGCGCATGATCAGGTAGTCTACGTCGTAATCGCGCCCATACCTCTGCGCCTGCTGAATGCAATCCTCCGGCGTGCCGGTGATGAAATGTTTGCGGGCCCGCTCGCGCGTGAAGTCCGACTCCTTTTGAAACTCGGGATGATGCGTGAGAATCCCCCAGTGAAAGTAGAACAGCCACTCCTGAATGGCCAGATCGAGAAAAACCTCGTCCGACTCTTCCCTTCGGGGCGAAACCCACCCATCGCGCATCAGCACGACCATGGATTTGTTGCCGTGCTTCTTCGCCTCCTCGCGATAAACGCGCACCTGCTCGTTCCACACCTTGGGGTCGAGCGGAAACGGATCGCTGCACCAGGCATCGCCCAGTCGTCCCGCGCGGGCGATCGTCTTCGGGAACATCCCGCCCACCCAGATCTCCGGCCGCGGCTGCTGATGAGGCTTTGGTGTCAAACGAACATCTTTGAAATTCCAAAACTTCCCCTCATAGGAGAACTTGTCCTGGGTCCACGCCCGCATCATGATCTCGTAGGATTCCTCAAAGCGAGCTCCACGCTCCTTGAAGGGAATGTCCACGAATTCCTGATATCCGGTGTGATACCCGGAGGCAATCCCCACGATGACTCGCCCATGGGACAGGTGATCGATCATGGCGAACTGTTCCGCCAGATGCATGGGGTTGTACAGCGGCGGTATGCAGATGTACGTGCCCAGCCTGGCGTTTGAAGTGCGCGTAGCGAGGGTGGAGAGCAAGATCAAAGGCGACGGAAACATGCATTCAGTTCGCCCGTGCCGCTCTGGCACAACAATGGAGTGAAAGCCGCCCGCCTCCGCCAAGTCTGCTTCCTTCAGCAAATGATCGACAAAAGCGCTCGTCTGATCGCGACTTGGAGGCGGCTGATCATAAGGCCCGCCATGCGTGTCCAGCAGATATCCGATCTTCATGCTTTTTGCCTGTCAGGAAAAATGGGAGATCACTTTCTCTCCCCACATGCGAATGCACTTCATGGTGCGTTGGTGATCCGGTCCGGTGGGATGCCGGAAATAGCTCACGATATATTCACATCCCACCGTTTCCCGGTAGCGCTCCACCTCTTCGATCACCTGCGAAGGCGTGCCGGCGATGTCGCGATTCGGCGCAATCCGTTCGAAGGTCCACTCCTCGTCTTTGATGGTGCGTACCCAGGGCTCCCATTCGGTATTGAATCGTCCCGACTCGAAGAACCCGAGATTCTTGTAGAACAGGTGCATGGCCCGCAGCCCCGGCCACCACACCTCCTCGACCTCTTTCCTTGCCTCGGCCACCCAGCAATCTCGGATCAGCACCGCTTCCGTCTTGTTGCCGTGGGTCGCCGCTTCCTTGCGGTAGATGTTCGCCCACGCCGTCATGACATTGATGTGGTGCAGGGGATCTGAAATCCAGCCATCACCTAAACGCGCCGCCCGCTTCAAGGCCGGCTCCGACATGGCCCCGATCCAGATCGGCGGGTGCGGCTTTTGCAGCGGGCGCGGCGTGATGCTCACATTTTCGTAGTGATGAAATTTTCCGGAATAAGAGAACTGGTTCTGCGACCAGGCCTGGCGGATCACCTGTACCTGCTCGTTGAACAGCGAAGCTGCATCCTTGATGTTCTTGCCGAACAGCTTGAACTCCGGCTCGACCAGCCCCAAACCGACTCCCAGGACGGCGCGCCCGTGGGAGATGTTGTCGAGCACCGCCCACTCTTCCGCGATATGGATCGCATCCCATTCGGGCAACTGCAGAATCGAAGTCCCGAGCCGGATTTTCTTCGTCCGGCTGGCAATCGCGGCCAGCAGGACGACTGGCGCCGGGAGATACCCGTCGGGCATCATGTGATGTTCGGGCACGAACACCGAGTCGAAACCGACAGCTTCCGCCAGTTCAGCCTCGCGCAACACCTCTTCATACAAGCCGGCGATATTGCGCCCGTCAGGTGGGTCCTGCGTATTCACCAGCATGCCGAACTTCATGAATCAGATGCTCCCGAGTGACCAAACAAACGTTTAGTAGACTCCCGCGAACCCGTCATTTTCTGCCCAAAACCGCTGTAAGTCAAGCGCGCCGTGCCCGCCCCCAGCCGCCCCGGCACCGGCCGGTTCACTCCCCAGCCCTCTCTGCCCGGAACATCTTTTCCCCATCGAAGGTCCGCATCTTCTCCACGTACACGATCAGAACCAGGCGATCCGGGCTCAGATAGCGCTGGATTTCCTTCTCCTGTTGCGCCTTGGGCAAAGGCTTCAGCGCATTGGCCACCGTTGCTTCTGCCCACCGTCGCACCATCTGCGGATCTTCGCAGAACTCTACCCGGCCCCGGATCGTAACCTGCTTCAGTCTGGTGCCCTGAAAGCAAATAGAAATCGCCGGGTTCCGCCGCAGCGCCTTCACCTTGTCCCGGTTGCGCGTTGAGGTCAGCAAGATCATGCCATCGACCACGGCATAGGCCATCTCGCACACGACCGGCTCACACCCCCTAGTCACCCAGCCAATCACGCATTTCCACGGAGGCCCATCGATGATCCGCCAAGCGTCTTCCTCCGAAAGCACGAACGAGTCGAGATACTGGCGCGTCCACCAAGGCGGATGAGGTGCATTGTCAGACTTCATACCTGCTTCATACCTGTAGGCCGCTCAAACAGAGAAAAAGGCCGCGAGGCTGGTTCACTCCGCGGCCCATGCTCGGGGGAGCACTGCTTTAGAAACTGAGTTTCAAGCTGAACTGCACCTCGCGCGCCACGCCGATGGTCGTGCTGATCGCGCCTACCTGCGGCGACGAGAGGTTCGAATTCGGCAAACCAAAGTTCGGGTGGTTTGCGATGTTGAAGAAATCCGTCCGGAACTGCAGGTTCGTGCTCTCTGTGAGCCGGAAGACCTTCGCCACCGAGCCATCGATCTGCACGAATCCGGGACCGATCACCGGGGTACGGGAAGCTGTGCCGATATGACCTGGTGCTGGCGAGGTGAAAGCGCTAACGTCGAAATATTCGTTTACGCCGCCCAGAACCGGGTTGTGACGGGAGATATTCGGGCGATCAGGAAAATCAATGAGGTCGCCGATACCGCTAACGTCGGTGCCTAACAGCACGGAGAACGGCTGACCGGTCTGTGCCGACCCCAGCGAGCTGACGTTCCAGCCTCCGAGTAGCGCATCCACTACACCGTTGGCGCTGCCCAGATGCTTCCGTCCTTTGCCGAACGGGAGTTCGTAGGTCACATTCTCGGTGAACCTTTGCCGCCGGCTGAACGCCGATTCGGAGCGATCCAGGTGAATATCGGCGGGATAGAGACTGGCTTGGGCCACTCCGGTCAGAATGTTATCGGAATTGTAGGCGTCAGATTCGGAAATATTCTTTGCCCACGTGTAACTGGTCTGGAAGTTCACGGCTCCCACCGCGCGTGACAGCTTCACTGTCCCTCCGTTGTACAGCGCGTTGGTATCATACCGACGGGAGTACAAAGAGAAGCCCACCCCGGCTTGGACGAATCCGGGCGCCCCGGTCGGCGGAGTTGGTGCGGCGCACCCGCTTGCCGGAAAAACGGGCAGGCCGTTGCTATCGAGCACTGGATGCGCATCCCCGCCGCACGGCTGGTTGTAGTTGGCTTCCAGTTTCCGTGGCAGGTGCCACGACTGAGAACCGGTGTACGTGATCTCCAGGCTCGTGCGCCCTGGGAGCTCCCGTTCCACGCCGAAACTCCACTGCTGCGTGGTAGGGGAGTTCATCGGTTCGAGCACGCCGGTAACCAGCCCCGGGAACGGAGTTGGCGCTGTGCAAGTGGCACAAGTCGGAAACTGGCCTACCGGGCCAAAGAAGGTGTTCAGCACGGGCTGCGGATTGTTCCATTGCAGAATGCCCTGTGCCAGCCCGGCGAAATCCACGAAGTCATTAAAGATTCCGTACCCCATCCGGAATACGGTTTTGCCGTCCCCGAAGGGATCATAGGCGAACCCCACCCGTGGTTGAAACTGGGTTAAGGAGTAATTGTTGTAGGGCTCGCCCGCATGCACGGAGGTTGCGTACGGCGATTGCCAGTTCCCCAACTGATTGTGCGCATCCGCAAGAACCGGAATCTGGAAATCGTGGCGGAGCCCGATGTTCAGTGTCAGTTTGTGGGTAATGCGGAAAACGTCGTTGACATACCACGCAATTGGCGTCGTCCGCACATTGAAATGACTGGGCGGACCGTCGTGATGGATCAGAGTGACCGTGGGCGCGCCCTGCAGCAGTGTAGTTACGTCACTGAAAGTGTAGCTGCCGCCAGGGATTGTAGCAGATGACCAGTTCCACTGGATACGTTCCACCATGCCGCCAATATCGATCGTGTGCTTGCCATGGACCCATAACAGGGCATCGTTGAAGGGCACAACGTTCTTCGCCTCGGTAAACGGACTGGCATCGTCGTTACCTAGCAACGACAGACTTCCACCCGAGGTCCCCGCGCTGCCGTTACCCACTGTGATCACACCAATAGTTTGCCTGGCAGGATTGCCGGTGTATTGATCGGTCTGGAGTTGCACTGTGGGGTTCGTGCTGGAAGTGAGGAACTGCCTGAGCAAACTCACACTGGCCGTATTGACCAGGCTGGAACTGATGGTGCGGCTCCACTTGACCAGAACGTTTTGGTCGCGGTCGAAGCGATTGAACTGGAAGTCAGGAAGATTGAATGCTTGCGTGGCGCTGGCATCCACAATCTGGTAACGGAATTGAAGTTGGTCCTTGGAGGTTAATGTGTGAGTGAGGTTTGCCACTCCAAAATCCTGCCGTGTAGGTTGGGGGTTGACGAACGCAGACTCAGCGACACCGGAGGCGGGGAAGGCAGGAAGTGAAGGCGACGGAACAGGAAACAGTGCCAGCAAGGGCAGAACTGCAGGCACGAGTCCGGGCACGGGCACACCGTTGATGTTGCCAATACGCGCTCCCGCATCGGGCACAAAAGCAATGTCGGTGGTGTTCAGACTTTGCCGCAAACCCTCGTAGTTCACGAAGAAGAAGGTCCGGTCCTTCACGATTGGACCGCCTAACGTGCCGCCGAATTGGTTGCGTTTGAAGGCGGGCTTGTAGGGCAAGCCATTGGCATTGAAATCGAAGTACGACCGGGAATCAAAGATGTCGTTTCGCAGGTACTCGTAAACATTCCCATGCAATTTGTTGGTCCCGGTTTTGGTCGCAAACGTCACTACTGCCGCTCCGGCTCCGCCGTACTGCGCGCTGTAGTTGTGGGTCAGCACCTTGAATTCCTGCATTGCTTCCACACCCGGCATATCGCCCGCCGCAGCGGTCCCCGGCGACGTCTGGCTGCCATTCGAGAAGTTCACGCCGTCCATCAGGTACGCGACTGAACTCCCCATCGACCCATCGGCAGAAATATAGGACCCCGTGTTCGTGGCCGCGCTCAACACGCTCGGCGCCGCCGTGCTGGTGATCTGCACCAAACCTGGCTGCTGGGTGACCAGCGCAGTAAAGCTGCGCTGGTTCAGCGGCAAGTCCTGCAGTTGCTGAGTCTGGATCACGCTGGAGACTTCGGCATTCGTGGTCTGCACCGTGACTTCTTCCGCACTGACTTCCACCTTCTCGGTTACTTGGCCGACATTTAACGCGATTTTCAAGTCGGGATTCGCGCCAATATTCAGCCGAACCGAATCGACTACCGCTTTCTGGAAGCCGGCATGCTCCAGCGTGACTGAGTAGGTTCCGGGAGGTAGCTGCAGCACGGTAAAGTGCCCTTGCCCATCGGTCACGGCCTGGCTGGTCTGCCCCGTGGCATTGTTCTGCACCGTAACTTTTGCCCCGGTGAGGACGCTGCCCGTCTTGTCGACCACGTCTCCTGCCAGGGTCGCTGTGGTCACCCCGACTTGGGCCCACGCGGGAAATACCCAGCAAACTACTTGCACGTACAGCAAACACACCAGTGCTGTTACCGCAACATGCTTGAAAGTACGCATAGCCACTCTCCTGGGGGCGGATTCGCAAAGCAATGTTTGGGGGGAAGCGTGGGACACGTTTTGCAGCGACACAGTGTTGTGCCCACAGAGAAGCGGACTGCGCTGATTCCGGCGACTTGGCAACAAGGGCTCCAATGTAATCCTCCGGCCTAACAACCGCTGCCTGCTCTTTTGCAATGTCTAGTTCTGTTTCCACCAAACGATTGGTTGGTATCTCTATTTAGTCGTTTGGGGCGCGCTTGTCAAGCATTTTTTGAATGGCCGCTATGCAAATGTCCGATTCCAAAAATGGAATAGCAGGATTCAGGGATCGCGATTCCTGAATTCGCCATTCTTGTTGAGCCAGGTAAAGCCATTTCTCTTGATTAGAGCCAATTCCGATCTCTCTCAAAAGCGGTCGGGTCAAACCGACTCGAAATCACCGACTCGAAATCATAAGGAGAAGCGGCAAAGGGCGGGCCTGACGAAAATCAGCGGTGGGAAGAACTACCAGCAGCAACAGCGAGCGGCCATCGTACATCGAACGCGGGAATGCGTTTGCCACTCCGCGCATTCCCGGCTCTCGATCAGGATGTTTACTTCTTCTGCAGAGATTCGATGTACTTGTTAAGATTGGCGACGCGCTGCTGCACCTCGGCTTCGTGTCCGCCGCTCATACTCCAGAATAACTGGCCCCACATCGGCATATCCTTGCTCCCGTGGGCGGCCAGCACTTCCTCTCCACGGAGGATCGCAGAAACCTTAATCGCTGGATATTTGCCTCCGTTCTTTCCCGCCAACGCGGTCAAGTCGGGCGGCGGCACCTTCAAGACATCCGCAGCCGGACCGTTCCCTTTGCCCTCGGTACCGTGGCAGACGGCGCAATAGGTTTTGTACATCTCCTGCCCCGATACCGCTGAAGTGGGTTTGACCGGGACATTCTTGATTTCTTTCTTCGGCTCCTGAGCCGACGCCATCATCGCCGTGGCGATGACTACCGCGAGAACTATCCAAAGACCTCTATGAGCACGCATTGATTTCCTCCTTGGGATTCATCATTCTTACTCGTCTTAGACGGCGCACAACAAGTTAGTTTAGTTGGGGACAAACTCCCAACTGCCAGGACCATCACATCCCCGGGTGATTAAAGACGCAATGACACCCAACCGTAGAGCGCTATTTCAGTTCCACACTCCGTTCAAATGCCGCAATCGCTTGGCGAACTCGTGCCGGAAGCGCTTGCGCCCGCCTCGTTTCCGGATCCGCATTTACGTATACGACTTCCCCGGCCGTCAGCAACTGACCTTCGTGCCGGATCTCAACCGCAAACGTGACACTGGAATTTCCCAACCGATCCGCTCGCACTGCGACCTCGAGCACATCATCGTACCGAGCTGAACCGTGGTAGTTAATCGCTGCCTTCACCACATACAGATCGCTCCCCGATCCCGCCACTCCGTCCGGATACGGAAGCCCGATCGCACGCCAGTATTCCGTTATCCCTATATCGAAATAAGTCAGATAGTGTGCATTGAACACGATTCCCTGCCGGTCCACCTCCCCCCAGCGCACCCGCAATGCCATTTTGAACGCAAATCCACCGACTGCCATGTTGCCCCTGGCGCACTCCATATCGTAACCGTAGGACCTCTCACCTCGAACCACCCTCTCTTACACGACTGCTGTGCACAACCATCTGTGCGGTTTCTCCGCTTCGGTTGGATAGTAGTACGCAAAATCTCCGAACCCCGTGCGTCCTCCGCAAGTGTACTTCGCTGTGCCAAACAACAAGTGCCCGGTGCGGTGTGGCCAGTGACCCGATGTGTCCATGATATTGAGCGGTTGCACCCCCAACGCCAGCTTTTCACCCGCCTTGCTCACAACCTCCGCTTCCACCCGGGTTGGAACGCGTCCGCTCTCCGGCCAGTGAACGGTGAAGTCCGCTGAATGAAGAAGATCGCGATTTCCGTTGCGCAGAATATATCCGCAGAGTTGTTCTCGTCCATCCGTGAACCCCTGGGGATAGACATTGACCGTAAACGATTCGTCAAACAGCGGCCACAGCATGATGTACTGTTTCCACTTGGAACGTCCGCCCCAACCCCACATCCGGTCGCGGTAGCCCAAGCTGTCAATTGCAATCGTCGCATTCTGCCAACGGACCTCGCCGGTGAACTGGCCGACCTGGTCAAAGTGGTTGCTGGACGGTCCCGTCTTTTCCGACTCCATCCATAGCTTCGATTCCGCCCAGGAGTAGGGGGCGTGGACGGCGTCAAACTGAAGCTCCAACTGTATCTCTGGACTCACGTAGTAAACCTGCCACCGTTTCATCGGCTCCACGTTCTTCATGAGAACGGGGCCAAAGCTCAGGCGATCTTCCTGAATATCCGCGGGGATGTGGTAATCCATCTTCATGTGATGGTGCAGAGCCCGATTCCCCTCGAACACAGCAGCGATTACATCGGCGCGCTCCTGGTTGGGAAAAACGCCGAGGTAACATACGAACTGCAGATCATGCCGGCGGTCGTAAAAGCCCCAGTACCAGGCCTCGCGCCACCAGGGTTCCGCCCCGGTCTGGTGAATCAGATCGTCATGCGCTTGCAACATGGGTTCTCCAAAGGGCGCTTGCGAGGCTTCCGCCGTGCGGCACGGACTCTTCACGCCGTGACGTGAGGTGTACACGCCGAACCTAAAGTGCTATCCTCGATGAGCAAACAAGCGTTTGTTTGTTCACCGGCAAAGATTATCACATGCCCTCAGACGAAACCAGTTATTTCGATGGGGAAATGTCCCCTATAGTCGAGAGCGTAAATCGCGAGATTGCAGTCTTCGAAACCTATTTCCGACGATTTTTCCGCGGCGAGGACCGCTCCAATCTACAGTCGGCCCTCTTTAATGTTCCCGGACGGTTGGTTGCGGGCTGCTGGGCCGATTACGAGAACATGGGTGCGGTCTTCGAGCAACTTCTGGCAACTATTCCGGCAGAGCAAATCGGCCGCCGCATGAAGAAAACAGCGGCACGGCCAGGAATCTTTCAGATCACCTGCCTGCTGGTGAGTTATCTGATCGCGCGTCAGCAGGAGATTCTATTACGGCACGTCGAAGGGTTGCCGTACAATGACGAGAAGCACCTGGAGGAGATGTATCTGCTCTTCGAAGCTGGCCGGACGATTTTGAGCGCAGCGCGCAGCGATGGCGCGCATTTTCCAGGCGAAGCCCGGGATTCCATGCCCCTTCTCGATGATGCCGCGCAGCAGACCCTTGTGCGGCAATTGCGCGAATCCTCGCCGGAGGATCTGTCCTGGAGGCGCCGCGCATGGGCAACTCTCACGGCTTATAACTTCTTGTTCCATGGTGAGATGCGGGACGGTATTTTCAATCACGGGCCTTACGATCTTGGAGGTGGCCGCTGTCTCCTGGTCAAGGAGCTAACGGAGCTGCACAACGACTATTTCCCATGGTCCACCAAGATTCGTGAGCTTCCTGCGGGATTCGTGCGGGCCATGATCCTGAAGGACGTCGAATGTCATTTCGATGTGCTCGGCGGCGTTGCCACGCAGCCACAGGTATTCGATGACAGGATCGTTCTCGATGGGCTATTCGAAATATCCGAGGGCGAACTGGTTCCTACCGATGCATCTACGACCAAGAAGATTCTGGATATTGTGTCGGAAAACAGCAGAGTCCTCTATGAGGAATTCTGTGGCTGGGAGGAATCCCGGAAACTTCGCTACGGCACGCTCCTTCACGCAAATTTTCTGCGCGGTTTCTGGGAAATGATCCCTGGGAATAGCGCCCATGAACTCGCCCGTCGCACAATTGCGGGATACGACCGCTCTGGAGAAGTGCACTTTTCTGAGTTGGCTGCTCGCCGAATTCCGTTGGTTATGGAGCACATCGCCGGCACCGTTGGATCGATTTTCTCGCCGCTTCGTCTCTGAACAATCCGGCGGCGACTGCCCTGGAGGTCTCATTTAACATGAGATACCAATCGTTTGTTTGATATAGTATTTCGAAAATTACGATGCAGAAAGGTCAATCGCAAGTTACGATCTCGCGCTTATGGGTCTTGCCGGGCGGCGATTTCACCGTGGATTACTCTATTCTGGTGGAAGGGGGAGCCTCGCGAAAATATACGGTGCCGTGCCCCGCATTTCTCATCGAGCACCCTGCAGCGCTCGTTCTCTTCGATACGGGTCTCAGTCCCCGTGCCATCAATGATCCAGTCAGTTACTACGGGGAGGAGATCGCTCTAACCATGAAACTCCGCTTCTCCCGGGAACAACGGATTGACGCGCGACTGGCTGAGCTCGGATACCGTTCAGCCGATGTCAGCCATGTGATCATGTCCCATCTGCACATTGATCACGCGGGTGGAATGTGCCTGTTTCCCCACGCAACGTTCCACGCGTTTGCCGATGAGCTGACCGAGGCCCGGGCTGTGCGCCATGCACCTCATGCCGTCTACAAGCTGGAGGATCTGGCGGCCGTCGAAAACTGCGTATGGAAGCTCTACGACAGTGACGTAGATATCTTCGGAGACGGTACTCTACGGTTTTTCAAATTGCCTGGCCACAGTGCGGGCGAGGGAAGCCTTCTCATTAGGCTCGCTTCTCGCAATCTCATGCTGACCGCCGATACGGTGCACGTGCGAGAAGCTCTCGAGCGTGAAAGGCCGACCCTTTTTGACTCCGATGCGGGTGCGGCTGTCCGCAGTGTACAGCGGCTCAAGCAGTTGATCGCGGAAAACCGTGCTGACTGCTGGATCGCTCATGACGCAGAGGATTGGCAACGCTATTGCACCTTCCCGAATCCGCTAGCCTAACTCAATTCCACACTGTTGTCGCCTCTTTTCTCGCGGCGAAGCCCGCGATATCTTCCACCACAATAGAGACTATAGTTGACGAAACGCAGGCGATTTCACCAGCGGAGAATTGTTGGTGGACAGGTGATATCTCGCCAGTTGACCAGGTGTGGTCCGCAGAAATTCGTCCGACGAATCGAAATCACTGAAAAATCGAGTTTTTGAGCGTACCCGATCGCAAGGAGAACAAGTGCGGATTCGGTGGTGCTACGGTTGGTTTTCAGTGGTCAATCCAGCCCTGTTCGCTTGTACAATCCGGATGGCATGTATCGACTCCGATCTTCCGCACTGATGGGACTCGCCGCAACCGTCTCAGACCTGACTGTTGACTTCCTCAGATTTCTGAAAGCAGCCATGCGTTCCAGGAGTTCTCTCGTTGCCGAGAACCTGTTTCTGCGTAAGCAACTGGCTTTCTACCAGGAGCATGAAGTGAAACCCCGTCGACTGACCGATGCGGCAAGGGTCGCGTTGGTGTTCTGGTCCCGCTGGTTGGACTGGAAACAGGCATTGACCATCGTTCAGCCGGAGACGCTGATTCGGTGGCATCGCCGAGGATTCAAGCTTTTCTGGCGCTGGAAGTCGAAACCGGGAAGGCCGCGCCTGCCGCGGAACATTCGCGAGCTGATTGCGGAAATGGCAAAGGAGAATCCGACGTGGGGGCAAGGTCGCGTCGCTTCGGAACTATCTCTGAAGCTGGGGATTTGCGTCTCGCCACGGACGGTGCGGGCGTACTGGCCCTCGGGGCCGGAGCGGCGCTGCCGGAGGACGTCCTCGCAACATTGGCAGACGTTCGTTCACAATCACGCGCGATGGATCGTCGCCTGCGATTTCATGGTTGCCGTGACGGCGCGATTTCGAGTGCTCTACGTGCTCATAGTCATGGAGGTGGGAACCCGGAAGATCCTGCATTGCAACGTAACTGCGCATCCGACCGCAACGTGGACGCTACAACAGTTTCGGAAGCAATCCCTGGTGATCTTCAATGCAAGTTCCTCATTCATGACCGCGATTCGATCTTTTCACCCAGCCTGGATCAAGAACTGGAGTCGTTCGGCCTCCGAGTGCTGCGGACGCCGGTTCGGGCGCCGCAGGCTAACGCCTATTGCGAACGGTTGGTGGGAACGATCCGGCGCGAGTGTCTGGACTTCCTGATTCCGCTCAGTGGAAGTCATCTGCGAGTGATCCTGAACGAGTGGGTACGTCATTACAACCAAGGTCGGCCGCATATGAGCCTGGGACCCGGAATCCCGGCGGACAATGCTAATAATAAGGAAGCAGCCATCCTGCAGTTGAGAACGCGGGCTCGGCACCGATTGCCAGGGCATTGTGAAATCCGGGCTACGCCGATCCTCGGTGGGTTGCATCACGAATACTACGTCGAGAAGATCGCCGCGTGAGGCGGCGCCGATGAGAAGACACCATACACTCATTGCATCCCCGTTGAAATGGCAGATGTCGGCGGTGCCCGTACCACACCCTGCGATTCCCGTTCTTGCAGAACGCGATGGCACCCAGCTCAAGACGCCACGCCCAGTGATCCTAGTCGATACTCGCGAGCAGAATCCATTTGATTTCTCGCGCTTTGAAGGCTGGTTTGCCGGTATCGAAAAACGGGCGCTCAAGCTGGGAGATTACTCCATCGCGGGACTTGAGGACCATTGCGTGGTGGAGCGCAAGAATCTCGCCGATCTCGTCCATTCCCTCACGAGCGAGCGGTCCGTGTTTGTCAATCGGCTTCGGCTCATGAGCCGCTATTCGCACCGGCTGCTCGTGATCACGGCCGCTTTGACCGAAGTGAAGTCTCCTTACGCCTGTGCAGGCGGCAGTCCGAATCGGATTACCCAATCATTGATTGCAATTCTGGCCGGCCTTGCGATTCCCTTCCTATGCAGCGAGACTCACGAACTCGGGGAAGAACTTGTTGCATCCTACCTTTATCAGGTCCATCTCTACCATTGGCTTGAGGCTAATGACCAGGGCCGCTTCCTCGCGGAAGACGATCTCTAGAAACCGCGCGAACCGCGTGCAGGTAGAAGCGACCTCTTGCTGTGCAGATGAAATATTTGCGTAAGACAGGTGGTTAACTTCTTGTCCTCAATGGTGTGAATGGCGAGGAAGTCGACGAGCCGATCGACGTTATCCAGAAACGGGGGTTTGGGAAAACGAAAGAAGACCTTTCCCACTTAGTGACGACCCGAGAAAAACTTGCGCTGCCACTCTCGTACCCCGCACCGAGCGCGGCCAAAACGGGGAATGCCGCCAGACGGAAATATCACAGGTTGGGTCCAGGGCAGATTTGATTGACTTAGCGACGACTCCGATACCACCGTATTCCGTCCCCAAGCCGGACGTGACTAGCGCGACCCTCTTACGCAAAGGAGTTGCTCTCCTGACCAAACTGTTGTAAACGACATTCCGGAATGGTTCATGTATTATAGGCTCCAACCTTGGAAATCATGACTCCGCTGTTTTTTGCTGTATGAAGGTCCTCCATGTGAGCCCCTCGTTTTATCCCTCAAAAGCGTATGGCGGAACAATACGCTCCGGGTATGGCTTATGCCGCGGGTTAGCAAAGCTTGGATGCGACGTGCGGGTCCTGACTACTGACACGGACGGTCTTGGCCGTGTCCTCGGCGTGGCAAATGATTGGGAAGTGCAAGTCGATGGTTTGCACGTGCGATATTGCCATAAGCGGCTTCGCCATTCGGTTTCTCCGGCGTTGCTGGGAGTTCTGCCTTCTTTCGTTCAGTGGGCCAATGTCGTACATTTGACGGCGGTCTACTCCTTTCCCACGTTTCCTACTCTGTTCTTTTGTCGTTTGTTCAATAAGCCCGTTGTGTGGTCTCCCCGGGGCGCTCTGCAGCGGTGGGAGGGGTCCTCTCGAGTCGTTCACAAGCGGGTGTGGGAATCGATATGTCAGAAGCTGGCGCCGAGGAACAACTTGGTCTTACACGTCACTTCGGAGGCAGAGGCCGAACAAAGCCTGAAGAGATTCCCAAAGCTGCGGGCGGTGGTGATCCGGAACGGTGTGGAAATTCCGCAAAATCTCAGGCGCAGCGCCTCAAACGGGAAGGTGCGACTTCTGTATTTGGGACGTCTGCACCCTATCAAGGGCCTCGAAACCTTGCTCGGGGCTTGTGGTATTGTTGAAGGTCTATCAATGGATTGGCATTTGTATATTGCGGGTACGGGAACCCCATCTTATGTCGATTTTCTCAAGTTAAAGGTGCAGGATCTCGGGCTCTCCAAAAGGGTGGAATTTGTCGGAGAGGTATTCGAGGAGAAGAAGGAGGCGCTTTTCGCACAATCTGACGTTGTTCTCGTACCCTCACACACTGAGAATTTTGGAATTGTGGTGGCTGAATCGCTTGCTCACGGTGTGCCGGTAATCGCTAGCAAGGGGACGCCTTGGATTGGCCTGGAGACAAACAGGTGTGGGCTCTGGGTAGACAACGATCCCGAAAGCTTGGCAACTGCAATTCGCAAGATTTGTACCCTACCCTTGCAGGAGATGGGACAGCGGGGGAGAGAGTGGATGGAGAAAGACTTTTCTTGGGATTCGGTCAGTGGTGAGATGCTTGCCCTCTATCGCGAATGCATCCGCAGTCAGACAAACTGAGCAGGCGTCGCTGGCGCACTTTTGCGAAGCCCAAACAAATTGACGATGGAGCAGTAAGCAGCCGATGTGTGGCATTGCGGCGATTCTGGGTGAAATACCAGCGGACCGGGTGGAGCTGTCGCTGCGAGCGATGCTCGACGCGCAAGTTCATCGCGGTCCAGACGATGGCGGCTGGGTTGTAATTTCGGCGGGGCAATCGGTACTCGGCCTCGGGAACCGCCGTCTGGCGATTCAGGACGTCTCTCCCCTCGGGCATCAGCCGATGCGCAACGAGGATACGGGGGACCTCCTGGTTTACAACGGAGAGATCTATAACGCCCCTCAGCTCAAAGCTTCCCTGAACTCCGAAGGCTATCGCTTCCGCGGCCACAGCGACACGGAGATACTGCTCCGCGCCTACGAGCATTGGGGGATCGAGTGCCTGGATCGACTTCGAGGAATGTTTGCGTTTGCTGTTTGGGACGCGCGGCGTTCACGTCTGGTGATAGCCCGGGACCATCTTGGGATTAAGCCGCTTTACTACAGCTGCAACGACCATTATTTTGCTTGTGCGTCGGAGGTTCGTGCGCTAGTACAGAGCGGATTGGTCAGCTTGGAGATCGATCGCCGTGCGCTAGCCGGATACTTGGCATACGGTGGCGTTCAGGAACCACTCACGATCTACGAAAATGTCTTTTCGCTCCCACGGGGTTCTTGGAAGGAATTGGACTCGAGTGGCAAGGTTCTGGCCGAAGGTAGGTACTGGCAATTTCCGAACGTGCAGCAGTCGATCCGCGAGCGTTCGCTGCCCGACCTCGTGGAAGAAGGACGCGCTCTCTTGCAGCAATCGGTATGTCGCCATTTGCTCAGCGACGTGCGACTCGGTATTTTCCTCAGTTCCGGCTTGGATTCCACTGCCATCCTCGGGCTTACCGAGGACCAGAATCGTCCCCAGCCTCTTGACGCATTTACGATCTCTTTCCCCGATCGGCCTCAAGCCGACGAACAGGCATCGGCGCGTGCCGCTGCTGCCCGTTTCGGTGCTTGTTTTCACGAGTGCCCGGTTAGTGACAGCACCACCCTGAACTGGATTGGTGATGCTTTGGAATGCATGGACCAGCCGTCAATGGATGGCTTCAATACTTACGTTGTAGCTCGAGCGATACGTGAGCGAGGTATCGTTGTGGCCTTGTCCGGCCTCGGCGGCGATGAGGTTTTTGGGGGTTACAACCTGTTTCGGCGTGTACCTCGCACCTACGATATGATGTCCTGGCTCAACTTAATGCCACTATCAATGCGCGTAACTGCAGCCCGGCTAGCGACGGTGTTGACAAGTCGCGTGGCCAGGCTCAAAGCCACAGAAATCGCAACCGCCGACCCGGGATTGATTGGAATGTACTTCCATTATCGTCGACTCGTTTCGGACTTTGGCCTTGGTACGTTTGGTTTGAACGCCAAGAGTCTCGGTTTGTCGGAAGATTTTCAGGTCCGTGAGTTAGATTATGAAGATTGCTACGTTCCGGCCGATCATGTGGTGTCGGTGGGTAGATTGGACGCAGCCTTTTACCTCGAGAACATCTTACTCCGCGATAGTGATGTGTTCGGCATGGCGAATTCCCTTGAGATCCGCGTGCCTTTTCTCGACCGCGATCTTGTGGAATGGGCATTTCGTTTACCAGGCGATGTGCTGCTCCCGAGGAGAGCTCCATTGAAGTACCTTCTACGGAAAATCTGTGCCGATTTGTACACCAAATCGCAGGCGCATCAGCGCAAGCTGGGATTTGTGCTCCCATTTGGCGCTTGGCTGGTGGGCCCCCTGCGCGAAATGATGGAAGAGAATCTGCTTTTCTTAGGCGGTTCTGGACTACTGGATCCGGCCGGGATTGAGAACGTGCGCAAGCTGTTTCAGGACGAGCCTGATGGCCCGGCTTGGTCGCGCGTATGGGCGCTGGTCGCGCTCGGACAATGGCTCAAAACGCGAACAGCGTCTTCTCGTGTCGCTGCTCACGCAGGCCAGCCTGCATGATCGGCTCTGCCTTTCAAAATCTTGATGCAGGTCACTAGGGAATACTGAAATGCAAAGGAGTGCAGAACTTCCGGGCACAGTATCTCAGACGACGTTGCCACACCGCATTCCCGTTACCGTTATCATTCCGACTCGGAATGAGGCGCGACATCTCAGTCGGTGCTTGGAAGGGGCCCGTGTCTGCGCCGAAATCTATGTCGTTGATTCACAGAGTACCGACGAGACAGTCGAGATTGCCCGCACGTTTGGCGCAAAGGTGGTGCAGTTTCATTATGGAGGCGGCTGGCCGAAGAAAAGGCAGTGGGCTCTCGACTCGCTGTCCTTCGAGAATGAATGGGTTTTGTTGTTGGATGCTGACGAGATCCTGACCCCGGACCTGGCGGATGAGGTGCAGCATGTAATTCGGAATCCTAGGTTCCAGGGCTACTATGTGTTCCTCCGGCTGAATTTTCTCGGAAGAGTGCTTCGCTTTGGCGATAGTGGGTTCTGGAAGCTGTCTCTGTTGCGTCGCGGAAAAGGTCATTTTGAGTGCCGTCTCAGAGACCAGGACGATTCTATGGGTGACATCGAAGTACATGAGCACGTTGTTGTCGATGGTTCCACGGGGGTCCTCAAGCATGCGCTCTTCCATGAGAATGTCGAAACTCTCTCACGCTACATCGCAAAACACAACGAATATTCAAATTGGGAATCGAGAGTTCTGGCACAAGACCGAGAACACGATCGAGAGTTACCGCCGACTTTGTTGGGCACGCAAGCGCAGCGCAGACGCTGGCTCAAGAAATGGTTATATCGCGTTCCCGGCTCGCCGATGTTCCTTTTCCTCTATCGTTATATATTTCGGCTAGGCTTTCTAGACGGCGTGCCTGGGCTGATTTACTGTGGCTTCCAATCGATTCAGATGTTCCATACCAAGGCAAAAATCTACGAACTGAAGAGCAAGAAGGACAGGCCGCCGGTTTAACGTGTCGGGTGCGATTTCATTTGAACCGGGTAAACACTAGACACTAGGAAATCAGAGAATGTGCGGGATTGCGGGACTCGTAAACTGCGGGGATAGATCGACGTTGGCGAGGATGATCCAGGTCCAGGCGCATCGCGGTCCTGACGACTCGGGTACTTGGGAAAAGAGATTCCCCGATGATAGCTACATGGGGCTTGCGAGCCGGCGCCTCGCCATCCTCGATTTGTCTGAAAGTGGGCACATGCCCATGTCGAACGAGGACGGTTCTATATGGATCACCTACAACGGTGAGATCTACAACTTTCAAGAGCTGCGTAGTGAGTTACAGGCGAAAGGTCATCGCTTTGCTTCTCGAACCGACACGGAAGTCATCGTGCATCTCTACGAAGAAGAGGGCCCCGAGTGTGTCCAACGGCTGGATGGAATGTTTGCGTTTGGGATTTGCGATCTTCGCGGCGCCGCCCCAACGTTATTTGTTGCCCGCGATCATTTTGGTGTCAAGCCGTTCTATTACGCTCAACGAGGGCACTGGCTGGCATTCGCGTCTGAGATCAAAGCACTGTTGCAGGTGCCAGGAATCGGAGCCGAGGTCGACTCCACTGCTTTGCAGCAGTATTTGACTCTGCTTTGGGTTCCTGATCCCAATACCATGTTTCGGGGCATCTACAAACTTCCCGCTGGGCATTCTGCGGTCTTCCAAAATGGCCAATGGACCGTATCGAAGTACTGGGATCTGGAATTTCCCTCGAAGGATGCTCAGTACCCACGTTCAGAAGCTGAGTTGGTGGACGAGGTTCGACAGCGTTTTCGCCGGGCTGTCAAGGCGCAAATGATTGGTGACGTTCCCGTCGGAGCGTTTCTTAGCGCGGGGTTGGATTCCAGCAGCATCGTTGCGACGATGGCCGAACTGTCCGGCCATCCGGTACACACGCACACAATTACCTTTCCCTCCAAGTACCGGGTCGGTGAAAAGACCTTAGATGATCCGCGAGTAGCTGAACGGTTCGCGCGACGGATGGGATGCGAGCACCAGACCATTGTCGTAGACCCCGACGTGACAGACCTGCTGCCCAAGATTACCTGGCACATGGACGAGCCCACGGCGGATCCGGCCATCATTGCAGCCTTCCTGGTTTGTCGGGAAGCGCGCGGTAACACGACTGTGCTGTTGTCGGGTGTGGGTGGAGATGAATTGTTTGCGGGCTACAGAAAGCACTGCGCACATTATTGGGGAGAAGCCTACCGCAAGATTCCTGCCTTGTTGAGGCGAGGTTTCATCGAACCACTGTTACTTCGAATGCCAAGCCTGCGTAGCACGCCTTTGAAGGGGATGATTCGCCTGGCCAAGAAGATGGCTAGGAGCGGTTCTCTGCCAGCTGTCGAGCGGTTCTTGATGAATTGCACGTACATGGATGCGAAGCAGCAAGAGAACCTGCTCACCCCTGTTCTTTCGAAAGCGATTAACGGTCAGGACCCGTGTGAGCGGCACCGAGCCTGCTTCGAACAAGTAGATCATGCAGATTTCTTGAACCAGATGCTATACGTGGATACGAAGATTTTCATGACCAGCTTAAATCTGACCTACGCCGATAAGATGAGCATGGCATCTTCGGTCGAAGTACGAGTGCCTTTCCTTGACCGGGGCCTGGCCGAGTTCGTGGCCTGGAACGTCTCCCCCCGACTGAAGCTTCACGGAACGATCGGACCGACCACCAAGTACATTCTGCGCAAGGCAATGGCCGGTACGCTGCCAGCCGAGGTTTTGCAGCAGCCTAAGGCGGGTTTTGGTGTGCCGGTTGACTATTGGCTCGCACACGAATTGAAGCCGATGGTCGATGACTTACTTTCCGAATCGCGCTTAACAAAACGCGGCATTTTTCAACCAGATGCAGTGTGCTCCCTCGTGCAGCAGCACAGAAGCGGCGTACAGGACTGGTCAATGCAGATCTGGCAGTTGCTGACGCTTGAGATTTGGATAGAACAGTTCATCGACAAGAATGAAAAAAATGTAGAATCACATCCTGCGGGACTCTATCCGGCCAGTTTGTTGAATGGGCGGCATGCTGCGCGAATGTAACTGGGACCCTGGGTAAATTTGTGTTGAACGAGTCGTGAAGTTTCGGAGGGTAGGTTGAAGAAAATCCGAGCCGCCATCATCGGTTCAGGTTTGATCGCAGGGAAGAAGCACATTCCCGCATTCTTAAAATTGCGGTCTAAGACCGAGCTCGTAGCTGTCTGCGATTTGAATCTTAGCGCCGCGAAGGAAGTGGCAACCCGGTTCGGCATTCCGCGCGCTTACGGCAACATTGCGGAAATGCTGAGCGCCGAGAAACCGGACTTGGTGGACATCTGCACGCCGCCGCGGACCCATGCGCGCTTGGCCGTCGAGGCCATGCGGCACGGCTGCCACGTTCTGATCGAGAAGCCGATGGCACTCACCGTGGCTGACTGCGATCAGATCGTACAAGCGTCGAAGGATTACGGCCTGAAAGTTTGCGTAGCGCACAGCGACTTGTTTTACGAGCCCTTCATTAAGGCGCGCCGCATGGT
The DNA here is from genome assembly GCA_963831085.1 of uncultured Acidobacteriaceae bacterium. Classification (GTDB taxonomy): domain Bacteria; phylum Acidobacteriota; class Terriglobia; order Terriglobales; family Acidobacteriaceae; genus Acidiflorens. Next base: position 46,765 of record CAWHOT010000003.1, on the reverse strand, counting down.
GGGGAATGGGGTGATTGGGAGAGTGCGTGGAATGCGCATCTTTCTCTCGACTCCCACAGATTACATGACCTCGCGCCCGGAACACTGGGCGCACAAGCTGCCCGGTGGGGTAATCGGAGAAACCGGCCCACACATCGTGTACATGACGCTGGCTTTCATTCCTCAAATTCGCACTGTCAACGTCGATGCCTTGAAGGTTATGCATGATTATCCCTGGTCCTTGTTCGAGGACTACCGAATTAACCTCATCGGGGAGGACGCGATCAGTTCCGCTACCGTGGTTTACACCACCGAACAATGGGCAGCCAAGGTTGAAGTCCTGGGAGACACAGGATTCTTAATGCTCGATTTGGAAAGCATGAATGTGTTGCATTACCGGCGTACCGAACTGAAGCCTGTTCCAGTCGGGTTTTCCTTGCTCAGGGAATCCGCCCAACTGGCGGGCGCATTTGTCTCGAACTCGATTCAAGTCGCAACCCGGAGAGTCCGCAGCACGCACGAAATCATCATTTCTCAGTTGGCTGACAGCATTCTGTCGGGATCCGAACCGCCCGTCTCGGTGGAAGAAGGCCGCGAAGCGGTTAGGGTACTCAACATGGTCGTGGAGGACATCGAAACCAAGTTTGCGACCAAGACTGCCTGATCGAAATGGCCGCTCGAATCTGCAAGTCGATACTTCGTCGATAGTAGTCAGCGCTCGATCTGCTAGTTCGTCACCTTGAGACCTGAATAGGAGTTATTCGTTGTATATCTTGGGAGTTAACGCTTACCACGGCGACGCCTCTGCCGCGATCATAAAGGATGGTCAGCTTATCGCGGCTGTAGAGGAAGAACGCTTCAACCGCAAGAAGCACTGTGCCGGGTTCCCCACCGCCGCAGTCCGCTATTGCCTAGAGGCTGCCAACATCTCGGTTGGCGATCTCGATCACGTCGGCATTTCGCGGGACCCGTCCGCGCACTTGCACAAGAAAATTCTATTTTCGATCACGCGACTACCCAACCTTTCCGGGCTGATTGCCGCCCGACTCGCGAATGCCGCCAAGGTACATGACCTACGCGAGGAGTTGGCCCGTGCGCTGGATGTACCGCCGCAGTTCCGGGCCAAGGTCCACAAAGTAGAGCACCACAGGGCACACATGGCCAGCTGCTTCCTGGTTTCCCCGTTCGACCGCGCTGCTATTTTGTCCATCGACGGGTTCGGCGACTTCATCAGCACAATGTGGGGAGTCGGCGAAGACAGTCAGATGGACGTGCTCGGGCAGATCGAATACCCACACTCAGCAGGCCTTGTTTACACCGCCACCAGCCAGTACCTGGGATTCCCCAAGTACGGAGACGAAGGGAAGGTTATGGGTCTGGCGCCGTATGGGCGTCCTCGTTACCTAGAACAGTTCCGGGACATTATTCGAACCGATAACGGCGGCTTCAAACTAAACCTCAACTACTTCAAGCACGACTCTGAAGGCGTGGACATGACGTGGGAAGATGGCTCGCCGACGATCGGTCGCATCTTTTCGGACAAGTTTATCGATGCCTTCGGGCCCGCGCGTTTAGCTGGGGAGCCGCTCAGCTCGTTGCATGAGGACATCGCGGCCTCTCTCCAAGCCCGCTTGGAGGAAGTTAGCTTTTACATTCTGAACCGGCTGTATCAACACACGAGAGCCGACCGGCTTTGTCTGGCCGGTGGAGTCGCATATAACTCGGTGATGAATGGAAAGATCTTGCTCAACACTCCGTTCCGAGAAGTGTTTGTGCAGCCGGCAGCCGGCGACTCCGGCACGGCCCTTGGAGTCTGTTACTACATCCACAATGTCCTACTGCAACAGCCGCGATCGTTTGTGATGGAGCACGCCTATACCGGTCCAGAGTTTGCAAACGGGCAGATCGACGGTCTAGTGCGAAAGAGTGATTTCGACTGGCGCGTATTGAGCGACCATGAACTCACGCGGGCAGCAGCGCAAGCTGTCGCTGATGGAAAGATCGTAGGTTGGTTCCAGGGTAGGATGGAGTTTGGGCCGCGGGCTCTCGGCAATCGTAGCATCGTTGTGGACCCACGCCGCGCCGAGATGAAGGATATCCTGAATGCTCGGATCAAAAAGCGCGAGCCCTTCCGTCCCTTTGCTCCTTCGATCCTTGAAGAGCGTGTCGGAGACTACTTCGAGCAGGTACATCCTTCTCCAGCCATGCTCATGGTTTATCAGGTCAAGCAAGACAAGCGCTCAGTCATTCCTGCAGTGACACACGTGGACGGATCCGGACGGCTGCAGACCGTCGGTCGCAGTACCAACCCCCGTTACCACCAGCTGATTTCCGACTTCGAGCAGTTAACCGGTGTTCCGGTTGTGCTTAACACTTCCTTCAATGAAGACGAACCGATTGTGTGTACGCCAGAGGAGGCTTTGAACTGCTTCCAAAGGACGCGGATGGATGTCTTGTTCTTGGGTAACTACATGCTGCAGCGGTGACCACAGAGGAAGTGTCCGGCCAATGAATGTGCTGATCCTGAACCAGGCTTTCTATCCGGACGTTGTCTCCACCGCTCAACACGCGAGTGACTTGGCAAGGAGCTTGACGCAGGCGGGACATGAGGTCACCGTAATCTGCAATTCCCGGGGCTACGACGATCCGAAGCTTCGATTCCCTAACCAGGAAACTTGGAACGGGGTCAAAATCGTACGCGTACAATCGACTGGGTTCGGCAAGAGAACCAAATGGCGCCGGGCCGCCGACTTCGGAACGTTCATGGCAAATTGCGCGTTTCGTCTGTGGTCATTGCCTCAGTTCGACGTTGTCGTTGCAATGACCTCGCCGCCCCTGATTTCTTTTTTAGCGACTTTGGCTGTGCCGAGTAGGGCTCGCAGCCTGGTGTTCTGGTCAATGGACCTCAACCCCGACGAGGCAATCGCTGCAGGATGGCTGCGAGATAAATCCCCGGTCGCGCGTCTGCTATCCAGAATGTTGTTGCACAGCTTGCAACGAGCTGATCGCATCGTGGCCCTGGATCGGTTCATGAGAGACCGCATTCAGGCGAAGGGCATTCCTGCGGAAAGGGTCCTGGTCGTGCCGCCTTGGTCGCACGATGACCGCGTCAGGTTCGATCCAGCGGGCAGGGAAGAGTTCCGTGCCACCTATAATCTTTCCGGTCGATTCGTCGTCATGTACTCGGGAAACCACAGCCCATGTCACCCTTTGGAGACGCTCCTTCAGGCCGCTGAGCGACTCGCCGGCCATGAAGACATCGTTTTTTGTTTTATCGGAGGTGGAAGCGAGTTCCGAAAGGTGCAGGATCGTGCGCAAGACCGTGGCATGCGGAACGTGCTGTGCCTTCCTTACCAACCGATAGAGAAGTTGGCGGCATCGTTGTCCGGGGCCGACCTGCAGGTTGTAGTGATGGGAGACAAGTATGTAGGCATCGTCCACCCCTGCAAAATCTACAACGTGCTCGCCGCGAACAGAGCATTCCTTTACATCGGTCCAACGGAGAGTCACGTGCGAGACATCATCCGCCAAGGCGGGCCGGGGACATACGTTTCCGCGCACGGTGACGTAGACGGAGTCGTGGCGAACATCTTGCATGCTACGCGATGCCGAACAACTGTTTCGCCGACGACTGCCGAACTGGGGAAACGATTCTCGAAGGAGTTGCTCATCCCGCAAATGATCTGTGCGATCGAGCAGAGCAGGAACACGAGTGTTCGAGCCTGACTCAGGCTCTTGTTCCTGCGCGTTAATCAGATCGAGATCGATTGCCAAGACACGCAATCACCTTTCAAGCGCATCGCGGTCCCAATTGCCTAGGCTTGCCCCGGCCTCGTATGTGCTTTGGCAAAACTCGAGTAGCGAAGCAGTGGACGATTCAGCGTTGCGCACATCTTCGTACATCAGGAGAAATTCGCCGAGCTGCTTCTCATAGTGGGCGGCACTTGGCCGGACGGGCGCGTCTTTGAATCCCTGCGGCTCGGGGACCGCGTAGGAATAAAAGGCTGCATCTTTGACATCGCCACCGCCCGGCCAGAAGCCAACACTGCTCACCTCGTGGGAATACGCTTCTCGCGTCATCGCATCCGCGCCGGGTCGCTCCGGAGCTCGGCGGCCCGAAAACCGCGTGACCGCAAGGTCAAAACTTCCCCAGAAGAAGTGCACCGGGCTGCATTTGCCAATGAATCCCGACCTGAATTGGCTGAAGACGGTGTCCACCGACAACAGAATCCGCCAGAATCTCTCAACCGCTGCAGGATCGTACGAGCGATGCATGTGATCCTGGTCGAAGGGAATCGGATTGGGGATTTCGACTGGCATTCGCCAGATTTCGACTTCGATCCCCGCGGAGCGAAGCATTCCCATAAATTCCCCGTAGAATTCGGCCACTGAGCGAGGCGCCAGCGGGAGGGTCTTCAGTATTCCATCAGTCGTCTCAATCACAAGCTGGTGTCGTATGAAGTCAAACCAGAGTTCGAATGCTCTTTGTCCATACGGGATTCGAGATGTGGTCAGGCCCCGAGCAGTTACGTACAACGGGACATTCCACCAGTGGTTCATGAGCGGCGTCAGACGCAGCCGGACCTTACCTACCATCTGGGTCCACATATGGAGCGTGGCGTACGTGTCTTTCCAAGAATCCAGCGACAGCGTAGGCCAGCATTCCGGTTGATCGGCAACGACGCGTTTCATGAAAAGATCCTGACGAGAGGCGCGCGAAGGACAACGTGTCTTTCCGAGTTGATCGCCTGGCGTTACGGCATTCTAGAGTACTGGACCAACCAAAGATAAGCCCTGCGCAGCTTTGCGGGGAGCGCTCGAAAATCAACATTCGAAATTGGCGTGGGGCTTTCGAGGTCGAAGTGGCGACAGGAAAGATTTAGGAGCGTTTCAGCAGCGTGGCGCGATCACACACCCATGTATACGAGTTGGATTTACAGCGCAGTTCAGGAGACGCACTACTGGCGCTGTATATGGGTTGGAAATTTGCAGTGCGGGATAGCTGGGAAAGCCTCCCTGATCGCCGCAGGAATGCGCCGAGCGCGATCGGGTGCGGCCGTTGCACGCGGTTCGCGCCGGAAGAACGCCTTCATCCGGGAGCACCAGCGCAAGGAAGGACATGCGCATAGTGAAGGATCACATAGCCCCCTGTTTTCGATGTCGTGCCCAGAGTAATCATCAAGGTACTCCAAGGTCATTCTCAACTACCCAACAATCTTGAGTGCGGTCCAGTTGCGCGTTATGCTCGACTCACACGGTTCGTCTCTGGCCTCCGGCTTCCTTATGCATGTAAGAGGGAACATCTTCGGACGCCTTCCCATAGCCAAGAAGCTCTCCGCCATCGTCAGTGTTTTCGTTGCCATCGTAATTTGTGTCTTCTACCTGGGAGTGGTTCGCTCGGACATTCTGAGCGGCATTCGAGCCTATGTTGGTGGGGAAGGACTGTGGTCAAAAGCGCAAAAAAAAGCGGTCTTCAGCCTCATGCGGTACGCGGAGACTCGGTCCGAAAGCGATTACCAGGAATATCTCACCGACATCGAGGTTCCCGCGGGGGACAAGGTGGCGCGCCTGGAGCTCGAACGTCCCAAGCCCGACATGGCGGTGGTCCGGCAGGGTTTCGTCCAGGGACGTAACAGCCCGGAAGATGTTGAAAGCATGGCAAGGTTATTCCGCCGGTTTCGCCATGTGAGCTATATGGCGCAGGCGATTGCCGTCTGGACCCAAGGCGATCAATACGTCGACCAGCTCCGCGAGCTGGCCGCCGATCTGCACCAAGAAGTGAAATCTGGCCATCCTGATCCGAACAAGATCCAGCAAATCAAAGATCGGGTCGCGGCGATTGATGCCCGTCTTACCCCACTGGAAGACGAGTTTTCCGCGACACTCGGCCAGGGTGCTCGCTATATCAACGGCGTGCTGGCAAGTGTAACACTCGTGGCGAGCGGGTTGCTTCTGTTCATAGGTATCGGCTTGTCGGCAGCCGTGCTGAAGCAGATTCGCAATTCAGACGAGAAATACCGCAATCTCATCAACACCGCAAGCGATGCCATCCTGGTGATCGATGCCGAGACCCGCCTCATTCTCGAAGCCAACAGCAAGGCTTGCGAACTGCTGGCGATGCCAGGCCACGAACTCGTCGGCAGTCGCGATGATCACCTTTATCCCGCGGCCATGCGAGAAGCGTACCGACGCCATCTCTCCCCGCCGAGCGGCGGCACCGCCCGAGGAGGGGAGTTAGAACTGCTCAGAGCGGATGGCTCAACGGTGCCCGTGGAGGTGAGCGCGGGAACCACCGAGATCAGCGGACGACGGGCGGTGATTGGAATCTTCCGAGACATTCGAGATCGCCTCGAAGCCGCCGCTGTCCTGCGACGCAGTGAGGAGCGATTCGGTCATCTCATCCAGAATCTCTCCGACATCATCACTGTCGTTGCCGCCGACGGCACCATGCTTTACCAAAGCCCATCGGTGGAACGAGTAGGCGGCTATCGCCCCTCTGAGTTGGTGGGCAAGAGCCTTCTCGACTTTATCCATCCCGAAGACCTTGCGTCGGTTCGAGCCGCGCTGGAACGCTTGCTGGCGGAGGGAGGAACAGCAGTGCCTCCCGATTTTCGTTTTCGTCATAAAGACGGATCGTGGGTGTGGCTCGAAGCCTTCGGCAACAATCTGCAGAACGATGCTGCGGTCGGGGGCATTGTCGTGACCTCCCGCGACGTGAGTGCACGCCGGGTGCTCGAAGAACAGGTTCGTCAAGCTCAGAAAATGGAAGCGGTCGGACGCTTGGCCGGTGGGATCGCACACGACTTTAACAATATGCTCATGGTCATTCGAGGATACGCAGAGATTGTGCTGGAGCACGCTGCCGCCGTCCCGGGGGTTCGCCAGAACGCGGAAACAATCGTCCGAACGGCGGAACGCGCCGCCAGCCTCACGCGGCAGTTGCTCACCTTCGCTCGCAGGCACGTCTTCGACTCGCAGATCATCGATCTCAACTCGCTGGTCGGCGAGATGGGCGATGTGCTGGGCGGCCTTGTGGGCGAAGAGATCGAACTGAGGGTCAAGCTCGATCCCCGATTGGGCTCGATCAGCGTAGATCCTGGACAAATCGAGCAAGTCATCATGAATCTGGTCGTGAACGGTCGTGACGCGATGCCGCGAGGCGGAAGGCTCGAATTGTCGACGGCAAATATGGACGTGCAGGACGGCTCTACTCGCACTCATGCCGTGGTTCCACCTGGTAAGTACGTGAGGCTTACGGTTTCGGACACTGGAGTCGGCATGGATCCCGAGACCCAGAGCCACATGTTCGAGCCTTTCTTCACCACGAAAAGCAAAGAGAAAGGCACTGGGCTCGGTCTTTCGGTCGTGTACAACATCGTGCGCGGAAGTGGCGGCCATCTCTGGGTCAACAGCGAACCCGGACGTGGTTCTTCGTTTCACGTGTACTTTCCGCGCGTGGATAGCGTCCCCGAACGACGTCCAGCTCCTGCCGAAGACGACTCGGCGCGTACCGGGACGGAGACGATACTTGTAGCCGAAGACCGGGCGGACCTGCTCTGGATGATCTGCCAGTACCTGCAAACCCTCGGCTACTCTGTGTTAGAAGCGAAGGATGGCGCTGACGCAGCAGCTCTGGCTGAGCAATACAAGGGCCCAATCGATGTGCTACTCACTGATGTCGTGATGCCCGGGATGCGCGGACCTGAGGTCGCAAAGAGACTCACTTCCACTCGCCCCGACATGAAGGTCATTTACATGTCGGGATACACTGAGGGAAGCTTTGGGTCAGGCACCGAGGAAGAACTCATCCAATCAGCTCCACTGTTGCAGAAACCTTTCAAACTCGATCACTTGGCGGCGAAGATCCGCGAGGTCCTTGGAGCAGCCAGCCGCCGCTGAAACGACGCCAGCTTGTGTTCGGGATTGTCGCAGCATGGGCGTCTACAACAGTGAACTTCTTGCGCCAGCCGACGCGGCGCGACGCAGGCGGCACTCTGGTTGGTCAATTCCACGACACACAGAGGAACGGCTAGGCCTGATTGGCGCAGCCGGATGGCGACAATCGTAGGCGGCGCGATGGCTGGTCACGTCACTGGGAAGACAGCACTCAGAGACGAATCTGAATATAGAACTGTAGAACGGCTTATCCCTCGGTACCTGTGGCTGCCTTCCCCTGATTGAGTGTGTCTTCCACTTTACGCAGGAGTTCCGAAGGCAGGAAGGGCTTTTCCAGGATGTTTGCGCCGAACTTGGTCAGTTCACGCAATTCTGGAAATTGGTCCCCAAAGCCCGTTATAAACAAAAACATCATCTCGGGACGAGCCGCAAGAATTCGCGCCGCGAGCTCAATTCCGTTGAGCTCGGGCATGACAATATCACTCACCACAAGATCTATTGTGTCATCGTCTTGCTGGCACAAGCGCAGTGCCTCCGCGCCATCGGCCGCAGGAAAGACGGAAAACCCAGCCCCTTCAAGCGTTCGTTGCAGAAGGTTTCGGAGGTTGTCATCGTCTTCGACCAACAGGATGGAAGGCTGGCGGGTGGGCGCCAGGTGAAGTTTCTGGTCGGGTGATTGAGCTTGTTTGGCGCGTCGTAGTTCCAGCTCACGCATCATCCGTCGAGCGAGTATGCGTAAGGAATCGCTCTGCTCCGCGGTCATCAGGTGTGGCACTCGATCCATTACGGCTAGCGTACCTATGGGGTGGGCGTCATCGGTAATTAGCGGTATGCCTGCGTAGAATTGAATCCCGATTTGCTTCACCAAGAAACTACTGATGAACCTTTCGTCAGAGGCCGGATCCGGGACGATCAAGACGTCAGGTTGCAAGATTGCATAGGAACAGAACGAGCCGTCTCGCGGAATCTCGTCCACCTCAAGGCCGATTTTCGCCTTAAACCATACGCTTTCCTCATCGATGAAAGCGATGACGGCGAGTGAAGTATCGCAGATAAGAGCGGCCAGATGAGCAATGTCGTCAAACACTTGCTCGCCGGATGTTCCCAGGATTAGAAGGCTACGAAGACTGTCGAGACGGGAGCCTTCGTTTTGTGGCAGAGGAGACCGCACTGATACCTCCCAACAAATCGTGAGAGCGGGCCCCCTCCAAACCACCCGACACGATTCCGAATCCTAGCAGCGCTCCGCCAGGATGTTCCTAGGTAGCGACTAGACAACCATGCCCCACATGAATGATAACTTTCTAATATCGCTAAGGCAGATCGTTGTCAAGATCGAAATCAAAAAATGTAAGGAAGACTCATGGACAAGTGTTGTGGTTTTCATCACCGTCCTGAAGGGTGACACTGTGAAAAGTGGTTTGAATCCGAAGAGTTGAACCATAGGGTGTGAGAGAGTATGCCGCAGCAAAGACTTGCGTTTGATTCCGTTCATCTCTCAGATCTGAACGTCAGCCAGTATCGCAATCTACTTGATTTGGCAGGGCTGGCAATCACGCGGCCGACGGTAGATGCTCTTTTCCCCATCTTGGCGCTCCGCCTGCAGCAGGCCATGGGTTTTGAACTTCTTACGTTGGGTTTGTACGAGTCGAGTACGGAAAGCATCCGTCTGAATATCTGGAAGGCGGGTGAAGCGCTGAGCAGGTCTGAATCGCTTCCAGTCAATAGTTGTGCAAGTGGATGGGCCTGGAGGACACAACGGTCTGTGCTTGTGCAAGACCTGGCCACCGAACACAAATTGCCCATTTTTTTGGAGTCAATTCGGCAGCTGGGTATCCGTTCCTATTACGTCTTCCCCTTGACCACGGTGCAGCGGAGGCTGGGAGCAGTGGGTTTCGGCAGTTCCCAGGTCGTCTCTGACAGGGAAGAGAAGGCTGAGTTGTTACGCCGCATTACTGCTCTGATCGCTCCACGTCTGGAGAGCGAGTTCGCAGCCGGTCTGGGGCCCGATGCAGACTGCTTCCAGAACCCTCCGGCTGTAACTGCGCGCCCTCGACAAGAGGGCAGGCCTTTCGATCTGCGCGATCAGGCCGGCGAGGGCGAAGCTTTCCACGGAATCGTCGGAAATAGCGCTCCTCTCCAGGAACTGCTAGAACAGGTGAAGACCGTGGCTGATACGGATGCGACAGTCCTTCTGCTGGGAGGGACGGGTACCGGTAAGGAGCTAGTTGCACGTGCAATTCATTCGCTTGGCTCGCGGGCCGACGGCAAGTTCGTTAGCGTCAACTGTACTGCGATTCCGACAGAGTTGTTGGAAAGTGAGCTCTTCGGACACGAGAAGGGAGCATTCACCGGGGCGATCGACAGGCACGTCGGCCGATTGGAACTAGCTGACAGAGGAACTCTGCTATTGGATGAGGTGGGGGATCTTCCGAGTGCAATTCAGCCGAAGTTGTTAAGGGTCTTGCAAGACAAGGAATTCGAAAGGCTGGGCAGTAACCGGACTATAAAGGTCGACGTTCGGCTCATCGCTGCCACAAATCAGGACTTGCATCGGAGTATGGCCGAAGGTCGCTTCCGCGAGGACTTATTCTATAGACTCAATGTTTTTCCGATTTTGGTTCCCTCTCTGCGGGAGAGAAAAAGTGACATTCCTGCCCTTGTGCGTCACTTCGTATCCAGATACGCAAGCGACGCGAAGAAGTCGATTGCGACTATCCCTGCCGACGCAATGGATGCCCTTCTGAATTGGAACTGGCCGGGGAACATCAGAGAATTGCAAAACCTGATTCAGCGATGTGTGATTTTGACGAACTCACCCGTGCTAAAGGTTCCGCTTGACGAATTAAGAAGGGGCACAACACCATCCTCCGGCAAGATGTCCCCAGAGGTCGAGCGCGAGCTCATCGTTCAAGCTCTGAAAGAGGCGGGTGGGGTGATAGGTGGTGCATCGGGTGCAGCCAATAGACTGGGAATGAAACGCACGACCCTCTACTCGAAAATGAAAAAGCTGAACATCAGTCCCGTCGAGTTCCAGGATTAGTGACCACCTTGCGTACCGGGGCTAGACATCTTCGGGGGCTACTAGACTTGAAGCGGCACGTCGAAAAAGGGACAGATCGTGTCGAAGTGTCGAGTCGAGGAGTCGAGGCGACGCGGTCGACAGCCATCCGATGCCACCCGGCGAGCCGTCGATACATGCTAGAACCGTAGTTTCTGTAACTTACAACGCGACATCAAATGGAGGACCATTTGCAATCGTCGCCCGCGGCGGGGAGTACGGGATCAGCCACGCCGGAGGAAACCTCCTTCGCAGAAGCGATACTATGATGCCCCCAAAGTGAACACCTCCGCGATGGTGTGGTTCGTCCAACGCTTCGAAGAATCCGAATTCTATGGGGCCTGCAGCAGCAACTGTGCTTCCGGGAAGACCATGATAGCCACGTGTGCTAACCCTGCCTGCAACATACCTTTCCGCTATTTTCGCAGTGGGAGGATCTTCATTCTTGAGGCAGCCGATGTGGACCGTAGATCGAGAGGTGATCCTCCAAAACGCAGAATAGAGTACTTTTGGTTGTGTGGAGCATGCGCCCCAGCCATGCACTTGATGCGGACGACAGACGGCGCAGTCGCTATCTGCCATCCCCCCAAACCTCCTGATCCGGTAGCGGCTCTGAGGATCGTCTCTACCGGTGAAGTCAAGACCTCTGGATCATGGGGCCGAAGAGCGTTGCGAATCTCAGCTTAGCAACGCCCTCTTGTGTCATAGTCTGTCGCCTGACGGCATCGACACTCTGACTCTGAGATTTCCATACCGTGTTTTCTATGACTTAACTCTCACTCGGAAACGGAAAGGTACATGCAGTAGCCGGACGGCAACAAACACGAAACGTGGGCAAAGACTCGTGCCATTCTTTAACGCGAATCCGTCGCAACGTATGTTAGTGGGTCCGGGCGACACCTCCACTCACGTTCAAGATGCACCCTCGCACACGCTTGCTCTCGCCCTGGGAGCGCTTCGAGCGTCTGGTGGTCTGCTCGAATTTCGGTGGGATGCAGAACGCCAGACGTTAGAAGAGGCGTGCGACGACGCAATACGCATGGCTAGGCCATATCTCGAAAAACTAGAAGAAGGAGGCACGTTTATGTTTGCTCGTGTTGTGGAATGCCAATCGAAAGCTGGCCGAAGTGAGCAAGCCGGGAACAAGCTAAGAAACGACATACTACCGACCCTGCAAAAGCAGCCGGGCTTTGTCGACTTTCTTACGCTTTCCCACAAGACAAAGCCCGAACGGCTAGTGTGCATCAGTTTCTGGACGTCGCGAGCAGATGCCGATGAATATCACCGCCACCACTATGAAACGATCAACGACGCATTGAGGCCAGTATTGGAGTCTCCTCCGGTGTTCGAGACCTTTGGGGTAAATCTGTCAACGGCGCATCGCATCGCCTTCGACAGAGCAGCTTGAGCGGGCATCCCTGATCGCCCCGGCACGTTCAATTCGCCTGCGTGCTGTGGTATTTGATGAGTTGCTTGGTTGCTGCGTCTGAACCGAGACATTCACAAACTCTGTCATCAGCAAGCTGTGGGCAAGCCGCTGCAGAATCACCGTAAAGAGGGCTGCCAAAAAGCAAAAATGACATTTACGTCCAATCAGCGAGACGACCAAAGAACGCACCCGCAAGAGGGTGCAATATATAGGGATAGGTCCAACAACGTCATACGACTCCTCTCCAGCTTGGAGGGTCACTGTGTCTATGTTTATGTCGCCCTGGCGAATTCGCAATCCTCGATGCACGGCACCGTGACCGGTCTCACCCGAAGAGACGTATTTGAAACTGATTTTGTGTTTGTCGCAGGTTCATTCGAAGATTGGATCGGAAATCGAGGCAAGCAGTCGAATAGGTGGACAGATGCTTTGCACATGTCTCTTCCGGCGGTTCGTTCGATGTCTCGCTGGATTGAACCACGCGATTGGCCGGTGCGTCTCGGCATTGTCTCGCGCAGTTCCCACCGGGAAAATATTATTCGACGGGCATCTTGAACTCGTCCGGATACACGCATCGGCGCGGCGTGATTGCGCCAACGGAGGGGCACGGAAACTGTGACGTCCGATAGGGGATGAGGGTCCTCCTTCGCTGCGGGCGAAATAGGACGCCAAGTTTCCCCCTCCGGGTTTCCAATATCTGTCGGAGGTTGTTGACTTTCCTGCTTCCCTTGGGGAGCAGGTAACGACGAGCCAAGGTGCGTCTAGCGAGTTTACTCGGAGAGTCGGAATTGAAAGCTGAGAATCAGCACACAGCCATCCCCGCTGCCATTGACGCCCGTCGCGACCCCCGGTTCAAGCTTGAGGTCGATATCAGTATCCATTCCCGGACGTGCGGTATGCTGAGGGGCCATACCGTGGACCTCAGCGAATCCGGAGTCTCAGCCATGCTGAGACTTGACGTTCCCTTGAGCGAGGTCGTGCGTTTGGACTTTGTGCTTCCGTTCGGTCCAGTGACTATTCATGCAATGGTTCGCCAAAGAAATGCTTTTCGCTACGGCTTCCAGTTCCTTGAGTCAAACGCCGCGAATGAAGTCATTCGGCCCACCTGTCACCAGCTTGCCGTTGAGCAATCCCCGATATCGAATTTTCTCCTTCTTCCCGAGAATCGAGTTTTGCGATCACCGACGCGCCCCCCGCAGAAACTCTGGTGCGTACCGCTATGCAGAGTAGCACTGACTCGAGCCCAATCTGCGCGGGGAAACGCGCGTGCGCTTGTAGTTGCTCAATGCGACGAGAAGATTGCATCTTGGTTCAAGTTCTTCTCCGAGGGCCGGGCGTCATAGAAGTGGACGCACTCGGCATGTCATTATAGGGGCATCAAAAAAAACTCCCGAGTCGTCGGGAATGGGGAAGTAAATCCGGGAGCCCTTCAGTTAAGGGAAAGTTCGTAACGGCTGCCGTTCGGTGTCAAGAACTGTTCCGATTGTACCGACTGGGTGTGAGTTCTTCAGGTCGCCGCTCGTAGTAGCTACCTGTCGAATTCCGAAGCTGCCCGGTGTACCCACCTTGGAACTTGACACTCGCGCATAAGCACGTAATGTGCGAAAAATAGGGGCCCTGCACAGCATGGTGGTGTATGCAGCTATCAGCAGAGGACGAAGTATCGCGGCTAAAAGCGCTGGCTGAGTGCCGAGTAGTTGGCAGCCCGCCAGAGGAATTCTTCGACGACATCGCCAACCAGGCCACCTACCTTTGTGGCACTCCCATCGGGTTCATCAGTTTCATCGATTCGCAACGCGAATGGCTGAAAGCCAAGGTAGGGTGGGAGGTCGCGGAAATCCCACGCGACGAATCCTTCAATGCGTTGGTACTCGGCAATCCACACGTCCTCATCGTGGAGGACACTGCCGCCGACCGAAGATTTCGCTCTCATCCCTGGGTCACGCAATCAGGAATCCGTTTCTATGCCGCCGCCCCTGTGGTTTCAAAAGAGGGCTACGTTCTGGGCGCTATTAACGTACTGGATCGTTTGCCCCGATCGCTACCCATCGGTCATCGAAGCATTTTACAGACCCTCGCCAATGCGATCGCGGGTCAGCTGGATTTGAGGCGCTCATCGTTCAACTCAACAACGCCCAGCCCGGATAGCCGCTACCAAATACTATTTGACCAGAACGTGGCAGGTTTTTACCGCACCGCGCCAGACGGCCGAGTGCTTGGCTGCAACAGTACATTTGCACGGATGCTGGGATATGCCTCCCGGGAAGAGGTGCTCGCCTGCCGGGCACAGCAGTTCTACTTCTCTGCTGAGGAGCGCGATCAGTTTCTCAAGGAGCTGCGGCGGGCAGGGAGTCTGGTCAACGCGGAGCTGCGCCTTCGACGGAAGGATGGCAGTTCGATGTGGGTGGTCGAGAACGTGGCCGCAACCTGCGATGAGCAGGGCAACCTGACGCTCATCGAGGGCACGATGGTGGACATCTCGGCTCACAAGCGCGCCGAGGATGCCCTTCGCGACAGCCAGGAACGCCTGCTCGGCATTATCACCTCGGCGATGGATGCCATCATTACTGTTGACGAGAAGCAGCAGATCGTAGTGTTCAACAAAGCGGCCGAGGAGATTTTTCGTTGTACCGCCGGGGAAGTGATCGGCAAATCGATCGATCGCTTTTTGCCGGCCAGTCTTCGTGCAATTCATCAACAGCACATCCGCGGGTTTGGACAAACAGGCGTGAGCACCCGTTCCATGTACTCGCCCGGGACCCTCGTCGCCGTCCGGTCGAATGGTGAGGAATTTCCGATCGAAGCTACGATCTCCCAGGTAAAGACCTCTTCCGAGAAATTCTACACGGTGATCCTGCGGGACATCAGTATGCGCAAGCGCATCGACGAACAACTGCGTCAGACCCAGAAGATGGAAGCGGTCGGGCGCTTGGCCGGGGGCATCGCCCATGAATTCAACAACTACCTCGCCATCATCATGGGATACACCGAACTGCTGGAACGCGAGACGGTGGGAAACGACTCTCTACGGATGAGCATCTCGGAGATCAAGGGTGCAAGCCAAAAAGTGGCCTCGCTGACCCGACAACTGCTGGCATTCAGCCGGAAGCAGGTGATCGAGCTCAAGGAAGTCGATCTCAACTCCGCGGTGTGGGAAACCCACAAGCTACTGCGCCGATTGATTCCGGTGACAATTGACCTGATCCCGAAACTGCAGGGTGACTTGGGCAAAGTGAAAGCCGATCCGGCTCAGATTCAGCAGATTCTCATCAATCTTGTACTCAATGCTCGAGACTCATTGGCCGAGGGCGGGCAGATTGTGATCGAGACGGCAGAGGTAGAGTTGGATCCGGAGTACGCGAGCCGCCAGCTCGAAGTCCAACCGGGCCGATACGTGATGCTCTCGGTGGCGGACACAGGCATCGGAATCGATAAGGAAACTCTCTCCCACATCTTCGAACCCTTTTTCACAACCAAGGAGGAAGGCAAGGGAACTGGATTAGGTTTGTCAACCACTTACGGAATTGTGAAGCAAAGTGGCGGGCACCTCACCGTGGCCAGTGTTCCAGGAAAAGGCTCTACGTTCCGCATCTATTTGCCCAAGCTGTCGGATTCCGGCAACATCATCCCCGAGCCCTCGCAGGCGCAGTCCACTCGGCCACGAAGACAAACGGTTTTGGTCGTGGAGGATGAGAGCGCCCTCCGCAAGCTCATGACAAAGGTACTGGAGGCGGAAGGTTTCCAGGTCGTGGAAGCGAAAGATGGCGAGCAGGCGGTAGAGATCTGCAAGAGCTGGGCTGAGCCGATCGACATGGTGGTAAGCGACCTGGCGATGCCCAAACTGACCGGTCTTCAACTGACGGAGATCGTCGCAGGTCTGCGCCCCACGGCAAAATTCTTGCTCATCTCTGGCTACGCCGAGGACGTAGTCGAAGATCCCTCTATTCTGCGGACAGATACGAACTTCCTCGAAAAACCGTTCTTGCCCGACGAACTGATTCTCAAGATTCGACAGGTTCTGCGAGGCAAGAGCGGCGAACCACCCGGTGTTGAGTCCGCACCTCCTGCAGATGTAGGAACTTGATCCGACCATCAAGCACTTTTGGGGCGTACTAGTCCGTGCACTCCGAAGAGCGCGCCATTTCGCTCTCGTTGAAGGTTTTGCCATACCAAGGCTCGCTCGTAATCGGTTCCAGGTCAGGAACTCAGTCCGACCCATGCATCTCTTCGGTCACACCCTCGATCATGATTACTACTTCGGATTCCCCCGTAAAAGGGGAGCGGGATACCAATCAGTTACTCGGTGTTCTACTTCACACCCTGGCGGCCGTTACCTCGGTTAGTTTCGCCTTCTCACGAGCACGGTTACTATCGGTAAAACCATGAACCTGGAATCCCTGCTCATCAGCCAAGATGCAGTCGTGCTCGGGGTGCTGCTCCCCACGCTGGCAACAATCGCAGTGAATATCAAGGTTTGCGGGGACATCAAGCCCGCGAACGACCTGCTCGCCAAGTGCAAGTTCGATGCGGTGATCGTGGATTGCGACGATCTGCAAGGCGGCCCCGATCTGCTCAACGCCCTCCGCAAGACGCAGAGTAACTCCCGAACGGTCGCGTTTGCCGTCTTGAATGGCAAGACCAGCACCCAGGCGGCCTTCCAGTCCGGAGCCAACTTCGTTCTCCAGAAACCGCTGACGCGCCTGAACGCCACCCGCTGCTTCAACGCAGCCCTGAATTTTATGGTGAGTGAACGACGCCGGTACCTCCGCCATCCGGTGGAGATGGCCGTGCGGATCATCCTTCCCAATATTCCGGAATTTAGCGCCACCTCAACCAATGTGAGCGAAGGCGGCATGGCTATCCGCATGGTGGGCAAGCTGCCCAACGATGCCCAAG
This sequence comes from uncultured Acidobacteriaceae bacterium, assembly GCA_963831085.1. Taxonomy (GTDB): domain Bacteria; phylum Acidobacteriota; class Terriglobia; order Terriglobales; family Acidobacteriaceae; genus Acidiflorens. The sequence continues at coordinate 29,504 of CAWHOT010000003.1, read as the reverse complement.
CCAAGCTGCAATTCTCACTTCCCGGTGTCAACACCTCGCTCGAACTGAAAGGCCAGATCGCATGGGCCGACGGCACGGGTCACGCAGGAATTCGGTTTGTCGAAGTGCCCCACGAGTCCGATCCGCAAAGAACACAAGATTTGAGAGCGCCTAGACAGCGGCTCAGACATCTGAGGGGACCTGAAACCGTGGAAAGTGATGTGCTTCACAATCGTACCTAAGAGTTCACCAGAGGGGGAGGGTTACGGAGATTGTGAACTTGGCTCATACAGACCACTGTGATCCGGATCACAATATCTTTAATTACTAAAGGTCAGCCGTCTTCCGCTTTTCAAGCGTGCTGACCGCTCTATAGGAGACTTGCCCAAGATGGCCGGTCATTACGCCTCACGAAGCTGACGCCTGCCCACAACATAGCTGCTGTTGTTACAAATCAGAACGGAACTGTCGTGTTTGCCTTTCGTAACTTTCACTTTCCCCTCATTGTTCTCACACTAGAATCTCTAATGTTTGCATCGCGTCGGATGAACCTTGAATAACGAGCAACATAAGCAACGCCGCATGAGGCCGATGCGACAGGTCGAAGCACGCGAGTGGTGGCTGTTGGGATTTGCCGTCACAGTCACGTTAGTGTTGATGGCGGGTATCGTGTCTCTGACCTTTTCCGACCCTCGCCTCTTACAGAACTCCGAGTGGTTTGATCTCAAGGAGTGGGTGCGCGGGTTGGCATGCCTTGTGCTCCTATTCGATATCTACACGGTTTACCAGCAACTCCAACTCCAGCGAATCCGTCGCGAACTCATGCAGCGCAATCAACTCTTTGAGGTCATCACCGAGAATGCAGCCGACATGATCGCGGTCATCGATTGCGCTGGGAATCGGCTTTATAACAGCCCTGCATACCAGACAATTCTCGGTTATTCGTCGGAAGAATTGAAGTTGACTTCGTCAGTCGAGCAAATCCATCCCGAGGATCAGCAGCGGGTACGAGAAGCGGCGGAGAAAGCACGGCTCACCGGACGAGGAGAGAGGCTTGAATACCGCATACGCCACAAGGATGGGACGTGGCGCATTCTGGAATCAGTCGCCACCGCGATTCCAAATCAAAAAGGTCGGACCGAGAGCCTGGTCATCGTCAATCGTGATATCACGGAGCGCAAGCGGGCGGAAGAAGCGCTCGCGCACAATGCTTTGCATGACACTCTGACCAACTTGCCGAATCGCACCCTGTTTCTAGATCGCGTGCGACATGTACTTGCGCTTTCTCAGAGGCATAAAAGCTATAAGTTCGCTGTGTTGTTCATTGATCTCGATGAATTCAAGGTCTTTAATGACAGCTTGGGACACGCGGCAGGAGACGCCCTTCTGATACAGATTGCTCGCCGATTGGCGGCTTCCATTCGAGGTGTTGACACGATTTCACGCTCGGTCCAGACGCAAGGTACAAGCGTTGTTGCGAGCGAAGCGAGTTTAGCAAGACTGGGCGGCGATGAATTCACCATTCTGTTGGAAGGAATCCGAGATTGCGGCGATGCTATTCGGGTAGCGGAGCGCATTCAGGAGCGATTGGCCATTCCTTTTGTTGTGGAAGGACAAGAGGTGGTGACGACCGCAAGCATCGGGATCACCTTTTGCGCAACTTCGTACACCAATTCGGAAGACTTGGTACGCGATGCCGAGATAGCTATGTATAGAGCCAAGCGGGAAGGAAAAGCACGCTGTCAGGTCTTTGATAACGCGATGCACACCTTTGCCGTCAAGAGATTGCGCCTCGAAACTGACCTGCGCCGGGCGCTGGAACTGGGAGAATTCCGAGTTCACTATCAGCCCATTGTGTCGTTACAGAGCGGAAAGATTGCGGGATTCGAGGCACTCAGCAGGTGGCAACGGCCTGAAGGACTCCTGTTACCTGCCCATTTCATTCAGATCGCTGACGAGACCGGAATCATCGTGCCAATGAACCGTCTGTTACTGCGCGAAGCCTGCCTACAGCTTCGTGCATGGCACTCTCAATTTCCTTGCGATCCGCCGCTGACAATAAGCGTGAACATCACCCCCAAAGAGTTTGCCCAGCCGGACTTGGCGGCTCAGATCGGAACTATTTTGGGCGAAGTTGGAATCGACCCGAGCAGCATCGACGTAGAGATCACAGAAACTATCGCGATGGCAGATCCAGAAAGGTCGAGCCTAGTTCTCTCGGAACTGAACGCATTGGGAGTTCACTTAAGCATTGACGATTTCGGAACTGGTTACTCTTCACTGAGCCGATTGCAAGGATTCCCGGTGGACACCTTGAAGATTGATCGTACCTTCATTTCCAAGGTGGACACGCACGGTGAAACTAGTGAGATCGTGCGCATCATCATTATGCTCGCTCACAATCTTGGTCTAGAGGTCGTAGCCGAGGGCGCTGAAACGGCGGAGCAGGTCAGCCTGCTCAAACAGATGAAGTGTGAACTCGCACAAGGGTACTTCTTTGCCAAACCCGGAGACAACGCCGCTGCTCAGGCGCTTTTGATGGAATCCTATACAGTGGAAGCCCGGCCCTTGCCTATAGCAGTTGAGTAAATGGAACTGTCAGGGACGACGATCGAAAGGATACCCACGCCCCCACTCGCCCCACGCGCCCGCACACCACGAACCGTGCCCCGCAAATCCCGCTCTACCGTTTTTCCAGCCGTCCAGAAAACGAGCCAGCAAACGCGCGCCCCCGGTTCACGCCACCACGTCGAAATCCGCTCTGGGCGCCCGGTCCGCCCTCGTCCACCTAGCCTTGGCGTGCCCTCGCGCCCACGCGAAAACGTTCAAGTTGCTTGGAACCGCCCGCGCGAGATGGCCCGTGTGTCGCAACGAGACGAGAATTACGAAAGCAAAAAACGCGCTCTTCAGGCTGCTATTCAAGAGCTGCGGAAGATGATTTCTGCCAACGTGCAGTGAGCGCGGGACGGTCTCTTCGGCGCGTCGCTCTCCCGTCCGGCCAGTCCCGCGACCCTCGCCGTCACTCAGAACCGGACGGTTGGTGAAATCGCGAGATTTCGCCAGCTTTAGATGACGATTCAGCGTGCCGAAGCTCAAACCCTGAGTCCGGCAAAACTTGTTGCATGCCGCTGCTCACAAACTCAGCCACTAGCTGGCGAACCTCCGCTCGCGTGCGTCGCTTGGGCGCTATCAACTGCTCTTCTACGGTCGTCGAGGTACTTCAATACAGACACGACTCCGCGAACAGGTGTGTTGGTCAAACGCTAAAGGTTCGGTATCATCTCGGAACCCGATTTGTCCGGCCGCGCCGGAGGCGCGATAAACGAATGCTAAAGAATTTTCTATTTGAAGCATGTGTTTGCGTTGCCGTGTTTTCAACCCTTGAATTCTGCCAATCGCAGACCTCCAATCAGCAAACTGAAGCTACTCCCTCGAGGCGAATTGGGAACCCGGCGAACTTCAACTCTAGAGCGTGGGCTAAAGACATCTTGGATGTGCGGGACTTCGGAGTGGACTGCACATTCACCCGTGATAGTTCCGCCGCACTAAACGCGATAACTGCCGCAGCCGCGACTAATGGTGCAGCTATCACTTTCCCTCCCAATTGCCACATCAAGCTAGCATCCACTTGGCTCGTGAAGAATCTCAGCGGGTTCACGATTAAAGGCATCTCCGGCGCAGGGAATAACGGCTACTACGGAACGAACGTCCCGACTATCACTTGGGCTGGTCCAGCAGGCGGCACGATGATCGACATGGAGTACGTGGATGGGTTCGAGGTCACAAACATTTCCATTGACGGCGGCGGACTTGCAACTGTTGGCATCAACGTGGACAAGACCGGAGGCGGCGGGGTCGTCAACACGACGGACGGGATTTTCCGCAGATTGTACGTTCATGGAAACATGAAAGGCGGAGCCTCCAACGCCAGCTGGACCGGATTGCAGTTCTCCATGGTTTCGCGCGACAACGTGGAGGACATGCGAATCCTGGATTCGACGTTCTACTGTGGTCCATTCGTGACTTCGGGTGTTGCAGCCATCCGGATGGGGCCGTCCTTTAATAACAAGGGCTACATCATCCGTCACAATTTCATTCACGGATGCGCTATCGGTGTTTGGGAGCAGGGGGGAGCGGCTATTATCGAGGAGAACGAGGTTGGCAGTAATCACATAGATTTTCAAATTGATTTCTGGACCGACCCCATAGCGATTTCTAGCAATCTTTCTGAGTCGGCAGAAAGAGGGGATCGGTTCCTCGTAATGAACGGGACGGTCAATCATTCGATCGAGGTTACGTCCAATAACATCCCAGTCAATGACACGTGCGCCATCTCATTCCTCGGGGGGACATTTTCAGCACCGAATGGCAATACGTTTTACATGGGATTCGGCGGCGGTGCCGGAGGTCACAAAATCTGCAACCGAGGGAACAATGCGGTTGCGTTCCTTGGAGCAGATTCGCTGTTTGGTTTCAACGCGTACGATCTAGCCAATTTCATTAACGTGCGACCGGCTGGACGCTCCGTTGTTGACTCTGCTGGAATCTCCAATGCCTCGAGATTTCTAGTCACAAGCACCGGCTCCACGTTTCTAGAGAGAGCCGTTTTCTATGGCCTCAACGATAGCGCTGGTGGTCTCGGGGCCGCGAATCAAGCCGAGAATTCTACTTCCTGTGGGTTAGATTCGTGGTGCAGTATGGAAGGAGGATACGAGGTAGTTGGTGTCAATTCGCCGGATGGTTTGGTGTGCAGCGTAACGGGCGGTGATACCCGTGCAGTGCATAGCTATTATGTTTCTGGCGTTGATGCTGCTGGCAATGAGACTATATTGCGAAATAGCGGCAATGCTTCGACATGTCACGGTCCAGCTACCTTCGATGCCAGTCATTATGAAACTCTGACCTGGCTGGCTTCTCCGAATGCGGCTAGCTACAGCGTTTATGCTGCAAATCCTCGTGATCCAGGAAATCAAGTCAATCGAATTGCAACCGGGATTGTAGGCACTTCCTATCAGTTTAAGGGTCCCTATCCGACGACTTGGCCCATCAAGGGAGAGGAAAGTCCTTTGAATCACACCCTGAGGCATATTTTTCGGGGAAAGGATGTGGAATTGCAATTTGGAACTCCGCTGAGGGGATTCAGCGACAAGGGCAACACTCAGACTTTCAGTTTGAGCTCTAAGGGTTTGCAGCTGGGCGCGTCGGGTACGATGCTGACACAGATGGCCCTATACTCGACGGCTTCGATCACTCCGGCCGCTGTGAGAGCGGCTAGCTGTTCAGATCAGATTTTTCCACTCAAAGGAGTAACGACCGCGGATCGCATTTCAAACATCGTTCCTCCACATGCGCTGGGTAACATCTCATTGAATGGATATATCTCCGCTTCGGAAACCTTGCTCCTGCATTTCTGCAATCCAAGCGGGTCCAGCGCTACCCCTCCTGGTGGGGTCTACTCCATTCTCGCGGTTCACTAAACGGTTTGGTGCTGGCGGTTCTACTATCCAACGCAACCGCGGACTGTTCGCACACACAGGCAGCGTGAACCACTAGAAGGGAACACGGTATATCGCGACGGTTGTAGCAGTGGCAACCAACGAAGCAGAATTTATCGCGGTCTTGATCCCACTACTGGGAATGAAGAGTATGTCCTGGTCCCGGACGGAGACATCGAGAGCCTTACCACGTAGCAGTTTCTTCACATCTATCCGTTGCTCTTGAAACCCATTCTCAGTACGACGAAGCAGTCTCGTTTTTCCGGGAGAGGCGACGTGAGTGGGCCCCCCGGCGACAGCTACGACCTGCAAGACCGTGATTCCTCCCGTGGAATTTAGCACGTATCCACCTGGCCGATTCACCTCTCCTAGCACGTAGACGATACCCGCCCTCGGAACTACAACGGTGTCGCCCGGCTGTAGGACAACATTGTTGGCGGCCATTTCGGCGGGGTCTTTCGAGATGTAAAGGGTCGTCGCGTCTTTTTGGTCTTGGTCGCGGTGGCTGATCACAACTTTGTTAGCAGCCCTATCGGTGGGTCCACCGGCGGCTTGCAGTACATCAAACAACCGGTGCGGACCTACAGCGGAGTAGAACCCGGGCTTGGCGACCTCGCCGGACACTGAAATTCCGCTGCTGGTGTACTCCTTGACGTATAGCGAGACTTGCGGATCGTTAACAATGTTATTCTGCTGCAACTGAGTCTCGATGGCCGCCTCCGCTTCACTGCTACTGAGACCAGCTATTCGAACATAACCGATCAGCGGCATCGAGATGTTTCCGTCGGCACTCACGCGAGTATGTCCGGAAAGATCAGGTGCGCCGTACACTGTGACCTCTATCTCATCTCCAGGACCGATGACCAGTGCGGAAGAATTGGCCGGCGGAGTGGTGCTTTGTTCTAGGGATCCAACTGGAGGCCGAGTGGCAATTCCAGATGGTTCCGCTGTTACGTTGCCTTGATGGGTAGCGTCTTGCACACGGTTGCTGTTCTGTGCCAGGGCCGCTTGGAGCAACCCAACGATGCCAAGCACAACCAATAGGTTCAAGAGGTGCGAGAGGAAATTCGGAATGCGCTGCATGACTTTACTCGATTCTAAGCCGCGCGGCGCAGACGCACAACCCGAATTTATCCACTGCATTTTCATTTTCTTCCGGCATCGCAGAACATGCGCGGAAACCGCGTCTAGCATTTTGTTGTCAACGCGAGAACTCGGACCTGACCTAACTCCTCCAGTTTCTACAGATGGGGCAAAGGATGGTTGCAAAGCGCAAGTCCGTGTTGTAGCTTTATTTTTTGCAAATCTAAAACAGTTGTTGTGCTCCGCGGGTCGGAAGGCGTGTGCGCGTGATTTGCTCTTTTTTGTTGGGGCTGCTATTGCGCAGTGTTGTTCCTGAGGTTGCATGTTCATCGAGTCGTCACCACAAGAAGCTCGGATGTTGGAGAGATCCATCTTCGCTACTTGGATGGTGAAACACCGGTGGCACCGGCCGAAGAGGACGCTCAGCACTACGAATGCCGTCTGCTTGGAGTTTAAGACGGACAGCTTGGCTCAACGAACTCTCAGGAGACTAGGGGATATGGGGAAGCAAAAGCGGGTGTTGGTAACGGGCGCAGGCGGCTTCATTGGCCACCACTTGGTGAAGAGACTCAAGTCGGACGGGCATTGGGTCCGGGGTGTTGACATCAAGTATCCGGAATATGAAGCTACGGCAAGCGACGCGTTTGAGGTCCTTGATCTGCGCAAGGCAGAAAACTGCCTCCTGGCGACGCGCGGCGGGATCGATGAGGTCTATAACCTTGCCGCCGACATGGGCGGCATTGGCTATATAACTGCATATCTCGCCGACATCAGTCGCAATAACATCCTGATCAATGCCAACATGCTCGAGGCCAGCCGTCAGAATGAAGTCCAGCGTTTCTTGTTCTCCTCTTCCGCGTGTGTCTACAACCAGAGCAAGCAGCAAGATGCTGCAGTCACTCCTCTGCGTGAGGAAGATGCCCATCCCGCCGATCCCGAGCCGGGCTATGGCTGGGAGAAACTCTTTACCGAGGAACTCTGCCGTTACTACTACAAAGACTATGGCTTTGAGACGCGAATTGTCCGTTTTCATAACGTCTACGGGCCGCTTGGCACGTACGAAGGCGGCAAGGAAAAGGCGCCAGCCGCCATCTGTCGCAAGGTCGCTCTCACCGAAGATAACGGCGAGATCGAAGTGTGGGGTGATGGCGAGCAAACGCGCTCGTTTATGTATGTGGATGATTGTGTGGAAGGACTCATCCGGATCATGGCTTCTGACCACGGCGACCCTCTCAACTTGGGAACGGATGAACTCGTAACGATTAACGAACTGGTCGGCATGGTAGCGAGGATCGCGGGCAAACAGATTACGAAGCGACACAACCTTAGTGGACCTCAGGGCGTGCGTGGTCGGAACAGCGACAATACCCGCTTGCGTGAGGTGCTGAGTTGGGAACCGTCCATCCGGTTGGAGCAAGGGCTGGCCCGGACCTTTGAGTGGATTGCAGCTCAGGTTCTTTCTAAGGCTCCTGTGTCCGTAGTGGTTTCCGCTGCGGCGGACTAACCTGCATAAGTGCGAGCGATCTTGCATGCACCCTATCACATCGGCGCGCTATAGAATTGTCTTATACCAATGTTTCATTAAGCTGCACGGGAAACCCAATAACCCAAAGGGCCGAAGGCTTCCCGCCTACGCGAACGTAGGTCCGAAATCTTCCTCTGCTTCCAGATTCCGGAAGATCTCTTGCTCGGTTCTCTGTCTCAGGTGCAGATCCGCGGCTGCAACCCAACCTGCCACTGTGCTGCCGGCGACGGTCACCTTGCTTGGTACTTCAGCTTATGGCGGACGGGAAAAGACGGAAGCAACATATTCCCCACGCATGGGCGCAAGTGGTCCCCAGCGCGTTGGAGGCCGGGCCGCCAGTATCAAGATGCCGTGCGCGAGGTTTTCGCCGCCAACGCCGAACTCCTGGTGCTGGCAAGGAAGCAAAGACAAAAACGCCGCCGATGAAAGCGCCGACGCCGCGGCGATTATGGGTACAAGGCCAATGACGGGTGAAAACTGAACTGGCGATTCGTCTCTGGAGTTTCAATTCGAGGTCAGCGTCACCTCTGCTCAGTATCAACTGCTGCCGCGCAGCCGAATTTTTCGACTGGCACCCGCCGTCGGCGTTACAATGTCACTGCCACATCAAAAATTTAAGTTTTACGGCAGTTTGGCATCGTATCCGTAATAGGAATGAAGACCTCGTTCCATGGGTTTGGGATGTTTCTGGTTTCTTAGCCATGTGCCGCCAGCACTGGCAAATAGGTTGGAGTGGAGGCCTCAGGTCCCCCACTCGGAAGGAAGATGATATGAAGAATCGCATATTCATAACGCTGCTCTTGTCCGCGGTGGCTGCGTTTCCCGCGTTCGGGCAGCAACCCAACTCAAATTCAGGCACGCAAACGGCGGCTAGTTCCCAAGATGACTTCTGGGACGGCGACGATCCCGGCTTGGCATGGCTCGTCTTGCACCCATTTGCCAGCAAGCAGTACGTACAGCGGCATCTTCAGACCACCCGCGACCAGATCAACGAACTCGATGAGCTGACCGCGTCTAACAGTAAAATGATCAAGGATGTGGATGCCCGTGCCCAGCAAGGTATTCAGCTGGCTTCCACCAAGACCAACCTGGCTGATGAGCATGCGCTAGAGGCCGCCAACAACGCTCAGATGGCGCATCAGACAGTGACCGCCGTTGACACCCACCTCTCCACAGTCGAGACAGTAGTCGGAAACATCGATCAGTACAAGTCTGCGCCGCCGACCGAGATTCGTTTCCGCCCCGGCCAGACCGTGTTGAGCAAGCAGGCCAAGGACTTGCTTGACGAGATCGCCATCCAGCTGAAGAACCAGCATGGTTACGTCATAGAAGTGCAGGGCTTCTCTCCGGGCGAGGGGCACGCCGCGATTGCCAACTCACGGAAGATGGCGGACTCGGTGGTACGTTACTTGGTGTTGAACCACGAGATCCCGGTCTACCGCATCTACGTGATTGGGATGGGCAAGGCTCCTGTGGCCAAACACACGAGCGGTACACGCGTAGAAATCAGCGTGCTGAAGAACGATCTCGATCAGACTGCCAAACAATGAAGAACGCCGGTGTTTTCACCTACGTTTTTTGGTTGGTGTCCTTTAGTCGTCGTCCGGGTCCGTAGGCAGCGTTTTGTCACTCAGAAAATATTCCGCTTTCAAAGCTGCCGGGATCGTCTGAAACGGCAAGGGCGTCTGATTGAAGTCGAAGCAATCAGAAGTCGTCCGCCGCCGCATCTGCGTAGCCAAGCGAAGGCAGATTGAACGACGAAATGTAGGATACTGCTGAAATCATGGCTGCTTCGAATGATCGCGTTCACCGCCGACGCCACCCACAACGGCCCAGCCCCGTCGGTTATCCCCGGGCTTCAGAGCGAGTCAAATCCAAACGACTCTTCCAATCACTCTCCTGCGCTAATCTATTTGCCCATCGAGCGATGGCTGTTCAATAATTATCGAACACACGAAACAGGAGCACCCGTATGAGATATAAATCTACACGGTTACGTCTTGAACAACTTGAACGGACACTAAAGCCTTTCCTGGCAGCGAAGGACGCGCCACGTCCGCCAAGGGGCTGGATTCGTGCGATTCGCGAAGCAACCGGGGTCACCGTACGCGAGATGGCGAAGCGTCTCGGCAAACCCAGTTATTCTATTGTAATTTACCTTGAGAAGTCAGAAACAGACTACCGTCCCATTCTAGGGAACCTGCGGGAAGCTGCGGACGCACTTGGGTGCCAGCTTGTGTATGCTCTGGTTCCAAAGAGCGGAAGTATTTTCGAGCTTTCGGAGCAAGCTGCCAGAGCCAAGGCCTCAGAAAAACGTTCGCGCCGTTGAACACATGATGGATTGGAAGGCCAAGCTGTGAGAGGGGTGCAGGAGGAAATTGAGGAACGCAACGAGGACTGATTTCGCAAAGTAAGCTCTTCCGGCGAGAGGGAATATTACCGTCGCTGTTGTCACAAGTGGCTTCATTTGTTGCGACCTTTTTTCAGAATACGCTAGGGAATTGACCGGTCGACTAGGGCGTCGCGCGCGTCCCGCACCGTCAAGGCCGTCGGTTCGGTTAAAAGGGACAATTGCGAAACGAACCCACCTGCGTAACCGCCATGATGCATTGGCGATCCGGTCGCTGGGTGACGGCACTCAAACAGCCCTTCGCGTTTATCGGCGGGTGAAGGCTAGGAGACCTTTTTGATTGGGACCAAGGCTACGCAATTTGTCGAACTCGACTGGCTCGCAGAAGTCATTACTCCTCCCGCGGCACAGCCCGCTGACTCCATGTCGCCGTCGAACACGCCATCCGCACCCAAACTGGACGAGCACAAACACTTGCCCATTGCAAGGAGACAGATGTATAGTTTCAGAAATCAAATGCCACGAATTTCCTGATCCTGGTAGGAAAACCTGTCGGGAAGAACTTAACGGAGAAGCCACCTCTGTAAACGTGAGCCTGAAATACCCGGTGTTTCAACCGGAAGGGAACACTGACTTTGACTCTCCTGTTCTTTGGCTTATTCGCGTTTTCGCTATTTGTTTCGTTTGCGGCCACGCGTGAAGTGCGAGACCTGGCAACCCGCAGGGGCTGGGTTTCCGTGCCGCATGACGGACGTCATGTCCACCGAACCCCGCTTCCCCGTTTGGGGGGCGTAGCGATCTTTCTGGCTTTCTCGGTCAGCGTGATCCTGTGGCTGGGGCTCTCCCTCATTTTCCCCCGATTGGTCCAAAGACTTGCCCCTGCTACGCTGCTCCGCATTTATGTTCCCGCCTGTCTGATTTTCTGTCTCGGCATCTACGATGATCTCCGCGGCGCGGGTCCGTATTTGAAGTTTGCCGTGCAAGCGATCGCCGCAGCCATGCTCTTCGCCGGCGGAATGCGCGTTCTCGATCTGCCGCTGATCTTCGGGTCCTATTCGCTGCCCTGGTTCGTCGGTTTGCCCCTCACGGTGTTATGGGTGGTTGCGGTTACCAATGCCTTCAACCTTATCGATGGCCTGGATGGTTTGGCTGCCGGATCGGCCCTGTTTTCGACGTTGGTGTTTTTTGTCTGCGCCCTGGTCAATCATTCATGGCTGGAATCCCTGATGAGCATTACGCTCGCCGGCGCCATCTTGGGATTCCTTCGCTTCAACTTCAATCCGGCTACCATTTTCCTGGGTGACTCAGGCAGCCTGTTCATAGGTTTCATGCTCAGCGCGCTGGCTCTCGCGGGAGCGCAGAAGGCGCCGACGTTCGTGGCCGTGGCCATCCCGGTGGTGTCGTTCGGATTGCCGATTCTGGAAACGTTGATCTCCGTCCTGCGACGCCTTATCAGCGGTCGCCCCATCCTCACCGCCGACCGCGAACACATTCACCATAAGTTGCTGCAGATGGGCTTTTCACATCGCCAGGTGGTGATCGTTCTTTATGCCGTCTCCGCGATATTTGCCATGCTCAGCCTCTTCCTGTTGTGGCCGACGGGCAGCACCGTGGGACTGGTGCTGGCGGTCGTGGGGACGGGCATCTGGCTGGGAGTCCAGCATCTGAACTACCCCGAGTTTGGCGAACTGCGTCGAGTGGCGCAGCGCACCATTGACCAGCGGCAGATCGTAATCAACAATCTTTCAGTGCGCCGCGCGGTCGAGGAGCTTAGAGTGGCCGGCGATTTCAATCAAGTGCGCAGCGTCCTCCGCGCCGCCTTCGAGAGCAACGATTTCGATGCGTTCGATTTGAACTTGGAGCCGCTTCCCGGCGATCATACGATACCCGGCGACACCAACCACCACTTTCACTGGAGCAAGTTTCCTCACATGATGGCAATCTCCAGCCAGCCTTTGTGGAAGCTGACGCTGGATCTGGTGACAACTTCCGACCAGCGCCGTGGCTCCCTCGTCGTCTACCGCGTCTACAGTCATCGCGACCTGCAATTGGATGTCAACCTTCTGACTTCTGAATTTCCCGCTATCCTCGCAGACGCGCTTGACCGAGTGCTGACCAGGCCCGGGGTCCGCGTAGCGGCTGCACAAGGCGACGCGGCGATTTTGGCCGCAAATCTCTAACGGCTGCCCCTGGGCAGGATCTGGTAGTGGTGCCGCGAAACGGCACCACTACCCAGGATCTTGCTCCCTTCCTTTCGATCCCTGAGTTAATATGGAGGCAACTATGGATCGGAGCATTGGCGGATTGCGAGAGCGGCGCCGTTGCGTTCGTCAAAAACTTCATACTCCCGTTTACGTCAGTTTCAATGGCCCGCAGACCGGCATGGTTGTGGATCTGAGCGAATTGCTCGATCTGCACGAAGAGGGCTTCGCTGTCCAAACCAGCGAACGGCTGGAAATGAACCGGGCCGTAACCCTCTGCCTCGATCTGCCTGAAACAAAAAAGTTCATTCACGGCAGTGGCCAGGTGATCTGGAGCGATGAAACAGGCCGCGGAGGCATCCGGTTTTCCGCGCTTTCGGAGAGTTCCCGCCACATACTGAGAGAATGGCTCTTTGCCAACCTGCTGATCGGCAGTTCCCACCACGCGGCTCGAACCGAGCAACTCGCACGACGCGAGGAAGAGAAGTTACCCGAGCCGGCATTGGTCAATAAATTGAGCCCTCTCGTTCCGATCTCTGATCAAGGCGAAAATCTCTCGCCAATGGAAGCGGTCCGCCACAAGATCCTCGAGATCCGTGACGATTTCGATGCAGTTTTGCAACTCATCACCGAGCGCGCCTTGATTCTCACTGCAGCTCGCGGCGCGGCACTGGCGTTTCTCACGGATGACAAGATGGTCTGCAGGGCGCGCGCCGGCGAGCCTGCTCCGCCGCTAGGAGCCCCCGTGGACGTAAAACAAGGGCTGTCTGGAGAATGCGTTCGCAGCGGCCTCCTCGTCTCGTGCGAGGATACGGACAACGATTCACGTATCGATCCGCAAATCGGTCGCACCCTAGGCATCGGTTCGCTCATGGCCGTTCCCATCGTGTCCGATTTCCGAGTGGTCGGCCTGCTGGAGGTTTTCTCTCCCCATTCGCGTGCTTTCACCGAGAGCCATGCGACGGTTTTGGAACGGCTCGTCGAAATGATTTCCAAGATCCATCGTGACCAGATGCAGCTAGAAAGGGCCCAGCCGGCAAACACCCAGCCTGAAAACACTCAACCGGAGACTCCAATGAGGCCAGAGGCTGTGTCGCGGCCTCCCGCTTCGGAGTCAGGTTCAACGGAGTTCGATTCGATCCCTGCGCTTCGCGAGGCCTTGAAGGAACGAGAGCCTGATTCCGAGCAACTCTCGCAGCCGGTCCCCGGAGAAATCGTCTCGGAGCAAGTTCCGGAACAGGTCCCTGGGCAGGCTCCCGAAACCGCGCCCACAGCTCCGCCTCGCTTGCTTTATCGCGCGCTGCTCGGGTTGACCATTGGAGCGGTGGCGATGGCCGTTGGCTATCTATTGGGTCCGACGATCGAAAAACGTTGGGCCGGCTCACCGCAAGCGTCGCAGCGGTCATTAGTGCAGGGGGGCGAGGCGGTTTCCGTGCAACGAACGGCTACTCATAGTTTGGCGGATCAGCGCTTAGCCGATCAACGCGCGCAAGCGAAGTCGCTCCCAGAGTTGCGAAAGCTCGCCGATCAGGGAGACACCGAAGCACAATTTCAGATGGGTGTGCGCTACCATAACGGAGAGGATGTTCCGCAGGATGACGCGCAGGCCATACAGTGGTACCTGCGCGCCGCCGAACAGGGGCACATTGATGCTCAGTCACACCTCGGCGCGTACTATTGGGCGGGGCGCGGAGTTCCGGTAGATTTGTCCAAAGCCTACATGTGGTCTGAGATCGCGCTCGCCGGAGGGGACGAGAACAGCAAATCCCGGCTTGAAGGGCTCGCTTCCCAAATGACCCAGGCCCAGGTCTCCGCCGCTCGCCAGCAGGCCGAAAAGTGGATCCATACCCATAGCCAACGAGCGAAATCCGAGGCAAACTGAGCCGGATTCACCGCCGGCCTATATATCCCAAACAACACAGACAGACCCAATCCCTCAGCCGTAGAATGTAGGTATGGCCGCACTGCTCGACATTTTGACGTCTGACGAGCGCGTCCGCGAAGGCGACCCTGCTCTTTGGGAAAAGCTGGATCGCAATCGAGTGCGCTGCTATGCCTGCGGCCACTGCTGCCCGATTCCCGATGGACAACCCGGTGTCTGCAAGGTTCGCTTCAACCACGGTGGCACGCTCTACGTTCCATGGGGCTATGTCGCCGGAGTGCAGTGTGATCCGATCGAGAAGAAGCCGTTTTTTCACGCCCATCCCGGAGCCCTCGCCTACAGTTTCGGAATGCTGGGCTGCGATCTGCACTGCTCCTATTGCCAGAACTGGGTCACGTCGCAGGCGTTGCGCGACCCGGACGCCGTTTCCCCGCCGCTGCTGGCCGATCCCGAACTGCTGGTCAAAGACGCGCTAGCCCAGGGCGCAAAGATTGTGGTCAGCACCTATAACGAGCCGCTGATTACCAGCGAATGGGCGGTCGCCGTTTTCCGTCAGGCCCGTCAGGCCGGCCTGCTCACCGCGTTTGTCTCGAATGGCAACGGGACTCCGCAGGTGCTCGAATATCTTCATCCCTGGATCGATCTCTACAAGGTCGACCTCAAGAGCTTCGACGATCATCACTATCGCCAACTCGGCGGACGCCTGCAACCGATCCTCGACACCATCCGCAGCTTGCATCGGATGGGCGTGTGGCTGGAGATCGTCACCTTACTCATTCCCGGCTTCAATGATAGCGACGACGAACTGCGGCGCCTGACCTCCTTTCTGAACGACGTCTCGCCCGACATCCCCTGGCACGTCACCGCCTTTCACCAGGACTACAAAATGACCTCGCCCGCCGACACGCGTCCCGAGGATCTGCTGCGCGCCGCTGCCATCGGCCGTGAAGCTGGATTGCGCTACATCTACGCCGGCAACCTTCCCGGGCAGGTAGAGGGCCTGGAAGATACTCGTTGCCATCAGTGCGGCGAGTTGCTGATCCAGCGCTATGGATATTCAATCGAAAAGTACAAGTTGACTCCGCAAGGCGATTGCCCGGTCTGTCATGCCCCGCTCCCCGGCCGCTGGTCGAAGAAATTTGACGGACAGATTGCGGCTTCGCCTTTTCTGCCCCGCAGGCGCGCGCAATTGGTTAGAATTCTCTCGCAACCATAATCAACATTCATGCGCGCAACGAAAGCGACAAAGACATTGCGGCTGACCGTCTCGTTGTGTCTGATCTTATTGGGGCTGCACCTGGGCTGTTCTCCGCGTGATTTTCTGACGCGCCGCCTCGCCACCGATTTGATCTCGGCCTCCGACGCATTCAAAGCGCCGCAATTGTTCTGGCTCAGGACTGGCATCGTTTCCAATCAAGACTTCAGTTCTCCCGACTCGATGGTGTTACGACGCCGCGGATGGATCATCGGCACCGAGCAGAAGTGTCCCGGCGGAGTCGACCCTCCGCCTTGCTGGGACGTAGCGCTCACGCCGCTTGGAGTGGGTATGTTGCGCCCGCTGATTTCAACCCCAGTGCCGAACAGCGGTCCGACCCTCCAAGTCGCGCGCCGCGAATTGCTGAGCATTGACGGAATCAGCAAGGCTGGAAACTCCGCCGACGTCGAGTTCACCTGGCGTTGGCTTCCGATGAATGAGGTGGGCGCGGCGCTTCACGACAGCGGAGTGCATTACCGGTCGAACGTCGGATTCCGTAGCTATGACAACGGCTGGCGCGTCGTGGACCAAACCTTACCCAGCAACCAGACGCTGGATGAGGCGCTGCGCAACGCTGAACCGACCGCACCCTAAAAGGAACTTCTGGAAAGCTGTTGTCGAAAACCCTATGCCCCGATCCTTCATGCGACGATCTTCCATACAACGATCTTTTATACGACGTTCTTTCATACGACGATCAATATGGCTTGTCTCACTCGTGTCCGTGATTTCTGCTTCGGTCATTACCCATTCGATCCTGGCCCAAGCTCAAACTGCAAAGCCCAAGCTCACGCTCGATGAATTCTTCAACTCGGTGAGCTTCACCGCGGTGAAAGTCGCGCCGGATGGCAACTCCGTCGTGATCGGAACGGAAAAGTCCGACTGGGAGCAGCAGATCTTCCGCAAAGAACTCTGGCTATACCGGACCGGCAGCGGCAGCCTGACGCAGTTGACACAATCCGGGCATGACAGTTCGCCGCAATGGTCGCCAAACGGCCAGTGGATCGCCTTCCTCTCGGAACGCAAAGTCGCCGATCTCAAAGATGGAGACGCGGGGGCCGGCAAAGAAGGAGCCGGCAAAGACAAAGACGAAGATAAAGACGCTCAACTGTATCTGATTTCGCCCAACGGCGGCGAGGCCTTCGCCATCACCTCCGGCGAGGACGGAGTCCACGCCTTTGCCTGGTCCGGCGATTCGAAGGCAATTTATTTTGCTACTCGCCAGCCTTGGAGCAAGCAGCAGAACGACGATCACAAAAAGGATTGGAAGGACGTGATCCGTTACCGCGGCGATGAGCGCGGCGACTTGATTTTCCGGCTCAATCTCGAGGATGCCCTGGCACCTCACGCCGCGCTTGGCACTAAGGAGATCTCCGACGCGGAAAAGGATTCCCACGCGACGCCCGGCGCAGTCGCCATTGCGCACACGCCGTTGCGCGTCGATCAGACCAGCATCTCGCACGACGGCAACCGTTTGGCGTTCGTGAGTTCGTCAGTCTCCGAGCGTCAGGAGAAGGTCGAAGATATTGAACTCTATCTGGTCAAGTTAGCCAGCGGTAACGCGACGAACGGCGCAGCGGAAGCCGCGCCCATCCGCCTGACCCACAACGAAGCCGTCGAACTGAATCTGGAATGGGCTCCGGATAATCGCCATCTGTTCTTTCAGGTCACCCTTGGATCGCTGGAACGGAAGTACGAAGATCCGCAACCGCGCCTCTACTGGGTCGACGCCGGCGAGACATCCGGCAAAAGCGAAGTCCAGCGCTGGTTCACCGGCTACCCCGGCGAGGTCGTGCGTTACACTCCGCTGCCCGACGGATCGGTGCTCTGTGCCTGCCGCATTGGACCCGAGGTGCAGTTTGTGTCGCAAGCTGATCCGAAAGCCGCCATCGTGAAGCGCGAGGGATGGTCTGGAACCTACGAAATCCCCGCTGCCGCAGCGCAATCGCAAAGCACGCGCGTCGCGTTTGCGTATTCGGCAACCGAGCGGCCGACGGAAATTTACATTGCCGAGGGTCCCGACAAGCTGGCGCAGGCGCGGCCCATCACTTCCTTCAACAAGCTGTTCGCCGAGCGTGACTTGCCACGCGCCAAGCCCTATCACTGGACCTCCGACGACGGCACGCCCGTGGAAGGCATGTTGATGTATCCGCCAGGAAAGTTTGAGGCGAAGAACCTGCCGGTGTTTGTGTTCATCCACGGCGGGCCGCAGGATGCCGATGGTAACCACTTCGAGGCCGATTGGTATCAGTGGGATCGCTTGGCCGCCACCGCGGGTTGGCTGGTGTTCGAGCCCAACTATCGCGGCTCAACCGGCTACGGAGACAAATTCGCGCTGCAGATTGTTCCTAAGATTGTTTCCCGGCCCGGCAAAGATATATTGACCGGTGTCGATGCGCTCGTGAGAGACGGAATTGCCGATGCGAACCGATTGGCCGTCGGCGGCTACAGCTACGGCGGCTACATAACAAACTGGCTGATCACCCAGACCACGCGCTTTAAAGCCGCCGTCACAGGCGCGGGCGCGGTCGAACACGTCGCTAACTGGGGCAACGACGACACCACCTTCGACGACGCTTATTTCCTCGGCGGGCTGCCCTGGGAAGTCCCGGAGCGCTATCGCAGCGAAGGTGCCATTTACCAGTTCAATAAGGTCCGCACACCGACCCACATCGTGGCCGGGGCGGACGATGTTCGGGTTGCGGCGCTCGAGGCGTACCTGCTCGATCGCGCTCTGCACGAACTGAATGTTCCGAGCGAATTGCTGATCTTTCCCGGCGAGGGACACGAACTCGCGAAGAATCCCTGGCACGGAAAGATCAAAGTGCGCGAAGAGTTGAAGTGGCTGGCGAAGTATGGCGGCGTGACGGGTACGAACTAGAACTGTTCCCATAAATGGTTTGGGAAAGCTGGGGGAGGTTTTGGGAAGGGCACGGCTTCAGCCGTGCCACTCAGAGCCGCCAAGAAATGCGGGCTTTAGCCCCTGAGGGCCTTGAGCCGGCGCGCTTACCGGCGCGTGGCGGCCGTTTGCAGTTGGGCAACTTTCGCTCGCGGCAAAGATTGCTGGTAGCGGGCGATGCCCTGGTAAAGCGCTTCCGCGATCTGCTGGCGGTAAGTCTCGGTCTGCAGGTTGTGCTCGTCCGCGGGACTGCTCACAAAAGAAATCTCAGTAAGAATGGAAGGCATAGTCGTGCCGGTGAGCACGACAAAAGCTGAGTCCTTGATTCCCCGATTGCGAATGTCTGGGCTTTTTGCGGCCAACGTGGCGTACAGAGCGCGCTGAACACTGGTCGCGAGACGGCGCGACTCCTCGATTTTTTCATGCAACCCGTCGGCCGATAACGATACCGGCGTCAGCATGGCGAAGGTTCCATCATCATGCTTTTCGATTTCCCGCGACCCCGGAGCCGAAAACAGATTCGTGTAGTAGGTCTCAACACCCCGCGCCGCTGCCGAGCTGCTGTAGTTAGCGTGAACGGAGACGAACAGATCGGCCTGTGCCTGGTTGGCAAAATCAGCGCGCTGTTCGAGGGGCAGGTAAGTGTCGCCGGTCCGCGTGAACATTACTTCCGACCCTAATCGCGATTGCAGCAACTTGCCCAGACGCTGGGTTACGTCGAGCACCAGATCCTTTTCCAGCAATCCCTGCTGTCCAACCGTGCCCAAGTCCCAGCCGCCGTGCCCGGCGTCGAGCACGATGCGAAATTTCCCGCTTCTCGCGGGCAAAGGTTGATCGGACGCCTTCGCCGCCAACGCCGCTACAGGAGCCGCTTTCAGCGGGGCCGGCGTTGCGACCACGGACGCAGACGCCTGGTTCGGAGCAAATTGGTTCGTGGAGGGGTTGTCGGCAGCCAAGGTCTTGTCGCTGCCGCGCAGCTCAACCACCAGGCGATAGGGGCTCGATTCCATGCTGACGGAGAAATTCGATCCGTTTTTTGTGTCGAGCACGATTCGCGTTACGCCGGCAACAAGCTGAGCGATCCGCACCCGCGTCAGCGAAGCATCGCCGACGTCCATCGTCTTTCCGTTCAATTCGGGCGACAAAACCGTATCGTGCAGATCGAAGTAGATCCGCTCCGGCGACATCAAACGATGGACCTCGTAGGGGACTTGGTCTTCCATGTCGATGACCACCGTGCTTCCCATCGACGAAGACCAGTGACGCACGCCGGTGACTTTCGGCAGTGCCCCTGACTTGCTTTCCGCCACCGCGGCGGGTGACTCTGTATCGGAACCGGGTTTTTCCGGATTCATCAGATTGTCAGAGACCACCAGAGATACGTCCACCGGGGGTGCGGCCGGCGCCGTTGCTGCTGGTGGTGGGAGCGCGATCTTTGTTGCCACAGCGTTTGTGGCCGACGCCTTCCCGTGCTCCTGCATCCCCCACCACGCTCCAGCCGAAAATAATGCTGCCACCGCCACCAGGCCCATCACGACACTCAATCCTGGATGCGAACTGCTGGCAAGAGAAAGACGCTGCAAAAATGGTAACGAGGGAAGCGTTTCAGTGAGAGTTGCCGGCTCTTCGGTGTCAAGCTCTTCGCCGTAAACGTTTCCGTCCGCGATGCCAACCTCAGGCAACTCGACCATCGCTGCGGGAATGACAATAGGCTGCGCCAGCATTCCCAGGTCTTGGACTGGGAGCGGCGCAAGCGGTGTTTGCACTTCCACGAAAGACGGAGACGGGACTGGTCCCGTCTCTACGCTGATTCTGCGGGAATCGATTTCAGGAGTCTCAATCGCCGCCCCTTCGGCAACAACCGGCACCGACACAGCAGGCTTTGACCCCAGCACCTCGTCAGCCACATCCGACAGCCAGTGGACGCGGCGATCCTGATCTTCCGGTCTGAGCGCGGATAGAACCAGCTCAGCGAACAGATCGAAACAGCGAACGTCCTTATCTGTGAAAGCCCAGGGGGTTCTTGAGAATGCTTGCAGCACGCCCAGTTGTTCGCGCCGGCCACGCAATGGAACCAACACGGTGGAGCGAGCTCCCATCTGGCAGGCAAAGTCCAATTCGACGCGGGCGTCGATCTCACAATCGTCGCAACGCAGAATGCGCCCCGATTCCAGACATTCTTGCAGAAACTCGGATTCGATGAGGTGAACGCCGTGCTCGACCGCGAGCGGTCCGGCGGCGGCGCGGCACACCATCGCAGATCTTTCTCCCGCCGGTTTCTCCGCAAGCGCCACCACGATGCTGTCGGCCTGTGTGAGCGCCTGAGCGCGGTCGCAGATCAATTGCAGTACTTCGTCCAGAATGAAGCGTTCCGTCTCGAACAAGTCGCGTCCTGCGGCTAGACGCCGGTTGCGAACCTGCTCGTGGAGACTCGAGAAGGCGAGCAATGCGCGCAGGGCTTCCTGACGCGCGAGCGATTCCAGGACGCGGTTGCCCTCTTGCAGCGGGGACGTCGTCGCTTCCCAGTCAACTCGGGTTAGGTTGGCACTCATGCTGGCGCTGTAAAAACCACAAAAAGTGAGTCTTTTATCGTATCCGGGCTCGTCGAAAGCCTTGTTGCCGCCGATGGTTCAGCCAGCCAAGCCTTGGTTACTCAATCCGGCGGCCACACTGGCGAACTACAAGTGCGATCCTCATTCGAGCCCCGTCCGAGAGAACGACCACCTCAGTTCCATCTCAGGGTAATAGTCTGTTGGGGGTATCGCAATGTTCTTTGGTACACGTCCGATTGTTGGTCAGAAACGCGCAACCAACGCAGACGGAGTCGTAATACCCGAACTACGACCCTTCAGATTTTGCTCTTCGCTGCGATTCGCCTTATGGTTAAGAAGCAGCCCAGGAGAAGCCCCGGAGATGCATTGATAATGACCAACGCAGTCGCGCAGCAGAAACCAGAAGGACTCAAGAAATCCAGCTGGTGGTGGCCCGGAGTCGTGGTAACCAGCCTGGCGGGGGCAGTCGTGGTGGCGTTCCGGGGCTGCTGGCACGGCAGGATGAGCTGGCCAGTTGGCTCGCAGGGATACTCCCAGGTTTGCCTGACTTGCGGCGCCATGCGTCTGTTCGACGAGAAAACCTTCAACGCGTATGGCCCGTTCGGCTATGACCTAAACGAACTCATCGCCTGGGAAGAATCCACAAAACCGAAATCCCGCCCCGTGGCGAATGGGCAGCGCCCTATTTGACAATCAGACGCCTGACAATCAGACGCCTGAGTATGAGACGCCTGAGAATCAGACGTTTGATAACCAGACGCCCGCGCGGTCACTGTCCGAGGGCTGCCGCGCCTCGCCTACGATTGCGTCGCTCGGGCCCCGACCGGCTCGTTCTGGCTCTTGTACCACTCCACCGTGCGGCGTAGGCCGTCTTCAAAATTCACCAGTACCTTGTATCCCAAATGCTTTTGCGCCTGCGTGATGTCCGCCAGCGAGTGTTTGATGTCCCCAGCGCGCTCCGGACCATACTTCACGGTCCCCTTGTAACCAGTCAGTGGCTTCAAAGCGGCGAAAGTCTCATTCAGCGTGATCCTCCGGCCGGTGGCGCAGTTAAAAACGCGCCCCGCACACTCCGCCGCCGGAGCCGAGCAGGCCAGCAGGTTGGCTGAGGCCGCGTTGTCGATGTAGGTGAAATCGCGGCTGGTTTCGCCATCGCCAAAAATCGTGGGCTGTTCCCCATGCAGCATCTGCATACTGAATTTGGCGAGTACGCCCGAGTATGCCGAGGAAGGATCCTGCCGGGGCCCGAAAATATTGAAATAGCGCAAGCAGACGGTCTCCAGGCCATAGCAACGGTAGAACGACACCATGTAGAACTCGCTAGCCAGCTTGGCTACTGCGTATGGCGAGATCGGATTGGGAGTCATGGCTTCATGCTTCGGAAGTGTCGGTGTATCTCCATACACCGACGACGAAGCGGCATAGACCACGCGCTTCACTTTCGCGTCGCGCGCGGCGACCAGAACGTTGACTGTGCCGTCGACGTTGGCCCGATTGCTGCTGAGAGGATCCAGCACCGATTTCGGGACGGAAGGAATGGCCGCCTGGTGCAGCACATAATCGACGCCGGCGCACGCCCTGCGCATGGCGTCCAGGTCGAGAATGTCGGCTTCGCGGAAGTCCATCTGGTGGAGCACTTCGGTCAGGTTCTCGCGCCGGCCGGTGGCGAAGTTATCAATTCCCCGGACCTGCTCGCTGCGCTCCAAAAGGGCGCGCACCAGCGAGGACCCAATGAAACCGGCAGCGCCGGTTACCAGATATTTGGCCATACGCATTCAATGATAACGCCTGCATTGCCCACCCGGCACGGGAGCCCGTCACCAGAGTAACCATATTTTCCAAATTATGTTCCGGAGCCCGCCAAACGGCCCGCTAGTCCCTCAAATCCAGCAGGTAAGGATTCAGGACCGGCGAACCCGTTTGGCGATCTCGTAAAACTCGTCGCGGGAGAGCACTTGGTTCTCCCGAAAGAACGTCATAATCTCAGCCAGGAAAACTCCGCGATCGGCCGATCGCAGAGTTTCCTTCACGAGATCCGCATCCGTCACGTGACTCTCCTGAGGCAGTCTGCCAACGGAGGCCGCGCCCTGCCCAGCCAGTAAGGCAAGGAGTCGTTCCACTTGCAGTTGTTGGCCGGGTTCGATTTCCGTGAAGCGGATGCCCATGCCCAGGGCTGGGTACGTGGCGCGAACCCTGCCCGGAGCCTGAATCCGGATGCCGCACGATTTAAGTACAAGGGCCACTCTCGTGTCGACGGGAAACGTGTTGGTCATTTCCACATAGCATCCATGCAGGCTGACGTCGCAGAGGGTCCCCCACATTCGCACGTCGCTATCCCCGGCTCGAATCTCCGCGCTGCCCGAACAACGAAACCGGGGACTCCTCCGCCGTTCTTCCGCCTCGGAAGTCGCTGCGTCTGCTGCAGTTCTGGCTTCAACCATTGCCGCTGCATCAGCGGGCGCAGGTTCCGCCAGTTCGCCCTTCAGCCGGCGAAGATGGGTCACGCTGTCTTCGTTCTTACCGGAGTCTGGCGACCAGCCCGGTTGTTCGGGACAGATATGTGGATTCACCAGCGTCTCCGGCAGAAATACCGCTATAGTTCCTGATATGATTGGATCGGAACTTTACGGGGAAAACTCTAGACCGGGGGTAATTGCGGCAAAGAAGCGCGAATCTGGCGCCACAGGTCCTCTTTGCCGGCTTCGGTCTTGGCCGAAAACGCCACGATAGGCACTCCCGCATAAGCTTGGCCGAGCGTGTGCATCGCTTGCCGTAACTGGTTACCAGACAGCCGGTCACACTTGGTGGCCACAATCACATGCGGTCGTCCTTTGGATGCCAGAAACTCCAGCAACTGGCCGTCGCTTTCCTGCGGAGGAATGTTCGAGTCGACCAGCGCCAGGCACAGCGCCAGGCTCGAGCGCTGGTGGAGGTAGGGATCCACAAATCGCGCCCAGTCGGCGGAGATCTCGCGCGAGACCTTGGCGTAGCCGTAGCCCGGAAGATCGGCAAAAAGCATCTCAGGCCTGGGTTGTCCAGCCCGGCGGACTTCATAAAAGTTAATGCTGCGCGTTCGCCCGGGAATATTGCTCGTGCGGGCCAGCTTCGCGCCCACCAGCGCATTGATCACGCTCGATTTCCCCACGTTCGACCGTCCCAGAAAGGCGATCTCCGACACGGTAGGGGCGGGGAAGTGCGTCAAGTCGCTCGCCGACAGCATGAATCGCGCCAGAATCCGCATACAGATAGTTCCAGTGTATGTGTCGCGCAGGGCAAGCGTCGCGAAAAAATAAGTTGGAGAGAATAAGTTGGCTACAGGCCGAGTGGACGCTTGGGATGCACGTCCTGCTCCTTGATCGGACGCAGTCTGTGCCAGAGCGCGAGTCCGCCGGCGATGACCAGTCCAATGAGAACGCTGATCAGAAAGAACCAGCGATAAGCCGGCAGCATGATCAGCAGAACCGCTACAACAACGATCGCGACAACCAGGCCCGCCGATCCTTTCAAGCTGAACCCAGACCGGCTGCCAGATTCGGATTCCATGAGCTTATTTTAGCGCCGCCGGCGGGTGGCCCGGGCAACCGATCTCTCCTGAACTCACGGGGGTGACCGGGACGCCCGGCCCACCAAATATGAGCTTTATAATAATTACAGTATAACAAGTACCCGCCAGTGCCTATTTAACCACACCAGGCCCCGAGCATTATCAATGACTTACAACCTCGGGTTACCCGGTTCTCCCTCGCTTTTGGTTCTTTATGCGTAATTATATGTACAATTAAGTCAGTACAATCCCTCTTCTCTTATCACCTTCCACAACGCCTGATTGATCTCCTTCTGGTATCTCGGTTTTTGCTTGAACCAGGCCAGCACATCGGCGTCGACATACAGTGTGACCCGCTTCTTGGTCGCCCTGCGCCCTGGTCGGGACGTTGCCCGAGGGGCATCCCCGCCCCCACCTACCCCTTCACCGGACGCCTTTAGGCGGGCAATCTTGCCGCCGCCCGCCTTCCGGCCTCGGCCAACTCTTTTCTTTCGTTTCATTTACCCGCAATTGTCTTATATATACGTAAGTACAATAATACCTGCACAAAACGTTCCACGTGAAACACTACGGAACCTTCCGGGAGTTGCGCCTTTCTTACTGCCGAGCCGTAGGAATCTCCGGGGCAGGCGGTGTGGCGATGGGAGCCATGGTCTCAGCCTCCGACGGCATCTGCGGCAGCGGGCCTTCCAGAGCGACGGCCAGCACCTGGTCCATGTTGTCCACGAAGTGTAGTTTCATCGCGTTGCGCAGATTTTCCGGGACTTCGGCAACGTCTTTTTCATTTTCCTGCGGCAGAATCACTTCGAACAATCCGGCGCGATGGGCGGCGAGTAGCTTTTCTTTCAATCCGCCGATGGGCAGCACCTTGCCGCGTAGCGTGATCTCGCCGGTCATGGCGATGTCGCGGCGTACTGGAATCCGGCTCAGCGCGCTGGCCAGAGCGGTGGCGATGGTGATGCCGGCGGAAGGGCCATCCTTCGGAATCGCGCCTTCGGGCACGTGCACGTGAATATCGAGGTTGCGGTAGAAATCGCGGGGCAGTCCTAGCCGCGCGGCTCGCGAGCGAATGTAGGACATGGCAGCCTGCGCCGATTCCTGCATCACGTCGCCCAGTTTGCCAGTTAACGTGAGCTTGCCTTTGCCATCCACCACCGTGGCCTCAGTGCTGAGGATCGATCCTCCTACTTCGGTCCAGGCCAGGCCCGTCACTAAGCCGACCTCGCTCTTCTCGTGGGCGAGGGTGTCGCGGAATTTCAGCACACCGAGCCAGTCGCCAATCTTTTCGGGCTCGATGGCGGCCGAGAAGGCCGCGCCTTCCTTCACCACCTTGCGCGCAACTTTGCGGCAGATGTTGCCAATCTCCCGCTCCAGGTTTCGCACCCCGGCTTCGCGGGTAAAGCCGCGAATGATCTGCCGGATCGCCTCGTCGGGGAACTGCACGTTCTTCTCCGTCAACCCCGCCTGCAACATCTGCTTCTTTACCAGGAATTGTTTTGCGATCTCGACCTTTTCCGGTTCCGTGTAGCCATGCAGGCGCAGCACTTCCATGCGATCCTGCAGGGCGGGCGGAACGGTGTGAATCACGTTCGCCGTAGCGATGAAGAAGACCTGTGACAGGTCGTACTCGACGTCGAGATAATGATCCACGAACATGAAGTTCTGTTCGGGATCGAGAACTTCGAGCAGCGCCGCCGAGGGATCGCCGCGGAAGTCCATCGACATCTTGTCGACTTCGTCCAGCATGAACACCGGGTTCTTGGTGCCAGCCTTTTTCATCATCTGGATGATCTGGCCCGGCAGGGCACCGATGTAGGTGCGGCGATGGCCGCGAATTTCCGCCTCATCGCGCACGCCGCCGAGCGACATGCGCACGAACTTGCGGCCGGTCGCTTTGGCAATCGACATCCCGAGCGAAGTTTTGCCCACGCCGGGAGGCCCGACGAAGCAAAGAATCGAGCCTTTAGGATTTTTCACCAACTGGCGCACGGCTAGAAATTCGAGGATGCGCTCCTTGATTTTCTCCAGGCCATAATGATCTTCGTTCAGAGTTTTCTCAGCCCGCGTGATGTTGCGGATTTCTTTCGACCGCTTCTTCCACGGCACCGCCAGCAGCCAATCGAGATAGTTGCGGGAAACGGTCGATTCCGCCGACATGGGCGGCATCGCTTCCAGCTTTTTCAGTTCCTGGATCGCCTTGTCGCGAACTTCCTTCGGCATGCCCGCGGATTCGACCTTCTTTTTGAGTTCGTCGAACTCGCTCTTTTCGCCGCGGCCGAGTTCTTTCTGAATCGCTTTGATCTTTTCGTTGAGGTAATACTCTTTCTGCGCCTTCTCCATCTGCCGCTTCACCCGCGACTGGATGGTGCGGTCCATGTTGAGCTTTTCGATTTCTACGTCCAGCACATCGCCGATGCGGTTCAATCTTTCGGCAGGATCGAAGATTTCGAGCAGCCCCTGCTTTTCTTCGATGGAAAGCTGCAAGTTGGCGGCAATGGTGTCGGTCAGCTTGGCCGGATCTTCCATGCGCACGGCCGCGATCATGGTTTCGTAGTTCAGCGACTGGCAGAGCTTTACGTATTGCTCGAACATGCCGGTGACGCGCTGCATGCCTGCTTCAATCTGTGCTGTCGTCTCGGTGGCGTAACGCGCGACCCGCACCGTGGCTTGCAAAAAACCTTCGGTTTCGACAACCTGCAGAATCTTGCCGCGCTCGATGCCTTCGACCAGCACCTTGATGTTGCCGTCGGGCAGTTTCAGGCTCTGCACGATATTGACGATGGTGCCGACCTGGAAAATGTCCGCGGCTTTGGGTTCGTCGATCGAGGCGTCATGTTGCGTCGCAAGAAATATCTTTTTATCGCTGGCCAGAGCTTCTTCGAGCGCACGCACGCTCGATTCCCGTCCCACCACGAACGGAGTCATCATATACGGAAAGATGACCACGTCCCGAATGGGCATCATGGGCAGTTTCTTGCTCTCGAACTTTTCTTTAGGGTTCGACAACTCAGTCTCCCGTTTCTGGTCCCGTTTGGCTTACTGCCTTAACTTGCTGCTCTTAGCTTGCCGCTTTCTCGATCATGGCCAGCGAGACATTCCGCTTTTCCACCATCTCGCGGGTCACTTCAAACTCTTTCACCTTCTTCTGGCTGGGCAAACTATACATCAGTTCCAGCATGAGCTCTTCCAGGATCATGCGCAAGCCGCGAGCGCCAACTTTACGCGCCATCGCCTGGCGCGCGATCGCCCGATTCGCGTCCTCGCTAAACTTGAGCCGCACGTTCTCAAACTCGAACAGGCGCTGGTATTGTTTCACAATCGCGTTCTTGGGGCGTGTCAGAATTTCGACCAGCGCATTTTCGTCCAGTTGTTGCAGGACGCCCATCACTGGCAGGCGCCCGACAAACTCGGGAATCAGGCCGAACTTGATCAGATCTTCCGGTTGCGCTTCCGAGACCAGCTCAAAGTTGCGTAGCGCGGCTACGCCCGCCTCGGTCTCCGTATCTTCGCCCATGCGGAAGCCCAGAGCCTTCTTGCCGATGCGCCGCCCGATAATCTTCTCGAGACCAACGAAGGCGCCGCCGCAAATGAAGAGAATATTCGTGGTATCGACGGGCGTGAATTCCTGATGCGGATGCTTGCGTCCACCCTGCGGCGGCACGTTGGCGATCGTTCCTTCCAGAATCTTGAGCAACGCCTGCTGCACACCCTCGCCCGACACGTCGCGCGTGATCGAGGGGTTCTCGTCCTTGCGCCCGATCTTGTCAATCTCGTCGATGTAGATGATGCCGGTCTGGGTGCGGCTTACGTCGCCCTCGGCCGCCTGCAAAAGCTTCAGGATGATGTTCTCAACGTCCTCGCCCACATAACCGGCTTCGGTCAGCGTGGTCGCGTCCACGATGGCGAACGGCACATCGAGCATGCGGGCGAGGGTTTGCGCCAGCAGCGTCTTGCCCGTTCCGGTCGGCCCGATCAACAGAATGTTCGACTTCGTCAGCTCCACGCCATCGCCGGTGCGCTGACGGTTCATGTAAATGCGCTTGTAATGGTTGTAGACGGCGACGGCCAGCTTCTTCTTGGTCTGCTCCTGCCCGATCACGTACTCGTCGAGGAAAGTCTTGACTTCCAGCGGCTTCGGCAGTTGGTTCGGAACCGCAGCCGATGGAGTCGCCGAGCGGTCGTCTTCGAGAATCGAGTTGCAGACCGCTACGCACTCGTCACAGATGTATGCCCGGGGATAGTCGCTCGGCGACGAGATCAATTTTGCGACCGCGTCCTGCGACTTATGGCAGAACGAACAGCGCAACATCTCATCCGAACCCGATCTGGTTTTCACTCGGCCTTACTCCTTCTTGGCGGCCTGACCGCGGCCGGCGGGCTAAAACGCGGCAAGCCACGTTTCTACAATCCTTCGCGAACGCCGATCATACCCTCTATCTGGTCTTGTAGATGATATCGTCAATGATTCCGTATTCCTTAGCCTGCTGCGAGTTCATGATGAAGTCGCGCTCCACGTCCTTCTCCACTTTATCGAGCTTCTGGCCGGTGTGCTTGGCCAGTAACTGATTAGTAATCTCCCGCATGCGCAGAATTTCGCGGGCGTGAATATCAATGTCGGTCGCCTGCCCGGAGAGCCCGCCCATCGAGGGCTGGTGGATCAGGATGCGCGAATTGGGCAGCGCCAGCCGCTTCTTGGCTTCGCCCGCGGAAAGCAGCAGCGCCGCCATCGATGCGGCCTG
>CAWHOT010000002.1:0-2010674 GCA_963831085.1 uncultured Acidobacteriaceae bacterium | reverse complement strand
TTCCGGAAGACACGAACACCGTGACTGTGTAAGACGTTCCGCCGCCTCCTCCGCCTCCACCACCACTGCTGCCTCCACCGCAGGAGGGCATCCAGATAAGAAGCAAGAGTAGAAAAAAAGCAGCGACCTTTTTCCGCCTCGAACCGGTGACCGTGAAGAGCAGGACTCCGACCGGCAGCCCCAAGGCCATGCCCAAGAAGACCAAACGTTCATTCTCGGGCCAGCCTCGCGCGGGAGCGAACTTCGCTTGGGAATTCGCCGTAAGTATCAGCGTCGAGCTGGCGGTTCCATTCGCTGGCACGCTTATAGAGGTCGGATTGAACGAGGCTGATATGGGTCCGGCCGGCGAAACCGAACAAGTAAAGTTCACATTTCCGTCAAAGCCATTCACCGGAGAAACAACGACATTGAAGTTGGCAGAGCCTCCCGCTTTAATGGTTGCGCTGGTCGGACTAACAGTGGCTGTAAAGTCCGATACCTGAAGTTGCGCGATGACGGTGTGGCTGACCGGAGTACTCGTTCCGGTGACGGTGATCTGGTAGTTTCCGGTGGCGACCGACTGGGTCTGGACACCGACCGAAACCTGGGCGCCGCCGGGCGTCGGAGTATCAAATGGAACTGTGCTGCAAGTAGCGCCTGCCGGCAGACCGCCACACGAAATGTTTACCGTCTGGTCGAATTGCTGAATGGAGGTAAGAGTTAAAGTGTAAGAACCCTGATCTGTGGGCAGAAGCTGCAGGATCGTCGGGCTCATGCTCATGGCGAAATCGCCAACGTTTACGGTGAACGGTGAGTCCTGCGTAATCATCCCGTCGGTGACGCGAACCTTCCCCGGATAAGAACCCTCTCCGAATCCGGCTGCGATGGAAAGTATCCAGTATCCTTGAGCATCGTCTCCCGGTCGCACAACCAGACTGGCTGGAACGAACTGACACTGGATTTGCGAAGGAAGCCCGAGGCATTTTGAGCTCACGGTCGTGCTGTATCCGCCCATCGAGGTCACGCCGACCCCAAGATTGCTCTCGGTCTGCCCCGCCGCCAGATTGATGTCAGGAAAGGAAACCCCACCGCCAACCGATGCCTGGAAACCTGCGGCCGTTGAAGGCGCTACAGTTCCGTAGTCAATCTGAGAGGTCGTTCCCATCTGGCCCGTGATCGAAAAGACGTGATTCGGATTGAAGGCCGGGCCGATCGTGAAGCTAAAGCTCTGCGAGATTTGTCCGGCTGGAATCGTGACTGTCGCGGGAACCTTGACTGCGGCGTCGCTTGCAGTGAGGCTGATGCTGCTCGAACTCGTGGACGGAATATCGAGCAGAATGATTCCCGATCCGGTAGATCCTACTACAGGGTCGGCAACGAGCCCCATTTGGAAGCTCGGAGCGGTGATCGGCTGCAGTACATTGTAAGTGGAGCGATAGCCGTTCAGTTCGAAAAGGTCAGGGATACCCGTTCCCAATAGGTCAACGGCATTCAGAGTGACAAATGTCTTGCGGAAATCGAATACATCGTAAGTGGGTGTGAAAGTGCCATCCCCATTGCCCAGCATGAACTGGACGAAGGTGTCGACATTCTCCGAGCCCACAGATTGGAAGGCCGCAATGTCAAGCTTGCCATCGCCATTGAAATCGGTGACCATCGGTGCGGAGTGCTTCCCCGCGTCGGTTGCATAAGGAGCTCCTGCCAGAGTGCCCAAGTAACCGTAAGGAGTGTAGGTATTGGATAACAGAAAGGAGCCATCTGGCTGGCCCAGATAGATGGAAAACTGCATCGGCAGTTGTGGCCCGTAGACGTAGCCTTCCGAAAACATGGTAACCAGATCAGGATAGCCGTCGCCGTTAACATCAGCTACGACGAGCGGGCCCACCAAGGATAGCAACAATTTTGCGGGCTGAAAGGTGCCGTCGCCATTCCCTAGAGCGTGTTTCATAAATAGGTTCGGCCTCATATCAGGCACTTACGGATGAGGCTGGTTAGGTGATGAGCTTCTGTCATGAAGACGCGGCAGAAGCTGTTGACGGACGAGCAGTGGGAGTTGGTGGAACCCATGCTACCCCCGCCCAGGCGACGGCAGGACAATCGAGGCCGGCCCTGGGCATCGAACCGGGCGTGTTTCGAGGGTATTCTGTGGATTCTGCAAACCGGCGCGGCGTGGCGATTCGTGCCCGAGGAGTTTGCTTCGCCTTCGACCTGCTGGCGGCGGCTCAAGCAGTGGGAAGACGAAGGGGTGTGGCTGCAAGCGTGGCGCACGTTGCTGGGGGCGCTGGATGAAGAAGGCCTGCTGAACTGGGACGAAACCTTTTTGGACGGCAGTTTCGCTCCGGCGAAAAAGGGGGCCTCGCGGTCGGTAAAACCAAGCGGGGCAAGGGGACGAAGTGGATGGTACTGGTCGACGGTCAAGGTCTTCCGCTGGGAGTTCGGCTGGAAAGTGCCTCCCCCAGTGAAGTTACGCTTGCGGAAGCCACGCTCTCCCAAGTCCGGGTACCACGCCGGCAAGGGCGCCCGCGGCAAAAGCCGGAGCGCGTGATCGCCGACCGCGGTTACGATTCCGACCCGCTGCGCCAGCGCTTGCAAAAGCGTGGCATCGAACTGATTGCGCCCTACCGCAAGAACAACCAGGCACGGCGCTACCAAGATGGGCGCAAACTGCGGCGTTATAAGCGCCGCTGGATCGTGGAGCGAACCAACGCATGGCTGGGTCAATTCCGACGCCTGCTGGTCCGTCATGAGCATCTGCTCTCCACTTACCGTGCCTTCTTCTATCTCGCTTGCTTCTGGATTACGCTGAGGCACTGTTTATGAAATACGCTCTAGAAACTCGTAAAGGTATCCCGGCGAGCCCCACGGATATACCCACGTCTCAGAAAAGACAAGCAGATCAAGTTTGCCGTCGCGATTGAAATCTCCGACGTAAATTGCCACCGGAGGGACCGCTTGCTTTCCTCCAAAAGTCAGCACGGGGCCAGTTTGGAACGTGCCGTCCCCATTTCCCAAGAAGACCTGGATACCCTGAAGATTGTTCGGATCATTTCCGACGCTGAAGCCTGAAGCCACGAAATCGAGTTTGCCGTCGCGGTTGAAGTCACCCACTCCGATGACACCTATCGCGTTGGGCGGAGTGGTGATACCCAGAGGTCCGAAATGTCCGCCTCCGGAATTGGGGGCGAAGGAAAGGAATGATCCAGTAGCGTTGTAATTTTCCGCAATAGCGAGGAAATCGGGGTGGCCGGTATTACGGAAGTCTGCCAAAACGAAGTCGCCGAAGCCACCGTAGCTCGAATCGATTGCATCCGAGCGCACCGGCGCTGAAAGGTTGCCTTTGCCATCATTCAATAGAATAGTGAGCTGGTAGTAGTTGCTGGGGGACTGATTCCACTCGATGAAGGCGAGATCGGTTGACCCATTGTCGTCAACATCCGCGGTGACGACTCCGGACATGGGTGCGTTCACCGGACCATAAACTGGATATCCAACCCAGTTTCCCTGTGGCGCACCGTAGCCTCCTGTTCCGTCGTTCAGAAACACGCTCACCGAGTCATTATCCTGATTGGCAGTAATCACATCGGGATGTCCGTCGCCATTAAAGTCACCGATCGCAATCGAGTACGAGGAACTGTCGCCTCGATAAACCTGTGCCGGTCCGAAATTCCCCCTTCCATCTCCCTCCAATACGCAAATCTGGTCCCCGGCTTCGGTTCCGTATCCAAACAGGTCATTGACGAAAATGCCGGAGACAATGACATCCAGATGGCCGTCACCGTTTACATCAGCCACCCCAATTCCGTAGCCGACGTCACCGATACCAAACGTGCCGGGGGTATTGTTATTGAATGTGCCGTCGCCATTACCGTGGTAAACCCAAAGCGTACCCATGATGTCCGTAACGAGCGCGTCCGTGATTCCATCTCCATCGGCGTCAAAAAGAACACTCGACAGGTTGATCTCCGGTTGGTAGTTTTGAGCTACCACCTGCCCCGCCGAGAAAGTTCCATCGCGATTGTTCAGAAACACCTGGATAGCGATCGGATCATCGACGCTGCTCAGCACTAGGTCTGGAAACCCATCCCCATTGAGGTCGGCGCTTGAAACCCAGAAGATCGCCGGTGGAATACCTGATGCCGGGGTCACGATAGGTGACCCAAACGTGCCGTTACCTATTCCGGGCAACAGAGCTATGTAAACAGAAGAATTGCCATCGTCCATGGGCGCTGCAATATCCACCTTGCCATTGTGGTTAAAATCGCCGACCGCCAGGGTCACCGCGGAGCCAGGAAGCGCAACACTGCTCTCTGAAAACGTTCCGTCGCCATTCCCGAGAAAGATTCCTAAACTGTTGCTGTCCGCTTCGGCGACCACTAGATCTAGTTTGCCGATTCCTCGAAGGTCCGCCGTTGCCACCCACACTGGTGAAAGTCCCAGAGTGACGGGCAATATGACGGGCAGATTGAACGTTCCATCTCCTTTTCCGAAATAGAGCCACAGATTATTGTCGCCGCCATTGGCAACTACGAAGTCCATCTTGCCGTCACCGTTGAAATCTCCTGTTGCCACAGAGGTCGGAATGTAGCCGGTGGGCAGTGAACCGCGAAGGAGCAAGCCGGGCAGCGCCGACGCCGCGAACGGAACTGGTGAGCCGTTGGATCGAGCTGCAGCACCCACTTTGGTTAATAATTCCGCTTGCGCAGCTCTCGCTCGGGGGCGAGAAAAATGTTTCTTGTAATTCGGAGCCAGCTTGTCAGCATGTTTCCAGCCCATGAATGGCATCGGCAACCCGGTGTGGGAAGGCTTTTCTCCTGGCTGTCCGACGTTTCTCGGGGCTCGACCCGAGAGTTGTTGGTAACTACGGTAGGACTGTTGGGCACGACTCGGGATGGAAAGCAATACTGCGAGAAACAAAAGCCAACAGCTCAAATGCGGTCGAGTCATTGGCAAGCGCCTCGAGCCTCCCGTCCGTGTTAAACAAATCACACTGCGAGATTATCGCAGACGGACTGCATCCAAAGCCAGTGGGTGGGCTCCTGCATTGATTTTCGCGATGAACCAAGAGAAGGGGTTTTGGGGATTGTTCCATTCGATGCTTCTACAGAATAGTGGAAAGTGTCCACCGCAACAGGGACGCGTGGAGTGCCCCCCAAACTGAGACGCGCGAATTTTGCGACACTCGGCAGGGAAAGGAGCCACGAGTGGCGAAAAGGTGAGTCAATGAGCACCCAAAGACGTTCCGGCAGATGGCTGGGGAACGGGTTGCCTGCGGCTTCTCCCGGGCGATGAGTATAGGCCAAGGGGTATCACAACACTAGGCGCACACGAGGCACACGATAACCGCCGAACAGGAAGACCCTGCATCACCTAAGAGTCATTTGCAAGCCTCCAACCGACTAATGACAAACGAGGGACTTTGGAAACGGGTATCTCATAATCCGTAGGTCGTAGGTTCGAGCTCCCGACCAGTCTGTAACTGGGAGACGCGTAACATCCATCACATCGGTTGAGGTCCGCTCGGACATTTTTTGCCCGAACAAGACATTTCGCCCCACAACTTTCTCCCCACAAAAACCTAAGAAACCTAGCGGGAATGAAAAGCCTCTCAACCGCACAACGATTTAACCAGACGCATGACCGCACCCCCAAAATCAGGCGGAACCGGTACCGCATTCGGGCCGAGCCTGAACGAATTTGGAGCACAAAGTGGAGCACAATGAGAGGTACTGAGTCCGACTTGGAGGCATCGGGTCCGACTGTAATTGCTTCAAAACGAGTAGAGGCGGCGAGAACGATTCATTTGCTAAACCTTGTCCGGACTAATACCGGTACCAGTTCGAATCCTCCTGCGCCGCCAGTTCTGTCCTCTTTGGCTTGAGGCACAACCGCCAACCGTCGAGTTGTGCGGGAACGAGCACTTTCCGGTGGTTGAGACGTATCAACTCCTCATGATCCGTCTTCCGCATGCGCTACTCGCACTGGTAGGCCAGAGTTGGGTCCAATCGGGTCCAATTGGGACCGAATACGGTCTAAAATCATGGTACATGACGCAGAGCCGGCCTAAGCGGGCCAATCACATAGCTTTGGTTAGTTTGCCTTGCAAGTGGTCATTTCTCTTAAAGGGGATAGGGGGTCCAAAAATGAAATCCGAGCGGTTTGGCGCGCGTGCGCCGTCAAAACACGCATAAGCCCGTTTTGGATTTGAAAATTCCATTGACTTTTTGGCCGGTCTTTTACGTCGGCTTCCATCTGGTCCGGGGGGTCTGTTTGCGCTATGCCTTTTCTCCAGCCGCCCGACGCGGCCCCCAGGCGGTCCAGCTCCAATTCCCTCCCCGTCCGCCCATCTGTCCCATCTCTGCGACTTGTAAGGAGGGGTTTTGTTAGGCTGTCTTAGTGTTGTTGTGCATACTTCGTACACGTCTCGTTACCTTTAGCGTCAGTGTCTAACGCAAGACATACCGCCGGGGCGGCTACGGCGGCCGGAGTTGGAGCAATAAATGAAACAGGAGTAACGGCCGGTGCCGTGCTAGGCGCCGCCGCAGTTGTTGGGAGTACTTGCCGGGTAGCCGGCGCAACTGCCGGAGCCGTCAATGAAACAGGAGTAACGGCCGGTACGGTAAAGTCGTAACCCTTTCCGTATATCCCTTTTATCGAATCAGGAGATCCGACAACATAAATGATGTATTCGCCCTTTTTCAAGGTGTCAGTGCCCAACTGAAACTTGCTGCCTCCGAGCAGAGTTACGTGCGTCTTATGAATCGCCTCGGCCCTTATACCGTTCTTACCGCCGACAAGACCACCACGGGCTTCGACCTCTAATTCTCGACGGTCACTCTTCTCATCCATCTGAACCAGAATGTAATTGTCGATTGTGTCGCCCTTCGGCAAGTCTATCTCGATCACCGGGCTGGAACCGGCAACAATCGTTGAATGCGGGCCATCAAGATAGGCCTTCTCCTTCACAGACTTAACTCCCAGAGTCACCTCGTGACCGAGTCGGCCGCCCACCTTAGATTGTCCCATGGTGTGTATTGGGACCTCCTTTTTGTCTATGGTGACTCGTGGCGACGTCAGAACACTGGAGTCAAGCATGGCCGCGATTACCTTTGGTGAGACGCCGGCCTTTTTGAGATCAACGAGGTCAGTGTCATCCAAGTGAAATTCGCAGCTACCGTTCTTGATCTTGGCAATTATGATGTCATCGTCCAGACCAAGTTTCGACATTTCGATTATCCGAGCATTGGTGATGCTCGATCCTTGCCCGGCTGTCAGTTGGTTCTGGGAAAAAGCGAGAGACAGTGTCAGGGCCGCGAAGACTATGACTAAGGGCAAGCGCGGAAGTTTCATTATTATCATCCCTTTAATTCTAAAGATAAGCCACGGAACGGCGTATCGTGCCTTGCCGTCCGTGACAAGGCAGTAACATAGCGACCGTAATATTTCTTTCTTGCATCTGGACAGCGACCAAACAGTCGGTTGTGAACTTCACCACTGGAAGAGGACTGGTCGTTTCCAACAGCATGATTGGTCATGTACATTACGCCGAGCATACGCGCTGCCTAATCCCGCCCGGTGTGATTTCAATCACTTTCCAGTTACCTTGGTTTGCGAGATAAAAGCGCGCACCAAACGGCAGCAGGTAGTGACCCCGCCTGAAAGCACCCCGAGGAGCCGTGTCTCCGCAAACGCTCCACGTACGTCCCGATGGCTTGGCCCCGATCCTCAGTGAATGCCAGAGAAGGAGAAGGCGCAGGACACGCGCGCCCAGCCCGGAACGGTATCGGTATCTGCGGTCTCGCGGCGTCAGGGATGCTTCGTAACAATTCCGTCTTCCGCGGGCTGACCAGCGCGATGATTCCTGCGATGTGTTCTCGCTCTTCCGGCGTCAACATGTGAATGTCCTTCACCTTCATCCCGTAGTTCGGATTGTCGGTGAACTTCTCGATGGTCAACGTCAGGATGACGTCCGTCCACTCGACATTGACACAGGACATCCTGAGAGCATCGAATTGCTCGACCTGCCGGACACGCATCTGGAACGGCAGGAGATAGTCGTAGTCAATGCCCACGACACGGTTACGAGGCTGGTTGAAGAAGATGAGAACGACCTTGGCTTCCTTGCGAAGCTCCCCCGTCTCGACGGTGCGAAGCATTCCCGATTGGTCGATGCTCAGTGTCAGCGGCCTGAGCTTCCACATTCGTCCGATGTTTACTGACGGGAATAAGGAAGACATGCGCACACTCCGGCTGCGCTTTTGTCGCGACGGTTGTTATCTCTTGGGTCTGCTCTGCTTCTTCTTTTTAAGGGTCCGAACCACAAGTTTTTCACAGGCATAGCTGATCCCTCAAAGGCGCATTCCATTGTTCTGAAGCATTCCACTCCGTTCTGCTTTGGCAGGACACTCATGACCTAAACGCGATCCACGACCATGTCGGGCATCGCAGCTCGTCGAGCACGCTGGCTTATCTGCGGGCTGACGCCGCTCTGAAAGCCCAGAGCATTATCGCAGGGATGTCATTCAGCGAGGTGGCTGCAGGATATTACATCGGACTGGATCTGCACAAGAAGACGATCAGCTATTGTGTAAAGGACGCCAGCGGTAAGGTTCACCAAATGGCGGCATCTGCAACGAGGTATCCTTGGAAGTGAGGCGCACCATCTATGCCGAATTGAGGGGCACTTTTTCGTGTGACCAGGAAGCCGTTTAGAGTTTCTGTTTGATTTCAAAATCTAGAATCCCGATTTTTACCTGCATGGCGGTATTTAAGCTGTGATTGTCAAGATAATGATCGGGTGCCACACATCTCTCGCGCTGGCACCTAAAACAGCTTCGGGGAGATCTGGGCCGTGGACACTGCACCAGAACTGAATCCATTCAGTGAATTCGTCGAGAAAGTCTTGAAGTCAGTCCCCGCCGGTAGCTCCCCAGTATTCTGCCTCTTGCCGGATATCTGGGTATCACCACAAGCCTTGGTACCCGAGAAACGCGATTTGCTAATTCCGTATCTTCGACAAATCAAGCTCAGATGCAAAACGGGAGAGTTCATCTTCTCTACCTCCGGGGATTACATCAACATCTCTGATGGCGCACTGAATCTTCAATGGTGCGCCAGCTATGCTTCGTGGTTCATCTATCGCGCGTATCTGGATGCGCAAAAGAACGCTGTTTCGACCGTCAAGCTTGGACAAGAGCAAGAAGCGGTGGTAGCCCTGGACCTCTACGACTGGGCGATTGCGTGCGTCAGGGAAAAACGGTTTGAGGCTTGGCCTGATTGGGCACCCAAGCCGACTCGCTCACCAAACGATGCGAGCCACCTGCACGTCGGAACCGAAATCTTCCTGACTACTGTCGGTTGGATGCTCCTGCACGAGTTCGGGCACATTGCCCAACAACACCCAATGGTCTTGACGCCGATGGCCAAAGCGGAAGAGCATGAGGCAGATCGATTTGCGACCTCTCACGTCCTTGATGGTGTGTCTGACCCGGCGGTCTTGCTGAAGCGCAGTATCGGTATAGCAGTCGCCAACGTCATCTTGATTCTCATAGATCTTATTTCCAGTCCAGCGATAGCAGACAGTCATCCTAACCCAGAGGAGCGCCTCAGTCGAAATCTTCGCGAGAACCAATTAGCAGAATCCAACCCAGTCCACGCCTTCGCAACCGCCCTGTTGCAGGTACATCTTCAGCGATTTGGCGTACCCCTCGAGCTCGCGGAACACGAAAAATTCGCATCGTTTGTCGATGACTTCTGTCTTGCACTCAACCGGTTTCGGAAGCGACAGGGGGAGTAGAGCAGTGTACGCCCTGCAGAGAGTGAGAGGTCGCACCGGCATGACGAGTGCTAATGGGTATGCGTTATGCATTGAATGCGTGAATGTTAAAACACTTGAAATTAAGTTCATTGGTATCACCGATCGTTATCTGGACGGACTTGAATTCCTCATCAAGCCACATTCCGTTGTTGACGCCGTGAGGCACACCTCCTGCGCACCGGCAAGGCCGCAAGCCATGGAATCATCGGTTAATTGGTGGAAAAACGGCTTATCGGCCGTCAGTCGACATACCGGTCCTGCCCTACGTATCAACGTGCCATCACCGGCTCGCGTCGGTGGGCTTGGTCGTTATTTGCTAGGGGATTTCTTCGGTCGTCCGCCCTTCTTGCCGTTCTCACGGGCAGCCGCTTTCTGCGCTTCACTGGCGACTGCGCCGCCCTTTGCGCCGATTTCTGCGAGCCACTTTTTCACGGCGCTATTCATTGCGCTGCCCTCGCATTCTTTCCAGAGATTCCCGTATCATCCGTTCTCGCTTTTTGATTTCTTCACGCAACCACGCTGACGGCGGGCAATGCACCGAGTCCATTCGGTGACCGTCTTCGTTGTAGATTTGCACCAAGGTGTCTTCCCAGTAATCTACGTCTGACGCCGTCTGGTGCGCTTCTTCGATGGTTGGGCACAAACACTCTACGCTGTCCCATCCGAAGAGGCATCCTTTCCTAACTCGGAACGTCATAACGTCTCCTTAGATTGCCATGTCCCAAGGTTCTGGGCGGCCTGCTGGGCAGTCTACTGGCGCGTGCTCGTACGGCAGCTTGCAGCGCGGGCACACTGGGCAGATGCGTTCGCCGATTCTCTTCGCAAACGTTGGCAGCGAGAATGCGGTTCCGAACTCGCCCGGGCGAAGCGTGCTCTCGTAGACCAGCACGCTGCTTCCCGTCCTGTTCGCCGTCTCTTGTGCTTTCGTCAGAGCCTTTTCGTAAGTCATAACCAGCACCAAGTCATCTTCGTTCAGTCACCCCTTGTGACTCCTTCTCTGCTATTTTCTCACGAAGCCAATCGGCGTACTCTGCCTTCGTGTGAAGGCTGGAAGTGCAAACCAGCCCGATAAAATCGCCCGTCTCTGGGTTGCCGACGAAACAGTGTTTCATCGCGTTCGGTGGTGGGCACCCGTGGGGCGTGATTACCTTCACACGCTCGCCGAGTTCCAGCCCGGTGCGCCCGTCGGCGATGTCGAGAAGACACGGAACGTAATAGAGAACCTGACCCGCTCGGACTTTCATAACGCCGCCTTTCCCGCCAACAGTTCGAGAACTTCACGAGCCGTTGCGATGCTGAGTGACGAGAGTTTCAGGTTGCAACTGTCAGCAGAGCACCAGATGTCACCGTACCCTCTGCCGTCGTTGTGGTAGTAAGTGACGCTCGCCTGCTCGTCGTTCTTTGGCTCGCTGGTGCAGACGATGGCAGCCAGAGCAGTGAGATTCGCTCTGCGCGTCCCTTCGTAATCGTTATGGCTGGCGACCTGTGCCCGGGCGATGCCGAGCAGCCGCATGTATTCGGGAAGAAGCCGACGGCGAATCTCTGCGACGATTTTCTCGACGCCACGCTCGACGGCGACGGTGATGTCAGGAACAGGCACCCGATGCCCGTTCTCTCTGACTTCTTCGTAGCTGCCATTTTTCCCGATGTGAAGAGAACCGCTGACGGCGATGCGAGTCCGTTTGTTGTAGTCCGCCCAGCGGAAGTAGAGCCGAGCGCCGTTCCCGTCATCGACATGGTCGGTCGGGTAAGGCTCGTCGTTCTGCTCGACGTAGCGCCACGGCGAGCCAAGCGCCGCAGCGATTTTTCTGGTCAGTTCGTTCAGACTTGCGATGTCTTCTCTCATCTCGATCACCCCCCAGTCTCAGAATACCGCAGCCGCTTGGGTTTGCAAGGGCACAAAGGTCATCCACTGGCTGGTTACTTCACGGTTGGCGTACACTCCTTTCTGAACACGGCGATGCGAACTGCAGCCCAGATGGCCGCCAGAATGAATACCGTTAGAAATGGGTTTTCATGGGCGTCGAAGTTCAGGTTTGCGCCAGCGGTTGTTCGCTCGAACCGAAGGAAAGCGCTTCACCTCGACCAGACGGTTGCTGTTCCGATGTCCAGCTTGGAAAGCTAGTCGCTCCGATGACGTTCACTGGATCAATGATCGGCTAGCCCTTTGGGTTGTGAACCCAATGGTCACGAACCGGCCCGGATCTTCCAGGCCTGGCACACTCAGCACGCGAACCTGTGCAAACCCGCAGAAATTCTGCGTGCTTTTGGCTGACCGACAGTCAGTCGGTTTGACTCCAACCTGCGCGTTCTCCGCCTAGCAAGCGCCGTTTCGCTCCGTCCATCTTTTGACCGTGTAACGGTGATATTCCCTGAGCCATTTGTATTTAGGCAGAATGGATTGATTGTCTTTGTACCGTTTCAGTCCGCGTTTAATGAACTCCTCGTGCTGCTCCAGCAGCCCCGGATATTGGCTGCGCTCGTCGAGTTCCTCTTCGATGACCCGGAGATAGTCCACAAAGTACTCGCCATCGAAGTCTCTGCGCAGGAGGGTCTTCGTTGCTTTGATATCCGTGTCACCATCGTGGACCCAAAGCGCCGGATTCTTCTTCAACTCTTCGAGAACTTCGGTGCCGACGACGATGCGGGGAAAACGCGCAACATGGCTTTCGAGCTCGTAGCCGCGGATAACGGCAGGACCGAACAGCTGGCCATAGCTGAGGGCAACATCGCCGACCGTGACGCCACCGCGCAGGAGAATACCCTCATCTAAGAGGAGGGTTGATTGGACGTGCACCATGTGGAGGATTTGTGAATGTACTTCTCCGCTGGCCGGAAACTTGCCGTTCTTGGCAATCGGTTTGCGAATGATGCATAAATCCGAAAAATTGCGGAAATCTGCTTCGGCTATCTCAGGAATTGATGTTTTGAACCGGGGCGGCTCGACCGCCTCCCGCACCACTCGAATCGAGCGCGAAATGTCCCCGGCAGTCTTTGTCGCGATCAGTTCGCGGAAACCGAGAATGTCGATATAAGTCAGGATCGATCTCTCGTAATTAACCCGCCGCCGTTTGGTGTTCATATTCTGTTAGCCAAAATCCTTTCATGATTTTGCCGGTACAAGTCGCAAATGAGATTCGGCAGTATTGAGGGAGACGTGGAGTGCGTCCGGAAAACCGCCGCTGCCGACGATGACCATGATGAAACCCTGCAAATGATGCCGCGACTTGGCGACCGCTTCTTTGATGGTGCGGATGTCGGATGGCGAAGGTGTCGGAATGGGTTCGAGATGGGTATGCCAGTCACCGACAAAATGCAGTCCCCTCCGGTGCATTTCATCGATTTCTCTTTGTTCCTCGTGGCGGCTGGGAAGATACAAGTATCGTGAGCGGCGATCCGCGTCGCGTGGACCGGTGACGGTGGAGATCTTCACGTGTTCCTCGGTCAAGCTGGCGAACAGTTGTCCCCCGGCTTCGATCGACTGATGGTCGTGCTGTTGATGATCGACAAAATGATTCAGGACGAAAGTATCGATGACGAGGCGTTGTTGGGATTGTCCGATTTCAAAGATGAGGGGGCTGCGGTATCGTTGCCGCGACAGGCGTCGCACAATGGATCCTTTTCCCAAGTCCGATCCTCCTGGAAACCACCTTTGCTTCGTTCCATCTTTTCATTGAGCCATTGTTTCGACCAAGCGCCTCCAGCGTCGAAAAGCAGGGATTCCGGTCCCGCCCAAATACGGTGCGTGGCAAGCTTGACCTTGTTCAGCAGGCCGTCCAAGGCGAGACTGGCAGCGGCGGAGATAGCGCCCAGCAATTCAATTGGGCCGTAAGGTTCAAAGACGGCTCCGCAGGCCGGTTCCCGCTGCTGTTTCTTTTCCTTGCGCCATTCAGTGACCTGCAGCCTGCATTCTCCCAGGGCTGAAAATCCGCACTGCAGGCATGGACCGTCAGAGAAAACCAGAACGGCATGTCCGGCGCACGCACTGGGCTCGGTCCACGTATAGACGATGGAAGCGGCGATCTCGCCTGCCAGCTGACGAAAATTGAGCTCCTGCTCGGACTTCCAGTCGGCAGTGGCGCAGATGATGATGTTGGCTGTGCTGATCAGGTCGGGATGTTCCACCAAGAAACGCTGGGATGGCATTTCGAATGCCTCGAAGCGGGCATGCGGATAGGCTTTGCGCCAGATTTCGGCCAGCGCTTTGGCTTTCGAGGATCCAACATGATCGGCTCCGAGTAGATGACGGCCTACATTCGCCCATGAGAGGCTCGCGGGGTCCACCAGCACGATGTGACCGACGCCGGCCATGGCGAGCTGATGCGCGATCGGGGCGCCGAGGGAGCCGCATCCGAAAAAGAGCGCCATCCTCGAACTTAGCTCTTTTTGTCTCGGATCTTGCCCGCGACCATGAATCCATTCCGCATCGACGCGCTCGACCTCCATCCGGGTGACGCCGGCATCGGAAGAAAAAAGGCGCTGCGTTTGCAGTTCGCGTGGAACCTTTCCGGGCCGAAAGCCATTGTTGGCGCGATCCAGTCTGTTTCCACGAACATCCGGGGAAATAGGCTTGTAGGTGCGGACAGCCGCCAGGCAAGGACCGTTTCCGCTCTGCGCACCGAGGATAAAATAAAACGGGCTCGTTGCAACTTGAGCGAAATGCTCGAGCAATTCCTTGCCACCTGAGATAGCGTGGGCGAGACGATAAAGATCGGCCGCCGTTTTGGGATATTCGCTGGGCAGGAGTGCTTGATCTAGCCACAACGAGCAGGCGGGCTCGGTCGAATCGAAACGGGACTTGTTCCCATACAGGTTACGCAGACAGCTGAGCACCTGCTGTTCGCTCTCACCGACGACAGATCGGGTTTTGCCGCGCCAGATCTGCACCAATCGGCTCGGTCCTCGCGAGGCGAGCAGGCTCCGCACTTTCTCTTCCTCTGTGGAGAGCCCGCGCCCCCAGTATGAGTAAAATTCGGTTCTGAAGTCATTTTGGTTCGCGCCCGATTCGCAGT
Source organism: uncultured Acidobacteriaceae bacterium (assembly GCA_963831085.1). Lineage (GTDB taxonomy): Bacteria > Acidobacteriota > Terriglobia > Terriglobales > Acidobacteriaceae > Acidiflorens. Next base: position 1,995,869 of record CAWHOT010000002.1, on the reverse strand, counting down.
CCAGAATTAGCCGATAGGCGTCCCGGAGAAGTTCGCCTATCACCTTGTCAGGCTGACGAAAGTTCACGACGGTGCCGCGGTTCACGAGGCACAGGAGACCGTCCTCCTCGATATGGGGCCAGGCAGGAAACGCCGGCCTGTCGAGAAGAACAAAATGCGGCAGCGAGAAGGGGAACTCGTGATCTACGTAAATGTTGATGCGGCGGCGCGCGGTTGCCGTTTCGCTGGCTAGCTGCCAGCCAGCCACGAAGTGCCTTCGTTCGACGGAACGCGCCTCCGAGTCCGGAAGTCGCTGGGCGCCGCATCCGTTAACGAGGAAGGAATCTGCAGCGCAAATTCCTTCCTCGCGATACCGGTCCATGCAGCTGACCTTAGGCATAGCGACTATTGCCAGCTCGCCTGACAGCTTCGGCCTCCGCCGCCTTCGCGCAGATGCGGTCGACGATACCGGCGGTCAGAATGGCCGGGGCGCTGGCAGCCACCTTACGCGCCGACTTCGTGAGCTTGCCGTCGGCTATCGTGAACTCCAGGGGAGCGGGAGCGCTTTCCGTTGGGTACTCGCTGGTGCAAATGAACCCGCCCTTTGCGCCTTTGGCAATCGATTCATATTCGAGCTTGGCCGCATAGCAAGGCGGGTCGCAATCGTCGTCCTTGATCGGGCTGCTCGAGGCGATGATGTAGCCGCCCTGGCGAATCTGCGAAAGGGCGGATTTGGCGTCGGGGGAGACTTTCGCCTTGTCACCCAAGTCTGTCCGGCTGTCGTGAGAAAGCGTATGCCACGAGCAGTGATGCGGCGTCAGCATCGAATCGTAAGCCAGCACCTCGGGTTTCTTCTTATGCTTCGCCCAGAGTTTCTCCCAGATCACTACTTCGGCGTCTCCGCCCGTGAGAAAGTTTTTCACCGTCTTTCGGTCCGAGGAATCGGCCAGTTCGATGTTAAGAATCACGCTGGAGTGATTCTTGCCAAGTTCCTCTTCTTCCTGCTCGTCCTCGGAGATCGGCAGCGGCGCGAGGAGGCGCGCTTTGAACAGATCGCTGTCGGTTCCGTTGACTCTGTCGAAGATTTCATCGAGCTTGACCAGAATGCCGCGGAGATCGTCGGTCTTGCCGTCCACGTCTTCTCCGAGGATGAGAATCCGGTCGCCGGCGTCGATGCCTACGCACTGTTTAGTGCGGGCGATCTGGACGCGGCGCTTCGCTTCTTTCTGCAGCGCGTTGGCATCCTCTGAAAGTGTATGGTTCTTGCTGGCCCGGTGGAAGACGATCGGCGACGACCAGATTTCGCCGATCAGGATCTTCTTCTGATTATCCGGCTTCTTCTCGTCGGGGTAATCTTTCGGCGCGCCGAGATGAAAATGCTTTTGAATACCGCGACAGTGGTCCTGATCCGGATGGCTGGTCAAGAACACATCGATGTAAGGCCGTCCCTTGCTGTCACGCTTGAGGCGGTCGCGTAGATCCTTGGCGACATCGCGGGTATCATCGTCGGGATCGTCAGCGGCCTGGCGGATATTGCAGTCGATCAGAATCGTGGTTTGCTGTTGGTCGCCCAGCACGATCAACGTCATATCACCGCATCCGACTGGGAAATGCGTAAGCGAAGTTGGCATAGTGTGTTCCCCTCTGCGGTCCTGCAATTGTCTGCTGACCGGCTTCTCTGGTAGTATAACCAATATACTTTCTAGATGGGTATACTTTTTATACCCATTAAATCAATGGCTTAGACGGACTTAATTGGAGGGACGCAGACGGGAATGAGCGAAACCAGACTGGCGCGGTGGGGGCAGGAACGTCGCCTTGAGTTCATTGATTTCAGACTCTACTGGGAGGGTCGCGTGAACCGTTCCGACCTGATCGACTTCTTCGGAATCTCTGTTCCGCAGGCGTCGCTGGACCTGGCGAAATACCAGGAGATGGCGCCGAGCAATGCGATCTACGACCGCACGGAGAAGGCGTACTTGGCCAGCGAGAATTTTTCTCCCGTGGTCACGGCCCATGACGCGAATCCTTATCTCAACCAGCTGCTGGCGCTCGAGTGGGGCGTGCTGCAACCTAATTCAGCGTACTTCGGGTGGGCTCCCCCCGTTGCCGCCGTTAGGGCCCCGACCAGGACGCTCGACGCATCCGATCTGCGGCTCGTGTTGAGGGCCATCAAGTCACGACGCATGATCCAGGTGACCTATCAATCGATGAATCAACCTGTGCCTACTGAGAGAACCATCAGCCCACACGCGATTGCCTTCGATGGGTCCCGCTGGCATATCCGCGCTTACTGCCACCAGCGCCAAGATTACCGTGATTTTGTTTTCGCGAGGATATTGGAAATCACCCTCGGTGACACTTCGTTGATCGACCCGGCAACCGATTCCGTCTGGCAACGAGAAATCGAGGCTGTCATCGAACCTCATCCGGCGTTGTCCCTGCCGCACAGGCACACTGTCGAGTTGGACTACGGGATGACGGAGGGACGGCTGGTCTTGAAGACGAGGGAGGCCCTGCTGTTCTATGTACTGCGGCATCTGGCACTACTGCGCGAATCCGAGGATCCGGTTTGGTCGAACTATGTTTTTCTGGCCAACAGGGACCAGCTCAAACCTTTTTTTGAGAGCCATGGTTTCTTCGGCCCGGAGGCTGCAAAGGACTAAAAGCCAATGATCAAATCGCTCAAGCAAAAGAATCAGCCGCAGATCATCACCTTCCTGGTGGTCAACACATGCGTGTTGTTTGCAGTGATGCTCGGCCCCAATCGAGTTATCGAGTTCCTCAGCCAAGCGACGAAGGGAGACTTCGCTCTCGTCGGCAAGCTGGTGGCAGCACCAGCGGTCTTGTCGTTGCTGGTCGGGATCATTGGATGGAGCCTACCAAGAAACCTGAAGGAGGTTCTGGTGTTTTGGCGCCTCGGTGCATCCCGGCTGCCGTCCAGCCGGGTTTTTAGCGACCTTGCATGTAGAGATGATTCAAAAAAGGTCATCCGTGGCAGGGGGCCTTTCATCATGACTAGTTTCGTCTTGGGACGACAAACGCGTTTCCTTCGGCCAGCGAATGGCGTCCAGCCACCATCTCGGTAGGGAGTTCTTGTTACTGGCCACGAAACGAGCAAAATCCGAATCCAGGATATACGTAACGGCGTGATCGTTCTTGGACCGAACGGATCTACCGGTTGCCTGAACCAACGTCACAGCAGTCCTCCACTGATACCACTCGGGTTCCAACTTCACCCGTGCTTCCGTGTATTCATCAAGGTAAGGGTAAGGAACTTTGCAAATAACCTGAAACCGCGAGAGCTGATCCTTCAAGTCAAGGCCTTCCGCCATACCAGGTGAAAAAAGTACTGTGGGTCGAGGGCTGGAGCAATGGGTCTGGATGGCCCTTTCACGGTCTCTGGATTCGCGATAGGTGACAATTCGCTCACGGAGATCCGTGAGCTGTGTCACGAGAACTTCATTTATCTTGCGCGTGTGGGTATGGACGATACCCTTTTCAGTTGGATGTAATTCGGACAATATATCCCTTACAGTTTGTACTAGAACTGGCAGCGTCGTACCTTGGTGGCGACGAGCCATTGAGCCAACAGGGCGGTAACGAATTTGCCTGTTCTCTTTCGGAAAATCGCTTGGCAGAGCCAGGAATTCACAGTCGGCGGTGCGTATACCAAGATCTCGTGTGAACGTCTTGAAGTCCAGAATTGTCGCTGACATGATCATTACCATTTCCGCGTTGTCAAACAGCATTCGCCCGGCATATAACTTTGGGGTGAGCGGTCGGATAATGACGTCATTAGTAGGGCTAGTCCACGCTACCCACTCGTTCGACTCACCCGAATTGACGAAACGTGCTAAGCGAACAAGTATTCCTCGGGCCGACGAAATTCTCTGGCCTGAAGCAAGGCGATCATCGACGCTTTCGTGCCGAGTATTTATTTCCTCTTGGATGTATCGCTCAATGGCTGGGGAGAGCTCCTTGTCAACCCAGTTTTTGTACCTCTGAATATCAGCACCGCGCGAAGGCGGCAGGATTCGGTACTGAGATAGTCGCCGGGAGCCCATCTCAACATCCATTTCTTCAAGGAGCAGTTTTTCAGTGTTGTGACCTTCATCAAGAATCAGCATTGAACGGTGGCCAAGCTCGCCCGCATATTGCATCTCCTTTAAATAGTAAGAAAAGTTGGTTACTCCGAGCGAACTTGCGATGAACTCCTGTTTGGCTAAGCGGTAAGGGCAATTCCTGCAAACCTCTTTGTCATCTCCGCGAAGAACACTTCCGCGTTCGCAATCGGTTCCGAACTCAGAGCATTCATAGCTGCTCCGTCCCCTAAGTTCCCGGAGCCCGACGGTCGCAAAATCCGTGAGGTATTGATAGGTGAGCGATTTTTGAGGAGATAAGATGTATGTCCCCCCTCCAAGGACAACCCTTGCCCATTGTGCTGCCGCGATAGCGATTCCGGATTTCCCCCCTCCGGTCGGTATCTCCAGAATCAGAAACTTCTTATGAGCGGTATAGGCTTTCTCCAGGGCGGCTAGGGCTTCATCCTGAGCCGGTCGGATTTCCGGGAAAGGGAAAAAATCGGCTGCTCTCGGGGTTTTCTTCATCGATCTGCGCAGACTGCGAGCCTGAGACCATATCATAGGCTGAATGGATGGTTTGAGCGTTCCTTTTCTCTGGAATCGCTAGCAGAGCTGCAAAGGAGGTTAGTGGCTCATTTCCACGGTTGCAGTCTATCGCGCGTCTTAGCGCGAAAACGACGTGCCTGCGCCAATTTGTAAGTCGCCGAGAAGCGCCACAGTTTTCATCGCTATTCTTTCACTGATACCTGCTTCTGAATCATCAGCCTAGGCCCTAAAATAGAAACGGAGCACACATGGCACGAGGATCCATTGTTGGATTTCGTCATGCCGTCGACGGCTTGCGGACCGCTAGGGAGTGGATCGTCCCGCGGGTAAACCTGTCGGAAATATTGATAGTTGGCGCGACGCGGGCTGCAGCATACGAGTTCGTGCGAGAGATTCCTGGAGAAGGCTCGCTTGGGCTCCATCGCATGACATTGATTCAAGTCGCCGAGGAGCTTGCGCGTTCGCAGATGGCGCAGCGGCAATTGGCTCCTCTTTCCCGGGTCGGAGCCGAGGCGTTATCGGCGCATATTGCCCATCGGCTCCATGACTCGGGACAACTAGAATATTTCGCTCCCGTTGCCAAGCTCCCTGGCTTTGCTGAAGCTCTGGCGTCGACCCTTTCCGACTTGAGACTTGCAAAGATATTCCCTGAACAGTTGGATGCGGACCATAACGCAACGCGTGAGCTACGTCTACTCTTCGTTGAATACCAATCGGAGCTAGAGGAACGCCGACTCGCTGATCTTCCTTTGCTGCTTACTCTCGCAACACAATTCGCGCAGTCTGGGGAACACGCCTTGCTCGGCTGCCCACTATTGCTGCTCGACGTTCCAATTCTGTCGAGCGCGCATGTCGGATTTCTGAAGAGCCTGGCGGGTCGAAGTGACGAGGTTTTCTCTATTGTCCATAGTAGCGACACCAACACAGTTGCTGCCCTTGAGGCTTCTGTTGGCAGTGCCGCGCAGCCTGTGATCACGCAGATGCCGAAGAGCGCTCTGGCTCGTGTGGTTTCTTTTTTGTTCTCCACTGATCGCCCACCGGACTCTGCCCTTGATCAATCGGTAGATTTGTTCTCAGCGCCAGGAGAGGGCCTAGAGGCGACCGAAATCGCACGTCGCATCCGTATCATGGCCGAGAGCGGCGTTTCCTTCGACCGAATAGCAATCGTTCTACGGCCGGTAGAGCGTTACCAGCCGATGATGGAAGAGGCGCTGTCGCGTGCTGGCATACCTGCCTATTTCAGCATGGGTTCATCACGTCCTGATCCGTCAGGACGAGCTTTTCTCGCTCTCCTATCATGTGCGGCGGAACGTTGTTCGGCATCGCGGTTCGCTGAATATCTTTCAATCTGCCAAACGCCACTGCTCGACTCAGGGCGAAGCATGGAATCCGCTACAAACTTTGCTCCTGCGAACGATGAAATGTTTGGAACGCTGGCTGCAGATGAAATCCCAGAAGAAGAGGACGAAGATGTGCCGTCGCTAGCCACCCCGATAGCCTGGGAGAGGTTGCTGATCGACGCATCCGTCATCGGTGGTCGGGAGCGATGGCATCGTCGGCTTATGGGTCTAGAAACGGAATACCGGCTTCAACTCGAGGAGCTGCATCGAACGAGTTCAGCAGCAGAGAGTGAGCAGGTCGAGCAACAAATTGAGAAGTTGCAGAACCTGGAGCATTTTGCACTGCCTTTGATTGATATGCTCGCAGCTCTGCCGACCGCTGCGGCTTGGGGCGAGTGGCTGATACATTTGCGGGCCTTGGCAACGCGCGCATTGCGACATCCTGAATCGGTACTATCCACATTGAGTGAACTTGAACCAATGGCGGACGTTGGCCCGGCAGGCATCGACGAGGTCAGTTCGGTGCTTGCAGGCCGTCTTCGGTTTCTCCGTCGCGAACCACCGGACCGGCGTTGTGGAAAGGTTCTCATTGCTGCCATCGAAGAAGTGCGCGGCCGCAGTTTTGACATTGTCTTCTTGCCCGGATTAGCAGAAGGGTTGTTTCCGCGCCGTCCATTAGAAGACCCTTTGTTGTTGGATGAAGCTCGTGTTGTCCTCTCCAAATGCCTGCGTTTGCGAGAAGATCGCGTGGCCGAAGAACGGCACTTGCTACATCGGGCTGCTGGAGCTGCGACCAAGAGGTTAGTGGCGTCATATCCCAGCATGGATCTCGCGCAAGGACGGCCTCGAGTGCCATCTTTGTATGCGTTGGAAATAACCCGTGCAATGGAAGGACTCATACCCAGGCTGCGAGCCTTTGAGTTGCGCACCCAGGCGAGAGCAGAGGCGCGCCTGACGTGGCCGGCGCCGTCCAATTCCCATCACGCCATCGATTGTAGCGAATACGATCTGTCGTGGTATGCGCAACACTCAGACGAGCGCGGCAGCTGTAGGTACTTAGAGGATGCGAATCAGTACCTTTATGATTCGTTGCGCACACGTTACCAACGCTGGGAACGAAAATGGAGTTCTGCGGACGGTCTGGTAGGCGGCGACAAGGCTGTACGCGAAATTCTGAGTGCAAAAGCGCTCAGTCTTTCTATCTACTCGGCTTCGTCACTTCAGCATTTTGCCGCATGCCCATATCGTTTCTACCTGCATGGTCTTTACGGGTTGAGGACTCGTAAAACTGTAGCTCCCCTGGAGCAGCTAGACCCACTTACTCGCGGTGCCCTGTTCCATGTCGTCCAGTTCGGCTTTCTCCAGGAGTGGCAGAAAAGGCCAACCGCAAGTCAGGAGGGATCGCTTGACTTATTGGATGGTGTCCTAAATAGACTTGCCGAGAAGTATGAAGAGGAACTGGCGCCTGCCATTCCCCGCGTGTGGCGTGCCGAGATCGAAGAACTGAGGACAGATCTCCGGGGCTGGATACGGCACTGGTATGCAAGCTTGGGCGAGTGGGAGCCTTTGCACTTCGAGCTTGGTTTTGGCCTTGTAGGGGCCGATGCGGAGCAATACGACTCTGCGAGCACTCGAGAACCCGTCTTGCTTCTCGATTTAGTCCGACTGCGGGGGTCAATTGATCTTGTCGAACAGCACAGAAGCCGGTCGGTCCTGCGGGTGGTGGATCATAAGGCTGGCAAACGACCCCAGCGGCAAGCTATATCCATCGGTGGTGGCGCGACGCTTCAACCCGCACTTTATGCGCTAGCTGCGGAAAAGCTCTTAGGGAAAGTAGTCGAAAGTGGTCGGCTGCACTATTGCACCCAGAAGGAAGCATACGCAGTGAGCGAGATAAGGACCGACACCGTTACGAGAGGGCGTTTGAACCGTGCGTTAGCCAATATTCAAAACAGCATTCAGGCGGGGTTCTTGCCAGCTGCTCCGCAGGAAAAAGCATGCAGTCTCTGCGATTATCGACTCGTCTGTGGACCAAATGAAGAAATACGCGTTAAGAAATGGAAACCGACGATCGAGTCTCTCCAAGAGCTCCGGAGAATACCATGAATCTCACACCCTCCGCAGAGTTCGTGCTGGCCCAGGATGCGCAAGCCCGAGAACTCATCCGAACGGCGCTGAACGAAACTCTGATAGTGGAGGCCGCGGCAGGAACGGGCAAGACGACGGAATTGGTGGAACGCATAACCGCGGTGCTTCGATCCGGATTGGCAAAAATTGAGCAGATTGTCGCCGTAACGTTCACGCACAAGGCGGCGGGCGAACTGAAGGTCCGCTTGCGCCAGAAGCTCGATCAAGAGCGGCAGTCAGCCCAAGGTCGTGAGTTGGAGTGCCTCGAAGACGCCCTGAAACACCTGGAGGAGGCTGCCATAGGTACAATCCACTCCTTCTGCACGCAAATACTTCGCGAGCGGCCAGTAGAAGCGAGGGTAGATCCTAATTTCGCGGAGATTCCTGAGCAGGAGCAACGTCGGTTGTTCAAACGCAGCTTCCAAAACTGGTTCGAGCGAAGCTTGGAACAATCGGGTCCAGCTGTTCGCCGTGTGCTCACCCGAATGGCCTGGAACAGCGCAGGTAGTCCTATGGACGAACTGGAGGCGGCAGGATGGAAACTGATCGAGTGGCGCGCGTTTGACTGTGCCTGGCGCTGTAACCCGTTCGATCGCAAGTTGGTAATGAATGAACTTTCAGAGTTGGTTCGTCGCCTGTCAGCGCTCTCCGCCCGAAGTCAAACGACCTCAGACGACCTTTATCGCGCTCTTGCACCAGTGCGGGAACTAGATTCATGGCTGCAAAGAACGAACGAGCGCCCTGATGATGACACCCAGGAAGCCCTCTTTATTAAGCTGCTCAAAGACCTCAATCGCGATAAGAGGAAAGGGCGAGGAGCCTTCGCCGAAGACGTGCGACGTGAAGATATCCAAGCTCTGCGCGAGAGACTGGTCGAGCAGCTGGAGGTATTTAAGGAGCATGCCGACGCCGGGTTAGCTTCCGCACTTCACGCCGAAATGCGCGATCTAGTCGCTGCGTATGAAACGTTAAAGACTAGCGCAGGCAAACTCGACTTTGTGGACCTGCTATCCAGAGCCCGGAATTTGATCCGCGACAATGATGAGGTTCGAGGCTTTCTCCGGACTCGCTTCTTGCGGATTTTCGTTGACGAGTTCCAGGATACAGACCCTTTGCAAGCGGAAATTCTCCTTTTGCTTGCCAGCGACGAAGCCGCTGAGAAGGACTGGCACGCGGTAACACCGGCTCCAGGCAAGTTGTTCATTGTCGGCGACCCAAAGCAATCAATCTACAGATTTCGACGCGCCGATGTCGCTGTGTATCAAGACATTCGGGATAAGCTCGTCGCCAATGGAGCCAGAATTCTCCGGCTAGCTAGAAGCTTCCGGGCGACACAACCGATTCAGGAGTGTGTGAACGCCGCCTTCGCTCCTGAAATGCAGGAAAATCGGGCAAAGGCTCAAACTGGTTACGTTCCTCTACTGGGAGGTGAACCAGAAATCCCGGATCAGCCAAGTATCGTTGCGCTCCCAGCTCCGATTTCGTGGACCGGCCAGCAGACGACCAAGAAAGATGTGAATCAGTGTCTTCCGGATGGCATCTGCGCGTTCATCGATTGGCTAATTCGAGAAAGTAGATGGAAGATTCGCGATCCAGATGGAGAGAGTGGCCTCGTGCCAATTCGGGCACGCCATATTGCGGTGCTGTTCAAGCGCGTTCTTAACAATCGGGAGGACATGGCGCGACCCTATATACGCAGTCTGGAGTCGCGTGACATCCCACACCTTTTGGTGGCATCAAGATCCTTCCATCAACGTGAAGAGGTCGAGACACTACGGGCAGCCTGCATGGCCATCGAATGGCCCGACGACGAGCTTGCGGTTTATGCAACTCTTCGGGGCTCGCTCTTTTCTATTCCTGACAATCTACTATTCCGTTATCGGTTTGAGCTCAACACTCGTCTTCATCCACTGCGCCCAAGACAGGAAGGCCAGCCGGAAGTCTTTCGGCCAATTACTGCTGCACTGGACCTGTTAGCGGATTTGCACCGCAATCGTAACCGCAGGTCGATCGCTGGCGTCATTCAAACGCTGCTAGAGGCCACGCGCGCTTATATGTGTTTCGCACTGCGGCCAGGAGGTCATCAAGTGCTCGCGAACGTCTCGCGAGTTGTCGAACTTGCTCGCAACTTTGAACAAACGGGGGCCATCTCCTTCCGCGCCTTTGTCGAGGACCTTAGCGCCCGGGCGGAGAGTTACGACTCTGCCGAGGCTCCGATGATCGAGGAGAACGCCGACGGAGTTCGGCTTCTCACCGTTCACAATGCGAAGGGACTTGAATTTCCGGTCGTCATTCTGGCCGATATGACCGCAAACACTGCCGCTCAGGATCCAGACCGTTACGTCGATCCAGGAAAGGGGCTCTGTGCTACCCGCTTGGTGGAATACGCACCCTTCGAATGGCTCAAAGCTCAGGACTTGATCGATCACGCTGCAGAAGAGCACGACCGGGAGGTTTCCGAAGGCATTCGCGTGGCGTATGTAGCTGCAACTCGCGCCAGAGATCTGTTGGTTGTGCCGGTGCTCGGTATTGATAAGATGTCAGGCTGGCTGACGCCACTCACGAAGGCTGTCTATCCGCGTCCACAGGAATGTCGGACGTATCGCAAAGCTGCCGGTTGTCCTGAGTTCGGCAATAGCACGCTACTTACGGGACCGGAAGATCAGACGGTGCATCCCGGTGCCCATCAAGCGGAAGCCGGTGCACATCGAGTCGTGTGGTGGGACCCGTCTATATTGCGCCTTGACGTTGACGCCAAACAGGGCTTACGCACCATAGAACTGCTTCGTGGGGACGCCGCCCCGAGCACCGGTGCATATCAATCTTGGTGCGAGCGGCGCGAAAAGGCGATTTTTTTAGGTGCGAAGCCGACTTGGGAGATATTGAGTCCAAGCGATTTCCGAGAGGCCCCAAGCGGAGAGGTGATCAGCGTCCTGCGCGAGTCAATTCGCGCAGTTTCGTCCCGTCCGAGCGGCGCACGATTCGGCACGCTCGTGCACAGTGTTCTCCGCGATCAGGTATGGGAATCACAAGCTTTGAGGCAATCAGTTCGAGGCTACGGGCGAGTCTTGGGTGCCATCGAGGAAGAGATGGAAGCCGCGCAACAGGTCGTTGAAAACGCGCTTTCACATCCCTTGCTTAAGCGTGCCCATTTGGCCACACGTTGCCATCGGGAGTTCCCTGTGACTCTTCGTCTTGGTGGCTCCCGTGTTCTGGAAGGAATTATTGACCTGCTGTTTCTCGACAATGAGACCTGGCATGTGGTCGACTTTAAGACTGACGAAGATACGCCAAGCCGCAGTACACATTATGAGCGCCAGATCAGATGGTACGGACGGGCCGTATCACAATTGACCGCGTCGCCGGTTTCGTGTCATCTCCTCTTCATATAAGAGAGACTTATGAGACGGAAGCGGCCAAATCAACTCTCACCGACGGGAATACGCAACATGTGTCCAATTCTTAACTCGCCTTGATCGGGATCCGGTGTATCGTCGAGCCCCTTCCAATGCGCCTGGTGGCTTCTCTGGCACGTTCTGGCTATTGTGCAGCTATTGTTGTTCTAAAGTATGATTCTGCGTTGAGGCCGCGGTCATTTTGTGCTGGCTCGCTTCGAGGGGGATCGAGCCACTCCAACTCAAGGAGAGGACTATGCGATCCAAACGCCCCTCGTGCCGCTTATCCTACACATTTGTTCTGGCGTTTGTTCTTCTAGCTTCCCGCACTCAATCCTTATCTCAGCTGAAGCCGAACGCAGCTTTAGCTGCAGCCGCAACGAGCAGTACTAAGCCAAAGCAAGGTAAAGCGAATTGCACTAATAATGGCACTTATGTGAACAGCAGAGGTCAGGTTGTTCAAAGGCGGGAGAACTGCTTTGTACCGGCACAAGGAGCAACCGCGCGGTGTCGAGATGGAACTTACAGTTTCAGCAGGAGCCGAAGAGGCACGTGCTCACATCACGGGGGCGTGGGCAAGTGGCTCTGAAGATCACAATGACAGCCACACCTGCGGCGGACTGCCTATGAACATGCTCGTCAACACCCTCGGTCAAGAGATGCTGCAAGGTTACGTCAGCTGGATGCATTGCTTCTTGGCGCAGAATCCGCCGTCCATGGGGCGGGCTCGGTCCTTGTTGTCATTGGCGAACGATAGACTGATTTCTTAGCTCCATGGGCACATTTAGAACCTCGAACGAATGAAAGGATAAATGGCTCAATATGCCTGAAACGGTATTCATCTTCGATCTAGACCTCACTTTATTAGACACATCGGCCGTTGAAACTCTTCGCAAGGCGCAGCTTTGGAATGAAGTACGCTCCAATTTGCACCTTGTCAGGACGTATCCGAGGCGGCAGGAAGTTGCGCCGCACGAGTTGCCAAAACGGCTCCGCGACGACGGGCACAAGGTAGGAATCGTCACGAGTTCGCCAAAGTGGTACGCAGAACACCTGCTTGACAGCCTTAAGATCCCCTACGACACCTTGGTGGCGTATGGCGATACCGAGCAGCATAAGCCGGACCCCGCGCCCTTAATTCTTGCGCGCCAACAGCTCGGCTGCACTGAGGCGGCTCACTGTTTATACGTTGGCGATGACATAATCGATTTCGAAGCCGCATACCATGCCGGCATGGTCTCGGTGGGCGTGAGCTGGGGGGTAAGAGATCTCTATGAGATCAGTTCGTCTGCACCTGACATCTTCATTGACAAGCCTGGACTTCTCCTAGGTGATACGCCTCTAGTGCGACTGAACTATGCGGGTGAGCGCGCTGCTAACGGCAAGAAATTCGTGTTGCACTGGGGGTCTTTGTTGAATGTCAGCGACAAGCCGCCCAGCTGGACCCTCGGAAGATATTTCCAAACTGCGGATCCCCGATCTGGTAAGTCGGGGCTGTCCCAGGCTATCCTCCAGCTCAAGAACAGCGATGACCCTGCGCCCATTCTAGGACCAGCCATGGGGAGGTGCATCGAGACCCTTGACTGGACTCCTGATTTCATCGTGGCAGTGCCTCCGAAACCTTCGCAGAAGCGAAACCGGTTCGAGGCGCTTCTGACCGAAGCAGCAAAGTCCTTCGCAGACGATATTGAACTCGCCCTTGATGGGTTGAAGTGCACGAAAGAGGTCGAAGGCTACAAATTAAAGGGCCCTTTCGAACGCCGTGAAGCCAACGAAGGTGTGTTCGAGTCTACCCGCAAGTGGCGCGGTTCGAAGATCTTGTTGGTTGATGATGTAATTACGACGGGGGCCACGACCGACGAGTGCATCGATACGCTGCGTGCTTCCGGTGCGTTGGAGGTCCGTGTATTAGCTGTCGGCAAGGATCAACGTTCGTATGTATGGAAAGAGTGCCCCGTTTGTGGTCGGAGGATGAAGGTTAGGACGAACGGTCAAACTGGAGAAAAATTTTGGGGCTGTTCAGGGTATCCCGATCACTGTACAAACACCGAAAGGTTCGATTGAAGAGTGATAGCCCCGCATTAGAAAAGATTGAATTGCCCGAATGATTTGGAATGGGTCTTCCTCATCCCTTCGTTCAATTGGGGTCCGTTCCCTTCAGGCTTCGCCAAACCAGCGCCGTTAGTTAGGTCGTCCGATACTTTGTCCGGCTTCGTTTCGAACCGGTCACCCCTCAGTAAGGCTCGTCTGCGCTCGCCGGCGGCATGGACGATCTCTTCATAGCCGTCGCCGTTGAAGGGCTTTGCTACTCCCGATTTGAGTAGTTTGTGAATTCCCCCATATTGCGGCTTGTCCTCTTCGCTAGCTATAGGCCGCGGACAGAAGAGAAGACGGTAGTGCTCGCGCGCAAACTTCACCGTGTGCATCGTCCCGCCCACCACGTCTGTTTGAACCGGGATGACCACGGCGGATAACCCACTTTGGATTCTGTCTCGCAACACAAAACTATTCCGATGCGTCGACCCGCCTGCAGGTGTCTCGGAGACCCAGGCGCCTCCTGAATCCAGAATTTTGCCTGCTAGCTCTTTATTGTCTGCCGGATAGATTTTATCCAGAGGTGTTCCGAAGACCGCCACAGTTTGCCCGCTGCCTTCTAGCGCTCCATTGTGAGCCGCGGTATCGATGCCAACTGCAAGACCGCTTAAAATACAACAACCTCTGGAAGCAAGTGATCGGGATATGCGCGACGCCACCTGCTGTCCTCGTTCTGTGGGATGCCTCGTCCCCACCACGGCGACGGGCACTGCAGCCGATAGTGACGCTGAATTGCCTTTGACAAACAGTACGAGCGGGGGATCCGGTATGAGCCGCAGGAGTTCCGGATACGCGTCATCCCCGATCGTCAAAACTGAGGAGCCCTGTCGAGTGTTCCGATCGATTTGCGAGCATGCATCGGCGAGGACGCGTTCCCAATTCATTGAGAAGACATCTAATCTCGCTCGCGGTCCCAATTCGTTTCTTAATTTAACGCGCTGCTCGTCGGAGCTTGAGCGCCAATCCTCGTAACGTGGGAAATAGCGATAAAACTTGAGGGCGGACCTGTCTCCCAGCCCAACGGCGAACGCTAGAGCGAAAGTGTAGACAGAATTTATATCAGGTACGCTCACGTGACCAACCAACGCTGCCATAGACATCCTACAGCATTCTTGAATGCCTTTGGTTTTTAGATGCCCTCGTTCTCAAAACCCTGCCAAGATCTCCGACACCAGCAGAATGCACCCTATACTGTTGCGCGACGCTTCATATCGGTTTGATTGCGCTGATTGTTGCAAGGGCTCGTTTTCCGCCGTCGTATCGAGTCAATTTTCGGGCGGGCAAGAATCGAGGCGACTAGGCAATCTCACCCCACAGCTGGCACAGACGCATTTCTTAGGAATCGCGTTTTGAGCTACTTGACCAGGCGGTCGGCTGATCGGCCGTCAGTTGGATGCCGGTGGCTTTTCCGCGTCAGCTAGATTGCGCCAGTTTTCGACCGGCGGCGAATTACTTCGGTATTCGTCAGCGCACCGTCATCCGCGCAACTACGCGGTTCAATACGGCAGTCGGTATTGGTTGCCTCGACTAACGGCGAGGCGCTCGTCGTCCAAATCGGACGGTGTTATCGCACCGTGTTCCTTGCGACGACACGGTTCAGAACGGACTGCGGAATTCGCAACTGTCGGTACTTGCGACAGCCACGCACCGTCTCTGCATTGCCAAGCACGAGCACGCCCGACTCGCCCACGAACATACCCGTGACGACGTGTCGGTCGAGACGCAGAAGGGCGGCGACTTCGGCGACGGTGAAGAGTTTGTCTTGGATGTTTATTGCTGCTGATCTGGGCACAGGTAAAACTCCGACTTTGGATTCGGAGTCTCCCACGTCGGGAAACCTGTTACCCAGTTTTGCAGTCTACGTTCATCAATATAAGGAGCGCGTGACTAACTGGAAAGTCTTGCCTGTCCGTTTTTTAACTGGTTACTCGGACTCGCGCTGTGGACGAGACTGCCCGTTCACTATGCTGCGCGGAAGCCATTTTCATTGAAGACGCCGTACGCCTTCACTGGAAAAAATCTAACAAACCTTCGCGCGGAGCACAATGGTAGTTTAGTAACCACGCTCTAGGTCACCTTCGTGACTACAGACGGGTGGTGTTACTTCGCGGCTGGAGTCGCAAGGGCTGCCATCATGCGCTCGTTCAACCTTTCCTGCCGTCCGACTATCCACTCGGAATAATGCTTCGCCACAATTTGCACGGTGTCACCGATTAAGGCGGCCACGTCCTCAGTGGGCAGCCCATTGTTGAGGCACCAGAACACGAACGTGTGACGCATCGAGTGGCTCGTGACACGGTACGGTTCACCGTGCTCGTCGGTCAGTGCAGCTGTGTCACCTAACTTCGTGAACAGATCCCCCCACGACTTGACAAGGTTAACGAGTTCCCGCTCCGCCGCGGGAACCGCATCGACGAAGAGGTAACGCCCGTCAGCGTTCGCGCCAGCGAACACCTGCTCCACGATGTCGGCCCGCAAGGTGGCATAGACCGCGTGGCCAGTTTTCGCGCGACGGAGGAAGAACTTGTGGAAGCCGTCACCGTTCTGCTCGAAGCGGCTGCGCTCGATGCAAACGGCATCCTTTATCGCCAGCCCAGTCCACCGCATCAAGAGCACGAGCGCCCGAAGTTTGCGGCGCTCATCGTCGGTCGTCCGCCCGTTCACTTTCGGAATGGCTGCCAGCAGTTGAGCGAATTGCGGGTCGGTCAGCGCCTTCGGAGTTTGCGAGTCATCGTACTTCACGATGACCGCCTTCGCCCGCGCCGGGTTCCGCTGGAGCCAGCCCATATCGGAGACACAGAACTCGAAGAAGCCGATAATGCGGAAGACCTTCTTCGCCCGGGTGTTGGTCTTTCCGACCAGCCCATTGCGCCAGGCGAGAATGTCTTCGGTTCGAACGTCGCCCAAGTTCACCAGCCCGCGAGCCAGAACGAACCGGGCGAAGGATTCCATTTCGAATTTCACCTTGCTCAAGTACCGCTCGCTGACGTTCGACTTCGCCTTCGTGTCGAGGAAGGTTTTGATCGCATCGTCGAGGAGGGTAGTTCGTTTGCCTGCGGGCACTGGCGTCGGCTCGCCCTTTGCGGCGGCTTCAAAACCATTCATCAATTCACGTGCTTTTTTCTCTGCGACTTCGCCGTCGCACGTGTCAGCGGACACGCGGTAAAGTTTCCCCGCGCGGAAGTAGGCCAATTGTTTTGGGCAGTCGCAACCGATTCGCGTATCATCGCCCGCCCATTTGCAGTCGGCACGGTGACGGGAATAAATTCGAACCTTCGGAACGGCGCGCGCTTTCCGCTGCCGTTTGATAACGATTGCCGGTGCTGCCGCTGCTGCTTCCATAACGATTCTCCTTTGTGGGTTCCACTAAACTTCCACTGATAGGAGTCTCGCTCTGACGCTAACTACATGAAAGATAACGGACGTAACCCATTTTGAGTAACGTCCCGACGGGAATCTCCGGGCGCGAATCGTGGGCAGTTTCGGCGAGTCCAGGGACTTGGCGTTTCATGCGACCACCTCCTGTGCCGGGCCCGCGTAGCTGTTGAGTTGGCAGAGCAGGGCATTGCGGTCTTTGGCGGCCCAGTCGGCCAGTTGCTGGACGAAGTTCTCGACCTTTTCCCTGCTGGCATCTCGGAGCGTCTTCGTGCCGCAGAAGTCAACGGCGTAGGCCTTTACGAGCTCGGGATCGAGCTTGTGCTGGCGAATGATCTGGCAGAGACGGTCCCGGACTTTGGGGCCGCCGCAGTTCCCGTTGGCGGGTTGCGGCGGGAGCTTCTTCGACTCGCCGGCGGCGCGTGCTGGCTCGGCAAAGGATCCAATCTCCTCGACCGAGCAGATGCCGATGCCATAGGCCTTGCGCAAGGCGCGATTGATCGCCCTGGTTTCCGCCACCCGCAGCTCTGCACCGTGCACCGCCGGCGATACATTCGATGGATCAGCGTCACCGTAGCCCACGAAGCCTTGGCAAGTTTTCGACTTAAATACGGTCGCCTGAAAAGCAAACCGGCGGGCGGCTTTGTCCGAAAGCTCTTCGATGAACTGAACACGCATCCCGGAGCAGCGATTGCGTCGCGCTATGCGAAGAAGCCAGCATGCGTCACGTACCAGTTCGCTTGCAGAAGAATCAAATCGCCGGTCAAAACTGAAAGTTTGAAGTCTTCGGAAAGCCATTTTAACGTCATCAGTAATGGGTGTTTAGGTTCCAAACCCCATTTCTTGCGCGCAAGTCCGCAGTTACGACGCGACAAACAGATCTTTGGATTTCGCAATTTAGGCCTCCCGTATTGGTAATGCATAGTGCATTACACATAATGCGCTTTGCATTACATTTAGTCAAGAGAATTAGTGAACCACAGCAGTGCTTGACCATCGCCAGCGATGTTAAGTAGCATCGTGCTTATCATTTGTCGGATCTCTATGAAAAAAAAGGAAACTCTTAATTTTCGAGTCTCGGCAGAATTCAAGCGGAGAATCATCGAGGAGGCGAACAAACAGCGACGGTCACTTACGAATTACATTGAGACGACATTAATGGAAGTTTGGGGAAAGCAAGAAACCGCTTCCGGTAAGCCCGCAGAAAAGAGGACACATCGACGTGTGTCGGAGTGAATTCAAGGTTTCGGCCATACGCATCTCCGCCCCGCGTTCGAGTGTGGAAACGTCAACCGGAATTTTCTGTCGGCCACCCTACCGACAAAATACTTGAATCATTCAGCTTCCCCTGCTGGCGTGTTCCGAAAGCAATGCTGAGTCCCCAGAGGGGACGGTCGCGGACCTCGTCCGATCCATTCAGCACATCAATGGCGGCTGCCGTCGGCAGCAGACGAAATCCGACGGCTGAACCATACTGGAGCTCCTGCCTGCTGCCGATGCTTACCATTCGCAGCTTGAGAGTTCTCGCGGTATTGAATTTCTGCTTCGCAAAATCCAAGAGGCGCAAGAGGCAGTGCGGGTCCGTGGTTCTTTGTCAGCGGAGACGCGTCGCTGGCTTTCTCCCGAAAAAAATGGGAAAGAATTTCGGGAAACAAGGATCTTCTCGCTGCGCTGGAGAAGGAAGACGAAGAACTCACAGCAAAGAAGGGCCAAGTCGAAGAAAGCGAAGCTCAATTGAGACTCGACAAGCGCGACTGTTTAGCAATCCCGTCGAAGAGTGCATTGGATAGAAGTTATCGCTACGAGACCAGCAACGTGCGTCACCGCTATAAGGTGGAGGCGAGGCTGGACCAATTACAAGCGCGGCGAAGGGGAAACGCAAGGGTATCCGGAGGTGAGAGCCGCCAGGACACCCAATTTTGCGACACGAAGCCAACTGCTTCGGTGGAACCGCAGGTACAGCGCATTCGGAGTGGCGAACAATTGCCGTCACCAGCCGTCGTGGATGTTAGCGTTCACGCTTCGACGTCAAGTTTGCCCGAGCCCCTGGAAAGGTCCGCTGACACTGGAATGGCGAACTCGGTTCCTGCGGCGCTAGAGCAGCCGAAACCTCGCTCCGGCGACGTGGATGTCGACGGACATGCCAACGCTGGAATAGTTGACTCGGTTTCTGGGGCGTTGGAGCAGCTGAAGGACATTCCTGGCGATGAGGATGGGGCGATTACGAAACGAACCCAATAAATCATTTGTTTTCAGTCTGTGTGTATGCCGAGAGGCTCCGGAGAAGTGGAGAGGAAGTAAGAACACGAATCATTGACCGCAGAGTACTTCAGAGCTCGGAGAGTTTTAGAAATCCTTTCGTCCGCGATCTCCACGTCCTTGCGGTCAAATCAACTGTAGAAGTCGGCAATGTTCTCGACGACGTACCCGATCTCGGCCTCGGTCAACTCCGGGAACATCGGCAGAGCCAGCACTTCTTTGGCTGCCTGGTCGGAGACCGGCAAGTCTCCAGCCTTTAGTCCAAGGTAGGAGAAGACCGGCTGCAAGTGCAGCGGCAGCGGGTAGTAGATTTCCGATCCAATTTTTCGATCCGCGAGAAATCTGCGCAACTCGTCTCGGCGCTGGGCGCGAATCACATACTGGTGAAACACATGTTTGGCTTGCGGACTCCGCGAGAGCAAGCGCACCGGCGCGTTGCCCTGGTTGGGAGTCAGACCAGAGTTGGCAAACAGCTGGTCGTAGGTTGCGGCGTGCTGCTGGCGACTCCGGTTCCAGTCCGCGATATGGGCCAGCTTTACGCGCAGCACGGCTGCTTGAATGGCGTCCATGCGTCCGTTCCAGCCAAATTCGTGGTGGTAGTAGCGCTGCGGACTGCCATGGTTGCGGAGTTGCCGCATGTGCTCGGCCATCCGCGGACAGCTAGTGGTGACGATACCCGCGTCTCCGTAGGCACTCAGGTTCTTGGTGGGATAGAAACTGAAGGCGGCGGTTACACCGAGCGAGCCCGCGCCGCGTCCGCTCCACTCGGCGCCAATCGCCTGGGCGGCATCCTCCACAATGGCAACTCCAAACTCCTGAGCAATGCGGTCGAACCGTTCCATGTCGGCACATTGTCCGTAGAGATGCACAGGAAGAATTGCGCGAACATTCTCGGGTTGCTTGGTGCGGAGTTGGGGATCGCGGAGTTGCCGGCCAACCAGCGTCGCATCGAGATTCAAGGTGCCGGGATCGACGTCCACAAAGACCGGCGTCGCGCCCGCCCGCACAATCGCGCTGGCCGAGGCGAAGAAGCTGAATGCTGTGGTTATCACCGAGTCGCCGGGCTTTACCCCGGCGGCGATGAGCGCCAGCCACAGCGCTTCCGTTCCCGACGCGCATCCGACGGCCCAAGCTGCTCCCGTCAGAGCAGCAATTTCCTGCTCGAGCGCCTCGACCTCCGGACCGAGAATGAAGCTCTGCGAATCACACACGCGCGCGATAGCGGCCAGCACTTCTTCCCGGATACCCGCGTACTGGCGGCGCAAGTCCAAGAGAGGAACAGCGAGCGCAACAGACTCGGGCGCGGTGCTTCGTGGCGGCGTTGAAATCGATTTCACTGAAACAGATTTTAACAGGCTTGTTGTTTGCGGGGATCTTAGGTCCCAGCGATTGTTTTCGCGACGACCAAAATTCCAAAGCAACCACGGGGAGCACAGAGGCGCAGAGGTACCTCAGGGCGTGGGCTTGCGCGTCACGATCTGCGGGGGCTTCGGCCGGGGAGCCACGCCAGCAAAATGCTCCTGCCAATCCGCCAACTCAGCGCGCAGTTGGTCGAGGTCGAGATTGGGAAATGAGCTGTCCGCGCCCTTGAGATTGCGCAGCGCACGTTCCAGAACCGAGCGCGCCCCCACATGGTTGCCGGTGGACTCGTGGTGAAAAGCGACTGCCAACTGAATCAGACCTTGTATGTGCAGACGGAAACGCCGACGCGAGGGGCGGTCGCGAGGCAGAGCGCGCCAGATGTCTTCGAGAACTTCATGAGCGTCGAAAAAATGGGCGTGGTTGAACAGATCGAGACCTATGTTGAAGTCCACATGGTTGGGCGGCATGGTCATAACGGATTGGCTTCACCGATTGCAATACTCCGTCTGACAATCCACATGCCTTCATAGATTAGTCGATGATCTCCCTCCAAGAAAATATAGAGCCTCGCTCCATTTCTAGGCGCGGTAACCTTCAACTTTCGGCGGCCTGTGGCAATTGCCACAGGCCGTTGCTTTTGGTGTGCCGACCATGAGCGACAGCTTGGGGGTGGAAGTCCTCTTCACAACCGTGATGGAGGGGAAGTGACTCATGGTCCTCGTCACAAACGCTACGGCTTGTTGTTTGCTCGTGCGCGTTCCTGTTTCGCGTCTTCGGTCCGGCCCGTATGTTCGTAGGCCTCGGCGAGGGAGATGTGTGCCGGGGCGAACGCAGGCAGGCGTCCGGTAGCGATTTCAAGATGGACGATGGCGGTTTTATAATCACCGGTTTTCAGCAGGCTGGCGCCGACTTGGTAGTGCGCCCAGGCGGAATCGGGCTGGAGTTCAATCGCTCTGTGCAGATGCTTGACCGCCTCGACGTATTGCGCTTTCCGGGCCAGAGCCACACCAAGCGCGTACTGCGCCAGGTAGAGGTTGGGATCGGCGGAGACGACGGGCGTGAGCGTGGCAATGGCACGGGTGATAGCGAGGTCTGGTTTTGACTGGTTGCGAGCCGTCGCTTCGATCACTTTATTAGCAGTCGCTATTTTGTCTTTTGGATCGGTTCCTGCAACGGCGGCGACCGAGCCCGATGATTTGTTCAGTCCGATGTATCCGAGCGACGCCAGTTTCTGCATCTCGGAAGAGCTCAACTCCGCAGAAGACTTGCCGGCCTCGCCGCTGAAACGGCGGGCGAAGTTATCGAGTTGCGCGGCCATCGTGTCGAGTGTGGCCTTCGAGCTTTGGGCCAGGTTGTGGGCAGCGCCCGGGTCGGCGGTCAAGTCGTAAAGCTCGGGCTTGGGCGCGCGAATGTAGAGATACTTGCTGGCGCGCCAGGATTCGAGCGGGCTCCAACCGAATCCGCGCTGGGGCAGATCACTGCGGGAATACGCGGGCTGGTCACCACCGCTGCCGCCGCTGGCCTTCGCTATGCGCAGCAGCGACTGTCCCGGCATTTGCGAGGGAACCGGGATCGCGGCGATTTCCAGCAGAGTGGGAGCAATGTCCACGAGACGCACCTTGGCCGCTACTCGGGTGGTTGTCGGCTTCGGGGCGGGCTGGCCTTCTGGCAGTTTGATGAGTAGCGGGACGTGAATGGTTTCGTCGTATAGGAAAATACCGTGCGTGTCTTCACCGTGGGCGCCGAGGCTCTCGCCGTGGTCGGCGACGACGATCACTGCGGTGTTTCCGTAGATTTTTCGCTGTTGCAGGGCGCTGATTAGCTTGCCGACGGCTGAGTCGGCAGCGGTGATGGCGGAATTGTAGGAGGTGCCGTGTGCGCTCGCGTCGCCGATATCAACCCACAGGAAAAACTGGCTTTGTCCTTGCGCATTATGTTCCAGCCAAGCGACTGCGCGCGCGACAACCTGATCTCCGCGACGCTCGGTTACGGGAGGACGGGCGTCACCGGGGATCGCGGGCCGAAAACCAGCATCGTATGTCTGGAAACCACGGTCGAAGCCCTGTGCCAGCCCGTTCTGCGGGTCGAGATCGATGGAGCCAACGAACGCGGCCGTGCGATAGGACTGCGACTTCAGCAGTTCCGGCAAGTACAGCAGCGACGGCGTTAGGGTGCCGCCGATCTCGCTCAGGCCCACGCTCTGAGGATAGGCTCCGGAAAGAATGGTCGCGTGCGATACAACGCTGCCCGGCTCCTGAGCATAGGCATGCTCGAAGACAATGCTTTCCCGGGCGAGGCGATCAAGGTTGGGCGTAAGCGCTCCCTTGGCGCCTAGAAAGCCCATGCGGTCGGCGCGCGTGGAGTCGAGGGTGATCAGCACCAGGTTGGGTTTGGGTGCGGCTGCGGCGAAAGAAAAACAAAAACTAAGGAGGATCAGGCTCACGCTGGCAGCGACTTTTCGAAGCATGCCAGTAAGTGTAAAGGCTACGCCGCCATTGATCAAAAGTTCAAAACCAGAAGTCTTGACGTCCCGGCAACTCCTTGTACAATCTAGATACCTGCTCCTCGGGATCCCCAATCTCGTGGTGATGTCGTGATCACCACCCATCGTTGGCCAGGAAGGCGCGATGGCCCTCCGTGAAGCTGGACCATATTGTTTGCAGATTATTTGTAGTGACCGTGCCCTTCAGAAAACGTCTTCGCCTAGTGTGCCTGCTGGCTTTGTGCGCCGCGGGTTTGAGCCTATTTCTCTCCTGTCAGCGCGCGCGGGGCGGAGCCGTGGGATCAAGGAAGATGATTATCCTGGGCGTTGACGGCCTCGACCCGGATCTGCTCACGAAATTCATGGCGGAGGGCAAGATGCCGAACTTTGCACGACTGGCCGAGCAGGGATCGTTCCGGCGTTTGACGACCAGCATCCCGCCGCAAAGCCCGGTGGCGTGGTCGAACCTGATCACGGGAATGAACGCCGGCGGGCACGGAATCTTTGATTTCATCCACCGCGATCCGAAGACTTTTCAGCTTTATTTTTCCACCTCGAAGGTCGAGGGCCCAAAGCACAGTCTTCATATCGGGAGTTGGGTGATTCCGCTCGGCAGCGGCTCGGCGGAGCAATTGCGGCACGGCAAGGCCTTCTGGGAGATCCTCGACCAACAAAGCGTGCCCAATTATGTTTACCGCATCCCGGCAAATTTCCCTCCAATCACGGCGAAAGGCAAGACTCTTTCCGGCATGGGCACACCCGATCTGCGCGGCACGTATGGCACGTTCACTTTTTACACCGATGATCCTACAGCGGCTGTCGGAGCCGTCGAGGGCGGGGAAGTCGTGCAGGTCGAAGTAAAGAAGAATCGGGTTGCGACCAATCTCATCGGGCCGGACAACACCTTTCGCAGGAACTCGCTTCCTGCCACCGAGCCTTTCACGGTTGATGTGGATCCGCTGGAAGCGGTTGCGCGCATCGGCTTGAAGGACCAGCAGTTTGTTTTGAAAGAAGGCGAATGGAGTGGATGGGTTCCGGTGGAATTTCAGCTCATGCCGTTCATCGGCAATGTGAAGGGGATCTGCCGCTTTTATCTCAAGCAGACGCATCCGCGGTTTCAACTGTACGTGTCGCCCATCAATATTGATCCGGAAAATCCAGCTTTGCCCATCTCCACGCCAACGAGTTACTCGCGCGATTTGGCGAAACAGATCGGTGAATTCCACACGCAAGGCATTGCCGAAGACACCAAGGCGCTCACCGCCGGCGTGCTCGACGATAAAGAATTTCTGGAACAGTCGCACACCGTGCTCGCCGAACATCGGCGCGCGTTCGATGTCGAGTTCCCGAAATTTCACGACGGACTGTTCTTCTTCTATTTCTCGAGCCTCGACCTGAACGGGCACATGCTGTGGCGGTTGACCGATCCGCAGAGTCCCGCGTACGACGCCGCGCTCGCGGCTCAGTACGGGTCGTCGCTGGAGGAGTTTTACGAGCAGATTGATCAAGTGCTCGGCGAAGTGATGCCCAAGGTCGATGAAAATACGACGCTGCTCGTGCTCTCCGACCATGGATTTGCTCCCTACCGGCACTCGTTCAATCTGAATACATGGTTGTTGAACAATGGCTACATCACTCGCAAAGCAGGCGCCAGCGCGGATCCGAACGAGCCCTTCGCCGACGTGGATTGGAGCCGCACGCGCGCCTACGGATTGGGGTTGAACGGACTTTATCTCAATGTGCGCGGACGCGAGCGCGAGGGCATGGTCGAGCCTGGCGCTCATGCCGATGCGCTGCTGCAGGAAATCCGGCAGAAGCTTTTAGAAGTTCGCGATCCGAAAGACGGTTCGCAGGTGATAACGCGAATTG
This sequence comes from uncultured Acidobacteriaceae bacterium, assembly GCA_963831085.1. Taxonomy (GTDB): domain Bacteria; phylum Acidobacteriota; class Terriglobia; order Terriglobales; family Acidobacteriaceae; genus Acidiflorens. The sequence goes on along the minus strand of CAWHOT010000002.1, from coordinate 1,970,956 downwards.
ACCTAGCGAGCGAGGCCTACCAGGGCCCATACGCAGGCACGGGTCCGGATGCGCTCGTCGGTTACAACCGCGGGTATCGCGCCGGATGGAAAACGATTCTGGGCGCCTTCCCGGCAGACGTGCTCGAGGACAACACAAATGCCTGGAGCGGCGATCATTGCATGGACTTTACAAAGGTGCCGGGTGTGCTGTTGAGCAACCGCAAGATTGAAGCGCAGACTCCGGCGCTGACTGACATCGCGCCCACCATTCTGGCGGAATTCGGAATCGCGAAAACGAAGGATATGATGGGGCAGTCGGTATTTCAGTCGCGCTAGGCTGGGTGTATTTGCGATTCGTATCAGGGCACGCCTTCAGGCGCGCCGAAAACTTTGGATTGAATCCGCCTTTAGGCGCTGGATTTCGGAATTCACAAACAGGAGAAATCATGTTTGGTTCACACAAAGTGAAGATCGAAGGCGAACTGCTGGAGAAGGTCAAGCAGTGTTCGGATGCCGCCGGATACGAATCGATTGACGAATTCGTCATCCACATGCTGGAAAAGGAAACCAAGAAAATCCTGCCCGACGAGAGCAGCACGTCGAAAGAAGAGATACAGAAACGGCTGCGCGGGCTGGGGTACATCGAGTAGCTTGACTGTTCTCTCCAAACCGGTAGCTGGTTATGCCGCGACAATCGCGACGTTTGGTCACTCACTGCTGACCAGTCCGCTCGCGATTGTGGTCGTCCTATCGCTGGTCGTCGGATTGCTGATGGTGGTCTTGTTTGGCTACACGTCGGATCAGAAAGCGATCGGCATTGCGAAGGATCAACTGAAGGCTCATTTGCTGGCGGTGCGCCTGTATCGCGATCAGATTCCGGTGGTGATGGGCTCTTACGGCAGGATCCTGCGCGGTACCGGCCGCTACCTGAAACTCGCCTTCAAGCCACTGCTGTACGTCATCATTCCGATTACTTTGCTGATCGTACAGATCGATCGCTATCTGGGCGCAACGCCGATTCCCATGAATGTGCCGTTTCTTTTGACGGTCCACATGACAGCAAGCGACGCGTTGAACGATGTCACGCTCGATCTTCCGCCCGAGATCACGATGACCTCGCCTGCGGTGCACATCTCCGCGACCAACGACATTGTCTGGCGAATGGCCGGCTCGAAAGAGGGAAAATACGAAGTGAAGGTCGCCGCTGCAGGACAGAGCGCTGCGAAGGCCGTCTGTGTGGGAAGTGACCTGCCGCGAATCTCAACGATCCGATTGCGTGGACAATTCTGGGAGCGTATGTTCTCGTCGGCCGAGCCGGCGCTGCCGGAGAGCGGTCCGATCGAGTCCATTTCTATCAATTACCCGGATCGCAATATCGAGATCGCGGGTTATGGAATGAACTGGATTTGGCTGTTCTTCATCTTGTCGATGGTGGCAGGATTTATTTTCAAGGAGCTATTGGGGATCCAGATATGAAGAGGCTGCGGGGGATGGCTATCGAGTCGTGGGACGAACGGGGGCGCCCATCGCTCCATTGGTATTTGTTCCTGCTGCTCGCGATCGTCCTGTTCCCAACGCTGGCCCATGCCTACGCCGGTCCCGGCGCGGGATTTGCGGTGCTATCTTCATTCTGGGCGATCTTTATTGCGTTCCTCTATTCGTTCTACGCTTTAATGACGTGGCCATTCCGCCAGTTGTTCCGCTTTATCCGGCGGCGAAACGCATATGGAAAGGCGACGTTCGAGCGAGCAGTGATTTTGGGATTCGACGGGATGGATCCGGATCTTGCCGACCGGTTTATGAACGAAGGCAGGCTGCCGAACCTGGCGAAATTGCGGGAAAAAGGAACCTTCAGCAAGCTGCGTACAACGTTTCCGCCGATTTCTCCGGTGGCATGGTCGACATTCATGACCGGGGTGAATCCGGGCAAACACAACATCTACGACTTTCTGGCGCGCGATACCAGCAACTATCTCCCGTTCCTTTCGTCGGCTGAAATCAAGGGGCCGAAGCGGCATATCAAGATTGGCAAGTATTCCATCCCGTTCGGCAAGACAGAAATCAAGGCCATGCGGAAGGGCACGCCGTTCTGGCACTGGCTGGGCAATGCCGGAATTTTCAGCTCTGTGATTCGCGTTCCCGTCACGTTTCCGCCGGAGAAGTTTCAGGGCGTGTTGCTTTCCGGGATGTGCGTGCCTGACCTGAAGGGCAGCCAGGGCACGTTTTGCCTCTGTACGACCCGTGCTTCCAACGACAAGTTTCGCGAAGGTGGCGTGCGCGTGCCTATCGAGCGCAAGAATGGTGTTTGTAGGTCTTACGTTCCGGGGCCGGATAATCCGTTGGTTGAGAAAGCCGTCGAACTGCGTGCAGATTTTGAAATTCGCCCGGAACTGGGATCAAGATCGGCGCGCATCGTGTTCGGTCCTGAAAAGTTCACGTTGAAAATCGGGGAATACTCCGAGTGGATTCAGGCGGAATTCAAGGCGGGTATGGGTTTCACGGCGCATGGCATTTGCCGCTTCTATCTCAAGGAACTTTCGCCGGAGGTTGAAGTTTATGTCACCCCGGTGAATATCGATCCGGGGCGCCCGGACCTGCCGATCTCGCACCCAGTCACGTATTCCATTTACTTGGCCAAGCTCTTCGGGCCATATGCGACCCTCGGATTGGCGGAAGACACGTGGGCCCTCAACGAGCACGTGCTGGATGACGATGCGTTCCTGGCGCAGGCTTATGGCAATCACGAGGATCGCGAGCGCATGCTCTTCGATGCGCTGGAGAAAACGAAGCAGGGGCTGTGCACGTGTGTTTTCGACACGACGGACCGCGTGCAACACATGTTCTGGCGCTATCTGGAAGAAGACCATCCGGCCGCGCGCGATGTGCCGCACAGCCAGCATCCCAAGGTGATTCAGGATCTATACGAGCGCATGGATCGCCTCATCGGCCGCGTGATGGAAAAGATTGACGACGACACACTGCTCCTGGTGATTTCCGATCATGGATTCAAGTCATTCGCGCGCTGCATGAATTTGAATGCGTGGCTGCATCAGAACGGATATCTCGCGTTGAAGGATGGCAAGACTGAGAGCGGCGACTGGTTCGAGGACGTCGATTGGTCGCGCACTCGGGCGTACACCATGGGCCTCAATGGACTTTATCTGAATATTAAAGGCCGCGAAAAGCAGGGAATTGTCGATCCATCCGAAGCCGAAGCCTTGCGAGAGGAGCTGCAGAAAAAGTTGAATGGGCTGGTGGATCCGGATTCGGGCACGGTGGGAATCACAGGCGTGTTTATTGCGGATAATGTTTATCGCGGGCCTTATACGGAGAACTCGCCGGATCTGATTGTTGGTTATGGAGCCGGCTATCGCGCCTCGTGGGACTCGGTGATGGGCAAAGTAACCGGGCAGGTTTTCGAGGACAATACAAAGGCATGGAGCGGCGACCACTGCATCGACCCACGGCTGGTCCCTGGAGTTTTATTTTCAAGCCACAAATTCATCGAACAGAAGCCTGCGATTGTGGACGTGGCGCCGACGATCCTGAAACTGTTTGGCCTCGCGCTGCCCGCGCACTTTGACGGCAAACCGTGGACGCTGGCGACGAAGGCGACTGTTCGTTAGGGTTTTTTCCGGGAGCCTTCTGCCGCCCTCGCGGCTTCTTCTTTCAGATATCCTGGGGCTAGCGTGCCCTTCTTTTTCGCGATCTCGAGCAACGTGGGATAGAACTGCACGAATGTGGTGTCGACGGCGGCGTGTTGCTCGTGGCAGGAATAGCACACGGCTTCTTTCGGAATCTGCTTGGTGGGCTTGCTCTCGTCCAACGCGAAGAAGGCCCACCCGCCGGGAAAGCGCGCGTCTTTGACGTGAACGGACCGCGTCATGACGTCGTTGGTCTGGAAGTGTCCGGCCTGGTTGATTGAGCCTTTGCTGGCGGCCATGCGGCCCTCGAGAACGAGCATGGTTTTGTCGGGCCAAGTACCGGTTGCGACAAAGATCTTGTAGGTTTCTGGATTGACGAAGACGTTGTCGAACATGGAGTGCCCCGGCATGGCCGCGAGATCCGGGTTATAGTCCATGTCTAGGCCGGTCGTTAGATAGATCCATTCGCGATAGTTTGTGGGGAACACGATCCGCCCGTCCGCCGTATATAGAGGTGCGGTGGAATTGTTGGGGGACGCGTTGGGGGTGTCCTGCGCAAGCAATAAGGTCGATAGGCAAAGCAAAGCGTAATAGCGAATCATGCAGTCTCCTCCAGAGTTGTAGTAACGCTAACCAACTCAAGCGGGATACGTCTAGAACAAACACAACCTGGGCAGGAGCGGGCGTGGCAAACTCGGATTTTGAAGCAGGGCGCGAGCAGGCGCTGGGGGCCGGCAGCTTCTATGGCTCGGTCGAAGGGAAGCGGGAGCAGTGCGGCGCCATTTTTACGAATCTTAGGCACTCATCGCCGAGGAAACTTCCCTCACATTCCCATGAACTTCCTTTTTTTGCTCTGTTGCTCGAGGGAGAATACGGGGAACGTTACGAGCGCCGGGAGAGGCAGTTTCGACCGTTCACCATTCATTTTCGGCCCGCTGGGATTCCACACCAGGACGAAGTTGGTCCGCGCGGCGTACGGTTTTTCGAAATTGAAATTCGGCCTAACTGGCGGCAGCGGTTGGCGTATTGCTCGGCCGCGCTTGATCTTGCCCATGACGATTGTCGGGGCGGTCGATTGCTCTGGCTCGGGATGAAAATGTTCCGCGAGTTTCAGGGAGCCCCAATGGCGGATGACTTATCTGTCGAAAGCCTGCTGGTCGAAATGCTGGCCCAGGTGGCACACATGCGGCGGGAGAACGTTACTCAGCCGCCGGCGTGGCTCGGTCGGATTACTGAAAAGCTGGCAGCCGAGTACTGTCAGCGGCTGACGTTGGACGAACTCAGTCGCGAGGCCGGAGTGCATCCAGTGCATCTGTCGCGGGTCTTCCGCAAGTGCGTCGGAGACGGCATTGGCGAGTACGTTCATCGCTTGCGGATTCGCGCCGCGTGCGAACAGATGCTAGTGCCCGAAATCTCCATGGCTGAGATCAGCTTGGCGGCAGGATTCGCCGACCAAAGCCACTTTACGCGCGTGTTCCGCAGGGCGACGGGGATGACTCCGGCTTGGTTCCGGCTACAGGTCTCAGGAAAGGCACCGAAGTCACGGCCAACCGAGGATCTGACGTTAGCCGGCAGCTATCTCCCAAACACTATTTGATAAACATGGGATAGTGACTTGCCGCCCCCATCAGGAACAGCATGGGGAACGAGAGCACGAAGTTCGCGCACGACGTAAGAAAACCTTGCCTAGCCAGATATTTTGCCTTGTCCGGGATCGGTGTGCCCTTGGTCGCGTTGTCGGCAGTCCACCGGATGATTTTCTTTTGCGCGCGCCAGATTACGCCCCAGACGTTTAGCATCATCACCCAACCTATCCCTCCGCCGACGCCGATCGCGAGCAGACGATTGCCCTCCCATTCATGATCGTTGAAGCGCAGAAACAGGCAGGAGGCCGCGATTACGATGACGGTGTAAATCACGGCGAGCACGGGCCCTTTGTCGAGCAAGCCCTTACCGGGGATCGTACAGGCATACATCAGCGCCCAGGCGACGGTCCAAATCACAAAGAACGTTCCCATCGGACCACCGGAGGATGCACCGCCGTTTCTGGCGTCGGAGGCGACGATACTGCCCCAGTACACCAAGCCCGTCAGCACAGTGAGTACCGATCCCCAGCGGAACCACCACAACGCGCGCGACATCAGGCTGGGCAGGATTTTGCCTTTGGTGGCGGGATCAAGTTCCTTCATGAAGGGAACATTGACCAGGTTAAAGAAATAAAGCAAGCCCAACCACATTACGCCGCCGATAAAATGCAACCAACGCAACACCATTAGAAGGTTAGTGTTGAAGTCAGAAGGCAGGTTTATCTCGATCAAGTTCAGGCTCCTGTTTTTGAAACTCTGTTCTGGAAGTGACGATTGTAGATTGCCGGCGAGGGAAATGAAACTCGGTCGATTTTTCAGGGGTGGATGGAAATAGACCGTTCGGCGTGCCAGGTGCGACAACTCGGAGAATATTTATTGGGGAGGAAGTTGAAAAGCGCGCGACAAGTCCGTATTGTAAGAGCCGATAGAAGAGCTGCCGCCAATTGCCCTCCCTGAGCTCATGGCGCAGCATCGAACCAAAAGGAGATCGGCAAATGGAAGCCAAGCCGGCACAACAGAACATTCAGGATTCCTTCCTCAACACGGCACGAAAGGAACGGCACAATATTACGATCTACCTGGTCAGCGGCGTGAAGCTGACGGGTCGCATCCGATCGTTCGACAAGTACTCGGTGGTCCTCGAAACCAGCAACCAGGAGCAGCTCATTTTCAAACATGCGATTTCGACGGTCGTCATCTCGCGCGGGGCGCACAGCCACGCGGAACTGAAGCCGGCGGCAGTAGCGTCCCAGGGGGAGGCGGCGAGTGCGAGCTCCGCTTCCGGCACTGAAGGATGAAGTGAGTTTGCTTGCGCCCAGATGACTCCAGACTGAGCGGCCGCGATAGTTCGCAAAATACCTCGCGGAATGCGCCCAAGGCGGTGCTGAATCCCTCGGAGCGGCAGGAACGTGCGTTCCTGGTGGGGGTGGAGTTTCGTACCGAGGGTCGCGCGGGCCGGGCAGGAAAGACAAAGTCGGCAACCATCACTCCCGGGGCGCTGGCGGCTCGAAATCATGCCACCAGCGTGGCCGCATCGGCGTCGTCCATGCCGGCGGATTCGCCGGACTTCAGTTCCGAGGAATCGCTTGACGAATTGCGGGCGCTGGCGTTGAGCGCGGGCGCACGAATCGCCGGCGAATTCACACAGCGCCGCGACCGGCCTGATCCTGCCACGTTGATCGGTAAAGGGAAGCTGGGGGAAATTGCTGGCGCGTCAGCCTCGGTTTCCGCGGATGTGATTCTGTTCGATCACGATCTCTCGCCTTCGCAACAACGCAATATCGAACGCGTTGTCAACACACGCGTCATCGATCGCACGCAGCTGATTCTTGATATCTTCGCGCGGCACGCCCGCACGCGTGAAGGTCAGTTGCAGGTGGAACTCGCCCAACTTGAGTATTTGCTTCCGCGGCTGGCGGGTCGCGGCGTGGAAATGTCCCAGCTCGGCGGCGGGATCGGCACTCGCGGACCGGGCGAAACTCAACTGGAGACCGACCGACGAAAGATTCTCCGCCGCGTCCGGCACGTTAAACAGCAAATCGAAAATGTCCGCCGCATCCGGGCGCAGCAGAGGCAACGGCGCGAGTCGGTTCCGGTGGCCACGGTGGCGCTGGTGGGCTATACGAACGCGGGCAAGTCGACGCTGTTCAACGCGCTGACCAAGTCAAACGTGGTGGCTTCGTCGCGCATGTTTGCCACGCTCGATCCGACCATTCGAGGCGCTGAGCTGCCTTCCAAGCGCAAGGTTCTCTTCTCCGACACGGTGGGTTTCATCCGGCATCTTCCGCATACGCTGGTTTCGGCGTTTCGCGCCACGCTCGAAGAAGTACAGCGCGCGACGCTCATCATGCAGGTCTCAGATGCCAGCAGCCCGATTTCGGCCGAGCAGGATGCGCAAGTCGAAAGTGTTCTCAAGGAACTCGAAGCCGACAAAAAGCCGCGGCTGCGGGTGATGAATAAGATCGATCTGCTGCTTCCCAAGCAGCGCGAGTCGCTGCGCGACAGCGATCTGCATGATAACGATCAAATCGTCCACGTCTCGGCGGCGAAAGGAATCGGCTTAACCACCCTGCTTGATCGCATCGATGCCGTACTCGAAGGAGATCGTCCCGAGCGTGTTCGCCTTCGCATCCCGCAAAGAGAGGGCAAGATGCTGGCCCAGTTGCAAGCTGGCGCCCGCATCTATTCCCGCCAGTATCAGGACGGCCTGGTGGTACTGGAAGCGGAAGCGCCTGCCTCGCTGCTGCGGCGTATGCGGGAATGGGTGGTGGGGTAAAGATTTTGTAATCGGCGATTGTGGTGCGTTATACAAAAAAATGCCGCACCATGCCGCGTAGGACACCACCACGGCCCCTATTTATGGCCGCCAACAGGGAAGTTGCGGTCCAAGCAGTTAAGCAGTTCAAGCCCGGCCTGACCCGTCATGAAACGAGATAAGTTCAGTGGAGTTACGCCGTCCTGATTCCATCCAATCTGAAACGACTTGCATTCCAGCAATTTCTTGTACCGCTCCGTCATATCCAGATCCACGTGCGCTCCGCCTTCCTTGTCGGCGAGTCCAAGAACTATTTCCTTCCGGCTGAAGCCGCCCAGTCCAGGTAGAATAAGGCTCAATCGGCCCCACCATTTGCCCAGGATCGAGAGCGCGAGCTGGTCTACGGCAAGCTCTGGATTTAGAAACACCCCGTCAGCTGATATCTTCACGCCGATTGGTACCGACATAATCACGGCAGCTTTCGTGCCGGCTGGAGGGGGTTGCGCCGGCTTTGCGGGTGGATGGTCCAGAATCCTCAGCTCGAGGTAGCTTGGCGTGATTTCCTTTAGTAATGATTTGCAACGGCCGGTTTCGTGTACCAACACCCGCATGATTGTCGCGATCCGTACGGCTTCGGAGAGGTCGCCGGACGTAAATTCCTTTATTGATTTACCTAGAAGATGGCGCTGCTCTTCAAGCTTCTCGCGCAGGAATTTCTTCTTTTCTTCCCCGGTTAACTTTGCCATGAACCATCCTCTGGCGCCCTGTGTACACTTTAACCTATTGGGATTTTGATGGCCTGGCCAGTGGCCTTCGATGCTGGTGCCAGGGTTAGGCATTTGCCCCTGCTCGGTCTCAGTAAATTACAGGATCAGCCGATTAACAGACTGGAAGCTGTCGGAGGCATGAAATGAAGAAGCGAAGACCCGGTCGTAAAGACAAGAGCACACCAAAGGCGGCAAAGCCCTCGAAGTCAGGCCGGGTCGCTGCGAAGTCCGACAGCGGATCATTGGGTTGTGATTTCAAACCGGTTGAGATACGCGGTGAACCCCTATCTGCCACCGTCCTCCGCGAAAGGCGATGACAGCGCAAGCCAGCGGTGATGGCTGTCTGATCAGCTTCGGGCGTCCTTTCCACGATTAAGAGCTCACGGAAAAGTGTCCTTCTCGCAGCAGTTGTCACCGCAGCGGCTAAAGCCGGAAGCGAAGAACACGCTGGTTATCGCAGCGGTAAACCGCTGCGCCACCCAAAGCCGGTGCGACAGCGCTTCTTTCTGCAAGGTATAGAGTCGGTCGGAGTTACGGAAGGAACTTGTCACGGTCGACCGGTTTGTTATGACATAGATGTCATGACGCCACGCATGGCATCCAAGCTGACTCTTGGACTGCTCATTTTCCTGACGATTCACTTCTTAACGATGCAGCTGGCTGCGCAAGAACCGGCGGGCGCGGCGGCACAAGTGCGCAGGCTGGAAGAAAAATGGACCGAGGCATACAAAGAACGAAATATTGATATTCTGTCCACGCTCCTGACCGAGGATTTCGTGATCACGGTTGAGGACGGCAACACCTACAGCAAAGCGGGCTACATTACGCACAGTGCCGACCCCACGGTTCGGGTGGACGTCGCCGAGTTGTCGGACCTCCGGGTCAGGGTTCGCGGTGGAGGCAACCTAGCCGTGGTGACTGGGGCGTATCACGAGAAGGGACTATCCAACCGCAAGCCTTACGAGTATCACGACCGGCTGACCGATGTCTGGATCAGGGTCGGAAATAACTGGCGGGTGCTCGCTTCCCATTACAGCGTCCCACTGAAATAGTCAGTTCGAGGTCCAATCTTCGCTCTGGGCTTTCCCGAAATGGGTTCTCCAGCGACGGGCTTTGCGGAGTGAACAATTCCGCGTCTCCTTCCATGATGTGCATGTCGTCCTCCAGACGAACGCCGAATTCTCCGCGGATGTAAATGGCCAGTTCATCTCTGTATGAATTCAATCCCAAGTCTCGAAAACGGCGAGGCAGTTGGCAACCGGCAATGGGTCGCAGACTGAGAACTAGCCATCATTATCGCGCAGGGCGGGTTGGAAGTCCGTGACCCTGGCCCGGATGTTTATGATGAAAAGAGCGGGCCTGAGTGTACCCCTTCATCCTTGATATTGCTCAGAATTCCAGCCGCGCCTGAAAGGCGATCATGCGTGGACTGCTGTCGCCACCCAAGCCAACGCCCAGCAAGCCGGTTGGCGGAGAAATGGCGTAAGTGAGTGCTCCAAAGCCAGCCTGCGTCGAAGGATTTCCTGGAATGCCGGCCTGCACCACGCTGGGAAGGCCGAAATTCGGATGGTTGAAGACATTAAAGAACTGACCCTCAAATCGCAGCTTCACATGCTCGGTCAAGGGAAACCATTTTGTCAGATAGAAGTCGCTCCAGAGGAAATCGGGACCGCGTAGGGCATTGCGGCCGAGGCTTCCGAATTGGCAATTCTGCGGGCTGTCGCCGCCATTGCACTGTCCTGTGCTCGGATCAACGGCCGAGGCGAATGCGTCCGGATTGAGCCACTGGATCGTGCCCAGTGCGGTAGCGGGAAGGTTGCAATGGCGGCAATAGGGATTCACTCCCGGTACAAGACTGGCGAACTGCGGCCCGCTGCCCTGCACAATTCCCTCTTCCTGCATGGTGATGGGATTAATCGCTGAATAGGGCGTGCTCAACACCGAGAACGGAACTCCGCTGTGCCAAAACGCGGTTCCGGAAATCTGCCAGCCATTGAGCGCGTAGCCCAGAGAATGACTGCGCACGCGAACCGGCAATTGATACACATACTGCACGTTGAGATTGTGCCGGATGTCATAGTCGCAAGGGCCGTAGTCGCGGGCCAGGTCTCCGGGCAGAGGCGAAAGAATCCCTCCCGCGGAAAACGGAAGGAACCCTCCGTTCGAGACTGTATCCATGCAACGGCTCCAGGTGTAGTTGACCTGTCCTTGTAGGCCATGGCCGAGCCGTTTCATCGCGGTCAGTTGAAGGCCGCTGTAGTGGCTGTTCGCGCCGGTGGAGAACTGCGTCACCGCGCCGAATCGTGGATCGGTAGGCTGTGTGGGAAATGGTGCAAAACAGCCCTGACATACGGTTTGGTAGCCGTTGACTTGGGTTGAGTACGGCTGGTTCACGGCCCGCGTGCCGACGTATTGCGCTTTCAGGCTGGCCGTCGTTCCCAATTGATGTTCCATTCCCAAGCTCCACTCCATGAAATACGGCGCGTGGAGTTTGCCATCTGGAATGGCCGTGATCGCAGGTGGCGGAAGAGGGGATAGGCCCTGGGGAAATCCCGAAGTGAAGGTCCGATTCGCGGTAACGAGTGCGCCGACTGCGCTGTTGGGTGCTCCCGGCGCGATGGCTGTGCCGCCCACGGTGCCGAGCTGTCCTCCCTGAAACGTCTTATCGTATGGAGGATTCGTCCCAATCAGGTCGGCCACCGTGCCCGGCAAGATGTCGCTGAAAATCCCGAAGCCGGTGCGGAGCACGGATTTCGGCTCGAACTGCCACGCAATCGCCGTCCTCGGTTGCAGAATGGCTGCTGGCGTGGACGAGAACAGATGGCCGAGATGGGTTTGAATGGCCTCGTTCAGCGGTTGAGTTGGGTCAGAACCGAAGGGGCCGCGAAGACGGGCGACTTGATCATGAGGATTCAGCGGATTGGAGTTGAAGGTGTCGCGCAGACCGAACGTCCAGGTCAGCGTGTGAGTCACTTTCCAGGTGTCTTGCGCGTAGACATCGAGATTGAGAAAGTTGAAGGGCTCATTGGCGTTCGAAGGGAACGTCTCCGTCGCGGTGTTCGCTACTCCATCGATGAATTGCTGCAAGTTCGCGTAGGTCACGGTGGGAACGGTGCCTTCTCCGAAGTCATAGTCGTTCAGACGGAAGATGCGGGTATTGGTTCCAAACCGCAGTTCGTGAGCGCCACGGCTCCAGGCGAGATTGTCATTGATGAAAAACCGCGATGCGCGCCTGCCTTGAACCCAGCTATTGTCAAGCCCTCCGACGGGCGTGAAAGGGTTCGCGCCGCTGCCCTGCAACACGATCGGGAACGCCGAAAGCGTCTTCTGAAGGTTGCTTGGGCCAAACAAGCTTTCGTACCAAGAGAACGCGGGATTGAAGTAGTTCACCAGGTTCTGCGAGAAGACGTGGGTGTGTCCTGCGGCGAACGAATATAGAGGCTGCGGCGAAAGCGCATTGAACACCGGGTTGATGGGGTCCGTCCACGCGGCTTGCAGCCCGGTGTCCGATTGAAGACGAACCCAGGCCGTATCTTTCTCGTTGATGTTGTAGTCGGCGCGGAATGTCTGCACCTGCTCGTGGTCGTCGCTGGAGTGCGAGACGCTGTGCCGGTTCGCACAACCGTCTCCATTCGGCGGATTGCCCGGTGCCTTAGTGCCGTCCGAATTGAAAGGACACCAGAGTACCTGAGTGGCTGTGCCGCTGGTGTTTCCATAGAGCGAGAACATCTGTCTATAAAACGGCACCTCCTGCGACGGAAGTTGCCCCAAGACGTATGTTTGGAACAGCTTATTGTTACCGAGACTGGGAACGATCGTCGGCGTGACGATGGGCAGTGCGATCCGCACCCATTCGCTGTCAAAAAAGAAAAATAGCTTGTCGTGGGCAATCGGGCCGCCGACACTGCCCCCAAAATGATTCACGGTCGATCTGGGCTTGTGGTTCCCCGGCGTCGCATTGGTGAAGTAGTCCGCTGCATTCAGCAGCGAACCATTCCACAGTTCGTAGAGATTCCCGTGAAACTGATTCGTGCCAGACTTGGTGACGTAATCGACTTGGGATGCTCCATACCTCCCTTGATCCACCGAATAAGAAAGAGTGTTGACGGTCACTTCCGAAATCGAATTCAATCCCAGGACAAGGTTGGTGGAAAGGCCGCTGTTGAGATTAGTGAGCGGGTCGTTCGATTCCAGCCCGTCGACGATGTAGCCGTTCGAGAGGGCGGGCAAGCCGTTGAATTCCACGTTGCCGTACCCGTTGCTGCCCCCAACAAAGTCGTTGCTGCTACCCGCCGTATTGATGAGTGCTCCCGGGGCAAACTGCAGCGGGTAGGTTAGATCGCCACCTGGATTGGGAAGATCCTCCAGCGCCGGCGCATCTAAAGTGGTAGATGTGTTAGCGTTTTCCGGGTTGATAATTGGAGCTTCGCTGTTCACCTCCACCGTCTCATTGGATCGGGCTACCCTAAGCGTGAAATCCACGGTTTGCTTCTGGCCGAGGCCCGCAACGACGCCGTCATTTTGCCGCGGTTCGAAGCCTTGCGCTTCCGCTTTGACGGAGTAGGTTCCAGGCTTTAACTGTGGGAAGTTGAACCTGCCTGCGTCATCGGTCCGTGCACTGCGCTTCAGACCGGTCTCCTGACTTGTGATTGTCACAGTGGCGCCCGCGACCACTGCATTAGTTGCGTCCCTTACGTCGCCAATAATGGCGCTGGTGGTTTCGCCTTGTGCCAGTGCTTTCACCGGAGGAAAACACGCCACTGTCCACATAAGAAAAGCAAAAAGAGCTGTGCGCGCCATGATTTTCCCACTGATTTGCCCTAAGGCGGCAATCCCCCGTTTCGATCTATTAACCAGCGATTATTCCAGTTAGTTAACCATAGTTAATGAAAATAGGCAAAGACAAAAAGGAAGAAGTGGGCAACCCTGCCCGATTGCTCCCGAGTGACGGCATCCGCGGGAACTGACCCATAACTCCCCGAAACCCACGACTCTGTTCCCTACCCCTGGCCGAAAACCACCACCCTGGTGGAACCGGGCCACCGGAGCGCCGCAAATGGGGCGACTTTCATCGCAGTTATGTCTCTCCTAACTTGCTGACGAATAAAGCCGTTAGATGAATATCGGCTCCCCGCCCGATATTGGCACTCTGCCTGCATACTTTCAGGCAGAGTTTGTGTCTTGAACGAGGTGGAGGTACGTAATGAAGTTCAAATTAATGGCGGCATTTTTAGGATTGATGATGGCGATTCCAGGGGCGGTCATTGCTCAGAACCAGGACGATCAAGCGCCGGATCAGAATTCGAAGCCGTCGCCGAACATCCAAGCGCCCGTGCCCGGTCCCAACGATCAGGGGTCAATGGACCAGGATGCTACGGATCAGGATTCAGCGATGGACCAAGGATCGATGAATCAGGGTTCGATGAATCAGGCCCCGGCGGGAGGTCCTAATGACGCAGGTTCCAGTAACCCAGGGCCCGGGCCGAGTTACAACACGCCAGCCCCCGTGGAAAATAACGGTGTTGCGCGCATCAGTTTGATTCATGGCGATGTTTCGACGCAGCGTGGCGATTCGAAAGACTGGTCGGCGGCTGTGATCAATGCTCCCGTGCTCGCTGGCGACCGGGTCTCTACTGGCGACAAGGCGCGCACGGAACTTGAGCTTGACTACGCCAACACGCTCCGTCTTGCGGAGCATACGCAGGCCAACATCACGCAGCTCACGCGCTCACAAATCCAGATTCAACTTGGGCATGGGATGGCGAATTATGCCGTTTACAAGGGCAGCGATGCGGACGCCGAAATCGATACGCCCAACGTTGCTATTCGCACCGAGCGGCGCGAATCCAGTTTTCGAATTCTGGTTACTGCCGACGATCACACGGAAGTGCTGGTGCGCAAAGGCGAAGTCGAAGTTACTACTCCGCAAGGCGGCACGCGCGTCGGACAGAACCAGTTCATTACTATTCAGGGCACCGGAGCGGACGCGCAATACAAGATTGGCGAAGCACCGGCTCGGGATGACTTTGATCAGTGGAATACCGATCGCGACAACATGATCCGCAACTCGACTTCGCGGCGGAACACCAACGACTACTACGTGGGAACGGAAGACCTTGATGCCCACGGTACCTGGTCGGAAGTTCCAGATTACGGTCCAGTGTGGCGGCCAGCGGTGCCGCCGGGCTGGGCTCCTTATCGTGATGGGCGTTGGGTTTATGAACCTTATTGGGGCTGGACCTGGGTTTCGTACGATGACTGGGGCTGGGCTCCTTATCACTATGGTCGCTGGATGTACATAGGCGGCGGGTGGGGCTGGTGGCCCGGTCCGGCTTATGGGTATCCGTTCTATCGTCCGATTTGGGCGCCGGCTTATGTTTCATTCTTCGGATTTGGCCCGGGTTTCGGAGTCGGCTTTGGATTTGGGTTCGGGATCGGTTGGCTGCCGCTGGGACCTGGTGATTTTTTTCATCCCTGGTGGGGCCGGTGGGGCGGGGGCATTGGTTATGCCCGTTTCGGCGAATTCAATCGGGGCGGCTTTGCTCCGCTGCGCGCCGGTTCGCGATTCTCGAACGTGAACCTGGCGATGCATGACGCCAACTTCCGCGGCGCGACGAGCGTCTCCGGCAAGGATTTCGGCACGGGGCATATGAGTGCTCACGCCATGAGTCACGCGGAGATGCAGAACGCGCATTTCAATACCGGGAGATTGTCCGTGAATCCGAGCCGGGAGAGCTTCTCGGCCAGCGGACGACCGGCGGCTGCGTCAACGACTCGGAATGTTTCGCAGAATCAGCACTTCTTCTCGACCCAAGGAACGAGCCGAGGCAACACGGGTGCGACGGCGAATGGAAAGTCGATGGGAAACGGACGCGAAGTTCCGCGACCCGGAAATAGCAGCTCGAATAACGGACGACCCGGCAATTCGGGGGGCTCTCCCTACGCCCGCGAAAACGGCAACAGCGGCGGCTGGCAGAAGTTTTCGACTATGCCAGCGCGGCCATCTTCTGAGTCAGGCCGAGCGGGTGAATCGACCGGCCGTGCATCGATGGGCGGAGCAGAGGAACGGAGCGCGTACGGCTCTGCTCACAGTTCGGGCCCAGAGGGCCGGAGCTACGGTGCACAGGGGCGAGGATACGGTGGAAATTCTCGTCCGCCACTCAACATGAGGCAGCCCATCGTCACTCCGCGTTCTTACGGGAGAGGTGCTTATGGCGGCGGACGGTCTGCCCCGAGTTACGGCGGCGGACGTTCGGCTCCCAGCTATGGCGGCGGCCATGCGGCTCCCAGCGGGCATTCGGCACCTAGCAGTCACGGTGGCGGATCCTCCCACGGTGGTGGTGGATCGCACGGTGGCGGTGGATCGCACGGCGGCGGTGGGGGCGGCAGACATGGGCGGTGACATTGACATTGCGCTGGGTCTTTTCCCGGCGTAGCAAGGCAGCATAGCAACACTCTACCCAGCAGTGAGACGCGCAAACTGCGCGTCCCACTGCTTTTTTGTTTGAAGCCGTTATCGAGCGAGACGAGAGGAGGAACCCTTCGATCAATCGTTTGGCGGAAGCGTGTGTGAGTCGAACACACCGGCAACATCGAAGATGCCGCCCGCCGGTTTTGAAGACCGGGACGATCACCGGACCGCATGCGCTTCCGCAGTTCGTGGAGAAGTTCGCGAGCAAGTTCGTGGGAACTTCGTGGAAAAGCTCGTTGGGAACGTAACACGAACTACTTCGGCTGCGCCACCACTCGCAGATAGGGTTTCAGTGTCTTCCAGCCACCGGGATACTGCTGCTTGGCCTGGTCTTCTGAAACCGAGGTGGGAATGATCACGTCCTGCCCCGGCTTCCAGTTCACGGGCGTGGCTACATTGTGTTTCGCGGAGAGCTGGATCGAATCCAGCGCACGCAGCACCTCATCGAAATTGCGTCCGCTGCTCATGGGGTAGATCAGCATCAGCTTGATCTTCTTGTCCGGACCAATCACGAACACTGTGCGCACTGTGGCATTGTCGGCCGCCGTCCGTCCTTCGCTGGTGGTGCCAGCCTCGGCGGGCAGCATGTCATAGAGTTTCGCTACTTTGAGCTCCGGATCGCCGATCATCGGATAGGTCACCTTGTGACCCTGCGTCTCTTCAATATCGGCCGCCCACTTGCCGTGACTCGTGACCGGGTCCACGCTTAGCCCGATAATTTTCGTGTTGCGCTTGGCGAACTCCGGTTGCAGGCCCGCCATATAGCCGAGTTCGGTCGTGCACACCGGAGTGAAATCCTTGGGGTGCGAAAACAGGATGGCCCAGCCGTTGCCGATCCAATCGTGAAAATTGATCGTGCCTTGCGTGGTTTCGGCAGTGAAGTTGGGAGCTTCGGAATTGATGCGTAGAGACATGTTCTTCTCCTCTTCTTTCCTCACATGGTTTCTTAACTTGGTTTCTAAAATTGATGGATGGTCAGCGCGCTCAAACCCTATCACATTAGTAGAGAATAGAATATCCACCGGCTAGCGGTGCGTCAAGCGCGGGCCAGGCCACTTCGGCAAGAGTTATGGTATCGCATCGGACGACGGTTATGCTTCGTCCCGCGAAAGACGGTGCTTGGTAAAATCTTAGGCATGTCTGCTTCTGCACAAAAACTCTCTACGGTCCGGCTGTCCATGGTGCAGGTCGACGTGTTCACCGAACGCGCTCTCACCGGCAACTCTCTGGCGGTTTTCCTCGACGGACGGGGCCTCAGCACCGAGCACATGCAGGCTTTGGCGCGCGAAATGAATCTCTCCGAAACTACCTTCATTCTTCCGGGCGATGCCGCCGCGGAAAAGACTCGCGGCGTCCGGGTACGCATCTTCACGGTGCAGGAAGAACTGCCATTTGCCGGACATCCTACGCTGGGCACCGCTTTTGTTCTGCGCGGCCAGGCTGGCGCATCTGCCCGCCCAGACGAAGTCCGACTCGATCTGAACGTCGGCACGGTGCCGGTGCGCTTCACCCAGGAACCAGCGCAGCTGGCCTTCGGAGAAATGACGCAGAAGAATGCGGAATTCGGCGCAATCCATGACGTGGACTCTGTCGCGCGTCTCACCAACCTGACGGGCGCTGATTTCGACACTTCCGCGCCCATCCAAACCGTCTCCACCGGATTGCCCTACACTGTGGCCGCGCTGCGCTCGCTGAAGGCGATGGAGAATCTTCGCCTTGATTTCGACCGCTCCGCTGAATATCTCGCGCGCAGTGAAGGAAAATTCTTTTACTTCGTTTGCCGCGAAACCGTCGATCCGAAGGCCCGCCTGCACGCCCGCATGATCTTTTACAACGGAGACGATCCCGCCACCGGGTCCGCCGCCGGATGCTGCGCCGCTTGGATGGTGGCGCACGGCGTTGCGGCGAGCGATGAGCAGGTCTTGATCGAGCAGGGCCTCGAAATGCGCCGTCCCAGCAGGATTTTTGTTCGCGCCACCAAGCAGGACGGCGGGCGTGATAACCATGTCGTCAATGTGCGTGTCGGTGGAAATTGTGTAGAAGTTCTCCGCGGTGAAGTCGCGATTCCGATCTAGCAGATCACAACACTGCGACAGACGCGGCGCTCGCGTCGATGGCACGATCTTGCCAAACACCGGAGTGCCATTGGCGAGCGCGCCACTTTACCAAAGCCGCGATTGTGTTTAGCATTCATCTCGCTCCCAGTTCTCAAAAAAGAAATCGTATCGAATTCAGAAAAATTTGTGACGACAGTCCCCCGGTCCGACCAATGAAGCCCAAGAAAACGATTCTTTGTGTAGACGATAACGAACAGGCGCTCTCCATCCGTAAAATCCTGCTGGAAACGCGGGGCTACCGCGTGATTGCGTGTAACAGTGGCGAAATGGCTCTCGAAGCCTTCCGCCGCGGCGGGGTGGACCTGGTGCTCACCGACCTGATCATGCCCGGTGTGGATGGCTCGCGGCTGATCGAAGAAATCAAACGTGTTTCTCCGCAGACTCCGGCCGTGCTGATCTCCGGCCACACCAAAATCTACGAACGCGAAACGCTCGCCGATCTTTTTCTACCCAAGGGAATGTACGAACCCGCGGAATTGCTGGAACGCATTCGCCTGTTGCTGGTGCGCAAGCGTGGCCCCAAGCGTCCGGTCGAACTTCGCGCTCGTGCGGTGGGCGCGGAGCACGCGACCGTGGCGTGAGGGCTGCGGTGGCGGGCTAATTCTCTGTCGTTAAGTGCTCATGGCTCAGCAATACGGAAATTCTCCCACTCTAGCGCTGCCGAATTTTGCGCGCCTCCTGTGATATCGTTTTCACTGGATGGCGGCCTTCATCGAAGCCAGGGAACTGCGCAAAACCTACCGGGTTGGCAAAGTGGATGTGCCAGCCCTGCGTGGTGTTTCCTTCAGCGTGCAAAAAGGGGAGTTCGTTACGGTCGTGGGGCCTTCGGGCAGCGGCAAGTCGACGCTTTTTTATCTGCTCGGAGGACTGACCCGCGCTGACTCGGGGAGTGTCACCATCGACGGCGTCGATTTCGCCTCGCTGTCCGACGGCGAGCGTACGCGGTTGCGCAAGCGCAAGATCGGATTCGTATTCCAGAAATTCAACCTTCTGCCTACGCTCAGCGCGCGCTCGAATATCGAGATCGCGGTTGATATCGCCGGCCTGGGCGCTCCCGATCCAGCATTCCTGAAGAAGATCACGGAGATGCTCGGCATTGCGCAACGTCTGGAGCATCGGCCGAATGAGCTTTCCGGCGGGGAGCAGCAAAGGGTCGCTCTTGCCCGGGCGCTCATCAATCGCCCAGCCATCGTGCTTGCCGACGAACCCACCGGTAACCTGGATTCGAAGAGCTCCAGCGTCGTCCTCGACATGCTGCGCCAATCGAACAAGGATCTGGGGCAGACGGTGCTGATGATTACGCACAATCCCGAGGCCGCCGAGTATGGCGAGCGCATGGTTCACATGCGCGACGGCCAGATCGTAACGCCGGATGAAGATCCGCAGTGGTCGCCGCATCATCCGGCCGAACACTTGCAGTCCTGAGCAGGTTCCGAATGGCACATCGCGACGAATTCACCAAACCGATACTTCCCGGCAAGGGCGCGACCGACTACGAGCGCTATCTGCGCACTGATGAGCTGCTTGCCCTGCAAAAATCGCCCGAACAACTGCTGCACCAAGACGAAATGACCTTCCTGGTCGTGCACCAGAGTTCGGAATTGCTCATGAAGGGAGCGGCTTTCGAACTCGACCGCGCCCTCGAGGCGCTCGAGCACGCCGACTATGGCAACGCCACACGGCTGATCCGTCGCGCCATTTCGCTGCTTGAGCCTCCCATCGGCTTGCTGCACATCCTGGAGACGATTACGCCCTGCGATTACCACCTGATTCGCGCCGGCCTCGGACACGGTAGCGGGCTGGACTCTCCCGGATTCCTTTCGCTGCTCCACGTGGGCCCGCGCCTCGGGCACGCTTTTCACGAGCAGCTCAACGGGGCGCGGGTTACCGTCGGCGAGCTTTATCGCCGGCACGAAGAATTCTTCGGCCTGCACGATGTCGCCGAGCGACTGCTCGACTTCGACGAACGCATGCAGTTGTTTCGTTTCCACCATCTCAAGCTCGCCGAGCGAATCATTGGAGGCCGGGTGGTCGGCACCATGGGAACGCCGGTGGAGGTTTTGCAGCAACGCATGGAAAGCTGGCTGTACAAGGATCTCTGGGACGTCCGCAATCAGATCACAGCGGCCAACCAGACGCCAGCGGGAGCTAAGTATTAGGAGTTGACTGAGGGGCTTTGCAAGGTTGTGTGGGGACGGGCGCCTCGCCCGTCCAAGCCGAGCGCAGCTCGGCAGCTGCCGGCCACGGCAACTCTGGGTGCCGTAGCCTGCAGTGGAAGCCATGTTTGCTCCCTTGGGATGGGGTCGTTTATACTCAAACGGTTGGGCGGGAGTAACTCAGTGGTAGAGTGCGACCTTGCCAAGGTCGAAGTCGCGGGTTCAAATCCCGTCTCCCGCTCCAATGTTTTTTCCGGCTATTAAATCGTCCACCAGCGCGTGCATCGTACTCATTAGCAAAGCGTTGCCCGGTTCAAAAAATTTCGTTTCCCGACTGTACTGCAAACCCTCTGGGTACAGGCTCCAAGCGAGTTCTTGGCGCTGTTGAATTCCGCCATTTTTCCACGCACCGACCAAGTCAACAATATCGTACTGCGTCTTTTCAAGCAAAGACTCCATCGTCAAAGTCTCCGCATCTAGCGCAGCCATTTGGGTTTCGGCGTCAGTCTTTTGCTTCGTGACAGTTTCCTTCAGCATGGCGAAGTCTTCAGCAGACAACTCCCCCTTCACCCTCTGCAACAGAGCTTTTTGGTTCAAAGTCTTCACATCGCCCAGTAGCGTGGAAATCCGCTTGCGTTCGCTGGTGATGCGCTCTAGGCGGTACTTCCAATGGTTCTTAGCAATCTCTGGTAGCCGCTTCAAGAACTCTTGGGTTGGCCGCATCATTCCCAGCAGACCTAAAAAATCCTGTTCGATTTGATCCCGGCTGGCACTGACCCGTGCTGGGCACTTGGGGTTCCAACACCAGTACCGCGCATACTTCTCTTTGCGACCCTTCGGCCATCCCGCCGTCAATTTCTTATCGCAGGCAGCGCAACGGGCAAAGCCTTTCAGCGGGAAATCATCATTCACTTTCTTGTGCGCGACCGGCGCGGCGGTTTTCCCGTCTAGTGCATCCCGTACAGCGTCGAAGAGTGCTTGCGACACCAACGGCTCGTGCTGCCCTTTGACTCTGTTCTTACCCGAGACAACCCAACCCGCGTAGATTTGATTACGCAGCATCCGCGCTAGCGTCTGCTTAGTGAGCGGTCTACCAGCGCGGCGCGTAGTCAAGCCCAGCAGTGTAAGCCGCCGCAGAATTTCCTCTAGGGAATAGCTGCGCGAAGCTACCCACTCAAACGCCTGTCGTACTAATCCTGCCCGCTGCTGATCCACCTTCAGCCCCGATATGCCATTCTCCCCATTCAGGTAACCGATAGGGGCCAACCACAGCCAACGCCCTTCTTGTACACCGGCAGCCATGCGAAAGGTTATCCGCTCACTCAGGGAATCACTGTAGAACTGATTGAGCACACCCAACACATTGGTGGAGAGCTTCCCCGCCGCTGAGTCCTCGATACGTTCGTCGCAGGACACCGGAGTGATGCCTAATTTCTCGAATTTCGCTAGGGTGACTGATTGGTCTGCGACGTTGCGAGCAAGCCTGCTCAAATCAGCAAAGACAACGTGGGTGACCTTGCCCCGATGTGTGCGGCAGTACTCCAGCATCGCCTGAAATTGTGGCCGTTCATCTGTGCGCGCGGACTCAGCGTCAACGAATGTCTTCAGGACGGGCAGCCCATCATGCTTGCAGCGATCTTCAACCTTACGCGTTTGAGTAGGAAGGTTGTGGACTTGATCTGCCTGCTCAGGGGTGGATACGCGGATGTAGAGGACGGCACCGGGCACGCCTAAAGTATCCAATGAGAGTGCGCCATGGTCAATGAGTTTCGGTAATGACGCCCGTCTGTGCATGAGATAATCTCCACCGAAGAGAGGAGGACAAGTGATCATATTTCGAGTAGCCGGACCTCTTTTGTCAGTCCCTGTCCTTAGTTTGAGTGCCTAAAGGCGCTGCACAGCTTTGCCATGCGCTCGGTCTACACCCCTATTCACCGCAGAGTTCATTCCAACTATGTCTACGGGCTCATATCGCTTCTAATGCGAAAGTTGCCTACAGTCGCACTTTCTCGCACGCACACCCGCACGTGATGATTGCAATGGTTGTAGGCGTTGCACTTGATTTTGGTTTTGAGGTTTTCTTTGCTTACTTTCTTTCTTATTCTTCTTTCATTTCTTTCCCTGTCGGGCCGGTGAGTCCGGGTTGTGTACGCGCATATACTCGATGCCGTCCCGGGCCGCCCAGATCATCCTGTCGCTCCAGCCTGCAGACAGGTGCCTGCCACACCCTCAAAAATACAGACCGGCTCCGGGCCGGTGACGCCCTAAATGATCCCCCCTCGAACCCCCCCCGGACTCCCTCGTTCCCCGTCGGCCCCCCTCATGCCCCCTCGGACCCCTGCTCGGAGTGTCCGCTGCCCACGCAGAGTTCTAGTTAAGTTACGCATTAAAAAGGACTTAGATTAGTGTTCAAGCTGGGGTCGTGAAGGCCATTCGGACCCTTAAACCCGCGTTGACTTCCCTAACCCAAAACGGTACTTTTCAATGGCCCTCGCAACCTTTGCCCTGCGAGGTGGTTGCGAAATGTGCTAAGTGGCTGATTCTTAGGGGTGCGAGAATGCTACGAGGTCCGTCCGCTCGTAACCATTGGATGCCGTTGTTTTCCCGGCACCGTGTGCCGTATCTCCACCATAACAATGCACTTAACAGAAGTTTCTCTACTCATCTCCCAGACGAACCAGCGCGGTAAAGTTGCGAATTTACGGGGTATTATGCGTGGCAATTCTCTCGAAAAAGCGCATCTACACTGAAGGCGTGCCCGATCAACACAGCCGGACACTACAAACGAAGATGACACTTTCGCCGCAGGGGCTGATTACGAAGTGGTTCACTAGGGTCTCTTTTCTTCGATTGGCGTGCAAATCGAATGGGTATACTCTCTTTACAATCGAACTGCACGTTCAGGATCAAATCTCAATCTCTCCCTCTGGTTTTACCTCTGTCCTGCTAGGGACGCTTGTCTCTGCGACCCGATTTTCCGAGTGCACAATATGCACAGATCGTGTACGCCGTAAACTGCCCGGCTCCCCTCCAGTGTCGTGTCCGGGTCCGAAAGCCATAGGTGGGCCATCGAGGAACATCTGATCTTCGCGGTTTTCAGTCCAAGTCCCGCCGATCAGGTGGGCAGGATTGCCGCAGGCTTTGTTAGCACATGCCCAGTGTCGGATGCAGATGTCATCGGGGACATCCACACCGCGCCGCCATATCCACCGCAGCCGGTGAACACGTACATGCTCACCATCGAATGTATAAAGACCATGCCCCCCATCGAAGAACGGACCCATCCACAGTTGACAACCGTTCGCCTGAATCTCGAAGTTCCCGAAAAACTGGCGAGCATTGACAGGATTAGCAAACCACAGTTTGACGTGTTCGAAGATCGGTGTCATCTGCTGTTTGAGCTTCTCGTCCTTCTACGAGCAATTATCGCCCGTTCCGCGTCGTATTCGTGTGATGGATGCTGCCCTATAGGACCAGCGACCTTTGAAACGCCCGGCGGATCGGTGCCGGATATGGAAACTTAGGTTACTTGCTCGCAGTTTTCGATCGCAGGAGACTAAAAAAAGGGAGAGGTACCATGAAACAGTTAATTCTCGTCTTCGTCTTGATCTTCGTAAGCGGTTTGGCGCTAGCGCAGGACAAACCACGTGTGTTCGTACAGGGGAAGGGTTCACAAGATGTCACCACGTCCGGGGCGGCAACAGGCGGGCAGCATTGGGGATCTTGGGGCTCGAGGTCGACGGTTGATTCTCACGACGAGGGGATGGAAATCACCAAGGACTTGCAGAAAGACTGCTCCGGTGTAACGGTCACGCTCAACCAGTCGAATGCAGACTATACCGTCATGCTGAACAGGGAGTCGAAACACAATCGGGGACTGCTGCGCACCAACAGTCAAGTCCAAGTTGCCAATCGGCTCGGCGATGTACTCGGGACCAATGCCACGAGAACAGTGGGCAACGCTTCCAAGGATGCCTGTCAGTTGATAGTGGCCGACTGGAGTCAGCATGGCAGGATCGCAGTTCCAGATTCCCCGACTCCTGCTCCAGCAGCCGCTCCTGTTGAACCTGCCACGGCACCACCCCCGGTAGAGGCAGCAACAGTTGAGACAGCATCACCAGTCCAGCCTCAGTCCACGACAGCAGCCGCTCCTGTCATGCCCGCCACGGCAGCGCCCCCAACAGAAGGGGCAAAGTTTGAGACAGTATCAGCAGTCCAGACCCAGCCCACGGGAGGCGAGAGTCTGGGCGAGGCGGCGAAGCGAATAAAGCAACACAAGGCTTGCTTGGAATTGGCGAAGGACAATCCGAGCATCATCTGTAAGTAGAGAGATGTTTCACCGTCACCAAGAACCCGCAGTCGACGAGCTGCATCGGCGTAGGTTTGGATAGAAAAGGTCGTTTAGCAATGATAAGAACACCATGGCAGGACTGGCGAGACCGTCAGAAGAGTCTCGAAGCAAAGACTCAGCAGATCTATGTTACTCAGAATGGTTTCACGCAAGGACAGCGTGACGAGCATATTAAGGAGTTAACCGAGATACAGGATGCTCAGAAGCAGGAAGTCACCAAGCTGACGGACAAACTCTTCAACTCAGAAACAACTGCGCAAGAGCGGGAGGAGTTGATCTGCAAGATCAGAAGTCACGAGGGCTTTGATCTGTGGACAGACGAGCAGCAACTTCTCTTCAAAAGGAAGGTCAACGAGAAGTTCGGGTTCGCCTTGGACAGTTAGAAGTTGGCCGAGTTTTGCGGTTGACTCACCGGCAAGCCGCATTCCGCGGATCGTTGCTATCGAGCGTAAGGTGTTACGAAGCGATCTTAGACACCACCTCAAGGTGACCTTTGTCCATTTACACAATCACACACTTGCACGAGACTCGCACCGGGAGATGAAGACCGAATGAAAACGATTGGGATAGTCGCCGCGGTGGTGCTTGGAATCTTCATCTTTCTGATGGTGCTTGGAAGCACGGCACCTGACACATCACATGCAACAAAGACGGCAGAGCAGAAAGAGCTCATGTACTGGGCGTGCCGCAGGGCGGACACGGCTGACCTGAAGGAGTACGGTTCACCCCGCACGACTTCGGAGTGCAACGCTCTTTATCTAGAGCGCGCTCTGGACGGCCATTTCACAGACGGAAACCCACCGCCACCTTTAGCCTGTTCTCCGAACTGTCCGCTGTCGAAATACGAACAGCGTTGTGACAAGTTTTCTAAGTCTCACCCTGATTGGCCGAGTGACAAAGATTGCCCATTGAAGAAACGCAACGGGGAGTAACACATGAAACCTGTCAAGATCACTGAACATTGTGCGGACACACGGCGGGCATGAAGGTCGGCTCCAACCCTTAGCGATAGCGTTTTGCCTGACTATTCCAGTCGGCGAGATCCTCAACCGACTTCGCTGTTCGCCGCACCTTCCTAACACGGATCCACGCATTCCAGAGGTACCAACGGTGATTGTTTGAGAGTTGGTGCCGACACTTCCGACCTTGTTGCATATTGAGCATGGTGATTTCGTCGTAGTGAGTGACGTGACCGGCGAAATTTGTACCAAGTGGAATGAGAGAGAATCAAGAGAATCCACTTGGAGGAAAAGCTGGCCATTCCAATCAAGAGGTACAAACCAGAGCAGATCGTGACGATGCTGCGGCAGATCGAAGTAAGTGTCGCGAACGGAAAAACCACCCCACAAGCCTGCAAGGAAGCCGAGATCACCATGCAGACGTTCTACCGCTGGCGGAAGGAATACGGCGGTTTGAAGATGGACCAGGCAAAGCGACTGAAGGAGCTGGAGAAAGAGAACGGCAAGTTGAAACGGCTGGTCGCGGAGCTGTCGTTGGATAAGCAGATCCTAAAGGATATTGCGGAGGGAAACTTCTAAGCCCGGAGCGACGTCGGTGCGCCGTAGAGCATGCCCGCGGGGAGTACGAAGTGAGTGAGCGGCGGGCGTGCCGAGTGGTGAGGCAATGGCGAGGGACACAGCGCTATCTGCCGCTGCGGCGCACGGACGAGCGCTTCGCATCCTGGTGGTGATCGACGAGTATACGCGGGAGTGCTTGGCGTTACGGGTGGCGCGACGCTTGGGGAGTTTGCAGGTGATCGACACGCTGGCGGATGTGATGTTGGTGCGCGGGATATCTTTGCCATAGTCCCTCAGTGATGCCATAGTTCCTTCACTTTGAAGAATACGGAATTTTCATCGCTGCCATTGCCACACATGCTGCGGGCTGTATGGGGCTTAATTCTCGCAGAGACGTGCGCCACGCTTGATAGCAAGCCGCATCTTGCTCAGCAATCATCTTGGCGTCCGCCTCTACTTGGCCAGTTACACCGCTGTTATGGAGGCGACGCATGGGGCCCATATAACGGAGTTTTTTGAAGGTTTTTATTTGCTCCAAAACCGCGTCTTCCGTTGCGCTGGTTGCTGCCGCTTCGGCGTCAGCTTGTGCAGCATCAACTACCGCGGCACTGACCGGGGTGTTGGACGCCGCAAGAAACTTAAGGGCGGCCTTGCTGAAATCGGGGTTGAGATTGCTTTGCGCCATTGCGCATGCGGTTAACAACGAAGACAGGGCCAGTACGATTCCTAGTGTTCTCATTTCCCCTCCGGTTTTAGATATTCGTCAACTTCAACCTTAACCACTTGCCCGCTGTGCATGAGTTTGGCAAAGCGCTCGCTATCAAATGCCACGCAGTTCCCCGGCGTGCCGTCGTAGTAGTAGTCATTGCAAAGTGGCCATTTGATGAAGCGCTGATTGATGATGAGGTAAGCGGCAATGATGGCGTTGAAAACTCCCCAGTTCATTTGCCCTCCCGTTTCAGGTACTCGTCAATGGCTTTTCGGATTATGGCCGCAACCGGAGCCATCGTTTTCTCGCTGAGCGCTTCGAGTTTTTGAATCTGGTCTTCTCGGAGGAAAAACGCTGTTCGTTTCATGTGCCCATGATGCCCCAGACAGGCATACATGGCAACGGCACCAAGGTTCACATTCTGCGGGTTACCTACCACGGGAAAGCAGGCTTACACGCTCGTGGACGGCCTGTTAGGTCCTCGTCACGAGGTTGACGTACCGCCGTGTCATCTCTAGCGACGAATGCCCCAAAACCTTCTGCAAGTGAAAGACGGACCCACTGCGTCGTAGTTATGGAGACGGAGAGGCGACGGTTGTAGCGTCGGGTCCAAGAAAGTTCTTCGGGCGTCTTCCCCTGGGGCGCAGTAATCGATCGGGATGTATCGCCCTATGCCTCGTTGCGTTCCACCTTTTTGAGTGCATACAGCTCGCGCTCCTTCACTCTGCGGGCTGCGAGCTTCTCTTTTTTCATCCGCGTGATGACAGTCGCGGCGCTCTCCCATTCGAGCATCGGCTCAAGATGTACGGTGTACACGTGCTTGTTCTGGTTCTGTGGGCTCGGGCTGATGGTGATGAGTTTCTCGGCTTCGAGCTTGCGCAAGTGCTGACACACGGCCTTCTCGGTTTTCAGGCCACACTTTGCGGCCAGTGTCTGAATGCTGATGTTCGCAGGCCGGGATGCGAGATCAAGATTCTTGGCACCCTCGTCTTGACCGAGGAATACCGCGTTGATGAGATGGTGGAGCAGGGCCACATCCACGACCTTGAGCCGGGTTGTGGCCTTCTGTTTGATGAGATTGCGAGCTTCAGTTTTGTTCATACACGTCCCCTTTTCCGGTAGTCTAATAGACTAGCGGTCCGTAGTTGAAATTGACTATCTTACGTTAAATTGCAACGCCTCCGTACGGTGATACTTTGGACTACCGGATAACATGTAGACTAGCATGCTAAGTTATTAACAAGATTGACATTAGTATGTTCTTGGTGTGGAAGTGCTATGGTTTACCCTTCTCATCATAAATGATTCTGGCGGGCAGGCCTTCACAAAAAAACATGTGAATGTTGGCCTCCGGCTTTGACCATAGCTGTAGCCTGCGGGACCCCGCCTCCCTGTCGCTTCGCTCCGTTACGCGCTGCCCTGTTGACTAAAATACAGTCAGCAGGATCAGGCGTAAGCCTACGGCGTGCGGAGATGTCCCGCTGGTAAACCTTTGGGCCCTCTTTCTCTTCCTTCTCCATCTTGCGCTCGCCATGGACGGTGAGGGTGGTGTTCTCGATGCGGACATCAATGTCTTTTTCGTCGAGATGCTGCGGCGGTTTGGCGAAGGCATCGATGCCCGGAACGAGGGCGGCGGGAGAAAGAGGAAACGATTTCGTGCTGAACGGGAGACGGGATTTGGAGCGCCCATCCCTAAACTGTCGCTTTGTTGGAACGATGAACTCCCTCGGCCCTGCCTATCGCCCTTTCGCGCAACTCCCACGACTGAATGGCTTTCCGACATCCTTCTCGCAACAGGTCCGCATTCATTTGTGTCTCCGCTTCTTCAAAGGTGTCTTCCGCAGCCATTCTGACACGGTAGGCTGCGTCATCCGCTTCGTTCACCTTCTTAGCGAAGAGTCTAACTTGAGGATCAGTGGCCTGAGATGCCGGTTCGCCTTGCCGAGCGCCACCTGCTTTCGTCGCCAACTCTTTGTAGGCGGCTTTCACGTCACGGCTCCAGCGCGACTTAACCGCTTGGTTCAATTTGTCCAAGGCGGCGTTGGCTTGGTCTGCGGTCTCTCGTACTCTGCGCTTTTCAAACAGCCACCTGAAAACCGACCAGTCCACTGCTTCAATCATCAGCGCCTTGGCCTCTTCAACTTCGGGGAGCTTTCTCACGGCGCACCGACAATAGCCCGCCATAACGGAAAAGTCCAGCGCGACGGCGGTGTCGTTTCGCCGAGGAAGGCAATCGCAGTAAGCTATTTCCGGGCGCATCGACGGGTCAGTGCGAGTGCACACACGAGTGAGCCTCGGCGTAATGCCCCCAAGGTCGGGCGGAACGATCCGTGCCCGTGCGGCTCGGGAAAGCGCTGCTGCGGCGGGGCGACGGTGAACTGAATCCTCAGCCCGAAAACAC
The DNA here is from genome assembly GCA_963831085.1 of uncultured Acidobacteriaceae bacterium. Taxonomy (GTDB): domain Bacteria; phylum Acidobacteriota; class Terriglobia; order Terriglobales; family Acidobacteriaceae; genus Acidiflorens. Next base: position 1,941,501 of record CAWHOT010000002.1, on the reverse strand, counting down.
ATTGTCAATCCTCCGCATGATTCTCTCAGCCCACTGGATGCTCGCATCAATGAGCTTGTCCGTCCGTGGGCTCCCCTGTGGAGTCCCGAACAGGTCGTCTGCTGTCTGCATGTGCAGGCTCGCAAGAAGAATTGTGCTAGTCTGCTTCTGGCAATCGATGAATTGAGCATAGGTGCAAAACAATGCCGAGCTTGCCGATTAAGAACCGGGCGTCGTTCCTCGCACAGTTTAAAATTCAGAAGGCGCTAGACGAACTCAAGAGGCGCGGTGTTGAGAGTGACTACTGCCCTCGGTGCAATGCTTCCGATTGGAATGTTGACCTCATTGAGATTCCCGCCAGTTCAGCAATGTCCAGCTTTGGTATGTCCGGTGTCGGTGGTCAGGTCTTTCCAGCGTCCATTGCGTATCAGCAAACCAATGGAGTCATGCCTCTACTCGGAATTGTTTGCAAGAACTGCGGGAATACGATTTTTCACAACCTGAATGTTCTTGGAATCTATGAGAAGTAGGCGATGAGCGAAGCCAATCCGCCAGTGCCGCAGCCAGTTGAATCCGTGCAAGCGCCTTACCACGCAAGCTCTCTTGTTGTGCCTCCGCGCCCTGATGAGGTCTGTTTTTCATTGACAGAGGTTGAATTTCAGACGCTTTGTGAGGGAGGGGTGAGCGACGCTAGAGCGGGTCGCGACCTGTGTATCGGTGCTTGCGTCACGGCTGTTTTAGGATTGGTTGGGATTTTAGCCACAGTGGAGTGGGAACCGATTTGGAAAGAGCATCGAGTACTGCCCTTTATCGCATGTGCGATTTTGCTGGCAGTAGCCGCTGGGTGCGGTGTGGGATGGTGCATTTACCAGAGAAGACTTACACAGACGCGAAATGACTCTTCGTACTCACGTCTAAAAAGCCGAATTGCAAACTTTTTCAATAGCGCAGGCGTGTCGCAAAATAGCTGAGTGCTCATTGAAATTTGGACTTCTCTGTCCTTCACCAATTCCTGAATGCGAGCGTCAAACCACTGACGGGACGGTTCTGCCCCGAGAGCAGTCATCACCCATGCCACTCCTAAACCGATCTTCATCCGGAGAGGAACCCATTAGGTACACGCTCTCCCAGACGGACTGCCCGTTACAGCTTCATGGCTAGGTCTAGAGTTCTGGACTCCGCTCATGCTTCATTGCCACCTTGCTATCAATCCTCGCCATTATCCGCTCGGCGAGCGCGATTGCGTCTGCGCTGGCGCACTCTATTGCCGGGGAAGGTCGTCCGTCCCAGTTGACCAGACGCCGAAGATTTCGCGATCCACCGCCTGCAGCGTAGCGCGGATTGGTGATCGGCCCTCGGGCAGCGAGAATCCATCCGTCTTGCTAAGGTTGAATCAGCGCATTCAACCATTTCTCATGTCGGCAGTTCAATCGAGGCGACATTGGCCGATTCTTCAACGGTTACGATGAAACTTCGTTCCGCGAGTTAATGCAATAAGTTCGGATTCTGAAATTCCTTCTGGCTCCAAAACCCGCTCCCGCTGCCGCAAGTCATTCCAGTCCTATACAATGAGGCGCTGTCAAATACCGAGGGGGGAACGTGGTTTCGATTGCATCGAAGAGGGGCAAGCGCACCATCTCAGCAGCAGGCAGAAAGAGAATCGCTGCCGCACAGCGGGCAAGGTGGGCGAAGGTGAAAGCGGGGAAGAAAAAGGCGGCTTAGCCGCTCGCGGAGCCCGCTGCGAGTACCCGGACGCGATTCTCCAAGCCATGAAGGTCACCCTAGAAGATGTGCTGTCCTTGCTCAGCAAGTATGCAGAGGAACGAACGCCTGTGCTTGCCGTTCTTGGGACTCCCTCAGTGTCAGTCGCCAGAGTGGCGGGCACGATTCGCGTCTCCATCGTTGAGGGCGTCCCTTGTCTTGTCATCGGTAAAGAAGAAAGCGAGTCCGACCAAATCAAGTTTTGGCTTTCCGATTGCGAATTTGCATACGGCGATTTTCGTGATGAAGAATCTGCTGCGCTCAAGTTTGAGGGATTTCTGGTGGTGGGGTCCAAGCAGGGCGACACGCTATCCCTTTTTGAAATGAGAAGCTGAGATTCAGTATATCCAGACTGGCAGATTTTCCTCCGCGCCACGTCACTCAGCAATATCTGACGGTGGCACCAGCCGCTCAGGAAATGGAGCCGATCAAATTGCAATCCCATGCCGAGGGGGCACGCATGGCAAACCTAACGGGACTAGCGTCCCTTGTATCGGAGTTGCGGAGCCGCAAAATGAAACGACTAGCCTTCACGCTGTGCTTCGTGCTGTCTGTTTCCTCGCTCGGCTGGGGTCAGTCGGATACCGACCGCGCCTACTGCGAAGGCGGCGGCTACAACTGCTCCTACGATCAACGCGGCCATTGGGTATGCGACGCAAAGGCTGACAAGAAGCCGGGGGAAGACTTCTGGCGTTCCCTGCGCAGCGGGGAGCGTGACGGTGCGACCGTATACTTCGCGCTGTGCAGCGCACGACTGCCGGGCTTGCTTGCGCACCAGAAAGAAATGCGGCTCCTCAACCGCAAAACTGGCGGCTTGGAGATTACCTCCGTTTTGGGCGGAAAAGTGAAGCTGGTAATCGGGCAAGCGGAAAAGAAGTAGCCGGTTACTTCAGAAAAAAGCTGGTTAGGCTTTAGGTGCTTCGAGAAACGCCTTAACGGTATTCTTATCCATGTTAGTGAGCCACCCGCGTGCTCCAGCGGATAGCTTCTGCCTTCGGTTGTTGTCTTGCAGCACTTCCTGAAAGTAGTTTGCCAGTCCAACTCGAAATGCGTCGATGAGTTCGCGGACATGAAGGACACAATTATTGCTGCCAAGTTCCTTTGAGGCCCGCTCCAGTTCATCGGTCTTAGCATTTCCCCATGCGTAAAAGATATGGCGTGCGCTCCCTTTCCGGGACATATTGGATTCCGCACTTAAAGTGTGCAGGATGCCGCATCGAGCACCATAGAGGTCTGAAGCCGTGCAGGGCAGCGATGCTCCTTCCAAAAGATACTTTTCAGCCCATGCTCTGAAAGCAGCGCCGCTGGCTCTACCCCGCTCCAGCGAGGAAACAATGTCAATAGCGGAGTAGAGGAGGATGAGACAGGGCAATAACTGCCGTTTCGCCAAGCAGTCCTCAACCGCCTCCAAAAGCGGGATTAGATTCTCCTCAAGCCCTGTCATTCGAGCGCCCTTTTTTAGTCCAGCGTCAATTTTCCGCATTATCCGCTCGGCCCGCTGCACAGCGGTGGCGACCGCGAGCAGCGACTCCGTTCTCGGACTGTGGTCTGCTGTCGAAGATCATTCGTCGTCTTAAGGTGACGAGCGGGCGGCTCTGATCTTCTTTTCGGATTTGGCCACGTCCGGGGGGATGACGGGGCCTCCCTCGACCGTGCGCCAGCAGTTCGCATTGAATGCAGAGGCCCCCAGCCCCGATCTGTCTTTGGGCACCAAACGATAGTCGCTGACGGGCTCTTCTCCATTTTACGCACCATTTCATTCTTCGATTCGCGCCGAATAACGCCTCCTTCACGGATGCGACGATCACATTCGTTGATGACTTCCGAGAGGAGGTACTGCTCGCCCTTTTGAAAATAATACTTCTCCCACTTCATCGAACCTCCTCGCCGTCGCTCGACAGGTGCCTTAGTCGTTCTCGTTTTCTATCTACAGGAGTAAAAGCCATCCGTCTTCCGACAGTCCTCGCCCTGCCTTCAATCACGCCTCACCATGATGAGGCATCCTCAGGAACCCTCATTCTATCCCGCGCTCCGTGTCGGCCACGTGCTGTCGATCCTCCACATTATCCGTTCGGCAAGCGAGATTGCATCTGCGATGGCGGACTCGCCCGTGCCCCGGCAAACGGCAGCCAGATTAGCGATGACTCGTTTGCATCCTTCATCTCCTTCGACGTTGCTTTTTGCCACGGCTGTGATGCTCGTCGTGCAAACAGACCTCGCAAAACCGATGCGAAGCGGGCCACGGCGAACCGCACACCCCACACCTAGGTTCAGAAAAGACTGGCTGCTTTTTCACTGGGTCGTAGTGAGCAATGTCTACTCGACTTCCATCTTCTGCAACGGCGTATGCATATGCGTCTTTGAACATCATTCCCGCTCCGGGGCTTCCGAACCCCACGGATAAACTCCCGGCAACTGGCGAGCGGGCGTGGATGTTGATAATATTTGGTGGCTCTTGTGCGACACGCCCACCAACAACGTCAAGACCGCACCGAACGTCTTCCCGCTTTGGACCAACGACCGCCCATTGAGCGGCAGCACCGACAATTCCTCTAGGATTCCCACCTCTGTAAGCTACATCCCTCACGACCTTGATACACTGAGCCAGCACATCATCAATAGGATTTGCCTTAATGGTTTCAGGAATGATTTTTAGGGCAGCACTTGGCGGCATGGTGCCTCGCGCTATTAGTGCAACGTCATCCTGCGGTCTCGGCAATGGAACCAGCTTCACAACCTCACTGCCGTCAAGCAAGTTCCGTCTTCAAGCCCTTCATAATTCGTTAGGTCATAGATGTCAGTCTGTTCGTTGTACCAGACTCCAAAGGTGAATGTATGCTTTGCCTTGCGGGCACCATGTTTGGCACGGAATTTTCGAAGACGAAGTTCCAAATCAGTTCGGACTGATTCGAGTACCTCTTGAAGTGTGCCGTCAAAAAGCTTTTTTTCGGCGAGTCCCATTAACCAGTCACTCGGCGTGAAACCTTCGTCGTCTGTTCCGATTCCGTTGTACACGATGACTCCGTGCGCGTCGGCACATCCGAAAACAGTAATCTTGGTCGAGCGATTTGTTAGAGCTTTTTTCGAGCCGAAATCAGACACACGTCGGTCAGAGACACCGACGATTGCGATTGGCCAAGCAGCGATAATATACAGTGACATCTTGTTATCCGTCCGACTGCACGCTTTTCTCGTGCTGTACTTTGCCCCGGTTGAGTTTGACGCCTCTCTGGAAATCGCTCATCAATCGCCTGCACAATTTCCTCTGCCCAGCGAACGGCATCGGCGATGGCACTGATGGTCGCAGGAACCCGCGCTCCGGGTTCGTACTGTGCCAGCTTACGTGCCGCAAGGATACTGGCGGCGATGAGCAGCACGCGCTTTCGGCCTTCATCCATGGGGCTTGCTCGCATCAATAACCCACGTGGTGTAAGCACGCCACTACTGCTGCGGCAGCGAGGCAGTAGATTCCGAAAAGATACCAGCGTCCGCCCTCAAGCCATCGGCTAAGCCACCTCAACGCAAGAAGGCCAGCCAAAAATGCAAGAACTGCGCCCACTACGCTCGGAAACACGGCGGAAGCCAAGTTGGCGGTTCCGCTGATGTGCTGAGCGTGGATGAGGCGCATCGCTTCTCGGAAGACAACCGGAGGAGTTAGCACCACCGCCAGAGCGAAGCTGAAAGTCTCCGCTCGCGACTTTGCCACCCCCGCCAGCATTCCCGCAGAGATGGTCGCACCCGAACGGGAAAAACCACGAAAGGGCAGGCAGAGTCCCTGCACGGCCCCGATCAAACCAGCCTGTCGCGTATTCAGATCGTTTGTTTCGGCTAGACTTCTTGTGGGGTTCCGCTTCTCAAGAATGCCAGCGATCAATATCAGCACCCCGGCTGCGGCAAGTGCTGGTGCAATGAGTTCGAGGCGACCGAAAAGCTCCTCGATCTCAGCGTGGGGCAGACCGCGAAAAACCGTCTTTTCGATGATCTTGATGATTGTTTCGCCGACAACTCCTGTAAGTACCGTCGCCCAGATGAGGAGTCCAGCAAACTTCTTGAAAGCAGCGGAAGTCTGGAAGTATGTGCCGCGCCACATGCGCCAGAAGTAGGCGATTACGGCGAACATCGTCCCCGTGTGGAGCATGACTAAAAGCAAAGTCATGGGCGGCGACGATGGATCGAGGCCCATGAGTTTCTCGGCCACGATCACGTGAGCAGAACTCGACACAGGCAGCAATTCGGCCAACCCTTGCAGAATTGCTAGGACGACGACATCAAGCAGTGACATCTGCCGATTCTAGACAGCTTGTGTATAGAGGTATAGACGCGATTCGACAGCGACCGTCTGGCTTTGCGCCATGGCCCTTGGCGATCTCCGCGCATCGCGATGTTAATCCAATTTTATGTTGAACCACATTAAAAGTGTCCCCTTGAAACCACATTAGAAATGACCCCTTTAGAGTTCCTTCGGCGAGGAGGAACCGAGATTGGGGAGAACGGGATTGAGCAGGAAAGAGTTGAGCCGAGTGGAAGTGATGGGACGAGTCCGGGCGCGCAGCTTGCGATTGTGCGAGGCGGCGGAGATGCTGGAGTTGAGTTATCGGCAGAGCAAACGGATCTGGGCACGGTACCGGCAGGGAGGAGCGAAAGCTTTACAGCATGGGAACTGCGGTCGAGCCTCGAACCGGGCCCACACGGCGAAGTTCCGAGCGGCGGTGCTGAACCAGGTGAAAGCACGCTATGAGGATTTCGGGGCGACGCTGGCGTCCGAGCATCTAGCCAGCGATGACGGACTGGACGTGCATGCCGAGACGCTGCGGCGGTGGCTGAAAGAGGCCGGGCTGTGGCAGAGGCAACGGCGGCGGAAACCGTATCGGCAGCGGCGCGAAGCGAAGGCGCACTTTGGGGAGTTAGTGCAGTTGGACGGAAGTTTCCATGAGTGGCTGGAGGAACGCGGGCCTCGCGGCTGTCTGATGCACATGGTCGATGACGCCACGACGAAAGCGCTAGGGCGGTTCTGGGAGGAAGAAACGATCTGGGCGGCGGCGGGTGTGTTGCGCCGCTGGATCGAGCGCTACGGAGTGCCGCAAGCGTTGTATACGGACTGGAAGAACGTGTATGTGCGGCCGCCGAATGCCGCGGAGCGGATGCGCGGAGAACCAGCGGTAACACAGTTTGGGCGCATGTGCGCGAAGCTAGGCATTCGCATCATCGCCGCCAGTTCCCCGCAAGCGAAAGGGCGCGTGGAACGGGCGCATGGCACGCACCAGGATCGGCTGGTGAAGAAACTGCGGCTGGCGGGAATCGCGACCTACGACCAAGCGAATGCGTATCTGGACGAGCATTATCTCGCCGAGCACAACCGGCGTTACGCGCGACCCGCGGCCGAGACAGCCGATTATCACCGGCGACGGCCCACGGCGCGGCAACTGGACGAAGTATTCTGGCTGGAGCAAGAACGAGTGGTGAGCGAGGACTGGGTAGTACGCTACAACAACCGACTGCTGCAACTAGACCGGCAAAGTCAGCATTGGGCGCCGGCCACGAGTCGCGTGCTGGTGCGGGAAAGCGAAACTGGCGAAGTCGCCATTCATTACCGCAGTCAGCGTCTCCTATTCCGTGAACTGAAGGCGGCTTCTAAAGCGCTGAGCGAGGAAAGGGGCGCCGCCCCTTCCCCCGCGCCCCCATCCCCGACACCGCATCGAAACTTTCCTCCAGCTCCCAATCATCCTTGGAGACAAGGCTGGCAGCAAATGAAAACGCCCGCCTTTTCCCGAGCATGGTGAAACCGCAACTAAGGGACATTTCTATTGTGGAGAAGACGGGGACATTTCTATTGTGGTATGACATGTTAATCCAATTTTATTGAAACGACACCCGCATCGTGGCATAATACATTTCGCCTCTGCGTAGAGCAGTTCCCGCCAGTTGAGACGCAGCACCCCCTGAGGCGAATGACCCGATCCAGCCGAGGTGGGTCGTGAACTTGAGACTTCGGATGTGCTACCTGTTGTCCCTCCTGAAAATCCACCATCCAGACTGTGAACATTGCAATGCTCGTGAACCGTGCGGGTATGAAATGCTACAGCGGCTGGAAGAGCTGGGCTGGGGGACGCAGCCGCATTCGCTTAAGAATGGGAATCATGAAGAGGCAGTGGAGGCGCAGCAGAGAAAGATTGCTTGAAGCCAACGGAGCCTCCGGCTGCGAGTATGCGGCAGGTTTGACCTATATTAGCCGGACGAATTCCATTGAGAACGTGGAATGGCTAAATTCAGAAAGAAGAAATCATGGCTTGAGAGCGTGCCTGTGCTGTTACTGCTGGGGCTGCTGGCTGGTGCCGTGGGTGGAGTGGGAATCGGTCTGATCCAGTTGAGGGGCCATGTCGCAGGCATCGTCAGCCAGCAGCAGCAAGTAAATCTGCCAACACGGAATTAGGTCAGTACCAGCAAATCTCTGACGATGCTGAGCCATTCCGCATCCCCACCAGCGAATTTTGGTAGTGGTGCTTTAGCGTGGATATGGCTAGAAATCGACGTTAGAATCTGTTTTATCTCGTGTGCGAGTAGTCGGAAGCTCGCATTCAAAGAACTCCAAAACTTGAGGGCTGCTCTGGCACTGCATTTCTGGTATTACAATTTTGTTCGGATTCACAGCAGTTTGCGCGTATCCCCAGCGATGGAGGCGCATCTAACCGATCATGTATGGAGTTTAAGCGAACTTCTGGCGTGATTTTAGCCCTATTCCCGATCTGGTTCCCAGTGCCCGAATGCGTAGGTTTTTCAGCACCCACGTAACTTGATCCGTGCTATAGTCCGTAGTCAACTGGTTTTGCCAGGTTCGCAGGGAGAATAGCGTTTATGCCACACCCAATCAAAGGATTCAACCTGCCCATGATGCTTACCTTCTTGGAGAGCAAGAACGGCCATCATGTAGTGCATTCGCTCGACTTCGACATCGTGTCCGTGGCGGACAGCGAGCGCGAAGCTTGGGATAAAGCACGTCTCGCCGTGAAAACCTACGTTGAATTTGGCTTGAGCAAAGGTTGGCCAGAACACATTCTGTTCTCAGCACCGCAAGAGTATTGGGACAAGATCACGCCCGACACAAGCACGCGAATTGTGGAACCGATCATGCTTGCAAATGTCGAGAAAAAGGTTGTCGCTGTCCATGAAGCCGATGCTCGTCTCAGACCTACTGGCTAGTTTGGCAAAGCTGGCTAAGATAGAAGTCGCTGAGGCGCGACGTTTACAAGACGAAACCACGGTGCACATTCTTGTTGGCCGTTTGCCGGTGTTTCCACAGAACAGCAAGCCCACATGGTATCCCCTGATTGTCCGCAAGGGGCAGACGCACATTGACCCAAAGGAAATCGAAGCGATTCAGCGTCATTTCTGGCAATTCCAAATCAAGCTAAAGCCGAAGGCCCAAGATCAGGCAAAGCACCAACACACGAAGTCGGTGCTGAAACGCTCCTGACGGTCATCTCCACGCTATGACCCCACTACCCGAATTTTCACATTCCTTTAATCGTCAAAGGGTAGAGTTCATGGTAGCGGAACACGTTTGTGGGAAATATCGCCATGACTACGACCGTAGTTCGGTGCCCCTACTGCGTCTTGGACGATGAGTTCAGGCCGATGATAGCCCGACCGGACGGACGATTTTTCTGCGGCAAATGCGGACACTCGGAAATCCCGAGTGATGAGTATTTCAAGTGCTCTTGCCGGAAGTGCTTCGAGCTACTGCACGGGCCTCAGAAAGACACATCTCCGGTCGCTGCACCTCAGCGATCACCCAAAACCGGCCACTGAGTATCACCTGAAAACCGGCCAACGAGAGTAGCGTCCGGGACATTGATTCCCGCGGGGGCTTGTAGGCTCCGTGGGCATGGCCAATGTCTTGAACGAAGAAAAGAAACAACAAGTCTTAGCGCTGGGACGGCTGGGCTGGTCGCTGCGGCGCATCCAGCAAGCGACCAGAACCCGTCGCGAAACCGCCAGCGCCTACCTGAAAGCGGCTGGGATTGCGGTGCGTCCGCCCAGTGGCTGGGGGCGGCACGCGCCAAAACCGGCCAACGAAGTGATCACCGACTCCGGTGCGGCAAAACCGGCCATCCCGGTGATTCCCGATCCCCTCGACCTTAACTGCAACCCCAACCCCAACCCCGAAAACCTTTCTACGAAGGGAAAAGCAAAAGCAACTTCAAAACCGGCCAACGAGGTGATCACCGACTCTGTCGTGGTCCCCAGCCCCAGCGCCTGCGAGCCGTACCGGGAAGCCATCGACTTGGGGATCAACCGCGGCCGCAATGCGCGGGCCATCTGGCAGGACCTGGTCTCGGAGTACGGCTTCGCCAGCAGCTACCAAAGCGTGCAACGCTTCGTGCGCAAGCGGCGCGGAACGCAAACCCCCGAAGCCCGCGTCGTGATCGTCACCGCCGCCGGCCAGGAGGCGCAAGTCGATTACGGCACCGGTCCGATGGTGCGCGATCCCGAGAGCCGCAAGTATCGGCGCACCCGGCTGTTCGTGATGACGCTGGGCTGCAGCCGCAAGTCAGTTCGTCTGCTGACCTTCCGCTCCAGTTCGCGCATCTGGGCCGAACTGCACGAACGAGCTTTTCGCCGGCTGGGCGGCGCCACGCGCATCGTCGTGCTCGACAATCTGCGCGAGGGCGTGCTCGTCCCCGACATTTACGACCCCGCTCTCAATCCCCTCTATCGCGATGTGCTGGCGCACTACGGCGCGGTGGCCATGCCCTGCCGCATTCAAGATCCCGACCGCAAAGGCAAGGTCGAATCGGGCGTCGGCCACGCGCAGAAAACGCCGCTGAAAGGCTTGCGCTTCGAGACTCTGGAAGAAGCCCAAGCCTACCTTGATCGCTGGGAGCAACGCTGGGCTGACACGCGCATCCACGGCACCACCAAGCGGCAGGTCGCCGCCATGTTTGCCGAAGAGAAACCCACGTTGCTGCCACTGCCACTGGAACCGTTTCGCTATTACCAGTACGGCGAGCGCATCGTGCATCTGGACGGCTGCGTCGAAGTCGAAGCCGCCTACTACGGGGCCCCTCCGGGCTGGATCGGGCGCGTGCTGCGAGTGCAATGGGATGAGCTGTATGTTCGTCTGCTCGATCCCAAGACCGGGCAACTCCTGCGCGAACACGTGCGCCAGAAGCGCGGCTGGTATCGCATTAAAGAAGAGGACCACCCCAAGCGAACACCACTGCGCACTTCCCAACTGCTGTGGCGAGCCGGTCGCGCCGGAGCGCACATCGGGGCGCTCTGCGACGCCATCCACCGCCAGCAAGGCGAGGTCGGAGTGCGCCGCATTCTGGGCGTTCTCTCTCTGGCCAAGAAGTATGGCACAGCGGCGGTCGATGAAGCCTGCGCTGCCGCGCTGGAAATGGGCGTGCAGGAATACCGCTTTGTCCGCCGCTATCTGGAACGCTGCCCGCAAGCCCCACTCAGTTTGCAACAAGTCGATCCCCTGATTCGCGAGCTGGTGCAGTACCGCGACTTCATCAACTACAAAACTACGGAGGTAGAGGAATGAATCTGATTGAACTTGATCGTGCGCTCAAACAACTTCGCTTGGGCGGAATGGCCGCCGTGTTAGAGACCCGTCTGCGTCAGGCCCAAACCGAACCGCTCGCCCCCATCGATCTGCTCTCCTGCCTGGTCTCCGACGAACTCGCCCTGCGTGGCGAGCGCCTGCTGGAGCGGCGGAAAAAACAAGCCCAGTTCCGCGACTCGCAGAAGACCCTCGACAACTTCGACTTCGCTTTCAACAAGAAGATGAATCGCAGCCTGGTCTTCGATCTGTCGACCGGCGCCTTCATCGCCCGCCACGAAGACGCTTTGTTTCTCGGTCCGCCCGGCACCGGCAAGAGCCACTTGGCTCAGGCCATCGGTCAAGCCGCGATCCAACAGGGCTACCGCGTACTCTATCGCGAGACCCACGCCTTGCTCGATGATCTCGCCGAAGCCACGCTCGACGGCACCCGCAAAGAGCACATGGAGTTCTTGGTGACCGTGCCCCTGCTCATCCTCGACGACCTCGGCATGCGCAAGCTGCCGCTCACCGCCGCCGAAGAACTGCTGGAGATCATCATGCGCCGCTACGAGCGCGCCAGCACCATGCTGACTTCGAACCGTCCCGTGGAAGACTGGGGCAAACTACTGGGCGATGCGGCCGCCGTGAGCGCCATGCTCGACCGCTTACTGCACCACGGCCACGTGCTCAAGTGTGGCCCGCGGAGCTGGCGCACCAAAACCGACTTGCCACCACAGGAGGCGGCAGGATAGAACATTCTCAGTCCCGGACGGCCAATCCCGTTGGCCGGTTTTGAAGTGATAACCGTTGGCCGCTTTTGAAGTGATCACTGAGGGCTGCACGAGAAGCCGCCTAGCGACCATCATGCCTTATATGGGGGGAACCATGGAAATCATAGGCAGGAACGCACCGTGCCCCTGTGGAAGCGGCAAGAAATACAAGAGGTGTCATGGCATAGAAATGCCCAAGGCAAGTTTGAGAGAAAACGGAGCGTTTGTTCCTTCTGTCTACCAGCCTTTCGCGGCGCACGGAATTTCACCGTGGGTAGCGGAAGCGATGAAGAGAGCTTCCCGCCAGTAGCCCGTCCAAGTCGCGATGCCCGGTCATCACGTCTCCCGTAGATGGTCGCCAGCTTGGCCCAAAAGGCTTCCAATAGGGATTGAGACACCGAAGGCGACCCAAACCTCGTCCGGGTGGGCAAACCCCAGCAGGAGGGGCTTTCTGAAAGGCATCCGAACCCAGCCGCCTACCCCAAGCCGAGGTGTTCATCCCAATGGTGAGCAGCGGCACGGTCGGTGCGTCACTGCTCGACCGCGTACGCGTGAGAGCGCCGAAGAGCTTGCACGGCTGTCAGAATCGTCCAGCGACGCGATGGTATTCTCTAAGCAACCAAATGGCGATTGACGACAGCTTTGATGCAGTAGAGAGCCTGTATCCCGAACGCAAGGGGGAACTTTCGCAGGAGCTTGCCACTGTCGTTGGTGGCTTGGCTTTTCCAAAGGGCTCTTTCCTGTTCGACGCATTAAGCATAGCGATCAGCCACTTCTCGACTAAGGTACGCCTCGACCGCGCCTTGGCATTCATCCATGCGTTGATTGACCGAGTGCGGGCGATAGAAACGCGTGAAGCCGCCTCGCAAGTTAAAGTCGAGGAACTTGCGGAAGCCATTCAGGTTGCCTGCTACCGTGACACGGAGAGTTTCAACGACGCCAAACGTGAACGGTACCTCACCGTGCTCGCGAAGGCGAGCTACGAACCTGTGGACGGGCTGGTCGCCTTCGTCCAAGACATTGAGCGCCTAAACGAAGCCGACATCGCCGCGATGAAGCTTCTGTACGAGGTCTTCCCGCAGCGTTGGGATTTGATAGGCAACAATGAGCAGATTCACCCGAACGAGTACATCCAGAAGGCGGATGTCCTTTTAGACAAGTCCCCCCCTGAGGCTGGACAGCCTGTGTCACCCAAACGCCCGCAGGCTTACGAGGATTTTTACTCGACTTGTGGACGGCTGGCAGGCTTCGGGCTTGCCATCGAAGTGCAGATGCCTCACCGCATGGTGCCAACAGGGAAGTTCGTTTTCCGGCCGTCGTCGCGGGGTCTTAAATTCTTGGACTTGTTGAAATAAACGGCGTCCCCTACCACGTTTCCTTAACACCATATTATTGCCATCAAAACTCGTCGCCCGCTTTCTTGACGGAGCCCTTCGAAGACAATTGCTCAAGCGCGTGCAGGATCGTCTGGGCATGGTGCGCATGCGTCGCGAAGCTCCGCTAGGCGGGCGGCCCTCTGGCGAGCACTGCTTCTTGATTGCCTTAGGAGCTGCGCTCGGCCTAGACTAGAAGATGTTCTCCTCCCTCGGGCGAGGGTCCCTCCATGAGCGGCGACCACGTTTTCCACATCGGTGACAGAATCGTTTACCCTAACCACGGCGTCGGAATTATCGACCAAATCAGCAGCCGGACCATGGGAACCACGGTCGAAAAATTCTACCTGCTGAAAATCCCAGCCAGCAGTTTGAAGGTGATGGTTCCGTTCGCCAACGTCGACAGCGTAGGGATGCGTCCGGTGGTGCGCAATGTTGAGGTGCAGAAGATCGTGGATTACCTCTCCTCGGGCAAATGCATTAACGCGGCCGACTGGAAAGACCGGTTTAAAGAGAATTCTGATCGCATGCGCACCGGGTTGCTCTCGGACGTGGCCGCCGTGCTGAAGAGCCTGCTGATCCTCGCACAGGGTAAGTCGCTTTCATCCCGTGAAAAAAAGATGCTGGAGCGCGCCCGGTATCTGCTGGTCAGCGAGATCGCCATCTCGCGGCACTGCGAGGAGAGTCTGATTGAACAGGCGCTCACCAAGGCTCTGACCAAGTGTAATCTGCGCTTCCCGGAAATTCGTGAACTTGCCTCCTGATCAGCCTCGCGCAGAAAGCGCGATGGGCGAAGGCGAAGAGTCGAGCGCCGAAACCCAAGCGCACCATGTCTGCATCAGCCCGCAGGAAGATTGCGGCGGCGCAGCGGGCGAGGTGGGCGAAGGTGAAGGCGCAGCAGAAGAAGGCGGCATAGGACCTTCGGACTTGGGGAGAAAAAATGATTCCTCCCACCTACAAACCGAAGAAAAAGTTTATGCAGCTTGCGATCGCGGAGGCAAAGCGCGCCCGCGACCGGGGCGACTATCCTATCGGTGCGGTCATCACGCGTCTTATTGGGAAACGGGAAGTGGTTATCGCGTCTGCCGGCAACCGGGTAAAAACCTCTGGTTCATCCATCAAGCATGTGGAGCTTGAAACCTTGAAATATGTTTCCTCCGGCTACGGTCGGTATCTACCAGATTTCGTGTTGTATTCCACGCACGAACCTTGTGCAATGTGCGCGGGTGCCTGCGTCTGGTCGAAAATAGGAGCGGTGGTATTTGGCGTTTCGCAAGAAGATATCACCGCCTACGGCAAGAAACACGGTACCGAGGAATTCAAATGGCGCGCCTGTCTCATTTCATGCAAATTCGTCCTTGAAAAGGGCGACCTACACATTCCCGTCTTCGACAATTTTTTGAGACTGGAGTGCCGGAAGTTATTCGGATATCGAGCCTCCTGACGTGCCTCCCCCCCGGGGGCCGCCGCGCGAAGCCCGAGCCCAAATCGCAAGACCCCAAGGCCCTGAGACGCCGCTCGGGGCTTTTTTTGTTTTCAGGACAACGGATTCTCGGCGGAGTTCTCCGTCGAGGAACACCCACGCAAGACTCAGCGATTGAGGCAGCAATTCGGGCTGGACGACAGAAGATCGATATGGGTTTCGAGCGGGGATCCGCAGTCGTGAACGGCTGAGACCGCTCTTCCAAGAAATGGCCCCTCAGCCCGAGAACACGTTATCAATCTTTCGCATGATCCGGTCCTCTGTGGCATGGTCTCTCCGTTACGTCTAGGAATTTGTCCATGCCGGTTCGTTCTCCTTCTCAACCTCATCGGCAGCGGCAAACTAACGTGTCCTTCGCTACTCCCGTTGCCTCTGCGATCGCACGTCAAGAAAGTCCTTGCTTGCGGAGTTTCAGGGCATAATCCGTCTCGATTTCGACGCGGTAGGGCTTGCTGTGCTCATTGGGTAGGAAATCATCCGGCACAATTGGCTGAAAGCCGACATTTCCACACCGGAGACCTAATACTGATCCTTGAAAAACTCATGCGTCTCGATATGGTGAGCAGCTCGAACAAGAATAAACCGGGGATGATTGCAGCCACTGCACGGAGGAAATTTCTTCCCGTTAACGCAAGTGACTTCGTGCTCCTGCGCATGGTGCGGATCGTGGAGAACCTTGTAGATTCCGGATTGCTTACAAATGTCTCCGGGCTTAAATTCATCGCCAACGTTAGCTGTCATCCTTCCTCCTTTGTGCCGAAGTGTATTCAGGGAACCATGCTTGAGACTTTAAAGAAAAGCTGTCGGAGGCTAGGCTTCAGTCAACTACTTAATCTTGACGAAAAAGCGGAAGACCTTGCCGTTCTTCGGGTAAATGCGCTTACCGTTTTTGGTTATGTAACGGCAGAACACTTCCCTGTATCCTTCAGGGACTTTCATAGGTGCTCCTTTCTGGGACTCGACCGTGGCAGGGCTAGTCCCCTTGAAGGGAGTTTTTTATTTCTCCGCTCAAGGGGACTGCCCGGTAGGGTGAGTCGCTAGAAAGGGAACCTAATCAGGACCAGACGATTGCCAGCCGACAGCAAAATTATTTTACGCTCGGGGGTAGACTAATGGAAGTAGTGGTTGATCCAGATGTGAAGGAGGTTGTGGAGTTTATGCAGGAAAAAATAGAAGCCCGCAAGCTGATTGGAGCCGCTGAGGGCTTGCGGGCTATCGCGCCAATCCTGCGGGGTCGCCATGAACGGCATCCAGTTCAGACAATCGAACTGCACGCTGAACCAATCACGTGTGGGTCACCACCAGTCGCCAACGGATCGGCCCTTGTCCAGCCGCATGTTGGTGATGATTTTTGAGGCGGCAAAGGGAACTTTTGGATAGACCCGACTTCACGTCCGCACACCTCACAACGGTAAATGCCAGAGTAGGGCGCGGGAACTCCGGGATTGTGCAAGATGTCGAATGCTTGGTGATCGGAGACCTGTAGCGTCATTTGGGGCTTCTCCTTGACATGCGGCGCAGAGAAAGCCCGTTCCGGGGGGTTGGGGAAAGTTTATCCCGGTTTTTCAACGGAATGTGGAAACTATGGGCAACTGCCTGTTGATAACGCTGGTAATCGGTCCTTGACGGTGATCTATACGGTGATAAATTTGTACAGGTATAAAAACCTTCCGAGTCCCGAAGGAGCCCAGAGCACATGCCCAGCGTCATAGTGGTGCCAGTGTATGTAGAGGTGTCCAGTGGTTTCGACCACGCGGTCGATACGCTGGAATCACACTTGCGCCGTGCTGGCTACGTATTCCATATAGGCGAACCTCTGCCCGAAGACTTGGAAACAACTAAAGCTTGGTTTGGCGTCAACCAACCAGCGGGATCGCGCGATGATGGACAACTCGGAGCAGGAGTCTCTTCGGGAGCTTAAGGAGAAGGGGATTTGTCCAAACTGCGGCAAACTCCTTCAGTCACAGCAGAAATTCCCGCGCGGGACTGGGGTTTTTTGCAGTCTGGAATGCGTCGCGCAGTATTACGAGGCTGAATTTAGCGAACGAGCAAAGAAGATTGCAGCTGCCGGGAAGAACTAGTTTGATCTGGCTTGGGCATCATGGAAATGGGGTAGCAGTGGAACACGGAGAATTATTCCCGGTGAATGGTCGCGAATACGGCAAGGGGATTTTGCCGTCGCAGGATATAGAGCAATTCATCAGTGGCGGAGTGATTCGCGCAACTGCGGCTTTTGGAGTTGACCAAATCCAACCCGCTAGCATTGATTTGCGATTGGGGCGGGAAGCATATTGCGTCCGAGCGAGCTTCCTTCCGGGTGAGTCTTCCACGATCCTTACCAAAGCAACTGCGGCGGATTTGCTTCTCGATAGATTGGATTTGACGGAGGGGGCTATTCTCAAAGAGAACTCCGTCTACATCATAAAGTTGATGGAGAGCTTGGCTCTGCCCCCTGATGTGCACGGTATTGCCAACCCAAAAAGCACAACTGGCAGGCTCGATATTCTGACTAGGCTTATCACAGAATGCGGGGAAGAATTTGAGCGAGTGCGCAAGGGCTATCAGGGTGATCTTTATATCGAAGTTGTGACCCGGACATTTCCAATCATCGTGCGACAAGGCTTAAAGCTGAATCAGCTCCGGTTTGTCAGAGGGAGTGCAATGCCAGCCACGGATTATCGGTTGAAGGCACTAGCCAAGGCCGAATTTCGGATCGGCGATGATGAAGCAGACAGGGCATCCATAAATCGCGGCTGGCCCATCACTGTTGATCTTGAAGGGAACGGACATCAAACGCCTGTCGCTTACAAGGCTAAGAAACACCAACCTCCGATAGATTTTGCCAAAGTCGGAGTTTATGAAATAGCTGATTTCTGGGATGCGATCCCCAAGCCAAGTACAGGTCGCATTGTGCTAGAACCCGATAGTTTTTACATTTTGGTTTCCAAGAGAGCGGTGCGAGTGAAACCAACCCAAGCGGCGGAGATGATTCCATACGACCCGACAATGGGGGAATTCCGCGTCCATTATGCAGGGTTCTTTGACCCTGGTTTCGGGTATGGACGTAAGGGTGAAATAGAGGGTACTAAAGCTGTGCTGGAAGTGCGAGCGCATGATATCCCAATTCTGTTGGAAGATGACCAATTGGTCGGGAGACTCGCATATTACGAAATGGCGTCCGAGCCTGCTAAAGTCTACGGAGTCTCTATAGGGTCTTCCTACCAAGAGCAAGGGCTTGCGCTCAGCAAGCAGTTTAAACGACCGCCACGCGCCGAAAGTACCCTCAACTCTTTGCCAACTGCCCCTCCGACCGTACTAGTTGGGTAGTCCCTGGATGTCCTTGCGCCGTGCCTTATCGAAGGCGGTCGGATGACCTTCACGTATCTCACGGTGCTAGCGATAGCAGCGTGAGATTCTTTTCAACCAAGCGGTGTCCACACAGCGATCCCGGAGGCGCTAGAACGGACGGCCAACCACGTCCTTGCGCCAGTCCTTGTCGAATGCAGGGGGATTCCGCCACCAGTTGCGCGGCATTCGCTTTGCCCTGGGCTTAGGCTTGTCTGCCGATTGCCATCCCCAGATTCTTCCGAGCCTGTACCACCAAGCCCGGATCATTGAATCACCACTTTGGGCTTAGGCGTCCCAAACACTAGCTCATCCTCTTCACGATCCCGGTATTCCTCGAACCACTGGCGGGCGATTGCTTCGAGTTCAGGCTTGGCACCATTCTCATCCCTCTCCGCGCGCCTCATTTCGCACCCCGGTTGAGGATTTTGTTCGCCGCCCATGCTGTCCAACGTCCTGCGCTCCGTGGCCTCACGCCTTCAGTATTCAACGTGGCAGCGATGGTGTCATAGCTCCGCTGCTCCGCGTCGCGCATCTGCCTCATGCGGTCGAGGACGGCCCTTTCTTCCGGTCGTTCGGGGTGCTCGCCGTAGGCATAAATCCCATTGACGTGCCTTCCCTGCATTGCGGCGCGCACCTTGCCCAGTTTCATTCGTGCCACGAGTTTCCGTTTTTCGTTACGGACAATTTGCATCTTGATTCCAAGAATCATGTCCTTGTCCGCGTTTTGAAACTCATCCAGCGAAGTGTCAGCGGTGAGTAGGCCATCTACGACAGACCACACGGCAACGGCAGCGCCCACGATGCTCAGAAAATCCTCGAAGATTGCGGACTTACCGCGCCCGATTCTGTCCAGTTGATGAACGATCACCGCGTCTAGGTCATTGGCAGCAACCCTCTCCACTAGTGCCGCCATTCCGGGCCGCTTCTGCCACGGTAGTTCGCCCGTCACACCATCTGTGAAACATTCGACCACTTCAAAACCGTGAGCAGCGGCCCACGCGATTATCTGTGCCCGCTGCTCGTCTAGACCCGTCCCGTCTGTGAATTGCGTCTTGCCGCTCACGCGAAGGTATCCGATGGCACGTTTCATTGTTCCCCCACTTCCGGCAGCATCCCGCAAACCTCCGCGTACGCGTAGGCAGTTGAGTGGTAGTCCCTCGGATTGAGCGATCCGTCTTCGACTGCCTCTGCTACGTCCTCATCACCATTCAACGATGGTCGAGCCGTCTAGCTTGTTGCGTAGCTCCACGTGCGCCCTGTCCCGTTCAAACCACGTCAGCAATTCGGTTTCGCCGATGCTTAGCTCAGTCACTTGGTTTCCGCCTTCCCATTGCACGCCTTCTCGAATCGTGCGCGGTTGAAACGTGGGTTCGTGCTAGCTAAGGAGTCTGCGAAACGCGCCACGATGACGGCGAACCGTACAACGTCACTGTCTGCTGGTACATCGAATGACGGTAGCTGTTTGATTGTCTCTGCGATCAGAACGAAGTCCTTACGAGTCATAATCTCCCTTTCAGTGTGAATACATGAACTACTACCTGTCTGTATACAACTGGTTTACTTGTGTGCAATTCAACAACCAACCCACAGGATTGTTGCTGCGCTGGAAGGCTTGTAATGGAATCAGCTACTTGGCGAGTCGAGCAAGCGTTTTGTTCCACTTTGCATGGTGCCGTGAACCGTCATGAATGACACAAATATGCATAGAAAGTGACATAGCACGGAACTCGTGTGTTTCAACACACACTTATAATCAGCTGGACATTATCGAGCTAAGTCCTTTGCAAATTCAAATGCTCGGCTTCGTGCTGCAATGAAAGAGGGTTACGAGACGAGATCGGGACAAAAAGCAACAGAATGCTTGTAAGAGGTTAGTTAGCAAGGAGTTAACAGATGCAGAAGCATGGTAGGGTCGAGACATAAGGTGATATATGCTGCCACTTGCGTGCAAGTTGTGAGTACCTGCACGAATGTCTACAGCCGTGCGTACGAGTGCTGGTCCCAAGCTGGGTAACACATAAGTTAGTTGACTTCTGAACAGGAAGGCAGCTATGGTCACTTCATGCCGATCAAGATGGATGTGAAGGGGAACTTTGGCAACGCGCTCGCCGCCGCAGTGGACAAGAAGGGCATGTCGCTCCGTGAACTGGCACAACCGCTCGATGTGACCTACGAGCACCTTCGCAAGCTGATCCGCAGCGAAGCCTTGCCGTCAGCCTACCTGTTGAAAGACGTATGCAAACATCTCGGGCTGAATCTTGCCGACATGGAAGAAGCGGTCACCCGCGACAAGATGGCAAAGCAGTACAGCGCCGGGGCACTGTCCAAGGTGATGAAGCGCAATCCTCGCATGGCGCGGCTGGAGCCGTTGGTTCCGCTGCTGTCGGATGCGGAGTACGAAACCGTACTAGCGATGATCCGGGGCCTAGTGCGACCACGTCAAAAGTGAACTGATCTTTGTGCAGTACGGACGTTAGCTTGTTGGCGTCTCGCCCAGCTTTGAAGCATATTCCCTGCCAGCAGTTCCCCAGTCTGCCTGACCGTTTCTTCAATTACCTGAATATGGTGCTGACTGGTCCCAATTTTTTTGCCGCATCAAGGTTGCGATGTCTTTGGGTGAAGGAGTTGCTGGATGCGGGAAAAACGTAATAACTCCCCTATGCACAAGACGAGGTTTTCCAGCCAAGATTCTTTCTTCGGTTTCGTCATCCAGATCATCGTTCCCCTGTATACTGAAGAGTTAACCTGCGGTTTACATGCGCGAAGCATGCGGGCAAGGACACCCCCAGGCCGGGGCGCGCTAGGCTAGCGGGACGGCGCGCTTGGTCGGTGAACACATGTACGGTACCGATTTATTCTGCGTGACCGTAACGGAGAAGCTGGCCGCTTTGAGGCTGCCCGTGGTGGCTGTAATTTTCACAACGCCAGCGGTGTTGGGGGTTGTATAAGAAGTTGCGGCGTGTCCGGAAGCATCCGTGGTCACACCGGTGCTCGTGAAGCTGCCACCTTTTCCGCCATCGCTGAAAGTCACTACCGCTCCCTGAACCGGATTAGAATGTGCGTCCACAACCAGGGCTACTAATGGTGCTGCCAACGGAAGGCGGCAATGGCGGAGCTGGGCCACCTTGCGCATGAATCGTGCGCTCATAGTATGCCAACGGAAAATCCAATCTGTACCGAATTGATCCGATGAATTTTTGTTGAAAAAAATATTTTCGAAAAACGGGACTTTCATGGGACATTAACAACTGGAGGGGGCTGACTTCGCGTCCACTTGCAATGTCAACAAGAAACCAGCATGAGACTCCCGAGCCGTGCGGCGTCTCGTTGGATGAGCTCAAGCGCCTGTCCGACGAATCGTTGATGGTGCACCTGCAAGCGGGACACGCGGATGTGCTGGCGATAATATTTGATCGCTATTACCGCTTAATCCTAAGCGTGGCGACGAAGATCCTGCGTGATGTGGGCGAAGCCGAAGACTTGATGCAGACAGTCTTTCTAGAAATTTTTAAGTCGGCGGCACAATTCGACCCATCCAGAGGCACACTTAAGGTGTGGATTCTGCAGTACGCTTATCACCGCGGAATGAGTCGTCGTCAACATTTGAGTATCCGCAATTTTTACAAGACTTCTGACATTGCGGAGCTTCGTGGCGAGTTGCGGTCGGCCGATGTCATCCATTTTAACGATCAAGAGATCCGGCAGCTCGTTACAGAGGCGCTCAGCAGCTTAAACGAAACCCAGAGCAGGGTTCTAAAGCTCGCGTATTTCGAGGGACTCTCTTTGAAAGAAATCGCTGAGCGCACGGACGATAGCCTGGGCAATGTTCGTCATCATTATTATCGCGGTCTCAACAGACTGCGTGCCGTAATTAGGAACGAGCCGGCCAAGGAAAAGTCGCGGCTGGAGAAGCAGGAGCAGGCCGATGCAAACGCATGAATATTACGAAGAGCTGTGCGCTCTACTGCCAATCGGTCAGCTGTCGGTTGAGGAATATCAGGAATTGTCTGAGCACTTGAGAGCGTGTCCGAGTTGTCGCCACGCTACGGACGACTTCGCCGTGATTCTGGACAAGATGCCGGTCGGAGAGGCTGACGTGGATGAGAAGACTCTCGCTGCGTTGCAGGGTGATAGCTATCGGGCCCGATTCCTAAAGCGTGCGGTCGCCGAAGGCGTACCGTTTTCGGGCGCGGTTATGCGATCACGATTTTCGATTACGAAGTGGTCATGGCCGCGGATCAGGCTGATGCCGAGTCTAGCTGCGGTAGCAGCAACAGTAATTGTGATCTTGTCTGTACAACTATTCAAGCTCTCGAGGAAGGGGTCGCAATCGAATGGTCAACCGATTGTGCAAGACGCCCAGGGACCAACACTGGTTAGAGACTCCCAGGACAAGCGGCTGATTTCTCAGTTGCAGGCAAGGGTCGCCGCACTTGAGAGCGAGACGAATCAGCAGCAGACCCTCATATCCGATCTGAAAGCCAGATTGAGCCAGTCGCGGGCTGAGTCAAATGTTGCCAGGGGGGAACTGGCGAAGACCACAGACCAACTAGCGGAAGTTCAGAGGGAGGCCAGCGAAACGCAACGTGCTCTTGACTCCGCCAAAGCAGACTTGAACCGAGTTCTGGCTGAGAAGGACAGCGTTGATGCTGCACTCGTCGACCAGCAGATCAAACTCAATGAACTGGCGGGTCATGTAAAAGAGGAACAAGCGATTGCAGAAAGAGAACGGCAACTTACCGTTATCGCGGAAGACGTTCGCGAACTAATGGGGGCGCGCAATCTCCACATTCTGGACGTGTCCGATGTGGACGGCAATGGACGAACAAAGAAATCTTTTGGCCGAGTATTCCTTGTTGAGGGTAAATCCCTGATCTTCTACGCATTTGATCTTGGAGATCGGGGCAATCCTGCCAAGGTGTCGTTCCAGGCTTGGGGACAACTTGAAGGACGCCAGGCGGTCGCGAAGAGTCTTGGCGTCTTTTACGTTGATGACCATGCTCAAAAGCGCTGGGTTCTCAAGGTAAATGATCCAGAGAAGCTCATAGCAATAAACTCGGTCTTCGTCACCGTCGAACCTCTGGGTGGCGCCGATCGACCCACCGGAAAGAAACTGCTCTACGCCTACCTAGGAACCCAGGCAAATCACCCGTAACAAAAATGTGAATCTGGAGTGGTACAGACTTAATCTGCGGCTGGCATTCTGGCTAGAACGAGTTTCAGAAGAATAGGAGCCGCTCCGTTGAAGACCATCACTCTCGTCGTTCTTGCGACGTTCTGCTTTGTCATCGTTGCCCTCTGCCAAACGGAGACGGCGACAATTTCGGGGCGTGTAACTGATCCGTCCGGAGCAACTATTTCGGGAGCTGAGGTTAGAGTTCAAAATGTCCTTACTGGTGGAGAAGTCGATAGCAAAACGAATGCTAGTGGTCTATACGTTGTGACCTCTCTGCAGCCTGGTACGTATCGCGTCATTGTGACGAATCCCGGATTCAAGCAAATTGTGAAGCCAGACGTTGTGCTAAACGTCCAGGACAATGCGGCACTCAATTTCAGCATGACAATTGGATCGATATCTGAAACGGTGACCGTCGAAGGAGGCGCACCCCTAGTAGATACTCAGTCGGCTGCCGTGAACACCGTCGTCGATCGTCAATTCGCCGAGAACCTGCCATTGAACGGCCGTAGCTTTCAGACTCTCATCTTGCTTACACCAGGTACCGTAATAACCGGAAGCTCGTTCAGCGTGAACGGTCAAAGGGACACCGCCAACAATTTCACACTGGATGGCGTCAGCGCCAACTTGGGCGGCTATATTGGAGTTGCTGCGACGTCGAATCAAAATCTGAATGGGGCAAGCCCGAGCCTTACGGTCGCTGGCACCACACAGGGCATGGTGGCCGTCGATGCCCTTGAGGAGTTCAAAATCCAAACTTCAACATATGCTCCCGAATTTGGACGTCAACCTGGAGGCCAGATTTCTCTTTTGACTCGCTCCGGCACGAACTCCTTTCATGGCACGGCATTCGATTACCTTCGAAATACGGTTCTCGATGCGAGCAATTGGTTCAACGGATTCGTCAACGATCCTCCTCTCCCCAAGGGGCAAGACCGTCAGAATGATTTTGGTGGAACGTTCGGCGGCCCGATCTTCAAGGACAAGACTTTTTTCTTTTTCTCATATGAAGGACTGCGCCTCCAGGTACCGACCACTGAAGAGTTCATCGTTCCTGACACCAGCGTGCGTCAGCCTCCCGCAGTAGCACCGGTGTTTCTGCCCCTAGTGAATTACTTTCCGATTCCCAATGGCCCCGATTTCGGTGATGGTTCCGCACTCTATACCCTCGCCAAATCATTGCCTACCAACATGAATTCCTACACGATCAAAGTCGACCATGCAATCGGGAAGCGGTTGCACCTCTTTGGCCGCTACTCCGACACGCCGTCGAACTTGCAAAACGTGAGTGTTTATGATGCCACCACGATTGACTCCCAGGTTGCTCGATCACGCTCGCTTACACTCGGAGCGGACTTCGCGATTTCATCCCGCTGGAGTGATGAGCTAAGGCTGAATTATGCGGTTAACACGTCCAGGGAGTTTTTAATTCCGCAGGCGTCTGGAGGCGGAATGCTCTTTGACACGTCGATTCTGTTTCCCAAACCGCTTGTCAACGGCCTAGACCAAGCAACCTGGGCATTTTTCCTTCCGGATACTGGCCTTTTTGCTGAAATGCAGTTCGGCCCACAGGCTAAGAATGCCCAGCGTCAGATCAACATTGTTGACAACATTTCTCATTCCGTGGGGCCGCACCAGCTAAAGTGGGGCATTGACTTCAGACGTCTATTCCCAGTCATTGGCTCGTCGCCCGCTTCTGTCGTCTACGAAGTCTTTTCGGAGAGTGATCTCATGTCAGGTATTCTCACAAACACCGCGATTCAAGGGGCTGTGACTGGACATCCAATCTATATAAACTTTTCGGCGTATGCGCAAGACACTTGGCGGATTTGGAGGCGCCTGACGCTCACGTACGGTCTCCGATTTGAGCTGAACCCAACGCCTACTGATCGAGACGGATTGTTCAAGTACATTCCAAACCTAGTAGGCCTCAGCAATCCCGCCACGGCTACCCTCGCGCCGGCCGGTTCTCCGCTGTTCAAGACGACTTATAACAATTTCGCTCCACGCATCGGAATCGCGTATCAATTGCGGCAGGTCCCCGGCTACGAGACAGTTCTCCGGGGCGGAATAGGCATGTTCTACGATCTCAATAGCCAGACAGTAGCGGAGGGATTTCAAGCCGCCGCGTTTTCAAATACCGCTGAGATAAGCGGGCTTCCGTTTCCGGTAGCCGACAACGTGCTTACCATTCCTTCCGTGCCAGCTTCCGTGCAGCCCCCTTTTTTCAAGGTTATTGCGGTTGACCCCAACCTTCAGCTTCCTTTCACAGTTCAATGGAATGTGTCCGTCGAGCAAGGCTTGGGCCAGAACCAGTCATTAAGTGCCTCTTACGTGGCCTCCGCTGGATATCGTCTCCTTCGGATGGACACTCTAGAAAACATCGTCCCTCTAGCTTCCTACGTCGATGTGGTGCGAAACGCTTCCTCTTCAAACTATCAGTCCCTGCAACTTCAATTCAACCGGCGGTTGTCCCATGGCTTTCAAGCTTTGGCCTCTTACACGTATTCTCATTCGATTGATGACGCATCGAATAGCTTCACCAATCTCGATACATTCGTACCGGGAACGCTTCCAGATCCTAGGGTAGATCGTGGCAACTCGGATTTCGACCTGCGGCATACCTTGCGCGCCGCACTTACTTACAATATCCCGGCCTGGAACGCCGGCTTTCTTTCCAAAGCCATCTTAAGTGGATGGTCCGTCGATACAATTGCGCTTGCCCAAACGGGCTTGCCCGAAGATTTAATCGGCGGGTTCGCAAATTTTGGCAGCACAGAGGTAAGGCCCGACGTTGTGCCAGGCCAGCCTTTCTATGTGCATGGAGTGCAGCAATGCAACGACGTAACTACGACTGGGAATACGATATCTTGTCCTGGGAACAGGGGCTTCAACCCTGCCGCTTTCCAACTGGTCCCTACAGACTCAAATGGAAATGCATTGCGGCAGGGGACGCTCGGCCGGAACGTTCTGCGAGGCTTTGGGACCGTGCAAATGGATTTAGGCATTCATCGCCGTTTCAACCTGACTGAGCGTTTGAATCTTCAGTTTCGGGCCGAGCTCTTCAACGCATTCAATCATCCAAACTTTGGATATCTAAATCCCGAGGTCGGCAGTCCTACATTCGGCCAAGCACTAATGACTCTGAACAATTCGCTCTATGGTGAGAGCTCCTTATATCAGATCGGGGGACCTCGTTCGATTCAGCTCGCATTGAAGTTAAGCTTTTGAAGGAGGGCACATTTTCACCGATGCTTAACCACGTGTATCACCGCATGCGGTTTGTCGAAATTAGAATCAAGATGCTTTCGAATCGTCACAAACGCGAGGCGATGCGATGCTGACGCTCGCCATGTAAGAGGCGCCCGCAGGTGAAAATGGTGCCGAAATAGGTGAACTTTTATGAAAAGGCATTTCTTGGTCCTCATGATGATCGGGTTCTGCTTTGCAAATCTGTGTCGGGCTAGCGCCAGACAGACGTCCGCGCCGCAGAACACCGCGCCCACCGCGACCGGACCCAAAGACCTGGCGGAGGCGGCGATCAAAGCGGGCGACGCGGCGGAGACGAAACCTAACTACAAGAAAGCCGTTGCCGATTTCAAAAAGGCCATCGAACTCGATCCCAATAACCGAACGGCTCACGAGAAATTCATCCGGATTAGTTTCCTTCTAGGCTTTTACTTGGTCGACAGGGAAAACGAGAAGACGCAGAAGAAGACCACAAAACAAAAGCAGGTGAACCTCACTTCAGAGCAAAAAGAGAGACAGGAGAAGCTCGCAAAGGAACAAGAAGAAAATCAGCAAAGGGCAGTCGACGAAAAGATTGCCGCTGCCGAGACAAAAGTCAGCGCAAAACTGCTGAAGACCTATGATGGCTGGATCAAGAAGAATCCCCAGAAGGTAATGTTTCTTTGGGGCAAAGGCGAAGTGTTTCGGGCATTGAAAAAGGACTCAGAAGCGCATGAAGTGTATTTGAAGGCAATCGCGATTGATCCATCGTGCGCGCCCGCTTACGAAGGATTGGGATCTATAGCCGCGACTGCCGGCGACGTTCAGAAGCAACGCGAATATGCAGAAAAGGCGCTCGTTCTCGATCCGCAAGGGGCGCCTCACTCGTTTTCGGGTTATGCGTTGACGTATTTCTCGACCGACCGGGCCAAGTTTCGCCAGCTCGTGGAGGATCGAGCCGCCAAGTACCCGGAAGGGTTGCAGACGTTGCTGGCCCTAGTGGCTGGCAATGAAGACTCAGCGCAGGGACAACAGGCAGTGCTGGAGCAGGTTTACAAACTCTACGGGAAACAATCATCCTTCGGTGCGATGACAGACCTGTTCAACTTGTACGCGAAGAGCGATCCTGCGAAGGCGCTGAGTTTCGCGGAACAAATGCAGAAGGATAAAGAGGAAGCTCAAGGTCAAGCCAAAACCAGAGAAGCCAAAGAAAAGGGTCAAGTTTCTCGCAAGATCCCCAGTGAGTCGAAGGACAAAACTAAGAAGCCCTACTGGGAAACTGTGGCTGACTTTGAGAAGAGTATCGTCGATGCGCGATCTCTCATTACACAAGGAAAGTATAAAGAGGCGGATGCGCTCCTTGAAGAGCACGCCCTGCATACATCGAGTGAATTCGATATAGTCAGAAATGTTGACCAAACTCCTTACGAGCTGGAGGAGGCGGAGGCTCTGGCCGGTGATGGAGACGTTCAAAAAGCGTATAACAATCTGAAAGCAAAGCTGCTCCCTGAGCCGAATGGGAAGCTCGAAGCTGCATTCGCGAGCTACGGAATGAAGCTAGGCAAGACGCCCGAGCAAATAAACCAGGATTTGTGGCAGACGCGCGAGTCTCAAGCGAAGGCGATGGAGCCTTTCGACCTCAAGGAATATGTCACGGATCGCCAAGTGAAACTGGCCGACTTTCGGGGTCGTGTGGTTCTCGTGAACTTTTGGTTCCCCGGTTGAGTCTGGTGCCGCGCGGAGTTTCCGCGCTTGCAAGAGGTGCTAGACAAGTACAAAGCACAGGGCCTTGCCCTCGTGACGATCAACGTGGAAGCAAAACAGCAGGAGGGCGCTGTGAAGATCATGGGCAGCTATGGCTTCACAGCATTGAAGGGTTCTGATGAAGGATTCTCATGGGCCAGGAAGATGTATGGAGTGCACGACATGCCCGCAAGCTTTTTGCTGGATCCGGAGGGCAAGATCGTATTTAAGATCGCCGAATTGGAGAGCCTGGAAGCGGAAAAGACTTGCGAAGTAGAGGTGGAAAGCTTGCTGAAATGGTCCGCGAGTGCCGGTCCGACGCCCGGCCAGGGGAAGACATCACAATGAGCAAATCTCGGTTGCTGAACAGTCTTGTTGTGCTGCTGACCGCGTTTGGTCTGGTGTTTGTAGGCACGCTGGCCCACGCACAGAACGTGGCTCCCGTGCATTGGTCGGCGGAAGTGAAAGGGGCGCACGGCGATTATCGCCCAGGCCAAAAGCTGGAAGTGGAGGTCACCGCGGAAATTGACGATGGATGGCATATGTATTCCTATCCGCAGCCGCCGCATTCCCCTGTCAAGGGGATGGAGATCACTGTGCCAGAAGGGCAACCGATTGAAATAGCGGGAGGCATTAATTCGCCAAAACCGGAATCGAAGATGGACCCAGTTTTCGGCGCGGAGACAAGGTTCTATGTGGACTCAGCGTCGTTTACGATACCGTTGAAAGTGAAAAAGAAAGCTCCGGCAGGAAGTCAAAAACTGGAATTTGATGTGAGGTATCAGATGTGCGACGACCACCTTTGCTTGCCTCCTCGTACCGACAAGCTAGAAGTAACTCTGCAGATTGCCGGTCGCAGCTAGCTGCGAAGCTTGCCAGTCTGAATGAGCATCGACGATGGATCGAACTAATGAACCCCGGTGCATCAGTCTGAGCGCGGCGCTGGGTGCGTCGCCAGCGGGCAGAGACCTAAAACTACCCAAAAGGGAATTTCGCGACTTGAAGGTCGACAACGGGCTGCGCGTGATCCTGGTGCCGGGCCACAGCGCGCCGGTGTATGCCATCGACGTTTGCTACAACGTCGGCAGCCGCAACGAGCGGCCGGGGCGCACGGGATTTGCCCACCTCTTCGACGCACACCCTTGAGACCTCACTCCACTGCGCTTGCCGATGCAGTTGGGCGACGAACTCTCTGGCGGCGCGCATCGGTCCGACCGTATGAGAACTCGACGGTCCAATACCGATTTTGAATAGCTCAAAAAACTGGTTTTCACTCTTCATCCAGCGAGCAGTTAGTAAACTCTGACCAGTGTACAGGCACCATGCTGGCGCTAAGACCCCATTACTTGTGCTGATAGGCGACCCAGGTCCGAAATCAGTGCTATTTTTGGTATACACCGGCGGTCCCGTCTTCGTCCCAGCCGGGAATAGAAATATTTGTAACGCATGTACCAGCCGCGGAGGGGCTGTTTTGTGGTAACTTTCACGCATATAGTAACAAGCTGAGGATAAGTGTATCGCCTCGGAGCGACCGTCTTGCTCAACGAGCCACGCGGGCTGACATATCGGCAAATGCAGTCGTCGTCAGATGAAGATCTGATGACGCACCTGCGTGGCGGTCATGATGACGCTCTTGCCGTGATTGTCGATCGGTATCAGCGGCTGGTGTGGAGTGTCGCCCAGAAAATCGTGCACGACGAGAGCGAAGCGGAAGACGTCGTCCAGATCGTGTTCCTGGAATTTTTTCAGAAAATGGAACTTTTTAACTCTGCCCGAGGAACACTTAAGGTGTGGCTGTTGCAGCTTGCCTACACGCGGAGCATTAACCGGAGATACCACCTGCAACGGCGGCAGTTCTATAACCAGGTGGAGGTGGATGAGCAGGACGTTGCGCAGTTCTCGCCCTCTGTGGCATCGGTGCTCCGGCTGAATTCTGGGGAAACAACACGCCTGGTGCGTGAAGTCCTCGCGACATTGGACGCCTCTCAGAGAACGGCCATCGAGTTGATTGCGTTTGAGGGTTTGACTTTCGATGAATTGGCGGTTCGCACGGGCGAGACCGTCGCCAACGCCAAGCATCATTATTATCGGGGAATGATGAAACTTCGTGATTGCCTGTCGGAGCCCCTGCCTCAACTGGAACCGGAAAAAGCGCGACCTAGTAAGTGGGAGGTAAAAGATGCAAGAGCACAGTCGATATGAGGAGCTGTGCGCCTCGGCAGCGGTTGGCCAGATTTCGCCAGCGGAGCTGACTGAACTTCATGCACATCTGCGGGAATGTGAGTTCTGCAAGGAGTTGCAGACGGACTTTGTGGACATCAATTCTGTTTGGCTATTACAAGCAGAGAAGCTTGAGCCGGAAGTTTACGACCCGCAATCGGCACTTCGGCACAAGATCCTCCGCAACTTGCAGAATGCCGGGGCGGAATTCTCGGAGCCCGTTCGGAAGGAAGTCTCAGAACGGCCAGCGAGAATCGACAGCTTGGCGTTCGGACCTTTTATTTCCCGGGCACCGGTTTGGGCGGTGGCCTTGCTGGTGGTTGGCAGTGCTGTAGGGTTTGGAATTGGCTTTTTCCGGCACTCTTCAACCGTCTCCGAGAAAACGGCGATTGCCAGTGCAGCGTCCACTACTCCCGCCCCTCCTGTCGTTGTCGCGGAAAAGTCGTCGGAGCCCGTTGTTGATGCTTCTGCATTGTTGGCCGCAAGCCGCGCCACGACTGAACTGGAGCAAAGGTTGGCTGCCTCGGAGCGGGAGAAGGCGCGGCTTCAGAATGAACTGAAGCAAGTGACGCGGAAGATCGCTGATGTTCAGGATGCGCGGAGTCGCGATGCCAACGAACTCGCGCAGCTAACAGCGGCCGCCGATGAAAGCCGGAACGCTGCGCTGGCAAGTGAGGCCCAGTTGCGCAGCCTGAAGGATGCGCAGGCATCCAAGGACTCCGAGTTGGTTGTAGCGCAGTATCATCTCCGCGAACTGGAAGACAAACTGGCCGAACAGACTGCAGCGGCCGAGAGAGATCGCGAGCTGATGGCGGTGGCGTCCGGGAGCGAGATGCGTGACGTGATCGGCGCGCGCAATCTGCACATCATCGACGTGGCGGACGTGGAGAACGGAGGAGTGCGCAAGCCCTTTGGCCGCGTGTTTTACACCGAAGGCAAATCCCTGATCTTCTACGCCTACGACCTATCGAATACCAAGGGCCGGCAGACCTTCTATGCCTGGGGACACAAAGAGGGCGATCCGAACACGCCTCGAGCGCTCGGCGCGTT
This sequence comes from uncultured Acidobacteriaceae bacterium, assembly GCA_963831085.1. Taxonomy (GTDB): domain Bacteria; phylum Acidobacteriota; class Terriglobia; order Terriglobales; family Acidobacteriaceae; genus Acidiflorens. The sequence continues at coordinate 1,909,823 of CAWHOT010000002.1, read as the reverse complement.
GCACAACGATGACCCTGCGCAGAACCGTTGGATCTTCAGGTTTAGCGATACCAAGGTGCTGGCGCAGATCGATTCCGTCTACGTGACACTAGAACCGAACGAACAGCCGGGCGAAAAGCCCAAAGGGAAGATGTTGTTGAATGCGTTCCTAGGAACCCCCGCCAACCACCCATAAGTGCAGCCCGAAAGAGCGGGAAATCTGACACGAAAGACCGAGGCAGGAGGGCAACCTTCTGCCTCAATTGTTTTTCTGATGACTTTTCTTGACCTGGTGGGACGAATGAACAAAGTCTGGTGAATACGGGAGCAAGGAGAACTCCTTATGGCCCAGCATGACTACTCCCAAAAGTTCTATGTACTCCTGCTCGCGGCGCTGGTTCTGTGCTTTTGCGTACCATCCTTCGGCCAGAGTGAAGACGCCACCCTGTCCGGAACCATCACCGACCCGTCCGGCGCCATCGTGCCGGGCGCCCAGGTCAAGCTGACCAACGTCGACACACTTATCACGGCAGCAACGCGCTCGAACAACTCAGGTCTTTACGTCTTTTCGAATATTCATCCCGGGCAGTACCGGATGGTGGTGGAGAAGGCCGGGTTCCGGCAGGTTGTGTTAACCGATCTCACGCTGAACGTGCAGGATGTTCTAAGCCGTAACGTCAAGCTGCAACTGGGCGTGGTCGGCGAGTCGGTCACCGTGAGTGGAGCCGGCGAAATGGTGAAGACCGATTCGGGGGCGGTCAGCACCGTGATCGACAGCAAATTCGTAGAGAGCATGCCACTCAATGGCAGGAGCTTTCAGGATTTGCTCACGCTAGCGCCCGGTGTGACGCTTGTTGGGGGTGGTGCTAGTTTCGGTAATGCCACACCAGGGCCAGGATCGGCCGGCGAGATGTCGGTCAACGGCCTGCGCACCGAAGCGAACTACTTTACGGTAGACGGCGTCAGCGCCACTGTAGGCACCTCCCCCGGCGACGTGGGGAGCGGCGCAGGCTTTGGAGGGGCGACACCCGCGGCGAGTGCACTGGGATCTACCCAACCCATAGTTCCCGTCGATGATCTGCAGGAGTTCCGCGCGAGTACGTCCACTTACTCGGCCGAACTCGGGCGCACACCGGGTGGTCAGTTCTCTTTCACGACCCGGTCTGGCGCGAACACCTGGCACGGCTCGACTTACGAATATTTCCGCAACGATGCCATGGATGCCAATAACTGGTTTCTTGATCAGCTGGGCCAGTCCCGGTCAAAGGAGCGGCAGAATGATTTTGGCGGCACTCTGGGTGGGCCGGTGATCATTCCGGACCTCTACAACGGCAAGAACAAGACGTTCTTTTTCTTCACGTATGAGGGCCTGCGGCTCGTCACCCCACAAGGTCTCCAAACGTTCGGTGTTCCGGACGATACCTTGCGTACAGCCGCGCCAGCGCCGTTACAGCCAATTCTGAACGCCTTCCCAATGGTCAACAACGGAGAGGATGGACTCAATGACGGCTTAGGCTTCTATTCGACGGGAATCTCCTTTCCATCCACCCTCAACAGCACCACTGTGCGCATCGACCACCACCTCAGTAATAAGTTCAGCCTATTCGCACGTTTCGCCGATACACCGACGACGACATCGACTTACGCTGAGTCAGTTGAAACCAGTACGATCATCAACAACCGGTCGTTAACGGTGGGCACAACAGCTACCATCAGCTCGCGGCAGACAAATGAACTCCGATTCAATATTACGCAAAGCAATTCTGAGTTCGGGTCGCATTTCACCAGTTTGGGTGGAGCTGTACCATTTGATGTTACTACCATTCCCGGACCAAACGGCGGTTCCTTCCCTGCGCAGGGCTCTGTCTTGTCTGTCTGTCTTTGCTACGGCTCTTCGCCCGTGGTTAACCTTGGGCAAGTTTTGCAAAATGCCCAGCGACAGTATAACTTGACCGATACACACAGCTGGATGTTGGGTCGCCACTTGTTGAAGTTCGGCGGAGATTGGCGCCGGCTTTCGACCCGTGTAACTCCTATTACGAGTCTTGAACTTGAAGAATTCTTCAGTGAAGCATCTGTCTTGGCTAATCAAGCCGACCTGGCGATAGCTCAGACGGTTATTCCTTCTCCGGTTGAGCCGATGTACCACAATTTTTCGGCCTTTGCACAGGACGAGTGGAAAGTGACTGCACCCTTAACCCTTTCGCTTGGATTGCGTTGGGACGTCAACCCCCCGCCGACCAACCTCACTGGCCCGTCGCCCTATACCGTCGATCAGATCACTAACCTGGCTACGACCAAACTTGCGCCTGCCGGAACGCCGCTCTGGCAAACCGATTGGCGTGGGTTTGGTCCGCGACTCGGCATAGCTTATCAGGTACGCCAAACACCCGGTCGTGAGACGGTGGTGCGTGGTGGATTGGGCAAGTTCTTCGATATGGGCAACTCTCTGGGTTCCAACGGTTTTAACGGAATTGGCTTCAGCAACACTCAGGTATACTTCGGAAGCAGCTTCCCGCTGACGTCGGCACAGATTACCCTCCCTCCGGCCAGCGTGGACCCGCCGTATAGCAATACTATCTATGCCTTCGATCCGCATCTCAAACTACCGGACGTATGGGAGTGGAACGTGGCGGTCGAGCAGGCGTTAGGGAAACAGAATGCTCTCACAGTGACGTATCTAGGGTCGGCCGGGCGGAGACTGCTGGCGACGTTTCAATACGCCCCTGAGAATTTGGGCAATCCGAACTTTGACCCCAATGTCTGCCCAAGTTGCCTTCTTATCACCAAGAACGGTACAACCTCGGACTATGATGCGCTGCAGGTGCAATTCCAGCGGCGACTCTCACGGGGCTTGCAGACAACTGCCTTCTATGCATGGTCGCACTCGATTGACGAGGCATCGAGTAACTTTCAATTATACAGCCTGGTGCGTGCCAGTTCGAATTTCGATATCCGGCACAACTTCCAGGCGGCGATCACCTACGAAATTCCGGGCAGGCACTCAAACCAATTCCTCTCCGCGCTCCTGGAGCACTGGGGTATGGACACGCGTATTTCAGCCAGGTCGGCACTCCCCGTGGATATCAAAAACGGTCCGTCCACCATTGATCCAGCCACTCTCACCACTGTCTACACAAACCCTAATATCGTACCCGGTCAGCGTCTCTATATCTACGGTTCCCAATATCCGGGAGGCCGAATCCTGAATTACAATGCGTTTCAAGCAACAGCACCCGGCGTGGAAGGCACTGCGGGAAGGAACTCTGCGCGTGCCTTCGGAGCATCGCAGGTGAATTTTGCATTACGGCGCGAGTTTCCCATTCACGAGCGCCTCAAGCTACAGTTTCGAGCCGAAGCTTTCAATATCTTTAATCACCCTAACTTTGGATGGGTCAACGGTTATCTGATCTCCGGCCCGTGCGGCCAGCCGCAGCCTCACCAGTCTCTCAACTGCTTCGGTGTGGCAGTTAACACCTTAAACAACGCTCTGAACGGGCTCAATAGCTTATATCAGAGTGGCGGGCCGCGCTCACTGCAACTTATGCTCAAGCTGGCGTTTTGAGTGCACCATGAGGAAAGAGTCGGCGACAGACGACTCGTGTGCTTGCTGTGTAATCGATGAGGGTGGGCCACCGGATAACGAGGCTGGGAGTCGTCGCTCCCAGCCTCCTTCCCCCGAGTTTGGGACTGCTATCACCCTCATTTTTGTACTGGAGAGTTGATTGGAAAAGCGAGTGGTCACGGAACATGCGGTTTGGACAATCGCGCCGCATCACGCCAGCATGCAAGGAGGCGGGATGGTCGTACGCGTGAAGGCTGAAATCTCGCCGGGATACCATTTGTACTCGGTGACCCAGCCGCCCGGCGGGCCCAACCCCACAATCATCGCGGTGGCCCCGGGCCAGCCTTTGACTGTGATGGGTCCCCCTCAGGCATGGCCGAAGCCGCATTGCGTCTTCGACACCAAGTTCGGGATGGAAACGGAATATCACGTTGGCTCCGTGATATTCGACGTGGGTCTGCGCGCCGAGGCGGGGTTGTTACCCGGGCCACGCGAGGTCGTGCTCCAGATCGAGTACCAGCTCTGCGATGAGCACACGTGCTTGCGGCCGGCGGTTACAGAACTACGCACTGTGGTGAGCGTAGAGGCCGCGCCTGCAGTAAAGGAAACCGGCGAAGCGGCGTCCGCGGCGACCGTCGGGCAGCAGTCATCCGATGAACGCTTGCGGCAGTTGCTGCAAGAGCGGGAACTAGGAGACAAACTGGAAGCCGGGTTAAGAAGCATCCTCGCCGATGATCCGCAATTCGTAGGTGGATACAGCATGCTGGCGAGCAGGCGGGCGGCTCGCGGAGACCTCGCCGGTCAACGCGCCTGGCTGCGCAAGGGTATGGTGGCGAATCCTGGCGACCACGGACTGAATTTTGCGATGACCGCCACGAATCCAACGGCGCACCGGCGGCTTCTCAAAGAGTTTGTCCGGCGCTTCCCGCAATCCCAGTACAAATGGAAGGCTCTGTGGCAACTGGCCTGCCAAGCGGCGAACCGCGCTGAAGCTTGCAAGCTGCTGGAACGGGCGTATGGGGCAGCCCCAATCGTCTGTCGGCTGTGGCTTCTGCGGCAATTGTGTCCTCTGCTCGTAGAGCGCTATCCTGCGCGAGCGGTACACCTGCTGAAGGCCGAGGCAAGACATGCCGCTAAGACGAAGAGCCTCCCTGAAATCGAAAGTGCCGACGAACTCGTGCGCTTCTACACCTCGGTGTTGCAGGTGTACATACAGCTCAAGAAACACAAGACGGCCGCCGCCTTGAGTGCCGCTCAGCAGTTGCGCGAGCCCGAGATCCCGCATATCGGCGCCTCGCCGGAGGAAAAAGCGGTGCTGGCGTTGACGCAAACCAAGGCCCTGGTCGCGAGCGGCCAGGTGCTGCCGGCGTACGAGTTGCTCGTGCAGCATCCGCTGCTCATCGAGCGGAAAGAGTTGCTCGACGAGGCGAAGCGTCTCGGAAGCAAGCTGCACAAGTCTCGGCGGCAGGTGGAAGAAGAAGGCTGGCAGGCGAGGTTGCAAGAAACTTATCCCATCGCCGACTTCGTTGTTCCGTCCAAGCGAGGCCGATCCCTTTGCGCACAAGATTACCGCGGCCGGCTGCTGCTAGTGAATGTATGGCATCCGGGTTGACTGTCGTGCAGTGGGGAGTTTCCCTACATCGAAAAGCTGCTGAAGAAGCACCGCGGTTCCGGTTTCGACGTGCTGGTGATCAACACCTGGCCCGGGGGGGCGGACGATGCGCGCACGCTGGTGCGCAACCTCGGCTACAGCTTTCGCTTGGCGCATACACCCGTGGGTTGGTCGCACTCCATGGGGGAAGGCGCGAACTTTCTCATCAATCAGCAGGGCAGGGTCGTCGCGTCCCTGCACTTTAAGGGCTCGGAAGACCTGCGCACCGCCGAACGCCTGGTGAAGGGCTGGTTGCGCCATGGGGGTCGAAAGTTGTTGGCCAGCCGCAGTTGAGCGACGCGGAATGACGAAGGGGGCAAATTGTTTCCAGGCGGGATGTCGAGAGGCGTGCCGGGCGGTGGGCCCGGCGGATTGCCCGGCACCGGGTCGAGCGAATCGCTTCTGCGCCAGTTCGGTAACAACTTCCGCATCAAGAAGGATTCCAACGCACCCAAGCTCAACCTGAAACTGCTCAAGCAGGCATGGGAACTGACGTATCCATTCTGGATTCGCAAGGGTGCCTGGCGCGCATACATCGCGCTTGGCCTGTACGCTATCACCGTATTTGGGTTCTCGCTCACCTCCGCCTATACGGCCAAGCTTGCAGGCGCGCAACTCAATGCGCTGGCGACTCGCAACGGCGCAATCTATTACCACGCGATCTTGTTGATGCTGCTCGTCACGGTGGGGGTGGGCCTGGCCAACAACCTCCTCGGCCTGCCGTACGAAATCATGATGGCCCGGTGGCGCCAGTGGCTGACCGAGCGCTTTATCAACGATTACCTCACCGAAGCCAGCTACTACGTTCTGAACCGTGATCGTGTCGTTGATAACCCCGACGAGCGCATCGCCATCGACATTGAGCAGTTCGTCTACTATCCCACAAGCTTCGCGTTCAGCGTTATCCGTTGCGTCTCGGATCTCGTGGTTTTCGGGGCCGTGCTGTGGCATTTCGGCTGGTACCTGGTCCCTGCCTGCGCGGGTTATTACTTCGTTTACTCTGGCGTGTCCATTTTGTTTGCTGTTCCGCAAATGAAGCTCGGATATGAGCAGCGGCGGCTCGACGGCGATTTCCGCTTCGCGCTGGTGAACGTGCGTACCAACGCGGAGTCGGTTGCCTTCCTTCGCGGTGAACCGGTAGAGCAAAAGGAACTGGTCCAGCGCAACGCATCGCTCATCGAGAACGCAATCAAAACTGTCTGGTGGAACGTCGTGCTGCTGGTATGGCTGCACATCGCGATGGGTCTGAATCAGGTCCTTCCCAGCCTGCTGATCGCCCCCATGGTCCTGCGCGGCACGCTTACTCTAGCGGCTTTCCCGCAAGCGACGAATGCCTGGCAGCACGTAGGCAACTCGTTTGGCATCTTCGGACAACAGGCGCAAATGCTGGCTTACACGTCAGCCCTGATCGCCCGCCTGCACGCGCTCCGCGAACACTGCGTGGGGAAAGCACGCAAGGAGATGCAAGCCGCAGGCCCAGTGATTCAAGTCGAACCGGCGCCCCATCTTTCCGTCGAAAGTCTCACGCTGGAAACGCCGCGAGGCGAGCGCACCTTGGTGGCCGATCTTACCTTCGACGTTGGCCCAGCCGGCCGCCTGCTCGTCGTTGGACGCAACGGTGTGGGCAAAAGTTCGCTACTGCGCGGCTTCGCCGGTCTCTGGACGAGGGGCTCAGGGCGTATTGGTTTGCCGCCGGCCGAGCAGATGATCTTCCTGCCGCAGCGTCCGTACATGAGCCTGGGCACGTTGCGCGAGCAGGTCACGTATCCGGAATCGAACGGCGTCTTTAACGACGAACAGGTGAGATCCGCGCTGGCGGCTGTCAATTTGCGGTACCTGGAGAAACGCTTTGACGGTTTTGGTGCGCGGCTCGACTGGACACACGTGCTCTCCCCCGGCGAACAGCAACGCATGGCCTTTGCCCGAACGCTGCTGCGCAAGCCGCGACTAGTGATTCTCGACGAGGCCACCAGCGGGCTCGACACCGACGGTGAGCGTCTCCTGTATCAACTGTTGCAGGAGATGGATTGCAGCTATATCAGCGTGGCCCATCGTGTGACTTTGTTTCCATTCCACGACACCGTTCTCGAATTGACCGGCGAAGGCAACTGGGCCATTCGGCCAGTGAATGACACCGATCGAGGACTGCCGCAGTCGCCTGTGCCTAGTGCGGCGGGGTAGTCGCGCGTGATCGAGACAAGCCAGTTCACAACGCGCACTGGCAAGAACTTAAAGCGGTTCAACTAATGGAGAAACATGGCAACAGACACAATCATTGAGGCTAGCGATGCAACCTTTGAACACGAGGTTCTGTAGTCCGACGACTTGGTCTTGGTCTATTTTTGCTGTGTGGTGTGGTCCTTGCCAAGCGTTAGCGCAGGTGATCGACGAAGTCGCCATCGATTCGGGGAAGGATCAAAGTCGTCAAACTCGACACGAGCGCGGGTGCGAATATGGCTTTGGCGGAGTCTTACGGCTTGCGTGCCGTTCCGACGCTTATCTTCTTCAAGGATGGGAAGGTGAGGGAGCAGATTGTGAGCAAAGCTACTCGTGAGGCCATCGAGACAGCCCTCTCTAAACAACTGCTTTGAGAAAAAAGCTGCCTCACGCTGGCACATTTGGCGCTTTTGAACTGTATTAGTTAATAGAAGCCGATGGTCGGTCATCTTGCGTGAATCCAACTTACCCGCGTCGGCCACCCAGTTGCCGCTTCCGAACAGGAGAATAGTTAATGAACAGTGATAGCTTAAAGAGCGAAGTGACGCCGACCACCGCACCGCAGACCATTGCTGAATGCCTGGAGGAAGTCGAGCGGTTCAGTAAGGCGAGATGGCAGGCGCTGCAAGAGTCGGGGCAAGCGATAACTCAGGAGCGATTCGATGAGATCCAAGCACAAAGAGTGGAACGTGCCGCGAGTCACGCCTCGGGCTTTGCGATCAGCAAGGTAGCCGGCGCCGATCTGCTGGCGCTAGCGCGGCTCTACACCGAGGCAAACCAGACGGAGCAGGCTGACGCGGCCGTCGCGGCAAGGCTGGCGGATGAACACCTAACAGCCACGGAACGCGCAGAAGCGCTGTTGGTCGCGCTCGACCGGGCGCTGCAGAACGCGACAAACGAGAGGCTGCTGCTAGCGGAGAGAATCGCTGTGGAGCTGGGCGATCTCGGGACCGTGCAGCATGTCGTCGCACATGGCCGACTCGCCGGGGCGTACGCTTCATTGGGGCTGGACGAGGCGGCCCTGAAGCACCGACGCAGCGTGATCGAGCTGTATCAGAAGCTGAACCCGCCCGAACAGACATCTGAGCCGGTTCGTGACGCACTGGCCTCGGCACTGCGTTACTGGGACACGGGCACCGAGCTGTTATACAGCCAGAACACGGAGCTGCTACACCAAGCGGCCGTTTTGTTCCCCAATGATCCCAAGCTCGCAGTCGAAAAAATCCTGCGCATGTTCTCGTTAGTGGGGCAGCCAGCGCCCGCGATCAAGGCGCCGTATTGGCTAAACGGCACCCCGGACGGCGGCACGATGACATTCAGTGGAAGACCGGCCCTGCTCGAGTTTACAGCGCATTGGTGCGGACCGTGCCGCACGACTTATCCGGCCATACTGAAGCTGCACAAGCGCTTCCAGCGGCGTGGCCTGGAAATCGTGCTTCTGACACAACTGTTCGGCAAGTTCGGTCAGGAGACGAACCTCCCCGACGAGAAGGAGGTAGAGGCCGACCGGAAGTATTTTGCCGAAGAACACGGACTACCATTCCGGGTTGCCATCGGCAAGCCCGACGCGCAGTCCGATGATCGCAGTCGGTCGGCGGAGCGAAACCAGCAGAACTATTTTGTGAGCTCCGTCCCGACGTTCGTGATCATTGATGCGAACGGAAGGATTGTCCGAGTTAAAGTGGGCGGCGGGCCTGATGTGGAAACCACGTTAGCGGCAGTGATCGAACCCCTGCTGATTCGCGAGAGGGCGTGAGGTAAAGGCAAGTTAGTTTTGGGGTCGGTCTCCTGTGCCAGTGTTACCGGTGCCCGGCGAAGTGCGTACCCCTTCATGCCGCTTGCGGTGTGGTTGCTTGCTATTCATTCTGTCCGGGTCCCGCAGAAAAGGAGGCACACTTGACGCCTCTTGACTGCGTACTTCCATCGCAGTGACCGCAGCGTAAGAACATCGAAGTGGAGTCACAAAATCTAGAGGAACGAGTTAAGGGGAAGTTACATGAGTGTAGTAGAGGCGAGCCAACAGTCCGCCGCGGCTGCTGATGCAATTGTGGTTCAGTTCGACAAATACAGGCTTGAGAACGGGCTTGACGTCATTCTCAGCGAAGATCACCGCCTGCCCGTGGTGGCCATCAACGTTTGGTATCACGTCGGTCCGGCCTATGAGAAGCCCGGACGAACCGGATTCGCTCACCTGTTTGAGCACATGATGTTCCAGGGATCCAAGCACGTGGGGGCGCAGCCCATCAGGGTGCTGGAAACGGCGGGAGCAACTCAAATCAATGGGACAACCGGGTTTGATCGAACCAACTACTTTGAGACGGTTCCGGCCGACAAGCTGGAATTCGGTTTGTGGTTCGAAAGTGATCGTATGGCGTGGTTGCTCGATACGCTCACCGCACGCAAGTTGGCGAACCAGCGTGACGTCGTTCACAATGAACGGCGGCAAGGGGAAAACCAGCCGTACAAACTGGTGGAAGAAGAACTTTACCGCCAGTTGTTTCCTGGTGTGCATCCCTACCAAGCTTGCATCATCGGATCCCATGCCGACATTGAAGCGGTGCGCCTCGAAGATGTGCGTGATTTCAGCCGTCAGTTTTACGTTCCGAATAATGCGAGTTTGGTGCTCGTCGGCGACTTCGATCGCGTCGAGGCAAAGCAACTGGTACAGAAATATTTCGCTCCGATCCCGCCCGGCAAGCCGGTTCCCAAAGTCGAGACCGCGGCACCAGCGATCACGCAGGCGAAACGAGTGACGGTGACGGACACGGTCGAGCTTCCACGGGTCTACAAGGCGTGGCTGACAGCGCCCATCTTTTCTCCCGGCGATGCAGAAGCTGACCTGCTCGGACACATTCTGGGAGGTGGCCCTGCCAGCCGGCTTTATCAGAAGCTTGTTCACGAAAAGCAAATAGCTCAAGATGTGGCCGCCTTCAACCAATCATTAATGTTGGGATCCGTGTTCATGATTCGCGCGACTGCCCGACCTCAGGTCACGATCGAGGATCTGGAAAAAGCACTCGACGAGGAATTGGAGGCAATCCAGAGAGAAGGTCCACTGCCGGAGGAAGTGGAGCGTGCCCGCAATTCGAGTCAGGCGAACCATGTTTTCGCGCTGGAAGAAGCAGGTGGAATGAATGGTTTGGCCGATCGGCTGAATACCTACAACCACTACCTCGGAGACCCCGGCTACCTCGGTCAAGATCTCGCACGCTATGAGGCTGTTTCGATAGCGGACGTGCAGCGCGTGGCACGAAGTCTGACGCCCGAGGCAAGCGTCACGGTTCGGGGCGTGCCGGGACCAAAAGTCCTGACTGATGTTGCAAAGCGCGACGATATCGAAGTAGATCCCGAAAACGCGGTGTCTGTCGACGAAGATTGGCGCCGATCGGTTCCGCAATCTCATGTGCGTGCCTTGCCCCAGCTGCCTGTGCCAGTACGGATGAAGCTGGCAAACGGCCTCGATGTGTGGTTTCTTGAACAGAATCACGTCCCCGGAATCTCTGCGAGCTTTGTCACTGTGTTCGGCAACATAGTAAGCCCGACCGGTTTGGACGGACTGGGCTCATTTACCGCAGCCATGCTCGGGTGCGGTACCGAGCGTCGATCTCTAAAGGAACTAGCCAGTGACGTGGAACGCTTCGGAGGACATTTCTCTGCACAGTCTAATAACGACTTCTCCGCAGTCACACTCCGATGGCTGAAAAAGAACACGGATGCGGGTTTTGCGCTGCTTGCCGAGGTCGTGCAGAAGCCGGCCTTGAGCGCGGAGGAAGTCGAGCGGGTCCGGCATGAGCGGCTTATTTCTCTCATACAACTGAGCGAAAATCCTGCTGCGGTTCTCCAGCAGGAATTTCTGACGGAACTCTACGGTGCTGAACATCCGTATGGTCGTCTCGAAATTGGAACCGAAGCTTCCAACAAGATGATCGGTCGCGAGGACATCCTGAATTTTCACGCACGCGCATATAAGCCGCAAGAGGCCGCGCTTGTGCTTGTTGGTGCCCTAACTGAGAATGAAGCGCAGACTCTTGCAGAAAAACACTTCGGTGGTTGGTCAGGAGGCTCGCCAATTCCGCAATCCCCCGCGGCTCCTCCCGCTTGTTCACGCCACATTGTCATCGTTGATAGGCCAGGTTCCCCGCAGACACAACTCGCCGTGGGGCAGGTTGGCGTTGAACGGAGTCATCCGGATTTCGTGGCGATCGAACTGATGAACATCCTTTTGGGCGGTATGTTTTCCAGCCGGATCAACACGAATCTGCGTGAAGTCCATGGATATACGTACGGAGCAAAATCGCGTTTCTCATACCTCCGCGGTCGGGGGCCATTTCTGATCTCGGCGGCAGTTCGAACCGATGCAACCGCGCCCTCCGTCGGCGAGGTCTTCGGCGAAATTGCCCGATTGCGCGAAACACTCGCCACGGCGGAAGAACTGGCGATTGTGAAGGAGTCATTCTCTCGTGCACTTCTCTCTCAATTCAGATCGATTTACAACAGTATGGGTTCCATCAGCAGTTTGTTTGTGCACAACCTTGGCCTCGAACACTACCAGGAAGTGATGGATAGAATCTCCGCGGTGCGTCTTTCTGAGCTGCAAGAGATGGCCAAGCAGCACCTTGACCCGGAATCGATGGTGATCGTCGCAGTCGGCGATGCCACTAAGATCGAGCCGGAACTTCGTCGGCTGAACTTTGGATCGATCAGAATCAGTCTCATGGAAGCGACCAAAGGAGGGCACGATTGAGAGAGTCTGTACAAGATACTGATTCATCCACACAGAGACTTGATGACCTGAACTGTTCGGTTGGGAATACGCCGCTGCTCGGCATCCACTTCAAGTATCGGGCGCAGCACCGGACCATTTACGCCAAGTCGGAACAACTGAATCTGACGGGCAGCATCAAGGACCGGATGGCGTTGCACATCCTCAAGAAGGCTTACGCGACCGGACGGATTCGGCCGAGCGACACGATTGCAGAAGTTACCAGCGGGAATACCGGCATCTCGTTTGCTGCCATCGGCCGCGCGATCGGGCATCCGGTTACGATCTTTATGCCCGGCTGGATGAGCCGCGAGCGCCAGGGCCTAATTCGCAGCTACGGTGCCGAGATCGTTCTCGTCAGTGCAGAGCAGGGTGGCTTCCTGGGGAGTATCCGTATGTCGGAAGAACTCGCCGCGAGCCGCTCCGATGTTTTCCTGCCGCGCCAGTTTTCGAACTGTGCCAACACGGAGGCACACGAGACAACCACTGGCCCAGAAATCTGGGCCCAACTGGAGTCAGCGGGGCTGCGCCCAGACGCGTTTGTGGCTGGAGTTGGCACTGGCGGAACGGTGATGGGAGTAGGGCGCTACCTTCGTGCGCGGAACCCGGACATCAGGGTTCATCCCGTCGAGCCGGCTGAATCACCGACAATCTCCACCGGGCACAAGGTGGGCAAGCATCGCATTCAAGGCATCTCGGATGAATTTATTCCGGCCCTCGTCGATCTCACGCTTTTGGATTCGGTCATCGCAGTGTCCGACGGAGACTCGATCTTGATGGCACAGAAGCTTGCCTCCAGTCTCGGCCTAGCCGTGGGTATTTCCTCGGGGTGCAACTTCCTGGCCGCACTGCAGGTGCAGGAAGAACTTGGCCCGGCAGCAGTTGTGGCCACGGTATTCGCGGACGACAACAAGAAGTACTTGAGCACTGACTTGACACAGGTCGAGCCCGTGCGCCCGGGGTACCTCACGCCCGAAGTAACTTTGACCGGAATCACGGCCCTGGGGCGCGTCTGTAGCTTCTGTGAACGCGGTCAGGAAGGAGGGGAGACCGAAAGAACGAAATGCTAGAAAGACGCGTTTGCCTGTACAAGCGCTCATCTATAACCTTTATAGCCTTGTCCTATTCGATTGTTCGCTCGGAGTTGAGTGGTGTCACTCCAATCGAAACACTCGCTCTCCATAGAGGACGCAGCGGAAGGGGTTCCTCGCACAGATGCGTTGCTCGAACGCTTACGAGCGCCCCGTGCGGGTCATGGGGCGCGCGCTCGGTGTTGCCTACGCTGTTAACAGCTCAGCCTTCTGATTGATATAATGCAGGTGGAGCAGGAAAGCCCGAAGTTGGGCCAAACGGTTCAAAATCTGTACGGGTGGTGCTCCAGCTTCTTGAGGCCCTGCCCCGGCGAGGGCTTTTCATTTTAGGTGCTGGTTTTGACGTGTCGTTTAGCGACACTAGCCGGCGCGGTAGCCAAGTGGTAAGGCCGAGGTCTGCAAAACCTCTATCGTGAGTTCGATTCTCACCCGCGCCTCCAAAGTTTGTGGCGGACAAAGTTCCCGCAAAGAAAAACGGCGGCCCGAAGGCCGCCGCTCTAATCGCCAACCGACGATTCCATTGTCGCAGAGAGCGCAAGCAACTGCCGAGCTGCGCTCGGCTTGGACCCTTCGACTTCGCTCAGGGCAGGCTCGCGAGGGCGTCCGTCCCCACATGGGCCTCCGAGCCTTACATCCTGACGCACACCGCCTTGGTCTGCGTGTAGAGCCCGAGAACGTCCTTGCCCATCTCGCGTCCCCAGCCAGATTGTTTATAGCCACCAAACGGTAGCGCAGCGTCGAAGATGTTGTAGCAGTTGATCCAGACGGTTCCGGCGCGCAGCAACGCTGCCGTTCGGTGCGCCTTCGAAACGTCGTGGGTCCAGATTCCCGCTGCCAGACCATACACCGAATCGTTGGCGCGAGACAGCAGCTCTTCCGGATCGTCGAATGGGATCGCCGCTACCACCGGCCCAAAGATTTCCTCCTGCACGACCTTCATGTAGTCTTTGGTGTTGACCAAAACGGTGGGCTCGACGAAGTATCCTTTGTCCCCGATTTTGTGCCCGCCCGACGCAGCCTTGGCGCCTTCGGCCATTCCGATTTCGAGGTAGTTGCAGACGCGCTGCAACTGTTCTTCGGAAACCAGCGGGCCCATGTGCGTCGCCGGATCTAGTCCCGAGCCTACCTTGATCTTTTCCGCCTTTGCCGCCACACCCTCGACCACGCGATCGAAGACTGGGCGTTCAACGTACAGGCGCGATCCGGCGCAGCAACACTGGCCGTGGTTGAAGAAGATAGCGCTGGCGGCACCACCAATCGCCGTTTCCAGGTCCGCATCCTTGAATACGACGTTTGGCGACTTGCCGCCGAGCTCTAGTGAAACTTTCTTCAGATTTCCCGTGGCCGCGTGGACAATCAGCTTGCCCACCTCCGTCGATCCGGTAAACGCAATTTTATCGACGAGGTCGTGTGCTGTCAGAGCCGCGCCGGCCGTCTCGCCGTATCCCGGGACGATGTTGACGACACCATCCGGGAATCCGGCTTCCATAATCAACTCGCCCAGACGCAGCGCGGAGAGCGGCGTTTGTTCGGCCGGTTTCAGGACCACCGTGCATCCCGAGGCCAGCGCCGGCGCCAGTTTCCACGCCGCCATCAGCAGCGGGAAATTCCACGGGATAATCTGGCCCACCACTCCGACTGGCTCGCGGAGCGTGTAGGCGTGATAGTTTACGCCGGGTGTATACATTACCGAGAGCGGAATGGTTGTGCCTTCGAGCTTGGTCGCCCAACCCGCCATGTAGCGGAACATATCGACGGCGAGCGGAACATCGGCGGCGCGCGCCACCGTGAGCGGCTTGCCATTATCAAGTGTTTCTAACGTCGCGAATTCTTCGAGATGTTCTTCGAGCAGGTCGGCCAGCTTCCACACCAGCTTGCCGCGCTCTGAGGACGTCAGGCGCGACCAGGGACCGCTGTCGAACGCCTTGCGCGCGGCCTTCACGGCAAGATCAATGTCCTGGCGATCGCCCTCTGCTACTTGCGCCAGAACTTCGCCGGTGGCCGGGTTATAGGTTGGGAAAGTTTTGCCTGACACGGCATTCACCCACTTGCCGTTGATCAGCATTTTGCGCGGCTTGGCAATGAAGTCGCTGACGCGTGAATCAATCTGGATTGGGGAAACTGCGATGCCCATACGTCCTCCTTAAGACGAGATCGAGTGAGAGAGTTTGGTTGCGGTGAAGTGACCCTGAAAAATACTAGTCCGGCTGGACGGGGAAGGCAACTGCGGGAGAGTTATTTGATGTCCTTCATGGCGAGGAGCGTGCCGTAATCGTGGCCGGAAGGATCGACCGCGCGCGCTACCACACTGGCAAAAGCTTCGCGAAATTCCGGGAACTTCGCTATCAGTACCTTGATCACCGCGGCATTTTCCTGAAAGGCGTGGGCGGTATCCGATACATCGGCAGCTTGGTACTTCACTACCACCTCAAGGTCGTTGCTTACCGGCAGGGGAAAGAGTTCGGTCAAACGATAGACCTTCCCACCCGCACTCAAATCCATGGTCTTTCCGTTCGCGGGCACATCGGCGGGCTGCATTGCCTGGAGCTCGTCATAGAGGTTGTCGGTGGCCAGCGTGCTCATAAAGTCCACGGGCGTCGACAGGGCGATCGCCTCGCGGAAATACAGCCAGGCATTGTGATTCTGCGATTTAGTCTTGAAATCGCGGGCGCGCTGAATGAACCATGCGGCATCGTGTCCTGCCGCCTGTGAGGATCTGGGGAAAAAGCCTGCCAACCTCCAGTCGGCGCCTACCTGCTCAAGAACCAGCGTCAGCGTCATGGCAGACTTGCCGCCGTTCACGTCGAGAATGGTGACGCCGTACTTGCCGGGCGGCAGATTATTCAGAACAAATACCGAGCTATCCTTGGTCTGGCCCGACTTTCCAAATACTCCGCAAAGAAATTCAGCACGCGCCAGCGCTTGGGGGCCATCGGCGGCCAGCAAAAAAGGCGGACGAACCGTGGCTTGTGCGCCGGTGAGTGCGTCCTGGTTCTCTTTGACTGCGGCTTCGATACCGGCAAAGCTGGCTGCCACCGTGGCAATGGAGTTCTGCTTCAAGGCAGCCGTATCGCCGTGCGCCGACATTTCGAAGTAGCGCTTGGCCGCGGTTTCGAGTGCGGTGCGTAGCGAGGCATCCATATCGGCAGCGCTCTGGCAGGTCTGGGCATGGGCGAAGACCGACGCTCCCAGCAGCAGCCACAGCCATCGTCGGCAGCGCGCTCGATTAAGGAGCGGCGGTTTCGAAGCAATACCCAAAGCAAAAGCCCCCGCTGGCATTTTACGCGTTGCCGCCGAACGTAGCCTCAATGTTTTGCAAGGGCGACACCTGCAATGAGTCTTTCGTCATAAAGGCGCAAATTAGGTGCGTCGGCGTTCTATTAGGGATGGTAAAATCAGCCCAGGTGAAGTGGCACCTTTGGCCGCTCGACGAAAACGGGGAAAAGCTGATGCCGTGTACATGCAGATGGATGGCTCTGGGGCTCTTGCTGGCATCTCCGGTCTGTGTTGCTCCGGCGCTTTTTGCTCAGGCCGTGCCTGACCAGACTGCTTCCCCGGATGCCGCGCTGACCGCCACCCCACACCAGAACTCCCGTAAAGCCCCGACGCCAGCCGTGCTTCCGCAGATGCCGAACGGTCCCCTGAGTCAGTTGCCCATGGATCAGATCCCGCCGACGCCAGCGAAAGTCACCTTCCAAGGCGGGTTGCTAGAGATCTCGGCTCAGAATTCCACTCTGGGCGAAATCCTGCGCGACGTGCGCAAGCTCACGGGTGCTTCCATTGAAATTCCTCAGGGCTCAAACGGCGCCGGCGAGCGAGTGGTCACGCACCTTGGTCCGGGAGCGCCGCGGGATGTTCTGGCCGTATTGCTCAACGGCTCCTCGTTTAACTATGTGATGGTCGGTTCAAGCTCCGACCCCACCGCGGTTTCGAGCGTGATACTTATGCCTAAGCCATCGGCGGCGGGAGAGACTCAGACTCAGGCTGCCGCGAACGTGTATCAGAGCAATCCGCAGCCGACGTCTCCGAATGGCGTTTCCCCGCATCCGTTCAGCGTGCGGTTCCAGCCGGGGGGCGGACAAGCTATGAATGTGCAACCGGGAAATGCACAACCGGCTACCGCGGACAGCGAAGAGCTCAGAGATGAGGATCAAGACAGCGCCGACGACAACGCCGACGACCAGGCCCAGCCTGGACAACCCGCACAGCCGAACGCGGCCGACGCCAATGCCCAGGTACAGCAGCAACAACCGGACCCAAACCAGCCCAATGCGGGACCGAAGACTCCGGAGCAGATTCTGGAGATGCTACGCAGACAACAGCAGCCTGGCGCCGTTGTTCCTACGCCGCAGCAGCCTCCGCCGCCCCCGCAGCAGTAGCCGCTGATAGCTCTGGATTTTCGGAAGCACTAAGCACTAGTCATCAGCAGGTTTTGGAAACGCGGCAAGCCGCGTCTCTACAGGAAATGAAACGCCGGGAAGATCGCAGCTAGTCGCCGCTCGCGGGGCTTTGATGGGGTACCAATGCCGCAAGAACATTGGACGGACGAGAGGGATCAACCAGGGCCAATACAGCGCTAATCGCGCAATACGCGCCAAAAACTCCTAGAACTACAGTCAAGATTGCGGTGCTGCTGACTAAGAAACCTACAAAAAGTGCGTTCACGTTGACGGTCCCTGCTGGCAGCCACCCTGTGAACCACGCGGCTGCAAATGTTTTACTCTATCCGCATTTGACCCCCGCCGCTGTTAACAACTAAGATACGGGAATCGGACTGCGTATCTCCACTCTCCAACATTTCTTAGGACCCGTCCACGTTACGGAAGTCCACAAAGTACTGCGTAAATGGCCATCACCCGGATTTCGGTGCGCGGCGCGCGCCAGCACAACCTGAAGAATATTGACGTCGAGATTCCTCGCAATACTCTGACGGTCATCACGGGTCTCAGCGGCTCGGGCAAATCCTCGCTCGCTTTCGATACGATTTACGCCGAAGGCCAGCGCCGCTACGTGGAAACACTTTCGGCATACGCTCGCCAGTTTCTCGACCAGATGGAGCGCCCCGACGTCGACTCGATCGACGGCCTCAGCCCATCGATTTCCATCGAACAGAAAACCACCAGCCGCAGTCCCCGCTCCACCGTTGGCACCATAACCGAGATCTACGATTATCTGCGTCTGCTTTACTCTTCGATCGGTGTGCCCCATTGCCCGAATTGCGGCAAGCCCATTACCCGTCAATCCGCCGAGCAGATCGTGCAGCGGGTCATGGCGCTGACGCCCGAGGACCGCGTCATGATCATGGCGCCCCTCGTTCGCGGCCGCAAAGGCGAATTCAAAAAAGAAATGGAGAAGCTGATCCAGCACGGTTTCTCCCGCGCCCGCGTGGATGGCGAACTGGTGAACCTCGAGGACGACCTCTCCCTGGACAAGCGCAAGAACCACACTATTGAAGTCGTGGTGGATCGTCTGCTGGTGAAGCCCGGAATTGAACACCGCCTCGAACTCTCAGTTGGACTGGCCATGAAACTAGGCGGCGGTCTCGTTCTTGTTGCCGTAGTCAACGGCGACGAGACGCTGTATTCCGCGCGCCTTGCCTGCCCTGACTGCGGAATCAGCGTCCCGCAACTTGAGCCGCGATCGTTCTCGTTCAACAGTTCCTATGGAGCCTGTCCCGAATGCCACGGCCTCGGAAGCCGCTACGATCTGGATCCTGCCAAAGTGATTGTCGATTGGTCGAAGCCGCTGCTCGATGGCGGCCTGGGGCCGGGTTCGTCATTGCAAAATCTGATTCATGGCCTACAGTTGGTAGCGCAAGCCTACGGCCTCGACTTGACGATGCCCTTCGATAAATTTCCCGACAAGATTCAGAACCTCCTGCTCTACGGCGAGCCGCAGCGGGCGGGCCAGCGAGATGGAAAGACAGGTTTTCTCGGGATTCTCGGCCACCTCAGGCAGAATCTCGAAGCCTCCACTTCCGATACTTATCGCGAATATCTGCTAGATTTCATGTCGGCAACCGAATGTTCTATCTGCCACGGGAAGCGTCTGCGTCCGGAAAGTTTGGCGGTTAAGGTAAATGGCATGTCCATTGCCGATTTCACTGGCCTGCCGATTGCTCGCGCCCTCGAAGCTGCGCGCAGCATCAAACTGACCGGCAGGGAACAGACGATCGCTGGACGCATCGCCCACGAAATCACCGAACGCCTCGAATTCCTGCACAACGTCGGACTCGGCTACCTGTCGCTCGGACGATCGGCCGCAACACTCTCGGGTGGAGAAGGCCAACGCATCCGCCTCGCCACTCAGATCGGATCCAAACTGCGCGGTGTTCTCTACGTGCTCGACGAACCATCCATCGGCCTGCATCATCGCGACAACGGGCGTCTTCTCGCTGCGCTCGAAAATCTGCGCGACCTGGGCAACACCGTCCTCGTCGTCGAGCACGACGAAGAAACCATCCGACGCGCCGACTACGTTATCGACCTCGGCCCCGGCGCCGGCCGTCACGGCGGCGAATTGGTTGCGAGCGGTACACCCGCCGAGATCATGAACGCGCCCGATTCCCTCACTGGCGCGTACATTGCCGGACGCCAGCGGATCGCCATGCTTCCCGAGCGCCGCAGTCCGAATGGAAAGGCCATCACCGTCCTCGGTGCGCGTGAGAACAATCTCAAGAATCTCGACATCGCTTTTCCGCTCGGTGTGATGACGGTGGTGACCGGGGTTTCCGGTTCCGGCAAATCGACTCTGGTCAATGACATCTTGTACCGCGCACTCGCTAAACAGCTCTATCGTTCCCGCGAGGAACCCGGCACGCACAAAACCATCGCTGGAGCGGAGCTGATTGACAAGGTCATTCGCATCGACCAGTCTCCCATCGGCCGCACCCCGCGCTCCAATCCCGCAACCTACACGGGAATCTTCGCGGCGATTCGCGACCTCTACGCCATGTTGCCTGAGTCACGCGAACGCGGATATAAACCCGGGCGCTTCTCCTTCAACGTTTCTGGCGGACGCTGCGAGGCCTGTCAGGGCGAAGGCCAGCGCCGCATCGAAATGAATTTTCTGCCCGACGTTTACGTGCAGTGCGAAGTCTGTGGCGGACGGCGCTACAACCACGAGACCCTATCCGTTCACTACAACGGCTATTCCATCGCCGACCTGCTCGAAATGCCCGTGTCGGATGTGCTCCAGATTCTGGAAAACATTCCGCAGGTCAAGCAAAAGCTGCAAACGCTGGTCGACGTTGGTCTCGGATACATTCACCTTGGTCAATCTGCCGTTACGCTTTCCGGCGGCGAAGCGCAGCGCATCAAACTTGCCCGTGAACTCAGCAAGCGCCAGACCGGAAAAACTCTTTATCTGCTGGATGAGCCGACCACGGGACTGCACTTCGACGATGTGCGCAAGTTGCTGGACGTTCTGCACCGTCTCACCGATCTGGGAAACACGGTCATCATCATCGAACACAACCTGGATGTCATCCGCAATGCTGATTGGATTCTCGATCTGGGCCCCGAAGGCGGAGAAGAAGGCGGCCGCATAGTTGCCCAAGGCACGCCCGAGCAAGTCGCACGCGTGAAGAAGTCGTACACGGGGCAGGCGCTGACCTCGTATTTCAATGGATCAGAAAAGAATGGATTAGAAAAGAATGGGCCGGCAAGAAATGGCTCAGCAAAAAATGGCGTAGCAAAGAACGTGCTCGCGCCCACGGGCACAGGGGAACTCGCGTGAAGTTTTCTCCTGAGGAGCTGCCGGAGAAGTCAATCCCGCGGAACACGGATGCCATGCCGGCTGGTCCCGTCACCGCGGCACGAGTCTCTGCTGACGGTCCCTTTCCCGATCAACCCGCAGAACTCGTCCCCGCTGCGCCCGCGGATTCGGCGTGGAATGATCCGGCGTGGAATGGGTGGGATATACTGCGCCTCATTTTCATCACCATCGTTGCGCTCTTCGTCGGCATGTTTACCGTGCTGCTCATCGCCCGCTGGGGAGTGTATCCGCACACCCACCTCGGCGAAATTGCTCGCGTCCCGCTAGTCGTCGTCGCCGGACAATCTCTGGCGTACTTTCTCATCCTCGCCTACATGTATGTTCTCGTTACCCGCGAGCGTGGTCGTCCGGATTTTCTCGCAGCCATCCACTGGAACTGGCCTTCGAATATTGCCGTCTATGTGCTGGCAGGCTTCATCCTTTCACTCGCCTTGCAAGCTCTGGCCCATTTCCTGCCGATTCCGAAAGAGCTGCCGATCGACAGCTTTTTCCGCACGCCCGCCGAAGCCTGGGCGCTTGGCATCCTCAGCGTTACCCTCGCGCCGCTGATGGAAGAGCTTTTTTTCCGCGGTTTTCTGTATCCGGTGCTCGCGCGCGCTCTCGGTCTGCCGTTTGCCGTCTTCCTGACCGCGCTCGGTTTTGCGGCGCTGCACGGCGCGCAACTGATGTTCTCCTGGGGGCCGGTACTCGTCATCTTTCTCGTTGGCCTGGTCCTGACTATGGTGCGAGCCAAAACAAATTCCGTCGCCGCCGGAGTGCTCATCCACATGGCCTACAACGGAACCATCACCGTAGCGATGTTCGCGGCTACGGACGGTTTCCGGCATCTGGAGAAACTGAATCAGTGAAAAAGGTCTCAAGTCTTGGGTGTCAGGTCTCAGGTTTCAGTGTGCCGCGCGGTTGTGATTTTCCGCTGTTTTGAACGTCGAGTTGGCAGCCTTCGGCTGTTCACTATACCCTGAGACCTGGCACCTAAGACCTGAGACCTGAAACTTCATGTCTGCTGCGCGACAAGAACTCTTGAAACTGCTGGCGCACAAGTCATTTCGCTTGGGTGAGTTTCAGTTGTCGTCCGGCGGCACCAGCGACTATTACATCGACTGCCGCACCACTACCCTCGATGCCCGGGGCGCGCAACTGGTGGGCCAAGTCTTCCTCGATGAAATGCGCGGCCAAGGCTGGCACGCCGATGCCATCGGTGGACTGACCATGGGCGCCGATCCCATTGTCGTAGCTGTGGCCGTCGTTAGTGGCACCCTGAACGGCTTCCTCGTGCGTAAGGCGGAGAAGCAGCACGGCACCGGCCAGCGCATCGAAGGTTTCCGCGAAAAAGGCGCGCGCGTAGTGATCGTCGACGACGTATGCACCACTGGCTCGTCCACCGTGCAAGCCATCGAAGCTGCCCGCGAGTATGGTTTCAAAGTGGTCGGCGCGATGTGCTTGGTCGAGCGCCAGGAGGCCAAAGGCCGTCCTAATGTAGAAAAGGCCGCCGCGCCCGCAAGCTTCATTTCGATCTTTACCGCAGCCGACGTGCGAAAAAAGCATTTAGCAATTAGCACCTAGCGTTTAGTGGCGAACGACGGACAGCGGACGATCAACGACTAACGACCTAACGACTGACTCATGATTCAAACTCTCGAATGGACCGAATCCGGCGTCGTCTTCATCGATCAGACTAAGCTGCCCACTGAAGAAGTCTATGTAACCTGCACCACGCACCAGCAAGTGGCCGACGTAATTCGCAACATGGTTGTGCGCGGAGCGCCCGCCATCGGCGTTGCCGCAGCCATGGGCATCGCACTGGGCGTGAGAAACTCCAAAGCTGAGAACGCCGCCGATCTCACGAAGGATTTCAACGAAATCTGCGAAACCATCCGGCAGACACGCCCTACCGCCGTCAACCTGTTTTGGGCGATCCGCCGCATGACGGAGAAATTCGAATCGCTTCGCTCACGTCCTATCGCGCAGATCCAGCAAGCGCTAATCGAAGAAGCCCAGCGCATGCACGCCGAAGACATCGCCGCCAACCAGGCCATGGGACGCCACGGCGCTACGCTCATGCCGTCGAGTGGCGGTGTGCTAACCCACTGCAATGCCGGAGCGCTCGCCACCGCCGGCTACGGCACCGCTCTAGGAGTAATCCGAGCCGCCGTAGAAGCAGGCAAGAAGATTCACGTTTACGCCGACGAGACGCGTCCCTTTCTGCAAGGCTCGCGCCTCACCGCGTGGGAACTGATGAAAGACGGCATCCCCACCACCGTCATCTCCGACAACATGGCGGGAGCCATGATGCAGCAAGGCAAGATCGGAGCGATTGTCGTCGGCGCCGACCGCATCGCCGCCAACGGAGACGTGGCCAACAAAATCGGAACGTATATGGTAGCTGTTCTGGCAAAAGAGCACGGCATCCCGTTCTACGTCGCGGCGCCGATTTCAACTGTCGATCTCGCCACACCAGACGGCAGCAAAATTCCCATCGAACAGCGCAACGCAAGCGAAGTCACGCACATCGCCGGCAAGCAGATGGTGCCTGACGGAGTCGAGATCGAGAACCCGGCCTTCGATGTAACTCCCGCAAAGTACGTAGCGGCCATCATCACGGAACGCGGCATCGCCCGCGCGCCGTATGAAGAGTCTCTGCGCGAGTTGGCACAGCAGGTTCAGAAGACTCGCTGAATTATAGGAACCAGAATTCATGCGCATTGTCATCGCGGGCGGAGGAACCGGCGGCCACGTAATTCCGGCGCTCGCCATAGCCCAACAGTTGAAGAAACAATTCGACGCCGAGGTCCTTTTTATCGGGACTGCTCGCGGAATTGAGACGCGTCTGGTGTCGCAGGCGGGCTTTCCTCTGGAACTGATTCAGGTTGGCGCGCTGAAAAATGTAAGCCTGATGACGCGCGCGAAGACGATATTTGACTTGCCGCGTGCGATTGCAGCTTCTTCGCGAATGCTTTCGGACTTCGACCCTGAAGTGGTGATTGGGGTCGGGGGCTATGCCTCAGGGCCGGCGATGGTGGCTGCGATTCGACGGCGTCTTCCGACGCTTGCTTTTGAGCCGAACGTCGTGCCGGGATTTGCCAATCGAATGATCGCGCGCTGGGTTTCCGCGGCGGCCGTGCACTTTGAAGAGACCTGCCATTATTTTCCCAACTGCCGGGTGACGGGCGTTCCGGTGCGCTCGGCGTTCTTTTCTATTCCTCCGAAGATCGCAGGCACGTCCACGCTGCTGGTTTTTGGAGGCAGTCAGGGTGCGCGGGCCATCAATCAGGCAATGACAACGACCGAGTCGTTTGCCGGGCTGCGCGCGAGGATTCCCGAGATCCACATCATTCACCAGACTGGGCAGCGCGACTACGATCATGTGCTGGCCGCTTATCAGCAGTCGGGAATCTCGGGCGAAGTCCACAAGTTCATTGACGATATGCCGAGCACGTTCGGGCGCGCCGACTTGCTGGTCTGTCGATCGGGTGCTAGTACGGTTGGCGAGATTACGGCGGCCGGTAAGCCGGCGATTTTTGTGCCATTCCCGGCTGCTGCCGATGACCATCAAAACGTGAACGCCCGAGCACTGGAACGAGTGGGCGCGGCGGTGGTAGTCGAAGAAACTAAGCTGGACGCGGCTTATCTGGTCGATACGATTGCAGCCGTGATCGGCGACGCGAGGCGGCTGCAGAGTATGTCTGCGGCGGCGAAAACGCTGGCGCACCCTAAGGCGGTCGAAGAAATCGCGGAGATGGTGGGCCAATTGGCTGCGGGAGAACATTGAACCGCAGAGGCCGCTGAGTGCGCAGAGAAAATCAAGGGAAAACGCTAGTAGAGCATCTGCTCTGCGTACTCTGCGATCTCCGCGGTTTAATGGTCTATCATCAGTTTCACTGACTCAGGTCTTATGTTCGCTAAGATTCAGCGCATTCATTTCGTGGGTATCGGTGGCATCGGCATGAGCGGGATTGCCGAAGTGTTGCTGAATCTTGGCTACCGGATTTCCGGCTCCGACCTTAGAAATTCGGCGGTCACGCAACGGCTCGCCGCTTTGGGCGCGTCCATCCTTGAGGGACACGCTGCCGCCAATATCGTTGGCGCCGATGTTGTGGTCACCAGTTCCGCGATCTCGGTTGATAACCCGGAAGTTGCCGAAGCTCGCCGGTTGCATGTTCCGGTGATTCGGCGTGCCGAGATGCTGGCCGAACTCATGCGGCTGAAGTACGGCATCGCGATTGCCGGCATGCACGGGAAGACCACTACGGCTTCGATGGTCGCGGCCGTACTAGCTGCTGGCGGCCTCGATCCCACGGTCGTGGTCGGAGGGCGTGTGGACGCGATGGGTTCGAACTCGCGCCTGGGCAAGTCGCAATACCTGGTTGCCGAGGCGGACGAAAGTGACCGGTCGTTCCTCAAGCTGTCGCCGATTCTCTCGGTAGTCACGAACATTGATCGCGAGCACATGGACTGCTACCGCGACATGCGCGATGTTCGCCGGACGTTTCTCGAATTCATGGAGCGCGTTCCGTTCTACGGCATGGTCGTGGGCTGCAATGACGACTTGGTGCTGCGGCGCCTGTTGCCGCGCGTTCATCGGCGGGTGACGACTTACGGAACTAGCCGCGGTTCGGATTTCCTGATTAGCATGAGGGCGTCGCAGGTTGGGGCATCGCAGATTGGATCGGCGCTCGGCGCTGGAGAGAACAGCCCGCTTATTCGCTTCCAGGTGAATTATAAGGAGAGAGACCTCGGCGAGTTCACCCTGCGCGTGCCGGGCGCGCACAACGTGCTGAACGCCACCGCGGCCATTGCGGTTGGCACCGCGCTTGATATTCCGGTGGAGCAGATCCGTTCTGGGCTGAGCGGTTTCCGCGGTGTGGATCGCCGCTTCCAGCTCAAAGGCAAAGCTGCGGGTGTCAGCGTGATCGACGATTACGGGCATCATCCGACGGAAATCCGGGCGACATTGGCCGCCGCTCGCCAGTGCGGTTTTCGCCGCGTGCATGTGATCTTCCAACCGCACCGGTTTACTCGCACTCGCGATCTCATGGATGAGTTCACCACCGCCTTCGCCGACGCCGACACGCTTTGCCTACTTGATATCTATCCGGCCAGCGAGAAGCCGATTGAAGGCATCACGGCGGAAGCACTGGTCAGCCGCATTGCCGGGGCGGGGAAGCGGGGCGTCGAGTACGCTCCTTCTTTTTCGCACGCTGTCGCCATGGTTGCCGCGTTTGCCCAGCCGGGCGATATGGTGCTGACGCTGGGCGCGGGCAGTGTTTCGCAGTTGGGCGCGATGATTCTGGAGAAACTGGAGAGTACGAACCAACTTGGCACTGTCTCAATTCGCGAAAACCAGCTATAGTAATTTTGCTCAGCGGTTTTCTGTCGACAACTGACTCGAAAGAGTGGCGCGGAAATCAAGTTCAGCCGCGGTCCAGGAAGAATTGTATCCGCTTCCCAACGAGGCTCCCGAGCGGGAACCTTTCGACGACTCGCGGCTGGTCGATCTGGAAGCGGAGCAGGAATCCCCTTTCCTGCGCGGGCAGAAGCGAATCTCGGTCCGGCGCGGATCACTTCCCAAAAAGACTGCTACGCGGTTGATGTGGGTTGCCTTGGCGCTCATCCTTCTTGCAATTCTGGGAGCTGCCGGCATGGGCTTCTACCGTTACGGCAAGCACTCGTGGCGTTTTCGCATCAATTCGAGCGATCAAATTGAAGTCTCCGGGGCCGAGCACGTCGCACACGCGCAAATCATGGAAGTGATGGGTGGAGATATCGGCCGCAACATTTTTTTCGTCCCGCTGGCGCAACGCAAACAGCAACTGGAGCAGATTCCGTGGGTGGAATCGGCGAGTGTCATGCGCTTCGTGCCAAACCGCCTGCGCATCGAGATTCATGAGCGCACCCCGGTTGCGTTTGCCCGCATGGGCTCGCATATTGCGCTGATCGACGCTGGGGGCACTCTGATGGAACTTGCTCCGGGCGGCAAGCACAAATACTCGTTTGCGGTGATTGCGGGCATGAATGCCGGTGAGCCGCTCTCCACCCGCGCGGCGCGGATGAAGAATTACAACGCGCTGGTTCGCGATCTCGATTCGAGCGGCGCGCATTATTCGCAGGAACTGAGCGAGGTGGATCTCAGCGATCCCGAGGATGTGAAGGTGCTGGCCTCCGGTGCCAACGGCGAAGTGCTGGTTCATCTTGGCTCAGGCAATTATCTGCAACGCTACACAACTTACGTGACCCATGCGCAACAGTGGCGGCAGCAGTTCGACAAGCTCGAGTCAGTGGACTTGGGCTACGACGGGCAGATCATTGTGAATCCCGACCTCCAGGGGATGGCTCGGCAGCCCGCCTTGACGCCTGCGGCGGCCAAAGCGGCGATGGCCGCGGGAATGAAAACAGCAGCGATCGTGAATTACGAGAAATACGTAACCCATCCCGCGCCTGCGGTTCCGGCCAAGAAGGACGCGAAGCCCAAGGCGAAAGCCTCGACAAAAGCCGCGACAAGGTCCGCAGTTCATCATGTTCCGGCCAAACCAGCGCCGGTCAAAAAAGCGCCAGTTAAACCAGCACCAGTTAATCAAGCTGCGCCGAAGCCGAATGGAAGGGCGGCGACTGTCGCTGCCGCGAAAAATACTGCGGTGCTGCATCCGGCTTCGTCGTCGCCGGGCGCCGCTGTGGTTGCGGGAAAGAAGAAACCGAGCGCTGGCATTCCCAAGGAGACTCCGCAGAATTAGCGATCATTATCATTATTATGCCGAGCCACCAGCCCAATTTCATTACCGCCATTGACGTAGGCAGCGCCAAGACTTCAGTTCTGGTGGCCGAACGGAGCGAGAACGGACTGCGTTATCGCGGCCACGGCATCAGCGAATCGCGCGGCCTGCGCAAGGGCGTGATTACCGAGCTCGACAAGGCGGTCAGCAGCATTCAAAAAGCGGTGGAACATGCGGAAGACGTGGCCGGTATTCCGATCGAGCACGCGCTGGTGGGAATTGCTGGCGCACACATCCGCGGAATGAACAGCCACGGCGGCATCACCTTCGGCGCACGGTCGCGCGAAATCGGCCGCGACGAAATCCGTCAGGCCGTGGACAAGGCTCGTACCGTACCTTTGCCCAGTGATCGCGAAATTCTTCATTTGCTCCCACAGGAGTTCATTCTCGACGATCAGCCGGGCGTGCAGGATCCCACGGGCATGGTGTGCACACGCCTCGAAGTGCGCGTGCACATCGTGACGGCTTCTTCGAGCGCTACGCAGAATCTGGTGACCGCGGTAAACCGGGCCGGCGTGCACGTGGACGACACCATCTTTGAGCCACTCGCTTGCGCGGACTCGGTGTTGCGATCGGACGAACGCGAACTTGGCGTCTGCCTGGTCGATCTCGGCGCAGGTTCGTCCGATCTGATCGTCTTCCAGCAGGGTGCAGTCGCGCACACGGCGGTCATTCCTATCGGCGGAGACCACTTTACGAGCGATCTTTCGGTGGGCATGTGCACGGGGCTGGCAGACGCGGAGACGCTCAAGAAGAATTTTGGCAACGCGGTGCCGACGCTCATTCCCGAGAACAACGAAGTCGAAGTGCCGTCGGTGGGAGACCGGCCCTCGCGCATGATGCCGCAGCGCATGGCCGGTGAGATTCTTGGGCCGCGCGCTCGCGAGCTTTTCGAACTGCTGCGCGAGAACCTGCGCCATGCCGGCGTTCTGGAGCACTGCATCGCGGGATTCGTGCTCAGCGGCGGAGCTTCGCGGCTTCCCGGCATTCTCGATGTGGCGGAATCGGTGCTGCGGAAAGCGGCGCGTCTTGCCTGGCCTACACCAATGCCGAAGATGCCGTCGTTCTTGGCCGAGCCAGAGTTTGCGACCGTGTTGGGGATGGTGTATTACGGCCACCGCGCGCGCCTTGCCCGCGGCTTGCAGGAGCCTGGCTTTGGTTCGCGCATGAAGGCGCTATTCGCTGGGAAGGGCGCGTAAGGTTACGGCAAGAAAATTTGCTAGTGGGGTGGTTCTTACTGAGAAATGAGAGCTGAGAGCCGACAACTGATTTTACGAGGTGAAATATGACTGACGACAACGGACTCCGCATCTGCTTCAACGAAGAGGCGCGCAACGACGCTCGCATCAAGGTTATCGGCGTCGGCGGCGGCGGCAACAACGCGGTCAATCGCATGATTGATTCCGGGATGGAACACATCGAATTCATTGTGGCGAACACCGACTTGCAGGCGCTGCGGATGTCGCGCGCCGCCACCAAGATTCAACTTGGAGTGAAGCTGACCAATGGACTGGGCGCCGGCGCCAATCCTGAGATCGGCCGCAAAGGTGCGCTGGAAGATTCCGACAAAATCATCGAAGTCCTCGAAGGCGCCGACATGGTTTTCGTGACCGCGGGACTCGGCGGTGGAACCGGCACCGGTGCGGCGCCGATCATCGCCTCCCTGGCCAGTGAAATGGGTGCGCTTACTGTCGCCGTTGTCACCAAGCCTTTTGCGTTCGAGGGCAAACGCCGCATGCAGCAGGCGGAGCGCGGCATTGCCGAACTTATGGAGTCGGTCGATACAACCATCGTGATCCCCAACGAAAAATTGCTTGCCGTCGCCGAGAACGCGGGCTTCTTCGAATCCTTCCGCATCGCCGACGATATTCTTCGTCAAGGGGTGCAGGGAATCTCCGACATTATCACCATCCCGGGCATTATCAACCGCGACTTTGCGGATGTGAAGGCCATTATGGCGGGCATGGGCTATGCGGTGATGGGCACGGCTACCGCGACAGGCGAGCATCGCACTGTGGAGGCGGCGCAGCGTGCCATCGCCTCGCCGTTGCTGGAGGCGGGCGCGATCGATGGGGCCCGCGGCATTCTCATCAACATCACGGGTTCGAATTCGCTGAAGCTGGCTGAGGTACAGCAGGCGTGCACGATTATTCAGGGCGCGGCCCACGAAGATGCCAACATCATTTTCGGCGCGGTGCTCGACGAGAAGATGAAAGATGCGGTCAAGATTACGGTGATTGCAACCGGCTTTAAAGACGGTGATATGCGTCGTACGCGGCACCGCGAAAATTATGATCCGGTCATAATGTCGCGCGAGGTGTCGCGCCACGTTTCTCAGCACGTTTCTCAGGAGCGCGGTCGTTTTGACGAGCCTGAAACGGTGGCTGAACCCGAGCCCGTCTTCGAGCCAGAATCTGCGTTCGAGCCAGATCCCACGCCGGTAGCTTTTCAGGAATCGGCGCCGGGTAATGCGTCGCACGCCGAGGTGATTTCGCTCGATGCGATGCGTTCGGCCGCTCCCACCTACCAGGCGGAGGATCTCGACGTGCCGGCGTTTCTGCGGAAACGCAGCGAGGTGATGTAGAGAACATTACAAGTTTCAGAGTTTCAAGGTTGGCGCTCAATTGAGACACGATCTCACTTCTGTGCGGCAATCCAGGCGTTCATCTTGGCTTCCAGCAGATCGAGCGGCAGCGGACCCTGATCGAGCACCGCGTCGTGGAAGGCGCGCAGATCGAATTTCGCTCCTAACTCCTGCTGCGCTCGCGCTCGCAGTTCGAGAATCTTCATCTGCCCCATCTTGTAGGAAAGCGCCTGTGCGGGCCACGCTATGTAGCGATCGACTTCCGTATTGATGTTTTCGTCGTCCATGGCAGTGTGTTCGTGGAAGTAGTCAACCATTTGCTGGCGCGTCCAGTGCTGAGAGTGCACGCCCGTGTCTACCACCCAGCGCACGGCACGCCACATTTCATTCTGCAGGCGGCCGTAATCGCTGTACGGATCCTGATAAAAGCCGACTTCTTTTCCCAAGCGCTCGGAGTAGAAGGCCCAGCCTTCGGTATAGGCATTCAGGTCGAGGTTGAATTTGCGGAACGGGGGCAGATCGGTGAGTTCCTGTGCAATCGAAAACTGCAGGTGATGTCCGGGGACGCCTTCGTGGTAGCCGATGGCTTCCACGTTGAGCAGCAACCGTTTCTCGGGCGCATACTCGTTGACATTGATCCGTCCGGGGCGCGAACCATCCCCGGCGCCGATGGAGTAATCAGCCGGGGGACTGGAGGCGCTGCGATACGATTCCATCGGCACCACGGCCAGCTTGTTTTTCGGCAGACGTCCGAATAATTCCGGCAGCTTGGTGTACATCTGATCGCGATAGTGCGTGTACAGGTCAAACAGTTGTTGACCGGACTGGGCGTGCAGTTTCGAATCCTGCCGGATGTGATCGTTGAACGATTTCAGATCGCTGAACCCCTGCGCCTTGGCGATGGCGAGCATCTGGGTTTCAATTTCCGCCACGCTCTTCAGGCCGAGCTCGTGAATCTGGCTAGGGGTGAAATCGGTAGTGGTCTGATGACGCATGGCGAAGCGATAGCGCGCTTCTCCGTCGGGCAAAGCCCACAAGCCCGGATCGAGGCGGCCGTGAGGCGCGTAATCGTCGAGCACGAATTTGGCGAATTTCGCATACGCCGGCGCGACCTCGTTCTTTACTGCGCTTTCGATTCCGTCGCGTAGTTCCTTTCGGTCTTTCTCAGAAACCGAGTCAGGGAACTTGCGCAGCGGCTCGGTAAAGGGACTCTTGTCGAGCGGATCGTCGGCAATCTGCTGCGCCTGCTCGGACACTTTCTCGAGCAGATACTTCGGCGGCATGCGGTGGTCGCGCAGTCCGTCGCGCATGTGTCCCATCGCCTGATCGAGCACTCGCGGGATCTGGCGAAGACGGGATAGATAGTCTTCGTAATCCTTTTTGTTGCGGAAGGGAGAATCGAAGGCTAGCCCAGCGTATCCCAGATGAATGCCGCCAAACTGCGTGGCCGGCATCTCCCAGTCCTTAAATTGAGCGGCGTCGAGCGCTTCGCGCAAGCTGCGCAGCATCAGTGCATGGTTGAGCTTTTCCTGCTCGGGAAATCCGGTAACGTCGATGGCCTCGAAGCGCGCCAGCGCCTGACGAGTGTGCTCGAGATCGTCGGCAATCGCCTTGTCCGAAAAATCGCTCAGCCGGTCGTTATAGCGATTGTCTCCCACCTGGGTGGCAAGTTCAGGCTGGGTGCGCAGCGTGTATTCCCACTCGTCGGCGAGCAGACGATTGAGTTCGGATCGTCGGGCTTCGACGCTTTGCCCGGCAGCGTGAGCGAAGAGTGGAACGAGCAGACCTAGGGCGAGAGAGACAATTACGAGCGATGTTCGCAAGAGGCAGACCTCGGCAGAGTCATCCGCAGTAATTACTGCGGTCGTGATGGATTCTACCGCAGACCGCCTAGGGGCAGATGAGTTGAGCGGTACCGACGACCGTGCATCCTCCGCCACACGCGGTTATTGCGGAACAGTTATAGGTGCCGGGGCCGGTGGAGATGTCCCACGCATTAATGGAGTACGTGCCCACCGCTCCGGTCGCACACCGCGCGACCCCCGCTGAGGTGACCGATGCATCCGTCGTAGGCAAGCCTTTTTGGCAGGCCACCCAATTGGCAGGTTGTGGAGTGACGGTGTGGGTCGGATCAACGTAATTGCCGGTTGCGGTGAATGGAACTTCCCCGTCGGGAAACGACTGTGCGTCCGCATTCGCGGGGCTCAGCGTGATGGATTGAAGCCGACTCTGCTGACTTGCGCCGCAGGACAGCGCGAGAGACGCCGCCAGAACCAGAGTGAGAACAGAAAGCATGAACCCAAGCTTTTCCATAACTCTCCTAATAAATCGAAGCCTGACTTACGGAATTCGGGGCCCGCGCCGCTTGCGGCCTTTGCCGCGCGATCAAGATCGTTCATTTTATGGGATGCAGGACAATAGGGTTACGATAACGCCGTCAGAAAATATCAGAATAACGGTGCCGTGGGGTTTGCTTGTGACGACGAATGTTTTTCGGCAATTGCCGATCCGCGGTCTGCCTGAGCTCTCAGCCCGCCACCAACGCGGATGTGCAAAATGATGCGCAAAATAATGCAGAATCCGATACCCGTCCTGGTAACAAGCCCGTCCGATTACCAAGGTGCGTGTCCTCTTCTATCAAATCAGATTAACTATAATTTATTCATATAGTTATCGCGTAGATTCGGCCCTTGACAGTTTTGCACTTTGGCATTGCGCAGGAGCGCGTAAATCGCCTACTATCGAACAGTTGCGGGGTACGTGCCTTTGGTGTCGGGATTTGGCGAGACTCTTGCATCTAATGGACTAGGCCGACCGATGGAGTAAGCAGCAGAACGGCCAAGTGCTACCGGGGATGGTGAAGTGAAGTTTAGGGCCTGGTTTCTTCGTCTGGGATTTTTCTTAGGACTGGCAATGTTGCTGGAGGCGAGTGGCATCGCAGCCAGCGTCAACCCGAGCACGCTCACTCCGCACAAGAAAGCTCGCGGCGTTACAGAAAATCAGCATGCGAAAAGACGCATGCGAACGCTGGCTCGGAGTCGAGTTCCGCATTCGCGCTATGCCACCACGCGTTCTGCGGCCACGGTTTACTCCAGCACGCATTCTTCCGGCGCGCATTCTTTCCGCGCAACCCGCCGCCATCATTATTACGAACGTTACTACACCAGTTCGTTCGC
This sequence comes from uncultured Acidobacteriaceae bacterium, assembly GCA_963831085.1. Taxonomy (GTDB): domain Bacteria; phylum Acidobacteriota; class Terriglobia; order Terriglobales; family Acidobacteriaceae; genus Acidiflorens. Next base: position 1,876,255 of record CAWHOT010000002.1, on the reverse strand, counting down.
TTCCGATATCACCGAAGGTGACGTGACGGCCGGCGAAGACCCCGTGGTCCGTCAGGCCGCAATCGATGCTTTGGGCAACATGAACGGCACCGTGGTCGCGATCGAGCCGACCAGCGGACGCGTGCTGGCCATGGTCAACCAGAAGCTGGCGCTTTCGAGCGGAGCGCAGCCGTGCTCGACCATCAAACTTTCCGTGGCTCTGGCTGCTCTGAGCGAAGGCGTGATCGACGAGCAAACTCAAATTTCGCTCGGAGGCCGCAGCCGCATGAATCTCACGGACGCCCTGGCGCACTCGAACAACGCCTACTTCGAAGCGGTCGGGCGCAAGCTGGGTTTCGAAAAGGTGCAATACTACGCGCATCAGTTCGGACTCGGTGAACTTGCCGGCTATCACATTCCTGGCGAGCAGTTGGGCACTTATCCGGAAATGGAAATTCCTGCCAAACTTGGTGGCGTTAGCAAGATGTGCTCATTCGGCGAGGGCATCTCGATGACTCCATTGCAGCTGGGCGCACTGGTAACGGCGATCTCAAACGGTGGCACGCTCTACTACCTGCAACATCCGACTGATCCGGAAGCAGTGGCCAACTTCCAGCCTCGCGTCAAGCGTCACCTCGATATTGAGCCGGTGATTCCCGAACTATCCGATGGCATGGCCGGCGCGGTTGCCTATGGCACCGCGCGCAGCGTGCGTTTGAACTTCAACGAAGAATCGATCCTCGGCAAAACTGGGACATGCTCGCACGCCGGCACCCGCTTCGGATGGTTCGCGTCTTATGCCAATACCGACATCGGACGCATTGTGACAGTCGTCTTCCTGCAAGGCGGACGTTCCACGTTCGGGCCCAAGGCGGCGGAGATCGCCGGACGCATGTATCGCAATCTTTACGACCACAACTTCTTTATGGCGGGCGCAGCCAGTGCAATTTCCGCTCCGAATCTAGAGAAAGTCAGCACTTCGGCCACGCCGCAATAATGACCGCAGGCTAGGTGTCCAGCCCCTGAATGGGCATCGGATTTCAAGAAATTGTGGCATCGCTAAAGCGATGCCCTGATACGAATCGCAAGTGACAGCCGGATGCGGCTTGGCCTCTGCTACCGTCTCCGTCCCGCCTGTTTTCTAGCCACCAGGCAACAATGACCAACGGAACTCAGGTTGGGTAGTTCCTCTCGCGAATCGTTTGTGGCTGGGTCACAATAGTTAAGTCGCAACCATCAAACTCATGAGTTCGTCGTCCTCTGCCGCGGTAGAGAAACGCCTGGAAGCACGTGGAGTTTCGATTTCCTCCAAGATATCTCTGTCGCCCGACACGCAGACCATCCTGTTGTGTCTGCTGCTGACCGCCGTGGTACTTGTGTCCTACAGCCCGGTGACTCACAACGGGTTCCTCAACTATGACGACGATGCGTACATCACGAACAATCCTCACGTAAAGGCTGGACTGACGTGGGCGACAGTGAAGTGGGCTTTTACAACCTATGATCAGGCGAACTGGCATCCGCTGACCTGGCTTTCCCATGCTCTCGACTGCCAACTTTTCGGCTTGAATCCTGCCGAACACCACTTCGTGAATGTCTTGCTGCATGTGGCCAACGTTGTGTTTCTCTTTCTGCTGCTGCAGAGCGCCACAGGGTTCCGCTGGCGCAGCCTGATGGTCGCGGCCCTGTTTGCGCTTCATCCAATAAACGTCGAGTCTGTAGCGTGGGCGGCCGAACGGAAGAATGTGTTGAGCATGCTGTTTTTTCTGTTCGCCCTCTATGCCTACGTCTGGTACACGCGCAGACCTGGGCTCCGCCGTTATGCCGCCGTGGCCTTCTTTTTTGCGCTTGCGCTGCTCGGCAAGCCACAAGTGATCACGTTTCCATTTTTGCTCTTACTGTGGGATTACTGGCCGTTACGTCGGATTGGCGCTCTGGCTGTGGCTGACGCGGCTCAGGGCGATAACGTGCCTAAGAGGTCGAGCGGCTGGCTGGTATTGGAAAAACTGCCCCTTCTGCTTCTCTCCGCAGCGAGCGCAGTGATTACGATGAAGGCTCAGAATGCCGGAGGCGCGATCAAGACTTTTTCCCAATACAGCTCGCTATTGCGGCTGGAGTCAGCGGTGATTTCGTATGTGAGCTACTTGGGGAAGGCGCTCTGGCCCTCGAAACTGGTGGCGCTGTATCCGCACCCCACCAAGCTCTATCCGGCATGGCAAGTCGGCATGGCCGTGCTCGCATTGATGCTCGTCACTGCATTGGTTCTCCGCGAGCGCGACCGCCGCGATCTCGCCGTAGGATGGTTCTGGTTTTTGGGAACCTTAGTCCCAATGATTGGGTTGGTGCAAGTGGGCGCACAGGGAATGGCGGATCGCTATGCGTACTTCCCCTTCATTGGTCTGTTTCTGATGTTTACGTGGCTGGCGGCGGACTGGGCCAATGCTTACCAACTTCGCACCGCATGGCTTGCCGTGGCCGCAACTGGTTGGCTGCTGGCGCTGGGGACCCTTACTTACCGTCAAGTCGGCTACTGGCACGATATTCCGTCGTTCTGGAGCCGTACCTTGGCGCTGACTGAGAACAATTACATTGCACACGACACACTGGGAGAGTATCTGGCCCGCCAGGGCCGAACCGAAGAAGCGGCCGCGCACTTCCGCGCTGCTCTTGCCATCCGTCCGGATGATTTGCCCGCCAACTTGAATCTCGGCACCTATGAGCATGGCCGCGGCAATCTAGTTGCGGCCATCGAGCGGTATCAGAGGGTCGCTCTCCACGCGGGCGACGTGAGCTTGCGCGCTACCGCCTATGGCAATCTCGGATCGGCCTACCGTCAAATGGGAGATTTGATGACGGCGAAGCGGTGCTTCGAAATGGCGCTGCAGTTGGCGCCCGATCGGCCCATGGCCATGATCGGACTGGGCTTGATCGCCCAGAAAAATGGTGACCCGGCGGAGGCGGTGCGCCAGTACTCGCGCGGGATGGCGATGCAGCCGACCGACGTAGGATTTCTGTTGCTTGCCCACGCGTTACAGCAGGAAGGACGCTCGGATGAGGCCAACGCGATTTTGGAGCGCGTGGCGCGCTTGTCGCCGAATCTGGCCGAGGCGCAGGCAACGGCGGATGCGCTGCTCTCGGGGAAATAGGGCCGCAGGGAAATGGCTCGTGCGGGCGAGAGCGACGAGCGGGTTCGAGCAAAAGCATAAATGAATTTCATGGGGTCAGGATTTTTCGGACAGCTTGCCAGAAAAGCTTAGCGCTTGGTTTCGTCCTTGGCGACAACACCGTCTTTGAGATAGATGATACGGTGCGCGTACTCGGCGATGTCGTGCTCATGGGTGACGAGAACGATGGTGTTGCCTTCGGCGTGCAGACGGTCGAACAGGGCCATGATCTCATTGCCGGTTTGTGAGTCGAGATTGCCGGTCGGTTCGTCGGCCAGGATGATGGCCGGCTTATTGACCAGAGCGCGGGCGATAGCTACGCGCTGGCGTTGTCCGCCGGAAAGTTCGTTGGGCTTGTGGTTCATGCGGTCTCCCATGCCGACCGACGTCAGTGCGGCCTTGGCGCGCTCGGCGCGTTCCTCGGCGGGAATTCCGGCATAGATCAGCGGCAGTTCGACGTTGTGCAGCGAAGTGGCACGGGCCAACAGATTGAAAGTCTGGAAGACGAAGCCGATTTCTTTATTGCGGATGCGGGCCAGTTCGTCGTCGTCAAGTTCGCTGACCAGTTGTTGGTTGAGCCAGTATTGGCCCTTGGAAGGTGAGTCAAGACAGCCGATCAGGTTCATCAGCGTGGACTTGCCGGAGCCGGACGGGCCCATGATGGCGACGTACTCGTTGCGCTGGATGCGCAGGTTGATGCCGCGCAGCGCATGCACCTGTTCCGAGCCCATATCGTAGGTCTTCCACAGATCCTCGGTTGAGATCATGTAGGAATCAGGGGCGGACCAATTCGCAGGCTTGTCGATTGGCAGTACCTCGGCTGTCGCCATCTTAGTCTCCTTATCCGGACCGGGCTCGGGCACGCACGCTCCTATAGCCGTTCTATGTTGGACGTTCTAACGTGAGAGAGGTTAGACGCCTTATTGTAGAGACGCGGCTTGCCGTGTCTCCTGCCGCAGAGAGACGGGGCAAGCACCGTCTCTACAAGTGGAACCAACTAACTTTCGTCTTCTTTTTTCGGAGTCGAGTTATCTATTTTGACACTCGTTCCCGGTTTCAGGGTACGCAAAACTTTATAGCTGCCGGTGATCACTTCGTCACCTTCTTGCAAGCCCTTGGTGACCTCGATATCCGTGGTGCCACTGATGCCGGTATCCACTGGAACGAATTGGGCCTTCTTGTTGCGGATCACGAACACTCCTTGAATCTCTTCTTTCTGCTTCGATGCTTCCACGGGAGCGCTGGCGGCTTCGACACTATTATTGCCTTTGCCCGCGTCTTTATCTTTATCCTTGGGCACCAGATCTGCCGGCGTGCGGACGGTGAGCGCCTGAATCGGAATGCTGAGCACGCTGCTGCGAGTCGCGGTCGTGATTTTGGCGGTCGAGGACAGGCCTGGGCGTAGGTCTGGCGGCGGATCCATGAGCGTCACTACGACTTTGAAGTCCTTCGCTTCCTCGCTGGTTGAGGTGGACTGCGAGGTAGCGACACCGGTCGAGCGCACGATGGCGTTGTCCCCGATCTCGCTGACGACGCCGTGAAAGACCTTGTGGGGGATGGCGTCGATGGTAACGTCGGCGGACTGGCCGAGATGCACGTTGACGATGTCGGTCTCGTCCACCTTGACCTCGGACGTGATCACGGACATATCGGCAATCGTCATCAGCGTGCTGCCCGGGGAATTCTGGATTCCCATGACCACCGTCTCCCCTTCGCGCACGGGAAGATTGGTAATCACACCGTCAAATGGCGCTTCGTAGGTGGTTTTTTGCAGCACATCGGAAACCCGAGTCAGGTTGGCTTGATTCTGCGTGATGTGTTTGTCCGCCGAATCTTCTTGTGCCTTAGCTTGCGCCACTTTGGCTTCGGCTTGGGCTAATCCGGCATTTGCGGTTTCCCATGCGGCTTTTTTGACGTCGTAATCCTGCTTGGCGATCAGGGCCGCGTTATACAAACCCTGGGCGCGGTCCCAGTCGAGTTTGGCGTGGGCGGCGTCGGCTTTGGCACGGTTCAGGTCCGCGAGAGCGGTGTTCAGAGCGGCATCGGCGGCGACGGCGTCGGTTTGCGCCGCCTGCACGGATGCGCGAGTGGCATTGACATCGGCCAAGGACTGCACGTTCTCAAGCTGTGCCAGCAACTGCCCTTTTTGCACGCGGTCGCCTTCCTTAACGTGCAGTTTGACGATCCTGCCCATGGCGTTGGCTCCGATGTTTGCGTAGGTCTTGGGCTTGATTTCACCCGAAGCGCTGACCACCGAAGCAAGGCTCTGCTTTTGCACTTTTCCGGTCTGAACGGTCACCAAGTTTTTCCGGCTCTGGTAAACGGTGACCGCGACGATGATGACCAGCGCCAGGGCCGCGCCAACCCCGATCAATGCTTTCTTCCAGGTCTTCATGATGACTAAGTAGTTGTGACGGTCCTGCGGAGCCAGCCGCACGTCGCCGGATGGCTCTGAAATTTGTGGTTCGAACTCGTTTCCAACCTAACTTTCCAGCATAACCCCGGTGGTTCTGGCTATGGAACGGCGAAAGCGCACCCGTAGTTGCGCATGAACAGTTACGTTCAGACGAGGGGGAAAGTTCCCGAGTCCCCGCGAAACAGGTCTCACCCATCGTCGCTCCGGTGGGCTTGCGGAGTTGAAACGTTGGGCGAAATTCATTATATCGCGCCCAGTGGGTGGGCGGTGGGCAGGCGAAACCGTCATCGTCCCTCCTCGGTTGGACGCGGCTGGACCGCAAGACGCGGATTCTTAAGGTGTTTAGAAGAGGGGCTCCGTACAGGAAATCTTTTCGTAACAGGCCACTTCTTCTTGCCTTGTTGTATCCAATGAACATAGAATTAGACTACTGAAGTCTCGCGCGAGGTAGGCCCTTCTATGTTCTCTGCAGGTTTTCGAAATCGCTGCTCGGTTGGTTTGCTGACGGGCGTGATGGCAGTGGCCTTCTCCGCCGTTTCCCCGGCACAGGATAAGGGCGCGAAGAGTTCGGATGACAATGGCGCGGCTACCCAGGGGAGCCAAGCAGACCCGCTCAAGCGACCGATCCCGGAAAAACAGAGGCAGAAGAACGCCAAGGCGCTCAAGATTGAGTTGAGCAAGACTTATCGGAAGTGGCTGGACGAGGACGTGCGCTGGATCATCACCGACGAAGAGAGATCCGCTTTCACGCAGCTCTCGAATGACGAAGAGCGCGACCAGTTCATTGAGGCCTTTTGGCAACGCCGCGATCCCACGCCGGATACCGAAGAGAACGAGTTCAAAGAAGAGCACTATCGGCGCATCGCGTATGCCAACGAGCACTTCGCGGCCGGCATCCCGGGTTGGAAGACCGACCGCGGCCGGATGTACATCGTGTTTGGGCCGGCCGATGAGATCGACTCCCATCCCTCCGGTGGCACCTACGAGCGCCCCATGGAAGAAGGCGGTGGCGAGACCTCCACCTTCCCCTTTGAAACATGGCGCTATCGCTATCTGGAGGGTATTGGGCAGGAAGTGATGATCGAGTTCGTCGATACCTGCATGTGCGGCGACTATCACATGACGCTCGACCGCTCGGAAAAAGACGCCTTGAAGTACACCCCGAATGCCGGCCTGACCCTGTACGAGCAAATGGGCATGGCGAGCAAGGCCAGTCGTTTCACCAGCGGCGGTCTCGAGCAACTGGGCGCCGGACCGTTCAATCAGGATTTGCAAACCAAGCAATTCGACCGCCTGGATCAGTTTGCCAAACTGAACGCGGCGCCGGCGGTGAAGTTCAAGGACCTGGAAGAGGTGGTCAGCCACAAGATCACTTTCAACATGATGCCCTTTGATGTGCGAGCGGACTTCGTGAAGGTCACCAGCGACACGGTGCTGGTTCCGATCACGATTCAGATCAAGAACCGCGACGTTACCTTCCAGAACAAGGACGGTATAGAGCGAGGCACCGTCAATATCTTCGGGCGGGTGACCACGCTTACAGGCAAGATCGTACAAACCTTTGAAGACACGGTGCAGGTCGATGTGCCGGTGGAACTGTTGCCGAAGACCGCCGAGAATTCTTCGGTATATTGGAAAGCGCTGCCGCTGCGCATCAGCCAGAATCGCTATCGTCTGGACGTGGTCGTGAAGGACGTGAACGGAGATCGCAAGGGCAGTTGGACCCATGCCATCCAGATCCCCGACTTCAGCGAGGACAAGCTGAGCAGCTCAACCCTCATTATCGCCGACCAGATGGAAGCGGTCGCGGCCAAGAACGTGGGCACGGGCAATTTCGTGATCGGGGCCATGAAAGTGCGTCCGCGCGTGGCGCCTTCCGACGGCAAGCCGATCTCGTTCAAACGCAATCAGAAGCTGAATTTCTGGATGCAGGTTTACAATCTCAGCGTGGACGAGAAAACGCACAAGCCTTCGGCCACGTTCGAATACAATGTGACGGACGCCAACAACAAGGCCGTCATCCATACCGTCGAGTCGACCGACACGATGGGCAATGTGGGCGACCAGGTTACGCTGCAGAAGACGCTTTCCGCCGCGAACTTGCCGCCGGGCTTGTACAAGATCGAGATCAAAGTGAACGACAACCTTTCCAAGCAGACGGTGGATCCAACGGCAACCTTCGCCGTGGAGTAAACTTATGCCTGGTTCCCCAGAGGTGGTGGGCGAGATGTTCCGAAGGCTCCGGTTCCTGGTAGTCGTCATAAGCGCAGTCGTGAGCATGGCAGTTCCGGCCTGGTGCGGAAACGCCTCAGGCGCGATTTCGGGTGCGATATCTGGATACGTCCGCGATGGGAGCGGCGTGCCGCAAATGGGCGCGGCGGTGGAAATACTCGGTTCCGCCGCCCAGGCGCTGAAGGTTTTCACCCTAAAGGTCTTTACCGATGACCGTGGCTTCTACTCGGTCCCTAGTCTGCTGCCCGGAACTTATAGCGTCAAAGTAAGCGCGCCTTCATTCCTGCCTTCGCTGCGCGAGAAGATCGGCGTGCGTGCCGGCGCGAAGCTGATGGTGAACGTCACGTTAACCACGTTGTTCGAAGCCATACAGTTGGTTCCGCTGCGGAGTCCCGTGGACGACGACGACTGGAAGTGGACGCTGCGCTCGGTAGCCAATCGGCCGATTCTGCGCGTGCTTGAGGACGGCACGACCGTGGTCGCGCAGAGCGGGGAATCAGCCGCGGACCGCGATTTAAAGGGTACGGTGACCTTCCTGGCCGGATCGCCCGGACAGGGTTTCGGCAGCCCCTCCGATATGACTGCTGGTTTTGACGTGGAGCGTTCGTTGCTATCGAGCGGCACCCTGCGCCTGAACGGCAACGTCGGCTATGAATCCGACGGGCAGGGCATCCCGGCGGCAGTGCTTCGCACGGCGTACACCAGCCGTTTCAACGGTGTTTTCGAACCCTCGGTAACGGTTACCGCCCTCCGGTTGAGTTCGCCCGACCTGAACACGATGCCCGCGGGCACGCTGCAAGCGCTGTCGGTGACCAGTTCCGATCGCGTCGTTCTCGGCGACAAGCTGGAGATGCAGCTGGGCAGCGAATTGCAAACGATCCAGTTTATGGGGCGGGTAAACGCCTTCAAGCCCTTCGCCTCGGCCGATTTGCATATCACGCCGAATACCGTGCTGGAATATCAATATGCGAGTTCAGTCCCGAATTTGGGACTGGAGGATCGTTTGGGCAAGGGCAATGATCGCCCGGGCGGCGATTTGGATTCGACCTCGGCGGACTTGAGCGAAACCGCGCCGCGTATGAGCATGACTGGGTTTGCGCCGGCGGTAGAGCGGGCTCATCACCAGGAAGCGTCGATCTCCCAGCGCATCGGCAAAAACAATATGCAGGTCGCGTTCTACTCGGACAGCATTGTCGATCCCGTGCTGACCGGAATTGGCGGAATGACGCCGGGCGAAATGACGGCCGAATCGGGTGACGTGCTGCCCGATGTGTACTCGGGTACGTTTAGCTATCAGGGCAACGATTTCGCGACTCGCGGGATGCGGGTGGTGCTGCAGCGGAAGCTGTTGTCGGACCTGACCGCGACCCTGGATTATGCCTACGGAGGCGTGCTCGACCTGTCGCGCCCCGATGTCCAACTACAGGACGCGCGGCAGTGGATTCGTGCGGAGCGCCGCCAGGCTGTGGCAGCGAAGTTTAGCGGAACTGTGCCCAAGACGAAGATGCGCTGGATTGCCTCTTATCGTTACGCGGGCGGCCGCGCCTTGACGCCGGTCGACCTGTTCAATACTTCGGCAGGCCAGACTGATCCTTACTTGAACGTTTGCATCCGGCAACCGATTCCGGCCAGCTTCCTCGCCGGACACATGGAAGTTCTCGTGGACCTGCGAAATCTTCTCGCGCAAGGGTATGTACCCGTAATGGGCCAGGACGGACACACACTTTATCTGGTGCAAACGGCGCGCTCGGTGCGCGGCGGCGTGGCTTTCAGCTTCTAGAATTTGTAGATTCGCAATCTGTGACTCCGTAGATTTCCTTCTTAGACTTCCAACGACTGCTTTCAGCGCTCACCGTCCACTTTTTCTGCTGCCTCCAGTCGCTTCCCGGCGACTCAGAGTCCAGTGCTGATCCTCTTCCACGAACTTCCTCTTGTGAGGTTCGATACTGATCTTTTCGCGTCCATGGGTTTATAATTCCGCCCGTCTCAAGTGGAACTGTATTTGCTGTTCGCGCAGCGCGGATTTGTTCCAGTGTCCGCGACTAAGGAGGACCAGGAATGAAACTGCATTTATTGGTGGCGTTTGTTCTTCTTTCGACAGTCTTGCTCGTGGGTCAAACCTTTCGTGGGACAATCCTCGGCTCGGTGACCGATCCCTCAGGAGCATTCGTGGCCGGAGCGACGGTCAAAGTGCGCAACCTGGGTACTGGCCTGGAACGCACGACCGTAACCAGCGGAGACGGCAGCTACAACGTCCCTGAGTTACCGATCGGGACATACTCTGTCTCTGTGTCGCTGACTGGCTTCCAAACCGCAGTCACCAACAACGTCGAAGTGGACGTGGCCACCGAGCGGCGCGTGGACGCGCAGTTGAAAACCGGCCAGGTCACGCAGACCGTTGAGGTCTCCGGCGGGGACCTTCCCCAGATCGAAACCCAATCCAATGACCTGGGCGGTGTGCTGACCAGCAAGTCAGTGGAAGATCTGCCCATCAACGGCCGCGATTACACCAAGTTGATCTTCTTGAATGCCGGCGTCGCAGGTTCGCCCGATCAGATCACCGACTCGCCGGGATCGTTTGGCGAATTCTCCATGAACGGCGCGCGCGGACGCTCCAATAATTACCTGCTCGACGGCACCGACATGAACGACGGCTATCGCAACGACCCTGCCATCAACCAGGGCGGCGTGTTCGCGGTTCCCTCGGCGATTCTGCCCATCGGCGCTGTGGAAGAAATGAAGGTGCTCTCCAACTTCCAGCCCGAGTATGGACGCAACGCCGGCGCTGTGGTCAACATCGTGACCAAGAGCGGCACGAACGCCCTTCACGGGGAACTGTTCGAGTATTTCCGCAACGACGCGCTCGATGCCCGCAATTACTTCAACACCACTTCGCAACGTGCGCCTTTCCATAACAATCAGTTTGGCGGCGACTTCGGCGGGCCGATCATAAAAGATAAGACCTTTTTCTTCTTGGACTATGAGGGGCAGCGTGAACCGGTGGGCACGGTCACACTCGGTTGCGTACCGGAGCCGAATCGCATCGCCTTCGACCAAGTCACGTATGGCGCCACGAACACTGTGACCGCTGCGATGTTGAAGTTCTGGCCTCAGCCCAACATCGGAACGCGGCCAACTGCCCCGCCGAATGGCGATCTCGATCCAGCATGGAAGGCCTACGATAGTGGTTGCCCAGCGGGCCCGAACGCTTCACTGATCACGCCCTCTTTGAACAACCTTAGCAGCCTGATCGCCAAGATCGACCACAATTTCAACGCCAGCAATATCCTGACCGGACGCTACTTCTTCGGAGACAGCACCCAGTCTTTTCCGTTAGCTCTGACGGGCAGTGGCGGCCAACTTCCTGGCTTCAACACGGTCACGCCTACACGCGTCCAATTAGTGGCTCTTTCCTACGTGCACACGATCGGCGTTAACAAGGTCAACGAGCTCCGCTACGGTTGGAACCGGTTCGCCGAGGGTTTCTTTGCGCAGGATCAAGGCTTCCACCCGAGTTCGATCGGCCTGTGTGCCGCCAGTTCAACGGCCGACTGCGCAGGCGGCGGTCCCCACGACTCCGGCCTGCCCATCATCCTGGTTTCAGTGACGCCCCCCGGGGCCAGCAGCTTCTTTTCCCAGCTCGGTACCACTAACGGCGACCCGCGCACTCGCGTTGACACCAACACCCACTTCGTTGAGGATTTTTCCTGGAAGGCGGGAAAGCACGATGTGAAAGCGGGTTTTGAATTCCGCCGCACCAGCATTGCGCAGGATGAGTTCCAGAAATACTTCCGTGGCAGATTGAAATTTTCCGACTTGACCACCTTCCTCGCGGGAACGCCAAAAGGAGGTTCAACTGGCAGTCTCCAGTACTCTGGCAACAGTACCGCTCGCCATACTTTCGAAAACAGCTACGGCCTTTACCTGCAGGACACCTTCCGCATGAACTCGCGGCTTACACTGAACTACGGTTTGCGTTGGGACTACTACGGGGTGGTGCAAGAGAAGAACAACTTGTTCGCAAACTACTTAGTATCTAGTTTCAATCCAGTGACCGACATCGGCACCGGAGCATTGACCCAGGTTGGAACAAATGGGTTGAGCAGATTGTATGAACCGGACTACAAGAATTTTTCGCCGCGTGCCAGCATCGCCTGGGATGTAACCGGAAAGAGTAAGACCGTCATTCGCGCTGGGGCGGGCCTCTTCTACGATGCATTTTCTCAAGACATGGTTCTCGGCCATCTGCCCTTTTCCGCCTTTTATGCCCCCGGACCGTCATACGGTAACTTTGGGCCTTCACCGATCACGGCCGCGGCACTCAGCCCGAGTTCAACAACGCTCACCCCGCGCGTTCCCGTCTACGGGACCTCCGGCTGCAACATTTCGGTTGAGTGCGACATTTTTGCAGTAGATCGGCACATAAAGACGCCGTACATGGAGAACTACAACATCAACATCCAGCAGCAACTAACCAACAAGACAACGTTGCAAATCGGATATGTGGGCTCGCAGGGGCACCGCCTCTTCCGGTTCTACGATATAAATCAGCCAACGAATGCGATTGTGACCCAATGCGACGCCGGCTTACTCCCTGGGTGTACCGCCGGAAACGTTAACGACGCGAACTCTTTCGGTACGCCGCGCCCCTTCAGTTCCCCGTACGGAGCCTTCAATTATACGAAAGAGGGTGCGGTCTACGTCTATCAAGAAAAATCCACCGGGAAGTCCAACTACAACTCGCTGCAAGTCAGCTTCAAGGTTAACGGGTGGCACGGTGTGACTTCGGCTGTCAACTACGTCTATTCGAAGTCACTCGACAATTCCAGCGACCTGGAGGACTTCGTCCCGAACGCGGCGCAACCTCAGGACAGCAACAATCCGCAGCTCGAGTACGGACCATCGAACTTCAACATTCCCCATCGTCTCACCTGGGTGTTCGGTTACGAATTACCGAACCGGGGCGGGAGCATGCAACGGCTGAAAAACGGATGGGGCTTTGACAGCACTGTTTCACTTCAGAGTGGTCAACCATTTACTCTGACCTACAACGGCGAGGATGATTACAGCGGCGGTGGAGAAGGTTTCGACCGCCCCGATGTGGTGGGTCCGATTGTGTATCACAAACGGAATCCGGCAGAGTACATCGACTTGTCGGCATTCGCCATGCCTTGCACCAACAACGGAACCGTTTCCGGTCTCGCATCGGACTGTGTGCCCGGTACGCGCCACTACGGAAATCTTGGGCGCGGCTCGCTTGTCGGCCCCACATACAAACAGTGGGATCTTGCCCTTTACAAGAACACGGCGGTCAGTGAGCGGTTAAAGCTTCAATTGCGCGCGGAGTTCTTCAATATCCTGAACCATCCCAACTTCTCGAACCCAGAGTTGCCGGCATTTCTCGCCGACCCGGCTTCCAACTACAACAGTCAGGGCGCCTCCGGCTTCGCGCCGGGCCCTCCCGGCTCAAACCGCGAAGTCGGCTACAACTTCTACCATATTGTCGCCACCGGCGACGTCGGCATCGGCAACCCCTTCCTGGGCGGCGGTGGCCCGCGAGGCATTCAGCTGGCCCTCAAGTTCAGCTTCTAATTTCGGAAGTTTTCTTTACGCGGCTCCTCTCGCAACCATAGCGAGAGGAGCGTTTTCCTTAAAGTCCGCTCTCCAAGTCGCCGGCAACCTGGAGTCGCCCCGGAAATGGGAGCGCGCATAACCCGAAATCAGCCTGACTAGTTGACATCGCGCGTTATAGTAGAAATTGGGCCATAGCCCGGATGGGGGCCGTGGGTTTGTCCCTATTAAGTTATTTGAAATCAGGACTTTGCGCGGCTCTAGAACCGCAACTCCTTGATTCTAAAGGCCAAGGCAAGTTTGAAGCGAGGCTAACTCATTTGTTTTCAGGACTTTGCGAATAAACCATTTAGACCGAAGACTTTAGGAGAGGTACTCCACGCAACTCCATGATTTTAATAGATCATGAAAAAAGGGGGGTGGGGGTACCTAGAGCCATGGTAAGCTTCCGCGCTCTTATGGCTGAGGAAACTACGACCACATCCACTCCCAATTCCAATTCCAAAGAGAGGCGTTCGGGACAGCGCGTGCCCGTTCGCGTCCCGGTCAAAGTGCGTCACTCTGGCGGTGAGCATCAGGGCCAAACTCGCGATCTGAGTTCATCGGGAATCTTTCTCTATTCCGAGTCGGGAATGAAAGCGGGCTCGAAGCTGGAACTGGTCATCATGCTTCCACCCGGCCTGGGTTTGGGGCCCGGAGGATGGACGCTCTGCGAGGCGTCGGTCGTGCGGGTGGAGGAATCGGATGCCAAAGGAATGGGCATCGCCGCTACCATCGCCCGCATCGCGCTCTTGCCGGAGATCAGCTGATAGCCGGTTGATCGTAGTCAACGCCAGGCCGACGTCGGGCGCCCTTTCTCAAATTGATCCAGGCAATGCAAAGAAATTCTCCCCCAATATAAAAAGATTGCTTCCCATTGCCCTGCCTTTGGTGCAATAATGGCCCGCTTTTAGAGTAAAGGCGGAAGTGGGCCGTCTTTTCAGGTGGGTAGGATATGTGGATTGAAAAACTCACCGATGGCGTTATTGAACTGGACACGCCGATCGGGTCTCGATACGTACAGCCGAATCTTGTAGAACGCGCGTATTTGCTATGGACGTTCCGAAATTTCTTCTCGTTGCCACAGCAAGTGCTGCGCCCGTGGGAACGCCGATTGATCGATCGTCTGTGGAGCGAGAACAGGTTCGTGTCTTTGTCGGCCGTGGATTCACAAGACAGACCAGTCATCGGAAGAATTGAGCGGCGTGCGGCGGCGAAAGCCGAGGTTGTGCCGATTCGCAAGCCGGTTTCCGGTTCGAAGTCCGCTGTGGCGGAGCAAAGCCGCGAAGCCGCCTCAGCGTAGTCGCGAGACCGCGGAACATCAGCGCGATTGCACTGCGTTCAAAACAAGTTGGCCGCAAACTCAAGTTAGGTTCAAGTTTCAATTAGGGTGAGCCGTATCGTTCAGAGGCGTATCGTCCGCCTCGTGCTGTGGAATGGGCTAGCGCCCAACTGGCAAGTCGCCGCCGGGTCCGCCGCCTCCTCCTTCGACATGTCCGCCGTTGTGAACGGATGGCGCTGCTCCTGCCGCGCGATCGCTCTTGATCCGTCGAAATTTGAACCGGGAATCCTAGTTGAGAATCTGTCGATGTGCCCCGTGCCCGATATGAAGATTGCGTCAAGCGAAATGGCAAAGCTCGGATCCAGGCGCGCACAGGCGGTGCAAAACGGATGGTACAATTAGCGGTTGTTTTCACCTGGCTGTTAGCAGTGGGCGCGTAGCTCAATTGGCAGAGCAACTGACTCTTAATCAGTAGGTTGAAGGTTCGATTCCTTCCGCGCTCACCATCTCTTAGTTGCCAATGTGTTTACAGAAGCCGATTTTGCTCAGAACCCATTTCGTAACGATTTCATAGCAACTGTTTCGCCGCTTCGTTCAAAGGTGGCCGGAGCGCATCGGATTCCACGTGGTCGTAGGTCCTGAGCGTGATCGAAATTCCGAGTGCCCCGGCAGTTCCGACACGACTTTCATACCGTGACCCGGCGCGCAACATCGATACGAAACATGAGTTTTTCAGCACTTCGTCTAGCTGTTCGAAATAGCGCGAACTGGTTCAGGCGCAGCAGGTTTAGCCAGCTTGTCCGTTCGGTTCATTGTGAGATGGCTTTTATCGTTTGCGCGGGTGCGGGACTGCGGCTTTCTTGACGACGGAAGGGACGTGTTCGATCCGGTTTCGGCCGTTTTCCTTGGCCGCATAAAGGGCAGCGTCAGCTTGGCTCAACAATCCTTCTACTTCGTTCTTTCGATCGCAATCGGAGACGGCAACTCCCATACTCATGGTGAAGGCTCTCTCCACGCCGGAACATACCACGGGAGTATTGGCAATGATCTCGCGCAGGTCATTTGCGCGCAGCAGCGTGTTGGGCAGATCACAGTTGGGAAGAATCATTAGAAATTCTTCTCCGCCATATCGACCAACCCCGTCGTAGAGGCGGAGTTGCGCCCGCAGCCGCCGGCCGATTTCCCGGAGCGCCTCATCGCCAAAAAGGTGGCCGAGGGTGTCGTTCACTCTTTTGAAATGGTCGATGTCTCCGAGGATCACTCCCAACTCCTTGCGCTCCCGGCGCGCTCGCTCCAATTCGCGTTTGAGCAGGGCGAGAATCTCTCCTCGGTTCATCAATCCGGTGAGGCTATCGTAGGTGGCGGCGTGGCGCATGGACTCCCGTGCGGCAACCAGCTCTTCCTGCAGGTCGAGAATACGTTTTCCGACCAGCAGCCGTGCCTTCAATTCCAGCTCATCAAAGGGCTTGACTAGAAAGTCGTCCGCCCCGGCTTGCATGGCGTCGAGCATGTTCTGGCGGCCCTCTTTGCTGGTCAGGAGAATGACGTAAACGTAGGGACCGGATGATCCGGCTTTCCGGATGCGCTGGCAAACCTCAATGCCATCCAGATCGGGCAGCACCCAGTCGAGCAGAACGAGCTTGGGAGAATCCGGTTGCTCTAGGATTCGCCAAGCCTCGCAGCCACTCTCTGCGAGGGTGACGCCAAAGCCCCAGCTTCGCAGATGATCGCCGATCAATTTGCGGTAGACAGCGGAATCATCGACCACTAGGATCTGCATGAGCCTTCGACCTCCGACCTAGGCTATGCCCAACTCGGCGCGAGTTACGGCATCGAAATTGGCTGGCCTGCGTATCTAGAGACATGTCTTGGAGAATCGGCAAACGGAACCAGATGCTTTAACTCGCGGTGCCGGACTTGGAAGCCACTTTCAGACGCCGAAAGCCGCACACAGCGGCCCTGCCGAGGCAAGCTTACGATGCGGTCCCGAAACTGGGACATATCTTACCCTGAAGGGTTGACCTAGGGTTAGCCAGCGGCCTAACATAGCCGCCAAAGGCAGTGAGGCCCTCGGAATGATCGGCGAGACAGTTTCCCACTATCACATCGTCGGAAAGCTAGGTGGTGGGGGCATGGGTGTCGTGTATGAAGCGGAAGATACCCGCTTGGCCCGTCACGTGGCCCTCAAGTTCATTCCCGCGGAGATGGTCCACGACCGCAAGTCGCTCGACCGCTTTGTGCGCGAAGCTCGCGCCGCTTCGCAGTTGAACCATCCCGGCATTTGCACTATCCACGATATTGACGACAACAATGGACATCCCTTCATCGTCATGGAAAAGCTGGAAGGGGTGAGCCTGAAGGAGCGGATGCGAGGCAAGCCGATGGAGGTCGACGAGATCCTCGACATCTGCATCCAGGTGGCAGATGCGTTGGCGGCTTCGCACGCCAAGGGAATCATTCATCGCGACATCAAGCCAGCCAATGTTTTTGTGGGGCAGAGCGGGCAGACAAAAATCCTCGATTTCGGATTGGCGAAGTCGGCGCGCCAACCGGGATCGAGCGAGGCGGCGTTGGAAGATTCGCTGACCGCGATCGGCGTGATTCCGGGAACGGCGGTTTACATGTCTCCGGAACAAGCGCGCGGCGAAGAACTGGATCCGCGAAGCGATCTGTTTTCGCTCGGCGTCGTGCTGTACGAAATGGCCACCGGCAAGAAGCCCTTTGCCACCGGCAACGTGATCACCACGCTGGACGCGGTCCTGAACCAGAAGCCGGTCTCTCCGCTTAGTCTGAATCCGTCGCTGCCCCCGGACCTCGAAGGCATTATAGGTCGGGCCATGGAAAAAGACCGGGGACACCGCTACCCGAATGCGCTGGCGATGAAGGGCGATCTGCAGTCGTTGAGGAAGGAAACCGAATCGGGGTTGACCAAGACCGGGGCGCGGCGGCCGGTCTTGCCGTATCGCATCGCCACGAGCACGTTTCAGGCTACGAGCAAATTTCCAACGTATCTTCTGCTGGGAGTCAGCGCGCTGCTGCTCACGGTTCTGGTCGCGATCGGAGCGTCGTGGTTCAAACAGCGTCAAATGGCGGGTGCCGCGGCACCGAAGAACACCATCGCGGTGCTGCCGTTGCAGAACATGAATGGCGACATCAGCGTGGAATTTCTGCGCTTCGCCTTGGCCGATGAAATCGCCAATACTCTCACCTACACCCGGACGCTTGACGTTCGTCCCTCCGCAATCACGCGCAAGTTTGTCGGCAACGACGTCGATCCGCAACAGGCGGGCCGCGAAGTGCACGTCGCCAACATTCTTACCGGACACTTCCTGAAGCAAGGCGATCGCCTGATGATTACGTTGGAGGCGATCCAGGTGGGGGGGAACAAGCTTTTGTGGCAGACCAACGTTAACGCACCCGTTCAGGATCTGATCGCATTGCAAGCGCAGATGGCGGCCAAGATACGTCAAGAGTTGCTGCCTGCGCTCGGCGTAGCCGGCAGTTTTCTCGATACTGGCACGCGCCCGAAAAACGCGGAGGCCTACGATCTTTACCTGCATAGCCTCGCGCTGCCTCACGATCCCGGGCCGAACAAGGATGCGATCGCAGTTCTGGAGCATGTGGTCGAAGTCGATCCAACCTACGCGCCGGCATGGGAACAGCTCGGAGTGCGCTGCTACTATGACGCGGACTATTCGGATGGTGGCGAGCCCATGTTTCAGCGCTCCAACACAGCCTGCGAACGCGCCATAGATCTCGATCCGAATCGGGTCGTTGCCGCCGGACAACTGATCCAAAACCGCGTTGCGCGAGGCGAACTCGGCAAGGCATTCCAGGCGGCGCAGGCGCTGGTCAAGCGTCGTCCGGAGAGTGCTCAGGCCCATTTTGTGATGGGCTATGTCTATCGTTACGCCGGGATGCTGGAGCAATCGGCGAATGAATGCAACACGGCGCTTGCTCTCGATCCCGGTAACTATCTTTTTCGCTCTTGCGCCTGGGCGTTCATGGAGTTGGGCAAGACTGAGCGGGCCGCCGATTTTATCCGTCTGGATGCCGGTTCGGAGTGGGCCGCGTATGTGACGCCATCCCTACTTCTGCGTCAAGGAAAGATTCAGGAAGCACGCGAGGCCGTGAAGCGCATGTCGACCACGCCGCGCTATCACCGCGATCTTCTGGAGGCTTGTCTGCAGTTGCGGCCCGCCGCAGATCTGGACCGGATGGCGCAAGAAGCGGAAACCAGCTTACCCACTGAGCCCGACCCGGAGACGTGGTATTACCAGGGAGCGATTTTCGCGTACTGTGGCAAGAAACAAGCGGCTCTCCATCTGCTGCAGAGCGCGGTCGAGCAGAACTATTGCGCCCACGAGAATCTGCTTTCCGATCCTCTGCTGGCAAAACTCCGCACAGATACAGCCTTTGACAAAGTGTTGACCGCCGCCGGCGCTTGCCAGGAAGCGGTGCGGGCGGCAGCCAATACGCAGAGTCGATGAAACACATTTAATGTTCGAAGCAGCAGCGCGCAAACTGGTACAATCTCCGTTTGCCGAAGAATGCCTTTCCCATCTGCTAATTGTTTCCGCAAGAATCTCCCGAGAGGATCTCTAATGATTTCTATCCGAAGGTTTTTCGTGTTCATGATTGTCGGCTGTCTCCTCGGTTGTGTCTGCCTCGCGGCAGCGCAGGAAGCACCAGAAGGACGTCTGCTGCGTTTCCCCGACATTTATAAAGACAAAATTGCGTTCATGTATGGCGGCGATCTGTGGCTGGCGTCAAGCTCGGGAGGCACCGCCCGCCGCATCACTTCGCATCCAGGCCGTGAATTGTTCCCAAAGTTTTCGCCCGATGGAAAGTGGCTGGCATTCACCGGTCAGTACGATGGCAACTTTAATGTCTATGTCATGCCGTCCGCAGGCGGTCAACCGAAGCAGTTGACCTTCTACCAGGGATCGGCGCAGCCGCTCAGCGACCGCATGGGCGTGCTCAACCAAGTGATCGGCTGGACGCGGGATGGCAAGAGCGTCATCTTCCTTTCGCGTCGCGACGCTTCGAACGGCTGGATCAAACGTCCATATACGGTAAGCATCGCCGGTGATCTGCCTCAGCCCATGTCCATCGATGAGGGCGGCCTGCTTTCGTTCTCGGCGGACGGAACAAAGATCGCCTACAACCGGATCTTCCGCAATTTCCGGCAGTGGAAACGCTATACCGGTGGCTTGGCGCAGGACATCACGATCTATGACATCAAGAATAATGTCGTCGATCGGGTCATTCCGCACACGGATTACACCGACACGTTTCCGATGTGGCACGGGAACACGATTTATTTCACTTCCGATCGCGGGCCCGAACACCGTCTCAATCTCTACAGCTACGACCAGGACAGCAAGCAGATAGAGCAACTAACCAAATTCGACAGCTTCGATGTGATGTGGCCGAGCCTTGGTCCCGACGCAATTATTTTTGAGAATGGCGGTTACCTGTATACCTTCGATCTGCAGACCCGCGACCAGCAAACCCGTCAGCCGAAAAAGCTGACGATCTATGTGAGCGGGGAGCGTGACCAGGCGATGAAGCACTGGGTTAATGCGAGCCGGCATATCACCGACTTCGACATCGCGCCCGATGGTAAGCGAGCCGTGATCGCGGCGCGCGGGGAAGTCTTCACCGTTCCGGCGAAGGAGGGAAGCATCCGCAATCTGACGAATTCACCTGGGGTTCGCGAACGACATGTGGCGTGGTCGTCGAACGGACAATGGATCGCCTACATTTCCGACCGCACCAGTGAGGATGAGATCTACATTGCTCCGCAAGACGGACTGGCCGCCGAAGAGCAGATCACCAGCGGACACAAGGGTTTCATGTTCCACCCGGCGTGGTCTCCGGACAGCTCGAAGATCGCTTGGGCCGACAAGGATCTGAAACTCTGGTATGTCGACATCAAGGAGAAAAAGCCTGTCGAAGTGGACCGCGGCAGGTACTTTGAGATTCAGAATTACAGCTGGTCTCCGGACAGCAAGTGGCTGGCTTACGATAAGAATTTAGAGTCCGGCTATTCGGTGGTGTATCTGTATAGCTTAGGCGATCGCAAAATCACCGCCGTGACTTCGGCTCTCAATAATAGTTACGGCGCGGTGTTCGACCCCGACAAACGATACTTATACTTCCTTTCCGATCGCGACTACAACGAAGTGCTGGGTAATATCGATAACGAGTTCGCGAATCCGAAAACGACGCGCGTTTACGTGATTACGTTGACGGCGGACGAGCCTTCACCCTTTCCGGCCTTGAGCGACGAGGTGAAGGTGAAAAGCGAGGAGACGGCGGCGGCAGCGCCCGAGCCCGAGTCGAATAAGAAGAATCAAAAGCAACAGCCAAACAAGAAGGAAGAGAAGCCGGCGACGGAAGAAAAGGCCGCGCAAACCGAGACCAAGCAGCCTCCGAAAGTGTTCAAGATTGATCTGGACGGCATCCGGAACCGGATTGTAGCGCTGGCGGTTCCACCGGCGGTGATTCGCAACCTTGATGCTTCGAAGGATGCGATTTACTACTCGACTTCGCCCATTCGGGGCTTGTCAGGGCCTATCCCCGGAGAAAGCAGAGCGATCCACGCCTACGATTTGAAAGAACGAAAAGACAGAGTGCTGCTGGATGGCGCGGATCGCTTCGCACTTTCCCACGACGGCTCGAAGCTTTTGTATCGGGCCGAGGGAGAGGGCGAGACCCGGATGGGGATTATCGATACCAAGCCGCCAGGCGGGCCCCACATGGATGGAGACGATGCCAAACCTCCGGACGCGCCGCCGCACAAGGTTGGAGATGGCGCGCTCAAACTGGACGGCATGCGAGTTGAGGTCGATCCTCCACAGGAATGGCAAGAGATTTTCAACGAGGTCTGGCGGCAGGAACGCGATTACTTCTTTGAGCCGTCGATGAATGGAGTGGATTGGCAGAAGACCAAAGACCAATACGCGCAATTGCTTCCGTATTTGGCTGATCGTTATTCGCTGACTTACATCATGGGCGAGATGATCGGGGAGTTATCGAATTCGCACACTTATGTGGGCGGCGGCGATTTCCCGGATCTGCACCCGGTGAACGTCGGGTTGCTGGGGGCTGACTATGACGTCGACGCGGCCAGCGGCATGTATCGCATTAAGAAGATCTTCTCCGGTGAAAACTGGGATGCCCACACCCGCTCTCCCTTGACCGAGCCGGGCGTCAATGTCAAAGAAGGCGATTACCTGGTCGCAATTAACGGGCGAGCGCTGCACACTCCTCAGTCGCCCGACGAATTGCTGGTGAACACGGCCAATGAGGTGGTGACGCTCACCGTCAACTCCAAACCTGCGGCGGACGGCGCACGCAAGGTCGCAGTGAAGCCGATCGGCGATGAGTACAGCCTGCACCAGTTGAACATGATCGAAACCAACCGCAAGAGAGTGGACGCGGCCAGCGGCGGCCGTATCGGCTATGTCTACCTGCCCGACATGAGCGAAGCGGGACTCAATGAGTTCGTCAAGCAGTACTTCCCGCAGATTCGCAAGGAGGGCATCATCTTCGATGTTCGCTACAACGGCGGCGGGTTTGTGGATCAGCTCATTTTTGAGCGCTTGCGGCGGGTCCTGGCCGGCATGACCGCGCCTCGTAATTGGGAGTCGACTACGATCCCGGACAACGTCTTCTACGGCTACATGACCTGCGTCACCAATCACTATGCCGCCTCCGATGGAGACTTCTTCAGCTACTTCTTCAAGTATTACAAGCTCGGACCACTCATCGGCGAGCGAACCTGGGGCGGAGTGCGCGGCATTCGCGGCAATATCCCGTTGATGGATGGGGGCTACATCACGCGTCCGGAATTCTCGCTCTATGGGCTCGACAGCAAGTGGCTGATCGAGAACCGCGGCGTGCAACCCGACGTGGTGGTGGACAATCCACCGGATCTGGTGTTGAAGGGACAAGATCCGCAACTGGAGAAAGCGGTGGATATGCTGATGGACGAGATCAAGGCCAATCCTAAGAAGCTGCCGGCGCGGCCTCCAGATTTGCCGACGTATCCGGATGGGCCGGGGCTTTAGGCGCGGATTCGGCGTGTTGGGTCAAGTTCCTACACCCGCGGAAGAGGCAGACTCTGCACTGGATGATCCACGGTCCTTACCTGGCAGAAGCTGCCTCACCTTGCGAATCAGCTCGTCGGGCAAGAACGGTTTTTCGAGGAAGTTCGTATCGGCCCGCAGAATGGTGGGATCTTCGACTACGTCCTCGGCATAGCCGGAGATGAGCAAGAATTTCACCTCGGGGCGCAGACTTGCGACGATGTCCTTCAGTTGAAGACCGTTCAGTTTGGGCATCGCCAAGTCGCTGACCACCAGGTCGATGGGTGCAGCCCAGCTCTTGAAGATCTTTACCGCCTGCTCCCCATCTTTCGCTTCCACGACTTGGAGACCGTCCGCCTCCAGCACCTTGGTCATGAGCTTGCGGAGAGCGCTCTCGTCCTCGACGACCAACACAGTGTGTCTTCCCGGTCGATGGGACTGCGCGGGCGGTGGGAGAGCGACGGGCTCCGACAGCTTGGGCAGATAGATGCAGAACGAAGAACCTTTTCCCGGGACACTGGCCACGGTGATGTGCCCGCCACTCTGCTTCACGATTCCGTAGGTGGTTGATAACCCCAACCCCGTTCCCTTGCCTTCCTCCTTGGTGGTGAAGAAGGGTTCGAAGATGTGGGAGAGGGTTTCCTGATCCATCCCAAGACCTGTGTCCACTACCGAGAGCATTACGTATTGGCCGGGGTGGACTTCGAGCTGGCGGCTGGCGTACTCCTGGTCCAACTCGACCTCCGCGGTCTCGACTACAATCTTGCCGCCCACGGGCATGGAGTCGCGAGCATTGAGCACAAGATTGATGAGAATTTGCTGAACCTGAGCCGGATCGGCTTTCACTTCACCCAAGTTACCCTGAAGTTTCGGGACCAAGTCAATGGTGACGGGAATCAGCCTGCGTAGCAGCTTGTGGGTTTCCCAGACTACGGAGTTGACGTCGACCTCCCTGGGTTCGATCACCTGCTTGCGGCTGAAGGCCAGCAGCTGCCTGGTGAGCGAGGCCACTTTCTGGCTCGCGTCCTTGATCTCCAAAAGACTGGGGCGCAGGGATTCATTTCCGGTTGTCTCGTGTTCGAGGAGCTCGGTGTATCCCATGATGATGGCGAGATAGTTGTTGAATTCATGGGCGATGCCTCCGGCCAGATGCCCGACTGCCTCCATCTTCTGGGCCTGACGGAGTTGATCCTCGGTACGCTTGCGCACACTGATATCACGCAGGATCACCGTATAGAGTCTTTCGGAGGAAGTTCCTACCTGAGAGATCGAGGCTTCAATCGGAAATTCCTCACCATTCGACCGGACGGCGACGAGGGTCCCGGGCGAGTACATGGAACGGGTGCTGACGCCGGTTTGTCCAAAGCCGCGGATATGCTGGCGATGAATGTCGCGAAGACCCTCGGGCAGGAATCGATCGATGGGTTGGCCGATGACTTCGGCGGCAGAACACCGAAAAATCTCCTCCGCCGCTTTGTTGAACACTACGATCTGCTGCTTCTCGTCAACAGTAATGATGGCATCCATCGCCGAGGCGATAATGCCGAGCAGGCGTTCCTGGCTGTCGCGAAGGGCATCCTCGGCGCGCTTGTGAGCCGAGATGTCCACCATCGTGCCCTCGATGAGCGTCAGGTTGCCCTGCTCATCGCAGGTTGCGGCCACGTTCTCGATCACCCACACCGAGCTGCCATCCTTCCGTCGGAGGCGCAGCTCCGCGTTGACCAGACTCCCTGCCCGCCGCAGCTCCTTGAGAAACTGATCGCGCTCCTCAGCAGAGAAGTAGAACTGCTGTGCCCGGCAGGCGAGCACTTCTTCCCGAGAGGCATATCCCAGCATCCGTGCAAATGTACTGTTGCAGCCAAGCACCCGGCCATCTGGCGCGGTGCGGTAAAAACCTGCCACGTTCTGGTCAAATAGTATTTGGTAGCGGCTATCCGGATGGGGGTTGGTTACGTTGAAGGACACGCGCCTCAAATCCAGCTGACCCGCGATCGCGTTGGCGAGGGTCTGTAAAATGCTTCGATGACCGATGGGTAGCGATCGGGGCAAACGATCCAGTACGTTAATAGCGCCCAGAACGTAGCCCTCTTTTGAAACAACCGGGGCAGCGGCAAAGAAGCGGATTCCCGCTCGCGTGACCCAGGCATGAGAGCGAAATCTTCGGTCGGCGGCAGTGTCCTCCACGATGAGGACGTGAGGATTGCCGAGTACCAACGCATTGAACGATTCGTCGCGGGGGATTTCCGTGACCTCCCACCCTATCTTGGCTTTCAGCCATTCGCGCTGGGAATCAATAAAACTGATGAATGCGATAGGAGTGCCACAAAGGTAGGTGGCCTGGTTGGCGATGTCGTCGAAGAATTCCTCTGGTGGGCTGCCGACTATTCGACACTCTGCCAGTGCCTTTAGCCGCGACACTTCGGCCTCTGCTGAGAGCTGTATGCGCTAACCACCACAGTGTGTGGAAGACCCCTATTATGTGCAGATTACGTATTTACGGGGCGGTGTCAAGTTCCAAGATGTGTACGCTGGCGCACGCTGGATTCCAGTGCGACAGCCGGCGTTTTGGCAGCTTGCAAAGCCCGCATTCTTCGGCGCTGCGTGGTGCGGCTGAGAGTGTTGCCTCCCCCATGCCTGCTCCTGGGCGGGTAAGCGGTCGGCAAGAACTCGTCTGACTTTCCGCTTGCAGGCGGGCGGGAGCTTAGGTACTATCACGTCAACTCCTTGGTGCAACCGTGACGAATGGACGGAGCCTCCGACGACTTAGTTTTAGAATTCCGGGGGTACGAGTATGTCCGCCGGTCGCGGTGCGGGGGAAAGAGTGAGCTGAGAGATTAGAAATCGTAAGTGCTCCCGAATCCCACCCGCCAGAAACGCTGGCACGGTGGGTTTTGTTTTTTGGGGACTCTGAGCGCGGAGTAATCGTGCAGGGGGACGGGCGTGGCGCCCGTCTCTCCACTAGTAAAGCTTCAGAGGGAGATTTCATGACTGATCCGAAAATCACACCGGCCGACAGCAAAAAGACTAAGACCATGACCGGGGCCAGCATTCTTTGGGAATGTCTGGAGCGGGAAGGGGTAAAGCACGTCTTTGGCTATCCGGGCGGCGCTATTCTGCCGGCCTATGACGCGCTGAAGCACAGCAAGATCCATCACATCCTGGTGCGGCACGAGCAGGGCGCAACCCACATGGCCGACGGCTACGCGCGCGCCAGTGGACTGACAGGAGTTGCGGTCGCAACCTCGGGGCCGGGCGCGACCAACATGGTCACCGGAATCGCCACCGCCATGCTCGATTCCATACCAATCGTCTGCATTACCGGGCAGGTGGGCAGCAAGCTGATCGGGTCGGATGCGTTTCAGGAAACCGACATCACGGGCGTGACTCTTCCGATCACCAAGCACAACTATTTGGTTACGCACGCTAGCGAAGTGGCGCGCACGATTCGTGAAGCTTTTTACGTGGCGCGTTCGGGACGTCCCGGGCCGGTGCTGGTCGATATCACCAAAGATGCGCAACAGGGGTCGTGCGAGTTCAACTGGGAAGCGGCCAAGCCGCAGTTGCCAGGCTACCGTCCCGACTTGTCGCCCGCTCCGGCGGAGTATGAGCAGGCTCTGGAGTTGATCCACAATTCGAAGCGGCCGTTGATTCTTGCTGGACACGGCATCATTGTTTCAGGAGCGATGCGCGAGGTACGGGATTTTGCCGAGCGCGCCGGCATTCCGGTTGCGCTTACGCTGCTTGGTCTCGGCGCGTTCCCCGCGTCCCACCCGCTCAATCTCGGCATGATGGGCATGCATGGAGAAGCCTGGGTGAACCATACGATTCAGGAAGCTGATCTACTGTTGGCTTTCGGCATGCGTTTTGATGATCGCGTTACCGGCAACCTGAAGAATTACGCGCCCAATGCAAAAAAGATTCACATCGAGATCGATCCCGCGGAGATCAACAAGAACGTCAAGGTCGATGTTCCACTGGTCGGCGATTTGCGGGAAGTTTTGCTGGAATTGCTGCCGCACGTCGAATCCATTGATCGTAGCGAGTGGCTGGACTCGATCGACAAACTGAAGGGCGATTCCGCGGTGCGCGACATCCAGAACCTGCCCGACAGCGGCCATCTTTATGCTGCTCATGTCATCAATGATCTGTGGCGGCAGACGCGAGACGGCAACACCACCGTCGTGACCGACGTCGGCCAGCACCAGATGTGGGAGGCGCAGTACTACAAGCACGAGCATCCGCGTTCGCTGATTACTTCCGGCGGATTGGGCACGATGGGATTCGCGCTGCCTGCCGCCATCGGTGCCAAGGTCGCTTGCCCGGAGGCCGAGGTTTGGGTGGTGGTGGGCGATGGCGGATTCCAGATGACCATGTGCGAACTGGCGACGATGGTGCAGGAGAATCTGAAGATCCACATCGCGATTATCAATAACGGATTTCTGGGCATGGTGCGGCAGTGGCAGGAATTTTTCTACGACCGCAACTACGCGGCGACTCCGTTGCTCAATCCTGATTTTGCGAGGTTGGCCGAGGCCTACGGGATCCGGAGCATGACCGTCTCGGAGCGTTCGCAGGTTGTGCCCGCGGTGCAATCGGCGCGCCAGCATGATGGGCCGGTGCTGATCAATTTCAAGGTGGAACAGGAAGACACCGTCTATCCGATGGTCGCGGCTGGTGCGGCATTGCACGACATGATCCGGCGGCCGAGCCCGATTGTCGAAACCGCCGATGACGAGTAATGCGCAATAAGGAATTGACCTACCGCATGCAGGACGACTAAAAATTATGCTGAATACCTTCATGGTGTATGTCGAGAATAAACCGGGTGTGCTCACCCGCGTGGCATCGCTGTTTCGCCGCCGCGCGTTCAACATCGATTCGCTGACTGTTGGGCGGACTGAGAAACCAGAGGTGTCGCGCATGACCATTACCGTCGATGCCGACCGCGACCAGGCGCGCCGCATCGAAGCGAATCTCTACAAGCTGGTGAATGTGCTTTTGGTCGAGAACATCACCAATCAGCCGGCCATTGTGCGGGACCTGGCCATGATCCGGGTGGCGGCTACGCACGAAGGGCGCTCGCACGTGCTGGAGCTCGCTAACGTGTTTCGCGCGCGCGTGGTCGATGTCGCTCCCGAATCATTGACCCTCGAAATCACCGGGGGGGAAGACAAGATCGACGGACTGCTCGAGTTGCTGCGTCCGTATGGTGTGTTGGAGATGGTGCGCACCGGCATCGTCGCCATGCGGCGGGGCAGCAAGTCGGCCGACGGTGCTTCTCCGACGGAGAGCACAGCGACGGGCGCGGCGAGCGATGATGTTTCGTACTCGGTGTAGGACGGCGTCGCAGTCTCACCGCAAGCGGCCAAAGCCGATTCTGGCAAGAAGACAGTTATTCCAGCCGTGAATCGCTGCGCCACCCACAATCAAGCGGGATTGAATATTTCCGCAGCCTGCTGGGAATGAAGGAAAGTTCCGTTCCTTTTTCTGGGCGATGGATTTCTTGCCCACCCCGGAAGCTCCCTCAAGAATTTGCACAAAAGGTCAGGCGCCAGACTACGCGATCCTTCCATTGGAGACTCTCGAAGGTGGCGGGTGCGCGCCCATTTAGGCACGGTGCATGCTCCAACTCAGGCACCGTCGAGCCGCATTGTGAGAGCTTTCTAATCGTCTCAGGACGCTCCACGCGGCTGAGAGATTTGTGGAGGGAACGGAAATCGAGATTCGCCGGTGCCCCCGGGCTCAAGTGAGAGAAGAGCCACGCCGATGGAGAGGGTATTCGCTATGAATGACGCCGACGACGTTGTCAAAGAGTTTCGGTGGTGGGAGCTCTTGAGGTCAGCAGGACTTTAGGACAGAAGATATGAAGCCATTGCGCATATTAATCGTCGATGATTCGTCGGTCATTCGAAAGGTGCTGAGCAACCTGCTGGCCTCCGACCCGGAGATCGTCGTCGCGGGCACGACGGCAAATGGCATTCAGGCACTGGCCCGAATTCCAGAGGTCAAGCCGGACCTGGTCACGCTCGACATTGAAATGCCAGGTATGGACGGGCTGGAAACGCTGGTCGAGATTCGCAAACTCTATCCAAAACTACCGGTGATTATGTTCAGTAATCTTACCGAGCGCGGTGCGACCGCAACCCTGAATGCGCTGGCGCGGGGCGCTAGCGATTATGTCACCAAACCCTCCCGCAGTGAGAATTCTGCATTCTCGCCCGAGCGGGTGCGGGAAGAGCTGATTCGGAAGATTAAGTCTCTGTGCGCAGTGCGTGTGCCGCAGCCACAGTTGGGGCCGATGCTCACTGCTGTTTCTGCCCGCCCTCAGGGGCGAATCGACGTGGTGGCCATCGGCACTTCGACCGGTGGACCGAACGCTCTGACTGTACTGATCCCGCAATTGCCCGCCGATTTTCCCGTGCCGATCCTGATCGTGCAGCACATGCCACCACTGTTTACGTGCCTGCTCGCCGATCGTCTCAATGCTCTCGCCCGGCTCCAGGTGCAGGAAGGCAAGGAAGGGCAGAAGTTGCAGCGAGGTCAAGTGTGGATTGCGCCTGGCGATCATCACATGACGGTGGCCCGCAAGAGGGCGGAATTCGTGCTGAGCCTCAACCACGACCCGCAGGAAAATTCCTGCCGGCCGGCAGTGGATGTGTTGTTCCGCTCGGTGGCGCAAAGCTACGGGACTAACGTGCTGGCGGTGGTCCTCACCGGTATGGGGGCGGACGGCACTCGCGGGTCGGCGGTCATACGGGAAGCCGGCGGCGAGGTAATCGTCCAGGATGAAGCGTCCTCGGTGGTTTGGGGCATGCCGGGAAGTGTCGTTGCTGCCCGACTCGCCGATCACATATATCCCCTCGACGGCATGGGGCCGGAAGTTGTGCGCAGGGTGTCAATGCGGAGGGTGCTTGCCAGCGCTGCCCGCCCCTGAAGA
The DNA here is from genome assembly GCA_963831085.1 of uncultured Acidobacteriaceae bacterium. GTDB lineage: Bacteria > Acidobacteriota > Terriglobia > Terriglobales > Acidobacteriaceae > Acidiflorens. The sequence continues at coordinate 1,846,539 of CAWHOT010000002.1, read as the reverse complement.
ATTTGAGAAATCGACTAAAGCATTTTGCTAAATCATGTCCGAAGTTTAACTGGCAAAGGTTGAAACGATGCCAATAGAAATCGCGAAGGTGAAGCCTGCGGTGAGTCTGGAGTCAAACGCCGGCGATCCAGCGTACTTGAAAATCCGCGATCTGATTTACGGGATCTCGGGAATCTATCATTCCGCGGAAAAGCTTTGTCTGTATCTATCCTGCACTCAAGAATATGGAGACCTGGCTCGTTTCACGCTCGATATCGACGGGGCTATGGAACAGATCGTCGGCACAGTGGATTCGGCTTTTGGCGCCAAGAGGATTGCCGCTCCTGCCACAACCTAAGTGAGAAAGTTCTTTTGTCCGCTGAATGGAGAGCAATAAAAAACGTCCTGAGCCTTTAAGCTCAGGACGCCTTCGGCAGCCCTCCCCCAGAACTGCCAAACCACGCGCTCATCCTATGTCCGTTTGGCCGCACTGTAAATGTCACTTCCGTAATGCAAAGCTTGAAAATAAGTACTGTGCGGTCATGGGCGGAGGTAACGTTACTAAGCAGGTTGATCCGCGACCTGTCTTACGGCATGAGTGGAACCTATGACAGTCTCTGCTAGCTGTGGCGGTTAGGAAAAGCAGCGAGTCTATCTGAGCCGACCTTTTTCATCACTTCCAAGCGGTGTGCTGCGTCACAGACTTCTAAACCGCCCTGCGCGACAATGGTGATCTGATTGGGGCCGGCAATGGTGATCAGAATAGGGCAGTGAAGCGGTATATCCGTCTCCCAAGGCAGACCTTGAATTTGAAACTGCACAATCGTTCAACTAGCAGCTAACAGCTCGCTTTGGCCGATGTACACGAAGCATGAACAAGAGTAACTACACGTTTCACCAAAGTCATGTTGCAATCAACCATGTGGAGAACCATTTCTTCTCCCAAATTTCAGGCCAGATTACTGAAGCATAGATACCCGCTAGAACAACATGTAATAGCGGTCTGATGTGAGGGTCTGGCAGAGAATCCCCACTCTTGAGTGGATACAAACAAGGAGAAAACTCGATGAAATTACTTCTAGTCGCAATTACGGTTTTTCTGTTGCTCGGGGCCGCCTGGGGCCAGACGCTGAGCGAGGGCAGTGTGGTCGGGCTGCAGATAGAGCCGAACCCGCTGAACGGTACGTTTGTTTTTGATTTTGAGATTTGTTGTGGAATTCCGCAGGGGCAGGGCGGGTTTCTCGGAAATGGTTTTTCCTATGTCGAGAATCAGTTCTCGCTCTTCTATAAGTATGCTGGACAAGCAAACGGCTACTCGTTGTCCGGCACCATCGACACCTGGGATGCTGCGCAGGCAATCAGCAAGAACTGCATCGTGCAGAACGGCACCTTGAAAGACGCACAGATCACGCAGGGCACGAAAGTGGTTAGCACCGGAATGGTAGCAGAATACTCCCAATTATTCTGCCAGCGGGACGGGGTTTACTGGGTGGGGCCGGGTGGTTTGAGCGTCCACGCACAATAACAAACGAGCAGAGCGGGAATCGGGTTTGATTCATGGAAAGCCGGGTCCTGGCCGCCCGGCAGCCCCGCCTTGAGGGCTGGCAGGTTCAGGTGGTGCGGACGAGACCGCCTGGCCATGCTTGTTCACTCTGGTCTTTACCTTCTAGCTTCATGGCTCCTAGTTACTTCTTCTCCAGGTTTGGCCGCCGTCGGCGCTGCTCCAGGTTTCGTTGTTATTGGTGGAAACCACGATCTCCGCTGGGCTGCGCCCCTCGTAGCGAATATCGATTCGAGTTATGTCGGAGCTAAGCGCCTGGCCTTTGACGGAAGGTTGCAGCCGCACCCAAGTTAGGCCGTTGTCGTCGGAGTGGAAGAGCGTGCCCGCCTGCCCGCCGGCCCATATATCCGCGTCGTGCGGTGCGTAGCATAGCAACGGATGATCCGCGTGCAAAGCGTCTTGCCAACTCTGGCCGCTGTCTACTGACCGCCGCAGGACACCCGCCGCGATCGTCCAGGTGACATTGTGAGCCATAGTCTGGTTCGTGGAGGGCGACAGTTTCGCGGCAGACATCATATTTCGGCCCTGCACCCTGGCCGACGCGGCACCAACAGACGCCTGGGTTTTCTGCGGCCCAATCACTTCCTCTTGCAGCGCCGGCTTTGCTTTTTCAATCGCTGGCGCGTCGTTCCTCGCCATTAGGCTGTTTAAGTCGGAAGATTCTGTATCTATTGCGACGGCTGCTCCAGAAGCCTCGACGGTTTCGGTCAAACCTCGGCTCTTTGATACATCGTTATCGAACGCAGGGGTTGGCACAGATCGTGCTGCCGGCATCTTGTTAGCCTGGGCTGAACCCCTCTTGTTTTCCTCGAGCGGCATTCCGGATTGCACTTGAAGAGGCGGCGCAGCCCGTCCAGCTTTGAGTTTCTTGGACATCTGCAACTGTGGCTGTAGTCGTGCTTCGTCCGGTCGTGCTTCGCCGGTCCGCGCCAAGGCCGTTGTTTGTTGCATCGGTGACGATGCACTTGGCGACGATGCGATCTGCGGGCCGGCAACCGGCGGCGCAGTAGGCGCGACCTGCCGGCTTGCGGAAGGCAGCGTCGCCTGATTCAGCTTTCCCGGATGCAACAGAAGTACCGAGGCAGCCATCGCAACGCCCGCGGCCAGCGCGACCCAGCGCAAACTTGGCCAGGCGAGTTTCGGTGAGCTCAGCCAGCTCCACGGAGGCTTCGCCGGAATCGCGGTTATTTGAACAGCTTCGGTGTCGGCCGCCGTCGGAACAGCCACTATACCCGCGTCCGGAAGCGCCAAGGCCACTACCTCGCGGCAGTCTCCACAGAGCGCCAGGTGCTCGAGCACGCCGTCGCGCTCGGTTGCCGAAAGCGCCTGCTCGGCAAAGGCCGTGAGCAGATTCGCATCCGGATGCACTGGCTCGGGTGCGGTTCGGCCCAGCACGCTTCGGCCCCGCAACGGGCGCTCCGGCCCAGCAGCTCGCAGGCGGTCATATACGATTTTGGGTACTTCAGTCATTATTTCCGCAGTTCTTTCCGTCAGTCTTGCTCCGTCGCTCTTTCTTCAACAATCCGTGCTTCCGTCGCCAGCGTCTTGTGCCGGGACCTTGCTCCCAGGGAACGGTTTCACCCCGGAATCTTGCATCAAACGCGAACGCAAATTCAACTGTATGTCCCGCACGTCTGTTTCCAGCGCTTCGGCGGCTTGGGCGTGACTCATTCCCTGCATTCGCAGCCCCGCCAGAATACGCTTTCGGAGCCCGGTTGCGAGGCGATCGAGCCGCCGGCTGACGCTCGATTCGTGCAGCCCCAGCGTGTGCGCAATCTCAGCCAGCGTCCGACCATCGAGATAATAAGACGCCAGCGTGAACCGGTCCTCCGACGAAAGCTCCGCCAGCGCCTCGTCGGTGGTCGCTTCCAACCGTGGGTCCCTGGCGCACGCCGGCTCAGGAACCGCCGCCGCAAACTGTACACCTTCTTCCGTCTGTTCTTCCAGACTGACCGTGCGTTTCTGCTTGCGATAGCGGTTAATGAATTCCTGCGCCATCACCGTGCGCAACCAGCCTTCGAGCGACCCGCGACCAGTGTAGGAGACGAGCTTCGAGGTGCGCACTCCGTTGCGTGCGTTCACGCCATACAAATCCGCGAACAGCGAATCGGCGAGTTCGGCGGCGTGTGCGCCGTCGCGCGTAATGTGCAGCGCCATGCTGAGCAGCTTTTGCCGGTAGCGGCTGATGAAGTCCTGCCACGCCCGCTCGTTTCCCGCAGCACATGCGCGCGCCAGCGCCAGTTCTTCCAGACGCAACGCGGCGCAGAAATCGGTCCTCTTCTCTGGTGAGGTTTCAGGCGAAGCATGGACCGAACTGTGGGGAAGATACTTGCGGACAATCTCATCGAGGATGGCCGCAAACTGCTCCGCAGTCACGCCATAGGCCGCAGCCCCGCTGCGTATGTAAAGAACCGCAGCGATGTCTGCTCGCTGGCCGGATTGGGCGGACTTTGACATTTCCTGCTTTTGCTTCCCTCAGACGATGCTAGCAATTTTTTAGACGCAAGGAGGAAGAAATCGTACGTTCTTCGATCAGCGAGCAGAAAAAGACACTCCTTGGAAGACTCGCGGTTGAGTTCCCCGGCACGCTCTAACTTTGGTGTGCCGGGGTGGCGGCACACGCAGAGGATCCCGCGCGCGGACGCATGAGTGTCTTCACTGCTAGGAGGCCGATTATGCGGCTGGTCATCGTGGTTACGGGAATTGTTGTGTTAGTTGTGGCGGCGGTTGTGGTTCCGTGTCTGGTACAGGCGAGCGAAGCAGCACCGGCGTCTGGTTATTCCCTTCTGGGTCCGATTCGCAGCGGGAACCTGACCGTCTTTCCCGTGGTCGCCAATAGGTCATACGACACAGCAGAGTTTCTCACCTTGGACGAGGGTCTGCGCAGCGGCGACGTGGTCGTGACGGAAGCGGGCCAGGCCCGTGGCCTCATCCGTCATCGTCAAAGCGAGCCTGCGGTTATCCATCCCGTACGCGACGCGGAAGTGAATCGCCTGGTCCTGGTGAATAACTCGAAACGACCGTTATTACTCCTCGCCGGGGAGATAGTTACTGGCGGCAAGCAGGACCGTGTCATCGGCAAAGACCGCATCGTGCCCGCCGAGAGCGATCCGGTCGACCTCAGCGTCTTCTGCGTTGAGCCCGGAAGATGGGTGGCGGCTAACGGTAAGGCCGATTTCCCCATGCCGGCGGGCAGCACCAGCGGTCTTCTCGCCTCTCCGGTCGTGCGCAGCAAGGCGATGGCCGCTAAGAATCAGCAGCAAGTGTGGGATAGCGTCCGCACTTCGCAGCAAGCCATGGCGGTGACCGTTGAGGCAGCCGGCGCCGCTTCTGATGTCAACGCAACCACCTCTTATGCGCGCGTTATGGATAACAAGGAAGTTAAGAAGCAGGTAGACGCCGTAGCCGAACCGGTTCAACGCAACTATGAAAGCGTCATCCACCAACTACGCGATAAGAACGCCGTCGGCGTCGTGGTTGCCGTGAACGGAGAAATCGTTTGGGCCGATATTTTCGCGAGCACCCAGCTACTGCAAAAGTACTGGCCGAAGCTTGTGCGCTCCTATGCCACCGAGGCAGTGGTGACGCGCGCCAAGGGCGGGGAAGCCAGCCTCAAAGATGCTGAGAAATTTCTCGATGATCTGCAGGGCCGCCACGAAACGGCCGAAACCGAGCCCGGCCTCTATCGCCAGACGGAAATCACCGGCGACGGCTTCAAGGTGTTTGAATTAAGGTCGCTGCTGCCGAAGACGGGGTTCGCGGTGCACGTGGCAAAGATGGCCGATTGACGATAACCGCCAATGTGCGGAGATTCACTCGTCATCCAGAGTGCCGCGCCAATCCCTTGAGGGCGACGTCATTCGCATCGTGCGCCAGGTTGAGCGCAGGTAATTCAGCACGCGTGAACCAGCGAACATCCGCCGCGTCGCTCCCCGCCTTGAGATGACCGCCAACGGGACGACACAAGAAATCAATTAGCACGTAGTGATAGCGAACGCGGCCCTCGTCGCTGCGGATTACCCGTTCATATACACCTAACATTTCGCTTGTCTCAACCTCCAATCCCGTTTCCTCGCGGGCTTCACGCACCACCGCCTCACGCAGCGTCTCACCGCATTCTAGGACACCGCCCGGCAGCGACCACTCGCCCAGCAGCGGTGCCTGCCCGCGGCGAATCAGCAGCACGCGGTGATCGTTGTCATGATCATCGACGATCAACGCGCCAACGCCTACCAGCGGGGATTCTGGGTATTCACGTTTCATGCGGCAGGTCTCATACGGGAACAGTATATGGGCATCGGTTAAACGTCTGCCGTGTTGTCGATTGCGCCAGAGCGCCGTCTTCTGGCGAGCTACTTGTGGGTTTCGCCCTGCTGGAGAGCCGGGGGCGGCTGTCCCTACGCGAGCGCTCGGGAATTACAATAAGCACCATGTCGCTCGATGAATACAAACGAAAACGCCGCTTCGAGGAAACGCCTGAGCCTCCGCCTAGAGTCGAAAAACAATCGCGGCATCGATTTGTTGTCCAGCGCCACGCCGCGACGCGCCTGCATTACGATTTCCGGCTGGAGATGGAAGGCGTGCTCAAGTCGTGGGCCGTCCCTAAGGGCCCGTCACTCGACCCTTTGGACAAGCGGCTCGCGATGCAGGTTGAGGATCATCCTGTCTCGTATTTCGATTTTGAAGGCACCATCCCCAAAGGCAATTACGGCGGCGGCACGGTGATGGTGTGGGACGCGGGCACGTGGGAGCCGCTGTCTCCGGTGCCGGTCAACGACGAGTACGTTCCAGGAACAGAAAAGGAAGCGGTCGCTATGCTGGCGAAAGGCGACCTGAAATTTCGTCTGAGAGGAAAGCGACTCACCGGCGATTTCGCGCTTGTACACATCAAGGGCCGCAGCGGGAGCAAGGGAAACGAATGGCTCCTGATCAAGAAGAAAGACGATCACGTGGTCGCGGGATTCGACATCAATGCCTATGCAACCTCGATACTCACGAATCGCACCATGGCGCAGATCGCAGGCGATGAAGGCTCAGCGGAATGGACGAGTAGTCGTCCCGCGTCGCGCGGGAAAGTGAAGGCCGCGTGGCTGGCGGATGCCATCGCAGTCGCCGACAAAAGGCGAAAAGCGCTAACCGCTGAGGGCGCGGAGAAGAAAGAAAGTGGAAGCCCAAGGCGGGCTGCGCGAACGGTAGCTCCCGGGAAGACCTTGTTTGAGGGCACTGCTGCCAAGGTGGTTGCGTCCACGGAATCTGCGTCTAAATCAGGATCCAAGAAATCCTCTGCGAACTCTGCGTCCTCTGCGGTCAAATCTGTCGCAGGCGCGGAGCCGAAGCCCATGCCGACGGTCATCCACCCGATGCTGGCGACCCCGATCGCCAAGGCCTTTGACGATCCTGGATGGCTATTCGAAATTAAATGGGACGGCTACCGCGCTGTTGCATTCATCGAAGAGGGCCGGGTCCGTCTGGTTTCGCGCAATCAGAATGACCTCACCAAGCAGTTTCCCGAACTCGGCAGCCTGCCACAATTCGTGAAAGCCGAGAGCGCAATCCTCGACGGAGAGATCGTCGCTTTGGATGAAGAGGGCCGTCCCTCGTTCAGCCTGATGCAGCAGCGTACCGGATTTCAACCGGGCAAGCGGCGTCTGCCGCGGCGCGAAGGTGTGCCGGTTGTTTACTACGCGTTCGATTTGCTTTACCTTGATGGCCTTGACCTGCGGCGTGTTGCGCTTGAACAACGCAAGCAGTTGCTGCAAGACCGGATCGTTGCTGGCAAGGCTGGCGAGAGCGGTATAATTCATTTTTCCGACCACTATGCGGAGAAAGGTCGTGATCTTTTTGATGCCGCAAAGCAGCGCGGACTGGAAGGGATCGTCGCCAAGAAGCGCAGCAGCGCTTATCAGGAAAAACGGTCGAACGATTGGCTCAAAATCAAGATCACGCAGCGTCAGGAGTGCGTCATTGGGGGCTACACGGATCCTGAGGGCAGTCGCGAATATTTTGGTGCGCTTGTCCTTGGCTTGTACGACCAGCGCGGGCGGTTGATTCACGTGGGCCAGGCAGGGACCGGCTTCGATCAGAAGACGCTCAAAGAAATCTTCGCTCGTCTTCAACCGCTCAAAACGAAGCAGAATCCGTTCTACGGCGAGATTGGCGGATTGCGAAAAGTTCAGTTCGTGCGTCCGGAACTGGTTGCCGAAATCAAATTCGCGGAGTGGACGCACGAGAGTGCAGAGGGCGGGATGAAGCTGCGAGCGCCCGTATTCATGGGGCTCAGAGCCGATAAGTCGGCGGAGGAATGCAGGCTTGAAGAACCGGTTCGCGAGCTAGGTGGGTGAGTTTAAGTGGATACTTCCTTCGCTTTGCGAAGGATGACAGGCGTTAAACTCCGCAATTTTGAAACTCTGAAACCCGGCCTTATTGCCGGGGAGCGTAGTATCCGCGGCGGGCGCGGACTTGGAGATCCTTCTTGACAGCAGTGATCTCGATGGAGTGGTAGCGTCCGTCGGCGTCGAAGTCGGGGAGCTTGTAGGAAACGGCGTACTGGCTCCGCAATTCCTCTTCAATGGCGGCGAACGAGCGGGTGATGTCCTTCATCTTGTAGGGGAAGAAAGCGCGGCCGCCGGTGGCGAAAGCGAGGTCTTCGAGAACTTTGTCGCCGCGCAGAATCAAGCCACTGTCGTCGGTGGAAATGGCATAGATGAGAACTTCGGCGCGCTGCGCCATTTCAATGGCCTGGGCGCGCGTGTATTCACTCTGATTGTCTTCGCCATCGCTGAGGATGACGATGGCTTTGCGAATGGGATGGTCGGAATTTTCGCGCAGCAGCTTTTCCTTGCACGCTTTGTAAATGGCGTCATAGAGCGCGGTGCCGCCGCCATTGCTGAGGCGCTGCACTCCGGCGGCAAGCAATGGTACCTGGTCGGTGAAGTCCTGGGTGAGGTGGCTCTCTTTGTTGAATCCAACAACGAAGGCGCGGTCGTAGTCGGGACGGATGACGTGCAGCAGAAATCCGGTGGCTGCTTCCTTTTCAAATCCGAAGCGGCCCTGCACGGAGCCGCTCACGTCCATGAGCAGGCCCAACTCGATGGGCAGGTCGGTCTCGCGGCGGAAGTTGAGGATGGACTGTACCGGCTTGTGGTCGTCGAAAATGGAGAAATCGTTCTGGTTCAAATTGCGGACGAACTTGCCGTGGCGATCGGTGGCGATGAAGAGGACGTTGACTTCATCGACGCGCTTCTTAATGGTGAGGATGGGTTCGTCCGCCGTATCGCTGGTCGAGGCGGAAACGGCAACGCCGCTACCGGAGTCCGAAGCGCCGTTAGAAGCGGCGACGAAGGAACTGGTTTGGGCACATCCGGAAACCGACAGACCAAAAGCTGCGGCGATCGCGAATATGATGAGTGCGATTCCGCTCGGTGCCAACCTGAATGTGCTGGACTTCATCATTGCTTCGTTATTCTTTCGCCTCGCTCGCCGAATCTTGTTCCGGCGCCCTGTGAACCTAGGACCTTTCAAATACTTCGATGCACGCCGGGGGCCGAAGACCGACAAAAGCGCGGTCCAATTGACTGTAGGGGTTAACGGGCACAAGTCCAAGTTACAAAAGGAGTACGCATACGGTGCGTCGTTTTAACCATAAGCCAGTCAACAGGTTGGAATCTTATTGGGAAAGCCCGAGGGGTGCGGCTCATAGCGACAGATCGACCCAGCAACGAGCGGAGTTTTTGCAGGACTTTTCAGTTAGAAGATTTTCAGGATATTTTTTCATGATTGGGTGCACTCTGTGCAATAACTTCTGAATGCCAGACCCACGTCTGGAACTATACTTTTGAATGGGGCAGCGGTATCGGTTGGGGGCGGGCAGCAGTGATAACCTGAAAATTGATATTCTGAAAATCGCCGGAAGCTCTATCCGGCGCGGAGTCGCGACATGTACTTTGAACAGTTTTACCTAACCTGTCTGGCGCACGCTTCGTACATGATCGGATCGAAGGGCGAGGCGGCGGTGGTGGATCCGCAGCGCGATGTGGACATCTATCTGAAGGCAGCCGATGAGCAGAATCTTAAGATCCGGCACATATTCGAGACTCATCTGCACGCCGACTTTGTTTCCGGACACAAGGAGCTAGCGGCGCGCACCGGCGCGACGATCTACATTGGGGCGCAGGCCAACGCCGGATTTCCGCATGTGCCGCTGACGGACGGCTTTGAGGTGAAGATGGGAGCGGTGCGGATTCGCGCGCTGGAGACGCCGGGGCACACGCCGGAGAGCGTCTGCCTGGTAATCACCGATGAGAATGAATCAGGCCAGCCCTGCGCGGTGTTGACCGGCGACACGTTGTTCATAGGCGATGTTGGACGTCCCGATCTTTCGCGCACGCACACACCGCGGCAACTTGCGGGAATGCTCTACGACAGTCTGCACCAGAAGTTGCTGGCGCTGCCAGATGCGGTGACGGTGTATCCAGCGCACGGAGCGGGATCGCTCTGCGGACGCGCCATGCGGGCGGAGCGCTCGTCCACGATCGGGACGGAGCGCCTTACGAACTATGCGTTGCAGATCGCGAGCCGGGAAGAATTCATCGCGCAGCTGACCACTAACCTTCCGACCCGTCCCGAGTACTTCCTTGAGGATGCCGAGATCAATCGTTCGGGTGCGGCTACGTTGACGGAATTGCCGGCGCTTCCGGGACTTTCTCCGGGCGAAGTACAGACGCTGTTGCAGCACAATGCCAGTGTCAGTGTCAATGTCAATGTGCTTGACGTTCGTCCGGGGGAGGTATTCGCTGCCGGACACGTGCCGGGGTCGATCAACATCGCGCTCTCGGGACAATTCGCGTCGTGGGCGGGAGGGATTCTGGGCATCCATTCCAGGCCGGTTCTGGTCGGCGACACCGACGGGCAGATTGAGGAAGCTCGACTGCGGTTGGCTCGTGTGGGCATCGAAGACTTGCGTGGCTATCTGGTGGGAGGCGTGGCGGCGTGGCAGAAGGCCGGGCTGCCTTTGTTGAAGACGCCGCAGATTTCCGCACGCGAACTGAACCAAAGACTGCGCGAGGGTAGTTGGCGTGCGCTTGACGTTCTCGACGTGCGTCGGGAAGGCGAATGGCAAGCGGGGCACATCGCGCAGGTGCAATGCCGGGCGCTCGATACGTTTGCACAGGGGATGCCCGCAATCGATCGAGAGCGCCCCGTTGCTGTCCACTGCAAGAGCGGATACCGCAGCATGATTGCCTGTAGTTTGCTCGAGCGTGCCGGCCATCGCAACGTGATCAACGTGGCGGAAGGCTTCGACGCGTGGCATGGCGCGGGGCTACCTGAAGTTGCGGAGCAACTGGCCAAAGCATAACGAGCTATCAGTTATCAGTTGTCGGCTGCCAGTAACCCCAGTTGTCATTCCCTTGTGGCGACTTGCGCTTTTGCTAGGGGTGCTTCGCGGCGTGTGGGAAGCTGCGGCAAGGCTGACATAAGGCGGCGGGTGTAGGCGTGGACGGGCGCCGTGAAAATCTGTTCCGTCGGTCCGCACTCGACAATCTGGCCTTCGTGCAGGATGGCGATGCGCTGGCAGATTCCGGCGACGGAAGGCAGATCGTGCGAGATGTAGAGGATCGACATGCCGGTTTCGCGGTTCAGGCGCCCGAACAGTTCCAGGATTTCACACTGCGTGATTACATCGAGCGCGCTGGTCGCTTCATCGGCGATTAAGAGCGCGGGACGGTGCATGATGGCCATGGCTATGAGGACGCGCTGCGCCTGGCCGACACTGAGTTGGGAAGCGCGCTTGCGCAGGAAATCGGGGTCATCTTGGGCGATCGCCAGGCTGACGCTCTTCAACGCGGATTGGATGGACCGGTCGCAGTCGCCGGCCGTGGCATTGTTGTCGCTGTGTGCGCGCCAGGCTTCCCGGAGTTGTGTGCGGATTTGGAGCGCGGGATTGAGCGAGGCGAGCGGACTTTGAAGCACGAGGCTCAGGGAATGTCCGCGGAGGTTGCGCAATTCGTGTTCGCGCATGGCAAGCAGATCAGCTCCTTGGAAAGTAATGTTGCCTTCCACGATGGCGCGCTGGCGACCGAGTAATCCGAGGATGGCCAGCGCCAGCGTGCTCTTGCCCGACCCGCTTTGGCCGACTAGGCCGACTACTTCGCCGCGCGCGATTTCGAGCGAGACATCGCGGAGCACTGGAGCTTTGCCGGGATAACGGACGGTCACCTGTGCGGAAAGCAAGCTTGGCGAGGGATCCGGCGTCGTCGCTGTCATCTAGCACATTCCATAAATCTCGGCGGCTAAAGCCGCAGATTGTTTTGCGGCACTTACGGCGCGGCTGAAGCCGCGCCCCTTCAAAGCAAAGTCAGAACCTAGTTATCAACTCGGCCGCTAATTCGTTTACCGGCTCGCCCGCGTGGTTGGGTTGATGGTGAGGCGCTCTGCGTTCCAGAATGTCTGCGGGTGTAGGATTCCGGGATTGGCGCCTGCGACTGCGCTGGAGACAGCGGACAGCGCATTCTGATTGACCAGATAAATGAAAGGCGCTTGTTCGGCGACGATTTCCTGCACGCGATCGAAGCTCTCTTTGCGCTTCTTCGGATCGGCGGTGGACGCTTGCGCGCGCATCAGCCGGTCGATCTCGGCTTCCCAGGCGGTTTCCGGAGATTTCTGCTGCGGACTCCAGGCATGATCTTCGGCCGAACTCAGCCAGATGTTCATTTGACCATTCGGATCGAGGTCGACGTTGCGGAAACCCAGTATCGCGGCCTCGTAATTAAACTTATGTGCGATGCGCTCGATGAGCGAGGGAAAGTCGAGCGTGACCACGTTAACCTTGATGCCGAGCTTCCCGAGATCCTCCTGCACCATGACGGCCATGCGTTCTCTCGGTTTATTACCCGCATTGGTGACGATGGAAAACTCGACGGCGTTGCCTCCCTTATCGAATAATGCCCCGTTTTGCAGATGGAAACCCTCGGCTTGCAGGCGCTGCAAACCGGCGTCGGGGCGATACGGTTCGGACTTAAGCCGGTTGTTGAACCAGAATCTGTTGGCGGGCGAAACCGGGCCCACGGCTGGCCGGGCGTGACCATTGAAGACCACGCGGCTCAAATCTTCGCGGTTGATGGCTTGAGAAATCGCGCGGCGGAAATTGGTGTTGCGGAACCAGGCGCGCTTGTACTCGGGAATGGGAGCGCTGGCCAGCTGGTTGAACCACATAAAATCGGAATCGAGTGAGGGTCCGGCATCGTGTGTGAGCTGGGGCGACGTGGCGGCCAGACGGTCGAAGTAATCGCTGTCGAGGACGTTGATCAGGTCAAGCTCGCCGCGCTTGAAGCGCAGCATCTCAACGTCGCTATTCGATTGAACGTCGAGCCGGATGGAATCGAGATACGGCAAGCGGCGTCCCTGGGAATCTTTCTTCCAGTAGTTGGGGTTGCGGCGCAGGAGCACGCTCGATCCGGCTTTGTATTCCGCGAGCATGAACGGCCCGAGCACGGCCATTTCCTTTCGGGAAGAATGCGCGGACATAATCGCAACCTGATCGAAAAGGTGATCGAGTCCAGCAAGAGCTACGGAAAAAGTGATTGAGATCTGGTCGGGTGCAATGATCTTGGTGCTGAAGGCGCCGCTGCCGGAGCGGAATGCGTCTCCTGTCGAGGAATGCAGCGCGGGATCCATGAGCCGTTGCATGGTGAAGGCAACGTCCTCGGAGGAAAACGGACTGCCGTCGGAAAACGCAATGCCGTGGCGGAGTTTGAAAGTGATCTGCTTGCCGTCCTTCGATACCTGCCATGATTCCGCCAGTTCGGGTTCTAGGTCTTGCGTGTGGCGATTGACGCGCACCAGCACACCGCCTGTCAGATAACGGATCGAAAGCGAAGCATCGTCATCGACCAGGAGCGGATCGAAGGTCTTCGGCTCCGAGCTCAAGCAGAAGCGCAGTTCGCCGCCGCTTTGGGAGAACGCCGCGCCGCATGTCAGAGTGAGAAAGAGAAGAGCGAAACAAAGAAGCAGTCGAAAACATGCACGGAGGCTGCTCATACTCATGCTGTCAGCTCCTGGTTCGACAAGAGCGCTTGAAACGACGTCAGGACGACGATCAGCAGCAGTAACGGCACCAGCCGCCACGGTTCTTCGCGGAAAGAAATCATCCCTTCCAGTTCGCGAAGAAGACTTCCCCAGGAAGGCAGCGGCTCGGCAACCCCTAATCCGAGGATGCCCAGATTCGCCTCGCTCAGGATAAAGACCGGAATTGAAATCCAGAACTGCGCGTACAGAACTGGCTTCAAGTTGGGCAGGACGTGAACCAGGAAGAGCCGCGGGCCGTGCAAGCCCGAAGCGCGAGCCTGCAAGACAAAGTCGGAATTGCGCAAGAGGTCGGCACTGGTCGAAAGTACGCGTGCCGAAGCGGCCCACCCGAGCAGGCCGAGGATGAGAAACGTGATCAGAACCGAAACCAGCGGAGAAACATTCAACGGCAAGAGCGCGCGAACCGTGATCAGCAGGAAAAGCCAGGGCAGAGAAAGAAACAGGTCGGTGAAACCTCGGGCCAGACGTAACCAGATTCCGCCTAAGTATCCGGCAAGCCCGCCGACCAGCACGGCCAATACGGTAGAGACCAGCGCGGCGGCGGGAGCGAGCAGGAGCGAGATGCGCGTGCCGTAAAGAATGCGCGCGAAGCGATCGCGGCCAATTTCATCGGTGCCGAGCAGGTGTTGATGGGAAGGAGGCGCACTGGGGGCTTCGCGAAATTGTTTGGCGTATCCAGCGGGCGCCAGCCAATTCGCGGCCAGTGACATCGCGCACACGGCCAGCACGACCCCACACGCCAGCTTGCGGGCTGCGTTCATGCGGCCTTTTATGCCTCTCTGGGCCTCAACATGTAGATCATTACATCGGCCCCCGAGTTGGCCAGCAAGGTTACAAGAGTAACCAGCACGGTCAGGTTCACCAGTAAAGGAAGGTCTCGGGAAAGCGCGGCTTGCCACGCGAGTTGACCAATACCAGGCAGTCCGCATAAGGATTCGACGGGAATGCTTGCACCCAAAGCGATGCTGACCGTGATGCCGGCGAGTGCGATCATCTGCGGACCGGCGACTGGAAGCACATGCCAGGCCAGGATACGAACCTCGCCAAGTCCGCGGGCGCGGGCGGCGATGATGTGCGGCAAGGCGTAGGCCTTGGCGAGGAGGTTCCGCGAATAGCGGTAGATCTTAGGGAAAACGATCAGAGCGATGGCGAGATATCCGGGAGCGTTGAGGATTACGGAGAGCAAGGCCAGCACCGCCGCTGGAATGCAGAGGAAAGCCCCGCTGACGGTGATACCCAGAATTTCATAAGCCGGAAAACGCCAGAGGCAGGCGGTGAAGGCGAGAGTCGCAGCCAGCAACCATGCCAACAGAAGGCCAAAGCCAGCGATACGCGCGGTGACTGGCCAGCGTTGGCGCAAAAGATTTTGCACGGGTTGGCCGAGGGCATGAGAAGTGCCGAGATTGCCGTGCAGGGCGCCGCGAAGATAAACGGTGTAGAAGCGGAGGATGTTGTGTTCGCCGGCGCGAGATTGGCGTAAGGCGCGCACGCTTTCGGCGTTAAGGGCGGGATCGAGTTCGCGCTCATCGGCATCGAAGCCGGGAGCCAGGCGCACCAGCGTCGCTGAAAGCAGGCCGCCCAGCAGGACGAGCGCGGCGATTGCCCCAAGGTGGCGTGCTATTTTCCAGAGCAACATTTTCCGTGTAAACATGGGAGCGTCCTAGTTCACCGTCGTGTCCCGCGCGTGGGCACCGGGAAGGGCCGCGTCGCGATCGTGTGCGGGCTCGGAGTGGTGAACCTTCTTCATGGAGTACATACGGCGGTCAGCTTCGGCGAGCAGGCGCTCGACGTCGAAGCCATCCTCCGGACAAAACGCGGTTCCCACACTCAGGCCAACCAGATCGCGGCCGGCGATTTTCCTGCCCGCTTCGGCGGCCAGTTGATGCAGACGGCTGGCCTTTTCGCTGGAAGCCTCCGGGCTTAAACCAGGAGCTACCAGCACGAATTCATCTCCGCCCATGCGAGCCACATAATCGTAGCCGCGGCAGGTTTCCTTCAGGTGGCTGGAAAAATCCTTGAGCACGTTGTCGCCTTCGAGGTGGCCGTAGAGATCGTTAATCTGCTTGAAGTTGTCAAGGTCGCAGACCATCACCGAGAGTGTAGTGCCCGTGCGGCGGCAGCGGGCCAATTCGCGCGACAGATGTACGAACAATGAGCGTGCGTTGGGCAGTCCAGTTAGGTAATCGGTGGTTGCCGAGTCCTCGGCCTGCTGATACTTGAGTGCATTTTCGACCGAGAGCGCGATCTTCGAGCTGACGCCGAGCAGAATGCGCAGATGATCCGCCGAGAAGGCATCGTGGTCGGCACGGTACATGGCCAGCACACCAACCACACCATTGAGTCCTTCGAGCGGGACGGCAAGAATCGACCGCAGCGTGGCGAATTTCACGGGATCGCTGACATATCCGGCTTCGGCGTCGGGATTGCCGTTAATGATCGGCTTGCGTTTTTCGGCGACCCAGCCGCACAGCCCTTCTCCGAGGCCGATGTTTAGCGAGGAGAGTAACCGGAAGTTATCGCCGCTTACTAGTTCCGGCAGCAGCCTGCCGTCTTTCAGAAGAAACACGGCCATGGAATCGTAAGGAATCATTTTGCGCAGGCGCATGGAAAGCACGGAAAGGGTGTCGCCGAGGCTGAGCGATTTGCCAAGATCCTGGCTGAGTTCGAACATGGTCTGTGCTTCCTGGCGCGCCGAGGCAATCGAGGAGAGAAAATCCGAGTCGGAAGCGGGAGCGGGAACCGGTTCAGACTGCTCGAATCCCGCCGGTTCCACGCCGGCCTCCGCCCAAATGCCGGATGATGAAGATAGATTCGATTCCTCCCCGGTCACCGGATCGGACTGCGCCATCCTCTCCAGGTCCGAGTAACGGCGTTTCAGGACCTCGACAATTCTGGGATCGAAGGCCGAGCCCGACATGGAGGCGACCTTCTCCATGGAGGCATCGAGTGACATGGCGTTGCGGTACTGGCGATGCGATGCCAGCGCGTCCAGGCAATCGACGGCCGCGAGCACACGCGCACCGCCGGGAATTTGCTCCCCTTTTAGTCCGTCGGGATAGCCCGTTCCGTCCCAACGCTCGTGGTGCGAGCGGACGATGGGAGCGACCGGATAGGGAAATGCGACGCGCTGCAGGATTTCGGCGCCGACCAGGGTGTGGATCTTCATTTTCTCGAATTCTTCCGGGGTGAGCCGTCCGGGTTTGTTGATGATGTGCTCGGGAATCGCCAGCTTGCCGATGTCGTGCAGCAGTGCGGCGGCGCGCAACGCTTCGATTTCTTCTTCGGGAAAACCTAAATCCTTCGCGACCTCAACTGCGAACACGCGCACCCGCTGCAGGTGCTTGTGCGAGGTGTGGTCCTTAGCTTCGATGGCCAAGGCAAGCGACTCGATGGTGCGCAAGTGCAGCGCGGCAACCTCCTCGGCGTAGTGTTTTTCGATCTCGACCTGTTTCTTTTCCGCTGCCAGCTTGGCGAGATAGAGGTCATACGAGCGATAAACCCAGTAGATCAACGGCAGAACCAGAAGCGAAGTCTGCCATCCCACATATTTGCTGGCCACCCCTACCGCAAACACGACCGCCGCGCCGACCATGTAGAAGGGAAACGACCAGAAGTGGCATTCCGCCCAGACCTTATGCGTTGGCTTGCCTTCGGTCACCGAGATGATGACTGCAACTGGAATCGTGTTCGCCAGGGAAAAAACCATGGCAGTGACCACCAGCAGCGGCAGCGTGCCCGCGCCGAGCACTCGCTGCAAATCGTGATAGGCGAAGTACGACAGGACGATTGCGTTCGCCATCATGCTGAAGACGTTAAAAACGATCTTTATTGGAACCAGCTTCTCCCGCGTACCAAGCAGGCATTGCGCCAATGTCGCCGTGCAGCCGATGACCAGCGTCTCAGGAAGGTTCAGTTCGAGCACGCTTAGCAAAATGAACAGGAAGTTGACCGACATGGTGCCATCGATGCCGGGCAGTTGAATCTTAAGACTGGAAGCAAGAACTGCGATCAGCAGGTAGCAGACAAATCGCGTCAAGTCGACACTCTGCCAGTGCCAAAATGCATGCACGAGTGCCCACACTCCGAGCGCTGCCGTTGCTCCGATAAACAGTCTAGCCCGAATGGACATAGGCCGATCCGCAACTTCTGCATGCACCGTGCGCAACTGCGCGTCCACGCCGGTGGGTTTCATTACAGCTGTCACGGCGTTGAATCCGCGACAGTTATGCCTAGCGATCGGTTCTCCGCGGGCAATCGCCTAAACTGTCCTCGGATGGGCGCGGCGCGGCCCGGCCACTCTAGGCCGTCGACACAGGGTTCCAGACTTGGCCGAAAATCTGGTTCTTTCCTTGTATCGGATAGTAGTTCAGTGTCTAGAGGAGCAGATACTTACGGTGGTAACCGACGGTGCAGAAAGGGGGCACATGTAACGCGGAGCAGAAGCCCCGCCCCGCGCCGCTCTGAAGCGGGCGGTGTGAGGCAGTTACTTTGGTGTGAGGGTTAGTACTGAACCATCCCACGAAGTAACCGGAGATGTGGCAGCATCATGAGGAAGAACGTGTATTTGCAATTGTCGGAAGTCGATACCTGAAGTTTGTGAGTGCGGCGGTCGCAGCGCGAGCCGACAATCCCCTTTAGCGAACGACACAGAAATGCCAATTTCATCGAAGACTCTGCCAACGGAGAGCGCGCCGAAAGCCGCAACTGGGAGCCGAGATCGCCATGCCTCTACCCCGGCGGATGAGGCCATCCTTCAGCCCGGCATCCTTCAGCCCGGCATTCTGGACCAGTTGCAGGACGCGGTCTTCACGACTGACCTTCAGGGAATCATCACCAGCTGTAACCAAGGTGCAGATCGATATGGCTTTGCGGCCGAGAACCGAGTCGGCCGAAATATCGCCGACTTTTATGGCATTGAACAACAGGCGTTTCTCGCCAGCCGGGCGATTGCTTCGGTTCTCGAGAAAGGACGGTTCGAGGGCGAATTCCGCTGCCGTCCTAAATCCGGCTGTGACGTCGATGTTCATCTGTGTCTGACCCTGCTGCACGACAGGAATGCAGCTCCTGCCGGCATTCTGGGATTCTCGATCGAGATTACTGGGAATAAACTTGCGGGGAATCTGCTTCCGCCGGCGCAAGGCGCAGTTGCAACCGGAGCGGTCCCGCTGGCGCGGCGTGAAATCGACGGCACGGAGTTTCTGATTGCTAGCCCGCTCATGCACAAGTTTATGGGTATGGTGGATCGCGTGGCCGGGCACACCGAGACGGTGCTTATAACTGGCGAAACCGGGACTGGCAAGGAGTTAGTTGCGCGCACCATCCACGGGTCCTCCTATCGGTGTAAGAATGGGCTGATAGACATCAACTGCGCTGCCCTGCCAGAACATCTGGTGGAGAGTGAACTGTTCGGCTACGAGAAAGGGGCCTTCAGTGGCGCCGATTCCTCGAAGCCCGGTCTGTTTGAAATGGCCGATAAAAGCACGATCTTTCTCGACGAGATCGGCGAATTGCAGCCGCAAGTCCAGGTGAAATTGCTGCGCGTTCTGGACGGCGCGCCGTATTACCGGTTGGGTGGGAATCGGAAAATCACGGTGGACGTTCGCGTGGTTGCGGCCACCAATCAGGATCTTGAGTTGGCGGTGAAGGAGGGCCGTTTCCGCAAAGATCTTTTCCACCGCTTGGGCCAGTTCCAGTTGCGCGTTCCACCCTTGCGCGAGCGTCCCGAAGATATTTCCGCGCTGGCCCGTCACTTCCTTTCGCTGAAAGCGGCGGATAAAGTCTTTGCTCGAGATGCACTGGCTGCCCTGCAGGCCCATCCCTGGCCGGGGAATATCCGCGAACTAAGGAACCTGGTCGCAAAGCTCGCGATAGCGGAGAATCGGCAGATCACGGGGGCCGAAGTTTTAGCCGAGTTGCGGGGCGAAACGACGTTTGGCGGGCCCATGGCCGCCACCCGCGCCACCGGCGCGGTGCCGCTCGGCAACCTCGAAAACATGGAAGAGCAGATGATCATCCGGGCTCTCGAGCAGACTGGGGGGCATCGCGCGCAGGCCGCCGAACGGCTTGGAATTTCCCGCCGTACGCTCAGCCGCAAACTACGGGAATATGAGATCGACGTGCCTTCGGGCGATGGTTCGGCAAAACTCGGTGTCATCAGTCAGGAACAACAGAAGTTCTTTCGTGCCAAAGTCAATCTTTCCGCAACCCTGAAAAATGCCCGCGGCAAGGAGTTGCAGGTGCAGGCGGTCAACCTGAGCACGGGAGGCATGGGACTTGATGCGGTGAGCGATCCGACCGGGTTTGCCGGATTAGTCGACGTCAGCTTCCTGTTGCCGGAAAGCGAAACCGTAATCCAGGCAAAAGGCCGGTTGGTGTGGACCGAGGCTGGAGGAAGAGCTGGCCTGCGATTTGTCGTGGTCGAACCCGCTCTGTTCGAGCAACTGCAACACTGGACGAATCGGAAAATGAAGGATGAAGGGTGGGAGATTCCATCCTGAGTTCGCACGGTGGAGGCTGCAGAGCGGAACGAGCTGCGGCGACGGGCACCAACTTCGGTAATCTGTCGTAACACGGCCTTTCGTGACATTCTCTTCTTGCTGTTAAGAGCCTATTGACCGCGACTGCAGGGCCAACTCCTGCTGCGATTGCGGAACTTAAGTGAGGTGATTCATGTTGCAGTCTCCGGAGCAGAAGTATTCTCCTAACGCCGTCCCCACCAACAGCTACACTCCGGTCAAGCCGGCCACCTCACCTATGGATCAGGCCCACATCGGACGGTCGCTCGTCATCAAGGGTGAAGTGACGGGCGCGGAATCGCTTTTCATCGACGGACGCATCGAAGGCACGATTAGTGTCCCCGGCCATCGCGTCACCATCGGCCACAACGGAAACGTCGTGGCGAACATCAAGGCCAAAGAAGTCGTCATTATGGGCAAGGTGCAAGGCAACGTAGAGTGCACGGATAGACTCGACCTCCGCGGCGAGAGCCTGCTGTCGGGCGATGTGATCACGCATCGCATCAGCGTCGAGGAAGGCGCAGTCCTCAAGGGCGGAATCGAAGTGCGTGACCCCGAAAAGAAAGATCAAAAAACACCGGAGCCGGCCCACCACAAACAGGAGACGCCCAAAGTGATGGCCGCGACCGCGGGCAACCCGTAGTTCGCGAATTCGGATACAACCAGACGATGGAGTGACGGGCGTCTCGCGAGCCTGCCCTGAGTGGAGCCGAAAGGTCCAGTCGGGCGAGGACGCCCGACGCTCCATCGGTTCTTTTTTGGGGATTCTTACTTCGTCGGCTTGAAGTCGAGGGACGCCGAGTTCATGCAGTAGCGCAACCCGGTGGGCCCGGGACCATCAAGAAACACGTGGCCCAGGTGCGCATCGCAGCGGGCACAACGCGCCTCCGTGCGCTTCATGCCATAACTGGTGTCAGTGTGTTCGACGATGTTTTGGCGGTCGGCGGCGGCGAAGAAGCTTGGCCATCCGGTTCCCGAATCAAATTTTGTTTCCGAGCCAAAAAGCAGTGCGCCACAACAAACGCAGTGGTACGTCCCGTCGTCATGTTTGTTCCAGTACTGGCCCGTAAAGGCGCGCTCAGTGCCGCACGCGCGAGCCACCTGATACTGCTCAGGAGTGAGCTGCTGCCGCCATTCGGCATCAGTCTTGGTGATCTTGCCGCTGACTTTTTCGGTCATATCGTGTCTCCAGAACTAAGATGTAACAAAGGCACGAAAGTTGCAAACCGCCGCCCGTAGTGCAGGGACGGGGCCTTGCCCTGCTTCCACATGATTGCGAAAGAGGGCACGGCAGTCCTGGATTTGCTGTTAGTGCGCCAAAGGCTGATGCTCGCCGAGCAGGAGTCCGATGCCGGCGCGGTTGTGCAACTCCGACAGCAGCGCCCTGGCGGCATTCAAGTAGGTAGCGTTGGGATCGGATGTGTCGGCCCAAACCGCGTCATAGACAATCTTGGCTGCTTCTTTCGCGTCCATGCGGAGCGCGGCTTCCATGAGGTCGGCCTTCTGGCGGGCATCGCCGTAGCAGCTATGGCAGACCGCGGCCGGTTCGGTGGCTCCGCTATGCTGGTGCTCGAGAACGCAACGGAACGTGGCCGTGGCGTTAATCTGAGTGTGGGAAGCGAAGGCCTGCGACTTGAGTTCTTTCAGCAAGCGTTCACGTTCTGCGTCGATTTGCGTGCCGGTTGCGGGTTGGGCCGCGACGGAAGCTGTGGGATGCACCACGGGCTGGGTGGGCGAGACGCGTTCGGGCGACTTGCAGATTGGACAGGCGTGCATGTCGGCGGGATAGTAGGCATGGCAGCGCGAACAGGGCAGGCCGTAGCCGACAGTTTTTTTCTCCGCGGCCGCGGGGATCCTGGGTGCGGACCCCTTTGGGATATGCCGCTCTGGGCTAGATAGTGCGGCAGGGTTGACGGATTTTTCACGAACTTGCTGAGTAGCGCTGGTTTCCATTGATGGCCCCGGCGCCCGTAAGCGCCACGTTTGACTCTCATAATTCTAGGTTTGTTGAGCGCCGGGGGCGATGTACGTTAGTGCATAGCTTAAGGTAACGTCCCACGGCATCGGGGCCCGTTTACTTCGACGCGGTGATCAGCCGGACGACCTCCTGCATGCGGGCCCGGTAAAGATTCTGGCTGGGATCCATGCGGGAAGCGATTTCGAGTTCTCCGAGAGCCTCTTCGTATTGGTTAAGAGCCATCAGGCAGGCGGCGAGGGAATAATGGTTCTCGGCACTCGGTTCGAGGCGGAGCGCCTCACGAAACTCCTTTTCAGCCTCCGTCAGTTGTTGGGTATTCACGAGCGCAGTGCCGAGATAGTGATGGCCCAGGCCGGACTCGGGATTGAGCGCGACTGCTTTACGCAGCACTTCTAAGGCTTCCTGATCTTTTCCCGAAAGAAGGAGGGCCTGTCCCAGAACGCGGTGTTCGGCCGCACCGGCGGGATTGACGGCGATGGCCGCCTGTAGCTCGCGAATGGCGGATGGGTAGTCCCGTTTGGACATGTAAGCGCGAGCCAGGCAGTTGTGGCCGCCTTCCCACTCCGGACTTTGACGATAGAGATCCTTGAATTCCGCGATGGCGCTGTCGAAGTCTTCCTTGTCGCAGAGAGTGTTTCCCAGGTTGTTACGGACACTGGCTTCGTCAGGATTGAGGCGCTCGGCCGAACGATATTCAGCGATCGCCTCATCCAGCTTGCCCTGATCGTGCAAGACAACGCCGAGATTGCTGTGTGCCTCCCAGAAATCGGGGCGCAGGCTGAGGGCGTGGCGATAGGCGATGGCGGCGCGGCGCAGGTCTCCCTGATCGCGGTGCGTGATTCCCATGTCGAAGTAGACATCGGCGTTGGCGACGGAGCCGGCGGGCTCGCGCGTGAGCGCTTCGTCGAAGGCGTGCAGAGCGGCGTCGTAGTGGCCATTGGCGTACAGTGCGAGTCCGAGGTAGCGGTAGGCCTCGGCGTTGGCTGGGTCCATGCTGAGGGCGGTGCGCGCTTCGGCGACGGCGTCATCGGCATCGTCTGTCCGGTAAAACAGGTAAGAAAGCTGGCTGTGCGTTTCGGGGAAACCGGGCATCAAGCGCGAGGATTCCGTAAATTCATCGAGTGCTTCGTCGAACCGGTCCTGCCGGCGCAGGATGGTTCCGAGAACGAAATACAGCAGAGCATTGTTTGGCAAAGCATAGGCCGCATCGTCGCGGAGCAGGGTGCGGATCTTGTCTTCGGCTACGTTGAAGTTCTTGTCGTGAACCAGGGCGGCAACTTGTGCGGCCGGGCTGGAACACGCGCAGGAGGTGCTGGCGGCTGTTTTCCGGTCCAAGTCTCTGCTCAAATTTTTGACCGAACTTTTGTCTGAACTTAGCGCTGGAATCTGACGCACGAGGCCCTGAATCAAGGTCGCGTCGGCCCCGGCCTTTTGCAGGGCGCGGGTGCATTGCGTCGTCGCATGACAGGAAAGGGCTTGGGCGGAATCCTGCGATTGGGCCAGGCGCTGGGTCATCAGGCGTTCGATGCGCGCGCTCGAAATGCCGGCGGCCAGCCACAGGAAAATGGCGTCGGAAACGTGCGTGGGCGCAGCTTGCTCAGCCTGCAAGGAGCCTGCCGCCAGCAGAAGCAAAAGCCATCTCAGGACACAGCGTTTCACGAAGTCCTCCGGCGGTCTTGACGCGCGAGAATCGCCCTGTGGCCAAAATAGCCCGGCGGCGGTATCGCCGATAGGTCACGGAAGTAATTCTTAGGGACATGGCCCAGCGCGGCACAGGATGCGGTCATGGCTGGAATGAGTAAGACTGCCGGAGATCAGTTGGGGTACACTATGAACTGGGTGTACCGTACCGTGTTTCCGGTCGGCATGTCCGGTTCGGAGGCTTTATGTTTGAAGGTTTGTTTCAACCCATGCACCTGCTGGTGATTTTCTTCATCGCGCTGCTGGTTTTTGGTCCCAGGAAATTACCCGAGTTGGGCAAGGGTCTGGGCGAGGGTATTCGCGCGCTGAAAGAGGGTATGAAGGATCACGATACCAAGGCAGAAACCAAGGCAGAAACCAAACCGGAATCCAAGCCGGAAAATAAAGCCTGAGTCGGCGGCAACGTCCAGGTTGCCTGCGTGCCAAATTTTCGCTAGTTCGATATAATTCCCACATCCAGACGAAATAGATTGTGGCAGTGGGGGAAGTTCTGTAATTCACTTCCTGACCGCGAGCTGTGGTTGTGTCCGCAAGCCTGGAAGAGAAATCCCATCTTGTTCTTAATCACTTAGGAGGCTTTCTGTGCATAAGAAATTTGTGGTAGGTCTTCTTCTGCTATGGGCGATTCCGTTGCTTGCCGACCAGATCGTCCTTAAGAATGGCGACCGGATGACCGGCTCGATCACGAAGTCTGACGGCAAGCAGCTCGTGATCAAGACCGACTATGCCGGCGACGTAAGTGTGAAGTTTGACGCGATCCAAAGCATAACTTCCGCCGGCGACTTGAACGTCATGCTGGGTGGCAAGACGGTGGTCGGCCCGGTGACCACGAACGGCGACGATGTGGTGGTCGCAACCAAGACCGCCGGGCCGGTGGAGGCGCCGAAGTCTTCCGTTACCATGCTGCGCAGCCCGGCCGAGCAGGCCGCTTATGAGAAGAGCCTGCACCCGGGGCTCCTGGAAGGTTGGGCCGGTGGTCTGAATCTAGGCCTTGCGGTCACCCGTGGCAACAGCGAGACCAAGAATCTGAACATTGCATTCAATGCCGCTCGCACTGGATTCCACGACAAACTGACCCTTTACACCAACTCGATTTACGCCACAAACGACCTGCCTACAGCATCGCCCCACACAACTGCAGATTCGACCGGCGGCGGAATTCGTTACGATCATGATTTCGCGTCACGTGAATTCGGCTTCGTGAATGGCGATTTCTTTTCCAATTCACTGCAATACCTGAGTTTACGATCCACGTTCGGCGGTGGTATTGGCTTGCACGCGATCAAGAATGCAGTCACCACCTTCGATCTGCTTGCCGGTTTGAACTACACGCATGAAAGCTACTCGGATGTTCCGGTTCCGCCCGTGCCGCCGTCTACAACCGGCACGCTCCTCTCTTATTCCAATAGCCTGGCGGGCTTGACGCTGGGTGATGCCTTCACGCACAAGGTTGGAAAGGGCACTGTCATCACGCAGAGCTTTTTTATCTACCCGGACCTTAGTGATACCTCGCAATACCGCGGCACATTCAATTTCGGCACGGTCACCAAGCTCAACAAGTGGCTGGGCTGGCAAAATTCGTTCGGGGATATTTATGTCAGCAACCCGCCATCAGGAACGAAAAAGAATGACCTGCAACTTGCAACCGGTCTGAATATTTCTTTCACGCACTAGAAGGGTGATCGAGCAAGATTGTCTGGTGGAGGACGGGCCTCGCCCGTTGAGCCGGGCGGGGGATTCCCGGCTCTCCAGTGCCGCTCGCTTGGGTTTCAGGTTCTGTCATAAGAGGTCTGGTATATTGGCCTCTCTCGGAGGTGTCTCTATGTCCCGAAATGTGCGCTGTGGTCTGATTCAGGCAAGCAACGCGCTTGGCAGCAATCGTTCATTGCCAGAGATCAAGAAAGCCATGATCGACAAGCACCTGAAGCTGATCGCGCAGGCGGCAAGAAAGAAAGTGAAGATACTCTGTCTCCAGGAACTTTTCTACGGTCCTTATTTCTGCGCCGAGCAGAATATTCGCTGGTACGACCTCACCGAGCGCGTTCCTAATGGACCAACGACCCAGCTCATGCAGAAGATTGCGGCCAAGCACAGCATGGTGATCGTGGTCCCAGTCTATGAAGAGCAGATGCCGGGCTTGTACTTCAATACCGCCGCAGTTATCGATGCCGACGGCAAGTATCTGGGCAAATACCGCAAGCACCACATCCCCCACGTGCATCCCGGATTCTGGGAGAAATTTTATTTCACACCGGGAGACTTGGGTTATCCCGTCTTCGAGACGAAATATGCTCGCGTCGGCGTTTACATCTGTTACGACCGGCATTTTCCTGAAGGCGCGCGTGTCCTCGGACTGAACGGCGCGGAAATCGTTTTCAATCCCTCCGCCACGGTCGCGGGACTCTCGGAATATTTGTGGGAACTCGAGCAGCCCGCACACGCCGCGGCGAACGGCTACTTTGTGGGTGCGATCAATCGCGTGGGCAGAGAAAAGCCATGGAATATCGGCGAATTCTACGGCAAGAGTTACTTTTGCAATCCACGCGGTAAGATCTTCGCTCAGGCCAGCCGCGATAAAGACGAAGTGCTGGTCGCCGATCTCGATCTCGACATGATCCAGGAAGTGAGAAGGGTCTGGCAGTTCTTTCGCGACCGGCGTCCGGAAACCTACGGCGCGCTGACGACGCAGACGGGACGAGCCGCTGCCGCGGACTAGGGAGTTCTCAGTTCCCAGTTCACAGAGAGTGCCGCCGGGTCCTACTGAGAACTGAGAACCGAGGACTGCGAACTTTTACTCAACATGTCTCCATCTTCTCGAATCGAGTCCAGTCCGCTCTATAACAAAGACCTCGCGCCCGCGTCCAGCGAGCGGCGCACCTGGGGCACCTACAGTTTCGCGGCGCTGTGGGTATCGATGTCGGTCAATATTCTGACCTACATGCTGGCCGCCAGCCTGATCCAGGGAGGAATGAACTGGAAGCAAGCGGTTGGAACCGTGTTCCTCGGCAACACGATTGTGCTCATCCCTATGCTGTTGAACTCGCATCCGGGAGCGCGCTATGGGATTCCGTTTCCGGTGCTGGCGCGCGCTTCATTCGGAGTGCTGGGGGCGAATGTTGCCGCGGTTTTACGCGCCCTGGTTGCCTGCGGATGGTTCGGCATCCAGACCTGGATCGGCGGGGAAGCCATCAACACCCTGATCACGACGCTCGCGCCGGGCTGGGGGCAAGTCGCACACGGCGCTGCGATCTGCTTCCTGGCGTTTTGGCTTGTCAATCTCGCCGTCATTCTCAAAGGTATCGAATACATCCGGCATCTGCAGGGAATCAGCGCACCGATTCTCCTGGCAGTGGGCCTACTGCTGCTGGCGTGGGCTTACAAGTCGGCGGGCGGATTTGGCCCCATGCTGTCGGCGCCGTCGCGCTTCGTGAGCTTTCCGGATTTTCTGAAATTCCTCATTCCCGCGCTGAATGGCACAGTCGGTTTTTGGGCCACCGTGTCGCTGAACATCCCAGACTTTACTCGCTTCGCCCGCAGCCAACGGCAGCAGTTGATTGGGCAAGCGCTCGGCCTGCCGACCACCATGACGCTCTATTCGCTGATAGGAATCCTGGTGACTTCGGCAACGGTGGTGATTTATGGAACTGCGATCTGGGATCCGGTGCAATTGCTGAGCCGCTTTCATTCGCCCGTGGCCGTAGTGATTTCGCTGCTCGCGATTCTGCTGGCGACGCTGAACGTGAATATTGGCGCCAACGTGGTTTCACCGGCCAACGACTTTTCGAACCTCTGGCCGCGAAAAATCAGCTTTCGCACGGGCGGCGTGATCACCTGCTTCATGGGAATCGCGCTGATGCCCTGGAAACTGCTGTCGAACTACAGCACATTCATCTTCGGGTGGCTCGGCGGTTATGCTGCGTTTCTGGGCCCGGTGGCAGGCATCATGATCTGCGACTATTTCGTGATCCGCAGGCGAGTGCTTGTCGTCGACGACCTCTACCTGCGCGGGGGCGCATACGAATATTCGCGTGGCTTCAACTGGCTGGCAGTCGTCGCGCTGGCTTTGGGAGTGTGCACGGCGCTGGTGGGATTAGTCGTTCCTGCGGTGCGGGTCTTATATAGTTATTCTTGGTTTGTGGGATTTGCCGTTTCGTTCGTCGCGTATTACGCCTTGATGACATGGACAAAGGACTAGGGTTCCCATTCATTCCTGAAACGTCACGCACACACCGTTGGGGTCAATCGTGCTGAATTCCTTTGTCCCCCAAGGCTTGGTTTGCAACGCGCCGTTGGGGTGCACTTTGCCGCCGCGTTCCTGGTATTCGGCATATAGCACCTCAATATCCTTCACGGCGAGTCGCACCATGGTCTGGTCGCCGACCTTCCGTGCGAGCGTTTTGTCGTTCATGCCAGCGATGTGCAGATAGGCGTCACCGCGGTTGATACCCGCATAGTTTGGAGGGGTAGCATCGCGAAAAGTTTCCTTAAAGCCGCAGACCTCCGTCCACCACTTCAGAGATTCCGCAGCGTCGGCAGCGGGCAAAACGGGGATAGCGCCTTTGATTGTCGGTTCCATCGCCAAAGCGTAAACGAACCAATTTCGAATTGTAAGTGCAAAAAAGAAGCCTCGCCGTTAATAAGACCGCTGCCAGCAAGAGTTTCCCTTGACAAGATGATATATACTAGTTAAGTAACAATGACCAACTAGAAGAGCCGCAGCGAGTCGGCATACAAACGGGCCTAGGCCCCCGAGAAACCAGCCGAACTGCTGGTGTTCTGCGCTAAGTTATTTGACATCAATGCGTTGGGTGTTGAGCAGCGTAACTCTATGCCAGTCAATACTTTGCTTGGAATACAGACTTAGATGTAAGCTAAACTATTGATTCGGAAATACCTTACCTCTAAGTACTTATTCCCCAAAGACCTGGCGGTGCATTCCAGCTAAGTCTTTGATTCCAAAGGGCCGTGTTTGAGGGGGGGGGTACCCAGTACCAGTAGGTAAACAAAAGCCCCGAGAAGAAATCGAGAGAAAGCGAAAAACGGCAAAGAAAAAAGCCGACAGATCCGAAGCCAAGCGAGCGTCGAGAGGCGAACGACGATCAGGGATCAGCGAACCACCATCGACGACCTACTTCCCAAACGCCGGCAAAACGTCCTTCTTGTACTTCTCCAGCGTATCTTCTTCATCTCCGCACATCAGATAAATATTGAACTGAGTAACTCCCGCCCGAGCCAGCGCGCGAAGTTTTTCAATGTGCGCTTCAGCCGGGCCAAGCAGACAGAAGCGATCAATCACTTCATCAGAAACAAAATCCGCGTTGCTGCTGCCCACTTCGCAATGGTGCAGGTAATCATAATACCCCTTGTCGCGTATATAAGAGGTCAGAGCAGGCGGAAGTTCCTCCGGCTTGTAGCGCGAAACCAGATCGACGACGTGGTTTGACACTAGCGCGGGAAACCAGCGTACTCGTTCGCGTCCCACTTTCAAGTCGTCGGAAACCCAAACCGGCGCGGCGGCCATGATCTCGATCTTTCGCGAGTCCCTGCCCGCGGCCTCGGCACCCTTCTTGACGAAACCGACGCACCACGCGATCAAGTCAGGGTCGGCGAACTGCAAGATGACGCCGTCGGCAATTCGGCCGGCGAGGTCGAGCACTTTGGGTCCATATCCCGCAACCCACACCGGCGGAACGCCGCCGGTCGCCCACGTTAGCCGCGCCGTCAGGCCTTCGTATTCCGTCTCCTTCCCGCCAGTGAGATTGCGGAAAGCCTTTACCGCCTGCTCCAACTGCGCCGACGTGACCGGCTTCTTGCCCAGCACGCGCCGCGAACTGTCGCCGCGGCCGATGCCCAGTTGCATGCGTCCGCCAGAAATTAAATTCAGTGTGGCAAACAGGCTCGAGGTTACCGTGATGTCGCGAGTCGCCGGATTTGTCACGCAGGTGCCAAGCCGCATGTTCTTCGTATTGGTCGCCATGAGCGTGAGCACGGGATAAGGTTCGATCCAGAGGACGTGCGAATCGAAGATCCAGCCATACTCAAATCCGGACGCTTCCGCCTGCCGCGTGAGTCCAACGATCCGCTCCACGGTCATATCGGGCTTGATGGTGATGCCAAATCGCATGTTGTCCCCTCTACCTCGTTCCCAGCCGATAATTCACTCGTAGTTTCGGGAGTTTAGCATAAAATCTCTACTTCGCCGCCGAAGGAGAATACACAACCATGGGCTTTGACACCATCATCGTTAACGGTCGCGTAGCTACCGCAACCGACACTTATCCGAGCGACATCGCGATCAACGAAGGAAAAATCTCCGCCGTCGGCCAAAGCCTGCCGCGAGAGAATGCAGGAAAGCTTATCGATGCGGCCCGCAAGTATGTGTTCCCCGGCGGAATCGACGTGCATACCCACCTCGACATGCCCTTCGGCGGCACCACGAGCGCGGATGATTTCGAAACTGGCACGCGCGCCGCGGCGTTCGGCGGGACGACAACGCTGATCGATTTCGCGATTCAGTACAAGGGCCAAACGCTGCGGACGGCGTTCGATACCTGGATGCAGAAAGCATCCGGCAAAGCAGTTTGCGATTATGCGTTTCATTGCATCGTCACTGATCTGGCGGGCGCGCAGCTCGACGAGATGAGCGCCCTGGTGCGCGAAGGTGTCACCAGCTTCAAGTTGTTTATGGCGTATCCCGGCGTGTTCATGCTCGACGATGCCAGCATTTTCAAAGCTCTGCGCGCGACATCTAAGAATGGCGGACTCGTCTGCATGCACGCCGAAAACGGCGGCGCCATTGACGTGATCGTGCAGCAGGCGCTGGCGGAAGGGAAAACAGCGCCGAAGTATCACGCCTTGACCCGTCCCACGACGGCGGAAGCGGAAGCCGTTTCGCGGGCGATTGCCCTTGCCGAAATGGCCGGAGCGCCGCTCTACATCGTCCATTTGAGTTGCAATGAGGCGCTAGAAAAAGTGCGCGAGGCCCGCGATCGCGGCCTACCTGTTTACGCCGAGACGTGCCCGCAGTATCTGTATCTTTCACTCGATAACTTTGACGCGCCCGGCTTCGAAGGAGCGAAATATGTTTTCACTCCGCCTCTGCGGGAGAAGTGGCATCAGGAAAAATTGTGGAATGGATTAAAACGCGATCATCTGCAGGTGGTTTCAACCGATCACTGTCCCTTCTGTTTCAAAGAGCAAAAAGAACTGGGCCGCGATGATTTTACGAAGATCCCGAACGGCGGTCCCGGAGTTGAACACCGCATGAGCCTTATTTATTCCGGCGGCGTTGCCGGGGGACGATTCAGCGTCAACCGTTTTGTTGAACTGGTTTCGACCACTCCGGCGAAGCTCTTTGGCTTGTATCCGCGCAAGGGCACGATCGCGGTGGGCAGTGACGCGGACCTGGTGATCTTCGATGCGGATCGCAAGCACACCATCAGCGCAAAGACTCATCACATGCGCGTCGACTATTCGATGTTCGAGGGCATTCAAGTGACGGGCATGCCCGACGTGGTGCTATCGCGCGGCCGCGTGGTCGTTGAAGCGGATAAGTTTCTGGGACGCACAGGCGCGGGAGACTTTCTCAGGCGGGCGCTTTACTCGCAGCCCTAAGCTATGGTTTCCGTGTGGAAGCGGGGCTCTGCCCCGCTTGGACGGGGCGAAGCCCCGTCCCCATACTAATGCTTGTCCCCTTGCTCAACGAAGAATTGCCCGGTTTCACCCGCTGAAAAATAGCGCGACGTCACCGTCTTCTTGCGAGTAAAGAACTCGACCGCATCCCAGCCGTGAACGTGCAGATCGCCAAAGAACGAATCCTTCCAACCGGAAAACGGAAAATAAGCCGGTGATGCGGCCACACCGATATTCACGCCCACCATGCCGACCTCGATGCGCCGGCTGTATTCCCGCACGGCCGCGCCGTTCTCGGTGAAAATCGAAGTGCCATTGCCACGCGGATCGCTATTCACCAACGCAATCGCCTGTTCGAGCGTATCCACGTGCATCACCGAGAGCACCGGCCCAAAAATTTCCTCGCGAGCGACGCGCATCTCGGGCTTCACATTGTTCAGAATCGTCGGACCCACAAAGTTTCCTCCCGCCGGAACTCCTGCCGGACGCCGTCCATCCACCAGCAACTCCGCACCTTCTTTCAATCCGCTTTCGATGGATTCATGAATGCGCTCGCAGGCGGCGCTTGAGATCACGGGGCCCAGGCTCACCTTGGCATCCCTGCCATCTCCGGCAATCAGTTGCTCGGCGCCCCGTTTCAATGGATCCATGATCGTCTTTTGCGCGGCGCCAACCGTTACCAGCACCGACCCGGCCATGCAGCGCTGCCCCGCGTTGCCGAAGGCGCTGCCGAGAACGTTTGACACCGTTTTATCAATGACCGCATCCGGCATCACGACCATGTAATTCTTCGCGCCACCCAGGGCCTGCACGCGTTTTCCTTTTTCTGCCGCACGCCGGTAAATGTACTTGGCCGTGTTGACCGAGCCGACGAATGAAAGGGCACGAATTCCGGGATTGTCGAGAATCGCGTTGACTGCATCGTGCGCGCCATGCACAAGATTCACCACTCCGCGCGGCAACCCGATTTCTGCGAAAATGTGAAACATCAGTTCCGATGTAAGCGGAACCTGTTCCGATGGCTTCAAAACGAACGTGTTTCCACAAACAATCGCGAACGGCAAGAACCACATTGGCACCATGGCCGGAAAGTTGAAGGGCGTGATAGCGGCGCAAACTCCGATGGGCTGGCGAATCGTCTCGGTGTTAATTCCGCGAGCCACCCCTTCCAGAATGCGTCCCTGCATGGTCATGGGAGCGGCGCAAGCCACTTCGAGCACTTCAATGGAGCGGGTGATCTCCGCCCGCGCATCCGACAGAACTTTGCCCCCTTCGCGCGTGACCGAAGCGGCGAGCTCGTCAATCCGCTGCCGGAATTTTTCGCGCAACGCGTAAATAAATTCCGTGCGCTCACCTACCGACCGAGCGCGCCAGTCCGGCAGCGCCGCACTAGCGGCAGCGACCGCCGCTTCGACCTCGACAACGCCCGACAACGGGACGCGAGCCAAGACTTCGCCGCTCGCCGGGTTGGTCACGTCGAGAAGACCGGATGTCTGCGCCGGTACCCAGCGCCCGCCCACGTAGTTCGCCAGAATTCGCGGCACCGCCGTTTTCCCGGCGATCGTGCCAGTGGTTGTGTCAGCGATCGTTGTTTTCTCATCCGACATCAGAGTATTCGTTTCGGCTGTCATCGCTACCCTTCCTGTTCCCGCCCCGCGATTACTTCCCAAGAATTGGAAAAAGCGCGCCCATCACCCAAACGTCGAGCGTTACCCGGCGATCCCAATGTCTTGGTTTTACCACGTTTTGCAGCACAGCGACAGCGCGGACATGGCAGACCGATAGTCGCGAGGGCACCGCAGCGTGGTAAAATCCCGTATTGACGCCGCGTATTTCATGCTACACGGCGCCTGTGACTGCAAGTCTCCGCGATAGATGTAGGCGCGTAGCTCAGTTGGTTAGAGCGCTACCTTGACACGGTAGAGGTCAGGAGTTCGAGTCTCCTCGTGCCTACCATTTATCTCATTGAATCTGCTCGGTCGCTTCCGGCAGTCCTTCCGCGCTCGGTTCCCGTTCGTCACCATTGGTCACCATTCGCGCCAGGTTTTCGACCGCCGTCCGCTGATGGCCGGGCACAGGCAGAGTGTAGATTTCGAGGGTGGTAGAGAGTTTCGTGTGTCCCAGTTGCGCTTGAGCATCCTTCGGCGAACCGCCCGCCGCCTGCAGCAGTGTGGCGTGCGTTCTCCTGAACGTGTGCCAGCTGAGCCAGGGCGCGCCGATCTTCCGGCCCGCTGGTTTCAGATGGCGGTGGAGCAGGTTGGTATCGCTCAGAGGTTTCCCGTCGCGCGTGTGGAAGACAAGGGTTTCGTCTGTCTCTTGCCCAGGTTCGGGGCGCAGCAGTAAGAGCGTCCGCACCACGGGCCGGGGCAGAGGTAAAATCCGCCGGCTTGCTTTCGTCTTCGGAGTGTTCACCGTTCCGCGGTAGACCGCCTGCGTCACGCGGAGCTGGCCCGTGATCAGGTCCACATCTCGCCAACGCAGACCGAGAATTTCCCCGATCCGCAAACCAGTCAGCAGACCCAAGAGCGCCATCGTTCGGCAGGGCTCGCGCAGATTGTCGAGTAGCCCCTGAATCTGCGCGAGGTTCAAAGCATGTTTCTCCCGCACGGGTTTTTTCTCCGGCAGCATGACGGCAGATGCGGGATTCTCGCCCGCGAAGAAATTCCACGTCTTTGCCACGGCAAACACCTTCGACATGAGATTGCGCAAGTGATTCGAGGATTCCTGCGGATCTGGTTTCCTGCGTCCGGTGAGCTCGTCGGCCAGGGCATCGGCGCGGTAGATCTTGCGCAGCGACTCGATGATGGCCCGTGAGTCAACCTCGATCGAGCGTCCCACCTTATCGCTGTACTCGAAATTCCACGGCAGCGAATCAATATTCCCATCGAAGATGATGCCCACCACCTCCGCATCCTTGTTGATAACCGGACTGCCCGAATTGCCGCCAATAACGTCGGGCGTGGAGATGGCGTTGAGTGGCGTCTTCAGATGAATCGCTGATTTGTACTTTAGCCAGCTCTTGGGAAGCTCGTAAGGCGGCTTGCCACCGTGCGCCGCGGCGTGCTCATACGCTCCGCCGAAAGTGGTAAACCAGGGTACACGCTGGCCGCTTAACCCATATCCCCTTACTGCCCCATAGCTCAGTCGCAGCGTGAAGGTAGCGTCGGGAGGGACGTTCAGCCCGTTTTTCGCGAACAGGGCTTTGCCAATCTTGCCGCCGTTGCTGCGGAAGACCGACTCGACTTCATCTTCATTACGCTGGTGCAGCGCCTGGGCGGCGGGTTCTACCTGGCACATCAGCACGATGAGCGGATCACTACTTGCATCTACCGCGGCCTTGCCACCTTCGTAGAGCCGTTTGCGGGCAGCCACGTCATCTAATCTGGTGCCATCAATCAGTTCTTTCGCCCGCTCGTCAGGCGATTTGCCGGCCAGCGCCATTTTGACGACATCGTTATCGGCGCCGAGCGCATCCTGCATTTCGGCGAGACTCTCAGCCAGCAGCACCTGGTCCAGCCCCTTGTATACCGGAGCGCTGGAAAACAGCCTCTTCTCGAGTGTGGGCAGGGCCGAATCCTGGTATCCCCGAATGCGTTGATTGCTGGGCTTTTGCTTTTCCGTAGCGGTACGCACGATGGTACGGGCATAGATGGCGAGCTGCCCTCTGAAACCCGCCACGCTATCACCCACGCCATCAATGTAGACAAGCGGAATGAAGATCCGTTTCTGAATGCCAACCGCCTTAGCTATCTCGCCCCAGGGATCGCCGAACTCATTCTTGCGCGCGGGGTCGGAATCAACGTACTCCCGCAAAACTTTTTCCTCGGCAGCCTTCTTCGCCATAAGGTCTCTGTCGGTCAGACCGCCCTGGTAACCGGTGAATGCCTTGAAGGAGTTTTGCAAACCAAACAGGTCTCTTTCCGCTTCGCGCCCATTTTCCGGCGATCCCGCAGCGAACATCTGCAGGTTCTCGATGCGGCGTGTGAGCGACTTGAGCTGCCAGGGGTATTGCATATCGCGCAGAAACTCGAGCTGGTCCGTGGTGAGCAAGCGCCCGGTGCGGCCGGGATGCCCTGAGACGAAGACCAGGTCACCCTCTTTCACGCCAGTGGCAGACCACTTCAAGTAGTGCTGAGTTTTTGCGGGCTGGCCATTCTCGTAGGCACGAAAAAACGAGATGTCGAGATCGTAGCGCGGGTACTCGAAGTTGTCGGGATCGCCACCGAAGAAGGCGATCCCGAACTCGGGGGCGAACACGAGGCGCACATCGTCGTACCTCTTGTACTGGTAAAGATGGTACATGGCGCCGGAGTAGAGGGTGACAACGTCGCAACGCATACCGCCGGTCGAGCAGTCCTTTTCCAGCGACGACATGATTTCGCGTTGCGCCTTGCCGGCATCCGCATCCGACATCCCCGGCTTCACGACTCCGTTGACCTTGGCGGTCACGTCCTCAATGTCCTGTAGCACGACAAACTCCACCCCCGGACACTTGGGCTCCTCGGCTTGCGTTGGAGCGTAGAAGCCATTCTTCATATAGTCCATGCCGTTGGTGGAGAGATCGTGAATACAGCCTTGCGCGATATGGTGGTTAGTGAAGATGAGGCCGTCGGGCGAAACGAAAGATGATGAACCGCCCGGAGCACGGGCTGACGCAAGCCGTACATGGTCGAGCCAGGCCTGGTCGGGAGCGAAGCCATACTTGGCTCTGATTTTCTCCTTGGGAAACGCGTTGAACAACCACATGCCTTCGTCGGCGAACGAGAAACTGCTAACACCGAGCACCACCACAGTGCAGAGCAGAATCACAAGGCGTTTTTTCAAAGGTGCGATTGTGAAGCGTGCCATAGACTTCCTTTCTTCGTCATGCTCACCTTCGGACCTTCCGAGGTCCCGGTGATTTCAAATTCTGCGCGAGCGCGTATCCCCAGCAGAACATACCCGAACTCGAACCATTTCTAGAGCATGCGGGAAGATCTCGTCAGTGATTAATGTTCCATTCGGATGTGATCATCTAACGGGCTATTCGTAGAAGTCCTACACTCGGCATTCGATCGCGCCACAACAGATGACTCCCCGAGTGGTCGGCAACCCGGAGAGCGCCGGGATAAACCGGCATGTTGTAGGGGATGAAAGAGCCCTACAGGAAAGGAGAGCAGCGAATCCATCCTGGCCTCGAGTCTTGCAGGCGACATCGTGAGGTGTCGCTTGAAGCGTAGACAGAGGTATTGGTGGGCCGGGCTATTGAGCTTCGAAAAGCCGATGGAACAGGATGCCGACTCCGTTCCGGTAGGGAGGAAGGCAACACGGCAACCACGCTAATCGCGAGTGGCTTGTTCGGTCCTGCGTAGTCTAAGAACCCGCGCACGCTGAGAAACAACATGCACGAGAACCGGGAGATCTCCTGCACGTCTTGCTCGAAAGAACAAGACCGGTCCGCGAAGGCCATAAACCGAACGGCGGACGTGAACGTACAGGAGAAGTCGGACTGTGCCGTAGTACCGATGAACCAGCCGAACAAGGAAGGGCAACTTTCCGCGGAGGCCGGGGAGGGAAGGGCGCAGACTGAGGAGAACATCGTTCCATCCCACATGCACCCGACACAGAGCGGGAAGCGCATGTCCCAGGGACGGCACGGTGTGCGGCAAGCAGCCTTTGCCGCCACTGATCCTTGGTAAGAGCCGTATGCGTAAACGCGCTCGTACGGATCTGTGCGGGGGGCGATCAGCGATGGTCGTCCCTACCGCGACAGTTATCCAGAAACGGGCTTGGAGGAGATCAAATGGCGATTTCCCCGAAGCCGACTTGAACTAAGCCGCTTTGCGGCGGACGCTATCGCGTGTTGCTGAGCCGGCGGTGGAGGTGATCTGAGCTAGTTTGTGTCGCAGAGGAGGAACTCTCTGTGACCCATCTACGCCAGATCATGCTTGAGGAGCTACGGCGCCGCAACTACGCCGAGTCCACCATCCACATTTACATCCACACGGTCGAGCATTTCAGTCGGCACTTCCATCGTTCACCCGATCAGCTTGGACCGGAGCACATTCGCCAGTATCAGGCCGCGCTGTTCAC
Organism: uncultured Acidobacteriaceae bacterium; assembly: GCA_963831085.1. Taxonomy (GTDB): domain Bacteria; phylum Acidobacteriota; class Terriglobia; order Terriglobales; family Acidobacteriaceae; genus Acidiflorens. The sequence goes on along the minus strand of CAWHOT010000002.1, from coordinate 1,809,017 downwards.
GCGCTGGAAGCTGGCCCCGAACACCGTCACGCAACGGTTGGCAGCCCTGCGGTTCTTCTATGTCCAGGTGCTGAAGCGAGTCTGGAGCGTTGCCGAGACACCGTATCCGAAGAAGGTTCTGCACTTGCCGCAGGTGCTGAGCCAGGAAGAAGTCGCACGTCTGATCGACGCAGCAGAGTTTCCCTTTCATCGCATTCTGCTGATGACCCTCTATGCCACGGGCGCACGTCGCGCAGAAGTGGCGCACCTGAAGATCAGCGATATCGACAGCCAACGCATGGTCATTCATATCCGGGGAGGCAAGGGACGCAAGGACCGTGATGTCATGCTCAGCCCCAAGCTTCTCGATGCCCTGCGCGTCTACTGGCGCGGGCTGAGGCGCAAGCCCACCGACTGGCTGTTCCCCGGCAACCGATGGCATACAGCGAGTCATCCAGTCTCCAGCAAGGTCCTCTGGAACGCCTGTCAGCAGGCCGCCGAACGCGCCGGTCTTGAGCACAAGCGCATCCATCCCCACACTCTGCGCCACTGCTTTGCCACGCATCTGCTCGAAGCCGGCGCCGACCTACGAACCATCCAGATGCTGCTGGGACATCGCGACCTGGAGGAAACCACGATCTATCTGCACCTCTCCCGGCGACATCTCAGCGCCACCGGCAGTCCGCTGGATGCGATCACGATTCGAGGAGAAGGAGAACAGACGCAGAACGCATGAACCGGCCACCTCTGGAGGTGGCCGACATCGTTCGCTGTGCCGGGCAGTCCTTCGTTGAGCGCAGTCGCAAGTGGATCAACGGACAACACGAAAAGGTGTTGCTGGCCATCACACGCTGCCGCACCGCCGCCTTAGGTGGACATCGCGATCAGTGCTCAGACTGCGGACATACTGCCATCTCGTACAACTCGTGCCGAAACCGGCACTGCCCCAAGTGTCAGGGCAACGCCCGCCGGCGCTGGCTCCAGGCGCGGGAACGAGAGTTGCTGCCCGCCCGCTACGTGCACGTCGTCTTCACCCTGCCACGAGAACTGGCTCCGCTCGCCTTGCAGAATAAACGGCTGATCTATAACCTGCTGTTTCACGCCAGTGCTGCAACGCTGCTGGAGATCGCCCGCGATCCACGCCACCTGGGGGCCGAGATCGGTTTCTTCAGTGTGCTCCATACCTGGGACCAGCGACTACAGCATCATCCCCATGTTCACTGCGTGCTGGCCGCCGGCGGTCTCGCTCCGGACCACTCCCGCTGGATCTCATCGCGCCGATCCTTTTTTCTTCCCGTCAAAGTGCTCGGCCGAGTCTTCCGCGGCAAGTTTGTGGTCGGACTCAAGACCGCCTTTCATGTCGGCGCACTCCAGTTCCACGGACATCTCTTACCGCTTGCGGAACCGCGCGCCTTCGCCTCGTGGCTGCGGGTACTGTTCCGTCACGACTGGGTGGTCTACGCCAAACGGCCTTTCGGCGGGCCAGAACATGTGCTGCGCTATCTGGGCGCTTACACTCACCGCGTCGCCATTTCCAACAGCAGGCTGGTTGCTCTCTCCGAGGGCAACCTAACCTTTCGCTGGCGCGACTCCGCTCACGGCAACAAGAAGCGGCTGATGACTCTGCCCGTCGATGAGTTCCTGCGACGCTTCCTGCTGCACCTGCTGCCGCGCGGCTTTATGCGCATCCGCAACTTCGGCTTTCTCGCTAACCGACGGCGAGCGGAGTTTCTTCCACTCTGTTTCCGGTTGCTCCAGCCATCCGATCAGCCCGCAGCAGACGCCACCTCGCCCGCGCTGCCCATTCACTCGCTGTGGCAATGTCCGCTTTGCGGCGGAACCATGCATGTTGTCGAGCGCCTCTCCGCCGCCCAACTCCTCCTCCGATCTCCGCCTCATCTCATCCGGTGCGCCGCTTGAATCCACATCTTCAGCCTCGAATCTCGCTCCTGCTTCGGTGCGCACACTGGTTCTATGTCTCGCATTCCTCAAAATGTAGTATGGTGGTGCGCTCCAAACTCTCCGACGTGCCGGCCTACGACCATTCTCTCTCCCACCAGCAACTGAAACGGAAGCGCACCGACCGCAAGAGTCACCTCGCAAACGACAACAACCGCCTCATCGAGAATCAAATCCCATAGTCCCCCGGAGCGGCTTCCTTCAAGTCGCTGTATCTGAAGCGCCCCTCCACAGCATCTCAACTCCCAGCTCTTCGCTCATGGGCGCTTCAGATACAGCACTAAGACTTCTGGCCCGGAATAGGCTCCGGTTAGCCTGTGACTCACGAATAAGTCCGACGTTGTAATACTGAAAATCCGCTGCTTTCCGAGCGCATCGGACTGGAGGCGGAATGAGCAGGAACAGAGACGAAAGAGTTGCGGGCGTCTGGCGACGGAAACCACGGGGCGGAAACGAAGAGAGAGAACCCTGCGTCAATGTAATCCTACGCTGCCCTGCGCGGATTCCATCAGCTTGGCCGAGTCGTAGCCCACGCCGTTCTTGAAGACGACCTCTACTTTCTCGATGTCGTCGATGTTGCGCGAGGGGTCGCCCTTGATGACCACCAGGTCAGCCAGCTTGCCGGGCTCGATCGTGCCGATGCGGTTCAGTTCGCCCAACCACTGCGCCCCGTTGGCGGTTGCGATGTGGATAGCCTCCACCGGGGTGAAGCCGGCCTCTACCAGCAGCTCGACCTCGCGCTGGTCGCCGAGGCCGGGCACTACGCCGCCGTAACCGGTGGGGTCGAGGCCGGCCAGCAGCATACCCCCCGCCTTGGCAAAGGCGTACTCGAACCGCATTTCCTTCTGCAGCAGCTCGGGCCAAGGCGAGTCTTTGCTTTCGCCGATGCGGGCGCGCTGGGCGAGGTAGGCGACGCGCGCCTCCGGCAGCATGGCGTCCAGCACGGCTTGGCGCAGCGGCGGACGGTTGGGCACTAAGGTCTCAAACACGGGCAGGGTCGAGGTCATGGCCACCTTGCGCGCCACCAGTTCGCGGATGATCTGCTGCACGGCTTCGCCGGCGACGTCAAGCTTTACCAGGCTGGCGCGGACAGCGTCCGTCGGAGGACAGATGTCAGGCTTCTTGTCGGCGACGAACTCGCTGTCCACCACTAGGCCGTGCTCCAGATTGTCGATGCCCAGCCGTGCGGCCTCGAGAAAGCCGATGGAACACAGGTGCCCCGTGACCTTGATCCCGCGCCTGTGCGCTTCTTCGATGGCGGCGGCCAGTTCGGCACGCGTGATGTGCATGTACACCTTGAACGAGGTCACTCCTTGCTCCGCCCAGAAGCCGACCGTCTCGCGCGCGTCGTTGGGGCCGGTGAGCTCGTGCATCTGGGATGTAAAGGCTCCTGCGCCCTCCAGGTACGGCCCGGTGATATGCAGCTTGGGTCCGGGAATTATCCCCTGGTCGATGTCTCTCTTAAGGTTTAGATCGGTGTAAGGCTCGATGCTGCCGGTGGTGCGAAGGGTGGTCACGCCGCCGGCCAGGTAGAGGCGCGGGGCGCTAAAGCCCAGCGTGTTGTATATGGGTATGCCCCCGGAAGGATAGAACAGGTGATCGTGCATCCCGACCAGGCCGGGGATCACCGTGTAGCCGGTCAGGTCCATGACTTTGGCGCCCTCGGGGGGCGGCGTGCTCGCCGCGGCTCCGACTGCCTGGATCTTGCCGTTGGCGATGATCACAGCCTGGTCTTCGCGTGCTGGCTCACCCGTGCCGTCAATCACCCGCACGTGGCTGAGCACGACCAACGGTGAGTCCACGCTGACGAACGCTCTAACCGCGGGCGAGAGCGTCTGGGCCGCGACCGCACAGGTCAGAACCAGCAAAAGACAGCTTGAAGAAGTCATCTTGCGCATCGGTTGTTCCACCTCTGCAAGGATATTTATGATGAGTACAGGATGTAGCTCCCAGCAACAAGGTCCTATTCTGTTTCTGTCGCCGTCGTGGGCTCGAAGTTTGCCTTCTCTGTACCCGCATGTCTCGCTTTGACTTCTTCGAGGTAGTTGTAGATTGTGTACTTAGAGATGCTCAATAACTCGGCGATCCGGTCGGCGGAATAACGGATGAGAAACGCGCCCTTGTTCTCCAGATAAGTTATGACGGCGATCTTGTCCTCGCGCGTGAGGTCGGCAATCTCCTTTCCCGTGCTGCGAACGGCGTCCCGCATCAAATGGTCAAGAATGCTGTCCACGTCGCGCTCAAATTCCTCATGCACGTCACTTTGGACTGGCAACACTGTGTCCTGCAGCCACTGCTGCAGCTTTATCAGCCCGGAAATGTCGAAATTGACGCAAAGGGCACCGACGATCTCGCCCGAGTCCTTGCGCAGAAAAATGGACGACGAACGCAAAACCCGGCCGCTCTTGGTTTCGGTGCGATAGTTCAGAAGATCCCCAGGCGGCGGATTGCGCAGCAACTGCAGGCCGAGCACGTCTACGGTGTCGCCGACTTTCCGTCCAGTGATGTGGCCGTTCGCAATGGCGACGATGGAGTGCTCTGGATCTTCGAAGTCGTGAACCACAACCTCACAGCTTTTTCCGATGGCCTCGGCCAAACCGTCGGCCAGCCGAGAACAGAAATCAAGCATGGTCTTATGTTCCGCGTCGGTCATCCAGTCCCTCGACTGAGAACCATAATCCGGTTGGCAGCAAATGTCAAAGTTTTTTTAAAATTATCCTTGACTTTAAAAAAAAATTGGATTAGACATATAGCGAATTTGTAGTCGTAGCTGCTTAACGTTCGTCAAATTGCAATACATTTTGCATCCTTTGCGTTCCGGACGTTAAAAATTGCCTTTAAGCTTAAAATTTTATTTGAATTCAAGTACTAGCTCATTTGGCAATGGAGACACCATGGGCAAGTTACGTTGGCTGGTAACAGGAGTACTGCTTCTTTTGGTCGCCTGGCCCGCCGCCGGTGTGAAGGTAACTATTGACGACCTGATCCGCATCCGGTCGGTGTCGGATGTGCGCATCTCGCCTGATGGCAAACGGGTCGCCTACGTAGTTTCCACGCCCTCCCTCGAAACAGCTTCCCATGAGCCGGTACTGTATGTCGCTTCAACCTCGGGCGGCCCTCCCCTTCGTTTTACGTACAGTACGCGGATTTTCAATCAACCAATCCCGACTCCCGTGCTTCGGTGGTCTCCGGACGGTTCGCTGATCTCCTTTCTTGGGTTCGTTGGCGAGAACCCGCAGATCATGGCCATGTCGGAGTCCGGTGGCGAGGCATATGCAATCACCTCGATGAAGGATGGCGTTGCCGCGTACGAGTGGTCGCCTGACGGCAAGAGAATCGCCTTCCTTACTCCGGATCCGCTTACCGAGGATGAACAGAAGCGCAGAAAAGACAAGAGCTACTACATCCGGGTTGACCTCGATAACCGTTGGCCGCGGCTGTGGGTACAAGACGTGCCCGGCGGTGCGCCTAAAGCGATTTCGCCTCCGGGCCAGACTATTGTGGACTTCAGTTGGGCTCCAGATGGGCAATCCATCATTTATTCGGCTTCCAAAGAGTACGGGTTCAACGCGCAGTATCACAGCTCGATTTACCTGCTCTCGGCCAGCGGCGGGGAGCCCCGCACGATTGTGAGTAGACCGGGCATGAACCGTGCCCCTCGATATTCGCCCGATGGGCAGTCGGTTGCCTTCATATCTAGCGGCGGCTATGACGGCATGATTTCGGCGAAAGACCTGTACATCATGTCCGCCAGCGGGAAGGCCGAGACTATTCGCCAGCTTACCAATGAAGCCTGGATGGCCGAGTATATTTGGGCGCCGGACGGTCGGTCAATCTTCTACCTGACGGGCGAACAGACGCACGGTTCCGGCGCGCAAATGTTCGAGCAGCCGGTCATGCGCGTTGCAGTCGCGGGGGACCGTCCAGAGGTCGTGACAAATGGACCGGTTGTGACATTTTCCATCAGCCTTTCTAAGGATGGGACACAACTTGCTTATAAGCAGGTCGAGAGCCGTACCGCCGGTGACGTTTATGTGATGAACCTGACAGAGCATCGCTCCTCGCGCCTCGTGGAGATCAATCCCGAATTGCGCCAGTTCGAGCTCGGCGAACTGAAGCCGGTATCGTGGAAGAGTTTTGACGGCGCTGAAATCTGGGGGTTGTTGCTGACGCCGCCCGGATATAAGCCGGGGACACGGGTGCCGCTGATCGTCTATTGCCACGGAGGCCCGATCGGAGGTTTCACTTACGGCCTGTTCCCCCAATTCATGCACATCCCTGGGCAGGTGGATCCCTATCCCGTGGAAGCCATGGCCAGCGCGGGTATGGCAATCTTCTTTCCGATGCCGCGCGGCGGGTCGGGATACGGTGTCGCTGGGTTCCGAACGATCACGAAGTCCTGGGGTGAGATTGATTACAAGGACATCATGACCGGCGTGGATGCAATGCTGGAGCGAGGCATTGCCGATCCGGATCGCCTTGGCGTGATGGGCGCTTCTTACGGCGGATTCATGACGAACTGGATCGTCACCCAGACTTCCCGGTTCAAGGCGGCTTCGTCGGGCTGCAGTCTGAGCGATCTCGCGCAGATGTATTACATATCTGACGCTGGGGATTTCATGATCGAGTACTTCGGTCTACCCTGGGACGCAAACGACGCGTTGATTCAGCACTCGCCAATAACGCATGTTCGGAACGTCAGCACGCCACTGCTCATTCAGCACGGTGAAAACGACATGCGCGTGCCGGTCGGGCAGGCGAAGGAGTTTTACCGGGCCCTGAAGGCTTTGAACAAAACGGTTGAACTGGATATTTACCCACGGGGCGGTCACGTCAACTTTGAACCCCCGCTGGAGCGCGAATACTGGCGCAGCAATCTTGAGTGGTTTACACGCTGGCTCAAACCAGCTTCGTCGGTGAATTGAGTCTGGAGGTGCTACCATGTCGGCAAGATCTAAAGGGTTGCTCTTTGCAGTGTTGTGTCTGACCCTCACGCTCGCGGTTCCGTGGGCGGATGCACAAACGACCATTTCCATTCTGGAAGGTAAGATCACCGATAGCACCGGCGCAGTCCTGACCGGAGTGTCGGTGGAGGTGGCAGGCCCCACGGTGACGCGGACTGTCGTGACCGACCTAGACGGTCTCTACCGCGCCGTCGCCCTTCCTGCGGGTACCTATACCGTAAGTGTCAACAAGGCCGGGTTCAAGACCAAGGTCCTTCGGCAAGTGACTCTGGTGTTGGACAGCACCGTCGAGTTGGACGTGGCCATGGAGATCGCGTCGCGTAAGGAATCGGTGACGGTCACCGCCGAGGTGCCATTAGTGGACGCTACCTCGGCCTCCGTACGGGGAGTCATCGAGAGCAGCGTAATTGACAGCATTCCCCTGAACGGCCGCAACTACCTGGACCTGATGCAGCTTCTCCCCGGTGTGGCCACCAACGCCAATGCCAGCCTCGGAGGAGAGGCGAAAGATGCGGTTGGCGCCATCCTGGGAGACCGCGCCGGCAATGCCACCTATATGATTGATGGTCTGGAGAACAACGACGATTTCCACGGGGGCGTGCTGCAGGCATTCACCCAGGATGCCATCCAGGAATTCGAGGTGATTCAGGCTGCGTACAAGGCCGAATTCGGCCGCGGCTCCGGTGGCGTGGTGAACGTGATCACCAAGAGCGGCACCGATAATCTGCATGGTTCCGGTTTCTTCTTCTACCGCAACGACATATTTGACACTTCTGATGTCACGGGCGAGCCCCCGCCCACGCTGACCCGCTCCGACTACGGCTTCACGCTCGGGGGTCCCATCCGCAAGAACAAGGCTTGGTTCTTTGGCTCTTTGGAGGAGGTGCAGCAGACGCAAGGCAATATCTTTCCCCCGGATATTCCCCCTTTGTTATCGGCGAACGAGAACTTCAGCATTGTCCCGAAGACCAACGATCTGCGCACCTTTGGCAAGTACAGCCAGCGGATCAACGACAAAAATGACTTCCGCGCCGAACTGAGCTGGACGCGCGCCGTCTTGAAGAACGAGCTTAACGACCCGGTGGGACTACCCAGCGCCAGCTTGAACAACCAGACCAACACCTTCCTCGGCAAGCTTTCGCTCACCACCATATTTAGCCCACATACGTTTCTCGACAGCTCCTTCGGCGTCCGCGATCAGGATTTCGGGCAGAACCAGGGCCAAGGCTTCGCCCTCAGCTATAGTGTGCTCTTCCTTGACGACGGAACGTCATATGATTTCGGGCCACCCATCGGAAGCATTCAGAACCTACACCAGCGGTACTACACCGGCCGGGAAGTGCTCAGCTTTTTCCCCGGCTCGAAACACTCTGCCAAAGTGGGGTTCGAATACATCCGCACGCAGGCGGATGGGAACAACGGCCCTGGCGCCCTTCAGTCCGTGATCGTTACCACCCGGCCGTTGTTTCAGCAGTACGGCGTCCCATCCTTCCAGATCCCCCAAGGGATTGCGTTTCTCAACCCGGGAGATAACCTCTCCCAGCTGCGCAACAACGGCATCAGTTTCTTCGGGCAGGACGATTGGAAGGTCCTGGACCGGTTGACGCTCAACCTCGGCCTGCGTTGGGATTATGACTCCACGTTCGGCGACCCGAAGGAATTCGCCCCGCGCTTGGGCCTCAGCTACAGCCCAGACAAGGGCCGGAAGACCGTCATCCAAGCCAGTTTCGGCATGTTCTATGACCGCTACCGCATCGGCGTCGCCCAGCCGGTCCGGGCGTTGGGCGGGTACAACGGTCAGACCGTCGTTTACCTCGACTATCCCCGGCTGACGATTGATAACCTGCTTTCGCTGAACCCGGGCAGCCTGACTGCGCTGTCCCAGACGCTGGGGGACCCGGCATTCCTCTACACCCACTACAACATTGCTCCTGGCGCCTTGGTCGACATGTCTAATGTCCAGTCGCTTACAGGGATGACGCCAAGTCAATTCCTTACGTCTTTGAATCAGTATGTAGCAACTTTCGGCACTTACCTCCCCGTGTCCTGGGATCCGATTACCGGGTACCTAAGCAACAATACCACCGGTAGTTTTGCAGACCAGATCCGAGTTGCTCAGCCCTTCCGCACTCCCTACAACAACACCTTTAGTGTTGGGGTGCAGCGGTCAATCGGTAACGATCTTGTTATCGGCGCCACTTATATCAGGCGCAGCATCATTGACATTATGGGCATAAAGATTACGAACCTAGCCTACGACTCGCGCATCACTGGAGTTCCCACTACCACGGATGGCCTGCCGCTGCAGCGGACTTACGGACCATGGTATGACGGCAAATACCAAGCCCTGCTCCTGACCCTGAACAAGCGCTTTGGACACCGTTTCCAACTCATGGCGAACTACACATACGCCCAAGGAACCGATGATTTATTGAGCTCCAGCCTGGGCATCGGTATCGCGGAGCAGGGCCCCACCGGGCCCACCGACAACCTGAATCTGGAGCTCGACCGCGGCAATTCGGACCTTCTCGTGCCCCATAGTTTTGTCACCTCAGGATTGGTTGATTTGCCGCTGGGAATCAAGTTCAGTGGCGTCTCGCGGCTAACCAGTGGCGTGTACTTCTCGGCATACTGTTCTCCAATTGACGTTGATGGGAGTGGCATCTACTCTCTGAGGTGTCCCGGAACGACTCGTAATCAGTTCCGCGGACCCGTGACCTACGACCTTGATCTAAGGCTCTTAAAGCGCTTTAAGATCAACGAACGCATGACTACCTCGGTGCTGGCCGAGGTCTTCAATCTAACCAATGCACGCAACCCCTCTGTGATTCAAAACTTTTATGTGATGGGTGCGAACGGTAGCTTCAGCCCCGGCCCGAATTTCGGGGGGACGCTAACGCCTCTGCCCGGACGTGAGGCCCAGTTCGGATTGAAATTCGAGTTCTGAGGACGTTGGCCACGCACCAGGCGCCGGGTCGATTTCGGCGCGAAGTTCAAGTTGCGTTAGTCGCACAGCGGGCGTACGTTCCGGGGCGCAACCGGTCGGAACTCTTCCCTGGAACAAACCAGTGCCCTCGCTCCCGTTAAGTACAGGGAACGAGGCGAGGTCTCGAAACGCGATCGACATGACCGCAGCACTGACTTAGGAGCGACACTGATGAGAACTCTCCGAACTGTTCTTGGAGTTGTCGTTTTCTCCTCATGCATGGTGTTCGGGCAGTTGCCCGTTCGGCAGCCCATCACCGTCGGCAAGAACGTTCACGTGAGCAGTGAGCGAGGCCGGGTGGAGCACGGCGAGGTCGTACTGGCCGCCGACCCGGGCGACCCGCAACGTCTGCTGGGCGCCTCGATGCAGGTGTCGGGCGAGAAAAACAGGCTAACAACCGTGGTGTACGCTTCATCCGACGCCGGGAGCACATGGATCCCAACGCTCGAGACCGACAGTTTCACGCTGAGTGGCGACCCGTCCGTGGCCTTCGGTCCGGACGGCCGCGTCTACTACGCTATTATGGCGTCTCAGTCGCCTCACAGCGTGCTCGACTTCCTCAAGATCTACAACTCGGGCGACCACGGCCGCACCTGGGATGTGCCCGCCACCATCCCCAATACAGAGTTCGACTATCTTGATCGCGAGTTCATCACGGTCGACAACACGGGCGGCCCGTACCGCGGTCGCGTCTACGTCTGCGCCCTGGGCACGACGCGAGTGCTCGAAGGGAGCGAGACGGCAGGTTCGATCAACCTGTACCGCTCGTCGGACGGTGGCCGCACGTTTATTGGTCCCGTCAAGCGAATCTCGTCCGGCGAGCGGCATGTCTTCGTCCCGGGCGGGGCCGTCGTGCTCTCCGACGGCACGTTGATGGTTATCTTCTCCGAGGTCAAGAACGTCAGGAAGAAGGGCGCAGCCTTGCGAGTCGACCCGAGCAAGCCTGACGAGTCTAACGCTTGGCTCAAGGTGATCACGTCGCGAGACGGCGGCGAGTCCCTCGACGACGCCGTGACGGTGAGCGACTTCTACCTGGACTGGAAAGGAGGGCCAAAGGGCGCCAACAGCGCCATCCCGTCCTTGGCCGTCGATCCTGGCAGCCGACACTTTAAGGACCGACTTTATGCCGTCTGGCCGGACGAGCGATCTGGCCGACTTGAGATCCTCTTCTCGAGCTCAACGGACAAGGGTCGGACGTGGTCGACAGCCAAGGTTATCAGCGAGAGCCGGGCCTTCGATGTCGACGCTCCCGCCAAGGGACCGTCGGCCTTTTCGCCCGTCGTCGCCGTCAACAACCAAGGTGTGGTCGGCGTAATGTGGTACGATCGGCGCGACAACCCCGACAACCTCGGCTACTTCGTCCGGTTCACCGCCTCGCTCGACGGTGGGGACACCTTCCTGCCGAGCGTGCGGGTGTCCGCGTCGCCTCACGCCCGACAGCCACGCGACGAGTGGGCTCTCATCGAGGGTCTCAGCAGCGGCACCAGGCAAAATATCCTCAGTTTCAACCTGATGCTCAGCATGTTTTACATCAACGGTGGGCACACCGCCGGCATGGCGGCCGACGCGGCGGCCGTTTTCCATCCCTTCTGGGTTGACAACCGCACCGGCGTGGCGCAGGTCTGGACCGCGCCAGTCACCGTCGCCGGCGCCGCGCTCCCACACGGATCGGCCGAGCTGGCCGCGTTGGACGAGATTGCCGAGAATGTCGTGCTCGAGTTGCGGAACATCGCGTATGATCGCGCAACCAACACCGCTTCGCTCGACGCGCGCCTGAAAAACATCTCCAAGGACCCCATCGATGGCCCTATCAAGATCCGGATCGTGGAGTTGCGCTCCGGCATCGGCATCGCGAAGGTCCTAGGGGCGGACAACGGCGAGGATGGCGTCGGTGCCGTCCTTGATTTCACGCCCGTACTGCGCGCCGGTCAGCTGAGACCCGGCGAGACCTCCGACGTGAAGCATCTCGCCTTCCGACTCGAGGACGTGCGGTCGGCCTGGCAGAATGGCACGCTCAACACTAACGTTCTCTGGGTCGGGACCAGGGCCTTCGGGCGCGTGGCGAAGGCAGGTCCTGACTGAAAAAAGAAAGGGGTTGGCGATGCGCAATCGTATGTTTGCAGTGAGCTTGGTGTTGTGTTTCATGCTGCTTCCGTCCGCTAGGGCTCAAGTGGGTGCGACGCCGGAAACCAAACAGGCGCTGGTCAAGATCTACGACGACGCGAAGAGTGAATTCTTTGTGACTCTGGACAAGTTCATTTCTACACATCCACGCCGATTTGAACTGACCGGGGATGATGCCTTGCGGCTCCATGACGCTCGCAACCAGATCCCGAACTTGTTCGAGCGGCTAATGATCGTTGCTTACCAGAAGGACGAGCCGCTCTTCTCCGAATGGATTCGCAAGGGCGACCAGGAATCACTCAAGGAATTCCGCCAGGACTACATCGACCTTTCTAAGGAATACGCAGCCCGGTTCGTGGGCTCGTTGTTCCGTCAGGAGAAAGGCTTTGACTTCGCAATGACTCTGCCCCATAACCGCGGCAAGGGTCGGCTGGATCTGGTGTTGCAATCGATGGGGTACAACGCGAAGAACGATGCGCCGCCAGCCCCTCCCGAGCAGCGGTTCGCTAACAAGATCGAACCGGAGTTCTACAGCCAGTGGACCCTGGCCGCCCTGAATGTGCCCAAGGCTCAGCAGGTGTCCAAGGGGGAGAGCGTCATCGTAGCTGTCATCGACTCCGGTCTGGATCCGTACAACGCCCTTTTCAAGGACAAGACGGTGCCAGGATTCAGCTTTGTCCAGCAGCGCAGCAAAGCGCCATGGGAGGATGAGCCGGTCACGACCGTGGATTGGGGTGTCCACGGAACCGCCGTCGCTTCCGCCGTCCTGCTGATCGCGCCGGAAGTACGCATTATGCCGATGCGCGCGCTCGATGGTGACACCATGAATGATCCGCCCTACTTGTACTGGCCATACGAAACGATCGCAGCCTCGATCTATTGGGCCGTGAACCACGGAGCTCATATCGTCCAGGTCGCGGCCGCCCTCCCCTCATCTGAGCCGGTGATCTGGCAGGCCGTGCGCTACGCCTACGCGAAAAACGTGGTCGTCTCCACCTCAGCCGGGAACATTTCTCGTTTCCAGTGGGGTCTCCGGCCGGAGGATGGCATGTACCGCTCGTTCGACCACGAAGTGTTATTGGTGGGCGGCGTCGTACATAAAGGGGCGACGATGCGGCCGTGGGAACACACCATGCCCGGACCGCAGATGACCGTCTGTGTTCCTGCCGCGGATGTGTTCGCAATCGTGCCCACATACATTCCTCAAACCAAGGACGACTTCGTTTCCGGCACCTCCATCGCGTCGCCGCTGGTTTCGGGGGTGGTCGCTCTGATGCGGAGCGCGGCGCCGCCTCCACAGCGATTGCTTGAGCAGCCCGGAGCGTATGTCCGACTCGTGACTGATGCGTTGAAGGACACCGCGCGCCTGGACGTGCTTGGTTTGGCTGATCCCAATGATATTGTCGGGCACGGCCTAGTGGACGCTGAGGCGGCAGTGCGCGCGATCCAGAAAAGCGTGGCAGCCTCGAGCAGCAAACGGGCGGCGCGGTAACTCCGTGTTCGCCGATTGAGAGGATTCGTTATGGAGGGTAAGTGCGCGGTCCGTTTGTTCCTTTGCTGATTGTCTTCGTTGCTGCTCTCCTAATCTGCGTGGCGCCTATTTGCGCCCAAACCGCCGCTACCCAGCAAGACTCGCCAGCGAAGATTTACGAAGACGCAAGGAACGAATTCTTCAGCACCATAGATAAGTTCGTCGCGATGCATCCACGGCGCTCGGAACTGAGCGGGGACGATGTGCTGCGTCTGCACGACGCTCGGAACAAGATACCGAACCTGTTCGAGCGGGTGATGAACATCGCCTATCAGAAAGATGAGCCGCAGTTCTCGGACTGGCTGCGCAAGGGCGATGCGGAATCCTTGAAGCTATTTCGGCAGGAGTTCACCGATCTGGCCAGGGACTACGCGGCTCGCTTCGTCGGCTCCCTATTTCGGCAGTCAAATCTTCCTGAATTCGAGATGGCTCTTCCGCACAACCGCGGGAAGGGCCGGCTGGACCTGGTTCTGCAGACGCTCGGGTACAACGCCAAGAATGATAGCCCTGAGTTGTCGGCGGAAAAACGGTTCGGCAATAAGATCGGGCCGGAGTTCTATAATCAGTGGACGGTCACAGCTCTGAATGCCACCAAGGCACAGGAGACTTCAAAGGGTGCTGGGGTAATCGTGGCGGTGATTGACTCCGGCATAGATCCCTACAACGCTCTGTTCAAGGGCAAGATTCTCCCGGGATTCACGTTCGTGCAGCGCACCAAGGCGCCATGGGAAGACGATCCGGAGGCCACCAACACGATCGACTGGGGCTGGCATGGCACTGTGGTCTCCTCCGAACTCATGCTGGTCGCACCCGACTGTCAGATCATGCCCATCCGCATGCTGGACGGCGACACCATGAATGACCCGGTGTACCCGTACTGGCTGACTGAGATCATGGCGGCCTCCATCTACTATGCGGTTCACCACAGCGCGGATATCGTGCAGATCTCAGCTGCGGTGCCATCTTCCGAACCGGTGCTGTGGCAGGCAGTACGCTATGCGTACAACCATAATGTGGTGGTTTCGACATCGGCCGGCAACATCTCCCGGTCGCAATGGGGATTGGATCCAGCACAGAAGATGTATCGCTCCTTTGACAATGAAGTTCTTCTTGTAGGCGGTGTCGAGCACAAGCGCGGCAAATATCTTCCGTGGTGGGGCACGCTGCCGGGGACACAAATGACTATCGGGGTGCCCGCGGCAAACGTGTACATGATCGCGCCGGTCTACGCGAAAGATATGAAGGACGACTACGGTTCGGGCACGTCGCTGGCTTCGCCGCTCGTTTCCGGTGTGGTCGCTCTGATGCGGAGCGCGGCACCGCCTTCTCCCGAGCTACTCAACCGGCCAGGGGCGTATGTCAAGCTGGTAAGAACCGCGCTGACAGAGACTGCGCGGCTTGATGTTTTGGGCCTTGACGATCGCAATGACATCGTCGGCTATGGCCTGGTGGACGCTTACGCTGCCGTCCAGAAGATCAAGCAATTGATGGCACCGCCGCGCACATCCAGCGCGCGTAAGTGACCGCGTCAGGAGAGTCTATGGCGCGTCCGCAGCGAGGGACGGACCGCGGCCGGGGGAAGAAACAGTAACAGTTCTGCAACTGCGAAGGAGAGTTCCGTGGCTCCTAAGGGATTGTGGTTGCCTGTTGTCATGCTGGTTGCGGTTGTCGACGTCCGGCTAGCGCAACGCGAGTGAAGTCACTGTTACGTGCGGCCCCATCGGTGCCTTGGGGTTCACAAGAATGGTCGGCCCGGTTTCTGTTGATCGGAGTTCCTGAGCCAGTCTGTGCAGTAAAGAAGACCTAGGTGGTGACGAATGACTGTTGCGAACCGGCGAGGGAATCTATGGCATGTGATCGTGATCGCGATGGTGTGCGGCTCGTGGCAGGCACATGCAGCCGTCACAAAGGTTGAGGTCTCTTTCCCCGCCTTTGTGCGCCAACAGCCCATCACAGGTCGGGTGTTCGTTCTGCTGACGGTTCACGGCGAGAGCGAGCCGCGACTGCAAGTTGGATCGCTGTTCGGCACAGGTCTGCTCTTCGGCGTGGATGTGGACCAACTTCGTGCGGGTGATGCCGCGATCCTAGATGGGGACACCTCGGGTTTCCCGGTTCGCAGCTTTCATGACCTGCCGAAAGGCATCTACTATGTGCAAGCGCTGCTGAACGTGTACTCGCAGTGCCACCGTTCAGACGGCCACACGGTTTGGATCCATCTGGATCAATGGGAGGGTCAGGCCTTCAACGTCTCTCCCGGGAACCTGTACAGCGAGGTCCAGCAAGTTGAACTGGATCCTGCCGTGGGATTCAACCTGCGTCTCAGCTTGGCGAAAGTCATCCCACCAATCCAGCCACCGCCGGATACCCAGTGGGTAAAGCACATTAAGTTCCAGAGCAAACTGCTTTCGGACTTTTGGGGCTGTCCAATGTTCCTCGGCGCTACTATCTTGCTGCCGAAGGGTTACGACAGCCACCCTGATGTTAACTATCCTGTCATCTATCTTCAGGGCCATTTCAGTCTGGATCCACCTTTTGGTTTTGATCCGGGAACGGCAAGACCAGCAATAGGCGAGGTGCCAAAACGCGATTGGCAACGTCTTAACATCCCCGAACCCGGCGACGATGTCCGTGTCGCCTCCGGCGGAATTGTGATGCCGGAGACAGCCGTGGAATTCTATCAAGCATGGACATCAGATGATTTTCCACGAGTGATTGCGGTGACATTTCAACATCCAACGCCGTATTTCGACGACTCGTACGCAGTCAACTCCGCCAACAATGGTCCGTACGGTGACGCTGTGTTGCAGGAACTCATCCCCGAGGTTGAAACTCGCTTCCGAATCATTCGAAAGCCGTACGCGCGGGTTCTGACGGGCGGATCTACGGGGGGGTGGGAATCACTAGCGCTTCAGATCTATCATGCCGATTTCTTTGGCGGTACCTGGAGCTTCTACCCCGACCCTGTGGACTTCCGGCGATGGGGTCTGATCAACATCTACGACGATGACAACGCCTTCACCACACCTCTGCACAATCGTGCCGGTGTTACCGTCGGGAGTGCCGAGCGTTATCTTCTGCGGGGACACGACGGGCAGCCTTTCTTCACCATTCACCAATCGACGAGCCTGGAATCAGTTCTGGGCGGCAAGGGCAGGTCTGGCCGCCAGCAAAATGCGTGGGAAGCCGTGTATGGCCCAGTGGATAAAGATGGATATCCAAAGCCGCTTTGGGACAGGAAAACCGGTACCATCGATCATTCCGTGGCCGCCTATATGAAAGACCACGGTTACGATCTCCGTTACTACCTGGAGGCAAACTGGTTAAGGATGGGGCCTGAGCTGGCGGGAAAACTCCATCTGATTTGCGGCGACATGGATGATTGGTATCTGAATCTGGCCGTCTACCTATTCGAAGACTTTCTTGCGGGGGCGAGGGACCCTTCTTATGCGGGTTCCTTCGAATATGGTCGGCCCATGAAAGGTCATGGTTGGCAGCCCACGACAAACTTTGCCCTAATTAAGAGGATGTCTCAACAGATCAGTAGAAATGCTCCTTACGGCGATGATCCGAACACTTGGCATTACAAGTAAACGGGCTTCGCGTTCTTTATTAATTGTCAGTGATTTGCGACGTATGGCGGTGGCAAAGACCGCGCTGCGTTCCTGTAGTTCGTACCAGTTTCTCTAACATCTCCCTGGTACAAAATTAGTTGGTCACGTCATCCAACGATACACGCAGCGTGACCGCCTTGTAAAACGTTGCGAGAACAGACCGTGACTCGCGCAGCGGGCGCATTGAATCGCGGCGCCTTCACGACAAGCTATATATGTCTCGTGGCTCGGTCAGCCCCTCGCCGACATCCGGCGGGAGCGTCATGCCGTATCGATCCTGCCAGACGTATTGTTTACTGATCCGACTTGTCACCTGGCGAATGGTCTTTCGCTCCCGAGTGACGGACGAACCGGAAGCAATCCAAAACGCGCTTGAATATCTGGGTCCAATCAGGGTCCAATAACAGTTCCTGAGAGTTCCTTGCAACGCCAAAGTTGGCTGCCAGTGCCGTTGAATGTCAATCAGTTACGGATGAATAGGACCTTGACACGGTAGAGGTCAGGAGTTCGAGTCTCCTCGTGCCTACCATTTTCTTCTTTCTCTTCTGCCATTTCCAAGTCTCGCAGTTTTGGCCATCCGCATGTCAAGCCACGGTAAGGACCAGATTAGCTAGTTCGCCGTGCCCGGCGGGTGCCGTAACCTCCGTAACTTGGTTTCGCCTCGCGTATGAAACTAATCTGTAGGCAATGCCTTCGGGAGTACAGCGTTACAAGCGCACTAAGATGGTGCTGCCGTTACGGGTCTGGCCCGACGACGAGAATGGTCAGAACGCCGGGTCTCAACTTGCCCACACGGTGGACATCAGCCCCATCGGGGGACGGTTGGGGGGACTACGCCATCCGCTGCACACCGGGCAAACCATCATGCTACAGCGGGGCCAAAACAGGATTCAGTTTCGGGTGGTCTGGACCAAGCAGCTAGCCCCAGGCGAGATTCAGGCGGGCATTGAGTCGGTGGCAGTCGAAGAAAAAGTTTGGGGAGTCGACCTTCCCGACGAACACGAACCTACGTCCGCTTCCAGCTCCCTCACGCAACTTAATTTTGCAATCCCGACTGCAACGCGTGAATCAGCGGAACCGTCGGATCGCGGTCGCCGCCAGTCTAATACTGGCAGTTTCAGTGGCAGGATTCGTCGGGCATTGGATTCTAAGGAACTATGAGCGGGTTGCAACCATCCCTTTGCCAGCAAGCTCTCCTGCTGTGGTTGTGCCTGTGGTGTCAAGGAGCCCACAACCTTATGGCAATGTCAGAGTAATTTTCTCCCGGGAAGAAGCCGGCTCCGGCCCAAATCGCTTGCAAGTGACGGAGGCGCCGCAGGGGCATGTGATCTATCCCGACGCGCCCGACGCCAATCTTATCGGCACTGTCGGCATGAAGGCTGTGATCGCAACCGATGGCCGCGTGAAAGAAATTCACGTATTGAGCGGCAATCGGATTTTGGCCGAGGCCGCGGTTCAGGCCGTCAGGTTCTGGCGCTACACTCGTCATGAATTGAACGGCGAAGCCGTCGAAGCCGAAACCAGCGTTACCATCAGCTTCCATGGGCGGGACGCTGTTTCCATCAGTTTTCCTTCCGCTGTCAGCAACAACGGGCTCGCGCTAAAGGCAAAGGTAGCCAGCTAGTTCACTGCTGCTGGAAGATGAGGAAGATTTCTAACCGTAGTTCCCACCCTCCCATCCTGATCGTATGCTTTTGATCGGATCGGCAGTACTACTTTCACATTATTGACCTGTCGGTTCGCGTACCTATAATCGCGGCATTTCTACTTGGTGTGTTATCTTTCGCACAGATGTAGACATTCGCTGACGACGAGCGTTTTTTAGCATCGGGCTCACTGTTTTTGTGCGCTGTTCGGAAGAACTCTGTAAGGGAGACGCTTGAGCACAAAACCTACATTCGTAAAAAGAGCGTTGGTCAGAGCCTTCGTCGTAATCGCATCGCTGTGGATTCTTGCGTGTGGTGCGCTGTATGAGATTATGCGACAGCCGCCGGAAACATTTGCTCGATTCATGGCGCGAATACCGGGTCCGGTCGCGTTTCTGGTCCTTCCATTTGAGACTTTGTGGACGCATGCTCGCGCCGGCGCCTTGCAGGTCGGCGATTCTGCTCCCGATTTTTCCCTGATGAAGCTCGACAAGAGCGGCTCGGTGCAGCTATCCACCTTGACGGCGCAGGGGCGGCCTGTCGTCCTGATCTTTGGCAGCTACACTTGACCGCCGTTCCGGCGGGAGGTTCCTGCTCTCAACAAGCTCTACGAGCAATACGGGGACAAGGGCGCTTTCCTGGTGGTGTACATCACGGAAGCGCATCCGAGCGACGTCTGGCAGATGCAGAGCAATATAAGAGAGAAAGTTGTTCTCGCCAGCCCGAAGGATGAAGAAGAGCGCGCGCTGGTGGCGGGAGCGTGTGTACGAAAACTAGGCATCCAGATTCCCGCCGTAATCGATGAATTCGGCAACTCGACCGAGCAAGCCTACACGGGATGGCCGGATCGTCTTTACCTGATCGACGCCAAGGGTCACATCGCCCACAAGGCCAAGCCGGGTCCATTCGGTTTTAAGTCGGACGAATTGCGCGCGGCGCTGGACAAATTGGTGAATTAAGCGCTGGCGTTGTATTCTCGGGGCGCGCGACGCTCGTCTGCATCTGCGCCCGATCGTGGAACTAGGTAGCATCCCAGTGATAACGAGAAACGTACCGACTGAGGCCTGCGGCCCAAATCGAGCTGATTGCCATCATTCCGCCTTCCTCGAGAGCCTTGGCCCTACTCACGCTTGTCTATGCCATCGGCACTTCGGCTCCAAAACTTTAGGACGCCGCCATGGGTCGCGTCTAAGCGGGAGTTCGCGGTACCCGTCTGGGTAAGCTTCCTCTCTGCATAACCTTTAACTTCCGCCGCAGGCCAACTAACTCAGCGAACTAAGACGGCTGCACCGGGCGGCCGCAAGGTCGCCCGATATTGTTATTGCGAGCGAAGGCAACGGCCAGCTGCGAATGCTGCGTTTCGCTAACAAGAATTGTGCAAACAGATGACATCGCGTTGACAACCTGCCTGAAGCCCCAGAACTAACATTCGACTGCCAGCCGGACCGAGAGATTATCGTACGAGTATCGCGCCCACTTCGGGACCTACCTGCTCTCCCTCCGGCCTCGCACAATCCAAGGAGGATTCTTTATGCAGCGTCGCAAGATTGCTTTCACCATTTGCTTTGGGCTGGCGGTCATTTTGGTTTCGAACGCAGCTCTGGCGCAGTATCAACTCATCAATCTCGATTCGAATCAGGCAAAAACAGCCAAGTTCATGGACCCGCTGCAGGTGAACGGTTGGGGGCTCGCTTACGGCACAGGCGGACCCTTCTGGGTCAGCGATCAAGGCTCAGGCTGGTCGACAATCTACAATGGCCAGGGAGTCAAGCAGGGCTTGGAGGTCTTAATTCCTTCGGCAACCGGCGCAGGCCCGGGTCAACCAACAGGAATTGTGGCCAACGGGTCGTCAGATTTTCAGATAGGGGGATGGAACTCGTTCTTCCTGTTCGCGACTTTGGATGGGACCATCAGCGGCTGGGCGCCTCAGACCAATCCCAACGACGCGATCATCGTGGTGAATAACTCGGCGTCCGGCTCGGTATTCACTGCTCTCGCCATTACCAACCGGCCCTCGGGGAATCTTCTGTATGCCGCCGACCTTGCCAACAACGTAGTCGACGTGTATGACGGAAACTTCAACCTGGTCAATTCGTTTACCGATAGCACGCTGCCGCCGGGCAACGTGCCGTTCGGCATTCGGGACATCAATGGACTCGTCTACGTGGCGTTTGCCCAGGCAGACGAAGCCCCGGGCGGTTACATCGACATCTTCCAGGAAGACGGAACATTCGTAAAAACACTCGCCCAGGGCAAGCCCTTGAACCAGCCCTGGGGCTTTGCCGTGGCGCCCAATAATTTTGGACCGCTAAGCAACTCACTGTTAGTCTCTAACAACACCAACAACGGCACCATCAACGCCTTCAATCTCGTCAGTGGCGAGTTTGTGGGCACGGTAAAGGACGCGAACGGCAAAGAGATCGTCATCGATCAGCTTTGGGGGATTGAGTTCGGTGGGGGAAACGCAAACAGCGGACGGACCAACCAACTCTTTTTTACCTCCGGTCCGTACAATAACCTTGCGGGGACGTTTGGTGTGATTGGTTTTAAGTAATCGCAAGCGTTCCAAAACGCAAGACGGAAGAACGAATGAGTTACAACAAAGGCCACCCGCACGGGTGGCCTTTGTTGTCGCTCGCAAAAAGCGCGATGAAGTACAAAACGAGCGTGGGTTCTACCTCTAGCCATATGGTTGATGATGGAAGGAACAAGACGACAACTACTCGAATCTGGGGCCTTAGAACGCCCTGTGCGTCAGCTTCATCCTGGAGCCTCCCCGCGAAAAACGGGACGGGTTTGCAAAGACTAAAATCGTGAATTAAGCTAGTCTTCTCTGCAAGTCGCGCAGACTAAGCCGGGATGGCGGAACTGGCAGACGCAGCGGACTCAAAATCCGCCGGACTTCGGTCCTTGGGGGTTCGACTCCCCCTCCCGGCACCATGATTCTAAAGGATTTGTGCGACATCTCGCGGATCGCGACTGCACCATTTTAGGTGCAGGTGTGCATAAACTGTGAGTGTTCTGCACCAGACGGGAAGAATTTCTGTCGCCAGCCCATGGCGCTGTGCAATTCTCTAAGCCCCGGTTCAGCGCTCCCGACTCGAGAAAACTGTAAAACTGCAAAACTCGAATCCAATTCGCGTGGACGAGCAGCCCGCCGGGCGACAGAAAGCGGCTCCGCGCTAGGCACGACGCTAACATTGAGTAGTGAGGTTTCGGGGGTAGCAGGGAAGAGCCCGCTGGATCTCAGCAACCCGATCTCATCCAGTCAGAGAGAAAACTGTAAAAACTGTAAAACTGGAATCCGTTTCGCCTGGGTGAGGAACACAAAGAGCAGGCTTGTGGCGTTTATTCACTCACTTGGTAATTAGCCCCCAGTTGACCGTATGGCGCTGAAATGGTGTTCGAGTGGCCACGGCACAGAGGGATTTTCGGAGCACGTTCTCGCTGCTCCACTGACCGCAATTTTCTAACTCATATAGAGCAGACCCCTGTTGTCGATCCACCGTTCGCCGGAAGCAACTCGTATAGAGAGTCCCGCCACCAGCCCCTCACCTGAGTGCAACTCATATACATTTTACGGCGATCGCCGATCCCATGATCAAGCTTCCGCACTCCCGGAGCAATCGCACTTTGATCGCCATTCTGCTGGTGAAGTCACTCCGGAAACTGAGCCCGCCAATCCCCAGAAATCAGTCTGGGCCCATCCAAAACCTCAATCCCCAGCCTCCTGATTGCTCTGGGGCCCTCTGGGGAGCTCTGGGAGGCAGTCTGGGGCTCTCCTGCACCCCCATTTCTGGTTCCCGCCGCAATTCCCACTGCTCACTCTGCCGCTACTCCGAGTTTCTCCCGCTACTTCAAACTTCTCCCGCTACTTCAACTTCTACCGCTACTGCTACTTCAACGCTCACTCTCAACTGGGGGCTAAGAAGGGAGTACAGAGTAGTTACTTCATGGCGTGGGAATCATGATTTTCAAATTGGCAAACACTGGCTGCCTGCCCTCTTTCCGGAGATTGCCCGGAACTCCGTTGAAAGTTAGCGACTCCCGACCGTCATAGGTTACGCAACCTTTCCTTGCTCGACAACCGTCTTCTTAGAAACCGCGTTGGCCAGCGCAGTCAACAGCGCGGGAATCTCGCGGTAGCCTTGCACCTTGCGAAACTGGCGCTCGGCCACCAGCAGACCCGAGCCGACCCAACGTTCTATGTGGTCGCCCGCACGCCAGCGTTTCACGTTGCGGCAAACCGTCTCCACGATGGAGAAAGCCGACTCGATCACGTTGGTGCTCGCCAGGGTGCGGCGTAACTGCGCGGGCAGGCGCAAACGATGCACGGTGAGCGTCTCTTCCATGCCTTCCTCCAGGCTGCGGGCGGCGCTCGGATTCAGCTCCATCAGTTCGCGATGCAATCGCTCCAGTGCACGCTTGGCGTCGGCGTATTCGGTCATGGCATAGGCGTTCTGCAGTTTTTTCTTGACCGCCGACTTATGTTCTTTGGGTAAGTGGTCGATTACATTGCGCCGCTTGTGCACCTGACAACGCTGGATGAAAGCCGCCTCGCCGGCAAGACGGCGCACCGCCGCTGCCAACGCCTTGCCTCCGTCCAGCACGTACAGACGCGGTACGCTGAAGTCCAGCCCGCGCGAGGCCAGATCGCTGAGTAACTCACTTACGACCGTGGCGTTTTCAGTCGCTCCTTCGCGCAATCCCAACACCGTTTTGCGCCCGTCGCTATTGATGCCCAGGGCCACGATCATCTGCCGGTCGCGAAACGGCGTGCCGTCGATCAGTACCGCACACAACCGTAGCTCGCCCAGCGGACGCTCCATCAATTCCTGGAGCTTCTCCCGGCTGGCTGCGATGAAGTTGTCGCTGACCGCCGACTTTTCCACCCCGTAGGCTTCGTGAAAATCTTTCACCACTGCTCCATAGTTGCGCGTCGACAGCCCGCGCATCATCTTGTCCCATACCGCGTGTTCCCGCGGCCCACTGCGTTGAAACAACTCGTAACTGCCCAGCCGTTGCTCGCGATTCTCCTGGTTGCGCAGACGCGTTCTCTGGATCGGCACCTTCTGCCCGTCCACCACGCAGTCGCCATCTTCTTTTCCCCAGCGGTGGGCGCGCCGCGCGGGATGCTGCTGATGACGCTCGCCCGCCAAGTGCCGTACTTCTTCCTCCATCACCAGGTTCATCAGGGAAAGACCGGCCTCGCGCAGCAGGTGGCCGACTCCTTCTTGCAGAAGACCCACCACCTCGGCCATGGGAAACATCATCTGAATGTTGGGGTTCTCTTCGCGGGCCAACTGGCGGAACTGTTGCACCGCTCGTTGCTGGTCGATCTGGTATCGTCTTTTCATAGCGACTCTCTCCTTTTTCTTGGCAGAAAAAACCACCCTCGGCCCATTATGACCGCGGATGTGAGAGTCGCTACTTTCTACGAATTAACGGGCATCCTCCTCTTTCCGCATCGGCACCTGCGTCAGGTTTGATCCGGCAAACTACTCCATGTAGAGCGCCAAGGCGATGTCCCGACGATCCCGCTTTTTTCACTCCTTTGTTTGCGGTGACCAGTTTACTTCGTATAGAAGTTCAAATCAAAGCTGGCCTGAACCGCCTTCGGAGTGAGCATGGAAAACCTGTTGCTGAACACTACATAATAGTTTGCCGCGTCTGAAGGAAGAGTGAGATTGATACTATCTTGTGTAACCTTCCCGCTGCTATATAGAGCCTTTACCGGGTGACGATTCTGCCAGTTGATGAACTCATCTTGACTGACCACGAACACCTCAACATCATTACCGCTACCGCCCGAAGCAGCGAAGTGGCCTTTTAGGGTGACGTTGAAGGCTCCAGCCGGGACCATGATCTTGTAGTTGTACGTACCCTGTGCCCTCACCGTGAATGCGACGTTGCCGGTTGACTGCTTATGTTCTACCGGCTGCTGCACCGGCTGCGAAGCGGGGTTTCCCCCGAACGAGTGCAAGCCAACCTGCCAGACACCCCAGCAAATAATCAACAAGACTAGTAAACCGAATATCCACTTTGCCGCATTGCTTTGTGCATTGCCTTTTGAATGGGGTTCGACTACCGGGATGCGTGCTGGAGCCACCGCTGCCGCCGTCCCACCACTAGTGGAAACAGTTTGAGCTTGCCCACACTTGCGGCAGAATTGAGAATCATCAGGAGTCTCAGTACCACACTTTGAACAGAACACAGACTGCTCCGCCGTACAAGCAAAGCGTAGTTGTGCTCTAGTGCTCTGTCAATTATGTGTGGGGATTCCTGGAGTCGCTCCGAAGTGACTTGCCCCGAGCACCAGTACGTCACACAATGAACCGAAGGACCAAGCCACCATGAAATGTTTGTTGTGGATCGCTCTGTTCTCGACAGTTATGGTGGAATTTCGGTTCCTGCCGTACCATTCGCTAGTGCATAATCTTCGACGACCGCGTCTAGCTGCACCCGCACTGCACATGTGTCTATTCGCACTGACGTGGGTTCTCTTTGAGCAATTAAGGAGATCGGGAGATCGGCCACAAATAGAATTCTAAAGGGCCAGTCCGCCGGTCCTTGCGCCAAGGGTTGCGGCTGAATCCACTGCACCATAAATCAAACTCATATACAGGGGAGCTGGTAACGCCGAACCGCCGCTGCCGCAATTCCGGTTCTTTCCTTTCGTCATCTTGATCTCCGAAACCAGCACCGGTCTGTAGAAATCTTGAATTTTGAAGGCTCTCTGCAAGTCCCATTTCTGGACTCTAGGGCAAATTCTCCCTCCTTGGGTACCTGTAACCCTCGTGCAATTGCTTGTGGGTCTTCCTGTGCCCGCTGGGAACAGTTCTGGGAATCCAGTTCTCCTACTTTTCTCTTCGGGGCGCCTACTTCTCGCTCTCCGCTACTGCAAATTTGATGTCGGGCAGAGGACTCGGTAGAGTTCTCGCCCAGTTCCAAGATTGCAACTTCAACGCTAATGCTTAAGCTCACCAGAGGGGCCGAGTAACAAAGATATATGGTTATTACAGAGGGTGATGTGCTGTAGTGGGCAAATGTTCAGAATGAAACCTATATAGAGCGCCGCTGCATCGCGGAATCCCATGTTCTGCTGACGTATCGAAGAAGCCCGTATTGGCGCATATCGGCCCGAAGCGTACGGCACATTTTACGGCACACCTAAATCAACAAAGCCGGGCTCTGGCCAACTGACCTCTGATGAAGCGAAGGCCCGAGGGCCTTGGAATTTTCACGAAAGGCAAAAGTAGCAAGTGCAACACGAAGGCAGGCGAAGCGGCGAACTGGCGGGCTCCCGCGCCAGCCATACCGTAATTCACGTTACCGTGATGCCAGTCACATCTGCGAGTGAGTAGCCCAGCAGTGCCGCCGCGTTGCACGCCGGAGCCATTCCCACATGGCAGGTAAGAACGTAGGCTGGTAGCAGTTTTCGGGGGAAGGCTGTTCAACGATAGCGCCCCACGACTCTAACCGGAGTCTGGGGCGCTTTCGTTTTTTCACCCGACGCTGAACTGTATTTTTGGAGCCGGGTACGCTCTCCCCATTCCTGTACACCCTTTTTCCTGCGATGCGACACCCTACTCATTTTCAGAAGCGGCAGGCCGGGTTTAGCTGTTTCTGCGGTGCGTGCTCAATTTCCGCAGTAATCGCCGAGCTTACCATGGGCTGTACCGCGCGCGGGAAATAAAAAACGGGCTGGCAGCGATGCGACACAGTCGTTACCAGCCCGATTGGTTGTTTGATTTTGCGAAGACCGCGGCTATCCTGCCCTGCCTGCGGCGGCTAGCGCGCAATCAATGCGGCTTTTCCGCAGGAGGACGGCTCTCCGGCTTTGGTGCAGTTTGGTGCGGCGCTTGGCGCTGCTCCATCTGCTTCTGCTGAGTGGCATGCTTTTGCTCGACCTGTTGCGTTTGCTGAGTGTGACGCTGCTCCATCTGCTGTTTTTGCGCGTCGTTGTAGTTTTTCGTGGCGGCTTGCTGGTGTTCTTTTTCCTGCTGCTGCTGGAGTTTCTGGTGGTCCTGCGCTTGCTTGGCAGCTAGCTTGTCCTGTTGCTGCTGATATTTCTTGTCGGTTGCGGCGTTGCCGGTGTTTGGAGGCGTGAACTTGTGCGGCTGCAATTCGCTGGCGTGATTGTTAGTAGTGGGACGAGCTTCGGTAGTATTTCCCGGACGATTTTCCGTGCCGGGGCGAGCTTCATTTCCTGGACGCGCTTCATTGCCGCGTGCAGCATTGGCTGGAGGAGCCTTGTATTCGCCGCCTGCTTGTCTGGAGGCTACAACACCAGTTTTGAAATCACCGGGTTTGGCAGTAGCCGCGATGGGCGGCTTGCCCTGGTTGGCGGAGGCACGCAGTTCGGGATTACTGCGGGCTTCCTGAACGTGCTGCGTTTGCACGGCTACCGGACCGACATGGTGCGCGTTAGCGTAGGACTCTTGCTGCGACGTGGGACGCGCTTCGACCCCACCCGTACCCCCGTTGTAGCTGACGTGAGTTTCCGAGACATTCGTCACCGTAGTGTTGTAGGTGTTGTGAATGATGGTGGTGTTCACGTGATTCACGTAAGTATTGTAGGAGAAGTGACCACCCTCCCAGCGGCCGCCCTCATAACCAACGCCGCCGTAGCCGAAGCCATAGTTGATGCCGCCGTAGAAGCCCACCTGTGGGCCCCAATATCCTTCATGGAAAAAGAACGCGCTGCCGCCCCAGCCCCAATAACCTGGGGTCCATAGGAAGCCGACCTGGGGTGCCTCGACCCACGTGCCGGGTACCCAGTAGTAGCCACCGTCGTCGTCATAGGCCCAGTAACCGGGCGTCCATAGGTAGCCGTCGGCGGGACAGATTGGCTGCTCGTAGACGGGAAGCGCCGGGGGACCGAAGTTCACGGAAATGCCGATGCCGATTTGAGCGAATGCACCGTGGGAGAAAATCAGCAAGACAAACGAAAACAGCAACGAGCGAATAGCAACCGTAGTACGCATTGTGCTTCCTTCTGCCTGCTCATCCTTATTTATTGCCCGGTACGGCGAGAGGCTCACGGGCTCGGATTTGAGCGGCGTCGTGTCGGTGCAAGGATTCCATGGAGGCGCTGGCCGAGTCTGTGCACTACTGCTCACTTTTCTATCGGCCGCAAATGATCGTTCCTCGGGCCATAACGAAACCATAAAACTGGGCAAGAGGTCTGGATCGTTCTTCCTTCTGGATTCTAGCTAAGCTGTAGATACCCATGGAATTTCGTTGAAGTTGTCACATTTTTGAACGAGGTCCGGTAGCATCCAATGCCAGAATGGGCAAGCCGGGCTTAGCTATTTCTCTGTGCGTCCTCGAATTTCGCGCCAATCGCGCCGCTTACGCCAAATGGCGGAGTTGCTTCACCCGCGGACACCCTTTTCGTTGCGATGCGACACCCTTCCCCATTTCAGAATTGGTAGACCGGGCCTACCTGCTACTGCTGTGAGTGCACGCCTGCCTGTTGCCCGGTTTAGAGGAGGAGACTTCAACGGAGGGCGGGCGTTTTCTTCGGCGAGAAAACATTGCTTTTCTGATCTGCGCATGATCACATCACTCCGAAGTAGCACTGTTTGAGGTGATGGCGAAGCTCCTGCCCACATTTCTCGCACAACTTCGCCCAGCGATCCTCCATTTCTGCCACAGGACTGCCGCACCTGGGACAAGCGGTAATTACAGGGGTGCCACAGCCAGGACACAGGTTCGCTGCCTGGGAGGAGCTGGACAGATCATGGTGACAATCGGCGTTAGTGCACATCGCTCTTGCACTGACCATTTCCGCCTCCCGCAAAAGTACATGTTAAACCCGCAGCAACGCGCCAGGAGTTAAAACTGTTCTTGGTGGGTATCCGCTTTGCTCAGGTAGCCCCTACAGCAGAACTTCCAGTTATTGCAGCTTCGCGTACTCGGCCTTGGCTTCCTTCAGGATGGGGATGTCCGGGTCGATAAAGTTATACCGGCGTCATTAGTGCACGTCCTCTACAAATGACTTGAGTTTGCGGGATCGCGAGGGGTGGCGCAGCTTGCGCAGGGCCTTGGCTTCGATCTGGCGAATGCGCTCGCGGGTGACAGCGAATTCTAGGCCAACCTCCTCCAGCGTGTGCTCCGAGCCGTCCTCCAGACCAAAGCGCATCTTCATGATCTTCTCCTCGCGCGGAGTCAGGGTGTGCAGCACGTGCGCGGTCTGCTCCTTCAGGCTCACGTTGATGACGGCCTCGGCCGGCGAGACCAAGGCGCGGTTCTCGATGAAGTCGCCGAGGTGGGAATCCCCCTCCTCGCCGATCGGCGTCTCCAGCGAGATCGGCGTCTGCATGATCTTGAGCACCTTGCGCACTTTGGCTGCAGGGATGTCCATTTGCTTGCCAATCTCTGCCGACGTAGGTTCGCGGCCGAGTTCCTGGACCAGTTGCCGCGAAATGCGAATCAGCTTGTTGACGATCTCGACCATGTGCACCGGGAGGCGAATGGTGCGCGCCTGGTCGGCGATGGCTCGGGTGATTGCCTGGCGAATCCACCACGTGGCGTAAGTGGAAAACTTGTAGCCGCGGCGGTAGTCGAACTTGTCCACTCCCTTCATCAGGCCGACGTTGCCCTCCTGGATCAGGTCGAGGAACTGAAGCCCGCGGTTGGGGTACTTCTTGGCCATCGACACCACGAGGCGCAGATTGGCTTCGATGAGCTCGTGTTTAGCCTGTTCCTTGTCCATCTCACCCTGGATGATTTCGCGCTGCGTGCGGTTCAGCTCCTTAAAGGCCACTCCGGCGTGGCACTCCAACCTTTCCAGGTCTGCGCGATGCCGCCGCTGAGTCTTGCGGTAATCTTTCTTCAGTTCTTCGCTGCGCGTGCTCTCGATCTTCCTTTCCAGGTTGCTGACCTGCCGGTCGAGCGAGCGCATGACGTCCACGGTCTTATTCACCCGATCGATCAGGCGTTCGCGCTCGAAGTTGGTTAGACCTAGGTTGCGGATGATGAGCGAAATCCGAACGATCTCGCGGCCCAGCCCACATCGGCAGCGGCGGTATTCCCTTGCTTTCTTTTTTGCCGGGATGGTCGGTAGTCGTACGGCTAGTTGGCTGGCTCTTTTGTAATGCTTCTGTAGCTCGTCGATGCGGTGCGTAGTGTCCTTGACGCGATTCTGCAGCATCTCCTCGGTCATCTCTTCCCCATCGAAGACGACAATTCCCTTAATCGGGCGGACGCCACGCTTCAATTCCTGGGCGATGGCCAGAATCTGACGGATCACAATCGGCGAGCGTGAAAGTGCCTTCAGCACGCGCAGCTGTCCGCGCTCGATGCGCTTGGCAATGTCCACTTCCCCTTCGCGGGTGAGCAGAGGTACTGTGCCCATCTCGCGCAGGTAGATGCGCACCGGATCGTTGGTCTTTTCAAGAGCGTCTGGGGGCGGAATGAGTCCGATGACCTCGCCGGGCTCCACTTCTTCCTCAAATTTATTTTTCAACGCCGCGGAAGATAGCTTGGGCTCGCCCTCAAGCACGTCAATGCCCTGCGTGCCGAGGGTGGTGAGCAGGTCGTCCAGGTCCTCCGGGGAATGGACGTCATGGGGAATCAGGTCATTCATCTCGTGGTAGGTGAGATAGCCTTTTCCCTTCCCGGCATCCATGATTTTCGTAATGTCGTCAGGAGCCAAGCGGAATCCCTTCGATGCCGTCCTGCATGCAGCAAAGGGCGTTTTGTTGATCTGCAGCGGCCAGTTCGACTAAGAGTGCGGAATCCAAAACTGAAACGATGCTAGCACGGGGTGCCAGCATTCTCCTAACTAGACACGTCCCAGCTTGCCGGGTGTTTGCAGGCTGCTCCTAAATTCGCTGGTATCTGAAGCACTACGCGTGTCTGCACCGGCCCGCGACTCCTGCCGTCCGTTGTCTGAGACAATCCCCGCAAAACACTATCCTTATTATTGCGGCCATCTGGACGCTCTTCCCGTCATTCCCGCACTGCAATTTTCAAACTCATATACACCCCTGTAGTGCGTCTCCTGAACTGCGCTGTAAGTCAAACTCGTATACATGGAAGTCTGCAACAGCATCATGCCGCTGCGGCAGTTCCGGTTCCTTCCTGTTGCCATCTCGATCTCGGAAGTCAGCACGATCTGTAGCAATGTTGAAATTTTGAAGGCTCCACGTAAAGCCCATTTCTGGACGGCAGGGCCAATTCCCCCTCCCTGGGTACCTGGAGTCCTCCTGCAATTGCTTGGGGGCTTTCCTGACACTACTGGGAACAGTTCTGGGAATCCAGTTCTTCTGTTTTTCTCCGTGGGGCGCCTACTTCTCGTTCTTCGCTACTGCAAATTTGGGTGTCGGGAAGAGAACTCGCCAGAGTTCTCGCCCAGTTCCAAGATGCAAGCGCTAAGTTCAACTGGGGGTCAGTAGCAAGAGATATATGGTTATTACTGGGTATGAAGTGCTGTAGTTGGTTGGTGTCCAGAATGAAACTCATATAGAGAACACCTGCCGTGCGCAAAGATCGTCGAATTGACCCGCCAGAGTGCCGCCTACCGCAAAGAAGGCGAACATTCACTCTGGACACACACCATTCATGCTGCGATGACGGCTGGCATTTCAGTGACGACCCACTAAAATAAGGAAGGAAGGAGCAATGTCACTCCGATGGCCAATGAATCTGACCTATGGATTCCGGAAGGCGATTGGCGTATGTACGAGGCCTACATATTTGGCGCCTTGCAGAGACGCTTCCCCGAGGCGTGGGTCACTCCCAATGCCCACCTCCCCGGAATCAAGAGTGGTACGCAGCGGCAGATTGACGTGTTGGTTGATGTCAATGCGGGCGGTACCAGTTTCAAAATCGCGTTCGACTGCAAATGTTATAGGCGCAAGGTCAATGTGAACGATGTTGAAAAATTTCTTGGGATGTTGGACGACATCCGTGTGAGCAAGGGAGTTCTCGTCACGACGAAGGGATACACGAAAACAGCCTATGAGCGCGCTCAGAGGGAGCCCCGCGATGTCGATCTACAAATCTTGCCGCCAGATCGGCTCTCCGCGTACCAGTATATAGGCGATGTTTGGCTATGGAAGGGACCCATGCTGGCGACCGTTAGAACACCCATCGGATGGGTTGCCGACAATCAGGACACGCACAAGTTTGGGGGGTGCCAGTTCTCAATGTATCCACTGGGGCACACGCTTGAATCAGCAAAGAGAAAATGTACCTTCCTCTATGGGAACATTGTGCTCAAGAGCGAGATGGAACCAACAATGGAAGCTATCGCCGCGAGGCACGAGAGAACTATTATTCAAAAACTCCCAAACGCTAGGTTCCAACGCCTGCCTTCACTATTTCCCGAACCGCCCCGGACGTTCTTTAGAGTCGGCCACATCGACAAGTCGTATGGTGGCCCTGAGTATTCGCTCTATTTGGATGGCCGAGAGGGAGTTCTGCTTTTGGTGCTACTGTGCCGTGAGGGAGAAGACGAGACGTATGTACCAGTTCTCAAATGGATTGGGAGCGGAGCCATTTTGCTAACGCGAAAACAAGAGCAGTCCCGAACGGGCTGACTGCACTTTCGGATTCAGGTCGCGCGGAACAGCCGGTCGCGCCTTGCAGGACAAATCTACTCCTGACCGGAGAGCCAAGGTGTAATTCCGACCCAACCGAGCAGACCCCGCAACCGCACGCACAGGCCCGCCCCACGCTCACCGCCGACGGTCCTCTGCCTCGCTCTTGGGAACGCTATTGTCGCCGTGCACCTCTTTTTCAAACACCCGTGGGGCCTTCAGGGGTTGTTCTGGGAGGCAGTGGGCTGCTCGCCTACCCATGGGCATCCACTGAACAGCCCGATCCAGCTCTGGGACATCTGCGCGAAAGGGTAGCTTCGGGCGACTCTGGAACCCGCTGATCCTGAACGCTCGTTTTCTTCACTTTTGACCCGCGTGAAAGGAATACCTTTTGGGCGGCATCATGACGGGCTCGCCACCTCACCAACAACAACCGGGTCAATGAGTGTAGTCGCCGGTTACAACAACTATCGCTAGACTGAGCCAGCAGGTAGGACTTTCTCCTTGCTATTGCAGCTTCGCGTACTCGGCCTTGGCTTCCTTCAGGAAGGGGATGTCGGGGTCGGCGTCTTTCCAGAGCGCCAGGAAGTCTTGATATGCGCTTCTTGCCTTGGCGGCGTCGCCCTCCAACACATAGGCACGGGCCAATCTTACATGCGCAAGCGCACCTAACGGAAAGTTCACGACAATGCAGCGATGGTCCACCAACTTTTGAAATTCGGCTTCAATAACTTGCGGGGAATTTACACGCCAAATTACATAGTGATTACGATGATTACATTGCTGCTGAGCGGTGGGAGGTTGGGGGGGAGGGGCTTGTCATTCTCGGCGCGGCCCGCGCGGCGGCGCGCCGCTTCGCGACTACGCTGACGCGGCTCGGCTTCGCTCCGCTACGGCGGGCTTCGAACCGGCGATCGGTTTCCGAATGGGCAGAACCTCTGCCTGAGCCGGTACTCGCCGCTCGATTCTTCCGATGACCGGTCTGTCGTGCGTGCCCGTTGCGGGTAAGGGTACGAATCTGTTCTCGCTCCACAGACGACCAATCAATCGGCGTTCCCACGGACGCAGCACTTGCTGCGGCAGCGAGAAAAAATTTCGGAACGTCCAAATCAGATACGCGCGTTGCACGAGATTCGGCTGTACGTATCGAGGCCCAATCGGCGTGTCCAGTTCAAGAACGCCTTCGCTGAGTTTTTCAATCCACATTGACCTAGCCCACCTGGAAAAAGACGGCCAACTCCGCCTTTGCTTTTTGAAGCGGGCCAATATTGCACCAGAGATGGGGCAATGGGAAGTAAACTTTCGTGGGGGGGAGCTGGATCAAATTGAGAAAAAGCGCTGTAGCATCCCTATTACTGTCATTAACCCGGACCGGCCAATTCTCAACGAGTGTTAACGCCTGGTTACGTAAACTATCCAGACGCCTCTCCCAGCCTGGCTTTCCCGGTTATGGGATCACTTCCGGGTTGCGCGTCATCCAGGCCATATCCAAAGAAAAGCCGCCCCGTCAGGCGGCTTGGTGTTTGTTGCGACGTGCTGGGTGAGAGCCGACGGTTATTTCATGCTGCTCTGCTTTGACACGTCCTTAATGGTTGCCTTGTCGTCGTAGACTCCGGCAGCTACCACATACTTGGTTCCTTTAGCACTCAATCCATAAGCGAGCTTGCGGGAGCCCTCCTTCTCGCCGGGTTTCGGCCACCAATACTCGAACCAGACGCCGGAAGGCTTCTTCGCCGCGTCGCAAAAATCTGCCGGGAAGACAGTTCCTCCCTTGGTGTCCTTCAGCGACACGAAATCTGTGCCTACCAGCTCTGGCTTGATGGGGTGAGCCGCTTGGACCTTCTTATCGCAGTCCTCGACGAAGATGTATGTGTCTTTCCAAACCCACGGACCTTGCTTCTGCTGAAACTGTGCCAAGTCACCCGTCTTCGATAGGGTGCTGGCCGCTTCCCTTACCTTGGCGACGACCTCCTGAGCGGTGGCGTGGTCCTGCCCCACGGCGACCGTGCACAGGGCAGCGCTGAGGACAGCCACCGCAGCGGCGGCGAAAATCTCGCTGCTCTTCATTGGGAATCTCCTTTTTGACTTGAAAAAGCGGCCCCAGTCTACACCCATCTCGGCCGTTTGCAACATTGCGCAGAGATTTCATTTGGAGTCAGGGGCGTGTCTTCGACAAGCCGGAAAACTATGCGATTGGCGATTGTTGTCGAAAAATCACGATTTCACTCATTGGGGGTCAATGAGCGTAAACGCCTGTGGCTGTTGAAAAAGGAACCAAAGCAGTAATTTCGGCGAATTTCACCGCTCGCGGTGAACGAACACTCAATAACTTACAAACGAATTTTAGTGATGAAAATCCCCGAAAAGAGTTTTTCAACAGCCACGCCTGATAGCGCCAACTGACGCCACAATCTCTTTGCAATGTCAGTTTGCCCAACGAGCCGGTTGACCCGCGTACTCGCAAGACCACCTGTCCTCCAGGTTTTCTCTCTCGCCCTTTGGGAGAACTGGAGAACTCTGCGAAAAATCTGAAACTTATTCTGCCGCGGGACCGTATACGATTCCGTAGGAGGTTGACATGCATGACACAAAGGAACGGTTATCTCTATTCTGGATCTTCGCGTTATTGAACTACCTGTATGCGGACGTTCTTGCCCTGTGGGCTGTAGCCCATCCCCCACATCTCCCACCATGGGTTCTGGCGGGTTCAGCGGTCTTGATGGAAATACCCATCGCCATGATTGTGGCGTGTCGACTACTTCCGTTTAGAGCGAACCGGCTGGCGAATATCATCGCGGGTGCAATTTTGACCCTTGTAAACGGTTTCCTGACCTACGTTCCGCCTCTGGCCGGATGGGGCAGGCCGCCCGCTCTTCCTGAGTACTTGTTCTTCGCGACGATCGAAACTGTATGCACCTCGGTCATCATCTGGCAGGCGTGGACTTGGTCAGGGGTTGAGACTGTCCGCACATCGTAACTGGTCGCTCAAATAATGAGGCCAATGTGAAAAGAGAACGCCTAACACAGATCGTCCTGGTGATCGTGGGGCTGTTCAATCTGGCCCAAATTTATTTTCTATATACGGATCTGCGGCATTCCAGCTGGCTTTTGGAGCGGAAGAGCGAGATCCACCCGATGTTTCTGAGCTTTTTTATTCCGGTCGGGGTCTTTCTACTCATGGCCGCAAGGAGACCGTCTGAGCATCGCTCGATGATTGCTCTGGCAGCTTGGTGGAACATCTCCCATGGCGTGGTGATGGCTATTCAAACCGTGGAAGCGTGGATTCACAGCGTCCACCGGAACTTTACTGATGTGATCGTATTCCTTGTTATCGGAGTTGTCCTGTTAGCGCTTCTGCCAGCAAAACGAGAGGTAGTCGCGCCGGGAGTTGCGTGAACGAGCGCAGAAACCCCACACTCTACGCGGATAACCGTTTCTTCTCGTCTTCGTTTCACGGTTTTTTCCCGAGGGGATGACAGTGTAGCGCAGCGGCTCTGGGCAGATTGGCGTTAAATCTCGATTACGCTGGAGCAGCCGACAAGGCTGTGAATCTAGTGGGGTGTAAGTCCCCACACCACCAATTGCCTGGGCAGGTGGTTAGCATATCCGATGCATGCGGAGGCAACGAAGCATGTTCAGCTCGGACGTAAAAGCCTCGGCTGCCCTGCGGCGATAAGCTGCAGCGGTGGGAACGATCGGGGAGGCGAGCAAACCTGAGGGCCTGAACATAACGAAATGGCTGCAGTCTCGAAAAAGAGATCCGTCATGAAATCGTTTTGACGGGGAAACGCGGGAAGCCGACCTCGATAGTGTACGGGGGAAGGCCGATGACGTGGGGGAAGAAACAGGCAGGTGCACTCCACGGGACCGCCGTGACAGGGGCCCAGGCACTCAGGGAAGGATTCGCAGAGATAACGTCGGGAAGGTCCTGCCCGCAGCAGGGGCTGGTCGCAACCTGCAGAGACTCCTCGAACGAGGCTTAGGCCGAAGGAGAGGAGAGCCGAGTGGGATCGACGAATGAGTCTGTAAGAGCGATGACCGGGGAGTAATGTCCTCGCAGGAGGCGGCACACGTCTCCCTGATCAAGGTAACGCCAAGATCGGGCAAAGGGACTCTGGGTACTTGGTGGTGCCATCGGCAGCGCGGTGGTCGGACACAGAGCCGACATAAGCCGACGCATGAGATGGAACTAAGCTGAGAGCAAACCATTCGTAGTCGGGGCGTATGCGAACCAGCGCTTGAAACCTCGCTGCGCATGGGAAGGCTCACGGACGAAATGCCAAGGCTTCAAACCGGACCTGGGAAATTCGGCCGTCCGGCATTATAGGGGGGCCTTCGAAAACGTAGCCATGGTGGAAACGAGAACCCAACTCGCCATCGAAAGAGCGGGCTTGGTAACCCTCCACCTACAGCCGGCGCGTCGGAGCTCTATCCCAACCATTGATCTTCGTCGCACCCCAAGCACCCCACACCCCTCGGGTTCCAATACGATATGGCGACTGCTACTTCTGCAAAGCTTCCCTCACGAACGCTTCTAGATTGCGGATCTCGTTGACAATCTCGGAAACCGCGATAGCACAAGACTCACATTGGCTCGTATCCTTGCGAAGTTCGGCGAGAGAGAGGATTATTTGGAGCTTGTTGCGGATATGATCCAACGCAGCTTGGGGTCCCTCTGCCATTGCGCCGACCTTGCTGTTATTGATCCTCGGTATTATGCTGGCCCTCAGTTGTCCAGGTTGAAACTCTGGACGAATCAAGGAGTGATCATGTTCAAAGTCAATGTGCTTGCTTTCGCAGCTCTCGCAACTGTCCTTTTATGCTGTGCACCTGTGGCGTCAGCCCAGGTTGCCGTCGGCGTAAACATCGGAGTGGCTCCCGTGTGTCCTTACGGGTACTTCGACTATGCCCCATATGACTGTGCGCCGTACGGCTACTATGGGCCCGATTGGTTTGTTGGCGGCGTGTTTCTTGGAGCTGGCCCCTGGTTTCACGGCCCGCACGGCTTTTTCGGCCATGTCGACAACCGCTTTGATCCTCATCACGGTTACGTTGGACCGTTGCCGGAGCGCGGGGCGGAGCGCTTCAACCACTTCCAGGGAAACGAGGCGCGGGATGGGCGGGGCAACGTAGGCAACGCTGGCCATGAAGGGAAGGCTGAACACGCCCTGCCCGGATATCGGGGTGGTGCGCATGGCGGAAAGCACCACTAGGGCGCAATCCGGTCCAAACGAGAGACGAGATAAGGCGCGGCCGGCGTCTTATCTCGCTTGGACTGCGGTTAAACAGAAAAAGGCAGAGAAGCCCGCTCGAGGACCACGGCACTTGTGGGAGCGGGGTTCTGAGTGTAAACGCCTGATAACAGCAGTTACCCGCGCAACCACCTTCGGCTGATTAAAAGAAAAGCCGCCCGAAACCGGGCGGCATATCATCCTGCCAGCGATGGCCGCTAGCGAACCAATGGCTTCTTGTGTTCCCTACATTTTGATCGTAGAGCCGTGGCTGGCGACGCATTGCCATTTTCCACCGGACATCTCTATCCAAGTATCAGTCCAGCGCTCGTGGGCATCGACTGGCTTCCCCTTGTCGTCCGTCCCTTTGCCGACCCAGTCTCCGGTTGCGATGGCCGTTTTCCCGAATACGGTTACCTTCACATTGCTGATCTCGTTTTTCTGCCACTTTGCCGCTTTGACACTCGCGAGCGTCTCGGTTTTGCCAGTCACCTTTCCGCTGCTGTCGGTGTTGATGAACTTGTCCGCCAGAAGCGGAAGTCTGAGGAAGCGTCTTCTCGCGCAAAGCCCCAACAAATCCCGCATCATCCAGATCGTGCTTTAAATTCCTCCGCCATGCAAGGGGTCATGACAGTACGCTGCACACTTAACTCGCGACCTTGGCTTCATCCCGGAAAGCAAAGGCGTAGTCGCGCGCAAACTGATCGAAGGTGATCGGCCGGTGTCCAATCAGCCGCTCGACGTCGTCCGTCACTAGACTCGCTTTCCCCTCGCAATAGAAACGCTGCAAATCGACCAGAGCTTCGGCAGACCATTCCGGCGTGCCAGCGGACACTATGCCTTTCTTCAATTCGGCCGCCGGCAGGTCCACATAGCTGATTTTGCGTCCCGCAACACGAGAGACCTTTTCGGCAACTTGCTCGTTGGTAAGAGCTTCGCCTCCGGTTAATGCGTAGGATTTGCCTTCGTGTCCCGTCGCGGCGAGAACTATCACTGCCACCGCAGCAATATCCCGGATATCAACTATGCTGACTGCGCCGTTTCCCTGGCATCCGTAGAACGCGTTCTGCGAGCTGATCGTGCCCGCGTTGTAGTTAATCAGATTCTGCATAAAACCGTTGGGACGAAGGAACGTGTAGGGCAGGCCCGAGGCTTCAATGTTCTCTTCCGAATCGCGATGCCCGCTCGGAAATATCGACTCCCGCCCACCTAGCGCGGAAAGCTTAACAATGTGCTTCCGCCCCGCCGCGCGCACCTCTTTGACGAAATTCGCTTCCAACACTGGCAGGCTTCGAACCGGCGGTCCGACCAGAAAAATCTTTTCTACCCCCTGCAATGCTGGACGAATCGTCTCTGGTTTGGCGTAATCCATGATCACACCTTCCAATCCCGCAGGGGCTTGGGCTGCTACAGCAGGGGATTGGAAGGTAGCGCGTATCTTCAGCCCGACCGCCAGCGCTTGCTTTACGACTTCACGACCGACGTTTCCGCTTGCTCCAGTGATCAGAATCATTGCGGCCTCCTCTTAGCGACAATGGTAACGGTTAGGTTGATGCGGTAGGTTGGCTGACGGTTGCAAAAGCAAAGGTAGGAGTCATGCGGGAAATGAGGGACCCGCTGGATCTCTCCTAAGTTCCTGCGAAACCTCTAGGAACGAGAACTCCCGACATTCTCCTTCATTCCTTGCTTAGAGGGCACGAGTCGCGCAATCATCCCGTCTTCCCGCACACATCGAGATGTGACCCAATTTTATTGAAACGACACCCGCATCTGTTGAGTCGGACATCACGCTGACCTCACAACGGACCATCATCCGGTTGCTCAGGGAACTGCTCACCCCAGAGATGCTTTCCCGGCTCCAAGCACTCAGCCCCGATTTGCTTTTCCGAAGACTCGTCGCGAGCAGCGATCCAACTGACTCGGAATTGTGCTTGCGCATGGCGGTATTGAATTACAAACTCGTCCCCGACCTTTATCTCGCCTCGGTAACCACCCAATCGCACGCCATGGTTGGTGACATTGAGAGTATGCGCGAGATGGCTCTCTTGGTTCCCAGCGATCCTGAGACGCACTGGCACGACCGATTTGGTTCTCTTCGACCGCCGTCTTCCGGTGCGAAGTTCAGGCATGTTCCACGTTTCCTCTCGGCAGCCTTCTTCCCTCAGCGTGCAAGCTCGCGAATATACAGTAAAGACTGTACATGCATGCGCAGGAAACACCTTTGCTTTTCTCCCGGCCCTAGCGAGAACCTCCCGCAGGTGGGAAAAACATTCTCGCTGACGCTCCAAGAATGACCCGTCTGGCTAGAGACAACTCGATGGAGATCAATGTATTAGGGGGATCACGAGGCCGTGGCAGATGAATTGCATCGTAAGTGTGGAAGGTGCCCAATGCTGGCATGCAAAAGGCTTCGCATCGATCCCTGCGATGGTTCGCCCGTAGCGGACTATCGAATCGAAAACGGCTGTGTTGAAAGTCGTACTCTGGAAACGGCGGCCGAAGGCGGTACCACAGCGGCAGAGAGATGGCAACGCCTGACACCTGAGCAACTTATCTCTCACGTAATGGCAGACACCGTCGTTGCGCAGTGGCTATGTAAAAGGATGGGAGTTCACCGGCTGATCCGGGCATGCGCCTCATCCGCAAACCATGAAGTGCAAGAAGCTTCAGAGCGAATCGCAGCGTGAAAACCGCTCTGGGGCATGGTCTCGACGATAGAGCTTGCTATTCAGGGAGTGGCGGCAACTGGAACGTGGCACTTTCCTCTGGCAGAGGATGGTAGCTTCTTCGTCTGCCGCACCGGACATTCCCAGAAAAACTGAAAAACTGGCAAAACTGAAAAACTGAACCGCTGCCTTTCTAGCTGGAGCCCAAACCGGACCCGCCGCATCCAATTTGAGAATGGAGGCCAATATGTACGTCGTTCTTGGAGCAAGCGGCAATACTGGACACGTAGTGACGAAGAACCTTCTTGCCCACGGGCAGAAGGTTCGTGTCGTCGGCAGAAACGCAGCTCATTTGCAACCTCTCGCGGCGGAAGGCGCGGAAGTATTCATCGGCGATGCCGCCGACGCGTCCGCCCTGACCAAAGCCTTCCACCAAGCAGACGCAGCCTACGTCATGATTCCACCCAACCTCACCAGCAACGACTTCCCCGCCTTTCAGGACCAAGTCAGCGACGCGATCGCGGCGGCAGTTAGAAACGCGGGAGTCAAGAATGTTGTCTCGCTCAGCAGCATCGGAGCCGACAAACCCAGCGGAACCGGCCCTGCCGGAGGCTGGTCGCAACGGACCCGGACGGGGGAAGTTTTCTTCCCCATCCCCGATCGATCCTAGAGGCCTACCCGCAACTCGGGGGCAGCGTGACCTACACGAATCCGTTCACGGGAGAGGAGGAAACCATCAAGGTCAAAAAACGCGGCGGAGGCAACATCAACGGCGCCGCCCCATCTCGTTGCAAACATGGCGTCAAACTTGGCGATTGCGCAAAGTGTGCTGGTTCTCGGAAATGAAAAAGGCCTCAAAATTCGGAGCGATCGGCGTTACAGTCAACCCTCGGCTGTTGCGGACGCGAGATGCCGCGACCTACTTAGGTTGCAGCTCGTGGAAGATCCGCAAGCTTGTCCAGGATGGGGCTCTGCCCTACATCCCGGCCTCTGAGTTCGGCGCCTGGTGGTTTGACATCACGGATCTCGATCGCTTCGTCGAGAGCCAGAAGCGTCATTTCGATTTATGAAGGCCAATAATAGGGTGCGGGGCAGCGGGTCGTTACGGCTGCCTCCCAACTCGCGCAATTATCAGTTGGTTTATTACCGGCACGGCAAACTCTACCGGGAGTCGGCGCGAACCTCGAACGAACGCATAGCTCGCCGCTTGTTGCAGCGCCGCGTGGCTGAGGCCGGCAGTGACTTTTTTGTGTCACCCGAGACCCGGCGAATCAAAGTTTCCGAACTGGCCGACGACTTTCTGCGCGACTACCAACTGGCTGAGCGCAAGACCACGGCCGATGCCAAAGCGCGATGGGAAAACCATCTGAAGCCTGTTTTCGCCCACCTCCCGGCCGCGGCGGTTACCAGCGCGCTGATCCAGAAATATGCGATCGACCGGCAAAATGATGGGGCCCAAAACGCGACCATTAACCGCGAACTCGCAGCCCTAAAGCGAATGTTCCATCTCGGCTCGAAATGTACTCCGCCGAAGGTCGCGAACATCCCGGCGTTTCCGCGACTGGCCGAACGAAACATCCGGAAAGGTTTTGTCGAAGACGCAACCTATCAGCCACTCGCCGCTGCCGCGGCGGGCGTGGGGATTTGGATGCGAGCGATGTTCGAAGTTGCTGGAATTGCGGGACAAGTCTCTCGATTGGGCAGACCGGGCCGAGCAACTGGCCAGTGAATGGGAACGCTTTGCCCAGGCAAGGCCTCCTCTAACTTCTTCCGTACTTCCGCCGCAGAACAAAAAAAGGCCATTGAGCACGGATTCGATATCCAGCCCTCGCCTCTGCAGGTCCCTTAACGCCTGTGACGCCTTCCCGTCGGCTTCGAGTTGTCGTCGCATCTGCTCGAGATCCATATTCTCGTCCTTCTTTTGCGTCATGTTGATATTATACGTTTTTCGCTCGAGCTTAAAATTGCTGCGACCGTTAAGCTGTTGAACTAAGAGCACTTATAGTTTACTTACGATGCGTCTCTGTATCCGTTTCAATCCTGCTCATCAGGCTGCTTGCAGCCGCTGCGGGCCAGAACCCGCCCACATCTTTATTATTGTATTGCGGGCGAGCTGCGCCGCCTGAGGGGAGAGATTCGCTAGCATGGATGGTGCCGGCCCGAACCCGTTGGCTGTCCGCACCGAGAACGTTTGCCGTCATTTCCAGATGGGTGACGCATTGGTGCGCGCGGTGGACGGGATCTCGATCGACATCCGTGCGGGAGAATTTGTGGCTCTGCTGGGCCCCTCGGGATCCGGCAAGTCGTCATTGCTTAACCTGGTTGCAGGGCTTGACCGCCCCACCTCGGGCGCGGTAATCGTCCAAGGAAACAATTTAGCCACACTCTCCCGCGAGAACCTGGCCAAGTACCGCCTTCATTCCGTGGGAATGGTTTTCCAGTCGTTCAATCTAATACCCAGCATGACTTTGTTGGAAAATGTGGAGCTCCCCATGCGCTTTGCCGAAGTTGATCGCCGCCAGCGGGCGGCACTTGCGCGCCAGTCGCTCGAACGCGTGGGTTTGAGCGGACGGCTTGCCCATCGGCCCATGGAACTCTCGGGTGGTGAACAGCAGCGCGCATCGTTGGCGCGTGCTCTCATTAACCGGCCGAAGCTTCTTCTGGCGGACGAACCAACCGGCAATCTGGACAGCCGCACCGGCACCGAAATCCTGGAGCTCATTCGTAGCTTCAATCAGTCGCTGCGTATGACCGTGGTGTTGGTTACCCACGAGCTGGCTCTAGCGGAGAAACATGCCGGGCGCATGGTGCATCTGGCGGACGGAAAGCTTGTCGATGATCTCCCCAACGTCTCGGCAGTGTCGAGCGAGCCGCGAGGAGGGACACAGTGAAGTCCTACGACGTCATCGACCTTGCCGTCCGCAATCTGCGTGAATCCATCTTCCGCAATTCGTTGACGACGATCGGCATCTCCGTCGGGGTCGCCTCTCTGGTCGCCATGCTCTCGCTCGGCATCGGCCTGCAGCAGCTCGCTTCACGCCGACTGCAGAAGTCTGGCCTGTTTGACACGGTCGTGGCCACCTCAAGGCGGGACTTCCGCAACTTCCGGGAGCAACGAGAGGAGGGCCCACCACCGGCGGAGAGCCCGGCGCTGGATGAAGCGGCGCGACAGAAAATCGAGCAACTTCCGGGCGTTGTCGAGGCCTATCCTGATATTCGGTTC
Source organism: uncultured Acidobacteriaceae bacterium (assembly GCA_963831085.1). Classification (GTDB taxonomy): domain Bacteria; phylum Acidobacteriota; class Terriglobia; order Terriglobales; family Acidobacteriaceae; genus Acidiflorens. The sequence continues at coordinate 1,765,547 of CAWHOT010000002.1, read as the reverse complement.
GTTACCGAGTTGCGCTTCGATGACAAGCCCCACCTAACCATGGTGGCAGGAGTCCCATTTTCCGCCAAGAACAACAACGATGCCTTCGATGGCATGCAGGGCGGTTTCTTCTCGTCCGAAGCAGTTCCGGAAGTCATTCTGCAGAAGTCATTTGCCGTAGAGTTGCTGGGCAAGACACCCAAGCCAGGCGCGGACAACACAAACATTGCCGAGTTGGCTAAACCTCTACTCGGGAAAGAGCTGGTGATGCGCTATGCCGAGCGGATTGCGTCTGCCTCGCCTACGGGGCCTGGCGACGGTGCAGCGTACTCGGTCGTCTCACGCCAGCAAGTATTGAAAATTGTGGGAGTGACGGACCTCGATCCGGATAGCATGCGCGGAGCTGCCCGAGCGCGCGTTTTTCTGCCGCTCAAGCTTGCGCAAAATCTCCACGTCATGCAGTCCGAACTGCGCGATACCTCGGCCGGTGGCGCACCCACCTATACTTCACTTAGCGTGCGGGTAGGGAATCCCAATCAGGTCCCGGTCGTCGAAGATGCCATAAAGAAGATGGGATTCAGCGCTTTTTCCATCGTCGATGCCACCCGCAGTATGCGCCAGTTCTTTGCTGTGCTCGATGTGTTTCTGGGGATCTTCGGTAGCCTGGCCCTCGCCGTAGCTTCCATCGGCATCGTGAATACGCTGGTGATGGCTATCCTCGAACGCCGGCGCGAAATCGGAATCATGAAGGCCGTGGGTGCCAGTGACGCTGACGTACGGGGGCTGTTTTTCGCCGAAGCGGGCGCCATGGGTCTCGTCGGCGGTGCCGTCGGAGTCGCGCTTGGTTGGACCATCGGGCGCCTCATCAATCTCGGAACGAACATTTATCTCGCGCGCCAGCATTTTCCGCCGGCGCAGATCTGGTCGGTGCCGCTGTGGCTCGTTCTCAGCGCGATCACTTTTTCCGTCGTCGTCAGCCTGCTGTCGGGCCTCTACCCGGCCGCCCGAGCCGCCAAGCTCGATCCTGTGCAGGCACTGCGCTACGAGTAGACTGGTCACAATGCGCCGGCTGACACTGTTCTTTGTCGCTCTTCTTTTCTCCCGAGCCCACGCTCAGGGCCGCATCGACTGCAATGCGCTGGAAAGCCACGTTCTCGGTCAAACGGTCCACTACTGCGTTATGTTGCCGCCGGACTATGACACTGCGACTGCCGGCCCTTCTCTGCGTCGTTATCCCGTGCTCTATTTTCTGCACGGGCTCGGAGACAACGAACAGACCTTATTCAAGACCGGTGGATGGAACGTGATCCAAGATCTCCGCCAGCAGGGACAGATCACCGCTTTTCTGGTAGTCGCGCCCGAAGGAAGGAGCAGCTTCTACATCAACTCCGCTGATGGCCGCGTGCGCTACGGCGACTTCTTCGTTCGCGAGTTCATTCCCTACATCGAGGCCCATTACTCTATTCGGCGGGAGCGCTCCGCGCGAGCAATCAGCGGTGTCTCCATGGGCGGATACGGTGCCCTTCGGTTTGCCTTTGCCCATCCGGAGCTATTTTCCTCGGTCAGTGCGCAGAGTGCCGCAATCATCACAGCATCGCCGCGGGAGACAACCGCGGCTATGGACTCAGGGACACCGCTAGGTGGGATGCTTGGCGCCGTGTTCGGCAAGCCCATTGACGTTTCTCATTGGGACCAGAACAGTCTCTTTGTTCTTGCGAAGCAGAATCGGGTGCGTATCGCAGGGCTGCCTATCTATTTCAACTGCGGCCGTGAGGATGAATTCGGATTTGAGAAAGGAGCGGCGGAACTCCACCGGCAACTTCAAGCAGAAGACATCAAACACGAATTTCACCTTTATCCCGGCAATCACGGCGCCGCATATTTTCTGGCACACCTGGGTGAGACGTTGAGGTTTCATTCGCGAGTGTTTGCGCAAGGAAAGTAGTTCCCTCGGGCAAAGGTTTCGCCGCTAGCGGCGCTGCAGACGGATCTGGTAAACGGTGCGAAACTGCTGGGCTGGGACGGGCAGATTGGAGCGCTGGAGGCGGGCTATCTCGCGGATGTGATCGCGGTGGCGGGTGATCCGCTGCAGGATATTGGAACTTTGCAGAACGTCAGCTTCCCCTGGAAGAACTGAAAAACTGGCAAAACTGAAAAACTGACAACCTGGTTGATTTCCGACCCTCTGATCCCGGCTCAAGGCCGGTGGTCGCCAGGCTCTTTCTGGTTTCTGGGAAGGTCCCTGTTGCCGCCCGCTTCCTTGTCAAAACACTCGTGGGGCTGCTGGGGGTTGTTCTGGGGCGTAGTTGGCGCCTCGCCTACCCATGGGTATCCCCTGCCCTTTAGGAGGCTCGATATCTGAATAACTTTCGGCACTCCAGTCTTAAAAAACCCTCGAAGACGGGAATGTGAAGGCCGCCCTGTTCAAGGACGAATTTGCACGAAATGAGACAAGCGCGCCATTTGAATTCCTCGGTGCCGTGCTTTTTGCCGTAGCCGGTAATGTCTTCCTGGGAAACGCCAAACACCACGGCTCCTATTTTCGACCAGACGCAGGCACCCGCGCACATAGCACAAGGTTCGTGCGTGGAATACAACACAAAATCCGGTAGATACCGGCCGTAGCCGGAGCAGACATATTTCAATGTTTCAAGCTCCACGTGCTTGATGGATGAACCCGAAGTTTTTACCCGGTTGCCGGCTGACGCGATAACCACTTCCCGATTTCCAATAAGCTGCGTGATGACGGCACCGATGGCATAGTCACCCCGGTCGCGCGCGCGCTTTGCCTCCGCGATCGCAAGCTGCATGAATTTTCTCTTCGGTTTGTAGGTTTGAGGAATCATTACCCTATCATTGCACTTTTCCTTCCCCCGATGCCGCTCACCACAACACGGGAGTCCGAAAGAAACGCTGGAAGGTTATGCTGGCAGCCGTTTCCCCTGAAAAAACTGAAAAACTGGCAAAACTGAAAAACTGACAATTTGATTGAATTAAGTCTGGAAATTGCCAGTGCCGCATCTTCATTTTGCTAAGCTGTAGATACCCAGCGAATTTCGTTGAAGTTGTCACATTTTCGGATGCCGGTTCGTATCTACAGCTTGGCGAATCGTCACGCTGGGCCTAGCTATTTCTCTGTGTGTCGCCGCATTGACAGTCCGTCGCGCCGCTCACGACAAAATGGCGAAGTGGCTTCGCTCCTGGACACACTTTTTCTTGCGATGCGACACTTAGTCCGGGCTTAGCTGTTTCTGCTGTGCGTGCTCAATTTCCGCGGTAATCGAGCCGTCGCGACGATTGGCGCGAGAAGTCACACTCGCACACACCTGTTCTCCGAACGCATGCCTTGACGATACTGAGCGCTGAAGTTGCATGAGTCATTTCGTGCAGGAGTACGCAAAGGATGCCTTTTGCCGTCGCAGCAGGCTCAGAAAGATTGATATAAACTTGCTCGGTGACGCTGGTTGGTTGCCAACGGAACCAGACGCAAACCTTCAGTGTGCTGCACGGCTTCACTGAAGGGACAGATGCCGTTACGGCTTGCGCAGGCTGACATGCGAATGGTGGTCCGCACGAAACGACTACGGAGCAGAAGAGATGAACCCGATTCGCCCACTTCTTGCCGTGATTTTCGCCGCGCTTTGTCCGCTCGTCGTCGCTCAGCCTTCGCACCCATTGCTACAGCGGCCGACGTTCAACGGTAATCTGATTGTATTTTCCTACTCTGGCGATTTGTGGACCGTGGACCGTAATGGCGGCCATGCCTCTCGCCTGACGACAGGTACCGGCATTGAGACCGACCCGGTCTTCTCGCCCGATGGCAGCATGATCGCCTTCACGGGCGAATACGACGGCAACACGGATGTCTTTGTCGTCCCGGCAACCGGCGGGGTTCCGAAGCGCCTTACTTATCATCCGGCGGCGGATTCTGCCGTGGCATGGACACCGGATGGAAAGTACGTGATCTTCCGGTCAAACCGCGAAAGCGCCAGCCCGCGCTATGCGAAGCTGTTCAAAGTCCCCCTCAACGGCGGGCTACCCACTGCGCTACCGCTGCCGATGGCCTTCTCGGGCAAGTTTTCTCCGGACGGAAAATACTTTGCTTACTCGCCGTTAGGCGGCGCGTCGCCGTTCAATTATTCCGCCTATGTTGCATGGCGAAACTACCGCGGCGGAGAGGCAAGCTCGGTATGGATTGCCGACATGGCGACGCTGGACGTTGTGAAAGTCCCGCGGGAACGGTCGAATGATTTCAATCCTGTCTGGGTAGAGAAGCAGGTCTATTTTCTTTCCGACCGCAATGGACCGATATCGCTGTTTCGCTTCGACCCAGCGACGAAATCTCTAACCGAAGTGGTGAAGAATGACGGCGCGGATATTCGTTCGGCGAGCGCGGGGCCGGGCGGCATCGTCTACGACCGGTTCGGCGAGCTCTTTCTGTACGACACGGCGAGCGGCCAGACACACCAGATCAGCGTGGACGTGAGCGCGGACCTGCCGGAGGTGCGCGCGCGCATTTCGCCGGCCGATCGCGATATTCAGAACTATGGCATCTCGCCCACCGGGCTGCGCGCGGTCTTTGAGGCCCATGGCGACATCCTCACCGTCCCCGCAAAAGAAAGTACGACACGGGATATCACCAGTACTCCGGGTGTGATGGAGCGCGAGCCGGCGTGGTCGCCGGATGGACAGAGCGTAGCGTATTTCTCCGATGAGTCCGGCCAGTATGCACTGCACATCAGCAGCCAGACCGGCGCGGGCCAAGTGAAGAAGTTTCCGCTGGCGAACGAGGCGACGTATTATTTCCGGCCGACATGGTCGCCAGACTCAAAGCTGATCGCCTTCCACGACAACAAGATGGAGATCTGGCTACTGGACACGGTGACGGGCAAGGCCACGGTCATCGACAAAGCCGTTGTCGACGACGGAGACTACGACGCATCCTGGTCGCCGGACTCAAAGTGGCTCGCGTACACGCAGACAGTCTCGAACCGGTTCCATGCGCTATTCCTATACTCGGTCGCCTCGGGCAAGGGCACCCGGATCACCGATGGCACCAGCGATGTTCGCTCCCCTGCGTTTGACCGCGGCGGGCAGTATCTCTACCTCACGGAAAGCACGAATTACGGCACGTCCACGAGCGGGCTGGACATGAGCAGCGGCGCCTTTAACGTGACGCGCAGCGTATACGGGCTCGCGCTGGCGGCGGATACGGTTTCTCCGGTTGCGCCGCAAGGTGAAGACGAAAAGACGCCTGACGCAAGGGAAAAAGACGCGAAGGACAAGAAGGACTCCAGCGACGAGCACGCCGATAAGGACAAATCCGATGCGGCAAAGAAATCGGATGAGGCAGGCAAGCAGGGAAAAACGGAGAAGGCTGAGAAGCCGAAGCCGGTGAAGATCGATCTCGAACATCTGGAGGACCGCGCCGTCGCGCTTCCGCTGCCCCCAAGCGGTTACACAGGTCTGGCGGCGGGCAAGGAAGGCACGCTTTATCTGCTGGAAGGTGGGGGAAGATTCGGGGCAGAGCGCGGCCAGACGCTGACACGTTTCGTGCTGAAGACGAAGAAATCGGAGAAGCTGGCCGATCACATCGCGGGATTCGATCTTTCATTCGACGGGGACAAGATGCTGCTGGAGATGGCGCACGACGAGCCTGAAGGTGCTCCGGCGGCGGTCGCTCCAGCACCAACGTTTGTCATCGTTCCCGCCGATACGCCCGTCAAACCCGGCGAAGGAAAACTGGACCTGCCCGCGATGAAAGTCCACGTGGATCCGCGTGCCGAGTGGCGGCAGATGTTTCACGAGATATGGCAGATCGAGCGCAGCTTCTTTTACGATCCGCACTATCACGGCGTGGACACAGTTGCGGAAGAAGCGAAGTACCGTCCATATCTGGACGAGGTTGGCTCGCGCAGCGATCTGAATTATTTGTTTCAGGAGATGCTCGGCGACTTCTCGATCGGCCATCTGCGCGGCACCGGAGGAACGATCCCCCACCCGAATCAGGTGCCAGGCGGTCTGCTGGGCGCCGACTACGAGATTGTCAACGGCCGGTACAGGATAGAACGGATCTACACGGGCGAGCACTGGAATCCGCGAGCGCATGCGCCGCTGGCGGAGCCGGGAGTAAAAGTCAAAGAAGGAGACTTCATCTTAGCTATCGGTGGAAAGGACCTGAGCGGCTCCGATGACATTCAGCGTTTGCTGGAGGCCACGGCGGGAACGCAGGCGGTGCTGAAGATCGCCACCGACGCGAGCGGCAAAGATGCGCATGATGTTACGGTGACGCCGATCGTGGATGATCTCAGTCTGCGCAACCTGGCTGGATTGAGGCGAACCGGCGCAAGGTGCAGGAGTTGAGCGGCGGAAAGCTGGCCTACGTGTATCTGCCGGACACGGCGATGGGCGGTCTGACGAACTTCAACCGCTACTACTTCGCGCAGCTCGACAAGCAGGGGGCCATCATTGACGAGCGCTTCAACAGCGGCGGTCAGGCAGCGGACTACATCATCCACGCTATGCAGCGTACGCTAATGAGCTGGTGGGCTCCGCGCTACGGAACGATCTACCGCACTCCCCAGGCCTCGATCCTGGGACCAAAGGTGATGATCACCAATGAATTCTCCGGCTCAGGCGGCGACGCGATGCCGTGGTACTTCCGTGAAGCGCAACTTGGCCCACTAGTCGGCAAGCGCACATGGGGTGGATTGGTTGGAATCGGCGGCATCCCGGTACTGATGGACGGCGGCCGGGTCACCTCACCCAGCTTTGGATTCTTCAATCCGCAGGGGCAATGGGATGTGGAGAACCACGGTGTGCAGCCGGATTACGAAGTGGACATGGAACCGAAGCCGGTCAGCGAAGGTCACGATCCGCAGCTTGAAAAAGCTGTGAGTCTGGCGCTTGACGAACTGGCGAAGCACCCTGTGCCGGAACCGCATAAGCCGGAGTATCCAAACTATAACCGGCACGGGGCGCAATAATTCGAGCAGCATTTTCCAGTTGTGTTTATTTCCGAAAGTCCTCCTGCGGTATGCTGGAGCGGCTCGACTGTTCTGCGCCGATAACAAATCCAAAAACATTCATGTGAAAGATCCCCGGCCCCTCCTTTATTATATGCAGTGGCAGTGTTTCACTCAGAAGCCCCTGTCGCAATGATGGCTATCACGGGGGCTTAAAGCGGGCCCACTCCCCGCGCCGCCACACCCCTCGCATATGCGCAACATTTGATCGCTCGGAATGAGGTTGGTGAGTTGCGCCCAAAAATTCTAGCTAAGCTGAGTTGCTCCCTATTTTCCTGCGAAGTTGTCACATTTTTGAACGAGGTCCGGCGGTACTTAATGCCAGAATCGGCAGGCCGGGCCTATCTATTTCTCTGTGCGTCGTCGAATTGAGCAGCCATCACGCCGCCTAAGACAAAATGGCGAAGTGGCTTCGTTCCTGGACACACTTTTTCTTGCGATGCGCTCACCCAACGTGGGGACCGAGCGTTGCGGGCCCAGAGCAGCCATCAGTCACAAATTGAACCTCTCTCGGACAGGCCGTGTCTAATCAAGAATGGTGACTGCTCATTCGAAGGCCCGCGGGGCCTCCGGCCCTCAGGTGCGTGCGGTTCTGCCCTTGGTGTGGGAACTGGTTCGTCCGCGTCGCGGGCTGCTGGCGGCTGGTTTCGTTTTAATGGCGATTAACCGCGTGGCCTCTCTGGTGCTGCCTTATTCCACCAGATACCTGATCGATAGCGTCATCATCAAGCGCAACATTCAACTGCTCAAGCCACTGGTGCTTGGGGTATTGCTAGCGACTGTCATTCAGGGGATTACTTCGTTCTCGCTCACGCAATTGCTCTCCAAGGCCGCCCAACGCCTGATCGCTGAGCTTCGGCAAAAGGTGCAAGCTCATATCGGACGGTTGCCGGTCTCATTTCATGATTCGACCAAAACCGGAGTTTTGGTATCGCGCATCATGACCGACGTGGAAGGCGTACGCAACTTGATCGGTACCGGACTGGTGGATCTTGTCGGGGGACTGCTCACGGCGGGGATCGCTTTGGTGGTTCTGTTCCGAATCAGCACGATGATGACGGTACTGGCGTTCGGCTTCCTGTTGTGTTTCGGGCTCGCCTTGAAAAAGGCATTCCAGACGATCCGCCCGATCTTTCGCGATCGCGGCAAAATCAACGCCGAGGTCACCGGGCGTTTGTCGGAATCTCTTGGTGGCGTGCGGGTTGTAAAGGGCTACCATGCCGAGGACCGAGAGGAAAAGGTCTTCTCGCTCGGAGTGATGCGGCTGCTCGATAACGTGATGCGCTCGCTGACTGCAACTTCCGTCATGGGGCTTTCGGCCAGCGTGCTGCTGGGCGTGGTGGGCGCCGTCATCATGTTTGTCGGCGCGAACCAGATTTTGGCGGGGGCGCTGACGATTGGCGGATTTTTTACCTATACCTTGTTCATGGGCTTCCTCATCGCGCCCATCATGCAGATTGTTCAGATCGGCACGCAGATAACAGAAGCGCTGGCTGGATTGGAACGTACGCACGAAATCCTGGCCGAACCTGCGGAAGACAGCGACCCTCGGCGTACCGTCACTCTGCCCGCGATCGAGGGCAACATTGATTTCGAGGCAGTCAGCTTTAGCTACGATGGCGCCCGCACCGTGCTGAACGACGTGTCGTTTCATGCTGCCCCGGGCACGGTAACAGCATTGGTTGGATCGTCAGGATCCGGCAAGTCGACGACCATCGGACTGATTTCTGCGTTCTATGTTCCGACCCGGGGCAAGATCCTGGTGGACGGCATCGACCTGAGCACGGTGCGGCTCGATTCGTACCGCACCCAACTTGGAGTTGTGTTGCAGGAATCATTTCTGTTTGACGGTACCATCCGCGAGAATGTCGCCTTCTCCCGGCCTGACGCCGGCGAAGAAGCCGTGATGCGTGCCTGCCGGATCGCACGGGTCGATGAATTTGCGGAGAGCTTTGGGGGCAAGTACGACACCATTGTCGGTGAGCGCGGCGTGAAGCTCTCGGGCGGGCAAAGACAGAGGATCTCGATTGCACGCGCTATTCTGGCTGAACCCCGCATCCTGATTCTGGACGAGGCGACTTCCAGCCTCGATTCCGAGTCCGAACAGATGATCCAGCAAGGCCTCTCCTACCTTATGCAGGGCCGCACTACCTTTGTCATCGCACACCGTTTGTCGACCATTCGGCGCGCCGATCAGATTCTGGTGGTCGAGCAGGGACAGATTGTCGAACGCGGCACTCACGAAGAGCTCTATGCGTTGCGCGGACGTTACTTCGAGCTGTACACCAAGCAGCACGGTCTGGAGAGCAATCTGTTTCTGGCACCGGGGGAAGGTGATGCCGCGCCGATTGGCAATGACGTGGGAACATCCAAACAAAATGGGAATGAGCCGGTCGTCACCGATGTGATGCGATTCTTCCGTTAGTCTCGGACTGTATCTACTTCCCGGCCCGAGTGGGAATTCCACCATAAAGAACTTGAGGCTGTTCAGGCACTACGCCGCCAGGATCCCGATGATGTGTTCGTGGAACGGCGCTATATCGCCGCCATGTGGGAGCGAACGGAGCGCGCAAAAGTCATTGAAGAATATAAGGCCATCTTCACAGCAAATCCCCACAGCCCCACAGTGGCATATCTCTATGGACTGGCATTGCTTGGCCGTGAATCCTCGCAATCTATCAAGCTGCTTGATGGCGCTCTGGAACAAGATCCGAAGTTTCCATGGCCGCACATCTCACTGTTCACGATTTATTCGTCGCCGGCATTTCGCGACAAGAGCAAGGCGGACGTGAACTTGAAAGCTTTTCTGGAGCAGTGTCCTACGTCGTTCGAGGGATATGCACTGTCACGAGCCGACGAGGACAAAGAAGTGGTCCGTACCAGCGCTGCCCGGTTGCGTGCCTTGCTAGAGAACCGCGATGACCCGGATGCGATCGCAGCGTACCAAACCCTCTGGGTGCTGGAGTTCCAGGCAACTCCCCCCTCGGAATACGCGCCGCTGCGCGAACGAACGGCGCGGGATGTACTGCGGATTCGCGCGCTGAACCTGCAAGACAAGCGGCAGTGGTACAAGACGCTCGAAGACGGTTATAAGCTCGCCAACGATCAGAAAAATGCCGACTGGGCGAAAGAACAGCGCGAGATTCATGACCCCAGCCCGTGGGCTCCAGCTTCTCTCAGCAAGTGGTTTGAAGACCATCATAGTCCAGGCGACGACGCTTCCGAGGAAATCAAGAACGCATACAACAAAGAACTGCTTGCGCAAACGAACCAATGGATCAAGGAGCGTCCTAATGCCACGTTCATCTGGGGTATGCGTCTGGATAAATTGACAGAGCTCAATGGAGTGTCCCCTGCGGAGATCGAAAAGGCGGTGGATCAGTACTATCAGGTGGCGCAGAGAAACGCCGGACCACGTGGTCTGGACTCCTACGATTACTTCCGGCTCGCCCGCGCACTTTCGAAGAAGCATCTGCAGCCCAGTCGCGTTCTCGAAATGGCGCAAAAGGGCTTGGAGCTATCGAAAACAGAGGAGAAGGAACCCTTCTATGATTTGTACATAGACAAGGAACGCGCTGCCGAGTTGCGTTTCTACAACGCTTCCGCGAAGGTCGATGGTCTGGCGTACGTCGCCGGGGCGGACATTGAGCTGAAGCAAGTCGATAAAGCACGGATTGCGCTTTCTCGGATGGATGAGCGGCTGCAGGATCTAAAGTCGCTCGCGGGCGAAAAGAGCGATCGCAAGGATTCGTATCTCGAAAAAGAGTCCGTCTATTGGCACCACATGGGGCGCCTTGCGGAACTGCGCCAGCGGAAACTGGACGCGATGGGATTTTACGAGAACGCACTGCTGACTCGGCTTGATGCCAAACAGAAACCAGTTTCGGGAGAGAAAGACGAACTGGCGGAGGACGCGAAAAAGTTGTGGTCGAGCCTTGGCGGGACGGAACAAGGCTGGACGATGTGGTATGGTCGTCGCGCGAACGAACTGGCGCGGCTGGCAACGCTTCGCTGGGAAGACGGGAAGGAGCCGATGGCGGCGTTTCAGCTTGCGGACTTGAGCGGCAAAACCTGGAGTGTAGAGTCCCTGAAGGGCAAGGTAACATTCTTGAACTTCTGGGCGTCGTGGTGAGGGGCTTGCCGCGAGGAGTTGCCTCGCTTAAAGGAATTGATCGAGAAGTTCAAGGACAGGCCGAACGTGCAGTTCCTCACCTTGAATATGGATGAGAATCCCGGTTTGATCACCCCGTTTCTCACCGAACATCATCTCTCGCTGATCGTGCTGCCTGCGTACAGCTACGTGACTCATACATTGAAGGTACAGGGCATTCCCCAGAACTGGATCTTGGATTCCCAAGGCGTTGTGCGGCTGAAAGGCATCGGTTACGACAGCACTGAAAAGTGGGAAGCGGGAATGACCGAAGCGATCGAGAAGATCAACGCTGAGGCCGCAGGGAGCAGCAGTGGGGGCTCCGACGCAAGTCCAATGCGTCGATAGTCAACTCTAGCTCATTTCCCGCAAAAGCGGCCTTGCTCCCACGAATCACGAACCATAATCTGGCCCGAACATCTGCACCGTCTACGAGATTGATGATCAGCACGGACAGACCTTTATCGCCATGGAGTTTCTGGATGAGCTGACGTTGAAGTATCGCATTGCTGGGCGACCAATGGAGATTGAAACGGTGCTGTCGCTGGGCATTGAGATTGCGGACGCACTTGACGCCGCACATGCAGAAGGCATCGTCCACCGCGACATCAAACCCGCGAACAGGGATAGTACAGCGTCGGCGTCGCGCTGATCGCTTGTGCTGGCGGCTGCTTTTTGGCCAGCATCAAACTCTTGCTAGAGTACGGCATCGCTTTGACGTTCCCAGCGCGATACTTCAGTGCCTGCATTCCCCTCTGCCAATTCGCAAAGGCTTTGACGTCGGCGGGCCGCGGGGGCAATCCGTATCATAGCCGTTATCGTTGCAGTTCGCTCTGTGCGAATATGACTTGGGGGTCGTGAAAAAAGGATCTGCAATGTGATGAGCGTTTTGTTTTCAACCGGGGAATTCCAGAAGCTGACGGGGAAACCATGCGTTACAATTCAACCTGTGGAGTGCTAAGCACCTGGGGAATGAGTACCGGCGGCGCGTCAAAATGTCGATCGAAACCACGTCGTTCCGGCGCGTCCAGGACGGCTACAGTGACAACGGCCGGCTGAGGTGGAGATCTTCAGAAATGCCTTCGGGCGACGAACAGAGAACTTGGTTTCCGGAAGTGGTCCTGCGGCTGCGGCGGAGGGAATGTCGATTCCCGCGCCAGGGTCAAGCATGAACACTCATATGGGGCCGCAGGCCCCGTTTAGGCCACACCTGTTCGCTGGCACAATGAAAAGATTCACTTGGACAGTTGATCGGCTCCGTCAGTCGCGCATCCGACGGGCGTTCTTCGTGGTTTTGTTCGGTCTATTTGTTCCCGGCGCCGTAGCCCAGCAGGCGCCTCAATCAATAGTCGGTGCGGCACTTTCGGTTCAGGCAGGTTCGACACCCGAGGTGGCAAAATTCACCGATGTGACTGCCGCGCTCGGTCTAAATTTCGAATACGTCGCCTCGCACACGTCCAGGAAATACTTGATTGAGACGATGGGATCAGGCGTGGCCCTGTTTGATTATGACAACGATGGACGTCTGGATATTTTCGTGGTGAACGGAGCTCCGCTCAGCGATCCCACGGCGAAGGGGACGATTCCGCAGAAGCACGGGCCCAAGGATTGGAATCGCCTTTACCACCAAAGGAATGATGGCACGTTTGAAGATGTAACGGAAAAGGCCGGGCTGCAGGGGGTGGGTTACGGCATGGGAGTAGCCGTCGGAGATTACGACAATGATGGGTTTGAAGATTTATATGTAACCGCCTATGGCGGAAACAGGCTTTACCACAACAATGGAGACGGAACGTTTACCGATGTGACGGAAAAGGCCGGGGTCGGTGGCAGCGGGTGGTCCACCAGCGCGGCGTGGGTCGATCTGGATGGAGACGGATTGCTTGACTTAGTTGTGCTCCGCTACCTGCAATGGGACTTTGACGATATCTGGTGTGGCGAGCACAGAGAAGGTTACCGAGCGTACTGCCATCCGGATTATTTCCGTGCGATTGCGCCCTTGGTGTATCACAACGATGGCAATGGACACTTCACGGAAATCGCGCAAAAAGTGGGCCTGGGGCTGCCCGGCAAGGGATTGGGCATCGCTTTCGCGGACTATGACCGCGACGGCCGCATCGATCTCTTTTTCGCCAACGACTCCATGCCCGAATTTCTTTACCACAACAAGGGAGATGGCACATTCGAAGAGGTTGGGCTCAGCTCCGGCGTCGCTTTGGATGGCGAGGGCCATTCCTACGCAGGCATGGGTGTGGACTTTGCGGATTACGACAACGATGGTCTACCCGACTTGGTCGTCACCGACCTGGCCAGTCAGATGTACGCGCTTTATCGCAACAATGGCGATGGCACCTTCACCTACAATACCTATCCTTCCGGAATCGGACGCATGACTATGAAGCACTCCGGTTGGGGTGTGCGCTTCTTTGATTATGACAACGACGGGTGGAAGGATCTTTTCATCACCCAGGGACACGATTTGGATACGATCCAACTGACTTTTCCGGACCTTCGTTACAAGGAGCCGATGTTACTGGCAAGGAATACCGGCAAGGGTTTCGTGGATGTTTCGGCGCAAGCTGGAGACATTTTTCAGAAAGCGATGGTGGGACGCGGACTGGCCATCGGCGATATCGATAATGACGGACGGTTGGACGCGGTGGTGACCAGCAATGATGGAGCTCTGTACGTCCTACATAATTCGACTCAAACCCAGAACCATTGGTTAACTTTGGAACTCGTCGGGCACCAGAGCAACCGGGATGCGATCGGGGCAGAAGTAAAGGTGGTAACCGCCAAAGGCTCGCAATGGGCCACGGTGACGACGGCGGGCAGTTATCTTTCTTCGAGTGACAAGCGCGTGCACTTCGGTCTGGGATCGGAGATGGTGGCCGGAACCATCGAAATTCATTGGCCGAGTGGCATTCGTCAGACGCTCAAAAACGTCCGTGGAGATCAAATCCTCCAGGTAGGGGAACCATTGGCAGGAGCGACGGGAAAAAGCCTTTCCCCGCAGAGCCACGTCCCTCAAGAATGATTCTCTCTCCGTCGGCTCAGGGTTTCTTGGGAGTCGCCGCGACCGAAGTACCAGATCCCTCTTTCAGTGTGTGGATCGCGTCTATGGATAAATTATCGAAATGCTCCGTAAGCCCGCTGGGCCAGCGCACTTGTACGTCATCGAGCATGACGGCAGAGCCCAGACCGAAGTGCACGCGTAAATCGTTTTGGGAAATGTAGCTCGAACCACTGCGCACTTCATCCACCAGGATTCTCTTCCCCAACTTGACGGTGATTTTGGCGCCGATCCCGTCACGATTAGAGCGGGTTCCCACAGTTTTGAATGCGATCCAGTGATTTCCGGAACGCACTGTATTGATCAAGAGACTTGGTTTTGCATAAACATTGTTGATGACGACGGAAAGTTGCCCATCGTTCCAGAGATCGCCCACGGCCAAGCCGCGCGCCGACGTAGCGGCGTTAATCCCAGGTCCTGCCGTGGCTGAGATGTCGGTGAAGGTGGCGTTTCCGTTGTTGTGATAGAGAAGACGCGGTTCCATATAACTACTAGCCAGGTGAAACTTGTCGACCTCCGGATAGACATGCCCATTGGCGAGGATGAGATCGGGCCAACCATCATTGTCGAAATCGAAAAACATGGTGCCCCAACCCAGGTATTGCGTATGCAGACCGAGTCCCGCGGCGAAGGTAACGTCCGAGAATTCTCCGTCCCCATCGTTGCGGTAGAGGACCGGGGTGTCATCGGAGAAGTTAGTCTTAAAAATGTCCAGCCGGCCGTCGCCGTTGTAATCGGCGATGGTCGTGCCCATGCCCGCCTGCTCGCGGCCATCCTCGTTGAACGCAACCCCCGCCATTACCGCAACGTCGGTGAAGGTACCGTCGCGATTGTTGTGATAGAGAATGCTGGGGGCGCTGTCGCAGGCGATGTAGATATCCGGCCAGCCATCATCGTCAAAATCGAAAGTGGAAACACTCATCCCGTAATGTCCATTGGTCTGGTCAATGTGAGCCTTGGTGGTGACATCCGCGAAGGTGCCATCCCCACGATTCTCATACAAAATATTTCTCGCTTTGGGCAGACCGCGTGGGCCACACATCACCGGCACGCCCTTCCACACGCAAGAACTGCCCTCGCCAGGGACCGGAGTAGTGGATAAATCGAAGTCGACATAATTAGCGACAATCAGGTCCAACCGGCCGTCACGGTTGTAATCGACGAACGCACATCCGCTTCCCCAAGCCTTTCCCGATCCCGCCACGCCCGCCTTCTCGGCGACTTCGGTGAAAACGCCATGGTCATTGTGATAGAGACGATTCTTCCCGTAATAGGTAACGTACAAATCCTCCCAACCATCATTATCGTAATCGCCGACGCAAACCCCCTGGCCCCATCCCGTGGCAACGAGACCGGCCTTGGCGGTGACGTCCGTGAAAGTGCCGTCATGATTGTTGTGATAGAGATGGTTGGTGGGAGCTTGGTCGGCAGGGAATCCTTCCAGCGTGGTTCCGTTCACGACGAAAATATCCGGCCAGCCGTCATTGTCATAATCAAAAATGGCTACGCCCGTCCCGGTAGTCTCGATGATGTATTTCTTGGTATCCATCCCGCCAAATACATTTATGGCCGTCAGGCCTGCTTTCTCCGCGATGTCGACGAAATTTGCAATGCTTGAATTGTCGGCAGCTTTCTGAGGCGCAGTCTGAGAACGCGAAGGGCCGCTGAAGAGCAAGATCAATACGGCAGGCCAAAGCAATATTTTCCGGGCGAGCATTGTAGGGGTCCTTCGTGAAAGAGGTCTCAACTAGATTTTAACTCCCCGGCGTTACTTTCCTGCACCATGGGGCGGACCCTGCCACTGCGGAACGAAGAAATCACCCATAAGATCGCCTGCAGGAACGACAGACGCTTCCGCGGAAGCCTCTGCGAACTTCGCCGCATTTTTCACGTCGCCGGCCCGCCGATAGGCTTGACTTAGGAGTCGCTTGGCCTGCTTGTTTCCAGGATCAAGGCGAAGAGCTTCCTGAAGTTCAGCAATTGCCTCATGCACTTGGCCCAGAGAGAATTCCGTCTTGCCCAAATTCAAGTGGGCTTCGGCGCTATTCGGATTCAATCGAACGGCATCCTGAAAAGCGGCCAACGCTTCGGACCGCTTACCCTCGCGATCAAGGGCCAGCCCACGAAAATAGCTGATCAAAAACTTAGGCCCCAACTTTTTCTCCGCATCGCCAAGCTCAGCCGCTGCTTCCTCGGCGCGGTCGGTTCTAAGCAAGACCTGTGCCAATCCGATGTATCCCGTCGGAAGCGGATCGCCCGCCGTCACAAGATCACGAAACACACTTTCCGCCTCGCCATAGCGGCCAGCGGCTAGGTATGCCGCACCCAACCGTAAATGCAAAGCGTAAGACTTCGGGTTGGCAGCAAGTCCACTTTGAACCGCGGTGATTGCTTCGGGATAGCGGCTCAATTCCATCAACTCGCGTGTCAAGTTAAGCCAGTGCTCTTCCTCGCCGGGAGCATGGGTCGCAGCCTGGCGAAAAGCATTGACTGACCGCTCGCCCTGGTTTAGGTGGGCGTAGCCGATACCGATCAAAGACCACACCTGCGCAGATTCGGTCGACTTTGAGACCTCTTGGGGCAGAGAATCTCTGTAGGAACGAGCCTGTTCGAGCGCTTTCTCGTCGTCTCCGGCCAGCAGGTAGACGAGAGCCAGATCAAATTGAGCCCACCTTGCTGGAGCCGGCGAGCGATTTTCCCTTAATCTCTGCATGAGACCGATCGCCGAGTCGCTGTCGTGGATGGACAGCAGCAAGGAAGCGACTTGGACTGATTGGGCGTCGCTCAAAGGCGCTTTCTTGAGTTGCTCAACGGATGTGCGAGCATTTCCCTGTCGCCCTAGCGCAATGTATCCGGTCGTGACTTGGATCAAGAACGCTGCATCAGCAGGCAACGGCTGATGGGACAGTTCCAATTCGTGGAAGGCTGGTTCGTACTGCTCCGCGTCCAGTTCCACCCGACCGAGATAGTAGTGCGCAAAAGAGTCGTCGGGGGAAAGTCTTACCGCATGCTCCAGGGCCTCGCTGGCCGACCCGAGCTGGTGTTCGGTCCATCTGAGAAATCCCAGATTGCGATAGGCATCTTCCAGAAGTGGATCGAGGCGAATCGATTCTTGATACTCGGCGGCAGCCTCAGCATTCTTGCCCATCCGGACGAGCAAGATCCCGCGAAAATTACGTACACGTGCGTCATCCGGGTGTTCGCGTTCCGCAACGCTGAGCTCTTCCAAGGCATCCTCAAGCCGATTCTCTTTCAGGGCCGTGAGACCCCTCTGAAATGCATCTTCCTGCTGGGATACTTGATCGGCGGCTCGGTCGATAGAATCCGCGAACACATAGTCCCGATGGGAACAGAGAGAGAAAAGGAGGATCAGGATGTATCGCATGCTATGGGTCTTGAGCCGATTTTGTTACTTGCCCTAACCGCTCCGTTTGTTTTTCGAGCTTATCGTGCGATTCACGATTCAAGGCGGTGGAGAGGGCAAATTCACGCGTGGCCTTCTCTTTCTCGCCCAAGGCTTGGTAAACCCTCCCCAGCTTGTAGTGAACCGAACCATCATGATCGGTGGATACGGCAATCTTGAAGTGGTCTTCCGCTTTCTGGTAGTCGCCGAGTTCCGAGTATGCAGTGCCCAAATCACGGTGTATATCCGGATTTTCGGAATCAGCTGCCAGCGCACTCACAAGGTACGGCAAGGCCTTACTGGGTTGATGTTCAAGCAGATAGGTGTCCCCCAGGTCATGCAACGCACCCGGGTGCCGCGGATTCAGCGCGAGTTCGGCCTCGAGTTCAGCGCGTGCTTCAGGAACTTTGAGGTCCTTCCATAACACGTGGCCCAAACTGTAATGTAGATTGGGGACGGATGGCTTCAATGCGACGGCAGCGCGGTACTCTTCAATGGCTTTTCCATCATCTCCTTTCGCCGCCCCCAGGTCGCCCATCAACTGATGCAAGCGATACGAATTCGGTTCTGCGTGGTAAAGCTGGAGATAAGCGGCTGTAGCCAGTTTTTCGTAGCAACGCGCACGCCAGTAGGCCGCCTCGGCCGAAATGCTTTCTGCTGCCGGTAATCCGTCCAGGGTCTTGAGGGCAGCCTCAGACTGCCCCGCTTCCAGCAATGCACCCGCCACTTGAAAGCGAAGTTCAGCTGAGGACCGTGAAGTAACAACCTTCCCTGCGCAGAGCGCAATCTTGGAAAACTCCTCGTGCTGGAGTGCGCGGTTGACGTCTGCTTCAGTACAGTCCCTGGCAGCAACATCCTTCTTCTTGGCGGTGGAAGCTGCAAGGTTAGACTCCACCTCGGCTTGAGAGACGTTCCCGTTTTGTTCGGCGAGAAATGCAAGCGCCAAGTGCGCAGCCGAAGAATTCCCGTTTTGCAGATCTTCCGTGAGCTTCTGGATTTTTTCACGGGTGGAATCGGGGAGTTGTTCGAGAGCGGAATCGCCGAATCCAGCTTCGCGGAGGCCCAGGATCCTCTCCGATTGCTCCACGTCGATGACCACCGCTTTCTCCCAATCCTGCAGAGTGGCATCCACATTGTCCTGAATCAACCAAGCTTCGCCGCGACGCACCAGGGCACGCAGATTGTCGGGATCGCGTCGCAACTCCTCATCAAATTCCTGAATTGCCG
The DNA here is from genome assembly GCA_963831085.1 of uncultured Acidobacteriaceae bacterium. Lineage (GTDB taxonomy): Bacteria > Acidobacteriota > Terriglobia > Terriglobales > Acidobacteriaceae > Acidiflorens. The sequence continues at coordinate 1,746,690 of CAWHOT010000002.1, read as the reverse complement.
GGTTCACTTTTCCCGCGCGAAGAAGAACTTCACCGAGCTCGGCATGCAATCCGGCGCGATCCGGCGAAGCCGCGAGTGCATTCTGAAAATGAACCACGGCGGAAGGCCATTCATTGCTCGAGGCATAAGCCTCCGCGGATAGCTGCTCGCTGCGAGCAGAACCTGGAGCAACTTTCGCGAGGTGCGCCACCTGTTGTTTCCCCAGCCGTTCGTAGGCGCTTCCCAAAAGATAGAGAAGATCGACGTCCTTGGGTTGCAGCTCCAGCGCCCGGTGGAGGGTGACAACTTCGGCTTGTAGTTGGCCGGAGATCTCTTGCGCAGTGGCCAGCCAGAGCCGGATATCCGGCTGACCAGGTTCCGTTTGAAGCGCTGCCTTAAGATAGGGGATGGCCTTCGCACCTTCGCCCAACTTGCAATAGTCGACTCCCAGGAAGAAATTGGCCCCGGCAAGCGCCGCTTTGATTTTGAGCGCGCGGCGAAATTCTGTCATCGCTTCAGGAGAACGATCTTCAAGTTGATAGACCAAGCCGAGGTTCATATGGGCTTCCGCGAAATCTGGGACGATGGCAAGCACGGCCTGGTATTCCCGCTCGGCTGTGGCGTAGTCCTTATCGCGCTGGGCTTGTTGGGCGGCGGCAAAGTGGGACTGGATCGCCGAATCCTTTTCGTGGGGTGCTGGCACCGTCTGTCCTGCCAATTTCGCGACTGAGGTTGTCAGCAAAACGAGCAGGGGGAACAAAATCCAAAATCGAAGGCGAACATGGCCCGCCACTATCGATTGCACACTCATGACGGGGCTCCATTTACGCAAAGAATGGCCATAATTTCGGGCCCGGTTTGATGGCTACCTTATGCGACGGACGGCGACGAGAGTCGTGGAATTCGGCGCACCGGAAACTGTCCGGGACCGAATCAGAGCCTCAAACCAGATATTTTGAGAGACGTTTTCCGTGGCAGAAATTCCGAGCGCGCTCATGAGTTGACGCCGACTTTCCTCATCCGCCAGGAACCGACCGGCTGCCTCCGTTCCTTCCTGTTGTAAACCCTGCAGCGCCAGTACGCTTCCGTCGTTGGTCCCATTGGGAAGAAGCGAAATGGTGGCGTAATCTTCTCCCATTGTTCCTGTCCACCGTAGGCCTTCATATTGTGGCTGTTCGCCGGGCAGCGGGCTCTTGTTCACAAACACTTTGGCGCTTTTCCCGACAACGCTTTCACTCTCACGGAAGTTGAGCTTGTCCTGGAGTAGCGTTACCCAGGGATTGGACCCGGGGCTTCCGATGAAAACGTAGTTGTTGTGGTCCAGGTCGCGCATCCTCAAGTCCCGCGGGTAGCGCACTAGCAGCTGCGATTGCAGGGGGCCGGCAATTTTGTACAAGGAGACGACATCGGCCACATCCGCAAACGAAGTGAGCGTCGAATTTGAAATGTACTCACTCAAACGAGCATCGGCCGCACCGACCTTAGCGACTTCGAGGGTCCGCAGAAATTCCCGGCGCAGATACTGATCGAGAGATCCAGTCTGACTGGCGAGGATCCGCGCCATCCCATAGTTGCTATCCGCCACCACAATGATGGTCTGGTGCTTGGCATCGAAGATCTGAGAGAAAGGCCAGGGAAGAGGGGAGGGGGCCCGCGCCGCGCTGTCCGTTCGGTGCGCAATTACCCCGTACGCCAGCACGGCGCACGCCATGGTCAGGATGCCGCATAGGATCCAAGGTAACATCGTGCGCTGACGCCAAGCCAAAACTGGAATCACCTCCGATTCAATTGCGGCGAGGCCGGGGTTAGCTTTGTGAACCGCTCGGAAGGCCGGGGCATAGGAGCCCTTGGGTATCTCCAGGATAACCGGCTCATTACGGCCTTCTTCATCGAAATACTCATGCAGTTTCAGGCGAAGTTGCCGCACGTGTACCCGTACGGAGCTGTCTTCCAGGGGGGTGTAATCTGACGGTTTATGGAAGAGCACGCTGCCGATGTGATGCTCAGTCAACTCGTGCGCATTGCCGAGCAGGGTCTGCTCGGCGACGTACTGCAACAATTCGCGCAGCCGCGTGCTCTTCTGAAACGATGCACTAGACACAATTCGTTGTACGAGCTGCCAACGCTCATCCGTTCGGAGGGCTTCCATAGCGGGTTGATGGGAGGCGCTCATTGCTGTGTCAGGCCGATGACAATCACTTCTTTTAATTGAACGAAGGGATGCTACCACGATTAGATTGCCAAATCAAAATCAAATGCCTAAGTCCATTCTTCCCAACTATTTCGAATGATTGTACGGGTTGTGCGCGCCGGTGAATCACATGTGAAATCGAAGGAGGGCTAGGGTGGGCTCGCAGGTGAATCACAATGAATTCACGTGTTACACCCTTTTCCTCGAACGACAAATAGGGCGAGTATCCGTGCACTGGGCATAGTACAAAAGAGCTAGTTGTGGGGATGGGCGCGATCTTGGCCTGTTTGGGGTGGTCAGTTCTAAGTCTGAGAGCTCAACTTCGAAAAATCGGGTCCTGAGCCTTAGCCCGTTTCTGATGTGCAGGGGGAAGTCCATGAAAAGATTCATTTACGCTTATGCGTTGATGGTTTTGGCATCCACGGTATGTCTTTATGCCCAGACTACGAACGGCAGCATTCAGGGCACAGTGACCGATCCGAGTGGTGCTGTGATCGGCGGAGCCATCGTGACTGCTCGAAACATGGATACCGGGCTCACGATTACAACTGTGGCCACCGATGCCGGCCTCTATTCATTGGCGAACCTTCCGCCCGGCCGCTACGCCGTAGCGATTCAGGGGCCGAACCTGAAGAAATATTTGCGGGAAGGCGTCACGGTGGCGACGGACGCTACGGTTGCCTTGGACGTTCAGATGCAGCTTGGTGCGGTCTCCGACACCGTAACGGTGCACGCCGATGCTACCCAGCTTGAAACGGACACTTCCGACATCGGTTCGACCGTGCAGCCGTCCCTGATCGAGAATTTGCCATTGGAGGTGGCCGGCACCGCCCGCAACCCCGTTCAATTCATCGAACTGGTCCCTGGATTCGTGGGGCAAATGAGCAACAACGCGGGGGACAACGCATCGGATGACTTCAAAGTGGACGGCGGTCAGGAAGGCGGCACTGACATTCTTGTGGACGGCGTTTCCATTTCCCTGGTTTCGCCCAACACACAGATGAACAAGGGTGTTTCGACGGAAGGTGTGCTGGAATTCAAGGTGCTACAGAGTAATTTTTCTCCTGAATATGGCGAATCCGGCGACGGCATTGTGAGTCTCACCATGAAGTCGGGCACGAATGAGTGGCACGGCTCGGTTTATGATTATCTTTTTAACCGCACGCTGAATGCCAACAGTTGGTTCAATAACACCGCGGGCTTGAAAAAGTCAGTCAATACTCAGAACGATTTTGGCGCCACTTTCGGCGGCCCGATTCGTATTCCCCACCTTTACAACGGACATGACAAGACCTTCTTCTTCTTTGACTATGAGGGATACCGCTTTAGGACCGGGGGCTCGTCGCCCATCAGCGTTCCTAACGCCGCCTTTCAGAGTGGCAACTTTGCCGCGCTCTGCCCGACAGCGTTTGTAGCCGGCTTCTGTACTCTGGCTGACGGAAAAACTCAGGACCCTGCTCACCAGCTTTTCGATCCCGCATCACATGCGTTCATCCCCGGCAACGTCTTGAGTAACGACCCGACTTTCACGCTAAGCACGGTAATGAAGAACGTTTTTGCACTGCTGCCGGAAACGACCACCGCCCTCACCAATAACGTGATTAACACTACGATTAACAGCACGACCGCGAATCTTTTTGATATCAAGATCGATCACAACATCTCGGACAAGCAGAGGATTTCCGGCGGCTTCGACTACGACAATACGAACACCGGCGGCAATTCAAACCTGGGGCCCCTCTTCGGCGAGGCCATCCCGCAGAAGACTCGATATGTGCGTTTCAGCGATAACTACATTTTCAAGCCCTCGGTGGTGAACCAATTCCTGGTTGGATTTAGCCGCCGTTTCCGCGGTGAGATCTCCGACAGCCTCGGCGGTAATTATCCCGCAAAGATCGGAATCACTGGGGTATCGCCCGTGACCTTCCCTTGCATTAAATTCATTGGAACACCTTACGAAAGTTTACTGAACAACTGTGGCGATTCGGAATTCGCGGACAACGTGTACCAAATCAATGATTCTGTCAGTTGGGTCAAAGGCAAGCACAACATGAAATTCGGCGGCGAATACCGCGCACTGGAATTCAACGTGCGGCGGCTTACGCAGGCCTCCGGCGAATTCGATTTTAACGCCCGCCAGACCGCCAACATGAGCGGCGTCGGTGGAGACCCGGTGGCGAGCTCCGAATTCGGCCTGGTGAATGAGGAGATCCTGAATTACGGCTCCTTCAGCGGGGTGCGGTACAAAGACTATTCCTTCTTTGCGCAGGACACGTACAAGCTGAATACCCGTTTAACTCTGAATTACGGCTTGCGTTATGACCTTGACATCCCGGCAACCGAAGCATTCGATCGCTTCTCCATGGTTGATCCCACCCTTCCGAATCCCGGTGCCGGTGGCCTTCTCGGAGCCTACACATATTTTGGAAGCGGGCCCGGCCGGAACGGACAAACGCGTCCGCAGGACATTTACAAGAAGGCGTTCGGCCCGCGCATAGGCTTCGCTTACAGCATCGACAGTAAGACGGTATTGCGGGGTGGCTACGGTATTTTCTACGAACCGTTGAAAGAAGGATCCTTCGCAGACCAGGATGGATTGGGATTCTTCAACAAGCAAGATATCACGCCAACCAATGGCGGCCCCATCCAAATTGATAATCCCATAGTACACTTTTTTCCCATTTCCGGACCCTTTACGCCCGACGGGCAGAACGGAAGCGGGGGAGTGATTACCGTTCCCGCTAATACCGGACGCCCAGCCGACATCCAAACCTGGAACTTGGACATACAACGGCAGATTGTGAGCAACCTGATGGTTAGCGTGGCCTACGTTGGTTCCAAGGGGACCCACTTGCCGACCTTGAACATCATTCCAAATCAAACGAATCCTTCGTTCCTTCCCTATTTCGCCACCTTTAGCTCCGATTTGAATACGAACTCAAGTTGCCTAACCGGCGCGCCGCCACCGGGGGTATTGCCATGTCCAAATGCCATTGCTGCCGGTGTCAAGATCCCATACCCGGGCTTCAGCGGACCCATCTCCCAGATCTTTCGACCTTTTCCCCAGTACGGTGACTTCAACGACGAAGATAACTCGTTTAGTCCCGATCGCACTGGCAATTCCACCTACCACGCGATGCAATTGAGTGTGGATAAGCGCTTTGCTCGGGGATTGAGCTTCCTGGTGGCTTATACGGTTTCGAAGAACATAACCGATGCCGATTCATCCGGGCCCGGCGTTCAAGGCTTTATTGGCACGGGTAGCTTCATCGGCCAGAATTCCTACAACCGGAGGGCGGAGAAGGCAGTCAGCGAACTCGATATCCCGCAAAGCCTGGTAGCGAGCTTTTTCTATGAACTGCCCTTTGGGCATGGAAAACAGTACTTGAACGGAAACGGGGCGGCGGACCGCGCCGTGAGTGGCTGGTACGTCTCGGGTATCGCCCAGTACAAATCGGGACAGCCTACCGAGGTATACGGCTCGTGTGGAGGCACAGCTGGCGACGTTTTGTATGGCGGATGCCACTTGAGCAATACGCGCGTCAACGTGATTCCGGGAGTCCCCGAAACCAACAAAGATCATTTCAACCCTCTCACAACGCCATTCTGGAATCCCGCTGCCTTTTCACAGCCAGCGCCTTTGACGTTTGGCGACGAAGGCCGTTCCCTTGCCTCTGCCCGGTCGTTCGGAGCCCGGGACGAAGACTTTACGCTGGGCAAGAAGACCAAAATTATCGGTGAGAGAGCCGTGGTCGATTTCAAGGCGGACTTTTTCAACATCTTTAACCGCCACGTCTTCGGGGGGCCCTCCGGAGTAGGTAACGGAAATATAGGCAGTCAATTTTTTCCAGCTGGTACTCCTGTCAATTGTCCCGGAGTATTTGCCTGTGGCTTCGGTGCCCTCACAGGTACACAAAATCCGCGGTTTATTCAACTTGCCTTGAAGGTTCAATTTTGAGACGGCGATGCTCTGCTCCGGTCTTCGTCCGGGGCAGAGCTCGACTTATCGTTTTCCTGCTGTCGTGCCGGCCACATGAATGTTCTCAATCGGCGAATATTTGTAAAAACGCTTCTGGCCACGGCTGCGAGTTCAGCGCCGGTTTATGCAGCTTTCCACAAAGGAATCTTCTTTCCGTCGGTTGAAGCGGAAGACGCTTCTGGCTCCACAATTATTGAGGCTGGAAATCAACGGCTCCGGATATCGCCGGCGGGCACGCCTTTCACTTACCAAAACTTCGTGCGGGTTGGCAAATCTGATGAGTGGAAACCATCCACCCTGGCGGGAGTTCCGCTCGTGACCGGGGCTTCGTTCCGTTTGGTGACGTCGCGCGTGCGACGTGAAGGATTGCAGGTTCGATGCGAAGGCAAAGCCGAGGCGGAGGGCCTCGACGGAAAGCCTCTGGGATACGATTGGGACGCCGAGATCACGGCTTTGGGCGACGGCCATCCCGATCCATGGATCCGTTTCCAGACAACGCTTCATCTTCCGGCACCGCTGAAGCTGCAACAGAAAAGCTGCATCGAGCCTCAGATCATCACCTGGCTAAGTTCCACCTCCACCTTGATGGAAGGCCAGTCAGGAAGCTGGAGGCGCGTGCTGCTGGAACAGCCTACGCGGAACTCCCTGGGCACCTACGGCAATGATCTTCCCGCAGTTTATCTTCTGGACCAGACCGTTGGCGTCGAGACCTTGATGTACTTCGATGTGAGCGATATGAGTTGGATGTCTATTGAAAATCTACCGCGCTTTCTGGTTTATCGCTGCTCCAGCCTTTCACACATCGAACGCGACGGCACCCAGCGCCTCGGCTTGGGGTTGCTGGCAAATCAGGCCACGGGCAATGTGCTGGCTCAGGGTGACGTCAACTTCACCTACTGGCTGCTGCAAAGGCCCATGAATCGTTTGCTGACGGTGCAGGAGTCCGTGGCGCGCTGGATGCAAGCTCTGCTTCCCCTGTTCGAGGAGAAGCTTACCTGGCCGGCTTGCGCTACTTCCTGGAAAGAATTCGCCACGGGTACGGTCGAAGACTTGCAGGACAAGAGCGCGACGCAAATCGAGGCTCAGGGGCATACCGGGTTGCGCGCCTACGTTAAGGCCAGTTCCCAACTTTGGAACGACTCCGCCGACAACTTCGAACTGATGACCGTCACGGATGTTCTATGGCCCTCGCTTCTTTACCTCCAGCTGCACCCTTCGCCCGGTTTCGAACACGAATGCCACGATCTTCTCGCGGATCTTCCTGCTTTCTACCACTCGGACACGCACAGCATCAGCAACGATTTCAAGCGTAAGCCGGATGAGCGGGCCGATTCGTGGTATCCCTTCGAGAATTCTCTTGTCAAATATCCCATGATTGGCTCCCTGGCGGGATCAAAGGAAGTTACTGATCATTTCCTCGACGCCTTTCAGACTGCCCGGAAGATAGCCCGGCAGTACAACTATCTTTTTCCAATCTATTATCAAGTGGCTACCCTTCGGGCGGAAGGTGCCGGCACAAATTATGCCGTGGGCGGGTTGTACGCCTGGGCCGCGATCTTGGCGAACAAATTGACGGGAGAGGCTCAGTATTTGGAAGAGGCGCGACGCGCGACCCATGTTTTGTGCACCGTTCCGGCAGAACGCCTATTCCACGAGCCCCAGGAACTTGCCTACGGTGCGCTGGCGGCGGCAGAACTCGGCATGGCGGAAGAAGCGAAGTACCTGCTCTATGAACAGCTGCGGATGTTTTACTGGTACTCCGATCTCAGCCAGAAGTCGCACGACATTCGCGGAATGGTTCAGGCTGCCGCCTCCATCCTATATCCCGCTTTCAAGGAAAACGTGGAGGCCATTCTCCCCTGGACCGGAGTCATGAAGCGCGGGATCGTGTTTGAAGGCCTCCTGCGTTTCATGGACCAGCAGCGGCGCAACAACTTCTATTTCTTTGAGAACTGCTCGGTCAACCGCAGGCAGGGGCCCTCCGCCTTCATTCCGTACGAAAATCTGGGCACCCTGGAACTTGCGGGCATGACAGGGAATGTGGGCAAGGAAATCTACGGCGCCGGAGAATCGATTTGGATGTATTTGATGTTTGAAGCGTTAGGGCAGGTTAGTGACCGGGAGTTAATGCTGGTGAACCTTGACCTTCTCGACGCGGCCCACATAAAAGAGTTTCCTCCAAGAAAGTTGAACTTCATTTTGTACAACCCCACTGTCACTGCTCGGTCGGCGAACATTACAATCCCGGCAGCGAAAGAGCGCACCGCTCGTTTGAGTGTGAATGGCAAGGCCAGCGATGCGACATTGCAGGTCCCGAGACAGTCTTTCATCCAGCTTATGGCCGAGGTTTGACCGGTCAGTGGTTTGCTCCTAATCGCCTCAAAGGTGCCGTCAAGTGGTTGTTTCTTATGTCCGGTGAATTCGTGAAGGAAGGAGTCCTGCAATGACCAAAGTTCCTTTTTCTGCGACCTGCGCGGCACAAACAGCCAGGGTATCTGCCTTGGTCCTCATCGCTTTCGCCGCTTTTGCTGCCGTTTCTTTTACTCCTCCTTTTGGAAAGTGGACCCGGCTTTCCGTCGACCCCATCGTGTCTCCAAAGGGGAATACGTTCGAGTCCGCGGGAACTTTTAATCCCTCGGTTGTGAAGAAGGATGGAAAGTTCGTGATGCTTTACCGTGCGCAGGATCGCAACGGTACTTCGTCGCTCGGCTATGCTACAAGCGACGACGGGATTCATTTCACTCGCCGGCCCGAACCGGTCATGGTTTCCGAGACTCCGTATGAAAAAGGCGGTGGTGTGGAAGACCCGCGGCTGCAAGAGATTGGCGATACCTATTACCTCACCTACACCGGATACAACAATGTCGATGGAACGGCGGCGGACAAGAAAGATGCTCAACTATGCCTGGCCACGTCCGCGGACCTGGTTCATTGGCAGCGGAAGGGCGTTATCATCCCGAGTTTCAAGGGCAAATGGAATGTGAAATGGACGAAGTCTGGCGCCATTGTTCCCGAAAAAATCAATGGCAAGTATTGGATGTACTACCTCGCCGACGCAAAGGGAAAAGACACTCAAATGGGCGTCGCTTACTCCGACGATTTGCTGCACTGGACAGAGGCCCTCGACCGCCCGGTGCTAGCGAGCCGCCCAGGGTCGTTTGATTCGCAAGTTGTAGAGCCGGGGCCCGCGCCGATCATAACGCCGCAGGGTATCTTTCTGATTTACAACGGCGCCGATGACAAACTGGTTTATTCAACGGGCTGGGTTTTCTTCGACAAGAAAGATCCCACCAAAGTCCTGGCGCGCTCGGAGGAGCCAGTATTTGCGCCCGATAGAGAATGGGAAAAGGTGGGGCAAGTTCCGAATGTCGTATTTGTTGAGGGCATGGTTCGGGACGGCGACCGCTGGCTGTTTTACTACGGCGGTGCGGACAAAAACATCGGCGTCGCAACGGCACCTGTGCTCTAACGATCATATGGCCGGGCGGGCCGACTCGTGGAACTTTCTTGGCAAACAGGTCATCGACGGGATAGAGCTGACAAAGGGTGAAGCTCAAGAGCATATCGTATGGAAAAATCGCCCCTTGCAATGCAGCTCCATCCCACATCAAGATTCAGGCTCCGTAATACATGAAGAACGAATCTCGTGTCGTCGTTGGAGTGGATATCGGCGGAACCAAGGTCGCGGCCGGTTTGGTGAATGCCGAAGGTGAAATTCTGGCACGAAACCGGACCCCGATGCTGACCACGGGTGCGCCATCAAACGGTCTAGCGGCAGTTTCTACAGCGATCAGTGGGCTTTTCGCTGACGCGTCCTCGCAGAATCAGATCGCAGCAATCGGCATCTGCGCCCCGGGACCGTTGAATCCGAAAACTGGTGTCATCATCAATCCTCCCAATCTCCCGATCTGGCATAACTACCCGCTGGCCGAGGAGATGCGCCGAGCGTATAACGTGCCCGTACGAGTCGATAACGACGCCAATGCCGCGGCGCTGGCGGAAGCGAAGTGGGGTGCGGGTCGTGGCTATCGAGACTTCTTTTACGCCACCGTGGGCACCGGAATCGGCACAGGAATTATTCTTGATGGCCGCATTTTTCATGGCAAGACAGGCGCGGCGGCGGAAGGCGGGCACCTCGGGATCGATTTTAACGGACCGGTTTGCAATTGCGGGAAACGCGGCTGCATCGAAACGCTGGCAGCGGGTCCCGCGATCGCCCGGCGAGCACGTCAGAAACTTGCGCAGAATCCGAATTCCGTCCTTTGGGAAATGTCGGGCGGCGATATTCAGACCGTGAGCAGCGAAATGGTGGGAAGGGCGCATGCTATGAATGATCCTGTCGCTAAAGACGTGATGCGCGAGACGCTGGACCTGTTGGCCTATTGGCTCGGAAGCATCATCGATCTCCTGGAGCCTGACGCCATCGTGATCGGGGGAGGGGTTTCTTCGCTCCTCGCGCCCTTTCTTGATGAGATTCGTGAATGCTGGCGAGGCGCATGCATCAATCCAAATCCGCTGGCCATCCCATTGGTGCTCGCTCATTATGGCGAAGACGCCGGGATTGCCGGCGCGGCCGCGCTCTGTGGATGAGAAGGAACGCAACCAGGAGGCAGCAGCAGACCGTTTACCTGACGAACCGGAGGCGTGGAATTGTACTAAATTTTCGAAAGGTGCTATGAAACTCAACTCCTATCTTCTGAAGAGCACGGTGGTGGCGGCACTCGGTGGACTTCTCTTCGGGTTCGACACAGCCGTGATCGCGGGCACTACCCATGCCCTGACGGAAACATTTCATCTGTCCGCAGGGGCGTTGGGGATGACGGTCTCCATAGCGCTCTGGGGAACCATCATTGGGTCTTCACTGGCTGGCATCCCCGGCGATAAATTCGGCCGCCGTGATAGTTTGCGCGTTATGGCCGTGTTCTACCTCGTCTCGGCTTTCGGATGCGCTTTTGCCGGGAACTGGTATGCGCTCGTTGTTGCCCGCTTCATCGGCGGCCTCGGCATAGGAGGTTCATCGGTGCTCGGCCCCATGTACATCGCGGAGGTGGCGCCCGCCAAATGGCGAGGCCGGCTGGTGGGTTTGTTTCAATTCAACATCGTCTTTGGAATCCTGCTCGCCTATCTGTCGAACTACATTGTAGGAACTTTCCAACTTGGCCCCGCCGAGTGGCGATGGAAGCTGGGCATACCCGCGGTTCCCGCCTTGTTCTTCCTCTTCATGCTATTTGGAATCCCGCGCAGCCCCCGCTGGCTGGTCAAGAAACAGAGAATCGCGGAAGCCAGAGACGTCCTGCGGATGACAGGAGAACAAGACTACGAACAGGAACTCCAGGATATTATCGTTTCGATCGATGCAGAACATATCACCAATGATTCCTTGTTCTCGTGGAAGTACCGCTTCCCGATTTTTCTGGCCGTCTCGATCGGAATGTTTAACCAGCTTTCCGGAATTAACGCCATCCTCTATTATCTGAATGATATTTTCGCCTATGCCGGCTTCAACAAAGTGTCTTCTGACCTGCAGGCAGTGGCCATCGGTGGGACGAACTTGGTGTTTACGATGCTGGCCATGTCGGTCATTGATCGCATCGGCCGCAAAACACTGCTGCTGATCGGTTCGGTAGGCACCGCGGTGTGTCTCGGAGGCGTCGCCGCTGTCTTTATTACTCGGAGCCACCAGAATCTTCTGGTATGGCTGCTAATCGGCTACATCGCATTCTTTGCATTTTCTCAGGGCGCAGTCATTTGGGTTTTCATCAGTGAGGTCTTTCCCAATCGAGTCAGGGCGAAAGGTCAAAGTTTGGGTAGTTTTTCTCACTGGTTTATGAATGCACTCATTTCCGGAATCTTTCCTCTTCTGGCTGCCTCCTCCGGTGGATATCCATTTGTTTTTTTCTCTCTCATGATGGGACTTCAGTTTTTCGTGGTGCTTTTCGTCTATCCCGAGACCAAGGGGGTTTCTCTCGAACAGATGCAGAAAAGGCTGGGGATCGTGTGATTCTTGGTGTTCAAAACTTCCTATGGTTTGCGCCTGACGCGAACCGAACGTTAGTAACGCGACCGCGTGATGAGTCGTACGCTAGAGATACGGGCGTCTCGCCCCGTCCAGCCGGGCGGGGACGCCCGGCTCTCCACCAACCAGCTTGCATCAACAGCCCTAGCTGCTGAAGATGTTGGTGTTCAGGAACTGATTGCGAATTTTCCCTGCGGGTCCTACTTCTCGCTCAATTGAATGAAGTCGGGCATCTTCTTATAAATAGATTTCAGCTCCGTCGGCGACATAGTAAATAGTTTTCCCCAATGCGGTCGGGCGTTAAATGGAGTTAACTCTTTTTCAATCACGGGCAACAGCTTGCTGACCGCTGGCCAGCCCTGCTTCCAGGTAAAGTGAATGGTGACACAGGATTGTTCGTAACATGGACTCATCCATAAATTGTCGGCTGCAATCGCACGGATTTCCGAAATCATCAGGTGCGGACCGACCGGGCTAACAGCTGTGTCGAGGGTTCGAATTCCTACTCCGCCAGATCCTTCATTACAGCCGGTTCGCCCCTGGCCGGGGAATCTCCCAGAAAAACTGAAAACTGGGAAAACTGCAAACTGACTGAAGTTCTGATCTCCGAGCGGCGCGTCTTAAGGAGATTCCAGCCAGCTTCTGCCTTGCCCGGCTGTGCGCAAACTGTGAGTGACAGATCTCTACGAGACCTCAAAGAACTATGCATTCCTCGCAGCTCGAGTTTGCGAAGTGATTGAAAGTGCTCGCTTTTGATGGACTTGCCGGAAGCGCCTCTCCGACTCAAAATCCGCCGGACTTCGGTCCTTGGGGTTCGATTCCCCCTCCCGGTACCATGATTCCAAAGGACTTGTGCGATTTCCTGTAAATTACGAATGCACCATCTAGGGTACAACTGTGCGCAAATTGTGAGTAATCTGCCACAAGACGGCAAAGAATCCTGGCGCCCTCTTTCGGCTCTGCAATCCTCTAACCCCCAGTTAGGGTTGCTCCACAGTCGAGAAAACTATAGAAACTGCAAAACTGGAAATCGAGCGGCGTATTGCTTTTGAATCAGGTTTCAGCGAATGCGGCGTGTCGCATGCTTGACCCTCCTTCGTCCGACGCCTACCTGGAACATGCTAAGGCAGTTTGGTATGGATGAGGTGGATGGACTTCGCTTTTTGTGGAACCAAGGCGATGTGCTTTGGGGATAGCCAACCGCAACCACACTACGTGACTTCGAGCCACAGTCAACCGTTTCCGCTCTTTCTTGCTTGAAGTATAATTCCCCGGGCAGTCGTGGCTCCTCTGTCCCGGGGCTGAATCACAGTCTCACGTTCACCCTGCCTTCCGAATTCTGCTGTGCATCATTTTTTTGGCTAACTGCGAAGAAGAAGTCGCAAGTGCCTGTTCAGTTTCGAGGGGGTGCCATTATTCGCGAGGAACGGATTCATGCTGCATTGCCGGTGCGAGTAGCTTGGGCGGAGAGTGAGCAGGCAATCAAGCAGATTGCCTACACGCTGGATGTGAGCCGAAGAGGCGCGCGGCTGGCTGGGGTGAAGGGGCTGAAGGGCCCAGGTCAGCTCATCACAGTAAAGCGAAACACGAACGAGGCGAGATTTCGAGTCGTCTGGATCGGGCGGCTGCGTACTCCCGAAGAAGGTCAGATCGGAATCGAGTGCATCGAGTGCGACAGGGTTATCTGGGACGTGGATTTCGCTCAGGCGCGAGAGGATTTTCAGCCTATGGGAACGGCGAGTTCGAGTCCAGTTCAATCGTGGAAGCCTGCCGCCCACACGGAAGCAGACCATCGGGATTACAGTTGCCCCGGCTCCGCTAGAGTGTGGGCTGAGGAGATCGGTTCTCAGAGCGTTGAGGCTTGGCTGACCAGGATGGGTTTATCCGGATGCCAGCTCGAAATTGATGCGCGACTCCCCCTCAACAGCCCACTCGTGCTGCACCTCAAGATTGGAGGAACGCAGCTCACCGTCAAGGGGGCCAGGCGTGAAAAGGAAATTGCAGGTGCATGGATCGAGTTTACGCACATCCGTCGAGGTGATCGAGCGATTCTAGAGGGACTCAGCGCTCGGCTTTCTGCTGGGAAGGGAGAGGCTATTGACTGAGATCCAAACATCACCACCAATCCTACGAGCAGCGGTGGAAGGAGAGGAGAAATGAGCGATGCAGATGATATGAAGTGCAATTCTTGCAATGGTACGGGGTGGCTTCCACCGGGTAGCAAGCATCCCGGCATCACCGATGGAGCGCTATACCAAATTAGCGCTCGAGCTTCGCATCCTATCGGCCCAAACGATTATGAATATCAGTGTCCAGAATGCGGTGGCACTGGACTCCCAACAAAGCCTGCTGGCATTGTGTTGACAAAACTACCGCGTCCTCGCTAGACGTTTTTGCCGACCAGGGGTGCCTTATGCCTACCTTGTCTACCTCTCGTTTTTCCGGTGGTACACCCTCTACCCCGCTATAGCAGGAGCTATACCAGGACGCCGTTCTGGATTTTGACAAAGCCAAGTTACTCAAGAGGATCTTGCAAGCCCGTAGTGCAATTCACGATAGGGCGCAAGAAATTCTCACGGATCCGGCCGAGCGCCACCGTCTAGATAATGCGTTCCATATCTTGCGGATACTTGAAAAATAACAGCGAAAAGAATCCGCGTAGAAAGCCCGGTGTTGCTGTAGCGGGGGCTGAGCTGGGGGATGTCCTGAACTTTCTATTATGCTCAATCTGCCATAAACCTGTTGACCTCACAATAGCCAAAACGGATGAAAACGGTAAAGCCATTCACGAAGGGTGCTAAACCCCGGCTAAGATTGGTTCACAGTCGAGAAAACTGTAAAAAATGTAAAACTCAATTCTTTCTTGTGGGGGAGGAACACAAAAGGCAGGCCTTTGGTGTTTATTCGCTCACTTGAAGCTGAGTTGTCCAGGCCTCGCCCTTAGGACCAATAATTTCATTCATTGCTACCGCCACCATTCCAGTCCTATACAATGAGGCGCTGTCCAAATACGAAGGGGCAACAGTGCAAAATCTAGAAAATGCGCTGCAGCAGCTTCGCGGGAGCCCAGTCGGGCGCAAATACACGTGGAGAAGTTGGACCAAGCAATTTCAGTGATCGAGTCTTTGAACGGTTCAGGGAGTATCCCGCAAGTCAAACCGACCGACCCGAATCGTGTCGGCAGTTTCACGGCGTAGAATGGCGCAGGCGCAGCGAGCGCGGTGGGCGAGGGTGCGACGTTTGCGGTCAAGATCGGCGCGAAAGACGACTAGTTCCGCTCCGACAAGGCGCACCATGTCAGCATCAGTCCGAAGGAAGATTGCAACGGCTCAGCGGGCGAGGTGGGCGAGGTTTAGGGCGAAACGGAAGAAGGGAAAATAGTGTAGGATTCGGCGTCGTTTTGTCGCGTAGCAGAGTAGTGGGTCCAGAATCCGTTAATTCTGCGCCCCATACGAATCGCATAAGGTCAGAAAAATGAAAGCGCTGGTAAAAAGCAAGGGGAGTCAGGGTCTTTGGCTCGAAGAGGTTCCCGAACCGCAGATTGGCATCAATGATGTCAAAGTCCGCGTTCTTCTGACCGGGATCTGCGGCACCGACCTTCATATTTACGAATGGGATACCTGGGCCCAATCGACCATTAAGGTTCCGCTGGTCATCGGCCATGAATTTGTCGGCGAGATCGTCGCGGTCGGCTCGAACGTAGCCGACTTCCGAGTCGGAGAACTGGTCAGCGGCGAGGGTCATGTGGTGTGCGGCCGTTGCCGCAACTGCCTGGCTGGAAGGCGTCACCTTTGTGCTCACACCCAAGGCGTCGGCGTAAACCGCCCGGGAGCCTTTGCGGAATTCATCGTGCTCCCCATGTCGAACATCTGGAAGCACAGCGAGGGAATCAAACCGGACATTGCCGCCATCTTCGATCCGTTCGGCAACGCGGTTCATACCGCTCTTTCTTTTCCTGTGCTTGGGGAAGACGTGCTCGTCACCGGGGCGGGGCCCATCGGAATCATGGCAGCGGCGGTCGCGAAGCACGCGGGAGCCCGCTACGTGGTAATTACCGACGTGAATCCGTACCGGCTGGAGTTAGCCGCGAAGGTTGGCGTCACCATGGCCATCGACCCACGAACGACAAGCCTTCAGGAAGTGCAACAGAAGCTCGGCATGCGCGAGGGATTCGATGTAGGTCTCGAAATGTCAGGGAACGCATCCGCTTTCCGGGACATGCTCGCGAACATGAGCCACGGGGGCAAAATCGCGCTGCTGGGGATACCGGCGGGGGAGATGTCGATCGACTGGCATCAAGTCATCTTCAACATGCTGACCATCAAAGGCATCTATGGCCGCGAGATGTACGAAACCTGGTACAAGATGACGGTGATGCTAGAGAGCGGCCTCAACATCGCGCCCGTCATCACGCATCACTTCTCCTGGCGGGAACACGAGCAGGCATTCGCCGTCATGCGCTCTGGCAACACCGGCAAGGTGATTCTGGACTGGCGGGACCTCGGGCCACACGATCCACGCCAGAACGGGGCTTAGCGTAGATCACTGCATCGGTGGGGACTCTGGTTCGGCAGAGCCATCGGCGCGCGCGTCAGAGGCTCCGTAGTTTACATAGGTTTTCGAGTCGTGCGTGACGGCCTGCCCGCGACCCATGGCGGTGAAGTATTCGTGCTGCACATCGAGTTGATGCCCCATCGCGGAAAGGTTCCCTTCCCACTAGATGACTGCGCGCTTGCTCCGAGGGTGGGGGAAAAGAACAGGGTGAGGGGAACAGGGACCCTGAACATGGGGGTACCTCCAACTTTCGGACATTGTACGCCCCCGCTCGAAAACACGGAACACCGCAGGTGCTGGCCGAAATGTACGTTGAAGCCTAAAGGCAAGTGACTGCTTCTATATGACGCCCGCCGTATCGTGGCATCCCAAAGACGGGTCGAGCTGAAGTTGGCGCAAAAATCGCCTTTACGCTGATTGACCCGGACGGATGCCTGGCCAATTCTCAGTGAGTGTAACTGCCTGTTTTCCGGCTCGTACCCCCCAGGCACTTTGCCAACTTCAAGGGTTAAGGCTACTGCAGTGGGCTCACAGTGCCGTCGCAGGTTGAAATTGTGGCTGAACTAGACCGCACGACCGCATCTGCAAACGAGCAGAAGTAGCGCACGCCCGTCTGGTTCGGACTCACCGGCGAAGCGATAAAGTTATAGCTCCCGGCCGGAGTGCCGCTTGTGTTCGCCATAGTGAACGTATAGCCGCTCTTGGTGCCAGATCCCAAGGCCGAATCGATCAAGCAAGCAGTGTTCGAGGTGGGTGCAGTGGTGGCGCAAGTCGTGCCTGCCAGATAAGACAGCGTGCTGGCAAAGCCCACCGTCGGGTAGGTGGAGTTGTATGAAATCTGGGCTGTGTTCAGGGTGCGAAGCGCTCCCACCGCGGCCGACTCGTTGGCTGAAATGCGCGCCCGCAGCAGGTTGGGGATCGCAATCGATGCAATAATCAAAATAATCGCGACGACGATCAACAACTCGATCAACGAAAAGCCCTTCTGGTTCCGCATTTCTTGAGCGCCCTTTAAAAACTAACGTTGCGATTTATCCACAATCGCGTGCAAACCCAAGACTCAAAGAGTCATGGCGCGTTCAGTCGTAAGTCAGAGCAGCTCTCCCCGAAGTCTGCTCGACTACAAAGATAGCTTAGCTAGTGGACAAGAGTGAGGAAATGGCCCTCAAGTGGGGGCACGGAACTTCAACATCAAAAAGCCGCTAAGATCGGGCACGAAACAAGACCCCAATCGATCCTGTTGCTGGTCGCTGGCCACGAAACCACGGTCAATTTGATCTTTTCCGGTACCCTGGCTCTTTTGCAGCACCCCGACCAACTGCAAACTACTGCACACTGACGCCTCACTGATCGAGTCGGCGGTCGAGGAACTCCTGCGTTACACCAACCCACTGGAAACTGCCACTCCGCGTTAAGCCCGTGAGGATGTTCCGCTTGCGGGCGTGACTGTCCCGCGAGCGGGGGCTTGGTGTTGGCGGTAATTGCCTCAGCCAAACGTGATGAAGCCCAGTTTGATCATCCCGACCGCTTGGACATTACCTGGGAGAAAAACCGTCACGTCGCCTTTGGATAGGGCGCACACTTCTGTCTGGGTGCACCGCTGGCGCGATTGGAAGGCCAAATCGCAATCAATGCGCTCTACACCGGTTGCCAAACTTGCAGCTTGCCGTGCCAGTGAAATCTCTGCACTGGCGGACCAGTCCAGTTCTACGCGGATTGGAGGCGCTGCCCGTCCGGTTCTAAAGACGTAACTAATACCTTCGTCCGAATCCAAGTCGAGTCTAGACCCGCGTTTTGGAGCAGCCCCAGGAAGTCGACAAGGTTGTTGGCGGCTGCAAATTTCCAACTCATATACAGCTGATGTGACAGCGTACCTGAGCTGCGCGGGGACTTTAGACACACGGGCTACCAGGTTTCGGGCGACAAGATCGTCGCCTACCAGGTCCGCCACTCCTGGTAAGTCTCACCCGTCACACAAGAGCTTCCGGCCGGATCGGCAGCCGCCGGATGCGCTTGCTGGTCGCTGCAAAAATCGCGTTGCACACCGCCGGTGCAATCGGTGGCGTCCCGGGCTCTCCGATCCCGCTCGAAGGCTGATCGCTCGGCACGATGTGCACCTCAATCTTCGGCATCTCATTCACGCGGAGCATTTGGTAATCGTCGAAATTCCCTTGCTCCACGCGCCCCTTATTGATTGTGATTGCGCCTTTGAGCGCGGCCGTCAGCCCGAAAACGATTGCGCTCTGCATCTGCGCCTCAATCGTCAGCGGATTCACCGTCCTCCCGCAATCCACTGCGCAAACCACGCGATGCACCCGCACCTCGCCGCTCTTCTTGTCCACCGCCACTTCCGCCACTTCCGCCACGTAGCTCCCAAACGAACTCATCACTGCGATCCCTCGGTATTGCCCGGCCGGCAACGCTTCACCCCAGCCGGCTTTCGTTGCCGCCAGTTCGAGCACACCCAAATGCCGCGGCGCTTTTTGAAGCAGCCGCCGCCGGAACTCGTACGGATCTTTTCCGCTTGCCGCCGCCAGCTCATCCACGAAGCACTCGCTGAAAAACGCGTTTTGCGAATGTCCTACCGACCGCCAGAACCCCACCGGGATCCCCGTCTCCGTCAGTTGATAGTCCACGAAAATATTCGGAATTGCATACGGCAATTCCGCCGCTCCCTCCACGCTCGATCCATCCAGCCCGTTCTTCACCGAGCCGGGAAAGAACCGCGACATGATCGAAGGGCAGGCGATCCGGTTCGACCACGCCATCGGCCAACCTTCAGCATCCAGCCCGGCCTCGAACCGGCTGTACGACGCTGGCCGGTAGAAATCATGCTGGATGTCGTCCTCGCGCGACCACGTCACCTGCACCGGCACGCCCGCGGCTTGCGAAATCTCCACTGCCTCGATCACAAAATCCTGTTCCGCTCTCCGCCCGAATCCACCGCCGAGATACGTCGTGTGAATCTTCACCTGCTCGGGCTTCAGTCCGGCGATCTTCGCCGCCGTCATCTGGTTGACGCCTTGAAATTGCGTCGGCGCCCAGACATCACAACCGTCCGCGCGCACGTGCGCCGCGCAGTTCATCGGTTCCATCGTCGCGTGCGCCAGGAACGGCGCTTGGTACACCGCCTCGATTGTCTTCGCCGCGCTTGCAAGCCCCGCCGTCACGTCGCCTTCCTTCCTCGCCACGGCCCCGCCCGGCTTGCTTGCTCCCTCCTCGAGCATCTTGCCGATTGCCGCGCTGGTCAGCGAAGCGTTCGGCCCTTCCTCCCATTTGATTTCGAGCGCATCCCGCCCCCGCATCGCCGACCAGGTGTTGTCCGCCACAACGGCCACTCCGCTCGAAATCTGCATTGCGTGTTTCACCCCGCGCACAGCCTTCGCCTTGTCCGCATTGAAGCTCGCCACTTTCCCGCCGATCACCGGACACCGCGCCACCACCGCGTGCAGCATTCCCGGCTGGCGCACGTCAATCCCAAACTCCGCGCGCCCGCAAGTCTTGTCCGCCGAATCCAACCGCTTCATTGCCTTACCCACGATCCGGAATTGCTTCGAGTCCTTGAGCTTTACATCGCTCAGCACCGGCAGTTTTCCCGCCGCTTCCGCAAGGCTTCCGTAACTGAGGCGCTCGTTGGTCTGACTGTTGATCACCTGGCTGTCTTCCGCGCGGCACACCGCCTTATCCACACCCCACTTTTCCGCAGCCGCGGCGATCAACATCTCTCGCGCCTGCGCTCCGGCATTCCGCAGCGGCGTCCACATCCCTCGCACGCTCGTGCTCCCGCCCGTTCCCTGCATTCCAAAAACGGGGTTCGCGTATTCCTTCGCCGCCGGCGCAAATACAGTGCGAATCTTTTTCCAGTCACACTCCAGATCTTCGGCGATCAGCATCGAAAGCGACGTCACCACTCCTTGCCCCATCTCCGATTTGTCAATCACCAGCGTGACCGTATCGTCCGCCCCGATCCGGATCCACGCGTTTGGCGCAAATGGTGCCGCCTCAGCCGCAGCCGCCGCGCGCACGTCGAGCCGATTCGGCAGATAGAATCCAATCACCAGCCCGGTCGCTCCCGCCGCTGCGCCCTTCAAAAATTCCCTTCGATCCACTTTCATCGTCGCGCTGCTCATTCCGCACCTCCCGCAGCCATGCCCACAGTAGCTGGCTCGTCCGGCGTCATCGCTGCTGTCCCAGACTTTTTCGCCTTCTTCTCCGGCGACGCTTTCTGCTCCGCGGGCGCCGCATGCATCTGTGCCGCGCGGTGAATCGCTTCGCGAATTCTTTGATAAGTACCGCACCGGCAGATGTTCCCGCTCATTTCGTCGTCAATCTCGGTATCGGCGGGCCGCGGCTTCTTCGCCAGCAGCGCCGCCGCAGACATGATTTGCCCGGACTGGCAGTAGCCGCACTGCGGCACGTCCAGCTCGATCCACGCCTTCTGCACCGGATGGCTCAGATTGGCCGAGAGCCCCTCGATCGTGGTCACCTTCTTCCCGGCGATTTCTGAAATCGGCGTGATGCACGACCGCGTCGCCTCGCCGTCAATATGCACTGTGCACGCCCCACACAGCGCGATCCCGCAGCCAAATTTTGTTCCCGTCAGATTCAACGTGTCGCGCAACACCCACAGCAGGGGCATCTGCGGATCAACGTCCACGCTCTGCGCTTTCCCGTTCAACGTAAACTGGATTGCCATGCAGACCTCCTGCGAAGTCTTTCTTCTCGCTGCGGTATTATCTCTCTTTCTGCCCCCGCAGAAAAACCCTTGCGGGCGACAAGTTGGTATCGATGTCACGGCATTTTCCGGGTTGTGTTGATTTCCGAAGGCCCTCCTGCGGTATGCTGGAGCAGTTCGGCTGTTCTGCTCCGATAACAGATCCAAAGTATTCATCGAGGATGCAGGAATGAAGGCTACGTCAAAGATCGCGGTGTTTGATACCACTCTAAGAGATGGCGAGCAGGCAGCGGGAACCCGTTTGGGGAGTCGTGACAAGATAAGGCTTGCGCGCCAGCTCGCGCGGTTGAAGGTGGATATTATCGAGGCCGGCTTCCCGGCGTCGTCTCCGGAAGATTTTGATGCCGTCCGGAAGATCGCACAGGAGATCGAGGGGCCTACGATCTGCGCGCTGTCGCGCGCGGTTGCCGCCGACATCGAGTCCTGCGGCAAGGCGCTCGCCAAGGCCAAGCGCCCGCGCATTCACACCGGCATCGGCGTTTCCGACATTCACATTATGGGCAAGTTCCGCGACGAGCGATATGGCAAGACGCTTGAAAACAAGAAGGCAAGAATGGTGGCGATGGCCGTGGACGCCGTAAAGCGCGCCCGCAACTGCGTTGACGACGTCCAGTTCTATGCCGAAGATGCCGGCCGCGCCACGCCGTCGTACCTCTTCGAAATGTTGGAGGCCATCATCAATGCGGGCGCAACCGTCGTCAACATTCCCGACACCACGGGCTATACAGTTCCCGAGCAGTACGGTGCGCTGATTCGCGGCATTCGCGACAACGTTCCGAACATTGCGCGCGCCACCATCAGCGTCCACTGCCACGACGACCTTGGTCTTGCGGTGGCCAATTCCATGGCAGGCATTCGCAATGGTGCGCGCCAGGTGGAGGGAACGATCAACGGCATCGGCGAAAGGGCTGGCAACGCCGCGCTGGAAGAAATCGTCATGGGCATCCGCACCCGCGTCGACTACTACGGAGTGAGCACCGGAGTCGAGCCGCGCGAGTTCTTCCGCACCAGCCGCATGGTCGCCGAAATGCTCGGAATGCCCGTCCCCGCCAATAAAGCCGTGGTCGGCTTGAATGCGTTTTCGCACAGCTCCGGCATCCACGTGGACGGATTCCTGAAAGACCGGCAGACTTACGAAATCATGCTTCCCGCGGACGTGGGATTCACCGCGAGCCGGGTTGTCCTGACGGCGCGCACGGGCCGGGCCGGCCTGCGCTCTCGGCTGGAGAAACTTGGCTACGAATTCTCCAAGCAGGAGCTTGACACGCTGTATCAACGCTTCCTTGCCGTGGCGGACAAGAAACAGGAAGTGCTCGACGAAGACCTGGCCGCACTCGTCCACGATGCCTTGCCTCCGGTCGAGCAGAACCTGAAACTGGAGTACCTGCACAGTTACAGCGGCACCACGGCGATTCCGACCGCAACCGTGCGTTTGCTGGTGAACGGCAAGGCGAAGGAAGGAACATCGATTGGTGACGGACCGGTCGACGCCGTGTACAAGGCCATTGCGCATCTCACGGCCACCCATGCCAAGCTCTTGCGCTATGACATTCGAGCCGTGACCGAAGGCACCGAAGCCATGGGAGAGGTCACCGTACACCTGGAAATCGGCAACCGCCGCGTCATGGGTCGCGGCGCTTCCACCGACATCATCGAGGCCAGCGCAAAAGCCTACGTGGACGGTCTGAACCGGCTCGGCTGATTCGGGGACTCCTGGGGAAGTGGGAGACCCGCGGTTCAAGAAAGAATACGGCAGCTTGCAGAAAATCTTTCCGCCCTATTGCAGAAAGGTCGGCCAGTCACCCCTTGGCTGATCGTCGTGACCTCCGTCACTGCGGAGGGAAGGTGCCGGGATCTATCAATGTAGGTGACGGTGGCTTGGCTGGGGGTGCCCCATGATGATTGCATCTGAGTTGAAACCGGGAATGTTCCTGCGCATCGAGGGGGGAATCTACAAAGTTCTCGAGGCGGAATCGAAAGCTGGGTCTGCCAAGTTGGGTGGAGTGGTGAAGACGAAACTGTGCAATGTCGCAAGTGGCCGGATGTGGGAACCGCACTTTCGGCTACAGGAGCGGCTGGAAGACCTGGAAGTTGAGCGGCGCGTGATGGAGTTTCTGTTTGACGACGCGGAAACCTGTACTTTCATGGATCCCAACACCTTTGAGCAGGTTGCAGTCCCACGAGCAATCTTGGGACCGGCATACGCATTCCTCCAGTCTGGAATGGAACTGCCGGTGGAATTCTTTGAAGGCCGGGCACTTAGTGTCGTATTCCCGGACATAGTCGAGGCCCAGGTGGCCAACACAGCGCCACCGGCGCACTCACAACAGGATAGTGCCTGGAAAGACGCAACCCTTGATAATGGTCTTCGTATTCGGGTCCCTTTGTTTATCGCGCCCGGGGAAATCGTGCGTGTGGATGTGAGGGACACTCGCTACGTAGAGCGCGCTCGGGTCGAACGCAAACGGAGCGCGTAGCAGCCTGCCAGCGCCACAGGAAGACAAATGCCGGAGTGTCCCACTGCCGTCAACCGAAGGAACTTCAAGCCCGCATATATCGAGCTGTGGCAATCCGGGGAATTGGCGCGTTGCGTCAAGCTTGGCTTGGAGAAGCTCGCCGACTGCGTCCTTTGCCCACGCAACTGCCACGTGAACCGCATCGAGAACAAGACGAAAGTCTGCAGGACCGGACGTTACGCCATCGTCAGCAGCCATTTTGCCCACTTCGGCGAAGAGCAATGCCTGCGCGGCAACCGTGGTTCGGGGACGATCTTCTTTAGCTGGTGCAACCTGCGCTGCGTCTTCTGCCAGAACTACGAAATCAGCTGGCTGGGCGAAGGCCGCCCCGCGGAACCGGAAGAATTGGCCGGGATGATGTTGCGCTTGCAGGAACAGGGCTGCCACGACATCAACCTAGTGACTCCGGAACACGTGGTGCCGCAGATTCTGGAAGCGCTCCTGCTCGCAGTGGAGCGCGGCCTGCGTCTGCCGCTGGTCTACAACACCAGCGCTTACGACTCGCTGGATTCACTTGCTCTGATGGACGGCATAGTGGACATCTACATGCCTGATTTCAAGTTCTGGGATCCCGAGAGTAGCCCCCGCTATACGAAAGCTCCGGATTACCCCGAAGCGGCACGCCGTGCCATCAAGGAGATGCACCGGCAGGTCGGGCCGCTCGTCACCGATGAGCAAGGTGTGGCGCTGCGCGGCGTTCTGCTGCGCCACCTTATAATGCCCGGCCGTGTGGCCGGAACACCAGAAATCATGAACTGGATCAGCCGCGAACTCGGTCCTGAAACCTATGTCAATCTGATGGCGCAATACCATCCCGCCTGCCGCGTCACCGAAAAGCAATATCCCGAGATCAACCGCTGCATTAGCCCAAGCGAACTCGAGCAGGCGGTTGGCGCGTTTCGTTCGGCCGGGCTCTCTCGGCTCGACTACGAGCCAGCGTTTGTCCACCTGCTCTGAAAAGACGTGCCTCTGCTGCCTGCTCCAAACTTCGCTTGCGGTCCCAGATAGATTCGGGTGCTGCTTATGTGTCGCTCGGTCCCCTACACGGTATTCATGGAAGCAGCGCAAAGAGCCGCGCGCAATGAGGGCTGTACCAGGCATCAGAATTACGGACGTCAAATCTATGACGCGGCTTTAAACAATTTCGCAAGACCATCGATGTCCGCAGCACTCGCGTCGCCGATCACGAAATAGCGAAGACCGCCTTGACTCCATGTTTCCATGTTGAACGGCAGTTTCGCCGGCGAGAGAGAATTCTCGTCCAAGCTGGATGGCGATTTCAAAGACAAAGCCCGTTCCTGGAACACGAACACTGAAATGTGATGCTTCCGCACATCGTAGATCAGATGCGCGCCCGGCGTTTGATCAAGATAGGTCATCCGGCCTCCAAGCAGAGAGAACTCGGAGTTCTGGAGTTCCGGCAAATTGAACGCGAAGGGGATCTTTCCCTGGAACCAGGGCTTCACCGTGTGTCGATCCGTCGAGATCACATCCACCGGCGATGAGCTGGCCAGCGTCGCCACGTGCAAGTCGGCAATCTCGCTGAAAACGTGATCTCGCGAGGCTTGGTCTCTGCCGGACCGGTTTCCCACGTAGGTTGAAGTCAACGCCCCGACCACAAAAATGATGGTGGCCGCCGCAGCTAACATCCATCCCAGACGGAAACTGCGTTTCGGTTTGGGTGTAATGCTCTGCTCCATCCGTCTCCGGAAATCAGTACTGGGACCGAAACGTTTTCCAGCGGTTTGAATCGCGCGCTTCATCTGTACGCGCGTAAGGGCGTCCGCCGAGCAAGAGTGGCAGCTGCGCACATGAGCGTCGAAGGTGTGCATCTCCTCCTCGGGGAGCTCCCCATCGAGGTAGGTATCGAGTTTTTCCTTCCAAGACTCACAAACCATGCTTCACCATTTAGTTCATCCTTTTTGCAAATTGTTGCCGTAGGCCACCGCGCAACGCTTTTCTGGCACGCGATAAGCGCGACATCACCGTGCCCATCGGGATGGCAAGCGTGGCAGAGATTTCCTGATACGACATCTCTTCGACTTCACACAGTAGCAGTACCTCGCGATAGCCGACGGGCAGTTGCTCTAGGGCCTGCTGCACCAGCTGCCCGTCCGAACGCTGCAGCAGGATGCTCTCTGGCGTTTCCTTGACCGCGGGCAAGGTTTCCTCTTCGCCTTCAAGATCGAGCGGCACGGTCGCGGTCGCCTTCAGCCCGGTGCGGGAGGTCAGGAACGTATTCCGCAGGATCTTGTAAATCCAGGCGCGAAAATTCGTGCCCGGCTCGAACGAGGAGAACCCCTTAAGTGCCTTGGCATAAGTCTCCTGCACAAGATCTTCCGCTTCTTGTCGGTCATGCGTTAGCCAGCAGGCAAAATTATAGAGCCGCTCGAAGTGAGGCATGGCTAGCTGCTCGAACGACCCCGATGGCAAGCTATCCTCCGACACGCACACAAGGGTAAACCAGCGGGCGGTCGTTTTATTCCCATACTCATAAAAATTTCCCGCGGAATAAAACCGGGTGCTGTCGGTTCTGCACAACGAGTCAGAGAGCGAACTGGAGTCACCGGGGAAATGCTGCTGTCGAAGACAGGCCAATAAGAGGTTCGCTGGTTGCAGCGGGGTTGACTTCGTCAAGCCAAGTTCGCCGCAGACCGCAATTCATTTCATCTTAGAAGGGGCACGGCGATGGTAAATCCTTTCGATCTCAAGACGGTACTTTTGGCCAAGCACGCGCAACATGTCGTGCTGATTCACTTTCCAATCGCGCTGTTCATCACGGCGGTGGTGTTCGACTATCTGGCGCAGTGGAGGAAGAACCAGACGCTGGCTGCCGCAGCGTATTTCAATTTACTGCTAGCCACGATTTCGACGGTACCGGTGGTGGCGTCCGGGCTTGCGGCGTGGCAGTGGGTGCTCGAGGGGCAAAGGCTAAAAGGGATTCTGCTAATGCACCTGATTTTCGGAAGCGTATCGAGTGTGATGATCTGGACGGTGTTTTGGATCCACCGGCGGGGGCGGCGGTTCCCTGAAAGATCATTGCCAAAATACCGTCTGCCGATCGAAGCGCTCGCAGTATTGATTGTAGGGCTGACGGGGCATCTCGGCGGATTTCTTAGTGGTGTAAACGGACCAGGCTAGACGAGCCAAGTCAAAACTGGGCCGGCCGAATAAATCGGTGGAATAAAAATGACTCGCGCCAGTTATCACCTCAGAACGTTACAAACCACGGAGGAAAAATGCCGAACAAGAAGCAAGATCTTATCGATCAGCAGTTACAAGACCTCAACAACGACGGAGTCGACCGTCGCGGGTTCCTGAAGTGCATGGCATGGGCGGGTACAGGCCTAGTCTGGACTATGAGCGGCGGCATTCCGGTATCTCGGGCATTCGCCAAAGGCTACGGCAAGGATGCCGGCAAAGGCGGAGACTTCAGCTTTGTGCAGATCAGTGACAGTCACATCGGCTTTAACAAGCCAGCCAATCCGGACGTCACCGCTACCCTGCAGACCGCGATCAAAAAGATCAACGCGATACCGCACACACCGGACTTCATCATTCACACTGGTGATCTGAGTCAGCTCTCTAAGCCAAGTGAATTCGATACGCTGGACCAGGCACTAAAAGGAGCGTCTGCCAAGCAGATCTACTTTGTGCCGGGCGAGCATGACATGCTAAGTGACAACGGCGAACAATATCTCGAGCGCTATGGAAAAGGTACAAAGGGCACCGGGTGGTACAGCTTCGATCACAAGGGTGTCCATTTTGTCGGCCTGGTAAATGTCGCCAATTTGAAAGCTGGAGGCATGGGGTCGCTCGGTCACGAACAGTTGGAGTGGTTTGAGGACGATCTTAAGGGTCGCTCTGCCAGCACTCCGATTGTGCTCTTTGCACACATTCCACTGTGGACCATCTATCCCGATTGGGGCTGGGGAACGGACGACAGTGAACAAGCGTTGTCGTACGTCAAGCGTTTCGGTTCCGTGACTGTGTTGAACGGCCACATTCACCAGATCATGCAGAAGGTCGAAGGTAAGGCTTCGTTCCACACCGCGATGTCGACCGCTTTCCCTCAACCTGCGCCGGGAACAGCTCCCTCAGCCGGACCCATGAAGGTGTCAGCCGACCAGTTGCAGAGGGTGTTGGGTATCACGGACGTGAACTATCTGGTTAGCGGGCGCAGTCTGGCAATCATCGATTCGCCACTCAGGGACTCGGGGTCTTCGGCTTCAGGGTAGACCCCAAGGATCTGGTCCAAACAAATGAAGATCAAGCAAGAAAATCAAATCTGGAGAGGAGACAAAACAATGACAAGGAAAAATGTGTGGTTTGCGAGTTTGGCGGCGCCGGTAGTGATTGCGGTGCTGCTGTTGTTAGCGCGATCACCGAGCGTTACGGCGAATGACCAGCCCTCCGCGGCAAGCGCGACGGTGAAAATCGATAATTTCGTTTTTGGGCCGCAGACGCTCACGGTACCCGTCGGAACGACAGTTACCTGGACAAACAGCGATGATATTCCTCATACGGCGGTGAGCACAGACGGCGTGTTCAAATCCAAAGTGATGGATACGGACGAGAAATTCTCCTACACGTTTACCAAGGCGGGAACCTATCCCTACTACTGCTCGGTCCACCCGAAGATGACAGGCAAGGTCGTCGTGCAGTGAGACTCGGAGACATTTTAACGATTCTCAGATGATCGAGGCTGCCGCCATCGTGATGCTGTGTACACCTCGTGAACAAGGTGACTAACATCGACGGCATGGATCATCCAAACCAGGTTACGGCCGAACCCGACGTGGGAAGGCAATGATCCTTTCTTCAAACCACCACCTAAGCGACGGCGAGATAGACGTAACGCAGTATAAAGAGCGCGGTGAGAATCCATATAAGCGTGGTTATCTCGCGAAGTTTTCCGGAGGCGATTTTCACCACTGTATATGAGATCAGCCCCAGGCTCAGGCCGGTGGCGATGCTGAATGTCAATGGTGTCGCGAGCATGGTGATGAAGGCCGGAACCGCCTCGCTGAACTCGCTCCACTCGATGCGTGAAATGGATTGCGTCATGAGCGCCCCTACCAGGATCAGCGCGGGCGCCGTAGCGTAAGCCGGAATCGCTGTCGCCAGAGGCGAACAGAAGGTGGCAATCAGGAAGAGACCGGCGACGGCAATATTGCTCAGGCCGGTTCGCGCTCCGGCCGCGACTCCGGCCACGCTCTCGATATAGCTGGTAACCGTCGATGTGCCGGTCAGAGAACCGAACATCGTACCCACGGCATCGGCGACGAGAGCCCTGGCCACGCGGGGAATCTTGCCGTCTTTGATGAATCCGCCCTGCTCGCACACGCCTACCAGTGTGCCCACATTGTCGAAAAGGTCGACGAATAAAAACGCAAACAAAATCTCGAGGAAGCCCAGATGGATGGCTGCTCGAAAATCCAGCTTCAAGAAAGTAGAGGAAGGGTGCGGAAAAGACAGAATCGCGGTGGGCCAATGAGAAATGCCGCGCAGAATTCCCACCAGCGTAGTTCCCAAGATACCGATCAAGATTCCGCCATTGACCTTCCGTGCGATGAGGACGAGAGTCAGGACGAGTCCGAAGCAGGCCATCTGCACTTCTTTATTGGAGAAGCTGCCCAGGCCAACGAAGGTAGCCGGGTTCGCGACCACAAGCTTGGCATTGCGCAGTCCGATAAAGGCGATAAACATTCCAATACCCGTTGCCGTAGAGTGCTTCAGGCAGTCGGGCATACCGTTGACAATTTGTTCGCGCACGCGCGTTACGGTCAGTAGCAGGAACACCGTGCCAGAAAAGAAAACCACAGCCAGCGCTGTCTGCCAGGGGACATGCATGTTGAGGCAGACGGCATAAGTGAAGTAAGCGTTCAGCGACATCCCCGGGGCGAGCGCAATGGGGTAGTTGGCGTAGAGACCCATCACCAACGTGGCGGCGGAAGCCGAGATGCACGTCGCAAATACGACGCCCTCGGCCGGCATTCCCGCTTGCGCGAGGATTTGCGGGTTCACGACGATGATGTAGGCCATCGTCACAAATGTCGTGAGGCCACCCAACATTTCCTGCTTGACGGAGGTTTGATGCTCGGCGAGTTTGAAGTACCGCTCGATCAATCGTCTTCCTTGAATGGAATTATTCTCCGTAATGCGCGGAACCATGGGTTCATCGAATGCTCTTGATCTTCCCTGCAGCAGTGTCGAACGATGCAGGCAAAACGTTGCAAGATGATACACCGCATCTCGAATCAGATTCTCTCTCGATCTTCCGCGCGGCCGCTGTTGTACAATCCCACCCCAAATGCAGTTTGAGGCAAAATCGCCCCGCATGACGCAAACGGCTCTAGAGAATTCCCCGCCAACAGACTATGGTTTGCGTCGAGGAATTCTCTCTCCGATGGAAACGTTGGCCCAGTCAGTCTCCACCATGGCTCCGACGACTACGCCCGCGGCCACGATCCCGCTGGTTTGTGCCCTTGCCGGTAACGGCACCTGGCTGGCGTATGTACTCGCGACCGCGGCCGTGCTGCTCGTCGCGCTTTGCATCGCCCGCTATGCTCACCATTCCGCCTCGCCCGGTTCGTTGTACACCTACGCTTCGATGACCTTGCCGCCTTGGCTCAGCGCGACCGTCGCCTGGAGTCTGTTGCTTGCCTATGTCGCGACCGGATCCAGTGTCATTGGCGGCTTCTACCACTACGCGAATCTTCTGCTGCACGATGCCACCGGCCACGTCTACTCTGCCGTGCTCCTGGCAACGTCGGTCACTGCCATATCAATTTGGATTGCTTACCGTGACGTGAAGATCTCCGCGCGTCTCATGCTATGGATTGAAGCCGCGTCCGTCACTGTGATTGTGATCGTGGTTATACTGCTGCTGGTGCGCCATGGCTGGCATTGGGATGGGGAACAACTTCACCTCCACGGCATGACCGGCAGCGGGCTGCGGCTCGGACTGGTGCTCGCGCTTTTCAGTTTCGTTGGTTTCGAAAGCTCAACTACGCTGGGATCCGAGGCACGCAATCCGCTGAAGACGATTCCGCGCGCGGTCATCCAAAGCGCCATTCTCGCTGGAGCTTTCTTTACCGTCTGTGCCTATGCGGAGGTCTTGGGTTTCCACACGGTCGGCCAGGATTTGGGCGCGAGCCAGGCTCCGATGTATGTGCTGGCCCGAGTCGGCGGCGTCCCGGTGCTGGGATTGCTGATCGACATAGGCGCGATGGTGAGCCTGTTTGCCTGCACTCTGGCGTGCATTACCGCGGCAGCACGTGTGCTGCTGCTGATGGCGCACAACGGACTGGCCCACGACTTGCTTCGCAACACGCATAGCCGCAATCGAACGCCAAGCCGCGCTGTCGTCATCACCGGTGTTGCTGCGCTGTTCCCCGTTGCCGTTCTGGCAGCCCGCGGTGCCAGCGGGTTGGATGTGTACGGCTGGCTGGGTTCGCTGGCGACCTATGGTTTTATCGTCGCCTATGCACTGGTTTGCGTCGCGTTGCCACGCTACTTACGCGAACACGCCGTTTTCCGCGCCGGGGCGCAGGTCGTTCCTTGGCTGGCTGGTGCCGCCATGCTGCTCGCGCTGGTCGGAAATTTGTACCCTGTACCCGAAGGACCATATGGCAAGCTGCCCTACGTCTATCTTGCCTATTTGACGGCAGGACTGCTGTGGTTTGTGATTCGCAGGCGCAATAAAAAAACGGCGCTGGCCGAGAGCTAAGGCCACATTGTCGCTACTTGCGCGACCGGCGGCAACTTGGCCAATGACTGGTGGACAATGACTAGTGGACAATGACATCTTGGAGACATTAGACCGAGACGCGATCCCGGGAAATCTCACCGCCGCCATAAGAATATCTAATCTGTGCCAAAGAAATTATCACTGCACCGAACGCTTTCATTCCGTTCCCAACTCGCGTAAATTTAGTCCGTCTTTTTTAGCGTGCGGGAGCGAGCAATCCAGCCTCGCCGCGAACATCGTTTCAACAACACAGCCGTAGTTCGACTGCTGGCAAGCGGTGCTGCATGAATCTATTCAAAACTTATACGAGGTCCTTAATGCTCAAAAGAATTGGACTACTCCTTATCATCCTTACCGCGTCACCCCTGTGGATGCCATTTTCTTTCATCCCCTGCGCTCAGGCTCAGCAGACGCTCGGCGGAATCACAGGCTCGGTCGCGGACAAGACCGGTGGCGTTCTGCCGGACACCGTTGTGACGATCGTAGGTGACCAGACAAAACTCACCCGTACCCAGAAGACCAACGCAAATGGCATCTACGACTTCGTAAATCTTCCGATCGGCACCTACACCCTCACCTTCACCCATGAGGGTTTCGAGACGCAGAAGATTCCCTCGATTACGGTGCAGGCGAATCGCACCGCTACCGTCAACGTGGTACTACCTGTGGGCCAGGTGGGGACAGTCGTCGAGGTTCAGGCGGAACCGCTCATGAACGCCGTCGACACCACCAATGGTTACATCCTTGAACAAAACCAGATCGAATCGGTCCCTGAGCCCACCGGCAGCTTCACGGGGCTGGCCATTCTCTCTCCCGGAGTAAACGCGGAACTATCCAGCGGAACCGGCGCCAACAACGGTTTGGGCAACCAGCCCATCTGGGCCAACGGCCAGCGCGATACCAGCAACACCTTCCTGCTCAATGGCGTAGATGCCAGCAACCTTTTCAACGGCAAGACCACGAGCTCGGTAGGTTCCGCGCGCATCGTGAACAATACCGGCGTTGCCAACGCCTCCAACACGACCGCGGAAATAGTTCAGACCTCGGCGTCGCCCTATCTGGCCATCGGCCAGGCCTTGCCGACTCCAGCACCGGAGACAGTTCAGGAATTTCGCGTCAATACCTCGATGTACGATGCGCAACAGGGATCCACCAGCGGCGCGCACGTCGACATCAGCACCGCCTCCGGCACCAACGCCATACACGGCGGCGCATACGTTCACCGCGGAACCGACTGGCTCAATGCCGCTCCCTTTTTCTACAATGAGGATCCCAACATTCCCAGTAACGAAAAAGTTCCCGAGTTGCACCGATACATAGCGGGCGGAACGTTCGGCGGACCACTCATCAAGGACAAGCTTTTCGGTTTTGTCAGCTACCAGCACACTCACGTTTCCGATCTGGAGATTGGAACTTCGCGCACGGCGGTGCCCTTCGGCCTGTCCGACGATCGCAGCGCGGGAACACTGGCGAGTGTCGCCAACCAAAATTTCCCCTGCGCCGGAGCTAACCAGCCGCCTTGTGTGACCGCTGCCTCGGTGGATCCGGTCGCGCTCGCCATGTTGAACTACAAGTTGCCGAACGGCCAGTACATGATACCGTCGGCGAATCCGTCTTTCACGCCGACACTTAACTTCCCGGAAAATGCCTTCATCACGCAGCCGGCGTATTTCATAACCGATCAAGCCGTGTCTAATCTAGATTACCTGGTAAGTTCCAAAGACACGCTCTCATTGAAGTATTACTACCAGCATGACCCGACCACGGCGCCTTTTGGGTACTCCTCGGTCCAAGGATTTCCGCAACATTTAGACGCTGGCAGTCAGGTGGCGAGTATTACGAACACGCAATCCATTACGCCAGCTTTCAGCATTACAGAAGTATTCGGGTTCATTCGCGAGAAGGCCTACAGCACGATTGCACAGCCGTTCACGCCTCAAGCTAGGAACATCAATGCGTTCGGCTCTTCAGTCTTCCCGGGAATTACAATTGTGGATGATTTAGGAAACGCCTCCCCGAACAATCCAAACGCCGTTTTCAACGCTGGGCTCGGTATCGGATCGACGGCAGCTTCGCAAGGCGCCTTCACCGGAGTTTTTCAAAACCGCTGGATGCCTTCCGTCAACGCCATTTGGATCCACGGCAAACATACGATTACGTTCGGCGGGAGCTACTCCTACTCCCAGCTCAATGCGCGCGATCAAAGAACGAACTCGGGGATCATCGGCTTCACCAATTTCGCCAATTTCCTCACGGGCACACCCATCACCTATACCGCCGATGGATTCGTTGCCACGCAGTTCTTACAGGGCGACGCCAACCGTTACTACCGCTCGAATGAAAACGGCACATACGTGCAAGATAAGTTTCAAATCCGGCCCAATCTCAGCATCAGCGCCGGCCTGCGCTTCGATTATCACGGAGGGTTAACTGAAAAGTACGGAAAACTCTTCAATTTTGATCCGTCGCTTTACAGCTACGACGCGGCATCGGACACGATCACTTCGAACGGATTCATTGTGGCGGGCAACAATCCTCTGTTTCCGACGAAAGGCGTTAGCGACTCGACTCTAACGGGACGCCAGTGGGGTCTCGCACCGCGCCTTGGGGTGGCCTGGAGCCCGAAGATGTTTAACGACAAGGTCGTCGTGCGCGCAGGCTGGGGAATGTACTATGATCGCGGAGAACTTTTCACCTACCTTTCACCAGGTTTTGCCTCCGGCTTGATCGCGGGCGGTCCCTTTGGAGTAAACCAGACCCCGCCGTGGGTGAATGCGACGGCTTGCAGTCAATACGCGTACACACTTTGCACTTTTGAAAACCCCTGGGGGCCTTCGCTCAATCCCCCTCCCAGCGGCAATCCCAAGAATCTGATTCTGCCGAATGCGGATCAGATCGAAACCGGGATACCCCTATTCTCATTCGCCGATTACAACCGCGCCAACAAGCTCCCCTATACTCTCAACCAGACGCTCAACATTCAATGGCAGCCGCGTACGGACCTCGCTATCGAGATCGGCTACGTGGGTAATCTCGGCCGTCATGAGATCGTTCCGCTGCCTTTCAACCAGGCCCAGATTGCCTCGCCCTCCAATCCCATCCTAAAGGGCACTCAGTTTGAGCAGGATTACACCTACGGCTATACGATTGTCACTCAGCCAGGCGGCTTCACCCCCATCAACCTCCCTAACGGTAACCTCCCCACCAGCAACCAGCCATACCAGTCAACCTTTGAAGGCGGAAATGTCGACCTCCGAGTTCCCTACATCGGCTATTCCGCCGAATCGGAATCCTATACGGCGGCTGGGATCTCCGCTTACAACGCGCTGCAGACTCACGTTGAAAAACGAATGAGTCATGGCTTCCAAGTTGGCTTCTCCTATACCTACTCTCACGCGACCGACGAACAAAGCGCGATGGGCCTGTTTTACAACGGCAACAATCCTCAGAATCTGCGCTCCGGCTACGGCCTATCCGACTACGACCGCAAACACGTGATCAATTTTACCTATACCTACGAACTGCCGAAGTTTTTCTCGTCATCTTCATTGAAGGGCAAGGTGGCCGATGGATGGGCGATTTCGGGTTTGACTATCATCCAGAGTGGCCAACCGTACAGCGTGATCGATTACACCGGTGCAGTTGGCAGCGTATTCTACGGCGTGAACGACGGCATCACCAATCCCGTCGTTCCTCTCTCCGGTTGCACGCCCCAGCAGGCGCTCACCGGGGCCTCGGGAGTGCACCCTGGCGCCCCAGCCCTCAACCCCAAGTGTTTTGGCCTTCCTTTGCTAGCGGAAGGCGCATTGAACGGCGCTATTCCCATGAATGACCCCTACGAGACTAACTTCATCGACCACGGTCAGCGCAATATCTTCCGGCAACCATGGCAGAGGCGGGCGGACATCGAGGTCGTGAAGGCGATGCAGATAACCGAGCGGTACTCTCTGAAGTACAAGTTCGACGTCTTCAACCTGACTAACACCGCGAGCTTCGATATTCCGATCGACGACATCACCCAGAACATCAATTTCAACGGCTTTCCATACTTCAATCAGCCTGTAGCGACAACTCCCTGCGACAATACCTTTACGGCCTTGTACCAATGCCCGAGTTCCAGTGGCATAGGCATCACCAACAAGACCATCAGCAGCCCGCGGCAGATCCAGATGTCTTTGAGCTTCACCTTCTAGTCGAACCAAGCGCTTGGAACAAGAACGGCGGCCATCATGGTCGCCGCTTTATCTGCGGCTTAAGGAGACCGTGGTGAAGCGCGAATCTGGACAAGTCACGATCAAGCACTCTAAGCTCATTTTGCGATCTTACCGAATTGCCCACCGGGCCGTTGTGACAAACGTGCATGGCACTTGCGTAGGTTTGGCTTGGGGCCGCGGAGAGCTGTATCATCGCATGAGCCGGATACCAAGGATAAGGCATGGATGACCAGCAAACCGAACCTCGCCTGAGTGTGGACCTGCCGGTGCGGGTTTGGGGAATGACCGCAGAGGGGCGCCCTTTTTCCCAATCTGCTCGCGCTCTGAACATCGGTTCGAAGGGCGCATTGATCTCGGGAGTCGAGAGCGAACTGAAGGTAGGTGACGTGGTCGGAGTGCAGTTCGATGATAAAAAAACCCGCTGCGCGGTGATCTCAGTGATGAACGCCGGCCCGGTCAAGAAGAATCAAGTGGGAATTGAGTTGCTAGCCGCTCAGGAGTGCCCGTGGAAAAGCTATCTGTCGCTCGACGGCGCGACGGTGACGATTGCTCCC
This sequence comes from uncultured Acidobacteriaceae bacterium, assembly GCA_963831085.1. GTDB lineage: Bacteria > Acidobacteriota > Terriglobia > Terriglobales > Acidobacteriaceae > Acidiflorens. The sequence goes on along the minus strand of CAWHOT010000002.1, from coordinate 1,710,199 downwards.
TCCAACAACCGGCGTTGGCCCCGACATAAGGTCTTGATTCCGCTGGAACTTCGCGCCGAGCACGCCAAGGCGCCGATTCGCATCAATGCCACCGACGTAAGCGGCAATGGGTGCTACGTCGAGAGTATGATGCCATTCCCGCTCGGAACTGTGCTGCGGATAGACTTCTGGCTGGACTCGGAGCGTATCAGTATCACGGCGGCGGTGCGGACGTCGGATCCGGGCGTGGGCAATGGAATCGAGTTCACCGGCATGCCCGCCGGAACGAAGGATCGCATGCAGGCCTACCTGGACGCGATTGATCCGCCGATGGGTGTTCCGAATCCGAAGGCGGAGTAGAAAGTCCGACCCGCGAGAGTCTGGAAACCCCACTTCAGGACTGCAGGGCGAATTCCGCCTCCTTATTCGGGTTTCCCTGTGTAGTGTTGTTCGCGGTGGACATCGGCGTGGTCTTCTAAGGACTCCAAGTGAGTCATGACTTCGGCGGGCATCCCCAGTTCGGCCGGCAGGCGTTCTTCCAGAATGGTTGCAAGGCGGTGGGCCTCGCTGACCAGTGTCAGGCGCGGGAATAACAAGTGTACTTCGATGATCTGGCGGTATCCGGTGGTTCGGAAGCGTACGCCATGGTATTGGATGGCCAGCTCCGAGCAAATTGCATCCAGCTTGTCCCGAATTTTCCGGCCGGCTGTGGGATCAGAATAATCCATCAGCCCGACTGCCGAGCGCCAGACCAAGCGCCCTCCTGACCAGAGGATATTGGCCGCGACCGCGATGGCCACTAGCGGATCGAACGGTTTCGAGTGCGTCAGCAGCACCAGTCCCAGTCCTCCCACAACGCCAAAGCTGGTCCAGCTATCGGTCAAGACGTGTTTGCCATCGGCTTCGAGAATGAGGGAATTGGTGCGCCGGCCGGTCCGCAGCAGATAGTAACCGAGACCCGCATTGAGGATTCCAGCCATGAGGATCAGCAATGCGCCCGTTCCCAGGTGCTCCAGTTGCAGCCCGGCGATCCACTTCCGGATCGACTCATAGAGAATTGCGATGGCGGCCACGACAATCATCGCTCCTTCAAATCCAGCGGAGAAGAAGGTGATCCGCTCGTAACCGTAGAGGAATTGAGGAGAAGCTGATCTTGTGCTGAGCCGAAGACTAAAACTGGCAAACCCCACAGCGATCACGTGGACGACCGACTCGGCCGCGTCGGAAAAAATGGCCGCCGAATGTGTCATGAAATAGACCGTGGTCTTCCCGATCAGCATTGCCAAACCAAGAATCAAAGAAACACGCATGGCGAAGCGTGCATCGCGCAACTCCTGTTCGTCTCTCCGTGTTGTCGAGCTAACAGTGGTTGGCGTGGGCACGCTTTTTATCCGTGGATCAGAAGCTCAGCATTTGGCACATAGTCCCACAGAAATCGCACCAGAAGCGAGTCTGTTTTCCGTGCCCCATGAATTGTTTCCGAGTGTCCGCTCGGCAACAAGGAATCTACCGAGATGCAACCGACAAGTAGATGCCACCAACCTGAACGCCCGCGCCGTTAGCACTGCTTTTCGTCCACCAGGTGAGCCTCGATTTTCCGGCCGCGCGGTGTTTTGAGTATAAGGTTCTTGCCCTTGAGCACAAACTCGACATCTTTGTCCTTCGCCGATAACAGGTCATCAATCTCGTCGAGCACAGGGGTCTCGTATTCGCTACAGTATGCTCGCCCGGAGACGCGAACTGCAAAATAAAGCAGGTAGTAGTGGATTCGTGGATAGCGACTGAAGGAGTAGGGATTACGCAGGACCTTTCGGACGCTGACAACCTTGCCGATCTGCTCGCCTTCACTTGACGAAGCAGTAGTACGTCCTGAATCCTGTGCGTAGCCAGTCGCCGGAAGGAAAACCGTTGCGAACAAGATTAGAGATAAGCCGCCCCGTCGCATTTCCCTGTGTGCCATACTCGATCTTCTCGCGTCTTTGTGTATCTAGAGCTGATCTCGATACTGCTCTAAAACAATGCGCACTAATTGACTGCGAGTCCGGACGCCAGTCTTCGAAAAGAGTTACGGCAGAATCGTGTTTTCGAAAAACTCCAGAAATCCCCGAACGGATCAGCTCCGCAGCAGCCCCTGCATCCAAGCCTGCAGTCACAACGAGAATCTTATCCTGAAATCCCTGTTCCGTTACCAATCGGAGAAACTGCCGGCCATCGCTCTCGCCAAGATCGAAATCAAGGAGCACGATGTCGACCGCCTTTCGCCGCAGAATCTGCAGAGCCGCCAGCATTACCTTCGACCTGACCAAGAAACAGCTTGAGGCCGGCTGCGCCAATTACCTCGCGCTCTTGAGCGCGGAATAAGCCTATCAGCAAGCCCTGATTAATCTCGTGCAGACTCAATCGAATCGGTATGCCGACACAGCCGCGTTGTTTCAAGCCCTAGGCGGCGGATCGCGGAACCGTGCCGAAATTCCTAAGATCTATCGATGAAGGCGGTACTAGTTGCACCCTTAAGCAGTGGTACTCTAATGCCAAGACCCGTTGCCTCTCGCCCGCCCCCGGAGCCAGCGTTGTCACGCCGCTGCGGGACGCGGCTTGTCTTCGGGAGGCATTTCGATATCCTCCAGTTTCTGCGTGCGATGCAGGAACACGTACGCGGCGAGCAAAGAAAGTATCAACAGCGACAGAATCATAACGAATAGCGCGAAAGCAGCCACATTTCGAATGGGGCCGGTGATCTCACGCTCTTCCTGACTGGCCACGACGATCCAAGGAAGGTTGGGGAACGCGTCCTTCAATCCAACGTCAGCGAACCCGACGAGATATTTCTCGCCCTTGGAAAACGTGGTGAAAAGGTATCCGGTTTCGCGACCCCGCAGGTTTCCGAGCGAGTCACGGATGGCGCTGTATTCCTCGGAGTGCATCTTCAGGGACGGGGTTACGCCGGCCGCCTGAATCACGGTTCCATTGTCGCGCACCAGGAACAGTCGCCCGGTATGTCCGATCTGCTGCCGGTTCAGTTGCGCAAACAGCGGCGAGACATCAACCAGAGCAGTGACCGCGCCGATGAACCTGCCTGTGACATCCTGCAAGATGGGGTAGGCGATGCTTATGTAGTACAACCGGTTCTCGTCGTCATAGCGCAGATCGGCCACGTGGATTGCGCCCTGTCCCTGGGAATACAACACCCCCCAGTACGCGCGATCCATCTGAAAGTAGTGCGCGGGCTTATCCGTGGCTGCGACGGTGGCGCCGCTGGCATCGGCAACCGTGACTTTCAGCAAGCCCGGAGTCAGCTCTCGCAGGCGACGGAGTTGGCGAGCTAAATCGGAGGCGAGGATGTTTTTCGCCAGGGCATCGCCCTCCGAGTTGTTCCATTTCTGCTCGGTAGCCTCGAGTTTGCTCATAACGGCGTCGTCGGAAAGGCGCTCGTATTGGTGGTTGGCGGAAGTGACTGACTGAACGAGACTGGAGTCATTGGCGATCACGCTCACGTCCCGCACCCACCCCGCGATGAAGTGGGAAGTGAACTCAGCCGAGGTGCGTGTCACGGACCGGATATTTTCGCCTGCCATCTGCCGAATCTGGCTGTCTCCTTGCAGCGCTACATAGAAGCCGAACACGGTGAGCGGAACCAGAATCAAAATCAGACCGACAAGCACTCGTTGGAGAGATGTACGAAATTCCAGAGAGTCGAGGGGCATGGAATCCTCCTCTTATACGGCGCGACGGCCGTCGTGCTGGATCACACCTGCATCTCCTGAGAGGATGGAAAAACAGATGCAGGTTTTCATACTAGCCGGTTCGAACCATTCTGTCTGTGACCAATCGCACAGGCTCGTCCTGACCGATTTGCTGGCCATATTTCTCCCTCTATAGCAGCGGGCGCACCGCGTTCGCCACTCGCCGGTCCAGAAACTCACGTAACTTGGTCACCGCCATTGCGGACCAGGAGCACGCGCTCTCCCCCAGACCTTTCGGCAAGTCTTGCAAAATTCGCGGCGAAGTGAGAGAACTCTGGCTATGAGCTTCGATGTCTTGCGTTCTGATGTTTTGCGTTCTGATGTTTTGCGCTCTGATGTCTTGTGCTCTCCAGTACAGTTTCTGCAGCAGGCCGGGATCCGTGCCGATCAAGACTGGCTGCGAGAATACGAAGCGTGGTTCGAACGCGAAGGGCAGGGAATCTCGGACGCGGTGGACCGCGCTGGCACGCCGTGGTTGCGCATGTTCGATCGGTGGGGCGCGCGGGTGGATGAAATCCTTTATCCACCCGAATACTGGCGCATGCTAAAACATGGATACCAGGCAGGCGTGCTCTGGCGCGTCTTTGAGCAGAACTCGCTGATCCCCGCTTACCTTCTTCTCTACGCTACAGGTTTCTATGACCCGGGTTTGGCCTGCCCGTACACGGTTTCTCTGTCCACGGTTTGCCCGCTCTCAAAATATGGAGACGCAGAATTGAAGGCACGATTCTTGCCCCGCATGTTGCAGCGCAATCACAATGACAATGAAAATGACAATGTCTGGCAGGGCGCAACCTGGATGACGGAGATCAAGGGTGGGTCAGATCTGGGCGCGGCGGTGGAGACCGTAGCACAACGGGATGGGAGTAAGTGGCGGCTGACCGGTGACAAATACTTTGCGAGCAATGCCGGAGCCGAATTGGCGGTGGTCGCGGCTCGGCAGGAGGGCGCACCGCAGAACGTACGCGGGCTAAGTCTCTACCTGGTACCGCGTCACAGTGAAGACGGGCAGCTGAATTACCGCATACGCCGCCTCAAGGATAAGATCGCCACTCGCTCGGTACCAACCGGTGAGATCGAATTTCGTCACAGCGAGGCGTGGCTGCTGGGGCAAGTAGAGCATGGAATCTATTTGATTCTCGAAGTGCTGAACCTCTCGCGCGTGGCCAACAGCGTGGGCAGCGCAGCGCTCGCACAAAGGGCCATCGCCGATGCCTATTCTTTCGCGGAACGGCGCGCGGCCTTCGGTAAACCGATCATCGAACATCCTTTGCTCCGGAGGCAGTTCGAGGACCGTCTGCAGGGGCTACGCGCGGCTTCCAGGCTGGCTTGGGAAGCGGTGCGTCTGCTCGACAAGGTATGGCAGGAGAAGCCACCGTACTCGGAGAACTATCATCTGTTCCGGTTGGTCGCTCATCTGGCGAAGTACTGGACCGCAGAGTTCGCTGTGCAGACAGCCAAATGGGCGATTGAGGTGTATGGCGGGGTGGGAACGCTGCAGGAATATCGCGTGGAGCGCTGGCTGCGCGAGGCCATGATCCTTGCGATCTGGGAAGGGACATCGCATCGCCAGATGCTGGATGGGCTGGAGGTCATGCAGCACAAAGGTGCGCACAGGTTGCTGTTCCAGCATCTTGCGAGGAAAGCACCGGAGGCGCACCTGCGCGAGATGGAGGCGCGGGTGGAACGACAACTCGGCCTGCCCGAGGTTGAAAAGGAAGCGACTTTGGAGAGGCTCTTTAGCGATCTGGCTTCGTTTACCGCAGATGCCCTGTTAACGGAGCCGGGCGATAACGAATGATTTCAGCTCGTCGGCAAAGTAGTCGCGAGCGGGTAGATGTGTGGGGGTGTTCGTTGCAAGCAAAGTGGTCAAGATAGTACACCGCCCGAAGAGAGGTAGCGCGGAACGAAGTAGCCGATATCACTGCAAAATCGCATCGAAAGGTGTCTAATCTGAGTGGGGACATGCAGGCCAGAGATCGACAAATCGTCTGCTGCCTGATTGTCGCAGGAGGTTGGTCATGAGGACCCTAGAGCACTTCAGGAGATCGGGCGATAGCCATTTCCACGCCCATCCGTTCCACAACCTGTTTGCGCTTGTCGTAAGCTTCGTCTTGGCAGTCTTGGCTGTGTTGACTCTTACAGTGTCGGCGAAGTAGGGACGGATCGTTTCGCATAGTACCCGTGCCTACGGCGAGAACCAAGCCCCCTCCGGCTCGGTTCCCCGATCACCCGCAGAACCAGATCAGGTGTCAGTTGCCCTTTGCACGCCCCGGTCTAATTCTGCATGACTCATTTGCTAGCAGCGTTTCTCCAACAACATGGTCAACAGCGCCATCCGTACATAGATTCCATTCCTGGCCTGGCGGAAATACAAGGCTCTGGGATCAGCATCGACTGACTTGTCTAACTCGACCGTGCGGGGCAACGGATGAAGGATTAGAGCGTCCGACTTCATGCTCTGCACGACGGTCGAATCGATGGCATAACGCCTGAGGCCATTCACGTCCCGCACTCGCTCGGGCCGGATTCGGGTCTGGTAAACCACATCCACTTCGCCAATCACCCGGCCAATATCCGACTCCAGTTCGTAGCGGACGCCATGCTCATCGAGATAGCTCAGGATGTCCGGCTTCATCTGGAGCTGCGCCGGGCTGACGAAGAACATCTTTACCCGTTCAAACTTGGCCAGCAGATACGCCAGCGATCGCGCCGTGCGCCCCTTGTCCAACTCGCCAATGATGGCCACACTCAGACCATCCAGCGGACGCTGCCTATAAATGGTGTAGAGGTCGAGCAAGGCCTGGGTTGGATGTTGTCCGCCATTGCCATCCCCTGCATTGATCACTGGTACCGCCGAAACTTCCGCGGCCCGGCGCGCGCCGTCCTCGCTCGTGTGGCGGATGACAATCACATCCGAATAGCCACTGATAATCCGAATGGAATCCTCCACCTCCTCACCTTCGATCTCCGAAGAAAACGCGCCCGCGTTCTCTGTAGATAAGACCCGGCCGCCCAAACGGTGCATGGCGGCCTCAAACGAAAGTCGAGTGCGGGTCGAAGGCGCATAAAAAAGCGTGGTCATGATGCGGTTCTGGTAGTCGAGAGAGCCTCCACGCGCCACCACTCGCTCCATGCCTCGCGACCGCTCGAATAATTCCATGAGCAGGGGAACCGTGAATTGCTGGGACTCGATGACATGTTTCAATGGCAATTCTCTCAGGGCTGATTCTAAGGCAGGAGGCTGGATGGGCTTGAGAGCCTGGAAAGGAATGACAGTCGGCTTTGGCATCAGTGTCCTCCCATCACGAATTCGAGTTCTTTGTTCTTGAGATTAGCATTTTCGAGATCAGGGTTACGCTCGATCTTCACAGCATCATGATCGGGAAACATGTGCGTGCCAGACGATCCGGCTACCGCCTGGCCCAAATTTTCGCAAGATGTGATGATGACTTCCTTCCCGCCGTTGCGCAGAAAACGCAGCACGGATTCGATTTTGGGACCCATGTTCCCTGGTGGAAATTGGCCTGCTTTGGCATACGCATCCAACTCATGAGCGCCGACATGCCGCAGGGGACGCTGCGTAGGTTTCTTATAATCCAGATACACGTAGTCGGTGTCGGTAGAAATTACAAAGAGATCAGCGCCGAGCCGTGAAGCTAGCCACGCGGAAATGCGATCTTTGTCGATAACAGCCTCGACACCCTGTAATCTCCCGTTTCTCCAGACGACAGGAATTCCTCCGCCTCCGCAGGCGATCACCAGCACGCCGTGTTCCACCAGATTTCGAATGACCTCCAACTCAATGATGCCAACCGGATCAGGCGACGGAACCACACGGCGATAACCGCGGGCCGCATCCTCCACGATCTCCCATCCCAGAAGGTTTTTGCGCTCCTCGGCATCGGCGCGCGAATAAAAAGGACCGATCGGTTTGCTGGGACACTTCAAGGAGGGATCGTCGGGCATGACCAGGCACTGGGTGAGAACAGTCGCAACCGGCACGTGCAGATCCGCCCGTTGCAACTCAGTTTGCAATGATTGCTGGAGAAGATATCCGATCTCACCCTGGGTAGAAGCGCCACAAACGTCCAGCGGGAGCCCGGGCACTTGGCTCGCTCCCCGTTCCGAGCGTAGAAGCGCCGCCCCAACTTGCGGACCATTACCATGCGTGAGCACGATCCGGTAACCGGTGCGGATCAGGCCTATGATCTGGGCCGCGGTCCGTTGAGCATTGGCGCGTTGCTCGGCGATCGTTCCCGTTTCTCCCGCGCGAATCAGGGAGTTTCCGCCCACGGCAAGGAGCATGGTCTTCATAAGCAGAGGTGAGCCTTTCTTCAACTCTCACTTCATCAATTCATAAGAACGTCCTTATACGTGCGCCAACTCTTGCAACTCGACGAGTCCCGGCAATTTGACGAACTCACCTTTCATCAATTCCAGCATGATCGCCTTTTGTGAGTGCAGCCGGTTCTCTGCCTGCTGAAATACCAGCGAACGGGGTGAGTCGATAACATCATTAGTCACTTCTTCGCGGCGGTGCGCAGGCAGGCAATGCAAAAAGATGGCATCTCGCTTGGCCCGGCGGAACAGGGTCGCATCGACCTGGTAAGGCATGAAGATACGCTTGCGCTCGTCTGCTTCGACCTCTTTCCCCATGCTGGCCCAGACATCGGTGTAGATCACGTCCGCGCCTGAGGCCGCGTCGTCCGGATCATTGGTTACGGTGCAGGTGCCCCCCGTCTCGTCGCCGCGATCGCGCGCCCATGCTACAGAGGCCGCGTCGAGTTCGTATCCCGGAGGCGTACCCAGCCAAACGTGCGCGCCGAGCTGCGCCCCGGCAAACATCAGTGACCGCGCAACGTTATCGCCATCGCCCAAAAACGCGATCTTCAAACCGTTCAGACTGCCTTTTGCTTCCCAGATCGTGAAGTAGTCCGCCATCGCCTGGCAGGGATGACTGTAGTCGGTGAGCCCATTGATGACAGGAATGCTGGCGTACCGGGCCATCTGCTCAACCACTTCATGGGAGAAGGTGCGGATCATGATGCCTTGCACCATGCGTTCGAGGTTTTTCGCCACGTCGTACACCGACTCGCGCTTGCCGAGATTGATCTCCGCAGGCGAGAGGTAGAGCGAGAAGCCACCCAATTGCTGGATACCGACGTCAAAAGTTACTCGGGTGCGTAAGGAAGGTTTCTCGAAGATCATAGCCAGGGTCTCGCCTCGGAGTGCCTTGCCATAGGCGCTCGGGTGAGCCTTGACTTGACGGCCTAGAGTGAGCAGGTACTGGATGTCCGAGGGCGAGAAATCTCGAATCGAGAGGAAGTCTTTGCCAATGCCAATGCCATTCATTTTCCGACTCCTGCCAGTGCTGGCTCGTGCTCGCGCGCGAATTTGGCAAGCAATTCGGCCAGGCCGGGCTTGGTGAGTTCTTCGACTTCATAGGTCACGCGCAGATTGGGTCGATCGATTTTGATTACCCGCGCGAGGTCAATGGGAGTGGCGATCAACACGAGATCGCACGGAGTGCGACGGATGGTTTCCTCCAGTTCGTGTCTCTGGATAACGCTGTAACCCATGGCGGGCAAAAGGTTCGTCAAGTGCCGATAACGATCGTAGGTGCCGCGGACGGATCCCACGGCATACGGCCGGGCGTCCACCAATTCCGCTGCCCCACATTGCCGCGCCGCGACCACACCGGCGCCGTAGGGCATCTCTCCGTGAGTAAGTGTGGGACCGTCCTCCACCACCAGCACGCGCTGTCCCTTCACCAGATACGGCTCGGGAACGGAGACGCGACAGGCCATCTCAAAAACAACTGCCTTGGGGTTGTAGAGCTTTACGTTTTGGCGCACCGTCTCAATGTCGCGCTGGTCGGCGGTGTCTACCTTATTGATCACGATGACATCCGCGCGCCGCAGATTGACTTCACCCGGGAAGTAAGACAGTTCATGCCCCGGGCGGTGCGGGTCGGCGACGACGATTTCCAGATCGGAAGCATAGAAAGATGTGTCGTTGTTGCCGCCGTCCCACAAAATGACATCCGCTTCTTTCTCCGCCTGGCGCAGAATCTTTTCGTAGTCCACTCCCGCGTACACCACCGTCCCCTGGCGAATGTGCGGTTCATACTCTTCGCGTTCTTCGATGGTGCATTGTTGCAGGTCAAGATCTTCCATGGTGGCGAAGCGTTGGACAGCCTGCGCCGCAAGATCTCCGTAAGGCATGGGGTGTCGGATGACCACCGGCCTTCGACCCTGGCGCCGCAATTCTGCGGCCACCAGGCGTGACACCGGACTCTTGCCGCATCCGGTTCGCACCGCGCACACGGAGATGACCGGGACCGACGACTTAAGCTGCGTGTGCTCGGTTCCCAGAAGCCAGAAATCGGCGTTCGCAGCCACCGCACGGGAGCCGAGATGCATCAGGTTCTGGTGAGAAACATCACTATAGGAAAACACCACCGCATCAATCTCGTATTCGGCGATCAGGTTCTCCAGATCTTTCTCTTCGAAGATAGGGATGCCTTGCGGATACAAGCGTCCGGCAAGTTCCGGCGGATAACGGCGGCCGGCTATGTCAGGAATTTGAGTGGCTGTGAATGCAACCACCTGGTAGTCGGGATTATTACGAAACAAGGCGTTAAAGTTGTGGAAGTCCCTGCCTGCGGCGCCAAGAATCAAAACTCTCTTCATAGAGTATCCCTCCAGTGAAGATTGTTTACTTTCTATCTTCTCTCTTGGTGGCTGCGGCGGCAGTGCCGTTCGTCACAACCGAGGGTGACTTTTGGAGCAAGCGAGGCCCGATGGGAAGCGAAAACGTGAATCCCCTCACAGTTATGGACGCCCGGCCAACTACAATGACGGCCATGAGGGTGCCCCTCTGGCTCAAGATCGGCTGGACCGTCTGGGTGATTGCCTGGGTCCCGTTCTACTGGAAGCAATACGGCCTGCAAAACTTCCTGTTCTTCTGCGACCTTGGAAACCTCTTCCTCATGCTCGCCCTATGGTTGGAGAGCCCTTTGATTTTCTCCTGGCAGGCGACCGGACTGCTGCTGTTCCAGACCCTCTACACCATCGACTTGGCCGGGGCTCTCAGCACCGGCTCGCACATCGTCGGCGGCACGGAATACATGTTCGATCCCAACCTACCTTTATTCATTCGCCTGCTCAGCTTGTTTCACGTGGCCACTCCTCCGCTGCTGCTGTGGGCCATCCGGCGCCTGGGTTACGACCGCCGAGGATGGCTTTACCAGACGCTGACCACCTGGGTGGTGGTTCCCGTCAATTATCTCTGGCGTCCACAGTTCGACGTGAACTGGGCCCGAGGCCCCTTCTTCCGCGAGCAACACAGTATTCCTGGCCTGCTTTACCTGCTGGGATACCTGGTCGTGGTCCCGCTGGTTGTGTACTTTCCTACCCACCTGCTGCTGCAATGGTGGGCCCGACGTGGAGGCTTCCTGCGGCCGCGAGGCAGAACCGGCGTCAATGACGTCAAACCAGTTTGGAGAGAATGAGAGCACGCAGTTCAGGCCTCTGCAGTAAACGATCAAACTGGATCTAAAGATTACCGGTGCGAATGGCCTGACCTCCGTGGTACTCCGATGAAGAATCGTTTTCACAATGTCGCGAACCGGCGAGATAGGCGTACAATGGCGACGTTTTTGAGGTCTATAAAGAAATTCCGGATGACAAAACTGCGATGTACTTCTTTGTCAGTTCCCCTCCTGCTCATCGGGTTCCTTGCAGCGGCGGCCGGCCAGAGCGCGATCCCTCCTGTGAACCCTATCGTGCTGCACGCGGCGCGACTCCTTGATATCAAGAACGGTCGCATCCTGAAGCCCGGCGAAGTTCTGGTGCAGGGCGAGCGCATTGTCGAGGCGGGGACTTCGGTGAAGCGTCCCGCGGGCGCGGAGGTGATCGATTTGGGAGATCGCACGCTGCTTCCGGGCTTGATTGATGCGCACGTGCACCTGTTTTTGCACCCGGGCGCGGAGGATTTGCAGACGGTGCAGGAATCGGTGCCGCAGCGAACGATAACAGCTGTGCTGGCGGCGCGCGACGACCTGATGGCGGGATTCACCGCGGAACGCGACATGGGGACCGAGGGCGCGGGTTCGGCGGATACGGCGGTACGGGATGCCATTAATGAAGGACGGATTCCCGGGCCACGGCTGCGCATCAGCGGGAATGCAGTGAACATTCTCGGCGGTCACGAGGACGCGATTGGTTACAACCCCGAGCAGCACGTTCTGCCGAATGCAGATTATGCGAATAACGCAGACGAAATCGTCGCGGTGATGCGGCGGCAGTTCAAGGAAGGCGCGGACTTTATCAAGATCTACGAAACGGGGCGGGACTCCGTGCGGGACGGCAAGTTCCACACGATTTATCAGTATACGGAGGCGGAGCTTGAGGCCGCGGTACACGAGGCCGCTCGGCAGGGCCGAAAAGTGGCAGTGCATGCGACCGGAGAACCGGGAACGCTTTTTGCCGCGCAGGCGGGCGTGGCTTCGATCGATCACGCCAATCAGCTCAGCGACGAAACCATGCAGCTGATGCACGAGAAGCAAATCTTTGCGGTTCCAACTTTTACGATTGTCGAATATTTTGCGGATCACGCGCCCGCGCCCGAACTAGCCGCGCGCGAACGCCTGATGCTCGATCTGCATGCGCAGGAATTCAAGAAGCAGCTCGCGGCCGGAGTGCCGATGGCGGTGGGGTCCGACGTGGGGCCATTTCCGCATGGCACTCAGGCGCGCGAGTTTGTGCTGATGGTGAAATACGGTATGTCGCCGCTGGCCGCGCTGCAGGCGGATCTGGTGAACGGCGCGAAACTGCTAGGCTGGGACGGGCAGATTGGAGCGCTGGAGGCTGGCTATCTCGCGGATGTGATCGCGGTGGCGGGCGATCCGCTGCAGGATATTGGAACTCTGCAGAACGTCAGCTTCGTGATGAAGGGCGGCGTAATTTACACGAAGTGAGCCGCAGAACTCTCCGGGCGCGCACCGTCAACATACCCATTGACATTGAGACTGATTAACCGCTCGCCCATGCCAGCAGTCGACCTTTAGGCACGTCAATTATCTCGAAGTCTGCCTTGTGTGCCATGCTGGGTCACCTCTCATCGCCTAAAGCTGCTTCTAGCGTTTTGTGGGACGAAATCCCTAAGCAGTTGGATTACCAGAAATAATTCTCAGATTCGGAAATTTCCGAATTCGGTTAGAGTACGAGTTTAGAGTGAGAAATGTCGCGGCACTGCTCCCGGCTTTTGCCGCGCATCCAACCGTTCGTTACACTTGGAACGAGTGGAGCTACTCTTGATTGCTTGGCACGCGTTCTGCTCTGCACGCCTCGGCACTCTGGCCAAGTTGCAGAGCATAATCTTCGTCCCCTTCTTTTTTTTCTTTGCCGCTGCCTGCGCGTTTGCCCAAGGCGGCCCGCCCTACTACACCAATGATCCAGGAACCCCTGGCCGTTTGAATTGGGAAATCAATCTCGGCTACATGCCCTTTTTCTACAGCAACCAGTCGGTCTCCCACACCCCCGACGTCGACATCAATTTCGGGGTCGGCGATCGCATCCAGCTCACCTACGAAAATGCCTGGTTACGCGTACAAGATCCATCCTCCGCGACTAAGTTTGGCCTTGGTCAATCCAATCTTGGCGTGAAATGGCGTTTCTACGACGTGGGAAAGTCCGGCCTCTCCATTTCGACCTTTCCCCAGCTCTTCCTCAACAACCCCGATGACGCCGTCCGCCGCGGCATCACGCCTGGCAGCCAGGCTTTCCTCTTGCCTTTTGAGTTCTCCAAAAAATTTGGCCCCGTCGCTGTGGATTACGAAATCGGTTATCAGCTTGTCCACAAAGGACCGAACGGTTGGCTCACCGGTCTTGTCCTCGGCCACGATTTCACTTCAAAATTCGAAATGGACATGGAGTTCTATTCCCAAGGCACCTTCCATCCCGCCGAGAACCAACCCACGATTGGCTTGGGTGCTCGCTACAAAATCCATAAGCCGGTGATCCTACTTCTCATGAGCGGGCGGAGCCTCGAACCCACCCGCCCCAATCAGTCCTATTTCGTCGGTTATTTCGGACTTCAATTTCTATTACCTCCAAAATCCTACAACTCCGATTAGCGCGGCAGGACGGGAGCGTTCGAGGTGGAACTGAGGCTGCACGCCGTGCGGTTACCATGGCTGATTCTTGAACCCGACTTTCCACAGTGCACTCCTAACAGTGGAAAGCTACGGCGTCTTGTGAGCGAAGATTGGACCCAGGTCGCTGCGGCCTACGATACCGTCGGCCTTTGCCTCTTCTCTAATACTCTCTGCAATTTGCCGCGCTTGAGCATAATGAGGTGCAGCATCGGCGGCGTGACCCGATAGCTCAAGGGCGCGCCCGAGCAGGAAATGGCTTTGTGCGAGCAGCAGCGCACGTAGCCCAAGCTTTTCGCTATGGGTGACCGCGCCTTCGAGCTCGCGCTGTGCCAGCGCATAATTCTCCGCATTCGTGAGCGCCTCTCCCAAAGCTACGGAACACTGAATGGATAGATACTTCACGCCCGCGGTATTCGCTTGCTCGGAAAGTGCGCGCAACTGGCTCACGACTGTACTCGCAATATTTCTGAGAGGCTTGATCACCGGGAAATGCCAACGGTGATCGGCCGCAGAAAAATTATCAATTGGACTGAGCAGCGTGCTCCCTCTAGTCTGTAGCGTCCATTAAGGATCAATTTAGTAGCGCCGCTCATTGCGATAACGGGTTGCCGGTAGACTCGATCCCGCTTTTGATTTTGGGTGGAGCAGCGCCGGGGTCCCCAGCCCGTGTGCACTTTGCGGGCTGGGGTGGAGGGGTTCAGCGCTGCGCTCACAAGCTTGTTTCAATAGTGGTTTTACCCGCTTGAAAGTCTTTACGTGCTCTTTATGAACTTTTTATCCGAACTTTATGAGTTTTCCGATGTGATGTTATCTTCACCCCGAATAAAAACCGGCACGCAATGCCGTTCGGCCATCCAGCGAGATGGACGACCGTCATTCATTTCAGAGAGAACCGGCCTTCGGACCGGAAAGGAATCAAACTTGAAAATCATGAGAACTCCATTTCGTAAGCTCGTAGCGGTTTTAGCTTTCCCCACAATGCTTGTATTGAGCCTCATGGTTGCTCAGACTCCGCGTGGTTATGCGCAGGCACCGACGCAAACGGATGCTCCTGCGAAGGTCGCAGCTTTGCACGAACCGTCGGCCGATGTATCTCCTGGCCGATCTACGGCCACCCCAAGTCCGGAAAGCTCGCTCGATGTCGCAAAAGAGCTGGCCGCGATGAAGGCGCGCATCGAGCAGCTCGAAGCGGAACTGAAGATCCGCGCGGCCGCAGAGGCATCTCCGGCGGCGGGAACTCCCGCAAACATGGCTGTAGCGATGCCGGTTACTGCGGCAGTACCGGCAGCGGCAGCGGTGGCTCAAACGTCGAGCGACTCCTCCTCTGCGCCCGCAAAGAAGGAAAAGATCGCGCCTTTCTCCGATTGGGACTGGACCTGGCTCAACGGCAATCCGCGCAACAAAGACACGGCTTTTGATACAAAATTTTTCACCCCGGAAATCCGCGCCGATGTTACCTACACCTACGATTTCAACAAACCGGTCGACAACTCGATGGGCGGGTCAAGCGAACTGTTTCGCTCAAACGAAATCCAATTGGAGCAACTCGGCCTTGGCGGCGACTTCCACTGGGACAACGTTCGCGCCCGATTCATGACTCAGTTTGGCATGTATTCTACGGCGACGATCCGCAATGACCCCAGCTACGCCAAGGGGCAATGGAATATCGCCGATGCGGATCGCTACCTGGCGGAAGCGTATGGCGGCTACCACCTCAACGTGTTGGACGGGATCAACATTGACGCGGGAATTTTCATGTCGTACATCGGCCTGTTCAGCTATTACAACTTCGATAACTGGGCTTACCAGCCCTCCTACGTTTCCTCCAACACGCCGTGGTTTTTCCAGGGCATTAGGATACAGATTTTCCCCAACCCCCACCTTAAGATTGAACCCTGGATCATCAATGGATGGCAATCGTACGGCTCTTCCAATACGAGGAAAGGGCTGGGCGGACAGATCAAGTGGACTCCGAGACCCTGGGTAAACGTCATCTCCAACAATTACGGTATCGGCCACGACGATTTGTACATACAGAATCGCGGCCGCATCCACACCGACGACAGCATCGAGATCAAGTATTACGACAAACCGGGACAGTTCCTCGACAAGATGGCGTTCTCGTTCACCGGCGATCTGGGTTGCGAATTCGGCCCCAGCACGGCCACCTTGGCAGGAGTTAGCTGCCACGGTAACAAGAGGGACCCGCTTGCGGCACCGAGTGCCAATTTTCCACAGGGGGGAATCGATCCCAAGCAGAGCTTTGTCGGCTGGATGGTTTACGACCGCTACTTTTTCAAGAAGGATACGCACGGATTAACCATCGGCGGCGGCATGATCAACAATCCCGGACGCTATCTGGTCCTGCTCCCGCCCATCAATGGTGAGACTGCTTCCTCCGCGGCCATCAACGCACCCTACTTTACGGGGAATCCCGGGGACCCGTTCAAGGCCTGGGATACTTCGATCACGTACGATTACATGCCCAGGCAGTGGCTCACTTTCCGCTGGGAGTATGACTATCGCCATGCCAGCGTGCCGTATTGGTCTGGTCACGGCGGAGTTACGCCGCCGGGCTCGGGCGGAGTGCCTTACACCAACAACGGATATCCCCAGTTCTTCGCTTGCAACAACGGGAATACGTCCGGGCAATTGACCCTCAGCGGCGCGGAAAACCCTACCATTGTCGGCAGCTGCGCAAACCAGGGCAGCACCGTATGGTTCCCCGATCTGCGCAAGAACGAGAATCTGATCGACATCGATATCATGGTTAAATTCTAATGTTGAAGGTAGGCTTCCTCAAGGGGAAGCCTGCTTTACTTGGTCAAGCGATCTCAAGCGGAGGTAAAACTATGTTCAAGTCCTGGCCGATCGTTGTCGCCATCATCGCAGCGGTGTTCTTAGCCGGAGTTATGGTAGTGAATGCCGACACCAGCCAACCCGAGAAATCAACGGGCGTAGTTGCTCCAACGTCGGCGGCTGAAAAAGCTGAACAAGAAAAGAAGCTTGCCGTCGCAACGGAGGCGGCAAAACAACTATTGCTCGTGATGGACACGGACAAGAGCGGCAAGATCTCCAAGCAAGAATGGATGAAGTTTATGGAAGCGGAGTTCGACAGGTTAGGCACCAACCATGACGGAGAGCTGGACGTGAAAGAATTAACCCAATCGCGAATGCGATACCGTCCATATGTCGGCAAATAATCGCGACCGGCAAGAAAATAAGTTTCCCAAACAAAAAAGGGACACCGCCTACGCGGTGCCCCACCTACCGGCAACTTGACTTACTTATTCTCGTTCTGTGATCCGGCGCCAAACTCCTTGCGTTGTGCCACCGGACGCGCCGCTCGGGCTGCCGCTGCTGCTGGCATGGCCGCCGCCGCTCCGTAACGTTCGAGCAGCACCGGCACCATCGCGCCTTCCGCTTCTTTGACAAACGTGAGCTTGCTTTCGCCCAGCAGATCGACGCGGATGAAATCTCCCAGCTTGACCTGTCCAGTAGCTACCAGGTTCGCCAACGGAAACACCAGATGCCGTTCAATCGCCCGTTTCAGGTGCCGCGCCCCGTATTTCGGATCGGTGCCCTCCGCTAGCAGGAAATTCTTTACCGGCGGCGTGCAGTTGAACACGAACTGATGCGCGCCCGCTGCCACCAGGACCCGCTGCTGCACCATCCCCAGTTCGATTTCCAGAATCTGCTGCAGGTGCTCCGAACGTAGCGTCTTGAACACGACCACTTTGTCGATGCGGTTCATGAACTCGGGCGCAAACTTGCGCCGCGCCGCATCCACTGCCGAACGGGTAATCTTGTCGTCGAGCGAGTTGTCCACCTGCACCGCTTTCGGCGCGAAGCCCAAGCCGCCATCCACCAACCCATTCATCTCCGCGGCGCCCAGGTTCGAGGTCATGATGATGATGCAGTTCGAAAGATCCACACGCCGGTTGTCTCCCAGCGTCAGCGTCGCCTTGTCCAGAATTCCAAGCAACAGCTGCCAAAGCGAGTCCGACGCCTTTTCAATTTCGTCGAACAGCAGAATCGACAGTTTCAGCTTTTCCGTGTGCCATTGATTGAGCGCTTCCTGCGTCAGCAGCGGATGCGTCTCGCGGTGTCCCAGGTATCCCGGAGGCGAGCCAATCAACTTAGCAATCTCGTGCGAGTGCTGGAATTCTGCGCAATCGATCTTGATGCAGGCCCGCGCGTCGCCGAACAAAGACTCGGCCACCGCTTCCACCACCCGCGTCTTGCCCGAGCCGGTCGGCCCCAGGAACAGCAGATTCCCTACGGGACGGCCCGGCGCATTCAGCCCCGCCAGAAACATCTGATAGATTTCCGCGACCTTCTCGATGGCCTGGTCCTGCCCCACAATTTTCCGGCGCAAAGCGCCCTCAAAGTCACGAGCGTCGTTGCTGCGGCGGTTCGGATCCAGCACGGTTGCAAGGTTCGTTCTCATCGTTTCGGGCCCTTGTTTCCTTTCCGGGATCTTCATGTTTTCTGCCAAGTTGCTCATTTTTGTCACTCGGTAGGAAGCTCCAGTTTCCCCGCCCCCGCTCCCACCGTGTGCAAGCCGCTAGCCATCCTGCCGACGCGCCGAATCCCCCAATTTCTCATCGGTTTAGATGCGCCTGGCCCACCTCATGTCCTACCAACCAAGTTCCCCACCGCTTCCCCAAGAGCAATACTTTGCAGACTGCTGGAACTTTACCGTCAGTGCCCCAACCAACCCTACGCCCATGTCTGGTAAGCCGTAACCCGCTTGGCCGGACGTAACTGGCAGCCAGGTTACTGCCAATGCACACTAGAAACAGATTTCCTCTCTGGAGAACATCCTTGTCCCGATCATCGACGTCCCGCTCCTCGACGGCTACACCTTCGATCGCCCGTGTCGCTGCCTTAACGTTCCGGTTGGCGCTTACCGCCTTTGCCCTCTTTTCCTTAGAAGCCGCCGCAGTTCAAAACCCCCACGCTGTGCAATTGCTGCAGGCGAAAGCCGATACCACCAAGAAGCCCGAACCCCAGGCGCCCCTGCTCGCGCTCCCCGGCTCCGATCTCTACCAGGCCCAGCGCGGAGACAGCATCACGTCCGTCGCCCGCAAATATCTGAAGCGCACCAAATACCTAACCTCGTCCGAACTGGCCGAAGCCATCCGCGCCGCCAACCACAATCGCCAGGGAGTCTTCCTCAAATCAGGAGAACAGATCATAATCCCCGGAATTCTCGAATCGCCAATTGTAGAGAAACCGGTGCAAGTTGCAAGAGATTTCGAAGTCCGCGCCATTTATCTGACCGGGGTGATGGCGGGCAGCGATCACGGCGAGCGCATCATCCGCCACTGGCGCGAAGTTGGCGGCAACGCGGTCGTCTTCGATATAAAGGATAGCGACGGCATAGTCAACATAGCCTTCGACCACCCGCTAGCCACCGGACAGCGCCACTATATTTCCGACCTGCCCAAGCTCATTCACTTCCTGCACTCCGAAAACATGCACGCCATCGCCCGTATCGCCATCTTCCGCGACGAGCATCTCGTCACCAGCCATCCCGAACTCGCCGTGAAGTCCCGCAGCACCGGCCAGCCTTGGCGCGAAAACGGCAAGCTAGTCTGGACGGACCCCTCGAACCCCAAGGTCCAGGATTACGACATAGCCCTAGCCAAATTCGTAGCCCAGTCCGGAGTCGATGAAGTGCAGTTCGACTACGTCCGCTTTCCCGCCGAAGGCGACCAGAAAGATGCTTCGTTTGCTTTCCAAGCCGATCATCCCGAACACAACTGTAGAGACGGGGCTTGCCCCGTCTCCCCCGCCGCCGGGTCTCCGACTGATCGGCCGAAAACAAAAGACGTGCAACGCTCGGAAGTGATCGCCGATTTCCTGCAACGCGCCTATGCCCAGCTCCATCCCACCGGAGTCCTGTTCTCGCTCGACGTCTTCGGAGTCATGGCATGGCAGCGTCCCGTCGATCTGTCGCACACCGGGCAGGACATAGTAGCGATGGCGAAGCACTGTGACGTGCTCTCGCCCATGATCTATCCCTCGCACTTCTTCGGCATGGACGGCGTCGCCCACCCCGGTGACGCCCCCGGGCATTTCATAGGGGAGTCCATGGACCGCTTCAAGCTCATAACCAAAGACAGCGGCGTAGTAATTCGTCCCTGGCTGCAAGCCTTCGCCTGGCGCACCAGGACTTACTCGCCCAAATATGTTGAAGTTCAGGTGGAAGTAGCAAAGCAGAAAGGTGGCATAGGATTTCTCTTCTGGAACGCGAACAACGATTACTCAAAGCCCTACACCGCCATGCCAGAAATGCGAGCCGCCAATGACAATAACAATAATAAAGACCACTACTTCCGCGGAGACGAGATAGGAGCCAAACCCGAGCCAGTCGCAGCCACGCCGGCAGCCTCCGCCGCAGCGCCCGTAACTGTCTCTGTTCCTGCGCCCAGCACAAATGTAGAGACGGGCCTAGCCCCGTCTTCCACCGACAGCGCCCACCAGCCGCAAAAAATCTGGCGCCACTAGAACCAGTTCCACAAATTGCGGAGCCTAAGGCCGGCGGCTTGTGGAAGGGCACAGCTTCACCGTCTGCTGAAAAACTCTGATTCCACAAAGAACGGGAAGGGCACGAGTTTCACTCGTGCCGTTAAGTCAGAGCTGGCTTTAGCCACTGAGGCGAGGCACTGTTCCACGTTGTCATCCTGAGCGCAGCAGGGACTTCACGAAGTGAAGCCCCTGCGGAGTCGAAGGGCCCCTGCATTCTTGCAGTCGCAAAAGAGGCGTCACGGAATTCTCCCCGTGCATAGGGTTTCGCGACGCTGTTTCGGAGCACTACTTCGGGTAGGAATTTGAGGGCGGCGAAGCAGTCGAGGCGCGTATCCTCAGCTTTAACTACATCACTTCATATCCCCATAACCCCTCCCCTTGCCCCCGAGTTACTGCCCTGCGTTTCGAGCGTAAGCTGAGCATCCGGATGAAAATTCTTTCACATTGACACGCACAGGAACTGGGGCGAGAATGGCGGCCTTGGTTGGGTTCAAAAAGGAAATTCCGACTCAAATCCAAATCAGAGATAAGGAGAAGAATCCATGAGAACTTCGAAGACTGGATTTCTGATGTTGTTCTTGGTGTTGGGAATGCTTCCGAGCGGCCTTCAAGCAGCGCCGCGACAGACACCAACCCAGCCCCAGGTACTCAGCAATGCGGTGGCGAACAAACCAATTCAGTTCGACGTTTCGCCGCCTTTAGCTGAGCTGGTGACAGAAGCCCCGACTCAGCAGGGCGTCCGTGTGATGCACGCGCCTCTGATGCCAAAGCTGCAGCCATCGACGGGTACTTTGCACAGCCAGAGCGCAAGGGCATCAGGCGCCCTCCAGCCGTTGATCGCCCCCCTCATCAGTGCCAACATCGGCCTGAGCTTCGAAGGGGTCGGGAACACTGCTTTTTTAAACTGCCCGAGTGTTGCGGGCATTACGGTTGTACCTCCCGACACCAACGCGGCGGTGGGCGACACCCAGGTAGTGCAGTGGGTAAACCTCTGCTATGCCGTGTTTAACAAGTCCACCGGAGCCCTCATCGCGGGGCCTTTCGCGGGCACCAACTTCTGGAAGGGCTTCGGCGCACCGTGCGAGACTAACAACGACGGCGACATTATCATCCAGTGGGATAAGACGAATCACCGCTGGCTGGCGGCTCAGAACATATTCAACGGGCCTCCCTACTATACGTGCGTCGCGGTGTCGCAGACTACCGACGCGACGGGCAGTTACTTCCGGTACACCTTCCCACAGCAGCCTGGCTTCCCCGACTACCCGAAGTGGGGGCTTACGCGCAGTGTCTATTACCAGACCCAAAACGTCTTCGGCACCGTAAGTTTCGTGGGTGTTAACGTGTGCGCTTATGACGCTACCAGCATGCTGAAAGGCAAAAGCAACGCGCAGCAGGTCTGCATCCTGGACAACTCCAACGGCACGTTGTTCGACGACAACATGCTGCCGGCCGATGACGACTCGGATTCTGGACCGACGAACAGCGAGGTCTTACTGGGGAGCATCGACAACTTTTTGCCGGGTGACACGCACGTCTACGAGTACGTGTTCAAGGTGAACTTCGCGAACCCTTCCAAGTCAACCCTCGCCGGGGTCAACGGGACCATGCCGATCAGTGTGCCCGCGTTCGATTTGGCGTTCTGCGGTAGCGGCAGCTCCCTCACCACCTACTGTGTCCCACAGCCGGAAGCGGTTTCAGTTCCCCTAATAACTGACGTCCTGGACACGCTCGGCGATCGACTGATGTATCGGCTGGCGCACTTCAACAAGACAGGCACGCAGCACTTTCTGGTGGCGCACAGCGTGAACAACAGCACTGCTGTGGCAACGACGTGGTACGAGTTCCGGGCCCAGGGGTTGGGCACGACCAATTTGTCCCTGTATCAATCGGGGCAGACCCCGGATGACGGCGAGTACCGCTGGATGGGCTCGGTCGCTATGGACAAGAAGGGAGACATCGCCCTGGGGTACAGTCGTTCGAGTGCGGCCCCAGGTGACTACCCGTCGATCTACTATGCAGGCCAGACGGCGGGTGATCCTCTAGGCACCACGGAGACCGAGGCTCTGATCAAACAGGGCGGGGGCTCACAATTAGCTTCGTTCGATCGTTGGGGCGACTACTCGAGCATGGCTCTCGATGGCAACGATTCTTGCACGTTCTGGTACACGACCGAGTACTACGCGGTGGACGGCTCGTTCGCCTGGGACACGTGGCTCGCTTCGCTCAAGTTCCCGAACTGCCGTTAGGTGTAGGCGAGCGTCAGCGCGTTAGCGGAGGGTTCGAAAAGTGGCGATCGCTGGATCAGTGGTCGCCCCAATCTCTTTTCAAATGCCAGTCGAATGATGGTTGATGGTCGTGTCACGGGCCAAACGGAAGTAACTGTGGTTAACAGGCGTGTCTGTTGAAAAAGTCCCTCAGTTGATGCTTGTGGCGGGGCGACGTTCCGGTTATAAGCAGGCCAGAGTTCTCGATGCTGCTTTTCACCATTCCATTTGGAGGCCTGCTGCTCATGATGGGACACCAATCCCGCTCGGAGTCGTTGTTCTATTACTTCCGCCTGGAAGATCAAGTTCCTGAAAATCATCTGCTACGCCTGATCGATCGCCACGTCAACTTTGAATTTATACGAGCCAAGTTGAAGGACTCCTACAGCGATGCGGGAAGGCCATCGATCGACCCAGAACTGCTGCTGCGCCTGCTGCTGGTCGGCTATCTCTACGGGGTCACGAGCGAAAGGAAACTGGTGGAAGAGCTACGTATGCATCTGGCGTGGCGTTGGTTCACCGGACTGGGCTTCGATCAGGAGATTCCGCACCACTCTACGTTTTCCAAGAACCGGCATGGTCGATTCCAGGAATCGAATCTGTTTCAGGAGATCTTTGAGGAGATCGTCGCCCGCTGCGTAGAGGCCGGATTGGTGAAGGGCGAGCACATGTCGGTGGACGGCAGTTTCATCCAGGCCAATGCCGACCATCACAGCCGTGTTGCCCGTGAGCAACTGGCGGAGATAGCTAAGGTGAACCACACGGTGCGCGAGTATCTAGTCGAACTGGAGCGGGAGAACCCGGTCGAACCTCCGGTTCCGCAGCAAGAGAAGGTCTCGACCACCGACCCGGATTCGACCTATGCGACCAAAGGCGGTCCAGCGCGGCTCGGCTATTACGACAACTATCTGGTGGATAACGCCAGTTGTGTCATCGTTGGGGTGCAAGCTACGCCGGCGCGATTGAGTCAGGAGAGCGTAGCGGCCCGAGACATGATCGAACGCTATCGCGAACGTTACGGCTCTCTTCCGCAGACGCTGGCAGCGGACACCACCTACGGCAACGGCGAACTACTGCAATGGCTTGATGAACGTGGTATCGCTGCGTACATCCGGGTGAAAGAAAATCCCAATGGGCCGACTGATCTCTATGGCATCGACCAGTTCACCTACCTACCCGAGGAGAACTGCTATCTCTGTCCGGAAGGCAAAATCCTGAAGTACGTCGGAATCAATGCGCGCAACCGCACACACGTTTATTACTCGACGGTGAAGCGCTGTCGCGAGTGCTCGCAGAAGAGCCGCTGCACGCGAGGCAAGTATCGGACCCTTGCCATCCACACCTGCGAGCCCGCGCGGCAGCGTGCGCACGCCCTGGCTCAGACACCAGCGTTCGCTATCTCGCAACGGGCGCGGCGAAAAGTGGAAGCACTGTTTGCAGAGCTAAAGAATTACATCGGACTCCGCCGACTGAGGCTACGCCGGATGCGCTTCGTGCGCGAGCAGTTCTATCTGGCGGCAACCGTGCAGAACCTGAAACGGCTGGTGCGATTCCTCAGCTGTAAGCCAACCCCGCAGATCGCAACTGCATGAACCTGGTCTGGAGAAACTAAAGAAGCGATTTACCAGGAGGCCCGAAGGGACAAAAAGCGTGCCGTGAACCGAGATTTTTCAACAGACACAGGCGTTTACACTCATTGAGAGTTGGGCTTGGGTTTGCCGGGTCACCTACCCGGCCCTCGGTACCACCCGAGAGCCTTAGCTTGCGGTTCGAGACCGCTCGGCTAAGGGCATCGCGTGACGCTTTCTAGCGTCATCGCTCCTCGGAGTGGTGCCCTGCCTGCTTTCAGTGTGCCTTCGCCGGCGGGATAGTTGGTGCATCCGAGGAAAACTCCGAATCACTTTCTTCATCACCAACAGCCGGTGCGCGTCATCACAGACCTCCAACCGGCAAATGCGCAACAATCTTCTCTGATCTGTCGTAGCCGAGGTGTGCCAACCCCATCGAAGGCCACCGAGGCCGCGACAGGCCAATAGCGGCTCTCTGGTAACTATATTTTAGGCATAGTTGAGGCACCAAACGGCCGTCAGAAAGCCGCCAAAACTGTGAATCTCAGTAGAATTGAGCGAAGAATCAAGCCAAGTCCTTATTCGGGAATATCTTGAAAATAAGTCATTTAGGCTCTAGATTTTGGCGCCTCGACACCCCCCTAACCCATTAAACACGGGTTAATGCCTATTGAGTAAACAGGCAAGAATAAGAGAGAGCTCAAGGTGAAACCCAACCGCATGGAGAAGAATTCTCTGATAGCTGATAGCTGACAGCTGAGAGCCGTTCCTACAACTCGTACTTCTTCATCAAATGACGAAAAGACCGGTAGGAGATTCCGAGCACATCGGCCGCCCGGACCTGCACCCCGTGGGTTTGTCCGAGTGCGGACTGCAGCAGCGAGCGCTCGATCTGCGCGACGTAGTTTTCCATGTTCACGCCCTCGGGCAGAACCGACCCTGCGGGCACGGCCATGCTCATCATCGTATCCATTGCCGTATTGATTGCAGTCTCTGCGCCGGCAGCCACGGCGCGAGCCTTAGGACGCTCCACCGGCAACTCGACAAGCAGTTCGCCGGTAGTCTCGAGTGCCACCGCGCGTTCGATCGTGTTCTCCAGTTGCCGGACATTTCCCGGCCAGTCGTAGCCGGTAAGAGTTTCGAGCGACGCCGCGGCGACGCCGTGAATGCTCTTTCCCGCTCCAGGCGCATATTTTTTAAGGAAGTGATTCGCCAGCAGCGGAACATCTTCGCGGCGCTCGCGCAAGCCCGGCACACGAATGGGAATGACATTCAGCCGATAGTAGAGGTCTTCGCGGAATGTGCCTTCGGTGACCTGCCGGTCGAGATCGCGGTTAGTAGCGGCGATGACGCGGACGTCAACCGGAATCTCGGTAGTACCGCCGACCGGACGCACCGTACGCTCCTGCAGCACGCGCAGCAGTTTGACCTGCATGGGCATGGTCATCTCGCCGATCTCATCGAGAAAAATCGTGCCCTGGTCGGCGACTTCGAACAGTCCGCGCCGGTTCTGGTTGGCTCCGGTGAAGGCGCCTTTGACGTAACCGAAGAGTTCGCTTTCGAGCAGCGTCTCCGGAAACGCGCCGCAGTTGACCGAGACAAAAGCTTCGGCGGCCCGCGGCGAACAGGTATGCACGGCCCGGGCAACGAGTTCTTTACCGGTTCCGCTCTCGCCGTAGACCAGAATCGTGCTGCTGGTGGTAGCGACCGTGCGGATCGTCTGCTTCAGTTTTTCGAGCGCGGGACTGGCGCCGACGATGTTGTCGAGCGAATTGCGCGTGGCCGCGTCGCGGCGCAGGGCAAAGTTCTGACGGCTGAGCGAAACTCTGGTGAGCGCCCGAGCGATGGCCAATTTGACTTCGTCCACCAGTCCCGGACTTTTGCGAATGTAATCGGTCGCGCCGCCCGCCTTTACCGCCTGCACGGCCGCTTCGTAGTCATCGACGGCGGTCATCAAGATGACCGCGGATTCGGGCGAGATCTGGTGCGCGTGGCGCAGCACTTCGACCCCGTCCACGCCCGGCATCTTAATGTCGGTAACAATCACGTCAAACAGCGCGCTGTCGATTTTGCGCTTGGCGGCTTCGCCACCGGTGGCGGTTTCCACCTTGTGGCCATCGCGGCGCAGGGTGATGTCGAGCAGTTCGCAGATCGAGCGCTCGTCGTCGCAGACAAGAATGTTACCCACGCGAGCCTCCTCCTGCTCCCGAGGCGGCCAGCGCAGATTCGGCGGACTTTAAAGTGGAGGAAGTCCCGCTGGCGACGACCTGCCCATAGTCATGCGCCCGGTCATCGTCCATGCGCCGCAAGCGCACCACGAAACTGGTGCCCTTGCCAACTTCCGAACGCGCCCACACCTTGCCCTCATGGGCCTGGACGATCTGGTACACGATGGCGAGGCCGAGGCCGGTTCCGCCTTCAAAGTTCGACTGAAAGGGCTCGAAGATTTTTTCCGTCTGCTGCGGGTTGATGCCCGGACCGGTGTCGGCGAAGCTCATCTCCCAGTCCGAGCCGCGCTCAGCCAGAGCCACGGTCAGGCTTCCGCCTTTGTTTTTCATGGCGCGCACCGCGTTTTCGCAGAAGTTCCAAAACACTTGTTTGAGCTTGTCGCCATCGGCCAGCACCCAGGCTTCGGATTTCGGAAAGCTCCGCGCCAGGTTGATGCCGGCGTTCTCGGCGTTGAGGCGGTGTTCGAGCAGAGTGAGCGTGTCCTCGAGCAGCGGAACCAGATTCACGCGCTCGAAACGGTACTGCTTGCCTCGGGAGTACGCCAGAAAATCGGTGATGATGTTATTGAGGCGATCGGACTCGCGGTGCACAATCTGCAAGAGGTGCCGCTCCTCGGAATTCAAGGCGGGCGCATCCGACAACATGCTGACTGAACCGGCAATCGAGGTCAGGGGATTGCGGATTTCGTGGGCGATAGCAGCAGCCAGACGGCCCACGGCCGCCAGGCGGTCCTGCAGGCGCACTTCGCGCTCCAGGCGGCGGATCTCGGTGAGATCGTCAAAGGAATACACGAAACCCAGATCGCCGCGCGCGCTCACGTTGAGCGCGGAAATTCGCACGCGAAAGGTCTTACGGAAGCCGTTGACGGCCGTGTAACGGACCTCGGCATCGCCCCGGTCTCCGCCGAAGTGGGGCAACGGATCCTGAAAAAGATCGGCCGCGGAGCGTCCGCGCAACTCGGCTTCGGAGATTTCGAGGAGTTGCTGGGCGGCCCGATTGACCAGGGTGATGCGTCCGTCGAGCCCGGTGGTGATGACACCGCCACTCATGGACTGCACGATATTTTCGTGGAGCGCCTGCAGATTTTCGAGCGCGCCGCTGGCATCCTTTAGTTGGACATCCACCTGGCGAAGCTTGCTCATC
Source organism: uncultured Acidobacteriaceae bacterium (assembly GCA_963831085.1). Lineage (GTDB taxonomy): Bacteria > Acidobacteriota > Terriglobia > Terriglobales > Acidobacteriaceae > Acidiflorens. The sequence goes on along the minus strand of CAWHOT010000002.1, from coordinate 1,682,571 downwards.
AGCAGGCCGGCCAGGTAAGCAATGGCGAAGTAAGCAAACAGGTTGACGAAGATCACTACCTGCAGCGCCTTCAGCTTGGGATGTGAAGTCGAATATGACGGAATGACCAGATAATAATCGAGTTCGAGGATAGTTCCGAACAGAATGAAAGCCAGGGCCGCGCTCAGGTATCCCCAGGCTCGCGGCAAAAGCATGCAGGCGACTACGATGACCAGGGGGTAGAGGAAATTCAGCGAGCTGTCGATGCCGCCGGTTACATGGACGACCAGCGTGACCATGGCCAGATCGGCGAGCACCTGCAGCATGGCCTGCAGACGGTGTTCGCGCCAGACCGAGACCAGAAAAAGGAAAAACAGCGAGAGCACGAACCACAGCACCATCCCGGTGAGAAAGGGCAAGATGGGCAGTGGGCTGGGAGTCAGGCGGATAACGGCGAGTTCGATGGCGAGCAGGACCATCAGGATCAGGATGCGAACCCTTACCAGCCAGGTCAGCCAGTTCCGTTCATCGGAGATGCGGTGCATGAATTTCGTCGGCACTTCGTCATTCGCGGGCCAGTTGCCTCGAGCTTCGAGCCGCGAGCTTCGAGCTACCCCTTCAAGTCTTTGCCTGCTCGTGGCTCGTAGCCCGTAGCTCGCAGCCCTCTTCTATCCCGCCAGTTTTGAAATCATCGCGAACAATGGCATGTAGAGAGAGATCACGATGCCGCCAATGGTGACGCCCAGGAGACCGATGATGACCGGCTCCAGCATGGCCAGCATGTCTTTGGTGGCGGCGTCGACTTCGTCCTCGTAGAAGTCCGCGATTTTTTGCAGCATGGCGTCCATGGCGCCGGTGGCTTCGCCCACGCCGATCATCTGGGTCACCATGTTGGGAAAGACGCCGCTTTCGCGCAGGGGATCGACGATGGTCCGGCCTTCCTCGATTGCCTTGCGCACTTTCATCAGCGCTTCTTCGAGCACGGCGTTGCCCGACGTGCGAGCGGTGATCGCCAAACCTTCGAGAATCGGAACGCCGGAGGTGATCAGCGTGCCCAGGGTTCGAGTGAAACGGGCAACTGCGATCTTGCGCAGCAGCGAGCCAATGATCGGCAGTTTGAGCAGCATGGCATCGAAGTAATAGCGGCCTCGTGGGTGCTTGCGAATCTGCTTAACGCCGAAAAAGATGCCCACGCCACCCACGATAAAGAACCACCAGAAGTGACCCACGAAGCCACTGAGCCCGATGACGATGCGGGTCGGAAGCGGAAGGGCAACTCCCAACCCGACAAACAGGTTCGCGAAGATTGGCACTACCCATTTGAGCAGTGCGGCCACGATCAGCACGGCAAGCGAGACGACCGCTACCGGGTAGATCAAAGCCGACTTGACGGCCGCGCGCAGCTTGACCGCCTTTTCCACGTAGATCGCCATGCGCTGGAGAATGATGTCGAGAATGCCGCCGGTTTCGCCGGCCTCCACCATGTTGGTACTTAGATCGTCGAAGACCGCCGGAAATTGGCGCATGGCATTAGCCAGCGTGGCGCCACCTTCGACACCGGTCCGGACGCCGAGCAGCGTTTTCTGAAAACTGGGGTTCTCCTGGTTGGCACCGAGAATCTCCAGGCACTGCACCAGCGGCAGACCTGCGTCAATCATGACGGAAAACTGGCGGAAGAATACCGCTACGTCTTTGACCTTGACCTTCCCGCTGCCAAAAGTGGGCAGGGAAAATTCCTTGCCCTTCTCCCGAATGGAGCCCGGCGTGATGCGTTCCTTCCGGAGCTGCGAAGCTAGTCCGTCCTTGGTGGGGGCGATGCGCTCTCCTTGCACTTTCTCGCCCGAAGCGGTCTTTCCCGAAAATGTGAAAACTGGCATGGTTACTTTCTCCTTGTCCGTATTCCGCCGGCGTTGGCTGCCGATCCTGCGGGCTGCCCGCGCCTTCTTGTCTCTTTGCTCGCCTCGCCGTCCCTGACGCTATCCGGGCAATTCACGATGTCATCGCTTCGTTGGCGTAGTACCTTTGGCCATCGGAGCCGGATTGCTGCGGTTCATGAGGCCGGCGCCGCGTGCGATCATCTCCTGCAGTTCGTCCTGGTTACTGGAGCGCAGCAGCGCCATTTCCAGCGTGATCTGCTTCTGGAAATACGCGGTGGCGAGCGACTGGTTGAACGTCTGCATGCCGAACTTCTCCTGGCCGGACTGCATGGCGGAGTAGATCTGGTGAATCTTGTCTTCGCGAATCAAGTTGCGAACCGCTGCGTTCGGCACCAGGATTTCCATGCACATGGCGCGTCCCTTGTTGTCGGCGCGCGGCAGCAGGCTTTGACACATGATGCCTTCGAGCACCAGCGAAAGCTGGGCGCGGATCTGCGATTGCTGGTGCGCCGGGAACACGTCGATAATGCGGTTAATGGTGGACGATGCCGAATTGGTATGCAACGTACCGAAGGTGAGGTGGCCGGTTTCCGCGATGCGCATTGCGGACTCGATGGTTTCGAGGTCGCGCATTTCGCCGATCAGCACCACGTCCGGGTCTTCACGAAGAGCGGCGCGCAGGGCGTCGGTAAAGCTCTTAGTGTCCGAGTGCAGTTCGCGCTGATTGACCACGCAGTTCTTGTTCATGTGCACGAACTCAATCGGGTCCTCAATAGTGAGGATGTGCTCGTGGCGCTCGGTATTGATCTTGTCGATCATGGCCGCCAGCGTCGTAGACTTGCCCGAACCGGTCGGTCCCGTCACCAGCACCAGCCCGCGCGGTTTGTCGCAGAGCTTGCTGACGACCGGAGGCAGTCCCAGTTGGTGAAACGATTTGATTTCAAACGGAATCAGACGGAAGACGCAAGCCGAAGCGCCGCGCTGGTTGAAGACGTTGGCGCGGAAGCGAGCCAGGCCTTTTAAACCGAAGGAGAAATCCAGTTCGAGGCTTTCCTCGAAACGGTGCTTCTGCGAATCGGTCATCACGCTGTAGGCCAGTTGCTTGGTCTCGGCGGGAGTCAACTGCGGCAGGTCGAGTGGCACCAGATGTCCGTGCACGCGGATTTGGGGCGGAGAGTTGGTGGTGATATGGAGGTCGCTACCCCCCATCTCCAACATGCGGCGAAGCAGATCGCTTAATGAGAGTGCCATAGTTTTTTTCTTTCCTCGTACAGTTTCTAGTGGATCGTTTCGCGAGCCACTTCTTCGAGTGTGGTCCAGCCTTGCGCGACCTTGATCAGCCCGCTGCGACGCAGTGTGATCATGCCGCGTTCAATCGCTTTCTTCTTGAGTTCGATTGCCGAGGCGCCGACCAGAACCAGCTCCCTGATCTCATCATCCACTTCCATCACTTCGTACAAACCGGTGCGTCCCTTGTAACCGGTCTTGTTGCAGGTGGCGCAGCCGACGCCCTTCATGATCTGCACCGTCTTCGATTCTTCGGGCGTGTAGCCTTCATCGATCAGGGCCTGCGGAGGAACCTCGACCGGCTCGGCACAATCTTTGCAGATCCGCCGCACCAGGCGCTGAGCGCAGATCAGATGAACTGAAGTCGCCACCAGGAAGGGCTCTATGCCCATATTCATGAGACGCGTGATGGTTTCCGGTGCGCCATTGGTGTGCAGCGTGGATAAAACGAGGTGGCCGGTGAGCGCCGCCTTGATGGCGATTTCCGCAGTTTCAAAGTCGCGGATTTCGCCGACCAGAATGATGTTGGGGTCCTGCCGCAGGAAGGCTCGCAGGGCCGTCGCAAAGTTCAGGCCGATCTGCTCCTTCATCTGCACCTGGTTTACGCCTCCCAGTTGGAACTCCACCGGGTCCTCGGCGGTCATGATATTGGTGTCGGGCTGGTTCAGCCGCGAAATGGACGAGTAAAGCGTGTTGGTCTTGCCCGATCCAGTTGGCCCCGTGACCAGCACCATGCCATAGGGCTTAAGGATGGCTTTCTCGAACTTGACCAGTGACTCCTGCTCGAAACCGAGCTTGGTCATATCGAGGCGCAGATTTTCTTTGTCGAGCAGCCGGAGCACGATTTTCTCGCCCCACAGCGTGGGCAGAGTGGAAACACGGAAATCGAGCTGCTTCTTCTTGCCGCCAATCTGCATCTTCAGCATGATGCGGCCATCCTGCGGCAGCCGCTTTTCGCTGATGTCAAGTTTCGCCATGATCTTGAGCCGCGAAATGATGGCGTCCTTCAGTTTCAGCGGCGGATTCATGATCAACTGCAAGACTCCGTCAATGCGGAACCGGACGCGGAATTCCTTTTCGTACGGCTCCATGTGAATGTCGCTGGCGCCGCGCTTTACGGCATCGGTGAGCACCAGGTTCACGAGCTTAACGATAGGAGCTTCGTCGGCCGCTTTCTCCAGTTCCCTGAGTTCGAGTTCATGTTCTTCCGACTGCAGCTCAATATCGGTGCCTTCGCCCATGTCGTTCATGGACTGCATGACCTGTTCCAGCTCTTCTTCTTTGGAAGTGCCGTAGGCCTTATCGATGCCCTCGATGATGGAACTTTCCGAGGCCACCACCGGTTCGATATTGAAGCCGGTCATGAACTTGATATCGTCCATCGCAAACACGTTGGTGGGATCCACCATAGCGATGGTGAGCGAAGCGCCGACCCGGCTGAGCGGAAGGATCTGATAGCGTTTCGCGGTTTCGAAGGGAATCAGTTTGACGACGGCGGGATCGATTTCAAAATAAGAAAGATTAATGGCGGGCACGCCGTACTGGCGCGAGAGAAAGTTGGTGACGTCCTCATCCGAGAGGAAACCCAACTTCACCAGCGCGGAGGCGAGCCGGGAGTGCGACTCCTTCTGGAGCTTGGTTGCCTGTTCCAACTGCTCTGGGGTGATGACCTTTTCTTTGACGAGCAGGTCACCCAGCCGCTGAGACATATCTCTCCTGTATTCGCCCGAAATGCACGGTCAGTGCGAAGCCGCTGATTTCCCGGGGGATCAGCGAGGATGGTTTCGCACTGACACAAATTGTCAACCCAATGGGAATTCCGAAAAAGTAACTTAGGTACCTGTACTTCGCAGGAGGTCCGGTTTGTGCCCGATATTGGCGGCATTTGTGCCAAAAAATCGCAGTGTGACGAGGATCACAACGCAGCAGACCATGTTCTTCAGTGCGCGGATAGTGCTCTTACCACAGGGGCCCAGTGGGGAAACAGGGGTACACAGGGATGCACAGCGGGAGTCTGTTCATAGACGGGTGGAAAGAATCCCCCGTGTACCCCTGCGCCCCCTGTGGTCAAGGTTTGAGGCGCAGCAGCTAGAATTGTGGATGCCTGTTCCTCGTACGCGCCATGAGCGAAACCGGACACGACACGATCCGCGCTTACTACCGCACGTTGTTTTCCGCCTGGGGACGTCAGCACTGGTGGCCGGCGCAATCGCGCTTTGAGGTCATTGTTGGGGCATGTTTAACGAACACCTCATGGACGAATGTCGAGAGGGCGCTCGGCAACCTTCGCAAAGCGCGGCTTTTGACGATCCGCGGAGTCCGCCGCACGCCTCAGCCTGAGCTTGAGCAGTTGATACGCCCGGCGGGTTACTTCCGGCAGAAAGCGCAGCGGCTCAAAACGTTTGTAAGTTTTCTCGATGCGCACTACGGTGGATCGCTGGCGCGGATGTTCACGCGGCCGACGGCTGACCTCCGCAACCAGCTGCTTGCGCTCAGCGGGATAGGGCCTGAGACCGCAGACTCGATTTTGTTATATGCCGGCAATCGCCCGGTCTTTGTGGTGGACGCTTACACAAAGCGCATTCTGGAACGGCACCAGATTGCTTCGAGCGCGGCACGCTATGAAGAAATTCGACAACTGTTCGAGAAGGCACTGGCGGCGGTAGGAACCTCGGAAATCGAAAGCGAGTCTGCTTCAGCGAGGATTGCAGTGGGGCCGCGGGGCTCAAGTCATCGTCCATCGCGCATGAGCACGGCCGAGCGCAGCACGCTGGTTGAGGTATTCAATGAAATGCACGGGCTGATCGTCGGAGTCGGCAAGACGTACTGCCTAAAGTCACAACCGCAGTGTGAGCAATGTCCTTTGCAGAAGTTCCTTCCTCAGGCAAAGTGAGTCGGCGGGAATAACAACATGAGATGGCGAGCCCTTATTTTTATTTTGGCGGCCGCAGCTTTTTGCCTGGGATTTGGTTCTGGCATCCGAGAGCAGTCTTTGCGCGACGCTGCACAAGCTTCTGGACTGCTCATCGGCACTGCGGTGAGGCCAGCGCAACTCTCCGAGGCGGCCTATGCGTCCACGCGCGCACGTGAGTTCAATATGCTGGAACCGGAAGACGCGCTCAAGTGGGAGGTGGTGCATCCGGAACGGCAGTCTTTCGATTTTTCCCGGGCGGACGAGATCATGGATTTCGCGAACCGGCACGGCATGAAGGTTCGCGGGCACGCGCTGGTCTGGCACCATCAGAATCCCAAATGGCTGACACAAGGAACGTACACTTCGAGAGAACTCGCCCAAATTCTTGAGCAGCACATAAAGACTGTGGTCGGACATTACCGGGGCCGGATATTCGCGTGGGACGTGGTCAATGAGGCCTTCGACGAACTACATCCGGGAACCCTGCGCAGCACGATCTGGCGCGACCAGCCGGGAATCGGTTTGGCGGAGGACGCAGCTCCGAGCATAGTTGCGAACGATGAGCCGCGAGCTACCAGCAACCCTGCTCGCTCGGAGCTCGAAGCTCGCAGCAGAGTTACTACTACTTTGAGCGTTGTTTCCGCTGGGCGCATGCAGCCGATCCGCAAGCTCTGCTGTTTTACAACGAAGCCGAGGCTGAGACTCTGAACCCCAAATCGGACGCGATCTATGCCATGGTCCGCGATTTCCGGCAACGCGGGGTCCCGATCGATGGCGTGGGATTCCAGATGCACATCGCAAACTTGCGCACCGATGTCGCCTCCATCTCTGCCAATATCGCCCGCTTCACGGCCCTGGGGGTGCAGGTACACATCACCGAGATGGATGTCGCCCTGCCGGTCGACGCCAACGGCAACGCCCGCCCCGAGGATCTGCAACTGCTGGCGGACATCTATCGCACGATCGCAACCGCTTGCGTGTCTCATCCCGGATGCACGGCGATCCAAACCTGGGGTTTCACGGACAAGTACTCCTGGATCGGATCACACTCAAAGAAAACGCAGGGAGCGGCGCTGCCGTTTGACGAAAACTATCGGGCCAACTGCCTACGACGCGCTGCGGAATGCGCTGGGCTAGGCAAGGAGTCGTTAGTCGTAGGTCGTTAGTCCTTGGCGGGACGAGCCACGCCTTCGGCGAGTGCTCCCCACCGCGAACGACCAACGACTAACGACTAACGACCAACAACGCCCTATAATGTCATCAATCCTTGACCGCACCAAATCCAATCCGCGACGAACCCAAGACCTCTGGCCGCCGGAAGGCCGTGATTGCTCTGGCGATCGGAGCTTTTCTGCTGCTCGCAATCCTGGTGTTGCAGGCTTCGTTCAATCTGAAGTTCATCAGCCCCGACAGCAATGAGGAGCTTCTTTTTTTTGCCGGATTGAGTGGCCTGATTTTCTTTGCCTTCGTGGCGTTGACGGTCGTTCTCGGACGCAATCTACTGAAGCTCTACGCCGAACGGCGGCAGGGCGTGGCCGGTTCAAAGTTCCGCACGCGCCTGGTGGTGGTCAGCCTGCTGCTGTCGTTCTTGCCCGTGATTGCGATGTTCTGGTTCTCCTACGGGCTGATGAACCGCTCGATCGACAAGTGGTTTTCCCAACCGGTCGAGGAAGTGCGCGCAGACATGGCGGTAATGTCGGCTCTGCTCTACGATTACGCAGGCCAGCGTGCGACCTCGGAGGCTCAATCCATCGCGCAGACGGACGAATTTCAAAGGGCCTTTGGCAGCGGGAATTTCTCCGGGGCCAACGCAGAACTCCGGGAACACATCCCGACGCTGCGGGGCGGATTCGCGGTGGCGCTGGCGAACGGCAACGTGGCCGCCAGTTTGAACATACCGGCGAGCTGGAGTGACCTGAAGGATCGCTTACCGGTGCAGCCGGCCCTGCGCGGAGAACACCCTCATTTCCAGTGGGGCCAGACCGATTACATCGTCGCGGCAGCGCCGTGCAAGGGCGGCGCAGTCCTCGTCGCCGTGCCTCTCCCGCCAAAGTTCGCCCAAACGGCCAGGCAGATTCAGGAGAGCCAGCAACGCTACATCGAACTGGCCGCGAAAAGGAAGCTGTTTCGTCGGACTTACATCGGATTTCTGCTGCTGCTGACGGTGGTGGTGCTGTTCGCTTCGACTTGGCTCGCGCTCCTGCTTTCGAAGTTGGTCAACCGTCCCGTGGCGGCGCTGGCCGCGGGTACGGAGGCCATCTCCAAAGGGCAACTCGATTACCGCGTCGATATTCGCGCCACCGACGAACTCGCCGAGCTGGTGCAGTCTTTCAACATCATGGCGGAACAGCTCGAATCCAGCCGGCATCAGATCGAAGCCTCCAGCCGCGATGTCGTCGCTGCAAACGAGGCGCTCGAAGGCAGACGCCGGTATATCGAAACGGTTCTCGAGAGCCTGCCGACGGGAGTGATTTCAATTGACGCCGCGCGCCATGTGACGCTGGCAAACGCTGCCTTCTCCCGAATGTTTTTTCTGGAGCGGAATGAGTACGTAAGCCCAGCGGCGCTGGTGACCCTGCCCCTGCGAGATGTAATTCCCGCCGATGTGCTCGCTGACCTGGAGCCGCTGCTCCGCCGTGCCGATCGTATGGGCATCACGGCAGCCAACATGGACCTGACCCTGCCCCGAGCGCAGTTGAATGTCGCGGTAACCGTTTCCGCACTGAGCCACGCTGCCGAGGGCCTCGGATACGTGCTGGTGTTTGAAGACCTGTCGGATTTGCTGCGAGCGCAAAAACAGGCGGCATGGCGCGAGGTGGCACGCCGCGTGGCGCATGAGATCAAGAACCCGCTGACCCCGATCGCACTTTCCGCCGAGCGCATTCATCGCCATTTAATGCGGGGCACGGCGCCCGATGCCGCCTCACTCGAAGTCATTCGCACCTGCGCCGAAACCATCCGCAACGCCGTCGAAACCGTGCGCACGCTGGTCGATGAATTCTCGGTGCTGGCGCGCTTTCCCGCGTCCCACCCACAACCCGCCAGCTTGAATGACCTGGTGGAAGGCGCACTCAGCATGTTCAACGGGCGGCTGGAGGGCATTGGCGTGCGAACGGAACTGGCGCGCGATCTGCCCGCTGTGATGGCCGACCCGGAAGCAATCAAACGCGCGGTCGCGAACCTGGTGGATAACGCCGCCGAGGCGATGCAAGACACGATGCTGAAGGAGATCACGATTTCAACCTCACTGGTGGCAAGCCGCGATGCCGTCGAACTGGTTGTCTCCGACACCGGGCACGGAGTTTCGCGCGACGTGAAAGAGCGGTTGTTCCTGCCCTACTTCTCGACCAAGCAACGCGGCACGGGGCTGGGGCTGGCGATTGTGAGCAGAATTGTGGAAGACCATCGTGGCTCGATTCGCGTGGAAGAAAACAAGCCCGTCGGCAGCCGCTTCGTTATCGAGCTGCCCGTGGCGGTCGAAACCATCAGCGCTCCGGCGGCAAGCTAAGACATGGCACACATCCTCATTGTTGATGACGAATCCAGTATCCGCGAATCCTTGCAGGGCATCCTCGAGGACGAAGGATACAAAACCAGCGTCAGCCCGAGCGGCGAAGACTGCCTGGAACTGCTGCGCAAAAGCAGCTTCGACCTGATCCTGCTCGATGTTTGGCTGACCGGAATCGACGGTCTGGAGGTACTGGAAAGGATCCGCGATATGGACGATCCCCCCGAGGTCATCATGATTTCGGGCCACGGAACCATCGAAACAGCCGTGCGCGCCACCAAGCTTGGCGCTTACGATTTCGCGGAAAAGCCGCTATCGCTCGAAAAGACGCTCATCCTGGTAAAGAATGCGATCGATGCACGGCGGTTGCGCCATGAGAATCTCGACCTGCGGAAGCAACTGCAATCCAAGAGTGTGATCGTGGGCGACAGCGTTCCCATGAAGGCGCTTCGCCAGCAGATCGCACTGATGGCGCCCACCAACGGACGCGTGCTGATCTATGGCGAATCGGGTACCGGCAAAGAACTGGTCGCACATGCGATCCACATGCAGAGTCCGCGCAAAGATGAAATGTTTGTCGAGATGAACTGCGCCGCGATTCCCGAGGACCTGATAGACAGCGAACTGTTCGGGCATGTTAAGTCGTCGTTTCCGGGAGCCACGGCCGACAAGGAAGGCAAGTTTCAAAAGGCCGATCGTGGAACTTTATTTCTGGATGAAGTCGGCGACATGAGTCTGAAGACGCAGTCGAAAGTCTTGCGTACCCTGGAACAGCAGCGCTTCATCCCGGTGGGAAGCGACGATCCCGTCACCGTGGATGTGCGCGTGATTGCTTCCACAAACAAGGATTTGGATGAAGAAATCGCTAAAGGGAACTTTCGCGAGGATCTTTTTTATCGTCTGAACGTGGTTCCATTCGTGGTGCCGCCGCTGCGGGAACGCAAGGAAGACATCCCGTTGTTTGCCCGTTACTTTCTGAAGGAATTTGCTTCGTCCTACGGCCGCCGTCCAAGAGAAATCACCGACGATGCCATCGATGTCCTGATGCGCTATTCCTGGCCGGGGAATGTCCGCGAGCTGCGCAATGTGATCGAGCGCATCGTGATCATGAATCCAACCACCTTCCGCTTTGAGCGCAAGCATCTTCCGCCGCTGGTGCACCGCGACGGCAGCCGCCGCGTTGCGGGCAGCGAGGGCTCCACGCTGCACCAGGCGCGCGCGGCCTACGAGCGCGACTACATTCTCAAAAAGCTCGACGAAAATCATAGCAACGTCAGCCGCACCGCCGAAGTGCTCGGGCTTGAACGCAGCCACCTGTATCGCAAGATGAAGAGTTTGGGGATCGCGGCAAAAGAGTGAAACAAGTCTCAGTGTCAGGTCCTAGGCTCAGGAAGAGCTTTTTCGTCTATCGGTCGCTCAGTTTTCCCGAGACCTGACACCTAAGACTGAGACCTATCTTTTCAGCATGTGAATCTCGGTCCCGTTCTTGTGAAACTGGACTTCGTCCATCAACTGATTGATCAGGTAAATGCCCCGGCCGTGATTCTCATAGATATTCTCGCCGTGGCACGGGTTGACGATCTGAGCGGGATCAAAGCCGGGGCCAGGATCGCGCACGATGATCAGGATGCCCCGCTGCTCGTCGCAGGCCACGTCGCATTCGATAGTCTTGGAAGGATCGCTTTTCGCCCCATGCACGACGGCATTGGCCAGGGCTTCGGTCAACGCCAATTCGATATCGTCTTCGTGCCCCGGAGCGCATTTCATTTCCCGCACCACATTCATTACGCTGCGGACGACGGGGTCCACGGCATCGCGGTCGCCCACAAGGGTCACGCTCAGCTTGAGATCAAGCTTGTCCGCGTCGAAGTCACAGTACTGCGGCGGCTGCGACGGTTGTTCCGAGGAAGAATCTGCCATAAACGGCTGTGGGCTTCGGTTCCAGCCTTTCCCTTAACTTATGATGCAGGAAGGCGCTGACAGATTCTAGGGATTTAGGGGCGAGGATGCAAACTTTATTTAGATCGCAGGCAAACGTTCGTTTGTTAGTCGGCGAGTTTCCACAGTCAGGGCCGCCTAACGACTTGAAACCTATAGCTTAAGAGCTTAAGAGCTAAAGAACAGCTTGGGCGGCAATGGGGCTTGCCCCGTCTCAGTCCGCAGCAGAAGGCGCGGCAAGCCGCGTCTCTACGAAGAAGGCCACTTCACGACTCTGGCTCCGGATGGCCACCGATTTGCTGTAGTTGGCGGCGCCAATCCAGTTCTTCCACAAAGCTCCGTGAATCGCGCCAGCCCGCCTTGATCTTGACGAAGAGCTCGAGAAAAACTTTGGTCCCGACCATCTTCTCGATATCGAGGCGGGCCGCGGTTCCAATCTTCTTAAGCTTTTGGCCGCCTCTGCCAAGCAGGATGGCCTTTTGTCCGTCGCGCTCGCAATAGATCACAGCGGCAATCCGCGTCAGGGTCGGACTCTCGTCGAACTGCTCGATCAGCACCGAGACTGCGTGCGGCACCTCTTCATGCGTCTGCATAAGAACATGCTCGCGGATCAACTCCGCCGCAATAAAGCGTACCGGCTGATCGGTAATCTGATCTTCCGGAAAATAGCGTGGACCGTTGGGCAGAGCCTTCAGCACGCAGGACAGCAATTCGTCGAGCCCCTTCTTTTTGAGCGCCGAGATGGGGACGATCTCCTTGAAATCGTGCAGCGTTTGGAATTGCGCGATCAGCGGGAGCAATTTGCTCTTGTCGGCAAGCAGATCAATCTTGTTAAGCAGCAAAAAGACCGGAGTGCCCGCTTTTTTCGCCAGGTCTAGGACGAAGGCATCGTCGCGGTCCCACTTCCTCTTGGCATCGACAATCATCAAAATCAATTCGCAGCCTTCGAGCGCCTCGCGTACCTCGGACATCATCTTGCGTCCGAGCGACGAGCCGGAACGGTGAACTCCCGGTGTATCAATCAGCACGATCTGCCCGGCCTCGCGTCCCTTCTGCTTGGGGACATTGACATTGATGATGCCAAGAATGCGGTTGCGCGTGGTCTGAGGCTTGGGCGAAATAATGGCCAGCTTCTCGCCGACCAGCGCATTCAGCAGCGTGCTCTTGCCCGCATTGGGCCGCCCGAGAATGCAGACGAATCCGGAGTGGAAGGACATAAGAATAGGCTACTAGCAGGTTGCAGAAGAAGTCGATGTTGGATTTGATATCTTGGGTGGCGCAGCGGTTCACCGCTGCGATAAATGGCTTGTTTTCAGAGTCGGCTTTAGCCGCTTGCGGTCAGAGTGCGGACGAAAAAACACTTTTTCCGCAAACTGCTAGGTTCCAGCCGTGGGCTGCCAGCAGCTCAACCTACCGAATGACATGAATTCGGACGCCAATTTTAAGATTCTTCCAGGACCTATCCGCTGTGTAGACCGGAACATGGAGCGCCGTTCCAAGCGCCAGACAGGCACGGTCCCCCAGGGACAGACCGAGCAGGCGGGTTTGAGTCACCAGATTGCCCGCAATTCTCGCTTGCTCTGCGGTGAACGGCACGGGTTCATGGACCGCGCTGAGCGCATCCTGCCAGGCTTCATCCGGATCGCCCCCGCGACTCACCAGCTTCGTATGGACTTCGGCCAAATTAACCGTGCTCCCGGCAGCGTGGCTCAGCATCTCCGGAGTCAGTTTCTCCGTCCCCGGTTCATCATTGAGCACAGCGAGCATAGCCGACGCGTCCAGTACGATCTTATTCATACGATCTCACTCAGACGAACCTACTCACGTTTTGCCGCCTCGCGCCGTTCCGCGATGAGTTCGTCCACCAGAGACACGCCCGGTTTCACGTATTGCCGAATGCGCCGCTGGGCGCGCTCAATTCTGCGCTTCATCGTCGTAATCCGCAGTTCGTCGTCTTCCATGCGCAAAATCACTTCGTCTCCGGCCTTGATGCCGAGCGCTTTGCGATAGGAAGCGGGTATCACCACACGGCCGTTTTCATTGATCCGCGTCCGGGTTTCGATATTCATTGTCACATCTCTAATAATATGACACTATTATACTTTAATGTCATTAACTAAATATAGGACACACTACGGATATAGTGACAATGTAACTGGAGCCTGTGTCCCTCATGGACCGTCGAGGGCGCGGCGCGCTTTCGAATAGTCGCCGGTGCGGTTCGTCCAGTTGCTGGCCAGCGTTCCGATTGCCCAGAACACCGCAAATATCAGAAACAGCTTGCCTCCGGGAACACCCGCGTTCCAAGCGCAAAGCGCGCCCAGTGTTGGAACGACGGCGGACGAAGTCACTCCTGCCGACCACATGATTGCCTTGGCCATCGGGCTGGCTTTTTGCATCGAGGCCTTCTCCGTCTGCACGCCAAAGAAAGGGAGATGCTCGAACACCCATCGCAGGCCGGTGGGGTAGCCCTTGGGGTGGTCAGTTCCTCCGACGGTATAGAAAGCGAAGCCGATGCCGAGAAGCCTCCCGACCGCCCAGTGCGCGATGCCGTGACAGAAGAAGTAGAGGAGGAGCCAGGCTGCGACCATCATTCCTGCGGCGATGGCTGCGGATTTCGAGTGGGTGGATCGCGCCAGGGCTAGGGCGGCACAGGCGGCTGCGAGGCCGGCAACCTGAATTGTGTTTCCGGCGACGATCGAAAGGCGACCCATGATCTTTCGTCGCTGGAGGGGAGCTGAGATTTGCATGTTTGCCATTAATCGTCAGGCAGGATTTCTAGAGGATCAGTGTCTCACGTTGTCGTTCTCGCAGGCGTTGCGCCGCCCACTCATTCGCAAAAACGCGAATGAGTGGGGTACCCGTCGTCGGCGTTGAGCGCCTGAATCGCAGCGGTGAACCGCTGCGCCACCCCAAAAACTCACAACCATCGGCCCACCTGTTTTCAAATCAACTTCATCTGCTTCGGCTCGGCCGTCGTGATGCGCACCCGTTCTACCCGGCGATCGGTGGAGTCGAGGACTTCGAACCTCAGGCCTTCGTCTTCGATGACTTCGCCTTTCTTTGGAATTCGTCCGGCAAGTTCGCTGACCAGGCCGGCTATGGTGGAGGACTCGTGGCCTTCAGGCCTCATGCCGAAGAGTTCATCGAGGCGGTCGACATCCATGTTGCCGGGGACGACGTAGGAATGTTCGTTTTCCTGCACGACCTGGGCTTTCTCGTGCTCATCGCCGATTTCGCCAACTATTTCTTCGACCAGGTCTTCGATGGTTACCAGGCCGGCTACGCCTCCGTATTCGTCTACTACTATCGCCATGCGGATGTTACTGCGCTGCATCTCGCGCAGCAGATCACTTACTAACTTGCTCTCCGGGACAAAGTAAACGTCTTTTCGCATGAGGCTGGCCACAGTGCGCGTGTGCGCCTCGGAGTCAGGAACTTGCAGCACGTCCTGGGTGTGGAGAATGCCTTTGATATGGTGGATCGAACCCTCGTAGACCGGAATTCGCGAGAAATGCTTGCCCCGGAGTAACTCGACCACCTGCTCGACGGTGTAGTCCGACGGGACCGCGACCATCTCCGGGCGTGGCTTCATGGCTTCGCGAACCGTCTTGCCACTGAACTCGACCGCCGACTGGATCAGATCGCGATCGCCTTCCTGGATAATGCCTTCTTCCTGTCCGGCTTCAATCAAGGCGTCTACGGCTTCGGAGGAAGTTTCGGGTTGTGCGTCGACGTGCTCGCGCGTCAGTGCGGCAACCGACTGGCAGAATCCGAGCACCAGCGTCACCGGCAGAACCAGATAGATGAGCAGGCGCAAGAGCAGCGACCAGTCGGCCAGCCAGCGTCCGCGGGTCCTCGAAAAAAAAACAAACGGCAGCAGGCGATTAAAAAAGATGATGATCAACACCAGGCTGAGCGTGGCTTCTAGGACTTCGTAGACGCTCCAGGCCCGGTCGCGAAAGACGGTGAAGCCGACGATCATGGCGATGGCCGCCGTGATCAACTGCGTCAGAATGGCCATGGAGAGCGAGGCGCGCTCGCGCGTGACACCCAGGCGCGGCTCGACGATCTGCTCGAAGGCGTCGATGTTGTCCTGGAATTCGCGCGAAAGGAATTTGCCGATCTCCTGGTAGAGACGGTCGACGTAGGAGACCAGTGTCAGCAGGCCGAAGAGCAGGGCTAGAACTATGCTGACGCCGATCATTGCTATCGCCTCCTCCTGATGCGCTCAGTCGTCGCACTTACGATCGTTGTTCTCTCAATCGTTGTTTCTTTCAATCAATCCCAGCGGCAGGTGGAGTCTTGCGCGCAACTGTTTTTCGCGCCTCGCCATCTGTCCATTGTCGCACTCGTGATCGTAGCCGCGCAGATGCAGGATGCCGTGTAACACTAGAATCTTAACTTCCTGGGCGGGCGAGTGTCCGAGTTCATGGGCATTCTTTGTTGCGATTTCCACCGATATCGCGATCTCGCCGGCGAATTGTTTTTGTGCTTCGGGCTCGGCGGGAAAAGAGAGCACGTCGGTGAGCCTGTCTTTTCCGCGGAAACGGCGATTCAGGGATTTCATCTCGGCGCTTGCTGTGAGTAGCACGTTAACCTTGCCCTTTAATCCGGCGGCGCGGCGGGCACGGGCCAGGAACCGGGTGAGCGCCAAGTCGGTCAGGTCCGCGACGCGCTTTTGAACGATGACCAAGTTCCCACCATCCAAACTCTTAGCGCGCTAATTGCGCAGATGCGGTTCTTCGGGAGGCGCCGGTAGAGATGCTGGCCGCGGAGCGGCGTTGTTTTCCGCTGGCGCCGCGCCGGACTTCGTTTCCAGCAGCGACAACTGCTGCTCCGCCAGGCGCGCTTTGTGCTCGTCGTAGGCGCGGATGATCCTTTGCACCAGGTGATGACGCACTACATCGCTTTCGTCGAAGTGCACGAAGGCGAGTCCGTTCACGCCTTGCAGAATCTCGACGGCTTCGATCAGACCGCTGCGGCGCGCGGTAGGCAAGTCGATTTGCGTGACGTCGCCGGTGATCACCGCTTTGGAATTAAATCCCAGGCGGGTGACGAACATCTTCATCTGCTCGGAAGTGGTGTTCTGCGCCTCGTCGAGGATGACGAACGAATCGTTCAGCGTGCGTCCGCGCATGAAGGCGATGGGCGCGATCTCGATGACATTCTTTTCGAGATAGCGCTCGACGCGCTCGGGGTCGAGCATGTCAAAGAGCGCGTCATACAAGGGGCGAAGGTAGGGATCGATCTTCTCCTGCAAGGTGCCGGGGAGAAAACCGAGACGTTCGCCCGCCTCGACCGCGGGCCGCGCCAGAATGATGCGATTGACCTGCTTATTGAGCAGGGCCGAGATGGCCATGGCGACCGCGAGATAGGTCTTGCCGGTGCCGGCCGGGCCGACGCCAAACACCATGTCGTGCTGCTCGATGGCTTCGAGGTAGCGACGCTGGTTGGGGCTTTTCGGCTGGACGGTCCGCCGGCCAAAAGAACGCTGGCGTCCGGCCTCGGCCAGTCCGCGCAGAGTTGCGTTCGGGTCGCTGACCACCACGCGCAACATGCTGCTCAGGTCGCCGTTCACGAACTGGTGGCCGCTCTTTCGCAGATGCTCGTAGTCGGCGAATAATTGCTCCGCGCGAGCTACGTCGCGGGGCGCGCCTTCCAGTTCAATGCGGTCGGAGCGCAGATCGATATTGATGTTCAGGCCGTCTTCGAGCACGTGGAGATTTTCATCGCGCGTGCCGAACAAGGTCTCGATGTTAGGGCTGAGTTCAATATTTTTTTTCATTCAGGATTGAAGCGCCGCCTCCAGCAGCTTTGGACCGGGCTCACTGGTCGTCGTAAGGATGAGATGTGGTTACGGGGAAGTGGCTTATGGGGAAGTGCATTGCCGGATTCGGGCGAATCTGCGCCGGCGGTTTTTGCACGCAAAGAACTACGGGGGGATGTGGAACAAACCGGATTGCGCACCCCGACGACGGGGCGGTTACCAACCATTTGAGACCAGCGTAGCGCGGGCGGGCTGGGGAGTCAATGGCTGCTGTGACGGGCCGACGGGGGACAGCCTGCAATCGGTGGCCTTTCAACCAACGCTGCGTCCTACGCGCCTTCCCGCTTAGCCTCGGGAGCCGATGCCCATACTGCCCGATCCTTTGCCCAGGCTCGCAGTTCGGCGATTTCTTCCGCGCGGGTGATCGAGAGCGGCACGGTGGATGAGAGCGCTGTGAGCAGGTCTTCAGTTTTCAATTCCTGCTTCCGAGCAAACGCGGCGTAGAGGGCGGTTTGCACCGCCGATTCGATTTCCGCTCCAGAAAAGCCCTTGGCTGCGGCTGCTACTCGATCCAGATCGTAGTCGGCCGGATTGCGGTTGCGCCTGGTTAGCTGGAGGGAAAATACCTGTTTGCGCTCGGCTGCACTGGGCAGGTCCACGAAGAAAATCTCATCGAAGCGGCCTTTGCGAATCAGCTCTGGCGGCAGCACGGTTACGTTGTTGCAGGTGGCGGCTACGAACACGGCCGACTTGCGCTCCTGCATCCAGGAAAGAAACGACGCCAGCAGTCGCGACGAAACACCGGCGTCCGCGGATGCGGAATCGGGGCCGCTCCCGGCGAAGACTTTTTCCAGTTCGTCGATCCACAACACACAGGGAGCGAGGCCCTCGGCGACCTTGAACACTCTCTGAATCCGTTTTTCCGTCTCTCCGATGAATTTGTCGTAGATTGCGGCGGTATCGAACTTTACGAGTGGAATGTTCCATTCACCGGCGATGGCGCGCGCACACAGGCTCTTGCCGCATCCCTGCACACCGAGAATGATGACACCCTTGGGCGGATCGAGGCCGAACTGGAGGGCTTGCGCGTCCCAGGAATCTCGCCGTTGCGCGAGCCAGTTCTTCAGATTTTGCAAGCCGCCAACGCTGGCCATGTTGTTGCTCGCATCCACGAATTCCAACATTTCCGCGCGTTTCAGGAGAGCCTTCTTCGCCTCCAGAACATCGGCGACGCAGTCCGCCGAGAGCGCGTAGCGCGCCACCACGGCTTGCGAGATCGCTCTTTCCGCTTCCTCTTCGGTCAGACCTAGAAGACTGTCCGCCAGGGTGTCAATGCCCGCAGCATCGAGTTTTCTTTGCACATTGTGGGTCTTACCGATGCGAACGAGGGTCTCGTCCACGATCTGCCGGAGTCGTTGACGATCGGGGAGCGGCAAGTCGAAGAACTCGACCAGTCCGGCCAGTTCGGGAGGAATCACAACGTGAGGGCCAGTGATGATGACCGTTCTGCGGTTGGCTGAAAACTTCTGGCCCACGTCCCGCAGCCTCCGGACGACGACCGCATCCTCCAGGTGGCGGTGAAAGTCTTTGAGGATGAAGGCCGCCTCTATCGACACGGCTTCCAGATTTCCCAGCATCTGGGCGGGCTCCTGACTGTGATAGATCGCGTTGGAGTTCTGTTCGGACTCGCTGCGCCGAGCCGGGTCGTAGCCGCCCTGTGGTAATGCATCTTCGAACTGCGGCTCTGGCGAGTTGGTTCCCGAGCGTGCCAGACCGCTGGCGATCGTCCATTCAAATGTCGCGAGGTTCAAATCGGCACAGGCTACTCGAACCATACGCACGGCGCGCACTTCCTCGACCGTCTCGATGACAACGATCGGGGTTGAGGAGTTGAGCAGAACCTTCAGCCGATCTATTGGATTTGGATTCTTGGGCGGCCTTGCGAGCGCATTCATATCTATTTGACCGGGCGCGACTTGCTCCCGTAGAATACAGCTTCGGTTCCCACCGATATCTTCCTAGCGCAATCTAGGACAAACAAAGGTAATCAAGCCGCATGGCAAATCATTTTTCGGCGATGAAACGTGCCCGCCAGACAACGAAACGAACCGTCCGCAACCGGGCCAACTCTTCGCAACTGCGCACCGCTCTGCGGAGCATGCGCGAGAGCCTCGAAAAGGGCGACAAGGCCGCCGCCGGACAGATCTACCGCGAGACCGTGTCGGCGCTCGACAAAGCCATCCAGAAGGGCGTTTTGCACGAAAACACGGCCTCGCGCTACAAGTCCCGCCTTTCGACGCGGCTGAACGCGCTGAGATAGGCTGAAATAGGCGCCAAAGCAGGCTGCAACGGGTGCCGCGAAGGTAATCCACCGGGTCGCAAATTCTTCTTGACCTCCCCTAGCTGTTTGTTATACTTAGGCGTTCTCAGGACATTAAAGCAGCTTCTGCCGGTCCCGACGAACCTCCACCCGCGTTGAGGCAACTCCTTAAGAATTGAGCAACTTTCGGGTAGGGTGGGGCATCTATTTTAGTAATTCTGGCAAATCCCTTTGAACCCGGCCCGGATGGACCTGGCCCGATATTGCAGCTTGGCTGACCGTACTCGACCATCACCCAGTGGGCGTGGGCAAAAGATGGGACCGTAGCCGAAATTATGATTGTTGAAGGAGAACGACCTGACATGCGCTCCGATCGTGTATTTGACGCGCTCCATACTTTGCGGAACCGGTATATGCTTTGCCAGCTTGCCTCGAAGGCAACGCGCAAGTTTCATAAGCCGAACACCCGTATTCAGGAAACCATGAACGATGTTTTTGACAAAATCGCCGTTGCGGAGCGTCATGACATCCTGAGCGAACCCGAGAACTTTGCCGAAGCACAGCGGCGAGCTGCTTAAGCAGCTCCGCCGTGTGCCCGCACGGCGGCAAAGCAATCCCATCCCCCGACGAGGAACGACAATCCCTCCCGAAGAAAAAATCCACGTAGGTAAATATGACCATTGCCGAACTGAAAGAAAAAAATATTACGGAGCTGACCAAGATCGCCCGATCTTTGGAACTGCCCGGCGCCAGCGGACTCCGCAAACAGGACCTAATCTTCAAGATCCTGCAGGCGCAAAGTGAAAAAGAAGGACACATCTTCGCCGAAGGTGTGCTGGAGATCCTCCCTGACGGCTACGGCTTCCTGCGCTCGCCCGACTACAACTACCTGCCCGGGCCGGACGACATTTACGTGTCGCCATCGCAAATCCGCAAGTTCGACTTGAAAACCGGCGACACCATCAGCGGCCAGGTGCGTCCTCCGCATGAGGGCGAAAAATATTTCGCGCTGGTCAAGATCGAGGCGGTCAATTTCGAGTCGCCCGACGAGGCCCGCAACAAGATCCTGTTCGACAACCTGACGCCGCTGTATCCGCAGGAGCGCTTGAAGCTAGAAACCGTGAAGGAGAACATCAGCGCCCGAGTCATGGACCTGCTAACCCCGCTAGGCAAGGGACAGCGCGGCCTGATCGTCTCCCCGCCAAGAGCCGGCAAAACCATGCTGCTGCAGAACGTGGCGAATTCGATTACGACGAACCATCCTGAAGTAGTGCTGATGGTTCTCCTGATCGACGAGCGCCCCGAAGAAGTAACAGACATGCAGCGCTCAGTCAAAGGCGAGGTCATCTCCTCAACCTTCGACGAGCCCGCTGCCCGCCACGTGCAGGTAGCGGAAATGGTGATCGAAAAAGCCAAGAGATTAGTCGAGCATAAGCGCGACGTAGTAATCCTGCTGGATTCCATCACACGCCTGGCCCGCGCTTATAACACGATAGTTCCGCCTTCGGGCAAAGTGCTCTCCGGCGGCGTGGATTCAAATGCGTTGCAGCGTCCAAAACGTTTCTTCGGATCAGCCCGCAACATCGAAGAAGGCGGCTCGCTAACCATCATCGCCACCGCCCTGATCGACACCGGTTCCCGCATGGACGACGTGATCTTCGAAGAATTCAAAGGTACGGGCAACTCGGAAATCATCCTCGATCGCAAACTGGTAGATAAGCGAACCTTCCCGGCCATCGATATCCAGCGCTCCGGCACACGTAAGGAAGAGCTGCTGATCCCGAAAGAAGATTTGCAGCGCATCTGGGTCCTGCGCAAAGTGCTGAACCCGCTGTCGCCGGTAGAAGCCATGGAACTATTGATCGAGCGCCTAGCCAAAGCGGGGAGTAATAGCGAATTCCTGGCCAAGATGAGCCAGTTGTAGGATTGGCGGGTGGGCCACTTCAACAGGGAGCCAATGACGCGGGTTTGTCTTTTAACATGGACCGAAATAACTCGGGGTGCGCCACTTCTCGCGTTTGAGAAATGGCCTGCCGAACCACCGGCACCGCTAGACTCCGCAGATCCCCGCCCTCATTTCCCGCTTGACTTACCTGGTTACAATGGAGTTAGGCCAGTCCTAACAGCACCTAGTTCTTTGACAGCGTATCGTGAACCAACCAAGGGAAGCCACAGTCGCTCACTTAAGTCAAGCCGAGCCCGGCCATCCCAAAGGTTTTGAGCGAGCAACTAAGAAGCGATAACTAAAAACTAAGCCGTAAGTCTCACGCGCTCAAGACTTTGCCTCTAACTTCCTTCCGCTCAAGACTTTGGCAGGAAATACTCCCTAAAGTCTTGATTCCAATAGACCGGGGGGTGGGGGGTACCCCGTGAGCCGCCTCCAGATCGGGCGACGAAACTTGCTAGGCTCCGCGTTTCGTCTTCAACTCCGCCAGCAACTGCTCGATGCGGTCTTCTTTTTCCAGGGCGGCGAGGCGATCCTCTACATCGTCGGCCAGGAGTTGGGCTTTGGCCCCGCCGATGGCTTCTTCTCGCGCCACTTTCTTCTTCATGCGGTCGAAGGTAGCGGACTTGCTGTTGGCGCTCATCCCGGACTGGGCGTCGGTGGCTCGGTTCGCGGCGCGGGCGCGGCGGTGCTGCGCGATCAGCAGATCGGCTTTGGCGTTGGCCTCGGCCAGCTTCTGATCGAGATTGCGCAGAGCCGATTTCAGATTCTCGACCTGCGCTTTCTGGTCTTCGAGCTGTTGCGCGAAGTTCGAACTCAGGTCGCGATAACTTTCGACGCGCAGCAGAGCGGCGCGCGCCAGGTCGTCCTGCTTTTTGTCGACAGCAAGCTCGGCCTTGCGCATCCATTCCTGGATCTTGTCGTCGTTCTCGATCTTCTTTTTTTCCAGCAGATGCTGGTCGGCAATGGCGATGGCAACCTGCGTTTTGACCTGCAAAAGCTGGTTGTTCATGTCGAGGATGATTTGCTTGATCATCTTTTCAGGCTCCTCAGCTTTGTCGATCAGGTCGTTGAGGTTGGCCCGGACTAAGGTGGAAACGCGTTCGAGTAATGCCATAAGGGACTCCTTTGCTTCAGTCGTTGTTCGCTAATCGTTGGTCGTTCGTCGTTGGTCGTTCGGTCTTTTGTTCCAGGCGCCGCCCACCAGAGAAATCACTATATAGGCTGCGATTCCAGCGGCTACCCAGACTCCCATGTGGCCGGTAGCCGCGCCGAGGGCCGCGCCCATGGCGGCTCCCAGGGCTACTGACAGGCCGAGTGATCTGGCGTGATGAAGTTCATCTGACACGGAATTCCTCCTAAATCTGTCGTTCGTCAGTGGAGAGCCGGGCGTCCCCGCCCGTCGCTCCACTCACTACTTTTCCTCCGGCTTCGGTGTTTTGTCGCCGATTTGGCGGACCTTGCCCAGCAGCTCTCCGAGCGGCATGCCGCTTAATGTTTCGAATAACGCCGGCACTTGTGCCGCCATTTTTGTGATGTCGCCGGTGATCTTGTTCATTCCAGCGGCGTCGCCGTTGCCAGTGGAGACGATGGTGATCTTGTCCACGTTGGCGAGCGGCGCGGCGAGGGCTTTCACGATTTCGGGCAATCCGCTGAATAGTTTGTCTACGACCGCGGCCTGGTTGTATTCCTGATAAGCTGCGGCTTTTACATTCATGGCTTTGGCTTCGGCTTCACCTTTCTTGAAGATGATTTCGGCCTCGGCTTCGCCTTGGGCACGAATCGCCGACGCGTGGCCTTCGGCTTCCGCAATCAGACGCTGCTTCTCGGCGGCGGCTAGCGTTTCGATGCGCTGGCGCTCGATCTCGGCCCCTTTCAATACCGTCGCGATGAGCTCCTTCTCGCGGCGGCTGATTTCGGCGTCCTGGACTTTAACCTGTCCTTCTTTTTCGACTTGCTGTACGCGCACGCTTTCGGTGATGACCTGCTGCTGCATGACGTTGCTTTGAATGTCGTAGGACTTGTCGGCCTGCGCCTGCTGCTTTTTTGTGACTTCGAGATACTGCGCTTTCTTGACCTCGAGGTCGCGCTGCGATTCGGCCTGCTTCGCTTGCGAGAGCGTCTCCGCCAGCACTCGCTCCTGGTCGGCTTGCGCTTTGGCGACCGCCGCTTCGCGAGTTGCCATAGCGCGCTTGATGGCCGTGTCGCGCTCGGCTTCGGCGGTGGCTACATCGGCGTCGCGCTTGATGCGGGCGACGTCGGGCTTGCCCATGTTGGTGATGTATTCGTTCTTGTCGCGAACCTCTTTGATGGTGAAGGAAATTACTTCGAGGCCCATCTTGTTCATGTCGTCAGCACACGTGGCGCGCATGCGATCGCCTACCATCTCGGGCTGCTTGACGATTTCCTCGACGGTGAGCTGTCCAATGATGCCGCGCAGATGGCCTTCCATCACCAGGCGGATCAAGCCTTCGCGCTCCTGATCGCTTTTGGTCAGGAACTGCTCGGCCGCGGTGAGGATGGATTCCTTGTCGGACTTGACTTTGATTTGAGCGACGGCCTCGACAGTGACGGCGACGCCCTGCTTGGTGTAGAGGTCTTGCTGCGGGGCGACGTCGAACGACATGAGTTCGAGCGAAAGGTCCTTGCAGTTTTCGACCATCGGAAAGATGACGGTGCCGTGTCCCTGGACCACGCGGGTTCCACGAAAGCCGTAAACAATCAGCGCTTCATGTGGTCCCGCCTTGCGGTATAAGCGGGCCAGCATGCTCATCAGGAACAGGATGGCCAGAACCATCAGTCCCGCGATTACCCAGATTTCAATTGCTATGCCGAGATACATATCGCCTCCTGAAAAAATCGTGCCGGTTTTGCTCGCCCGTAGGCGTCGTTCGTACTTTCCTGTAGAGACGCGGCTTGCCGCGTCTCCGGCCGCGTACAGAGGAGACGGGGCAAGCCCCGTCTCTACAGCGGGAAGAACCTCCGCAGCGTGTCTAACCGCGCGTCAAAACGCCGGTCACCATATCCAGATCCCGCACGATGCGTTCGGGATTGCTGTGTCCGAGATAGATCTCGCCGTCCGAAGTTCGAATGTGCACAACTTTGTTGCACCAGACGTAAGCGCGCGTGCTGCCGATACCGCGAATGCCGTAGCCGCGAATAAAGGCCCAGGGTTCGATCGAATAACTCACGATCGACTGTTTCGGAATCGACCGCAGGTGGAATCCAAGCATCCGAATCTCAACTCCGTGCCGCAGAAACCGGTACTGGAAACCGCTCCAAGCCATGGCGCACGCGCCGAGACCGACTATGCCGACAAGAATCATCGGCCATAAGACTGCTGCGGTTCGAGCCAGCGTTAATGCGATGATCGGCCCAATCAGCGCCAGCAGGATCAGCAGGCCCCAGGCGCGGCTGGAATGCGTCTCTTCGGCCAACAGATCGCTCTGGAATGCATCGCTCATATTCGACTCCGAATCCGCTATCAGCCGTCAGTTCTTGTCCACTTGCTCCTCGCTGCTCATCTCTTCCCATAACCGTACGTACGCAATGCCCTTGTCGTAGCGGGTGACCACAATCTCCGCGCCCTTTGCCAGCGCGCTGCCGCTTTCGCTGCGTGCGCCGCAGGTACGGCGTGTGCCCGCCTGCGAGTAAATGATTTCTCCGGTGCCGTTTTCACGGATCGGCATCGAGATTCGCCCCAGCACGCCCACCATTTCGTAGTCGGCGGAATCCATGTTCTCCTCGTGCGAGATCAGCACCCGGGTGAGGAACAGGAAAACGACGGCGGCGCCGAAGAGTCCGGCTCCCAGGGCGATCAGCAGACCGAGCGCGAACCATATGCTCGAGAAACGCGTGATCAGAAAGCCGGTGCCTCCGAACCAGGCGAGAAACGCCGTCAAGGTGACGAAATTGAACGGCGAGACGGGCGCCTGGTGACCTGTGTGCCCGCCTGCTGCTGTGCTGGTGTTGGCCGCGGCGGGACCGTGTGCAACCGGAGCATGCCCAACCGGAGCGTGACCGCCCGCATCCGGAAAGTGCGGGAGGTGCAGGTGCCAGCGCAGTCCGCCGGCGATGAACGAAATCGCGCTCAGCAGAAAACCGACAGCGAAACAGGTCAGGTAAAAATCGGCCCACGTCATATTCCAAGTCGCGGTCATAGGCTTCGCCTCCTGGGCGCCGCGCTGGCGCCGCGCCCGAGTTCCGGCCGCAGAGCTTCGAACAGGCGGTCGGCGAGGCCGGGCGTGTTCAGGATTTCGCCGAGCAGCAACAGGCAGCGCCGGGTGTCCTTGTCGCGCGCGACCTTGATCAAGACCTCGCTCACCTCGGGGTCGCTGGCGAAACGCTCCGAGCCTTGTAACAGCCACACATCGAGCTGACCTTCGGTGGTGCGCAGGTCGGAGACAAGTTCGGTGTGATAGCCCTCGGGGTCGTCCACCAGAAAGCCGGGGTGCACCTTAAAAAAGCGCGCCAGCAAAGCGCGCGAGGACTGCGTCATATGCGGCCGCTTGCCGCGCTCGATCTGCGAGAGGTACGACTGGCTGATGGTCTTGCCGGTCTCGACTTGAATGGCCTTCATCATTTCCTGCTGTGTGAGTGGCCGATTCATGCCGCGGAGGGAACCTTCGACCTCGCGGAGGTAGCGAATTTTTTCTCCCAACGTCATAATCCATGTGCGCTCAATATGCCAAATCGCTATAATTATATCGCAATATGAAATGTTGTCAAGCACTCGATCAGCCCTGTTTGCAATGGCTTACGCGGGCTTCCGGCAAAGGTAGGTCAAAAGGAAAAGCCTACGCCGGGGTGGAGGCTTGATCCGAAAGCGGAGGTCTTCCTCGAAAAAGACCTTGACCGAACAAAGTGAGTTGGTTTAATTCACCGTTACTGTCACCGGATAGTTGTGCGACGCTCCCGTTCCGGCAGATCCAACGAGGCTGACAGTGTATGTTCCCGCCAGCGTTCCGCCGGTGGTTGTGGTAGAGGTGCTGGCTGAACCACAGCCCGGCTGCAGCAAGATCATGCCCGCGATGAGGCCGAGGGCAGCTCCGACCAGCCAGCGGCGGCGCTTGCGACCGGCGCCGATGCCCAGTCCGACCAGGCTCAGGCCTCCGATGGGGAGCCAGGCAGCGTAGAGCGAGCCGCGGCGGAGCAGGCTGCCGCTGGTCACGGGGCGGGGCACGGTGGCGATGCTCAGCGTGGTGGTTGCGCAAGCGCTCCCCGACAGCGTGACGGTGGTGGGGTTGAAGGGGGGAGAGCTTGCGGTCACCATCGACGGCGACGTGGTTTGACTCGGGGTGATGGTGGCGTTATAGCCGTAGCTATTGACAGGACAAAAAATGACCTGGATAGTGGCCGTGTCGCCATCATTAATAGTTTGCCTGGTGGGCGCAGCACTGATTGAGAAATCGACGACGTTTACGGGCTGCGAGACGTTTCCTTGGATTGGGCCGTTGTTCGCGTTGACCTGGCCCGAAACCGAGAGGGGCTGGCCGTTCTGATAGTTGCCCGTGATGGACGGTGTGACGTCGACTTCAACCGATCCGGTTCCCTCGTCCACCAGCGTCGGAATATTGCAGAGGATGGTGTTTCCGCTGACCGGGCCGCAGTTTCCCGTGCCGCTGGTGACTTTAGCCGTGGGACTTGACGCCAGGCCCGTGGTCGGGACTATTGCATAAAAGTTAACGTCGGATGCGTTGTCGGGCCCCGTATTGAGGATGTCGAAAGTAAACGCGACCTGAGTTCCGGCCGCGACTGGGCTGGGCGACGGACTGGTACTAGCGTTGGACACCGTCAGTTGGCTTTTGGCGCCGATCTCGCTCACGAAGGCGGCCGGCGACCCGGGCAACGCTGTCTGGAACGCGTTTGGAGTAATGGGGAAGGGGACGGTTGAGCTCTGTGAGGATTGGGTATTGCCGGCCACATACGTGGCGCCAAAGATGTCGATGGCCACTCCGGTGCCCTGATCCAACAGGCTGCCTCCCAAATAAGTTGAGAAATCGCCAGCACCCTGTCCCGACAATGTGGTTCCAATCGAGGCGACGAAGGCGTCTCCCCCACCGCCGTAGGTCGGCTGAAGTGTATTGACGGTAGTGGGGAAGTTTGTGGAGGTGGTTGAGCCCGCGACGTGGGCTGACTGTACGCTATCTACCTTGATGTCCTCGCCGATGTCGGCGCCGTTGCCGCCGAGGTAAGTGAAGTAGTTCAGTGGATAGGTCGAATTGACCAGGCTGCCGATCTTTACGATGAAGGCGTTGGTGCAGCCAGTGTCATCATTGGGGTTATTACAAAGCGCGGTCTGAAAGCCGGAGCCACTGCTAACCCAGTCGTTCGAGTTGGTCGAACCGGTGATGTAGGTATTGGCCGAGGTGTCCACCGCGATGGCGGTGCCGGTTTCGTTACCGCTGCCGCCCGCATAGGTGGAGTAGATCAGACTAGCAGTGCTGACCTGGTTCGGGTTGATCTTGGCGACGAAAGCATCGGTATTGGTGGGGTTCGTCCCGTTACAAGAGGTCTGGCTGGCTTGGTCGAGGCAGGACTGGTAAGCGTTGACGAGGGGAAACCCTGGCACGGTACTCGTTCCCGGCAGCATGTTGGTCGTGCCGGTGATGTACATGTTGACCGTGCTGGCCGGAGGAGGATCCACGGCAATACCGCCGCCAACCGCGGTTGCGGCAGCGGGAATTGCGCCACCGAAGTAGGTGGAGTAGATCATGCTCTGGGGACCGCTGCCGGCGGTGTAGATTTTGCTGGCGAAGAACTGGTTGTTCCCGGGAGAGTTCGACACAATCTGATAGCCACTGGGGTTCGCGGGGAAGCCGGCGCTGGCGGCGTTGGTGGAAGTCGTGACGCCGGTGACGAACGCGTTCTGCGTGCTGTCGATTGCCAACCCGGTAACCGTATCGGTTCCATTGCCGGCGAGATAGGTGGAATAGGCCAGGCCGTAAATGATGGTGTTCGTGGGGCTCGTGTTGCTTATCTTGCTGAGGAATCCGTGGGTGCCGACGCTCACGGGGCCGGGATTGAACGCATTGCTGGTGGTAGGAAAACTGTTGTAAGAAGTGGTCGACCCGGCAACGTAGATACTGAAGTCCGAGTCGACCGCAACTCCGGCCAGGCTGTCGACTCCCGAACCGCCCAGATAGGTCGCGTAAACCAGTTGCTGAGCGGGCACATAATTGGGCGGCTGCAGAGTGGGGTTGAGCACCGCGATGAAGATGTTCTGCGTGCCCTTAAGGTGCGGCTGGTACGGTGGATTGTTCGGGTAGTACGTGTTGAGCGGGAAGTCCGCTGAAGTGGTCGAGCCCGCAACATAAATCAAGCCGGCGGTATCAACCGCCACTTTCACTAGACCCTCGGCGCCGCTGCCACCGAGGTAGGTCGAATAGGTGAGGACCGGGTCGATGACGAGTTCACGGCTGTGGTCGTAATCTCCGATGGTGAAGCCGATTTTGTTGTTGGCGAGCTGGCGGAAACTTCCCGCGACCGCTTTCTCGGCATTGCCCGACGAATTTCCTGATGCAGGCGCGGCGGGCTGATAGACGCGCGGCGCGTGGAAGCGAATGTCTCCGTTGGCGGTGGAGAGGATAAGATCGCCGGAATCGCCCAGATCCCCCGAAACCCCCGAAACAATGTGCGCGGAAGCCCCTTGGAAGCTGAGCGCGATCTGATTCGGGTCGGCGGCCGGAGCGACGCGAAAGTCGTATTCGAGCTGTCCCTGGTCGCCGTAGTAAACCAGGTCGACGCCGGGATAAACGCTCTTGTACTCGACCCGCGCGAATTGGGGGATGTTGCTGCGCCATTTGGCGGGATCATTGCCTATGAAGTAGTTGCTCTTGCCGGGAAGCGGCTCGGCTCCGGAAATGCTGGCAGCGGAATTGGCTCGGTCGAGCCTCATGCGGATTACCGAACTGGGCGTCTGCTCCGGGGCGGCGGTTGCGGTCCGAGGGTTGGGGCGTGCTTTCTGAAGTTTCAGAACCGCTTCGTCGGCGGTCAGAAACAGACCGTAGCCGGAGCCGCGCGCGAGAAACTTGACCTGAGGAGCGGTCTGGCCCTGATTCGGCTCGAAGAAGAGCGGCACCGACAGCGATTTTGAAGACAGTTTCTTACTGGCAAGGGGCTGTGTTCCACCGGCTCTGGCGGCATGTACTGCGGTCCCAAAATGAAACACGACGCCTGCGGTGGCGAGCACGAAGGCCGCGAGAAACGCAGTCTTTATCCCAATGCCATTTCCTGGCTTCTTTCCTGTCTTGCCTGTCTTTCTCTCTGCAACCGAACGTCTCACCGAACCTCCTACCGACACCGGGCAATTCCGATTCACGAAGCTCCTCCGATTTCCCAATTTCGTGGGGTGAGAACAAGAATGGCACGCAAATACCGCTGCTCGACGCCCTTAGGAAGCGAATGCGTACCTGTCACCAGAATACTGGGATTGAACCAAACAAATACTTTTACATCCAACAGATACGCTGTCAAGCCGGGCAGACAGCTTGGGCCGTGCTAGTGAGAAGCCGACACAGGGTGAAATGGTTGCAAAGAAAAAGGTCCCGGGAGAACAGGTCTCAGGTCTCAGGAAACATCTTCGGCGATAAAACCCCTGACATCTGACACCTAAGGCCAGGGACCTGGTTTTTTCAAATCCCCGATCTCGCCCTGCAGCCGTTTGTAGCGGCGAACGATGGTCCCTAAATAGGCGATGTGGATGATCCAGGTGACGGCGTAGGCGGCAAAGAGGTAATAGGTTTTGTTCATCGCACGCTCCCGCGAGGGTCGAGCAGCGATTGCAGGGCATGGACGTGGTCGACTTCGCGCTGCAATGTTTCCAGACGATAGCGCGACCAGCAAACCAGAAAAGCGAAACAAGAAAAGGCCAGCCAGTTGATGAGCAGCGCGTGCAGCATGCGAGGATCAATTGATCCGCCTCCGCCCATGACCGGCTGCGGATGCTGAGTGCGGAAGAACCAGATCGAGAAGTATACAAACGGAACGCACAGCGCGCCCAGAACGGCAAGTGCAGCGGCGAGTGTGGGAGTCTGTCCGCCGGAGGAGAAGCGGCGCAGAAAAAGATAGCTGACGTAAATGAGCCACAGCACCAGGGTCGAGGTGAGGCGCATGTCCCACGTCCACCAGATACCCCAGACCGGACGCGCCCAAATCGGGCCCGTGACCAGCACCACGGTGCAGAAAACCACACCAACTTCCGCACTGACCAGCGCGACAATGTCGGCAGCCGGGTTGCGCTTGGTCAGATAAGTAAGCGAAGCTCCGAAGTTGATAAAGAAGAGGATGAACGCTGTCCAAGCGGAGGGCACATGGTAGTAGAAAATCCGCTGCACGTCGCCCATGGTTTTCTCGGTGGGCGCGGCGACCAGGGCCTGATAAAGCGCGTAGATTAGCAACATCGCGGTCAGGATTCCGAGGATGGGGAAGACTTTTTTCATTTTGCGTTCGTCATTCCGCGTTCAAGACGGTTTCAAACAAGAGCAGGCAGACTGTAGTAAACACCAGATCGTAGGTTGCAAGCAACACGATCCAGAAACGCGCGCCTTCGCCGTTCAGTATGGCGGTGGTGGATTGCACCATGGCGAGGAGGGCCGGTATCGAGATGGGGAACAAGAGCAGCGGCAGCATAATCTCGCGGCTGCGCGTCCGCAGGGACATGGCGGCGAAAAAAGTCCCGTTTACGACCAGAGCCCAGGTACCAAGCACCGCGACCAGCAGCAGTTGCCACGCCGGGCCCAGCGCCCGCAACCGGTAAAACACGATGAACAGCGGAGTCATGAGCGCCTCCAGCACGCTCACGAAAATAAAATTGCCCACTACTTTGGCCACGAACAGGGAATTGGCCGGTGCGGGCGATACGCGGTAGGCGTCGAGCACCTGGTTGCGCAGCTCGCGCGCCCAGGTCTGGTTGAGCGCGACCACGGCCGCGAACAGGAACGCCACCCAGACCAGGCCGCCGGCGATCTGGCGCGACTCCTCGGCGCTCGGATCGAAAGAAAAACTGAACACGACCACCACCAGCAGAGAAAAAAACAGCATGGAGTTGATGGCGTCCTTCGACCTCCACTCGAGGCGCAGGTCTTTGAGCAGCGTGGCGCGGGTGATGCCGGTGGGCGCGCTCATTGTGTCTTCTCCACCGCGGTCTCCCCTGTACTCTCTGGCCGCTTCAGTTCCCGCGTGCGCCCGATGATTTTCCCGAATTCCATCCAGACGAATTCGTCGGCGGCACCTTCAAGCAACGAGGCCTGGTGCGTGACGATGAAAATCGTTTTGCCCTCATCGCGGGTACGGGCTAGCAATTGGACCATTCCAGTTGCGGAATGAAGGTCCACGTTTGAGAAGGGCTCGTCGAGCAAAAGGATTTTGGGGTCGTTTAGTAAAGCCCGCGCCAACGACATGCGCTGCCTCATGCCTTGCGAATACTGGCCGACGTGGCGGACGAGATCGGGATCAAGTCCGACCGCGCGGATGATCTCCGCGCAGCGCGTGCGGCTGGTGATGCCGTACAGGCGGGCAAAGTATTGCAGGTTTTCCATCCCGCTCATCTCGTCATAGAGCAGGGAAGGATGCGCCATGTAGCCCACCTGCTGGCATATGTCGTGAAACTTGCTGGCCCCGAGGATTGCGAATTTACCGCTCGAAGGCTGGCTGAGACCTGCCAGAGTGCGCAGCAACGTAGTTTTACCGGCGCCGTTATCGCCGAGAATGGCGTAGAGCTTCCCGCCGGAAAACTCTGCGGTGACGCCCCGCAGCGCGGCAAAACGGCCAAACTGCTTGATCAGGTTCGTGACAGTGATAACGTTGACGGGCGCGGTTTCAGTCAAAGGAATGAAGGCTAATTTGCTGTCCCGCTCGACCCGGGACTCTGGATCTGCGACATGCTTTTGCCGGGCTCGGCGGCTGGAGTGGCTCCGGGTTGACCGGGCTGGGGCGCGTACTTTGACGCGCACTTGGCCTGTAGTTGCTTAGCGTGGAAGACGCCATCACGTCCGAAACTGCCATCGGCCAAGGCTTGCGAATCGTCTTTGAAGGTGTCAGGCGGAGCTTCGGTGCCCGTGTACGAAACGGGCAGCGTCAGATCATTTTCCTTCAACATGAAATCTACGCGCGTTCCGGAGCGCTTGATCGATCCCGGCACCACGTTTCCGGCCACGCGCAGACGCTTCGAGTAAGCCTCGTTCCCCATGCCGTTCAATTCCTTGATGGTGACGTAGTAACTTTTGCTGTCCTGCACCCCGGTGTAGGCAAGATAGCCGAGCGAGAGCAGAATCAATACGGTGACCGAACCAAATTTCAAATACTTGCTGGTTTCGTTCGACATGAAAAACCCCCACCCCTGCTTAAAAACTGTACGCGTCGGCTGAGTGCGGGTCAAGATGCACAGGTTCGCGGTCAAGAGTGTCCGCGGCACACGCTTACCCCCTGAAGATTATCGCCATCGCCACGGAAGACCCGGAGTTCAACGCCTACCGAAGCGGCGGAAATGCTGCCGCACCAGTCACTTAAAATAACGTAGATAGACTTACTTGACATTAGTTGGAAGCTGCGCTAAGCTGTGAATCGTTCCTCCTGGCCCGTACCGCTATTCGCCTGGCGGTACGGGCGCTCTTTTTCCCGCTTAGCTTCCTTTTTCCAGCTCGAAAGGCTTCTGCATGTAGCGGCGGCACTCCTCGAGCGCGCCTTGGGTATTGTCGTTGGTCTGGATGGCCTGGCGGTATTCATTGACGGCGCGTTCGCGCTGGCCGGTTACATCGAAAATCTTGCCCAACTGCAAGTGACTCCAAACTTCGGTCCATCGCGGCTCGCCGTCGCCATTCAGCGATTCGCGGTAGGCGTTCGCCGACGCCTGGTAATTCCTCTGCATGAAAAATACTTCGGCGATCCGGTAGTGCGCCAGTGAACTGTTCTTGTTGACTTCGAGCGCTTTGTTGAACTCGCTCAGCGCTCCCGCCAGATCGCCCTGCTGGGTCAGACCCTGTCCGCGCACGATAGAGGATCTCAGTTTGATGTCTTTGGAGTTGGTGAGTACGCGGTTTTCGGGATCGATCGCGATCCGTCGCGGCCGTCCAAAGGTTTCGACCGAAAACGGGGAATCGGTGCCCACTACCTCGATGCGCTTTTCTTCCGTTCTTCCATCGGTATCGATTCTCAAACTTACCGGCATACGGAACAAATCAAGGTCTTGTGTGATCGCACCGACAATCCGGAAGCCTTTGTTGTTGCCCAAACGGTAGCACGTGTACTTGGCCTTGAATTCGGGAGCACTGGTCGAATCCATCCACTGCGAGTAGAACCAGGTGAGCCGTTCACCGTACACACTCTCGCTGAGCTTGCGGAAATCGTCAGCGCTCGCGGACTTGCCCGCATACTTGGTGGCGAAATCGCGCATGAGCTTCAGATAATTTTTCTCGCCGACAACCCAGCGCAGCATGTGCAGGATCATGGCGCCTTTGTCGGTCACCAGCGACTGAAATTCGGGAGAGAAATAGTCCAGCTTATCGGCGTTCGAAAGCGGCACGCTGTCGTAGGCGAGCGCGCCCACCGACATATCTTTCACCATTTCCTCGAGCCCCGCTTGGCCCGCCGCGCTCTCCACATAGCGAGCTTCGGAGTAGCGCGAGAAGCCGTCGCTGATCCACCAGTCGGCTTTCGATGCCGGACTCACCGAGACGCCCCACCACTGATGGGCAATCGTGTTGGCCAGCAAGCGATAGTTGGTCTTTTCCGTGATGGCGCGGCTCGAAAGCGCTGCGATTTCAGGCGCCCACGCCGTGGGCACCGTGTCATCCGGAATTTCAACGACTTTTAGCCGCGTCGAGGGTGCATTGCCATACTGCGTGACGAAGTAGGTGAACTCCTTGATCGCCGTCGATGTATACTCCGCGCCCAGGTCTTTTTTGTTGGGCTTGAAGAACAGGTGCAGATCGAGGCCCGCTTCGTCGCTCTTGAACTCCTGGAAGGTGCCGGCAATGATTGTGCCCGGAAAACTCGGCTTGTCCCAGGTGAAAGTGAAGGTTTTGGTGTTCGCCAGTTCGGCCGCGGGCTTCTTGGAAGTTGTCCCCGCGGCGGACGGTTCCTTGCCGCTGCCGATCACCACGATGTGCGCCGGGACGGTAACGCTGATCGTTGAAGTAAAGCGGTTGACGCCGTATCCCGCGACTGGAAACCACAGCCCGGAGTAAAGCAGGTAGCTGGTATCCGGGCCGACGTAGGCGAGCTTCAACCCCTGCACCGGGCTGTCGTCGGAGCTTTCCAGCGTGCCTTCGTATTCGAAGGTGAAGGTGGTGCTCGCATTTTTTGCGATGTCGTTGTTGAGCGCGATGCGCACGGTCGAATCCTGCGTGTTGCGCTCCGGAGTGAGTGGCTTGTTGTTCGCGTCGGTGAGTTTCGTAATGCGCAGCGCGTTGTTCAACTGAAACATGGCCACGTTGATGTCTTCGAGCGCCGTGACCTTCACGGTGGCGCGCGCTGTGAGCTTGTGAGTCTGCGGCAGGAGTTCGACGTCAATCTGATAGTCGTCAACGCGCAGGCGCGTCTTTTCGGCCGCCAGAGCGGGCCGGTTCGCGACCACGGTAAGAAACAGGCCAAGAAAAAGGACGACCGTTAAACCGGGCGCCCGGTGGGCTGGGCGAGAGTGGCAAAGCTTCAAGTAGGGTCTCCTGGCAGGGCTACAGTTTCTAAGATGTTAATTTTCCCGCAAAAGATGCTGTGCCGACAAGGGTCGGCGAAATTTGTTGGTCAAATTATTGTCGCAAAAGTGCGTTGCCGACAACCCCTTCGACCTCTTCCAGCAAACGGTTACGAAGCGCTGGACGCGCGCCGGTTGGAGTATAACAGCGGTCATCCGCACGAAGCTTTGGGCGTGCGGTTTCGTGGGCGGTCGCTGCCCGCGACGGAAAAAATAGACTCAACTAGCTGAAGTTCCTTGCGCACGCCCGCGGGAGAATGGGTCCCAGTCTGGGAAAGCAGCCCCTACCGCGCTAAGAACAACCTTTCCCAAATTGGCACAGAGTTGGCGTAGAACCTGCATACGACGGTTGACATCTCGAATCGCCCAGCCAGCAAGTTGCTCCGCCTCCTCCCTCCTGGCAACCCGGTTTCGCGATAACAAGCCCACAGGAGATTTACTTGCAAACCGCCCGCTTGCTCGCTGTCATGCTTCTAGTCGTCGCCCCTGCTCTGGCCGAAAGCCCTCTGCCCGATGAAGTAGCTCGTGAGGTGGGCGGTGAAAACAACTTGACGAGCGTCTACACGCCCGCCGCTGCCCCGCCGGTCTCGCTTCCGGACACGCCCGTCCCGCAAAGAGTTATCGACAAAAAGTTCATCGCCGTCATGGGGCGCTTGGTGGAGCTGAGAGTCTGCGTTTCACTACCCACAAACTGGTGCTGGACCACGAGTTCGCGGCTGGCGCTCCCTGGGTTGCGAGCGTCCCTCCGAACCAGCATCTGGTCGTCAAGTACGCGGGGATCTATGCGACCGAACTGCTGGTGGCTTACGAACTCAAGAAGCCCCACTCCTGGCTTCCCGGCGACAAGATCATCCGGAAACTCTGGTGGGCGTATCCCGCGGTCATGGCGCCGATCTATATCATGAACGGAGTGCACAGCATTCGGACCCAAGCTCCGTCCGGGTGCCCCTCCGCCGAGTGCCAAGGGCAATAGTGCGGGTAAGAACTCGAAACCTACCTAATCATTTTCAGTATGATCTCCGCCGCCCGTTCCGAAGGATGCGCACCGTTGCTCCCTTGCTTCAGTCTTGCCTTCACCGCTGCCAAGCGCTCGATCATGCGTGTCCGCGGCTCGCCATCGGGGATGATCTTGCTCATCTCCGCGACGATGTTTTGCGCCGTGAACTCGTGCTGCACCAACTCGGGGACGACTTCCGCCTCGGCAATCAGGTTGACCATCGCAAAGTAAGGAACCTTCACCCGCGGCTTGCCTAGCGCGTAGGTGAGCGGAGATACGCGGTACACCATGACAAAGGGGGTGCCCATGATGGCGGCTTCGACCGTAGCTGTGCCGCTGGCAATGATCCCAGCGCGCGAGTGAAACAGGGCAGGCAGCGCCTCGGTGACCAAGTGAACATTTCCCTGTAGAGACGCGGCTGGCCGCGTCCCTGTCGGCCGCGTCGCAATCAACTCCTTTAGAAATGCCGCGTCGAGCGTGCGCGCCACCGGCAGCAGGAATTCATGGCCGCTGCCCCGGCGATCTTTTTCCAGACGATCTCTCTCCATCCGACCCGACGCGTCAAGGATCGTCAGCAGGTTCATGCGAACTTCTTTCCGGCGGCTGCCCGGCATCAACGTGATCCACGGTTTCGCCGCGTCGAGCTGGTTTGCGGCCGCATAGGCTTCGCGAGTAACTGCAGGCGCGGGCAGATCGGCCAGCGGATGGCCGACAAACGTCGCGTCCACTCCACGATCGCGATAGAACTTCTCTTCGAAGGGAAAAATCACCAGCGCCTTGTCGACGTACTTGCGGAGCAACTTGACGCGCCCCTGCCGCCAAGCCCAGAACTGCGGGCAGACATAGTAAACCACCGGAATGCCGCTCTTGCGCATCTGCCGCGCCACGCGCCAGTTGAAAGCCGGCGAGTCGATGACCACGGCGAGCGCCGGGTGCTTCTCATCCGCCGCACGAATCAGCTTTCGATAGAGCCCAAGAATTTTTGGAAGATGGCTAAAAATCTCAGTGATGCCAACGACCGCAAGGTCCTCCGCGTCGACAATGGTTTCGCATCCGGCAGCCCGCATGCGCCCTCCGCCAGCACCGAAAAATTCAAGCTCCCCAGCGTGCGCAGGGACGGCCGCCCCCGTCCGTTCAACGGAACGAAACTCCGCAGCTCGCCGTCGCAGCACTTCGATGAGCTGTGCGCCATACATTTCACCCGAGGCTTCGCCGGCAGAGATGAGAATCTGCACAAGCACACATTGTAACGGGGCAGGGCAGATGGCGCTGCGTTCAGTCGTCCGCGTTAGCCGTGACCGGGGGAGTCCCCGTCGGCATCTCCTGATCCTTATACTGCAGCTGATAGAGCTTCCAATAAATCCCGCGCTGGGCCAGCAGTTGCTGGTGCGATCCCATTTCGCGGACCTGGCCTTTGTGCACCACGATGATTTTGTCGGCGCATTGGATGGTCGAGAGCCGGTGCGCGATGATCAGCGCCGTCCGTCCTTCCACCATGCGGTTGAGAGCGTCGCGCACACGGAACTCGGTCTCCGTATCGACGCTCGAAGTTGCCTCATCGAGAATAAGAATCTTCGGATTGTGCGCCAGCGCACGCGCGAAACTGATTAACTGCTTCTGTCCGGTCGAGAGCGTCGAGCCGCGTTCGCGCACTTCCTCCTTGAATCCTCGGGGCAATTTCCGGATGAAGTCGCCGAGGTTGACGTCCTCCGCCGCCTGCTCTACATCCTGGTCCTGAATGTGCGCCGTCCCCAGCCGGATGTTGCCCGCCACCGTACCGCTGAACAGAAACGGATCCTGCAAGACGACGCCAAAGCGGCTGCGCAGTTCGTCGAGATTCATCTCTTTGATATCGATGCCGTCGATACGAACCGCTCCCCGCTGCACGTCGTAGAAGCGCATGAGCAGCGAGATCAGCGTAGTCTTACCCGCTCCGGTGTGTCCGACGACGGCGATAGTCTCGCCGGGTTCAATCACAAAGCTAACGTCGCGCAAAACCCAGTCGGGCTCTGTGGTTTGTGGAGGGACGGGCGCCCCCGCCCGTCCAAGCCGACTCGAAGAGTCGGCAGGCTTCTCTGCTGCTGGCTTATTCCCGTACGCAAACCACACATGATCAAACTCAATCCGCCCCGGTCCCTGCGGTTGTTTCGTGATCGCCGCTGACGTCACCTCAATCTTCGTATCCAGCAACTTGAACACGCGCTCGCCCGCCGCCATCGCGGACTGCAGGATGTTGTACTTCTCGCTCAAGTCCTGAATCGGACGAAAAAATCGCTGCGCGTACTGCATGAAGGCAACCAGCACGCCGATTGATGCCACACCCCGGATCACGTCATTCCCACCGAACCAGATGATGCTCGCGATGGCGATCGCCGACAGTATTTCGACCACCGGGTAGTACACCGCGTAGGCCATGATGGCGTCTTTGAACGCCTCCATGTGCGAGGCGTTGATGTCGGAAAACTTATTGAAGGCGCGCTTCTCGCGATTGAAAAGCTGCAAGACCAGCATCCCCGAGACCGCTTCCTGCAAGTAAGCGTTGATCCGAGCTATCGCCGTGCGGATGCGCCGGTAGGAATCGCGTACCTTGTCGCGGAAGATCAGGGTTGCGTAGATGATCAGCGGAAGCACGGCAAACGTAATCAGCGCCAGCTTCCAATTCATCTTCATCATGATGCCGATAATGCCGGCCAGCACGAAGACATCTTCAAAAATCGAAACCACGCCCGCCGTGAACATTTCATTCAGCGCATCGACGTCGGTGGTGACGCGCGTCACCAGCCGGCCCACCGGATTCTTGTCGAAAAATGCGACGTGCATATGCTGCAGGTGGCGGAAAATCTGGCTGCGCAGATCGAACATCACCTTCTGCCCGGTCCACTGCATCAGGTAGGTCTGGATGAACTCAAGCGTGAAAGTGAAGATGAGAATCCCGACGTAAAGCCCGCCAATCTGCGCGATGCCGACGAGTGGAGCGCTGCTCAGCCGGTCGCCAATCCAGGAATGCGAGTTGGGCGACTTTGCCAGGTACTTATCGATGGCGATCTTGGTGAGGAACGGCCCCAGCACGTCCAGCCCGGACTTCAGGATGATCGCCGCCAGCGCCACCACCACGTGCCACTTATACGGACGCAGATACGTAAGCAGCCGCCGCATGAGCCGGCCGTCGTACGCTTTGCCTAATACTTCTTCTTCCTGATTGGAGGCCATCGGTGGCGCGAGAGATCGCCTTTAACGAGATATCCCTTCAGTAGAGATTACCAAAAACCATTACTCCAGATAGATGGCCGAACCGTTGCGCAGGATGGAAAAGGTTTGGCTCGTGTCGGCGACGGACGCCAGAGTTTGCGTAGGAACAGCTGCCCCTTCGACAAGCTCAGGGCAGGCTCTCGGCTGTCCAGCCGAACAAAGCTCGACAGGGAGTCCCGCAGTTAATTAGTTTTCTTGACGGGCCGCGCCCCAGCAAGCGGCCGGGCAGCCTTAGCAGGTTTGCAGTCAGGGTTCTTGCGGCAATTTGGGCAAACCACCTTGGCATTCTTATCGGCCATCTGGTGCAGGAAGGCGGAAAACGTCTGGCCACAGTGGTTGCATAAAAGCTCAATTGAGTCATTGCTCATATTTGTGCTCGTCATAGTCCGCCTCTACTTTTGCTGAGTCCTTCGCCAGCAGATCCACAGCTTTTTATTTTACCGCCATCCTCAGATAACGCGTCGCGCTCCGTCCCCTACAATAAGCAACAGAATGCCCCTTGGCCTATACATTTCGGTCCCGTTCTGCCGGACCAAGTGCAGCTACTGCAACTTCGCCTCCGACGTCTTCTCGAGGTCGGCTTACGAAAATTACGTTGCCCGCCTGCTCGAAGACATCGCCAGCGTGCGCCAGCTTGCCTCGCAGATGGGATGTGTGCTCGAAGAAACTGCCGATTCCATCTATCTCGGCGGAGGAACTCCATCGATCCTCGATGCTGCGCAGTTACTGCGCATCTTCGCCGCCGTGCGCGATGAATTTACGGTTACGCCCGATGCCGAGATCACCGTCGAATGTGCTCCGGGCACGATTACACCCGCCCTGATCGAACCGTTATTGCAATGTGGAGTGAACCGGGTGAGCCTGGGCGTGCAGTCGTTCGTCGATCACGAAGCGCAAGCCGTGGGACGGCTGCACAAACACTCCACCGTTCTCGAAGAGATTGGCCGCCTGCGACAGGCGGGCCTCAGCAATATCAACATCGATCTGATTGCCGGGTTGCCGCACCAGACGGCAGAGAGCTGGGCTTTCTCCGTATCCGAGACGATTGCGACGGGTGTTCCGCACGCCAGCGTTTACATGCTTGAAGTAGACGATGATTCACGCCTCGGCAGGGAACTGATCGCCGGAGGCGCCCGCTATCACGCTCACTCTGTGCCCGGTGACGACGCGACCGCCGATTTCTATCAGCAGGCATGTCAGACGCTGGCCGCCGCCGGTATCGCGCAGTACGAAATTTCTAACTTTGCCCGCGTCACAATGCAGTCGCGCCACAACTTGAAATACTGGACACGCCAGCCCTACGTAGGCTTCGGCGTAGACGCGCACTCGATGTTAGAAACGATCGTGGAGGGACGGGCGCCGTCGCCCGTCCGCGTAGGGGCAGCCGCCCTCGGCTGTCCAGCCGAGCGCAGCTCAGCGGTTGCCCGTGCTCATGGCAAACCCGGATTCGCAGTAGGCGGCATCGATGCCGACCGTCACCAGGCCGTCCGCTTCGCCACCCCCGCCTCGCTTGACGCGTACATGAATCGTGCGCCGCATAAGGTGACGCCGGTTTCCACGCAGGCCGCGATCGAAGAAAGTTTCTTCCTTGGTCTGCGCCTCAACCGCGGAATCGATCTCGATCGGCTTCGCAAAGAATTCAGCCAGGACTTCAATCCAGAAACGGTCGCTCTTTGGGAATCCGCGATCCAGCAGAGCGTGCACCAAGGCTTGCTCGAACAACAAGGGGCCACATTGCGCCTCACCGGCCGCGGCCGTCTCTTATCCAACGAAGTATTTGCCAGATTTCTTGTTGAAGAAACAAAAGTGGGAACCGGCCACGTGAATCCACGCTAGTTGACCGATCAGTGCCGTTCGGCGTTGGCCTATCCGGTCCCCACCATCTCAAAAACTTTGGGGAGGCCAATGCCGATGCCCGTGCCGAAGATAGGCGGCTCCATTGCCAGAGCCTGTATGCCGGCCTCTCCCGAAAGACTCATCCACACAATGCGAAACTGCGCCCGCGACGCACCGAGTTGTACGTCCAGCACATCTCCCGCCTGCACCTTTGAGCGCATGCCGATCAGAGCTGCCCCCCGGTTGCTGACGTTCCCCATGCGTACAATCTCCGCGAAGGGCCGCGCCATCCTGTCCACTCCCCAGATGCGTACCGGCAACTCCAGGTTCAGTCTGCGCTCTCTTCGCCGATCCATTTTCGCTCCGGTTGTGCCCCGATTTCAGCTCAACCACGCAAGCGGATCATAACCACAAACGCCCCAAAGCGAAACGTCACATCAGTTACCCGCCGAGGAGTTCCCGAAGTTACGTTGCATTCGCAAAGAAATAGGTGAGGAAATAGTGCGCATCTGCATATAGCGTAGAGATAATATCTAAACCAGATCGCACGCTTAGTTTCATGTGAAAGATTGTTGGTCGGCAACAAAGAACTTAGTCGAGGTCTTTTAGCGAGCAGGCCCCCGGCCCGCGAGCGTCGCCGCACGACCCGCAGGGTCCTGGCGACCCGGCCGAGAAAGACGGCTGGGCCGCGCTCTTCGCCGACACGGCGAACACGGAGAGTTGCGGCTCCAGGTTCTTGCTCTGGCACTTCGGGCACTCGGCTTTTTGTTTGCCGAAGACCAGGGCCTCGAACTTGTGCTGGCATTCCTTGCAGACGTACTCGAAGATGGGCATGAAGAAAACTCCACGAAGAAAGTTTCTTCTATTTAAAATCAAAGTGTGAGTACTTCGCAAACGCACGAGGAGAGGCCTCCCTTCACCCCGCGTTGCTGGCTGCACGGCGGGCACGTGCAAACGCTTGCCAGCTTCTTAATTCAGCGACGTTTTCATGTGCCTGCGCCCGAGGAGCGCTTGATCGAAGTCGAGCCCGGCGTCCAGGTGCTTTGCCACTGCCATTGGCAAGCGGATCGCGCCCAGGCGCTCACCATCATTATTGTGCACGGACTCGAAGGGTCGAGCGAGTCGCAGTACATGCTTGGTGTCACCGAGAAAGCGCTGGCTGCGGGGATGAATGTGATCCGCTATAACCAGCGCAACTGCGGCGGCACGGACGGGTTTGCTCCGGTGCTCTATCACTCGGGATTGTCGAATGATGTCGCGGCGGTAGCGCGCGAGATCATTGCGCGCGACGGCGTTTCGCGCCTCGCACTCGTGGGCTTCTCGATGGGCGGCAACCTAGTGCTGAAGTTGGCGGGGGAGTGGGGATCGCAGGCGCCGCCGCAGTTCCGGGCCGTCGCGGCGTGTTGTCCGGCGATTGATCTGGCCATGTCGGCCGATGCGCTACACGAACCTTCAAATAGAATTTACGAAGCATATTTCTTGTGGTCGCTACGCCGCCGGATGCTCCAGAAGGCTCGCCTGTTTCCCGACCACTTCGACGTAGGCCGCCTGCGTGGCATCCGAAGCCTGCGTGAGTTCGATGACAAGGTGACGGCTTACTATTGCGGCTTCACGGGCGTCGACGATTACTATGACCGCGCTTCGGCTGCGCATGTGGTGGAGCGGATCGCGGTGCCGGCGCTGGTATTGTACGCTTCGAACGATCCGTTCATTCGCCTCACGACGGAGACGCGACGAAAGATTTGGTCGAACAAAAACATGATCTTCGTCGAGACGGCCGATGGCGGGCACTGCGCGTTTATCGGACCGCCTGTGAGATTGCCCGATGGAGTGGGGAATGGCCGCGATGGTCGTTGTAACGACGGTTATTGGGCGGAGCACGAGATCGTGAACTTCCTGCGCCGGTTCTGATGGAAGAGGTTCTGATGGATGCCGACTTCTCGATCGAGCTGGGGCGGGAAGATCCGGTGTTGGATTTTCCGTGGAGTGATCCGTCGGGGAAACTTGCCTATGTGGACTTGAAGCGGCGTCCGGAGTTGTTCGCCGGGATCGAGGAGGCGTCCCGTTTTCCGGAGCTGGCAGAGTTTCTTCAGGCGCTGAACTCGGCGCGGAGCATGGTGGAGACGGCGAAGTGCGACACGTGGGCAACGACGGAGCTGAGCGCCGAAGAAGAAATTTATGATGCATCGCACAAGTTCGCCAGTTATGTGGACGTGGTGTTTTCTGACACAGATGCGGGTCTATCTTTGTTGCGCCAATCTTTGTCTGCTCACGAACAGTTCGCTCGAAAACTGGTTGCGTTGTTGCGGCAGACGCCAGAATCTCCGTCGGTGGCGGAGGTTTGCGTGCGGCGTTGTTACTTCCGGAGGGATGGCGGCGTTCGCGAAGGTTTTTACTTCACCTTGTATGTAAGCGGCTACGGCAACGACGAGGCCAGCGCCCGGCGAAATTGGGGAGTGGGACTGAAGTTGATGGGGAATGCGATCATGCAGTTGTCGGCGACCGGGGTCGAGTGACCCTTTCAGACGGGGCCGAGCTCAACTCGGCTCCGACGGACGAGGGCGCCCGCCCCCACGCGAGCCTATGCAGGTTGGACTCCCCGGCTCATCTTTTTCCAGTTCATCATTTTCTTCCGTCGATTCTTGTGCGGAGCAGGGAGAGGACCAGCATGAATAGAATGATCTCCAGCAATCCTCGCGAGGCGCCGGGGATGGATTCGGCTCGTTTGGGGAGCAGGGAGAAGCGTCCGTAGACGAATTCTATGTGGACCCAATAGACGAGTAATGAAGTCTGACCTAGTTGAATTAGAGGACTGAAGCCCCAAGTCGCAAGACCCCAGCGGCACCAGGCATAACTGAGGAAGGAGATGACTAACAACATACCTATGCGCATCATCAGGAAGTTAGGGCTGGTGTGCCAATAGTCGTAAGTGGAGTAGAGATGAAATGAAGAGTGGTCGAGCTGGCGAGCTGCGAGGATTGCGACGGCTCCGGTTGCG
Source organism: uncultured Acidobacteriaceae bacterium (assembly GCA_963831085.1). GTDB lineage: Bacteria > Acidobacteriota > Terriglobia > Terriglobales > Acidobacteriaceae > Acidiflorens. Next base: position 1,638,263 of record CAWHOT010000002.1, on the reverse strand, counting down.
GCGAACAGCGCCAGCGTTTTCGCGGTTTGATTACGGGCTTGCTCGCTGAACAGAATGAACCCAGCAGCCAGGCCGGCGAAGGCGAAGGCGGCCCAGGGGAACAGAGGGAAGAGCCAGGGCTGGGGCGATCCGAGATTGTGGCATCCATCGATGTAGGATTCGAGCGGCCAAGGCAGCCAGGTTGGCCGCCAGGTGGTATAGAGGGGGGGAGTTAGTAAGGCGATTAGAGCTGCGACGGCGATGGCAATGATGACTAACGTACAACGCCAGCGGCTAAAGCCGGACCCATCTTTGGCGCTCTTCGGTATGCCTGAAAGCACGCCCTGATACGAACCGCCCGCAGGCACATCCTGATACGAGTCGTGCGTCTTTCTCCAGGCTGTCAGGGTAAGGCCGCAGGTTAGCGCCATCAGGATCATAGACAGTCCGATGATGTTCAGTACGTCTACGCGGAGCAAGTCGGACCATGGAGCCCATCCCCAGGCTATGAGAAATTCTTGCAGGCGGAAGAGAAGTCCGAAGGCGAGGATTTCAGTGCCGCGGCGGCCCATGGTGCGGGTGATCTCGACGGGGCTCAGATTCTTGCGAATGAGTTTGTCGGTGACTAAGGCAAAGGAAATTCCCACCAGGAAAAGAAAGAGGGGCGCGGGCAACGTGCCAAGGCGTTGCGATGCATTGAGGAAGCTTGTGTTGCGGGCTTTGCCGCCTAGCCAGGCGTCGTAACAATGGGTTTGGAACATCAGGACGCAGGCCAAGCCGCGCATCCAGTCGATCCACGCCAAGCGGGAAGCGGCGGGGGCGGCGATGGCGGTTGATTGTGCGGGTGGCTTCATGCCGTCGTTATTATTTCATTCCCTCCAGGATAGAGCCGACAATTCCGCCGACCACTCCTCCCTTGGCAGCTTCATTGGAGGGTCTGGGCATGTATTCCATCAGCTTGTGAGCTAGTTTCGAGATCGGCAGGGTTTGCAGCCAGATGCGGCCGGGGCCGGTGAGCGCGGCTAGAAAGAGTCCGTCACCTCCGAAAATTATGTTCTTGATTCCAGGGACGGTGGTAATTTGAAACGAAACACAGGACTGAAAAGCACCGACGTGGCCGGGATGGACCCGGAGAGTTTCTCCGGGCTGAAGATCCTTGACGACGAGTTCGCCGGAAAGCTCGAGCCAGGCAGTGCCTTGTCCGCTGAGCTGTTGCAGCAGGAAGCCGTCGCCACCGAAAATGCCCGCGCCAAGCGATTGCTGGAATCCGACACCGATTTGAATTTGCGGCGTGGCGCACAAGAAGCCATGACGGTGAATCATGTATTCGTGGCCGGCGCCGACTTCAACGGGTACGATGTGACCGGGGAGTTGGGTGGCGAAGGCTAACTCACCGCGTGCGCCGATAGCGCGGTATTCAGTCATGAACAGGGTTCCACCGCCGGCCACGCGCCTGATCGCGCCGAAGATTCCGCCGCCTCCGCCTAATTGGGTGTGGGTGGTCATCTGGATCGAACTGGTCATCCAGGAAAGCTCTCCCGCTTCTGAGATGACGGACTCATTCGGTTCGAGCACGAATTCAAGTACGGGCATGGTCGTGCCCACGATGCGGCTTTGCATTGTGGTCTCCTGGCTGCTGAAATAAATGGGGACGTGGAAACTCGTTACTGTACCACAGGATTTTCACTTGTTCTGGCCACACGGTTTCGCTTGCGCCCGTCGAGGAGCGGCGTGCTAGCATTTCCTTGAAGCCGTAAGGTCTGCATGAGACACCGCCATCCCATTGCACCTGCGAGGTTCGCGGCCCAAATTACCGCGCTGCTGGCTATGGTTGCTGTGTTGAACTTCTTTGCGCCGCAACTCGCCTTCGCCAAGGACGAACCCAAGTGGATCGAGGTGCATACCGCGCATTTTTCTGTGATTACCGATGCGGGCGACAAGCGCGGGCGGGAAGTTGCTTTGCGGATGGAGCAGATGCGGGCCGTTTTCGCACAGCTGATAATGAAAGACAAATTGAAGATGTCGGTTCCCATCACCGTCATTGCGCTCAAAAGCGACAAGCAGTATGGCTTGGTCGCTCCGGTGAAGCAGAACATGGCGCCTGGGTTCTATGTGCCGGGCTGGGATCGGATTTATATCGTCTTGAATCTTTTTGAAATCGATCCGTGGCAAACAGTGGCCCACCCTCTCGCGCATTATTTTTTGAATTACAACTATCCTCCGACGCAGGGCTGGTTCGACGAAGGGCTGGCGGAATACTTTGGCTCGATACACATCGGCAAGCAGGTGGAGATTGGAGCCGATCCGGAGCTGCAACCGGAATGGCACGAGGACGTCTTCGATCAACTGCAGCGTGACCCGAATGTTCCGCAGTCGCTGACGCAGTTGATGAGTTCGCCGGTATGGCTGTCGATGGTGGATTTGTTCACGATGAAGCACGACGGTTCGGGGACGCGCGAGGGCACGCACAACACTATTTATTACGCGCAGTCGTGGATGGTCGTTCACTACCTATTGAACAAGAACAAAATATCGGAGGCCGGGACGTACTTCGATCTGGTGCAGAATCAGAAGATGCCGGTGGAGAAGGCGATAGTGCAGGCGTTCGATATGTCGCCGGCGCAGATGGAAGACGCGGTGAAGACGTATTTCAAGACGCTGAGCGGGTTAGGCATTGCACTCGATCAATCGAAGAAGCCGATTGCGGATCCGGTGGATAATCAGCAGCCGGATCGTTTGCCTCTTCCGTTTGATGCGGACAACATCGGGATGACGGTCAGTCCAGTGAAGGATGAGGACGCAAGAGCGATGATTGACGATGCGATAGCGCGCATTCCGGAGCAGCATGATCAGGCGATGCGCGACTTGCTGCAGCTGACGGCGGATCCAAAAGACAATGAGGCGGCGCGTCGCGGGCTGGCACGGGACTATCTGCGGCAGAAGAAATTCGACGCGGCCGCCGACGAACTGGAGAAGGCGACGGAACTGAATCCGCGCGATCCGTGGATCTGGTATTACCGCGCGGCGCTGAAGTATCAGAAGGCGCAGGCGACGCGGCAAGAGATGCAGGGGCTGGCGAATACGATGCAGGATCTGCGGGCGGTGACGGATTGGTATCCGGAGTTAGCCGACGCTTATAACATGCTGGGAATGGCGCGAGTGGAGGGGGGCGGATTTAACTCGGCGCTGGAGGCGCAACAGCAGGCGATCGCGTTGGCGCCGCGGAATACGGAATATCAGTTCAACCTGGGACAGATTTATGTTGCGGGGAAGAAGTGGGAGCTGGCGCGGGAAGTGTTTACGCGGCTGAAGGCGGGACTCGACAGGGTAGCGGCAGCAGCGGCGAAGCATCAGTTGGAAGATTTGGAAACGCTGCAGAAATATGGAGTGCGTCCACAACGAGCGGGAGAAAGCGCGGCGCCGGCGGGCGCAGCTAGCACTCCTGGGGCGGGGAGCGGCGCGCCGGCCGTGGCCGCGAGCGCGGCGCAAGATCAAGATGAGGATGCGCCGCCGAAACCAGCGCCCATCAAGCCCGGAACCACCGGGCCGGTGCAATTTTTGAAAGGCAAGATTGTGACTAGCGACTGCTCAAAACCTCCCGAGGCGACGGTTACAATCCTGAGCGGCATGACGACGTACAAGATGCATGCTTCGAATTACAAATCGTTGCTGGTGATTGGGGAAGACCAGTTTTCCTGCGAATGGAAGAATCGTCTCGTATCGGTGAACTACCGGGCGGTGGGGAAAAACGGCGGGGAGTTGGTGTCGATTGAAATAAGGTAAGCGCGACGAACTGGTGTGCTCGCGCGCAGCGTCGCGGGAAGTGCGGATTGAAGGCACCAAGCGTCGGAGTGGCCCCCAGGGTCCTTTGTGACCCCGGTCACAGCCAACCGTGACCCCGGTCGCAAACTTCTTTCTCCCTGGCGTGCTAAATGTAGCCGACGGCGCGGTTCGGCATTGGGAACTCCCGGAACGTAGATAAAACCTCGCCTTGGTCCTGCGTGCCTCCGAGATACCCGTTAGCGATGCGCTTGAAAACGTTTTTACCGACGAGGTGGATTGTGAAGCAACTGACTCTACTCGCAGTTGTTCTGGTTCTTTTGGTTATCTCGGGATTCGCTCAACAACCAATCACCATCGGATTCACCGTTTCCAAGACCGGCGCCCTGAACGTCGATTCCCTGGAGCAATACCGCGGGTTTGAACTGTGGCGCGATCAGGTGAACGATGCCGGCGGCATCAAGGCCGGCGGCAAGAGCTACAAGGTACAGTTTGCCAGCTACGACGACGAATCCAACTCCAAGCGCGTGCAGCAGCTCTATAGCCGCATGATCCTGGAGGACAAGGCCGACTTCCTGTTCAGTCCCTACTCGTCTCCGCTTACCGCCACCGCCTCGGTAGTGACGGAGCAGTATGGCAAGATCATGCTCACCACCGGTGCGGCCGAACCTAAGACCTACACTCTGGGCAACCAGTACCTGTTCCAAATGTTCGCGCCCGCGCCCGAATATCTTAAAGTGGCCCTCGACGCCTTGAAGACCAAGGACCCCCAAGCCACTGTCGCCTTCGTCTACGAGGACTCCTCGTTTTCGGTAGCAGTGATAACTCCAGCCAAGGCCTATGCGCAGCAGCTCGGGTTCAACGTAGTGTTCACCGAAGCCTATGCTCCCAACACCACCGACTTCAGCGCCATTATCGATAAGGTGATTGCATCCAAGGCGACCGTGCTTCTTGGCGGCGGCCACTATGCCGACGGTTCGACCCTCGCCCGGCAGCTCTATGGCCACAAAGTTCCTCTGAAGATGCTGACGTTGCTGGTGGCACCAGACAGCTCGCAGTGGGTCGAACTGGGCGATGCGGCGCTGGGCGTCATGGTACCGTCACAGTGGGAACCGCAGTCGGCGTTTAAGGCGCAGTACGGGCCGAGCGGCGCCGATTTTGCCAAGGCGTATACCGCGAAATACAATGCGCCGCCCAGCTACGAGTCCGCCGGCGGCTACGGGTGCGGGCTGATTCTGCAGCGCGCCATTGAACAGGCGGGCGGGATTGACTCGGCCAAGGTGGCGCAGGCGCTGAACGCCACCGATGTGACTACCTTCTACGGGCGGACCAAATTCTCGACCACCGCCAACGAACACGGCTTGCAGATGGGCCATTCCATGGTTCTGGCGCAATGGCAGAAGGACAAGTCCAGCAAACCCGTAAAAGAAGTTGTGTGGCCACTGGCAGGCAAGAGCGCAAACCTGATGTATCCGATCCACTGAGGGCTGCTTCCCGAATTCCTTGTAGATTGTTATCTCTGCTGTTTTTGCAATAAGCAGACGCAGAAGGTGACGATCGGGTTATATGGCGATTGGGTGATCGGGTGATCTGAAATTGTGATTTCGAGCCAGATCGCCCGATTACTCGATGATCCGATAGTCCGATCTTCCCACCTCTGAGGAATGTGATGGGCGGGCATTAGCCATGCGGGTGCCGAAATCCGTGAACGCGGAGGGTGAGATATGTCGGGCGTCCTAGCTTCCATGATCGACGGCGTGCTTGTCGGAGCGGTTTACGGACTCGCGGCGATGGGCTTGAGTCTGATTTGGGGAGTGATGGATGTCATCAATCTGACTCACGGCGCCATGATCGCACTAGGCATGTTCTGCATGTATCTGCTGTTCGCCGCCACGGGGATCAACGCTTATGTGTTGTTACTGCCCACCATCGGGGTCGGACTGCTCCTCGGACTCGTCGTCTACTGGATGGCGGTGCACTGGGTGGTGGGGCGTTCCATGTTGATGAGCCTGCTCTCCACGTTTGCAGTGAACATGATGGTCATCGGCATCGGCACGGCGGTGTGGAGCACCAGCCCATACAACGTCAACTTCGTCCTGCCCGGCATTACCATCGGAGCCTACACTTTCACCGGAAACCACATTGCGGCCGCCATTTCTGCGGTGGTCATCGCCCTGGCGCTGCAACTGTTCCTCTATCACACACGAACAGGCAAAGCCATCCGCGCCGTGGCCGATAACCGCGAAGCCGCTGAGTTGATGGGCATCTCCTCGACGGCGGTTTTGAGTATCGCTTTTGCGATCGGCATCGCTCTGGCGTGTACCTCCGGAGCATTGGTCTCCACCTTGTTTCCTTTCACCATTCTTTCTGGCGGGGTGTACCAGTTGAAAAGTTTCGTAGTGACCATTCTGGCGGGACTGGGCAAGCCGTTCGGAGCTTTGGTTGCCGGAGTGCTCCTGGGCTTGCTGGAGGGAGTGGTCACGCCGTTCATCGCCGTCAGTTGGATCCCGCTGATCGAGTTTGGGCTGTTTGTAGTGGTGCTGGTTGCGTTTCCGCAGGGCATCTTCGGGAAGCGGGCGACGACATGATCCTGCGCCGGCCCTTCTTCTGGATCATTCTGCTCATCGGCGCCGGGTTCATCTATGCGCCGCTGCACGGCAACAACGTTTCCCTGCGTGAAGATCTTATTCTCATCGCCATCGCCATCATCCTGGCTAGCAACTTGAACCTGATGATCGGCTACACCGGCTACGTGAACTTTGGCCACATCGTCTTTTATGGGCTGGGCGGTTACGTGGGACTTTACCTGACGACGGTGCGCGGCTGGAACCTGGTGCTGTCGGCGCTGGTGGCCGGTGGGGTGGTCAGTTTCTGCGCGTTCTTGTTTGGATTAGCCATTTTGCGCTTACGTGGGGCCTATTTTGCTCTGGCCACCATTGGCATTCTTCAGGCTGTGCAGGCGTTCGTTTCCAACTTCGATCCCTGGGGCAGATCGACTGGTATGTACCTCTCGTTTGAGTCCTACCAGCCGCTGGGTGGTGCCAGGCACGCCCTCTGGATCACCTACTTCCTGATCATTGCGGTCATGGCCCTCTCGTTGATCCTGAGCCTAGCCATCAAGAATTCCAAGTTTGGACTGGGCCTGTTCGCCATCCGTGAGGACGAGGATGCCGCCGTGGTGCTGGGCGTCAACGCCACCATATACAAGGCAATCGTCTACAGCGTGTCCGCATTTCTGCCTGCGGTCGCGGGCGCGCTGATGTTTTTCAAGAACGGAATGATCGATCCCTCGATCGCCTTCGAGTACATGCTGTCGCTGGAAGGCATCGTAATGCTGATGCTCGGCGGCCAGGGCTCAGTCATCGGCGCAGCTCTGGGCGGAGCCCTGTACGAGAAACTTCGCTCCTACCTGCTCACTTCTCCCGTCCTTTCCAACTTTCACCTGGTGATCGCCGGCGGACTGCTGCTCATGGTGGTGCTGTTTGCGCCGGGAGGCTTGATTGGCTGGGTGTATCGCCTGGTGCCGCGCGCGCGCAAGGTGATCGAATGAATACCATCCTGGAGGTGTGCGGTGTCAGCAAACGTTTTGGCGGGCTGGTAGCGGTTTCTGACGTCAGTTTCAACATTGCTGAGGGTGAGATCATGGGCCTGATCGGTCCTAACGGCGCCGGGAAGACAACATTGTTCAATGTCGTGAATGGGGTCTACAAGGCTGACCAGGGAACCATCACATTCGCGGGAAAAGACATCACCCGCTGTTCGCCAGACAAAGTGGTTCATTTCGGCTTGGCGCGTACCCACCAGATCGTGAAGCCATTGAACGACCTTACGGTGCTGGACAACGTCACTGTGGGTGCATGCTTCGGTCGTGAATATCTCGATATGGCCGCCGCGCGCAAAGTAGCTTCCGAAGTGCTGCAGCGGGTTGGATTGGGAGACCGCGCCGACATGGTGGCGCGGTCGCTGACCATCGCCGGCAAGAAACGCTTGGAAATAGCGCGGGCGCTGGCGGCGAAGCCTAAGCTCCTGTTGCTGGACGAGGTGCTGGCAGGGCTGAATCCCACGGAAGTTGCGACGATGATCGAACTGGTACGCAAGATCCGTGACAGCGGGATCTCGGTGCTCATGATCGAGCACCTGATGCAGGCGATCATGAGTCTTTCGGATCGCATCGTGGTGCTGAACCTGGGCCGCAAGCTGGCGGAAGGCCGGCCGGATGAGGTGGTGCACAATTCGGAAGTCGTCGAAGCCTACTTAGGCTTTCCCGACATTGTTGACAAATTCACGAGGACGGATTAATGGACCTGGCCCTTCAACTGGAGAACGTCGAATCTGGCTACGGCGAAGTGCAGGTCCTGTGGGGCATATCGCTCGAGGTGACGCGTGGGAAGTTAACCACGATCATCGGAACGAATGGCGCCGGCAAGACCACCAGTTTGCGCACAATCATGGGCAGTGTGCGTACCTGGAAAGGCCGCGTACTGTTATACGGAGAAGACGTTACACGGCTTTCGCCTCATGCCAAAGCAAATCGCGGGCTGGTGCTGGTGCCGGAGGGCCGACAGCTTTTTCCGGATATGTCAGTAGAGGAGAACCTGGAGATGGGCGGGTACTCGAAGCGGGCACGCAAGCGACAGAAACAGAACCTGGAACGCGTCTATACGCTGTTCCCGCGCCTGAAAGAACGCCGCCAGCAAAAGTCCTCCACTCTCTCCGGCGGAGAGCAGCAGATGCTGGCCATGGGCCGCGGTTTGATGCAGGAGCCGGAGGTGCTGATGATCGACGAGCTCTCGCTCGGTCTGGCCCCGGTGCTGGCGCAACAACTCTTCCTGACCTTGGGCGCCCTGCGGAAACAGGGGCTCACCATCGTCCTGGTGGAACAGAACGTCCACCTCGCACTCGCGATAAGCGACTACACCTATGTGTTTGCCGAAGGTCGAATCAGTATCCGTGGCAAATCGGATGACGTCGCAAGAATGGATGAAGTGAGGCGAGCGTATCTTGGACTCTAGGCGAAGCAAGACCCAAAGTAGTTCTCGCAAGCTAGCTGAAATCCCCGCCGCGTAGAGACGGAGTAAGCCCCCGTCTCTTCGCGGACCGCGCCTTTGCCGCTGGCGAATTCGTTGTATAGTATTTGCCGGCGTAAAGGAGAAGGGTTGAGCGTTCCCGCGGATCCGCCCATGCCTGAGGACTACACGACCCCGATGACTATCTTGACGACGAGAGATGGGCACGGTGCCGCCCTTTTCGCCGGCTTTCTCGGATGGACACTTGATGCCTTCGACTTCTTCCTGGTTGTTCTCTCTCTGACGGCAATCGCGAAGGACTTTCACCGGTCCGACAAAGAAATTGCTTTTTCCATTACGCTCACGCTGGCGTTCCGTCCGCTGGGTGCGTTCATCTTTGGATTGATGGCCGATCGCTACGGGCGCCGAATTCCCCTAATGGTCGACCTTGTCTTCTATTCCGTGGTCGAGGTACTCACCGGATTGGCGCACAGTTTCGTTGTCTTCCTGTTTCTGCGCGCGCTGTTCGGCATTGGCATGGGTGGAGAGTGGGGCGTGGGTGCCTCGCTCACCATGGAAAAGGTTCCACCAAAACTGCGCGGGTTCCTTTCCGGCCTGCTGCAGCAGGGATACGCTGTGGGCTACCTTCTGGCGGCAATCTGTTTTTACACTGTTTTCCCGCGCTGGGGCTGGCGTCCCATGTTTTTCATTGGCGGAACGCCCGCGCTGCTGGGACTTTTCGTCCGCTTCAAGGTGAAAGAATCGGAGGTGTGGCGGAAGACTCGTCATACTAACTGGAGCAACCTGGGCCGCGAGATCGTTTCCCACTGGAAATTGTTTCTCTACTTGACGCTCTTAATGATGATGATGAACCTTGTCTCGCACGGCACGCAGGACATGTTCCCAACCTTCTTGCAGCGCCAGTGGGGCATCGGTGTGCACCAGCGCGCGGCGATCACCGCGATCTCGATGGTGGGAGCGATCTGCGGAGGCACGCTGTTTGGGTTGTTCTCCGATCGCTTCGGACGCCGGCGGGCGATGATTAGCGCGCTGGTTTGTGCGATGGCAGTGGTGCCGCTGTGGGCCTACGCCCCGTCTCTGGCCGTGCTGGTGGTGGGAGCTTTTCTGATCCAGTTCATGGTGCAGGGCGCGTGGGGAATCATTCCGGCGCACCTCGCGGAATTGTCGCCCGACTCGGTGCGCGGATTCCTTCCCGGATTCGCCTACCAGTGTGGTGTGCTTCTGGCCGGCTCGGTCGCTTACATCGAGGCAATACTCGCCGAGCACACCAGCTATGCCAACGCCATGGCTCTGACGGCAGTTGTGGTTTTCACGTTGGCCGCTGTGGTCGTGGCTCTGGGACGCGAGAAAAAGGGCATTGAGTTCGGCTCCTAGTCTCCCGGTTGCACTTGCGCAGCCGACTCACTATGCGGATTTCCGTGTCTTGCTCTCCGCTCTGGCGGCCTTCTCCGCGGCCCACTCATAGCCCACAGCGGCCGCGTAAATGGCTCGCTCAAAGAACTGTTCGAGCAACTGCAACAACTCCTGCTTTCCGAAGACCTCGATCGGGCGGTCCGGGTATGAGTCATCCAGGATGAACTCCCAGAGATTGTCCTTCGTCAAAATGATTGCCCAGATCAACTGGCTCAGAGGGACACCCTGCTCGGCACGGCGGGCTCCGATCTGCGTATAGCGGCGCTCGATATCGGCTTCACTCTTGTCGAGCAACCACTCCCCCAAATGGTGATAGATTTCATATACGCGCTGTGTAACTTCTTCTTCTGGAACTTTGCTGCGGAAGGCTTCGGTACGCTCGGACCGTTGAACCTTTTGCAGGAGACCGTTGGCTAGGGCCTCAGAACGCTCCTCAATATGACGGACGAACCTGTGGCTGAGCATCATTACCGCATCTCTTCCCAACGTTTCGGTTTTCATATTCCCCCCTTCCCCCGGGGCGACGGCGAGTCCCAGTTCTCTAATTAAATTATGCTCTTACGTTCCCGTGAGTGATGTGACGCCAGTCACGGTTTCAATACATTCAGCCCGGCTCGAGGATGCGAGCGTGCGGCGTTCCGGCAATTCAGTCTCCGCTATGGCGGAGGGATGTGACAACTCTCACCTTGCCAGGTGGTCAAGGTCACCGCGAAGAAATCCTCGGAAGCGTGTAATTGTGCGTTCGGGCGGTTTCGAAAAGAGTGCAGGTGTGCATGATCTCCAGCCTGTTCCTCGCGAGTCTTGGCCTCGTGCGTGAAGTGCCCGATCTATACACGGTCCGTGAGTCAAAATCTTACTGTTCCGCTACACCCACCACGCTTTGGGCGCCAACCGAGAGCCGCAGAAAACCATCCACTGGCCGCTTATTCAATAGCAGATCGAGGCAGTGGGCGGGTCCGGCGGATTCTGAATGCTGTCTGCCAGAAACCCATTTTCAAAACGAAGTTATCCCTAACGTCGTAAAAAATCTTTCTCATGGAGGGTACTTATATGCCTGGCATCATGACGTTGCCCGAAATCAAAGTTCCGGGCGATATTGAAGACGTACTCAACGTAGTGAAAATGAAGAACCCGGCGGAGCCGGAGTTCCATCAAGCGGTGCAGGAAGTATTTGACTCACTGCGTCCGGCGTTGGCGAAGCACCCGGAATACCGGGCAGCCCGCCTCTTGGAGCGCATCGTGGAGCCGGAGCGGGTCCTTATGTTCCGCGTGCCCTGGCTTGACGATCAGGGCAATGTGCAAGTCAATCGTGGATTCCGCATCGAGATGAACAGCGCCATCGGCCCTTACAAAGGAGGCCTGCGCTTCCATCCCTCGGTCAATCTGGGAATCTTGAAGTTCCTGGCGTTCGAGCAGGTGTTCAAGAATTCACTCACCACGCTGCCCATGGGCGGCGGCAAGGGCGGATCGGATTTCGATCCGAAAGGTAAGAGCGACAACGAAGTCATGCGTTTCTGCCAGAGCTTCATGACCGAGCTGTGGCGGCACATTGGAGCAGACACTGACGTTCCCGCAGGCGATATTGGGGTGGGCGGACGGGAGATCGGTTTCCTGTTCGGCCAATACAAGCGCCTGGCTAATAAGTTCACCGGCGTGCTTACCGGCAAAGGGCTGAGCTGGGGAGGCTCACTCATCCGTCCAGAAGCCACGGGATATGGCTGCGTCTACTTCGCCGCTGAAATGCTGAAGAGCCGCAAGGACTCGCTCGATGGCAAATTGTGCCTGGTCTCAGGCAGCGGCAACGTCTCTCAGTACACGGTGGAAAAGCTGCTCGACTTCGGCGCCAAGCCGATCACGTTGTCCGATTCCGACGGTGCGATCTACGACCCGGATGGAATCAACCGCGAAAAGCTGGCCTGGGTCATGGAGCTGAAGAACGTTTATCGTGGACGCATCCGCAAGTATGCCGACCACTTCAAGAAAGCGATCTTCATGCCCACTGAAACCACGCTGGATCACAATCCGCTGTGGAACATTAGAGCCGATTGTGCGTTCCCCGGCGCCACCCAGAATGAGATCAATGCCAAAGACGCGGCCAATCTCATTATGAACGGCGTCAAACTGGTGGCCGAAGGCGCGAACATGCCGAGCACGCTCGACGCGACCAAGATGTTCCTGGATGCCAAAATCCTCTATGGCCCGGCCAAGGCTGCGAACGCGGGCGGCGTCGCGACCTCGGGTCTGGAGATGGCACAGGACAGCATGCGTCTGACGTGGTCGCGTGATGAGGTCGATAACCGGCTGCATCAGATCATGATCGCCATCCACCGCAATTGCTACGAGACCGCAGACACCTACGGGACTCCGGGCAATTTGGTGAATGGAGCGAATATCGCCGGCTTCCTCAAGGTGGCGAATGCGATGCTGGACCAGGGCTTGGTTTAAGTCTTGGATCTAACGGTGAGTATCACGCGGGGTGGAGTACTCCACCCCGCGTTTTGAGTTGCGCGCGCGCGAGGCTAAGCTGCGTGAACCGGACACGAGTTACCAACTTACGTCGAGACGCCTGAACAGTCCGTGGCCCGCAACTACGAGTCCCGCTACGAGGACCAGATAGCGCGTAAGTTATTGATTACACGATCCATGCTGGGATGCGGACATAAGGCTATCGGGACAGACTGTCCTTCCGATGGTGACCGTCCGCTGATTTGCTGGAAAGATGCAGAAACTGCCAATGAAACGACGGAGCAAAGAGAAATGGCTCCTCAGGTAGGACTCGAATCCACCTGAAAACGTCAATACAAGGACTTACACTGCACGGACGGCACTCTAAGGATGTGGAAGAACCGGGTAGTTCACGTTAAGTGATTGCAAAGTGATTGCAGATTTCGAAGCCTTCAGCACCAGGGTTGGAGTGCGCTCAAAGCAGTTGCCATCCTCGGATGGAGCGGCTTCGACCATGACCCAGGCGGTCTCGGCCTTGTCTTGGTCTTTAAGTCTCGCCTACAAGCCGCACTTGCACATTCCCCACATGGCGGAGAAATTGGCCGGGGGGGAAAGGCTTGTGTCAAGGCCGCGCATTGTGCGCCGCGAGCGGTCGTGAGCCTTGACACGAGCCGCGCCCCGACCATGCTGCTCCGATGTGGGAGTCTGATCGGATAGACGCGGGTTCAGACCCTCGTACAGCTAATTGCGGTTGCTCCTTCATTCCCCAGCCCAAAACGGGTGCGCGGGTTGCGTTCGGGCTAGGTTCGAAATATTTTCGACATATTTCTCCTGCTACAGGTTCCTTACATACATAGAGGGGAAAATCTCGCGGCGAATCAATGGAGCCACCTCGCTAAAGAGGTAGGCGGTTTAGCGCGTGCCATTGCTCTCTTCTGTGGATTCCATAAACGTACCTAGAAGCACTTCTAGGCGCTTTAGGCGCTTTAAGCACTTCTTGAGATGTTTTTTCGAAGTCGAGAAGAAAAAAAGATTGTTTGAGAGAGAACAACAAATGCGTCCTGTACGGTTTCTATTCGGATAATGTTCTCGTCCGCCCATGACGCGAAGATCAACGCCAGCCGAGTAGTGAATGGACTTGAAATCTGTCGAACGAAGTCGGACACCACAGTCGACCTTCCAACGACGCCATGATTTCAGCCCGGTCTCGACTCTCGCTGCGGGAGGTTTTATGAGCGAGATGCACGAAGCAACGCCAGTCAGCCAGCCTTTCCCTCATTTCGAGAGATTCCTCAATTCGCGCGAAGCCGCGGCATTGCTGCAAATCCATCCCAAGACGCTCCAACGTCTCGCACGTAAAGGTGAGTTACGCGCAATGCAGGTCGGAAGATTGTGGCGCTTCCGCGCATCCGATCTCGACGCGTGGGTACATTTGCGGTTAAAGTTGGCCAGCTATCCGCACCGCCCTAACCACGGAGAACTCTAAGACTCGAATCCACGTGAAAACCAGCGACTAAAACTGGACGACCGACAAGCCGGGAATCATCTGGAAGTGGCGGAGATTGCCCGTGGCTACGCTGTAGCCGAGTTCTAAGGCCGTTACCCCGATCAACAGATCGGAAAGCGGTAGACGAATGCCTTTCGTTTGGTTCTCGCCATCGATCTGTCCGACGCGAAGGGCAAGAGACACCGTTACCGGATGCATAGGTAGGGCCGTGAGAAGCTCCTGAATGAACTGCTGCCGCTTCTCCTTTCGCAGCGGCGTATCGGCACGAGCTGCGCCGTGGGCCAGTTCGATCAGAGTAACCACGGACACGGCGATATCGGTATTCCCTGCCTTGCCCGAGATTGCGGCAAGCATCTGCCGCGCGTTTTGCCCCTGACGCTCGGCTGTAATCAGCACACTAGAATCGAGAATTAGTCCCATGCGGGCGGTTCGAGCGGCTCACGATGACTTTCGACAGCCGCTTCCACATCCCTAGCGAAGTCAGGGTCGATGGTCGCCGTCGAGTCCTCGGGTAGCAACGCGATGCACTCCGAGATGGACCGGCGCGGCGGGACTGGTGCATGGATCACCGCCACCGGCAGCTTCCCACTCTCGATCACGATTTCCGCACCCGCACGCACCCGCGCGAGCAGGCCAGCAAAGTCGTTGGCGGCTTCCGCTTCCGTGATATGGATCACATGGTTAGCCATGTCACGATTATACCGTCATTCCGTGTGCAGATTGCAGTCTCTAAGGCCACACAAGCCAACATCTCCGTCCATGGAAACAGCGCTTCTCGCGAAAAATGCTGCTCACAAACAATAGCAACCACAAAATGGGACGCATGTGCTTTTCGACCTTGTATGTACGGCACATTGGGTGCGCCCCGTGACCTACTCCCACTCAACGGGTAAAGCTGAAGCAGAATTGAAGGCGCTGACACTACGTTGGCTTCTGCGCGGCGAAGTCCTTCCTGATCGGCAAGACCCAACTCGTTTCGCAGAATCTCAGAATCAGGATCGATATAAAGGATCGCTCATCGAGCGAGAACAGCAATGACCAACTGCTCTTCAGTCAGATCGCCCTGGACAAACTGTTCAAAGAATAGCTGCGCGTCAGCAGTGGGAGCCAGCCCCTCCAAACGCAGATCTGTGAGCGCGTCGTCCACGGCTTTGCGCCTGAGAAGGCAATCCGAAACCGTTATTGCTCTGGGTGCGGCTGCCGTCGACATGTCTATCCTGAGTCTACCGTATCTGGGCACTCCGAATTCAGTGGCGCATTATCTCGAAACGCAAGTCACCGAAGAACGGACATTCACTACCGTGTCAATAGACTTGACTCACCATTCCGTTTAGCGCAACCGTCTCATTCTGAAGTATGTCGCTTGCCACGATTGCAGTCGAAGCAAAGAGCTTGGAGATTGTCTAATGCATCAGAGCCACCTTGGGCTATCGGAATTTTGTGGTCAACTTCCAATTCGACCCCGGACCGTCCGCACATGCGGCATCTATAGCGATCTCGCTTCAGGACAAAAAACCGCTTCCTAATCGAAAGAGTCTTCCGACTCTCGAACTTTGGTGTTGTGGTTAGCGGCAGAGTTGGTGCGTTGACCAGATCGTCAGGCGATGACACTGATCCGGCGGCAGCGACAAGAGCGTTTTTCCAACTGCCAAACCGACGTATGTATGTATCGCTGGAGACAGGGAAACCGAAGGCTCTAAGTTCCCTGCGATATGGACTTCGTCCAAATTTCTCGAGCGTTTGAGTCCAAAGCTCAATAAGGATCGAGAATAACTCCTCATCTGTGGCCTTCATAAATCGAGCAGGAGTCAGCCCCGACTCCTGCAGAGCCGTTCTGAGCGATCCGAATCGCTTCATGACGACCGATGAGCTTAATCGTCCATGAGAGTCGATGTCCCTCTTGGAGAGTGTTGCCTTTCCAAGAATTCCCGCGAGCCGCTGCAACTCTCGTATGATGGCCTCGCGATCATACGATTCGACGAAATCAATTTCGGGCGTCATAAAGCGTACAGAGTAATTGTAGCCCGACTAAGGAGGCAGTTTACCGCACCGAAGCATGGCCTGAACCGACTTGAACAGCCGCGCCGCCGACGCAGACATTGCACGTCGAGTCGGGCTACGACTCAAATGGCGGGTTGGTGATGAACATCTGGCCAACGGGAACACCTGTGAACCCCAATACCAGTGACGCCGAAGCGATAGGTTTCATCCGCTTTGGAGGGGGACAAATCACAGTGTTCGGCCAAAACGGTGCCCCACTACCTCTGGCCTTTCCCGCCAATGTGCCGACGACGTGGCCCTTGAGCCTTCTGGGAACCAATCCCGGACCCTCCTCAATCAGCAACCTAGTCGTGCCCAATATTCAGAACTACGCGCAAGCTCTGAAAGCTCAACTCGTAACGCAACAAAATCCCACAGTGGATTACGTAACGGTTACCCAATCCAATGGCAGCACTGCCGCTTGGACTTACGCGCCGTCCGGCTCGAATTGGATTGCTCAACAGGTTGTGCTGACCCCAACCATATCTAGCGGTTCGGCGAGTCGAACGATTCAATTTGCCAATCTTACTTGGAACGACAATGCGACAAAGGACGCCGCGAGAGCTGCGAAGGGCTATACCGCGCAATTGCCTCCAGCTCCCACCACCAGTAATCCGAGCGGCCTTACGGTTACATCCCCTTCCAGCGGCCCCACGGTGGTAAACAAATTGGGAGGTACCCAGAACATTGCTTTCATGCACGGTTTTGCGTCCAGTTCGTCCACTTGGACCAGAATGTCGAACTGGCTCAATCAGGACTTTCGTTTCGGCAACGAAGTGATCCCAACCTTTCCTTGGTCGGACCACCTTTCGACTCAGGGAACTGATTTGGTCAACGAGATCAATTCCGTTGGCGGGAGCAATTACATCCTCATTGGGCACAGCCAGGGCGGGCTTATTTCCCGCTCTGCCGCGCAGCAATACCAAACAGCCAATCCGAGTCAGACTGTTGTGAAGGGTGTCGTAACGTTAGATGGTCCCAACGAGGGGGCACTGATAGCTGCTACTGGCGGGCCGACAATACTGGTGAGTCTGGAGTTTTTCGGCAACTTTTTGTGGGGTGACTGGCTGCATCACACCATATGACAACTTCGTCTGCTGGATGGCGGCAGTCCTGTTTTACGGCGGCCCAGTTGTCGGCGATGTGTGGTATAGCACCAACCCAGACATTCAGGATCTTCTCCCAGGCAGCACGTTCTTGAACCAGCTAAACAGCTACTCAGAGAGTTTCAAACGCGCTGGAGTTGTCTCGTACACCCCCATGCGCTGGAACGAAATGCGAATCGTTGACGACGCCTTATTCCTCGGGACGCTAGGCTGCTATCCAGAGACCGGCTGCGGTGAACGTGACGTGGCGCAACTTACCGATGCCGTTTATGACGAGGTTGAGGCATTGTTCGTCTTCTGCATTTTTGAAGAAATATTTGATCCCGACGACGCCGATTACTGGGCCGCCGAGGCGGCTTACTTCCTAGAAATCCTTGTAGGGATGGACGCGGTCGACGAATTTTGGAACTTGATCGTTTCCGGCTTAGCGTCCTCGGACGGACTCGTGCCGACTTCTAGCCAGAGCTACCCCTCCAGCAGCGCGACTCAATACCCGATTTATGGTGCCGATTCGCACACCGGAGCGACAACAAGTACCTATGTTCACTCCACGCTCGATCAGGTGCTTGAGCAGCAGTTTCAAGTGCCTACGCAAGCGAGTTGCGCCTTCTCGACTTCTCCTACAAGTTACTCCATCTCAGGCAATGGAGGAACAAGCAGCTTTAGCCTGACCACGAGCGCTGGGTGCCAGTGGTCGACCGTGAGCCAAGCCCCCTGGCTCAGCATCACGTCCGGGACCAGCGGGACTTCAAGCGGCACCGTCGGATTCTCAGTGGCCTCGAATCCGGTGACTATACCTCGGATGAGCACGATTCAAGTTGGAAACGCCAGCTCCATAGCCAATTTCACGGTCGACGAGGCTGGCGTTTGTACGTACACGCTAAGCCCGGGGGTCGTCGCACTTCCCTCCGGCGGCGGTACGGACACCATATCCGTTAATACTCAGGGCGGGTGCGTCTGGTCAGCAGTGCCGAACGAGAATTGGCTGACGATAACAGCAGGAGCGAGCGGAACAGGGCCGGGTTCGTTTACACTGGCCGCATCATCTAATCCGTACGATACGGACTTGACGGGTACAATAACCGTCATGAACCAGACTCTGACGGTCATTCTGGGAGATCCCACAGGAACTCCTGGCACCGGGTCGGTAACGATCGATAAGAGTATTTGGCCGACTGAGTCGTGCGTTTGGGGCGAGTGTACTTGGGAAAGCGGTACTGTCTCCGTGCTCGTGGGAGGATTGACCTTTACGGTTTCCTATGGTAGCGCAAGTGATTCGCAGGCAAGCATAGCCTCGGCTCTTGCCGCACAAATGAACTATCAGGATTCCCCAATCTCGGCCACACCGTCAGGCTCCACGATCGCGATTAAGTCGTCAGTCAATGGTGCCGCAACCAACTATCCCATGGGCACGGCTTACACTTGCAACACAGACAACGGAACATTCAGATGCCCAGGGTACTGGGCGACCGCCTCGGGCCTGACCGGGGGAAGCAACTAGACAAAGCCATGAACCGCGAAGTAGGAACGCGTGTTTTGTGGGTATTGCTTTTATTCCTGAGTGCTTGCGGCGGAGGAGCGGGCCCACAACCTCCATCTGTGCTCACTTTGACCACCCTTGTTCCGGACTATACGGTCGCGGGTACAGGGAGCATGACCGTCGTGGTCAATGGAAGCGGGTTCGTAACCTCTTCAGTAGTTTCGTGGAATGGGAGTGCCGTTCCCACGACGTTCGGGACGAACGCTATCTTGACGGGTTCCATCTCAAACTCCTTAATCTCGACTCCTGGAACGGCGAGCATTACGGTCAGCGACCCTTCGTCGGGAGCTATGTCTAACGCGGAGCCATTCGGGATAGCGTCCCCGGCAGCTGCGACGGCAGGGGTGATTCAACTAATCACGATCGCGCTGGATGGATCGCCAGCCAACGCGGATAGCCTAGTTGCTCCCTCCATCAACTCTGATGGCAGGTACGTAGCCTTCCAGTCGGCGGCTACGAATCTGGTTTCCGGCCCTGCCAGCGGCTTTCAGGATATTTATCTTCGCGACACTTGCCTTGGGTCGGCGCCGTCCGGTTGCACTCCCAGCACAACGCGGATTTCAGCGACCTCTGATGGCTCGCCTACGAACGGCAACAGCCGCGATTCTTCGATCACTGGGGACGGACGCTTTGTTGCGTTTGACTCGCAGGCCACAAACATACTGCCAGGGACGTCAGTATGCGGTGGACTGAGCAGTTGTGCATTCTTACGCGATACATGTAACGGGGCACCGGCGGGCTGTGTCCCGACCACAACGCTGATCTCGGTTGCCCTAGACGGCACCGCGGCCAGTGGCGGCTCGCCTTGGATAAGCTCCGGCGACGAATTCGTGGCCTTTGCTTCGGGCGCAACAAATATCGTGAGCAGCGGCGCCAGCGGTTTGGGGGACGTGTTTGTTCGTGACACCTGTTTCGGGGCATCGGCGGGTTGCACGCCGAACACCATTTTGGCTTCAGTGACGTCCACAGGCGGGGAGAGCAACGGCAATAGCCTTACGCCAGCGGTCGATGCTGTCGGCCGTTTCGTCGCCTTCGTATCTTGGGCGACTGATATGACTGAGAATGAAAACCCTGCCGTCGCTCCCGACTTATTCGTGCGGGATACTTGCGTGAGTTCTACCCCACCGTGTACCCCCAGCACGACCAGAGTGGATGTTGCTACCGATGGAACTCAGGGGAACAATTCTCTTACCTACAATATAATTCCGTCGATTAGCGCGAATGGGCAAGTGGTGGCCTTTGCCTCACTAGCTACAAATCTAGTCTCCGCCAACGTCGGCGGCTGGTCAAATGTATACGTTCGCGACACGTGCGAAAGCGCGCAAGCGGGATGCACACCAAGCACAAGTCTCGTCTCGTTGGGCAACGACGGCTCGATTGGCAATAATGGCAGTTCGGACCAGGCCATGAGCGCCGACGGGCGGTTCGTTGCGTTCTCCTCGCTGTCATCGAACCTCGTGCCGGGCGACACAGAGCCTGCCGGGGGCTTCAAAGACATCTTTGTACGCGACACTTGCTTTGGGATAACGTCCGGCTGTGTTCCGAGTACCGTGAGAACATCAGTGACCAATACACCAAACCCCGAAACCCAAGCCAATGATATCAGCGATTACCCCGCCATCAGCGGCGATGGTCACTATGTCGTCTTTCTTTCTGCAGCAACCAACTTGGTTCCCGGAGGCACAAATGGCCACGAGATGGTCTTCCTCGCCAAAACAGGGTTCTAGATTGTCATTAGAATGTTGCTTAGCCTGCTTGTCGATTCCGGGTCTAGGATAGGCGAACTGTTATGCAAAATATGCGATCACGTCGTATATTTTGCATACGTGGATTCCACGCGCAGTTGGACCCCTCTTGCAACGTGGCGGCGATATAGCAAATTTCGATTTCGTGCGAAACGTGGCGGGAAATCACGCGTGACTGATGGTGCGATCGTCTGTCGCACGCCAAACGGCTTTCCGCTTCCGAATGGATTTCGGGCGTTGCCTGTGACCAACTCGGATGAATATGCGTCTTCGAGAATTCAAAGACCTAGAAGGGTGCTCCAGGGGAATCTGACTGACATTCCCAGAATAGCGGAATGATAAGCCGAGGCGCAAAGGCCAGTGTCAAGGCTCTTCGACCGCGAAGGCGGCGCGCGAAGCGCGGCCTTGACACTGGCCGGCCCTCGGCTAGGCTCTGGCTATCCGGGGCATGTCATTCGGGAATGCTGCATCACAGACCTAGACCGAAACCCTGACTGATCTGATTCGTGTGCGTGGTTCGTGGTTCTATCTGTTGCGCTCCTGGCTCTTGCTGAATCGCAGGCGAATGGGACACGTCGCGGCTGAGTTCTTGCCCGAGCGTCTGTGCGTTGTTCGTATAAATCTGGGCGTCATAGCGCCCACGCGAGACAGAAACATATGCCATGCGGCTGTTGAGCAGATCCTTAACGCCCAACTCGGTGTCCACGTGAATCAGGACACGGTCGGCAGTCTGTCCCTGGCTGGAGTGGCTGGTCATGGCATAACCGTGGTCGAGATGCGGATGCTTGGGCGGGTCGAGTTCAACGGTGCGGCCACCATCCATCTTCAAGCGCAGCCGCTCGTCTCTATCGATGCTCTCGATGGTCCCCAACTCGCGGTTCGCAACTCTGAGGTCGTTGGCCGGCGCGGTGAACTGAATGCGGTCGCCTACTGAAAAACTCCGCATATCCTCGTGGAAGACCGAGACGCCCTGCTGTCGGCGCGGATCGTAAGTTCGCTGGGTGCCGTCCTGCAGTTTGACTGTCAGCCGGTTTTGCGGCGCGTCGATGCTCTTCACCTGTGCGTACTCGCCCTTCCCGATGCCGGTCTCCTTTGATGCGCGCGAGTAGCGCAGCACATCGCCCACTTCGTAGCGCTCAGCCCATGACCGGTCTGCGCCAGTGAGGTCCTGGCGCGGCACGAGTGTCCTGATGTGGTGTTCGTCACAGCTGACGCGACCATCCCGCTGCAATTCCGCATGGACGCGCTCGTTGATCTCGATGCGAGAGCGATTATCGGGAGAAATCACCAGCGTGTTCTCCGGAGATTTTGCGTAGTCCTTCGCAATCGCGGCGATGCGCTCGTCGTGGCTTTGAATCTCGTGGACTCGGCCCTGCCGGTCAAGATTCTGTATTGCTTCGCGCACTTCGCCTCGCGCAA
Source organism: uncultured Acidobacteriaceae bacterium (assembly GCA_963831085.1). GTDB lineage: Bacteria > Acidobacteriota > Terriglobia > Terriglobales > Acidobacteriaceae > Acidiflorens. The sequence continues at coordinate 1,616,262 of CAWHOT010000002.1, read as the reverse complement.
GCTGCTCGACTACCTGTTTCAGTTCCGGGTCTTTCTGGCGCACGATCTCTTCGAGCTTCACCGTTCTCATACCGGCGTCCTGAAGCTGCGCGAAGGGCCGCCCGGCCTCAACCGCCTCATGTTGCCTTCGGTCTCCGACGAGCAACACACGATCATTCGGATGGAGCCGGTCCAGAAACTCATGTACCTGCCTGGTCGATGCCAGAGAGGATTCGTCGAGTAGATAGAGCCGTTTCTCCCCGCTATCCGGCTGCTGTCCACGTACCAGATGCTTCTGCAGCGTAGATGTCTCCATGCCTGCTTCCCCCAGCTTCTGCGCCGCGCGGGACGTTGGCGCGAAGCCTTCCACTCTGTAGCCCTCGGCCTCCGCGCCTTCGCGGACGACGGACAGAGTCGTTGTCTTGCCCGCGCCTGCGATGCCATCTAAACCGACAACCTTCTCCCGCGAAAGAAAGATGTCGTCTACTGCCTGGCGCTGCGACGCATTCAACTCCGGGTGGCGGTCTTCCGTGGCGATGCGCACTTGCGGCGAGACCAGCATGGGATCGCCGTAGTCGCGCCGATTGCCTTCCTGCATCCGGCCAACGATCTCACGCTCCATGCGTACCATCACGGCGGTCGTGTATTGTCTGCCAGCACCAACCTGCGAGACTTCGCGGAACTCCCCGGCCTCGATCCGCCGCTCGAACTCCTGCCGGACCTGGGCATATGTGGTCTCTCGCATGCCGCGCACCAGCGCTGTTTCAAGGATCGCGCGGCGGTCCTGCACAGCCGATCTCTCGAAGACATGATCGCGCGCCCAGGTCACGGCCAGCTTCGCCTGAACCTCTGGCTCCGGCATCTGGTATTGCCCGTGTTGGCGCGCCTGTGCGACGACGCGGTCCGCCTGATGCCCGTACTGTGCGGCCAACTCGCGGTGCCGCTGTAAGACATCTTTCGGCGACAGCAGTTCCTTGCGGTCGCGCGTATGGTGGGCCGCGATCTGTGCCGCCGCGGCTCCGTCGATTCCTTGTTCCCGGAGATGGTCTTTGATCTGCTCACGTCGCGGACTGGAAGCCTCCAGATATTCCTTCGTGTAGCCTTTTACTTCCGGCTGTCCATGCTTGCCGCGCTCCAGTTCGTAGCCGAGTTTTTCCAGACGCAGTGCCAGCTCGGATCGGTAGACCGCCGTGACGTAGCGCTGTGACACGAACATCTCGTGTGGCTGCAAAGCTCGCATCTGTTTCCCATTTTCGAGACCGTTCTCGCGCTCGGTCATGTTGAAGATCACGGCATGAGTATGAAGCTGGGGCGCAGCGTAGCCATCGACGGGCCTCGCGGTGTCGTGCTCGAAGGTGGCGGCGATGAGTTTTCCCGTCGTCTCTGGGACATGGACATTGCCGATTCGCGCCTGCGTGTATCGCTCAAGCTCCTGAAGTGCCGCGCGTACACTCCCCCGATGGGCCTCCCGCACCCGATCATCGCCGCCCACAAGCGCGGTGAGCGATACCGACTTCGGCGCAGAGAACGTGGCGTCCCACCCGGCGCGATGCTCGGCGCTGGTCACCTCTCTGCCAAATTTCCCTTCATAGGTTCTCGAAACCTGATGCCGTACGAGCTGCTCTTCGGTGTGCGGATGTTGGCCTTCACTCAGTCGCGCAAAGTGTTCGGAACCAACGCCGCCTTGCAACCCCCACTGCTCGGCGAGTCTGCCTTGCCACTCACTGTGACCCTGCTGATCGCGGCTCCAGTAGTTCTGTTCCTGCGAGGCAAACTCGCGCACATGGTAGGTCTGCGCCTGGCTGGCTGACAGCGGTTTCGAAATCGTGAGCATACGGAGCGTTCCTCAAGCGCGAAGTGGTGTTCTTGGCAATTTGTCTCTCATTCGATTCCCTTCGTCTTCTCCCAGGCGAACGTCTCTTTGCGTTTGCTCTCGGGCGCACCGATGGTCGAACCATTGACGGTCGAACCAAAGAGCCCGAGCATGGGCCGGGTAGGCTTCTTCAGCGGATCGGCGGGAGCATTCGCGGGCACTGATGGCGCTGGTTTCGGCGCGATCTCTAGCATCTGCCGCCGCGAAAATCTCGGCAGCCTGAATCGCATTCTGCCCATCGTTATCCTCCATCTCTGGATCAAACTTGGCCGAGGTCGGCCCCATTCGATCGTTTCGACATCCCGCCGCTTACTTGAGGACCGGCTCTGCAACACGCTCCGCGCCGCCAGCAGCAAAAGGAACATCGCGGCTCCCCAAAGCAACGGCGTCAAGAGCGAAAAGCTTCCGCGAAAAGGCATGGCACTCATGGCATACGAGCTCTTTCCTTGCCCTCGCGGGCAAAGAATTCTTCGAGAAGTTTGCGAGCCTTATGGAGCTTTCGCACGTCGGCTTGGTCGCGGATTTTGAGGACGGAATCGGGCAACAGTTGTCTACCCTCCGCTGCGGCCTCGGCGGCTGCATGGAAGAGATTCAGCAGCGTGTAACGCACTGCCCAGAGTTCTGCCAACACCAGTTCGGCGGGATCGGCGGGTCGCTGTCGCGCGGCGCACAGAGCGGTCCCGCGCAGCCACTCGGAGAGAGCCTGTCCAGCGCTCTCGGCGGCAGCTTCTAATTCTCCTAGTTCTTCGGGAGTCAGTCGCGTGGCCGCGGTCTTGGTGCGGAAGCCGGGCTTCGCTTCTTCTCCGAACGGCAAACTGGACTGGGGATTAGCCTGAGCGCGGGGACTACTCATTGGATGAACCGCCTTGTTGCACTACTGCCATTGATTCCGCTGCGATTAAGCTGCGTAATTGTTAGTTCGCAGTAAGCTCTTGCCCTTCAACGCGTTTACGTGATCGACGATTGGCAGCCCTTTATCGCAAACAAACGTTATCGTTCGCTACTGTGCTCATTCAGCGAATGACCGAATTTGTTGATGCAGCGAAAGTTAACGTGCGTAAACATCGAAGTAGCTCGCTAGCGCTCCGCAGTTCCCAACTTGGGGGTGACGTGTCCACTTTCTTCCGGTGCGTAAGCAACGCGTTCTTACAACTCGCCATATTCAATCACCTGGGCCTCCCACGTATGGATCACTTCGGGGGCCTGCCATGCGCGCCGAAACAGATTGCGGATCGACTGCCAGTGTTTCACCGGGAATCTGAAAGCGATTCCGTTCTCCCGCGCAAAGAAGTACACGCCCCGTTCCCCGTTGTCTAGGATCGCCGTGTGCGCGTAGAAATAGTGGCCTTTCCATTGGCACAGATCCCGCGCCAAATCCAGCTCTTCCAGCATCCTTCGGAACTCCGCAATCCTCGGACATGCCACCACCGGATAGCACGGCGCAAGCTCTCCCGGAAACTGCAAGCGCGGCGAGAAGTCGTTCCCCTCTTCCCTCACCAGATCGAGGCGGTATCCGCCCTCTTCGAACGAGGGCAATGCCGGTTGCACTGCCAGCTCAAAATCCTCGTCCTCGGTCTCCGCTGGCGGCTTCTCGCGTAGGGGCTTTCGATGAAGGAAATAGTGGCCGCGCGCACACACCCTCCACAGGGTTTCCCAGTGCGGCGAGAGCGCCTCGTTCAGCTTCTCGATATTCGAGAACTTCTCTTGGTCGAGAAGGGTATAGAGATTGCGCACGGCGAGGATCGGTTTGCGCCGCTTTTGGTCTGGGTTCCTCAGCATTCGGAGAGTATTGGTTACCACCCGGCGCACGTCGTCGCTTCTGACGTCCTCAGCCTTTGCTTCGGCCTGTTTGTCCCCCGGAAGAGTCATCAGGTACAGGAAGTCCAGCGGGGACTCTTTCGACCTGCGCACGACGGCATAAGCCGCAAGGAATGCCTCAAGGATTTCGGCCAGAGACTCGAAGGAAATCTGCCCTTGGGCGGTGTTGGCAAACGACTCCGCGCCCACAGCGCAGTAGTGGGCCACCATCGTCCATTCCGCCTGCGAAAGCGAGAGTCTGGCATCGGCCTTGCCGCGAATTCTTAGCAAGGATTCGGTCGGCTCCAAGAGCAGGTTGACCAACTCCAGACGGTCATCTCGGGCGGATTCAAGCAGCTGCTTTGCCGCCTCCGATGTGGACACGGGGCCGCCCGTCTTGAGGGCCATGATTTCTTTCAGCTTATCGAGCCGGGAGCGCAGGGCATCGGAAATGCGGATGGAAATCACCGGCTGCTGTGGTGTCGCTGCCTTCTCAGTCATGCGGTCCCTTTCTCGATAGTTACGTCTAATAAATAAGTAACGTTACGTATTGACTCTATGTGTACAAGTGAGGTAGTGTCAAGTGCGATGTCGGGTACCACGGTGGACAAAGCCAAGATCAAGCCACAGCCCAGGGCTGCTACACATATTGGGCCCTGGCCAGCTCTGAAGCCTAGTTCTCAGGTCGTGTACGAATCCCATACCAGCCAGGGGATAGTCGATGACACTCAGATTGATTCACCACTCGCAGGCCCAACCTCTCTTCTCGGAGCAACGGCTGCTAACCGCTCTAGATGTTGCGGAGCGCCTCGGAGTTTCCGAGCGATGGGTGCGAGACCACGCAACCAGGCGCCACCCCAGAATCCCTGTTGTGAAGCTGGGGCCCTTGCTTCGATTCCGGCAAGAAGACATCGACAATTTCCTCATGTCTCACTTGTCATCCACAGCTTCCAAAATCTTGCGGGACGGTGTATGAACAATGCTGTTCTCCGCGACCAACGATGGACCAGATAGGAGAACGCAGTAATGGCAATGGTCTATCAGAAGGGCACCGTGTACCTGCAAGGGGCGCGGGAGAGGAAGTGGTATGGCAAGTTCCGTGTCTATTTGAAGGGCCGGAACGGAGAGGAGGTTGAAAGAACCAGAAAGGTGGTATTGGGAAAGAAATCAGAGCTTCGCAAGTGGGAGGCAGAAGAAAAACTCAAAACCATCGTCCAGGAGGAAAACGGAAAAGGGGTTCGAGGTTTTGTCGCGAGAGCGGACGATTCCGTCACCTTCGGCTGGTTCGTCAGTGAGAAGTATGTTCCCATGCGTCGCGGGCGATGGCGGCCCGCTACAAAACAGAAAACCGAGTTCGAGATCAACAAATACCTGGTCGAGAACTTCAAGAGTGTTCCGATTCGCGAGGTTGGACTTTTCGAACTGCAGGTCCATCTCAACAAACTCGCCGAGCGCTATTCGGAATCGATTGTGAGACACACGTTCGTGAACATCCGCTCGATCATGCGTCTGGCGCGCAAGCTGAAGTTCCTACAGGAAGATCCTGCCGAGGAACTGAGGATGCCCCAGACCAAAGAAGTGAAACGTCCGACCATGACCGCGAAACAGATCAGAGACCTCATCAGCGTGATCGAAGATGTCCACGATCTTTGCCTGATGAGCATCGCGTTGTTCTGCGCAACCCGAACCAGCGAGACGCTCGGGTTGACATGGAAGTCGTATGCCGGGGACAAACTGATTCCGTTGAACACTGCCTTCGAAGGACAGCTCTACGAAGGCAGACTCAAAACGCGGGAGAGCCGCAACGCGATCCCGATACCGGAAGATGTGATACCGATCATTGAGGCCTGGCGCAGCGTGTCGAAGAATACTTCACCCGATGCGCTCATGTTTCCGACATTCGGCCGTGGCACCCGGAAAGGAAAAGTGGTGCCGCGTCAGGGACGGAACTTCCTCAAATGGAGAATCCATCCCATCGCCGACAAGCTGGGTATTCCAAGGAAACTCGTGACCTTTCAAGTGATGCGCCGCACGCTGGGCACCGACATGCAGGGGCACGGGACGATGAAGGACGCGCAGCAGATCTTGCGGCACGCCAGCATCAAGACCACAGCCGAGATTTACATGCAGGAAATTCAGGCGAGCGTGCGCGCGGCCATCAACTCTCGGACGCGGGAGATTTTCAGCCAGCATACGAAAGAACTGAGTCAACTGAAGAACCCGGTTTCTCACCAGAGGAAGCCCAATTCTCTCAAACCTCGGAACACAACGGTTCCAAACGGTTCCAAGTTCGATTGCGGGGTATTTGCAAATGGCTGAAAAGAATGGCTCCTCAGGTAGGACTCGAACCTACAACCCTCCGGTTAACAGCCGGATGCTCTGCCATTGAGCTACTGAGGAGTGGGAGCACGCTTGCGTGCTTGAATTGTCAACAAAATCATATCAGAGCCTGCCGCGGATTGAAACCTCGCGTCGGTACCTCGTGCATCGGCCCGTGGCATACGATTAATGCTCGGTTGTTGCCTCGAGTTCGCAGCGCGCTCCTGTCTCGGCTAACCTGATCTTCGTTCTGCTAATCTAATCCTCAGCGTCTCGTCCACACCAGAAGTGAGGTGTTTATGCGGGGAGGTTTGCGTTTGCTGACTGTTTTTCTGATTTTTCTCATCGGTGTCGCTGCCTTGGTCTATGCACAGGATTCCCGCGCCGGGGATTCCGCCGCTCCTTCCATTCCGGCCGGTCCTCCGAAAGCTAAAGTTGCTCCGGTCGAGGACACGGTCCAGGGTCACAAGATCGTCGATCGCTACCGCTACCTCGAAAATCCGAACGATCCCGACACAAAGCTCTACGTCGAGCAGGAGCTGAGCTACACGCGCACCATCCTTGACCCGCTCCCCGGACGCGACAAGATCAATGCCCGCCTAGCGCAATTGCTTGAGATTGGCACCGTCGGTGCTCCCCAGATGGGTGGCAAGTATTACTTCCACACTCGTCGCGAGGGCAACCAGAACCAGCCGGTGCTTTACGTACGAGAGGGGTTGAACGGCGACGACCACATTCTGCTCGACGTCAACAAACTCGCGAGCGACGGGACCATCGCCCTCGACTGGTGGTATGTGTCGGAAGACGGCAAGTTTGTTGCCTATGGGACGTCGCCGAGCGGATCCGAGGTCAGTACCCTCCACGTGATCGAGACCGTCAGCGGCAAACTGCTCCCCGATTCGATTGAACGGACACGGGCCGCCAGCCTCGCCTGGAAGCACGACAATTCCGGATTCTTCTATACCCGCTATCCCAGGAAGGGAGACGTTCCCGAAGGGCAGGAAGTGTACTACCGGCACGTGTTCTACCACGCGCTGGGCGCCGATCCGGCACAAGACCCTCTGATTTTCGGCGAAGGCGTCAACCCTGAATGGTGGCCCGATGTCATCCTTTCAGAAGATGACCGCTGGCTCCTGATCGATGTTGGCAACGGCTTGACGAAAATGGAGATGTACTTGAAGGATCTCCAGTCGAAAGATCCTCCGCTCGAAATCACTACCGGCAAGAATTTCCTGTACCTCGCCGACTTCTTTGCCGGCAAACTCTACATCACCACCAATGAAGACGCGCCTCACTATCGTGTCTTTGTCGCCGACGCGACCAATCCTAAGCGCAATAACTGGAAGGAAATAATCCCGCAGACCGACGCCGTGTTGCAAGGCGCAAGCGTGACCGGCGGCAAGCTGCTGGCACAATACGAACACAACGCGACTTCTGAACTGAAGCTGTTCGGGCTCGACGGCAGGAAGCTTGCCGATATTTTCCTGCCCGCCATCGGAAATGTTTTTAGCGCCTCTGGTCGGTATGACCGCAATGAGATTTTCTTTGGATTCCAATCCTTCACCGTGCCACCCTCGATCTACCGCGTCGACTTAAGTGAAGTAAAGAGCGAACTCTGGGCAAAAGTCGAAGCGCCCTCCGTCGATCCTTCTGCTTACGACGTCCAGCAGGTTTGGTACACGTCGAAGGATGGCACGAAGGTCCCGATGTTTGTCGTCAGCAAAAAGGGAATCGAGAAGAATGGCAAGAACCCAACCTTGCTGACCGGCTACGGCGGTTTCAACGTCTCCCTGACACCAGCCTTCAGCCGCAGCTTGTATCTCTGGATGGAGCACGGTGGCATTTACGCCGTCGCCAACCTGCGAGGCGGTTCCGAGTTCGGCGAAGACTGGCATCGCGCCGGCATGCTGGAGAAAAAGCAGAACGTCTTTGACGACTTCATCGCTGCCGGCGAATACCTGATCGCGCAGAAATACACTGACCGCGACCACCTCGCCATTCAGGGCGGCTCGAACGGCGGCCTGCTCATGGGTGCAATGATCACCCAACGCCCCGACTTGTTCCGCGCGGTGGTGTGCCAGGTTCCGCTGCTGGACATGCTGCGCTACCAGAACTTCCAGATCGCGAAACTTTGGATCCCAGAGTATGGCTCGGCCGAAGACGCCAAGCAGTTCGACTGGCTCTACGCCTATTCGCCCTATCATCACGTAAAGCCGGGGCAGGAGTATCCCGCCATCCTCTTTATGACGGGCGATACCGACACCCGCGTCGATCCCATGCACGCCAAGAAAATGGCCGCGCTCATGCAAGCTGAGGCCAAGAACGGCGCCAGTACCGACAAACCGATTCTGCTGCGCATCGAAACCAAAGCCGGACACGGCCAAGGCAAACCAGTTACCAAGCAGATCGAAGAGAGTACCGATGTGTACTCGTTTCTGTTCTGGCAACTAGGAGTGAAACCTTGATTGTGTGATGGTGTGGGGACGGGCGTCCCGCCCGTCCAAGCCGAGCGAAGCTCGGCAGACTTTGCGGGCAGCATCAGTTCCCCCTGTGCTCCCCGTGCCCGCTGTGGTTAAATGTTGTCGATGCCCACTGAGCAGAAAATCCGCGTTCTGGTCGCGAAGCCCGGCCTCGACGGCCACGACCGCGGCGCCAAGGTCATTGCTCGCGCCCTCCGTGATGCCGGCATGGAGGTCATCTATACCGGCTTGCGCCAGACGCCGGAGATGGTCGTCAACGCCTCGCTCCAGGAAGACGTCCAGGTCATCGGTCTATCGATTCTCTCGGGCGCGCACAACGCGATCGTTCCGCGCGTGATGGACCTGCTGAAGCAAAACAAAATGGAGGACGTGCTGGTGCTGGTCGGCGGCATCATCCCCGATCAGGACATCGAAGGCCTCAAGAAAATAGGCGTCGCCGGCATCTTCCAGCCGGGCACCCCCATGGACGACATCGTCAAGTTCATCCGCGAGCATGTGAAGCCGCACGGCGTGCCAGCCGTCTAGGATGCCTACCCTGGCATTCGTCATCCATCAGCGATGATTGACGCCACGCCTCGCGCTTTTGCCATGCCTGGTTTAAAATAAAGCCTAAAGATGGCCCAAATTCAACGTAGAAAAACGTTTACCTCGACCATCGGCGGCGTCCGCGTAGGTAGCAATGCACCGGTTATGGTGCAGTCCATGACCAACACCGACACTGCGGACATCCCCGGAACCATAAAGCAAGTCGCCGCGTTGGCAAGGGCCGGCAGCGAGGTAGTCCGCGTAACCGTCAACAATGACGATGCTGCCAAAGCCATCCCCCACATCGTCGAAGGACTAGAGAAGCAGGGCCTGCGCATGCCGATCATCGGCGACTTCCATTACAACGGACACCAGTTGCTGACCAAGTACCCCGGCTGCGCCGAAGGCTTGGCGAAATACCGCATCAATCCCGGCAATGCCAGCATCGGACGCAAGAACGACGACAACTTTCGCACCATGATCGAGGTTGCCGTGAAACACCAGAAGCCGGTACGTATAGGCGTCAACTGGGGCTCGCTCGATCAAGCATTACTCACGCGCATGATGGACGAGAACTCGCTTTTGCCCGAGCCAAAAGACGCCCGCGAAGTGACGATGGAGGCGATCGTAGTGAGCGCGCTGACGTCGGCGCAACTGGCCGAGAAGTGCGGATTGCGTCCTGACCAGATCATCCTCAGCGCAAAAGTCAGCGGCGTGCAGGATCTGATCGATGTCTATCGCATACTAGCCGCCCGCTGCGAATATCCACTCCATCTGGGACTAACCGAAGCCGGCATGGGAGCCAAGGGCATCGTGGCATCAAGCGCAGCCATGGCTGTGTTGTTGCAGGAAGGCATAGGAGACACCATCCGCGTCTCGCTAACACCCGCTCCCGGAGGCGATCGCACCGAAGAAGTCCGCGTGGCGCAGCAGATCCTGCAGTCGCTAGGCATTCGCAGCTTCACCCCTCAAGTCACCGCGTGCCCCGGCTGCGGCCGCACCACCAGCACCTTCTTCCAGGAAATGGCCGAGCAGATCCAAACCTACCTGCGCGATCAGATGCCCATCTGGAAAGGCCGCTACACCGGCGTGGAAGAAATGAAAGTAGCCGTGATGGGCTGCGTCGTCAACGGCCCCGGAGAATCGAAGCACGCCAGCCTCGGAATTTCTCTGCCCGGAACCTTCGAAGAACCAAAGGCCCCCGTTTACGTAGACGGCCGCCTGTTCACCACCCTAAAAGGCGACAAAATCGTCGCCGAGTTCATTAAGATTCTCGACGACTACGTCGAGTCGCACTACGCGGCAAAAAGAAGAAGTCGGCGCGCGCGGCTAGTGCGTGTTCCTGTGCCGTAGAGACGCGGCTTGCCGCGTCTCTGTCGGCTGAGGAACTGGATGAGAACGCTGGAAGGTTCTTGGGGTGGGAGACGGGAATTGAAAACGCCCCAAAACTTGAATACAACAACTTGCAGAGCGTCGGGACGCTCTAAAAACGCTGTTAGGCACTGAAGGAATCGCGAACAGTCAGGTAATAGTCAGTACTGAGGTCTGTGGGTTTCTCGCCCATCACCCCCCGCCCCTCTGCGACCAAAATCCGGTCCCGTTGGACGGAAGTTTAGTTCTGCCGCTCAGCCGTTCACGACAGCACGTCCCCGCTCAAAGCCCACGTCGATCTTCTGCCGCCCGGCTTGAACCGCTGCCTCAATCGCCAATTCCTGCGTCGGGAATGTGTCAGGCAGGTAGAACTGAGTTTCGGTCACGCCGGACGCGTCATGTTCTTCGATCCAAAGCTCCGCCGAGAATCCCCCATCCTGTTGCTGGTATGACCGTGCCTCGATGACGTAGCCCTTGTACCCCTGCCTGCTCTTCATGACTGCGACCTCTTCGTCTTCAATTATTGCACTTCGTGGCTGGGGCGACTCTGGTCAGAGAAATCAACAGGCGTTCAGTTCACCATCGCCCCGCCGCAGCACTTCTTGTATTTCTTTCCCGACCCGCAGGGGCACAGGTCGTTTCGACCGATCTTAGAAGTACTTCGATGGGATTCAGACGAGTGGCGCACAGAGGCACTGCCCGCGTAGGTTTGTCGCTGCTCCCTGAAATACTTGTATGCCCGCAATAACCCCGCCGCCATCCCAGCAATGACCTCCTCCCGCTGCTCCGCGCTGATGGGCTTGGGGCGCATCGCCGGGTCTTCGTCGTGCTCGTGGCACAGCATCATCATCGGGATCAGGCACCCGCCGTGCTTCTCGTCGTTCACAAGCTCAGCCCAGCCATCGTGCCGCATGTGCATGCCGCGCATGAAGCCCTGTGCCCAGTCGTTGCCGTGCGCCACCCCGTCCTCGTCCTCCAGCAGTAGCGGCACGTGAGCTTTCCCCTTGAGCAGCGTCCCGGCGATGGTGTTCCAGTGCCGCATGAGCAGTCCCAAGATTTCCTTCCCCTCGTCAAGGCTGGCGAACTCCACCGCCTCCGACAGGTCGCCGCCGAAGACCTCCCGGTTGCACTCGCTCGGCATCACCACGTCCGGTCCGGCAATCAGCGCGGCGAAGAACCCGTCCAGTTGCTCGACGTTCATTGCCTTCCCGCCTTTGCAGCCTTCGAGGAAGTCGGCGAGGCGGTCGAGTTCGGCGTCGGTGAGGCGCTCGTTTAGGGTGAAGGTCTTCATGGAGAACCATCGTTGGGCAGCTTATGTTTCCGAGAGCATTCTACGCGGCATCGATTCTTCAGAGCCAAGCATTCTTTCACCGCGTCTCCCGACTAAGCCATTTCTCGACGTGTATCGGACGCCACTCCTCCAGCGCCCGCAATAAATCGGCAGCCGACTTCCGCGCCAGCACTAGCCCTCGGTTTTCCGTTTTCAGAAATCGCTCCTCCACCGCATGGTCGAACATCGCCAGCAAAGGAGTGTAATACCCCAAGACATTTGAGATTCCGCATGGCTTCGCATGTAGGCCAAGCTGTGTCCACGTCACCACTTCGCAAAACTCCTCCAGCGTCCCGAATCCGCCCGGCAGCGCCACGAACGCGTCCGACAGGTCAGCCATAAGCGCCTTGCGCTCGTGCATCGACCGCACGACATGGAGCTTGGTCAGCCCCTTGTGACCGATCTCCCGTGACATGATGTGCTCCGGTATGACTCCCACTGCCTCGCCGCCCGCGCTCAGCACGGTGTCCGCGATGATCCCCATCAGACCCACATTGCCGCCGCCGTACACCAACCCAATGTTTCTTCGCACCAATTCCGCGCCCATATCCTCGGCGGCAGCGCGGTACTCGGGGCGATTGCCGGAACAGATGTTGCATCAGGTGCACCAATCTGACCTGTGTCGTGCGAAACGGAAGCATTGTTTCCAGCGATTCGTTGGTCACGCGATTCACGAACTCAACCTGTTCTTTCTCAACTTCCGCCCACTTTAACTGCACCGCAGCGACGTTGGGAAATGCAACCGGATTGAACAGGGCGTCCCGTCGTTTGACCAAGTCTTTCAAGAAGGCAGAGCTATGGGACGTTTCCTTCCAATAAGCAAGCCAAATCCACTCGCCGCCGATGATGTGCACGAGCGTGTCTCGCACTGAACGAAAGCTGCCGCCCAGATCGTGTGTGAACTGCTCAGCACTGAGCGCGGCGACCGCTTGCAAAACCCTGTTGTTCGCCCAGCGGTCGTACTCGTAGAGCAACTGAATGTCATCTTTAGTCATGGTGGCGGGTGCCCGACCCTTTCGTCCGGGGAATCTTACCTTGCCCCGAGCATTCGGCAAATCCCGTCCAGCGCTCGTTTGGCTCTGTTCCCCATTAGTGACGGAGCCATGTTCCTGCTGCCCGGCACCCGGAATCACTCCGATACCTCGGCTGCTCCGAGCACCGAGATCGAAATGCGTGCCGTAACCGCACTCAGAATCGCGGGCTGGTTTCCGCCTCCAGCATTAACCGTGAAATCTGCACTGCGAAGTGAGTACAACCCCCTCGAATGACCGCGCAAGCGACAATGTGCGACAAGCAGCGTCATAAGAACCAAAAGGACGAGTTATCGCATTTCGCGGGAGGGGCCTGCGGCAATGTGGAGGCTGCAAGGGGTAGTCTGATTTCCAAAGGCGGTGGAACGAAGTCTGAAATCCGTGCGTCAGAGTGCGAGAGCGTAGGTCTCGACGTTGCTCGACTAGGTAACCCTAACGGCCTGCAGCTCTGCTCTATTCCTTAAGAGGGCTGGACGACTAATATCGTCCTGCAAATCAGCGGCAATTTCGCCGTTCCCGTCAGTAAGCATGGTGGGTGAGAAGTAGTGCCCATATCGTGGATTGATTTGAAAGGCGGGCTGGTAAGCTTTGTCGAGTCGTTCCGAGCTACTGATATAGGTTCTCTTGTAGCCGCGTCCGATCCAACCTGGCGCGGTAAGAAACTCGTGGGCAAACAACAGGCCGGCATTCATCAGGGCAAGCCGCATCTGAGTGCGGGTTAACACTTTTCTATAGCGCCGATAAAAACTGACTGTGTGACTCAACATCCTCGTGCGATAGCCGTTCATGGTCTGAGTCGCCTCGATAAAAGGTTGGACTCGTGCAATGTCTTCAAGCGGTTTTAGCGACAATACGGAGCTGTTGAGGTCGCGGATCCTGGTATTCGGGAGCAGACGGCGCTTTTCCATACACTCCCGAAAGAAGGGCGTTCCGGGAAAAGGAATCGGCAAGGACAGAAAACTGGGCAGAGTGATTTCGGGTGTCCGCATCACAAATGCCAATTCGCGTTCTAGATCGTCCACAGTTCGAGACGTCACGTCCAGAATCATTCCATACAAGAAAAGGATTCCGGCATTGAGGCACCTCGAGATCATCTCCACCTGCGGCATGTGGTTGTTCTGGCCCTTATTCATGGAGCGCAGCCAGGCACTGTCGAATGATTCAATTCCAGTGAAGAGGGCCACGCAACCGGATTCCCGGGCACTCTTAAGGTTCGCATCGTCATAAAAGAAATCATTCGTGACCAAGGCGCCCCAACCGCCAAAGCGCCTGTCCTTGTACATCTGCTTCAGCAGATGCATGCGATCATGAAAGTAGTTCTTGTCATTGCCGTAAAAGTTGTTGTCGATAAACAGAAAGAAATCCTTATAGCCGACTGCCAGGATTTGTTGGCGCGTGTATTCAAGATCGTATTTCTGGTAGGGCCTGTTTTCAGCGCTCATGGAACAGAATGCGCACCGGAAATTGCAGTTGCGGCTGGATTCGATGTGGCCCACACTGCGAACCCAATAGGTGAGATCAAAGCGGGGGTTCATCTCTTCGGCTACCGCGTCCTCCCCAAAGACTTCGCGCGCGACCGCCCCGAGTTCCTCAATATCTCCCAGACAGCAATAGTCAAAGAAATTCCCCGCATACCGCGGCAACGAACGTATTCCGGGTCCGCCTGCGACCACGATGACCTGCGCGTTAAGACTTCGGGCATAGGCAGTCACGTGCAGCATGCGGTCAAATCCTGTGGTAAGCCCGGTGAGGACGAGCATGTCCGGCCATGACAAGAGTTCTGGAACTTCGAGAGAGCCGCTGCTGAACTCGTCATAGACGCGCACGTCGCAGACATTGCGATTGAAAACTCCAGCCAAATATGCGGGGCCCATTGCCATGGGAATTTGTCTGGTCCGGGGAATATTTTCGCGGAGATCGTCAAAATAGCAATTCACAACTAAGATCCGCGGCTTGCGGTTTCGCATGTATGCAATTCGAACGGACACACCGCCCCTTGTGCCGCCGGGATATACAGAGCCTACACTCTACGCTGCGACGATTTTTCTGACAATCCGCCGAGAGTCTTTTGTGATTGACCAGAAACCCCATCGGAAGGGCGCCTGCCTTGGGAGGCTCACGGCGCGAACTCTTCGTTCGTCGTGCTATCCGGCAGACTCAGAGGGCACCCCCGCAGCGGAGCGCGGCTTGAGAGGATTTATGCGCGTGAGCAAACTTGCAAACTGCGGGTCGGAGCGCAAGGGATCAAATGCCGGCTCGAAGTGGAGATACAAAGGCCAGCCGGAACGCTCTTCATAAGCATTTTCCAGCCATTCGAGCGTTTCGTCTTTTGAAGATAACGAACTCATGGCGAAGGCGACGAAATAAGCCAATACGTGACGATGTTGTTGCAAGCCAACCAGCTTTGCCAGAACCTCTCGCCCCTCAGAGTGCCGGCCCGCAGCGCCTAGGACATAGGCCAATGCCGATAGTGCTCCGGGATGGACGCCGGAGAGCTCTGACGCACTCTGCAGCTGATCTATACTCCGATCGAAATCGTGCGTTTGCGCGTAAGTTATTCCCAGGTAATATCGCGCCAGGGGAAAGCCCGGGTCGAATTCGACAGTCTTCTCCAGTTGCCTGATTGACTTGTCATATTCGCGAGCAAAATAGAACATCCAACCCATGTGGCAACCGATCACTGAGGACAAAGGATCGATCCGCTGGGCGTACTCCAGAGCAGCAAGAGCTTCGGAGAACCGGCCAACTTGCGCGAGGTTGAATCCGTACCAGTCGTAGGCATACCAGTTCGGATTCAAATCGATGGCGCGCTTGTGTTCTTCTTCCGCAGTCAGCCAATCCCAATCGTATTGCAGCGTCGCATAGCCGAGAGATGTATGCGCTTCCGACAACTTGTCATCCAATTGCACGGCGGTTCTTGCCGCGGCCTTTGCCTTCTCAAATGCAGTCTTGGACGGGATTGCTCCGTAGAATCCGATTACGCTATAGGCATCGGCAAGACCGGCATAGGCGGGAGCACAGACCGGATCCTTTTGGATAGCCCGGTTGAAATAATCAATAGCTTTCGAATACCCCGGTTCGACTCTTTGATTCAGATAATGGCGCCCGCGAAGGTAAAGTTCGTAGGCTTCTGTGTTGCTCGTGATTGAACGTGCGACGAGTGCTTGCCGTTCGGGGACAAGTTCAACTGCCAGTGACCGGGCGATTTGTTCGGCGACTTCTGTTTGAATCGCCAGCACATCTTTCAGCGCACGGTCATAGCTCTCAGCCCAGAGATGCGTCTGATCGCTAACCTGAATCAACTGTGCCGTTATCCTGACACGATCTCCTGCGCGCCGGATGCTGCCCTCCAGAGCGAACTGGACACCCAGCTCTTGCCCGATGACTTTGATGTTTTTCGACGTCTTCTTGAACTGCATGGCCGAGGTTCTGGCGATCACTCCCAAACGCTCGGGATTCAGCCGGCTCAAGTGCGCGATCATCTCTTCGGTTAACCCGTCAGCGAAGTACTCCTGATCCGCTTCGAGATTCAGGTTCGAGAACGGCAACACCACCAGCATCTTCTTACCGCTATCAGGCGGTTGCGGGTCCCTCTGCACCGGTGCGATGAAA
Source organism: uncultured Acidobacteriaceae bacterium (assembly GCA_963831085.1). GTDB lineage: Bacteria > Acidobacteriota > Terriglobia > Terriglobales > Acidobacteriaceae > Acidiflorens. The sequence continues at coordinate 1,599,945 of CAWHOT010000002.1, read as the reverse complement.
CGGTAACCACGTCTGGAGAGGGTTTCGATGAAGCGGGGGTTATCAGCAGAATCGCCCAGGGCGTCACGCAGTTTATTGATAGCGCGATTTACGCCGTGGTCGAAATCAACGAAAGTATCAGCGTCCCAAATCTTGCGCTGGATCTCCTCCCGGGTAACCAGTTCGTTCGGTTTTTCCAGGAGGAGGGTCAACAACTGAAAGGGCTGTTCCTGTAATCGCAGCTTGTGCCCCTTCTTGCGCAGTTCTCTTGTGCTGAGGTTCATCTCAAAAACACCAAATCGAATTTGTGAGGCGGACGTAGCCAGATGCGCACCCATATCCTTTGATTGGCGAGGAATTCTAACCGAAACAAGGCGGCATAATAGGGGCGTGGTTGAGTTGGGACAGCTGACGCGACACTGCTAAGACGTTCCCCTTGTTGCGTTGCCCGTGGCGGTTTTCCACCGCCTCCCAAAAGTCATCGCCGAGTTTAGCACCCTTATTGCCAAGAAAGAAAGCGAAGTGTCGCCGATGTTCTGGAGTAGGAAAAAGGTTAAGGCCTTCTATTTTCAGAATCTTAGCAGGGTACTTCTGGGCAAGGCCAAAGGAGCATCAGAGCATTGCTTTTGCCGCAATCGATCCAGATAATCGCAAAACATCGAAAACTGCATCGGCAGGAAGCGGAGGTGCGGGGTTACCGGTTTCTTGCAGTGGTGCACTCGCTGGAGGCCCCGTGGTCCGGCGTCGAAATGAACTTTCGCCGCGTGAATTCGCATTGACTCGTCACGACGGAGGACAACCGTGGGCCAAGTTTCTCTGACTCCTTCCAACCGGGATTGGACTGGAACAGACAACAAGAGTATTCTCTCGGCCACTGCGCGGCATAGGTTTTCGAGGCCAAGGACGATGAATGGGGACAGCAGACAAGCGCGACCGACGGCTCAGGAACGAACTAACGACCGGCTCGACTCCTGGAAGGAAATTGCTGCTTACCTAAAGAAAGAAGTTCGAACCGTTCAGCGCTGGGAGAAGAGCTCGGGTTTGCCGGTACGACGCCTCGCTCATGGCAAACAGGGCACTGTCTTCGCTTACAAATCGGAATTGGACGCCTGGTGGCAGGAGAGCCAGAGCAGACTCGACGGCGAAGAGAGTGATTTGGATACGAGCGCCGGCCCTACCGATTCGAATGTTGCGGTGTCGACGGCCGTCGTGGATCACCTGGACAAGACTGAAAAGCCCGATATTAAGCCGGATCACTTTCGCCGCGTCGGGCTCATGTCTGTCTTCCTCACTATCGCCTTGGCAGTGCCGGTCATCGTCTTCTGGCCCCAGATTCACAACAGGATTTGGCCTTCCTTGCCCAAGATGATTCTGGCCGTCCGGCCTTTTAAGAACATGAGTGGCGATCCCGGGCAGGACTTTGTCGCTGACGGACTCACCGAGGAAATGATCTCTCGGCTCGGGCAGCTTCATCCCGATGAAATGGGCGTCATCCGCCTGAGCCCGGCTTATGCCTCGAGTGACCTCGATCTCGTCGGCAAGGACGTCCACGCCAACTATGTGCTCGAAGGCCGAGTGCGGGTTTCCGGACAGCAGGTGGCGATTACGGCGCAACTGTTTCAGGTCAGCGACCATACGCTGGTTTGGGGTGAGTCTTACGAGCGCGACTTGCAGGATGTTCTGGTCATCCAGGCCGAAGTCGCCGGCAACATTGCCAGCGAAGTCCTGAATAAGTTGCCTCATGCCCAGCCGACGATCCGACAGGTCAATCGCGAAGCTTATCTTGCGTACCTGGAAGGGCGCTACTTCTGGAACAAGCGCACCGAACAGGGCTTCGCCGAGGCAATCACGCGGTTCCGGCGCTCCATTGAAATTGATCCGACCTACGCGCCATCGTATGCCGGTCTCGCCGACTGCTACGAGTTGCTGGGGTCAGCGCCATACTCAACTCTGACGCCCCAAGAAGCGTTCCCGCAAGCCGAGGCCGCCGCCAGGAAGGCTCTCGAACTTGACAGCACACTTGCCGAAGCGTACGTGCCGCTCGCCTACTCCGAATTGGTGTACGAATGGAATTTTCCCGAGGCCAAGAAGGACTTCGAAAAGGCTCTGCAACTGCGGCCCGGATACGCGACCGCCCACCAGTTCTACGGTTACTACCTTACTGCAATGGGCAAATTGGAGGAGGCGATCGCGGAGAGAAAAAAAACAGTAGAGCTGGACCCAATCAGTCCGTTGCTGAACTCAGCCTTGGGCGAAGCGTATCACCATGCAAGGCGGTTTGATGTCACCATCGAACAGAACAAGAAGGCGCTCGAACTCGATCCTCATTATGCCATCGCATTAGTCAACATTGGCCGAGCCTACGAGCAGATGGGGATGCACCAGCAGGCGCGCGATGCCTTTCAAACAATTCTGACGGCCGCGCCTGAAGATCCCGCAATTCTCTCCCTGATGGGCCACGAATATGCTGTTTCGGGCGACAAGGTCAACGCCAACAGGATTCTGGCCAAGCTGACCGAAATATCGACTAGGAAATACGTGCCCGCTCTCTACTTCGCGGCGGTCTATATCGGTCTTAATCGGAAAGATGATGCCTTCCACTGGCTCGACAAAGCGTATGACGAGCGTTGCGAATACATGGTTTACCTGGGCAGCGAACCCATGGCCGACCCGCTGCGCGGCGATCCACGGTTCTCACGCCTTCTAAACCGTATCGGATTGAAGCCGGTTACCACTCGAGCTGCGGTTCGAACTTCCGAACTTCAGCGCCCGATCTAACCCTTCCCGGGGTACGCCCTGTACTGCCACAGGTCGACTTATCACGGGACGACCTGTGCCAGCGCTCTTCAAGCAAGCGAGCCTTCTTCCAATCGTTCAATCGATCCCCCCTCCAGCAATGACCTTTCACGCCATGGAATTGGAGCATCCCGCGATACAGAGCAAGTCTAAACAATGAAACATGCGACAAAGTGCGACAACACATTACACAACCGGGGATTTCGCTCCTTGTCGCTTGCCGTAATGGAGGACGCCGGGTAGCGTGTGGATGCTTACGAACGCAGCCCGGCCTTTCAAGAAGTTGGGCCGTGGTTTAGGGAAAGTATGCCGGGACTGTGGCTTAGGGAAAGTATCCCAGGGCCTACAAGGAGAAAAACCTCATGCAAACGGGCACGATTGCGAAATATGCGGAAGTCGCCCTGGCGCTCGCCGGGCTGCTCGTGCTTCCTGGATGCTGGGTTCAGTCCATTCATGGATTGTATGAAGAAGGTATGTCGAAGCAGGATCCCGATGTTGTCGTTGACCAAAGGCTGACCGGATCCTGGAGCGCGTCGGAGCCAGGAATCGGCGACGAAGACAAGTGCGAGGCGGTAGTCGTGATCACATCCAAGGACGACGTTTACGGCTTGAGATGGCCGGTGGAGGAAGGATGCAGCGACGCGGAAAAGACCTACGAGGCTCGACTCGTGAAACTCGACGCCTACTATTTTCTCGATGCCCTTGCGCCGAAGGATGCTGTCTGTGATACCTGCATCGTGACACACCAGATCTTCCGCGTGGATTTCGACAGGGACGGGTTCTCGCTCACTCCCATCGATTCCGACTGGCTGAATAAGTCTGTCGCAGCCAGGTCCCTTACTTTGGCGACGCTGCCAGACGATTCGGATACCGTCACCGCGTCGACCGCAGACCTGAAAACTTTCTGCCGCAAGTTCGCTGGAGACCCGGCGGCATTCAGGCCAGATGTTGCGCTTACGTTCACGCGCGTGAGTGCGGCCCATCCTGCTTCGCATCAGTAATTGTTCATGGAGCCGATCATGCCTGCAGTTTCGCCGACGGCCGCGGTTGGCCACCAAAGAAGGCAAATGGAGGAGGGGATGCGAGCATGCGTACCCCTTGGTTTCGCTTGTGCTGGAGGCCTGCAATGAATTCACGCCGTGGCGTCGGCGCTGCATCGCTCGTCCTGCTGCTCGCCTTCGTGGCTGGGGGGAGTGGGTGCTCCATCAAGAAAATCGCGGTCAATAAACTGGGCGATTCCCTGGCCAGCGGCGGAGACACTTTTGCCTCAGACGACGATCCTGACCTGGTGGGAGAGGCTCTCCCTTTCAGCCTCAAACTGATGGAAAGCCTTTTAGCGGAGAGCCCTCGGCACCGCGGACTCCTGCTTGCAGCATCCAGCGGTTTCACCCAGTACGCGTTCGTCTATGTTCAGGTGCCTGGCGAAGAAATCGAAAGTCAAGATTTGGCAAAGTACGACTACTTGCGCATGCGGGCCCGGCATCTCTACCTGCGCGCGCGAAAGTATGGGTTGCGCGGCCTGGAGGTCAATCATCCAGGCTTTGAGAGTGAACTCCGCCAGGACGCCAAGGCTGTAGTGCGCAAGACCACAGTGAAGGACGTACCCCTGCTTTATTGGACGGCGGCTTCGTGGGGTGCCGCGATTGGAGTCTCGAAAGACGATCCGGAACTGGTCGCCGATCAGACCATCGTTGAAGCTTTGATTGACCGTGCGTTCGAACTCCAACCCGATTATGACCATGGTGCCATCGACGAATTTCTGATCAGCTATGAATCCGTCCGTCAGGTCAGCGGAGATTTTGGTCCGAGGTCGCGGAAACACTTCGAACGCGCCGTCGGGCTCACGTCGGGACAAAGCGCCGCACCGTATGTAGCTATGGCCGAAACGGTTTCGGAGAGCAAGCAAGACTCCGAAGAATTCGAATACTTGCTCAAGAAGGCCTTGACCATAAATCCGGATGCCCGGCCGGAGTGGAAGCTCGTCAATCTCGTTATGCAGCGCCGGGCGCGGTGGCTGCTTTCTCACGAGGACGAATTATTCGCAAAATAAGAGCGATGAGCTATGAGGAGCTATCTAACAACTTCGATCAACAACGGAAGCAGAAGGTCAGGTGTGGCGATCCTTGCAGTGCTGCTCACGGCGCTGTTTGCCCCGACGACCTGGGCGCAGACGCGGATTCGCCTTGGTACTCTAGTTCCTTCCGGATCCTCCTACTATCACAGCTTGGAATCCATGGGCGCAAAGTGGAAGCAAGCGTCGAACGGCGCCATCACCCTCACCCTGTACGGCGGCGGCACGATGGGAAGTGAGGATGAAATCGTCCGCCGGATGCGGATTGGCCAACTCCAGGCTGCGGTGCTGACAGCCGCGGGACTGTCGGAAATTGATCCATCGGTGGCGGCGTTGCAGAAGATGCCATTGATGTACCGCTCGCTCGATGAAGCCGCTTACGTGCGGGAGAAGTTGGCGCCAGATCTGGAGCGTCGTCTGGCCGAGAAGGGATTCGTTGTGCTGTTTTGGGGGGATGGCGGATGGGTAAGGCTATTTACCAAAAATCCTGGGATGCTGCCAAGAGATTTCAAGACGATGAAGATTTTTGTAACCGCCAATGACGTTGCCCTGTCGGAACTCTACAAGACCGCGGGATTCCATCCGGTGCTGCTGGAATGGTCGGATGTGCTGACTAGCTTGCAAACGGGCATCGTCGATGCCGTGCCGACGATACCGTTCCACGCTCTTACGAACCAGTTCTACCTCTCAACGCACAACATGCTGGCTCTGGACTGGCTGCCGCTGGTAGGCGCGTTGATCGTTACCAAGAAGAGCTGGGAAGCGCTTCAACCGGCACAGAGGGATGCCATGCTGAAATCGGCGGCGGAATGCGGTCGTGAGCTTCAGGAGCAGGGCCGCAAAGAAAACCAGGAGTCCGTTGAAGCCATGCAGAAGCGTGGTCTTCAGGTTCACAGTGTCGACAACGAGGCAGAAGCGGAGTGGCGGCGGTTCTCTGAGGGTCTGTACCCGAACATCCGCGGCAATATCGTACCCGCCGAGATGTTTGACAAGGTTGTGCAGATACTTCACGAATATCGTGCTGTGCCAGGAGTACCCGGAAAGTGACCAGCGAACTGACGCTTCCGCTGACGATCTCCAGTCAGACAACCACCCCGGATTCAGGTCCGGTTTCGAGGAAGAACTGGCTGCGTACCACAGAGAATGCCGTGGTCTCCGTGGCCCTGTTAGCCATGGTCTTGATTCCGCTCGCAGAAAGCTTCCTGCGCCGTATTTTCCAACTGGGGATCCCGGCTTCGACAGCCTTGGTCCAGCACATGGTGCTCGTGGTCGGGATGCTCGGCGGAGCCATCGCGGCGCGCGAAGGAAGACTGCTTTCGCTCTCAACACTAGGGGAAACATCGTTTCACGGACGCTGGAAGACCGCCTCTAGGATTTTCACGAGCGGTGTATCCGCTGCCGTAACCGGGTTCCTATGCCTGGCGAGCTATCAATTTGTGGCGTCGGAGCGCGCGGGTGAACAAATTCTGGCTTACCGGGTTTCGATGTGGGTGGTCGAGTCGGTTCTCCCCTTGGGATTCGCGATGATCGCGATCCGAATTCTTCTCCGTACTTCGGAGAAATGGGGCCCGCGCGTCGCGGCCACCCTTTGTGCTCTTATGTCAGCGGGAATCGTGATGGCGTGGCCGGGAGGCTTCCACCATTCGGTTGTGATTGCGATGTTCATCCTGCTGGTTGCGTCGGTGCTGGGCGTGCCGGCGTTCGTCAGTCTGGGTGGCGTCGCATTGGTTTTGTTTTGGGGCGCAGATCAGCCGATCGCGGCAATTCCCGTTGCGCATTATTCGCTGGTGACAAATCCGTCTCTGCCCACGCTACCGCTGTTCACACTGGCGGGCTATTTTCTGGCCGAGGGGGGCGCGCCAAAACGGCTGGTACGAGCCTTCTATGCGCTATTCGGACAATTCCGCGGCGGGCCGGCGATCGTTACGGTACTGGTTTGTGCCCTCTTTACATCCTTCACGGGAGCTTCTGGCGTAACCATCCTTGCGCTTGGCGGGCTGCTGATGCCGGTGTTACTCGGCGCACGTTACTCCGAGAGCGATTCTCTCGGATTGCTGACCGGCTCAGGTTCCCTCGGGTTGTTGCTGCCCCCGTGCCTGCCTTTGATCGTTTATGCGATTGTGGCGAATGTGCCGATTCAGCAGATGTTTCTGGGCGGAATTATTCCGGCCGTAGTCATGATGACGGCAACGGCCATGTGGGGCGTACAGCGAGGCTCGGCCAGCGGCGGCGCAGTTCGGCAATTCGAATGGCAAGAGGCGCGAACCGCAATGTGGGACGTCAAGTGGGAATTGGCCACACCCGTGGTCGCCTCCATTGCACTCTTCAGCGGAATCGCTACACCGGTTGAGGCAGCAGCCGTCACGGCTTTCTACGCGTTTCTCACCGCCGCCGTGTTCCATCGCGATCTGAGCATTTTGCGTGACGCGCCACGGGTGATGGTGGAGTGCGGACTGCTGATCGGAGGCGTGCTTCTCATTCTCGGCGTATCGCTTGGCTTCACCAATTACCTGGTTGATGCAGAGGTCCCGACCTACGCCGTCGCCTGGACGACACAACACATTCATTCTCCCATCCTGTTTCTGCTGCTCTTAAACCTCTTCCTTCTGGTGGTCGGGTGTTTGATGGAGATCTATCCGGCGATCGTGGTAGAGGTCCCCCTGCTGGTTCCCCTCGGACTCGCATACCACATTGATCCGGTGCGGTTGGGAATCATTTTCCTGGCAAACATGGAGCTCGGCTATTTGACTCCGCCGGTTGGCTTGAATCTCTTGATGTCTTCCTATCGATTCAAGAAGCCAGTACCGGAGGTGCTGCGCTCCGTCTGGCCGGTGGTCATGGTGATGATTCTCGGAGTTCTATTGATCACGTACATTCCGGCGCTGACCACAGCGCTGCCGCGATTGTTCGGCTATTGAATGAAACCGGAGCTAGAAGGTGTCATGGAAAGTGAAACTTCCGATGTCCTTGGCCGGCAAACAGGAAACTATGGGTTCTTGGTCGCAAAATCACTTCACGCTAATACCCCGGTCGCTTGAGTCTATGAATGCCGGCCGACCCACACAGCGGGAGTAAGGTCTGGAAGGCACCGGATCGGGAGATCGGCAAGCCCGGGGAGAATCGCGGAAAAGTAATCGCGCACCGGGACTTTGAGCCTGCGGCAGGTTTCCACCACCGAGAGAATCGCCGCAACCTTCGATCCCGCTTGTGGGCTGCCGATGTGCAACCAGTTCTTTCGACCCAGAGCCACGGGACGCATAGAGTTTTCCGCAAGGTTATTGCTCAGCTCAAGTTCCGGATATTCCAGAAATCTTGTAAGTTTCTTCCACAGCGTGAGCGCATACTGGCAAGCCTTGCTGAGTGCGCTGGAAGGCAAAGCAATCGACTGCGCTGCATCGATTTTGCTACGAATGTCATCGAGAAGAGGCTTGGCTGTTTCCTGACGCCGGATATGGCGCGCCGCAGCAGTCAGCGTTTTGCGGCGAGCTTCCGCATCGACGGCAAACAGTTCGTCCATCTGCGCCACAATCGGGGTTGCAACCGGATCTCGCGGATTTAGCTGCACCGCTTCGAAAAACTGTCTTCTAGCATGAGCCCAACAAGCGGCATGTACCATTCTCGGTCCGCCGATCTGGTCATAGTAGGGTAAGAGAGCGTCATTGCTGGCGCTCTCTCCCCTCAGAACCGGACATGAAAGTTTCCCTTCATCCGGCTCAAGCCGTAGTAAGTCCTCCACTGAGGAGAACCGGTCATGCACGACGGAGTGATGCACTTACGAACCGCTGGCGACAGTTCCGTTCCGCGAAATACACGCGCCATCGGGGATCAAATGGGTTGGCCTCCCCCTTAATCTTCCGATGCCGTTGTATCGAAGTGTTGCCAGCATAGACCAGTCGTTTCCAGATAGGCTGGCCGTCAGAATGTGCGCCGGTGCGCACGGCGAAAGTCCACGTTCGACCACTGATGGCGTGAATCGAGCTTTCACCCAGCTAGCGTTCTTATTTAGATGTCGTCGGCGACACCAGTGCCACAGCTTACGCCAAATCTCAAAGTCCACACGGCTGAATGCACGGTTAGCAACACAGTGTCGATGATAGTTGGCCCATCCCCGAATGATGGGATTGAGTCGAACAATCAAGTTAATCTGTGTCGCTGATTTATTATTCTCGACTACTCCCCGGATCTTTGTCAGAAACGCCTTCGTGTTCTTCTTCGAAGGCGTGACCAACAGTTTGCCTCTGTACTTACGGAGGTGTTGACCCAGAAAGTCGAACCCATCTTGAATGCGCGTCACGTGAGTCTTCTCCACTGAAAGTTCGAGTCCCCGCTCGTGCAAGAACCGTTCCACCAGTGGACGAACTTCGTTGACTAGCAGTTCATGGCTGCTGCCGGTGATGATGAAATCATCGGCATAACGCACCAGATGCACTTTGGGATGAATCCAACGTCCCTTTTCTGCGTGTCGCGGGAACGTTTTCGTCAGCAGGACTTCGAGTCCATCCAAAGCGAGGTTGGCCAGCGTCGGCGAAACAATACCCCTTGCGGAGTACCTGCTTCGGTGGCAAACCAATTCGCTTGTTCGAGGTATCCGCTTTTCAGCCACTTCTCCAGAATGCCTGTGTCCATAGGAATGTGATTCAGCATCCAGGAATGACTAATATGGTCAAAGCAGCCTTTGATGTCTCCTTCGAGTATCCATTCCGGGGCATCGTGTCGTGACAGCATTTTGAAGCACTGTGCAGCGGTTGCACGAAATCTCCACAGCACCACTACCGCCGAAAAAAGTTCTATGGCGCTGTCTCCACCGAAGGCAAGCAGGGCGGGACTCCGCGCCCGCCAAGCTGCGAAAAGGGACACAATAGCCTCGACACTCATCCACGCGATTGTGATGGTTTGCACGCGGTGGATTCGCCGAAAGGCGTCAGTCGCGGACATTTGCGGTAACCGAGATCATGCTACTGATTTAGCCTCTTGACTCTGGACTGCGCTCCAGATTGTATGATTCTGTCATGGCGACCAATCACCAAAGCGAGACCACCGCGATGCGGATCGGCGAGGTCGCGAAACGCACTTCCCTAACCGTAGACGCGATCCGATTCTACGAGAAGCGCAAGCTCTTGCCCAAGGCGGTTCGCAGCGCGGGTCGGTTCCGATTGTACGGAGAGGGCATCATCGAGCGACTTCACTTCATCCAGCAAATGCAGGGACTCGGCTTCTCATTGCGCGAGGTCGGGGAATTGATCCAGCTTCGAGAGCGGAAGGTGGATGCCTGCGAATCGGTAAAAGAGTTGCTAAGGGCAAAACTGATCGACGTCCGGGGGAAGCTGCAAGAGCTACAGCGTCTGGAGTCGGAGCTAGAAATGGACTTGCGAAAGTGCAACCACGAACTGAGTCATCGTCGGCGGCACGCAGCCTGCGCTTGCCCGGTCCTCGAAGAGGCGGCAGGGGTGAGTCAATGAGGATCGAGCCTATGATCTGGGCTGGCTAGCACGTGCTCAGACTGAGCGACAGGGAGGCGTCATGGACACCGCACTTCGTGCAGTAATTATTCTTGTCTTGTTGCTGAGTTCGCTACGAGTGATCGGGCAGCAACAGCAAAAGTCATCGCCGCCGAAGACCATTCCCGACTCGATCAACTACATGTGGAAGATGGTCGAGGGGGATTTTACCTCGCTTGCCGAAGCCATGCCGGAAGAGAAATGGAGCTTCAAGCCGACACAGGGCGAGTTCGCCGATGTACGCCGTTTGCCGAGCAGGTGAAGCATGTGGCGTGCGCCAACGAGGCATGGGCGAAGAAGTTGCGCGGGGAGAAGCCGCCAGACCACTGCGACACTGGTGGACCGAATCCGGCAAAAACGAAAGCTGAGATTCTGGCGTATCTGCGCGAATCATTTGTCATGGTCGATGGCGAGATTGCAAAGACGAGACCGGAAAATCTAGTGGCCCCCGTGGAGGGACCTTATGCAGGCGATAACCGACTTGAAGTGCTGAACTCGGCGTTATGGCACGTCTCCGACCATTACGGTCAATTGGTTGAATACGTCCGCATGAACGGCATCGTTCCGCCAGCGAGCCGCTAGGTCAGACAGCAAGGAAGGTCAATGAGGATTGAGATTCTGTATATCCCCGGCTGCCCCAACTACCAGCCAACGTTCGAGAGGCTTCAAGCGGTCTTGGCATCCGAAGCGTTGAAGGTTGGAATTCAGGGGAGACCCGTGACCACCGAAGTTGAAGCGAAGGCTCTGTCATTCCCCGGTTCTCCCACCGTTCGCGTCAACGGTGAGGATGTCGAACCATATCAGACGAGCGTACCCAGCTTAGCCTGTCGCCTGTATGAAAATCGAAGCGGCATTCCGTCAGAGGAGTTGTTGCGGATCGCGATTTCAGATGCAAAGCGGAGGGAGTGAAAATTCGCATGCGAGTAGCAGAACGAGCAACGCCTGTGGCAGCAGTGATCGCTGTGCTATCGACCCTAGCTTGCTGCTTACCCCTCACGTTTCTGGGAGCGCTAGAGCTGGCAGGAGCGAGCCTCCGGTTGCAGTCATTACGTCCTTGGTCACTCGTCAGTGCAGCCATCCTGCTCGGCATCGGTTTCATTCAACTGTACGTTCGGCGCAATCAATGCCAAGAGCGCAACCCGTTGAGCATCGCCCTATTCTGGGGTGCTGGTTTAATCGTCCTGCTTGTGATCCTCTTCCCACAAGTCATAGCCAACTTGATTGCCGGGTAAGACATGCAAATGCGAAGGGTCAAATACGTGCTTTGGCTCGTCGGGATCGCTGCTGCGCTCCTGATCATCTGGTTCCTCTGGCTGTCGAAAGGAACGCCACCCGGTCAACCGCCACTCACATCACTGACACGAAGTAACCTCGACCAGCTTAAGAACGATTTCAATGGCGCGGGCGACGAAGCCCGGTTGGTGCTACTGCTGTCGCCGACCTGACCGACGTGCTTGCGGGGGGCGTCCGCAATCGAAAAATTGCTGGAACAGACGCATTCACTGCCGATCCGTGTCTTTGTAGTGTGGGAGCCAATCCTGCCGACAGATTGGTCGCGACCCAGCGGTGTGCGTCATCAGAAGTTGTGAGACCAGCTTGGCCCCAGGGCCAAGCTACGGTTTGAGTTTCAGTTCCACCCTTGGTTTCTGGTTCCAGCGGCCCAGATTGTAACGCAGCCGCTGCTCAATGGTGCGTTGTTTTTGTTCGGCCCTCCTGCGTAAGATTTCTTCCCGCCGTCCGTAGTAAACATCGGCCGGGGTCACGTTGCCAATGGCCTCATGATAGCGGCGATGGTTGTAATACTCGATGAAGTCCTGCATGGTTCGACGCAGTTCGTCCGGGCTGGTATAGACCAGCAGGTTCATGCGCGCTTTGAGCGTCTCGTGAAAGCGCTCGATTTTGCCGTTGGTCTGGGGATGATGCGGTGCGCAGTAGATATGGCGGATTTCGAGCACGCGCAGATACTCCTCGAAAACTCGCGCCAGGTAGCCCGAGCCATGGTCGCTGAGCAGCTTGGTGCGATCTTCGATGGGCACCCGTCGCATGCCGGTGAACGCCACCGCCTGTTCCACCACGTCGCTGATCGAGTGCGCGGTCATGTCGGGTTTGAGATCGCTGGCCAGCACAAAGCGCGAGTAATCATCGAGCACTTCAATCGAGTAATACCAGCCCCAACCCACCACGAAATAGTAACTGGCGTCGGACTGCCACATTTGATTGGGCGCAGTGGTCTTCACCCGGAACTCCTTGCCGGCAGGAAAGCCCAGCAGCGTGATCGTCCGATTGAGTCCGTGCCGCTTCAGCACCCGGTAGACGGTGGCTTCCGACACCGTGAACCCGGCGTAGTCGGTGACATGGCAGGCCACTTCGCGTGGGCTAAGATCGGGCTGCTGCAGAGCGATTTCAAGAATCACAGTCTGCTCTTCGGGCCGCAACCGGTTCCACACTGCGCCCGGTTCCGGCTTCCGATCCATGAGTCCCGCTTCGCCCTGGTCGCGATAGCGCCGCTGCCAACGATAGAACGTCGAGCGCGCCATCCCGAGCTCTGCGATCGTTGCGCGCTTCGGCTGCGGCGCACGCCGCACCAGCTCAATCATCTCCCGCTTCTTCTCCGCACTCACCCGCTCGTACCTCCGTCGCCCGAGAAGCCCTAGCTCTGGCTTTTTTTGAGCAGCATGTTGGCCACGCTCAGATCCGCCACCAACTGCTTCAGCCGCTCATTCTCCTGCCGCAGCGCTTTCACTTCGTCGCTGGTGGCCTCGCGCAGCGCGTCGCCCCGCATGCGCCCTTTGCCCGCTTCCATGAAATCCTTCAGCCACTTGTAATAGATCGTGGGATGCATCCCTTCCCGACGACACAGTTCCGACACCGATATCTCGCCCCGGATCCCTTCCATGACGATGCGGATCTTGTCTTCGGTGGGAAACTGCGCCGTGTCGCCCGCTTGGTCTTGCGGATCAGCACACGGGCAGTCTCGGCGGAGCGGGTGGGCCCCGCCATTTCAGTGGGATTACTTTCTGGCTTGTTTTCTTCCGGCATGTTCACCCTTCCGGCCCCGCTGAGGGGCGCTGGAGTAGACTGCCGGCGCAGCACCCCAACCAGCCAAATGCGGGCTGGCTGGGGCCCCGCTGTCGCCGCCAGTCTACTCCCTGTTTCGGGTGAACTTAATGCTCAAATGTGTAGCTTAACTTGGGGTCTCAAACTGTCCCATTTCCGCTGACGTGCGACACCTGACCGGACGAAGGGCAGCGTGGTTTCTCTGGTACTTGCCTATCATTCTCATAATCGTTGGCTCTAGTTGGAGTCGGGGGAGAGTCTGGTTATGGGTGCCAGCTTTTGTCGTGATGGGCGTGGGCTGTCTCGCGAATGCAGCACGGTGCGGGCGCATCCACTGCTACTTAACAGGACCGCTGTTCCTCCTCGCAGCGATTTTCGTCGTTCTCTCAAGGCTGGGTGTCGTGTCGCTGCATCCCGATCTGTTCCTCGTTATCGTTCTAGGAGCTTGCTGTTTGGCACAATGCGCCGAGATTCCTCTGGGCAGGTATCGAAGGGGCTGACTGGCACCTGTTCGATTCGTCGGATAGCCTCTGGAGAAGCTGTTTGCAGCACCGAAGCCATTCGGGTGAGTATTATCGCTTGGCTCGGTGGTTTTCCAGAAATCTCCCAACAGTTCTATTTTTCTCCATGCAACTGCTGCGCGAGGTAAGTGCCGATGCCCATTGCCTTGATGGAATGAAGCTGAGCGTCCAAGAAGTCCGCGTGCCCTTCCTCGTCCTTGAGCATGCGCTGAAATAGGTCGCCTGATCCGTTGTCCCCAGCTTCCGCACAGATGTTCATAGCGGAGTTGTACTGGTGTACGGCATCTTCCTCGTCCTTGAGGTCGCCTTCGAGTTGCTTTTGCACATTAGCGCCAATCTTCGGAGTCAGAGCGACATCCACCTTTGGTGTGGCATCCAAGAACACGATACGTTCGATGAGACCTTCGGCGTGACCCATTTCCTCGATTGCACGCCTCTTCAGGTAGCCGCCTATCCGCACGTATCCCCAGTTTTGGCAGGTCTCTGATTGAACCATGTACTGAACGATCGCGGTCAATTCAGAAGCGAGAGCCGCGTTCAATTGCTCGATCACCTTCTTGTTGCCGTGCATAGTTTTGCCCTCCGTCATCGTTCACCATTTTGCGATCTTGGACAACAGGGATGCTGTGACCCAACGCACAGGGACGTGGCAGTGGGGATCAGCAAGCCGGGGGTGAATGGCAGGCGTGCCGACAGATGGGCAGATCACGCTGGCACTTGTAGCGGCTACTGGCGGTGTGCTGGTGTGTGTCGGACTGTTGGCGTGGCTCGTGTTCAGGAAATCTGAACTGCATGCGCCTTTCGGGTTGTAGCTCTATTTGCGACTAGCACGAGAGCTAGAATGGAGCGGTGCTGTTGCCCAGAGGCTCTGACATGGACATCCTTGTATCGCCGATTGGTTGGGTGCGCTCCAGCGAGAAAGGCCGACGAGAAGACTACTGGGGTGAGGTCGTTTCTGAGATCGTCTTGGATCGTGACACCTTCTCGCCGGAGGCACTGAACGGACTCTCTGAGTTCTCCCATGTTGAGGTCTTGTTTCACTTGCACGGTGTCAATGAGAGTTCGGTCATTACCGGACGCAGGCATCCCCGAGGCAATGTGAAATGGCCCGAAGTCGGCATTTTTGCTCACAGGGCGAAGCGCCGACCCAACAGAATTGCCGCAACGATCTGCCGACTGCTCTCAGTTCAAGACTTGACGCTAACGGTGCAAGGTCTGGATGCCTTGGATGGTTCTCCCGTCTTGGACATCAAGCCCGTGTTTGCCGAATTCGTTCCCGACAGAGCTTCGATTCGACAGCCAGAATGGTCGCACGAAATGATGACGAACTACTTTAAGCGCATGACGTAATGTCATCCTTAGCGTGGCGATTCCGTTGAAACGCTACCTCGAAGATAGTCTCGTCGCATTTCGACGCATACAGAGAACCGGCGACCTTGGCAATAAGCCGCAAACTAAACTTGACTCTCGAACCGATTCGGGGGTGTAACCTCGACTCGTGACGGTAGGCAGCCATGCAGTCGGGCGAATTGGCAAATCTCGCAGGGGTAAGCACTGACACGCTCAGACATTACGAGCGGCTGGGGCTTTTGGCGAAACCGCAGCGCACAGCGGGTGGTTATCGGCAATACACTGCACAATCGCTGGAAAGGGTTCGGTTGATTCGCCGTGCCTTGAGCGTTGGCTTCTCTCTGCCCGAGCTAACTGTGATCCTCAAGATGCGAGATCGCGGAGAAGTGCCGTGCTACAGAGTAAGAAAGATAGCTGTGTCCAAACTGCAAACAGTCAAGCAGCAGATCAGCAACTTGCTCGCGAAGCGCGACCAACTTGAGGGCATGCTAAAGGACTGGGACTCACGGCTGGCTCACACACCAAAGGGCGTACCAGCGCGGCTGTTAGAGTCCATGCCAAGCGGATTGCCACGAGTGTCTTCCCTGTCGCCCTTGAAGATCAAACATACGAAGGAAGGCAGATTATGAAGCTTGCGATAACAGTGATGATTGTCGTTCTCACACTACCCGCTTATCGCCAGCAGAAGGATGCTCCAGCGAGTCAATCTGGACAGCACTCCGAAATGGAGAAACGCGGCGATCATGCCATGGGGTTCTCTGACGAGAAGACAACGCATCATTTTCTGCTATTCAAGGACGGTGGGGCGATTGAGGTTCAGGCGAATGATCCTGCCGACAAAACCAGCCGTGATGAGATTCGCATGCACCTTTCCCACATCGCCGAAATGTTTGCAGAAGGCAACCTCAACGTGCCGATGTTCATTCACGGCACAACGCCACCCGGAGCGCCCGTCATGGAGAAACTCCATGACCAAATTCATTACAAATTTCAGGAGACCGACGCTGGGGCGCTGGTGCGAATACGGACCGCGGACAAGCAGGCGCTTAAGGCTGTCCACGAATTCCTCAGGTTTCAAATTGCTGAACATCAGACAGGTGACAGCACGGACATCAAGGATAACAGCGGTGGAAAGTAGCGGCGGGCATTCGGATGACACGAGGAATACAGCCTCGGCGGTTGTCCGCATGAGTTGCTTCCATGTTCCTGTTCGGAGCGGAGGCAACCACTCAGTTGTGTGTCGTGTGTCGCTGCTCCCACGAGTCGATCAATCGAGAACGGTTCACTTCCGACTAGGAGGAGAAATACTAGCCCGAGAAGCATGCAGTAGTCTGTCCGCGCTTCATGCTTCATGCGCCGTGCTCCAAAAGCCTGCCGTGGTCAACATCGGAATTTGGCCATTTTGATTTTCACGGGTCTTGCGGCGTTCGACTAGGGCAGTACGGTTCCCAACTATCTCAGAAGATTCGGTTTTACGGGTGCCGGTGCAACACATGCACCGCGATATCCGGCCAGAACTCCCGAAACACATTCGTCAGCACATCGCGCCCGATGGCCCATCCGTATTTCGAGGCTATCGCTCCCGCAGTTCGCGTACCGCTAGGGTAGTATGCTAAAGAGATACCTTGCGCGATGCCCCTGCCGAGAATTTCCGAAGCGTTGAAGCTGTTGTGTCCGTGATAATCGGGCGTGATCAAAATGCGGGAAGCTGCATAGATTCCGCGCTTCCCAATTCCGCCCTTGCCCAGCGCATAATAGCGCTCGTCCTGATGGAAGACGCTGGGTAGCGCGAAGATCACCCAGTAATTGCCATCGGCTTTGTCCACAAGTCCGCGCCAATAATATCTTCCGTAGCCGGGCATACCTTGCCCAAGCTGCGGGTGAGCATCGGTCCATTCGGCAAACGCGGAAGTGATCCCCACAAAGATAAACGACGAGTAGTCGAAGCTGTTCTGCGTCGCGATCACGAACGCCTGCTTTGGCGTGGGAGGTGGAGGGATGGCACCGGCGCTCACTGCCCGGAAATTGGGCATGACGCCCAGAATGCGTTTCGGCTGGGGCGGTGGAGTATTTTGTGCGGCAGGCTTCGCGCTTTCAGACTGCTCCCCCGGCGTCTGTGCGCCACTAGGCTGCGTGCCTTGGCGTTCTGCATCCGCAGCACTCGCTCCCGCGCCAGTAGTAGACAGCGCCCCGTCGGAATCCTGTGAATCCGCCGTCGCCGCAACCGAAGCGTCTTGCGCGAACGAAAACCGCGCCGCACCCAAGATAATTGCCCCCGCAAGAAACAATGTCCCAATACGACCCAAGGCGTGGCCTCCATATCGGAAACAAACCTATCTTGAGTCCGATGCCTGATCGGGACATGAAGTGACCCGCGCCCCGCGAAAAACCTCTCGCGCAGATTTCACACCAAGACCCGGTTTGCGGACTCCGGCGGATTCTCCCAAAGCTTTTCCCCCAACTCCGACACGGAATGCCTATTTTAAACTGATGCTCCGAGGTCAATCCGCATACCAATCCGAATGCGGCGACCAGCGGCTGCACGAAAGGCACTGAGTCGAAGTCCACTGATGTAGACAGGCGGGGCAAACTCCTCCCGTGTCGAAAGTGTTCCATTCGTGTCCGCAGGTGCAAAACCATCGGTCTTCCTTGCGGGGCGACCAACCGCACAGCGGGCATCAGTCGCTGCTGCGACGATCCGAAGTGCATATTGCTATCAGCGGAAATGTGTGAGCGCACGGTGGGAGCCGCATGAGGCGTCAGAGCCATCTCGGCTAAGAAAACGAAAAGCGCCCCAGACTCCGGTTAGAGTCATGGGGGCGCTCCCGTTTACAGCGCACATTGCAGCCTACGTTATGTTTGTCCGCCGAGGGAATGGCTCCTGCGTGCCATGGTGGCGGTACGAAAGTAACCTGTGTTTGTCTCTACACTCATGTACGAATGAGAACGCTAGTGTGTGGCGCAGCCGACCGAGGAACAGGTTTCGAGTCTCAACAATCCTCGCGGTGCGATATGATCCCTGCATGATCGCGGCTTCCTACAAACCCAAGAAGAAGTTTATGCAGTTGGCAATCGCGGAAGCCAAGCGTGCCCGTGACCGAGGCGATTATGCCATCGGCGCTGTCATCACCCGCGTAACGGACGGGCGCGAAGTCGTCATTGCCAGCGCAGGGAACCGGGTAAAGACTTCAGGATCAAGCATCAAGCATGTGGAGTTGGAAACGCTCAAATACGTATCGAGCGGTTATGGCCGCTACCTGACCGAGTTCGTGCTCTACACCACGCACGAACCCTGCGCGATGTGTGCGGGTGCCTGCGTCTGGGCGAGAATCGGTGCCGTCGTATACGGAGTCTCGCAGGAAGACATCGCCGCTTATGGCCGAAAGCGCGGGACGGAAGAATACAAGTGGCGAGCCTGCCTCATTCCCTGCCGACTGGTATTCGAGAAGGGCAATCACGCTATACCTGTCATCGGCGGTTTTCTACGTGACGAATGCAAGAAACTATTCGGTTACGGGGCTCGATAGGATCGCAGGCTAACATAAACCCTGACTGATTCATTCTGTTCCGCCCTTCCTTTCAGCGGGCAGCGCGGAATAATGAACATGAACCAAACACCAACTGTCGCGGTTCTTGCGATAAATCTGGGTTTCCATGCCATGGAATGATACTGGGGACCCTTCTTTTCTTCGCGTGGCTGAAAATTCCCAGTCGAATTCTGACCAAGCCGCGTCCGAGTATACCTGAACGGAAACGTCGCTGATTTCCAAGTCCCGCAACGAATACATTTCGCCCATGTCATGGCGGTAAAAGCCCATGATCTGTTCCACACCGTGCCAGCGTCCTACTGGGTTGATAAGTGAGTCTTCCGATGAGTCGCACCAGATGCGTGACGCCAAAGTTGGATCGGCTTCGTCCGCCGCCTTCGCGTACATGGAGATCAACTGCTTGATCTCCTGCTCCTCCTTCCCGGCATTGGCGTTAGCTGTCTGTCGCTTATCTTGTGAGACGGAAAAAACAGACACAGCGAACAAGGCAGCAATGGTGACAAGGGGGGCAAGTCCAGCGACAGAAGGTCGGCGGGGAGAAGCAACCGGGTTCATGTGTCCTCCTATTCCTGAATTCATGAATGGGCATACCAATCGGAGTGCGGCGACCAGCGGCTACAAGAAAGGCACTGAGTCGAAGTCCACTGGTGCAGGCAGGCAGGGCAGACGCCCCCGGTATCGAACGTGTTCCATTGCAGGCCACCAATTTAGCTTTCTGTCCCATCTTGGTCAACGCGGTGGCGGATCGGTGAAAATCAAACGGACGGAGGACAATATGCAGAACATACAAGCACCAACACCCACAACAATCCCGCCTGCACAATCCCATTCTGAAATTGTGACCGTTGATGAATTGGCCGCGTGGCTGAAGTGTGGCAAGCGTTCTATTTACGAATTGACAAGCAAGCGTGGGCAACTCGGCCACGACGTCCCGCTGCCAGTTCTCAGGCTCCCTTGCGGGATGCGGTTCCGACGTTTGGATATCGAAGCATGGTTGCAGAGTTGTGCGGAAGCAGGGCGAGGGCAATAATGGATTGCTGCGACGGATGGTTTCTTGACGTTTCTACGATTCATTGTGCTACATTAGTTTTCGCTAAGTATGACTCACAAGCAGTTGAAGGTCGGTACCGCCAACCAGCGCCACCCCCTCTACAGCAGCGAATCTTCTCAGCACATTTCAAGAAACAAGAAAAAGGAACATCAATGGCAGAACAAGGAACAGTGAAGTGGTTTAACGACGCCAAGGGCTACGGCTTCATCAGCCGTCAAACTGGCGAAGACGTGTTTGTGCATTTCTCCGCGATTCAAGCTGGCGGCTTCAAGAGCCTGCAAGAAGGCCAAAAGGTGCAGTTCGACGTGACCAAGGGCCCCAAGGGCTGGCAAGCGGAGAACGTTACCCCTGTCTAGGTAACGACGCTTTCTAAGGCGATGGCGTGCCCGAGATTCGAAAGGATATCTCGGGCATTTTGTGTCTGGAAACGCAAACGGCTCGGGCTGAGGAGATAACGATCCGAAGTTCGCTGCTCAAACTTCGAAGGTCAAGGGGTCAAGGGGCGGGTGCTGGTTGCACCGGACGCCGTCGCCGATGAGCCGCATCTGGCAATAGCTTTCCGTCGTCCTATTTAGTGCGCGTCGGCCAACGCAAAGCTGTTCCACGCGCAGGTGTTGAACCACATTAAAAGTGTCCCCTTGAAACCACATTAGAAATGACCCCTTTAGAGTTCCTTCGGCGAGGAGGAACCGAGATTGGGGAGAACGGGATTGAGCAGGAAAGAGTTGAGCCGAGTGGAAGTGATGGGACGAGTCCGGGCGCGCAGCTTGCGATTGTGCGAGGCGGCGGAGATGCTGGAGTTGAGTTATCGGCAGAGCAAACGGATCTGGGCACGGTACCGGCAGGGAGGAGCGAAAGCTTTACAGCATGGGAACTGCGGTCGAGCCTCGAACCGGGCCCACACGGCGAAGTTCCGAGCGGCGGTGCTGAACCAGGTGAAAGCACGCTATGAGGATTTCGGGGCGACGCTGGCGTCCGAGCATCTAGCCAGCGATGACGGACTGGACGTGCATGCCGAGACGCTGCGGCGGTGGCTGAAAGAGGCCGGGCTGTGGCAGAGGCAACGGCGGCGGAAACCGTATCGGCAGCGGCGCGAAGCGAAGGCGCACTTTGGGGAGTTAGTGCAGTTGGACGGAAGTTTCCATGAGTGGCTGGAGGAACGCGGGCCTCGCGGCTGTCTGATGCACATGGTCGATGACGCCACGACGAAAGCGCTAGGGCGGTTCTGGGAGGAAGAAACGATCTGGGCGGCGGCGGGTGTGTTGCGCCGCTGGATCGAGCGCTACGGAGTGCCGCAAGCGTTGTATACGGACTGGAAGAACGTGTATGTGCGGCCGCCGAATGCCGCGGAGCGGATGCGCGGAGAACCAGCGGTAACACAGTTTGGGCGCATGTGCGCGAAGCTAGGCATTCGCATCATCGCCGCCAGTTCCCCGCAAGCGAAAGGGCGCGTGGAACGGGCGCATGGCACGCACCAGGATCGGCTGGTGAAGAAACTGCGGCTGGCGGGAATCGCGACCTACGACCAAGCGAATGCGTATCTGGACGAGCATTATCTCGCCGAGCACAACCGGCGTTACGCGCGACCCGCGGCCGAGACAGCCGATTATCACCGGCGACGGCCCACGGCGCGGCAACTGGACGAAGTATTCTGGCTGGAGCAAGAACGAGTGGTGAGCGAGGACTGGGTAGTACGCTACAACAACCGACTGCTGCAACTAGACCGGCAAAGTCAGCATTGGGCGCCGGCCACGAGTCGCGTGCTGGTGCGGGAAAGCGAAACTGGCGAAGTCGCCATTCATTACCGCAGTCAGCGTCTCCTATTCCGTGAACTGAAGGCGGCTTCTAAAGCGCTGAGCGAGGAAAGGGGCGCCGCCCCTTCCCCCGCGCCCCCATCCCCGACACCGCATCGAAACTTTCCTCCAGCTCCCAATCATCCTTGGAGACAAGGCTGGCAGCAAATGAAAACGCCCGCCTTTTCCCGAGCATGGTGAAACCGCAACTAAGGGACATTTCTATTGTGGAGAAGACGGGGACATTTCTATTGTGGTATGACACTGTTCCACGCGCAGGTTGACAGCGGTGGTTTAAAAGCCTAGCATCAAGTCGAGCAAGCTACCTCTTCTTACTCGTTCAGGTTTCCTGAACTAAGTCAGCCCACCTGAAGTTTTTCCTCTTAGCTTCGCACTTGAAGGAGGAATTGCGTTTATGACGCTATTGACCCGTTGGGACTTCAACTGGGAGTGGGAGAGGCAACAGGAGCGCTTTGCCATCGGACTCCGTGCCTACGAGTTGTTTGAGACGCGTGGCTGTGAGCATGGTCACGACAGGGAGGATTGGCTCCAAGCGGAATCAGAGCTGCACCTTAATGAGTGAAATTGATTCCATAATAATGTCGGCTCCCTGAAAGCGTTCACATCCTTCACCCGCACGGTCGCAACTTCGCCTTTCGGCGCTCCACAATAGTCTTTGTACCTCTTCCCCGACCCACTCCAGTATTGCTGCCCATCGTTCCCTCCGGCTCGGAACTGTACTTCCTCCCACAACGGTTGCGCTGAACTCCTCTCAGCGCGACAGTCGGTAGCGCCCACACATTGGGAGATTATGGCAGATCGCGTGAGCGTTTCGCACTTGGGACGCCAGCCCCGAATGTGCAGCAACGCGCAAAACGAAAGCGTCCCGACTCTGATTAGAGTCACCGGGACGCCCGTCGAACAAGTCTCTCCCCGAAGCCTGCTCACAGCCACCTTACGGTCTGATCTGCACTGTTGGAATGGCTCAGACGGGCTACCCCGACGCAGCCGTTGTCCGACCGTAGGCGCACACATTTCGCAATGGGCACTCGGCGCAGTGCGGCTTCGACCGCTTGCACAGTTCTTGACCGTGTTGCCGTAGCAACTGGTGTGCCCGAATCAGCGAGTCGTAATCTCGGGGCAGTTGCTCACGGATCACATACTGAATCAAGCGGTATGTCGTTGAATAATTCTTCTGCTCCTCGGCAAAACCTACCCTGCACAAAACGCGCAGGCCATTGGAGTCGAGGGAGAATACTGGGTAAGAACGGGTGAACAACAGAATCTTCTCCGCAGCGGGATCGCCGATGCTGGGGAATCTCTTCAAAGCTTTTTTCGCCTGTGGGAGCGGCTTCTTCAGAGCCGCACGGAGGTCGCTGTCGAACTCTTCATAAGCGATTTTCGCAATGGTGAGAAGTTTTTCTGCACTTAGTTCCGGGAGTATGCCAGCCTTGCCGATAGCTGCCAAGGCGGAGTGCGGAGCAGCAAGAATCCGTTCGGGGCGTGTTCCAATCGTTTGTGTTAGGGTGGCAAATGCTTCGGCACGACGCTTGTCACTCGCCAGATACGCGATGTTCTCCCAGATGATTAGCTCCAGTGGATCAGTCGAGGGAGGCGGCGCGGGAGGGCCATAGTGCCGCTGGAGTTTATCGACCAGTTTGGAAAACGTAATGGTCGGCTTGCCCATCCGCCACAGTCCCCTTACTGTACTTCAGCAGCGCGCGAAAACTGACCACGGGAATCGAGATCGTCCACCCGGACGTCCTCCCAACCACCCCCTGATCTTGATCTGACGGTAGCGGGCGAGGGGCGCTTCGTCGGAACTGACACGATGCGCCTTGCATGTTGCATAGGTACCAAGGCAGTCCTAGACCGAAGCTAGGCAGCCTTAACTTTTAGTTTCGCCGCTTGTTCGAGTTGCTTCACAGCGGCCATCGTGCGTGCGGTGTAGTCTACACGCTTTCCCGACCTCGGGCGTCGGTGGCGTTTGGTGGCAGAATCATGCTTTGACATTGGCTCCTCCTGTTGCTGCTTCAGTACCTCACAGGTCGCTGTGGCAATACGTGGTCAGATTGCCAACCGAAACGGAAGGCCGCTGCTTTGGGAGCAGCGGTGCGAATTGTTGCAAACTTAATCTCGCTCTTTGCGAATCCTTTTTCGGGCACGCTTTTGCGCCAAAGCTTGCTTCACCCGGCGTCTCTCGCCCGGCTTCAAATAGTAGGAGTGACGCTTCACTTCCCCAATGATGTTCTCCGTCTGAACCTTACGCTTGAACCGACGAAGGGCGTTCTCCAACGACTCACCCTCTTGCAGTCGAATTTCTGCCAAACTCACCACCCCCAAACCAGCACTATATCGGACATATTAGAGCTTACTCCCTTTGTGCAGTCAGGCGGATTTGTTCGCGGACTTCGGCCTCGCTGGAGCAGACCGCTTCAATATTCTTCTGATAAAGCACGGGGGGCGAAGAGGCCATATCCGCTGGACATCATCCCACGGCATTCAGGGCTGGCCGCAGGAACCGCTACGCCGCTCGCTTCTTTTCCGAGCGGGCGTGTGTTTCCTGACAAACGAAAGTCCGCGCCTCAATTCGGAAGTGAGATCAGCCGTTTCAGTAGCGATTTGGACAGGCTCCCCGGCGGATTCGTCCACGAGCCAGCGGTTCAATTCGTCGGGTGAAGCATGCACGCGCCGACCTTCGCGGGTAACGGGCATCCCAGATTTCACCCAGCGTTGGGCTACGGACACTGGCTGACCCAAGAAGTCCGCGATCTGCTGCCAGCCGTTCAGCGAGCCGGATTCTTTCTTCTGTTTAGGCATGGGGGTGCCTCCTCGTGCAGTTTCTTCGATGTTCACTCCGGCTTCAGGGCTGCAAACCCGATCACCACCGCGCATCCCGTTTAGCGCGGCAACGCGGTCTTGACTAGTTCCACCGCAGCTTTTCGATCGGCGACTTCGACAATTAGCTCGCTGTACCGTCCGTCATGCAAATCAATCACGATGGTTTTCTCCGGGTGATGCACGTCCCAGAAGACTCGCTTGCCGTCCTGATAGAAGGTTCCCGCCGTGATGACTCCGGGTACATTGGTTCCGGGCATCCGCACGCCGTGCCACCATCCGCGTGCGACCTCCGGGTCTGCCCGGACACCCGCGATATGAACGAGCGGAATTTCGAGGCTGCTCTTGAACGCCCAGAGCTTGTCAGCGCCCCGGACGTGCAACGTCAGTTTTCCTTCCGCTACCGACAGATCGACCATTCAACGCTCCGGTGGTTTCAACTTACTTCAACCACAACCGCCACATCGAACCTCGAATAATACTTCTTTACGTCCTTCGCCCCGTACTTCTCCCGAAACTTCTCAATCACGGATTTCACAGTCTTGGCATCAGTGATGGGGACGGCTCGGAACTCTTCTTCCAAGCCCCGTGCATCAATCCGAATCGACGGGTTCTGGAGCACATTCTTGTACCACTGGGTGTCAGAACCGTGCACGGGCAGGAGGTAGAGCTTCTTGCCTTCCAAGACGAACCAGACCGGGATCGAGATTGTCTGCCCAGACTTCCTGCCGATCACGCTGATCTTGATCTGTCGGTAGCGGGCGAGGCGGTCTTTGAGGATTTCCGTCGAACTCGTCACGCTCTTCCTCCGACTGCATAATAAAAGGATGACCTAGTTTCCCGTCGAGGCGCTTTTCACGGTAGCCGCAGGACGCGAAAACACTGTCCCGTGCGGATACGCATCACCACGGAATCCGTGCGGCCAAGACTTGCCGTCCATGCTGACGCCCGGCTGTTCACTCTCCGGATCGCGGAAGCGCCCGTCGAGTGTCAAGGCTCCTGTTTGAGGGTCGAAGTTCACTATGAAGAGGCGGTGATCTCCGTATTCGCCCGAGTTCAAAACGATTCGGCGACCATCCTCGTCAGCCGAAATCCAGTGCGGTTTCTGCTTTCCATCGAAGGTGACCCGCGACACCTCGCGTATATGGGCTAGATCGGAGATGTCGTAGGCTGCGAGGGCGTGTGCAGAAAACAACGTCTGTACCCAGTAGTGGCCGATCCGCAGCGGCACGGCGCACTCCTTGCCATCAAACGTCTTCAAGTGCCGAACCGAGGGCTGGTCGGTCTCAACACCATCCAACTCGTACAACCCACACGAAAAAGTGTGGATTAGCACAGTCTTACCGTTTGCGAGCAGGATGGGTTCGCCGGGCTCTTGCTGCTCCGATCCACGTGGCCCCGGTGGCAATACCAAAGTCCGCAGCAGCTTCAGGTCGGAGACCCGCCACACCTGCACGGTGCGGGTCTCCCCATCTGCCTCGTCGTGCATTGAGGTGTTGGTGCTGACAATGCGGTCGAGTGCCGGGACAACCACTAGACTGTAGGGGCGAATGAGTTCACCTTTCGCCGCTGCATCCATGGCGCTGCTGCTGCGGATGAGATGCCCGCGCTCGTCGAACTCGACGATCCCGCCGCCATCGGACTTGGGTTCGTGCCCGCCGTGGTGCTGGAACGTTGCGAGAACATGGCCGTTGGGCTGCCGCACGTATGTGTGCGGGTGCATGTAGCCGTCCAGATCACCAAAGGAGGTTACGAGCGATGGGTGCAGCGGTTGGCGCAAGTCGAAGAGCATTGTGCGTCCGCTCTCAAAAGCATTCGCCAAAAGAAAGCCGCCCTCCGGCATCTCCAGTTCCGTGTGATGAGGCGTGCCAGTGGGGCCGGGAACGGCGACCGAAGCTACCGCTTGACCGTAGTGCGGAGATTTTGGGCCGGCATCAAGTACCGCGAGGAAATCGTTGCTCTTCTTGGCGTCGTCCCCCGCCCAAACAAACAAGTAGGAATTGCTCTGGGCGTATCCGACAGCGGCACATAGAAGCAGCAGGATGAAGCAGCAGAGATTGCGCATAGGCACAGATTGTTGCCGCGCAAGGGAGGCTGTGTCAACCGAGCCCCGAGGACAATCTGTTCTCAGCCTGACGTCACCCTGTGAAAAAACGAAAGCGTCCCGACTCTGATTAGAGTCACCGGGACGCCCGTCGAACAGCCCTCCCCCGAAGCCTGTTCAATTCCAACTTAGGCTCCGTGCCAAATTTGGTGAATAGCTCCTACGTGCCACTGTGGCGGTACGAAAGTAACCTGTGTTTGTCTCTACATTCATGTACGAATGAGAGCGCTAGTGTGTGCGGTTGCGGAAGGTCGCGCTACGCTGTTTTCTTTGAGGGGAGGAAAAACTCGATCACTTTTGCGGGTTGCGACTGCGGCACCGACCTCACCTTTCTTCGGAAGTTCGTCGGTATGTAGAACTCAATTACTCGTGCCATAACAGCTTCCCCTTCATCTTGTAAAATCTCTGCGTCATCGTCAACTGCGATTCGCCAATTTGGGTCACCCTTACCACTCCCACACCCACCCACACCGACAGCGGACGGAATCGCGCAATCGGAGCTTCATCATGAGCGCCTTGCATACAGCGCATGACCTCATCCACATGGCTTCTTCCCCAAATGCCGAGATGTTTCACTCATCACAACAACTACCCTATGGTTTCCACCGAAGGAATGGCTCTTGCATGCGGTGTGGCGGCACTGCTGGGCTAATCTGCCCCGATCTGTGACGCAGGATTGCCGGGGAGCGTGGGTGCAGTTCGTCGATTCCGAAGGCGCAGATTGCAGCGTGGGCGCAGAGGCTGCGTAGTAGCGAGCCGCCCAGAGTCAGCGCGGCATTCCCATGCGGTACCGTACTATTGAGAAGCCAGCAGGCAAACACCCGACCATGGGCGCGAGCCACTGTTTTTCGGATTCTCGGGCAGAAGTGCCAACAATCGCATGACGAATGTAAGGCGCTTCAGTCCAGCAGCCGTTTTCAGCATGGAGCGCACTTCGATAGGATTCCACCCGTATCGGGCAAAGAACACGGGACCGTCTGCCGGGGCAAACTGTAGCGGAGGAACTTCCGCGCCGAACTGCTGGTGCGTGTTCTTCTGCACCATGCGCAGCAGTCCCGGAGATGCGATGTCCAGCACCCATCGTTTGAACGCGGGGAAACGCTTCAAGTCTTCTGCGAGAGCCGAAACTTCTTCCGCCCGCAGATAAGTCAGAAGCCCCTCCGTTATGACCAGTACCTTCGTTGCTTCGCTGGCAAGTCTGCTCAACAGCGAGCGGCGAATCTCGGCATTAGACAAGTCTGTCCGCACTCGCTCCAGCGTGCATGCGGGCTTCTCTGCCTTGAGCAATTCCTCCTTGTAGGCGAGGATTTCAGGAAGATCAACTTCAATCCACTTCAGCGATGCGGGCAACTGCATGCGGTAAGGTCTGGTATCCAAACCCGCCGCGAGATTCACTACCATATCTGCTCCGTGCCCTATTTGCTCGCTGATGATCCGGTCGAAGAGGTAAGTTCGCGTTACCCATCCCCACGAGTGCTTTTCGTGGAATGGCGTGGCATTGGCGATCTGTTCGCCGCGCTCGCCTGCCAGCCGTCGTGCGAAGGGATCGCGGAACAGAGCGTTCTGCCGTTCGGTTTCCCGCGCTCGGTACACCGCCGCCCATCGGGCGGTGTCGGAGATGTGCTGGATAGCTGGATCGGTCATGAGACAGAAAATCGCCTACTATGTATAACGCGGTGCCGGAACAAAAGTCACGTGCGGGCGCTGGCGGATCGACTGGCAGCACACGAAATCCCGCAGTCACGGTCTTTGGAGATGCCGCTCCGAATTGACCTCCCCGCCTTTCTGTTAGATATTGTGACGGATGGACGTTGAACAGACCATAGCCGAAATCGAGTGCCTAGAGCGCACCTTCGCCGTGCCGGACACCCGACCGCTGAGCCTCAGCGATCTCGCGGCTGCGAATCGAAGGCACGACGAGATGCTCGCGCATGGCCCTTGGTTTCGGCTTTGGCAGAGGTATGGGGTTTGCTGCCGAGCCGAGTCCCCGATACTGCGGCTTGGGGAATTAGAGAGCTAGACCTCCACAGGATTCGATTCGTCGCAAAGACACAAGTCAATACATCCAGACGCAACCAGCGGATTTGAATGTCCACATCCCGTTACTCTTGAGTGCGTAAACGGCTCCTCCTTTGCCGCAGTCGCCGCCAGCGCACGCATCGCTCACCGCAAACAAGGCTTGTCGGCGATCCCGACTGAACGCAACTCTTGAGAACGCCAGCAGGTGAAATGTGCCGGGCGGCAGGTCGGGGGACGAGTCGGTGAGCTTATATTTCCACGGGATGTGGAAGCCGACAGCCGGATTGTCCTTGAAAAGGTATTCGGCATCACGCAATTCACCCAGTTGTCTGATTAGCGATCCCGCTACGCCTGCTTTCTGGATCATCGTGTAGCTACACCCACTCGGTTGTTCAAACGGATTGAACTTGAATGTTCGACTCAGCAGATAGAGCGGCCCTTGTGGGGGATTCTTAGAGAAATGGGAGATTGTCCAGTCTGAATACACACCATACTCTTCGTCTCCAATGGTGGTGGGGATATGAGGAGTCCGAATAAGGAACAGAACACCCAAGGAGATCGCAAGGGCTGCTGCTGTAGTTCCAAGCGCTAGTGGAGATCGCTTCATGAGCGTAT
Organism: uncultured Acidobacteriaceae bacterium; assembly: GCA_963831085.1. GTDB lineage: Bacteria > Acidobacteriota > Terriglobia > Terriglobales > Acidobacteriaceae > Acidiflorens. Next base: position 1,570,705 of record CAWHOT010000002.1, on the reverse strand, counting down.
CGAGGCGGAAAAGCAGAACCTCCTTTCAGAAACGAACGGTTCCCAGATTCTTGCGCGGAGTCGGGTCACCCCGCATACCACTCCGAATGCGGCGACCATCGATTACACGATAGGCATTGGGTTTCAGACCACTGGTGGAGGCAGGCTGGGCAAACGCCTCCGGTGTCGAAAGTATTCCATTCGTTGCCGCAGGTGCAGAACCACTTGTCCTCTTTGCGGGGCGACCAGCCGCAGAGCGGGCAGCGGATGCGCGGTTCTGTCGGGCCTGTGCACTTCTCTTCGTCGCGATCCAGAACAGTAGAGTTGGCGGGATCGTCCGAGATGGCGCTCATGCTCGTTCATTATGGCTCAGTTCGCATGTCGAATCCCACACATCGGCAGGATTGCGATACAATCCCACCCCAGCACGCGCATGGAGGTACAAGCTATGAGCGACATAGTCGACCGCCAAAGGGAGATCGTTGCCAGACACATACGAGGCGAGAACGAGCACGACTGGGCAGCGGTCTACGACACCTTCGTTCAGGATGACAGGGCACACTACGATGTTGTGCCGCTAAGCGCAGTGTTCAAAGGTATTGAAGGTGTGCGCGGTTTCTACCGGACCATTGCGGCTGCACTGCCAGACCTGCGGATTGAAGTCAAATCAGAATACGATGTCCCCGGCTGCTCTATCCGCGAAGTCGTTATCACTGGCACCCACTTGGGCGAGTTCGCAGGCGTAAAGCCTCTCGGTAACGCGATTCGCATCGAGATGGCTGCGTTCTATACCTTTGACGCCGAGTCGAGGAAGCTCATCGCGGAGAAAATCTATTACGATCAGGCGAGTGTTTTGGAGCAGATGCAAGGAAGGCAAAGGTTGGCGGTAGCGTAACTCCGGCTGCCTTCCCGGATAAAGGCGTGACTGTTGCATCGCCAGTCTGAAGAGCCATGCGCCAAATTGCGGAGTTCATTGCAGTCCTCGCGTGCGCCCTGTTCACCGGAGCCGCCGTCTACATCACCTTTATCGAACATCCGGCGAGGATGCAGTGCGGAGTGGAAATCGCTGCCACTGAATTCGCGCCAAGTTATCGTCGAGCCACAGTAATGCAGGCGACTTGTGCGCCGTGGGTCTGCTGGCGTCCTTCGCAGCGTGGCTCGCCGGGGCAAGTTTTTGGTGGTTGATTGCCGGAGTCCTATTGGGATCAGTCATGCCATTCACCGTGATCGTGATCCTGCCCACCAACAAGCGGTTGCTCAGCCCGGCACTGGATCGGCGGTCAACCTCGCTCCAAAGAGCAGGAGCAACATTCGCACGATGCTTTCTGTGATTTTCGAGTATGCGATGTGGGCTGAGCTGATTCCAGTGGACCGCAACCCGATGGAGCTTGTACGTGTTAAGAATGTGTCCAAGCCCGGTTGTAAGGCACGAACCATGAGGCTGGAAGAGTTTCATCGTCTTTGCGAAGTGCTCACTGAGCCATACCGAACGATGGCGATTGTGAGCGTCTGCTTGGGTCTGCGGTGGTCGGAGTTGATCGGTCTGCAATGGCAGGACATTGACTGGCTGGGTGGGGAACTGAGTTTGCGTCGTGCGGTGGTGAAACAGATCACGGGCGAAGTAAAGACAGTCCACTCAGCGAAGCCGCTGTCCCTCGACGCTCGCTTGCTGGAAGTGCTGAAAGCGCACAAGCAGCGGAGTGAATATACAGAACCGGGAGATTGGGTGTTCGCTTCGCCTGATCTAAACGGGAAGATGCCACGCTCGTACACTTGCTTTTACGAAAAGTTGGGCAGAGCGTGTCAGGATGCGGGAATCAAACATGTTTCGGCGCACAGCTTTCGGCACAGTTACCGTGCATGGCTGGACGAGCTTGGAACCCCAATCAGCGTTCAGCAGCGTGCAATGCGACACGGGGACATCAGGGTCACAATGAACGTCTACGGCGACCCAGTGAACGATGCTCTCAGAGACGCAACCTCGAAAGTTGCGGAGCGGGCTATCGGTCAGTCACTGACCAAAAGTGTGAGTTAAGTCTTTTAGATGTTGGGGTGGGAGACGGGAATTGAACCCGCAACCGTCGGAGCCACAGTCCGATGCTCTACCAGTTGAGCTACTCCCACCGCAGACAACGATTATAGCAATTTGCGGCGGGCTTGCTGTTCTCGCTGGCTTGGCACCCAAACGCTGGCGAGCGCGCCATCCACTCGCTCTATAGTGCATCATATTTCCGTGCCTTCTCTCTTCTTCCGAATCGAGTTCAATGAACGGGCAAGTATCCTTCGCCTCACTTCCCCTGATGGCACTAACCGTCTTACCCGTGCTTGCGTGCTCGCACTGACTGCCGCCATTGACGACGCTGAAGTGAAACGCCCACTGATCATTGCAGGCAATCGCCAATTTTTCTCGGTCGGTGCCGACCTGAATGAAATCGCCGCGCTCAGCGGCCCCGAAGCCTACGAGTTCTCCGCCATGGGACAAGCGCTCATGAACTCAACCGCCGGCTATCCCGCTCTCGTCATTGCCGCCATCGAAGGCCACTGCATGGGCGGAGGCCTTGATCTCGCGCTCGCCTGTCACCGCCGAATCGCCGCTCCCCATGCCATCTTCGGACATCGCGGCGCCGCTCTCGGCCTCATGACCGGATGGGGAGGTACGCAGCGCTTGCCGCGCCTGATCGGGAAGAGCAGAGCGCTCGAGCTGTTCATTGCCGCAGAAAAAATCTCAGCCGCCCGTGCGCTCGAAATTGGATTGGTGGATGCAATTGCCAACGATCCTGTCGCGGAGGCTATGCGTCAACTTCAACCGCGGCGGTGACGGGAACGGAGCGTGCGTTCCCTTCCACAGCTTTCGCGAATCTCTGTCGGCGTTCACAGACAAAGTTGTCCGCGCCACACAAAAAACTACAACACCAGCGACCAGCTCAGGAACGCCCACATCCACGCCAGGTTCAGCAAACCGAGAGCCGTGACATAGAACCCGAGCTGCTTCCCATTCCAACGCTCGGCGTACGCACCCCAGACCAGAAACACGGGATACACCATGAGCGTATATCGCGCTGCCCCCAGCAGCGGACGCCCGGTGTACATAAGCATCTGCAGAATCACCGCCAACGCGAACGCTTTGTCCTCGGTCCGGATTTGGATCCGCACTGGGGGCCGCAAGCTCATCACGGCAACTAGGATTACCAAGCCCAGCTTGATGGCCAGCAGAGTATCGTGTTCGGTCACGATCAACCGCAGAGCCTCCGCTAAACCCCTCCACGGTGGCACCATCGTCATGCCTTGATAGAGCCGGTAAGCTTCCACCACGGAAGGTCGCCCCGACCAACGCAGCCAACCCCAATAACTAAGCAATCCGAGAGGTGTCAGCGCCACCACCAGCGACCGGGCTTGCCGGCTCCGCAGCGCCATCACGGCGAGAGGGACGAAGACCAGCACACCGGTAGGCCGCGCTACGCCCGCCAGTAGGCCGCAAGCGGCCGCCGCTTCCCACCGCGCTTCCCGCCCCACTTCCCGCCCCGATTCGCGCCCCGATTCGCGCCCCGATTCGCGCCCCGATTCGCGCCCCGATTCGCGCCCAAAGATAACGGCCCATACCGCCAGCGCAAGTGTCAGGGAGTCCGCGTAGCCGGCGAAGAGTACGAAACTGGTCGGCCACACGCAGACCAGCAGCAGCATGCGGAGTCTTCCCACATCCGATAAACCTGCGCCTGCCAGACGAAGCAAGCCCCAGAATGAAAAGAACGCCGCCACAGTTGAGACCAGAAGCGCTGCCGCCATCGCTGGTACCACCCCGCTCAGCAGCCGAATCGCCGCCGGATACAACGGATAAAAAATTACCGCCATGGGCTGGTCGTAACCGTGCTCCGCGATGCGCAGGAACCAGAGCGTGTCGAAGCGCTCCCAAATTCCAAGCAACGCATAATACAGACCGTGCGGCGCCGGCAGATTTTCCGTGAGCGCATTGCTGTGAATCAACTCCGGAGCCGGATGCAGAAACGGCCAGAATGCCGCTGCCACCGCCGAATAAAACAAGCGCAACGCCGCGGTAAGCGCCATGGCGATCTGCCAGTCCGGCCAGGATGAGAGCTTCCGCAGCATGCGTAGATTGTAACGTTCTTAATCAACACGCTCAGCCCTCGCCGCACTGGTATAGTAAGTAGTTTCGCAAGTAGTTTCGAAGTCTGCCCTCATGCGCGAACGCACCGAATCCACCGCTATCTCCATCAACAACGTTCTTTCCACCAAGATTGACCCCAGCTCTCTCCGCTTCGAATCCAACATGCGCGCGCTCGCCGACCTCGTCGCCCAGGTGCGCAACGAGGAGGAAAAAATCCGCGAAGGCGGAGGCCCGAAAGCCATCGAAAGCCAGCACGCCAAGTCGCGCCTCACCGCCCGTGAGCGCATTAACCTCCTCGCCGACCCCGGCTCTTTCTTCGAACTCGGCCTCTATGCCGCGCACAAAATGTACGAAGAATGGGGCGGCGCTCCCGCCGCGGGCGTCATCACCGGACTCGCACGCATCCACACGCGCATGGTCATGCTCATCGTGAACGACGCCACCGTCAAAGCCGGCGCCTTCTTTCCGATGACCACGAAGAAGGTTATCCGCGCGCAAAATATCGCCATCGAAAATCGCATCCCTACCATTTATCTTGTAGACTCCGCCGGAGTCTTCCTTCCATTGCAAGAAGACGTCTTCCCCGACACCGACGATTTTGGCCGCGTCTTCCGCAACAACGCGGTCATGTCAGCCATGGGCATCCCGCAAATCGCCGCCATCATGGGCATGTGTGTGGCCGGCGGCGGATATCTGCCCGTGATGTGCGACCACGTTCTCATGACCGACGGCAGTGGCTTGTTCCTCGCCGGCCCCGCGCTGGTGCAAGCCGCCATCGGGCAGAAAGTTTCCGCAGAGGAATTAGGCGGAGCCGCCATGCACTCCGCCATCAGTGGCACCGTCGATTTCCGCGAGCCCAACGATGAAGCTTGCCTCGCCCGCATTCAGTCGCTTATAGAAAAATGGGGTTACCGGCGCCAGTCCCTGTGGGATCGCAAACAGCCCGTGGATCCCGCGATGTCAGCCGAAGAAATGTACGGCGCATACGATGCCTCGCCCGCTCGCCCCTACGATATGAAAGAAATTCTCGCGCGCATTGTGGATGAAAGCCGCTTCGACGAGTACAAGCCCGAATACGGCAAAACGCTGATTTGCGGCTACGCGCGCATCGGAGGCTTCGCCGTCGGCCTCGTCGCTAATCAGAAACTCCACGCGCAGCAGACAGACCACGAAGGCCACAAGCGCGTCGAATTCGGCGGTGTCATCTACACCGAGTCCGCCGAGAAAGCCGCCCGCTTCATCATGGACTGCAATCAGGACTTGATCCCGCTGGTCTTTTTCCACGACGTCAACGGTTTCATGGTGGGTCGCGATGCCGAGTGGAGCGGCATTATCAAGGCGGGCGCAAAGATGGTGAATGCGGTTTCGAACTCCGTCGTGCCCAAGATTGCCGTGATCGTCGGCGGCTCTTTCGGCGCCGGACACTATGCCATGTGTGGCAAAGCCTATGACCCGCGCTTCGTTTTCGCCTGGCCCACCGCGAAATACGCGGTCATGAGCGGAGACGCCGCCGCCGGTACGCTGGTGGAAATCAAAGTGAAACAACTAGAGCGTAGCGGCAAGAAGTTGAGCGAAGAAGAAAAAAAAGAACTTTTTGATTCAACCAAGAAAACCTACGAAGAGCAAACTGACCCGCGGTATGGCGCCGCCCGCTTGTGGATCGACAAAATCATTGATCCTATGGAAACCCGCCAGGCGATCACTCAAGCATTGGAGGCCGCGTCGCTGAATCCGGACGTCCCCGAGTTCAAAGTGGGAGTGCTGCAAACGTAGAATTGGGTGATCGGATCATCGGGTGATCCGAAAATCTCCGATGGCCAGATGACCCGGTTCCGAGATGCTGCATGAGCGAAGCCGTAAAGTTGATCGAATGCCCGCGCGACGCCTGGCAAGGCCTCAAAGGCCAGATCCCTGCCGATCTTAAAACGAACTATCTCGCGGCCCTGATCTCCACGGGTTTCAAGCACATCGACGCTGTCAGCTTCGTCTCGCCCAATGCCGTCCCGCAGATGGCCGACTCCGAAGAAGTTCTGAAGGAACTTGATCCGCCCGACGATGTAGAAATCATCGGCATCGTGGTCAACGAAAAGGGCGCGCAGCGGGCGATCGCGACCGAGGCCGTGCGTACCCTGGGTTTTCCGTATTCGATCTCGCCAACATTTCTGCAGAACAATCAACGGCAGACTCTGGAAGATGCGATCGAGGAACTGGAAAAGATCGAGAAAAAGGCCGACGAAGCCGGGCTCGAAACGGTCGTTTACATCTCAATGGCCTTCGGCAATCCCTACGGCGACGACTGGAGCATCGACGAAGTAGTAGCAGCCGTGGGCTTGCTTGAGTTGCAGGAGATTCGCACGATCTCCCTTGCCGATACCGTAGGAGTGGCGCCGCCCGAAAAAATTCAGCAAGTCGTCTCCGCCGTGCTGGCTGAGTACGGTTATCTGGAAATCGGAGTCCACCTGCACAGCCGTCCCGACCAGGCCGCCGCCAAGATCGTCGCGGCCTACGAAGCCGGTTGTCGCCGCTTCGATTCCGCCATCGGTGGCCTGGGCGGATGCCCCTTCGCGCAGGATGACCTAGTTGGGAATATTCCAACAGAAACAGTAATCGAAACCCTGCGCAGCCGCGGCGCACAATTGCCCGCGCTGAAGTCGTTGGACGCTTTGTTGAGAGCGACGGTCGAAATCGGCGCGAGGTACAAAACTTCGACGGCCGCAGACTGATTGCTGAGAATCATCATGAACTACAACACGCTCCAACTCGCCTTCGACTCCGCGATTGCCACCATCACCCTCAATCGCCCCGACAAACGCAACGCCATCAGCTACGAACTTATTGAAGATCTGATCCGCGCTCTGGAGGACGCGAGAAATTCTTCGGCCCGCATCCTGATCTTGACTGGAGCAGGGAAGGCCTTCTGCTCCGGTTTGGACCTCGACAACCTGAAAGCCCTGATCGGTCGCACGCCCGAGCAAAATCTCGAAGACTCGCGAACCATGGTTGCCCTGTTTCGTTCGCTCTATGAATTTCCCAAGCCTACAATTGCCGCCGTCAACGGCGCGGCAATCGCCGGCGGCACCGGACTGGCCCTGCTCTGCGACTTCACTCTCGCTGTGCCGGAGGCTAAATTCGGCTATACCGAGGTCCGGATCGGATTCGTGCCTGCCATTGTCTCGACTTTTCTGCTGCGCCAGGTCGGCGAAAAAATCGCTCGCGACCTCTTGCTTACCGGCCGCATCTTCGACGCGGCGGAAGCCCTGAAGATGGGCTTGATCAACGAAATCGTTCCTCCCGAAAAGTTGCTCGACCGCGCCTGCGAACTCGCCGCGCAGCTGGCTGAGAATAGTCCGCTCTCACTTCTCCAGACCAAGCGTCTGCTCACCGATCACGCGCGCGCGGAACTCGATTCGCAAATCGAAGCCGCCATCCGGGAAAATGCCGGCATTCGCGAGAGCGCCGATTTCCGCGAAGGGATCACGTCGTTTCTCGAAAAGCGCAAGCCTAAGTGGATGGGCCGATGAGCCAGCCGGATACATCGATGTCCGTGAAGCTAAACAAGACACGAACGGTGAATGAAACTCGCCTCCGCGTTCGCTATGCCGAAACCGACCAGATGGGCGTCGTCTATCACGCCAATCATTTCATCTGGTTTGAAGTAGGACGAGTGGAACTTCTCCGCCAGCTCGGTTTCAGTTATAAAGATATGGAACTCGAAGACGATTGCTTCATCGCCGTTGTCGATGCCCAATGCCGCTACAAGGCCCCCGTGCACTATGATGACGAGGTCATCGTGCGCACGTATGTGAAGCATGTCCGGGAGAAGGTAATCCGCTTCGGATACGAACTGCGAAGCGCGGAAACCGGCGAGTTGCTGGCCGAAGGCGAGACCACGCACATCGTCGCCGATGCAACGATGAAACCGCGCACGCTGCCGGAGAGATATATGACCGTGTTCCGCGCCGCGATAGGGAGATAGTGGAGACAGGAGAGAAAACTCCGATGCTGGAGTTCCTCTACAGACTGCAGCTCGTGCGCGGAGACCTGCTCCGCACCGGCCCGACCGATGCGGAACAGGCCGTAGTGGCCGAACACTTCGCATATCTCCAGGACCTCAACGCGCAAGGCGTCATAATCCTCGTCGGCCGCACCCTGAATACCGATGAAAATACGATGGGACTCACGATCTTCCGCGCCGAGTCCGAAGACGCTGCCCGGCAGATCATGAACGGCGATCCGGCCGTAAAGAAGGGCGTGATGACGGCAACGTTGTATCCATTCAAAGTGGTCTTGCAAGGAAAGTGAAAGGCTCGAAACAGAAAACCGAAGTCAGGAGCTGCTCTTGAAAGCTCTGCACATCAATGGAAACGATCTCACGCTTGAAGCCGTGCGCGAGGTTGCGCACATCGACGTACGCCGGCCGGTCCTCCTCGATCCCGACGCACGCGAGGCCGTCAACCGCGCCCGCGCCGTCGTCGACGCGCTCGTTGCCAGCAATAAGATTTCCTACGCGATCACGACTGGCGTCGGCAAGCTGAGCGATGTGCACATCGCCGGCGATCAGGTGCGCGAGTTGCAAGTCAACCTCGTACGTTCGCACGCGGTTGGCGTGGGTGAACCGCTTTCGATCCCCGACACGCGCGCCATGATGCTCCTGCGCGCCAACTCGCTCGCGAAAGGCAATTCGGGCGTGCGCGCCATCACCATCGACACCATCTGCGAGATGCTCAACCGCGGTGTGACTCCGATGGTCCCATCGCAGGGCAGCGTAGGAGCGAGCGGTGATCTTGCGCCGCTGGCGCACCTAGCACTGGCATTGATCGGTGAAGGCGAATGCTTTAAAGAAGACGAAAAAGGCCCGCGCATCGCAAGCGGCGAAGCGTTGAGGCGCGCACAAATCAAGCCGCTAGTGCTCGAAGCGAAGGAAGCGGTATCGCTCATCAATGGCACGCAGGCCATGCTGGCCATCGGCACTCTGGCGCTGCTCGCCGCCGAGACACTGGTCGACGCCGCCGACGTCATCGGCGCGATGGCGTGCGATGCCCTCAAGGGAACCAACGTCGCTTTCGACGAGCGCATTCAAAGGGCCCGACCGCATGCCGGACAAATCAAGACCGCGGCCAACCTGCGCCGTCTGCTCGAACAGAGCGAGATCCGCGAGTCGCATCGCAACTGCGGCCGCGTGCAGGATGCCTATTCGTTGCGCTGTATCCCGCAGGTGCATGGCGCGGTGCGCGACACGCTCGCCCATTGCCGCGCGGTATTTGAGACCGAGACGAACTCGGCGGTCGATAATCCGCTGGTGTTCGTGAAAAATCCGAAGGCGATGGACGGAGAGGGCGACGTGCTTTCCGGCGGAAACTTTCACGGAGAGCCGCTCGCGTTCGCGCTCGACTTTCTCGCGATTGCTTTGAGCGCGCTGGCCGGCATCAGCGAGCGGCGACTGGAGCGCATGGTGAACCCCGCGCTCAGTGAAGGGCTGCCGCCATTTCTCGCGCCGGGTGCGGGAATGAACTCGGGCTTCATGATGCCGCAAGTGACTGCGGCCGCGCTGGTGAGTGAGAACAAAGTGTTGGCGCATCCCGCATCGGTCGATTCGATTACCACGTCGGGAAATAAGGAAGACTTCGTCTCCATGGGCATGACTGCAGCGAACAAGCTGAAGAAAATAGTGGAGAACACGCGCAACACGCTGGCCATTGAGGCCATGGCGGCGGCACAGGCGATTGATTTCCTCGCGCCGCTGAAGACTTCCAAGCCGTTGCAGCAGGCGCACGCCGCGATCCGAGCGGTCTGCGCGACGATGGACAAAGACCGCGTAATGTACCAGGATTTTGCGCGCGTCGCGGAGTTGATCGTCAGCGGGAAGTTGGCCGAAGTAGTGCGCTAGAAGTCCAGTGCTAGGGAATTCTCGCAGTAGATGTCCTCGCAGAACTCGTAGAGTGCGAATATTTGCACATTGAGTGAATATTTCCTGCATTTCGCAAGCGGGGAAATCGCTGTTTACAGCCAGCTACCAGTTGCATTAAACTCGGCGGGTTTTGTGATTCTTCCCCCGAGCCCGGCGAGCTCTGCATCTCCTCGTAGCGTACCTGCGCCCTCGAAGCGGGATCGCAGCGGCGACGGGATCGAGAGCCACTCCAAGAGATCGTCAAGAAAATAAAAATAAGGACCAGAATATGCCACGAAATCGTCGAAGAACTTGCCGCATCGGCGGCACTCCCGTACTTGCCGTTCTTGTTTTCATCAGCGCCAGCGCATTGCTGGCTGCAGGCCAGACGTCGGTCACGACATATCATTACGATAACTACCGGACCGGCTGGAATCAGAGCGAGACGACGCTGACGCCCGCCAACGTGGGGAAGACAACGTTTGGTCTGCTGCAGACCGTCACGCTCGACGACCAGGTAGATGCGCAGCCACTGGTGGTGCCGGGCGTGCTGATAACCGCGGGAAATTATCAGGGCACGCACGATGTGGTTTACGTGGTGACGGAGAACAACTCGGTGTACGCCATTGACGTACACACCGGAACGGTGCTGTTGAGTCCGAATTTTGGAGCTCCGGTAGTGTATCCGCTGGGATGCGGGAACAACGGCCCCAATGTGGGGATCACCTCGACGCCAGTGATTGACTCAAGCAGCAACACGTTGTACGTGATGGTTTACAACCAGACTCAGAGTGGTCCGGCCTACAGCCTTCACGCGCTTGATCTGGGAAGTTTGACCGACAAAGTGACCCCGCAGGTGGTGACCGCGTCGCATACCCTGACCGATGGAACGACGTTTACCTTCAACGCGACCTACCAACGTCAGCGCCCGGCGCTCTTATTTGCGAACGGCAGCATTTACGCGGGGTTTGGCAGCTTTTGCGATCTTGCGGCGAATGTTTCGCGAGGCTGGCTGCTGGGTTGGACGGCGGGATCGCTGACGCCATTTCCGGCGAACCAGCTCAACGACCTGCAGGCGACTGACCCGGCCAGCTTCTTTCTGTCATCAATCTGGATGTCAGGCTACGGACCGGCGACCGATGATGCGGGCAACATCCTGTTCGTGACCGGGAATTCGGATGCCGGCACGTACGACGGCGTCACCAACATTCAGGAGAGCGTGGTCAAGATGTCGCCTACGCTGACCACGGTGCTCGGCCTGTTTACTCCGTCGAACCAAGTGAGCCTGGATGACGGGGATGTGGATTTCGGCTCAGGCGGGGTGCTGGTGCTGCCCGATCAGCCCGGATCGACGTCGCATCTGGCGGTGGCCGCGGGCAAGTATGGAACGATGTATCTGATGAACGAAGACAAGCTGGGTGGTTACTCGCCGACGAAGAACAATGTGCTGGGCAGCTATTCCGTGGGCGGTTGCTGGTGCGGACAATCGTATTACGTGGATCCGGTGGACGGACTCGGCCGGGTAGTGAGCAGCGGCGGCACGTCAGTAAAAGTCTGGAGGGTGCAGACATCGCCGAAGGTGGCGTTGAAGAGCCTTTCCACGTCCCCGTCGAATGGCGGTGGACAGGATCCGGGATTCTTCACCACGATTTCGTCGAACGGCACTGCCAATCCAATTATTTGGGCGCTGTCGCATCCTCCGTACAAGTACATTTATCTGTATGCGTATACTCCGGACTCGGGCAAGAACGGAACCGCAATCAAGCAGTTGTTTTCGACGGCTACGGGCACATGGCCAAATCTGGGTGGCAATGCGAACCTGGTTCCGGTGGTGGCGAACGGTCAGGTCTTCGTTGCCACTTATAAGCAATTGCAGATATTCGGACTGACTGGGAAGGACGCGAAGACCGCGAAGGACGCGAAGAAGAAGTGACCCGTCCATGGCGAGTCAGCTTAGGCGGACTTGGCTGCCGACCCATCCAGCTCCAGTTCGCCCGCGATTGCTTTCATGGCTGCGATGCAGAAAGCGATATGCTCTTCCAGATCCACGCCAAGATCGGCGGCTCCTTCGATGATGTCTTCTCGGTGGACGCTGCGGGCGAAGGCTTTGTCTTTCATTTTCTTGCGTACGGATGGAGCTTCGACTTCGGCGAGCGATTTTCCCGGCTTGACCAGAGCGCAGGCGGTAATGAATCCAGCAAGCTCATCGCAGGCGAAGAGCGTCTTTTCCATGGCTGAGACGCGTGCGACACCGCTGTACTCGGCGTGCGACATGATGGCGCGGCGCACTTCCTCAGAATAGCCCCGTTCTTTCAGAATCTCGGAGCCTTTGTAGGGGTGGTCGTCGGCGCTGGGATATTTTTCGTAATCGAAGTCATGCAGCAGGCCAACCATCCCCCATAATTCTTCGTCGGCTCCGGCTTTGCGGGCGTACGCCCGCATGCAGGCCTCGACTGCGAGCGCATGTTTACGAAGACTTTCGGAATGAGTGAACTCAGTTAGTAAACACCAGGCGTCGTCGCGTTCATTCATGGGTTTTATGCTTGTTTCCAGCAATTTTCGCTGCTTGATTATGGCACTGTCTTTGTGAACCCCTTGCGTTCTCGTACTTTTGTCTTGACTTTTGCCGGCCCAATCCAGAAGATTACGCACTAGTTGGCTTTGAGAGTAGCCCCCGCTCTGGCACTCGCAAAACCTGAATGGCTACCACATTAACCCCCGTGGACTCACGGGAAGTTGTACGATGCGACCATTGTCTCTTAGTGCAATTCCGCACATCAAATAGTCTTTGCCGCCGTTGCCGTCTGTCATTAGACGAGGACGAGGCCGAGATTGCCGCAATGACTCCGGCGCCAGAAGTGCTGCCGGTAAACATCAATTCTAACGGACGCGGACATCTGAAGCTGGCGCACTCGATCCGATCGCTGCGCCTGCGCAATGGCTTGAGTCAGCGCCAATTGGCGCTGCGCATGTCAGTACCGCGCACCTACGTCTCGAAAATCGAAAACGAGAAGGCGACCCCGACGCTGTCTTCACTGGAGCGCCTGGCGAGGGCGCTCGAAGTCAGTGTGCCGGATCTGCTCTCTGGTGGGGAACGGAACCGGCAGGAAGAAGTTCGCGAGCTGATGGAAGATCAGTTCGTGGCCGAAGTTTTGCCGTATCTCTCACAACTGAACGGAATGCAGATGTCGAGCATTCTGGCGCAGATGCGAGACTTGACGGTGCGGCCGCGACGGACTGCGTAACCGGTTCCCGGCGTCCGCGTGGCAATGCGCAGCGTGAGCTGCGAAGCCATCGGTCGCGCGGGCGCTTAATTTTCGTCTTTTGTCCTTTATCCGGGCGCACAACCAACTGGACAGCCGGGGCCTTCGGGCTCCGGCTTTTTTGTGCCAAGTGCGCCACGCGGTGCAATTTGTAAGTGTATAACGTGCACAGATTTGCACAGTGCAGACGGCGATGCGCAATAGTTTGCACGTCGTCCTCATTTTTCTTGAGGATGTGCTGGGTTTTCACTTGACCTGAACTATCCGAACGAGCTAATCTCGCGGCACTCCCCCCTAAAAGCTGGGAAGATTCCCCAGCAAGATCCCATTGGTGGACAGGAAAACTGCAATGAAAATCTCTCAGCTTTGTGCGCTAGCTTTGCTGTTTGCACTGGGGTCGGTGATGGCCTTCGCCGACGGCATCAACGATCCACAAATCATCATTCACGGCGTCAGCGGCAGTGCCGGCCCGCAGACTTGTCCGCCTTCAGGATGTCAGGGTGTCGGCGTGAGTTTCAGCTTTACCGTGCCCCCGAGCGGAACGGGCACGTTATTTTTCACCAACAAGAGCGGAGTAAACTGGACTTCGCTGGCGCTGATTGAAGTTTGTAAGAACGGTAGTTGCCCCGTGCCGGCAGCCGATATCAAATGCCACTCGTACCTGTTTGAGAGCTGCACAAGCGAGACGCTCAAGAACGGTAATGTGGAGATTTTGCTGGCAGGCGTCAAGGGCAGCCTCAATCCAGACAAGGGGATTCGCAACGGGCAGAGCTTCTCCATTTCTTTCTCCTGCGTCGGCAAGAGTTGCTGGCCCGGCGGGTTGAGCTTTACTGGGCACGCGAATATGGTCCCGGAGCCGGGCACGATTGCGCTGATGGTGACTGGACTCGGCGCGTTGGTTTCGCGCCGCAAGACTTGGAAGAACCGCTGGACCTCTTAGTGGTCCTTTTTCGAGAACTGCTTCACCAATTGTGAAAACTGCGGCAGGGCCTGGAGCTTCTGAAGTTCGGGATCGTTCCAGGCCTCCTGCGCAGGATAACCCTTCTCCAACGCCAGCCGCAGTGGCTTCAACGCTTCTTCCGGTTTACCGGCCATCAACTTCACTTGGACTTCCGAGTACATCAACTGGACGTCATCAGGTCTAATAGAGCGGGCTTGCTGCATGTACTGCTGCGCGTTCGCAGCATCGCCCTTCTTGGCATAGAGAAGCCCAAGATCGCCCATGATGGCGGATGACCGCGGGTTTACCTGCAACTCCTGGAAAGCCAGCGAGATGGCTTTCCCATAGGCGGCTGCAGCCTGGTCGGAGTGGCCCGACCAGCGGTAGGCATCGCCCAAATTGCCCTGGAGTTGTTCGTCGTTCGGAGTCATCGCAACTGCTTTCTCGTACATCTTGGTGGCCTGGTCGTAGTTCTTCAAGAAAAAGTAGGCGGTGCCCACGTTGGAGTAGGTAGCCGAATCGGGAGCAATAGCGAGGGCCTTGGTGAATTGCGGAATGGCGTCGATCCACTTGCCTTCCCGCATATGCACCATGCCAATGCCTTCAAAGCCCATGGGGCTGTCGGGCGCGATTTCGCTGACCTTCTGATACTCCGGCAACGCCTTGGCATTGTCGCCGAGCCTGAAGTAGGCGTTGCCGAGGGCAGTGTGATTCGTCCAATAATAGGGGTTCGCGGCGACCGCCTTTTGGTAGGCGGCGATGGCTTCCTCACTTTGCCCGCTGGCGCTGTAGGCGTCGCCCAGATTGCGATAGGCTTCATCGGAGTTCGGCGCCAATTCCAATGCGCGTTTCAGTTCGGCAACTGCCTGGGTGATCTTCCCGGTGGTGGAATAGACACTGCCCAGCGAGAGATGAACTTCAGGCAGATTGTTCGAGAGCCGCTCGGCCTGCTGCGCGGATAAAGTGGCTTTTTGAGCCCAAACGCCGTCTTTGGTCTCCCCGTACATGCGGAGGCTGGAATCTGCCAGCCCCGTGTAAGCCAGAGCGAAGTTGGCGTCTTTTTCAATGGCTTGTTCGAACAAGCCGACGGCCTGTTTATAAGCATCCTGGGTATTACCGTTGCGCAAGGTGTTCCGCCCTTGCAGGTAAAGGTCATAGGCCTTCACGTTTTCCGTGGGGTGGGCACCGACGCGAGCTTGTTCCTCGTCGGTCGGCTTGAGAGCAAGGGCGGTGGCCAGGGCGCCGTAGATCTGGTCTTCGAGCGCGAGCACATCGCCTGGAGCTCCGGGGAACTCCTGGCTCCAGAGGCGCTTGCCGGTGGCAGCATCGTCGAGACTCAAGGTGACGCGGAGCTTATCGCTATTGCCCTGCACCGTCCCTTGTAACACCAGGTTGACGCCCAGTTCGCGGGCGAGTTTGGTCAGCGGCAGATCCTTGGCGGCCGCTTTCCCAACCGAGTCAGACGATGCCAGGTGGATTTCCTTTAGCTGAAACAGCTTGGCGGCGAGGGCTTCCTGAATGCCATCGGCCACGTAGCCCAGGGTTTTTTCGTCGCCGATCTGTTTCAAGGGCAGGATCGCGACATACTTTCCCTGTTTGAGGGAGGGGATGCCTTGCGCCATCTCGCCGGATGTTCCCCCGCGATTCAGCAGCGTGCGTCCGGCAAAAGTTGCCAGCGCGATGACCAGCACGGCTCCAGCGATCCACATCCAGCTCTTTCCGGGAAGATCGAGGCTGAAGCGCGACGGACGCACGATCGGGTGCGAAATCATCTTGGAGAGCGCTTCGGCGCTGATGTCAGGGTTGGCTTGCCAAATCGTCAGTTGCTGCAACAGTTCGATCGCGGAGTGATAGCGGTTGGCGGGCTCGCGCTCCAGGCAGCGGCTGACAATCGCGCTCAGGGTTTTGGGAACGGAGGCGTCGACGTCGGAAGCGGATTGCGCCTCCTCGCGCGTGCGCTTCATGAGGCTGGCGATGGCGGTGTCAGCTTCATAGGGAGCTTTTCCGGTGAGCAGTTCGAAGAAGATCAGGCCGACGCTGAAAATATCGGAGCGCTGGTCAAGCGTGCTGCCCAGCGCCTGCTCGGGTGACATGTATTCGATGGTGCCGACGATGGCGCCGGTCTGCGTCATGCCGGACTCGCCCAGCGAACGCGCCAAGCCGAAGTCCATCACCACGATGCGGCCGTGCTGGTCACGCATGATGTTCTGCGGCTTCAGGTCGCGATGGATCACGCCTTCGGAATGGGCGGAGTCGAGTGCGCGGCAGACCTGCTCCACCACCGCGATTGCTTCCTCGGGCGCGAACTTTCCCTGGCGCCGCAAGATGGTGCGCAGATCCTCGCCGTCCACGTATTCCATGCTGATGAAGCGGATGCCCTCAGCCTCACCCAGGTCGAAAATGCGGACCACGTTCTTGTGCGTGATGTTGCGGGAGAGAATGAGCTCTTGCTTGAAGCGCGCGAGAATCGCGGGATCCGTCGCCAGTTCGGGACGGATAACCTTGAGCGCGATCAGGCGGTCAAGCTCGCGATCGCGGGCCTTGTAGACGGCGCCCATGCCGCCCTGTCCGAGCACACCCAGGATTTCGTAGCGTCCGCCGAAAAGCACGCCCGGCTGCAGACCCTGAAACGCGAAAATGTTGCTGGCTGGGACGGACGAAGGCGGAGCCAGACCAGGATCTTGACGGACGTAGGGAAGAGCTTGCGTCGCGCCCGAAATCGGGGTCCCGTGCGGCAAGGTGGGAGCGTCGGAGAGCGGGGCGTTGGAAGGAGGCGTAGGCGTCTGAGCCGCGGCTCCCACAAAATCTCCGGGCAAACCAGTACCTGGCATCGTCGGGCTATCGGAATCATTGCCCCTATGGTCGCGCTCATCCATTAGGATTGCCCGGAGTTGGAGAGCCAGCCAGGGAGCGCGCCTCTTTTTCCGCGACAACGGTCCGCGACAAAGGCAACGTTCGCCTCAGGTTGCCGAGGGGAAATCGAGAACCCAGCACTCCGATGTGCAACAGAGTATACCCCGGAATTCCCTTTGAGGAAAGCATCGGGAACACTCCAAAAACAAAGGCTTTCCCGCGTTTCCGGTATGCGATCTGCGGATGTAGCGTCCACCTTTCGTCTCCGCACGATCTGCCCGCCCGATTCTCTCAGCCCAAAGGCGTACGACTTCGGCGATGTATCCCCAAGGCTCCATCTTGGCGTGTCCTTCCTCCAGGGGGAGACCACTCTGTCTATTTCCCAAGCCAACCGGTCGGTACGAGAATTTCGCGATTGCTGCCGGCCGTGCTTAAATGAAAAGTTGGGCGCCCAGTTGCGCCATCCCCGCGCGCGGCATCCCAATCGGAACATTCTGAACGCGAAGGCATCTCCCTATCTGCTTGTCATCCCGAGCAGCCGGGGTGGAGGAGCCAGGGATCTGGAGCTGGGATTGCCGTAGCGCATCAGCTGGCACACCGTCAAGTTGTAGAGCAATAGCAATTGAGGAGAGTATCTCTTGGATTTCCAGTTAAACGACGAGCAACTGCACCTTAAGAGGAGCGTGCGCGAATTTGCCGAACGCGAGATTGCACCGAACGTCTTGCGCTGGGATGAAGCCTGCGAATTCCCGCTGACGACGATCAAGGAACTGGGCAAGCTCGGCCTAATGGGCACCATCTTTCCACCCGAATACGGCGGTGCCGGTATGGGCTACGTGGAGTATGTCACGGCCATCGAAGAGCTCTCTCGCGTGGATGGATCGGTCGGCATCATCGTGGCCGCGCACACGTCCCTGTGCTCGAACCACATATACGTGGCGGGAAACGAGGCGCAGAAAAAGAAGTATGTGCCGAAGTTGGCCACCGGCGAGTCCCTCGGCGCATGGGGATTGACCGAGCCCTCGGCTGGGTCGGACGCAGGCAGTGCGCGCATGACGGCCACGCGGGCAAAGAACGGATGGGTGCTCAACGGCACCAAGACCTTCATCACCAATGGCCACTATGCCGACGTTTTAGTCGTATTGGCGATCACCGATCGCGCGGCGCACACCCACGGCCTTTCGGCGTTCGTCGTGGAGAAAGATGCCAAGGGATTCCGCGCAGGGAAAAAGGAGAACAAACTTGGCCTGCGCGCCAGCGATACGGCTGAGCTGATCTTCGAAGATTGTTTCGTCCCGCAAGAAAACCTGTTGGGCAAGGAAGGCGACGGTTTTATCGACGCCATGCGCGTGCTCGACGGCGGACGCATTTCGATCGCCGCCCTCTCGCTGGGCATGGCTGAGGGCGCATACGGAGCGGCTCTGAAGTATTCGAAAGAACGCGAGCAATTTGGCAAGGCGATCTCGGAGTTTCAGGCGATCCAGTGGAAGCTGGCCGATATGGCGACGGAAATCGAGGCGGCAAAGCTTCTGACGCTTCGCGCTGCCGCCATGAAAGATGCCGGGATGAAGACCACGCTGGAATCCTCGATGGCCAAGCTTTACGCCAGCGAGGTAGCCGTGAAATGCGCCAACGAAGGCGTGCAGATCCACGGCGGCTATGGGTTTATCAAGGACTATCCGGCGGAAAAGTTCTATCGCGACGTGAAGTTGTGCACGATTGGCGAGGGAACGAGCGAAATCCAGCGCCTGGTGATTGCGCGGCAGTTGCTGAAGGACTAGCTCCGCTGTTCCGCTTCGAAGGACCCCCTGCACTTTGTTCATCGTGACGTTGGATCAACGCAGATCGGCCCGGATTGTTACACTGTTACACTATCCTGCTTGGCTCCTGCAGATACAACCTTTGTCGACCGGCTCCGCTCCGGCGACGCCCGCGCGCTGGCTCGCGCCATCTCTACCGTCGAGAACCGCGGCACCGGCTGGTCGGAGCTGCTCAAGGCGCTCTTTCCGCATACCGGCAAAGCGCGAGTCATCGGCCTTACCGGACCACCCGGCGCGGGCAAGAGCACACTGGTCGATCAGCTGGCCAAGCACTATCGCAAGCAGAGAGAGAATCAAACTGTCGGCATCATCGCCGTCGATCCGACCAGCCCGTACACGGGCGGAGCGATTTTGGGCGACCGCATCCGCATGCAGGATCACTTTAGCGATCCAGGGATCTACATTCGGAGCATGGCAACACGAGGATCACTCGGCGGGTTGGCGCGCGCCACCGCCGATGCGGTCACTGTCCTTGATGCGTCCGGCCGCGACCTGATCATGATCGAAACGGTTGGCGTCGGCCAGGACGAAGTCGAAATTGTGCGGCTGGCCGACGTCACGGTGGTGATTCTCGTTCCCGGCATGGGCGATGATGTGCAGACGATCAAAGCCGGGATCATGGAAATCGCCGACATCTTCGTGATCAACAAAAGTGACCGGGAGGGTGCTGAGCGAGTGGAGCGCGAGATTCGCGCTATGCAATCGCTCGCCACGCGCCAAGACCATTGGACTCCGCCAATCGTGAAGACCGTGGCAAGTGAGGGCGTCGGAACCAAAGAGTTGGCGAAGGCGATCGCCGATTACGAGATTTTTTTGAAGAAAGAAAATCTGGTCTTCAAAAAGACCGTCGAGAATTGGCAAGAACGGCTGGTTGAGATGCTGCGCGACGCCATGCTCGAAAAAGCGCGCGGGCAGATGGACGGCGGCAGCCTGGAGCGTTATGCGGCCGAGATTGCCGAACACAAGCGCGATCCGTATTCGCTGGTGGAGGAGATTGTCGGGACACTGACAAGAAAGACCTAGCGCATCAATGTTGACTTCCACATATATAATAAGAATTGTTTCATTAGCTGTTGAACCGGCTGAACGCGATGCATGCAGCCCCGGCAAGCCGGCAGCCGCAAATGACCTTAAGTTACTTGGAATCTAGACTTTGCGCGACTTAGTAAGTCGATCTCCTTGATTCTAAAGGCAGAGCCCAGGAGGAAGCAAGATAACTCCTTTATTATCTATACTTTGTAAGTTAACTCCTTTAGAGTCAAAGACCTGGAAATAAATTGTCTGTAAGTCAATGATTTCAATATACCCGAGGGGGGAGGGGGTACCCCATATTACCATCTGGTAACTAAGGTCAAAAACGCTGTCTCAACGAACCAAGACCTCTTCTTGAAAACCGGCAATCCTGGCTTGCGCAGTGCAGCAAAGAATGTTTCAGATTGATCATCTCGGCATCGCGGTAAAGTCGCTGACCGCGGCGAAGTCCATTTACGAGAGGCTCGGCCTAACCGTTTCTCCCGAAGAAACCGTCGAGCAGGAAAAAGTGCGGCTGGTGATGGTGCCCGTGGGCGAGAGCCGACTGGAGCTGCTAGAGGCCACTTCGGACGATTCGGCCATTGCCAAGTTCATCGCCAAGCGCGGCGAGGGGCTGCATCATGTTTGCATGCGCGTTCCCGATCTGGCAGCGGCCGTCGCAAAATTAAAGACCGACGGCGTGCGCCTGGTATCGAATGAGATCAAAACGGGCGCAGGTGGACATCGGTATGTGTTCGTGCATCCGCAGAGCACGGGCGGCGTGCTGCTGGAGTTAGTAGAAAGCTCGCATTGACCATCGGGCCTTGGCTGTCCCCTGTGTCCTCCGTGGTTAGCTATTTTCGCCAGTCGGAACAGTTTCGAATCTATGCTTCTGCTAGCAATCGACACCTCAGGCAAAAACGGCAGCATCGCGCTAGCGCGTGTAGCCCTCGGCCAGAGCGATGTCGAGATCGTCGAGGTTGTCCCCCTAGCCGGAGGCGCATTTTCAGCCCAACTGGTACCGCAGATCGCTGCCCTGCTGGAAAGGCACGGATACAGTAAGACTGACCTGGGAGCATTTGCAGTAGCGTCCGGTCCGGGCTCGTTTACGGGTCTGCGCGTAGGCTTGGCTGCCATAAAGGCGCTGGCCGAGGCGTTGCAGAAACCCATCGTTGCCGTTTCGTTGCTGGAAGCATCTGCATGTACCGGAACAGCACGCGGTCGGGTTCTCGCAGCGCTCGAAGCAGGCCGGGGCGACGTGTACGTCGGTGACTATGAACTCGACTCTCAAGTTCATATGCGCAGCGAACGCTTGCTGAGCAGGGAAGAGTTTCTCGCTGAAGCCAGGCTCCCCGAATCCATGGTGAGGACAGTCGTCACGCCCGATGCCGTGTTGGCAGAGTCTGCTCGCGCTGCCGGAATTCGCGTCGATCAGATCGCGTATCCGAACAGCGCGGTGATTGCCCGCCTGGGTTGGGAGCATCTCCAACGGGGCGAGACGGTTGCTCCCGAAGAACTGGAAGCCAACTACATACGCCATTCCGACGCTGAAATTTTCTCGAAGCCGGCGCCCTAAGGCTCTCCATGCCTGTGACCATCCGATCTGCCGCTTTGAACGATCTGGCGGCCATTGTCGCCATTGAGCAGCACGCGACAAGCGCGGCCCACTGGACGTCTGAGCAGTACAACAAGCTGCTGGGAAGCAGAGTTATTTTGGTCGCCGAACAAGCAGCCGAGGAAGGAGGCAAGCTCTGCGGATTCGTTTGCGCGCAGGCGGTCGCGAACGAGTGGGAGATTGAGAACGTGGCGGTGGCTGCCGCGTTCCTCCGTCGCGGCATCGCCGATGAACTGCTGCGCGAGTTGATTCAGCGGGCCCAGAATGAGGCTGCGTCCGCGATTTTGCTGGAAGTCCGTGAATCGAATGGGCCGGCCCGCAGACTATACGAAAAACACGGTTTACGCGAAGTGCGCCGCCGCCGGGCATATTACAGGGATCCGGTGGAGGATGCCATCCTGTACGCCCTTCGGTTCGACCGCTGATCATGGCTGAAAACCCGCCGAGTTTCTGCACCATTTTCGGTTCAAAGTGCTGCTGAACTCCGCATCCCAGGGTCACCTGCCAGGGCCACGTGCCGACGATTAAAATTTCCCTATGAAATCTCATTGAACCCTACCGCCCCCTGTGCTACTTTTTAACCGAGCAGTAATAAAACAGCAGGAGGTCTGGCAAGGATGCTGACTCCGAGAGAGCAACTCCTGACCGGTCATGACGAGTTCCAGCGACTGGTTCAGGAGCACTCGCAATACTCCCAACGGCTGGAATCCCTCACCCAAAAGCGATACCTCACCGACGATGAAAAACTGGAGGAAGTGCGGCTGAAGAAACTAAAGCTGCGCCTGAAAGACCAGATGCAGAGTCTGGAGCAGCAGGTTCATCGGCAGTCTGCCTAGATTTGCCGAGCCTAGATTAGCCGAGCCTGATTAGCCGAGCTTGGATTGACGGGTCTGGGCGACCGGGCTGAGCACCAAGATCGCGAGCTGCGGCAGGCTTGGCCTGTCTCCGTACCGGGCGCTTCTAAGCGCCTTTTTTTATTGCGGTTATGTAGAATGTCGCGGCCTCGCTCTATAATCATCCTGAATTCCCATGGTTCGCGACGGCTACTTCTATAGTGTGGGATGCCTTCTCGCTTCGGGCGTGATCGCCTGGCTCGCAGCTTGGCCTTACGCCGTCCCCCTATTGCTGCTGGCGGCTTTCTTTCTGTGGTTTTTCCGTGATCCCGAGCGCCAGATTCCGACACTCCCCGGAGCTGTAGTTTCCCCCGGCGATGGCAAAGTCACTGATGTTTCTCTAGCGACCACCGGCGGAGCTAAGCGCCACCGGATCAGCATCTTTCTCAGCGTCTTCGACGTCCATGTGAACCGCTCGCCGATTGCGGGTGTCATCCGCGACGTGCGCTATCAGCGCGGCAAGTTCCTCAACGCTATGGGAGCGCATTCGGCGGAGGAGAACGAGCAGAACATCGTCACCGTGGAAGGCGAAGGCCGTACCGTAGTATTCAAGCAGATTGCCGGCCTGATCGCGCGCCGCATCGTGTTCAATTTCAAAGTGGGAGACCAGGTAGCCTGCGGTGAGCGCGTCGGGCTCATCAAATTCGGCTCTCGCGTGGATGTGCTGTTCGATCGCGATGCTGCGATCCAGGTGAAGCCAGGAGATCGCGTCAAGGGCGGAGCGACGGTACTCGCCGTTCTGCCGGTTACGCAGCCGGTTCACGCCAGCACGGCCGGGGAGCGGGAGGCTCATTGAACGTCAATATGAACATGAACGTCAACATGGAAGAGCCAGCGCCGCACCGTCGCGAATCGGACCGTCCGCGCGGAAAATTGCGTAAGGGCATGTACATCCTGCCCTCGCTGTTCACCACCGCGAATATCGCGGCTGGTTTCTATGCCATTCTGCAGACCGTGCATGGCAGCTCAGGGGAAGCTTGGCATATGGACTTCGCCGCGATGGCCATCGGCTTTGCCGTATTTTTCGACGGTCTCGACGGCCGCATCGCGCGCATGACCAACACCGCCAGCGACTTCGGCAGGGAACTCGATTCGCTGGCCGACGTGATCACCTTCGGCGTGGCGCCGGCCCTCCTCGCCTGGATGTGGGGCTTTCATCTATTGCCAATGACCATTGCCCCTGACCTGCGCCTGAAAATTACTGAACTGGGCTCGGTAGCCTGCTTCGCTTTCCTCATGGCGGGCGCGAGCCGCCTGGCGCGCTTCAACATTGCGAAGAATCCGGAACCTTCGAACCCGGGACGTCCGGGAAAGAAATATTTCGTCGGCATGCCGATTCCGGCCGGCGCGGGAGTGATTGCGGCGGTCGTACACTACTCCGCCGGCGAGCCCGTGACTTCCTGGTGGACGGCGATGAGCTGGCTGATGATGGTCGTGGTGGTCGGTTATCTGATGGTCAGCACGTGGCGTTTCTACAGCTTCAAGGATATTGATTTTCGTTCGCGCCGTCCCTTCCGCCTGATTGTGCTGATTGCCGTGGTAATCGCATTGATCGCGCGATTTTCGCGGCCGACGCTCTTCGTCATCGCGATTCTATACATGGCTTCTGGCGTTTTGTGGCGCTTGCAGTGGATCTTCCGTCGCAAGGCTCCGCCTGCACCTCCTGTATATCGGGAGGCATCTCACACTCCATGAGTCCCCTCTCCAAGACTCCTTTTGCGAAGTCCGCCGGCTTGCCGGCCGATCTGCGCGGCACGAACCTTTACCGCGTGGCCATCGTCGGCGCGGCATCGCTCAAGGGGAAAGAGATTGCCGAGATCCTGCGCGAACGGAATTTTCCCGCGGTCGATGTCCGGTTGCTCGATGACGACGAGTCACTCGGCCAATTGGAAGCGGTCGGCGACGAGATGAATTTCATCCAGAGCATTCGTTCGGAACAGTTCGAGCGCGTCGACTTCACCTTCTTCGCTTCCGACCCGCGTTCCACGCTCAATAACTGGAAGGCGGCGCGCGACCTGGGCGATACCATCGTGGATCTATCGTTCGCGCTGGAGGATGAACCGGTAGTAGCGATCCGCTCGCCCTGGATCGAGCGCCAGACAGGGGAGACCGGCATCCTTGTCGTGCCGCAGTTGCAACCGGGTCCCGTGGTGGTCGCCCATCCAGCGGCCACGGTCCTCGCACTGCTCGCTCTGCGCAGCGAAAAGGCTGCCAGGATACAACGCATGATCGCGACCGTGTTTGAACCGGCGTCCGAGACCGGCCAGAAGGGCATGGACGAACTGCACGAGCAGACCGTGAATCTGCTTTCCTTTCAGGAACTGCCGAAGAATGTGTTCGATATCCAGGTGGCCTTCAACATGGTGGCGCGCTACGGACAAAGATCTGAACTGGCGCTCGAATCGGTGTCGCAACGCATCCGGAAGCACTACCGGCATATTGCCCGTACCGCAACTGAACCTGCCCTGCAGGTGCTGCAGGCGCCTGTCTTCCATGGGCATGGCTTTTCGGTGTACTTGGAAATGGAGAAGTCAGTCGGAATCGCAGATTTTTCGCAGGCCCTGGTAGGCGAGCACGTAGTCGTGAGCGGCAGCCCGGATGAGACGCCCACCAGCGTGAGCGCCGCCGGCCAGGGAGACATCCTGGTCTCAATCACCGGCGACGCTAGTCACAAAAACGGTGTGTGGTTCTGGGCAACGACCGACAACCTGCGCGTGGCCGCTTTGACCGCAGTCGAATGCGCCGAGACCATGACCGCATCCCGGCCGCGAGGCCAGATTCAATGAATTTCTGGATCACGAATTTCTGGATCACGAGCCTCTGGGTGACAAACCGATGGACGGCGAACCGATGCGTGGCCGTCGTTGCGCTCGGAGTGGGTTTGGCATCGACATTGATATTGACCGCTTGCGGCTACCACACGGCCGGAAATGCGGTCGAGCTGCCGCAGAATATCCACACCATCGCGATCCCCGGCTTCGTGAGCCACAGCCAGACTTTTCGCATCGAGCAACTGTTGACCGACGCCGTCGTGCGTGAATTCAACGCCCGCACGCAGTACCACGTAATCCACGATACGCACGGCGACGCGGATGCGGTGCTGAAGGCGACAGTTCTATCGGCTTCCGCCAACCCGCTGGCTTATGACTCCACAACCGGGCGCGCCGTCAGCGCCCTGGTCACCGTGAGCATACAGGTGACACTGACCGACCGCCACGGCAAGGTGCTCTTCGAGAATCCTTCCTATCTCTTTCACGATCAGTACGAAATATCGCGCGATCTCCCCAGTTTTTTCCAGGAAGATTCTCCAGCCGTCAATCGCCTGTCGCGCGATTTCGCTCGCACCCTGGTGGCCAACATCCTGGAGGCTTATTGATGTTGGAGGAAAACTGATGCGCGCCTTTAGCCAAGCCGACCGTTTTTTCTCCGACCTCGAATCGCGTAAGCTGAAGCCGGCTTATGTGTTGGTGGGCGATGAAGCGTTCTTTCGCAAGCGCTGCCGCGATGCCATTCTCGAGCACCTGGTCGCGCCCGACTCGCAGGACTTTGGCTTGTTCGAGTTCGACCTCAGCGAGACTTCTCTGACTGAAGTTCTGGATCGCGCTCGCACGCCCTCGCTGATGGCGCCGTTTCAGGTGTTCTTTGTCCGCGGCGTGAAGACCTTGTTTGGTCGCGGCTCGAGCTCCAATGCTGAAAAAATCTCAGCCATCGAAGCCTACTGCAAGAGTCCCAATCCCGATGCGCTCGTAGTATTTGTCGCCGATCACATCAGCATTCCCGCCGACGCCCGCCGCATGGAGATGACGGACAGGGACCGCTACCAGAAGATCCGCGAAGACCTGGGCCCGTTCTGCGGCATTGTGGAACTGTCTCGCGTGCAAGAGGGTGAAGCCGTGCGTTGGGTTGGCGAGTACTGTGCCACTCGCGCGGTCAAGATCGATGCCGACGGCGCCCGCGAATTGGTGGATGCCCTGGGCGCCGACATGATGATGGTGTCGAACGAACTGGAGAAGCTGATTCTCTACGTCGGCGAAAAGAAAAGAATCACGCTCGGCGATGTCGAGACCATGGTGCTCGCCGCGAAACAGCGCTCGTTATACGAGTTGACTGATGCGATTTCCTCAAAAGCTCCGGTGCGCGCGCTGGAAGTCCTCGATGGCTTGCTTTCGACCGGCGACGGCGAAGAAGCCGCCATCGGCCATCTCTACATGCTGGCCAAGACGTTTCGCCAGATGCTGGTCATCTTGGAGCGCAATGTACGCGACCAGCGTATGCTCTGGGCCGCATTGTGGCAGGGCTTTCGCGTGCCGCCGTTTGCAGCCGACGATATCATCCGACAGGCGCGGCGTTACAAATCGAAGCGGGAACTGACACGCGCCATTCGCCTGGTCGCGAAAGCCGACTTGGCGCTGCGCTCAAATCCGCCCAGCAAGCGCCTGGTCCTCGAAAAGCTGGTTCTGGATCTCACCACCGAGCCCAAGCTCGAAGCAACCGGCGGATGGATGCAGGATGAACTACCGGTATGACGCTGCCGGCGAGACGACCCTCTACCCTTTCGCCTCGGCCACCGCCCGTCTTAGTTCGTCAACATCCGGGAAATTCGGCTTGATCTTCACCACGCGGTCCAACTGCTGCTTGGCCAAACTGGCCTGGCCGCTCTTGGCGTAAGCGAGTCCCAGGTGGTAATTGAAGAGCGCGTTGTCGGGTTCCTTCTTCACGGCTTCCTTGAACAGGTTAATCGCGGACGTGTAAACGTGCTTTTGGTAGAAAGCCCAACCCAGTGTGTCGGCGGAGTTAGGATTATCGGGAAGCTGACGCCGGGCCGTTTGCGCCATGGCGAAAGCAACGTCCACATTGCCCCCTTGCTGCAGCATCACGTATGCCAGATTGTTGGAAGCCAGCGGATTATCCGGCTGAATCTCCAGCACCTTCTGGTACTGCTGCTTGGCATGGTCCCAATCCTTCTTGTTCTCATAGACGCCACCCGCCAGCAGGTAGAAGGCAATCTCTTTGGGGTTGCTCTTGGACCCCTCAAGAAAAGTCTGCAGTGCCTGATCAGTCTCGCCGCGTGCGTTCTGCACCACGCCGAGCTTGACCGTCGCCTCGCTGCTCTTCTTATCCAAGTCGGACGCTTGTTTGAACTCCTGCTCTGCCGCCGCCAGGTCCTTCTTCTGTTCCATCAATAGCTGGCCCAGCATGATATGAAACCCGGCGTTCTTGGGATACTTGGCCGACTCTGCTTTGGCCGTAGCGATGGCCTTGTCCGGCTGCTTCTGCATAAGGTCCACGTTGAGCACGCCGCCCAGCGCGTCGGTGGAATTCGGATCCTGATCCAGTGCTTGCTGGTAGGCCTTTTGCGCTTCGGCAGGCTGGTTCTGCGCTATCCGCAGGTTACCCAACTGCACGTAAGCGGCGGGATTGTTGGGCTCCCTTTCAAGGGAACGCTTAATATACTCATCCGCCGTTGTGTACTGCTTGCGGTCAAGTTCGGCCACCCCGCGCAGCAAGTATCCGTCCGGAGCTGCTGGCTGTATCGCCATGATCTGGTCCGCTTCCTGCGCCAGACCCGAAGCGTCGTTCCGGTGGATGGCAACACCCGCCAAAGCGCGGTGCGCCTCCACAATGTCAGGACGCAATCGAACCGCATCGCGCCACTCTGGTTCCGCCCGGTTGGTATTGCCCAGTTGGTCGAATGCCAGGCCGAGTTGGTAATGCGCCACGGCGTTGTCGGGATCGTTCTTCAACACAGCTTGCAGCGTAGTGACGGCGTCGCTGGCCTTGCCGCTGCGAATTTCGATCTCTCCCTTGTAAATCTTGGCGTCCTGGTCGTCCGGCTGCGCTTTCATGATTTCGTCATTCAACTTGCGGGCATCGTCGATCCGGTCTTTCAGGATCAGCAGCTGAATGTAATTCTTCTCGACCGTTAAGTCCTTGGGATGGTCCCGGTACAGCTCGGCATATTCGTCCGTGGCTTTGTCGAGCTGGTTATTGTGAAAATAGAAATCGCCCAGCATGCGGTAGCCGACGGAATCATTCGGGAAATCCTTTTTCGATTGGCGCAGGAATTCCTCAGCTTGGCCGAGCTTGTTTTCCGCCATGTACAGGCTGGCAAGAGACAGCCTCGGGCTGGGATCGTCGGTTGCGATCTCAATGGCCCGCCGGAACCGCTGTTCTGCGTCGGGAAATCGCCCACGACTCTGGTAGAAGTTTCCCAGCGAGACCAGCGCAGTCGTGGACTTGGGACTCAAGTCGACCGCTTTCAGGAAGTCCGCCTCCGCCGCGTCCCACTGCTGCCCGTGCATCTCGAGCATGGCCCGATTTAGATAAGAGTCGGAACGCTTGGGATCCAGATTTATCGCCGTCTGCATGTCCTTCAGCGCGGTGGTGGTGTCATTCTTACCGGCGTCGTAGTTGGCGAGAGCGATATAAACGTCAGGGTTGTTGGGCTGTTTTTGCGCGAGCAGGTCCAGATGCTCCTTCGCCTGACTGTAGTCATGAGCCAGGAGGAGCAGGTTGGCCAAGTCAAGATGCGCCGCATAGTAGTCCGGCTGGATTTGGACGGTGGTCAACAGCTCCTGGTAAGCGGTTGGCCACTGCTGCAGTTTCATCGCCGCCAGCGCCAGCTTGTAGTGGGCTTCGGCGAAACGCGAGTCCACCTGGATCGCGTTCTGGAACTGAATTTCAGCTTCCCGGTACTGCCCTTTGTCGAAGTAGCGCTGGCCGCTCTCCAGGTACTTCTGCTTGCGGACGCTCGGATCCCGCGAGCAACCGGTCAGCAACGCCCCCAGCAAACAAACCGCCACTACTGCACACTGAAATGTTGAGCTCTTAGAAATACGCATGTCTTTGAACGCCTCACATCCCGCAAACGTTGTCTTATCAATGCCTATAGCACAAAGGTACTCTCTCAAGCGCAAGCCATAAAGTTACTGCCGTTATTATCGCAAACCTGGGGCAACGGACAGAACCAGATCGGCCAATGTCCAGGCATACGCCCGTGTATACGCGCTTTCGTAATCTGCCGCAACCGGGCGGAGCATGGCATAGTTCAATCGGCTATGACCCACTTCCCCCAATCCCATGCCAACCTGCGTTCACCCCGTGTACAACTCAATGGATCGGTCGCGGCCGCGGTGCTGGCCGAAGGCGGCCAGCGGGCGCGCGCAAGACTACAGTCCATTTCCGTCAACGGCGGCTTGCTTCAGTTGCAGCGCGAGCTTTCCGCCGGAGACTTCGTCGAAATTGCGTTCCACACCCGATCGGGCGCCATCCACGGCATGGCCGAAATGCTGCACCCGACGCGCAAGCTTCAGAGCGCGTGTCTGCAGCCTTTCCGCTTCATTGCCCTAGCCGACGATGACCACCGCAAGCTGCGTATGGCGCTCGATTCCGCGCTGGATCGCAGTCTCCTGGACCCGGTATCTGAGCAGCTTCAGACGCCGCCCGGATTCTGACGCCGGGTGGTGAGCTGATTCTGCGTTGCCGGCTGTACAAGCTGCGAGCTACGACCTCCGAGCCACGGGCATCTGGTGGCCCGCGACTGCTTCGCTATACTGAACCCTCCGGGATGACGACCGAGACCATCACTTACTCCGCCGAGGAAACCATCGCTTACGGGCGCAAGCTTGCCGCCGAACTGTCTCCTCCCCTCATCGTGCTGCTCCGCGGTGACCTCGGGGCTGGAAAGACGACCCTGGTCAAGGGCATCGCGGAAGGTTTCGAAGCCGCTCGCGCCGAGGACGTGACCAGCCCGACCTTCACCCTCGTCCACGAATACCGCGGACCCCGCGCCACCCTCTACCACATCGACCTTTACCGCATCGATACCCCACGCGAACTGGAAACCCTCGGCCTCGACGACTTGCTCGCGCCAAACTGCATCCTACTGATAGAGTGGGGAGAGAAGTTCCCTCGCTTGCAACGCGATCGGAACATGGAAATTGCCCTGGAGCGACTAGAGGACGACCGAGTCGGGGAAACCAAGCGCAGAATCCGACGGATTACCCGTTGAATTCCATGGCGCTGCCGTTATTGGACTGCCAACATTGGCCCCAGGGCGCATCACAATCACTGAGTTCGGAGCCAGAATCGACTTGAAACTAGCCCATGCCGCATTTCTTTGCCTATTGATTACCGCGGTCTTTTGCGCTGCGCAAAGCGCACCAAAGCCTGAGAACTCAAACGCGAACCAGTCCGCTCAACCGCCCGCAAGCGGCGCCGGCCAGACGCCCGAGCAAACGCCGCCTCCAGCCAAACCCTCCGCCGAACAACCGGCGCAACCTGCCGATCAAACTCAAAGCCAGAGCCAGGCCAAGGACAGCCAAAGCTCAAGAGACGCGAAGACCGACGAGTCCGGCACATCCTCCACCACCTCCGGTACATCCAAAGATCGGCTCTTTTTCGCTCTGCCCAACTTCTTGACCCTGGAGAACGCCGGCCAAGTCCCACCCCTCACGACCGGGCAAAAATACAGAGTTGTCGCCCAGGGCTCGTTCGACCCCATTCAGATCGTCTGGTACGCTGCCCTCTCCAGTATCTGCCAGGCCGAGAACTGTGAGCCCGGTTACGGACAGGGCTGGGCAGCATATGGCAAGCGCTACGGCGCCTACGCTGCCGACGGCACCATCGAGAATTTTTTTGTGGGCGCAATTCTTCCCTCTATGCTGCACCAGGATCCCCGCTACTTTCAGTCGGGCCACGGCAGTTTTTTTAACCGTAGCTATTATGCCGTCAGTCGGATCTTCGTTACTCGCACCGACTCCGGACGCAGTCAATTCAACTACTCCGAGATTTTTGGCGCCGCCATCGCCTCCGCCATTTCAACCTACAGTTATCATCCCCACCCTGGGTACCATCCCCAACCCGGCGTCAACGTGCCCTACGTCGCCAGTGACCGCACCTTGAAGAATACGGCCAGTGTCTGGGGATCGCAGGTGGGCTACGACATGCTTACGCTGGTGGTCAAGGAATTCTGGCCCGACCTCCGGCGGAAACTAAAGAAGCAGCATTGATGAAGTCGGGCGGCCTCGTATCAGGCAAGCTGCTGAGGCGAGACAGCGAGTCGGAAAATACTTTTTCCGCCGCCTGCTGGACACCGCAAGCCTACGAGGCCGAAACCCAATTGCGGCGCTCGAGAAACGTGGGGGGCTCGTACGTATGTCCCGAGGCCAGCCGCCTCTCCTCTCGACGCGTTGACCACAGCAAGATAGGGCCGAGCGCCGCGGCCGTGAGGCGCGCCACGAACGGAAATTCTTTCTCGACTTCGCGGCGCAGTTTGTGAATCCGATCACTCACGCCACGATTGACTTTCTTGAATTCTTTCTCCATCACCCAAAGCGCCGCATTGTAAGCGCTGCTGAGCTTCTTCATTTCGCGCGCAAACCGCTCACGAACCCGCGGATCCGGGTGGTCCTTATAACGTCGCCAGCCGTGGAGCATGGTCTGGCACATGCGATAAAGACTCGGCCCATTGCGCTCAAAATCACGCCAGAACGCCCAATCCAGGAATCTCTTGGAATCCTCGCGCGAAATTGCGGCGTGCCGGAAATTGAATTTGTACTGCCCATGTACATCGGCAAAGTCAACGTCCTTTAACAGACGACCCTGATCGGCCATTTCCTGGTACAGCGGCGTGCCCGGAACAGGCGTGTAGAGCATGAACTGGTGAAAGTCGGTCTCGTAGTCGACCGCCGATTCGATCTCCTCCACTATGTTGTCGGAAGTATGGTGCTCGAGTCCGACGATGGTCGAGCCCTGCACTCGTATCCCGTGTTCGCGAAGCTCGCGCGTAAGTTGGCTAACGTCCTTACCCTGCAGCTTGCTATAGCTTGACTTGGGAGACTCCAAACCCATCCATACCCAGGAAATTCCGAGCTCGACCAGTTCCAGCATGGTGTATTGCCGAATCGCATTAGCGGAAGCAAATACCGAAAGCTCCCAGCTCTTGCCTGCC
Source organism: uncultured Acidobacteriaceae bacterium (assembly GCA_963831085.1). Taxonomy (GTDB): domain Bacteria; phylum Acidobacteriota; class Terriglobia; order Terriglobales; family Acidobacteriaceae; genus Acidiflorens. Next base: position 1,538,369 of record CAWHOT010000002.1, on the reverse strand, counting down.
TGCTTCATGCGCTCCAGCAGGCGCATGGCACGCGTGCGGTGCAGCAGGAAGTTCTCATCCATCACAAAAAAGGAATTTACTTTGAGCTCCGATTCGATCCGGCACATCACGTCGAACAGTTCATCGCCGGTCTCGTAGAAGTTGACAAACTTTCCCTTGCCGCCAAAGAAAGCTGACGTAGTGCAGAAGTTGCACCCCAAGGGGCAGCCCACCGACGGGATGATAGTTGCGGCCGTCCCGCCCTTCCGATTCGGGAGCCGCATTCCCATGATGCGTGTCTCCAGCCCCGAAACAATCGCGGGATGGCGGATCGGCGCGTTCTCGTCTTCTCCCAGATACCGACGCATCCAGGCGATTCCTTCGCCGCGCACGATATGGTCGGCGTCGATCATCGCTTCCACGCCAGGAATGGCAGCTACGTGTCCGCCCACCACGATCGCCGAATCCGGCGATAGCTCCCGCACTATCCGGCACATCTCCCGAACCTTGCCCACATTCACGATGATCGATGAGATCCCGATGATGTCGTAATGATGCGCGGTTAATTCGCGGGCAAAAGCTTCGCGCGTAGGAAAATCCAGCACGCTGCAGGGCGCCGAAATATTTTCCTGGATCATCATGATCCCCCAGGAGCGATGAAACATGCGCAGCGAAAAGCTGCCTTGCGCCCGCGTTACCTGGTTGTGATAGAGCTCCATCGGATTGATCAACCGGCTGCCAAATTCGTCGTCTTGCGCATAAGGCCCAAAGACCGAACTCAGCAGAATGCGCGCGTGACGCCCCTTGGGGTGAATTTCCATTTGAATGGGTTTCATAGATTAGTTACTTGGAGAATAGCGGCGCGGCAGAGTGCTGCGCGGTGATCGTGGTTACATTACAAGACACATTACAAAACTATTACGAGCGACGGAGCGAGGCTGCAAGGCCGGATAAATCCGGGTAAACAAAGACATTGGTGGCCTTACGAACCTCAGGGAAATGCGGTTCCTGAGGGACGGGTTCTAATGTGGCAAATACCCGGACTCCATCGGCAGTTTACCGTCCACCTTGACCACACCCACGCGATCGTTGATCGATCGCTCTTCCACAAACCCGATCGCGCCGGGAGTGGACGCCACTGCAACAATCACATCCGCATCCGTGCCCACTGTCCGGATCGAATCCTTGTGCGCCGCGAACATCGCTCTCACCTCAGCGTCAGTCATCTTCGTGAGGTGTTCCAGAGTGGCCATCTCGCCCGGCGAAGAGTTGTGCAAGACCAGCACCACATTCCTGCCATCGGACCACTTCTTCACTTCCCCTTTGAAAATCCTGGCCAAATGAGCGGATGTAACATTCTGAACGGCGTTGTCCTTATCGACCACGACCGCCATGTGGTGCGCAAAGCAGGGGGTCAGCAACAATGTCACAAACGCCGAGAGGTAGAGAATCCGCTGGCACTTCATAGACTCTAAGGTTACCTCCTGTTCTCCCCGCACCCTTGTCAAAAATTTGTCAAAAGTAACGGGAGGAACCAATCTCGTTACAGAGATCGGCATCTTTCAGAATCCGTCTTCAGAACCCCATGATGTTATATCCGCAATCCACGTAGATGGTCTCGCCCGTGATGCCGGAACTAGCATCCGAAGCGAGGAAAACGCCCGTGCTGCCCACCTCTCTGACTTCAACATTGCGTTGCAGCGGAGCGCGCTCGGCGTGCGAACGCAGCATGTCGCCAAAGCCGGAGATGCCGCGCGCCGCCAGCGTCTTGACCGGCCCCGCCGAGATCGCATTGACGCGGATCTTCCGCCGCCCCAAATCCTGCGCCAGATACCGGACCGTGCATTCCAGCGCAGCCTTGGCCACGCCCATGACGTTATAGTGCGGTACAACCTTTTCCGCGCCGTAGTACGTCATGGTGATGACGCTGCCCCCGTCTTCCATCAGCGGAGCCGCTGCCCGGCAAACCGCGATCAGCGAATACACGCTGACGTCGTGCGCCACCCGGAAGCCCTCGCGTGTCGTGTTCACGAAGTCGCCCTTCAGTTCGTCGGCCGGCGCGAAAGCCACGCTGTGCACCAGCGCGTGCAGTTTCCCATAGCGAGCTTGGAGGCTTTCGAAGAGCTGGATGATTTCTTCATCCTTCGAAACATCACACATGAAAGCTTCCGCGCCCGGCAGCGACAGGATCAGGTCTTTCGCTTCCATCTCCATCCGTTCGTTCTGATACGTGATGGCAAGATTCGCCCCCGCCGCATGCAGGCCTTGCGCAATCGCCCAAGCGATCGAGCGCTTGTTTGCCACTCCAAAAACAACCGCCGTCCTCCCCTTCAAGTCCTCAAACATGAATGAATCTCCCGTAAAGAAGAGAAAGAATACCAGCAATACGAACAACCATGGGTGCGCCATCCTAACGTCGCGTTTTTTGCGACGTTAGGGTGGGAGACCCGCGAGATGCTAATCTGCGTTGGCAGCCAAAGCCTTCCGATTTCGAATCGGCCAGCAGGCGCTGCCAAACGCGACCGCATACACCGCAGCAATAACGCCAAACCCCGTCGCCAGGCTGATCCGCGACGCGATCCAGCCCACCGTCAGCCCCAGGAACACCTGCAGTAGCGTGCCAAAGAAATAGAAAGTGTTCTGGACGCGTCCCATGAAGTGTGGCGGCACCTGCTCCATCAGGCTGGTATTCATGGCCACCCCGCTGACCCCGCGCGCCGATCCCATCAGCCCATAAAGCAGGACGGCAATCGCCAGCCACGGCGAAAACGGCGAAAGCGCCATTGAAAAAGTCAGCAGCAGCATCGCCAGCGCAATCGAACCCCGTGCCCCCACCCGCGCAATCAGCGCCGGGGCATAGAGTGCGCTCAGGAACGCGCCCACACCCCATCCCCCGTTCAACCATCCGTAGCCGGTCGCGCCCGCGTGAAAGACGCGATCGCTGAGCGGCGCCGTGACCACCACTCCCGTCATCATCGCGCCCAGAAATAAAGCCCAACTCGTGCCCAGGAAAACCACCCCGCGATGCTCGCGCAGAAAGACCAACCCTTCGCGCATCTCGCGCAGAAAGCGTCCGACAGCGGTTTCCGCCGCCTCGATATCATGCCGCAGTTCGACCGCTCGCGGCACCACATGCCGTCCCTGGCGCACCGCGAAGTAGCACAAAAAAGAAACGACGTAAGTACTCACATCGATCAGCAGCACCCCGCCCAGCCCAATGTGTTCATAGACGAATCCAACCAACGCGCCGGCAATCAACCAGCCGCCCTGGACCCCCGCCAGTAGAAATGTATTCGAATGCACAAACCCGCCCTCAGCCGTCAGTTCCTGAATCAGCGCCGTAATCGTTGGCCAGAACATCCAGAAGCCTGCCGCCACCAGCGTATTCATCAGGTAGAGTTCCCACACCTGCACACGGTGAAGAAACGCAAGCACCGTGACCGTGAGAATGACGGCGGCGCGCGCCGCATCGAGCATCATCACCAACCGCCGCCGGTCTTCGCGATCGATAATGACGCCCATGAAGGGCAGCATCAGCATGGCCGGAATCGTTTGCAGCGCGGCAAACGCGCCCAAAGCCATCTCGGAGTGAGTGCGCTGCAAGATCGTCCAGGCCACCGCGGCGGAGTTCATCCCGCTGCCCAGCATGGAGATCACATTCGCCGCAAACACAAATCGCAGCGAGCGTTTCTGCAGAATGAAGCGCATGATTCGAATCTAACACGGAGGGATTCAGCTATTGGCTGCTAGCTACTGGCTCTTAGCCTTCAGTGCCCGCATGATTGGAGAGCGGCAAGAATCCGTCGGGAGTACATCATGAGAGGGGACGACGGCCACTTGTGAGTGTCAAAAAGCAGCCACCTGACTACAAGGCCAATACCGAAGACCTAATAACTGACACCTGAGACCTGCTATTCCTTAATTCTCACTCTCCACCGGCGCCGCCTTCGGAGCGGGCAGCGCTTTCGCCGGCTTGCCCGATTTCCCCGGCGTGGCTGGCGGTTCGGGTGGAACTGGAGGCGCGGCTGCAACCGTCCCTTTGCGAATCTCAATCTGTCCCTTTTCGCAGTTCATCACCAGGCGCGGGCCGTTGGTTCCGATCGAACCGCTGGCGCTCGATTCCTTGCCGCGATTTTCAACCTTGATCTCTTCGAAATCGCTCTCAATCTCGCCCTGGTGCGTGCGTGCCTCGACTTTGATCGCCGTATTCGGTGGAATCGAAACCTGCACGTCGCCCTTGCGGTTATCGATCTGGATATTCCCCGGCTTGCGCAGTCCGACCTCAACCGTTCCGTTGGAGTCTTCCAGCCGCAGGTCCCCCGACAAGCCTTCGAGCGCGATGTCCTTCGACCGTGTCGTCAGGCGCATCGGTCCGATCAGCGAATCCGCGCGCAGATCGCCCGAATCCAGATCGAGCCTGCCATCCAGTCGTGAAAATTCCATGTCCGTGCGCGAAGAATGGAAGCTCACCGTCTTGCTGATGCGCACCAGCCGGGTGCTGTCGTAAAACTCGCCGTTCATATGCACGGCGCCGTCCACGTCTTCGAATGAGACTTCATTGCCGTGGCCTTGAACGGTGATGTCGCCCTTTACATGTCGTACGCGGACGGAGCTACCTGCCAGACTAAGCACAGCGTTTCCAGTGTGATCGTTGAGACTGACTTCGCCGTGATAATTAGTTACCTCGACCGTGCCGTTCATGCCGTTGATGGTGACATTACCGCGCCGGGAAGCGATCACCAGGTCGGTGTTGCCCGGCACGAAGACATCCATGTCGGTGGTCACGCTCTTGTCGCCTGCGCCCTGTGTATTGGCATTTAGCGTGACGACCTTGTCGGCAACGCTGATCTGCGCCTTGGTCTTGGTGTTGTAGTCGTCGGCGTCTTGTTGCTTCTCTGCGTGGATCTTCTTGCGCATCGAGACCTTTATCGTCTTGCTGTCCGACACATTGACCGTAATCGTGCCCCGGTCGTCATTCACGTGCAGGGTGCTGCCCGCCGGGATTTCCTGGCTCAGTTCGTCGCTGTAGTTGAACGTGGACCCGCCAAAAATCTCGTCCAGTCCTTCATCATCGCCCAGTTGGATGTGCTCGCCGAGGTTCTTCCAGTCCACCCGCGAAGCCTGAGTTGCAATCAGTCCAGCGCAGATCAGGAAAAACATCAGGAAAATGCCGCCCACTCCAATGCCGCGCGCCGGCTGTCCGTAGCGCTTGGCCTGTTCGTATTCGACCAGCTTCAGCACGCCCCACAGGATCAGCAGCGCTGGCCAGAAGCGCGCGAACAGCGACAACAGATGGTGGATATTCATCATCCCCATCGTTCCCAGCAAGAACAGGATTCCGATCAGGATCAGCACAACCGGCCCGGCAATCGAACGGTGCGGACGCGGAGGCGGCGGAATAATTGGGCTAGCCACGGTTCACCTCACTCGGTGGAACTGGCGGAACGGGAGGAGCCGGTGGGACAGGAGGCGTCGGCGGAATCGGCCCCCCCGGCGGCGGTGTCCCCAGTGCAGGCGACCAGACGTGTCCTTCAGTCGTCGCAGTTCCCTGAAACAACTTGACGCCTCCGATCACCAGTAGAATGCCGCCCGCGTAACCGAAAAAGCCGACATTGCGGAAACTGTCGATGATTCCGATCACGCCCACGGTAACGAGAATGGCCGGGCCCATCAGGCATTGTGCACGGCAACGTTCGCAACCACAGCCCGTGGAGGCACCAATCAATCCCCAGCGGGTCGCGAATAACCACGCGCCGATCAGAATCGGAATCAGGCCCCAGAAACGGTGAAGATTCACACCAAAACCCGCTGTGCTCAGCAGGAAGAGCGTACCCAGCAAAATGAGCACGATCGCTCCCACCGGGATCTTACTGGTTTCGACCTTTGTGCCGCTGCTGAAGGTTGCCGCCAAGCCAAATGGGTCTGGAATGGGTTGCGCCATCTGGATCGCCTTGGCCGAGCGCACCGAGTCGATAATCTGGTAGATGCAAAAGAAAGCAAGGCTCAGGATGCAGATAGCCATGAGAGCGTCGCTGTGCCGATCGTCGGCGGCATTAGCCCCGGCGAAAAGGAAGGCAAAAATAGCCAGATGCGCCAGCCCCTTGGCATATTGCCCGGTGTAAACGGCGCCCACGCCGAAAGGAAAAAATCCGGCGAGGATGCCGGCTACGGTCGGGTTGGGTCCACTGCCGCTTCCCGGAGGAGGAGGCGGTGGGGGAACCTGCCTGGAAGCTGCCGACGGAGTCGTGCCGGAAACGAATCCCGCCGTCCCCGCCGGAACTCCTTCCATCTTCGCCCCCAGGCAATCCTCGCAATAAATCACGCCCCGCACCGGACGTGTACAGTTCCCGCACAGTGCCTTCCCGCAAGTGCGGCAATAGGCCACTGCTGACGCATCAGCATGATTGGCGCAGTTCATACAAACCTCCTGTTCGTAGTTGCGGACAGCGCTACCGTCACGTCAGGCGAAGCTCCCCCCACGCCATCACGCCAAACCGGCGTGATGGGGACCCGTAGCGCGGCTAGAACCGGCTGGTTGTATTCCTGGGAATAGTTACGATCCTGTCTCTGGTCTGGCTCCCCACTGGTGTCGTTCTTGCGATTTTCTTTTTGTTCCACGGGCCCGGGCTCAGCGGGAGGGTTGGCCCGCTTCAGCTCGCGCACCTTTGATTCGATCTCGTACACGAAGCGGATATTGTCGTAGTACTTCACCACTCTGATTTGCGCTTCATTATAAGCATGCCGCAAAGCTGCCGGCCGCAGGTCGACTCTCGCTACGTCAGACGCCTTCACCCCGGCCGCATTCAGCGCCAGCGAGAATGAGAAGAAGATCATCCCGAACGACATCACAAAGCGCGGCTGCCGCACAAAGGCCGCCAGCGGCGTAAAGAACGAATCCCACCGCTCCCGCATCCGCTCCCCGAACGGAGTCGTCCTGCCGCCCGCCGTCACCGCCAGCGGCCGCGTGCTCACGACTCCACTGGTAGCCGCCAGAATGTTATGGACCAGATGCACCGGAGACTCAACTGCCTCGAGCGACCGGAGCCACTGCTGTCCTGCCTGCACGTCCGCAAACAGCGGACCGCAAATACCGCAAACGCGCCGATGGGCGTCGAAGCTCTCCTTCTGATCCGCACTCAACTGCCCTTCGCCATCTATCGCCTCGCTGAGCAGCGCTTCGAACTCGGTGCATTCGACCTGGGCTCCCCGATCGGCCCGGTTTTGGCCGGGCGGGGTGGGGGTCCCGTGTTTGGTTTCGTCCGCCATCAGATCACCTGCCTATATGTACGTTGTAGGAGGCGCGCAAGTTCCGCCCGTCCCCGATTAATTCTTGACTTGACGGTCCCTTCCGGGACCCTCAAAGCCGTGGCGATTTCCCGATAGTCCATGTCCTGTAAATCCCTCAAAATCACCGCCTCTCGCAGCTCCGGAGACAGTTTCTGCAGCGCCAAATGCACCATTTCCCGCGTTTCCCGGCTCTGCACCGCGGCATCCGCAGGCACCCCACGGTCGGCGATCTGCGCGCTAAGCGGCTGCGAATCTTCATGCTCGGAGGGCGCAGAATCCAGCGAATCCGTGATCCTGTCGCCTTTCGACTTCCGGAAGTGATCCACCAGCAGGTTGCGAGTGATGGTGGTTACCCAGGTCATGAACGCGCCCTTACCGGCGTCGTAGGTATTCAGAGTGCGATACATCTTGATAAAGACCTCCTGGGTGAGGTCCTGCGCGTTGTCGGAATCCCCGGCAAACCGGTAGCAGACGTTATAAATCCGCCGGTGATAGCGCTGCACAATCTCTTCCCAAGCCGCGGCATCGCCTGAAACGCAGCGACGGACCAGCAATCCGACAACCTGGGCTTCTTCCAAACCAGACTCCGTGAGATTCCTGTTGACTGCTCCAAACGTCGGGTCGCTGCCGCAGCGAATTGCGCGGGAAACCTAACAGCACATGCTAGATACGTCTCTGTGGAGCAGGAAGTTTCCTTTTATCAGGGAGCTAGAGATTGTAGCAGGCATGCGATCAGGGGAAATTGCCGAGGCTTGCAGCGGAATTGCGCGGCGAGCGGCTGGACGATTCGGTTCTTGCTCAGGTGCTTGACCCCCCTAGCGCCGGTCTTTTGGAATCAAAGACTTAGCTGGAGTTCGCCCGGAATTTTCGCCAGGTCTTTGAGGAATAAGGACTTATGTGTAAGGTATTTTTCTGTCAATAACTTAGGAGGATTCCGCGATTGTTCGGCACGGATGAATGAAGTGTGTGCTGCCCCGTGGTTCTCTTTGGGGTGTGATTAAAACTAGTTAGCGGAAACGTTCCGTCTGTCCCCGAATTTCTGTCCCCGAATTTCACACCCTTGCATCTACAGCTATAATTTCCCCATGACCCAAGAAGCTCGAGAACTGTTGCAAAAGGCACTGGCCCTGCCGGATAACGAACGTGCAGAACTGGCCGGAAACTTAATCTCCAGCCTGGACGCCACCGTCGATCCGGACGTTGACGCCGCCTGGCAGGCAGAGGTCATGCGCCGTCTGCATGAGGTTCAATCCGGCAAGGTGGGGACTATCTCTTGGGAAGAGGTCCAGCAGAAGGGACGTACACTGCTGCAGCATGGCGAGTAAGCCGCTTCGATTTCATGTTCAAGCGGAGCAAGACCGAAGCCGTTGATTAAGGACGTCAGCGGGCGGGTGGCCCCCTTCTCCGGCCCGAAGTATACCCTAAGAGCCGACGGGGAGATAACTGGGGGGTGCGCCACTTCTCGCGCTTTTCGAGAAGTGGCTTCCACCGTCGCAATGGCCGGTTGGAATTTTTCGTATGCCGTAGTTTTCCCAGGCGGTAATTATTTCAGCCAGTGAATTTTGATTTCCCTTTCGAGCGGCCTGAATTCCGGGTCGCCGGTGACGAGTTCAGTCCTCCTTTCCTTTGCCAGCGCGGCGGCAAAGGCGTCGGCCAAACTCAATTTGAAACGCGCCTTGAAATCGGCCGCGGTGTCGGCCAGCGCGCGGGTCGTGGAATGAAAATCAATCGGCAGGCCCTGAAGGACCTTCGCGGCCTCCGCCCACGCCGCCGCGCCGTCTTTCTTCACAATGGAGTACTTCACCTCGGCGTAGTTCACATCGGTCATGAGGAGCGGGCTGTCCTTCTTACCGGCGGAGACGAGCAGATCTTCCATCGTCTCCGCGCCCGGCTCGTCGCGGAAGTAAGCGATAAGCGCGAAGCTGTCGAGCACCTTAGCCGGCATGGCGCTCCTCGATTGCCCGTTCCTGCTTCTTGTGCTCCGCCCAGTTCTCCGTCAGCGGCTTGCCTCCCGGCGTGCGCTTGAGGATGCCGCGCCCGCGCTTGATGAGCGCCGCGGTCATGGGTTTGAGAAGGATTCCCTCCGGTGTGGCTTGAACCACGGCCTTTGTCCCGTCCTCGATGTCGAATTGTTTGCGCAGGCGAAGTGGGATGACGACCTGCCCCTTCGTCGTGAACCATACGGTTTCGAGCTTCTCAGTCATACTCATATGTGAGAGTATGACATAGTTTGTAAAGTCCGTCAATATATTAGAAGTAGGAATATTGCTTGGTGGGAGGAGTCTCGGCGGGCTGGCCAACCTTTGTGCCGCGACGGGTGGCCCGCTCCAGCCCGCTTTTGGCTTGCGTGGGGATCTTCGCGGCGCAGATTCAGACTTCAGGTTTACGGTTACGTAGTCATGCCGGAGCATGTTCACCGGCTGCTCCGCGCAGCGCAACTTCCCGTGGTGTTGTGGATGGCGCGTGAACCTGTGTATCATCCGCGAGTCTGTTTTTTCATGAACAGAAAGGAGCTGCGGACATGAAGCGCAAAAGCATGCTGATCAGTGTGGGTGTTGCGGTAACGCTCGCCGTCGTCTCCGGGATTGCGATTTCCGCTACCGAGGATAAGCACACCGACAAGTACACGGTAAAAGTGCCGGATGGGCTTGCATTCTCTGAGTTCAGGGGATACGAAAGCTGGCAGGTGATCGCCGTCAGCCATAACGGAAATATGCTGGCTGCGATCCTGGGAAATCCTGCCATGATCGACGCCTACAAGGCGGGCATTCCCGAGAATGGCAAGCCCTTCCCGGATGGCGCCAAGATGGCGAAGGTCCACTGGAACGTGAAAAAGATTGAGGGCGAGCCCGGTCAGCCGGCGGTGCCAGGCACGCAGCATGACATGGATTTCATGGTGAAGGATAGCAAGCGGTTCGCGGGCAGCGGTGGATGGGGTTGGGCCGCGTTCGAGTATGACGCTGCGTCCAACACGTTTACGCCCGCCACCCTGAACGACAAGCCGCCGCAGGGGCACGACGCCAAGTGCGGGTACACGTGCCACACGATCGCGCAGAAGCGGGACTACGTTTTCACAGAATACGGGACAAGATGAACGGCGAGGATAGGTCACGATTCCGATAGAACTGCCCCACTCAAGCCAAAACCGGGCTTGAGTGGGCCACCCCTCGTGAGAACTGATACCCGCCCTACGAGAACCTCACCTTGACATCCGGCCCCTTATCCAAATGGATGCTCTCAATAAACCGCACCCGGCCCGTCCTCAAAGTCAAAATCACCGAAGAAGTCCGTGTCCCTTCGCCAAAGAAGCGGACGCCCTTCAGCAGCGCGCCTTCGGTCACGCCGGTCGCGGCGAAGATCATCTGCTTGCCCGGAGCCAGGTCTTCGGCTTCATAAATTCTCTTCTTGTCTTTGATCCCCATCTTCGCGATGCGCTCTTCCAGTTCCGGCGTGTCGATTACCAGCCGTCCCTGCATATATCCGTTCAGGCAGCGGATCGCAGCCGCCGTAATCACGCCCTCCGGAGCGCCGCCCGATCCCATGACCGCGTGCACTCCGGTTCCGATCACTGCCGCGGCAATGCCCGCCGACAGATCGCCGTCGCCAATCAGCCGTATGCGCGCGCCCGCCTTCCGAATATCGGCGATCAGCTTCTCGTGGCGCGGACGGTCGAGCACGATCACCACCAGATCCTCCACGCCGCGATGCAGACGCCGCGCGATATTTTTCAGGTTGACCGCCACCGGAGCGTCCAGCTCGACCGCGTTTTTGCACGATGGTCCGACCACGATCTTTTCCATGTAGCAGTCGGGAGCGTGCAGCAACCCGCCTTTTTCTGAAGCCGCCAGCACCGTGATCGCCCCCGGCGATCCGGTGGCGCAGAGGTTCGTGCCTTCCAGCGGATCGACGGCGATGTCGATATGTGGAACCTCGCGGCCGTCCGGATAACAGCCGCCGACCTGCTCGCCGATATAAAGCATGGGCGCGTCGTCGCGCTCGCCCTCGCCGATCACTATGGTGCCGTGCATCGGAACCGTGTCCATCGTTTTACGCATGGCCTCGGTGGCCATCTGGTCGCTCAGCGGACGGTCCCCTTGGCCCATGGTGCGCGCCGACTCGATGGCCGCGTTCTCCACCACACGCAAAAATTCCAGCGCCAGATCGCTTTCAATGTTTTCCCCGAAATTCTTGGCATGCGGTTCGGGACGGACTTGAGTTGCCATAAACGCCTCCTCAATAAAAATGCGACTATGCACTATATTCCCTTAGGAGCAGAGATGGAAGGGCAAGCGTCACACTCCTGCAGATGAGAGCTTGAATCGGAGAGAGCTGTCCCCGCCTGACTGAACCGAGACGCCAGCGGCTTTAAGCCCAGCGCTGGCACTCGTCTGAATGAGAACGTCAGCAACGACGACAATTGAGTTGCTGACGCAACTCTACGGCTGAGTGGATAGTGCCTTCACGAGGGACGCCGTGTAATGGACCTAGAACGCGTCGATCCCCGTCACGCTGGCCCCAATAATCAGCGTGTGGATATCGTGCGTGCCCTCGTAGGTCTTTACGCTTTCGAGGTTCATAAGATGTCGCATGATGGGGTAATCGTCGGCCACTCCGTTTGCGCCCAGAATATCTCGCGACAGCCGCGCGCACTCGAGCGCCATCCAGACGTTGTTTCTCTTGGCCATCGAGATATGTTGATGCTGCACTTTTCCGGCGTCTTTGAGGCGGCCGACTTGCAGCACGAGTAACTGCGCTTTTGTGATCTCGCTGATCATCCAGGCAAGCTTTTCCTGTACCAGTTGATGCGAGGCGATGGGCTGATCACGGAATTGCTTTCGCAACAATGAATACTGCAGCGCGCAGTCATAGCACGCCATCGCCGCGCCGACCGCGCCCCATGCGATTCCATAGCGTGCCTGGTTCAAGCACATCAGCGGAGACTTCAATCCGCCCGATCCCGGCAACAGGTTTGACTCGGGAATCCGCACATCCTGCAGCGACAAGCCTGACGTCACCGAAGCGCGCAGCGACCATTTCCCGTGAATGTCGTCGGCCTTGAATCCAGGACGGTCGGTCTCCACCAGAAATCCGCGTATCGTTTCCCCTTCGCCGTCCCCTTCGTCTTCCACCTTCGCCCAAATCACTGCCACGTCGGCGATCGTGCCCGACGTGATCCACATCTTCTCGCCGTTCAACACATATTCTTTTCCAACTTTGCGAGCGCGCGTGCGCATGCCGCCTGGGTTCGATCCGAAGTCCGGTTCGGTCAGTCCGAAGCAGCCGAGCTTCTCGCCTTTCTGCATTGCCGGCAGCCAGGTGTTTTTCTGCTCATCAGTGCCGAAGGTGTAAATCGGATACATCACCAGCGCCGATTGCACGCTGACGAATGAGCGCACGCCGGAATCTCCGCGCTCCAGTTCCTGCGTGACCAGGCCGTATTCGACGTTCGACATGCCGGCGCAGCCGTAGCCGTTCAGCGAGGCGCCAAAGAATCCCAGGTCGGCCATGGGCTTGACCAGTTCGCGCGGGAAGCGGCCAGCGCGGTTGCACTCTTCAATGATCGGGACGAGATTGTCTTCGATGAACTGGCGCGCCGTGGCGCGTACCAGGCGCTCGTCGTCATCCAGCAGCGTATCGAATTCGATGAAGTCCACACCGCGAAATTTAATGGCTGGCATTAGGTCTCACCCCGCATATTGAGCAAATAAGGTCAGCAGACCGCGAACGGGAAACCATTCAAAGTAGCAGAGCGGCGGCGAAGTCAGCAACGTGGAGCGAAGGGACGGTAGTGGTGCTTTATGACCCCACTACCCGAAGGGACTCCTCAATCGCCGGAATTTGACATCCCGAGCGAAGCGAGGGAACTGCATTTTTCCGCGAACTGCAGATCCCTCGCTTAGCTGGGGATGACAATTCGTCAAAGCTGTTGCTCTTGCCCCTAACGTTTGAACCCCGTCGCCCGTGCGAGCAGGGAAGTCAACAACGCGAGGAATATCCGCTCGTCTAATCTGTTTTAATTAGAGACGCCGCTTCCCGCCAAACGATAATATGGCGCAATCTAAGGGGTGCAGACTCTGATGTGAGCCTGCGGGAATCGGTTGTTGTCCGCCAGACTTTCCCAGATTTCTATGATGAATCGAGCGCTAACGCTGCTGATCGGTTTCCTTGTTGTGTCCGCGATCTACCTGTACGCGTTCCCACAGGCGAATGTGCTGTATGCCGGAGTGGTGTTGCTGCACGCTGTTGCCGGCGCGGTGGCTTCAGTTTGGCTGCTGCTCTGGCTGGTACGGTCTTTTATCGTGCGTCGGGGTGAGCCGCTGATGCGCATCGGGATGGGCGTCTTGTTCGGGGGCGCAATCCCGGGACTGGCCTTGATCTACACCGGAGCGCTGCGCGCGGAGTGGAATCTCGTCTATTTCCACATAGGGGTGAGCTTTCTCGGAGCCGGCCTGATCGCCGCGGCCCAATTAGGGGCCCGCGGATGGCTGCCCCGTCATGCGGCGGTTCGCATCACCGCCGTACTGGCGCTGCTGGCGGTGATGGCGCCCGGCGCTCGCTACCTTCGCGAAACGCGGTGGACCCAGCATGGACGCATTGAAAATCCAGCCTTGCCGCCGCTTACGATGAACGGTGAAGGCGACGGTCCCACCGGCCCATTTTTCCCCAGTTCCGCGCAAGTGTACGGCGGTGAAAAAATTCCCAGCCAGTTCTTCATGGAGTCCGATTCCTGCAAGCGCTGTCACCAGGATATCTACAACCAGTGGAACAGCTCGGCGCACCACTTTTCATCGTTCAACAATCAGTGGTATCGCAAGTCGATCGAGTACATGCAGGATACGATCGGCACCAAGCCCTCAAAATGGTGTGGCGGATGCCACGACCCGGCGGTGCTCTACGCCGGCAAAATGGATACGCCCATCAAACAATTCGTGCACGCGCCCGAAGCCCAGGCTGGACTCGGCTGCATGATGTGCCACTCCATCGCCGACGTAAAAAGCACGATGGGCCAGGGGGATTTCTATCTTGAGTATCCCAAGCTGCACGAGCTTGCGGCCAGCAAGAATCCGCTGGTTCGCACCCTGCACGACTTCATGGTCAAGCTGAATCCGGAGCCGCACCGCCGCGTCTTCCTCAAGCCGTTCATGCGTCAACAGACAGCGCAGTTCTGCTCCTCCTGCCACAAGGTGCACCTCGACGTGCCCGTCAATCACTATCGCTGGATTCGCGGTTTCAACGAATACGACAACTGGCAGGCTAGTGGCATTTCCGGAGAGGGCGCTCGCTCGTTCTACTATCCGCCCAAACCACAGCAGTGCGCCGATTGCCACATGCCGCTTGAACCCTCGAATGACATGGGGAACATTGCGGGCAAAGTGCACTCGCACCGTTTTCCCGCCGCCAACACAGCGCTGCCCACGGCCAACGAAGATGCCGCGCAGTTGAAAGCCACCGAAGATTTCCTGACCAGCGGAGCTCTTACCGTGGATATTTTTGCGCTGACGCCAGCGAGCGCCCCGTTAAAAACCGGAGCGGTCGCCGAACATGAACTCGCAACCACCTTCGCCGTGGGAGAAGAGGCGGAAGCAAAAGTCACGCCCGGCGCCGCCGGCGAGGCTGCTCCTGTCACCGCTCCTCTCAGCCGCGTTCATCCCGCCGTTCGTCGCGGCGACACGGTTCGCGTTGATGTCGTGGTGCGCACCAAACGCGTCGGACACTTCTTCCCGGGCGGCACCGTCGATGCTTACGACACCTGGCTCGAACTCAAAGGTGTCGACGACAAAGGCCAGACCATTTTTTGGAGCGGCATGGTTGAGGACAACGGCAAGGGACCGGTCGAAAAGGGGGCGCATTTCTATCGTTCGCTTCAGGTGGATGCGCACGGCAATCCGATCAACAAGCGCAACGCCTGGGCCACGCGCGCCGTTGTCTATGTGCGTCTGATTCCGCCCGGGGCCGCTGATACCGTACACTTCCGAATGAAGGTTCCGGAGAAGACCGGCGGCAAAATTACTCTTACCGCCCGCCTCTGCTATCGCAAATTCGCGTGGTTTAACACGCAGTTCGCGTTCGCCGGCGAGCAAGACAAGAACGTGACCGCCCAGACTACCCCCGACTTCGATGACGCTAAAATGGCGTTCACCGCATCGCTCCACGGTGTTTCCGCGAAGCAGGAGAAAATTCCCGATCTGCCGATCGTCGCGGTTGCCGAAAACGAAGTAGGCCTAGACGTCTTGCCCGCGAACGCCCCAGCGCCGCGGCCCAAGACTCAGCTTGCGAAAGAAGACTGGCAGCGCTGGAACGATTACGGCATTGGCCTGTTGCTGCAAGGCGATCTGAAAGCGGCGCAGGCCGCCTTCGAAAAGGTCACCGAGGCCGATCCGCAGAATCCCGACGGCTGGGTGAACATCGGCCGCGCCGCCCTGCAGGAAGGCGACGTAGCTCGCGCCCGCACTGTGCTTGAAAAAGCGCTGGCGCTCAGTCCCGATCTGGCCCGTGCGCACTTCTTCTATGCCGGAGTTCTGCGCCAGGAAGGCAATTACGACGGCGCAGCCCAACATTTGGCGAAGGTCCTCGCCCAATATCCCCGCGATCGCGTAGCGCTGAACAATCTTGGACGCGTCCTGTTTCTCGAGCGCAAATATACCGAAGCCGTGAAGACTCTGCAGCAGGTGCTTGCTGTTGACGCCGAGGACTTGCAAGCGCACTACAATCTCATGCTTTGTTATAACGGTCTCGGCGACGAGAAGATGTCCAAAGAGCACCAGGCTCGCTACCTGCGCTTCAAAGCCGACGAAGCTTCGCAAGCCATCACCGGTCCCTATCGCCAGCTAAATCCCGAAGACAACAACGAACGCCAGAGTATCCATGAGCACACGTCAGTCCCGCTGCCAATCACCGCGACCCACATAGGGACCTCCGCTCTCGGCCGTCCAACCGGGCAAAGCCCGGCACGTGTGGGGACGGGCGTCACGCCCGTCCAAGCCGAGCGCAACTCGGCCACAGCTCGCGCCACCATGACGCCCGGAGCCCAAAGGTGATGCGCATTTTCAAGAGAGAACCCACTCTGTGGCGGATGTTGCCTTTTCTGTTAGCAGCGACAATCACCGTCTCGGCGCAAACCATCACCTTCCGGGACATCACCGCCCAGGCCGGCATCCACTTTACCCACAACAACGGAGCCTTCGGAAAAAAGTGGCTCCCGGAAACCATGGGCCCCGGCTGTGCGTTCATCGACTACGACAACGATGGCTTTCCCGACATCCTGCTCGTCAACGGTCAGGACTGGCCCGGTCACGCCAGAAGCGGTGCGACCACCTTGCAGCTCTACCACAACAATCATGACGGCACTTTCACCGACGTGACCCGCAAATCTGGCCTCGGTATTTCGCTCTTTGGCATGGGTGTCGCCGTGGGCGACTACGACAACGACGGCTTCGACGACATTTTCATTACCGCCGTCGGCCAGAGTCACCTCTTTCACAACAACGGCAATGGCACTTTCACCGACGTGACCAAGTTCGCGGGACTCTGGGGCCCAAACGAGTTTTCGACCGGCGCCGCTTGGGTCGATTACGATCGCGATGGCAAACTCGATCTCGTCGTCGCCAACTACGTGCAGTGGTCCGAGCAGACCGACCTCTACTGCACCCTCGATGGCTCGCACAAATCGTACTGCACGCCAGAATCGTATAAGGGAACGTCGGCTCGCCTCTGGCACAACCTCGGCAACGGCAAGTTCGAAGACGCCACGCAGAAAGTCGGCCTTTACGATCCGACTTCAAAGGGACTCGGTGTAGCCATTCTCGATTACAACAACGACGGCTGGCCCGACATCCTGATTGCCAACGACACTCAGCCGAACAAGCTCTACCTTAATAAAAAGAACGGCACCTTCGAGGAGCGCGCCGTTCCCGCCGGAATCGCCTTCAGCGAAGATGGCGTTGCCCGCGCCGGCATGGGAGTCGATGCCGCCGATTATGACCGCTCCGGCAGTGCCAGCCTGATCATCACAAATTTTTCCAATCAGATGCTTTCGCTCTACCACAACGAAGGCAACGGCCTGTTCGTGGACGAAGCTCCGCGCTCGGAAGTCGGGCGCGCGACTCTGGTTACCCTCGGCTTCGGCTGCTTCTTCTTCGACTACGATAACGACGGCTGGCAGGATATCTTCGTCGCCGACGGCCACATCGAAGACCAGATCGAAACGGTGCAGAAGCGCGTCAGCTACGCCGAACCGCCGCACTTATTCCGTAACCTCGGAAATGGCAAGTTTGAAGAGGTCACGGCTAAAGTCGGAAGCGCGTTTGCCGCGCCGAAAGTCGCGCGCGGCGCTGCCTATGCGGACATCAATAATGACGGAGCCCTCGACGTTCTCGTCATGATCAACGGTGGCCCGGCGCATCTCTACCTCAACCAGGGCGGCACGAATCAGAGCCTGCGCATAAAACTCGTCGGCACAAAATCGAACCGCGACGGCATCGGCGCCGTCGTTCGCGTCAGCGCCGGACCCGACAAGCAGTGGCTCACCATGAAGACCGGCTCCAGTTATCTTTCGCAAAGCGAACTGGTGTTGACTTTCGGCATGGGATCGAACACCAAAGCCGATACGGTCGAAATCGACTGGCCCAGCGGGCAAGTGGACAAGCTCTCAAACATCGCGACCGGGCAGACCGTAACCGTCCAGGAGGCGAAAGGCGTGATCGCCTCGCGCGCATACGGAACGAAGTGATTTGTGGCTCTTCACCCATCTTGGTACTCAGATAGAATTGGTGCCTAAACTCACGATGACCAAGACGCTCAGCCTTGCCTTCGTCTCCACTTTTCTTCTCGCGCTTGTCGTCGGACTGCTTGCTGCGAATGGTCCTTCCACGAACCCCACCGAAGCGGCCCGCCTCAACAACATCGGCGTCGCGTACATGAACCAGCAGCTCTTTGAAAAAGCTTTGAAGGCGTTCGAAGAAGCGGCTGCCAATGATCCGGCGTTGGAGGTGACCACGGTTAATCGTGGAGTGGCGCTGCTCAATCTGCAGCGCCTTGACGAAGCGAAGGCGCTGCTGGAAAAGGCCGTCAAGGACAATCCGAAAGATGCCCATGCCCGGTATAACCTCGGCCTTTATTACAAAAACTCCGCCGATGCGAGTGCCGCCGTCGATGCGTTCCGCCACGTTACTGAAATTGATGCGAATGACGCCGACACCTGGTACTTCCTGGGATCGACCTACGCGCAACTCAAGCAATTTCCGGAAGCGATCGACGCCTTTGAGCGCGCATTGAAGCTCGATCCGCATCACGCCTCGGCGCAGTTTGGACTAGCGCGGGCGTATCAACAATCCGGACAATCCGACCCCGCCCACGAAGCGATGAAGAAGTTCCAGTACATCACGCAGAACAAGCTGGGCACGCCCATCAGCCTGGCCTATGGCGAACAGGGAAAGTATTCGCGCGCGGAAGATTCGCCGGTCGCGGGGGAGAAAGTGGGGGCGGAAATTCCGGTGAGGTTTGTGGATGTGACGGAGAGTACGGGACTGAAATCGAAACCGTCAGCGAGCAATGACAAGGGCATCGCTTCGTTTGTTGGTCCAGGCGCGTGCTTTCTTGACTACGACAATGACGGACGAATAGACGTCCTCCTAGCCGACCACGGCCCGGAAGGAGGGGTGACTCTCTTTCACAACCTAGGTGAAAAGTTCGAAGATGTAACCAAGAAGGCCGGACTCGACCCCACGCTGCACGCGATCGGCTGCACGACGGGGGACTACGACAACGACGGCTTCACAGACATCGTTTTAGGTCTTAATGGCCGAATCCTGCTCATGCACAACGAGAAAAACGGGACATTCAAAGATGTAACTGAGGCTGCCGGAATCAAAAGCAACGGCTTCAATGCTGGCTTGACCTTTATTGACTACGATCACGACGGGGATATTGATCTCTACGTCACACGCTTCAGTGAGCAGCCTGATTCTGACCCTCGGGAAAAGTCGCGTCCACCGACAATCAGGGCGATGACAGGATCGAACCTTATGTGGCGTAACAATGGCGACGGCACATTCAGCGAGGTCGGCGGATCGATTGGGCTAACTGGAACCGAACCCAGCATTGGGGCAATAGGCACAGACTACAACAACGACCGAGCCGTCGATTTGGTGGTTACTGGAGGGGGTGCACCTACCATTTTTGAGAATCCGCGGGAAGGAAAATTCCCTATGCGTTGGCCGTGGCCATCTCCGATGTACGCTCCCACGGCTGGAATCACCGTCCTTGATTTCGACCATGATGGATGGATGGATGTTGCCTTGACACACTGGGGCGCGGGCGGAGTCACTCTCTGGCGCAACAATTGTGGAAAGTTCGAGCAGGTTGCGCTCCCTCCGACCAACTGGGACATCAGTTTCGGCGTTGCCGCCATTGACTACGACAACGACGGCTGGGTCGATCTCGTCGCTGTCGGGGAGACGAAGGACGGCAAGGGCGAAGTCCGCCTCTTTCGCAATCTCGGGCCCGACGGTTTCAAAGACGTCACCGCCGACGTCGGACTCGACAAAATTCAACTCAAAGAGCCGCGCGCCATCATCGTTGGAGACTACGACAACGACGGCGCCGTCGATCTCCTGATCACGCAAAATCACGGCCCCGCCGTGCTGCTCCACAACGAAGGTGGCAGCAAGAACAACTCGTTGCGCCTTGCGCTCAAGGGCCTGAACGATAACAAGAGCGCCATCGGCACGAAGGTTGAAGTATTCTCCGCTGGCCTGCGGCAGAAGTTTGAAGTGTACGGATCGTCCGGCTACCTCGGACAGAACTCGCCCTACCTGACCATCGGTCTTGGACAGGCGAAAGTTGCCGATGTCGTCCGCATGCTTTGGCCGACGGGCGTTCTGCAGGATGAAATCGAAGTCGCCGCCAACAAGGTGCAGAATATTCAGGAGCTCGACCGCCGCGGGAGTTCGTGTCCGACGTTGTTCGCGTGGGACGGTCACGAGTATCAGCTTGTCGGCGATATGCTCGGCGCGGGAGTCGTTGGGCACTGGATCGCGGCGAGCAATGGCAACGTCGAGCGCAACATCGCGCGTCCCACGGAATCCATCAAGCTCGACCGCAGCTCGCTTCGCGAAAAAGATGGGAAGCTCAGCTTCCGTTTCATGGAGCCCCTTGAAGAATCCGTTTACCTCGATCAGGTGCAATTGCTGGCTGTCGATCATCCTGCCGATGTCGATGTTTATCCCAACGAATATTTCGCCAGCAATCCGCCGTACCCGCTGTTCAAAGTCGTGTTCAGCAATAAGAACGACGCGCGTCCGCCTGCCGGTGCGTGGGATGAGCGGGGCCACGACGTGCTCCCCGATTTGCTCGCGCATCGCTATTTTGGCGACTTCAAAGTGCTTTCGTTCATGGGATTCACCGAGCCTCACAGCCTGGAACTAGATATTGGCGAGCCGTACCGCAGTGGTCCGCTGTGGCTCTTGATGCACGGTGAGATCGAGTATTTCTCCGCGACCAGCATGTACGCCGCCGATCAAGCGCACTTGCGGCCGTTTGCTCCGTACGTCGAGGCGCTAATCTCGTCAGCGAACGGCGGAAAGGGGAAATGGGTGCGCGTAGTCGATGACATGGGCTTTCCGGCGGGCGGTGCGCGCACTATGACCGCCGATCTCACCGGCAAATTTCCGCCGGGCACACGGCGCATTCGCATCACCACGAATCTGCAGATCTACTGGGACAACATCCTGATCAGCCGGACGAGCCAGGATCGAAGCGAAGACCAGAGCGCGCGCCTTACGCCCGTGCCGCTCGCGCGCGCGGAACTGAATTTTCACGGATTCCCGCTGAAGATCGAAGGCCAGCCACCGGGCAACGTGAAGTACATTTACGAAAAAGCCAGCGCCACCGGTCCATACACGCGGCCTGCCGGGGCCTACACGCGCTACGGCGATGTGCGGCCGCTGCTCGACTCGATCGACGATAAGTTTGTTGTCTTCGGTTCGGGCGATGAAGTTGCGCTTGATTTCGATCCTGCCAAGCTGCCCGCCTTGCCAGGCGGCTGGGTGCGCGACTATTTCTTCGTCGCCAACGGATACGAAAAGGATATGGACTTCTACGCCTACCACGGCGATACGGTCGATCCGCTACCATTCCGCGACATGCGCACCTATCCGTATCCCGGGCAATCTTTCCCATCCGATGCCGAGCACCTGAACTACTTGCTCGAATACAACACCAGATTCATGTCGGGGAATGAAGCGAGCGGGTATGCGTTCCAATATCCCAGGCAATAGCTTGTCGTCCTGAGTGAAGCATGGACCGTTTTTCGTTGACAGAAAATCCCTTCCGTATAGAATTCGAGGAAGTTTGTGGAACTGCGGCAGGGCGGATCTGTTTGCGACCCCGTGAGCCACGAATGACCCTCCCCCGGACCCCGTTATCTCCGCAGGATGATGGGGTTTTAATTTTGAGCTGGTAAATGAGTTCCACTTTCCGCCCGCCCGCTGACGCCCTTCGATTGCGGCGCTCGCTCACGCTTTGGAATCTGATTCTGTACGTGTTTGTGCCGCAACCGGTCAAGCCGAGGCCGCGCCAAGGATTTCTGTTTCTGCCGCGAATTAAAGCGAGGCAACGCTAGTCTATAATCATAAATTCTAGCTTCCAGCGTGGAGCAATCCTCCTGAGACTGGGCAAACCCCGTCTCTACAGATGGAGTTATCTGACCATGATTCGACAGCTTCAAAATGCAGGGCCTACCGTGAAGATCGTTCTCGGCGCACTGCTCGTTCTCATCTGTGCCTCGATGGCGATCACCCTGATTCCCGGTGGCATCGGCTCCAGTCTCGGCATTGGCGCGCCTCCGGCCGGAGTTCTGGCCACGGTTGGCGACCAAACCGTGACCGTGCCCGAGGTGCAGCGCGAGGCCAGGGCCATGATCCGGCAGCAGTTTCCCAAAGGCGGGCCGCAGGCCAGCATGCTGCTGCCCTATTTTGCCAGTCAGGCTGCCGAGCAACTCATCAATGAAAAGACTCTGGTTGCCGAGGCGCACCACATGGGCCTGCGCGTCAGCGACGACGAACTTCGCGATGAGATGCAGCACGGGCAGTTGGGCGCAATGCTCTTTCCCGACGGTAAGTTCGTAGGCCAGGAAGAATATGAAAACTTCGTTCAGCGCAACGATCTGACGGTTCCTCAGTTTGAAGCACTGGAGAAGGACTATATTCTTGTCCGCAAGTTGCGCGCCCTGGTTGCGAGCAGCGCCTTTGTTGGGGATCCCGAGGTCCGTGACGAATTCGACCGCCGCAACACCAAGGTGAAGTTCGAATATGCCGTGATCACCCAGGCCGACATCCTGAAGGGGCTGCACCCCACCGAGGAGGAACTCAAAGCTTTCTACGATCGCAACAAGGCTACTTACAACAATTCCATTCCGGAGAAGCGGCGGATCGAGTACGTGGTCGTGGATAGCGCGAAAATCGCGGGTGCTACGACGGTTACGGACCAGGATCTGCAGGCGTACTACGACCAGCACCGGGACGAGTACCGAGTGCCCGAGCAGGTGAAGGTCAGCCACATTCTGATCAAGATTCCTCTGCCTGCGCCTGGTGCCAAGGAAGATGAGAAAGCCGTGGCCGACGTGCGCGCGAAGGCAGAGGACGTGTTGAAGCAACTCAAGGCGGGCGGAGATTTTGCCAAGCTGGCGGAAAAATACTCCGATGATCTGGGCAGCGCTAAGGTCGGGGGCGAACTGGGCTGGATCGGCCGCGGCCGCACGGTACCTGAATTCGAGAAGGCCGCATTTTCACTGGGTAAAGGACAGACCAGCGACCCGGTGAAGAGCAGTTACGGCTTCCACATCATCCGCGTGGAAGACAAGCAGCAGGCGCATCTCAAGACGCTCGCCGAGGTGAAGAGCGAAATCGAAGAGAAAGTGAAGCAGGAGAAGACGGCGCATGCCACCGAAGCGGCAGCGAACGCCTTGCTCAGCCAGGCGCGTACAGACGGATTCGACAAGGCAGCGGCCGCTAAGGGTCTGGCCGCGGTCACTACCGATTTTTTCAGTCGAAGCGATAACCTGCCAGGACTGGCGGCGAATCCGCAGTTTATGGAAGCCGTCTTCAACGAAACCGAGAAGGCCCCACCCGATGTGGTGCAGATCCCGCAAGGTTACGTGGTTTTTCAACTGCTCGGTATAAAGCCTCCGGCTACGCCAACGTTCGAAGAGGTTCGTTCGCGGGTCGAGAGCGAATTCAAGAACGAGCGCGCCGGCTTTCTGCTACAAAAGAAAACGCAGGAACTCTCCGATCGTGCCAAAGCTGGCCACGATTTGAAAAAAGCCGCCAAAGATCTGGGTGCGACGGTGAAAACAAGTGACCTGGTTCTGCCCGATGGGCAGGTTCCCGACATTGGCTCGATGTCCAACGCGAGTGCGATCTTCGCACTGAAGCCTGGCGAGATTAGCGGACCGATCACCGCCGGTGGCAATGGCGTCGTTGCTCAACTTCTCGAAAAACAGGCGCCGACGGACCAGGAATTCACCGAGAAGAAGGATGGGATCCGCCAGTCGCTCCTCGAAGCCAAGCAGAGCGATTTGTTCGGGTTGTTCGTTACGAACCTGCGCAAGGACATGGAGAAGAACAACCGGCTGAAGGTCAATCAGGAAGAGATGAAAAACCTGACCCGTCAAGGTGGGCAGGAAGGTTCGTAGCGGAGTGGAGGCCACGTTCCCGTTTAGAGACGCGGCTTGCCGCGTCTCCTTTCGCGGAGTGAGACGGGGCAAGCCCCGTCTCTACATTAATAACTGAGAACTAATTTTGAATGTCATTCCCGCGCGCCAGCGGAATTCTGCTTCATCCCACCTCGCTGCCTTCGCGCGGCGGGATCGGTGACTTTGGTGCGTCGGCATATGCGTTCGCGGATTTTCTCGCGTCCGCGCAGCAGGGTCTGTGGCAGGTGTTGCCCCTCGGCCCGCTCGGCTTCGGAGACTCTCCGTATTCCTCCACATCGGCCTTTGCCGGAAATCCGCTGCTGATCAGCTTGGAGCGGCTCGCCGATCGCGGCTGGATTGACCGCACCAAGATTGACCACGCTCAGGTCGGCGCCTTGGCCGGCGGTGCCGAGCCCGTGGACTACCCGGCGGTTTTCCACCAGAAGCTGCCCCTGCTATTTGAAGCAGCGCACAACTTCTTGCGCTCCGCCGCACCGCACGCCCGCTCCCGTTACGAGAGCTTTTGCCGCGAGAATCGCTGGTGGCTCGATGACTTCGTTCTCTTCGATGGGTTGCGGGCACGTTTCAAGTTGGAAAACTGGAACCGCTGGCCCCGCAAACTGGTTCATCGCGATCCGGTGGCGATCGAGAAGGCGCACGCGGAAATGCTCGACGATCTTGATGTCCGCCGCGCCGTGCAGTTCTTTTTCTTTGAACAGTGGCAGGCGCTTCGAGCCTATTGCGCCCAACGTTCGATTCGCGTCGTGGGCGACATCGCGATCTTCGTAAATTTCGACAGCGCCGATGTGTGGACCCATCCCGATCTGTTCCGTCTGAACTCCGAACTTGAGCCTGAAGTCGTCGCCGGCGTGCCTCCGGATTTCTTCAGCGAGAATGGCCAGCGCTGGGGCAATCCTCTCTATCGCTGGGACATCATGAAAGAGCAGGGATACTCGTGGTGGATCGACCGGATGCGCTGGGCCACCCACAATTTTGACTACATGCGCCTCGATCATTTTCGCGGGTTTGCGCAGTTCTGGGAGATTCCGGCAAGCGAGCCGACCGCGATTCACGGCCGCTGGGTCGATGGCCCGAAGGATGATTTATTCGTGAAGCTGCGCGAGGCTCTGGGCGGGCTCCCATTTTTCGCCGAGGATCTTGGATACATCACGCCCGACGTGCACGCCCTGCGCGAACGCCTCGAGATTCCCGGCATGGCCGTGCTGCAATTTGGTTTTGGGGATGCCGGCGCACACACCCATCTGCCGCACACTTTCACGACCGAGAAGGTGGTATACACCGGCACGCACGACAATGACACGCTGCTCGGCTGGTGGGAATCGGGGGCAACGGAATACGAACGCCAGCAAGCGGAAGCGTACCTGGGCCGATGCGAACAAGGCATCCACTGGGCCATGATTCGCGCCGCCTCCAATTCCGTTGCCAGTCTTTGCGTGGTGCCGCTGCAAGATGCGCTGGGGCTGGGAAGCGACGCGCGTATGAATGTTCCCAGCCGCGAACACGGCAACTGGCGCTGGCGTTTTGACGCCGAGTTGCTGCGTCCGGAGTTGGCGAAAAAGTTTGCTGCACTCGCTGAAGTCTCCGACCGGCTTCCGCAGACGTTGCCGGCGAACGCCAGCTCAAACGACAACGAAGAGTGGGTGGCCTGAGTAGTGTATTCTCTTGCGAAGCAAATTGATCAAGCCTACTGGAGTACGATTCGGTGACCGAGCCCGTCGATCCCATTATTCGCGCCCAGGCTGTCGAAAAGTTCTACGAGCAGCCGGATGGGAACCGCATTGACGTTATCGCCCCCGTTGATCTCAACGTAGAAGCAGGGAAAATCATCGCCTTGCTCGGTCCCTCCGGCTGCGGCAAGTCCACGCTTTTGCGGATTCTGACCGGACTCAGCAAGCCTTCGTCGGGCGAAGTCCTGTGGCACGGGCGTCCTATTACAGCGCAGAACGCGGGCGTGGCCATCGTCTTCCAAAGTTTCGCTTTGTTTCCCTGGCTTACCGTGCTCGAAAACGTCGAAGCTCCGCTCGAAGCTCGCGGAGTGCCCGCCCTCGAGCGCCACAGACGTGCGTTGCGCATTCTAGATACCGTCGGCCTCGATGGATTTGAAAGCGCCTACCCAAAAGAGCTTTCCGGCGGCATGAAGCAGCGGGTCGGCTTCGCGCGTGCTCTGGTGGTGGAGCCCGAAGTCCTGTTCATGGATGAGCCTTTTTCGGCGCTCGACGTGCTGACGGCGGAAAACCTGCGCAACGAATTGCTCGAGCTCTGGATCAGCAAGAAAATGCCGACCAGCGCTATCTTCATCGTCACGCACAATATCGAAGAAGCGGTGCTGCTCGCGGATCGCGTCATCGTCTTGGCAAGAAATCCGGCGTGGGTGCGCGCCGATTTTCCCATCGAACTCGCTCACCCGCGCGATCGCAAATCGCCACGCTTTGTCGAACTGGTGGACTACATCTACAAGATCATGACGCAGCCCCAACTCGCACTGGCTGTCCCCGGCGCTGGAGCGGCCCTGCAAAAGCCCGCCCGTCAGAAATATCAGATGATTCCCCACGCCCGCGTCGGGGGTATCGCGGGTCTGCTCGAACTGCTGCAGGACCGCGGCGGAAAGGAATATCTTCATCGTCTCGCCGAAGTCCTAATCATGGATGCCGAAGACCTGCTTCCGATCATCGAGGCTGCAGTTCTGCTCGGCTTCGCCACCTTGAAAGAAGGCGACGTTCAAATTACCGCCGAGGGCGCTCGCTTCGCGGAAGCCGACATCCTCACCCGCAAAATTCTTTTCCGCCAGGCCGCGCTGAACCACATCGTGATCCTGCAGCAGATCGACCGCATCCTGCACGCCAAGACGGATCACTCGATTTCAGAAGAATTCTTCTACGACATCCTCGACGAGCACTTCAGTCAGGATGAAGTGGAGCGGCAATTCGATACCGCCATGAACTGGGGTCGCTACGCTGAGATTTTTGACTTCGATCGCGAATCACATAGGCTGATCCTCGCCGAGCCCGTCGGCGAGCCGCATCCGCCAACCACCACTCCGGTGCAGTCGTGACGCGTCCGGAACGAATCGCTTTCCGGCCGCTGGTTCGCATCTGGTCAGTGATGCCGCGCGCAAGCGTGGCGGCACTGCCAGATCTCATCATGTTTTCCGGCGGCCTGGCGCTCTTCTATGGCATCGTCCAAGTCGGACGCAACTGGCTCGGCCCCTATCATCCTCAGATTGAGATCAGCCGCAGCCTCAGCGCTCTTCCGGTCTATGCCGGATACTCGCTGCTGCGCATTGCGTTCGCTTATGTGCTGAGCCTGCTCTTCGCCGTCACCTATGGATACATCGCCGCCTATCGCCCGCGCGCCGAACGTTTCATGATCCCGCTGCTCGACGTTCTGCAATCCATCCCCGTATTGAGCTTCCTTCCGAGCGTAATGCTGGCCATGGCCGCGTTCTTTCCGGGACGTCAACTGGGCGTTGAGATGGGCGCGGTCCTGCTCATTTTTACCGGACAGGTGTGGAACATGGCCTTCAGTTTTTATGCCTCGCTGAAAAGTATTCCGCGCGAGATGCGGGAAGCGGCCACCATCTACCGTTTCAACTGGTGGCAACGTTTCCTTCAGATTGAACTGCCCTTCGCGACCATCGGACTGGTTTGGAATTCCATGATGTCGGTTGCCGGGGCGTGGTTCTTCCTGATGGCCTGCGAGCAATTTGGCGACTTCCGCCTGCCCGGCCTCGGTTCGTATCTCCAGGCCGCCGCCGATGACGGCGACACTCGCTCCATTCTCCTGGGCATTGTCACCATGGTCGCCGTGATTGTGCTGATCGACCAGTGCGTATGGCGGCCGGTGATCGCCTGGGCTGAAAAATTCAAAATGGAGCAAGTCGAGAGCGCAAGCGCACCCACCTCCTGGGTACTCGATTTTCTGCGGCGCTCCCGTGGCGTCGCACTCTTTCGGAAGCGGGCAGTTCGTCCCCTCCGCGAACAGATGATTCACTACTTTGCGCCCCGGCATGAGGTTCGCACCGAATCGCCAGGCGAGAACCAAGCGGCTTTGTGGCTCTGGCGAGCCGTGGGAATCGCGGCTCTCGGTGCGATCGGCTATGCCGTGGTGCGAGTCGTCATGATCTTGACCGGCCTGCGCGGCGCTGAATTTCACCAAATCGGCTTAGGCCTCGGTGCGACCTTTCTACGCGTAACTCTCACGCTGGTGCTCGGCGCCCTCTGGACCATCCCGGCCGGTGTCGCCATCGGATTCAACCCGCGCCTGGCGCGCATCGCCCAGCCACTCGCGCAGATTGCCGCTTCCGTTCCGGCGACGGCGTTGTTTCCGGTTGTGCTGCTCGTCTTGATTCGCATGGGCGGAGGCTTGGGAGTCGGTTCGATCGTGCTGCTGCTGCTCGGCACGCAGTGGTACATTCTGTTCAACGTGATCGCTGGCGCCATGGCCATTCCCACCGACTTGAAAGAAGCGGCCAGCGTTTTCGGCATCCGTGGCTGGGAACGTTGGCGCACACTGATCCTGCCTGGAATCTTTCCTTTTCTCGTTACCGGAATGATTACAGCCTCCGGTGGCGCCTGGAACGCCAGTATCGTTGCCGAATACTTCCACTTCAAGGGACAGACCTATTCGACCCTGGGTGTCGGTGCCATGATTTCCGCTGCCACCGATGCCAAGAATTTCGATCTTCTTCTCGCCAGCACCATCGCCTTAGCTGCCGTGGTAGTTACCACTAACCGCCTGGTCTGGCGGCGTCTCTATCGTCTCGCTGAAATCCGCTTTAAACTCGAAGGCTAACAGCGAATTTTCAGGAAGCCAGACCGCGCCTTTGCTAAATCCGCCCGCCTGTTGAACAATGAATAGTGTTCCCCTGGCCCCGGCGGCCGCCGGCGCGTCAGAGAAAACGCAAGGAGCCTTCATGCCTGCAACTGGAGAACTTATCCGCCTCATGAATTACATCGACGACATCGCTACCACCCTGCGCCGTATTAGCGCCAGCATTCCGGCAATGACCAAGGACGAGTGCGCCCGCCTTGGCGAATATATCCGCAAGTCCGAACCGAGCTATGAAAGCGTGGTTCAGCACCTCGAGCAGGCGGGCCAAGAGGGCAAGGAGTGACTGACCAAGAAGTGACCGGACAAGAAGTGGCCGGACAACGAGTGATCGGACAACGAGTGACCGGACAAAGAGTGAATGAAGTCCGCACCGTTGCAGTCATCGGCGCCGGCATCATGGGCCGGGGCATCGCGCATGCTGCCGCTCTCGGCGGCTATCGCACCATTCTCGAAGACCTTCTGCCGAACGCGCTGCGCAAGGCGGAGACGGAAATCCGCGCCAATCTCGACCAAGCCGTCGAACGCGGCAAGGTCGACTCCAGCGATGCCGACGCAGCATTTTCACGGCTGGAGTATGCCGGCTCGGTCGATGAAGCCGCGCGTGAGGCCGATCTCGTCATCGAGGCCGTTCCCGAGGAAATGGAATCGAAGATCGAAATCTTCACCATGCTCGACAAGATCTGCCGTCCCGCGACAATTCTCGCCTCGAACACTTCCTCGCTCAGTATCACCGAGATTGCCAGCGTGACCTATCGCGCCAAGAAGTGTGTCGGCATGCACTTTCTCAATCCCGTACACAAGATGAAGCTGCTCGAGATCGTGCGTGCTCTCGAAACCGATGACAACACGCTGGCCGCCGTCGTCGAAGTCGGCAAGCGCATGCGCAAGGAAGTTGTCGTGATTAAAGAGTCGCCCGGCTTCATCACCAGCCGCATCAACGCCATGATTGGCAATGAAGCTTTTTACATGCTGCAGGAAGGCATCGCCAGCGCCGAAGACATCGACAAAGCGCTGAAGCTCGGTCTGAATCATCCCATGGGACCGTTCGAACTCGTGGACGTGGTTGGCCTTGATACTCGTCTCCACATCCTCGAATACCTGCACAAAACTCTGGGCGAGAAATTCCGCCCCTGCCCGCTGCTGGTGCAATACGTAAAAGCCGGAAGGATCGGCCGCAAGTCGGGGAGGGGTGTGTTTGAGTATCCGAAATCCGCAAAGCCAGGAAGCGCGACGGGGTCCGAGATCGACAAGAAGATCGAAGTCATCCGCGCCGCCGCGCAATCTGCCTCTCCCGTGCCTCCAGAGAACTGACTAATTGATGTCCTGCTTCGACTCCAGTTGTTTCTCCAAGCCATCCAAATAACTCTTCTGGTCGGCGGGAGCTGCTGCCATCGACAGTTTCATTTCCTTTGCCGCATCGTCAAACTTGCTCTGCGCGCTGTACATACGGGCGAGACCCGTATGCACGAACCACTGGTCGGGATGCTTCTGCGCATTTTCGCGGAAGATCGCGTATGCCTCGTCATTGCGCTTTTCACCCAGCAACTGCCGAGCGTATTGATGGATCTGCAGCGGGCTGGCTAGGCCCAGCGCCTTCTTTTCTGCGGTTGCGGCCTCGTCCTTGCGATTGAGCGCCGCCAGGATTTGCGACTTCGCCATCTCATTCTCGTAACGGTCCTCATTCTCGATGGACTTATCCGCATATTTCAACGCATCGTCCAAAGCAATCTTTTCCGCGAGCAGGTAATTCGCCGCATTGTCCCAGCTCATCCACGTATATTGGGAGAGGTTACGAAGTTGTTTCTTCAGGCTGGCCTGCACCACGTCGTGCACATCGACCGAGACCTTGAAAGGGACCGCGACCTTCTCCCACTCCAGTTCGACCACCGCTGAATCCTTCTGCAGATCGTCGAAGTCGTAGGTCAAGGCATTGTGCATGTCGGCGGCCTTGGGCTTCACCGTCACCCGCAGGGCATCTTCTTTTTCGTCGTAGGTGAAGGAGCCCCAGGAGGTTGAGTTCTTCGAAAAAATAATCGTCCATTCATCGGCATTCGGGATCATGTGCAACCCGTAACTCCCTTTATCGAGCGGCTTGCCTTCGATCATGACCGGATCGCTGAAGGTGATCGTCGTGTTGATATTCGCTCCCGCGCGCCACACCTTGCGGTAAGGAACCAGGCCATCCCAAACCTTGCGATTATTCACCAGCGGCCGGTGATAGTTGATGGTGATGTCGGTGATGCCGACGCGTTGTGAGATTTCCGCCCGCTGACTCTGCAGGGGCAGATCGAGTACGAACGATTGCGCCGGGCTCACACCCGACAGGGCTGCCATCAGCAGGCAGAACAGGACTCCTCGCAAAGCTTCTCGAAACATGGGGAATGCCTCCTTCAATGTGTGACATTCAATGCCAATCCATCTGAATTTTTCTGAAACGGGCCACGAGTCGTGGCCACACCCCTGGTCGGCATCTTAGACGTGCTCCGAAGCGATTGGTGAGCAGGACTGCGCTTTTCAGGGAACCCTCACCCCTCATCTCTCGTATCCATTAACAGATAACAGCGGAACTCTCGCCCAACCGGAGAAGAGAGCGCTGCAAACAACGTCATGCGGATGCTCATCGAAATCGTTCGCCAGTCGCTGGCCACGCTCTGGGCGCACAAGCTGCGCTCGTTTCTGACCATGTTCGGCATTGCCTGGGGCGTTGGATCGCTGCTCCTGCTGGTTGGTTTGGGCGAAGGTTTCCGCAGCGGGCAGGCGAAGCAACTGAAAAATCTTGGTCAGGACATCATGTTCACCTTTCCCGGACGCATCCCAGCGGTTGAGGGCAGCACCCAGTCCGGCCGCACTTACCATTTCACTTATGAGGATTACCTCGCAATCCGCAGTGAGGCGCACTCGCTGAAGTATGTTTCGCCCGTGCTCAACCGCGAAGACATTCGCGCCGTCAGCGATTACGGTTCCACCAACGGCCAGGTTTTTGGCGTGGCGCCCGAATATAACCAGATCCGAAATATCCCCGTCGGCCCGGGCCGCTGGTTCGATGATGCGGACAATACCGAAACGCGGCGCGTGGCCGTGGTCGGCTGGGAGCTACTGAAGAACATATTCCCCGGACGCCCGGCGGTGGGCTCGCCCATCCTGCTCAACGGCGTCCGCTTCGAAGTTATCGGCGTGCTCAGCAAGGTCGGGCAGGACGGCAATAACGGCACCAATGCGCGCATCTTTATTCCCATCGAGACCATGCGCAACCTGTTCCGGCTGAAAGAGCAGAACAGCGAAGACGCCATCTCGTTCCTGAACTATCGTCCGCTCACGCCCAGCGGGAATCTGGCGGCGAAAGAAGAAGTCCACGACATTATTGCCCGCCGTCACGGCTTCGATCCCAAGCTGACAGAGTCATTCGAAGACTGGGACACCATTGAAGACAACAAGCGTGTCGACAAGATCTTCGACGGCATGGACTGGTTCCTCGGCGTGGTCGGTGTGATCACTCTTGCCCTTGGCGCCATCGGCATCATCAACATCATGCTCGTCTCCGTCACCGAACGAACGCGAGAGATCGGGCTGCGCAAGGCGCTCGGAGCGACCCATCGCGCCATCCTGACCCAGTTTTTTGTGGAAGGCGCGTTCCTGACCGCGCTTAGCGGAGGCATCGGACTGGCCATCACCACCGCGTGGGTTACGGTTCTTGCTGCTTTGCCTGCTCCCGAAGGATTCGATACGCCCCGCATTGTTCCGTCGTCGGCGGCGATCGCCATTCTCTCGCTCGCGGTTGCTGGCATTGCCGCGGGACTGTATCCGGCTCGCCAGGCCGCGCTGCTGCAACCGGTGGAGGCGCTGCGCCAGGAGTAGACGCGCGGAAAGCTATGATTCTTGAACTTAGTCGTCAAGCCTACAACGCGCTTAAACACAACCGTCGCCGCAGCATCCTCACCATGCTCGGCATGGCGTGGGGCATCGCGACGGTCGTGCTGCTGCTGGCCTACGGTTCCGGATTCGAGCGCGGCCTCTGGATCGCCTTCCGTTCCTGGGGCACGAATTTGGTCTTCATCTTTCCCGGGCGCACCTCGCTGCAAGCGGGTGGCACCAAAGCCGGCAGCGAAATCAAACTCACCGTCAACGATCTCGACTACTTGCAGGCCGAGGTGCCTCTACTCAAGCGCGTCTCGCCGGAAGCCTTCAAGCAAAGCATTGTTGCCTGGGGAACGCGGAGCGGCAGTTACGGGATCAGCGGAGTCTATCCGTACTATTCACACATGCGCCGCATGGACGTCGAAGACGGCACTTTCTTCACCGAGCTCGACGAAAACACGCGCAGCCGCGTCGCCATACTCGGCACCGACGTCAAGAAAAAGCTGTTCTCCGGCCAGAATGCCCTCGGCGAAAAAGTTCGGCTCGACGGCATTTCCTATGAAGTCGTCGGCGTGCTCAAGCGTGTCATCCAGAACGGCGACGACAACATGAACGGCAAAGTCTATATCCCGTTCAGCGCCATGAATGACTTCACCAACACCTATTACCTCAACGCCATTGCCATGGAATACGAAGGGGACCACCAGAAAGTCGCCGAAGCCGTGCGCCGGTCGATGGCCTATCACCATGAATTCGATCCTAAAGATAAGCGCGCTGTCTTTGTCTTCGACGTGTTTGCCGATTTGCTCGACCTGCGCGTTATCACGACCGGCATCAAGATTCTGCTCGGGTTTATCGGCCTGCTTACGCTCGGCATCGGCGGCGTGGGGCTGATGAACATCATGCTGGTCTCCGTTACTCAGCGCACGCGCGAGATCGGTGTCGAAAAAGCCCTCGGTGCGCGCGGTTGGCAAATTCTGGTCCAGTTCCTCGCTGAAGCCCTCGTCATCACCCTTCTGGGCGGACTTGCCGGCGTAGTTCTCGCGTACTTCGTCTCCTGGTCGGTCGGGTCGCTCACCCTGTGGAGCGCCTTCGTGGAGAATGGCACCGAAGGCGATATTCATCTCACCATCGACGCCGCCACCTTGTCCGCGTCCACCGCGATTCTTGGATTTGTCGGCGTAATCAGCGGAATGCTCCCCGCCATCAAAGCCTCCCGGCTCGACCCCATCGAAGCCCTGCGCTACGAATAGCTGGCATCTCGCCTGCTATGGATGAGTACAATGAACCCGTGTCAGACTCCAAGTCTCTGCAGAAAGTTCTCGCTCACTTGCGGCTTTACGATCATCCGCTGCTCGCCTTTTCGGCGCGCGAAAACAACGGCGTGATCGAAATCCTGATCGATCTGAAGAACTCGACCGTCCCGGTTCACACCTACGTGCTTTCGATTCACCCGCGCGACCTCGATCATCCCCAGTTCGCCTGGCATCTGCAGCACCAGCTCTACGACGGCCTGCACGACTATTTCATCGAAATGTTTACCCGCACCCCGCAGGATCGCGCCGTCCCCAGTGGCCCGATGCCCGCAGGAGAGGGCGGCGAGGGAACATAACGCCTTGTCCGTCCGCGAACAAATCGATCGCGAAATCCGTGAGCGCGGCCCCATGCCGTTTTCGCGCTACATGCAGATCTGCCTCTACGATCCCCAGGGTTATTACTCCGCCCATGCCGAACAATTCGGCAAAGCCGGAGATTTCTATACCTCAAGCGACGTGCACGCCGTCTTCGGACGCCTGCTGGCGCGGCAGTTTGACGAGATATGGCAAGCGCTGGACTGCCCGCCTCAAATCGAAATTCTCGAACTTGGTCCCGGCCGCGGCCTGTTCGCCCGCGATGTGCTGGATTGGTCCAGCAAGAAATTCCGCGACTTCTTTACCGCCCTGACGTACACGTTGCAAGAGACTTCGCCCGCATTGCGAGCCCGACTTCAACAAACCCTGCGCGAGCATCTTGATGCCGGCAGAGCCGTAGTTCCGGAGGGACGGGCCACCGGCCCGTGCCGTACTCTCGCGCCTGAGACTCCCCTCATCGTCTTCGCCAATGAATTCTTCGACGCCCTACCGGTCGAGATTCTCGGCACCCACGGCAAACTCCACATCGCACTTGAAAACAATCGCCTACGCGAAACTTGGCTGCCGCCGCTCGCCGAAGAATTGGAATTCCTCGACCGCTACGGAGTCCATCCCGAACCAGGGGAGCGCATCGAAGTGCCGATCCTAGCGCAGAACTGGATCCGGCAAGTCGCGCACTCCATCTCGCGCGGGATGCTGCTGATCATTGTTATTGACTACGGCTACACCCGCAACGAACAACTCGCGGGTCGCCACCGCGGCACGCTCATGGCGTATCGCCATCACTCTGCCAGCCCCGACCCTTATCAGGCCCCCGGTGAACAGGACCTCACCGCCCATGTCAATTTCGCCGCGCTCGCCGCTGCATGCGCGGAAGCCGGTATGCGGTGCGAAAAGTTGCTTACGCAATCGCAATTCCTGATGGGCATAGGCGAGAAAAATCAGTTCGCCGACGCCTTTGAAGACTGCCGCATCCCCCAAGAACGGGCGAAAGTGGCGCTCCAACTCAAACACCTGGTCACGCCCGAAGGCATGGGAGAGACGTTTCAAGTGCTGATTGCCAGCCGAGGGGTTGCCCCTGAGACAATAAATGGCTTGAGTGGTCTGAGTTTTGGAGCCATGTAAGTCGGCCATTTTGAAATAGATGGATTGCGCGGCACCGAGACGCTATACTTGTGCGGACTTTCTGGAGGGTGGTTGTGAAGCGCCTAGTCTCTGTTGTTGCTGTGCTCGTCTTCCTTAGCTGGACGTGTGTTGCTCAGACAAACGCTGACGACTCTCCTGCCACCAAAGCGGATGTCGAAAGATATTTTCAAATCGTCAAGTCTCACGACATGATTAAGAAGTTGATGGCGACGATGGCGCAAAGCATGCACCAGTTGATGCACGAGCAATATCTAAAGCACCAAGACGAACTGCCTGCAGATTACGAGTCAAAGATGACCGCGAGAACGGAAGAAATGTATAAAAATATGCCGATGGATGAACTGATGGAGGCCATGGTTCCGGCATACCAAAAGCACTTCACCAAGGGCGACATCGACAATCTCGTGGCGTTTTACTCCTCGCCCACCGGTGCAAAGTTATTGCGGGACCTGCCCTCTATAATGGCGGAGTCGATGCAAGACATGATGCCGATCATCGTCAGATATTCGGACACCGTCAAACAAACGCTGCTGAAGGAGACTGACACAATGATCGCCCAGTCCAAGAAGCAGCCCGGTGCTAATGCTCCGGCCGCCCACAATTAAGCATTGAGCCACTGGCAGCCGGGTACTAAAGGACCGGGTACCAAAGGTATGCACCATTTTCGTGGCATTTCACATTCCTGAAATATCTCTCCAGTAAACTGCAAGTGATGAGCTCGCTTCGGATCTCTCGCTTCGCGCTACCCTTGCAGGTCGCTGCCGTCTGCTATCGGCGGGTAAATTCGCATGCCGAGTTTCTGTTGGTCAACACTAACGGTGGCAGCAAATGGACGTTTCCCAAGGGAGCCCCCGAACCTCGCCTTTCGCACAGTCAGGCGGCCGAACGCGAAGCCAAAGAAGAAGCGGGCGCCATCGGCATTATCGAGCCCTGCCACTTCCACATCTACGTCCACTCCAAGGGCGTTTTCTGGCAGGCCGGCGGCGTGCAGGAATACGTGGTCAAAGCTTTTTTGATGGATGTCCGCCAAACTCGGAACCCCGAGGAAGACTTCCGCAATCCCACCTGGTTCGATGCAGAAAAAGCGCGCGTTATCCTGGCCAAGGGCCGCGAAGTCAAGTACGCCCGCGAACTCCAGACCGTGATTGACCGCGCGCTGGAGCATATCGGAGTGGCGCGCATGGCCGCGGCTCGCTGACAACTGAGAGCTGACAACTGCCGTCCGCTCCCGTCCGCTATATTTAAATAGAGAAACCCATGATCCAACTCTCCGGCGCCGGCAAGCGCTATGGCCACAAGCTCTTGTTCGAGAACGCTGACTGGCTGATCACGCCGGAATCCCGCATCGGTCTGGTCGGAGCGAACGGCACCGGCAAGTCCACCATCATGAAAATCCTGGCCGGGAGCGAGTCGCTCGACTACGGCACTATCTCGCGCGCCAAAGGCATTTTCGCGGGATACCTTCCGCAGGACGGCCTCACCCTGACCGGCCGCACCATTTTCGCCGAGTGCATGTCGGTCTTTGCCGAACTCGATGCCATCGAAAAAGAAATGGAGACGCTCACCCGCAGCATGTCAGAACTCGACCACGAGAGTCCCGAGTACTCCAACGTCGCCGACCGCTACCAGAAACTCGAACACGAATTCGTTGCCCGCGACGGCTACACGCTCGAAGCCCAGGTCGGTCAGGTCCTCACCGGTCTTGGTTTCCATCGCGACGACTGGACACGCCGAACCGAAGAATTCTCCGGCGGCTGGCAGATGCGGATCGCGCTCGCCAAACTTCTGCTGCAGAAGCCCAACCTGCTGCTGCTCGACGAGCCGACCAACCACCTCGATCTCGAAGCCCGCAACTGGCTCGAGGAGTACCTGACCACTTATCCCTACGCGTTCGTTCTCATCTCGCACGACCGCTACTTCCTCGATATCACTGTCAAGCGGATCGTGGAAATTTGGAACAAGCGGATACACTTCTACGCCGGCAACTACGACCAGTACCTGGCCGCGAAAACCGCGCGCAAGGAGCAGCTGGAATCCGCCTACAAAACCCAGCACGACCGCATCGAGCAGCTAGAAGTCTTCATTAACCGCTTCCGCTACACGGCCACCAAGGCCAAGCAAGTCCAGAGCCGCATTAAAGAGCTTGAGAAAATGGAGCGGATCCAGATTCCCCACGAAGAGAAGACCGTTCACTTCACGTTCCCCCAGCCGAAGCCGAGCGGGCGCATCGTAGCCGAGTTTACGGACGTCGCCAAGAGCTACGGCGAATGCGGGACAAGTGAACACAAAGTCTTCGAGAAAGTCAGTTTCATGATCGAACGCGGCGAGCGCATCGCGCTGGTCGGAGTCAACGGAGCAGGGAAGTCTACCCTTATTAAACTGCTGGCCGGTCAGGAGCCGCTAACCGCCGGCGAATACAAGCTCGGCCACAACGTCGAACCTGACTATTTCGCACAAGACCAATACAAGGAACTCGATCCCGAAGCTCGCATCCTCGACGACCTCGGCGAACTTTCGCCCGCCTCCACGCAAACGCAGCTGCGCAGCTTGCTCGGCTGTTTCCTCTTTTCGGGCGACGATGTCTTCAAGCGCATCGGCGTCCTCTCCGGAGGCGAGCGCAATCGCTACGCGCTGCTCAAAATGCTGCTGCATCCCGCCAAGTTCCTGCTGCTCGACGAGCCCACCAACCACCTCGACCTGCGCGCCAAGGATGTCCTGCTTGAAGCCCTGGTGAAGTACACGGGCACGGTCGTCTTCGTTTCCCACGACCGCTATTTCATCGACAAGCTCGCCACCCGTGTGTTCGAAATCGGCGACGGTAAAGTGGAGATCTATCCGGGTAATTATGAAGACTATCTCTGGCGGAAGCAGGGAAGGGCCGCGGTCGCCGTAGAAACACCGAAGCCCTCCGCTATTTCATCGACGTCTTCATCTGTGCCTGTGAACGGAGACCGCGCGGCCGCCGCCGAGGCAGCCGAACCCAAGGGCAAGCGCCTGAATCCGATCAAGCGCCAGCAGATGAAAGACCGTCTGCACGAAATAGAAGAAGAAATTGCCCGGGCCGAAGCTGCGATTGCCCTATGCGAAACCGCACTCCAGAGCTTTGTAAGCGCAGAGGAAACCCAGCGCCAGACCCAGGAACTCGCTCGCCGGAAGAGCGACCTGCAGAGCCTAATGGAGGAATGGGAAGAGGTGTCGGAGACACTCGCGTGAGCACGCGGCACTAGACGCGGCAAACCGCGTCTCTACAGGAAGGTGGATTGGCTTTTGGACTGAGAACTGAGAGCGACCCTACCCCCCCTGCTTCAACTCCACGAGCACCTGCCGCGCGATTTCCTTCAGCGTCTCGAACACGCCCACGCCCTGGAAGGCCACAGCCTCTACAATCGCCTCGTTTTTCTTGCGCAGTTCTTTGGACAGAGCGTCTGCGGGCAAAATATTCGGCAGATCGCGCTTATTGAGTTGCAACACGTAGGGAATCTTGTCGAAGTCGTAGCCGTGTTCTTTCAGGTTCGACATCAGGTTGTCGAGCGCTTCGACATTGGCGTCCATGCGCTCCTGCTGGGAATCGGCCACGAACACGATGCCGTCCACTCCGCGCAGGATCAGCTTGCGGCTGGCGTCATAAAAGACCTGTCCTGGAACCGTGTACAGGTGAATGCGCGTCTTGAAGCCTCGCACCGTTCCCAGATCCAGCGGTAGGAAATCGAAGAACAGGGTTCGATCGGTCTCGGTAGCTAGCGAGATCATCTTGCCCTTCTGCTGTTCGGCTGTTTTCTGGAAGATGAACTGCAGATTCGTCGTCTTGCCGCCCAACCCGGCGCCGTAGTAGACGATCTTGCAGTTGATCTCGCGCGCTGCGAAGTTGATGAAACTCAAAAGGTTTCCTCAGAAACTCCCGCGAAAAAGACTCTCGCAAACCACTCCCTCAAAGCGCGAGCCTCTCGCGACAAATCCACCTGACTACAGTATCGGATACTGCTGGTTTTTATACCACAACGGAAGGCTCTGGCGCAGGTTACCCAGGTTACTAAAACACTACGGGCTCAAATGCTTAGCCCCTCCCCTCGCTATCGCGGCGTGGGTAGAGGATAATATCCGTGTTTTGCATAGACCTTCAGATCCGGACGCCGCACCTGCACATTGATGTCCCGGTAACCTCCGATGCTCGACCTGGGCGAATAACCCAGGGTGTACTGATAGCGCGCGTCTCCGATCGCGTTGGCGTAAGCTCGCTCGATGTTGGCCTGCGATAATTCGTTGTAGACCGTGCCTCCGCCAGTTGCGTTGACGTATTTCGGCAGGATGTCGCTGTAGCCCATCGCCGCCCCCGTCTTGGGCAGGTGGCGTCGCTGCAGCCAGTCATATACCGGAATCGCCGCGCCTTCCACTCCCACCGCGTACACGGTGATGTTCTGCGTCAGCAGCACTTTCAGCGTGTCTTTGTAGCTGGCGATCGAGCCCTGTTCCCGACCATCGCTGATGATGAAGATGATCTTCCGCCGGTCCCGAGGCCGCTTCGAAAGATCGCGTGCCGCGAGCAGAATCGCGTCATTCATTACGCGCGCAACCTTCGGCGGCGTGCTCACCGGATCTACGGGATAATCAATGGGACGACCATTGATGACCGGGCCTTGCGGACCGAGCGGCCCACTTGTCACTGGAGGTCCATTATTTGCTCCGCTGTACCCTTTGACCTGGTTCAGAGTCACTGTCAACTCCTTGCCCACGCTGGTGAAGTCCGACACCCGCCCGACTGTGCCGCTGTACGTATAAATCGCAACTTCATCGAACTGGCTGAACGCTCCCTGCAACGCTGAAAGCGTTTCTTGTACCTTCTTAAGACCGACGTCCGCCATGCCGGTATCGAAGATCACCGCCGCCGAAAGCGCAAACGGATCGCTGGTGAAAAACGTCAACGTCTGCTTCTTTCCGTTTTCCAACACCGAAAAATCCTTGGGCTGCAAGCCGCCGACCAACCGTCCATCGCTGTCCTTTATCGTAACCGGAACCAGCACCAGGGTTGGATTCACCCGGATTGTGTAACCGACATCTTGCCCGGTTCCGGCATCCTTCGGAACGCTGCCCGCCGGCACCGTCTTAACCTCGGGCATCGGCGGCGGGGTCGCCGACTTGTCGTACACCAAATCGGGACCGCTGTGCGGAAGCTCCTTCGACCCGGTGGTCACCCCCGCACCGGAATTATCCTGCGGCGGTGTATTCGGCATGGTCTCGTCGTCCGCTCCGGGCCGCGGGCTGGGTAACGCCGGCGGCGGTATCGGGCGCGTCGCCGAGGGAGCGTCCGGGATGTCCTCAGGCTTCTGCTGCGCCATCAGGGCGTCGGCCAGCAATAATGTCAGCCCCAGAATCAGTACCACGTTAATTTTCTTGCCCATCCCTGGAACCCTCTTTCTTTCTTTCTTTCTTTCTTCGTCTCTACTTCGTTAGACCGTTTTTTCACCAATTCAGATGCCCAAGCGCACCGCTTTGGTGCATCTAACCGTTACAGCCCATTACAGGATAGACTAGCAAAGTGTTGGGATGAAACTCTAATGCCTAAATCTTGCAAACCGTGCCTGGCAGCGGGACTGTTCGCCCTGACCAAGTTCGCCCTGACAATGTCCGCTCTGATCATATTCGCTCTGGTGACCGCCCTGTCGCTTCCCGCAGCCGCGCAGAATACGCCGATTCCCCCACCTCCGGCGCCCCCTGCCACCTCGTCGACCGGCCCTACATCCAATACCAATTCCGCGCCCAGTCCTAGTTCCAACAACCAGACGCAAGACCAATCCGTTGAGACCTTGAAGGTCAACGTCGAAGTCGTCCAGTTGTTCTTCAACGTCAAAGACAAGCATGGCGCGCTGATCCCCAACCTCAACAAGGACAACTTCGACTTGTTCGAGGACGGCCAGCCGCAGACTATCAAGTACTTCAAGGCTGAAACCGATCTCCCGCTGACCCTGGGCATGCTCATCGATTCCAGCGGCAGCCAGATGCGCGTCCTCGACATGGAGAAGGAGGTTGGCGGTTCCTTCCTCGAGAGCACGCTGCGCGCCAAAGACGAGGCTTTCGTCATCAGCTTTGACGTCGACATTACTCTGTTGCAGGATTTCACCAACTCTGTCAGCCGGCTCAAACATGCGCTCAACGCGGCTAAGATCAATACCGGCGGAGTCGGGTGTTCCGGAGGCCCGATTGGTCCGCAAGGCCCCATTCCATGCTCCTCCACCGGCCAACGCGGCACGGCGCTCTATGACGCCGTTTATCTCGCGTCGCACGACGAACTCAGCCACGAAGTCGGCCGCAAGGCGATGATCCTGCTCACCGACGGAGAAGACGAAGGCAGCCGCCTCAAAATCAAAGATGCCATCGAAGCTGCCCAGAAGGCCGATGCCATCTGCTACGTACTGCTCATCGCCGACCGCGGGTTCTACGGTTTCGGCGGGTATTCGGGCGATGCAGAGATGAAAAAGCTCACCCAGGAGACCGGCGGCCGCATGATTGAAGTCGGCAACAAGATCGAGAAACTCCGCCAGGCCTTCGACCAGATTTCCCAGGAACTCCGCAGCCAGTACAACGCTGGTTACGTGCCCACCAACACGGCCCGCGACGGCTCTTTCCGCAAAGTCGAGATCAAGCCCAAACAGGGGGACTACAAGGTCCAGGCCCGTAGCGGCTACTATGCCACACCCCGTCACGAAGATTAACGTGAACTTCGATTTTTGAATCGTATAATTCCAATTTAGAGGAGAAGCCATGACCCGAATCATCAGAGTTTTTTGTATTGCATTGCTGACTATTACCGGCCTGGTGGGCTCGTCCCTCCCGGCGCGGGCGGACGACAAATGTGAAAAGCGTATTCACCAGGCGGAAGATAAGCTGCGCGACGCGATCCAGCGTCACGGCGAGGACAGCAAACAGGCACGCAAGCGCCGCGCAGAACTCGAAGAAGCCAAGCGGCAGTGCCCCGACCACCACGATATGGATCACCACGACGCCGACCATCACTAAACGCCAGCGCCGAGCTCAATCTGCCTAGATGAAATGGCCCACGTCAGCGCGACCGAGCGGGGGCCAACTGATTCTTAGTGGTTCTGCGTGAATCCGTTTCTAGCGTCCGCCGTCCGCTCACCGCGCCTGCGAAAGATCCTCGACGGCGAACAACTGCCCGCCCCGCTCCGCCACGCCCACTCCAATTGAATCCATGTCCCTGTCCAGAATGTTCGCGCGATGTGGGGGCGAGTTCATGAACTGCGAGTGGATAAACCTCGGCGTCGGCCCCTGCGTCACGTTTTCCGACAGCCAACTGAAACGCGCACCCGCCTGCTTGACCCGTGACGACAAGCTCGGCTCACCCTCAAAACCATGCTGCGCCGATCCGCGTTTCGCCATCACCTCCGCGTGCCGCCGCGCCGCTGCCGCCAGCGCGTCATCCCATCGCAGCGGAGCCAGTCCCTGCGCCCGCCGCGCCTGGTTGACCGAAGCGAACAGTTCCCGCTCCGCCTGTGACACCGGTGTCTGGCTGTATGCCGACCAACAAAGCATGATTCCCACCATTCCCGCTGCCAGCCGGGTCCTGATTCGCACGGTCATTTCTCCACCATGAATAAATGAATAAAACCCGGCTCGCCTCGTCTCGACAACTTACTAACGACGCTACTAACGACGCAGAATTACTGGGGCATGGAAGTTACCGATGCCTCTTAGCGCCTGTCCCAATACAAGTCGCGGTGATCCCGATTCAGGTCGCGATACTCGTGCCGCAACACTCTTCGTTCATAACGTGCGCCCGCGTAATTCCCGTAGTACAGATCGCGCCGCAGTTCCCGTCGGTCGTGCGCAATCCTCACCTCATCGCGCCGGATGTCGCGCCGGTCCCGCCAGTAGCCATCCTCGGCAGACATCGTTCCCGCACCCAGTCCGATCAGCAATAGAACACCGGCTATCATGCGTTTCATATTCGGTTCTCCCTTGGATCCCCGCTTCTCTCGATCCCCGCGGTCCTTGCCGCCCCGGAGCCGCGTCTACTGCATGCAAACCCGCCTCCCGGACCCAAGTTGTGCGGTGAGCATTCTCAAGACATTTCTTTACAAACAACCATTCCAGGCACCGCAGACTTTCCTGGTTCGCTAATATGGACATCTCGGGTCCGGGCGCGCACATCTGACCTCCTCTGCGTTGGCGCAGGACCCCGGCATGCAGGCCGCACAGCAAGCGATACAGCAAACACAGATAGCGGCGCAGGCTGCCCAGCAGGCGAACGACCAGATGATGCAGGCTGCCCAGCAGGCGAATCAGACGATGATGCAGAACGCTCAGCAGGCAGCGCAGACACCGGCGCGGTGCTATCGCTGTGCCGCGGCCAAACCCAAATTCTCCGTGAAACCCGGTGCGTATTCCGCGGCCGTGACGTTGAAGATAAAAGACTCGACCCGCGGAGCGGTGATTTACTACACGACTGATGGATGGACGCCGACTGCGGCGTCAACCCGTTACATCGGTCCGATTACGATTGATGCGACGACCACGCTGCAAGCCATTGCCATCTCGCCATACGGAGGACGCAGCCGGGTCGCCACTGCTGTCTACACGCTGAATGGAGTGCCCCCAACGGCGCCTGTGGCGCCGCCGGTGGCCGCAGCTCCGAACGCAATTTCGAACTGCGCAGCGTCTTCCGTGCCGGCAAAACTCTTGCTGGCTAGGGGCACGCCCGTGCCTTTCGTTGTCGCTTCAGACGTAAATTCAAAGACAGCGGACGTTGGTGACAAGATTCCTCTGACGCTGGCCGAGGACCTCAAGGTCGGGGACTTGATTGTGGTCAAGAAGGGAACACCCGCGGTTGCAACCGTCACCGAAGTTGACAAGACGGGAATGGGAGGTGCGCCGGGCGAGGTGTT
The DNA here is from genome assembly GCA_963831085.1 of uncultured Acidobacteriaceae bacterium. GTDB lineage: Bacteria > Acidobacteriota > Terriglobia > Terriglobales > Acidobacteriaceae > Acidiflorens. The sequence continues at coordinate 1,494,033 of CAWHOT010000002.1, read as the reverse complement.
CTTTCAGGTAGACTCGCTCCAAGCCGGCAACGTTCTTATCAAACTGCACGGTACGGCCGCGAAGGAGGGACAAGATAAAGTAGGGAAAGCGATGGGCCTCATGTTTGTCCCGGTTGTTCCTGTTGGCTTGTTCGTGCATGGCAAGGACGCGGAAATCAACCAGGGTGCGTCGTTCACCGCCTTCGTAGATGCGGACACTTTGCTGTCGCCTGCGAATTAGGCGGGCCGGGCGAGAAGCGCGCCCCTCCACCATACGCATCACGCAATCACGGTAATAGCGCGGCGTTCTAGCCGCCTCGCCGTTTCTCTTTCGGCCGATTCTTAACCGGGATCACGAACTTCAATCCCGACCAAACGTCGGTGACCGCGCAGACCTTTACATCGACCAGCCCAGCATCAAGCCCGCTCTGCCGAACCACATCTCCCGTGAGGTCGGTGGCGACCCCTGAACTCTTTTTCGGCCACGAGATCCAGAGCATGCCTGCTGGCGCCAGCGCCTTCGCGGCCGGCAATAATTCAAGTTCCAGCCCCGCGCGCGATTTGGCAAAGAAGAAAATGAAGTCGAGATCTTTGCTGGTCTGCCGGCTGAAATGTTGGATACGGCATTTCCCGAGAGCGTCGCGAAGTTCGGTGTGCACGTCGTCCGGCACATGCAAGAGAGCAGCGCGAAAATCATCCTTGATGCCCAGCTTCTTAGCCAGCGGAGTTCCTGAATATCCCGGCATAGAAAGAGTATAGAGAGAATAGAGATGATGGTGTGGCGCGCACCTTACTGCTTGGGAGCGTAGTATCCCTTGCGGGTGCGCACCTTCAGGCCCTTATCCTGCGCCAGGATTTCGATCGTGCGGTAGCGTCCATCCGGAAGAAAATTCGCCGGCTTGTAAGCCACCGCGTACTGGCTGCGCAACTCCTCCTGAATGGAGAGAAACGCGTCCGACATTTCGCGCATCTGGAACGGGAAAAAGGCGCGGCCGCCGGTTGCATCCGCGATGCGCACCAGCACCTTGTCGCCATTGCCCTTCATGCCGCTGATGTTCGTGCTGATGGTGTAGACGATCACCTCCGCGCGCTGCGCCATTTCGATGGCTTCCTCGCGCGTTACGTGGCTCAAGTTGTCTTCGCCGTCGCTGAGCAGAATAATGGCGCGGCGCACTGGTCCCGTCTGCTCCTGCTTCAGGAGTTTGTCCCGGCACGCGAAGTAAAGCGCGTCGTACATCGCTGTGCCGCCGCCTGCCCGCAACATTCGCACGCCGGCCGAAAGATTCTCCGTATTATCGGTGAAATCCTGGGTAACTTCTGGGGTGGCGTCGAAGCCAACCACGAACGCCTTGTCATAGCGGGGGCGGATGATGGAGTTCAGAAACTCGACGGCTGCATCCTGCTCGAACTTGAAACGATCGCGCACCGAGTTGCTCGCGTCCACCAGCAACCCCACCTGCAGGGGCAGATCGGTCTCGCTGCGGAAGCTGCGCAGTTCCGCGGGCTTTTGATCGTCGATTACTCTGAAGTCGTTGCTCTTCAAATCCTTGATGTAACGGCCGTGCCGGTCGGTAACGGTGAACACCACGCGAACTTCGTTGACCACGTGGACGATCGTCGCGACGGACTCGTCCGGTTCAGATTTCGCCGGATTTTCCGATTGCGGCGGCACGCTCGTCTTCGCAGGCGAATTCTGCGTCGACGCCGACGCGGAAGCAGGCGGCGCCGTCTGGCCGATGAGCGAGCCAGCCAGAACATGAAACGCAACCAGAAGCAGAAAGATGCGCGATTTCATCGGGACGATTTGCTCAGAGTTGATTGCCTTTATTATAGCTCCGCGCCAGCACTGGGAACGGCGTCGCTCTTGCCCGTCAGAATCAAGCCAGCCGCGCTCTTACCGGCCGGGTTCCGGCCGGGGACCTTCCTGCCGGGCATTTTCCAGGCTGTCGAGCAGGTTCTCCAGTTCCTCCGGCAACGGCCGTGAGAACTTTAGCGGCTGTTTTGTCCGGGGATGCGTCAACTCGAGCACCGCCGAATGCAGAAAATTCCGATCGAGCTTTAGTGTCGCGGGCATGCCTGCCGCCCGCCGTTTGTTCGACTGCGACCGCAATTCGCCCGGCGCGCCATAGAGCGCGTCGCCCACCACCGGATGTCCGAGCGAAGACGTATGCACGCGAATCTGGTGCGTGCGTCCGGTCTCGATCTTGAGCTCGACCAGCGCAAATTTGCCGTAAGGCGAATCGATCTTTCGCCGCACCATGTAATGCGTTACCGCCTCGCGCCCGCCGAAGCCCCGCGTCGTCATCCGTGTGCGCCGCTGCGAGTGGCGGCTGATCGCGCTTTGAATCGTGCCGCGATCCTGCTTCGGCCAGCCGTGGACCAGCGCAATGTAGGTCTTGTGCACCTCGCGCCCGCTGAACTGTTTCGCCAGCCGCCGGTGCGCTTCATCGTTCTTAGCCACCACCATCAGCCCGCTGGTGGCTCGATCCAGACGATGCACGATCCCCGGACGCAATTCGCCGCCCACCGCCGAAAGCGTTCCAAAGTGATGCAGCAGCGCATTGACCAGCGTTCCGCGGTTGCGTGCACCATCAGTTGCACCCGCGCCCGCGTGCACCATCATGCCCGCCGGCTTGTTGACGATCGCCAGGTCGTCGTCCTCATAGACGATGTCGAGCGCAATCTCTTCCGCCGTGGCGCGCAGTGGCGGAGCGTGCGGCGGCCCAGTCACCGTGATCTGTTCTTTGCCATTGCCCTTCAGCCGCAGCGATGCTTTCGCCGCAGCGCCGTTGACCAGCACCTCACCCTTCGCAATGAGTTGCTGCACGCGTGCCCGGCTGACCTCTGCCTGATTGACCTCTGAAAGTTGCGTCGCGAGATATTGGTCCAGGCGCTGTCCCGCCTCGTTCGCAGAGACGACGAGGGTTATGGGGAATTCAGGCATTGGGGAGGAACTAAACGCTGCTCTGCGCCGGCACTCTCTTCGGCACTCCGCTCTTCAACCACCAGATCAACCCACCACCGATGACCAGCAGAATCGAAATCAGTTGCGTTCCCGTCATCAGCCCGTTGAAGACTTCACCGCGTCCTGGGTCGTCGCGCAGAAACTCGATGAAATAGCGCTCGATTCCGTAAAGAATCATGAAGCTGCCCCATACCTGCCCATCGAACCTCTTGCGCCCGAGCAGCCAGGTCAACAGCAGGAAATTGAAAAACTCGGCCGCAGCCTCGATCAGCTGTGTCGGTTCAATTCTGACGCCGAGCGGGGTCCCACTAACGTCATGCGCCAACTGATTCGTAAAGATGACACCCCAGAAGTGACTCGTCGGTTTGCCGTAACAGCAGCCTGCCGAGAAACAACCGAAGCGTCCGAGGACGTGGCCGAAGGCCAGCCCGGGAGCGAATGCGTCGGTAGTCCGCAGCACCGGCATGTGGCGACGCCACATGTACCAGGCCGCCGCGAGGAGGGCGGCAATCAGCCCGCCGGAAAATACGCCTCCAGCTTGCAGCGTGTTAAGGCTGAAAATTTCCCGCCAGTTGTTCGCGTAGGCGCTCCAATCATTGACGATGTAAAGAACCTTCGCCCCGATAATTCCCGCGAGCACAACCAGGATGCCAAGATTCCAGGCATCGTCACCGTTGATGCCCTGTTTCTCGGAATTGCGCACGCTGATCCAAAGCCCGATCAGCACGCCCGAGGCGACGAGGACACCGTAGGTGGGCAGGTAGAAACTGCCAATCTGAAAAAGTCTGGGGAACACGTTAGTTTAGATGCTCCAAATGTCGGTTGAGTTCTAGGAGAGTCTAGCAGAAGAGAAAGTTGCAGGGTCTTAGCTATCAGCAAAGGCAAGAAGTGCATCTTTGGGTGACGGACTTCATTTACTTGCCAAATAGCTCTCGGGTGGAATCGAACCAAAGAATTGCTCCTCCAGGATTTTTCAAGTCTTCGACACCACCTATCCCTCCAACGATTGTCGTCTCGTAGTCCGAATCCAAAACCGTTAGTCCGTTCACTCTGGCAGCTGCCACGACCATGCGGTTTCGCGCAGCGTTCCCGATGCTGTTCCGGTCACGATACCAGATACCGCGAACAACCTTCTTGTCGTCGTATACAAGACTGTATTCGCCGTCAATCCCGAACGTGAGGCCTCGGTAGCGAACTAGCCCCGATATAGGAGGCGGATCACTCGGCCGCGCCTTGGACGAAGCTGGCGATTCGCGTTCCATCTGGCCCCTTTGAGCTCGTTCCCGCTCGGTCTGTTGCCTGTAATGCTCAATCATCTTTCTATCTTCGCGGTCCCTTTCAGCCATTTGCGCACGTAAATTACCCGCCAAGGAGTCCAGCCCCTTCATAACCTCGGGCGTGAAGGCTTTCGAGGCGGACGTTGGCCGCAGGCGGGAACCAAATAATCGCTTAAAGAGGCTCATAAATCTACGACCTGAAACTGGACTAAAACAAGCCGACCCACTGGGCCGTGTGGTGGGCCGAGAATGAACCCGTCTCAGACGGTGGGAACCCGCCGCGACCCATTAGGCTTTTCCGCATGGCGGAACATAGCACACCGGATTACGAGTCGAGTCCCCGTTCATTCGGCATTGGTTCAAAAATCGGTTGCCACCATCACCAACCTTGCAGGTCGGCTTTCACCTATGGATGCTAGGAAACCGCGAACAGATTCGCAAGAGGAAAATGCAAAATAGTTGGCAGGAAGTTTGCTAGTCTTTCCCGAGATGAATGCCAGGTTACGATCGATTGCGCAGGCGGGGGACAACACTTGCGATTCGTATCTCTAATGTTCCGTCTCGCTTCACCGATGCCGCCGTTGCCCGCAATCAGATGCGCCTCTAGGGGTTGGGCGTTTCCGCAACGCCTTCATCCCGTGCGCCGGGTATCTTGCAAAACTTCGTCGAGCGCGCGTGCCAATTTGCTGGCGCGCTGCCGCGCTTCCTGCGAGGGCGTCCCCAATCGCCGCTTCAACAGATGATATTCATCGGCAATATTCAGCGCCGCCAGCACCGCCAGCCGCACTGAATCGACAGTTGCCGTCTGTTCCGATACCGCGCGCATCTTGCCATCGACGTACTCGGCAAGCTTAAGGATGTAGTCCGCGTCCGAGCCCCGCAGGTTATAAACCTGGTCGAAGATTTCAACGCGCACGCTGCCGTTCGCGTTCGTCAATGCATTGGTTGGAGGTTCTTTGCTCGCAGTGGCCATGTAACTCCTCGGCGGATTACTTCCTGTCAGATCGCTGCCGGACGGGTGTTTGCCCTTCAGCTTGCCGCCTGCTCATGCGTCAGGCTATCCATCTGGCTCAGCATCTTTTCTACCCGGCCGCGAATGTCCTCACGATCCTTGCGCAGTTGCACCAGTTCGCGGCGCATGGTCTCGTTTTCTTCCTCGCGCTCTTCGAGTTGCTCCCGCAGCCGCTTCGCGTCGCGCTCGGCCGTAGCCCGGGCTTCTTTGGCGGCCTTGTACAACTCAATGGTGCGATAAACCTTCTCTTCCAGCGCCTGAAAATCTTCACCAGGAACCTGCGCAGATACCTCTTCCACGGTTTTCACAGACATGGACACTCGCTTTCGGGGAATGTTTGAGCGTTGAGCCGAAGTATAGCGCAGTTTCCTGTGGAAGAGCCGTTACTTTTGCTGCAACGTCGAGACACGTGCAAGCCGCGTGGCTACACTCGTGAGCGCAGCTTTTCCAGCCGCCGTGCCGCCTCATCCAGTGTCTCAGGCTTTTTGCAAAAGGCGAAACGTACTTGTTGGGATCCATCCTTCGGATGCTTGTAGAAACTCGACCCCGGCACGCATGCAATGCCGATCTGTTTCACCAGGTGAGCCGCGAACTCCACGTCGTTTGCGAATCCGAAGGCGCTGATGTCGGTGATCACGTAATAAGCGCCCCGCGGACGATAACAAACGAAGCCAGCCTTCTCCAGCGCCGGAATCAGATGATCGCGCCGCGTGCGATACCGGTCGGCCAGTTCGCGGTAGTAACTGGCAGGCAAGCTTAACGCCACCGCTCCGGCTTCCTGCAAAGGTGCGGGCGCGCCCACCGTCAAAAAGTCATGCACCTTGCGGATCGCATTCGTGATAGCCGGAGGCGCAACCGCCCAGCCGACGCGCCATCCCGTGACGCTGTAGCTCTTTGATAGGCCGTTAATAGTGATGGTCCGTTCGCGCATGCCGTCGAGGCGCGCGATCGAAATGTGCTCCGATCCATCGTAAAGAATGTGCTCATAGATCTCGTCGGTGATGGCAAGCACGTTATATTCGACACACAGGTCGCGAATCAGTTCCAGTTCTTTCCGGCTGAATACCTTGCCGGTAGGGTTGTTCGGCGTGTTAACGATGATTGCCTTGGTCCGATACTGACTGGTCTGATGCTGACCGGTCTTGTGTTGAAAAGCTTCGCGCAGTTCCTGTTCGTCGAACGTCCACTCGCCTTCCCGCCCGCCGCCCCCCTCGCCTTTCAACGCCTGCGGCGGCCGCAAGCTGACAAAGCGTGGCTTGGCTCCGCTCAGGATCGCGTCTGGCCCGTAGTTCTCGTAGAAGGGCTCGAACACCACGACCTCGTCGCCCTTATTGCACACCGCCAGCAGGGTTGCAATCATCGCTTCCGTCGAGCCGCAGCACACCACAATTTCTTTTTCCGGATCGACCTCGATCCCCTGCCACTCCCGCATCTGCCGGGCAATCGCACCCCGCAGGCTCTTCGCACCCCAGGTGATGGCGTACTGATTCACGTCGGCAGCGATCGCCTCCTGCGCGGCGCGCTTGATCTCAGCGGGCGCCGAGAAATCGGGAAACCCCTGCGCGAGATTCACGGCGTCATATTGCATAGCCTGCCGAGTCATCTCGCGAATCACAGACTCGGTAAAATGCTCAACCTTGTCGGAGAGGAAGTGCTTAGGGGGTGTCGAAACGTGTGTCATGGAAAGTAAGGCTAGCATACGGGGATTCCGTTGTGGGCGGCAGGGCCTGTTCATCTCGGGATGCTTTTGCGTGTGGTCAAACAATTGGACTATGGTATAATTGTCTGACTTAACAGGGGCATTCCATGCGGGAAGTCGCCATTTCCGAGTTCAAGGCCAAATGTCTCGCTTTGCTGGAACAGGTCCGCGCCACGAAAAAGCCGATTCGAATCACGCGGTTCGGTAAGCCAGTGGCCGAAGTCATACCGCCGACGGCGGTAGAAGATCGTGCAGCCTGGATCGGATCGATGAAGGACACGATGAAGATCACGGGTGACATCGTCTCTCCGGCAACAGATGAGGACGAGTGGGAGGTTCTTCGCGATTGAGACTGCTGCTCGATACGCATATCTGGTTGTGGAGTTTGAGCGAACCCAGACGGATTGGGAGAGGAGTTTTGGTTCAGCTCAAGGATCAGGATAACGAACTCTGGCTCTCGCCTATGAGCACCTATGAGGCGTTAACCTTGTACTACAAAGGCAGATTCGAGATTGAAGAAGATCTTTCGGAGTGGCTGGTGCGAGCCACAGCCGGCACCCGCGAAGCTCCACTAACCCACGAGATCGCTCTGGTAGCGCGGCAATTACAGATGCATCAGGATCCTGCTGACCGCATTCTGGCCGCCACCGCCGAGGTCTTAGACCTGACGCTGGTCACGGCTGACGAACGCTTGCTGGGATTGGGGACGATACGAACTCTGGGCAACCGTTGAATACTCGCGTAGCGACCGCCGGACTCGCTGTCGGCGGTTCGAAGCTCCGCAGAAGAGTACCTTCTCACCTGATTCTCTGCGATCCTCCCAGTTCGTCCAACTTCCTTACGATTTGATTAGACCATCTGGTTACTTCATCGTCGCGTAAGGTTCGCTCATCGGATTGGAACCTAGCGCGTAACAGAATAGAATAACTGCCAGTCGCGACCCAAACTGTTTCCCCGCCACGAAAAATCTCCACCGGGATGAAATTTCGCAGCTCAGCGATACCTAACGACTCGATACCCTGACGAATTGTTTCGAACTCAACTTCATCCTTGAATGCAAATGAGAAGTCGCGCTCGACGGCAGGGAAGCGCGGCAGGGCTTCATAGCGCACCTGGAGCAGATCGTGCTGGTAGAGCCGGTCGAGATAGATCTCGGCGATAAAAACATCCTGCCGCAGTTTGCGCGCCGCAGCCACATCCGGATGAATCTGGCCAAACTGCGCGACGGTAGTGCCATCCAGTACAGCGCGGGCCGAGCGTCCGGGATGGTAATAATCAGCCGTCTGTGCATGGTAGTAAAGCGCCCAATGGCTGATGGACGCGAGCAGGCTTTCGACGTCGCCCTTCAGGTCGAAGAACGAGAACGGACGCGACGAAGCTCCCGAAGCCAGTCCGCGCACGATCTCCGCATCCACATCGCCTGTCGCCCCGATCGCGATGCGCTTCATCTCCAGCGGCATCGAGCCTCCCGACGCCTCAAATACATTGCCAGCTTCGAACAGGCGAACATTATCGCTGCCGCGGTTCAGGTTGTAGGCCAGCATATTGAGCATGCTCGGAACCATCGAAGTGCGCATCACCGAAGCCTCGTCGCTCAGCGGGTTCGCAAGATCAAGCTCGGCAGCGGTCGAAAAGCGCCGGGCATCCTCCTTCGAAATAAAGGTCAGCGAAATGGCTTCGTTGTAGCCGAGCGCCAAGAGCGATGATCGAAGCCGCGCGTCTTTGTGCGCATCCGGCAGGTCCCGAACTTCGCCGCTGTAGGCGGGAAGCGTATTTGCGAACTTGTCATAGCCGTGCAGGCGCGCCAGTTCTTCGATGATGTCGATCTCGCGCTCGATATCAAGCCGCCAGCTTGGGATGTGTACCAGGTAAGTATCTTCGCCGCCCGGAAGCATCGTGAAACCGAGACGAGTAAGAATGCGGTTGATTTCTGGCGAACTGAGCTCCTCGCCAAGAATCCGGCGCACTTCTCCCGGGTCGAGCTCGACCGGAGCAAGGTCAAGCTGGCGGGCGATCACGTCGATCACGTCGCCGGCGAGCATGCCGCCGCCGGATGCAAGAATGATCTCGGCAACACGGTTAGTCGAAGCGACGGTCGATTCGAAATCGGCCCCGCGCTCAAAGCGGTGCGAGGCGTCGGTATGCAGACCGTGCCGCTTCGACATCCGCCGCACCGTAACTGGGTCCCACCAAGCGGATTCGATCAGGATGTTCTTCGTCTTCTCCGTGATCATCGTATCGAAGCCGCCCATCACGCCGGCCAGTCCCACCGGCTTTTTCGCGTCGGCAACGACCAGATCATCGGTCGAGAGCTTGCGCTCCACGCCATCCAGCGTCTTCAGCGTTTCGCCGGCCTGGGCTTTGCGAATGATCAGTCGCCGTCCTTCGAGCAGATCGAGATCGAACACATGCGTGGGCTTCCCACTCTCCCACAGAACGTAGTTGGTAGCATCCACCGCGTTACTGATCGGCCGCTGATCAAGCAACTGCAGACGACCGGCAACATGCGGTAGCGAGGGCCTGATCGTGACACCACGAATTTCGCGTGCCGTGAAGCGCGGGCAGAGTTCCGGTTCTTGAATATCGATGGTGACTTCAGACGTGCCTTGCGACGCCGGCAACTTCGGCTCGATCGGCTTGAGCGGCAGATCATAGAGCGCCGAGGCCTCGCGAGCGACGCCATAATGATTCATCGCATCGGGACGGTTGGTCGTGATGTCCATCTCGAAGACGGTATTGTCGCCTTCGCCAGAAATACCTTCAACAGCAACGCCAGCAAGCGTAAGTTCGTCCGCAAGTCGAGCGTAGTTGACCGGGAGGTCAACGAAGTCGCGAAGCCAATGGGGGCTAATTTTCATTGTTGAACAGACTGCCCTGTCAGCTTCTAGCTACTGGCTCCTGGCTCCTGGCTTCTGGCAACCCAAGTCCGTTCCTGGGGTGAGGCTTGCTAGGAGCTAGTAGCCAGTAGCTTGAAGCTTCCTACCCAAACTGCTCCAGAAATCTCACATGACCCTGAAAGAACAGCTGAATATCATCCACGCCATACTTCAGAATCGCAATCCGCTCCACGCCCATGCCGAAGGCGAATCCCGAAACCTCTGTCGAATCGTAATCGACGAAACCGTACACATTCGGATCGACCATGCCACAGCCGAGCAGTTCGATCCATCCGCTGGCCTTGCAGTTGCGGCAGGGAGCGCCGTCGCGCACGCCCTTGCCGTCGCAGAAAATGCAACTGATCTGCACGTCCGCGCTCGGCTCGGTGAAGGGGAAGAATGACGGATAGAAGCGCGTCTTCACGCTCGATCCGAACATCGCTTTCATGGCGTGGTCGAGCGTGCCCTTCAGATCGCAGAACGTGATGTTGGTGTCGACCGCCAACCCTTCAATTTGATGGAAGATGGGCGAGTGTGTCGCGTCGAGCGCGTCGTTACGGTGAACCTTCCCCGGACACACCACCCGCACCGGCGGCTTCATCTTCTGCATGGTGCGGATCTGCACCGGCGAAGTGTGCGTGCGTAGCAACAGGCGGTCGCGTAGCGGCTTCGATTCCTGCCCCGCGATGAACAGCGTGTCCTGCGTGTCGCGCGCGGGATGGTTCGGCGGAAAGTTCAGCGCCTCAAAGTTGTAAAAATCGGTTTCAATCTCCGGACCTTCCTCGACCGAGTAGCCCAGATTGCGGAAGACGCCAACCACCTCGTTCATCGTCTTGATGACGGGATGCTCCGCGCCGATGGGGCGGCGAATGCCGGGAAGGGTGATGTCGAGACGATCGGCAGAAAGTGGCGTTCCTGTCGAAAGTTGTAGCTGAAGGTCTTCGGCCTTCTGAACGCTGTCTTCTACATCCAACCTGATTTCATTGACTCGGCGGCCAACGTCGCGCTTCGCGTTTTTCGGCGAAGCCTTCAGCCACAAATCGTTAACTTGAGACAGGATGCCGTTCTTGCGCGCCATCCACCGGTCGCGGAAAGCTTTCCACTCGGCTTCACTGCGGATCGCCTGTGACTCCTCAAGAAGCGCAGAACGGAGTTCCTCGGCGGCAGCATCCAGCGCGGCCACTGAGAAGTCGGTCAGCTTAGGAACGGTGTAGGCCATTTTTCCCAGAGAATTCTTAGTAATTGTCATCCCGAGCGAAGGGAGGGACCCCTACTCATTCGAAAATGTGTGCCACGAGTAGGGGTCCTTCGCTTCGCTCAGGATGACAGGATTGAAAAGGTGATCGGCAATTGCTGACAGCTACGTTGTTGCTGTCGCCGCGTTCGCCTTCTTCGCCTGCTCCGCCAGACTGCCAAATCCTGCTGGATCGTTCACCGCCAAATCCGCCAGGATCTTGCGGTCCAACTCGACGCCGGCTTTTTTCAGACCGCTAATGAACTGGTTGTAGTTCAGTCCGTTCAGGCGGGCGGCGGCGCCGATGCGCACGATCCAGATCGACCGGTACTGGCGCTTCTTCTGTTTGCGGCCGGAGTAGGCAAACTTCAGCCCGCGCTCGACGGCTTCTTTCGCCGAGCGGTAAAGTTTGGATTTAGTTAGGAAATATCCACTGGCGCGTTCAAGAATCTTTTTGCGCTTGGCGCGGCGTTTGGTTCCGCGTTTTACACGAGGCATTGCCGTTCTCCTTTTTTACTTTCGTCGTTACTTCGAGTGGCGGCTGGAGGTAAGGAGGCTCCTACCCCAAGGGATTTCTGAGCCCGACCTCTTCACGCGCCGCTGCGCCGTGTTGCATTCCGCAGACTTTGTTATGGACGGAGCGAGGACGCCCGTCGCTCCATTAATACGGGATCATCCGCTTCACTTTTTTGAGATCCGCGTCACTTACCAGCACGGAACTCCCCAAATGCTTCTTGCGCTTCTTGGCCTTCGAGGTCAGGATGTGGCGAAGAAATGCCTTGTGCCGCTTCACCTTTCCCGTCCCGGTTTTCTTGAAGCGCTTGGAAGCGCCTTTGTGTGTTTTTAGTTTAGGCATAAATAAATAGCTCTCAGCTCTCAGTTATCAGCCCTAAGTTAGAACTCGCAGCGTCCTAAGCGCAGTATCTCATCAGTTCGCAGCGATCGCACCAAGAGATTTTCCTGAGAGCTGATAGCTGAGAGCCGACAGCTGTTTCCTACGCTGTCTGCGCGCCGCCGCGCGCCGCCGGAGGCGCAGGCTTCGGAGCAGCCGCCGGCTTTTCTTTCGCTCCGCCTTCCTTCTTATTCGGCGCCAGAATCAGGTGCAGCGTATTGCCTTCCTGCCGCGGACGGAACTCCACCAAACCTTTTTGGTCGACGTCTTTGATCAAACGCTCCAGAATCTGGCGGCCCAGGCTTTGCCGTGTCATTTCGCGTCCCCGGAAGAAGATGGTCGCTTTCACCTTGTCGCCTTCGTCGAGGAAGCGCAACACGTGATTCTTCTTGGTTTCGTAGTCGTGATCGTCCACGTTGATACGAAACTTTACTTCCTTGACCGTAATGGTCTTCTGCTTTTTCTTGGCTTCGCGTTCGCGTTTTTCCTGCTGGTACAGGAATTTCCCATAATCCATGATGCGGCAAACCGGAGGTTGCGCGGTCGGGGAAATTTCCACCAGGTCCAGGTTTCTTTCGCGGGCCATCTTGAGCGCTTCGAAGGGCGGCATCACGCCAATCTGTTCTCCTTCGTCACCGATCACGCGAACTTCACGCGCGCGGATGCGCTCATTCATGCGGATAAAACGCTTGTCGATACTGTCCTCCGTCTATTCATCTGGCACGAAAGATGCTTAAAAAGTATAGCATGCGAACGCCCAGAGCCTCCGCCTGCTATCGTCTTTCTCCTTGACCGGCCTCGCCGAAAGCCGCTACCATTGCTCAATTGCGGGTCCCGTGGTTCCTCCCTCCCGCTGCTGGAACCACTTAAAATCTTCACCGCTTCCGGAGGTTCTGACCATGCATCGCTCTGCTCTCGTTCTCCTCCTGGTTTCTATTGTTTTTTTCACCGTAGCCGCTTTCGCCGGTCCAGCGCAGGCTGCTGACCATCCCAAGCCGGTAATCACCGGCCCGATTGACGAGTCCCAATTGGTCACGCTGGCCGGAAACACGACTCCCGCCGCACTGCGCGCCGGAAACGATCGCGGCCCCGTGTCCGATAATCTGGTCTTCGATCATTTACTGCTCACGCTCAAGCCCGCGCCGGAAGCCGAAGCTCGCCTCGAGAAGCTGATTGACGAAATGCACCGTCAGGGTTCGCCTGAATACCATCGCTGGCTGACCGCGCAGCAGTTAGGCCAACGTTTCGGGCTTGCCCCGCAGGATCGAGAGACCATCCAGCGCTGGCTCAAAGCGCACGGCTTTTCCATCAATCGCGTCTACCAGAACGGATTGGTCATCGACTTCGCCGGAACCGCCGCACAAATCCGCGAGACGTTCCACACCGAGATTCACAACCTGGTTCTGCCCAACGGCGAAAAACACATCGCCAACATGCGCGATCCGCAGATCCCCGCCGCGCTCGCACCCGCCATCGAAGGCGTCGCATCGCTCCACGATTTCTTTCCCAAGTCTCGCGCCATGCAACTCGGTCCCGTTTCTTATGACCCCGCGACCCATCAGTGGCAGCCGCACTTTACCGTCCAGTCTCAGGGACAAACCTTCCATACCGTCGGCCCCTATGATTCCGCGACCATCTACAACCTGTTGCCGCTCTGGCAGCGCGGATTTACTGGCAAAGGCGTCACCATTGCCACGGTCGAAGACTCTAACCTCCTCCACCCATCCGATTGGTATGCCTTCCGCAACGTGTTTGGGCTAAAGGATTTCAAGGACGGCAACTTCAAACAGATTTATCCCAATTGCCCCAATCCCGGTCAAAACGGAGACGAGTTCGAGGCCGCGCTCGATGTGGAGTGGGCGAGCGCGAGCGCCCCTGACGCTAACATCGAGCTTTCCGCGTGCCCCAATTCCAAAACCGTCTTCGGACTCGACCTCGCCATCCTCAATCTCCTCGATTTCGAGCCACCAGACATCATCTCCGATAGTTACGGCCTGTGCGAAACCATTACCGGCCAGACCGAGATCGCGCTCGAGAATCGCGAAGCGCAGATCGCCACCGCTTTGGGCGTGACTTTCTTCATCGCGCAGGGCGACACCGGCGCCGACGAATGCTCTCCTGTGGAGGACTTCTTTTCCCACCTCGGGATCAACAGCGGCGACAACACCGCTTCCGCCTATGCCGTCGATGTGGGCGGCACCGACTTCATGGCGCAGTACAACTCTGACGTCAACGGCATCCCCGTCAGCGGTTATTGGAGCGCTGCCAACAATCCTGAGACCAAGGCTTCCGCGCTGTCGTATATTCCGGAGATCCCCTGGAACGACGGCTGCACCAGCGAGCTCATCTATGGCGATCCCCTATTCAGTGGCGGTTACACCCAATCTTATGGCCCCACGGGATTCTGTAACTCGAAACTCGGGAAAAAATATTACAAATATTCAGTGAGCGGCAGTGGCGGGCCCAGCACCTGCTTTACCGGAAAGCCATCGATCCCCGGAGTGGTCAGCGGAACCTGTCAGGGCAATCCCAAGCCTTCGTGGCAAACTGGCGTCCCCGGCATTCCCAACGATGGTTTGCGCGACCAGCCTGATCTTTCCCTCTTCGCCGCGAACGGCGTATGGGGCAGCTTCCTGGTCACCTGCATGTCGGATAAGAACCAAGGCGGCGCTCCTTGCAGCGCACAAAACGACGCGCTGCTTTTGGGCGGTGGCGGCACATCTTATGCCTCGCCGACGATGGCTGGTATTCAAGCGCTCGTCGATCAGAAATACGGCAAGCAGGGAAACGCCAACTACGTCTATTACGCGCTGGCGGCCGGCCAGTTCAATAAGCAGGGCGCGAAAGCCTGCAACGCCAGTCAAACCACAGGCGGGTTGCCGGCTCCTTCCTGCATCTTTAACGACATCACGCTCGGCGACATGGACATCCCTTGCGGTCAAGACCCGAAGGTATTCTCCTACGACTGCTACGGTGACGGTACCAAGATTCTCGGCGAACTTTCGACGTCCACGTCCGCCAGCGAACCCGCTTACCCGGCCACCGTCGGCTACGATCTGGCCACCGGACTCGGCTCGGTGAACGCCACTCGGCTCTTCGACGCCTGGCCCCAATAAATGAAATTTTCCTCATGCCTCTTTAGGGTCGAGCAAGAGGGGTCGAGAGCGAGGGGCCGAGCAGGCTGGCGGTGCTACGCCACCGCCACTTTCGCAGTCCGCAACCGCCGATACAGCCGCAGATAGTCGTCCACCATGCGTCGCGCCGTGAAGCGCTCACGCGCGCGATTATAGGCGCGGGTCCCATACAGGCGTGTCAGTTCGTGATCTGCTTCCAGTTGGATGAGGACTTCGCTGAGGCTGTCGGCGTTATTGCGTTCGAAGTACAAGGCCGCGTCGCCCCACAGTTCCCGGTACACTTCCGTGTCGTTGGCCACCAGCGCGCAGCGCGAGAACGCCGCCTCTACCGACGCCAGTCCCGTAGGCTCGTAACGCGAGGTCGCGGCAAAGATTGTCGACTTGCTGTAGAGCGAGCGCAGTTGCGATTCGGTTTGCGCTCCCTTCACCGAAATCTCCTGTGCGCCGGTAGAGACGCGCACGTCGGCGCGGATCGGCAGCACCGGCACGGGAATCGGGTTGTCCGCCCCCACAATGCACACCGGCAGACGGTGCGTGTGCTGGGTCAGCAGGGCCACCTGCTTTCCCGTATCCCACAGTCGCCCGATTGCCAGCACCGACTCTTCCTTGGCCACAAACGGATTGAAGTAGATCGGATTGCGTCCCGGCGGAATCACGTGTCCCTCGAAATCGTCGCCGTAGGCAACGCGCAGCATCCCTTCCATCCAGCGCGAAGTGGTGACCACGGCCTCGGCCCGCTTCAAACCCGCGACCATAGTCTGGCGATACCACTTCAACCATGCCGACGCGGCGGGTTCGTGGCCGTGGATGCTCAGCCACCAGGTGATCACATCGCCGTGCGCCACCACCACGCGCGGCGTCGGCACCGGCAG
Organism: uncultured Acidobacteriaceae bacterium; assembly: GCA_963831085.1. GTDB lineage: Bacteria > Acidobacteriota > Terriglobia > Terriglobales > Acidobacteriaceae > Acidiflorens. The sequence continues at coordinate 1,478,093 of CAWHOT010000002.1, read as the reverse complement.
CGCTCCAAAACTCAGCTGATTCAAATGCAGAAAATCCGGACGAGTGTCGCGAACGATCTGGCACAGATAATCCTGTGCCGCGTGGAAGTCCTGCTCACCTTCCTCCATCCAGTCGAGACGAAACGCGGTGGGATGATATTCGAGCCCGTGCAGCGCATCCATCCAGGCGGTTTGATGGGGAAGCGGAATTTCTCCAAAGCTGACGAGCGTGACTTGCGCCCCGTGCGTGACCAGACCCGAAACCAGTTCGCGCGAGTACGTCCACACTCCGCTGAACGTGTCAGCCGTCACCAGTACGCGCACAGAACCCCCGGGGATCGAGGGCTGGGAGAACCCTCGGGCCTGCCTGCCCTCCAGTTTAGGATCGAAGGCGGTGCCGAGGGAAGAGTTTTCTTGGGTTTTCGCAGCCGAGGCCCGCCTCGGGTCGGTTCGGGCCACTCCGCACATGCCACCCTATCCGGTCTGTCATCCTGAGCGCAGCAGGGACTTCACGAAGTGAAGCCCCTGCGGAGTCGAAGGACCCCTACACCCTTCTCGCTGAGGCAAGGACCCATCAGGGAGTTCTTCCCCGCAACCCGTGTGGCGCGGGCGCCATCGCCCGCGAAAGCTTCGCCCGGGCCAAGTTCTCCTATGAGAAGTGACTTCGAGATATACCTCCGGACCAAAGCCGGGGAAACCCGTCGCTTTGCGCCTTCGCCCATCCACCGCACCCGACAATTTTCGCTTAAGATTCGCCCTACGCTGATCCCTGGAATTCACGGTAAGTACAAGAAACAAAAGCGTAAATAAACGGGGTTATGCATTTGACACAAGTATGAGCATATACTCATCCGCGTGGAAGCAGGATCCCGTTTGTTTTCGCCAAAAGCGGGAATATTCGGAGATCAATGCGGAGGTCTGTATGGCTCAACATGAAGTCGTCAAAGAGGTGGCGGTTCCTCTCGTCCTTGGTATCGCTGCCAGTGTTCTACCTTGGCTGTTGGAAAAGCGGGGGGTGGAAATGCCAAGCTGGATACTGACATTTCTGGGACTCGTTACCATCATGGCAGTTGCGTATGCGCTGCTGTGGCCCTTTTCGTGGCTGTTCGCGACCCTCAATTTGAAGAATCCAAGTAATTTGTTATCCAGCACTCTCGTCTGGGTCCTTGCGGCATTGCTTTGTACACTCTGGGCAACAGCGGGAGAACGCCAGCAAAAGCCGCTAGCCGTTCCAACTTACCTTCGACTTCAATTCAATGCACCCGGTGTTTCCCCCATAGAAACTGGTAAGGCAAACATAAAGCGTTGGTACACACTGCACAACGACCTCTAAACATCACATCAACAGGTACTTGCTGGCAGAACATGGAATGTGTTTTTGCTGTTTCAAAAGCCAGTAAGTATTGAACAAATAGTGATTGATTCCGGTGGGGGCACACTTCCCAGTTACGAGGTAAAAGATTCCAGTCCTTGGCACAGTATTGTTGCTTTCAATGGAGAAGTGACTGGCGTAACTGTAACTATCAAGGTGAGAGAATGAGCTTAAGCTACCTTGGTCAGTTCCTTGTATTCGAGGCGGGTGGCCCGTCCAAGCTTCGCTTGGGCGGGGCCTCTGACCTTTTTCATCGCAAACCATCTGTGTGCCGCGAGTGTGTTGGTTCAGCCTGAAATGGAGAAGCGCCGTTGCCCGTTAGTGAGTATTCCGCCCTTCGGGCGGGGATTTTTTAGGCATGAGGGTCTTTCGATCCGATGATGGAGAAGCAGCGCGAGAAGCGCGCTTCCTGCGCTGCCGATCATCGTCTCGATGAGCCCACCGGGCTATCCCTCGGCATGGTTGCGTCGCCACAGTGCCCGCTTGAGTTTCGCCCGGCCAGACTCATTGCAGCTCCACGCTGTCCGGCGGTCTCAAATTCCTGTTTGCCCGTGATCCGCCCGAAGGAGTCTTGCCGTCCTGTCAAACTCACGCGGCAATCCGCTCCGAGTAGAAAGCAAGTGCGTCTCGGCAGTATGATGTTTTCGGCTTCCGATGCGCCCCACACCGATCATCATCGGGCTCCAGTTGGTGGCTGCCGCCGCTTTCTTTCTAGGATTGGTGTTATGGCTGTCGGGCGATTGGCACTGGGTGGAGGGCTGGATCTTCGGCGTCTGGTGGGTTTCCTTCGCTGCCTTCGTTCTCTTGTGGCTTCGCTACCGGGACCCTGCGCTGTTTGCCGAGCGCTTCCGCTTGCCCGGCAGCGGCGGCGAATCGCGCTCCGATTTGGCTATCCTCATCGGGCTAAAAGTGTGCGGCCTCGCGTGGCTCGTGGTGCCGGCGCTGGATGTGCGTTTCGGTTGGACACCCCGTCTACCGCTGTGGAGCGAAGTATGCGGAGGCATCCTGCTCCTCGTGGGTAGTTTCCCGTTCTTCCGCGCGTTCACCGATAACACCTTTGCGTCGCAGTTGGTGCGTATTCAGAGCGAGCGCGGCCAGCACGTCATTGACACCGGCGTCTACGGCGTTGTTCGCCACCCCATGTATCTTGGGGCAAGTCTAGCGTTCATTGGTGGCGCGTTGCTGCGCGGCTCCGTTTCTGGCCTTCTCTTAAGCCTCCCCATGGTCGGGCTGATCGTTGTGCGCATCTTTGGCGAGGAGAAGCTGTTGGCACGCGATCTGGAAGGCTACCGGGCCTATCGCGAGAAAGTGTGGTACCGCCTTATGCCGCACGTCTGGTAAGCACCCCGTCAGACTGATCCCCCGCTCTCGATAAGGCAAGTGTGGGCGGTATCCACTTCACCGGCTGTCCAACATCGCGGCCGGGTGCCCCACGTCTCGCGCTTTTCGAAACGTGGGATGCCGCGAGTGTCCCACCTACGCAATCTCACGCCTGACCTTTTTCATCACAAACCATCGGTGTGCACCATCACAGACTTCCAACCCTCGATCCGCCATAATGACGATCTGATCGGATCGGTCAGACGTGTGCCTGACTCTCAAGGCGGTCCATTGAAGCCGCCCGAATCCTATTTTGGAACGCTCTTTGACAACAATAGTCGCAAAATCGCCGCTAAGTCGTTTGTTCTCAAAGACTTTAGGTGTAAGCCATTTAGAATCAAAGACCGGACCGAAAATTTCCTCCTAACCCCATGATTCCAATAGCGAGGGGGGGGTACCGTACCTCGCGAGTAAACATGCAAGGAACAAGGAACAAGGAACAAGGGATAAAGGCACGCTGCTGCGAAGGGAGACGCGGCCAGCCGCGTCTCTAGCGGGAAATTTATTTGGAGGAATTGTTTGCGGTGGCTGACATCGACCTTTGCTCGCCGCGCAACTCTTTTTCCATGGGACATTCGCAAGGCAGCGTGAACTTGAAGACAGAACCGTGGCCAGCTTGCGCCTCGACCCAGATCTTTCCGCCACAGTGCTCGATGACCTTCTTGCAGATGGCCAGGCCAATTCCGTTGCCCGGATATTCGGTCCGGGTGTGCAAACGTTGAAAGACCACAAAAATATTTTCCGCGCACTCCGGAGCAATGCCGATGCCGTTATCGCTCACGCTGAACAACCACTGCGCTCCGGCTTTCTCGGCCTGCACCGAAATCACCGGAGATTCTTCCCCGCGAAACTTGATCGCGTTCCCGATCAGATTCTGGAAGACTTGCGTCAAGTGCAAGGGGTTCGCCCACACCACCGGCAACGAGGAATGAGTGACCACCGCACCACTCTCGTGAATCGCCGGACCGAGATTCAGCAAGACCTCTTCGATCGCCGCATCGCAATCGACGCGTGTGCAAGCGGCACAATTCTTGCCGACTCGCGAAAAGGCCAGCAGATCCTGGATCAGGGCCTGCATCCGGAGAGCTCCCTCGCAGGCGTAGCCGATGAATTTGTCGGCGTTCTCGTCGGGCCGGCCGCGGTAGCGTTCGGCAATCAACTGGGTATACGCCGCCACCATGCGCAGCGGCTCCTGCAGGTCATGCGACGCGATATACGCGAACTGCTCGAGGTCGGCGTTGGAGCGCGCCAGTTCGTCGACTTTTCGCGCCAAATCCTGTTCCACTTGCCAGCGCAAACGAAGCAGGTGTTTTTCCTGCAATGCGCGGCGGACGGCTTCCGGCAACCGCGCCAGCCCGTCCTTCAGAACGTAATCCGTTGCGCCCTGCTTTATGCACTCGACTGCCGTCACGTCTCCCAATGCGCCCGAAACCAGGATCAGTGGAATGTCCAGCCCTTCGCGCCGCAGCACATCCAGTGCGTCGATCCCTTTCCACTGTGGCAGGTTGTAGTCGGCGAGCACCACGTCGGGACGGTGCGCGCGAAGTTCCCGCTCAAACTCGGCTTCTTCCTGGACCATGACTACCGACGCCGAGAAGCCGCCCCGGCGCAGCGCCTGGGACACCAGTTCCGCATCCAGTTCGTTATCTTCAATGTGCAGCACCCGTATTTCGTTCGGTTGTGGCGTGAGCCATGATGCATCTTTAGTGGCGGTCATTAGCCGGGCCTGCCGAATTCTGAAAAGCTCCCACTACCGGAGGCTGATTGATGACCAGCCAGTACAGTCCGACGGTCTTCACCGTTTCCCGGAATTCCTCGAAGTTCACTGGTTTCTGAATATAACTGTTTGCCCCCAGATGGTAACTGGCCACCAGATCCCGCTCTTCTTTCGACGAAGTCATAATGACGACCGGAATAGTCTTAGTCCGCGGATCGCTCTTGACCTGTTTCAGCATTTCCATTCCATCCACTTTGGGCAATTTCAAATCCAGCAGTACTAATTTGGGGGGATAATCAAAAGATCGGTGCGCGAACGCCGCACGACAGAAGAGAAAGTCGAGAGCTTCCTCGCCATCGCGCGCGACATAGATGTTGTTGGCCAGCTTCTCCCGCCGCAGCGTATGCAGGGCAAGATCCACATCGTCCTGACTGTCTTCCACTAACAGTATGTCCAGTGCATCTGAGTTCATAATCGGCCTCCCGCCGCGACGCCATTGCTTTTCGATTGAGCTTGTTGTTCCATCCCGAGGGTGAAATAGAAGGCCGCGCCTTTGCCCAGTTCCCCCTCCGCCCATACTCGGCCTCCGTGCTTGTGAACGATGCGCTGCACCGTCGCCAAGCCTATCCCTGTGCCTTCAAATTCTTCTGTGCTGTGCAACCTCTGGAAGACTCCAAACAACTTGTCGGCGTACTTCATGTTGAAGCCCACGCCGTTGTCTCGGACCATGAAGACCGGCTGCCCACCTTGCTCTTGGAAACTGACTTCGATGACGGCGCGGGCTCGGGGGCGGGTGAACTTGAGTGCGTTGGCCAGCAAGTTTTGAAAGATCTGCTTGACCAGAACGGGATCGCACTCCACCGCGGGCAAGTCGGCGACCAGCCATTCCACCTGCCGCCCTTCACTCTCTGCATGCAGAATCGCCAGGACTTCCCCAAGAATCGGGGTCAATGGGGTGGGCTGCAAGCGCAGTGCACAGCGGCCGACTCGCGCCAGATTCAACAATTCATCCACCAGCAAGCCCATCTTCTGTGTCCCGGCCTGGATGCGATCGAGGTAGTGCAGGGCCCTGGGATCGAGCGTGGGACCGAATTCTTCCACCAGCATCCGGGAAAAGCCGCTGATATGCCGCAGGGGCGCCCGCAGGTCATGCGAAACCGAGTAACTGAAAGCATCCAGCTCTTTGTTAGCTGCTTCCAACTGAGCCGTCCGCTCTACTACCCTAAGTTCGAGTTCATCGTTGAGTTTTCGAATTTCCCGCTCGTCCGCTCTGCTCCGGAAGAATCCCATGACACCGGTTGTGCCTCGTTGTGGAGTTATCGGCAAGACCGTTGGCTGTTCCCAGTAAATGGGCAGGTTACGTAGGGCGGAGGCAAACTAATACGGCAAGCGCGCGATCAGTCATACGGTGGAGGAGCGGGCGTCTCGAGATCACGAATCTTTCGCCCCGTCCGGCCGGGCGGGGGCACCCGGCTCTCCACCAGCAGAGGATTAGACGCCGGCAGCCTGTTTGGCCTCTTCGTTTGTCGTCGCGCTCTCCAATTGTCTGCGCAGTTTCTTCACCAAGTCGTGCACCGACTCCAGCTTTTCGGACGCCGCCGCCGGCAGGCCAGGGGTTTCGAGAGCCAGTTCACTGGACAGCAGCAGTGCCGTCACCGTGCCATTCAGTTGGCTGGAGATCGCGCCGAGCGCCGCTCGGCGGGCCCTGACTTCCTCGCGCTGGCGGCGCTGCCGGGCTGACCGAACCTCGCGCACCAGGCGCTCCATCCCGCTGATTGCCAGATTGACCTGCACCGGGATGGCGGTGCCCAGGTGTTCGAGCGTGCCCCCGGCCTCCTGCGGCTCGGTTTCGAGCAGGTACTGATCGAGCACCACAACCAGATAGCATTCTGCGCGCAGGAGGGTAGTTGCCCGCGCCAGACTTTCCGCCACCATGACCTCTTCGCCTATCGCCTCATGCAGCGCCGCGGAACACTCGCGTGCCCGCTCGCTCGGCGTCACCAGAAGGATCATGCTGAATCCTTCGCAACTTCCGGGCCAATCGTTTTTATTTGAAAATGAATGAGTTGCGGGCTCGGCCTTTTCGCTGAACTCCCGTTCTGGCACCAGCACGTGGCCCGACTGCTCAGTTTTGGGACTGGTATTCTTTCAGTTTGCGGTACAGTGTCGTTTTTCCAATGCCCAGCAGCCGCGCCGCCAGCATCTTGTCTCCATTGACCTGGGGTAAGCGCATTCAGAATGGTTTGTTTCTCCAGTTCCGCCATGGGCACGATGCCATTCGCCGCATTGCTCACTCCCATCACTTCGGTGGGCGCGCCGTAAATCTGCGTAGGAAGGTCGCGCGGCTGAATTTCATGGGCGCTGCTGAGCGCGCACGCCCGCTCCAGCGAGTTTTCCAGTTCGCGCACGTTGCCCGGCCAGTCATAGTTCAGCAGCCCCTTGAGCGCCTTCGCCCGAAATCGTCTTTTCGATGCCGGCGTCGCGTCCGATGCGCTCGAGAATGTGCGCCACCAGCAGCGGGATATCCTGCCTGCGCTCGCGCAACGCCGGAAGCCGCAGGGTCAGCACGTTCAGTCGAAAAAAGAGATCGCGGCGGAACGTGCCCTCGGCCACCGCCCGTTCGGTCGCGATTAGTTGCGGCCAGAATCCGCACGTTGATGGGCACGCGCTTCACGCTTCCCACCGGACGAATCTCCTTCTCCTGAATCGCCCGCAACAGCTTGGCCTGCAAGTCCACCGGAAGCTCGCCAATCTCGTCGAGAAATACCGTGCCCCCTTCGGCGATCGCCAGCAGTCCGTCTTTCGGATTGGTCGCTCCCGTGAAGGCGCCGCGCACGTGGCCAAACAGTTCGCTTTCGATCAAGGTCGGGACGAGCGACCCGCAATCGACCGGAATGAACGGCTTATTGCGGAAAATGCCGGCGAGGTGAATGGACTTCGCAACCAACTCCTTGCCGGTACCGCTTTCGCCCAGAATCAGCACCGGGTGCGAGCTCTGTCCGGCTTTCGCGATGATGCGGAAGAGCTTTTCCATCTCCGGCGCGCGCCCGATGATGTTGCCGAACCCCTGCCGTGACTTGATGGTTTCGCGCAGCACGCGGTTCTCCGTCTTCAGCCGCAGATGAGTCGCCACCCGCTCCAGCAGCAGACGCAGTTCTTCAATGCTGAAGGGTTTGGTGACGTAGTCGTAAGCGCCATCCTTCATCGCCTGTACCGCCGATTGCACCTTGCCGTACCCGGTCACCACGATCACCAGCGCGTCAGCACGATGCTTCTTGATCGCGTGCAGCGCGTCCAGTCCGCTGGCGCCCGGCCGCAAATCCAGCAGAACGGCGTCGGTGCTGGAGCTCTCGAGCAGCCGGTAGGCTTGTTCGACAGACTCGGCCACCTGGGTGTTGAATCCGAGCGACTGCGCCGCCTCGCGGCAAGCCTCGCGGATGGCGCGGTCATCGTCCACGATCAGCAGGTTCAGGAAATTCGCACCTTCGATTTGCGTGGGATGGCTATGGCTATGACTGAGGACGGCGGCGGTTGACGCGGTGGACATGGCGAATCTCCCTGGCGATGTTGAACTTCACGAGCAATTAACAGTCTGGTTATGCCGAAGGTGGAGACGCGGCAAGCCGCGTCTCTACGGGGATGTGCGGGTGCGATTCGTATCAGGGCACGCCTTCCCGCGTGCTGAAAATGCTTCAGGATGAATCCGGCTTCACGCGCCGGATCCCCTCGGTCGCAAGGTCGATCGTCGGCAGAAACACTTCGATCGACGTACCCCGTCCCGGTTCGCTTTCGACCTCGATCACGCCTCCCAATTCGCCGACGACGCGCTGCACCGTTGCCAATCCCAGACCCGTGCCCTCGCCCGGCTTTTTGGTGGTGAAGAAAGGCTCGAACAGCCGGGCGCACGTCTCCGCATCCATGCCGCAGCCATTGTCTTTCACCAGGAGCGAGACGGCACGCCGGGCGCGCTCGGGCTCAACTTTATTAAGCGATTCACTGGAATGAGCAGGGGAATGAGCAGGAAATTGGCTGGGGAATTGGGCAGCCCGCGTGAGTAGCCCGATTTTTCCACCCTGCGGCATCGCATCGCGGGCGTTCAGTGCCAGGTTCAACAGGATCTGCCGCAACTGCGCCGGATCGGCGAGCACCAGTCGCGCGCCCGAGTCGAGCCCGGTGTCGAGCATTACGATTAGTTCAATCTGTTCTCCAAGCAGCCGCCGCAACAGATTCTTCGTGGAAGCCACAATTTCGTTGATCGAGGTTGGGCGTGGCTCCGCCGCTTGCTTGCGTGCGATCGCCAATAGTTGCTGCGTCAACGCCGCGCCTTGCTCGCTTGCCATGCGGACTTCTTCCATGTGTTGGCTCAGTTCGCCCCGCTCCAATCCATCCAATTCAGCCAATCCAGCATTCCCAACCCCGGCGCTCAAAAGGTCGCAGTACAACAGGACGCCGGTCAGCAGGTTGTTGAAGTCGTGCGCGATTCCTGCCGCCAGCCGTCCGATGACTTCCATTTTTTCGGCTTGCTGCAACTGTTCTTCCGTCCGCCTGCGTTCGGTTGCGTCCGCCGGCATTGCGATCAGGAAGGCAGGCTGGCGACGCCCGTCCCGCGCCAGCGACAGCGTCAGATAGCCCCAGAACTCGGAACCGTCTTTGCGCCGGTAGCGTTTTTCGACTTCGAACGAGTCGTGCTCTCCTCGCAACAGCTCGCCCAGCCGGAATTCGTCTGGCGAAAGATTGCCGGCAGAAGTTTCGCGGGCATCTGCCGGATGACGTTCGCGCTCAGGTTCGGGACAGTGCTCGCGAACCTGCGTGCCGGCCAGTTCCTGCCGGCTGCAGCCGAGCAGTCTGCAGAGTGCGGGATTCGCTTCCAGAATCCGGCCATCGAGCTGGCAAACCCCGATGCCAATCGCGGCTCCTTCAAACATCGCCTGGAACCGAAGCTCGCGGTCGTAATTGCGTGCCGCCGGAAATTGGGTCACGACGTTCATAGGGGCTCGGGGTCTCAGGTCTCAGGTCACAGGTTTCAGGAAAACAAAGTTCTAAGACCTGACCGGACTGCGATTCCAAGCTGGGAAGAGGCCCGCCGCAACTTTTCCGCAAATGGACCGCGCCAAACCTGATTAGGAAAAGTGTAGTGCGAAAGCTGGTCGCACTAAGTGCGGGCCATCACATTCAATTTGTGATGATTCCGAACGATAAATCGGGGCTAAGCCGAAAAGTGTAACTGCTTATACATCAACCCGAAGGCAGGTTTTTTCTGCGGATGTGCAACAGCTTCTCAACCTCGGCAACGACGCTCCCGGACTGGTCCTTGACCTCGACCGTAAACACGCGCTCGATCTTCTCTTGAGAATTCAGAGCTTGCCTGATTTCGCCGATCTGCTCGTCGGATAGCCGGAAACTCGCGGAAACCGTTCCGCGTCCCGGCTTCCTGAAGCGGATGCTGGCCGCCTTGTCCCAGACAATGTAATCCTTCCCCAAATTCTCAATCAGCATGACCATGAAGAACGGGTCGGCCATCGAGTAGAGCGACCCTCCGTAGTGGGTGCCAACGTAATTTCGATTCCACCAGCGCAACTTCATCTCGACATCGATCTCTTTCCAGTCGGATCCGATTCGCCGCACTCGGATTCCCGCACCCAGGAACGGCGGCCAGAAATTCAAGAACATTCGCATGTGGCGCTTCAAAGTTGTTTTCACACTGCGCTCCTGCTGAGGTTCACGCTGGCCACGAAAAAACCCTCCGCCCAAGCAGCTTGTCCGGGCTCCCTTGAGCGTTCAGATGATCGCGCGCCACCCAAAATCAAGTGCAAACGGCGCTACCCGAAATCAAGCGCAACTGCGCTACCCAAAATCAAGTGTAACGGCATCCGCGATATTACTAACTGCCGTTAGCATTTATCGAGGCCGTGCTCAAGCAACCCCGGTCCACCCGCTAACCGCTCACTACTTGATATTCTGATTGGGGCCAACATGCCGTCCCATCCCAATCACGTGGTCATCGCTATGCTGACCCCTGTTCTGCTGACGCTCAGCCTTCTCTGCGCCTGTGGCCGCCCGCCGGCCGAGAACGCCTCGAACTCCGATGCACAAAAGTTGCCCTTCAATCGCCAGCCGCGCTCGACTGGAATTTCGCCCAGCCAGTCGCTGATTCCGTCCACCACGAAACTGCCCGAGGGGACGCCCATCCCGATTCGCGTGCAGAGCGCGCTTTCGAGCGCGTCGTCACATGCGGGAGACACCTTCAGCGCGACCATCGACGAGCCGGTCGTGATCGACGGCCAGATGCTGATTGCCCGCGGCACACCCGCGACAGGCCGCGTGCTCGAAGCCAAGCCGGCCGCAAGTTCTCTCGGACGTTCGCTCGAAAGCTCGCCCGAAAGTTCGGTTGGAAGTTCGCTCGAAAGTTCGCTCGAACCAGGCTATCTGCGGATCGTGCTGGTGAGTTTGAACGTCGGCGGCAGGACGGTCATGATCGAGACCTCCAGCATCTTCGCCAAGGGCGGCTCCCGCGAGGAAAGAAACTCGGCGACCGGCACGGCGTCTGGCGTGAGTCAGAAAGACAAGGACGTTGTGTTCAGCAGGGGTCGCCGTCTCAACTTCCGTCTTGCCCAGACGGTTGACTTGCAATAGCCCCAAGCCGCGATAATCCTGCCGCGACCCAATCATGCAGAGGAATCTGCCGGCATTGGCCAAGCGGTACCTCGCGGGAACGCTCCGCTTGTCTCATCAATCGCGGGTTCTGCCATGAGACGGATCGCTTGAAGTTGCAACGTCGAGGTCCACGTGCAGTCTTTGGGCCGGGTCTTTCGCGGAAACAACGCCGGGCGGGTAGCAGTTGCCATCCTTATTGTAGTTAACAGGACAGCCGCGGGCGAAATCGGTGCGCTTCGGTGACTGAGAGAATTGCCAGACGTCTGCAAATGGAATTCCGCTCGCCCCCGGCGAGAGATCCTTTCGAGAAATTGTGCAACCGGGGGAAGGTGGGCATGAGTCGTTGACGATCCAATATTTTATTTTTCTTCCACCGGCATTTTCCCGGATATCTTCCGCGGTCACGATGAAAACACCGGGACCTTCTTTGGCCGCAATGCCCGAGCAATACACGCCGGCCACAAATTGTGCGGAGGTTACTCCATCGACCCACCCATGAAGATAGGAACGTTGTTCCGGAAGGAGGCGTCCGCCTTGTTCCTGGTCGAGGAAGATAATTGTCTGGAATGGAAATCCTTCCGCACGCGCCGCCGAGACTGCGGCAGCAGCATCGGACCTACCTAACTTGACCGCGTCCCCGGCCGATTTGATCTCCGCGTAGGTGCGGCCGTTGAAGAGAACCAGGAAGCCGAAGCCTGCGGCTTGGAGCGTCTTCCGCTTTCCAGTCCAAGAATTTGTTTTCGCTCCCGGCGGATTATTTAGCCAATAGCCGGAGTAGGAGAAGTTCTGGCGGAGCATCTTCAAGTTCGCGTCGCCGGGATAGTCGTTGCGATCAAAGCCGATGTAAACAGCATGCGCTGGGGGCGCGCTAGAATTCGGCATCGGTTGAAGACCGACGGTCAGGAATGCTAAGAGCCCCGCGATTAGCGGCAATGCTTTCATTCGATGCCCGGCCCCTAAAGGTTGTCTGATTTCGACGAATTTCGGCATCGCTAAAGCGATACCCTAATACGAAACCAAATCTCTTCCTGGCTTGTCAGGCCGTCGCCTTTTCGCCTTCCCGGCGATCTGGTTTCGCTGCTGGCGCTGGCAGCCGCAGGCGGAAAGTTGTGCCGGCTCCGACGATGGAATCGAATTCCACCGAGCCATAGTGCCACTGCATGATCTGGTAGGTTTGCGCCAGCCCGATTCCGCTTCCGCCTTTGTCGCCCTTGGTGGTGTAGTAGAGTTCGAAAATCTTCTCTTGCGCTTCGGGCGGAATGCCGCAACCCTGGTCCCGCACTTCGGCGACAATCATTTCGGGCTCGCGCCGGGCCACCAGAGTGAGGGTCCCTCCAGCCGTCATGGACTGCACGCCGTTCAGCACCAGGTTTAGAATCGCCTGCTTCATCAGATCGGAATCGACTCGCACTATCAGCACGTCCTCTTCATCAGGCAGGTCCTGTACCACACGCACACCGTGGCGCGCGGCATGGGGCGCGGCCAGCACCGATACTTCCTCCAGAAGCTTGCGCAGGTCCACTTCCTCCAGCCGCAAATCGCGGGGACGGGTGAAGTCCACCAGGATTTGCACGACGCGGTCGAGGCGGTGGATCTCGTTGCCGATGATGTCCATGTGGCGGCGGGTTTCGGGATCGTCCTGCTGCAGTTTGTTTTGCAGCAACTGCAGGTGTAGCACGATGGAGTTGATGGGATTCTTGACCTCGTGGGCCACGCCTCGAGTCAGCCGTCCGCTGGCGGAAAGGCGGCGGGAAATTTCAATCTCGTCCTCGATGCGGCGCACCGATTCGGCATCGCGCATGGTCAGCAGCGCGCCAATCGGAGTTCCCTTTTCCTGAATGAAGTCGAGCGACACCTGCACCCGGCGGCCATCGGCAGCCTCGAATTCGTACTGCACCAACGGGTGCTGCTTCTGGAAGGCGGGCAGAACCACCGCACCCAAAACTGTTCCATCGGAAAAAATTTCTACTGCGGTACGCCCCAGGATTTCGCGGCGCGGGCGTCCCAGAAATTTTTCCGCCGAGGCGCTCACCAGCACCACTCGGGTATCGCGTGTGAACAGCATAAGCCCGTCCTGCAGCTTGGTCATAACCTGCTCGACATTGTCTTTCAAAGCGGAAAAAATCTCGTTGGTATCGCGAATCTTCCGGCCCAGGTGCGCGATCTTCAGCGATACCAGGCCAACCTCGTCGCCGGCGCTGGTCTCCTCGTCGGGCAAGACGTCACCCGCGCTCGCGCTGTCCAGGTTGCGGCTGATCGTTTTTAGGGGGCCGAGCGCGACATTGGAAACCACCGCCCCCAGCACCAGCGAACAAAAAATCGCGACCACGGAAAAGAAAGCTGCCTGCTGGAGTTTCGGCGTCAGTTCGTTGCGCAGAAAAACGGTCGATACGCCCACCCGAACGCCACCGAATGCCTGGCCGTCGAGCTCCAGCCCGATGCTCACGTCATAAACCGTCCCGGGGCCGTAGAGCAGGCGCAGTTGGCGGCGGAAGCCGGCGTCGCGCAGCACTGCCAAACTGGGACGCAACGGGACCGGCTTGCCGTTCAGCGCCGGATTGGTATCGAGAATCGACACTCCATTCGGATCGATGATGGCGGCATCGTAGATGATGCGAGAGTTTCCCCAAACCGATTCCAGCATATCGTTCAGGTTGGTGTCGTTCTGCAGAAAAGTCGCGATGGCGGCGCGCATCGCCTTGGGATTTTCGGTGTCAACCCGCGTGCTGGTCAGATCGGGCACGGCCTTGCGCGCTGCGGTTCCCAATTCGTTCGTAAGCTGGGAAGCGGTTTCATCGGCCCATACCAAACGCTGGCGCAGCAGTTGCGACAGGTAAAACCAGGAGAACCCGACCACGAGCGCCGTGAACAGCGAGGTGATCGCGAGCACGATGATGAATTTGCGAGTCATCGATGAACGAAGCTCTCAGCTCTCAGCGGGCGCTACCGAGCATTCCTGATAGCTGATAGCTGAGAGCCTCTTTCTCACTCCTCCGCAGTCAGCTCCGTATCCTGCGGGCGGCCGTACTCTTTCAGCTTGTTATGCAGTGTCTTCAAGCTGATGCCGAGTATCTCCGCGGCACGCGTTTTGTTGTTACTGGTGGCCTGCAGGGTCTTCAGGATGAGCAGTTTCTCCGCTTCCCCAACCGTCGTGCCCACGCCCAGGTGTACGGCATCGGGATCGTTCACCACCGGCCGAACAGTCTGGCCAAAGCCGGGCGGCAAGTGTTTGGTTTCCACCAATCCGCCTTCGCAGACAATCACGGCGCGTTCCAGCGTGTTGCGCAACTCGCGCACATTGCCCGGCCACGAGTAAGTCTGGAACATATTGAGCACCGCCTCGCTCACGTCCGCCACCTTGCGATCGTGCTTCTGGTTCATTTCCGCGAGCAGGCTCTTGGCTAACTCGCGGATATCATCCTTATGCTCGCGCAGCGCGGGCATATGGATATTGAAGACGTTGAGGCGGTAGTAGAGATCCTCGCGCAGTTGTCCATTGGCGACGGCATCGTCGGGAATCTTGTTGGTGGCGGCGAGCACGCGCACATCCACCGAGGTCTCGACCTTGCTGCCGAGCCGGCGCAGTTTGTGGTCTTCGAGCACGCGCAGCAACTTCGCCTGCGTACCCACCGGCATCTCGCCAATCTCGTCGAGCAGCAGGGTCCCGCCTTCGGCGAGTTCAAAGCAGCCAGTGCGGCGCTCCAGCGCGCCCGTGAATGCGCCTTTTTCGTGGCCAAAAATTTCGCTCTCGATCAGCGTTTCGGGAATAGCCGCACAATTAATGGGGACGAAGGGTTTGTTGCGCCGCGGACTCAAATCGTGGATGGTGCGCGCCACCAGTTCCTTGCCGGTGCCGCTCGCTCCGGTGATCAGCACCGAGGCCGTGCTCGGCGCCACCTGCTCGATAAGCCGGAAAATCGCCTGCATTTCCGGCGAGGCGCCGACCAGCAGGCCGAGCGCTCCCTTATCGCGCAAGCGGCGGCGCAGCGACTCGTTCTCGGTGCGGGTGTTCAGGATCTCGCCGATGTTGGTGAGGATCGAGCGCAGCCGCCGGAAGTCGATAGGCTTCTCGATGTAATCCTGGACGCCCAGTCGGCCCGCGTGAAATGCGGTGTCGGTCGCCTTCTGGGCGGTCACCATCACCACCGCCACCGACTGCGCCAGGTCCGCCAGCTTCTCCACCAGTTCCATGCCGCCCATACGGGGCATTTTGACATCTGTGATCACGATGGAAGGAGCAAAGATGGGAATCTTTTCAAGAGCTTCCACGCCGTCGGCCGCTGTGTCGGTGCGATAGCCCCATCCGGAGACCAGTTCGGCCAACCCGGTTCGTTCGTTCTCTTCGTCTTCGACGATCAATACTCGTTCCTGTGTCATAAGGCCCAAGCAGCATTATTCAGGGAAGCGCGCCGCCCCGCAACCAGGCCGGAATACCGGAATATCAATTTGAGATGATCCGAAGCAACTTACTGCGGAAAACCGCTCTGCGACTTGCGTGAGCTATAAATATTCCGGCCACTCATTCTTCCCTCTTTTGCAAATTGGCCCGCTTGCTGTAGAATTCGGTGTTTCCCAGTTCATCCTATCTGTGCGAGCCATAAGGCTTTGTTGATTCCAGTTCGATTAAATAGTTTGCTGTGGATTTGATTCGGAGGAACTCAATGTCACTTTGTCACGAAAGTTACCGGAGATGCGCGAGTGTCGCGCTCGTCCTGGCCCTCGCTCTGATTGCGTCGCCAGCTTTGCTGAACGCACAAACCGCGCCCAAGTCGTCAAGTACACTCGGGGATAACACGCCTAAGGCGGAGTTGTTCATTGGCTACCAGTGGTTAAACCAGGGCGGCTATGCCCCCGATCAAAGTACGCCACCCAACGCTATCAAAGTGCCCTCGATGTCAAAGGGCTTCGCCGCCAATCTGTCCTACAACATCACCGAGATTCTGTCTCTCGAAGCCGATTACGGCGGGGACTCGAGCAGCGCCATGAGTGTCAACACATTCAGCGCGGGGCCGAAGCTCACCTATCACGGCGATGGTGTGAACTTTTTCGGTCACACCTTGATCGGCGCCGGCCACTTCGCGGACAAAGGTTTTGATTCCGCCTGGGGCGCCACCGCGATTCTCGGAGGCGGTATGGATCTCAAGCTCTGGAAGCCAATCTCGCTCCGCGTCTTCGAAGCCGACTACCAGTACTTGTCCGCAAGCTTCCCCGGTGCCACGTGTTGCGGTTCGGGCCACAAGGGTGTCCGCCTGCAAACCGGCGTGGTGTTGAACTTTGGCGGCGAGGCTCCCGAAGTTCTCGCAGCGGCGACCTGCTCGGCGCAGCCCAGCGAAGTCATGGTCGGAGAACCAGTGCACGCCACCGTCGCTGCCAGCAACTTCAACCCCAAGCACACGCTCACTTACACCTGGGCTAGCAGCGGGGGCAAGATTGAAGGCAAGGACACCGGCGCCACCATCGACACCAACGGCATCGGCGGCGGCATCCCCGGCAGCTACTCCACCACTGTCACCGCTACGGTCACCGATGCTAAAGCCAAGAAGAACAACACGGCCAGTTGCTCGGCCAGCTTCACGGTGAAGGAACCGCCCAAGAACCCGCCGCAGATTTCTTGCTCGGCGAGCCCCTCGACGGTCCAAGCCGGTGGGACGGCCACCATCACCTGCAGCTGCACCAGTCCGGATAACGTTCCGGTAACGGTGGGAGGATGGACTGCGAGCGGCGGGAGCATTTCGGGCAGCGGAAACTCCGCTACCCTGAACACCACCGGCGCCTCGTCGGGCCCCATCACCATCGGCGCTACGTGTACCGACTCGCGCGGCCTAACGGCTTCGACTTCGAGCTCGGTGACGGTTGAAAATCCGCCGCCACCACCACCGCAAGCCACCAAGGTGAACGAGTGTCAGTACCCCAACGTCAAGAAGCCGTGGCGTGTCGATAACACCTGCAAGGCCGAACTGGACGATGTTGCACTCAAATTGCAGCAGGATCCGGACGCCAAGCTGGTTGTCGTCGGGAACGCCGATCCGAAGGAAAAGCGTAAGAACCTGGCGGCCGAGCGCGCGCTTAACGTGAAGGCCTACATCTCGGGGGGCGAAGCGAAACAGAACATCGACGCCAGCCGCATTGAAGCCCGCACCGGAAACGCCGTCACCATGACGACGGAACAGTGGATCGTTCCGGCCGGCGCGACCTTCCCCGAGGCCGGCAGCACGACGCCGGTCGATGAGATGAAGGTAAAGGCGGTTCCGGATCATCCGAAACCGGTCGCCAAGAAGAAAGCGGCGAAAAAGGCCGAATAACCGAGGCAGAAAGAGCACGAAAGGCCGGTGGGGTTGCCCCTACCGGCCTTTCTATTTTTTGTTCTTCGGTAACCTTGTCCGAGCCGTGCTAGCCTGTCTAGAGTTGAGCGCAGGCGAATATCGTTCGCAGGGGTCAATCTACGCGCATGAAGTCCACAGGGAAACGGAACGTTCTCCGCACAAGTTTGTTGCTTCTCGCTGTCAGCCTTTTGAGCACTGCTCTGCTGGCCTCCGGGCCCTGGCAGGTGTTAGGTCCGGATGGCGGCGATGCGCGCAGCCTGGCTTACGACGCGCACAATCCTGATCACATCCTGCTCGGCACCAGCACCGGCCAGATGTTCACTTCGAACGATGCCGGACGCACCTGGTCGCGCCTAGCGCGCCTGGGTGGCGACGACTACGTGCTCGACCACATCGCCATCGATCCGCAGAATTCCGACCACATTTATGTGTCGGCGTGGAGCGTATCGAGCCAGCACATCGGCGAGATTTTCCGTACGCGCGATGGCGGCGCCACATGGACAACGTTGCCCGAGATGCACGGCAAATCCATCCGCGCCCTGGCCATGTTTAAGGGTAATTCCCACGTCCTGGCTGCCGGCGCGCTCGATGGCGTTTTCCGCAGCAACGATGGCGGCGATACCTGGGAGCGCCTCTCGCCCGCGAACTCCGCCGAGATCAAGAATATTGAATCGATCGCGGTCGATCCCAAAGATCCCAACACTGTCTATGCCGGAACCTGGCATCTGGCTTGGAAGACTTCCGATGGGGGCGTCAACTGGCAGCATATTAATAAAGGTATGATCGACGACTCCGATGTGTTCTCGGTGATCGTTGACCATGACAATCCCGCAGTCGTTTTCGCCAGTGCCTGCTCGGGAATTTACAAAAGCGAGACTGCGGGTAACCTGTTTACCAAGATTCAAGGCATTCCGTTTTCAGCGCGCCGCACCCGCGTTCTGAAGCAGGATCCGACGAACGAGAATATCGTTTACGCCGGAACCACTGAAGGCCTATGGAAGACCACTGATCTGGGCAAGGTGTGGAAGCGCGTGAGCAATCCCGAAGTCGTCGTCAACGACGTACTCGTCGATCCGCGGGATTCCAATCGCGTCCTGCTCGCCACCGACCGCAGCGGCGTGATGGTCTCGACCGACGGCGCCTCCAACTGGACCACTTCCAACAAGGGCTATGCGCATCGCTATGTCTCCGCGATCCTGGCCGATAACAGGGATGCCAACACGCTCTACGTTGGCGTGGTCAACGACCGCGAATACGGGGGCGTGTTCTATTCCCATGATGCCGGACAGCACTGGCTGCAGAAAGCGGCGGGCCTCGGCGGCAAAGACGTTTTTGCGCTCAAACAGGCTCCCAGCGGAATGCTGGTGGCCGGCACCAACCACGGCGTGTATTCGCTGGAGCGCAATGGCAGCGAATGGCATTCGATGAACGTTGTTGTGATCGAGCATACTTCGAAAACCATGCCCAAAGGTGCGCGCAAAGCGGTCACCAAGACATCCATCGAGAAGAAGGAACTCGTATCGCGCGTCAACGACCTGGAACTCGGTTCCGGACGCTGGCTGGCGGCAACCACCACCGGCATCTACTCCAGCACCGACCAGGGTAAAACCTGGAAGGGCGGACCGGTTCTAGGACAGACGGATTTCGTTTCAGTGCGAGCCGAGGGTTCCACGGTGGTCGCGGCGACTCGTTCCAGCGTGCTGGTCTCGAATGACAGCGGTTCCATCTGGAAGCTGGCTGGTCTGCCCTCGTATGTGGTCAGCATTCGCAGCGCGGCCATCGCTTCCGATAGCGAGATCATGATCGCCGCGCGCGAAGGCGCATTCCGCAGTGGAGACGGCGGCGCGACCTGGGAGCATGTCGTCAACGGTCTCCCCGGCAAGGACATCACTTCCGTGAGCTTCGATTCCACCCACAAGCGCCTGTTGGCCACGAGCGACGCGACTGGCGTGATCTTCGAAAGCCGCGACGGCGGACGTTCCTGGGAGCGCGGCCCCGACAGCGGATTCCCGCTGCGCCGGGTCAGCGTAATCGGCGGACGCTTCGTAGGCGCGACTCCATTTGATGGCGTCATCCTGCAACCGGAAAACGAATCCATCAGCGCAGTCGCCGCCGCCGGCAGCACCGAGTAAAACTGGAAGCAACCCGAAGCCACCAACCGGGGAAGCGGAAACGCTTCCCCGGTTTTTCTTTGGAGCTGGGCGAAGCGCCCACCTTGCGTTCTTTGCAGGCGTGCGGAACAATCGTTTTTGTGACTGTTATGCGACTTACCTGTGGGCTCGCGATTGCGCTTTGTCTGAGTTTTCCAGCTTCGGGAATGCCCTTCGGGCAACAGGAACCGGGAGGCACCGCGAATGCCGCGGGACAGGCTGCACCCGCTGCAAAAGAAAGCGCTCCGGCGGAGCAGGCTCCTGCCGAGACCGCTCCGGTTGCGGGGAAGAAAACGCCGGAGAGTGCGGCGAAAGAAAAAACCAATACGGGTTCGGCGGGCACTGGTTCAGCGAGCACTGGTTCAGCGAAGGCAACCAAGAAACGCGGCAAGCGCACGGCGCCACCGCCGGATGGTGGTCCGCGGAGGATCGTGGTTCGCGAGGGTGGTGCGAGCGAACCAACGGCGCAGATTGTGCCCGGCATGACCCCCGCGGAAGCTACTCGCCAACGCCAGAACGCAGAACGGTTGCTGGGATCAACCGACGACCAACTCAAACAACTGGCGGGACGCTCGCTCGACGCGCAACGGCAGGAGACGGCGGGACAGATCCGCAACTATGTGGAGGGTGCGCGCTCGGCGTTGAAGGAAGGCGATGTGCAGAGGGCGAGCACGCTGGCGGAGAAGGCGCATTTGCTGGCGGAGGATTTGGCGAAGCATTAGAGAGGGTATCAGGTGTCAGGTCCCAGGAAAGCCTCACGGGGATCGGGTTTCTAATGCTTTTCCTGAGACCTGACACCGGAGATTGTCCCTACTCACTGGTAAAGTAGTCGACAGTGACGGGGTTCTCAAACAGGGAGTAATCGCGCGTCACGATCGTGATGCCGCTGTCGGTGACGAAATAGCGCTCGCGGTCGGCCTCGGCATCGTAGCCGATGGTGGTCCCCTCGGGAATGTGCACGTCGCGGTCGATGATGGCTTTGCGGATGCGGCAACTGCGCCCCACATTCACGTGCGAGAACAGAATGCTGTTCTCGATCTCGGAGTAGGAGTTGACGCGCACGTCTGGAGATAGAACGCAATTCTGGACGGAACCGCCGGAAATGATACAGCCGGAAGAAACCAGCGAATCGAGAGCGCGGCCGGTACGTCCGCTTTCGGCAAACACGAATTTTGCCGGCGGATACTGGCGCTGGTGCGTGCGGATGGGCCATGCCTCATCGTAAAGATTGAAGACCGGAGAGACTGAAACCAGGTCCATGTTGGCTTCGTAGTAGGCTTCGAGCGTGCCCACGTCGCGCCAGTAGAGCGCCTCTTTCTTGTTCTCGTCGACAAAATTAAAGGCGTAGACGCGATAGTCACCGAGCATTTTTGGCAGAACGTTCTTGCCGAAATCGTGACTGGAATCGGGATCCTCGGCGTCCTTGAGCAGCACGGGAATGAGTACGTCGGTGTTGAAGATATAGATGCCCATCGATGCTGAAATTTTCGTTGGATCGTATGGCGATCGCAGCTCGGTGTGTTTGGGTTTTTCCAGGAAGTTGGTGATGCGATTGTCGTGGTCAATATCGACCACGCCGAAATGACGGCAGTCGGCCGGGTCGGTCGTCAATGTAGCGACGGTAACGTCGGCGGCGGCATCCTGGTGCTGTTTGAGCATGCGCCCGTAATTCATTTTGTAGATGTGGTCGCCGGAGAGGATGATCACATACTTGGGCTGCTCGGAGCCGATGGAATAGATGTTCTGATAGACCGCGTCGGCCGTCCCCATGTACCAGTTCTCGCTGACCCGCTTCATCGGGGGCAGGATTTCGATGAACTCGCCAATTTCGCGGCCGAAGATGTTCCAGCCTTCGCGGATCTGACGATTCAGTGAGAGCGCCTTGTATTGCGTGAGGATAAAAACGCGGCGCAAGCCGGAGTTGACGCAGTTGGAAAGCGTGATGTCGATGATGCGGTAGATGCCGCCGAAGGTCACGGCCGGTTTGGCGCGATCGCGAGTGAGCGGATAAAGACGCTCGCCGGCGCCTCCGGCGAGCAAGATTCCGAGCGTATCTTTCATGGGCACACCCTAGGATGCAGCGCTCCCCTGTGGACGCTGCCGCTCAACGCGAAATACTAGCACAGGCGGCGCGTTCTGACCGGCGCGGTTCGATGCAAAAAAAAAGCGCTGGACGACTCTCCTGCCCAGACCGAACCGTCGTTGTTTCGAAAGGTCGGGGATAAGCCCGGCTTTTGGGATTTAGCCCCGCCAGGAAAGACCTGACTAAAGGCTGAAAGATGGAGCTGAGAGCTATTTGCTAGCAGTGCACGATCTTGTCGCTCTTGATGCCGCGCGTGGCGTTACGGGAATCCACGACCAGCTTGGCCTCGTTGACGATCTTCTTGTAGTCGTAGTCGGAGTGGTCGGTGACGATGAGCACGCAGTCGTACTGCCCGAGATTGTCGAGCGGAGCGCATTTCATCTGCAGGTCGTACTTGCGGCCGCGGCCGACGAAAGGGAAGTACGGATCGTTATAACTCACAGCGGCGCCCTGTTTCTGCAGAAGCTCGATGATGGTGAGAGCGGGCGATTCGCGCAGGTCGTCAATATCTTTCTTGTAGGCAACGCCCAGAACCAGGACCTTGGATCCGTTGATGGCTTTCTTCTGCTGATTAAGGGCGGAGATGGTGGAGGCGATCACGTTGTAGGGCATGGCCACGTTGATTTCGCCGGCCAGTTCGATGAAGCGGGTGTGAAAGTCGAACTCCTTCGCCTTCCAGGACAGATAGAACGGATCGACCGGAATGCAGTGTCCGCCGAGACCCGGCCCGGGATAAAACGGGTGAAAGCCGAACGGCTTGGTGGCGGCGGCGTCGATGATCTCCCAGATGTTAAGATCCATGCGCAGGCAGAGCATCTTGAGTTCGTTGACGAGCGCTATGTTGACGCAGCGGTAGATATTTTCGAGTAACTTGGTCATCTCCGCGGCCGCGGGCGAGGAGACAGGAACGGTGCGGCGGAAAATCGACCCGTAGAGTGCGGCGGCGATTTCGCCGGCCTGAGGATCGAGTCCACCGATCACCTTCGGAATATCGTGACGAGCCACCTGGGTGTTGCCGGGATCCTCACGCTCAGGCGAGAACGCCACCCAGAAATCGTTGTCGCCGGCTGCGCCCTTGCAGGAAGCTTTGAGGCTGGCCCGGTTCTCCTGTTCGAGAATTGGAACCAGGACTTCTTCGGTGGTGCCGGGGTAGGTGGTGCTCTCGAGGATAACGATCTGACCGGCGCGCAAATGGGGCGCTACAGCGTGAGCGGTGTTGGTGATGTAGCTGAGATCGGGCTCGTGATATTCGTTGAGCGGCGTGGGGACGCAGATGATGATCGCATCCATGGCGGTGATTTGCGAATAGTCGGCGGTGGCTTTGAAGCCGTTCGCTTTGGCCGCCGCGATTTCCTCGGGAGTGATGCGGAAAATGTAGGTGCCGCCGCTTGCGAGGGTATCGATTTTTCGCTGGTCGATATCGAAACCTGTGACGGGAAACTTCTGCTCGCTGTAGAGCAGGGCCAGCGGTAATCCGACATAACCGAGACCGATGATTCCGACCCGAGCCTGGCGTGCCGCGATTCGGCCTTTCAAATCGGTAAAGAGCGAAGAAGCGGTAAGCTGAGTATTCATAAGGGCAGCCATGATTTTAGCATCGCAGTTCGCGCTCACACTGCGGGACGTGCGTCGCCATGATGATTCTCTCGTGATTTTCACGCGATTATTACAGGGCTAATTGCGATCTTGATTACTGTTGTAATCGAAATGGCCCCGGCCGCGGTTTCCTTAGTAACATGCGGATGAGATGAGATTCTCACGGCTGTTCATTGTGCTGTTCTTGCTCGCTATCCTGGCTGCAGTGGCGAGCCACGCGGCGCGCTTCTTGGTAGTGGATGAACCGGAACCGTCCGACGCCATCGTGGTGCTGGCTGGGGAAACCAACGTCCGTCCGGCCCGCGCGCTCGAACTGCTGCGCCAGGGAGTGGCGCCCCACGTGTTTCTGAATGCTGAGACACGAGATCGGATCTACGATCAGCGACTGGTCGATATTGCGCAGAAATACGTGAACAGCCTTCCTGACGCAACGCGCATTTCGGTGTGTCCGATCACTGGGTTCTCTACCTTTGCTGAGGCCGACGACGCACGCCGATGCCTGCAATCGCTGAGCGTACATCGGGTGCTGATCGTGACGTCTGAGTTTCACACGCGCCGCGCCTCGATGATCTTTCGCCATCGCCTGCCGCAATACCAGTTCAGCGTGGCCGCAGCCCGCAATTCGGCGGAATTCGGCGAAGCTTGGTGGACGAACCGCGAATGGGCGAAAACCACTTTTGGCGAGTGGTCGAAGATGCTTTGGTGGGAAGCCGTGGACCGCTGGCGGTAGGGAAGAACAGTTCTCAGGGGAGTATGGCATGAAAGTTTCATCGCGGTCCTGGTCGTTACCCTAGAGTTATTCCCACCACTCCCCTCGGTCCTTTGAAATGAATAACTCTTGGCGCTCTTGAGATCATCTTGGGGCATACCGATGACTTCCTGGCGTGATCGCTTCCCGGTGATCTCTTCCCTACGACCCATCCCGATGACCCCACTTTCCTCGCTTTGTCGCTACACCTGATGAAAGCCGAGATTCAGGCTGAGGTGAGAACTGAGGTACGAACAACCGAGGAGAGAACTATGGAAAACGTCAGCAACAATAAACGGCGGTCGATCAGGATTTTGGCAAGCAGCAGGCTCATCGGTTGCATCCTGCTTTTGTCCCTCGTTTCCGCGGCGGGTGCGCAGCAGAAGACCGCCAGGCCCATCCACCCCCGGCAGCACACGGTCCATCCCAGGGCAGTCGAAGAGAGCGAGATCGGCAGCCTTTCGAAGAAGCTGAAGTTAACCGACGCGCAAAAAAACCGCGTGAAAACGATCCTGGGAAAAAAGGACGAGCAGATAAAGCGGGTGACGGAAGACCCGTCGCTGCAGCGCGTAGACAACCGGTACAAGAAATATCGCAAAATCGCGGAAATTCATGACAAATACCGTGCCAAGATTCGCAAACTTCTCACCGACGAACAAAAGGCCAAGTTCGACAAAGTGGACCTGCGAACGTAATGATTCGGATGAACCCGCGCCATCGGAACATCGACGGGAGTGGCTTTTTCCGAGCTTAAATGGGTTCAAAGAGCGAAATCGGGGAGCGAAAATCCAGATGTGAAATCGTGGAGTGAGATGCGGGAAGTGAGATCGGCGACGATTAAAGGTCACGAGATGGTTGCTTACGCTAGCTCCGAACTGGGTACTGGGTACTGGCAACTTTTTCTAGGGTGCGATAGTTTGAAAGGTATCCATTTCCCGGAGGATCCATGGCGCAAGTCACGATTACGGTGCGCAAGAATGGCCCTTTGCGCATAGACGATCCCAACGGCGTTGTCGAAATGGTGGACGCCGACGGCAACAAGTACGACCTGACGGGCAAGACGGTGTTTTCCCTTTGCCGCTGCGGCGCCTCCGCGAACCGGCCTTTCTGCGACGGCACTCACAAGGTTGCCTTCCAGGCACCCGACACGGCGGTCAAAATCGAGTAGTGTTGCAAGGCTCCAAATATCAGACGGCGTGACCAGTTGAGGGATGGGGCATTAGCGGCGCCGCGATGATACACTGCCTCGCCGGAGGGCTTTGTGCCAGACGACTTTGAGTCATCTCGAGTAAAAACGGAACGGGACCGAGCACTCGGGATGGGCACGAAGATCACGCGCCGTGATTTTCTGAATGGAGTGGCACTGACAGCGGGAGCGGCCATCGTTCCTGCGATGATCCCACCTGAAATGTGGGCGGCGGCAGCCGTCGATCTGGAAGCGCAGGATGTACGCGGTTACTATCCTCCCGGCAAGACCGCCCTGCGCGGCGACCACGTCGGATCGTTCGAAACCATGCACAAGGTCCGCGATGGAGCTTTCTGGGACGACGCTCCGAAGGCCGTGGACACGGGCGAATCTTACGATCTGGTGATTGTGGGTGGAGGTATCAGCGGCCTCGCGGCGGCGCACTATTTCCGCAAGGCCGCGGGCGACAATGCGCGCATCCTGATTATCGAGAACCACGACGACTTCGGCGGACACGCCAAGCGCAACGAATTCGGGGCGGGCAGCCGCACGATTTTGGGATTCGGCGGTACGTATTCCATTGAAAGCCCGGCGCCCTATAGCGCAGTCGCGAAGGCACTGATCGAAGAGCTCGGGATTGATGTGCCTTCGTATCCCAAATACGTCAACAAAGATCTCTACCGTTCGCTGGGTCTGAAGCCGCGCATCTTCTTCGACAAGGAAACATTTGGGGCCGACAAGCTCGTTCTGAACGCGGTGCATACCGGAGGAGATGAAAGCGGGATCAACGACCAGGCCGGCGAAGCGGGATTGTGGGAATTTCTGAAAGAAGCTCCGATCTCGGCGAAAGCCAAGGAAGATTTTCAGCGTCTGCTCGCGGAGATGAGAGATTATTTCCCCGGTCTCAGCTCTGGCGAAAAGAAGGCGCGCCTGGCTCGCACGAGCTATGCGAAATACCTGACTGACACCGTCGGTGTGAGCGACGAGATCGTGAAGTTGCTGCAAGCGTTTCCGCACCCGCTGTTCGGGGTGGGCATTGATGCGGTCGCCGCCCAAGACGCGTGGGGCCTGGAAATGCCGGGATTCAACGGCCTCAAACTCGATTCCAAGCCGGGCCAGGGGATGAACCGCGATTGCATTCGCAACGACGAAGCGGACAAGTACTTCTTTCACTTTCCCGACGGCAACGCCACCATCGCGCGGCTGCTGGTGCGCAAGCTGATCCCGGCGGCGATTCCGGGAAGCTCGGCCACCGACGTGGTGCTGGCGCAGGCCGATTACTCGAAGCTCGACGCGTCGTATAATTCGACTCGCATCCGGCTGAACAGCACGGTGGTCAAGGTGAACCACCGCGGCGATCCGGCGTCGGCAAAAGAAGTGGAAGTCAGCTACTTTACCGAGAAGAAGCTCAAGACGGTGCGCGCCGCGAACTGCATTCTGGCGTGCTGGCATGTGGTGATTCCGTACATCGCGCAGGAATTGCCTGCAGCGCAGAAAAAAGCGCTCGCTTCCGCGCAGAAAGTTCCACTGCTCTACAACAACGTGCTGGTGCGCAACTGGAGCGCTTTCCAGAAGCTGGGCGCGAGCGCGATTTACGCGCCAGGCATGTACCACACCGGCGTGAACCTGGATCTTCCGGTCAGCATCGGCGGCTATGAATGCACGAAAAAGCCGGACGAGCCGATCGTGCTGCACCTGATGAAGGCGGTCTGCAACCCGGGACTCCCGGCGCGCGAACAGCATCGGCTGGGTCGCATCCGGCTCTATAGCACAACGTTCGAAACTTACGAGCGCAACATTCGGGAACAACTGCTGCGGATACTGGGTCCGGGCGGATTCGATCCCGCGCGCGACATCCTGGAAATTACGGTTAACCGCTGGCCGCACGGCTACGCGTATGAATACAATTCGCTGTTTGACCAGTTCTGGCTGGAAGGCGGCGAGACGCCGTGCCAGGTGGCGCGCAAACCATTCGGACGGCTCGCGATCGCGAACTCGGACGCGGATGCATACGCGTACACCGATTGCGCCATCGATCAGGCTTACCGGGCGGTGCGGGAGTTAAAAAACTAATTCGGGAGCTCGAAGCTTTGTGGCGAAGCGACCGTTGAAGCAATCGTCGACGCGACTGGCGAAAACTGCGAAATTACAGCCTAAGGCGGACCGTCCGTTTGCACCCGGCTACGGCATTGCAGGAGCCAAAGAGGGTAAGGGCCTGCTCCCGTGGGCCTGGGTTGCCAGAAAAATGAACGGCTGCCGAACATTCTGGCTGGCCACAATTCACAGGGGTCTTCACGCGGGTGAGGGACGTCCGCATGTGATGCCGGTGTGGGGAGTGTGGCTCGACGACGCTTTCTTCTTCTCCACCGGACGCCAATCCCGCAAAGGTCAAAACCTTTCCGCTAATCCCGCGTGCACGATTGCGAACGACGATGGCCAGGAGGCGGTGGTCGTCGAGGGCTCGGCAACTCAAGTCGAGGATGCGGCGGCGTTGGAGCGGATCGCAATCGCCTACCAGAAGAAATATAAGATGGACCCGCGGAGCATGGGAGAACCGATCTTCCGCGTCCAGCC
Organism: uncultured Acidobacteriaceae bacterium; assembly: GCA_963831085.1. Lineage (GTDB taxonomy): Bacteria > Acidobacteriota > Terriglobia > Terriglobales > Acidobacteriaceae > Acidiflorens. Next base: position 1,450,331 of record CAWHOT010000002.1, on the reverse strand, counting down.
CAGCCGGGTCTTCGGTTTTGTGGAGAAAAGTTTTGCACAGTCTGCAACTCGATGGAAACTATGATCCATAGCCTCCAAACCCCCCGTTGGTAAGGGGTTTTGCGGTTACTGCTAATGCCGAACAAAGCACGATTGGGTGGTTGCCCTTCGGCCGCTGATATGGAAAAATGAGTTGCGGTTCAAAGTACCTACTTCCCCCTTTTGAATATGATGCGTGACCAAGTGCGGTGATCGCTGTTAAGACTGGCGCTTGTACCTCGAGGAATCTTGCTCGACAAGGGATTTTTTCCACAGACGATCTCCGCGTGATCAGGGATATAATGCCACTCCAAGTTGTGCCTACAGTCTTACAAAGCCAGCCGCCTGAGAATCTGAGCCGTCGGGTAGGAAGCCGAATGCCGCGCCCACAGCGGATTACAACGGTCACCGTTATTTTCTTCGTCCTCTGCCTGGGATGTTCTCTGGCTTTGGGTCAGAACAATGTTCTGACTCAGCACAACGACAATACGCGCTCGGGCTTGAATGCGAATGAGACGCTGCTCACGCCAGCAAGCGTCAACGTCAATAATTTCGGACAGCTCTTCACACACACCGTCGACGGCGCAATCGCTGGGCAACCGCTTTATGCCAGTCAGGTTTTGATGAACGATGGCCTCGTCCACAACGTCGTGTATGTCGCCACGCAGAACAACACCGTGTACGCCTTTGATGCCGACAGCACGCAGGGCAATGACGCTTCTCCAATATGGTCGGTGAGTCTGGACGATGGCGGGACGCCCGATCCGATTGCCGACTATGGCTGTACCGGGACCCACTACACCGAGATTGGAATCATGGGCACGCCGGTGATCGATCCCGGCGTAACCGCGCTTTACGTCGTGGCCAAGACGGTAACCGGGACAGGACCTAGCGAGGTGCGCAACTTTAGTCTGCATGCGCTAGACGTCACCTCGGGCAATGAACTTTTGGGTGGGCCGGTGATCATTACTGGCACGGCGCCGTCGAAAAATGGTTCGGGAACGTTCAATCCGGTCTATCAGATGCAGCGTCCGGCGCTGTTGCTGGAAAACGGTGTGGTCTACATTGGATTCGGCGGAAACGGGTGCGACGAATACGCTTATAGCGGCTGGTTGTTTGCCTACAACTCCCAAAATCTGCAACAGGAATCCGCGTTCCTGATCACTCCCGATGGGACTCGTGGTTCGATCTGGCAAGGCGGAAGCGGTCCAGCGGCGGACGAGGACGGCTACATTTATGTGGCTACTGCGAACGGGACATATGACGGGCCTACGGAATACAACGACTTTGGCGACACTGTGCTGAAGATGGGATGGAACGGGAATGTTTTTGACATGGTGGACTACTTCACGCCTTACAACCAAAAGCAACTCGCGAACGAAGATCTGGACCTCGGTTCGTCTGGACCCCTGATTCTGCCTGACCAAACCAGCGGCCTGTACGTGCACGAACTGGTTGCGGGAGGTAAGCAGGGCACGCTCTACCTGGTCAACCGGGACAATGAGGGTCAATACAGCCCGAGTACTGACAATATCATCCAGGAAATTCCGAAAGCAGTGGTAAGTGAACTCACTGGCGTGCCTACGTACTGGAACAGCAGCGTGTATGTGGCCGGAGAAGGGGACTATATCAAGCAGTTCGCTCTGGTCAATGGACTGCTCACGCAGCAACCGGTTTCAGAAACCACGATCGCGTTTAAGGGCTTCGGTCCGGCTTCCACCTCGATTACGGCGAATGGGAACACAAATGGAATCCTTTGGGCAATCCAGCATAGCAGCCCGGTCCTGTACGCCTTCGATCCAACCAACCTCGCGAACGAGTTCTGGAACAGCACGCAAGCGCTGAAATCACGGGACAAGTTGGTTCCCGTCATGCGCTTTGTAACTCCAACCATCTCCAATGGCAAGGTGTATGTCGGCGGATCGGCCGCCCTGGAGGTGTACGGGCTGCTGCCGTCGCTATCGGTGGGGACGGGGAATAATCAAACAGGTGTGGAGAAAACGATTTTGCCTGTTCCGTTGAGTGTGGTGGCCACCGATGCCTACTTTGCAAATCCGATGGCCGGCATAGTTGTCACCTGCAAAGATGGGGGAGTGGGAGGGATGTTCTCTCCAAGCGCTACCCAGACGACGAATTCGTCCGGAACGGTAACTTACAGTTACACGCTTCCTGCCAAGGCGATCAACATTACGATCACTTGCACCAGCCTGGGGTATACCAGCGCGGTGTTTAGCGAAACGAGTACTACGGGAGTTGCGGTATCGCTGGACATTGTTTCCGGAAACAATCAGACCACCCCACCGAATGCCCCGCTGCCAGCGCTTATTGTGGTAAAGGCGGAGAATGCCAAGGGTTTTGGCGTGCAGGGAGTGACCGTGAACTTCACGGACAACGGTGCGGGTGGGACTTTCAGTGCTACATCAGTCGTTACCGGTTCGAATGGAACTGCCTCGGTCCAGTACACGATGGGTCCGAACGTGGGGAAAGTCACCATCACAGCCTCGTCGTCGGGGCTCAAGAGCCTGAGCTTCACCGAAAACGCCGTGATCGGGCCCGCCGCCAATATCGCCGTCACCAACGGCAATAATCAGACCGCTCCCAACGGAACCCAATTGCCCCAGCCGCTCACTGTGCTCGTGACCGATCAGTACAACAATCCCGTTGCCGGCGTCAGCGTCACTTTTAGCGACGGCGGTGCTGGAGGCACTTTCTCCAACCCCAATCCCGGCGTGACCGGCGCGTCCGGAACCATGAGCCAGCTCTACACGCTCCCGCCGGTCCCCAGCGAAACCATCACCATCACCGCTACCGCCACCGGAGTAACCAACCCCGCCGTCTTCACCGAATACGGGCAGTAGCCGTAGTGGGAGGAAGCACCGCACGCTCGGACGATAATTCATGAATTCAGTCGCGCAATATGTTTCGCGCCGACAGATGGGCTCCCGTCAGCAGCAGCATCCCCGACAGGAACGCCCAGAACATCAGGCTGACCGAGATGGCGAACGGCCCATACACTTCCGCAAAATTCAGCCGCGGCAGGGCGAAGATATAAGCGTACTTCAGCGCCTCGGAGAGCAATCCCATGATCACCGCCGCCGGCAGCACTCCCTTGGCCGGCACCTTGCCGTTCGGCAACAGCCAGTAGACGAGAAAGAAAATCGCGATGCTGGCCAGGATGGAGAAGACCTTCATGATCGCAAAATCCACCAGTTGCACATACCAGGCGCCATAGCCGTGCAGCGCACTCTTCAGGATGGCGACATTTCCGGCGGCGGTCAATCCTACCGAGAGCAGGGCGAGCGATCCGCAGGCAAACACCAGCCCGAGCGAGATCAACTGATTTCCCAGGTAAGAGCGGTTGTTGCGAAATCCCCAGACGCGGTTCAGCGCGACTTCGAGCGGCATAAAAATTCCCGTGGAAGTAATCAGCAGCATGACCAGGGAAAACACTTGTGCCCGGTGGTGTGCACCGACCAACGCATTCAGGTTTCGGATCACGAATTCCTGGCCGGTCGGAAGATAGTCGCGCAACAGGTTCTCGACTACGCCGTACATCACCCGCGAACGAAAGACATAGCGGATCAGTGTCATCAGCAACAGCAGGAACGGGAAGAGGGACAGGATTGCATTGGCGGCAACGGAGAAGGCAAAGGTGTGCACCTCGGTCCGGAGCAAATAACGCGCCGTGGAACGCACAATGCCTTCGGCTGGAGCGGCGCGAAATTCGGACGTGCTTTTCTTGCCGGGCAGCTTGATGGGGGTGATGGAAGACACTGGTTTCTCAAATATTATCAAATACTTACGGCTTTCCGTAGAGGTGCACCGGATTCGGGTCCAAGCGGCGTGGTCTTTGATTGAGCCAGGGTCATGTTCGTTTTCAGCAACTTAGCTCTTGCCAAGTGGAATCTTCCTGCTATTATCTGGTGCTTCGCCAGCCGGACCCGGTTGGCGAGCAGCAGGATTGACGTTTCTGTGCAGCAGTCGGATATCGCGCCTTCGTCTTCGTTCTTGCGGCTCCACAGCAGTTCGTCGCGGGTCAACCCGCGACGGAATGCCGGGGAGCCGTTTCTGTTGGTGTGGTTTCGTCCGCGCGCGGCGACGCCAGTAAAGAATTCTTGCGTCCGTTCGAGGGGGTGCTCGGTAGTGTTCGTCTTATTTCCCGAGGCGAACAGATCCGGGCAAACAGACAAGCGGCGGAAGAATAATTCTCAGCAAGAGGCGAAAGGAGTTTCTTTGTGAGAGAGAAGGGTACTGTGAAGTGGTTCAACGGGGCGAAGGGATACGGATTCATCCAGCGCTCCACCGGGGAGGATGTGTTCGTGCATTTCTCGGCCATCCAGGAGAACGGCTACCGCTCGCTGAATGAGGGCGAGACCGTCGAGTTCGATCTGCTCAAAGGCCCCAAGGGCTTCCAGGCAGGCAACGTCGTCCGCGCGGCGGCATAAATTTCTCCAACCAGTTCGCAAACCCTCTCGCTTCGGTCGAGAGGGTTTTTTATTTGGGCAGCTGACTTCGCATGCCTATTGCGCTGGGTTCCCCGGCAACCAGTTCAGCTTGATCCTCTGGCGGAACAACACGCGCACGTAGCAGCAGTCGTTGGCGTCGGAGCGTACGTAGTAGAGGTACGGAGTATCGCCGATGGTCGAGAAGTTGGGGTCGGCGGAATCGGGATCAAGCAGCGAAAAATAAGCATAGGTCCAATTTCCCGGTGGCTCCTTGGCGAGCAGCTGCGCGATCGTGACAGCTAAAGTCGGCTGGCTCCAGTTGATCAGATCCGGTGAAGTCGAGAGATAGAACCCCGGAGGCCCATAGTAGTTGTTGAAGGGATCGAACAACGTCGCCACAAATAGATTCGATGCCGGATGTAAATTGATGGCGTTCACGTAGGCGATGGTCGGAACCGGAAAGAAGATGTGTTCAAAGGGGTCGGCAATAGGGCCCAGGTAGGGATCGTCGAAGGTGACGCTGAAGTCTTGGCCGTTCCAGCCGCGCCAGGAAGTAGGATCGGTGATATCCGACGTGCGAATGGGAGCCGCGCCTCCGTACACGAGGCAATCGCTATACTCCAAAAAACAGTTCGCTGGCCAACCCCAGCCCGTAACTACCGCATAGTACCAATCTCCGGCCTTCACGATGTTGGTATCGATGCTATAGCCTTCTGGGCCGCTGTTGACGATATAGGGATACGGAACGCTGAGGATATAGTTTGCGGGCGGCTTGAAGGAGCCGAAGTGGTAGCCTCCATCATTGGACAAATGCAAGGTATCGCCGTTATACCAGCAGGCGGCCGAGTAGTTGCCCTGTTCATAGCATTCGCCCGGATGCTCCCAGCCGTGATATTCCATGTGCCCGAGAGCGACGATGTTGGTGCCATCAATGCTGTAGAACGAATCAAGCCAGGTGTTGTCGTCGAAGTCGGCGGGACTGGGATCGTGATGGGAACGATAGGCCACCTCGCAGTTGTGCTTTATGGTTTCGAGCGTGGGCCCGATACTGGCGCGCATGACGTAGTGCGAGCTCACCAGGTGGACCATGCTCTGCGAGTCCACGAAAGCGCGTGCGGGCGCGTCCGGGATGTCGATGAGCTCACATTGATTCTTGGTATCGAAGACCGTAACTCGCGGGCCAGTGAGCACGCCCTGAACCTGCGGTATGCCGGAAGGTTGCTGCGCGGCTGCCGTTGGGTCCGATGCTGCGATTAGCGCGAAGGCGAGGAGCCAGTAAGCGAAGGCGAGAGTTCTGTACGCGAAGCGGAAAGGATGCTTCATAGTACCTCCAACGTTCCTCGCCGTATTGAAACCCCACACCGAATCAAACGACGCGCAGAAACACATATATTTTAGCAAGGGGCGCCGCGTTCCATAAATTTGAAGAGGATCGGATTGTCGGGAGGTTTTTTACTTCTTGTCACAACAGCACGGTGCGCTCCGTCACTGCGCCAGCCTTTTTTTCCTGATGTGGCCCATCCACCCGCACTATTTCCACTTGACATCAACGACTCAATAGAAGCTAGTAAGCAGCCCAGTGTGGCCGCAGCCGTGTTCAAGTTCTTTGAAATCCAGAGTTAGCGTGACTTAGTAAGTCGAGTTCATCGGGCGGGTGGCCCGTCCTGTCGCGAAGCGAAGGGCGGGACCTTTGAGGGGCACTCCTGTCCGCGCACTCTCACGGACCCTCGTTGCCAACCCCTCATGACCCACTAAAGTATTTATTTCTCAGAGACCTAGCGGGAAACTGGCCCAAAACCAGACCCGAAATGCGCTCTAACCTATTGATTTATAAATGTCTTACAGCCAAGTCCTTATTTCTCAAAGGCCTGGCGTATCTTATTCTAAAAGACCCCTACCAGAGGGGTCCAGGCGAAAAGCCCGCCTGAAATCATTTTTCGACCGTCTTAATATCCAGACTCTTCCACAGGTACCAGCAGGCAATCGAGCGATAAGGAGCCCAAGGTTTAGCGATCTTCAGCATCACAGCAGGCTTAGGCCACTTACGTTTCTTGTAATGCCTCTTGATGGCAGCCTGCACGCCGTAATCGCCAACCGGCATAATATCCGGACGCCGCAAGGTGAACATCAGGAACATGTGCGCCGTCCAAACGCCGATGCCTTTGACTTGCGTGAGATGCGCGATCACTTCGTCTTCAGGCAAATCCGGCAGGCGTTCAAACTCCAGCAGCCCGGCTGCAGTCTTCTCGGAGAGATCGCGCAGATAGGCGGTCTTCTGCCGCGACAGTCCGACGCCGCGCATTTCGGCATCGGTCAGTTTGAGGATGCCTTGCGGCGTCAGCGGATCGCCGGCCAAAGCGGTGAAGCGATTGAAGATGGTCTCGGCTGCTTTGCCGTTCAACTGCTGATACAGGATCGACTCGGCCAGGGCGTGAAACGTAGGCTCGCCAAACTGCATACGGCACGGCCCTACGCGCTCGATAATCGCGGCCATCACGGGATCGGATTTCTTCAGGTGGCGGATTGCTTTTTTCATCGCGGCTCGCTCCTCGCTGGACGGGAAGAGAGTTTACCACAGAGGCGAACAAATGGCGAATTCACGACGGAAAATGGAAATGTACGTCGTGCCGGGAGGCGACGGGCGTGCCGTCGAGCGTGGCCGGCTGGTAGTGCCAACGGCGAAGGGTGGCCTCGATCTTTTCATCGATCCCGTGGCCGATCGCCTGCACAATCTTGGTTTCGACGACATTGCCCTGGGAGTCGATCGTCACCTCGATGACGACATCGCCCACCAGGTCCCGGGGAAGCTCGGCGCGCTCCACGGGAGGGTCGGGATACACGACCGGATATGCGACGTGGACTTCATGGCCGGTGATGGGCCCATCAATCATGGTGCCCAGCGGAGATCCGGCGTGGGCATCGTGATCGCCGGCTTCCGCTTCGGCCACGACCTGCTGCGGCTTTGGCGCGGGCATTGGCTGGGACTTCGGACGCAGGCGGGGGCGCGGCTTGGCTGCCCGTGGCGGGAACAGCAACTTGGCGGCTTCTGGGGGCGGGTTGTCGTTCGCCGGTGGAACGTAAATCAGCTGGTAGGTGTGGGTGCCCTCCCCGTAGGCAAGCCATGCGGGGCTTAGGTCGATCACCTTGGGATTATGAAACACGATCACGGCTAGCACTGCCAAGTGCGCGGCCACCGACACTGATACCGCACGATGGCGTCCGAATCCTGAAGTCGTTGGCTGAAGACCACTAAACACGGCAACCCCCAGCTTACCGGATTGACGTGCGAAGAGGAAAAAGGTTTTTGGGGCGGGCGTCCCCGCCCGTCCGCCAAGAGTCTCACGCTTGGCAACGAGTTTATTCGGGACGGCTTACGCGCCAGCCTGCTGCTCTGGGAGGGCGTTCTGAGGCTTCACTAACTTTGACTTTTTCATCCTTCTCCGAGGTGCAGGCATCGTCTTTGCCCGACCGCCACATTGCCACTATCATTTCAACTGCGGGATTCTAAATCGAGCTGAGCACGGAATTCGCGTTAGCGTTTTCCGTCTTTTGGAAGGCATTGATGATTATCGTTGTTTCGGGACTGCCGCGGTCGGGCACATCGCTGATGATGCAGATGCTGGATGCGGGCGGGCTGACAGTACTCTCCGACGGCGAGCGCATAGCCGACACCGACAATCCCAAGGGCTACCTCGAGTGGGAGCGCATCAAGCAGCTTCCGAAGGATCCCAGCCTGATTGCCGAGGCCGAAGGCAAGGTGGTGAAAGTCATCTCGCAACTGATTCTGTCGCTGCCAGCGAGCCATGAGTACCGTATCGTCTTCATGCAGCGTCCGCTCCCCGAAGTGCTGAAGTCGCAGGACGAAATGCTAAGACGCCGGGGCAACGCGAATTTGGTCGCCGACAACTCCGCCATCGAAGAGTTGTTTCAACGCGACCTGATCGAGGTGAACAGGTGGCTCGCCAGCCAGGCGAACATGCAGGTCTGCCGCGTGCATTATCATCGCGTGCTGCGCGAGCCGAAGGCAGTCGCCGAGGAAGTAGCAGCGTTCTTACAGGTGCCGCTCGACATCGAGGCCATGGTTCAGCAAGTGGATGGAAGCCTGTATCGCAATCGCGTGAAGTAGCTCAGGGCGGGAGGCCTGATCGCGGAAACTAGATGGCGATCATCCCGTCCGTGTCGGCGGGAGCGCGAATCCAATCATGTTTCGGCGACTGCGTGGCGGGCTCATCAGTTTCTTGATGACGTCGATGATTTCCTGGATCGTGCCGTCGTGCGTCTCCAGGTGCTTCTCCAGTTCCTTTATCCTGTCGGCGAATTCTTTGTTTGAGGTTGCAAATTGCAACATCAAAGCGGCGAACTCCCGAGGTGTGAGCCGGAACATAAAATCACAAGGAAACCGCTCCCGGTTGCGGTTCACCTGCTGGTTGAGACGCTTCACCGGAACTCGTAGAGTACGGCCAAAGCAGCATCGAGGATGACTTTCTGATGACACAGAATCGTGATGCAGGATTCGATGGGGACCACGGCGGCTCTTCGACCTTTTGCTAAGGGTCGCCTTGTTCGTTCGGGTCTTGCCGAACCGACTTGCATCCTACTATCTTTAGCGCTCCGAAGCGGCGGAGGCTGTGACGGATAAACGCTCCGAATGTGATGAAAACCGGAAGCTGTGGAAGCTGATCAACCCTCAAAAACTTACGTGATGCGCACTTCTGTGTTACCTGTTCCGAGTTGAGCACAGTCACTACCATGATCACGAAGTGTTGGTTGAAGCCGTATGGAAATGAGCCCGGCCACTGCGTTTTTTGTTTGAGGTTGCAATTTGCAACCTCAAAACGGCGAACCCCGGCGGTGCGAACTGAAACATGAAATTGGAAAACACCCTGCTGTGGAAGCGAACCAACCCTCAAGAACTTACGTGATGCTCACTTCCGTATATGTCCCGTACACCTGTCGCAACGCCTCGCAGATTTCGCCTACGGTAGCGTAGGCGCGGACGGCGTCGACTATGTAGGGCATGGTGTTGACATCGGAGATGTTTCCGTTCGTGCCCGCGGTGGGAGTCTTGGCGGCGGCTCGTTTCAGCGCATCGAGACGGCGCTGCACCTCTTCGTTCGAGCGGCGGGCGCGCAGGGCTTTGAGCTTTTTCTCTTGCGCGCGGGCTACAGATTCGCCGATGTAGAGAATGCTCGGTGACTCTTCTTCGACGGCAAAATCATTCACGCCGACCGTGATCTTTTCGTTGGCTTCAACCGCGCGCTGGTACTGGTAACTGGCCTCGGCAATTTCCTTCTGGGGATATCCGCGCTCTATGGCTTTGACCATGCCTCCCATCTGGTCGAGTTTGTGGAAGTAATCGAAGGCGCCGTTTTCCATGTCGAGGGTCTGCTTTTCGACGAAGTAGCTGCCGCCGAGCGGATCGACCGTTTGAGCCACGCCGGACTCGAAGGCAATGATCTGCTGGGTGCGCAGTGCGATGCGCGCGGCTTCTTCGGTGGGCAGGGCGAGGGCTTCGTCGTAGGCGTCGGTGTGCAACGACTGTGTGCCGCCGAGCACCGCCGCCAGCGCCTGCAGGGCAACGCGCGCGATATTGTTCATCGGCTGCTGCGCAGGCAGCGAGACGCCGGCGGTTTGGGTGTGGAAGCGCATCAGGCGGGTGCGGTCGTGCTTGGCGCCGAAGCGGTCCTTCATCAGGCGATACCAGATCTTGCGCGCGGCGCGGTATTTGGCGATCTCTTCGAAGAAATCGTTGTGCGCGTTGAAGAAGAAGCTCAGGCGCGGGCCGAAGTCGTCGACGTCGAGGCCGCGGCGGCGCGCCCACTCGACGTATTCCACGCCGTCGTAGATGGTGAATGCGAGTTCCTGCAAAGCCGTCGATCCCGCTTCGCGAATGTGATAGCCGCTGATGGAGATAGTGTTGAAGCGCGGCGTGAACTTAGATCCGAACTCGAACGTGTCAATCACCAGGCGCATCGAGGGCGCGGGCGGGTAAATGTATTCCTTCTGCGCGATGTATTCCTTGAGGATGTCGTTCTGGATGGTGCCGGAAATCTTCTTCCAGTCGGCGCCCTGTTTTTCCGCTACTACCAGGTACATTGCCCAGAGCACGCTGGCCGGTGAATTGATAGTCATCGAGGTGGTGACGTCATCGAGGCGGATGCCGTCGAAGAGTATCTCCATATCTTCGAGCGAGTCGATGGCCACGCCGCACTTGCCGACTTCACCTTCGCTGGCCGGGTGGTCGGAGTCGTATCCCATGAGCGTGGGCAGATCGAAAGCAACCGAAAGCCCGCCGCCGCCGTGTTCGAGAAGATATTTATAGCGCTGGTTGGTTTCCTCCGGCGAGGCGAAGCCGGAGAACATGCGCATTGTCCAGAGCTTGCCGCGGTAGCCGGTCGAGTGAATGCCGCGCGTGTAGGGCGGTTGGCCGGGATAGCCGAGGTACGGATCGTAGTTCCAGTCGGCGGGGAGATCGGCCTGCGTATAGAGGCGGCGGATCGGGACGTTCGAGATCGTGCTGAAACGAGCGTGGCCGTGCTCGTCGAGATTGGTGCCGGTGGGGGCGCCAATCGGTTTTTCGGGAGCCTTGTCGAGCGTGGGCGCTAAAGTTTTCTCGGCCCAATCCTTTTCCGATGCGGCGGGATGACGGCCTTCAAAAACATTGGAAACCGGGCTTTCCGCCACGGTCTTGCGCCGATCGGCTTTTGGTTTGGTATCTGGCATTTCAGTTCCCACTCTGGTTCTCACCACGACTTTGATGATAGAGCAGGGATCGTTATGCTGCAAAAGATGCGACCGACCGAGCGGTTGGTGAAAGTCAAGATCAAAGTCTTAACCACGGGGAGCACACTTCGACTTCGCTCAGGGCAGGCTCCGGGACACAGGGAAGAACCGCCTTGTGCTTGACGCCCCTTTTCGTGCCCACCTATGCTTGGTTTTCATTTCGGCGGAGGGAATCTGAAGGCCTTTCGGCGGTTGTTGCAGCGCACTCCCGTGTACGGCGCCTACAAGGCGCTTGGCCATTATCCCGACTACTGGTATTGGATTCTCCGCGGACGACCGTCTCGATCTCCGCACCTGTTGAAACAGAAAGTTGTGCGTGAATACGGAGAAAAATTTGCGCTGAGGACTCTGGTCGAAACCGGAACTTACTACGGCGAGATGGTTGCCGCGATGAAACGCCGCTTCGACTGCATCTATTCCATCGAATTTGTACCGGCGCTGGCGGAGCGGGCCGCTCGCAAGTTCGCGCGTGACGGGCACGTTCGAATTTTCTGGGGAGACAGCCACGCAGTCATGCCCGAGGTGCTCGCGTTTCTGCAGGGCCCGGCACTGTTCTGGCTTGACGCCGGTTACTACGGCTGGGTTGGCAAGCAGGGCGATCAGCAGCGCCTTTCGGCGGAACTGGAGATGATTCTGAGCCATCCGTATCCGCACGTGATCCTGCTCGATGACGCGCGCGGACTGACGGGACGGGACGGGATTCCTTCGGTCGGCGACGTGAAAGCTTATGTGGAGTCGAAGTTTCCGCAGCGTTCGGTGGCAGTGGAGTTCGACATCATGCGCATCACGTTGCGGGGATAGCGGACGCCGCCCGAGACGCGGCAAGAGGCGTCGTTATGTTGATTGTTTCGAGCGCGCCAGTTCCCATGCCTTCGCATATTTCCATGACACATAGACAGCGTGGTAGAGGTGCAGCAGCAGGCCTTGGCGGCCGTCAAGAAATCCGAGGCGAACAAAATAGTTGTAGAAGAACGTTGCAAGCGGGCGCACGACGATGTTGAATACGCTGAAGCCGCGGCGGCCTTTGGCGACCGCCATCTCCGCGCCGAGGGACGAGTAGCGGTTCATGTGATCGATGTAATCGGCGAGCGTAGGGTAGGAATGATGGATGAGAGCGTGTTTGAGTCGCCCTGAAATCCCCCCGGTCAGCGTGGCGTCTTCGTGCACCAGACGCTTTTCGAAACGCGCGGCACCTTTGCGAAACAGACGCAATTTGGGATCCGGCCAGAATCCACCACGTTTGATCCAGCGGCCGAGGAAAAAATTCTTGCGGGGAATCCAAAATCCAACCGGGAGAGCTGTTCCACCGTGTGCTTGAGCTTCCTCGATAGCCATCTCGCCTGCGAGTCCCGGTCCTAGCTCCTCATCTGCATCCAAACTAAGAATCCAATCTCCCGTTGCTTTGTCTATGGCTGAATTCTTCTGAGCGGCGTAGCCTTTCCATTCTTCGATGAATATTTTCGCACCGTACGACTTTGCGATCTCGACGGTGCGGTCGGTTGAACCGGAGTCGACAACGATGATCTCGCCCTTGCCGTCGGCAACCAGCGGTTGCACGCTGGCGAGCGCGCGTCCGATGTTGGACTCTTCGTTGTGGGTGATGATAATGACGGAGAGAATCACGCAGGGCTCCTGCCGTTGGCAGCCAAGAGCCTGCCGAGCTGCACTCGGCCTGGACGGTCGAGAGCCTGCCCTGAGCTTGCGGAAGGGGCGCCCATCCCCACACTAGCCGCTGCTACACAAGCCTTGCTGATGACCGATAACTTCACGGAAAGAGGATACGCGAGAGGCGGTGCGGCGCAAAAGGGAAACGCCGGGCGGGGACACCCGGCACTCCATCAAGAATTCCTTAACTACTGCTGCGGTTGCGCCGGAGGGTTCCCCGGCGTCGGCTGGTCGGCTGGCCGCGTTGCCACATGCGGAATATTCGGCATGTGCGTGACCTGGCCACGCTCGGCGTCTGCGATCAGGATGCCGGCGTGGTCGAGCAGCAGACCGATGGCCCGATCCATTTCGACTTCCGACTTTTCGTACGCAGCCTTGGCGGAGACGAGCGTGACTTCAGCCTGGGTCATGGCCGCCTGGTTCTGCAGCACCAGAGTTGAGGTGGATGCGCCGAGCGCGTATTTCTTTTGTTCGGCATCGAGCGACTGGCGCGCCAAATCAACCGCTGCCTGCGCGGACGCAACGCTGGCGCGATTCTGCTGCACGCCAAACTGCGCGTTGCGCACCTCGATGCGCACCTGGTTCTCGATTTGCTGGATGCGCAGCTGGGCTTGCCGGTATTCGAATTCCGACCGTACCTGCGTGGCCTGAGCGGCACGGTTGCGCAGTGGAATGTTCAGACTCAGCCCCACCCCCTTATCTGGGGCAGTGGAATTGATCAGTTGGTTCAACGTTGTACTGTAAGAGACCCCAGGTGGCGCTGTGAACGTCGTGGCACCGGGAGTGCAGAATCCTGGTTCTTGATTGCATATGTAGCCAGTATTAAAACTGCCGCCTAGGCCGGCGCCGCCATAGTAGGCAAACAGGTCAACCGAGGGTAGTAGAGCGCTGCGAATTGCTTTATTGCTGATGTCGGTGTTGGAAAGGTTGATACGCTGTTCTGCGAGTTCGGGACGGTGGCTGAGCGCATCGTTCACCAGGTCCTGAGTAGGGACAACTGGTTCCTGCGCAGGCAACTCCATGGTTGAGGTGGGAATCACTTCGGCGTCGGCCAGTGCCGGGTCGACGAGCGTGCGGCTGAGGGCATTCTTCATGAGCAATTGTTGCAGTTGAAGATTGGTCAGCGCTACCGTCAGGGTCTGCTGATTGCTGGCGACTGTGCTCTGTGCCCGGACTACTTCGATTGGCGCGAGCGTCCCGATTTCCACTTGCTTCTGGTTGTCCGAAAGGGTCTTCTGAGCGAACGCCAGTTGCTCCTTCTGAACCCGGACGTTCTCGTAGGCGTAGACCAGGTCCCAGTACATGTTTTCTATCTGGTCGACGGTGGTGGTGATCTGCAGGCGGAAGGCGACATCTGAGATTTCACGGTTGTTCTTGGCAATCTGAATGAAACGAGTGTTGGGGGCGAATCCGAAGCCCTGCAGTAGATGCTGCGTCAACTTAAACTGGAAATTGGAGCTTAGAGCCGGAGTAAATTCGTTGAACTCATTATTGGAACTTATTCGGGTGTTGTTGAAGCCGACCAATAAATTCGTTCCCCATTGGAATCCCTGGGTGTAGGCGAAATTGCCAGTAGTCGTGTTCTGGCTGCTGCCGCAAAAGGGGCTGCTGCAATTGATTTCCTGGCGGTCGAACTGCAGCGTGCCCGTGAGGATGGGATCGAAGCTGGTGATTTGCGGGCCGCTGCCGAAAGTTGATTGGACCAGGCCGCCCGAGCCGGTGCCAGCGCCTCCTGCCGCGATAGAGGTTCCGCCCTGGCCGGAGCCAACCTGCGTGCCGAGTCCGCCCACGCCACCGCCGGGCGTGTTCTGCACAACGCCGTTGTTGACACCGAGAGTGCTGGAGCCGGCTTTGGCGCGCCAGACGTCAGTATCGGCGATGTTCAGGTTGTAGCGGGCGATTGCGATGTCGAGGTTGTTTTCGAGCGCCAGCGCGACCGCGTCGTTCATCGAGATGTAAAGTTTGCCATCCTGCATGAGTTGGTCGATGCGCGGCGTGTTGGCCAAGTTCGGCGGCGCTACGTGGCGCGGAGTATAGGGGCCAAGCGGGTTAGGGAAATGCGACTGCGGTTTCGCATATTCCTGCACATCAAACGGCTGCGACGATGACCCCACAGCCTTTTGGGCCGGCATCTGCGCTGACGGGGCACTGGGCACGGGCGAGGCATCCTGCGCCCACTCGGCAGGTACCATGATTACAGCAAGGAAGACGGCGGCAAGGAAAAGGGCGGCGGCCCGCTGAAACGCAGTCAACAATGTAGAACTTTGCATTCGCATCATCTCCATTGATCACACCCAGGCGATCAGATTCAAGCGACCAGGCTCAAGAGGAACGGACGTAGTGATTCGCACTTTTGCTAACACTCTGCTAATACGTAGAACGACAGGCAAGAGTTCCTTGCAATCTTCTCCTTGCAGTCCTTGGCTTGCAATGCTGGGGAAAAGCAATCTTTTCCATTTCCATTGGTCGTGAATAAATTGATCGTAAGTGAAATAGTATAGCTGACGCGCCGCCGCACCCGCGGTGAGGGTGGCGGCAAAAAGTTGCAAATACTAACAACGATGATGCTCAGACAGCGTAGGCCCCGAAAACAACGTGCGTAATCTCAGACTGATCCTCTCTTATGACGGCGCCGATTTCGCCGGCTGGCAGGTGCAGCCCGGCCGGACAACTGTGCAAGGCGCGCTGGCCTCAGCCATTGGACGGTTGAGCGGGGAAAATGTACTGCCCCAGGGTTCTGGCCGAACCGATGCGGGTGTGCACGCACTGGCCCAGGTGGCGAGCTTTGCGACCGCGTCCGCGATTCCGCCCGAAAACTGGATGAAAGCGCTGAACGACATTCTGCCGGCTTCGATACGCGTGCTGGAGGTGACGGAAGCTGCGCCTGAGTTCCACGCGCGCAAGTCGGCGCGCGCCAAGACATATCGCTATCGTATTTACCGCGGAGCGATCTGTCCGCCATTTCTGGCGCGCTACGTGTGGCATTATCCATATCCGCTGGAGGAATCGGCGCTGGTGGCGGGCGCTGGCGCGGTGGTGGGCGAGCACGATTTCACGTCGTTCGCGGCGGTCGATCCGGAGCGGGTGGAACGGATCACGGCTGGCGAAAATGTTCAGACGAGCAGTCATCAGACGAACGGTATTCAGACGACTAATGTCCGGACGATCTTCTCGTCCAATTGGACGCGCGAGCGCGAAGAACTGATCTATACGGTTCGCGGCAGCGGATTTCTTCATCACATGGTACGGAACCTGGTCGGCACTTTCCTGTTAATGGGGAAGGGAACGCTGAGTCTGGAAGATTTGCGTCGCATCCTCGACGCGCGAGAGCGCATGGCGGCTGGGCCGACCGCGCCCGCCTGCGGGCTGTACTTGGTCGGAGTGGAGTATTGAGGCGAACAACGCCCAATCCCAAGAAGGACGAAGGCTCTGGCGCAGCCGTTCCGTCCCGCGTACACTTCTTCGCAGATGGCCACCGACGTCGAATTCGCCGTCTCCCGCATTGCCTCCGTGAACCCGGCGACGGGCGAAGTTCTGGGTGAACTGGACAGCGCCGGTCCGACTGAGGTGCGCGCTGCCGTAGCCCGCGCGCATGCCGCACAGCCGGAGTGGACTGCCTGGGGCATCCGCAATCGAGTCCGGGTTCTGCGCCGCTTCCAGCAGATTCTTCTCGCGCGTAAGACCGACATCGCGCGGCGCATCACGCAGGAAGCAGGCAAGCCCGCGGTCGAAGCGCTGCTTACCGAAGTTCTGGTCGTGCTCGACGCGGCGCGATTCCTAATCGACAATGCATTTGCGATCCTGCGCGAAGAAAAGCTGCCGCACGGAAATCCCGTGATGAAAACCAAGTCGGGGCGCATTCTGCACGAGCCCTATGGCGTCATCGGAATCATCTCGCCCTGGAATTATCCTTTCTCGATTCCAGCGACGGAGACCCTGGCGGCGCTGGTTGCGGGAAATGCTGTGGTGCTCAAGCCCTCCGAGTTGACGCCGCTGATTGCGCTCGAGTTGCTGGCACTGCTGCGCGAGGCTGGCGTTCCCGACGACATTTTCCAGGTGCTCCCCGGCGAAGGCGCGACTGGGGCAGCGCTGGTCGGAAGCGAAATCGACAAGCTGATCTTCACTGGAAGCGCCGGCACGGGCCGGCGAATCGCGCAGATCGCCGCCGAACGCCTGCTTCCCATGGTGCTGGAACTGGGCGGCAAGGATCCCATGCTTGTGCTCGAAGACGCCGACGTCGATGTTGCATCGAGCGGCGCTGTCTGGGGAGCGTTTGTCAACGCGGGGCAGACCTGCCTGTCGGTCGAACGATGCTACGTGCATCAGAGTTTGTATCCGGCCTTTCTCGATGCTTGCAGCGAGAAGACGCGCAAGCTACGCGTCGGCAATGGCATGGATGAGGCGACCGAAGTCGGCCCTATGATCCACGAGCGGCAAGTGCGTTTGGTGGAGTCGCAGGTGGACGATGCGAGGCAGCGTGGCGCAAACGTGCTGGCAGGAGGCGCGCGGTTACGCGAACTCGGGCCAACGTTTTTTGCGCCCACGGTGCTAGCCGATGTCGATCACAGCATGCGCGTGATGCAGGAAGAAACTTTCGGTCCTGTCTTGCCGATTGCGCCTTTCCGCGACGATGCCGAGGCGGTGCGCCTGGCCAACGATTCCGAATACGGATTGGCCGCCAGCGTTTGGACTCGCGATCGTGCCCGCGGCGAGCGCCTGGCCCGCCAGATCGACGTCGGCACGGTGATGATAAACGATGCGGTCTCGTGCTTCAGCATCAGCGAAGCTCCGCACGGCGGCATGAAGGCGAGTGGCATTGGGCGAACGCATGGGCGCTGGGGCCTAGAAGAAATGGTGCGCGAGAAGTATCTCGACAGCGACATCGTTCCACGCAAGAAAAAGATCTGGTGGTTTGGCTACGGTGGTGGGCTCGCAGGAGAGATGGAAAGCTTCCTCGACCTGTTGTACGCGCGCCCGCTGCGAGAGAAACTGAAAGCTGGCATCGGCGCGGCCGGGGCGCTGTGGCGGAAGAAACTCTAAAACCAGTTCTCAGTTCCCAGTTCTCGGTTCTCAGTTAGAACCTGTGGGAAGTTGCTGGGAACTGAGAACCGAGAACTGAGAACTCGACTATGAACGACTCCCGAACATTCCTGCGCCATACCCTCGCGACCCTCGCCTACCGCGGAGCGAAAGCCGTTCGCAACGCTGGCCCGAACTTCGCCGAATATGTCTCGGCCGAAACTTCGCGCACGCCGGCGAAGATTCTCGCGCATCTTGGCGACCTCATGGACTGGGGCCTCGCCATGTCCGAAGGCCGCCGCGAGTGGAAGGATTCCTTGCCCCTGCCGTGGGAAAAAGAATGCGAGCGCTTCTTCACCGCCTTGAAAAAGTTTGATGACTATCTGGCGTCGGAAAAACCGCTCGAAGTCTCCGCCGAAAAATTGTTTCAGGGTCCGATTGCCGATGCACTCACGCACGTAGGCCAGATAGCCATGCTGCGGCGTATGGCCGGCGTCCCCATCAAGGGCGAAAACTATTACGTGGCCGAAATCACCATCGGACGCGTTGGCGCGGATCAGGCTCCGCCGCGCAAGGAATTCTGAGCCCAAAAGAATCAGCCCCGGAGTGAGAAACCGGGGCTGGCAGATTGTGGTCCGTCTTGCTGATATTACTTTCCAACCAGCACGGGCTCTTGCGGGACTAGATGCTCGATATTGATGCCTAGCCCTTCGGCGATGCCGCGGCCGTAGGCCCGTCCGCTTTTCAGGAAGTGCCCGATGATAAATCGCTTCTGCGCATCCGGCTTCGTCAGGACGGAAGAGATTTCCCGGCTGCTTGTAGTCGTCGTCATTACCTACGTGATTATCGAAACGATCCCGTGATCGTCCGCGGACGCTCGCGATACTCCGGATTCTCCTTGGGCCCGTGGAAGCTATTCGGCTCGTACTTCTTCGCCGCGAAGGATGAGTAGCTGAGAAAGCCGTCCTTGTACATTGGACTCTGCGCCGTTGGTCGAAAGGCTGGGGCTGAGTAAAATAGCAGAAAGCGGCCTCTGAAAGGCGCGCAGGAGACTCAATGGCTTCCGGCGAAACGGCAACCGCGGGGACGAGCACAGTTCCGCAGCTTCCTAACCACAAAGTCAAGATCAAGAAACCGGGCCAGCGTGCCTGCAACGAGAAAAACGAAAAGGGGAAGTTTTGCGGCGGACACCTGAAACGCTGGTTCTATGTCGCCGACGTGCTCGAACAGGAGTGCGGCTGCGTGGAGAAAGCCTGGGGAGCGGACGCCGAAGTGTATCGCTGCGAATTTTGCCAGACGCTCTACCTGCCCAGTCCCGAGGATCCGCGTGGGGTGAACGTCGCGGGAACTGGCCAGCTTTCTGTGTTCGGGCTGACGGTCCCTCCCAAGGAAGAGAAACCCAAGGAAGAGAAAAAAGCGTAGGTCGTTCTTTTGGATTTAGTCTG
Source organism: uncultured Acidobacteriaceae bacterium (assembly GCA_963831085.1). Taxonomy (GTDB): domain Bacteria; phylum Acidobacteriota; class Terriglobia; order Terriglobales; family Acidobacteriaceae; genus Acidiflorens. The sequence continues at coordinate 1,430,956 of CAWHOT010000002.1, read as the reverse complement.
AAGCTTGCGGATCTACGGCGCTTTCATCAGAGTTCCGGATCTCCTGCCGACGAGCAGACGCAGACTTGGCGCGGGCTGGAAGAGGTGAATGCCTCGCGGGTGAACTCGCCGTAACGCGTTTCCAGACGAAAACCGGCGCAGTCGAGCAGCATTATTAATTCCTGTGGGAAGATCACGCGGAGACGGTAGTCGATTTTATGGAAGTCGGGCTCATCCGGCGCCGACAAGTACCATACCACTCGACGGATTTGTTCGGTGGCGTCGTAGGTGCGATCACAACATCAAGTAAAGGTCTCAGGTGCTAGGTCTCGGGAAAACTCAGTCACGGACCCAAGACTCGAGACCTAACACCCGAGACCTGACATAGCCGCAGGGGTACCGGCAATTTGTGAACACTTCTTTCGCTGGCACAATCGCTTAATCCGCTACCACCACCTCTTTTCGCGCGCAAGTCAGAACAGCCATGCCCTTCTCCAGATCGGCAATCAAGTCCTCGACGTGCTCAACGCCCACCGACAGGCGGATCATCTGCTCGGTCACGCCCATCTTTTTCCGCAGCTCCGGAGCGATCATGGCGTGCGAGGTCAGCACCGGGATGGTCACCAGCGAATCCACTCCGCCGAGGCTCGGGGCCAGGGTAAAAAGACTTAACGCCTCGGCCACTCGGCAAGCGTCGGCGCCGCTGCCTTCTACCTCGAAGCTCAGGACGCCGCCCCCGCCCGCCATTTGCTTCTTGGCGATTTTGTAGTCCGGATGCGCCTTCAGCAGCGGATAGTGCACCCGCGTCACCTTGGGATGCTGGCTCAGGAACTCGGCAATGCGCAACGCGCTTTCGTTCTGGCGCTCGACCCGGACGGCCAGTGTCTTGATCCCGCGCAGCAGCAGAAACGCCGCGTGCGGATCCATGCAGCAGCCAAGCGTGGTGCGCGTGTGATGGATCTGCTCGATCAAATCGCGCCGCCCGGTCGCGACTCCACAGATCAGGTCGGCATGTCCGCCAAAATATTTCGTCCCCGAATGCAGCACCAGATCGATGCCCCACTCCGCCGGACGGCAATTGATGGGCGTGGCAAAGGTCGAATCAATCGTCGTGATCACGCCGTGCCTGCGCGCCAGCGCCGCAATCTTTTCCAGATCGACGACCCGCACATTTGGATTGGTCGGCGACTCGATGTGCAGGAGCTTTGTGTTGGGCCGGATCGCGCGCTCGTGCTGCTCGATGTCGTTGGTATCGACGAACGTGGTTTCGATCCCCAGTTTCGGCAGCCATTGCGACAAGAACTTGATCGCGCCGCCATAAATATCGCGCTGCGCAACAATATGGTCGCCCGCCTTCACCAGCGAAAGAATCGAGGTCGTGATCGCGGCCATGCCCGAAGAGAAAAGCAGCGCCGCATCGGTGCCTTCCAGTTCGGCGATGGCATTCTCGGCGACGGTATGCGTGGGATTGCCGTAGCGCGTGTAGAACTGGTCGGTTGGCGTGACGCGCACCTGCTCTTGCATGTCGGTGACTTCGAAGGTCGACGTCTGATAGATGGGAGTGGACAGTGGGCCGTTTTTCTTGGTGAGGTCGGTGCCGCCGCGGACGGCTTCGGTTTCCTGGCGGAATTTGTGCTTCTTCATTAGAAATCTCCTCTGTAGAGACGCGGCTTGCCGCGTCTCCCGCCGCGTCCAAAGCAGACGGGGCAAGCCCCGTCTCTACCCTAGCTTCTCACCGCCGCCGCATTCAGTGCCGGCACGGGCGCCAGCCACTGCGCCGAGCGAACATGCCGGCCGTTCACCAATTTGTCGAACTCCTGCTGCAAAGCGCGCGTTACAGGACCGGCCTTACCATCGCCGATGACGCGGAAATCAATTTCGCGCAGCGCCACGACTTCCGCCGCCGTGCCGCACACAAACACTTCGTCGGCAATGTAAAGCTGATCGCGCGAGATGGGCTCCTCGACCACGGAGTAGCCTAAATCCCGAGCCAGCGTGATCAGGCTGTCGCGGGTAATACCTTCCAGAATCCCCGCCCGCGGCGTCGTACAAATGATTTTATTGCGAACGATGAAGAGATTTTCGCCGGTGCACTCCGCCACGTAGCCATCGGGGCCCAGCATAATCGCCTCATCGAATCCGGCGCGGTGCGACTCAGTCTTGGCCAAAATCGAGCTGACATAATTTCCCGAGACCTTGGCCTTGGTCATCATGATGTTCGGATGTAGCCGCGTGAACGACGCAATATTGGCGCGGATACCGCGTTCCTTTGCCTCGGCCCCCAGAAAATTCTTCCACTCCCACACCGCGACCACGAAGCGCGGCTGGCCGGACTCGACCGTCATCATCATGGCGCCGTCCAGGTAAATCATGGGACGGATGTAGCACGCCGAAAACTCGTTGGCCGCAATCGTCCGGTTGATCGCAGTCTTCACCTGCTCGGCCGTAACCGGCAGCTCGCGAAAGCCCACGATGTGGGCGGAATCGATCAGGCGCTCCACGTGTTCGTTCATCCGGAACACGGCTGGCCCCTTGTCGGTCGAGTAGCAGCGAATCCCTTCAAACACGCTGAAGCCGAACTGCATTCCGGCACTTAGAAACGGGACCACGCCTTCGCTGGCGGGCCTCAAAGAATCATCGATCCATATGTAACGAGCGGCGCCCATGTTTTCCCTGACGCTGGAATCTCTTAAGATTACCTGTGCCGCCCAGCCGCGGCAAGCAAGACGCGGCTGGGCGTTTGTAATATCCTTCATCAGGTCAATTTTATGAAAAAGAACAAGCGAAAAACGATCGCCCGAACCAGACCCGCCCGAAGGACGTCCGCGGCCCCGAAAACAAAAACAGCGTACCCAGCGAGTAAGGTCGCACTTCAAGCCACGGTCCAGAAAGGCAAGCCATCGAAAGCTGAGTTGCGCCACATCCCTTGGAGTTCGGTCGAAGTCGAAACGCTGAACCCCTTGCTGGGCCGCCACTTCATCGTCGGGCAGAACGTCATGCTGGCTCGCGTCATGCTCAAGAAGGGATGCATGGTCCCCGAACACAGCCATCACAACGAGCAGATCACCTACGTCCTGGAGGGCGCGCTGAAGTTCGGGATCGATGGCAAAGAGATTGTGGTGAATGCGGGCGAGGTCTTGACCATTCCGCCCAACATGCCACACTGGGCCGAGGCGCTCGCGGATACCGTCGATCTCGACATCTTCCACCCGCCTCGCGCGGACTGGATCAATAGGACCGACTCCTACTTGCGGGGAGAAAAAATCCAACCGCAGAGTGCGCAGAAATCGCAGAGAAATTCGAATGGTAGAAACCCGAGAAAACCTTCGTACTCTGTGATCTTTCCGGGTTAGCCCGTATGATGTCTTTATCTTCCCGCGCTAGTCTGGTGATAAAGCGAAGTGTCAATCGCTCAAAAAACGGAAACTACTGCCAAACTCCGCTGCATCGCTTGTGGCGCCACACCCGAATCCGCCGGACAGGATTTCCGTTGCACCACCTGCGGCGACCTGCTGGAATTCTTTTTTCCAGGATGGACCTGTGAACCGACCCGCGATCCGGCGGGGCTGAAGTCGCTCTGGCTAACCCGCCGCACCGCGCGCGATGCCCTTGACCAAAGCGGGGTCTGGCGCTTCCGCGACCTCCTCCCGCACATTCCCGTAGAGCATGCCATCACGTTGCGCGAAGGCAACACGCCGCTGTACCGCCTGCCGCGTTGCGCGCGCACGACCCGCGTTGAGGATCTTCACGCCAAACACCAGGGCATGAACCCGACCGCATCGTTCAAAGACACGGGGATGACGTTCGCCGCCTCGTCCGCGCACCAGGGCAAGTTCCGCTGGGTAGCGTGCGCCTCCACCGGCAACACTTCAGCCTCGATGGCCGCCTACGCCGCGCGCGGCAACATGCACAGCCTGGTGCTGATCCCGGATGGCAAAATTTCCTGGGGCAAGCTCTCGCAATCGCTCGATTACGGAGCCCTCACCTGCCAACTCCGCACCGATTTTGACGGATGCGTCCGCATCCTCAACGAGCTCGTCCGCCAGAAGCCGGTCTACCTGCTGAATTCGGTGAATCCGTATCGCATCGAAGGCCAGAAAACCGCCGCCATCGAACTTATGGAGCAACTCGGGTGGGAACCGCCCGATCACATAATTGTCCCCGGAGGCAATCTGGGTAACAGTTCCGCGATCGGCAAAGCGCTTCTCGAAATGCGCGAGCTCAAGCTGATCTCGCGCCTGCCGAAGTTGTCCATCATCCAGGCGCAAGGCGCGAATCCGTTCTACCGCTGCGTGCGCGAGTTCGGCGGGAAAAAGCTCGAACCCATGACGGCCGACACGCTCGCGACCGCCATACGCATCGGTAATCCAGCATCGTGGAAAAAAGCGCTGCGCGTGCTCCAGGCGACTGGTGGTGACGTCGAACACGTCACGGAAGTCGAGATCGCCGCGGCCAAAGCCGAAATCGGCGCCGATGGCATCGGTTGTGAACCTGCCTCCGCTGTCACACTGGCTGGACTGAAGAAGCTCCGCCGGAGCGGATTCGTTAAAGCGGGCGAGTCGGTTGTCCTGATTTTGACCGGCCATGTGCTCAAAGATCCCGATTTTACGATCAAGTTCCATCGCGGCGATTTATTCGCCGGAACGTCCGTCGCTGGAACGCCCGAGACCGAGGCCGCCCGGGCAAAATATCTGCAGCGCGCCCCGGTCGTGCTCGATGCCGATCTGGGGGCCGTTATTGCTGCCCTTGACGCGGCTGAGAAAAATTCGTAGCAGTTCGTCGCAAACTCGTGTATAAAACTCAGTTCAATTGTCAGTGCCCGGTGGTTAGGGATTCTATGCAACCCGGACTCAGCTAAAGCCTTTCACTTCTATTGTTTCCGGACAGTCTTAGCCGCCGAGGAGTTTGCTCTCTAAACTATGCCTTCACGTCCTACATCTCAGGATCGCTCGCTGCGCCTGGCGCTGCCGGCGACGTCCGCCAATCTGGGCCCCGCTTTTGACGCCGCTGCCCTTGCCCTGGATTTCCATCTTCGCTTGCGCGCCGAGCGCGCCCCCGACTTCTTCGTCACGGCCGAAGGCCGCGAAGCTCAGATCTGCGCCCGGATGGAGAACCATCTCATCGTCACCACCTATTGCGAGGTGCTCGAATCGGAGAATCGCAAGATCGCGCCCTTGCGCATCCACATCGAGAATGAGATTCCCATCGCCCGAGGTTGCGGATCGTCCGCCGCCGCCCGCCTGGCGGGGATTGCGCTGGCTGTACATTTCGGACATCTGCGCTGGAAAAATGACCGTATCGTCGGCGAAGCGTCCATGCGCGAGCACCATCCCGACAATGCCTCTGCCTGCTGGATGGGCGCGCTCACCGTGGCCCGCATGGCGAATCAGGTTCAGGCGCAAGTGGTCGAAGTGAAACCAAAAGGGAAGTGGCCTCTGCTGCTGGCTGTTCCCGATGCGCCACTCTCCACCGAGCAAGCCCGCCGCGTGCTGCCATTTCAGTACTCGCGCGCCGACGCCGTTACCAACATTCAGAACTCGATGCTGCTGTTCGCGGCATTCACGCAAGACCGTCCTGACCTGCTGTCTTCGGCGCTCGAAGATCGCATCCACCAGCCCTATCGCGCGCCGCTCTGTCCGCTGCTTCCCGCGCTCAAGGAACTCACTGGAGAGTCCGGCATTCTCGGCGCCGCCCTCAGCGGAGCTGGCCCATCGGTGCTGGTTTTCCTCGACCCGAAGGTTCCAGCGAAAAGGGCAAAGCAGAGAATCGCCGCCCATCTCACCAAGCGCCGGCTGACCGCCGAACTCCTCCTCACCCAGATCGCACTCCACGGTGGACGCGACGGCGCCGACTGGCGCAAGCATCACGGCCCCGCAAGAAAATGAGGTCGGGGCTCGCGCTGCTCCCCACCATCAACATGGAATAGAGCATGTGCGGGACGGGGCTTGCTTTCCAGATTTCGAGTCGCGAGGTCTCCGGGAGTTTTGAGGAATGGCAGCTAATGGCTTCTTGTCTTGAATCGCTTGGCCCACTCGTCGTCGCCCGCAAGCCGAAGGAAGTTGTGCAGCACGATATCCTTGGTGTCTTCCGCAGACCATCCCCGTAATTCAGCGAGCTTGTGCACCACCGGAGTGATGATCGAGGGCATTCCGAGGTCCCCAGTCAGCCAACCATACCCGCCGGGATTATCGGTTTCCGTCAACAGCAAAGACGACGGGACTGATTTCGCGATTTCCTGGATCGTAGCGCTGAAGAGAACTTCAACGCCAACCGTGAAATACACGCCCTTTTCGGCCAAGGCGTGAAGTTGCTGGATCGGTCCCGAGTACCAGTGGACGATTGCCCGGCTGGCCCCTAACTCTCCCAGGATGCGGTCAACGTCCGCCTCTGCTCCCTTCGAGTGGATATTCAATATTTTTTTCTGAGAAATGCCTTGCTTGACGAAGTGCAGAAAAACGTCTCGCTGGAGGGCATGATTCTCAGGTTCAGAAATGAAGTGGTAGTCAAGTCCAATCTCGCCCACCATTGGGGAAGCGTCGATCAGAGGTTGAAGAGTTTCCAGTTGCGAGTGAAAGATGGGAGCGTTCCAAGGATGCACACCGAAGGTGCTTAGGACCCACTCGGTCCGCTCGTCGATAGCTTTGCTCTTCGCATACCCCTCCGGGTCCATCGAGACGCCGATAGTGAAGATTTCATGTTGCTCGATCTCCTCAATGACCTGCGGCAGCTGGGAATCGTATTTGTCCAAATGAGCATGCGCATCAATATACATGCTTCTTTTTATGGCACATAATCGGTCGCGACGCTGCTTCGATCTGGCCCAAACCTATCGAGTCACGGGCGAATTCGAGAGGAAATCCAGCCATAGATAGGCGTTTCATGGAGTATGGTCCGCTGTCACGCAACCTCTTAAATGCCTAATCTCGAACCACCGCCGGAGCCAACTCCAGTTCACTCGCCGTGATGCGATGGCCGCGCAGCGCGAATACTCCCAGCGCCAGCACCACCGCGGCCACGCCAAGCGCGTCCGGAATGCCAATCCTCTTCGCCAGCGCGCCCCACAGCGTGGCACCCACCGCCATGCCTCCCTGCAACACCAGCAGGTAAAACGACAGGGCGCGTGCGCGCACGTATGTTGGACACATGGTCTGTGCCGCCACATTCAAACAAGCCAGGATTCCGATCCATGCCGCGCCCGCAACCAGCATCACCGCACACAACAGGGCAAAGGTCTCGGCCCTTCCCGCGGCAAAAGTCATGCCCGCAAAAATCACAATGGCGGCGCCCACCACCCCATCCACCGACAACTTTTCCCGCAACCGCGGCAGCGCCAGCGCTCCCAAGAGCGCGCCCAGTCCAAAGCAGCCCAACAGCACGCCGTATCCCCGCGCTCCATACGGACGCGCGATGAGCGGCAGAAGCGCCAGCATGGCAACGGCCGCCACGCTGAAGGTCCCCGTGCGCAGCAGCACCGACTTGGCCAGCCTGCTCTCGCGCACATAGGAGAAGCCGTCGCCGATGGCCGACCACACGCGCTGAGTTTTCGGCTGTGTCTCCATCGGCCGCTTCCAGCGATAGAGAAACATAATCACCCCCAAGAACGAAACTGCATTCAGCAAGAATGTTGACCCGCATCCGACCGCCGCCACAATCAAGCCTCCCATGGCCGGTCCCACTGCCCGCGCCACGTTAAACCCCGCCGAATTCAGAGCCACCGCCGAAGCGTGTTGTTCTCGCGGCACCAACTCCGGAGTAATCGCCTGCCAAGCGGGATCGTTCATCACCGCACCGAGGCCGAGCAGAAATGTAAACAGCAGCAGCACCCACGGCCCCACGCAACTGGTCAGCGTCATGATCCCGAGCGTGCCTGAAGCCAGTACCATCCATCCCTGAGTAAGCAACAGAAAACGCCGTCGGTCCACTATGTCCGCCAGCGCGCCCGCCGGCAGGATCACCAAGAACACCGGTAGCGCTCCCGCCGCCTGCACTAGTCCAACCATCAGCGGATTCATGGTCATCTGTGTCATCAGCCAGCCCGCGCCCACATTCTGCATCCAGGTGCCGGTATAAGAAATCACAGATGCAATCCAAAGCGATCGAAACAGCGGCTGCGCTAACGGTGCCCACGCCGAAACCGAGTGCTTCCGGGTCATCAGCTCTGCTACCGGCAATTTGATCATTTCCGCCATGAGAAATTCTCTTGACTTAGGGCGAACCGTGGATCGCGAACGACGAACAGCCAACGACTAACGACCAGCGACCAACGACCGTTCCCCAAACGGCCACTCCCGCCGTCTCCAGGCCCGTACAACATAGATCGCCAAGCCCACAACCAGAATCACACCCGCGTAACGAATCTCGCGGAGAAAATTCTTCCGCGAAATCAGGATGAACGCAAAGCTGGCCGCCGCGATCAGGGCCGGAGCCGGATACAGCCACATCCGAAATGGCCGCGGCAAGTCAGGCCGCCGGATGCGTAGCACAATCACTCCGATGCTCTGCACCAGAAACTGCAGCACGATGCGGATCACGATCAGCGCGGCAATCAAGTCGGCGAGCCGCAAAAAACAGAACAGAGCTGCGACCCCCGCCAGCGCCAGCAGCGAAACGTAGGGGAACTGATACACGGGATGCACGCGTGCGAAGGCCCGGAAATAATTGCCGTCGAGCGCGGCCGCATACGGCACACGCGAATAGCCAAGGGTCAGCGAGAATACGGAAGCGAATGCCGTCCACATTACCAACACCGAAATGACGGAAGCCGCAGTGTGTCCGTAGACGCGCTGCATCAAGGTCGAGACGATGTACAACTTGCTGTCCGACGCACCCGACTGCATCAGCTCTCGCCAAGGGATGACGCCGAGAATGCTGATATTCATCACGATATAGAGACTCACAACGGCCAAAATGGATAGCAACAGCGCCCGTGGAATATTCTTCCCTGGCTCCTTGACTTCGTCCCCGAGAAAACAGACGTTGTAGTACCCGCCAATGTCATAAGCGGCGATCAGCATGGCCCCGCCCAGTCCGTGAAGAAAATCTCGCGAGAACGAAAACGCGCCCGGAGGCAAATCGAACGCCTGATGGGCATTGAAATGGGTTAGACCGGTAATGATGATCCAGCCAATCGTTGCCATCACCCCGGTCCAGAGCACTTTGGTGAGGCGCGAGATGGCAGTGATTCTGCGATAGAGCAGAAACGCGGTGAGTGCACAAACGCCAATCGCGACCAACGTAGCCGGCATTGCGACCCAGCTAAGTTGCAACGGTCCAATCAGCGGAAGATTCAGGCTCCACATACGCGTTGACCAGACGCTCTCCAGGCTCGGCCAGAAAAAAGCCGCATATTGCGAGAGGCCGATGGCGCCCGAGGCGATGGAGAGCGGAGCGCTGAACGACAATTGCCAGATAAAGAGAAACGAAACGAGCCGGCCCAAGGTTTGCGGCCCGTAAATCTCTTTCAGATAACGGTACGACCCGCCCGAACCCGGCAACGCCGCGCCCAGTTCGGCCCACACCAGCCCGTCGCAGACAGCCAGTAGCGCGCCGAGAACCCATCCCAGCATCGCCTGCGGACCGCCCATCGCGGTGACGATCAGCGGAATCGTAATAAACGGTCCCACGCCGATCATGTCAATCATGTTCAGCGCGGTAGCAGAGCCAAGCCCGATGCCTCGGACGAGTTGGGGCTTAGTGCCGGATACGCTTTCGCGTGGAATTGTCATGAAATAGGTCGTTGGTCGTCAGTCGTTAGCGAACAACATCGTACTGGCGTGACCTCAATTCGTCGTTCGCAACGGATCCCCAAACGACTAACGACCGCCGAAACGACTAACGACTACTAATCAGATTCACAAACAGCCGCACCGCCCCCGGCACCCCCGCCGGCAACTGCCGGAAGAACGCATATCCCGTGTAGATATAAGCCCCCTTGCCGTAGTGCGCCAGCAGCAGTCCGCCCTTTTGCTCGCCTTCGCCCGGATCATGCGATTCGAGCAGCGGAGTAAAGTTCGAATCCCACTGCGTCATGAAGTAGAGCCCCCGCTCCTGCACCCAGCCCTCAAAGTCCTTCTGCGTAATTTCGTTAGGAGAATGAAAGATCGGATTTGCCGGATCAAGAACCGCGACCGGCGCTTCTTCCACCGAAACCCGCGCCCGGCCGAGCGTTGCCGGATACGGCGTGTATTTGCCTGAATTGAAGTCGACCGGCGACGCAAAAGATCCCATGGTGTTGTATTGCACGACCAACCGCCCGCCATTCTCGACGTAGGCGAGCAACCGCTTGTTGTTGTCGATGACTTCTTTTTGCGTGTCGTAAGCGCGAATACCCAACACGATCGTGTGAAATTTGCTCAGGTCTTCTGTCGCCAGCTTGTCCGCTGGAATGATCGTGACGTTCATCCCGATCTGTTCGAGCACGGTTGGAATGTCGTCGCCCGCGCCCATGATGTATCCGACCTTCAGGTCTTTCGGAACCTTCACATCCACGATGCCGACGCGTTGTAGTGCCGGTTGATAGTAGTAGAAGGTGCCGAGGTCTTCACGGGTGACCACTGAATAGCCCTCGTCGTAGTTTTTCTTGCCACTGGTGAGTTCTGCGCGAATATGCGTTTGGCCCTCCTTTAGTTCTGCGGGAAAGACCTGGAAGGAGGCGTCCTTGGATTCGTCCTTCGGAATCTCGACCGTTTCACGAGCCGGATCCGCGCGCCAATCCGCAGGAACTTTCAGAGTAATCTGCGCCTGGGAACCGCTGCTCTGATCGCGAGCCGTGCTCTTCACGCCTCTGCTGCCGTGCAAGTTCGTCGGGATCACGTCGCTCGATGGCGTTAAGGCAACCGAAAACGCCGGGCCGATTGCCAGGGGATGCTCGCCTTCACTCCCATCGGGCCACCTGAACCGTACCATGACTGGAATCTCAATGGACCCGGGAAGTCCCTGATATTGATATTCCATGCGCACGTGAAACGGCGCCGGGGGGAAGGGAAGCGTCTCATATTGCGGTTCGTCAATCGTGTTCAGGGTATCGCGCTCGGGATCGCGCCGATGCCAATAGGGGCGGGTGTAACCGGCCTTGTCGCAGAGGGTCATGCGGAAGTCGAACCAGGCTGTCGAAGGTTTGTCGGCCGACTTTGCTCCTTCTACGATTCGCTGGCAACCAGGTGCGTCTAAGATTAACTTCGCCGAAGTCGCCATCCCCCCCCGGGCAAATCCCAACGACTTTACGGCGGTACTTTCGCCAGGAACGGCCATGGCAGCCGATTCCGGGGAAGATGCGGGTGGCGCGTCGACAGTTGCTGTCAACTCAACCCCCAGCGCGACGTTTGCCGCGTGCTGGAACTGGTCACGCTTCGTCTCGAGTTCACTTGCTAGCCACTTCTTCGCGCCTTCGGATAGCGGCGATTGCCGAACTTTCTGCAGGAGATCATCCGCTGCTTTTCGGCCGCTCAATAGCGCTGTAATGCCGGTCGTCGAGCCGCCGTCGACACTTTTTTCCGCTTCAGAGAGTCTTTGCTGGATCTCGGTAAGCGAGACACGCAACCACGGCACCTTTTTCTCTTCCTCACCCAGCCGCGAAGCCAAATCCACCAGCGTCGTGTCGATTCCGTCGAAGAAATCTTGCTCGTGACCGTCTTTATCTTTTGGCGACTCCACCACCGAGTCAACGAGCTTGTAGAACGCAAACCGGTCGCCCTTGGGAACCGAGATGCCCCCCAACCCCTGTGATTCCTGATGGCGCAAGCCCTCGACGGCAAACTGCACATAGGACATCCCCAACAACGGGTCTTCTTTCCCGGTGTTCAGCTTGACAGTGTAATTGGCTGGGTCGCAAGTCGAAGCGCCGAAGCCGCATACGTTTCCGATGTACAGCTTCTTCGGCTGCCAGGGCTGCAATCCTTCTCTGATCTGCTCCGGAAAACGATTAGGGTCGGCCGCTGCGCGAAAGGCCTCTTTCGCCAGGATCGCCGACGCTTGGTGGTGCCCGTGCCCATCGCGCGCCGTTCCTGAGAAGCGCGCAATCAGCACATCCGGACGAAACGTGCGGACCACGCGCACGATGTCGGCGAGCGCGATGTCATGCCCTTGCCACTTCTGAAAAGTTTCTTCCGGAGTTTTCGAATACCCGAAATCCGCGACTCGCGAAAACCGTTGCTCCACGCCGTAGTAGCGGTCGGCTGCCAACACCTCCAGGGTCCGCACCACACCCAGCACATCGAACAGATTGCTGCCCAGCTTGTTCTGTCCACCCTCGCCGCGAGTCAGTGTCATCAGTAGCGTCGAGACGCCTTTGCCGCGGGCTTCCAGCGTCAGCATGCCACCGTCTTCGTCATCGGGATGCGCATCCACCTGCATCAGCCGCGCCGTCGTCTGCAAACGGCGCAACATCAGCTTTAGTCCCGCCTCGCCTGTTTCCTGCGGGAGCGGTTCGTAGTAATGATCCGCTTGATCTTTATCGATGCCACGATCGGCCGCGGCCTTTTCCGCCGTCTGCCCAACGGCGGATATCGCGACCGAAGCCGCTAGCACAACCAGCAGCACCACTGCCGCAAGCCTGCCGCGCACCAATCCAAGTTCGAACTTCTTCAAGATCCCAAACATGCCCATCTGATGGATTTTCCCCAAAGAAAGGAGCAAATATGTTCCTTAGTCAACTCTTCAATTCTCTAGATTTTGTCATCGACCCTTGGGCAAACTCCTGTCCAGTTGCTGCTTGCCCAGCCCTTACCGGCCCATCCCCTGCGCCGCCTCGAATTTCTGCCGGCAATCGTGCGCCGCTTGCACAATCTGACGGAACTCCGCATCGCCACGCACGCCCGACAGCAGCGGATCGGACTGCAACGCCTGCTCCGCACAATAATTCTCACTCACCGCCTTCCGCAGAAACACGAAGGCAATCTCCTTTTCCCCGCAAAACGCCAGTTCTGCTCCTTGCTTGTATTTCAATTCCGGATCTTGTTCCGGCAATAACTGGTTCTCCGCCAGTTCCGCCAGCCGGTGGATTTCCGTTTCCGGCGCCTTGTTCAGACAAGCCTGCAGCAGCGGCCCCATCAACGTCGGATTCTCCGTCATCTTCTTCGCCACTTGCTGCGCTTCCGCCGTCTTTCCCTGCCGCATCAGCACCGAAACCAGATTGGCATTCGACCACTCCGAACCCGCGTCCAGATTCAAGTAATCGATTGCCCCCGTCAACTTGCCTTGCTCGAAAAAGGCGGTCGAGCACGATCGCCAGAGGTAGTTCTTCGAATCGATCGCCAACGCTTTGTCACATTCGCGCTGTGCCTCCTCCAATCGTCCGGCATAGCGCGATACATAGGCCAGCGAAAAATGCGCAAAGGCATTATCCGGACGTTTCTCCACGAGCGCGCGCGCATCCTGATAAGCCTTGTCCAGGTTTCCAGTCTCGACTTCGTTGGTCGCCAGGAAACCAGCCGCGCTCGCCCGATTCGGTTCCAGCGCAAGCGCTCGCCGGTACGCCGCATTCGAGCGCTGATATCCTGCCACCCCGCCGCCCGCATAAATCGCATCAAAGTAATATCGCCGTCCCAGCGCCTCCCATGCCGGCGCGTAATTCGGATCAAGGCTCACCACCTGTTCCAGTATGGCGATGGCGTCCTTATTAAGCTTCCCCTCGTGCTGGATATCGAACGTTCGCAGATATGCGTCATACGCGTCGCGATTCGCCGGAGCGCTGCTCCTTTCGACGGCCCCACGCGTGATGCCCAGTGCCGGAACCAGTTCCTGCCGCACCTTTATCGACATCTGATTCTGTAGTGAGATCAGGTTATCCACCGGCGCACTGAACTCGCCCGTCCAAATCACCCGGTTGTCCTTCACCTCCACTGCTTCCAGCGTTACCTGCACCGTCTTGTTCCTACGCAAGAAGTGTCCCGTGACCACCGTGCCCACGCCCAACTCGCGTCCGGCTTTTGCCGGGTCCGCTTCCGCATTGGCGAATTTCTGGGTCGCTGTCGATGGCCGGACTTCCAGCGAATGAGCATAGGTCAGCGCATTTGCAATCTCATCCGCCAGCGCAAACCGCAGAAACTCGCTCTCCTTATCGTCATTAATATTCTGGAGTGGCAGAACCGCAATCGTCCGGTTATTTGCCTGTACCGTTGGCGCCCGATCTTTAAGGAGCCAGGCTCCCACTGCCGCCACTAGCGTCAGCAGAACCGCCGCTAGTCCGGCGACGATCCAATTCAGCTTCGAACTCGACTTCTGGAACGCGTGCGGCACAACGTGCAGCCCAGTCATCTGTCGAAACCCGCTCCGCAGCATCGGATCCGTCCCTTTCTTCAGCTTCACCAGATCGGCCTTCATTTCCGTTGCGTTCTTGTAGCGCTGGTTGCGGTCCTTCTCCATCGCTTTTCCAATGATGGCTTCAAGTTCCGACGGCACCGCCGGATTGATCGACCGCGGTGACGCCGGCTTCGAATTGATCACTGCATGCAGCGTCATCACCACGTTCGTTCCCGTGAACGGCTTCTTGCCGGTGGCCATCTCGAACAGCACCACGCCAAACGAAAATATGTCGCTGCGCACGTCCAGGTCTTCCGATCGCGCCTGCTCCGGCGACATATACACCGCCGTCCCCGGAATCACCCCCACCTGGGTCAAGGATTCCTCCAGCGACGAGTCCGTGGTCATGCCCAGAGTCTGATCCTTGGCCAGTTTCGCCAACCCAAAATCCAGAATCTTCACCTGCCCATTCGGAGTCAGAAAAATGTTTGCCGGCTTGATATCGCGGTGCACAATCCCCTTGGCATGCGACGCCGCCAGCGCATCCGCCACCTGCACCGCAATATCCAGCAGATCCTCAAGTTCCAGGGGCTGACCGTGGATGCGCTGCTTCAGGCTCTCCCCTTCGAGCTTCTCCATGACGATGAACGGGTGCCCGTCGTTGTCCTCGATGTCGTGGATGGTGCAGATGTTGGGCTGGTTGAGCTGCGACGCAGCCCGCGCCTCCCGCGTGAACCGCTCCAGCGCGCGTGGATCCTTCACCAGATGTTCGGGAATGAACTTCAGAGCGACATGTCGGCCCAGGCGGAGGTCCTCGGCTTCGTAAACAATTCCCATTCCGCCGCCGCCCAGCTTCGACAAGATGCGGTAGTGCGAGACAGTTTGGCCGAGCATGTCCATGGTCGTGTCGGCGGACACTCCTGTCCGCCGCTATTGCTTTTGATTCTACGTGCCGGGCTCAAAGATGGCTCGCGCCCGTGACGGCGTAATGGTAGGCTGTCATCCTGGCTGGGTCAACCGAGTTTGGCAGGGTAAGGATATAAACGGGAAGTTCCCTTTTTGGTGAGAAATTCCTGGCATCAGCGTGCGCGCATTTAATTACGCTCTTCGGACGGACGCATGCGCCCAGTGCGAACGTAACGATCATGCCAGCTTAGGCTCTCGTGGAGCAGGTGAGGAGTGTGTTTGCCGAAGGACAGGCGTTCCGCGCGCTCCTGGTAATCGCGCAGCAGAGAACGATAGTCCGGGTGCGCACATTTTTCGATGATGACCTTAGCTCTTTGCCGCGGCGACAGGCCCCTCAGGTCGGCGAGCCCCTGTTCCGTCACGACCACATCGACGTCGTGTTCGGTATGGTCCACGTGCGAGACCATCGGCACGATCGTGGTGATGGCCCCTTTCTGCGCCGTGGACGGAGCCATGAAGATTGCCAGGTAGCCGTTGCGCGCAAAATCGCCCGAACCCCCAATACCGTTCTGAATTCGCGATCCCATGACGTGGGTGGAATTCACGTTGCCGTAGATATCGGCTTCAATCATTCCATTCATACCGATTACGCCCAACCGGCGAATAATTTCCGGATGGTTGGAGATTTCCTGGGGGCGAAGAACAATGCGCTCGCGGTAGTTTCCCATCTCGGCGTTGACCTTCTCCAGCATTTCCGGACTGAGAGAAAACGCGGTTGCCGAGGCGCAGGTGAGCTTGCCACTGCGCAAGAGCTCGATCATGCCGTCCTGAATGACCTCGGTGTACGAGGTCAAATTCTCAAACTGTGCTTCCAGCAGACCGAACAGGACGGCGTTGGCGATGTTCCCCACGCCCGATTGCAGCGGCAACAGTGATGGGGGAATGCGTCCTTTCTGCACTTCCCACCCGAGGAATTCCAAGATGTGGCCCGCAATCAGCCGGGAGGTAATGTCCGGCGCTTTGAAAGAGCTGTTGCGGTCGGGAGAATCGGTGAGCACCACACCGGCGACCTTCTCCAGCGGAAGGTGAAGATAAGGAGTGCCAATCCTTTGCCCCGTATGCACCAGCGGAATCGGCTGGCGGTTCGGCGGCGGTTCGAGCCCGTAATAGATGTCGTGCATGCCCTCCAGTTCAGCCGGTTGCCGGGCGTTGACTTCAACAATCACCTTCTCTGCCTGTTCGATCCAAGTCCGGTTGTTGCCCACCGAGGAACTGGGAACCAGCCGCCCATCTTCTAGTATTGCGGTGACCTCGATGAGCGCCCAGTCCATCTTGCCCAGAAACCCGTACTCCACATATTGGGCGACGTGGCCGAGGTGTATGTCCATGTACTCCATCTCCCCGGCGTTGATCCTTTTGCGCGTCTCCGGATCCGACTGATAGGGCAGCCGGAGCTGGATGCCGCCAGCCATGGCTAGCGCGCCGTCCAACTCGGGCCCCGTGGAAGCGCCCGTGAAGATGCTGACCTGAGCTTTCTGACCACGCAGGTTGGCGTCCGAGATGCGCCGGGCCAACGCCAGCGGTACGGCCTTCGGATAACCGGCGCCAGTGAATCCACTCATGCCGATTCGAGTGCCAAAGTCGATTAGCGCCGCCGCCTCGTCGGCGCTCATGATGCGGGATGCCAAGCTGGCATTCAAAACGCGAGAACTGACAGAAGTAGAAGTAAGAGTGGCCATGGACCTAAAGATAGGGTGCGTCACCGCGGCGTACTGTGATATTGATCACGCCGATAGGTGACGGCCTCGCGCTGAAATCGTCATCCACTATCGACTAACCAGCGCCGCCGACGATCCCACCCAAGCCATATTCTTGTTGTGATCCACGCCCATCATCAGACCGCGCCCCATGCGCACGATCGTCAGCACCGGAACCAGCGTATCGAGCCAGACATACATGATCCGCAATTCGACCTTCGTCAGCCCGTAAGGCGTCTCCACTATTGGAGTGAAATTCAACCGCTCCTGCAAAATATATTCGCTACGTTTCGCCGCAGGAATCGCGTCAATGTCCGCCCGCGAAGGCGCAATCACCACGCCCAGCCCGGCAAACGAATACAGCGGCTTGAGCACAAAATTCTCCAGATCCGCCGGCACTTCCATCAGTTGATCCAGAAACCAAGTCCGCGGCACCGATGGATGCTTTAAATATGGAATCGAATACTTGCTAATCCGGAAATACCAGTTCGGATGCCCCGCCCACTCCACATCCAGCTCGTCCCGAAAATCAAATGGCAGCCTGATGCCCTTACGCTCCAGCTCATCTACGATAGTGCGGTTGTAAATCCGTTCAATCGGAACCTGCTTGCCGCCCTCTTCATAAAATAGCCGCCGCCCCTGTTTGCGAATCTTCGTGATGCACACCGTGCGAATCCCGAGCAGCTTCTCAGTCAAAAGAAAATCCGGACGCGTCTTCTGCTCCTCCGGATGTACTTCCATCAGCACCACATTTGCCGGATGGTGCCCCGCGACAATTGCGTCCTGTAGAAGTCGCCGATAGGAAGCAGAATCGAGCCCGCTCAAAAAGTAACGAAGGTTGGGATCAAGGCCAAACACATCGATGTAAGCCTGCGCCAACACCGGCTGATAAGCGTAGAGGGAAGGGAAGGCCTGCAACTCGACTAGCTTCGGCTGTAACTCACCCGCCGGATCCCGCACCAGCCCGAAGTCCACCTGGATGAACATCGGATGCGGCGATTCATTGGTCACGCGAAACTCCGCGGGAATTGAAGCGTCCGAGCGCGCCCGGTACTCGGGATTCTCCCCCAACTGCCGGATCAGCGCTTTTCCATCCTCTCCCATACGCTCGACCAGCGCGTTAGGGAAGAAGCAAGGAGTCTCGCAAAGTGCAAATGGAACTTTTATCCCGCACCGCGAAGTCATCTCACGCCGCAACCGCTCGTATTTCTCGGGTGTGAAGTTCGCGTTGAAGGCTTGGCGATAAGAAGGAATCATCGAAGTTAGAAGTTAGTGGAGAGACGGGCGCCCTCGCCCGTCCAAGCTTCACGCCAGCCGGCCTCACTAAAAGCGATGCCCTTATACGAAGCTTAGTGTTCCCCGCAGCGTGCTCGAACAAACATCAGCAGCCAAGAGCCAAGAGCTAGAGCCCACCCCTACGCCTCAATCAGAAACTTCCCGCCCCGCATGATCTGCTCGCCGTCGACCCAGATATCGAAATTCCGTCCCACCACATCAATGTGCGTCGATGAGTACCACTCGGCTCCGGTGTGCGCCCCGTACGGATTTCCAAACGCAATATGTACGCCGGGATATTTCTCGTCCTGCAATATCTCTCCGATCACATCCCTCAGTTCGATGTTCGTCCCAATCGCAAATTCGCCCACCCGGTTGCTGTTCTCATCAGTATGCGTGTAAGCCCAGAAATCGTCTTTCAATTCCTTATTCGCCGAGTGCGCCTCGATCACGCGATTCCCCTTCACGTTGATAGTCAGCGGATGCGCCTTCAAATCGCCAAACTTCGCGCACAAATAATCGCCCACCACTCCATCAATAACAAACGTTCCGTTCACTTCGCCCGGCGTCGTAAACACTTCACCGCCCGGCAAGTTCCCCCACTTCGCCGTTGTTATGATCCCGCTCGTCTTAATCCAACGGTAATTCGGATTCAAATCCGCCACCAGGTCCGTCCCCGAAGGCGTTTTCGCGCGGATTTGCTTCGCCGTGCGCACCGTCTCCAGCACTTTCACACTCAGCCGGTCCACCTTCAAAAAGTCCGCGCGCATGCCTTCCAGCATGATCTGCTTGTTGATGTTGACCATGTGAGCGTGCCGGATTTTTTGCCGATTGACCACATCCGTCATCTGCATGCGCGACTTCAGTTCGTTGGCCTGCGCCTGCACGGCAAAAATGCTGACCTGGCTCAACTCCAGATCTTTCGTGATTGCCCGCGGCAAGTCCGTCAGCGGACGAGTCGCCACGTCCTCCAATACCCACGTCTGGTAGCGACAGCCCACCTCCTCCAGTGCGTGTACGAGCGCCGCCGCGATTTCCAGGCTCACTTCATCGGTGATGACGGTGACTTTTTCCGAGGGTTGCACGCGCAGGCACACGCGCACCGCATTCCGCGCCCCCGGCGTCAGTTGCGGATCAAAAGGAATACGATTCAGTTGTCGGTGGGATTGTTCTGCAGTCTTCATCAAGCTCATCAGACGGCGCGTGCGGTGGGCAAACTATCCACCTCGTCCACGCCCACCTCAGTCTCCTCAATGATGTAGTCCATCACGGTTTTCATATCACCGGTTTTGCGGTACACGTCCAATTGCCGGTCCGCGCCCGTGCCCATCTTCATAATCTCACGGATGTACTCCACTTCTTCCCGGCAATCCAGTTCGTCCAGCACGTCATCGACAAACTCCAGGTACTCTTCTATCAGATCGCGTTCCGGGACCTCCATCTGCTTGCCGAAGTCGATGAGTTTTCCGTTGATCCCATAGCGCGCCGCCCGCCACTTGTTTTCCATCAGCAGCGACTTGCGGTACAGCCGGAATCCCTGGTTTTGCGAATACAGCTTATACAGCTTGGCCACGGTTGCCTGGATCAGCGCGGCCAAAGCAATCGTCTCGTCCAACCGCATCGGAAGATCGCACACCCGGAACTCCAGCGTGTTGAAGAACGGATGCGGCCGCATGTCCCACCAGATTTTCTTCGCGTTATCGATGGAGTTCGTCTTCACGAGCAGCTTGACGTAATTCTCGTACTCGCCCCAGCTCGGAAAATAATCCGGCAGGTTCGTACGCGGAAACTTGTCGAACACCTTGCAGCGATAAGATTTCAGCCCCGTATCCATCCCCAGCCAGAAAGGCGAATTCGAGGACAGCGCCAGCAAATGCGGAATGAAATACCGCGCATGATTCATCATCTGGATCAGAACTTCGCGGTCCTCGATTCCCACATGCACGTGCAGCCCAAAAATCAGGTTGGCGCGTGCCACCAGTTGCATGTCCTGCACAATATTCTTGTAGCGCTCCCCCGGCGTCAGTTCCTGCACCCGCCAGTCGGCAAACGGATGCGTTGCTGCCGAAGCTATCCGCAGCCCGTTCTCCCGCGCCAGCCGGATGATGTGCCAGCGCAGCTTTTTCAGCTCTTCCCGCGCCTCCTTAATATTGGCGCAAACCGAAGTCCCCACCTCCACCACCGATTGGTGCATCTCCGTCTTGACCCGTTCCTGCAGGATCAACTTGCCCTTCTCGATGATCTCGGCGTGAATGTGCGACCGAAGATCCCGAGTCTCGGGATCCACGGTCTGATACTCCTCTTCGATTCCCAGCGTGAATGTAGGCTTCATCGCGGCATCCAAAGCTGCCAGGCAGCAAGACGCCAGGCAGTAAGTCCAACTAGTATACCAATGAGCCTCCGTGGCGCGGATAAGCTTATGTGGGGAAGGGCACCTCGCCCGTCCAGCCGGGCAAGGCCCATCCAAACGCTTCCTTTGTCAATGGAAACATGGAGATACCAAGCCTGTGTTCTAAGTTCTAAGCCTTTTTCCGCGCCGTCGCCGCCCGCTTCTCCACCAACTTCGGACCATTCAAAAACGCCGTCCAACGCAATTCCTCCACCGGATTCTCCCCGCCGAGCGCTTTCTCCACCGCCATCTCCGCCACCGCGTCCACGATCCACTCAAAATTCTGCTGCCCCACCGACGTAATCTCCGCATCCGGCGCCGGATTCATGAAGTCAATCGCACACGGGACGCCATCCTCCACCGCAAACTCCACTGTGTTCAGGTCGTAGCCCAGCGCGCGGCACAGCGCCAAAGCATCGTTCTCGATGCGTTGCTTCAACGCTACACCCGGCTGCGGATTTCCCTTCACATAGCGCTCATGATGCGGAGCCTTCGGATTGTACTTCATGATGTGCACCTTCTTCTGCCCCACTACGTAGCAACGGTAATAATCCTCAAACTCCACCCCATGCTGCAGCGTCATGCAGAGGTCGCCGGTCTGGTTGTAGTTATGAAAAAACTCCTCCGGAGAATGCACCTTATACACGTGCTTCCAGCCGCCGCCCGAGTAAGGCTTCAAGAACGCAGGAAACCCGACATAAGCAAACACCTGTTCCCAATTCAGCGGATAGATCAAATTCCGCATGGATTTGTCAGTCGTATCCGGCGGATGGGTGTGATGCGGCAAAATCACCGTCGGCGGAATGGCCACGCCCATCTTGTGCGCCAGCGCATAATTAAAAAACTTGTCGTCCGCCGTCCACCAGAACGGATTGTTAATCACAATCGTCCCGTGCAGCATCGCGTTCTTCAAATACGCCCGGTAGAAAGGAATGTCCTGCGAAATCCGGTCGATGATCACATCGTATTTCTTCGGCTCATCCATCCGGATACCGCCAATCTTGACGAATTCCGCGGTAACGCCCGCGCCCTTCATACCGTTGACCTTCTCCACTAAAGCCGGAGGAAAAGTATTCTCCATCCCAAAAAGAATTCCGATTTTCTTGTTCGCCATCGTTCAGGTCTCCTTCAACTTATGATCCGCCAACCAGATTACCGGTGGAGAGCCGTGCGTCCCCGCCCGGCCACCCAACTGCTCAAGGACGGGCGAGACGCCCGTCGCTCCACTAAAAATACTTCGCCGCCATCCGCTGCCACAGCGGCCAATCGTGCTTGCTGTTATCCCCGTAAATATCCAGCCAATGCGGAATCCCCTTCGCATGCAGAATCCCCGCCATCTTTACGTTCGCATCCAGGCACATGTCCCAATCCGCCGATCCCAGCACAATCTTCATCTTCCGGTACCGGCTCAGAAACCACTCATCGCCCATGTTCGGCAGGTAGTCCGGAGGATTGTTGAAGTAGACATTGTCGTCGTAATAGCCGTCGAGGAAGCTCTTGATGTCGAACGATCCGCTCATGGGCACGCACGTCGAAACCAGATCAGGATGCCGCATGGAAAAATTCAGCGCGTGATAGCCGCCAAAACTGCAGCCCGTTACCGCGATTTTCACCGCCCAGTTCATCCACTTCAAATATCCCATAAACTCGTTGAGCACGTAGCGCTCGTACTGCACATGCCGCCATATCCGCGCTCCCGGATGCACGCTCTTGTTGTACCAGCTCTCGCCGTCCACGCCATCTACACAGAACACCTGGATCGCACCCGCTTCCAGTTTCCCGCCCAACGCACCGATCATCCCCGCATCCTCGTACTCAAAAAAACGTCCCATAGATGTGGGAAACACAAGGATCGGTTGCCCGGCGTGCCCATATACCAGCGACTCCATGTCGCGCCCCAGTTCGTGGCTATATTGTTTGTTATATTCGCGGTTCATGTGCGCGAGGATTGTAACCGAAGAATGGTCAGAAAGAAGGTCAAAAGACAGTTCAGAGACGCACGCCGGGTGTCGATTCGCGGTGAACTAATGCCCCGGCGCTCCCGACCGCGGATTAATTCCCAAATGCTTCAATTTCGATTGTAGCGTTGTCCGCTTCAATCCCAAGCGCATGGCTGCTCCTCGCAGCCCGCCAATCTGCCCGTGGCTCTCCCGCAAAGCGCGCAAAATGTGCTCGCGTTCCGCCGCCTCCAGACGTTCATCCACGCTTTTTCGCGTGCTTTGTTCCGGAGTGGTCATTGGCTTCAGTTCGCCCAAGGGCGACACCAGCACCGAACCTTGCGTCAGGATCACCGACCGCTCGATGAAGTTTTCCAACTCCCGCACATTCCCCGGCCAGTCCCATCCCATCAGTCCCTCCATGGTTTTCTTGGGAATGCTGGTGATCGACTTGTTCATCCGCCGGGCAAACTTCTGCACAAAATGTTCCACCAGCAGCCGAATGTCCTCCCGCCGTTCCCGTAACGGCGGCACGCGGATCGGAAACACATTCAGCCGGTAATACAGATCGCTCCGAAACTCGTTTTCTCGGACGCTATCCGCCAAATCGCGGTTGGTGGCCGCAATCAAGCGAAAGTCCACCTTCAAGGTCTGAGTTCCGCCCAGCCGCTCGAACTCCTGATCCTGCAAAACCCGCAGCAGCTTCGGCTGCAACGGCAGTGGAATCTCCCCGATCTCGTCCAGAAACAGAGTGCCTTTGTCCGCCAGTTCGAGTCGTCCAATTTTCTTGCTCACCGCGCCGGTGAACGCGCCCTTCTCATTACCGAACAACTCGCTCTCCAGCAACCCCGAAGGAATCGCCGCGCAATTCAATTTGATGAAAGCACTGTTGACGCGCTGACTCAACCGGTGGATGGCTCGCGCCACCAGCTCCTTACCCGTCCCCGTTTCGCCCAGTAGCAGCACGGTGGCATCGCTGGCTGCCACTTTTCCCACCTGCTCCATGACGCCTTGCAACGCCAGCAGCCCGTGAGCTTCGCCCGTGCGTTCGATCTCACGCAGATACACATCGAAGTCAGCGCGGAAATGCGGATCAACAAAATCCCGCATTGGCTTCCGCAGCATTTCTTCAACGCTGTAACCCAGCAGACGCGCTGGAGCGGCATTGACCGACAGGAGTCGGCCTTCCAGGTCGTGGACGCACAGCAGGTCTTGGCTGTGCTCAACCAGATCGCGATACCAGTCTTCGTTTTCTTCCAAGGCCCGCCGGATCGGGTCCCACGGGACTGGCGCTTTTTCCGGAAAGTGGTGCTTCCGTTCCCCAGGGTGCAATGCCATGGCTCACCCGTCAGCGAGCCGCTGGGAATCGTTATGAATGGTTGGCCAGATCAATTCCAGCAGCCGCCCCAATTTCTATTCCCGGAGGTATCTCGAAAAGCTCCTCTAGGATCCGCATCGCCAAATCTTGTCGAGTTGATAATCTGCCCTACACCTTACAAAAAAAGTCTAGCAGAATACTGTTTTCGTGACACTTTGTAAGTGATTGACGCAGTGCAATCCCGCCCCAGCAGGCAACAAAATGAAGTGTGTCCTTCATCTACCTGATTAGGCACGACGAGTACAATTAATACTTCCACGCGCTAGCGCGGTGTCCCGCTCCGTCAGCCAGCAAAGGGGACGCAGATGTTCAAGAAAACGATCGCCGCCGGAAACGCGATGTTGACCGTCCTTCTCGGCTCTGCAGCATTGCTCAGTCAATCGCCGCCCGTCGCCCCCAGTTCCTCAGCGGGACTCGAGTTTCCTGTGATCATGCGGCAAAACGTGGCTGCCGGCGCCACTCCTGTCGGAACCAAGGTCGAGGCCAAACTTGCAGTCGCCACCTTGGTCAGCGGCGTAGTAGTTCCCCAGGACGCCATCTTGTCGGGAGAAGTCACCGAGTCCGTGGCAAAATCTGCCAGCGGCCCATCCCGCCTCGCCATCCGCATGGACTCCGCGCAGTGGAAAAACGGCTCAGTGCCCAGAGTGCTTCAGCTCACGAAAAAGCTTTACCTCACCGCGTGGTATTACCCCGCGGCGATGCCGTCGCAAGATTTCTCGGCTGGCCTACCGGACGCTGCCAGCCACGCGAAAGTTTGGAATGGGACTGGCGTCTACCCCGGCCAGAGGAACCCGACTTCACCGCCGTCTCCACCCTTGGACACGGGCACGGACACGTCCCCCGCACCGCCCGCTTTGGCCTCAAGAATTTCGATGCACCGCGTCCCGATGAAAAACGTAGAGCCCCTGCGCAACACTGAAGGAGCCGTTACCCTCACGTCCAAACGTTTCAATATTAAGCTCGATAAGACGACCACCTACGTCTTCGCCGAGGTCGGCTTGGCGATTGGCCCAGGTTAGTGCGTCCGTCGTCTTCCCGTATGCGCGCTAGTGGCAGAACCGCTGGAGTTGCGGCGGAGGCGGGGTGGGGAACTCGGCAAACTCTCCGTCCCATCCGGAGCATCCGCGTGCGGTGACGGCGCGGATCACGACCTGTTCCAGATCGCGAGCTTTCGTTTTCGCTTGCGAGATTTGATCGAGCGTCAGATAGCCGCCACGGTCGAGTTCGGTGAGGTCCGAGTACGCAGCCGAATAGCCGGCGTCGACGGCAATCGTGTACCAGATGTAGGCGGTGAAGCGGTCCTGCGGAATGCCGCGGCCATCTCTGAGCGCTTTGGCGTAAAAATATTGCGCCTGCGGAAGGCCCTGGTCGGCGGCAATTTTGTAGAGCTTTGGAGCCTTGGTGTAATCCCGATCCGTCATCAGACGGCCCATGTAGTACGCGCCGAAAGCGTTGTTCTGGTTGGCGGCGATCTTGAGCCATTTCTGCGCCGCGTCTGGGTCACGCCCCACGGTGCTGCCGAGGAAGTAGATTCGTCCGGTAAGCCAACCCGCAAGCGGATCGCCTTGTTGGGCCGCCTTGCGATACAGATCGAGAGCCTGGCCCGGGTCGCGCGCCAGAAAGTTTCCGGTTTCGTAATAGTAACCCAGTGCGATCTGAGCCGGGCCGTAGCCCAGGTCGGACGAGCGCCGGAAGTAGTCGACCCCCAGCGAGTCATTTCGCGACGACCCAACCCCAGTAATAGCGTCCATCCCACGCTCGTAAAGAGCGTCGGGAGAGGTGCTCTGGGCGAAGGCCATAGCGCACAACAGCACGAGAATTGAGGACAGAATCGTTCGACGCATTGCGGATTTCCGTGATGGTTTCTGGGATAAGTATAGGCATTAGACTGGTTCGGTGTAGAGTTACGAAAGTTCCGCGGGATCGCACGGATGGTCGGGTAGAAGGCAGAGGTAGGCGTGGCAATTTCAGGAATACCACATATGGCTCCGCACCTGGCCCAACGAGCGTCGTTCTACGCGCTCATCGCGTGCTGGTGGGTATTTGGCCTGACCTTCTGGCTAAGGAGACGTCCGCCCCGAGCCCGCGAGGCGAAACGGGACTGGACGTCACTCATCGGATTGTTGCTGCAAGCCGCAGCCTACTTCTGCGTCTGGTTTTATCCCCTGCAGCGAAAACAGTTCTCGCCGGTGGCCTCCGGGTCGCCTGCGGTGGAATGGGGCTTGGCAGGGCTGACGGTGGCCATCGCCGTCGCTTCGACCTGGTTGGTGAACGCCGCCGCGCGCCGTTTGGGCAAGCAATGGGCTCTGGCCGCGCGCCTGGTGGAGGGCCACACGCTCATCCAGGACGGTCCTTATCGCTTCGTAAGGAACCCCATCTATACCGGCATGTTTGGAATGCTGCTGGCTACGGGACTGGCTGTGACGCAACGGATTCCGCTGTTGATTGCGATTGTGCTGTTTGCGGCCGGAACCTGGATTCGCACAGGCAGTGAAGAGCGGCTGCTGCGGCAGGCCTTTGGCTCCGAGTTCGAGGAGTACGCGCGGAAGGTGCCGGCGCTGATCCCGGGAGTCTACTGACCCTAGGCAGAAGAATTACTACGCGTAGCGCCCCCGCATGAAATCGCCAATCGCCGAGTAAGCGGCGGTCAGCGTCTTTTCGTCGGGCAGGAAAACGATGCGGAAGTGTTTCGTCCCCGGGCGCTGGCCGAAGCCGGAGCCATGCACGACCGTCACATGCTTCTGGCGAATCAGTTCGGTAACAAAGACATCATCACCTTCCGGAATGTCGATGCGCGGGTACGCGTAGAAAGCTCCGCGCGGCGCCACGCAACTTACACGCGAAGTTTCTGCGCACCACTTCATGGTCAGATCGCGGCGGCTGCGCAGCTTGCGCTTCACTTCGACCAGGTGATCCTGCGGGCCTTCGAGCGCGGGCTTGATCGCGTACTGCTCGGGATGGTTGGCGCACAGACGCGCGCGCAACAACTTGTTCACGCCTTCCAGGTACGGCTTGATGACCGAACTTTCGCCGCTGGCAATGCCCCATCCGATGCGCCATCCGGGGGCGAGGTAATTCTTGGAGAGTCCGCCGAAAGTAATGACCGTCACATCGGGCGCGACGGAGGCCATGGCAACATGAGGATCGTCATCCATAATCAGTTTGTCGTAAATCTCATCGGCAAAAATAATCAGGTTGTGGCGGCGCGCCAGTTCGGCAATCTGCTCAAGCATCTTTCGCGTGCAGACTGAGCCCGTCGGGTTGTTGGGATTGATCAGCACAATCCCCCGCGTCTTCGGCGTGATCTTTTTCTTGATGTCGTCGAGATCGGGCTGCCAGCCGTCTTCTTCGTTCAGGTAGTAGGTGTTGAGGCCGATTTCGATTTTCGCCAGAACTGCGGAATAAAGCGGATAGTCGGGGCAAGGAGTGAGCAGGTTGTCGCCCGAATTGAGCAGTGCGGTCAGGCAGATGTCCACCGTCTCGCTGACGCCCGAGGTGACGAAGACATCCTGAATGTTGGTGATGCCCTTGCGGGCCGCCTCGCCGCGAATGGCGTCGAGCGCCGGCGGAATGCCCGACGAGCTCGAATATCCATTCTTGCCGTCGCGCATCGCTTGATAGACGGCTTCAATCATGTGGGCAGGCGTCTGAAAGTCGAAGTTGAGCGGGTCGCCAATGTTGAGCGGCAGAATTTTATGACCCTGCCGCGCGACCTCGTCGGCGATGCAGGCCAGGTCGCGAATGGCGTAGCGGACGTTTTCTAAACGGGCGGCAGGGGCAATTTCGCGGAGCTGTGTAGCGGGCATAGGCAAAACCTTTGAACCACAGAGGTCACGGCGGTGCACGGAGGCTGTACCTCTATGTTCCTCTGTGCCCCCTGTGGTTAAGACTTAATCTGCGCGATCGATCTGCGCCTTCTGCAGCTTGTCTGAATAATCCACGTATACGGCTTTCCACTCGGTGTAAAAGTCGATCGCGCCGATGCCGCCTTCGCGATGGCCGTTGCCAGTGGCCTTGGTGCCGCCGAAAGGTAGGTGAACTTCCGCGCCGATGGTCGGAGCGTTGATATAGGTAATGCCCGCCTCAAGATCGCGCACCGCGGCGAACGCCTTGTTCACGTCCTTGGTGTACAGAGACGACGAAAGGCCATACTCAATGTTATTGGCGATTTCGATCGCGTTTTCGAGATCGTCGCAGGGAATGATCGAAACCACCGGCCCAAAGATTTCTTCCTGGGCAACGCGCATTTTGGGGTCCACTTCGGTGAACACAGTGGGTTCGAGGAACCAGCCATGCTGGTATTCGCCTTGGTCGAGCCGGTTGCCGCCGGTGACCAGCTTCGCACCTTCGGCTCTTCCGATCTCGATGTAGCTCAGATCGGTCTTGAGCTGGTTCTCGTTGACCGCCGGACCCATCTCGACCGTCTCGTCGAGGCCGTTGCCGACTTTGATCTTCTTCGCGCGTGCGACGAAGTGCTCGACGAACTCGTGGTACACGCCTTTCTGCACAATGATGCGGCTGGTCGCGGTGCAGCGCTGTCCAGTGGTGCCAAAAGCGCCCCAGAGCCCGCCTTCGACGGCTAGTTCAAGATTCGCGTCATCGAGCACGATCATTGGATTCTTGCCGCCGAGTTCGAGCGAACAGTGTTTGAAACTCTTAGCCGCCGTCGTCCCTACAATTCTGCCGACCGCCGAAGAGCCAGTGAGCGAGATAGCGCGGACCACCGGATGCTCGGTCAGCGGCGTGCCAACTTCCGAGCCGAAGCCGGTCACGATATTGATGACACCTTTCGGAATGCCGGCGTCGGTCAGCGCCTGCACCAGGTTGAAGGTGGAGAGCGGAGTGTCCTGCGCCGGCTTGATCACGCAGGTGTTGCCGCAGACCACGGCCGGCAGCAGCTTCCATGAAGAGATGGCCATGGGGAAATTCCAGGGCGTGATCATGCCGCAAACACCGATGGGCTGGCGGACGGCCATGGCGAACTTGTTGGGCAGTTCCGAGGGTACGGTTGGGCCGAACAGGCGGCGGCCTTCGCCGGCGTTGTAGTAGGCGGCGTCGATCGCTTCCTGCACATCGCCGCGGGTTTCTTTCAGCACCTTGCCCATTTCGCGGGTCATGTCACGGGCATAGTCTTCTTTACGCTCAATCAGGATCTCGGCGGCACGAAAGACCATCTCGGCGCGGCGGGGCGCGGGCACCAGACGCCATTTGGCAAACGCGCGCTTGGCCGCATCCACCGCGGCGTCCACATCGGTCTTGTTCGATCGCTGGAAGATGGCGACGACTTCGCGCGTGTCGGCAGGATTGCGGTCTTCGAAAGTCTGTCCGCTGACGGATTCGACCCACTCGCCGTCAATGAAATTCTTGAAAACTCTAGTCTTGGTTGTGCTGCCATCGATCACCGGCTTGGTCAGGGTATCGGTCGCCATGGAAGCCTCCTGGATAGGGCAGAAGTTCCATGCTAACAACCGGGGTGAAGACGGGCAAGCGAGGAAACTTTAGGTAGTCGGCCAGTTTCGCGAAACTGGCCTCTACCAAACCTTAAGGCTTAAGCTACTGTAGTGGGCTCACAGTGGCGTCGCAGGTCGTAAGCGAAGCTGAACTGGAGCGCACGACCGCATCCGCGAACGAGCAGAAGTAGCGCACACCCGTCTGGTTCACACCCACGGGAGAAGCAATGAAGTTGTAGCTCCCGGCCGGAGTGCCGCTTGTGTTCGTCAGCGTGAACACATAGCCGCTCTTGGTGCCGTTTCCCAAAACCGAATCGATCAAGCAAGCGCCGGTCGATGTGGGCACAGACGTGGCGCAGGTCGTGCCCGCCAGATAGGACATAGGATGTGCAAACCCCGCCGTCCCATAGGTGGAGTTGTATGAAACCTGTGCCGTATTCAAGGTGCGAAGCGCCCCCACCGCGGCCGACTCGTTGGCCGAAATGCGCGCCCGCAGCAGGTTCGGGATAGCAATCGCTGCAATAATCAAAATGATCGCCACAACAATCAGCAACTCGATCAGCGAAAAGCCTTTCTGTTTTTTCATCTCTTCAGCAATGCCCCCCGTTTCTAGTGTTTCTATGGATTCACAACATCCCGTTCTTACTGGCAACAGTCTAGACGACCTTTGATCCTGCAGTGCATTACGAAGGTACCGAGAACGAGTCGTGGGTATCAGTGCGCGGAGAATCTACGCCCAATCGCATGGGCGTTTTGGGAAGAGCAGCCCCGACACCCGCAAACTACGAGTGGGGCCTGCTTGGCCGGCTGGTCTGGCCGAGGACTGTCTGTATTACAGCCGCCAGGCGGTCAGAGCTTTTGTCGAGTTCCAGGCTCGATTTTTCGAAGTACGCGGCCGCGCCTTCGCTGAGGAGTTTCTCCTCGTTTTTCTGCGACAGGCTGGATAGCACGATGATTGGAATGTGCATGGTGGCAGGGTTCTCTTTCAGGGCTTTGAGGACGGCCGGACCGCTGATCTTGGGGAGCATCATGTCGAGCAGGATGACGTCGGGAAGCTGGTCGTTGGCAAGCTGCAAGGCTTGCTCGCCGTCGGCGGCGGTGCTGACCGCAAAGCCGGCGTTGGACAATGCCCGTTCGGTGGCGACCCGTAGAAATCTGCTGTCCTCGACCAGCAGAACTTTGGATTTCGAAGTTCTCACCCGGAACCTCGTGTGACTTCATCGGCCGGGCAGCACGAGCGTCCCCGAAACCTACAACCTGACACGGAATCTCCCTTCTGACTTCAGCAACGGCCCCCAGTCTACACCCATCTCGCCCTTCACGGTCCGATCGCACGAGGTCGCGGTCACTTTCGTAACCCTTTTACCCCGAGACCCAAGTTTAATACCCATCCCGGCAGAGATATGATGGTCATAGTTCGAGAAATAGTTCGAGAGATATCCCCTAGTCTCAGAATCTTGCAATGAGGTTGGCACGGGCTCGTGTCGAGTAAACTCAAGCCGGAACTCTACGTCGCCTGGAAGACGGTGACGTACCGCAGCGTGGTTATGTTGCTGCTGGGAGCAGCGCTGATTCTTGTTGCGTTCATGCACATGGCGTTTCCGAAATTCACTGACTCGACAGTGAAGGCGGCTGGGCAATTCTCCTCGATCTTGATGGAAAAGGTTGCGGGCCTGGCGCCTCCGCTCAAGGCACCGCCGGTCTCGGTTTCGCAGCAGGCACATTTCACGGTGCTCGATGGCACAATCCGAGTAAGAAAAGGCAATGGCAATAGCTGGATCAATGCCGACTACAGCGTGCCGCTCGAAAAAGGCGATGTCGTGCAGACCGGCGCCGAAGGCATGGCCAAAATTGTTTTTAACGACGGCACCAACTATACCGTGAAGCAGGATTCGCTGATCGTAATCGAAGAGAACTCGGCCAACTCTGAGCAACAAACCAATGTTGCGGTAGCGGTCACGACCGGCACTGTGGACCTGACCACGGCGACCTATGTTCAGGGTTCGAAGTCGCAGGTGATTGTCGCCGGCGCGAAGGCCTCGCTGGCGCCCGATTCGTCGGCCATGGTGCACAATAATCCCAAGGAGGACCAGCACGAAATTTTGGTCAAGAAAGGCAGCAGCGAAATCGAACGTAACGGAGAAGTGGTTCACCTGTCGAACTGGGAAAAGGTGACTTTCCAAAGCGGTTCGAAAACCATGGAACGGGCCACGGAAATCGGTCCGCCCACGCCCATTACGCCGGGCAATATGATGCCGGTTTTCATCAACGCCGGGGATAAAACGAAGGAAGTAGAGTTTGCGTGGACGCCCATGGCCAATGCCGCCGGATATCGGTTGCGCATTTCGCACAATCCGTATTTTTCGTCATTGTTGCTGGACCGTAAGGTGGAGACGCCCAGTGTGGTGGTGACCGGTCTACCCGTCGGCGCTTACTATTGGTCGATCCAGTCTTACGATGCGGCCGGCAAGGAATCGGTGGAAAGCGAAAAAAATCGCTTTACCATCATCGTCAAGACCAAGGAAAAAGTAGAACTATCGCTCGAAATCGATCCGCTGGTCCAGCACGGGCACGTGATCGAGATTTCCGGCCGGACCGAGGTGGGAGCGCGGGTGATGGTGAACGGCAGGGAAGTGCCGATCATCAGCGACGATGGTACGTTTCACTATTTCACGCCGCCCCTGGCGAACGGGGAGAACCTGATCACTGTCACCGCGCAAAACTCGAAGGGCGGAGTCAATACCCATCAGGAAAAAGTGGTGATTCAGTAAAGGATTCCATGTTCAGATGAGGTTCGGAACGACGTTCGAATAGAGTTCGGAATGATGTTCGGAACTAATGTCCGGGAAAACCGGGTGCCCAATTGGCAACCAGTTCTCCCGACATCGAAGTAGAATAGAACAAACGTACAATAGAACAGGCAAGGGGAGAACGACTCACACGGAAACCGACGCAGACCAGTTTCCAGGGCGAGACGAATTCCCGGAAGAGAGAAGTACTGCCATGTCAAACAACGGGTTTAATAACGGCTCATCGCGTTCACACAATTTGCGTTCGTTGTTCAGCATGTTTTCGAGCGACCTCGCCATCGACCTGGGCACGGCCAACACGCTGGTGTATGCGCGCGGCAAAGGCATTGTGGTGAACGAGCCTTCGATCGTGGCCATAAACAAGAACACCGGCGAAGTTGAAGCTGTGGGCAAAGAGGCCAAGGAGATGCTGGGACGTACGCCCGGCAACATCGTGGCCATCAAGCCGATGAAAGACGGCGTCATTGCCGACTTCAAGGTCACCGAGAAGATGCTGAACTACTTCATCCAGAAGGCGCACAACCGCAAGATGCTGGTGCATCCGCGGATCGTGATCGGCGTGCCTTCGGAAATCACACAGGTGGAAAAGCGCGCGGTCATGGATTCCGCCTATCGCGCCAAGGCCAGCGAGGTGCATCTCGTCGAGCAAGCCATGGTGGCTGCCATTGGCGCCGGGCTGCCGATTACCGAACCCAGCGGCAACATGGTGGTCGACATCGGCGGTGGCACCACCGACATCGCGGTAATTTCGCTGAGCGGCATCGTTTATTCGCGTTCCGTGCGCATGGCCGGCAATCAGATGGATGAGGCCATCATGAACTATCTGAAGCGGAAATATAACCTGCTGGTGGGCGAGCGCACCGCCGAGCAGATCAAGATGGAGATCGGTTCCGCCTATCCGCTGGACAAGCCGCTGACCATGGAAATCAAAGGCCGCAACCTTATTGAAGGCGTGCCCAAAACCATCACGGTGGATGATAGCGAAATCCGCGAATCGCTCAGTGAATGCGTCTCCACGATTATGAACGCCATCCGCGTCGCACTCGAGCGCACGCCGCCCGAACTCTCCGCCGATATCAGCGACCGCGGCATCGTGCTGACCGGCGGCGGCGCGCTGATCAAGAACCTCGACAAGCGCATCCGCGAGGAAACGGGCCTACCGGTCTCGATTGCCGATGATCCGCTCTGCAGCGTCGTGCTCGGCACCGGCAAGATGCTCTCGGACTTCAAGCTGCTCAGAAAAATTTCGATCGAGTAGATCTCCGCAGGCTTCGAGTGACGATGACCATCTCAGGACGACGGGCTCACTGAGAACTGACAACTGAGAACTGAGAACCGCTGTTATGGACGTCCTCGGACGCTACCGCAACCTGATCGTGCTGGTGGGAGTGTTGTTCGCCCAGGTGCTCGGCTTGGCCGTGCAGGTCAAGCGGACGAACGACAGCGAATCGACGCGCTTAATTCGCGTCTGGGCGGTGGGCGCGGTCACTCCTTTCGAAAAGGCCCTGGTATGGGTGCAAACTTCCAACCGCAACCTCTGGCACAACTACTTCTACCTGCGCGGAGTGCGCGCCGAGAACCGCAGCCTCAAGGCGCAAATTGAGCAAATGAGGCTGGAGCAGGTGCGGATGAGCCAGGACGCCGATCAGGCGCGCCGTCTGCAGGCATTGCTGGCTTTCAAAGAGCAGTTCATTTCGCAGACCATGGCGGCGCAGGTCATCGGAGGCAGTGGCAGTGAGTTGTCGCGCTCGGTCTACATCGACAAGGGGTACAAGGACGGCATCAAGCCCGACATGGCGGTCATCACCGCGGACGGCATCGTGGGCAAGGTGTTGCGCGTGTACCGCTCGACTTCGCTGGTGCTGTTGATCGACGACCAGACCAGCGGCGTGGGCGCGCTCCTCGACAAAACGCGGCTGCAAGGCATATTGCGCGGCACGCCCTCCGGCGAAGTGGTGCTCGAAAAAGTCATGAGCGACGAAGCCGTGCCCTCTGGAGAGCTGGTCCTGACCAGCGGCGGAGATGGCATTTTTCCCAAGGGCCTGCTGGTGGGCCGAGTAACAAAAGTTACGCCCGGCAGCGAGCTCTTTCTCAACATTCGCGTGCGTCCCACGGCCGATCTCAGCCGCCTGGAAGAAGTGTTGGTGGTAACGAAGATTGATGAAAGGCAGGCCGAGCCCGACCAGACCGGCTTAGCCCGCGCCGTCGATATCCTGGCCCAGCGCCTGCCGGGCGTTCCTTCCAAGCCCGAGAGTGCAGAAAAAGGGGCGGTGCCGGGAGCGGACGCGCCGGCTACTGCCGCACCCGGGACTGTCTCGCATGGGCCTGCCTCTCCGGTGATCACAGGCTCCGATGGCAAGCCGAAGGACCCACCCCCGCAAGCTTCGGCGAGCGGCGCGCCCGCTGCGCAAAGAACGGTGACGGCCACATCTTCTGCGGGAACCGGCTCTCCTGGACATAGGACAACCGGAACCGGCACCGATGCTGTGAAAGTCTCTCCGAAGCCCGTAAAGGCAGCGGTTGCGCCGCAACCCGCCGTCGAGGATAGTCCGCACTAACGTGGCCATTACTTACACATCGGGAGAACAGGTTGAGGTTTACCGCTTCAGTATTCCTGCGACCATTCTGATTCCGCTGATCGCCGTTTTCCTGCAGGCATGGCTGCCGCTGCGGTTTCCTTTCTTCTCAATCTTCGATCTTCCGCTGCTGGTTGTGATCGGTTTCGCGACGGCGCGGCGCAGTCCCCTGGCTGGCCTGTTCACCGGCGGATTGATCGGCATTCTGCAAGACGCGCTGACCCATCAGCCCATCGGGCTCTACGGAATTTCGAAGACGGTGGTGGGCTTCGGCGCCTCCTCGCTCGGGATCAAGCTGGACGTGGAGAATGCCGGTGCTCGTTTCCTGCTCACGATTGTCTTCTACGTGGTGCACGAGGTTGTCTACTTCATAGTTGCCCGCGGCATGGTCGGTTTGCGCATGGCGTGGAGCTGGCCCCACGAATTCCTGTCAGGCGTGGCGAACGCTCTACTGGGAGTGTTGGTCTTCATGCTGCTAGACAGAGTCAAGCAGCGAACGTAATCCAATTCTTTGTTGTCATCCTGACCCTGAGCGCAGTCGAAGGGGAGGGACTTATGCATTTGAACTCGCTATGCAGAGGTCGTTCGCTCACGATGGCAGTGCGGATTCATGGCAACATCACGACCGCATAAGCCAGCGCGGCGGCTGCCAGCGTGGAGAAGAGATTCACTGCCTGGTTGCTGATCCAGCCGCGGCGTTGGAGCGTCGCGCCGAGAAGGCTGTCGATGAGCATGCAGGCGAATCCGGCGGCCACCGGAATCCAGAGCTGGCCCGGAAGAATCATCCCACCCAGCGCTGCGACCCCCGCAATCACCAGACATGCTGCTATTCCGGCGATGCTTCCAGAAACCGTGACGCCGCCGTCGGTGCCTGCGGGGACGCGTTCCCAGGTCGTGATCAGTCGAGCGTCAGGGCCACGGCATTGCCCGATTTCGCTGGCCACGGTGTCCGTAGCTGCTTCGGCCAGAGCTGCCACCGTCGCGACTAACGAAGCCCGATTTCCGATGGCGCTGAAAACAACCGAGGCGAGCGCAGCCACTGTCAGATTGGCAAGGACTTGCCACAAGTTCCTTCCTTCCCGGCACTCGGCAAGCCCAAGTGCCAGCTTACGGTGGTATCCAGCGCGAGTTGCCACCCAAGTCACCAAAAACAGCGCGGCGAGTGCGGCGAACGCCGTTGGCCCGGCACCGGAGAAGAGGAGGAAACAAGCGAAACCGCCCGCCAGAGACCCCGATCGATTGACGCCGCGCAAGGCGCGAGCCAGCACCGCGAACCCGAGCGTCACCGCGGCGGCAACTGCCAGCCGCTCCGGGGACGACGCCCAGGCATGCGCTAGATAAGGGTTCAGCATGATAAGGCGGCTCTCAGTTATCAGCTCCCAGTAGAGTCTCATGTCCCTGACCGCTGAGAGCTGAGAGCTGACAGTTGACAGCTGGAATGCACGATCCGCGTTCGATAACACTATATTCGGTGTCCGGTGCCAACCGACCGCGCCATGTAGTGCTTGACCTTTGGATTCGCCCCGTAATCTGGCGGAGGCAACCCCCGTCAGTTTAGGCTACACTTCTGTACGCTTGGCGGGATTCCGGCATCTCAGGTTTTTGAGGTGAAACCAATGGCGGCCTCAGTCTGGTCTGGATATCTTACGTTCGGATTAATCTCGATGCCGGTGCGTCTGTTCTCGGGCGCGCGCAGCAGCGGCATCTCGTTCAACCAACTTCACCGTACCGACCACCATCGGGTAAAGCAGCAGCTAATTTGCCCGCTGGACAACCAGGTCCTCGAGCGTAGCGATATCGTCAAGGGCTATGAGTATCGCAAAGACGAGTACGTCATCATTGATCCCGAGGAGATCAAGAAGATCGAGCCGAAGACGGCGAAGACGATGGAGATACTCGAATTCGTGAAGACGAGCGAAGTCGATCCCGTGTACTTCGAGTCGTCGTATTACATGGTTCCGGAAGAAGCCGGTCGCCGTCCCTATGCGCTGCTCACCAAAGCGCTCGAGGAGAGCGAGTTCGTCGCCATAGCCAAGCTCACCATGCACAACCGCGAATACACCGTCTTCCTGCGTCCGCACAAAGGCGGAATGATGCTGCACACCATGTACTACGCCGAAGAGGTGCGCGAAGTCGAGTCGTTCGGCGCTCCCGATGTGGAGATCAAGGACGCCGAAATCAAGGTTGCGCATCAACTGATTGAAGCGCTGGCGGGCGAATGGGACCCGGAGAAATATCACGACACCTTTCAGGAAAACCTGAAGAAGCTGATTGAGGCGAAGCTGGAGGGCGGAGAAGTCCAGGCCGTCGAGCAACCGAAGAAGCTGGCTCCGGTGGTCGATCTGATGGCGGCGCTGAAGGAAAGCCTGGCCCAGACGAAGAAGCCCTCCGCGTCGGAAAAAGTTGCCGAGATGCCAGCCGAGCGGCAAGAGAAGACACGCCGCGGGCGCGCCTAGATTCCCGTAGAGACGCGGCTTGCCGCGTCTCCTGTGTGCTGCGCCTCAAATCCCGAGTTCCGTCTGAGGCGCGGCAAGCCGCGTCTCTACCTAAAAGTATTGCCGCCGCAACCTGCCCCCGGCAACCAAACTTGCCTCTATCCGCTTCTCACCAGTGCGGCAGGGAAAAAGTCGCATCGGCTAAGCACGCCCCATTTCCCCTCTCGACCCGGTTCCCGTTACAATATCGGATTCCGTGTAAGACTAACTTTCTGTGGAGTTTGAATGAAGCGGTTTCTTTGGCTGGGGTTGGCGCTGTTTGTTTATGTGATCTGTATCGGATGCGGCGACACTTTCCGCCCGATTATCATCCCGAACCCTCCCGTGTTTCCCAACCCGGCGGCGGCCCACACCGTGGTGTCCATCAACGATAACGGAACCGTCGTGGCCGGCAGCGCCATGGTGATCGACGTCTCCGGCGACACCGACGTTAGCGTTGCGAACGTGGGCCTCGCCCCGGTCCATGCAGTGCAGCAAAGCGCCGGCGGGGTTTTGGTCGTGAACCATTCCGTGGCATGTACCCCGCCCGTGCCGTGTTCGGATTCGATTACCAAGCTCACCTTCAACGGCACGGTAATCTCCAGCGCCGCTCCCATCAGTCTGCCGGCGAATTCGGCGCCGAACTTTGTCGCCGTTGCCCCGTCGTCTACGATTGCGTATGTGACATTGCCGAATTTAGTACCAGACCCCCTCGACTTTCCGAATGACAACGCGATCGGCGTGGTCAACACGCTTAGTGGCGGCCTGGTGAACACCATCGCGGTCGGAAACAATCCGGACGCCATAGCCGTTACGCCCGACAATAGCAAGGTCTACGTGGCGAACCGGGGCGACAGCACAGTCAACGGCTTCACCGTTAATAATACCGTTGGCCTGTCGGCGCGGACCATCAACAACAACGGTTCGTTTAACGCGCCGCTCTGGGTGATCGCGCGTTCCGACAGCCAGCGCGTGTATGTGCTCAACGGCAATGGTGTCGTGAGTACAATTGATACCACCTCCACCGCCGGCCCGGACAGCGTGATCGACTCCAGCGTCAATGTCCCCGGCGCCGCTTACATGCTCTACGACGGAAATCTGAACCGGCTCTACATACCGTGGTTTAGCCAGTCGGCGATGCAGGGCCAGTTGACGATGCTGGATATCTCGCAATCCACCCCCGTGGTTCTTACGGGTGCCCCGATCCCGATCGCTCCGGTCTTGGCATCCGCTCGCGCGCAGGGCGACGTATGCTCGACTTTTGCCCCCGGCGCGGTTACCCCCGCCGCTGTGGCCGCGTTGCCGGACGGTTCGCGCGCTTACGT
This sequence comes from uncultured Acidobacteriaceae bacterium, assembly GCA_963831085.1. Classification (GTDB taxonomy): domain Bacteria; phylum Acidobacteriota; class Terriglobia; order Terriglobales; family Acidobacteriaceae; genus Acidiflorens. Next base: position 1,392,462 of record CAWHOT010000002.1, on the reverse strand, counting down.
CGGATCCTATGCGTCATTCGAAGTCAATGTGACCATCACGGGCGCAGCCTTAACCTCCAGCGGTGCTAGCACAACAACCTACAATTACACCCTTTCGCCCGGAACTCCCGATTTGCTCCCCGGAATGGTCATCATAATCTCGGGTGTGAACTCAACTGGCAGTTCTCCGAGTGACTTCAACGGCATCTTCCAGATTCTCTCGGTTGGGGGAGGAACGTTTGAAGTAACGAATGCTCCGACCGACATTTACGTTAGTGGTGGGACCGGCGCTGCTCCGAATATCTGTCCGCAGGTGACGGTGATCAACACCGTGAGTAACTCCTTCAAGACTTCGATTGCAATCCCGGGATTTCCTGCCTATGATGCTTTCTGCTCGCCGACTCAGTCCCCGCGCCCTCCTCGCTTCCGCATAACCATGGCCGCCGGCGGCGACAGCTCCCGCGCCTACCTGTCCAGCTGCGATGGAGGTATGGTCAATATCATCAATACCACCAGCGACACTTACTACCTGAATCTACCGGCCCCAGTCGGTACGCTCCCGCCGATTCCACCCAACCCGCAGAACCCACCGCAGAATCCGGTCTTTCTGTTTGCCGGCCCCTAAACCCTCATGTTGTCGTCCTTCGCTCCGCGCAGGATGACAACATTGCTTATGTCCAGTAATTGGAATCAGGAGGGTTGAGTAAGTTGCAGTGCCGAGTGGCGAACGACTAACGACCACGATCAACGATCAACGACCGATTTCCTAGCCCGCGACCGCGGCCTGTTCGAGCGCCCCGGGGCAGCGATGGCGCAGCGCCACATTCATGAACACGTTTCCGCTGGCAGTATTGAAGACCATGACCAGCGCTTCCGTATCTTCACTGCTTTTGCTGCCCTGCTCGGAAGTGTGCAGGGTTGGTGGACGTACGTGAAAGTGAAATCCCTGGTCATTGAGCGTGGTGATGGCATTGCCAATGATCTGGTTGGCCAGCTCACAGACTGCCTCGCGCACCAGTTCGTCGTCGGTCTCGGACACTTCGACGCCGGCCAGACGGCTGGCGAGTTGCACCGCCGCTCCCAGATCCACATCAAAAATGATTCGCCCTTCGATCTCGCCCATGAGGAATACCTCGGCCGCAATCCCTTTGCGCCGGTACGCCTCTTCTTCCATGCTCAGGTTCTCGATGGAAATGGGCGACTCCAGCCCCTGCGCCAGGACGGCATCGGCCGAATTAATGAAAGGCTGAATCAGGTCCATCCGCATCGACTATGCTCCGGCTCCAGCGCCGCGCGCGTCGTCACGCATCACGTACTTTATGACCTCATAAAGAACTTCCGGCTTCACCGGTTTCTGCACGAAGTGACGGGCGCCCCGCTGTAAGGCGGCCACGATGTTCTCCTGGTAGCCGACTGACGACACCATTACGATGCGGGCGCTGGGATGGTCGCGCACGATCTTTTCTGCCGCCTCGATGCCTTCCATCTGCGGCATGGTGATATCCATCAGAACGATGTCGGGCGTGACCCGTGCGTACTCGCTGATCGCTGAGACTCCGTCGCCAGCCTCGCCGACTACCTGCCCACCGAAGGTCTCGACCATCCGAGCCAGGTTCTTGCGGGCGAACACGGAGTCATCCACGATCAGATAGCGCACCGGTTGTCCGTCTTCGCTCCGCGTTACGGGCGCAAACTTTTCCATGACACTCCTCCACCACTATCACTTAATCACGATCTACCTACCTTCGGGTAGATATCTCCGGGTCACTCTAGTTACTTCCGGCACCGGTTGCCCGCTTGACGTTAGTACTCTCCCTTTCCCCTCGGCCACGGTCGGGGGCACATTCCGCCTGCAAAATATTGGGCAACTCCTGGAGGTCTGCGACCCGCATCGCATAGCCGCGTTCGATGGCCGCCTTGGGCATGCCGAAAACCACGCATGTCTCCTGGCTCTGCGCCACGGTGAATCCCCCGGCTGTCCGGATCTCTCCCAGCCCGGCCGCCCCGTCTTCTCCCATGCCCGTCATCAACAAGCCCATGGCCTGCGAACCGAACTCCTCGGCGATACTGTGAAACAGCACATCCACCGACGGACGGTGTCCATTCACCGGAGCCTCATCCGTTAGCACCGCCACGTTGCCCAGCGGCAATTTCTTCACTTTCATGTGCCGGTTCCCCGGACAAATGAGCGCTCGCCCGGCCACCAACAGGTCGCCCGATTGCGCTTCCTTTGCCCGGATCGGGCAGCTCTCGTCCAGTCGCTTGGCAAACAGTTCCGTGAACCCGTCCGGCATGTGCTGCACCACCAGGATGCTGCCCGAAAATTCCACCGGCAGTTTTGAAAACAAGTATTGCAGAGCATTCGGACCGCCTGTGGAAACGCCGATGGCGATGATGTGCGTCGGCGCGACGGGCCGCAGCTTGCCGGGCTGCTTCCCGCCTACTTCCCCCGGAAGGAACTGCGTTTGCACGCCCGCGCTCTGCGCCGCCGCCCTGATTTTCTTGATCAACTCGCCGGCAATTTCGGGCATGCATGCGGAAACGTCCTTCGGCTTGGCCACAAAATCGAACGCACCCAGCGTCAGCGCTTTGAGCGTGATCGCCGCCCCGGCTGTGCTGTGCGAGCTGACCACAATCACCGGCAGCTGCCAGCGCCGCATGATTTCTTTTAGCGTGTCGATCCCGTTCAGTCCGGGCATTTCGAGGTCGAGCGTCACTACATCCGGCGACAGGTCGTCAATTTTCTTCAACCCGAAGTGGCCATCAATCGCCGTACCCACCACCTCGATCAAAGCATCCTGTTCAAGGATTTTGGGTATCAGCTTGCGCATCAGGGCCGAGTCATCCACCACCAGGACCCGCACCGGCTTTTTCATGCGAGACCCCCGGCCGCGCCTCGTGCCCGCCTGTCGCCACTCTCGATACTCGACGCCGCAGGCACGGCACTCGACAGCAGACCGTCCATCCGTGGGCCGTTCGCATCCGCCCGCCCGCGCGTAAAGCGATCCATCAGGGCGATCATGTTCAGGATGAGAACCACCCGCCCATCGCCCAGAATCGAAGCCCCACTCACCAGATCGGTCGTGATCGACTGGTCGTCGAGCGCCTTGATTACCAGTTCGTCTTCGCCCTCAAGCGCGTCGACGATGACTCCGCACTTGCGCTCTCCACTGTTGATGACCAGCACGAAGACCTTGCGTCGCGCCGTTTCCGGTCCGCTTGGCTTCGAGCCCAGGCGCAGCAGAGGCAACAAGTCGTTGCGCAATTGCAGCACATCATAGTGCTCCACTTGATGGATGTCCGCTTCCACCGTGCGCGCAATCTCCGCCACCGCGTTCAGCGGCAGGGCATACAGCCGCTGCTCCACCCGGAACATCAACGCCCGGATAATAGCCAGCGTCAGTGGAAGCCGCAGACGGAAGGTGGTGCCCCGTCCCCGCGCCGTTTCGATCTGGATCGTTCCCTTCAGGCGCCCCAACACGCTCTGCACTACGTCCAATCCGACGCCGCGGCCCGAGAGTTCGGTGATCTCTTCCGCCGTGGAGAACCCCGGCTGCAGGATCAGATCCAGAGTCTCGGCCTCGGTCAGGCGGGCTGCCTGCTCTGCATTCAGCAATCCCTGGGAAAGGGCGCGCTGCCGGACCTTTTCGGAATCAATGCCCGCCCCGTCGTCGGAAATCTCGATGACCACCTGGTTTCCCTGGTGATAAGCGCCCAGCCGCAACGTTCCCTGCGGCTGCTTGCCAGCGCGAACCCGTTCTTCGGCTGTTTCGATGCCGTGGCCGATCGCATTACGTACCAGGTGAGTGAGCGGCTCAGCAATCGCATCCAGGATGCCTTTGTCGAGATCGGTTTGCCCGCCCCGGACCAGCAGTGCGACTTCTTTTCCACACTGGCGCCCCACGTCCCGCACAATGCGCGGAAAGCGGCGGAACAACTGATCGACCGGCACCATGCGAATCTTCATGACCGAGTACTGCAGGTCATTCAAGACCCGCCCCTGGAATGCCATGGCGTCGGCGAACTTTCCCCGCAAGACATCTTTCGGGAAGCGTTGTCCAAATTCCAACAGCGTCTGCTGCAACATCGATTTCGCCAGGATCAGTTCACCGACCAGATTGAGTACGCTGTCGATTCTCTCCGCGTCCACGCGCAGCAGGTTGTCGGGGCCGGTCGGCGCGGCGAGTACCGCTGCCACTTCGCCGGCTCGGGAGGCGTTGTTGCTAGTGACGCCGACCGTGACGCCGGTGCCCCCGGGCGCTGCGCCTTCGGTCTTAAGCCGAGAACCGACTTGAGAATCGCCCACTATAGAATCGGTGTCGGAAGCCGGGGGAAGCGGGCTCGTCGCCGGGGTTTGGGCGCGCAGAGGCGTGACCCGGACCGTCAGCGCAATCGTTGGAATGCTGCACTTTACCCGGATTTGCTCCGCTGGTTTTTCCGAGGCGAGCGCCGCTTCGATGCGAGTGATGGGCTCGTGACTGCCTTCGACCGGATAGAGAGCCAGTACCTCGCCGAGTCCGGCAAGGGCAAACTGGATCATCTGCCGTCCGGCGATCGGCATGGCGCACTGCGGGTCGATCTCGACCACCACGTGATGAACGCGCTTGCCCTCCGCCACCGCCCGGGTGATTGCCAGTTGCTCGTACTCCGACCAGCGGCTGGTGGTTGCGGCGGCTTTCCTTTTCGACTTTTTGGCCTTTGTTTTAGCCGTTTCGCCTGGCGTCGGGTGTGCCAGACGGGCAATGTCTCCGCGCAAAGACTGGATGCCCGGAAGTTTCGTCCCTTTCCGATACGCCTCCAGCAGCGCCGCAAACACGTCGGCCGCGCGCAACGCGATCTCAGGAACGGAAGCCGCCGCCGCCGTGTTTTCCAGCGCCAGCACGTCCTCAAACTCATGGGCGAGTTCGCTGAGCTCCCGGAATCCGCAAGCGGCCGAGTCGCCCTTCAGCGTATGCACCGTCCGCCGCAGGCTGCGGGCTGTCTCCGCATCGCCGGGCGCTTTCTCCAGCCGCATCGCTTCGTCGTTCAGCTTCTGGACCAGTTCCCCCGCGCTTTCGAAGAACAGCTCCCGAAGCTCTGTCATCCTGTCTTCGGGGGGACCGCTCACGCTTTCACCTCGACTCGCTGATACGCCGTCCCACTGTTGCGATGCACCATCTGAAATTTTTCAGTCAGCGACAGCAGGCTCTCGGCATGGCCGACAAACAGGTATCCCTGGGGATTCAGGCAGCGATAGAACTTCTCCACCAGCCGCTTCTGCTCTGGCTCGTCGAAATACATCATGACGTTGCGGCAGAAAATGATGTCGTTGCGCTGGGGCAGGTATTCGGTCTTCAGATTGTGAAAGTCGAAGTGCACCAATTCCTTGACATTTTTCTTCACCGCGTACCGGTCGCCTACTTTGTCGAAATAGCGCAAGCGGTAGCCATAGTCGACTCCCGCCATCTGGCGCTCACTGTAGGAGGCCGCCTGCGCCGCGCGCAGCACCGAATAATTGATATCGCTGGCCAGGATCTCCACCCGCCAGGGCGCGGGTACCAGAGGCTTCGGAACCGGCGAATCGAGCGGCCGCGGATTGCGCATGTGGTGGTACGTCAGCGCATCAGCCACCTGCATGGCCAGGGTGTAAGGTTCCTGTCCCGTGGAACAGCCCGCGCTCCAGATTCTGACGCTGAAGTCGTGGCCCTCCTGCTTGCGCCGCAGAAGGTCGTTCATCACGTCCCGCTGAAACAACTCCAGTTGCGCCTTGTTCCGGAAAAAGCTGGTCTCATTGACTGTGAGGTTTTCGAGCAGACACGACAGTTCTTGTTTGCCCTGTTGGCTGATGAGCAGGCGATAGTAGCTGTAGAACGAATCGATATGGCACTCCTTCAGCCGCCGCTGCAAGCGGTCCTGCAGGAAGGGTGTGCGCCGATCGTCGAAGTGCATGCCGCACTCCTGGTAGACCAGCGCCTGCAGGAGTTTCAATTCGGCGTCGGTGAGGGCAGGCGCTTCGCTCGTGTTCATGTGGGTTCGGTTCTTCCTGCTATTTCCCGGCCAAGGCAGTCTTTGTGGTTGTCGCTGTCCCCGTCGTTGTTTTCGACGTACTGGTCGTCCCAGTCGTACCCGCCTTGCCGCTGCCGGCCACTGCTGTTTTTTCTACCGGCTTCTCTGCCCGCTTGTCTGAAGATGTTTCGTTTCCCAGTTCGCGCGCTGCCAATATCTTGTCGATATCCAGCAGAATGATCAGCCGTCCCTGATACTTGCCGAGGCCGGTTACACAGTCCAATCCGCCTTCCTGCATCATGGCGGGGGCGGCTTCGATTTCGCTTTCCGGAATTTTCAAAACTTCTGACGCCGAGTCCACAATCATGCCGGCGAGCCGGCCCCGGTGTTCCACGACCAGAATGCGGCTGCGCCGGTCGAGTCGAGTGGAGGGCTGCCCGAACCGCTTCCGCAGGTCCACCACCGAAACAATCTTCCCGCGCAGGTTGATGACTCCTTCCAGATAATCGGGCGCGTCCGGCACCGCGGTGATCTCCGGCACGCGGACGATCTCATGCAGCGAGGTGATAGGCACGCCGTACGTCTCGCGGCCCACTCGGAAGCCCACTATGTGTGTTTCCCGGCTCATGAATGGAATTTCCTCAACGCGCTCCCGCCGCCGTGCGCCGGGCTGACTTCCCGGGCCCGGGTGTGCCGTCATTGGTCCTGTCGTTCGTACTGGCGTCTGACCGCAGTGAAAAACGGTCCATCGAATCCAGCAGGCCGCGCGACATCTTGGACATCTGATCGGAGGAAGCGGCCAGTTCGGTCGAGCTCGAGGTGGACGACTGCACCAGTTCGCGCATGCGCTCCATGGCCTGCACCACCGCTTGGGCTCCTGAAGCCTGCTCCTCCACCGCCGAGTTGATCTCGTGCGTGATTTCGTTCAGCCGCGTGGTGGCGCGCGCGATCTGGGACGAGCCGTGCGACTGCTCGTTGGTGGCGGCCCCGATTTCTTGCGCAAACTTGTACACCTCGGTGACCACGTTCGATATTTTTCGCAACGCGGAGTTCAGTTCCTGTCCCAGGTTCAGCCCTTCGTTCACGATCGTCGTGCTCTTCTCCATGTTGTCGACCGCTTTACGCGCTTCCTTCTGGATGCTCTCGATCAGCTCGGAAATTTCTTTCGTTGACTGCGCGGATTTTTCCGCCAGCTTCCGGACTTCGTCGGCCACGACCGCGAATCCGAGGCCGTGCTCGCCCGCCCGTGCCGCTTCAATGGCGGCATTCAATGCCAGCAGGTTGGTCTGCTCCGCCAGATCGTCGATCACTTCGACGATCTTTCCGATGTCGTCCGCTCGCCCGCCGAGCGCGTCGATGATCTCGCCCGAGGAGCGGATTGTGGTGTTGATCCGGTTCAGGCCGTCGGTCGCCTTCTCCATGGTGCCGATGCCGCTGTGCACCTCTTCCCGCGAACGGTTCGATATATCGAGCAGCACTTTGGCTGTATCCGCAACCCGCTGGATCGAAGTCACCATCTGGTCGATGGAGGCCGAGGTTTCGCTGACGCTCGAAGCCTGCGTCTGCGTGCTCTTCACCATGTTCTGCACGTTCACGCTCATTTCGTGCATGGTGCTGGTCACTTCATCGATGGCCGATGAGGTCTGCAGGCTGTTTCTGGCCGATTCGTCGGAAGCGGTAGCCACCTCGGTGGAAGCGGTGGCCACTTGAGAAGCGGCCTCACGCACGTTGCGCACCATCCCGCGCAGGCCTTCCACCATGCGCGTGAAAGCGTTTGCCAGCGTGTCGTTTGCCGAACGCGGACGGACTTCGACCGACAGATTGCCCCCGGCGATGGCCTCGGAAACTGCGGCCATTTCCTTCAGGTACTTCACCATGGAGTCGAACGTCCGGGCCAGTTGCCCGATCTCATCCTGGCCGTGAATGTCAATGTTGTGTTCCAGATCCCCAGACTGGCCGATCTGCCCCGCCACATCCATCAACCTTCCCAATGGTCCCGTGATTCCGGTAGCGGTCCGGTACGCAATGACGATGCCCATGCCCAGAGCGAACAGCGAACTGACCACCGCCAGCAGAATGGTGCCCGTCGCGGCCAGTTCATCGGAGTGGCGCCGCTCGTCCAGCAGTTTGCGGTTCTCCCCGTCGACCTCGTCCAGAACCTCGCTCGAACGCGAGACCCAGGAGTTCGGATCCTTCTGCAGATAGAAAATTTGCAATTCCGCGACTGTGGCGTTACCGCTGTCCACGGCGCGGCGCTTGTCCACCAGTGGGTTGGCAAACTCGTTGCCCCAAGACTGCTCCAGCCCTTGCACTCTTTCCAGACTGTTGCGCTGTGGCGTGGAATTTGCCAGCTCCTGGGCACGGCGAACGGCTGCACTCAACTGGTGTTCGCCGTCATTCATTTGCTCCACTTCCCGGGTGTCCCCGCTAAGCAGGTAGTTCTGCAGGTGAAGCCGGTTCTGCATCATCTGGAAGCGCACTCCCGCGGTCGCCTCGGTCATGTCGATCGAACGCTGCGCCGCCGCCTTGGTCTCATGCTCGCGATGCACCCCGTACAGGTTGATCGCAAGCAGCACCAGAACCGTCGCCAGAATGATGCCAAAATTCAGGTAGAGCTTTTTCCCGATGTTCATACTCCAACCCTTCCTCAGCCAGCGCTTCTTTCCCCGCGCGCCCTTTTACTGTGTGGGGTTAAAACGGAATTCCACAATCCCCGTTGACTCTGCCGGACCAGCCTCGTAACGCCACTTCTTGATCGCATCCAGCGCCGCGTTCGCCAACACTGGATGCCCGCCAATCAGCTTGGCGTCCTTGATCGACCCGTTGGGGGCGACCGTCACCAGGATCTTTACCACCCCGCTGATGTTCATGCGCATCGCCAGTTCCGGGTACACCGGTGGCACCTTGGTCTTTGGTTTTCGAGCGATTTCTTCCTGCCCCCAACTAAGGGGAGCGTTCGTCGCGGCCCATCCGCCAATCAGCAGCAGACCCACCGCGAGCGCACGGTTCAGTGCTTGAATAGACACAGCGCCTCCATCGTGGCTTTTGCCTTTGCCCTATATTCCTGCAACTGCCCCAATCGCGGATACCAAAAGTTCCTTCTGCGCATTACTTTGGTGATCGCGTAAAGTGATGAAGAATCGATCCTTAGCCTCCTCCCATCGCGTGTTGCTGCGGTTCCCCGCAGGCCACGAATTTCATTACGCCCCATTTGCAAGTCTGCCATTGCGGATTTCAGACCGCAGAATGAGACGCATGTATCAATTTGGTGACGTTTCACAACTAGGCACTGCCAACCCGTATTCTCTTGACTCAATTTGAGAATCCAGCGTAGGTTTTAGATGTAATCCAAGTGTTTTCAACCGCTTAGCTAAGTGATGGGTGCGCGCTGACAACTTACACCGGAAATTCGGCGCCGGGCGATGCGTCTCACTCTGACGAGGCGTTCCAAAAGCTTCTCTTGGAGCTTTCCCGGGCCGCTTTTCAGAGCGGTGATCCCAGCCAGCTCATCCGGTCTTTTTGCGTCCTTACTCGCGCCTTCTTCCAGGCCAGTGGCGCCTATTATTGGAGTCTCTCCTCGGACGGCGAGCTCGTCGGAGACGAGGCCGACTGCGCTGCCGCTGCGGCCTTTCGTGGCATCCGCAGGCGCACTGGTGATGCCTCCATCGCCATGGATGCGGTCGAGAAGCGTCGCCCATTTTTCGTCAATCACCTCGATGTGGCCCGTTATCCGTGGATAGCCTCCTGCCAAGCGCACGCCTGTCTGGCCGCCCCCCTGCTCGTTTCGGGGGAAGTGGTTGGCGCCATCACCTTCCTGAAGAGCGCGCCTGGCGCCGGCTTTGATGATGGTGCGGTAGCCAAAGTCACCATCCTGGCAGCTCAGCTCGGCACCGCACTCGAGGCCCTGCGCCTGAACCAGCTTTCCCGCGAAGAGCATCGCCGCGCCAGCATTCTCGTCGAAGTCGCCAGCGCGCTGCATGGCTTGCCCGACACCGCCGCCGTGATGGAGAGCATCGCCGACCGCCTCCGCGTGCTGCTGCATTCCCCCGCCGTGCTCGTGTTCGTCCAACAGGAGAAACTGCTCCAGTTGCAGGCGGTGTCGACCGAGGCGCCCAAACTCGCTTTCTCCATTCGTATGCGTTTCCGGCAGAACCAACTCCGCTCTTCGCTGGAGATCGCGACCCGCGCCGTCGCCGCCGGCGAGTGCATTACGGTAAGCATCGACGGCGCCTCACACTTCGGAGAAGACTCGCCCGCTGGAGTTCTCATCGCGGCCCCTTTTCGCACCTCGCGCTCGCACGGCGCGATTCTGGTCTATCCCCGTTTCTCCCAACCATTCACCCAGGAAGACAAAACCCTGGTGTCCGCCCTGGCCGGCTTTGGCGCGGTCGCCATCGCCAACGCCGAGTTGTACGGCATGGCCCGTGCCCAGGCCCACGAACTGCACGAAATCCTGGAGATTTCCTTCGAACTTGGTTCCGCCGGAAAACTCGACGAATTCATGCAGACCTCGGTGGTCCGTGCCGCCAGTTTCCTCGGCTTCCAGCGCTGCTTCATCGGACTGCTCGAAGAGGATACCTTCCACGTTCGATGGGGAGTGGAAAACGGCGCGGCCCGTCCCCTTGATATTCCGCTCCAAGATGGCGTCGCGACCCGCACACTGAAACAAAAAAGTGTGTTTAGCACCGAAGACCTCTCCACGACTCCGGGCACGGACCTGGATTTCGTCGCCGCTTTCCAAATCCGCCAACTCCTTGCCGTCCCCCTGCTCGGTTCGAACGGCGATGTGCTTGGGATGTTCGGAGTGCTCGACCGCATCGAGCCCGGGCCGATCAACGACGAAGACGTCCGCCGCGCCCGCGCTCTGGCCGCCCAAGTTGCCATCGCCCTCGAACTTACCCGGAACCTGCACCAATCCGAGGAGCACCGCCGCCGCGCCGAGGCCCTAGTCGCCATCGCACTCGAGCTCAACACTGTCCTGCATTTGCCCGACTTCATGCGCAACCTCGCGCTGCGTGCATCGGGTCTGCTCGGAGGCCGCTCGGTTGCCCTCCGGGTTCAGAGCTCCGAGCCGGATACCGTTCTCCTGTGCGGCGCCTCTGAAGTCGACGACCAGCAACTGCTCCGCCGCTTCAGCCAGGCGCTTGCCGCGGCCCTGCCGAAATATCCCGCCGATGTTGCCTTCGCACCCGCCAGCGAGATCCTGGGAACCGCTCTTGCCTCCAGTCTGGGATGGACCGATTGCACACTGGTCCGGCTGGCCGGATCCTCGGGAGACCTGGTGGGCGTGCTTTGTCTCGCCGACCGCGGCGCTCAACCCTCCCCGGAAGATCGCCTCTTGCTGCGCGCCATCGCCGGCCATGCCAGCATCGCGCTCGAGAACGCCTGCCTGTTTACGCGCATGCAACAGGCCAACCGCCACTGGCTGGAAATCTTCGATGCCATCAGCGACTTCATCGTGGTCCACGACGAGCAGCACAACGTTCTCCGCGTCAATCGCTCGCTGGCCGATTTCGTCGGCATCGCCCCCGACCAACTGATTGGCGTCAACATGCGGGCGCTCGAAGCCCTTTCTGCCGGCGCTTCGCCGCACTCCTGTCCCTTCTGCCGCAGCGGCGAAGGTCTCGATGAATATGTGCACCCCGCCCTCGAGCGCACCTACCTGATTTCCACCTCGCGCATTCATGCCGCCAGCAGCACGCAGCTGCAGACCGTGCACGTGCTCAAGGACATCAGCGACCGGCGCGAAGCCGAGCGTCGCTATCGCGAACTGTTCGACAATATTCAGGAAGGGATTTTCTTCTCCACGCCCCAGGGCCGCTTCGTGGAAGTCAACGACGCGCTGGTTCGCATCCTCGGCTATAGCAGCCGCGAAGAGGTCATTCAGCTCGACATTCCCACCCAGGTCTATTTTTCTCCGCGGCGGCGCGAAGAGCTGGCGGAGCTGTTCGATCGCGAGGGCGGGCTACGCAATCAGGAAGAAATTCTACGGCGCAAGGATGGGTCGCCCGTCCACGTCTTCATCAACTGTTTCGGAGTGCGCGATCCAGCCGGCAACATCCTGCAGTACCGCGGCCTCATGCTCGATATTACCGGCCTCCGCCAATCGCAAACCGAGCTGCAGAAAGAGCGTGACTTCTCCGGCAAGATCCTTAACCATACCCAGAGCCTGATTCTGGTCACCGACACCGAAGGCGTGATCAGTTATGCCAACCGGCGCTGGAGCGGTCTCGGTTTTCAGCAGTCCCAGATCCTGGCGCATCCCTTGCCCGATCTCTGCGCTCCCCCGCGCCGGGCCGCGCTGCGCGAAGCGCTGGCCGCCGTGGCCCGCGGCCAGCAGGTCGATAACTTCGATCTGCCCCTGGTTCGCGGCGACGGCGTCAGCGCCCAGTTCTCCGCCAATCTCAGCCCCATCAGCGGCGAAGACGGCCGGGTCAGCAGCATCGTCGTGGTCATGACCGACGTCACCGACTCCGCCATGCTGCGCTCCAAGCTCATGCACGCCGAGAAAATGGCGGCTGTCGGACAACTGGTCTCCGGCGTCGCCCACGAAGTCAACAATCCCCTCACTGCCATTCTCGGATTCACCGATCTCTTGATGGAGAACCCCGAGCTCCCGGAAGCCGCGCGCCGCGATCTGCGTGTGATTCTGCAGGAGGCGCAGCGCACCAAGCAGATCGTGCAAAACCTGCTCAGCTTTGCCCGCCAGATGCCGCCGCAGCGCCAGCCGGTTCAGGTCAACTCCATCCTGCAACGCACCGTGCACTTGCGCTCGTATGACTTCATCAGCCACGGCATTCAGGTGGTCGAACGCCTCGACGAATCCCTGCCCCAGGTCATCGGAGATTCTCACCAGCTCCAGCAGGTGTTTCTCAACATCCTGAACAACGCTTACGACGCCGTGCGCGAAACCGCGCGGCCCGCACGCATTGAGATCATGAGTGCCCGCGCCGGCTCATTTGTCGAGATCTCTTTTCGCGATAACGGCCCGGGGATCCCCGATCCCGGACCCATTTTTGATCCTTTCTTTACCACCAAGGACGTGGGCAAGGGCACTGGTTTGGGCCTGAGCATTTGCTATGGCATTGTCCGCGAACATGGCGGCGAAATTGTTTGTCACAACAACCCCGACTCTGAAGGAGCGACTTTTATCGTCCGCCTCCCCGTGGCATCCGAGACGGCATCCTTTGGAGCAGTTGCAGGAGTGCATCCAAAATGACCCGGTCAGGAACTCAATCCGCCCGTGCGCCCGTCCTTCTGATCGAAGACGAGCCGGCCGTCATGGCTCTGGTACGCGCCGTTCTCGAGGGCCACGGATATTCCGTCCTTCCGACCGAATCCGGCGCCGAAGCCCTGCGTATCCTCGAAACCGGCGAGTTTCACGGCGTCGTCTCCGATATGCGCACCCCCGGCGGCGTCGATGGCGCCCAGGTCTATGCCTGGATCGCCGCCCATCGTCCCGAACTCGCCTCTCGTCTCGTCTTCATTACCGGCGACATCGCCAACGAGGAAACCGCTGCCACGCTCCGCCGCACTGGAGCGCCCTGCGTGGAAAAGCCGTTTCGTGTCCATGAATTCATTGCCGTGGTCGAGCAGACCATGGGACGGGCCACCTCATGACTCAGACTTTGCCAACTCAAGACTTCCGCATCCGCTTGCTGATCGTCGATGACGAGCAGACCATCCGCCGCCTCTGCATGACCGTCGGCGAATCGCTCGGCTTCTCCTGCCTGGAAGCCGAAAGCGGTGACGCTGCCCTCGCCCTGCTCGAGGAGCAGCCCGTGCACATGGTGCTCACCGACATGGTCATGCCGCGCATGTCCGGCATCGAATTCCTGGAGCAGGTCAAGTGCGCTTATCCCCGCATCGAAGTCGCCGTCATGACCGGCCACGGATCGGTCGAAACCGCGGTGCAGGCGATGAAGCTCGGCGCCTACGATTACATTGCCAAGCCTTTCGCTCCGCTCGACGACCTCCGCCTTTTCCTGCGCCGCATGGCCGACAAGGTCCGCCTCGTCGAAGAGAATCTCTACCTCCGCGAACGTTCCGAAACCGAGACCTCTCTCTACGGCATCATCGGCAATTCCACCGGCATTCAGAACGTCCTGCGCCTTATCTCCCGCCTCAAAGACACGCGCACGCCCGTCCTGATTTCCGGCGAAAGCGGAACCGGCAAAGAACTGGTGGCTCGCGCACTGCACTTTCGCGGTACCATGGCCAAACGCCCCTTTGTTGCCGTCGACTGCGGATCGCTCGTCCCTACCCTCATCGAGAGCGAATTGTTCGGCTACGAAAAAGGCGCCTTCACCGGCGCTCTTCGGTCCAAGCAGGGCCTGCTGCAATCGGCCGACACCGGAACTATTTTTTTCGACGAAATCGGCGAACTTCCTCTTGAGATGCAAGCCAGGCTCCTGCGCTTTCTTCAAGAAAAAGAGGTCCGTCCCGTCGGCAGCACCAATCAAAAAGTCAAAGTGGACGTGCGCATCATGGCCGCCACCAACCGCGATCTCGACGCCGAATACAAGAAAGGGACTTTCCGCAAAGATCTCTATTTCCGCCTCAACGTCGTTACCATATCTCTGCCTCCCTTGCGGGAACGCCGTTCCGACATTCCCATCCTCGCCGCATTCTTCCTCGAACGCCTCGCTCCCGGACGCGGCGTCCAGCTCTCCAGCAATGCCATGAAAGCTCTGCTGGCGTACGACTGGCCCGGCAATGTCCGCGAATTGGAAAACTGCCTCGAGCGGGCCGTCGCTCTCGGCGATCAGCGCATCATCGAAGTCGATGATCTGCCGCTGGCGATCGCGCACGCGGAAGTCCAGGCCGAAGGGCCCGATTTGCAAGCAGCTTCTGGCACCGACCTCGAAGACATCGAGCGCGCCACCATCGAGCGCGTCTTTTCGCAAGTCAAGGGAGACAAAGCTCTAGCCGGCAAAATGCTGGGCATAAGCCGAGCCACGCTCTACCGCAAACTGAAGCGCTACAACATTGGAGCCAGAGAAGAGCCTCCGCAATCGACCACCCTGCAATAACTGCTTGCTCATGTAGGGACGAGCAAGTGTGGGGACGGGCGCCCCCGCCCGTCCAAGCCGAGCGCACCGGAGCCCCGGCGAGCCCGGTGTTGGCTTGACGGGGTGAAGCAGTTCGGCCTCACGCATACTCGATCTGCCGAGGCGGAGCTGGCAAACTGAGACGCTGGTGTCACTCTGAGACGCCGTTGGTCCAAACCCATGGAATCACCTCGCTCCGGCCCCTGCAACGCCCCGTTAACTGCTTGTCTTTACTCCACTTACTCGTAAGTGCATGGCCTTCACGCGTTTGGTGGAACTCGTGCACCACTCCATGCCGATAAAGCATAACTAATCTCCTCGCAGGCCTTCCAAACCGGGAAGAGGGGGAGATTAGTCTGCTCCAGCTCCGGGGTCGAGGTCTCACCGTGTCCAACCAGGCATCTGTTCACGCACTCGAACAAGATATCGTAAGCCGCCTGGCCAAGTTCTTTCCCGAAGCCACTCCGGTGAGGATCCCCATCAAGCTCAGCCGCGCTACGGGCAATGTCAATGTCAATGTCAATAACGACGCCAACGGAAATGGCGCCAGCGCCCACGAGAACCATAGCGTCTTTCTCCAAGACACCGTCATCGCATTCGGTACGCCGCGCGAAGTCCTTTTTGCGGTCGATGGTCCCCTGGAATTTGCCGATCGCGTCATCGTCGAAAGCAAAGACAGCGCCCTGCACGCCGAAGCGTCGGTAGTCGCGGTTCAATATCATCCGGAAAGGACAGTTGTTGCTGTCCGCTTCCTCAAACATGTTCCCAACTGGATTGTGAAATCATGACTGCATACACTCATCCTTCCGTCCCGCCTTCATTTGAAGAGCAGGGAAACACCCTTACCGCCCTGCACCCCATCTACTCTGCCCTGGTGCGCGAATTTGTGATTGAGGTTCCCGCCTGCCCGGTCGACGATGGATTCTCACCCTCGGCCGAGACGGTCGAGCACGCCGCCGCCTGGTTCCAGCAGGTCGACGCGCAGATCCAGGTGCACCAGTTGCGCCAGTTTCTGCAGAGCACGCCCCTGGCCAGCGAAGTCGTGCTGCGCCAGCTCCTCGTGTATCACATGCAGAAGGCCGCGAAGTCTGCCAGTGACCGCGACAAGACCGATTTCCTGCTCGTCCAGTATTTTTCGTTGTGCGCGCCCTCGGGCCTGGAAGATGCCGACGTCGACCTCGACTACGTTGCCCAGGTGCTCGAACCGGTCTTCGGCCCGCAACAGCCGGAGCTCCCCGCGTGGTTGATTTCTCTCGATACCATCATGCAGTCGGCGGCGCGTTGCCAGCGCCTCAGCGAACTGCTCTACAGCGGCGCCCTCGAACAAGGCCGCAAGCTCAAGACGGAGAACGCGGGCCGCTACTTCGCCCCTTCAGCCATGATGGCCTTCGCCCGGTTCAGCTTCATGATCCGGCGGATATTTTTCCGTCTCATGCACGACGATCTCAACGCCATCCAGGACGGTTTGCGCGAACTCGAGCGCCGCGGCGTCTCCACCGTCGATTGCCGGCGCGCGCAATTCTCCGTCGAGGAGCCGGTCGCGCGCCTGCGCATGATCTGCCAGTCCTGGAAAGTCATGTTCCACGCCGAATACTCCTCCGGCCAGCCCTTGCGCATGCTGGTCGACCTCAGAGCCGCGATCGACGACGCGCTCCAGAATGAGCCGCGCACGGTTCCGCTCGCCGCCAACGCCGCCACCGCTTCCGCCAGATCAGGGGGCGGAATAAAGAAGTAATTCCCAGTAGAGACGGGGCTTGCCCCCGTCTCCGAGGCGCCGGTGAGTTGGAATCTAACCAACCAGAAAGCCACGATGAGCGCAAATCGCCCAATTGTCCTGATCCTTAGCAGCGACCCCGCCTTCTCGCGCGAGATTACTGCGCACTGGCCCCATGATCCCGATCCCCATTCCGATGCTCCCGAATTCATTGTGCTCGACGAAGGTTTCTCACTCGACCTCGAGGGCAGCAACTACGACCTCGCCATCGCCGACGCCTCTTACTATGAAAGGCACCAAGCCAAGAACGACAAGAGCATACATAAAGATAAAGGTAAAGATAAAGATAAGAACGACCAGAGCAAAGACAAGAGCGCCCGGATTAAAGCCCTGAAGCAGTCGCTCGCCGCCGCCGGCAAGCCTGCCCTCATGATTCATTCCCAGCCCGCGCCTGATTTCTATAAATTCTATAACCTCGGCGGCGCTGTTCTCGAGTTGAGTCGCGAGCCCAAACTCTGGCCGGCGATGGCCGGTCTCATCGGAGGCGAAATTCTGCGCCGCCGCCAGGCCGAGTCTCGCGCCCGCCAAGCCGAACAAACCTGCGCCATCGCGCAAGCCGAGGCCACTCTCGGACGTTACATGCTGGAGATGCGCACCAACATCAACAACGCTCTCACCACCGTGCTCGGCAACGCTGAACTTCTGGCGCTCGAGCCCGGACTACCCGCCACTGTGCAAGCTCAAGCCGACACCGTCCGCAACATGGCGCTGCGCCTCCATGAAGTCTTCCGCCGCTTCTCTTCGATCGAAAAGGAACTCACCGTCGCCGCCCGCGAGTCCGGGAAAAAGGCCGTCCACGCCACCGCCGGCCGGAGCTAAAACCGACCGTTGCACGTTGGGTGCATAACCGACGGCGTTTATCGCTACGCAAACAAAAACTCCTTAGTCCTAAGCTCTTTTATCGTGTCCCGCAGCTTAGCCGCCTTCTCAAACTCGAACCGCTTCGCCGCCTCCCGCATATCGCTCTCTAACTTGGCAATGTAAGCATCCAACTCCTCTTGCGATTTCAGATCTGGAATGCCTTCAGCTTCGGAGCCGGTCAGGTCGGTGTAATCGGCGCCCACGATGGCGACCAGAGTCATATCGAGCGGGCGAATGATGGATTCGGGAGTGATCCCGTTCTCTTCGTTATATGCCTGCTGAATGGCGCGCCGCCGGTTGGTTTCGTCGAGCGCCTTTTTCATGGAGTCAGTCATACGATCGGCGTAGAGAATAGCCTGGCCATTCAGGTTGCGGGCGCACCGTCCAATAGTCTGGATCAGCGAACCGGCGGAGCGCAGGAAGCCTTCCTTATCGGCATCGAGAATCGCGACCAAAGATACTTCCGGCAGGTCCAGCCCCTCGCGCAAAAGATTGATGCCAATCAATACGTCGAACTCGCCCTTGCGCAAGTCACGCAAAATCTTTACCCGCTCCAGTGTTTCGATTTCGGAGTGCATGTAACGGCACTTCACGCCGACCTCGCTGTAATACTCCGCCAGGTCTTCGGACATGCGCTTGGTCAAAGTAGTCACCAGCACACGCTCGTTGCGCGCAACGCGGTCGCGGATCATGTGCAGCAGGTCGTCGATCTGTCCTTTGACCGGCCGTATCTCGACCGGCGGATCGATCAAACCCGTAGGCCGAATGATCTGCTCCACCACCACGCCGGCCGACTTAGTAAGTTCATAAGGACCGGGCGTAGCGGAAACATAGACGAGCTGATTAGTGCGATGCTCGAACTCTTCGAAAGTAAGCGGACGATTGTCCAGCGCCGAAGGCATCCGGAATCCATACTCAACCAGAGTCTGCTTGCGCGAACGGTCGCCGTGATACATGCCATGCAGTTGCGGTACCGTCTGATGCGACTCGTCAATGAACATCAGAAAGTCGCGAGGAAAATAGTCAAGTAAAGTGGGCGGCGGCTCACCCGGAAGCCGTCCCGTAAAATGCCGCGAGTAATTTTCAATGCCATGGCAGTAACCCATGGCCTTGATCATTTCCAGGTCATACATCACGCGCTGATGAATGCGCTGCGACTCCACCAGCCGTCCTTGCTTTTCCAGTTCCGCCTCCCACCAAGCCAACTCGGCCTTGATGGAAGCGACGGCCGAGGCCCGTGTCTCTTCCTTCATCACATAGTGAGTCTTAGGATAAATCGGCAGCCGCATGTAACGTTGCTTGACCGTCCCAAACAAAGGGTCGATCTGCGAAAGCGATTCAATCTCATCCCCAAACATCTCGACGCGATAAGCATTATCGTCATAGGTGGGATAAATCTCGACAACATCGCCGCGCACCCGAAACGTCCCGCGCCGAAAGTCCCCTTCCGTGCGCTCATAGAGAATGTCGACCAGCTTCCGAGTAATGTCCGCGCGCTTGATCTTCTGTCCCTTTTCAAGAAACAAAAGCATCCCGTAGTAAGCCTCCGGAGATCCCAACCCATAAATGCAACTAACCGATGCCACAATCAAGCAATCGCGCCGCTCAAACAACGAACGCGTAGCCGACAGCCGCAGCTTGTCCAACTCGTCATTAATAGTAGATTCCTTCTCTATATAAAGATCCGCTGCCGGCACATAAGCCTCCGGCTGGTAGTAGTCATAGTAGGAGACGAAGTACTCCACGGCATTGTGCGGGAAGAAACTCTTGAACTCATGGTAGAGCTGGGCCGCCAGCGTCTTGTTGTGGGCCATGACCAGGGTGGGACGGTTGGCGGCCTCGATCACTTTGGCGGCCGTGTAAGTCTTGCCCGATCCCGTCACTCCGAGCAGAACCTGATGCTGCTCGCGATCGAAGACGCCCCGTATGAGGGCGTCGATGGCTCGTCCCTGATCGCCTTGAGGTTTGTAGGTGCTGACCAGCTTGAAGTCCACAGCTCATTATATGGGAGGGGCGCAGCGGACAAGCGACGGGCTGCGCCTGCACTTCTGTGTAAATTTGGTCGTTGTGCGCCGGAGTATGGGAAGTTTGTACTAAGTGTTTCACCCTAGAGACCAAAGAGACCAAGGAAAACTCCTGTAAACCCGGCAGGGAAATCCCTGTATGAAAGCGGATTTTTGGGCAGAAAAGCGCTGCAACCGCATTTTTAACATTTTGTTAACGTCTCGAAGAGCGGTTTGGCCGCGTGGTTGCAAAATGAGACGCACGACCCGAATCCCAGATGCCCCAAGGGGCTTTGGTTTCAGCGCCACCAGCCACGGCCAGGGCGCATCGGTCAGGTGCAATATCTAATGTCTATATCTATAGAAAAAAAAGAAGAGAATTTCGACAGAGAAAGAGAAAAAGAAGAGAGTTTCGAGGGAGTAGCGCCCCGGGAGCGGCAGATTATCGAGCTGCTGCTCCAGGGCTGTGACAACTCGGAAATCGCTCGCGATCTGAACATTGCCGAGCGCACCGTCAAAGCGCATTTCAACCGCCTGTTTCTGCGTTTCGGAATCAAGGGCGGCATCAAGCGGGTCAAACTCGCAACTTTACTCTATAGGAGGCAATTATGGTTGGAGAGAAAGCAAGCGGCCACAGTCCCAACGAACGCGAACAGATCATCATTAAGCGCGTAGCCGAGGGCTGCAAGAACCGTGAGATCGCCGATTCCCTCGGCACCACCGAGCACGTGGTAAAAAATTATCTGCGCATGATCTATGACAAACTGGGATTGTGGAACCGAGTCGAGCTGGCCCTATGGTACGAAGCCCGTCAGAACGAGCAGGTCTATCACGCCTGAGGGCTATCGAGCCGGGACTTCACGAAGTGAAGCCCCGCGGAGTCGAAGAGCCTGCCCTGAGCGAAGTCGAAGGGGTGGGATTCCACAAAAGTGTCCCGCATGGGATTCTCGTCCTTCGGCTCTGTTTTGAAGGGGTGCGGCTTCAGCCGCGCCGTCATCACCCTCCCCTAAAACCGGCTTCAGCCGCCGAGGCCGAGGATGGCGTCTCAGCTCATTTCCTCGATTTCTTCCTCTCGTTCATCATCACCTTCCGCAGCGCCCGATTGATCCTCGTCTGGTAGCCCCGCCCCTGCCTTTGGAACCAGGCCAGAACGTCGGCGTCCAGACGCAACGTGACCGGCTTCTTGATGGGCCTGTAGTATTCCGCCAACTCCGGCAGCAGCCCCAGCGGACGCTTGCGCCCGCCCGCGGAAGCCCGCAAATGGACAATCTTCTGTTTCTTTGGATGTTTCTTCCGGCGCGTAGTAACTCGTTTCTTTGGTTTCATACGCAGTCAAAGTAAGTATAACACAATACGTACAATATTACCTGCACAAAATGTTTCACGTGAAACATTTTGTCAATTTGGCTACTGGGTCGGGGTCAGCGACTTCAGATAGGCCACAACGGCTTCGGCATCGCCCCGGTCCATGCGGAACTGGGGCATGGGAAAACGCAGACGATCGCCGGTCGTCCAGATGCCCGTGGTCAGCAGTTTGACCATGTCAGCGTCGTCGGCCGGCGGAGTGCCGCCAATGCGCGGCGCGCTGAGCGGCCAGTTCGAGTCGGGTTGCGCCGGCATCCACGGAACGAATGCGCCCTGCAGCCAGCGCGTGCGGTCGGGATTTCCGTTGCTGTCGCGCGGCGTGTGGCACTGTCCGCACATGGCTACGCTCTCGACCAGATACTTGCCGCGCGCTACATCGCCGGCGGCGCCGGCCTTTTCGCTTTGATGCTGCGGAGCATTCTTCTTCGCGCTACTGTCCTGAGCAAACGCCTGCGGGGCGCCATTGGAGGCCAGGGCTAGGGCGATGGCTGCGAAGATGGAAAAAAAAGCGAGTCGTGAGCACATGATTGTCTCCGGTTCAATGTTACCGGATCAATGTTACGCTTCGCCACGCCGCTTTGGAATTCTGTCGTATGCTGCGAGCTACGAGCTGCGAGCAAGCCTAGCCCCTTGTTTCTGAGCGTGATTGCTCGAAGCTCGTCGCGCGCAGCTCGCAGCCGAGAGTTTTACTCGCAGGCCAGGTGACCGGCGGGTTCGAAGCGATCCATCTGCGCTTCGCGCTGGCTGCTGAAACGGCCGTCGGCGGTCTTTCCATACTGCTCTTGGCCCGGACAATAGTAGAGAGCGGTGTGCGGATCGACCCACACCTCGAGGCCGGGATCTCCTTGAAGATGGACGGCGGGCTCGGGAGCCTCGGCGAGTCCCAGCGTTACCAGCGCTCTTTCCCAGGGGCTGAGGGCTGCTCGCTGCGGCGAGCCGGCTGCCGGCCATAACAGGGCCACGGCGGCTATGAAGATGGACCCTGCCAGATACAGGTTGGAGCGATGAAAGCGCAGGGTCACGCGCAGGTCCGCGAAATGCTGAAGCAAAGAACGATTGCCGGGGCCGCTGGCGTCGGAGGCGTCGGAAGTTCGTTCGGCAAATTCATCCGTGTTTGCATCGATCGGCGAAGCATCGTCACTCGCAGATAACTGGAATGTATGGACAGCCAGATCCAAGTCTTCGTGCTCGAAGCCTTCTTCTGTCAGGTGGTCGGTCGCTTCATCGAAGGCTGCATTTGTCGATTGGCTTTCCGCTTCTGCTTGGTTGAGTGCTCGAGCGTAGGGGGCCGGGCTGCTAAGGGCTTGATCGTTGAGTGTTGGATCGTCAAGTGCTGTTGGATCGTCAAGTGCTGTTGGATCGTCAATAGTTTCGCTGCTCCGCTGGCCGGCTATTTCCCTGGCAACCGGCTGAGCGACTACACCGGGACTTTCGCGAATCTCAGGAGAACGCAGGGGCCACAGGTCCTGCTCCTGGCTCATCAGCCACATCGAGGCCCAATTGCGCTGTAGGCGTTCTCCGGGACGAAACTCGTCCCGGCCGCAGCTCACACACCGCGATCCTTCGGCGGGCTTCGGAGCGCCGCAATGTCCGCAGACGCTAGGGGGTTCCGGTGCGGGGCGAGCTTCGGGTTCCGCCGGTTGCTGTCTAGCCTGTTTCGGCTGGTCGCCATTCCGTCGGTCGCTCTTCAGCCGATCGTTGTATTCCTGAACGATGAAGGCGGCGGACAGTAAGCCTTGAAAGGCTTGTTCGTCCAGGATCAGATTGTGCCGATTCGAGGGCATGTTATCGGGGGGAGAAAAACAGTCCAGGCTGCCACCATTGTAGTGCAAATCTGGGCAGTCTGAAACGAAGAAAAACGGGGGCCTTTTTGGGAGGGATTCCGTTTTGGGGACACCAATGTGGAAGCGCTTCATGAAAACGGTCTGAGAAAAGGCGAAGGAAAATAGAAACTTTCAGCGTAACCATCTGATTCTAAAGAGTGTCGATTGGTGGCGAAGATTTGGCGAACAGGTTGCTTGTGTTTAGGGCGGGCCGCGACCCCAAGACTGAACTAAAGGAGCAAGACGAAAAGGCGATGATTAACCTAAATGAAATCAAGATAACGCCCCGAGACCAGCAGGTGCTGCGTCTGCTGGTGCAGGGATGCAGTAACAAGGAAATCGCGAGCTACTTGAACATCAGCCCGCGAACCGTGAAACAGCATCTGCGCACGCTGTTTCTGCGCGCAGGCATCAAGGAAGGCCGGAAGCGAGTGAAATTAGCGACCGCGATGTTCATCAAGGAGGTGCAACCATGCCACCCCGTGATCGGCTAACCGCCAAGGAAATTCAGGTCGCGACCCTGGTGTGGCAGGGCCTTACTAACAAGGACATTGCTAGCGTGATCAGAACCAGCGAGCAGGTGGTGAAGAACTACCTGCGCACCACCTTCGACAAACTGGGAGTCTGGACCCGGTTGGAACTCGCGCTTTACGTGGCTAGCCACGGTGGAGCGAACTGGCATGTGCAACCGGGGAATGGCCTGTTACCAACGGCGGCAGGGTGGAGCGTCACCGTGGGAGAGGAAGGCGCTGTCGGCGCCGATGGGGAAAGAAAGGCGACAGCCTCGGGGACTCGCTGAGATTACATTTGGTGCAACCAAAGCGCGACTCTGGAGGATAGGACGATTTCTTGCGGCAGCAAGCAACTAAGAACTGGACTGGTGGCGGAATACTCCCAACTGTTCTGCCAGCAACACGGGGTTTACTGGTCGGGACCGGGCGGTCTGTCAGTTTAATGACGGTGAACGCAACGCATTTGTCGGGGCCTGTTCTCAACCAGCGGTAAATTCCGTGCATAGAGGAAGCCGTGCGGGCTTCGGCAAGCCCGCACGGGCAGTTCCGGAGGACTCAGACCATGATGACTGTCAGATTCCCGGACGCACTGGCAGTGCAGCACGACGAACTCCTCACCTTGATGCGTGGTATCCTCCGGCGTTAATGGCAAAACCCTGCTCCGCAGAGTGTGCGTGAGAGCTATACTTCGCCCCATCGGGCCGCTCGCCCACGCTCGCGATCCTGAAACAAGCATTGCGCGACTTGTAGATTTCGGAACTGCTCTTACCCCCACACGCAGATTGTGACACCCGCGCTGAGCATTCCAGCTTTAGCTGATTCAAGGACGGAAACAGATTTCACACTGGTTGCCGCACCTCCGCAGCTCACACCAGTCGGTGTTCTTGTGGGAGTTCCGACCTAAGTAATGTATTTTCATAAGAATAGGTCCAGCGTTTCTCCCCGAAGCAGTCCCCTGAAAAGGGGGCGTCGACGCTCGCCATCCCGGTCATCAAATTGCTCAATTACTTGTGGATTGGTTCGACCCGCTTCATCAGATTACTGCTCCATTGGTTCCAGACTTCGTTAGTTCAGCGCTTTGTCGTTTGAGATCGAGACTGAGGTAGGGATGGCGTACAAGGACATTTTCTGGATGGCCTGCGACTCGGCCGAGTCACTGCGGGCGGAATATGGTCCGTTCCACACCCGCGAGGAAGCCGAGGCCGAAGCCCGCAAACTCGGCTTTGGATACCTGCTGCGCTACGAGCACATTCTCGGTCCCAACGAAGAGATCGAAGAAGTGCGCTGCGTCTTCATCGAACTGCAGGACGTCCAGGCTCCTCTGAAGCCGGGCGTCACCTTCCACACCCGCTGTGCCAGTTGCGGCGAGACCGCGACCCATGGGAGACCGTGGCAGGCGGAAGTCTGGGCTGACATCCACGAATTCGAACATACGCGCCACAAAGTCAGACTCTTCGAGCATGCCCGCGGAGAAGGTCTAAAAGAGATCGCCGACTGGCGCGGCCACGCCGCCTGAGCGATCCGTGTAGAGCGGACACTCCCTTCGACTCCGCTCAGGGCAGGCTCTAACGTCTCACAAAACGCAACGTTAGGATGGGGCACCCACCTGAGAGCTGGGAGCTACGAACGTCTAAGTTTTGCGGCGGCGGCTTCGTCTAGCATCCACAACAATTTTCCGCCGGAGGGCTCGACTCTTTGCGAGGGGAGTGGAGGCGTATTCTTCGCCTCTAGAACCTGATGCAGTATGTCGGCTTTCTCCGCCCCACTGGCCATGAACATCACTTCGGCGGCGTGATTGAGCACGGGGAAGGTGAAGGTGATGCGGTGAGTGTTGAACTTCGCGACCCAGTTGGCGACCACCAGGCGCGACTGTTCGTCGAGCGCCGGGGAGTCGGGGAAGAGCGAAGCGGTGTGGCCATTGGGACCCATGCCCAGCAGAATCAGGTCAAAGCGCGGGAATTCGCCGGGCCGATCTCCGAGCCGAAGTTCGGGACGAAGGTCGAAGAACTGGCGGATCTGGGCTTCATAGTCGGAGGCAGCGGCGGCGGCATCGGGATTCTCGGCCGGCACACGAAACACGTTCTCGGCTGGAATCGCGATTTTGGTCAGCAACGATTCATTCACCATCCGATAATTGCTTTCGGGGTCGGTGGGCGCGACGTGGCGTTCGTCGCCGAAGAATAAGAAGACGCGATTCCAGGCGAAGCTGGCGTAATTGGCGGCGAGCAGGGAATAGAGAGCTTTGGGAGTCGAGCCTCCGGAGAGCGCGACGGTGAATCGTCCCTGGGCGCCGATGGCGGTGCGGGCGGCGCGGACGAATTCTTCGGCGGCGGCGTGAAAAAGATCGGCGGCGTTGGCAAACACTTCAATGGATCGCGTGGAGGGCATTCGTTTATACCAGGATGTTCGCGCTGACTTTATTCGCGCTGCGGTCGGCGTGACGAGCGCCGTAGCAGGCGGCTCCGAGCAGCCCGGTCTTTCCGTTGGTAATCACGCGCACCGGAATGGTTTCGAGCAGCGACTGCATGCGTCCTTTGCTGAGAAAGGCCTGCATGAACAGCGGGCCGGCGAGCTTCGGCAAAATCTGCGGTGCGATTCCTCCCGCCAGGAAAACGCCGCCGGTCGCGAGAACTTTGAGCGCCATGTTGCCGGCCTCGGCTCCATAAATCGAAATCCACAAGTCGAGCGCCTGCTCGGCCAGAGGCGACTTGGCGGAAACGGCGGCTCGCGAGATGGCGGCTCCGGGATCGCCGGTTGCGATTTCGTCGCGCAACCATTGCGGCTCTTTCTCATCGCCGCGATGCGTGTCCTTGAGGAACAGATACACGTTGACCAGGCCGGGACCAGAAACGATACGTTCGTAACTGACGTGTCCGAAGCGAGTGAGGAGGTAGCGGAGGAGCTCGATTTCCAGTTCGTTGCGTGGAGCGAAGTCGCAGTGCCCGCCTTCGCAGGGCAAAATGTGCTGGCGTTCTCCGTCCCGGATGAGGCCAGCTTCTCCCAAACCCGTTCCGGCCGCGACTACGGCCTGATTGCCAGCGGCATTTTGCTTGCAGATAGGGTTGAGAGCGACCGTGTCGGACGGCCCCAGGCACCGGATTCCCCAGGCCTGCGCCTCGAGGTCGTTGATCAGACTCACCGAATCAAGTTGCAGTAACCGCGCCAGGCGCGAGGACTCGATTACCCAGGGCAGATTGGAAGTTTCGACTCGTCCATTGCGCACCGGACCCGCGATCCCGAAGCTGGCGATGCTGGGACGGACGCCGGTTTCGGAGACGAACTTGAGCACGATCTCATCCAGCCCTGGAAATTCCCGGCTGTCAAAGACGTGTTCGTGAACGGAGGCAAACCTGCCGTTATCCTGCCAGTAATAGCTGAGGCGAGCGTGCGTTCCCCCGATATCTCCGGCCAGAATCATTTCTCGAAATTTCTCCAGTGCCGGCCATCGCGTTCCAACAGTTCATCGGATTCCCTGGGGCCCCAGGTTCCAGCGGGATAGTTGGGAAAATTGCGCGGCGGCAGGGCCTTCCAGACATCGAGGGCGGGATTGACGACGCTCCAACCGGCCTCGACCATGTCGGCGCGCTGGAACAGCGTGGCGTCTCCAATCATGCAGTCATGCAGGAGGCGTTCGTAGCCGGTTGCAGAACTGGTCCCAAAATAGTCGGAGTAGTTGAAATCCATATTCACTTCGCCCAGTTGCATCGTGGTCCCGGGAGTCTTGGCGGCGAAGCGCAGCGAGATGCCTTCCTCCGGCTGGATATGCAGCACCAGTTGGTTGGGCATCATGTTTTCAACCTGGGTTTCGCGGAAGAGCATGAAGGGCGCGCGCCGGAACTGTATCACGACATGCGTATTGCGGCCGGGCAGCCGCTTGCCGGTACGAAGATAGAAGGGAACTCCCGCCCAGCGCCAGTTGTCGATCAAGAGCCGCATGGCGACGAAGGTTTCAGTGCGCGAGTCGGGAGGCACGCCATCTTCGGAGCGGTAGGCGGGCACGCGCTCGTTATCCATGGTTCCGGCTCCGTATTGCCCGCGGACAGTTTTGCTGAGCACGTCCTCGTCACTGAAGGGCTGGATGGCATGCAGGATTTTGGCTTGCTCGTCGCGCACCGCGTTCGCCTCGAAGGAAATCGGTGGTTCCATGGCGGTGAGAGTGATGAGCTGCATGATGTGATTGGGCACCATGTCGCGCGTGGCGCCCGCGCCATCGTAGTAGCCGCCGCGCTTCTCCACGCCTACGGTTTCAGCGACTGAAATCTGCACGTGGTCAATGTAGCGGCGATTCCAGATGGGCTCGAAAATCCCGTTCGCGAAACGGAGCGCCAAAATGTTCTGCACCGTCTCTTTTCCGAGATAGTGATCGATGCGGTAGATCTGGCATTCGGAAGCGACCTTCAAAAGTTGCTTGTTCAAAGCCTTGGCGGACTCGAGATCGTGGCCAAAAGGCTTTTCGATAATCACCCGTCGCCAACGGCTATTCTCTTCGGTCATCAGGCCGGCTTTCGAGAGTCGCTCGACGATGTCGCCGAAGTAGTTGGGCGCGGTGGCTAAATAAAAGAAACAGTTGCCGTGGGAGTTGTGTTCCTGGTCGACCTTGGCAATCGTTGCTTTCAGACGTTCGTAGGTCGCGGGATCGTCGAAATCTCCACTTACATAATTTATGCGGCGGACAAACCACTCCCACAAATCGGCATCGACGGCGCCGGTGGCGAACTGTTTGAATTGTTCGGTGAGCTTCTTCCGCGCATCATCATCGCTCATGGGGCTGCGGCCCACACCGATCACAGCGAACTCGCGCGACAACAATTGCTGGCTGGCGAGGTTATAGAGCGCGGGAATCAGCTTGCGGCGCGTGAGGTCGCCGGAATAGCCGAAGATCACCATGACACACGGATCAGCAGTGCGTCCGACTCGCGGTTTGAGTGCTGCTGGCAGAACTTCTGTCCGAGCCATTGTTTCCTCGTGATAGTGAAGCTGCGGGCTTCGAACTGCGAGCTTCGAGCAAGACCGAATCTGTTTGCTCTTGGCTCGAAGCGCGTTGTTCGCAGCCGCTTCTTACTTTCCCTTCGCCGCTGCTTTCGGTTCTACGTGACCACCGAACTTCTGTCGCATGGCGGAGAGCATTTTCTCCGCGAAGGTATGATCCTGCCGCGAGCGGAAGCGCGTGTACAGGGCCGCGGTCAGCACTTCGGCCGGTACTGCTTCTTCGAGCGCTGCCTGAATCGTCCAACGGCCCTCGCCGGAATCCTGTACAAACCCGCTGTACTCGGCGAGCGTGGGATTTTCAATCAACGCCATCGCCGTCAGGTCCAGCAACCATGAACTGACCACGCTGCCGCGCCGCCAGACTTCGGCGATGTCAGGCAGATTGAGATTGTAGCGGATATCCTCGGGCAGATCTTTGCTGGTTGCGTTCTTGAAGATATCGAAGCCTTCCGCGTAGGCCTGCATCATTCCGTATTCGATGCCGTTGTGCACCATCTTGACGAAGTGCCCGGAGCCGGAGGGGCCACAGTGGATGTAGCCGTCTTCAGAAGTGCCAGCGGTCGCGCCAGTCATCTTTTCGCGTCCCGGAGTGCGCGGGATGTCGCCGCGTCCGGGCGCCAGCGCTTTGAAGATGGGGTCGAGGCGCTGGACGGCTTCTTTCGGGCCGCCAATCATCATGCAGTAGCCGCGATCGATTCCCCAGACTCCACCGCTGGTGCCGACATCGACGTAGTGCACGCCATTGGCGCCACAGATTTTGGAGCGGCGGACATCATCCTTAAAATAGGAGTTGCCGCCGTCAATGATGGTGTCGCCGGATTGCATGCGTCCCAGCAGAGCCTGCACAGTTATTTCCGTGGGATCGCCCGCCGGCACCATGACCCACGCGGCGCGCGGCGGGTTCAGCTTGCCGACCAGGTCTTCAATCGAAGCGGAGGCCACCGCACCTTCGCCGGCTAATCCCTTGACGGCATCTTGGCTGAGATCGGAAACCACCAGCGTGTGACCGCCGCGCATCAGGCGCCGCGTCATGTTGGCGCCCATGCGCCCCAGACCAACCATTCCCAGTTGCATCGGTGCTCCTTCAATATTGTTTGATCTGGACGGGCCCGAGGCCCGTCACCACACGACCCCGTCTACATAATCTGCCTTACCAACTCTGTGAGTTTGGCGAGGCCTGCTTTTACGTCGCTGCCGAGATGCACGCGCAGTGCGCGGCGCTTGCGATCGGCCAGAACCTGGAAGTCGCCGCGAGCCTGTGCCGCTTTCACCACTCCGAAAGTGTACTTCTGTCCGGGAACCGGCAAGTCCTTAGCATCGTCGCAGGTGATCTGCAGGAACACGCCGCTGTTGGGGCCACCTTTATAGGCTTGTCCCGTGGAGTGCAAGAAGCGTGGCCCGAAGCCGAGGACCGTCGCCACACGTTTGCGATCGCGCACGGCCATGCGCAAACCTTGCAGCAGAGATTCGTGCTCGGCATTCATCTCGATATAACCGAGCACGGCAAAATAGTCGCCGGCGCCGAGACGGGCCAGATGCGCGCGCAGATAGCTTTTGAGCGCGCCGCCGGAGCCTGTCCCCGCGGCTTTTGCGAAGTCGGCAGCGTTCTTATCGTCGGTGAAGAGCTTGAAGCCAGCTTCCTCAACAATCGGCTTCTCGGCTGGAAGCGACCCTTTGCTTTCGTACTCGGAGGTGAGTTGCTTGGTTACGATCTTGCTCGCTTCGACATCGGGCTGATTAAAGGCGTTGATGCCGAGGATCGAACCCGCGACCGCGGTCGCAATTTCCCAGCGGAAGAATTCCTGGCCCAGGTTGTAGATGTCGGATAGGGCGATGCGAACGACAGGATGGCCGGCTTTTTCAAGCGCGGCGACCTTGGCATCCTGCGCTGCGTCGGGCGCGCCGTCCAGTCGGACGTAGGCGAAGAGGCGGTCGTTTCCGTAAACCTCCGGCGCTCCTAGTTCTTCGCGATCGACCGGAATGATGCCCTTGCCGAGTTTGCCGGTGGATTCCGCGATCAGCTGCTCGAGCCACGCGCCCAAGTCGCCAATGCCGGGTGACGTGACAAGAGTAATTTTGTCGCGGCCCAGTTTTGCGGCGCTTCCCATGATCAGGCCAAGCATTACTCCTGGATTCTGTTCCACGGGAGTGGACGCCTTGCAGGCTTCGACCATCTCTTTCGTGCGCTGCAGGAACTTGCCGGTGTCGAGGCCCATAGCTGCTGCGGGAACCATACCGAAGTTCGAAAGCGCGGAGTAGCGTCCACCGATGGAAGGCAGGCCATAGAAAATGTGGCGGAAACGGTCGCGCTCGGCGACCCGCTGCATCTTCGAGCCAGGATCGGTGATCGCGATAAAGCGGCTGCCCGCTTTGTCGGCGCCGACGGTCTGCTGCACGCGCTCAAAAAAGTACTGTTTGTAGATGTTGGGCTCAAGGGTGCTGCCGGACTTGCTGGAAACGATGAACAGCGTCTTGGCGAGGTCGACTTTCTTTTCGGTGCTTCTGATCTGCGCCGGGTCGGTAGAGTCGAGGATGTGCAGGCGCGGGAAGCCGGGCGTTTGCGGGAAGGTCAGCGCGAGCACCTCCGGACAAAGACTGGAACCGCCCATGCCAAGCAGCAGAATGTCGGAGAATCCAGAGCTCTTGATTTCGTCGGCGAAGGCTTTCAGTTGGCCGGCGGCTGCGATTTGTTCGTCCGTGATGCCGAGCCATCCCAGCCACTTGGCCTCGTCTTCGTTGGTCCAGAGGGAGGCGTCGTGCTGCCAGAGCCTTCTTACCTTTCCCGACGCGCGCCAGTCGCTAAGGTTTTTTTTTACAGCAGCATCGAGATCGCCTGGAAGCGTTGCGCTCTGGCGATTGACCTGCGGCGTGGGCGTTGTTGTGCGCTTCGTATTTTTTTCGACCGCGGCCAGCAGGGTATCGAAGGCGTCGGCAAACAATCTCACGCCGTCTGCCGTCAACTTGTCGGTGACCTCTTTCATGGAAATGCTGACGCCGGCCAGATCGGCCATCGTCTTCCGCGCGCCGTCCAGGTTTTCGGTCAGACTTTGGCGCGGTTTGCCATGATCGCGGAAGGCATCGATCGTCGCCGGAGGAGCGGTGTTGACAGTGTCGGGCCCGATCATTTCCTCAACGTAAAGCACGTCGCGATAATTCGGATTCTTGGTGCTGGTGCTTGCCCAGAGAACGCGCTGCGTCTGCGCGCCTTTGGCGGCCAGCGCCTTCCAGCGCGGGGCAGAAAAAATGCGCTGGTAGGCTTCGTAGGTCAGTTTGCCGTTGGCGATTGCGACCTTCCCCAGAATCCCTTGCAACTTCGCTTTGCGGGCCAGGTCGGTTTCGCTCTTGAGTTTCTCGCTCACGAGCGAGTCGACCAGCGAATCGATGCGGCTGATGAAGAAGCTGGCCACGCTCGCAATCTTGCTTACATCGCCGCCGGTCGCAGCAAACTTCTCAACTCCGTCAATGAACGCCGCGGCGACTTGCTCATACACTCCCTGCGCGAAGAGCAGCGTCACGTTGATGTTGATGCCCTCGCTGATGAGTCGGCGAAACGCGGGTATGCCTTCGGCGGTGCCCGGCACCTTGATCATCACGTTTTCTCGGGCCACGGTTTTCCATAGCCGCCGCGCCTCGTCGAGTGTGCCGTTGGTGTCGTGCGCGAGATACGGAGATACTTCGAGGCTGACGTAGCCGTCGCGCTTCTTCGTACTCTGGTAAACGGGGCGGAGCAGGTCGGCCGCGTCCTGAATGTCGCGAATGGCCAGCAGTTCATAACGGCCCTTGGCGTCAAGGTCGGTCCGGCCGGCGAGGGAGTCGAGAAAATCCTGGTACTGGGTCGAGCCCGCAATGGCCTTCTCGAAAATCGCGGGATTCGACGTCATGCCACGCAGGCCGTCTTCGGTGATCAGACGCTGCAGTTCGCCGCTCTTCAGCAGATCGCGGCGGATATAGTCGAGCCAGATGGATTGGCCGAACGTCTGAAGCTGGGTGAGAGGATTAGCGGCCTTTGCGGTTTCGAGCGTGCCCACTGGATTCATAACTGTCTCCTAAGATTCCCCGTAGAGACGCGGCTTGCCGCGTCTGCTCCCGCGAATGTCTCGTGGCGTCCAAAGAGACGGGGCAAGCCCGTCTCTACACGAGCAATTCGCGCGCTGCCTGGACTACGGCTTCGGACGTGAAGCCGAAATGCCGCTGCAAATCCTTGAGCGGTGCCGACGCTCCAAAGGTATGCATGCCGATGACGCGTCCTTTCGCTCCCGCGTATTGCGTCCAGCCGAAGGTCGAAGCCATCTCGACCGCGACCCGTGCGGTAATATCGGGCGGCAGCACCTGGTCGCGGTAACTCTGATCCTGATGTTCAAACAGATCCCACGACGGCATGCTCACGACGCGCGCCCGGATCTCTTCAGCTTTTAGTTTCTCGTAGGCATCGACGCAGAGATAGACCTCGCTGCCCGTTGCCATAAGAATGACCTGCGGCCTGCCACCTTCGGCTTCGGCCAGAATGTAAGCGCCGCGAGCCACGCCTGTCGCGGGTGCGTATTTCGTGCGATCGAAGGTCGGCAGAACTTGTCGCGTCAGGATCAGCGCCACCGGTTCCTTCCGCTGGCTCATGATTATTTTCCATGCCTCAACCACCTCGTTGGCATCGGCGGGGCGAAGCGTCATGAGCCCGGGAACCGCTCGCAAGGTGATCAATTGCTCGATCGGCTGGTGAGTCGGTCCGTCTTCGCCGACGCCGATGGAATCGTGAGTGAAGATCCAGATGGACGGGACCTCCATGACGGCCGAGAGGCGGATCGGCATCTTCATGTAGTCGCTGAAGATGAGGAAGGTCGAGCCATAGGCCCGAATCTTCGACAGCGCCATGCCATTTACGATTGCGCCCATCGCGTGCTCGCGAATGCCGAAGTGGAAGTTGCGCGCGTTGTAATGACCGGCTTCGAAATCGCCTGCACCGTCGAAGGTAAGCCGCGTCTTCGTCGACGGATACAAATCAGCCGAGCCGCCCATGAGCCAGGGATGGTTCTTCGCAATGGCGTTGAGAACGTTGGAGGACGAATCGCGGGTTGCGAGGCCTTTGGCATCGGGCGCAAATGTGGGAAGTTCCTTGTCCCATCCGTTAGCGGGCTGGCGACGCTGCATGCATTCGAATTGGGCCGCTAAATCGGGGTACTGCGCGCTGTATTTTCCTAACAACACGTTCCACTGGCCGCTCAGTTGCCGCCCGCGCTTGCCCATTACGTCACGGAAGTTTTCGCGGACTCCGTCGGGCACCAGAAACTTGGAGTCTTCCGGCCAGCCGTAGAAGCGCTTTGTCAGTTTGACTTCTCCTTCGCCAAGCGCTTCGCCGTGCGCTTCCTTTGTGTCCTGCCGGTGGGGCGCGCCGTAACCGATATGGCTGTCCACGACGATCAGCTTGGGGCGATCCTTGACGCCGAGTGCGTGGTTGTAAGCGCTGGCCAGCGCGACCAGATCGTTGGCATCGTGGACGTGAGTTACGTCCCATCCATAGCTGACAAACCGGGCGCCCACATTTTCGTCGAAGGCGAGGTCGGTATTGCCCTCGATGGTGATGTGGTTGTTGTCGTAAATCCAGCACAGGTTCGAAAGTTTCAGGTGTCCTGCGATCGAGGAGGCTTCCCCGGAAATTCCTTCCATCATGTCGCCGTCGCCGCAAATCGCCCAGATGTTGTGGTTGAACAATTCGAATCCCGGACGATTGAAATACCCCGCCAGCCAGCGCTCGGCGATGGCCATGCCCACGCTGTTGGCGACGCCCTGACCGAGCGGGCCAGTGGTCGTCTCGACACCTGAGGTCAAACCATATTCAGGATGCCCCGGCGTCTTGCTGCCCAGTTGCCGGAAATTCTTGATCTCATCGAGCGAGAGCGCAGGCGTCGAAAGGATTTTGCCCTCGGGACTAACTTCCCTCACACCTGCCAGATGCAGCAGGGAATAAAGCAGCATGGAGGCGTGTCCGTTGGAAAGGACGAAGCGATCGCGGTTCGGCCAGATCGGATCTTCCGGATCATAGCGCAGGAACTGCTGCCACAGACAGTAGGCGACGGGAGCCAACGCCATCGGCGTTCCGGGATGGCCCGAGTTCGCCTTCTGCACCGCGTCCATCGAAAGAGTGCGAATCGTGTTGATACACAACTGATCGAGCTGTCGGCCGGTGGTGGCGACAGACTGGTCACTGACGGCCATCATTTCTCTCCTCGTCAAACGGTTTGCATTGGCCCCACGCCAACTTAGATGAAATCAGCTCCAAACGGATACAAGTGTGTCGGTCGCCCCAAGTTTACATCGTGATCGGAAACTAAACGAGGCGCGAGAGGACTAGGGTAGGATTTTACACCGAAGAGAATTGGCTGAGGAGCGAATCCTGTAACGGCTGGCCACCTTCCGGGGACGGGACAAGCCTCGTTTCTGCAGCCGGAAGAAAGTGGAATCTCAGGTGAAAAGAATCTTATTCTGGCTGATCCGGTGTTGCAGGGTGGAGGCCAGTTGGTCCACGTCCGTGGCGGAAAGGTGCATCACCTCAGGGTCAAGGATGGGGATGCGGTTGGTTCCGACCGCGTCCCGCCGCACCTGGATCAGCAAAGCCTGCAGGACTTGGGGATCGTATTTTTGCGGGCTCATGCGGATCAATTCCTGAAGCGCGGCTCCGACCGGCAGGCGTTGGCGGTAGGGGCGTTCGCTGGTCATGGCATCGAAGGTATCGGCCAGGGCTACGATGCGGACCGCTTGCGGCATTTCGTCCCCGTGTAAGCCGTCCGGGTATCCCGACCCGTCTCCGCGTTCATGATGCCAGCGCACGATTTCCGGAATCTGCGGCCAGGGAAATTGCACGTGGCTGACGATCTGATGGCCAACGACGGTGTGGTCCTGCATCTCGCGGGACTCTACCGCATCGAGCTTGGAAGCCTTTTCGAACAGCCGCTTATCGACGGCAACTTTGCCGATGTCGTGCAGATAGCCCGCCGACCGCAACGACGCCACAGCGCTCGGGTCCATGCCGAGGGCCTCGCCGATCGACTGCGAGTAGCGGCCCACCCGCAGCGAGTGTCCATGGATGTTGACGTGTTTGACGTCGATGGCGGTGGCGAAAGCCTCGAGCGCGTTGTCGTAGAAACCGTGCAGGGAGGCCAGCAGCCGCAGGTTTTCCGAAACCCGTTGGGCGAGCGTCTGGCCGAGAGTGTGATTCTGAATAGCTAGGGCCACGTAGTGGCTGAGCATTTCAAAAGCGTCGAGCGCGTCTTCTTCGTACAACGCGTCGCCTTCCCGCCGCCCCAGGACAATCGCGCCGGCGAGCTTTCCCCGGACTTTGAGCGGGCAAATGCATTTGAACAGTTCGGGCGCGACATTGCCGTTCGAACTCAGAAAGGTATCGTAGGTGGAACTATTGAGCAGCACCGGACCGGCGGCTGCGGTCAGGGTATGAACGTGGCGCGGCAGCAGGGGGATCAGCGACGGTTCCGGCAGCAGCGCGAATCCCTGGGCATCGACCGACGTCAGCAAGGAAGGCCGTTCGCCGAACGAAAACAACACAGCCTCGCGTGCGCCAGCCGCTTCCATCACGGCCGTCAGCATGGCGCGAGCGGTTTGACGGAAGTCGCGGTCCGCCGTAAGTTCGGGGCCCAAATCCGCCAGCGCTTCGACTGTTCTTAACAGCTTCTTGAGATTGGCTCCCTGCAATGCCTCGTGCGGAGGTGTATGCGAGAAACCAGAGCCCCATCAGCGTAGCATCGCGCCCACGACTCGATTATTGGTTAGTTTGGTGCGACCGAAATCGGGTGATCGGGTGATCTTTAAACCATCAATCATTATTTATCGCTTGCACTTCCGATCACCCGATGGTCCGATCACCCGATGCTTTTTCAACCGATTACTTTCCTTGACACGCGGGCGAAGTTAGCTCATACTTCGGCGCAATCACTCCAGCCGCTGGCGTTCTGCCGCTTTTGTCCGGCAATTTGCCGACCGAGAGAGAGCCGTGGCTGTGCCTCAATCCGAGCCGTTTCGCTCCGGCAAAATACCCAGTGCATTTGATCGCGGTTTTTTGCCGGAGACTTCCTCCGGCCCGTCCGGCAACATCTCTGGGAATCTTGACGAGAGGGCAGTCCTGTCGTCCCTGAAGGAGCTGATCGCATCTGGGGGCCACAGCCTGGACCCCATCCTCGGGACTATCACAGATGTCGCCCGGCAACTGACGGGGGCTTCCGCAGCCGCACTGGCGATGTGGAATGACGGTGTGATGGTGTGCCGCGCGCGCACGGGCGACACGGCTCCCGTTCTTGGTGCGCGGTTGAGTGCGGAGACTGGAATTTCGGGCGAGTGCTTGCTCACCGGTAAAATCCAGCATTGCGCCGATACCGAGGATGATCCGCTGGTCGATCTGGAAGTCTGCCGCAGCCTCGGTTTGCGCTCGATTGCCGTTTTGCCAATTCGCGGCTGGCGCGGGATCAACGGAGTCCTCGAAGTTCTCTCCACCATGCCCGCCGCCTTCACCGAACAGCACATTGCGCTTTTGCAGCAACTTGCGGCGCTTGCAGAGCGGGCCCGCACATCGCAACCGGAGAGCGCATCGTCGGCCGCGCCGAAGCTCCCGTCTGAGATTGAGAAGCCACCGTCTGGTGCGCGACCAGCGTGTGATCGTGTCGGGGCCGTGGCTCTCGCTGCCCGAGGCACTCGAACGGCGCCATTCGTTTTGGGTGCCCTCCTAGGCCTGGTTGCGATCTCACTGCTTGCACTGGTGATTTGGCTGGGGCGCCGCGGACCGGAACGGGCGGATGGCAAGGCACATGCCACGCCATCCTCTACCAGCCCCGCAAGTGTCAGTACTGCAAACGCCGGCACCGACGCTGCCGGCGCCGCGACTCTCGACGTTGCAGTTGGGCATCCTCCCGACAATGACACGGCGTGGAGGGCGAATCCCGGTGGCGGATCGCTGTCTCCAAACTCGCTGACTCCATCCAGCCAAAAGCCCTCCGCCGGATCTTCGGTAAAACTCGCTTCGGAGTTGGACGCCTTCGCGGGAAAGAAAACTCAGGCCGATCAAGCTCTGGCAGGTCACTCGCGATCGCCCGGCGGCGTGGCTCCCAATGTGGTCGTCAAATATGGGCCACCCAATTTGCAGGCTGCTGGATCGCATCCTGACTCGCACTCGAATTTGCACGTTGATGCGACCACCTCGGTCGAGCCGCTGTCGATCCCCGTTGAATCGACGAGTCAGTCCGCGCTCAACGAAGTTCTCTCCGCGAACGCTTCGTTGCCTGGGCGTGTTGTGTCACAAGGGGTTTCGGGCGGCCAACTCGTGCACCGCGTTCCGCCGATTTATCCTGCCCAGGCTCGCATGCTGCACCTGGAGGGCAAGGTCGTTCTGGCCGCCGTAATCATGGAGGATGGAACGTTGCGCGATGTCAAGGTTATCGAAGGCCTACCCTTGCTTTCCCAGTCCGCCGTGGACGCGGTGAAGCATTGGCGGTACAAGCCTTATGAGCTTGACGGAAAACCGGTGCAGAACGAAATCAGGATCCGCGTTGACTTCAAGTTTGCCTCCGACTCGCGCTGATAGGCCGAAGGCATCGGGTGATCGGATCATGGGCCATTGTTTCCCTGTCCAAACTTCCGATCGCCAGATGTCCAGATCACCCGATGATCCAATGACCTGATGCCTACACGCCGACCGGGAAGGGCTTACTGTGGGTTTCCGAGCCCACCGAGAGCCCGGCGAATCGCCCCTGCAGTAGCGACATCAGCCCTGTGACCCAGTAACCGATCACGAACAACAACAGGAAGGGAACGGTGAAGTAATTCTCGTTGTCGATGGCGTAAAAAACGGCCAGCGCGAAGTAAGCTCCGATCAGCAGCTCAATCCACGGAACCCATCCCAGACGCTTGCGGTATTTGTTCGCGCCGACTTTGTCCTTCTTCGATTCGACGCGGTACTTGGGAGTACGCACAAACGAGGTCTGTTTGCCGACCAGCGCTTCGAGCACGGCGCGCGTGTTGGTGATCGTCAGCCCGATTCCGAGGGACATTAAAAGGGGCAGGTAGAGCAAAGATCGCAGCCAGCTCTTTGGAAACAGTTCCTTCTGCGAAACCAGATAGAAGCTGGAAATGGAGAACGTGGAAGCCAGGAACAAGGGAAGGTCGATATAGAGCATCTGGAACCATCCCTGGTAGAAGCGAATAATCATGGCGGGCAACAGCAACACCGAAAGCACGATCATCAGCGGATAGCTGAGATTGGCCGTGAGGTGATACACGGCCTCGATTTTCACGTGCCGCGAGGCGTTGCTCGCGAACACCTTGGGGAGTATTTTTTTGGAGACCTGGATCAACCCCTTCGCCCAGCGCGCCTGCTGCGTCTTGAACGCAGTCATCTCTACCGGCAACTCGGCCGGACATTCGACGTCCTGCAGATAGACAAACTTCCATCCTTTGAGCTGGGCACGGTAGGAGAGATCGGTGTCTTCGGTGAGCGTGTCATGCTCCCAGCCGCCGGCCTCGTCAATAGCGCGGCGCCGCCACATGCCGGCCGTGCCGTTGAAATTAAAGAAAACGCCGCTGCGTGCCCGTCCTGAGTGTTCGAGAACGAAATGGCCGTCGAGCAGAATGGCTTCGACCTGGGTCAGTAGCGAGTAGTTGCGGTTGATGTGCGTCCAGCGCGTCTGCACCATGCCGACCTTAGGATCGGTAAAGTGATGGATGCACTGCATCAGAAAGTCGGGCGGAGGAACAAAATCGGCGTCAAAGATGGCAACGAATTCGCCCTTTGCCGTTTTCAATCCCGCTTCCAAAGCGCCCGCCTTGAAGCCTTCGCGATTGTCGCGGTGGATGTAGGCGACCGGATGTCCCAACGCGACGTAACGATCAACCAGAATGCGGGCGACCTCCACGGTTTCGTCGGTCGAATCGTCGAGCAGTTGGATGTCGAGTTTTTCTTTCGGATATTCGAGCCGGCACACGGCGTCGAGCAGCCGGTCTACCACGTATTGCTCGTTAAAGATCGGCAACTGCACGGTGACACGCGGCAGGTCGTCGAACTGGAAATGAGCCGCGGGTTCCGTGGTCTTGTTCTTCTTGTGCTTGTAATAAAGATAGACCAGCCAGTAGCGATGCGCTCCGTACGCTGCCAGAATGATCAGCACGATGAAATAGGGAATCAGCAGCGCCAGGTCAAACGCATTGACCTGGTAGAGACCCTGGAAAGTCTTGTCGAGAAAATGCTGGCGAAGATATGCCCCTAAACCCTTGGAGGCAAAGATCACAACGAGAGCCAGCGGGGAAGAAGCGAGCGTCAAATCCATAACCTCAACAGGACCATTAAGGAAAGAGAGCAGACCGAGCATTGTACCTGATCGGTCGTTGGTCGGCGGTCGTTAGTCGTTGGCAAGCCCGCGAACGACTGACGACCAATGACTAACTACGGTTTATCGCCACTCCTCGCCCGCCGGACTAACCTGCAGCTCAACTTGCTGATGAGAACCTTCCTCCACTTTCAACGCCGAACCATTTGCTTCCTGGGATTTCAGAAAGTCGGGGTCGCGCCACACACCATCGTCCAGATCCTGCCAGGCATATAGCGTGTAGGTGCCCGGAGCAAAACCGCGAATCGTAAAGCGTCCATGCTGATCGGTGGATCCGGTTACGAAGCGATCGGGGCGCTTGCGGTATTGTTCCTCCGGCACGGCCACCACCGTGGCATTGGCCACCGGATGATCGTTATCCAAATCCTTCTCTTTTTCAACGACCGTTCCCTCGACCATGCCTCCTTTGGAGCTGACCACCAACTCAAGCGTCGCCGGCCCGCTTGCCGTGAATCCGGTTGCGATATCTCGTCCGCCGAGCATCACCGATTTCAGAAAAAAGCTGCCCTGCCCGCCACCTTCCATCTGCACGATGTAAGTGCCGGGGTTCACATCTTTCCACTCGAAGTTGCCAAGCCGGTCCACGGACGCGTTCATCCCAAAGAAGTCCTGGGACATGAAGAGGCCGGGATCCTCCGGCATCTCGGCGAGGCGCAGGTTTACCACGTAGTGAGTGACGTCTCCCGACGCGCCGCTGTCGCTGAGGAGATGACCAGAGACCGTGAACGAAGGCAAGGGAGCGAGCTTTACGCCTTCCACGTCAGCGGCGACGACGTTGATATCCTGATGCGCGGTTAGCGGCTGCGTTCCCGCGCCGGCCGCGGCCCTCAACACATACGATCCCGGACCGACTCCACGGATCTCGAACTGGCCGTCAGTCCCGATTTCATTCGCGTGGTAAGAATCGCCCGCTTTGGAGACCAACTCCACGGCGGGCTTCTGGCTGGCCGTGACGCCAGTAACGATTCCGCGAACCCGATACGCTCTAGCCGGCACCAATGTGAGGTTGACCGGCACTTCGTCACCCGCCTTAAGCGTCAGAGCCGAAGCTTGCATGGCATCGTAGGTACCCGGATAGTAGGTTGCGAGGTAACGAGTATCGGGCTGGGCATCGCCCTGGTGATCGCCCTGGTTGTCGCCCGACGCTGATTGATCGTGCGGCTGTTCGTAGTCGCGGAAGTCCGGAGGCGGCATGGCCAAAATCCAGTACTGACCGGGAAACAAACCGGCGAGACGATATTCGCCAAGATCGTTCGTCGCTTCGGTGCCGCTGGCGGCCTCCCGCTTTGACTTGCCCGGTACCTTTTTCAGCGCGAGCACCCTGACACCAGACATCGGATCGCCATCCTCGTCCGTGATGCGTCCACTGATAACCGCCGTGGGCAACATTCGGAAAAGAAGATTTTCCACCGATTGTCCAGCCTGAACAGCGACAACGTTGGTGTCAGACTTAAGTCCGCGCTCATTCACCCCGACAACACCCGTTCTCTCAAGGAATATCCGGTAACGTCCGGGCGTGACGTTCTCGATGTGGAAATGGCCGTCGGCATCGGTCGATGCAGTGTAGTTTCCGCCTTGTTTCTGGTCCTCCGCGACGACCTGCACCAGCACTTTCTTGAGCGGCTGGCTGCCCGGTTCCTGCACCACCGTGCCGGCAACAAAGGATGTCTTCGCCGCGGGCGCGGGATTCTGCGCGCTCGCAAGTAACAAGGAGCTGAGGACTAAAAACGAGAGGGCGAGTGAGCGCTTCAAATCAGTTCAGAAAATATTGCCGGTACAGCGTATCCCGCTGCGCCGGACGGAATCCCGCATCGCGTATGATGCGCCGCAATTCCTCTTCGGTTGTGCAGTTGGTTACGCCCGCGGCGCGGACAACGTTCTCCTCCAGCATCACCGAGCCCACGTCGTTGCCGCCGAAGCGCAGGCCCATCTGGCAGACTTTCAATCCCTGCGTCACCCAACTGGACTGCACGTTCAGAAAATTCGAAAGATAGAGCCGCGAAATCGCCAACACCTTCAGGTACTCAACCGCCGTGGCCTCATCCCAGTGGCGTCCGCCGAGCGCTGTATTGGCGGGCTGAAAACTCCACG
The DNA here is from genome assembly GCA_963831085.1 of uncultured Acidobacteriaceae bacterium. GTDB lineage: Bacteria > Acidobacteriota > Terriglobia > Terriglobales > Acidobacteriaceae > Acidiflorens. Next base: position 1,350,652 of record CAWHOT010000002.1, on the reverse strand, counting down.
GGATGAACGCGGTAAATCCGCCGGTCTCCTGCTGCAAATCGTAGAGACACTGGAAGTGGTTGATGCGGTGTTCGATGGACTCGCCGACACCAAACATCATGGTCGCAGTGGTGCGCATGCGGAGTTGGTGCGCGGTGCGATGCACCAGCAGCCAATCCGCGGTCAGGCATTTCAGGCGTGCGATTTTGTAACGGACTTCGTCGTCGAGAATCTCAGCGCCGCCGCCCGGAATCGAATCAAGCCCCGAGTCGCGCAGCCGCGCAATCGTATCGCGCACGCTGAGGTTGCTGTACTCGGCAATCGCCAGAACCTCCGAAGCGGAGTAGCAGTGCAGATGAATTTTCGGAAAGCGCTGCTTGATGCCGCTGAGCATACGCTCGTGCCAGTCGATCTTGAGATCAGGATGCAAGCCGCCCTGCATCAGCACGCCGGTGCCGCCGAGTTCCACGGTCTCGCGGATTTTCTCGTAGATGGTGTCGAGGTCGACGATGTAGCCTTCGTTGACCCTAGCCGCGGGCCCCTTCAGCGGACGATAGAACGCACAGAACGTGCAATATTCCGTGCAGAAGTTGGTGTAATTGATGTTGCGGTCGATGATGTAAGTCACGGTGCACTCGGGATGCAGCTTGCGGCGGACAGCGTCCGCCTCCATGCCAATCCCGATCAAGTCATCGGACCGAAACATCTCCAGCGCTTGCACTTTGGTCAGGGACATCCGCGTCACCCCACGATAATGGCTATTTTAGCTGGTGCGAGGGCGTGGAGGCGAGTTTCCCGAGAAGGCCCGAAGGCTGTCTCCGTTTGTACTCGAACAGCCCGTACAGCCCGCCCGCGACTGAGAGCACGATCAGAGCGATAAGCACCGGCCAGTAATACTGTGCAAAAAACTTCACAATATGCCGGCCGTAGTGGAACCCGAGATAAGCAAGAATAGTGAACCGAATGCCGCGCCCCACGGCCAGAGCGGTCAGAAACTTCCTGGTGGAGTACTGCATGGCGCCCGCGGCCAGAAGCATGGGCACGATAGGAAACGGCGGCGGAAGCAGAGCGGGGATCGCAACCGCCGCGAAGCCCCAGCGCTCAAAAATCGCGTATACCTTCTTCACTTTTTTCGGCGAGAACCGCTTCTCCAGAGTTTCTTTGCCCCCTTTGCGAGCCATGCGGTAGGTAAGATATCCGCCAAGAATGGCTCCCGCGGTTGCCATGATCGCGTAGTAGAACCAGGGTTCGCGGTGGTGGGCAGCCAGCAGAATGGTGACGATGTCGGTGCTGCCCGGCAGAGGGATGACCGAGTTGTCGACGAGTCCCAGCAAAATCAGGCTGGGTCCGCCGAGATGGATCAGCCATCGCAGGGCGCTTTTTTGCGACGCGAGCAGGACGATCGCTAGCCAGTGCATCGTCCCTATTAGAGCAGATTTGCTGCTGCCAAGTTGTAGCGGGTTCCTTTTCTTGCCTCACTTCAACACCTCGCAGGGAACCAGTTTGCTCACACTACGCGAAAGTAGGGTAGCTATTTCACCAGCCCCACCATCAGGCTGCTAGGCCCGGGCAGGTTGATGCGGCATACCTCGGTAAAACCCGCAGCCTTCATCCAGTCGGCATATTCCAACTCGCTGTAACTGGCGCCCGCACCGGTATTGACGAGCATGTTCAGTGAGAACAGTGCCGCTTGTTGCGGCCCAGTTTTGTCGGGATTGAGGATGAAGTCTTGCACGACCAGGCGGCCGTTCGGTGCGAGTGCCTTGTGGGCACGGCAGAAGATGTCGCGGTTCTGCTCCTCGGAAAACATGTGGCAGATTGCGTTCAGCATGATGATGTCGTAGCCGGCGCCAAAGTCGTCTTGCAGCATGTCTCCAGCGCGAAGGCCGACTTGCGCTAAGACGCCGGCCTGGCTGACATATTCGGTGGTGAGTGGCACCACCTCTGGAATGTCAAGAATCTCGCATTGCACATCGGGACAAGCTTTTGCGAACGCGATCGAGTATGCGCCCGAGCCACCGCCGAGATCGAGGATGCGGCGAACCCCGGCTGTTCCCAAGGCCTTCACTACTAGCGGGGCGCGATCTTTGGCGTGGCGTTGCATGCCGGCAATGAAGTTGCGCGTCCATTCTGGGGTATCGTCCCGATCAATGAAGACGCGGGTACCGCTGCGCACAGCCACGGTCAGCGTGCTCCAGCGATGCCAGATGTTGGCGGTGTGCAGCAGACCATTGCGCTGGTTGTCTTTGGAGCCTTGAACAAAGAAGCGTGCGGACTCGGGCGTGTTCCTGTAATCGTCGCCGCTCTTCGAGAGCAGCCCGAGGGCGACGAGCGCGTTGAGCAGCATGCCTGCGGCGCGGGCATTCGCGTTGATCCTCGCCCCGATCTGTTCGGCATTGGCCCCATCCCCGACGGCGGTAAAGATGTCGAGTTCAAGCGCCGTAAGAATGCAACGGCTCGGCATGTAGCCGCGGATCATCTGATCGAGGTGATCGGGCAGCGTTCCTGCTTTCTCGCGGGCAGCCATCGCTGCGCGGAACTTTTCCCCATGCTCGATCGCCATGGCTTTCATCGCAGAAGCATCGTTCCATACGAGACGATCGACGGGCTTGCCATCGCGCAGGTGTGTGCCGACGAGTTCGGATACATCCGACGGTTGCACCCGCCGGTACCACACGCCGGCCGGATAGACGACCATCACTGGACCTTCATCACACAGTCCCATGCAGCCGCAAGTAGTGAGTTGCACATCGTGGTTGAGGCTGCGCGCCTGTATCTCGCGATCGAGTGCACCGAGCACTGCGAACGACCCGCTGGCCGCGCAGGAAGGGACACCTTCTGGTTTTTGCTGCGTGCAGACGAAGAGATGAAAGCGGAACGGTTCCATCGCGGTCTCCAAGCGTAGATTCCCGAACTCAGATTGATGTTAGCAGCTTTGTTCTTGGCGCCGCCGAGCCGCGAGCTTCGAGCAAACCGGTCGCCCCCAGCTCGCAGCTCACTTGCTCGGCGACATAGGTAGCCCACTATCGACGAGGTTCGAAACAAAACGAAGTTCCGCCGCTTGCGGAAGCGCTCCGACCTCCGCGGCCAAGCGGTAATAAAGGTCAAGTCCCTCCAGGCACGGAGGGTCGAGATAATAATGGATGTTTTGCGTGAGGTAGACGCGAATGACTTCGACGGTAAGGCCGAGGCGCGGCGCCCACTCCTGTGCAATGGTTTCGAGATTCTTCGGAGACAGGCCGTGATCGCGTGACTTCTTGAAGGTTTGGGCGATGGCCGCTCCATCTCGGCGGGCTAGTGCCGGTTTGCGAATCGCCCAGAAAGCGAAGACGAATGACTTTCCCGTGCGCGACTTCCATTCCTCGGCCAAGTCGAGCGTGAAATAGCGTGTGCAGTCGACCTGCAGCGCGGGGTCTCCGATGAGCAAAGCTGCATCGCATGCGTCGAGCATGGCATCCAGATCCGGAGCCATCGGCTTATAATCGCGCACTCCGCCCCGCCATTTGGCGAACAGAATCTTGGCGAGCGCCACCGAGGTCATCGAAGAAGTGTCGAGTGCAACCGTGCGCACCTGTGTTGACCATTTATCGACGGGCACCTTGCTTACTAATAGGATCGACCGCACCGCGCGCCGGGCCGCAATCGCCACGTCGGGAATGATGACGAGATCCGGAGCCGTTGCATAAGCCGCCGCTGGAATGATGCCAATATCGGCCGTGCCCGCACGGAGAGCCTCGGCGCAGGTCGAGGGGATGGTGTAGGAAATATCGTATTCCGCAACTAGGTCCGTGCCCGCCTCTCCGTGCTCAAAATCCCACATGAGAGGCGCCGTATTCAGATAGGAAATGGCCGAGATCTTTAGCCGGCTCATCAGTTTACGAATTCTACCAAAAGTGATGTGCGCGCCATCCTTGACAGGCCTTTCCGCCACAGGCTACGGTCACGCGATATGTCGAACGATATTTCGCCAGTGGCCGTTGCAGCGCCTGGCCCAGCTTCTTACCAAGGTATTTACTGGCTTGCGCTGTCGCTGACCCCGGGATTGGGGCCCACGCGCATCAAGAAATTGATTGAGCATTACGGCGCAGCTGAGCGCGTCTTCCAGGCCACCCTGACCGAGCTCGAAGCCGCGGGGATGCGGGCCGTTTCCGCGCAATCGATCGCCAGCGGAAAGTCATACGAACTAGCGCAACAGGAATGCGCGAAGGCGGCGAAGGCGGGCGCCAGGATTATTTCACTCAGCGATCTCGAATATCCGTCACGGCTGAAGGAGATTTACGATCCGCCGGTAATCTTGTTCGTCAAAGGATGCGTCGAGGTCCTGGCCCAGCCCGGCATTGCGATGGTGGGAACGCGTCATCCCACGCCTTACGGCAGCGGCATGGCCGAACGCCTCTCCACCGACCTCGCAGCCCGCGGCTTGGTGATCATCAGCGGATTAGCGCGCGGCATCGATACCGCGTCACATCGCGGCGCTGTCGCTGCCAAGGGGAAAACCGTCGCGGTTCTCGGCACCGGAATTGACGTCATGTACCCGAAAGAAAACACGCGACTCACTGAACAGATCGTGGCCCTTGGTGGCGCGCTGATTTCCGAGTTTCCAGTCGGAACGTTTCCGGCCCCGCAGAATTTTCCTATTCGCAACCGGATCATCAGCGGCATGTCCGCCGGCGTGCTGGTAGTTGAAGCGGCGGAATACAGCGGCACGCGCATTACTTCTCGCCTTGCGCTCGAACAAAACCGCGACGTTTACGCCGTTCCAGGCAACGTGACCAACAAGAATTCCTGGGGTCCGAACACACTGATCAAGCAGGGCGCGAAGCTCGTCGCCACCTGGGAAGACGTTTGGGAAGAGCTTCCGCCAGACATCCAGGCCGCGCTCAGTTCCATGCAGAATGAATCTCCCGAGCCGGCAACCGCATCTCTATTCCCGGACGAGGTGACCTCGCCCGATGAAAAGAAGATCCTCAAGTTGCTGAAAGCCGATGAATCCACGCACATTGATCAGCTGGTGGAATTACTGGAAGCCGACATGTCGCCCTCGGAAATCTTCGCGGCGCTATTCGAACTGGAGCTGAATGGGAAAGTGTCTTGGTTCAGCCTGAACTGGAGAGGAAGCGCTCTCCGTTAGTGAGTATTCCGCCCTGCGGGCGGGGATTTTCAAGGCATCGGGGTCTTTCGATCCGATGAATTTCGAAAGCAGCGCAAGAAACACATTCCCGCGCTGCCGATCATCGTCTCGATGAGCCCACCAGGTTATCCCTCAGCATGGTTGCATCCCTGCATGGCCCGCTTCCGTTTCACCCGGCGAGTCATTGTAGCTCCCTCAGTAAGGACTGGAGAACCGATCTTATACGCTGGGCTTTGCAGTAGCGAAAACGGTCTCCGGGCGCTTAAGGAGAAGCGTTAGGTTGCCAGCTTAGCGCTCCTGTACTCGCGGGCCTTCGCGAAGGGCGCTGCTCCCAAAAGCAACGCTATGCCGGGAAGAATGGAACCGAATAACACTGCCATCGAGAAATAGAGCCACTGGGGCTTGGCATAGACGAACTTGCCGATAACCGTGAGAAAACCGACCAAGCTCGTCATCGCGATTACAGGAAACAAACCAGCGGCGAGGCACGCCCGGCGTTCGCCGCCGGCGCGGCGAGATAAATATGCGCCGGCGGCGCCACACAACGGCAAACTCAGGAGCCAGGGGATATAGACCACATAAGTCGCCCATCCTCGCGCGACAAATCGAGGTTCGAGACCGCCTAGCGTCGAGATCGTCAGACAGGCCATCGCTGCTGTTAGGCTGACGAGCGCCGGTACCCAAAAGGTTCTTGTGCGGGTGTTCATGTTTTTCTTGGTTCGGATGCTCGGCAGAGACCACGCGCCCAATGATAGGGCGATACCCGGTGAAACAATCCAGTTCAGCACACCGCAAAGCAGGCCAAACCACTGGCGCGGAGATGGATGACTCATCCTGGTCGCTAATGCTATCCAGAGCGGGATCATCACGATCGAGGGAGACAGCGCCGCGGTAAGGCCAGTCAATCGGTCGCCTCCGGCGCGACGGGACAGATACGCGCTTAATGCACCAAACAATGGCAAGGCGGCGAGCCAGAGAAGCTGGTAGGCAAGCGGGAGCCCTGCGTGGTTTAACAGCGTCTGCGATTGTGGAAAAGATCGCTGCAAGACCAACCTCCACGCCATTGATCCCGTCAGGCTAGCCAGAGCAGGCAGCCAGAGTGTTTTTGTGCGGTTATTCATCATCGTCTTGTCCTTGCGCTGCGCGTGTTCGAACCGGTCAATTCCTGTCAGCAACTTCTTCGAGAACGCTCGACAGCCGGACACTTGCAGAATCCTGAGCTAAACTCCCTTTTTCTCATGCGGCTTGCTGCCGCCGAAGCTGCCGCTGGTACCTGGCCGTCTGTAACTTCCGGTCGCGTTCAGCGTGGATATTCGCCTGCCGACCCATGATCATGTCATGCGGCGTGATGTAGCCAATGGCACTGTTTAGGCGGGTGTTATTGTAATGCTCGACGTAACCCTGCACCAGGCGCTGCGCATCTTTTAGGGACAGCGGTGTTCGCGGTCGGATGCATTCGCTTTTTAGCGATTTGTGCCAGCGCTCGATTTTCCCGTTCGATTGCGGATAGTAGGGTGAAGTTCGGACGTGCGTCATGCCCGAAATGCGAATGAACTCCTTGAAGTCGCGAGCAATGAACTGCGGTCCATTGTCAGAGATAATCCGCGGTCTCGCTTCGGGGTACTTCTCCTTTGCTCGTTCGAGAATTAGTTCAATGTCGGCTTCCCTCATGGACTCTCGCAAGTCCCAATACACCAGGAAACGACTGCACCCATCCAGCACGCTGCACAAGTAGTGGAAGGTGCCGCACACGTTGAGATAGGAAACGTCGATGTGCCAGTGCTGGTGCGGCTGCAGCGGCTGATCGAAGCCAGTCCCCTTGGGAGACGGCTTGGCTTTCCACCGCGACAACAGCCCAGCTTGCTTCAACACTCGCCAAACGCTCGCCGGACTGACAGCCACCACGTCAGCGTCGAGCATCATGAACGTCAGTCGCCGATAGCCCTCCAGCGGATTCTCCAAGTGGAAATCGACGATCGCTTCCTTCTCCCAGGGTTCCAACCAGAAATCGCGGGGAACCCAACCGTTGTGTTCGTTGACACACCCGTAGCGCTGACGCCAGTCATAGAACTTGCTGGCGGTGACTCCCAACCAATGAATGAATCGCCCGACACCGATCTCGGTCCTCTCCGACCACTGCCGGACGAAATCCACCACCTGGTCCCGCACATCGTGCGGCACCCAGCTGCCGGTTAGAGTTCCCCAAGGCTTTTTTTTAGTGCGATGTGCTCCGCCATCAACTCGGCTAGGACCTCATCCTTGGTCTGAACTTTCTTCTCCAAGAACTCAATCCGTTTCTGCCTCTCGTCCGCCTGGCGGCGCGGGCGCTCTTGCGACTGAAAGGCAGCCGCTCCGTTCTCGAAGAGTTCCTTCTGCCAGCGATAGAACACTGTCGGTCGTAAGTCCAGTTCCTCACACAAATCCGACACCGGCACCTTGTCCAAAAGATGCCGCCTCAAGATGGCCACTTTCTCTTCCGCGGTGTAGTGCTTCCGGTCCTTCCTCATACGTTCGCTCCGTTATGTTAACGGACGAACGCCTTTCTCCACTTCCAGCTGAGGCAGGACAAAAGTGCGGCAGTTGCCGGGGAAGAATTTTGTAAAGAGCTTTTAGTTCTCAGTTGTCAGTCATCCGCTTTCAGTAAAACCGGAGACGTCTCATGCAGAGCTTTCGCTCTCTTAGAGTTTGGGAAAAGTCACACCGGCTGGTCGGACATCTATGCATCAAGTAAGACATTTCCACGGGACGAAGTTTATGGGTTGACAAGTCAGATGAGGCGATCTTCCGCATCCATAGGGATGAACATCGCGGAGGGTTGCTGTGAAAGAGTAACGTAGAAATGGCCCGGTTTCTACAGATTGCGATGGGTTCGGCAAGCGAACTTGAGTATCAACTGCTGCTCGCCCACGACCTAGACTACTTGCGGAATCCTGAGTAAGACCGGCTTCGAGAACAAGCCGTTGAGATCAAGCGAATGTTGTGGTCCCTAATGCAGAAAGTGAAGGCTGTTAACTGAAAACTGAGAACTGACAACTGATAACGGGTTGTTGCAATCCGCCAATTCGTGCTAGCTTCAATTCCAATACCGCGAAACTGAGGAAACATTGTCCAAAGGTCTAGTCATCGTCGAATCGCCAGCTAAGGCGAAAACTATCCAAAAGTATCTAGGCAAGGGATTCACGGTCGATGCTTCTTTCGGCCACGTGAAAGACTTACCCAAAAGCAGCCTGGGCGTCGACCTCGAAAATAATTTCGAAACCGAATACGTCGTTATCCCCGGAAAAGAAAAAGTCCTCGCCAAGCTGAAAAAGTTGGCACTCTCGGCTGACCACATCTACCTCGCGCCTGATCCGGATCGCGAGGGCGAAGCCATCGCCGCCCATCTCGCCGACGAACTTAGCGAGGATTCGAGCAAAAAGAAGAAGGGAAAAAAGAAAGCAAAAACAAAGACCGACGACATCGGGGACGACGCACGTATCCGCCGTGTGACCTTCAACGAAATCACGCAGCGCGCCGTCAAGGCCGCCTTCGAGCATCCTCGCGACATCGATCGCAATCTGGTTGACGCGCAGCAGACTCGACGCGTCCTCGATCGCCTCGTCGGCTATCAAGTCTCTCCTCTTTTGTGGGACAAAGTTCGCCGCGGCCTTTCCGCTGGCCGGGTGCAAACGGTGGCTCTTCGTTTGATCGTCGATCGCGAACGGGAAATCAAAGCCTTCGAGAAAAAAGAATACTGGACGATCGACGCCCATCTCGCCGCCAACAAGCCTCCGGCATTCGACGCACGCTTCCTGGGCAAGGGCGAAGAGAAAATCGAAATCACGAACGGCGAGGAAGCGGACAAAATCCGCCTGGCGCTCGAAAAGGCCGATTGGGTTGTCCGTTCAGCGGAGAAGAAAGAGCGCCGGCGCAATGCCACTCCTCCGTTCACGACCAGCAAGCTGCAGCAGGATTCCTCGCGCAAACTCCGGTTCAGCGTAAAGCGCACCATGATGATCGCGCAGCGCCTCTATGAAGGTGTCGAACTCGGCGACGAGGGACTGGTGGGCTTGATCACCTATATGCGCACCGATTCCACCCGCGTTTCGGCTGAGGCGATCACCGAGGTCCGCGAGTACATCGGCAGCGAGTACGGCGGCAACTATTTGCCCGAGTCTCCCAATACATACAAGGAGAAAAAAGAAGCTCAGGCGGCGCACGAAGCCATTCGTCCGACCTCGGCGATGCGCCATCCCGACCAGGTTAAACAATATTTACAGGAAGACGAATTCAAGGTTTACAAACTGATCTGGCAGCGCTTCGTCGCCTCGCAGATGAACCCCGCCGTGTTCGACCAGACCTCGGTCGACATCGACGCCAAGTCCGGAAGCGACGTGTTTTGGTTCCGCGTCACCGGATCCGTCATGAAGTTCGACGGCTTCCTGAAGTGCTATGAAGAGTCCAAAGACAGCAAAGATGAGGAAGACGAGGAACTGAAGCACAAGCTTCCGCCGCTCGAAGCCGGGCAGAAGCTGACGCTGAAGTCGCTGCTCCCGGAGCAGCATTTTACCGAGCCGCCCCCGCGTTTCAACGAAGCTTCTCTGGTGAAAGAGCTCGAAGAGCGCGGCATCGGACGCCCGTCCACCTACGCGACCATTCTCAGCACGATTCAGGAGAGGATGTACGCCCAGAAAGTCGGTGGCAAGTTCGTACCCACCGAAATTGGACTGGTCGTCACCGATCTGCTGGTGGAGAACTTCAAAGACATTTTCGACTTCCAGTACACCGCGCGCCTGGAAGAAGAACTCGACGAAATTGAGGAGGGCAAGCAGACCGGGAACGACGCGCTCACCGAGTTTTACCAGAAATTTTCGAAGGATCTCCGATACGCGGAGAAGCACATGGAAAACATCAAGCGTATGGAGAAACCGACCGACGAAAAGTGTGAGCTCTGCGGTGCGCCGCTGGTTATCAAGTGGGGCAAGCACGGTTCGTTCTATGCCTGCAGTACCTACGACAAGGAAAATCCTGACAGCTGCAAGTTCACCAAAGAAAATCCCATCAACCTGCCCGACCTCGATTCGGCCGATCTGCAGGAGACTGCGCAAGAGGAATATTGTGAAAACTGCGGCCGGGTTATGGTTTTGAAACGCGGACGGTTTGGACAATTCATGGCCTGCACCGGCTATCCCGATTGCAAGACGACACGGCGGCTCGATCAAGGCAAGAAGGTACCCGACATTCCGCTCGATGAAACCTGCCCGCTGTGCAAACGCAACTTGATCTTGCGGCACGGCCGCTACGGGGAATTCACCTCCTGCAGCGGATATCCCGAATGCAAATATGTGAAGCAGAACTTCATCGGCGTGAAGTGCCCGCAATGCAAAGAAGGCGAACTCGTAGAAAAGCGCGCGCGTAAGGGCAACACTTTTTATGGCTGCGGAAACTATCCCAAGTGCAAGTTCACTTCGGCGGCAAAACCCGTTCCAGAAAAGTGTCCAGACTGCGGACACGAGTACCTGGTGGAGCGAATCCGCAAAGACGGAACCGTCATCGCGTGCCCGAACAAAGAATGCGATTACGAGCGCACCCTCGAAGGGGCAACGGTAAAAGTCTGACAAAGGAACGGCTCTCAGAAACAAAATTTGAGAGGCAAAAGCAATTTCAGAACATAACTAACGAGGCGAAAAATATGGCAAAGAAAGCGACCGCGCACGATGCAGAGCTGATTCTGAAACTCTACGATCTCCGCCGCGAAGCGGAGATGCGCAAGGCAAGAAGCTGGTTCACGAACGAATTCTGGCCGCAGAACGCCGATGAGTTCGTGAAAGTTGCGAATTCGTTTCCCAGCCAGGAAAACACCTGGCTTCGTCAGGTGGGCGGCTATTGGGATATGGCGGCATCCTTCGTGCTGCAAGGCGCGCTCAACGAAGAACTCTTCCTGCAGCCGGGCTGCAGCGGCGAAATGTTCTTCATGTTAGGCAAGATCTATCCATTCCTGAAAGAATTTCGCGAGAAGACCAACAATCCCGATGCCTTCGCCAACATCGAAAGGGTAGCCACCGGATCGAAGACCGGCCGCAAGCGGTTGGAGCGTATGGTCATGATGGCAGAGCAGCGCCGCAAAGCGCAGGCCAAGCCGGCGAAGAAGGGCTGACCGCAGTGCAGCGTTCTCTTTTTGTTGTCTGATCTTACGGTGTGATCGTGGGTACACTCTTGTCGCCGCCCATCTGCTATCCTTAAATGTGTTGTGCGGATGCTCTGGTGGTTTCTGATATTGGGAGTTAGTACTGTGGTGGTGGTGTCGGTTGCACTTTCGCTCTACATGCGGGTCCGGCGGCAAATGAAGCGCTCGGCCGCCCACAGAGGGGAACACGACGGCCTCGATCACTCGCCGCCTGAGGCCTGATCTCCGGTGTCATCCGCCACAAGGAAAGGAACACCATGTCTAGAGCAGATACCCAAGTTCTTGGCCGGCCGACACGGTCCATAGATCATGGAAGGGAGATTGCGAAGCAGGCGGCCATCGTCATCGCCGCCAGCCTCTTCGTCGCTTTGTGCGCGCGCGTGACCGTGCCCCTGCCATTCACGCCAGTTCCGCTGACGCTGCAAAACTTCGGAGTTCTGGCCGTGGGCTTGCTCCTCGGGTCGCGTCGCGGGTTCGCCGCGCTCGCGCTCTACCTCGTCGAAGGCGTGTTCGGGCTACCCGTGTTCAGCCCCTCAGCAATTCTCGGCGGCGGGATTGCCCATCTCCTCGGGCCGACCGGTGGCTTTCTCATGGCCTATCCACTCGTGGCCTTCGTCGCGGGCTGGATATACGAGCAGAGTTCGAAGCAAGGCTCGCGCCGTTTCGCTTGGGCCGCGCTGTCCTCCGTGGCAGCGGAACTGTTACTCTTCGCCGGCGGCCTCAGTTGGCTTGCCGTGCTCACGCACTCCGTCTCTCTGGCAATCAGGTTTGGCCTCTACTGGTTCGTGTTTGCGGAGGTCATCAAGGTGCTGATGGCTGCCGCCGTTGCCACTCGCTGGCACCAACGGATTTCTTCGCCGGCGAACTGAAAAAACTCGGGTGTTGTGTCAGGGCAGTTTTGTATCAGGAAATCGCTTTAGGATGCCGCAAGTGCTCCAACTCAACCGCCCGTTTAGGGGGCCGAGCGGCGCAAGTCTAAGTTCTTTCATCACTGCGGTGGTTTACAGGATTACGTAATCTTATGAGGACGGTATCTTCTCCAGTTCGCGAAATCACCGTGGCCCACAGCCCGGACTCCGACGACGCATTCATGTTTTACGGCTTGGCCACGAACAAAGTTCGCGTGCCGGGACTGAAGTTCAGCCACACCCTTTGCGACATCGAGACACTGAACCGCCAGGCGCAGAACGGCATCTACGACGTGACCGCGATTTCATTCCATGCCTTTCCCTACATTCAGGACAGCTATAGCCTGATGTCGTGCGGCGGCAGCGTGGGCGACGGTTATGGTCCCATGCTTGTTTCCCCCCGGCCCTTTACGCAGGATGAAATCAAGCAAAAGAAAATCGCGGTGCCCGGCAAGCTCACCACCGCTTACCTGGCGCTCGAACTGTTCGCGCCCGGTGTTGAAGTGGAAGTCGTCCCTTTCGATCAAATCATCCCGCAGATTCTCGAAGGGAAATACGAAGCCGGCCTCATCATCCACGAAGGCCAGCTCACCTTCGACAAATCTGGATTGCACCGCGTCGTCGATCTCGGCAAGTGGTGGCAGAAGGTCACCGGACTGCCGCTACCACTCGGAGGAAACGCCATCCGTCGCTCGCTCGGCGCGGAAACAATGTCGAGCGTCACGCAGGCGCTGCGCGACAGCATCCAGTACGCCATCGATCATCGCGAAGAAGCCCTCAGCTATGCAATGCAGTTTGCCCGCGATCTCGACACCCAACTCGCCGATAAGTTTGTCGGCATGTACGTCAACGGGCGCACCCTCGACTACGGAGACGACGGCCGCGAGGCCGTGCGCCGCCTGCTCGATATGGGGCACAAGGCAGGGATCATTCCGCAGACGCCGCGCGTGGAGTGGGTGTAGAAAAGCTGCGAGCTACGAGCCTATCGCACCTTCTCCGCAAATGAAAACACCGGATCAATATCCACCGGAACGTCCGACGCCGCTTCGAGCGACGCCTTCAATTCCTCCCGCATCGTATCGTACTTCTGGAACCAGTTTTCTGCGCGTGAGCGGTCTCCCGTAGCCTCGATTTCCAGCAGTTCCTTGGCCAGATCAGCCATTGCGCCCGGCATCTTGTCGTAGTCAATGGCATACCGCCCGTTGGCATTCCGCCGGATCGCGCCACGCTCCGAGAGATAGTTGAACTCCATCATCTCCGCTTGACCGTGCGCCTCGGCCGTCCCGAAGCGCACCGTGCGAAACACTCCGCCAACGTAAGACGCGTAATATTCCTCCAGCTTTTCTTTCGGAAGCACGTCGTGATCCACCAGCCATTTCAAGGCGAACATTCCTGTCACATCGGCCTTCGCTTCTTCCAGGCCGCTGAACTGGTGGCCGATCGCTTCCCGGATATCGATTTTGCCCGCCGATTTACCTGATGATACCCGCGCGAACGCCGGCCCGAGTCCGTGACAGATCTCATGCATGATCGTGCTCTGCAGATAACCCTCGCCCGAAACTTTCGCCGCCTGCTCCGGCTCCATCAGCTGGCGCGCGACCGGCAAGATGACGTAGTTAACCCGCGCATCCATGAAATTCTTGAAGAAAAGCTTCTTGCTGCCCTTTTGTTCATGCACCCGCGGATCGTTCGGCAGATTGTCGGCCACCGCCTGGTACCCGTGCGTCAGGTCGCCCGCTCGAAACGGAACGTCCATCACTTCCATCGGCGTATCCAGGCCATGTTTTGACGGCCGGTCTTCCGCCGCCAGCGGCAATGCGTCCTGAATCTCCGGCACATATTTTTGAAACAGCTCGAGCTTTTTGCTCTCGCGCTCGTTGCGTACCATTACCGCCGCGCCGTACGAACCTTTTACTCCCAGCAGTCCGTCCAGATAGGTTTCATAGGGCGCGAAGATGATGTCGAATTTCGGATTCTTCAACTCCAGCCACGCCAGGTCGCTCGGGAAGTAATCATCGCTGAGCAGCGCGTCGGCCCGCATTCGAAGAAACTTCGCGAAGGCAGCATCATCACTCAGTTGGGCCGCCGCCCGCAGAGCCTTTGCCGCCGGCTCCAGAAATGCGCGAAAGGCGATGTGGTAGGAAACTGCCTCGAGTTTTTGCTGATGCCAGCGCACGATCGTGAACTGATCGTAGATTGCCGCCTTCTGATCCGGATGCTCTTTAACGTATTGTTCCACCTGTTCGCGGGTCAGATTCGCAGGATAGAAGCCTCGTCCCGGCGGCACGGGTTCCGTCCCGACAAACGGTTTATTCTGGTCGATCAAATCAAAGCGCGAAGCGTTAATCCACAGGTAGCGGCGCAGTTCGACGTCGCGCCGGTTCCGGCTCGAGGCCAGCGACTGGTACAGCGTCAGGCCCTCGGGATCGCTCTGCCGCCAGTAAATACTCTCCAGGTAGCCGCAGGCCTCCACCAGTTTGTGAACGAGTCGCTGCTCACGAGAGCTCAGACCGGCCGTCCGGAAAGGCATTTGGACGCGCCGGAACTTGGCCAGGCGCTGTGCCAGGTCAGGCGCGACTTTCAAGTCCGCCGGAGCGCCGCTCTTCGCCGCCGAGCCCGTCATCGCCGCGTTCTTGACTTGCGCCGCGCCGAGAGTTGACATCAGAAAAATGAAAAATAAAACTGGTCCATGGTGCGTGAAAAAGCGTGCGAAAAAGCTTTTAATACGTCCGTTCATCATACGGACACAAGTCTATCAAAACCGGGAATCTGCCCGCAGCCATTATCATGAATGCATGCGTGGGGAGAATGGCGCCCAGACGCTGCTCATCGATGCCGATGACACGCTCTGGGAAAACAACATCTATTTCGAGCGGGCGATTGCCAAGTTCATTTCGTTCCTCGATCATCGCGAACACACGCCTGAGATGGTTCGTTTGGTGCTGAACGACGTTGAGCGGGAATCCATCGTCAAACACGGCTACGGCCTGCACAGCTTTACCCATTCGCTGGTTGAAACCTTTGAGAAGCTTTCCGTCGATCCGGTCACTCCCGAGTTGCACGAGCGCATTCGCAGCTTTGCCCACCAGATTGCCGATCACCCGATTGAAATACTCGCAGGCGTCCCTGAAACCCTTGAGTATCTCGGCGAGCGCCACCACCTCATCATGATGACCAAAGGAAACCCCGCCGAACAAAGTGGGAAAGTCGAGCGCTCAGGGTTGAAAGAATATTTTTCCGCTGTCGAGATCGTAGCCGAGAAGGACGAAACAACCTACCGCTCCGCCATCGCCAAGTACGCCCTTCCGGCGGATACGACCTGGATGGTCGGCAACAGCCCCAAGTCTGATATCAACCCCGCGCTAGCCGCGGGCCTGCACGCCGTCTTCATCCCCCATGGCAGCACATGGATTCTCGAGCACGAGGAAGTCGCCACCGCTCCAGCATCCCAGCGACTGTTGGTGGTCGATCGTTTCGGCGATCTCAGAGAACACTTCTAGCTTGCTTCTGCGTACCCCAGGCAGTCCAAGAAACAACTGCCCAAATAGACACAGGCCGGGAGCCCGGAATTTCTTCCGGTCCCGGCCATGTGCTTCTTTCAACTTGGTAGCCGACTCAGTTGGTGGGAGCGGCGCTGGCGGTGGTCGCCCGGTTTGCCGGCGTTGCCGTGGCAGCGGCCGGAAGGATACTCACCGTGCCGTAGCGCGAAAGCCGCGGATAGAAAGGCGTCACCTCGAACGGCATCTTGTCGCGCGCTGAAGTGATCGCGACCGGCTGCGCCTTCACGATCTCCACCTTGTCATCCCACGGGTTGAGCTTGACTCGTCCGCCCAGAGGCAACGCGGCGATCTGGTCGAGCTTATTCCAATCGAGCGCCGGCGCCGAAGTGGCCAGTGCTGCCATGCGCGTCACGGTCCCGTTCTCGGTGATGTTGTTGCCGAGGTGCGCTTGCAGCAAAGCGCTCAATTGTGGAGCGCGCGCTTGCAGAGCCTTGATGAAAAGCCCAGCCGAGTCCAGTTTCTGCGCGTACGGCGAGGCCTTCAGCATCTCGATGGCTTTCTTGTCGGCAGCCGCTTCCTCTTCGGGAATGTGCTTGAATCCGAGGTTCTGGTAAGTCCCCTCGTCAGAGAACAGCATGCGGTCATTGAACGCGTACTGGCTGCCCAGGTTATGTCCCAGGACGATGTGCGCCAGTTCGTGGGAAAGCACCATGGCCAGGCTGCCCTCATCGGGAAGCACGTCGATCAGCCCGCGGCTCACCACAATCGTGTTCCCGACGCTGAACGTCTCCAGCGGAGAAGTCATCAAAACCCGCGTCCGGACTGGCCGCGGCAGCTCGACATTGTTGGTGATTTCCAGGTTGTTCACCACGGTTTGGAGAATCTTATCCACGTCGCCTTCCGGCGCCAGCAGTCCGGCGCGTTCCAGCCGTTCGATTACGTTATCTTCCGCCTGCTGTTGCCATTCGCGTTCGGCGGCCAGCGGAGTCGCATCCTGTGCGGCCGGTGTATCGTCTTTAACGCTGTCCACCCGTATGTTAGTAAGTTCATCGTTCGTCAAGCTTGCCTTCAGGTTATATCCCCACATACGAGTCTGCGCCTTGAACGCGATTTTGTTCTTGGCTCCTGCGGTAAAGTCACCTTCCTCGCTGTAGATGTAAGTTGGCACCCAATAACCCGGGGTCAAATTCAATCGCCAGCTGTCCATGTGGAAGTAATAACTGTTACGCGAAGGGTGCGCATAAGTGCCGTTCAGCCGCACAATGCTGAAGTCCTGATCCTCAACCCAGATACGTCCGAGGAAGCGCCCGCGGCCGGCGTCTTTCTTCGGCGTCACATCAAACACCAGGCAGCGCACGTCGCCGAGGAACTCGCGGCGGACGTAACGGAAATCGTAGTGCTGCCGGTCAAAGTCGTTGCGATCGGCGAAGATCATCCACGAAAAGCCCAGTGGCTGGTACTGGAATTTGAACTTCTTGGTGAACTCACCGAGAAGATGCTTTTCCATGCTTTCGTCCTTGTCTTTGTTTTTGTTTTTGTTCTGAAGGTAGTCGCTCCGGTCGATCGAGTCACTCAAGTCCATGCGTCCCAGAAAGTAGTGATCGTCCTCAGGAATCGGCCCTAGCTGCGGATCCTGCTTCAGGTTCTGCAGATAGGTTTCGACAATTGGAGTGCGCGGCGACAGAAACTTGATCAGGTCCTTCTCGCGCATGATCACGCGGTCGACAACCTGATCCATCGTGGTCGGCTGCGCCAGATTGGACTGAGCCTGGCTCGGCTGAGCCGCCGTTTGTGCCGGCTGCGTCGCCGCAACCGGTTGTGGGTTCTGCGGCGCGGACGCCGACTGCTGGGCCACTGCCGTTATCGTCACCGCGAGCAGAGCCATCAAAATCCAGTGCATAATGTTCATAGCTTTCCGCATAACTCTCATCTCCAGAGTTTCAATACGCTAATTGAAATACCACGTGCACGATTGCTGTCGAATCCATGGCCTGCCCGTAGCGCAAGGCCGGCTTGAACCGCATCTTGTTGGCGGCGGCCACGGCGGCTTCATCAAGCCCATGGCCCAGACCCCTGACCACGCGATTCACGTGTAACTGCCCGTTCGCCGAGAATTCCACTTCGAGCAGAACTTCGCCTTCCAACTTCAGATTCCTTGCCTCGTCCGTATAAACCGGATTCGGCTTGTAAGTGATCTCGACTGGCGTGGTCGCCGGGCCGCTATCCACGCGCTGAATGTGTGTCGTGTTCTGCGCGATTTCCTGCGATCCAAAACCCGAGCTCTGCACTCCCGCGCTGCCGCGACCACTCCTGCGCCCGTCTCCTTGTCCCGCAGTTGCCACGCCGCTTCCGAAATCGGCGCTCGCCACCGTTCCTTTGATCCCTTTCGCGCCGCCCGATCCGTTGCCTTGTCCCGGCCCCACCGGCATGTCGAACGAACCCGCGGTGGCAGCGATCAGCTTGCCGTTCGGCTTACTGTTTTCACTCGGCTTCAGTCCATTTGGATCGCCAAAGCCGCCCGTCTGTACCTTTGGAATCGGAGCATTCACCGTCGGCGCCACCGAACTTCCCTGGAACTCTCCGGTATGAATCAGCACTGGACGCGCTCCGCTCGTTGCCTTCAAAATCGCAGGCGCGAAGGTATTCATGGTTACCTTGGGCGGCTCCATTTCCTGGGGCTGCGGCTT
This sequence comes from uncultured Acidobacteriaceae bacterium, assembly GCA_963831085.1. Classification (GTDB taxonomy): domain Bacteria; phylum Acidobacteriota; class Terriglobia; order Terriglobales; family Acidobacteriaceae; genus Acidiflorens. Next base: position 1,332,281 of record CAWHOT010000002.1, on the reverse strand, counting down.
GGGCGCGCGGACTTCCTTCGGCACGATCAGTTTCGGAGTCTGGAACACCGGTTCCGCCGGCAGCAACTTTGCGTGCTGCTGCGGCCTCGTTCTGCGGAACCGCTCTGGCCTCAACGACGGCCGCGGTATCAGCTCAATGACGCGGTAACTCTCGGTAATAAGCGTATCGGACGTCAGGATCCCACTCAGAATCATCAGCAGAATCAGGCCCGTGACCATCCCGTAACTCGCTGCGAAGGTCCGCCAGTTCCATTTCTTTTCAGGCAGCAAGCCGAGTTGAAAACCGCGACCGTACGTAGGCATCCATGACTCCAAAAGGGGGCCCGAAGCTGGGGAGAGCGCTCGGGGTTGGAGTCTTCACCTTATGGGAGATTAGGCGGGGGGTAAACGTGTCGCTTGCGCGTGTCCTTTGGTAACCACCTTTCGTATACGGCCGGATGGCCAGTTACTTCGGTGTCGCCGTCCGGCGCCGCGCAAAAAAGTAGAACACCGGGACGCCCGCCAGAATCGCCAGGCATCCGCCAGCCGAACCCTTCAAATTATCGGTAAACGTGTAGTAAAGAAGGACCGCGGAGACCAGCACAAACAACGCCGGAACCACCGGATATCCCCACACGCGATAAGGCCGTTCGGCGCCCGGCTCCCGGCGGCGGAAAACGAACACGGTACTGCCCGCGATCATGTAGAACATCCACTCCGCGAAAATCGCCAGCGAAAAGAATTGCCGGAAACTGCCGCCCAGCAGCAGCAGAATGATCGCCAGCCCGCACTGCACAACAATGGCCACCGAGGGCGTGCGGAAGCGCGGATGAACTTCCGCAATCGCCTTGAAAAAATATCCATCGCGCGCGGTTGCAAACGGCACGCGTGCTCCGCTCATGATGGTGCCGTTCAAAGTCACGAGCATCGAAACCGCCATGCCCGCCGACACCAGGCTGGCGCCCAAGCGGCCCAGCACCAGCGCCACCGCGTCCGACGCAGGACGCTCCGAGCCCGCCACCGCTGACGCCGGCAGCACATACTGCACCGCTGCGTTCACCAGGATGTAGAGCGCGCCGACGGTCGCCACGCCCCAAATCAGCGACAGCGGAATGTTGCGCTGTGGATTTCGGATTTCGCCCGCGACCATGTTCAGATCGTTCCAACCGTCGTAAGCCCACAGCGCAGCCACCAGCGCCGCGAAAAATCCAGCCACGCCGCCTTTCGCCCCAGTGAACTCGGTTGCGAAATTTGCCCACGTCCCTCCGCGATAGGAAAATCCCACCGCCACAATTCCGAGGATGATCGCAACCTTCAGCAGCGTGAACACAAATTGAAATTCTCCCGCCCGGCGGACGCCAATGTAGTTTAGCCACGAAATCAGCAATGTGGCGGCAATCGCTACCAATTGCCCGTAGTTAATGGTGAATGGATGCGAAATACAGGGAAGAGAGAAAAAGAGAAGACCGGAAAGGTCTCCAGGATCCGCACCAGGCCTGTAGTCACGGTCGCAATCGAAGCCGGCTTAGCGATCAGAAACCAGGTCCATGAATAGAGAAATCCTGCCAGCGGCCCGTAGGCGTCGCGAACATAAACATACTCGCCGCCGGCCTGCGGCTTCATAGCGCCCAGTTCGGCATAAGTGAGCGCGCCGAAAAAAGAGAGTAGGCCTCCGACCACCCAGGCGAGATACACAAGTCGAGCCGATCCAACCGCCTGCATCATCTCGGACGGAACCAGAAAAATTCCGCTCCCGATGATCGTCCCCACCACTACTGCGCCGGCATGCGAAAGCCCAAGATCGCGCGCCAGTTCAGGTTGGAGATGACTGTTCTTTGTGGGTTTGTCCATGGTCTCTCTGTGTCCTCAGCGATCTCCGCGGTTCAAGCCTTCAATTCATCCCGCAGCAAGACGCTCGCCGCGTATCCCACCGCAAACGTCACGCAGGTTCCGATCGCGACCCACCAGGTGAAAGCCACCTGCGACCATCCCCACAAAAACAGTTCCATCGCCAATCCACAAATCATGCCAATCATTGCCCCGCGCTGATTGGTGCGCTTGGTCAGCACTCCGAGCAGAAACACTCCGAGCAACGCGCCATAAGCGACCGATGCGATCTGCAACCCGGCCTCCACCACGCGTCCCACCCGGTGCAGTGCCAGCACCGCCAGTCCGAACAGCACCAGCGCCCATGCCACGGTAACCAGTCGCGCCAGCCGCAACCGCCCCGCCTCGCTTACCACAGGACGGAAGCGAAGATAAAAATCCATAATCGAACTCGAGGACAGCGAATTCAGCGCCGCGCTCAGATTCGACATTGCCGCTGCAAGAATGGCTGCTATCAGCAGCCCGGCAATCCCATGCGGCATCCGGCTCACGATGAACGTCGGATAGATCCTGTCCGCCCGCCCAAACGCCGCCGATGGAACCCGGTAGTAGGCAAACAACATCACGCCCACAAAAAGAAATAAGGCGAACTGAAAAAATACCGCCACTCCGCTGAACAGCAACGCCAGCACCGACTGCCGTTGATTCCGCGCCGCCAGCAATCTCTGCACGATGAGTTGATCCGTGCCGTGGCTGGCCGTGGTGAAAAACGCGCCGCCAATAATTCCCGCCCACAGCGTGTATGGTGAAGCAAGATTCAAGTGCGGCCAATGTGATGAGATCGCCGAATCAAAAAGCGAAAAATCAAATACCTGGAACTTGTGCAACCCGCTCGCAATCGCCTCGACCGACGTCCATCCGCCCGGCACAAGATGAAGAATCGTTACCAGCCCCACCAGCGTGCCACCCACATAAATGAAAGTCTGCACAACGTCGGTCCAGATCACCGCCGCCAGCCCACCCTCAAACGTGTAGATCAAAGTCAACAGCGTGATGATCGCGATGGATGTGACCTCGCCCGTGCCCAGCGCAATCGCGACCACAATCGACACGGCGTATACGCGCACTCCCTCCGCCGCCGCGCGTGTCAACAGAAATAGCCCCGCGGTCACTGTGCGCAATTCCGGACCAAACCGCCGCTCAATCAGCTGATAAGCCGTATACAACTCACCGCGAAAATACTGCGGCAGCAGCACAGAACTGATAATGACGCGCCCGACCATGTACCCCATCACCCATTGCAGAAAAGTAAGATTCGAATTGTAGGCGAGGCCGGGAATGCTGATGATGGTCAGCGTGCTCGTCTCCGCCGCCACAATCGACAGCGAGATCGCCCACCACGGAATGTCGCGGTCGGCGAGGAAGTAGTCGCGCATGGTCCGCTGCCGCTTGCGAAACCGCAGCCCGAACAGCGTGATCCCCGCCAGGTACGCCGCAATAATCAGCAGGTCGATCCGATTCAATCCCAAGCTAGTCCCCTAAGTAGAGCGCGGCTCGCCGCGTCTCCCGTAGCCAGCAAGCGGTTCGCAGCATTGTACAAGCATGTTCGGTGGCCCAGACTCGCCCTCGAACCTGTGTTAGAACTAGCGCGATGGCCTACTATCTCGGAATCGACGGCGGCGGCACTAAAACCCGCTGCGTTCTCGCCGACGAAACGACGGTGCTGGCGAAGTCAATGTCCGGCGGCAGCAACGTCGTTCGCCTCGGCGAGGCGCAGGCAAGGGAAGCCCTCGACACCGCCATCCGTCAGGCTTGCGCCGCCGCCAAAATCTCTCCCGATCAAATCCGCGCCATCTGTGTCGGCGCCGCCGGCGCCGCCCGCCCCGAGATCGCCGCGAAGATTCGCAACATCCTCGCCAAGCTAGTTCCCGGAATAACTCCCGCAAACATCGAAGTTGTCGGCGACACGGTAATCGCCCTCGAAGCCGCTTTCGGCGCAGGCCCCGGAGTGATTGCGATCGCCGGTACCGGCTCCATCGTTTACGGCCGCAATGCTGCCGGTCACACCGCGCGCGCCGGAGGCTGGGGGTTCGCCATCTCCGACGAAGGCTCCGGCGACTGGATCGGCCGCCGCGCCATCTCCGCCATCCTGAGCGCCCGCGATCAAGGTCTCGAAACCGCGCTCACCGCCATGGTCCTCCAGACCTGGAAGCTCGCCACCATCGACGAGCTCGTGCAACAAGCCAACTCGACACCGCCGCCCGATTTCCCGCGCCTCTTTCCTGTCGTCCTCCGCGCCGCCGACCAGGCCGACTCCATAGCCCGCGAGTTACTGTCTGACGCTGGGGCAAAGTTAGCTGAGCTTGCAGCCATCGTCATCCGTCGCCTCGCGCCCCATGCTCCGGCCGACATGCTTCCGGTTGCGATGACGGGCAGTGTCTTTCGTCAGTCTCCTTACGTACGCCAGGTTTTCTACAATACCTTGCAGCGGAGCTTTTCTGGCACCAACGTGCGTCAGGATCTAGTCGATCCCGTAGACGGCGCGTTAGCCCGAGCACGTGCGATGCGTGTGTAGAGACGGGGCTCGCCCGTCTGGAGCAGGCGGAATGTCGTGACCTGCGGAAACGAAATGTCCGAAGAAGAAATTCTCGAAGACGAAACCGCGATGCCCTCGGCAGCATCGGCGACCTCTCCCACGCCCGCGCCCGCCGATCAGCTTCTCACTGCCACCGACCCCACCCTTACCGAGGACTTGGCCCTCGCACTTCTTAAGCGCGCCGACTTGCCTGCTGAAGTCCTCGAACAACTCGCCAGGAATTCCAACGCGCTCAAGAGCCGCAAAGTAAGAATCGCCCTGGCCAGCCATCCACACACACCACGCCATGTGTCTGTACCGCTGGCACGCCAGTTCTACACATTTGATCTGATGAAAGTTGCGCTCTCTCCTGGCGTCCCCGCCGACGTAAAGGTGGCTATCGACGATGTCCTCATCGCGCGCCTCAAAACGGTCACCGTCGGCGAGCGTCTGACGTTGGCCCGCCGTGCCTCGGGCAGAGTAGCAGCGGCGCTATTGCTGGAGGTGGAAACCGGCGACGGCAAAGTTGTCGATGCCAAGACCGCAGCCCGCGCGACCCGAGTGATGCAGACCGCGCTCGAAAACCCGCGCCTAACCGAAGCCCTCGTCATCAGCTCCGTGCTTCGCCCCGCCGCCAGCACAGCCCTGGTGCATGCGGTCGCGCGGCACCAGAAATGGTCCCACCGCAAAGAAATCCGCGTTGCCCTGCTGCGGACCGAGCATCTCTCGCTGGCCCGCGCCTTGGAATTCAGCCGCGAAATCCCCGCGCCATTGCTGCACAAAATACTCGCCAGTTCGCGTCTCCCCACCAAGGTCAAAGACCAACTTCTGCGCGAGAGCCAGACAAAGGTCGTGTAGGAGACGCATTCGTCCGTCTCAGCCCTCACCCAACTTACGGCACCCAATCCGCGATAAACACATTGGTCTCCCGTTGCGCCTTCCCGTTGCGATGCGAAATCCAGACCAACTGCCTTCCATCCGGACTAAACATCGGAAACCCATCAAAGCCGTCGTAATACGTGATCCGCTCCAGTCCCGTGCCATCGACGTTGATCGCGTACAGTTCGAAGTTTCCCATACCGCCCGTCGAACCGACGTTGGTCGCGAAAATAATCCGCTTTCCATCCGGAAAGAACGATGGGGCAAAACTCGCCGCGTTCAAATTCGTAAGCTGCCGCTTCCCGCTCCCGTCCGCCTTCATGATCCAGATCTCAAGCGTGGTCGGACGAATCAGATTCTGCTTCAGCAACTCCTTATGTTCGGCAATTTCCTGCTCCGTTTTCGGATGGTAAGCGCGATAAACAATCCACTTTCGATCCTTCGAGAAAAATGGACCGCCGTCATATCCCATCTCATGCGTGAGCTGCTTCACATGCTTGCCGTTCGAGTCCATCGAGTAGATATCGAGATCGCCATTGCGCAGCGATGTGAAAACAATCTTCTTTCCATCTTCCGAAATCGTTGCTTCCGCGTCGTATCCGGGCGTGGTCGTGAGCTGCTTCAAGTCCGACCCATCCAGCTTCGCCGTAAAAATATCAAACCCGGGATATACCGCCCATACATAGCCCTTCGAATAGTCCGGCCGCGGCGGGCAAGCCGCATCCGCAAGATGCGTTGAGGAGTACAGAATCTTGTCATTATGCGGAAAAATGTAGCCGCAAGTCGTGCGCCCCTTGCCGGTCGAGACCATCCTCTGCTCCGTCCCGTCCACATTCATGGTGAAGATCTGATCGCACTGCAGGTTGTCGCGCGTCGATTGAAAAATCAGCCGCTTTCCGTCCGCCGAAAAATAAGCTTCCGCGTTCGACCCGCCAAAAGTAAGCTGCCGCACATTCCGCAGGTGCTTTTCCTCGGGCATAGCCAGTGGGGACGCAGCCGGACTAGCCGCTGCCTGAGCACAAGCCATCCGTGCCAATAACCCGGCAAGCAATGCCACATTCAAGAGCAGTCGCAGAGTTCTCATTGGAGAAAAAGTGTAGCAGGCAAACCGCTCGTGTGGCGCGGGCACTCTTGCCCGCGTGTCAGCAGCACCTCAAGCAGAGGGTTGAGCACGAACGGCGGCGCCGATAGTCGAAGGCATGGAAAACTCCATCCCCAGGGCCGAAATCCGTGAAGTGTGCCTGGTAGCGGTACAATTACGCAAGTGGGGCCTAGGGTTTCAAGTTTCCCCTTGGCGTTGTCCGTGGCCTCAGAATCTCCATTTTCGGCTGGAACTCAAGTGATCCCGTCTCTTCTTGAACGCAAGATCGAAAAGCGACCTGACAAGGTGCGGCTGCAAGGGCGCATCCTGTTCCTCACCGAAGATCCCGAGCTGATCAAGAAGCAGTTGTCGGGTTGGGATTTGCCGTGGGACACCAAGAATCCGACAAATAATCCCAAACTCCGCGACGACATTTCTACGGACGAGATAACTCCCGCGCACTACTGCTTCTACTTTGATCGAACGCTCGGCGAGATTCCCTACGTTGGCTTGCGGTGCGGCGACACGCTGCCGATTGGGCGCGGCGATGTTAAGAAAGGCGGCTTCGTATGTTCGGTGAGCGGCAAGCGCCGCGGCAAAGGCTCGAGCCGCGAGCAGTCGCCTTATGCCGAGATGTGCGCCGGGATTCAGGTTGCGATTGGGGAGAATATTGAGCGCATCTACAAGCAGAACTGCCAGAATCTCGGGTTGCTGACTTCGACCAACTTTTCTCTGATTGATCGGATTCGCGCCGGGGAGGAAATCGCGTTGAGCGAATTTACCTCTGGGGAAGACGAGATCACGAAGCAGGTGATCGAGTATGGCGGGTTGTTTCCCTTCAATGTGGCGCGCATGCAGAGGAAAGTTTTTCTGCCGCCGATCAAGACTGAAAAGCGTCCGATGACGCTGGCAGAGAAGATCTTCGCGGCACACATGATCTCAGCAGGCCCAGGGAAAGACGGTGGAGCGACGGGCGTCCTCGCCCGTCCCGAGCGCAGCTTGGCAGTCTCGGATGCGTTTGTCAAGCCGGGCGACACCGGCTTTACTCGCGTCGATCTGCGCTTCAGTCATGAATACGTCACGCCGATGGCGTCCATTTTCTACGAGCAATACGTAGGCAAGGACGTTCCGGTGAAGGATGCCTCCAGCATTCGCATCTTCCGCGACCATCTCACCTTCCTCGACGAAGTACTCTCCGAAGAAAAGAAAAAGATGGGGCTGCTCGATCTGGCGACGCAACTCAAGTTGAAGCAGGAGGATTTCGCCAAGCGGCAGGGAATCAAGCTGCACGGCGAGCTGACCGACCGCAAAGGCTCGGAGGGCATCTGCCACTCGGTGATGCTGGAGACGTATGCGCTGCCGGGGCAGGTCAACGTTGGTTCGGATTCGCACACGCCACACGTCGGCGCGATCGGATGCATCGCCTTCGGTATCGGGACGACCGACGTATTCAACTCCTGGATTACGAAAGATGTCCGCGTCAAGGTGCCGGAGTCGGTCAAGATCGTCATTCGCGGCGAGCGGCATGCGAATGTAACGGCGAAAGATTTCATCCTCAAGATTCTTTCGCTCGATTACGTGCGCAGCGGCAAGGCCCTGGCGAAAGTGATGGAGTATGCCGGCGAAGCGGTGGAAGCGCTCTCGGTGGACGAGCGCGCCACCATGACGAATATGGCCGCCGAAATCGGGGGCTTTACCGGCATCGTGGCTCCGGATGAAAAGGTGGTCGAGTTTTTGGAAGAGCGTCGGGGCATGAAGCGCGCCGAAATCGCGAAGATGATCGCGGGCCTCCACAGCGATCCGGACGCCGAATACGCCCAGGTGATCGAACTCGACGCGAATGAGATCACTCCCATGGTCGCGACTCCTGGCGATCCCGGCAACGGCAAGTACATCCGTGAACTCAGCGCTCCCGTGCCGATTGAAATCGCCTACGGCGGAACCTGTACGGCAGGGAAGAACGAAGACATGGACATGTACGCTTCGGTTCTCGCCGACGCACTGAAACAAGGCAGGCGCGTTTCAAAGAGTGTCGAGTTCTGGATCCAATTCGGTTCCCAGGAAACGCGTGAATACTCGAAGCGGCGAGGTTATCTTGAGATTTTCGAGCAGGCGGGCGCGCACGTGATCGAGCCCAGTTGCGGTGCGTGCATCAATGCGGGGCCGGGAGTATCGACGCGTTCCGATCAGGTGGTGATCAGCGCGCAGAACCGAAACTTCCCCGGACGCAGTGGCCCGGGCCAGATGTATCTGGCGTCACCGCTAACCGTCGCAGCGAGCGCAGTCGCGGGATACATTGTCGAATACGAGCCGAGCCAACAACGGGAACTCGTGACCGCCTGAATAACGGACAGCCGCTATTGATGCTCGCCCTGATCCGGGACAAGGCCCGGCGGCGGTGGGGGAATCGCAATGTCCAGTTTGTTCACCGTCCCGAGCGATGACAATGGCTTGTCGAATTCTTTCATGTTGCCAACAACCAGCACCGCCATCTGCTCGCGGTGGATGTACTTCGCCGCGACCCGCGCTACTTCCTCTTTCGTAACTGTCTCGATCCCTTTCTGAAAGTTCTCCAGAAAATCCAGTGGATAACCGTAAAATTCGTAGGCCATCTTTTCCTGTAAAACCTTCGCCGATGAATCGAAACGGAAGACAAAAGAATTCAGAATCGCGTCCTTGGCGCGCTTGATCTCCGCATCGTCAATGGGACGCTTAGCCAGGTCGGCCATCTCCTCATCGAGCGCCTGTATCGATTCGATGGTGGTATTGCTCTTGGTTCGCACCATCATCCGCAGCATTCCAGGATGGTCCCATCCTGCACTCACTCCGCCTCCGACGGCGTAGGCAAGTCCTTTGGTGGTGCGAATGTCATTAAACAGGCGCGACGAAAAGCCACCGCCGAAAGCCTCGTTGAATACCGAGGTTGCAAAGTAATCGGGACTCCTGCGCGTGATGCCCAGCGCAACCATTTGAATGTCGCTTTGATTCACGTCGGTTTTGTCGACCTGGTAATATCCCGGCTTGGCGGGATCGGGCTTGATGTCCGGATCGTCTGCCGCCGGACTCTTAGGCCCCCTTGGCCAAGATGCGAACGCCTCTTTCAGACGGGCTTCCATCTTCGCCGAGTCGAAGTCGCCGACCACGCCGAGGATGACGTTATTGGGGTGAACGTACCTGCCGTACCACTCGACCAGATCCTGACGCGTGATCGCCGCAACCGTTGCATACTCAGCGGTTCGTGCATACGGATTGTTTGCGCCGTACACCAGCTTCGCCGCTTCTCGTCCCGCAATCTGCGAGGGATCGTCGTTGCGCCGCGAGATGCCGTCGTACATTCCCTTCTGCGCAATCTCAATCTTGTCGCCGCGGAACTCCGGATTCTTCAGCAAGTCCTCGAACACGCGAAAAACGTCGTCGAAATCCTCTTTCAGACACGACCAGCTCACGGTTGTCGAGTCCACGCCTCCACCGGTCTCGACCCTGGCAGCGCGCTGCTCCAAGTAGTCGTCCAATTGATCTCCGGTCTGGGACTTCGTGCCGCCCGTGCGCCACACTTCGCCGTAAACATCGGTCAGCCCCGTCTTGTTCGCGGGAACTGATCGCTCGCCGCCGCGAATGCGAGCGATACCGTCTATGGTCGGCAACTCGTGGTCCTCCTGCAGAAAAACCACCATGCCATTCGGCAACTCGATGCGCTTGGGCTGCGGCGGATGAAACGCCGGCAACTTGGGAATCGGTATTTGCTGCCAGGTCTGCTGAGAAGACTTCTGCGTCTGCGCCCACACTTGCGCACCGAAGAAGCTGATGACGATAACGAGTACAAAGAAGGAAAGGTTCGCGCGCTTCACTGTCCACCTCCTTGCGGCCCGGTGCCAGCTCCCGGAGGCCTCCCTGCAAACTCGATAATCCCTACTGTCCGGTTGTCAGGTGTAAACGTCTTGTTCGCAACCCGCCGGATGTCGCCCTTGGTAACCTTTTCGATTCGGTCGACCGAGCGGAACAGCTCCCGCCAGTCGTCATACCGGGACTGATTCAAGCCGAGCGCGAACGCCAAACCCTCATTCGATCCGAGCGAGCGGATCAAGTTCGCCTTGGCGCGCGTCTTGATCATTTTCAGCTCTTCATCTGAGATGTCTTCTTTCTTCAACCGCTCAATCTCCACATGAATCGCATTCCTCACTTCCTGCGGCGTGTGTCCCGGAATCGGGAACGCGTAAAACGCGAACAGCTGCGGATATTTGTTTCCCGGCAACCCAGTAAAACCCTCCGAGTCGGATGCGATCTGTTTGTCGCGGACCAGCGCCCGGTAGAGGCGGGAGGTGCGCCCATTCGACATCAGATCGGCGATCGCGTCATACACCTGGTCATCTGGGCTGCGGTAATCGGGCCGGTGATAGCCTTCGATGTAGATCGGCTGCGACTGCTCATGCAACACCACGGTTCGCTCGGAATTCTGCGCCGGCTCGGTAGTCGTCGCCGTGTCGGGCTTGGGGCGCGCCGGAATTCGCGAGAAATATTTCTCTACAATCGGCATCGCTTCCGAAGCGTTCACATCTCCAACCACGGTGACCACCATGTTCGAGGGCACGTAATACTTATCGAAGAAATTCTGCGCGTCGGTCGCCGAAAAGGAATTCAAGTCCGAGATCCACCCAATCGTCGGTCGATGGTAAGGATGGGCCGCGAACGCCTCTTCCGTGAATTGCTCGAGCAACCGCCCAATGGGATTGCTGTCCACCCGCATGCGGCGCTCTTCGATCACGACATTGCGCTCTTTATAAAATTGCCGCATCACCGGATGCAGAAAGCGTTCCGATTCGAGGTAAGCCCACAACTCCAGCCGATTGACGGGGAACGAGTAGTGGTATGCCGTCTCATCGTAATCGGTGAAGGCGTTCATGCCCTCGCCGCCTTCGCTCTCAACAATCTTGCCGAACTCGTTGCTGTAAGCCGCGGAGAACTTATCGGCGGCCGCAATCGCGTCTTTCCAACTTTGCTCGAGCTGCTTCAGTTTCTGCTCGTCGCGATCCACCGGCTTGTCGCGCTCGGCAATGTAAGCGGCATAGGCCACTTCAACTTTCGCCAGCGCGACCTTTTCGTCCGCATAGTCGCGCGTTCCAATTGTGTCCGTTCCCTTGAACGCCATGTGCTCAAACATGTGCGCCAAGCCGGTTTTGCCCATGGGATCCTGCACCGAGCCCGCATCCACGTGCGTGAAGAAAGAAAACACGGGGGCCTCGGGCCGCTCACAGATGATGATGGTGAGGCCATTGGCGAGCTTCTTAACGGTGGTCCGCTTCTCGAAAGAGGCCAGATCCTGGCCGAGGGCGAGCGAGCACAGCACGAAACAGACAACAATTGTTTGTATAGACGTTAAGCGGAATTTCATCCTGCCTCCAAAAATGGACAACGACGGAACACTAAAAATCGAAGTTACGTGCAGGCAGGTAAGATTGTCAAACGAGTGCCGGGCTGCGCGCTTTTGTTAAGGGCCAACTATACTGGATGCCGCTTCGAGGTCGTACACCCGCGGCTCGTAGACTCGCGACGCTCCATGAAGCGCGATCTCCGGTCCGCGACCTCCGTCCTATGTCCGCGCCCACCATCGTCGAAGTCGAAGGCCGCAAGCTCAAGCTCACGAATCTTGAGAAGGTCCTCTATCCCGTCGCCGGGTTCACCAAAGGCCAGGTGGTGGATTTCTACGTCCGCATTGCGCCTGTGCTGGTGCCGCATCTCACAGGACGTCCGCTCACCATGAAGCGCTATCCCGAAGGTGTGGACCATGAATATTTCTTCGAAAAGAACGCGCCCATGCATCGGCCCGATTGGGTGAAGACCGCGCCCATCTGGAGCGAGAGCAACCACCGCACCATCCACTTCATTCTCGCCGACGATTTGCCCACGCTGGTGTGGATCGCGAACCTGGCGTCGATTGAACTGCATCCGTCACTCTCGCTGGCCTCCGCTATTGCGACGCCGACCATGATTGTTTTCGATCTTGATCCTGGACCTCCGGCGAACATTGTGCACAGCGCGCAGGTTGGCCTCTGGGTGCGCGAGATTTTCGATCACTTCGGGCTGCAGAGTTTTCCGAAAACCTCCGGCTCAAAGGGGATGCAGATCTATGTGCCGCTGAATACAAGAACCAGCTACGAGCAGACGAAGTCATTTGCCCACGCGGTGGCACGTCTGCTCGAGCAGGAGCATCCCGAACTGGTTGTCTCGGATATGAAAAAGGCCGTGCGCACCAATAAGGTTTTCGTTGACTGGAGCCAGAACGATGAGCACAAGACGACGATCTCGGTGTACTCCCTGCGCGCGCGCGAGCATCCGACAGTGTCGACGCCGATCACCTGGGAAGAAGTCGAGCAGGCACTGAAGAAGAAAGATGCGGCGAGTCTGGTGTTCGAGGCGAAAAACGTGCTCGCGCGCGTGGAGAAGATGGGCGACCTGTTCGAGCCGGTGCAAAAACTAAAGCAGAAGCTGCCGCAGTTGGCGGGACTGGCTACCGCATCGGAAAAAGAAGAGGACAAAGGCATCAGCATTGCCGCCCAAGCCGAAGCGCGGCCACGCCTCGAGCGGAAGACGAAGACAACAGGGAAGTCAGCCGCGGGCAACCGTCGCAAGTTATAATCGCGGCTCATATGGCGCATCTCTACGTGGGCACCTCCGGATGGGCTTATCCAACATGGAAGCCCGCTTTCTATCCGGAGAAACTTGCGCAGAAGAAATTTTTAAATTTCTACGCCTCGAAGCTGAATGCCGTCGAAGTCAACTACACCTTCCGCCAACTGGTAAAAGAAACTACCGTCCAGAACTGGATCGCCGAAACGCCCGAGCATTTTCGCTTCACCATCAAGGCGCACCAGGTGCTCACACACATCAAACGCTTGAAGAGCGCTGAGGAATTCCTGCAGCGCTTTCTTGGCACTCTGGAAGCTTTAGAGCGCGCCGGACGCCTCGGTCCGCTGCTCTTTCAGCTCCCGCCGAATTTCAAAGCGGATCAGGCGGTGCTTGCCGAGTTTCTGAAAAGCTTGCCCCGAACTGTGCGTGCGGCCTTTGAGTTTCGCCACGAATCATGGTTGACCGAGCCAACGTTCGTCGACGCGACGTGCAACACGTTGCGCGAGCGCAACATCGCGCTCTGCGTAGCCGAAACCGAAGACCGCGACACTCCCGACGTAGTTACCGCCGACTACGCCTACTACCGTTACCGCAAGCCCACCTACACCGCCGAAGAACGCAAAGCGATGGTTGGCCGCATTCGACAGCATCTCACCGCCGGCCGCGATGTCTTCGCCTACTTCAAGCACGAAGAGACGCCGGAGGGCGCGCTGTACGCAGTTGATCTGCTGCGAGCGAGCATCGACGCCAGCGGCTAAAAGCGTTTCTCAATTCCGCCCGTATCCTGCTCGTTACTTCTCGGGTTCTGCCCGACATCCCATACTGATCCCATGGCCTCAGACACCAATGCCCGCACGCTCTCCGCCTTTCTCGACTATCTTCGAGTTGAGCGCGGGTCGGCGAAGTTAACGATTGCCGCTTACACCAGCGATCTGGCGCAGTTCGCCGAGTTTCTGGAGAAGCGCCACCAAATCTTGCGCGGAGCGCGGCGCGAAGACGTCCGCGAATACATCCAGGAATTATTCTCCAACCAACTCGACGGCCGCTCCGTCGGAAGGAAGCTTTCCGCCATCCGGCATCTTTATCGGCATTTGCTACTTGATGGAAAGATCGACAAGGATCCCACCCTGAACATCGACTTGCCAAAGCACTGGAAAGTGCTGCCCAAAGCGCTCAGCCGCGACGAAGTCGGAGCCATGCTTGCCGGAACGAAGTTGGCCGAACCGCCGCGAAATGAAACGGCGCGCGGCCACGCGCTAGCCCTCCGCGATCGCGCCATGCTCGAACTTCTCTATGCTGGAGGCGTGCGCGTTTCCGAAGTAGCCGACGCGCGTCTCGAAGACCTGAAGCTCGATATGGGATACATTTTGGTGCGCGGCAAGGGCGACAAAGAACGCATGGTTCCCCTCGGAGTGCCTGCCCAGCAAGTGTTACAGCAATATTTGAAAAGCAGCAGGGAAGTAATCGCCCGGGGAAAAAATTCGCCGCTGCTCTTTCTCGGCACCGCCGGCCGCCGCCTGACCCGTCAGCGCATCTGGCAGCTGGTCGGGAAAGCGGGTCTCTTGTCAGGACGCCACGCCAGTCCGCACATGCTGCGCCACTCCTGCGCCACGCACATGGTGGAGAACGGTGCCGACCTGCGAACCGTCCAGACCATCCTCGGCCACTCCGACATATCGACCACGCAGATTTATACGCACGTAGCGCTCGACCGGCTGAAGAGCGTGTACGCGAAACATCATCCGCGCGCGAAAGCGAGAAATTGATGACTGAGGAGCGGACGACTTTGGATCGCAACCACCCTCGCGCTTCCGTCCAGCGCGCCGGCGAACGCACCACCGTCGAGCGCGCCACCGACGACTTCCTCCGCCACCTGCGCGAGCGCAACGCCTCGCCGCACACCATCAAGGCCTACACCGGAGACCTCGACACCTTCGCTGCCTATATCGGCTCCCGCGCCTGGAAGACGATCGACCACATCGCGATCCGCGGCTTCCTCTCGCATCTCTACGACAAAGGACTGAGCAAGACGTCCGTAGCCCGCGCGCTGGCCGCCGTGCGCTCGCTTTACCGCTGCCTGGCGCAGGAAGGCGTAGTCGAGCAGAATCCCGCCAAGCTGGTTTCGACGCCACGCCTGCCCAAGAAACTACCGCGCGTTCCGACCATCGAAGAAATGAACGCCATCCTCGACGGCAAAATGCCCGAGGTAGCATCGTTCCCCGAGCGCGATCGCTTGCTGTTTGAACTGCTCTACGGCTGCGGCATCCGCAACTCGGAGCTGGTCGGCATCAATCTCGACGACATCAGCCTGACGAACGAAGCCATCCTGATTCGCGGCAAAGGCAAGAAGGAACGCTACGTCCCCTTCGGAGGCTCGGCGCTGGCGGCGCTAGCCGTCTACCTGCCGTGGCGCCAGCAACTGCTCCTCACGCTGAGAAACACTTCAAAAAACACCATGCCCGCGAAAGTCCCGCCCGCACTTCTGGTCAACCAGCGCGGCGGACGCCTCACCACCCGCAGCGTAGGCCGCATCGTCAAGCGCATCGCCGTCGCCAAGGGATTATCGCCCGATGTTCATCCCCACACTCTGCGTCATGCCTTCGGCACGCACATGCTCGAAGAGGGAGCGGACTTGCGCGCTATCCAGGAGCTGCTAGGCCACGAGCGTCTCGCCACCACGCAACGCTATACGCAGCTCTCGGTCAAGCACGTGATGAACGTTTACGATCAGACGCATCCTCGGGCGAAATGACGGTAATTTTCTCTGTTTGCTCCAAAGGTATTGACCCGTGTTTACCACCTTGTCCTGCTTTGGTCTCTCCCCAAGGATACTTGCCGCACCGGCTGCGCGGAGGAAAAATCCTTGACGCATCACTGCGACCCGGAAAGGGCGTAGTGGTCTTTCGACTCCGCAGAGACTTCACTTCGTGAAGTCCCAGCTCCGCACAAGATGACAAATTGGAAAGCTGCTCCCGTTCTAGGGGAAGCAACTTTCCGCCATTCCACCGTGAAAAACTTTATTACCCCGGTAACTTTGCGCGAGCGCTCCATTGCTTCAACATGGCAAGAAGGCGTCCCTTGGTCATGCGAGCGAAGCGGGACAGTTGGGACAATGAAGTCGGGGAAATGAAGATGAGTAAGGTTGCCAGTGAAGGTATCCTGCTGTTATCGCTGTTCCTGATCGCCGCGATGGTGCAGTTCTACGCCGAGTCGCTGCCGATGGCACTCTGTTTTTACTTTCTCCCGACTTTGTATTCGGCCTACTTCTTCGGCCGCCGGCACGCGACTCTCACCGCCCACGCCAGCATTTTCCTGGTGGTTCTGCTGGGCCTTCTGAAAGACATGATGCCGGCACACCGGGTATTGACGTTGCCTGACGAGCGGCTGTTCAACTTTGCGATCTGGGCGGGGATTTTGGTGGTGGTCGGATACGCGATGGGGACGCTTTACGAGCGCAAGCAGGCGATGACCACCGACATTCGGGAAAGTTTCAGCGGGCTGCTGCTGGTTCTGCAACACTTCACGGCCAACGAGAAGCTGGGTACCGGCGAGAGCCAGCGGGTGGCGGAGGCGTCGACCAGAATGGCGGAAGCGATGGGCCTGGGTTCGGATCGGATCGAGTTGTTGCGATCGGCGGTGTTGCTACGGGACCTGAGCAAGCTTGGTATCAGCAACGACACCCTTTATAAGGCTGCCGATATGAGCCGCGACGAAGTGGTGGCGAGCTTCCGCAAGGCCCGCAAGGCCGATGCGCGCACCCAGGCGGCAGGAAATTCGCTGCGGCGGGTGATTCCGATCATCGTCGCACAGCAGATTGTGGAGGATCAGGGGGCGCGTTCGGTTAACGTTCCCATCGAGGCTCACATCCTGACGGTGGCGGATGCGTACCAAAAATTGATCAGCGGCGCTGGCGGCAGGTCCCTATCACCCGCACAAGCCGAGCAGGAGATTGTGGCCGGGGCAGGCCAGAAGTTCGACAGTGGAGTAGTGGACGCCTTCACGAAAGCTCTGGGCGGACAGGCCAAAGGGGCGGGGGCATAAGATCACGAGCCTGTGAGGTTAAAGGGTTTCAGCCAGCGCCGAAGCCTTCGAATCGGATTGCGGCTGGCGCAAGTCTTTTCCGCGCAGTTCTTTTTCTCGCAATTCTTGCCACATCGCCACCACTCTTGCTTTCAACTCGGACGTCAGTTGTTCATAGGCGGCTTCGCTCGCCTGATTCACGGGCGGAGGTTGAATCGGTTTGCCGTACACCAGTTGCAGATCCGTGAACTTGGGAAATTTTTTGTGACGTGGCCACGCTTCGTAGAAGCCCTCGATCGCGATTGGGACAATCGGAGCCTGCACGTGAATCGAAAGAATCGCGGCGCCTTTGCGAAATACTCTCGGGTTGCCATCGTTGGTGCGTTCGCCCTCGGGATAGAGAACGAGAATGTGTCCCTGGCTGAGGCCGTAAAATCCGGCGCGCATGGCGGGCACCAGGTTGGCGTCGGGATCGAGGACTACGACGCGCAGCCAGCGCGCCAGTCGCCGCATGAATCCTCTGCCGAAAATGTCGCTCGTGCCCAGCGCAAAAGTGTCGCGAAACAGGCGATACGGCAGGGCCCCCGCCATCACCAGGGGGTCGACGTAGCTCTGGTGATTCGAACAGAGCAGGTAGGGGCCTTTTTCGGGCAGATTTTCCAGTCCGCGCATCTTTAAATGAAAGCCGTCGAGAGCGCAAAGATAAATCAGCCTTCCCAGGAGAAAGAAAGAGACTTCGGCGAAGACATTGTGGCGCGCCAGTGCGAGCACGTCGGGATCGGTCACCGGCTCGCTCAAGATGGTAGACCAGGCGGGCGCTGCCGCTCTGGCTTCGCCCTCGCCGCGGCTCGTGCTCGCCAGGATGGCGTCGACCAAGTCGCGCACGGAATAGATTTCCGCTAGTTGTGCCTCGGGCACTTCGCCGCCGAGCTGCTGCTCGAGCGCGGTCAGCAATTCGACGCGCTGCATGGAGTCGAGGCCCAAATCGAGCTCCAGGTTGTCAGTGGGGAGAATGGCGTCGAGGCGGTTGCGCGACGATTCCTCCGAAGACTCCCGAGACGATTCCCTCACTATGGCGAGGGCGCGCTTCACATCTTCCCGCTCCAGCCATCGTTGCTCGTCGTCGGTTAGCGGCTTTTCTGCGGCAACGTCCGAATCGCCGGTGTCTTGTTCTTGTTGCAGCTCGCGAACTTTCTTTTCAATCTGAAAACGCTTTAACTTGCGCGTCGTCGTCCGCGGCAGCTCTTCCTGCCAGATGTCGTAACTTCCCAGACGTTTGGTGGAAGCGATCTTGTGGGAGAGGGCCTCAACGTCGATACGGATTACTTCTTTGGAGTTGACGATCTTGCGTTGGCGCAGCAGTTCAAAATTAGGCACGAGCACGGCATGCAGCCGCTCCGACGTGGGATCTCCTGGGCGCGCCTCCAGTGCCATCACGCAAATTTCTTTCACGTAGGGAGCCTGGAGGTAGTGGGTCTCGACCTCCTCGGGATAAACATTTTTTCCATTGGCGAGCACGATGACTTCCTTGCGCCTTCCGGTGATGAATAGATTGCCGCCGGAATCGAAGTAGCCCAGATCGCCGGTGTAGAACCAGCCGTCGCGAAGGACTTCGGCGGTGGCCTCGGGGCGATTCCAATATCCCTTCATCACAATCGCGCCGCGGATCGCAATCTCACCCGCTGGGGGCGCGCCTTCTTCAATCGGTTTCGGGTCCACAATCTTGGCTTCGACTCCAGGGAAAGGTTTTCCGACTGAGCCAAATACAATGTGCCCTGGAGGATTGAGGAAGGCGCCACCGGTGGTTTCGGTCAGTCCGTAGGCATTTAGAACGTCGATGCCAAAAGAGTAAAAATCGCGGGCAATGGCGGGGTCGAAGCGCGAACCTCCGGTCACCAGATAGCGCATGCGAGCGCCGAAGGTGGCATGAATCTTTCCAAAGAAAAGTTTGCCGGCGTTGATTCCGAGTCGTCTCAGTCCGCGGTTGAGCGCCATCAGCAAGCGCACCAGTCGCAGCGTGAACTTGCCACGTTTGCTCAGTTCTTTGAAAATGCGCTCGTGAATCAGGTAGAAAAACTGGGGCACAACGCAAAACGCGGTGATGTTGCGTTCCTGCAAAGCGCGCAGCAGTTCGGTGGTGTTCAGCGTCTCCAGGTACACGACGCGCGCGCCGTTGAACAGGGGCAGGAAAAGGTTCGCCATCTGCGCGAGGACGTGAAACATGGGGAGAATTCCAAGCAGCGCATCCTCGGGGCCGATTGTGAGTACCGCGAAAACCGAATTTGCTTCACCGACAAGGTTGGCGTGGGTGAGCATCACGCCTTTCGGATCGGCGGTGGTGCCCGAGGTGTAGAGCAGCGCCGCGAGGTCGCTCTCAGCGGGGACCACGGGCTGAAAGCCAGCGGGGCCATCGGTGAAGATGGAATCGAGATGGGCGGCAAGGGCGGGTTCACCTACTTTGGTTGGTGCGAGATTCTGTTCGGCGGCTGCCGACGTCATCACCAGCCCTACGTTAATTCCCTCGACCGCCTGCACTGCTACCGGAAGATGTTTCACATCGCAGAACAACAGGGAAGCCCCGCTGTCCATCAACAACCTCTTTACCTGGTCGGCGTGGAAAGCGGTGTCGAGCGGAACCGCCGTTCGGCCGGCGGCGATGATCCCTAAATATGCCGCCACCCAGCGCGGATGGTTCGCCGCCAGAATCGCTACACGCGCGTCCTGTGGAATCCGGGTGGAAAGCCAGTTCGCGACGCTCTCCGACATGCGGGTCAGTTCGGCGAAGGTGACACGCTCCACCGTCTGCTGCCGCTGAATCTCAAGCGCAATGTTGTCGGGGAACTTCCGGGCCGCTTCCTGGATTCGCTGGTAGAAGGTGGGCATGTCCGAGTGAATATACTATAGCGAATAGGAGTTGCTGTAGCTGCGGCCAGTTGCGGAGCTGCGCTCGGCTTGGACGGTCGAGGGCGCCCCCTCATGCGAGCGGGCTACAGCAGCGCCAGCGCGAAGCCAGGTAGCCAAGACCAATTCCATTCCTCCCGCATCTAATGTGCTAGGCTTTTAGCAGTTGGGACGTGTGTCCTCCGAAGGATTTCTGTTTTGATCAACACTTTGTTAGGCAAGGTTTTTGGGACGAAGAACGAGCGCGAGGTCAAGCGCCTGCAGCCGCGCGTGGAGGCTATCAACGCGCTTGAGCCGGAGATACAGAAGCTTTCTGACGACCAGCTCCGGGCCAAGACGGCCGAGTTTCGCGCGCGCATTCAGGAGCGTCTCACCCATATCGTTGACGAGCCGGATGCGGACACTGATCTTCCGGACATAGATCGCCTGAAGGAAATCGAAGCGGAGCGAAGTGAGGTTCTTAAAGCCGTTCTCGACGAACTGCTTGAGGAAGCGTTTGCCGTAGTCCGCGAAGCCGGACGGCGCACGCTTAACATGCGGCACTTCGACGTGCAGTTGATCGGCGGCATGGTCCTGCACGAAGGCAAGATCGCCGAAATGAAAACCGGCGAAGGCAAAACGCTGGTGGCCACACTCCCGGTGTATTTGAACGCGCTGAGTGGACGCGGTGTGCACGTGGTTACCGTCAATGATTATCTGGCCAAGCGCGACTCCGAATGGATGGGTAAGCTCTACAGCTTTCTCGGCCTGACGGTGGGCGTAATCGTCCACGACCTCGATGACGAAGAGCGCCGCGCCGCTTACGCCGCGGATGTGACATACGGCACCAACAATGAATTTGGGTTTGACTATCTGCGCGACAACATGAAGTTCGACTTGCGCGATTGCGTGCAGCGCGTGCACAACTTCGCGATCGTCGACGAAGTCGATTCCATCCTCATCGACGAAGCCCGGACTCCGCTTATCATTTCGGGCGCCAGTGAAGAATCGACCGACAAGTACTACAAGGTGAATCGCATCATCCCCAAGCTGGAAAAGGGCGAAGAAATCGATACCCAGCCGGGTGAGCCCAAGATCATGACCGGGGACTATGTGGTTGACGAAAAGCATCGTAATGTCACGGTCAGCGACGAAGGGTGGGAAAAAGTCGAAAAGCTGCTGGGGATTGGTAACATCGCCGACCCGGAGAACTGGGCGCTAAAACATCACGTGGAGACCGCCGTCAAAGCGCACGCGCTTTACAAGAAAGATGTCGAGTACGTGGTCAAAGACGGCGAAGTACTGATTGTGGACGAGTTCACCGGACGCCTGATGCCGGGCCGGCGCTGGTCCGACGGGTTGCACCAGGCGATTGAAGCCAAGGAAAATGTGAAGATCGAGCGCGAGAATCAGACGCTCGCCACCATCACCTTCCAGAATTATTTCCGGATGTATAAAAAGCTGGCCGGCATGACGGGTACGGCGGAAACCGAAGCGCCTGAATTTGACAAGATCTACAGGCTCGAAGTTATCGTCATCCCAACCAACCGCACGCTGCTGCGCAAGGAAAATCCTGACATCGTCTATCGGACGGAGAAAGAAAAATATTTCGCGGCC
This sequence comes from uncultured Acidobacteriaceae bacterium, assembly GCA_963831085.1. GTDB lineage: Bacteria > Acidobacteriota > Terriglobia > Terriglobales > Acidobacteriaceae > Acidiflorens. The sequence continues at coordinate 1,310,799 of CAWHOT010000002.1, read as the reverse complement.
GCCGACGAAATCCAAACGCTGCATGAGAGCGGTCAGCCCGTGCTGGTGGGCACGACCTCGATCGAAAAGTCCGAACGCCTCTCAGAGCTGCTGAAGAAGAAGGGAATCAAGCACGTCGTTCTGAACGCGAAGTATCACGAGCGCGAAGCGGAAATTGTCGCGCAGGCCGGACGCAAAGGCATGGTCACCATCGCCACCAACATGGCGGGCCGTGGCACCGACATTCTGCTCGGGGGCAATGCCGAATTCATGGCCAAGCAGGAATGCGTGAAGAAGGGAATCGCGCAGCCGATCCGGGCGGCGCAGGGCAAGATTCAAGCTGAAGTTGACGATTCCAACCGCACGGTTTGGTACTACGCCGGCAATGAGTACGCGGTGCCGACCGACCAGTGGAACGAGATTTTTACGCGTTACAAGAGCGACACCGACCAAGAACACAAGGAAGTGATCGCAGCCGGCGGTTTGCACATCTTTGGCACCGAGCGCCACGAAGCGCGACGCATTGACAATCAGCTCCGCGGACGCGCCGGTCGCCAGGGCGATCCCGGCTCATCGCGCTTTTATCTTTCGCTCGAAGACGACCTGATGCGGATCTTCGCCAAGGAGTGGGTTTCGAACCTGCTGCAACGCCTCGGCATGGAAGAAGGCGTTCCCATCGAATCGCGCATGATTACCCGCCGAATCGAAGCTGCGCAAAAGGCCGTCGAAGGCCAGAACTTCGAGGCCCGCAAACATCTGCTTGAGTATGACGACGTCATGAACAAGCAGCGCGAAGCAGTCTACGGGCTGCGCCGCCGTTTGCTCGAGGGCCTCGACCAGAAAGATCTGATCATTGAAGACTACGTTTCTGGAATTCTCGGGGACATTCTCGAACTGCATTGTCCGCCCAAAGAACATGTCGACAACTGGGACCTTAAAGCTCTGAAAGATGCGATCTTCACGCGCTTCGGCGTCGACATCTATGCCGAGGGCCTTAAGCCTGAGCAGATGAATCGCCAGGAACTGGGCGACGCCATCTTCGACAAACTCAAAGGGCGCTACGACGCGAAAGAGGCGCTGATCGGCGCCGAGGCCATGCGCTATCACGAGCGCATGATCATGCTTAGCGTGATCGACGCACAGTGGAAAGATCACCTGCTCTCGATGGATCACCTGAAAGAAGGTATCAACTTGCGCGGCTATGGGCAGCATGATCCGCTGGTCGAATACAAGCGCGAGTCCTACGACATGTTCGAAGAAATGATGCAGCGCTTCCAGGAAGAAACGGTTCGCTACCTGTACCTGATGCAGATCATGGAGCGTCCGCCGGACGCGGGAGCGAGGCTGGGCGGCGGAGACGGTTTAAGCGATGCGTCGGGCCAGGGGCCCGAAGCGGGTGTGCCTTCAGTCATTACCGGAGGTCGGGGCGGCAATGGACGCCCGCAGCGCCAGATCGCCACCTCAGTGGACGAAATCGAAGAAGCCTTCCAGCGCAAGAAAAAGCGGGAACTGGAACAGGCGCGCATGGCCGGGGCGGGAGACATGCAAGTCCAGCAGGTGGTGCGTTCGGGGGCGAAAGTCGGGCGCAACGATCCTTGCCCTTGCGGAAGCGGTAAGAAATATAAGAAGTGTTGCGGGGCAAATTCGTAGAATCTCACCGCCGAGACGCCGAGCCTTTTATGAATTGTCATCCCTCGCCTCGCGAGGGATAACAAAGTCTAGTGAAGCGGTTAGACAGTTTTTGACTTCTTGCCAATGGCACGAAACGTCATCTCCGTAGCTCGGCTGTGCATACGCCGCTTCCATGCAAAGAACATGGGGGCGTAGGTCTGGGTGATGTAATCGTTCCGGCCGATTCCGAGCGCGTGCGCTGTGCGGTCGATCCAGCGCGGCGTCCCTTCGATCTCCCCGAAATTCCCAATCGGAGTCTCGTCGACCACAACGTGGCCTTTGCCGTCGCTCCACTCCGCGCGATATTTTTCATAGCGAAAGTTGGGGATGAACCCAAGCGCCCGCAGAATGGCGTCCATCTGCTGGCCGTGCTCAACACGTGTTTCCAGCTCTACTCGCACTTTATGACGACCGGCCTTGCTCTTCGCCTTGTGCGTCAGCATCCAGGTCTCGCCATATTTGCGCAGCCGCAGCATCTCGTCCCGCTTGCGCAGCTTCTGACCGGGCAGGTCGTAGAGTGAATTCATTTCGTGGGTGGAGCGGGTGAGCTGCTTGAAGCCCGCTTGCCGAAGGGCGCGAGTCAGCGCAGGGAGATCGTCAATTCGAAATTTAATTTCGATTTCTTTCGGCATCCCAAAATCATAATCGCGGAGACGCCGAGAGCGCCGGGAAAAAACTGGAAGGAATGATTGAGAGCGGGCCTCAAGAGCTCTCGCCCAGGCATTTCTCGGCGTTCTCTGCGTCTCGGCGGTGAAGTTCCTAAGACTTCGGCTCGACCTCGGACTCTCGCCCTCTCCGATGGAACCAGCTCATGTGAGGCAGATCGCGCTCCACTTTTCGCCGCTTTGCGATCAGTTCCGCCGTGATCGATACGGCAATCTCTTCCGGCGTAATTGCCCCAATATCCAGACCGACCGGGGCGTGAACGCGGTCGAATAAATGTGCGGGCAGACCTTCCTCCTGCAGCTCTTTGAAGATGGTGATCGTCTTCCGTTTCGACCCAATCATGCCGATGTAGCGCGCCGGAGTCTGCACCGCCCACCGCAACATGCGCATATCGTCGCTGTGCCCGCGCGTGACGATCACGATGTACGAAGACTCGGAGGGCGTGAGCTGCGCCGCGGCCTTTTCGAAATCTTCGGCGATTACCTGTTGCGCCTCGGGGAAGCGTTCGCGGTTGGCGTAGGCTTCGCGATCGTCCACCACCGTGATGTCGAATCCGGCAATGCGCGCAACTTTATAAAGGCTCGCTGCTACGTGGCCGGCGCCGAAAATATAAAGATCAGCTGGAGGCAAAACCGGCTCAACGAAAATCTCCAGCGTTCCGCCGCAGACGAGGCCGGTATCGTACTTCGGATCCTGATTGAGATCAAACGTCATGGTTCGCGGCTTTTCCGATTCCATCACTTCGCGCGCCGCCTGCCACACCTCGGCCTCAACGCAGCCGCCGCCGATGGTTCCCACCATCGAGCCATCGTCGCGCACCAGCATCTTGGCGGTCTTGAACGAAGGAATCGATCCGCGCACATTGACGATGGTCGCTACGGCCCCACGGCGTCCGTCCTTTCGCAGGCGGACTATCTCTTCGTACAGGTCCATGTGGTGATTATGGTTCGCGGAGCGGGGAAGGTCAAACGATACAGGCAGCAAAGCTCAAGCTGCGCTCGACCGGACAGCCGAGGGCGGCTGTCCCTGGGCAGAGCTAAGGCGGTTTGTGCTAGCTTGTAGGGTTCAATTCCGTCGTCCACGCTCCAGGAGGCCCATGAAAGCGGTTCGCATTCATCAATTTGGTGGACCCGAAGTCCTCACCTACGAAGACGTGCCCGATCCCAAGCCGCGCAAAGATCAAGTCCTCATCCGCGTGCGGGCCTGCGCTCTTAACCACCTTGACATCTGGGTGCGCAGGGGCCTGCCCGGGGTTAACCTGCCCCACATCCTGGGCAGCGACATCGCCGGCGAAATTGTCGAAGTCGGCGAGTACATTACCGACTTCAAGCCCGGACAGCGCGTCCTGCTTGCGCCCATGCATTTTTGCAATCACTGCGTGAAGTGTGTTGCCGGCCTGCAGAACCAGTGCCGCCAGTACACCGTGCTCGGCAATGCAGTGGACGGCGGCAACTGTGAACTGATTGCGGTGCCCGTGGTGAATGTCATCCCGATCCCCGACTGGCTCGATTTCAACGAGGCCGCCAGCGTTCCCCTGGTTTTCGTCACCGCGTGGCACATGCTTACGGGACGCGCCGCGATCCGACCCGGCCAAACCGTGCTGGTGCTGGGCGCGAATTCCGGCGTGGGTATTGCCGCCATCCAGATCGCGAAACTGTTCCACGCGCGCGTGATCACTACCGCGGGCGACGAGCGCAAAATGGAGCGCGCCCGCGAACTGGGCGCTGACTTCGTCATCAACCACTACCAGCAGAAAATTTCACAGGAAGTCCGTAAGATCACTAATTTCGAGGGCGTTGACATCGTCATAGAGCACGTTGGACTAGCTACGTGGGAAGAGAGCGTGCGGTCGCTCAAGGCTGGAGGTACGCTGGTGACCTGCGGCGCGACCACGGGACCGAAAGTTGAACTCGATCTGCGGTTTCTGTTCTCGCGCCAATTGGCGTTGCTGGGATCTTACATGGGCACGATGAGCGAACTCCATGAAGTGCTCGGCCACGTATTTGCCGGACGGCTCAAGCCGGTAATCGATCATACTTTCCCCTTGAGCGAAATTTGCACTGCCCACGAGTACATGGAGAAGAGCCAGATGTTCGGCAAGATCGTACTGAACCCGTAAGAGCTATTACCGCCGAGACTGCAGGAGAGGACGTAGATCGCAATTGACGCCTCCGCGTCCAAGGTTAGAATTCGTTTCCTCTGCGCACTCGGCGTCTCTGCGGTTAAAATATAACCATGGCGCAAGAGCTCAGCTTCGGCCCCTACGTTGATATCGAAAACGGCAAGAAGGTAGTCAAGGAACTTGTTTACGGAGACGGTGTGCCCGAAGGCATCGTCATGACCACGCTCGACTCGACCGTCAACTGGATGCGCAAGAATTCGATCTGGCCGATGACCTTCGGCCTCGCTTGCTGCGCCATTGAAATGATGTCGATGGGCGCGTCACGCTTCGATATCGCGCGCTTTGGCGCCGAAGTGTTCAGGCCTTCGCCACGGCAGTCGGATCTGATGATTATCGCTGGCCGCGTCTCGAACAAAATGGCTCCCGTGATTCGCCAGCTCTGGGAGCAGATGCCGGAACCGAAGTGGGTGATCTCGATGGGGGCGTGCGCGACTTCCGGTGGTGTTTTCAATAATTACGCGCTCGTGCAGAGCGTGAACCAGGTCGTTCCCGTCGATGTCTATGTTCCCGGCTGTCCGCCGCGTCCCGAGCAGTTGATTTATGCGATCACGCTGCTACAGGAAAAAATTATGATCGAACGCGGCACGGTGAAGAAGGCGCTGAATCTCGTCCCGAGTGGCGAGTAACGATCGCCGGACCCGGACAGAAAAGTGTGACCTCAGCGGCTGTGAAATCAGCTCCAGCGTGAAGTCGCGATGCGCGAATGCTCCTTCCATTCCGTTGCATTCATCGCGCTTGTGCTGATTGTGCTGGCGGCAAACCTGTCGGCCGCGACCATCGACCACTCGACTGCCATTGAGTGGACCGTTGTCAACCAGCCCGCTCGTCTGGTCAATGGAACTCCCGTGCTCTTTCGCGTCACCACGCCGAGGCCGGTGCGCTCGCTTTTGGGGAGCTGGCTGGGACACGAAATCTTGTTCAGCCTCGACGCGCGCAGCAAAGCCTGGTTCGCGCTGGCTGGAGTCAGTTTGGAAACCAAGCCGGGATCGTATTCGCTCGAACTGCAAGGCGAAGCTTTTTCTGGGCAACCCGCCGGGCCATCTGCCGAAGGAGCGATCTCATTCGAAAAGAAAATTCGAGTGGAACGCCAACGCTATCCCCGCGTACTGCTGAAAGTTCCCGCGCGCTATACCGCGCCCAGCCCCGACGAACAGCACCAGATCGAACAGGACAAGGAAACAAAAGCGGAGGCTTTTAAGATCGTCAGCGCCGATCGCGAATGGAAAGGTTCTTTCGCGTCTCCGGTAGATGCCGGGATCTCCGATGTGTTCGGAGTCGAGCGCGTGTTCAACGGCTCCGTCCAGAGCACGCATCAGGGGCTCGATTTCCGTGCGCCGAGTGGAACCTCGGTCGCAGCGGTGAATCGCGGGCATGTGATTCTGGCGCGCCCTCTGTTTTTTGAAGGCAATTGCTTGGTGATCGACCATGGGCAGGGACTGCTGACGCTCTATCTGCATTTGTCGAAATTCTTGGTTAAAGAGGGCGACGATGTGAGCAAAGGGCAGGCGATTGGACTGAGCGGAGGCACGGGACGCGCGACCGGGCCGCACCTGCATCTGGCCGTGCGCTGGCAAGGGGTCTATCTGAACCCGGAGGTGCTGCTCAAATTGCATTTGCCCTGAGGAAAATCAATTTGCAGACGCAGCCTTTTCCGCATTGAGCGGCAACCCATCTGCTCCGTTGGTTAATCTGTAGCTGGCAAGAGGCTGCCCACGCTGCTCAGGAGTTTCTCCGCCGCCTCTCCGGGATCCTGGGTGTGAAAGTTCTCGTCCAAAATGAGGAGAGAGACGGCCGGATCAATTTCCTCCAGCGCCTTGCGTGTCGGTTTGCCATGAACGGATTGCATGCGCGCGGAAACCACCACCAGTTTTGCCTTGGTTGCCTTGAGCAGGATTCGGGCGTCATCGATGGCCGTAGTGGTCAAGGCGTTGTATCCGGCGCTGCACAGCACCTCGCGCAGGAACGTGCACACATCCGTCGACTCGTAAACGCAGAGCATGCGCGGCCTGGCGTCCCCGGTTTTTCCTCGCGAATAGCGCGAGCCTAAATAGGCGGCCGTGATCGCTTCTTCGACCGAATCGTAGACTTCAAATTGCGAGAGCAGGTTGGTCATCTGCAGCGTTTTGCGGATCCTGGGCGGAACTCCGCTGAGTTTGAGGTCTCCTCCCTTTACTCGTGCGGCTTGCGTCAGGCGCACCAGTGCTCCCAAGCCGCTGCTGTCGACGAACTCTACTTGATCGAGCTGCAACACGACATCGCCGTACTTGACGAAGGAGTCTCCAACAAAAGCGTGCAAAGTAAAGACTTCATTCCCGGCCACGATCCGTCCGTGACACTGAATGACCAAAACATCGCCGACCGGGCGGCTCTCCAGGCGCAACTGCATCACACCTCCTCATACTTGAAATTGGGACTTAATTACGGCTTCGCCCGGATCGCTGGTGTTGCCCGGACTTTTCTTCTTGATCTTGAAAACCGCACCATAGTAACGCATCTCGCCGCTTCGCGATATTGCGAAACGATTTTTCATCGCGGCGGATAGATCACGCGCAGAGCGCCCGCGGCAACGGAAATCTCGGCGGGCGTCTGGCACACAAACTCTCCGTCAGCGTAGATCTCGATCGGCGTAGCAGTTTGCACGTGGAGTCGCTCGGCGCGCGAGTACTCCACTTCGGGCAGCAGGAGATGGCGCCCGAAGTACACAGTCGGGAACATGCTGAGCAGTTTAAGCGGGCTCAACTTGCGGATGCGGCAGATGTCGAGCTTGCCATCGGCGGGATCTGCTTCCGGCGCGATGCGCATGCCGTCGCCATAGAATTGTGTATTGGCGAAGGCGGCGAGCAAGGTGAGCTTTTCGGCCTCGGTATGATCCTCACCACTGATCTGCGTCAGCCGCATGGAAAAGGCCGGGAGTTTCAGCAACAGCGGCAATAGTGCAAGGGCATAGCCGCCGTGTCCGCGCAGCCAGCGCGGCATCTGATTGGCGCGCCGAGCGGCGGCCGCGTCCAGGCCGCAACCAGCGACGCAGCAGAAATAGTAGGTCCGCTCCGGGGCAGCGGATGGAACGATAATCCCGAGATCAATTGCCTGCGCTTGAATTTTCCCTGCTTCGAAATCACGCCAGGCGCGCACGGAGTCTTGCGTCGAGCGCAGGTTTAGCGCTCGCGCAAAATCATTTCCACTACCCGCAGGGACGATCAGCACGGGAAGTTGGAGCCGCGCCAGCGCTGGGAGATGACGGTGAATGGTGCCGTCACCGCCGAAAATCAGAATGGCGTCGGCATCCGTGGAAGAAGCGGGCAGTCCCTGCAGCCACTTTGTCGGAGAGCTGGTTTGGAACGGCTTCAGGTCTGCCGGCGAAGTTCCCAGGCCGAAGATGACGGCGGAGCGCATGCGTCCCGCATTAGAACACACGCACCGCCGGGAAACGAATCGTCAACGACAAACTATTTCGGCAGGCACTTCTCCATGAACTCGACCAGATCTTTTTTCATCTTGTCGTGTTCGGCGCGATCGATATACACCATGTGTCCCGAGTTGTAGGCGGCGTAGGAAATATTCTGGCGGAACTGCGGGCCGAGGTCGAGGTGATCCATGGTCCAGTTGGCGGCGCTGAAAGGAGTGGCCAGGTCGTAGTAGCCTTCCATCACCAGAATCTTCATATACGGATTCTTGATCATGGCTGAGCGCAATCCGCCCGCCGTGCTGGGAAAGCCCTCGGCGGCGTTGCCCCACTCCCAAGTCTGAAAACCGGGCTGGTCGTAGGCAAAAACCCTGTAGGGCATGTCGGACTTGTAGTTCAGATCGGTGCGCAAGTAGTTGTTGAACGCCGAGGTGTAAGGCGGCAGAATGGCGGCGCTGGTCGGATCATAGAAATGCTCATCGCCCGGATTTGGGCTGGTGAAGCGCCCATCGAGCCGTCCGCTGACCAGTTTTTGGTCGAGTAGCAACTCCTTGGTGAAAGTGGGAACGTCGATGCGCAGATCGTGGGCTTCAATCACCTCCGGACGCAGCCCGATGTAGCGCGACAGTTGCTCGACAATCTTGCGATGTTCTTCCGGTGACAGCGCATCGCCTTTACCTAGAGCGAGCGCGTACTCATTGTTCGACCAGCGCACGACTTCTTCGCGCGTTTTCGCAATATCTTGGGTCAGATTGGCAGCCAGCTTGTGATGGTAGCCGGCGATCATATTGAACGTGGGCACCAACAACGGGTAAGGCAGGTCGTTCGACTTGTTCCATTCCAGCGTCTGGAAATCCACAGCCATCGACAGCAAGGTCACGCCGTTGAAGGCGATGCCATGATCCGCTAAATATCCGGCGATGCCGGCGGCGCGCGTCGTGCCGTAACTTTCTCCGAGCAGGAAGAGCGGAGAACTCCAGCGATCGTAGCGGGAGAGATAGAGGCGGATGAATTCTCCGAAGACTTGAATGTCCCCTTTTACGCCCAGAAACTTTTTGGTCAGTTCGGCGTTTGCGGCGCGCGAGTAACCGGTGGCCATGGCGTCGACCATGACAATGTCACTGCGATCTAGCAGCGTGCCGGGATTGTCCTCCAGACGATAGGGAGCTGCCGGCATGAAGCCGTTCGGCTGAAGCACGACGCGCTTCGGTCCGAGTGCACCCATATGCAGCCACACCGAGGCGGAGCCGGGGCCACCATTGAACGCGAAGGTCAGCGGGCGCTTTGCGGCATTCTGTCCGTCGAGGGTGTAGGCCACAAAAAACATTTCGGCTTCTATCTTGCCGTCGCCGCGTTTAATGGGAAGCCTGCCGGTCGTCGCGGTATAGCTGAGAGTCTTGCCGTTCAGCGTGGTCTGATGATGCGTGGTTACGGGCGGGACTTCCGTAACATCGTAATGTTCTTCCTTGTCGGGGGCTTCGGCATCGGTTTTGGGCGGCTCGGCGGGCTTGGCGCTTTCCGGGGTTTTCTCCGGAGTTGTGGCGCTGGCCAGTGTTGACTGCTTCTTGTCTTTCTTGGATGTGGTCTGCTGCGCGCTCTCGGGCGTGGTGTCCTCGGATTGGTTTTGCGCCACTGCAAACGGAATCGTCAATACAGCGAAAAAAAGAACTACCAGAATTTTCACGCTTGTCTCCAGGGAAAAAGAGTTGGACCAGCATTATAGCGCCTTCGCTGAGCGCATTTGAAAAAGCCGGAGGCAACTCCAGACGTGCTAGAATTTGTTGCGCCTGAAATGCTCCGACCGGCTCGGTGCGCACCAGATCTCTCCACCCTGGCATTGACGGACTGAAAAAGTGGCCCCAAGTACCAACGCCAAAAGCGACTCCATCACCTACGCTGACGCCGGTGTCAGCATCGATCGCGCCCACCGGACCAAGCAGCGCATCAAGTATCTGGCCCACAAAACTTTCACCAAGGGAGTGCTGAGCGAAATTGGCGGATTCGGCGGGTTGTTCTCGGTCGATAAGAAATATATAGATCCGGTGCTGGTTTCAAGCGTGGATGGCGTGGGCACCAAATTGAAAGTGGCTTTCGAAATGAATGTGCACCACACCATTGGCGCCGATCTGGTGAATCATTGCGTGAACGACATCGCGGTACAGGGTGCGGCGCCCATGTTTTTTATGGACTACTTGGCCACAGGCAAGCTGGATGCGGAAGTCGCGGAGAAAATTGTGGGCGGTCTCGCTGAAGCCTGCAAGCATAACGGCTGTGCCCTGATCGGCGGCGAGACTGCCGAAATGCCGGGATTTTATCCCGAAGGCGAGTACGATCTCGCCGGCTTCATTGTCGGAGTGGTGGAACGCGAGCGCATCATCAGCGGCAAAGACGTGCAGGTGGGGGATTGCGTGCTCGGCCTGCCCTCGAACGGCCTGCACACCAACGGATATTCGCTGGCTCGCAAATTGCTTTTTGAAATCGCTGGCTATTCCCCGGAAACTTTTGTCAGCGAGATCAAGAACAAGGTCGGCAACGAACTCATGCGGACCCATCGCAGCTATTGGTCGGTTATCCGGAAATTGATTGCGGGCGAGTGCGTCGCGGCGCTGGCGCATATCACCGGCGGCGGCATCACCGAGAACCTGCCCCGTGTGCTACCGAAAGGTACGTCGGCCGTGATCGAACTCGGCACCTGGCCAGTGCTCCCGATTTTTGAACATCTGCAGAAACTTGGTAACGTCGCGGAGGAAGAGATGCTCCGCACCTTCAATATGGGACTCGGTATGCTCATCGTGGTTCCCGCCAAGAAATTCAAGAAAGCCCAGACGCTGCTGGAGCGCGCCGGAGAAAAATTTTACAGCGTCGGCCGCATCGTCAAGGGCGAGCGCAAGGTGATGTTCAGCTAGGATTGTGGCTAGTAGCCGGAAGCTAGCAGCATATCTTCCGCATCCCACACGCCGTCGCGAAACGTCACGCTTCTTCCCGAGATGGCGGGGATACGCTCGCCGGGAACAACGATTCCGACCAGGTTCAACGGATCGGCGGCGGCAATGATGACACGCTCGCTATTTGCATTGTGCTGCAGCTTGCGGTGAGCGCGCAACGATTCGACCGCGACCGGAAGCGCGAACTGCTCTCCCAGAAATCCATCCACGAACCGGCCGCCGCGCACTTCGCCGCGATCTTCGAGACGGCGGTAGCCGATCTGCAATTCGCGCCAGCGGGGAAGGTTGGTTTCGCGCACCAGCAGGTCGCGGAAGACGACGCCGTAGCGGCGTAACAACATCCAGCAGCAGGACTCGACGCTGCGGTCGCGATCGGCGCCTTCGGTGTGCAAGAGCGACCAGCGTCCGGGGGCATGGCGCGGGCGGCGGACTTTGCCCATTGCTTTGCCAAGGCCGCTTCCAGACGCACCTTTCGGTGTCACCAGCGCACGCAAGTTTTCGAATCCGTCGGCGGTCACGAGACCGGCGGCGACCAGTTCCCACAGTCCGGTTTCGATTTCTGCTTTGAGCCGGCCCGTAGCTCGCACCATGTCGGGAAAGAACAGCGCGCCCCGCTGTTTCAAAAGTTCGAGCACCGCCTGCGCCACCGGGCTCAAAAAAGAAGTAGAAGAGTCTTCCGCCCCGGGATGGTGTGGGCGCAACCAGTCGGCATCTTCGCGGACGAAGAAGGCGATGGGCGCGACACGTGTGGGAATTACGCGACGCCGGTTCTGCCGGCCATTCTCGTCGGTTCCCGTGGCTTCGAGAGTTGCCGGATGCGGCGACAGGCGGCCCCAGCCGACTGCGCCTGCCAGGCACAACTGATCGAGGTTTGCGGGATCGTAGTCGGAGATTCTGCGCGCGAGGATAAAACGTTCCCACGCGCTTGCGGGAATTTCAAACCCCTGCAATTGTCGGATCACTTCGAGCGTCCCATGCTCGCCCCGCACCTGCGTACCGGGCGCGACATGTTGCCAGCGCAAGAGCCAACTCATGAATTGAGATGCTGTGACTGGGGCGATCTGCTTGCGCAAGGTTGCGACGGTCAAGCGATGAATACGAGCCAGCAGACGGCGCTCGCACCACTCGGTTTCGGGTTCGGCGGTTGCTTCGCGCGAATCATCTTTACGCGAATTGGTAGGCCGGAAAGTGCCGCGCAGAATTGCTCCGCTTGCTTCGATTCGGAGCAGAGCTTTCTCAATCTCAGACGGCGGAAGTCCGAGCAACTCGCCAATTTCCGATGCAGTGGTCGGGCCGAGATGTGCGATCCATCCTTGCACCGCGGTCAGAACCGCATCGTCAAACCTTACCGCGTCTCCTGCCTGCGTGGTGGCGGGGCTTTGCCCCGCTGCGACGGAACCGAGCCCCGTCACCACGCGATGCATTGCCTGGAGCCATTTCACCCGCTCAGCTGCCACCCAATAATGCCTGCCGGCAACTTCCGCCACAAATGCCCGATTATCCAACTGCAAGTGATCAAAGAATCCACACCAGTTGGCAGTGATCGGCGCTCTGGTTTCCTGGGAACTGAGAACTGAGAACTGAGAACTGTTTTCCACCGGCATCACCACCAGCGTATGCAGCACATCGTGCAGTTCGTCGGCGTCGCGCACGTCGGGCCACGCCTCCTGCTGAACTTGTGCGATGGCTGCGGGATCGAGGGCACCGACTTCCTCCAGGACGGACGCCGGCAATACCCGGCGCATCTCGACGGCTCGCGCCCGGCGCTCTTCTAGCGGCGCGTCATCGAGGTAGGCGTACGGATTCGCATTGAGAATTTCGTGCGAGAATTGCGAGGGCACCGGCGTGTCGACCGCGAGGCAACGAATCCGTCCCTGTTCGATTCCCCGCAACACCTCGGCGAGACCTTCGACATCGAGCGCCTCGGTGAGCACGTCTTTCATTACTTCGCGCACCAGCGGATGGTCGGGAATCTTGATGTCGCCTTCGATGTTTTCCTGGCAGGCGGCTACATCCGGAAATACCGAGGCCAGCAGATCGTCGGAGCGCATACGCTGAATCTGCGGCGGCACTTTCTTGCCGCTTTGAAAACGCAGCAGAGCGAGGGCACGGGTCGCATCCCAGCGCCAGCGGGTTTGGAAGATCGGGGAGGCGAGCGCCGCCTGCTCTAGGATCGGCGGCATGCTTTCCGAATGCAGGAATTGAAAAACATCGGCCAGCGGAAAGCTATGCTGCTCGGCGAGCGCGATATTCAATCCGTTGTCGGTGGCCGCCGCCTGCAGTTCGAAATTGAAGCCGCGGCAGAAACGCTTGCGCAACGCCAGTCCCCAAGCTTTGTTGATGCGTCCGCCGAAGGGCGCGTGGATGATTAACTGCATCCCGCCGCCCTCGTCAAAAAATCTTTCGGCGATGATGGTCGTTTGCGTCGGCACATCGCCCAGCACGGTGCGGCCTTCGAGCGTGTACTGAATCAGTTGCTCGGCGCCCGATAGATCAAGCCCGCATTCTTCTCGCAGCCAACTCACGGCGTCGGCGACTACAGGAAGATTGCGCCATCCTTCTACCGGAACCACGCCGGGCAACCGGTCGCTGATCTCTTTGCGCAATTCGCCGAGTTGTTGTGAAAGTTCGGCGGTGCGCGCCGGAGCTTCCCCACGCCAGAACGGTACGCTGGGTGGCGTCCCATGCGCATCTTCGACCAACATGCGCGACGTTTTCGCTTCCACTCGCCGTATGCGCCACGAGGTGTTGCCGAGCAGCATGACGTCCCCCGCCATGCTTTCGACGGCGAAGTCTTCGTCTACGGTTCCAACGACGCCACCATCGGGTTCGGCGACTACCGTGAACAGTGCGTTGTCGGGAATCGCGCCGCCGCTGGTGATGGCCGCCAGGCGCGCGCCGCGTCGCGCTCGCAACTTGCGGTTGATGCGGTCGTGATGCAGGTAAGCGCCGTAGCGGCCTCGTTGCGAAGCGATTCCTTCGGAAAGCATCGCCAGCACGGCGTCGAAAGTTTCGCGTGCGAGATTGCGATAAGGATAGGCACGCTCTACGAGCGCGAATAACTCGTCTTCATCCCAACCATCGTTTGACTGATCGCCTGATTTGTTGGCCGTGGCGGCGCTGCCAGAAGCCGCACAACACGCTACGATCTGTTGCGCCAGAACATCGAGCGAAGCTTCGGGAAAGATCAGGCGGTCGAGTTCGCCCTGACGAATCGCGCGCACGAGCACGGCGCATTCGGCAAGATCGTCGCGCGTGGTGACAAAGAATCGTCCTTTAGGGACTGCGCCTCGCCAGTGGCCCGACCGTCCTACCCGCTGCAAAGCGACGGCAATCGAACGCGGCGAACCGATGTGGCACACCAGATCCACCGTTCCTACGTCAATGCCAAGTTCGAGCGATGCGGTCGCCACAAGCACCTTCACCTGGCCTTCTTTCAGCTTGCGCTCGGCCTCCAGGCGCAGCTTGCGCGATAAACTTCCGTGATGCGCCGCCACGTTTTCTTCGCCCAGCCGCTCACCGAGTTGATGGGCAATACGCTCGGCCAGGCGGCGCGTGTTCACGAAGACCAGCGTCGAGCGGTGCGCGTTCACCAGTTGCACGATGCGCTCGTAAATCTCGTCCCACATTTCGTTCGAAGCGACCGGTCCAAGCTCGGACGACGGAACTTCCACTCCAAGATCTAGCGCGCGCTTGTGGCCAACGTTGACGATCACGGGGGATGCTCGACCGTTGCCCGTGAGAAAATGCGCGACTTCTTCGATCGGCTTCTGCGTCGCCGAAAGGCCGATGCGCACCGGCGGACGCTCGCTCAGCGCTTCCAGGCGCTCCAGCGAAAGAGCAAGATGTACGCCGCGCTTGTCGTCGGCCACGGCGTGAATTTCGTCCACAATCACGGTCTCCACATCGCGGAGGATGGCACGGCTCTTCTCCGCCGTGAGCAGGATGTAGAGCGATTCGGGCGTGGTAACCAGAATATGCGGAGGGCGCTTCAGCATGAGGCGCCGGTCTTTCATCAAGGTGTCGCCCGTGCGTACGGCGGTGCGGATCTCCGGCATGAGCAGCCCGCGCTCACCCGCCATCTGCAAAATTTCTCCGAGCGGGACTTCAAGATTCTTCTGGATATCGTTGCCGAGCGCCTTGAGCGGCGACACGTAGAGAACTTCAGTGCGATCGCGCAGTTCGCCCGCGAGTGCCTTGCAGACCAGCCGGTCAATGCAGGCCAGGAAAGCGGCAAGCGTTTTTCCCGATCCAGTCGGAGCCGAGATCAGCGTGGTATGCCCAGCGAGGATGTGCGGCCAGCCCTGCTCCTGCGGCTCGGTCGGCGTCGAGAAGCGCGCGGTGAACCATTCCTGAACCAGCGGATGAGCCCAGGCGAGGGATGGGGGGACTGCGCGCATGGGATTGATTGTAGCGAGAATATGGAGTTTCGTAAAACATTCGCCTCACACTATCTTCCGAGGCCCGATTCCCCCGAAGCCCAGTTCCCCGCGTTTCCTCGCGGGTAGGGCCCTTTTTGTGGCCTTAGTTGAAGATTTGCCTAAGCTTAGTAAATTAAGCTTGACAATATGTAAAGTATAACGTACTTTATGTAAAGAGGTGCTTACGTATGACCACTTATCGACCGTTCTGTACCCGCTTCGCTCGCCCTGTCTTTCTCTGGGCGGTGGCGGCAGCGCTAACGGAGCTCGTTGCAGCATGGCTTCTCGTTCACAGGGGAGGTCCGCGATGGTTGGGGCTGCTTCCGCTTCTGCCGTACATGTGCTTCTTCTGGGCGCTGGTGCGCAGTGTCCTGAAGATGGACGAAATGCATCAGCGCATCTGCCTGGAGTCGGCATCCATTGCGTTCCTGTTGACTCTCATCATCACTTCCGTTTTCGGCGGCATCGAGCAAGCCGGAATCGGCCGCGCACCGTGGGATAGGGTAGGAGGCCTGATGCTGCTGCTCTGGGCTGGCGCCTACGCGCTTTCAGCCTGGAGGTACCGATGAACCGGTCGAACACCACCGATTGCCCGCGAGTTGGTGCGTGATGAAAAACCGCCTTCGAGTTCTCCGGGCAGAACGTGAGTGGTCTCAGGCCGACTTGGCTGGCCGGCTTAAGGTCTCGCGCCAAACCGTGAATGCAATTGAAACCGGGAAGTACGACCCGAGTTTGCCGCTGGCTTTTGCAATCGCGCAACTCTTCGGGCAACCCATTGAAGCCATCTTTGAACCCGGCGATGACAAATCTGCCGGCTTACCACCACGCCAGCCTGTTCCCGGTGGCGACCAAAATACTCACAATCAACCAAAATAAACCAAAAGGAGACTACCTCATGAACATGCACAGGGCGTTACGCTTTGGATTCCTGGCGGGTCTGCTGACCATGATTGCATCTACAGTGGTCGTTAGCGCAATGACAACTGCTTCCGTCTCAGCCGCGATCGGTGACTGGGAAGGAAAGATCGATACCGGCAGTGGCAGCTTGCGAGTGATCGTGCACATTTCACAGTCGGCAGATGGCAAATTGACCGGAAGCCTGGACAGCCCGGATCAGGGCGCCACCGCGATAGCGATCGGCACGGCCAGTTACAAAGAGCCTGATCTACACTTTGCCATCGAAAGCTTGGGAAGCAGCTATGACGGCAAGATGAACCACGACAACTCGGAAATAACAGGTGAGTGGAAGCAGAGCGACCTCTCTCTGCCGCTCGTGTTCAAGCGCCTCCGTAAGTAACTACGGTGCGCAACTTTGGTTCTCACGTGCATTTTTCTGGCCTGGAGCGCGCGGGTATTCACCGCGCGCTCGTGACAATTTAAGTGTGGTGGCGACGAGCACGACGCGTGACACACGTGCGTTATGGCAACACGCAACCTCACCGACCGGCTGAATGCTAGAATCGCGGCGATGCCCAAACCATCCGCTACGGCTCGTGCCCGCAAAATTAAACTTATTCTCTTCGACGTCGACGGCGTGCTTACCGACGGCAAAATCTGGATTTTCCCGGCGCCTGAAGGCTCGCACTATGGGAGCTCCCAATCCGGAGCTCAGCAAAGCGTTCTCGAAAAATCGGTCGAAAGCCTCTCTTCTACAGAGCGGCATGGCGATTTCGGTCTCCACAGCATCAGCCTGATTGAAGCCAAGGGCTTCCACGCCCACGACGGCACCGCGATTTCCTTGGCACGACTAGCGGGAATCAAGACAGGGATCATCACCAAGCGCATCTCTGAAACCGTGGCTCTGCGCGCGCGGGATCTGAAAATTGACCATGTTCACCAGGGGATTCAGGACAAGGCGTCACTGTTTGCGCAGATTCTGGAAAAAGACGGAATCACCGCCGCCGAGGCTGCTTTCGTGGGCGACGATGTGATCGATCTGCCGGCGATGCGAAAGTGCGGCCTGGCGATCGCGGTGAAGAACGCGCGGCCGGAGGTCAAAGCTGAAGCGCACTGGACTACGGCGCACGCCGGGGGAGACGGAGCCGCGCGTGATGCGGTTGAGTACATCTTGAAGGCGCAGGGAAAATGGAAGCGGGCGGTGGAGGAATATATCTTGGAGAGAAGCTGACGGCTGGTGGGCAGTTCTCAGTTCTCAGTGAAGTTCACCCACCGGTTGCTTGCTTGGGGCGTGCTCGGGTTTGCAACCGGTGGGTTTTTGTTCTCCTTACTCACCCTGTTGTTTTCAGGAGGAATGCCCTTGAAAACCCAAGTTCTCTAGGAAAGTTTCGGAACTCTCTGATTTTTCTCGCTTTTTCTATCTTATTTTCTGCCAGCAAGTTATCAACATCCAGGCGTGGGCAGGGCGCAATCCTGAATGTTGTTTAATCGGGGATGGCCGGCGTCTTCGCCGCCATCAGTTCGGCGAAGCGGGGATCCTTGCGCAGCGTGCTGAACTCAGTATCCTTATAAACGTCCTTGATGTCCTTGTAACCCTCTTCCATCGCCTTCTTCAGATAGTGCAGCGATCGGTCGGGCACGCCCGTCCTGGCGTACATCTTGGCGAGAACATAGTCGTAATGGGCTCGGTCTTCGGGAGAAGGAAGCTTGGCTTGAACTCCGGCGTGCGAGCTTCGATCGAAGATATCGGGATCAAGCTGCACCGCTTTGGCATAACACTCGATGGCTTTGTCGAACTGTTTCTTGCTGAAATATGCCGTGCCCAGGTTGCTGTAGAAGGAGGCAGCATCGTCGTCCAAAGAGATTGCCTTTTCATAGTCCTTGATAGCTGCATTGTAGTTGCGCGTCGCGTAATAAGTGACGCCGAGATTGTTGTAGGCATCGGCATGGTTACGATCGGCCTTGATGGAGCGTTCGAAACTCTTCTTGGCCTCTTTGTAGTGCTGCATCATGAGCTGGCAGATCCCGATCTTGTTGAACAGGGAGGCATTACCTGTCCCGCCTTTCAGGACGGCGTGGTAGTAGTCGATTGCGTCCAGAAAGTTCTTTTCCGTTCGCAATTCGTCACCACGTTGCTCCAGTTCCTCGGGTGTCGCCCCGGGAGCGGGAGGATCGGCGCGGTGCAGCGGCGGCGGGCCAACTTCCACTTGTTCGGTGTTCTGGGCTTGTACGGGGAGCACGAGAAGAGCGGAGAAGAGAAGCGATACGAAACTGATGCGGATCCAGGAAAACATATACACCCCCGGCCGAACCTACAAAACTTCAGAGTTTCATGGCATTTCAGCGTACGGTGCGGACTTCCTTGCAAGTTTGAGGCCGCGAACCCCACGCGGCCCTTGTATGCCCCACTAATGTATGCCCCACCCTGTGCACCCCGCTATTGTGGCGGCGTGTCGTTCCTCTTAGACGGCGCAGCCCCGTTCTTGTCACTTTGGGGGGAGCTACTGTCTCCCTTGAACACGCCCACAATCTTGCCGAAGAAGCTTCTCTTCTTCTTCTTGGCCTCTTCCTCTGATTGGACACCGTTGGCCGCCTGCGGGTTCCCGTCGGTGGTGGGCGGAGGCAGCGCTTTCTCGGAATTGCCGCCGAAGATGCGCGAGAAGAACCCCTGCACGCCGCCCTTCTGGTCGCAGGTATCGTGAGGCTCGGTGCCGGCGACGAAGGCAATCGTGTAGTCGTCGGGGCACGAGGGCGTGGCCAGGCGGTTGGTGATTTTGTCGAGTTGCACATCGACCACGCCTTCCGGTTGGTTGAAGGGCTTCACGTCCGAATACTGGGGCAGCGTGACCGCCTTCTTCATGAACTCGGCCCAGATGGGGGCTGCAGTCTGCGCACCGCTCAGGCGAATGTCGCTGTAATCGTCGTATCCCACCCAGACGATACAAAGCAGATTGCTGGTGTAGCCGGCGAACCATCCGTCGTGCGAACTGCCGGTCTTGCCTGCGGCCGGGGCGGTGAATCCGCGGGAACGCACCCCGGCAGCGGTGCCGAAGTTCATCACGCCCTCCAGCATGTTGGTCATGATGAAGGCAACGCGTGGATCGAGAACCTGCGTCGTCGTGGTTTCAAAGTTGAGGATGATGTCGCCCTTGGAGTTGCGCACGGAATTTACGAAAACCGGTGAAAGCCGCATGCCGCCGTTGGCGAAACTGGTATAGGCGGCGGTCATGTCGACGGGGGTGGCGTCGTAAGCGCCGAGAGCCATCGCCGGCGTGGCCTTCACCGAAGCGATTCCGGCTGATCTGGCTAGATCCGCCACCTTGTCGTAGCCCACTTCTTCCGCCACTTTCACCGTCGCGTTGTTGAGCGACAGCGCCAGCGCGTAGCGGAGCGTGACGTCGCCGTGGTACTCCTCTTTGTAGTTGCGCGGCTCATAGATCTGGTCGCCATAGGAGAACGTTGTAGGCTGATCCGGAACGGTGGACGCCGGAGTGATCACGGCCGTAGAGCCGTCGATCGCCGTATTCATGGCGGCCGCGTACACAAATGGCTTGAAGATGGAGCCGGTGGGCCGCTTGGCGAGCGCGTGATTGAGTTGGCTCGCCCCGTAGTTTCGTCCCCCAACGAGCGCCTTGATTTCGCCGGTGTGAGGGTCCATGGCGACAAGCGCCACCTGCGCCTGCGGGCCGGGCGCAACGGTGGTTTCAAACTTGTTTCCGACCTTGGTCCTTTTGGTGCGCATTTTCGTGACCTGATCGTCCACCAGCTTGATGCCCGTTTCGACCGCTTGCGCGGCCGCCCGCTGCAGGTCAGGATCAAGCGTCGTGTAAATGCGGTATTCCTGCTCGTTGACCTCGTGTTCGTTCAGTTTGCCGACGATGGTGTCGCGAACCATATCCACGAAGTACGGCGCATCGCTCGCCTCCACATTCGGCGGGGCCAGTTTCAGCGGCGTTGCCTTGGCTTTATCTGCTTGCTCGCGGGTGATGTCATGAGTCTCGACCATGGACTCGATCACAGTATTTCGCCGTTCGAGAGCGCGCTCGGGATGGCGATAGGGCGAGAGATAACTGGGGGCCTGGATCAATCCGGCCAAGAGCGCGGCCTCCGGCAAGGTGATGTCTTTGAGGTCCTTATTGAAATAGGACCGCGACCCTTCAGCCAGTCCTGAGATAGTGAACGACCCGCGCTGTCCCAGATCTACGCGGTTGGCGTAGAACTCAAAAATCTGCTGCTTGGAAAATTTCTGCTCCAACTCCACTGCGATCAGCATTTCGATCAGCTTGCGCTTGAAGGTTTTTTCCGGGCTCAGAAAAAATGCCCGCGATAGTTGCATGGTGATCGTCGAGCCGCCCTGCTGATGGCGCTGATGCGTGAAATCGATCCAGGCAGCTTCGGCGAGGCGCATGAAATTTACCCCGCTGTGCTGAAAGAAGCGGCGGTCTTCGATGGCGGTAACCGCTTCCACCATGACCTTGGGAATGTCCTCGTACTTCACCAGTTGCCGCTTGGAGCGTTGCTCGGCGTCGAAGAGCGAGGTCAGCATCTGGGGCTCGAGTTCATAGGCCACCAGTTCTCCGGCGGAGCGGCTGTTGATGGACGAAACTGCTCCGCCGGCGACCGTGATGGTCGCCGCCTCTGGACTGTGATAAGACTCGGGGCCGGGCACTACTTCAATCGACCCGCCATGCAGACGATAGCTGCCCAGCGGAGATTCGCCCTCTTTTTCCGTATAGCCGGCATGGCGCAACTCCGCCGCAATCTCAGAAACGGTCGACTTCGATCCGACCCTCACTACCTGCGGAGCTGCGAAAATCTTGGCTGAAGTAGCGAACGCCGGACCGCGGAAGCGCTGCTCGATAATGTAGTCGTACTTCACATACCAGTAGGCAAAGAAGCCAACCACCACGAGCGATGCCGCGAGAAAACCGAGCAGGGCCAGGCGCAAGATAGGGTCGCGAGAGAGCAGGCGGCTCTTGCCGCGGCCTCTTCCGCTTTGGCCGCCACGTCGAGCCGTCGGGATTTTCAGCTTTATGGCCATGGAGACGGCTGTGCGTCAATCCAGAAATGCAATTCTCAGTCCGAAACGCAGGTTTGGGGCTAAGGTGCGTTTGTGACTGATTCTAAATCACAAGGCGACCCTACAACATTTGGATGCGTGTCAGCGGATGGACGCTCGCGTGGCTAGTGGGATCAGTGAGAGCTGAAAGCCGAGAGCTGACCCCTGAAACCTGCCCCTAAAACACGCCTTTGTTCTTCGACGAAGGATGGAACACGAGGGTGGTCGAGTAGCCCGGCAATTCGACGGGAACGCTGTAGTCGGCCTCGATCGTAAGAGTACCGGAAGCGAAGCCGCCTACTCGCGAAACAGACACCTGCTTGGGCGTCAGCTCAATATCGTATTTGCGGGCCTCTTTAATGACGGCCTCTCGAATGTCGTCTTCCGTGCGCGTGCTATAGGTTGCCTGCAGCGCTTCGGTCTTGATCGAATCCTCAAGCTCGTAGTTCGAGAAAAACGGCGGGATGATCTTGATGCCCACCAGAATCAGGGCCCCGAAGGCGGCCACGACGAACATCAACTTCAGAGTTGCCATAAGAAACAATCGCTCAATCGCTGGTTGCGAAGGTCCAAGTTGCGAAGTTCCAGTTTGCGAGCTTTCCATAGCGCGCTAAGTCCGCTAAGGGGTCAGTTCTTCCGGCTGGCGAGCGGCCGGGCCCCGTCGTTTTCACAGGCCTTGGCGCAGTTTTTGAAAATTCTCGCTTATGGCAGAAATCTTAACGTCCTCCTTGTGGAGAGTCGAGCGCTGAACGACTTCCACAGTATCTTCGGTAACCTTCTTTCCCACGTTGATTCGAAAGGGGATACCGACCAAGTCGGCGTCCTTGAACTTCACCCCCGGCCGTTCGTCCCGGTCATCGAGCAAAACGTCGAATCCGGAGGCCTCGAGCTGCCGCGCAATGTCTTCGGAGGCGCTGCGGATGGCCTCGTTTTTGGAGTTGGTGGATACTACGACCACCTCGAACGGCGCGATCGAAGGCGCCAGCCAGAATCCATTCTCGTCGTTATTTTGCTCGACAGCCGCAGTCAGGATGCGCTCAATGCCAATCCCGTAGCTGCCCATGATCGGCGCAACCTCCTTGCCATTGCGGTCGAGCACGCGCGCACCCATGGATTCCGAATACTTGTAGCCGAGCTTGAAGATGTGTCCGACTTCGACCGCAGTATCGATGCGCAGAGGAGCGCCACAGTTAGGACAATGCTCGCCGGCGGTCACGCTGCGCAGGTCGACATAGGCCGTAGGATGAAAAGTTTTCCCCGGCGTCAAGTTCTTGACGTGATAGTCCTCCTTGTTCGCACCGCCGATCAGGTTGGAGCGGCCTTCGAGCGCCTGATCGACCAGCAAGATGGGCTTGGCGGAATCCTTAGTATCCTTTGCCCAATC
Organism: uncultured Acidobacteriaceae bacterium; assembly: GCA_963831085.1. GTDB lineage: Bacteria > Acidobacteriota > Terriglobia > Terriglobales > Acidobacteriaceae > Acidiflorens. Next base: position 1,288,192 of record CAWHOT010000002.1, on the reverse strand, counting down.
AATGCCGAGCGGCCCCAGGTATCCGGCAGGCGCGTGAAAAACTTTCTCGATCTCGCTTTCTACGGACGGGCGAGAGTAGCTCCAACCAGCAGGTCCGAGAACAGTTTCAAGCTTGGCCTCGTTCAACATGTGATCGCCGCGCATAAGAACTACGACGTCTTGATCACCAACCATTCCCGTAATCAGTTGGTGCCCCCCGCCAGGGAGATCGTGCAGATGGTGACTCCGAACGTGATGCGCCTTGAACACAAGAGTCTTCATCATGTTCTTCGGCGACACGCCCAGAAATCGCGCCACGTCCTCAATCGTCTTCTGTCCCAGAGTGTGCACTTCAAGCGGTTGCCCATTGCCCTCCGGCTTCAGGTCTTCGACCGGAGCAAGCTTCGAAGTGGCCTTCTCCATATTCGCCGCGTAGTTGCATTTCCCACAGCTAACCACCTGGTCCTCGCCCGCCGGAGTGCGCACCATGAATTCCTGCGACTGCGATCCGCCCATCGCGCCCGAGTGCGCGTCGATCACCATGTACTTCAGCCCGCAGCGGTCGAAGATGCGGCAGTAGGTGTCGTGATGCTTAAGGTACGAAGCATCGAGCCCAGCCGCATCGATGTCGAACGAGTACGCGTCTTTCATGATGAATTGACGCACGCGCAGCAGGCCTGACTTCGGCCGAGGCTCGTCGCGGAATTTAGTCTGAATCTGATACCAGATCTGCGGCAGTTGTTTGTAGCTGCGCAGCTCCTTGCGCGCGATGTCGGTCATGACTTCTTCGTGCGTCATGCCCAGGCACAGATCAGCGCCCTTGCGATCCTTGAGGCGAAACATGTTTTCGCCCATCACTGTCCAGCGTCCACTCTCCTCCCAGAGATCGCGCGGGTGCAGCGTGGGCAAGTAAAACTCCTGCCCGATCTTGTCCATCTCCTGGCGGACGATGCCCATGATCTTCTGGGTAGAGCGATTGCCGAGAAACAGAAACGAGTAGATCCCGGCGCTCAGTTGCCGAATGTATCCCGCGCGGACCAGCAGCTTGTGACTAGCGACTTCGGCATCAGCCGGAGCCTCGCGAAGAGTAGGGATAAAGAGTTGCGACCAGCGGTGCATGGTTATTGTTTCCAATCGGTGGAGAATCTTCGATTGTAAACGATGGCCCTAAACGTGTGGCGCGGGCGCCCTCGCCCGCGAAAGCCGAGCGCAAGCTCGGCAGCCGCGCGGACGTTAGGGCAACCTGGGGCTATCGACTAGGCGAGAGCCGCTCTATATAAGGCAACGAGTTTCCCCCAGGCACGCTCGGCTTGGACCTTATCATAGATCGGCGCGCCATCGCGCATGGGCATATCGGGCACGCACCATCCGTGCTGGGCTGGATACACTTCGATTTCGGCTGGCACCCTGGCGGCGGCAAAGGCTTCCCTCAGCTTGTCCTTGGCATCCGGCTGTTTCGCGTCGTCGTTCGCGGCTATCCCAAAATACATACGCGCCTTGATCTTCGGCGCGAGCAGATGCGGGCTATCGGGTTTGTCGGTCACCAGCCCTCCGCCGTGGAATGACGCGCCCGCGCCAATGCGATCGGACACGGCCGCGGCCGTCCTCACCACCAGCGCACCGCCCATGCAGTAGCCTTGGGTTCCGATCTTTTTTGCAGTGTTCACTTCTTTTTGCGCGTCGAGGAAGGCAACGTACGCGGCCGCATCCTTTTCGGCGTTGCCGGGTGCGTTCACCGACGCCATCAGCGGTCTGAGCTTTGCCATATCGTCCGGATTCTGGAAGTTGAATTTGGAAGCATCGGTGAAAGGCGCTTTGGACACGCGATAAAAGGGATTGGGCACCAGGACGGAATATCCCTCAGAGGCGATATTCCTGCCAATGGTGCGCATCGACGGCCGTAAACCGAATGCGTCGGGCCAGATCAGTACGCCAGGATAGGCTCCGCTTTTCGAGAGTGACGTCGGATGAGACCTGTGATAAATGAACGCGGCGTCGCAAGTTCCATCCGGAGTCTTGATCTCGACGTCGGTTTCGACCATCTCGACGCCAACATCCGCCGCCGCAGTCGAGGATGATGACACGGATGCAGCAATGCCCGCGCCCACCACAAGGGCTGCAAAGTCGCGGCGTGTCATGTCTCCTGGATAAAACTCGTTTGCGGGTTGGTTTTTCTCGTCGTCGGTCATGGCTTTTGTGCAGAAAGTTTAGCGCATTTCGCCATCAGACCGCATCCTCAGATCATCACAGCACCTGGGGTGCCCCACTCATCCCGCTTATTGCGATGAGTGGGCGCTGGCCACCATCCTGATCGCAGCAGGGACTTACGAAGTGAAGCCCCTGCGGAGTCGAAGGACCCCCCGCACCCTTACCGCTCAGCAAGGGGGGCCAGCCCCCTTGCAACGTCAAAGCGCCGGGAGTAGGCTTCGGAAAGGAGGCGAAATACCTTGTCAACACAAGGAATTGCGGTATCCAAATACGATGAACTTTGCGAAGTCGCGGCGAATGCGAGGAAGGGTTGGTTTGCGCGTAAGACTCGCTGCCTTCAGTACACGGTGACATTTATAAACGGTCTAGTAACCTACTGCGGAATTCCGAAGAACATGGACCAGGTTAGCTTCTTGCGTTGGAACGAAGATCAGCAGCAATATCTAGCTCCGGAGAATGGTGGCAAGTACTTCATTGGGGGTGCGCTGGAATATGATGACGAAGGCGACTACTGGCACCTGGGGTTAGGCATTTCCCTCGCGCAGCAACACTGGGTGTCGTTCGGACTTTGCGTATCCGAAACCGATGATGGCAAGCCGACGGTGCGAGTTAGTCGCGTTGGTAAATTCCATCAGATTGACTTCGTGGATCCACAGCAATGCAATGAGGTCTACGATTCCGTCGTCGCTTCCTTAAAAGAAGCTCTGCAAAATCCCCGGAAGCCTAAGAAGGGGATTGGATTCGATGTAGGATCGTCGGCGAAAGAGGAGCAATAAGATGTCCTGTAGTTGTTCGCCTGAATCGAAGAAAACGTATTTCGCTAACATTCAACTGTTCACCAGCGCCCAAGATGGCATACCGAGCGGATCGGCACCGCCACTGAACATGCAGGAAGTAGTAGTCTGCACAAAATGCGGCTTGGCCCAGTTCTCTATTCCCGCTTCGGGGCGACGGTTGTTTCAAGTCGCTTCATAGCCTCATTAGGCTGCCGGGTGCCCCATCCTTGCGCGTTTTTGTGCGCAAGGGTTGGATTCCACGTTCGTCTCCCCCATGGGATCTTCTTCGGGTGCCTGGCAGATGCGCTATCGTATATACAAATCCATAACGACAAAACTACCGTATGCGCAAAGCAACTAAGCACAGAAAACTGAAGCGGTCCGCTGGACGGACCATCACGGCAGACCCGGGTGAACAGCATTTTGAGGCAGACCATGCTGACCGACCTCAAGCGGACCTGACCAAGTAACAAATAGTTGACAGCACGAGTTACAATTAAGAAGTAACTAAGAAACAGACTGGGGCTGAAGCTTCCACGGCGGCTATAAAAGCCGCAATTTTGACTAAGTTATTTGAAATCAAGACTTTGCCGACTTAGTAAGTAGTAACTCCTTTTTTTTCAATAGCCACGCACTTGACACCGGCCCCTAACTGCTTTGTTATGAATACTTTGCAGTTAAGTCTTTTTGAACCAATACTTTACGAAAAATGGGGGGGAGGGTGGGTACCTCCTGCTGGTGAGCGAGGTCGAAGGACGCGGTCGCCCTTACGTCTGAGACGTGCAATATCCCTTTAGCATTTCACATTGCGATCCATCCACTCCGCCGCAACTGGTTGATTTCACGCAGGATGGCTGAAATCAGCCACTCGTCTCCCCGCAACTTTTCCGTGCGATCCGAGTTCAAGTGAGTAGGCGCTTCAGAAGAAACAGAAAGCTGAATCGCCTCTCGCTCCGGCGAATCGCAACGGGATTGCAACCGCGAATCGCTGAGGAGAAGAAAGTGAGGTTCACCATGAAATACCTGAGATATTTTGCACTGCTTGCTTTACTGGCCATGCCGCTTGCGTACTCGCAGGCTGAGGTCAGGGTCGGAGTTGGAATCGGCGTTGGCGGCTATGTTGCCGGCCCGCCAGTCTGCGCTTACGGCTATTACCCGGACTATCCGTATGCTTGCGCGCCCTACGGCTACTACGGTCCGAGCTTCTTCGTGAACGGAGTGTTTATCGGTGCAGGCCCGTGGTATCACGGCTGGGGACATCCATATTACGGACGCGCCTACGGTCGCGGTTATGTGGGACGCGGCTATGTCGGACACGGCTATGTCGGACATGGTCCGGTAGTTGGACGCGGCTTCGAAGGACGCGGCTCGGTTGCCCGCTCCCGCGGCGGGTTCCACGGTGGGGGCTTCCGCGGCGGCCGCTAACAAATCGTCGGGCCGTCGAAGTTCGACGGCCTCTGGCTCTAAATAACCCAATTACCCGATGAGCGATATCAATACGAACGGCTGGTATGACAAATCTGCCAGCCGTTTTTCTTTGTTTGATCTGTCCGCCGGGGCGTGACGTCGGCTAGTGCGCTGTCGGGCTTTGCCCGTCTGGGCGGTCCTGAGCGAAGCCGAAGGAATGCGTTCGCCCCTGCGTGAGATGGGAAGACTTACGCTGCCAGGCGCTTCAAAATTTCCTTGCCCAGTTTTTGCGCTTCGCCGAAAAATTTCTGGTATTCGAGGAAGATGCGGTTCAGCTCCAGCGATTGGTCGGCAGTGAGCTTGCGGCGCAGCATCATGTCGCGCACGTGGACAGGGTTGGGCAGAGTTGCGTCTTCGGTCAGTTCCTCAAGGGCGGTCGCGGGATTGTAGTGGTACATGCAGTTCATTCTATCGCCGCGGGGGAATTTCTCAGCGATCGGTTGTTCTGTCGTCGGTGGTGCGAACGTCGGTTGTTCAGCAGTCAAGAGCGAGTCTTGGCGGCTAACGCCTGCAAACGAAGATTCACGCGTTTTTGGTGATTGATGCGGACGAGCACCGTCTCCACCATGGCGGCCAGGCGGTCGGAACTCTTGTCGAGTTCCAGAGTGGACTTCTCGAAATAGGCGGCGGCGCCTTCATTGAGGAGTCTTTCTTCGTTCCTCTGCGACAGGCTGGTCAGCACGATAACCGGAATATGCATGGTGGCGGGATTATTTCTCAGGGCTCTGAGGACATCCGGGCCGCTGAGCTTGGGAAGCATCATGTCGAGCAAGATGATGTCGGGAAGTTTCTCATTGGCCACTTGCAAGGCTTCCTCGCCGTCGGTGGCGGTGCAGACCTTGAAACCGGCTCTGGACAAAGCGCACTCGTTGGCTATTCGGAGAAACTTGCTGTCCTCGGCCAAGAGCACTTTGGAGTTTGAGACAGCCACAGGTGAACCTCGTGTGGGTTCATCGGCAGGGCGAGGGAAAACTTTAGGGGGTGGGGGCGGAGACGGGAGTTGCAACTTCTCTACGGGGAACTTGCGGCATCACCAATCAGCAAAAAGGGCGGCTTGCGCCGCCCCCCAAAGTATTCAATTCTGCAGCCGGGCTAGGGCGCCCGTCACTCCACCAACTACGTTCCTTCCGACCAGCTGGCCAGGTATTCTTCCTGCTCCGAGGTTAGGCGGTCGATCTTGATGCCGAGCGATTCTAGCTTTAGCTTGGCCACGCGTTTGTCGAGGTCCACGGGAACCGTGTACACCTTCTTTTCTAACGAGGCGTGGTTCTTCACCATGTACTCGCAGCAAAGTGCCTGATCGGCAAAACTCATATCCATCACCGACGCGGGATGGCCTTCTGCGGCGGCGAGATTGATGAGGCGGCCTTCTCCCAGCAGGTTGATGCGGCGGCCGTCTTTCATGGTGTATTCGTCGACGAAGCTGCGCGTGGTGCGCTTGGAGGAAGACAGCTTTTCGAGCGACGGGATGTCGATTTCGACATTGAAGTGGCCCGAGTTCGAGATGATGGCTCCGTCTTTCATGAGTTCGAAGTGCTGCTTGGCGAGGACGTTTTTGTTGCCGGTGACGGTGCAGAAAACGTCGCCGATCTTGGCGGCCTCCTCCATGCTCATCACACGGAATCCGTCCATGACGGCTTCGAGCGCTTTGGTGGGATCTACTTCTGTAATGACGACTTCCGCGCCCGCGCCGCGGGCCCGCGAAGCTAGACCGCGTCCGCACCAGCCGTAGCCGGCGACCACGAACTTCGATCCGGCGAGCAGGAAATTTGTCGCCCGGATGATGCCGTCGATAGTTGATTGCCCGGTCCCATAGCGATTGTCAAAGAGATGCTTGGTGTCGGCGTCGTTAACGGCCACGATTGGATAGCGCAGCACGCCTTCTTTGGCCATGGCGCGCAAACGAATCACGCCGGTGGTCGTTTCTTCGGTGCCGCCGATCACATTCGCCAGTTCCGCCGTGCGCTTGGTGTGGAGTACCGTGACCAGATCGGCGCCGTCGTCCATGGTGAGCTGCGGTTTGTGATCGACCGCGGCCATGATGTGCGAATAGTAGCTGTCGTTGTCCTCGCCCTTGATGGCGAAGACGGGAATGTTATAGTCGCGCACCAGGCTGGCGGCGACGTCGTCTTGCGTGGAAAGCGGGTTCGACGCGCATAATGCCACGTCGGCGCCGCCGTCGCGCAGCGCGATCATTAAATTTGCAGTCTCGGCCGTCACATGCAGGCAGGCCGAAACGCGAATGCCCTGGAGCGGCTGGTTCTTGATGAATTCCTTGCGGATGATCTGCAGCACCTTCATCGACTGGTTTGCCCACTCGATGCGTTTCTTGCCTAGATCGGCTAGTTCAAGTCCCTTAACGTCGCTGCTGATTGATGTCGTTGCCATTTCTCTCCCTGGATGAAAGGTCAGAGGTGAGAGGTCAGATTGCAGAAGTGAAATCTGACCTCCTACTCATTCCTAGCTTGCTCAAAGTTTGTCTTGGTTCGTTGCTGCTTTATGCGGTTCGGGCTTTTCACCTCTGACCTCGGACCTCTCAACTTATTTCATTTCCTGGCTCCGGTCGGTTCCAGCTTCAAGCCGGCGTCGGTCGCCAGTTTGGTGGCTTTGTCGGTTGCTTCCCAGGTGAAATCTGGATCGCTGCGGCCGAAGTGTCCGTAAGATGCGGTCTTACGGTAAATCGGACGGCGCAGGTTGAGCGTTTCAATAATCTCGCGCGGCTTCAGCTTGAAGTTCGCCCGCACCAGATCCGGAATCAGCTTGGCATCAACCTTCTCGGTTCCGAAAGTATCCACCAGGATGCTGACGGGATCGGCAACCCCGATGGCGTAGGCGAGTTGCACTTCGCAGCGATCGGCGAGGCCGGCGGCCACGATGTTCTTGGCGATGTAGCGCGCCATGTAGGCGGCGGAACGGTCCACCTTGGTCGGATCCTTGCCGCTGAATGCGCCGCCACCGTGACGTCCCATGCCACCGTAAGTGTCCACGATAATCTTGCGTCCGGTCAGACCGGAATCGCCCATGGGACCGCCGATGACGAAGCGTCCGGTGGGATTGATGTGGTACTTGGTGTCTTCATCGAGCAGGTTAGCCGGTATTACGGCCTGGATTACGTGCTTCAAAATGTCGGCGCGAAGTTCGTCGTTGCCGACGCTTTCGGAATGTTGAGTAGAGACGACCACCGCATCCACGCGCTTTACTTTGTGCTGCGCGTCGTATTCAACCGTGACTTGGGATTTTCCATCGGGCCGCAAGTAGGGGCAGACGCCATACTTGCGAACTTCGGAAAGCTTCATGGTGAGCTTGTGAGCGAGTGAAATCGGAAGGGGCATCAATTCAGGGGTCTCATTGCAGGCGTAGCCGAACATCATGCCCTGGTCGCCGGCGCCGCCGGTATCCACACCCATGGCGATATCACCGGACTGCTTGTTGATGCTCGAAATTACGGCGCAAGTATTCGAGTCGAAGCCGTAGACGGCGTTGTCGTAGCCGATCGACTGCACAACTCCGCGCACCAGGTTCTGAAAATCGACGTAGGCTTTGGTGGTGATCTCGCCGGCGATCATGACCAGGCCGGTGCAGGTCAGGGTTTCACAGGCCACGCGGCTGTTCGGATCTTCACGCAGGCAGGCGTCGAGAATGGCATCGGAAATCTGGTCGGCGATCTTGTCCGGATGTCCCTCGGTTACAGATTCCGAGGTAAAAAGAAAACGATTGGTTCGTGGCAATCTGGTATCTCCTCAAGGTGGCTTTGAGCCTTTACTGGCGAGCCTTCACGTCCGTTAAGGGAGGCTTACGGAGCCCAAGGGCTCTTGACCAAGCTTGGCTTAATCTTGTTTGGCTCAATCTTGGTTTGGCTAACTGTTCTTCAAAACGGTATCAGAGATGACCTGTGAAACGCAACGGAATTGGCAGGTGACGAAGGAGTTGACATTGAGTGGGAACCGGTTGACGTCGAATGGCGGAGGGCTGGCGGCAAATGGAAGAAAAGAAAGAGAAGAACTTAAGGCGTCGAAGGCGGTGGCGGGGCATTCGGTACCATTCCGTCGGGGCCAAAGGTAACGGTCTTTACCTCTCCGAATTGTCCCCCAGTGTCGAGTTTCTTTCCATTGAAGCGAAAGTCGATGCCGCCGGCATTGCCGGTCTTAATGATGACTTCTTTTTGGCCACGGATTACGCGCTCGCTGCCAACGGTCAAGAGTTCGGACGGCCCAGTTTTGCCGTCGGCCGTGATCAAGATCCAGGATTCTTCGCGGGCTTGGATGACGACGGTAAACTCGCCCGGAGTTGTAGTGGGGGCGGCAGCGACTACGGTCTGAGGTGTTTTGGGGGCGACGGCCGATCCTCCAGTCGGCGGACTATTTGTCGACGAACTATTTGTTGGCGAACGGGAGGTACTATCTTGGTTTGATATTTTGCCTGACCCTTCGCCTGAGGACTGCGCGGCTGGTAACGGCACGGCGGCGGTGGTTGGAGTGGGATGCAGAGATTGTCTGGCGCGCTCCCGCTGACGATGACTCCAGAGGGAGAGTGCAAGCGCGATCAGGAGCAGGACCGCGGCGAACAGGCCCCATGGCAGTTGGCGAGGATGGGCGTCGGAGATGGCTTCCAGGCGGCTGACAGTTTCTTCATTTTCGCGCGCTACGTCTTCACGGGCGGCGATTTCCGTCGAAGCGGGAGGGGCGTCGCCGGAAGCTTGCAGGTACTCGGCGACGGTTTGATCTTCATCGAGGCCAATGCAGCGGGAATAGGCGCGGACGAAGCCCTTGTTGAAGATGCCCCCGGGCAACTGTTTGAACTTATCCTCTTCCAGCGCTTGCAGCATGCGGGTGCCGATCTTAGTGGAGCTGGAAATTTGCTCCAGGGTGATCTTGCGCTTCTCGCGTTCCTGTTTCAGTTTTTCGCCAAAGGAAGGCAAACCAATCTCCCGCTAACGCTGGATGGCGAACGGAATTCTACTCTGTCGACAAGGAAGATCATAGGCCATTTGGCGGTGGGTTGGGGCTAATTCCGTGTTGCTCCGCCACGAGCTTCGAGTCACGAGCTTCGAGCAAGCAGAATTTCTCGGTAGTCCTATACGGGGTAAGCCCCGTCCCTACGGCGTCGGGAGCGAGTGGGTTGGCGTGACTGGTACTGGTTACCGACGTTCATTGCCCGCGCGGCGCGAGCAAACCTATAATTTCGTGAACCAGTATTCCTGATCCAGCCACTCGTCAGAGGAGTCCATGGCAGAGGCCGCGGGCACATCCCCAATTCGCCTGTCGCAAGAGCTGACCATTTTTCACGATGTCGCCAAGGCGCTGACATCCTCGCTCAACCTTGATTCGATTCTGCAAACCATTATGGAGAAAATGGCGGAATACTTCCGCCCGGATACCTGGTCGCTGCTAATGGTGGATGAGGAAAAAGACGAGCTCTACTTTGCCATCGCGGTAGGGGCAGCGGCGGAGGTTCTGTCGAAGGCGCGTTTGAAGGTGGGGGAAGGGATTGCCGGTTGGGTGGCCAAGCACGGGCAGTCGTTAATTGTGCCGGATGTGCAGAGCGATCCGCGCTTTTCATCGCGCCTGGACGAGATGACGCGCCTGCGGACCCGCTCCGTGATCTGCGTGCCGTTGCGCTCGAAACACCGCGTGCTGGGCGTGATCCAACTGGTCAATGCCAACGTGGAAATGAGTGAACAGGAGATGTTCTTCCTGCAGGCCTTGTGCGATTACGCCGCGATCTCGATCGAGAATGCCAGGTCGGTTGAGAAAATTCAGGAACTGACCATCACCGACGATTGCACCGGCCTGTTCAATGCGCGCCACCTGCACAAGACGCTTGAAACCGAGGTCTACCGGTCGGCGCGCTTCGGTTACTCGTTCAGCGTGATCTTCATCGACCTCGACCACTTCAAGGCGGTCAACGACACGCATGGACATCTGGTGGGAAGCCGTTTGTTGGCCGAAGTCGGATACCTGATCAAAGCGCAGCTGCGACTGATTGATTTTGCTTTCCGCTATGGCGGAGACGAGTTCGTGGTGCTGCTGCCGCAAACCAGCAAAGATCAGGCGGTAGTGGTGGCGAAGCGTTTGCAGGATTCGCTGCGCGCGGGGACCTTCTGTATCGAGCAGGGCTTGAACCTGAACGTGCGCGCCAGTATGGGGCTCGCGACGTTTCCGCACGATGCGCAAACGCCGCACGACATCATCCGGCAGGCGGACGAGATGATGTATGTGGTGAAGAATACGACCCGCGACAATATTGGAGTTGCGTCGCGCGGGCTGATGGAGACATAGAGGAACAGGTCTCAGGTGTTAGGTGTCAGGTCTCAGGAAGGAACATAACTGACGGGGACAGCCGGCCTCGGTGCTCTACGCTGATTTTTCTACTGCTTCTCTCGCTTCTGTAAGTCCCCGGGCTGGTCGGTCTTCGGCTGCGCTTCGGCCGGATCGGGCTTCCACGTGAACGCATTCGCGGGCGCGTCCGGGTTCACGCCGAAGTCCCACACATAAAGGTTGATTCCTTCCTTTCCCATCATTTCGGCGACGGCATATTCGCCCGTGGCAAGGAGTTCCGTGGGCGTGAGCTTGACCCAGCCTCCGGTCATGGCAGTGACGGTGGCCGCGACAAAACGTTCGTCGGTTTTCATCTTTCCGGTTACCGCGATCTTGATCGCGCCCGCAACGCGCTTGTTGCCTTTGACGTCAATGCGAATGATCTTGAAGCGCTCGGTGGGCGACAGCGGCGGCGGCCCTCCCGTGGCGGCCTGCACGGTCGCCGGCGCGCCCTGATTTTCGTCGATGTTGATGTAGAGCGAAGGCACGGCAGTGTGCGCTTGAATCTTGGCATGGGCTCCAGGGAGTTCAATGGTTTGCTTGGCGCCGGCCAGCGGATTGATCGCCGCTCGCAGAATATTCGACTTCGTGTTCTTATCCACGTCGCTGCCCGATTGCTGCAGTTCGGCTAACTGCGGCTGATTCGCATAGGTATCGAGGAGAAAGATGCCGCCTTCATCGGGCAGGCGCAGGCCGGGAGCGACCTGCGGGGAACGAGCTTGTTCGGCTTTGCGTTCGGCCTCCAGCTCCTTGTCGAGTTCGACCGCTTCCGGAGCGAGCTTGAGGTCCTGGCGGCCTTGCTCAAACTTATCGGTTGCGTCCCAGTCGATCAGCGCTTTTGGGACTTCCTCCCATTCGCCGCGCTCGGCGCTGAAATAGCGGACGCGGTCGCCGTGAATCTCATACTTGGTGACGGACTGGTAGGAGCCATCTTTCAGGATTAGGCGGCGGGCTTGGGTTTGGGCGGCAGCTGGAGTCGGCGATAGGCAAAAGAAGACCGACGCGAGGATTGCTGCCGCGAGGAGTCCCGTCCTGCCGATGAATGATTTCATGCCGCGGAACATTATCGGTCTTTTCCCGTGCTTTCGAAAGGTTCTCTGTCCGGGTTCGAACCGAGCTGACAGCCGAAAGCCGCTCTTTTTTCGACATTCCCTTCCGGAAAAACTTCTGGCATAATTGATCGTGCACCCCAACCCGCACAATTTTCCAAACAAAATTAAAGCGAGGAAGCGATGTCGGCCAAGTACATCTTTGTAACCGGCGGTGTGGTCTCATCATTAGGCAAAGGCCTGGCGGCGGCCTCCATTGGATGCCTGCTCGAAAGCCGCGGCCTCAAAGTCAACCTGATGAAGTTCGATCCGTACCTTAACGTGGATCCGGGGACGATGTCGCCGTTTCAGCACGGCGAAGTTTTCGTCACCGATGATGGCGCTGAAACCGATTTGGATCTTGGACACTACGAACGCTTCACGCACGCCAAGCTTTCTCGCGACAATAATTGGACCACGGGGCGCCTCTACGAGCAGATTATCGCCAAGGAGCGGCGGGGCGATTACCTGGGCAAGACGGTGCAGGTGATTCCGCACGTCACTAACGAAATCAAGGCGGCGGCGAAGAAGGTGGCGCAGGATGTGGACGTGGCACTGGTCGAAATCGGTGGCACAGTGGGCGACATCGAGTCGCTGCCATTCATCGAAGCGATCCGCCAGATGCGGCAGGAACTGGGCCGCGACAACACTCTATTCGTGCACGTGACGCTGGTGCCATTTATTGCTGCGGCGCAAGAATTGAAGACTAAGCCGACGCAGCACTCCGTCAAGGAATTGCTTAGCGTCGGAATTCAGCCGGATATCCTGCTGTGCCGCACCGACCGCTTCCTTTCGAAGGAGATCAAATCGAAGATTGCTTTGTTCTGTAACGTCGAAGAAGAGGCGGTGATCACGGCTAAGGACGTCGCATCCATTTACGAAGTGCCGGTGGTTTTTGCGCATGAAGAAGTGGATACGCTGATCTTGCGACGTCTGAAACTGGAGGCGAAAGATCGCGATCTTTCGAAGTGGGACGATCTGGTGCACCGCGTCTACAACCCGAAAGATGTGGTCAGGATCGGCATTGTCGGAAAGTATGTGGAGTATGAAGATTCCTACAAGTCACTGAAAGAGGCGCTGGTGCATGGGGCGCTGGCGCACAACCTGAAATTGGAACTGGATTGGATCGAGGCCGAGGGCTTGGAATCCACCGAGAAAGCTGACAAGAGTTCCGACAAAAGCTATGAAGCGCAGTTGGAAGAGTATGACGGTTTGCTGGTGCCGGGCGGATTTGGCAAGCGCGGCATCGAAGGTATGTTGCGGGCGATCCAGTATGCGCGCGAGAAGCATGTACCTTACTTCGGAATCTGCCTAGGGATGCAGACGGCTTGCATTGAATTTGCACGCAATGTCTGCGGATTGGCGGATGCTAATTCGAGCGAGTTCGATCCGGCGACTCCGCATCGCGTGATCTACAAACTGCGCGAGTTGCGTGGCGTGGAAGAATTGGGCGGCACGATGCGACTGGGGGCGTGGCCGTGCAAGATCGAGTTAGGAACGCTGGCTTACAAAGTGTATGGCCAGACCGAGATCAGTGAGCGGCACCGGCATCGTTACGAATTCAACCGCGAGTATGAAGAGCCGATGGTGGCTGCCGGGTTGCGCATTTCCGGCTCAACACCTGATGGCACTTACGTGGAGATGGTGGAGATTCCCGGGCATCCATTTTTTATCGGATGCCAGTTCCATCCCGAATTCAAGTCGAAGCCGCTGGAGCCGCATCCGCTGTTCAAGGCGTTCATCGGAGCTTCGTACGAACACGGGCAGAGCAAAAAGGTGCAGAAGGACGCGGCGGAAGTTGAGATGTTCCTCAGGCCGGAAAAAATGGTACGGAGATAATCCGCCGCTACGCAGAGAACGCCGAGAACAGCAGGTCCTTCGTTTCGCTCAGGATGACAAAGTTATTAGGCTCTTTCTCTGCGTCTCGGCGGTGATTTGATTGTGACCTTATCCTTCCAAATCGATACCGTTCGCGTCGGCTCTGGTGATCTGTTTCTGATTGCCGGGCCGTGTGTGATTGAGAGTGAAGAACACGCGCTGCGCATGGCGGAGATCATCAAGGGTGTTGCGCGTTCCCTTAACTTTCCATTCATTTTCAAGGCGTCTTACGACAAGGCGAACCGCACGTCGATCCGCAGCTATCGCGGGCCGGGGATGAAGGAAGGCTTGCGCATTCTGAAGAGGGTGAAAGATGAGGTGCATATTCCCGTGCTGACCGATGTGCATCAGGCTGCCGACGTTGCCGCGGTCGCGGAAGTCGTGGACGTGCTGCAGATTCCGGCATTTCTCTGCCGGCAGACCGATCTGGTGGTAGCCGCGGCGCTGAGCGGACGTCCGGTGAACATCAAGAAAGGGCAGTTTGTTTCTCCCTGGGACATGAAGCACGCGATCGAGAAGTGCCGCGAGGCGGGGAACAGCCAAGTGTTTGTGACCGAGCGCGGCTCGAGTTTCGGCTATAACAATCTAGTTGTGGACATGCGGTCGCTGGCCATCATGCGCAAGTTCGCGCCAGTGGTGTTTGATGCGACGCATTCGGTGCAGTTGCCGTCGGCTTCGCACGGTGATGAAGATCAGCCCGCGGTGAGCGGAGGCCAGCCGGAATTTATCCCGGTGCTATCGCGGGCGGCGGTGGCGGCGGGTGTGGACGGCGTGTTCATGGAAGTCCACGACAATCCGAAGGAAGCGAAGAGCGATGGCGCGAACGCCCTCGATACGCGCAACCTGCGTGGCTTGCTGAAAGAATTACAGGCGGTAAAGAAGGCGCTGGATGCGGCGCACGCGACACCGTAAGAGCGGGTTGCCGCCCTGGTGTTCACGCACTCAGAAGAGAGTGTGGCGGGGCTTCGCCCCGCAGGACAGCCGAGGGCGGTTGTCCCTACGTTTTTCTTCCTCTGGAGATGGCCTCGCGGGCTTCCTTATCGGCGGTGCGACGGCGCTCGGTTTCGCGCTTGTCCCAGAGCTGTTTGCCCTTCGCCAGAGCTAATTCGACTTTGATTTTGCCATTCTTGAAATACATGCGGGTGGGGATCAGGGTTAGTCCCTTTTGATTAGTCTTACCGATCAGTTTGCGAATTTCTTCTTTGTGAATCAGAAGTTTGCGGGTGCGGAGGGCGGCATGATTGGCGTAGTTGCCGTGGTCGTAGGGGCTGATGTGGCAGTTGAGGAGCCAGAGTTCGCCGTCCTTTATTAGACCGTAGGCATCCTTGAGATTGGTCTTGCCGGTGCGGACGGACTTGACCTCGGTTCCGGTGAGAACGACGCCAGCCTCAAATTTTTCGAGCAAGAAGTAGTTGTGGCTGGCGTTCCTGTTGACAGCGGCATCCTTCTCCCCCGAGGCGGTGGGTTGGCGGCGAGGATTTTTCTCCCGATTGGGCTGGGTCTGGTGGGTCGTCTGCTTCGCCATGTCTGAAAAGAAAGTAACACAGGGCAGGAGGAAGGTGTCAGGTCTCAGGTCCCGGGAAAGGCAGACCGCAATTGCCTTTCGACATCTGATTTTTCCTGGGATCTTAGACCTGGCACCGGCGACCTTGAGGACAGGTACCACTGAGTGTAACCACCTAACTACCAATCACTTCGGGTGCAAGTTGATGCGATGCTATAATCAAAATCCCCGATACTTTTTGCGCGCGACGGCCCCGCGATGTCCGGGCAGTTGTTTTTTTCGGGTATTTGAATGGGTCTGGGCCGGATGATTTCCGGTTTGGATGAATGTTGATCCGGGAATGGCCGCTGCCGCTGCGGCAAGAGAGATTTTCATGAGGATTGCTTGATGAGACGCCTGATTTTTCCGGCTCTGTTTGTTCTTTTGCTGCTCTGCATGAGGCTTCCGGTTGTCGGGAAAAGTCATGATTCTGCCAAGGCGCTTTACGAGAAGGGCACCGACGCCGAGGCGCGGCAGAACTACGAGCAAGCTTTCGACTACTATAAGCAAGCCTACAATCTGAAACCGAAAGACCTGAAATATCGAACTGCATTCGAGCGGACCCGCTTCTATGCCGCTTCGTCGCACGTGCATCGCGGGCAAATCATGCGCGATGCCGGCAAGCTGGACGAGGCACTGGTGGAATTCCAGAGGGGGTTGGAGATTGACCCTTCTTCGTTCATCGCGCAGCAGGAGTTGAAGCGGACGGAGCAGATGATCAAGGAGGCGCAGAATCCGCAACCGCAGGCTTCGGCGGCGCCGAGCGCGTTGCGCAGGCGGTTGGAAGCAGCCCAGGGCCCGGTGGAACTGGCTCCGATCTCGAACGTACCCATCACCCTCAAGGTCACGGAGAAATCCAACGTAATCTACGAGACGGTGGGCAAGTTGGCGGGCATCAATGTGCTTTTCGACCCCGACTACACGCCGCGCCAGGTGCATGTCGAACTGAACAATGTAACCCTGGAACAAGCGTTGGAGATCATTTCATTTGAGACCAAAACCTTTTGGCGTCCAGTGACGCCGAACACAATTTTTGTCGCCCAAGACACGCCTGCGAAGCGGAAAGAACTGGAACAAAACGTCATCAAAACCTTTTATCTTTCCAACCTTTCCCAGCCTACCGAATTGCAGGATGTGGTGAATGCGATGCGCACCATCCTCGAAGTGAGCCGCATTCAGCAGTTGCCTTCACAGGGAGCGATTGTGGTGCGCGGCACGCCGGATCAAGCGGCGCTCGCGCAAAAACTGGTTGACGACCTAGACAAGGCGAAACCTGAGGTGTTGATCGATGTAGCGGTCATGCAAGTGAGCCGCGACAAGGCACACACTCTTGGGATCAACCCTCCGACCAGCCTCTCGGTGACGCTGCAGAATAATATCACCACCACTCCGACGACTACTCCAACCACCACGACTGCCACGTCATCGTCGGCGGGAGGCATCAACCTGAATACGATCGCCAACCTGAACGCCACCGATTTCCAGGTGTCGATTCCGCAGGCTACGGCGACCGCATTGTTGAGCGACACGGACACCAAGATCATCCAGAATCCGCAGATCCGAGCCTTGGACGGGCAGAAGGCTTCGCTGAAGATCGGCGATCGCGTGCCGGTAGCGACCGGATCGTTCCAGCCGGGCATTGGCGGGGTGGGTATCAATCCGCTGGTGAACACTCAATTTCAATACCTCGATGTGGGCGTGAACATCGAAATCACGCCGCGGGTGCATGCTGGACGGGAAATTTCGCTGAAGATGACGCTGGACGTCTCGGATGTGGACTCCTACGTAAGCATTGGCGGCATCAGTCAACCGGTGATCGGCCAGCGTAAGATTGAGCACGATATCCGCCTCAAAGACGGCGAAGTCAGCCTGCTGGGCGGCATGATGGAGGATTCGAGGACGAAGTCTCTGACCGGAATCCCGGGCCTGGCCCAGATTCCGATTCTGAAATATCTTTTTGGGCAGACCAACACCGACCACTCTACGAACGAAATTGTGTTCGTCCTGATTCCGCACATTATCCGTGGGCTTGACCTTTCGCATAGCGGTGCGGATATGCTCGATGTGGGAACGGCCAGCGGCATCTCGTTGAGATTAGCCAACAGCAAGCCGGCAGTGCCGGCGAGTACGGGTGCGCCGGCTGCCCAGGGGACATCAGCACCTGCTCCGCAAGCGCAGGCGGCGATGCTGCCAATTCCTCAGGGCCAGGCTCCTCAGAACTTGAGTCCACAAGCTCAGCTTGCGCAAAATCAGGCGGGCGGGGGGACCGGGATGTTCATGTTTGATCCGCCCTCTTTGAGCCAGGCGAAGGGCTCGACCTTTACGGTCAATGTCATGCTTTCGGGCGGACAGAACGTGTACTCCGTGCCTGTGCAACTCAACTACGATCCGAATCAGGTGCAAGTGGTCAACGTTTCGAACGGCGGCTTCTTATCACAGGATGGGCAGACGGTGGCGTTGGTGCATCGCGACGATCCTACGACCGGGACGCTGCAGGTCACGGCGACGCGGCCTCCGGGTTCCGGGGGCGTTTCGGGACAGGGCGCGGTGGTGACCATCACCTTCATGGCAAAGAGCGCGGGCCAGTCTGCTCTGACCATCACTCGGGGCGGAGCACGGGATCCGGCGATGCAGCCGATTGCGATGAGCGGAGCGCAGGCGGCCATTACCATTCAGTAATCGCGTTTTGGCGGCCACGCTTGGTGAAGAGGTTCTCAGTTCCCGGTTCTCAGTTAGAACGAACCGGATCTCCCCTGAGAACTGAGAACCGGTAACTGAGAACTGATTTATGCGGAGTCGGTACACATGCGGAAATTCGAGCCCGTAACTACGCGCCGGCAACACGGCTTTACGCTGATCGAGTTGATCGTTGCCACCATGATCCTGTGCATCCTGGTGGGGATGGCGATCCCGGTCGAAAAGAACGCTATTCGGCGGGAGCAGGAGCGCGAGCTACGCTACGACCTCTGGATGATCCGCGATGCGATCGATCGCTATAAGGACGCGGCCGATCGGGGCGCGTTCCAGACCAAGGTGGGGAGCGAAAACTATCCTCCGGACCTCGACACGCTGGTCAACGGTGTGGATGTTGCCGGTAAGAAGCTGAAGTTTCTGCGCAAGATGCCGGTTGATCCCATGACCAAACAGGAATGGGGAATGCGCTCCATGCAGGACGACAAAGATTCGGATACCTGGGGTGAGCAAAACGTTTTCGACGTTTACAGCAAGTCGGACCAAACCGCTTTGGATGGCACGAAATATAAGGACTGGTAGATGAGATTCAGGTCCAAAGCGCGCAATTTCAAAGCTAGCAGTCCCGCAGTCGCCGATCTTACGGCACGCGCTCGGGGTTTCACTCTCATCGAGATGGTCGTGGTGATGTTCGTCATCATGATAATACTGGCGATCGCGGTGCCGAATTACACCCATAGCGTGCTGCTTGCCAAGGAAGCCAAGCTTCATCAGAATCTGACGACGCTCAATAAAGCCATCACCGAGTATTCGCTGGACAAGAAGCAAGCGCCCCAGTCGCTTTCGGATCTGGTGCCGGGATACATCAAGTTCATCCCGGAGGACATCACCGGCAAAACCGATACCTGGCATACGGAGCTGGAAGACTCGCCCGAAGATGCTTATGATCCGAACCAAATGGGCATCAAGGGTGTTCGCAGCGGTTCCGATGAAATCTCGACCACCGGCGAACCCTATTCGAGCTTTACGCACTAGGTTAGGAACCCGTCAGAAGATGAGTAGAACGGCAACAGGACGCGATCGCGGATTCACGTTAATCGAGATCATGGTGGCGATCAGCGTCATTCTGATCCTGTTGGGAGTGGCCATACCCATCTACAGTCACACCCTTACACGGAAGCGGGAGGAAAATTTGCGCCGCAACCTAGACACGCTGAATCACATGATCTTCCAGTACACGCTTGACAAGCAAAAACCGCCGCAGTCACTGGAGGATCTGAGGTCAGCGGGTTACCTGCAGGAAATACCGAAGGACATTACGGGCCACGAGGATAGCTGGCAGACGGAACCGGCAGACGCGATCTTCTCGCTGGAGCAAAAGGATACCGATGGCATCATCGGCGTACACAGTGGTTCCGACAATATTGGCAGCGACGGCAAGGCGTACTCGACCTGGTAGAGCAGGTCTCAGGTGTCAGGTGTCGAAAAATCGGCGGCTCTACGTAATAAGTCAAAACACCTTGCGGATCTAGGGAATCGACGGAAGAAAAGTAGCCGCTATTTTCTTGGCTTCGCTGCTCCAAACAAGACAATTGAGGCAATCAATCCCACAGCTGCGACAGCACTCGGCATAGAGTAGTCCGGGGCCGGGGTGTCGCAATCCAAGCACGGAACATCGATGTTAACTGGCCTTTCGCTAGCATGGTCCTGCGCAAATTTTTCAGCTTCCCGATATTTCCCCTTCGCCTTGAGAAGCTCGATGCTGGATTCGACCACTCTCCAATTGGCCGCCAGCGCTTCCTTGACCGCTGCGCAGTTCATGCAAGACGAGTGTGCCGACTTGTATCTGTCCCTGACTACGGTTGACTCGTATACCAGATAGACAGCGGCGACCAGCGCAACCATCAGAGCGAGTACTGCCGTTGCCTTTGTCAGATTCATGGCCGGAAATTATCTCACGCGGAGTGAAACGGCACCATTGCAGGATCTCCCGAGACCTGAGACGTGCCATTGGCCTTTCTGTTACCTTATCCATTCCCTATCCTGGAGGTGAGGAATGGATTTTCTCAATCGACTGCAACCCCTGGCGTTGCTCGTAATGCGGCTCGTTCTGGGAGCGATCATGATCGCGCATGGTTATCACAAAGTGTTTGGGGGGTTCCATCATCACATGGAAATGGTGGGCTCGCTCGGACTTCCCCGCTGGCTAGCATACCTTTCCGCGGGGACGGAATTCTTCGGCGGCATCGGAATCGTACTGGGATTGTTTGCGCGCTTCTTCTCGTTTGCGTTCGTGATCGAGATGGGCGTGGCCATCTGGAAGGTGCACTTCAAGAACGGTCTGATGGGGAATGGCGGATACGAATTTCCGCTGGCGGTGGCGACGATCGCGTTTGCGTTGCTTTGTTTTGGCGGCGGGCCGTGGGGATTTAACTTTGGGAAGGGCGCGAGCAAACCAAGGAAAGGGTAGTTTCGGTCGTCCCGCCGGGGTTTTGCGAAGATTTCCGTGGAGACGGGGCGAGCCCCGTCTCTACAGAGGAGCCGAGTGCTAAAGGCTAAGAGCTAACTGCTAAATGCTGGATTCAGAACTCCGCCAGCTCCTTCATCGCCCGGAACAGGTCGCTGGCCTGGGGCAGGATGGCGTTCTCCAGAATCGGCTGATAGCCGACGAAGGTGTCGGTGGCTGCGACTCGCTTCACCGGGGCATCGAGGTGGTGGAACAGTTGGTCGGCAATGCGCGCGGCGATTTCGGCGCCGTATCCCCAGCTTAGCGAGTCTTCGTAGGCAATCAGCGCACGGTTGGTTTTCTTCACCGACGCGGCGATTGCATCCCAGTCAAACGGATTCAGGCAGCGGAGGTCGAGCAACTCGACACTGACGCGATGCTCGCGCTCCAGTTTTTGCGCGGCCTGCAGCGCGCGCGGAACCACCGCGCCGTAGGTGATTACGGTGAGATTGTTTCCCGGTTGCACGATCTTGGCTTTTCCGAAGGGAACCATGTAGTCGGGGCCGGGATAAGGCGCGCGCCCGTAGGTTTCGCGGTAGAGGCGCTTGTGTTCGAGGAACAAAACCGGGTCGTCGCAGCGAATGGCGGTGCGCAGCAGTCCCGCGGCATCGAGTGCGTTGGAAGGAAACACCACGCGCAATCCGGGAGTATGGGTAAAGATGCTCTCGCCGCACTGCGAGTGGTAAATCGCGCCGCCGGTCAGATAGCCGCCAATCGCGACCCGGATCACCACCGGCGCCGAGAAGGCGTTGCTCGACCGCCAGCGGATGAGGGGGAGTTCGTCGCGCAACTGCATCATCGCCGGCCAGATGTAATCGAAGAACTGGATCTCGACCACGGGCTTCAATCCGCGTGTGGCCATGCCGGTGGCGCGACCGACGATGCTGGCCTCGGCCAGCGGAGAATTGAAGACGCGATCGGAGCCGAATTCCATCTGCAATCCGGAGGTCAGCTTGAAGACTCCGCCCTTGCCTTTGACCAGTTTCCGCTTTACGTATTCTTCGCGGCTGGCGTCGGCTACGTCTTCGCCGAAGATGAGGACGCGTTCATCGCGGCGCATCTCGTCGCGCAGGGTGGCGTTGATGAGGTCCGCCATGGTTTTATTTTGCGACGCCTTGTTGGGCGAGTCGGCGGAGCGTTTGCCATCAACCGCGGTCTCGTGAGCGGCAGGTGCGGGATGAGTGTCGAACTGCGCCGAAGTGGGATCGAGATCGGGCGAGTACACGTAGTTGTAGATCGTTTCCGGCTGCGGCACGGCGGCTTCGAGCGCGCGGTCTGCATCGGCTTGAATCTCTTCTTCGATTTCCTTCTCGATTTTGTTAATCCCCTTTTCGTCGAGGATTCCCTCGCGCAGCAGGAACATCTGCAGGCGCGGGACCGGGTCGCGGGCGGCATCGGCCTGGCGCTCGGAGTCGGGGCGGTAAAGGCGCTCGTCGTCGGAGAGTGAGTGGGAATAGGGACGGATCACCTGGGCATGGACAAACGCAGGGCCATGGCCGGCGCGGCAATAGTCGACTACCCGCTTGAAAGCCGCATAGGCGACGACGGGGTCGGTCCCGTCAATTTCTTCGAAATGGAAGTTGGGGAAGCCGGAGACGAGGCGCGAAATGTTGCCGCCGGAGGTCTGCACCTCGACGGGCACGGAAATTGCGTATCCATTGTCTTGTACGCAAAAAATTACCGGCAGGCGGCGGTTGGAAGCGGCATTCAGCGCCTCCCAGAATTCCCCTTGACTAGTGGTGCCGTCGCCGAGCGAGACGTAGGTGATTTCATCGCCCTGGAATTTGACATCCTTGAATTGACGATAATCGCCCTCGGCTTTTTGCGCGGCCTTGGGACGCCGGGCGAAATAGCGGCCCGCTTCGGCGCATCCGACGGCTTGCAGAATCTGGGTGCCGGTGGCGGACGATTGGGTCACGACGTTGAGCCGCTTGTAGGCCCAGTGCGAGGGCATCTGGCGGCCGCCGGAATTAGGATCGTCGGCCGCGCCCACGGCGCCGAGCAGCATTTCAAGCGGGGTTGCACCCAGGGCGAGACAGAGCGCGCGGTCGCGGTAGTACGGATAGAACCAGTCGTAGCCGGGCTTCAAGGCATAGGCGGCGGCAACCCCCATGGCTTCGTGGCCGGCGCCCGAGATCTGAAAGAAAACCTTCTGCTGACGCTTGAGCAGGATCTCGCGATCGTCCAAGCGCCGCGAGGCGAACATGATGCGATAGGCATCAATCAGTTGCTGACTGGTCAGGCCTTGATACGTTTTGGCCTTTTTCGCAACGTTGTTTTCGCTCAGCTTGGGATCGACTTTGGTCGTGGCCATGCTGCGTTCTTCACCCCACGGATTTTCAGCCCCGCACTATTGTATATGGGCGACGCATTTGGGAATAGGGTTGGCTGGGAAATGACGGCGAGCTGCGAGCTACGGGTTTCGAGCAGACCTGCTCCCTCGCAGCTCGGGGCTCGAAGCTCGCAGCTTGCTATATTCTGAACTGTCCTAGCCCTGAAGAATCATGATTCGCTTCCTGCGCCCATTTGATCCGCGTCGCGTTCGCTTGCTGGTGTTTGATCTTGATGGCACCCTGATCGATTCTCGCCTGGACTTGATTCACTCCGTGAATGCAATGTTGCTTCACCTCGGTCGTCCAGAACTGGATGGCGACGTCATCGCGAGCTATGTGGGAGACGGCGCTCCCGCGCTGGTGCGCCGCGCGCTCGAAAATACGGACGACGAGGTTTTGCAGCGAGCGGCTCTGGAGTATTTTCTGGGCTACTACCGCCTGCACAAACTCGACCACACCACGGTTTATGAGGGGATTCCGGAAACGCTGGCACGCTTGGCTGAGCCGTCGAATGACGCTCCGCCGAACGGGGTTCCGTCAAATGGAGTGCAGCGCCAGATGGCGGTGCTCACGAACAAACCGGTCCGTGCCTCGCGCGACATTGTGCACGCGCTCGGCCTTGGAGATTTCTTTGTAAGCATCTACGGCGGCAACAGCTTTACGACGAAGAAACCCGATCCGCTGGGAGTGCGGACCATCCTGCAGGAAACGGGCGTGGCAGCGGCGGAGGCGCTGATGATTGGCGACTCGTCGGTTGACGTTTTGACAGGGCGCAACGCCGGGTTGTGGACTTGTGGCGTAACGTATGGATTTGCTCCGCATACGCTGAAAGATGTGCCTCCGGATGTCCTGATCGAGAGCCCTCGAGAGTTGGGGGAGTTGTTGCGGTAGGGGCGGCGGCAGCCTTGCCCTCACCCGATTATCCGCAAGCTGCTTCGCAAGCGGAGCAAAACTGATCCCAGAGCTGCAATCACGGCAAACCAGAGGGCGAGCGCGGAATTCACTACCCAGCCTGGCGCTGACCCGACGCGGCGCAGCAGGAACGGCAGAAAATTCCAGGTCGTGATGTGAACATAATCCCACTGGTCCTGGCTCATGGCCTCGGTGATTAAGCCCCAGGCGTCCATCTTGCCCACCGCGAAGGCGACGATGTTCTTGAAACGCAGAGCGATCACAAACGTCGGATGTCCGAGCGTCTCCTCCTGGTAAATTTCCAACGGCAACCAGAAGGCGAGCGAGGCTAACTGAATCATCAGGCTGACCGCGATCAGCACACATCCCGCCCGCCAGATCGCTCTTCCCGACGTCTCTCGATGACGCATGAGTAGCGGTACGGCTAGTAGTGTCGCCAGTTCGACCGTGGTCGAAACATAGCGGTCTCCCCAAGCAAAGTCGCCGGCCCAGTAGGTGTATCTCGCGTAAAAGCTGACATAGGCCAGCAACAGTAGAAGAGAGGTCGCCCCATACGCGCGTACCTCTGGAGTCAGTCGCTTCCACAGCCATGCCAGGAGGAAAATTGCCAGGACGAGAAGAGGATCGAAGAGAAAAATAGACTTTTCAGGCTGGAATAACGGGCCGAGAAAGCCGGTGTGAAAGGGCGTGCTCCAGGGAAAGTTCGCGGGCAGCGTAGGATCCAACTGGGTACGATACTCCCGGGCGAATACGGTTACGTATGTATTAGTAAAGGATCCGTAGCGGTAAAACTGGTAGGCGCGATCGACCAGAAGAAAGAATGCGTAAGCTGGGGCGGCGACTTTGCCGTAGGCGAGGAGACGCCGCCACGCTCCTCTGAACCGCACTCCTTCTAAGCTTGCTCTTTCGAACCATAACACGAGTAAGACAAAGGCTCCTGCCGCCATTAGATCGAGTCCGGTGGTCAGGCGGGTAAGCAGGTTTAGCCCCAGCGCGCAGGAGCCGATAAAAAGCGCGCAGCGGCTGTCGGTGCGCAGCCATTCGTACTGGAATGAAAATCCAGTAAGCGTGAGTAACATGATGTAGTTGTTCTCCATCATGTTCTGGGTGTAGTGAAGATGGGTAGTGCAGAACATCAACGCCAGCACGCCGGCTACCGACTCGTTCATGCCAAATCGCAACTGCCGCAGAAAGCGGAATGCAATCAGCGCGGTGAGAATGTTCACCAAGATGCTGGTGCTGCAGCTGACCACAATGCTGCGCACGGCAGGGTCCTCGTCGCCGTAATTCGAGAAGATCGACCACTGGGCAATCCACGTCCCCAGGAGATCGGCGGGCAACATGAGCAGCGACTGGCCGATGCCATACCAGCTATAAAGACGGCCCCCCCGGCCATGCAGGCCAAACTCGGGATACTCGTTGGGGAAAACCTGGGGCTCCGAAGTCCAGAGCCAATGCGTGGTTTGCAGGCGATGGGTGGTGTCGGACGTCCCCAACTCGCCAGATTGCACGACGAATGCGAGCAGGCCCGCCGTCAGACACAAGAGAAAAAGCGGATCACGCAGCCAGCGGTTGAGAGGAGCTGTCATCGCATGGATGGTAATTCGAAAGCGATAATTTAAGAAATATCGGCGGGAGATCCTGGAGCCACCCGCTGCAGCACCTTGCGCTTTATTCCCAACCGCCGCCTGATCCTGCTACCTTCAAGTAAATCTGTCATCCGCGAGAGACGCGGCGAGCCGCGTCTCTACGGGAACTTGAAATGACGAACAACGACAACTCATGGGGCCTGACCCCGGCGGAACTTCGCAAGCTGCGCGGGTTGAAGACTCCGCATGGCATTCAGCGTTTGCTTGACGACATGCCTTACCACCTTGAGGACAGTGCCTGGTCTCCGCGGCGAGTGCTGCGGGAGAATACTTCGCATTGCTACGAGGGGGCGCTGTTTGCCGCGGCGGCGCTGCGGGTCATCGGATATCCCCCGCTGATTCTTGATCTGGAAGCCGAGCACGATACCGACCACGTGATTGCCGTGTATAAGGCGGATGGGTATTGGGGTGCGGTGGCGAAATCGAATTTCACAGGATGCCGGTATCGCGAGCCGGTATACCGGTCGCTGCGCGAGCTGGCTTTGAGCTACTTCAACGTTTATTTCAATCTGCGCGGGGAGCGGACGTTGCGCACCTTCTCGCGGCCCGTCCAGATGAAGCGCTTCGATCCCCTGAACTGGATGAGTTCGGAGAAGCCGGTATGGTTTGTGGCGGAGTATCTGCTGACCATTTCTCACTATCGGCTGATCACTCAAGCGCAGGGGAAACGGCTGCATCGGGTGGATGGGCGGTTGTTCCGGGCGGAGTGTTTGGAGCGGGCGGAGAAAAAGCTTTAACCACATGGGGCACAGGGCTGCACAGTGGAAACGTGTACTCTTAGGAACTGCTTGTGGAGTTGCTTCGTACATCTGTTATGCGTTTTTGTGGCGGGTTGGTTTTCGCAGTTGTTCTGCTGGCCGGCTGCGTTTTCGGCCAGAATCCGGATTCGGCTTCAACTTCAGCGGTGGCGAACAGCACTTCGAGGCCGGTCGATCTGGCGCCGGATGCCTCCGGCGGAGTTCCTCCGGAGCAGATTCGCGCACTTCTGCAGCAGGCGGAAGAGAAAGACCTGGAAAACGATAAGCGGCAGCGGGATTACACCTATATTGAGCGCGTGGAGCGACATGAACTCGATGGGAAGGGCGGCGTAAGGAAGACCGACACGCGAACCTCGGAGGTGTTGCAGATTTACGGTGAGGACGTCCAGCGGCTGATCGCTAAAGATGACCAACCGCTGTCGTCCGGCGAGGCGAAAAAAGAAGACGATAAGATTCAGAAGATCATCGATAAGCGCAAGAACGAGTCCGAGGAGGATCGTCGCAAGCGACTCGCGAAAGAAGAAAAAGACCGCGAAGAGGATCGCAAGTTCGTGCTGGAGATCGCCGATGCGTTCAACTTCCAGCTGATTGGGGCGGAACTGATTGACGGGCGCGATACCTGGGTGCTGGAGGGCGAACCTCGTCCTGGCTACGAGCCGAAGCAGCGCAACGCCAAGATACTCGGCAAGTTCAAAGGGCGCGTCTGGATCGATAAAGCCGAGGCGCAATGGGTGAAGCTCGACATCATGGCTATCGACACCATTTCGTTTGGCTTCGTGCTGGCGAGGATTCATAAAGGCACGCATCTCATCATTGAGCTGACCAGAGTGAATGATGAAGTTTGGCTGCCCAGACGCGTGCAGCTGCACTTCGACGCGCGGGTGGCACTGTTCAAGAGCTACGACGACGATGTTGAGCAGACCTACCGTGAGTACAAGAAATTCCGGTCGGATACGAAGATTACGGTGGTGGGGGAGACGCAGTAGCGGGCTTACTGTGGCCGGTTTGTAGCGCCGCGACCGCGTGCTCAATGGCCGCGGAGCTACGCTCGGCCTGGATAGCCGATGGCGGTTGTCCGTACGCGGACGGGCGAAACGCCCGTCACCACACGAGCAGGGCCTACTGCATCCGATATTCGATCTTGATTCCCCGGTGCTCGATTTCTTCGAGGAAGGCTGCGGCGGGGACGTCTCGTTCTTGCAGAACTGCGCCACGCTTGCTGACCGCGCCCGTACACATCATCTGCAGGACGATGGAGGCAGGGAAGGCGGTGGTGCGCATCATGGCGCTCATGTCGCTCTTGGGATCGTAGTGGTCAACCATGGTGAAGGTGGCCACTCGGCCTTTGAGTTTTCCGCCGAGCAGGCCGCGGACTCCGGGGGCTCTGATGGATTCGTGGGCCTCGAGTCGCATGATGCAGACGTCGGGGCCTTTGCCGGCAAATTTTCCTTCGAACACTTTTGACATGAGGGCGCGGGGCGCGACTTCCACGTTGCCGACTCGCATCTTCTCGTTCGAAAACAGGCCCAACTCCTTCAATTCGCAGAGCAGATCGTAGTGACCGGGATAGCGCAGTGTTTTCTCAAAGCACTCGCCAACTCTTCCTTCGAAGGTTTCGGGCAAAGTGGAAGTTCCGCCGGAGGTCTGAAAGGCCACGAGCGGGGCGAAGCCGTCCATGTGAAATTCTTCGGGCTCGGTGAGCGGCTCGATGGTGATCAGCTTGCCCTTGCGGAGGATGCGGGCCGGTTCCACGTATTCGTTGATGAGTCCTTCGACGGAGAACACGAGCTGATAGTGAAACGGAGGCATGGGTTTTTCGGGCAACCCGCCGACGTAGAGTTTCAGTGCGTCGGCGCGACCGTCGAGGCGACGAACCAGTTCTCCGCCGAGAATCGAAGCCATGCCGGGGGAGAGACCGCAATCGGGGGCGATGCCAACGCCGCGTTTTTCGGCTTGCTTGGCAAGCGCGAGTTCCTGGCGGACAACTGTGTTGTTGCCGCCCAGGTCGGCGAAATGGCATCCGGCGCTGATGGCGGCTTTTGCCAGGCCGAGGTTCAAGCGGTAGGGAACCGCGGAGAGCGCGCCATCGTGACCTTTCATCAGGCGCGCAGCTTCTTTTTCTTTCGCAGCATCGAGTGCGACGGCGCGGACTTTTCTGTCGCCGGCAATGCGGTTGACGCGCGTAGCAACGTCTTTGGCGCGCTTGAGGTCGTTGTCGGCGAGAGTGACGGAGTCGACATGATCCTGGCGCGCCATATCGTATGCTGCCGCTGAACCCATCATACCGGACCCGATGACGAGCAGTTTCATGAGTGCTCCTTGCCTCGATCTCGATATGGTCTTGAGATTCGAAGACAGATCAGGGTATAGGAACTTGTGCGAACCAGAAGTGACGGGGCTCACGCAGTGTGGTGGGGGGAGCACGCGAGCTAGTTCGAAAATCAAGCTGAAAGTACACGAAAAGCCCTCCGATTTCGCGTTTGGGATAGCGAGCGAGTTACTGTATTTTCAGCAGTTTGCGCGCCCGTGCCAGTACTTCCGTACCGTCTCTAGTACCTTAGTTACTCCAACTCGGGTGACCGGGGCCTTACTTGCATGGATGCTACTACTTGTAGTGGGATACCAGATTAGACACCTCAACCTGTAGACAAGAGCTGCAAGTCCACTTTTACTGAATTCCAG
The DNA here is from genome assembly GCA_963831085.1 of uncultured Acidobacteriaceae bacterium. Classification (GTDB taxonomy): domain Bacteria; phylum Acidobacteriota; class Terriglobia; order Terriglobales; family Acidobacteriaceae; genus Acidiflorens. The sequence continues at coordinate 1,259,405 of CAWHOT010000002.1, read as the reverse complement.
AAAAACCCCATAAAACCCAACAAAACCGGGAGATTCACGTGGAGAGGCCCTCGCTTCCGGTTGAGATATGCTCGGGACACCAAAATACACTCGAAGGCGTTGATCGAGGACTTGGTTCTCCCAATTTTCCTCAGCGTTGCCGGGACGAAAAGGCTGAGCTGAGAGCGAGATTCTGCGGGAGAGGGGAAACGGTATGGCCGACTCGCGAGAAGTGATGAACATTCGCCAAGCTTCGCAGTATCTGGGAGTGAGTCCGGACACGCTTTACAAGTACGTGAACGAGCAGAAGATTCCGGCGTTCAAGTTGGGTAATCGCTGGCGTTTCAAGAAATCGAAGCTCGATCAGTGGATGGATGAGAAGTCGATGGAAGCGGAACCGCGGGGCAAAAAGAGGATCAAGGCAGCGGGGAAAGCTGCCGGAACTCCGTAAACGAACTTCGTAAAAAGGGCGGGCACATGTTTGGAATTGGATCGAAGACGATAGTGGGTCTGGATGTGGGCTCTTCGAGCATCAAGGCCGTCGAGCTCAGGAAGACACGCACTGGAATCGAAGTGGCGCACCTCGGCCTGGAGCCGATCGCGCCCGACATTGTGGTCGATTCCATGATCGTGGACTCGGGCACGGTTTCGAGCGCCATTGCCAAGCTGTTCACCGACACTCAGATCAAGTCGAAGGCGGTGGCCACGGCGGTGAGCGGACACTCGGTGATCGTGAAAAAAATCTCTCTACCCTCGATGAGCGATCAGGAACTGGCCGATACCATCCAAAAGGAAGCTGCGCAGCACATCCCGTTCGATCTGGCGGACGTGAACCTCGATTACCAGATTCTTTCCGAAGACGCGGGCAGCCCGCAGATGGACGTGCTCCTGGTGGCGGTCAAGAAAGACAAGATTCTGAACTACACCAACGTACTCTCGATGGCGGGCAAGACTCCGGCTATTGTGGATATCGATGCGCTGGCGCTGCAGAACTGCTACGAGTTTAACTACGAGCCTCCGCCGACGCAGGTGGTGGCGCTGCTCAACCTGGGTGCGAGCGTGATGAACATCAACATCGTCAAGGGCACGACGCCGCTGTTCCCGCGCGACGTTTCGGTGGGCGGCCATCAGTACACCGATTCGCTGCAAAAGGAACTGGATCTCAGCTTCGATGACGCGGAATCGCTCAAGCTGGGGCACAAGGTGGGCACGGTGCATGATGACGCGAAGACGCCGATCCTGCAGCAGGTCACGGAAATTATCGTGCTGGAAATTCAGAAGACATTCGACTTCTTCCGCGCCAGTGCCGCGGGCGAGCACATCGAGAAGATTTATCTGGCCGGCGGTTCGGCCAAGGTTCCGGGACTGGTGGAAGCGCTGCGCCAGGAGTTCTCGATGCCGGTCGAGTTGTTCAACCCGTTCCAGAGAGTGCTGGCTCCGATGGAAGGCGCCGGGGCAGCTCTGGTCGAACAGAACGCCGGTCAGTTGGCAGTGGCCGTGGGTTTGGCCCTGAGGAGCTTTGAAAAGCTATGATCCGAATCAATCTGCTGGGCTCTCCTAAACCGAAAGGCAAGAAAGGTCCTGCCGTCAGCATGCCGAGCTTCGAGCTAGGCAATTTAGGCGGGCCACTGGTCCAGGTGGCTGCCGTGCTGCTGATTGCCGGTGCGGTGAATGCCGGGTACTGGTACAAGCTTGACCGGGAAAAGAAATCGATCGAGGCACAAACCCGGGTGGCGGAGCAGAAGAACCGCGAACTGGCCGACATCAAGGTGCGGTATTTGGAGAGGCAGAGGCAAGCCGAATCCTATAAGCGGCGGGTGGATGTCATTGACCAGTTGCGCAACAACCAAACTGGGCCAGTCGGGCTGCTGTCCATGATTGGCGATACGGTCAATAACACCGAAGCGGTGTGGTTGATCAGCATGCAGGACCAGGGCGCGAGCGTGGCCATCGACGGCACGGCGCTGAGCAGCGATGCGGTAGCCAACCTGATATCCAACCTGCAGAAGACGGGTTTCTTCAAGAACATCGAGATCAAGGAAAGTTACCAGGACGATGGGATCAAGGATATGCAGGCGTTTCAGTTCACGCTGACCTGCGAAAAGGCGAAGTCGTAAAGGCGGACCGACTATGAATCTTGGCGAATTATCAGGGGTGAAGCTGCTGGGAATTCTGCTACTAGTGGCGGTGGTAGCCAGTGGCGGCCTTTATTACACGGTCTTCAAGTCGCAGCGCGATCAAAACGATGCGGCGCAAATCAAGCTGCAGGCCAAACTGCGGGAGAACGCGGAACTCGAAGCCTACCGGCCGAAACTGGCCGACATCGAGCGCCAGCTGGCCAGCTTGAAGCAGCAGCTCGAAATCGAGCGGCGCATCGTGCCCGATGAAAAGGAAGTGGACAATTTCATGCGCATGGTGAGCGGAGAAGCGCGCAAGTCGGGAGTGGAAATCCGTCGCTACACGGCCCGTCCGTACACCACAAAGGACTTCTACACCGAAGTGCCGTTCGAAGTGGAGTTGGACGGTCCGTACTACTCGATGCTTGGGTTCTTCGACCGGCTGGCGAAAGTGGAGCGCATTGTAAACGTTTCGAGCCTGATGCTGGCTTCGACGCACGCTCCGGGCGGCGCAAAGGTGAAGCATAGCTATCAATATGCGCCCAGCGAGAGCGTAGTGGCGACCTGCCTCACCACAACGTATTTCAGTCATGATCTGGATCCGGCGTCGCCGGCTGCCAGCAAGCCGGGACCACCGGCGAAGAAATAGGAGGGACGCGATGAAGCCGACGATGACAATTCTCGTTTGCGTAGTGGCCGGGGGCTTGGCCTCGGCCCAGAGTCCCAGCATTATCCAGAACACGCGCAACACGATGAACGCGGTGAGTAACAATGCCACCGCTGCCTCGAACGAAGCTCTGGGGATTAAACAGCCAGGTGTTCACCAAGCAACTCCGGCGAGGGTGGGCGCCACGCACACTGCGGCCAAATCAAGCGGAGTCGCAGTGGTTGCGCCAGTGAAGTCGTCTTCCACTGCATCGCAGGCAGGTGCGAGTTCGGCGGGAGCGAAAGCCACAGGTGGGGCGAAACGGGTTCCGGCAGTCGCAGCCCGGCACAGCGTGCAACCGAGGCCGGGCGTTGTGGTTCCCAAAAGCAGTCCGCCAGGGGCCGCTACCTTAGCCGGCAACAGCCCGGCGGGAAGCAGAGAAGGTGAAAACGAGGCGAGTGAGCAGTCGGTTGCTCCGGACAGCAAGTACGCCGCGAACGGCCGGCGGGATCCTTTCATCAGTCCGGTGGTGAGCCACGCGGGCGGTTCGGGCTGCAGCACCGGCAAGAAGTGCTTGGAAATCGGAACCATCAACCTGCGCGGTGTGGTGCGTGCCGAAAATGGTTTCATTGCTGTGGTCAGCAACAGTTTGAATAAAGCTTATTTTCTACGGGAGAATGACCCGGTGTTTAACGGGTACGTGGTGAGAATTACGGGCGACTCCATCGTTTTCCAGGAAACACTGCAGGACCGGTTGGGCAAGTCGTTTACGCGGGAAGTGGTAAAGAAGATTACGGCTCCGGCAGTGTAGGCCTGGAGACAAAAGATTTCGAGGAAGCACATGGAGGCAAAAGCGCCTCGCATGGGGAGATAGGGAAATGCGAAAGCAACTGCTGGGTCTCTTGGTTCCGCTGCTGGCGATGGTTGTGGTCGCGGGCGCGGCTGACATGACGGGCAAGGGGGTGGCCGCGAGCGCTGCATTGCAGAGACTTGAGGTCACGCACAGCCAGGACGGATTGCGGGTCGAGTTCCGGGCGAAGGGCACACTGACGCCCAAAGTGACGACGCTTGATTCTCCGGCACGCATCGTCGTCGACCTTCCCAACACGGTGATGGCCACGGCGCAGAGCCTCATCAGCGTTGGCCAAGACGGCGTAAGAGAAGTCCGTGTCGGGATGGACAGGCAAACTCCGCCCACCACGCGCGTCGTTGTCGATCTCGCTGCCAGTTGCCCGCATGAGATGGTGGCGGGTCCTGGCGGCAGCTTCATTCTCGAGATCCACGACGCGGTGCTGGGGCGTCGCCAACCGGCGCCGGCCGTGAATTCGTTAGCCGCGAAATCAGCGGCGGCGAGCTCGGTGCCGAAACTGGTGCCGGCTTCGACTCCAGACGCTTCGGTTCCGATTACCTTGGCGGCGACGACCACAGCTCCGACAGCCACGGTCACGCCCGCCGCGGCTTCGGCAGAAAACCCCGGGAAACCAGCGGACTTTGCCTTCGTCGAACCCAAGTATTCGGTCAAGAACGACAAGACCGCTGAGCCAGCCGCGAAGGCCCAGGAAGCCGCGAATCGCTTTGCCGACAAGACGGCGTCGGAACTGGTCGCCACCAATGCCAATGCCGCCCTCGGGCAAGCTCCCGGCAATGGGCAGACCATCCAGCCAGCTGTGAATCTGGCCGCGGAGCAGAAGGTGCAGTTGGAACAGAAGCCAGCGGCGAGCGGATCCAAGTATACCGGCGAGCCGATCTCGGTCAATCTTAAGGATGTGGATCTGAAAGATTTCTTCCGCCTGATTCACGAGATCAGCGGTCTGAACGTCGTGCTCGATCCCCAAGTCCACGGCAACCTGACGATTGTGCTTGATGATGTGCCGTGGGATCAGGCGCTGGACATCGTGCTCAAGAACAACGACCTGTCGCGCCAGCTGGACGGCAATGTGCTGCGCATCGCCACCGTTGAAACGTTGAGGCATGAAGCCGAGAATCGGCGCGCCCAAGTCGATGCTGAGGCGCTCGCGGTCGACAAAGTGAGCATCACCCGCTTCCTCAGCTACGCGCACGCCAAGGACGTATTGCTGCCGATTAAGAAATTCCTTAGTCAGCGTGGCGACGTGGTCGCCGACGAACGCACCAACTCGCTGATTGTGTCCGACATTCCGGCAGTTCTGCCGCAGATTGACCGCATCATCCAGCAGATGGACCGCAAGACGCAGGAAGTCGAAATTGAAGCCCGGGTGGTGGCGGCAACGCGCAGCTTCGCGCGCGACATCGGCGTGCAACTCGGCATGGGCTGGGGCAATGGCACAACCACCGTTGGTGGCGCGCCCGCCGTTGGACTCGGTCCGGCCATTTCAAACATAACCAATCCGCTGTACTACAGCTCCGGCGGTTCGATTCCGTTATTTTCGAACCTGGGCGCAACCGGGCCGACCAGCGGCCTGCAGCTTATCAATGCGACCAACAACATGCGGCTCGACGTCATTCTCACGGCGGCCGAGTCGCGCGGGTTGCTGAAAATCCTATCCCGTCCGCGCGTGGTCACGCAGAACAACATTCAGGCGGTGGTTAAACAAGGCGTGCAGCTGCCCATCGTAACCGCGGCCCAGTTGAGTGGTCCGCCGACCGTTTCGTACGTGGCTGCTTTCCTGCGACTGACAGTGACTCCACAAATCACGTCGGAAGGTACGATCTTCCTGAATGTGGACGTGGAAAACACGATACCCGACTTCAGTGACGCCGTCGGTGGCAACCCGGCTCTGGTAACGCAGCAAGCTACCACCCAGGTGCTGGTGACCGACGGCGGAACGGTTGTGATTGGCGGTGTGATCCAGACCAATAACTCGATCAACGTCTCGCAAGTGCCCTTGCTTGGAAACATTCCGTACCTGGGCAACTTGTTCAAACATCGTTCAGTGCAGACTTCAAGCCAGGAGCTGATTTTCTTCATCACTCCGCGCATTGTTCAGACATAGGGTTCGGACGTCAGGGCGAAGTTAGAACAGCACAAGCCGCCGGAATTCTCGGAGAACCTGCCGGGAGTCCGGCGGCTTAGCTTTTGAGCCGAGCTGCGAGCTACGGGTGGCGAACTTGAAGCCATGACCTCGTAGCTCCTAGCTTCTAGCTCGTAGCTCGCAGCGCCGTCTTGCTACACTCCTCCTATGGATCACGCTGGCCGCCTGCGCCTCCTCCAAGCCTCGCTCTCGGGCCACAAGCTTGACTCCCTGCTGATTGCGCACCTTCCCAACGTTCACTATCTCTGTGGCTTTACCGGTAGTGCGGCTGCTTTGCTAGTCGCGGAGCGCGGATGCATCCTCTTCACTGACGGCCGCTACCGTACTCAGGCAGAGGAGGAGGTGAAGGGTGACATCGTCAATAATCTGAATATTGCGATCGCCCGCAAGTCTCCGCTGGTGGCGGCTGCGGAGTGGCTTGCCGTGCGGAGCAGACATTCGCAGGCGTCACTGGGCATCGAACCGGAGTCGATCACCGTCGGCATGCGCGACCGGCTAGCGGCGGTGATAAGAGGGAAGGCGCGCTTGCGTTCCGCGCCGCCGCTGGTCGAGCGTGCCCGCATGGTGAAGGACGCCGCCGAGATCCTGCGCATCCGGCGGGCGGTTGAACTCGGTGCCGGTCTTTTCCGGATTGCCCGCGAGAAAATTCGACCGGGTGTAAGTGAGGTCGAAGTCGCCGCCGCTATGGAATATGAGGCGCGATGTGCCGGGGCCGAAGGCATGTCCTTTCCGACAATCCTCGCATCCGGAACTCGCTCGGCGATTGTGCATGGCCGGGCGTCTAGCGCACGCATTCCCCGGCGCGGGTTCGTGGTCTGCGATTTTGGTGTTATACTCGCCGGTTATTGCTCGGATCGCACGCGAACTGTGCACGTCGGGCGGCCTCCGGGAGAAGCTCGAGAACTGTATGAGGCGGTGCTGGAAGCGCAACATGTTGCCCTGGCGGCGGTTCGTCCGGGTGTGATTGCCGCCGAAGTGGATGGTGCCGCCCGTCGTTCGCTGCGCAAGCGGAAACTGGCCCGCTACTTCACTCATTCGACCGGGCATGGGTTAGGATTGGAGATACACGAGGCACCCAGGCTGGCGGTGGGACAAAGCCAGAAACTGGAACCGGGAATGGTCATTACGATTGAGCCTGGCGTGTACGTTGCCGGGAAGTGGGGTGTGCGGATCGAAGATGTGGTGGTGGTGACGTCTTCGGGCTGCGAAGTGCTGGCACCCACGGATAAAGAACTGGTTATCATTTAGCGCCTGACATCCCGTCTCTACAGACGGAAGAACATAAGTGGACCAAAGCGGAACCCGCCCATATACATGAATCAAAAAGAGCTGAAAGAACTCATCGAGTTCTTAATCGAAAAAGACATTGCCGAGTTTGAATTGGAGCGCGGCGATGTCAAGGTAAAGATCAAGCGCGCTGCCGAACCGGCGCCCGCACCGTTGGCGGACTCTCGCTATATCGCGGTTCATCCCACCCCGGCCCCGACTCCGGCTTCCGTTCCCGTGCCCAGTCGAGTTGATCTGGCGGCCGACGCCGGGGCCCCTGAACCTGAGGAAGGCTTGCACATTGTGAAGTCGCCGATCGTGGGGACTTTTTACGAATCGCCCTCGCCTGGGTCTCCGCCTTTTGTCAAAGTCGGCGATGTGTTGGAGGTGGGCCAGGTATTGTGCATTGTTGAAGCGATGAAGCTGATGAACGAAATCGAATGCGACGTGGCGGGAGAGTTGGTCAAGAAGCTCGTCGCCAATGGCCAGCCCATCGAGTACGGCCAGGAATTGTTCGCCGTCCGGCCAACGAAATAAGCTCCCAGCTGACATCTGAGAGCTTTCACATCATGTTCAAGAAAATTCTTGTAGCGAATCGCGGAGAGATTGCGCTGCGCGTAATTTGCGCATGCAAGGAACTCGGCGTCCGCTCGGTCGCGATCTACAGTGAGGCGGACCGGAATTCGCTGCACGTGCGCTTTGCCGACGAGGCGATTTGCATTGGCCCGCCGCAACTGGCGCAGAGTTATCTCAACATTCCCGCGGTGATCAGTGCGGCCGAGATCGCGAACGTGGATGCCATCCATCCCGGCTATGGCTTGCTTTCGGAAAACGCCAATTTCGCTGGCGTCTGCGAGGCCTGTCACATCAAGTTCATCGGACCCACTCCCGATGTCATCAGGCTGATGGGTGAAAAAGAAAAAGCTCGCGCCGCTATGAAGCAGCACGGAGTGCCGATTCTCCCCGGTTCGGACGGTGTAGTTGCCTCCGAAGGCGAAGCGCTTGAGTGGGCGCGGAAGGTCGAGTTTCCAGTAATCCTCAAGGCCACGGCTGGCGGCGGCGGGCGGGGCCTGCGCATTGTGCGCAATGGAGATGAATTACCCGGTCTTTACCGGCAGGCGCAATCGGAAGCCTCGGCTGCTTTCGGTAACGGCGACCTTTATCTGGAACGCTATGTCGAGCACCCGCGCCATATCGAATTCCAGGTGTTGGGCGATGAGCATGGCAACGTCGTTAGTCTGGGGGAGCGCGAGTGCTCGATTCAACGACGCCACCAGAAGCTGATCGAAGAGTCGCCGTCGGTGCGGATGACGCCCGAACTGCGCAAGGAAATCGGGGATGTCATCAGCAAGACGCTCAGCAACGTCGGTTACCACAACGCCGGTACCATCGAATTTCTCATGGACCAGGAGCGGCGGCTTTACTTCATCGAGATGAACACGCGCATCCAGGTGGAGCATCCGGTCACAGAAATGGTCACGGACGTGGACCTGGTGAAGAGTCAGATCATGATCGCGGCGGGAGAAAAGCTGGCCGATGTGTTGCAAGGCCCCATCGTGCATCGCGGACACGCCATCGAGTGCCGCATCAATGCCGAGCATCCGGAGAAGTTCACGCCGTCGGCGGGCAAGATCACTACGTTCAATCCGCCGGGAGGAACGGGCGTGCGTATCGACACTGCTGCCTATGCCGAAGGTACGATTCCTCCATACTATGACTCGCTCATCGCCAAGCTTGTGGTGCGTGGCAAGGATCGCAGCGAAGCCATTTCGCGCATGGGCCGTGCCCTGGAAATGTTCATCGTGGAAGGGATTCACACGACGATTCCGCTGCACCGGCGTATTCTGGCTGACCCGGACTTCCGCGCGGGGAATTTCGATACCGGATTCATCGAGAGATTCCTGGTGAAAAAAGAATCTGTGGGATAAGACGTTATCCGTAGAGACGCGGCAAGCCGCGTCTCTACAGTTGAGAACATGTTGCAGCTTCCGCGACTTTACCCGATCCTCGACGCTGCGTGTTTCTCCGACGCTGCCGGAATGTTTGCCGCTTCCGAGGAACTCGCGGCTGCCGGTGTAACACTACTGCAGTACCGCAACAAGTCTGGAAGCGCCCGCCGCATGCTTGACGAAGCTCGCGAACTCGGGACGCGCCTCGGAGCGACGGTCAAGCTGATCATGAACGACCGCGCCGATCTCTGCCTAGCGGCCGGCTTCGAAGGCCTTCATGTCGGACAAGACGACCTGTCGCCCGAGTCCGCGCGGCGCATCCTCGGGCCCGCTCGTTGCCTCGGAGTATCAACGCACAATCCCGAGCAAATTGCGGAAGCAGACAAAACTTCCGCCGACTACCTAGCCATCGGCCCCGTCTTCGCGACTAGCAGCAAGGCCAATCCCGATCCAGTCGTCGGACTCGAAGGCGTTCGCCGGGCAAGGGAACTGACCCGCAAGCCGCTGGTTGCGATCGGCGGGATAACTCGCACCAACGCGTGTTCCGTCATCGATGCCGGCGCCGACGCGGTGGCGGTGATATCCGACTTGATACGGGATCCCGGCAAATCAGCAGAAGAATTTTTGAGGGTTCTGGGGTAAAGTTGAAAAGCTAAAGTTGAAATCTCTCGTAACGGATGCGATCCGGTAGAGACGCGGTTTGCCGCGTCTCACGCAGCGGACGAGATGGTGCGAGCCGAGACGGGGCAAGTCCCGTCTCTACAGTGGAAGTTCTTAAGCGACTTTTTAGGAGGTTCGTGAGCACGAAGGTTCCACCCCCAGTTCCCGCTTCGAAAGTCGCTTCGAACGCAAGCGATTGGGAGCGGCATACCCATCAGGATAAAGAGCTCGTCAAAGGTCTCGGCCTGACCAGCGCGACCATGCTGGTCATGGGATCCATGATCGGCTCGGGCATATTTATTGTGTCCGCCGAAATTTCTCGCGAGGTCACATCGCCGGCACTGCTCATTGGCGCCTGGCTCATCACCGGTTTTCTCACCATTGTCGGGGCGCTCAACTACGGCGAACTGGCTGCCATGATGCCGCGGGCGGGCGGGCAATACGTTTATTTACGCGAGTCGCTTGGGCCGCTTTGGGGATTTCTCTATGGCTGGACTCTGTTTCTGGTGATTCAGACGGGCACGATCGCCGCCGTAGGCGTGGCTTTCGGCAAATTCCTCGGAATCTTCTGGCCGGCGGTCTCCTCCAGTCATTGGATTGTCCATCTGTGGAAAGTACCGAAGTTTGCGGTCGGCCCCATGATGCTCGGCGGCATGGATGTTGGACTGAATACGCAGAATCTCGCCGCCATCCTGGTAGTGATCGCGCTTTCGATCATCAATATCTTCGGCGTGAAGACGGGCGCTTTCATTCAGAACATCTTTACCAGCGCAAAAGTTTCGGCGCTGCTCGGCCTAGTCATCTTCGGAATATTTCTTGGCCGGAACGCGCAGGCAGTGGCAGCGAATTTCGGCGCAAACTTCTGGAACAATTTTGGGCTTGGTACGTTGCATGACGTGGGCGGGGGCGTGCTGGTGTCGACCCTTACGGTGCTGGCGATTGCACAGGTCGGGTCACTGTTTTCCGCCGATGCCTGGAACAACGTTACCTTCACCGCCGGCGAAGTGAAAAATCCCAGCCGGAATCTCCCGCTGTCGCTGGCGCTTGGTACTGGCGTGGTGATCGCGCTTTACATCGCGTGCAACTTCATTTATCTGGGCGCGCTGCCGCTGGTGGGCAGTCCGACCGGCGCGACGCTGCTCGAGCGCGGCATCCAGTATGCCACCGAGGACCGCGTCGCCACCGCGGTCATGACCCAGATGTTCGGTTCCATTGGCGGCAAGTTGATGGCGGTCGCGATCATGATTTCCGCCTTCGGCTGCTGCAACGGCTTGATTCTCTCTGGAGCCCGTGTCTACTACGCTATGGCAAAGGATGGTCTGTTCTTTCGCGGCGTTGCCCGGCTGCATCCCGGCTACAAGACGCCCGCGGTTTCGCTGATGGTGCAGATGGTGTGGACGTGCGTTCTGTGCATCTCCGGCAGTTACGGCCAGCTCCTGGACTACATTATCTTTGCCGTGCTGGTGTTTTACGTTCTCACCATCTTTGGACTTTTTGTCTTGCGCCGTACTCATCCCGAGGCCGAGCGTCCGTACAAAGCCATTGGATACCCCTTTCTGCCTGCGATCTATATCGTGATGGCTTTGTTTATTGACGTTGTGCTGTTACGCTACAAGCCGCAATACACTTGGCCGGGACTGTTCATCGTACTGCTTGGCATACCGGTGTACTACATCTGGCGGCCGCGAAGTGCGAACGCTTAGGTCTTAAGGAGAGATCCACAAAAATGTCCAATCTGCTGGCTACCAAGCCACTTGAAATGATCCTGGATGAGTCCGCTGAAAGCGGGGTACATTCGCTGAAGCGGGCGTTGGGTGCGACGAATCTGATTACGCTTGGCATCGGCGCCATCATTGGGGCGGGCATTTTTGTTTTGACCGGTGCGGCCGCTGCGCAGTATGCGGGACCGGCCATCGTGCTTTCCTTTATTCTTGCGGGCATCGCCTGCGTGTTTGCGGGCCTTTGCTACTCGGAATTTGCCGCGCTGATTCCGATCGCTGGCTCCGCTTACACGTATGGCTATGCGACACTCGGCGAGATTTTTGCCTGGATCATCGGATGGGACCTGATCCTCGAATACGCCTTTGGCGCCGCTACGGTCGCCTCCGGCTGGAGCGGCTACGTCAACAGCTTCCTGCAGGACTATGGCATTCATTTGCCGCCGTCGCTGACCGCAACTCCGGGCACGGACATGGTGATGTACAACAACCGGTGGGAACGGCTGGCCACCATCCTGCCGACTCTGCAAGCCCACGGCATCGATCCGGCCACGCTTCCGCATGTTCATGGCTCGTTCAACTTGATCGCCTTTCTTGGCATCGTTATCGTGACCACGATTCTTGTCATCGGCATTAAGGAGTCGGCGAACTTCAACTCGGCGATAGTCATTGTTAAAGTCGCGATCGTGCTCGCGTTTATTGGGATTGCGGGTGCCTTCATTCTGAAGAACCCGGAAGTCGCCGCCCGGAACTGGCATCCGTTCATACCACTGAATACCGGGGAATTTGGACATTACGGTTGGTCCGGAATCGCGCGCGGGGCCGGAGTCATTTTCTTTGCCTACATCGGCTTTGACGCCGTCTCCACCGCAGCCCAGGAAGCGAAAAGGCCACAGCGGGATATGCCGATCGGCATTCTCGGCTCGCTGGTGATTTGCACGATCCTCTATATTCTCGTTTCTGGACTTCTCACGGGGGTCGTTTCCTACACTACTTTGAACGTCCCGGATCCGGTTGCAGTTGGCATTGATCACACCGGCGTGCGCTGGGGCAGCGTGCTCGTGAAGTTGGGGGCGATTGCCGGTCTGGGCAGCGTGATGTTGGTAATGTTGCTGGGGCAGTCTCGCGTGTTCTACTCCATGTCGCGCGATGGCCTTCTGCCCCAGTGGGCCGGCGCGGTGCATCCCCGCTTCCGGACGCCGTGGATCTCCAGCATCACCGTGGGAGTCTTCGTGGCAATTTTTGCGTCGCTGATTCCGATCGGCGTTCTGGGCGAACTGGTTAGCATCGGCACGCTCCTGGCGTTTGTCATCGTGTGCGCGGGCGTTTGGATTCTCCGCGTGCGCCGCCCGGAACTGGCTCGTCCGTTTAAGACACCGTGGGTGCCGTTCGTGCCCATTATGGGGATTCTGGTGGCTGGGCTCATGATGGTGAGTTTGCCGCGCGATACTTGGTTGCGGCTTATTATCTGGCTCGCGATCGGTATGGTGATTTACTTCGGCTACGGACGTTATCACAGTCGCGTACAAGCGGCACTATCCGGCCGCAAGCTAAAGTAATTTTTCCGTAGAGACGCGGCTAGCCGCGTCTCAAGGCGGGCAGCATCTCCGCGGCTGGAGTTCATCAGACGCGCGGGGACGTCCGTTGTTCCATCCCCGACTCGTCCTACCGCTCCTGCGTTTTCCGGGCAATCGCCGTCACCACCCGGCGCGGGGAGAAGCGCACCGATTGCGCCAGCAGCCAATTCTTGAATCCCGAAATCACCACCGGTTTGCCAGCCATCAGTGCCCGATAGCCATCTTCGGCAACGGTGCGCGCATCCATCGAACCGAACTTCAGAAAACGTTGGCCGGTTGCATTCGCGCGCTTGTGGAACTCCGTGGCCGTAGCGCCCGGGCACAGGCAGGTCACGGTGACGCCAGTCCCGCTGAGTTCATTGCCCAGCGCTTCTGAAAAATGCAGGACATAAGCCTTGGTCGCAAAATATACGGCCATCAGTGGCCCCGGCTGAAACGCCGCGGCGGACGCCACATTCAGGATGCGCCCGCTCTTTCTGTCGATCATCCCTGGGAGATAGAGGCGCGTAAGGTGGGTGAGAGTTGTCACGTTGAGTTGGATCTGGCGCAAACATTCTTCCAGATCGTTCTCGGCGAACATACCATACTGTCCGAATCCCGCGTTGTTGACCAGCACATCCACTTGAATGTCGGCGCGTGTCGTCTGATCGAGCACATAGGCGGGAGCTCCTGGTTCGGTCAGGTCGGTCGCCAGAATCAGCGAACGCGTGCCGTGGGTCTTTTCGAATTCGGACGCGAGTTGCCGGAGTTTGTCGGCGCTGCGGGCGACCAGAACCAGGTTGTAACCCTCGCGCGCGAAGATGCGGGCGAATTCCATTCCGATTCCGAACGAGGCGCCGGTGATGAGAGCGGTTTTGCGATCAGGCATCGGGCTCACACTTCATGTTAGAGGCACAGGTCTGAAGTTGGGTTCCAAAAGAAAGGCGGGTCCGAAGACCCGCCTCTGTCCTCTGGCAGGAAATCACCTACACGTGGGCCAGCGCCGGTTCCACTCCGTAGATGGAGTGCCACGAGGTGGCGGCCTTCAGCCGGTCGTTTACGTTATTGATGTTCTTTACGCCTTCATCTTCCAACCACTTTCGGAAAGCGCCGGCGCCGTGTTTCGCGTAGACGGGAATGCCTTCTTTCCAGGTCGCGCGTCCGCAGAGCACGCCGTTGAATTTCACACCGGACTCGGCCGCGAGTTCCAGCGACTCGGTGAACTCGGCATTGCTCACGCCCGCCGACAGATAGATGAATGGTTTGGTGGCGACCGCGGCCGCCTCACGGAACAGCTTCATCGCTTCCTGCTTCGAGTAAGCCTTTTCACCCTTGTAGGACCTTGTCCCTTCCACAAACTTCATATTGATCGGGACTTCGACCTTCATTACGTCAACACCGTAGCGGTCTTTGGTGAACTCGCGCATGGCTTCGATGACCGCCTTCGGCTTCTTCTTGGAGAAGTCGAAGCCTTTTTCGTCGACGCCCTCCTCGTAAGTGACGAACTCGAGGAAGAACGGGATGTCATTGGCGCGGCACTCATCGCCCAGCCGTTCGACCCAGGCGTGCTTCTGATCGTTGATGTTCTGCGGATCAAACGGCGTGTAGTAAAGCAGAATCTTGACGCAATCCGCGCCTGCTTCTTTCAGGCGGCGCACCGACCAATGATCCAGCAGATCGCCGAGGCGTCCCGGTCCAGTCTTGTCGTATCCGGTCTTCTCATAGGCCAGCAGCAGACCGGCGTTTTTCGAGCGCCGTTTTGAAGCCGGCAGTCCCCACTCGGGGTCAAGCAGGATGGCGCTGGCATGTGGCGTCAGGACTTCGCTCACCAGCGTCTTGAATTCCTCCATCATGGCGTCAGAAACCGACGAACCTTTTTCCTTGGCGAGAGACTTCTGCAGTGAGCCGCGCTGGTCCATGGCGGCAGCGGCGATTACACCATGCTCATTCGATACGGCTTTCATGCCTGCGAGTTTGCCGGGGGTAAGCTTCATAAATCCTCCTATCAATGCAAATGCGACAGGTCATTTTAAACCAACGGCGCGGCCATGAACACCACCAGTTTCCTGCAAAGGGACGTGTTCCGGAGCTAACGGTTCGGGAACTGATAACGCAGGCCGATGCGGGCGAGAATGGGCGGGCCCAGGGATGGTACGGGGTTTAGATTCGTATAGTAGCGCTGATTGAACATGTTTTCGGCGGCGGCGAAGATTTCCAGACCGCGACCGAGCGAGCGGCCGAGGTACAAGTCGACGGTAAAGAATTTCTTCAGCAGTAAAGTATTGAGGTCGTTGTCGAACTGCTGGCCGACAAAGGTTCCTTGCACGCTGGCGGTGATGATCCTGGGATTAATGTAGCGAGCCTGCAGCGTGAACTGCTGGTGCGGGACTTCGGGTATCCAATTTCCCACGAGCGACGGGTTGAGGCTGATGACAGCAGGATTCGGCGTGTAACTCGATACCACGGCGTGGGCAAACTGGTAGCCTCCCGCGAACTGAAGGGTACTGCTGAGGCGGAATTCGCCGTCGAGATTGACGCCGGTCGAGAGCGTGCGATCGACGTTCTCTTTTTCGGCCGTGATCAGCGTAGGCGTTTGGTTGAGCGTCACGTTCACCACGGCATGAGTGATGTCGTTCCAGAAAAACGTCGTCCGCAAGCTAAGCCGGTCCGACAGCAAACTTTGCCGGATTCCTGCTTCCACTCCCGTCAGTCGTTCGGCAACCAGGGCCGGGTTGCCGTAGGTGAGGGTATTGCCTTGGCGAAAATTTCGATAGAGTTCGTTCAAGGTTGGCGCGCGGAAGGCCCGATAACCAGAAGCAGTCAGCGAGGTGCCATGTCCGATGCGGTAGAGCAAGGATGCGCGTGGGTTGAGAGCGTCGGAGACGCGGTCGGGGTAGGGTTTCAGGGTCGTGCCGCTGGAATTGATTGTGATCTGCCGTGCGCTGAAATCGCTCCAGTGATCGTAGCCGAGCGACAGATTCGCAATCAGGTGGGGACTTAGCTGAAGAAGATCCTCCCCGAAAAGCCGCGTTGTACGTTCTCTTCCGCCGCTCAAGTTTTCGCCGACGCTGACGAAGTCATTACTCAGTCCGTGAACTTCCCGCATTTCGAAGCCTGCGACGAGCGTCTGGACGCGGCCAATCTGGCGTGACCATTGAGCGCTGCCGCCGAGCGCCTGCGACGGAACATACTGCTGGTCGGTCAGCGTTTCGGAATCGCGGTTCGATGCCACCGCCGAAAAGGTCTGATAGTAGGACTCGAAGAGTCCGAAGAGGCGCGCTGAAATCGCTCCTACATTTTTCTTTTCGTAGTTCACGCCGGTTGCGAAGTCACCCAATTGCGTGTTGTTCAACTGGATTACAGTGCCGTTGTGGCGGTCTTCGTTAAAGTAGGAGCCGCGAGCGAAGAAACGGCTGAAGTCGCCAAAGCGGCGGCCGAGTTCGACCTCAGTCAGTTCATGGCTGGAGTTGGCGGGCGAATCGACTGTGCCGCGCTCGGGCTCGGGTACCGGGATATAGCCATTGGTGCGGAATAGATCGGTGGAAGCCGATCCGTACCATGGTCCCAGGCGAGTTCCAGCCCAGAGCGACAACTCGGGCGTGTTTTCACTTCCCCAGGAACCTTCGGCGGAGATCGTGGTCTGTTCAGGCTCGCGAGTGCGGAACTGAATCACGCCGCCCATGGCAGTCGAACCGTAGAGGCTGGCATCGGCGCCTCCTCGAACCACCTCGATGTCGCTGATCGATTCGCGGACGACGCGGTCCCAATAAACCCATCCGCCGAAGGGATCGTTAAGCGGAATGTCGTCAACCAGCACAAGAGCGCGGCTGGCGCCGCTGGCGCCGACTCCGCGCATGGAGACTCCCTGCGTACCGGGATTTGCGGTGCGGCTGCTGGAACGGCGAAACAGCGTGAAACCCGGAACTTCGCGCAGCGCATCGTCGAGCGCGAGCGGCGCCGTAGAGGCCAGATCTTCGTCGGAGATGGTTACGCTATCGGCGGGAGAATCCTCCAGTGCGGTGTTAATCCGGGTGGCCGTGACCAGAACGTGTTGGCTGGTGTAGTCCGATTCAAATTGCGGATGCAGGATGAGTTTGAGCTTCGGTTCATGATTCCATGGGAGCTGGAGGGGAAGAAATCCCGCGGCTCTGGCGGAAATCGTGCCGGAATTGGCGGCGATTTCGACCTCGAACTGTCCAGATGAATTGGTCTGCGCCGCAACGTGGTAGTTGCCGCTGTTGAATTCCACGCGCGCGCCGACAACGACTGCGCCAGAAGGATCTTCAACCACGCCCGTCACCGATGAGAGTGCGGCCTGCCCATGGGCGGACAGCGCGGCGAGCACAAGACAAGCTCCGGCCAAGAATGTCCGCCTCACATTTTGAGGGTACCAAGCAAAGTGCCGCTGCGCTTATGACCGAAGTCACTGCCGCAGAGCGAGCGTTCCCAGCAACGACTGCTGCTTGGCAATCAGCGACTGGACGCCCTGCCGTGCGAGCGACATCATTTTTGCGAGTTGAGCGTCGTCGAACACCTGGTGCTCGGCGGTGGCCTGCAGCTCGACAATTTTGTTGCCCGCGGTCATGACGAAGTTCATGTCCACGTCGGCGCGCGCGTCTTCTTCGTAGTTGAGATCGAGGAGAATTTCGCCGTCCACGATGCCTACACTGATCGCTGCCACAAAATCCTTGATCGGGGCGGCGGTCAATGTCCCCGCATCGACCAGCCGCTGCAGGGCCAAACCCAGCGCGACGAATGCTCCGGTGATCGATGCCGTTCGCGTGCCTCCATCCGCCTGGATCACGTCGCAATCGATCCAGATGGTGCGCTCGCCCAGGCGTTTCAAGTCGGCCACCGCGCGCAGCGAGCGTCCGATGAGGCGCTGAATCTCCTGCGTTCGCCCGCTTGGCCGACCCTTCGCCGATTCCCGCTGGGTGCGGGTCAGCGTCGAGCGAGGCAGCATTCCGTACTCGCCGGAAATCCATCCCTTGCCCGAATTGCGCAAGAACAAGGGCACCGATTCCTCGACTGATGCCGTGCAGATGACGCGTGTGTTGCCCATCTCAATCAGCGCCGATCCCTCGGCGGTCGAGATGAAGTCGGGGATGATGTTGACGGGGCGAATCTGCTCCGGAGTGCGGTTATCGCTGCGAAAGATCATCGACGGAATTCTAACAGCCGGCGTCCGGATCAGCTCTCAGCTGTCAGCTCTCAACCAGCCTATTCGCCCCGCACAGCACCTTCACTGCAAGCGCTCCGAGTCCGCTGGTTGCTGGCGGTCGCTTTCTTCGTTCCGGATCGTCCCCGCTCAGATCGTCGTACTCGCGTCCTTCGACCCTTGACCACGCCGAGGCGCCAATCGGACGGTTGGCCACCGACTCGCGATCAATTACTACCTGCGTCGGCAGTTCCGGTTCCAGGGAGGTTCGTTTCAGGTTCATGGACGCTGTCTGCAACGCATACAGCATCAGCGCCGCCGTCTTGTGATCGATATCCTGCATCACCAGACGTTCCATCACGTTGGCCAGCGACACTTGTATGGAATTTGCATCCTCAAGCGTCGGCAGCGATTTGCGCCACTCGTGGTTGTCTGGCAGGACCTCCAACTCCGGCCAATTGTATCGAACGTGGTAGTAGCAATACTTACTGTCGCGCAAGGCGGGGGAACCACACTGCGTGCCGTTGATCTTAATCTGCTGACAGCGCTTAACAGTTTTCGGATATAAGGACATTTTTTTGTAGCTCCTGTATGAAGTATGAAATTGGTAGGGGATATATGGAAATGCGGAGGTGTTTACCAGTTGGTACCGGTACCACCCTCCCCCCTGCGTCTTAGAATCATGGAGTTGGCGGGAATTTCGGTAGTGTCCTAATAGTGCGTTGCTCCCGCTAGTACGCAAGTTTCCCCCCTCAATAATACTTTCTTCAACCATTTTTTCAACGCACTCTTAGGACACTACCGGAATTTCGGTAGTGGGATAAAAAGTCACACAATTAGCCCACTACCGGAATTTCCGGACTTGGTCTTTGAATAATAGGGACTTATATGAAAGTATTCCGGAATAAGGAGTTAGGCAGATCCACGCCCGCTAAACGCCTCAGCTGAGATTGTCAAAGAGCGCTGAAACTGGCTTTCGGGAAGCTTCGAGGGCCGCCTCGATAAGAGCGCACACTGCTGCCGGTTCCACTTTGAGGCAATATTGTTGCAGTCGACGGGATGGGTGTCTGTGATGGTGCATAAAGCCAACCAACAGGCTCGGGAGAAAGGAGCCGAACAATGATCATTATAGGAGTAGATTTCCACCCCGAGTTTCAGCAAATGGCTTCGGTGGATACCGACACCGGAGAGTTTCAGGAAAAGCGGCTAACGCATCGCGAAGAGGCGGAGAAGTTCTACCGTGCTCTGATGGGCAAGAAGGTACGGGTGGGGATGGAAGCCAGCGGGCACGCACGCTGGTTTGAAAGACTGCTGTCAGAACTGCGGTTCGAACTCAACATCGGCGATGCCGCCGCGATCCGAAGCAAGCGAGTACGCAAGCAGAAGACGGATCGCCAGGATGCAGAGCTGATTCTGCAACTACTGATCGAAGATCGTTTTCCGCGGATCTGGGTGCCGAGTTGGAAGAATCGTGATCTGCGGCAACTGCTGTGGCACCGGCACCGGATGGTGCAGGCACGCACGCGGATCATGAACCAGCTGCAGGCGGTGGCGCTCAACGAAGGACTGGGTTGCAAGAAGCGGCTCTTTCGGGATGCCGGAGGGGAGCAACTGGAGTCGTTTGCGTTAGCGCCATGGGCAAGCCGGCGACGGCGCGATCTGCTGGAACTGCTGGACCGACTGACGCCCACGATTGCCGAACTGACGCAAGCCATCGAGGGGGAAGTGGAGAAGTGTCCTGAGGCGCGGCGATTGCAGACTCACCCCGGAGTGGGCGCACTGACAGCGTTGGCCTTCGTGCTGATCATCGGGAGCGCGGAGCGGTTTCAGTGTGGCAAGCAGATCGCGAGCTATCTGGGGCTGGTGCCATTAGAAGAGTCGAGTGGGAATCGGCGACGGTTGGGACACATCACGAAACAAGGGAACTCTCTGTTGCGCTTCTTGCTGGTGGAAGCGGCGCAAGTTACAGTGCGAGGCGATCAGGAATGGCGCAACAAGTACTTTCACCTGGCGCTGCGGCGAGGGCGGAAGATCGCCAAGGTCGCCATGGCGCGGAGACTGGCGGTTCGCATGTACTGGATGTGGCGCAAGGGATGGAATTACGAGCAGTTGAAAAAATTCGGTTCGCACGCGGGAGAGCCCGGAAATCGCGATGGTGTGATGTCGAACACCGAGTAATTGATTGGGTATCCCGCTCCCCATCACTGGGGAGTTCGAAGTAGTAATCATGATCGAAGGTGTGACCGAAGAGACGCATGGGTCGGACTGAGTTCCTGACCTGAAACCGATTACGAGCGAGCCTTGGTTGGCATGGCAGAACCTTCAACTAGAGCGAAATGGCGCGCTTTTCCAAGTGCACGGACTAGTACGCTTCAAAGTGCTTGACACTGCCGACATTGTTAGAGAAGCCATTTTTCGCCAACTGACCTCTTGAGCCACCGCCAACTCCACGGCTTTCATTGACTTGCCTGTTTCACGGACGTAAGATTCGCCTCTAGTGATCGGCCAAACCATCTCGCACTACCGCATCGTAGAAAAACTCGGAGGCGGCGGGATGGGCGTGGTCTACAAGGCCGAAGACATCTCCCTCCACCGCTTTGTCGCTCTGAAGTTCCTGCCCGATGACGTCGCCAGAGACGCGCAGGCCTTGGCCCGGTTCCAGCGCGAGGCACAGTCAGCCTCGGCTCTCAATCATCCCAATATCTGCACCATCTATGAAGTCGGGCAGCAAGACGGCCATCCCTTCCTCGTCATGGAGTTTCTCGACGGCATGACCCTGAAGCATCGTATCGCCGGCAGACCTATGGAGACCGATGTTCTCCTCGGGCTGGCGATCGAAATTGCGGACGCGCTCGATGCCGCGCACACGGAAGGCATCGTTCACCGCGACATCAAGCCCGCGAACATCTTTGTGACCAAGCGCGGACATGCCAAAGTTCTCGACTTCGGTTTGGCGAAGTTGATACCAGTTGGCAGCAGAGTGCTAGATGTGGCAGAAGCAACCGCCCAAGAGACGGCGCTAAACAAGGAGCACCTGACCAGTCCCGGTTCAACGCTCGGCACCGTCGCATACATGTCACCGGAACAAGTACGTGCGAAGGAACTGGATGCGCGCAGCGATCTGTTTTCCTTCGGCGCGGTGCTGTATGAGATGGCCACTGGCACGCTGCCTTTCCGTGGAGAAAGCTCGGGAGTGATCTCCCACGAAATTCTGGATCGTGATCCGGTTCCGGCCGTGCGGTTGAACCCTGACCTTCCCCCCAAGCTGGAAGACATCATTAGCAAGGCGCTGGAGAAAGATCGAGAGCTGCGTTACCAGCACGCTGCGGACATGCGGGCCGACCTGAAACGGCTGAAACGGGAAACGGAATCGCGGCATGGCGTGCCAGCGAGTTCGGGGACGGTGCCGGTCGCACAGGAAAGCGGCCCTACGGTTGCCCAACCGCCGTCATCTGCTTCCGGTTCCTCGCCTGCGCTTGCTTCATCTCCGTCATCGAGCGCAGTGAAAGTTGTTGAATCTTCTGCGGCTGGGCAGCGGAGCATTGTGGCGTCCATCCTGCTGGTCGGCTTGGTCATCGCCATGGCGGCGGCTGGAATCTGGTATTGGCGCTCAAAGGCAAGCACTTCGCAGATCGAATCCATTGCTGTGATTCCTTTCGCCAGCGCGGGCGGAAACGCGGACACCGATTTCCTCAGCGACGGTCTCACAGAATCCTTGATCGACAGCCTCGCCCACGTGCCCCAGTTGAAGGTGAAATCCCGCAACTCCGTTTTCCGTTACAAGGGTAAAGATGTTGACGTCCAGCAGGTGGGCAAGGAGTTGACTGTAGATGCCTTGCTCACCGGCAGAGTGGTACAACGCGGCGACGCGATTCAGGTCACAGCCGACCTCACCAGGGTTCAGGACAATACCGAAATCTGGGGCGAGCACTATGAGCGCAAAGCCTCCGACATCATCGCCTTGCAGCAGCAGATTGCGGGCGACATCGCGGACAAGCTGCGCTCGAAATTGAGCGGAGCGGAAAAACAGCGGGTCGCGAAACAAGGCACGCAGAACCCGGAAGCCTATCAGCTCTATGTGAAGGGCCGTTACTACTGGAACAAGCGCACGGCCGCCGATCTTAAGACAGCAATTTCCTACTTCAATCAAGCCATCGAGAAAGATCCCGGTTATGCGCTGGCCTATGCAGGACTGGCGGATGCCTATGGCGTGCTGAACACTTATGGCAGTGATTCCCGTGAAGTCATCCCCAAGGCGAATGCCGCAGCCGAGAAGGCTTTGGAACTCGATCCCACGCTCGCGCACCCGCATGCGGTCCTGGGCCTCAACAAAAGTGAATACGATTGGGACTTTTCGGGCGGCGACGCCGAGTTCAGGAAGGCCTTGGAGCTCGATCCCAGCGACGCCACGGCCCATCAGTGGTTTTCCATGAACCTCTCCATCGGTGGCCGGACACAGGAGGCAATCGATGAAGCCAACCGGGCCTATCAGCTTGATCCGCTATCGCCCATCATGGGGGTCGCACAAGCGGAGGCTTACTCCTCAGCCCGCCAATTTGATAAGGCCATTGAGATTTGCACAAAAATCATTGCTGAGAATCCGGGCTTTGGCCCGGCGCACAGTTACTTGTCCTTTTTGTATTGGGCCGAGCATAAATATCCACAAGCCATTCAGGAATCGAAAACCGCCGCTCAATTGCAGGGTGACAAGAACTACGCCGAGTATGCAGCCGCCCTGGATGCGGGCTTCCGCGCGCGTGGATGGCCGGGCGCTCTGCACCAGGGCATCGAAGTTTCACTCGCGCAGCGTAAAGCCAAGAGCGATTACGTTTCTCCTTACGGAATCGCGGAACTATATGCCGATTTAGGCGACAAGGACCATGCCTTCGAGTGGCTCAACACCGCATACCAGGAACACGACGGGCTGAGCAGCCTCCGGTGGGACTTCACGTTCGATTCCCTGCGCTCGGACCCGCGTTACGCCGAGCTGGTGCGCAAGATCGGCTTCCCCCAATAGACAGTGGCTGCGCTTTTTCCCACAACTCCGCCTTCAGACTCGAGGATTTGTCCTGCGTTCCCAAAAAATAGAACGCCGCTCGCTCTGACTCTACTGATTGCCTGCCTGAACGATCGTGGTCACATCGAACGTTTCGGTCAAGTCGGCGTGTCCCGCGAGCGTTTCGCGCGTCTTGCCCTCGACCAAAATGTTGACCCGCTGGATCCCGGGAACGTTGACGGCGAGAGTCTCCACCAGCGAATTCACGGTGAGCTGCTCGCTGAGAATGCCGGAGCGGTGCTGGTCGGCGAAGGCGGCATTCAGGTCGATGACGGCCGCGCCGGGAGCGACCAGGTAGATGCTGCGGATGTCCGACGCCGCAGATAGAGGATGGGCCGCGTCCGGTTGCTGGTAGATGCGCAGCAGCGTGCGCAACAGTTCTTCCGCCCGCTGCTGGCGTCCTCCGGGAAGAGGAATTTGGGCCGAGCGCGCTCGGAGCGTGCCGGCGTCGTCATCGGCCACATACAGAGTCACCGTCTCGGTCGGACCGGAGGCTGGGGGAGCGACGGGCAAGGTGTTGGCCGCCGAAGACTCCAGTTCTCCCGCTTGTCGCCGCATGTGGCGCAGGTAGATTCCCATCGCCACCACCAGCACCAGTAGCGCGGCTACACCTATAAGAAGATGCCGGGGGATCATGGTTGTACCTTCATGGCCGAACCTTCATGGTTGAACCCCCAGCCGGTCGCGGACAGAAACCACAGCATCGGCAATCGCCGACGCGGCCCGCTGTTGATAGTTGGCGGAGGTCAAGTCGGCGACGCCGTCCGCCCCGGGCGCCAGTTCCACCGCGACGGCAGGCATGAGTACGTTGTTCAACGGGCGCAGGGAAGCGGAAGAGGCTCGAGCCGGGAATTCTTTTTTCTGCATTTCGGTAACGATGGCCGCGGAAACGATCCGGCTGACGGGCAAGGCCGGAGCCTGGGCCGTATTCCACGCATGAAACAATCCGTTGCTCGTTCCTTCCACCGGAAGCAGCGCGGTATATACCCGTGCGCCATTGCCCTGGGAAGCCGCGTGCAGGCTGATGTAGATTCCGGCGCGGGCGACGTTGGCCGCGGCGGCGCGCTGATCCAGGGTCGAACTGGTATCGGCGTCGCGCAGCAAGGTAACAGCGAGTCCGCGAATCTCCAGTTCGTGGCGCAGCAGCCGCGCAAATCCCAGCGTGACGTCTTTCTCGGCGAGCGTATCGGTCAAGGCCGCACCCCGTTCCTCGCCACCGTGCGCGGGATCGACCACGGCCAGAACGCGATGAGCGGGTGCAGCGATGTTTCCCGCCGGTGCCGCTTGCGTAGAATTCTGCGGTCCGGCCCTAATACCGGTCGGCGCCGCTGGCGGTTGTTGGACAGCCGAGATGATGATTGTCTTGCGGTCGTCGCTGAAGCTGGCCATCAGCGACTGGTTGGCAACCACGTCCAATTCGGCATCGCCGTTGTTTTCGGAGTAGCTGGCGTGCGTGATGATCTGGCTATCAAAAGAAATCGACTGGCTTCCCGGGGACACGACGGGGTCGCGCTTGAAAACCATTCGCAGCTTGCCCGGTTCGGTGGAGATAGTCGGGTTTACGGGAGCGCTGAAATTCAGCAGCAGTCGCGGCGGGTTGCTCGGGTCCAGCCGGAAACTGGTTTGTATACCGACATCTCCTATGAATAACCGGCGCGCGCTTTCGCGAAAATTAACGGGCGCTCCCAGAAAGCGCGGCAGCAACGCGCTCAACGAATTTAGGGGAGCCAAACCGCGCGAGTTTTCAATCAGGAAGGGAGCGGTGAAATCGAAGTCGTGCTTGTGGATCTTGGCCCGCGTCTTTCCCGCAGCAAACTCGGCATCCACCTTGTTATAGCGCAGCCTCCAGTGTCGCCCGTCGGTCTGGCTGCTGACGCTGCCGAGTGGTTCGAGAAGTTCGAGCAGGCCGACATATTCACGCCCTCCCCGCTCCAGAACCGGAAGCGTGTAGACCGCAACGGGGGAGTACACGGAGATGTGCTCTTCGTTTTCAGAGGGCGCCGCGGACAGAAGCGTCACGGCCAACAGTACCCAATACCCAGTGCTCAGTACCCAGCACCCCACTTTCCAGCGAGAACTGGGTACTGGGGACTGAGTACTGGGTACTTTACTCCAGCGCATAAATCGTGAGCCCGCTCAGCATCTTGGGGTAGAAATCGGTGGACTTCTGGGGTAGCACTTCGCCGGCAAAGGCGATATCGCGAACCTGGTTGACGCGCACTGGATTCATCAGGAACGCCACTTGCGCCTTTCCACTTCTCACGTGCGACAGCGCGTCAGCGGCCTCGCGACAATAGGAAACGCTCTCCTGATTGCGAATGGCTTCCTCCGAGATCTTCAGCACACCTTCCAGCAGGCACTTGTGCAATTGCACGACGTCCAGCGATTGCTGGCGCAGAGAAAGTCTTCCGAACACGCGGGTGCCGATGGCCTTCGGTGCGTGCAGCAGAAAGGCGCGCTGGGTCGTAACCGCAAGCAGCGCTGTTCCCGCGTGCCCGGCCTGTTGCAGGATGGCGGTGGCGCGCTCCGCGTCGATTCCGGCATCGACATCCTCCACTTCGAAGAATTTCCCAGCATCTCCTCGGAATTGCGCCGCTGAAAACGACGGCAGGCGGGAAACGAGCCGGTGCGTCGGCAGAATGACCAGGCCCGGGCGATCCATATCGACGAAGGTCACGATCACCGAGTCGTAAGAAGAGGGAAGACCCGACCCCGTTTCGGCTGCCGCTTGCCGCTCGTTGCGATAAGTCAAGGCAGTCTCGTAGCGGTGATGGCCGTCGGCGATGATCAGCTTCTTGTCCCGCATCTGTTCGTGCACGGAGGCAATGACCAAGGGGTCGGAGATCTTCCAGACGCGGTGCACCACATTGTACTCGTCGGTGACCTCGATGTCAGGAACGGTGTCCGGAGAGATGTCTGGAGCTCCCGCTGAATCGAGCAGGGCATCTACCTTCCCCGCTGCGCCGTACAGCATGAAGATTTGACCGAAGTGGGCGCGGGTCGCGCGGAGCAGGTCGAGCCGGTCGGCCTTGGGCTTGGCCAGCGTTTGCTCGTGCCGGAACACGACGCCCGCGTGATACGGCTCGATCCGGCAGAGCCCGATGAAGCCCCGCCGCTCGGCCGGTGCCTGGCTTCCTTTAGCGCTCCCTGGAACACCGCCCGGAATCCAGAAGGTCTGGGAATAGCGGTAGAGCGAAGGCTCGGGATCTCGCCGCAAAATGCCTGTCTGGCGCCAGTTCTGGAAGGAGGCCGCCGCCCGGGTGTAGACGTTCTCTGACTCCCCGTCTTCCGGCTGGCGTTTCCCGAGAATAATCCTCACCAGGTTATAAGGACTGGCCTGGTAGTAGCTTTCCTGCATGGCCGGGGTGATTTTGTCGTAGGGCTGGGTCACAGCCTGCTGGACCGGCACGCGCTCTGGGTCATAGCGCCAAGCCCGAAATGGGGAAACGATTGCCATAAAGGCAACGCAGAATTGTAGCAGGGACGGTCCAGCGCAGGCCCAAAGAGGGAAAAGAGAAAAAATATGCACAGAAATTCAAGGGTGATTTACGAAAAGGTGACAACCCTTTTTCGAGATTGTGCTACTATCCGGCTCAGTAGCGATAGTTGGGCCCGCCTTTTGGGATGCGGGTCGCCTCCCTCCACGGCGCGGACTTAGTGGGGCCTATGTTGTCGGGCAAACAGTTCTCGGCTCGCTTCTCTCTTGCTGTACTTCTGATGGTTGCTGTGTGCAGCGTCCTCCCGCTCTTCGCCCAGACTTTGACCGAGGACGTCCACATCCAGCCCCGCGTTCAGCCGCCGGCTCCGAAAGAGCCCGACATCGATCCGGTGTTCAAGACTCACACCAAGCCCATGAAAGTACAGGTCGATATGGTCCTGGTGCCAGTGACCATCACGGATCCCCTGAACCGGCTCGTCACCGGCCTGGACCGCGACAACTTCAACCTTTTCGAAGGCAAAGATCAGCAGGAGATCAAGACTTTCTCAAGCGAAGACGCTCCGGTTTCGATCGGCGTGATCTTTGACATGAGCGGCAGCATGAGCAGCAAGATCGAGCGCGCCCGCGAAGCGGTCATCGAGTTCTTCAAGACCGCCAACCCGCAGGACGAGTTCTTCATGATCGCCTTCTCCGATAAGCCGGAGGAGATTGCCGATTTCACTAGTTCGGTGGATGACATTCAGGGCCGGCTCCTCTATACCGTTCCCAGGGGCCGCACGGCACTGCTTGACGCCATTTACCTCGGCGTTACCAAGATGCGCCAGGCCAAGTATCCGAAGAAGGCATTGCTGATCATCTCCGACGGCGGTGACAACCACAGCCGCTATACGGAAGGTGAGATTCGGTCCATGGTCAAAGAAGCGGACATTCTCATCTACGCTATTGGCATCTACGATCATTACTTCCCGACCGAAGAAGAGCGGCTGGGACCGGCCCTGCTGAGCGATGTCACCGAACTGACCGGTGGCCGGGCTTTTACCATAGATAACCCGAACGACCTGGCGGACGTTTCCACAAAGATTGGCATCGAGTTGCGCAACCAATATGTCATCGGATACCGTCCAAAGAATCCAGCGCGCGATGGCAAATGGCGTAAAATAAGAGTCAAGCTCTTACCGCCAAAAGGATTGCCCCCGCTCAAGGTTTATGCCAAGACGGGTTACTATGCGCCGACGGAATAAAGTTTCCCTGCCGATTTTCTTCCTCCTGACGGCGCTGTTCCTGTCTAACTCTTATGCACAAGACGGAGCCCCGAGCCAGTCGCCTCCGGATCCAGTTGCAGGTTCCCAAACAACTTCGAATTCACAATCAGCGTCGCAGGCAGGACCGGCCAGCACGGCGCCTCTGCCGGCCTCGACGGCGCAAGCTGCGGGACCGAACATTTCTCCGAACTCTTCTCCGAACTCTGCGCAGAATCCGGATGGCGCCGACAGCGGCGTCTTTGTCTTCCGCAAGGAAGTTGAAGAAGTGGTGCTGCATGCCACGGTTATCGATGACAAGCAACGCATTGTCACCACCCTCGATAAGGGCGACTTCAACGTTTACGAGAATGGGAGTCCCCAGACCATTACCTCGTTCCGCCATGAAGACATTCCCGTCGCCATGGGTATCGTGGTCGATAACTCCGGTTCCATGCGCGAGAAGCGGCAAAAGGTAAACGCTGCGGCCCTGAATCTGGTGCGAGCTTCAAATTCAAACGACGAGGTGTGCATCGTCAATTTCAACGACGAGTACTACCTTGACCAGGATTTCACTTCCAACATCAACAAGCTGAAAGAGGGACTGGAAAAAATCGAGGCCCGCGGCGGCACGGCGCTTTACGATGCGGTTGTAGCCACGGCTGACCACTTGAAGAAAGATGCGAAGCTGGAGAAGAAAGTCATTTTTGTGGTTACCGACGGAGAGGACAACGAAAGCGCCGAAACTCTCGAGCAGGCGGTGCGGCGTCTGCAGGGCGACGGCGGACCCACCGTTTACTCCATTGGCATCCTGGAGAAGGAAGAGCACCCGAAGCACGCCAAGCGTGCCTTGCAAATTATCTCCGAGAGAACGGGCGGCCTCGCTTTCTTCCCCCAAACGCTGGACGACGTTGACGCCATCAGCCGCACTGTGGCCCACGATATTCGCACCCAGTACACCATCGGATACAAACCGACGACGCCGAAGACCCAGGGCGGTTATCGGCAAGTGAGAGTGGACGCCCGTTCGCGTGACCACGGCAAACTGACCGTTCGCACAAAGAGCGGCTATTACGCGGGAACGGAGCCGGCGTCGGGAGCGCAATAGAGCGGGAGTCACGTTGCATTTATGAAATATCCGTTCTCGGCGATTCGCGACGAGCAAATTCCCCGCTCCCGGGTCGCGCTCCTCCAGCACGTCCTCGATACTTACGCCAGCGAGACGAACAAAGTCATTTCCGTCTGGGCGACATTTGTTGATTCGGATCTTGGCTACCGTCCGCATCCGAGCTCCACCTCGGTCGCCGACATCATGAAGCACCAACTGCTCTCGGAGCGGCGATTCTTTGCCGAATTCCTTGGCGTGCCCGAAGTAGCGGCGGAACAAGTCTTGCCGCGGCGGCTTAAGGTGGAGGACTTCAACGAGCGGATGCTGGAGCTTGCCCGGCCGCGACTTGGATTCATGGCGGATCGCGATGAGGAGTGGTGGCGGACGGTTGTCCCTTTCTTTGATACGCGCCGGGAACGGATCTGGATCTTCTGGCGACGCGTCTTGCACACAGCTCACCACCGGACGCAGTTGACGGTCTATCTGCGTTTGTTGGGAAAGCCGGTGCCTGCGACCTACGGGCCGACGGCCGACGTGAGTTGGCAAGGCGCCGACCCTACCGCGACGGTGGAGGCTGCGGGGCGCTCCGGCCAGACGAGTGGCGATTGACGCTGGTGGCTTGCGGCGATTACCGGACCCGAGACTCATTTCCGGGGCGCAGTGACCGTGGTAACCGCGGCGCATGTCAAATTACCCGATGTCATTATCATTACCATTACCAACGACCACATTTACAGCGTTCGCGAATTGACGCGCGCGCCTTCCTTTCTTACTCTAAGGTGTGCCGCTCACAACCGTAAACTCGCGCCTGCGCGTTAGCGACGAAATCTCCAAGCTCGTCGGCGAAACTCCAATGCTGCAAATGAGGAAGCTGGCCCCTTCGGGATCGGCCGACATTTTTGCCAAACTCGAATACCTGAACCCAGGCGGGAGCGTGAAAGATCGCGCCGCCATTGGCTTGATCGAGCGCGCCGAGAGCGAAGGCAAGCTCAAGCGGGGTGGGACGGTCATCGAAGCCACCGCCGGAAACACCGGCATCGGGCTTGCCTTGATCGGGGTCAGTCGCGGCTACAAGGTGCGGCTCTTTGTCCCTGAGAAATTTTCAGAGGAAAAGGTCATCATCATGCGGGCCCTCGGCGCCGAGGTGACCCGCACACCGGAAGCCGAGGGCATGCAAGGCGCCATCCAGCGTGCCAGGGACCTGCAGGCAACCGACCCATCGGCCTTCCTGGCCGCGCAGTTCGACAACCCCGCCAACACTGACTACCACTACGAAACTACCGCCCGCGAGATCTTCGAGCAGATGGATGGACGCATCGACGCGATCACCGTCGGCTGCGGTACGGCCGGAACTTTCACGGGAGTTGCCCGTTTTCTGAAAGAGCGGCTGGCGAAGATGCACGCTGTGGCGGTGGAGACGCAAGGCTCGATCCTGGGTGGAGGAAAGCCGGGTCCACACAAGGTGGAAGGCATCGGCAACAGCTTTATCCCTGGGAATTTTGATCGTTCGGTTTGCGACGAAGTGATGATGGTGACGGATGATCAGGCCTTCGGGATGGTGAAGGAGCTCGCCGCGCGCGAAGGCGTGCTTGG
The DNA here is from genome assembly GCA_963831085.1 of uncultured Acidobacteriaceae bacterium. Taxonomy (GTDB): domain Bacteria; phylum Acidobacteriota; class Terriglobia; order Terriglobales; family Acidobacteriaceae; genus Acidiflorens. The sequence goes on along the minus strand of CAWHOT010000002.1, from coordinate 1,228,911 downwards.
CGGCTCTAGCGCTGGCGCCAACGTCTACGCGGCGGTGCAGGTTGCGAAACGGCTTGGGACAGGGAAGCGCGTCGTGACTCTGATCCCGGACTCGGCCGAACGGTATCTGTCGAAGAAGATTTTTGAAGGCGGAATTTAAAACATGAGCATCAGAGAGTTCCGCTGGCTCTTCCTAGCGGTTTTTGCAGTTGTTTTCTTCGCGAGTATCGTGAGTGAACCGATGACTCTAGGGGCCTCGGCACAGTGGTCCAACGGCAATTACCGATTTGCAGGCGGGACAAATCCACTTGCGTTGCTGCTTGCGACAGCGATTGTAGGACTCTGCCTGCTGCTCAAGTTCTCTCCGTTGCCAACCTTCGGTGCTCCTCTGCCCGGCGTCTTCCGCCGGTTTGTCGCTTTCTGGCTAGATTTTATTCTTGCCATGCTAGTGATCGGCCCGATTATGGGAGTGTTACCTGTCTTAACGGAGTGGAAGCATACAGGTCGCTTCCAGTGGAATTTTGAGCGAACGACCTATGCGCCCGGCGATGGATGGTTGATTTCCACCGTGATCCTGTTCTGTTTTATTGCGTTAGTCCCTTACTACGCCGTTCCCCTTCTTCGCGGCCGACCTTCGCCCGGCGCCTGCATTACCGGGTACCAGATCGTTCCTGACGAGGGAGCCACTATCACGGCCAAAGTGGCCATCCTCAGGACGCTACTTGGCTTCACGGCACTGTCCGCTTGGCCCCTTGCTCCATTTATTGCTCGCGACCGAAAACAAGGTACATTCTGGGTCGATAGAGTCTTTCATACTCACGCCGTAAAGTTGACATAGTTTGTGTGCCTCATTCAGGAGATTGTTTTGACTGAGAAAACCAGCGGCTTTGCGACCCGCGCCATCCACGTTGGACAAGAGCCCGATCCACTCACCGGCGCTGTCTCCGTTCCCATCTATCCAACCTCCACCTACGTTCAGGAAGAGATTGGCAAGAATAAAGGGTATGAGTACGCGCGGGTATCGAATCCGACTCGCGACCGGCTGGAGACGAACCTCGCGGCGCTCGAAGGCGGAACGGCATCGCGCGTGTTCGGCAGCGGCATGGCGGCGATCAACGCCATTGCTACTATGCTCAAGTCGGGTGACCACGTAGTTGCCGGCCACAACCTCTACGGCGGGACGCCACGCCTGTTCAATCAGGTGCTTGCCAACTTTGGTCTGACATTTACGTATGTCGATACATCCGACATCAGTAATGTTGATCGCGCGTTGCAGAAAAACACCCGGTTGGTGTTCCTGGAAACGCCGACTAATCCTCTGATGGAAATTTGCGATCTCCGCGCCATTTGCGACCTCAGCCATCGGCGCGGGGTTGAGGTCGTCGTCGACAACACTTTTATGTCGCCGTATTTTCAGCGTCCGATCGAACTTGGCGCCGACATGGTCGTTCACTCCACCACGAAATTTCTCAACGGACACAGCGACGGTTTGGGAGGTGTCGTAGTCTGCACCAGACCCGAGCAGGCGGAGAAGCTTGCTTTTTTGCAGAAGGCAGCCGGGGCCATCCTGTCGCCATTCGAGTGCTGGCTGATCCTGAGGGGGGTGAAGACGCTTGCGGTGCGCATGTTGCAGCACGACTGCAACGGCCGCAAGGTCGCGGACTATCTTTCAAAACATAAGAAAGTGCAGAAGGTTTTCTATCCTGGGCTGCCGGATCATCCGCAATACAAACTGGCCAAACGGCAGATGTCAGGCTTCGGATCGATGATTGCCTTCGAAACCGGATCACTCGCAAACGCCAACCGGATGCTCCGCAAGGTGCGCGTCTGCTCACTGGCTGAGTCGCTGGGCGGAGTCGAGACCCTGATTTCGCACCCCGCAACCATGACGCACGCCGGCGTCGGCGAAGAGGGCCGCCGCAAAATCGGCATCACCGACGGCATGGTTCGCATCTCGGTTGGTATCGAGGACGTGGACGATATCCTCGCCGATCTCGAGCTGGCGCTGGCTGCGATCTAGTCGGCACGCGGTGAAAGTCGGCTTCAGTAGCGGCATGGTAGAGGCCGAGGTACGAACCAATGTGCGAACACAGTCGACTTCAGCGCACTGACTCTCCAATCCACTCCAGGTATGCCGCGCTGCCGTCTTCGATGCCAATCTCTATACACTCCGGAAGTTCGTAGGAATGTAGCTCACTTAAAGTCTCGCGTACGCGATCAAAAACCTCTATGGTCGTCTTGATTATCAGCAGCCACTCTGTTGCCGTTTCGACTTCGCCCTGCCAGCGATACACCGATTCAATCTGAGGAGCGATGTTGACGCAGGCAGCCAACTGCCGCTCCACCAGCGCGTGGGCGATGCTCCGGGCTTCTTCTAGCGAACCGCAAGTTGTCAGCACGAGCCTTTTGTCGGTCATATAAAAGCGGTCGTATAGAATCGTCCTAATAAAATGTGCTTTTAGAATCAGGATTCGAATTTCATTGGAAGCATACGAGGCAGTCAATGGCAACGCAAATCAAGTTTGGCACATCTGGATGGCGGGCCGTGATGGCCGAAGAGTTCACGTTTGCCAATGTTCACCGGGCGGTGCATGGCATCGCGCGCTACGTGTCGTCACAGAAATCGAACGGAGCAAGAGTCATTGTCGGCCGTGATCCGCGCTTCCTCGGCGAATCCTTCTGTGCCACTGCCGCCGACATCTTGTCCAGCCATGGCATCACGCCGCTGGTCATCGCGGAGCCCGCACCCACACCCACCATTTCCTACGCCGTAATCCAGTCGAAAGCCGACGGCGCCATCAACTTCACCGCCTCGCACAACCCGCCCGAATACAACGGCATCAAGTTTTCGACGCCCGACGGCGCGCCCGCGCTCCCCGAAGTTACGAAGGCGATCGAGTCGGAGATTGCAGCCTACGATGCTGATGCGAATCCGCAAACCGCGCAAACGACCAAAACGCAGTCCCAGTCCATCGACCCTCGCCGCATGTATCTCTCGCGTTTGCGCGAAATCGTCGATCTCGACGTCATCAAGAAAGCTGGCATCAAGATTGCCTTCGATCCCATGTGGGGCGCAGCCCGCGGCTATTCGGACGCGTTCCTGCGCGAGGCTGGCGTGACCGTGGCCACGGTCCATGACACCCGCGACGTGCTCTTCGGAGGCCATGCCCCCGAACCTGACGATCACCTGCTCGAGGACCTGCGTCAGAAGATGCGCGAAATCGGCGCGGCGATTGGCATCGCGACCGATGGCGATGCCGATCGCTTTGGCATTGTCGACGAAGACGGCACATTCCTCCAGCCCAATTACATTATCGCTTTGCTCTTTGATTACCTGGTCGAAACCCGCGGCTGGAGACACGGAGTGGGCAAATCCGTCGCCACCACCAATCTCATCAACGCGCTTGCCGAAAAGCACAAGATCGAACTCCACGAAACCCCGGTTGGCTTCAAATACATTGGCGAACTCATTAAGCAGGACAAGATCCTGATTGGCGGTGAAGAAAGCGCCGGCCTCTCCATTCGCAAGCACGTACCGGAGAAAGACGGCGTGCTCGCCGGCCTGCTGTGCTGCGAAATGGTCGCTCGCCGGGGCGCCTCGCTCGGCGAACAACTGGGCAACCTATTTGCCAAAGTTGGTTCCTTTTACCCGCTGCGCGAGAACTTCCGCTTGACGCCGGAAGTAAAAGAGAAGTTTACTGAGAAGTTACGGCTCGATCCGAGTGAGTTCCATGGCGTCAAAGTTGCCAAGGTGGTGAGGACTGACGGGCTCAAGCTCGTCCTCGCCGATGGATCGTGGGTATGCTACCGGCTCTCGGGCACAGAGCCGGTGGTGCGCGTGTATAGCGAGGCGCGCAGCAGGGAAGACCTCGCAAAGTTGAGTGCGGCAGCGAAAGCATGGATCTTCGATTAGGACCGCCGAGAGTGCGCATACTTCCCCGTCCCGAGGAAAGCCTTCGCGCGGTCATTGGTCAGGCGATGGATCAAGCCAGGGGTCAGGCCCCCAGGGCAGAGGCCGCGGCCGTGCGCTGGGTTGAACGCACGCGCCCGATCTGGTCGCGGCTTGTCATGGAGTGGCGTCGTCTGGGAACCGTGGCCGCCGTCCTGCTTACTGTTGGATTACTGCTGCACGCCATGTTCGGAGCCAACGGCATGGTGATTTATCGGCAGAAACGTGCCGAGATGAAAGCGCTGCAGAGTGAGGTTGAGCGTCTGCGGAAGGAAAACAGTCAGCACGTTGACCAGATCAAATCGCTCAAGTCCGATCCTGCCGCCATCGAGAAGGAAGCGCGCGAGCAGCTGCACTACGCTCGGCCTGGAGAATTTGTGCTGGTTGCTCCCGATCCTCCCCGGATGCCACCCATGGGCCGCGCCAAGAACGACAAGTAGAGGCAGGCTAAGCGGCGTAGCTCCCCGATTGTTCGCACCCCACTCTCCTGTGATAAAGTTCAGGGGTTCGCATCACGTGTGGGAACCAATTTAAGGAGGGTGCCATGCGGAAACTTCTCTCGTTGTTACTTGCCGTCGCGCTTGTTTTGTTGGTCGCCTCGGTGTCATTGGCCAGCGATACCCAGACCGTGAAAGGCTGGGTTAGCGACTCGAAGTGTGGCGTTAAGGGAGCCAACGCGGACGCGGAGGCATGTACGAAAAAGTGCATCGCTGCCGGCGCCAGCCCAGTCGTCGTTACCGACAAGGACCAGAAGGTCCTTATGGTGGACAATCCCGATGCCCTCAAGGATCACTATGGACATCACGTTGCCGTGACCGGGCACATTAAAGGGGACACGATTCACGTAGACAGCGTCGCGATGCTCTAGGGCCAACGAATCCAACGAATACTAAGGAGGGCGGCCCCGGTGGCCGCCCAATATTTTGCCTCTGGACCGGCGGGTGTCTCGCCCGTCCACCCCGAACGTTTACTGAACTTCTAGCGAACTACGCCTTCGAGCGGCGAACTGGCAGTCGCATAAAGCTTTCGCGGCATTCGGCCCGCCATGTATGCCTGTCGCCCGGCAAGCACTGCGTGCTTCATTGCTTCCGCCATCAGCACTGGTTCGTGGGCGCCGGCGATGCCGGTGTTCATCAGCACAGCATCGTAGCCGAGTTCCATGGCGATGGCTGCGTCGGAAGCCGTGCCGACGCCTGCGTCCACGATCAGTGGAACTCCTGTAATCATCTCGCGCAGGATTTGCAGGTTGGCGGTGTTCTGAATGCCCAGCCCGCTGCCGATCGGAGCGCCCAAAGGCATCACCGCTGCGGCTCCCGCGTCCACCAACCGTTTGGCGAACACGATGTCGTCCGAGGTGTAGGCCAGCACCGTGAAACCTTCTTTCGCGAGCACACGGGTGGCTTCGAGCGTCGCTTGCACATCGGGATAGAGCGTTGCCTGGTCGCCAATCACTTCCAGCTTGATCCAGTCCGAGAGTCCAACCTCGCGTGCCAGCCGGGCGGTGCGGATGGTGTCGTCCGCGGTATAGCAGCCGGCGGTATTCGGCAGAAGAAAGTATTTGTTCGGATCGATGTAGTCGAGCAGAGATTCCTTGCCGCGGTCGAGATTCACCCGGCGCACAGCCACGGTCACCATGTCGGCGCCGGAGGCTTCGAGCGCGCGCGCGGTCTCCTGAAAAGATTTGTATTTGCCAGTCCCGACAATCAAGCGGGAGCGGAATTGCCTGCCAGCGATAATCAATGAGTCCGTCATGACCTTATTGTACGGCGACAGCGAGCCGTGAAGCATCCACTCGCTGGTAGCGTGCTGATTTCGTGGTTACAGGCTCCGAGCTGCGAGCTTCGAGCAAACCAGACAACTAACCTTTGGGCGTCTCTGCTTTCGCATACATCTCATCAATCAGCGTACGGTACCGGTCCTCAATTCCCCGTCGCCGCACCTTCAGCGTATGGGTCAGCGTTCCATCAGTTGCCGACAATTCTTCAGCTACTAGCAGCACGCGTTTCAGTTTTTCGAAGCGCGCCAGGTTCTGGTTCACTTCTTCGATAATGCCCTCATACAGCGCCTGCACCTTGACGTGCGCGACGAGTGTTTGCCGCGAAGCAAAGTCGACCTGGTTCGCCCGAGCCCAGTCTTCCAGCACAGGGAAGTGCGGCGCGATCAGCACCGCCGGAAACTTCCGCCGGTCACCGAGCACCACCGCAGTTCCAATGAGCGGGTTCAGCTTCAGCGAGTTCTCGATCGGTTGCGGTGCGATGAACTTCCCGCCTGAAGTTTTGATCAGATCCTTCTTGCGATCGGTGATCGACAGGTAACCTTCGCTGTCGAGTTGCCCGATGTCACCCGTTTTGAACCAGCCCTCCACAAACGCGTTGCGCGTTTCCTCCGGACGATTCCAATAGCCCTTGAATATCGAGGGCCCGCGCACGAGTACCTCGCCGTCGTCGGCAATCCGCACTTCGACGTTCGCCAGCGGCTTGCCGACCGTACCCAGTTTGTGTGCTGTGGGCGTGTTCACTGCGATCACCGGGGACGTCTCCGTCAGCCCATATCCCTCGTGGATTTGAATACCAATATCGGCATACCACTCCGCCAATTCCCGGCCCAGCGGCGCGCCTCCGGAAATGAACTCCTCCGCCTTTCCACCCATCCCCGCGCGCACTTTGGAAAAGACGAGCCGGTTCGCGATTTTCCAGGAAAACGCTGCAGGCTGGGTTCCGGCCAGCGTCTCGGCGCGATGAGCCCGTCCCACTGCAAGCGCCCAGCGATAGATCGCGTTGCGCGGAAAGCCCGTTGCCTTCAGGATCACCTGTTGACGAATCTTCTCGTAGACGCGCGGCACAGCAATAAAGATGTTGGGCTGCACTTCGGTTAGAGCTTGTGCCAGTTGCCCAAGGTCAGGACAATACGCGAGCACCACCCCGCGATGCAGCAGCGCGAAATCCACGTGCCGCGCCGTCACATGGGAAAGTGGCAGAAACGATACGCTCACCTCTTCTTTTGTTCCGAAGCCGAATGCCTCCATCGAACGCGCGATATTCGACGCCATATTTCCGTGGGTCAGCATCGCTCCCTTCGGAGTTCCCGTCGTGCCTGAGGTGTAGATAATTGTCGCCAGGTCGTCGGGACCAATGGACCGCGCGCGGGCCTCGAATTCGGGATCGACGTCGGCCGGCCCGTGCAGCATCAGTCCCTGCATCTGGACCGCGTGCGCAGTTTCCACCGCGTCCATCACCAGAATCCGCTCCACCGGTGTGTGCGGCTGGATGGTCAGTACTTTTTCCAACTGGTGCTTGGTGGACACCGCGATGACGCGGGCGCCGGAATCGTTGAGGAGGAACGCAGCCTGCTCCGGCGTCTGCGTGGAATAGACCGGGACCGTGACCGCGCCCAGGGAAAGCGCCGCGAAATCAGTGATCGTCCACTCCGGGCGATTCTCGCTGAGGATGGCGACGCGATCGCCTTTGCCAACACCCCAGGATTCCAGCGCCCGAGCCACCCCCAGGACGCTGCGGTAAATCTCCGCGGAAGAAATCGACACCCATCCCAAGGCCCGTCTTTGCAGCATGACGCGGTCGCGGCGGTTCTTACCGACCGCCAGCAAAATGTCGTTTAGAGTTTGAAGGCTCATCCGATCCGATCAAGGCCCGCAATCATCGTACGCAGTCATTGTACGCAGTCATTGGTGCAAAGTCTGTGAGGCTAGCCCAAGCCTTTTGATGGTGAAGAATCTTGATCCTTTTGACCGGGCTCCCGCGGCAGGGTACGCTTTAGGCAAGTTGTTTCCGGAGGAGTATTCATGAGACGAAGGGGTATTTCGACAATGTTGGGAGTATGGCTGCTCACGGCTGCGATGGTTTGTCCGCAGATCCAAGCGCAGAGCAAGCCGGAGCCTGCGCCCATGAAACTAAAGGTCGGCGACGTCGCTCCCGATTTCAAGCTGCAGTACTTCGATGGCAGCGACGAAAAAGAAGTTACCTTAAGCCAGTATCGCGGGAAGAGCAACGTCGTGCTGGCCTTCTACATCTTTGCCTTCACCGGAGGTTGAACCGCGCAAATGAAGGCCTTCCAGCAGAATCTCAAGAAGCTGGAAGCAGCCGACACCCAGGTCCTGGGTGTAAGCATGGATAGCCCCTACGCCAACAAAGCCTTTGCCGACCAGATCGGCGTCACCTTCCCGCTGCTGAGCGATTGGGGTGGAGACGTTACCCGCCAATACGGCATCTACGTCGACAAATACAAAGCCCCGCGGCGTGTCAACTTTCTGATCGGCAAAGACGGGAAGATTCTGGAAGAGCAGATTGACCGGGAAGCCATTGATCCCAAGAAGATTGTGGATGCCTGCGAGCGCAAGAAACTAAGCCGCTGAATCAAGCGTGTAAGCAAGACGGAGAAGCGCCAGGAGCGGGTCTTTGCGTGGAATTCGAGACGCCACGTCAAGAATTCAAGCGGACCCGCCAAGGCACGCTAGTCCACGGATGGAACGCGAAGCTACCGTCTTGAATTGCTCAAGAATGGTCTCTGACGCGTGATGGACTCACCACCAAAGCGCCAGCCCGGTTGACCCCGCTTCACCGCACTGTGTTATGCTTTTCTTGCGGGGTGGAGCAGTCTGGTAGCTCGTTGGGCTCATAACCCAAAGGTCGGTGGTTCAAATCCACCCCCCGCAACCATTTACGGATTTGAGGGACTACCGGCGTAGTCCCCAATTCCAAAATCACTGGATCGTGGCTGTTTCGGGCCTCAAATTCTTCAGGGAAACTTCCTTCGCCCTATCCTTCAGCTGCCTTTTGATCGCGGGTGGCAAGACAAGATCTGCTACCCGGCTATTGGCTCGGCGCTTGGTCTTCTCAAATGCTGAGCCGTAGGTATTCATGGTCGTCTTGATGTCGGCGTGCCGCATGAGGCGCTGCTGCACCCCGAGCGGCGTGCCAATATCATCAATCAGCGTTCGATAGGTGTGCCGAAAGCTGTGCCAGCCCACTCCTTGCAATCCGATCTTTTCGCCTGCTGGTCGCAAGTAGTCTTTCTGAATGGCATCGCCGTGGACTGGGCGTTTCGTATCCGCATTAGCGAATAGCCAAGCCTCCGGCGTTTCGACACATCGCTTCCGCCAATCCTCCAGAACGGACACTAGCTTGGAATCCAGAAACACTTCGTCCTCTGAAGCTCCTGTTTTTCCGCCGTTCCAGACGTAGCGGCCCACAATGGATCGGGTCAACGTCAGTATCCGCCCCTTCAAGTCAAAGTCCTGCCACTGCAATGCTCTGATCTCACTGATGCGCAAGCCCAGGCACATTGCAATCATGACCATCACTTGAATGTGGTACGGAAGCTCTGCGAGAAGAGCCTGATATTGCTCGACCGTAAGCACGACTTTCTTGCGAACACGTTTCGTCACACCCTTGATTTCGACTAACTGCATCGGGTTTCTCTGAGTCTCCAAAATTTCCCATTTCATCGCGTACTCAAAAATGCGATGCAGGAGACCCTTTATGTTGGACTTCGTTTTGGGAGAATGCTTTAGCTCCTTCAACCACTGTTCCACCTTGAGGGGCTTTTTCACTTCGGCCACGGGAACCTCGCCCCATTGTGGCAAAATGTGTCGCTTCAAAATGGATACATAGGACTTCTTGGTTGAATACCGTTCTGGCATTGCTTCGTGCATGTATCGCCTTACCAATGCTCCGAACGATTGACTGGAAGACTGCTCCATCCGCTGGTATCGAAACTCTCTCGACCCCAGCCAGGCATGATCTTCCGTTGGCCATCCTTCCGCATCTCCCGCTAACATTACGCTGCGCTTTCGCGTAATGCCCATCTCGTCCGTCTCGTAAAAGCGCCAAACCCAGACATCCGGGCCTCGCGTTCTCTTCTTGCGGACAATCGTGCCCACGTCTTGCTGTGTGCGTTTCAAGAAGCTTTCCTCCTTAAAGCGCGCACGGATGACGCTTCCGACTCTACACGACAACGCATGTGTGAAACTAGCTCTGAAATTCGAAAACGCCAGCGCTTGCGGACTCCGTTGCCTATGGGATGTGCGGGAAGCCAGCCCTCCCGAGCCATCTTCTTCACGGTCACCGGGCTGATCTTCAGAAAATTTGCTGCTTCTTCGGGCGTTACGAAGGGTTCGTTGTCGTCGGCTGGATTCATTTTCTACTCCGTCCCGGATCTTCCGACGGGCCCAATTTGCTGAGCGTGCAGCAATCATTGCGACGTAGGTCGTCTGACCGGGGAGCAAACGTTGCACTTGACACTAACCCACATGTACCAATACAGTCAATACGTAACGTTACTAATTTAGTGAGGCTGACCCCTTGGCCGACAAGACCCCAATCCTGCAGCAGCCGGTGATTTCCATTCGGATTTCCGACGAGCTGCGCACAAGGCTTGAAACCTTGAAGGAAATCATGGCCGCCAAGAGCGGCGAACCCGTCTCAACATCGGAGGCGGCAAAGCAGCTCCTTGAGTCCTCTAAAGAGGAGCGATTGGAGTTCGTAAATCTACTCTCGGAGCCAACCGATTCCCTGGTTAAGATTCGCGGGAAGGTAGACGCAAAGCTGCCGCTTTCCCAAGCCGAATGGACCCTGGTTGCCTACTACTGTCAGCAGGGTGCAGAGCTGTTCGCAAATACCGGCCAGACGGACATTTCCTTTGAATCTCTCGCCGCAATTCTTGAAGCTTTCCTTGCCGTTTATGGACTTGTATCCAAACAGAGAAAGAGGGGTCCGATGGCCCCTTATCTCCTCACCAATCTGCCCTCTGAAAGGCAAACTGCGGCGAAGCCTTCGGAAGATATTGCAGACGACGATGTACGACGGGCCGTGAACCGAACCATTCACGCGCTAAAGAACGCTGACAGCGAGACTCCGCGACCGATCCATACCGCTCGACTTCTCTACATGGTTCTTGACAACGAAAGGCTTCTAAACATCGAGAAGCTGAATGAAGCGCTGCGACCGTACTGGCCGATTCTCTGGCGCGTGTGCGCCCGTGGCCACTATCTCCGCCATGAAGAACCCCTACGGGGTGGTGCATTTTGGGGTGCCGATTCTAGGTTGAGAAATCCTGGGCCATTGCCATCGTTTCAGGAAGGCGAATACCGTCTCGAATTTCACCGGGGGCCGGCGACGGAATTTTCCGTCTGGTTGTGTTTTCCCGGAAGGTTTGCTCTGCAATATCCGCTCTACGATTATCCACGGATCGCGGAGCTTCGGACGATACTGGAAGGGTTGGAACTGCGCGACACACTGATCTTCTGGGAAGGTCGCTATTTCCTCGCCTCCACGTGGCTCGACGAAGAGGAAAAGGTCGGCGTCGAGTTTCGCTCTCGGGACAATGGGATCCGCATCTTGTTTCGCCACGACGATTGGCGGGCAATTCAAAGTCTGTTTCGCCGTGGCTGGCAGGCGCCAGAAGTGGTCCGTCTTTGGAATGCGTTGGCGAGGGAGTATGGCGAGCTGTGAAAGGCGCGGTGCTTCGCACCGGCAGAAGTATGGACACGTCACCCCCAAGTTGGGAACTGGGGAGCGCGCGTTGGCGCTTCGATGTTTACGCCGGTTAACTTTCGCTGCATCAACAAAATCGGCGATTGGCTGAATGAGCGCGGTAGCGAACGATCAAGTTTGTTTGCGACAAAGCGCCGCCAATCGTCGATCAGGTAAACGCGTTGAAGCGCAAGAGCTTGCTGTGAACTAAGAATTGCACAGTTTAGTCGCAGCGGAATTAAGCGCAGTAGTGCAACAAGGCGGTTCGTCCAATGAGTAGTCCCCGCGTTCAAGCTAATCCCCAGTCCAGTTTGCCGTTCGGAGAAGAGGCGAAGCCGGGCTTCCGCACCAAGACCGCGGCCACGAGACTGACTCCCGAAGAACTAGGAGAGATAGAAGCTGCCGCCGAAAGCGCGGGACAGGCTCTCTCCGAGTGGCTGCGCGGGACCGCTCTGTGCGCTGCGCGACAGCGGCCCGCCGATCCCAGCGAACTGGTATTGGCAGAACTCTGGGCGGTGCGTTATGCGCTGCTGAATCTCTTCCATGCAGCCGCCGAGGCCACAGCGGAAAATAGACAATTGTTGCCCGATTCCGTCCTCAAAATCCGCGACCAAGCCGACGCGCGAAAGATTCAGCAGGCGCGCAAACTGCTTGATAACTTCTTCGCTCGCGAGGGCAAGGAAAGTGCTCGTATGCCATGAGTGCCATCCTTTTTCCAAAAAGCTTTTCGCTCTTGACGCCGTTGCTTTGGGTAGCCGCGATGTTCCTTTTGCTACTGGCTGTGCGGAGTGTGTTTCAGAGCCAGTCCTCACGCAAAGGGCGGGATAGGGAGACGATCGAATGGGGCCGACCTCGGCCAAGTTTGATCCAGAGATGGAGGACAAAAATAGGCAGAATCCGATTCAGACTGCCGAGATTTTCGCAGCGGCAGATGCCAGAGATGGCGCCGAAACCAGTTCCATCAGTGCACGCGAATGCTCCCGCCGATCCGCTGAAGAAGCCTATCCAGCCGATACTCGCGCTCTTCGGTTCGACCATCGGGGCGCCCGAGACCAAACCCAAAGAGGCGTTCGCTTGGCAGAAAACGAAGGGAATCGAATGAGAGACAAATTGCCAAGAACACCACTTCAGGCTTGAGGTACGCTCGGTATGCTCACGATCTCGAAACCGCTGTCAGCCAGCCAAGCGCGAACCTATCACGAGCGTGAGTTTGCTTCAGAGAAACAGAACTACTGGAGCCGCAATCAACAAGGCCATAGCGAATGGCAGGGCAGACTCGCCGAGCAGTGGGGGTTGCAAGGTAGTGTTGGTTCCGAACACTTTGCCCGACTGAGTGAAGGCCAACATCCGCACACCGAAGAGCAGCTTGTACGGCATCAAGTTTCGAGAACCTATGAAGGCAAATTCGGCAGAGATGTAACCAGCGTCGAGCATCGGGCCGGGTGGGACGCCACATTCTCTGCGCCGAAGTCGGTATCGCTCACCGCGCTTGTGGGCGGCGATGATCGGGTGAGAGAGGCTCATCGGGAGAGTGTACGTGCGGCGCTTCAGGAACTTGAGCGATACACGCAGGCGCGAATCGGCAATGTCCATGCCCCAGAGACGACCGGAAAATTTATCGCCGCCACTTTCGAGCACGATACCGCGCGACCCGTCGATGGCTATGCTGCGCCCCAGCTTCATACTCATGCCGTGATCTTCAACATGACCGAGCGGGAGAACGATCTCGAAAATGGGAAACAGATGCGTGCTTTGCAGCCACACGAGATGTTCGTGTCACAGCGCTACGTCACGGCGGTCTACCGATCCGAGTTGGCTCTGCGTCTCGAAAAGCTGGGCTACGAACTGGAGCGCGGCAAGCATGGACAGCCGGAAGTAAAAGGCTACACAAAGGAATATCTGGAGGCTTCCAGTCCAAGGCGTGAACAAATCAAAGACCATCTCCGAGAACAAGGAATCGACGGAGCCGCGGCGGCACAGATCGCGGCCCACCATACTCGCGACCGCAAGGAACTGCTGTCGCCTGGAGAAGTCTTACAGCGGCACCGCGAGTTGGCCGCACAGTACGGGCATCAGGCGGACCGTGTGGTCGCACACGCGCGTCAACATGGGCAATACCAGATGCCGGAGCCAGAGGTTCAGGCGAAGCAGGCCGTGACATGGGCGCGCGATCATGTCTTCGAGAGATCGGCAGTGCAGGACCGCCGGGCGATCCTTGAAACAGCGCTGGTGCGCGGCATGGGAGAAATCACCTATGCCCAGGTCCGGCAGGAGTTCGAGCGCCGGATCGGGACAGGAGAGTTCCGGGAAGTCCCGCACGTCGGTGCTGGCAGACAGTACACAACCGCCGTGATGGTTCGCATGGAGCGCGAGGTCGTTGGCCGGATGCAGGAAGGGAATCGACGCGACTACAGCGATCCCATGCTGGTCTCGCCGCAAGTGCGCATCGCCACGGAAGACCGCCACCCGGAGTTGAATCCTTCGCAGCGCCAGGCTGTAGACGAAATCTTTCTTTCGCGGGAGAAGGTGGTTGGCTTAGATGGCATCGCAGGCGCGGGCAAGACAACCACTCTAGCCGTCATCCGTGAAGGCGCGGAGGCCCAGGGGTACAGGGTGGAAGGTTTCGCGCCCACGTCCCGCGCGGCGCAGAAGCTCGGGGAAGCAGGCATGGAGACATCCACGCTACAAAAGCATCTGGCACGCGGACAGCAGCCCGATACGGGCGAGAAACGGCTCTATGTGCTCGACGAATCCTCACTCGCCTCGACCCGGCAGATGCATGAGCTTGTCGAGCGGCTTCGTCCGAATGATCGCGTCTTGTTGGTCGGAGATCGGCGGCAGCACGAAGCGGTCGAGGCTGGACGCCCGTTCGCACAACTGCAGGATGCTGGCATGAAGACCGTAAAGCTCGAAGAGATCGTGCGCCAGAAAGACCCCGAACTGAAAAGAGTGGTCGAACAGCTTGCGCGGGGTGAGGTGCGTGAAGCAATACAGAATCTTGATCGGCAGGGCCGAGTCCATGAAATTCAGGGCCGCGACGAGCGTATCGCCGCTATTGCGAAGGAGTACGCAAAATCGCCGGAGAACACGCTGGTGATTTCTCCTGACAATCGCTCTCGCACGGAGATCAACGAGCGCGTCCATGCGGAATTGCAGCGGAGTGGCCTCGTGAGCAACGAGGAGCACCGCATCAGGACGCTAGTGCCGCGCCAAGACCTCACCGGCGCGGACCGCACATGGGCCGAGCGCTATGAGGTGAGCGATGTGCTGCGCTATTCGCGCGCATCGAAGGAGACTGGAATCGGGAAAGGCGCGTATGCACAGGTGAAGAGCATCAACGCGCCGAAAAACCGACTGACAGTCGAACTGCAGGACGGCACCCAGCGAACTTACGATCCGCGCCGACAGCAGGGCGTCTCGGTCTTCCACGACGATATGCGAAGTTTTTCAGTAGGCGACCGCATTCAGTTCACCGCGCCGGCCAACGACCTCAGAGTTGCGAACCGCGAGTTGGGCACCATCGAGTGCATAGAGGAAGAGACGCGGGTCCGCTTGAAAATGGACGGTGGCCGCACGGTCGAACTTGACCCGCGCAAGCATCTGCATCTCGATCATGGCTATGCCATCACCAGCCACTCCAGCCAGGGACAGACTGCCGACCGAGTCCTGATTCACGTGGACACCGAGTTGGGCGCTAAGGATCTGCTGAACAGTCGCATGGCATACGTTTCTGTCTCGCGTGGACGCTATGACGCGCAGATTTATACGAATAATGCACAGACGCTCGGGCAAGAACTCAGCCGCGACGTGTCGCATTCCCCTGCCATTCAGCAAGAGCAAGGAGCGCACAAGATAGAACCACAAACCACGCACACGAATCAGATCAGTCAGGGTTTCGGTCTAGGTCTGTGATGCTGCATTCCCGAATGACATGCCCCGGATAGCCAGAGCATAGCCGAGGCCCGGCCAGTGTCAAGGCCGCGCTTCGCGCGCCGCGTTCGCGGTCGAAGAGCCTTGACACTGGCCTTTGCGCCTCGGGCTTATTCTTCAGCTATCCCGGGGATGTCAGATTTCTAGTTCTACGAACCGGGCTCCACCCCACGTTGAATCGCTGTTGATGGCAATTGTCCTCTTACACATCGAGACAGTGCAAAAAACCGCTGTCGGAGGAGATCTGGCACCCGAGAAAGACGTGTTCAAACAAGCGTTCTCTTGCGAGCATGAGAATCATTACTTATAGCGACCTCCATCTTGAATTTGGCTCGGGCTGGATGTTGCCCCCAGCAGTGAACCCAGATGTCATGATCCTGGCAGGCGATATCGTCACGCTCAGGAATTATGAGCCGCTGGACCAGATTCTGCGGAAGTGGAAGAAACCAGTCCTCTATGTGACGGGAAACCACGAATATTACCCGCAGCGGCCAATGGACGAAGAGGACAATAGATTCAAAGCGTGGCTCGAAGACAGACATCCGCATGTGAAACTGCTGCTTGATGAAGAGGTCAGCATCGGGGGTGTCAATTTCTTCGGCGGCACGATGTGGACGGATTTCAACGGCGGGAACTTACGCGCCATGGAAACCGCGCAGGATCAAATGAATGATTATCGCCTCATCTATAACCCTGACGGAACGCCTTTCACGCCAAGAGATTCGATTGTGCTGCATAAAAACTTCGCGTCGAAATTGCTGAATTGGTTTGCCAAGAATTTAAGGGGTCCGCGCGTGGTTATCAGCCATAATGCACCGGTCATCAATCCCAATTCCAAATACAAGGGCGGCCCTCGCACGCCGGCATTTAATTCCCTCGACATGGTGGAGATCATTGGGAACCACCAGCCGGCCCTCTGGGTTTATGGCCATACGCATGAATGCGACGATCAGACGATCGGCCGGACCCGCGGGTTTGAATGCAAGGATTTTGATGAAGCGGGTCTGCCAGTCGAGATACGGGCGCGAAAGGGCCATCCTTAAACCGTTCGAGCTTCGGTATGTCTGCGATGGTGTTTTCCCAGACGATTTTAGGTGGCCCTCTCGAATTGCTATTCGGCTTATCTCCGGCGCGCCAAGGGGCGCTTTTCCTTCGCCAACACTTCGTACGCAGCCTTCAGAAATAGCCTACTACCTTCTCCCTTCGCGGACGGCCTAAAATCTTAATCGAATTTTGACACTTAGAAATTAGCACAAACCTGGGTGATTTGGATTGGGAGTTGGCGGCCTCCAACGACTCCAGCTCGAATGGCACCTCGCTGCGATGGCCCATGCCATCTGAGCTTATGCCTTGATCGTTTCAGTGCTGATGACTCTCGGCTTCCAGTGTCAATTGCCGCTCTGTCCGGTTTTGGTAGTTTTCGTTTTCGTTCTAAGCCTCCTGGGAGTGATAAGATTCCAGCCACTACCAAGAGGTCGCGATTTGCTAGTCTCGGTCTGGAAGGCGGAGATTCCATTCTCAGCCTGTAGTTGGCGTATTGCCCTTAAGGGGGGACCTTGTGCACAGCCATGGATCGCAGAAAATTACTTGGTAGCGTAATGTTCGCATGGGCAATGGTGCTTGCATTGGTTTTCACGTTGGGGTGTGCCGACGGGCATCGACCTAGCGGAACTGGCCTGATCAGAGGGCGGAGAATTTTGTACCAAAGCTTACGTCCTTTCTGTAGCAGGAAGACACAGCCCAAGGCGACGCCGAGTGAAAGTAAAGCGTTGCCGAACCACGGGCCAAATTCCCAAAACGGTAGCATGCGGCTCCGACAACGCTTTTTTGGCGGAGGCGCAGTCTACAACTACGTGCATTTCTACCAGCCGTAGCTTCCGGGATGCGGAAAGGGCAGGTCCCTTCCCATTTTTCACGCAATTCATGCGCCGGGCGTTCGGCGAATCTGGCGGTGGCGGCATCACCGAGGGGGCTCCGCCAGATTTTTCAGCCCAGCCGAGCCTTGAGAAAACCTCAATCTGAGCCGCTCTATGAGTCAATCCATGTCTGGGATTCGCATGCAGGAACATTCGCGAATCGCGGATAGCCGCGTGAGTCGCAGTTGCGTCTGGCTGCCGGTCGCCTTTGTGATTGTGGCGGCGCTTGCAGCAGCGGCCTGCGTCGGATTCTATGTTTTCGAGTTCCATCACGCAGGCCTGTCGGACGACGGGCAAGACTGGAGTGACTTCGGAAACTATGTCGGTGGAACCGTAGGCCCGCTCGTCGGCCTCATGACTCTGGCGGTAATACTTTATATCGCCGTGATTGTGGGCAATTCTCAGAAAGCGCAGGAGTGCCTTCTAAACGAGCAGGCGCACAAGACCAGCCTCGCGTTTGACATGCATCGTGAATTCCATGCGAAATCGATGCTGATGGCTCGCAGCGAGGCGGTCAAGTTCGCTTACAAGGACTCCTGCCAGACGCCAGACAAGCTCGATATAGCGACTGATCCCGCTGCGCCAAAGCTTTTAGCCGTTATTCACTTCTATCAGCGTCTCTCTTTAGCCGTTAAACATGACCAGATTAACAAGGGGGTCGTGCCCGATCTTTTCGGGGAGGCTTTTGTATGGTGGTGTCAACGTTGCTTCAAAAGCCGGCTGCAGCCGACAGGCTGGGAGTCATGGCAAAGAATTGACGAGCTGATGAAGTGGCTGATAGAGAACGTGAAATCAGAGGATTTGAAGAGCTGGGAAGAGCGAGCGGAAAAATACAGCCCTGGGATGGGCGCCGCCGGTTAAAGAATGGTAAGCATTCAGAGTCCGATTCCAGGGCGGATTCAAGGTAACGCGCAATAATGCGTTACCGTATCGTGACTGACCGACGCCGCATAATAACCATAGGTGCATGGTCCCCCGGTCACGTGGCGTAGCTGTGCGCCTTCTAGGGAGACTCTGATTAAGTCCTCCCTTTCCACAGGGAGTATAGATAAAGTCGTGCCAGCATGAACACTCTCAGCAAGCAGGGGACACTGGCGATGATGACAGGATTCGAGCGGTACACGAAGAAGACGCGGCGGGCAATGTTCTTGGAAGAGATGGAGCAGGTGGTGCCGTGGGCGAAGTTGTGTGCGCTGATCGAGCCGCACTATCCCAAGCCGGGCAACGGACGACGGTCGAAAGAACTGGAACAGATGCTGCGGATTTATTTTCTGCAGCAGTGGTTCAACCTGGCAGATCCGGCGGTGGAAGAGGCGCTGTATGACTCGGCGACCCTGCGCCAGTTCGTGGGAATTGATTTGGGAGCCGAGCCGGTGCCGGACGAGACTACGGTGTGTAAGTTCCGGCACTTGCTGGAAGAGCACAATCTGGGAGAAGAGATTCTGGGGACGGTGAACCTGCATTTGCAAGCTAAAGGTGTGCGAATCACGACGGGCACGATTGTGGACGCGACCCTGATTCACGCCCCTTCCTCGACCAAAAACCGCGAGCAGAGCCGGGACCCAGAGATGCACCAGGCGAAGAAGGGGAAGAATTGGTACTTCGGGATGAAAGCGCACGTGGGCGTCGACAGCAAGACCAAGATCATCCACACGGCGGTGGCGACGGCCGCCCATGTTTCCGATGTGGCCATGTTGCCGGACCTGCTGCATGGCGAAGAAACGCGGGTGTGGGGCGACGGAGCGTATCAGGGGCAAACCGAGGTGATCCGCGAGTGCGCGCCACGAGCACGGGATTTCACCCAGCGGCGCTGTCGCTACAAGGGCCAGATCGTGGATGAAGTGGCGTGGGCGAAGAACCGGACGAAGTCGAAAGTGCGGGCGAGGGTGGAGCACGTGTTTCAAGTGATGAAGCTGAAGTTCGGATTCGTGAAAGTACGCTATCGCGGGCTGAAGAAGAACGCGCACCGGCTGTTCGTTACCTGTGCGCTGGTGAATCTGTTTGTCAGCCGCAGAAAACTGCTCGCCGTAGCGTAGGCTCGTCCGGCTTCGCCCCGTACACGCGGTTGCAACGGCGGTGCTGACCAGCTCCGGCATCCGAGACCCGAACCGGCAGCGCGGTTTCCTGAACACTGTTGTTAGTCGACTTAGCATGAGCGCTTATTCAGAGTGTCCCTAGCAGGTTGCGGAAAAACTCGGTGATGTGCAGTTCGGAGATGAGTCCTACCCCGCCCTGTCGAGGACGGTGAGTTGTCCAGCCAAATCGTCCTTGCGGTGTTCCATAAACAAGGTCTGCCCATCGGGAGACAGGGACCAGCAGTCACAGAAATGCATCTCGCGTGTACCAAACGGCATCCACGATTCGACAACGAGTTCCTCTCCTTCCCACCTTGCGTTTCCACGGACTGCGCTGCCGTTCAGCAGGCTTTTACCTTGCTCACCGTTAGTCCAACATTTGAAGACGACTCGCTCTTCGCTTCCGTCGACTTTCGTGACCAGTATCTCTTCCTGCAACTCAGGATCTGAATGCTCGATCTTCACCGTAATAGCTGTCGGCAGTGGACCCAAGAATCTGCTCTTGGATAAATTTGCATTCCAGGTACCTGTGAAATTGACGCTCACATGCCTCTCCAGATCCTTCGCCGCAGACGACATTGGCGGGCCACGTTCATCCGACGATAGCACGCCTTGCGCACCGTCGAGAAACGGACTTAATGAGTAGACCCAGCACCAGAAAACTCTCTTGTTTCCACAGCACAACCTGCTAAGAAGAAGGCATGCGCGGAAAAGACGAACAGCAGTTGGATGTCTTCAGCTATGTCAGCCCGGAGCAGCGAGTGCCGCAGGACCACCCATTGCGTTCGCTGCGCGCCATGACCGATGAGGCATTGCGAGATTTGCAGCCACGGTTCAACAAGCTGTACGCCAAAACTGGACGCCCCTCGATTGCGCCGGAGAAGCTGTTGCGGGCGCTCCTTCTGCAAGCGCTGTACTCGGTGCGAAGCGAACGGCTGTTGATGGAACAGCTTGACTACAATCTGCTGTTCCGTTGGTTTGTGGGCTTGAACATGGACGACGCCATTTGGGATGTTACCGTGTTCACCAAGAACCGCGAGCGACTGCTCGATGGGGACATTGCCGAAGCCTTCTTCCAAGCCGTGCTCCAGCAGGCACGCGAGCGGAGTTTGCTCTCGGACGAGCACTTCACCGTGGATGGAACGCTACTGGAAGCGTGGGCGAGTGTGAAGAGTTATCAGCGCAAGGATGCAAAGAACGTCGTTCCGCCGGACGATCCCGGCAATGCGACGGTGGACTTCCATGGGGAGAAGCGGTCGAACCAGACGCACGCATCGAAGACGGACCCGGATGCGAAGATGGCACGCAAAGGCAAGGGCAAAGAAGCGAAGCTGAGTTACAACGGGAATCTGCTGGTGGAGAACCGCAACGGACTGATCGTGAACACCGAGGTGTTCGAGGCCAATGGAACGGCGGAGCGCGATGCCCTCAGTGATCACTTCAAAAGCGGCCAACGGTTATCACTTCAAAACCGGCCAACGGGATTGGCCGTCCGGGACTGAGAATGTTCTATCCTGCCGCCTCCTGTGGTGGCAAGTCGGTTTTGGTGCGCCAGCTCCGCGGGCCACACTTGAGCACGTGGCCGTGGTGCAGTAAGCGGTCGAGCATGGCGCTCACGGCGGCCGCATCGCCCAGTAGTTTGCCCCAGTCTTCCACGGGACGGTTCGAAGTCAGCATGGTGCTGGCGCGCTCGTAGCGGCGCATGATGATCTCCAGCAGTTCTTCGGCGGCGGTGAGCGGCAGCTTGCGCATGCCGAGGTCGTCGAGGATGAGCAGGGGCACGGTCACCAAGAACTCCATGTGCTCTTTGCGGGTGCCGTCGAGCGTGGCTTCGGCGAGATCATCGAGCAAGGCGTGGGTCTCGCGATAGAGTACGCGGTAGCCCTGTTGGATCGCGGCTTGACCGATGGCCTGAGCCAAGTGGCTCTTGCCGGTGCCGGGCGGACCGAGAAACAAAGCGTCTTCGTGGCGGGCGATGAAGGCGCCGGTCGACAGATCGAAGACCAGGCTGCGATTCATCTTCTTGTTGAAAGCGAAGTCGAAGTTGTCGAGGGTCTTCTGCGAGTCGCGGAACTGGGCTTGTTTTTTCCGCCGCTCCAGCAGGCGCTCGCCACGCAGGGCGAGTTCGTCGGAGACCAGGCAGGAGAGCAGATCGATGGGGGCGAGCGGTTCGGTTTGGGCCTGACGCAGACGGGTCTCTAACACGGCGGCCATTCCGCCCAAGCGAAGTTGTTTGAGCGCACGATCAAGTTCAATCAGATTCATTCCTCTACCTCCGTAGTTTTGTAGTTGATGAAGTCGCGGTACTGCACCAGCTCGCGAATCAGGGGATCGACTTGTTGCAAACTGAGTGGGGCTTGCGGGCAGCGTTCCAGATAGCGGCGGACAAAGCGGTATTCCTGCACGCCCATTTCCAGCGCGGCAGCGCAGGCTTCATCGACCGCCGCTGTGCCATACTTCTTGGCCAGAGAGAGAACGCCCAGAATGCGGCGCACTCCGACCTCGCCTTGCTGGCGGTGGATGGCGTCGCAGAGCGCCCCGATGTGCGCTCCGGCGCGACCGGCTCGCCACAGCAGTTGGGAAGTGCGCAGTGGTGTTCGCTTGGGGTGGTCCTCTTCTTTAATGCGATACCAGCCGCGCTTCTGGCGCACGTGTTCGCGCAGGAGTTGCCCGGTCTTGGGATCGAGCAGACGAACATACAGCTCATCCCATTGCACTCGCAGCACGCGCCCGATCCAGCCCGGAGGGGCCCCGTAGTAGGCGGCTTCGACTTCGACGCAGCCGTCCAGATGCACGATGCGCTCGCCGTACTGGTAATAGCGAAACGGTTCCAGTGGCAGTGGCAGCAACGTGGGTTTCTCTTCGGCAAACATGGCGGCGACCTGCCGCTTGGTGGTGCCGTGGATGCGCGTGTCAGCCCAGCGTTGCTCCCAGCGATCAAGGTAGGCTTGGGCTTCTTCCAGAGTCTCGAAGCGCAAGCCTTTCAGCGGCGTTTTCTGCGCGTGGCCGACGCCCGATTCGACCTTGCCTTTGCGGTCGGGATCTTGAATGCGGCAGGGCATGGCCACCGCGCCGTAGTGCGCCAGCACATCGCGATAGAGGGGATTGAGAGCGGGGTCGTAAATGTCGGGGACGAGCACGCCCTCGCGCAGATTGTCGAGCACGACGATGCGCGTGGCGCCGCCCAGCCGGCGAAAAGCTCGTTCGTGCAGTTCGGCCCAGATGCGCGAACTGGAGCGGAAGGTCAGCAGACGAACTGACTTGCGGCTGCAGCCCAGCGTCATCACGAACAGCCGGGTGCGCCGATACTTGCGGCTCTCGGGATCGCGCACCATCGGACCGGTGCCGTAATCGACTTGCGCCTCCTGGCCGGCGGCGGTGACGATCACGACGCGGGCTTCGGGGGTTTGCGTTCCGCGCCGCTTGCGCACGAAGCGTTGCACGCTTTGGTAGCTGCTGGCGAAGCCGTACTCCGAGACCAGGTCCTGCCAGATGGCCCGCGCATTGCGGCCGCGGTTGATCCCCAAGTCGATGGCTTCCCGGTACGGCTCGCAGGCGCTGGGGCTGGGGACCACGACAGAGTCGGTGATCACCTCGTTGGCCGGTTTTGAAGTTGCTTTTGCTTTTCCCTTCGTAGAAAGGTTTTCGGGGTTGGGGTTGGGGTTGCAGTTAAGGTCGAGGGGATCGGGAATCACCGGGATGGCCGGTTTTGCCGCACCGGAGTCGGTGATCACTTCGTTGGCCGGTTTTGGCGCGTGCCGCCCCCAGCCACTGGGCGGACGCACCGCAATCCCAGCCGCTTTCAGGTAGGCGCTGGCGGTTTCGCGACGGGTTCTGGTCGCTTGCTGGATGCGCCGCAGCGACCAGCCCAGCCGTCCCAGCGCTAAGACTTGTTGTTTCTTTTCTTCGTTCAAGACATTGGCCATGCCCACGGAGCCTACAAGCCCCCGCGGGAATCAATGTCCCGGACGCTACTCTCGTTGGCCGGTTTTCAGGTGATACTCAGTGGCCGGTTTTGGGTGATCGCTGAGGCGATGCCGCCCTGGTGATGCTGGAGCAGATTCCGGGAACGAAGCAGGTGACCGTGGGCGGCGACAAAGCATACGACACATCGGACTTCGTGGCCGAGTGCAGAAACCTAAAGGTTACGCCGCATGTGGCCCAAAACCTGGAGCGGCCCGGTGGGAGCGCCATTGATGCTCGAACGACGCAGCACGCTGGATATGCCATCAGTCAGAGGAAAAGAAAACGCGTTGAAGAGTGCTTCGGATGGCTGAAGACGATCGCGCTGTTGCGGAAGGTTCGGCATCGCGGAATCTTCAAGGTGGGATGGGTCTTCACTTTCGCGGCCGCCGCTTATAACCTCGTCCGCATACGGAATCTCGTCGATCAGGCGACGTAAGCCGAGGGCAAAGTGTCTTCGCGGGCCCCAATAAAGGATCCGCGAAGCACCACCGATTCAGCCAAAACTCTTCCTTGAGTCACGAAATCGCGAAACCTGGAGAGAATCTAAGTCGCAGCATCCCTTTTTCCGCAGCCTGCTAGGGCGTTTGTGGTACGGCAACAAAGGCGTCATACATGCTGGTCGCCGTAGAATAAAAGGTTCCGCTAATCTGTCCGGCGTCGTTGATGCTGTACGGAACGGTCTCGCCCCCACCCGCGGCGGGGTCGTCAAACGGGCTACAGCTCAAACCACCATCATAGCTGACAAAGCCGTTTCCGACCATTTGGCCGTTATTGTTAATGCCGAGAGGCACTGTCTCCGGCCCGCATGGTCCAGAAGTGCTCGTGAATGTGCCATTACTATAGAGAAAGCCCTGGTAGTTGGCGCCATCGTAATACTCCCCGACGATCTGGGCGTCGCCGTTAATGCCATTGAGCTGGGTGTACGAGCCTCCAGGGTAGTCGAGTGGCGCTGCGATGAATTGTTGAGTATTGGCGTTGTAGAGAAAGCCATGTGTGTCGTAGTTGGAGTCGTAGTAATAGCCGACGACCAACCCGGCATCGTTAATGGCAGTGGCAAACGTGCCAATGCCGCCTGCCGCCCCAGGAGCATCAAACGAGCTTAGAGTACCTCCTTGGTTTAGGAAGCCGTGGTTCAAACTGTTATAATCGTTCCAGTATCCTGCAATCCAGCCTGCATTGTTCATTCCTAACATTTGTGTGCAGTAGTAAACCCGCCCTGTTCCGAAGCAAAAGCCCAACGACTGGGTGTAGGCAGGAGGAGTGATGTCAAGGGAGGTGCCCCAGTCCAAAATCGAGTAACCCCAGCCTGAAACGCCATCTCCAGGGAAGAGCGACTCATCGAGGACGAGGGTCTGGCCGACCTCGCCGCCGGCGTCGGACGCGCTTCCGTTGATAAAGCCGCCGTAGGTACCACTGGCACCAATGTTATTGATGCTATAGGCGGCATTGTACCAGTTGCCGGTTGGGGTGAACGTATCGTAGTTGTAGGTATATATCTTTGTGCCGGTGCTCGGATAGGCCACATCCGCATCGATAATGTCCGGGTCGATCTCAAGCGTCACGCCGCCCCAAGTTTCGGTGTATGTAATTTTATGCGCTCCATCTACTATGTACTGGTGAATTCTCTGGTCGGTCGGCCAGAGGTTGGGGCAGGGCGGGTTGGAATATATGTCACACAACGTCACATGCGCGGATGCGAGATTCCATATTGTCACACTGGGCGGCGTTGTAGCTCCCGAAGCTAACGAGATCCAAACGTCATCGGGGAGGGGTGAGAGCTGCGAGAAATTCCTTGCCGCAGGTGCAACGTTCCCATAAACGCCTGCCCTGTAATACCCGGTGGGGTTGGAATGCATACCGTTGATCCAGCCGTTCAGAAAATTCTCAACGATGGCGATGCAGCCTGCGTTGGACTGTGCTTTAGACGTGTCATAATTCTCCATATCGTAGTAGATGATCGTGTTGCCAAGGTTTCCGCCGAGCAATTGGAGCGCGGTGATCGCATTGGCTGCCTCCGTCTGGCCTTCCGTATAGGCTTGGGCTGGAGTGTTGGCGGTCATCAGTACGAGGTTTTGATTGTTGGCACACGGCGCCTGTGGACCTACCCACACGGGCCACAATCCCCAGCCCTGATTTTCAACCTTCGAGACCCACTTGGGTGTCAGGTTTGCGTTCGTCGGGTGGTTAGCTGCCCCAGGAAGGCTTATCTGGTAATCATAATACGGGCTGTACTCCCACCACGTTTGCATTTTGGCGGCGCTTGGAGCGTTGCCCTTATCGAACCCGAGATGAACCTCCGTCAACGAGCCGGTTACTGCGTTCGAGCGGGCCCCGCCAGCAGCGTTAGTCGCTGGCAAGGCAGGGCGTCTCAAACCGGAGTTGGGCCGGACCGGTTTGCCTTGTGGCAACGCAGGGAGTGGAGGGTACGCGTGTCCGCTGGGTGGCGTTATGTCGGTCCATGAGGCTCCGCCATCCCCGGTAGAGAACATTCCATTACTCGTTGTAACCCAACCATGCAATGAGTCGGCGAAGTTCAGATCGCGCACGTCCTTGAATGGGCCTAACAATGTTGTCCGTCTCACATCACCACTGGGGGCGGTCGTCGCTAACGTCACCTTGCCCCGCGACCACGTCGCAGCTATGAGGACGGAGTCGACAACCGCAGCAGGAACTTTCCCCCCAAAAGATGTTTCGTCCAAGTTCGACAGCACTCGATCCGCCCTCCAACTGCGTCCCCCGTCGTCAGTGGCAAACAAGACCAGCGCCGACGGCGAACCATCCCCTCCAGAGAATGTAACCGGCAAGAAGCCTCGTCTGGCGTCTTTGCATATAGGTTCGCCATAGGCGGGGAGATCGGCGGGCGCAGCATCCGGTGGGACTTTTAGCTTCAAGCGCTGCCAAATCTTCGATGCGTCGTGCGTGAGCCAAAGCTCGGTTCGATCGGTCCCTCCACCTGCTAACACGCCGTCCGTCTCGTTGAAAAAACACATAGACGTGCCAGCCCAGCCGGGTTCACCTTTTGTGGTGTTCCAGCTTTTGCCTCCATCCTGTGTCGCTAACAGATGGGCGCCCGGAGGAGTGAGGCCATGAGATAGTTGCAAGTTCACCCAACCGTGCAGCTCATCCAGAAAAAAGACGTCTGCTCCCCCATCAAAGTCATCGGCGTGCCTCTTCCACGGGAGCTTAATTGGCGAAGACGACCAAGTCGCTCCGGCATCGCTGGTCGAAGCCAGCCGGAATTGCTGCTCGCCATTGTCATTTGCATAACTCAGCAGGACCCAGCCGGTGGACGTGTCGAGGAAGAAGATACCTCCGATGAACTCCTTCAAGTTGGACGACATGGAAGGAGCGATGTCCTTCCAATGTGCTCCGCCGTCGCTCGTCCAATATAAATGACTTTCACTCTGCGCCCAGCCAGTCTGCGCGGTCAGCAATTTCATCGACTGAATCTGTTGCGCCGACGCCGCGCTGTTAGATAGCCACAGCCCTAAGACGAACACGAGGATTGTATTGACCGTGCTTTTCATGGAAGAAGCCTCCTTGATGATTGAGGAATATCCAGGTCCACATTTGGCCTGAAATGTGCTCAAAGGGTTTTGAATTCGTCCATCCGAATGCGCAGTTTGTCTGAAACCCTAAACATACTACCCTCGCAAGAGTCGGTTGTTTTGAAATTTTGAAAGGTCTTGTTTCTCTTTGCAGTTCCGTGGTCATCCGCAGTGAGTGAAACAACCACACTGACATTTTTATCGAGTCTCCGGGCGCACCTAGCTTGCCCCCCACCTCATAGAACGAGAACGCCCGCCAATTCCCTTCGCGAAAATACAATTTTCCCAGGCGGCGCACTTTCTGCTCGCCGTGCTCGGTTTGCGCCGCGCGACAGAATCCATTGTAATCTTCAGAATTATTTGTCGTGGATCTTCAACATTATTTGTCGCAGTGAGACGCCAGAGCGGCGACTTGTGCAGTTGGACACGTGCGGGGTGACGAATAGTGACCGGACCGATGTTTTGTACCAAGCGGAGTGTTAGTGTAACGCCTCCCGTTGAGCCATTCCAGCAGAAACGCGATGCCGATGCGGACGAGAAGGATTGGCCAGAGCCAATCCACAGAAAAACGCGTTGAGCACCGGATCGGCGACGATTCGGTGCTTCCAACGAGGGGCACTGGGCGGAGATACGGGTCAGGTTCACCCACAACCAGCGCGAATGATTGGCTGGGTACCGATCCCAAAAAAACGAGGGACCAACGAGGGACTAGGGACTAAACGAGGGACTACAGTGCGTCTCTTGCAGCAACTTACAGGTGCTTAGGTGTCATCCGTGCGCGTGTAAGTTGTTTGGTATCAGTTTCCCTTTGAACTCATAACCCAAAGGTCGGTGGTTCAAATCCACCCCCCGCAACCAAACAACTTCTTGCTACACAGCGGCTTGGGAGCTTCCATCTCCTGAGCCGTTTTCTTTCTTGGGCAAATTAAGGCGAACTTGGGCAAAGAATCCCCCGAGTTGCTCTGCCACTTTCCTGTGGTCATCCCCAATCACGTGCGTGTAGCCCATGGTTGTGCGTGGGTCGGCGTGCCCTAACCGATCCTGCCGCACCTTCATCGGCGCGGCCAGGTGATCGAGCAGACTTGCGTTCCCATGTCGGAACGCATGTGCCGCTCCATCCAAACCGAGCTTCTTCAAGATTGGTTTCAACTGCCTCTTGATGAAGTTGTCGGGATGCAGGCGACGACCTTCCCTACTCAGGAAAAGCGGCTCCTCGGGGTTCCTGTCCTCAACGTAGAACCGAAGACGTTCTGTAAGCTGCGGCGAGAGAGCGAAGAATCGCTTCTTGCCGTTCTTCGGCCGCTTCAGCTTGCTTTTCCACCTACTTCGCTGAACCGTGATCGCCTGCTCGTTCAAGTCGACATCTCCGACGTTCAGGCCGCAGATTTCTCCGCGCCTGATGCCGGTCTCCGCTACCAGCCAGAAGACGGTCTTGTATGGCTCGTGCGCGGCATCGATGATCTGTTTGACCTGCTCCACCGTGAAGCTCGGTTGCTCTTCGCGATTCCAGGCTGGTAGAACCAGATTGTCGCAGACGTCGTGCGTGACATAACCCCACGCTTTTGCCGAGGCCCAGAGAAGGCGCAGCGTAGCGACCCGGTTACGGATCGTTTTCGCGCTACGTTTGTCCTTCCCCGGACTCGACCACAGCGTGATCACGTCTTGCACGACCTCCGTCGAGATGTCTCTTAACCGTATCGCCCCGAGGGCCGCAACCCACGCCTTAATTTCGCTCTTCTCGCTGTCTTGGGTGCTTCCCTCGTGGTGAATCATGACCTTGCTTTTCCACTTTGCTGCAAAGTCCTCGAACGTGGCAGTAGGCTTTGCTCGGTAAATGGGGCTGTTGATCGCCGCCAGGCGACGATCGAGTTCGCGTTGTGCGAGGCGCTTGGTCGGAAACTCGGACTTGTCGCCCAAGACCTCCGAACGATGGATGCGGATGATACTGCCGTCTGGCTGGAGTTCGTCTTCGAGCCAGCGGCCGTACCATTTCTTTACCCGCGTGCCCCGCAGGATGAGCGATCCCTGCTGGTATCGCTTTCGAGCCACGGAACCTCCGTTCCGTTGACCCGACGACTCTCGCGGGCATTGTACTTTGTTTTCGTGGGGGAGCGCTTCAGTGCCTGCAATCAGTCTGGGAGCCGGTGGTGAGCACACCTGTCCGTTCACCGCCAATAGTGCCGAGGCGGGCAGAACGACCCAGTTGGATGACGCGACCGGGATTTCGACGGCCTTCCCGGTGTTGACCAACTGAGGGATTCGATCTTGGCGACTAGCACTCACAAATATTTTTTCAACCTGCGACGATTTCAATACCTACAAAACCTACGGTGCTCGCTTACTGCCGGCTCCGCTGGGAATGCAGTCTCCGCTCGGCTTCGATCCGCTGAGCGGCCTTCGCGCGACGTTCCTTCTTGAATTGCGAGTTGGTGACGAACTTTGCCGAGGCCACCAGAAGCTCGATAGAGAGAACGCTCTCTTGATTGTTCAGTTCGCAAATCTCGGCCGCCGCTTCCCTGACAGCGTTTCTGTCGTGGGTCAAGATATGAGCGATCACACTGTTCTCGGACGTGTGCTTATATCGGCCGAGAGTATTCGGCTCTAACGTGTACCCCGGAAATCGCCGGTCGAGCGCAGCCTGGACATTGCGGATGCCTGCTTTCCCAGTGTTCTCGGTGTACATGAGAAACAGCCTGGGCTTCTTCTGCCGGCGTGACACCCTGGTATCTTGCGGCCGACTGCGCAGCACACGGCTAGCAGCCGACCCGGTAAAGGTCCGCGCTATCTGTTCTCGTAACGCGCCTCCAAAGGCAGATGCCTGACCCGACAGGGCTCTGAGCCACTTCAGTGGCGACCTCGAGTTGGTCTTTCGCGCCATTAGCTTCTGAACGTCCTCAGTGTTTGCGTCACTATCGAGTTCGATGTGAGCGCACAGCAGGAGTATTCGTAGGTGGAGTACTCTAGCGAGGGACCTGCTCGAAAACGTCTAGCGCGTTAGCCGCTCGTGAACGGTCTGAGCTAGTTGAGCGCGCGACGAGGAGAAAAACTCTAGCAGGAATGAGGTCTCGACCCATTTCTTATCAGCTACGATCGCATTGGTCTTGCCCCAAGTGAATGCACGCTTGTTAAGGCTCCCCTCACCAATGAGACAGTGGCGTCAACGTTGCCATTCCTGCGAGTCGGCCTGAAATGCATTTGGGATTATCCACGTCTAGCCTCTCTAACGTCTCTGCTAACCCTCGGAAAGATCGCAAGCACACTGTCCGCGAAGGCCAAATCCATTGAAGGTGAAGAACCCCTTGTCGGAACGGCGCCAAACCTACTCAGAGGGCTCTACTCCTTGTTTGCAACTCTGGATTCGCACGGCAACAGCGATGAGCTCGTATACCGTCAATTGGTGACCCTAGATATTTGGTACACGGGTAAACAAGCCGATTCCATCGTTCCTGGCGCCGCTCCGACCCTCCCTCACCTGGCCAGGGTCCTTGTGCATTCGCGGTTGCTCATAGTTCGTACTCCTTTCCGATCTTGAGGGTCTCGCCGCCGGTCTCGATCCACACTTCCTCTTGGTCGGCGAGGCGTGCGATGCAGCGGGCCAGCAGCTTGAGCTTGGGCAGCACCTCGATGGGCGCGTTCACCGTAAGCTCGTAGCTCTGCTCGTGGATGTAGTCGCCAGCCTGCGTGACGTAGCCGCCCTGCGTGTTGACGAGGCGGTAGCCGAGGTGCAGGGTCTCCAGCCAGAAGCGAACCAGGTCCGCCATCTCCATTTTGTGGTCGTGGATTTTGACGGGCTTGCTCTCGGAAACGATGAAGAACTTCACGCTGTCATCGGCCATTGGCTTTCTCCTCGGCGATCTTGTGCAGGATTTCCTTCTGGGCCTCGCAGGCGTCGTTGTCGGCGTTGTCGTCGCCGCTCTCCAGCGCGGCGGTCAACTCCTGCATGGCCTTGAGGCGGTGAATCGCCTTCCCCTTTGGCGACCCGCCGAGCGGGTGCTGCTCGCACGCCTGTATCGTCGAGCCGTCCTCCGGGTCAACCACGCATTCGCATTCGGCCACGGCCAGGGCGATTTCCAAGGCGTCCTCCGGGCTGTTGACGCCGTCGTTGCCGAAAAGCTCGTTGGCCACCCAGGCCGCCGCGACCGCCTCGTTGCAGAGGATGCCGTCCTTGCTTATGGTTTTGCAGAACCAGTCGAAACGCTTGGCCGTGCGCTCGTCAAAGCCAAGCATCTGCATGCTGGTCTTGATGCGGTTCTCTTCCTTGCGCATGATCGCGATCTTGCGGATCGCCACGCAGATTTGGTCGGTGTTGCTAATCGTGACTTTCATCTCAAGAAACCTCCTTGTTGTGGTTCATGTCTTTCCTCTGTTCCCTAAATACCGCTTCCGCAGTGGATCTCTACTCATGCATCGCCACGCAGTCGCAGGGCCTGTAGCCCACCGGCACAGAGGAGCCGAACGGTGGTCAAGCTAATGCTCTCTGACTCGTCATTCCGGGCCACGTGGCTCGGTCGATACCGAAACTCCGACTGTGCAGTCATTTGAGCCCTGCCTCGGCCTTCGCCTGTTTCTTCGCGGCCTTGATGTCCTCTGTTGCCAAGAACTGAATGTGGATTGCGGCGATACGCTCACCAACGAGTCCACCAAAGTCAACGATTTCGGCAATCACGGAATACTCGCCGTCTCCGAAACCTGTCTTCAGGCTGAGAGCGTTACCGGCGCTAGTCCCGTAGTCTTTGATTTCCTTGGGATTCTCTTTTCCAGGTGTCTCAGGGTCGAGAATCTGGCGGGATAACACGGTCTCGTCTATCCGCTTGTTGGGTGTCAAGAGGTTGTTATCCGGGTAAAGCGGAGAGCCGATTAGGTTGTCGTGATCTTGCGTCGCCCCGATGCTTCCAATTCGGCACGGGTCGAGAATCACGATGGTGCCCGTGTCAACGGTAACCGTTCCAATCTCCTCGACACGATATGCGGGCTTCGGGTCGAGCCGAGTCAGATAGTCAGCAAGATTCGCATCAGCGGCGGCTCTCGCTTCCTCGACAGTGGCGAAACGTCCGACTGCGAACAGCACGCCGCGGATTTTTGCAAAGTAAAAATCGATCAACGTGCCGTCAGGTTCTGCAAGTCGAGTGAGCGTGTAGGTCTCAGTGATTTCGGTCGTGCGTTTCTGTTTGGGTTTATTCATTTCTTTACTCCGTGGCAGAGTGGGATGCCGTCCCTAGTTTCAAAACTGTGCCGATTGATACCTGGCAGTCTTTGCGGTCTTTGCCCGCATGCCGAGTTCGATGCGAGGGCATAGCAGGAGTATTCGGACGTGAAGTACTCTAGCGTCGAGCTGACAGGAAAATGTCTAGCGAGTAAGCCGCTCGTGGACGGTTTGAGGTAGTCGAGGGCGCTATGGAGAGAAAAACTCTAGCAGGAACGAGGTCTTGACCTAGGACCAAATCCGCGGCAGCGGCAACTGGGTCGGGGGGATCCCTCGGGGAGTCGATTCCTAACGGGTTGGCCGCTGGGAGGACGTTCGGGTCGGATCGGGCGTTTTAAAGGTACAGGGAGCCTTTTGGGACAAGCAGCATGGAAGCTGTCGATGACCGCAGACCTATCCCCCCGCTCAAAACCCGCATCAATCTTCTTCCGCCCAGCCTGAATTGCAGCCTCGATAGCTGACCCTGCGCCAACAGCGTATCGAGCTCGCCTGCTAGCCCTCCCGTCCGCATCTTCGTATAGCGAACAAAAGGCGAATATGTTAACCTCTCTCGGTGGACGAAGGGCGCAAGCGCGTGCTGGCAATCGTGGCGGGAATCCTCGTGGCACGTCACCTGAAAACCACCGACGATCTGTTTGACAGCCGCTCCAGTCCGAGGACCGAGTCGCTGGTCGCCGCAGCGGTGCAGTGGGCGGAGCGGATCATGCGGAAGATTGATGGGGTGTTCGGAAAGTGACGGGTGCCCAAACCACGATGGCGGGACCTGTGCGCGCAGCGCAGTACGTGCGCATGTCGACTGAGCATCAGCAATACTCCACAGAAAACCAAACGGATGCCATGCGCCGCTATGGTGAAGCGCGTTGCATGGAAATTGTCCGAACATACTCCGATGCCGCCAGAAGTGGACTGAACTTGGAAGGCAGGGACGGTCTACGCGAGCTACTGCGGGACGTCGAAAGCGGGCGTGCAGACTACACCGACATTTTGGTCTACGACGTGAGTCGCTGGGGCCGCTTCCAAGACGCGGACGAGAGTGCCTACTACGAATACATTTGTAAGCGGGCGAACATCCGTGTGCACTATTGCGCTGAACAGTTTGAGAATGACGGCAGCCTGTCGTCATCTCTGCTCAAAACCATCAAGCGCACCATGGCCGGGGAGTACAGCCGCGAGCTGTCGGTCAAGGTGTTTGCCGGGCAATGCAGGCTAATCGAACTTGGATTTCGACAAGGCGGTCCCGCTGGTTACGGTCTTCGGCGGCAGCTAGTCGATCGCGATCGGAATCCCAAAGGGCTGCTACTAGCCGGCGAACACAAGAGCATTCAGACCGACCGCGTCATCTTGGTGCCCGGTCCTGAAGATGAGATCGCGGTCGTCAAGGAAGTCTACGATCGCTTCACCCGAGATCGTCGGACGGAAAGAGAAATTGCACTGTGGCTGAACGCACGCGGCGTGCTCACCGATCTCGGCAGACCCTGGACGCGCAGTACGGTGCATCAGCTCCTTACGAATCCGAAATACGCCGGGGCGAACGTATACAACCGAAGATCGTTCAAGCTCAAGCGGAAAAGGGTCACGAACCCGCCAGAAATATGGGTCCGGCGCGAAGGTGCATTTGGGCCGATTGTCACGCTGGAGCAGTTTGCGGAGGCCCTCGCGATTATTGAGAGTCGCCATCGACACTTCACGGACGAGCAACTGCTTGAATGTCTGAAGAAGTTGCTGACGCGGTTTGGCACTCTTTCGGGCATTCTTATCGACGAAACCGAGGAGATGCCGTCGAGTACGGTGTACCGGCACCGTTTCGGCAGTCTCATCCGCGCCTATGAACTCATCGGCTACACGCCAGTTCGCGACTACAGATATCTCGAGACCAACCGAGCGTTGCGCGAACTTCATCATCAGCAGTACGCCTCAATCATCGACCAACTGCGTGAGAACGGGGCGAGAGTACAAAGAAATCCTGTTTCAGACCTCCTGACAATCAACAACGAGTTCACCACTTCTCTTGTCCTCGCACGGTGCCGCGAGACTCCGGCCGGAAATCATCGATGGCTTGTCAGGCTGGAGAATTCTCTCGATCCAGACGTGACAATTGCCGCACGGCTAAAGCCAGAGAACCAGGAAATCTTGGATTACTACCTGCTCCCAAGCATGGACGCTCTGGTGGACAAACTCCGACTCGCCCCCGAGAACGGCATCGTGCTAGACGTACATCGATTTGACAACCTAAATTTCCTTATCAGCATGGCCCGACGTGTCTTTATAGAGGAGGCTTCGTGACAGAAAAAGAGATCGAGCGTATTCCCATTGGAGAAATTCGGGTAGCCAACCCCCGTACGCGGAACAAGCTCAAATTTCAGCTTGTGGTTGCGAGCATCCGCGCCGTCGGACTCAAGAAGCCGATCACTGTCTCTCGCCGTGATCTCGATAGTGACGGAACCCGATACGACCTTGTCTGCGGACAAGGCCGCATGGAGGCCTGCCTTGCACTCGGTGAGACCACGATTCCCGCTGTAGTAGTCGATGCGACGCGCGAGGAGCAATTTCTGATGAGCCTGGTCGAGAATATCGCCCGGCGCCCTCCTTCGAATAGGGCCCTCCTCGGGGAACTGCGAAGCCTTCGGCAACGGAACTATAAAACTGACGAGATCGCAAAGAAACTGGGCCTCGATCGAACGTACATCCACGGCATTGTTCGCCTCGTCGAGCACGGCGAGGAATTGTTGATTCGAGCTGTCGAGGCTGGTCGCATGCCGATCAGTGTTGCCGTCGAAATCGCCAGCGGGAACGATCATGAGGTACAACGGGCGCTGTCCGAAGCGTATGAGAAAGGCGATCTGCGCGGATCTAGGCTCACCGCTGCCAAGCGCATCATAGCCCAACGCATAGAAGAGGAGAGACAGGTGGGAAGAGACCACCAGACTCGTCGGAAGTTGACTAGCGACAGACTCGTGCGCGAATATCAGCAGCGGACCCGAGAACAGCGAAGCCTCGTAAGAAGAGCGAATGCCACAAAAGAGCGCCTTCTTTTGCTCACCTCGGCATTGCGCTCGCTTTTCGCCGACGAACATTTCATCACTCTCTTGCGGGCCGAAAACCTGGCTGACATCCCCCAGCAGCTCGCGATGCGACTCAAATAGAAAGGAGCACCAGTGCACAATCCCAAAGTCAAAACGGCTTTCAACCAGCAGGTCATCGTGCTTCCAGTTCAAAGCATCGTGCCCCAAAGGGAGATTCTGCCTTCATACCGGAAGAGCACAATTTACCTCCAGATCTCCGCGTCCCTCGAGCATGTCGGACTGATTGAGCCGCTCGTCGTTTTCCCGAAGGGGCCCAATGAGTACCTACTACTCGACGGGCATGTGCGGCTGGACATTCTCAAGCGCAGTGGCGCCGAAGATGTTCGAGCAATTTTTGCCACGGACGACGAAGCGTACACGTACAACAAGCGAGTAAACCACGCGCCTCCAGTCGCGCAGCACTTCATGATTCTTAAGGCGATCAAAAACGGTGTCAGCGAAGAACGCATCGCTACGGCACTGAATGTTGACGTTGGAAGCATCAGGAAAAAGCGAGACATGTTGGATGGGATCTGCCCGGAGGCCATCGAGATACTACGAAATAGCCACATGACGGCAGATGCCTTTGCCGTACTGAGGAAGATGAAGCCGATCAGGCAGATTGAAGCGGCGGAACACATGTTGGCAGGCGGCACCTACACGGTCCTCTTTACCAAGGCGCTTCTCGAGGTCACCCGCCCCGAGCTGCTGGTCGAGGTACCGACGTCTCGAAAAATTGACGCGAAATCGGCTGGAGCCCGCGTCATGCTCGAGCAGGAAACGGATTTCCTGCTCAGGGATCTCAAGGCGGTTGAGGATTCCCACGGAACGGACATCCTTATTCTTACGATGTCGTGTAGGTATATTGAACGGCTGTTGGAGAATGGTCGGGTGGAACGCCACCTCAGCAAGCATCATCCTGACATCCTGAACACGCTCCGCGGTCTGCTTTCTGAAGTTGCACCGGAAAAAACGAAAGCCCTCGCGAGCTGAAGCAGAAACGACGGGGATGACTTCGTCCAAACTAAAGGCAGCGAACGGCCTACAACGACAAAATCTCCGTGATGATGTTGGGGCACGGGAGCAGGGATCTGGCCCGCAGGAGGAACGTGATTTTGGGACTACCGCGCTATCGCCGCCGCGGTAGTGCCGTTGAAGCCTAACATTCGCGCGAGATACTAGACAGACCATTTCCAATTGGAACTATAGATTTTCTTGTTCTCCATCTGTGTCCACTGCCGCTCTTTCCACATGAGCACTTTGTTCTGCCCGCCGTACTTTGAGTCGTCCGAAAGTTTGTTGAACACCTGTTCCGTGATGAAGACCGTGTTCTCTTCATTGATTGCACACAGTTTCGCCGCGTAGTTGGCGGCTCGCCCCACCCAGACTAGGTCGTTGTCGTTACGAACACCAATTCTGGCCACGAACAGTGCACTCGTGTCGACACCAACGACATGCTTGAGTCGATAGGATGACTCTGAATACTGCTTCAATAAAGCGGGGTTGATTATGTCAAGAACCGCTGAGTTAATCTTCAGCGCTGTGCGAGCCGCTGTACTGTTCTTAACGTCTCCAAGAAACACCCCCATTATGCGGTCGCCATCGTAGGCAGTAATGGTCCCACCTTCGCTCTTCACGATCTTTGCCGCACACGTCAGGTATGCCTTATAGATTTCAGCCGCGAAGCTCGCCGCTTTCTCATCGACGAGCTTCGTCGAGTCCGCAATGTCTGCGTAGAGCACAGTCGCTTCCAGTCTTACGGCGTCATTCCCGAGACCAAGATCCTCCGGACCAGGGACCACCTTGCCATCCCGCTGAGTCCAGCGAGACTTGAAGATCGTGCTGACTTCGCTTTCGAGCTCCTGCTTGAATGTCATGAGTCGGTCAGTTGTTCGGGCCAAGCGCATTGATATAATCGCGCAGCTCGTTGCATGACGGTGCCATCAGCGCGGCTGCGTCCTTGCCCTTCTCGAAGCGGTATGGGATCGTCGTGACGCCGGCAAGATCGCTCGGAAGCTTGACCTTCTCCTCGCGAGGCTCCATCAGAATTGCTCGGGCCCTACCAAGCCGGCCCATGAACAAACCAAGCTCGAAAATGACGTTATCCCTGGGGCTGGGCCAATCTTTTCCTCGGCTTTCGGTCAAGTCATCTGCGTGCGCAATCGCAATAGCGAAGTCGGAGTTATCGATTTCGTCCTCGAGACTCTGCAAGGTGTAGTTGGTAACCCTGAAGACCCCGTCGGTCCAAACTACGGTTGTGAACGGATCGTGCTGGAAGGCGTTCTGTATGATTCGAGCAATCGGAAGCGCTTCGACGGACGAAATAATGAACACTCGGATCTTGTCTCGGATCGCATTGACGAGCGCATTGCGCTGCAGCAGCCTGCGAGCAAGCTCTCGGGCGATACATCGGTAGATTTCAGGGTACCGCGTCCCAAGATCAGCTAGCTCCGGCTCACTCAACTCGGCCACTACGGTGTCTTCGATCGCAACGACGGTGGCGGACCGCTTCTGCGCGGGCACCACAGCAGCCATCTCGCCCACATGATCGTCCGGAGCGCGCCGTCCGACGACGCGGCCATTGACCACGATGTTTACCGCCCCGGCCAGTACAAGATAGATTGCGTTGTCGGCCCCGCCCTGCTCAAGCAAAACTTCGCCCGGTCCGATTGACCGTAATTTGACGCGATCGGCGAGTTCTTCGGCAAGCGCCCTGTTGCCCGACACGATTTTCTGGCTTGTCAGTGCGTCAATGCGGAGGCGCCGACCAGCGTCCCCTTCAAAGCGATTGAGCATCTTCGTCCCCATAATTTCCCAACCCGCCCCTACCGCTTATGTCTCTAATAGAGACTAGCCTCAACAGTCCGCCTAGCCGCTCCTAGTTCCATTTGTTTTAACAAATGGAGTCTCTACGTAACCTGCTCGCTTACACCGAACTCGCCGTAGTTGCAGACGCGTAATTCGTCCGCCACAGACGGCCGGCCCTGCCGGTCTAATTTGAGATCGCGCTCAGCTGCTCGTCAGTGAATCTTATCGATCCTAGTCGTCTCCCTGTGTCAGGACCTTCTGTCGGAACAGTTCCAACAATTCATCAGAAATCCACGCTCCTTCACGAATCATCGCCTGCAAAAGATCGACCGCCTCTTGCCCAGAAATGACGGCGAGTTCTACTGCACACTCCAGCACGCCAATTGAACCAGACACCGGTAGCTCCAACTCCTCTGCGGTCTGTCTTGCTTGCATGTCGTTCGTGATGAGTGTCGCGTGACGAAATCGGGCAACCGTAATGGCTCCGACTTCCCCGACACCCATTCCCGGGCGCCGCCGACGAACCTGTTCAAAGAACTGCCACTCTTCATTGGTGGCCAGGCTGATCGCTTGTGCACCTGGCAGCTCAATCGCCGCTTGCGTTAGTTCACTCAGCACAAAGTCCGATACAAGCATCTTCCCCGCGAACAAATCCACGAGCAACCCGACACGGCCTGTAAGGTACAAGTCGAGGATGATATTCGAGTCAAGCGACACTTCGCCCGCGCGAAGCTTATGCTGCGGAGACATCCCTGCGCCACTCCTGGACTTGTTTCCTAGCTTCGACGATATTGACGCCAAGCAGTTCCGCTAGTTTCCCCAGCGAAACCAAATTATCGAGAGCCGCCTTCCTAGCTAGGTGATCGAAGCGATTCAGCCGCTTCCACTCGCCAAACAGATCAGTCTGAAGTGGAGCTATCTCTTGAGTTGAATCTGGGCGCCGCCGATTAACCTCGGTCATCAAACTATCAGCGCTGTTGGCATCCACGAGCCCCAGGTCCTTAAGCCGCCTGATCATCATGTCTGCGCTGACCTTGAAATACCGCTTTAAGAAAACGACATCTTCGATTCCTACAGGTTTGTCGCCAATACTTCGCTGAAATGCTGCCTTCAAGGCGACATCCGGGACCAAGAAGTTAGCCGCGAACACATTGGCCATTTGTTCCAGATCGTGATCTTTTGGCAGGCCACTCGCAGGTTCCTTGCTCCGATAAAACGACCGGTGCATGAGCAAATGACCATATTCATGAGCGAGGGAGAAGATGCGTCGTTCGACAGTGTTAACGGCATTCAAAAGAATGCACGGGCCATATTGAGGTGAAAAGCCTGACAGGCCATACACGTCGTGATCCTTCATTTCGAGAGCAAAGATCCTGACGCCCTGCCCATCGAGCAGCTGGAAGATGTTCTCGACGGGCTCCTGCTGTCCGACACCTAGCCTCTCACGTTCGGCGGCCGCAACTTGGACCGCGAAATGGTCCGGTTTTGAGTGGACGTGCGGGAAGTAATTGTATGCGGGAGGGGTAAGTAGATTGTCCGCGACGCCGACCAGCTGTTCCAGCTCCCGATAGGAACTACAAAAACGTTCGAACTCCAGTTTCGCGTTCGAGGGTGCAGCAATATCGACCGCAGCGCGATACAACAGTGCCATTTCTTCCGGTTCATCCTTGAAGAAATCAGAAACCGGGCGCCCGAGAAGATTCGCCGCGTGCAACAAGAGTCCGCTGTCGATGGAAACATGGCCATTCTCTATTGCGCTCAGGGTGGCCCTTGAGACACCGATCTGCTCGGCAAAGACCTCTTGTCGTAAGCCTGCTAACTCACGACCAGTCTTGAGGTTACGACCGATAATCTCTTTCAAGCAAGCCTCCATGTCTAGGTTTATTGACATTAATATAGCATTCTGCTAGAATTACGTCAATATTACTTGACGCAAGGTGGTTACTATGGCGTGGAACTACGAAGAGAGCAAAGAGCGGCTGAGCAAGCAGTGGCAGTCGCTGCAAAAGTCGGGAATAAACATCGCAAAACTCAGCCGTGAAATGGACCTGAACAACTTGTCGCCCTCGGACGCTCGTCTCGTACATGGTGTCCACGTCTATGCGGCCATTATGAACTTTTCCGAGTTGTTGGCCGACCCGATGATGCGGAGAGACGATTTCAAACGACTGCTCCGGTATTGCCATTGCCTGCAGGTAGAGCTGCGCCGGGTAGTGCAAGACATATTTGAGGGTGACAAGATCCAAGTTCAGGGACCGAAGTTTCACGGCCTAATATTCAAGCCGTACGATGATGATCAATGGCTTGCCTGGAAATCAGTGCTGGCTGCACTCGCTTTTCATCTGATGCTCCGCCAAGCTGTCCCGCAGGTCTTCCCAACCTATCCTGCAATCGTACCAACATCAGGCCTGGACCTGGGTGACTCGGTAGTCGCAAACGTCGGAATTCGAGGTGACCGCGAGCTAATTAGTATTGGTCGGCCGGCGAACTACGCTGCCAAGGTTCTCGATGCTGCGGACACGATCACGATAGGCGAGAGTCTCTGGTCTGCACTAGAAAGCGACCACCAGGATCTCTTCAATGAGGACGAAGGTGTGTACCGGCTCGACTGTGGTGATCTTGCAGAGCCTGAAAAAATCATCCGAGACGCCGGATTCAGTTTTTCCATCGACCAGTGCGCCGATAAGCTCCAGGAATCGCTGGACTCCATCCCGCTCGACAGCATAACCGTAGAAGAAGCGAAAGTGGCAATTGATTTGGGCTTGCTTGGCCCCAGACATGCCAAAACGTGCGGTGGAGCTTCAATTTTTGTGGATATAGATGGCTACACGGCCCTGATCGATTCCCTGAAGGACGACCTCGAAGCACTCGGCAAAGCGGTTCAGATCCTACATTTGTTCCGATATGAGCTGCGCCAAGTCACCGAGGAAGACTTTAGCGCGGTGACCATCCAGCATCAAGGCGATCGACTTCAAGCGCTGCTGCACGTTCCTGCTGGCGAGGAGGAACGAATTTGCAGAAAGGCAGTCGACCTGTGTATCAGCTACAACTCGACTGTAGAAGAGGTTCTGAATGTACACCACAATGTTCTCGGACCTCTTCACGTCGCGATCGGATGCGATTATGGGAAGTCGTTGGTTTCGCGTCTGGGCGTCCGTGGTGACCTCGACAGCGGATGTTTTGGTGACGCGACGCTCACGGCGGAAACTATTCAACTCCAAATGAAAGGCAAAGAAATTGGGATCACCGGAAAATTACACGAGGCCATTTCGGATGAGGCGATTAGAGGCAGCTTCTCCCTTGACGAGGAGAGAGATATATACATTGGGAACGCAACTTGGGCTGCGATTGAGCAGGCCGAGCAAGCGAAGGCATACTCAGCCAAGGCGATCCCGTCATATAGCAAAGCGGGAAGCATTCTTTTTGGAATCAGTGCTCAGGCTGAGGGAACCAGGCCGTTAAAGGTTACGAGGCCGTGGGGAGTGTAGTACGAGGACGACGCTTGCGGCCTGCATGGTATTTATTAGGTCCCTTGAGACTGGAATCCGGCGAAGATCCCGCTCGTCCTCAAGGAGTTTCGTCTCCGCTCGTTTTCGATCTTCGATGTCGGTATCGCTTCCAAACCACCTGACGACGTTGCCTTCAGCGTCGAATTCTGGAAGGACACGTATAAGGAACCATCGGTATTCTCCGTCATATCGCCGGATGCGGGTTTCCAGTTCGCCTGGTTTCGGGTCATTCAGCAAGGCTAGCCATTCACGAATGAGCCGATCCAAGTCATCGGGGTGAACGACCACCTTCCAACCCCAACCTTTCCCCCGCTCCAGGGTCAGGCCGGTGTACTCGTACCAACGTCGGTTCAGAAATTCCTTGGATCCATCAGGGAAGCTCGTCCACAAGAAAGACGGGACCGTGTCGATGAGGGTCTGGAGCCGGGCAGCCTCCTGGCCGAGCTTTTCCGGAGCATCGCTTAGTTCGTGGCTTTCCGAATCTTGGGCCAACTCACTCATGTTCACTCAGTCCGCGGGTATCAAAACCCACCTCAATAATTCTAAATCAAGATCAAAAGCCAAGCTCAAGCGGATGCCTTCATGCCGAATTCTCGGCAAAAGCTGAAATTACAGCCTGAGTTCAAAAGCTAAACACCAACGACTCAATTGATTACGAGTGGCGACCGGATTGCCATCCCTTAAGAGTGGATCGTTCGACAGTTGAGCATGACGCTGAAAATTGAGAAGTACGCTGACGAATACAGCACGACGATTCGACTCATTGGGCGAGTGCAGGCGGAACATTTGGCGGAACTGGAGACGCAGATCAAGGAGAGCGGATCGAAGATCACGTTGGACTTGGAGGAAGTGAACCTGGTCGACGTTGAGGTTGTTCGGTTCCTCGGGTCGTGGGAAGCACGAGGGGTCAAGCTCCTCAACTGCTGCCCCTACATTCGCGACTGGATCGGCAAAGAACGCGATTAGAGCGAAGGGTCAGGATCTACGTCCATCACCGCCACGTCAACTAATAAGGAGCGTTTATGTCAGACCAAGTAGTTTTGATTACGGGAGCGCTGACGGGGATCGGTCGCGCTGCCGCAATCATCTTTGCGCAAGAAGGGGCACGAATTGTTGTGTCCGGCCGTCGAGACAAAGAAGGACAAGCGTTGGTTGCCGAGCTACAAGGCCTCGGAGCAGAGGCCATTTTTGTCCGTACAGATGTCCGCAAGGATGAGGACGTGCGCAACCTCGTGGATCAAACGGTCAAGCGTTTCGGACGCTTGGATATTGCGGTCAACAATGCTGGAACCGAAGGCACACCCGGCCCGGTGACGGAGCAGACTGCAGAAACCTACGCCGCAACCTTCGACACAAACGTCCTAGGTACACTGCTCAGCATGAAGCACGAATTGAAGGTGATGCTGGCACAGGGGAGCGGGAGCATTGTCAATGTCTCGTCCGCCTATGGAAGCGTCGGGGCTGCCGGAGCTGCCGTTTATGTGGCCAGCAAACATGCGATAGAGGGCCTGACAAAATCCGCTGCACTGGAAGTCGCCGGGACCGGGGTTCGGGTAAACGTAGTCGCTCCGGGCACAACGGACACCGGTATGCTTACGCGTTTCACCAGCACAGATAAAAATAAAGCGGCGCTCGTTGCGACGGTGCCCTTCAAGCGTATGGCAACCTCGGAGGAGATCGCTCACGTGATCGCCTTTGTTGCTTCGGAAAATGCCTCGTATATGACAGGTTCTTCCATCCCAGTCGATGGAGGCATGATCGCTGGCTAAATCTTCCTTGACTACGGCAACTCGCCGCTCAAGACAAGTCGTTTTCTGAACCGCGAGTCGTGAAAAGGTTGGGACGATGCTAGCAAACGTTTCGTTCTTGGATTGTCAGGGTATATGGAATGACTACACTTCAAGGCAAAACTGCCCTAGTGACGGGCGCATCACGCGGAATTGGGCGGGCCGCTGCATCCGTGCTCGCTAACGCCGGTGCGCATGTCCTTGTGCACTACGGTCGTTCCGCGCAGGATGCGGAATCTCTCGTGGCAGGCATCCTTTCAAAAGGCGGCCGCGCGAACGCAATCAGGGCCGATTTGGGAACTCCGGAAGGGGCAACGCTACTGGCAAAGGACGTTCGTACGATCGTTGGCGAGCGATTAGATGTGCTCGTGCTCAACGCTGGAATCAGCAAGGCGGCACGCCTCGCGGATTATACGGTAGAAGATTTTGACAATCTGTTTGCCACGAATGTGCGAAGCCCATTTTTCCTTGTGCAGCAACTCCTGCCCATTCTCGGCGACGGCTCGAACATCATCGTGATCTCCTCGATCGGGTCCCACGCCGTAGTTGGCAGGCCCGGCGTGGACAACCCTTCGCTGCTTGCCTACGCCTCGACCAAAGGAGCATTAGAGACTTTGGTCAAGAACTGGGCTGCCATTCTTGGGCCGCAAGGCATTCGTGTAAATGCCGTCGCACCCGGTGTGATCGATACCGATATGTCGCATTTCACGAAGACTGAAGCGGGGCGCGAGGTCGTTCTCGGGGTGCAAGCACTCAAGCGAATCGGCAAGCCGGAAGACGTGGCAGATGTAGTCGCGTTTTTGGCTTCCG
The DNA here is from genome assembly GCA_963831085.1 of uncultured Acidobacteriaceae bacterium. GTDB lineage: Bacteria > Acidobacteriota > Terriglobia > Terriglobales > Acidobacteriaceae > Acidiflorens. The sequence continues at coordinate 1,184,882 of CAWHOT010000002.1, read as the reverse complement.
ACGATGCCCGCTGGATCACAGGAGCCAGCATCCCCGTCGATGGTGGGTCGAAGCTTTGATGACCTGACGCCTTGCTGGCGTCAGCTGCAATCGCTCGGATGAATGAGGAGGGTCAGCAGATGGCAAAAACAAAAATGGCAAGTGAAACGATCGAATCCAAAAATAAAGCGCTCGTTCTCGAAGCCTTCGACACACTATTCAACAAGCGTGACTACGCGGCGGCGGAGCGCTTCTGGTCACCGAACTACATTCAGCACAGCGCACACATAGCACCAGGTCGCGAAGGGCTGTTCAATCTCGTACGGTCAGTGCCGGAAACGCTGCACTATGAGAACCAGCTCATCGTTGCAGAAGGAGATTACGTCATAGCGCATGGCCGCTTCACGGGGATGGGAAGGCCCGCCGCTTGGATCGCAGCCGACGTTATCCGGTTCGAAGACGGTGTTCTCAAAGAGCATTGGGACGTTCTGCAGGACGAGGCAACCAAGACCGAATCTGTCAGCGGCCTTCCCATGTTTGGCGACACATTCCCCAGCTGACGAAAACAACGCAATCGTCCTGAGGGCGTTCGACACCCTTTTTTAACAGATCAAGGAGGCGAGTAACTATGATTTCACCCGTTGCTATGAACGCTATGTATGTGATTTTGGGGGCAAGCGGGAACACCGGCTCGATCATCGCCGATTCCTTGCTATCGAAGGGCAAGAAGGTGCGCGTCGTCGGGCGCGACCCCGGGCGACTGCAGCGCTTTGTGCATAAAGGCGCGGAAGCGTTCACGGGCGACGTGAGCGACGCGGCTGCCCTCACCAAAGCCTTCGCCGGGGCGCGTGCAGCATACTTACTGTTGCCGCCGATTACCTCCCGGGAAGACCAAGAGCGAGAGAGCGATGCGATCGCGAAAGCCGTAACGGAGTCTGGCCTGCGTTACGCGGTGTACTTGAGTAGCTACGGCGCTCATGTCCCGGAAGGCACCGGGCCAGTCACAGGACTGCATTCTTCGGAGCAAAAGCTGAACGCGATCAGCGGTTTGAACGTCCTGCACCTGCGTGCCGCATATTTCATGGAGAACAATCTGGCGGCGATCAGCATGATTCAGGAGATGGGAATCTTCGGACATGCACTGCTACCCGACCTGAAGCTGCCCATGATCGTGACGCGCGACGTTGGCAACTACGCCGCCCAGCGCCTTCTGGACCTGGACTTTTCCGGCAAACAAACTTGCGAACTGCTTGGCGAGCGCGACTTGTCGATGGCGGAAGCCACCGCGATCATTGCGCGCGGCATTGGCAATCCAGATCTGCGTTACGTGCAGTTTCCTTACGACCAGGTGCAGCAGGTGTTAGAGCAAATGGGCATGCTACCGAAGAAAGCCGCGGTGTACATCGAGATGTTCAAGGCGATCAACGCAGGTGTCCTCGCCGCGGAGGAGCCGCGTTCGCCCGAGAACACCACACCGACTTCGTTTGAACAATTTGTGCAGGAGGTCTTTGCGCCTGCATATCACGGGAAGGCTCGCGTCGCGTAGACCAAGCGTCCATGGGTGCAAGCTGCTTGTCGTCCAGCCAGAGTGAAATACGAATGAGGGAAATAGAAATGAACGGCAAACACAAAGCAGTGGAAGTGTCAACGCCGGGCGTACTCAGCATTGTCGAGCGGCCGATTTCGAAGCCTGCGGCAAGTCCGTCTACGCGTCGAAGCATGTGGCGTTTGTTATTCCGATCTGGCAACGGTACAGGGAGATTATCCAGGCCTGAAATTGCCACGAGTGCCTGGGCATGAGGTCGTGGGCCGAATCGAGGAGATCTGTCCGAATGTTTCGAAGCGGAAGATCGGGCAGCGTAGACGTCCATTGTGATCCGGGCCGTACTGGAAAACTTGGGCAAAACTTGGGCAAAGAATCGACCCCGAATATGGTCAAAACCAGGTGTTGAGGGGTGTAAGAGTCGTCGAATCAACAACAAGTTAGATTGACCGCCTGGGCTCATAACCCAAAGGTCGGTGGTTCAAATCCACCCCCCGCAACCAACCTTCTCAATCACTTCCAGACCCTCGAACTTCGAACTTGGCACCATTTAGCACCACAATTCAAGCGTTTCCCACTGGCATCATCGTCGCCGAAGACGTCAGCAGTTCTCCGAATCGGGCCGCGATCTTCCGGCCAGATCGTCAGAACCATTGGACTTGAACTTAACGAAATACCTGCCCTCCGGCAAAGGTTCTATCAGAAAATGGCCGTGCTGGTCAGTTTGCGCGCTTTTGAGGAGTTCTCCGCAACACTCCCTGTTTTGGTCGGCTGCGAATAGCGCGAAGGGCTGGCGTGATAGGCGTTTTCCTGCGACCTTTACTTGTCCAGCAAAGCAATACACGGGTTCAAATCCTTCCGACGCATATGTCTGGGCCTTCTTCAACCTTGCCATCATGGTGTCCAATTGCTGTGGGTACGCCGCAGTTCCACAAGCGAGGAATACCGCCAATATCGCGCCTCTCATGCGCAAAGTATACGTCCGGGCAAGAACGGCTGTAACTGCTGAAATCAGGCGATTTCACTCACTACGACCCCGGCACGGCGTTTCGGCATCGTAAGCAACACGTTAGTGGTTTGGTTGTTGTCGCCACTCCACGCCCTTTGCCGAAATTTCAAGCGTCAGAACCCGAGAGATCTGATCTGATTCTGTGTCGTCGTATTCCTCAATCACGTATCGTCGCCCACACTTCGCCCAATTTGTGCAGGGTGCACGGTTCGGCTCTTCGTTCCATGGAATCGTTGCCCTTCGCTCCAATTCCGCTATCGCTTCTTCTCGCCTTGGATATGGCTGTCCCTGCGGTTCGCAATGAGCGTCATCTACAATGGCAAACTTCATATCAACGATGATTGATATTAACAGGCGTGTCTGTTGAAAAAGTCCCTCAGTTGATGCTTGTGGCGGGGCGACGTTCCGGTTATAAGCAGGCCAGAGTTCTCGATGCTGCTTTTCACCATTCCATTTGGAGGCCTGCTGCTCATGATGGGACACCAATCCCGCTCGGAGTCGTTGTTCTATTACTTCCGCCTGGAAGATCAAGTTCCTGAAAATCATCTGCTGCGCCTGATCGATCGCCACGTCAACTTCGACTTTATTCGAGCCAAGTTGAAGGACTCTTACAGCGACACGGGAAGGCCCTCGATCGACCCAGAACTGCTGCTGCGCCTGCTGCTGGTCGGCTATCTCTACGGGGTCACGAGCGAAAGGAAACTGGTGGAAGAGCTACGTATGCATCTGGCGTGGCGTTGGTTCACCGGACTGGGCTTCGATCAGGAGATTCCGCACCACTCTACGTTTTCCAAGAACCGGCATGGTCGATTCCAGGAATCGAATCTGTTTCAGGAGATCTTTGAGGAGATCGTCGCCCGCTGCGTAGAGGCCGGATTGGTGAAGGGCGAGCACATGTCGGTGGACGGCAGTTTCATCCAGGCCAATGCCGACCATCACAGCCGTGTTGCCCGTGAGCAACTGGCGGAGATAGCTAAGGTGAACCACACGGTGCGCGAGTATCTAGTCGAACTGGAGCGGGAGAACCCGGTCGAACCTCCGGTTCCGCAGCAAGAGAAGGTCTCGACCACCGACCCGGATTCGACCTATGCGACCAAAGGCGGTCCAGCGCGGCTCGGCTATTACGACAACTATCTGGTGGATAACGCCAGTTGTGTCATCGTTGGGGTGCAAGCTACGCCGGCGCGATTGAGTCAGGAGAGCGTAGCGGCCCGAGACATGATCGAACGCTATCGCGAACGTTACGGCTCTCTTCCGCAGACGCTGGCAGCGGACACCACCTACGGCAACGGCGAACTACTGCAATGGCTTGATGAACGTGGTATCGCTGCGTACATCCGGGTGAAAGAAAATCCCAATGGGCCGACTGATCTCTATGGCATCGACCAGTTCACCTACCTACCCGAGGAGAACTGCTATCTCTGTCCGGAAGGCAAAATCCTGAAGTACGTCGGAATCAATGCGCGCAACCGCACACACGTTTATTACTCGACGGTGAAGCGCTGTCGCGAGTGCTCGCAGAAGAGCCGCTGCACGCGAGGCAAGTATCGGACCCTTGCCATCCACACCTGCGAGCCCGCGCGGCAGCGTGCGCACGCCCTGGCTCAGACACCAGCGTTCGCTATCTCGCAACGGGCGCGGCGAAAAGTGGAAGCACTGTTTGCAGAGCTAAAGAATTACATCGGACTCCGCCGACTGAGGCTACGCCGGATGCGCTTCGTGCGCGAGCAGTTCTATCTGGCGGCAACCGTGCAGAACCTGAAACGGCTGGTGCGATTCCTCAGCTGTAAGCCAACCCCGCAGATCGCAACTGCATGAACCTGGTCTGGAGAAACTAAAGAAGCGATTTACCAGGAGGCCCGAAGGGACAAAAAGCGTGCCGTGAACCGAGATTTTTCAACAGACACAGGCGTTAGCACAACTTTGCGCCATCTGTTCGCCTTTTTATGGTGTCAATGAGTGCAATCGCGATTTTTCGCCAATCGACTATTCCGTAACAGCAACCTTGATGCGATTCGACAACACTGGCCCGCGCTCCCGTGACCAAAATGTAGCATCAGGCATTTTCATTGCTTCTCGCGCATATTGCTCCGACAGATAGCTGGTGTACTCGACTACAAGTTCATACACACCGGGTTTGTTGACAAAATGCGTGACCGGTTCCTCCACATGCGTCCCAACAAACTGAGCGCCATCCAGCACAACAAAATCCCATGGCTGCGGCGGTGGTGGTAGCTCATCCGCAAGGAACGACGTGGTTACTTGCTTGCCGTTTGCGTCGTACACCCAAATGTTAGTTCGTCCGCCTCCCCACCCCCACCAGCGTGGCACAATGAGGCTCTGGCTGCTGACATTTTCTCGAAGAATCTCTAGCTGAAGATTCCCCTTAATGCTGCACGTTGAGGCATCACTCCGAAGGGTCACCTTCAAGATTTTCTGGTCGGTTTTTTGTGCTAAGGCGGAAACTAGAAGAGTGATTGACACTAGGACAAGCGAACTCAATCGTTTCATAAACAGCAATGTACGCCAGTTGTCGGGCGCGATGTAGCAAAGTTGACGCTATCAGGCGTTAGCACAAAGCTTGCGCCATTTCTTCGCCTGAAACCGAGGTCAATGAGTGTAATCGGGATTTTTCACCAACTGACAGATACTTTCCGGCTTGCTGCTATTCGCCTGCTTGGCGAGCATCGCGAAACAATGGCGACACAGGGCCAGCTTTTTCGCGAAACCTGCGCAATCGGGTATTCTCTTTACGTGACCGCCGATCCTGTCACCCTTTCGAGAGGCCAATATTTTGGCGCACGCTTCCGTACCGTTGCGACGGATTCGTTTGTGTGCGCCGAGGGGGAAGCTACAGGATCCGAGCGCGAAATCCCTCGCCACAGGCACGCAAGTTCGCATTTTGTTCTTGTTGTTGCGGGTACATACATCACCGAAGCCCGCAACCAAGATCGCTTGTATGGACCGGGCACGCTCATCTATAACCCGATGGGCACGACTCACCGGGACCGATTTCGCAATGGAAGAGGGCGTTTTCTGACGATTACGCCATCGGCCGACATAGCTCTATTACTTGATGTGCGTGTTCCTGTTTCTCTTGTCATCAATGACGTCTCGGCAATTGCCGCGGCTGCTCGGACACGAAGGCAAATATTCGAATGTCAATGCGGGCGACTTCTCACTGAGTTCGTCGAAGATTGCTGCCTTGATCTGGCTGGAACAATCAGCGCTCCATGCGAGGCTGAGAATCGTCATGTGCCGTCCTGGGTATCACAGGCGGCGCAAATCATACGCGATTGCTGCAGTACCGGAATCACTGTTCGGGCAGTGGCGAATCGTTTAGGAATCCATCCTGTTCACCTTGCCCGCGCCTTCCGCCGCTACTTCCATCTTTCCCCATCACAGTATGTCGGCAGATGCCGGATCTGGCAGGCCCGGAAGCTACTCGTTAACTCGACACTTGCTCTTGCCGAAATTGCCATCGAGGTGGGGTTTTCTGACCAAAGTCATCTGACGATCGCGTTTAAGCGTGAAACGGCGATGACTCCGGCTGCATATCGGAGTTTAAGCCACGCCTGAGGTGCCCGTGCAAATGTTGCATTCACGCAAGACGAGATGAGGGAATTTCGTCAAACTAATGACATGTCGCGCCTGATCTCTGCAGTTCTATTGCTGGTAGCCACCGCTTGCGGACAGGACGATTGGCGCCGCGCTACGCCGGAATCGGTTGGACTTGATGCGAGTCGGCTCGCTGCTATGGAAGCGGCAATCAATGCCGGCGAATTCAAGAAGATCGGAAGTGTTCTAGTCGCGCGTCATGGGCAGTTGGTGTACGAAAAGTACTTCGAAGGCAACGCGACGACCCTTCGCGACACCCGTTCCGCAACCAAGAGCATTACAAGCCTGTTGGTGGGACTGGCGATCCAGGACAAAAAGCTTTCCGGCGTCGAAGAGAGAATTCTTGATCTTCTGCCAGAGCGCCGTCGCAAGCTGCAGAATCCCGATTCGCGCAAAGAAGAGATTACGGTCGAAGACCTGCTGACGATGTCCTCACCGCTTGAGTGCGATGACTGGAACGATGCCTCACGCGGCAATGAGGAGCGAATGTACCTCATCGAGGACTGGGCCCAGTTCATCCTTGATCTGCCGATACGTGGCCGGATGAGAACCGGAGAAGTCCCAGAAAGCCCCAAGTATGGACGAAATTTCAGCTACTGCACTGGTGGCGTGTTCATTTTGAGCGAGGTGCTCAGCAGGACTACTGGGTTAAGGGCAGACAAATACGCCGATAAGAAGCTGTTTGGTCCCCTGCGAATCACGAACGCCACGTGGGTCTATTCGCCGTTAGACATCCCTCAGACAGGAGGTGGGCTCAGGCTGAGCAGCCCCGATCTGCTGAAAATCGCTCAGCTGTACCTGAACGGCGGAAAGTGGAAGGGCGAACCAATCATTAACGAGCAGTGGGTAAAGGCGTCTATTGCTCCTCACGCCGAGATCAATGGTCAGCAAGAATATGGCTATCTATGGTGGTTGCAGCCGTTCAAGACGGGCAACAGTTCGTATCCGGCCTTCTTTATGAGTGGAAATGGTGGCAATAAAGTGCTCGGCTTCCCCACGCTAGATATGGCGGTAGCGATCACCAGCACAAATTACAACACACGGGGAATGCACGAGCAGACTGATCGGCTGCTCTCTGAATACATACTCGCGGCTGTCCACTAAGCTTTGGTTGCATTCGGGCTGGTTGACGGACAACCTGGAAATCAATGTCAACTGACGCTATCAGGCGTAGACTCAAAACCCCCCGTCCGGGTCAATGAGTGAAATCGGGATGTTACGCCATTTGAGCCGATTGCCTTTGTGAGGAATAGCAGGAGGGCTATAGTAAGCCCATGAGAATCTGGAAGGACCTTTCACTGGCCGCCGCAATCCTGCTGATTTCCGGCTGCTTGTCAGCGCAGGTACAACTCTCAGACACGCCCGCTGCCCATCAACTTTCTAATTGGCTCACCGCTTTCAACAGCGGTGACAGAGCCACATTCCTCGCGTTTCTCCAGAAAAACTATCCCGCTCGCGCCGGGGACGTTGACAGCGAAATGGGTTTCCGCGAAGCGACGGGCGGCTTCGATCTGAAGCAAGCCGGTGACTGCGCAGATACAAAATGTTCGGCAATCCTGAAGGAACGCGCTTCCGACCAGTTTGCGCGCATCGTCGTTGACGTTGATCCCGTGGAACCCCATGCCATCAAAGGCATCGAACTTCGCGCTATTCCGCGCCCCGCCGAATTTTCGATCCCCCGGATGAGCGAGGCGGAAGCGCTCAAAGCCTTTCAGGTGTACCTCGATCGAGCCGCCGCTGCCGGTCGTTTTTCCGGAGCAGCGCTGGTGGCGAAAAATGGAAAGCCGGTATTCACTGCCGTTTACGGCATGGCCGACCGGGAAAAGAAGATTCCTAACACACTTACCACCAAGTTTCGCATTGGATCAATGAACAAGATGTTCACCGCGACCGCAGTGCTGCAGCTTGTGCAAGCTGGCAAAATCGATCTCAGCGATCCGCTGGGCAAATATCTCCCCGACTATCCCAACAAAGACCTGGCTTCCAAAGTCACGATTCACCACCTTCTCACTCACACTGGCGGCACAGGTGACTTCTTCGGCCCGGAGTTCGATAAGCACCGACTTGAGATACGCACATTACAGGACTATGTCAAGCTCTACGGGGAGCGAGGTCTCGCCTTCGATCCCGGTAGCCGCTGGGAATACAGTAATTACGGTTTCCTGTTGCTCGGGTTGGTTGTCGAAAAGGCAAGCGGCCAGAACTACTACGAGTATGTCCGCGACCACATCTTCAAGCCCGCTGGAATGACTTCCACTGACTCTCTCCCCGAAGATCAAACGGTCGCGGATCGATCTGTCGGTTACACGAAAATGAATGGCGCAAGAGAGTGGGGTCCGAATGTGGATACGCTACCCTACCGAGGCACCTCCGCTGGCGGAGGTTATTCCACGGTCGGGGATCTACTCGCGTTCGCCAACGCACTGGAGAACCACAAGTTGCTCGATGCCAAGTATGCAGATCTGCTCACCACCGGCAAGGTGGAAAGGCCGGGTGGTGGCTCAAAGTATGGCTATGGCTTCGGCGATGAACTCTCGTCAGACGGCGTCCGCTGCTTTGGCCACGGTGGGGGCGCGCCAGGCATGAACGGCGATTTAAAAGTGTGCCCGCAAACCGGATACGTGATTGCCGTCCTGGCAAACCTCGATCCGCAGGCCGCTGGCCAAGCCTCGGATTTCATCACGGCGCGCCTGCCGAAGGATTAGCTGTTGCTGGAAGTCAGTCAATGAGTGAAATCGCGATTTATCAACAACCATCCGATCTGGCTGACAAAACAGACGTTAGAAAGATCTTGCTGCAACGCCCGCGCCACGGGTGTAAACTTTTGCGCGTCAACGGACCGGAGGTGTTCCTTGCGAATCCACGTTTTGCGGGTTTTGGTATTTGTGCTGGCGTGTGTGGCGGCAGCTCCTTGTCGGGCACAGGATAAGATAACGATTCTCTACGATGCTTTTGGGGAGTCGAAAGAGCTAACCAAGGATTGGGGATTCTCTGCTTTGGTGGAGCACAACGGAAAGCGGATTCTGTTCGATACAGGGAATGACGCCGCGAAATTTGAGCATAACGTGAAGGCGCTGGGCGTAGAGCTGACGAAACTCGATTTTGTGGTTCTCTCGCATCGGCACACCGACCACACGTCGGGGTTGAAATATGTGCTCAGTGTGAATCCGAACGTTACGGTGTATGTACCTGCGGATTTCATGGCGGATGGATTTGGGGGAGTGCCGGTTCCCAAGACGTTTTTCCGGCCGGATGAGAGCTTGCCGTCGAAGATGCGGTATTTCGGGGGAACGGAGCCGGAGCAGCTTACATTCGGCAAGCTGTATGACACGGGAAATTTTGTGTTGGTGAATCAATTGACGGAAATATCGCTGGGGATTTTCTTGGTGCGGACGGTTTCCCAGAATAAAGGGACGATTGGGCTACCGGAATTGACGCTGGCGATCAAAAGACCGAACGGATTGCTGATTGTGGAAGGGTGCTCGCACGCGGGGATTGAAGCGATTCTGGAAGCGGCAGGCGCGGTGGATCCGAGGACGGAGATTTTGTTTGGGGGGTTGCACCTCGTGACTACGCCAGTGGAGGAAATTGATTCGGTGGTGGAGAATTTGAAGACGAAGTGGAAGGTTCAGAGGATTGCGCCGGGACATTGCACAGGGGAGCCGGCGTTTGCGCGTTTGAAGAAGGTGTACGGGGAGAACTATTTATATGCGGGTTTGGGGACGACGGTGGACCTTCCTGCGCCGGCGAGGTAGCCGGACTTCGGCTTCGTTCGCGGCACCCTAGAGGCGCCTACTTGTGACAAATTCTGACGATGAGATTCAACTGACGCTATCAGACGTGTCTGTTGAAAAAGTCCCTCAGTTGATGCTTGTGGCGGTGCAATGTTCGGGTTATAAGCAGGTCAGAGTTCCCGATGCTGCTGTTCACCATTCCATTTGGAGGCCTGCTGCTCATGATGGGGCACCAATCCCGCTCAGAAGCGTTGTTCTATTACTTCCGCCTGGAAGATCAAGTTCCTGAAAATCATCTGCTACGCCTGATCGATCGCCACGTCAACTTTGAATTTATACGAGCCAAGTTGAAGGACTCCTACAGCGATGCGGGAAGGCCATCGATCGACCCCGAGCTGCTGCTGCGTATGCTGCTGGTCGGCTATCTCTACGGGGTCACGAGCGAAAGGAAACTGGTGGAAGAGCTACGTATGCATCTGGCGTGGCGTTGGTTCACCGGACTGGGCTTCGATCAGGAGATTCCGCACCACTCTACGTTTTCCAAGAACCGGCATGGTCGATTCCAGGAATCGAATCTGTTTCAGGAGATCTTTGAGGAGATCGTCGCCCGCTGCGTAGAGGCCGGATTGGTGAAGGGCGAGCACATGTCGGTGGACGGCAGTTTCATCCAGGCCAATGCCGACCATCACAGCCGTGTTGCCCGTGAGCAACTGGCGGAGATAGCTAAGGTGAACCACACGGTGCGCGAGTATCTAGTCGAACTGGAGCGGGAGAACCCGGTCGAACCTCCGGTTCCGCAGCAAGAGAAGGTCTCGACCACCGACCCGGATTCGACCTATGCGACCAAAGGCGGTCCAGCGCGGCTCGGCTATTACGACAACTATCTGGTGGATAACGCCAGTTGTGTCATCGTTGGGGTGCAAGCTACGCCGGCGCGATTGAGTCAGGAGAGCGTAGCGGCCCGAGACATGATTGAACGCTATCGCGAACGTTACGGCTCTCTTCCGCAGACGCTGGCAGCGGACACCACCTACGGCAACGGCGAACTACTGCAATGGCTTGATGAACGTGGTATCGCTGCGTACATCCGGGTGAAAGAAAATCCCAATGGGCCGACTGATCTCTATGGCATCGACCAGTTCACCTACCTACCCGAGGAGAACTGCTATCTCTGTCCGGAAGGCAAAATCCTGAAGTACGTCGGAATCAATGCGCGCAACCGCACACACGTTTATTACTCGACGGTGAAGCGCTGTCGCGAGTGCTCGCAGAAGAGCCGCTGCACGCGAGGCAAGTATCGGACCCTTGCCATCCACACCTGCGAGCCCGCGCGGCAGCGTGCGCACGCCCTGGCTCAGACACCAGCGTTCGCTATCTCGCAACGGGCGCGGCGAAAAGTGGAAGCACTGTTTGCAGAGCTAAAGAATTACATCGGACTCCGCCGACTGAGGCTACGCCGGATGCGCTTCGTGCGCGAGCAGTTCTATCTGGCGGCAACCGTGCAGAACCTGAAACGGCTGGTGCGATTCCTCAGCTGTAAGCCAACCCCGCAGATCGCAACTGCATGAACCTGGTCTGGAGAAACTAAAGAAGCGATTTACCAGGAGGCCCGAAGGGACAAAAAGCGTGCCGTGAACCGAGATTTTTCAACAGACACAGACGATAGCGCTCAAAACCCCTTCGCAGGGTCAATGAGCGTTATAGAGATATTACGACAGCAATGCTTATCCCATGTGCAAACTCATGCACATTAATGGATTTGGCTAAGCCATTTGGGTACTTGTAAGGAACTCACGAAAGATTAAAGTAGCGCCGAATCGTTTCGCCTCTCCGAAGAGCAGTTCCCGCCCGTTGAGACGCAGCACCCCCTGAGGCGAAGGACCCGAACTCTCGGGAAACGCATTTTCATCAGACAAATTGTTAGGCGGACCTAGACTGGCACCCAAGAGAGGAGAAATCGTGAATCGAAGATTAATTGTATTTTTGCTCATTCTCGTCGCGATAGTGGCGGCCGTGAATGTCGTTTCCCAGGCGCAGTCACAGACCCTGTTGACGCGTCATGTGCGCGAAGCAACTTTCAATGGGCAGGCGCCGTTGGTCGGGCGTCTCCCCGTCACACAGTCCATGCACGTCGACATTGTTCTGGCGTTGCGTCATCAGCCGGAGTTGGACAATTTCGTGAAAGAAGTCTCCGATCCTTCAAGCCCTTCCTACCGGCACTTCGTGACGGTACCAGAGTTCACTGAGAAGTTTGGTCCGAGTCAGGAAGATTACGATTCCTTGATTCGTTTCGCGCAAACGAACGGGTTTACCGTACTCGGCGGCTCGCGCGATAGTATGGACGTGCAACTCGAAGGCGCGGTCGCGTCTATCGAGAAAGCCTTCCATGTGACCATGAGCGTCTACCAGCACCCCACGGAAAACCGCACCTTCTACGCTCCCGACCGGGAGCCCACGGTGGACCTGCCGTTCCAGCTGTGGCACATCTCTGGCTTGGACAATTATTCGATCCCGCATCCCTTGTTCGTGCATAGAAATTTCAAGGTGCAGCCCCTGGCCACCACGGGCTCTTGTCCTGGCCAGTCCTTCTGCGGCAGCGACATGCGGGCGGCTTACTACGAAGGAACGGCTCTCACCGGTGCTGGCCAGAATCTCGGTTTGCTGGAGTACGCCGGATTCGATATCGCCGACGTGAATACCTACTACGCGAATGCCGACCAAACACTCTATGTCAACATCGTTGGCATATCCACGGATGGAACTCCCATTCTCTGCACCGAGGCCGATGGTGGCTGTGACGATACCGAACAGACCCTTGACATCACACAGGCAGCCGGCATGGCCCCGAACATGAACACCATATATGTCTATGTGGGATCCACCGACACCGCCCTCTTAAGCGGCATGTCTTCGGATATTCCGCTGCCTGCGAATTTGAGCTCTTCGTGGTACTGGAGTCCGGCGGACCCCAGCACGGACGACCCCTATTTCATGAAGATGATCTCGCAGGGTCAGACCTATTTTGAAGCGTCCGGCGACGGTGGCGCGTATGAAGGCTCGTCTCCATGGCCGATGAATTCTCAATATATCCAGACGGTCGGCGGGACGGACCTAGAGACAACCGGCCCGGGCGGCGCCTGGGCTTCGGAAACCGCGTGGGTTGACGGTGGCGGCGGCTGGGGGACCAACGTTCTGATCCCCTCCTGGCAGCAACTCCCGGGCATAATCACCGCGGCCAACAAGGGGTCAACGGCTTATAGGAACACCTCAGACGTCTCGGCAAACGCGAATTTTACCTTCTACGTCTGCGCCGACCAAACCACATGCACGGAAAACGAGTATGGCGGGACCAGTTTTGCGGCACCGATGTGGGCCGGCTACATCGCTCTGGTCAATGAAAATCTGGCTAACAATGGCTATCCGCCGGTCGGGTTCATTAATCCGACCGTCTACACCGACCTTGGTCTAGGGCCGGGCTATGACACCGATTTCCACGACATCGTCAGCGGCAGCGACGGCCTTCCGACAACACCCGGCTACGATTTGCCGACCGGCTGGGGTAGTCCAAACACGACCGGCCTGATCAACGCATTCCTGGCAGAAGCGGGGCCGGATTTTGGGCTTTCGGCCTCACCGACCAGCGTATTGGTCATCCAGGGTAGCAGCATAACGACCACCGTCACGGTGAACAAGGAAAACGGTTTCGATGGCAGCGTTCAACTGTCCGCTTCCGGCCTGCCGAGCGGCGTGACAGCAGGGTTCGTCCCGAATCCTACAACCTCCACCAGCACGCTGACCCTATCGGCCACCGGCTCGGCCACTGCGGGAACAGTCATCGTGACGATCTTGGGCGAGTCGGGCAGCTTGACGAACGCGACGACGTTGAGCCTCACCGTGGCGCCGCTGATCAACGGTTCACAAATCAGTGTGTCGCCGACCGCTCTCTCCTTTGGCACTGTCGTGGTGGAGACGACCAGCAAGGCGAAGGCAGTCACAGTCACCAACAACTCGAGCACAACGATGTACTTCAGCAGCATCACAACTACCGCTAATTTCACGCAAACGAACACCTGCGACGGCACATTGGCTGCGGGAAAGAAGTGCACGATCAGCGTTACCTTTGCTCCGCTCCAGACTGGGGCTCTGACGGGGACGCTTTCGATCAACGACAACGGTTCGAACAGTCCACAGACCGTGTCATTGTCGGGCACGGGTGAAGCCCAAGCCACGTTAACACCTGCGACCGCGACGTACCCGACAACGATTGTCGGGAAGTCCAGTTCCGCGAAGGTGTTTACGCTCTACAACCACCAGAACGTGCTACTCAGGAACATTTCGATCTCGACGACCGGTCCGTTCAGCGTTAAGTCGACGACGTGCCAGACGAACCTGACCTCCAACGCCAGCTGCACCATCGACGTAGTGTTCACTCCAACCGGGGTGGGCGTGGAGACGGGAACGTTGCAGGTTTCGGATAACGCCGTGAACAGCCCGCAGGTTTCGAACCTGAAAGGTACAGGCAAGGAGTAAGCTCGTCTGCTTTGAGCCAGCCCCGCAATCTCTGCGGGGCTGTTTTTTTGCCCGCCCAGCGGCAGTCTCTGGCCTGGAGTCAGGGCAACACCTCCAGGCGGATGAGAGGTGTTAACCCACGAAACAAGGAAGGTCAAAGATTATGCCTCTAATTCAACTGCTGGAAGTTCTGATCGTGGTGGGAGTCCTCCTGTGGCTGGTGAATCGCTTCATCCCCATGCAGTCCTCCATCAAGTCCATTTTGAACGGCGTCGTGGTCATTGCCGTGGTTCTGTGGGTCCTGAATGTCTTTGGGCTGTTTCATTCTCTCTCCAATATCCACGTTGGAAAGGGATGACGATCTGGCAAGCGATCGTTCAGGGAACACCAGGTCGCCAACGCAAAACGATAACTCCTCCGGACGCAGCAGAACCGGAGAGTTGAACTTCTCGTGTCCGGCGAAGCCATCGGCAGCCCGGTTAACGCGACAACAGGAAGCTTGCGATAAAGCAAGTGTACGTAACGATCTCAACAAACAAATGGAGGCAACACCTATGAACGTAGTTGGATTTATCAGCACCGCAGTTCTGTCTTTGACTCTCGTAGCCGCGGCTCCGGTGTTCGCACAGCAGGAGCAGCATGACCAGCAGGAAGAACAGAAAGCCAAGCCTGCCCAGGAAGAGAAGAAAGCGCAACCAGAGAAGGCGATAAAGCAAGAGGAAAAACCGGCGGCGCAGCAGGAGAAGAACGCCAAACCGGAAGAAAAAAACGCAAAGCAAGAGGAAAAGAACGCCAAGCCGGCAGAGAAGAACGCGCAGCAGGAACAGCACGCCGCTGGTAACGTTGGTGGCCGCATTCCCGATGAGCGTTACAAGGCCAATTTTGGACGGGAACACACATTCCATGTCAGCCAAGGCGACTACAGCAATCACCGCTTCCAATACGGTGGCTATTGGTTTGGATTCGCTGACGCGTGGCCAAGCAACTGGCTCTACACGCAAGACGTTTATGTGATCGAAATTAACGGCGTGTATTACCTGTGCAACGCATCGTTTCCTGGCGTTAACATTACACTTAGCTTCGCACCATAGCGGCCCACCCTGGGGGCGCGACCAGCTTAACTACTATCGGCGCGGATCCACTGTTTGGGCCCGCGCCGCCTGTTTTTCAGCGCCAGCACGATGATCTCGGGAAAAATTAGCGTGAAGTGATTTTCGACAACAACCGCATAGTTTCCGAGCGGCCGACAAACCGTCCGGAATCCCGGTCATAGGCGATTGAGACAATGCGACATGTAAGAGTATGTTATTGACCGTTAGCCTGATTCTGTGGATCTACCACCCCAACCGAGAGCGGCAGAGCTTTCTAGGGCGTAATGAGCATCTACGACGCAGATGTAGTCATTATTGGCAGCGGGTTCGGCGGTAGTATCTCAGCCAACCGCTTGGCCTTGGCGGGCCTTAAGGTCCTGGTGTTGGAACGCGGACCGTGGCGTGATTCACTGCCGGTCCGCTCCATAGGAATTGACAGACGAGCACCTTTTCCATACGGCATTAAGGTTGTCACGCATCTGCTGCGAACCTTTCATTCAGGCCGTTGGCACCTGACGTTAAACAAGTCCGGCCTGTACGAGGTGTTTTCTTATCCAGGGATCGATGTCTTGGCGGTTTCGGGGGTGGGCGGGGGCAGTCATGGTTGGTTCGGTATGCTCGTGCCACCGCAAGATCCGGCTTACTGGACAGGTCGTCATCCGGATTTGAACCATGGTGAGATAGAGAAATACTACGACAAGATCCTGGCCGACATGGGGGCAGTTCCATTGTCCCAAGACCTTTTGCTACCGCACTCGATTTGGAAGGAACTGCCCGCGTCGCCCGGAGACCGATGTCTCCCGGCCGCCCCGCAGCCTTGCATGGCGATCAAGGTGCCCCACTCCAAAAGCGAAGTCGGGCAGTTAACTGAAGGCGATGGAGGAGTGAAGCGCCAGACGTGCGCGTTTGACGGGGACGGCTTTCTGGGATCGAGGGAGGGGGCCAAGGCGTCGGTCGATTTCATCTATCTGGCTCCCGTGCTCAACAAAGGTGCAGCCGTTCGGGACATGTGCGAGGTTTCCAAAATCGTTCGAGACTCGGGTGCTGGTCCGGCGGAGTACGCCGTGCACTTCTCTGGTCTCCGCGATGGGCAGAAGGAAATCGTCCGCACCAAGCGGGTCATCCTTGCCGCTGGAACGATGAACACGCTGCGCTTGCTGTTTGCCAGCAGTTTGGGGCCGGGGGGTCTCAACCGGATGCCGCCCTTGGGACGCACGTTTGGCAGTAACGGAGATTTAATTGGCGCCTGGTTCAAGAATTCTGCCCAACCTCCCATGTTCGAGACCGTCCCCTTTCTTGGCCGCTTCGAGGTGAACGGGCAGGACACTCCTTTCACCGGGATGTGGGCTTTGGCCGGCATCGGCACCGTGCCGCTGTTGCCCAGCTGGAAAAACAACCTCGCGAAGACAGTTCCACTCATTGGAATGGGAGCGGACACAGGAGCAGCGTCGGCAAGGTTCGAAAACGGGCGCGTGGTAGTGGACTACGACGCAAAACAACAGCCGATCTTCGAGAAAGTACGGGAAGCTTTCCGCACGCTGGAAACCGAAACCGGCCTGAAGACCTGGGCGATCAAGAAACCCATCACCGTTCACGCATGGGGTGGCGCCTGCCTTGGACCAACTCCGGATCGCGGCGTTGTCGATCATAGAGGCGAAGTGTACGGGAATCCGGGTCTGTTCATTGCGGACGCAGCGGCGCTGCCGGCGGCGGCTGGGACGCCTCCGTCTCTCGCGATCGCGGCCTGGGCCCACCATGTTGCCGATGGCCTGGCACAAAGGGCCGTTTGAAATGGGACGCCATAATTCGGGACTCACGAAACCAGGAACGGATCACGAGCAAAGAAGAAATCAAGCTGGACCATCGATAGGAGAAAAACGATGAACCGCTTCGCGAATTGCATTTCCACTTTGATGGATTTAAACCGAAGAAAACACAAGCAGGCTTAGTGCAACTTAAATAGCAACCCGTGATAGCGTTTCCTGCGGAAGACGATTTCCCAGCAACCTATGAGATATAAAGTGGCAAAAACTGGAAGAGACCAAAAGCTGTTATGAAGGAGTGCGTATATCGAATATGGAAACCAAGCATACAAGAACGCAAATAAATCCACATGATAGTGGATCTTCAATCTTTGTTGCGAAATAGCCTTCTTGTTTCTCTTGACAACCAACGGTACCACTTTGCCGGGGAGGCCGCAGTTCCACGTGGCATAGTTCGGGCACCTACTGCACGTCGTCCCCGCCGTGTCGAGGATTCGAACGACATACCACAATCCCGTAATTACGCCGTACCAGCGGTTGATTAGAAATGCCAAGATCAGCGCGATCAACGCGTAAGTTGGGACACCAATTCCAAACCACAATTGAAAAACAGATCGGTTTGCAGCATGGTCGACACGTTGGTGACGACTCGGGATAATTGTGAAAACCGAAGCGTTGTTAATCGGATCTCCCTTGGTAATCACCGATGCCTCATCCATGTCAACCTCCGACGGGATCGCAAGGTTTTGCATCCTAAATTGATTGCCCCCACGCGACTGGCACGAACAGGTACGAACAGGGCGCGAAAAAAGTTCCACGAAGCTAAACGGCCTACGAAGGCCAAACCTTGGAGGCGGATGCTGATCCTAGTGATACAGGCCATCAATCCACCGCGCCCATTAGACCGCGCTCGTAATCAATGATTCTGTTCCCAGAAGCCGGTCTAGGAGGGCAAGCAGTACTCAATCCGAGATTCCAACTTCTCATCCGAGTGACACGAGTGGTAGCATGAGCCTGTTACCGCGTTTTGTGTGCCTCACAACGAGCGAACCGATGGTCTATCTGGAAGAACCTCCCAGTCCCCACCTTCGTTCATGGGTTCGATCCCTGTGGTACTGCCGGGCACCACGGTTTTCTCACCGCCGCGAACGCGTTTTGCCCAATGGCTGCATGCAGATCATCCTCAATTTGTCCCGCAGCTATCTCACCGACTGCGGAGAGGACGGAAAGGCAAACCGGCGTCTTCCATCAGCCATCGTCGTAGGTGCGCGAGCACGATATGAAGTAATTGATACGGCGGACATGGAAGAGCTTGCCGGGATTGTGATCCAGCCTGGACGCTGAACAGTGTCAGCAGGGCGTGAATATGGTCGTCAACCTCGCCGCGGGCCTCGATACGCGTCCCTATCGCATGGCCCTGCCAGCGGCGCTACAGTGGAGTGAGGTCGATCTCCCCGGCATCCTGAAGAAATCCTGGCCAGTGAAAAACCGGCCTGCGCTCTCGAACGCGTCCGCCTCGATCTATCTGACGCCACTGCCCGCCGCGAGCTCTTCGCCCAACTCCGCGCGCTTGCAGAGGATCTCGCCGCTCCTCCCGCGTTTCAGCGTTGGATAGTGGATCTCGCATCGCCGGGCCTCCTGCGTTTGCTCCAGAAGAACATGGATTCCTCACTCAGACAGAGCGGCTCCTCGTTGAAATTTGGTCCGGAGGAAGGTCCAGAGTTCTTTCTTCCTTACGGTTGGAAGCCAATTGATGTGCGTTCGCCACTCAAAACAGCGGCACGTTTCAAACGCCTTTCGTTCGGCATGTCGCTCCTGTCTCTGTTACCGCAATCGAACGGCCGCGAGGGCTCGCGACCCTGGTCTGGCATCTGCCTTTTCGCCAAACTATAAACCCTAGGGTCCGTGACCTGATTTCTGTGGACCCAGGCGCAATCAAACTACTTCGATTTCATCACGTAAACTCCGTCCCAATCAGGATCCGGCGCTTCCTCCATGAATTCAAGACAGCGCTGCAGCAGCACCTGGATGGGGCCGTCATCCGGATACACCGCCAGCAACTCGCCGAACTTTCCGGCTGCCTCCCGCCAATTTCGGCTGCGATATACGTCGAGCGCCGCATTGAACTGTGTCAGCAATGCTGAATAGGCTTGGCGTTCGGAAATCGGCGCCAGCAACTCGTAAATCACCACCGGCTGTTTTTTCCCCTTCACCCGGATCCGGTCGACTTCGCGCGCCACAAACTGACTCGCCACTTGGTTATAAGTGCTTTCGCTGATGATCACTCGGCTGCGGTATTGCTTCGTCATGCCCTCCAGACGGGAAGCCAGGTTGACGTTGTCTCCCATCACGGTCCAGGCCAGGCGCTTGTCAGATCCCATGTTGCCGACGTTCACCGGGCCGGTGTTCAGCCCGATGCCGATGGCGATCTGGCGCCGCCTCTGCTCCGCCCACTTGCGGTTCAGGTCTTCCAGGCCTGCGATCATCTCCAGGGCGCAGCGACAGGCGCGATAGGCATGATCCTTCTGCGGATAAGGCGATCCCCAGAACGCCATAATGGCATCGCCGATGTACTTATCGAGTGTGCCCAGATTGCGAAACAGTATGTCCGTCATCACGCTCAGGTATTGATTCAGCAGGCGCACGAGATCATCCGGTGTCAGGCCCTCGGAGAGCGTGGTGAAATCGCGAATGTCGCTGAACATCACCGTCAGATCCTTGACTTCGCCTCCGGGGCGAATGTACTTTTGCGGATCCTTCTCAATCAGTCCGATTACGCCGGGCGAGAGGTATTGAGAAAATGTCTTGCGGATTTTTCGTTTCTCGCGCTCCTCGTGAATCACCCGAAAGCTGGTGATGGAAGCGTATGAGCCCACCAGCGTCGCCGCCGGTATCACGAAGCTGTACCAGCGCCCCCAGTGCGCAAAGCCATAGTAGACGAACCCGAAGAATGCGCCCAGCGCCACTAAGGCCATGAGTGTTGCCGTCAGAGGACGCGATTGGCCGCACGAAAGTCCCAGCCCGATGCCGAAAAAGACAATGAACGCGATGTCGACGATTTCTTCCTTGAAACCGCGGATGAGAAAGGTGCGCTGCGGTTCAGCGCTGTGCAGTAGATTGTCGAGAATGTTGGCGTGCACCTCGACTCCCATGTAACCCGAGCCTTGCTTTTCAAACGGAGTGTTGCGCAGGTCGCCGATGCCCAGCGCGGTGCCGCCGACAAAAACAATTTTGTCCCGAAATGCATCCGCCGGCACAGTTCCATGGAGTACGTCCACCATCGAGTAGTGGGGATAGGAGTGATAGGGGCCAGCGTAGTTGATCAGCGCACTGGCGTTGTGCCAGGGATACAGTTCGTGATCGCCAAACTGAATGCGCTCGATGCCTTCCGCCGAAATGTAAGCTGCGATTTGCTGGTCGGGAATGCTTTCGTATTGCCGCAGAACCTGCAACGCCAGCGACGGGAAGAAATCTTGGTCCTGGTAGCGAATCACGAACAGAGCCCGCCGGATGGTGCCGTCTGCGTCCGGTGCTATGTTGAAGAACCCATAAGATGCGGCGGCTTCGGCCAGTTTCGGAAGGTTGGCTTCCACGCCAGCGCCCACCGGCCCTCCACCCCGAATCCATGCCTGGCCGAGATCGAAATCGCGGTTGTTGGATTTGACTTTCAAAACCTGCGGAAAGCTCTTCGCCCACGCGATGTTGAAGTAAGCCTCGGCCAGCTTTGGATCCATAAACTTGGAACGCTGGGCACTCAGAAAAAGATGGCCGAGAACCACGTTACCGGCATCTTTGAGGGCGCCGGCAAATTGGGCATCGACATCAGATTGTTGCTCTAGCTGCTGGAGTTTATTCTGCAGGGGCGCGGAGGGTCCGAGTGCGCTGCGCAAGCGCGCCAGGACGTCAAGCGCTTCGCTGCTGGCTGCAGTTGGAAAAGTTACATCAAAGCCGATAACCCGGGCGCCTCCCTGTTTCAGACGGTGCACCAGAAGAGCATAGTTACTTCGGGGCAGAGGGTAGGAGCCGATCGTCTGCAGCGTCTTGTCGTCAATGCCAACGATGACGATGCGAGGATCCACTTCGCGCTTGCCGCGCATGCCAAAGCGAAGATCGAGCGTCCGCTGCTCGATGTCCTCGAGAAACAGAAAGCCGGCACTCTGGTTGCCGCCGATTCCGGAATAGGCGAAGAGCGCCAGACCAACTGCGGTCGCCGCCACCGCAATGGCGGCATGGGCCTGGTGCGAAAGAGATCTGCATGCACTTCTGAAATGGCCCAACATTCCCGCGAATGTCAGCACGCCTTCACGGATGGATTGCATGTCGGGCTGCTGCTACCGCCGCGGGTCTCCGCGATCCCCAATCCCACTCCCAGTCCGACGGCAAGCCCAACGCCGATCAAAACATTTCGCACCGTGTGACTTCCCACTTTGCCCACGACCGGCTCATTGGGAACGTTTGTGTCCTGCATGCTTGTCTCGGCCACCGGCGCCGGAGTCGAAGTTGCCAGGTAGCCTCCGGGCGGGATATCGAGTCCGATCACGATCATCTGGCCCGCGATAAGCGTCACGGTGTTGGTCGAACCGGTCGACGCATTGTCGCTCTTGAGCACTTTCGCCCCGGGCGCAGGCGTGACCGCCACTTTGCCCACGTAGCAGATCACGGTGGTTTGATTGTCCGCATAGCCGACATAGAAGTCAGTTCCAATCACGCCGATCACCGCGTTCGGCGTCCTGACTTCGTACTTGCCATCCGGCTTGGTGATCTTGACCACCTGGTTGCGCAGCTTGCCATAATTCATTTCAATCGAAGTTTGCTGCGATACGGCATCGTGCTGCACTACTTTGAGTTCGCTGTTGGAGCCGAGACTAAGGATGGAGCCGTCAGTGAGGCCGGCCCGCAAACGCCCCTGGGCATCGGTTTTCAGCAGATCATTCCACTCGAGGCTGTCTTTGACCTTTACCGGCTGCGCATTTCGCGAAGCGGCAGGAATGAGCGCCTTCACTTCTCCGGCGGTTTGGCTATCGGTTGGAGCCGCAAACATGGGCGTTGCAGCCAGAAGAAGAGACAGCAAAACCGACAGCAATGACTTAAGCATGTCAAACCTCCGAAGTGAGATGTTCAGGGAAACCTAGCAGGATTGTCCCAGAAAAAAGGGTGAAGTCAAGAAACTTCAGTCGTGATGGGGGTATCTCAACAAGTACAGTCTGACATGGATTCTGCTGATTTCCGGTTGCGCCGGCGGACCTCGCTGCGTGTCGTATCTCAGTCGGTAGGGTTGCGCGGAAACTTCTGGTAGGGCAGGCGGACATTTTCAATCACGACTTGATCGGCTCTGATGTTGGGCGGCGCTTGAAGATCAGGCATCCCGCACGGACCACCCGCGCCACAGGCGGCGTCAACTGCTCCCGCGGTGACGAAGTCGTCCTGGTCGACACCATCTCCGCTGACCCCCAGGCCACCGACAAGCACACCATTTCGATAAAGCGGCAGGCTTCCGGGGAAGAAGACGACGCCGCTCATGTTGTTGGTGTTGGGCGAAAATGCCTCCGAACTTGGTCCCTGGGTACAAGGGTTCGCCGTGTCGTAAAGATATAACGGAAAAAAGGGACCATCGCCCGATCCGTTGATCCCTGGCGGAAACAGCGGCTGAGCTCCGAAGCTGATGGTGCGATTCGTTACAGCTGTTCCCATCGGCACACCGGGCAAATCGCTCACGCCGACGGTACTGAACCAGACCACGTTGCGGGCCTTGGACGCGGCTACGTCGGTGCTAAATACGGTTCCATCATGCATGCGATAGAGGCCGAGAATCGTGCCGTCGAGGTCCGCGACCGCAATTGTCATTCTGGTCCTGGAGGCGGATGGGAGCCGAATGACCGCACGCGTTATGCTTGCCGTCGCTACCGCATTCATGATGATTTCGTTGACATCACTCCGCGACAGCGCGGTGCCGGCACTGGGACCGACCAGGAATCCCTCCGGCGGCAGCGTCCCCGCCGTGGGAGGGACCTCGTATGAACCGGCGAAGGTAGTGCCGGGAGACGTGCCCGCCGGCTGTGTGGTTTGGTCCACAAAAGGCAATGCGATACCGCCGATGATTACGACTCCCGGCGGCGGAAGCTGAGCGGCGGTGGGCAGCAATCCTGAATTCATCGCACCCGAGTACGCTGCGTATTCCGCAATCGCCGCCGTTGTGCTTACCACCCCCACGCCGCCGACTGCTCCGCCATTGAACAGGGGTACGCCGCCGGGATTGACCGCGAGCGGGTCGCTGTCGTTCATATCTGCTTTCCCCGTGATGATGCCCGGACCGAAGGTGCCCTCGAATAGCGACGGATTCAACATCTGTCCCGGTAGAAAATTCGTGCTCAGAGTACAGCCGCGATTGGTGTTTTCAATTCCGTACAGATCGGCATTGGGAGTGCCGGCAACTCCGGGTGGAAAATGAATGCCGCTGATGAATCGCACCGTGCGCGAAGAGAGCGGCGCTTGGTCATTGCTGAAGAAAGCCGCGGTGCGGGCCAAACCGACTGCAAGTTCGTCCGCCGGCACCATCTGGCCAAAATTCCCAATCGACGTCGTTGGCGCTCCAGGCGTCTGGAACACAGCCAGGATATTTCCGGCGCGGTCTGCAACCGCGACCACCATGGGTGCGTTCACCGACATCACCGCATTTTGCACAACGTTGGTTACATCGGCGATGGTGAGCGGGATCGCTGCCGTTGCAGGAGGGTCAGGCGAGTTCGCGGATGAAGATCCACTTCCACCACAGGACAGGCACAGCAGAACCGCTGCGCAGATCATCAGACGGAGTCCAGAAAGGCCAAAGCGATGGTGCTTCCTCGTCCTGGTCTTCATAACTCAGTCTTCATAACCCAGTCTTCATAATTCGGGCTCTCCGAGAAAAAATCCAGATTCCCAATTATTGCGCGCCGTCCATTATGACTAGGCGTAGGACAAAGTCAAGCAATGCTTGCTACCGGACGGAAGTTGTGATAGGAGTTATGCCCCACCCAGTTCCCGTTATAAGAAACGCTTCAGTTCTGGCGATGAAGATTGACTTGGTGAGAGCGTCACTGTTGATGAAGGCGCGGACTTCTCAGACCGCGTTTCTGTGCCTTGTCGTGCTGCCGGGCGTGATGTTGGGTCAGGTGCAGCGGATTCCCGGCCACATGCCCACCAACGCCACATCGCTGCAAGGTACGGTAAGAGACCCGCAAACCAAGCTGGGTATCCCGGGAGTCAAGATCAGCCTCCTCAGTGCAGGCGTCGTCGTTCGCGAAAAGTGGACCGACGCCGAAGGTATCTTCCGCGTGATTGACCTGGCGCCCGGAACCTATGAACTCAAGGCCGAGAAGCAAGGATTCCAGGCCATAGACTTGCCGGGTCTCCAGATCAAGGGTCCTGAAACCAAGGATCTGGAGTTAGTGCCGACCGCGGGCGAGATGATGCCGGCGAAAGGTCCATCCGGGGTTCCTGGCGCTGTGCCCTCGCCCCCGGCGCCACCACCTTCGCCGACTGGACCCTATCCTGGGTTGCGGACCGCCGAGACGCCTTTCTCTCCCGGGCCGCTGGGAATTGCTCCCGAGCAGGTGCCGCCAGACACCGCAAACTTCGTGAAGGAGCCTGACCGGTGGGATGTTCCCATGCCGGCCTGGGATCGCTACGGCAAAGGCGGTGAATTTCCCTATACCAAGGGGCACTGGTACGACCCGTTCAATCGCAGCCGCATCAAGGGAGACAAGCCCATCTTCGGGCAGCAATGGTTCTTTGACTTCACGGGGACCAGTATCACAGGCTTGGATGTGCGGCGCTTGCCGGTACCAAGCGGTGTGTCGGCCGAGCAACCGGGCAGCTATGATTTCTTCGGCCGCGGTGAACAGGGCTTTGTCTCGCAAAGTTTCCGCCTGTCTTTCGATCTCTTCGAAGGCGACACCAGTTTTCGGCCCATTGATTTCCGCATTCGCTTTACGCCGGAATTCAATCTCAACTTTTTGCAAACCCGCGATCGCGGACTGGTCAATGTTGACCTTCGCGACGGTACCAACCGGTTCGACACCCACGCTGGTCTGCAAGAGGCGTTTGTCGAGGCCAAGCTCCACGACCTGAGCCCGAATTTTGATTTCATCTCCATCCGCGCCGGGATTCAGCAATTCGTCAGCGATTTTCGCGGCTTTATCTTCGCCGAGGAGCAGCCCGGCGTGCGCCTCTTCGGAAATCTGCGTTCGAACCGGATCAACTACAACCTGGCCTACTTCTATTTTCTGGAGAAGAACACGAACAGCGGGCTGAATACGGTCACTCAACGCCATCAACAGGTCTACATCGGGAACGTGTACATCCAGGATTTCTTCGCCAAGGGCTACACCACAGAATTCAGTTTTCATTACAACCGCGACGACCCCACGATTCATTTCGACGACAATGGATTCCTCGTCCGGCCGGCGCCCGTCGGGCTGGTAGTGAATAACGGCATCCTGACGCACGGCATTAAGGCCTACTATCTGGGCTGGACCAGTAACGGCCACATCCACCGCTTGAATGTAAGTCACGCGTTTTATCAGGCGCTGGGCCATGACACTCTGAATCCGATTGCGGGACGACGCGTTGACATCGACGGAAGGATGGCTGCGCTGGAGTTGTCCGTGGACAAGGATTGGGCGCGCTTCCGAACGTCGTTCTTCTATGCTTCCGGCGACCCCAGTAACGTGAATGGCGCACTCGGGAAACCTCGCGACTCGACCGCGCACGGCTTCGACACCATTGTGGATGAAACGAACTTTGGGGGAGGAGCCTTCAGCTTCTTCGACCAGCAAGGCATCCGCCTGACGAGCACGGGAATCGCGCTCACCAATCCCGGCAGCCTGCTGGTTAGCTTGCGCAGCAACAAAGAAGAAGGCCAGGCGAATTTTGTAAACCCAGGGATTTACATATTCAACGCGGGTGCTGATTTTAATCTGACACCAAAGCTGCGTGCTTTTGTGAACGCGAACTACCTTCGCTTTGACCGAACCGAGCCGTTGCAAATCGTCCTGTTCCAGTCCGGAATTCGGCATAGCATCGGTACGGACACAGGCATCGGCCTGCAGTATCGGCCGCCATTGACCGAGAATATTGTGATCACAACGGGAGTCTCGAATCTGGTTCCAGGTGTCGGATTCGAGGACATTTTCAACAAGCGAGTGTTAGTCTCCGGATTCACCAGCATAAAACTGACGTTCTGAACTAGAGCTATGCGGCATTCCTTCAGGCAACGATGTTCGCGACAACGATCGGGTCAAGTCTTATTCCTGGCGGCCTGCCTCTGCGCAGCACTAGCGGTATTTGGTCCTGCCGGCAAGACAGCCGCGTCAGAACAGGACCCGGACCTGTCGACACAGGCGGGCGTTGAGGAAGGCTCGCCCGGGCTGGGAGACACGATCGAGGAGGCGGAGCAAAGGTCGGCGGGTTGCATAACTTGTCACAACCCGATGGATAGCCCCACTATGCACACTACTGGAACCGTGCGTTTAGGTTGTACCGACTGCCATGGAGGGAACGCCCAGATCGCGCTGCCTGCCGGGGTGGCGCAAGAATCACCGGAATATATTGAAGCGACCAAACAGGCTCACCCGAAGCCTCGTTTTGCAGAGAGCGCCCGAACCTCCGCCAACCCGGTTCGCGCTTATACCCAGTGGTTGAAAGAAGACGCGGATTACGTCAAGTTCATAAATCCCGGCGATTTGCGCGTCGCGGAGCAAACCTGCGGCCGCTCCGGATGTCATACTGCCGAAGTCCGGCGCGTACGCACCAGCATGATGACGCACGGTGCGATGCTATGGGAGGCCGCGCTCTACAACAATGGCGCGATTCCGTTGAAGAATCCGTTCTTTGGCGAAAGCTACGGCCGCGATGGAAAGCCGCAGAGATTGCAAACCTTTCCACCACCCACTCCCGAAGAGACGCGCACCAAGGGCGTTCTCCCCTACCTTGAACCCATTGAGCGATGGGAGGTGTCGCAGCCCGGCAACGTGTTGCGGTCGTTCGAGCGTGGCGGCGAAAAGAAGCCCGAAGTCGGGATTCCCAGTCTTGAAGAGGAGCCGGGAAAGCCAGACGTTAAACTTGGCGAGCGCGGTTTTGGCACGCTAACGCGTACCGACCCAACCGTTCTCGGTTTGCAAAAAACGCGCTTGCTCGATCCGTTGCTGTCCTTTCCAGGAACCAACGATCAACCCGGAGACTATCGCGCCAGCGGATGCAGCGCTTGCCACGTCATCTACGCCAACGATCGTTCGCCGGAACACTCCGGACACTATGCGTCCGCTGGCAACCTTGGGCAGGCTGCAACTGCCGACCCGACTATCCCAAAGAATGAGTCCGGACATCCCATCAAACATGAGTTCACTCGATCCATTCCATCGAGTCAGTGCATTGTTTGCCACATCCATCCCGGTACCAACATGGTCGCGCCTTACTTTGGCTACACCTGGTGGGATAACGAGATCGATGGCGACAAGATGTATCCCAAGGATAAAGACCAGCGCCATCTCAGTCCTAAGGAACAGCAATTGGTCCAGACCCGCGATCCGGAGCGGACTACGATTCGCGGCTACTGGTCCGACGTGAGTTTCCTCGAGAAGACGGGGACGCCGGAATTCAACAAAGACCTCAAGAACACGCAGTTCGCCGACTTCCACAGTCACGGGTGGATTTTCCGGGCGGCTTTCAAACACGATCGCAAAGGCAATCTTCTCGATGCCGCGGGCAACCAGGTTTCTTTCGACGATCCGGACAAATTCAAAAAGGCTGTCCACCTGAAGGACATCCATCTGGAAAAGGGGATGCATTGCATTGACTGCCATTTCGAGCAGGACAGTCACGGCAACGGAAAATTGTATGGCGAAACACGCAATGCCATTGAAGTCGATTGCGTGGATTGCCATGGCACGATCCAGCAACGAGCGATGTTACGCACGTCAGGCATCGCGGCGCCCGTCGGCGGTACTTTGCTTGAACGGCTCCGCACGCCCTGGGGTGAGCGCCGTTTCTATTGGGATGGAGATCGCCTGTTTCAGCGCTCCATGTTGGAAAAAGACCAGCAATGGGAAGTGGTGCAGGTGATCGACTCGATCACTCCGGGGAACGCTCACTACAACGAGAAATCGCGCCTCGCCAAGACCATCCAGAAGGACGGCAGCACTTGGGGCAGCACGAATGCCGACTCGTCGCAGTTGGCGCACGAAAACAGCCGGATGACTTGCTACTCCTGTCACAGCTCGTGGGCTCCCACTTGCTATGGATGCCATCTTCCGATGACGGCAAATCAGAAGATGCCCATGCTGCACAACGAGGGACTTACGACTCGCAATTGGACCTCCTACAATTTCCAGGTTCTGCGCGACGACGTCTACAGCCTGGCCATTGATGGCACGGTCACCGGACATCGCGTCGCCCCAGTGCGCTCGGCATGTGCCGTGCTGGTAAGTTCCCAGAACAACAACCGCGATTGGATCTACTATCAGCAGCAGACTATTTCTGCGGAAGGCTTCAGCGGGCAGGCCTTTAGTACCTTCGTTCCCCACACCGTGCGCGCCACGGAAACCAAGGGTTGCACGGACTGTCATGTCTCGAAGGCAGGCGACAACAACGCTTGGATGACCCAGTTGTTCCTGCTGGGAACGAACTTCATGAACTTCATGGGTCGCTACATCTATGTAGCTACCGGCAACAAGGGATACGAAGCGGTCGCGGTAACCGAACATGACGAGCCTCCCGCCGTCATTGGGAGCGATCTGCAAAGGCTCGCCTACCCCAACGCCTACGCCAGGCATATGAAGGATAATCGTGAACTGAAAGAGGCTTACGGGCACGCCGGGTCGGACATTCTGGATGTACAGGCGCGTGGAGAATATCTCTACGCTGCCATGGGAAAAGGCGGCCTGCGCGTCTACGACATCGCTAACGTCGATGATAAGGACATTTCTCAACGCACAATCACCGCGCCGGTCTCGCCCCTGGGTCAGCGCTTCTATGTTCCAACGAAATATGCAATGGCCGTTGCGACTCCCACAACGCTCGGTGTCGACCCGCTACGCACTCATCGTCCCGAGAACGAAGAGCAACCGATTCACTTGATCTACGGTTTTCTTTACGTTGCTGACAGGGAAGAAGGCCTGGTCGTCATCGGCGACCCCAATTTGAAGAGCAAGAGTCCCGGTGTCGGCACCTTGCTCGATGGCGATCCCCGCAATAACTTTCTCAAACGCGCTTTGGCTTTCAACCCCAACGGTGCGCTGAAGGGAGCGCGGAGGATCACCATCGTTGGCACGTATGCTTACATCCTTTGCGACGCTGGCTTGGCTGTGGTGAGTCTCGATAATCCAATTAAACCCGAACTCGTAGCGGAGGTCGGCGCTCCATTCTTAACCGAGCCGCGAGGCATCGCGGTGCAGTTCCGCTATGCGTTCGTGGTGGATAGTTTGGGACTAAAGGTTCTGGATATTACTCATCTCGACCACCCAGTGCCCGTTCAGGTAGTGCAGGTTCCGCTAGACGACGCTCGCAACGTCTATGTCGCGCGCACTTACGCCTACGTTTCTGCGGGCAAGCAGGGTTTGGCGATAGTGGATATTGAGCATCCCGAACAGCCCAGGCTGGACCAGATCTTCAACGCCAATGGCGCTATGAATGACGTGAACGATGTGAAACTCGGCATGGTCTCGGCGGAGTTGTTTGCCTATGTGGCCGATGGCAAGAATGGGCTGCGCGTGCTTCAGCTGTTTTCGCCCGTGGACAATCCCAACTTCTCCGGATTCAGCCCGCGTCCCACTCCCAAACTGATTGCCACTCATCAAACGCATGGGCCGGCGCTGGCCGTCTCCAAAGGCATCGATCGCGATCGCGGCGTGGATGAAAGCGGCAATCAGGTGGCAGTACTCGGACGCCGCGGCGCGCGCCCGTTCAATCTGCAGGAAATGCAGCGCATGTATCTTCGCGATGGCCAACTCTACACGGTTACAGATAGTCCCCCAGGCCCGGCGCACTGATAGTGTCGTTGAGTGGTTGTGTGGTGGCGGGCGTCCCGCCGGCGCCGCTACCTTGCCGCGCGCAATTCCGGAATGGTGAACGTTCCCTTGGTGGGCTTTGCGCTGGTCCAATCGTGATACGAATGGCACTCGGAACAGCGCCCGCTGGCGGCATCATGCCGCTCCCCGCTATCCTCGTGGCAACTGCGGCAAGATGCAATTCCCGGCAGCAGGATGTCGGCGGTTTGGCGACTCTCCGGCGTCCGGTTGTGGCAGGCCGTGCAGGTCAGCAGGCGGTGGGAATCGTGGTTGAACTCGGCGTGCAGGAACCAGCGCACCGGGATGGAAGACTTCGCCACCATGGGCAGCGGCGCTTTTCCTTCAGTCGGTTGTCCTTCAAGCATGATGTGGCAGAGCTTGCAGCCTTTGTCGAATAACAGGCGATCGGCGAGCATGATTTGCTGGTCCATCCATTCCTGCCGGTTGTGCGGAACCGGCAGCGGCAATTTCATCGTATCCGGGAGAATCGTGCCAGGCAGAATCCGTTCCGGCGCGATCGCTTCCGACAGCGCTCCCGGATGAGATGCGAAGTAACCGCCGTACTTCTGAGTTAGAAATGTCTGGACAACTTCCGGCTTGTCGTGGGGCGCCGCCTGATCGAAACGCTTGTCAAATTGCAAATCCTTAACGTGACACCCGGCGCACTGATTGACGTAAAGAATCGGCAACATGTAATCCTGGGAGCGTGAGTGCTTTAGGTCCGCGCTCATACTGCCCGCGGCAGTCGTCTTTGACTGCGAGACGGGCTGAGGCATTGCATACGGCCAGCTCCCCTCCATCGCCGACAGGCGATGGCAGTCTTGACAATCCATCTGCACCGGCCCAGTCGGCCCTGCAAGGTTCGGACGCAGATGCGCATAGTGGTTCAGCTTGACCTGGCCAGGATCACCGGCGCCGGGCCGCAACGCTGCGAACTCTGGATGGTCCTTATCGAAGTCCTTCACCGCGCGCACGTACTGAGAATTCCCGCTCCGAGTTGACAGATTCGCATGACACTGAGTGCAGCTTGCATCTTGCGTGCTCGCCAGCCGGGGCGAACCTTTGTGCTCGATGTGGCATGAGCCGCAGCTAATTGTGGAAGTCACCTTGTCGGAATGGTGTGCAGGAGCGTCGTGGCACTTCAAACAGGCATCGTCGCTGACCTTCGCGCGGAAGAAACCCAGGGTAGTTACATGGCAAACGTTACATTTCTTTCCCAACACAGCGTGCGCCGCCGAAAGCGGCCCGCTGCTATAAATCTTCTGGCTGGTCGCGCGCTGGGCCGCGAACCATCCTATGGCGACGACCGGAACAAGTATCGACAACCAGAGCCGCCAACTGCGCAGGGGATGGGCCTGCTTGAAATATTGCAAGTCCATTCGCTTGGCGAGATTCTTGGTCGTGCGTACGCGCCGCGGCATAGTTTTGTCTCAATAGCGCAACGCCATCACCGCGTGCACCGCCCCTAGCAGCAATAGCGCGTAGGAAGCCGGTATGTGCACGAGCAGCCAGGCGTGCAGAATACGGTGATATTGAGTCTGTTGGTCGAGTTCCCGCTTTTCCTCGCAGATATTCTCCAAGTCATCGACCGACGGATGCAAGTTCGGCGGCAGGAGCAAGCGCAGTTGCTGAAACATATTTTGGGACCGATTGCGGTCGGCCAGCGCCATGCCCCTGGATCCGCCCTGTGCAATATAGGGCTGCATCTCACAGCGGAAGAACTCCTGGAGTTGGACACTGGCCCCTTCGTCCACGTGCAAGCCGGATGCGACGGTCAGGCCGCCTATGGTTCCCGCGCTCGCCGATGCTGCGCGCTGTTGCTCGCTGGCTTGGGAAACACTCCCTACTAGCGCGGCAGACGCTTCCTCGACCAGTGTCTGTGCTTCCGCGACTAGTTGCGAACGCACTCGTCCGATCTGTTCGTAAATGGTTTCCAGCGGAATCCTTTGCGTTGTAAGTCTCGGCATGAAATGTTGCAAAGCCGCTCCCACGATCCCGCTGATGAAAACCGCAACCAACAGCCACATCAGGCCCTTCGTCAGCCCGACGCCGAAGCGGAATCCAGAGTGGAAGAGGATCAATGGAAAACTGAGGGAACCCAGCCAGAGGTGGCCGCGCATCCAAGCTTGTGCCCGTCCTACGCGCCAGATTGGCACCTTCTTCCGCGCTCCCAGCAGCCCGGCAAACAGCATAAATGCGGAGGCGATGCTTCCGTACGTCAGCCCGGCCACGGTCCCGCCGTTCGCCCCCTGCGGAGCACTGCGGCTGTAGGGAACGTAGATCACAGCGGCGACGACCAGTCCTGCCAGACTGCCGATGAACCACTTTCGATGTGTCTCATCAATGCGCAATGGTCACTGTCCTGCTTTACTTATTCTGGTTTGCCGACCCTCTGTTGCTTGAGCAGACCACCGAAGAATTCTGGCGGATTCACGCGATGTGCGGCATCATGCGGGCACGCATATACGCAACTCGGTTCCGCGTGGTCCAGGCAGAGGTCGCAAGAAGTAGCTTTCACCTTTACGCTGGCGATTGTTCTTCCTGGATACGACAGGTCTTCCAATTCGACTGGGAAGGGATGCATATTGATATTTCCGTACGGACAATTGTTTGCGCACTGGCCACAACCAATACACCAGTCCTCAATGATCACCTCGAGCGAATTGCGGCGGCGAATCGATCCCACCGGACAACCCACCATGCACAGCGGATCGCGGCATTGCCGGCACGAGGTGGCGACCAGATACCGGTCGAAGCGCAGTCCTTCGCGAATCAGCCGACTCACTCCATCGTGGGCGTCCGCGCAGGCGCGCACACACTGATCGCAGCGCGTACAACGGTCGAGATCGAGGATGAGCAGGCTCTGCGCTTCCATCAGTCCCTGATTGAGGAACTGGTCCACGGGAACATCGGCAACCTGCATGACTCTTTGCCGGTTCTGCTCGACATGCTCCGCCGACTCCGCTTCCAACTTCCGCCGGATTTCCGGGAAGCGGTCGAGCATGAGCCGGAAATCGTCTCCGGGAATGCGCACCACCTCCACATGGTCCAACGCCGTGCACGTGGCTATGCGCGGCGTGCCCGTGAGGAAAGCCATTTCGCCAAAATACGAACCCCGCGCCAGGTAGGCCAGGACGATATCCCCGCCCGGGCGATGCTGGGATACTTTTACGAACCCGAGTCTTACCAGATAAAAGCTATCGGCCACCTCACCCTGAGTGCAGATGACCTGACCCGGTTGAAAGCGCAGCAGTTCGACATGCTCCCGCAAATGTTCGACGAAGTCCGCAGTCAGCGGCGCCAGTACCGGAACGCTGCGCAGGTGCGAATCCAGCGCTCGCTTCCTGTAGGTGCGGTCAAGTTGATCGCGGAAAGTCTTGTTGCGCTGCATGATGTCGAGAACATTGCGCAGCATCTCGAGCATCGTGCAATCGGTCTTCGCGCGCACTGTGGCCGAGCGTGGGTAATAACTCATGCAAGTCATCTCGCCGAACAGTTCGCCCGGGCCTAACTCCGCAATCGGGCTCTGATATGGGAGATCTACGGAGGCGTCGATGGGTATGTAGGGTTGAGTGCTTTCTTCCTTGCGTTCATCCTCTGCGCGAGAGGTGAGCAGGCTCTTGAGCTTGCTCAGGAATCCACGCGCGCCGCCCTCGGTCTTGACGTGGGCAATCGGGCTGGCAAGATACACTTCCGCTATGCCGTCCAATATGTAGAACGCAGTCGCGCCGAACTCCCCCTCTCGACAAATGACTTCTCCTGCCTTGAAGCGTCTTTGCACAATCGCATTCTGGTTCAATCCCAGAAATGTTCCGGAAACGTTCTCGAAAACCGGCAGGCCAACAAGAAAATCTGGATCGACGCTGTCACCTTCCAGGTGGCTCTTAACTGTGGCCCTATTGGTTAAAGCTCCTGTAGGGCAGGAGACCATGCACTCGCCGCAGGACACGCACGAGGACTCTCCCATCGGCAAGTTATTATCGAAGGCAATGCCCGCCTGATATCCTTTGCCCCGCCGCGCCAGCACCCAATTTTTGCGGATGTCATCGCAGCCGCGAATGCAGCGGTCGCACAGGATGCAAGCCTCGTGGTCTACCTGGATGGCTAACGAAGAGTCATCGTGTCCGCGTGGCGTACTACGACTCGGGAACCTTGGCTGCCCGATTCCAGACTGGGCGGCGAGCCGCTCCAATTCGCAGTCGCCGGAATGCTGCTGCCGCGCACACGGAGAGGGATGGTCCGACAGCAACAGTTCGACGAGAGTGTGGCGAACGCCCAACACAGCCTCGGTATTCGTCTTGACCGTCATCCCGTGTTCGGCTTGACGAATGCACGAAGCGGCGTAAACTCGCTGGCCCACGTCCACTACGCAGACGCGGCATACTCCGACCGGATTCTCATTCTGCTGGTGGCAAAGTGTGGGGATAGCAATGCCGTGGGTACGGGCAGCGTCAAAAATAGTGGTGCCGCGAGGGACCGACGCGGATATGCCGTCGATGGTCAGCTGCACGTGATTTGCAGGGATCGGTTTGCCTGCCAATGCATCGGGACTCATGATTTTCTAATTCATGATTCTCTAACTCACGATTTTCTCAAGGCTGCTTGAAGCAAACCCCTCCCGGACAGCGGCGGTGGACGATGTGCTCTTCGACCGTGCCCGGGAAATGTTTCATCACCGACGCGATCGGCACCGGCACCACCTGTCCAAGTCCACAAATTGATGCCTGCATCATCGCGGTCGAAAGCTCCTTCAGAACCTGCATGTCCTCCTTGGAGCTTTCCCCTGCGGTCCAGCCTTTGAGCATCTCGACCAGCTTTTGCGAGCCCACCCGGCATGGTACGCACTTGCCGCAGGACTCATTGCGGTAGAAGCGAGTGGCATTGAGTGCCATGTCCAACATGCATCTGCCTTCCGCGCACACCACAATGGCTCCCGATCCGACCATGGATCCAGCCGCCGCAACCGCGTTCCAGTCCAGCGGCAGGGCGGTCATCGAAGCCGGCAAGTATCCTGACGACGGGCCCGAAGGCGCAAAGGCGAGCAGCTTCCCCCCCCTGCGATGCCACCGGCATTTTCATAGATCAGTTCGCTGTAAGTGGTTCCCATCGGAACTTCAAAAATGCCCGGGCGATTCACGTCGCCGCTGATTCCCACGAACTTCATTCCCACTGATCCATTCTTGCCTTGCGCCTTATACCAATCTGCGCCACGAGCCAGGATCACGGTGGCCAAACAAAAAGTCTCAACGTTGTTGATGACGGTGGGTTGGTTCCACAAGCCATTCGTGACGGGGAAGGGAGGTTTGTTGCGCGGTTCGGCACGCTTGCCTTCGATGGCCTCGAGCAGAGCGCTCTCTTCTCCACAGATGTAGCCGCCCGGGCTGACAAAAATCTCCAGATCAAAGGCCAAATCGCTGCCCAAGATTCCCGCTCCCAATAAACCCTGCTGGTAGCAGCGATCAATCTCCTCCTGCAGAACCTCTTTGGGGCCTTCGTATTCGTGCCGGATATACAGAAGGCCTTTGCGTGCTCCCGTGACCAGACCGGCAGTGATCATGCCTTCAATCACGAGGTACGGGACATTCTCCATGATGCCGCGGTCTTTGATGGTGCCGGGTTCGCTCTCATCGGCGTTGCACACGATGTACTTCGTGGAACCGGGCGCGTTGCGCACCAGTTCCCACTTGCTGAAAGTTGGAAAGCCGGCTCCACCCATACCCCGCAGGCCAGCGGCTTTCAGCGCCGCAATAATCTCCTGCCAATTCCGGGTTTCAACAAAGCGGCGCACCACCCCATACTGCCCTTGCCCCTCGTACGGGTCAGAGACCACCGCCATTCGTTC
The DNA here is from genome assembly GCA_963831085.1 of uncultured Acidobacteriaceae bacterium. Classification (GTDB taxonomy): domain Bacteria; phylum Acidobacteriota; class Terriglobia; order Terriglobales; family Acidobacteriaceae; genus Acidiflorens. The sequence continues at coordinate 1,148,751 of CAWHOT010000002.1, read as the reverse complement.
TGCCTTGAGATGTCTTCCGGCGAGAGGTTTGCCCGCGAGCACATCTTCTGCCATGGTGACTGCATCCCGGCCGTTAACGAGGGCGTAAATATCATCATTCACCACGATCGCCGGAGCTTGCTCGCACCGGCCGAGGCAGGAAACGTCACGGATAGAAACGTCTTTCGGGTCAGCGCCTTGAAAAGCGGAGTCGAGAGCGGACCGGACCTCTCCATTTCCACGAAGGTGGCAGCTCATGTCCGCGCACACGCGCACGTCCACCTTCGGGGGAGGGCTGAGATGAAAGTGGGGATAAAAGCTCGCTACCGCGTGGATTTGACTTACAGGGACGTGAATATTCGCAGCAAGCGTCTTGAGTTGGTCGGCTGGCAGGTATCCGAAATCGCGTTGTATTGCCCTCAGTTCTTCAAACACGACTCCGGACACTCCGCATAAGTAGGTTGAGGTCAAACCGTACTTAAGATGGCGAGAGCGCAAATGCTATAGCAAAATGTATTCCATGTCCAGACCGGATTCAGTGTTTCACTTTAGGGAAGTGTGGCGGGCGGTTGGGTGAAAACCGGGAAGATCAGTCGTTTGACTTCAGTCGCGGCCGGAGTTAGAGTCCTACACGAAAACCTATCACCGAAAGGGGTAACCAGCATGAAAATGCCAAAGATCGCGATCTCTTTCGTTCTGGCGGGCGCGCTACTTGGTATCGGGGGTGCGGCCGACCAATCCAAGAACGAACCCAAGAACATCCCTGATTTTGACGTGCAAGGCGTCAGCTTCACGGAATGCCAATGTACAGCCTACGCTTGCCCGTGCCGCTCCAACGGTCATCCGACTCACGGCGCATGCGACGCCGCCGATTTCGCCTATATCGAGCGCGGCCATTACGGAAACGTGGACATGAGTGGGTTCAAGGTTGTGGTGATCGGAGACCTGATCGATAGAGACGCCAGCAAGGTTAACGCTACCGTCTATTTCGACGAAAGAACTACCCAGGCGCAGCAAGACGCTTTCAGGGAAATGCTCGGGTTCATGTTTGGATGGAATCCACCGAACGTCACTGGCACCAAACTCGTCCCTATCGATTTTCGCGCGTCGGACGGCAAGACTATTTACACGCTGACCATTCCTGGAATTCTGGAGGAGAAGGGTGTAATGAAGCGCGACAAGGACGGAAAGCCGCTCCATGAAATGCCGGCCATGGACCTGTGGGGAAACAAGATCACGTACGTCGACAACGTTGTCTTCAAGTACCATGACAAGGGAGTCGGAGAGTGGGACCTTTCAGGTCGCCAAGCCAACGTGAAGGAATTCCATACCACCAAGGATATGTACGCGCAGAAGAAACTTTTGATGCAGCACGGGGATATGTCTGGTACCTGGACAGCCGAGCAAAAGGAGATGATTAAGCAGATGGGGATGAAACCCGAATAACTCGGCATCAAAAACTGTCCCGTCTTGGCCCGTGGCTGCTCATGTCCCCGGGCCTTACTTTCTTTGACCCCTCGTGAATCAGGTGGCAACACTGAATTAAGACACTACCCTCGCTGCACATCCCATTGATTTTTTAGCCGATTCGTCGTATAACCAACCCCCTCGACGAAATCACTGCCGGCGCGTTGGTGGGATGAGTGAATAGCACAATGCGAAAGCCACTGCTGGCGGTCGTCTGGCCGATGCTGGCGCTGCTCGCCATGGGCGACGCGCAGTCACCCAGCCCGACCAGCCTTTACCCGCAGAAAGATGTTGCGGCCGGTAAGTACAATGGCCCTGGTGGATGCGCGGCCAGCAGTTGCCATGGCAGCGTGCAACCGAAGACCACCACCCGAATTTTTCAGAACGAATACACCATTTGGATCGCGCAAGACAAGCACGCGCGAGCTTTCAGTGTGCTGCAGAACAATGTCTCCCAGCGTATCGGCAAAATTCTGAATATCGGACCGCCGGCTCAAGCCCCTAAGTGCTTGGTCTGTCACTCGCTCTACGTGCCCCCGGAGCAGCAAGCCCAGACGTTTGAGCTTAACGATGGTGTGAGCTGCGAGAACTGTCACGGTCCAGCGTCAGGTTGGCTGGGTCCGCATACGACAAAAAACTGGCCACACGAGAAGTCTGTTCAGCTTGGCATGTACGACACTCGCAACCTGGAGAACCGCAATGCAAAATGCCTGACCTGCCATCTTGGAACAGCGGAAAAATTTGTCGATCACGAGATGATTGCCGCTGGACACCCCGATCTTACTTTCGAGCTGGGTTTATTTACCTTTGTCATGCCGTCTCACTGGAAGATGCCGGTGCAGGACAATCCCTGGCGGCAGGTGCAGGCGTGGGGCGTCGGTCAGGCTGTGCAACTGCGCGAATCTCTCAACCGGTTAGCACGCCGCGCCAATGGCCCGATATGGCCCGAGTATGCTGAACTCGATTGTTTTGCCTGTCACCACAGTCTGACGCGGGCCGAGGATAGCTGGCGTCAGGAGCGCGGTTACGCCGGCCGCCGGCCTGGCAATCCACAGTGGAACGAGTCTCGGGTGGTCGTATTCCGCGATCTGGTTGAGGAGATCAGTCCCAACACCAGCAAGCAATTGGACGATCAGGTTTCGCAACTCGCGAGCCTCATGAATCAGCTGAGCGGGAATCGGGAACAGATCGCCGCATCGGCGTTGGGCGTCTCCGCCCTGGCCGACCAGTTGCTAAAGCAGGTTGACGCTCAGGGCTACAATTCGGCGTTAACCTTGCGTCTGATGCGACGCGTGGCTGGCGACGGCACTGCCATCTCCAACGAGGGTGAGCGCGCAGCAGAACAAGCTGCCTTCACAATTGATTCGCTGTTCAGAGCCTATAACCAGAATGAAAAGCCAGCCAACAGCGCCGAGTTACGCACGGCGATAGACGGGCTCTTCGCACTGCTGCAAGATCCGTCGGCCTATTCGGCCCCTCGGTTTGCGGCGCAAATGAAAAGAGTCAGCGAGATCCTAGGCCGCTAATGCTAACGACCGATAACGGCCGCTAGCTTTCATGAATCTCGAAGACATGTGCCTGGTACGGCGCGAGCTTAACGTAGAGTCCGTTACGGTCGATCTCCGCGCGTTCTTGCAAATACTCGCTGCCATCCAGCAAGTCGCAGAACAAATAATTCCGGGATGCGCCCACTGCCGCTTTCTGGATCTTGCCCTGCGCGGTTCGATTGCCTAGATTCACCACGACGAGTCGGCTTTCAGACTGGTAACGCCAGTCGTAGGCGATAAGGTCGTGAAACGTGTCATCTCCCGCAGATTGCACGTCGAGAAGCCGCCATTCGCCGGCGTGAAAGACCTCCGCATCAGCGAAATGCAGCGCCTGTTCGTACAATTCGCGAATCTGCCGATCGTCAGTTTCCGGTCGCGCCTTGGCCAGGGGCATAGGCACGAACGTCTTCAGGCCGTCCAGTTGGCCATGATGGTAAAAACGCATCCCGGGCAGCGTCGAGAGCAGAGTAACTACGGCAGCAATTTTTTCGCGCGGGAAAACCGCTGCGCAGCGCGGCTCGTCATGGTTCTCGAGAAAGCGTGCCAGTTTGCTTTGGTACCGTATGTCGGCACCCAAATGGGCCCGCACCTGCCCGGTCGGACCCTCCCGCAGGCGATCGTACAGGCGCTTATCGTAAGTGAACTGGAACCCCAGTTCCTGCATCCTCCACTCCAGGTCCCAGTAAACTTCTGCCAGCCACACGAAGTCCGGCAATGCCGCAATCGCCTCCTCCCAAAACTCGGTTCGTGGCACCGGCCACGGGTCAAGGAAATGCCCCCAGGTGCGATGGAAAATTTCATTCGTGACCAGCATCGCCATGTCGCAGCGCACCCCATCACAATACTGGGCGATGTTTTTCAGGATCCCGATCATGCCTTGGCGGCATTCGGGATTGAAATAATTAAGCTGTGCGACGTCCGACCACGGAGGAAAATAGGGATCTCGACCGTGAGCGACGAATAGATTCTCATCATCTGCCTGCTCCACCGGCTCCCGTTCCACCAGGTAAAAGGCGGCAGGATCGCGTCGAAAATCTTCTTCGCTGCCCTGAATGTAGCGGTCGGGATGCTGCACCACCCAGGTATGGTCGAAGCCGGTATGGTTCGGCACAAAGTCGAGAATTAGCCCCATGCCTCGCCTGCGCAACTGATTGTGTACTTCGCTCAAGCTCTCGGCGGTGGCGATACGAGGGTCCGGACTGTAGTCCTGAATCGAGAAAGGCGAACCAACTACGTCGCGCACTTTCCAAGCCGGCAATGCGGCATCGAAATTCGGAAAATTTCGATGGTCGGTGCGAAAGATTCGCCGGCCAATCAAACTCCGCCGCCACACTCCCATCAGATAAACAAAATCGAATCCCAGATCTGCGAGGTGGTCCCATTCTTCGCCCGGTACGTTCTGCAGACTCAGGCGCCGCCCATGTTCGGCCGAAAGCTCTTCCAACCACACCCAGGTGTTGATTTCGTACAAATGCGGGTGGGCGCGGTACGAGAACCGGGTCGACTGTTCTTGGCTGGGGCTCGGCGTCACGCTGCGTATACCTCCCGACCACTGAATCCGTTTGAGAGTGTACCCGTAAACTACCGGCAATTCGGCTAATTTTTGTTGAACCTGTCCCGAATGATCGAAGAGACTATGAGAGCCGGCCGAATGGATTCGCGAAACTTCGGATACAATTTCGCCCTCACGGTTTGTCCCGCGGTTTTCATATTTCGTCGTAGCGAAGAGACCGAAGCACAGGAGGACAATTGGTCAATCGAAAGCAGCGCGCGGTGCGTTCCCCACAGACCAAGAATGCCGTCCCTACCAAGGAGCATACCCGGTTAGCCGAACCGCACGCCGACTCGGTGCCACCCTGGCGCAAATGGGGACCCTACGTCGGCGACCGGTCCTGGGGAACTGTACGCGAGGACTATAGCCCGGACGGCAACGCATGGGATTTTCTTTCCCACGATCAGGCGCGCAGCAAAGCCTACCGCTGGGGTGAAGACGGTATTGCAGGGATTTGCGATCGCTATCAGTTGCTGGTATTCGCTTTGGCATTTTGGAACGGCCGCGATCCCATTCTGAAAGAGCGCATGTTCGGGCTCACCTGCAACGAAGGAAATCATGGCGAGGATGTGAAAGAGTACTGGTTCCACCTCGACAATACCCCGACGCACAGCTACATGCGTATGCTTTACAAATACCCGCAGAGGGAATATCCGTACCGGCAGTTGATCGAGGAAAGCCGCAAGCGAGGGGGAGGATCTGAATTCGAATTATTGGATACCGGCATCTTCGACGACGATCGATATTTCGATATCTTCATCGAGTATGCGAAAGCATCGCCGGAAGATATCTGCATCCGCGTAGAAGCGTTCAACCGCGGTCCCGACGTTGCGGAACTCCACGTCTTGCCGCATTTGTGGTTTCGCAACACGTGGAGTTGGACCGATCCGCCTAGCGCTAAGCCTACCATCCAGGCCGGAGCAGCCGTGACACATCACATGATGCTGGTGGCGGACGATTCCACGGCCAAGCCGCTCGAAAACATTCAATTGCAATACGCTCTCGGCCGCCGCTACCTGTATGCGGCTGCAGGCGGCGAGTTGCTGTTTACTGACAACGAGACTAACGCCTCACGTCTCTATGGCCCGTCTGTGATCAACCGTTCTCCGTATGTGAAAGACGCATTTCATCGCAACATCATAAACGGCGAGGAGTGCGTGAATCCGCGCCAATTGGGGACCAAGGCCTGTGTCCACTACCGCAGCCAAGTGGCGGCGCGGAGTTCGGTAGTCTTTCGGCTGCGCCTGACTGACAAGGAGACGACCGACAAGGACATGGCCGACCCACTCCTCGACGTCGACAAACTGGTAGACGAGAGAAAGCAGGACGCGGACGAGTTCTACGAGGCCATCCATCCGCGCCAAGCGACAGAGGAAGAGAAACTGATTCAACGGCGCGCTTTCGCGGGCATGTTGTGGGGAAAACAGATTTACCTCTTCGACGTCGAGCGCTGGCTGAAGGGCGATAGCGTTCCCCCGCCGGAGAGCCACAAAAAGACTCGTAATATCCATTGGCGTCACTTGAACTCGATGCGGGTGCTGACCATGCCCGACAAATGGGAGTTCCCTTGGTTTGCCGCATGGGACTTGGCCTTTCAGTGCACCACTCTCTCTTTGGTCGATCCGGAGTTTGCCAAGGAGAATCTTTTAGCGATGCTGTTCGAACAGTTCCAACATCCGAACGGACAGATTCCCGCCTACGAATGGGAGTTTTCCGACCTGAATCCGCCGGTGCACGCGTGGGCCGTATGGCGCGTCTATCAAAACGAAAAGGTGCGCACCGGCAAAGGCGACAGGGCTTTCCTGGAAAAGTGCCTGCACAAACTGCTGATGAACTTTGCCTGGTGGGTGAACCGCGTGGACAGCACCGGAAACAACGTTTTTGAGGGCGGTTTCCTGGGATTGGACAACATCACCGTTGTGGACCGCAGCGAAAAACTTCCCGGAGGCGCCATCCTTGAGCAGTCTGACGCAACCGGCTGGATGGGTTTCTTTTGCCTTTACCTGATGCGGACAACCCTCGAACTGGCCAAATTCGATAAGGCCTACGAGCTGCTCGCGACCAAGTTCTTTGAGCACTTCATCTACGTCGGCGCGGCCATGAATAAGATGGGCGGCCGAGACTATCAGCTTTGGGATGAACAAGACGGTTTTTTTTACGACGTTCTTCGACTGCCCAATGGGGACTTCAAGAAATTTCGCCTGCGTTCCATGGTCGGCCTCATCCCGCTCTATGCCATTGAGGTGCTTGATCGGGAAGATTTGGATCCTCATCCCGAATTCCTCGGGAACGTCGAGTGGTTCATCCGTAATCGTCCCGACCTGGTTCGGAATGCCTGCTACTCGGTCGAGGGGCAGCGTTACGTGCTTTCGATCGCGGACCCCGGACAGTTTGCCCGGGTTCTACAACACATCTGGGACCCGAAGGAATTCCTTGCCCCGCACGGGATTCGCAGCCTCTCCAAATATCACGAGCAGCATCCTTTCTGTTTCGGAGGGGAATGTGTCGGGTACGAACCGGGGGAATCGAGCGTGCGCATCAAGGGCGGAAATTCCAACTGGCGTGGCCCGTTGTGGTTTCCAACGACCTATCTGTTAATTCGTTCGCTGCTGAAGTTCAGCCGCGCGCTCGGATCCGGCTTCGCGGTAAAAACACCCGGCAGCAACGGCCAGCCCATCACTCCGCTTGCCATGGCGGCGGAAATCGCCGATCGCATGATCGGGTTGTTCCGCAAGAATGAGCAGGGTGACCGTCCTTGCTTCGGCCCGTACCGCAGGTTCCAGGAAGATCCTCACTGGAGGGATTACTTGCTGTTCAACGAGTACTACCATGGAGACACCGGGCAAGGCCTAGGAGCAAGTCATCAGACGGGCTGGACCGGCATGGTGGCCAACTTGATCGACGAGTGGCGTCGCTGATGTTCGGAGATACCTGATTTCCGTGGAGTCCTGTTCTTGACCCTGGTTACGGTGAGCGTGACCCGCTATCGCCTGCTGGGAGGGCCATCCGTCACTTTGCTGCAAGCAGGCAGCGGACAATCCTATTTCATGGGCGGCAGATACGGAATATACCGGGCAAACAGCCAGCACAGGAAGAACACGACCGGTATGTGAACTATCAACTGCAGCACTCCATATCCCACAATGTCCCTGGCCTTCAATTTCAATATGCCCAGCAGAGGCAGCATCCAGAAGGGATTGACCAGATTGGGCAGCGCCTCCGACGCGTTGTAGATCTGCACCACCCAGCCCAGATGCACCTGGTGCAGATTTGCGGCCTGCAGCACATACGGCGCTTCGATGACCCACTTGCTGCCGCCGGACGGAATGAAAACGCCGAGCACCGCCGAATACATCGCCACCAGCAACGGATATGTATTGTGGGTACTGATGGAAGCGAAAAGTTTCGCCAGCGCATCCGCGATCCCCGTGCCTACAATCATTCCGAAGATCACCGCATAAAACGGGAACTGGATCAGCACGCCGCCGGTGGCGGGAATGCACTCCGCTACCGCACGCATAAAGCGCTTCGGGCGCCAGTGCAATAACAGCCCGACCGTAATGAACATGAGGTTGTACGTATTAAGGTCAAGCGCCGCCAGTGCGCCTTGCGGCGAGGTGCGGAATACGTCGACCAGATACCAGCACAACAGCGCGGCAACCAAAATTGTCAGCAGGGGACTGTATTCCAGCCACTCGCCCGGCTTGCTCTTGGCCTCCAGGCTGGAGCGAATCGGCTCATATTGGATGCCGTAGGATTCGGCCGTTCTGGCATTCTCGGGAGACGGTGTGGACATATAGGCGATCAGCACCGAAAGCACGATCAGAATCACCGTCGTTGCGATGCTTTGCCACAAGAAGAGAGTTTGGGTGAGCGGGATCAGGCCGCTAATGTTGAACAATGATGGCGGCATGGAGGACTTGGTTGCCATCAGCATGGCGGCGGAAGAAGACAGCCCCATCGCCCAGACGGCTCCCAGGCCGAGATAAGCCGCACCACCGGCAGCGCGGTAGTCCAACCCCTTGACGCGGTGAGCTAGTTCGCGAACAAAGAGTCCGCTGAAAATCAGGCTCAATCCCCACGAAATCAGCGACGTCAGCATGGAGAATAACGCCACCAGCGCTACCGCTCCCCGCGGCGTCTTTGGGATTCCGGCCAACGCTCGGATGGCGCGATACACGATCGGCGTCGAAGCGACAACATATCCGCCGATGATGATCATCACCATCTGCATGGTGAATGGGACCAGGGTCCAGAAGTTTTTCCCACCCTGAATGGCAAGTTTGGTGGGACTTTGACGAAGCAAAAGCCCGACGACAAAGACCACCACGATTCCCAGCAGCGCAAAAATCAGCGGATCTGGAAACCACCGCTCACTCCAGTTGGCGAGCCCCAGGCCAAAGCGGACTAGCGGTTGCTCCGCATTTGCAGCTTGCTTCTCTCGTGGCGTGTGCATACTCGATCCTTTCGGCTCTGCAGCGACATCTGCGCAGTGGCTTGCCGGAATATGCCGGACATTGTAGCGCGTCGCGCGATGGGGAGCTTAATTTTGTGGTCTATTCGACACGAGGGCAAAATGCTACACCCCCACATTTCTGGGGGTGCGGGGTGTTGCCTCTGGGCCGTGGGGCGGGCATGGGCGCCAGGTTATCAGACACAGGCGACTGTGAGAATTCGGGCGGGGTGTGGACATTGCCTCAGCGTATTCTCCCTGCGTCTACGAATCGCAACTGCTCGGCAGACTTCAGTCGCGGCGGCTCACCTATTTTGGTTTTGAGGTGCTGAGCTTCGAGATCTTGACCCGATACTTGCCCGCATCGTCGTTCAATTGCGAAAGGCCAAATATCATGGTGTCGCGGGATGCCACGGTGACCTGGGCCGCGAAGTAATAGACCTGGCCCGGCTCGGCGGTAAAGGATGTTAGATCGACATTCTTCTTCAAGCGTCCTAGGGACGATTGCCAACTTGCGCACAGGTGATGAACTCCTGGGTCCACGGTCAATGCGAAGTATGAGTTGCTGTAATTGGCACCCACCCAGGCTCCGTCCATACCGAAGCGGACTGTGGCATACATGAAAGCGCCGATCATTTGGTTTTCGTTTTCGATAAAGAAGACTGTGCCTTGCCCTCCGCTGGTCCGGCAGGTACGGGCTGGCCCTCTTCTGTTTTGACGTCGAATTTGACTTTGTCGTCGCCGCAGGAATCCGGCAAAGTGGTCGCCCAGACCTGCGCAGCACAGGCAAGAAATGCGCAGAGAAACAATGCACCAAGGCTTGGCTTCATAGGGATTCTCCTGAAGAGTAAGACACACGTTCGAACTGTTTAGTTGCACGCGTCCCGACGCTCATGATGGCGGCTCCTCATAGCTTCAAGAGTAGCTTGGAACAGTTCCCAATGCTGCATTGTCTCATCGCCGCCATCGCTCTCGCGCCCTATATTCCCAAAGGCCGTTGTGCCAAATTCCACGACGGGTGTAGGATGCCTTCGACTGTGCTGGCAGGATCGGCCACTCTAACTTGATCCGGAGCGAGTGATGAATACCTTCCCGGTATTGTTGGCTGCGCTATGCGTCTACGCCCTTGGCTACCGTTACTACAGCGCGTTCATTGCCGCGAAGGCTCTGGCGCTCGACGATCGCCGCACCACTCCGGGGCACCTATACGCGGATGGACATAACTATGTCGCTTCGCCGCGATGGGTGCTCTTCGGACATCACTTCGCGGCCATCGCGGGAGCAGGGCCGCTGGTGGGGCCGACTCTGGCGGCGCAGTTCGGGTTTGCGCCCGGCTTCCTATGGATCTTGATCGGCGCCGTACTGGCCGGGTGTGTACAGGATTTCACCGTGCTGGTCGCTTCGGTACGTCATCGCGGCCGTTCGTTAGCGGATGTTGCCCGCACGGAAATCAGTCCCTTTGCCGGCCTGGTGACGATGATCGCCATGCTCTTTATTCTTCTGGTCACGCTCGCCGGCCTCGGCATTGTCGTGGTCAATGCGCTTTCGAATAGCCCGTGGGGCGTGTTTACCATCGGCATGACGATCCCCATTGCCGTGATCATGGGATTGTGGATGTTCAAGAGCCATGCCGGAAAGATTGCAGTCACCGGCCCCAGTATTTTTGGTGTCGTCCTTTTGCTCAGCGCCGTAATCGCCGGGCACTGGGTGGCGCAGAGCGGAGCGGCAGCGGCGCTCACTTTCACGCCTCATCAGATCACGATCCTCATGGCGATCTATGGCCTGGTGGCTTCCGTTCTTCCCGTCTGGCTGGTCTTGGAACCGCGCGACTATCTCTCGACCTACGTTAAGCTGGGCACGATTGCCATCCTGGTCATCGGCGTCTTCGTGGTTCATCCCAACATCCAATTTCCGAACTTCACGCAGTTCGTTCACGGCGGCGGACCGATCATCAAAGGAAAGCTATACCCATTTCTCTTTGTGACCATCGCTTGCGGTGCGATCTCCGGCTTTCACTCGCTGGTCTCTTCCGGCACCACGCCGAAAATGCTGGACAAGGAATGTGACGCTCGCTTCATCGGATATGGAGCCATGGTGGCGGAGTCCCTGGTGGGTGTGCTGGCTTTGATTGCGGCCTGTTCCATGTATCCGGGCGACTACTTTGCCATCAACACCACGCCACAGGTGTTCAGCCACCTGGGCTTGTCCACGGTCAATCTGGATATGTTCTCAAGCGAGGTCGGTGAGAAGCTGGCGGGGCGCACGGGAGGCGCGGTTTCCTTGGCAGTCGGCATGGCGGGAATCTTCCGCGGCTTGCCGGGGATGGATCGTCTGATGGGCTACTGGTATCACTACGCCATCATGTTTGAAGCCTTATTCATCCTGACAACGGTGGATACGGGAACCCGCGTCGCCCGCTACGTCCTGCAGGAACTCATGGGCAAAGTGCACAAACCCTTCGGCAACAGTGCCTGGCTGCCCGGAAATCTGATCACCAGCTCCGTGGTGGTTCTGGGCTGGGGATACCTGATCTACACGGGAAGTATTTCGACGATATGGCCGTTGTTCGGAACCGGGAACCAGTTGCTGGCGACCATTGCGCTCGCGGTGACGACAACCTTCCTTATCAATATGGGCAAGCAGAAATATGCCTGGATTACGGCAGTTCCTATGTGCTTTGTGGGGGTCACTACGGTGACGGCGGGAGTGCTGGGGATCAAAAATATTTTCTGGCCATTGACCTCCAAGCCCGGTCAGGTATTTACCGGCTACCTGGATTCGATCCTCATGAGCATCTTCATCGCGGGCGTGGTGCTCGTCGTATTCGATGCCGTGCGACGTTGGATCCGGACGCTGAATGGTGCGCCCGCGCCGCAGGAGGCCTTCGGTCCTCCGCTCACCGCTGCTGGCGAAGTAAAGATGGGTTGCTGCTAAGCGCACAGCGGTTCTCGTAAGAGAATACTGGGTAGTCAGAAAAAGCATTTTTGCTTGTTTTCCTGGGTGCGCCGCCGCTTGCGGCAAGTACAAACGAGGTGCTTATGTCCGTCGCAGCTAAACCTTCTTCCGCCGGAAGCCCGATACCCGGAATCCTGATGGCATTGGTCCTGGTCGCGGTGGTCGTGCTGGCCTGGGCCGGTCTGACGCCAACTACGCCCTGGGCGCAAGGCTACGATCCCTTGGGGCACTGGTGGCTTTCCACGATTTTCGCCGCCCTCCCCATCATCGTGCTCCTGGGAACCCTCGCGGTCTTCCGCATGAAGGCGCACTACTCCGCCATGCTGGGACTGGTCACTGCCTTGCTGATCGCCGTCGGCGTTTTCCATATGCCGGTCAAGATGGCCAGCATTACTGCAATCTATGGCGCCAGCTACGGGCTGTTCCCCATTGGCTGGATCATCCTGAACGTCATCTTCCTGTACCGGATGACTCTGCAGACCGGCCGCTTCAAGGTCTTGCAGGAAAGCATGACGGGCATCACCCAGGACACGCGCCTGCAACTGCTGCTGATCGCCTTTTCCTTCGGCGCGTTCTTTGAGGGCGCATCCGGGTTCGGAACGCCGGTCGCGGTAACCGCAGCGCTTCTGATCGGCTTGGGCTTCAAGCCGCTGCAGGCCTCCGGCTTGTCGCTGATCGCCAACACGGCACCGGTGGCCTTTGGCGCGCTCGGCACGCCGATCATTGCCCTCGCCGCGGTTACCGGTTATAGCGAGACTGTTCTGGGCGCACAGGTCGGCCGCATTCTGCCATTCTTCTCCGTGCTGGTGCCGTTCTGGCTGGTGTGGGCATACGCGGGGTTCAAAGGCATGAAGGAGATTTGGCCGGCCGTTGCGGTGGCCGGTGTTACCTTCGCCATCCCGCAATACCTGGTTTCGAACTTCCACGGGCCGTGGCTCACGGACATCATTGCGGCCGTGGTCTCGATGCTCTGCCTGATCCTGTTCCTGAAGATATGGCACCCGAAAACGATTTGGGGACACGAGGGACACCAGGAAAGTGAGCAGCGCGCCGCTCGCGGTCAGCACGGTTACAGCCGCGGCGAGGTTGCTCGCGCATGGCTGCCCTGGCTGGTGCTCAGCGTATTCGTTTTCTGCTGGGGCACGTACACCGGAAAGAAGATCATGAATACTCCGGAAAAGGTGTTCACATCCATGAGCACTTGGTCGACGCCGCCGAGTAAGATCACCAACCCGCAGTTTCCCGTGCCCGGTCTTAACCGGCTGTCCCAACGCATGCCCCCGGTCGTGGCGAAACCTACGCCCGAAGGGGCAGTGTTCGGCTTCAACTGGCTCTCCGCCACAGGGTCGGGGATTCTGCTGGCAGCGACCATCTCGGGCTTCATCATGGGCCTGTCGTTTACGAAAATTGTGGCCATGTGGTGGCAAACCCTGTGGCACATCCGGTTCTCGCTCATGACGATCGCCGCCATGCTCTCGCTGGGCATCTTGACCCGCTACTCGGGTGTGGACGCCACCATGGGCCTGGCGTTCGCGCGAACGGGGGTGATGTATCCGTTCTTCGGAACTCTGCTCGGGTGGCTGGGCGTGGCCCTGACCGGTTCAGACACCTCGTCCAACGTGCTGTTCGGCAGCCTGCAGAAGATTTCCGCGCAGCAGATCGGGCTCTCGCCGATCCTGATGGGCGCAGCCAACAGTTCGGGTGGGGTTATGGGCAAAATGATCGATGCGCAGAGCATCGTCGTGGCCAGCACCGCCACCGAGTGGTACGGACACGAAGGCGACATCCTGCGTTATGTGTTCTTTCACAGCATTGCGCTGGCGGCGTTGGTGGGAATCATGGTGACCCTCCAGGCCTATGTCTTTCCGTTCACCCATCTTGTAGTGCGGTAGCGAAGAGTTGCGGTAGAGCAGCAAGAAGCTCCTATCGCCTGAAGGTAGGACTGTGCAACGCAAAGTATCCCTGTTCGTCCCTTGTTTCGTCGACCAACTGCTGCCCGAGGTGGCGGTCGACACGGTCAAGGTGCTGCGCCGGGTTGGGTGCGCAGTCGAGTTCCCCGAAGATCAGACGTGTTGCGGCCAGCCTGCCTTGAACACCGGCTATTGGAACGAGGCCCGGCCGTGTGCCGAGCATTTCGTTCGAGTCTTCAAGAACGCCGACGTGGTCGTATGCCCCTCCGGCTCCTGCGTGACCATGATTCGCACGTTTTATGCGGACCTGCTGGCTGCGAGCTCGTTGCGCGATGAGGCCATGGCCATAGCCAGCCGCACCTTTGAGCTTTCGGAATTTCTGGTGAAGGTCGCCGCTGTCACCCAGGTCGGCGCCACCTTCCCGCACTCGGTTACCTATCACGCTTCGTGCCACGGGCTCCGCGAGCTTAAATTGCGCGACGAGGCTCTGCAGCTTCTGCGCCATGTCAACGGCCTGAAGCTGATTGAAATGGTCCGCTTCGATGAATGCTGTGGCTTCGGGGGAACCTTTGCCGCCAAGTTTGCCGAGATCTCCGCCGCCATGGGAAGTTCCAAGGCCGAGAGTGTGGCCGCGACTGGCGCCGAGTTCGTGACCGCGATCGATCCCAGTTGTCTGTTGCACCTGCAAGGCATCCTGGGAAAACGGCAAGCGCCAACCCGCACCATTCATCTTGCCAGCATCCTCGCACAGGAGAGCCTGCCGCCGGAAAGAACGGGTCAAGAGAGACCGTGAGCCAAACCCCGGCCCAACGCTTCCTGCAGGATGCCGCTGTAAAGTCGGCGGACTTGATGCACCGCGAAATCATCCAGCGCGGCATGGACAGCTACGATGCCGCACATCTCAAAGGCCGCGCGCGGATCAAGGATTGGGAAGCCGCTCGCGAAAAGTGTCAGGAGATCAAGCGGGAAGCCATCAATCACCTCGATCGCTACCTTCTCCAGTTCGAAGAAAAAGTAGTTGCGCACGGCGGACATGTTTTCTGGGCTGCCAATAGCGAAGAGGCCCGCACCTATGTGAAGAATCTCGCGACCCGGCTCGGGGTCCGCACCGTGGTGAAGTCGAAATCCATGGTGACCGAAGAAATCCACCTCGGCCCCGCACTGGAGAAAGCTGGCATCAAGGTCTGGGAAACCGATTTTGGCGAGTTCATCGTGCAGTTGCGCGAAGAAGGTCCCTACCACATCGTCACCCCAGCCATGCATCTCCTGCGCGGCCAGATCGCCACTTTGTTTCAGGAGAAACTGGGACAGAAAATCGAGAGCGACGATCCGGCATATTTGATGGCCGTAGCGCGCCGTGTATTGCGCCAAGCCTTTTTTGCAGCAGAAATGGGCATCTCAGGCGCGAATTTTCTGGTTGCGGACGCCGGCGTAATCGCTATTTCCACCAACGAAGGCAACGGCCGCCTGTGCACCAGTGTTCCTCGTATTCATGTGGTGGTCACCGGCATTGAGAAAGTCATTCCCCGTCTCGAGGACCTGGCCGTGCTGTGGCCGGTGCTGGCGACCTCCGGCACGGGGCAGGGGATCACGACCTACGGCACGCTGATCGGCGGCCCGCGCCAGCCGGGCGAAGTGGACGGACCCGAAGAATTCCACGTGGTGCTGGTGGACAACGGACGCAGCCAGTTGCTGGCCGATGCGGAACAGCGCGAAGTGCTGCACTGCATTCGTTGTGGCGCGTGTTTGAACATCTGCCCCGTCTTCCGCCACGTCGGAGGACACACTTACGGCACGACCTATCCCGGACCCATCGGCAGCGTGCTCACGCCGCATCTGAATGGCATCAAGGAGTTCAAACATCTGTCTTACGCATCGTCCCTATGCGGCGCTTGCACCAGCGTTTGCCCGGTGAAAATCGATTTGCATCATCACCTGCTGCAAAACCGTCGCAACGCCACCGAGGCGGGAGCGACCAAGTCGAGTGAGCGGCTGATGTTCCGCGCCTGGCGCCACGCCATGCTTCATCCTCGGATTTACGCCGTAGGTGGCTGGTCGATGCGCCATGCTCTTCGGATCGTCTACGGACTCGGACTCGCGGGTTCGATCCTCGACCCGATGCGGGCGTGGAACCGTTATCGCTCACCCGTTCCGCTGCCGTCCGAGTCATTTCGTGCGCTTTGGAGAAAAGACCGTGCCGCAAACTGAAAAAGCGCAAACTGAAAATTCGAGTCGCGAGCAAATCCTGCAGCGGATTCGCGCCGGCTTGCGCACCGCGGTGGCAGAGCCTGCTGCGATGGGATCCGATCGCGTAATCTTCGAACCAATCAGAAATCCTCTCGAGCGCTTCCAGCAGGAATGCGTTGCCAACCTTATGGAATGCGCCCTGACCGCCGATTCTGCAGCGAGTGCGCTACAGCTTACGGAGGTTCTCCAGTCACTTCCCGATGGAGAAATTTTCGTGCAAGACGATCCATCGCTCCGCCGGCTTGTCGAACTGGGCGAGCTTAGTCGTGCGATCCGCTGGTCCAGTCAAGGCGC
This sequence comes from uncultured Acidobacteriaceae bacterium, assembly GCA_963831085.1. Taxonomy (GTDB): domain Bacteria; phylum Acidobacteriota; class Terriglobia; order Terriglobales; family Acidobacteriaceae; genus Acidiflorens. The sequence continues at coordinate 1,132,347 of CAWHOT010000002.1, read as the reverse complement.
ACCGGGCGAAGCTGCGCAGGCAACTGTAACGCTCGCCGAAGCTGTTATCGCACAAACTGGCTCGATTCTGGTAACCGCTTCGTGCGGCGGGCGAGGCGCATCGGTGATCGCGCCCTGCCACACCGTTTATGCGACCATCGCGCAACTGGTTCCGGATCTTGCCACTGCCTTGGGCCGCGTCTCCCAGGATCGAACGCTCGACCATAACTCGTTCGCCTGCGTCATCAGCGGTTCCAGCCGCACTGCCGATATTGAGAAAATTCTGGTGCAGGGCGCGCATGGACCCCGAAGGTTAGTGATCATCCTGCAAACTGGAACCTAGCGCGATGACCGCTGGAGCAGACAACCGCGCGTCCGATGCTATCTTTATGGAGAGTAGCGGATCGCTGGAAATCCCTTCATGGACGTTCTCAGCAGACTTTTTGAGCAGCATTTCCACTCGCCGGTCGAGCGGACGGAGCCGCTGCAGGGCCAGCTCGGCGGTTCGGGCCGCAAGATCATCCGGCTTTCTAGCACACAAATCAGCGCGATCGGTATTCTCTACGACGTGCGCGAAGAGAATGTCGCCTTTTTGGAATTTTCCCGCCACTTTCGCCGCCACGGTCTTCCTGTACCGGAAGTTTATGCCGAAGATCTAGGCCACGGCGCTTATCTCGAAGAAGATCTTGGCAGCACGACGCTTTTTGAGTTTCTCTCCGACCATCGCAACGGTGCGGCCATCGCTCCCGAGGCAGTCGAGGCCTATCACAAAGTTGTCGCCACATTGCCGCGCTTTCAGGTCGAAGCGGGCCGCGACTTAAACTACAAAGTGTGTTATCCGCGCGCCAGCTTCGATCGCCAGTCCATCGCGTGGGATCTGAATTATTTCAAGTATTACTTTCTCCGGCTTGCCGGCATTCCCTTCAACGAGCAGGCTCTCGAAGACGATTTCAGCCGCCTGACAAAATTCCTGTTGAGCGCCAGCCGTGATTATTTTCTCTATCGCGATTTCCAATCCCGCAACATTATGTTGCGCAAAATCTTGGGCGAAGACCAGCCGTTTTTTCTCGACTATCAAGGCGGTCGCAAAGGCGCGCTGCAGTACGATATCGCCTCTCTTTTGTTCGACGCCAAGGCCGACCTGCCACCGGAACTGCGCCAGCAATTGCTCGATCATTATCTCGCGAGCCTTACCGGGTTCCTCGATCTCGATCGCGCTGTGTTCATGCAGTACTACTACGCCTACGTTTATGTCCGCATCATGCAGGCGCTGGGCGCGTATGGCTTTCGCGGTTTCTACGAGCGCAAAGAACATTTTCTGCAAAGCGTGCCCTATGCGCTGAAAAACCTGCGCTGGCTACTGCACAATGTGGAGTTGCCCATCGCGCTGCCCACGCTGATGGAAGCGTTCAAGAACATGGTGGCCTCGGAAAAGTTGCAAGGCCTGACATCGACGTCCCAACCGGAGAAGTTAACCGTGCGGGTTTTCAGTTTTTCATTTCACCGCGGCTTGCCACAAGACGAGACTGGAAACGGCGGCGGATTCGTCTTCGATGGCCGCAGTCTTCCGAATCCCGGACGCGAAGAGCGCTTCAAAGGCCTCACCGGCAAAGATGCGTCGGTAATCGAATATCTCGATCAGCAGGAAAGCGTGCATCAGTTTCTCGTCAGTGCCAAGTCGCTGGTCGATGCCAGCGTGAGTACCTATCAGCGTCGCGGCTTCAAGCACTTGATGGTGTCGTTCGGCTGCACGGGGGGCCAGCATCGCTCAGTGTATCTGGCGGAGCAATTAGCAGAACATTTGCGTGCCAAGGATGGCGTGGAAGTAGTGGTGCGTCATCGCGAGCAGGAGCAACTGAATCAATGAAAGCACGTAATCAATGAAAGCGATGATCCTCGCCGCCGGCCTGGGCACGCGTTTGCGTCCCCTCACCGATGATCGTCCCAAAGCGCTGGTCGAAATCAACGGCCGCACCCTGCTGGAGATCACGCTCTCTCGCTTGCGCACCTTCGGAGTTCACGAGGTGATAATCAACGTCTATCACTTCGCCGACATGATTCAGGAGTACCTGCAAGCGAACGACAATTTCGGAATGCGCATTGAACTCTCGCGTGAGGATGTCTTGCTTGACACGGGCGGCGGCCTGAAAAAGGCCGCTCACTTTTTTGTCGAGGATCCTGTCAAAGGCTCCAGCCATCCGGAAGAACCCTTCATCGTGCACAACGTCGATGTGCTCAGCACGATTGATCTTCGTCGCATGGTGCAATTTCATAATGAAAATCAGACTCTGGCCACACTGGCGGTGCAGGACCGCAAGACCTCGCGCTACCTGCTGTTCGACGACCAATTTCGCCTTTGCGGACGGCGGGCCGGGAGCGATCAGGAACCAGAACTTGTTAGACCTGCCCCGCAACTGCAAGCGCTGGCATTTTCTGGCATCCACGTTGTATCTCCGCGTCTTCTTGGGATGATGACCGAAGACGGAGTATTCTCCATCATTACCTTCTATTTGCGGCTCGCTGCTCAGGGAGAACAAATTCTTGCCTTCCGCGCCGATGAATATTATTGGCGCGATCTCGGCAGCCCGGAGAATGTAAAGCAAGCCGCTCAAGACCTAAAGCAAAAAGTCATTGCGCAGTAGGTCCAGCGTCCAACCGCTCTCAACTGATACTTCAAGCAAGACGGCGAGATTTCGGAGATCGCAAATCATTGCCGGCCATATTGCCGCCCATCGTCAACGCGCAGAAAATATTTCTGTACGCGCAGTCCGCCGTCAGGAAGCGCTCGAGAATCTTGTCCACGGAGAAATCGAGTGGCTCCGCCGCGGCGCGAAAGCACGCACACGGAAGTCGAAAGCGCGCATCAACAAAGCCGGCGAACTTATGGGAGAGCTTGCCGACCTGAATGCGCGAAGCCGTACGAACACGGCGCAGATCGACTCTTCAGCCACCGACCGCAAGACTAAGAGACTTATCGAACTGCAGAACGTTACGTGCACCATGGGAACGCGCGCGTTATTCAAGGGGCTCAACTTCATCTTAACTGCTGGGACGCGCGTCGGCCTCGTCGGCCCGAATGGCAGCGGCAAGACGACCTTGCTAGGGCTGCTTCAAGGCGATCTGGCGCCAACCGGTGGTGAGATTCGTCGCGCCGACTCGCTGCGCATCGTCCACTTCGACCAGACGAACGCTCGATCCCTACGTGACTCTGCGCCGCGCGCTCGCACCCGACGGCGATTCCGTCGTGTATCGGGATTGCGTGATTCATGTGGCCGGATGGGCGGCGCGATTCTTGTTTACCGGCGAGCAACTCAGTCAACCGGTCGGGCGGCTTTCCGGGGGCGAACGCGCGCGCGTCCTGATCGCGCAGCTCATGCTCCAACCCGCCGACATTCTCCTGCTCGATGAACCCACCAACAACCTCGACATTCCGACTCTCGAAATCCTGGACGAAATCCTGATCGATTTCCCAAGCTCGCTCGTGCTGGTGACGCATGCTACATGCTCGAAAGCGTCTCCAGCATCGTGCTCGGACTGGACGGAAAAGGCGGCGCCAAAATCTTCGCCGACTGCGCGCAATGGGAGCAATGGCAGACGCAGCGCTCCAAGTTAGTCACGGCGCCAGGTACGACGCCAGACGCGGCAACAACGGAGGCAACTTCACAGACACCCGTCGCTTCTAAGTCGGCAGCGCCAACACCAACCCAACACCAACGTGAAAGAAACTTTCGTATCTCGAAGCGCGGGAATACTCGACCATCGAGCAGCGAGTCGAAGAAGCCGAGCAATTAGTGAAAGCCAAGCGTGCGGAACTAGAAGATCCAGCCCACGCAATGGATGCTCCGCGTCTCGTAAGCGCGCAGGCACACTGGACGCAGCTCAACCTGGACGCAGCTCAACAGGTGGTCGATGACCTCTACACCCGCTGGGCCGAGCTCGAAAAGAAGAGTGGGTGAGCGTCGTTGGTGCAATCGCTTTTCTTTCTGACTTCAAAAACGGGCAATATCTCGCTTCAGCGCTACCAATGAACGGTTTGCTGGTGACGCATGACGAAGATCTGATGGATGAAGTCGCTTCGAGGGCACCCACGAGATCATCGATTTCCACGGTGCCTGAGTGCGGGGCCGTTCTCGCAACGCCTTTGTGACCATCGACAGAAAAAGACCGTTTTACGCCTTCTTCCTTCCACGCGGCCGTTTGCCGGACTTCGAAGAAGCACCGACGATGTCCGCAACGCTGGTGCTCTCCAGTATCTTGGCCGCGGCGTCGCGCACTTCCAGGAACACGCCATAAAGCGCGCGATGGTCCGGGTCGGTAACGATTAAGCTGCGGAGTTGGTCTGCATCCCCAAACGGCGCGAGCGGCCCATCTACCAGGCGAATGATTTCGCTGAGCATGATTTCCGCTGGCGCGCGCCGCAGCCGGTAGCCGCCCTTCGCGCCCCGAACGCTTTCCACGATGCGCGCGTTCTTGAGTTCCAGCAGAATCAACTCAAGAAATTTTTCCGGCAAGTCGCTATCAATGGCGATGTCCCGTATTTTGACCGTTTCAGTTCCGTATCGGCGGCCAAGGGTCATTATCGCCTGCAGCGCGTAAAGCCCTTTTTGCGAAATCTTCAATACTGTATCCTTTCCAGCTGCTTTCTGCGGTTCCCGGCTGCTGCGCCCGCCAGGCTCTCCAGCAGCGAGCCTTCCGTCTTGCATCGTACTCTAGTGGCCCTGCGCCCGCTTTGCAACTGATCTATTGCTAGGCGCAGGTGCAGTTATATAAGTGCAAAATATTGCACGTGAGAAACCAGCCTTACTTCCACTGCATCACCCCGGCTTCTGCGCAAGCATCGAGGTAGTCGGCGACAAGATTCACTGGCGCGGGCCTATATTCGGCCGACACCGTGTCGCGTATCTCTCCCACCGTGCGTTTGCCATTCACGAAGTTGACGATCTCGTAGGCATAAAGCAAGCGCTCTTTGCCCAGGCGAGCCAGCAGAACGTTATCATTCTGCTTTCACATGAGCGTTCAGAATCACGGACTCGCCGCTCCGTTACCGGGTCGTCGCCATCCTAATCGCCGGCTCGCCAATCTCGTCGTGCGTTTCACCTTCCAGGCAAACGCGATGCCACCACTCAAGATTAAGCAACCGCCAGATGCGATCGTAATTGTCCCGATGCTTCGTGCGATGTTCGTTGAAGAGGTTCTCGATCCCTTCACGCCGGAAGTATCCGCGATCCAGGCTGCGCGGCTCCAGCAGCATCTCGTGAATCGTTTCCAGACGCGGTCCGGCCAGCCATCCGCTCCAGGGCGTCGGAAATCCCAACTTCGGCCGGTACAGAATTGAGTGCGGCAGCAGATCTTCCACCGCCTTTTTCAGAATCCGTTTACCGGCTAATCCATGGATCTGCACTGCGCGCGGAATTCGCGTCGCGAATTCAACCAGCACATGATCGAGAAACGGCACCCGGCTTTCAATCGATGCGGCCATGCTCATATTGTCCTGCTTCATGAGCAGCTCCACTAGATAGGTTTTGATGTCGGTGTAGAGCAGTCGCTGCAGCATGTCGCCCGACGATCGCTCCCAGTAATCGAGGACGTTCTTATACGCCGTGCTGGGCGCGGCCTCCCGCGCGAACTCGCTGGTCAGCAATCCGCTCTGCTCCGCTTCGCCGAAAGCGGAGAAGAAATTATCGAAATAAAAAGAAGCCCAGGAATTTCCATCCTTGGCGAGAAAAGTATGGTCCAGTTTCCGGCGCAGGCTTGCGCTCAGCAGGGAAGAGTTCGCAACCGAGTTGCGCAATCCGCGTCGCAGAAAACCTGGAACGACGCTACGGTACGCTCGATCCATGGCCGCATTTTTCAGGGTGAACGCGTAGCGCGTGTAACCGGCCAGAGTTTCATCAGCTCCTTCGCCCGTCAGCACGACCGTAACTCTCTCGCGCGCGAGTCGGGCGACAAAATAAAGTGAGACGCTTGAGGGCCACACGATCGGCTCATCTTCATGCCAGATCAAATGCGGCAGCGCCCCAAAAAACTCCTGCTCGCTGACCACCACTTCATGGTGCCGCGACTGAATGTGATCAGATACCGTGCGCGCAAACGGCAATTCGCTGTACGTCGGCTCGGCGTAGCCGACGGAGAAAGTCTCAACCGGTTCGCGCCGCAGTTTTGTCATCAGCGCTGCCACCGCGCTCGAATCCACGCCGCCGCTCAGGAACACGCCCAGCGGCACGTCGCTCATCAGGTGGCTGTTGACCGCGCCTTCCAGTAGCTCGCGATAACTTTGGACGTAGTAGCTTTCATCATTACGATCAACTCCCGATCTGTGCGGCTTCGATGTGTCGAGGTCCCAGTATTGTCGGATTTCCGCCTTGCCCTCCGGACCAATCGTCATCGTGCGCCCGGGCAGCAGCTTTAGGATTCCGGCGTAAAAGCTTTCCTCGCCTGATAAATATCCAAACGCCAAATACTCCGGCAGCGCCGCCCGATTGAAACCCGGACGAATCCCGCCATGTGCCAGCACCGCTTTGATTTCCGATCCGAACAGCAACCGTTCCCGCGTCAGTTTGTAATACAGCGGCTTGATACCCAGCCGGTCGCGCGCAATGAACAGCATTTTCGTGTTGCGATTCCAGATGGCAAAGGCGAACATGCCGCGCAGCTGCTGCACACAATCCGCGCCGTACTCTTCGTAGAGGTGAATGACGGTCTCGGTATCACTGTGCGTGCGGTAGCGGTGGCCACGCGCGATAAGTTGTTCCCGCAAGTCAAGATGGTTGTAGATCTCGCCATTGAACACGATCCACAGCGTGCCGTCTTCGTTAGAAATCGGCTGATGCCCGCCCGCCACATCGACAATGCTGAGCCGTCGCATGCCGATACCCACCTCGCCGTCCATATAAGAACCTTCGTCGTCTGGACCGCGATGGCTGATGACACTGCACATTTCCCGTAGGGCCCCTGCATTCGCCCGCGCCTCCCGCCCGAATTCAAGAATCCCGGCGATTCCGCACATTCAGTGTTTCTCCGCGTACGACGACGAACTGTGTTTCGACGTCATGGTTGTGCCCGTCAGCTCTTCGAACAAAGCCGTAACCGAAAACTCATCCGGCGCTGCGTTTATCACCGCATCCCGCTTCCGCCACTCGAAAAATGCAGATGGTCCCGTTGCCTTCAGCAGAGGCTGTCCCTGCCAAGTGACGTGCGTCGCGCCGATCACCACCAGGTGCGCGAGTTTCTCTTCTTCGATTTGGCAATAAAGCACTCGCGCGTCCGAAGACCACGGACCGAAACTCCACCCCTGGTCGCCGAGCGCAAAAAAAAATCCCTGGTTTTCGTCATGATAGTCGAGCTTATAGACTTGTACCGCCTCCTCCATCATGCTGGCGAAGCGTCTTTCGATTAGAGGTTCGCCCGCCGGCCGGATCGTGCGTGAACTCGGCACCAGCGCCGTCGCCGTCTCCGCCGGCAGCAACACCCGCGCATGGCATCGCACCAACGGCGCGGGCTGGAACGCACCGTAAGCAGGTGACAGCAGAGTCCCGCTAACTTCCGTCGCCGTTTGCCAGGCCGCTTCTTCCGGCACGATCAGGCTCAACGCCGATTCGCCAGAGGCAGCGCCGGCTCTCGATATTTCCACCCGTCTCCCACCGACGCTTTGAACTTCGAGATCGGGCGCGAAGTGCCACCGTATCTCCACCTCATGTTCGGCTCGACCGAGAGCCACATCACGCACTAGCCACAGACTGCCCGCAATCTTCAGCACATGCCGCCGATGCAAAACCGGATCCGCCAGCCGCGCATATCCATTGTGACTGCCGACAAAGTAAGTGAAGCTCTTCCCCACGACCCAGTTTTCGGCTTGCGTGGTCGGAATGCGAGTCCATGAAAAAGGTTCATCCGCAATCGCCTGGTCCACCCCATCCACGCGCATTGTGTTGTGCGCACCCGTGCCGCGAAACGTGTTGCGATCCGTCGCATCATTGGAAATATAGACACCGCTCCCAGCATCCACCAGCCAGCGCCCTCCATCCATAGTGAGCCGCACGCTGAGCGCGTCGGCATGTCCGTGCCCCGAGCGGCCCACGCCCTGCGGACCTGCATCCACCACCATCGTCTGCGCGTAGGGCTGCGAATCCGCCAACACGTAAAGCCCGCCGTCTGGAAAGGCGACCGACCCCGCAGCCGGGTTTGTCTTCCCGGGTGCGAGTTTCTCGACCGCCTGATTGCCGAACAACCAGATCGCCTCTTCCTTCAGTCGCGCCGCTGCAAGCTCCTTCGAGTACATCACCGCGCCCAGAGCCAGCGGATCCGTCATCTGCTCCGTCCGGTTGCGCCGCGGATTGAATACCCGTCCGCCATCGTCATCGCCAAAACCCTCCGCCGGTCCGGCCTGCGCGAGCGCCGCCACTACATCCAGCATTCGTCCCAGCACCGCGTCATACGCCGGAGGAATTTCCATTCCATTCCGGGCCGCGAGCAACCGCGCATACAGAAAGAAGTCGAGCGCATAAACGTGGTAGTACAGCGACTGCTCGAAGTAAACGCCATCCGGCCGAACCTGCCGCCCGGCCTCGTGCAGCACAATCTTCCACCCAGACTCCTTCCAGTGCGCCGCCCCCGGCATTTGCGGATACAAAGTTCCCAGAAAGAACAGCGTCACCGCTTCCCCCAGCAGGTGCGTGTTCGGAGAAAAATAAGTAGATAGATAGCGCTCGATGTAACGCCCGTGAAAGGCCAGCGCCGGCAACAGTTCCGAGCGGAACTCCGCGCCATCGGCCGCTTCCGCCAGCAATTGGTCCACCCATATCCACGACAAGCTGCGGAAAGCGACCTCCATCGTGCTTCCCCAGTTAATTCCCAACGGATACGGATTTGCCTTGATCCAACTGCGCCACTCCGCCATCAATTCACGCGTGTATTTCTCATCCCCGCTCAGCAGCCGCGCCTTGGCCAGCGTCACCAGGTGTTGGTGCCGGTTCAGCTCCCATGTGATCTTGTGGTCGCCCACCGCCGCGAAGTCAAGAAAAGGAATCTTGAACCACGGATCGAGCGGCGCACGCTTGCCATGCACCGGATCGAGATGCCAATCGATCTCGCGGCCGCCGTTAAGGCCGAAGTCAAGATTTTCGTAGCCGAGCAGGCAAAAACGATGGCCGCAGATCTTATCTGCATCGCGCAAAATTTCAGCCGCTTCGTCGGGCAAATGTTTGCGCAACAATTCCGCGCGCTCTGAACTTTCGCTGCCAGAAAAGAAGAACTTACCGGGCCGAGCCGCTAAATCCGCGTTCATCCTCACTGCGCCATAGCGCACGCCCATCCGGTGCATGAGCAGGTCGCTCTGCTTGTGGAACTCCTGTCCCAGGCGCACCCGCACCTCTTCCCAGTCCATCCGGGACACGCGAGCCAACTTGCTTTGCCATCCAGAAACCACAATTTCTTTATCTTACATGCTGAAAAGGTCGCTCAAACCCACCGGTTACTCTCGTACCCGCGCCCGTCCCTAACTGTGAAACGGACCTCGCTGGTCGCGGTAGGATTGAGGTTGTGGGCAATTTGACCGTCGCCGTTCCATCGGAGTGGAGACCATTGCCACCTTATTGCTGCGCTGTCGGACTGTATGACGGAGGCTTTAAGGATATTCTGTAACATATTGACACTGAGCATGTTGTTGTATGGCTTGGGATCGTTTCCGCGCTCTGATAGAGAACGCCTTGCCACCGCTTTCGAGGGGATTAATATAGTGCGTTAGCGCCCAGATACCGCGATTGCCAGGAGAAACGCTTGGACTTGTCCGTCAGCATCTTTGGGTTGGGATATGTAGGTTCCGTCTCGGCCGCTTGTTTCGCCTCCATGGGCTACAAGGTCATCGGCGTCGATGTGAGCCGCGCCAAAGTTGAGATGATGGACTCGGGCCGAACCCCGATCATAGAAGCCCGCATGAGTGAAATGGTCGCCGAGGCGAACCGCGCCGGCCTACTGCACGCGACCACCGACGCCACTGCAGCCGTGCTGAATTCCGAAGTCTCGTTCGTCTGTGTCGGAACGCCCAGCCTGAAAAATGGCAAGCTCGACCTCACCCATATCGAGCGTGTTGCCCGCGAGATCGGCGCTGCCATCCGCCAGAAAAAGTCGCCGCACGTTTTTGTTCTGCGCAGTACGGTGCTGGCCGGGACCACCGAAACGGTTGTGCTCCCCATCCTCGAAAAAGCAAGCGGCAAGCAGTGCGGACAGGATTTCACCGTTTGCTACAACCCTGAGTTCATGCGTGAAGGCAGCGCGGTTGCCGACTTCCTGACCCCCCCCTACACGATTCTCGGAGCCAGTGACGCCCGTCACCTCGCGCCGCTGCGCGAACTTTACAAGGGCACTCCCGGCACTCTCTACGAGACGACGATTCCGGTCGCTGAAATGGTCAAGTATTTTTCCAACTGCTATCACGCGCTGAAAGTCGGCTTCGCCAACGAAATGGGAACCATGTGCAAGCATCTCGGCGTCGACGCGCATGCGGTTACCAAGATTTTCACATCCGACACCAAACTGAACATTTCTCCCGCATATCTTTCCCCGGGCTTCGCCTTCGGCGGTTCCTGTCTTCCGAAAGATCTGCGCGCCATCACTTACAAAGCCAAAGAACTCGATCTCAAGCTTCCCCTGCTCGAATCGCTCATGCCGAGCAACGCCGAGCACGTGGACCGCGCCGTGGAAATGGTAATGAGCACCGGTAAAAGGAAAATTGCGCAACTCGGCCTGAGCTTTAAAGCCGGTACCGACGATCTGCGCGAGAGCCCGCAGGTGCAGTTAATCAAGCGCCTCATGGGTGAGGGTCTCGAAGTCAAAGTCTGGGACGAAGACGTCTCTCTAGGCCGCCTCGCGGGCGCCAATCGCCAGTACATCGAAGAGGTCATTCCGCACATTGGATCGGTGCTCTCTGCCGACCTCGAAGGCGTGCTGCGCACCGCCGAAGTTGTGATTCTCGGCAACAAATCTGCGAGCAAAGATCAACTTGCCAAGTACCTGCGGCCCGAACAGATCGTGATCGACCTCATCCATCTGGATAAGACACGGCGCCCAGAAGGCGTTCGGACTTATCAAGGAATTTGCTGGTGAGGATTTACTAGATGGACTTGATTCGTATCCATCGCTTTAGCGATGCCGAAAGTCTTGGAATCGGCTGCCCCTTTAGGGGCTGGATCATTGATGAGAGTTTCGCTGATCTTGATCTAACCATGCGTCCGGAAAAAGAATGAAGTTCTATCCCATCGACATCAAATCCGCCGACTGGAAACGCCTCGACGGTTTCGCTGACCGCACCGTCTTCCAGACGCGCGAGTGGCTTCGATTCATCGCCGAGTCGCAGAACGCCGTCCCGATTCTGGCCGAACTGCGCGAAAAAAACGAGGTCCCCGGATACTTCACCGGCCTCACTTTCTCGAAGTTCGGCATGAAAGTTCTAGGCAGTTCTTTTCCCGGATGGACGACTCCCTACATCGGCTTCAATCTCAATTCCGGAGTCCCGCGTCGAGCCGCGCTCAAAGCCCTCGAACAATTTGCCTGGGACGATCTCAAGTGCCTGCATCTCGAAGTCTCTGATCCAAACTTCACTTTCGAAGACGGCGAGACCGCGGGATTCAAAACCGAATACTACGCATCCTACCGCACCGACCTGACCCGCTCGGAAGAAGATCTGTTCAACGGCATGGAAAGCTCCTGCCGCCGCTGCATTCGCAAGGCGGACAAGAGCGGCCTCAAGATCGAAGAGGCGCACGACCTGGCCTTCGCCGACGAATATTACGAACAACTCCAGGACGTCTTCGCCAAACAGTCTCTTGTTCCCACCTATTCCGTCGAGCGGGTCCGAGCCTTGGTTCGCAACGTTGAGCCCGCTGGCAACATCCTGCTGCTTCGCGCGCGCGATCCGGAAGGGAAGTGCATCGCCACCGGAATCTATCCCGGCTTCAACCAGATTGCGGAGTTCTGGGGCAACGCCAGCCTCCGTTCCCATCAGAGCCTGCGTCCCAACGAAGCTTGCCACTGGTACGCCATGCGCTACTGGAAAAAGCGTGGCGCCCATATCTTCGACTGGGGTGGCGAAGGCACTTACAAAGAGAAATATGGATGCACGCCGCATCGCGTGCCCTGGTTCACCAAGTCTCGTTATCAAATCGTAGGCAAGCTGCGCAACGAGGCGCGCAATATGTTTGCGCGCAAGCAAAAATTTCTCGGATGGCTGCAAGGCAACCGTTCCGCCGCCGAACGTAGCCCGGCCGAAGAATAATGGAAGACTGGAAGAAGAATAGAATTACCGAGGGGAAGCACCAATGGCGTTATTCGTTCGCCGGGCATTCCGGCATCTATCGCGGGTTCATGACGTGCTGTTTCGCCGCACGCTGCTCGAGCGCGAAATCACCATTTTCGACGATGACCTTTTTCTTACGTCCTATCCCCGTTCCGGCAACACCTGGACACGTTTCCTGGTTGGCAATTTCGTTAATCCAAACGAGCCCGTCACTTTCCTCAACGTCGAACGCCTCGTTCCCGATATGTACAAGACCGCCGACTGGGTCCTGCGCCGCCACCCTCGCCCGCGCGTGCTCAAAAGCCACGAGTGCTTCGACGCACGCTACCGCCGCGTCATCTACATCGTGCGCGATCCGCGCGATGTCGCCATTTCCAACTATCACTGGGAGATGAAACTGCGCTCGATTCCCGAAGGCTGTCCCATCGAAGAATTCGTTCCCCGCTGGATGGACGGCAACTTCTGGCGCCGCATCGGTTCCTGGTCCGACCACGTCAACAGCTGGCTGGCCACGCGCCAGGGACACGATAACTTTCTCCTGATGCGCTACGAAGATCTGCAGGCGGATCAGCAGCGCGAACTGGCGCGCGTAGCCCGGTTCATGGGCCTCAATCCTGACGCGGAGCGCATCAACCAAGCCATTGAAAGAAGTTCCGTCACCAACATGCGAAAGATGGAAGAGACGCAAGGTAGGAAATGGGTAGCCACGTTCCACACTCGCTCGGACAAACCCTTCGTCCGCAAAGCGTCTTCCGGCGGATGGCGAGCCATTCTCCCTGAAAAGACCGTTACCTACATGGAAGCCCACTGGGGTCCGCTCATGAAACAGCTCGGCTATAAGCTCTCGACCGAAACAGAAAAAGAGGCCTCAGAAGTCACTCACACCGCCCAGTGAAGATGGGTTTGTGACCGAGGGCTGAAAGCTGACCGCTGTACTAGAAATTCCCCGGCAGCCCATCTCCATCCGCGCGCGTCAAATGCATCCGCGGACGCACATCTTCAAAGGGAGCGAGCAATTCCGTCAACTTCTTCGAAGCCGCAAAAATGAAATTTGACGGTCCCGGCAGGTAGCCCGCGGCATTGAACGCTTCGCCCCAGCTCTGGTGACTCTGATTGCTGAGGATCAGGTCGAAGCCCTGACGCTCCAATGTCCGGGTGGCCCCGCGCACCAGCGAAAACATTTCTCCCGGAAGAGCGAAGCAATCGACGACCGAGCCGACGCGCATGTTGCCGTATTTTTCATCCTTGCGTCGTTCGCCCACCACCGCCCATCCAATCGCGGCGCCGTTGCGCTCCACGACTATGCGCGTGAGCTGCGTTTCCGCGACCGGATACAAAATGCGCAAAGCCTCGGCATCCCGCACTGCTGTGAACGAGCAAGTCTGCCGCGCCTGTTCCCAAACGGCTTGCACGCTCGCGGCAACGTCAGCTGCTTCGAAGCTCGCAACGTCGCGGCTCTCGGCGTCAAGCGACCGGGGCGCAACTAGAGCACGATAGCCCTGGAACAGCTTCGAACCGGCCCATCCGGCGCCCGTGAATGCCGCGAGATCCATCAGAAACCGGCGCGATGGCGACGAGCGTAGCGTCCCCATATTTCTAAGGAATCGTGAGGCATTCACGACGCGAAAGAAAAACGGCACCAGGCAATGAGCCCATTCCAGACGAACCAGCATCTGCGGCAAAGGATTCTCGTATCCCCCCATCCCGAGACAGTAGAGCAGCGGCGCCCGCTGCATCGCGTCGCGCAGCAGCAGCGTACCCACAATGGCATGAGCCTTGTTGACGATGCCCTCGGACAGCGGATGGTGATAGTAGCCGATCGAGCGAATCTGTCCGTCGGGGAAAAAGAATTCCTGAGTCTTGAGCGCATAGCCGCCGCGCACGATTCCGCCATCGACGGCAACGAATAATTCGTTGTGGATGCGGGACTCCGCCGAGCGCGGCAGCCAGCGCGGCTCGGCCCAGCGATAGAACACCATGTTCTCGTCCTCACCCGCCTGCCGGAGGCGCTGATTGAACTCCGCTACCGCGCGTTCGTGTTCGGGACGATAGGGTTGGATGACGATGGCCATGAATGGAAAGGTGAGTTTGAATTACAACTTAAGAGTATCAGCGCGCAGCCGACTGCAGCTTCTCGACCAGCGCCGCCACCGTGCCGATGTTCTTCATCTCCTCGATGTCTTCGGGATCGAGCTGCACTCCAAACTTTTCCTCGATGGCGAGAACCAGATTCAGATGCTGCATCGAATCCCAATTCTCGATCGTCTCCGGCGAAGATTCCGCCGTGATCTTGTCCGCCGGAATTCCGAAGATATCACTGGCGATATTGCGCACCTGTTCAAACGTACTGGCTGTCAATTCCTTCCTCCGGGTGTTCCCTCGGTCGTCACTTTTAGCTTAATCCAGTCGGGCGAGCGCAGTGTGGAACTCTTCAGGTCGAGCGCCCACAGCGAGCCCACGCCATTGGACTCCTGCCGCTCGAAGCCATGCTGCTGGTAAAAGTCTCGCGCGGGAGCGTTCTTCTTCGTCGGCAGAAACCAGCCCACCAGCCGCTTGCGGCCGCGCTGGGCGGCATTTTCGGCCAGATGAGCGAGAAGCGCGGTTTCGACGGTTCGTCCGATGACGCGGCAACTCAGCAGGAAAGTATCCACTTCGCACTGCTCGCCTTCATCATGCGCGATCGCGACTCCCACCAGTCCGTGATCGCCGAAACGGTCGCGCACCTTGATCGAAAGTATGTGCCACTCCGGCTTTCGAGCCATCTCCGCGATCTGCGGTTCGGTGTAGCGCCGAGTGGTCAGGTTGAACTGGTTGGTCTTCTGCGTCAGTTGCGCGACCCGCGCCAACGTCAGGTCCGACACCGGTTCGAGTTCAGCTTCCTGCTCGAGGAAGCGAAAGAAATCTTCCTTCGATTGAAAGTTCTGCTCCGCGCCCGCGCGCTGCTTTTGCGCCGCATACATTTCCTTGCGCTGCTGGTCTTCGGACGATAGCGTTAGGCGCTCGAACGCCGCACAATTCCTGACGGCCGAGGCGTACTTCAGCGGATCCTTCGGCAGGTCGATAACGGTAACTTCGGGAAGTGCGGCGCGCACCTGCTCGCGCTCAAAAGGGTTGTCGTCGAGAAAGGCGAGCGCATCAATGCCGACATTCAATTCCTGCGCAATCTCGCGGAGATTCTGCGCCTTGTCGGTCCAGTTAATCCGCAGCGCGGCGAAGTGTTTTGCGTGTACCAGCATTCCGGGATGATTCTCCAGCGCCTCCATGGCATCGTCGAGATTGTTTTTGCTGCACACGGCGAGCAGAATTCCTTTGCGCGACAGATCGAGCAGCGCGCGCTGCAAGTTTTGATACGCAGCGCCCGGGTATTCGGGGCCAACTTTGATGCCGGCCATGCCGTCTTCGCCGATCACGCCGCCCCACAGCGTGTTGTCGAGGTCGACGATCAGAACTTTGGCGGTGCGGCCGCTGAGCGGCACAATAAAACGCATCCACTCGCGTGCCATCTGAAGAAGATAACCGGCCGAGATGGGAAGCCGCACCGTCAGCCACTTGCGCTCGTCGTGCCAGTTTTCGCTGCCATGGCGCGCCACCAGCGCATCGTAATCCAAGTTGTAGACTCCGTGGAATCCGGCAGCAATTCGCCGCAGCTCACGATTGATTTGCCGGATGAATCCGGACTGTCCCGTCTCGGATTGGTCGTCCTTGGATTGATCATCCTTGGATTGATCGTCGAGAATTCCGAGACTTGGCGATGACGGGCGCTCCAGGGAATGAACGATCAGCGCCGCCTGACTGTGTTTTCGGAACGCGCCGATCCACTGCTCATAGCCGCGAACCACACGCTCAGTAGCTTGCTGCGCCGCTTTAGGCGTCATATCGGCGAAGTCATGCCACAACTCCGGTGCGGCCTGATCGGTGCGCACCGCCAGCACGACCGCGTTCGGCGCCGAGCGATAGAGCGAACCCTGGCCGTCGATCATGTCCTGCACGTAGGTATTGAAATCGCCGACATGGACTTCCAGATCGATCCCATAGGCGAACGCTTCCGCCCGCAGCAGCGGCACAATGGGTTCGACGGTAAACGAGCGCAAAATCGCCAGCTTGAATTTTGTAAGAGCGAGATGATCGCGCAGCTTGTCGCGCAACTGTTCGATCCGCGAAACCACGAAGCTCGCTGTCGCCGACGCGGGATCGCGCCGCCAAAGTTCGGCCAGTCGCCGCGCGGCAAGATCGAAAGCGCCTTCCGCGATCAGCGCGTCGACTTGAGCCCGCAGATTTGACGGGTGGCGCTCCGCGGAGGTTGAATCCGGCGTCGAGTTGAAAGTCGAATCAGTCATCGAAGTAAACAAATCAGCGTTCCAGAAACTCGATCAGCAAACGGTTCTTGGTATAGATCCACGCGATACGCCGGCCGCCGAATGCGATTGCGGGCATCGGCTGCCGCGTGACCAGCGCCCCCAGCGTGCGCGAGTCGGAGAGCGCCTGCTCCAGCTTGTCTACGACATAACAAACGTGGTGCAGCCCACCTCCCTTGGCAGCGAAAGAATGCACCGGCGATTCTTCGTCGGCCGGTTCCACCAGTTCCCAGAGCGGATCGCCCGCGCGGCGGCTCTTCAGGAACGTGACGCGAACACCCTGGTTTGGATCATGAAAAACCTGCTCGTCCCAATCCGCCTGCAGCATGCTGGCGAAACCCTGCACGGTATCCGCAATCGAAGCCACAACAAAGCCCACGTGGTGAAACGCGCCTTCAGGCTGCCAGGTTAGGGAAATCGCATTCATGGTCAGCTATTCTAGGCATCCGGCTTGGCATCAGACTCACCAAAGCCCATACGCCTTTTATCGGCGATCCGGGCGAGCGGAGTATGCGATTTCAGCCAGATCTTGAAGTCGAAATACATCGGATACAGAAAATTCATGAAACGTACGTACCACGACGAACGCCGCTCCTCCGGCGGCGTTTCCAGTGCGTACCCTGTATCCACAAGCAAGTCTCCGATGCTCGCCTCCACGTCGCGAACCTGCGGCGCAGTGAACATGCGTTTCCAGCGGCCGATCGAGTTCGCTTCCGTTTCCTTGCTGTCACCGCGAAACGAAGAATTGGGATTATGCACCGATCCCAGCGCCACCCGCTGAATGCGGTCATAGTCCAGATCGTGTGCAATGAACTTACCAATGCGCGCTAACGTGTCGCGTGGATTCTGCACCAGATCCTCGTAATGAACTTCCATGTAATCCGCGCCCAGCGCCCTGCCGTAGCGCCGGCCCTTGCTCACGACCCATCGCCAATAAATCGCTGGCACCACAAACGCGCGCGCACCGTCCCAGGGCAGCGGACGAATCCAACCGATGCGGTCCAGAGAAGCCGTAACGTCGCGGCCATCGCGAATAATGTGAATGACGAGCGCATCGGGAATCACTTTCTTGATCAAGGGAAGATAGAGCATGTGCAGCGGTGTGGATTCCGCCCAACGCTCAACGCCTTGCTTGCGGGCGACGGCTTCCATCACGATCCGCAGAAAGTCGCCCGCATTGCGGCAATCTTTGATTACGCGCTCATCAATATCCTTGGGCTCAAGTCCGGTGCGGTGAAATAGCTTGCTGGTGTAGTACTCGTCGAGCAGTTGGCGTCGGTTGCCCCGGCGGGCCAGGTTGCCGAAGCGCAACCCGAGCAAGTTGAAGGCGTTGCTCTCCGCATGATAGACGGCGAACCCTCCCGCGGAAAGCAGCGTGTGGTACAGGAACTTGGTCCCCGAGCGTCCGCAGCCCAGCACGAACACCGGAGCCCCGGAACGAGCGCCAGGCTGACCTGCTGCCTGATTTTCGACGAGGCTGTTGGCGTTGGCTCTCTCCATGACTCTGCTTGCCAGTGGTGTGCTTGCCGCATTCATGACGATGTTCAGGGCCGGACCGACGCTGCCACCGGTTCCGGTCCCTCTTCGAGTTCGAGCGCGGACATGTTGGCGAGCCGGCCGACCGGCGTATGCAATTTCAGCCAAAGTTTGCTGCCGAGAAAGGCAGGATACATTCCGCGCATCCACGACTGCCGCACACTCCGGCGGCGCTCGGCGCCCGGCAGCGATAATTCATAGCCATTTTCCTGCAAGCAATCGCCAACCGTCGCTTCGATAGCGGCGACTTCGGCCTTCTCCAGGCGTTCTTTCCAGCGGCCGAGCGGATTGATTTTCTCTTTTTCACCTTCCTCGCGAAACGAAGAGTTCGTCTCCGACAGCCGGCCCAGGCCGGCGCGCTGAATCCGATCGTAGTCCAGATCGTGATCGATAAAGCCGCCAAGTTTGCCGAGAGTTTCGCGCGGGTCAGTGATCAGGTCCTCGTAGCGAATCTCGATGTAGTCCGCAGGAAACGTGCGGCCGTAGGCGCGCCCTCGCTCCACCATCCACTTCCAATACAGCGAAGTCGCCACCAGGCTGTCGGTCTGGCCTCGGTCCCAGGGCAGAGGCGTGAAGCCCCCCATTTTCTTGAGTGAGAGCGCAATGTCGCGCCCGTCCCGGATGATGTGCAAAAACAGTGCGTTCGGTATGTCGCGCTTCACCTGCTCCACGTGCAGCACGTCGTCGGGATCGTACACCGCCCAGCGCTGCGCTTGCTGGCTCCTGGCTACCGAATCCATCACCACGCGGATAAAGTCTCCGCCGTTGCGGCATTCATTTAGAATGCGCCCCGACAACTCCTCGGCATCGAGCTCGGTACGCCGGAAACCTTTGCTGCGGAGCCAGGTTTCAAGGATCTTTTCGCGATTCGAGCGGCTCTCCATGGAGCCAAAACGGGGAATCAGAATCTTGTAAATCGGCAGAAAACCGCGATAGATCGCAAAACCGCCCGAGGACAATAACATGTCGTAGAGCAGGTTCGTCCCAGAGCGGTGACAGCCCATCACAAAGACAGGAGAATGCTTGCGATCAACTAAGCTGCGCGCGGACACCGTAAAAATCTTATCACGCAAGGCAGGCTAGGCCGTCTGAAGCCCTTGTCAAAACAGGGGTTACCGAGGTCACTTGGCGGTTTGAGAAAGGGGTGAGTAAGGCTGCCGCCGAAAAATGCTCATATTTCGCTGGCTGCGAAGCCCGGCACAAAGTCTGCGCGGCAGAGGCCAAGCGGGACATTGATTGTTCTCCGAAAAATGCCATGAGAATAAGAGCTTGCACTCATGCCGCACGGGTAGTGCAACAGCCTGTTGTGGCTTGTTTGTTCGACCGGTCTTAGAATGGACGGCTATGAGGATGATGAGGACGACTGTTTTGCTCGTAACTGCGCTAGTCATCGTGCTCGGGTTAGGCCTCGTCCGACTGGCGACGGCCCAGGAGAACGAGGCTCCAATGTCGAATTTGCGCTTTGTCGTGGTGCGCGACTCCAACGGCAAGCCGGTTAGAAATGCGGCGGTGGTGTTGCATCCTGTAAATCGAAAAGGAGAGCAGGAACGTGGTGGGTTGGAGTTGAAGACGGACAACGAGGGGCGGACGACTATTGATGGGATTCCGTATGGCCCGCTGCGGGTGCAGGTGCTGGCGCCGGGGTTCCAGACTTTCGGGGCAGACTACAAGATCAACAAACCGGAGCTGCAGATTACCGTGAAGCTGAAACGTCCAGGGGGACAGTACTCGGCATACGGGGATCAGGGAGATGCAAAGAAAGCGGACGAAAAGTCGCCGGAGCAGAAGCCGCAGCAATGAACTCCCAGGCGGCTAAACAGAGTGCTGTCCGCGGCTTGTAAATCACAGTTTCCCTTCGAGCGAGGTTACATATGAAAAATAATGTTTCGGTACTGATAGCGGTAGCGATCATGCTTGCGTTCGGCATAGCTGGGCTGGTGCGGGCTCAGGATGATCAGGGGCCGACGTCGAGTTTGCGGTTTGTGGTGGTGCGCGACTCCGACGGAAAGCCAGTGAGGAATGCTGAAGTGGTTCTGCATCCGGTGAAACGCAAGGGAAAGCAGGACAAGGGAGAGATGGAGCTGAAGACGGATGCCGAAGGGCGGACGAATGTTGACGGGATTCCGTATGGTCCGCTCCGCGTGCAGGTGCTGGCGCCCCATTTCCAGACTTTCGGTGAAGACTACGAGATCAACAAGCCGGAGATGGAACTTACCGTGAAACTGAAACATCCCGGTGGCCAATACTCGATATATGAGAATCATGACGACAAGAAGCCGCAATGATCTGGTTGGGCGCGCAAGTAATAGAGGGAATTTTGTTTGTAGCAGGTGACAGGCGGAGCCGCGTGCCCTACAATCGGGCTGCCATGGGATTGCAGGAACTAACCGTCGAGCGCTATGAAGGCGTGGTGGACGATCAGCGGATTCTTTTGCTGCGCGGGCCGATCACCGTGGCAACCGCTCCGCAGTTTGAACGGGCAGTGCGCCACGAGAACGCGGAGACGATGATTCTGGATCTGTCGGACGTCCCTTACATTGATTCGGTCGGTTTGGGTTCGCTTGTGGCTGTGTATGTGTCGCATCAGAAAACCGGCCGATACCTGGTGCTGACCGGGATGAAGCCACGGGTGCTCAAGATCATGGAAATTACGAAGGTGAACGATTTCTTCGTGACCTTTGGCTCGACGTGGGAAGCGGTGGAAGCGCTGGCTAACATCGGCACGGCTTGAAGCGCAGTTGAAATCCGGTGGAGTGACGGGCGCCCGTCCAGTCGCAACGGCCGTGCGGTTTCCTGAATCGAAAACTCTGCATCACCATCCAAATGGCATTGCTAGCGTAGTCCCGCGCCGACGCCTATGAATCTTCTTTACCGCTATTCCAGACAATACTGGAAACTTCTTGTGGTCGCGCTTTTGCTGGCCGCGACCAATCAGATCTTTTCGCTGCTCGATCCGCTGATTTTTCGTTATGTAATCGATAACTACGCCACCAGGTATCACCAGTACACGCAAGCGCAGTTTGTGCGCGGGGCTGGACTTTTGCTGCTCGCGGCGGTGGGAGTGGCGTTTGTTTCGCGCGTGGCCAAAAACTTTCAGGACTATTTCGTGAACGTGATCGTACAGCGCTTGGGTGCGCGGATGTACTCGGACGGCATCCGCCATTCGCTGGATTTGCCTTACCAGGTGTTCGAGGACCAGCGCAGCGGCGAAACTCTAGGCAAGTTGCAAAAAGTTCGCAACGACGTGGAGCGCTTTATTACCGCGGCTATCAATGTGCTTTTCATTTCGGTAGTGGGCATCGTCTTTGTGATGATCTATGCCTTCCGGGTTCACTGGTCGATTGCTCCGGCCTTTCTGATCACTGTTCCACTGCTTGGGATTATCAGTTCAGTTTTGAGTAAACGGATCAAGAAAATGCAAAAGACCATTGTTGCCGAAACCACCGCGCTCGCTGGTTCGACAACAGAGTCGCTGCGTAATATTGAATTGGTGAAGAGCCTCGGCCTCGCATATCAGGAGGTGGAACGGCTCAACGGGATCACGGCAAAGATTCTGAAACTCGAACTCAAGAAAGTGAAGTACCTGCGCAGCCTGAGTTTCATCCAGGGGACGGCAGTCAACGCGTTGCGCACCAGCATCTTGTTTTTGATGCTCTATTTGATTTTTCGCCAGGAAATCACCATCGGGCAATTCTTTTCGCTGATGATTTATTCGTTTTTCATTTTTACGCCGTTGCAGGAGTTGGGGAACGTCATCAATATCTATCGCGAAACGGAAGTCTCGCTGCAGAACTTTCAGCAAATCCTCGACACTCCTCGCGACCCGAGGCCCGCCGATCCGGAACCGGTTGACGAGCTTATGACCCTGCAGTTTGAGCAGGTCAGTTTTCAACATCAGAGTTCTTCGTGTCTGGCATTGGACGAGATTGGTTTCAGCGCGGCTCGCGGCGACACCATTGCGTTTGTCGGGCCATCCGGGGCAGGGAAGTCAACGCTGGTGAAGCTTCTGGTGGGTTTGTACGCCCCGAAGGCGGGCGAGATTCTTTACAACGGGATTCCATCGAATCGCGTTAATCTCGATCTGCTGCGGGAAAAGATCGGGTTTGTCACCCAGGACACGCAACTGTTTTCAGGCTCGATCCGTGAGAACCTGCTCTTCGTGAATCCGCAGGCGACAGACGAGGAATGCATGGAAGTTTTGCAGCAGGCTGCCGCGCACAGCTTGCTTTCACGCGCGGACCGCGGCTTGGATACGCTGATAGGCGAAGGTGGCGTGAAAGTATCGGGAGGCGAGAAGCAGCGGCTGTCAATTGCTCGCGCCCTGCTCCGGCATCCGCAGTTGCTGGTGTTCGATGAGGCCACCTCTTCGCTGGATTCATTGACGGAAGAAGAAATCAGCCGGACGATTCGCGAAGTTGCGACCAATCAGGAGGCCATCACGATTCTGATTGCGCATCGGCTGTCTACAGTGATGCATGCCGACCGAATCTACGTCCTGGAGCGTGGACGCATCGTTGAATTTGGACGGCACTCAGAACTGCTTGACCAGAAAGGGCTGTATTATGCGATGTGGCGACAACAGGTTGGTGAACGCGAGGCGGTCGCGCAGGCGAAGTAAGTCATACGGTGGAGTGACGGGCGCCTCGCCCGTCCAGCCCGGCTGGAGCGCCCCTTTCTCCAATGTTTAGCCGGCTAGAGACTCGATTGCTTGCACCGATTCCTGCGGGAGCGTGACATTGCGGCTGGCCAAGTCCTGCTTCATGTGCTCAGCGTTAGAAGTGCCGGTGAGCAGCAGCATTCCGATGCTGCGCGCGAAGCTGAAAACGACTTGGGCCGGCGTGGCCTTGGCGGTCGCGGCCAGGCTGGCGATCAGAGGATGGTGCAACACCTCCTGATTCGCGGTGAGCAGCGAGAATCCCTGATAAATCACCTTGTGTTCTCGGCAGAACTGTCGCACCGCGCGGTCCCAACCGAGGCGGGCGTAGCAGCGGTTCTGCACAAATGATGGAAGTTCGGCGCTCCCGGCTGCCATCTGCTGCAAGTGGCGCAACGAAACATTGCTCACGCCGAGAAGACAAGTGCGGCCGGCATCGCGTTCCTTGCGCATCGCCTCCCAGACTTCGGTGTCGGCATCGGCCCACTCGTAGTTGGAGGAGGGCCCGTGCAGCACGTAGCTGTCGACGTGGTCGGTCCCAAGATGGTCGAGCGAACTGGCCATCGACTGAGCAACCTGAACGGAAAGCGCCGCTGCGGGGTCGTAGGGCAGGCGGTGGTCCTGACCGCGCCGATAGGTAAATTTGCTTTGCAGAAAAAGATGGTCGCGCGTAACGACACCTGCGCGATAGGCGGCAGCCAATCCCTCACCGACTCCGCCTTCGAAGTAATGCCGTCGCTGGTTCGCCGTGTCGATGCCCCGGAAACCCATGCGGAGTGCGAGCTCGGTGAGAGCCCGGGTCCGATCTCCTTTCCAGGCCGTGCCGTAGAGAAAATCGGGAATTGGTGTAGCTGGCTGAGTTGGCATCGAGTGGTTTACGTGATTACGGGAATGTTGCTGAGTCCCTTGCTGCCGAACACGCGTTGGTAGCGTTCGATTTCTTCCCGCGTGCCGAGCGCTTTGGCGTAGTTGTCGGAGAGTTTAACCGCTGGCCTGCCTTCGACCGTTGATACTTTGCAGATCAGGCTGATGGGGTCAAAGTCGCTGCCCCCGGCGGGATCGCAGCCGCGGAAATCGTTGGTCAGCAAAGTTCCCCAACCTGCGCTGAAACGAATGCGGCGGCCGGGAATCCACTTCTCGCGATCGAGGAAATCGGCCGCGCTGCGGAAATCGTTGACTGCAACTCCGCTCTTAATCGCTCCGCCAAAATAAGCGTGCAGGCCAAGGATGTCATCGACGTCGAGCGCGTCGGACGCGATGATAAGCTTGTCATGCGGGTCTCGCCCGCGTGCCTTGAGCCATTCGATATACTCGTCGCCAGCCACGTAGGGATTCTTGCTGTCGATGCGCTGGCCGGTCCAATCGGCGGCCCAGTCGGGGGCATTTTCTAGAAATTGCGAGGTGCCAAAAGTATCCGGCAGCATGATGCGAAGTGCGCCTTCGTAAGTAGCCTGCCACAATTCGAGCACTCGATACTGCGAAGCTTTCAGGGCCTCGTCGTCATCGGAAGAGAGCGCGGCGAGCGCCATAGGGATCTCATGGGCGTTCGTTCCTATGGCTTCCAGATCATGCTTATGGGCAAGAAAGGCATTCGAGGTTCCGGTAAAAGCGTTGCCCAGGCTCGCCGCCATGGCGTTGACCACATATTCCTGCCAGAGGAAGCTGTGACGGCGCCGGGTTCCGAAGTCCGCCACGGCCAGACCGGGAACGCCGCGCAGCCGCTCGATCTTGCCCCACAATTTCGTTTTCGCTCGGGCATATAGGATGTCGAGACCGAACTCGCGCAGTTTTTTCATTGCCGCCCTGCTTTTGAGCTCGTCAATGATCGAAAGAGCGTAAAGCTCCCACATCGTGGTCTCGGTCCAGAGGCCATTGAAACAGAGATGGAACTGCCCGTCCTTGACCGATAGCTCATAGTCTGACAATCGGAAATCGCGCTCCAGCCATTCCAGAAAGGCGGGTTCAAAGATTCCGCGGCGGCCGTAGAAAGTGTTACCGGCGAGCCAGACCAGTTCCGACCTACGGAACCGGAGGCAACGAGCATGCTCCATCTGGTGGATAAGCTCCTCGCGCGAGAACATGTCGGCGAGGCGCACGGAAGTGGAGCGGTTGAGCAGCGAAAACGACACCTGGGTTTTTGGGTAATGCTTCCAGATGAATTGGAGCATCAGCAGTTTGTAGAAATCGGTATCTAGCAGGGATCTGGTGACCGGGTCCAGTTCCCAGTTGTGGTTGTGCGCCCGCTCGGCGAAGTTGACGATCATTGCGTGTTTTCTAGCGTACTAGCTCGCGTACCATCCTCTGTGACCGTCCTGAGAAAAGCAACCGTAGTTACCTGTGGGGTGCCTTTGTTGTCGCTTGGCTGACTTGGGGAAGGCAAACACGGTACTATCAATTTTCTGCATGAGAATGCCTCGGCCCTTCAGCGCTGCTCGCGGTTGCTCTTCGTTATTCGTTGCCGTCGGACACGCCCACGGTTGGGCAGAGTTCTCTGGTCGTGCGCTGCACGCGCTGGCGGCGGTCGTTCTGCCGGCGGTGTTCCTTCTGCGCTCCACCCGCGAGGGGGTTTACAACATCCTTTGGGCGCTGGTGTTCGGCTTTGCCACGCTGAATATTTTGAGCTTGGGGGCGCGCCGTTTCGAACAGACTAGGGGCCTGAACTTTGGTGAAATTCTAGCGGTGCTGGTGGTGCTGGTGTCGATCGTCCTGCTGGGGTGGGAGATGCTGTATCTGTTCCACATTTTGCCGATTCACCTCACGCCGCGCTGACGCGGATTGCGGCGAGTTGCGGTATGATCGCGGGTGGTGAAACGCGAATCCAATTTTCGTGAATCCAATTTTGACGTGACTTGCCCCTGCTGTGGCGCCGTCATGAAAATCGACGCCGCCACGCGGAGCATCATTGCCCACACGGCGCCGGTCAAGCCGAAAACCTTCAACGACATGGAAGAAGCGGCTCGCGCCATGAAGGAGCAGGACAGCCGGCGCGACTCGATTTTTCGCCAATCGATGGAAGCGCAAAAACATGCCTCGGAACTGCTGGAGAAGAAATTCCAGGAGGCGGTGAAGAAGGCCAAGGAAACGCCGGACACGGGAAAGCCAATCCGGGATTTCGATTTGGACTGAGCTCGCGTGCTTTTTCACTGCCGAGACGCCAAGTGCACCGAGAATAGCTTAAATGACTCGACCTCTTCTGCTCGGGCATCGTGGAGCCCGGGCTTTCCGCCAAATCCCTGAAAATACGCTGGCATCGTTCGAACTTTGCCTGCAGCATGGTTGCGACGGCTTTGAGTTTGACGTGCGCCGTTCGAGCGATGGGCAAGCTGTGATCTGCCACGACGCAACCGTTGGCGGAATGAAGATTGAGACCACGCCGTCGACCAGCCTGCCGCTGCCCACACTTGAGGATGTTCTGCGGCAATTTGCTCACCGCGCATTTCTCGATATCGAGTTGAAGGTTGCCGGCCTGGAGGAGCAGACGCTGGCGGAGTTGCGCAAGCATCCGCCGCGAAAGGGATATGTACTTTCGTCGTTTCTCCCTGAAGTCCTAACGGCAATCCACGATCTCGACCCGCCGATTCCTCTGGGATTTCTTTGCGAGACGCAGAGTTACATTCGAGGCTGGCGACAAATACCGGCGCAATGGGTGATTCCGCAGTTTGAACTCGCGGATCGGAAGTTGGTCGACCTCGTTCACGCGGAAGCGAAGAAAATCATGGTTTGGACGGTGAATCGGACCGAAGGCATGCGTGAATTTGCGGAGTGGGGTGTGGATGCCATCATCTCGGACGAAACGGAATTGCTGGTGAGTGCGCTGCGATAGCGAATAGATCCAGCACCGCCATTGCTCCTTGAATTCGCCTCATTTACATTGAACAGGATGTCCACCACCGGCGAACGATTCGAGCGAGCGGTTCAGATCATGGCGCGGTTGCGAGCCCCGGGCGGATGTCCCTGGGACCGCGAACAGACCTTCGACACCATCAAGCCCTACACCCTGGAAGAAACTTACGAAGTTCTGGAAGCTATCGACAACCGCGATTGGCCAGAACTGACGGGCGAATTGGGCGATTTGCTGTTGCAAGTGCTGTTCTATTCGCAGATGGCGAATGAGGATGGCCACTTCTCGGTAGATGATGTGCTGGATCGGCTTTCCAATAAACTGGTGGCCCGGCATCCGCACGTTTTTGGCGAAGTGAAGGCGGATACTCCTGCCGAAGTGCTGCGCAACTGGGAGGCGCTGAAGGCGCAAGAGAAAGAGAAAGAGAAAAAGAAACGGCTGGCAGTGGGAGAAGATAAGGAGGACGCGCGGACTTCCGACGCGCAATCGGTGCTTGCCGGGGTGTCGTCGAAAATGCCCGCGCTGATGGAGGCTTATAAACTCAGCTCGCGTGCCGCGCACGTGGGATTTGACTGGCCGGAGATTGAAGGGCTCTTTGCCAAACTCGAAGAAGAGACGGTGGAGTTACGGGAGGAGCTGAAAGCTGCGTCGACGCTTTCTTTCAGGAGTCCATCGGCTGGGAAGGGGATTGCAGGGTCGGGACGACCGCAGGTTCCGCCGGAGTTGCGCGAGCGACTGGAAGATGAAGTGGGAGACCTGTTCTTTGTTCTGGTGAATATTGCGCGCTATCTGTCGCTCGATCCGGAGTCGGCGTTGCGGAAGACAAATCGCAAATTCAAGCGCCGGTTTCAATGGATGGAGGATCGACTGCGCGCCAGCGGGAGAGCGCCCCAGCAGGCGTCGATGGACGAGTTAGAAACGCTATGGCAACAGGCGAAGCAACAGGAAAAACCAGCGTGAGCGGAGCGAAAACCAGCACGACGATCGGCGAAGTGACCATTCGCACGTGTCAAGCGCTGGAGGAGATACGGGCTTGCTTTGCGCTCCAGAAGGAAGTATGGAAGTTCGCGGACGCGGACCTGATTCCGGTGCGCATGTTCGTGGTGGCGGCGAAGATAGGCGGGCACGTGATTGGGGCCTTCGCTGGCACGGACGACAGAACGGACGACCAAAGAAACGACGCAAAGGACGGCGAAAAAGAGCTCATCGGCTTCGCACTCGCGATTCCGGGAATGCGAAATGGCCACTGCTATCTGCATTCGCAAATGCTGGCCGTCCGCCAGCAATATCGCAATAGCGGCCTGGGGCGGCGGATGAAGCTCTATCAGCGTGAGGATGCGCTGGCGCGGGGTTTCGAACTGATGGAGTGGACGTTCGATCCGCTCGAGATCAAGAACGCATACTTGAATATCGAGAAGCTGGGCGCGATCGTGCGGCGCTACAACGTGAACCAGTATGGGATCACCTCATCTCCGTTGCAGGGCAGTCTGCCCACTGACCGGTTGGTGGCGGAGTGGTGGATGAAGTCAAAACGTGTCGAAGCGGTGCTGGGAAATACTTCGCGCGCGAAGTTCGAGTGTCGCGCGCGTATCGATGTGCCGGCCGAGATCCACGAATGGAAGGCCGAGGCGCGCACGCGTGCGCAGGCGCTGGCGGTGCAGGAAAGCAACCGTCAACTGTTCAAAAGCGCGTTTGCCGAAGGACTGAGTGTGCTCGGCTATGAACGTGACGAACGCGGGAATGGACGGTTCCTGCTGGGAGATTGGGACGAAAGCTGGCGTTATTAGAAACTAGACTATGAAAATTGAATCAGTAACTCTCCGTGAGATTCATATGCCGCTCGTGCATTTTTTTGAAACGAGCTTTGGCCGGGTTTACGGCCGCCGCATCCTTTTGGTGAGTGTCGAGGCCGATGGAGTACGCGGCTGGAGCGAGTGCGTCGCCGGGGAAGATCCGTACTACGGCCCGGAATGGACCGAAACCGCGTGGCCCACGATCAAGAAGTATCTGGCACCGCTGCTGCTGCAGAGCGAGTTGGATGCCGGCCGGGATTGCGCAGCGCGCTTTGCCAGAGTCCGTGGCCATCGCATGGCTAAGGCAGCGCTTGAAAACGCGGTGTGGGACGCGGAGGCGCGGCAGAACCAACAGCCTCTCTGGAAATTGTTGGGAGGAACGAGGCGTGAGATCGCTTGCGGCGTTTCTATCGGCATTCAAGACTCGCCGGAACAACTTCTGCAAAAGATCGAAACGGAGTTGGCGTCGGGATACCGACGGATCAAGATCAAGGTAAAGCCGGGATGGGATCTGAATGTGCTGGAGAAGGTCCGGGCCCGCTGGGCGAATGTTGTTCTCAGTGTAGATGCGAATTCGGCCTACACCCTCGATCAGGTTGAGCATCTGCGCAAGTTCGATGCCTTCAATCTGCTCATGATCGAGCAGCCGTTGTGGAACGACGAGATTTATCTTCATGCGCGACTGCAGAAAGCCATCCAGACGGCGATTTGTCTGGACGAATCGATTCTGAATGCGCGCGACGCCGATTTTGCGCTCGAGGCTGGTGCCTGCCGCATCCTTAATATCAAGGTTGGCCGCGTGGGCGGCTTCAGCGAGGCAAAGAAAATACACGATGTCGCGGTGCGGCACAACGTTCCGGTGTGGTGTGGCGGAATGCTGGAATCGGGAGTAGGACGGGCGCATAACATCGCGCTGTCGACGCTCGAAAATTTCCGCCTGCCCGGGGATGTGTCAGCATCGAAGCGTTACTGGAAGGAAGACATCATCGAACCCGAAGTGGAAGTTACTGCGGATGGAATGATCGCCATCAGTGACGCTCCCGGGACTGGATACCGGGTGCGGGAAGAGCTGGTGAAGAAGTTCACCGTGCGCGAAGAAACGCTTCGCGCCGGCAAGATCTAGCGTCATCCCCTCACCTATGGGCGAGTTTGCCGGCAGCAGAATTGCGGGCGGCTTCTGTGGCCACACTGAGGATTCTTCCTTCTTCAGCAGTTCCAGCGCTTGGGCGAACGTCAGATCCGAGGGAACTTGCTTGAAGCCGCTGAAAATTTCCGTCGAGATGATGGAGAGATTCTTGAATAGCAGGATCTTTCCCGTGAACTTCAAGGTCATGCTTGAAATTTCCCAGACATTGTCGCCGACCTCCTGCTGCTGGACCACGAACCGGCCACCCCGATCAAGATGTCCAAGAATTCCCCATCCGAAGCCGACTTCCCTGAAGAGCGTGCCGTCAATGCTGGCAATGCGGTAATCCGTGGCGTCCACCAGCACGTAACCCTGCATGCCGGTCAAGACCTCTTCTACGCGCGACGGCGGTTCGTAATGAGGATTGGGACGGAACTTCAATTTGACTAATGGGCTGCCGGTCCGGCCAACGCCTTCCGAGCCCTGTTCTTCCCCCGCGTACTCAAACAGGAAGGCATCGGGCATCGCGCGCACGATCCGCAGAGTGCGCTCGGCGCTCGCGCGTTCCTGTTCCCGCTTCCTTCTCAGTTCTTCGGGATGCTTGATGAAACGCTCAACGCGCGCCTCCTCCTCGCGGTGTTGTTCGGGAGTCAGAGGTTTACCGTTGTAGGCGACCACCAAGCCGGCAGTAGCCTCCTTGGTCTCGACATAAAGTCTTGTGGTCGATCCCTGGGGAGTGGTCTTGGTGCCTCGAAACATGAAGTGGACGCTGTCGTCATTGGCCGCCTCAATTTCGTTATGCGCTGCTTTGCGCACCAATTCCGCCGGATCGTGATACGGAGAATCGGTCGCCGGTTGCCCGGCAAAACTGGCTGCGGTGAACACCAGAATCAAGGCGCCAGCGAGGGCGATGGTGTGGGTGATATTCTGGGCGACGGAACTGCGCGAGATGGAGTAATCGACCGCCATGACCCGATCGGGCACAGTTGATCCCGTAGCACGATGGTAGCAAACGGGAGGTTGCATCCGGGTGGAGCTTCTGGTGCTGGTGTAAGCTCCTGACACGGAATGATTTCCGGCTACCGGGCCGAGCCGCAGGAGGCGGAATGATTTACAATCGGTTCATTCGCGGCGAACCGAGCGCGATGAGAAAGAGATGGAGGCCAAAGCATGGATGCTCTGCAAACCGCCGACGGCGCCCACATCGGCAAGTCCGTGGTCATCAAGGGAGAGTTGTCGGGCTCCGAAGACTTGTACGTCGACGGCAATGTCGAAGGCAACATTGAGCTCCGCAACAACAGCCTGACGGTGGGGCCGAATGGAAATGTGAAGGCCAACGTCAGCGCCAAGTCGGTCGTGATTCAGGGTAAGCTGGATGGAAGTGTAAACGCCTCCGAGCGCGTGGAGCTGCGGAAGTCGGCAGTGGTGACTGGCGACGTGACCACACAGCGCATCGCCATTGAAGAGGGCGCGTTCCTGAAAGGGAAGATTGATATTCAGAAAGAGGCCGGAAAAGCGGCGGCGCCCGCGTCTCCGTAACCGCGGGCTCAGCGCGCGATCGGGTGCGCTGGTGATTGATCATTGGACATGGCGTCTGTTTCTGACAACGTAATGAAATTCTTTCGGAGCTCTTCGAACCAGATTGCGAGTCCCACAGTTCCGCGGAAGCTAACCCGCCGGTCGAGCGGCATGGGTGAGATTTCACGGCTGCTGAATTCGCAGGAGGGGCTGTGCGTGCTCGACATGGGATCCACCTCCGCTAACAACATCCGCGTTTTCACCGGCCAGGGACACAAGAATTACAGCGAAGATTTGTTGCGCTCGTCCCTTGACCCGGCGCTGCGCATTCAGGACGTTGCGGGAAACTCAGTGGTGGACAGCAAGAAATTTCTGGATGAGAACCTGGCGTACCCGAACGCCCAGTTCGACGTTGTGCTGTGCTGGAATCTGCCGGATTACATGGAAGAGAGCCTGGTGAAGCCGACCATCGACCGTTTGTGGTCGGTGATGAAGCCGGGCGGATTTCTGCTCGCCTTCTTTCACACCCGCGACGCCGGCCCAGACTCGACCTGCTATCGCTATCACGTTACCGGTACCGACATGCTGGAGATGCAGGAAGTGAAGTTCGCACCGCCCGGTCGTCCCACGTCCGAAAAGCAGTCTCCGCGCCTGCAGCGGGTGTTCAACAACCGCCACATTGAAAACCTCTTCCGCGATTTTGCGTCGATCAAATTTTTCCTGGCCCGCGATGCCATCCGGGAAGTGCTGGTGGTGCGCTAGATCGCGTGCCGTAAATTCGCGACACAAGTATGGATTGTCATCCTGAGCGAAGCGAAGGACCTATGTACTTGACCGCTGCAATGTTTACAAGTTGGACATGCAGGTCGGGCAAGTCTTCAAGTGAGCCAGGCGCTCCTTGTGAGCTTGCTGATACGCTTCCATTTCTTCTTTCTGATGCTTCCGCTTTGCCTTCTCCGAAAGCTTCGGCTTAACTTCATTGCGGAAGAGATGAGAAGTCCATGCCGCGTGCGCACGCGTTTCGCGGTCTTTCAACTCTTTGTAGGCAGCGCATTCTGACTCAGACACCGTGACTTGATGATAGTCGAAAAGTCCGAGCGTCCATTCTTGTTTTCGGCCATATCTTGCTAAGATATAGAGTCAGGCATCGGTTCCGCGCGACGTTTTCCCGCCAACCCCGCCAGGTCCGGAAGGAAGCAACGGTAACGGGCTCTTTCGTGTGCAGTGGACCGCCGGTGCCTGACTTTTGTTTGCTCGCGGCGCTGCTGACCTGAGTTTTCATCGCGTTGTTTTTGATCCGATATGACCAAACGCCTTTACTACGACAGTTCCGAAATACACGAATTTGATTCGATTGTCGAAAGCGTTGCACCTCTGTCGCCTGAGCAATCGCGCCCTGCCGTAATCCTGCGGGAAACCGCGTTCTATCCCACCAGCGGCGGCCAGGTGCACGACACCGGATGGCTCACGATCAACGGCGATGATCGCGGAGACGATCGCGGAGCCGAGCGCCTGCGAGTCACCGAAGTTGCGGAGGCGGAAGACGGCAGGATCGTTCACTACCTCGAAGCGCCAGCGCCGCCGCTGGTAGGCACGGCCATCCACGGCAGCATCGATCCCGAACGCCGCCGCGATCACATGCAGCAGCACTCCGGACAGCACGTTCTCTCCGCTGCTTTTATTGACCTTTACCAGATGGCGACCGTCTCGTTCCACATGGGCGAAGACTATTGCTCGATTGATCTGGCGACGCCCTCGGTAAGTTCCGAGCAGATTGTCGCGGCGGAGAAGCGCGCGAATCAAATTGTGTTTGAGAATCGTCCCGTGCGGGTTCGCTATGTTACGCGCGAGGAAGCGGAGAAGCTTGGCTTGCGCAAACTGCCTCCCGCGGGGCGCGACAAGCTGCGTCTTATCGAGGTCGCGGATTTCGATCTGACAGCGTGTGGCGGAACTCATGTCAGCACGAGCGGGCAGATCGGTTCGATCGTTCTTCGGAAGAGCGAAAGGGTGCGGCAGGGAACACGAGTGGAGTTTGTCTGCGGCAATCGCGCGGTTCGCATGGCGCGGCATGACTTCACTGCCCTCAGCGAGGCGGCCGCGCTGTTCTCGGCGCAGCTCTGGGATGTGCCGGAGCAGATCCGCAAGGGTGTCGAAGAGACCAAAGTGATGCGCAAGCAAAAGGATGAGGCGCTCGATCAACTGGCGGAGTTTATGGCGTTGGCCGCTTTGCATGATCAGCCAGAGAAAAACGGTAGGAGGATAGTCGTGCGGGCATTTCCCGACCGCGATATTAACTTCGCCAAACTGTTTGCGCAGAAAGTTACGCGGGCGGGTAAGCCGGCCATTGCACTGGTGGCGAGCGTTGTCGATCCGCCGGGGATGGTATTCGCGCAAACTTCCGCACCGGCCCCCGGTGCCGCCCCCGGCTCGACCGCCGATATGGGCGCATTACTCAGACAGGTTTTATCGTCCGTAGGAGGCCGCGGCGGTGGCAGCCGCGATTTCGCCCAGGGCGGAGTTCCGTCGGACGGCGATGTCAATATCAACGTCGAGCAGCTTTTGCGCCTAGCAGCAAGTACAATCGGAGCCTGATCCCGCAAGGCCCATCTCGCGGGAAGAATTCATTCGATGCTGGAACCGCGCCTTATACTCGTCAATCTCCTGATCAAGCTGGGCGTGGCCGCAGCCTTGTCGAGCGCCCTGGTGCGCTCCAAGGAATTCAAGAGTCTGATTTTTCGCGAGCAGCGAGAAACCCGGCACAAGATTTATCTAGCGTTGTGGATGGCGATCCCCATCGCCCTCGGCGTCTGGATCCGTTGCAGCGTCAAAAGCTTCATGGCTGGCGACCTGTCGCTCGAAACCTCACTGCTGCTGGGCGTGATCGGCGGGCGTTTATCGGGAGGGCTCGGCGGAGCGCTGATATCGCTGCCCGCAACCTTACACGGAGAATGGGCCAGCATGCCGTTGAATGTGCTCGCCGGAATTATTGCCGGGCAGTTGCGCCGGGTTGCGCCCGAGCAGGAAGATATCTGGTCGTTCTCGCCGTTCATCGATCTCACCCTCTATCGCATGATTCGCCGCAATCTGCCGCGGCCGCGCGTGTTCGATTGGCAGGTGGCTTTCTTCGTCACCATTATCGGCTTGCGTTTCCTGCAGACGGAGATCTGGCGCTTCTGGCCGAACTCCATCTTCAGCCTGGAAAGCCCTGAGCTGTGGATGAAGGGCGCCGGCGGAACTCTAAACGGGTACTTAGTGGAGAGCGCGATCTACCTCACCGTGGTCATGGTGGTGGGCACGGAGCTGAAAATCTTCAACAGCGTCCGCATCCAGATCAAGCTGGAAGAGCAAGAACGGCTGCTGCTGCAGGCGCGCATGACGGCGCTGCAAAATCAGATCAACCCGCACTTCCTGTTCAATACGCTGAATTCCATTTCGTCCCTGGTGCGCTTCGATCCGGATACGGCCCGTGAAATGATCCTGAAACTCGCGACCATCCTTCGCCGCATCCTGCACAGCACGGATTCGTTCGTCCCGCTGCGCGAGGAAGTGGAGTTCATCGACAATTACTTGGACATCGAAGTCGTGCGCTTTGGACGGGACAAGCTCAAGGTCGTCAAGGATCTCGATCCGGCGTCACTCGAAGCCATGGTTCCCAGCATGATACTGCAGCCACTGGTCGAAAACTGCATCAAGCACGGACTTGCTCCCAAGGTGGAAGGCGGCTGCATCACGCTGCGCAGCCGTCTCATCAAGTCACGGCTCGTGGTCGAAGTGGAAGATGACGGCATCGGCATGGGGGCAGCGCAATTGCTCGAACAGCCGGATGGTTTCGGAGGCATTGGCATCGGGATGGCCAACGTCGCCGAACGTTTGAAGGTGCTCTACGACGATACTGCCAAAATGATGATTGAAAACCGCGACGGTGGTGGCACGCTGATCCGGTTGCGGTTGCCCATCCTGCCCAATCCAGAAGAACTCATGATAACTTCGACGGTTGCGCCAGCACCTTTCGGTAAAAACCTTCGTAAAGCGGAATAATCTTGCTGGCACAAAATCTTTCCATGGCGGCGGCACGCGCCCGTTTTCCCATGGCGCGCAGCGCGGATTCATCGCTCAGCAGTTCGATGGCATAGCGGGACATGGTCTCTACGTCGCCCACATCGGCCAGAAATCCGGTCACACCGTGCTCGATCAATTCCGGCACTCCTCCAGGCCGGGTGGCGATCGGGACAACCTCGCAGGCCATGCCTTCGAGCGCCGCAAGTCCGAACGTTTCCAGTTCGCTCGGCATCAACATCACGTCTGAGATGGCAAGTTTTTCCCGGATCTGATCCTGTTTCCCAAGAAACAGCACATACTCGTGAATGCCCTTTTGCACCGCCAGCCATTCCGCCTGGGAACGATCGGGCCCGTCGCCAATCAGCAACAGCTTGGCAGGAATTTTCTTGCGTACGCGGTCGAAGATTTCGACTACATCGAGAACGCGTTTCACCGGCCGGAAGTTGGAAAGGTGCACCAGTAGCCGCTCGTCGTTGGAGACGTACTCGCTGCGCTTCTCCAGCCATTCCGGTTTGCGCAGATATTCGTCGCAGTTCACGAAATTCGGGATGACTTCGATGTGGTTCTTGATGTCGAAAATCTTAAGGGTTCGGGTGCGCAAATACTGCGAGATGGCCGTCACGCCGTCGCTCTGCTCGATAGAAAAACGCGTAATCGGAAGATACGAGCGGTCGAGCCCGACCAGCGTGATGTCGGTGCCGTGCAGGGTAGTGACAAACGGCAAGTTCTTTCGCGGCGGAGTTGCCGCCAGCATCTGCTTGGCCAGCATCGCGCTCACCGAGTGCGGAATCGCGTAGTGCACGTGCAGCAGGTCGAGTTCGTAGAGCTGCGACACCTCGGCCATGCGCGTCGCCAGCGCCAGATCGTATGGAGGATATTCAAACAGCGGATAGCGCGTAACCTCGACCTCATGATAATGAATGTTCGGCTCCGGCCCCGTCAGGCGAATGGGCTGCGAGTAAGAGATGAAATGAATCTCATGGCCCCGGCGGGCCAGCTCAAGCCCCAGTTCGGTGGCGACCACTCCGCTGCCGCCGTAGGTTGGATAACAGGTGATGCCAATCTTCATGCGCCTCCCGATGCGAGTCCCGATGCGAGTCCAAACATACCATCATTGGATTCGCGGGAAGGGCTGGGGATGCAGGAGCGGGCAGTCAAACTAGAGCATGTTTCATAAATAGGTTCGGCCTCATATCAGGCACTTACGGAGGAGGCGGGTTAGGTGATGAGCTTCTGTCATGAAGACGCGGCAGAAGCTGTTGACGGACGAGCAGTGGGAGTTGGTGGAACCCATGCTACCCCCGCCCAGGCGACGGCAGGACAATCGAGGCCGGCCCTGGGCATCGAACCGGGCGTGTTTCGAGGGTATTCTGTGGATTCTGCAAACCGGCGCGGCGTGGCGATTCGTGCCCGAGGAGTTTGCTTCGCCTTCGACCTGCTGGCGGCGGCTCAAGCAGTGGGAAGACGAAGGGGTGTGGCTGCAAGCGTGGCGCACGTTGCTGGGGGCGCTGGATGAAGAAGGCCTGCTGAACTGGGACGAAACCTTTTTGGACGGCAGTTTCGCTCCGGCGAAAAAGGGGGCCTCGCGGTCGGTAAAACCAAGCGGGGCAAGGGGACGAAGTGGATGGTACTGGTCGACGGTCAAGGTCTTCCGCTGGGAGTTCGGCTGGAAAGTGCCTCCCCCAGTGAAGTTACGCTTGCGGAAGCCACGCTCTCCCAAGTCCGGGTACCACGCCGGCAAGGGCGCCCGCGGCAAAAGCCGGAGCGCGTGATCGCCGACCGCGGTTACGATTCCGACCCGCTGCGCCAGCGCTTGCAAAAGCGTGGCATCGAACTGATTGCGCCCTACCGCAAGAACAACCAGGCACGGCGCTACCAAGATGGGCGCAAACTGCGGCGTTATAAGCGCCGCTGGATCGTGGAGCGAACCAACGCATGGCTGGGTCAATTCCGACGCCTGCTGGTCCGTCATGAGCATCTGCTCTCCACTTACCGTGCCTTCTTCTATCTCGCTTGCTTCTGGATTACGCTGAGGCACTGTTTATGAAATACGCTCTAGAAAGGTCGCAGGCAGGCGAGATGCATGTAAAGTAACTTGTTTCACGTGCTAGTATTGGAGATCCGTGTTTAAGTGGCTTGTTATCTCCTCGGCCTTGATTGGCCTGTCAATTCTGGCGGGTTGCGGTAGCGGGACCGGCAGGTCTAGTCCGCCGCCGCCCGCGGATTTCTCACTATCGGTGAGTCCGCAAAGCGTGACATTGTTCCCGGGCACGGCGCAAAACGTAACCGTGTCGATTTCCGGCGAAAACGGCTTCAGCGGTCAGGTGAGCGTTTCTATCGCTGGCCTGCCGTCGGAAGCGAGCGCGTCCTCGACATCCTTTATGCTCTCCCCGGGCAGCCAGCAGCAAGTTACCTTTTCCACCCAGAACACAGCCACTTACCTGTTAGCCACGCTGACCATACAGGCTACTTCCGGTTCGGTGAGCCATAGTGACCAAGTTCCGTTAGCCGTGGAAACGCAAGCAGCGGCGACCTACGCCCCCATTCGGACTCGTTATATTAGAACTGATTCCCTCTATGATCCGAATGCCTTGCAGTATGCGCCGCCGCACTTCACCGTTTACGATCCTGTACATAAGCGGTTTTTTGTCAGTAACCCGTTTCTAAATCGCATCGACGTGTTTGATTCTGCCCAAGAGTTTCAGATTGCGCAGATTGCCGTGCCTTCTGCTTGGGGAATCGACATTTCGCCCGATGGAACAACGCTTTATGCCGGGACATTGGTTGGCGACGTCTATTTAATTGATCCCGGCATGATGCAAGTGGTTCAGAGAGTTGCCGCATCAACGATTGGTCCTGCCGGATATCCAGCGCTCGAGGCTTTTGTTCTCGCGAGTGGACAGATCGCCTTGCTGGGCTCTCCGACGGGCGCTTTACTCCTGGATGGCGAACAGAGCTTTGCGATCTGGAATCCGGCAACTAACTCCCTCGATATCGAGGACTCGGCCTGTCCGATCAACATCGGTGCCTTCGCGCTTAGCGGAGATCGCACCAAGGTCTTACTGGGTAGCATCGACAGCGACGGCACGCTCTGCTCCTTCGATCCGACAACGCAACAGACGGCCGTAGGAAGCTTTGAGAATGCTGGAGAGTTTCTCAGAGAGATCGTACCTACCCCGGATGGCAAGCGCTTCTTTGTAACCAGTGCACCGGGAGCTGTGGGAGTCTACGATGCGTCAACAGTCCAGCCGTTGGGTGTCTTCCAAGCGCCGGCATTCGGTTCACCACCGATCTCCGCGGGCATCTTTGGCGCCGTGATGAGCCTAGACGGTAGTACGCTCTACCTCGATTGTGGCGTTTTGGAAGCGTATGACACTACATCATTCGCTGAAAAAGGTTTTGCGTCGACCTATTACATCGATGACCTACAACCGTCTATCGTTCCTGGCGCAATCGATGAGACCGGCCTAGCCGTCGGTCCCATCGGCCACGGTGTGTCATTTGTCGACGCCTCGCAGCTCCAGCCGGGGCAGTCGTTGCTCGTGGTCGAATTATTCTCTGTGTCCAACCCGACCGGGCCAATCGCAGGGGGCACGGAGGTTCAAATAGGCGCAAGTCCGGTTCTGTTGAACAACCCGGCGCTGAGCCAAGGATATGTCGGGAGCGTCCCGCTTGTAGGCGCGAGTGAGGCACTGGAAGGGCAAGATACCTATATAACCGTTCTAGGCACCACTCCACCAGCAATATTTCCCGGAGCGGCCGATTTTGCCGCGGTTTTTCAGGGTGCCGTAGGTATAGAGCCGGAGGCATTCAGCTATGGGCCAACCATCGTCGAACTGGTTCCGAATGCCTCCACCGCCGAGGGCGGCACAACAGCGGCAATTATCGGATACGGTCTGGGAGCGACGGTGAGCGATGTACAGGTTACAGTCGCGGGTAGCGCGGCTCCGGTCACAGCGATTTTTCCCTATGCACCCATTGAACCTTATCCCTTTCCAGTGGAGGGAGTGGAGTTCACTGTACCACCAGGAGTGGCGGGCAGTTCGGTTGATGTTAGGGTGACCACGGCGAATGGATCCACCACGGTGCAGGGCGCATTCCACTATGCGCCTGCTATCACCTTCTACCCTTTGACCGCGACTTTGCAGCAAGGCATCTACGATCCACTTCGCAGTCAGTACTATTTCACCGGCCAATCCACGATCCAGATACTCTCGATCAGCAGCGGCCAGTGGCTGACGCCGATAACCTTGCCAGGTGTTGGTGCGTCAACTCAGTTGCTGGGAGTTTCCCTTTCCCAGAATGGCTCGCTGCTGGCAGTGTCAGATTATGGGGATCAGACGATCTACGTGCTCGATCCCGATACGCCTGCATCGGCACACTCGTTCAGGGTGCCGGGTTCGTATGCTCCAACGGGGATCGCGGCGACAAACGGAGGGATGGTGTACTTCGCGACCCAGAACCTCAATGGTACTGGTGGACCGGCGTTTCATGAATTGAACACCGCTACCGGAGCATTTTCCGATATAGGCGACCCTTACATGGGAGGCGACAACGATTTTTATACGCGTGTGTTCCTTAGCCCTGATGAGAGCCTCGTATACATCGACTGGGGAGGTATTCCCGCCGTACTGGACACTGTCACCGGTAAGTTCACAGACAGGCCGTACTATCTACTGGAGGCTTACTTTCCCGAAGCGGCAATTTCGGCGGACGGAACAACTCTCGTTATGAGCGGCATATTTACCGATTCCTCGCTAAATGCAGTGAACCTGTCCGCCTATGTTGATCGCGAAACTTGGCTGGCTGAGGCGACAATTGGGCAAAAGTTGAGCAAGGACGGCAGTTTGATGTTCCAGCCCTTGACCAATGGAATTGATATGATCGCCACCTCGACTGGTCGCCTGCTGAATCGTGTGCAAGTGCCGGTTACGCTGGCTGACGTCTACGATGTATTGGTTGTAGATGGAAGCGACGAGACCTTGGCAGTAATTACCGCCAACGGCGTCGCGCTTGTGAACCTGAGTTCACTGCCGCAACCTCAAAGCCGGGTCGTCCAGCCCCGACGTGCGGGGATTGCAGCGCCCAAATCCGGCAGGCATTTCTCAAGAGCGACGCTCGGTCAGACAACAGTTCCTTTGCGCCGACCGCGCTTACCGTACCATGGCAAACTTGCGAAAGTGTGGGGAAAGTAACGAAGTGATTCGCCCCCCCCAGCGACCTAAGGATAGGCAGAATTCGAACGGGGCGTCTCGCCCGTCCAGGCGAACGGCGACGTGCGGCTGCCAAGGGTGGCAGACAGCAACCATCACGCGGACGCCGCACAAGTTCGTGATCGACTTCTTCTGATCTATCTTCTGCTCAGCCGTACGACGACTCCGGCGCCAACCCGCAAATTGTCCTGGCGGTTGTTGAGACCGTCGGGGATTTTGGTCATGAAGTACTCGGCCTGCACGGGGCGAACGGAGACGTGCCTGGACACTTTGAAATCAATGCCGCCGCCCGCCGTCATCGCAAAATTATTTTCGGACCCTGAGTGGCCAATCCCGTCGGTTGTCCAAATGCCTCCGAAGAGGGTCTGAACGAACGGCGTAACTTTGCCGTGCCTGAAATTCACTCTGGGCCCAAGAAGATAGGTAAACCCTCCTCCGACCAAGGCGCCGTTTGTGGCGGCGGTCGCACCATAGCCGGCCATATCTCCCACTACACCGAGCCAGCGGTTGGCGTTGTACTCGAGCTGGACGCCTCCGCCGTTGCCGTTGAATGTTTCCGAGGGTGCGCCGCCGGCGGCACTGGCATTTACATTAAAGCGCGCGTAGTAGTATCCGCCATAGGCCTCAAATTTAGAGGCTTGCTCCTGGGCCTTTACCGCCGGTGCGGCCGCAAATAGCGCGAGCATTAAGACAAGTGCAAATGCCTTATTCATCTTCGCTGCGCCTCCCTGGGCATTGCGAAGTCCGCGACGACAGCTCTAGTCCTTGCTCGGCTTCTTCGGCGTCACATCGCAGGCCTGTTTGACTCGATCGACGTTCAGCCCGGCGGGTGAAAACTCCGCGATCTGCCGGCCGCTCCGTGTGGGAAGCGCCACGTTGAAGACATTGGCTCCGATCATGCCACGAACCGTGCCTTTGTCCATGGAGAGGAAGTGGCCGCGCAGCCAGTTCCAGCCCTTGTAGTAGTGGGTATCGTCAACGCGCACCTCCACTTCCAACTGGGGCTGTCCCCACCAACCGGGGCGGTTCGGCGGAGGCAGTCTGACTCCCGGATTGAAGTCCGCCAGTTTGAGCTTGCCGTTATCGCAAATCAGATTCACTCTGGGCTTGTAGTCCGGGTCCTCCTTCAAATAATTATCCGACTGCAGCTCAAAGCGCACTTTCTTCGCGCCCGTCATCTTGTCGGTGGAGGCAAACTCCAGCCATTTTCCGCCGGCGCTGACGCCGTCCGACTCGCCCTGATAAGGAGTCATCGCGCCACTCTGGGCGCACGCCAAAACCGCGGCGCCAATCAAAAAAGATAAGAGAGCGGCTCTAGCCGCCAACCTGCTACCGATTGCATTGCCAAACCAGCGTGACACTTTCAAGATCTCCTCCTGACAATCACACCCCTACATAATATTGAGTCCGGAAGCCGGCAAAAAGTTGTATCCAAGGTTCGGAAGATATGCCGCTGCAGCCAATTTGCGGCAGACAATATAATCTTCGAGTTCGTGCAGAGCACTTACGAAGCCGGAGCTCATCTAGCGGGCTGGGACCGCTGTTGATAGTAGGGAATGAGATGGAAATATCAGCCGGGAGATGGGGGAAACGGCTGTATTCTCCGTAGACGTGGAACTCGCGATGGCAAAAATGGATCAATGGCCAGCGTAAGAATGGACAAATGGCTTTGGGCCGCCAGATTCTTCAAGACGCGAGCATTAGCCGCGCGAGCCTGTCAACTCGGCAGGATCTATTCCAACGGGCAGCCCGCCAAGGCTGCGCGCGAGGTCCGGATTGGAGACATGTTGCAAGTGACAAACGATGGCGGCGATTTCCAGGTGGAAGCCCTGCTTCTCAGCGAGGTGCGCGGCCCGGCTTCGGCTGCGCAAACGCTCTACCGCGAGACAGAAGCAAGCCGGGAACTGCGGCTGAAGGTGGCAGCGGAGCGTAAGGCGATGAAGCAGTTCGAAGAGTTACCCGCAGGCAGACCATCAAAACGCGATCGCCGAAAAATCATCCAGTTCCGGGGAAGAGCCTGACCACAGGCGAACGACGGGCAACCGTGAAGTTCTCCGGAAAATCCACCCCTGCCATTGGCAGGCGGGTCGTCCTTCGCTTACCCTAGCGGCCTATGCTATTTGCCAATCTTCGCTTCCCGATCGCTTTGGTTTTAATGTTGGGCTTCACAACGGCTGCATGGGCGCAAGCTCCGTTCACTTTGGAGCAGGTCATGAGTTCGAGTTTTCCCAGCGAACTGGTGGCGGCTACGCATGGCAGCCGTGTAGCGTGGGTCTTCAATGCAAAAGGGGTCCGCAACGTGTGGGTGGCTGACGGCCCGGACTTCGTTCACACCGCGCGCCAGGTGACTGAGTACAGGGCCGACGACGGCCAGCCCATCGCCAGCCTTCGACTCACGCCCGACGGCAATACGGCACTTTACGTGCTGGGCAGCGAGTTGAATGAGGCGCAGGAGAGCGCCAATCCTGAGAGCTGGACGAAGGGAGCCAAACAGCAAGTTTTTGCGGCGGAGATGGATGCCAAGAACGCCCCCCGGCTATTGGGCGAGATGGGTTGCCCGGAGGAGGACTGCGAAGACATCGAGATTTCGCCCGACGGCAAGTGGGTCGTGTGGTCCGCGAAAAAAAAGTTGTGGCTGTCCAGTGTGGATGGCAAACAGCAGGCGAAGGAACTCGCTTCGGTGCGTGGAGTGGCAGTTCAACCCAGATGGTCGCCCGATGGCAAACATATCGCCTTCGTCAGCCAGCGCACCGGACATAGCTTCGTTGCCATTTACGATTTCGATGGCGACTCCATCCGCTACCTGGCGCCCAGCGTGGACAAGGATTTCATGCCGCGCTGGTCGCTTGATGGCAAGTGGGTTGTCTTTGTGCGCACGGCTGGAGAGGAGAAGAAGCTGCCGCTGATCCCGGTGCGCCCTGAGCCGTGGTCGCTGTGGATTGCGAATGCCGCCACGGGCACGGGCCGCTTGTTATGGCGCAGCGGCGAGAAGCCGGACGATTCTCTGCCCGAGATCACCGAAGACGGCTCGCTCAACTTTGCTGCTGATGGCCGAGTGGTATTTGCCTCGGAGCAGGATGGGCGCAATCACTTGTATTCGATTGCCGCAGGCGGCGGCGCGGTCACGCTGCTGACGCCCGGCGATTTTGACGTGGAAGACGTCACGCTTAGCGCCGACAAGGCGTGGGTGATTTACTCCTCGAATCAGGATGACGTCGATCGGCGGCACTTGTGGCGGGTGCCGGTAACCGGCGGTGCGCCGCAGCAGGCGTTGACAGGTGGCGAGACCCTCGAGTGGTCTCCGGTTCAAACCGGCGACGGCAAAAGCATTCTTTGTCTCGGCTCCACGGCGACGTCGCCGGCCATGCCCTATGAAGTTACAGCGAAGGGCCGCGAAATGATTGCGAGGCAGGTTCTGCCGACTGACTTTCCCTTTACCTCGTTGGTGATGCCAAAGCAGGTGATTTTCCAGAGCGAAGACGGAGTTACGCTGCACGGCCAGCTTTTTCTTTCTCACAACGCAAAGGGGAAAGTTCCCGGGCTGGTCTTCATGCACGGCGGTCCGATCCGCCAGATGTTGCTGGGCTTCCATTACATGGATTACTACCACAACGCTTATGCCGAGAATCAGTATCTCGCTAGCCGGGGATATGCCGTGTTATCGGTGAATTACCGGCTCGGCATTATGTACGGACGCGCGTTTCGCGAAGCCCCCGACGCCGTCTGGCGTGGCGCAGCGGAGTACAAAGACGTTGTGGCGGCGGGACGTTATCTGCAATCGATTCCAGAAGTTGACGGAGAGAAAATAGGGTTGTGGGGTGGTTCTTACGGCGGCTTTCTGACCGCCATGGGTCTGGCGCGTAATTCAGAACTTTTCAAAGCGGGGGTGGATTTCCACGGCGTGCATGACTGGAGCGTCTTCCTGACGGAACGGCCCTATTTCGGCAATCTGGCACTGCGCCCGCCGGATGCGA
Source organism: uncultured Acidobacteriaceae bacterium (assembly GCA_963831085.1). Lineage (GTDB taxonomy): Bacteria > Acidobacteriota > Terriglobia > Terriglobales > Acidobacteriaceae > Acidiflorens. Next base: position 1,088,010 of record CAWHOT010000002.1, on the reverse strand, counting down.
AGACGGCGGTGAAGATGGCATGGAATTCCTCGCCCGTTGCGTACGTGGGCACGTGGAAGTCGCCGGTGCTGCTCATCCATGGCGATGATGATCGCAATGTACCCTTCAGCCAAACGGTGGACCTGGTGCAGCGGTTGCGGGCGCAGCACGTGCCCTTCGAACAACTGATTCTACCGGATGAGATCCACGGGTTCCTGATGTGGAGAGATTGGGTGCGAGCCTACGGCGCAACCGCCCAGTTCTTTGACCGAACACTGAAGCGCGGTGACAAGATTGAGACGGGCGACTAAGGTCTCAAATGGTCGGAGACGAAGTCGTCAAGGACACCGACAAATGGCTTGCCTCGCCGCTTGTCGCTTCTTAGAGCGCAGCCAGCCGCCGTTGCACCAGCAGGAAGTAAAGCGCCAGTAGGATAAGCAGGAATCCGTTCAGGCTGAGCACCACCGGCGCCGTAAACACGGGGACGAGCCATCCCGACAACAGGTTCCCCATAGGCATGCCGCCGCGAAATGCAAAATTGTAGACGCTCATCACGCGACCGCGCATTTCGTTCGTGGTAATCAGCTGCACCAGCGAATTCACCGTGGCAAAAACCGCCATCATGGATGCGCCCACCAGCACCAGGAAGACCTGACTCACGGGCAGCGATTTCGAAAGGGCGAACCCGGAAATTCCCGCGCCCAGGCAGACGAGCGCGCCGAGAGCGACGCGACCCTTTTTTCTTACATTGCCCGCGCCCGCTATGCTCAGCGAGCCGCAAATTGAACCGAGACCCATGAGCGCCAGGAGATTGCCGTAGGTTTCCGGCCCGCGATGGAAGATGTCCTTCACAAACACGGGAAAGTACGTGCGCAGGGGCATGCTCAGGAAGGTCATGCAGAAGGCCAGAATAATCAGCGCTTCCATTGAACCCTGTTTACGAGCGAACTGAATGCCCTGTTTCAGGCTGGCGAAGATCGTCTCGCTGGTCTTCAGAGGCAGGAAGCGGGAGCGAATGATCGACAGCGACACGATGGGCGCCAGGAAGGAAAGCGCGTTCAGCCCGAAGCACCACTTCTCTCCCAGCCTCGCTAAGGTCTGACCCGCGAGTGCTGGACCGACCATCACCGCGACGTTGAACTGGATCGAATTCAGAGCGATGGCGTTCGGCATGTCTTCCCTCTCGACCAACGTGGGAATCAGCGCCTGGTAGGCGGGCCCGCCGAAGGCCTGGGCAAAGCCGGAAATGAATGAAAGACAAAGGATGTGCCAGACGTGTACCAGACCAGTCGCGACCAGAATGGTGAGCAGGCCGGCGGTAGCCATCTGCACATACTGGGAGCCGAGCAGAATCTTCCGGCGCTCCATGCGATCGGCCACCACGCCGCCGATCAGAGAGAACAGAAAGATAGGAATGCCGCCGAGAAACTGATCCAGCGCCAGCAGGAATGCTGAGTGGCTGAGCCGGTAGACGAGCCAGCCCTGTGCCACGATTTGCATCCAGGTGCCGATGCTGGACGTGCAGGCGCCAAACCACATCAGGCGGAAATCGCGATATTGAAATGCTCTAAAGACCCGACGAATCACCTTGGTGTCTCCGCAAAAGCCTACCATGCGGCTACACCCGTTCGGTAAGACAGGAGTGATTCGCTCGTGATCCTTCAAGCCCGTGATGCGAGTCACGTAGGTGAGTGAGTAGCCTAGCAGTGCCGTGGCGCCGCACGTAGGAGCCATTCACGGCGTTTGGCGCAGAGCCTAAGTTGGAATTGAACAGTTTTCGGGGGAGGGCTGTTCAACGATAGCGCCCCACCACTCGATAAGTCGGGGGCGCTTTCGTTTTTCTCGCCCGGCGCTGAACTGGGCATTCTGGAGATGGGGACTTGTTCCACGCGTCTAATGCGGGTGATCCGCATCCTGCGCCACCGTTTGGTCCGTTGACGCTTTCGTGAACCACTCGTCGAACCACTCCAAAGTGCGCAATTTGTAGTCGTGGGAGTCGGCGGGCAGTACGAACATGTGTCCTTCGTTCGGATAGACAACCAGCCTGGTGTGCACCTTCATGGTTTTGAGCGCATGCCACCATTCCACCGATTGCTCCATCGGAACTTCACCATCGCGATCGCCGACCAGGATCAGGGTGGGCGTCTTCACCGCTTTGACGAAGTGCATAGGGTCGCTCTTGGCATACACAGCGGGATCGTCGTAGACGGACGCCCCGAAAAACGGGACCATTCACTCGTCAATGTCGTTCAGGCCATAGTAACTGAGCCAGTCGGAGAGTCCGGCGCCCGCAACCGCCGCGGCAAAACGCTGCGTCTGGGTCTCGGCCCACATGGTCATGTATCCGCCATAGCTGTGCCCGTGGATGCCGATGCGTTTGGCATCGATCGGGTACTCCTTGGAGATGGCATCGATGCCAGCCATGATGTCGCGATAGTCCCCACCACCGAAATCCTTGACATTGGCTTGCGTGAACGCCTCGCCTTGTCCGTAGCTGCCGCGCGGGTTCGGACAGAAAACAAAATAGCCCATCGCCGATGCGGCTCCGGTGAAACCATCATCCCAGTGAGACGTGCACGCTGAGGACGGTCCGCCGTGCACGCTCACTACGAGCGGATATGTCTTGCCGGGCGCGAAGTCCTGGGGAAGCATAAGCCAGCCTTGGACCCGCGTGCTTCCGTTCATCCAGTGAAGATTGCGCATTGTGCCCCACGCGCACAGGATGCCCCTGTTCATGTGGGTGATCTGCTTCCAGTTGCCAACGGGTCCAGCCCAGACTTCGGGTGGAGTGCTAGCTGATTGGCGTACAACCGCAGTCACCGCTCCATCGCGGGAGAAGGAGCCTCCCGGTTGCCACGCGTCCACTGTTGCCAATTCTTCGCCCGTCCAAAGTATCTGCGGCTCGCCTCCGGTGGCGCTCGCGCTGCCAAAGCCGGAATTCCCATCGACGTTCGCAGCGAAAAGAATGCGGTCGGGCGATATCCACGCGAGCGAAGAAGGAGATGCCTTGAGGTTTGGAGTGATATTCCGGGCGGTGCCGCCGTTAATGGGAACGATGACGACATCGCCACCCGTGACGCCTGCATCGCTCATGAGGCCTTCGATGAGGGCTACATTCTTACCGTCCGGTGAGACGTGCGGGTCTTCCATCTGCCACTTGGGCGCATAGATCTCGTGCATCTCGCCGCTTTGCGCGTTGATGAGATAGAGCCGCGCGACCCACCAATTTGCGTCGCCCAAGCCGTGCGCCGCCGTGGCTACCCACGCCGATCCGTCGGGCGTCCAGTCGTATTCATAGATGTACACGTCGGCCGGCGTGACCTGCGCCAGCCGATTCGTGCTCAGGTCAATGGTGGTTAGGCGCTGCTCGTAGATTTGGTCGTCGATCACTCCCGCGAGCGGGATCATCGGCTGCAGTGGACCAGCGACCCGCGGCAGGCCCTTAATAAAGAGGAGCGCCAGTTTCGTTCCGTCGGGAGAAAAACGAGGCGTCTGCGCATAACCTTTTAATTCCGCCCGCTTTGCCGGAGCACTACCGTCGATGGCCGCGGTCCAGACCTGAGCTACGGGAACATCAACCGGCAAGTCAGCGAGGAATGCGAGCTGTTTGCTGTCCGCTGACCATGTGACCTCGCGCAGCCGAAGCTTGTCTTCCACGGGGATCGCCCGTAGAGAGCCGCCGCGTACGGGTCCCACCGTAAGTTGTCCATCGACGATGTAGGCGACTTGAGTTCCATCGGGAGAGAGTGCAACCTGATTGATCTTTTTCGCGTGCGGCATGGAGTCGAGCACGGCTGCGGCGCGAGAGGGCGCAGGATCCCCATCTTGCGCCAAAAGCGGAACGCAGGGCAGTGAGGCTACGAGCACGCCAAGCAGTGCCGGAAAATGTACAGCGGCAAAATGTACATGAGACTTGGTCCCTGATTTCATGGGGGATGAGTATACCTGATGTGCGTCACGCTGCCCCCCTTTCAGGAAGCCCGTTCCTCTGACCGGGTGATTCGAGTTCTAGTTCACTCCCCAGTTGCTTGTGCTTTCTGCTAGCCTGTTGCTTTCAACCGCCGCGGGCATGTTCGGCCTGTCTGGAGTTTCGTATGAACGAAGATGTTGCCTCAACTTTGCGGCTGCTCGATGAAGCACTGTCGCGTTACGTTCGGCCGGACACCTTCCCTGTGGCCATCCGCATGCTCAAGCCGGGGGAAGCGGTTCCCGAAGGCGTGAAGGTCCCCAGCAAGACAATGGGCGAGCAATGGATCGTGTGCCAGTCGGTCGGGGTCGCCCGCCGCTACGGCTGGGGCATCGCCGTGGGCAAAGACGACGTCATCTGCCCGCTGGCGGCCATCGCCTTTGGGTTCCGCAAGCCCAACGAGGAGTATCTAAAAGGGTTCGTTTCCGTCGGGATGTACTGCAAGGACGAGCCAGCCGCTGCCAACCTGGAAGCCAGCACCTGGAGATTCGAGCCTGGCACATACGACTACGTTTGTGTCGCGCCGCTGAACCGGGCCACCTTCGAACCGCACGTCGTGGCCATCTACGCCAATAGCGCGCAGGTGCTGCGCCTGGTCCATGCCTCGCTCTACAAGCGCGGCGGGCGCGTGGTCTCGACCAGCGGCGGCCGCCTGGATTGCGCCGAGATCGTCATCCAGACTCTTACCACCAACGAGCCCAAGGTGATCCTCCCTTGCAACGGCGATCGCGTATTCGGCATGGCCCAGGATAACGAGATGGCCTTCGCCTTCCCCTGGGCATATGCGCAGGAGGTCATCGAAGGGCTGGAAGGTACACACAAGGGCGGCACGCGCTACCCTATCACCGTCGCCATGCGCGATACGGTGACGATGCCCAAGTCGTATCAGGATCTCATGAAGATGTTGGTAGATCGCGAGACGGCTGCTGTAGGCAAAAAAGATTAGGACCGCCTTCCTTGACCCACCGACAGTGCCGCAAGCCAAGACGCGAGCAATCTAGCTGTGCAATAACTGCTGTAGAATGCAGGCATTACAACTAGTTGCCCGGATGGCGAAACTGGCAGACGCACGGGACTTAAAATCCCGAGGGGCGAAAGCTCCGTGACGGTTCGATTCCGTCTCCGGGCACCACAAAATTCCAGGCAAAGAAAAGAAGTCGCAGGCGTGCCTCTTTACTCGCCCACGCCTACTATCACCGGCGTTCCACGCGGAGATTCATGCGAGCCACTATCGGGTTCGAGCGTCACGACAAAATTCTTGGCCTCGACGCCTTCGGGCAGCGGAGGATTCACCACCGTTGCGCTGCCCCGGGCATCCGGCTTGAACAATCCCGCCGCGATGGGAGCGCCTCCGTCAGCAGGAAACAGCCACAGCTCGTAGATTTTTTCCGCGGGCAGAGGTGGCAGATTGCTGGCGAAGAAAATCAGGTTGCGGGTGCGACGCTGATAGATCGCCTTACCTCTCGGCTGTGGCTTGTTGCCCACAGCGACCAGTTCGATCTTCATTGCCTCCGGATCCAGCAGCGTCGCCACGACTTCGTTCGCCTGTTCGAGCTTGCTTCCCTGGTCGTTTAACTGTGCTTGGAACTGCACTCGCAGCGCAGCCATGTCCTGCTGCAGAGTCGACTTCTGCCGCACCAAACCTATGCAGACGAGAGCGAGGGCTGCCGCCGTGACCCATCCCAGAGTCGGCCACCCAAAATTAGTCCACCAGCGTGGACTGATTTCGGAACGTTGCCGGCGTGCAAGCGCAGGCGCGGCCGCAGGGAGTCGGGGCTCGTTAGCAATGGCCGACATCAGCCGTTGCCGCGAACGTGTGGGCGGCTTGGGACCGGCGGTGGTCAGCGCGAGCAGGCTGAGGTCGCCGCGCAGCAGCTCCAGTTCGCGGCGACAGGAGGCGCACTCCACCAGATGCGTTTCGAGCGCCTGACGCTCCGCGCCCTCGAGCGACCCGAGCGCGTAGAGCGCCAGGTCTTCCGCGAATTGTTCGTGCATCCTCATGCGGCTAACACTTTTCGCAACGAAAGCAATCCCGCGCGAATCCGGGTTTTGATTGCGCCCAGCGGCTCGCCGGTTTTCTCGGCGATCTCGGAATGCGTCAATCCCTCAAAATACGCCATTTCCAGCGCAGATCGTTGCAGCGCCGGCATCGTTTGCAGCGCGCCGCGGACCTTATCCATGGTGCGCGACCGGTCGGCTTCGCTGGCAAGATCCGGCTCGACCGAAACCACCACGTCCTCTATATCGTTCTCCGGACGTCGGCGGCGCAGCGCGTCGATGGCCCGGTGGCGCGCGATCACGGCCAGCCACGCCGCCATGTTGCCGCGGCTTGCGTCGAAAGCTCCGGGATTGCGCCACAGCTGCATGAAGATATCCTGCAACACGTCCTCGGCCGCGCCCGTGTCCTGTAACACGCGCAGCGCCACCGAATACACGATGGGCGAATACCGATCGTAGAGCGCCGCCATGGCACTGGGATCGCCAGACCGGATCGCCGTCACCAGCGCCAGGTCCGAGGTCGCGTTGGTGTCAGCGCTCGGCACGCCGATCTTCATCCTTCTTAAGTACGTCTCAGAATGAGCTTTGGATTGCAGTGAGCCTGCCTGGTTAACCCGCTGTGGCTCAATGAAAATAGCAGTCTGCGCGGGCAAGAAGCAAGGGCAGCGCTCAGTAGATTTCGGACTTGGCCGCACGCGTCATCAGGTCTTCAATAGCTTGCTGCGGCGACTTGCCGTTTTCGAGGATGGCAAATATCTGTTCGGTGATCGGCATCTCGACGTTCTTCTTGCGGGCCAGACCCACCGCGGCTTTGGTGGTGAAAACCCCTTCGGCGACCGCTCCGTGCATGCCGGCAATGATGTCGGGAAGTTTGCGGCCTTTGCCCAGTTCAACACCGACGCTGCGGTTGCGCGAGAGATCTCCGGTGCAGGTTAGAACCAGATCACCCAGTCCGGCGAGTCCAGCCACGGTATCGAGGCGGCCGCCGCAGGCTACGACCAGGCGCGCCACTTCGGCGAGACCTCGCGTGATCAGCGCGGCGACAGAATTGTGGCCGAGGCCGAGGCCATCGCAGACGCCGGCGGCGATGGCAATGATATTTTTCAGCGCGCCGCCTAACTCCACACCGATCACATCGTCGTTGGTATAGACACGAAAGCGGGAATCGTTAAACGCTTGCTGCACGGCGCGCGTCACCTCGCCGTCGACTGATGCCACAGTCACCGCGGTCGGATCGCCGCGTGCGACTTCTTTGGCAAACGAAGGTCCGCTAAGCGCTGCCACGCGAGGAGTAAATTGGCGGCTGCGCAAGACATCGGCGATTACCTCCGTCATGCGCAACAGAGTCCTGTCTTCGAGTCCTTTGGTGCAGCTGACAATAAGCATCTCCGGAGGGAGCGCAGGCGCCATGCGTTCGAACAGGGCTCGACAGTGCTGCGAGGGCATCACGCTGACGACAATCTCCGCGGCGTCAAGCGCGCTGCTCAAGTCGCTGGTCGCTGCAATCGATTCGGGCAGGATGAATCCGGGCAGAAAATGTTCGTTTACCCGGCGCTTTGCGATGCTCTCCGAAACTTCGGGTTCGTTGGCCCAGAGCCGGATCTGGTGAGTCCTCTTACGTCCCAGGGTGATTGCCAATCCTGTGCCCCAGGCGCCCGCTCCGATGACGGCAATGCGGCTCATCTGCGGGTTGCTCCTAACCTTTCTGATTCTGTTCCTGAATTCGTTTCTGATTTTGCTCCGAGCTTCGATTCTGTTCCGGCGGCGAGACGGCCGATGTTTTGGCGATGCCTCCAGATGACGAGCGCCGAAACCAGCGCAATAAGAATCAGTTGTCGCGGATCCGCATATTCGTGGAGCGCCCACGCCAGCAGCGGGAAAGCCGCCGCCACAGCAACGGATCCGAGCGAGACGTAGCGGAAGGCCACGGCGATGATCAAGAACAGAACCACCATGCACAAAATGGATTTCGGGGTGAGTAATATAAAGGCTCCGAGACTGGTGGCGACGCCCTTGCCGCCGCGAAACTTCAGCCAGACAGGAAAAAGATGGCCAAGCACGGCAAAAAATGCCGCCGTGGTCATGATGAGTTGCTGATGCGGCCCGCTGAATAACACTCGCGCCATCAGGACCGCAGCCAAGCCTTTAGCAGCGTCGAGGAGAAGAGTCGCAACCCCGAGCGCAGGCGACTTGCGGGCCACGTTCGTAGCGCCAATGTTGCCGCTGCCGGTAGCGCGCACATCCTCGCCCTTGAAAATCCGCACTACGAGGTAGCCAAAAGGAATTGATCCCAGCAGGTAGCTGACGACGGCGGTGATGAGGTAGGGAGTCATGTTCGTTTATGTAATGTCGATTCAGCCTGCTCGTGGAGAGCCGGGCGAGACGCCCGTCGCTTCACTACCTTTGCTGGAGCGGAAACCGCTGCAGCTTCGTGTACTTCGATCCTTTAGGCGAAAGCTGACTCTGATAGAGAGTAAACTCGCGGGCCGTCATTCTACCTAAATCAAGCTCACCCATTGCGGTGAGCCTTTTTTCGAGCACGGCGAAAGTAGCGCTGGGCTCGTCGCCTTTGCGCCTTTTCGGCGAGCCTGATCTTCTCCCGGTGCCAGCGCGCGCCAGAGTTAGATGCGGACTGAAAGGCCCGTCTTCGCGCGGAATTCCGAGTTCGGCTAAGGCAACATCGACGCTCTCGGTCAGCGCGGCCAGTTGCGGCCCTGCCTGAATCCCGATCCAGAATACTCGCGGAGCCTTTGCGGTCGGAAAAAATCCGTATCCGGCAAAACGAATTTCGAAAGCGCTGCTTTCAACCCGCCGCAAGCGCTCGGTGATAGCCTCGACCTGTTCTGCCGTTCGTTCTCCAATAAATTTCAGCGTAATGTGCAGCGACTCCGGACGGACCCAGCGGGCATCGGGCGTGAAGCCCTGTACGCCTTCAACGAAGCGCGAGACACGGCCACGGACTTCAGAGGCGAGATCGATGCCGATGAATATTCGCATCTCGTATAAGAGTGCCTTCTAACGCCGCTTACAACAGCGCCCGGCGGATCATCTCCAACGCCTGTTGCGTTGCGAACTGGCGGATGCGCTTGCGGTCGCCGGGGAAATTGCGTTCGACAACCTGCGTCCCTTCTTCTCCCGCAAGCGCGATATAGACCAGACCAACGGGTTTCTGCTCGCTTCCGCCGCTCGGGCCGGCGACTCCGGTAATTCCCACTCCGTAGCTCGACAGGCAGCGCTTGCGAATGCCTTCCGCCATCGACGCCGCCACCTCCCTGCTGACCGCTCCGTGCTGGTCGATCAGGGCTTTAGGGACATTTGAGAATTGCGTTTTCAATTCGTTCGAATAAACCACCGCGCCGCCCAGAAAATAGCGCGAGCTGCCGCTGATCGAAGTGATGCGCTCGGCCAGCAGGCCACCAGTGCAGGATTCGGCCACGGCCAGGGTCATGCTGCGCATCTGCAGCAGGTAGCTGACGATCTGCTCGATGGTTTCACCTTTGCGAGAAAAAATGGCGTCGCCGAGTTCGTCTTCGATTTTTTCCGCGAGTTCCTCGACGCGCGCCTCAGCCTCCGCTGTCGAATCCTTCCGGCACCGCAAGTGGAGTTGAATCTCGCCCCCGCCCGCCAGGATGGTAGTCTCCACGTCCGTATAGGTTTTGTAGATGGGCGCGACCCGCGCGTCCACTTGCGATTCCGGCATCATTGCCATTTTGAGGGTCAGAGTGGCGATGTGCTGGGGTGGAATGCGGGCGCGCAGTCGCGGAATGCATTCCGTCTCGAACACCGCCTTGAGTTCGTATGGAGGACCGGGGAGCAGCAACAGGAGCCGTTCCTGGCCGTCATACTTTCCGCCGATCCACTGGCCGGGCGCGGTGCCCAGCGGATTCAACAGCGCCGTGGCGTTGGTCAGAATGTCGGCCTGCTTGGCATTGTTGGCCGACATCTTCATGCCGCGCTTGGCGAAGCGCTCTTCCATCTTAGCGATGATCTCGGGATCGCGTTGCAGTTTCAAACCCAGCGCGTCGGCCACCGCTTCGCGCGTCAGGTCGTCTTCAGTGGGGCCGAGGCCGCCCGAGAAAATGATGATGTCCGAACGTCTCATTGCGAGTTTGGCCGTTGCCGTTAGTCCTTCAGCGTCATCGCCCACAACGCACTTGAAGCGAACTTCAACGCCCAGTTCATTCAGCTTTTCGGTGAGGTAGAGCGAGTTGGTGTCCTGGCGATGAGGAGTGAGCAGCTCAGACCCGACGGCAATGATCTCGGCGTTCACGGGTAAAAGTGTAAATGATGAAGAAGGCACCTGCCGACTCGTAGCTCGCGGCGCGAAGCTCGTGGCGATGCGCTTCGACCCTCATCTTGCTGGTTGTTGCTGCGTCATGCAGTGCAGGGCGCCGAATCCCCAGATCAGATCCCCGGAATAAATCGGTACGATTTCGCGGGTGGGAAACAACGCCGCGAGCGTGTTGAGCGCAATGCGATCGTTCGGATCATTGAAGACCGGCACCAGCGCCGCGCCATTTGCGATATAAAAATTAGCGTAGCTGGCAGGCAACTGGCGGCCCTCGAACACAACCGGACGCGGCATGGGAATTTCGACAATCTCGAGTTTCTGTCCGTCGCAAGTGCGGGCGTTTTTCAGCCGGCCCAGGTTCGCCTGCAGGGCCACGTAATTCTCGCTCTGCTCATTTTTCTCGATCATCGTGACCACGGTATTGGGGGCGACGAAGCGGGTGATGTCATCGACGTGGCCGTGAGTGTCGTCGCCGGCGATGCCGCTATCAAGCCAGATGACCGACTGCATCCCAAAATAATAGGCAAACACCTGTTCGTAGGCGGCGCGGTCCATGGACGGATTACGCTGTTGAGTGGTGGAGAGCAAACACTCCTCGGTGGTGACGAGCGTGCCGCAGCCGTTGACGTCGATCGACCCGCCTTCCAGAACAACGGGGTGGTCGCCGGAGGCGGGACGCACCACCCGCGCGCCCGCGGCCTTCGCCATGCGCCCGCCAATCTTTTCATCGAGCTCATAATTCGGATACTTCGCCCAGCCGTTGAACTGGAAATGCAGGGCGAGCAGCCGCGCATCGCGGTGAGCGGCCGCCGGAACCAGATAGATGCACCCGGAATCGCGGGTCCAAACGCGGTCTGTGCGCCAGCAGTGAAAGGAAACGTTGTCGGAGAGCGCGTCGGCTTGCTCCAGCACGGCCCGGGCGCGCCGTTCCGCTGTCGGGGTGTTGACGATCAGGTCCACGCGCTCATGCCGCGCCAGGTTGCGGACGACCTCGGCATAGACCCACGGGATCGGCTCAAACTTCCCCGGCCAGTCGCCGCGATGATGCGGCCAGGCAAGCCATGTGGATTCATGCGGCTCCCACTCGGCGGGCATCCGGTATCCCTGCGCGGCGGGGAGAACCTTCGCGCGCGTGGCGTATGACCTGGCGATTTTTCGTCCGGTCATTTTCGGCTCCGTTATTTTCCGTCAAGCATGCGGTTGGTGATGGGACCGTAGGCATCGATACGCCGGTCGCGCAGGAAGGGCCAGTTGCGGCGAATGTCTTCCAGGTGATGCAGGTCCACTTCGCCAAACAGAATTTCTTCTTTGTCGTGGGAAGCTTCCATGAGCACGCGGCCGAAGGGATCGCAGAAAAACGAGCCTCCCCAAAATTCGAGGCCTTTACCCGGCACGGAATTGCCGCGGATATCGCCGGTTTCGAAGCCGACGCGATTCACCACTCCCACATACACGCCATTCGCAATCGCGTGCGCCCGCTGAATGGTGCGCCAGGCGTCATGTTGTGCCACGCCGAATTCGGCCCTCTCCGTGGGATGCCATCCAATCGCCGTGGGATAAAACAAAATGCTCGCTCCCTGCAGCGCCGTGAGGCGCGCGCCCTCGGGGTACCACTGATCCCAGCAGATGAGCGCGCCGAGTTTTCCGGCGGAAGTGTCGAAGGCCTTGAAGCCGAGATCGCCGGGAGTGAAATAGAATTTTTCGTAGTAGAGCGGATCGTCGGGAATGTGCATCTTGCGGTAGATGCCGACGAGCGCGCCATCCGAATCGCCGTCCCCATCAAAGATCGCGGCCGTGTTGTGATAGAGCCCAGGCGCGCGCTTCTCGAAGAGCGGCGCGATCAGCACGACTTTATTCTGCCGCGCGGCAGCAGCGAGCCTTTCCGTACCTGCGCCAGGGATCGGTTCCGCGAGATCGAACAGGGCCGGATCTTCGCGCTGGCAGAAATACTGCGTCTGGAAGAGCTCGGGCAGGCAGACTACGTCGGCGCCTTTTCGTGCCGCCTCCGCAACGCGATCGAGCGCCTTGGCCAGATTGTCGCCAGGCTCGGGGCCGCACGACATCTGGATCAGGCCGATAGTGAACTTGTCTGGCACTTGTTTCTCCGATTTCGAATAGGTTGCGAAGACACGGCAAGCCGCGTCTCTACGGATGTGTGATCGCGCTCTAGGATATCAAAGTGCTCGATGCCGGTGATTGTTACGACAATGTGAAAGCCAGTCCACCGCGTTTCTCCCACTTCTAGTAAATTGTTTCTTCGGTCAAAATCAGATCCGTATGCCGGAGGACTTCGTTGAAGCACAAAAGTGGCGCGAAGCATGGCCATCATCAAGAAGGCGCGGGAATCGATCGCAAGCTGCACGATCCGGTAGCCGACCGTCTGATTCCGCTGGAGCCGCTGGATCCTAGCAAAATCCACTCCATCGACGACTTGGTGCGCGCGATGTCCAGGACGGCGTTCACCGGCCGTCAGCTCGGCGAAGCTGCCGACGTGCTGGAGGCCATGGCGCGCGACCAGGAATGCTTTGTCGTCATGACGCTCGCCGGCGCGATGACCGTGGCCAAGCAGGGCCTGGTGATTGCCGAGCTGATCGACCGCGGCATGGTGAATGCCATCGTTTCCACTGGCGCGCTGATGGCGCATGGGCTGGTCGAAGCGACCGGACGCGCCCATTTTCGGCACAATCCCGAACTCAGTGACGAAGAACTCTACGAGGCCGGATACAACCGAGTCTACGACACGCTCGAACCCGAGCAGAACCTCGACGACGTGGAGCGCGTGATGGCCGCGGTGTTTGGCGGTTGGGATGCCGACGAAGTGATGTGTTCGTATAAATTGAACCGCGCAATTGGGGCACATCTTGCGAAGCACGCCAAAGGGCAGCGCGGCATTCTGAAGTCTGCCTTTGAAAAGAATGTTCCGGTATTTGTTCCGGCGTTCTCCGATTCCGAACTCGGCCTCGATTACGCGTTGACGAACCGTGAGCGCGACAAGAAAGGCAAGCCGCGATTCCGCTTCGATCCTTTCGAAGACCTGGAGCACTTTGCCGCAACCCTACTCAGTCAGAAGCGGCTGGGAATCTTCACCATCGGCGGAGGCGTCCCGCGCAACTGGTCGCAGCAGTTTGGTCCGTTCATCGAATTGCGCCACCGCCGGGGCGGCGAAGACCTGCCGCTGAAACGCTATCACTACGGACTGCGCATCTGCCCGGAGCCGGTGTACTGGGGAGGGCTTTCGGGCAGTCCCTACAGCGAGGCCGTTTCCTGGGGCAAGTTCGTGCCTCCGGCCGAAGGTGGGAAGTTTGGCGAAGTGTTTGTGGATGCGACAGTCGGCCTGCCGCTGATTGTAGCCGCCGTTCTGGAGCGGCTGAAGAGGAAGCCGGCGGCGAAAAAGACAATTGCCAAAATCGCAGGGTAGAGACGCGGCAAGCCGCGTCTCTACACCACCACCCCATCAGTCGAAGATGAGCACTGCGGACGCAATCACCGTCGTCCATAGCCCGCGTTTGTCGCCGACCGCCGATTGCGTCACGTTGGCGGTGCGAACGATTTTGTTCGAGATCCGATAGATCTCTTTTTTTTCGTCCCACGATCGGTCGGAATCGAACTCGACGTTCAGAGTTGTGGCCAGCATTTCGGCGGCCAGTTCTTCCGCGTAGTCTCCGGCCGAGTCTTCGGTCTCACCAAACGAGTGGTGCTCACTTAGATATCCATAGGTGTTGCGATCAGCAGGAATGGCAACGCCGATAGAAGCGGCCAGCAGGCGGTGCGGCTCGTGCGTGGAATTTTCGGCTACCACCGCGAATACGACTTCTCCGGGAGAAAGATACGTGAGTCCCTGCGAGCGTGGAACCAGCTTGCAATTGGGCGGAAAGATGGAAGAGACACGTACCAGGTTTTGCGCCGCGATGCCGGCGTCGCGCAAAGCGAGTTCGAACGAGGTGAGGCGCTCTTTGTGTTTCCCCACACCTTTGGTGAAGAAGATTTTCTTGGGGACCATGTCCTTGCCCAATTCAGTTTCCTCCCACGAAACTTCGAGTTGCAATTTGGTGTTTTGAACTGAAGGGCAAATCTAACACAGCGATTTGTGAAGATTGTATGAAAAAAAACAGGGATGTCCCACTTTGCCCAACGACCGCCGGCATGGCGGCTGCGGGCGTTGGCGCCGCTGGCCACCAGTTGGCAGCCACTTCGCGCAGGAAAAAAGTCCGCTTCCGCAGCACTCAAGCCGCGTGAGTATGGACCTTGCCCGCCGCCAGCTCGATGATTGCCGGTTTCACCAAATCGCGGAAATCCGCAAATTTCATGCGCATCAATTCACGATGCGAACCCGCGTTGAAGGCGATTTCCTTATCCTCGGCCAGAGACTGGTCCACGAAAACATCCATACCGTAAAGATTGCCGAAAGGCGGCATGGATCCAGTTTCGCAGTCGGGGAAACGATCGCGAAATTCATGCTCGCTGGCCAGTTCTACCGAATCTGCTCCTAAGTATTTTTTCAGCCGGTACAAATCCACCCGGACCGAGGCCGGCACGACTGCCATGGCGAGACGTCCGTCGACCATGACCATGACGGTTTTTGCCAGTTCTTTTCCCGGGGTGTGGGTGAGAGCGGCAATCCCCTGGGCCGTGTAGGCCACCGAATGCGAGATCACCAAGTATTGAATACGGTTACGATCCAGGAATTCCCGAAGCATGGAAAGAGGCATAGGCACCTCCACTCCGAACCGCGAGCGGGAACGCTTCTGAAGAACTGCCGAAGCACGCTCTGCGGATCGGCGCCGACACAATTATGCGCTCATCAGAGGCCGGGGAGTTAGTGAAATTTTTCGGTCAAGCTGCAGTAACGCTGTCGAGCGTCTCACCTTTTGGCGCCAGCACCAATACAATAGTAGACGGTGAAATCTCCCAATCCCCTGGTATGAAGAAGAACCTGATGAGGAAGCTCGCGGACGGCCATGGCTTCCTGTCGATATTGCTGAATCTTCGGAGAGTTGCCAACGGAAACCAGCCGATTTTTCTCGATTACAAAATCGAAGCTCTTCCTCGTTACGGCTACGGAAAACCGCCGCATCCCGAACTCGCCCGCATCCTTGCTGCCAACGAGGACGGTTATCACCATCTGCTCTCGCAGTTCTTGAACTTCTCTAACGACCTGCTACGCATACCTCTGCGCCAGCCTAGCACGTCTCCGGAGCCATGTTGGATCAACGAATGGCTGGACGGATTGGACACCTTCACGCTGTATGGATTCCTCGCTACCCGCAACCCCGCCCTGCTGCTGGAGGTCGGATCGGGGTACTCAACTAAGCTCGCACGGCGCGTCATTCGCGATCGCCAGCTGCGAACCAAAGTCATTTCGATTGATCCCCGGCCGAGAGCTGAAGTCGATCCACTATGCGACGAGATCGTACGGCAACCACTCGAAGCATGTGATCTCAGCGTGGTCAACCGGCTAGGCTCGGGAGACGTCTTGTTCATGGACGGGTCGCACCGTAGTTTCATGAATTCGGATGTGACTGTCTTTTTCCTTGAGATTCTTCCACGGCTTCGGCCGGGCGTGCTCGTTCACATCCACGACATCTTCCTGCCCCTCGATTACAAGCCTTGGTGGCTGCAACGGTTTTATCCTCACCGGTATTGGTCTGAGCAGTACTTGTTGGCGGCGAGTCTGCTGGCAGGACACAGCAGCTACGACGTGATCCTGCCCAATCACTACGTAAGCATCACCCCGCATCTCGCGAGTGCGCTGGACGTATTCTGGAGAGAGCCCCAACTCGGCGAAGTTTCCCGAAGTGGTTCTTCCTTCTGGATCCAAGCTCGGTGATCGAGTTCTCTCCCTTCGACGCACCTCCTTGGCTGGGTACGGCGAGTGCACAATTCCGGAGCTTTCAGAGCAGGCTGGCGGCTGTCCCAAAATGGAAAAACGCGGGGCGAGAACCGGGGGAGGCTAGCAAGGAATGTTCACTTTTGGACACGCAACGCCTCCAAGAATGCTCTGTGAGGGACAGCGCGAGGGGCTTTACGCGGCTTCCTTCGTAACCAAGGGGTGCGCAACCTCTCTGGTCTGCGATCCCACGATCTTCATTTCCTGCCAGTCGTAGCGGAATTCCTTGCCGCAGTCCAAGCAAGCGACGTAGGTGCCCGTGCGCTGAGCCGTTGGGTTGCGACGTGAACCGGCACGCACCGTAATCGGAAAACTGTAGCGAGCGTGCCGGCATCCAAACATGGCGTCCACCAACTTCGATAACATCGCGTAACCTCCACAGAATAAAAGCGACAAAACTGGCTCATCCCCTTCGGGCGAACAATTAGAACGAGCTCTAGGTACTTAGATTCCTGCCGTCCGGAAAAGGTTCTCGCCCCCGGTGCAACCATAGGTGCGCCCCATAGACGCGCCGGAATCAAGCACTTGCGCGACATTCAGTAAATCGACTGCACCAGCATGTGCAGTACGAGAGGCAGGAACAGCGAGGTCGCTCAGCGGCTCGGCGGGTCGGATTTCTTGTGCGCTGCACACTTCGTCATGATGGCGGACCGGAGGCGCACACGCAGATCGTCCGGCAACTCGTAGAGTTCGGAGTCGCGGTAGATTTCGATGGTCTTGCGGGTAGTATCGCAGACGACGTAACAGTTATGGCACCACGCCAAATGATCGTCGAGTTCAGACTTGGTCCGGGCGTCCAGCGCGCCATCGAGGTAGTTGGTTAGCTCGTTTAGAAACTCAGAACACTTCACTGGTCGCCATCTCCACTTCCCTTTTTCTGAAAGAAGCGGCTCAGCCGCTCCCGCAATTGCAGGCGCGCGCGCAGCAACCGCGACTTCACCGCCGGGATACTTAGCTCCAGCGCGTCGGCCGTCTCCTCAGTCGAGAGGCCCTCCACGTCACGGAGTACGAACACCGTTCGGAATCCCGTCGGCAATCCCTGAATGGTGCGCGTCAGAATGTCCCGCAACTCCGCCTGGTTGTACATCTGTTCGGGATTGGGGCTCCAATCCGCAACCTCACGGGGAAGCGAGTCATCTTCAGTCTTTACGTCTTCGTCCAGAGAGACCGTGCGTTCCGGTTTTCTGCGGCGCAACTTCATCAGCGCTTCATTAACCGCAATCCGCACCAGCCAGGTATAAAACTTGGACTGTTCCTGGAACTTCGCCAGGTTTCCATACGCCTTGAGGAACGCTTCCTGCACTACATCTTCCGCGTCCTCGCGATTCTGCGTAATGTGTTGTGCAATGCGGAAAACATTGCGATCATAGCGCCGCACTAATTCTTCAAACGCTTGATCGTCGCCGCGCTTGGCCCGCCGGACCAGCTGCATTTCTTCGCTGACCGGTTGCTCTATGTTGGGTTGGATGGTACTCATTCGTAACTTGATGCAGATTTTTCCAAAAGCGCGACTGATGCCCCGGTGCTATTGTACTTGCTGGCGGTGCTTTTCTGCGCGTTGTTTTGACGCACGCTGACTAGCACGGTTTCCCCGCTGGCAATCAGCTGCTTCGGGCGCCGTTAGGGCAGGTACCAAAGTGTCTCAAGTGCGCCTGCAAGCGGCCATATAATCAGAGGTTAGAAGGGTTACGCCCTTCTCCCCCCAACAGTCTACCTCGGAGTACGCATGAAGGAGCGCGGCTGGATTGAACCAATTGTGGAACGAGTGGTTGGCCAGGTTTTGGACAGCCATGCGGCCCGACTTCGCACTGAGATTGTCCGCCGGGTGATGGAAGAGATCGCAGCGGAACCTGCCGCCGGCGAGCCAACCCCCTACAATTCAGGCCCCGCTTCCAGTCCGGCAGATCTGGCGCGGGCCGTTGGCGAAATCCAGTTGGGTTCCTCACAGCGCGACATTTTGCGCGCCTTGCTCGATACCAGCGCCCGCTATGCGTCCCGAGTCGCGCTTTTTGTCGTCAAAGGTAGCCATGCGACTGGATGGCAGGCACGCGGCTTCTCCTATAACGACGCAGTGAAGGATTTCGCGCTCGACGAAAACGCTCCCGCGGTGGTTCGTGCGATGGGTCGTGCAATCGGCCGCGCGATCGGCGATCGCGCAGTGGCGAGCGCGCCGGTTGCCGACCTGGACGCGCGTTTCCTGCAGGAATTCGGAACGCCAGCAAGCGGGGAAGGCCGCATTCTTCCCTTGATTTTGAAAGACAAAGTTGCTGCCCTGGTGTATGCCGACAGCGGAACCGATGCGGCGGGCTTGTTCGACGCCGGCGCCCTGGAACTGCTGGTGCTATCGACGAGCGCATGGCTCGAGGTCAACTCGCTCCGTAAGCACGCGCACAAGGAGCCGGCGCACGCGGACAGTTCTCAGGGGAGTAGTCATGGGCTCCCGGTGTCCGAGTCCCCGTCATATCAAGCGCCGCTGCACGCGGGGTCGGCCTACAACGATCCTTTCGCCGTGCATGCTCCCGGCCACGCCATGGCAGCGGCGGCGTCGTCGGGCGAAGTCTCGGGGCCAGTCGCGAGCATCGCAGCGGAGGCTCCAATTCCAACGACGGTCGGCGAAGTTCAGATCGAGAGCGTCCAACTTCAGTCTGCCGTCGTTGAAATGGAACCTGCGCTGGTCGAGCCCCTGCCGGCTGAGTTGATCTCGCCCGAACATCAGGACATTCACCGCAAGGCTCAGCGTTTTGCCCGGCTACTGGTCGACGAGATCAAACTCTACAATCAGGCCAAGGTCGCGGAAGGGCGGAAGAACAAGGATCTCTACGACCGTCTGCAAGCGGCGATTGAGAAAAGCCGTGCCACGTACCAGAAGCGTTACGGCAACACGGTTGCTGCTTCCGCCAATTACTTTCAACATGAAATAATAAGAAGTCTCGCAGAAGACGACCTTTCAATCATGGGTGCCAACTTTCGGCACTAGGTAGGGTTTGAGTGCGCCGTATTGCAGTCGCGGTTTTCGCTGGAATTTTCTCCCTGCTCTGGCTCGATCTTTTATCGCCCGCAGCCTCGCAGTCCCAATCTTCCGTAGAGACGGGGCTTGCTCCGTCTCCCGGCGCGAGCGCTCCCGCCCAGAGTACAGTCTCGAAAAGCACGACCACAAAAAGCACGACGTCGAAACCCACTTCAGCAAAAAGCGCGGCCGCAACAAACACGCTCGCAAAAAAGAAGACTGCCACTTCCGCCAGAACCAGGAGAAAGCATAAAACCATCTCCCCGCGCGTACGCCGGGTAAGGCGGGCCTTTGTTGCCTCCGCTGCGCTTCGCCCCATGGCGCAGCAGTTGTTGCAGGACCGCACTCCCACCGCCTATGCCGGAGTCGAAGCCTATGCGCGCCGCCATGCCAAGTCCAAAGACGATGCAGATGCTGGGGCCCTTGCCTGGCTCGTGATCGGCTACGCCCGCACCCTTGATCACGACTATGCGAAAGCGATCGACCCACTCAACCGGGCCAAAGCCGGCGCCAGCGAACTCGGAGACTACGTTGCCTACTACCTGGGCGACGCCTACCTGAAAACGGCGCACAACGGCGAGGCGTTCTCCACGCTAGCCGATTTCAGCAAGAATTTTCGCGACTCGCTTCTGATCCGCGATGCCCATCTGGTCTATGCGAACGCGCTGCTCGAGGAAGGCCGCGCGCAGGAGGCAGCCTCCCTACTTGAAAAAGACCGCGTTCCGGTACGCAGCGATATTGAACTGCTGATAGGGCGCGCCTACGAGGCGGCGGGTGACACGCAGAAGGCCGCGAGCGTGTTCCGCAACTTGTACTTCAATCTTCCGAACAGTTTCGAAGCGGATGTGGCGGGAGCGGAATTGCACAAGCTCGGAATCTACGGCTCGGTCGCCGACCGCCGCATGCGCGCCGCTCTTCTGTTCAAAGCCAAACACTACAGCGACGCGGCCCATGATTACCGCGAGCTGATTAATGAAAGCCAAGTCAATCCAGCGGACCGTCCGCAGTTGCAGATGGCACTGGCGGGAGCGCTAGAAAAAAGCGGCAGCAGTCACGATGCCCGCAAGATCTTGACTTCCATGGGAGCGCAGATGGGCGACGTCGAAGCCGAACGCCTCTACCTGCTGAGTGAGACCGAACGTTCCACCAGCGATGAACAGGCCGTACAGCGCACCCTCAACGAGTTGCGGCAGTTTGGTCCCGCCAGCCCGTGGCTGGAACAAGCGCTGCTCTCGGCCGGGAACATGTATCTGCTGAAACGCGACTACGATCGCGCCATCGACTACTTCCGCGAACTGCAACAGCGCTTTCCGAATGGCGAGCACGCATCCTATGCGCACTGGAAGGCTGCCTGGCTGGCCTTCCGGCAAGGCCGCACCGCTGAGGCCCGGCAAGCTTTCGAAAATCAAATCGCGCTCTATCCCGATTCCGCGGAAATTCCTAACGCTCTGTATTGGCGCGCCCGTCTCGCGGAAGAAGACGGCAACCCGGCCATGGCGCGGGCCTTTTATCAGAAGCTCTCCGATCGCTTTCGCAACTATTACTATGCGGAGTTCGGCCGGCAGCGCTTGAAGAGTTTGCAGGCCGGAAGCGCGTCAACAGAAGAACCGCTCCACTACGCGCTGCTCGACCGCGTCCCACCGCTCTCCACGGCAGGGAAGATTACGGCAACCGACCCTCCCGACGACAATCTGCGCGTCGAGCGCGCGCGTCTGCTCTCCAACGGAGGCCTCGCTGACATGGCGGTGCGCGAGTTGCAGGCCGCCGCCAGCCAGGAAGGCGGGACCTGGGCGCCGCCCGAAATGGCCCGCGTCTATCAGGATGGCGGCCGCTACGATCGCGGCATCGAGATCATGAAGCGCACGACGCCCAACTATTTCGCCGTCGATATTCCCGACCTGCCACGCCCCTACTGGGAAGCGCTTTTTCCCAAAGCTTATTGGTCCGATCTGCGCAAATATTCCGTGCTCAACGGGCTTGATCCCTATCTGGTCGCATCGCTGATCCGGCAGGAGTCCGAGTTCAATGCGCTGGCTCTTTCCCGCGCCAATGCGGTCGGCCTGATGCAACTCTTGCCGAAGACCGGAAGGACGGTCGCGAAACAAGTTAAGCTCAAGGGCTATAGCGCGACGGAACTCTTTACGCCCTCCATAAATCTCGAACTAGGGACGCGTTACTTCAAAGACATGGTGGACAAATACAACGGGCAGTTCGAATACGCGCTAGCCGCCTACAACGCCGGCAGCGATCGCGTAGGCGACTGGCTGGGACAAGGCCACTACCGCGATCCGCAAGAGTTCGTGGAGTCCATCCCCTTCACCGAAACCCGGGAGTACGTGCAAGCCATCCTGCGGAATGCGAATGTGTACCGGCAGCTCTACGGGACACCGTAGGTGCTACGCGACCAAAATCTACGCCGATTGTTGGCTGGGAGACTTCGTAAACACGATCTCAAACACCAGCAGTCCCGCGCCCACCACAATCGCGCTGTCGGCCACATTGAAGGCCGGCCACTGGTGTGGGCCTACATAGAAGAGGAGAAAATCCACCACGTGCCGGCTGACCAGGCGGTCCCACAAATTACCGACCGCGCCGCCCAGAATCAGCGACAGCCCGATTCCAGTCGAGGTCAGGTGGTGGCTGTTTTTCCAGAGCAGCGCGGAGACGACGAGCAGCGCAACGATAGAAAACACAATCAGCAGTCCGACTTTCCATTCCGAGGGAGAATCCGCGAAAATGCCAAACGCGGCGCCCGGGTTTTCAGCGTGGATGATGCGAAAAAATCCCGGAATGACCGTGATGGAGTCATGCAAGGAAATCCGGTGTGCGATCGTCCACTTGGTGGCGCGATCGAGAGCAAGGACGAACAACGCGATCAGGAAATGATATTTGCGCATGGGCAGAAAAAATGACCCGGAAAACTTCTTCTTCCTTCTATAAGCTTATCGCGTTTGCGGAAGCCGCGGTCACGCCGCTTCAATTTCTTTGAGCACGGCGCTGCAGCGCTCGCACACCGAGGGATAGTTTCTGTCCTCGCCGACGTGGGTCGAGAAATTCCAGCAGCGCTCGCACTTCAACCCCGGAGCTTTGCCGACCTCGGCCACAACCGGAGCGTCGCCATTTCCCGCTCCTCTTCTTACGTCGACCGCGGAGACGATAAAGAAGTAACGCAGATCATTCTTAAACCGCTCCAGCACGGAGAACACCGGATCAACCGCAGTCAAAGTAACTTGTGCCTGCAGATTGCCTCCAATCAGTTTCTGGTTGCGCGCTTCTTCCAGCGCTTTCAGCACCGATTCGCGCACGCCCCGCACTGTCTTCCAGTCTTCGCCCTGTTTCTGATCGGCGGCGATTGCCGCCTCGTTCGTGCCCAGCAAGTCTGCCGTCTCCGGGAAGGTCGTCAGGTGCACGCTCTCCAGCCTCCCCTCGACCGGCGGCAAATACTGCCAGACCTCCTCGCAGGTAAAGCTCATGATCGGCGCCAGCAACCGCACCAGCGCTTCGCCGATGCGCCAGATCGCTGTCTGCGCCGCGCGCCGCGACACCGATTTGCGCGCCGAAGTGTAGAGCCGGTCTTTTAATACATCGAAGTAGAAGGCGCTCAGTTCCACACCACAGAAATTATTGATGCGGTGATAGATCTTGTGAAACGCGAATTCTTCATACGAACGCTGCAGCTCCGTCGACACTTCCACTGCCTGCCGCAGCATGTATTGATCGAGCGGCTGCAACTCGTCAAACGCCACCGCATCTTTCACCGGATCGAACCCATCGAGATTTCCAAGAATGAAACGAAACGTGTTGCGAATGTCGCGATAGATGCCAGCGACGCGCTGCATGATCTGCGGAGAGCACGCGACATCTTCGCGGAAATCGACCGAAGCCACCCACATGCGCACGATTTCGCCACCCAGCGTATCTGCGATCTCGACCGGGTCGACCGTATTTCCGAGCGACTTCGACATGGCGCGGCCCTGCTCGTCGAGCGTCCATCCGCTGGTTGCGACCATGCGATAGGGAGCGCTGCCTTCGTAACCGATGGCGCAGAGCAGGGAAGAATGGAACCATCCGCGGTGCTGGTCGCCGCCTTCCAGATATAGATCGGCGGGCCAGGGCAGGTTCGGCTCGTGTCCAAGCACAGCGGCATGGCTCGATCCTGACTCGAACCACACGTCGAGAATGTCAGTCTCTTTTTTGAACTTCGTTCCCCCGCAGTGGGCACACTTGTGTCCGGAGGAAAGAATCGCATCGGCCTCCGGCGTATACCACGCGTCGGCGCCATGCTGGGAAACGAACTGCACCACCTTGCGATTGACGTGCGCATCGTTCACTGGCTTGCCGCAGTTGTCGCACAGAAACACCGCGATCGGCACGCCCCACACCCGTTGCCGCGAGATGCACCAGTCCGGGCGCGTGGCGATCATGTTCGAGATGCGCTCCTCGCCCCAGGCCGGATCCCACTTCACCTTGGCGATCTCCGCCAGCGTGCGGCTGCGCATGGTTTCGCCTATCTTTGACTCCTTCATCGGTGTATCCATACCGATGAACCATTGCTCGGTCGCGCGGAAGATCACCGGGTTGTGACAGCGCCAGCAGTGGGGATACGAATGCTCCATTTTTTCGGTATGCATCAGTACGCCGCGCGTCTTCAACAGCTCGACAATCGGACCGTTGGCATCGAAGACCCGCCTGCCCTCGTACTCCGGGAGACCGTGGCGCATGATGCCCGCTTTATCCACGTTGCAGGTCGGATCGATCTTGTATTTCTGGCCGGTGACGAAGTCCTCGGCGCCGTGCGCGGGAGCGGTGTGCACCACGCCCGTGCCCTGGTCCATGGTGACGTAATCCGCCAGCACGCCGACGACCTTGCGATCCAGAAAGGGATGTCGGAAATCGGTGTATTCCAGTTTGCGGCCGGGGAAGCGGGCGATCTCGCGCGCCGATTGCAGTCCAGTTTTCTCTTGCACAACTGCCGCGAGCCTGGCGCCGACGATGAACACGTCGCTGCCGTCTTCAACCGCCACGTATTCTTCGTCCGGATGAAACGCCACGGCCATCGACGCCGGCAGCGTCCAGGGAGTCGTGGTCCAGATGATTGTCGAAACTCGCTTGCCCTTGAGCGCCGCGTCGAGCGAAGCCGGATCGCCCGCGAACGTATACTTTACCCATACCGTCGGGCTGATGTGGTTTTCGTACTCGACTTCGGCTTCAGCCAATGCAGTCTCGTCGAACACGCACCAGTACACCGAACGCAATCCCTTGTAGACGAAGTCGTTCTCCAGAAAACGGTAAAGAATGTCCAGCACGGCCGCTTCGTATTGCGGCGTCATCGTGGAGTAGGGCCGGTCAAACCGTCCGAATACGCCGATGCGTTTGAACTGGGTGCGCTGCAGGTCGAGAAACTTTTCAGCGTATTTGCGGCATTCGCCGCGCACGTCGACCGCTGCCATCTGCAGTTTCTTGCCGCCCAGCATCTGGTCCACTTTGATTTCGATGGGTAGCCCGTGGCAGTCCCATCCCGGAACGTAGGGCGAGTCGAAGCCGGCCATGTTCTTGGACTTGACGATGAAGTCCTTCAGGCACTTGTTCATCGCCGTCCCCAGATGGATGGGTCCGTTGGCGTACGGAGGTCCATCGTGCAGCACATAAGTAGGCGCGCCCTTACGCACCTCGCGGATGCGGTCATAGATCCGCTGCTCTTCCCACCGAGCCAGTATTTTGGGCTCATTCTGGGGCAGCCCTGCCTTCATGGGAAAGCCGGTTTTGGGCAAATTGATGGTGGACTTCAGGTCCGTCGGCACTCGCAAGGTTCTCCCAACTGATTGAATCTTTTCATTATATAGGGAGCACGAAAGGACGCGTGTATGCGGGCGGCCTAACTGACAATGAATTGAAAAAGTACTGTTTCCCGTCCGCGAAAAGCGTGTACAATTTTCAGCAGGTCGAAGCCTGCTCGCATCTAATTGACTGGGTAGTATTGGGGCGGCAAGGCTCGTCCGTTTTGCAAGCGGCCTTTGAGGAGCGCTCAAGCATCTAAATCACCGGCTCCCCGCATCGTGAAGTTGGGGTTACTGCTCGGGAAAATATGCCAGAATTAGAAACGCCGCAGAATCTGCAACCGCTGGGTCCAGAGCCCGAGTTGCATCTTCTCCTGACCAATCAGACTCTGGACGAGCCTCTGTGGAAATCCCTGTTCCGCAATGTTGACGACTTCTTCTTCCCCAAGAAACTCCCTCCGCTGGTTCTGACCTCGAAGCCGGTTCCGGTACGTGACATCTGGGGCTTCTACAACTACAAGAGACGCGGAGCGGCCGGCTCAACCGTCGTCCACTTGCTGGCGTTGGCCCTCATCATTGCCGGGGCCTACCTGGGACGCAGTATTGTTGTCAACAAACCGCAACCAACCGTCGAATTAATCGCGCCCGATGATCTTCCCTCTCTCCCGCCCTCGAAGACCCAGGTCGGCGGCGGCGGCGGCGGTGGCGATCGCGACAAACTGCAGGCATCGCAGGGACGCTTGCCCAAGCAGTCCATGCAGCAGTTCACTCCACCAGTGGCGGTGGTGCGCAACCTGGATCCGAAACTGCCAATCGCACCGACGATAGTGGTTCCCCCCGAGATCCATCTGCAGCAGCCGAATATGCCCGACCTGGGCGATCCGCTTTCGCACCTGCCGTCGGTGCCCTCGAATGGAACTGGTTCTGGCGGCGGAATTGGTACCGGTAGCGGCGGCGGCGTTGGTTCAGGCGAAGGTCCCGGATATGGTCCGGGCCACGGCGGCGGCACCGGAGGTGGTGCGTTCCGCGTGGGCGGTGGCGTTTCCGCTCCCAAGGCAATTTATGCGCCGGACCCTGAGTATTCGGAGGAAGCCCGCAAGGTTAAGCACATGGGTACGGTCGTGTTGTGGCTGGTGGTGGGTCCCGACGGCAAGCCACGCGATATCCGAGTGCTTCGAACTTTGGGATTAGGTCTGGATGAAAAGGCCATCGAAGCGGTAAAGAACTGGCGTTTCGAGCCCGCTATGAAAGATGGCAAGCCGGTCGCCGTGCAGATCAACGTCGAAGTGAATTTCCATCTGTACTGAAGTGTAGAGACGGGGCTTGCCGCGTCTGCCCTCGTCTCGCCTATTCCTTCAAATCCACCTGCAGCACATCCTCCACCGGAAGCTCCAGAAACCGAGTTCCCATCTTCCTGAATTTCTCCGCCGAATCGGTGGCAAAGAACTTGAGTTCGGGAGCGCTGTTGAGAGCACTTTTTGTTGACCCCAGCGCGGGTTCGATTTGCAGTTGCCGCGCCACCTCCTGCGCAGTCGATTCCGCGGAGTCTACGATCACTACGTGCTCCGGAGCTACTCGCCGCAACAGCGGCTTAATCAGCGGATAGTGGGTGCAGCCGAGCACCAGCACGTCGGCCTCGCGCGCGTCGCCTGAAAAAGCTTCCGACAAATAAATCTTCGCCACCTGCTCCGTCACCGGATGTTCCACCCAACCCTCCTCGACCAGCGGCACAAACAGAGGACAAGCCTTCTCGCGCACCCCAACTTTTCGGGCTTCAAGCGCACGCCGGTAAGCATGGCTGCTGATGGTCGCATCCGTGCCGATGACCACCACCTTCCGGTTCCGACTGGCCGCCGCCGCTGCTTCTGCTCCCGGCTCGACCACGCCGATCACGTCCACGCTAGCCGCTGCTTTGATCTCGTCGAGCGCCAGCGCGGTGGCCGTGTTACACGCGATCACCAGCAACTCCGCTCCCTGATCCTGCAAATAGCGCACCGCTCCCACCGCGTAATGTGCGACCGTAGCTGCTGATTTCGATCCGTAGGGAAGGCGCGCCGTGTCGCCGAAGTAGAGATAGTCGGCGTCGGGGATGCGCTCGACCAGCGCGCGCAGCACCGTGAGTCCACCGACGCCTGAGTCAAAGACGCCGATCTTTGGTCTGCCGATCGTCGGCCTGCGTGATTTCAACACTGTGGGCAGAATTCAACCTTCCGCCGTGGTTGGACCGATGACCGACCGGATTGCGGAAATTCGATTTGCCGGACCCCCCCCTGACAGGCGTGTTCGCGGACCATCTCTTCATTCGGTGCGATGTAGACGCAGTAGATCTTGTCGTCGGTGACGAAACTTTCACCCCACTGGACCTGCGGACCAAGTTTCTGGAGAACGCCGCAGGACTTTTGTAATATGGCCTGGAGTTCCGGCTGGGTCAATTTACCAGCGTTGGGGATCTCGCGCTCAATGACATATTTCGGCATGATGCGCTCCTGCTGTTGAACTTCTGGATGCTGCAACCAACCGGATTCTAGCACTGGTCACTGTTCTCCAGATACCACAGACGTTCTAGCGCAAGGCGCTCACTTTCGTCGGGCTCGAGCCGATATCCTCAAACGAGAAGGCGATCGAAACGTTCGCATATTCCTTCCCGCCGATCTCCACGTACGGATAAACGAAATAGTTGAGTGGCGCTCCCTCCTGCGCCGGTGCGAGTTTCAGATCGCGTCCCTGGGTGAACTGTACTCGATTCACGTCGTGCGCACCGAAAAAGTAGTCGTGCTTTTCCTGATGCTTCCACGCCTCCGAGATGTCCACCGGGACCCAGCCAGTCGAATCCAGGTAGAACTCCGCCCAGCAGTGGTATCCGGGAATCTCGGCGGAGCGTTTGTCGGCCGGAAGCGGGAAGCCGATCTGAAAGCGCGCCGGAATCTTCTCAGCCCGTGCCATCGAAATAAAGACTGAGTGAAAATCAGTACAGTTGCCATGCTTCGAATCGCAGGCCCAGAGCGTGTCGCCGTGTCCCCAGGCGGTGCCGCTCTTGTCGTATTTCATGGTGCGGAAAACGAATTCGTAAATGTCCTTGGCTTTTTCGAGCGGCGTGGTCGCGCCTTTTGTCGCCTGAGCGGCCAGATGCGCAGGAACTCCCGTGACCGGCACCAGCCGGTCGGGCTCAAGAAATCGCGCCAACTCGACGCGCGGCGCGGGCGCAGAACGAACGTTAGGAAGAGGTTTTCCGTTCACCAAGACCACGTGTTCCCTCCGCACCACGTCGTAGTCCACCGAGAACTTGTACTCGCCCTTGTCGCCTTTCGGAGTCTCGGCGTACATGACCTCGTTCTCATATTCCATCTGGCGAATCTGCTTGAGCGGCAAGTCGCCGCTTGTGGACGTGACCTTCACATCCTGGAAAGCGTCGGAGTGGGCCAGCGGAATCCAGACCCGCACGCGCTCGCCGGGACTGACATTCTTCACCGTGAAGGCATAGTGGAAGGCGAAGTGGCGCTCTTCTTGGGCCAGAGCAGGCAGAGACACCACCAGGAACACGAAAAGCAGAGACCGACGCAGCATGACGCATCCTTTCGGCGAATGATCGCTTGCTGAGCGCTAATGTTGATAAGCAGGGAAACGGCCGACGGACGTTTTAGGCAGAACTATCGTCAAGTAAAACCGCGGCCGGAGAGTCGAGGTGTGCACCGCATAGTTCAGAGTATAGTGTCGCAGTCTGCCTGTTGAATCAGCATCCTGTCAAATCCCGCTAGTTGCCTGACTCAACCGTCGCCCGTTATCCTTCTGGCCATGCCCAGCACTCTTGTCGAATGCGTACCTAATTTTTCCGAAGGCCGCGACCCGGCCAAAGTTGATGCCATCGTCGAAGCCATGAAGATCCCTGGCGTCTATCTCCTCGACCGCGAGATGGATTCCGATCACAACCGCTGCGTGATTACCCTGGTCGGCGAGCGTGACGCCATCCAGGAAGCGGCCATCCGCGGGGTAGGGAAGGCCGCCGAACTGATCGACCTCACCAAACATCAGGGCGCGCACCCGCGCATGGGTGCTGCCGATGTGGTGCCGTTTATCCCGATTGACGGCGTCACCATCGAAGACTGCGTCGCCATGGCGCGCCACGTCGGAGCCGAGATTGCAAAACGCTTCCAGATTCCGGTTTATCTTTATGAAGCTGCTGCAGCCATGCCCGAACGGCAGAACCTGGAAAATATTCGCCGCGGTCAGTTCGAGGGCATCCGTGCCGAAATTGCGACCAATCCCGCGCGCAAGCCCGATTTCGGCGAATCCCACGTGCATCCGACAGCCGGGGCCACCGTCGTGGGCGCGCGCAAGTTTTTGATCGCCTACAACGTCTTCCTGAATACGCCCGATGTCGAGATCGCCAAGAAAGTAGCGAAAGCCGTGCGTTTTTCAAGCGGAGGCCTGCGCTTCGTCAAAGGCGCGGGATTCCCGGTGCGCGGCATGGCGCAGGTCTCGATGAATCTGACCGACTTCGAGCAGACTCCCATCCACCGCGTCTTCGAATTCGTGAAACGCGAAGCCGCACGCTACGGCGTCGTGCCGCTTGCAAGCGAGATCGTCGGCCTGATTCCGAAGCGGGCTTTAGAACAGGCCGCGGAATGGTTTCTGCAAATCGAAAACTTCGATTCCTCCCTCATCCTGGAGAACCGCCTTAACGCAGTAATGGGCGGCAAGATGGCGATCGGCGGCCTGCGCGCCGGCGTCGAGCCCTTCATCGAACAACTGGCTGCTCCCACCGCAACTCCCGGAGGAGGCAGCGCCGCCGCCGCCAGTGGCGCCATGGCCGCCGGACTCGCGAGCATGGTCGCGTCCATGTCGCGAGGCAAGAAAGCGTATCTACGGTACGAAAGTCAGCTCAGCGAAGCCATCGCCCGGCTCAACCAGCTTCGCGAAGAACTTAAGTCCGCCATCGACGCCGACGCCGAGTCCTACAACCTCGTCATGAAGGCCTACAAATCGTCCAAGGAATCCGCCGATGGCGACGCCGCGATCAGCGCCGCCCTCAAACAAGCGACCAGCGTTCCTCTAGCTGTCGCCGAAAACGCAGTCGAGGTGTCGCAGATCGCCAGCAATCTTAGGCCGATCACCAACCCGAATATGAGGTCCGACCTGATGACCGCAATCGCCCTGACTAGAGCTGCCCTTGAAGGTGGGTTGGCGAACGTCGAGATCAACCTCGATTCGCTGAAGGACGATGCGTTTGTGACCGAGATGCGGAATCGGGCGGCCGCGCTGAAATCCCGGGCCTAATCCAAAAGCTAATCTTCGCGCTAATCGCAACCGCGCTAAGAGACCCCTAGCCATCCGTTTTCCACGCAAACTACCCCGATTCGACCGTTCTAAGATCGTATCCCGGGGAGGACACACTTTAGTTACGGGCTGGCCGCTCGCATTAGGGATTAGAATAGGACCAACAGCTGAAAGACCGCCAAAGATCGCCAACGTATGGTTTGCGGCTTGCATCTAACCGTTGCAGATAAACTCTGCAGCCCCAGTTTGAGGACTTCTTTCGAGGACCTTCTATGAAGAATTTGTGTCTTGCGGTTTTGCTTCTGTGCACAACGGTTGGCTATGCCATGCCGATCGCGTCGTCAGCACGTTCCATGATGCCTTCTGAAATTCAGCAACTGATCGGTGTCGATTATCGCGCACTTAAGGATTCGCCCACCGCGCAGGCGCTCAAGGACAAAGTCCTGCCCGAAAACCTGAAGGAACTCGAGAGCGCGCTCAAAGGCATCGGAATTGACGCCGACCACGATCTCGACCAGCTCAACTTCGCCTCTTTCCGTACCGAGAAGAAGGGCATTCAAACCATCGGCGTGGCGCAGGGATCGTTCTCCGCCAAGGTCGTCCTCAAGAAGATGAAGCTCAAGAAGATCACGGGCACCAAATACGGCACGGCCGCTATTTACCCGATGGATAACGGCCTGGTGATGACCTTCCTGGACGACAACACGCTGGCGTTCGGCGAGTCGGCGTCGTTGCACAGCGCGCTCGATACCCGCGACGGCAAGCGCCCTTCTATGGATTCCAATCCGGTGATGACCGACCAGATGTCGGCCGTCGATGGTGCGCCCTTGTGGAGCATCCTCGACCAACAGGGAACCCAGGCCATGATGTTTTCGGCTATGGGCGATGCGTCGAAGGTCGGCGACTACGACAGCCTCAAGAAGCGCATTCTGGCTTCCCGCTACACCATGAACTTCCAGAGCGGAGTGAATTTCGATCTAAGCGTGGTCACGGCCGACTCGATGACTGCGGCCACACTGTCGACGCTCCTCAAGGGCGTCATACTTTACAAGAAGATGAGTGCCAACCCGATCGAGAAGACTGCCTATGACGCCGCCGTAGTCGATTCCGACAGCGCAAACCTGCAACTCCACTTTAAGAGCGACGACCAGAAGTTCCAGTCCCTGATGAACACGCCGTTGTTCGCGGCCGTTTCACATTAGACTGTTCAAGACTCGCAGCCATAAAAGGAAAAGTCCCGGGATGCCACCCCGGGACTTTTTGCTGTGCCTTCCCGGCAAGGTTTGATGGCAGCAGCAGCAACCACGACTGGATCATGCGAAAATTCCGATTCCTAGGATCGAAAATTTGAATCAAAGCAAGCAGCGAAGTTGGTTGACCGAGAAAGCGGTTCAACCTAGAATGCCAATCATGTTGAGGCAGAATCTTTCCGCGCTGTGCCTGTGCGCTTGTTGTTGTGCATGCGTGTGCTCTGGCGCGGGGAGGCTGCCGACCTAAGTAACTTGTTCTAATACCGGCACTTATAACCCACCGCCAGATAGTCTGGCGGTGGGTTTTTTATTTTCCGAGACAAACAGTTCAAGACAAGCAGTCTGGGGCATGGGGTAAACAGTCTATGACAAACCCAACGAAAGAAACCAAGGCACAGCGAGTCGAGAGCCTCAAGCGTTCCAAGAATCCCTGGGAAGGCCTGGAAGAAATTCGGCGTTTCGCGCGTGAGGGGTTCGAGTCCATCCCGCCGGAATGGCTTGGTACCTATTTTCGCTGGTGGGGAGTGTACACGCAGGGTGATGGGGCGGGCGTAACCGGAGGTCAAAATGGGGAAGGCCGGGCGCTGCAATGCTTTATGGTGAGAATCCGGATCCCCAATGGTCTGCTGCGTTCCGAACAACTCCGAACCATTGCCGAACTCACCCGCCGCTACGCTCATGGAACCGCCGACATCACCGTACGTCAAAACATTCAGTTGCACTGGGTCACGATCGAGGCGCTTCCACAGCTTCTCGAAGCGCTCGGGCGAGTGGGATTGAACACCACCAGCGCCTGCGGCGATGTCACGCGCAATGTCACTGGCTGCCCGGTCGCGGGCGTCGACGCCGACGAGATTTGTGACGCTTCACCTTTAGCGCTCGCAGCCTCGCGAATGCTGGCGGGGAACGGTGACTTTTATAACCTTCCCCGCAAGTTCAAAATCTCGATCACTGGATGCCGCGTGTGGTGCCCGTATCCGGAGATCAACGATGTCGGCGTGACGGCGACAACCCGCGTACTGCGCGGCGCGTCCGAGATCGGTTTCTCCCTGCGAGTTGGGGGAGGCCTTTCCACCGAACCCTACCTGGGCGCTCGATTGAACGCGTTTGTCCGTTGGCATCAGCTGTTGCCCGCCATTAAGGGAATTGCCGAACTGTTTCGCGACTCGGATCTGTTGCGCGAACATCGCGAGCGGGCACGGCTGAAATTTCTCTTCTTGCGGCAGGGATGGACGCCGGAGAGTTTTCTGGACGAACTGCAGCGCCGAATTGGATTTGAACTTGACCCCGCGGTCGAGGAACAGCCGCCCGCGGATGTCTACCGCGACCACGTGGGAATTTATCCGCAGAAACAGCCGGGCTACTGCTACGTGGGAGCGGCGGTGCTCCGAGGACGAATTACCGCCGAGCAAATGCACGCTGCCGCCGATTTGGCCGATCGCTTCGCGTCCGGCGAGCTGCGCACCACCAACATGCAAAACCTGCTCATCGTGAATGTTCCACGACTCAATGCTGAAGACTTGGCCAAGGAATTGGACGCGATTGGATTGCGCGTGGGGGGTTCGCCGTTCTGGCGCGGCACCGTCGCCTGCAGCGGCACGGAATTCTGCAAGCTCGCGATCACGGAGACGAAGAGCTTTTCCCGCTGGCTGGTGGAAGAACTGGAAGAGCGTCTGCCCGGCTTCGATCAGCACTTGAAGCTGCATGTTACAGGATGTCCAAACAGTTGCGGACAGCACTGGATTGCCGACATTGGCATTGATGGGAAAAAAATGAAAGTCGATGGACGTATCGTCGATGCCTACTACTTCTGCGTCGGGGGAGCGCTCGGCCTGCATCGGGCGACCGCGCGCCCCTTGGGATATCGCTGCCCTGCGACCGAGGTTCCGGATGCGATTGAGAGATTGCTCCGGCAGTATCTCACCACGCGTCAGGCAGGCGAGAACCTGCGTCGGTTCTTTGCCCGGCATACCGACACACAGTTGCGGGAATTTTTGGCTGGGGCGCCGGTTGACGCCGTCAGCCGCGACCTGCCGACGGTAACTGCCGGAGGAATTGGAGAGTTAGTGCAATTAGGGGGAGGAGACGGTGACTAGTTTGTTCCCAATGTTCCTGAAGTTGGCAGGGAAGCAGTGCCTGGTCGTCGGCGCGGGCAAAGTCGGAGAGCCCAAGATCGGTGGACTCATCGACACCGGCGCGCGCATCCACGTGGTTGCGATTGAGGCAAGCGACACGGTCCGCGAATGGGCCAATGCAGGGAAGATCGAGCTGGAACTACGCACCTTCTCGGAGAGTGACCTCGACGGCAAGTTTCTCGCGGTAGTAGCCACGGCCTCAAACCGTCTGAACGAACTCATCTATCGCGAGGCGCAGCACCGCGGAGTGCTGTGCAACGTGGTGGATGTTCCGGAGTATTGCGATTTCTTCTATCCCGCGTTGGTGCGGCGCGGCGACCTGCAGATAGCAATTTCAACCAATGGGCAAAGTCCATCCTTGGCGCGGAAACTTCGGCACCAACTGGAACGGCAGTTCGGTCCCGGATACGCGAACTGGGTCAAGCAACTCGGCGACACCAGACGACTCATTCTGGCCAGCGACCTCGACCAAGAGCGCAAGTTGGAGTTGCTGCACTCGCTGGCGAGCAGGGAAGCGTTCGAAGCGGAGCTGGCCAAGATTCCGGCATTGAGCGCTGAGGGAGAGAGAGCATGAAGGGGAAGGTCTATCTGGTGGGCGCGGGGCCGGGCGACCCGGAACTGCTGACGTTGAAAGCCCTTCGCCTGCTCCGAAACGCTGAAGCCGTTTTGCACGATGACCTCGTCGCGCCCGAGATACTGCAGCTCATCCCGTCAAGCGCCCAGCTTTACAACGTGGGCAAGCGCTGCGGAAAAAAGAAGATCCAGCAAGGGGAGATCAACAGTCTGATGGTTGCGTTGGCGGCCTCCGGACTGCGCGTCGTCCGGCTGAAGGGTGGCGACCCGCTGATCTTCGGACGCGCCGGAGAAGAGATCGAGGCCTTGCGCGGAAAGAACATTGCTTTCGAGATCGTTCCCGGCGTGACTTCGGCCCTGGGCGCGGCGGCTGCGGCCCAGATTCCGCTGACGCATCGTCGGGCGTCGTCAGCGCTGGTACTCATTACCGCCCATCGCGCTTCAAAACACCGATCTTCCGAAAAAGACGCTTACGAACACGATGCTGCCGACTGGAGCAAGTTTGTCGCCAGCGGAGCGACGCTTGTGATTTATATGCCAGGGCAAAACTACTCGGACATCGCAAAGCGGTTGACGTCGGCCGGGCTCGTCGGTAACACACCTTGCGCCATCATCTCGCGCGCCACGACGAAACATCAGCGAACTTATCGCACGACCGCCCTCGATCTGCACCGCGCCCCGCAACTCGCCTCTCCAACTCTGCTGGTTGTCGGTGAGGTCGTGAGTTTGGCCGATCCCGCTGCCGTGCCGGCGGAATTCTTAGTGCCAGAGCTATCGCAAGGGAAGGGCGGCCCGCTTCCGGTGGCACTTTTCGAAACTGTTCATCTCGCAAGCGGAGCGCTGGGAGCAGATGAGGAGTCGATGGCGTGAAAGACAAGATCGCAAAATTACAGTTGACCGCAGAGAGTTGGAGTCCGCAGCGGGCGCTGTCCTGGGCGTTTGAAACCTTTGGCAATGAGGGGGCCATCTCGTCGGCGTTTGGGGCCGAGGGCATGGTGCTCATTGATATGGCATCGCGTCTGCGCAAGGATTTCCGCGTTTTCACGATCGACACGGAATTCCTTTTTCCCGAGACGTACAGCCTGATCGACAAGATCGAGCAAAAATATGAAATCAAAATCGAAAGAGTTTTTTCGCTACTTTCGCCCGAGGAGCAGGAGCGTGTCCACGGTGCGGCGCTCTGGGCCCGCGATCCCGACCAATGCTGCAACCTGCGAAAGGTTGAGCCGCTTCGCCGCAAGCTGAACGAACTGGGTGCGTGGATCACCAGCATTCGCCGCGACCAGACCTCATTCCGTGCGAGCGCTCGCAAAGTCGAATGGGACGTGAAATTCGGGTTAGTGAAGGTAAATCCGATCGCCGACTGGACTTCTGGACAGGCCTGGCGCTATCTCCACGAACACGGCGTGCCTTACAACTCACTCCATGACCAGAACTATCCCAGCATCGGTTGCACGCATTGCACGCGGGCGGTCCGGCCGGGCGAAGATCCCAGGACCGGCCGTTGGCCCGGCACGGGCAAAACCGAGTGCGGATTGCACATCATTGAACCTCTGCGAATGCCTGAAGCGGACGCATAATAGGCTCCGCCTTGCTCACTTCCTTTATTCTGTGTTTTCACAAACCTTGTGTCCATCTCTGATAACATTCACGTTTTCATGGCGAGCGCTCGTCATTCGGCTGCGCATGTGTCTGCGCTGCTTAGGTGACTTGTGCGTGACATTGATCGGACGACAATGATTCTGGCCGGCGACGTGGGCGGCACAAAATGCAATCTTGGATTGTTTCTGCAGGAAGGCCGCGCCCTTCGTTCCGTATTTCAGCATCGTCTAGCGACTCGGGACTACGCACGATTTGAAGATCTAGTCGAGGATTTCCTCAAACAAGCCACGACAGCAGATGAGAATGCGAATCAGCCCCCGATCGATGCCGCCGGCTTGGGCGTAGCAGGCGTGGTTGTGGAGGGCCGCCATTATTCGGAGAATCTCCCGTGGGTTGTAGATTCCGCGGCGCTTGCCCGGAAGCTGAACCTAAAAGATATACGATTGTTGAACGACCTCACGGCAACCGCCTTGAGTCTGGAGTGGCTGTCAGGGAGTGACTTCGTTCCGCTGAATCTGGGAGCCGCCATGCCTAATGCGACGAGAGTCGTAATCGCGGCGGGAACTGGATTGGGAGAGGCTCTTCTTTTCTGGGATGGCAATAAATATCAGGTTGCCGCGGCCGAGGGAGGGCAGGCAGATTTTGCGCCGCGAGCCGAGCGTGAGATTCAGTTACTCCGTCATTTAAAACTGCAACTGCCGCACGTGTCTTGCGAAGAGATTGTCTCGGGTCGTGGTTTCCGCCGGATTCACGAATTCCTGGATCCTTCAATCAGCCACGAATCGTTCGTATCTCCCGAGGGCAATGCCGCCAGCGAAATCACACAGCGAGGATTGGGGCTGTCATGCACGGTCTGCGCGGAGACGCTGGATTTCTGGACTGAGATATTTGGCGCCGCGACGGGAAACTTTGCGTTGCAGACCATGGCTCTTGGCGGCATCCATATCGCCGGCGGCATCGCGGTAAGAATTTTGCCCAAGCTCCAGGATGGTGCCTTCTTCAAGTCGTTTTGTGGCACGAGCAAACTTGCGCCGGTACTGGCGCGCATTCCAATATCAGTCGTCGTGAATGAAGATGCGCCCATGCTGGGTGCAGCATATGAGGCGCTCGCGAGCAGCCACGGGCCGTAAAAATATCGTGGGCACAATAAATTTCCGATCACTGCCACGAAAGCCGAAAGGACTGCAACTCTGATAAGCGACAAGAAAGCCAGCTACAACCGCTTCCTCCTGCTTGTTGCCGGGCTGGGCGGACTTCTCTACGGCGTGGACGTCGGCATTATAGCCGGAGCGTTGCCTTATCTGGAAGCCACCTCCGGATTGAATGCGAGCCAGCTTTCGATCGTGGTTGCAGCCGTGCTCCTCGGCAGCGTGATCTCAACCCTGTTTGCGGGCGCGCTAGCCGATTGGATCGGGCGCAAGCCGCTGATGATGCTCAGCGGATTGCTGTTTGTCTGCAGCATTCCCATGATTGCGCTCTCGCATGGCTATGAGTCGCTGGTTCTTGGCCGCCTCTTACAGGGCATCAGCGCCGGCCTGATCGGTGTAGTTGTCCCGTTGTATCTAGCAGAATGTCTGGCGGCATCGAGCCGCGGCAAAGGGACGGGCATCTTCCAATGGCTGCTGACACTCGGTATCGTGACTGCGGCCATCGTTGGCATGGTCTTCAGTTTCCGCGTCGAAGAGGTGGCGAGGCTGGGCCATCCCGCAAGACTCTTCGCCTTTAAAGACACGGCCTGGCGCAGCATTTTCTGGGTTTCGTTGCCTCCCGGCATCTTGTTCGTGATCGGCAGCGTCATGGTGTCGGAGTCCCCGCGCTGGCTGTTTCGCCGCGGGAAACGGGATGCCGCGTATGCCGCGCTTCTCCGCTCTCGCACCACCGAGCAAGCCGACATCGAGCTGGCGGAAATGGAACAAGCAGCCGCCGCTGAGAAAGCGAAAACCTCAACCGGAGCCAAGGTCAAGGAATCACTCTTGCGGCGCAAATATGTAATTCCGTTTGTCCTGGCCTGCGTCATTCTAGCGTGCAACCAGACCACCGGCGTCAATTCCATCATTGGCTATAACACCAACATCCTTTTGCAGAGCGGTCTTTCCGATGTCCAGGCGCACTGGGGCTACGTTCTTTTCACGATCGTGAATTTCCTGATGACGATTGGCGGCGTCCTGCTGGTGGACCGCAAGGGACGCAAGTTCCTGCTCTCGCTGGGCAGCGCTGGCATCATCGTTTCCCTGCTCTGCACCGGACTGTTCTTCAGACAAACCGAAAAACTGCGGGTGGATTCTCGGGAAGCGGTTCAGTCCATGGCCGATGCCGGCCAGAGGGTCACGTTGCTTTACGACGGCAAGGCTGCGAGCGCGCTGCTCGCGGCCAGCGGAAACGCTGGCAAGACCATCGCAATCGGCAACCGGCCCACTTCTCTGGTCGTAATCTATTCCTACGGAGATTTTCGCGCTGCAACTAAAGTCGCGCGCTCTGACGACCCGGCCGCCAAACCGATTGAGATTACTCGCGAAAGCTGTGTGCCTGCCAACAAAGTAGTGGCGTTTTTCTCGAATCCGTTCAGCGATCTCGAGGCGGCGCGCATGGCTGCGCTAAGAATTGACAATGCCCTGATTACCCCTGTGCCGACCGCTCACAATGGCTGGCTGGTGGCAATCAGCCTCTTCGTGTTCATGGCGTTTTTCGCCGTCGGTCCGGGAGTATGCGTATGGCTGGCGCTGTCGGAGTTGATGCCGACCCGGATTCGATCCAACGGCATGAGCATTGCCCTGTTGATTAACCAGGCCGTTTCGACGACGATTGCTGCCATGTTCCTGCCGACCGTCGGCAAGTATGGCTACTCGACCATGTTCTTTGGCTTTGCCGGCTGCACGGTAATTTACTTTGTTACTGCCGCGGTCTTCCTGCCGGAAACGAAAGGGAAGACACTGGAAGAAATCGAAGCGCACTTTGAGGGAGCGGGCAGTTAGGGGTTGGCATGTATTAGAGCAACCGTTCGCGCCTTGGCGTGGCTTCAATCCCGCCCTTCGACTATGTTTACTAGTTGGTGACGCCTGTGGTACCACCTTCCTCCTGTTTACTAAAATCGTAGGGTATAACTTCCAACGCCAAGGAGGCGATTCTATGGATACGCTGCGTCGGGTGTCCCTGCTGTTTTCGGGGATAATAATGAGATTCCAGATAAAAAAAATGGCGATCTCTTTGCTTGCGACAGCTCCTATCATAGTTTTGTTGTTTCTTGCCGCATTGAATCCGCCCGGCGCGTTGGCGGTTCCAAGCTATGCGCGGCAAACGGGCTTGGCTTGCAGTGGCTGCCACTACGCGCCGCCGGAACTCAACCCTGCCGGACGAAGGTTCAAGCTGCTCGGCTATGTTGACAGAGGGGATCAGACAAAAACCGTGACATCGGAGGGAAGCAAAACGCATGCAGCGCTTAATCTTCTCGCTTCGCTGCCCCTTTCCGTAATGCTTGAGGCTTCATTTACCAACACCAATTCACCGGTGCCGACCACCCAGAATGGCAGTTTTGAATTTCCTCAAGATATATCGCTGTTCCTGGCTGGCGCATGGACAAGCAACGTCGGCAGCTTTCTTCAAGTGACTTACGACACACAAACCAACCATTTCCACAGCGATAATACAGATATCCGCTACGCGAATAAGACGAAGGTGAGCGGCAAGGAACTGGTTTACGGCTTGGACCTCAACAACAATCCAACGGTAGAGGATCTTTGGAACAGTACGCCGGCATGGGGTTTCCCCTGGATCGCCAGCGATTTTGCACCCACTCCCGCCGCGGCTCCCATCATTAATGGTCCTTTGTCGCAGGACGTCGCAGGATTCGGTGGCTTCGCGATGTGGGACAATCATCTGTACCTGGATGCAGCGATTTATCGCTCGGAACACGTGGATAGTCCTCAGCCGAATCCGGGAAGTGGTTTTCCACACAACATCGTCGGGGTTGCGCCATATTGGCGCGTCGCTTGGCAGGAATCGACCGGGACGACACAGTTTGAGATCGGCAGCTATGGAATGCACGTGAAGAACAGCCCTTTCGCGATCCCCAATGGCGGGACAACTGACATCTATGATGCTTACACCGATTGGGCCTTCGACACTCAGTATGATCGGACATTATTCAGGAAGGACATTCTTTCGCTGCGAGGCACGTATATCCGCGAAAATTCCCAGTTGGCAGCCAGCTGCAATCAGAGTCCGCCAGCGGCATCAGTGTGCGGGCACCATCTGAACACTTTTATGGCCAACGCCGAATACCATTTCGGCAATCGCTATACGGGCACATTCGGTTGGTTCATTACCCAGGGCACGGCCGATTGCGCGCTGTATGGGCCGTGTCCTGTGGGCGGCGGCAACCCCAATGGCGACCCGAGAAGCGCCGGATATATCGCAAACGTCTCGTATTGGCCGTGGCAGAATCTGCAGCTCGCCTTCCAATACACCGGATATACGCGCTTCAATGGCGCGGCAACCGACTACGATGGCTCGGGTCGCAACGCGAGCGCCAACAATACTATTTATCTGGATGCGAAATTCCTGTTCTGACGCGTACCTCAGCCATTGCCAATTACAAATCCAAAGGAGTAGAAAATAACGAGGAGATAAAAAATGACACGCAGTTTCATGATGGTGATGGCCGTAGTAGCAGTGGTGTGCTTGACCGCCAGCGCGGGCACGATCAGCGGCAAAGTTTCTGGCGTTACCGGAGTGTCGGTCGTTTATGTGGAAGCGCCTGCGGGCAAAACCTTCCCCGCTCCCACCCAGCAGCCCGTGATCGACCAGAAGGGCTTAATGTTTGATCCCCATATCGTAGCGGTGCAGGTCGGCACGACCGTGCAGTTCCTCAATAGCGACAATGTCGCCCACAACGTATTTTGGCCTTCCGTCGGCGGCAACAAAAAGCTCACCCACAACCTTGGCACCTGGCCTAAGGGCGAGAAACGTCCCTTCAAGTTCGACAATCCTGGCGCAGTGCCGCTGCTGTGCAATGTCCATCCCGAGATGTCAGGCTATGTCATCGTGTCGCCCACTCCATACTTCGCCACCACGGATAAGTCAGGCGAATACAAGATCGAGAACGTTCCCGACGGCGGCTACACCGTAACCGCCTGGCATGAAGGCGCCAAGAACCAGTCCAAGCCGGTCGCGGTGGCGGGCGACACCAAAGCGGACTTCAGTCTCAGCAAATAGGGAAACCAATAGGAAAGAGGAGCGGGCGGCCACGTCCGCTCCCCGCTTTCTTAGTAGAATGCTTTCTATTAAACGAACGCCCTGGGGATCGCCATTTTGCTGAAGCGCTTCAAAGACAAGAAAGTAGACAGGGATTGGTTGAATACCAACTTCCCCTGCATGATGGCTTGTCCCGCCCACACCAACGCGGGCCGTTACGTCGCGCTCATAGCGGAAGGGCGATTTGAGGAAGCGTACAAGTTTGCCCGCG
Organism: uncultured Acidobacteriaceae bacterium; assembly: GCA_963831085.1. Classification (GTDB taxonomy): domain Bacteria; phylum Acidobacteriota; class Terriglobia; order Terriglobales; family Acidobacteriaceae; genus Acidiflorens. The sequence goes on along the minus strand of CAWHOT010000002.1, from coordinate 1,046,809 downwards.
ATCCCAATCCGCTGGCAAGCATCTGCGGCCGGGTCTGTGCTCATCCCTGTGAGACCGCCTGTCGCCGCGGAGATATCGATCGCCCCATCGCCATACGCGCGCTCAAACGTTTTCTGACGGAGCGGCACGGACCTGAATCCAAGCATCCTGTCGATGTATATGCCGGACGGGGTCAGGGCAAACTCCCCTTCAAAGTCGCCGTGGTCGGCGGCGGCCCGGTGGGACTTTCAGCAGCGCACGACCTCGCCCTCATGGGCTACTCGGTCACCATTTTTGAAGCTGCGCCGGTCGCCGGAGGAATGCTTTACCTCGGCATTCCCGAATACCGCTTGCCTCGCGACGTCGTCGAGGCTCAGGTACGGGAAATTCTCGCGACCGGCGACATCACGCTAAAGCTCAATCACGCAGCCGGACGCGACTTCATGGTTTCCGACCTGCGCTACCAGGGCTTCGATGCCGTGCTGATCGCCGTGGGCGCGCATCGCAGCCGCGATCTCACGATCCCGGGCGTTGACCTTGATGGTGTCTACAAAGGCATCGATTTCTTGCTCAACGTGAATCTCGGCTACAAGTTCACCATCGGCAAAAAAGTTATTGTGATCGGTGGTGGCAACGTGGCCATGGACGTGGCGCGTTCGGCGGCGCGCGAAGTCGTCCGGCAGCATGTTGCTGGAGTAGAAGACCTGGAGCCTTCGCTGGAGAGTGTAAGTGCCGTGGCCACAAAAGAGATGGTGGATGTATCGCTCTCTGCCCTGCGCCTGGGCGCGCAGGAAGTGCATCTCGTCTGCCTGGAAAAACGCGAAGAAATGCCGGCGGCGCTGGAGGAGATCGAAGAGGCCGAAACCGAAGGCATCGTTATGCATCCCGGCCTGGGCCCCAAGCGCATAATTGGCAAAGATGGCAGAGTTGTTGCGCTGGAAACGCTGCAGACGAAATGGGTCTTCGACGAGAACAAGCGCTTCAATCCAGCGTTCTACGAGGGCAGTGAAACACAACTGGAGTGCGACACCATCATCATGGCGGTCGGCCAGGCGCCGAGGCTGGACTTCCTCAAACCCGAAGACGGCGTGGAACTTTCTCCTCGTGGGCTGATCGCGGTGAACCCGAAAACGCTGATGACTTCGGCCAATGGAATCTTTGGCGGAGGGGACTGCGTTTTCGGCCCGCGTTTGATCATCGATAGCGTGGCGGACGGCAAGCGCGCTGCCGTCGGCATCGATGAGTTCCTGCGGGTTCACCGAGCGCGTGAAGCTGCTGCCGGAGCTGACGTTGGCAGTGACTCGGGCAGTCCGACTCCGTTCGCCGGGCGTGCGTCCGGGGGTGCGTCCATCGACAGCGTGGCTCACGGCCGGCACGCCGCGACCGGCATTGATGAGTTCATGCTTGGCGAGAGGCACCCTGAACCGATCATCGAAGTCGAGGTGCTGAAGCGCCACAGCATGCCGCTGGAGTTGTTGGACCTGATTCGCCCACCCATACCAATGCTGCCGGTGGAGCGCCGCACCGGGGTGACCGAAGTTGAGGTCGGCTACGACGCTGAGTCCGCCATGGAAGAAGCCCAGCGTTGCCTGCATTGCTGGGTAAACACGGTCTTCGAAGGTGTCCCCGAAGACGGGAGTATGTGCATCCTTTGCGGCGGTTGCGTGGATGTGTGTCCGGAAAACTGCCTGCAGCTCGTATCCCTGGATCGCATCCAGTTCGAGCCCGAAACCGTGCAGCAAATCCACGAAAATCAGGAATTGTTTGGCGTCGAACTCAATGAAGTGGCGGCCGATGAACTCGGCATCGTGACCGGTTCTGCCATGCTGAAAGACGAGACTCGCTGTATTCGCTGCGGTCTCTGCGCCGCGCGCTGTCCCGTCGGCACCATCACCATGGAGTCCTACAACCTGATTTCCGCCGAGCCCACCGGATTGATTTCAGTGGAAGCCATCGATGGACCACTCAGATCCAAATCGCCAGTCACGGCGGGAGGCCCGAGGTAACCTTTCGAGGTAAACAATGTCCGAGGAGAAGAAAAACACGCCGGCGGAGGGTGCAGCGGAAACAAATACCGACTTCAACCGCCGCGCCTTTTTCATGAAGCTGGGATTGGGATCGCTGAGTATCGCCGCTGCCGGTACGGCCGCATTCTCGTACCAGTTTCTCTCGCCAAACGTGTTGTACGAGCCTTCTCCCATTGTCAACGCGGGCAAGCCGGAAAATTATGCCCTAAATTCGGTGACGCTGGACGTGAATTCAGGTATCTATCTCATCCACGCCCAAGAAGGCTTTTTTTCGCTGAGCGCTGTCTGTACCCACCTCGGCTGCCTGACCGCTTGGAAGCCTGAGTTGGGCATCATTGCTTGTCCTTGCCATGGCAGCAAGTTTTATGTTCTGAGCCCCGGGAAAACTCCCGGAGAAAAGATTGAAGGTCCTGCGCCTAGGCCGCTGCCCTGGCTGCAGACCTGGATCAGCGACGAGGGCGATTTGATGGTGGACCGATCCATCACCATTCGTCCCATGCAGTTTGTGAGGGTGTGAGCGTGGTGAAAACAATCGCGACCTATTTCGAGGAGTTGCGCGGCACGCGCGTTTGGCGTTCCGTATTCCGCAGCGGGACCGGATCCAGCACTCTGCGCCGCGCCCTCGCCGTGCAGCAAAACGTGTTCCTGCACCTTTTCTCTACCAAGGTGCGCACCCGAATGCTCAGCTTCAGCACGACCTGGTATCTGGGCACTCTGACGTTCGGGACATTTCTTATATTGGTCGTTACCGGCATTCCCCTGATGTTCTATTACCATCCCTCGGTGCCGCAGGCCTACGCCGACACTAAGGATCTGCAGTTCGTGGTGTCCTCCGGCCTGTTCTTGCGCAACCTGCACCGCTGGTCCGCGCATGCCATGGTCTTCCTGGTGTTCGCCCACATGTTCAAGGTGTTTTACCGCGGAGCGTATCGGGCGCCGCGCGAGTTCAATTGGGTCATCGGAGTCATCCTGCTGTTGTTTACGCTGCTGCTCAGCTACACGGGCTATCTGCTGCCCTGGGACCAACTGGCCTTCTGGGCGATCACGGTGGGTTCGAATATAGCTTCCGCCGTGCCGGTGATGGGCAACAAGGTTCACTTCCTGATGCTGGGCGGCAATATGGTGAACGCCAATGCTCTACTGCGCTTTTACGTGTTGCACTGCATGATTCTGCCCCTGGTTGCGATTCTTTTTGTGGCAATACACTTCTGGCGCATTCGCAAAGATGGCGGCCTCTACGCCCACCACAGCGAGCCAAGAACGGCGGCGGCGAAAGCCCCGCCCGCCGTCGCGCAGGAGGCGCAGCTCCAATGAGCGATAAGAAGACCGATCGGAAAGATTTCATCGCCGGCATGGACTCTAACGCCCGTAAGTCGCCGACCCGTGTTGTCTTCGTCACCCGGCGAACCTCCGCGCAGGTCAAGGTTACGGACGAAGATCAGGTGCAGACGTATCCGGAAGTCCTCTTCCGCGTCATTGTCGCCATTGAGGTGCTTACGATCGCGCTAGTGGGCGTGTCTCTCATGTTCAACGCACCGCTTGAGGGCATTGCCGATCCCTCTCACACGCCCAACCCCGCCAAGGCGCCCTGGTACTTCCTCGGATTGCAGGAAATGTTGCACTACTTTCCGCCGGTGGTAGCGGGTGTGCTGGTTCCAACGCTGGTGATGATCGCGCTGATTGTGATTCCCTATTTCAACATCAATGTCGAGGCCGAAGGCGTGTTCCTGAAGGATCGGAAGCGTCGCCTGCTTATTTTCTACGTAGTCGCGGCTGCTCTCTCTGTGTTCTTATTGTGGTTTGATGTGTATGTGGCGCTGGTGCCGACCCTGATCGTTGTCGGGTTCATGGTGCTGGCGGCGCAAAGTTCTCCGCAATCGCCTTCGGCTTTCCGGGGTTATCTGGCCTCCAAACCACTCTCGTTCTGGATCATGACCTGGTTCCTGTTCGAACTGGTCGTGCTCACGGCGGTTGGCACTTTCTTTCGCGGCCCAGGTTGGTCCTGGGTGTTGCCCTGGAGGAGCTAACTTGCCGTCGTCAAAGAGCACTTTATCTTCGCTGTGGCAAACGTTGTTCGGCGATCCCGTGCGCGCGTTTGGCGTGGTCAGCCTGCTGCTATTGATTTCGCTGGGCATTGCGCCGGCCAAGAACCACTTCAGCGAATGGCGTCACTACCAGAAGCAGTATCTGAAGCTGATTGCAAGCCGCGGAGACGCGGTAACCCTGCAGCGCCACTTTCGCGAACACGACGGAATCCAGCAGATATGGCTTCCGCAACTCGGAGTCGTAGATCGTTGCACCACCTGCCACGTCGGATTGAAAGAGGCCAGTCTCGCCGATGTCAGCACCCAGCCGTTTCGCCGGCATCCGGTAATCCCGCACACGCTCGACCAGTTCGGCTGCGCGATGTGTCACCGCGGGCAAGGGCCTGCGACCACCGTCGAGGAAGCCCACAGCAGCACGCTAGCCTGGGAGCAGCCAATCTTGCCGGCGCGGTATGTCCAATCGTCGTGCGGGCAGTGCCATCGCGCTCCTCTAACCGGCACACCGCAACTGAACTTGGGACGTAATCTGCTGGCGCGATATGGTTGCGTGCACTGCCACACCATCAAACTGCCCGACGGCAGCGCGCTGAAGCCGACGGACGATCCGCCGTCGCTTGAGCACGTCGCCGACAAGACCACACGAGAGTGGATTTATGCGTGGCTGAAGGATCCTCAAGCCTACGCCGTTACCGCGACCATGCCGAATTTCAAACTGAGCGATCCCGACGCGCGCGACATTTCGGCTTTCCTGATTGCCAACAGCACACCGATCGTGGGAGACACAGCGCCGGTTGCGGCGGGTGGCGAGGTTAAGAACAAAGATCAGAAGCCGCCTGATCCGACTGCTGGAGCCAGCCTGTACGGCGAGTCGTTCTGCGCCTCCTGCCACTCCGTGCAGAATGCTGCTGGGAATGTTGTGGGCGGTGATGTTGGTCCGGAACTCACCCGGGTCGGCAATAAGGTGAAGCCGGAATGGTTGCGGGCATGGTTGCACAATCCGCGTGTCTACGATCCGGGAACAGCAATGCCGCACTATCGTTTCAACGATCCGCAACTTTCTCTGCTCACTGCCTTCCTCGGAAACAAGACTGATTCCGATCTGCTGGCCAATGTGCATCTCGACGCCGCCACGCCGGAGCAGATTGCGCACGGCAAACTTCTGGTGACCGAGTACGGCTGCGCTTCCTGCCACGAGATCAACGGTATCAAGAAACCGGATAACTTCGCGCCCGAGTTGACCCGCATCGGAAGCAAACCGCTGACGCAGATCATTTTCCTGCCCGGAATGACGCACGCGATACCGGACTACATTGCCGCCAAGATCCGGCAACCGCGCTCGTTTGGATCGGCATTGAAGATGCCGCAGTTCACCCTCGCCCCCGCGCAGATCGATGCTCTGACGACCGCGCTGCTCGCGCTCACAGATCGGGCACATGACTTGCCCATGGCATTAACCGTGCCAGCGAAACCGGCTTCGAATTACGAGCCCGCAGGCAAAGCCGGACAACTCATGGCGGACCTCGCATGCTTCAGTTGCCACTCGATTAACGGTCGCGGAGGAGACATGGCTCCTGATTTGACCTGGGAAGGTAGCTCGGTGCAGCGGCAATGGCTGCAGGCATTCTTGAAGAATCCCGGTACGCTGCGTCCGGCGCTGATCCGCCGCATGCCGAAATTCAATCTTTCTGATGACGACGCGAAGGAGCTCACCGACTACATCATGACCGTTTGTCAGACTCCGGCATTCGATCGCGACTCGATACCGGCCAGCGGCTATCCGGCTGCCGAGGTCGAGCAGGGAAGACAGCTTTTCTATTCCAAGTATGCCTGCCAGTCCTGCCACATCGTTGATACCAAGGCGGACCAAGGCTACATCGGTCCAACCCTCACGCAAGTAGGTTCGCGTCTGAATGCCGCGTGGGTTTACCACTGGCTCAAGGAACCGCAGACCATGCGGCCCGGCACCATCGAGCCCAACCGAAACATGAACGACGAAGACGCCCGCGCTCTGACCGCATTCCTGATGACGCAGAAAAGCTCCAGCAAACAGGAGGCGAAGAAATAGAAATGGCCAGACGCTGGCGGATACTCTTAATGGTCTTCCTCATTCTCATCAGCGCAGAATGCACGCGCAATCCAGGACCAGCCTCCGCCCTAAAGCCGACCGCGTTTGGCGCGGCACTGGTGGAGTCGAGTGGAGGCAAGCAGATCGGCGCAACCGGCATGGTGCTCGCTCAACCCCTGGTCGTCCAGGTCAACGACGAACAGGGAACAGCCGTCACCGGAGCCCTGGTCGAATTCAGCGGGCCTGCGGGCGTCAGCTTTGATCCACCGAGTGGCCTGACCGATTCCAGCGGACAGGTAAGCACGAACGTCGTTCTGGGCGGCATGGCAGGCCGATATCAGCTCACCGCGCGCACTTCGACGAAAGCTCAGAAGTCGGTCGAACTGAAGGTCGAAGAGATCGCACTCGGCTATCAACAGCAGGTCGGATTTCAGCTCGACAACAAGTATTGCGCCCGCTGCCACAACCCGGAGTCTTCGGCGGAACGGGTTTCCAATTACGACAATCTCGAGGTCAAGCCGCACCCGTTCACCGAAGGTGACACCCTCAACAAAATGAGCGATGCCGATCTGACCGCCATCATCAGCCATGGCGGCCCCGCGCTCAACAAGTCCGCATTGATGCCCCCCTACGGCTATACTCTGAGCAAGACAGAGATCGAGGCCCTGATTGCATACATCCGCCTGATCTCCGATCCTCCATATCATGCTGCCGGAATGGTTTATGCACAGAAGTAAGGCTGGTTGGTTGGGCCTTATTCTGATCGTTGCCAGCCAGTAGTTTGATCCTGGCCGGTCAGGACATTCTGGCAACCCAGCTCGATTATCGGTGCTAATCAACGGCGAACGTGTGGCCCTCGATCTGCAAATCGCCGAGGGCGGCTCCAGTCGCTAGCCATTCCGTCCTCCAGCCCTCGGAAAACATCGCGGTACACGCAAGTGTGACCGGGATCACAGAACCTCGCCCGCGAAACCTTCAATATTGTGGGTTGCGGATGCGGCTTAATAGATGTATTTCGTTCCAAATGCTGGGCCAACCAAAACTCGAATGGAGCTCGACGATGAGAATCAACATCACACTGTTTACTATCGCAACAGCATTGGCGATTGTTCTCGCCCTTCCCCTATCGGCGCATGCGCAAGGCGCGGCAGATACCTATAAAGCAAAATGTGTCGCCTGCCATGCCGCTGACGGAACCGGTTCGCCCATGGGGAAGAAAATGGGCGCTCAGGATTTGACCTCCGCAGAAGTGCAGAAAATGACGGACGCGCAGCTCGCGGATGCCATCACCAACGGCAAGAACAAGATGCCCAAGTATCCAGCTGTGGACGCTAAGGCACTGGTGGCCTACATCCGCACGTTGAAAAAATAGTCCTGGCTGGTTCTAGCCATAAAGACTGGGAAGATGGTCGAGGGCGGCTAAGAATCCGCGGCAAAGTGTGGCGTGTGTCTACCCAGCGCAGCATTGAGGATAAGGAGAGCAGCGGCTTCCAATGACTCTGCAAGAACGCATCAGAGAGTGGTCGGAGCCCATCTATTTTCTGGGGCAGAATCCTATCACCCTTATCGGTGCCGTGGTCACGACGAGCGCGGCGCTCACCACCATCGCCTTCTGGTTCTATGAAGTCTTCTTGCCGGGGCCGCCGCATCCCTATATTGGCCTTCTGGTCTTTCTGATTCTCCCGGGTATTTTTGTACTCGGCCTGCTGCTGATTCCATTTGGCATCTGGCTCCGGCGGCGAACTCTGCGCGCGAGCGGGGAACTGCCGACGATTTTCCCTGCCATCGACCTGGGACTGCCCGTGGTGCGCCGCACTCTGGAGTACGTGGCAGCGGCCACTGTGCTCAATCTGCTCATTTTCGGGACCGCATCGTACCGCGGCGTGCAGTACATGGATTCGACGACCTTCTGCGGGAGAACCTGTCACACCGTGATGGATCCGGAGTACACGGCCTATCAGAATTCTCCACACTCGCGTGTGGAATGTGTCGATTGCCACATCGGACCCGGGGCCGGGTGGTTTGTGCGCTCGAAGCTTTCCGGACTGCGGCAGGTCTTCGCGGTAACCTTCCACACCTATTCGCGCCCCATTCCTTCGCCGGTAAAGTACCTCCGGCCGGCGCGCGAGACCTGTGAGCAGTGTCACTGGCCCCAGCGCTTTACCGGTGACAAGTTCCTGGTGAATGCCAGCTACAAGGACGACGAAAAAAATACCCCCCAGACGGACGTGTTGCTGCTGAAAGTGGGCGGGATAGCCTGGCAGGGTTCGGTCGGCATCCACGGGCGCCACCTCGCCGACAACGAGCGCATCCGCTACATTTCGACTGACCCCGGGCGGCAGACGATCCCGGCCGTCTATTACACCGACGAAAACGGAAAAACCACCGAATTCATTTCCACTGATACAAAGCCTACTCAACAGCAAATGGACAAGGGAGAGCATCGCGTGATGGATTGCGTCGACTGCCATAACCGGCCCACCCATGCCTTCGACTTGCCGGAAAATGCGGTGGACAAGCAGATGGCGAACGGGCGCATCAGCCCGGAGCTTCCCTTCATCCGGAAAAAGGCGGTCGAGGTTCTCAAAGCGAATTACTCCGCCCGCGATGTGGCGCAGCGCACCATTAAGGAAGAACTCAACAATTTCTATCGCACCAATTACCCGCAGATCTATCAAACGCGGCGCACGGTGGTGGAACAGGCCGGCCAGGAAGTGGCGAATATCTACCTGCGTAACGTCTTCCCCGACATGCGTGTGGCCTGGGGTGTTCACCCCAATAATCTTGGACACAACGATTCGCCGGGTTGCTTCCGCTGCCATGACGGTAGTCACACCAGCGCCGATGGCCAGACCATCACCAATGATTGCAGTGCGTGCCACAACCTGCTCGCGGTTCAGGAGGCAAACCCGAAAGTACTTACGGATCTTGGCATGAAGTAAGCATGGTCGAGAGTTTGACATGGCTGAAATAAGAATTGCGCGAAGGAAGTGGTGTGCTGGTCTGGGAGTCGTCGTTGCGACGCTTGTCGCCACCGTTTTCTCCCTCGTGTTCTTGGAACGCCCCGTATGCGCCGCCGATCAGCCGGGGGAGGAATGTCTAGCGTGCCACGGCGACAAGACCATGACCACAACGCGAGCCGGCAAAACGGTCTCGCTATACGTAGATGGAAAGAAATTTGCCACTTCGGTACATGCCAGCTTCGGGTGCACCGGATGCCACGCCGATCTGGCAGGGAAGGACTTTCCCCACGAAACGCCGGCGCGGGTCGAGTGCGGTACGTGCCATGCGACCGAGCAGGAGCAACATGCCCGCTCGCTCCACGGGAAGGCGATTGCCCGCGGCGATGCGCTGGCGCCCCACTGCGTGAATTGTCACGGGAACCACGACATCGTTCCGGTGAAGGACCCCCGGTCCGCCGTGGCGGCGTTGAGAGTGCCCTTCGTTTGCGGCCAGTGCCATCGCGAAGGAACTCCGGTTTCGCGCAACCGAACTATTCCCCAGGACAACATTCTGGAGAACTACTCTGAGAGCATTCACGGGGAGGCGTTGCTGAAGAAGGGACTGTCGGTGGCCCCGAACTGCGCCACCTGCCACACCCCGCACCTGATCTTGCCGCATACCGATCCCGCTTCCTCGATCAATCGCCGGAACATTGCCGCCACCTGCACCAAGTGCCACTCGCAAATCGAATCGGTCCACCGGAAGACAATTCGCGGAGAGCTCTGGGAAAAACAGGCCAACGTTCTGCCCGCGTGCCCGGACTGCCATCAGCCCCATAAGATCAGGAACGTCTTCTATGCGCAGGGCATGGCCGATGCCGACTGCATGCGTTGCCACGCCGACGAGAAACTGCGTCGCGCGCGCGACGGCAAATCCATGTACGTCAACATGACCGAGGTGAACCATTCGCGTCACAGCGAGGAACCTGGCAGACTTCGCAACGTTGCCTGCAGCCAATGCCACTCGGAGGTCAACGCCTCCCGTGTGCGCCCGTGCGAGACCATCATCCACGGGGTCGACTGCACCGCTTGCCACGATGAAATTGGCAAGCTGTACGCCACCAGCATCCACGGACAGCTGAACGGCAAGAACGATCCGAATGCCCCGACCTGCAAGGAATGCCATGGCGCGCATGGCATCCTGGGCAAACAGGATCCGCAATCGTCGACCTTTGCCACCAATGTTCCCGTGCTTTGCGCGCGCTGTCACCGCGAGGGCCAGAAGGCTGCCGTGCGCTACACCGGACTGCAGCACGAAATTATCGCCAACTATACGGAGAGCATTCACGGAACTCTACTGAAGAACGGCCTGACGGTGACGGCGACCTGCACCAGTTGCCACACCGCTCACCAGATCCTTCCCCGGACCGATCCGGCGTCGAGTGTCAACGCCAACAACGTGCCGACCACGTGCGGCAGGTGCCACCACGGCATCGAGGAGCAGTTCGAGAACAGCATCCATGCCAAGCGAGTGAGCGGGTTCAGCAAGTCACTTCCAGTGTGCAACGATTGCCATACCGCTCATGCCATCCACCGCACCGATGAGAACAGCTTCCGGCTGAACGTGATGACTACGTGCGGACGCTGTCACCAGCAGATTGCCGAGACCTATTTTGACACCTATCACGGGAAGGTCTCGAAGCTGGGGTACACGAAAGCGGCAAAGTGCTATGACTGCCATGGCGCTCACGACGTGCTGGCGGTGACGGATCCACGCTCTCACCTCAGCCGGGCCAACGTCGCGGCCACCTGCGGAAAATGCCATGCCGGCGCGACCCGCCGCTTCGCCGGATACCTGACGCACGCCACCCACCACGACCCGCGCAAGTACCCGTTCCTGTTCTATACCTTCTGGGGCATGACCACGCTGCTCCTGGTGACATTCGTGGTCGGTGGCGTTCATACCCTGCTCTGGCTGCCCCGAGCTTTCCAGATGCGCCAGGAGTTGCGCGCCGCGGAAACCGAAGACGCCACCAAGCCTGAAACTCCCCCGAGCAAGAATAAGGAGAACACCGATGCCTAAGGGCGAATCAGCAGACTTGGTGGAACGCGCGGCGGAACGTCCGCAGTTCGCCCGCCCCGAACGTCAGTTCATCCGGTTCTCCCGGTTGCAGCGGACTCTGCACATCTGCATGATCGTGAGCTTCATGAGCCTGGCGCTGACCGGGTTGACCCTGAAGTTCTCCTACACGAAATGGGCCGCGGTGCTTTCTCATCTGCTCGGCGGATTCGAGAACGCGGGCTACATTCACCGCACCGCCGCCGTCGTCATGTTCGGAGTCTTCATCACCCATCTGGTGGACTTGTACCGACAGAAAAAAAGGGAGCACATTTCCTGGCGCTCGCTGGTGTTCGGTCCGGGCAGCATGATCCCCAACCGCCAGGATTTGGCTGAGTTCGTGGCCACGCTGAAGTGGTTTGTGGGCCTGGGCAAGCGCCCTGCCTACGGCCGCTGGACGTACTGGGAAAAATTCGACTATTTCGCGGTGTTTTGGGGGATCGCGGTGATCGGTTCGACCGGCCTCACACTCTGGTTTCCAGTGTTCTTCACCCGGTTTATACCGGGGTCGTTCCTCAACGTCGCCACCATCATTCACAGCGACGAGGCGTTGCTCGCCACCGGCTTCATCTTTACCGTCCATTTCTTCAATACCCACTTGCGCCCCGAAAAGTTTCCCATGGACATCACGGTGTTCACTGGGCGCATGCCGCTCGAAGAATTAAAGAGGGACAAGCCGAGAGAGTATGAAGCGCTGGTCGCCAGCGGGACGCTGGAGGATTACATGGAGGAGGCTTATCCGCCAATCGTCACCCGTACGATTCGAGCCTTCGCCTGGGCAGCGCTGGCGGTCGGATTCAGCATTGTGTTGTGGATCATCTATGCGGTGTTGTTCGCCTACCGCTAGAAGTGGCTTGTGTTGGTGGAGCGTCGCTCCACATGATTTGCTTTTGAACTGCCGAAAGGCGTTGAAATGCGTGCAGCTCTGGTTGCTTTGCTTTACCTGACTTTGGTTTTGGCTCCGACCGTGGCCTCGGCATCCCCCGCTGGCGATGAGGAATGTCTGGCGTGCCATGGCCAGGCGGGAATGAAATCCGACGCCGGGAAAGACATTTCAATTGACCCGGCCAAGCATGCCGCCAGTGCGCACGCCATTCTCGGCTGCAAGGATTGCCACACCGCCATCAAAGAATTTCCGCATCCCGCCAAAATCGCCAAAGTGAAATGCGCTACCTGCCATGCGGACGAAGCCAAGTTTTTCCCCGCCAGCGCCCACTCCATCCTCGGCGAATCGGCCTGCGCCTCGTGCCATGGCAGCGTGCACGAACTCACCACCGCCGAAAAACTGATGCCCGCAAAATGCGCGGAATGTCACGGCGAGGAACTGAAGGCGCTCGAATCCAGCATCCACGGACAGGCCGCGAAAAATGGCGACCCCGACGCGCCCAAATGCGTGTCCTGCCACGGTCCCATCCACGCGGTGAAAGCCTCCAGCGAAGCCGACTCGACCATCGCGCGTAAGAATCTGGCGGATACTTGTGCAAAATGCCATAGCGATGCCGGCTTCTTGTCGCGGCACAAAATTCCGGTAGCGCATCCGGTCGATTCCTATAAGCAAAGCGTTCACGGCCGCGCGGTCGCGCTCGGCAAGGATGCGGCCACCTGTTCCAGTTGCCATGGCACTCATGACATCTATCCCGCCACCGACGAGCGATCCCGGGTCAATCACTGGAAGGTGCCGGAAACTTGCGCGCAATGCCACAAGGAAATCGCGCGCGAGTTCAACGAGAGCGTCCACGGCGAAGCGGTCAAGGAAGGCGTTCGGGATGCTCCCGTTTGCGTCGATTGCCACGGCGAGCACCTGATCATGGATCCAAAGAGCGCGGCCTCACCCTTAAATGCCAGGAATATCTCCCAGGAGACCTGCGGGCGTTGCCACGGCGATCCCCGTCTGGCGCTGCGCAATGATCTGCCAATGGATCGCCTGCCATCCTACGCCGGAAGCTATCACGGGTTGGCCCTCACCGAAGGGAAAGTGACCGCGGCGAATTGCGCTTCATGCCATGGGGTGCACTCCATTCTCCGTTCCAGCGATCCGCGCTCGACCGTCAACGCTGCCAACCTCCCCAAAACCTGCGGACAATGTCACCAGGGCGTGGTCAATGACAAATACATCATCGGCCCCATCCATGTGCAGACCGGCGCGGGCCCCAATCACCCGGTGGTGAAGTGGATTCGCTGGACCTACTGGTTCCTGATCCCGATGACGCTCGGCTTCATGATGCTGCACAACCTCCTGGACTATCTGGCCAAGGTCCTTCGACGGCAGCCGCGGCACGAAACCGGCGGACAAGTGACGCGGATGAATCGCAACTTCCGTATCGCGCACTGGGGCGTGATCCTCAGTTTCCCGACGCTCGTGGTCACCGGGTTCGCGCTGAAGTATCCGGACGCATTCTGGGCGCGTCCGCTATTGCTCAGCGAAGGCATCTTCGCATTCCGCGGCGCGGTGCATCGCGGAGCGGCGGTTGTGCTCCTCGCTTCCACGATCTACCACGTGATTCACCTCGCGCGAAACAAGCGCGATCGCATGTTCCTGAAAGCGATGTTGCCCGAATTGAAAGACGCGACCGATCTGGTGCAGGTGTTCTCCTACAATCTCGGGCTCACAAAAACCGAACCGCACTTCAAGAAATTCAACTACGCGGAGAAGATGGAATACTGGGCCTTCATGTGGGGAACGGTGGTGATGACGGTCTCCGGCTTCTTGTTGTGGTTTAACAATTTCACGTTGCGCCATTTCCCCAAGTGGGTGTCGGATGCGGCCACGGCCGTGCATTATTACGAAGCGCTGCTCGCGACTTTCTCCATCCTTATTTGGCATTTCTACATGGTGATCTTCGACCCGCTCGTCTATCCGATGGATACAGCCTGGCTCAACGGCAAAGTCCCAGCCGACCATTATCGCCATTCTCGCCCGGAGTATCTACGCGCCCTGGAACGGGCCCACCAGGTCGAGTTACCGACTGATCCTGCCGATTACGATGACGAGCAGGGAACTGGCGACGGTTCAGGCGACAAAAGACAAAGCTGAGCCTTGTGTGCGCCTCCACATGCTGCAACGCATTTAACTGGCCAAGAAATATTTGATTTAGAAATGGCTTTTGTCAACGAACACGCACAACAGGAAAGGGATCTGCTTTGGGATTTTATTTCCCGGCATACTACTTAATGTCAGGCAGTAAGTTTTTCAAGTGTCAGGGGTGGGTGGCCCGGCCCATTGTAGTCATTTGAGATCTGGAGGGTGGCCCGTCCAAGCTCCGCTTGGGCGGGGCTTTTCTGCGTGTGGGCGCACGCGCACCGTCGGAAAGATACTGGCCCGCTCCCTGTTCCGCGCTTGTTCGCTCCGATTCAATCTCGACGAGGCCCTGTCGTGGACGACGAGGACATGCTCGCAAAGAAAACGGGGCCGGCGGAGGATGACCGGCCCCCGACTGTGGCGCTCTCGCACCGTGGAAATATCTATGCCGTGATCAGCGATTCCAGAGCCACGCGGTTCTGAATCACCAGAGTAGATCCGCTCTGCTGAATGACGTGCTGCTTCTTGAAGCCTGCGAAAAGCCGGCTCACGGTTTCTCGCGAAGAGCCGATCATCTGCCCGATCTCTTCGTGCGTCAAGGCCAGCTTCATCTGGCTTGGGTTCTTGGACGCGGTGTTTTGATCGAGCCATCCCACCAACAGCCGAGCGAGCTTTTCGCTGGCCGAGTCGGAAAGGATCAGATCACGGATTTCCCGGCATGTGCTGGCGTAATCTTCGGCGATGTGCTGGGTCACCCACAGGGCAACCTCGCCGTGAATACGCATAAGGCGCAGCAAATCGCTGTGCCGTAAAAAGCTGACTTCGGACGGCTCCTGGGTTTCGGCCGTGGCTTCGTACGGCCGCCCGGAAACTACCGCCGCAACTCCCAATGGGCAGCCGGAGTCGACCATACGCAGAATCAGCGTCCTGCCGTCGCTGCCGCAGATGGAAAGCTTCACCCGGCCTCGACGGACGATGAATACTCCGCGGGGCGCCTGGCCCTCCGCGAACAGAACTGCACCCGTGGGATAGCTGGTGGTCAGTGCCGCTTGCTCCAAGGCGTCGGCCACGGCTGGAGGAAGATCGCAAAACGTCTTGTCTGCTGGTGCCAGTTTCTGGACATTGTCTACGACTGAGGTGGCCATATGTTGTCTCCGTTCACACGTGCTTTGGCAACTGCCTCGCCATACTCCAGGCTCGGGCCCAAATTCAGGGAAGTTGTCTAAGTGGCACGGAATCATAGCATTAATTTCGTGCGGTAGCGAACATTATGTTTGCCACCCCCCGAGCCCCCCTCCGGCGGTGAGTGCTTTCCCACAGTAATGTGTGATCTCCATCACCAAGCGTTTGGTTATATGACCAAACTTTGGTTTCGATGACCCAAGACATTCCCGCTTCGGCGGACGGCAGCTTTAGATTGCCAGTCATCCCCCGGTCATCCCAAAGTGGCATGGATGGTGTTCAGCAAGGCCGTTCGGCTGAAGGGTTTTTCCAGGAGCGTTATCCCGCGCTTCAAGACTTCGCGTTCCGCGATCAATTCGCCGGTATAGCCGGACATGTACACGACCTTCAGGTTCGGGTGAGAGGCGTTCAGGCGCTCAACTAATTCAGGACCGCTCATGCGGCGCATCACTACGTCGGTCAGCACGAGATCAATTGGATCCGGATGCGACTCCACCCATTCGAGCGCGGACTTCCCGTCATCCGCTTCAATGACGGTATAGCCGTGCTCTTGCAGTAATTGTCGAGTCAAGCTGCGCATGATTTCATCGTCTTCAACCAGCAGGATCGTAGTCCCGTGCCGCTTCGGACTGACGGCCTCGACTTCCGGCTTGGATGCGAGCCCGAGTTTGTGATCCGCACTGGGGAGATAGATCTTAAAAGTCGTTCCGTGTCCCGGTTCACTGTAAACCAGGATGTGACCGGCGCTCTGCTTGACAATGCCATACACAGTGGCCAGGCCCAAGCCGGTTCCTTTGCCCTTCTCTTTGGTGGTGAAGAAGGGCTCAAAGATGCGCGAGACGGTAGCTTCGTCCATGCCGCTGCCGGTATCGCTGACCGCGAGCAGAACGTATTTTCCTGCGGCCATGGATTGATTCTGCTCGGCGAAGGCCTCGTCAAATTTCTCGGCGCGAGTTTCGAGAATAAACTTGCCGCCTCGTGGCATAGCGTCGCGCGCGTTCACCGCGAGGTTTACTACGATCTGATCGAGCTGTCCGGGGTCAGCCTCGACCACCGCCGTGGGTGATTTGGACAAAATGAGAATCTCGACATCGTCTCCCATCAGCGGACGCAGGAGCCTGCTGACGTCCTTCAACCGCTCGTTCAGATCGAGCACACGGGGTTGGATTACAGATGACCGGCTGAAGGCAAGAAGCTGGCGAGTCAAAGCGGAGCCGCGTTCCGTTGCCTTCTTGATGTTCTCGACGTAGTGTGAAGGTTCCGCGGCGGGTTCAATGCGGTCGCGGAGGAATTCCGCGCAGGCACTGATGATCCCCAGGATGTTGTTAAAGTCGTGCGCGACTCCTCCCGCCAGCCGCCCGACCGCTTCCATTTTCTGTGATTGATGAAGCTGGCCCTCGGCCTTCTTTTGGGCCGTGATGTCACGGGCAATCGCGGACGCTCCTATGACGTCGCCTTTCGCATCGCGCAACGGAGACACGGAAATGGAGACATTCAGCTGCCGTCCATCCTTGGCTACCCGCACCGATTCATAATGCTCGGTGCCTTCCCCTCGCGCGATTTTTTTCAGAATCTCAGGGATTTCATCGGGGCGATCACTGGGAGCTAGAAGGGATATGTGCTTTCCGACAACTTCCTCTGGCGTGTAGCCATAGATGCGCTCGGCTCCCTTGTTCCAACTGGTGATGATGCCGTCCAAGCCTTTGCCAATGATCGCGTCCTCGGAAGAATCGATAATCAAGGCCAGTCTCGACCGGTATTCTCCCAGTTGCTCGGCCGATCGCCGATGCAGTTCTTCGTTCGCCCGGCGCAGTTCTTCTGCAATACGCTTGCGATCGCTGATGTCGCGGATCGCACTCAGCACCAGCGTTCCGCTCCCCGTGTAAAGAGGACTGAGACTGATTTCTACCGGGAATTGCGAACCGTTGCGCCGTCTGCCGTAGAGATCCAAATCCGCTCCCATCCGTCGCGTCTTCGGCGTTTTGGTGAAGTTCTCGCGATGATGGTGGTGCCGCGGGCGATAGCTCTCCGGGACGAGCATTTCAACCTTCTGACCAATCAATTCGTCACGGCGGTAGCCAAAAAGCTCTAGTGCCTGTGAATTGACTTGAATGATGGTTCCGTCGCCATCGACGGCAACGATGGCATCCGGAAGGGCTTCCAGGAGTTCGCTGGAAAGCATGACGTCAGACATAGTATTGCCCGAGACAGTTTTGCCCGAGAATGAGTGGGCGGGTTCCTTGTGATCCGAGGAAGTTCGCGACATACAACCCCACTATTCAAACTACCGGTACACAAATCTATGTCGGAACCGGCTCTTCTGTAAAGGCGAGGAGCGGAAGCGATTGAATTGGAATGAAATATTGTCTCTTTCCAGGGGTGAGTGATCTTGATCACCGGAAGCGGTGATGACGGTGTAGTCCCCTTAAAGCTGTCAGGTTCTTATTGACTTAGGCGAGGTAAGACAGATCGGAGCAAAGCCTCTGGCGGGCGGCCGCGGTGGCCAAATCGTTGGCCTCAACGTTGTTCTCACGCGGGACGTGAGAGATAGAGAAATCGAGCGATCGGGCCAACTTCCGGCAGATCCAATTCAGGGAATAAAGCCGCGGGCTGCGGCAGCTGTACTCGCCACTCATCTGCTTGACCACTATTTCGGAATCTGAAAACACGTGCAGCGTCGTGGCCTCAAGCCCCAGCGCACATTGCAGCGCTTCGAGCAGAGCAACGTACTCGGCGACATTATTGTCCTGGTGTCCGATCCATTTGGCGATTCTGATTGTGCGGTCGCCAGAGCCGTCGATCACCACGCCAATACCAGATGGGCCGGGGTTTCCGAAAGAGCCGCCGTCGACGTGGGCCACGAGATCTGCCATTTCTACCGATGAGCTCGTATCAACCATGCCTGATGAATTTTCCGACGTCAAGATGTTTGTCTGGTTCCCACGCCAGCTCTTTCCGTCCGTTCGCGATTTCCGACCTGTGAATGTTTCTGTGGAAAAAGGGGAAGAATTTAATCTCCCATTCATCAACTGGCAATGATTCAATGGGTTGCATGTCTGGGTCTTGCGACATCGCGGCGGCACAATTGCACCAAAAAAGGGCATTGACAATCTTTGAGTAAATCTCTAAGGTTGCTCCCGTCGACGGCTGAAAGGGTTGGCTAAATTAAACTTTTGCCAGTCCGAAGTAGGCTGAGTGATTAGCTCGGCGGGGCAACCCGAAGAGCAGCCAGACCTGAAAAAACCGACGGCTCTGCGAGGAGTAGTTGGGGTTTGGGACCGCGAAAGCGGTGATCGCATCGAAGGCTGTGACGGTGCATGCCTCCACGCTGTTGGCTCCCTCGCAGGAGCTCATGGCTAGAGCATAACCAATGTCACAGCCTTTACCTTTTTTCCAGCCTTCGTACTGCCCGCAAATCCGGCCTCCCGGAAACCCTTTTTCCCGATCATAATGGGCAGAGGGTAGCTTTTCTGCCAAGCTCTCGAACAACTGCGAGAGCGGCGAGTGTCAATCGTGTCATAAATCGTTCGGTCGTCAAGCGTTGCGTCGTGAGGTTTTCTGGTGGCGATCCTGGTGTTGGGTGGAGCAGGCTACATTGGCAGTCATGCGGCGCGCGCACTTCGGCGTTCCGGTTATGAGGTCGTGATCTACGACAATCTTTCCACCGGCTTTCGCCGCCTGGCGCAAGGCTTCGAGCTGGTGGAGGGCGACATCGCCGACGACGCGAAGCTCCGTCCGGTGCTCGCGCGCGTGGACGCGGTCATGCACTTTGCCGCTCACGCTTATGTGGGAGAGTCGGTCGAGAACCCGCGCAAGTATTTCCGCAACAACGTTGTCGCTGCACTCAGCCTGCTGAACTCCGCGCTGGACGCCGGTATCCGCCGGTTCGTGTTCTCTTCGACCTGTGCCGTGTACGGTCTCCCCGAGCGAATTCCGATCGCTGAGCAGACGCCGCGCGAGCCGGTGAATCCCTATGGCGCGTCCAAGCTTTTTTTCGAAAATGCACTCGAAGCTTACGACCGCGCCTACGGACTGCACGCGGTGAGGCTGCGCTACTTTAACGCCGCCGGAGCCGACGAAAGTGGCGAGACCGGCGAGCTCCACGATCCGGAAACTCACCTGATTCCTCTGGCCCTCGCCGCCTCCACCGAGAACGGACGAGAGTTGCAAATTTACGGTTCCGACTATCCCACTCCGGATGGCACCTGCGTTCGCGACTACATTCATGTCAGCGATCTCGCCGATGCGCACGTCCGAGCGTTGCAATACCTGGAAAGAAACGGCGAAAGAGACGGAGGCAAAATGGGCGAATCGCTGGCCATCAATCTAGGAACCGGCCGGGGACATTCCGTTCTCGAAGTCATTCAGGCGGCGGAAAACGCCACTGGACGCCCGGTCCGGCGAAAGATTGGACCACGGCGGCCGGGCGATCCTCCAGTCCTGGTGGCTGATCCGTCGAAGGCTCAAAGAGTGCTGGGATGGACCGCCCAGCGCAGTCTCGCCGACATCGTCTCAAGTGCGTGGGCCTGGATGCAGAAAACCTCGAGCCGCTAAACTGCGGATTCCCGAACCCCACTGGCCACAGTTTGCGCCACCCCTTCTCCGTGTGATCGCCATCACATTCCCGAGTGACGCGGAATGCTGCCCGTCTTTTTCTCCGCCTTTAAGGTAAATTGGCAAAGTCAAAGGGCCAAAACCCTTTTTCATGCTGCGGGGAAATCGTTCATACAGTCTTGTTGCCCAGCGAAGGCGGGCCTCGAGCGCACTTAAGAGTTAGGAGAGAATAGGGCATGGAAACTGAACCCACCACGCAACCAACTGCGGGATCAACCTGGCAAGCGAAGCAGGTTTACGCGATGGCGCTAATTAGCCTCGTGGTTGGGCTGGCGATCGGATACCTGTTCCGCGGATCGCAATCGCCCGCGGTGCCGACGCCGCCCGCGGCCAGTTCCCAGGCCAATGCCCAGCCCGCCGCTCCTGCCGGTCATATGGGCGGGCAGATGCCCAGCCTCGAGCAGATGAAACAGATGGCCGACACGAAGGCAGCGCCGCTGCTCGAAAAGCTGAAGGGCGATCCGAACAACAGCGATTTGCTCATCCAAGTCGGAAACCTCTACCAGGCTACCCACCAGTTCAAGGAGGCGGCCGGCTACTACGACAAGGCATTGCAGGTCGATCCCAAAAACGTTGCCATTCGCACCCAGATGGCTTCGTGCCTGTACTACAACGGCGATGTGGACGGAGCGATCAGCCAGCTGCAGCAGGCGCTGCAATATAACCCCAAGGACGCCAACTCGCTGTTCAACCTCGGCATGATCAAGTGGAAAGGAAAACAGGACAACAAAGGAGCGCTGGCAGCTTGGCAGCAACTGCTGAAGTCGAATCCGGAATTGAGCCCAGACCGGAAAGCCACGGTGCAGAAATTGATGGCCGACGTCCAGATGCAGGGCAAGAGCTAGCATTGTGACCGCGTGATGAATACGTGGAGCGACGGGCGCCTCGTCCGTCCCAGCAAACAGATCGAGATTTGAAGGAGTACTGAGAAATGACAGATACAAATCGAGCAACGACTATCGAGCAATGGACAAGCGTGCAGGCTTACGTGTTGGCGGTCATCTGCCTGCTGGTGGGAATCGCCGGCGGCTGGTTCATTCGCGGATCCCAGAGTCCTGCGGCCGCTGCGACTGAGATAGCGAGCTCATCCGCCCCGGGCATGGGGAATCCAAATGCCGCTGCCCAGGCTCCGACCCCGGCTGAGATGCAGAAAATGGCCGACACGCAAGCCGGACCATTGATCGAGAAGCTGAAGGCCGATCCGACCAACGCCGGCCTCCTGGAAAACATCGGGAACGTCTATTACGATGCCCAGCAGTTCCCGACAGCAATCGACTATTACCAGCGCGCGCTGAAGGTCGAACCGGCCAACACGAGTGTCCGTACCGACATGGCGACTGCCTATTGGTACGCCGGCAACGCCGATACTGCCATCGCCGAATTCCAGAAATCGCTTTCCTACGAGCCGAACAAGGCCAACACGTTGTTCAATCTGGGGATCGTCGAGTGGCAGGGCAAGATGGATATCGACAAAGCTGTTGCCACGTGGCAGAAGTTGTTGGACACGAATCCGAACTACGAAGGCAAAGACAAAGTTCTGGAGTTGATGGCCCAGGCGAAAAAGCATTCGGGCGTCAAACCGGGGACGCCGGCTAAGCCGCTGCAATAGCTTGTTCATCATGCGGTTGAACAAGGGCCAAAGACTTTGCCTTACTACGAGCTGGCGGAACTTTGGGTAATGTCTAAAATGTCTGTTGGTTCAGAAACTGCCGAACTTTGCTGATACTTCGTCCTTCAAATCGCCGTGATCAATCCAGCTGAGAAAATGACCACCTGAGGAGGTTTTCTTGACTTCACTATGTTCTGTCGCATGTGTCGCATTGGTCGCCATGATCATGATCAGCGAAGCTCATCTCACTTTTGCGCAATCGGCTCAAACCCCGCCTGCCGATACTTCTCGTCTATCCGGCTACTCGTCGCAATCCTCCACGGCCGAGCGCGGTTGGGAGAAGAAACTTCAGGACGGTATCGTCCCGGAGAACCTGCGTCAGAACATGCAGCGTTGAGTGCGCGTCCGCACCATGTGGGTTCTCCCTACGATAAGGAAAATGCCGACTGGATCCTCTCCAAGTTCAAAGAATGGGGATTTGACGCCCGCATCGAAACCTTCCAGGTGCTTTTCCCGACGCCCAAAGAGCGCATCGTTGAAATGATCGAGCCGACCAGGTTCCGAGCCAATCTGCAGGAACCTGCGGTCCCCGGCGATCCGACCTCGAATCAAACAGCGGAGCAGTTGCCGACCTATAACGCGTATTCCATCGACGGAGACGTGACCGCCCCGCTGGTCTATGTGAACTACGGCAACCGCGAAGATTACGAGCAGCTCGACCGCCTGGGGATTTCCGTCAAGGGTGCAATCGTAATCGCGCGCTACGGTGAAGGCTGGCGCGGCATCAAGCCGAAGGTTGCGGCCGAGCATGAGGCGATCGGTTGCATTATTTATTCCGATCCCAGGGACGATGGCTTCTTCAACGGCGACGACTATCCCAAGGGTGGGTGGCGGTCGCGCGAAGGCGTGCAACGCGGCAGCGTCATGGACACGGACTATCCCGGCGATCCTCTGACGCCCGGAGTCGGCGCTACTGCCGACGCCAAGCGGCTAGATATCAAAGACGCGAAAACCATCACCAAGATTCCCGTGCTGCCGATTTCATGGGGCGATGCGCTCCCACTGCTTTCCGCCTTGCAGGGGCCAGTCGCGCCCGAGGCATGGCGGGGCGCCTTGCCGATCACCTATCACGTGGGTCCCGGCCCCGCGAAAGTTCATCTGAAAGTGGCTTCCAACTGGGACTTGAAGCCGGTCAACGACGTGATCGCCACCCTGCGTGGATCAGGCGAACCCGATGAATGGGTGATCCGCGGAAATCATTATGACGCCTGGGTCAATGGCGCCGATGACCCCATCTCCGGAATGGTGGCGGTTCTGGAAGAAGCTCGCGTGCTCGGCGAGCTGCGCAAAAAAGGATGGAATCCGAAGCGCACGATCATCCTCTGCGCGTGGGACGGCGAAGAGCCTGGGCTGCTGGGCTCAACCGAGTGGGTCGAAACCCATCGCGGCGAACTTCAGAAGCACGCCGTCGCCTACATCAATTCCGATAGCAATGGCCGGGGCTTCCTCTTCGCCGGTGGTTCGCACGACTTGCAACACCTCATTAACGATGTAGCTCGGGACATTCAAGATCCAGAGAAACAAATCTCCGTCCAGCAACGAGCGCATCTGCAGCGAATTGCCAGGGCACCCAATGCTGAAGAGCGGGCCGAGATCAGAAAAAACAAAGATGTGCGGATCAACGCGCTGGGAGACGGTTCGGACTACGCACCATTCATAGACCATGCCGGCATCTCCACGCTCAACATCGGTTACGGCGGTGAGAACGATGCCAACGCCTATCATTCCATCTACGACGATTTCTACTGGTACACCAAGTTTGTAGACACTGATTTTTCGTACGGGCGCGCTCTGGCACAGACTGGGGGAACCGCAGTCATGCGATTGGCAGATGCTGACGTGATTCCCTACGAGTACAACGCAGCAGCGGAGACGATCGAACGTTACGTGAAAGACTTGGAGAAACTGCTCAAAGACAAGCAGGAGGAGATCACCGAGCGCAATCTGGAATTGAAAGAGGGCGTATTCTCGGCTACAGCCGACCCGCGCAAAACCTCTGTTCCCCCTCCGACCAAGCTGGTTCCACCGTTCATGAACTTTGCTCCGCTGAAGAATGGGGTTGAGGCGATCAAGAAGAGTGCGGAACGCTATCAGGCAGCATTTACCAAGTGGCAGGCCGGTGGAACCGATTTACCGGCGCAGACTGCCACAGCTCTGAACGTGGAGCTAATGCAGATTCAGCGAACGTTTCTAACCGAAAAGGGCTTGCCGGCGCGCCCGTGGTTCAAGCATCAGGTATACGCTCCCGGTGCATACACCGGGTACGGGGCCAAGCCGATTGCGGCTGTTCGGGAGTACATGGATCAGGAAAAATGGACGGAAGCCGATGCCCAGGTTCCCATGGTGGGTCAGGTGCTGGAGAACGTCGCGGCCGCAATCGGCAAAGCCGCGGATGATCTGGAGAAGGCGCTGGGACAGGGGCAGTAAAATTAGGAGTGATTAAAGGCCCATCATAGCTTGTCGATGACGCGTTTTAGTTGCTCTGTCAAAGTCTTCGCGGCCGCGTAGAGTTGAACAAGACTGCCTCGTTGAAATTCAATGTTGGCTTTCAAATCATCGGCCAGCGCCTGGCAAAGCTGGTAGGCGGCACGTATACGTTCTCCGGCTAGGAGCGAGAGCACACTGGTCGAGTCCTGATCGCTCTCCTTGCGGACGACATACTGCTGGGCGGCCCATGCGGTATTCCTGACTCGATTTAAGGCGTCCCGGAAATCCGCCAGAACGTCAGGGTCCACATCGCTGGAAAGCAACAACTTGTGTAGCCCCTGAAGCTCCAATATGCCCTTTTCCAATTGCGGCCGAACCCTGAGATCACCAACCTTCCGCCGTGTTCCCGCTTGTGGAGTCGATGGCGTAGATGCACTCTTCTCCCTTTTCACCTTCCGAGTAGGCGCTGCCTTACGTCCCGCGCTCCGGTCTGCCATTTGCACTCTCCTTGCTTTGGAGCCAACATCATAAGCCTACAGAAGTCTGGTTTGACTTAGGTTTTCACTGAACTCGGGTTAGTAAGGATCGCGACCGATAGTACCTTCTCATCGCACCCAGGTGTGCAAACGCAAATCGATTCACCCGATGCCTGAGCGCAGTCCACACCGCCTTCTAGACATCCTTCAGTTGGTCCTCATTCAGACCGAAATAGTGGCCCAGTTCATGGATGACCGTCAGGCGGATTTGTTCGCGGACTTCGGCCTCGCTGGAGCAGACCGCCTCAATATTCTTCTGATAAAGCACGATGTGATCCGGCCCTGTCGGTAGGTCAAATATGCTCCTCTTGGTCGTGGGCACGCCATGGAAGACACCCAGAAGCAGCCGCCTCTGCTGCCCCGACTGCGGTGATGGCTGGTTCGGCGGCATATCCTCTACCAAGATAGCAACATTACGAATGCGGCCGCGAAATTCTTGTGGGAGCGAGTCGAGCGCCTCCTCGACTACCTTGACGAAATGTTCACGCTTCATCCTTCACCCACTGAATAAGCAAGGGCACGCCCACTCCGAGTAGCCCTCGTCGTTTTCGTCGTCGTCATCGTCATCTTATTTTTCTTGGTCGTCCACAGGTGCTCACGGAGCGCCTATTCTATAGGACGCGGAGCGCCGAACTAGGGAGAACTCGGGTACTTTTCGAGATACTTCTTCGAGAATTCATCGTTAACAATCGGGGATGTGCGACGTGTCACAGTTTTTTGACTCCGGGCCGGAGTACAATCCCGGCCTGGACAGCCTGATTCCAAGGCTCTGTGCGGGAGGCTTTTTGTCGCGTCAACTCTTCCAAGCGATGCGTCAAAGCATCATTGACGGCGCGTCTGATACCGCCACGGAATTGGCACAGCAAGCGTTGGCCAACGGCGTCGATCCGCTCGAGGCGGTGAATCAAGGATTCGCCGAGGGGATCACGTTCGCCGGCGATCAATTCGGCTGCGGCGAAATGTTTCTGCCCGATCTGCTCGCGTCGGCCGAAGCCATGAAAGCCGCTATCAACATTCTTGAACCGGAGATGCTGAGGCGCGGCTCGCAGCGTGAGGCTCTGGGCAAGATCATTCTCGGCACTGCCCGAGGCGATATTCACGACATCGGCAAGAATCTCGTCGCCACAATCCTTTCCGCCAGCGGATTCCAGATCTTTGATCTGGGCACGAGTGTGACTCCCGAGCAGTTCGTTGCCAAGGCCAAAGAAGTCGATGCCGATATCGTCGGCATTTCTGCGTTGCTGACAACGACCATGGCCGGGCAGAAAGCCGTGATCGAAGCGCTCGATCGAAACGGTTTGCGGCCGCGAGTCAAAGCGATCATTGGCGGCGCCGCGGTGACCCAGAAGTGGGCGGCTGAAATCGGCGCCGATGGCTACTCCCGTAATGCCATCGATGCCCTCGAACTGGCCAAGAATCTCATGAGGAAAATGACGAACAAAGTGACGAACAATGAAACGGCCCAGGCATGAGACCCAGACTTCAACTGCTCACTCCTGAGCTCATCGGGCGCATTCTATGCGAAGCGTTCGAACTGCTCATGAGCCCTGGAGTTCGCGTGGGCTCGGCGCCGGTGGTCGAGCTATTGCGGTCGGCGGGGGTGGAGGTCAATGACGGGGTGGCGCGTATCCCCGAGCCGCTGGTACGACAATGCCTGGCGTCCGCCCCACGGGATTTCTACCTCTACAACCGCCAGGGAGAGAAGGCCGTACATTACGGCGGCGACGATGTGCATTTCGATCCCGGCTCCTGCTGTGTGCAGATGCTCGATCCCGACACGCTGGAAGCGCGGCCATCCGAGACTCGCGACCTGGTGCGCATCGTTCAAGTCACGGACACGTTGCCGCAGTTCGCCGCGCAATCGACCGCCGTTGTGTGCAGCGATAGTAATGCGCCCAGCGCGATCGGCGATCTCTACCGCCTGCTCGTAGTCCTACAGCATTCTGATAAGACCGTAGTGACTGGATCGTTCTCCGCCGCCGGATTGCGAGGCATGATCGACTTGCTCGCCGCCGACAGCGGCAGTCGAGAGAATTTGCGCAAGAAACCGCGGGCGGTTTTTGATGTGTGTCCCTCTCCACCGTTGAACTGGTCGGAGTTCGGATCGCACAATCTGGTCGACCTGGCCCGCGCCGGCGTGCCCGCGGAAATCGTCTCTATGCCACTGGCCGGTGGCACCGCTCCCGTGACACTGGCAGGCTCCGTGACGCAGCACGCTGCCGAAGTGCTCGCCGGCATCACGTTGCATCAACTCGCGGGACCAGGTTCACCCGTAGTCTGGGGCGGCGCTCCAGCCATCTTCGACATGCGTACCGGAGGCGCGCCCATGGGCGCGATAGAAACTGCCATGCTGAACATGGCGTGCGCGGAAGTCGGCAAGCACCTGGGTCTGCCGACCCACGGTTATCTGGTCGCAACCGACTCGAAGCTTGTGGATGCCCAGGCCGGCGCGGAGAGCGCCCGCTCGGCGATGCTGGGAGCGTTGGCGGGCATCAACATGATCTCGGGAGCAGGTATGCTCGAATCACTTGCCTGTTTCAGCGTCGAAAAGCTGGTGATTGATGCGGAGTCAATTGCCTCGGCGTATCGTTTGGTGCGAGGCGTTGAAATGCGTGGAGAGACCTTGGCTACCGCCATGTTCGCGCAAGCCGGGCTTTCTGGAGAATTTCTCAAGCTGAAGGAAACGCGCGCGCTTTTTCGGCAGGAGCAGCATCTTCCTTCTCCCGTCATCGATCGGAGCGCACGCGGCTCGAAGCCGCCGAGCGACGCCTTCAGCCGGGCCCGCGCCCGTGTCGACGAGCTGGTGAGCAGGTATCAGAAGCCATCTCTTCCCGAAGACGTGCTGCGGAAGTATCAGTCAATCGTCGAGCGCGAGGCAGACAGGGCAGGCGCGGCTTCCGCCCTTCCCGGAGACTGAGAAACTTTGAAGATGAGACCGCGGCCGATTTCGCAGGCGGAGGGAGTCTGAAACACGATTCCCCCTGCACGGACTTGCTAGGTTCTGGTGCCCGCCAGCCCTTACATCGACATCCATTACCCAGTGAGCGCACAATGGCTGGCGGAAAGTGAGCGTGCTAATCGTTTGGCGCTGAATTCTTGGGGAGGGATGCGAATGAAGGACAAAGCTCGAGATCGTGAATTGGGTATGGGGCACGAGATCACCCGTCGCGATTTCCTGAATGGAATAAGCATCGCCGTTGGAACGTCCCTGGTTGCAGCAAATTCCAGCTGGCTGGAAGCCTTCGGCGTGCCACAAACCGCTTTTGCTCCGGAAAAGGATCCCGTTTACTACCCGCCTGCTAAGACTGGCCTTCGCGGCAGTCACGATGGTTCCTGGGAAGTAGCGCATGACTTGCGCGATGGCAGGGACAAAGCCTGGGCTGAGTCCGTGGATGAGGGCGAGTCGTACGATCTGGTCGTTGTCGGCGCTGGCATCAGCGGTCTGGCGTCGGTCTATTTCTACCGCAAGTTTGTTGGGAGACAAGCCAAGATTCTGATCCTCGACAACCACGATGATTTCGGCGGGCACGCCACGCGCAATGAATTCCAGGCAGGAAAACGATTGCTGCTCGGATACGGTGGGACCCAGTCCATCGAGGCGCCGGGCAATTACAGCAAGGAATCGATTGGGCTTTTACAAGAACTCGGAATCGACGTACGGCGCTTCTTCAAATACTACGACCAAAAATTGTTTGGCTCGATGCATCTGCAAGAAGCCGTCTTCTTCGACAAAGAAACATTTGGCACAGATCGCCTGGTGCCCCAGAAGGGCCTCCACTATTTCGGCGTCGACTTTACATTGGAGAATGTCTCCCAGATGCCAATCGCAGAAGCCGCCCGCAAGGATCTCTTCCGTCTGCAGCACGCCAGCGTCGATTACATACCGGAGCTTACACCGGAGAAGAAAAGATCCAAGCTGATCCAGACTAGCTACAAAGATTTCTTGCTGCAATACGCCAAGGTCCACCCCGATGTGGTCAAAGTGTTCCAGAGTTCGACCCACGATATATATGCCGTCGGAATTGATGCCGTTTCGGCGTATGACTGCGCCCGGGAAGGATTTCCGGGTTTCAAGGGAATGCGTCTCCCCAAGAGCCATGAGGAAAATCCCGAGCAGGATGAGCCTTACATCTTCCATTTTCCGGACGGCAACGCTTCCATTGCCAGAATGCTGGTGCGATCCCTGGTGCCCGGTGCTCTTCCCGGCCACACCATGGAAGACATCGTCACTGCCCGGGCAAACTATGCTCGCCTGGACGATGCCTCTTCCCCGATCCGCATCCGCCTGAACAGCACCGCGGTGAGAGTGCGGCACATCGGAGATCCAGATCCAAGGACCTCGAAAGAGGTCGAAGTCACCTACGTTCGCGGCGGACAGGCCCACCGGATCCGCGCCACAAATTGCATACTTGCCTGCTACAACATGGTCATTCCCTATTTGTGTCCAGAGATGTCAGACAAACAAAAGGAAGCTCTCGCTTACTGTGTGAAAATTCCTCTTGTCTACACGAATGTGCAAATCAGCAACTGGAAAGCGTTTCAGAAACTCGGTATTAGCGCGATCTACGCTCCGGGATCGTACTTCAGCAACGTTACATTGGATTTCCCAGTCTCGATGGGCGACTATCACTACCCCAGTTCGCCGGAACAATCCTGCCTGCTTCACCTTCTTCGCACTCCATGCGAGCCGGGCCTGAATTGCAAGGACCAGTACCGAGCAGGACGGTGGGAACTCGTCAACACGAAATTCGAAACCTTCGAGCGTCAGGTACGAGATCAACTTGGCCGCGCACTCGGAGCCGGCGGTTTCGATCCCGCTCGCGACATTCAGGCAATTACGGTCAACCGCTGGCCTCACGGATATGCCTACGAGTACAACGAATTGTTCGAGCCTCTCGACCGGCCGGCGTCCGAACGTCCGTGTGTGATTGGCCGGCAGCCCTTCGGGAGAATCAAGATCGCGAACTCGGACGCTGACGGTCATGCCTACACCAATACCGCCATCGATCAGGGCTATCGCGCCGTGCGCGAGATCGTCGGAACATGAGCCTCGGAGAACCTAATGGTTGACGCAATCAACTAAAGGCTTTTCACGTTGTGTCCGCTGATCACGACAGCAGGCCGTGCTCGCGCAGTTTCCGGTACAAATTCCGCTCGCTGATTCCGAGCATTTTGGCCGCGTTTCCGCGGTGACCCTTGCTGGCTTCGATCGCCAATCGGATGTGCGTGAGCTCCGCTTCTTCGAGCGTCGGCAAAGGGGCGTCCTGGGCTGAAGGACCGGCCGGCGGAACAGGCTTCGAATTCCGCAAGGAGGCGGGGAGGTGCTCCGGCAGAACGTGCGAGCCCTCACAAAATACCAGAGCAGCTTCGACCACGTGCAGAAGCTCGCGCACGTTCCCGGGCCAGTTGTGACGTCGCAGTAATTGCAGGGCCGCTTCGCCGATCTGTTTGCTGGAGCCGAAGCGTTCGTTGAGCAGGGTCGCGAAGTGTTGCGCCAGCAGGTCCACGTCGGCCCCTCGGGCGCGTAGGGGAGGCACCTCGACCGTGATGGTGCTGAGGCGGTAAAACAAATCCTCGCGGAAAAGGCCCTGCCGCACCATGGAAGGCACGTCGCGATTGGTCGCGGTGAGAATCCGGACATCCACTCGAATTTCCCGGGTGCTGCCGACATGGCGGAATGTGGAGGTGTCGAGCACGCGCAGCAACTTTGTCTGGGTCGCTGGGCTCACCTCGCCGATCTCGTCGAGGAAAATCGTTCCTCCGTTGGCGACTTCGAACAATCCGGGCTTGGCGCGGTCGGCTCCGGTGAATGCGCCGCGCTCGTGGCCGAACAGTTCGCTTTGCAGGAGGCTCTCCTGTAGTGCGGCGCACTCGACTACCACGAACGGCCGCGACCGGCGGGAACTGCGCGCATGAATCAGCTTGGCCACCCGCTCCTTTCCCGCGCCCGTCTCGCCGGTGATGAGGACGGTCGAATCGCTGGGGGCCACCCGATCGATCAGATTGATCAGACGGCGGAATTCCGGGCTGTCGCCGATGAAAGAATTGCCGGAGTCCGGCGGAGTCAGAGCATGCTCGAGAAGATTGGCCCGCTGGCGCAGCGACCGCCGTTCGAGCGCCCTTTGAATGCGAATCTGGAGTTCATCCAGCGGACAAGGTTTCACCACGTAATCGAAGGCGCCGATGCGGATCGATTCGATGGCGGTATCGATGGAACCGTGTCCGGTCAACATGATGACTTCCGTTGCCGGCGTGGCGGCTTGGATGGCCTTCAGAGTCTCGAGCCCGCCCATGCCGGGCAAGCGCAGGTCGAGCAATACGACATCGGGTTCCGTCGCCACGACTCGCCGGATTGCCTCTTCACCCGTGCCCACGGCGTCAACTTCGTAACCGAGACGACTCAGTTCGCCCGTCATCACCTGCCGGAATGCTGTATCGTCATCGACCAGAAGGAGGGAGGGGGCCTTCATAGTCCGTCCTTCGGCTGCGGACCGTGATGGATGGCCGGGATCACGACTTCGAATATAGACCCCTTTCCGGGAGTACTTTCGACTAGAATGTCGCCTCCCCAGCTCCGGACAGCGTTCAGCGACAGGAACAGACCGAGGCCAGTGCCGCCCTGGCGAAGGCTGAAAAATGGCTCGAAGATTTTTTGACGGTATTCCGGGGCAATCCCGCATCCTTCATCAGTGACGCGAATGTGCACAGCATCACCACCTTGAGTGTCAACGACAACCTTGCCGCCCGGCTTCGATGCCTGAATCGCGTTGAGCAGAAGATTGACCAGCAGGTTTTGCAACTCGGCCTCGTCGGCCCGGACGTGCAGGGTCGTTGCGGATGGTCGCACCGAGACGTCCACGGAGTTGGCGCGGGCCGTCGGATCGACGAGCCTCCGGGCGCCAGCGATGGCCGCATCGAGGTCCACGATATCTCCGGCATGCCGCTGTCCGCGCGACAGGCGCAGGAAGTGCTGGGTGATACCGCGGCACCGCAGGATCTGGTCGCGTGCGATCGTTGCATTCTCACGGATTCTGGCCTGATCCATTTGCCCGCCCTGTCCGGGGGGAGTCTCGCGGAGGATGCCCTCCACGCACATCAGGGTCGTTGCCAAAGGGGTGTTCATCTCGTGCGAAAACCCGGAGGCCAGGACTCCGACCGAAGCCAGGCGGTGGGACTCGGCCAGCTTCGCCTCGGCTGCTCGCCGCTCGGAAATGTCGCGCCAGACCTCCACCACTTGAACCAGCCGCCCCGAGGCATCCAGAATCGGCGAAGCGTGGATTTCTTCCCAAGCCACCGTATCGTTGCCGGTTTTGCGTTCGCAGATCCGGACCTGGCGCCCACCCGACCGCAAGCAGGCGAGGGTGGGGCAGTCGGAGAGGTTGCACGGCCCCGGTTCAAGTGCGTAGCAGCAGCAGCCCAGAACCTGCTCGCGGGAGACGGCGGCTCGCTGCAGAAAGGCGTCGTTGGCCGCCACAATCTTTCGTTCCGCGTCGAGGACTACGATCCCGTCATCAATGCTGTTGATCACGGTTTCCAGCCGCTCCCGCTCGGTGCGTACTTCGCCAACCAGGCCTGACACCGAGTCGGCCATGGCATTGAACTCCTTTGCCATCCACGCCAGCGTGTCCGAGCCTTCCGCGGGCACACGCCGTTCCAGATCGCCCTGGGAAATCAGGCGCGCCGTGGTTTCAAAACGCTGCAAGCGGCGCAAGACCGACACACGGATCACAAGGGCAATGGCTCCCACGATGACGAAGGTCAAGGCACCGGTGCCGGCTACCATCCAGCGCAGATCCTGCGTCATCGCGGCGCGGACCTCCCCGGCGTTGTAGTCCAGAATCAGGATGCCATTGATTTTCTGACGGGGATCGTGGCATCGGTAGCACTCCTCGCGGTTACGAATCGGCACGACGGTTCTCAGAATCGTTCCGCCCCGGGTCTCGATCACGCGGCTGGAGCCGCGGCGTTCCGGCGGATCGCGATGGCAGGCCTGGCAAGTGGGAGAGTCGATCCGGAAATCATTCCCCGCCGTCCCCGGCTTACTCGAGTAGCGTTCCGTGCCAGTGCGGTCCAGAACTACGAGTTGTTCGACGCGCGACTGTTTACCGAAGCTTTCGACCATTTGCGCTATCAGGGTGCGGTCATTCCCCACCATCTGGTGCTCGAGCGCGGTTCGGATCAATTCGCCTTCGGCCAGCGCACTGCTGTGCGCGGTTTCGAGGAGGCTTTGAAAATGATGAACCGAAAAGACGTAGGCGGCGACCGTACAGGCCACGACCACCGCTGCGGTGACACCGAGCGCAAGGCCGACCGTCATGCTGGCGAAACGGAGTTTCATTACGACGGCACCGAGATGGCGGGATCATGGCACAAGCCCTGACAGCCGTCAACGACTGACGGATTAGTCAGGCCCGACATGACATTCTGGCAGTCCGGTTGTTTCGCACATCCCACATCGTCTGAAGGAAAAGAAGTTAGGCCTCGGCCAACGCTGGCATACCACGTGCGATAAGAAATGCTGAAGGAGGGTTTCTGCCATGGAAATGCTCTTGATGGGTTTGTGCATGAGCGTATTTGGGATAGGAATCGCGGCTCTTGCGTTCGGAGCGGCGACACGTTCGGAGTCATCCGACTCAGCTGTGCAGCCCGAGCGTCCGTTGGTCAAAGCGGTTGCCCCGGCCCGCTTTTTCTCGGACCGTGCTGCTTTGCCGCCAACTGTACCAGTTGTCCCGACCTCGCAGGTGCCTATTGAAGTTCTGTTGCTGCAAATTGAAAACCACGTCCGGATGGAGCAGGCTGCCGCGGAGGTGTTCATAGCATTTCCCACGCAGGCACGATTGCACAGCAAGACAACTTCGCCGTTTGTGAACTGAAAGAGTGGCTCATGACGTATGAACTGCTGAACGGTCTCTCCTCCGCCGAAGTCGAGCGAGTTCTGGCGCTTGGCACCAGGCTAATCGTCCCCAGCGGAACCGCGCTGTTCCGACTGGGAGACCCAGCCGATCGCCTGTTCCTGACCGAACGCGGCCGAATCAGGCTTACCCTGCCGATGCAAGTCCGGGGCCGGGAACAGGATGTCTTCGTGGAAGAAAGCTCCCCCGGTCAGACCGTAGGCTGGTCAGCTCTGATTCCGCCCTACCGTTTCACCCTCACCGCCACCGCGTCGCTGCATGAAGCGCAAGTTATCGCCCTGCCGCAGGAGGCGCTGCGCGAGTATTTTGCTGCTAATCCGGCGGCTGCGTACAAAATCGCCCTGAATCTGGCGGTCGTCATCGGACATCGTCTGCAAATGTTCCAGACGATGTGGGTGCGTGAGATGCAGCGTATCGTTGAAGTGCGTTCTGCTTGAGCCGGGGATCGGCTATGATACTGGCGATCCGCATTCTGAGTGGTTCCGCGGCAGGGGCCTGGTGAATGACCGTCGAACAACTTTCCAAACCCGAACCTACGCGCCGCCGCATAATTGAATTCTTTCTAGGTGGCGGCCTACTCGCCTCTTTTGCTTCTTTCATCTATCCCGTGCTCCGCTATCTTGTCCCTCCGGCCGTGGTAGATCTCGGCGGGGACCAGATCGTCGCCGCCAAGCTCACGGAGCTGAAGCCGAATTCCGGCAAGATTTTCCGCTTCGGCAGCCGCCCCGGCCTGTTGATCATGCACAGCGACGGCACTTATCGCGCTCTCTCCGCCACTTGCACCCACCTCGGCTGCACGGTGCAGTATCGCAACGATCTGCGCGAGATCTGGTGTGCCTGCCACAACGGAATCTACGATCTCAATGGCCGCAACGTTTCCGGTCCTCCGCCCAGGCCGCTCGAAGTGTTTGATGTCCACTTGCGCGGCGATGAGATTGTCGTCAGCCGCAAGCGGGAGGCGTGACCTTGTTCGCCGACCTCCGCCACTGGCTTGATGAACGATTTGATTGGGACGACCTC
Source organism: uncultured Acidobacteriaceae bacterium (assembly GCA_963831085.1). Lineage (GTDB taxonomy): Bacteria > Acidobacteriota > Terriglobia > Terriglobales > Acidobacteriaceae > Acidiflorens. The sequence goes on along the minus strand of CAWHOT010000002.1, from coordinate 1,012,253 downwards.
ACAGCCCCGCTTCGCCACAAGACCGTCCCCAGTCATCGCCTTTCCTACTGGTATTTCCTCGGAGGCATCACCCTTTTTCTTTTCGTCATCCAGGTGCTGACCGGGATCTTGCTGCTTCTCTATTACCGTCCGGGTGCCAACGAGGCCTTCGAAAGCGTCCAGTACATTATGACCCGGGTGCGGTTTGGCTGGCTGATTCGTTCCATCCACTCCTGGTCGGCCAATCTCATGATTTTTACTGCCTTTGCGCACATGTTCAGCGTGCTCTTTCTCAAGGCCTACCGCAAACCCAGGGAGCTGACATGGGTCAGCGGTGTGCTTCTTCTATTTCTTGTCATGGGATTTGGGTTCAGCGGGTATCTGCTGCCCTGGAACACGCTGGCCTTCTTCGCCACCAAGGTCGGCACCGAGATTACCGGGCAGGTCCCGATTGTCGGCAAGCCCATGATGATCTTTCTCCGCGGTGGTGAAGATGTGACCGGAGCCACGCTGACCCGGTTCTTTGGATTCCATGTCGCCGTGCTTCCCGGAGTGGCAACCGTGCTGCTCCTGCTGCACCTGTTGCTGGTTCAGCGCCTTGGCATCAGCATTCCGCCGAAACTGGAAGTTCAGTGGACCGCGAATCCGTCTGCAAAGCGCGAAATGAAGTTCTTGCCTAACTTTTTGCTACGGGAATTGATGGCTTGGTACGTGGCCCTGGGAGTGCTGGGCGCGTTGGCAGCGGTCTTCCCGTGGAACCTCGGCGTCAAGGCAGATCCTTTTGTGTCTGCCCCAGCGGGAATCAAGCCCGAGTGGTACTTCCTCTTCATGTTTCAGACACTCAAGCTCATCCCGTCCAAAGTGTGGTTCATCGACGGCGAGGTTCTGGGTGTGCTTGCATTCGGCCTGGTCGGATTGTTGTGGCTGCTGCTGCCTTTCTTTGAGAGTGACCAACCCTCACGCATGAAACGGTGGATCACTGGGCTTTCAGTCTTTGCTCTTGCGTACATTGCAGGTATGAGTGTTTATGGCCTTCTTGCGAAATAAGCTCCGACCGTTCAGCGCAGCCCGCTATGTCGGGCTGGCCGGCTTCGTCGTGCTCGCAGCGTGCCTGGGTTATGGGCAAAGTTCTTTGCAAACCCCGAACTCCTGCCTGGATTGTCACGCCGCCTTGCCTGATCCCCTGGGGGTGAGCCAGGAGAAGTTCAGCCAGGATATACACGCACAAAAGGGTTTGACCTGCGCCAGTTGCCACGGCGGCGACCCAACCAGCGACGATCCAGACAAAGCCATGAGCCGAAAGGCGGGCTGGAAAGGTAAGATCGATCGCAAGCAGATCCCCGAGTTGTGCGGAAGTTGCCATTCGGATCCCGCCTATATTCGGCAGTTCAACCCCAGCTTGCGCACCGACCAGTTGGGACAGTACCGCACCAGCGTGCACGGCAAGCGCTTCGCGGCTGGAGACACGAAGGTTGCAGTATGCACGGATTGTCATAGCGTGCACGATCTCAGAGCGCCCAGCGATCTCCGCTCTACGGTGAACCCGGTCAATGTGGCCAACACCTGCTCTCGCTGCCATGCCGACGCGAGTTACATGAAAGGATATTCCATTCCCACCGATCAGTTCGCGAAGTACAGCACGAGCGTGCACCACCAGGCGCTGGCGGTGCGAGGCGATCTGAGTGCGCCAACCTGTTCAACGTGTCATGGAAACCATGGCGCGGCGCCCCCCGGAGTAGACAAGGTTCAGAATGTGTGCTCGAACTGTCACGCTTTCCAAGCCCAGATGTACGAAAAGAGTACGCACAAAAAGGCCTTTGAGGCGGCTTCTCTTCCAGGATGTGTTGTGTGTCATAGCAATCATGGCATCGGCCATCCCACGGACGCGTATCTTGGCACTGGTCCTGGCGCCGTCTGCATGCGGTGTCACAAGCCTGGTGACACATGTGATCAAGCAAGGGTAAGTTTGCAGACCAGCTTGAGTCAATTGGACGAGGCCATCAAGAACGCAGACCAAGTTCTCCGTGTCGCCGAGTCTTCGGGCATGGAGGTGAGCGAGGCTCGGCTGGGACAGGATCAGGCACGAGATTCGCTGACCAAGGCTCGAGTTACGATCCATAGCTTCCGGACGGACTTGGTAGATCAGGATATTCAAGCTGGCCTAAGAATCGCCGCCAAGAACCTGCAAGCCGGGAACGAAGCCATGGTTGAGCGCAACTATCGGCGTGTCGGGCTAGGGATGTCCCTGATTGCGATCGGGATAGTGTTGGCTGGGCTTCGGCTGTACATCAAGAAGATAGAGAGTTAGACCTTAGAGAGTTAGACCTTAGATAAGCTGCAAGCTGTTTAGGTTCTTAGTGAGTTAAGAGAGGTAAGACTGATCGGAGCAAAGCCTCTGGCGGGCAGCCGAACCGGCCAAGCTATTGGCTTCGGTGTTGTTCTCACGAGGAATGTGGGAGATCGAGAAAGCGAGCGACCGGGCCAATTTCCGACAGATCCAGTTCAGAGAATAAAGCCGCGGGCTGCGACAGCTGTACTCGCCACTCATCTGCTTGACCATTACTTCGGAATCTGAAAACACGTGAAGCGTCTTGGCCTTAAGCCCCAGGGCACATTGCAGCGCTTCCAGCAGAGCAATGTACTCGGCGACATTATTGTCCTGGTGCCCGATCCATTTAGCGATTCTGATCGTGCCGTCAGTGGAGCCGTCGATTACCAGTCCAATACCAGACGGGCCGGGATTCCCGAGAGAGCCGCCATCGATGTAAGCCACGAGGTCTGACATTGCGTTGGTGAGCTTGAGAAAACCATACGTCACCAATTTCCCGGCGTCAAGATGCCTATCAGGTTCCCCCGCATACTCCTCAGTAGTTGCCCATGCCTTCGTGGACTTGTGGATGCTGCTGTGGAAAAAAGGAATGAATTTAATCTCCCATTCATTAAGCGTTAATGATTCAATGGGTTGCGCTTTAGGGCTTGGATTTATCGCAGCAGGCCGATTGCACTGAAAAAGGGCATTGACAATCTTTGAGTAAATCTCTAAGGTTGCTCCCGTCGACGGCTGAAAGGGTTGGCTAAATTAAACTTTTGCCAGTCCGAAGTAGGCTGAGTGATCAGCTTGGCGGGGCAACCCGAAGAGCAGCCAAACCTGAAAAAACCGACGGCTCTCGCGAGGAGTAGTTGGGGTTTGGGACCGCGAAAGTGGTGATCGCATCAAGGGCTGTGACGGCGCATGCCTCCACGCTGTTGGCTCCCTCGCAGGAGCTGACGGCTAGAGCATAGCCAATGTCACAGCCTTTACCTTTCTGCAGGGTTCTCACTGTCGCAAATGGGATTTTTCCGTCAGCGTTGGCGCGCTTGATTGTTGGTGTCGTGCCGGCGGAGAAATTCTTGCATTCGGACTGCGTCGCGGAACGCTTCCGTGCCGCCAAAGTCGGTGGTGGAGAATGCTCCGCACAGGTTTCCGTATGCCAGGCAAGTCGCAAGATCGGCTCCGCGCAGAAATTGGTGGAGGAACCCGGCGTCGAAGCTGTCGCCTGCACCAATCGGATCGATGACCGTTACCGGCACGGCGGGTGCGCTGAATCGGTGCCCATCCCGAATAGCAACGGCTCCGCTGGCGCCCATTTTGACCACGATGGTTTCCACCATTTGTGCCAACCGCGAAAGCGCGGTTTCCAAGTCGTCGGCCCGGGACATCTTCATTGCTTCGCGTTCGTTCGGCAGCAGGATGTCCACGTGAGGCAGGATCTCTTCGAGGACGCTGTCCCAGCGGTCAGCGGGATCGTCGTTGGTATCGAGCGAGGTGGTCAGGCCGGCGGACTTCATCCGCCGAAAAAGTTCTGGCACACGTGGCAACAGTTCACGCTGCAAAAACAGCGATGACATATGAAAGTGGCGGGCCGATGCCAGATAATCAAGGTCGAGATCCTCGAAGCGCAGCTCAGAGATTGTTCCCGGATACGTCAGGATGTGGCGCTGGGGTCCGTGGGGCAGAATGAGTGTTACTCCGGACTTCGCGCCATGCACGACGCCCGCCACGTCCACACCGCGATCACGCAGGCGTTCCATCGCTAGGGCTCCGAAAGAGTCGTCGCCGACCTTGGTGACGAACCCCACGCGGCTGCCAAGAGCGGCGAGATTATGCGCCAGGATGGCCGAGGAACTGCCTAACGTGATAGCGAAGCCGCTGGCCAGCAGTTCGCGTTCCGTGGGCATGTGTTCAGGCAAACCGTAGAGGATTAGGTCAAGATTGATCTCCCCGACGATCACGATATCGAGCTTGTACATGGAGCAGGCCTTTTGGTGTTTCTTGCTATTTACTAACTGCTGGTTCTAGCGACCGTCCGTGAGTTCGACCACGCGCGTCAGGTTTCTCGGCGAGTCCGGATTGAGGCCCTTTTTGAGCCCGTAGTAAACCCCGTACAGTTGACCCCAAATCGCGAACGCCACGGGGCGCGCGTACTCGGGCGACTGGAGACCAAGCTCGATGGCGAAGTCAGAGGCACGCTGAGACCGGTTATCGACGCGATTCGCAATCACCATGGTGGCCGCGCCGAGAGCTTTCATTTCTTCGAGTAACTCCAGTTCCGCGTCGTAGGAAGTCTCCGACATGAGGAACGTGATCAGCGTTTCCGGGCCCGCGATCGATTTTGGACCGTGACGAAACTCGAGAGAGTGAAATACCTGGGAATAGGAGCACGAGGATTCGGTCACCTTCAGCATGCACTCCGAGGCAATGCCGAATAGTGGGCCCTGCGCCAGGAAAACGAAGTCTGAGAAACTGCGAGACTCGACAAACAACTGCAGCCGCCGAACGTCTTTTAGAAGAGGTTCGACCTGTTGTGGTAGTTCGATCAATGCGCGGCAGAAGGTATCATTGCCAGAGATGGTTGCGCCAAAGTATTGCAGCCCCAACAGCATAGATGTGAACGATCGCGTCATGACGGTGCTCTGCTCGTCGGCGTCGAGAAACTTCAACGTCAGGCTGCATGCGGGCTCCAGCGGCTGGCCATTGGCACAGGTGATGGCAATGGTGCGAAGATTATGATCTTTCTCCAGCATCTGAGCGGCGCGGACTGCCTCCGAGGTACGGCCGGAGCGCGAAATCACAACCGGAACATAGTCCTGTCCGGCGTGCAGAGTTAATGCGGGATACATTAGCAAGTCAGAAGCGGGGACGGCGCGTGCCGGTAGCCTAAGATGGTTGAAGCTCGATGCAGCGGCCTGCGCAAGATAGTAACTCGTTCCACAGCCTACAAAGATCCACTCCGCTCCTGGCCGCGACATTTGAATAGCCTTACGAAGTTCCGCGCTGGTCGCCAGCTTTGCCAGACACGCTCTCCAGCACTGGGGCTGGGAGAAGATCTCGCTCAGCGTGTGCTGGCCCTGCTTCGATATTGCTGCCGACTTCATTGGCTCTGTTTGACTCCGCTCACACCAACGTGACTTTTACTCCTGCCTCTTTCAGCGCGTGCAAATCTGATTTTGGGATCTGCTTGTCGGTAATTACTTCATGGACTTTCGTGACCGGCATGATGTTGCACAGGCTGCGTCGGCCGAACTTGCTCGAGTCGCAAACTGCGATCGTCCTGCGGGCAATTTCGACCATCGCCCGGTTCACTTCGGACTCCAATAAATTCGGAGTGAAAAGGCCAGCCTTGGTGTCGAAGCCATCGACGCCGAGGAACAGGATGTCGGCGCTGAGTTGGCGCAGAGTCCGCTCGGCCAGGGGGCCGACCAGAGAAAACGAGTTCTTGCGCAGCATGCCTCCGGTCAGGATTACTTCAACGTGCGTGCCCGCCAGCTCGGCCGCGATGTTGATCGCGTTCGTGATCACGGTGAGCTGCGCCATGTCTTTCAGGGCCCGCGCAACGGCCGTCGTCGTTGTTCCTGAATCGAGCAGCACGGACTGACCCTCTTCGACTAAGCGGGCTGCGGCGAGGGCAATCTGCGTCTTCTCCTTGCGGTGGAGCTTCTCTTTCTCGCGCAGCGTCGGATCGAGCAACGCTCCGGCTTGCACGGGCAGAGCGCCACCGTGAGTACGTTGGATGACCCCCTGGCCGTCGAGAAACTCCAGATCTTTGCGGATCGTGATCTGCGAAATACGGAAATGCCGGGCCAGATCCTTGACGAGCACGCGCCCATCCCGATGTAAGACCCCGAGGATTTCGCGGCGGCGTTCTTCGTTAAGCAGGCCATTCGAAGGCATGATGTTTTCGATGTGTTTCTAATTTTCCTTCAGAAATAAAACTTCAGCGCGAACTGGATCTGTCGAGGTGCGCGCGCTGCCAAGGGGAGGCCAAATCCACTCTGACCAAGTTCCAGGGGCGTGGGCTCGGCGCTGATTGCTCCAAATTGTCCAAACAAATAATTCACATGGTTGAGCACGTTGAAAAATTCCGCGCGAAATTCGAGATGCTTTTGTTCATTGATCGGAAATTGTTTAACCAGAGAGGTGTCCCAGGTCTTGTATCCCGGGCCCTCGATGATGTTGCGTCCCGCGTTGCCGAATGTTCCCAGGGGGATAATTCCGGGGATGGTGCTGTCGTCCGCAAACGCGCAGGTGTTGAACAGCGTTCCTGGAATGCAGGGCTTGGCGTTGGGATTCCCGACTCGAGCGGGCCGTGAGCTATAGACGGCGACGTTACCGCCGCTGTCGCTGCCTGAGACATTGGTAATGTCGGTGGCGGTGTAGTAATTGCCGGTGGCGGCGGAGAAGACGCCAGCCATTTGCCAGTTGCCGAGAATCTGGTTCACGAAGCCGGAAACATCTTTGGCGAACAGGCGTCCACGACCGAAGGGTAAGTCATAGACGTAACTGAAAACGAAGCGGTGGCGCACGTCGAAGTCGGCATTGCCGTATTCGGCGTTGGGGTAGCGCTGGTCGCGGAAATCCCCGTTGTTCACCGATCCCAGGTCGGCGCTCGAAGCGTTGTCGAGGGCGTGCGCCCAGGTGTACGCCGCTTCGTACTGGAGTCCGTGAGAGTAGCGCTTCTCCAAGCGAACCTGCAGCGAGTTGTAATTCGATTGCGCATTCGAGCGGAAGGTATCGATGGCGACATCGAGCGCGGGATTGCAATTGGCAGCATCTGCGTAGTTATTTGCGGGATTCAGATCGCACGGACCGTTAGCGCCAAGCCAGTCATTGTTCTGGGCGGGACGCCTTGGCGCGGTGGGAAGCGAGTCAGTCCCCGGGAAGGGAACGGCCTGATTGCCGTTGTAGAAAGCGAAGAGCCTCAATCCGCGCGAGCCTCCATAAGAAATTTCGAGAACCGTATCGGCGGGCAATTGGTACTCGATACCCAGGTGCCACTGCTGGGTGTAGGGCGTGACCAGATGCGGATCGAGCGAGTAGAGCTCGGGCGCGTTCGGGTCGGCGAGCGGGGACTGGTTGTTGTTGACATTGTTGGGAAAGCCCGCCTGTAGCCGGTTAAGCGCCAAGCCGCCGTTGTTCGCGGCCGAGATCGAGCAATCCATCGCAGAACTTGCGAATGGCGCTTGACAGGGCGCGTTGTATGCCTCCGAAGACAAGAACGGAGGATTGAAGCCGGGGCTCGGGTTGGAAAAGGGGCCGTTTTCCTGCCCGCCATAGAAGATGCCGTAGCCGCTGCGCAGGACGAGCTTGTCGGACAATTGGTAAGCCAGTCCAATGCGGGGCGCGAAATTATTGCGATCGGGACGGATGAGTCCGCGAGAACCATTATTCTGAATGGTGAGCTCGGTGCCGAGCGTGGGCGTCAATTGCGTGTTTTGTCCGCTGGGAGCGATCAGCGAGAGCGAGTTGAAATCGAAGGTGGCCTGGTGGTCATTGGCCTCCTTTATCGTAGTGAATAGTTCGTAGCGGAGGCCCAGGTTCAGGGTGAGCCGCGGAGTTACTTTGAAGTCGTCGAGAGCATAGATCGCGTAAATCTGCCGGTGATAGTCGACGTTGGGGGTCACACTAGTGATTGACCCGCCGTCGCTGATGCCCTGCAGGAAAGAGGCGAAAGCCTCGCCGCCGGTGCCGGGGGCGGCGGGATTGTCGTTGATGACGAAGTTGCCGCCGAAGTCCATGTAGCCACGAGGGGCGGCCGGCTCGAGTATGGTGAACTGTTCGAAGCGAAGTTCAGCGCCGAACTTCGCGGCGTGGCGTCCGTGGGTCCAGCTCAGATTATCGGTAAAAACGTAGCTGTTCTGGTGTTCGACTGCGGGCAGGAATTCCGAGGCGCCAATGTTCGTGGTGCCATCACCGAAGCTGATCGAAGGCAGGCCACCAATGTTCTCGCCCGCTTCGAACGGAACTCCGGGAAAGGGAATCCCGCCGGGGATTTGTTGCGAGACGTTGACGTTGGAATACAGATTGTAGCGATGGGAGTTGAGGTGATTGAAGCCGAAGCGAAATTCGTTGATCAAGTTGTTGCGGAAAGAGTGTATCTCGCTGGCCGCCAGGCCCTGGGCTACGTTCTGGCTGTAGCCGTCCTGAAAACTGCCACCGTCGAGCACGTTGTTGAAGGGCGAGGGCAGAAAATTACTGTCGTTGCCGTAGCTATAACGGGCGAAAAAATTATCCTTTCCGCTAATGGTGTAGTCCCCACGAATGTCGAACTTGTTCTCCGTTTCACTGCGTTTTGGATCGGACAGGAAGTTGCCAGCGGCCTGCAGAGTGCTAATGTTGGCATTGGGCGCGGGAAACAAATTAGCCAGTTCCCGGCCGAGCGGATCGATAGCGGTGTTAGTGCCACTATTACCCTGGAAGATGTTGGTCGGTACTCCGCTGGAGGTGGTGCCGATGGGGACACCGCAAGATACGCCATTGTTGATTTCCGCTTGGGTCGGATCAAAGATCTCTCCCTGGTAAGTCTGGTGGCCAGCGCAGTCGAGCACGCCTGGGATTGGATTGTTGAGCTGGAGAAACGCGGAGAAATCTCCGCCAACCTCGGCTGACGTGGGAACCGTGGACACTTGCGGCAGTCCCTGGCGAACGCGGAGGCCTTCATAGTCTCCGAAAAAGAACATTTTGTTCTTGATGATGGGCCCACCCAGGGTAAAACCGAACTGGTTCTGTTTGTAAGGCTGCTGACCGTTGATGTCGAAGGCGTTGGTAGCGTCAACTTTTTCGTTGCGCAGAAACTCCCACACGTCGCCGTGGATCTGGTTGGTACCAGACTTGATGACGGCGTTCATGATGGCGCCGTTGCCACGGCCGAATTCAGCGCTGTAGGAATTGGTCTCGACTTTGAACTCGGCGATGGCGTCCACCGCCGGTTGGACCACATAGGCTGCGCCGTTGAGGACGTCGCCCAGATTCGCATTGTTGTCGATACCGTCGAGCAGGAAGTTATTTTGCAAAGAGCGGGCGCCGTTGGCGCTGAAACCGTAAGTGGTTTCGACGCGCGATCCGGGCTCAGCGGCAGCGACACCGGCGCCGAGCAGAGCGAGTTGGGCGTAGTTGCGTCCGTTCAAGGGAAGCGCGTTTATGCGCCGGCTGTCCACCACCTGACCCAGTTCGGAGGTTTCGGTTTCGAGCTGCGGACGTTGGCCGGTGACCGTGACGACTTCCGTTGCCATGCCAGGCTGAAGCTTCAAGTCCACGCCGACGCGATCCTGGATGTTCACTTGCACCGGGCCGGCAACCGCTTTCTTGAATCCCTCCTTCTCGACCGTGACGGTGTAACGGCCTATCCTGAGCGGGCTGGCGACATACTCCCCTTCACCGTTGGTGGAGAAAGTCAGCGCAATGCCGCGATCCACGTCAGTCACAGTGACCTTGGCGCCCGTGACCACTGCCCCGCTCGGGTCGCGCACCAGGCCTACAATGGCTCCGGCATCTTTTTGCGCCGATAGCGGGGTGGCCAGCGCCACGAATATAGAAAAAAACAGGGCGGATAGAGTTTGCAGGCGAAGGAAAGAGATCTGCATGGCGACGCTCCTGGACGCTGAGCCCGAATGTTCGCAAGCGGCCTGGTTGGGCTAGGCGAAAGTTCGGGTGTTGGGACGACGAGCTTTCGGTGTAGTATTACGAACTATTACTTTTACTTTCGTTTTATAGCTTTTGTCAACTGCGATTTTTGGCGGGGCTCGGAACAACCAAGAGGGAGGTTACTCATGATCGCCCGAAAAAACATTGCGATGCTTTGTATCACGCTCGGTCTCATACTCCTGCTGACGGTTTGCTCGAAGTTGCCGAAGTCGCCTCTGACGACCGAGACCGCCAAGCCAGAACCCACCCAGCCTTCCGCGATCAACGTGGACGTAAAGTCAGGCGGACCGGTGGTGTTGACGACGAGCGCCGCCGAGTTTCAGGTGAGGCCAGATGGTTATGTGCAGGCCTCTTTGCTGAAAGACGGCAAGAAGCTTTCGCTCGACGAACCCCAGGTAGGTGCTCCTGTCGACAGCGATTTTGTGCGAGTGGGGGGAAAGGATGTGCATTTCACGCTCGACTTCCAGCAGGCCGAGGTGCACGAAGCGATCGGAAAGATGGGAGTCGGGAAGCGGGTGGAGATTCCGGCGCGTCCGCTCGGGCCATCGGGGATGGATTTGCAGCGCGTGCTGGCGCTCGAAGTCTATGACACATTCCCGAACATTCTGTTGAGCACCGTGGAATACAAGAACACCGGCGCGAGCGACGTCGCAATCGAAAAAAGCGTGAGTCAGCGGCGCCGTTTGAACGCGCGGCTGGCGGACGCGAAAGTGCAGCCGTGGCAAATGTGGTCATTTCATGGCGCGAGCTACGACTGGGGGAAAGATGATGTCGTGAAGCCGACGCCGGCTTTCTCCCAGCCAAACGTCATGGGAGAAATGGTCAAAGGCGGCTACGGTGGCGGGATTCCCGTGGTGGCTTTCTGGACGCGCCAAGTAGGCGAAGCGATCGGGCACGTGGAGACGATTCCGATCTCAGCAGCGATCCCGGCAAAAGTCGCAGCCGATGGACGCCTGAATACCGAGGTGGACTACGCCGCCAACATCACACTGAAGCCGGGCGAGACGTACTCCACTCCGCGTAGTTTCGTGTCCGTCTATGCAGGCGATTTCTATGAGCCCCTGCGGATTTGGTCGAGCGTGCTGCAGAAAGAAGGCTGGGAATTGCCGAAGCCGTCGAGCGAAGCCTACAGCGTGAGTTGGTGCGGCTGGGGATACCAGGCCGACGTGACGCCGGCGCAGATGCTGGGGACGATTCCGAAGCTGAAGGAGATGGGCATCAAGTGGGTGACGCTTGACGATCGCTGGTTCGACGTCTATGGCGACTGGAATCCGCGCACGGATACTTTTCCCGGAGATTCCATCAAGAAGATGACCGATGACTTCCACAAAGAAGGAATGCTGGCGCAGTTGTGGTGGCTGCCGCTCGGGGTTGAAGATGGCGAGGGAAAATACGAGTCGCACAAATACTCCGTGTCGAAAGTCGCGCAGGAGCATCCGGAGTGGCTGATCTTGGACAAGAACGGCAAGCATGCGCGCATGACTCGTGGTCTGGCGGTGATGTGTCCGGCAGTGCCGGAAGTGCGGGCGTATCACAAGCAGCTCACGGAAAGATTCATTCGCGACTGGGGATTCGACGGCAGCAAGTTGGACAACATCTACAGTGTTCCGGCCTGCTACAATCCGGCGCATCATCACAAGTCGCCACAGGATTCGGTGAATGCGATGGGGGGCGTCTACAAAGAGATTTTCCAGACGACGCGTGCCTTGAAGCCGCAGAGCGTGACCCAAGCCTGTCCGTGCGGAACGCCGCCCTCCCTGGCATGGCTGCCGTTCATCGACCAGGCGGTGACGGCCGATCCAGTGGGAGCGGTGCAGGTGCGGCGACGGATCAAGATGTATAAGGCATTGCTTGGTCCCGAGTCGGCGGTCTACGGCGATCACGTCGAACTTTCCGCGATGACAAAAGTGGGCAACGACTGGAAAGAACACGGCGACGATTTTGCTTCCACGATTGGAGCCGGAGGCGTAGTGGGGACGAAGTTCGTCTGGCCCGATCCCGGTCCGAAATTCAAGGACGTCAATCTGACCGCTGCGAAAGAAGAGCGCTGGAAGAAATGGATCGGCTTGTACAACCAGAAGATGCTATCGAAGGGAGAGTTCAGGGACCTTTACGTGACCGGCTACGACACGCCCGAGGGATATGCCATCGCGAAAGACGGCAAAATGTATTACGCGTTCTTTACCTCGGCCGGTTGGAGAGGCGAAGTCGAACTGCGCGGATTGAAGCCCGGGAAGTATCGGGTGAGTGACTACAGCGAGGGGAAAGACCTGGGAACAGTAGACGCGGCGGCTAATGGTGTGTCGAAACTGGCGGCGGAGTTCAAGGATCATCTGCTGCTCGAAGTCAGTTCGCAGCCGTAAGATTGGAGATCCTACCTCGAATCAAACCGCCGAGCAGTTGCCGACCTATAACGCGTATCCCATCGCTTTCGGGAAACGGGAGCGAATAGGAGACGGCAAACAAGGGATTTCCTCTCAGGTACGGGAGACTAGTGGAGAGGGAACTGACGACTCTGGGATTGCACCGCGCGCGGTCACTTCTACGAGCAACCCCGTACGCGTCAGGTAAAGCTACGGCCCGAGCCCGCCGCAGGAAAGAAGTTCAGTGGCGGCGCGCTGACCGCTAGCAATGGCACCGTGCACTGTTCCGTTGTGTCCGCTGTAGTCCGTCGCTTCTCCTGCAAAGAACAGGGTATTCCCAACCGATGCAGCTAGTCTGCGCGCAGCGTCCCCACTATCGGCAAGAGCGTAACTGTAGGCGCCCCGGCAGTAAGGATCGGACTGCCAGTCGTGCACAAAAAACTCTTGCATCAAGGCCCGCAGGGTTTCCAGAGGTACTTCGAAGACGTGGTGCAAGACCTCCAATCCAAGCTCCATGATGGCTGCACTTCCGAGACCGGAGAGCCGCTCAACACGGACTCCACCGGACCAACCAGTCAGCATGGCGGTTCCCGCAGACACAGACGACCACCACGTCGGGAACAATTCTTCTGGAGACGACAAGAAACTCATGTCCGGCATGGGCGATTGCACCAGCTTGGGGTCTGTCCAGAAGCAATGGCGGAAACACAGCACGAGCCGGATCGCGGCGCCCATCTCCAACTGCTTGAGTGCACCGGCCTTTTCGGTCAGCTCTGGCCGAAAGCAGACCGCGCCGTCGTTTCCAGGCGCTGCCTGCAGAACACCGAGAGGCAAAGTAATGACGGCAGCGTCTGCACGAATACTGGCGTGCTGCTGTTCGGGCGATTTTGCCATCGCCTCCACCGTGCCTGGATTCCAAGCTATCTCGGTAACAACGGTGTTTAGCCGCACCGTGAGGAGGTCCGGCTTGCTGGCGGCCAGAAGCGCTCGAACCAGACCCTCGTATCCCTTGGGAAAACGGAAGCCGCGGTGTCCCTGGATTTCCCGGTCGCTCCGATGCCATTGCGCAAGCGCATGAGCGCTCATGCGACTTGCGTTACATGCGTGGAAGCTCTCGACATATGCGGCCGCTTCGATCCTCGTGTGCTGAGGCAGGTCGCCGCAAGTGTGTTCCAGAAAATCCTGGAATGATTGATCCGGTGCAGACTGATCAATCCTACGGAAGATACTGTCAATCAGATCCCAGGAGCCACTCATGGGTGCCAGCCTTGCTTGTTCCAGACGCCATCGGTTTCCTGTCAGTTCCTGAGTCGGCAGGCCGGTACGCTCCACGATCTGCCACACTTCTCGAGGCAGACCGTGGATGAATTCTGCCCCCAGTTCTACCGGCGCTTTGGTGAGGTAGGGATGCACGGTCCAAATGCGTCCTCCGACACGGCTCCGGGCTTCGAGAATCGTTACCCGGAGACCTGCCTCGCAGAGCGCCTGCGCGCACGCGAGCCCGGCAACTCCAGCTCCGATCACCACAACCTCAGCAATCCTTTTGGACATGCCTTCTCCGCAACCTAAGAAATGAGTTCTCGATGAAGTGTCTTGCCTAGGATACCCCGTTCCAAGGCCAAGTGTTCCGAGGTCTATATGACCATGCCAGAGCCGTCATTCGTTGACGGGGGGTATACGCACGGAGGGGATTTGCCACACCCCAAGGCCGCAGCTCGACCTCACAACCAGAGCGTGAAGCCCGCGAAGGTCGACCCAAGGGAGCGCTACAGCTAGAGCGAAGAACTGTTTGATGTAATTAGTCGCCGGCCCGACTGTTGTGGATGACCACCGCACCTTCGGCAACGAGTGCCATCCTGCCAACCCACTTCGCAATCCGCTCGTGGTGGAGTCTGTGCATTAGATACTGTGTGCCGACGGAAGCTCCCAGGCCGATTGCACAAGCGGCAACCTGCCCCTTGACTCCGTGGGTGACAAAAGGCTTGGCGAGAGGATTCGTTTCACTGCGCCCGATGTTGAGCAACCGCTGCGTCTGGACGCCGTCGATGATTGATTCAGCAACAAGCCCACCTGTAAGGACCTTGCGCTCCAGGTTCCAAAACGTCTGAGTCTGCGGCTTGGATGCATCGGGAATGGTTTCAGAGAAACCGAAACCTGCCAGCAAACTCACGATACAAACTAGCCTTAAGAAGTTCTTCATCGTGTAGCTACTCACAGCCGTGTGATATGTCACTTTTCACTCCCACCGCCCGCCGAGTCCTGTTCAGCGAACCTGCCCGCCATGAGCCTCATTCGAATCGTGGGGCCCCCATTTTGATACCGGCGAGTCGCTATGCATCAGCTATGTCGAGTGTTTTTTGGGCTAGTGCTTTTGGTGGGAACCCGGCGGCTAGCTCGTTCTCTTTAGCATGACGAGAGTTCTGCGGCTCTCGATCCGGAAATGTTCAGGCTACACTCGATTGTGTGCTGCGGCGGGCGCGCACTCTGCTGTGGTTGTGCGTCCGTGACCTAAACTAGATTAGAATTGCAGCCCTCAAGAGGTTAACCCATGGTTGGCAAAACACTTCGCTCCTATCGCATCGAGTCCAAGCTCGGTGCCGGCGGAATGGGTGTCGTGTATAAAGCCGTGGACTCGCATCTCGACCGAACGGTCGCAATCAAGGTTCTGGGCGCCACAGCCGTCAGTGCGGAGCGCGAAAAGCGGTTCGTTCAGGAAGCGAAGGCTGCTTCGTCACTGAATCACGCGAACATCGTCACCATCTATGACATCGACACCCAGGAGGTAGACGGTAAGCCGGTTCACTACATTGCCATGGAGTATGTGGCCGGCGAAACGCTGGATCACTTGATCGGGCGCAAAGGCTTGCGCGTTCGCACCGCGCTGAAATATGCAGCGCAGATAGCCGACGCGCTCGCCGCCGCACACGCGGACGGAATCATCCATCGCGATCTGAAGCCCTCGAACGTAATGGTCACGCCGCAAGGGGTGGTCAAGGTTCTTGATTTCGGCCTCGCCAAACTGAACGAGGACGTCGAAGCCGATGCTTTTGCGGAAACCATCCACGGTGACGGCGCTCCTCTCACAGAAGAGGGGACGATCCTCGGCACCGTCGCTTATATGTCTCCGGAACAGGCCGAAGGCAAGAAAGTCGACGCCCGCTCCGACATTTTTTCGTTTGGTTCCATGCTCTACGAAATGGTTACCGGACAGCGTGCCTTCGCGGGCGGGTCCAAGCTGGCCTCACTTTCGGCAGTCCTGCACAAGGAACCGCAACCTCCCTCGCAGTCCCTTCCTGACATTCCGCCGGAACTGGAACGGATAATCGCGAGATGCATGAAGAAGGATCCGGTGCGCCGTTGGCAGAGTATGGCCGACGTGAAGGTCGCTTTGGACGAGTTGCGGGAGGAGACGGAATCAAGCAGCGTCGATCCCAAGAAGCCAAGGCCAAGTTTAACGATTGCGGGAAAACGCAGGGCACTGCCCGCCAAACGCTGGCTCATCTTAGGAGCCTTGGGTCTGCTGCTAGTTGGACTTGCCGCAGGCACGTATTCGGCGCGGAGTTATTTGCGCGCAGCGCCACTTACCTTCCAACGACTGACGTTTCGGCGGGGCGACGTCACCGCGGCGAAGTTTGGTCCCGGTGACGCGATTATCTATAGCGCCGAGTGGGACGGCTCGCCGTCCACGCTGTTTTCCACCCAGCCGGGAAATCGTGAAGCCCGGCCCTTGGGTCTTCCCACGGGAAGAGTTCTAGCCATCTCCCATACCGGCGAAATGGCGATTTTGCTGGGCGACGATGACGTAGGTACGCTGGCGCGCGTGGCCTTCAGCGGAGGCGCGCCGCGTGAGTTGCTGGAAAATGTCAGCGGTGCGGACTGGAGCCCAACCGGAGACACCCTTGCCGTGGTCCGAACGCTCGGGGGAAAACATCGCCTCGAGTATCCCATCGGGACCGTGCTTTACGAAAACGATTCGCGCCCTCCGCTGTGGCCACGAGTGTCCGCCGATGGCAAACTGGTGGCTTTTTTCGATTTTGATGCTGAGGTTGGAGATTACTCCCTATGTGTGGTTGGCTTGAACCAGCCGAAGCAAGTGCTCTCCCGAGAATGGCGAGCCGTTGGGTCGCTGAACTGGTCCCCAACGGGAGATGAGATCTGGTTCTCTGCTGGCCAGTTGGGCAGTGATCCGGCGTTCTACGCGGTCGATCTTTCGGGCAAGCAGCGGTTTCTCGCCCAGGCTCCCGGTTGGATCGTAATGCAAGATGTGGCCGCGGATGGCCGTGTGCTGCTCACTACGGTCAACTCGCGACTGGGCATTCGTTATATCGACTTCGACCATCCCAACGAACGCGATCTCGCCTGGCTGGACGCTTCCGTGATCGATGAGATCTCCAGTGACGCAAAGAGCCTGCTCTTTCAGGAACTGTCCTATGGCGAAGGTCGAAACACAGCGATATACCTACGGAAGACCGATGGATCCGCTGCGGTAAGACTGGGGTACGGCAATCAGCCCGCGCTCTCCCCCAATGGCAAATGGGTGGTGTGCATCCGTCGCGACACCGCACGCTCGCGCTTGATGATGCTGCCAACTGGCCCGGGAGAATCGCGTTTTCTGAATGTTGACGTGGGGTACTACGAAGCACTCGGGTGGTTCCCCGACAGCAAACGAGTCGTATTTACGGAAAATGAGCCGGGGCATCCGGTTCGGACTTGGATGTACGATCTCGATTCAGAGAAAGCGACGCCGTTGACGGCTGAAGGAACCAAGGGGGGCCAAGTCTCACCCGATGGCCGCTGGTTCATTACTGCCGACGCGCATCAACTGTCCCTTGCACCGGTTGCCGGTGGGCCGCCTCGCAGAATAAGTCAGTTGCAGAATGGCGAGACGGTGGTGCGATGGAGCGGTGATGGACGTTATCTTTTCTTGCAACAGCCGGAAAAGGACACCATCAAGATCAGTCGGCTCGACATCGCCACCGGACATCGAGAACCTTGGCGGACCCTGAAAGTTCCCGAGCCTGGGGCCGAGTTTACCGGAGACCTTGCGTTGTCCGCGGATGGAAAGATATGCGCTTTCTCCTTTCAGCACGATCTCGCCAACCTCTATTTGATAAAGGGCCTGAAGTAAGGACGAGCGGGAACGCTGCGCCTTATTCAACTCTTATGCCCGTCGCTGGCGCTTCGGGGTGAGATTCAATGTCCGGATGAGCCGGAACAGGTGGTTGGGATGCACGCCGAGGATACCGGCAGCCTCGGTATAGTTCCCGTTTGCTTGCTCAATCGCCTGCTCGATGAGTTTTTTCTTCGCCTCGCGGATGCCGTCGTGGAGTGCCGTAACCGGCTCCCCCGAGGATACCGTTTCTTCCAGGATTGAATCGGGTAGATCTTCGGGCAAGATCAATTCAGTTGAACCCAATACGACCGCTCGCTCGATGGCGTTTTCAAGCTCGCGCACGTTGCCAGGCCAAGAATAGCGCAGTAGGCAGGCCCGCGCCTTGGGAGATATGCCGGCAACGCGCCGCTTGACTCTTTCGCTGTAGCGCGCGGTGAAGTAGGCTGCCAGCAACGGAATGTCTTCCGCACGTTCCCGCAAGGGGGGAATCTCAACGGAGACGACGTTGAGCCGATAATAAAGGTCCTGGCGAAACTTCCCGCTGCGTGACGCCTCGTTCAGATCGACGTTGGTTGCGGTAATCAGCCGGATATCGAGTTTAATGGGGCGCGTGCCGCCCACCCGTTCGAACTCGCGTTCCTGCAGAACCCGCAGCAGCTTGGCCTGGAGCGGCGCGGCCAGTTCGCCGACCTCATCGAGGAACACGGTCCCGCCCTCGGCCATCTCCAGTTTTCCTTTTTTTTGCGCGACGGCGCCCGTAAAGGCGCCCTTTTCATGGCCAAAGAGTTCACTCTCCAGCAACGTGTCCACTATCGCGGCACAATTAATTGCAACAAACGGCCGGCTGGCACGGCCGCTGTTACTATGGATCGCGCGGGCAACCAGTTCCTTTCCGGTGCCGCTCTCGCCCTGGATCAAGACAGTGGATTCACGTGCCGCCACCCGGGAGACAAACTGATACACCTCGCGCATGCGCTGGCTTTCACCGACCATGCTGTGCTGGATGTTGAGTTCTTGCTGTAGCCGCCGATTCTCATCCCCGAGCCGTTCCAGGTGGCTCGCGTTTTCAATCGCCAGCGCGGCCACGTTCCCAAGCGCTGTCACCAACTGCAAGAGCGCCGAATCGAAACGGGCGCCTTGCGAGCTTGTATCCAGATAGAGTGCGCCCAGGAGTTTGTCCTGAACCTCGAGGGGAACAGCCAGCACAGCGCGCACCTGTCGCTCCAACAGGCTTTCCGCCTCCCGAAATGTCTCGTCGCTTGCCACATCGTTGCAAAGAACAGCGAGATTCTCTTCGATGACTTGGTTCAGAATCGTTTGGCTGACTTGAATCGGTTGATTGGGGCCGAGCCGGCGATCCCACCCCATCACGGAAGTGAATCCCTCAGTCCCCTCTTCCGTTAGCAGGATCGCGGCGCGGTCGGCGGGGGAAATTTCGAGGAGGGCTTCCAGCGCTTTCTGCTGAAGCGCAGCCAGGCCGTGCACCGAGTTCAGACTCTTGCTGAAGTTGAGGAGCACGTTCAAATCGCGAACCGTGCGCTCCGTGGCGTCCAGCGCGTGTAGCCGCTCAGGCTGCAGGTAAATCGCATCCTGCTTTCGCAATATCACCGTGGCTCCGCCGGGCGTTGGCGCGGAATCAAGCTCCACGGAAGCGTTGTCGCCGGCAGGCTCTTGGGGCAGGCCTTGAAATACCAAAATCGATTTGCCGATCCGGATCTGGTCGCCGTCCGCAAGCAATCGCTCTTTAACCGGCACATTGTTCACGAAAGTACTATTCCGGCTGTCAAGATCCTGAATCAGGAATCCCTGGCCATCCCTCCGAATCACGCAGTGCCGGCGCGATACCAGGGAATCAAGCAGCGAAATCTGGTTGGACGGCTCACGACCAATCGATAACTCAACTTCTACAAGGGGGAAGATTCTGCCTTCGAGAGGGCCGGCCACCGCCTCCAGCCGGGCAGGGCTGGAGGAAACGCCCTCCTGACTGGGATCGTTCGTCATCGGACGAGTATACCAACCGCCTGTTTCGTGCGCTCCCTAACATAAATGCGAGGTCGCCAAACCCGATTGTTAGGGGGGCTGCGGGAAGATGGCGGTGGGAGCAGCCGTCGCCGCGCAGCACAGCCCCGCTATCTCCTTTCTTATCAATGCAAAGCACGCCACCGACATCAGCCTGAACCAGATAATTACTTTTGGCACACCGGTTGCATTACTTAAGTGCGTAGCAGGTTGAATAAATCAAATCTCAAAGGAAGAAGGTAAAACAAAATGAAACGTTCTCTGAGAGCATTACTGCTGTTGGTGGGTCTGGTAGGAACATTTGCATATGCCGCTGCTCCGAAAGTGACCACTCGGGGTTGGGTTCCGCTGTGCGATCCCAATAACCCGAAATGCGTCCTGACGGGCTGGCAGTAAACCGATCTGGGACGGATAGTCGCGGGTGCATAAACTGTCTTGTCTTTGCCTGAAATGGAGAAGGGACGATTTCCGTTGGTAAAGGTTCCGCCCCTTCGAGACTGCGTGAGAACTGCTCTTTCGCCCTGCTGGGGCTTGTCTGTTTGTCTGTTTTCCACTCTTCCCACGGCTTGCGCCGTGGGCTGCATTCTTGGGCCGCTTCGCGGCTAAGAGCGTAGAGTTTTGTTCGATCGCGGCGCCGAAATTCTAGTTCTCACCCACGCTCTTGGGGGCGAGGATTTTCAAGGCAGCCAAGGTCTCGTCGTCGCACCATATAATCCATTAGCCGAGGCTCCCTTCAGGATGGGGATGTCGGGATCGGCGTCCTTTCGCTTACTTCACGTGCACGTCCATGTTGAGGTTGTAGGCGACGAAGGCCCAGGCGTCAGCGATTTCGTCGATCTGCTTCGAGATGGGCTTGCCGGCGCCGTGTCCGGCCTTGGTTTCCACACGAATCAGCACCGGCGCGGGCCCGGCTTGATCAGCTTGCATCGTGGCTGCAAACTTGAAGCTGTGTCCGGGCACGACTCGGTCGTCGTGATCGGCGGTGGTGATAAAGGTGGGAGGATATTTTGTCCCCGGCTTCAGGTTGTGTAAAGGCGAGTAGGCGTAGATGGCCTTGAATTGTTCGGGATCGTCGGAGGAACCGTAGTCGGAGGTCCAAGCCCAGCCGATAGTAAATTTGTGAAAGCGCAACATGTCCATGACGCCGACCGCCGGCAAAGTGGCGCCATAGAGGTCAGGCCGCTGAGTGAGGCACGCGCCGACCAACAGACCGCCGTTGCTGCCGCCGCGAATAGCCAGGTTGGAAGACGTCGTGTAATGGTTGGCAATAAGCCACTCTGCGGCAGCGATGAAGTCGTCGAAAACATTTTGCTTGTGCAGTTTGGTACCGGCGAGATGCCAGTCTTCGCCATACTCGCCGCCCCCACGTAGATTGGGCTGAGCGTAAACGCCTCCCATCTCGAGCCACACGAGATTCGGCACCGTGAAAGTGGGAGTGAGAGAAATGTCGAAACCTCCGTAAGCATAGAGCAGCACCCGGTTCTGGCCGTCCAGTTTCAGCCCCTTCTTGTAGGTCAGAAACATGGGGATACGTGTGCCGTCTTTGCTCTGGTAGAAAACCTGTTTGGTTTCATAGCGGCTGGCATCAAAATCGACCTTGGGCTGGCGGAAGACCGAGCTGGCGCCTTTTTCCGGGTCGTACCGATAGATGGTGGTCGGCACGGTAAAGCCGGTGAAGGCATAGAACGTTTCCTTGTACTTGCGCTTGCCGCCAAAGCCCACAGCAGTTCCGATTCCGGGCAGATCAACGTTTCGGAGAAATTTGCCCTGCAGATCGTAGACCCGGACTTCGGTTCGAGCGTCCTTGAGATATTCGACCAGGAATTTATTGTCAACGACGTTGGCATTGGTCATGGTTTCCGCAGCCTGAGGCACGATCGTTTTCCAGTTGGAGCGTTCGGGAGTGCGAGTATCGATCGCGATCAGCCGGCTGCGGACAGCGTCAAGATCGGTCTTGATCCAGAAGACTGTACCGTCGTTGTCGATGAACTGGTATTGGGCATCGAAATCGTCGAGCAATTTAACGACGGGGGAGTCAGGCTGGCTTAGGTCCTTGTAGTAAAGGCGATTCTTGGGAGATGTGCCTTGCGAGACGGTGATGATGAGGTAGTGGCCATCGTCGGTAACGTCGCCGCTGAAGCCTAATTCTTTGTTGTCGGGGCGCTCATAGATGAGCTTGTCTTCGGATTGTGACGTGCCCAAGCGATGGTAAAAGAGTTTCTGGAAATAGTTTGTGTCGCGCAACGCCGTGCCCTGCCTGGGCTCGTCGTAGCGGCTGTAGTAGAAGCCCTTGCCGTCTTTGCTCCACGAAGCACCGGAGAATTTTACCCACTTGATGAGGTCAGACAGGTCTTTGCCGCCGTCAACATCGCGAACGTGCCACTCCATCCAGTCGGAGCCGGAGGCGGCGGTGCCGTAGGCCAACAACTTGCCGTCGTCCGTAATGGCGTGGCCGGAGAGCGCGACCGTGCCATCGGAGGAAAGCGTGTTGGGATCGAGCAGCATCCGCGGTTCGGCGTTCAGCGAATCGGCGACGAACAGTACATTTTGGTTCTGCAGGCCGTTATTGTGCTGATAGAAGTAGCGTCCGCCCTGCTGCTCGGGCACACCAAAGCGCTCGTAGTTCCAGAGTTTCGTGAGGCGCTCGCGAATGGCTTGACGGTAGGGGATTTGATCGAGGTAGCTGAAGGTCAGCTTGTTCTCGGCTTGCACCCAGGCCAGCGTGTCAGGAGAATCGGTGTCTTCGAGCCAGCGGTAGGGATCGGCAACCCTCGTGCCATGGTAATCGTCCACCTGACCGATAGTTTTCGCCTTGGGATAGTCGAGCTTGGACGGAGACGGCGTGTTCCCCGCGAGCACGGCGACCGCGCAGAGCAGCGAGGAGACGGAAAGGAGAAACGGCAACGCGGTGCGGCGAACGACATTCATGGAGAGTCCTCTGCAGTTCTTTCCCGGGTGGAAACTGAATATCTTAGACCATAGAGAGAAGTAGCCATAGCGGTGGGCGAACGGACTCTCCTGGTTCGACGTACGTTACCACGTTGCCGGCCGGAAAGGCGACTTTGTGAATCACGGGCAAGTGACATCACGTGTGTCGGAACCGCGCTCATCGGGCGAGAACGTAGCTTTGACGCCGCGCGTAACCCTGGCTACCCCGGGATTCTCACTGGCCGTGACCTTGATTCGTTGGCGCGGCAGATGCACTCGTCAGCGTAACTTTTTTGGTGTTGTCGTCGGGAACGCGGTCGATCAGCAGCAGGAAGGGATCTACCCCCGCTTCGTCCGGTAGTTCCGCCGTCGTGAAAGTGTACGTGGACTTGCTATTCGCGATGTGCACTCGATCGCGGTAGAGTGTCTTGCCGTACTTCCGGCCTTTCTCCGGCTTGGCAAAGGCGCCGATGTCGATCCAATCATCCATCGACACCTCGGTTTCGTTGCCCTTGGCGTCCGCTTTGTATTTGTGCGTTTCCACGTTGACGATGACGTCGTATTTGCCATCCGGGCGTTTCACCGCCGTGGCATCCAGGGTGCGATTTGAGAACAAGGTGATGTCTTCGAACAAATCCTTGATCAAGTATTGCAAATGTGGCGGCGTCTCCTCGCGCAGCGCATCCACCAGCGCATACGACGTGGGATACGGCGGCGCGTTGTAAGCATAGCGCTGGATCACCTTGCGCAGCGCCCGGTTCACCGCGTCTTCTCCGATCATTTCTTTCAGGTAGTAGAGAACGACACTGGCCTTGCGGTAGTGAACATATCCCTGCTGAGACTCCACCGTCAGCAGGGGTTCTTCCTTGTGGCGCTCCCGGCCTCGCGAGCGGAGATAGTTGTCCATTTCATACTTCAGAAACTTCCGCATCGTGTCGCGGCCATACTCTTTTTCCATCACCATCAGCGCCGAGTATTGCGCCAGCGATTCCGACAACAACGTGGCCCCCTGCATGTCGGCGCCCACTACCTGATGCGCCCACCACTGGTGCCCCATCTCGTGCGCTACGACGTAATAGACCATGTCGATGTCGTCGGGGTGGTTCAGGTTGGCGATGAACCCGATGGACTCCGAATACGGCATCGTTCCGGCGAAGGCCTGCGCGAATCGCGCGACCCGGGGGAATTCGATGATCCTCGCTTCCCTGTGGTAGTACGGGCCGAAGTTCTGTGTATAGTACTCGAGGGAGTTCTTCAGCGATTTCATCATCCGGGGCACATTCCACGGATGATCCGGGTCGTAGTAAACCTCGAGCTTGATGCCATTCCACTCTTCGCGTTGCACCTCGTAACGGGCCGACATGAACGAGACGAAGTGAAGCGCCGGATGGTCTAGCTTGTAGTCAAAATATCGCCGTCCGTTCTCGCGCCACTCCCGCACCAGCGATCCGGGCGCGATCGCAATCTGGTCGGGAGAGGTGCTGATCACCGTTTCCAGGTCCGTAAAATCCGCATGACCCCGGCCATAATTGTCCATGCAATCGGCGGTGCAGTTCCGCTCCAATGGCCGCATCAGTACTTGCTCACCCAAACCGTATTTGCGGCGGTCGTTCGGATCGTCCAGTTCGCGCGAGGTGTCATAACCGATCGTTGGAGCGACTGTGTCGTTGAAGAAGGTGCCGTTCTGGTTGATTTCCACGTTGCTGACGGAGTCTTCGAATCCGCGATTCTTGCTCTTGACGGTAAAGACGGCGGTGCGCGATTCGCCGGGCTGAAGCGGGGGCGTGAAGTGGTAAATGCGATAAAACAGCCGGGTATCGTTCTTGGCAAGCGTTGCGCCGGGAATCTGGATGTCGGTGTCGTATCGCAGGTCGACGCTGTAATGGATTTCAGTCAGCGGCTGCGGATATGGGTTGTAAAGTTCTTCCCGCACGCGCATCGTCACGTTGCGGGTCTGGGGGAAGATATCGACCCAGTACTTGTCGCTGCGGACGCGCGGCTGCAGTAGCCTGTCGAATTGCTTGTAGTTTTTCTCGTAATCCGCCTGGAGGGCCAATTGGTCTTTGGGCCCAATCAGATGGTTCAGGACTTTGGTGTTATAGAAAATCCAAGTTCCAGTCGCGGCGAACGACACCAGGCAGACGAGCGCAAGCGCCGGCCAGGGCCTCGAAAAGCGGAGACGGGCGATCCGCCCACGCTCGGCCCAACGATCTTGCTTGCCACGCGGCCAGAACATGACGGTGGCAATGGCAAGGAGTCCGCAGAACAGAATCCAGTACAACGCGAACCAGCGCCAGGCCGTGATATACGGTGCATCGCCGAACATGTCGGAGTAGGTAACGTCTGGAGTGGATGCGAATTGGACCAGGTTCGAAGAGACGTTGAGCGGCTTCCAGATAAAAAGATTGACAATCAGTAAAGCGACATAAGCGAAATAGCCAACATACTTGTTCGGCGACAGCGCGTGGATAAAGAACGCGAGCACCCCAAGAAAGAAAAAGAGCGTGAGATCGCGCACAAAGAGCTGGTTGAGATAAAGCCCCAGTTGATAGCGATGGTACCCGTAACTGGTCTGCACAACGACCGCACTGACTAAGGCCAGGAACTGCACCAGCATGACCATGGCGGCCAGCGCGGTGAAGCGGGCCGCGTACGAGATCCACTCCGGCGCCGGAAGCGAATCCGTAATTTCGTCCATGTGAGCATCGCGGTCCTTCCAGATCAATACTCCCGCGTAAAACGTGATGAGCCCAATTAGGAACACGTACAGTTCCTCCGCGATCATCTGCAGCAACCAATAGGTGACGGGCAACGTACTGTTTCCGTATCCCTCCCGCGCATCGATAGCCATGCTCGGCACGCAATTTAGCAAGCCCGCCAGTAGGACCACGATAAAGACGGTGCCTTTGAAGATGCCCGCGAGGTGAATCTTGACGGAAGAGAGATATATCTCCCAGGAGCTGGCTCTGGACGCGACCGTGGGAAGAACAACCGACGCCGGGACCGGTCCCGGAGCTTCTTGCGTCTTGCGGGCCTTTTGGCGCCTCTCGGCGAAACTGAACCGGTAATAGGCAAAGATCAGGAAAAGCACTCCAACGGCGATCCACAGCAGCCGATTCCAGAGCATCAGTCCGCTCAAGCCCAGCGAGTTTGAGTTCTTCTCGGCTACGGTCCAGTACTTGGTGGCGAGGGCAAACGTACGAATGGCGAACGGGTCGAGCCGGGCGGCAATGTGCTCGCGCTCAATGTCACTCAGCAGCACAGCCGAAACACCGTAGCCTGTGAGAAGCAGCAATGCCCCCACGAACGAGACGATCTCATTCCGCGCCAGCACGGCGATGGTGAAAAGAATCGCAGCCATGAAGAAGGCGTTGGGCACCGCGAAGAGTAGAATCCCTTTCAGGTGGGCGCTCCAGATGATTCGTTCCCACCGCTCTGGTTCCACCCAGGGCATGTATTTCGCAAGCAGGATTCCGATGGAAACCCCAAGCATTGGAATCACAGACACCAGAGTCGCTCCGAAGAATCGCCCGAGCAGAAAGTCGCGACGACGGAGCGGGGTCGTGAAGATGATCTGATATGTGTTATGGCTGAAGTCGCGCGCTGCCGCCGAATTCACAAACGCGGTGACCATCAACAGCGTAAGCAGCCCAATGATCGCATAGTAGTTCTCGATCACGTACGGCGCATTGCGGTAGGTGTTACTGAGTGCCCCGCCGATCTGGATGTGGTCGGAGCTGACCGCGCCAAAGATCATGGCCGCAACGATCAGGGTGAAGATCCAGAGCATCCACGAACGCAGCCAGTAGCGGATTTCGAACCACGCGATGTGCAGGAACATGGCGGCTCTCAGTTCCACCCGCGGATACAAGTGAAAAAGACATCCTCAAGATCGGGGACACCGGGTGCGAACCCGTCCTCCGGCGCCTGGGCGCTCAGGACGTGAAGATGAGGACGGCCAGCCACGAGACGGTTTGAGATCACGCGATAACGCTGCTCATAGCTGGGCAACTCGGCTTTAGCGATCGAGCGCTGCCAGACTCGGCCCTTAAGCTGCGCCACCGCTTCGTCGGGCTTGCCCTCGTACAGCACCCGCCCCTCGTGAATGATGGCCATCTTGGTGCAGAGGTCAGTTACGTCTTCAACGATGTGCGTGGAAAGAATGACGATGACCTGCTCTCCAACCTCGGCCAAAAGATTGTAGAAGCGATTGCGCTCTCCGGGATCGAGACCTGCTGTAGGCTCGTCCACGATAAGCAGCTGCGGGTTGCCGATCAGCGCCTGGGCAATCCCGAAGCGCTGCCGCATGCCGCCGGAAAAACTGGTAAGAGCCTTCTTGCGGAGATCGTAAAGATTGCACCGCTTCAACATGGCTTCAACCAGTTCTTTCCGCTCCTTGGAACCACCAATGCCCTTCAGAAGCGCCAAGTGATCGAGCATGTCCTGCGCCGAAATCCGCGGATATACGCCGAATTCCTGCGGCAGGTAGCCCAGCCGCTTACGTACCTCATCCTTCTGCTTGAGAACATCGATCTCGCCCAACCGCATGCTCCCCGAATCGGCCTCCTGTAGGGTTGCGATGGTCCGCATCAGCGTGCTCTTGCCCGCTCCGTTCGGACCCAGCAGCCCGTACATTCCGTGCGGAATGGTGAGTGAAACGTCGCTCAGAGCTCTCACACCGTTGGCATATGTTTTGGAAAGGCCGCTAACTTTCAGTTCCATAGTTGTCCTCGTTGATAATACGCGGGTTGGATGCGCAAGGTTCCCGAAAATACAGAATCAGACATGTCGAAAAAGTCCACGTCTCAAGAATGACATCGATTGCGTCATCAGACCTGATCCCGGTCGTGTAGCCGGCAACCCTTCCATAATCCGGCAAGGTAAGGGTCGCCGACCAGGCTAGCGACCACTCGGGAGTTGGCACTGTCCTCTATTGCGGCCCCTACCCAGTGCGGTTCAGCTAAACTGGTTCGTCATGAGTGAACGTCTGAAGGGCAAGATTGGGATCGTCACGGGTGCGGGCACTGGAATTGGACGCGCATGCGCGATCGCTCTGGCGAGGGAAGGAGCGCGGTTGGTGCTGGTCGGCAGGCGAAGGGATCGCGTCGAGGAGGTTACTCACGAAATTGGCGATTCTGCCTTCGCGATCCCGGCCGACGTTTCCAGAACAAGCGAAATTGAACATCTGCTCGATCAGACCGTGAGGCGCTTCGGCGGATTGAACTTTCTGCTGAACAACGCGGGGGTGCTGTACATTGGAAACGCCGAGCAGATTACCGAAGAACAGTGGGACCACACCTTCAATGTGAACGTTCGTGCGGTTTGGCTGCTCTCTCGGGCCGCGTTACCGCACATGAGAAAAGTTGGCGGCGGTTCGATTATTAACGTCGCTTCCACGCTTGGAGTTGTCGGCGCTCGGAACCGCGCAGCCTATGCTCCATCGAAGGGTGCGGTAGTCCTGCTGACCAAGAGCATGGCGATCGATCACGGACACGAAAATATCCGGGTGAACGCAATCTGCCCGGGGTTCGTAGAAACCGATCTGACTGCGGCGGTCATTGGCCGGGCTCCCGATCCAGCAGCGATTCGGCGGGAAAGAACCGCCGCGCATCCCATCGGCAGGCTCGGCCGACCGGAGGATATTGCAGGTTTGGCGGTCTATCTGGCGAGTGATGAATCGTCCTGGGTGACTGGAGCTGTCTTGCCGGTGGATGGAGGCTATCTGGCGGCATGACAAATATCTTCTGGATACGCCAAGTGGTCTGTGCATCCGCACACGCAGGGCACGTCCGGCCACTAACATCGTTACGGTTTGCAGGTAGGGCGGATTTCTAACGATAGGAGACGCACAGATGAGCCGAGCGAAGTGCGGCATCGGATGAAAATGGTGCTAGATGCCAATCAGGGGTGTGGTCAGGGAAGTCTCTGTGGACAGAACACCGAATCCAATTTTGTGAGGCGGAAAAGATCCTGCACGCGTTGGTTCATCTTGATGAGTTTCAACTCGCAATTCAGCCTCTTAGCGGACAAATACACGCCGACAATCGCACCAAGGCCAGAACTGTCCATGTCGCTCACGTCGGTCAAGTCCAGCACGACACATTTAGTCTCCGGCATGAGGCTGCGGACTGTCGTCTGCAGCAAGGCAGAGGTGCCCGATGTGATTCTGCCGGTGCAGCGGACGATGGTTTCCTTGGGAGTTCTTACCGTTTCCAGATTCAATTCTGCGATTGGGATAGGGTTCACGGCCATGGCCAGGCCTCCTTATAGTTAGGCTGAAATTTGCAGGTAACCGGCTGCGCCCTTCGGAATCGGAACCGCCGGTTCAGTCGAACCTCAATCAGCAATGCAGAGATTGGACTGGCCGAACGTCATTACAATACTCCGGCGACAGCAAAGTCAAGCCGGACTTGGCCGGAAGCTGCAAGCCTCCGCTGAACTCGCTAGTCATCACGAAGAAGTATGACATCTCTTTAAACCAATAATTCTCAGTTAGCGCAATCACCTGATTGCGGCAAGTATCGGTAGACAGTAAGCGACGAGGAAGAACTTTCCACTACTGCAGCTTCGCGTATTCCGCCTTGCCTTCCTTCAGGATGGGGATGTCGGGGTCGGCGTTTTTCCAGAGCGCAAGGAAATCTTGGTATGCACTCTTCGCTTTAGCGGTGTCGCCGGAGATGGCATACGCATGGGCCAGTTGGAGACGGGCGAGCGAGCCGAGCAGGAAGTTCTGGACGATTCCGGGATGATCGAGGAACTTCTGGAATTCGGTGGCCGCAGCGGGACCGTTCCGCTGCGCCAGGTACGCAAGGCCGCGAATGTACGCGGGATAAATTGTGCCGTTGTTTCCGGGAGGAGGCCCCCCGAGTTCATAGGGGAGGGAGGGCTCGAGCGCGACGATCGCCTGGTTAGGTGCCTGTTGCGCCGTCGCAATCGATGCCTCCAGCACCGGAAACCAGTACACCTTGAGAAGAGTGTTGCTGGATTCGGACTTTTCGAGCGCCTCGAGGATGGTTCTAGATTGAGCAGTTTCGCCGGTGCGCGCCAGCGCCAAAGCGGCTAGAACTTTGACATCACGCCCGGGAGCGAGCGCTAACGCGCGGGCGACGGCTTGCCGGGCTGCCGTGACGTTGCCCAACTCAGCCTCGCGCAGCGCCTGAAAGGCAAGCCACTGGGCCGCGGTTTCTTTGGCATCTGCCCGCACGGCCGCATCGACGGCACGCCGAGCGAGGTCGCGCGCTTTTTCCAGTCGCCCGTAGTAGGCCTGGGTATCGGCGTGGGTGTTGAGCATCTGGTCTTCTTCGCCGGGACGGCCCGCCGCCCATGCCACCTGGCGCTCCATTTCGGCAGTATCCCCTGACAGAAATGCCAAACTGTACAGATCGCCGCGAATGACCAAGCCATCGAAGTTTTTCTGCTGTGCTTCCTGGACCGTCTGGCGGGCGTCCTGGAGCCGATTGACGTTGATGTAGTTGCCGGCCTGGTTCCCATAGCCGACGATCGTGGGTTCCAGCCGCAGCGTCGCTTCGGTTTCCGCGATCGCTTTGTCGTATTGGCCCAGCTCGGCGTACAGATTACCGAGATTTGCGTGAGGCACAATGTCCCGCGGGTAGCTTTTCGCCCAGAGTTCGTAGGCTTCCGTGGCCTTCTCCACTTCACCGGTGACTTTATCGAAGTAGAAGGCGGAGATGCGGTACTTCTCGCGGTCGCTGACCCGGTCACGCAAGTCGTAGGCCTTCTTGGCATAGTCCGCGGCCAAGCTCGCCTGTCCAAGATTCGCGTACTGAACCGCGATCCCGACATCGGCCATGGCGAAGTTAGGATCGAGTTCGATGGCCCGCTTCATGAACGGAATGGCTTCGGCGTCGCCCTTGGTGCGGCCGGTCGTGATGCCCATGCTATAAGCCTTCAGGGCTTCGAGCGAGGGTGTGGTCGCTTCCACGGGCACATCGAACTTCTGTACCGAGGCAAGCGATTCACCCAGTTTGGCGCGCAAGCTGGTGGCCGCCGTGCCCAGTGCCTTGAGCACGCCCTCTTTGCTGGCCGCCTCCGCTTGCTCCTTGGCCAGCGTGTCCCCGGTGCTGCAAGCAACCGCCTCCAGACCGATCACATACTGAGTGCCAAGGCTGGAGACCGAACCGGCCAAAATGGCCTTGCTTCCCGTGCGCAGGCAGAGTTCCTTGGCCACGTCGGCGGTGACATGCTCGGTGGGAGCACGGCCCATCAGCTTCAGTGTCTCGCCGACCTTGCGGTCGGACAGAATGTTGAGGAAGGGAGACTGTTCGAGATCGACGGCGAGGGCTTGCTTGAGGGTGCCGTCGAAGACTGGGTCGCCGGTGGAGTTGCTGAAGTCCGTGAGAACAACGGTGTCCTTCTCGGTAAGTGGTGTAGCCTTCGTCGCTGGTGTCGCCGAATGCCAGCGCCAGTAGAGGCCACCGGCGATCAGGACGGCCACCACCACGGCGGCGGGAACAAGAACCTGCCAGAGTTTCCTGCCCGCTACAGGAACTTCGGCACCTTTTACAGCGCTCGATGACGGAGATAGAGCGAGCGCAGGGGAGGAAACAGATGCTGGCGACGGCGGTTGGGCGACCTGAGAATCCCTCTCCTGTGCGACCGCCTTTGTGCCGGAACTCGCAGCTATGGCTCGTCCCGTTTCTGTATCCCGCTTTAGCCGCAACAACTCAGAACGCATGTCAGAGGCATGCTGGTACCGCAGTTCCCGGTCTTTCTCCATAGCCCGGCTGATGATCCGTTCCAGGTCGGGCGGCAAGTCTGGGTTCAGCCGTAACGCAGGCAGCGGAGTACGGTTCATGATGCCGTCGAAGATCACACCTGTGCTTTCGCCACGGAAAGGCAACGTGCCCGTTGCCATTTCGTACAGAACTGCACCGAACGAAAACAGATCACTCCGCGCATCCAGCTCTTTCGCACGCACCTGCTCCGGCGACATATAAGCGACGGTGCCGAGCGTGGAACCAGGGCTGGTCAGGTGGTCCTCGCTCATCGCCGTCTCTTGGGCCGTTGCTCCCGCCGCTTCGATCACTCTGCTGCCGACTGGGGTTACTTTCGCCAGCCCGAAATCAAGAATCTTGGCGTGGCCACGCTTGGTCACGAAGATGTTCGCGGGTTTGATGTCACGATGCACGATGCCAGCAGCGTGAGCGGCATCGAGCGCGTCGGCGATGTCAATCGCCAGACCGAGCAAAACATCGGTATCGATGGGCTTTCCGGCAATGCGATACTTCAGCGTCATCCCGTCCAGAAACTCCATGGCGATGAACGCTTTCCCATCCTGCTCGCCGATGTCAAAGATCATGCAAATATTAGGGTGATTCAGCGCGGAGGCAGCTTGCGCTTCGCGTTGAAAACGAGCGAGGGCCTGTGCATCTCGGGCCACTTCTTCCGGCAGAAATTTGAGCGCGACAAAACGGTGGAGACGAATGTCCTCGGCTTTATAGACCACACCCATCCCTCCTCCGCCCAGCTTCTCGACGATGCGGTAGTGCGAGATGGTTTGGCCGATCATTAGGGGCAAATCTTACGTGGGCGAAACGTTCAAGTCAATCAAGGCGGCGGAGTTGGCGCTGTCGCCAAATGCTACGAGTCATTTTGTTCTGGACGCCGACTGTCATAATTTTGACGTTGGAGTTGGGACTCCTCAGTTAGTGCAAACGCCTGTGGGTGTTGAAAAAGGAACCAAAGCAGTAACTTCAGTAGCCACGCCTGATTGCCTCGACTGACGTACACTCGGCCGTAGAATGCCGAAGTCTCTATGGGACGAATGGCTCGGTCGCGAGGTTACTTCGCGTTTACAGTGCGGAATCTTGCCTCATCTCCGGTGGAACCAGGAAATCTGGAGTGAAACGATCAGGCAATGTCTGACTCATCCCGTCCGCTGGTTGGACGCGGGTTGTGGCTGGCGTTTGCTGGGTAGGGACCTCGAGGCCCTCGAAAACGAACTGGTCACTCTTGCCCGGATCGTCGTTGGCGTCGATCTTGATTTCGCTCACTTGTGCAAACACGTCAATATCTCCCGGCGTATCTGCGCATCACTAGATTCGCTCCCCTTCTCCGACGCCAGCTTCGATCTGATCACCTGCAACATGGTGGTCGAGCATCTACCTGCCCCATTCACAACTTTTCAGGAGATGTCCCGCGTCCTAGCCCCTGGAGGCACCCTTATGGTGCACACTCCGAACACCCGGAACTACCTTGTTTTCGCGAACATTGTCGCGAAGAAACTCCTGCCGCGATCCATGGTCCTGAAACTGGTGCGCGACAACCGCGCTGCGGACGACATTTATGCGACCTACTACCGCGCGAACACTGTGCGCGCGCTCCGCGATCTTGGCGAGTCTGTGAACCTCCGGCCCGAGTTCGTGCGCTTTCTGACTCACCCGCACCCGTACAGTCGTTTTCTTGCACCAGTAGCGTTCTTCGAACTTCTTCTCATGCGCGTTACTATGATTCGCCCCCTTGACCGTTTCGGCGCGACCATCGTGATGGTTTTCCGGAAGCAAGCCACCCCGCCGGCTCGCATTCTTCGCGCTGCGTAAGTATCGGTTGAAATCTCAGGACCTTGAAAAGCGACTGATCCTGCCTAATAGATGGAATTTCCCTGAATGGAAAGAATCGCGTCCGGCGAGGTGTGACACTGGCCCGGTTCCACAGGAAGCCTTGCGATTGTTGGCGTAAAATCCCGATTACACTCGTTGACCGGATCGGCCAGTTCTCAATGAGTGTAAACGCCTGGTTACATCAATCATTCCAACCAGCTTACAATGCTCGTTGCCGCTGGCTGATGTTCTGAACTGATCGCGGTTTTCGACAATTGGGCGGAGGGGCGTATATTGCACTGGTGAAGAGAAGGAAGGGATTCCGCAAGAAGCGTCCGCCCACCCGATCGTGGTTGGACACAAACTTCCGCCCGGCTTTTCGTGGCTACCCGGTTGCCACCGTGGCCTTTTACGGACCCAACGATAAACTGGCTACCAAGGTCGTCGTTAGCGTGATCCTGACTGACAGTAACGACCCGGATGTTCTCAAACGCTGGTTCTCCGAGGGCGACCTGGATGTACGCCACGACCCCGCCGTTGGTGAGCAGATTCTGGCATTCCTCAAGCCTTACGCACCGCGCTCCACCGTCGTGACCGACCGCATCATCGGCTGCCCGCACGAAGAAGGCACGGACTACCCGGAAGGAACTTCTTGCCCCCAGTGTCCCTATTGGGCCGGACGTGACCGCTTTACACACGAGCGGATTCAGTGAGCGAACAAGTTGGGAGGCATCAAGGACCACGCGATGACCATTTGACGAATAGGTCGTGAGTGCTATCGCCTGGTTACAACAACAACCAATCTGGTTTAAACTAGCTTCCTGCATGGGCTACTACATTCCGAGTTCTAGGCACAATCCCGACAATGTTGAGGAGGAGAACCAATGCGAACATTTCTGCGAACCTTTCTGATCTGCCTTCTTGCGACAGCCGCCGCCTTGGCCCAGGAAACTCCGCCGAAAGCCCCTGTCGTCCCGGCCCCGGACAATCCGCTCAGCGCATGGAATAAAGTCGCCTACGGACGGGTGAAGGATATCCTGCTCCGCTCCGCCGAAAAAGTGCCCGAGGAGAATTACAACTTTAAGCCCACGGACGCGGTCCGCAGCTTCGGCCAGATCGTTGGACATGTGGCCGACGCACAGTACCTGTTCTGTTCCATCGAACTCGGCGAGAAAAATCCCGCCCCGAAAATCGAGCAGAGCAAAACCTCGAAAGCCGATCTCATGGCCGCACTCAAAGACGCCTTCGCCTACTGCGACAAGGCCTACGACGGCATGACCGACGCGTCCGCTACTCAAATGGTGAAGCTCTTCGGAAACGACGCACCGAAACTGGCCGTGCTGACTGTCAACAACATGCACAACATGGAACACTACGGCAACCTGGTCACCTACATGCGGCTGAAGAACATCGTTCCTCCAAGCAGCGAGCCGGCGGTCCAGCCACAGCCCAAGAAATAATGTGCCTTTGGGCCGGCCAGTTCGATGGGGCACTCGGGCAGGCCGTCAGTGCCGGACGCCCCAGGTGGTGAAACATCGGCGATTTCACTCATTGAGGGTCAATGAGTGTAATCGCCTGTGTCTGTTGAAAAAGTCCCTCAGTTGATGCTTGTGGCGGTGCAATGTTCGGGTTATAAGCAGGTCAGAGTTCCCGATGCTGCTGTTCACCATTCCATTTGGAGGCCTGCTGCTCATGATGGGGCACCAATCCCGCTCAGAAGCGTTGTTCTATTACTTCCGCCTGGAAGATCAAGTTCCTGAAAATCATCTGCTACGCCTGATCGATCGCCACGTCAACTTTGAATTTATACGAGCCAAGTTGAAGGACTCCTACAGCGATGCGGGAAGGCCATCGATCGACCCCGAGCTGCTGCTGCGTATGCTGCTGGTCGGCTATCTCTACGGGGTCACGAGCGAAAGGAAACTGGTGGAAGAGCTACGTATGCATCTGGCGTGGCGTTGGTTCACCGGACTGGGCTTCGATCAGGAGATTCCGCATCACTCCACGTTTTCCAAGAACCGGCATGGTCGATTCCAGGAATCGAATCTGTTTCAGGAGATCTTTGAGGAGATCGTCGCCCGCTGCGTAGAGGCCGGATTGGTGAAGGGCGAGCACATGTCGGTGGACGGCAGTTTCATCCAGGCCAATGCCGACCATCACAGCCGTGTTGCCCGTGAGCAACTGGCGGAGATAGCTAAGGTGAACCACACGGTGCGCGAGTATCTAGTCGAACTGGAGCGGGAGAACCCGGTCGAACCTCCGGTTCCGCAGCAAGAGAAGGTCTCGACCACCGACCCAGATTCGACCTATGCGACCAAAGGCGGTCCAGCGCGGCTCGGCTATTACGACAACTATCTGGTGGATAACGCCAGTTGTGTCATCGTTGGGGTGCAAGCTACGCCGGCGCGATTGAGTCAGGAGAGCGTAGCGGCCCGAGACATGATCGAACGCTATCGCGAACGTTACGGCTCTCTTCCGCAGACGCTGGCAGCGGACACCACCTACGGCAACGGCGAACTACTGCAATGGCTTGATGAACGTGGTATCGCTGCGTACATCCGGGTGAAAGAAAATCCCAATGGGCCGACTGATCTCTATGGCATCGACCAGTTCACCTACCTACCCGAGGAGAACTGCTATCTCTGTCCGGAAGGCAAAATCCTGAAGTACGTCGGAATCAATGCGCGCAACCGCACACACGTTTATTATTCGACGGTGAAGCGCTGTCGCGAGTGCTCCCAGAAGAGCCGGTGCACGCGAGGCAAGTATCGGACCCTTGCCGTCCATACCTGTGAGTCCGCGCGGCAGCGTGCGCACGCCCTGGCTCAGACACCAGCGTTCGCTATCTCGCAACGGGCGCGGCGAAAAGTGGAAGCACTGTTCGCAGAGCTAAAGAATTACATCGGACTCCGCCGACTGAGGCTACGTCGGATGCGCTTCGTGCGCGAGCAGTTCTATCTGGCGGCAACGGCGCAGAACCTGAAACGGCTGGTGCGATTCCTCAGCTGTAAGCCAACCCCGCAGATCGCAACTGCATGAACCTGGTCTGGAGAAACTAAAGAAGCGATTTACCAGGAGGCCCGAAGGGACAAAAAGCGTGCCGTGAACCGAGATTTTTCAACAGACACGCCTGTTGTCGTCAGTTAGATTTAGACAGCAAGAACGAACCGCCGCGAATCTGAGCCTATTGAACAACTGGCGGACGTGGGAATATGCTGCCAGTGTCATGAAGCGGCCCGTAGGCGTGACCATAATCGCAATTGCCAATCTGTTCGGTCCCCTTGCTTTGGCTGCAAGTGAGGTGCTCCTCGCGGAGCGGCCAGCGCAACGCGGCTTGCTTGGACTGCTGGTAGTGACCGTGCTGATCTCTATCACAGTGACTGTGGCGCTCCTGAAACTGCAAAACTGGGCACGCTGGGTCGCTGTCGTGCTCTATGTCATTTCGTTGGTCGGCATTCCGGGCAGAGTGGTCGCAGCGCACGGCTTTGGTGACATCATGAGCGTCTTGTTGCCCGGCCTGTTCTTGGTCTGGGCTGTTTGGTACCTGTTTCAGGCGCACGTTAAAGCGGCGTTCGGCGTTACCTAACCAACGCGGAATACTGCCAGTCGAGACCAGCATGAACGTCTCGTTCAATGCGGATTGTTCAACGCCAGCATCGAGATGACCTTGGCCACCCGAACAATGTTGTCCGGCAGAGTGCCATGGCGAACCGGATTCTCTGGGGCTGATGGCGGGGATGGCATGCGGTCCAGAAACGGGCTTCAAGGACCTTTGGGATTGGTTCACATTCGGTGAAGTCATACTCTCCCCCAAGCCGACTCATGGCCCGAAATCTCGAGCTTGTGGTCTCGATCCTGCAACCGAATGTTCAGCGACCAACCCGATAGGCGTGCAGCGGCGCTTTTGCATCGGTCCCTGGCAAAGGCTCCGAACCCTTCATCATGCTCCAGAGTATTTGATTGAACATTGTGTCATCGACTCGATCCGGTGCGCTGAAATCCAACCCCGCAGACGCTCGCGCCGCTGCACTTGCCGGAGGGTTGATCTCATTCATATCTACCTGAGGAACGATAGACGTCCACGGTGAAAGGTCCGGAGTCTCGACAAAGATGTCGGATAAAGGTCGACTGAAGTAGTCGAACTTGGAAAGCCGCCCCAATCCCAGGATGTCTTCAATCGCCGCTACAACGTCAGTTGTATTTGCAAAGCGGTGGATGGTGCCGGCGCGGCTGTAGGCTGAGATGGCGAAGAAACACGAACGATGGGAGTCGATGTGGTCTGGCCCAGACTGCGAATCATCCTCAAGCACGAAGATCACAGTGTCTTTCCAGAAAGGAGACCTGGAGAGTACTTCGACAATCCTGCCCAGCGCAAGATCGTTGTCGGCCATGAAGGCGCGGGGTGTTCGATAGCCGGCACGTCCGCCGGCGGTGTGGTCGCTGGGCAAATGCATTACTTCGAGCTTTGGCATTTCTCCCTCGCGGACAAATTTTTCCAGTTCGGCGATCCAGGCATCGGCGCGCGCCTGGTCGGGGATCTTCAAGTCAAATGCAGGGTACGTTGGACTGAGGCTAGACGCCACCTCTCGCTGCGTTACCGGCCAGCCCTCGCGCGCTTTGGCCATTTCGCCGTAATCGCGAAAACTGATTCCCTTTTTCTTGGCCAGCGTCCAGAGAAAGCCGTTGATGGGCTCGTCGATTTCTTCGCCGTCCACGCCTTCGCGCCTATCGGAGTAAGCAGAAGGGATTGTCTTCTCTCCGAAATCGGTGACGTACGCCGCAGTCGACCAGATGTGACCTTGCGAGCTCACCTCCGCATTCGTGAAAAAACGGTCGAACAGTCCGAAACGTAAAGCTAGAGCATGATGATTGGGGGATATCGCTTGTCCGAAGAAGACCAGCGCCGGATCACCGTCCCCTTCTTTCAGGTCACCCAGCACCTGGTCATAGGTGCGATTCTCCTTAATTATGTAGACCACGTGTTTGAAAGGCGGATATTTTTTTCGCACCCGCCGGGCTTGCCAGTTGTTCGCTTCAGCAACTCGCCGCGAGTACTCGGCCAACGCACTGGAAGAGAGTTGGTCCGGACTCGATCGCAGGGTTCCGTTGAGCTGCCCTAAGGCATAACCCAACGGTCGCTTGATCCCTTCACCCGGAATCGGACCGTCAGGATTCGCATGACTTCCGTGGCCCTTGCCATTGAGCACAAGAAGTTGGCCACCGGCGTCGAGGACCGCTGTCGGGTACCAATCTGTTGGTATGCGACCCTTCAATCGCGACGGTGGGGTACCTGAGAGCTTTTCAGAAACATCGAAGACTGCCACTGCATTGTTGTCGGCCTCTGCCACGAAAAGCTGCGACTCGTCATGCGATAGAGCCAACGCATTCGGTGTGCTTCCTTCCGCAGGTCCGGCAGGTGCGGCATCGCTCAAGTATCGCAGGATCGTCCCCCGCGCAGTATCGATGACGGCGATCTCATCCGTACCCGCCAACGCAGCAAACAACCGCGAGCCAGTCCGATTCGAAAGGAGAACCGAGGGCCGAGGCCCCACCTTCAACTTGCCAAGTGGAGTTAGCAACCCTTCTGGCTTCGTCTGGAATTCCGCGACGGTATCTGCTGCCCACGCAGAAACGTATACTTTTCCGTTCTGTGCAGCTTCGACGGCATAGGGGTAATGATCGGTCGGAAACCTCTGCACGACTTTTGCGTTAGCGAGATCAACCACCGCCAGGCTGTCGGCCATGTTCTCGGCGACATACAGATAGTTCCCGATTCGCGAGACGGCAAGGCCTGCAGGATATCGGGACCCAGGCTTCGCCGACTTCTCAGCGAGCATGATCTTCCGTTCCAAGGCTGCGGTCCCATCTCGCCACGAGTAGCAGAAAATCGTGTCATCATTGCCGCCCGATACAAAGAGTTCCCTGCCATCGCGAGAGAACCCAATGCCAAAGAAGGCCGCGGGCTGAATCAACGTCTGCACAACTTGGCGCGATTTCAGATCGACGATCTGCACGCCCTGCTCGCGCCAACCGCTGAGAACAATGGCGAGTTTGTCGCCGCCGGGCGCGATGGCCATCGCTAATGGCATGCTGCCCAAGTCGATCGCGTCTCCGACCGCGTCGAGACGTACTCCTGTGGGCAGGGGTGCGGTGTTGGTTGCAGCTTCCACGGCGCCCACCTCAGCCCCGGTTGGAATTGCGGCCGCTGAAAACAATACAACCAGAAGAATGCAAGGAAACGAACGGGGAGTCTTCATAGTGCCTTTCTAAGAGACAATTGTAGCCAGAGCAAATTGATTCAGACTAAACAATCCCAGTGGTATCTGGGCTAGCGTAACCCGAAAGCCCCGGCCTTCTGGCTATCGACAGGATTTCCTCGGGTGGACCATAGCCGCGATCATGAGCTTGGTTAGAGACCGTGTAGGTCTTCAACTCGCTCCAGTGCCATCGACTGGAACTAGGCGGCTTGCCGCACGAACAGTACAGGGTGCATTCCTCCCAGAATCCTTCAACAAGGGGCATCAGGTAGGATCCGTTACGGGATGGGCTGAAACCAACCAGATATCGAGTAAGGCACTTGGGACACTCGACGCAATGGCGAATACGGAGTGGTGTTATGGCACATATCAAGTCAGATATTCTGTTCCCAGGTTGCACGAATTGTTTTCAGCATGGCCGGATAGATAATCCATTTTCGGAACGGATCGATTAAGCCCATGTAGAACGGCGTAATCCACGTTCTCTGGCGCACGTAGACCGCAAAGTAGAATCGATAGCTATCGGCCTTTTCAGCGAGGGCACTGAGGGCCGCAGCATGGACGGTACGATTCTGTATTTCAAGCAGCTGTTCGTTTTCGAAACGATAGACAACGCGGAACAGTCCTTCTGGCGTTCCAGACACCACAAAGGAACGAGCACGATCCTCTGGCGTTAGGTGACTTCCAAACGAGGCTGCCAAGGCATCCTTCGGTTCGGCCTCAAGTCGAAAAATGCGTCCAAGAAAAAGCCGAAGGCGGATAAGCGCGCGGGCCACTGGCGGAAGTCTGTTGATTCCGCCCTGACTGGCCCGGCGAAGAAATTCAGAAAGGTTAACGCGGTCGCGGTGTGTAGGTAGGTCAACCGCCCAGACGTCGTGCAGCGGGACGTCGGCGAGAAACGTATGCACGCGAAGCGGTAGCGCGTAAAACTCCGTTGGAGAAATCTGCGGCATCACTTATTCTTAGTTCCTATTCATTGAATAGAAGCACGTTCTCGCAACATTCATTTTAGGCTCTCGCTAGTCGTGCTCAGTTGAAATCAATCGACTCAAGTGCGATTCGTTGTGCAAAGCCATTGGAATTCTGATCAGCACAGCGGACAGAAAAATCTCGTTCGACCGCGATCTTTCGAAGGCTCAAAAAAAAAGGCAGCCCAAAATCGTTTCCGGCCCCACAACCTTCACTTGGTCTCCACATGCGTATGTTCAAACCCCGAATTCTTCAGCGAAATCGAAATGTCCCGATTGGAGAAGAACAGGGGCCCAAAGTGCATCTGGAACTCCGTCCCGAAGCTCGAAGGAAACCACACTCCGTCCTCCTGGCGAGTGTAGACCACGTTGAAGCCAAATCCAGGGAGATCGAACCACATCGTCCGCACCAAAAGTGGGATGCGCCGCGACATCTTGGTGAACACTCTAACGGGCTGGAATTCTGCGGCATCGATAAACGCTTCGCCCGCCCACGTCGGTTCTTCCTCGTCCTTGGGCGTGAACGTGATGTGGTAGACGTTGCGCCCCGCCTCAACCTCCTGCCCAAGAAGCTTGAACTCATAGCCCTTCTGCTCCTCGGAGGTCAGCGGGAAGAGGTCGCGCGCCAAACCGTCTTTCGACTTGTCGTTTAACAGAGCGTTGCGCAAGTTGTGAATCAAATCCGCATCCGTTCTGCCGGCCTCGGGCACAGGCTCGTGGTTGCGCAAGTTGTGAATCAAATCCGCATCCGTGCTGCCGGCCTCGTGCACAGGATCGCCTTGAAAGTCCACGTACTTGCTTTTGTTCCAATAGCGCCCGGTAAGCAATTTGAGTTGCTTCTGGGTCCCGTCCGGTAGTGGCACCACGTCGTAGTCGGCGGTCTCTTCGCGCATCATTCTGCTCTTGGGCTTATGGGTCGCGATGTGGATGTGCTGTTTATAGACGTATTCCTTCCGCAATGCTTCGCTGCGATCTTGGTTAGTCGCCACCCGCGCCATGATGTCCTCGGCCTTCAGCGGTTCGGTCTGGACCTCGGGTTGTGCGTTTTGGCCGTCTGCGAGGCCGGCAGCCAGCAAAAATGCCAGAAGACGAACCATAAGACGAACCGTCGCCACAGCCATGGAACCCCCACGTAGTGTATGCAGCAACCTAGGTCGAAAGTTCCAGACCTTCGCGGAGCACCCACCCTTCGTGCTGCCCAATCTCATGAATGGTGCAAATGCTAGGTTGGTTCAGCGACGAAGCGGCGCGCGCTTCTCGCCGGCAACGTTCCCGGGCTTGGGGATCCCGCGAAAGCTTCCTTGGGCAGAAACTTCAAGGCGACAAAGCGCCCTAACGCAGTGTCCTCCGCTTTGTAGACAACTCCCATCCCGCCGCCGCCGAGCAATTCCACGATCCGGTAGGGGGAAACCGTTTTGCCGATCATCGTTGTTTCAGATCTGTACTCAGGCTTTGGGAGGAACCCCGGCCACTTATCTTAGGGGGAGATTGGCGGTGCAGTCAAATCGCATTCTTTGTACCGAATAATGCAGCCTGGAATGTGCCAGCCCAGCCCGTAGGCAACAACGTGACGCCACGTCAGCAAGATTCGTCCGGTATCATCCCGACTCTCCGGGACGTATCGACGACAAGGCCGATATCGCAAGACTCCAAGAGTAACCCCTTCGCTATAATCACAATCCTACAGCGCAACGGAAAAACATCGCCATCACGGCCCTGGGGGAAGCGACGTTACTAGAGTCAAGAAAAGGGGGCTCTGGGACGACCTAGATGTCAGATATGAATGACAGAGTAGCTCTGATTACCGGAGCGAGCAGTGGGATTGGCAGGGCCACGGGTGAGGCCTTCGCGGCGCGAGGCACCAAGGTAGTTCTTGCTGCGCGGCGCGAACATGAGTTGGCGACGCTCACGAGCGAGATAGAGTCTCGGGGAGGGAGAGCAAGCTTCGTGGTCACGGATGTCGCAATCGCCAAGGATGTCGAACGGATGGTGGCACATGCGATTGAGACATTTGGCAGGCTCGACTACGCGGTGAACAACGCCGGCATCGAGGGGAAGTTCGCACGCATCACGGATCTACCCGAGCAGGAATGGAATCGAGTTCTCGACACGAACCTGAAGGGCACCTTTCTGTGTTTGCAGTACGAGGCCCGAGCCATGCTTGCGGGTGGACGTCGCGGTGCGATCGTCAACGTCGGTTCTGTAAACTCTTTTCTCGGCTTCCCCACCGGCTCGGCGTACGTCGCCTCAAAACACGGGCAAATCGGGCTGACTACAAGCGTTTCCGCGGAGCTGGCGCCGCAGGGAATCCGGGCCAACCTCGTGTGTCCAGGATTCATCGATACGCCGATGCATCACCGGGCGCGCGGCATCGTCGGCGATGACTTGTACGACAAGGTTCTGATACCACGTGTTCATACGAGGCGCGCAGGCCGCCCGGATGAGATCGCGCAAACGATAGTCTTCCTGTGCTCGGACGAGGCTAGCTACATCTCGGGCACCACGTTGACACCCGATGGAGGGTTCACTCTGACGATCTGACTGGGATTATTTCGCCCCGAATTCACTTCTTCGTCTGCAAAAGAGCGACGGACCGTTTTTCGTCAATAAGGTGGCGTCGGCCATCTTCGCTGGCGCTTGAGCCTTGCTTGATCAACTCGATGACCTGCGCGGGTGTGAGCGCAGCGTCGAGCGCGAATAGTTTGGCCGCGAGATTAACTACGTTCGGAGAAGCCATCGAAGTGCCGGACAGCTGTCTCACGTCAGCGGAAATGGGACAGTTTGAGACCCCAAGTTAAGCTACACATTTGAGCATTAAGTTCACCCGAAACAGGGAGTAGACTGGCGGCGACAGCGGGGCCCCAGCCAGCCCGCATTTGGCTGGTTGGGGTGCTGCGCCGGCAGTCTACTCCAGCGCCCCTCAGCGGGGCCGGAAGGGTGAACATGCCGGAAGAAAACAAGCCAGAAAGTAATCCCACTGAAATGGCGGGGCCCACCCGCTCCGCCGAGACTGCCCGTGTGCTGATCCGCAAGACCAAGCGGGCGACACGGCGCAGGTTTCCCACCGAAGACAAGATCCGCATCGTCATGGAAGGGATCCGGGGCGAGATCTCGGTGTCGGAACTGTGCCGTCGGGAAGGGATCCATCCCACGATCTATTACAAGTGGCTGAAGGATTTCATGGAAGCGGGCAAAGGGCGCATGCGGGGCGACGCGCTGCGCGAGGCCACCAGCGACGAAGTGAAAGCGCTGCGGCAGGAGAATGAGCGGCTGAAGCAGTTGGTGGCGGATCTGAGCGTGGCCAACATGCTGCTCAAAAAAAGCCAGAGCTAGGGCTTCTCGGGCGACGGAGGTACGAGCGGGTGAGTGCGGAGAAGAAGCGGGAGATGATTGAGCTGGTGCGGCGTGCGCCGCAGCCGAAGCGCGCAACGATCGCAGAGCTCGGGATGGCGCGCTCGACGTTCTATCGTTGGCAGCGGCGCTATCGCGACCAGGGCGAAGCGGGACTCATGGATCGGAAGTCGGAACCGGGCGCAGTGTGGAACCGGTTGCGGCCCGAAGAGCAGACTGTGATTCTTGAAATCGCTCTGCAGCAGCCCGATCTTAGCCCACGCGAAGTGGCCTGCCATGTCACCGACTACGCCGGGTTCACGGTGTCGGAAGCCACCGTCTACCGGGTGCTGAAGCGGCACGGACTCAATCGGACGATCACGCTGCTGGGCTTTCCTGCCGGCAAGGAGTTCCGGGTGAAGACCACTGCGCCCAATCAAATGTGGCAGTCCGACGCCAGTTACTATTTCGTAGTGGGTTGGGGCTGGTATTACTCGATTGAAGTGCTCGATGATTACTCGCGCTTTGTGCTGGCCAGCGATCTCAAACCCGACATGACC
This sequence comes from uncultured Acidobacteriaceae bacterium, assembly GCA_963831085.1. Lineage (GTDB taxonomy): Bacteria > Acidobacteriota > Terriglobia > Terriglobales > Acidobacteriaceae > Acidiflorens. The sequence goes on along the minus strand of CAWHOT010000002.1, from coordinate 968,216 downwards.
GCGCACTCGATCAGCGACGTGGTGGAACAGGCGGTGGCGTTCACCGGCATGCGACGGGTGCCCATCGAAGATCGCACCAAGCTGCTCAGCGACCATGGCTCGGGCTACCTGGCGCGAGTTTTCGAGGAGTATCTGCGCGTGCTCGAAATCCGCCATATCTACTGCGCACCGCATCATCCCCAGACCAATGGCAAAATCGAGCGCTTTCACGAGACGCTCAAAGCGCGCATGAACCTGCTGGTCTATACCAGCCCGGACGAACTGCGTCGAACCATGCAGGACTTCATCGAGTATTACAACCATCGCCGCTATCACGAGGCCATTGGCAACGTGACCCCGGCCGATGTGTACTACGGACGGCGGGAAGAAATCTTACGCAGGAGGGCCGAACAAAAACAACGCACCATTGAGCAGCGGCTGCGTTACAATCTGGGCCGCTGGAACCAGAAACCAAGGGTGGAACTGAAACTCAAACCGTAGCTTGGCCCTGGGGCCAAGCTGGTCTCACAACTTCTGATGACGCACACAGTCTGGTTTCCTAGAGGCGGGGCATGAATCTGCAACGGCTAACGAATACACTGTGTTTTCTTACAGTCAGCTTGATTCTCGCAGGTTGCGGGTCGAAGTCTGGAACTGGAGGCGGTAGCGCAACCGCGCCCACCATTGCCACCCAGCCCGCGAACCAAACCGTTACCGTCGGCCAGACCGCGACTTTCTCGGTAGCGGCCGCAGGAACCCCACCTTTGACGTACCAATGGCAGAAGGGCACAACCGCAATTACCGGTGCGACGTCGGCAAGCTATACGACACCCGCGACAGCAACGTCTGACAATGGAACCCAATTCAGCGTGGTGGTGAGCAACTCGCTAGGAAACGCAACCAGCAATGCGGCTACGCTGACGGTCAACCCTGCGGCAGCCGCGACCACCGATGTCCTGACCTACCACAACGACATTGCGCGCACTGGCCAAGACCTGACGGAAACTACGCTCACAACCAGCAACGTGACTTCGGCGGCGTTCGGCAAGATTGGCTTCTATTCCGTGGACGGCCTGGTTGACGCCGAGCCGCTCTATGCCTCGAGCGTTTCCGTTCCGCGCAACGGCACACACAATCTGCTGATCATTCCCACCGAGCACGGCTCGGTCTATGCTTTCGACGCCGATTCCGGCGTAACGATCTGGCAGATCACAACGTTGAAGACGGGCGAAACTACGTCCGACAATCGGGGCTGCGGGCAAGTCACCCCTGAAATCGGCGTGACCTCGACGCCGGTGATCGATCGCACTCAGGGTCCGAACGGCGCGATTTATGTGGTGGCCATGTCGAAAGACGGGTCGGGCAACTACCACCAGCGCCTACACGCGCTAGATCTCGCGGTGGGAACGGAATTGTTCAGTGGCCCGGTAGATATTCAGGCGACCTATCCCGGTACCGGCGACAACAGCAACGGCACCAGCGTGGTCTTCGATCCCAAACAGTACAAGGAACGCGCCGCGCTGCTGTTGCTGAATGGCATCATCTATACGAGCTGGGCTTCGCACTGTGACGATCGGCCCTATACGGGCTGGATCATGGGATACGGCGAAACGACGTTGGCACAGACGAGCGTGCTAAACGTAACCCCTAACGGCAACGACGGCGCCATCTGGATGGCAGGAGCCGGGCTCGCTGCCGACAGTTCGGGCAACATTTATTTTCTCGATGCCAATGGAGACTTTGACACCACTGTAAACGCGCAGGGTTTCCCCAGCGACGGTGACTACGGCAACGCCTTCATGAAGCTCTCAACCACCGGCAATCAACTGGCCGTGGCCGACTATTTCGAGATGGACAACGAGGCATCGGAGAATAGCACCGACACCGACCTCGGCTCCGGCGGCACGATTGTGCTGCCCGACCTGAGCGACGGCTCGGGCAACACCTGGCATCTGGCCGTCGGCGCCGGCAAAGACAGCAACCTGTACGTGGTAAATCGCGACTCCATGGGCAAGTTCAGCGCCAACAACAGCAGCATTTATCAGGAACTCGCGGGAGCGTTGCCCGGAGGGGTTTTTGCGATGCCCGCGTATTTCAACAACACGGTTTACTACGGATCGGTGGGCAGCCCCATCCAGGCGTTCACCATCACCAACGCGAAACTGTCGACCAGCGCAACCGCGCAAACCAGCAACAGCTTTGACTATCCCGGGACGACGCCCAGCGTCTCGGCGAATGGCACCAGCAACGGAATCCTGTGGGCCGTGGAGAATACCAGCCCCGCGGTGCTGCATGCCTACAATGCCAGCACGCTCAACGAGCTCTACAATAGCAACCAGGCCAGCGGTGGCCGCGATCAGTTCGGCCCCGGCAACAAGTTCATCACCCCGATGATCGTGAACGGCAAGGTCTTCGTGGGAACGACGAATGGCGTGGCAGTGTTCGGGCTGCTGCCTTGATGTACCTGCAGGAGCGCCAATGTCTCGGACGGATCATGGCTATTGATAAATTACTGAGATACGGCGATACCTACACCCAGAACGTCACACCGCCCTCAAAAAGACCATGATGTAAACGAAACTATTCCGCCTTGTCTCCCATAAGTCCAACAGCTATAGGGCCGGATTGATTCCTGAGCATAACCCAGTCGTTTTAGTCGTAAATTTCCCGCAAGAGCAGGGGTCTGTTCTGGCTCGCGCCACGTCCGTCCTGAGTTATGAAGTTCACCCCGACAACGTTGTCTTTTACCTCTCGCCTAGCGCCGGCGGTGGCAAATTCGAGTTCCAGTTCCGATTGCGCTACCGCATGGAAGTCGCAACGGCTCCGTCGATCCTGTACGACTACTACAACCCAGAAAACCATGCCATTGTTCAGCCGGTACGTTTCAGCGTTCACTAAGCCTTCTCGGGCTCCACGCAAAGCAGGGAAAAGATTGATGGTCGTCGACGAACGAGAGGTTGGGACCGTGGGCATAGTTTGAGTGCGACCCATTACACATCAAATGGCCGTCGGTTACTCGATCGTGCTGACCTCGCGAACTATGGATCGGATTCTGCAGCGCGATGTCGAATCTTGAGGCAGAGCGGGAAGGGCACTGGCCCGAGTGTCAAATAACTGTGTCTCACCGTCGAATCAAGGCTGGACGCCCGCATAAAGAGGAATCGTGCCCCGAGTGACGTTCTTGTAAACCACGCCGCCCTTCATTACAAATACCACGCGCCGAACGGCGGTGATGTCTTTCAACGGATCTCCATCGAGCGCAATGATGTCCGCCTGCAGGCCGGGGACGATCGAGCCTATCTGATCGCCCAAGCCTAGCGCTTCAGCCCCCAGCGAGTTGGCAGAGACCATCGCGGCCATCGGGTCCACACCGCAGTCACGCACGCGGTCGATGAACTCCTCGGCATTGCGCCCGTGCGCACCCGCCACCGCGTCCGTGCCAAAAACGATTTTCAGTCCCGGAGTTTTTGCTGCGTGTTCTACGATCTCGTGATCCATCGGCAGGATCTTCTCCATCGCAGCAAATCCCTCTGCGGTATAGCCTTCTGTGCCGAGATATTTTTCTTTGTTCTGCAAGTAGTTCTCAATGACCAGCCCGCATTGCGGATCAAAGTAGGTGCCCTTCTCTGCCATCAATTTCAAATCGTCGTCTGGGGCCAGCGTACCGTGCTCAACTTCGGTGCATCCCGCGAGAGTCGCGGCGCGGACCGCCTCTTTGTAAGCATGCACAAGCGTGCGCAGTCCCTGCTTCTTGGCTTCGTCGCACGCCGCGTCTAATTGCTCCTGCGAAAGAGTCATTCCTCCGCCCTTGCGGATGGATTCCGACGCGAAGATTTTGATAAGGTCCGCGCCGGCTTGCTTTTGCTTCCGCACATAAGCGCGGATTTCATCGGGCGTGCCGGTCGCCTCGCCTCGCCCTTCGAGCGGCTCGTCGGCCGTCAGGATACGCGGGCCGGGGAGTCTTCCTTTCGCGATGGCATCACGAAGCGGAATATCGTTTGGCGAGCCCACACTTTGCACCGTCGTGAAGCCCGCCATCAGCGTCACCCATGCATTCGACGCCGCTTGATAGGCATCCTCTTGTGTTATCCCTTCCGTGCCCGCGTTTTTCCCGTCCCTGCCGAAGATCCATGTGATGTGTACGTGCGCGTCAATCCAGCCAGGCAACACCGTCAGCCCGCGCAGGTCGTAGTCCACCGGCCCCTCGACCTTAGGACCGATCGCAACAATCTTTGAGCCCTCGATCGCGATCCGAACGTCATGCAGTATGTGGCCCTTGCCATCGACCACCACACTCGCGGCAATGACAATGCGTTGGCGCGACGCAAGCGTCTGTGCAGGAATTCGAGGCGCCAGGGCGCAGACGCCAACAATGCTGAGGATGAATAAAATGACCCATGCAGGTCGCATGACCGCTCCTCCTTCGGCTCGATCAGAATCACCTGGTCGCGGCGGCCGCGTCTGCGCAGTCGATCCTAGTCCTCGAATTGCATCATCGCGACAATCGCGGCCGCTTGCCGACCCTGCTCTCCTTATTATTATAGGTCGATCCATTTGCCGGCATTTCATACAATAATCCCTGAAAGCGGAACTTCATGACCGATTCTCGGCCCTCTTCTATCGACCTTCAAGCAATGGCGCGGCAGGTGATGTTGGCACAGGGCTTCGAACCAGACTTTCCGCCCGAGACGCGGCAACAACTGGCAGATATCAGCGCTCATCCGCCGCAAGTGGCGACTTGCGACAAGGTGCGGGACCTACGCAACTTGCTTTGGTCTTCGATCGATAATGACACCTCACGAGATCTCGACCAGATAGAGGTCGCCGAGCGCCTGCCCAATGGCAACGTCAAGGTGATGGTAGGCATCGCCGATGTGGATGCGTTTGTCGCCAAGGATTCTCCCATCGATCAGCACGCCGCCAAGGAGACGACCACCGTCTATACCGGCATTTGCAATTTTCCGATGTTGCCGGAAAAGCTCTCGACGGGTGCGTCGTCTCTGCTCGAAAACGTAGACAGGCCGGCGGTGGTGATTGAGTTCGTGGTCGATATCAATATCAATGCCGATGGATCGATCAGCTCGAGCGACGTGTATCGGGCCATCGTTCGCAACCGCGCGCAGCTCACCTACGGCGCGGTTGGAGCATGGCTGGAAAGCACGGCGGCGGCTCCGCCGAAGGTCGCAGCGTCTTCGGAACTGCAGGCGCAGCTCAAACTGCAGGACGAAGTTGCCCAGGCGCTCAGGAAGTTGCGCTACGAAAATGGCGCGCTGAATATCGACACCAGCGAGGTTCACCCGGTGGTGCTCAACCAAAAGGTTGTCGATGTCGTGAAACAGGAAAAAAATCGAGCCACGGAGTTGATCGAGGACTTCATGATCGCCGCCAATGGCGTGGTGGCGCGGCTGCTGGAGAAAGTTTCTTCCTTGCGCCGCATCGTGAAGACTCCTGAGCATTGGGACGGCATCGTGCGGCTGGCGGCGGCGCAGGGTGAAAAGCTGCCTGCACAGGCCGATTCCAAGGCGCTCAACGATTTTCTTCTGAAGCGCAAAGCCGCCGACCCCGATCACTTCGCCGATCTCTCGCTGGCGGTCATCAAGTTGATTGGGCCGGGCGAATATGTGCTGGAGCGTCCGGGCGATCCCGAGCAGGGGCACTTCGGACTTGCCGTGCAGGATTACACGCACTCGACCGCGCCCAACCGGCGCTTTGCCGATATTGTCACGCAGAGGCTAGTCAAGTCTTTGCTCGACGGAAAACCGGGGCCTTACTCTGACGCTGAACTCGACAGCATCGCTACGAACTGCACCCAGAAAGAAGATGCCGCGCGAAAAGTGGAGCGGGAAATGTCGAAGCGGTTGGCCGCAGTGGCGATGAGCCATCGGGTGGGTGAAACCTTTGACGTTATCGTCACCGGAGTTACTCCGAAGGGGACGTTTGTTCGCGTTCTGCAGCCGCATATCGAAGGATTGTTAGCTCAGGGAGCGCAGGGGTTACACGTCGGCGATAAAGTGCGCGCGCGGTTGACGCGGACTGATGTGCAGCGTGGGTTTATTGACTTTGTTCGAGCGTAGAGGCTCAAGGGGCTCGTCGGTCACGAGCACGCCGGCGCTCCTCGAAGACCCCTGATCTTCAAGCGCGAGCGCGTAAGAAACACGCGCTGTTCTTGAGGAACTGCAGCCTCCGGTGGTACTCGACGAGATGATTTACACGTACTCGCGCTCGGCCCGCCGAATCGCTCGATACCTTTCAAACACTTTCCTCTCGCTTTCCAGTCCCAGCGCAGAGCGGATCGAGCTTCCGCGGAAGGTGTGGGCGAACATCTTCCATCCCTGGAACAAGACGAACCCCGGATCATGCTTAACCACCGCTGGTATATGGTGAATCTTCATCCAGCGCTCGGCCTTCCAGCGCATAAATTCCACTTCCTCGGCTGGCAGGTGCTCAGTGCGTACCACCGCCGTGGTGCCATCGTATTCCTCCAACTGCTCACTCATGATCAACCCTTGATCTCGAAAGTCTTTCGTCATGGGCGTGCGTGGGTACGGTGTCGGGTGTTGAATGTAGGGCCAGTCCACGTACCGGCGGGCAAATTCGAGGTTGGCTTCGATCGACTCGCGCGTGTCACCAGGACTGCCAACGATCAGTCCGCCGACCACATACATCTGGTTGCGGTGCAGGTAATCGATGGCTTTGAGGGTGGCATTTCCGGTGTTGTGGCCGTTTGTGCGCTCGGTGTTTTTAGCGGAGGCTCGAAGAAATTCCAGGTCGCCTTCCAAAATATTCTCGATGCCGAGGAAAACATAGCGGAACCCGGCTCGCCGCATCAGCGGGGCGAGGGTTTCGCCGTGGTTTGCGATGGCAGAGGTCATGGCCTGCACGAAGTAATCAAGCTTGTGCAGTCCGGCGGCGATGATGGCCTCGCACAACGCCTCGAAGCGCCGCACGTTCAGCGTAATGTTGTCATCGACCAGGAAAATGGTTCGAGCGCCATGGTCGCGGGCGTCGCGAACGTCGGCCAACACGCGGTCGAAGGAGTAGGTGTGAAAATTGCGGCCCCTCATCTCGATGATGGAGCAGAAACTGCAATCGTAGGTGCAGCCGCGCGAAGTCTCGATTACATCCACCTGCCGGCCCATCAACGTGTATCCCTTCAGCACGCGCGCATCACGGTTCGGCGGCCGAATTTCGCTGTCTTCAAGCCGGTGCGGAGGACGGTCTGGGTTGTGCACCCAGCCCTCGCCATTTCGGTAGGAGAGGCCGCGGATGCGGTCGACACCCGACCCCTGCTCGACTGCGCGCAACAATTCGCGGAAGGTGACTTCCCCCTCGCTGCGAACCAGATAATCGACGCCCATTTTCTCGTAAGCTTCAGGGGCGAGGCTGGGGTCGTACCCACCCACCACGATCTTCACTCCCGGCCGGAGAGCGCGGACCAGCTCGATAATGCGCGCGGCGGTACGGCGCTGAAACGTCATGATGGAGAGTCCGACAAGTTCCGGATCGAACTCGCGGACAAGTCGGGTTACAGTCTCGCGCACCTGGCGCTGAACCAGGATCAAGTCAGCCACGGCCACGCGGTGCTGCGGATCAACGTTTCCCGCCAATGACGTGAGCGCACCATTGGGCATACGGATAGCGTGCGGTGGCATGTGTTCGAAGGAATCCGGCATGGAAAGCAACAGGACGTTCATAAGGACTTGTCCTTACTGCTTCGATGCGATCTCGCGGGCGCGGGTTGATCAGAACAGAGCGAAGCGAGTGGTCGCAATTGTACCGTAGCGGCAGGCCGAGATGCCGGCCAGATCTCAAGAAGGGTCGAACAGGTTTGGAAGAGGTGGCCTCGGGAAATCGCTAAGCCCGGAGGGACTGTCGTTTGCGCGCTGGAGCGTGCCCGGCAGCAGTATGGGGTGACGGAGCGGCAAGCTTGCCGGTGGCGCAAAACGCCGCACCGTTGGCTGCAATTTCGAGTTATCATTTCAGCAAAATCGGCACTGTAAAGCTGGCTACTGCCCGCGAACGGTGACCACTCATTGGGGGACAGCATGGCCATCAAGTTTTTGCAAACACCCGACGGAAGCGACGATTCCATAAGCTTTCAACCGGTGGAGCGCCTGAAAGTTTACTTGTTCGGAGTGATCGTATTGTTTGCCTCGTTTGGGATGGGGGAAACGGTCTACCGACTTTTGTTTTCAGAATTTGACGGCGCCAAGGATCGCATTCCGATCGAAGCTCTATTCGGCTTCGCTTTTGCCTGGCTGGCCACTAAGTTCGTCGGGGAGGCTTACCGAAATCGTAAGGAGAGGAGCGCAAGACTTAACTTCATCTGGGCTCGCAATCATCAAATCCGCGGCGCCCTCGAAGGAATTACTCCGTTGGCCCACCCGGCGAAAAATCAACAATCGATCCGAGTCATCCGCGAAGAGGTAGACAGGATTGAGTGGGCGTTGAAGAAGATCTTGCCGCGCTAACCTTGGGAACTTTTTGATAGGAGTGCCGCGCGACACTCACGAACAAGCAGTGAAGGTCGTGATCCAGGCATAATCCGCAGTCGCAGGTTCATTGCTTACGCCCGTGATCCACTGCAGGTGCTAATCTGACGCAGTAACGATGAACAACCGCGACATCCAGGCGGCTTGGAAATATCACGATGGTACGAAACACTCCCACTGGAGTATTCGTAACAATCCTCACTTCCTGGACTGGGCGAATCGGCCGCTGCCTTTCAAAGTCTATCCGGCGATAGAGCCTTTTCCGCTGCCGCGGGACGTGTCGCAAACAGGGCTGGCCGCGCTCTCTGCGATCTCAGAGCCAGTGCCCTCGTCGCGGGCCGATTCGGTACCTGACCTTCAAGACCTGGCGCGCATCCTCCATTTCTCGGCGGGGATTACCAAACAACGCGCACATCCAGGCGGAGAAATCTACTTTCGCGCTGCAGCCTGCACCGGAGCCCTCTACGAGATCGAGCTGTACGTCGTGAATGGCGATCTCGCGGGCCTGGATGCCGGCGTGTATCACTTCAATCCGGCGGATGTATCGTTACGGCTTCTGAGGAAAGGTGATTTTCGCGGAAACCTGGCTCAGGCCACGGCGATAGAACCCGCGGTGGCTCACGCGCCCGCGACGATCATCTGCACCGGAACATACTGGCGGAACGCCTGGAAGTATCAGGCGCGCACCTATCGCCATTTCGGTTGGGACAACGGCACGTTGCTGGCGAATATGCTGGCCGTTTCCGCGGCTTCGGGGCTGCCGGCCGAGCTCGTGCTCGGGTTCGTGGACCGCGAGGTGAACCGCCTGCTTGATCTCGATACGCGGCGCGAGGTTTCCTTGTGCCTAGTGCCGATCGGGCGCAAATCGGAGAGTTCGCTGCCTGCCCTGAGAGAGGCTCCGGCGCTGGGCCTGGAGACGATCCCGCTTTCGGAGCGTGAGGTCGAGTACCCCGCCATGCTCGAGATGCACGACGCGTCTTCGCTTGAGTCCGAAGAGGAAGTAGCTCAGTGGCGCGGGAAGCAACAGGTATTCCCATCTGCTGACCCGGCAGGCGAGGCAGTTCGCTTTCGGCGACTGTCGGAAGAAGAACAGCCGAAGGACACGATCGAGCAGGTGATCCTGCGCCGCGGCTCTACCCGAGCGTTCGATAAGACTGCATCTATTACACTGGACCAACTCTCCACCATTTTCGATTGCGCCACGCGCGGTCTTCCGGCCGACTTCCTTGAGCCCCCCGGCGCGCAGCTCAACGATCTTTACCTGATCGTGCACGCGGTACAGGGGCTCATGCCGGGTGCTTACTTCTTCCGGCGTGAGCAGAATACCCTGGAGCTTTTGAAAGCAGGGGACTTCCGCGCCGAGGCACACCATCTTGGACTAGAGCAGGATCTGCCGGCGGACGCCTGCGTGGACATCTTCTTTCTCGCCGATTTGAAACGCATCCTGGAAGGATACGGGAACCGCGGCTACCGGGCCGTCCAGTTGGAGTCAGGCGCAATCGGCGGGAGGATGTACCTGGCTGCGTATGCCCAGCGCCTGGGTGCAACCGGGCTAACCTTCTTCGACGATGACGTGATTAACTTCTTTTCGCCGCACGCGAAAGGCAAGACCGCCGTCTTTCTTCTCGCGATTGGCAAGCCGCTGAAAAGCAAACCACAGCAGGGCCTCTAGAGAAGTTTGAAATCAGAGAATGAAGATGGATGTCGATGACCCTATTGTGTCTATTCGCCGCGCTGGCGATTACGCTTCAAACCTCTGCACAAGCAATCACCACGTCCAACGTTAGGGGCACGGGGACAGGCTCCGGGCAGGGCACCCTCCCCGTAAGCAACAACCTGGAGGGGGCGATCACGATACTACGTTCTCGAGCGGGGCTTATCACGGCTTCCTGCGGGTGGAGCCGTCGATTACCACGCCAATGCCAGACGGGCCGGATTCCCGAGAGAGCCGCCATCGATGTAGGCCACGAGGTCTGACGTTACGTTGGTGAGCTCAAGAAAAACATACGTGACCAATTTCTCGGCGTCAAGATGCCTATCTGGCTCCTCCACACTCCGTCCCAGTTGGCCACGCCTTGGTGCACCTGTGGATGTTTCTGTGGAAAAATGGAAAGAATTTGATCTCCCATTCATTAAGCGTTAACGATTCAATGGGTTGCGTTTTTCGTTTGGATTTATCGCAGCAGGCCGATTGCACTGAAAAAGGGCATTGACAATCTTTGAGTAAATCTCTAAGGTTGCTCCCGTCGACGGCTGAAAGGGTTGGCTAAATTAAACTTTTGCCAGTCCGAAGTAGGCTGAGTGATCAGCTTGGCGGGGCAACCCGAAGAGCAGCCAAACCTGAAAAAACCGACGGCTCTCGCGAGGAGTAGTTGGGGTTTGGGACCGCGAAAGTGGTGATCGCATCAAGGGCTGTGACGGCGCATGCCTCCACGCTGTTGGCTCCCTCGCAGGAGCTGACGGCTAGAGCATAGCCAATGTCACAGCCTTTACCTTTCTGCAGGGTTCTCACTGCCCCAAAAGCTGGTCTCCCAGAAAAACATTCTTCTCGGGCTTGCCCTGGCACGCAATGATCGGGTTGAATCCATGGAGCCAAGACAGTCTTAGGGAGCAGGTTCATTTTTGAGAGCGGGAAGCGGGAATGAGGCAAATTCCGAGTTCGAGTCGTCGTCTCGACGCGCACCTTTCACGAGCGCTGAATACGATCCGGAGACCGAGCACGGCCGAAGAAATTACCGAGTTGCTCAATCGTGAGCTGGACTCCGAAGACCGCCCTTTCGAAACCAAAGACGTGGCAGAGCGGTTGCAGAACAGCCAGAACGCAGTGTTGACTCTATATTGGTCCAGGACTCGTGTCCGCAAGTAGCCTTCCCTGCACCCAGACGGTCCCGAAGCTCGCAGCTGATTTCAATCCGGCACTCGCTCAGTCGTGGATCGCGAAGTACGGTGGGACGGAAGTCTAGACGTCCGTGGATATGGGCGGGGAACGATACCTTCCGGTACTTCGAATTTAGGAGATCCAAACAAGCGAACACTATCTCGCCCGCGCTCAGACCACAAAGCCAATCTGATGTTTGTGCACCCCGGATGCACAAACTTAGGCCTTGAGACGCACCGGGAGGACCTCCCCAAAGCGCGTGTCTGCCAGAAAGTCCCATGGGGACTGCCGCCTGTTTGCGATTGTCATCACGGACCATGTTCGCTTTTCATTCGCTGAATGTCAAGCTCCTTCTATTATGTATCCTTTATCCCGGCGGATTACATTTGCGACCGACTTGCTCTTCCGCTCTTTGGCCCGCCGGGCCAAGACTGCCTTGCGTCCGAGCTCGCTTCTCTGTTCGGGCGTTAGTTGGCGAATCCGACCTTCAGCCATTCTTCCAAGAGCCGCGGTGTGTCTCGCAATCCGTCACGTGAACCGCAAACAGATACTAATTTATTGAAAATACAAGACTTATTGGGTTCGTTTGGTAATTCCGCTCGCCCCGAATCGATTCCTGAAGTGCGAATAGCAGTGCGGCTCGCCGAGACACAGTCCGCCGAGATCCACGCCGCGGGTGGGGCCGTACGCCACCTCATTAGTTCTTCTCTTCGTACTACCAATCCGACTTTTCTTTAGTTCCACCTCAAGGAAGTGATTTCCTGGAGATATCGAAGCCGGTGACGGACAGACTGAGCTGCACCGGGCCACCTGCAGAGTGTACCGCTGTTGGTGCACGCTGCAGGTCACGGTGCAGGCTGCTGCTGGTTTCGCTTCGTCATCGCTCATTCCAGATCGGTCCTGACCGAACTTTCGGCCTCCAGGGCGCCGGACCTGCCTTTTTGGTCTCACCATCGGCAACGTCCGCAGCAGCCAGTGCCGTCAAATTCTCCCCACCGGCGGGGACAACTCTTTGCTGCTGCGATTCCGCGTTAGCCGCGTCCACGACTCCGGTGTCGGCTTGCATAACATCCGCAGTGACCGGTCTCGGCAGGCTCTCGCATCTGGGCAGAACTTTCAGCGGCTCCGGCTCCGCAGGAACTGAACCTAACGTTACGGTTCCCGCGCGAACGTTCACATCGACGGAGGTAGGCGCTGGCAGCCTCTCGCCCTGGCGCATTCGTTGCAGGCGCTCCAACTCGTGGAGCGTGCGGAAAAGTCGGTTCGCGAAAAAAGACTCGTACCGTTGGTAGGTGCCGACCAGACATTGAGCGCTGGCAACGCTGATTGCCGCTGGCATCCAGAGATTTGCTGGTCCCTTCTCTTTGTTCAGGGAATCGTCAGATCTGTTCTTCTGACCAGTCTGACGCGCGGCTTGACTATCCTATTGATCTGCGAGAAGCTATCGCCATTCGGGGGCGCTGTCACGCGGTGGCCCGCAGCCCGGGAGGCGGACGTGGGATCGGCAATCTCTTCGCTGATTGCCGCAGCGGAACGAGGGGACAGGCCCGCCGCGGAAGCATTGTTTGCTGCCCTTTATTCCGAGTTGCATCGGCTCGCCAAGCGTGAACTCGGTCGACATGGCTTACAGGTAAGCCTGAGCGCCACGACCCTGCTCCACGAAGCGTACCTGGATATGGCTGAGCGCGATGGCCCGTCGTTTCCGGACCGGGCACGATTCATGGGGTATGCGGCTCGGGTGATGCGAGGACTGATCATCGACCATGCCCGAGAACGGCACGCCCAGAAGCACGGCGGCCTGTTCGAGATTACTTCACTGGACACCACAGCGATGGCGAACGCGGTGGATCACCGAGAGCTTGTCGGAATCAGCGAAACGTTAGACGAGCTTGGCAAAGTGGAGCCTGCCCTCGCCGAGATCGTCGACTTGAAGTTCTTTTGCGGCTTCTCGTTCGCGGAAATCGCCGCCATGCGGGACGTGTCAGAACGTACGGTGCAGCGGAACTGGGAGAAAGCGCGCATTTATCTCCATCGAAAAATTCGCGCGGATTTGTCGCACTGAGGAATCGCGATGTCCACACTCAGCCCCGATCAGTGGCAGGCTCTAAGTCCATATTTGGATCAGGCGCTCGCTATGACCGACGATGCGCGTGCCGCGTGGCTGTCCTCGCTCGGCGAGCAAGATCCCGCACTGGCTGCACAGTTGGGAGCACTTCTCGATGAACACCGGGTGCTGGCGCAGGAAGGTTTTCTGGAGAATGGGCGATTCGCATTACCGAACTCCACAGGACTCGCGGGCCAGACACTTGGTCCGTACACTCTGATCTCGCAGATTGGCCAGGGCGGAATGGGAAACGTCTGGCTCGCCCGTCGCAGTGACGCCAGGTTCGAGCGGCAAGCTGCGGTGAAGTTCGTGAGCATCGCGCTCGCCGGGCGCACGACTGAAGAACGATTCAAACGCGAAGGTAGCATCCTTGGCCGGCTCAGTCATCCGCACATTGCCGACCTCCTCGATGCCGGCATTTCCTCCGATGGCAAGCCGTATCTCATCCTCGAATACGTTGACGGCACGACGATCGATCAGTATTGCGACCAGCACAAGCTCGATCTGGAGGCGCGCGTTCGCCTGTTTCTGGATGTACTGTCCGCAGTGGCGCACGCCCATGCGAATCTGATTGTCCATCGCGACATCAAACCTTCGAACGTGCTGGTCACCACCGGCGGTGAAGTCAAGCTGCTGGACTTCGGGATTGCCAAACTCCTGGAGGGCGAAGGCCAGACGGGTGTCGCAACCTTGCTCACGCACGAAGGCGGTTCGGCTTTCACTCCCCAGTACGCTGCGCCAGAGCAACTTACCGGCCAGCCAGTCACGACTGCCACGGATGTTTACGCGTTGGGCGTGCTGCTTTACCTGCTCTTGTCTGGTCGGCACCCCGCGGGCTCAGGTGCGCACTCTCCCGCGGAACTGGTGAAGGCTGTGCTCGACCTTGAGCCGCCGCGCGCCTCGGACGCAGTTACATCGGACGACAGCAGCCTCATGGCTGAGAGACGGGGCACCACCGCAGATAAACTCCGCCGCGAACTTCGTGGAGATCTGGACACCATTGTTGGCAAAGCTTTGAAGAAGAGTCCGCAGGAGCGATACGCCTCGGTCACTGAATTTGCCAACGATCTCCAGCGTTATCTGAAGCACGAACCGATTAGCGCGCGGCCCGACACACTCGCCTATCGCACCGCCAAATTTGTACGCCGCAATCGCACGGTGGTGGTGCTAACCGCAACCGCTATCGCACTCGTGATTGGAAGCCTGTCAACCGGATTGTGGATTGCGAATCGCGAGCGGAAGGTTGCCGAACGGCGATTTGCCCAAGTGCGCCAACTGGCCAATAAATTCATAGCACTCGACAATGACATCAGAGGTCTGCCGGGTTCGACGAAGGTCAGAATGCAGATGGTTTCCGATTCGCTGCAATATCTGACTTCGCTGGGCAGCGACATTCACGGCGATAAGGATCTCGCGCTCGAAATCGCCTATGCCTACGTACGCGTGGCGCATGCTCAAGGTGATCCCACATCGCCCAACCTCGGCCAGTTCGCCGAAGCGGAAGCAAGTCTCCAAAAAGCAGAGAACTTCGACGATTCGGTATTAACGGTCGATCCCAGGAACAGACGAGGATTGTTTATCGCAGCGACAATTGCCCACGATCGCATGGTTTTGGCCAACGAGCAGAATCGCAGGGAAGAAATGGTGTCATGGGCCAATAAAGCCTCTGAGCGAGTCGAACGCTTCATGAGTCTTGGCAACATCGATGCTAGCGACGTTTACAGCATGGGATATTTTGAGAGCAACATTGGCTACTGCTATGACTACGCTAGACATTTCGCGGATGCTCTGCGTGCCAGTCAGCGGGCATTGGACATCACTGAACCGGTTGCTTCAGCCCATCGACTTCATGGCGCCGTCCTGGGTGCGCTGACAATTGCACGCTGGCAGAGCGGAGATCTGGACGGAGCATTGCAAACGGCTCAACAGGAGATTCAACTCGAGGAGACGCAAGCCGCCGGCGGGCACGCATCCATGCGTATCAATCTGGCCGACTCGTTGTACAGCGAGGCAATGGTTCTGGGAAAGCAGGATGCGGAACCGAGTCTCAGCCGAAGTCGAGATGCTCTTGCCGTCTTGCAACGAGGGCTAGACATCGGTGAAGAACTGGCGAAAATGGACCCTATCGACTATCTGAGCCGCCATTCGGTTGCAACCATCGGGCTGGAAATCGGTAACATTCTCCGCCACAACGAACCGCAGAAAGCTCTGATGGTCTATGACCACACTCTCGCCCGTATACGAGAGGCTAAAACCAATATCAGCACGCAGCTCAGCGCAGCGGACTTGCTGGCTGGTTCTTCTTATGCCCTGCGCTGGCTCGGTCGGGACGAGGAAGCCAGACGGCGCATAGAGGAAGCCTTTCAGCTTCTGCGTGATGCTCACCAGTACCCCGCCGATACCGTCGAACCGATGAGTACATCCGATCACGTTATCAGAGCAGAGGCCGACGACTATGCCGAAACCGGCCAAACCGACAAAGCCATTGCCGCCTACCGGGAACTGCTAGACAAATTGATGGCCTGGAAACCCGACCCGCAGAACGATCTGCGGGATGCAACGTGTATTTCGCGCACTTGGACCGCCCTTGCCAACCTCCTCCGCCGAACCGGCCGTACCGAAGAAGCTGACCGCCTTGAAGTGCAGCGAACCGAACTCTGGAACCATTGGAAGGACAAGCTTCCAAATGCTCAATTTCTGCTTCGCCAATCCTTAAGCCAAGTCTCTCCTCGCGCGGCCTTCCGCTCTGCAGCCACGCATTAGAACAGCTTGGGCCAGGGCCATCACAGTCCCGAACCGGCCCGTCAACTTTGCCGGGGGACATGGCCCCCAATAAATTTTTTGGCCACCCTGTCGTCTTTCGCCCGCCGTTTCCGATTTCCTAAATAGAGGGGCACGCTGGTCGAGCGAATATGCTCTGGAGATTCCCTGCAAACCCGCGGTTGTGCATCTCGCCGACGGTCGGTGATGTGGAAGTGGGTAAGTGGAGCGGGAGGGTGCTATGAAAAGCGAAGCAGTGCTAGTGAGAAAGCTCGCAGGTGGGGGGATTGTGAGCCTTTTGCTCCTTGCCGGATGCGGAGGCGGCACCAGTCCGTCATCGACATCCAGCGGATCTAATCCCACTCCAACAATCACCACAATCTCGCCGAACAGTACCGTTGCTGGCGGTGCGGCTTTCACGCTCACAATCAATGGGACGAATTTCGTCGCAGCTTCTATGGTTAACTTCGGCGGGTCGGCGCCCGCCACCACGTTTGTCAACTCCACGCAGTTGACTGCGGCCATCCCTGCTGCCAGCATCGCCTCAACCGGCACGCCGGTCGTGACAGTGACTAACCCCGCTCCCGGCGGTGGCACCTCCAAGGCGATTAACTTCACCATTACCAGCGGCCTTAACTCCGGCCCGACGATCCAGGTTCTCTTTCCAAACAGCATTCCCGCAGGAGAACAGTCCTTTCAGTTGGAGGTAGTTGCGCCTTATCCAGGGTCAAATTTTGTGACCGGTTCAGTCGTGCGCTGGAACGGCAGCGACCGGCCGACCATGAGTAATGGCAGCGTTAACGGACTCATTGCTCAGATTTCGGCGAGTGACATTGCCGCAGCCGGGACAGCCGCGGTCACAGTCTTCAACCCTGGACCTGGCGGGGGTAGCTCGAACGCGTTGACCTTCACCATCACGACAGGATCTGTTGATCCGCAGTCAATCGCACTGGACCCTACCGGAAAGTTCGCCTATGTAATGGATGGCGGCTCCGATGGCAATGGTGGTTACGTGTCCATGTACACGATCAACCCCACCACCGGGGCCCTAGCGTCCATAGGACCGCCGATGTCAACATACGGCTACGGTGTCTACTACGGGTCCGGTGTCAACGCCGGGTCCGTGGCCGTGGATCCTTTGGGCAAGTTCGCCTACGTGACAAATTCGGGGGATATTTACGACTATGGGGACGGCGCTGATGGCACTGTCGCGATGTACTCCATCAACTCCACGACCGGCGCCTTAACCTCCGCAGGAACGATAAACGGAAATTGTCCGGGATTGTGCATTCCCTCGTCGGTGGTAGTGGATCCATCCGGCAGGTTGGCTTATGTGACGAATGGCGGCGGCGGTTTTCCGTACAACGTCGCGATGTACACCATCAACAGCACGACCGGGGCCTTGACGTCCATTGGGACGATCGCTGCAGGAACAGAGCCTCTCTCCGTAGCCGTGGATCCTGCGGGCAAGTTCGCCTATGTGGCAAATTGGACCGGGTATGACACTGACGGTAGCGTCTCGATGTACACCATCGACGCTACGACCGGGGGCTTAACGCCCATAGGAACGATAGCTACTGGGCTATCTCCTACCTCGATAGCCATCCATCCGTCCGGTAAGTTCGCCTACGTAACGAATTCCGGCTCGAACGACGTCTCCATGTACACCATTGACGCCACGACCGAGGCCCTAATATTTACAGGGTCGATCACCGCAGCAACAGACCCTGTCTCCATAGCTGTGGATCCTGCGGGCAAGTTCGCCTACGTGGCAAATTGGACGACGTATGACGCTGACGGTAGCGTCTCGATGTACACCATCGACGCCACGACCGGGGGCTTAACGCCCATAGGAACGATAGCTACGGAGGTATCTCCTACCTCGATAGCCATCCATCCGTCCGGTAAGTTCGCCTATGTGACGAATTCCCTCTCGAATAGCGTCTCGATGTACAGCATTGATAGTGCCACCGGGACTTTGACGCTCATAGGGACAATAGGCACATGAGGGGCCGGCTGTAGAGCAAGCAAAAAACAGGGATGAGGAGAGCACCATGATTTCCAAAACGTTTCGCATCGCTCGAATGATTGTTCTTGCCAGCTTTGCACTCAGTTCCGCTGCCTGGGCGGCGACTTGTTCAAACGCCTCTCTAAGTGGTACCTACGGGTTTCTGCACGACCTCACAGATAGCAACGGTACCCCTGCCACCGCCGCTGTGAGCCAGCTCACGTTTGACTCAACCACAGGCACGTTTACCGGAGAGACCACAGCATCCCATGACGGCGTGATTGTCACCGAGTCTACCACCGGAACATACGCAGTCGCCTCGAACTGCACCGGCACGGGTACGCCCACGGGAGGCAGCCCCTTTTCAATTGTGGTTACGTCAACGGGGTTTTTAGCCCTTCACCTTTTTTCGGAGGGATTCGCCGTGCAGCAAGGCTCCCCGACCTGCACCAATGCCGGAGTTAAGGGTAGGTTTGGGTTTGAAACGACCGGCGTCTTCCTCGCGACGGGAGCGGTGGCTTTCATCGGTGAGTTGAAATTAACGGTCAACCCTTCTGGAGAAGGAGTGATAAGCGGACACGTAGCGAGTAGCGAGGATGGCACGTTTCTAACGTTCGAGCCCGTCACCGGTTCTTACAGGGTCGGCACGGACTGCAGGGGCAGGGCTACCATAACGCCGAAGGGGCTCTCCGAAATGCACTTCAGCCTCGTGGTTGTGGACGGCGGGAACGAAATGCTGGCCGTTGAGACGGACGCGGACACGGTTGTCAGCGGTACTCTGCAGCGTTAGTCCCGATCCGATGGAGATTGTCTCTTTGACCGGGAGCTTAACGTCACCAACTTGCCGCCTTTGCCGAACGCGGACCTTCTGATCGGTATGGATTTTAATTGCGATCCGATGACGGCGGTGATTGCCCAGCGGGCCGGAGATCAATGTCAGATCATTGACGAAATTGTGCTCAGGAACTCCAACACACAGGAGATGATGGAGGAAATTAATCGAAGATATAAGGGGCGCCACGGAGTTGTGCACCCCGACCCCAGCGGTAACGCAAGGAAGACGAGTGCGAAGGTAGGACAGACGGATTTCGTGATCATCGAGCAAGCCGGCTGGCCTGTCTATCGTACAGGTTCTTATCCGTTGATCGACCGCCTCAACACTGTTAACGCCAGGCTGTGCAACGCGGACGGAAGGCGCAGGCTCCTGATTTCACCGAAGTGTACGCATTTAATCAAAGCCCTGGACGGTCTAACACGAAAAGAAGGGACCAAGATTCCGGACAAGCGATCGGGACTCGATCACATCGCAGACGCGGCGGGCTATTTGGTAATGGGCGCTTTCCCGCTGCTCACGAACACTGTGAGCGTGCAACAAGTCTCGATATAGACGCCTTTCCGGCTTGTTGATGCAGGCCTCAGTTGGCGGCGGGCTCAGTCAGGATAAATGAATATGCAAGTCCAGTTCGCGCAATCTATTTTTATCTACTTTAGATACGTTGTCTCCGACTCGCGCGGGGGATCTTTAAAGCCCGGCGCGGTCTGCCAGGCGACCCGCGAAAGTCGGCCGCAAACGTAATCCGAACCGTGATAAAAGATAAAAAAGGAGCTTGACATTTAGCGAACAAAAAGCGAATATAGCGGGATGGCAAAGCCCGAGCAATCGCAAGTTCGTGACAGGACCCGTGGAGCCCTAGGGCAGGCGAACCCTTTCGGGGAAGTGTCTCGGTGCGTCTCAAGCCCGGATTTGTGCACCCTGGGTGCACAAACATCGGATTGCCTTTGTGGTCTGAGCGCGGGCTAAGTGGTAACGAGGATAGGCAAGCATTTCGCTTGTGCAATCACCTGCTGGAAGACTTCCTCCGGTCGGCCGCGTTCCGGTGCGGGAGCGAACGATTCCAGTCCCGCAATCGCGCGTGTCAATTCGCCCGATCGTTCACCGACCTCACCGTCAGCATCCATCGCTGCGTCTTGCCGATGTAACGGTGTTCAGTACTCCAGTTTCCTGCAAGAGAGAGACTCGTTTCAGTTCGTTGGTGATCGATCCAACTGCGCTGTGATGGCACGTCAGCCGATCGAAATGATCGTGTTCGCTGCCGCAAGTTGCCCAGACGCTTGCTGAGTTCGGCGCGAGCGAACAAAGTTAGTAAACCAGGATGGCGGCGCTGGAATCGTGCCCGGGCAAACCCGACCGTCCGCAATCAGAGTGGCTCATTCTACTTGAAACCTTTGAAACAACCGAATTGCCATGCTGTGATTTATAGGTTACAATGAGAAAGTGATCGAGGTTCGCCACTACGTTAGCCGCGCCGGAAAGGATGTCTTCGACGATTGGTTGACGCATCTGGCGGATGCCCGCACACAGGCGAAGATTGCGAGCCGAATCAACCGTCTCGCCGCCGGGAACTTTGGCGACTGCAAACCGCTGCGACAGGGTGTAAGCGAATTACGGATCGATTGGGGACCGGGTTACCGGGTCTATTACGCCTTGATCGGCAGGGAATGTGTCGTGCTCCTATGTGGTGGCGACAAACGAAGACAGTTTTCAGATATTGAGCGGGCGTTGCAATATCTTAAAGATTACAAAGAAAGGGCCGGAAACCCATGAAAAGCAAAGCTAGCATTTCGCATGACGAAACCATCGTTCGACGGCTCCGAAAGGACCCGGATTTCGCGGCCGAGTACCTGAAAGCTTCATTGGAAGACGAAGACGAGCCCCGCGTGCTGCTCATTGCCTTGCGACATCTCGCCCAAGCTCAGGGTATCGCCAAAGTCGCCAAGGCGGCCGGCATCGAGCGCGAGAGTCTTTACCGTGCATTGTCGGTGCACGGCAACCCACGCTTGTCTACGCTCGTGGCTGTCACCAGGGCAATCGGGTTGAGGCTTACCGTCGAAGCCGCTGATTAAATGACCTAGCTGCTCGCCGACTAGATGGGCGAAACTGAAGAAAGAGAAGTAATAATCATCATTCCTGGTGAGTTCCCTCTAAACGTGTTTGGCTAGTCCCGAGGTCGAACGGTCGAACTGTGGTTGTCCGATGGTGTCGAGGCCTACAAGAAGGAAGGGCCCAAGTTCATGCGGCGCCTGGTCGCCAGTGCACAAACATCGGATTGCTTTGTGGCCGAGAGCGGGCCGAGCCCCAAGTTTGTGCAACCCGGTTGCACAGCGACAGACCGACCGAATCCAAGTTCGGTGAGATGTTGCTGCACGAAGGGGTCGAGGCCTAACAAGAAGGAATCCGGTCAACTCCCTCGAGGCCCGTTTGTGTACCTCGTCACGTTTACGGCAGCGCCGTTAGAAAACCTGACCCGGGCTGCTCCCGTGGAAGCCCCGTAAAGATTGGCCTTCTTGATTTCTACACTGGCGTTAGGAATGCTAGTTTTCTAACCCGGCCATAGCAGAATTGCTTGGACTCGGGTTCAGAACCCGGTCAATGAGTGTAAATGATTCCATGACAAAGTCGGCTCCCGTACCCGAGTAAACTTTGGCGGTGCAAACCAACCAAAAAGGCTCGGGAGACAAGGAGCCGAACAATGATCATTATAGGATGCGATTACCACCCGAGCTTCCAACAAATTGCTTTTGTGGATACCGAGACTGGGGAGCTGCAAGAGCGGCGACTGCAGCACCGTGAGGAAGCGGAGAAGTTTTACCGTGAGCTCGCGGCACAGAGGATGAAGGTGCGTGTGGGGATGGAAGCGAGCGGGCATGCGCGCTGGTTTGAACGACTGCTCTCCGAGCTGCAGTTTGAGCTGTGGATCGGAGACGCCGCCGAGATCAGTACGAAGCGAGTACGCAAGCAGAAGACGGATCGCCAGGATGCGCAGCTGATTCTGCAATTGATGGTGGAAGATCGCTTTCCCCAGATCTGGGTACCGAGCTGGGAGAATCGCGATCTGCGGCAACTGCTGTGGCATCGTCACCGGATGGTGCAGGCGCGCACGCGGATCATGAACCAACTACAAGCCGTGGCGCTGAACGAGGGCCTACGCTCGAAGAAGAGGTTGTGGCGGGAAGCCGGACGGGAGCAACTGGAGGGGTTCCGGTTAGCCCCGTGGGCAAGCCTGCGCCGGCGCGACCTGCTGGAGTTGCTGGACCGACTGAACCCGACGATCGCGAAGCTGACGCAGGCGATTGAGCAGGAAGTGGAGAAACGTTCCGAGGCGCAACGGTTGCAGACGCATCCCGGAGTGGGCCCACTGACCGCTTTGGCCTTCGTGCTGATCATTGGGAGAGCGGATCGGTTCCAGTGTGGCAAGCAGATCGCGAGCTATCTGGGACTGGTGCCGTTGGAGAAGTCGAGCGGGAATCAGCGCCGGCTGGGACATATCACGAAACAAGGCAATTCTCTGCTGCGTTTCCTGCTGGTGGAAGCGGCGCAAGTGACAGCGCGCAGCCTCCCGGAATGGCGCAGTAAGTATGTCCACCTAACCATGCGGCGAGGGCGGAAGATTGCCAAGGTCGCCATGGCGCGGAGACTGGCAGTTCGTTTGTACTGGATGATGCGCAAGGAATGGAATTACGGGCAGTTGAAAAAGTTCGGTTCGCACGCGGGACAACCAGGACCAGGCGATGGTGTGCGGTAGAACACCGAGTAATTGATTAGGTATCCCGCTCCCCTTCACCGGGGAGTTCGAATTAACAATCATGATCGACGTTGTGACCGAAGAGATGCATGGGTCGGACTGAGTTCCTGACTTGAAACTGATTGCGAGCGAGCCTTGGTTGGATCGGCACATTTTCAACTAGAGCGAAATGGCGCGCTCTTCGGAGTGCACGGATTAGTACGCTCAAAAAGTACTTGACACCGCCGACTTTGTCAGAGACGCGATTTTACGTCAACTATCGTGGCGCGGCATCGGTGGGCAGAGGACGTACTGCGCGAAACCCATTTGGTGTTGCCTGAAATTCATTAAAGCCGAACCGAGCGAGTTCGCCCTTGATTCTCTCGCTGACAGCAACTCCAACCACTTCAAGAACAGTGTAGGGTGGGTCTGCCGAATCCGCGCCGTGGTGCTCGTCGATCGTGTCTAGCTCCTGGATCAGAGTCTCTTCACGTGAGCAATCGTCAGCGGCCTTGAATGTGGTCACGCCATCCAGATGACTGCGGTCGGGATGTGCCGCCCACAGTTTCTGGGCTTCCGCACGGTTTTCTGGGGCATCCACAATCCACACAGGCCCCTTCGAAGCAAGTTCGGAAAGGCGTTCTCCATATTCTCGATCAAGCACGACAAAGACGCGATAGGGAGCGTGCATAAGCAAAATGATAACTGTTGAGAATAGGCGATTCCACCGAGAACCCGGATTGTTGGTGGTATCGCGATTTCCGACATCTCTATCGACGGGATTACCTGATCATTTCCTGCCTCAAGGATAAAGCGCGAACAACTGATAGATCGTCAGATACCAGCCAATCCGGTCTCCTAGTTCGCGAAGCGGAAGTCTACAGCCACGGTGGTCTCAACGGTCGCCGGTTGACCATTCACAAAATATGGTTCATAGCGCCACCACCGCACTGCATCCATGGCTGCTTGCGACAGTACGTCGGGCCCGCTGACAAACTTCATTTGTGTCACAGAACCCTCCACACTCACGACGGTGTCCAGCACCACTGTGCCATGCACTCCCGCCTGTCGTGCAGGTTCTGGATATTCGGGGATGACGTGGTAGACGATCCGTTGCGCCATCGCGTCGGGTGGGACCCTCCACTGTGGTTGCACCACCACGGTGCCTTTTGCCGGAAGCTGCGCTTCCAATCCCGCCCATCCTTGCTGCCATTGCCGCCATCCCAGCACAGCCGAGATCACCGTTATGGAGACGGCGAGCGCAACGATGTGCCGGATGCCGGACTTGCGTGTCGAGTCTTCCAAGTCCGGGAGCAACTGGGGCTCTTCTACCGCCTCTAAGGCGTCGTCTGCGGGGGCAGACAATAAAAGTTCGCCTTGGCGTCGAGTCCAGTACCGGACTATCGATTGCTGTTCGACTGGCAAACGGAGAAACTGGAGGCCAAAGCACCATTCATGTTGATAGCGCACCACCGCCGTCGCCCGCACCGGCGAGCTCATGTGCGGAACAAGAAACTCGACGCGGACGGATTCGCCGACGAGGAGTTGTGACGCTGGGACAACTCCCATCCCGCCCTCACCTATCTCAAGGGCACGCCCAGGGATATGGTTGGGAATGCCCGAGCGCAATACGGTGAGAGCCAAGGGTACCGTTAGCTTGTAGCGAGGGACACTCCGCTTGGAGGCAGTTCCTTGCGAGAATGCCGGACTCACTCCTGTAGTCATCGCTCAGCTTCGTGACGTTGATTCGGCATCAGATTTCCCTCGCACGCAACCTTACCGACTCGGATGATTGCTTTCTAACACAGGCGAGCACCGTAATTGGCGTAACGGAGGTAACCAGGACGATAGCACCAAACGGGTCAATGAGTGATATCGCGATTTTTCAACAACTACCCTTCTGAGATTCCACCAACTCCACGGCTTTCATTGACTTGAACGTTTCATCCACGTAAGATTTGCCCCTAATGATCGGCCGGACCATCTCGCACTACCGCATCGTCGAGAAGCTCGGCGGTGGCGGGATGGGCGTTGTCTACAAGGCTGAGGACGTAAAGCTGCATCGCTTTGTCGCCCTAAAGTTCCTCCCAGACGAGATTGCTAAAGATGCGCAAGCTCTAGCCCGCTTCCAACGCGAAGCGCAGGCGGCCTCCGCACTGAATCATCCCAACATTTGCACCATCCACGAAATTGACGACCAGCACGGCGAAGCCTTCATCGCCATGGAGTTTCTGGATGGGCTGACACTGAAGCACCGCATTGCGGGCCGACCCATGGAGACGGAGTTGATTCTATCGCTGGCCATCGAGATTGCGGATGCGCTCGACGCCGCTCACGCGGAAGGCATCGTCCATCGCGACATCAAGCCCGCCAACATCTTTGTCACCAAGCGCGGACACGCTAAGATTCTCGACTTCGGGCTGGCGAAGGTCAGTCTAGCAGGCAGTTCTTCGAGCAAGATTGGGTCTCTTAACACGCAGACGGGTTCGGTGGACGCGGAGCACCTGACGAGTCCGGGCGCGGCGCTGGGGACGGTTGCCTACATGTCGCCGGAACAGGCGCGGGCCAAAGAACTGGATGCGCGCAGCGATTTGTTCTCCTTTGGCGCTGTGCTGTACGAGATGGCAACAGGTGCATTGCCTTTTCGTGGGGACAGTACGGCGACCATCTTCGAGGCAATCCTGAACCGCGCTCCTGTGGCTCCGGTGCGGCTGAATCTCGACCTGCCGCCCAAGCTGGAAGACATCATCAACCGGGCGCTGGAGAAGGATCGAGAACTCCGTTATCAGCATGCGTCTGAAATGCGTTCGGAGTTGTTGCGACTGAAACGGGACACGGGGACGGGGCGAGTTGCGGTTGCGAGTTCGGGGACGGTGGCTGTGGCACAGGAAAGCGGCGCTCAGGTTGCAGCCCAACCGCCGTCGCCAGCATCCGGCTCCTCCCCTGCATTTGCTTCATCTCCGTCATCGAGCGCAGTGAAGGTCGCAGAAGTTCCCGTCGCAGGCAGGAAACTCTGGAAGGTTCTTGTTCCCGCAGCCGTTGTACTTGTCGCGGTTGCAATAGGGGGAATGTTCTACTTCCGCTCGCGCCAGACCACGACCCGCCTGACGGAGAAAGACACCATCGTCCTCGCCGAGTTCACCAATACCACCGGAGATCCGGTCTTCGACGGTACGCTGCGGCAGGGGCTGTCGGCGCAATTGGAGCAGTCGCCGTTTCTGAACTTGCTCTCCGATGAGCGCGTGGCACAGACGCTGGCTCTGATGGCGCAGCCCAAAGATGCGCGGCTCACGCGCGAGTTGGCCCGCGAGGTCTGCCAGCGGACGGGCAGTGCCGCCAGCATCGAAGGCTCGATTTCCAGCTTGGGCAGCCAGTATGTCGTAGGGCTAAAAGCTGTCAATTGCCACAGCGGCGATGTGCTGGCGAACGAGCAGTCCACGGCTGGCGGCAAAGAGCAGGTGCTGAAAGCGCTGGGCGAGGCGGCGACAAAGATACGCGAGAAGCTGGGCGAATCGCTGGCTTCGGTGCAGAAGTATGACGAGCCGGCGGAGAACGTGACTACACCATCGCTGGAGGCGCTGCAGGCCTATACCCTCGGCTACCAGGTGGAGATAGTGAAAAACGATAACCTTGCCGCCGTCGCATTCTTTCAGCGGGCCACCAGCCTGGATCCGAACTTTGCCATGGCCTACGCAAGGCTGGGGAACACCTACATGAACCTGGGCCAAACCGCCCGCGCCGCCGAGAATACCCGCAAGGCGTACGAACTGCGCGAACGGGTAGGTGAACGCGAAAAGCTCTACATCGCCTCGCATTATGAAACTAACGCCACCGGGAACCTGGAGGCAGCCCGCAAGACCTGTGAGTTGTGGGCGCAGACCTATCCGCACGACGCCATTCCGCCCGCAGTCCTGAGCGTCATCTACGCCAATCTGGGAGACTACGATAAGGCCCTCGCTGCGTCGCAGGAGTCGCTAAAGCGCAATCCCGGAAGTGGGCTTGGCTACGGGAACCTCGTCAGCGGCTATTTGAGCGTCAACCGCCTGGATGAAGCCCGGACGACCGCGCAGGAGGCGCAAGCCCACAATCTGGATAGTCCAACAGTTCACATTTACCTTTACGACATTGATTTCCTGCAACATGACGCGGCAGGAATGGAGCATGAGGCGGCTGGGCTGATGGGAAAGCCTGGATTCGAAGACGCTATGCTCGACAGCGAATCCGACACCGCTGCGTATGCCGGACAGTTTGCCAAAGCACGGGAGCTGACGCGGCACGCGTCCGACTCGGCTCAACGCGCAGATGAGAAAGAGACGGCGGCGAACTACGAGGCCGAAGCTGCAGTGCGCGAGGCGCTGGTAGCCAACATGAGCCTGGCAAAGCAGCAAGCACAGGCCGCACTCGCTCTCTCGACCGGCATAGACGTTGAGGCAATGTCGGCGATCGCGCTGGGTCTGGCCGGCGACGTCCCTCAAACCACGCGGTTAGGTGACGATCTGGCCAAGCGCTTCCCGGAAGACACGATCGTGAAGTTAGAGTACTTGCCGATGATCCACGCGGCCGCTGCTCTTCAAGCAGGCAGCGCCACCAAGGCAATCGACGCGCTCGCCCCCGCTGCCCCGTATGAACTCGGTACTACTGCTCCAAACTTGAGTTTCGCTCTCTACCCCGTTTACTTGCGTGGCGAAGCGTATGTGGCAGCGCACCAGGGCGGCGCAGCCGCAGCCGAATTCCAGAAAATTCTCGACCATCCCGGTTTCGTCTTGAACGAGCCAATCGGCGCACTCGCGCACTTGGGCCTGGCCCGTGCCTATGCCCTCTCCGGCGATACCGCAAAAGCAAAAACCGCTTACCAGGATTTCCTTGCCCTCTGGAAAGACGCCGACCCCGACATCCCCATCCTGAAGGAAGCCAAAGCCGAATACGCGAAGCTGCAGTAGCGGGAAAAAGTCCTTCCACCTCGTTTGCTGTTTACCGGGCACAACCGGGTTGCTGGTGTAAAGGCGATTTTAGACAACAACACCCCGTTTAGGTGTCAGCGCATCGGCCCGGGGCTAGCTTCCGGTTTCCGGCTTTGAGGTGCACTGTTTACCATCTTGATCTGGATCCATCGCAGATAGGTTGCAGACGGCAGTTCCGCCTCTTTTGGGAGGAGCACCTTGATGTGTTTGCACGGGTTGTGTGTCGCTTCCCCCGATACCTGCCGCCGCCCGAGTCAACGTCACAGAGCTGACGGTCGGTTGATGCTGGGGAACGACCGCTGGCGGTTGAGAGGAGTGAACGACCATCGTGTTTGGTGCGGCCCATGGGTCATACCAGGTCGGATCAACTTCCTGTTGGCCATAGGCAGGCACCAGCAATATCGTAACCATCGCGCCAAACAGCACAGCAGTCGATGCCAGGACTCTGCATGGCACGATATCTCTTAATGAGTTCATTAGATCACCTCCGTGGTGTATTGAAATCATGGTTGTGATCTTGCACCCGCTTGCAAGAAACGTCCATGGAGCCAGTCTGAAGCAGTCTGAATTGATCTGAAGAAATGCCCCCCTAGCTATCCCCGACATCCCCATCCTGAAGCAAGCCAAGGCGGAGTACGCGAAGCTGCAGTAGCGGGAAAGGCCCTTCCTAGTCTCTTGCTGTTGAGGGATCGGTGTCGGTAACAGGCGCCAGCACTCATGACCGGGTCAATGAGCGTTACGGGGGTTTTGCGATCGTTAAAGGGAAAAGTGCGGCTATGGAAGCTATTGGTTCGCCACTTTTTCCAACTCAGCATTAAGGTGCACGCTGCTCCCGCCACTGATTTTCAACTTTCGCTCCCAGTCCTTGAAGCCCGTCTTCTTCACCGAGACAGTGTGCTCGCCCTCCGTGACCTGAACATCGGAAGGCGTGTTGCCGACAAAACTGCCGTCCACTTCAATGTCAGCCCCTGACGGATCGGACTCTAGGTGCAGTTTCGCAGACAGAAAGCCCACGTTCTCACCGGCGTTGCTCGCCGCTGCACTTTTTTGTGCTGGCGTATTAGCCGGGGCAGCAGGTTGAAATTTCGCGATGTCTAGTTTCATGTCTCCGTTCACATACGCAGTGATCTCGGTGCCCTTCGGAATGCTAATGTCCTTGCCGTGCATAAACAGGAAAAACGGGGCAGCCGGAAAGAACACCAGACTCGTCGCTACATCCGCCCACCATGCCGCCAGTGTGACCGCCGCCCTTGACGTCCTTGACCGCTCGCAGCGCTGCTTTCTCGCCGCTAACCAGTTTCACGTAGTCGATGTTGATGTCCAGCTTTCCACCACGAGCCATTCTCCTCTTGGCCTGAGCTTCAGTAACCGTCGCGAAGGCCATTCCTCCTTTTGGAATGACGAGCGTGCCATTTACGGTGATGTCATCCAGGACCTCAAAGTCCACGGTGTCGCCCACGTGCGCATCAGCAGAAGATATGGTCCGATTTAAGCGCAGCCTTACGGGCGTTTCGTCTTCGAGCACGAATCCTTTCGTTGACGTAAAGTCCGTCTGCGTGGGCTGCTGTTGGACCGCTGGCTGTGTCGGCTGTTGTGCATTTGAAGCGGTAGGAGTTTGGGATGCAGCGGTCTGAGCTGCTGAAGCGAAGTATAGAAATAGCCACACAATCGAAGTCACATACATTCTCACAGCGACCTCCCAGCGGTCAATGACCTGCCGCCGGAAGTATACAGAGTTGTGCAATGCGGCGTAGTGATGGGCATCACCGCTGCGCGTGCTGCGAGTTGACCTGGATCTTCAAATTTCTAAAATTTTCGTCCGGGCCTATAGGACCCCTAGATCGAAGGCCACCCGGCTTGACGATAGCTTAAACTCGCGAACGAATTTTTTGCGGGGACTTCCGCTGATGGCGCGAACCCCGTTGAAGCGAGGGGGAGAACCGGGCCGAAGGGGATGGACTGCTTCCAACTGGCCTGAAAAGGGGAGCGTTGCTGAGGTCAATGAGTGTAATAGAGATTTCTCAACAGTTAGGACGCGGGACGCTTCCCATACCGCCATTCCAACAGAAACGCGATGCCGGTGCCGATGAGAACAAACGGCCAGACCCAACGGGTATTGACGTGGATCGTGCGCACGCCTGAGAGCAGGAACACGACGCCACCGATCAGAAATAGTGGGCCAGTGATAGCGCAGTGAAAAGAGCGATTTCTATGCCAGTTGGCGAGGCAGCCGATGGCCATGGCGAAAAGGCACACAGCCGCTGACGACGCATTAAGAGGACGCCAATAGATTCCTATGAGGCTCAGCACTCCCCACGCCATGATCGAGACTATAAACCAGTAGCAGATCGCTGCTGGCGAGCTGCAACAAGCTCCCACTTGCTTTGTCATTGCGAAGAAGATGATTCCACGACCCGATTCTACGCCCTTGTCTTACCACCGCAACCGCGCGGTCAGCGATCAGGAGACTCATTGAGAATTGTCGGGCCGGGTCAATGAGTGTAATCGAGATGTTACGCCAAGTGACAGATGAGCAAAATTATCGCGAAGCAGGCGTTAGGGAACAACTTTCTCCGCTTCTCGATGGCCGTCGGCTTTCAGTTCTTAGCAGTAACGGATGACAAAGTCACGGTGATGACAGCCCCGCTGTGCTAGAGAAGCCTCCCACCCTTTCGCACAAAACGCGAAAGGATGGGGCACCCACGTTTTATAATCCTCCCGAAAGGGTGGGCCCGCCCCGGCTGGTGCGGGAGAAGCTGTTAGTTCCGCGCGGCCGGACGGCGTGCCTCAGGGAATCGCTCGCGGTCGGCGGAACGATTTCCATCACGAACGGCGTGTTGATGTTGATAAATAAGACGCCGTACAAATAAGTGCCGGTCGCATTGCCATTGACGCCCAGCAAATCCGAGTCGCTTTCGAAGCCGGGGCCGAGGATTTGGGCCTGGACGCAACCCGATCCGAACACGACAAGAGTCGCGACATAAAGGTCGCTGGCTCCTGCTGGAGCAAAGCCCCCGCTGAACGAGCAACCGTTGACGTCCGTGCCCGAGAAGTTAATGTTGCCGTTGCTGCTGCTCAGGGCCAGTAAGAGTTGATCCTGCCTTTGGCCTTCAATCTCCGCGATCGTGCTGCCGGAAATCGGCTGTGGCGAACCGGTGCCCATCGGGTTGTAGGCCGAGAGCGTCATCGGGTTGCCGGACAGGGTGCCGCTGATCGATGTGGCGGAATTCACATTCCCCGTGGCCGTACTGGAGGTTACTCGGATGCCGTTCTCGATCGAGCTGTACACAGTCGCCGTCGCCGAAAACGAGCAGGTTCCGGTGATGGGATTCATGACCAGGATATCGGCCAGGTTATCGAAGAACACGGCGTTGCCGCTGGAGTCGATGGTCCCAGCCACGTTGCCGCCGATATCGTTGCCGCTGAAAAGCGATCCCTGCCAGTCCCCGACGACGTTGAATTGGCCGGTGCAAGGCTTAACCGAGACCATGGAGTTGGACGTGCCGCCACAGCTGATGATCAGCGAAGCCAACAGAACCATCGTGAGGAGACAGAGAAACAGAGCGCTCTGACGAATCACGACTCCCTCCCTTTCGAGCGAGCGAATCCATCTCGGCCCCGAGTGAATTGCACCGGACAAGTCAACCCTGGGTTGCATCGCAAACTCCTTGGGTCGACGGGGCGGGCGAGCCTTCCGCCGACTTTTTCCCCCACTACCCTGTTCTTTCCAATGGCGGGAAGCCCACGCCAGACAATTGCGGAAAGATAGCCCACCACCTGACTTTGGTCAATATCGTGGTAGTTAAGGTTTCCTGTGCCGGTGGAGCCCCGCCCCGGTCCCGCAACAGATTTCTGAGCCAAACGAACTCTCCTTTTCCGCAATTAGAAGTAGGGTCTAACTCAGTCACGCAATTTCTTTTTCAATGGCGAGCGGGGAAAGCCGCGCTCGAAGTGCTGGTGCCGCTCGTATATCAGCATCTTCGCGCGGTTCCGCACCGATATTTGCAGCGCGAGCGTCCGGGACACACGCTGCAGAGCGCAGCCCTGGCTGCACGGTTGAGCTGGGGGAAGCCGTTGAATCCGCGCAGCCTTACGTGGTGACCTGCTCGCATTGGAGGATGCACTACAGGCGCTGACTGCGCGTGACGAGCAGCCCGGCGTAGCACAAGCTTGCGCCATTTCTTCGCCTGAAACCGAGGTCAATGAGTGTAATAGAGA
Organism: uncultured Acidobacteriaceae bacterium; assembly: GCA_963831085.1. GTDB lineage: Bacteria > Acidobacteriota > Terriglobia > Terriglobales > Acidobacteriaceae > Acidiflorens. Next base: position 936,254 of record CAWHOT010000002.1, on the reverse strand, counting down.
TTTAATGCCAATTGACAGTCTGCCTTTGCGCTGGGGCACTTGGCGGTTCCCTCACATCAAGATGTGACAGTTCTCACTGACAGGACGCGCTCACTTGTGTTTAGCATGACGATGCCTCGCCTCTCCGAAGAGCAGTTCCCGCCCGTTGAGACGCAGCACCCCCCTGAGGCGAAGCACATGAATAGGCGAACAATTCTTGTGATGACGGGTTGGCGGCAATGGCAGAGGGACCCCAAGCCGCGTTGGATCATATCCGCAACAAGCTCCAAATAATCCTCTCTCGCGCCGAACTTCGCAAGGATACCAGCCAATGTGAGTCTTGTGCTATCGCGGTTTCCGAGATTGTCAACGAGATCCGCAACCTAGAAGCGTTCGTGAGGGAAGCTTTGCAGAAGTAGCAGTCGCCATATCGTATTGGAACCCGAGGGGTGTGGGGTGCTTGGGGTACGACAAAGATCAATGAGCGTAATCGCGATATTACGCCAGTCGAGGCGTGGTACTCTTGTCTGCAAACAGGGGTTCAAATTGAGCGATATACCGGTAGGATCCGGCTTTTCGATTGATTTTGACTCGCGCCATCGTGTGCTGCGGGTCTCCCCATTTGGGATCATTACCGACGAGATAATGTCTAACGCCGACGCGGCAGTACGAAGGTTTCTTGCTCAGGAAGGTGCCCAGTTTGGAATTTTTGACTATTCTGCGGTAACTCAGCTCCTCGTATCTTCGGAGTATGTACGTGACGTTGCGCAAAATAAACCTGCCGTTCCCTCAATGAAGCTTCGCGTCGCCATCGCACCGCAGCCGATGATTTATGGGATGAATCGAATGTACAGTAGTCTGATCGAAGGGAAGCGCTCGGACTTTCAAGTCGTTCACACGATGAGTGAGGCAGAGGCCCTGATTGGCTTGGGAACACTCGCTTTTTCTCCCACGTCGCCAGTCGCTGTAATCAGCGTTTACACTCATTGAGAATGGCCGATCCCGGGTCAATGAGTGTAATCGAGATGTTACGACAACAATCCATAACAGAAATGTTCTCGCCGGCGTTGCAGATAGTTTCATATTGACGCGCGAACAGGGATTGAGCGGACAATGGCAGCCGTTTTTGCGGCCAAAAGGGGAATTCCGGGCTAGATAGACGAACGCAAGGTCAGGCACGGTTGGAAGATCGCCAGCTGCTATTGCAACTTCGCGTTCTCCGCCTTGGCTTGCTTCAGGATGGGGATGTTGGGGTCCGCATCCTTCCAAGTTGCCAAGAAATCATCGTAGGCTTTGCGGCTGTTTTCGCGGTCGCCTTGTTTCGCGTAGGCCTGCGCCAGGCCGAGTTGCGAGAGCGGCGCAAATAGTTCCCAGTCCGGCCAACCAGGGTTGCCAATGACGGTCTGGAAGTCGGCGACGGCCTTGGCCTGATCTCCCGCGGCCATATAGGCGCGAGCTCGATTATAGAAGACCACGACATCCGGAAACTGCGTGACGGGCGAGAGTAAGTCCACTGCGACTCTGGGATTCCCCCGCACTCGCTGGATGGTGGAGTGAATAACAGGAAGGCAGTCCTTCTGTTCGAAAGTGTCCTCGGGGAACATTTCATTCAGTTTCGCGGCGAGTGCTTCTGCGGCGGATGTGTCCGCGGCCTGCCCGAGAGCGTGCGAGCACCTAAAAAGTCCGAGAGCGCTACTATTCCCGGCTTCGTCGGCTTGGGCGCACAGTCTGCGGGCTAAGTCATAGTTCCCAAGATAGGCCTCCTCTTCGGCATGGTAGGCGAGCTCCGTGGCAACGTTTTCCATGTGGTTGGCCTTCCTCTGACGACTAACCAGAGCGTCGCTGAGGGAACGAAGTGTCGCCACGTCGCCGCGAAAGAATGCCAGGTTCTTCTGGAGCTCGACCCAGGGCTCATCCTCGCCGGAAGTTTCGCGAGCAAGCTGGTCCATGGTAGCGGTATCGTGTTCGATGAAAGCGATGTGGTAACGCAACTCCAACTGAAACGGAGTGAGGGAACCCTGCTGGCGCCACTGGTCGAGCAGTTTCTTGGCATCGTCAAGTCGCCCGAGGATCATGAGTGCCTGGCTGGCATTGGAGTAGTGCTGAGCGGAAGGCACAGGGGAATGAGCGATAGCCCATTGGAACTCCTGCAAGGCCTCTTGCGCTCTGCCCATCTCCGCATATGCGATCCCCAACAGGTTGGCGGCATCCACGCTGCGTGGGTAGATTTGCCGGTACAAAAGAGCTACGGCAATTTCCTTTTCCAGATTGCCGGTGATGGCCGAATAGTAGAGCGCGGTAGTTTTAAAATTCTCCTCCTGGGTGAGGCGCCGGTCCTTTAGCTCAAAGGCCCTCGCAAAATTAGCCTTGGATTCTTGGTTGTCGCCGATGCTGTGATGTGTTCTGCCAAGCAGGTCGTACGCTGAGCAAAACTGGGGGTCGAGGTCGACAGCCCTTTCAAAAAATGGGATGGCTTCCCGGCGCTTTCCGGAGCGGTAGAGGGTGAGCCCGGAGCGGTAGGCTTGCAAAGCCTCTAGCGAACTGGTGGTGGCAAGGTCAAGGGGCGCGTCATACCTTTCGAGAGAGCTTAGACTCTCACCCAACCGCTTTCGCAACTGAGAACCCGCTTTGCCCAGCACGGCAATCACTTGATCTTTGTTGCTCGCCTCCACTTGCTGACGCGCGATGGACTTTTGGCTGTGGGCATCAATCGCATCCAAGGTGATGACATAGGTGCTGCCGATCGCGGCGATTTCCGGCACGACCACGGCCTTGAGCCCCCGGCGTTTGCAGATTTCGACCCCCAGATCTAGAGTCACGCGCTCGTCGGGATTGCGGCGCATCATCCGCAGGGTAGAGGCGACGTCAGCTTCTGAAAGAAGGCTGAGGAACGGGGATTCGGTAAGTTTGACCTCGATAGGTTTATCGAGGGAGTTGTCAAAGATCGGATCGCCAGTCTTGTTGACAAAACTCGCCAGGAGAATGACATCGCTCCCGGTCAGTGCCGGCCCAGCGAAGAAGACGCGCCACGCCACAAGGGCGGCAACCATGAGGAAGGTCGCGACGCCAGCCGCCACCATGAAGCGGCGTTTCTTCGAAGGTTCAGACCTTGGCCCGACCGGGGGAACCGTCGCGGGGCGTTCTTCGATGGGCACCGGAGCAGGCAGGTCGCCGTTTTGCACCTGAGCAATGAAACGGTATCCCCGGCGTGGCAGAGTCTCGATGTAGCGGGGTTCCTCGGCTGAATCGCACAGCGCGTCGCGCAGCTTTTTGACGGCGCTGTTCAGACCGGTATCGAAGTCAACAAAAGTGTCGACGGGCCAGAGTTTCTGGCGAAGCTCCTCGCGCGTAACGACGTCCCCCGGATGCTCCAGCAAAAGCGAGAGTACCTGGAAGGGCTGGCCATGAATCTTTAGCCGGATGCCGTGCTTGCGCACTTCACCCGAACGCCTGTCCACTTCAAAGGCGTCGAATCGCACCCTGCGGGTTCGGTCGGTGGCCTCCATAGCAGGCGCCCCAGATTGCCAGCAGTTTATCACCACTGCTTATCACCTAAGGAATATGTGCGGGTGTGCCTACAAGCCACCTGCATTCAACGAGTTGCACGATCAGAACCAAAACACCTACAGACCATACGCCGACCATTGCGCCTCAAGCGACTTCGCGCCAATGTCGCGGGACGCAGGCCGAGCATTTTGCACAACGACTGAGCATGACGGAGGTAGCAATGCAAAATTCGCGGACCCTTGGGCGATCCGACGAAAATTCCACAGCGGAGGTCTACGATCCGGCGACTGGCTCTTTCAGCATTACCGGTGGGATGGAGATCGGGGGGACGAGGCTGGAGGAAGAGAAGGACTAACGGTGCGCTGACTAGGTTGGATGCACACTTCTTCATTTGAAGCGGTTGTGCATCTCGCCGACGGTCGGTGATGTGGAAGTGGGTAACTGGAACGGGAGGGTGCCATGAAAAGCGAAACAGTGCTGGTGAGAAAGCTCGCAGTTGGGGGGATTGTGAGCCTTTTGCTCCTTGCCGGATGCGGAGGCGACACCAGTCCGTCATCGATCAATCAGCCTACATCCAGCACTCCAACAATCACCACAATCTCGCCGAACAGTACCGTTGCTGGCGGAGCGGCTTTCACGCTCACAATCAATGGGACGAATTTCGTCGCAGCTTCTAAGGTTAACTTCGGCGGGTCGACGCCCGCCACCACCTTCGTCAACTCCACGCAATTGACCGCGGCCATCCCTGCTGCCAGCATCGCCTCAACCGGCACGCCGGCCGTGACAGTGACCAACCCCGCTCCCGGCGGTGGCACCTCCAAGGCGATTAACTTCACCATTACGAGCGGCTCCGTCCCGAGCGGCTCCGTCCCGACGATCCAGGTTCTCTTTCCAAGCTGCATTCCCGCAGGAGAACAGTCCTTTCAGTTGGAGGTAGTTGGGCCTTATCCAGGGTCAAATTTTGTGACCGGTTCAGTCGTGCGCTGGAACGGCAGCGACCGGCCGACCACTAGTGATGCCATTAACGGACTCATTGCTCAGATTTCGGCGAGTGACGTTGCCGCAGCCGGGACAGCCGCGGTCACAGTCTTCAACCCTGGAGCTGGCGGGGGTAGCTCGAACGCGTTGACCTTCACCATTACGACAGGAGCTGTTGATCCGCAGTCAATCGCACTGGACCCTGCCGGAAAGTTCGCCTATGTGGCGAGTGCGGGCTGCGAATTTTCTGGCTACGTGTCCATGTACACGATCAACCCCACCACCGGGGCCCTAGCGTCCATAGGACCACCGGTGCCTTCAAATGACGAATTTACCGATTCCGTGACCGTAGATCCTTCTGGCAAGTTCGCCCACGTGACGACTTCGGGGGATGTGTGGGACGGCGATTATGGCAGCGTCTTGACGTACACCATCAATCCCATGACCGGGGCCTTAACGTCCACCACAGGAGTGATAGAGGGAACAGGGATAAACGGAACTCCGGAGTTTTTCAATTCGGTGGCGTTTGCTCCATCCGGCAAGTTCGCTTATGCGGCGGATGGGGGAGCTTTCCCGGCGGGCAGCTTCGGCGGTGATTCCAGCGTCTCGATGTACACAATCAACAGCACTACCGGGGCCTTGACGTCCATTGGGATGATCGCCGCAGGATATGGTCCCGACTCCGTGGCCGTCGATCCTGCGGGCAAGTTCGCCTATGTAACGAATTTCGGCTCGAACGACGTCTCCATGTACACCATCGACGCCACGACTGGGGCCTTAGCGTCCATTGGGATGATCGCCGCAGGAACAAGTCCCGACTCCGTGGCCGTCGATCCCGCGGGTAAGTTCGCCTACGTAACGAATTTCAACTCGAACGACGTCTCCATGTACACCATCGACGCCACGACCGGGGCCCTAACATTTATAGGGTCGATCGCCGCAGGAACAAACCCTTTCTCCGTAGCTGTGGATCCTGCGGGTAAGTTCGCCTACGTGGCAAATTGGACGGGGTCTGACACTGACGGTAGCGTCTCGATGTACACCGTCGACGCCACGACCGGGGGCTTAACGCCTTCAGGAACGATAGCCACGGGGCTATCTCCTACCTCGATAGCCATCCATCCGTCCGGTAAGTTCGCCTATGTGACGAATTCCGGCTCGAACAGCGTCTCGATCTACAGCATTGATAGTGCCACCGGGACCTTGACGCTCATAGGGACAATAGGCACATGAAGGGGCCGGCTCTGAAGCAAGAAAAAACAGGGAAGAGGAGAGAACCATGATTTCCAAAACGCTTCGCATTGCTTTAACGATTGTTCTGGCCAGTTTTGCGCTCAGTTCCGCCGCCTCGGCGACCGCTGCCTGGACGCCTTGTTCAAACGCCACTCTCTGGAAAGACGCCGACCCCGACATCCCCATCCTGAAGGAAGCCAAGGCGGAGTACGCGAAGCTGCAATAGCCGGGAAAAAGGTTCTGCCTCGTCCCTTGCTGTTTGCCGATAGTTTACGTAACCAGGCGTTTACACTCCGTCGAAAATCCTCTCCTAGACCTGGACGGCAGCCGCGACCGCAACTTGGTTTATGGGTGTGATGGTGACCTCGTAGCCGAGCTTGCGAAGGGCTCGCGCCAGCATCTGAGCGCGTTTCTTCTTTTCTCGGGGACCCACTTCACCACCTTGCTCGATGAATCGCACCCCTTCATGCAAGATCTTCCAAACTAGACGACAGAGCCGATGTGCAACCGCCCAGATGGCGGACTTATAGCCTAGGCGGGGCAGCAGACGCCGGAACACGACTTGAAAATGACTGCCTTTCTTCGCCACCGCAGCGTGTGCTGCTTGGTTCAGCACGCGGCGCAGGTATTTATTGCCTTTCGCGGAACGACTGCTATGGTTCTGCTCCGCGCTTTCCTCCTTGCCGGGGCAGGTTCCCACCCACGACGTCAACTCCGCTGCCGAGGGGAACGTACTGGCCTGAGCGCCCACCTCGGCGATGATTTGTTGCGCAGAATCCACTCCCAAACCAGGTACTTCGGCCAATCGGATCACCGCGTCTTGATGCGGCTTCATGGCTGCCGCGATCATGCTATTGAGCTGAGCCATTTGTTGATCGATCAACTGCAGCCTCTGCAGTTGCAAGGCCAACATCTCCCCATGCACGGGCTGTGCTCTTCCCGTTAAAGCATCGACCAGTTGCTCCTCGGTGCACTGCAGTCGCTCCCCACCCAGTTGCGCCAACTTCTTGGGGTCAGTCTCTCCGTTTGCCAAAGCATGCAGAATGCGTAACCCGCTGGCACCCAGTAGATTGCTGACCACAATCGACAGCTTGATCCGCATCTCTTCTAGCAAACACTCGATTTGGTTCTGCAGTCGCACTCGATCGCGTGTAAGTTGCAGCTTCATGCGGGTCATGCTCCGCCAGATGCGCTGTTCGCCATTGGGCACAAAACTTAAAATCAGCTCGTTGGCGATCAATCGCCGCACCAACCGCTCGGCGTCCTTGAAATCATGCTTACGCCCACGTGGAGCACGGTTAGAAAACGCCTGTGCCAAGTGCAAACGCAAGTGGGGCTCCAGTTCCATCCACACCGACCGCCAGTACTGCGCAGTCGATTCCATCACCGCCTCTTCTACTCCCTGCTCCCGCAACCACGTCAAAAGGCGGTGCAATTCGCTCGGCATCGTGACGAAGCGCCGCCGCACGAGTTTCTCTTCCGGCATCCTCGCATCCACGACAACGACCATCAACACTTTCTTGTGTACGTCAATCCCCGCGACCTTCATCGCTTCCTCCTAGCGTGGAAGCGGCAGAACGCACGCGGAAAAGGTTACACACCGTCACGTGCTACCACCTCTGCTACGGGCAGAAGTGGCGCGACACAGATTGGTTCAAAACGCGCGTTCCCGATCAAACTCAAAAACGGCCTCACTTCATCCAGAGTGTAAACAGACCTTCGCCGTCCACGCTCCATCAGCCTACACGCACAACACAACCCCATTTTCATGTCAATGGGTGGGCCTCAGGCCCATGCGTAACTCAAAACCCCGTGCGGCTGGGTCAATGAGTGTAATAGAGATTTTGCGACAACAATCCTTTTGAGGTACTGCCAACCCCATCGCTTTCATTGACTTGCCCGTTTCGCTCGGACGCCCCAGAACCTCAACTTTTGCTTCCTATTACGCCGCTTCTGGCGGTAAGGTCGGTTAGCCGCTGCCGGCGGTTACCGAGCCGCCTTGATGCTGAACTCTTGACCGACAATGGGCGCCAGAAAGGGTATGACGTAGCCCTTGACTTCGACTTTGCCCGCTTTCTTGGCCTCAACCATGAGGTCGTACTTGAACTCGCCGCGGCGGAAGGCCTCGTCGCTCAAATGGAAGACCAGCACTTCGTTCCTGGAGCTGCGCAACGAAATCTGCTCCGGCGTAATGTTCTGGACGACGAGGAGAATTTCTCCCTCTTGTTTCTTCTCTTCGATCTCGCGCTTCTCTTTGGACTCTCCCCGTTCGTGAGCTTCGAGTTTTTTGCGAGTCTCGCGATCTCCTTGCGACAGCTGAAATCCGGGTATTAACTGCTGAGCACGCTGAAGATTTGTGGCAGGGAAGTTGCCGATCTGCCACGCTGGATCAGGTATGTCCCCGGGCCCCCCCAAGGTGGGGAACGTGATCAGGGTCTCGCCGGCTTGCAACTCGCGTCCGTTATTCTTAATGACAAACTTGCCCACCGCCACGGGAAGCGCGACGACCTTCATTCCTTCTGCGATGAACAATGGCCGTGACCCCGTCTCGGTGCGCTCTGGAATGCCGAGGTAGGCAGCGTCGGAGGTCTCGGCCACGATCTTCGAAGGCCGGTCTTCGAAGGCAGCGAAGGTCTTACCGCTGTCACCACTGAACGGGCCGCTCACCACGCAGAGTTCGCCCTTCATGCAAAGCGCTGGCGCCTGAAACGAGTTCAGGGGGAGTGACTTCTTTTCTGCGAGCTGGGGGAACTTCAGCGTTTGAGAAACGGAATGAGAAGGATTGGCGGCTTCCCGAAACGTAATCTTCAGTCCGGATTCGCGGCGTGGAACAACCAATGTAATTGGCCCGTCGGCACGCCGCGGTTCTTCCCCTGCCGTCTCGAACAACCAGCCTGACAACCGCGACCCTTCTCCGGCGGACTCAAATGGCACTGCTACGCGCGTGACTGTGACTTCCCTCATTTCGCTATATTGATCCGGATTCTCAACCACTGTTCCGGATACCCCCTCACCAGGACGGAGTTGCGCGGGTAAAACTAGTCCGACCTCTTGCTGGGCCGCAGTAGTGAGTGGATGGACCGGCGTCTCGGGCTGCATGCGCCCGATCTTCTGTTCCCGTCGGGCAGTTTCACGCGCCGCCTCGAGATTCTTCATCACCTCGTCATAGGTGAATGTTTTCAGCCCCTCTGCTCCACCGCGATCTTCCTCGCCGACGGGGCAGTCGACGGCCCGGTAGTCCTGCCTGGCAGCGCTCCATTCGGAGCAGCGATACACTCCAGTCCATGGATCGTGCGTCAGTTTGTGGCCGGCGATCTGTTTGCCGGACTGGTCAAAAGTCTCGAGGAATTCGCCGGTGAAGTTCGAGCTCTCGTCGTAGGTATTGCGCGCCACCCGGCGGACCTGGCCGTTGGGCCAATAGGTGGTGTCCGTCTGCTGGGCACCGTAATACCCGGGGACGTACTCGTAATCCACTTTCTGCTGGAGTTTGCCGTCGGCACCGATGGTGCGCATCTCGGTCGCTTTGTCGGCAGCGTTGTAGTCGATTTCAATTCTTCCGCCCACTCCGTTTTTCTTCACCACGGTGTGCTGGGCCAATCCGTTGGCTGCGCCGCACGCCAGCAGCGCTGAGAGCGTGAGCACGGACACAAGACTTGAAACCAAAGCGCGCTGAACTGGCACGTGCTGTCCCCTTGGCGAACTTGAGAAACTTACGTGGTTAATGAATTTGTGGGAAGCTTTCGACCCAGGTAAACGAAAGCCGGTAAACGAAACTCGGAGTGTATCACGCAAGCACCCGAGACTTGGGTCGTCGTCGATTCTCACCGCAGCAGGTGATTCGTGAGCGAGAGAGCCCTTCGTGTTTTGACCGTTTTCACCCCGTAAATGCTGGGCGATCCCAACTTTGCTCTTCAGCAACTCAGCTCCCCAAGCGCATATTTTTGCACTTATTGACCACAATTCTGATAGTTGTATTCGCGCAAGAAGTGTGATTAACTTACTCCCCGTCCGTGAGGCAAAAAAAGGGGAAGGATTAAAAAAATATGAGTAAGAAACGAATCATCGTCACGGCCTGCTTGGCCGTGGGCGCCCTATTGCTATGCGGTCTGCCGCTCGCCGCACAAGATGCGGTCAACCACCCGGCTGCGTTTGGCATTTCGGCACCCCTCGGGGAACTGGCTCAACTGCCCCAGCCGCTGCATTACGGCTTCCACGAAGCGAATCCGGTCCGGCGCATTCCCAAGCGTTCCTTTGGAAAAGTTGTGGACGAGGTTGAACAGAACCGCGCCGCGGGCCCCGAAGCCAGCGTCACTATAGGAGCGGATTTCCTGGGCGTGGGCAATGGCTTCCCCCACTACAGCGTTCCTGACGCACCTCCCGATACTAATATGGCGGTCGGCGACACTCAGGTTCTGCAATGGGTGAATACCTCCTATACAGTCTGTTCGAAGGTGTCTCCGTATACCTGTGGCCCCGCCATCGAGGGCAACACCCTTTGGTCAGCGCTTACCGGAAGTTTATGCGCGGCCAATAACGACGGCGACATCATCGCGCAGTGGGACGTGACGGCACATCGCTGGTTTCTGGCGCAGAACGTATTCGTCTCTCCGTATGCCGTTTGCATGGCGATTTCCACGACCAATGACGCCAATGGCACTTACTATCTCTATGAGTTCGCGGTGCCCGGTAACGGATTCCCCGACTATCCAAAGTGGGGGATCTGGCCGACCAACTACGGACAGTCCCAGAATAACTTCGGGCCGGGCGGCAGCGGGTTCGTGGGTCCGCTGGCCTGTGTCTACAATCGTGCGACACCTCCAACCGCTGGGGCGATTACAGCTCCATGCGTATCGACCAGGACGGGTGCACTTTCTGGTACACCACGGAGTACTACTTGGTTACGCAGAGATTCGACTGGAGTACCCAGATCGGATCGTTCGCCTTCCCTGGCTGCGGTGGTGGTGGGACTCCGGACTTCTATCTCACCGCGAATCCGACCAGCGTAGCCATCGTTCAGGGTAGCAGCGGGACGACCACCATCACGGTGAATGATTTGAACGGCTTCACCGGCAGCGTCAACTTGAGCGCTTCCGGTCTGCCTAGCGGCGTGACGGCGGGGTTCAGCCCGAATCCCACCTCCACAACCAGCACACTGACCCTGACAGCCAGCGGCAGCGCTGCTACGGGGACATTCACCGTGACCATCACCGGTGTGTCGGGCGCTTTGACCCACACGACGACGGTCCAGCTCACCGTGAACCCGGCTATTACCGGCGTCAGTGTGTCGCCGACCACTCTCACCTTTGGCACGGTCGTGGTGGGGCAGACGAGTGCTAAGAAGACGGTCACGCTTACCAACAACTCGGGCTCGACGCTGGACATCACCAGCATCGTAACCAGCGGCGATTTCGCGCAGTCACCCGGCTCGACGCCCTGCGGCAGCACCTTGGCCACGGGAAAGAGTTGCACGATCAGCGTTACCTTTACTCCGACCCAGATTGGGTCCAGGACGGGGACGCTTTCGATCTACGACAACGCATCGAACAGTCCACAGACGGTGGCTTTGTCGGGCACCGGCAAAGCCCAGGTCACGTTAACACCGGCCAGCGCGACGTTCCCGGGAACGAAGGTCGGAACGAGGAGCTCAGCTAAGACGTTTACGCTGAGGAACAATCTGAACACAATCCTCCACAACATCGTGATCTCAACGACTGGCGACTTCGCCGTTTCCACGACGAACTGCCAGGCGAACTTGACCTCCAACGCCAGCTGCAGCATCAGCGTGACCTTCACTCCAACCCAGACGGGGACGAGGACGGGGACGTTGCAGGTGTCGGACAGCGCTAACAACAGCCCGCAGACTTCCGACCTGACGGGCACCGGTAAGTAAGAGCGTCTACATTACTGAAGCAGCCCCGCAGAGATGCGGGGCTGTTTTTTGTTGGGAGCGGCAGGCTTGGGCGTGCGCCTGGACATCCGCGACTGCCTAGTTGCTGTAATTCAGGCGTTTACACTCATTGAGAATTGGCCAATCCGGGTCAATGAGCGTAGATGTTACGCCTACTCTCGGAACGTAGGCGGAGGGGGAGTGCGATCCTCGTCGCAAAGGGTGGCCATTTCTGCTTTAATACACCGATGGCCGCGCCTCGTAGAGAAGTCAAACTGCCGTACCGGGAGTTGAACATCGGCTGCCCGCACTGTCGCGCGCCGCTGATAATCGGCACCGTGATGGACAGGATCCTCCTAAGCCGCCGTACCTGCCCGAAGTGTGGCAAGGAGTTCCTGATCGAGAACGATGTCCCGAAGAAACCTGATGGCGGACTCAAGAAGCCGAGTGGATCAGTCAAATCTGTTCGCGCTGTGAAGCGGACCAATTCCCGCTAGGGTAGTTGGTGTAATGAGGATTTTTCACCAACGACTGCTTTGACACACCGCCAACTCCACGGCTTTCATTGACTTGCCCGTTTCATCCACGTAAGATTTGCCCCTAATGATCGGCCGGACTATTTCGCACTACCGCATCGTCGAGAAGCTCGGTGGCGGCGGCATGGGGGTGGTCTACAAGGCGGAGGACGTAAAGCTGCATCGCTTTGTCGCCCTGAAGTTCCTGCCTGACGAGATTGCTAAAGATGCACAAGCTTTAGCCCGCTTCCAACGCGAAGCGCAGGCCGCCTCCGCTCTGAACCATCCGAACATCTGCACCATCTACGAAATTGACGAACAGCACGGCGAAGCGTTCATCGCCATGGAGTTTCTGGACGGGCTGACGCTGAAGCATCGCATCGCCGGAAAGCCCATCGATACCGATGTTTTGCTCGGTCTGGCGATTGACATCGCCGACGCGCTCGACGCCGCTCACTCCAAGGGCATTGTCCACCGCGACATCAAACCTGCCAATATTTTTGTCACCGAACGCGGGCACGCCAAGATTCTGGATTTTGGTCTGGCGAAAGTAACCCCAGTCGGCAGCAGAGTGATCGAAGCGGCAGGAGCAACGGCCCAAGAAACGGCAATGAGCGAGCAACACCTGACCAGTCCTGGTGCGACGCTCGGTACGATCGCGTACATGTCTCCAGAGCAGGCTAGGGGAAAGGAACTGGATGCCCGCACCGATCTATTTTCCTTCGGTGCTGTGTTGTACGAGATGGCGACGGGGGCATTGCCTTTTCACGGCGAAACCTCTGCCCTGATCTTCAAAGCAATACTCGATTCTGATCCTCCGCCCCCAATTCGTTTTAATCGCAATATTCCGCCCAAGCTGGAGGAGATCATCAACAAGGCGTTGGAGAAGGATCGAGAGCTGCGCTATCAGGTTGCGGCGGACATGCGCGCCGACCTGAAGCGGCTGAAACGAGACACGGAATCGCGGCACGGTGTACCAGCTAGTTCGGGGACGGTGGCGGTCGCACAGGAAAGCGGGCCGAAAGTTACTGAATCCCCAGCCACCCAACCGCCGTCGCCAGCATCCGGTTCCTCCCCTGCGCTTGCTCCAGCTCCGTCATCGAGCGCGGTGAAGGTCGCCGAAGTTCCCGTCGCGGGCAGGAAACTCTGGAAGGTTCTTATTCCCGTCGCCGTGGTACTGGCGGCTGCACTCATTGCCGGTGGCTTCTATTGGCACTCGCGTTCCGCGAGTCCTGGGACGCCGGGGGCGAAGGCTACACCGCTCACCGAGAAAGACACGGTCGTCCTCGCCGACTTCGACAACAAGACAGGCGATCCCGTCTTTGACGACGCGCTGAAGCAGGCGCTGGCAGTGGAACTGGAGCAGTCTCCTTTTTTGAATGTGCTATCCGACCGAAAGGTCAGCGAGACCTTGCAGATGATGGGCCGCCCTGCAAATGAACGCATCACGGTGGATGTGGGCCGGGAGCTTTGCCTGCGAACGGGAAGCAAGGCCCTGCTGGGCGGTGAGATATCGGGCTTGGGAAGTCATTACTTGATTGCCGTGAACGCGGTGGCATGCAGCAGTGGAGACAGCTTAGCCAAAGAACAGATTGAGGCGGCCAGCAAAGAAGATGTTTTGAAGTCCTTAAGTCGGGCCGCCTCCGGTCTTCGTGCCAAGCTGGGAGAGTCTCTGCCCTCGGTGCAGAAGTTTGACGTTCCGATTGAGGCCACGACATCCTCCCTCGAAGCCCTGAAAAACTACAGTATGGGTATCACAATCGGGCGCGAAAAAGGAGACGCTCCCAGCATTCCGTTTCTGAAGCGAGCCATTGAACTTGATCCTAATTTCCCCATGGCGTATGCCGGTTTGTCGATACGCTACGGGAACCTTGGCCAGCCTTCGCTCGCGCTTGAATATGCCACCAAGGCGTATGGGTTGCGCGACCGGGTCACGGAACGGGAGAAGCTGCGCATCTCTGCGGATTATTTTTATGCCACGGGCGAGTTGGAGAAGGAGGCGCAGACCTACGAACTGTGGATCGCAAACTATCCTCGTGATTCCATTCCGCACATTAACTTGGGCGCGAACTACGACAGCATGGGGCAATATGACAAGGCTCTCGCGGAATGTCAGGAAGCGTTGCGGCTTGAGCCGAACAATGTTGTCGCCTATGCAAATCTGGGGGCGACGTACCTGAGCCTGAACCGCCTGGATGAAGCCAAGGCCATCTTCGATGAGGCGCTCGCACACAAACTGGATGGCGGATCTCTGCGCTCTTATATCTACTCTCTTGCTTTTTTGCGAGGAGATTCCGCACAGATGGAGCAGCAAGTAGCTTGGGGTGCCGGCAAGCCCGGAGCCGAAGACGTACTGCTTTCGGCCCAATCTGATACGGAAGCCTACTACGGGCGGCTAAGCGGAGCGCGGGACTTCTCCCGCCGCGCGATGGACTCGGCTGTCCGCGCCGACTCCAAGGAAACCGCCGCCTCGTGGCAGACCAACGCTGCGCTGCGCGAGGCCGAGTTTGGCAATACCGCAGCCGCGAGGCAAGGAGTCACGGCAGCTTTGGCGCTGTCTCCCGGGCGGAATGTAAAGATAGTAACGGCCCTCACGCTGGCTCGCACCGGCGATACCGCACGAGCCAAGGCACTGGCCGAGGACTTGGAGAAAAACTACCAATCGAATACCGTTTTGAAGCTCTACTGGCTGCCGACTATCAACGCCGCCGTCCAACTCAGCGAGGGCAATTCATCTCAAGCACTTGTGTATCTCGAAGCTGCCGCTCCTTACGAATTGGGTGGAATAGAGTATCTGTACCCGGCATATGTGCGTGGTCAAGCCTACCTGCTGGTACATAATGGAACTGCCGCAGCCGCCGAGTTCCAGAAGCTGCTGGATCACAGAGGCATTGTGCTGAACTTTGTGACTGGAGCGCTGGCCCATCTTCAACTTGGTCGCGCCTACGCAATGGCAGGCGACACCGCCAAAGCGAAAGCTGCCTACCAGGACTTCCTCACCCTCTGGAAAGACGCCGACCCCGACATCCCCATCCTGAAGGAAGCCAAGGCGGAGTACGCAAAGCTGCAGTAGTCGCGGGATCAAAATAGCTGCATGTGCCGTTGCGAGGCTCGAGTGCAGGGATTGTTGACGCCATCAGGCGTGGGTGTTGAAAAAGGGCTGCTCGGAAGCGCTGTTAGTGGGGTGTGAGTCCCGCAGCAAGGGAGAGTTTTCTTGCGAGGGTGGAAGACTAAGTCGTTGCCTGGAGCGTTGGCTGCGGCCCTTGGCTGAGGAAGCGGACCAGTCGCTTAATGTTTTGCGCAGCCGCTGCCAGGAAGAACTGCTCGCGAACAAACTTTAATCTCCGCAAGCGCAAGCGACGAAGTGCAATCTGATTCTTGAGTTCCGCAAACAGTGCCTCCACCTTTTTTCTCTGTCTCTGCGCGTCAACAAAGGCAGGAGTATTGACTAGGTCGCGAGCGCGTTGCCGGGCGGGCTCATGGATGTGGATGGCAAGATACTTTAACGGTGAGCTGGTGCATTGCGTTTTTTGTGCGCACGCCCCACAACGTTTGCGGGTCCCGATGTAGACATGGGTACGGTTCCGAGCATTGTGTCCGCCGTAGTTGAGTTGCTCTCCTGCGGGACAAAGATAGCTGTTGCTTTCGGGAAGATAAGTAAAACGGTCGGGACCGTAGAGCAAACTGTTCTTGCGCAGAGCACTGTCCCGAGTGCGCATATACGGTGTGATCCCCCGCTCCATTAACCACTGCAAGAACTCACCGTTCCCGTAGGTGGCATCGGCGGCCACCGACGCAGGTTCCCGCCCTTGCCATTCGGCGAAACGAGCGATCATGTCTTGAGCGGCTACCGTCTCCTGGCTCAGGCGTGCCGCCGTCGCTTGCACACCGACGATCACGCAACTGTGATTGTCCACCAGATAGTTGTCGTAGTAACCCAGCCGGGCTGGAGTTCCACCCTTGGTCGCATAAGTCGCATCGGGATCGGTGGTCGACACCAGTTCCTGCTCATGCACTGGCTCTTCCGTTGGATTCTGCTGCTCCAGTTCCACCAGATACTGGCGCACGGTTTGGTTCACTCGCGCCGCTTCCGCTAACTGCTCGCGCGGAATGCGGCTCCCCTTGTTGGCATTGGCCTCGACGAAACTGCCATCGACCGACAGGTTGTCGCCTTGGACCAGTCCGGCTTCCAGACAGCGCGCCACGATCTCCTCAAACAACTGCTCGAACAGTTTCGATTCCTGAAAACGTCCGTGCCGATTCTTCGAGAACGTGGAGTGATGCGGAATCTCCTGATCGAAGCCCAGTCCGGTAAACCAGCGCCACGCCAGATGCATGCGCAGTTCCTCGACCAGCTTGCGCTCGCTGGTTATGCCATACAAGTAGCCGATCAAGAGGATGCGCAGCAGAAGCTCGGGATCAATCGACGGACGGCCCGTCTCGCTGTAGCTCGCCTTCAACCGCTCGCGCACAAACGCAAAGCTGATGTGCTTTTCGATCAACCGCAGCAGATGACTCTCAGGAACTTGATCTTCCAGGCGGAAGTAGTAGAACAACGCTTCCGAACGATCGTGTTGCCCCATCATGATTAGCACCCCTCCGAGTATGGTGATCCAGCAGAACATGGCCAGGATTCCTTCTCCTTATTACCACGCTTCTGCCACCGTTTCGCGTGCTAATCACAGTGACTTTTTCAACACCCACAGGCGATTACACTCACTGGGAATTGGCCGATCCGGGTCAATAAGTGTAATCGAGATTTTGCAACAGTTGAGTGAAGTCGCTGGGATAGTTTGCCGGTTTTCAACCCGTCCTTCACAATCGCGCCCACTGTGTACTAATGATCGTTCCGGAGCCGAGGACAAGGTTCTTGCCGATCCTGAGGAATAACTAGAGCGTGTTTCATAAATAGGTTCGGCCTCATATCAGGCACTTACGGATGAGGCTGGTTAGGTGATGAGCTTCTGTCATGAAGACGCGGCAGAAGCTGTTGACGGACGAGCAGTGGGAGTTGGTGGAACCCATGCTACCCCCGCCCAGGCGACGGCAGGACAATCGAGGCCGGCCCTGGGCATCGAACCGGGCGTGTTTCGAGGGTATTCTGTGGATTCTGCAAACCGGCGCGGCGTGGCGATTCGTGCCCGAGGAGTTTGCTTCGCCTTCGACCTGCTGGCGGCGGCTCAAGCAGTGGGAAGACGAAGGGGTGTGGCTGCAAGCGTGGCGCACGTTGCTGGGGGCGCTGGATGAAGAAGGCCTGCTGAACTGGGACGAAACCTTTTTGGACGGCAGTTTCGCTCCGGCGAAAAAGGGGGCCTCGCGGTCGGTAAAACCAAGCGGGGCAAGGGGACGAAGTGGATGGTACTGGTCGACGGTCAAGGTCTTCCGCTGGGAGTTCGGCTGGAAAGTGCCTCCCCCAGTGAAGTTACGCTTGCGGAAGCCACGCTCTCCCAAGTCCGGGTACCACGCCGGCAAGGGCGCCCGCGGCAAAAGCCGGAGCGCGTGATCGCCGACCGCGGTTACGATTCCGACCCGCTGCGCCAGCGCTTGCAAAAGCGTGGCATCGAACTGATTGCGCCCTACCGCAAGAACAACCAGGCACGGCGCTACCAAGATGGGCGCAAACTGCGGCGTTATAAGCGCCGCTGGATCGTGGAGCGAACCAACGCATGGCTGGGTCAATTCCGACGCCTGCTGGTCCGTCATGAGCATCTGCTCTCCACTTACCGTGCCTTCTTCTATCTCGCTTGCTTCTGGATTACGCTGAGGCACTGTTTATGAAATACGCTCTAATCGGTTGCGATTCGCCAACTTACTTCTTCCCGGTCGGGGCGAGGCGCTGCAGGTCTTGGAACCAGTTCATTACAAGGACCAGCTCGGTCACAGGCGTGGGCTTCGCTCCCTCATTTTTCACCATCAGAAACCGCTGACCATCCAGGGACACGTCCCATGAGCGGATCGGCCCACCGACCCACCCCGGCGCTTTGAACAAGAGGCGTGGCTTACTGGCGGAGAAGCCGCCATTAGCCCGGACATCGACAGCCCATATCTGGCCGCCGTCCCTCTGATAGTAGAACAGTTGTTTCCCATAGACGTGGAGAGGGCCGCCAGCCCCGGCGGTGTCGCGATCACCGCCGCAGCAAAGCAAGCGCTACAAGTCGCCCCTACGACGTAAGTTGCGCAAGGTCAGCAGAACGGCAAGGGCGCCCAGGGCTAGAAACACGCCGGCGCAAGTGATCCATGCCGGGTATAGCTGCTTGGGCGGGGCAAACGACGCAGTCAGGAAGAAAAACGGGTTCACATACATTGGGGCGCGGATGTTCAGCGGGATATCGTACCAACCGCGTGTTGTTAGGTGATGCGCAGATTCGTAAATCGATATGCGCACGAAAAAGACGATGGTTGTCACTACGGTGATTGCAATGACGGTGGCGTAGCTGACGGCGGTGGCATGGACGCTGCGCTGGAAGGCGGACGAGCAATAGAGACCGATCGCGCTCATGCAACCGAGAATAAGCACCGTCGTCACAGTGGCGCAGAAGATTTCCCATGGACCGATGCCGCCGAACGCAAAGGCCATGCTCAGCACCGGCAGGCTTGTCACCAGCAGGAGCAGGACGAACAGCAGCGAAGAAACAAATTTGCCCCACCAGATCTGCGTAGAGGTTAGCAACGAAGTGAGCAGGCCGGCGAGCGTTCGTTGCTCCTTCTCAATGGTGATGGATCCGGCGCTGAAGATTGGCACCAGCAGCAGCAACAACGCGAGTTGCGAGTACGCGAGTGTCAGAAACAGAACCACTCCCACCGTTGATCCCTGAATGTTAGACCGGCCGCGGTCCGTCGTTGTGACGAAATAGGCGAAAGTCACAACGGCGCCAAGAACGAGCAGGTAGAGGGAGGGAAGCAGCCAGCCGCGTCGTTCGCGCATGCGTTGCCGCAGTTCTTTTCGGACCATCGGGTTCATGCGCGCCTCCCCTGGAAGGCGAGACGATACCGTTCCTCCAGACCGAGAGCGCGATGATCGAACCGGAGCACATCCACGCCACCGATCACCAGTGCCCGCAAAAGCGCAGCAACCTGTTCGTCTGCGCCTGTGATCTCCACCAACAGGCGGCCGGCGCCGGATTCGAGCAGACGCGTGCCAGCAACCAAGTTCAAAATACTCACCGCTGGAACGCTGTCGCCTAATATTTCAATCTCGTAGATCCGCACCCGAGCTTGCGGTGCCCGCAGTTGGATAACGGAGTGCCCCTCAGTATCCCTGGCATTGTGCCCCTCGCCAATCAGGGCGATCTGCGTGCAGATGTCTTCGAGGTCGCTAAGGATATGGGAGGAGATCAGGATGGTGATACCTTCGGCCTGCAATTCCTTCAGTTGCTCGCGAAGGTCGACGCGGGCGATGGGGTCGAGCCCGGTGGCCGGTTCATCCAGTAACAGGACCTTGGGATCGTGAAGCAGCGTTTTGGCCAGAACGAGGCGCTGCTTCATGCCAAACGAGAGTTGTTCGACGGAGTCGCGGCTGCGCTCGGCGAGTCCGGAGCGCTCCAGGGCACGCCCGACGGCAGCTCGGTTGCGGGCTCCTGTGAGTTGGAACGCGTCGGCGAAAAACTCTAGGAACTCGTACACGCTCATGTCCTGGTACACTCCCGGCTGATCGGGGAGGTAGCCAATCAGGCGTTTTACTTCGTGTGCTTGGGTGGTGACGCTGAGGCCGCCGATCTGAGCTGTACCGCTGTCAATCGGCAGGAGCGTCGACAGGATCTTCATTAGAGTGGTCTTGCCAGCGCCGTTCGGACCGACTAGGCCGAACAGTTCTCCGGCGCCAACATGTAGGGTGAAACCGTCGAGCGCGTGTGTGCCGTTAAAACTCTTGCGGATTTGTTCGACGTCGATCATTGCTGCTCCAGGGCGACAATCACAAGCGCATGGACGCTTTGCTGATGGGGGACGTTCAAGTCGACAGGCAGCGCGGGGCCGTCGCTGAGCCCTGCAAAGACCCGCCCCGCGCCGACAAAGGGCAATGCGCCTCTGAGCGCCAGTTCCGGCAGCGTTTGCTTGCTGTAATCGAGGTCGGCGCCCGTCCAGACCTGCTTCGAGTCTTTCGTGCGAATCGGCCTCGACGGGATCGCGTCCAGTTGAATGTCCTCGCCTGGGGCCAGTGCGGGCAGCGTGTAAAGAGCATTGGCGGTGTAGTCGAGGTACACAGCTTCGCCAAATCGCTGCCCGGTATCGTTGCGGAGGCGGTTGGACGCCACGAAGTGTACGGTCCCGGAGAATTCGTGCAAGCCCTGCAAGTCGAGATCGTGGAACGACCATTTCAGCAACGACATCTCGACTTGGCTTGGCGGACCAAAACGAATGTCGTAATGGTGACGTGCCTGAGCGCCTTGCCCATTCATTTCGGCCCAGATTTGGCTGTTCGGTCCTTCCCCGGCGAGACTGGGATAGGTGAACACGGCGGGATCGGCAACCGAAACTAGCACGTCCCGCCGATCAGGAGCCGAGACGCGAAGGTTGTAATCGGCTGCCGCCAGCGGACTTCGCGCGTCGAGGTAATAAGTAGCGAGATTATCGAGACGAAAGCTCCTCGGGCGCCGGTTCGCGCTGGAGAAATAGAAGCCAGTGGCAAACAGCAGCGCCAGTCCGCACATGCTGATCCAGCCGAATTCCAAACGGCGGAAATGCCGGAGTACGGCGAAGTTCAGGACGCCAATCACGACCGTGTAAGCCGCCAGCAAGATCAGAACCCAGCGCAGCCGTGGAAAGTCCAATGAAGTGGCAAATCGGCGGGGCAGAAAGCCCAACTGGTTCGAGTTTCGCCAAATGTAATTTTGTGCGAGAACACCGGTCAGATTGTGACCGGCGAAGACATCGCCGAGTGCGTTCGCACCTAGCCCGGACACACGGAAGAGCGTGCCCCTACCAACACGTTCACCGTTGGGCGGCGCCGGCGCTTTGCGATAGGCAGAAAGGAAACTGGGATCTGCAATTTCGTCTTCGAGCAGAACCAAGCGCCCACCGATTCGGAGGAATCCTTCCAGCGCATCTCGCTGCGCGGTTGCCAGCTTTGTCATGGGCATCGCGACCACGACAGCGTTGCTCGCCGAATAAGCCCACCAATGGTCGCGCGGGTCGTCGACCATTTCGAATGCAGTGTGACGGTTTTTGTCGGCTCGTTCCTCAATGGTCCCGCTGAACTGTATCTGCGACTGCGCCGCTTTACAGACGTTCTCGCTGGCGCACATCAGGGCGATCAAATTGGTTTGGCGTAAGACTTCCTCGTGTTTATCTTGACCGAAAAATGCGCCTGCGCTGCTTGCGTCGGCTGTGATGAACACTTTTCCGACGAACATTAGCACCGGCAACTCCAATGCGCGCTCTTCGCCGCCGCTCAGTGTAACGTCGGTTGTGACAGTGTTTGTGACATCATTTTCCTGGCCAGCAGCGACCTGCAGATGAATGACCTGCGTCTGCGATAAGGGATTCCGTACGATCAGCCGGACGGCGGAGGGTGTACCGTAGTAGCCGTGCAGGCCGACATCGGTGATCCGCAAGTTGGAGTCGGCAATCAGCGATGCCGCGAGTACCATTACGAAACTGATGCACAACAGTACGCGCCTCATCGTTAGCAGCGTTGTACGCGGAAACGGAAGAAATATCAAGAAGCGAGATGCCGATCTTGACCGGCGTCTTGGTCGTCCCCGGAGCATAACACCTCGCCCGAAGTTGTCTTCGGTGAATTACCCCGCGCCACATCTTGACGGCTTATCTGAAAACCACCCTGGGAAGCCACGGTTACGGGCGCATCACGAGCAAACGTGAAGTAATCCCAAAGTAAGGGTTGTCGCCAACCAGGATTGATCGTCTTGCGTCTGACATTGAGATGCTGGGTCTCGCCACTTCTAGCTTGCTGTAGATTCGGATACATTGTCGCTATGCCCGGAAAGTCAACGCCGGAATCGGCGATGATTAGAGGAGGAACAAACATGGCCCAATCGGGTCCGTGCCAAAAAGAACGTCTGAGGATTCTCTCCTGGTTAATCGCTTGCGCGTTTTTTCTCACCGCCGCTCCTCAGCCGGCAACGGCACAGTTCAAGGCTTGGGTCATGGCCAAACTCCCCGACACGCCTGAGGGTCTCGGGGTCGATTCGCATGGCAACCTCTACGCGACCCTGATGCATATTGGAGAAGTCGTCATGCTCAAGGATGACGGCAGCTACGATCACATCGCGTGGGTGCCGTCGCAGGAGGAAAGCGGAAATGGAGACCTGATCGGACTCGATCTTGATCAGTCTGGCAACATCTACGTCGCCTACACGGGCCACTCGAAACGTGACTTCAGGAAGGACCTGGGCGATCCGTTCCACCCCGCTTGCCGCGACGCGACGGTGACCAAGTCGGGCGTCTATAAGATCGACGCTCAGACCCGAAAGGTGACGCCGCTCGCAACGAAAGCGGAGGGTTGGCCGTTCTGTTATCCGGATGACGTCGCGATCGACTCGAGCGGTAACGTTTACATGACGGACCTCACGTATTCTGGAATTTGGAAAATCTCTCCAGATGGGAAAAAGGTGGACCTGTGGTCGGCCCATCCTCTGCTCAATTGGTCTCCCAAGCCTTATTCGGGATTCCCACTGGGAGTCAATGATCTCGTGCTCGATAAGCAACAGAAGAACATCTATGCCGTTACCGACGGCGACCCGATGGTACTCAGGATCCCGATTAAGGAGGATGGGACGGCCGGTGAACCTTTGCCGCTACCATACGGGTTCTCTGCATTCGATGGGATCGAGTTGGACGGCAAAGGCAACATCTACGTGTCGGAGATTTTGCTTAACCAGATCTGGGTCCTTTCGCCCGACGGTTCGCAGCGCATCCTGATAGCCACCAAGCAGAACGCGCCGCTCGACAACAACACTAGTTTGGTTTTGAAAGGAGATGTTCTTTGTACAGCCAACCTGGGCTTCACCCACGCGAAACCCGAGGAAGCGGACCGCACGGTGGTCTGCATGAAGGGTTTCCCCCTTCCCAAATAGTTGGATTATGGAAGAGGAGCCGACAAGCCGGTCACGGACGATCCGGGTTATAAAAAACTACGGTGGTAGCCGGGAGCGACACCCCCTTCGACAAGACCAACTGTTCGAGACGAGCGGTTTTGGCGGAGGGAAGGTAAGGGTGCTACGTAACCCCAGATCTCGAAAGCAGAAAGTGGAGCGACGATGAAAACGGAATTGCTGCGATTCAACGGCGCTGTCGAACGCGATCCCGCCATCGATGCGTGGATGAAAGAGCATGCAGGTGGATTGGGAGCCATCGCGCATCAGTGGTTTGAGGTGATGCGAAAATGCGGGGACGAAGTCCGGGAGCTTTTGCATGACGGCTGTCCGGTTGCATGTTTGGGAGATGCGCCCTTCGGCTACGTCAATGTATTCACTTCGCACGTAAACTTGGGGTTCTTTCACGGCGCAGCGCTGCCGGATCCGGCACGCTTGTTGCAAGGCACCGGCAAGTTCATGCGCCATGTGAAGCTGAGACCTGGAACGGCCACAAACACCGCAGCCCTAAGCAGGCTCATCGATGCGGCGTACTCGGATATAAAGGCGCGCGTCGAAAACGGCTAGCTCAGAGAAACGCCTTGGGAGGGCGACTGGTGATTGTGGAGCCGTGTTCGGAATCGTCAGGGATAGTGTTCCGCAGCGAAGCGGAGACAGATTTTCAGTCCGCGCGCCAAACGCAGTTGCACAAGTCCGCAGTTTGAGATTATGATTATTCAGTACGGGTACCCCTTGCGACCTGTCTTCAACGTCAGTCCTCGATTTTGTCTTCAACGTTAGTCCCCAATGACCTTTGTCGCGCAGGTAGAAGCCTTGGATCGGCACCGTGGCAAGGGCGAGCAGAAAATGAACGTCGAGCAAGTACATATCCATGACGGAGCGCAGGGCATCGTGGGTTCAGTCAGTCATCAAGGATCCTTGGATGCTTCTGCAGAAGATCATGGAAAAGCCAATGGAAAATCCCATTGATAGCACGCAGACGCCACGAAGAGGATGGTTGAAAAATGGGAATCCGCCAGGGGACCCGAACACCGCTCCGAGGTGCGGAGCGAAGACGCGTCGTGGCACGGCATGTCAGTCGCCCGCCATGCGTAACGGCCGATGTCGGACGCACGGGGGCGCCAGTACGGGCCCTCGTACCCCGGAGGGCTTGGCCCGATCGCGGCGCTC
Source organism: uncultured Acidobacteriaceae bacterium (assembly GCA_963831085.1). Lineage (GTDB taxonomy): Bacteria > Acidobacteriota > Terriglobia > Terriglobales > Acidobacteriaceae > Acidiflorens. The sequence continues at coordinate 911,934 of CAWHOT010000002.1, read as the reverse complement.
GCATTGGAAGCACGGGCTGTATTCTTCAGAAAGTAGGGCGGAACAAAAGCGCGTACGTGATCTTCTCCGGCTGAGTCGCGAGCTACTGAAGCAATTGTGATCCGGTCTCCGCTTCCGCAACCTCCTCGTTCCGCAACCTGCCTTTAACGTGGCGGAGGACCAGACACGAGGAAAGCCTCCCAACTGATGCCACGGATGCGATGACGATGGGCAATCCCTTCGTCGCCGGGTGCAGAGATCACCAACGGAGTGAACTTTGGGTTTCGGCGACAGAATTCTAGCAGCCCCTTGAGGGACTGAGCATCGAACCGGCCAGTTTTGACTTCAATCGCCCATTCACCCCAGCTTCCCTCAAAAACGGCGTCAATTTCTAAGGGTTCTTCCCGCCAATACATCACCCTTTGGCCCTGGTTCACACCGAATGCCAGGCAGGCGTTCTCTACCCAGAAACCGAATCGCTCCGGTTCCCGAGCGGGATCGGGAGCGCCATCGGGATGCATGGCCGACAAGAGAGCATTGTTCAGCGTTACGAGCTTGGGTGGTGCGGCTCGCTGCCGGTGGGCGCGCGCTGAGAACCGTTCCAGTGGTGCAACCAAGTATGCATCTTGCAGAAGCGCTAGATAGTGCGCTACGGTTTCGAGCGCCCCACTGTCCTGAAGTTGCCCCTGTAGCTTCTGTAGCGAAACAATCTGCGCCGGGGAGTTGGCGGCAACGGCAAACACCTGTCGAAGTAGCGCAGGACGCCGGATCGCTCCCAGCGCCAGCAGGTCGCGCCCAATCGCCGGTTCGATTATGGCGTCACGGACATATGCGCGCCAACGTGCCGGATCACCATTCAACGCCACTGATCCGGGATAGGAGCCGAACCGGACGAGGCTCAAGGCGGCCTCGCGGGCGGAAAGCTGGAAGGCACTGGCCAACGAGGCCGCCGACCAGTGGCTCAGAACCATTCTTTCGAAGCGGCCGGCCAGGCTCTCACGCGATCCCGTGGTTACGCGCAGCGCCGACGAACCGGTTGCTACTACGTGAATGGGTAGATGACGGCGACGTTGTTGGTCCCAATGGCCCTTCAATCGTTTGGCCCAGTCGTCGGACAGATGATGAATCTCGTCCAACAGCAAAACCGCCGTGCCGCGCTGAGCGCGTGCTTCCGCATCCGCCCAGTGACGCTCCCAAAAACCGGGCAGCGCAGCGTCCGGCTCATCGCCGGCAGCATAGATAGCGGCATCCCCGAACTGACCAGCGATCTCAAGAAGCAGCGTAGTCTTGCCCACCTGGCGCGGTCCGGTCAAAAGTTGGATTCGCCCAGGAGCGGGCTCCCGGAGCCGCTTGAGCAGCAGCTCGCGACAGTGATTGAAGTCGTTTTGCAACTCAACCATACTCTAATAATTATTCGACTATTGTGAAATATTGTCAAGAGAGGTCTCACTCCCCGCTGCCTAGGCCAGGCAGCACCCATGATTGTCCAGCCGTCCCATCTTTATCGGCATGGTGAACCCTTGCGCCTGTTCTAAACGCCCAGTGCACTATCATCCCGCGGTGCACGGGGTTCATCCACGATTTTTGTTACAGTTTCACCCCTGGATTGACCCGATCCAGCAGATCGCAAATCGAGAGGCACGATTGGCTACTGTCCGAGGGTGTGCAGGCCTACAAGAAGGACGGGCCCAAGTTCATGCAGCGTCTGGTCGCCAAACAGAAGGCCAGGGTGAAAGACTCCGGACCTGGGCGAGAAAGGCGGAGCGCCTCGTTGACTGGCGGCGGCGTGAGCCAAGGCTTTCCGATCCGACCGGACAGAAAGGAGCTTGACATTTAGTGAACAATTGGCAATGGTAACGCCCGAGCGAACGCAAATCGGTGACAGGCGCCGTGGGACTCTCTGGCCCGAAGCTTTCGGGAGGTCTCCCGGAGGCGTCTCAAGCCCGGATTTGTGCACCCTGGGTGCACAAACATCGGATTGCCTTTGTGGTCTGAGCGCGGGCTAAGTGGTAACGAGGATAGGCAAGCATTTCGCTTGTGCAATCACCAGCTGGAAGACTTCCTCCGGTCGGCCGCGCTCCGGTGTGGGAGCGAACGATTCCAGTCCCGCAATCGCGCGTGTCAATTCGCCCGATCGTTCGCCGACTTCACCGTCAGCATCCATCGTCAACTCTGCTCAAACAATGCTTCCTCGATCAGTTCGCAAAGAATGTGTCCTGTTAAAATGTGCATTTCCTGGATACGAGGTGTTTGATCGCTGGGAATGCAGATGCAGTGATCGACGGCGCTCGGCAACTTTCCGCCGGTTCTTCCGGTCAGACCCACTGTGATTAGTTTCCTTTCGCGGGCCACATTCACGGCTCGCAGCACGTTGGGGGAGTTTCCGCTGGTGCTGATGGCGAAGGCGACGTCCTCGGGATTGCCCATCCCCTGGACTTGCCGCGCGAACACCTCGTCAAAGGAATAATCGTTGCCGATGGCGGTGAGGACGGAAGAATTGGTGGTCAGCGCCCAGCCCGAGAGGCTTGTCCGTTCCCGCAGGAACCGTCCGCTCAGCTCCGCGGCCAGGTGCTGGGCGTCCGCGGCACTGCCGCCGTTGCCAAAGAACAATATCTTGTTTCCGGAGCGGAGGCACTTCGTCATTGCGTCTGCTACTTTGACCACTGCGCTCAAGTACGCTGAAGATTCCAGCAGACTCTGTGTCACCGACGCGCTGTCGCGAATTCTGGCCACCGCCAGAGACTGCGCAGCATCAGCGTTCATAGAACGTCTCCGGTCCAGCGCAAACCTTCACGAGGTCGCGCTGGGTTGGGCCTCACTATCCCGCAAAGGGTCCCGCAATGGTTCACCCGGGGCATATTCGAAATTGATCCTCTCCTGCTCGACCACGAGCGGCCGCTTCTGCACGAGGGTATGGATGGTGCCGATGTATTCCCCAACGATGCCCATAAACAACATTTGGACCGACATGAAGAAAAATACGCCGATGACCAATGGGGCGATACCAACTGAGAAGTTGTTCCAAAAGATCAGTTTGTAAATGAGGTATGCCAGCGACACCAGAACCGAAACGAGGGCGCCCACAAAACCGGAAAAAGTCACCAGTCGCAACGGCACTTTGGACAGATTTGTGATCCCGAGCATCGCCGTGTCGTAGAGCGAATAGAAGTCATTCTTGGTGATTCCGCGTTTGCGCACTGGCTGATGGTACGGAATATCGAAATGCCGAAACCCAGCCTCCGCGATCATGCCTCGGAAGTACGGATACGGATCGTCGAAGCTCTTTATGACTTCCACCACCTTGCGGTCATACAGGCCGAAGCCAGTATAGTTCTCGTATGTCTCCACCCCGGAAAGACGGTTCACCAGCCTGTAGTATTGCTTGCGGATCCAGAACATCACGCCGCTCTCGTCGCTTGCCTTCTTGACGCATATCACAACCGGGTAACCCTCCTCCCACTTACGGATCATGTCAACAATCATCTCGGGAGGATCCTGCAAGTCCGCCACAATGCCGATTACCGCGTCCCCGCTGGCCTGAAACAACGCGTGGTGGGGTGACCTTATGTGGCCGAAGTTGCGCGTATTGCGGATTACCTTTACGTTCCTGTCCTGAGCGGCTATCGCCTTCAGTTCGTTCAGGGTGTTGTCGGTTGACGCATTGTCGATAAAGAGGTGTTCGTACTTGTAGTTGCCAGCGGCGGCGACGGCAGCGCGCACCTGGAGGTACACGTCGCGCACGTTGCCCTCTTCGTTATAACAGGGCGTGAGGATGGTCAGGGTCTTAGGCATGGGTTGCAGCTAGGCACGTCTCAGTCTGCGCTTGGGAATGGCATAGCATACACCTTCCCAACACTCTTCGGCGTAGCGCCGTAGGAATACGTGGTACCCGGGTGAAATGGAGCGGATGAGATTCGGTATCTGCCAAAGGTGCTCACTTCTGTGATAAGTGCAGACCGCGAGCACAGGTTGATAGCTTCGTAACAATTCAGTTCCCCCGGCAAGCGCTTCTGGCTCCGCCCCCTCGATATCCATTTTGATGTAGGTTGGCATCAGAGGCCACTCGGTGTCATCCAAGCGGCGACACTCGATCGCGGATCCTGCACCCTGGGTCACCACGCGTGAGGTAACAGAACCATTGCACGCAAAGGAGACTTGGCCATTGGTGTTCCCGACGGCGTAGGGCATTACCGTAACGCGATTGCTGATTCCCATTGCCTCCAGGTTGGCGGCCAGCGCCCCTCGGTTTACTGGATCGGGCTCGAAAGCGAAGACATGACGGAACTTGCCGCTCCAGTGACGATGGAAGCTTCGAGTGCTTTCTCCATCGAAGCTGCCGCAATCGACGAATACTTCGTCGGGAACCGGCGATAGTAAGTCCATTGGGAAGTAGGTATCACTCGCGTCCAGTGGCGGCGACAGCGCTGAAAAATCCAGCCAATACCGCCAGAGTAGCTGTTCGCGCAGTTCACGCTTCGAGAGTTCATCCCCCAACGTGGCGTAACACTGCCGGATGCTGTGGCATTGTTCTCCGAACCTATGGGGCAGTTCAAGTGAGCATTGCGGGATAAAAATATCGGCGTACTTCCAGAGGAGTGGGGCACAAGCCACCACCCGTTGACACCCTAGCGACGCCAGTTGGCGACGAACGGAGGAGCCTTGATATATGGTGACGACAAAGCATGCGGTCTTGCCATACAGTTCCACCGCTTCCGTGGCAGAGAGCACGGGAAGCCCCATAATCTGCTCGTGCGAAGGATCGTGATTGCTATGGATAGGCGCAAAATCTTCTACCCCACCAGCGTTGGCTCCTAAACAGCCTTCTTCTTTTCTTCTTCTTTGTCCTTTTCTCCTTCCCTCTGCTCTTCTTCGTTCTGCTCTTCTTCGCTCCTCTTCTATTCTTTGTTCTTCCCTTGGTCTTTGTTCCGCTCTTCTTCTGTCTTCCTCTCTTCTTCTTTCGCCTCCGACGCGGTTGTCGGCAAACGCCAGCGGTTCAACTCCCGCTTTGCGCAGTCCGGCGAGGACGCTTTTGCCTAGCGGCCCGGCGCCAAATAACACCAACCTTTCGCCAAGTGGACTCGCGAGGTCGTCGAATGCACTGCGCTCACGTGCCCGCACCGTGTCTGGCGGTTCCGCCTCGATTCGCCGCAAGATATTTTCAAGTTGCTCCACGTCGTCGCTTGCGGGCGCTTGAGTTCCGGTCACTTGCTCACTCCGATTCAGTTTCTTCGTTCTTGTTGAGCCTTAGCGGTGGCCAAGGCGGGGATGTTTTACTGCCAGAGCACAGTGTCAACAAGGCTCCGTTGTCGTCAGACTTTGGGTCGGGCCCACGTGAACATCTGACCCCACTTGTTGGATGAGTAGACATCATAACCAACTGTGGGGAACAGCCGTTCTAGTGGCTTCCAAGTGTATTCTTTGTCGACCACATGATACGTCTCGATCGCAAAGTGAATCGGATGTGACCTCAGAAAATCTGCTGCCCCACGAATTGAAGCCAGCTCTGCGCCCTCGATATCCATCTTGATGTACGCTGGAATTGCGCCGAACTCGCTACAGGCATCAGCAATGCTCAGCGCCGGTACCGTCTTGACGTGACCTCCGGCGGAGTATACAAGGTAGTCGCTTATGCCAGAGGACATCGTACCCTCCATGTGGAACGTCACAGGTCCTGTCTTATCGGAAAGCGCCTTTTTGATGGGGATGACATTCGTGAGCTGATGCATCTCAATGTTTCGCAGTAGGTACTCGAAATTATCGTCGTCTGGCTCGAAAGCATATACCCTGCCAGCGGATCCGACCAACTTCGCCAGGAAGTACGAGGTGGCTCCTGCGTGCGCTCCCGCGTCCCAGACGATATCTCCCGGATGCGGTAAATACCAATGGGTATATGCATCCATGACGTCGTCTTCCGGAACCGAAGGGAAGTAAAACGAAACATCGCCTTTCTTGTAGCGGTGGAGACCAGGGCCGGAAAAATCAAGGATCGTGCGGCCATTGGAGTCACTGCCCACAATGGTGTCAAAAAACAAGTCGTAGCACTCCATCATAATGGGGACCTGAACGAAGAAGCTTTTAGATAGGATCATGACGCGATCGACTTTCTGGATGAAGACTCGATTATCCGGAAAACTTACTTTGAACCCATGCAGGCGGCCATGAGCTTTCAGGGCGCCTTGAACGAGCGCGCTGTCGGGACCTCGCCGTACGAGATATTGTTTTATCGTTTTAATCGCCATGTTTACTTGAACTGGTTCATCATTCTTGGACGGTCATTGGGCTACCCGTCAAACTGGAGCTCGGCTGGGTCAGTCAAGTTCGCATTGGTACCGTACCAAGCATAAAGGTCCCGGATCGAGTCCTGTAAGTCCCAAAACTGATACCCGCCCATTTCCGTCAGCATGCGCGAGTTTTCCGCTGAGTACTCGGGCCCCATGCCTTCAGCCATGACGGACACTCTCGGATTGCGCCCCGAGACCTGGGCCGAGACCCGGGCAACCACTCGGGCTAATTCGGATATCGCCACGGGCCGCCCGCTGCAGACGTTGTACGCTTTGTGGCGGGCGTTATTCTCGATGAACCACATCGTCAGCTTGACCAGGTCTTTGACGTACAGGTAGTCAAACACGATATCCTGCCGCAGCACAATCGGCAGTCCTTTCAGCGCCCGGCAGCAGGCGTTGGAAATGAAACGCACGGTGTAGTCCTCGTAGGCACCGAAAACTCCGAACAAGCGCAGATTAACGATTCGGTCGGAGCGCTCGATATACTTAGCGCAAATGTACTTGGAAAACCCGTACGCGTCCCTGGGCACGCGGGTATCGAAATAGTCTTCCCGCACCCGCGCTGGCAACTGAACGCGGTCGTACTCCGCGCCAGACCCGAAGTGAATCATCTTTCCGAATCGCTCTTCGTTGGGCACGAGGTTGCGCACAAGGTTGAAAAACATGCGGCAATTGCGGTCGAGCATATCCGAAGGAGCACCCACTCGCCGATTTGACCGCGTGGTAGCAGCATGCACGATCACGTCGAAACGGTGCGCGCTGAGGTATTCCCGTACCGCCTGCTCGTTTAGCAGATCCAGTTCGGCAGAGGATGGCGCCAACACCTCATACGCGGAACTGAGTTGCTCCGCCAGATTGCGCCCGATGAACCCCGAACCGCCGGTGATGAGTATGCGCATTATGCAGGCGTCCGGAAGGAAAATTTCTTGTGCCCCACAAAACTGTACACAACCATAAATGCCGTCAGAACAGCACCGGCAATGTATGGCGCCTCGGCGAAAAACCGCGTATTCCGCCGAATGACTAACACCAGCACAGGTAACGTAAGTACTCCGAAGAGAATGCCTCCGCTGTACACCCCCACGCAACGGATCCATTCACGCAGGTAGTTGCCCTTGGTTTTGAATACGAACCACTTGTAGCCGAGGTAGGAGACCGAAATATTCAGCAGGCTCGAAATCACTGAGGCGACGATATAACTGTGCGGAATCATCGGGCTGAGAATTGCGGTGAAAAACGCGAACGTGCCATAACCGAACAAGGTATTCCAGGTGCCCACCAGCAGGTAGCGCCCGAACTGTCTGGGCGGAATATGGCGCGTGAGTTTCGTGCTCCATTGGTTGGCAAAATCTGAGAGGCTCATCACTTTACACAGACAAAATGGCCCACGAATATTAGAGCATGCTTAGGCCGTACTCAACAGCCCGCACGCCATCCAGCCGCCGTCTACAGGAAGATTGATTCCCGTAATGTAGCTGGACATAGGGTCACACAGGAACGCTACTGCATTGGCAACGTCTTCAGGCTGTCCCCAACGATTGAGCAGGGTATGACGACGCCGGTCGGCATTCAGTAGGGGATCTTTGTACGAGCCGTCTGTCATCGCAGTGTGAATGTATCCGGGCGAGACGCAATTTACGCGGATTCCAGCGCCACCGAGATCGTAGGCAAAAGACCGGGTAAGTCCGAGAACTCCGGCTTTGGATGCGTGATAAGCCGGATTGCCAGGAAAGCCAAGCTGCGTGGCCAGTGAACCGATAAATACGATTCCGCCTTCCTGAATGCTGCCGTCGGCCACACGATTGGCGAAATGGCGTGCCCACCGGAATGGAGCTTGCAAGTTGACATCTATCGTGACTTGCCAATCCGAGTCAGCCTGCGGAGTGCCGGGACGAGTGACACCCGCATTGTTGACGAGATAAATCGCGCGACAGCCGTCGGAGAGCGCTTGCTCGAAGGCTGCTTCGATGACAGCTTTGTCAAGAACATCGCCTTGAATCGTGTGATCGGCGCAACCGGCAGGAATCTGGACGAGATCGATACCTACGACCCGGTGTCCTCGCTCGTGAAGTTTGCTCGCGATGGCAAACCCGTTGCCCGCGGCTGCTCCCGTGATGACGCATGTTGTAAATGTCGACACTTGGGCTATTTCTCCAGAAAACGAATGGTTCGGCGCCGGAGAATGACTTCCGGCTCGAAAATATTCGAGGGCGAAGAGATCGCTTCGACGATCCGTCCGGCCACGTCGGCAGGTTGCAGAAAACTACTTCGATCCTGTTCCGTCAAGCGGCGGCCCATTTGCGTGTCCATGGTCCCCATGGAGAACAACCAGAACCGAGTATTCGTCTGCGCGTATTCGTCATTCATGGCCCGGACGAAGCCGAGCAGGCCATGCTTGACAGCGCAATAGACGGAGGTGTTCCGGAATCCGGCATAGGCGGAGGTGGAGCCGAAAAAACAATAATCGCGACGCTCTCCAGAGTCAGGCGGATGTTGAGACAAAAGTTTCCGTACGAGCTGAATCACGTCCACTAATCCCACTTCGATCTCGAGCGATATCTCGGCGTCGTCCATCGAAACGACCGGTTTCGGCGAGAACAGAGCTTGCATGAAGAAATATGCATTGCAGGGCAGCTGAGGACTGAACGAGGAGTACTTGTGATCGACGGCAAATACCCGGGCCCGATTCTCGCGTACAGCATTCTGAAACTTATGCTCGACCTCATCTCGTTTTGGCCTGCGCGTAACCAGGTCAACGTGCCATTCGCGGGCTAACAATACCTGTGCGATTGCGTCAGCTAATCCACCCGATGCACCGAAAATCAGCGATTTCACCAGGAAAGCTCCGAGAGTGGAGTGGTGTACGGCTTACCGTCCTTGTCGATCTTTGTCTTCACGGACGGTCCCCGATTCTCGTATTTCTCGATACGCAAATCCACCACAACCGGGCTGTCATCGGGCGTGACTTTTGTCAACAACGCATCCAGTTCGTCTAGGGATTGCACGAGAATATAACGGAGATTGAAGGCTGCGGCAATTTTCGCCAAGTCCGGGATGTAGAGCCCTGTCTCGCGATCCACTCCGCTGGCATCGCCAAAGAATCTGGTCTGAGATGAGCGAATGGATTCATATCCACCATTGTTCAAGACAAACAGCACGAAGCCCTTGGGGGCATAATGCGAAAGCGTGGCGAGTTCCTGGATATTCAACATGAGGCCGCCGTCTGCTTCCAGACAGATTACCTGCCGCGGAGAACCAAATGCAGCACCGATTGCGTGTGGTAGGCCTAAGCCCATTGAACCTAAGGCAGCGCCATTGAAGAAGCGTGTACCTTCACCTGGCGTGAAAAATCGTGTCAAGGTCTCTTCGGCATAACCGGAACTCGCGGGCACAAATACTTTGCCGTCAGACCAGCGCGAGAGCCGTTCGGCAATACCGCACACAGTCATCTTTTCCGAGGCCAGTCGCTCCCGTTCTTCGTTTAGGTAAGACCTGCGTTTCTCGGTACACCACTCCAGCCACGATGACTCCGCGGCGCTCTTCGACGACATCTTGTCTGCGATCACCTCCGGCAGGCAGCGGAGATCCGCCTGAATGCATTCGGAGTTCGGAAAGCCACGAAACTTTGCCAGTTCGCTGGGATCTATATCGACGAAGCACCGGGTAGCTTGCGCTCCGAAGGCCTCGCGCTGAAACGCTGTGGTTCCGAGATCGAGCCGGGCACCAAGAAAAAGGATAAAGTCGGCGTGAGCAAGTATCTCGTTCGAGTAAATCGGCGCCAACCCTCCGGGACAGCCGAAATGCCAAGGTTCGTCGCTGGAGAGAATGTCAAACGACAGCCAGGAGAATACAGCGGGAAGTGCGTGCTGCACGATGAAACTGTGGACCTCATTTTCCACACCGGCAATGCGACAACCGTTGCCGACGTAGAGCAGCGGACGCTTGGCTTGCAATAGCTGGTCAAGAGAGAGCGCCAAAGTTTTGTGGCTCTCTCGATTATTTGAAGCTTCGGAGACGCCTCGCCGAATCAATTCGACTTCGCTCGCAATGTCGGCAGCGGAATACTGCACTGGCGCACCTTGCACGTCGAGTGGAATTTCGATGAAGACTGGCCCCGGGCGGCCCTTAAACGATTCGACAATCATCTCTACGAGATCTTTCCGGTAATTCTGCAAATCAAGCCGCGCGAAACGCTTGACACAAGGAGAGATGATCTCGCGCGAGCGAATTTCCTGAATACCGTGCGTGCGGGTGCCGTAGCGGTCGATATCGGCAGTCTTGATTTGTCCAGCCAACACGATCAGCGGGGTTGAATCACCATAAGCGGAAATCAGCGAGGTCACGGAATTGGAGACGCCAGGGCCGGCCGTGATGACCGCGAAACCCGCGCGGCGGAAATCGCTCGCTTTTGCGTAACCCTCCGCCGCTGCAACACACGCCTGTTCGTGTTGACAGTAGACGGGTCTTAGCTCAGCATGGGTGGCCACGGCCCGATTCAGATGCATCGCCATGCCGCCCGTAAGAGAGAAGACCGTTCGTGTTCCTAGCGCCGCTACCAGATCCACCGAGTAGCTCGCCACGTTTTGATCTCGGCTGATATAAGGGACCGACAAGCCCTAATCATACAATTGTTCAAACAGTTCGCGAAGTTTGCCTGCTGCGCGCACTGACATGCTAGCGAACCGACTTTGCCGCCATGCTGGCAGACTCGAGCAACATGTCCACGACCTCCCGCACGGCACCGTTGCCGGCGGCGAGCTTGGTGACCACCTGGCATTTTTCTCGGATCGAAGGACGCGCATCCGCAGGACAGGCGCTGAGACCAACGATGCTCAGGGCGGGCAAATCGTTCACATCGTCCCCAATGAAACAAATCTCCTGCAGGCGCAACCGGTGCCGTTTTGAGAAGGCGCGCAGCGCGCTGGCCTTGTCCTTGCAGTTCTTGTACACGTCGCTAATGCTGAGCTTGCTGGCAAGCCGGTCGACGAGCGGGCTGTTCTCGCCCGACACCAAAGCAATCACCATTCCCGATTTTCGCGCCAGCGACAGGCCCATGATGTCGGCAAAGTGAAAGCGCTTCCATTCTTCGCCGTTTGGGCCCCACCATACCCCGCCGTCGGTGAGCACCCCATCGACATCCATTGCTATGGCCTTGATCTTCGACACGATCTCGAGCACGACCTTCGCCACTAGACGGCTCCCACGCGCCGCAGCTTTTTGATGATCGGGTGCTCGCGTTCCAGCACTCGCTTGACGCCGTCACCCATCGATTTCTCGACCAAGCGGATGTCTCGAATCAAGCGCGTGATTCCATTTGGTTCCAGCGACGCAGCGTGGTCCGAACCCCACATGGAACGATCGAGCGTGATGTGCCGCTCGATCACGCAGGAGCCGAGCACCGCGGCCGCGACGCTCGAGGCCAACCCGGTTTCGTGGCCGGAGTAACCAACCGGCACCCCGTACCGCTCTCTCAGCACATCGATAACGTGCAGGTTCAATTCTTCGTAGTATGCCGGATACGTACTGCAGGCATGCAGAAGGATGAGGTCCTGCTTGCCCAGAATGTCTACCGCATGGTCGACCTGTTGGATCGTACTCATTCCGGTCGACAACAGGATCGGATTGCCAACCGCGCGAGTATGGCGCAGCAGCTTGTCATCGGTGAGAGATGCGGAAGCGACTTTAAAGCATGGGACACGAAACTGCGCTATGAAATCGACGGATGCCTCATCCCAGCAAGACGCGAACCAGTCAATCTTGACCTCACGGCAATAGCGGTCAATTTCCTGGTACTCTTCGATCTCGAATTCGAGGCCGCGCTTCAGATCGCCGTTGGTCATTCCAAAAGGGCTTTCGCGAGGCTTTGCCAGTTCCTCCGGCGAGTAGACGACGTCGATGGTTCTTTTCTGAAACTTGACGGCGTCACAACCGGCGCCCAAGGCCACGTTGATAAGTTTCTTCGCGAGATCGATATCTCCATTGTGGTTGATTCCGACTTCAGCGACCACGTAGCAAGGTTTCCCCGGTCCGATCACCTTGGACCCGAGTCGAATCTCGGGAAGCTGGCCGGAGGAATGGTTATTATTTTCGTGCGGCATGCGTAAGTACCCCCTTTGAAGCGATTTCGTTAATCGTTTCCAGAACGTAATCCAACATCGTCTGCGTGAGTCCGGGATATACGCCAATCCAGAAGGCCTGATTCATCACGCGGTCGCTCGTACGCAGATCACCCACCACACGATAGTTGAGGTTCGCATAGGCGGGTTGACGGACCAGGTTGCCGCCGAACAGCTGGCGAGTACCGATCTTTCTTCCATTCAGGAACTCAATGAGCGCGTTGCGCGAGAAGGGAGCTGTCTCCCGTAGCAGAAGCGGAAATCCAAACCAACTGGGATCGGAATTCGGAGTTGCTTCGGGCAGGACGAAGTGATCCTCGACGTTCTTATCTTTGAGTCCCGCTTTCAAATACGCAAAATTTAGCTTTCTCGCCTCAATGAATGCCGGCAGTTTCTTCAACTGCGCGACTCCGACGGCCGCTTGCATGTCAGTGGCCTTGAGATTATAGCCCACATGCGAATAGATGTATTTGTGGTCGTACCCGTGGGGCAGCTCACCGAGTTGCCAGTCGAAACGCTTACCGCAGGTGTTCTCTTTACCCGTGGCACACCAGCAATCCCGGCCCCAGTCACGAAAGGATTCGACGAGCGTCTTCAACAGCGGCTTATCCGTCAGCACGCATCCGCCCTCGCCCATCGTGATGTGGTGCGCGGGATAAAAGCTGACGGTCGCGAGATCGCCGAAAGTTCCGACCTTCCGTCCGCGATAGGTCGAGCCGAGCGCATCACAGCAGTCTTCGATCAGCCACAAGCCGTGCTTCTTCGTGAACGCCGTCACGGCATCGAGATCGAACGGATTTCCCAACGTGTGCGCAAAGATGACGGCACGCGTGCGGCCGGATAGCGCCGTTTCAAGATAACCGACATCCACGTTGAACGTGGGAGTATGCACATCGACGAAGACGGGAACCAGTCCGTTTTGCAGGATCGGATTGACCGTCGTGGGGAATCCCGCAGCCAGGGTGATGACCTCGTCTCCGGGTTTCAGTTGCCGATCGCCTAACTTCTCTGAAGTCAGGGCCGCGACCGCCAGCAGGTTGGCCGACGAGCCCGAGTTCACCAGCAGCGCCTCGCGCACACCGACATATTTCGCGAATTCACGTTCGAACTGCTCAGCGAAGCGCCCGGTCGTCAGCCAGAAATCGAGCGAAGACTCGACCAACAGTTCGAGTTCTTGTTCGTCGAAGACACGGCCAGAAATGGGCACAGGGGATGATCCCGGCACGAACACAAGGGCAGGGAAGGCCTCACGGTAGTACTCGCCCACCATTCCGCGGATCCGGTCGCGCAACTCGTCTGCTCGTGACACTACTGCAGCGCCTCCCGGTACCACGCGATGGTCTTTTCCAACCCTTGATCCAGCGTGAACATGGGCTTCCAGTTCAATTCAGTGCGTGCCCGCTCGGCACTCAGGAACTGATGGCGGATCTCATTCGAAGCCTGGTTCTGAATCTCGGGCTTCAACTTCGATCCCATTTTTGCCAGAATCGCATTCACAAGTTCGAGCACGCTGATCTGCGCTTCATTCGAAAAGTTATAGGCGGCGCCGCAAAGCTTCGAATTCTGCATGAGCCGCTCTGCTAGCAGCATGTAGGCCGCGGCGCCATCTTCCACGTAGAAGTAGTCGCGCACGTATTTGCCGTCGGAGCGAATAATGGGTCGTTCGCTACGGATCACGGAGCGGATCGTGCCGGGCACGACGCGGTTCCAGTTCAGGTCTCCGCCGCCGTAAAAATTACCGCAGCGGGTGATCGCCACGGGGACGCCAAACGTGCGTGCGTAGGACTGCGCAATCAGGTCCGCACACGACTTGCTTACGTCGTAGGGATGCTTCCCCTGCAACGGCATATCTTCTTTATAGGGAAGTACAGTTTGATCGCCGTAAGCCTTGTCCGAAGAAGCGAGGATGACCGACTTCACCATCGGCGAACGTCGGCAAGCCTCCAGCAGATTCCACGTTCCGCGTATGTTGCTCTCGAAAGTTGAAAGTGGATTGCGGTTGGCGATTCCCACGATCGTCTGCGCGGCGAGATGAAAGACGACTTCAATCTCGTACTCGCCCAGCACACGTTCCAGCAGATATGGACTGCTCAGACCTCCGCGCACTACGTTAACGCGGTCCGCCAGTCCCTGGTGCACAAATTCGCTGGCGGGAACCCAGTCGCGAACGAGCGCTGTCACGGACGCGCCCTGCTCCAGCAGGTGTTTCGTCAGCCATCCGCCCAGCAGTCCGGTGGCGCCAGTGATAAAGACGGCACGGTCACGCCAGAAGCCGTTCTTCATTCCTGCCAAACCTTCCATGGCGCCTGGTTCGCGCTCCATAACTGGTTCAAGTACTCGTACTCGCGATACGTATCCATCGCGTAGAAAAAGCCGTCATGCTGATAGCCCATCAACTGCCCGTCGTTGACCAGCCGCTCCAGCGGTTCCTTCTCGAAGATGCAATCGTCACCGCCGAGATAATCGAACACCCGGCGATCGAGTACGAAAAAGCCTGCGCTGGCGCGGCCGCTGGTCTTTGCCTTTTCCTTAAACTTGGTCACGCGGCCTATCGAGCTGGCTTCGATGACTCCGAAGCGGGAACTCGGTGTGATGGTCGTGACCGTGGCCAGCTTCCCATGGCTCTTGTGAAACTCCAGCAGCTCTCGGATGTTCACATCGCCCACGCCATCGCCATAGGTCAGCATGAAGAGATCTTCATCGATGTACTTCTCAATCTTCTTCACCCGTCCGCCCGTCATTGTGTTCTGTCCAGTGTCGACGAGCGTGACCTGAAAGTTCTGTTCGCGATGGACGTTTTTGTACTCAATCTTGGAGTTCCGGCCGAGGCACATGGTGAAATCGTTGTTCATCGCCTCGTAGTTTAGGAAGTAGTCCTTGATCATGTTGCCGCGGTATCCGAGGCAGAAGACAAAATCGGTAAAACCGCTGTGCGCATACAACTTCATAATATGCCACAGGATCGGACGACCGCCGATTTCTACCATGGGCTTGGGCCGATATTCAGTTTCCTCGCGCAAACGGGTACCGAGCCCTCCGCACAGCATGACTACTTTCACGAGATTCTCCTGGCAGGCGCTAGTGCTAGTTTTCCGGATTTTATTCATTATTCAGACGTTAGACAAGGGAAGGACCCTAGATGGACACCGCCTCACAATGGGTGCAGCACTGGGCTGCGTTCACGATGTCCAGGGGTTGAATACTGAGACTCCCGTAATAGCCACGTCCCGGGAGTTGCGGATGACCAAAGTAAGGTTGTGCTGCAGGGCGGTCGCGGCAAGAAGGCTGTCAATTACGGGGAGCGGGGACCGTGATTCGCAACCATCGCCCCGATTTGCAGCTTTCATTTGCCGCTCAAATGGTAGTTGCCGAAAACAGGAGGCTACACTAACTACCCACTCGTGCTCAGGGTGCACTCAATACCCGGGAGCCTGAGTCCTGGGCTTGCTGAGCGGCTTCGAGGAAGGCTTCAAGCGCCTCCCGATCCTCTGCGAGCATCCGGATGAACCTTATCCCATTTCCCACCTGGGGATCGCAGGTAACCACGGTGGCGGCGATCAAGACGGTGGTTTCGATGGAAAGCCGCAAATCCAAATTGGTCCCGATTGGGAATGGGAAAATTGTCTCGATGTAGCAGCCGCTCAAGCTCAGATCGGCAGTAGCGCCACGAATCGGGCTGCCGCTCGCGTCAGTCTGTATTTCGACCGGCACCCTCACCTTTATGCGTGCGTGTTGGCGACGGTCATTCGAGTCGTTGTTGCTCATGTTGCCGGCCTTCTTTTGCGGAGTGCATATCCAATCTTTTTATGGTTGCGTTTATTGTCGTCGCGAACGGCGAAAACTGGATGTGACCCTCATCACTCAGGACCGTCGTCATCAAGAACGAAAGTAATCCCTGAGAATGTTACCGGCGGACGTATACACGAACTTTGCGAAATCCGGTATCAGACGGCGATTCCTCTAAAGCATGATACGACCACGTTGTTAGTGTAATTGACGATTTTTCGACACCAATCCTTTGGAGACACCGTCAACTCCACAGCTTTCATTGACTTGCCCGTTTCATCCACGTAAGATTTGCCCCTAATGATCGGGCGAACCATCTCGCACTACCGCATCGTCGAAAAGCTGGGCGGCGGAGGGATGGGTGTCGTCTATAAAGCCGAGGATGTCAAACTCGATCGCTTTGTGGCTCTCAAGTTCCTGCCCGACGATGTAGCCAGAGACCCGCAGGCACTCAGCCGCTTTCAGCGCGAAGCCAAGGCAGCATCTGCACTGAATCATCCGAACATCTGCACCATCCACGAAATTGACGACCAGCACGGCGCAGCGTTCATCGCCATGGAGTTTCTGGACGGGCTGACGCTGAAGCATCGCATCGCCGGAAAGCCCATCGATACCGATGTTTTGCTCGGTCTGGCGATTGACATCGCCGA
This sequence comes from uncultured Acidobacteriaceae bacterium, assembly GCA_963831085.1. Classification (GTDB taxonomy): domain Bacteria; phylum Acidobacteriota; class Terriglobia; order Terriglobales; family Acidobacteriaceae; genus Acidiflorens. The sequence goes on along the minus strand of CAWHOT010000002.1, from coordinate 895,119 downwards.
CGCACTCGATGTCGCTCACGCTGCCGGCATCGTCCACCGCGACATCAAACCCGCAAACATCTTTGTGACCAAGCGTGGGCACGCGAAGATTCTGGATTTCGGGCTGGCGAAGGTCACTGCAACGGTGACACAAAGACCTTCTGGCGCTACCGCGACGGGCACAGCGGATCCGAACCTGACAAGTCCGGGGGCAGCAGTCGGTACGGTGGCGTACATGTCGCCGGAGCAGGTCCGGGCGAAGGAATTGGACACGCGCACGGATCTTTTCTCTTTTGGGGCGGTGCTCTACGAGATGGCAACCGGCGCGCTGCCCTTCCGGGGCGATAGTTCGGCAGTGATTTTTGAAGCCATAATGAACCGCGATCCAGTAGCTCCGGTGCGGCTGAATCCTGACCTGCCATCCGAACTGGAACGAATCATCAGCAAGGCGTTGGAGAAAGATCGCGAGCTACGCTATCAGGTTGGGTCTGAAATGCGGGCCGACCTGAAGCGGCTGAAACGAGAAACGGAATCGCGGCACGGCGTGCCGGCGAGTTCGGGGATGGTGGCGGTCGCACAGGAAAGCGGATCCAGAGTTGCGCAACCCACGGTCGAGCAAACGCCGTCACCAGCATCCGGTTCCTCCCCTGCGCTTGCTCCATCTCCGTCATCGAGCGCCGTGAAGGTCGGCGAAGTTCCTGTAGCGGGCAGAAAACTATGGAAGGTTCTTGTTCCCGCGGGCGTAGTCCTTGTCGCGTTTGCAATTACGGGAGCGTTCTATTTCCGCTCGCACTCGACAAGGCCCGCAACTGCACTCACCGAGAAGGACACCATCGTTCTCGCCGATTTTGCCAATACGACCGGCGACCCGATTTTCAATGATGCGTTGAAACAAGCCCTGAGTGTTTCGTTGCGGCAGTCGCCGTTTCTAAATGTTGCGTCTGAAGCGAGAGTTGCCGCTACGCTGCGGATGATGACTCTGCCGCCGGATACTGCACTCACGGCGAGCGTTGCGCGCGAACTCTGCCAGCGTGCCAATAGTAAAGCCTACATTGCAGGCTCCATCAGCAGTTTGGGCAACCAATACATCGTGGGACTAAAGGCCGTGAACTGCCTGACGGGCGACGTTCTGGCCCAGCAACAGTCCACCGCCGCCGGGAAAGAAAAGGTCTTGGACGCGCTAGGCGAGGCCGCCAGCAAAATACGGGGTGAACTGGGCGAGTCGTTGGCATCGGTGCAGAAGTTTGATGCCCCGCTTGAACAGGAAACCACGCCTTCGCTCGAGGCACTCAAGGCTGACAGTCTCGCCGATAAAACAGAGAATGAGAAAGGCCCAGCGGTTGCGCTGCCTTTCTTTCAGCACGCCGTCGAGCTTGACCCCAAGTTTGCCAGTGCTCTCGAGGGCATCGGGATCATGTATTCCGACCTTGGTCAGCAGCTTCGGGGCGACGAATACCTCTCTAAGGCCTTCGCACTCCGTGACCACGCCAGCGAGCGCGAGAAACTGCACATCACATCCATGTATTACATGAACGTGACCGGGGAATTGGACAAGGCCGTCGAGACTTATCGCGAATGGGAGGAGAGTTACCCACGGGACTACGTATCCCGTGTCAACCTAGGTGTGCTCTATTCGTTGCAAGGGCAGTACGAGAAGGCGATAGAGGAGGAACGCGAATCGATCCAACTCAATGCGGATAACGTCATCGCCTATGAGAATCTGGTGAATTACCTTCTGGTTTCGAACCGGTTTGAGGATGCCCGGAAGGCTCACGATGAAGCTATTTCGCGGAAACTAGATGATTACGGTCTCACAACGTGTCTATATGCGCTTGCGTTTCTCCAGGAGACACCAAAACCATGGAGCAACAGTTGGCATGGTTTGAAGGCAAGCCGGACTTGGAGCACATGATTCTGGCGCTGCAATCGGCGACCGATGCCTATGCCGGCCATCTCACCAAGGCACGCGAACTGACTCGCCACGCGGTATCTTCTGCCGTTCGCGCCGATGCCAAAGAATCGGCTGCGATGGATGAGTTGGATGGCGCCTGGCGCGAGGCGGCCTTCGGTAATCTGGAGAATGCACACCAGGAAACGGTCGCGGCGCTGGCGCTGGCTCCGCAAAGTCGCGACGTGCAGGTGATGGCGGGTTTGGTGTTGGCATTCTCGGGCGACGCCAAGCGCGCGCAAGTTGTGGCACAAGACGTGGGCAAGAATTTCCCGCTCAATACGCTGGCGCAATCCTATTGGTTGCCCGCGATTCATGCACAGATCGCACTAATCAGCAAAGATGCCACAAGCGCCATTGAGCAGTTACGTGCCGCCGGGCCTGTGGAATTGGGTTTACCTTCAGGCAATGCGACGAACTCCTGCCTGTATCCGGTGTATGTCCGTGGCCAGGCATTTCTCGTCGCCGGCAAAGGTAGCGAAGCCGCCGCTGAGTTTCAGAAGATCCTCGATCATCGTGGCCTGGTCTGGAACTGCGCCACCGGCTCGCTCGCCCGTCTCCAACTCGCCCGCGCTCATGCCATGTCCGGCGACACCGCCAAAGCCAAGGCCGCCTACCAGGATTTCCTCACCCTTTGGAAAGACGCCGACCCCGACATCCCCATCCTGAAAGAAGCCAAGGCGGAGCACGCGAAGCTGCAGTAGCTCAAGAACATCCTTTTTCGTCGCCTGCTGTTTACCGATCGTTGCTGTTAACAGGCGTTTGCACTAACTGAGAACTGCGTCAGGGCCGCTGGTTCTCCGGGGAAGCTCAGCCTGGAACTTCTTGTGCCGATAACATCGATCAAAAACCACAAACAATAGCACGATCACCACAAACACCATCCAGCTCGCTTCGGGGCCCAGCATACCGCCGGTTAGCCACTGCGGACCTTGCCAGCGGGTTTCAAGAAGGTGCCCGACGGCATACTCCCCGGCGTTTTGCCCCGACCATACGAAGAGGTTGGCTAAATCAAAGGCAGCGTGGAAACCGATGACGAAAGCCAGTGAGCCGGTTCGGCGCAGCGTGAGGCAACCGAATAGGCCAAGCAGTCCGGTCGCGGCGAAGTCTTCCCAGCGCTCGTGGGGTTTCAGGAAATAGTGCAGCGCGCCGAACCCTATACTGAGCAGGATGGCCGCCGCCCAGAACCCAATACCATCGGCGAGCGTGGTGAGGAGATAGCCGCGGAAGAGGATCTCCTCCGAAAATCCGATGAGCAAATTGGCGATGATCCAGAGGCCTAAAAAGTACCAGAGCACGCCGCCATGGATTGCGAGCCCGAGGATACGATAGCCGCCGGAGGCTGCAATCAAGCCCGCAAGCAAGGAAGTGGAAGCCAGGCCCCAAGCAAGTCCAACCCAGAAGTCGCGTCCGAAGGCGTTGCGCACCGGAATGCCGTAGTTGAGGAAGCGGCGGTGCTCGATGCGGGCCATAATCCATGTGGCGATTAGCGCCTGGATCAGCGCCTGCAGTTCGTCGAAGATGGTGCCTACAGGATCCAGGGACGGCCGTTGCTTGAGATGGAAGACCTTTGGGACGATCCAGTCTGCCAGGAACTCGAGTCCCACGAAAATCCCGACGAAAATGAGTAGACGCCAACCGGCGCGCAAGCCACGGGAGTTGAAGAAGATTTTTCTCATATCGTAGGTACGCTCCCTTGAGTAATCATTACCTTGGTTATGTTCCGAGTTTTCGGAAAATCCAGTCTAATTTCAGCATAGTCTGCAACATTTGGGGGCGGGTGCATGAAATCAACGGATCTGGCGAGAAAATTGTGGCGAAGCGATGAGGGTCAGGACATCGCTGAGTATGCAGTGATGCTGGCGGTGATCCTGGTGATCGTCATTGGAACCGTCCGTCTAATCGGCGGGAATGCGAATAATGTGTTCTCCCAGGTTTCCAGCAGCATTTCGCAATAGCGTCTCGCAACAAGTGGCGGTGCCGTTTAGCATGTCAAGGAAGTACGGCGAACCTGTCGCCTCAATTAAATGAGGCGTTATAACGCCAACCGAAGGCCTCTTTCTGAAAGAACCACAGTCCTAGCAACGAAGCTGTAGTAGCATGAAAAGTCCTTCTTCCTCGCTTACTGTTTATCGATAGGCGCTGTTAACAGGCGATCACTAACTGAGAGGTTTTGGTGTAAAGGTGATTTTGCGGACAGTAATCTGGCCTTGTAAAAACAGAGAAGCGAATCTGAGACCGTCTTTGATCCGTCGGGCCCACCCTGTCGCGAAGTGGACATCTACGGCGAACCGCTGCGTTCCTTGGCAGGCGGTGCGACGTACATGTCGGCAGCGATTGGTGGCAGAGCTGTTGCGTCCCAAATGCACTTTTCGGTTTCTACACTCTGGACACCAACTTGACCCGCTCTTTCGGCGTCGCCCACCCAAGTCACACGGAACCGGGCTCTACTGGTCTTGTAGGTTATCGCGACAATCTCCCCAACCTTCAACGTGCCTTGAATGCCTTCTAATGAAGCCCCTTGCCGACTGACGTTGCGCGTCGGAACCATAAGGAGAATTGGACGTCCGCTGGCATCGATCCCGGCGATTCGGACATGTAGTTTCGCCAGCATCCGAGGCTCTCGACGTTTTCCCAATATCGCACCTCTCCTCTCGCGACTGCATCAACAGAGGGAATTATGTCGCAATCACCAGGCCGTTGTCAGGATTACTGGTGTAACCGTGATTTTTCACCGGCTACGTCATAGTTTCCCGGATTGCCGACTGCATGGAAGTTAGCTCTCGGAAACTCGAATCGTGACGCCGAGCGCCAACTCCGCAGTCGGCTCTACGCTCGGACGACGCAAGAAATCCCGCGCGAATGGGCCCTAGTAGAGCGGCGTGATCGTTGTCATGTCAAGGTCTACAGCCTGCTGGCCTCGCCGCAGTTGCAGAGAGTGCTTGGCGCGGTTGGTGAAGAGACGACGGATTCCCTCAAGGCCCAGATCTGACGTTTCTTGTTGATCCACACTGACAATGATGTCTCCCTCCTTGATGCCAGCAGCGGCCGCCGGTGTGTTGTTGAGAACATGAAGCACCGATATTGTCGTGAGACCGGCACCGCCTGCTCGCAAAATCACGCCACTCGCATCCGCCGCCCATGGTTCGGAGAAATCAGAAGCCGGTTCAAGGATCATCTGCTGATGGGGATAGTCGAAAATCACTCGGAAGCGGCTGAGCACCGAACCACCGATCGTGCCATCATAGCTGCCCGTAGAGGTTGCACCGCTTCGTGCAGTCGAGAAACTTGTAACCGGTTCCTTCAGTTCAAGTAAAGGCTCGCCCAACCGCTATACTCTCATTGACTTGCCCCCCTTTTACCACGTAAGATTCGCGCACTGTGATTGGCCAAACTCTGTCGCACTACCGGATTGTCGAAAAGCTCGGCGGCGGAGGTATGGGCGTTGTCTACAAAGCTGAAGACGTAAAGCTGCACCGCTTCGTCGCGCTCAAGTTCCTGCCCACTGAAGTCGCGCGCGATCCCCAGACTCTGAGCCGCTTTCAGCGGGAAGCGCGGGCGGCATCGGCGCTGAACCATCCCAACATTTGCACCATCTACGAAATTGATGAGCAGAACGGGGAGGCTTTCATCGCCATGGAATTCCTGGACGGCATGACGTTGAAGCACTCGATTATGGGCCGTCCGCTAGAGTTGGATACCCTCCTGTCGCTGGCCATCGAAGTGGCAGACGGATTGGATGCGGCGCATGCCCAAGGCATTCTCCACCGCGACATCAAGCCCGCAAACATTTTCGTTACCAAGCGTGGACACGCCAAGATTCTCGACTTCGGCCTGGCGAAGATGACCGGACCGGGTGCCATGGCCAGCGATGCGACCAAGACAGGCTCGGCCGATCTTAACCTGACCAGCCCCGGCTCGGCGCTAGGGACGGTGGCCTACATGTCGCCAGAGCAAGCACGAGCCAAGGAACTGGATGCGCGCAGCGATTTGTTCTCCTTTGGCTGTGTTCTTTATGAAATGGCGACGGGCGCGCTTCCCTTTCGTGGGGAAAGTACCGCCGAGACTTTCGATTCCATCCTCAACCGGGCGCCAGCCGCGCCGGTGCGTTTGAATCCCGACCTGCCGGTCGATCTGGAGCGGATCATCAGCAAGGCGCTCGAAAAAGACCGCAACCTGCGGTACCAGCACGCGGCGGACATGCGCGCCGACCTGCAGCGCCTGAAGCGGGATACGGACACGGGGCGGGCGGCAGCGGCCAGTTCGGGGGCCGTGCCGGTGGCGTACGATTCGGCGTCGCACTTGGCGCCCGCGCAGGTCGCATCATCCTCTTCCGGTTCTGTCGCCGCCGCCGCGGCTTCTTCTGGCACCGCCGTGCGGGCTTCCTCCGGAATCGCATCGCCGGCTCAGGAAGGAACCGCGGTGGGCACAAAGAAACCGTGGGGAAAGATCGCAGCGGTCGCCGCCGTTCTTGTTGCCGCGTTGATCGGTGGCGGTCTTTATCTGCGCTCGCACCAAGCCGGGGCATTAACCACCAAAGACACAATTCTGATCGCCGACTTCGTTAACACCACAGGCGACAACGTATTCGACGGCACACTAAAAAAAGCCCTGGCAGTGGATCTCGAACAGTCGCCATATCTGAATGTGTTGTCCGAAGGCAAGGTTCAGCAAACGCTGGCACTCATGGGGAAGCCCTCGGATACCCGAGTGACGCCGGATATCGCGCGCGAGATCTGCCAGCGCAGCAGCGTCAAAGCCCTGATCACCGGTTCGATCGCCAGCGTGGGCAACCAATATATGGTGACGCTGGCAGCCATCAACGCGTCGAGCAACGACACTCTGGCGGAAGTGCAGGACCGCGCCGAAACCAAAGAACTCGTACTGAAGGCTCTCGACTCGACAGCGACGCAAATGCGCCAGAAGCTGGGCGAATCGCTGGCCTCGATCCAGAAGTTCGACAAGCCGCTCGAGCAGGCCACGACCTCGTCGCTGGAGGCGCTGAAAAGCTACACCCTCGGCGATCAGAAGCACGCCGTCGGCGATGATCTGAATGCCGCTCCGTTCTACAAGCGCGCCATAGAGCTGGATCCAAACTTTGCCATGGCTTATGCACGCCTCGCCGTGGTCTACAGCAACGTCGGCCAGATGAACGTCTCAAAACCCTATCTTGATAAAGCGTTTGAGTTGAAGGACCGCGCCAGCGAACCGGAGCGGCTTTACATCACCGCCCACTATTACGCGGATAACGGCCAACTGGAGAAAGGCAACGCCGCTTATGAGCTTTACAAGCAAACTTACCCGCGCGAAATCACGCCTTACGTGAATCTGGGCGCGACTTACTACGGTCTGGGAGAGTTTGATAAGGCGTTAGCCAACGCGCAGGAGGGTATGCGCGTCGATCCGGACGAGTCCCGCGGTTACGGTAATGCCGCCCTTGCGTACCAGGGTTTGAATCGCCCAGAGGAAGCCAAGGCCGTACTCCGTGCGGGATTACAGCGGAACCCGGGCTTTACCTTTTTGCATGACGGTCTGGCGAATATTGCGTATGCCCAGGGCGACCTTGCCGAGATGGAGAAGCAGGAGGCCTTTCTCCATGATCAGCCCGACCTGGAAATGAATCTCAATACCCGCCACGGGGACATTGCCGCCTCCCACGGCCAGATCCAGAAAGCGCGGGAATTCTACGAGAAGGGACGCCAGATCGCGCACCGGTTGCAACTGAGGGACTCGGAAGCTTTTTATCTGGGTGCCGAGGCCTACCCGCTGGCCATGTTCGGAGGTTCAAAACAGGCAATCGAAACTTCGAATGCCGCACTCGCTCTCGCTCCGAGCTTCAACATAACGGGTTATATCGCCCAGGTTCTCGCATTTGCGGGCGAGAACAGAAAGACGCTCGAACTGACCTCGCTGGAGGCACACGAGCGTCCCGACGATACCCTGATTCAAGCGGTCTATGTGCCGGTGAAGCAAGCGACAGTCGCGCTCAACAACGGCGATGCCAAAAAAGCCCTCGAACTGATGAGGCCCGCGTTGTCCTATGACAAAGCCACGACGATTTCTCTCTATATCCGTGGCATGGCCTATCTGAAGGCAGGAGACGGAGCAGACGCCGCCGCGGAATTCCAGAACATTCTGGCGCTCTCCAATTATGTTCCCACGGACATCCTCATGCCCTTCGCACGACTGGGTCTGGCCCGTGCGTATGCCTTGCAGGGCGACGCTGCCAAAGCCAAATCGGCGTATCAGGATGTTCTCGGCTTCTGGAAAGACGCCGACCCCAGCCTTCCGACGGTGAACCAAGTAGAGACTGAATACGCCAAGCTGCAGTAGTAGCCCGAGCCATCCCCTCCCGACTATTGCTCGGTTCGCCCGCACTGCAGAAACGCTTAACTGACGAAATCAGGCGTGAGCACTCAGAATCCCGGCCAATGAGTGCTATGGCAATGTTGCGACAACAATCGGCCCCCGTCTGAGCTAGGATAAGAAAGCTGTAGTTTGCATGACTGGTCCCATGCAGTCTATGGATTCAGTTCCGCTGGAGGTCCTACTACTCTGCACCGCTCTGTCCGGGCAGTCTGCAGTCCCTGTTCCTCAACCTCAGATGGTCCCTGTCAATGGAACGCTCAGAAATTCCAGCGGTCATGACATCGATGGGGCCAGGGTACAGTCTCAGGGCCACAAGATCAGCAAGACTGGGTCCACCGACAACAAAGATTTCTACGAGGCAGATGGGGGTTGGTGATGGGCGCGAGATTGATGGCGGCGTGGCGTTGGTTGCCTGTGATTGTCCGCGCGCCCATCGTCGCTTTCGTGGTGCTGAACATCGGAACTACGGCTAGCGCGCTTCCACTTTTCGGAACCGGCAAGACGAGAGTGGCGCAAAGGAGTGGCCATGAGTTGAATGGCATTTTCAGGGCAGAGCCGGATCGTCTCGGCTGTGCCCCTTTCCGCGGTCATTGGCAATTATTTCTGTTCCGTTTGGCTTTTCGAGACGGGTCCAATTGCCGAGGGTATTCCGGTTAGTGATCCCTGCCGCTCGAGGGATCCAAGGAATACAGTGTTGTTATCCCAGTTAATCCAGAACAACTGTCCGCCACTGGCTTGATAAATATCCAGGTCCAAGGTTCCTCCGAACCACGCAAGCGGATTTGGCGTCTCATTCAAACTTGACATCGAATAGTGCCCAACGTTGACTGTGTCCGCATCCGGAGTTCCTGAGAACGCAATCGCGGAAATCGTCGCGGTGCTGCCCAAGGTGATGAACGGATCGCTGACCTCTCCGGTTCCGCTCAAGGCATTCCCCGTCCCAACCGATGCCAGCCCGATAAAGTCGAACTCGCAAAGGGTGCAGTTGTTCGAGAAGTTGTTGAAATCCTGCCACACAGCGGCATAGTTGCCGGTGAAATCGGCATCTGCGAGCTCGGTTTGCGGAATCAGGACTCCCGTGACGCCGGCAAGAACATCATCCAAGTCGAGAACAAGAGCGCCTCCTCCGCCAGTCGCCGTGTTATTCGGATCGTTCAGATTGAGATTTGGGTCCGTCATATAAATTGCCAGGGCGCTGCAGGAGTACAAGTCTGCCGATGTGATCGTCAGGCTGCCGTATCCCTTAGTTCCATTAATCCCAATGGAGTAGGTGCCCCCAATCGGAGCCGCTTCCCGTGGCGTGAAGGCTTCGAATATCTCGCTGACATCAGCTACCCCCGCGAAGTCAGCGGGATTGGACGATGTGTTGCTGGTGGAAAACTGGCCCAACGCGGCGAACCCAGAGACCCACGGGTTGCCTGCGATGCTGAGTACGGAGCTGCCGAGCGCCGCGTTGCTGAAGGAACCAGCACCCTGGCCGAACGCTGAGCCGACACTCGACCTGTCTGTATCCACATCAATGATCCGTATCACTTCCGGACCGACGATGTAATAGTTAATCAAACTGCTGCTGCCCGTGATCGTGAGCGTGCCCCGCCCGAAGGCATCCGCCGCTGAGAGCGTTCCTCCAAAAGACGTTCCCGTTGTCAGACTGCCAGCATCGTTTTGGTCGATAACACCAGTCACGGCGGTGCCACTGATCGAGAATACGCCACCTGCCGCACTCGGGAGGTGGGAGGAGTCAACGCCCGAAATGGTAAAGGCATAACCCCCGCTCAGCGTGCTCGGCAGTGTCTGCAGGTCCATGCTTCCGCTGGATGTTGCCGTCCCATCAAACTGCGTGATGAGCGCGTGTTTGCTGTTCACAAACTGGATGCTGAAGGTTTCGGTCCCGTTCACGCCCAAGTCCGCGTTGCTCGTGATCAGCGTGAGTGTCCCCTGGCCGGTGGAAGCACTAACCGTTAGCGTTCCTCCTGTGATTTCGTCGCCGCCGGGCTCAGGTGACGTGACTCCCCCGTTAACGCTATTAGCGTCGTTATAGTCTTGTTCGCCCCCAACGACGGTGCCACTCGCGTTAATGGTCACCATCCCTGCGAGAGCGTAAAAGGCATAGTTTCCGCTGTCGGCCGGGAGAGTGTCGGCCCCGCTCAGATAGAACACGAAGTTACTCGTAGCCACCGGCGGCGGCGTAACTGTCGAGCTCGAACTGCAACTCATCAAGAAGCTTAAGGCCAAGAAAATTACAACGAGCAAGGTCCAGTAAGGTTTGCGGTTCATAGTGACTCCTGTTTCTGCCAGCAGGCCCGGCCAGCAACACCGCAATCATTCGTGTGGGCTTGGTCAAACGTAAAGCAGTGGATCCTGTTCCCCAACGGAACAGAATCCTACGTCCGTGAAGCGGACAAGTCAATTATTATCCTGCGCCGATTCCCATTCTTAAAGCATTTCCAGAACTTTGGCCAGCCTGGACACCCGTACCGGTTCTTTCCGACAGATTTTCTCTAGCGTGTGCTGGTTCACTCCCCGGCGCATGAATTCCCGCTTGGGAACCTTCGCGATTCGGGCCAATTGTTCATCATCCTCAACAGCGGTCCCTTTCCGCCTGTACTCAACAGCCTGAAATTCCGGCAAACTCAAGTCTTCGCCCTCTTCCCAGTGCCGGTCAGATTCCTTTCCGATGTAAATCGGCGGCCAGTTCGCAACAACGTGCGCGCGTTGCAACAATCCTCGCGTGTCGAACTCGCAGGGCTTTCCGTATAGTCCAAGGCTTTTCGCTTCAGGATGATTCTGGTACGAGTCTAGGAGCGTTTTCCCCCACCACGCGCTCCGCTCACCAATCTCCCCGCATACCCCCTGCGTAGGAATCGTCCGTACAAAAAGGGCGAAGGTTCGGGTGCGGCTAACTCACGATGAGTCGTCAATCCGGAACTGGGAGCCTGGCTCGTAGTTGACGTAACATCCCGATTACACTCAAAACCCCGGTCATAGGGTCAATGAGTGTAAACGCCTGGTTACAACAACTACCGCTAGACAGTGAGCCAGCAGGCAGGACTTTCTCCAGCTATTGCAAACTTCGCATACTCCGCCTTGGCTTTCTTCAGGATCGGAACATCGGGGTCGGAGTCCGTCCAGACCATGAGGCAGCCGTCACTGCGGCAGGCCCATACGTTTGAGCATATCCGCATAGCGCGGATCGGAATGCAACGAATCCGCCATATGGCTAATCTTGAGATATTGAATGGTGTCCGACTTCTCCTTCAAGCCTTTCTCCAGCCACGCAAAGGCCTGATCCTTATCGCCGGCTTTAGCGTAAATGAACCCGATGAAGGCGGGATCTTCGTACCGGCGCTTGCTCAACGCTACTTCTTGCTCTGCCCATTCGCGGACCGCTGGCTGGAATCCCGAACGGGCATAAACTTTGCCGACCTCCGTGTAGATCGCCTCATACTCGGGCTGGTGGGAGAGACTGGCGCCGTTCTCTTGCTCCTGAAGCCACAAGTCGTACTTGCCCATGTCTAAGTATGCGCCGGCCAGATCATAGTGCACCGATGCGAAGCTCGGATCCATCTCGATCACCTTCTTAAATTGCTCCACCGCCAGGTCGTACTCCCGCCCGGTCAAATATTCCTGTCCCAGATTGTCGCTGTATTTAAGATTGAGCGGATCCAGGCGGATTGCGTTCTTGATTTCGGCGAGCGCTTCTTCATGACGGCCCAGCGATGACAAAAAGAGCCAGTACAGCTTGTGAGTATTAGCCGAGTTTGGGTTGAGTTCCAGCGCACGTTTAAATTCACGTTCCGCCGCGCTCCACTCCCACTCAGTGGCGTGGCTATCGGCCAGGATGGCATGGGCGTCCGCCAACGTATCATCGATCGCCAATGCTTTCTGTGCCGCCGCGCGCGCTTTGGGCACCATTTCACTCGATGGAACCGGGGAATAGTCGGAGATCACGTCGTAATAATCGGCCAGTCCCAGGTATGCGAGAGCGTAGTTGGGATCCTTCTCAATCGCCTGGTTGAAGTAGTCCCGAGCCCTGTCCAGGGTTTCGGGTGTTCGCTTCTCCCAGTAGTAGCGGCCTTTCAGATAAAGCTGGTAGGCCTCAGGATCGTTGGTTCCTCCCTTGGGTGCTTGCTTTTTCGTTTCGCCGGACAACCGCTCTCGCAGCTTCGATGAAATGGCTCGAGTGATGTCGTCCTGCACTGCCAAAACATCGGAGAGCTTGCGGTCATATTGCTCGCCCCACAAATTGTGATTGTTGCGGGCGTCGATAAGTTCCGCGCTGATGATGAGCTGATCTCCGTGCTGCATGATGCGTCCCGTGAGCACGCCCTCGATTTTCAGGTCGTGGGCGACCACCTGGGGATCGACATCGCGCCCCTTGTAGTGAAAAACCGAAGAGCGGGACATGACCGCGAGATTCGGTATCTGGGAGAGGCTGTTGATCAGCCCTTCGGTCAGGCCGTCGCTGAGGTATTCGCTGTTGGGATCGTTGCTCGCATTGACGAAGGGCAACACTGCGATGGACGAAATTTCCTGCTGGCCGCTTCGGCTGCGGTACAGAAAAACGCCAATCGCACCCAATACTAAGATCAGCGCCGCGCCGATCCCGGCAGCCCAACGCCGCGTATGATTCGGGGGCGGAACCGCCGGGCCTGAAACCGGAGTTGCATAAGCGCTTGCGCTGCCTGACGTGCGGGTCTGCGCTGCTCCCGCGACCGGCGTCTGGGCCGTGACGGGAGAGACTTGTTCCACCGCGGCTGCGACCGCGCTCCGGCTCGAATCGGTGTCCCGCTTCAACCGCTGCAGGTCGGCTCTCATCTCTGCCGCAACCTGGTAGCGCAGATTCCGATCCTTCTCCAACGCCTTGTTGATGATGTCTTCCAGTTTGGGTGGCAGATCGGGGTTCAGCCGCATCGCTGGCGCTGGAGCGCGGTTGAGAATCGCCTCAAAAATTGTGGCCGAGCTTTCTCCACGAAATGGCAACATTCCCGTCGCCATCTCGTAAAGAACGGCTCCAAATGAAAAAAGGTCGGTGCGTGCGTCCAGTTCCTTGCTTTTGGCTTGCTCGGGCGACATGTAGGAAATCGTCCCTACCGTTGTCCCCGGATTGGTCAATTGCTGTTCGTCGATCGTGCGCGTCAAGGTGTTCAACGGCGGGCTCGATGAACTGCCCCCGGCGGTAACTTTTGCGAGTCCGAAGTCCAGGATCTTGGCGTGACCTCGTTCCGTGACAAAAATATTGGCGGGCTTGATATCCCGATGAACGATTCCTTTCACGTGGGCCGCGTCGAGCGCATCGGCAATCTCGATTGCCAGAAAGAGAATCGTTTCGATCTCCATCGGACGGCCAGCGATCCGGTGCTTGAGCGTCATGCCGTCCAGAAATTCCATGACGATAAACGGCCGGCCGTTTTCTTGCCCGATTTCATGGATGGTGCAGATATTAGGATGGTTCAGCGCGGAAGCAGCCTGCGCCTCCCGTTGGAACCGAGCCAACGCCTGTGGGTCCTTGGCGACTTCGTCCGGCAGGAATTTGAGGGCGACGAACCGGTGCAGGTTTAAGTCCTCAGCCTTGTAAACAACACCCATACCGCCGCCGCCGAGTTTCTCGACGATGCGGTAGTGCGAAATGGTTTGGTCGATCACTGGCGCGAATCTTACGTCGGTGACGCGGGCAAGTCAATGAAAGCCGTGGAGTTGGTGGAATCTCAGAAGGGTGGTTGGCGTAACATCCCGATAGCACTCATTGACCGGATTGTGAGCGCAATCACAGACAGCAGCCGCTCGGCAAGACTACTATCGCTCTGGAGGAATCAAAACTGAATACCACAAATTGGTAGCCCGGCCCCGTACTAAGGATGAGGGCATCTCGTCCAGCCGCCGCTTGGCGGCGAGGGGGCCGGGCTTTGTTACTGTGCAGCACTTTGTAGGGACAAAGACCGCAGGGTGCATAGGTCCCGTCAACTGTTGATAAATCCCGATAGCGCTCATTGACCTGGGTTCTGAGCGCTATCGCCTAGTAACGTAAAGAATCCCTGCAGCCGAGCCTCGCAATGGCACATGCGGCTAGATTGATCCCGTGACTACTGCAGTTTCGCGTACTCAGCTTTGGCTCCTTCGAACAGCAGGCCTGCAAGTTCCCGTCGGAGACCGGCCTTCTCATCTCATCTGATTGCGACAGTTGAGAATCGTTGCACATCGAATCTGATTGAGGTAGACCAACTCCCAAGAAACTGCTACTTGTACAGTTCAGCGGACTGAAAAGAAATCTGCCAGCCGCCTGATACGCCCGTTCCCCCGATTACAATCGCCGTTCCGTCTGTGAGCAATGTTGAACTGGGGAAGCAACGCGCAGTTTGCATCGAACCTGTCGACGTGAAGCGGCGAGTGGAAGAATCGAAGACTTCCGCGGCTGCGATGCTGCTCTCGTTGATATCCTCCCCTCCCGCTACCAGCACGTTTCCATTGGTGAGCAGGGTTGCTACGTGGCCGGCGCGCCCGGCCACCATGGTGCCGGCCGGCGTGAAGGTCCCGGTGGTGGGGTTAAATATCTCCGCCGTCGCGAGCACGTTTCCACTGTTGTCCCATCCTCCGGTTACGAGGACCTCGCCGCTGTTTAGCAGCGTGGTGCTGTGGAAGTATCGTGTAGTTGCCATGTCTCCTGTCGGCGTGAAACTGCCAGTGGCGGGATCGTAGACTTCCGCAGTCGCGAGGGCACTATAGTTAGCATCCCTTCCTCCGGTAACCAGCACTTTGCCGTCGCTGAGCAGCGTCGCGGTAGGTCCAAAGCGCGCCACCTCCATACTCCCGGTTGGCGCGAAGGTTCCGCTGGCGGGATCGTACACTTCCGCAGTTGCGAACGGAATCGAGCCGTTCCCTTCGGCTCCTCCCGTCACGAACACTTTACCGTCGTTTAGCAGCGCCGCCGCATGACCGAGGCGCGCTGTCGACATCCCGCCTGTAGGTTCAAAGGTGTCACTAAGAGAATCGAACAATTCAGAGAGGCCAGGCCCAATAACGTTCTCTCCCCCCGTGATGAGCACCTCGCCGTTCTGCAGGAGGGTGGCGGTGTGATCCCAGCGTGTCGTTTCCATGATGTTGCCTGCGGGCACGAAACTTCCAGTTGTAGGGTCGTACAATTCGGCGGTATTGAGGGGAGCGTTGATAAACGACGTGAGTTGGATTCCGCCGGTTACCAGCACTCTTCCGTCTTGTAGCAACGTCGCCGTGTGTTGTAGACGCCCATATGCCATGCTGCCGGTGGGCGTGAGCCCGCCTAACGGAGGAGGCGGAGGAGGAGGTGGTGGTGTGGATGATCCGCCGCCACCGCAACCGTGGAGGAGACACAATCCGGAGAAGGTAAGCACGAACAGGACGAACCTTTTCATGATGCCTCCTCAAAACCTTGTGTTCTGCCGCGCACGACCTTGTGCTTGCAGGAACCCCAGGGAGGGAAGTACGGGCCGAAATGGCTTCGAGAGCCTACGAAGAGGCTCCCGCACAACGTGTCCGCAATCGTGCTCCTAATAACGAGCTATTGTCAAGGCGCATGAATCGGCTTGTCATACCACAATAGAAATGTCCCCGTCTTCTCCACAATAGAAATGTCCCTTAGTTGCGGTTTCACCATGCTCGGGAAAAGGCGGGCGTTTTCATTTGCTGCCAGCCTTGTCTCCAAGGATGATTGGGAGCTGGAGGAAAGTTTCGATGCGGTGTCGGGGATGGGGGCGCGGGGGAAGGGGCGGCGCCCCTTTCCTCGCTCAGCGCTTTAGAAGCCGCCTTCAGTTCACGGAATAGGAGACGCTGACTGCGGTAATGAATGGCGACTTCGCCAGTTTCGCTTTCCCGCACCAGCACGCGACTCGTGGCCGGCGCCCAATGCTGACTTTGCCGGTCTAGTTGCAGCAGTCGGTTGTTGTAGCGTACTACCCAGTCCTCGCTCACCACTCGTTCTTGCTCCAGCCAGAATACTTCGTCCAGTTGCCGCGCCGTGGGCCGTCGCCGGTGATAATCGGCTGTCTCGGCCGCGGGTCGCGCGTAACGCCGGTTGTGCTCGGCGAGATAATGCTCGTCCAGATACGCATTCGCTTGGTCGTAGGTCGCGATTCCCGCCAGCCGCAGTTTCTTCACCAGCCGATCCTGGTGCGTGCCATGCGCCCGTTCCACGCGCCCTTTCGCTTGCGGGGAACTGGCGGCGATGATGCGAATGCCTAGCTTCGCGCACATGCGCCCAAACTGTGTTACCGCTGGTTCTCCGCGCATCCGCTCCGCGGCATTCGGCGGCCGCACATACACGTTCTTCCAGTCCGTATACAACGCTTGCGGCACTCCGTAGCGCTCGATCCAGCGGCGCAACACACCCGCCGCCGCCCAGATCGTTTCTTCCTCCCAGAACCGCCCTAGCGCTTTCGTCGTGGCGTCATCGACCATGTGCATCAGACAGCCGCGAGGCCCGCGTTCCTCCAGCCACTCATGGAAACTTCCGTCCAACTGCACTAACTCCCCAAAGTGCGCCTTCGCTTCGCGCCGCTGCCGATACGGTTTCCGCCGCCGTTGCCTCTGCCACAGCCCGGCCTCTTTCAGCCACCGCCGCAGCGTCTCGGCATGCACGTCCAGTCCGTCATCGCTGGCTAGATGCTCGGACGCCAGCGTCGCCCCGAAATCCTCATAGCGTGCTTTCACCTGGTTCAGCACCGCCGCTCGGAACTTCGCCGTGTGGGCCCGGTTCGAGGCTCGACCGCAGTTCCCATGCTGTAAAGCTTTCGCTCCTCCCTGCCGGTACCGTGCCCAGATCCGTTTGCTCTGCCGATAACTCAACTCCAGCATCTCCGCCGCCTCGCACAATCGCAAGCTGCGCGCCCGGACTCGTCCCATCACTTCCACTCGGCTCAACTCTTTCCTGCTCAATCCCGTTCTCCCCAATCTCGGTTCCTCCTCGCCGAAGGAACTCTAAAGGGGTCATTTCTAATGTGGTTTCAAGGGGACACTTTTAATGTGGTTCAACAGGCGCATGAATCGGCTCACAGCGGCTTGCGGCTTTTCCCAATCGGCGCTGAAGTCGGATAGTTGGCGATAAATTGCCATTACACTCATTGACCCAGCCGCAGGGGGTCTTGAGTGTAAACGCCTGATAGCGTCAGTTGACAAGGTTCTGTGGGGGCAGGTCAGGCATGATGGGAAGGTCGCCACGCTGCTACTGCAGCTTCGCGTACTCCGCTTTGGCTTCTTTCAGGATGGGGATGTCGGGGTCGGCGTCTTTCCAGAGGGTGAGGAAGTCCTGGTAGGCGGCGTTGGCTTTGGCGGTGTCGCCGGAGATGGCATACGCACGGGCCAGTTGGAGGCGGGCGAGCGAGCCAAGCAGGAAGTTCTGCACGATTCCAGTATGGTCGGGGAATTTCTGGAACTCGGCGGCGGCAGCGGGACCGTTCTTCTGGGCGAGATAAGCCAGGCCGCGAATGTACACGGGATACATTGTGGTTCCGGGAGGAGGCCCCCCGAGTTCGTAGGGTAGGGAGGGTTCGAGCATGACGATCGCCCGGTCGGGCGCTTGTTGCGCCGTAGCAATGGATGCCTCGATCACCGGAAACCAATACACTTTTAGATAAGTATTGTTGGGTTCGGACTTTTGGAGCGCTTCGAGGATGGTTCTCGATTGAGAGGTTTCGCCGGTGCGCGCCAGCGCCAAAGCGGCTAGGACTTTGACATCACGCCCGGGAGCGAGCGCTAGCGCGCGGGCGACGGCTTGCCGGGCAGCAGCCACATTGCCGAGCTCAGCCTCGCGCAGCGCCTGAAAGGCGAGCCACTGGGCGGCGGTTTCTTTGGCGTCCGACCGCACGGCGGAGTCAGAGGCGCGCCGGGCGAGGTCGCGGGTCTTTTCCAGGCGCCCGTAGTAGGCCTGAGTATCGGCGTGAATGTTGAGCATCTGGTCTTCCTCGCCGGGGCGGCCAGCCGTCCATGCAACCTGGCGCTCCATTTCAGCGGTATCCCCAGACAGAAATGCCAAGGAATACAGACCCGACCGAATGAACAAGCCATCGAAGTTTTTCTGCTGTGCTTCCTGGAGCGTCTGGCGGGCGTCCTTGAGCCGATTGACGTTGATGTAGATGCCTGCCAGGTTCGCATAGCCGGCGATCGTAGGTTCCAGCCGCTGCTGCGCTTCGGTTTCCGCGATCGCTTTCTCGTATTGGCCCAGCGCACTGTAGAGAAAACCGAGACTCCCGCGCGGTATTTCGTCCCGCGGGTAGCTTTTCGCCCAGAGTTCGTAGGCTTCCGTGGCCTTTTCAACTTCGCCGGTGACGTTCTGAAAGTACAAGGCAGAGATGCGGTACTTCTCGCGTTCACTGACCCGGTCGCGCAAGTCGTAGGCCTTCCTGGCATTGTTCGCGGCCAGACTCGCCTGTCCAAGATTCCCATACTCAACGGCTAGACCAACATAGGCCATGGCGAAGTTGGGATCGAGTTCGATGGCGCGCTTCATGAACGGAACGGCCTCGGCGTCGCCCTTGGTGCGTTGGGTCGTGATGCCCATGCTGTAAGCCTTCAGGGCTTCGACCGAGGGCGTGGTCGCTTCCACCGGCACATCGAACTTCTGTACCGAGGCGAGCGATTCGCCCAGGCGCGGGCGGATGGCAGTGGCCGCGGTGTCGAGCGCCTTGAGCACACCTTCCTTGCTGCCGGCTTCAGCGCGCTCTTTGGCCAAGCTGTCGCCGGTATTGCAGGCGACGGCATCGAGCGAGACGACATATTGGCTGCCCAGATTGGAGATCGATCCGCCGATGACGGCTTTGCAGCCGGTCCGGAGGCAGAGTTCCTTGGCCACGTCGGCGGTGACGTGCTCAGTGGGCGAGCGGCCCATGAGCTTCAGCGTCTCGCCGATTTTGCGGTCGGAAAGAACGTTGAGGAACGGAGACTGTTCGAGATCGACGGCCAGGGCCTGTTTGAGGGTGCCGTCGAAGACCGGGTCGCCGGTGGAATTGGCGAAGTCCGTGAGCACGATGGTGTCTTTCTCAGTGAGCAGTGTAGCCTTCGTCACCGGCGTCCCAGAGCGCGAGCGCCAGTAGAGGCCACCGGCAATGAGCGCAACCACCAGTACCACAACAGCGGGGACAACTACTCTCCAGGGCTCCCTTCGCCCAAACTCAGGAACTTCGACGACCTTCGCGGCCGCCGATGAAGATGCCGCACTGATGGCAGGAGCCGACCCCGAGGCTGGCGGTGGTACAGCGGTTACCGAGGGAAGCCCAACCTCCTGCGCTGCCATCACCGTGCCCGAACTGGCCGGTACGCCGTGCCGCGATTCTGTTTCCCGTTTCAGCCGCTTCAAATCGGCCCGCATCTCTGACGCAACCTGATAGCGCAAGTCGCGGTCTTTCTCCATCGCCTTATTGATGATGTGTTCCAGTTCCGCTGGAAGATCGGGATTGAAACGGATCGGAGGAGTCGGAGCAAGGTCTAATATCGCCTTGAAGATGACCCCTGAACTCTCCCCGCGGAACGGCAACGCACCGGTCGCCATTTCGTAGAGGACGGCTCCGAACGAGAACAGGTCAGTTCGGGCATCCAGTTCCTTGGCACGGACTTGCTCCGGCGACATATAGGCAACAGTGCCAAGCGTTACGCCGGGACTGGTCAGGTGCTCCTCGCTCATTGCCGTCTCTTGCGCCGTTGCTCCCGCTGCTTCTCTTTTACCGACGGGCGTCACCTTCGCCAATCCAAAGTCCAGAATCTTGGCATGCCCACGCTTGGTGACGAAGATGTTGGCGGGCTTGATGTCGCGGTGGACGATGCCTTCGGAGTGTGCCGCATCCAGTGCATCGGCAATCTCAATGGCCAGCGACAGAATCAATTCCGTTTCCATCGGTCGGCCTGCAATGCGGTGCTTCAGTGTCGCGCCATCCAGAAACTCCATGGCGATGTACGACTGCTCGCCGCTCTTGCCGATGTCGTAAATGGTGCAGATATTGGGATGGTTGAGCGCGGAGGCGGCACGAGCTTCGCGTCGGAAACGTTCCAATGCCTGCGGGTCTCGGGACACGTCATCCGGCAGGAACTTGAGCGCAACGAAACGACCTAGCTCGGTGTCCTCCGCCTTGTACACCACGCCCATACCGCCGCCGCCGAGCTTTTCAACGATGCGGTAGCGCGAAATGGTCCGGCCGATCACTAGAGGCGAATCTTACGTCCGTGAAACAGGCAAGTCAATGAAAGCCGTGGAGTTGGCGGTGGCTCAAGAGGTCAGTTGGCGAAAAATGGCTTCTCTAACAATGTCGGCAGTGTCAAGCACTTTGAAGCGTACTAGTCCGTGCACTTGGAAAAGCGCGCCATTTCGCTCTAGTTGAAGGTTCTGCCATGCCAACCAAGGCTCGCTCGTAATCGGTTTCAGGTCAGGAACTCAGTCCGACCCATGCGTCTCTTCGGTCACACCTTCGATCATGATTACTACTTCGAACTCCCCAGTGATGGGGAGCGGGATACCCAATCAATTACTCGGTGTTCGACATCACACCATCGCGATTTCCGGGCTCTCCCGCGTGCGAACCGAATTTTTTCAACTGCTCGTAATTCCATCCCTTGCGCCACATCCAGTACATGCGAACCGCCAGTCTCCGCGCCATGGCGACCTTGGCGATCTTCCGCCCTCGCCGCAGCGCCAGGTGAAAGTACTTGTTGCGCCATTCCTGATCGCCTCGCACTGTAACTTGCGCCGCTTCCACCAGCAAGAAGCGCAACAGAGAGTTCCCTTGTTTCGTGATGTGTCCCAACCGTCGCCGATTCCCACTCGACTCTTCTAATGGCACCAGCCCCAGATAGCTCGCGATCTGCTTGCCACACTGAAACCGCTCCGCGCTCCCGATGATCAGCACGAAGGCCAACGCTGTCAGTGCGCCCACTCCGGGGTGAGTCTGCAATCGCCGCGCCTCAGGACACTTCTCCACTTCCCCCTCGATGGCTTGCGTCAGTTCGGCAATCGTGGGCGTCAGTCGGTCCAGCAGTTCCAGCAGATCGCGCCGTCGCCGGCTTGCCCATGGCGCTAACGCAAACGACTCCAGTTGCTCCCCTCCGGCATCCCGAAAGAGCCGCTTCTTGCAACCCAGTCCTTCGTTGAGCGCCACCGCCTGCAGCTGGTTCATGATCCGCGTGCGTGCCTGCACCATCCGGTGCCGGTGCCACAGCAGTTGCCGCAGATCACGATTCTTCCAACTCGGCACCCAGATCCGCGGAAAACGATCTTCGATCAGTAGTTGCAGAATCAGCTCTGCATCCTGGCGATCCGTCTTCTGCTTGCGTACTCGCTTGCTTCGGATCGCGGCGGCATCGCCGATGTTGAGTTCGAACCGCAGTTCTGACAGCAGTCTTTCAAACCAGCGTGCGTGCCCGCTGGCTTCCATCCCCACCCGTACCTTCTTGCCCATCAGAGCACGGTAGAACTTCTCCGCCTCTTCGCGATGCGTTAGCCGCTTTTCCTGAAACTCTCCGGTGTCGGTATCCACCGAAGCCATTTGCTGAAACTCGGGGTGGAAATCTACTCCTATAATGATCATTGTTCGGCTCCTTTCTCCCGAGCCTGTTGGTTGGCTTTAGCACCACCAACTTTACTCGAGCGTGGGAGCCGACATTGTTATGCAATCAATTACACTCACCGACCCCGTTCCGAACTGATGTATCGCGACCCGGTCGGCTTCAGGATTACTTCACGGCGGACTTCTGCGGAGAGATCAGCCGGAATTCGGCCGACTTGCCGTCCTGGTGGACCGCGAGTTGAAAAGTCCACCCCGTGGGCGAGAAGTCGGGCACCGTCGCGATGATTTCGGTGCTGCTCCATTGGACAACCTGCGCTTTGATGTCGGCAATGGTCACGTAACCGCTTCCCCGCTCGGATTCGAAACCGGAGCCATGGATGTTGATTTGGTTGCCGGGCGTTGGCATGCCCGAAATGGCATCGATGAATAGGCCGGCCGGAGTGAACGGGATCGCGTTGCTGTATTGGCGGTCCCGGAACACAGAAACGACCCCGCGACGCGCGTGCTCGTCGACGGTAGCGACGATTTCCGTGTCGGTCCAGCGCTTCACGATTCCATTCAGGTTGCCGACGGAGACGAAGCTATTGCCTTGGGTCTCGCCGAAGTGCCGCCCACGGATGGTGACGTCGGTGACACCGGGAACACCGGTTTCAGGCGTCACGCTGTCGATTTCTGGCGGCGGCCCGGTGGGTGTGGCTGGCGTTTGGCGTACCGTCACAAAGATTGCCTGCTGCGACCTCGTGGCTCCCCGAAAAACTCCCTTGCACCATGCCGAGGAATACGCATGATCCACCTCGTTACAAAGTGTTTCGGCGAGCGCCCAGCTTTCCGGGTCGTCCTTTTTGCGCAGCGACATTGCCGCTGCGTATGTATTCAACTGACGGCAGTCTTCGGCCAAGGAAGGATCGGGAATCTGTTTGCAGTCGCTGGCGTTCGGCAAAACAGGAATAAGCGCAATACGCGAAACCACCGGAAAACCCATCGCACGATGCATGGCACGCCAACGAGAAAAATATGGGTCGGGTTCGCCCCGCAAGAGCGCGACAGGAAAATACTTCGGTCTGCCGTTCTCGTCCGGCCCCAAGTTAATAGGCCATCCTTTTGCCCTTAAGTCCATCCATGCGATATAGGATCCGCATGGCGGGGCAATCTGCGCGTCGGGATCGGTCACTCTGATCCAGTATCCCCTCCATGCCAGCAGCAAGCTCGCGTGGACCGAGGGCCAGAAGAATACCCTGCCCGAGGCGCTGGTCCGCGACATATCAGTGCGCAGCCCTTCGAGCCCTCCCAAGTTCATGCCTTCAACCTGCAAACAAACGCTCATCCCAGGAACTGGCTTGCCGGTGATCGCATCCACGACCTTGGGAGAGATTGGCGGAACGACACGCACAGAACTGAGAACGAAAAGCGCACCAATTAGGAAAAATGGGACCAACAGCAGAAAGCCGACGTACCTCAGCGGGCGCCTTGGCTTGTTGCGATAAGAGGTCTTCGCCGAGGAAAACATACTCCCACTACACGCCCTGGCTTGGGGCACGTCAAGATTACTGGTAGCGAGGTTGGTGAGGTCTGTTTCGGTCGTCGTTGTTGTAATATCCCCATATCACTCATTGACCTGGATCATCCAATTCTCAATGAGTGTAAACGTCTGTGGCTGATGTCATAACGACGTCGGCCTCACAACGGACCGAGTAGACTTTGCGGTGTCTAACCAAAAAGGCTCGGGACGAAGGAGGCCGAGATGAAGATTGTAGGCTGTGATCTGCATGCAAGACAACAAACCCTAGCCATGGTGGACACCGAAAGCGGCGAGTTCACCGAGAAGACGCTTTTCCACGAAGGGAATGCGGTACGAGAGTTTTACGCGGCCCTAGAAGGTCCGGTGGTGGTGGGCATCGAAGCCACCGGCGCGATGCAGTGGTTCTTGGAACTGCTAGAAGAGTTGGGCATCGAGTGTCGGGTAGGACATCCCGCAAAGATCCGGGCCAAAGAGACTCGGAAACAAAAACACGATCGGCGCGATGCAGGGCTGATATTAGAACTGCTACTCGAAGACCGCTTTCCCGAGATCTGGATGCCGTCGACCGAGCAGCGGGACTTGCGAACCTTGCTGCGGGACCGACACCAGTGGGTGAAGATGCGATCGCGATTGCAGCACACCCTGCAGGCGATTGCACTCAATCACGCGCTGCGCCAAGGTCATGCCCTGTGGAGTGCAGCGGGACAGGGCGCATTGCAGGCACTGGCTTTGCCACCCTACACCGGTCAGAGACGGACAGAACTGCTGAGCTTGTACGTAGAATTACAGAAACGGATCCAAGAACTGGATAAAGAAGTAGATGTCCAGGCCCGGCAAAGGCCACACGCACGCCGGCTACTGACGCACCCGGGCGTGGGTGCGGTGACGGCTTTGGCGACCGAAGTGTTTCTCGGGGACCCGAAGCGCTTCGCGACTGCCAACCAGGTAGCCAGTTATATCGGGATGATTCCATGTGAGCACAGCAGCGGGAAGCGACAGCGGTTAGGAAAACTAAGTAAGGAAGGTAACTCGCTGCTGCGCTACTTGTGGACGGAAGCGACGATGCATGCGGTCGTGAAAGACCCGGAACTGAAGCGCTTTTATCGGCGCAAACTCATCCAGAAAGGAATGGGCAAGGCCAGAATCGCAGCGGCCCGCAAACTAGGGATCCGACTGTGGATCATGATGCGCGACCAGATTGACTACGAAGAGTTCTGCCGTCGTGGAAAATTACGGCAGAAGGGGAAAGCCCATGCGGGGATGCCTGATTTCAACAGTGGTCCTGCATTGCAGTGACCGGGTTAACTGAATAGGCCACCCGCCTCCCCACAGGGAGGGGAGTTTGCATAAAACATCATGATCGAACGTGACCGAAGAGATGTCTGGTGGGCTAAGCCACCACACTGATGAAGAAAAAGGGCCGAGCCATACGGTTGGACATGAGTTATCGAAGCAGCAAGGTCGTTGTTCTCTCGAAAGGAACCAGTGCGTCTGCGCTGACGCGAAACGTGTGTCCGCAAACGACAAAAAAAGAAGCCCATGTCCCTTGACACGTCCGACGCCGTTAGAGATGTTGAAAAACTCTTTTCAGGGAATTTCACCAGCGAAATTCGTTTGTAAGTTATTGAATGTTGGTTCGCCGCAGAAAGGGAAATTCCCTGAAATTACTGGTTTGGTTCCTTTTTCAACAGCCACGCCTGATTTCGACAGTTATCGGCAAACCAGCAAGCGACGAGGCCGGAATTTTCCCGCTATTGCAACTTCGCGTACCCCGACTTGGCTTCTTTCAGGACGGGGATGTCGGGGTCGGCGTCTTTCCAGAGGGTGAGGAAGTCTTTGTAGGCGGTGCGAGCTTTGACCGTGTCGCCTTGCAGGGCGTAGGCGCGGGCGAGGCCGAGATGAGCTAGAGCGCCGATGGGTTCGTTGAACACAACGCCGCGATGGTCGAGGATTTTGTGAAACTCGGCCGCAGCGCCCGTCCCCTGGTGCCCGGCGAGATACGCCTCCCCGCGCACATAGACGGGATAGAGGCTCACGAGGTTGAAGGCCTCGGTCGGGTCTCCCAGCTCGTAAGGAGCGGCGGCCTGGAGAGCCTCGATGGCCTTCGAAGCATCGTTGTGGCTGAGCGCGAGCTGAGCGTGGAGGGTTGGTAGGTAGTTGAACTGCACCACTGTATCCTCCGGGAAGCGCTTGGCCAAATCATCCGCCAATGCCTGCGCGCGGGCCGCACCCCCGGCCAAGGCCAGCGCCAGCGCCGCTCCATACTTCACATCCCGGCCGGTCGAAAGCCCGAGCGCCGCCGCGGCTCGTTGCCGGGCTTCGGCTGCATTGCCGAAGACGGCCTCCCGCAGGGCGGCATCCGCTTGATAGCTCGCTGCCGTTTCCTTCTCTTCTGCCCGCTCGGCCGAGGCCTCCGCCCGGCGGGAAAAGTCGCGCGCGTCTCCGAGCCTCCCGGAATAGGCGGCTGTATCGGCTTCGAGGGCCAGCAGCACGTCTTCCACCCCCGACTTCCCCGCTGCCCAGGTTACCTGTTGTGCCATCCCTGCCGCATCGTTCTGCAAGAAAGCAAGCTGGTACAGGCCGATGCGCAGGATAGGAGAATCGAGATGTTTCGCCTGCGCTTCTTCGGCCGTGGCCCTGGCCTCTCCCAGGCGATTCAGATTCAGATAAGGGTAGACGAGGTAGGCATAACTCCAAGCGTTCGCCGGGTCGAGGCGGAGAGTCTCGCGATTCGCCGCAAGGCGCTTGTCGTATTGCCCGAAAATTCTGTAGATGCCGCCAAGGTTGTCCGGCGGCAGCCAGTCTTGCGCATAAGTCTGCGCCCAGAGTTCGTAGGCCCGGCGCGCCTTTTCCAGGTCGCCGGTGACAATGGAATAGTAGTGAGACTCGATGTAGAACTTCTCCCGCTCGCTCACCCGCTCGCGCAGCTCATAAGCTTTCCGCGTGTTCGCCGCTGCCAGGCTGGTTTCCCCGAGATTGCCATAGCTCGCCCCGAGCGAGGCATAGGCCATGGCGAAATTCGGGTCGAGGCGGATGGCCCGCTGGAAGAGGGGAACGGCGGCAGCGTTGGCGCCGGCCCCCAGAGTCTTACGTCCCAGGCTGTAGGCCTGCAGGGCGTCGAGCGAGGGCGTGGTGGCCTGCTCGATCGGCGTATCGAACTTCTGCACCGTGCTGAGCGATTCGCCCAGCTTGCTACGCAGGTTCGCAGCTGCCTTGTCCATGGCCGCGAGCACCTGCTCCTTGCCCGTGGCCCGTGCCTGCTGCTCAGCTAGGGAATCGCCGGTGCGGCAGTTCGCCGCTCTGAGACCCAGAACATATTGGCTGCCCAGGCTTGCAATCGAGCCGTTGAGGACGGCAGCACCCGCAGTCCTTTGGCAGAGGTCCTGAGCAATCTCCGGCGTGAGCCGTGCATCAGGCGGCTGACCCATCAGGCGCAGGTTCTGCTGGATGCGCTGGTCGGAGACGAGGTTAAGAAAGGGCGATTGTTCCAGTTGCACGGTTAGCCCTTGCCGCAGCGTCCCGTCGAACACCGGGTCACCCGTCGTGTTCGTGAAGTCGGCGACCACGATGGTGTCCTTATCGGTAAGGCGCTTGCTTTGATGCGAATGATAGTAGAGGCTGCCTCCAATCAGGCAGGCAGCGAGCAAGGTGACGAGCAAAACCGGAAGGCCAATCTTCCAGCGCGTCTCCCGCAGCGTCTCTCGTGCAGGCGCAGAAACTTCTGCCATCGCCACTGAGCCCGAGATTGCCGCCGAAATGTGTACGCTGGTGTCGCGCTTCAGCCTTTGCAGATCAGCTCGCATCTCTGAGGCGTGCTGGTAACGGAGGGCGCGATCTTTCTCGAGAGCTTTACCGATGACTGCGTCGAGCTGAGGAGGTACCTGGAGGTTCCACTGACTAGGTAACCCCGCGTCTTCGTGAAGGATGGCCCCATACGTCGCTCCGTCCGTGTCTCTGTCAAAGGGCATGCGGCCGCTGGCCATTTCGTAAAGCGTCACGCCGAAGGAAAAGAGGTCGGTACGTTCGTCGAGAGTCTTTCCC
The DNA here is from genome assembly GCA_963831085.1 of uncultured Acidobacteriaceae bacterium. Taxonomy (GTDB): domain Bacteria; phylum Acidobacteriota; class Terriglobia; order Terriglobales; family Acidobacteriaceae; genus Acidiflorens. Next base: position 867,743 of record CAWHOT010000002.1, on the reverse strand, counting down.
GCGACCTGTTCGGGCGACATATAGCTCACCGTACCCAGAGCCATGTTCTTGGTAGTGAGATCTTTCTCCGCGATCGTGGGATCTTCCGAGCTCGAGTCCGCTTCTCGCCGGGTACCCGCATCCGTCCTCTTCGCCAGCCCGAAGTCGAGAACTTTGGCGTGTCCACGCTTGGTGAGGAAGATGTTCGCGGGTTTTATATCCCGATGAATGATCCCCGCCGCATGCGCTGCATCGAGCGCGTCAGCGATCTCGCTGGCAAGCGACAGGAGCAGATCAGTTTCCAGGGGACGTCCGGCGATGCGGTACTTCAGCATTACGCCATCCAGATACTCCATGGCGATAAACGCCTGCCCATCCTGCTCGCCAATGTCGTAAATCGTGCAGATGTTTGGGTGATTCAGTGCGGATGCAGCTTGGGCTTCGCGTTGAAAGCGAGCTAATGCCTGAGGGTCGCGGGCAACTTCATCTGGCAAGAACTTGAGGGCGACAAAGCGATGCAACCGCGTGTCCTCAGCCTTATAGACCACACCCATGCCGCCGCCGCCCAACTTCTCGACGACGCGGTAATGCGAGATGGTCCGCCCGATCATTTGTGGCGAATCTTACGTCGGCAAAACTAGCAAGTCAATGAAAGCCCTAGAGTTGGCGGAATCTCAGAAGGGTGGTTGGCGTAACATCCCGATTACACTCAAAGCGCCGGTTGCAGGGTCAATAAGCGTAAACGCCTGTGGGTGTTGAAAAAGGAACCAAAGCATTAACTTTAGTGAATTTCAGCGTCTACGGCAGACGAACATTCAATAACTTACGAACGAATTTGGTTGGTAAAATTCCCTGAGAAGAGTTTTTCAACAGCCACGCCTGTTGGCGACAGTTATCCAGCACAGCCTTCATTCGATGGTGACCGAATCGTACAATGGCGTCATGGCGAATCACAAAGTCTTTACGCACGTAGATCCCGATCTGGCTTCAGTGCTCGAAGAGATCCGTCGCCGCGAGCCTATCTTTCATACATCGGAATTCGGCACTACACGCGCCGACTTCGAAAAGGCCACAGCACCCGAATATTGGGAGACGAGCGCATCGGGCCGCCGTTATAGCCGCGAGTTCATCCTTTGCACTCTGGAGAAGCACCCGCCCGTCAACGCGGCTGCAGTAGGCTGGCAAACCTATGACCATGCCGTTCGCCGTCTTAGCCAAGACACTTACCTGTTTACGTACACATTGCGGCAGATTGAGCGGCTGACCCGGCGCGCGACCATTTGGCAAACTACTCCCGAGGGCTGGCGTATTCTCTATCATCAAGGCACCATCGTCTCTGCTGAAGAGGACGACGCGTTCCCCAGTAGCTGGCTTCAGTTCCCACCATGGCTTCAGAAGGAATAGAGAAGAGCCTTGTTCAACTTCTGCAGTTTGCGGGAAACGAGGTGATAGTTGTTGAAAAATCTCGTTATCACTCATTGAGGGGTCCGTGAGTGAAATCGCCTTCAGAGGGCATATCCTCACGAGTTGAGAGGACGGTTGTGGTCGGCCGCGTTCCTGATCAGTGCATTAAGGACTGTCCTGTCCACATCCGCAAGTTTCTTGATGTACAGGCATCCCTTTCCTGTCGTGTGTTTTCCGAGTTTTGCCAAGAGGACTTTTGCCTCACTGTGGCCCAACATGCTGTACAGGACGATGGCGGTCTTACGCGGTGAGAAACTAATAAGCGGCAAGATCACATGGTCCGACACAACCACTGATTGTCAGTTGGACCCGTTTCAGCAGCCCGCATTTCCGCCATTCACTTTTGAGCCATTCAACGGGAACCTCGGGCAAACCACGCTCCGTATTGCCGCAACAGCAGCCTCGACAAATCGTAATTTGTCCGACCACCAGGCGCTTCGTTCTGAGAGGGCAGTCTTCCTGTTCGTTCACAATGCCTTGGACCAGTATTTCAGCTCTTGGATTCATTGCCTGATTTCGGCACTCCGCGGCAACAATCTCGCGGAATTAAGAATGAAGGCCATCTCCGAGCTAACGTGAACAAAGGCCGCCAGCAGTGGATTTAGAAAGCCGCAAGCGGCCATTCCTACCCCTATGCTGTCCACCACGAGAGTGCCCACGAAGTTGTGCATGATGATGCCGCGACAGCGACGCGCAATCCGCAATGTTTCGACAAGCTTGGAGAGATCGCTTCCAATCAGGATGACATCGGCGCTCTCCCTGGCCACGTCCGTTCCTGAACCCATCGCGATTCCAACATTTGCTTCCACCAGGGCTGGAGCATCGTTGATGCCGTCCCCGACCATGGCGACTTTGCGATTCTTACCGCGAAGGTCGCCCACCCATTTGGCCTTCTGATCGGGTAACAGTTCTCCCACGGCTTCGTCGACACCGAGATCACGTCCTACTATCGCAGTTACTCCTTGTGCGTCTCCGCTTAGAAGAACTGTTTTCATGCCCATCGCTCGCATTGCCGCCACTGCACTCTTCGCTTCGGGACGCAGCACATCTGCAATACAAATCGTGCCTAACATCTGCCCACCCCGAGCGACATGAACTTCCGAGACCCCGACTTGGCCATTGCCATTGAGAGGCAAAATCCCTTTCACGGCATGCTCCATCAGAAGCTTCCGGCTGCCGACCAGAATCTCCTCGCCGCCGTACCTCACTCGGACTCCTCTTCCGGGTGTGTAGTAGAACTCATCCGGCTCGGTGACAGGAACCGCCAGTTCAACGGCCCGTGCGATGATCGCCTTGGCGAGGGGATGTTCGGACTTGCATTCGGCGATGCTGGCGGCAGCGATGATGTCGCGCATGGTGAAACCACCGCACGAAACGATCTCCCGAATTTGGGGAGTCCCAAAGGTCAACGTTCCGGTCTTATCCAATAGGACGGTGTCGACTGCAGCCAGCGTTTCCAGGTAAAGGCCGCCTTTAACCATCGCCCCTAGACGCGCGGCGCGGCCAATCGCGCCGAGAATCGCGACAGGAGTTCCTGCAGCAATTCCACAGGCCCCTGCAACGATGACGACAGATATTGTTGACCTCACATTATGGGTGATGATGAAGGTAAGGACTGCGGCCCCCAAAGCGAAATGGACCAAGTATCCTGCTAAGCGATCCGCCGTTTTCTGAATGGGAGCTCGCGATTTCTCGGCCCGCTCGACCGCTTCGATGATCCTTCCGAACGTCGTATCGCGGCCTAGTTTTCGCGCTTCGACTTCCAAGGCTCCTGACTGGTTGATGGTTCCCGCGTAGACTGCATCGCCGGGCGACTTCTCAACCGGCATCGCCTCGCCTGTGATCGCCGCCTGCTCCACAAAGGATTGCCCGTCGAGCACGAGGCCATCCACGGGGATACGCCCACCGGGCTTCACAATTACCGCGTCACCGAGTTGGAGATTGTCGGCGGCGATTTCAACTACTTCCTTATTACGCCGGACGGAGACGGTTCTGGGCAGGAAATCAATCAGATCCTGAATGGCCCGTCGGCCCCGTCCGACCGTGAGTCCCTCCAAAACCTCGGCCGCAAGTACGAACCCTGTAATAACGAGTGCGGTAAAGAACTCCCCGATAGCCAACGCCGAAATAAGGGCAATGGTCATCGATAGTTCCATCGTCATCTTTCGTTCGACGATGTTCTCGACGGCTTCCTTGAAGATTGGGTATCCCCCGATCAGCGTAGCCGCGATGCCAGTGATACTGAAGCGCGGAAACGGCTCCCAGAGTCGAAACCAGACTGCAGCCGCAGCCAAGGCCACGAATGCAATGCGAACCAGGTCAACCCATTCGAATCGGTGCTCGTGCTCGTGCTCGGGGCTGTGGTCTCCCGAGGCGTGGGTTTCCGCCTTGCTGCTTGGAGAGAGCGGGGAAGTCGCCACATTGTTTTTTTCGATGTTTTCGTTGACCAGGGGGCGAGCGCTCATACCATTGCCTTTTTCCGTCGGGCTGCGGTTTGTCACTTCAGGTAAGACCTGACCATGTCGATCACTTCATCCGCGGCAGCCACTTGCCCGGAAGTGGGGCGTTGTTTTCCGTTAAGCACGTGACTGCGGATGTGACCTTCCAAAAGCTCGGCCATCAGGCTGTTCATGGCGCCTCGGGCTGCGCTCATCACTTGCAGAACTTCGGAGCAATCGCGCTCCTCGTCGAGCGCCCGCACCAGGGCTTCTACTTGTCCCCGGATGCGCTTGGCCCTGAGAAGGAGGTTTTGCTTTTCTTTGATTGTGTGGCTCATAGTTTTATTGTCACCTTCCACTATACCATACGGGGTATGGTAGTATCATGTTTGTTTAGACACGCATGCTTCAAATACGATTCGCCCTTGTTCCAGGCCGAGTTACGACGCAAGCAATGCCTTGCGCCTCCGCTTACCCCTTCGAACCGCGAAGAGGGCAAAAAAACGGTGGTCGGGTCAATATCCATCCCTGGGGGCGGTGTGTGTATACAGTACCCGGTACCGTATTTGCTTTTTGCTGCCGGTTTTGATATAGCTCAACACATCGGTTCGTGGGGTATCAGCGGTGCGTTCGATCTCGAAGCGGATAGCTTGCCTGTTGGTCTTGCTGACATTCTGGTCGGCAATAGCAGCCGCTGCGCATCAACATTCGAGCGCGGTCGAGTCGGCAAAATGTTCGGTCTGCGTCGCTGTCCATTCTGCATCTCCCAAGGCCCCGTCTATACTAACGCGTGCCACATTCGTTGTCGTATCCACCTTTCGGCCGCAAGCGGTTCCCGTCAAGCAACGCCTGATAGCCTTTGCCCTTTGTGTGCGCCCGCCTCCTAGCGTCTAAAGATCATCCCATTTGTATGAGGCCGGTTCTTTTCCCGTGGACCGTGCCCTTGATCTTCATACGGACCAATTTCTTCTGGAGGAATTCATGCTGACTTCTTGCAAGAAGTCGCTTCATGCGACTTTTATGGTGGCTTTCTGTTTTGCAGCGGGCCTTCACGCTTACGCGCAGTCGGGCGGGAGTTCGATCAGCGGCACTGTACTGGATCCATCGGGCGCGGTGGTTGCGAATGCAAGCGTCGAGATTCATAACGCGGTCAGCGGCTATGACCGGACGACTAGTACAGACAGTAAGGGGAATTTCAATTTCCCCAACGTGCCCTTTAATCCGTATCACATGACGGTGACGGCTGCCGGATTCGCTCAATACGCGCAGGATGTGGAAATCCGGTCGACCTTGGGCGTGAATGTGAAGGTCAGTCTGGCGGTGGCCCGCAGTACGGACACGGTTACGGTCGAGGCGGGAGCGGATCTGGTGGAGAACGATCCGATTTCTCATACCGACGTAGATAGGAACTTGTTCGACAAACTCCCACTGGAGAGCCAGTCTTCATCGCTCAGTTCTCTCGTGACGGAGGCCACCGCAGGCGTGGCCGCCGACTCCAATGGCCTGTTTCACGGATTGGGCGACCACGCGGAAAACTCCTTCTCGCTCGATGGTCAGCCGATCACGGATCAGCAAAGCAAGGTTTTTTCCAACCAGGTTCCTCTCGATTCTGTCCAGTCGTTGGAGGTGATCCAGGGGGCACCGCCCGCCGAATACGGCGGCAAGACGAGCCTGATCATCAACGTGACGACGCGCTCCGGCCAGGGCATGACGACGCCTCATGGCGACTTGACGGCCTCCTACGGCAGCTTTGGAACCTCGAATGCAGGCTTCAATTTCGGCTACGGCAGCGACAAGTGGGGAAACTTCATATCGGTGAGCGGACTGAACAGCGGCCGTTTTCTCGATCCACCCGAGTTTGCCGTTATGAATGACCGGGGCAACCAGGAGAACGTTTTCGACCGCGTAGACTATAAGTTTTCAAGCGCGGATTCGATTCTTGTGAATCTTGGTTTCACCCGCTCATGGTTTCAAAATCCCAATTCGTTCGACCAGCAGTTTCACAATGTTGACGGTGTCGTGCTCACAAACCCGCTGACCGGTTCGCCGCTTGGTCCCGCCGATCAGGTTTCGCAAATCAAGACCTATAACATTGCTCCGATGTGGACGCACTTGCTCAGTTCGTCCGCTGCGTTCGCGCTCGGCGGCTATGTGCGCAAGGACCAGTACAACTACTATCCGAGCGCGAATCTATTTAACGACCTGTCTCCGGACCTGCAAGGCGAGACCGTCACTCAGAATCGGAAACTAACTAACGTCGGCGTTCGCTCGTCTGTTTCGTACGTGAAGGGCATCCATAACCTGAAGGCGGGGGGCGTTTACGAGCAGACTTTTCTCACCGAAGACGATCAGATCGGCATCGTAGACCCGACGCTTGTTCCCGGGCTGGGGTGTCTGGATGCGAGCGGTCAACCCGAATCCGGCACTCCATGCGCGGTGCTGGCTCCCTATGACTTGACGGGCGGGAGAGGGTTCGGAGGCAATTACACCCCCGGCAGCCAGTTCCCGTTTCACGGCCACACCGACGTGAAGGAACTGGCGCTCTATCTCCAGGATTCGATCACGGTGCGGAACTGGTCGTTCAACTTAGGCATGCGCGGCGACTTCTACAACGGTATCAGCCACGACCGGCAAGCGGAACCTCGCCTCGGTATCGCTTACAACTTCAAGCAGACGAATACGGTGCTGCGCGTTTCCTATGCGCGAACCATGGAAAGCCCGTTCAATGAAAATCTGATCATCGCCAGCACTGGATGCAGCGATCCGACCGGATTCCTGCCCACCCTGGTCCCCCCGCCGGGTGTTTCTTGTAAATCGGGACCAATTCGTCCCGGCTATCGCAACGAATTCCACGCCGGCCTGCAACAGGCATTTGGACGATATCTGGTGGTAAGCGGCGATTACATCTGGAAGTACACGCACAACGGGTACGACTTCGGAGATGTGGGTGCAACGCCTATTTATTTTCCGATTGAGTGGCACAACTCGAAGATCCCGGGTTTTGCGCTGCGCGTGAGTGTGCCGAACTACCACGGATTTTCGGCGTTGGTGACGATGTCGAGCGTGGCGGCGCGATTCTTCCTGCCGCAGGTCGCCGGGTTACCCATCATTCCGCCGGCGACGGGCGTATTCCGCATTGACCACGATGAGGTTTTCAACGAGACGACCCACCTTGAATACCAGCCGTGGAAGCGCGGGCCGTGGGTTGGATTTAATTGGAGGTACGACAGCGGGCTGGTGGCGGGCGCGACCCCATGTCAAGGAACGACTGCAACCTGCTTGCCGACGACCTCGCAGATGGATGGAGGTTCAAACCCGAACATCCTACACGGCTATGTGGGTCTGTTAAACACGATCAGTGGGGCGCCGCTGACGGCCGATCAGGAGTACCAAGCTGGGTTCTTCTGTGGATCGCAGCATCCAACTCCGACCACTCCGATCGGAACGCAAATCAACGGCACGTATCAGTGCCTGGCGTCCCAGTTCGGATCCACGTTCCTCAAAGTGCCTTCGCCCTTCACGGAAAACGACGACCATAACCCGCAGCGCGTCGCACCACGGAGTCTTTTTGACCTTTCCGTCGGCCACGACAACCTGTTTCACGGCGACAAGTACAAGTGGAGCTTGCAGCTTACCGCCATTAACTTGACCAACAAGACGGCGCTGTATAACTTCCTGTCGACCTTCAGCGGGACGCACTATGTGACGCCGCGCGCGCTGACGGCTCAGCTCGGGTTCCACTTTTAACCCGCCGTGCGAAAGGGCTCTGGTCGATTCAGGACCAGGGCCCGCACTGCCTTAACGCATGCTCGATCTTTCACTGTGGTTGCGGAAGGGATCGCACTGAAAATCGATGCTTGGAGCCAAGCACCAAAGGCGTGGAAGGGTGGTCGCTCCTTCTCAACTCTGTTTTTTGAGGCTCAGAGTTCCTATGGGCAAATATTCTTATCGTAAGGGCAGGCGAAAGGTCATAGAGGCATTCACGAACCGGCAGGGCCTTTGGATACTGGCAGTGGTCACTGCGTTTTCGATGGGAACCCTAGTGTTATATATGCTCGGTTATTTGCATCTCGATGGCGACTGACGTTCGGTAACTATGCATTTAAGGAGATAGCTGTTGGAAGTGGGAATGAAAAACAAGTGCGACAATTCTCGCGAGGGTGTCAGCGCACGCCCAGTAACTCGTTCGTGCTCAGCGCGCTAGCCCACCCGCCCGCACGAAAACGTTCAAGTTTCTTGGAAAACGCATTCGCACCCGGATCGTCCGCACCGATTCTCGCCCCGACGCGCGAAATACAAACCTGGGAACGCGAGAACGCGATTCGCGCACCCCGCAGCCACGATCACGCACCGTTTGCACGCCACGAAAACCAAACCGCGACAGCCACGCGAAACGTAAAACTGAAATGAAAACGGATGCGCGCCAGCCCGGCCCGCCCCCAGGCACCCCCAAAAGTGTTAACTAGTCGGTAACGAGGGCAGTTTCAAAACGCTCTACCTCCTATCCCCGCCAATCGTTGACGGGGATACACGGCGGGTAGTTGCTTTGTCTCCGTACATGCTTGCTTGCCGTGACAGGGCTAGTCTGCGTTTTGGCTAATGTTGCATGGAACCAAACCTTGGGAGGCAATAAAGTCTTTAACCGTTCCGGGGGTGTGGTAGCAGAACAAGGTGTGATGAATGGTGGGACGTTCTTGGGTACTGAATTGGTCGCTATAAGCAACACACCCAACGATGCGCCATGCTTTACTGGCAAGCTCAGCAGGGTCTCGATAGTTGAATTTTCCACTGGGAAAGTAGAACTTGGCTGGCTCATTCGGGAAGATAGTTCGCCCGGATGGTGGAACCGTGACATCCTCCATTTTGTCACCGACGAAGGCCTTGCTATGCTGCTCTGTTACGGCCATGCTGGCCATGATACAAGCTGCCCGTTCCTCTCGCCGGTCTTCATCCAAGGAGCTTTTGACATCTGTGGCGGCAGAAATAAACGAATCCGGATAGATATTCATGTACAGGGCTGGAGACGGGCCATAATTTTTAACGATCATTGTCATACTGGCGGCCAACATAAGTTGTGTGTCGAGGGCCGGACGCAAGTCCAAAACAACTGGGCTGCCAATTACGCCGATCCACGGACGGCTGCTTCTAACCAGGGCATCGTGAGCAGTATCGGCCGAGCTTTTGGCAGCATCGGCAGCTTTCTTATTGGCGCAGTAAATTTTAATCGTGTAGGCAGCATAAACACAGAGAACGACGAGACCAGCGATTTCCAGAACGCCTTTTCCGTAATCAAACCAGTCTCGCTTTTTCTTGTGGGGGTCGCAGCACTTGGAATGGGATAGTGGAACCTCAGATTTTGCAACAGCGGGAGGGACTTGTTGTGTGGGGTTATCGGCCTTTTTCTCGGATTCCCCATTACCGTGTGGAGCATTCTGATTTTCACAGATCGAGTTTGGCATTGAAGGTTTACGCTCCAGTTTTGAAGGAACCGGAATACACAGGAGACCCGGAAGCACTAGAGAGAACTTTGAACAGTTTGCGCGGACAATTCTACAGGCTCCAAAGCCGAAGAAAAAGGCCAAGGCAGACCCACCGGCTGTGCGCAACGATGCCCGGCCGGGCTGCAATCGCAAAGCGGGCATTCCGAGACCGATTCTAGTATCGTTGGATCGGGAGGACGCGCCATGACAACGCCTCTGCGGGCAAGCCTTTCCGTATTCCTACTTATCTTCGCCATCATTGCCGCTGGCAACTTAAGTTGGGGCCAAGAGGTTAGCCCATTATCCGTGACGTCGCTGGCTCTTAAGATTTTCCGCAACGATACGGAAATCGGTAGCGCGACTGGGTTTGTATTGGAGAAGAACAAGAAGTATTACTTGGTGACAAATCGCCATGTGGTGCTTGCCTGCGGCCAGGACCCTAACCCCGAGAATATCGGTGGCTGGATTTGCGCGAATAAGCTTGCAATTTTTCATAACCGCTCCGGCACTGTAGGTTTTTGGCTCTGGGTAAATGAGGATCTCCTCGACAAAAAAGGGAACCCGCGATGGTTTGAGCACCCAACCTTAAAGGGCAAAGCGGACCTGATTGCGCTGCCTCTTACGCAAACGGAAAACGTGCAGTTTTATCCGTTGGATCTAGAACTGAAAAATAAGGACATTGCGGTATATCCGGGGGACTCAGTCAGTATTGTTGGGTTCCCTTTAGGGATCGCACAAGTACAAGCCTCTGGGCTTCCTATTTGGAAGACTGGCACGGTAGCTAGTGACCCTGCAATTGACTTTAACGGTCGGCCGATGTTCGCCGTGGACACCACGTCCCGAGGTGGTATGTCAGGGTCTCCGGTCTATGCTACAAGAACGGGTGCGTATCATACCTCAAAAGGTGAACCGAGAGTTGTGTTGCAAGGCGTAGAATCGAGGTTTCTCGGCGTTTATTCTGAGCAAAATGTGATTGTGGAGATAGGTGGTGTTTGGAAGGCCGACGTTGTCGCGGCACTATACGATTCGTTGCCCTAGCCGTCTGGCCGCGCTCCTGACGCCCGGCGGGACCCGTTCCGCACCGTGTCGGGAATCGAAAATCAACCTCTACTTGGTTTTTTTCAGCCGTCCGGAAAAACCGTCCCGCAAACACGCGCCCCCGGTTCCCCGCACCACGCGCCGCCACCGCTAACCATGCTGGTCCGCGCCAATTTGGCTAGCCTGGCCTGCCCTAGCGCCCACGCGAAAACGTTCAAGTTCTTTGGAAAACGGATTCGCGCGCGGATCGTTCACACCAATTCGCGTCCCGCGAGCGCGAAATACCAACCTGGGAACACGAAAACGCGATTCGTGCACCGCGCAGTTACCGAGAGCGCACGTTGAACGCCGCGAAATGCGCCGCCCGCGCACTGCGCCGGGCGCGCAAAAACCTAAAAAGGTGAATGACAACGGATCGTGCCCGCGCCCCCGCGTCTGCGACGGGGAAGTCAGAAATGTCGCGGCCCGCACGATAATTGCACGGGCCGCTCTGCTGAAGTGTTACCAATGCCAGTGTGAAAAGCTTGCGAACGAGAGTATGAACAGCAACATTGTTCGTCCGATGCGGATTCTGCAGCAACTGATTCCGGGAGCGGCCACGACCTCAATCTCCAACATGATCACCCCCAGTATCAGCGATCACTCTTCTCAGATCTGAGGCGCGAACGCCCCAGGCCCTCCGCCCTATCCGAGCAGCGGGGATTTTATGCTTTTGGATGCGGCGGCGAATGGTTCGCCTTGAGCATCCCAACAATCTCGCGAGTATATGCACGCGGAGAATTCGATCCGCAGTGCTTTGTTTTGGTAATTTCATTTGTTTCCTCCAACACATACTTGTTTGGAGGCGTGTTTGGTAGGTAGATTCAGCAGTAGGCGATAAGAGACCGGGAACACGCCTCAGTAAACAGGCTCAGGATCGCCTGTACCGTTTGCTTTGGGGGGTGCGCGCCGTGGCGGAGGAACCAGCGCCTCCGTTCCCAGCGGACACTGCAGAAGAAGCTGATGCGTGAGAACGCGACTTTTCGGAGGATAAGAATTACTTCACTGACCCGACGAAGCGCGCTTGTGCATCGCCACAGGTTGTGGCGCAAAGCATTGCTGGTCTTCCGGGCAATGCTGGCTACATAGTCCCAGAGATCGTCTTGGATGCTATCGAAATACGGCGAGGCCTGCACGTAAGGTAAATGCAGAGAAGGTGCGAACAAATTCGGTTCGGGCAGAGAAAAACAGAACGCGGCCCATTCCTCTGCTCCCGCAATTGAGGCTGAGGCCGGGGCAGAGGCCGGCGCAGAACTGCTGTAATCCCATAAGAGCGAATCGAACGACCTCAGATCCTGATTGAGAGAGCGTACTGCGCGTTTTAGATTCTCGCGATATTCTTGCAGCTGGCCAAGTTGGTTAACAAACATGAGCTCCGATGAGCCAGCCGAGCTCATTTTTGCTTCCATCGCGATGTAGCGATGTTGGCCGTCTATCATTTGGCTAGCAAATATGCAATCAGGTCCCCGTGGAGGGCAGAAATCGACAATCAATTCCGACCCCTCTTCGTCCAAGAAGTGACCGAACTGGTCAACAAGCAAGCGTTCATCGTCGCAGTCGAGAAGTGGTTGGATCGGTTTTTGGCAAACCGAAAACATAATTTGATAATACCCGACCTGCCGACGTTTGTTTCAAACGTGGCCGCTAATTTGTAACAACCATTGAGAGGCCCCCGCCCACGCACCCCGCCCGCTCTCCCCCCGCCCGCTCGCGCGCGCGCCCCGGGGTCTATTTCCCCCATGGTTGTGGGTGGGTGGTGGGTGGCTGGATTTTCCCGGCCTCTATAGCTATCCCCCGCCAATCGTTGACGGGTGGATGCCCCGTCCGTAAGATGAAGCGACCCTAAAGTGCACTTCTGATGATCGGCCAAACCATCTCTCACTACCGCATTGTGGAAATGCTCGGAGGCGGCGGTATGGGCGTGGTATACAAGGCCGAAGATCTGAAACTCGGACGCTTTGTCGCACTGAAGTTTCTGCCGGACGAACTCGCCAATGATCCGTTGAGCCTGGAACGCTTTCAGCGGGAGGCTCGCACTGCCTCGGCATTAGACCACCCGAACATCTGCACTACGTATGAAATTGGAGAGCATGAGGGTCGTCCCTTCATCGCCATGCAGTATCTGGAAGGTGTGACCTTGAAGTACAGAATCGCGGGGCGGCCGCTCGACCCGGAAATGGTGATTGACGTCGGGATCCAGCTTGCCGACGCTCTCGATGCCGCGCATGCCAAGAACATTATTCATCGCGACATCAAGCCTAGCAATATTTTCGTGACGGCGCGCGGACAGGCAAAGATTCTTGACTTCGGGCTGGCAAAGGTGGCTTCCCACTTCGCCTCCACCTCAGGCTCGTCGGCGACATCGGGGCTAAGTGTCACGCAGGAGCATTTGACTAGTCCGGGTTCTACCTTGGGGACGATTGCCTTCATGTCACCAGAGCAGGCCTTGGGAAAAGAGCTGGACGGGCGCACTGATCTTTTTTCTTTCGGCGCCGTGCTCTATGAAATGGTGACAGGCGCCCCGCCCTTCAGGGGCGATACGACGGCCGCGATCTTTGATTCTATTCTGCATCGCGCTCCGGTCGCGCCTGTGCGGCTCAGCCCCGATGTTCCCGCGGAACTCGAGCGCATCATCAACAAGGCGCTGGAGAAAGACCGGAACTTACGCTATCAGCACGCGTCGGACATCCGCACCGACTTGCAACGGCTGAAACGAGACAGCGAGTCGAGGCGCACTGCCTTGATCGACAGTGATTTGCACCAGACTGATTTGGTCATGGAGCAGGGCGCAGTCGAAGCGCAGCCGGGAAGTTCGAGTGGTGCGAGAACGGCCGGCCAACCGACCAGCGGCGGCGGGACGAGCGGCGCTCAAGTGGGAGCGAATCGCCCGTCGGCAGACGCAGGGCGGGTACCCAGCCCTGCGGGGCGAAGTGTATCGCGCGTAGTAATTCCAGCGTCAGCGGTATTCCTTGCGCTGCTGGTTGCCGCTTTTCTCTATTCCTATTTCCATTTTCGAAAACCGCCGCGCCTCACCGATATGGACGTTATCGTGATCGCAGACTTCAGCAACACCACTGGCGATCCAGTATTCGACAGCACTCTGAAAGAAGCTTTGGCTGTCGATCTGGAACAATCGCCTTTTCTTAACGTCGTGTCGGACCGGAAGCTGAGCGAAACCCTGAAACTGATGGGAAGAACCACCGGCGAACGAGTGACGCGGGACGTGGGACGCGAAGTTTGCATGCGCACAGGAAGCACAGCGTTGCTGGCGGGATCGATCGCGAGCCTGGGAAGCCACTACGCGATTGGTCTGAAGGCCGTGAACTGCCGGACGGGCGACGTGCTCGGAGCTACAGAGGCGGAGGCAGAGAGTCGCGAGAAAATTCTGCAGACATTGGGACAAGCAGCCGCCACGTTGCGCGGCAAGCTGGGTGAATCCCTGGCGTCGGTCCAGGAATTTGACAAACCGCTCGGCGAAGCCACCACGCCGTCCCTCGAAGCACTGCAGGCTTATACAGAGGGTGACAGACTAGCCCGCGAAAGAAGCGATACGGAAGCTCTTCCCTTTCTCAAACGGGCGGTAGAACTCGATCCCAACTTTGCTCGAGCTTATGCCTCACTGGGCGTGCGCTACAACAATCTCGGTCAAGCCAGTCTGGCCCTTGAGAACGTCCGCAAAGCTTACGAATTGCGCGACCGCGTCAGCGAGCGGGAGAAATATTATATTTCCTGCACCTATTTCACGCTGGTCACGGGCGAGTTGGAAAAAGCCATACAGCAATATGAGTTGTGGATCCAGGATTACCCGAGAGATTACGTTGCCGCGACGAATCTCGGAGTGAATTATTTCACGCTGGGACAGTTCGAGAGAGCGGCCGCAGTGACGAGACACGCACTGCGGCTCGAACCTGCTTCCATAGTGGGATACAACAATCTTGGGAATGCTTATTATTCCATGAATCGACTGGACGAGGCGAAATCGGCATTCGACGAAGCCCTCGCTCGAAAACTGGATGGCGCCTACTTGCGGCAATCCATTTATTACCTGGACTTCTTGCGCAAAGATGCGGCTGGCATGCAGCAGCAGTTCGCGTGGGCTGCGGGCAAACCGGGTGCCGAGGACATCCTGCTATCGGCTGAGTCGGACACGCAGGCCTATTATGGACGTTTACAGAAGGCACGGCAGTTGTCGGCCCAAGCAGAAGAATCAGCTAAGCGGAACGACTCCAAAGAGACAGCGGCGTTCTGGCAAGGGAACGAGGCCCTGAGGGAAGTTGAGTTTGGCAACGCAGGCGATGCCCTCAAACAGGCGCGCGCGGCTCTGGAACTCGCTCCCGGACGAGATGTGAAGGTGCAAACGGCGTTGGCATTGGCCCGCGCCGGCGATGTAACGAAGGCGGAGAAACTGGTGGAGGCGCTCAATCAAGAGTTTCCGGTGGATACACTAATGCAAAATTATTGGCTGCCCACGGTGCGGGCAGCGATAGCGTTGCAGCGACACGATTCCGCCGAGGCAATCGAGATTCTGCACCCGTCCGTCCAATACGAAGCAGCAGATCCGCCGCCGTTCACGTCGGGCACGATGTATCCGGTTTACTTGCGTGGCGAAGCTTACCTCAGTGCCGTAAAAGGCGTCAGAAAAAGTTCCGGAGAAGCGGATGCGGAAAATGCCAGACTGGCGGCAGCAGAGTTTCAAAAGATTCTCGATCACCCCGGTGTGATCGTGAACTTTCCGTTGAGTGCCCTATCCCATCTGGGCCTGGGGCGTGCGCGCGCCCTCGCTGGCGACACGGGCGGGGCACGCACCGCGTACCAGGATTTTTTTGCCCTCTGGAGAGACGCTGACTCCGACATCCCCATCCTGAAGCAAGCCAAGGCGGAGTACGCGAAGCTGCAATAGCCGCGGGTAGCCATAACAGTCCGGAAATGGGAAACAAGGGTTACGCTCTCAGATGCAGGAGACTAAACCATGAGGACCCACCGTGCCCCGGTTCCGACCATCGTAGCCCGCATCGATCACAATGCGCATCTTGGGCACGCGCCGCTGCAGTTGCACGTCCTTCTGCGTCGGCGCCGGAACCAGGATTGGTAGTTTGTTTTTCTCCGTTTCGGTTGCATTCAGAAACCGATTCACTGCCCCTTGGGGCTCGCCCCGACCTTGCGTATTTCGACCACCAGCCGGTAGGGATTCGGCTCCAGGCTCACCGAGAAATCTGTGTTGGCCTTCGTCTCCAGCACAAGGCGCGTCATGCCAGTCACGGGAGAAGCCACGCGGATGCGTTTGAGCAGCGCATCGCCCACCTCGATTGATGTCCATGCAAGGTTCGAAGCCAGCTGCGTATCGCGCAGATCGAAATAGATGCGATCAGGATTGGCCAGGCGGTGCGCTTCATACTGCACCTGATCTTCAAGATTGAGAACCACCGTACTCGTATCCGCCGACGACCAGTGCTGGATTCCGGTGACCATAGGAAACTTCGACAATTGGCGCGGCTTGGCAGGTGAATGAGTCGCCTGGTTTCCATTGGAAGTCGCGCCCGGATTGATGTTGGCGGGATTCGCTGCCGTCCCGGCGGATGGAGCAGCCGGCGCGTCCTTCGCCGCGGTGACCATCGGTTTCGGCGCCATCTTTTCCGTCCGCACCATCTTGTTGGCCAACTGCGACGGCTTCAGCTTCCACCAGACTCCTCCCGCTAATGCTGAGGCAATGACAATACACACCAGCAGCACCAGCATGCTAGGCCGGCGGGTCACGCTATCCTGTTTCTCGGCCGGCATCTCGGGTTCAGCGACGGGCACGGCTTCCGGCTCGCTCAGAGCCGCTTCCAACTTCGTTGCCGCGACCTGCGCGGACCCTGCAAAGCGGTCCTCATCCTCCGGCGTGAGCGCTCCCAGCACCAATTCAGCCAGCAGGCTCAGGTTGCGGACATGGCTGTCGTTGAATCCGAACGGCTGCGCTGAAAACGCCTGCAGCAACCCAATCCCGCCCCTCCGCCCGCACAGCGGCACCGCGACCATGGAGCGTGCGCCCAAGCGCCGGCACGCCTGCAGGTTGACCCGTGCATCCGTCTCGGTGTCGTCGCAGGTCACGATCTGGGCCGTGCGGAAGCAGGCCCCGGAGAAGGCCGAATCGCGGTCGATGCGCGCGCCTAAGTCGGGCCGGACCGTGCCCGCCGCCGCCCGCAAAACAATCTCGTTGTTTTCCGCCAGCGCAATCGCCAGGCCGTCCGCGCCAGTGATCGCTACTGCTCTGTCTGCGACGAGTTGAAGCGCCTCATCCAGAGTGAACTGCTCTCCCTCTTCAAGTTCCGCGTCGGGAACAGCCCCATCGTCTCCGGTCCGGCGAGTTTCCAGGGTTTTCCTCCGGCGCACCTGCTCGTGCAGCGCCAAGAACGCCAGTAATGCCTGCAACGTGTTGCGCTGCGATGGTTCTTGCTGGGAATCCGCAGGATGATCCGTGGAGGAACTCGAAGCGGTCTGCCCCGGCGGGCAGAGAGGTACTACGACCCCGGCAGACGGAGTCTTCCCTTCAAGGCTCGGGTTGGTGGTCGCTGTCGCCATTCCAAGCCCAAGTACACACAATTCAAGCGCTACAGTATGTGCACCGAGTAAATAATAGTCAACTAATAACTTAGCCTACTCCATCTGGTGAATATCGCCCCGTCTGGTCTTGATGCGCTCAAAATCATACTGACCATGGTGGTGGTTCGCAGCGCTTCGGTAGTTCCGGACGGGCGACCTCGTCGTCTATTTCTTTTGTGATTCGCGTCCCGGAGGCCGTCTCAAGTCAATTGAGGGAGGGACTGAACAAAAAGTTGGGGATGAACCCCGAGCACTGCGGGATGATGATGACCATCCAGGTCGAACTGGGCGTTTGGAAGAGGCGCAAGGGTTCACGATGCGGATTAAGACGGGATGGCTGGACAATTATAAGTGCTGCATTCACTGCTTTCATCCCCCACTAGGTCCGAATCAACAAGGCAAGCCGCGGAAACAGGAAATGCCCGCCGGCGTCATCAATCACATTTACCTGGCAGGTATAGAAACCAGGTTTGAGCGATGTCAGCGGCACGTCTAGCTGGAAGACGGCAGCCTTCCGCTCTTGCACATTCAATTCCGTCAACTCGACCAACGAACTCTCGTAGGCTTTTGTTTTTCCCTGGAAGAACGCGACGTTGGTCAAAAGCCGAATGCCGGGCTTGTTGACTCTGTCTTTTGCAGGGTCTGCGCCCGTTGGCCGCACTGGGTCGTACACTTCATAATAAAGAAGCAGGTGTTGCGAGGCCGAGAAAACATGCGTGACGTTGGGGATGATCTCGGAACCGTCGTGAACTAGCGGGTTCAGATTCGCACCTTTCTTTGCCGTTTGAGTCTGACTGGCCAGCACCACCGAACTCATCTTCAGCGGCTTCCCCTTCAAGTCCGGCACGTCGACGTCGGCTTCGAACGATCCCATGCGGCCGGTCTGATTCTCGCGCACGACAAATTTCAGGTGATACTTGCCGCTCAGCAGGCTCATCCCGGTGTCATACTGCACATTCTTTTTCTGCACCTCGGCCGTCGTGTTCACCGCGAGCTTTACGGTGTCGCGAATTCTATTCAACGGATGGTGTTCGTTATCGAGGACCATTCCGATCACATCGAGCGTTGCCTTGTCGCGGTCGCTGCTGCGGACGAATGGAATTTGCGAGCCCGGCACCACCAGCGAGATGGGAACGAAAAACTTGTTGCCCTCCAGCCGGAAGTAAGCGATGCCCAGATACAGCGGGAAATCCGTGGCCGGCAACTCAGATGCGAGTTCCTCTTCGAGCTGACGCTCCTTGTCATCCTTCGTGGAATGCTGATAATCGGCAGGCGCGTAGTAACCGCGGCGGTAGTCGATCTTCACTCCGGGGACGGTGCTCTTCACGACGATGCGCCGATAACGGCCGTCCCGCGCGGTGTTGGTGCTGTGATAACCGAGCAGGTAGTAAGTCGAAGTGTCCTGCTGCACTCCCTTGAAAATCTTGCTGAAGTCGTTGGAGTCGAGAAAAGCGCGGCCACCGGTATCGCTGGCGAGTGTCACCAGCGTTTCCTGCGTGGTGAAGTTGGAATTCAAGGCATTGAGCGTCGCCTGTCCGGAATACGCCGACACGCCGCGCAGGCTGGCGTTCTGCGCCTCTCCGCCTGCCACCAGCGCCTGCAGGCCGCGCATATCCATGGTGTAAATCGCCAGGTTGGAACGCACCGCAGCGTTTACAGCCGCACGTAGTTCCGATTGATTCTCGATGCCAGTGCGGTCCATGCCGCTGGAAAAATAAATCAGCGATTTTTTCTGTTGGACGTGCGAAAGCTTTTCCGCCACTGAGCGCAACGCCTCCAGACGCCGGTCGGTATTGAAGATGTTGTATTCGGTATCGTCGGCAGTAAAGGGCTGACCGGTGTCAGGCGTCCCCTCGGTTGTGCCCGTGGTGCCTTCCTCGAAACCTTGGCCGCTGCCTGAACTGAATCCGTCCAACTGCTTCTTCAGCAGCGCGTGATCCGTAGTGAAGTCCTGATTCACCAGCAGCGAACTTCCCAGTGAAACAATCGATACCAGGTCCGCGGGCACCATTTGAGTATCGACATAGTGTTCGGCCGACGTAACCGCGCGGTCGATTTCGTCCGGTTCCATGGCAGAGAGATCGAAGAACAAAACAATCAGACGCCGATCTTTGAACTGGGCCGTCGCATCTGCCGCGGAAGTCTGCGGTCCTGTCTGTCCAGATGCCGCCTCAGGCAATGACGTCGCCTGCGCCACATCTGGTGGGGGCACGGCATCGACGTTCTCCACATCAAAGGAAACAATCTTCTGCGGCTTGTTGTCCTCGAAAATCGTGAAATCCTCCGGTTTCATTCCCGGCACAAACCTTCCGCTCTTGTCCCGCACCGTCACGTTCACCAGCACGAGGTCCGATTCCGCGTGAAACACATATCCCGTCTGCCGCTGCGAAGGCGAAGCAGGACACAGAAGCACAAGCACCAGCAGCACCGCTACAGCTCGATCGGCGAATCGGTTTGAAGTGCAAGTCATGGCAATCCTCTTTTAGAGCGTCTCCCGCAGCAGCGTCCTCCTCAAAAACGAAAGCGCGACGTAATCGTGAACTGTCGCATGGTCCCAGCCGCTGTAACCCGGCCAAAGGTGGGCGAGTTGAAGTTCGTATCAATCAAAGAGTAGTTCACTATGTTGAAAATGTTGGTAGCCTGCGCCCGGAACTCCACCACCCGCGCTTCCTTCAGGGGAAAGATTTTGGTGAATGCCATGTCAAACACTTTGCTACCCGGGCCGATGATGCTGTTGCGCCTCGCATCGCCATATGGGCTGGTAGTCGGCGGGTTCGGCGCAGCGTACGCTGCCGTATTGAACCACTCCGCAATTGAGGGATTTGGCAGGGTTACCGATTGCCCGGGAACCAAGTTCGGCCGCAGCGTGCCATTTGTTCCCCCGTTCACGTCTTCGACGTCGCCCAGCAGTCGAGGCGTAAACGGCAACCCCGATGCAATTGTCCAGTCGCCGCTCCATTGCCAATCGCCAACAAGGACGCGCCACGGAGTGTTCCCTGTGAGCCAGCGCTTGTCGTGGCCAAAGGGTAGCTCCCACAAATAATCCGCGGTGAACTTATGAGTCTGGTTGAAGCTGGAAAGCCCGCGCTCCGCAGACAGGTCGAGAGGATTCTGCGCAACATTGGCCGCACCTCCACTCGTCGAAGCACCGCCTCCGGCGGCGCCGGTGCCGCCCGCACCCAGTCCGGGAGTATTCGCCCCCGAGGTTGCTCCCGCGCCGATGGAAGACGCATCATCCAGCGACTTGGAAAACGTGTAGGTGCCGCCGATCGCGAATCCTGCCGCCAAGCGCTTGCGCACCCGCACCGATACCGCGTTGGCCTCCTGATCCGCCACCGAGTTCTCGTAGGTGAAAGCGTCAACGCCCTGAATAAGAATCCCGGTCGGGGTTCGGTTGGGCGCTTCCAGGATGTCGAGAGCTGTCCCCTTGGTCCCGGTGTAGTCGAGATTCAGCAGCAGGGTGGGTCGAATCTGCTGTTGAATGTCCAGATTGCGAATCTGCACATAGCCCAGCCGGTAACTTGGATTCACCGCATAATTGTTGGTGATGGTGCCGGAAGGCACAGGCGGATATATGCATTGCGGGGGGACGACGGGAGACGTCGGGAATCCGCACTGCAGGGTGAGTTCGCCAGCAGCGCTCTGAACGTTGGTTGCCGTGGTTGCGAACGGTGGCTGCAGGGCAAGCTGCTGGGCGATGCCTTGATACGCGCCGGTGTTGTAGTTGATGCCATATCCGCCGCGCACCACTGTGTTGGGGAGCGGCTTCCACGCAAAGCCGATACGCGGCGCAAAGTCTTTGCGATCTGGCCGCACCAGACTGTTGGGCAGGCCACTGTAGCCCGGCTGAATCGGCGTCACGCTCAATGGCGGCGTCTGAGTCAGCACGCCGGGAGAAAGCTCGAGGTTCACGATGCGATTGTTGATTTCCGTAAGCGGCGAAACATACTCGTAGCGCACTCCGAGATTGACCGTCAGATTCGCGCGCATCTTCCACTCATCTTGCGCATACAAATCCCAGTAATTGCCACGGAAGTAGTCGCTCTGTCCAAACTGAACGGAAGTTTGCTGCGGTAATCCGAGCAGAAAGTCCGCAAAATCGTATCCAGTCCCGGTCACCTGCTTTCCGCTACTATTGAACTGCGCGGTATTGATGCCAGTGAAGACAAACGAACCGCGCGGGTTGCCGTCCGTTTCGGTATTCACCTGCACGCGCCGGAAATCCCCGCCCCAGCGCCAGGTGTGCTTGCCGTGATTCCAAACCACATTGTCCGAGAAAGCGTAGGTCTGGGGTCGCGTAAGTGAAGGAGTCGTGTCTTGAAGACTGGCTAAGTCTGTGAAAGAAAGATCTGGCAGTCCCCAGTCGAACGGATTCGTTGAAACTCCCGTGATTCCCAGAGTGCCTGCAATATTGTTATTGAAGGCGTACAGATTCTGCGTGCGTGTGCGGTTGCGGTTGAAGTCGGCGCGAACAATGTTGGTCAGCTTTCCGATGCTGCGCGTGTAAGACACGGGAATGTCAAAGCTGCGGACCGTTGTGGTGCCGCCTACGCTCGGGAACGGATTTGTCAGCGTGGCGCTCGATTGGTGGTAGTGGAAGCCAACCTGCAGGCTGTTGCGCGGAGCGTTGCGGCCTCCGCCGCGGCGTCCGCCCGCGGGCGCCGCGCCGAAGCTGTGGTTCAAACGAATGTTCAAGTCGTCGCTGTTGCTGGTGGCGGAAGTCACGTAGTGGAAGTTTTGGTAGCTCCCCGGCAAATTCGGCAACGGAATATAGGGCAACAATCCTTGTGCCGCCGAGTTGACCTGCAGAATCTGGTTGCTTAGGAAGGGTGTGCGAACGCCGGTAATCAGGTTTACCGAGTAAATCTGGTCAATCACGTTGTTGTTGCTGTCCCTGTCATTGCATATGCCCCCGGTGAACCCGGTCTTGCACAAAGCAGAAAAATTCCCCTGCCGCTCGAGCAGCGTCGGCACCGTCGAAAACTGGTCGAAAGGATTGTCTCCGTGCTTGCCGTTGAAGTTGATGAAATAAAAAGTCTTGCTCCCGCCGTGGTAGATATGAGGAATGTTCAGTGGACCACCCACGGAACCGCCGAAGCTATTCTGCAAATATGCCGGTTTTTCCTCCGGCTGGCCGGTGAGCGCAAACGGCGACGCATTCAGAGCCGAATCGCCGACGCCGTAATATAACGATCCATGCGGGCGATTGATGTCAAAACCTCGCCGGCCAAAGATCATCGGCCCCCCGCCACCAAAGCCCCCGCCTCCGGGACTACCCCCTGGACCACCAAATCCACCCCCACGGCCGAATCCTCCTCCCTGTTGGCGGGCGTCGTTGAAGCGCTGCTGCAGTTCGTCAGCGCTCATGGCATTGAACGAATTGGAAGTGTTGCCCGAAACAGCCACAGATTCCGTTGCGCTGTCCGGTGCGATTCCGGGAACTGGCATACCGGAAGGCACAACCTCGCTCATGGAACCACCGGCCGCATCCTGCCCCGCTCCACTCTGAAACACGGAAAGGCTCTGAAAACTCCGGTCGCCGGCAATCGCCCGTCGCTGTTCGTTGCCGGCCTCGCGCGCCCGCGACAGCAGAACCAGTTCAAAGTTAGCTGGCACGTCCTGATGGGCTGCATCCAACACCACCTCCAGCGCGCTTCCGGCAAAAGCTGCCATCTGCACGCGCACGGTAAAGTGCCCATCGGCGGGAGCCCGCAACCAGTAAGTGCCGTCCACATCCGTCCAGGTATTGACTTGTTCCTTCGTGGCCGCACTCATCGCGGAAACTCCAGCGCCGGGAATCGGCATATTGCCCGACTTCACCACGCCGTGAATGGTCCGTCCTCCTGTCGCTGGCGCAGCAGCCTGCCCCCAGGACAGATGCGGGTGAAACACGACAACATGAAACAAGAAGAGCAACTGAAAGACGAACTCAGGACCCAGCCTGCCCTTGATCACCAGGAAGCGAAGACGGGAACTCTTCATAGCATCGAGCGGACGTTCGGTGTCGTCTTGCTCGGATCATACCGCTCTCCCCCTCACTGAACTGTAAAATTTTGTGCATCTTCGCTTAGGTCGTGCCCGTGCTTTACTTGAAGCGGGCCATCGCCGACGAATTTGTAAACGGGTTCGGGTTGTCGTGGCACTACTTCGCCGGGATGCAGCTCAAATCCGGAATCCCTTTTTGACTTCAAAAGCGTCGATAAGTGTATATACGCATCTCGCCTGTTCGCGACATTGTGATTCCTGTCCACCCATCAGTGATTGACGGGTTGTCCTTTTCAACAGCCACTGGCGATTACACTAACGACGGGTTGTTGGTAAAAATGGCAATTTTGCAACAACGATTCGACTTGTGGAATTGGACTGCAAAGTGCAGTCTTTGAGCCCTCAAGCTGGAGAGCAGTGACTTAAAGGCGAGGCTGGGAGAAAAGGCCCTAAACAGCCGAGTTTTGATGGCGAGTCCGAATTGCCCGTCACTTGCCGCCTTCCCCTATTCCTCCGATAACATGTGTTTCCAAGACCGAAATGACGGTCTCCCAGTAAAGTCAGAACCAGTCCGGGGCTGTTCCGGAGTGCAAGAAGAGGTTTTTTCAACAAGCTGAGTACGATGAATGCCAGAAATGAAAGACCCCTCGCTCCTATGCCTAGCGTGGCGAGGGGTCGGGAAGAATTACTTGCCGTTGCTGGTACCCCCAACCTCGATCGTTGCGTCCGTGGAAATGCCGCTGCCCGCGGGTGAGGAGCAGGTCATGGTGACGGCGTTCGTTTCGCCCTGGGTAATAGGGGGCGTATTCGCCAGTGAACAAGAGATACTCGGCGTTGCACTCAGCGACATCATATAAGTGTCTTGCTGCAGCTGAGTCACCGTACCAGTCGTTACATAACCGGCGCTGGTGCCTCCCAGGTCGAGAGTACCAACGCAACTAGCGCCATAGCATCGAACTGAAAAGCCAAACTGCATCGCTTTGGAATTGAACGTTCCCGATCCGACTCCCTCGAACCAAACCTGGTTCGTGAGTGCGGCGGGGGTTTTTGCGAAAGCCAGTATGCTCGTGAAAGCACACACGAGCAACAATACGAACGCGGCAACTATAGGGGTGGGCTTCATTATCTCGACTCCTTGATCGATTTTTTGTCGCTCCTGACAGCGTGGCGAGTCCGCGTCAAAGGTTGAGAAGGACCACGCTCGCCTCAGGTAGTTGACGAAATACTCAGTCGAATCAACTCTAGAACGAAGATTTAGGTTTCAAAAGATTACGTAAGGACAGTAGCTCGTGTAACTTTGACGGATTTCGTGGCGGGCAAGGTCGGAAATTTGGCACCTCGAAAACCTGAAACGTGACCTCTGCCGTGTCAATTTTGAGGTCAATGACCTAAAACCCTTTCCCCATCTAGCTTTTCCGCACTCGAAAAGGCCAAAAACACCCTCTAAATTGCCTAGTCTTGGTGGCGAGTTGATGGCAAGTTCTTCAGACCTCGCCGAGCCAATGAGCGCTACCGCGATTTATCAACAACAACTGATCTTGTAGCTCTACTCCCATTGCATTGCCCGACCTTGCGGCATAGTCTTGATCGTTCCATGCGCTCCGCTGGAGAAGCTATCGCCCGCGCTTTGTGCCTCGCTTTCGTGACGAGCGCTAACGCGGAGTACCTCATCTGGAACGAGTGAACCGCACCTGCATTCGGGAGGAGACATACTCTAAATGAAACGAGCCTCTCTACTTCTTGTTCTATTGGTTCTCGCCGTTCCTTGCCGACCGTTGGCACAGACCGGGCAAACCTCCGTTCAACAGCAAATTCTCGGAACTTGGAAGCTGGTGTCCTATGTCCGCGAGCAGGTTGCATCCGGCGCTAAGTCCGACGTCATGGGAGCCCATCCATCCGGTTACATCAACTACGGCCCTGACGGACGCATGATCGTGATTATTGTGGGGAGTGACCGCAAGAAACCTGTAGGTCCTGTTGCCACACCCGACGAAGCAGAGGCCCTGATCAGGAGCATGCTCGCGTATGCCGGGGCCTATATGATCGACAGCGGAGCTAAGACCGTTACCCACCAAATAGATGTATCGTGGGACCAGTCTCGCACCGGCGAATCGCATGTACGAAATTACAACTTGGATGGCGACCGGCTTACGCTTACTACTGAACCCTCGAACGACCCCGCCACGGGCGAGAAGACCGTCCGCACATTAACTTGGGAAAGAGTGAAGTAGCTCGCGGAGGAATCCTCAACTGTCGACAATAGGCGTGTCTGTTGAAAAAGTCCCTCAGTTGATGCTTGTGGCGGGGCGACGTTCCGGTTATAAGCAGGCCAGAGTTCTCGATGCTGCTTTTCACCATTCCATTTGGAGGCCTGCTGCTCATGATGGGACACCAATCCCGCTCGGAGTCGTTGTTCTATTACTTCCGCCTGGAAGATCAAGTTCCTGAAAATCATCTGCTGCGCCTGATCGATCGCCACGTCAACTTCGACTTTATTCGAGCCAAGTTGAAGGACTCTTACAGCGACACGGGAAGGCCCTCGATCGACCCAGAACTGCTGCTGCGCCTGCTGCTGGTCGGCTATCTCTACGGGGTCACGAGCGAAAGGAAACTGGTGGAAGAGCTACGTATGCATCTGGCGTGGCGTTGGTTCACCGGACTGGGCTTCGATCAGGAGATTCCGCACCACTCTACGTTTTCCAAGAACCGGCATGGTCGATTCCAGGAATCGAATCTGTTTCAGGAGATCTTTGAGGAGATCGTCGCCCGCTGCGTAGAGGCCGGATTGGTGAAGGGCGAGCACATGTCGGTGGACGGCAGTTTCATCCAGGCCAATGCCGACCATCACAGCCGTGTTGCCCGTGAGCAACTGGCGGAGATAGCTAAGGTGAACCACACGGTGCGCGAGTATCTAGTCGAACTGGAGCGGGAGAACCCGGTCGAACCTCCGGTTCCGCAGCAAGAGAAGGTCTCGACCACCGACCCGGATTCGACCTATGCGACCAAAGGCGGTCCAGCGCGGCTCGGCTATTACGACAACTATCTGGTGGATAACGCCAGTTGTGTCATCGTTGGGGTGCAAGCTACGCCGGCGCGATTGAGTCAGGAGAGCGTAGCGGCCCGAGACATGATCGAACGCTATCGCGAACGTTACGGCTCTCTTCCGCAGACGCTGGCAGCGGACACCACCTACGGCAACGGCGAACTACTGCAATGGCTTGATGAACGTGGTATCGCTGCGTACATCCGGGTGAAAGAAAATCCCAATGGGCCGACTGATCTCTATGGCATCGACCAGTTCACCTACCTACCCGAGGAGAACTGCTATCTCTGTCCGGAAGGCAAAATCCTGAAGTACGTCGGAATCAATGCGCGCAACCGCACACACGTTTATTACTCGACGGTGAAGCGCTGTCGCGAGTGCTCGCAGAAGAGCCGCTGCACGCGAGGCAAGTATCGGACCCTTGCCATCCACACCTGCGAGCCCGCGCGGCAGCGTGCGCACGCCCTGGCTCAGACACCAGCGTTCGCTATCTCGCAACGGGCGCGGCGAAAAGTGGAAGCACTGTTTGCAGAGCTAAAGAATTACATCGGACTCCGCCGACTGAGGCTACGCCGGATGCGCT
Organism: uncultured Acidobacteriaceae bacterium; assembly: GCA_963831085.1. Lineage (GTDB taxonomy): Bacteria > Acidobacteriota > Terriglobia > Terriglobales > Acidobacteriaceae > Acidiflorens. Next base: position 841,112 of record CAWHOT010000002.1, on the reverse strand, counting down.
TCGTGCGCGAGCAGTTCTATCTGGCGGCAACCGTGCAGAACCTGAAACGGCTGGTGCGATTCCTCAGCTGTAAGCCAACCCCGCAGATCGCAACTGCATGAACCTGGTCTGGAGAAACTAAAGAAGCGATTTACCAGGAGGCCCGAAGGGACAAAAAGCGTGCCGTGAACCGAGATTTTTCAACAGACACAGGCGTTAGCACTCACTGAGAGTTTTCTTCGCTGTCGGCCCGTCAATGAGCGATATGGCTATTTTGCGACAACAATCCTTTCGAGACACTGCCAACACCACGGCTTTCATTGACTTGCCGGGTTCACCGACGTAAGATTTGCCCCTAAATGATCTGCCAAACCATCTCACATTACCACATCGTCGAGAAGCTCGGGGCAGCGGTATGGGCGTCGTTTACAAAGCCAAAGACATCACCCTCCACCGCTTTGTCGCCCAAGTTCCTATCCGATGACGTCCCTTGAACAGTTACCCAAAGCCACAGATATCGTCTTGTCTATCGGTTTTTGCTGGCGAATTGAAGCGGAGAGAACTTATGCCAATCCGGAACGCCGTGAACTGTCTTTTGGTCGGAGCGCTCGTTGCCTGCGCGACGTCTGTGCCCATTGCAGCGCAGTCAAACTCATCTTTGTTGAACGTGACCTCAGCACCGGCGACTCCGATCGATGGTGCATCTGGATACAACCAGCCGCCAAAGAACATTCTGGATGTGATGCACGCGCCCTCACCGCCAATGCCCAAGATGAGCCCGACACAGGACACGATTCTCTTGGTGTCCTGGCAAGACTACCCGTCCATTTCTCGGGTGGCGACACCTTTCTTGCGCCTTGCAGGCGCGCGCGTGGAACCCAAGAATCACAGCAAGCACGACACCCCGGGCGGTTACGGCATCACCCCCTGCGCCAGGGAGTTCGAGCTGGTGCACGTCGCCGGTGGCGCACGAATTCATGTCGCGCTTCCCGAGGGTGCGTGCCCCGGTGGGCCAATCTGGGCCGCTGACGGAAAGCGATTTGCGTTCGTGAATATCGCTCCCGAGGCGGTTGAACTCTGGATTGGCGATGCAAAGACCGGCGAAGTACATCAAGTGCCCGGAGCGCATCTCAACCCAATGCTCGACGACGAGATGCAATGGATGCCTGACCAAAAAACGCTTTTGGTCAAGCTGGTGCCCGACGGGATGGGCTCGCCGCCGCCCGAACCAATGGTGCCGAGTGGTCCGAGCATCCAGGAGACGAAAGGCGAAAAAGGACAGAGCAGCACCTATGAAAACCGCGACACGCTCGGCAGCAAGCATGACGAGGATCTCTTCGATTACTTCGCGGCCTCGCAACTCGCTTTCGTCGATGCGACCACCGCGGCGATCACGCCTGTGGGAAAGGCGGGAAATTACGAATCGCTCGATCCCGCGTCGGATGGGCAGCACATCCTCGTCACCGCGATCCACAAGCCGTACTCGTACGTTACCACTTACGATCGCTTCCCGAAGGAAGTCGAAGTTTGGGATGTATCACAGCGCTCACGCGTTCTTGCTCATACCATCGCGTCGCTTCCACTGGCGGATCGCGTTCCTATCGGAGGCGTTCCGGTAGGTCCGCGCGATTTTTCCTGGCGTGCCACCGATCCGGCGACGCTCGTCTGGGCAGAAGCGCTAGACGGCGGCGACTGGAACGTCAAGGTTCCGGCGCGCGACAAGATACTGCTTCTGAAGGCGCCGTTCAACTCACCCGCCGTTGAAATCGCGCGGACCGAGCAACGTTATGTCGGCTTTTCTTGGAGCGAAAAACCGAGCATCGCTCTTTTGAACGAGTACGATCACAACCGGCATTGGAGACGGAGCTTCGTCATCGACGTCGATGACCAACAACGAAAGCCTCGCTTGCTTTGGGATCTTTCTACTGACGAGAGGTATGCGAACCCCGGCGCTGCAGTGACACGCCAGCTCGCGAACGGGTACTGGGTGGTTCGCCAGGACGGCGATTCGATCTACCTTGCAGGAGTCGGCGCTTCGCCCGATGGGGATCGGCCGTTCCTCGATCGGCTCAATCTCAACACGCTGAAATCGGAACGTCTGTTTCGTTGTGACAAGACTTCTTACGAGCGATTTCTTTCCTTCACCGGGTCGGACACACGGACATTTCTCACCTGGCATCAATCGCCGACCGACCCGCCTAATGCATTTGCGCGAACGCTGGGAAAATCCAGCATCGATGCTGCGCCCGCCGGAGAGGCGGCCTTTGCTTCAACGAGCGTCGCGATAACCCACATTCCCGATCCGACGCCGGCGGTGCGAGCGATCAAGAAGCGGTTGGTCAAGTACAAGCGCGCCGACGGGCTTGACTTGTCGTTCACGCTCTATACGCCGCCCGGCTATCAAGAGGGCACGCGCATCCCCACCATTCTTTATGCATATCCTCTCGACTATGCCGACGCATCGACAGCCGGCCAGGTTGCAGGCTCGCAGGAAACCTTCACGCAGCTGCGGCAATACAGACTGTTGCTCCTCGCGGGCTACGCGATCATCGACAACGCTTCGTTCCCCATCATCGGTGATCCGAAGAAGGCCTACGACACCTATATGGAACAGCTCGTCGCCGATGCCAAGGCCGCAGTTGATGAAGCGGTGCGCCTTGGCGTCGCCGACCCCGACCGCATCGGAGTCACCGGACACAGCCACGGCGCTCTAATGACCGCAAATCTGGTAGCCCATTCCGACTTGTTCCGGGCCGGTGTCGCTACGAGCGGCTCCTATAACAAGACGCTCACGCCATTCGGTTTCCAGAACGAGCGACGATCGGTTTGGGAGGCATCGGATGTCTATCTGAAGGTCTCCCCATTTTTCTTCGCCGACAAAATCAAGACTCCGCTTCTCATCATGCACGGCGCCGAAGACGCGAATCCTGGTACTACGCCACTGCAAGCGAACAAGCTCTACGAAGCGATTCGAGGCAACGGCGGTACCGCTCGCCTGGTGCTGCTCCCGCACGAGCCGCACTGGTATACAGCCATGGAGTCGAACGAACAGCTTATTTACGAGATGCTTCGCTGGTTTGACAAATACGTGAAGAACGCGCCGCCGCGCACCAAGACTGCAGCCCGTTAGAAGGAGCGTGCCCTGGAGATGAAGAGAGCGCGGGAGTATCCACGAGCCACCGCTCCCCCAAGGGCAACCGCCAAATGCGGTGCATTCTCAATCGATGCGCTAACGCTGCGGTCAGGACGAAAGGAAGCATCTTCGAGATCGTGTATCGCCGCCTCGTACCACGCCTAGCACACAATCAGACCATTGGGGCAATTGCCCATCGGCTTTGTCGGCTGATCTGGGATAATCTTGCACCGAGGGGTCCGCTACGAGGAACGCGGCCAGGCCGTCTGCGAAAGGTTGAAGCAAACACGCACTTAGAAGATGGCATCGCGATCACGAAGCAAGAAGTGCTGAATCTTATTGCGGGTTGTTGAGTTGGAACGCGCTCGCAACGTCAAAATCGCCAGTTGGATTCCGCGCGGGATCCACACGAATCGTGCACGTCATTGGGAACCGAGGTGCGGCGCGGTTTGTTAAGAGGCCAAAACCGGATCCCGCCTTGGTTCAGCGGGCTTCGCCACGCCAGCGGGTTGCAGGCGATCCCTCAGCAACTGCTCTCCGCGTGCGAACAGCTCCTCCTTGGGAATCTTTCCCGCATCGACATCGGCCAGGATCGATCTTTGGGCGGCGTAGTCTTTGTTTATGACGCCCGCTTTGCTCTGCAGCATCCGCCACGCTTTACGACGCTCGACCGAGAACAGTACGAGCTGCCGTGAGATCGCCCGGTACTCGACGTCTCCTTTCGCGCCCGGGACTTTGATGTACACGCCGAAGTCGGGAACGTAGGAGCGGTGTTCGGGAATGAGGTAGCGGCGATACACCACATCTTGCTGCGTGATGCGGACGAGCATGTTGTCCAGCGGGATCAGTTTTTCCGCCTGCTCCTTCTTGATCTTCTTGAAGTGGTTGCGGAATCTGGCCTCGGTAAGGCACCAGTGGGCGACGGTATAGCGCGAAACTTCTTCCGCGCCCTTCGCCTTCGACTCGTACCAATCTTTATCGAGCGAGGGATTGCCCTTGAGATCGAGCGTTTCCGCATAGGTTTCGCCGAGCCGCGGATTGAAGACGAATTCCGGCGCGCCCCGCGAGTCGCGCACGCGCTGGGCCTGGGTGAGAGCCATGTCGTCGCCCACACCGTGCTCCGGCTGGCAGGTCGAGAAGCACTGCAAGAATGCGGTTCCGCGATACTCGAGGCCATCGAGAATCGCCCGCAAAAACTTGGGTGGGTTCGCCAGCGAGACCTGCGCCACGAACGGAGATCCATGCCCCGCCAGGAACGTCTCGGCGACGGTCTTCTTTTCGGTGGTCTTTCCCTCGGTCGCCGCTCCGAAAACATTCATGTCATTGCCACCTGGCATGGGCGTTGAATCGGAGTTTTGTCCTCCGGTGTTGGAGTAAAGCTGGGTGTCGAGCATGACGACCTTCACGTTGGGGCGATTCTGGAGAATCACCTTCGACGTGTTCTGATAGCCGATGTCGCCGATGCCGCCATCGCCACCGACCGCCCATACCTTGGGCAGTTCAAGAACCTCGAGATCGGTCATGAGCGTGTCGCTGAAATGCGCGAGGTCGTAATATTCGCGCGGCGTGATGACATCGTTTTCGCGACCGAGCAGCGCATCGGCAAGCCGCTCGGGGATAACGGAGCGACGGCCGTGATCGACGATGAAGCTCTCGCCCAGCAGCCAGCCGACGGTAACGCCGTCCTGAAAGAGCGAGTTCATCCAGGGATAAGGATGTGGGTTGTTCGGTGGAGTCGAGCCGTAGACCGTGTTGCAGCCCGTATGCGCGGTCATTGCCATAACGCACATGCCGTTCGGAAGCCGCCCGTCAATCGCCTGGAGATATTTGTGGTTGAAGGCCTCCTGCCGCATGACGCTGGTGAGGGCGTCCACGATTTCCTGGTCGGAAATGGGGCCGTTCTGCGCAATTCGCGCCTTGGTGTCGCGGTCGTCTTCGCCACCTAGTCCCATGATCAAATGAGCCACGGCTTGCCGCAGCAGGTCATAATCTTCCGGGTTTCTATCTTTGAGCGCAGCCAGCTTCGCGACTCCCGTCTGGTCGAGTTCGTCTGCTTTCGCTTGCAGCCGGTCGGCTTTCGCGTGGTAGAGCGGCCTCATGTAGGCTTCGGTAGCAGCAGCGATCGCGCGCAGCACGCTCTTCTCGCCGCAGCCCGCGCAGGCGCCATCGCCGCACACCATGGCGTCGTAGTTGTGCCGGACCATCAGCATGTTGCGCAGCGTAGCAGTCTTGGAATCCTGCGGCCGCTCATCGCTGTAAAGGCCCAAATATTTCTGCGGCGTATCCGGCAGAAGATTCACGAAGCTAGTGCCCGTCTCGTGGTCGGCGTTGACCTCTTCAGTCTCCTCGACCATCTTCAGGGCCTCGTGCTCGCCGCATGCGGTCACGCAGGCAGCGCAGCCTTTACATAAGTCGGAGACGAAGATCGAGAAGATTCCGCCGGCGCCGGGCTTCTTTCGCTCCGGCGTCGCGAAGATGGCATTCACCTTCTGGTAGGCCATGGGCACTTTGTCGATGATGGCGAAGAGCTGGCGCTTGGCCTCTTCCGAGAACCCATCCACCTCGGCCGTAATCTGGCGGAGGATTTGAGGCAGCGGCGTTCCTGAATTCTTGGCCACCGCATCGGACATCATCTGACGCGCGCGTTTCTCGATCTCGGGGAGGGATTGCAACATCTTCCCGCGCTCGTCCGGATCGGTGACGTAGCGCGTGACCGCAGTGTGCAGAATCGTCTCTACGTCTTGCGCACAGTTGGGCAGGGCGGTATCGGGGCAGGCCACGATGCACTCCATGCACTGGGTGCAGTTTTCCGGGATGAAGAGCGGCGTGACCAGGCGCGCGACATACTTCGATGCTGTATCGCCACTGGCACAGGCCATAACACCTATCGAAGCCAGCGCAGACGACGGCTGGTTGTATCCGTAGCCAGAGCGGAACTCGGCATCGAAGGTCGCGATCCGGGTGAACGGAGTGCGCTCTGCCTGGTCAGCGGGCGCACGGAAAGAGCGGCATCCGTTGACGTTATCCTCGCTGTTATCACCAATAGTCGCTGGCTCAAGTGCCACACCGCGCATAGAGGAGCGATCTTTGGCTTCGAACTTGCCCACGCGGATCTCATGGACGCGTTCGAAACCCTGCGTCATCACTTCCATGTTCGACTTGACGACGGCTTCACCGAGCTGACCAAACTTCTTCACGTATTGCTTGTAAACCACGTTGCGGAACTGCTCCTGGGTGATGCCGAATTCGCCAAGTAGCGGCGAGACCGCGAAGAATGCGCCCAAGAAAGCGTTCCCCTGCATGCGAAGTTGAAGGTCGACGCGGTCGGTCGCAACGCGCGCGATTTGGAAACCCGGCAAGGTGAAAACGCGGATGTTTTTCTCGATGACCTGCTTGCGGGCCCATAAAGGTAACCGCTCCCAGGCCGCTTCGCCGGTCTCGTCGGACTCCCACACCAGGCAGCCGCCGTCGGCCATCCCGGCCAGTGGATCGGTGTGGGTGAATGCCTTCGGGTCGCAGCAAAGCACGACAGTCACGTGACGAAGATCGCAATTGACGCGGATTCTTTCCGGGGCCGCTACCAGGAAATACGCGGTGGGAGCGCCTTTCTTCTCGGAGCCGTACTTGGGATTCGCGCTGACGTGAATGATCTCTTTGGGATTGCCCAGTTCGTCGATAATCTTGTCGCGCTCGTAGAGCAGGTCGTTCAAATCGCCCAGGATGGCGCCCAGGTTCTTGCCCGTCGTGATTGCACCCCAGCCGCCGATGGAGTGGAAGCGAACCGCGACCGCGCCTTCGGGCAGAAGCGATGGCGTTTCGTCGGACTTCACCTCGTAGGGATGATCGACTCCGAGCACCATAAACGAAATTCCGTCGGAGGCACGCTCGCCGTCGGTGCGAGCGCGAGCACCCGTGGCAAACTCGTACGCACCGAAAACCTGCTCCGGCCGGAAGTCTCGCGAACCCAAGCCATAGATGCCGGAGAAGAGGCGGGGCATCTGCTCGGCGGTCATGGCAGGCAGCCCGCTGGTCGCGGGACGATCGCCGGTCTGCAATGCCTTATTAAGCGCCGTCCGGATGTCGCGGCCTATCGGGTTGTCGCCCGCCAACGCCTCGTCGGTACGCTCCAGTACGATGACATTTTTCTTTCCGGCTAGCGCGTTGATGACCGCGGCTTCGGGGAAGGGCCGAATCACGTTGAGGTGGATGGAGCCAACCTTCGCACCTCTGCGTTGGCGAAGATAATCCACCGCGGCCTCGATGTTCTCCGCCGCCGAGCCCAGCGACACGAACACGGTGTCGGCGTCGTCGGTTTTATAGGCGCTGAGCATGCCGTAATAGCGGCCGGTCAGCGTTCCGAAATCTGCATAGGCCTCTTCGAGGAAGCGCGCGATCGGTTCGGAGAAGTTGTTGCGGCGCGCGGCGACACCCTGCATGTAGTTCTCTTGATTCTGCACCGGCCCAAGCAGCGCTGGATTGGTGAGATCGATCATGCGCGGCACCCGGCGACGCCTTGGACCGAACAGGATGCGCTGGCCCTCGGTGGGACAGTCGATGATGTCATCCGGAGCGCCGAGGAACAGGCGGATCAGTTCCGACTCGTGCTTATAAAAAGTTCGCTCCAAATGGGAAGTAAGAAAGCCATCCTGGCAGTTCATGCCGGGCGTCAGGCTCAGTTCGGTCACGCGCCGTAGGATGAGCGCCTGATCGGCGGTTTGCTGAGCGTCTTTGCCGAACAGAATGATCCATCCGGTGTCGAGCGCGCCGTAGACATCGTCGTGGCCGCAGTGCACGTTGAGCGCGTGCTTGGTCAACGCCCGAGCGACGACCTCCAGCACCATCGTCGAGCACTTGCCGGGGGCGTGGTAATACTGCTCGACGCCGTACAGGATTCCTTGGCCGGAGGTGAAATTCACCACCCGTTTGCCACACACGGAGTGCGCGATGGCTCCGCCCTGCGCCGCGTGCTCGCCCTCGGCTTCGACAGCCAGAGTGTTGCCGCCGAAAACATTCAGGCGGCCTTCGGCGTAGGACTGTTGATAGAGTTCCCCTAATTCGGTGGAAGGCGTGATGGGGTAGAAAACGCCGGCATCGGCAATGCGTGTTTCCGTATGGTACGAGACAAGCTGATTACCGTTTGCGGTGACTCGAATGCCAGGGTAGCGAGGTGCGGTGGTCATAATTCCCTCCACGAGCGTGGGCTTCCCGGTGAGGTGTCATTAGAAATATCTTCACGGCCGATATTCCAGTCGCGAGTGCCAAACAAAAATATTTTCACCCTTGCGGCGAACGTCTGTCAGTGATCTATGTCGCATCGGGAAGTGACGGTCGCATTCGGGCGGATGATTAGCCCCGGGATGTGACCGAGCTTCCGGTCCGTTTCGCGGCCGAGCCTGCCTTGGGCACGTTCCCTGCGGTTGCACTGGCCACGCCGTACAAATTGTGCCCACGAATTCCTCCGGCAGGCGGCGCTCCGGGGCGGGCGCCCTCGCTGGCGACACGGAGGGGGCACGTACCGCGTACCAGGATTTTTTTGTCCTCTGGAAAGACGCTGATTCGCTGATCCAGACATCCCCATCCTGAAGGAAGCTAACGCGGAGTGTGCGAAGCTGCACCGCGAGTGGCCATCCAGTCGTCTCTCCGCAACGAATCGGGTCGACTCTACTTCAATCCGTCAACCACGTACAGATCCGACGTGATGCGTTGGTAGGTATACACGTAACTTTTCAGGTCGCGCGAAAACTGCGGAGGCGCATTGGAAAACAGGCCGGTGGGATCCGCAGGAGAAAATGATCTGAGCACCTTGCGCTGTCCGCTTGCCAAGTCGATCGTGAAGATCCTGCTGGGCACCTCCCGGCGCCCAACCAGCAAGGATTTGCCGTCCGGTGTCCACTGCACCGGAACATCTCCGGATTGGGTATTCGGAACAATCAGCGGTGAACCCGTGGCCAGGGGGTAGATCGTAATCTTTCCTTCCGGATCCTGCGCTGCCACCTGCTTGCCGTCGGGCGATATACAACTGCGATAGGCGATACTCACACCCTCCGGAGTGACCGGCCGGGGCGCGGCTTCTTCAACGCCCTGCAGCCACAGCCTCAATCCATGGCCACCAGAGATGCTGCCCAGTTCCAGAATATGTCGGGCATCCGGCAGGAAAAAGGCCTGGTGAACGTGAACGTCCCCAGTAGAGATTGCCCGCGATTCACCTGCGCCGGTCGGCAGTTCGATCAAGCTACGTCGCGCGGCAGCGTTGAGCGCCAACGCCCACTTTCCATCCGGAGATAACGTTGGAGTTCGACCGTCGCCCAGCCGCACTGCCGGCGAGCCGTCGGTGCCCCGCACATACAACCCGCCGGTCTCGCCGCCCGCCTCACCTGTCTCGTCAAAGGACACAAGCCTTCCGTCATCGCTGATATCCCGTGGCACCGACCAGTCGTGCCAGCTCAGGTCGCGCTCCTTGGCCTCTCCTGGCGCGAGGCCGATCATGCCGGCGCGTAAATCGTCGCGCGAGAACAGCACCCGGCCGTCCTTCGAAATATCATGCAAAGTCAGCGTGCCCGTTCCCAGGTAGACCAGCCGTTCTTTTCCCGCCAATGTAACGGCGCGCAATTCGCGACTTGATCCCGATGTGGTACCGGTGAACCAGACTTCATTTCCTCCCGGCCACCAAGCCACGCCTTGCACACTTACAAACTCACCGGTCAGCGTTTTCTTGTTGCCGGCCTGGTCCACCGTGGCAATGGTGCCGTCATCATCCCTCTGGTAGGCATGATCGACGAAGGCCACTAATTTTCCGTCGGGGGATACTCGCGGATGGCTGACCCACCCCGCTGTCTCATACAACACTTTGCCGAGCGGATACTCCAGCCTCACTTTTCCGCCAACCCGGCGTACGATCGCGATGCTTGCGCCGTCCGGAGACCAGTCAGCGTATTCCACATCATCCGCAATGTCTCGCGGGGCACCGCCTCCTCGCGGGGCGCGGGCCAGCATCCCGGCCGACTCAAAGCCCATTACAAAGCGGCGATTGGTGGAGACCGCCAATTCTCCCGAGCTAGAAATGGCTAGAATATCGGTCGTTTGCAAACCGAGCGTCCGTGATTCAGTGCTTCCGTTTTCCGCAACAAACAGCTCCTCCGGTCGGCCCTCCCAGGCAGCGCCGTAAATCAAGTTGCCGTCGGGAGTGAAGCGTGCGTTCCAGATCGTCCCCCGTCGGAAGGTGATGCGGTGCAGCTTGGGATATACCGCTGCAGCACTCGGGCGCAGCCATGCTTTTAATCCCAGTCCGGCCGCCACGAGCAGAACCAGTGCCGCCATCGCCAAGCCTGCCCATCGCTTACGCCCCGGTGCTGCTGCCGGAGTAGAGGTCGTGCTCGACATTCCACTGATCGATTCGAGGGCGAAGGCGATATCATGCGCCGACTGAAAACGCTGCCCGGGCTGCTTCTCTATGCAGTGACGCACAATCCTTTCCAGCGCCGGTGTGACCGCGAGGTTCCTGCCAGAGAATTCGGCGGGCTCCTCATTCAGAATGGCGGTCATGGTCTCGGCGCCGGTGTTGCGCTTGAACGCACGCTGACCGTAGAGCATTTCGTACAGAATGCTGCCGAAACTAAAGATGTCCGAACGCTGGTCCGTGGCATCGCCCCGTACCTGTTCCGGCGACATGTAGCCAATGGTCCCCAGAACCTGGCCGGCGTTCGTGGCCGCCACAGTGACGCCATCCACGGTCTCGGCAATCGTCTGCGGCCGGCGCAGCTTCGCCAGGCCGAAATCCAGGATTTTCAGTCTCCCGTTGCGGGTTACGAAGATGTTCTCGGGTTTAAGGTCACGGTGAACAATACCTTGTTCGTGGGCCGCCGCCAGACCTTCGGCAAGCTGGACCGCAAGCTCGATGGCTTTGCGCACTGCCATCCCCGAAGGTGTAATGAGTTGCCGCAGCGTTTCGCCCTCGAGGAACTCCGAGACTATGTAGTGAACCCCGCCGGCGTTGCCGACGTCGTAAACCGAAACAATGTTGGGATGATTCAGCGCGGCGACGGCGCGCGCCTCTTGCTCAAATCGGCGCAAGCGATCCGGATCAGTCGTGAACGATTCCGGCAGCAACTTCAGCGCAACATCACGCAACAGACGAGTGTCGCGCGCCCGGTACACTTCGCCCATACCACCAGCACCGATGAGCGCGACAATTTTGTAAGGGCCTAAATGCGTTTCCGCCGCGAGAGACATAGCCGGCGAGAATTATAATCTTCCCGGGTAGCTTTTGATCGCGATTCCTCTCAGGTCATGAGTCTTTGACCCTGTTCTGCTTGGCAACCAGGCGCTGCATGAACTTGGGCCCTGATATGGAACAGTCAATCATTACGCAAAAACAGGGAAGAGCTGAGCCCATTTTGCTTCAGTCGTTTAGTTGGATGTGAAAGCTCATGGAGTGGGCCGGAAATGGCTGATGGCTAATCGGCGTTCACGGCCTCAAAGCTCGCCGGCAGGCTATAAATTGTCTAGGAAGAATTTCGTCACGCGGTCCCACAACAAATGCTGCGCCGGCGGATCACTCGCGCCGTGCCCCCGCCCTGGGAGCGCCATTACCTCGACGTACTTACCCGCTTGGACCAAATCGTCAATCAGCGTCAGCGTGTTTGAGTAGTGCACGTTGTCATCACCCGTTCCGTGCGCGATCAGTAGCTTCCCTTTCAGCTTCGCCGCATTCTCGGTCGGCGAAGATTCCCTATAGCTGTCCTCGTTCATGGGCAGCAGTCCGATGTAGCGCTCAGTGTAGATCGTGTCGTAAAAATGCCAGTCCGTCACCGGGCTTCCCGCGAATCCCACCTTGAACATTTGGGGAGCCTCAAACATTGCGTGCAGCGTCATATGCCCACCATAGCCCCAGCCCCAGATGCCAATGCGGTCCGCGTCCACATAGAGCTGGCTTTTGAGCCATTGGCCGCCGTCCCGCTGATCGGAAAGCTCCTGGGCGCCGAAACGATAATGGATGGGCTCTTCGAAAAGGTGGCCGCGCCCCGCAGAGCCGCGATTGTCCAGTGAAAAAATAATATAGCCCTTCTGCGCCATGAGCTGGTGCCATAGGAAGCGGTTGCCCGCCCACTCGTTCACGACCACCTGCAGGTGCGGCCCGCCGTAGGTGTACACCAGCGCCGGATATTTCTTCGAAGGGTCAAAGCTGGGCGGCTTGATCATCGAGCAGTTCAGCGGCATCCCATCGTGCGACTTTATGGTAAAGAATTCGACTCGCGACAAATGGTATTCGTCTAGCTCCGCCACCTTGTTGTCGTTCAGCGTTGCCAGCTTCTTGCCATCTGCGCGATAAAGATCTTGCCGTGGTGGCGTGCTCGCATTAGAGTACGTGTCGACGTAAGTCGCTGCATCGGGCGCGAAATTCACACGGTGTGTGCCTTCCTCCGTGGTAATCCGCGTGAAACGGCTGCCATCCAGCCCGACGCGATAGAGATGCCGCTCCAGCGGAGATTTTTCCGTCGCAGTGAAGTAGACCACGGCCTTCGCTTCGTCGACGGCCTCCACGTGGCTCACTTCCCAATTACCGTTTGTTAGTTGCAAGGGCTGCTTCGCCGAAACATCGTAAAGATACAGGTGGCGATAGCCGGAACGCTCGCTGGACCACAGAAAACGCTCGCCATCCTTCAAGAAACGAATATCATCACTAACGTTGATCCAATAGGCGTCCCTGTCCGAAAGAACAGTTACCGATTTCCCGGTGGTCGTGTCGGAGAGCAGCACATCCAGAATCGTTTGCGCGCGATTCAGCCGCTGAATCGCTAGGTGCTTCGAATCCGGCAACCAATTCACGCGAGGGACGTACGTGTCCGTTTCCACGCCAAGATCCATCGGGCGTGCCTCTCCGCCCGCCACCTGCGCGACGAGAACTCGCACCACTGGATTCGCGCCGCTCGGCACTGGATACCTTTGTAGCTCCGCTTCCCCGGTAAATGACTTGAAATCGACCAGGGGAAATTGCGGCACCTTCCGCTCATTCATTTCCAGATACGCGATCGCCGAAGAGTCCGGCGCCCACCAGTAGCCCGTGAAAATCCGGAGCTCTTCCGGATACACCCAGTCCAGCTCCCCCTTGCGCACTTCCTCGTTGCCGCCCGACGTGAGCGCCCGCTCCTCTCCTTGCACAGTGCTCACCAGCCAGAGGTTGTGGTTGCGCACAAAGCTCACGTACTTACCGTCAGGCGAGGTCTTTGCGTCACCCAAATCCTCTTTTCCGTTAACGAGCACGCGCGCCGTCTGGCTCTTCAGATCGAACCAGGCAAGGGTGTGAGGTCCTTCAAGAAGCAGGGCGTCGCCTCTTGGCGCCCATTGGTACTGCAAGGGAGCATGTTGTCCCGCGCCGGTTGCTTGCAATTCCTTGCGTGGCGCGGTCAGGGTCGTTTCGAGTTTTTCAGAAGAAATGAGTGGCAAGCGTTCTCCTGTCGCGACCTCCATCGCCCACAGTTCCATCTTCGCGACCTTACCGATATCTTTGGTCTCGAAATAACTGAGCCGCTTGCTGTCCGGCGCCCAGGCGATGCCACGCATTAAGCGCCCACTCAAGCTCGGCTCTGCGAAGATGCGCTTGACCGTTAGTTCACCGGGCTTGGCGGCTGTCGTTGTTCTTTGTTGAGCGAAAACACCGCCCCCCCAAAAAGCAACAAGCTCAGCAGCGCGCTGGATACAACTGCAGCGCGCAGCACTAGGCGAGAACGCATTGAACCTCCCAGGAGGACTCGTGATTCTAGCCTGAGCTGCATGAGAGGCAAAGCGGACTCAAGAAGAACGACGTGAAGGTTGCACTTGCTACAGCGCTCACCGAGAATCCACTCGCAACCGCAATGGCTTTCACGGTCGGGTTGCTACTCACGGTCAAGCTATTCATTAGACAGTGTCCAGCCAAGGATTTCCTGAATCGCCGTTAACCCCCCCGTTCCTCCGGTGAATCCCACAAGGGCTGTGTCCCCGCCCACCGTAGTGGGGATATTGATCGGCCACGCCTGCGTGAACGTTGCATTCGTACTGGCGTCTGTGATGGTCATCGTCAAGTTGGTTCCGTTGTAACTGATTTGCACATTGAAAACATCCGTCGTGTGCAAATTCACGCCGGAACTGGTCATATCCACCGCCGGTATGGTCGGTGACGCTCCGTCCGTATAAAGTCCGGTCGAATCCGGTCCTTCTCCCTCGTTATTGTAGAGGTCGAATTTCACCGCAACGCTGTTTGGGATCCCCCCTGTTTCTCCTGGGGTGGCCGGTCCATACCCCAAACCTCCTCCATCTGGCCCTAGCGCGCGGCTCGAACCTCCTTGAATCACGAAGGCAAAGCCATCTGCCGTCGGGTTTGCCCCACTAATCTGGAAACTGAAGTTGCTTGTAAATTGTTGGATATTTACAGCCGTGTTGTACCAGGCACTCGCCGCTTCGTAGCTGCCGCCATTTGTCAATTCGAGCGCCGACCCATTCAGCTTCGCACTGCCATTCAGCGTCATCGCGCCCGTCGTAAATCCCGCACCGAGATTTATGACCGTAGTACTCCCGCTCGTGATCGTATAGGCCGCTGTCCCCACCGCACTCGTCGCATACCCGCTCGCCACCGCGATCGCTTCGATCGTCTCCGTCGCACTCACCGTGATCGGCCCCGTGTACGCTGTCGAACTGGTCGTCGGCGTCGTCCCGTTCGTCGTGTAGTAGATGGTCGCACCACTCGTCGCGTCACTGATGGTCACCGTCTGCGCCGTCGTGTACGTCCCTGCCCCAGGACTGAACGTCGGCGTCGCCGCTGTCGTCGTGATCGTATAGGCCGCTGTCCCCACCGCACTCGTCGCATACCCGCTCGCCACCGCGATCGCTTCGATCGTCTCCGTCGCACTCACCGTGATCGGCCCCGTGTACGCTGTCGAACTGGTCGTCGGCGTCGTCCCGTTCGTCGTGTAGTAGATGGTCGCACCACTCGTCGCGTCACTGATGGTCACCGTCTGCGCCGTCGCGTACGTCCCTGCCCCAGGACTGAACGTCGGCGTCGCCGCTGTCGTCGTGATCGTATAGGCCGCTGTTCCCACCGCACTCGTCGCATACCCGCTCGCCACCGCGATCGCTTCGATCGTCTCCGTCGCACTCACCGTGATCGGCCCCGTGTACGCTGTCGAACTGGTCGTCGGCGTCGTCCCGTTCGTCGTGTAGTAGATGGTCGCACCACTCGTCGCGTCACTGATGGTCACCGTCTGCGCCGTCGTGTACGTCCCTGCCCCAGGACTGAACGTCGGCGTCGCCGCTACCCCTGTCGTCGAAGACAGTGTCCAGCCAAGGATTTCCTGAATCGCCGTTAACCCCCCCGTTCCTCCGGTGAATCCCACAAGGGCTGTGTCCCCGCCCACCGTAGTGGGGATATTGATCGGCCACGCCTGCGTGAACGTTGCATTCGTACTGGCGTCTGTGATGGTCATCGTCAAGTTGGTTCCGTTGTAACTGATTTGCACATTGAAAACATCCGTCGTGTGCAAATTCACGCCGGAACTGGTCATATCCACCGCCGGTATGGTCGGTGACGCTCCGTCCGTATAAAGTCCGGTCGAATCCGGTCCTTCTCCCTCGTTATTGTAGAGGTCGAATTTCACCGCAACGCTGTTTGGGATCCCCCCTGTTTCTCCTGGGGTGGCCGGTCCATACCCCAAACCTCCTCCATCTGGCCCTAGCGCGCGGCTCGAACCTCCTTGAATCACGAAGGCAAAGCCATCTGCCGTCGGGTTTGCCCCACTAATCTGGAAACTGAAGTTGCTTGTAAATTGTTGGATATTTACAGCCGTGTTGTACCAGGCACTCGCCGCTTCGTAGCTGCCGCCATTTGTCAATTCGAGCGCCGACCCATTCAGCTTCGCACTGCCATTCAGCGTCATCGCGCCCGTCGTAAATCCCGCACCGAGATTTATGACCGTAGTACTCCCGCTCGTGATCGTATAGGCCGCTGTCCCCACCGCACTCGTCGCATACCCGCTCGCCACCGCGATCGCTTCGATCGTCTCCGTCGCACTCACCGTGATCGGCCCCGTGTACGCTGTCGAACTGGTCGTCGGCGTCGTCCCGTTCGTCGTGTAGTAGATGGTCGCACCACTCGTCGCGTCACTGATGGTCACCGTCTGCGCCGTCGTGTACGTCCCTGCCCCAGGACTGAACGTCGGCGTCGCCGCTGTCGTCGTGATCGTATAGGCCGCTGTCCCCACCGCACTCGTCGCATACCCGCTCGCCACCGCGATCGCTTCGATCGTCTCCGTCGCACTCACCGTGATCGGCCCCGTGTACGCTGTCGAACTGGTCGTCGGCGTCGTCCCGTTCGTCGTGTAGTAGATGGTCGCACCACTCGTCGCGTCACTGATGGTCACCGTCTGCGCCGTCGCGTACGTCCCTGCCCCAGGACTGAACGTCGGCGTCGCCGCAAGGGGTAAGCCGTTCAGTAGACCGAATACACTCAACTGCGATTCGGATCCCACGTAGACTTTGCCGTTCACCACCGTGGGAACAGTGAACTTTACGGAATTCCCGGGGTTATCTCGAGCCACGTTTGATTCACTCGAATACAGTAAGTTGGCAACATTGCTGGCATCATGCGCGTAGAGAATGGCCGTCCCCTCAGAACCGTAGTTCTCTGTTACCAAGTTCCAGACGATCCCATCCGTTGTGCCGTTTGCCGAAACGGTTGGCGTCGGACTAGGCCAGGTTGCGCTCTCATTGGATGTGGACGTCGGATTGGACGAAAGCACCCCGTTCACGAAGGAGAATGCCTCGAGATAGCCGTTCGTGCCCCAAATGTAGACATTTCCGTTCCAATAGGCGGGTGCGCCCCATAGCCCGCTCACGGAGGCCTCTTGCTCGGGGTCTGTTGGGTCATTCGGATTATACCCGCCAAGGTTTTCGCGGTCTAAGATATAGACACAACCAGACTTCCCTACCTGCACTGCCGAATCCGGTGGTATTAAGACGACGCCGCCTGAGGCTACATCCTCGTCTGAGACATCCAGGGCGGCTTGGTCATGTGGCGTGAAATCGTCGCCCACCACCGTCCCGTTTGCGTTCATGGTCGGTATGCCGTCGTTCAGGTTCAGCTTGATGATCGAATCGCCATAATCCATGGCATTCGTATAATTCGGCGCCGTGGCGTCAAAAGTACCATTGCCCGTAGCAGTGAAGATTCGCCCATAGGGCATGCCGGAAGGCACATCCGCTGCGAGTCCAGTTCCACCCATCCAGATACCCGCCCCCTCCCCGTTGGATGTGCTGCACCAAGCGCCCGTCTGCGTCAGCGTCGACGCGCTGTAAGCCAGGATCCAGCCGTGCCACGGGCCGTTGTCGCCGTGCGAGCCAAAACCAATGTAGACAATGCCATTCAGAAGCAAAAGGCTGGCTCGATTATTCTCCCAAAGGGGATCCCAATTCAGCGTTCCACCCGAGCTCCCATTTCCGTTTCCTGGCACCGATGCGGACAAGATCACAGGTCCACCAAATTTTTCGTTACCCGTGGTGATATCCAGGGCATGCAAACGCTGGATGAAAGTCGTATTGTCAACAGTGGACTTGGCCACAACGTAGATCGTATTGGTCGTAGGATCGATGACTGGCGTACTGGTGATACCGATTTCCGGGGTAATGTTGGTTGTATCGACGTCTCCACTCGGAACCGTCGTCTCGCCCGCACCAAGCAGGGGGACCTGCCACAGGGGATTCGCATTGGCCCCTGTGTTGCTGTCGGCATCGAACGCAAACACACTGTCATTCTCGGTGGCCACAAACACCACGTCGTGAGTAGTGCCGGCTTGCGCCGTTCCCGCGCCCATGGTGATGCTAGGCATGTACAGCGGTTGCGCATACACATAGCCATCCACTGGATAAGAGAACAATTTCCCAAACGTATCGGTGTTTACATTTGTCGTCGTCAGGATGGTCTCGTTGCTATTCGCACCGGTTCGCGCGATATCGTAATGCTGCGTAGTTACACTCGACTGGGCCAACGTCAAGATATCCGCAAACAGCAAAAGAGCCAGAGGGATGAAAATGCGCTTCAATAGGCTGTGGCGAAAAAGGGATTCAGAATTTCCTTTTTCGCAAATCATGCATTCGTACTCGAGGGCTGGCGGCATGGTTCAATCGCTCCTTGATACGTGGGAACTGCACCCCAAGAGATCTAGATGTCGGTGGCCTTGGATGAAAGGGGCTTCGTATGTTTCGATTTCAACCCAGCCTAAGGTCAGCATGGGTAAGCGTTCGGAGTGGGCCGTATTGACAAGGCGTGTGAATCGTTCCAGTTTGGCTGGCTGCCGCCCGGACAATAGTCTGCTGGAAGTAGTCTGTCGGAGCATATTAGCAGCGTCGAGGGTTCGACAAGCCGAGAGTCGGTGTTTATTCAAGTTCAAGCACGGCATTGAGATCTTCCATCGAGAACAGGGCAAAGAAAACAAATAGCTTACCACTCCGACGGAGACTGGGCCGTCTTTTTCGTGTTTTAAGCAGGGCCTTCCTTTGTAGGCCTGCACACTCTCAGGCAAGTAGCGGTTCGCATTGGTCTCTGGTCCCGCGAATCGGCACTGGTCCGGGTCGGATGTTTCCTGGAATGTACTAGGTGCAGCCCGCCCTGTTCGACTCTTCCATTTACATTACCGCGCTGCGGCAGGGAGATGATGCGGTCCTGGCGCTGCGCCGGTTCACTACGGATGCGCCGCTTTGGCTCAGTGCCGTGGTACTCGAAGAACTCTACGCCGGCACCGCCGACCCCAAACGAGACTTTTGCCGAATCCCAGAGAGCGTGGACCGTAGAGCACGCGGTTGTTCAGAAGTGATGACGAAGGATTCTTTAGGACGCAGGTCGTTCGTCTAGACCTACGAGTTTCCGGAATTCAGGATCGTCGCGCAGGCAGTCGAGATCGGAATCGTTGGCCGCCCAACCCGTGTTGCTATAACCGGAAGCGAAGGCCTTCTTAACTGTCTCGAGGGCTTCTGGCTTTTTTCCCAGGGCACCGTAGGTGCAGGCGGCGTTGTAAAGCGTGCTGGGATCGCCGGGGCGAAGGGCGACGGCGGTCTGCAGGTGGCGAATGGCCTCATCGGTATCCTGGCCACGACGAGCGAGACTGGTAGCGAGCAAAATACGGGCGCGCACATCTTCGGGCACGCGCTCCAGTTGCTGGCGGAGGACTTCGGTCATGCGCTCGCGAATGTCGTTGGCTTCATTTTTCCGCCCCAGCCGCTCGAGAGACTGACGATAGGGGATGTATGTATTGTAATCGTCGCCGTTGCATTCGAGGGCGCGCGCAGTGACGGCCGCGGCCTCCTCGTAACGGCCGGAGGCGAAATAGGCCCGGCCAAGAATGTTCCAGGAACCTTCACAGTCCGGCTTGCGCTCGATGGCGCGTTGGGCGAGCAGCGCGGCTTCGGCATGTTTTTTCTGCGCGTAACAGATGCGGGCGCGCGCGACGAGCACCTCAGGTAGGTCGGGCGCAAGGGCGGTTGCGCGGTCGCAGGCAGCCAGGCCGCGTTCAATCCATTTCTGGTTCTGCTCGCGGATTTCGTAGATGAGCCCGCAGAGGTGCGCGATGCCCGCGTGCGCCAGGGCAAAATTCGGATCAAGCTGGATGGCCTGCTCGAACATCTGCAGGGCATAGTCCATATTTTCGCGGCGGGTGTAGCTTTTCCCGCGAAGGTAAAAATCGTAGGCCTGCGGATTTTCCGTCGGTTTCCGCGCGATGGTTTTTTCTTCCTGCGGCGTAAGCGTGATGCGTAGGGCTTGCGCGATGCTCCGCGCGATTTCTTCCTGGATGGCAAAGACGTCTTCAAGTTGCCGGTCGTAGCGCTCAGCCCAGACGGAATGCCGCGTGGAGGCCTCGACGAGCTGCGCGGTGATGCGCACGCGGTTGCCGGCGCGTCGGATGGAACCCTCGAGCACGTAGGCGGCGCCGAGCTTCTGGCTCACCTGTTGCACTGTGACTGGCTTGTCCCGGAAGGCGAGCATCTCCGAACGGGGAAAGATTTCGAGTTGGGCGATTTTGGAAAGCTCGGTGACAATGTCTTCGGTAATTCCGTCGCGGAAATATTCGTCCTCTTTCGCGCCGCTCTGGTTTTCGAAGTAAAGCACAGCGACTGACTTCTGCTGGGTTGCAACCGAATGCCCACCGGAACCCGTAACGCTTTTTTCCGCGGCGGGCCGGCGGCTGGACTCGATGTCCCGCTTGAGCCGCTTCAGGTCGGCGCGGAGTTCGGCGGCCGTTTGGCAACGCAGGTCGGAGTCCTTCTCCAGCGCCTTGCTGAGAATGCTCTCGAATGCTAGGGGCAGGCGCGGGTTGAGTTCCTTCGCGGGCGGGGGTAAGGAATGAAGGATGCCGTCGAAGATGACCGCGGCGGTCGAGCCAGAGAAGGGAACCGACCCGGTGGCCATTTCGTAGAGCACGACACCGAGCGAAAACAGATCGGAGCGCGCGTCCAGCTCCTCACCACGCGCCTGTTCGGGCGACATGTAAGCGACCGTTCCCATCGAAGTGCCCGGACTGGTCAAATGATCATCGTTGAGCACGTTCGTCTGCGTGGGAAGGGACGTGGTGCCCACGGTCTCGGCGGCGGGCCGGAGCGCAGCCGTGACCTTCGCCAAACCAAAATCGAGAATTTTCGCCTGGCCGCGTTCGACGAGAAAGATATTTGCGGGCTTGATGTCGCGGTGGACGATGCCCTTGGCATGCGCCGCATCGAGGCCATTCGCGATCTGGATGCCAGTCTCCAGAAGTTCGAAGATCTCGATGGGCTTCCCGACAATCCGGTGCTTGAGGGTCTGGCCCTCGAGCAGCTCCATGGCGATGAACGGCCGACCTTCAAACTCGTCGATGTCGTAAATCGTGCAGATGTTCGGATGATTCAGCGCGGAGGCGGCTCGCGCTTCACGGCGGAACCGCTCAATCGCCTGGGGATCGTGGGAAATATCGTCGGGAAGAAACTTCAGTGCGACATTGCGACCGAGGCGCCCGTCCTTGGCTTTATAAACGACGCCCATGCCCCCACCGCCGAGTCTATCGACGACCGTATAGTGGGAAATGGTGCGGCCGAGGATAGAGGAAGAATCAGCCATGGAACATGAATGTTACGCCAGCGGCTGAATTCAGGCAATCGTGCTGCGGATTCAAATGTGCCTTGGCGCCCCAGAAGTCGTCGTGCGAAGCTCACCTCCGATACGCTGGCGAAATTGTTCTTTCGGCCACAAAAACTATACCGCCGTGCGGTGGAAGCAGCGATTCGCACGACTGGCGTGTGTTCTGCATTATTTATTCCCATGGTCATGTTATTATGACTATACTATTCCCGTCTCGAGGTGATGCTGTGAAGGAAATGGCAGCCGGTACATTCAAGGCGCAGTGCTTGGCGATCATGGACCAGGTTCTCCAAAGCGGGGAGCCCGTCTTGATCACGAAACACGGCAAACCCGTGGCAAAGCTGGTTCCCGCCGAAAAACAGGCCGATGACATTTTCGGCTACATGACGGGCAAAGTGAAGATCGTGGGCGACATTGTGGGGGCGGGCACTCCGCTGGAAGACTGGGAGTGCAAATGATCCTTCTCGACACTCACATCTTGATCTGGATGGCGAGCGACCCAAAGCGGCTGTCCAAGAAGGCCCGCAATGCCATCCGGGACGCAAGGCAGAAGACGGGGGTTGCCGTCGCCACGATCACCCTTTGGGAACTGGCGTGGTTGGCGGAGAATGGCCGCATGCAGGTGGTGGGCAGCGTGGAGTCCTTTGTTCGGGAAACCGTGGCGCGGGTCATGGTTAAACCGATGACACCGGAGATTGTCTCTCTCGCTGTCCGGTTACCGGCCGGCTTTCCAAAAGACCCGGCCGACCGGCTGATCGCGGCCACGGCCATTGTCGAAGGCGTGCCGCTGCTCACGGCGGATGAGCGAATCCGTCAAGCAAAGGTAGTACAGACCATCTGGTAGGCCGCAGGCAATTGCCTTTACGGAGTTAAGAGTCTTTGCTGCTGGCCGCATACTCCTGCCGACTACGCCTTATGTGCGAGGCGACTCACAGTGACGGCAGTCACTGATCAAAACCGGTCCAGCCCGTCAATATAGATAGAATGAAGTACGTATCAAGCTTGCGTGAGCCCACCATCATGAAATGCGCCCACCAGCGACTGCGGTCGTCGATTTTGTTCTTCCCTCTGACGGCTGTTCTCTTCATATCCGGGTGCGGAACCAAGGAGAAAGGTCAGGCTGCGGGCGGTTCCGAGGGGCGTCCACCTGCGCCGGTGGTCGTGGCCAATGTCGAGCAGCGAGATATTCCGGTTCAGATCAGCGCCATCGGCAATGTTGAAGCGTACCAGACGGTGCAGATCAGGTCCCAAGTCAACGGCCAAATCCAGAAGATCTTTTTCAAAGAAGGAGAAGATGTACGCCAAGGCCAACAACTGTTTCAGTTGGACAAACGGCCTTTCGAGGCAGACCTGGAAAAAGCCATTGGTCAGATGAAGCACGATCAAGCGCAGGCGGAGAATTCGAGGATCCAGGCAGACCGCTATTCCGGGTTGGAGAAAGAAGGTATTGTTTCTCACGAACAGGCCGAGCAGTTGCGCGCCCAAGGAAAGGCCGATGCCTCCGCCGTGGAGGCAGACAAGGCCGCCGTCGACGCTGCCCGCGTGCAACTGCAGTACACAGATATCCTGGCTCCCATCAACGCGCGCACTGGAGCGTTGATGATCAATCTGGGTAATCTGGTGAAGGCTAACGACACGCCTTATCTGTTGCAGTTGAACCAAGTCACTCCGATCTACGTCACCTTTTCAGTGCCGGAAGCGAACTTAGATCGGCTGCGCCACCGCTTCTCCTCTGGACAGCTCAAAGTTCTGGCTTACCCCAAGGGACAATCGGATAATCCAGCAGAGGGTCGACTGACGTTCATTGACAACGGAGTCGACATAACGACTGGTACGCTCAAGTTAAAAGGCACGTTTCAGAACGGGGACCGGCGTCTGTGGCCGGGAGAGTTTGTAGATGTGGCGTTGGTGCTCTCGACACAGAAGAATGTCGTCGTCGTTCCGACAAAAGCGATTCAAACCGGGCAGCAAGGCGAATACGTATATGTCGTCAGAACGGACAGCACGGCTGAATCGCGCCCCGTGAAGACGGCAGGGACGTATCAGAATCTGACCCTGATTTCGGACGGAGTGAAGACCGGCGAGCGGGTAATTGTGAACGGCCAGTTGCGCGGCGCCCCAAATGCAAAGGTAGTTGTTCAAAGTACGCTTCCGAAAACTCAAACGAGCGCGGCCCCTACCCGCGGTCCTGCCGGAGGCGGACTTTGAGTCTTTCCGAGCTCTTCATCCATCGGCCCATCATGACTACGTTAGTGATGGCCGCTATTTTGCTCTTTGGTGTTTTCGCGTATCAGCTGCTGCCCGTCAGCGACCTGCCCAATGTGGACTTTCCCACTATCTTGGTGAGCGCTTCTCTACCCGGCGCGAGTCCGGACACGATGGCTTCTTCCGTTGCCACCCCCATGGAAAAGCAATTCTCGACTATCGCCGGCATCGACTCGATGACGTCGACCAGTTCCCTCGGGCTGACCAACATCACGATCCAGTTCAACCTTAGCCGCAATCTCGACGGTGCTGCCTTAGATGTCCAGGCAGCCATCACCGCAGCCGGTGGCCAATTGCCTCCGGAGATGCCGACGCCACCGACTTTCCAGAAAGTGAATCCCGCCGATTCGCCCATCCTTTACTTGGCGCTGAGTTCGCCGACGATGAAGCTGTCCGACGTCGACGAGGCCGCCGAGACCACCATTGCCCAGAACGTCTCCATGGTGGCCGGTGTGGCGCAGGTGCAAGTGTATGGAGCGCAGAAATACGCCATGCGGGCGCAACTCGATCCGAGTGCTCTGGCTTCACGCCAGATTGGAATCGACGAAGTCACGGCAGCGCTGCAATCGGGGAACACCAACCTTCCCACGGGCACGCTTTATGGACAGAACAGCACGTTCACGATTTTATCCAACGGGCAGCGGATGAATGCTCTGCAGTTCGCGCCCATGGCGGTCGCCTATCGGAATGGTTCCCCGGTTCGCCTCAACGAACTCGGCCGTGTGATGGACAGCGTGCAGAACGACAAGACCGCAAGTTGGTTTAACGGAGTTCGCGCTATCGTGCTGGCGATTCAAAAGCAGCCCGGCACCAATACCGTTGCGGTCGTGGACAAAATCAAGAAACTGCTGCCCAGACTGGAAGAGCATATTCCTGCTGCGGTCCGGATCGACACGCTTTATGACCGCTCTGTTTCCATTCGTGCCTCCGTCAACGATGTGAAGTTCACCTTGCTACTGACCATTGCTCTGGTCATCATGGTGATCTTCGTCTTTCTGCGAAACGTTTCCGCCACCATCATTCCTTCTCTCGCTTTGCCCATGTCCATCATCGGTACTTTTTCGGTGATGTACCTGCTGAGCTATAGCGTCGACAATCTGTCCCTGATGGCCCTGACGTTGTCAGTCGGATTCGTTGTGGACGATGCCATCGTCATGTTGGAGAACATCGTCCGCCACATGGAGATGGGCAAAAGACCGCTCCAGGCTGCGATGGATGGCGCCAGCGAGATTGGCTTCACCATTGTCTCGATGACGCTGTCGCTGGCCGCCGTCTTTATTCCGCTGTTGTTTATGGGTGGAATCATCGGACGTCTGCTGCATGAATTCGCGGTGACGATCGGCGCTGCGATCCTGGTTTCAGGATTCGTATCACTCACGCTGACTCCAATGCTCTGCAGCCGATTTCTCCGCTACCAGGAGCGGTCTGGCCACGGGCGGCTCTTCAATTTCAGCGAACGCGTCTTCGATGCCTGGTTGCGTGGTTACGCCAGCAGCCTGAAGGCTGTCCTGCGCCACAAGTTCGCCACCCTCATGGTGTCGTTCGTCGTGATTGGGCTAACGTTTTATCTGTACACCATCTCGAAGACCGGATTCATCCCGGACGAGGATCAAGGCCTGGTCTTCGCGTTCACCGAAGCGCAACAGGGAATTGCGTTTCAGGACATGATGCAGTTGCAGCAGAAGGTGGCCGATGTTGTGCGCTCCGATCCTAGCGTTATGAACACGTTTTCCACACTCGGCAATCCCATCAATCAGGGTCGCATCTTCTTTCGGCTGAAGGACAAGAAAGATCGCGTCAACCACATGAGCGCGACGGAGGTGATTCAGGAACTCCGTCCGAAGGTATCGCAGATCCCGGGATTGAATGTGTTCATGCAAGTTCCGCCGACCATCCGTATCGGCGGGTCTCTGACCAAGTCACAATATCAGTACACCCTGCAATCGCCCGACACGACCGAGCTTTACGAGGATGCGCCCAAGCTGGAGAGCGCTCTCCGCACCCTTCCGCAATTGCAAGATGTTACCAGCGATCTGCAGGTAAAGAACCCGCAGCTCACCGTGGAAGTCGACCATGATAAAGCGTACGCCCTCGGATTGACGCCGGCCCAGGTTTCCGACGCTCTCTATTCCGCGTATGGCACGCGCCAGATCAGCACCATATACTCGCCCAACAATGAGTACTACGTGATCGTGGAATTGTTGCCGGAATTCCAGGACAATCCCGACAAGCTTTCCCTACTGTACGTCCGCTCCAGCGGAGGGAAATTGGTTCCACTCGATACGGTCGCGAAGCTGGTGCCTTCCGTTGGTCCACTGATGGTGAATCACCTGGGCCAGTTGCCGGCTGCGACCATCAGCTTCAACCTCAAACCCGGAACCGCGCTGGGCGACGCGACACAACTAGTCGATCACGAGGCAATGCGAGTGCTTCCCGGGGATATCCAAGGCACGTTCCAGGGGACGGCCCAAGCGTTCAAGAACTCATTCACCGGCATGGGCCTGTTGTTGCTCGCGGCGATTTTGGTGATCTACATCATTCTTGGAATCTTGTATGAGAGCTTCATTCATCCCCTGACAATTCTCTCCGGTTTACCTTCCGCCGGCGTCGGTGCGCTCCTGACTCTCACCCTCTTCCACCAGGAACTGAATCTTTACTCGTTCGTGGGGATCATCATGCTGATCGGCATCGTCAAAAAGAATGCGATCATGATGATTGACTTTGCCCTGGCAGCAGAGCGGGCCGAAGGAAAGAACCCGGAGGAGTCCATTTATGAGGGCGCGCTCATCCGGTTCCGTCCGATCATGATGACCACCATGGCGGCCCTCATGGGAACGCTGCCTATCGCGATTGGCTTTGGCGCGGGCGCAGACTCGCGACGAGGTTTGGGCCTGGCGGTCGTGGGCGGTCTGCTCTTTTCGCAGGTCGTAACCCTCTACATCACACCGGTTTACTACGTATACCTTGACAAGCTACAGGCAAAGATCGGGAAGCGGCCTGGTGGACGAAAATCTGATGCCCGTCCAAAGGACAGGGTCAACGAGGCTGCTTTGGTGGGGCAGAACGACTAGCTTCGCAACAGCACCCACAACAATTGCAGATGAAGAACACGCGCTCACGCACGTTCTCACCGAATTGAACCCGGTTGCGATCGCGGGCTTGAGCGAACAGATCGTGACATTCGGGCTTATCCACCTGCCGGGTGATGCGGTGAGAGTAGCCGTAATTGCGTTGCTGGGTACGGCGCTGTTTTGATTGGCGCGTCGAATCAGAGGATTTGACATCATCCGCAAACTTTATGGACACGCAGCACCCCCCGGCTCAATGCAGGGCAGGTTATAGACATCGACCAGTGCGCCTGCGGCCGTTGGGGGAAACGCGCCGTTAGACCAGGGTCCGAACTGCGTGAATCCGTTGATCTCAATTTTTGGCGGCATGGAACCGCCGGCTGTCAACTGGACCCCTGCCTGGCCAAGGCCAGGCTGCGACTCCAGAAACACGCCCGCGAACTTGTAACCGGGCGTGTTGGACGCGTTGACGACGATGCCGTACTGTCGATGTGCCGATTGCCTGTTCGCTGGAACTGCTGGCGCACCCGTTACTGCACAAATCACCGGGCACGACACACATCGGTCATCACGCCGTCCTGCCACACAAACGCATCATGTGTCCCATCTGCGAGGTCGGCATGGATTATTGGAACAGCTCCGCTGTCGTCAGGATCTCACTGGCGACAAAGTGGCCCGCCATGATGTGATCGTCTGCTCCCCCGATTAACACCACGGTGCGATCGGCCAGCAATGTCGCCGTATGCCTGGACCGAGCGCTGACCATGTAGCTTGCCGGTTTGAAGCTACCGCTCGCAGGATCGAACAGCTCCGCCGTTGCACTGGACTCCGGCACCGCTGCCGTACCAGAGCTGCTATCTGCTAACGCCGTGAAGTGGGTGCCCCCCGCCACGAGCACCGTGCCGTCGCTTCGCAGCATCGCCGTATGGAATTCGCGCGCTTCCTGCATGGTGCCAGCCGGCGTAAACTTCCCGCTGGTTGGATCGAACAGCTCCGCCGTCGCGAGACTTACTTTCCCATTGTCTCCTCCGGTGATGAGGACTCTTCCGTCGCTGAGTAGCGTCGCCGCATGAGACTCGCGCGCTTCCTGCATGGTGCCAGCCGGCGTAAACCTCCCGATGGTTGGATCGAAGAGTTCCGCTGTGGCGAGGACGTTGTCTTCAGCGTCGCGACCCCCAGCCAGGAGCACTTTTCCATTCTTCAGTAATGTGGCGGTCTGGAAACCTCGCGGGGCGCCCATGCTGTCGGCCGGAGTAAAACTCATATTGTTCGGATCGAACAGCTCCGCCGTCGCGAGACTTACTTTCCCATTGTCTCCTCCGGTGATCAGGACTTTTCCGCTGCTGAGCAAGGTCGCGGTGTGCGATTCGCGGGCCGTGATCATGCTGACAGTGGGCGCAAAACTCACTTCGGCTGGATTAAAAAGCTCCGCTGTGGCGAGGGCATTGCCGTCCGCGTCTCGTCCGCCGATTACCAGCACAGCGCCGTTCGGCAGAAGAGTGGCCGTATGCCTGGCTCGTGCGTTGGCCATATCGCCCACAGGCGCGAAACTATGGCTTTCAGGATTGAACAGCTCCGCCGTCGCGAGGCTCGCCGTCTTATCGTCTCCTCCTGTGATGAGCACCAGTCCGTTGCTGAGCAACGTCGCCGTGTGCGCTTCGCGCGCCGTTGCCATCTTGCAAGCCCCGGAGAAGCGCGATGACTCCTGAAAAGGTTCTGCATAGCCCAACTCACATCTAGAACCACCCGAGAGGTTAAAGCACTTACCCTCGCAACAAGGCGCGAATTGTGGACCACAAATCCCACCAATTGCCGTACAACCGGAGAAAACGGTAATCGCGTTCGAAGTGCCGGTGATCGAAGCCACGACGGTGTCGGTCGCCGTGATCTTCTGGCCGCCTGCGGTGTTCAGTGTGGCTGAGAAGGTCCCCGTACCGCTCGTCAGCATGGAGTTGACGGGAAGCACAGCCTGGGCGTCGGTGCTCGTGAAGTGCACGGTACCGGAGTAGCCGGTGGCAACGTCATTCGCCGCGTCGAGCGCAGTCACGGTGAAGTTGAAATCCCTCCCGACCGAGGCGCTGGCCGGGGCGCTGACAGAGAAGTGACTGGCGGTGACATTGATGGAGCTCGAAGTGCCAGTGATCGAAGCCGTCACAGTGTCGGTCGCCGTAATCGTTTGCCCCCCGGCGATCTTCAGTGTGGCTGAGAAGGTCCCGTTTCCGTTCGTCAGCATGGAGTTGGCGGGAAGCACAGCCTGGGCGTCGGTGCTCGTGAAGTGCACGGTCCCGGAGTAGCTGGTGGCCACGTCATTCGCCGCATCGAGCGCAGTCACGGTAATTTGAAAGGCGGTTCCTGCGGTGGCGCTGGCCGGAGCACTGACGGAGAAGTGAGTGGCAGGGGCTTGGACTGTCGAGCCGCCGCTGCCACCGCAAGCGCTGAGGAGGCACAAGCCGCAAACAGAGATTAGAAGCAACAGCGATGTTTTCATGACGCCTCCCAAAGGCCGCACTGGTTTTGCGTGGGGACAGTTTTTGTGATCCTACTGACGCTTATCTTTTCTCTTGCCTAGTCTTTAAGGCGTGCGCCTCCTTAAAGAAAGAACGGTCGCGCACTATAAAGCGGGAAATGCCGCGAGAAACTACAACGGGGAAGCATTTATTTCTTGTGGACCGGTCAGTGTGGAAACAGCCGAACGCCTGTGTTACGCTCTGCGGAAGGTCTAACCCGGAATATGAGAGGTTTGCATGGAAGCGCCTCAGTCGCATGAAGTTACCGCACTTCTCCGGGCCTGGAGTGCAGGGGATGCAGAGGCGCTTGAGAAGCTAACGCCGCTGGTGTACCGGGAATTGCACCGGGCTGCACGGCGTTACATGGTCGGAGAACGGTCCGGGCACACCCTTCAAGCAACCGCGCTGATCAATGAGGTTTACATACGGCTGGTCGATGTTCGAAACATCGACTGGCAGAATCGTGCACATTTCCTTGCCATGTGCGCTCAGTTGATGCGGCAAATTCTGACCGATTTCGCCCGTTCTCGTCACTACCAGAAACGGGGCGGCGGGGCGCATCACTTGCCATTGAATGAGGCGCTGGTGGTCTCCTCCCAGCCGGACCGCAATCTCGTAGAACTCGATGAAGCCCTCAAGAAACTGGCCCTGTTTGACGAAAGAAAGAGTCGCGTGGTGGAACTGCGATTCTTTGGTGGTCTAGAAGTCAATGAGACTGCCAAGGTGTTGAATGTTTCTTCCCAGACAGTAATGCGGGACTGGAGACTTGCCAGGACCTGGCTCCTGCGCGAGCTTTCTGGAGATGAGCAGCGTGAATCCTGAGCGCTGGCATCGAGTGGAGGAGTTGTATAACGCTGCGCTGGAGCTTGCCGTCGATGAGCGGATGCAGTTTCTGAAAGACGCTTGCCGTGACGATCCGACGCTCTATCAGGAAATCGAATCATTGCTGTCGTACGAGGAACGTGACGAACAGTTCATCAATCGTCCGGCGTTTGAAGTCGTGGCCGAGCTAATGGCCGATGAGAAAGTCAGGCTATTCGAACCCGATAAGCGCGTCGGCAAGACCATCTCACATTTCCGGGTGCTGGAAAGGCTCGGCCAGGGCGGCATGGGTATTGTCTTTCGTGCTGAAGACATTCACCTGGGCCGTCAAGTCGCGCTCAAGTTCCTGCCTGAGGAAACAACCGACTCTCAAGCTCTTCAGCGACTTCAACGTGAAGCCCGCGCTGCTTCCTCATTAAACCATCCGAACATCTGCGCGATCCACGAAATCGGAGAGCACGAAGGCGAGTTTTTCATCGCCATGGAGTTGCTCGAGGGACAATCTCTTGACCATCGAATCGGGGGACACTCTCTGCCACTAGAGGAATGCCTCACAATCGGAATTCAGATCACGGAGGGCCTGCACGCCGCGCATCAGAAAGGCATTATCCATCGCGACATCAAACCAGCAAACATCTTCGTGACCAGTCAGGGTCAAGCGAAGATTCTGGATTTCGGGCTGGCGAAACTTGCGTCCGCTGTGACGGTCGCAGGCAATGAGCTGGAACAGGATCCTCATGATGGCCGCCGTGCAGGAGCAGAAAGTGTTCCCGTGTCAACTCCCGATCTGCTCCTCAGCCGCACCGGAGTCGCGATGGGGACGGCGGGTTACATGTCGCCAGAGCAAGTGCGCGGCGAAAAATTGGACGCCCGGACGGATCTGTTTTCTCTTGGCCTGGTGCTGTTCGAAATGGCCACTGGGAAGCGGGCATTCCACGGTGACACCGGGCCGGAACTACACGATGCGATCCTTAATCAAACCCCCACTTCAGCCCGCAAGCTGAACCCCAAAGTCCCGGCGAAGCTCGATGAGATCATCCGCAAGTCGCTGGAGAAGGAGCGTGAACAACGTTATCAGTCCGCGGCGGAACTGCGGACTGATTTGGAAATCCTGACACGAGACATTCTGCCACAAGCCGTTAGCTTCCGGTGGTGGGCGGCGCCCGTGGTAGCCATTGCTTTGGTCCTGGTCGCCGCCGTTTTCTGGTATACGAAGCGACCGCCGGCGATTGTGCCGGACCTAAGACTTCGGCAACTCACCTTCAATTCCAACGAAAACCCAGTGACCAGCGGGTCCGTTTCACCGGATGGAAAGTATCTCGCTTACACAGATCACAACGGAATGTACATCCAGTCGATTGACACCGGAGCGATCCGAGCTGTTCCCTGGCCAGAAGGCCTCAATAGCCAAAATGCGGAATGGGAAGTTGTCGAAGCGGCCTGGTTTCCTGACAGCGCCAGGTTCATTGCCAACGCTCATCCAGCATTCCAGTCATTTGATTACTTAAGGTCTGATAGTACGAGCATCTGGATCGTCTCCGCACAGGGCGGGGCTCCGCGGAAGCTTCGCGACAAAGGCATGGCCTGGTCCGTTTCCCAGGATAGTTCTCTAATCGCCTACGGAAGGAATCGAGGCAAGTTCGGGGGGGATCGCGAAATTTGGCTGATGACTCCCAGTGGGGAGGACGAGCGAAAGGCGCTTGACACAGACGAAAGCAGTGGGGTTGGCGTATTCCAATGGGCACCCCATGGACAACGCTTCTTGTATGACAGGTTTGATGAGCATGGAGAGACAAAGTTCACTGCTGACCTTAACGGTGGGCCGCCCACCTTGTTGTTTCCGCCTTCCGAGAACGGAAAAATGAACGACCTGCTCTGGTTGCCAGATGGACGGTTACTTTACCCAATCAGAGAAAGCCAGGGCTACCTTACCTGCAACTTTTGGACGAGACGCCTTGACCCCCACACGGGGCAACTCCTCGAGAAACCGACCCGGCTGACAAACTGGCCCGGATCCTGTCTGGACAGTATAAGCGCGACAGCGGACGGCAAGCGTTTGGTTTTGCTGAAAATCACGGAGCGCATGACCTCTTACGTGGCCGACCTCGCTGCCGGTGGGACTCACCTCCTGCACCTCAGGCATTTTCCCGAAACCGAGAGTTCGGAGGGGATAGCAGAATGGACGCCCGACAGTAAGGAACTCATCGTGGTATCCAATCGGGCCAATGATTATTTTGGGATGTACAGACAACCTCTCAACGAAGAAGCGGCAATACCGCTCGACACCAAGGAGTATGGCCGCAATCCCGCTGTGACTCCGGATGGCAAATGGATTCTCTATCTGGGATATGGAAGGAACGAGCAGGGATGGTGGGAGGCAAAGCCGCGACCACTCCTACGGGTTCCCATTAACGGGGGGCCGGCGGTAACACTCTTCACTGCCGGGCCCGGAACTTTCTCGGTTACCTGCGCGAGGCCTCCGGCCGAGCTTTGTGCGATCGGTGAGTCAAGTGAGAATGGCAGGGAATGGGTCATCACGAGGTTGGATCCCTTGACTGGACGTGGACCCGAACTTGCACGGCTCGCCGTTGATTCGAATGCCCTCCCTTGGTCGGGGCAACTTTCTCCGGATGGTACCCGCATCGCATTGGCTGGGAATCCAAAGGACTCAATCCATATCCTTTCACTGCAGCGACGTTCAACACAGGAAGTAAAGGTCAAGGGGTGGAGCCACTGGTATAAACCTGCCTGGGCAGCCGACGGTAGGGGACTGTACGTTTCTGCCAGTAGCCAAAGCAGAAAAGTAATCCTGTACGTGGACCTTCAGGGGAATGAGCGTGTGGTGTGGGAGGGTGCCAATGCCACGCAGGGAACTCTTGCGTTGCCGTCGCCGGACGGTCGCCACCTCGCAATCCAAACCATGATGGACAATAACAATATGTGGATGATGGAAAACTTCTGAGGACATCATTCGAGAGGATAGATGATCAATCAGTCACGGCAGCTCTGAAACTCAGAACCGAATTTGCGCCTTCACCTGAATCATCCGGCCCGAAACGTTCGCATTGAATCCCGATCCCAGAACGCTCGTGGGGGGCTGCTCCTCGTACATAATCCGACCAAAAGTTGAATCCTCAGTCCCCGTATCGGGAAATCCAAAATTGGCATGGTTGAAGAGATTGAAAAATTGGAAGCCGATGGTAAACACGCCATTTTCCAAATGGGGAAGGTTCGTGCTTTTCATTATCGCCAGATCGGTGGTGACATAGCCCGGTCCGCGAAAACGGTTGCGGCCTTGCGCAAAGGTCACGCTCGGACCGCTGCAGGGACCGTCAGGACCGGGCAAATTCCCGGTATTGAATCCCGTCTCGCATCCCGTTTGCACGAAAAGCGCCTTTGGATTCGGTGTTGTCGAACCATCGGTTTGCACAGAAAACTGCGAGGGCAGGCAAGGAACCGGGGCAGCAGGGGCCGCCGCACCTTTGCCGCAAGGTCCCGTGGGGCCGAGCGGAGCAACTGGCACGGAATAAATCGGCCCAAAAATATCGTCGGGCGCCAAATAGTTCATTTCCGCAAAGTCAATCGCCGTGTACGGGAGGCCGGTGCGTGCAAAAACTGTCCCGGAAACCTGCCATCCTTTAACCAGCCATTCCGGGCCGTGAGCGCGCAACGCTTCTTTGAACGGGACTTCCCAAATGTAGTTCCCATTCATCGAATGCCGGACGTCGTAATCCGCTGCTCCGTAGCTTCCGCGAAGGTTGTTGGCATCCTGTGGGTTGATGGAACCACCGAAGGTAAAAAAACCGAGACCCCCATTCGACACCTCGTCGATCGCATGTCCGTAGGTATAGTTGACCCGAAGCATGCCGCTGCCCCACCGGGTGAAGCGCTGTTCGAACGAAGCGACCACGCCGTTGTAGTTGGAAATGGCGTTGCTCTGATACTGCGCAAACTGGGCAAATCGCGAGTCATAACAAGGCGCAACCGGTGGACTGCCGCACGGCCCCGCGGGGTAGGACCCGAATCCGTGCGCGTTCGCATTTAGATTGTCGACGAATTCGTGGATACCGTGATTTCCAAAATAGCCGATCGTCAAAGATGTCGAACTGCCGACATTTTGCTGCGCTTGCAGGCTCCATTTTTGATATTGCGGCGAGTGCAACGTATTTGGCGGATTCCCAAAGTATGGGGGAGCAAAGCTTGGATCGGCTGCCTGGATCTGCGCAAGAGTCTGACCCGAGGCGAAGCCATTCACAAATGCGGTATTGGAAGCGGTAGCATTCTGCCACAGACTATTTGTTTCGCCGGGGGCGAGGTTGTAGCCGGTCACGTTGAAATTGTTCCACAGCGGCGAGTTGTAAACTAAACCTTGCCCGATATTGCCGGGAACCGGATCATAAAAAACCCCGATGCCGCCGCGCAACACCGAATTGTGCGAGACGCCCCGAGGCTGCCAGGCAAAACTGAACCGCGGCGACCAGACGATGCTGTCCGCATTCAGGAAAGCTTGTTTCTGATTCACCAAGATCGCTTGATTGTAGGGTTGATTCGGATCATGGCTGACGGAATCGAATGGACCAGTAAGCCGCGCGAAACAAAGACTTTCACAAGTAGGATTGGATTGGTGATCGGCACGCAACGCGAAAGTAAACGTCAAATTGGCGCGGGCATGCCACTCGTCCTGTCCATACAGGCCCAGGCTATAGAAATTGAAACGGTTCCATTTTACGAGAGGGAAGGTCTGGTTAAGAGTCGTATAATCCTGGCTTTTATTCGAGGGGTCTACTCCACCGTAGAAAAACGCATCGATGGTTTGGGGAATAAGTTGCCCAATGCCGTCCCAATCGTAACCGTTCGCTGTGAAATAAGTCCGCAGGAAGCTGATTCCAACCCCAAGTTTGTGCTTGCCCCGGATCTTCACCAGGTCGTCGGATATCTGGTACGAAGCAGTTTTGGAGCCGGCGGGCATCGCATAGTAATAGTCCGCGCCGCCCAATATGCTGAACCCATTGCCCACGTTAGTCCAGGTCAATACCGTTGGAAAAACCGCCTGCGTCTGCGCAGGATTCGCCACGCTCGTCGTTTGGTCAATGTACGACCCGGCAAGCAGGAATTGGTTCGCCGCCGTGGCGCTAATCGCATGTGTCTCGCTGAGTTGGGCTTGCCACCACGGCTGATTGGTATAAGCATTGAATGCGGAACTGATCGGATCGAGGTTAACGGCGCGCTGGCTGTGGTCGTACTGCACCAGCAAGAACGCTCGGTCGTTCGTTCCCATGTTCCAATCCACTCGACCCGACAGCATTGATTCACTGGCCGGATGGAACAAATTTTCGAAAAAATGCACCGCGCAGTCTTCCTTGGTGCCCAGCCCCTGTGGGCCCGTCCAACCGCCGCAGCCCGTATCTCCAAGATTAAAGTTGCCAGGGATCGCCGTACTCGCTCCTGGAGTGTTGTTATATACGTTGAAGATCTGCTGGTAAAACTCGTGCGAAGCCGATGTCGGTCCAAAGATCGAATCAATATTCGTCATGGTTGCGGATTCAAAGGCTGCGCTGGGCAGGACGACATAAGTAGGGGACGGCAAGACGAGGTGCATGCCCTCTGTATCAAAAAAGAAGAACAGCTTATCCTTGATGATGGGGCCACCGAACGATCCCGCCCACTGATTCGCAATCTCGAACGGGCGCGGACTTCCTTCCGCATTGTCGATCCAGTCGTTGGCATTCAGTACGCTTCCATTCCAGTAGTACGCCGCATTTCCGTGAAATTTATTTCCTCCAGACTTTGTCAGGAAGTTGATGTTCGAGCCTGCAGCTCCACCGAATTGCGCGGAATATCCGCTGCTGACGATGCTCGCTTCTTGCACCTCATTCTGGCCCAGCATCATCCCCAGAGCCCCGCTATTGTTCGTGTTCACTTGAATATTGTTGTTATTCATTCCGTTGAGAGTGAACAAATTGGAAGTGCCGGGCATCCCCAAAATAGAAACATTCCCCAGGTAATTGTTGCCGTTGTTGATTGTGTCCGTGTTCATGATCGCGCCCGGGGCAGTCTGCGCAACGTAAGTGAGGTCGTTTCCGGGATCCGGAACCTCGCTGACCTGCTTCTCGTTCATCGTCGTTGAAACGTCGCCATTTTCGGCCTGGAGGAGCGGCACCTCTCCCGTCACCTTTATCGCGATGCTTCCGGTCGCAATCTCTAGAGTCACGTTCACTGTGCCAGGAGGGCCGAGCAGCACACTCACAGTTCGGCTCACTTTGCGAAACCCGGCATGGGTGACGGTCAAGGTGTATCTACTCGGCGCCAAAAAGAAGAAGTGGTATACCCCTTCACGATTTGTCTTCGTGCTTTGCGCCGTCCCCTTGGCGGCGTCCTTGATTTCCACCATCGCATCGGGAACGACCGCATGGCTCGGATCGGTTACGACACCGGTCAACCCCCCAGAGGTGGTTGTTTGAGCGTTCAGCTTATTTGCAGGGAAGGCCGCGACAAGAAGAACAGAGAGAACCAATACCGAGATCGGTCGCAATCGCATCGAACCACCCCACGAGATTCGATCAGGCGAAGCCCGAGACAAAGCCGGAGTGACATGATACGCCTATTCGCCAGGTCGCGTACGGTCTAAAAAATCGTTAGGGTGCCAGGCAAGTAAAGCACTACAGTAAACGTCAAAGGAAACACAAGGTTGACAGATCGAGTCCGCAGCCAGGTCAAAACTCGGTGGTGATTTTCAAAAACACTTGCGATGTCTGTGGGATGGTCGCCGGCGGACCAGTACCTGCGTCGGTTCCGGTGTTAGAGCCGAATTGGTCAAAAGAAGTAGCGGTCGCTGCGTTGCGGGGTACTGCGCTAATTTGATTGGCGTGTCGAATCAGCCGGGGGGTGCTGCGTGTCCATAAAGTTTGCGGATGATGTCAAATCCTCTATTATCCCAACCAAGTGGCTATCACCGCTTCCGCTCCCAACGTCTATCCCTACACGATTCTGGTGACCGCCCCAGGCACGAAAGTCGCCCGCTCCACAGTGATCAATGCCTACAACTTCCAGCCGCTCGTCTAGAACGCCGGAGTGGCGCCGGTCGGCTGAGATTGACCCGTCGCCGACGTCTGCTCTCCGCCGGTTGTGAAATCCGGCTTGCCCAGCACCAGGCTGGCGTTTTGGTTGTTGCTGAATGGAGGCGTAAACTGCAGCGTGCGGTCGTTAGCATAATCCGCGACATAGAGGTTGCCGCTGCTGTCAAACGCGATCCCAAACGGAGCCCGCATCTCATTCTGAGCGAGCCCATAACTGCCAGACGTGAAGTTGGGCTGACCGAGCACCAAACTAGCGCTCATACCGGTGGAGAACGGCGGCGTGAACTGCAAAACCCGACTATTGCCCTCGTCTCCTATCCACAGATTACCCGCGCTGTCGAACGCGACACCAAAAGGGCCAAATAAAGCGCTGGCGCTGGTGCCGAATCCATTCGACACGAAGTCGGTCTGGCCAATCACTAGCCTGGCCGCCATCCCGTTGGCAAAGGGAGGCTCAAATTCCAGCACCCGGTGGTTTTGGCTGTCCGAGACCCAGAGATCGCCACTGGCATCAAAGGCGATCTCGTAGGGGACGTCAAGTCCGGAGTTCGTGGTCGCACCTTGGGGAGGACCTCCGTACGAACCCGAGGTAAAATTCGCCTGTCCGAGCACCAGACTCGCGTTCATGCCGTTGGCGAACGGCGTCTTGTATTGGAGTATGCGATTGTTGCCATTATCGACCACCCAGAGATCGCCGCTGCTGTCGAAGGCCGAGCCCCCAGGCGCAAAGAGGCCGTTCTGGGATGTGTTACGAGCGCCAGTGGTGAAGTCAGGCTGGCCGATTACCAGGCTGGCCGCCATCCCGGTGGTGAAAGGGGGCTGGAACTGCAACACACGGTTGTTTAACGAGTCGCTGACATAGAGATTGCCGGCACTGTCCTCGGCGGTGTCGCCGGGACGATCCATTTCGTTCGCTGTCACACCAAAACCAGACGTGGTGAACTGACTTTGCCCCAACACCACGCTGGCGCTCTCGTCCGTGCCGAATGGGGAGTTGTAGATGAGCACTCGGCTGTTATAAGAGTCGGACACCACAAGATAACGCGTGGTGTGAGAAAGGGGAGGCGGCGAGATCGAACTGGAGCTCGAGCTGCAACTCAACAAGAAACCTAAGGCCAGGCAAACTAAACCGAGGATGCCGGCGTACACTTTGCAGTTCATAGGGACTCCCCTTCTGCGCGGACTTGTCGCTCTTATTGTCTGGCCTCGACCGCGAGTCCGGCGTACAGCACGACCGTGGCAAGGCTCGTTAGTGTTCTGGATTTCATGTTCTCCTTCGTTGGTGGTTGCATGCCTGCATAGCCCGCCTCCGTTTCACTTGGCCAGTTGATTGTGGCCAGGAAGGTGATACCGGTTCATCCGCAGGCGCGATGGAGGCAACGTGCGGCTGGATTCGTTGCCAACCACCTGACTCGGACGAGAACTCGCTGCAGTTGCATCCATCAGGCTGTAGTCGCAGCCTTCGACGTCTGGATGATTCTTGTCGCACGGGATCAGCAGAAAGCCATGGTAGTCGCCGTTCGCGAGCGCTGCGAAACCGAGAATCTCACCGCGATCATTGATAAAATCTGCCTCCTCCAATAGAAGGCCAGAATCTGGGGGAACAAAAACGTTCAAGTCGATCGCCTGACCGTCCTGCCACAAAACGGCGTGTCCAACTGTACATTGGCTATCTGCGCTATATACCGCACCAACGATTTGGCCGCTCGAATTAATGGCATTGGCGTTGCTGCATGGAAAGCCTTCGATCCCCCCGAGATCGGTCATTACGCCCTCTCTCCAAAGAAACGCGTGGTCCGCTGGACCTTCCTTAAGAGCCGACCAGCCAACTACCTCCCCGGCATCGTTGAGCCAATTAGCGCTTGCGTCGGTCCCTCCAAGGGTGCCCAGATCCCGCATCCCTCCGGACTTCGTCCAAAGAAAAGGGTGGAAATAAATGTCTCCGGACGAGTCCGATTGACCAACAACCTCTCCACGGTTGTTTAGGCCAGTGGCAAAAGCGCAGACTCCCCCCAGCGTCCCGAGGTCAGTCATTTTGTCGCCTTCCCAAAGGAAGGGATCCTGGGTCGGAATGTACCCACACGTATCCGCAGAATTGGGCGTCGAATTCACGTAAGACGATCCGGCCACCTGCCCTTGGTCGTTCACATAAATAGCGAAGGCATCGGGTCCGCCCAATGTGCCCAGGTCGCGCATAACTCCGTTCTCCCAGAGAAACGCCCGGGTCTGAGTTCCGAGCCCCAACATCGAATAGGGGTCTGGAACTGTGTTCAGCGCGGGGCCCACGACTTGGCCCCGGTCGTTAACGGCGTTAGCAATGCTCTCGTATCCGCCTTCAGGCAAAGTTCCGAGGTTGATGATTTTGCCGTCTTTCCAAAGAACGGCAATCCCCTCTGGAAAGCCGAGCAGCGGATCGATTTCACCGTTTTCTGAAATACCTGCCACCAGGCCTGAGTTGCTGATCCAGTCGGCTCCGCTGTTGAGACCGCCCGGAAGGCCGCCCAAGTTTGTAAGAACACCCTGCTGCCAGGAAAACGCATTCCCAATGTACTGACCCCCTCCAACAAACGGGTTACCGTTTGGGTAGTAAGGATTGAGAGTGGGGGTTTCTGCTTCACCCACAACGGCGCCCCGATTGTTAACGATTTGGGCGATTGGCGACACCGCGAGGCTGACGTCTGGCCCGCCGAACGTGCCAATATCAGCAAGCACATAGTGATGAATTCTCGGCAGGTGATCATGATCGTCCTGCGCCGCGAGACCAACCGGCATCACCAGCGTTGCGAGTAATGTGAGCGCAGTGATGTACATGCTCAGATTCTTCTTCATAACTTCCTCCTTCGATTTTTTTGTCGTTCTGTGCCCTGGGCCGATTTCGCTGGCTGCGTCATATCCCGGACTGCGGCGGTGTCTGTCGCGTTCAAACCAGGGCGGGTGTTATCCCCGAGCCGCGCGGCTCCGCATCAGAGGGATGCCCGCACCTGGCTGCCCACGGGCGAAGAACTAGGGCAATCGCTGTGTCCGCCGAAAGATGTTCAGCTTGGAGTGACCGCGACCGATTGTGTGCGCACCGGTGGAAGCATGTGGAGAACGCTCTAGCGCATTTGCAGCCGCAATCTCATCTGCGCTGGCTGGAGCCAAAACGATCGCGTGCACATCTCCGTTCGGCAAGACCGCGCCGCCTGCGATTTCCCCGCGGTCGTTAATGTCATACGCGTCGATGACTTCCAGGTCAGATCCGGGGAGCACCAGGGTGTTTATGTCGACCATGGGCTCACCCTTCTCCGCGAAAAAGCTTGGCCCGCCTCCTATTCCACAGACTCCGGTATCACCCACTACCTGGCCCTTGGAATTGACGCTGTATGCGGTGCTGCAGGGCCAGGCCGACGCCAGGACTCCGAGATCGGTCATGACGCCGTTTTTCCAGAAAAACGCATGATGAGCGGTGGACGGCGGCGCTAAGTCCGCCCTGCCGACGACCAAACCAGAATCGCTGATCCAGAGTGCTTGCGAGTTGTTCCCTCCCAGGGTGTGAAGGTCGATTAAGGACGTTCCATCCCAAAGAAAGCCGTGGGAGTACACGTCCCCGGCCAGGTCGGAAGTACCCACCACCTCACCGCGGTCGTTGAGCCAATTCACATTGCCCAGCACACCCCCAAGCGTGCCGAGGTCTTGCATGATGCCGTCTTGCCATAAAAAGGGATCCAGAGTCGGAATCCCCGTGGTGGGATTGGGCGTCGAATTGGTGTAAGCCTGCCCCGCGACTTGGCCGCGATCATTGACCACGCTGGCGAAAGCGTCCGGACCTCCCAAGGTGCCCAAATCCTGGATCGCGTTGTTCTGCCAAAGGAACGCCCGAGTTTGCGTGGAAAAGCCGTTCAGCGAGAACGGGTCGGATATGTCGTTGTTGGAAAACCCAACTACCTGGCCAAGGCTATTATTAGCGGTGGCAAGGCTCTCAGTCCCACCCGTTACGGTCCCAAGGTCGATGACCTTACCATCCTTCATCCAAAGGACGGCTCGGCCTTCCGGCAGGCTCGTCATCGGATCGGTGATGCCATTCTCCGACCACCCAGAGATAAGACCATTTGCACTGATCCAGTCGGTCTGGCCATTGGTGCCACCGGGGAGCACTGCCAAGGGAACGACGGCGCCATTTCGCCATACAAAGGGGTTCTCGACAAAGCAATCCGGCTCGTTGAAGGGGATGAAGCAGTTTGGATTCGGATTGCGAGTCGATATATTTCCATAACCGACGAATATTCCGCGATTGTTTACGGTTTGCGCATCGGGACCCGAAAGAAAGCTATTGGGGCCACCGAGCGTACCCATATCAATAAGTGTGAACCTGGGCCGCTGCGCGGCCAGTTGAACCGGGACCGCGAGCACAGCGAGTATCGTGAGCGCAGAGATGTTCATTGCCAGATTCTTTTTCATGACTTCCTCCTTAATCCTCTCTACCTACTCGTGCGCGAAACGGGGCGGAAATCGATCATCCGACAACGTTTTCTTTTCAAAGGCGGCGGAATGAGGGGTAAACCGGCAGAGTAAAAGGCGGTGTATAATCCGGGCGCGAACGGCGGAAGTTCAGCATTATCAATATGCGAGCCCTGACTAACACCCACGAAGTGACGCGACTCCTCGCCGAGTGGGCGAAGGGAAATCAGCAGGCCCTGGAAGACCTTACGCCGCTGGTCTACCGGGAACTCAGACAATTGGCCGCCAGCTACCTGCGGAAAGAATCCCCAGGTCACACCTTGCAACCAACCGCGCTGGTACACGAGGCTTACTTGCGGCTGGTTGATCAGAAAAACCCAGACTGGCAGGGACGGTCGCACTTCTTCGGAGTGGCTGCACGCCTAATGCGGCAGATCCTCGTAGACCACGCCCGCCGGAGGCAAGCCGGCAAGCGCGCGATGCGCAAAGTGTCATTGGAAGAGGCGGTGAGCTTTCGGCCCGAGCGGAGCCAAGACCTCGTGGCCTTAGACAGTGGCCTCAGAGCGCTTGAGAAGCTCGACCCGCGGAAATGCAAGGCGGTTGAACTCCGCTATTTCGGCGGGCTCTCCATGGAAGAGATTGCGCAAACGCTAGAGGTCTCCCCAGTTACCGTCCGGCGCGACTTGAGGATGGCGGAAGCGTGGCTTCACCACGAAATGCGGAACGCGTAGGTGTCACTTGACCCCTGAACGCTGGGCGCAGATCGAAGAGTTGTTCCATCGCGCTGCGGAATGCGGCCCGGAGGAGCGCACCTTACTGCTGGACGGGGCTTGCAGCAATGATCCGGAGTTACGACGAGAAGTAGAAGTGCTGCTTTCCTGCGACGGAAGCGCCGGCAATTACGTGCAGGCGGCCGTGCGCGCCGAGATCGATACCGTCGGGTTTCCCCTGGCCGGTGAGACCATCTCCCATTACCGCATCCTGGATGGACTCGGTGGCGGCGGCATGGGCTTGGTGTACCGGGCGCTGGACATCAAGTTAGGCCGTCAAGTCGCTCTCAAGTTTCTGCCTGAAGAATCAGCCAACGATCCTCGGTCGCTGGCGCGCTTCGAGCGCGAAGCGCGGTCGGCCTCGGCGCTGGAACATCCCAACATTTGCCCTATCTATGAATTCGGCGAGCACGAGGGCCGGACGTTCCTCGTGATGCAGTTGTTGGAAGGACAGACATTGCGCGAATTGATCGCCGCGGCGAGTCCGAAGAAGCCGCCATTCGGAATCGAGAAGATGTTCGATCTCGGAATTCAGATTGTGGATGGATTGGACGCAGCGCATCGGAAAGGAATCATCCATCGCGACATCAAACCTGCAAACATCTTCGTGACCAGTCAGGGTCAAGCGAAGATTCTGGATTTCGGATTGGCGAAACTTGCGTCCGCT
Organism: uncultured Acidobacteriaceae bacterium; assembly: GCA_963831085.1. Taxonomy (GTDB): domain Bacteria; phylum Acidobacteriota; class Terriglobia; order Terriglobales; family Acidobacteriaceae; genus Acidiflorens. Next base: position 798,258 of record CAWHOT010000002.1, on the reverse strand, counting down.
GTGACGTTTGGGGGTGAGGAGTCGGAACACGGCCCTCGCGATGGCCCCAGCACAGGTGCAACGTCCCCGGAAACTGTTCCGCTGTCAACTCCTGATCTGCTCCTCAGCCGAACCGGGGTAGCGATGGGAACTGCGGGTTACATGTCGCCGGAACAAGTGCGCGGCGAAAAATTGGACGCTCGAACGGACTTGTTTTCTTTTGGCCTCGTGCTTTACGAGATGGCGACCGGGCATCGCGCGTTTGAAGGCAACACTGGGCCAGAGCTCCACAATGCCATCCTCACGCAAACTCCCGTTCCAGCGCGGCAACTGAACCCCGAACTTCCTGCCAAACTCGGGCAGATAATCAGCAGGGCCCTCGAAAAGGATCGCGATGCCCGCTATCAGACTGTGTCGGACATGCGCACCGACCTGGAGATTTTGAAACACGAAACGGAGCGGCGAGATCCGCTCCGCCGGTGGATGCTAGCTTCTGCTCTCGTTTTCGCGCTATTGATCGTCAGTGCGTCTTTGTGGCTTGCGAAACGCCAACCGCCGTCCACCCAAGCTCCACCGGACATCAAATTTCGGCAACTCACCATTAATTCCTCTGAAAATCCTCTGACCAGCGGAGCGATCTCGCCCAATGGCAAATACGTCGCGTACGTCGACAAGCTAGGAATACACGTCAAAGATATTGAGACCGACTCGATCCATGCTGTTACACAGCCTCTGGATATGAACAAGGACAGTGTCAACTGGGAGATCCCCGACCTCGCCTGGTTCCCGGATAACGCAAGGTTCCTTGCCAATGCCCATCCAACAAACGAACGGGCAGAGGCCTGGTCATCCCGGACCGCCAGCATTTGGGTTTTTTCAAGGACGAACGAAGCACCACGTAAGCTTCGCGAACAGGCCATCGCGTGGTCCGTCTCTCGGGACGGTACGCTGATTTCCTTCGGGACAAACGCCGGCAAACGTGGCGAGCGTGAAACTTGGCTAATGGACTCTGAAGGTAAGCACGCTCGCAAACTCTTTGATACCGATGAGAACAGTTCTCTCGGCGGATTTTATTGGTCGGCCGATGGCCAACGCGGGCTCTCCTTCAGAACCGATGCTTCCGGCGATACATTACTGAGCCGCGACTTGCAGGGGGCACCTCCTGTCACATTGCTTGCGCCTGCCGAAACGAAGGAGATAAGAGGCGACATTTCCTGGTTGCCCGATGGACGTTTGATCTATCAACTGGGTGACCCCGGTTCTGGATTCACATACACGTGCAACTTCTGGACGCTGCGGCTGGACGTGCATACTGGCAGGCCGATCGAGAAACCCAAGCGGTTGACGAACTGGACTGGATTCTGCAACTCCACTACTGCGAACCCAACCGCCGATGGCAAGCGGCTCGCATTCCTCCGGCAGGCTGTCGCCTGGACGGTGTACGTGGCCGATGTTGAAGCCGGAGGAACGCGCATAGGTAACATGCGGCACTTAACTTTGGATGAGAGTTCTGACCTCCCACGGGACTGGACCAACGATAGTAAGCAGGTTGTCTTTATATCCGATCGCACGGGTCAGTTCGCGATTTATAAACAGTCGCTGGACGAGGACGCGCCGGAGGGCATTTCCACTGGACCCGGTGGCTTTGTCGCCACCCTCGGTACCGTCGTGAGCCCTGATGGCGAGTGGTTATTAAGCGATTCCGGGGACTGGCCCGGAGCCTCAAAGGATCCGAAACTCATGCGGATTCCCTTCGCTGGAGGATCACCGGAACTCGTGACCACCACGGTCCGGGGGAGCGGAATTTCCTGCGCTAGACCACCGTCTCGCCTGTGCGTGTTGGGCGAGAGGACCGACGATCGCAAGCACATGATCTTTACATCTGTAGATCCCAGCAAGGGCCGAGGCCCGGAGCTTACCCGCTTTGATCTCGACCCAGGGATCGACTATTTGGATTTCAACGTTTCTATGGACGGGTCGCGCTTGGCTGTGAGCGGAAACCCGCACGGTCCGATCCACATTCTCTCCCTGCGCGGGAACGCGGAACAGGTGATTCCAGCGAAATTCAATGATGCGGGGGGGGACTTTTTTTGGGCCGCCGACGGCAGAGGGCTATATGTCGCCGATCGAACGAAGCGCGGAACGGAGCTTTCTTACCTCGATCTCCACGGCAACGCACATCTGCTATGGGTGAGTCCCAGCGGTTGGAACATCTCAGCGAGGCCATCGCCGGACGGCCATCATCTGGCAATTCAAAGCTCAAACGCCACCAGCAACATTTGGATGATGGAGAACTTCTGAGTCTCGTCACGTCGAACCAAAGAAGTTTGTGTGGCCCCTTCTGGTGTAATCAAAATCTGAGCTGCGCCTTCAACTGAATCATCCTCGCGGAAACGTCGCCCGCAAAGTTGCCACCTAGGATGCTGGTCGGTGGCTGCTCCGGGTTCCCGATCTGGCCGAAGGTTGGGTCAGAAATCCCATTGTCTGGCGTTTGGAAATTGGTGTGGTTGAAGAGGTTGAAGAACTGGAAACCGATTCCCAGCACCGCATTTTCCCAAGCAGGCACCTTCGTGTTCTTCATGATGGCAAGGTCGGTATTGAAGTAATTCGGTCCGCGGAAGCGATTGCGGCCCTGAGCGAAGGACACCGCGCGCCCGCCGCAGGGGCCGGACTGACTGGACAAGGTTCCGGTATTGAATCCAGTTTCGCAACCCGCCTGTACGAAATTTGCCTTCGGATTGGGCGTCCCATCCATCAACACCTGCGGCGGTTGACAGGGATATAGACCCGGCGGAGTGGCAGCGCCTTCCCCGCACGATGCCTGCGGGCCCAGAGGGCCGACCGGTACGGCATAGAGGGCTGCGAAATAATTATTCTGCTGAAGAATACCCGCTTCTTCGAGGTCGAACACGGTGTAGGGATATCCTGTGCGGGCAAAGATTGTTCCGGATACCTGCCATCCCTTTACCAGAGAATCCGGACCGTGCCCGCCTAAAGCCGCCTTAACCGGTGGCTCCCAAACGTAGTTTGCATTCAGGGAATGGCGCACATCGTATTCCGCCGGTCCATAGGCGCCGCGGAGATTATTCGGGTCTTGGGGATAAAGTGAACTGCCGGAGTTGAAGCTGAAATAACCGCCGTTCGACACCTCATCGAAGTTATAGCTGTACATATAGTTGGCTTGGAACATGCCTTGAGTCCAACGCGTGAAGCGATGCTGGAAAGAAACAACCATGCCGTTGTAGTTAGACACCGCGGCCGAAGTGATCTCCGTAACCTGGCTGAAGCGCGGATCCGGCACTGACAATGGAAAGTCAGATGTGAAACCGAAGCATGGGTTGGCTCCGCCGTTTGGGAGAGTAGCGAGGGATGGGTTGCAATAAGCATTCGCAGAATTATTGAGCGCAAGCTCGTGGATTCCGTGATGGCCGAAGTAGCCGAGGCTGACCGAAGTGCCAGCGCCAAAAGCCTGCTGCAACTGAAGGCTCCATCTCTGATACTGAGGCGACTGCATCCGCCTGGCGGCGACATTAATGGCAGGAGGAGAAAAGTTAGGATCGTTTTGCTGAATCTTAGCGAGAGTTTGTCCAGCATTGAAGCCGTTGACGAACGCTGTATTCGAAGCTTTCGCATCTTGGAACAGATTGGTTGTCTCATTCGGCGCAAGGTTGTCTCCGACAATCGTGTACGAGTTGACGAGCGGAGGATTGCCGGAAAAATCGAAGAGGCCGCCCGGTGAGGGGTCATAGAAGATGCCAATGCCGCCCCGGATCACCGTGTTGTGCGAGACGCCCAAGGGCTGCCAGGCAAAGCTGAACCGAGGCGACCACAGAATGTCTGCCCCGAGGACTGCCTGTTTCTGGTTGGTCAGGATCGCCTGATTGTACGGCTGGCCGGGATCATGGCTGACCGAATCAAACGCTCCAGGAAGCCGGGCGAAGCAGCTATTCAGACACACAGGATTGGGAAAATGTTCCGCTCGGAGCGCCAACGTCAGCGTCAAGTTCGGCCGAGCATGCCATTCGTCCTGGCCATACAGGCCAAAGTTGAGGAAGGACAGCCGTATGGACGTCTGAGACGTGAAGGATTGCGCCAGCGTCGTGAAATCATTCTGTGGCGAGGCCGGGTCAAAGCCACCCTGATAAAAAGCGTCAAGCGTCTGGACAGTCAACTGTCCGATTGCATTAAATTTGTTGGGCAACTCGCTCCAGAGAATTCTTTGGAAGCTTGCACCGAATCCGAACTTCTGGTTGCCCCAGGTTTTCTGGACATCTTCGGAAAGCTGAAACTGCGTGTTGTACCTGCCATTTGCAAAAGCAGCGTAGCTGTCTGTGCCTCCCAGGTCGGTAAATATGCCCGAGTTGAAATTCAGGTTGGTGGGAAACGCCGCCAGCGCCTGAGTAGGGTTCTGCAATTGGTAAATGGGTGCAAAATAGGAACCGGCCACCAGGAATTGGCTGGCAGCCGATGCTCCAAACGTATGTGTCTCGATAACCTGGGCTTGCCACGATGGCTGGTTGGCATTACCGTCGAACAGTGGGCTGATGGGATCGGTAGCGTATGCGTTGCGCCCAGCATCGTATTGCAACCGTAAAAAAGCACGATCACTTCTACTCACGTTCCAATCTACTCGGCCTGCGGTTAGCGTATTTTGACTGGGACGGTCGCGAGTCGGCAAGAAAGACGAGGCGCAGGGGATAGGCATGCCGGTGATTGGATCCGTGCCGAGACCAGTGAACCCGGCGCAGCCCGATCCGCCTCCAGGAACGCCGGCGATCGCAGAACTTGCTCCCGGTGCCGCGTTGTACAAACTGAATATCTGCCTGTAAAAGGCATCTGTTGCGGGGCCAAACCTTAGTTGTCCAGCGGAGTTCAATTCCGTATCAATGTTGGCGATGGTCGCGGCTTCAAATTGGGGACTAGGAATCATCACATAGGAGAGGTTGGGAATCACCAGGTGCAGGCCCTCGTTATCGAAAAAGAAGAACAGTTTATCCTTCTTGATGGGGCCACCGATGGAGCCAGCCCACTGGTTGGCGCTCTCGAAGAAGCGTGGCTTACCGATCGCCTTGAGGAACCAGTCGTCTGCGTTGAATGCGGTCCCGTTCCAGTAGTACTGCGCGTTGCCGTGGAATTCGTTGCTGCCTGACTTCGTGATGTAATTTATGTTGCCGCCTGCGGCGCCGCCGAACTGACCGGAGTAGCCCGTGCTCACCACAGTCGCTTCTTGAATCTCGTTCTGGCCCAGGAGAAGGTTGAGTGTACCGGCCCGGCTCAGGTTGTTGCTGTTGTCGTTGTTGTTCATCCCGTCCATCGTGTAGAGGTAGGACGTGCCCGGCATCCCCAGGATGGAAAAGTTAGCGCTACCCTGAAGGTCCGTATTCATCACCACGCCCGGCGCGGTCTGCGCCACGTAGGTGAGATCGTTGCCAGGATTTGGGACCTCGGAAATTTGCTTCTGATTCATTGTCGTGGCGACATCGCCATTCTCTGCCTGGATCAGCGGCGCGTCTTCGGCAACATTCACGGTTGTGCGTTCTGCCGCGAGTTCAAGCATGACATTCACCGTGACCGGAGGCCCCAGCAGAATATTTACCGCCCGGTTCTCCCTTCGAAATCCGGCTTGCGTAACAGTCAACGTGTATCTCCCCGGTGCCAGAAAGAAGAACCGATACACTCCTTCTCGATCGGTTTTCGTTGATTGAATCGTCCCCTTAGCGTTGTCCTTGATCTCGATACCCGCATCGGGCACGACGGTATGGCTCGGGTCGGTTACAACACCGGTCAACCCACCAGAGGTGGTTGTTTGAGCGTTCAGCTTGTTCGCGGCAGCGACCATGGCGAGAAGAACAGCGAGAAGCGCTACCGATGTCAGCCGCAATCGCATCGAATCACTCCGCGAGATTCGATCAGGCAAAGCCCGAGATAAGACAGGATGGCATGATACCCCTATTCGCCAGCTCACGCACAGTCTAAGAGCTTCTAACAAAACCTCTTCCCCGTTGAGGTTCCGTCGCGGCTTGCACGAAGAAATCTGACAACATCGGGTCAATGGGACCTAGGCTCCAGTCTCCCGTGGGCACCAGAGAGCCTGCCGTTTCAATCCCAAAGCAGTCTTTCATCACACACCCGAATGGGTCGAATTTTGCGCTGATTCGCTGGGGGAGAAGGGCCCCCAAGATTTAGTAGCTCTTGGGTAAACATCCCCAAGATTGCTCAGATTAATGCCAGTCGCCGGCTGCAACGAAAGCGCCCCAGTAGAATGGATGGGTGCTCAGGTGGTGCATGCGCCGTTGACGAAGGATATACAAGCTGGCGGCGCGGACAGATTCTCTCGTGTCTTTATGGCTCATCAGGCGCTCGCGGTAGAGCCTTGCCATCCATTGCCCGGCGGCTTCATCCTCAACGCGCCAGAGGCTCATAATCACGGTCTTCGCACCCGCCACCTGGAAAGCGCGGCGCAAACCGAAGACTCCCTCTCCGGCTTTGATCGCGCCTATTCCGGTGTCGCACGCCGAGAGCACCGCCCAGTCGACACCTTCTAAATCGACACTGGCAATTTCTTCTGCCGTAAGAATTCCATCGTTCTCATCTGATTTCCTGGATTCACGCCGGTTGGCCCCTGCAAATGCCAGTCCCGAGAGCAGCAGCGGATTCTCCGCCGTGGCAGGCGAGAAGGACTGATCCCGCTCATGGGCATCAGACGGTTGTTTGAGGGCCGATTCGCAACTGCCTTCCATAAAGAATCCGTGGGTGGCCACATGCAGGACGCGCTTGCCCGGAGCATTTTGCTCGAAAGCTTCCGGCGTGGCCTCGGTTCCCGTAAGCTCAAGCAAGCCGATGCCGGCCTGCATCGACGAAACCTGCTCTGCACTGCGCGTTGTCGAAACGGATCTGTTCCATAGAGCCGTGATGTTTTCCACCTCTTGTTGGGAAGCGGGCAACGATGCGAAACGGAGAGTTTGAAATGCCCCGCAGGCTGAACGTGTACCGCGCAAGATCGGCGCGGGACGAGCTGCCGTGCCTGCATTTGCGGCCGATGGTTGGTTCGAGGCAACCGCGGTTTTGCCGATCTGATCAAATGCGGGATTGCCAACCACGAGAATTCCTTCCCCGTGGCCGGATTGCGTGGGCACCAGGTCGCGCTCGGTGGAGAGATAGTGGATCAATGGTGCAGTTTCGATCAGGTATTGCGAACTGCCGCTCGGCAGCGAAGCCAGATTGACGAGGTGCAAGGCTGCATCTGGAACCACAAACACGTCTTTTGCATTGCCAATTGCAGGCAGCAGAGGATCCCAAATCCTGCGGCGAAGGGCTGTACCAACGCGACGATAGGAGTCCTCATTTGCTTTGGTGGAGAGTTCCGGCGCTTCCGCCTGGCGAGCGATGTCACGGCGCCAAGCGGCTAGCAGGTTCTCGATCTCCCGCGCGCTCCCCACCGGCAGAAGATCCGGTTCAGCTTTCTCCGCGTGGAGCACGAATGCCGCATACCAAAGAACCGGCTCGGAAATCGTTTTGCCCGCTGCAGGCCGTTGAAGATCGTATTTGAGATATCGAACGAACGAGACCAAGGCGGCGCCCTGCGGCAACGCCGCTGCGATATCTCTTGACCCAAGCCGCGCCCGGACTTGATCCTGCCGGAACGCGATGCTTGCCTGTGCGAGTTCCCGTTCGGCGGTCTCTTTCTGCTCACGGGTGTCGTCGAGCAGCTTCCGGTACGTTTCGGGGGGCGTATCGCCAGCGCCACGGAATACCAGGGTTGCCAGGCGGGTACGAGCCGAGAGAAGCTGGTCGGCAAGTTGACTGACGTGAGAATCTCCGCTTCCGTAGCTGGAACGGTGGCGCGATGCCAGTTCGTCGAACACCAGCGCCCGTGAGCCGATTACAGCATCGAGAACCTGGGCGCGGGCTGCAGGCGGGGTGGTGCGATCCGAGGCTAAAGTCAGAGCCAGGTCGAGTCCTGAAGCTCGTATGTTCTCGTACGCGAGCGCCTGCCGCTCCGATAATGTGCGGACCGACACACGCATGTGATCGGTGCCGATTTTCTCAGCCCGCAGCGCGCTTTCCAGTGCCTCTGTTGTTTTGCCCTGGGCCCCGACCGCGAGAGCAAGTGCGTTGAGGCTGCGAGCCAAATCGGGGTGTGTGAGGCCGAGACTTTTCTCGCGCACATCCACTGCGCGGCGCAAGTAGTTCTCGGAGCCGGCGAAATCCCCTTGTTCGTACGCAATCTCTCCGAGGTCGTTTAATATTCCGCCGACGCACCAGGAATTAGGACAAGACTTTTGCCCGATGTCGAGAGCGCGGCGGTCGAACTCCATTGCCAGGGTGGTGTTCTTCTGCGATCGCGCGACTTTGGCGAGGGCGACCAGACTCTGCGTAACACTCATTGAATCAGGGGCGATCTTCTGCTGCATATCCAGGGCCTGGTGATAGTACGTGGATGCGTTGTCGAGTTGCCCCTGGGCCAGCAGAATGTCTCCCATTCCATCGAGATCGTTTGCCTGTTCGAGCGAATCACCCAATCTCTCCTTCATGAGGGCAAGAGCACGCTTGCGATATTCCACGGCAGACGCAAAGTCTCCCTCTCGATAGAATGTCTCGCTTAGATTTCCCAAGGCAATCGGTTCTCCGGCAGTTTTGGATTTTGCCTTGATGAACAGATCCAATGCCTTCTGGAAGTAGTCACGCGCCGCTGCGTAGTCGGATTGGTCGAGCGCTACCGCACCCAGGTTGATGAAAGTCGGCGCCAGATTCCCGTGTATGGCGTGGTTGATCGCCAGCGCACGTTCCAGACCGGCGCGAGCGGCGGCCAGATCACCTTCGTCGTTTTCCACAGTTGCCAGGTTCTCCAGGCTGCGCTCGTAGTCCGGAGAGGTGGGCGCCAGCCGCTCTCCCAGGGCCACTGCCTGTTCATAGTCGCTTTGCGCCGCAGCGAAGTTTGACTGAGTATTTTCCAAAACGCCAAGTTCTCGCAGGATGCCTGCTTCCTCCATCGATCCCATCGGTTCGATCTTCTTGTCAATCTGCAAGGCGGCCAGGAAGTGCTCCCGTCCATGGGCAAAATCCTCGAGGAAAAACTCAGCTCGGCCCAGCATGTGCAGGCTTTGAACCTCGTTGAGGGTGTCTGGAGCCACGTGGTGGCACATCTCCGCCGCTCTCGCCGAGTAGTCCCGTGCCAAATAGTAGTACTTCGGACCAGCGTTTTGGATGGCGCGGTTCGTCGTTACACCAGCCAGTACAATCAACGTGTTGACGAGCTTCAAGGATTCGGGAGCTTGCTTTTCCCAGAGAGGGATGGCTGTGGTGAGATAGTCCCAGGCCGTCTCGATCTGCCCTTGCGATTGGAGAACGAACGCTGAGTCGTAGAGGGCTTGGGCGACTGGGGCCGGATGCTGGGTTTCAGACTTCCCGAGCGCCAGAGCTTGAGCATAAAACTTCGCTGCTTCGTCCTTCTGATCGGGCGAACTGAGCAGACCGGCTTGAACCAAGGCGTTGATCTGCCCCGGCGCGTCGCCCATTTTTTGCCAATTCTGCGCAGCCAGTTGCCATGCGTTCGAAGCCTCGTCGATGCGCTGCAAGTCTTTCAAGGCCTTCGCACGGGCCTGCTGCGAAAGCGCCTCGCCGGTTGCGTCATCGGCGCGGTCTGCCGCCTGTAATGCTTTCTCTGCTTCCGCCAGCGACTCTGCCGGTTTCTTAGCCTCAAGCAGATGTTGAGCTTCCTGTAACATCTGCTCCACAACCGGGGAAGGTTTGGGCCCGGCTTGCTCGGGAGTTGGGGCCTGTTGCGCGCAGGTGCCGAGTGCAGGCAGGGATATCGAGTACGCAAGCAGAAACGCAAAAAGCTTGACGGCCCTGAGCAGCATGGGCCCGCACCTCCGAGTTGAGACAACGCCACAACTCACAACTGAAGCTTGTGAAGAATCTCCCCCGCGTCAGCCTTTCGGCTGCCGCCGAGCCGAACCGTCTTTTGCAGTTCGGCTTTCGCTTCCGGTACCTGCCCGCTTTTCAGGTAGGCCTTAGCGAGATAGAAGTGCGCCTGTTCGCCATATGCCGTGTCCCCGAGAGAGATTGTTTTTCGGAGAAACTCTATTGCCGATTCGGTTTGACCCGTCAGCAAATAACATGCGCCCAGGTAGAAGTTCAACTTAGGGCTTCGAGGACTAGATTGCGCGGCAGCAAGCAGACCGGGGGTCGCGCCCGCATAGTCGCCCTTCGCATAGCGTTGCATTGCCTTTCGGAAGGCTTCGTCCGACTCGTCTTCCGCGCCGCGGAGCACGGTGGCGGAGTATGGCGGAGCCTCCACACGGGCCAACTCTTCGAAGGATGGTGCCGCTGGCGAAGCCATTTGGGTTTGCGCCGGTACTCCGGGATTGGCTGCGATCGATGATGAGGCAGCCTGCTTCGAAGACCCTGGGTTCCGCACCGAAACCCACCAGATCGCGGCGAATACCAGAACCAACAATGCGAACGCCGGCGCCCATACCGGGCGCAGAAATCGCCCCGCCGCTCGGGCGCGCACAAGCGGTTGACGCTGCAGTTCTCCCTTCAGTGTGAGTCCGTTCTGGAGCTGCGAAAAACACGACGCGCATTCGAAGTAGTGCCGTTCGAAGTCATCGCGCTCCGGCTCAGTCAGCCGGTCCAGCAGGTACTGCTCCAGTATTTCCCGTTCCTCCACGTCTCTACAGTTCATCGCCTTATTGTTATGTGGCAAATTTGCCTAGGTTCGTGACATCTTCTTCCTTATGAGATCAGCAACCTTCCTCAGGGCACGCAGCTTCCGCGTCCGCACCACTTCCGACGAAAGGCCAAGAACGGTTGCGATCTCGCCGGGCTTGCGTCCCTCCACCAGGGTCATCAATAAAATCCTGCGGTCTTCCTCACCCAGCTGCTTCAGCGCCTCCTGGACTAGCCGCACACGTTCCGCATCTTCGAGTTGCTCAGCCAGGTTGGCCTGAGCCAGTTCCTCAGAAATTGGCTCCAGTTGCGGCTTTTGGCTCTCGGAACGCAACCGGTTGTTGATCAGATTCCGCGCCGTTCCGTGGACGAACGCCGCCAGCTTGCCGGAATCCTGCAGCTGGCCCTTGCGCACCGCGCCGATCACCGCAATCAAGACATCCTGCACCAGTTCGCGCGCGGCTTCCCGGTCGTGGGTGCGCACCACCCCCATCACGAAAATCCGCTGAGTGAACTCCCGCACCAACTCCGTCTCCGCCGTGGAGTCGCCCTGACGGATCCGCTCGGCCAGATTGCGCAGTTCGCCCGTACTCGTGTCTGACGGCAAGGCCCACCCCTTCGATCCTCGGTGGGCGGATTATACCTCTCATCCCCGCGCTCTTTCAGCCGACGGGCAAGCGAGCACGACACATTTTTTCATCGCCGTTGTCACGTTTTCAATTCCCCACCCACTCTTCATCAAACGCAGCACTCGGAGGGCAGCATGAGGTCCAAGTCTCCAGTTCTGGCTGCCGCGCTGACATTATCCGTCGGGGTGGTGTTGCCGCTTGAATTACCGGCGCAGAACAGCCAGGCCCAGGGCCAATCCACGAGCCATCACTACAGGCTGTTTGACTTGGGCAGACCCGGGGCCACGAGCATCATCTGCATCTCTTGCTTTGATGGACAATTCTTCGCCAGCGGCGTCGTCAACCAGCGGGGAACAGCTGCGGGCTTTGCCGATACATCCGCCCCCGATCCTTTCCCCTCGTATTGCTTCTATGACTGTTTGGTCAACCACGCATTTCGATGGCAAGACGGTGCCTTGACTGACCTTGGTGCGCTAACCGACTACACAAGCAGCGCGGCGAACTGGATCAGTCCGAACGGGTTCGTTGCGGGGGTCTCTGAAAATGGTGAAATCGATCCACTGTTTGCAGGCCTTCCCGAACTTCATGCGGCCCAATGGCAGCCGGGGCAAGCGATTACTGACTTAGGCACGTTACCCGAAGGTGGATACGAGAGTTTTGCGGCTGCCGTCAACAGTCGCGGGCAGGTCGTAGGGGCGGCTTTGAACACGATTCCAGACGCGAATTCCATGCAGCCGGGCACATTTTGGCTTTGGGCCGGGATCGTGGCATATCAATACCAGACCCGCGCTTTTCTCTGGGACAAGCAAAACGGGATGGAGGATCTGGGCACGCTACCGGGCGGCACCGACGCCCAGGCCGCCTTTATCAACGAGTTGGGGCAAGTGGTTGGATACTCCTACACCAGTTCAGCTCCGAGCCCCTTTTGCGTCTCCAACTACAGTTTCGCCTTAACCACCGGCTCATTCATTTGGAATAAAGAGAGTGGGATGCAGGACCTCGGCAATCTTGGCGGCACCTGCACCCTCGCTTTTGGTCTCAACAATCAAGGTCAAGTAGCTGGGGTCTCAAGTCTGTCCGGCGATCAGAACTACCATGCATTTCTCTGGCAGGGGGGAGTGATTGAAGACCTCGGAACGCTCGGAGGCGCCACTTCGGCCCCCGGCTTTATCAGTGACACGGGTGATGTCGTCGGCGTAGCCGACCTCCCCGGTTCCGCGCACCAGAACCACCATGCCATTCTGTGGAGGAACGGAACAAAGATCGACCTAGGGGTTCTGCCGGGTGATTCTTGCAGCCGCGCATACGGAGTGAATTCGAGCGGTCAAGTGGTAGGAAACTCGGAGAGCGAAAAGCTGTGTGACTCTTCCGGCGAACACGCATTTTTGTGGGAGCAGGGCGGCCCCATGCTCGACTTGGATAGCCTCATTCCCCCGGGCTCCAGTCTGAAGCTGTCACACGCGCTTGCTATCACCGATCGCGGTGAAATTGTAGGCATTGGCGCGCTGCCCGGATGCCCGCGCAGCAAGGACGATATTTGCGGGCACGTCTACGTGCTGGTCCCCTGTGATGAGAGTGAGCCCGGGAATTGTGACGAACAAGTAGTCGAGGCTCCTATGAAACAGACCCAGCTTCTTGATAACCACCGAACAGCGGTGCCCGTAGATCCGGCGCAGCGGATGGGGCTGCGAAAGGGGGTATTGTGAAAAAATATTTCGCTCTCATACTCAGTGCGGTGTGTGTGTTCAGTGGCTGCGGCGGCGGATCACCGGCGCCCCCGCCACCGCCGCCCAATCTGCAGGTCTCGCCCACAAGCTTGGCCTTTGGCATGTGGGTAGTCGGGACCGAGAGCACCGCGCAAGTCGAGACCCTCACTAATACCGGCGGTTCGGAGCTGGCCATCAGCAGCTTGAGCATCACCGGGACCAACGCCGCGGATTTCAACCAGAATAGTGCGTGCGGTTCGAGTCTGGGCGCGGGAGCGAACTGCTCCATCAATGTGACTTTCACACCCAGCCAGTTGGGCCCGCGCAGCGCGTCGATCTCCATCACGGACGATGCTATGGTCAGTTCACAGGTGCTTTCGTTGACTGGCGTGGGCGGTGATTCCGGGCCCAATGCCACTTTGTCGCCGACCAGCCTGACATTTGGGAGCCAGGACACAGGCACAACCAGCCCGGCGCAGTCCATCACGCTGAGCAACTACGGCACGACGACACTCAGCATCACCGATATTACCGTGAGCACTAACTTTGGTCAGACGAACACTTGCAATTCGACTCTCGTATCCGGGGCGAGCTGTACGATCAGCGTTACTTTCGACCCTGGCAACACTGGGACCTTGAACGGCACACTCTCATTCGCTGACAACGCAGCCGACAGCCCGCAGATGGTCTCCCTAAGCGGCACGGGGTTCGCGGGCAGGTGCTCAAAACAGGGGGCGGAGTGTTCCGATCCACTACTACCCCCATGTTGCCCTGGGCTCGTATGCGAGTTTGAAGGAGACCGGGCTCATTGTGAGACCCAGGGATTTGAAAACACCTCCTGGACAAACTCGTACCGAGACCGACTGAACGAAAACAAGCTCCCTTAGCAAGCGCAGGCGCTCGATGTCGGCGAAGGCCAAGATTCCGCGCTCGCCGCCAGCGCTTGGTTTCTCGTGGGCCGTCCACGGATCTCGGTGGGCCTGGTATTCAGGGTGCATTCGAGAGGAGTCGCTATGAAACGATCTCTTTGTTGCTTCGTTGCTCTTTGCGTTTCGGGTCTCCTGGCTTCCTGTGGCGGAAGCAGTGGCAATAATTGCGGCGGAGGTTGCTCGCAACTAGCCACTCACTTCTCCGTCACCACTCCTCAAGACGCTACCGTAGGCACTCCTTTCAGCTTCATCGTAACCGCTCTCGACAGCTCGAACGCAGTGGCCAAAAGTTACGCCGGAATGATGCACTTTGCGAGCACCGACGGCCACGCAGTGCTTCCTGCCAACTCCACGCTGGCAAACGGTACAGGAACTTTCTCGGCAACCTTCAACACCAGCGGCAGTCAAACCATCACAGCAACCGACACCGTCACCGCAACAATCACGGGCGTTTCGAACGCCACCCAAGTTTCCATTGCTCCGCCAGTTGGCAGCTTCACGCCTACAGCAGGCAACATGGACTTCCCGCGCGCAGGACATACAGCGACCTTGCTACAGGACGGGACAGTCTTGATCGTCGGAGGAGAAAACTCGACAGGACCTCTCGCGACGGCAGAGATCTTCAACCCTTCCAACGGCATGTTCACCTCTACGTCAGGCAGCATGGAAACTGCAAGAGTTGGGCACACAGCGACCTTGCTCACCAATGGGACCGTCTTGATCACAGGGGGAAATGACGCGACGGGAGCTCTCGCGACAGCCGAAATCTTTGACCCAGCCACAGAGATGTTTACCCCTACAACCGGCCACATGGAGACGGCAAGAGTCGGGCACACGGCGACCTTACTAAATGACGGCAGCGGCAGAGTGCTTGTAGCCGGAGGGGGAATCTCGCCGGAGGTGCTTTTCGGTCCCGTGGCCGACCCAGGCACCGCATCGGCGGAGCTCTTCGATCCGACGTCGGGGCAATTTACCCCAGCGGACAACAACATGTCCGCGAGCCGTATCTATCACACGGCGACGCTTCTCCCCAGCGGCGACGTTCTCCTATCGGGAGGCACGAACACAGGGTCTGCATTGGGAGACTTGTTTTCCCCGGCAAACAATATGTTCACGGCAACCGCAACCGGGGGGACTACGGCTCTTCACCTAGCAGCGGCTTCAGTCGGGGACGGTAACGTGCTCCTCGCCGGCGGAGAGCTCGAATCTTCTCCTTGCGGAGAAGGCGGCAGCTTAATTTCCATCAAGAGCGCGACCTTATTTGATAGCAGTGACGCGAGTTTCTCAGGGACCAGTGATATGTCTAGCTCCCGCGTCAGTCATACCGGGACGCTCCTTACGGGGGGTGAAGTCCTCGTTGCGGGAGGCGCCACCAGCACCACGAAATGTGACAGGGGGTTCGGGACCTCAACCTTTCAGTCTGTCTCAAGCGCCGAACTTTTCAACCCCGCCGGCACCTTCACACCGACAGGCATGATGGAAACCGCGCGCGCCGCGCACACGGCGACGTTGCTCAGCAACGGGAAAGTACTTGTCGTGGGCGGTGTCGACGCTAACGGCAATGCCCTCGCAAGTGCGGAGTTATTCCAGTAGCGGGAAGGAGGCTTCAAATAAAGAAGCGACTGGTCATTGCAACCCTGATGTTATTGACCCGGCCATCGTAGGCTCGACGTATCTTGGTGGTGGCGGCAATGCTCTGCCGAGGAGGATGCCAGTGGAGACCACGCTCGCAATCATTCTGTTTTGGACTCTCTGCGGAGGCTCCGCAACCGTCGTTTGAGCCGTGTGTGTTGGCGCATCGGTGAATTCATTTGGCGCCAAGGGCGACGGTCACACCGACGACACAGCGGCCATTCAAAGCGCGATCAACGCCGCCAGTTCCGCCGGCGGCTCGGTCGTGTCGGCGTGGCCCGCTACTACACCACCGGGACGTTCGTCGTGCCGCGGGGTGTGGTCCTGTGTGGGACGATTGAAGGTCCCTTCGATGTCGTAGGAAATAGGCCTCCACGCCCTCGGGTGCAGCCGCTCGCGGATCTGCGAACTGCTGTTGTTGTCAGCGGGGACTTCACGCCGGATTGGAACCTGGCGCGCAGCCGAGGGCTGGAGGCGCAAAGCCGTGTTTGGGAACCGGAGGTGTGTTCCCGGCTGAGGTGGCAGCGTGGCAGGGCCGCACTGCTGGCGGATCTGATCGAGGGTGTAGCGGCGCAGATCCGCGACCGCGCTGTTTACGACATCCGGCAGCCTGATACGCCGCGCGGCCGCTGCCAGGTGACTGAGATCACAGCGGCCGAACCCAAGTCCAATCAATAATGCCGTGCAAAGGGGGCCGATCCGATGGCTAGCCCCGCTGCTCCTATCGCCTCGTCGCCGCGCGAGATCCGCGTGTTCATCTCCTCGACCCTCCGCGACATGCAGGACGAGCGAGAGGAGTTGGTGAACCCCAACGTACTCTATTTGTTCTGGTTTGCTGGCGCAAAGGCGTCGCCTTGGGTAGAAAAGGAGTGCAGATGTGCATTGAGCACTCGCGGTGAGAAGTTCATCGACCCTGTGCCGCTCGCTTCTCCAGAGGAAGTGCGCCCGCCAGAGGAATTGAGCAAGGAGCATTTTAACGATTGGATTTTGGCTTTCCGACGGGGAGGGCCGAGAGCCGACTAGTCCTCATGCCTGCCACCCAGCAAACCGTCCGCGTCTTCATCTCGTCCACCTTCCGCGATATGCACGCGGAACGAGACCATCTGGTCACCGTTGTCTTCCCGGAGTTGCGCGAACGCGTCGAGCAGTTGGGGTTGGAGTTTTTCGACGTGGACCTGCGCTGGGGCGTGCCCGCCAAGGACGCCAACGGGGAAACCGCTCACTCGTGGGAATACTGCCGGCAATGGATCGACCGCGTCGAGCCTTTCTTCGTCTGCATTCTCGGTCGGCGTTACGGCTGGGTTCCCGAGGCTAAGGATTTCAGGAGCCAGGAGGACAAGGTACGGCAGGCGTCGGATTCCCGTTCCATCACCGATCTGGAAGTGCGCCACGCCGTGCTCAATGATCGCCGGAAGCGCCGTAGCTATTTTTATTTGCGCGAAACACCGGTGCCAGAGCTGCCGCCCGACGCGACGGAAGAACAACGGCAGATTCATGACGAGTTCGTCGATCCACCGGAGCAACTCACTCAACTCGACGCGCTCAAGGCCGACATCCGCGGGTGCGGTCGTCCCGTGCGTGGCTATGAGTGCCGCTGGACGGGGAAGGAATTTGCCGACCTTGACAAAGCGGAGAGGAAATTCGGCCCGATGGTTCTGGAAGATCTCTGGTCCGGCGTGTTGCGGGATGAACGCTATGTGGGCAAAGAGGTCTGGCGGCAGGTGCTCGGCGCGGACCCCGACATTGACCCGCGTTACACCGACGAATCCCAGCCGGTCCCGCGCGAGCTTTGGCAAAAGATCGTCGCGCTCGCACGGCCCGCGCCGGTGTCGCCGCTGGAAGCGGAGCGCGAACAAATGGACGCGTTCGCAGCCTCGCGGCTGCGGTGGTTTCAAGGGCGGACGACCGAGCTGCAGCAACTCACTGATTTCCTTCACGCCGCCGCTGCGGATGCCCCGCGCCTGGCTGTCGTAGCGGCAGTGCCGGGCCAGGGCAAATCCGCGCTGCTGGCGCATCTGCACGAACAACTCAAGTCATCACTGGACTTCGTCATCACGCACTTCGTCGGAGCCACGGAACGCTCGGCGACGGCCCACGCGCTCGTCGAACGGCTGCTGGCTGAACTCGATCGGAGTGGCATTCAGTGGCCAGCTGATCAGCCGGAGGGGCAGGCGCCAAAGCGGGATTTCAGCAGTCTGTGCCTCCGGCTCGCGCAGCGGCTCGGTGATTACGCGGGCGAGCGCCGCATCGTGATCCTGCTCGACGCGCTCAACCAGCTTTCCGACGGGCACGACCTACAATGGCTTCCCTCCCGGCTCGGACCAAGCGTGCGCGCGATCGCCAGTTGCATTGAGGACGCTGCGGCGAAGGCGGACAATCCCGAACAACGCGTTCTGCAAGCGCTCGCATCGCGCCAACCCCCGCCATTACGCGTGCCGCTAGGGCCGCTGACCAAAGCTGATGTGCGCACTATCGTCGTCGCGTATCTCAAGGAATATTGCCACGAACTCGACCGCGAGCATCTGGAAACGCTGTGCTCGATCACCCAGGCGCACAACCCGCTCTACCTGCTGGTGATGCTGGGCGAACTCCGTACGCTCGGGGGCAACGATCTGAATCGCATTGTGCCCGCGCTCATCGCGTCGATGCCGCAGGACCGCCCCGACACCGTGAGCCTGTTCCGGTGGGTGCTGCGACGGCTGGAAGTGTTTGGCAGGGAGGCGGTGGAGTGGTGGTGCCTCTATCTGGCGCATGGCCGCATCGGGATGGCGAGCCATGAACTGTCCGACCTGCTCGCCCGCAAACTCGGCGCGGACGCTGCCGCCACCGCCCTGCGCATCGAACGCGGCCTGCGCCGCTACCTCCAGCGTCGTGGCCCGCAGCTCGACTTCTTCCACAGCCAGCTTCGCCAAGCCGTGCTCGAAAAATACGGCCACCAGACCGAGCCAGCGCACGTACACTCGGACGTCGCTACTTACTTCCAAGGCTTGGCCGACCCGGCGAAGAACTATGGCTGGAACGGTGAAAGCCCCCGGCCCTTTCTGGAACTGCCATTCCATCTGGCCCGAAGTAATGCCGGAGAACTTGCGAAGCTATTGTCCAGTTTCAACTGGCTTCAATCAAAGACGGCAAAGGTCCTCGTTCAAGAGATGATAGAAGACTTCCACGAACTCCTACAGGTGCTTCCACCGAACTCCAAACAACGCCGGCCGTTTGAACTTCTGCAAGGCGGGCTCCGACTTTCCTCCGAAGCGATATCAAAAGACAAGAACCGACTTGCCGGTCAAATCGTCGGACGCTTGTCTGATGTGAAAGATCCGATGTGCGAGGACGTGGTCACTTCAGCCAGGTCGTGGCGCGGGGCACCTTGGCTAATGCCCCTAGTCAGAAACTTACAGGCGCCGGGAGGGCCGCTCGTTCGTACCATCTCTGGTCACCTCGACGCAATCACATGCCTTGCGCTCTCGCCAGACTGCAAGAAGGCCATTTCAGCCGCTCATGATAGGTGGAACAAAAATTGGGACATAAAGGTCTGGGACCTCAATTCCGGGCGGGCGGTGCAGACATTGAGCGGGCATCGCGACTGCGTTAATGCGGTGATCATTACACAGGATGGACGTCTTGTTGTTTCCGCGTCGCACGATACGACGCTCAAGGTATGGGAACTTGAAACCGGAGCCGTGCTTAAAACTTTGCACGGGCATGACCAACTCGTCGATGACGTCGCATTGTGTCCCGACGGACGCAAACTGGTCTCATCCTCTTACGACAACTCCCTGAAAATCTGGGATTTGGAGAAGGGACTCGAGCTGGCAACACTCACAGGACCCAAAGGTACGATTCGGTCCATTGCTATCACTGCAGATGGTGCCACAGCTATATCTACTTCGAAGGAATTCAGCATTTGTTTCGATGTCTGGGATCTGCAGAATTGCACCCTGGCCCGGAGCATCGAAGCGCCAGTCAGCGAATCCAAATGGGCCATAACACCCGATGGCAGCCGCGCAATTATGGGAACAACTTATGGAAGACTCTGGGAAGTAGATCTGCTTGGCGGCAGATGGAATATCTTGCGCGAAGCGAATCCCTGGGGAATAAAGGCAACTTCTGTGGTCATCGCCCCCGATGGACGCACTGCGGCAGCAGCTTTTTCCGACGGGCTCATTGGCATCTACGATCTTGCAAAAAACCAATGGTCGCGATGGCTTAAATCGCAACCAGCTGCCTGGGAATTGGCATTGGGCTCTGACGGGCGAACGATGCTGTCAGGATCCAACGATGGGACAGTCCAGATCTGGGATCTATCGTATGAATCGAATGACGATATCCCACGTAGTCCTCACGGCGGAACTGTCACAGCCTTAGCGATGGACTCCAAAGGGCTCAGAGCGGCCACTGTATCCTGTTCAGATCAATCCGTGAAAGAGGCTGGCGAGATTAAACTGTGGGAAATGGGCACTTTCCAGGAGCGCAAGACACTTGTCGGCCATCGATGGGACTGGGTCAGGGCAGTGGCGTTTGGCGCTGCCGGCAATGAACTCGCTTCGGGAGCCATCAAGAAACAATGGTCAGATGACGGCAGTCCGTTGCTCAAGCCAGGTGAGACACCGGGCATGCTTAAGTTCTGGGATTTGGAGAGCGGCGAAGAGTTGCGCACCATTGAAACGGGGTGCGACGGCGTATTAGACGTGGGATTCACCGAAGCTGGCGATGTCGTTACTTTATCCGAGAGGAGCGTTGTAAAGAGATGGAACTGGCAAAGTGGATCGGAGTTGCACACACCGTGCCTTCACAAAGGATGGACACGTCACTTGCTAGCAGTGCTTCGCGATGGAAACAAGGCCGTGTTTCGACTCGGCCAGAACAATGTGAAGCTATGCGAACTTGACCCAGACGAGAAAATTCCGCCGTTGCTGAAGAACCTTGGCGGTGGTGGATTTGCGGTTGCTTCGGATGGGCGCTTGGCAATCACATTTGGCCCTTTGGATTCGCTGGCCGTATGGAACATTGAGAATGGTGAGAGGCTTCACATTTTGGTCGACTATGCCGGTAACATAAGTGGTGTCGCACTCACGGCAGACAGTCAATTCGGAATCTCCTGTGGCAAGGACAAAGCCTTGAGGGTATGGGAACTGCACCAAGGGATCGAAATCTGTGAGTTCCAAGCAGAAGTGTCCTTTAGCAGCATCGCCTTGTCACCGGATGATCGAACAGTTGTTGCTGGGGACGAGGCTGGTTTTGTCCACTTTTTCAAGCTCGTACTCCCGCATGATCCTAACTAAGCCACACGAAGTCCCAAGCTGAGAGTCGTGAATATCAGATAATTCATCTGCTCTGGCGAGGCGCAGCTAGAGCGTCCCCACACCCTTCTTAGGCTTGGGCTGCACGTTTCCCGCAAGATGTAGAATTGCCTGTTTCAGTGGAGGACCACTTGCCTAAGACAACGGAAAGACCAACCATGAGCAAGAAAACAGGTACGAAAACTGCTGTTGTCGGCGGGGACTTCACGTTAGATTGGCACCTGGCGCGCAGCCGAGGGCTAGAGGCGCAACTCGCGGTGGTCAGTCTCCATGGCAACTCCTGAGAGTAGTAGACTGAGTCATCGATTTCGTACCCCGCTTGTCCGAAGTTGGGCAAGAAGAGAGCGGAGAATAACATGATCCTAGTAACCGGCGATGTTGTTCTGGACCACAACATCTATGCCGGGCGGCGATCCACATCCGATTCCGATGCTACTTTGGGGATGCGGTACCGAACGCAGCTTGGAGGAGCCACTCTGACCTATGGCCTCCTTGAAGCTTTGGAGCGGACTACAGCTCCGGCGAAGGGAGACGGCCAGTTTTCTACGGCTAACCTTTTCTTTGGACTCAAGCAAACGACGACCGATGCTCTCCATGACTGGCCAAGTGATTTTCATGTTGGCGCGGTCTGGGATGCCTTCGACGGTCCGAAGAAGGATGAGTCTCATTGGAAACTTTCCAAAAACCTCGGTTACGGTTTTCGAAGTAGCTCGGGGTACCCAGGCTTGCCGGCACCCGGATTGGCCGGGGCGAAACCGCAGGTGCTTGTCATAGATGACGGCGGTCTAGGCTTTCGCCTGAAGACTGCGTCCCAATGTTGGCCTCCGTTGTTAGGATCGGACAGTGAAGCTCCGGAGCTACAGTGGATCATTCTCAAGATGTCGCGTCCGCTGGCACGCGGTGACCTTTGGAGGGAGCTGGCTGCACGATGGCGCGAACGGTTGATTGTCCTGGTGAGCGCCGACAATCTCCGCCGGGAGGATGTTCGCGTCAGCCGGGGACTGTCGTGGGAGAGCACCGTTGATGACCTCGTGGAGGAGATCCACTCGAACCCCGCAATTAGTGGGCTGAAATCGTGCCGCCACCTGGTGGTCACGCTGCGAGGCGACGCAGCGCTCTGGCTCGATAGGCCAGGCAACAAAGGACACGGCCCTTGCCGGCTTGTTTTCGACCGCGAGCGTGGAGAGGGCGAATGGGAGGACAGCCATCAGGATGGCGGCGCATTCGGCTTCCTGTCTGCGATGACTGCGTCCCTAGCTTGGAATCTGAGAGCGGCGAAGTCTACCGACACGGTTGACATTGTCCACCCTCTCAAGGCGGGCTTGTCCGCGACGCGTTTCTTGCGAGAGCACGGTCACGGGCCAGTGAAGGGCGGCGAACCGGGTTTCCCATTCAAGGACGCTGCGGCTCACCTTTTATCACCTACACAGAAGTACGCTGCTTCCGACGTGCAGTGTTCCGGGGCCTGCTGCATAGTGGGGAAGGTCCAACCTGCGACAAATTGGACAATGCTGAGCCAGGTTGTGCGCTCCGACACCTTCCCAGGTCCACTGTTCGGTCCTGCTCGGCGATTGGCTCTGCTTGGACCCGGCGCACTTGAAAACGTTCCGTGTGCAAGATTTGGGAAGCTGCTGACCATGGACCGGCGAGAGATCGAAGCTCTGCGATCTTTGCGCCAGTTGATGTTGAGCTATAGGCACGGCGGTCCGCAAAAGCAGCCTTTGTCGTTGGCGGTATTCGGGGCGCCGGGATCGGGCAAGTCCTTTGGTCTAAAGCAAATTGCGGCGGGCGTATTCGGAAAAGAAAACCCGGTGCTGGAATTCAACCTGTCGCAGTTCAAAGGGCCTGAGGACTTGATTGGGGCTTATCACCAAGTGCGTGACAAAGTCCTCGCCGGTTGGACGCCGGTCGTATTCTGGGACGAGTTTGATTCGGCTGAATACAAGTGGCTGCAGTACCTGCTGGCGCCGATGCAGGACGGCACGTTCCAGGAAGGCCAACTCACTCATGCCGTCGGCAAGAGTGTCTTTGTCTTTGCAGGGGGGACGAGTCGCGACTTCGCACATTTCGGTCCGCCAGAAAAGATAGAGCCGGAAAAGGACGAAACACAACGAAAGGCCCGTCAGGACTTCGTCATGGCGAAAGGACCGGACTTCAAGAGCAGGCTCGCGGGGTTCTTTGATGTACTCGGCCCCAACCCCCATCAGGAATACGACAGCGAAGCTGCCGGGAAGGGGCTGGACCCATGGGCGGACGATTCGACAGACTTGGGCTACCCCGTGCGGCGTGCCATTTTGCTCCGCTCCCTGCTGGGGCTAGTAAAGGACAAAGATAAAGACAAAGAGAACGAGCCTCTCGACATCGATCGCGGATTGCTGACTGCGCTCCTGGAGATCAAGCACTACCGGAACGGGGCGCGATCGCTGGAGAAGTTGGTTTCTCAGATGAGGGACCGCGGCGGCTTGCCACTGAGACGTGCTCACCTTCCTCCGGATGACTTGTTGGCGCTCTACGTGGATGATGTACAGCACTTCCACGCTGTGATCCGTCGCTCTTACGCTTTCCTAGCCCAAGCGGAAAGGCTGGCTCCGGCGCTCCATGAAGATTGGCGTGCCAATCTGGCGGAGAAAGAGAAAGGCGGACCCTACGACAAGCCATACGAAAAACTCGACGAGGAAGGAAAGGCGTCCAACATTGCGGCCGCAAGCCGAATCCCCGAGATTCTCGCCCTGGCCGGTTTTGTCCTGGAGGAGGGGGCAGCCACGGTAGAAGAGGAAAAAGCGGTTAGCGAGTTCCTTGAGTTGCACATTGAACTCCTTGCCGAAGCTGAACACCAGGGGTGGGAAGAGCAAAAGCGCATGGAGGGTTGGGTTTACGGCCCTCCACCCAAGGACAACGAAAAGAGGACCCACCCGCTCCTTGTCCCATACTCCGAGTTACCCGAGGCCGAAAAGGAAAAGGACCGCCGCACGATCAGGAATTACCCAAAGTACGCACGGGACAGAGGCTTCAAGATCGTGACACGCCGGACTGGAGGCTCAGGAGCGTAGACCAGTAAGCGGCATGCATACTGCGGCGGTGGAGGCCGTTCCCGACAATCCAGGGCCGGTCGGCGCAAATATCCATCGAGCAACCGTCTGTCTTGAGTGAAGAACTCAAATGATGCCCGTCTTGCTCTGCACCGCTCACGCAGGTCGGCAAATTCTGGATCTGCGGGCAGCATGGCCCAGGTTTCGCTCCAGAAGCCAAACGCGCCGATGTGCTTCTTCTAGTTACGGACACCAGGCCAATGAAGAACTGGTCCGGCGGGCTGGAGATCGGAGTCAACTCGCTTTGATCTCTACGTACCGCATCAGCATCAGCCAGTCCTGCGTCTCGCGCAGCATGATTTCATCCACCTGCTGCAGCAAACTCTCAAACCGTTCCGGATCGATCGCCGACGCCATCTGCCGGTTTAACCGCTCCAGCTGCGGCCCCATGTTGGCGCTGCGTTTCTCCAGCCGGAGGTGCTCGCGATGTGCCTCCATGCCCGCCAACGACGCAGCAATCGTCGGAAACAGCAGCGCAATGAATGCCAATCCCTGATGCAACCGCTGGCGCAGCCAGTGCACGGACTCCGCCGCCGTGCCCGTTGGCAACCAAAGGAGCAGCAGAAGATGCAGCGCCGCCGCCGCAATCGTCACAGGAAGCACGATCTTGCCAGCCAAAGCGAGACGCTTCCGGGCCAGCCCTTCACGTTCCTTCTTTTGCTTGTGGAAATTCACCTGCTCGCCGATCCACGCCTCACGAACGTAAGCATTCAGGATCAGACACTCCCCACGACTACAACCGGCGAGCGGCGGCAGCCGGTCCCAGATCTCGTCAAATACCCGCACGGTCCAGTCGTTGACCGTTTGCGAATGGCCCATGTACGGAAGCACCTCGATTGGCTTCGGTTCCACCCCGCAGATGGCCATGAAGATTCCGCAGCGAATACGTTCGGCGAGAAACCTGTTCTCGATCCAGCCTTGGTGAGAGTGTTTCCGGTACGCCTGCCGTAAGGTCAGCCAAATAATGATCAACAGCACCAGTTCCACGCTGAATCCTGCCCATGTGAGGGCCGGAAAGAGAACACCCAGCGCAGCGGATCCGACTGCCGCCGCGGAAAGAACATAAATAAACTTGCCCGCCCGGTAAAACCGCTTCTGACTCGCCTTGGCCATGATCGAGGCTTGTGCGTAATAAGGGAAAAGGCGGCCGTTCACGAATTCCCGCACGCCGGCTGGTATCTCCCGTGCGGTCTTCGGCTCCTCAAAGTGTTCGCGGTCGAGGCTCTTCACGTAACTCGCCCTCTCGGCGGGCGTGATCGCCTGACGGTTGAACTGGTCGATGGCGTCGAGCGCAGAGGCATCGAGACCATTATTGTTGTCGCGGTTCAGCACCTCAAACGAATCTCCCCACACGCGGATGATCGGGCGATTCTGCTCTTGCGCGTACTGGACGATCTCGGCCGTACCACCGCGGCCGCGCGACGGCTGGCCGTCCCAAACGGCGATGAGGACGTCGCAATGATCCACCACATAGCGGCCCACTTGGTCGTAGGCGTCGCGGCGCAGTTCGGCCTGGTCGCCGGCATCGCGGCGCTCGTCTTGAATGCGACGCGTCCGTAGAAGAGCCGGCTTTCTGCAACAGTCGACCAGTTCATTAAACTCCTTCCGGGACTCTTCGGTCGCAAAGTCTTCGAGGTAGTCTTCGAGCGTCAGGGGAAGAACGACATCGAGACGCGCGTCGGGATCGGAAAGAACCGCACGCGCCACCACGCGGTCCGCCCCTTCAGCCAGCGGACTAAGAACGCAAAACGAAATCGCAGTCGTTCCCGCGCGCCGGACGCTTTCGATCTTTCGCCTCGACTCCTCCGGAAAGAGTCTTTCGACTTCGGCGTCGATGGCCTTCTTGACCATCGCCTGCATCGCCGCCGGATTATCCAGCTTCCGATGACCGGTGACCCCAATGCGGATGCGGTACGGAATTGATTCGAAGTCAGCCATCTGTGGCCCCTTGAGTTACATTCTTTACCACAGCGATCATGGCACTGGCGATCAAAACCGAAGCGATCAACCCAAACGGATGCCACGGACATAACAGAGCGCGACTTCAGCAGTCGAGATTCGGACGATAATCCGATTGCGACTACCACCGAGTCGCGAGCCATCAGCCCGGCCGAACGCTGTCAATGCGAGGTGACTGAGATCACAGCGCCCGAACCCAAGTCGCATCAATAATTCCAGTTCAACAGCGTCCTCTATGGCCGAACTTGAATTTGATCATCTTGTCCTCCGCTATAGTCGCCAGATTATCCTGAAGACGATGGATCATGTGCGCAGCGCCATGCGGGGCCAGAATCGTCTCCATCTCAAGCGCGCCGTCGCCGATCCCCAACTTCAAAAATCAGTGCAGAATCTGACCAAGGGCGTTGATCGCGACGCGGAAACCCTCATCCTTGACGCCCTCCAGTACAAGTTCCTCAAATTGCCCGGAGTCAAAGCCTACACGGTTTTTTCCGAAGAGCTGGGCATCAAGACATTCCCCGAAGGCATGAGTGAAAGCGAAGCGGATCTGGTGGTCTTCATTGACCCGATTGACGGCACGGAGTTCATCGAAGCTCTTCAAGGCGGTTGGTCGTTAATCGCGGTGTATGACCGGCGGAGTGATGAAGTGATTGCAGCGGTAGCCGGGGACATTTTTCTGGACCGAATCTACTGGGCTTCAAAGAACGGCTATCCGGAAGGTCTGGATTTCATCACCCATTCCTGGTTCCGGCTGGATGGCGGTCCGACGCCCAAAACAAGTCTTCAGGGTGCCCGGATAAATGTGCTCACCACCAAGGTGGACCGCTATCAGGCCTTGGCCGGGCAAACCACTCTGTTGAATGCGCTCCGGGAAGCGGATGGGCGGGTCAATCTCTCCTGGGGTTCCAACACGATCATCCAGGTGGCGGCGGGCTACGCCGATGTGGCGATTGAGTTCGCCAAGGGCTTTGCCACTTACGACATTCTGCCCGGACTATATATCGGGCTGAAAACCGGACTGACAATTGTGGATTTGTCCGGCAATCCCATCACTTCGAAATTGGATCTGGAGGACATCCTCGCCACTTTTCGGCGTGATCCCCAACATCCCAAGCGCCTGCCCTTCATCGCCGCCAAGGAACCAGCCCTGGCGGAACAAGTGCTCAAGCTGCTCAAGAAAAAATGAACTCGACTGCCCAAACTTATCGTCGTCATCCGCGTGTTCATCTCCTCGACCTTCCGTTGGGCGAGTGGGTGCTGCGCGACCTTACCACCGGGCCGTTCGATGAGCAGGTCCAGCAACTCATTTGCAGCCTCAAGACGCGCGAGATGACGTAAGATATGCCAACCGCCGAGAAACATTCGGAAAAAGTTATGACCCACGATGTCTTCATCAGTTACTCGACGCAGGACGTTGTCATGGCCGATGAAATCGTTCGGGTGCTCGAAGCAGCGGACATCCGCTGCTGGATCGCCCCACGGGATATTTTGCCGGGGACGGCGAATTGGGCTGCGGACATCGAGCAGGCGATCCGGCAAGCACGGGCGATGGTGCTGGTCGTCACGCCGGATTTCAACAGCTCCGTCCAGACTCCAAAAGAGGTCATCCTGGGGATCGACCAGAAGCTTCACATCCTGCCCATTCGCACCGTCGACTTTCAACCGTGGGGCCATTTGCGCTACTTCCTTGCGGACAAACAGTGGGTTGACGCATCGGGCGAAAATTTTGCGCGGCGCCTCAATCTAATCACCCAGGTGCTGCACGACTATCTCGCCCACGGATCGGTGTTGGCGATGAACTCAGGCCAGCCCTTTCAGCCTCATCCCGACGGTTTGCAGCCAGCGAAAGCCCTCGGGATTCTCCCCTTCGGAGCCTTTTTGAAACTGGAGATGGCGCGGCCGATGAGGCTTCATAACGAACAGCCGAGTCTTTGGTTGCAAGCCTACAATGCGCTCGTGCCAATGACGGGAAGAGAGCCAGAAATTGAAGAACTCTTCCAAATGATCCGGGCTGAAGGCTCATTCCGCTGGCGGGTCTTTTTCGGCGAAGCCGGCATGGGCAAGACGCGCCTGGCCATTGAGTTTGCCAGAAAGGCGATGTCCGAAGGATGGCATGCCGGTTTCTTGAGCAGCAACAACCTCCGGTTGTTTGTGTCTGCCGACCTGGCGGGTGCCTGGCGACCATGCGTGCCCACGCTCATCGTCGTGGACTATGCGGCTTCGAAGGTCGCCGATCTGCGCCGGCTTTTTGAGCACTTCTCCGCCATGGAGGAAGAGACCCTGCGGGACACAGATGCACCCGCCGCACCGCCGGTGCGAGTGCTGTTGCTCGAACGGCACGCCGACGAGAATCGAGGCTGGCTCCATGAGTTGCTCGCCGCCGGCGAGAGCGTCACGGGGGATTTGCTGCGCGGCGATTGCTACCTCGGAGCCAGGAAGCTCCAACCGCCCGGAGGCAAAACGGCCAGCGGGGTCTCCACGGCCGACTTTACCCGGCGGATCATCGAGAACACATTCGCCCGATGGACGGCGATCACCGGGCGCCCAGCCCCGACACTGCCGGACTTTTCCGAGAAGGACTGGCGCAGCATCCAGCTCCGCACCGGCAATCGTCCACTGTACTTGCAAATGGCGGCGATCCACGCCTGCGACCAGCACTCGGCGGAGCGGCTGCCCACTTGGGGTCGCGGTGATTTGCTGTTCGCCGCGGTTGAGCGCGAGCGCAAATACGTGCAGCATGAATGCGCCGGAAACACCGACCTTTGTAAGGCGGTCGAGCACGTCACAGCCATCCTCTGCCTTGCCGGCGGCGGGGCAGCTCGCGGACGCCAGTGGATCCAGATCGTCGCGGAAAAACTACAGGCCATCGGCGTTTCATCATCTGTCACGCCCAACCAGGTTGAGCACCACCGGCGCGCCATTTTTACCGAGGCGCAGACAGGGTTCAGCGAAGTCGAAACTGGCGTGATCCAACCAGATATTGTTTCGGAAGGCTACGCCGCGCAGGTGCTCCGGGGAGAGGAAGATGAACCGCCCACCGAAACCCTGAAACAAGTTCTCCGCCTGTCGGGCAAGAAGGCTTGGGCAAACCTGGTGCGGATGGTGCAGGACTTATCCGGCATCGAGAAGTTTCTCTTTAAGAAGAAGCGTGGTGAAACCGAGCGTGGTGAAACCGAGTCCATTGACAAGTGGCTGCCGCCCTTGCTCGCGGATCGTCCGATCGAAGAACTGCACGAGCTGACCCATGTGATCCCCGAGCGTTCGATTTCGCTGCACGATTTTGCGCTGATCGTCAACGAGCACCTGCTCAGTCGCGTGCCCGCCGACCACCTCGCCGAGCGCGCGGAGTGCCTGCTGTCGCTCGGTACCCATCGCTGCCGCATGCCCCACCCCACGCGTAAGACACTCGAACAGGCAATTCACGAACTCCGCGAAGCGATCTCGATTTTCCTTCAACTCCCTCTGGACGATGAGGGAGGCTGCCGCCTCAAGCTGGCCAAGGCCTATCGGATGCTCGATAACGCAAACAGCACCCTATCCAATTACGAAGAAGCCTTGCGCGATTCCACGATTGCCGCCTATCTGGCCAGCGGCGGGAGCGCCGATATCTGCGCCTCGCAGGAGACCACACCGACGCTGGAT
The DNA here is from genome assembly GCA_963831085.1 of uncultured Acidobacteriaceae bacterium. Classification (GTDB taxonomy): domain Bacteria; phylum Acidobacteriota; class Terriglobia; order Terriglobales; family Acidobacteriaceae; genus Acidiflorens. The sequence goes on along the minus strand of CAWHOT010000002.1, from coordinate 768,719 downwards.
GTCGCTTCATTCCGAACGCCGGCTGGACAGGAATCCATGTCGGAATTTGCCAACAACCTCAACAATCTGGGCAATAATCTGAATGCGCTCAAGCGCAACTCCGAAGCACTGGCGGTCTTGCAACGCGCTGTCGAAGTGGGGGAGCAACTGATCGCGCAGGAGCAACTGATCGCGCACGACCGACCCCGCTTTGCGCCGGACTTGGCCCGCTACCTCAACAACCTGAGCCAGGCACAATCCGCCTGTGGCGATCTGGCGGGCGCGATCTCTAGCAGCCGGGAGTCCGCTAAGATTCGCGCCGAATTCGCGCGCGAAAACCCCGACGAATTCGCCCATCCGCTCTCGCTCACGCTGGAACGTCTGGTGGCGTTTGAGTATTCCCAGAAAAATGTGGCCGGCGCCCAAGCGGCCACGGAGCAACTCATCGCCGTTTACGACGACCTTTCAGCGCGCGATCCGGCCTCCTATCGCGCGGCGCTAGCCCAGTGCTACCACAACATTGGTTATCTCTGCGACGACACCGGGAGCAAATCCGAAGGAATTCGCTACACTCTCGAAGGGCTCAAAATACGCGAAGAACTCGTCGAATCCGACTTTGATTCCCACGCCCTCGCCCTGGCGTGGAGCCACCACAACGTGGGCAGCATGTATCACGAACTCGGCGACCCCGAGCACGCCCAGCCGCATCTTGAACGCGCCTATGCCCTGCGGCTGCAGTGGGTCAAAGGCGCGCCCGGACGTCAACTGGCGGAACTCGCCAAATCCGCGAACATGATGGCCAAATTTTGCCGGGATAAAAAAGACCTGGAAGGTGAAGCGGTATGGCTCGAGCGCGTCGTGAGTAACGGGCAGTGCGCTGGACTGCCACCCGGCGACCGTGCAATGGCAGCGCACAGCTTGGCCGAGGCGCTCGGTCGGCTTGGCAGGACCAGCGAGGCCGCTGCGGCGGCCGGCTCCGCGGCCCAGGGCTTCCGCGAGCAGTTCAGCGTCGGCTCCCCCGAAGCCAATCTTCTGAATTGGGCGAACGCAGGATGCAATCTCGCCTCGGCCTTGGCCCTCCAAGGGGACTGGAGCGGCGACTTAGACGAGCTAGCGCAGGCGATCGATCTTTGCCAGCAAGTCCTCGCCCGGGTTAACCCCGAGGAAAATGCCTTGAGTTTCGTTTGGGGAGCCTTGATGAACAACCTGGGGCATGCCCAGTACCGGCAAAGCGAGCTTCTGGGTCGGATCGACGGCGTCCGCCAGGGGATCGAATCTCTCAAGGCCAGCGTGGAACATCACACGAAACATGGCAACAAATCCTCCGCCGAAGAAACCAATCAGCTTCTTGTGCGAGCGCAGGAAGCGCTGACGAAGCTGCAGGGCGCGAACATCTCGGTCGTCGAGCCCGACAGCAAGATCGGGACCTGAGCGAGGCTATTGAAGTGCGAAGCATCCCGCTGGGTAGATGTTCACAGCATGGCGATCGGTTTCAATGAGCTTTCAGATGAATCGGTTACCTAGACAACACCATAACGAGAGAACGAAAGTCAGGCTCGGCCCACATCCGGGCCTTTTCTATTTTCCGTTGTATCACGCCTGTCAAACGGTGATGGAATCCTCCTAACTTGAAAACATGGGAGTAGCGGGAATAATTACAGACCTGCCACAGTTGGCGCATGTGTGAACTGTTTCGTCCAATGGCGCTTCAAACACAAAACTCTCGCTCACCGAGTGTGCCACTAGTTGCTCATTGCAGTCGCTGCAGAAATATTTGCCGTCGCATACGCTGTACCAGTTTTTCGTTGTTGATTGCATATGAAGCCTCTGACCGCCATTTTACTCCGCGTCAGCGTTCGCAGAATCAAGAATCGGTGATTCGACGTTTGTTGCCGTGACTTCCGCGCAACCCTTGCAGGATGCGGTGCCGCCAGTCTTCCATGCCATGGATGTCAGTTACATCAAAGAATGGTTGCAGCGGTCCTCCGGCAAAGGCGCCAAAGTCCGCCTTGATGCCCTCGACCAGTGCCGTGACCCGTCCCAGCTCGTTGTCGCGTCGCGAATAGCTGACGAATAAGTCGTAGGACATCGAGACTCCGCGGCCGGGGCAGGCCCTGACTGCCTGGGCCTCCAAGAACTGCTACTGCAGCACGTGGGGAATGAACCACAGAGAGAATAGCGCATCGAGCCTGACGAAGGAATCCGCAACATAGCTGGCGCAAGCGAATCTCCCATTTTTTCGAAGGTATTCTATTCCGTCGAGGCAAGGCAGCGAACTATCCGGACAATTTTTTGCCTTGTACCGGCTGCTAAACTGATCGCAATTTTGCACGCAGGGTTGCGGCAGTGTTTGTTTGACTGGACGGCGACCGCAAGACTGTTGGCGGTTCCCGAAAGTGAAAGCCTATGCCTGAGAGAATCAACGCGAACCGACTCAGCGTCGAGTCTCGCGAGATCCGCGTGTTCATCTCCTCGACCTTCCGCGATATGCAGGAGGAGCGAGAGGAGTTGGTGAAGCAGATCTTCCCGCAACTGCGCCACCTGTGCGAGAGCCGCGGCGTCACTTGGGGCGAGGTGGACCTGCGCTGGGGCGTGCCCGACGAAGCTAAGGCGGAAGGGAAAGTCCTGCCATTGTGCCTGGCGGAAATCGAGCACTGCCGGCCTTATTTCATTGGTCTGCTGGGCGAGCGGTACGGCTGGGTTCCAGAGGTGCTTCCGGGCGAACTTATCAAAGCGCAACCCTGGCTCAGGAAGTACCGCAATCAGTCCGTAACGGCCCTCGAGATTCTGCACGGTGTGCTGAGGAATCCGAAGATGGCGGAGCACTCGTTCTTTTACTTCCGCGATCCGCGCTATGCCGCTGCGCGCCCGGGCTTCACGGAAGAGAGCCCCGCTGGGCGCGAGCGACTGGCGAAACTGAAGTCCGCCATTCGCAAGAGACGTTTCCCGGTTTCGGAGAACTTCGACACACCGAAGAAATTGGGCGAGTGCGTACTGCGCGACCTTACCGCCGTCATCGAAAAGCTCTATCCCGAGCGGGGCATTCCCGACCCGCTGGACCGTGCCGCGGCCGACCATGAAGCGTATGCGGCCAGCCGCCGCTCGGTCTACATCGGCCGCGAGGAGTACATCAGTCGGCTTGACTCGCATGCCGCGGGGGATGGGCCGCCGCTGGTGGTGCTGGGCGAATCCGGCGGGGGCAAATCGGCGCTGCTGGCCAACTGGACCCACCGCTGGAGCGAACAACACTCTGAGACGCCGGTCCTGGTTCACTTCATCGGAGCGGCGCCGGACAGCGCGAACTGGATGGCCATGCTGCGACGGTTGCTGGGCGAGTTCCAGCGCCGTTTCGATATTCAAATCGAAATCCCGGACCAGCACAACGCCCTGCGCATGGTCTTCGCGAACGCGCTGCACATGGTGGCGGCGCACGGGCGCGTGGTGCTGGTGCTCGACGCGCTGAACCAGATCGAAGACCGCGAAGGCGCCCAGGATCTAGTCTGGCTGCCGCCGGTCATCCCGTCCAACGTGCGCTTGGTCGTTTCGACGCTCCCCGTACGGCCGTGGAATGACTTACAGAAACGCGGCTGGCCGGTACTGACCGTGGAACCGCTCACGCCTCCCGAGCGTGAGAAGCTGATTGATGATTATCTGGAACGTTACGCAAAGAAGCTGGATGCGGAGCGTTGCCGCCGCATTGCTGCCGTGCCGCAATCGGGCAACGGCCTGTATCTCACCACGCTGCTGAACGAACTTCGTCAATTCGGTATCTACGAAGAGTTGGACAAACGTATCGGCTGGTACTTGGAAGCGGCTAACCCGTTCGAACTCTATGGCAAGGTCATTCAGCGCTGGGAGCAGGATTACGAGGAACAAGGTTCGGGAAGTGAGGACATCGTGGGCAAGAGCCTGTCTCGCCTGTGGGCTGCACGCCGAGGCCTCTCTGAGAGCGAGTTACTCGAATTGATGGGCACCCCAGGCTCACCGCTGCCGCGAGCTTTTTGGAGTCCGCTTTACCTTGCTGCCGGCGATGCTTTGGTGAACCGGGGCGGCCTGCTCACTTTCGCGCACGATTTCTTGCGCGAAGCTGTCCGGGAGGCGTACCTGCCCGCGGAGAGTGGCCAACATGACGCGCACCTTGCCCTAGCCGCCTTTTTTGGTGTTCATTTCTTACGTTCGCGTCGACTCGATGAATTGCCATGGCAGTTGCAGAAGGCCGGCGCATGGCAGGGGTTGGCTGAACTGCTGGCAATTCCAGCCTTTTACGCCGCATTGTGGCAAGAAAACCATTTCGAGGTGCGTTCCTACTGGACGCAGATAGAAACAAACTCGCTGCTGCGTATGGAACAAGTCTATGGCCGAGTGATCTCAGAGCCCACCGAGGAACTTGGAATTGCAGCCGCAGTTGGAACGCTACTCTCAAGAACGGGCAAACGGGAAGCAGCGCTCCATATACATCGACGACTAGTGGAACACTACCGGGCGCAGGGTGATAGCACGCGACTTCAAATCGAGCTGCTTGATCTGGCGAACACCCTCAAGGCACTCAGCGACTTGGACGGCGCGTTTGCCCTTTACGAAGAACTGGAGAGCCTGTGCCGCGGACGCGGCGACAAGAATCAACTGCAATGCGCGCTGAGCAACAAGGCGCTAATCCTCAAGGCGAGAGGAGACTTGGGCGGCGCGATGGCAGTGTCGAAGGAGGCCGAGCGCATCTGCCTCGAACTCGGCAACAATTACGGACTGACTTACTCGCGCGGCAATCAGGCGAATATCCTCTATCTGCAGGGTGACTTGGACGGCGCCATCGCGCTGGCTAAAGAGGCTGAGCGAATCAGCCGCGAATTGGGTGACAAAGACGGTTTGTGTTCTACGCTCAACAACCTTGCGGCGATGCTCCGCGACGTTGGAGACCTGGACGGAGCCATGGGCCTCCACAAAGAAGCCGAGCGCATCTGCCGCGAACTCGGCAACAAAGATGGGCTGCAAGCGTCGCTTTACAATCAGGCGTTGATATTTGAAACCCGCGCAGACTGGGACGGTGCCATTGCATTGTATGCAGAAGCGGAGGAAAACAGCCGCGAACTCGGAGACAATGAGGGGCTCCAAGACTCACTGAACAAACATGCGAACATCCTTCGGGACCGTGGTGACCTGGACGGAGCCCTCGCGTTTTATAAGGAGTGCGAGCGCCTCAGCAGAAAACAAGAAAACAGGCTTGGGTTAAGAAACACGTTTAACAACGAGGCGAGCATTCTCTACAACCGTGGAGACTTGGTAGGTGCCATGGAGTTGTACAAGGAAGCCGAGCACATCAGCCGTGAATTAAAAGACCAGAACGGTTTGCAAATGTCACTACACAACCAGGCTAATATCCTCTATACGCGTGGAGAACCGGACGGCGCAATGACGTTGTATAAGGAAAGCGAGCGCCTCTGCCGTGAACTGGGAGACACGGAGGGGCTGCAAATGTCGCTCTTCAACCGCGCTAACATCCTTAGGGATCGAGGAGACCTGGATGCTGCTATGGCGTTGTATGCCGAAAATGAGCAGATCAGCCGCGAACGAGGAGACAAGAATAAGTTGCAAAGCGCGCTGAACAATCAGGGGCTGATACTTCACGATCGCGGGGACCTGGAAGGCGCCCTGGAGTTGATGCGAGAGCAAGAGCGCCTATGCCGCGAACTAGGTAACAAACAGGGGTTGGCCTATTCGCTGGGCAACCAGGCATCTGTCCTCAGAGATCTCGGGGACATCCAGGGTGCCATGGAGTTGCATCGATCGGAGGAGCTTCTTTTCCGGGAACTGGGCGATCCGCAAGGGCTCGCAATCTCGCTCGAGAATCAGGCCCGACTATTGAAGCGTATTCCGAATCGCAAGGGCGAAGCGCGCCAGCTTGCGGACGAAGCTCTGGCCATCGCTACCCGCTTAGGCTACCAACAACTCGCCAATAGGTTCCAGCGTCTCCGGGACTCCATTTCATCGAGCAAACCCCTGGGAGGTAGCCCCGAGGTCAATGCCGTGGGTGGCAGCGCTGGTAGCAGTGATAATGAAGCCGCTCTAAATGGCCAAGTTTGGGCCGTGCCGTCCACCCCTCATCCTTCTGCGGATGGAAACCGCGCCCAACAGATGAACTTGCAGTATCAGGAAGAGAAAGAGAAGTGGCGGGCGCTCCCCTGGTGGAAGCGACTCAGAACTCCCGCGCCGAAACCGCCGACCGGAATCTGATCGTGGATGTCTTGATAACTGCTAGACCGGATCTAAAGTCCGGTAAGCTTCGACAGTCCCACTCACGAATGGCAGTAAGCGATCAAGAGCCCCGAGGCCGAGCGTAACACGCACATTCCGGGTTTTTGTCCGTTCCACCGTTCCACCTTCGAAGACTTGAGGGCCGAACGCGACGCTCTGCAGCGCGCCGTGTTCCCGACGCTGCGCAAACTCTGTGAAAAGAACGGCGCGCGCTTCCAGGCCATTGACCTGCGCTGGGGTGTCCGCGACGAGGCGGCGCTCGACCAGCAGACCGGCATCAAGCCCAACTTCATTGTTCTGCTCGGTGAGCGTTACGGCTGGCGGCCGTTGCCAGCGCGGATCGAGGCGCTTTTTGCCAGCTTTCTTAGGTGTGGAGAAAAGTCAGGTGGGTTCCGCTATTTATGAGATTGGTTGTAGCAACTTCCTGAAGGCCATATTTCTTGCGCTCCAGCGAATCGGTTAGCTCGCGCCAGTAATTGTACCCAATGATAGGGGCCAGGTAATTGGCCCCGATGACAAGGGCACCGAGGTTGCTGAGGAACGTGCCGTTTTGGACGACTTGCGGATTACTCACATTATTTTCAAACCCCCGATTCTTGCTCCTCACGGTGAAGCGCAGGGTGCGCTCTTCGCCTGGCTGCAACGGTGAGGTAAACTGATACACGCGATAGGACAGCCGCGTGTCGTCTTTAGTGAGAGCAGTTCCCGGAAGGTCAATCGACGTATCGTAGCGCGGGTCGAGTGAGAAATGAATTTCGTCTAGGGGGTGGGAGTAGGGGTTGTAGATGATTTCCTCGCCGCGTATGTTGACATTGCGGCTCGATGGGAAAACGTCGATCGCGTACTTCGCGCTACGCACGCGCGGCTGGGGCAGTTTGTCGAACGGCTTATAAGTCTTCTCGTATTCGGCTTGGACGCGCTCCACGTCTTTGGGTCCGAGAAGAGGATTCAATACTTCTGTGTTGTACCAGATCCAGCCTCCGCAGGCGGCAAAGGCCAGCAGAGAGAAAGCCGCGGCGGCTTTCCACCCGGAACCAAACCGCAAGGCTGCGTTGCGGCTGCGGTCTTGCCATCGATCTTGCTTCCCACGCCGCCAGAGCATTACCGTGGTGATGGCCAGCAGCACGCAGAAAAGCAGCCAATAGAGCGTAAACCAGTCCCACGCCAAACGATAGGGAGTATCGCCGAAGAAATCCGAATAAACAACGTTGGGCCTTCCCGCAAATTGAACGAGGTTTGTCGCCACGTTCAGGGCCTGCCAGAGATAAGTGTTCACGAAATAGTAGGTGATGAAAACGAAATACCCCACGTACTTGTTGGGCGCCAGGACGTGGATAAAAAAAGCCAGAATCGCCAAAAAGACAAACCCTGAACCGTCTCGCACCAGCAATTCGTGAACATAAAGACCGAACTGGAAGCGATGGTAGCCATGAACTGCCTGGGCGACGATGCCGGCTACCAGACCCACGGCCTGAACCAGCATCACCATGCCTATGAGCGTAAACAGCCGCGCCCCATAGGACACCCAGTCCGGCGTTGGCGTGGCGTCGGCGATTTCGTCCATTCGCTCGTCGCGGTCCTTCCAAACCAGAGCGCCAGCGAAGTAAATGATGAGGATGATCAGAAAGAAATCAAGAGTTCCACGAATCAGATCAATCACCGTGTAGGTTACAGGAAATGTTTGATATGTTTCATTGCCCTGGAACTGGGTTCCGAGTTCTAAGACCAGAGCGGAAATGCACATCACAAAAGCGATCAAGACAACTACAACAAAGGCTGTATTCCTGGCCATTCCACGGAAATGAATTTTGAATGATCCGAGGAATTTTGCCCATGGCGAATCTTTCAGTTGCGGATGAGGCGTGAGGGCCACGACCGGAAGCATCCCCGGTTGCTCGTCCAGTTCAGGCGTTTTGCTCTTGGTCCGCCGCTCGGCGAAGCTGAAGCGGGAGTATGCGACCGCAAAAGCTGCGCACCCCACTCCAATCCAAAGCAAACGGTTCCCAAGAAGTAAGCCACTGAAGCTCGCAGAGAGGGTATTCTTGTCAGCCACAGTCCAGTATTTGGTGACCACGGCAAATGCCCTGGCGCCGAAAGGGTCAAGCAGGGCCCTAATTTGCTCCCGCTGCACGTCCTGAAAAAGTTGACCGCTCACAGCGCGGCCTAGGAACAGGAGAATTGCGGCAATAAAGGAAGCGATGTCCCTCCGCCACACAACAGCTACAGCAAACAAAATGGCCGCCGTGAAAAAGGTGTCGGGCAGGGCGAACAGCAGAATACCTTTCCAATGCGCTATCCAGCTCACCGCCTCCCAGCGTTCCGCATCCGCCCACGGCAAGTACTTGGCCAGCAGAATGCCGAGAGAGACTCCCAGCATGGGTATCGCCGAGATTACAGTGGCCCCGAAAAAGCGCCCCAACAGGAGGTCCCGGCGACGCAGGGGCATGGTGAACATTATCTGGTGGGTGTTGTAGCTGAAGTCGCGCAGAGCCGCAGAATTGACAAACATGGCGGTCATCAGCAACGTGAGCACGCCCATGCCAGCGTAAAGGAATGCGATGGTGAACGGAGCATTACGGTAAATGTTGGAAAGGTTGAGCTCCGCCATGACCTCATCGGAACTGGTCGCGCCACAAATCAGCAGGCCAATGACAAAGAGGAAGATCCATAGCATCCAGGAGCGAAGCCAGAAGCGAATTTCAAACCACGCGATATGCCAGAACATCGATGCTCTTTAATTCCACGAACGGATTTTGGTGAAGAAAACGTCTTCCAGGTCGGGCGCGCTGGGAGCAAATCCATCGGAGAGGGGCGAGGCGCTATAAACATGAAGAAAAGGGCGTCCGCCGACCAGCTTGGTGGAAACTACCTGGTAACGCTGCTCGTAATCGGCCAGCTCGGTTTTGGCGATGGAGATTTGCCAGATTCGCCCTTTTAATTGAGCGATGGCGTCCTGCGGACGCCCCTGATATAGCACCTGGCCCTTGTGAATAATCGCCGTGTTGGTGCACAGATCTGTCACGTCTTCCACGATGTGCGTGGAAAGAATCACAATCACCTGCTCGCCAATCTCCGATAGCAGATTGTAGAAGCGGTTCCGTTCTCCGGGATCTAAACCCGCAGTAGGCTCATCCACAATCAACAGTTGCGGACTGCCAATCAGTGCCTGGGCAATACCGAAGCGCTGGCGCATGCCTCCGGAAAAACCGGTAAGGGCCTTCTTGCGGTCCTCGTACAGATTGCAGCGCTTCAGCATCCATCCGACCACATCTCTTCGTTCCTTGGCCTTGGTGACACCTTTGAGCAGGGCGATGTGGCTGAGCATGTCCTGCGCGGACGTGCGAGGATACCCGCCAAACTCCTGGGGCAGGTAGCCCAGCCGTCGCCGCACTTCGTCCTTTTGCTTCAGTACATCGATGTCACCCAGCGTGGCCGTGCCGCTGTCCGGTTCCTGCAAAGTTGCCAGTGTGCGCATGAAGGTGGATTTGCCGGCGCCATTCGGGCCGAGCAGCCCGTACATGCCTGCTGGAATGGTTAGGGAGACGTTATCAAGCGCCTTAACACCATTCTTGTATGTTTTCGAGAGGTTCTCAATGCGAAGTTCTACGCTCATGTCCTCACTTTTACGAACCAGGGGATAACCGCACTATCCCTCCAAAAAAAGAAATCTCGCGTCTTCCGTACTGCTGCGAACGCCGGTAGCGATCAAAATAACCCGCAGCTACGGTTGCGGCGGCGGGGATCCTTTCGCTGCCGGTTGCTTCGGTTTGCCGATGGTGGCCAGAGTCTCGATGTTGAACCTCTTGTAGTCCGAATAACGCGTAAGCTGGGTGAGCCTGAGGCCCTTCAGCATCAGTACGCGCGCGCCGACATGCGCCTCATCGTAGGTCGGAAGCCACACTTCGTTATTGATGAACGCCTGCTCAAGAGCGAGACTCGTGCCTTTCTGCACACTGGCCAGCACCCCGCCTGCTATTTTCATGTCGCCGACGAAGTACGCCTGTAACCGCGCCACGCTGAGGGCTTTCTCGTCAATCCACACGACCCCGGCAAGCTTCTGGACTACCTTCTCTTCGAGTTTCTGCGGCTTGAACTGGGGATTCGGCTCGAAATCAAAAACCAGCACGTCCTGGCCGCGGAAGCGCTCACGGCGCGGATTCGTAAACTGGCAGGCTCGCAAGAAGACTTCGATCCCCGGATCATCATTCTTCTTCTCTTCCTTGCCCTGCTGCTTGTCTTTTTCTTCTTTAGCTTCTTTTTTCGCTTCGTGCTTTTGCAATTCCTCAATTCGTTTGTTTGTCTTCTCGTTTTCTTTTTTCTGCTCTTCTTCGCTCAGCGGCTTGCCATCCTTCTGCACCAGCGTCGAGACCTCCTCGCCGTCCAGATAGAAGAACGTGTACTGGCTCGTTTCGACCTTTTTTACTTTTCCGCTCCCGTCGTATTCCGTCTCTTCTTCTGTGCGTGTGCCGGCATAGTTTTCCTTGATTTTCTGGATGGCTTTCTGATTCTCGCCAATCTTCTTAAAGAGTGCCTTCAAGTCCGGCACTTCAACTTGCGACTTCCTCGGAAAATCGAAGACGTGTTCCCCGATGACTCCGTTGACTTCCGCGCGCGTCACCGCGATCTGGTAAGTGTCATCGCCGCGACGCAGTTCGATCTCATAGGGCAGCTTGACGCCGTCAACGGCGCGGTAGTCGGCGTAGAGCATCGCTACTTCAACTCCGCCGATGGCCGCTTTCTCTTCCGCGATCAAATGCGTAACCGCATCGAAATACACCTGCCGTTTGATTCCATTTGCGGCGGTCACTTCGATTTGCCACGCGTCTTTGCCGCGCACCTGCGCGTGACCCATAAGCGACAATGCCAGCTTGTTCTTCTTCAGATTGAGCAGCCGCACGTTGTAATACTGACCCGCAGCTTCCAATTGAGAACTTTCCTGCCCGAGAAGCGTCGCGATTTCCCCGTCGCCATTTTCGTGCCAAGCTGACTTGCCGCTGTACGCTTCGATCCAAGTCTTGTCGCCCGCGACGAGCTCCGAATAGTAGCGGTTCGGCAACTTGGCAACGAACGTAAATGTCCCGGCTTTTCGGTCCGAGGCGCTGGTGAACGTCCCTTCGATGGCCAGCGACTGAATTTTCGAGATACCCTTGGCGCTGCCAGCTGCGTTTATGTATTGGTCGACGATCTTAGAGGCGTCCTGTGCGCGCGCTGGAATTCCAAGACCTGCGAAAAGGATCAGGGCGACGAGTATCGGAAGAAGCGTGCGCATGGGGGTGGATATGTGGACGCCATTACTGCCGAGCAGCCCGCACACGCGTGCTGGAATAGTTTTATCAAGCGCCTTAACCATTTTCGTATGCTTTCGAGAGGTTCTCGATTCGAAGTTCTACGCTCATGTCATCATTCCTACGAACTAGGAGGTAAACGCATTACTCCTCCCAAAAGAAAACGCATGCGAGATGTTGCTAGTACGAAGTTCGGGGCGGTGCGATCAAAATAGGCTGAGAGAGGTGATTGCGTCAAGTTCAGAATATTCACTATAAACTTGCTTTCTGCGCAATATCTGGGTAATCCTAGTTCCCGTGAGGCCTAATCTTGTTTGCGGAACTCAAAGCTCTTGTTGCCCTAGCTGAGACCGGCTCGATGGAGCGAGCCGCCGACGATCTCTACCTTACGCCTTCAGCATTGACTCGAAGGATTCAGCGATTAGAGGTTGAACTTGGTGTTGTTCTTCTTGACCGACATTTCAAACCTCCACAGCTGACGCAAGCGGGATTCGAGGTTCTACAGAAGAGCCGCGCCATTCTCTCGTCTCTGAGCGATTTGAAGGTTTCCACATCTGGGAACACACCTCCGATTGGCCCTTTTCGTCTGGGCCTCTCTCATGCTCTGGCGCAACCAGACATATCTAAGGTCATTGTCGAACTGTGTAAGCAATTTCCTCTCCTTCAACCCAGCATTTGCAATGATATAAGCTCCCAGTTGTTGGCACGCCTGCACGGTGGCGAGTTGGACGGGGCACTTGTCGTCTTGCCCATTGAGACGGCCCTGCCGCTCGACCTGGAGGGAGTAACGCTCGCGCATGAAACGATGCGTCTGGTTCAAGCACGAAGCTCAGCCCAACTAAGGTCTTTGAGCTCCCAAGAATTTTATCGACGGAGTTGGGTTCTTAATCCAGTGGGATGTTTGGTGCGAGAAGAGATCAAGAATCGGGTTGAACGGCTGGGCGCTCTACTCATTGTTGCCGCCGAGCTGCACAATCCGGGGTTACAACTGTCGCTGATTGCTGGAAATGTGGGCGTGGGGATGTCACGAGCCAGCTTTCTACGGACTCACCCTCTGCGCTCTCGGCTGAGTATTATTGAGCATCCGAATTTCAATATTTCAATCAGGATCGCTTTCTTTCGCGCGAGGTATCTCGGCACACGAGAGCAGGTAGCCCTCGAACTCCAGCGGATACTCGTGAAGCACTTCGAAGGTGCCAGTGGGGCTCCCAGTCCGAGTCATTCGTGAGATCTGATCGGTAGAGCAGCCGAACACCGGGGGGAAAGTAAGTACCAGCGGCAGGCTCGGCAAATCACAGTCGCACTCAATCGAATTGATACTGTGCCGCGATATCCCACGGCATTAGCAGGCCTGCGCCCATCCGCGGGCGTTGCGGAGATCCTTGAAGCAATGCGCGACACGTGCATCACGAGTGGTTCCGGGCGTTTGGTTGGCAAACAGGAAACTATTCGGTTGTGATCGCAAAATCACCTTCACGCTAACACCCCGGTCGCCTAAATCTATGAATGCTGAGCGACCCAGACCGCGGGAGTAAGGTCTGGGAGGCGCTGGATCGGGACATCGGTGCGCTCAACCTTCTCCCATCAATTGCTGTACTTCACCAAACAGTCGGCCGATGGCCTGGTGAAGGTGCGGCGCCACGGTGCTGTTCCAGAAACGAGTCTGCGGGCGGGCATCCTGTCCGGGCAGCGATAACAGTTGATCGAGATCGCTATCAAGCCGGGCGACGGCGTCGTAGGTTTCCTGGCTATGGAAGAAGAGGCGGTGTGCGAGCAGAATCTGCAATTCCGCGCGGATCTGCGCCAACAGACTGCGTTCGTTTTCGCGGAGCGGCTGGCCGTCGGCCAGCGGTTTCAAGTGTTGCTCGCAGGCATGCACGACCTCGTCGGTGCGGCGGAGGTGCCGCAGACACTCGATACGATGGTAGCTCGGATCCTCGGCATCAGTGACGTAGCCGTCGGCCGGCAGTGCATAGTAACGCTGGAGTTCCCTAACATGATCGACGCGCAACTCCTCGGTCCTATGGAACGAGTTGAGGGCATCGAGAAACGAGTGCAATTCGCGAACGTTGCCCGGCCAGCGCATGGCGCACAGCTCCTTCAGAACATCGGCGTTAAGCCCGCCTTGATCGCGGCGCAGTTTCTTCCAGTGGGCTTTGGCGAGCAAGGCGATATTGCTGGGATCGCTGCGCAACGGGGGCGCATAGATCACGAGCTGACGCAGCCGGTAATACAGATCTTGGCGGAATTGTCCCGTCTGCATCATGGCGTAGAGATTGCGATTGGTGGCGGCGATGATGCGCGCCTGAACCGGAATCTCGTCATTGCCTCCCAGTCGCCGAATCTTTCGCTCCTGCAGAGCGCGTAAAATCTTTACCTGATGATTCGGATTGAGATCGCCGATCTCGTCGAGAAACAGGGTCCCGTTTCCGGCGAATTCCCACAACCCTATTTTGGAATTGGTCGCACCGGTAAAAGCCCCGAGCACATGCCCGAACAGTTCGGATTCCAGCAGCTCACTCGGGATGGCGCCACAGTTCACCTCGACAAAGCGTTCCCGCTTCGATTCGAAATCGTGAATGGCGCGGGCGATGACGTTTTTGCCGGTTCCGGTCTCGCCCAGGATCAGTACCGGCAACTCGCTGGCTCTAGCGCGTAAGATCATTTGCCGCACGAACCGGTACTCCAGGGTTTCGCCCAAGAAACGATTGGCAAGCTCTTCCGGGACCGGCCACTCTTCCAGCCGCAGCGGCAGGGGGGCTGGACCGGGATCGCCGGGTGCCTGCAGCTCGCAGCTTTGCGTACCGCTCCCGATCTCGTGGAAAATCCGCTCGGTGACTCCAATGACATAAGCCTTGCATTCGCCGGCTGCAGCGGCATTCTCCAGCAGGGTGCGGATCCCTTGCCGCAGCCGCCCAGAGGTGGTGTACTTGCCATCGATCACCGGGATCAGTCCATCGTGTCCCAGCAGCACGTCCGCCAGGGACTTCGCCTCGTGCTTTCCGCGACGATCCTTGAATGGGGTACCGTATTGTCGGAAGACACCCAGTTCGGAATCGGGTACGACCAGAACCGCCGGTGCCTGCGTGGCGGGAATGGACTCCTCCGTGACCGGCGTCGCGATGGAGATTCGCGTCGGCTCCGCGGCTTGGGCGAACCATAGCGCTTGAATCGGCATCCACCAACCTCGTTTGAAGCAGAGAAGGAGATCATTATCCGCAAGCGCTTGCAGCGTGTCCAGCCCAGCTGTCCGCGACGCTACGTCTCCTGCTTCTCCTCCTCCAAGTAATGATCCAGCGTAGGAACCCTTCTGATATGGGCCATGGCAACGATCGTATCTGCTTCAGCCGTGAGATTGATCGCGCTATGATCATTCAGGCCCGTCACCTCGCCGTCGGACACCCAAACTCTGGGAGTCTTCTGTCGGGATAACCATTGCAGCGCGGGACCATCCACCACGTTTCCCGAGTGCGGCCAATTATCGATGACCTCTCGGGCTGAGTACATGCCGTTGCGTGCCGCAATCAGCAGGCTTCCCGATTGGCTTGCCGGTTCTCCTGCATAGAGGCCGACGGTGGCGCTTGGGCTGCGTGCCAGAACGGCCATGAGCCGGTCGTGGCTGACCTGTTCGCCCATCGAACCCGAGCAGTCGATCAGCAGCGTTCCGCAGTGCGCCGCCCGAGGGCGACGAAGGGTAAAAGCGCGTCCGTCAGCCGCGGGCAGCAAAGCCCGGCTGGGGAAACGGAAGGCGCCAGTGTATCCGCAGACGAGTTTCCGCTTGGCCATTCCTGGAAGGTTCCGGCACGAATGGGTCAGCGGCGGAGCCAGGATATCCATGGGCCCCCAGGGGATGCTGGCTCTGCCGCCGCGCCGTCCTTTCATGCGGACACCGGATGGAATGGAAAGACCCTCCGTGACCGGGTAATCCTCCAGGTCGAGCCCGTCGGGTAGAAAGTCAGCCAGGATCCGGGCCAGCGGATTTTCGGCGTCGGGCGAGTCGGGTCCAAAGCGGCTTTGCAGATCCCTGAGCAGCAACACATACTGCCGTGGATTAAGCGGAAGCGACTGCGCACCCCAGCGAGCCAGGCGTTCGGAGGTTTGATCGAGCAGGGCCAAGTCGTCGCCCGTTAAATCCGTTCTTCGCGCCAGCAGAGACATGCGCATCAGGGACGCATACCGCAAGCCTTCCGCCCGTATATAAAGGTTGGCGGCAATCCAGCGCGGCAGGTCGGGAGGCAGTCCGTCCTGCCATAACACCAGTTCGGCGATGTCGCGATTGCCTCGTGCCATCATGAAGTGGTTGACCACGACGTCCAGCGTGCCCTGAATCCACAGATTGTGGAGGCCCCGCCGGTGAAGGCCTCGCAAGGAACGGAGGGATGGTCCCAGTCTCTGCCGCCACAGGCCGAGGTGGCCGTATTCGTGCGCCCGGATTCCGAGCGCCAAGGGGGACGAGACGGAAAAGGGACTTTGGAACAGTCCGGTTGCTTTCCGGCTGGGCGGAGCGCAGCACCCGCCAGCGCCTTCCGGGTTATCGCGAACCAGGAACGGTCCGGCCCCTGCCGCGATGCTGGGCACGGGCGTCAGAAGGTATCGCACGGCAGCCTCACCCCACGGGCCTGCAAAGCCGCGAGAAAATCCGGGGCCCGCTCCGCCAAAGTCAACAGCGCGGCTTGGCGTGCCGGTACGGCATCACAAACTAGGTTAATAAATGACACCACGCGGCGCGGATCGAGCGCGCGTACAGGATCCAGATAGCTGTCCGCCAGCGCGCCTCCCAGACCTTGGCAACGCCGGTCCAACTCCTCCAACAGTGCCGCATTGGGAACCGGGAGGTGGATCTCCGCTTCGAAGCGCGAACGTAGCGCGGGATCCAGTTGGTCCGGACCGCTGTTGCTGGTGCCGACAACTTTGAAGCCCTCGGCCGGAGTGAGGAGTTCGCCATTCGGCAAAGCCAGTGACGCCACGTCGCGGTTGTCGAGAACTCCCAGCAAGAAATCCTGCACCGAGCCGCTGGCGCGTCCGATTTCGTTCAGCACCAGTACGCGTCCGTCCTGGTAAGCGCGGGAGACGGGCCCCAAATGGAAATGCCACTCGACCCGGTCGGGAACCCAGTGCCCCATCAATTCCTGCACGGTCAGATCTTCCGCCAGCGTTACCTGTACGGGCGAACTTCCCGCGCGCGAGGCGAGATAGCTCTTTCCCACGCCAGGCGGTCCCCAGAGAAACACCCGCGAGAGTTTGGCCACCGCTATCTCGGCCAGAACCCAAACGGAAGCCACGCCCGCCCACTCCGCTGGATTCCACTGCTGCTTCTCTTGCGAATTGGTTGAAGTCTTCATTTCGTTTCTAGTACCTCTCCTCCGGATAGAGTTTCTGCACTCGCTCGGCTTCTGCGTAGGCTTCCTTGGCCTCTTCGGTTCGATTTAATGCGTTCAGCGCGTTGCCCTTGTTCTGCCAACAAAGGAAGTCGGTAGGGTCCAGTTGCAGCGAGCGGAGATAGCAGTCGAGACCTTCCTGGTGTTGGGCGGCGTCCCGGAGCAACGCACCCTTGGCCCGCCAGGCGAGCGCACACTCGGGATTCACCTTCAGGGCTTCTTCCACAGCGACCACAGCTTCGTCGCGGCGCCCCATGTTGCGCAAGAAGCATCCCTTGCGAGTCCAAGCCTCGGAATCCTCAGGATCTAATTCCAGAACCTCCTCGATCAGGGTCAGGGCCTTGTCATACATACCCTGTTTCCGCAGCAGGAGCGCCTCGCGGTGAAGTTCGTCCGCGCTGACCATCGAGAACGAAGCTACGAGGTACTGGCCTGGCGTCAGAGCGGAGAACGCAATGCGGCACACGTTCCCGCCAAGAGTGGCTTGCCTGATCGCGGTGCTGTCTTCCAGCGGGACCACCATCACCTTCGATTGATGTTTCTCCGGCAGAGTGTAAAGAACTAGGCTGGCGTCACAAGCGCGGTAGAAGAGATAGAGATCCTCGCGACGGGCGCGGCGCATTACGATTCCCAGAGGCCGTTCTTCCTCATCAGATTGAAGCCAGTGCGTGTGAGGTTGCGGCGTAACCGGATGCACTACGCACGCCGCGATCTTGGGAATTCCCCCCACAATGTTTTCCAGGCTGGTGCCGCTGTCCGAGTTTCTGTGGAGCGTGATGCGAAATGCGGCCTCCGGACGAGCGCGACGCCGGGGCGGGCGATTGTCTGTCGTGATGCGGGGGTCAGCCGGCGGCAACAGCCGGTCGCAATCCGCGAGGATCTTAGGCCAGGTTTTCATCGAGTTCCCCCCCAAAGACACACTCTGTATCGGTACAACACGGTGTTCTGACGCATCCGAGCCGTAGCTGCTGGGCCGACGTCTTGTGCGCTGTCTACCACCTCCTATAAGGCAAGCGAAGTGCCAATTTCCAAGTGCCCGAAAACAAGGGAGAAGACGAAGTCAGGGCGCGCCGAAGGTTGAGTTACGGACAGGATCAGTTGAGTTTCAAGTTGACTTTCCCGCCGAGGGAGAAACGTGGCACTGTCGAGTTACATAACTTCACGAATCGCGAGCCATCGGTGCTACCGAAGGCTGTCATCTGTCCAAGTCGAAGAATCTGAGGACGGGTTGAGATGGCTTTCCAATCGATGACGGCTTAAGGCATGCTAAAGCTGCGATCTCGCCGGGGTTGCGGTCCCTCCACCAGGGTCATCAATAGAATCTTCCGATCTTCCCGGCCTAAACGTTCCAGCGCATGATGGACCAGGCGTACCTGTTCCGCGTCTTCGAGTTGCTCAACCCAGTTTGGGTGAGCCAGATCCTCCGGAAGCGGTTCCAGTGGAGGGGGTTTGTCTTTCGCAGTGCAACCGGTTGTTGATTACATTCCGCGCGGTCCCGTGGACGAAAGCAGCCAGTTTCTCTGGGGCTTGCAGTTGACCCTTGCGAAGCGCGCCGATAACCGCGATCAAGACATCTTGCACCAGCTCGCTCCCGGTTTCCCGGTCGTGGACGCGAACGACGGCCATCACGAAAATCTGCTGCGCAAACTCCCGCACCAGTTCCGTCTCTGCTGAGGTATCCCCTCCACGGATTCGCTCGGCCAGACATCGCGGTTCCGTAACTCTGCTAGCTGACGGCGATTGCACACCCACTCCTTGCGCCCCACAGTCGCAGATTATACTTCTCGTTCCGTCTGGTGTAACCGCCCGCAATCCCCGCCGGTTTTCAAAAAGAGTGTCACGCTTTTTGTTTTTCAACCACTCTTTCAGCAGCAGGACATCGCCGTTTTCGCGGGCGACGTGATCCCGACGTGCCCGGGAAGAAGCTTTGATGCACAACGCAAGGCGTCCATGCCCGCAAACCAGGCTGACGCAAGGGGCCAGAGAAGGAGGCATTGTGAAAACATACTTCGTGCTCATACTCGGCGGGTTGTGCGTGTTCAGTGGTTGCGGTGGCGGACCATCTGGACCGCCACCCCAGCCTCCCAATCTGCATCTTTCGCCCGCGAGCTTGAGCTTTGGCGTGTGGGTTGTCGGAACCGAGAGCGCAGTGCAGGTCGAGACGCTCACCAATAAGGGCGGTTCGGATCTGGTCATCAACAGCGTGGCGATCACCGGAACCGACGCCGCGGATTTCAACCAGAGCAGTACGTGTGCTTCGAGCCTCGGTGCAGGAGCCAGCTGCGCGATTAACGTGACATTCACGCCCAGCCAGTTGGGCCAGCGCAGTGCCTCGATGACCATCAGCGATGATGGCGTGGATGGTCCACAAATACTTTCTTTGAATGGCGATGGCGGGGACGCCGGGGCCAACGCCACTTTGTCAGCTCCCAACCTGACGTTCGGTAGCCAGACCGTAAACACAACCAGCCCACCGCAGTCCATCACGCTGAATAATTACGGCACAACAACGCTTAACGTCACGACCATTACCACCACCACAGATTTTGGTGAGACTGATGACTGCCGTCCAAGTTTGGCGTCGGGAACGAGCTGTACGATCAATGTAACTTTCGTGCCGAGTACAACCGGCGGCATCGATGGGACGCTTTCCGCTACCGACAACGCAGCAGGCAGTCCCCAGAATGTGGCGCTGTCTGGGACCGGGAGTTCCGGCGGAGGCATGTGCGTGAAAAAGGGAGGACAATGTTATCAAGGACACTCGTGTTGCCCTGGGTTGACATGCATCCCTGCATCGACCCGCGCATTTTGCGAGTAGCGTCCGAAGATTTGCTGATGGACGATGCAGCCCTTTGGAATTTACAGAAGCTTTTTGAGTGAACTGATTAGCATGAAAAGCCCACAAAGACCGACTGAACCGAAACGCTTGATACGACCTTCTTTTGTCGATCCGCTAATTAGCTCATTGTTGCTTGCAACTGTGCTTCTCGCGGCGGGGCCGGCGCGAGCGCAGAATTACAAAGTGCTCTACTCGTTTACCGGTGGAGCTGACGGGGGACAACCCATGGCTGGGTTAATCTCCGATGGAGCGGGCAACCTCTACGGCACCACACAGTCAGGTGGCATTCTCACCGGTCCCTGCGCGCCACAGGGATGTGGAGTGGTGTTCAAGCTGGACTCAACCGGAAAAGAGACAGTGCTGTACACGTTCACCGGGGGAGCAGACGGAGCATCTCCCGCCGCGGCTTTAGTTCGGGACGCGGCGGGCAACCTGTACGGCACCACAGTAAGCGGCGGTGTTTGTTCGTGGCCCTATAGCTCTAACGGCTGTGGGGTGGTCTTCAAACTGGATCCTACGACTGGCCAGGAGACTGCCCTGTACTCCTTCAGTGGCGGCGCAGATGGTGCGGGGCCTGGGCCGTTGTTATTGGACAATGCCGGAATCCTGTACGGGACAACTTCCTCGGGCGGCGGCGACGCCTCCGGCCGATGTCAGGCCATCGGGTGCGGCGTCGTCTTTAAGTTAGAACCCTCGACCAGCACCTACACCGTGCTTTACACCTTCACCGGGGCAGCAGACGGCGGACAACCCTTGGCCGGTTTGGTCCAGGACTCAGCAGGCAATTTCTACGGTACGACTGGCAGTGGAGGCGCGAACGTATCGGTTTGCGGGGGGTTCGGGTGCGGAGTGGTCTTTAAGCTTGACCCAATCGGCACGGACACTGTGCTCTACACCTTTACGGGGCAAGCGGATGGGGGAAGCCCGGTGGCAGCTTTGATTCGGGACGCGGACGGCAATCTCTACGGCACCACCGAAAACGCCGGGACGTATGGCTGGGGAGTGGTCTTCAAGCTGGATCCGACCGGCAAGGAAACTATTCTGCATGAATTCACGGGCGCAGCGGATGGTGCAACTCCACGCGGAGGCCTGATTTCGGATGCAGCAGGCAACCTCTATGGCACCACTTTGCAAGGCGGTACCGGCACGTTTTTTACAAACGGGGTCGTATTCGAACTAGACAACAGCGGGACTTACATCGTGCTGCACACGTTGGCAGCGAGTGAAGCGGAGGGGATGAACCCGTATGCTGGTTTGCTAATGGACTCGGCGGGGAATCTCTATGGCACCGCCTCCGAGGCCGGCGCCTCCTGCCCCACGAATTCCTACTCCTGCGGAGTGGTGTTCGAAGTCACTCCCGGGGTCGTCACAAGTTTCAACATCTCCGTTATCGTGGATGGCAACGGGAGCGTGCAAAGCAATCCAGCCGGCATCGATTGCGGCTCAACGTGCTCCGCAAATTTCGCCAACGGAACCAGCGTCACTCTCACCCCAGTCCCTTTGACGGGCTTCACCTTTGTCGGATGGAGCGGGGGTTGCTCCGGCACCGGTAATTGCACCCTCGCTTCAGGCGCGGCCGTCACTGCCGCGTTTAGCTCAGTGGGGGCGGACTTCTCTCTCATGCCAGCCTCAACCACCCTTGCGATTCAACCGGGAGCGCAGGGCACCGACGTCGTCACCATCACTCCGCAAAATGGCTTGTTCGAAAGCGACATCCAACTTTTTTGCGCAGTTGCCGGACCATCGCCGATGCCGGCTTGTGCGCTCTCTCCATCCTCGGTCACGCTGCTGGGCGAGAACTCCGCTACTTCGGCACTGACTATCACCGTGCCCACAAGGACGGCCGTGCAGTTGCTAAAAGGGCGCTCATCCTTCCAGCGATCTTTCTTTGCCCTGGGTGTTCCATTACTGCTTGGCATCTCGGTGATTGGAAAATCCAGAAGAAAAAGGGCCCGTACTATGACATTGAGCGGCTTGCTTCTGATGCTGATCATTTTGCAGATAGGATGCAGCAGCGCTCTCAACGGCGGCGGAACGGGAGGCCCGACAAATTACACCGTGACGGTCACAGGCTCTTCGGGGTCGATCCAGCATTCGACCCAGGTGACAATTACGGTTCAGTAAAGCGAACAGCGCTGACCACAACCAACAGATCTTGTAATTGGGAGGAACCTATGGCTCCAGTGGCTGGCCAGAAACCTCCCAGCAGATCAGGATGCAACCCAATGTTAGGAATGCTTCATGGAGATCGGCACGTTTCTCATAGCGGACGCGCAGTCGACGAAACTGGTTCAGCCAGGCAAAGCTTCGCTCCACGACCCATCGCCATCGGCCGAGCCCACTGCCATGTTCGGTCTTGCGCATAGCGAGCAGAGGCAGAATGCCCAGCTCACGCAGACCTTGCCGGATTGATTCCGCGTCATAACCGCGGTCCCCCAGTACACAATCAGGCCGACAGCGTGGGCGCCCGCGCACTCCCTGCAACGCAGGGATGGCATCAACGAGCGCTAGCGCCTGCTGGGAGTCGTTACGATTTGCGCCAGTGAGTTGAATTGCTAGCGGCACGCCGTGACCGTCACAGATCAGAACTTGGTCGCCCCCGCCCAGGAGGATTTCAAGCGTCGGAGCAACTTGCCCCCTCTCGACTTTCGAGAGCTGACCTTGTGCGACACGGGATCGCGCCAAGTCGAGCATCATCCGATCATCCGCCAGATAGGTAGTTGGTCTATGCGTGGACGGCGGTCATGCGCTTGAGGGTGGGAAGGGCCTTGATAATTTTTCCGGCTTCCTGCTGGGCGATGCGCAGATCGTAGAGGCCTTGCAGATTGATCCAGAATTCGGCACTAGTGCCGAAGAAATGCGCCAAGCGCAACGCCGTGTCGGCCGTGATGTCCCGGCGTCCGTTCAGAATCTGGGTGATGCGATTGGTTGGAACCTGCAGCTGGCGTGCCAGCGAGGCGGCGCTCATGTTGAGTTCCTTCAATTCCTCGGCCAAATGTTCTCCGGGATGGATCGCGAGCAGTGGCATGTTCGTTCCTTTCCTATTGGCAACCGACTCCTAGTGGTAATCGACAATTTCAGCATTCGCCGGACCGGGGGACCGTTCTGGCCATTCGAAGCAAACACGCCACTGGTCGTTCACGCGGATGCTGTATTGACCTTTCCGGCTGCCCTTCAGGGCCTCGAACCTGTTTCCAGGCAAAACGGCAAGGTCGCTGAGCGTCAGGGCCGCTTCGAGCCGGTCCAGCTTCAGACGGGCGGCGCGTTCGATGCCCGAGAAGGCTTTGACACGTTTTCCGGCCGCGAAGGCGGCAGTTTCCTTGCCCCGGAAACTAACGATCATGAATGCAGTCTAGTGACAAATACGCCGTACGTCAAGCGTAACGTCCTGACGATGGTGCGCCCGGAAGAGAGCGACGTCTTTCGCGCCCAGATCATGGGTGTTTGACCGTGGCCTTCTGCTTGGCGACTAGGCGCCGCATGAACTTGGGCCCTTCCTTCTTGTAGGCCTCGACAGCTTCGTGAAGCAGCATCTCGCAGACTTGCGTGATAGTCCTCTGTGCCTCATCAGCGATCTGCTGAATGTCTCGCCTCAACGCCTAAGCCGAATCATTCCGCCGCCGAACGAGGGCGGACGTCCGCACCGACTTGCAACGGCTGAAACCTTCAGCCCGAGAATCGTATATACTGCCTGCACTGCGAAGTGCCCGCAGGAGCTCGCTCGGGTGTATCCGGTGGGGTTTTCGTTTGGTCAATCTCCGGGCTGTTCCCAAATCGCATCATGGATGATTCCAGATCACGGCCGGATGATAAGTCTGTTTCTAAAAAGCCCGCAGCTCGCGGTGTCAGGACTCCGTTTGTCGGTGAGAGTTCCGGCAGCAATGTTCCTGTTCCCCCGCAGGACGAGGCCACGCTCGTGGATGCCGGCCCGTCCCGACACGATCCTGACGCCACGATCGTCGATCCGGGGCCGCGATTTGATCTCGAAGCCACGCTGGTAGACGCCGACGCTACGATCGCTCCAGGACCTTCGCTTCGCCGGACTCCGGCACCGCCAACCAAAGGGAGTTCCAATACGTATGCCAGTGCAGCTGTGTTGCAGATCGGCGACGTCCTGGGCGGGCGATATGAAATCCTACAACTGCTCGGCGAGGGCGGTATGGGCGCCGTGTACAAGGCCGCCGATCGCGAACTTGATCGGTTCGTCGCATTGAAAGTCATCCGGCCTGAACTGGCTTCGGACCCTTCGATCCTAGCCCGTTTCAAGCAAGAGTTGCTGCTCGCTCACCAAGTCACCCACCGCAACGTGATCCGCATTTACGACCTCGGTGAAGCCGAGGGCGTGAAGTTTATCACGATGGAGTTCATCGAGGGTAAAGATCTACGCTCCCTCATCCGCGAGAAGAACAAGTTTGCTCCCGAAGAAGCCGCGGAGGTTATTCAACAGGTGTGCCAGGCCCTGGATGCGGCGCACAGCGTCGGGGTGATTCACCGGGACCTCAAACCGCAAAACATCATGCAGGACGGCACGGGCCGAATCCTGGTGATGGATTTCGGCCTGGCCCGCACCCTGGAAGGCGACGGCATGACACAAACGGGTGCCATCGTCGGCACGATGGAGTACATGTCGCCGGAGCAGGCTCTGGCCAAAGAACTCGATCAACGTTCGGACATCTTCGCTCTCGGACTGATCTTGTATGAAATGCTGACGGGCAAACAACCGTTTGTAGCCGACAGCGCTCTAGCCAGCCTCATCAAACGGACCCAGGAGCGTGCGACTCCAGTGTCGGATGTTGACGCTCAGATTCCCGGGGCGTTGAGCGGGATCGTGAGCAAGTGTCTGGAACGCGATGTAAACGAGAGATACCAGAATGTCTCGGCAGTTCTGGCGGACCTGAACACGTGGAAAGACAAGAGGGCGGCGGGCACAATCAAGTTCGATGCAGCCGTCAAACCGTTGGGGCGGCCTATTCCGTGGCCACTCATTGGCGGGATTGTGACGGCCCTGGTGCTAGCCATCAGTGGGTACACGCTTCGGGATCGGCTCTTCAGGTCATCGCCCGGCACCGGAACTGCTGCCGCAGTGCACCCTGTGTCTTTGGCGATATTGCCTTTCCGAAATGCATCCGGAGATCAGGCTTTGGATTGGCTCGGTCCCAGCCTGGCCGACATGCTGAGCACCGATGTCGGCCAGTCCGCACGCTTGCGCACCGTGAGCCCTGCCAGTCTGCATCAGGTCTTCACCGACCTGCGCATTTCCTCCGCGACCGTTCTCGACCAGGCGACGATTCAGCGCGTGGCGAATTTCAGCAATGCAGACCGCGTGGTTTGGGGGCAGTATGCCAGGTTCGGCGATCAGATCAGGATCGATGTCACCCTGCAGGACATCAAGAATGACCGCACGTTTCCGTTGAAGGTCGATGCGGCCAGCGAAAAAGAGATCCCCGACGCGATTGATCGCCTGGCGGAGTCCATCCGGCAGAAACTTGCGCTGCCGGAGAATGTACTTAAGGAGCTGAAGTCCAGTTCTTTTCAACCAAGTTCGAAATCCATGGCCGCGTTGCGCGACTACAACCAGGGCATCGAATTGCAGCGGGACGGTAAGAATCTGGAAGCACAAAAGGAATTCGAGGCGGCGACCAAGGAAGACCCTGCCTTCGCGCTGGCGTTTTCCAGACTGGCACAAACCTACAGCAGTTTGGGCTATGACAGCGAGGCGGAGCAGTCTGCTAAGAAAGCCGTCGATCTCAGCCCGGACCTCCCTGAGGCGGAGAAGTATTTGATTTCTGCCATTCGTTCCCAGGCAACAAAGAACTATCCGGAAGCAATCAAGGCCTACGAAACCCTTGCCAAGGCTTCGCCCGATAATTCTGACGTGCAATCGGCGCTTGCCAGCCTATACACGGATTCTGGCGATCTCACGAAAGCCCGCGACTATTATCAGAAGCTCTTGTCCGCCAACCCCAAGGACGTAGCCGCAACTCTTAGCATGGGCCGCATTGCTATCAAGAGCGGCGACGCCCAAAGCAGTTTTGATCCTCTGAACCGCGCCTATAGCCTGGCTGTACAAGTGGACAACCAGGAACAAAAGGCCACCAGTCTGCACCTCATGGCTTTAGCGTATAGGAATTTGAGCAAGCCTGAGGAAGTTCTGCGCAATGAACATGATGCGATTACCATCTGGCGCCAAATCGGTCAGAAGCGTGGTCTAGCCTTCAGTTTGAACGAAATGGCGAGGGCCCAGGCTGCACTCGGCAAGACCAAAGATGCAGTGGCCAACTTCCAGGAGGCTCTGCAGATACGGCGTGAAATCGGCGACAAGCGCGGCCTAGGGGATACTCTGATCGATATGGGCAATTTCTCCGACGACCGCGGCGACCACGATCAGGCGCTAAAGATGTACAAGGAAGGGTTGGAGTTGGAGCGCGAGATCGGCAATGAAAGTTTGCAGGCTATCTGTCTGAACAACATCGGAGCGGTGTACTCCGAAAAGAGTCAATACGAGGACGCTCTTACCTACTTCCAGCAGGTGCTGCAGCTGCGCGAAAAATCGAACGTGCCAAAGGATATCGTCGAGGCAGTTCAGAACCTGGGTCAAGTTTTGGCTAACATGGGTCAGTACGATCAGGCTATTTCATATTACATGCGGGCGCTGGATTTGCGACGCAGCATGAACGACCCACAGGGTACGGCTCTCGCGTCCTACGGCTTGGGCGTTTTGTTCGATTATCAGGGACGGTTCGGCGCGGCCGTCAACTCCGAGCAGGACGCTCTCAAGACCTTCCGTGATCTTAAGGACAAGACCTCCTGGATGCCCGAAATTCTTGGGAGCTACGGAGAGTCGCTCATCTTCGCCGGGCGCGGAGACGAAGCCAAGGGTCCTTTGGACGAAGCGCTCAGCCTATCTCACGAACTGAAGAACGACGGCTTGGTAGCGCAGACGTTAGGATCCGAAGGCGATGCATTCTTCTATCAGGGAAATTTCAAGGCGGCTCATTCCCTTTACGACCAGGCATTGCAGGCCGCCACGCGCAGCAAGGAAGGGCGACGGATCCTGCTCGCCAAAATAGACTTGGCCAAAGTCGAAGTCCGTGAAAACAGCGGGCGGCAGGTCATTCCGAAGCTCCGGGCGCTGATCCAGCAGGCGGACGATTTGAGCCTGAAATATTCCTCGGTCGAGTGCTCGATTTTCATGGCCGAAGCTATGATGCAAAGCCATGACTATACTCATGCTCGCCAGGAGTTGCAGCACGCTTTGTTGCTTTCGGACAAATTTGGACAGCAGTCGCTGAGCGCACACGCGCATTACCTGTTAGCGACGATCGCACGAGATTCCGCCGACAATCCAGAAGCCCAGGATAATTACCGCTCGGTGATCCGCACGCTGGATACGATGAAAAAAGAGGCCGGTGCGGAGAAGTTACTGCAGCGCTCCGACCTGAAACTTATGTACGAAGAATCCGCCCACTGGTCGCAAGCCGGGAAAAGCTAAGAAGGAACAAAAAAAGGTGCCGGCATTCACCGGCACTCGTCTCTCAGTTTCCGCTGACATTAGCGGTTGCATTGGATTCTTGTGGACTGCTCCCTGACGCAACTCAGGAAGCAGAGCGTTTCCTTCGGCTTCATTGCCCGGCCTCAGAACGTAGCGCATTGGCCTTTTTTGCTCTTGGCCGTGTTTCCTCCTCCGGTGATAGCGCTGTCCCCACTGCATTGCAGGTTCGCGGTAACGGCATTATTGAAGACCTGCGATTCCACAGTGTTGTTCTGGTCGGTAAGATTCCCATTGACCGTGTTGGAATCGATCACGGTGGCGGCAGTGTTGTTTTGGTCGGCAAGGTTGCCCCCGACCTTGTTGGTATCGATCGTGGTGGAGGCGGTGTTGTTCTGCACCGTGAGATTCCCGCCCACGGCGTTTCCTGCGCACCCAGGCCCTCCGATCAGCACCGCGGTACCATTATTCTGGAACGTCAAGTCACCCTTTACGCTGGCACCGCAGACCTGATCTGTTGTGCCCGGGCTGGCGGGAAGGTTTTGAATCTGCAAGTCCCCCCCGATGCTGACTGTCGGACCGATCGAGAAAGTTCCCCCGCCGGTGATCTGCAGATTGCCGCCCACACTGCTGTTGCCAATCGAAAGGCTGCCGCCGGTGATCTGCAGATTGCTGCTTACACTGCTATTGCTAATCGAAAGGATGCCACTGCTCGTCTGCAGGTTTCCCTTGACGAAGCTGCTGTTCTCCAGAACCACTGTGCCTCCGGTTTGCGTCAGGTTTCCGGTGACGCCGCCCTTCGTGAAGGTACACGATTGGCCGCTGGAGACCGTCAGGTTCCCGTTGTAAGTGCCGGTGTAAAACCCATTGCAGTTCTTGCCGTTCAGTCCGGCCGCGTTGCTGTCTTGCACAACATTGTAAGTCACCGTTGAAGAATTGGTGTTCGTTGCGGAGTCCATTACAGATACAGTAAAGGTATGTGACCCTAGCGTGGTCGTGTCGAACTGCGCCCCGTTAGCGACGGATCCGCCCGGGGTGTCGATTGCAGTGCAGGAAGCCACCGTCAAGTACGGGCCGGTTGGGCTGCTGCTGCCGGCGTTTACCGCGGCGCAAGTGTAGTTCGCTAAAGTCGTCGAGTCCTGCTCGTTCTGATGATAGGTGCCCCCATTCACGGGCGCAGTGATGCTGACGGTCGGCACCTCACCCGGCAGTGTTTCGTATGTTTCGTACGTTACCACCCAGCACGAAGTCGAGCCTCCGCTGCTGCCCTTAACCGGCATAGCGCCAGGCTGCCCATCTATGTAGGTGAAAGCGCTGATCTGGTTGCTCTGGAACAGCGCCGGGCTATTACCCGGATTCTGTGTGCAAGGGTGGTTCGGATCGGGACCCGCGCCTTTGAGAAAGCCAACCTCTGGGAGGCCTGAGATCGACGTTAGATTTGGGAAGCCGAAAGTGAAGTTCGCTGGGAGTGGCCCGCAGCCGAGAGGTGAGTTCTCCGTGCAAGTGAAAGCGAAATCGCTGCCGAGCGTTGCATAGAAAGCTGCGTCGCACGTGCCCGGAGACCCGGGGCACGTGACCTCGAACATCACCGGCACGTCCACACCCAGACCACCACCATTCTTGACCACAAAGCAGTCCGCGCCTGGGAAGCTCGCGTCAACGATGAGGTTGCACGCTGCTTGACTGGCTTGCGGCATCGCCGTGACCACCATCTCAGATGGTTGGCCCGAATTTAGCTGTATGGTGTAATCATAGCCGCTGCTTGGGTTGTTAGGGGTGAAGCCGCCGTCGAAATTGAACACGGTCGGTGATGATGCTCCCGGGTTAACCATCCCCGACTGGGACTGGCCTTGCGGCGTGAACACCCAATTCAGGATGTCCTCGTCGTCGTTCCCACCCGCGTTTCCACCCGTGAACCCGACCCAGGCATTCGTGCTGCTGGCCAAACCAATCGTGGTCATATTGAACAACACGCCGCCGTTAAACAGGTCAACGCCATCCAGGATCACGTCGAGGCACGGCTCGGGATTGCCTTCCACAATGCAATTCGGTGAAGCCGATGCTGTAGGTGTCGGCGTATAGGTAATCGTCGCCGTATGGACGTTCCCGTCGTCGAGGATGATCCCAACGGAGTAGGGAGCCGCCGCGAACGCCGGAGGATCCGGGGTAACGGTCAATGTCGTTGCTGTGGTCGCTGTCTCTCCGGTGGGACCGCTGGTGATGGTGTAGGCAACGCCATTGATAAGGATTTGAGTTCCCACATCCCAAGCAGGATTGAAATAACTGCCACTGGCCCAGGTAACCGTATTCGTTCCGGTAGTAGTCACCGTGCCTGCTACGGGCGCGCCGACGGAGTACTGAACCGGCGTCGCATAGGTGGTAAGAGTCGTGGTGACACTCAATGAAGTTGTGCTGGCAACGCTGGCAATGGAATAAGAAACGCCATTAATGAGGATTGCAGTTCCCGGCGTCCAAGAAGGATTGAATTGACTGCCACTCACCCAAGTAACCGTTGTCCCGCTGGTAGTCACCGCTCCAGCCACCTGCAGACTGTTGTTAGCCGCAATAGCGCAACTGCTGTCTATGCAGTTCGCGGCAGTCCCATTGTTCATAATCGAAACGCTGTTGGCGGTGTTCGGGTAAGGCGTGGGGTAACCGTCATCGTAGGTTTTGAACTCTACCGCCACACTGTTCGGAATACCATCAGCAGTCATATCAATTGAGCATCCATCATTAGCGGGATCGTAACCGAATCCGACCCCGCAGCCGCGGTAGCCCAAGGCGATCGGAGCCCCATTCCCATTCACCTCCGTCGAATTTTGAACCAGGAACGCAAAGCCGTCTGCGTTTTCATTGACACTGCTGTCGCTTATCCGAAACGTGAAGGTGGTGGAAAAACCAAAGGCAACCGACTGCTGAGTGTCGAACCAGGCAGATGTTGCCCAACCCCCCGCATTTGGGGTGAGCCGCAGCACCGTCGGTCCCTCCTCCTCGGGCATCACGAACGCTGGGTACGCTGTATTGGTCGAGCCGTTATAGTTGCCGTTCAGCGTCAGGCAAGCTTGGTCCGATGTGTTCGAGAAATCCGGCGAATAAGAGGGAGCAGTGAAAGAAGCGGGACACTGCGCCCAAGCGGCTGTACGTCCGGCAACCACCACCACGGCCGCGATCGCGGCCACCACGATCAATCTCGTGATCCCTACCTTCATGACATTCTCCTTGTTAACCGCGAGCTGGCTTTGCGGGTAGTTCCTTCGGGACTTAACCTCAACGTCGCCGCGCAAACCCGAAGCAAACACACTCCTCGTGGCCGTCGCGCGGCACAGAAACTCTTCGCCCACGTTCGACATCGTGGTCAAGAAAATGCTGAATCCAAAACTGGAGATGGACGGTATTCCACGTACCATTCCTGTCCCGAGGTGAACAGAATTCCGGCGATACTATGCGTTTATGGGTTTATAGTCAATATTTTTATTTGAGCCTTGTCATACCACAATAGAAATGTCCCCGTCTTCTCCACAATAGAAATGTCCCTTAGTTGCGGTTTCACCATGCTCGGGAAAAGGCGGGCGTTTTCATTTGCTGCCAGCCTTGTCTCCAAGGATGATTGGGAGCTGGAGGAAAGTTTCGATGCGGTGTCGGGGATGGGGGCGCGGGGGAAGGGGCGGCGCCCCTTTCCTCGCTCAGCGCTTTAGAAGCCGCCTTCAGTTCACGGAATAGGAGACGCTGACTGCGGTAATGAATGGCGACTTCGCCAGTTTCGCTTTCCCGCACCAGCACGCGACTCGTGGCCGGCGCCCAATGCTGACTTTGCCGGTCTAGTTGCAGCAGTCGGTTGTTGTAGCGTACTACCCAGTCCTCGCTCACCACTCGTTCTTGCTCCAGCCAGAATACTTCGTCCAGTTGCCGCGCCGTGGGCCGTCGCCGGTGATAATCGGCTGTCTCGGCCGCGGGTCGCGCGTAACGCCGGTTGTGCTCGGCGAGATAATGCTCGTCCAGATACGCATTCGCTTGGTCGTAGGTCGCGATTCCCGCCAGCCGCAGTTTCTTCACCAGCCGATCCTGGTGCGTGCCATGCGCCCGTTCCACGCGCCCTTTCGCTTGCGGGGAACTGGCGGCGATGATGCGAATGCCTAGCTTCGCGCACATGCGCCCAAACTGTGTTACCGCTGGTTCTCCGCGCATCCGCTCCGCGGCATTCGGCGGCCGCACATACACGTTCTTCCAGTCCGTATACAACGCTTGCGGCACTCCGTAGCGCTCGATCCAGCGGCGCAACACACCCGCCGCCGCCCAGATCGTTTCTTCCTCCCAGAACCGCCCTAGCGCTTTCGTCGTGGCGTCATCGACCATGTGCATCAGACAGCCGCGAGGCCCGCGTTCCTCCAGCCACTCATGGAAACTTCCGTCCAACTGCACTAACTCCCCAAAGTGCGCCTTCGCTTCGCGCCGCTGCCGATACGGTTTCCGCCGCCGTTGCCTCTGCCACAGCCCGGCCTCTTTCAGCCACCGCCGCAGCGTCTCGGCATGCACGTCCAGTCCGTCATCGCTGGCTAGATGCTCGGACGCCAGCGTCGCCCCGAAATCCTCATAGCGTGCTTTCACCTGGTTCAGCACCGCCGCTCGGAACTTCGCCGTGTGGGCCCGGTTCGAGGCTCGACCGCAGTTCCCATGCTGTAAAGCTTTCGCTCCTCCCTGCCGGTACCGTGCCCAGATCCGTTTGCTCTGCCGATAACTCAACTCCAGCATCTCCGCCGCCTCGCACAATCGCAAGCTGCGCGCCCGGACTCGTCCCATCACTTCCACTCGGCTCAACTCTTTCCTGCTCAATCCCGTTCTCCCCAATCTCGGTTCCTCCTCGCCGAAGGAACTCTAAAGGGGTCATTTCTAATGTGGTTTCAAGGGGACACTTTTAATGTGGTTCAACATATTTTTATTTGAGCCCAACTGCGATGTGCACGGGTTCGCAGCCGTCTCGGGGCGGAAGTGGAGCAACGACACTCGGCGACCAGGCGCTGCAGGAACTTGGGCCTAGTCCCCTCTTTACTTGCAGCCCTCGACGCGCTCGCGTAGCAGCATCCGGCCGACTTGATTCGGTTGGCCGTCGCTGTGCAACCGGGTTGGACAAACTTGGGGCTCGGTACCCCGTTCTACTCAAGACCAATGCCGACGACAGCGGCCGCATTCGTAACATCACGCACTTTGAAGATCTTTCGGTTCCAGTCATCAACCCGTGGCTTGCCTAAGCTCCTTTTTTGTCCGGTCGGATCGGAAAGCAGAGTCCAGGGCCAGCCAGGAATTCCATCCCGTACACATGGTCGAATTGAAAACAAAGCACTTCTTGGCTTTGTTTGGCAAAATCGCTATCTCCTTCTTCCCAGATTGATGTTGAGAGGAGGCGGCACATTTTCTCCTCGGCGCTGCCTCTGGAGACGCTCCAGTTGGTCCATAGCGCGATAAAGTTGCCGGTCCAGGTGAGCTTCGTAGCGTAGGATTTTGTCGGTTGCATCCGCGGGTGGCAAGCTGAAGCTTCGCGCCTCCGCGTCAAGTCCGAGATCGTCGCGCTCTTTCGCGTGTTCTTTCAACGCGTTAATTGTTTCCAGGTGTGCGTCAATCAAAGCGGCGAGAATCCCCTGGTTCAAAGTTAGGTTTTCCCCGCTTGCTTCTGAGGGATCTGCGAGGGAACAGGCGTTCGCGAGCAAATAATCCCATGAGTAGGCTATATTGAAAATCACCTTCCGAAGCCATTCAGATATGTGACCGTCGCTCGCGACCTGGGATTTCGCTTCTAGTAGAAGTGCACTTAGATATTCCAGACCACAACGATGTCTCCGCAAATCGCTCTGTGCCTCTTGCAGGGCAGACAATCGGTCCCATGTCGACACCTGCTGATCCGCCCAGTTCCCGTTATTGAACAAAGGTGTGTTCTTTTGCGATATATATACATCAAGGTTACCCTTGTCTGAATTTCGCAGTTGCCAGTCCACTGCTTGCGTGTCCAGCCGCTTGCGTATTTCTCCATTCTCGGCACGAATGACGCGCGCCTTCTTCCACCAACAGGCCGCAATCGTTTGTACGAGCGACTCCTCGACGATACCAACGGGTTCGTAATAGTCACAAAGCTGTTCAACCAGGTCGTGAAATTCTTCCAAACTCTCTTCGCCATCCCCGGCCGTAATCACGACTTCCCGCGCGAGGATTCCATGTTTGAGCGCGTTGCGGGCTACAGTGCGCTTCCCCCGCTCGGTTTTCGGCCCAGTGGAGCGAAGTGCATTTCCGCGGTTAGCCTGAATTGTGCGCTCCGATGCGGGCCGCTTGCGGGAAAGATTTGTGGGGGACGGTTGAGCGGAAGACTCTTTGGTAGTTTCCTCTAGCGACATGCAGAATTTCTCCGATGACTGGATTTTGAGCCGTTGCCGAGGCTCGGCCGAACCTGATTCCCCTTTTCTTCGCCTCTACCAATATCTTTTACCTCTTCGAATTTTCGGGGACAAACTGCTAGGAACGACACCGCGGATTTTGGCTCGGGGCAATTACAATTCGCCAGTTCCTCACGCCGCGCTCTGTCAGCCTGCTCCTGCTCAAGCCTGGCCAATCGTTTGTGGAGGCTGGATAGTTTTGCTGACCTGGTGTCCATGCATTAAGTATGCATTTGTTGCGATGCGGACGATAGGTGTCAGAGGTACATCGATAGAAAATCGCCGACACGAAAGGTAGGGGGACACCTCGTGTGAGAAGCGTGGAGTTGGCTCCATAAAAGGTCCTAAGGGCGCCTGCCGATCGTCACCGGCATTGCTGGGGATTCTGTCCGCTGATTTGAAACAAGCCGACGCGATTGACGTAAGTAGCCCTTTCTCGCGCATCCGAACCAAGCGACATCGTTGCAGCGCTGGGCTGCCTTCATGAGGTCCAGGGGTTGAATACTGAGACTCCCGTAATCGCCACGTCCCGAGTGTTGCGGGTGACCAGAGTAAGGTTGTGCTGCAGGGCGGTAGCAGCAAGAAGGCCGTCAATTACGGGGAGCGGGGACTTCGCGGCGAGTGCCTTCGCCGTAATCCGGCCCCAGCGATCAGCGACCGCTTGATCAATGGCCAGAACGCGGCCCGCAAAGCGCAGAGAGAGCTCGTGGTCTAGCCATGTTTCCAGAGAGACACGGCGGGACGACGCTTCAGGCAGGGAAGCGATGCCCTTGCGAATCTCGCCGAAGGTGAGGACGCTCAGGCAGAGAAGGTTTTCATCAGTGGCATCGATCCACTTCGCGACCGCGGGCTCAGGCCTGGGCTTCACGAGCTCGGAAATGACGTTGGTGTCGAGCAGGAATCCACTCACAAGTCAACCATCCGGCCGTAGTCCGGCGTCCTCTCCAGATCGATTGGCACCTTGGCGAGAGGGGATTCGGCAAAGAACTTGGCGAGGCTCCGTGGCTGCTTGGCACGTCCGGTGAGGCGTTCGAACTCTTCTGCGGGTAACATGACAACCGCCTCTCGGTCCTGGCGCGTGATCCACTGCGGTCCCTCGGAACGGGCACGGCGGAAGACTTCGCTGAAGCGGGCTTTTGCGGTTTGCAGTTGCCAACGCGGTGCCGGTGGCTTATCTGCCGTCTTACCGCGGCGCGGTTTCTTCGGAGTTGTTCTCTGTTTCGACATCGTTCCAGTCCTGGCACTAGTCTGACTAGTCAGAATATAGTATAGTTCGTAAAGAACTGCAAGCACCATCGCCACGGTGATGTCTACCGCTCCGTTTCAGGCTTCTGTTTTGAAAAAAAGCGCTGAAGGTACTTGGAGAACCCTCGATGCGGTCCATGAGCCCCGACTCGTGGGTGGGCTAAGCCGCCTTGCGAAAGGATTCGACGGCTTCCGCCTCGGAGTTGTATACGTCGAAGACCGTGAGCAATTTGGTGATTTGCAGCAAATCGCTCACGCGCTTGGTCAAGCTCGTCAATTTGATCGTGCCGCCCGCGCGTTGGGCACTTGTGCGCAGCTCCACGAGTATGCCTAGACCGCCGGAATCGATGTAATCAACCTCGCCCAGATTCAGCACAATGCGCTTGTAATCCGATAGGACCTTCTTGACGGTATCCCGCAACAGCGAAGACTCCTCGCCAAACAGTATCCGGCCGCTGCAATCCACCACGAGAATTCCATCCTTCATTTGCGTTGCCAGCGTCAGCTTCATAAGAACGCTCCTTAGCTACCAAATTCTGCCAGATGAAAGCGCCAGCCAGCTTCTGGAGTGAGTAAACCTGTTTACAAATATTTCGGGCCATTAACATTTCAATATTCGCTTGTCGCCCCGTCAAGGTCACAAATCACTCTGCGACGTGACACGGAGATATGGAGCGCAATCCCGGCCGACCCAGCCCTGCCTGAGTCATGAATCTTTAACCAGGACCTTCTGCTTGGCGACCAGGCGCCGCATGAACTTGGGCCCTTCCTTTTTGTAGGCCTCGACACCATCGGACAACCACAGTTCGACCCTTCGACCTCGGGACTAGCCAAACACTTTTAGAGGGAACTCACCAGGAATGAAGGCGGCCGGCAGCAGCACAGCTCACCAGCCATGATGAATCATGCCTGAAGACATGATGCCGGAAGATCAGCTCTGCCCGTTGTTCGCGCGGCACAGCTCTGAACCCAAGTTCTCACCCAGGAATCAATTTCTTCGTATTGGGTTCCACTTTAACTGTGGACGTTACATACAAAGGTTCGTAGCCAAGTGAAGGGTCGAGTCGGCCCCCCATTGTGGTGCTACGATCAGGTCTGTGAAAGAAAAACCTGTAGCTTTTACCAGACGGAAGTTCTCGGCTGTCGTCAGAAAGGGAATCATTTCTTACTACACCGAACAGGAGAAGAAGGAAATCGCACAGGCAGCCAAGCGAGAGGGAGTAAGCATGAGTAGTTTTATTGCTTCCGCCGCCTTGAAAGAAGCTCGGCACGCCAGCAGAACGCGCCCACCTAAGTAGCTCATTTCCAAGTACCTTCCAAGTGGACAACCAGAAGGAAAATGATCTGCCTATTTCCCTTTTTTTCGAATGGCGCTATATCATAAGTATGATATTATAGTTGTAGTACTTCTTCACAGATTGCATCCGAAAGGCCGCGCATGAAATACGACCTCCAAATCAAACGAGAGCTGGAGACAGCCAAGGAAATATGGCCAGATTCTGTTCAAACGATTGAATCCGAACAACTCGAAGCTCTCGTCAAGGAATACAGATTCTCGGTGAAGAGAGGTGATCTGCAAATCCTCAACCGACGCTGGTATGTCACCCACACCGGGCTCGTGGGCTTGGCTTATCGCAAGCGCTGTCGAGGTGTGCACACAGAAGCGGTTCGGGAATTCTGTGAACCCGCGGTGTCCCGCTGGACATTCAAAGCAGTTGTCTACAAGTCGCGAACATGCAAAGGATTCGTAGGCTACGGTGATGCCAATCCCTCCAATGTATCTGCATTGGTCAGGGGTGCTGAAATGCGAATAGCCGAGACTCGCGCAATCAATCGCGCACTTCGCAAGGCCTACGGCATCGGCATCTGCTCGGTCGAGGAAATCGGCACGATCCCGAATCCGGTTGAAAAGCTTCCTCCCCAAAACGCGAATGGAAACGGCCCCAAGGTTCGCGACCGTCTCTGCCAGATCATCCGCCAGCACAAGCTCGATCCCGAACTCGTAAAGGCCTACGCCGTCGACTTCTGCGGCACGAAGACGCTCAGGGATGCCAGCAGGGAACAGGTGGAGAACTTCGTCCTGCAACTCGCCGACTGGGCCGAGAAGGACCGCAATGCTTTGCTCTGCCAGCTCAACAGCTACTCGCATCCGAAGCAGGAGGTGGTCGCATGAAACGCAAAGTCCCTGGCCTCGCAGAAACTGCCCGCGATTCTCGGCCGGAGATTCCAGACGGCGTCTTCCTCGTGCGCGTCGATGGCGCCCAGTTCCGCTGGCACGCCCACAAACCGTTCTACGTCCTCCGCCTCTCCATCCTTGAGCCCCGGACACTGGCCGGTCAGTCCATCGTCGGCCGGCTCTACTGCACCCAAAAAGCGATGTGGAAGCTGGGCTGGTTCCTGCGGGACTTCCTCTATGACCCGGAACTGCTGGCCCACGAACAGGTCGACGAGAAGGCTTTGCCTGGACTCCGCGGCGTCGTCAAGATCAGCCACACCGTGATCAACGGCATTGCGCTGATCAACCTCGACGGCTTCGCCCCAGCCAGCCAGTGGGAAGAACTGTCCGCGGCTCCGGTATCGAGTGCTTCTCGCTCCAACACCGCGGAGGCAACCCGATGACCTACTCCTACACCCAGATCAGCCAGTACCTGAGCTGTCCCCGCCGTTACCGGCACCGCTACCTTGATGGCTGGCAAGAAAAAGACACTCGTGCCGCCATGCTCTTTGGCCGTGCCTTCGAACAGGCCGTCGCCGCCCTGTTTCGCCGTGAAGACCCCGCAGCTGTGCTGTTCGAACAGTGGGGCGTGTGCAAGGACATGAGCTTGACCTACTCCGGCAATGACACCTGGGACCGGATGCTGCAGCAGGGCATACAGCTGCTCGAGCGCTTCGCTCAGGACGGCCGCGTTCGCATTCGCCGGCCTCGTTCAGCCCAGCAGATTCAGTTCACGCGGATACTCGGTTCTGGCAACAATTTCGTAGTTTACGTCGATGCCATTGGTGAACTGGACGGCACACCGTGCGTTCTGGAGTGGAAGACTACGTCTGCCCGATATCCAGAAGAGCCAGCCGGCATTTCCGCACTGGATCCGCAACTGGTCTGCTATTCCTGGATGACCGGGATCGACGAAGTTGCCCAGATTGTTTTCGTGCGCAAGCAGCTGGTCGAAGTTCAGTACCTCCGAGCCAGGATCTCTGACGAGCAGCGCCAGGAATTCGCAACGCTGGTCGATGACACCATCCGGCGGATCGAGTCCGGCTTGTTTCTGCCGCACAGCGGCATCCGCTTTCCACAGAATCCGTGCACGACCTGCCCCTTCATCGGGCTCTGCCTCGACAAGCCCGACTTGGTCGAGGCCGCCCTTGTACGCAAGCCAGGAGTCGATCTTGGTCTGTTTGACGAACTTGTTTACTAGGTATCCGCCGATGCCGCCGAAGCTCAATCGCAAGCGCGCGCTGTTTGTCCTGACCAAGATCGACGAGATTCTGGCTTGGGAGAAGCAGAAGGAGGCAGAGCGAGACACCCGGTTCGTCGAGCTTGGCAGGTACCTATGTGAAGTGCGGGCGGGTCAGTACTGGAGGCTGCAGAACTTGAAGTCATTTGATGAATTTCTGGAAAGACGTTTTCCCGATTCGCGACGGACAGCCTACTATCTCATGTCCATTCACGAACACTTGCCGCCACAGATCCGGCGGGAGTTAAAACAGGTGGGCTGGACCAAGGCGGCGGAGTTGACCAAGGTCGCGCGTTCGGACGGGAAGGATTTCGATTGTGCAGCATGGATGCACAAAGCCCGTTCCTTACCCCGGGATCAGTTCAAACGCGAGGTCGACCAGCACCTCACCGGCAAGGACACCGAACCGACCGAGATCGTCTACTTCAAGTTCTACCAGAGCCAGATCCCGGTGATTGAGCAAGCCCTCGAGACGGCAGCCATGATGCTGGGGTCAGACAAATCGCGCGGTTACTGTCTGGAGATGATCTGCGCCGACTTCCTGGCTGGCGCGCACCTGGACAATGGCAACCCGGAGATCCTGCTCAACTCGATCTCGCGGTACTACAAGCTCTTGCCCGGCGAACAGCAGCAGGCTTTCCTCGAGATCCTGCGGGAGAAGGCGTCCTGACAATGATTCGCCCCAAGGCCGCTCACCTGCTGGATCCCTTGTCGTACGAAAGTCTGCGCCAGCAGATCCTGCGTCGGGACGGCTGGAGGTGTCAATCCTGTGGCACGATGACGAATCTTGAAGTGCACCACAGGAAGTTCCGCAGCCATTCGGGAGCGGTCAGAAGAAAACCTGATCACGCTGTGCACGGCATGCCACACCACAACGCATGGCCGCTAAGACCATAAGCGGGTTGCATGGTCGTGTTATCCCCTGCCGGGCCGCGATGGAACTCGATTAGGTCGCGGATGTTTCATCGCTGGGCTCCTTGCTGGACCGCCTGGCCGCGCGGATGTCATTTGACACCATGTATTGTGTATTGGTACACTACACATATGCTTAAGAGCTATCGGCACAAAGGCGTCAAACAGTTTGCCGAAACCGGCTCGAAGGCTGGCATTCAGCCAGAACACGCAAACCGACTGAGAAGGCTACTCTCCGCTCTGGATGCGGCCACTTGCCCGGCCAACATGAATGCGCCAGGGTATGCCCTGCATCCACTCAAGGGCGACCTGGAGGGGCACTGGACCGTGAGGGTGAGCGGGAACTGGCGGCTCACATTTGCGTTCGACGGCGAGGACGCGATTCTCGTCGATTACCAGGATTACCACTAGGAGCTAAACATGCTTTTCAATCCATCCCATCCCGGCGAGATCCTGAAGGATTACCTGGGCGACATGACTGTGAAGGAGGCGGCCAAGCGCCTCGGGGTTACGCGGCCGAATCTCTCCCGGATACTCAATGGCCACGCTGGCATTTCAGCGGCGATGAGTGTGCGGCTTGCCAAGGCGATGCCGTACACGTCTCCCGAGTTTTGGCTGAAGATGCAGCTCAATTATGATCTTTCGAAGGCTCAGAAAAGCAGGCAGCCCAAAATCAAACCGTTTCCGGTCCGGCCGCAAAAGGAGCTTGCCTCAGCCTGATTTGAAATCCTCGCCCAGCACGGGCAGTACTTCGATTGTGCACCCTCGGTGCACAAAGCTCGCTATATACCGAGAGAAGAGTTCATACGGGCAGTGGATAAAGAACTGACGGGAAGGGAAGAGGAGCCTTCGGAGCTGATCTATTTCAAAGTCTACAAGAGCCAGATTCCGGTGATCGAGCAGGCAATCGAGACGGCAGCCCTGATGCTGGGCACGGACAAATCGCGCGGTTACTGTCTGGAGATGATCTGCGCCGACTTCCTGGCTGGCGCGCATCTGGACAATGGCGATCCGGAGATCCTGCTCCACTCGATCTCGCGCTACTACAAGTTCCTGCCCGGCGAGCAGCGGCAGGCTTTCCTCGAAAACCTGCGTAGAAGGCGTCCTGAAAATGATTCGCCCCAAAGCCACCTGCTTGCGGCTGGACCTTGTGTCGTACGAAATTCTGCGCCAGGAGATACTGCGTCGCGACGGCTGGAGCTGTCAATCTTGTGGCACCATGTCCAACCTAGAAGTCCATCACAAACAGGGAGTCACTCCGGCGACGACTCTGAAGAGAACCTGATCACGCTTTGCTCGACGTGCCATGCATCCATTCACGGCCAGACGGGATAACGCGAACGCGCCGGGACAGCAAGCCGCCGCATGAACTCAGGCACGAAGCATCATTTCTGGCCAAGTTCCCACCGGGCACGACGGCGACCCTCCGCAATTTGCTCGCGAAATGCCTCGCCCAGGACGGCAGCATCCCCGACAAACGGGCTTTCCTTATCCGCGCGATCGAAGGAAATCAACGCCTCCTGCGGCTGGCCCAGCGCCAGTTGCGCGTACCCCAATCTCAGGTACAGCCAGTGGGGCCGATCGGACCGTTCCGCCGCGCGATACAGAATTCGCGCTTCGTCGGCGTAGCGCCCGAGTTGTTCGTATTGTAAGGCGAGAGCCCCAGTCGCATTCTCGGAACCAAATTCGATGGCGGTGTTTAGCTCGGGTTCGGCCTCTGTCCACCGTCCGAGATTTTGAAGAGCAAATCCCCTCGCAAAGTGCAGGAACGCATTGTCAGTGAAAATCCTACCCGCGCGGTCCAGGGAATCCATCGCTTCCGCCGGCTTCCCCAGCGCAAGAAGAATATAGGCCGCGTTCAGGTAATAGTGAAACGCTTCCGCGCGCCTGCCGTTGCCCGTGATTTCGGGGGGATGATCGAAGCGGATGTTATTGCAATCAATCTGCAGACGGCTGAGCAAGGCGGCGGTCTCCGGTTTGACGCGCACGAAAATGGCGGCGTGAGTGTCAAGATACACGGGGCGCCATTGCCGACTTGCACAGAACGTGCCCAATTCGTCCAGCGATGGACTTAGTTCATGATCCAAGGAGACGAAAACCGTGTTGAAGTTGCGGGTCTCGGCTTCGAGTTGCCAGGCCGGCGAATCAAGCGACTGGGCGAGCAATTCCTTGGAATGGAGGAACAATGCATCGCCGAAGGGGATAGCGCGGCCATCGATGTAGTCCGGGTACGATGGCGATAGTGCCCACGCTACAAAACCGCCCGAACTGTAGTCATTGAAGATATTGCCGGGAGGATGCTCACGCAACAGGAAGGCGGCTGCTTCGTTCGGGTACCAGTAGGATGCTCCCGGACCGAACGCAGTAAACTGTTGCGGAGTCTTGAGATAGTAACGGTTTGTAACGAGGTCAGAGACTCTAATCGCGGTGAATAAGGTCACTGCGGCCAGGAATAGAAACGTCACCGCTTCGGCTCTGAAGACGCCGAACGCTTTGAAGCGCTGGAGCAAAAGCTGCACCCATCTGAGTCTGCTCGCGTCCGCGAGCATTGCCCCACCAACGACCACCACCACGCAGGCAAATGGCGCCTTCATTCGCAGAGCATGGATGACGAAGTAGACTGAAGCCGCAAGAAGCAAGGCCGGAACGATTCGCCGCATATACGCCGCGAAAAATGCGGCCACAATGGCTACCAGAAGCAGCCACCACAGGGCGCTGTTCGGCTCCCGCCACGCGAGCATCTCCGCCAGTTTTCCCGTGGTAATGCGCAACCCGGACCACTCGCGAATCCAGTTGCTGTGGGTGCCAAGAACGTCGCCTTGCCTGGCCACAGCGACATAGATTCGAGCTCCCCATGGGTTCAGCAGGGTTGCCACGGCGGTTGCGAGTAACCACGGGGCTGCACGGCGTAGTCGCTGGAGAGCGGCTGGCCGAAGGCTCGCGACCGCAGCATCGCCAAGCTCCAAAGCAACATAAGTGGCGCAAATACCCAGCCCGGCGATGAACCCCAGGTGCAGGTTGGTCCAAAGACACATGAGGATCGGAAGCAGCCACAGCGTGCCCCGCCCGGACCGATGGTAGTGCCAGAGCACACTCAGGAACGCGGCGAAGAAAACCTCCGTGAACATCTCGGCACGGGGCCCGGTGCGAGCCGCAATCAGGGGAACTGCGATCACCGCTAGAAACGCGGTGACCGCACCACCACGGCGCAGCAGCAAGGCGACGGTTCCGACACAGGCTGCGGCACCTAGCCAGGAAAGCAGCGAATAGCCACCCACGGCATACGCGCAATACAAAAGGATTTGCGACAGCACCGGATAAATCCACTCCTGGCCGCGTGCCGTGTAGGAGAGGACATCGGTAGACGGGATGCTGTGATGCTGCACGATCCAACGTCCCGTAGCCAGCTGCCATCCCAAGTCCATGTCGGCCACGGTACGCAAACCCGCGATTAGCGCATAGGTGAGGGCGAGCAAGCCCAGCGTTATCGCAATGTAGGAAACGCGTTGACGGAAAGAGCGCGATTTTAACTGAGGAGACTTTTGCGTTTCGGACTCTCTGAGGCAACTCAGAACACGGTCAATTGTGCCGGCACTGAACGCCACAAGTGCATTATGCGCAGAGCGGCGGATGGAGTGTCAACGGAACCCGATCAAGAAGAGTGGTGATGAGGCCCGCAGGGAGCGCGGACCTGCTGTGCTGATCGAGGAATTTGAAGCTCGACTCCTGCCAAGTGCAAACCCCCGAACGCCGTTCGCCGCGGTTGTTGGCACGGTTCTTCGCTCACGTGATCGCCATCACATTCCCCAGTGAAGAAGAATGCTGCCCATTTTGTTCTTCCGCTGTAGGGTTCCCCACAACCATTGATTGCTACCAGTGCGCGCTGAAGGTCGAGTCAGCCATCACGGGCGTTCGTACCGACGTGGCGAGCGCCGATTGGTAAACCGGCAACGCCGATGCCGCCATCGCGGTTTGCTAATGGATACCGGTTTCGGTTCGGCGGCCTTCTCCTCACCGTGGGTGTGTTTTTCCTCTTCGCCTACTCGCAATCTGCCCCAGCTTGATGCCGCAAATCCTTGCCAATATTGCTCTTAGTCCCTATGCTGGGTTGGTATCGCGATTGCCCCTCCCCCACCGGGGAGTCGAAACATATTCCATATTCGCGGGCTTCGACTGCTGTTCAAGGCAAGGTTGGCACATCAGAGCGGGGAGTCCGATTCACTGGAACACATGGAACGAGCGATTTTCAAGGCAGTAATAGTCGGAGCCGGACCGGCGGGGCTGACCGCCGCCTACGAACTGTCGAAGCAGCATGCCCCAGTGGTTGTCCTGGAAAGCGACCCGCAATATGTCGGCGGAATCTCTCGAACCGTCAACTATAAGGGCTTCCACTTCGATATCGGCGGGCACCGCTTCTTCTCCAAGTCCCGCGAGGTCGAAGATCTTTGGACCGAGATCGCGGGCGAAGACATGCTCAATCGTCCACGGTCGTCGCGCATTTACTACCGTGGCCAGTTCTACACCTATCCTTTGAAACCATTCGAGGCCCTGTCGAAGCTCGGATTGATCGAGTCGGTTCTCTGCGTACTCTCTTTTGTTGTCGCCCGCCTCCACCCCAAGCGTAACCCAAGGACTTTTGAAGATTGGGTCTCCAACCAGTTTGGCAAGCGCTTGTTCCGTATCTTTTTCAAGACCTA
Organism: uncultured Acidobacteriaceae bacterium; assembly: GCA_963831085.1. Classification (GTDB taxonomy): domain Bacteria; phylum Acidobacteriota; class Terriglobia; order Terriglobales; family Acidobacteriaceae; genus Acidiflorens. The sequence goes on along the minus strand of CAWHOT010000002.1, from coordinate 724,772 downwards.
CACCGAGAAAGTGTGGGGGATGAGCTGCGACGAAATCTCTGCGGATTGGGCGGCGCAGCGCATCAAAGGGCTATCGCTCGGTTCGGCCGTCAAGCACGCCCTTTTCGCCAAGCGTAAACCCAAAGACCGGAAGCAAGTTGTGAAGACGCTGATCGACACCTTCCGATATCCGCGACAGGGCCCCGGAATGATGTGGGAAGCGTGCGCGGAAAAAGTCCGCAAGCTGGGTGGCACAGTGATGATGGGCCGCAGAGTAGTTGGCTGCCGCTTTGACTCCGCCAGCAATCTCTGGATTGTGACTACCCGCAGTGCCAACGGCGACTTGGAAGAATATCGCGCTGAACATTTAGTCTCGTCCATGCCCATCCGGGAACTAGTAGCACAGATCGAACCACAGCTTCCCGAAGCCGCGCTCCAGGCTGCGCGCTCTTTGCGGTATCGCGACTTTCTAACCGTCGGCCTCATCGTGCATGACCGCGGCCGGTTCACCGACAACTGGATTTACATCCACGATCCCAGTGTGCAAGTTGGCCGCGTGCAAAATTACAAGTCGTGGTCGCCGGAGATGGTTCCCGACGCCAGCTATTGCTCCTATGGTCTCGAATACTTCTGCTTCGAGGGGGATGGACTGTGGACCACGAGCGACCGCGAGCTGATTGAACTGGCTAAGGTCGAAATCCAAAAAGTAAATCTCGCTGCCAGTGCAGATGTGGTCGATGGCTGCGTCATCCGCCAGCCCAAGGCATATCCCGTGTATGACGACGCGTACCAGCAGCATGTAAACACGATTCGGAAAGCCCTAGACGCAAACTACCCCACCCTTCACCTGGTAGGCCGCAATGGCATGCACAAGTACAACAATCAGGACCACGCCATGATGACGGCGATGCTTACCGCAAAGAACATCCTGGCGGGCGAGAGGAAGTACGATGTCTGGGCAGTGAATCAGGACGCTGAATACCACGAGGCGGGAGCAGCAGGTGAGCAAGCAGCGGAAGAAGAAACCCGGGTTCCGGTAAGCAGAGGCTCTTCAGCAGGCTCTCGAAATCGACCCTGGCTATCCGAACGCGCTGTACAACCTCGGCATGATTCAGTGACAGGTGAAGTCGGATCCGAAAGGGGCTATCACACTTAAACGTCCCTCCCGGCATCTAGACCGGCAAGCCGGCGCGGTAGCGGAAGATCGTCAGCGCCCGGAAGAAGAAGCTCAGAACTGCTCCGAATTGCATGCAAAATTTCACGGTGCTGGACACGCTGGGGACCCTCAAGGCATGCCTCGCTCTTCTCCCATTCATGTTCGCCCCAGGGTATGTAGCGGGGTGGGCACTCGACCTCTTCGAATTCCGGCAGCGACGTCCGATCCTGCGACTGATTCTCGCTGTCCCGCTCTCCATCGCCATCTGCCCGATGCTTTCGTATCTGCTGGCTCGGTTCCTGGAACCGGCGCTCTGGGCGTTCTATATTGTTGTGTTCGCTGCCTGCGTGCTGCTTCTGGCCAAGGAAGCTCGGCGAGCGAAGCTGCGGTCGGTTTCAAAATACACCTGGGTTGCTTTGGGCTTGATGGCGTTGTGGGGGATGGCAGCCCTTGGGTCGATGGTAGATCTGCAAATCGGGGACGAGCTCTATCCGCCAATCGTCGCTTTTGACCATTCCGTACGAACCGCTATGACGGTCTCGGTCGCACGACATATCCCCCCGAGTAATCCTTTCTTTGCCAATGCGGCGGCGCCTCTGCGCTATCACTACTTGTGGTTGCTGTTTTGCAGCCTGCCCATGAAGCTGCTTCATTTATCGCCGCGATGCGTGGTGTATTCCGGTGTCGTCTGGTGCGGCTTGGGCCTGATCTGCACGATCGCGCTCGGCCTCAAGTTCTTGGTGGGAGTTCAAACTTGCATCGAGCGAAAAACTCTACTCGCGGTTGGCCTGCTCTGCGTCACCGGGCTGGACATTCTGCCGACCCTCTACCTCGGGCTTGCGGAACGCTCGTGGCTGAGTGACATGGAGTGGTGGAACGAAGCACAGATCACCTCTTGGGTTGCTTCCGTGCTGTGGGTGCCGCACAACGTCGCCGCGTTGATTGCATGTTTTGTTGCATTCTTGCTGCTGCGTCATCAGGCTGACGCCAATCGCAGGTGGGCCACTGCACCCGTAATCGTGGCGGGGATGGCCTTTGCCAGCGCGGCGGGCATGTCCGTTTACGTTACGTTCACGTTTGTAGTTGCTGTCGCCCTCTGGCTATTAGCGTTGATCACGCGGAAGGACTGGCTGGAAATAGCGATGTTCGTGAGCGCGGGTGCGGTGGCGTTGCTCTGGGCACTATCCTTCCTTTCCACTCTCCGCGGTCCCGCCACCGGCGCCGCCTTTGTGGAATTCGCGCTGCGCCCGTTTAGCCTGGGGATTGATCTCGCCCAACAGTTCGGCATCCACCTCGGGACGCCATTTGCGGTGAACGTCGCCAACGCGATCTTCCTGCCCATTAACTATGCGCTGGAACTCGGATTCTTTCTGGCCGTCGGCAGTCTGCGCTTGCGGCAGCTTGTGCGTGGCACGGTTGAGGCCAGCGCCAACGAACTAGCTGCCTGGACGCTGGTCATGACTAGTTTCATGATCGGCACATTCCTGCGTTCGAGTACCCTCAGCAGTAACGACTTGGGATGGAGGTGCTTCCTTCCGGCGCAACTGATCCTGCTGCTATGGGGAGCAACGATGGTTCATGATTGGTGGTTCCAAGAAGTCGCGCCACAACCCTCGCCGCGTCCATGGACTAGCGGGGTGCTTGCAACGCTGTTGATTCTGGGCATACTCGGAACTGCCTACCAGGTGTTCATGCTGCGCATGTTCCCGGTGCTCTTTGATCACGGGACGATTACGGGAGAAAGCTGGTTGGGTACGGACCGGCACTTCGGGAAACGAGCATATGCGCTGCGGTCGGCATACGAAGTTATCGATGCGCAACTGCCTTCTTCGGCAGTCCTGCAGGGCAATCCAGCCACGGAGGATCTCATCCTGCACATGCTATATTCCGGTCATGATGCCGCCGCCGGTAATGGCGAATGTGGGACAACCTTTGGCGGTGACCCGGATCTCTGTGCGCTGCGCCTGCAGAAGCTCGCTGGGTTATTCGAGCCTCTGGATGGCAGCAACTTAGATGCTACGTGCCGGGAGTATGGCATCGATGCAGTCATCGTCGAGGATTCAGACCCGGTGTGGCGAGAAAAGTCATCTTGGATCTGGAGTCAACACCCGGTGGTCGCCAACAATTATGTCAGGGCATTTCGCTGTGGCACCGCTGCGGCTGGCATTCAGCGTTAGTGGAACCGGCGTGCAAATGTCGGGAGCATAAGTCGAGGTGCCCGATTACACCCCTGCCCAAGTCTTTGACCCTACTCTTCTCCGCCGATGACAGCTCTGCCGACAAGTGTTCACAAGAAGTGTTTCCCTTTCTGCTCATCTTGGTTCCGCTCTCCGGTGTCCGGTTCTTGGCTCATTCCGAAAAAGTTGATGCAAGAAGGATGTGATACCTATTGATAGTAAACAACTCGTTGGCTTCGTTTGGAAGACTTGGCACCGCTGCGGACGACAATTTGACCTGGGACCATCCGGACGATGAAATTGAGCAGACAGTCCAGCGATGCGAGGGTTTGCAACGAAGGTCACTTCTTGTCTTCCCTCCTTTCTGCCTGGATCTTACGCAGTTCGCCAATTGCACGGCAGAGATTGCGCTTTAACTTCGCCTGGTAGCGAGTCATGTTCTCAAGGACACTCCCTATGACAGCCTCTATCTCAAGATGATCAGCGTTCTGATAGTCGCTGTTTTGGGAACTCTTAAGAGCCTGGACTACCTGGCCTTGCACGAATCCGGGACCACGCATCGTGTTGGAGTAACGGTGGTCCTTGCCAGCAACAGCCCGAACGACCAACCGCTTACAGTCCCACCCGCAGTGCTGATCGAGGAATGCGAGTTTGTTAATACTCCTGCCAAGTGCACGCCTCCCGAACGCCGTTGGCTGCGATTTAGTACGATTCCTCGCCCATGTGATCGGGATCACATTCTCCAGTGACGGAGAATGCTGCCCGTCCTGTTTCCTACCTTTAAGGTAAATTAGCAGAGTTGGACTGGTGCTGAAGCTCGCTTATTCTGCGGGGAACACGCGCTTCCAGTCTTGATGGCGGGCGCCTTCATAGTTCGGATTCGGACATTCGGACAAGGTTCTGGAGCTCATGGGACAGGCGAAAAAGCATTCGGGCGTCAAACCGGGGACCGCGGCGAGGCCGTTGCAATAGCCAGCTCATCGGGCGGCGGCGCGAGGGGGACCAAGTGCAGTCGGTAATCACGCATCCCACGGTACCCAAGATCTGATATGCGGCGGCTGTGTGGCGGGGAGTCACAAGCACTCTCGGAAGCAAGTATGGTCCGTTTGTGCTTGTCTGGCTGATCGGCATTTTGGCAAGGGTACCTTTCTATCTCGCTTTTAGGCCGATCTGGTCGGGTGACAGTCCGACGTATGTAAGGCCCTATTTTCTTTGGAAAAATCACACGTTCTATACGGGTGAACGTACACCTGTCTATCCCCTATTTCTGGGGTTGACGCAGTGGTTGTCTGGGCATTCCCCGAGTGCCACGCTTTCTTTTTCCGCCGCATATGTGACTGTTTGTTTGCAATCGGCGTTGGATATTGTAGCCGCCTGTGTTTTGTATTTCACATTGAGCAAGCTGAACATCCGTAGAAATATTGCGCTTGTTTCTGCGTTGTTCGCTGCAACCTTTCCTGCGCTCTGCTCGCTTGAAGTCAATATTCTGAACCTGTCGCTCTCCTTTGCTTTATTGGTCTTGTGTACGTCGGTATTTGCCATCTTGATAAAGAGGGTCAGCGATGGTTCTCGTTTCGTCGGTACGTCATTGCTGTGTGGGTTGGTATTCGGTCGTGCCGCTTTGCTTCGCCCGGAGAATCTGGTCTTTTTCATTATCCTCGCGACTGTGTTGCTGGGAAGCTGGGTGACCTTGGAACTGCGGGGATGCAAGACACTTCGCGACAATAGGGTCCCCGTTGCTGTCTTCCTCATGCTTCTGTCGGCCGCACCGCTGATTCTCGCTTGGATGACCTGGAATTATGTGGGTATCGGTGAGTTTCGCATTACCACTCTTACCGGGTGGAATAGAAGCAAAACGGTCTACAACATGTTCGATCGGGTCGAGCCGGAAGACCGTGTGCTTGGGCAGATTCTCACGAGTTCATATTTGCGGCGAAACCGCAATGGGCAGATCGTTCGTGACCACATCTGGCAGGCTCGGCAGGATCTTTTGGATAAATACATATATATGCCTGTCAAAGACCCCACGGAGTCACCGTCCGCCTTTTACATGAAGGTGGATCGTTTTTTCGCTGATGAGCTGCGGATGATTAAAGTGCCGTGCGGGAGACCTGACCAGCTGTGCTCCGCGGATCTAAGGAGGTGGGCCAACATCGGTGACTATGTGGGCAGAGTGTCATCGAAGCTGATCAGAAGATATCCAAGCGCGTACCTCGAGAATGTTGCTGGCAATTTTGTGCTAGACACATTTGACTTCAGGTATGCGGATTCAAATCCCGCTAGAGAAGATCTCCCAGCGGTCACTGTTGATGGGGGCGAGTACGTCAGGAACGAATCTCTTGTAAAGCTCTTAGCAAGGGCGATCAATGCGCAGGCTCCGCTTCTGATGGTGTGTTACATCGTAACCCTTGGTTTTGTCGTTTTCGCACCACTAGTGTTCGTGAGCAAGGCTGTCGAACGCCACGTCGCAGACATAGTCGTCACCGGATTCGCGTTGGCTACGGTTGGGACATTTATCGCAATGTGCTGCCTCTCGGGATACAACAAGGAATACAGCATTCCTCATCTCGGAGTGATGGTGATCTGCGCCGCATACGCTGTTGAGAACAGGTCGCGCATCGCGGCAGCCATGGGCTTACGCTCGCGCAAATGGGCAGCGACTGCCCGCGAGCCGCATACAGAGCTTCCATCACAACGAAGGGTCTGTTTAGGTCATAGGGAGCCATGTCCACGGTAGCAGAGGGCCAAGAGTGTGGCCGTGGTTGTTGCTCCAGATCGCAATCGCGTACCGGGAAGCGTTATCGTCAGCATCCTCGCTACGCTCCGAAAACATCCTTGGTTGGAGTGGCTGATCCCCTTGGCCTTTTGCCTCATCCTGCTCGAGCAAAAATGCTTTCAGCGTGCAGCAGATGTCGCAGCATGCGGATGAGGCGACACATTTATACGCGGGTTATCGCGCGCTGAAATGCGGCGACTACACGTTTGGCCGCGAGCATCCGCCGCTGGCGAAGATGCTGGTGGCAACTCCCCTGCTGTGGAGCGCGGACGGCCAAGCTTACTTCAGTTTTAGGTTGCGACAGGCCTCGGCGCGGCCCTCGGCGATGCTCTTCCGGAACTCCGCACCATATGCCTCCGCCTCATCCACAAAAGGACTCGCTTTCTCTGCCTTGTCGAACGAGATCAGCGCCTTGTCGGGTCTTCCCATCGCTAGTTGCGCGTAGGCCAATTTCACGTAAATCAGATGCGGAGTTGCTGACAACTCTGCGGCATGTTCCAGAGTGGACGCCTCGTCACCAAAACGGCCCTGTCGCTCGTAATACCGGGCCAGCGCGAATGGAGCGTCTTCCGAGCCAAGATCGATTGAGGTGCGCAATTCCTGCTCGACCTTGTCCTCGAAGCCCAGATTATGAAAAACGATGCCCTTCAGATAGTGCAGGTATGGGTTATCCGGGAAAATACGTTCCGCGCTCTCCAAGGACCCCAGGGCGTCGCGATTCCGATCGAGCGCAACAAGAATGGACGCCGCGTTCAGATGGTACTTAAACTGTTCCGCCCTGCCACGCATTCCGTTTGCAACCGGAGGATTGCCAAAGCGCACCGTATTGCAATCCACTTCAAAGCGGCTGATCAAGCCGGTTGTCTCAGGGCGGACGCGCATAAATACTGCCGCTTCGGTATCCATGTAAACCGGACGCCATTGCTGGCTTTGGCAGGACTGCTCCAAGCTGGACAGAGTAAAGCTGCCAAGCACGTAGTCGATGGATACGATGACCGTATTGATGTTGCGTTGGTCGGCCTCGCGCTGCCACATGCCGGAATTCAGCGAAACGCGCAGCAGCTCCTGAGAATGCAAAGACAGGTCCGCGCCGAAGGGAACGGAGCGGCCGTCGATGTAATCGGGATAAGTTGGCGACAACGCCCAGGTCAGAAAGCCGCCGGAATTGAAGTCGTTGAAGATGTTGGCCGGGAGGTGCTCGCGCAAAAGGAACTCAGCTGCCCGATCTGGAAACAAGGGAGACTCTCCTGCGCCGAAGATCGAGTACGGGCGCGATTCGCGCAGATAGTATCGGTTGCTCACCAGATCCCATACTCTTATGACCACAAAGAAAGCCAATACAACGACGACCGCAACTGCGGCGCCCGGCATCAGCCGCTGCCAGCATTGGCGTATCCATCCAATCTCTACCAACGCATCGGCCAGGATGCTGCCGCCAACAATGACAGCAATTGACGCAAATGGCCCTTCTAGACGGGCAGCGTGGCTCACCAGGTAAATGGAGGTTCCAAGAAGAAGCACCGATGTGATTCGCCGCATGTACAGCGCCGCCAGCATTGCGAGGACGCCGGCTGCCATCAACCAGAGGATCGCGACATCAGGATCGCGCCAGACAAAGGCCTGCGAGAGAGCGCTCGGCGTAAGCCGTACCGGCAACCAATCTGCAATCCACCGGCTATGAATGCGATTGAGGTTGTTTTGCCTCGCCACTGCCAGATAAATCCGCGGCCCCCACGGATTTAGAAAGGTCGCCAATCCGGTTGCGGCCAGCCACGGTGCGGCTCGGCGCAATCGCTCCAGGGCAGCCCCGCGATGCTCTCTGGCTGCAGCATCTTCGAATTCCAGCAGAACATATGCAACGCACATGCCCAGCCCAGCGATGAATCCAGGGTGCAGGTTCACCCAAAAACACATGAGTACGGGAAGCACCCATAGGGACCCACTTCCTGAGCGGTGGTAATGCCAAAGAACGCTCACAAAAGCGGCAAACAACACCTCGGTGAACATCTCGGCGCGAGGACTGGTTCGCGCTGCAATCATGGGAACTACCAGCGCCGCCAGCACCAATGCCAGCGCGCGACCACGACGCAGGAAGATGGCGACAGTTCCCGTGCAAGCTGCGGCACCCAACCACGAAAGAAGGGAGTAACCGCCAAAGAGATACGTGCAGTAAAGCAAAACCTGCGAGAGCAGTGGATAAATCCACTCTTGGCCGTAAGCCGTATAAGACAAAACGTCGGTCGAGGGCAAGCTGTGGTGCTGGAAAATCCAGCGACCTGTCGCCATGCACCAGCCCACGTCCGGATCGCCCATCGTGCGTAGCCCTGCGAAGAGTGCGTAGATCAGCGCCAGCGCCGCAACCGCCGGCACGGTATACCTGCGCGCTAGCAACAGGGATCGAGAGTGCTCAAACATGGGCGCTCCTGATGGAGATGAATCAGAACTCGATCAACACCATCCCGATCGCAAACCCTCTATATCCTTAAGCTGGAATCTCCTTATTTCAGGACTTCTTCGCCCGAATTGTACTGCTCGTGGCTGGGTTTACAAGACCAAAGCTGGATCTGTGGTCAGACGGTCTTAGCGGCAGGAGAGCGGAGAGAGCCCAGAATGCGTTTAGAGTTGCTGGCGGCAAAGACAACGCAGATCACGAGTACGCCCATGAAGGGTACGCCGTGCTCCGGATAGTAGGCAGCGAGGACGCAGGAACACAAGATTGTCGCGAAGGCTCCCATGGCGAGTGCCACTACCGCGCCATCGCGAAGAAGATGCTCGCGCTCCCGGCCCAGCAGCAGCAACGGACTGAACAGAACGTATGCCAGGAGTACAAAGTAACTGGCTGTGAGCAAGGGTGCCTCCAAGCGATTGATCCAGGCGGTGAGCCCGTAAAGAAGTTTGTGACGAACGACGCTGCCGCCCTCGGGAGCGCGCGGATTTTCTGTCTCAGAAGGGCTTGGCGGCGGATAGCTGTAGTTAAAGGTGTCGCTCGCGAAGTTGTCCAGGACATTGTGCAGGTAGAGCAATGGATATTTCTTCGCAAGCTTCCAAGAGACGTGACCGAGATAGTCATAGAGATCCACAAGCTGGGCTGAGTTGCTTTGCTCGTTTATGCCGAGCTTACGATCCAGCCAATTGCGGGCCTTGATTACCAAACCATTCTCAGGACGATTCACTCTGAGGGGAGGGATCGGCAGCAAGCCGAGCTGAGCCGCCCGGAAAAGATCAGGTATGGCGACCCACACGTGATGCCGGTAAAGGTGCCCGTCGCCGTTCTTTGAGAGATAGCTTCGCCACAAAATCGCGCCGACAACCCGATCTTCAGTATCCACAAGGTTAAACATGTTGTAGGTGGATTCGGTCCTTGTCAGTCCGTTAAGCGTGTTGATGCGAAAATGTCCGATACTAATTAAATTCCAGCTCATCCAGCACAGCACAAGAGGAGCTGTGGAAACAACCAGCAGCAACGCGGCTCTTGCCAATGAGCGTGCGGCCCACTGCATCTCAGGCAGATAGCGGCATCGCACAGCAAGAACCCCGAGCACGAAGGTCAGTGCGAAGAAGAAAACAAGATTCTCAGGCCGCGTCAGGATGGCGAAGCTGAAGCACACCCCACTCAGCAAGACCATGGGCACAAAACTTGTGCTGGCGTTTACTGCTCGCATGCAGCGAAGGAAGAACCAGGTTCCTAGCACCAGGTAAAAAAGCGACAGCAGTTCCGACAAGATGAGCAGTTCGAAGAGGCAGATGGTACCGACCAGCGCAAAGCATATCCCGCCGCCAAGAGCGAGTTTGGGGCCCACCGCCAGAGCACGCAACGAGAAGTAGACGAACAGCGTGGCAGATAGGCCCAGCAGACATTGCAGGCGGACGGCCAGATAATGCGAAGGCACGCCCATCCCCAAATTCACCGGAGCGTCACCGGCCAACCGTTGCACGAGTCCGAGAAACAGCGAATATATCGGTGGGCGCTCGGCAGTGGAATGCGTGTGGCAGGTCCAGAGATAAAACATGTTCGAATAGCCCTGGCTATCCCCGGACCAGAAGGGCTTGTAGGTTATTTGATAGATAAGGCGGAATGCAGTACCGCAAGCGAGAATGATAGCGACATGCAAAATGTCCGTGTGTCGATCTCCTCGAACCCGTTTCTGTGTTGCTGGCAATGCTTTCACCGCCCTCACCGTCAGCGTCCATAGTCAACTCTGCTCGAACAGTGTTTCCTCGATCAGCTCGCAAAGAATGTGTCCAGTTAGAATGTGAACTTCCTGGATACGGGGTGTCTGATCGCTGGGAATGCAGATGCAGTCATCGACCGCGCTCGGCAACTTTCCGCGTCCGCACAGCATCACTACTTTCACGAAGTTCTCCTAGCAGGTGCTGGTGCTAGTTTCCCGGGTGAAGATCCGGGCTGTACAAAGACTAATCTACCCGCAGTGCAGCGGAATTGCCAAAACTGCAACTCGTCTCGGCTTGGCCGCTTGCAGCTCTGATTTCATTTAGTTACGACTATAACCGGAAGCGGTTCACTTTATGGATAGCGCCTTTGGAGGGCTTTCTGCTCAATAGAGGCGTGTTTTTCCCCCGTCGCCCACTTGTCACTTCCCTTGGCTTGATGCCGCAAGTCTTTGTTAGCATTGCGCTTAGCCTACTATGCTGAGTTGGTATCGCGATTGCCACTTCTCGACCGGGGTATGGGAGCGCGTCTTGCCCTTCGCACGTTGACTCTTATTCGGGGCAGGTTTGGCAGATCGGACTACGGGGCCAGATTCACTAAGCGATAGCCGACATGGCAGAAGTTCTTGGACACTAATCCGAAGCATGAAGGGAAAGACTAAGGGTTCTGGAATTGATGGCACAAGCGAAAAAGCACTCGCGCATCAACCGGGCACGCCTGCGAAGCCGTTGCAACGGGCGGGATTCACATAAATCAAGAAGGGAGAAGAGCTTTCTCCTTGCTTGGTCATTCTGGAAATGGAAATGTTCCCGATGAATGGGCTCGAGGTCTTTGAGATGCTCAAGCTATTCATGCCCGAACTCCCAAGAGGTTTTGCGCTAAATGAGTGAACGAAAGCGTGTTGCGCTGTTGCTGACCGTGGCAATGCTCGTCTATGGGAACACGTTGCTGAACAGCTTCACAATGGACGACCTTTTGTACATTGTCCGAAACCCGACAGTGACCAATCTTTCAGTAGGCAGGCTATTCGAACCGAACAAAGCCTCCAACGTTTTTCGCCCGGTCACCTTCGCCACTTTCGCTTTGAATTTGGCAGTAGGGGGCACCCATCCGGTTGGCTATCACCTTCTCAATGTGCTGTTGCACGCGGCGGCCACATGGCTGCTCTACCTGGTCTTACGGAAGCTTCTCGAAGCTAGGCCGCAAGGAGCGACAGTTGCCTGGGCAGCTGCCTTGTTATTCGCTGTGCATCCCATTCATACCGAAGCTGTGGCCTCCATCGTGGGACGCTCCGAGCTGCTTGCCGCCGGATTCCTGCTGGCGGCGTGGCTCCTTCACCTGCACGACCGGCCCATGCTCGCACTGCTATGTTTTGTGCTGGCGCTGATGTCGAAGGAATCGGCCGTGGCCTTCGTTCCGCTGGCGCTGGTCGGCGATTATGCGCGCGGCAAGCTAAAACCGCTTCATCGCTATGCTTGGATTGCTGGCGTATCTGTGGTGTACATTGCTCTGCTTTGGAAAATCCAGGGAGATCGGTTCGGGAATAAAGGAACCTTCTTTATCGACAATCCGCTCGCCAAACTTCCCGCCAGCTTGAGAATTCTCAACGGGCTGCGCGTCGCTTGGAAGTATGTCGGCCTCCAGGTCTATCCGGCTACACTTTCCTGTGACTATTCCTATAATGCGATTCATCTCTATGCGAGCTGGCGGCACACAGCGCTCGCGGCGGTCGCCGCCTTGCTCGTGCTGGCCCTTTGGATCTGGACCCTGTGGACCAAGCGAGGCGAATGGCTCCTGGCTGGAGCAATCTATCTGGCTGGCTTTGCCGTCACAGCAAACATCTTAGTGCCGACGGGAACGATCATGGGGGAACGACTCGCGTACTTTCCTTCCGCCGGTTTTTGCCTGCTCGGCGCCCTGCTCTGGATGCGGCTTGAGAAGCACCAACCGAGACTGGCATGGCCCGTGCTCGCCATGGTTGTGGCAGCTCTGGCCACGCGCACGGTGGTCCGCAACCGCGACTGGCGTGACAATTTCAGTCTCTTCTCAGCGGGCGTACGGGCAGTTCCAGAAAGTGCAAAAATGCACGATTTTCTTGCAAAGGAGTACTGGGAACGCGGCGAGTGGGGTGCATCCCTCGCGGAAGCGCAAACCACCATTCGCATCTACCCAAACTTTCTCGAGGCCGCAAAGTCTAGCGGGTTTGACGACGCCGATTTCCGTGTGGTGAACCTGGCGGTGGAACTCATGAAGGTCGGAGAGAACGACGACGCCTTGGAGTTTTTGAACGGGGAGATCGCGAATTCTCCCAGGTTCTCACTCGCCTGGTCCAACCGCGCGGTCATTCGTTATCAGCGTGGGGAGATAACCTCAGCACGTGAGGACGCGCAGAATGCCTTGCGATTGGATCCAGCCAATATCCAGGCGCAGAACCTGCTGAACTTGCTCAGCGCACCCATCCCCTTGGCGCCTCAGCGCTAGCGTGTTCATGTGCGCCGGCGCCTGAAGTCTGGTTACTAGGCGCGTTTTGGACGCGAGCCCGACAGAGTTTCCGCCGCCACTCAATTCCTTTAGACGCCACGTGCCGCGAGTATGGCATCGATGCCGTCGTGGTAGAGAATCCAGATCCCGTGTGGCAGGAGCCGTCATCCTGGATTTGGAGTCGACGCCCGGTAGTCGCCAGCGATTATGTATGGGCATTTCGTTGTGGCACGGCTGCGGGCATTCGCGTTTGCGGAAACTGGCGTGCAGATGTCGGAAGCTCAAATTGCACCGAGCGGCACGCCATCTGTCGGTCATGGTAACTGAAATGTGGTGGAATCTGTTGAACTCGCGGTGCGATACTCACCTGAGGTTGCTCTTATTCGTAGGAAGCTATCTTTTATGGGATTTTCCGCTGAGAAAATCTATCCCGTTGTCCGGTCGATTTTCATTTTATTGGTCCTGCTCAGCGCCTTGTGCGCCGGTTTGCACACGGTTGCTGACTACGATATGGGCTGGCAGCTTGCCACTGGACGCTACGTCGTTCAGCACCACCAGATTCCCCGCACCGATGTCCTGTCGTTTACATCAGCGGGAAAGCCTTGGGCATATCCGCCGTTTGCAGGTGTGCTGTTCTACCTGACGTACTGCGCGTTTGGCTATGCCGGCCTGAGTTGGTTTTGTGCGCTGGCCTGCCTCGGGGTTGTGGCTTACGTGGTGCGCCGGGGAGACATCGGCAGCGCGGTGCTAGCGATGCTTGCGGTTCAGCCCATCGCCACCCGCACGGTTCCGCGCGCCGATCTCTTTAGTACAGTCTTCTTCGCGTTCTTTCTCGGAGAACTCTGGGCCTACCACCGCGGAACTCGTTCCCGGCCTTGGCTGCTGCCTGTGCTCATGTTGTTTTGGGTTAATCTCCACCCGGGTTTCATCGCGGGACTCGGGGCCATCGGCGCGTACCTGCTGGTTGAGGCCGCGGATCTCGTGTTTGCAGAGCGACGTCAGGCCGTAATTCTGCGGCTACGGAGAGTATGGCCCTGGTTCGCGGCGTGCGGGGCCGTCACTCTGGTGAACCCGTGGGGCCCCAGAATTTATGTTGCTTCACTCAATTTGGCGGGACTCGCAGCCCCAATCGAGGGAGAACTCAGTGGCAACAGCTTCATCGACGAGTACCAGAGCGTACCGATTTCACGCTCGTTGCTGTACCAACTCATCGACGTTAGGCACGTGGATAATGGCTTCACCTGCTTGCTGTTGGTGGCGGCCATTCTGGCCGGGATTTTCCTCCGGAAACGGCAACTGGGGGCCGCGTTCATTGCCTTGGTTGCGCTCTATTCCGGACTGGCTCATACGCGCTACACGGCACTGTTCGCCATTACCATCGCCACCCTTGGCGGCACCTTTCTGAGCGAGCTTTTCGTCGGTAGTTCAACCGCCGAGAACCGGAAAAGTGCGCGGTCGCTAGTTCGAGTGCCCGAGGCAATGGCCACGCTTGTGACGATTGCCTTATGTGGTGTCGCGCTGCTGCATATTGCCGACTTTGTTTCGAGCCGCACATACATTGTTTTCAATGGGGATTGGAGGTTTGGTGCAGGAGAATCGTCCTGGTTTCCAGCCCGCGCTGCGGCTTTCATACGGCGCGAAAAGTTGCCGGGGAACATTTTCGAGGATTATGCGCTGGGTGGTTATGCAGCCTGGAGCCTTGGCCCGCAGTATCCCGACTTCATCGATGGACGCGGCCTCAGCCCTGATCTCACCGCAGAGCAAGACAAACTCTACCATGAGGGCCCCGATTCGCAATTGTGGCAGTCTGAAGCGGACCGCTGGAATCTGAATGTTCTACTGATTGCAACGTCCGGATTCCGCGGGTTAAGCAAGATGGATCCGTTCGCTTTCTGTCAGAGTGCAGCGTGGCGCCTGGTCTACATGGATGATGTATCGCTGGTATTTCTGCGCAACACACCACAAAATCGTCCATGGATAGACCGCTTGGAGATTGACTGCCGGACGCAGCAGCTTACTCCGCCTGCCGCCGCTTCGCGTCCGGCGCTTCACGATTTCTTCCTGAATTCCGGAGCGCTGTTCTTTGAATTGCAACGCGACCAGGAGTCGGAGGCGTCGCTGCGCCGTGCTTCCGCGCTCTATCCCGAAGATCCGAATGTCCATTCACTGCTCGCGTCGTTGTTTTTTCGCAAGCAACGTTACCGCGAGGCGGAGCAAGAATATTGCGCCTCACTTGCGCTCAATCAAAACAGCACGGTCTTGTACGCTCTCGGATTGCTCTATGTTGCCGAGGGCCGGAAGATCGAGGGGGTCGAAGCCATCGAGCGCGCAGCGAAAGAATCCATGTCGCCGCTCGATATGTACATGACTCTCGGAAACCTCGAAATTGAGCTAAATCATCCCGAACAGGCGCTGGCGGCGTTTGCCGGAGCGGAGAAACACAGCCCGTATCGTAACGGTGGCGAATCGCTTGTCCCTGAACTCTACGCCGAGATTGCTGAAGGCAATTCCGAAGCGCATAGGCTTCTCGGACACTGGAGTGAGGCTATTGCGTTCCAGCACGAAGCGACCCAGAGAACTCCCTTGGCAGTGAACCGCTGGAACAGGCTTGCTGCCCTTTATGAAGCGACTGGGCAGATGCAGCTCGCTGCCGAAGCTCGGCGACGTGCGGCCGGGTTACAGGGTCCCGACACTCCTCATTGAGATACGACGATGTTGAAGGGTGGGGGATAGGAATGTATTGCAAAATGCATTCCTGATCAAAAATCGAGGTGTTGCAAGATAATGAGTGCGTTTGAGGAGTTGCGCAGTCTTTTGCGGCTACGGGCGTTACAGCTGCTTGCCCTTTCGTCCTTGTTGAGCCTCATGGCGGCGATTGCCTTCGTCTCCGACACAACGGTTCGCGACCCGGATCTTTGGTGGCATCTCAAAGTCGGCGATTGGATCGTGCAACACCATGCGGTTCCCTACGTCGGCATTTTTTCGCGCACCGCCGCAACGCGCCCTTGGATTGCCTATAGTTGGGGCTATGAGGTGCTGCTGTCGCGGGCTTATGCCTGGTTCGGGCTGGTTGGATTTTCCCTTTTCGGAATTTTGTTGACCGTGGCCGTCGCTTCCGTGCTCTTTTGGATGCTGCACCGTCTTTCCGGACGGTTCTGGGTAGCGTGGATTCTCTCGTTGATCGGATGTTTCGCTTATTTGTTTAGTCTCATGCCCCGGCCGGTGTTTGTCACGATGATCCTGTTTACGATCGTGCTTACCTTTCTCTTGGAGGCTCAGCGCACGGGGAGGATGCAGTTGTTGTGGTGGTTGCCATTACTTTTTATCCTCTGGGCCAATATCCACATCCAGTTCATCTATGGACTGTTCGTAGTGGGGCTGTTCATGGGGATCAACCTGCTTCACCGGCTGGCGAGTTGGGTTGGAATCGAGCTTGACTTCCTTCAGCCACCCACGCTTCCTCTTCCCGGGCTGATTGCGGTTCTTTTCGCCTGTTTCGCTGCTTCTTTCGTAGGGCCGTACACGTATCACCTGTATCACGTGGTAGCGGCATATTCAAACTCGCACGTGCCCTATTTCATGATTCAAGAATTGTCGGCCTTCGACTTCAATCACATTGTTCACTATGTGCTGCTGTTGTTGACGGCGGCCGCGTTTTTTGCCATAGGATGGCCGAAGAAACTTGACCTGTTCAAGCTTTTGTTGCTGATCGTTGCCAGCGTCGTTGCCTTCCGCACCGCGCGCGATGCATGGTTTGTGTCTATTTGCGCCGCAGCTTTTATTGCCGACCTGGGCGCCGGGGAACGCTTGCCAACACCGGTGCTACACCTTCCGGAGTTGGCCGGTGTGGGGGCCGTCGTAGCGATGGCGATGTTGCTGATTGCGCGCGACACCGGCTTTAATACCCGCGACTTGGACCGGGCCATCAGCCGGGAGTATCCGGTGGATGCCGTCAACTTTGTGCGTCAGAACTCGTTTTCAGGGCCGCTATACAACAATCTCGACTGGGGCGGCTTCCTGATTTGGTATTTGCCACAGTATCCGGTGGTGGTCGATGGACGAAACGATTTGTATGGGGATGAGCTGGACCTGCTCACATATAACACTTCTCAAGGCGAATCATACACCTCGGATCCCTACCTCAATGAGGCCGGATTGGTGCTGCTGCCCAAGGAAACCCCGCTGGCAAAACTCCTGACCATTGATTCACGATTTCGTTTGGTCTATCAGGATCGGATTTCTGTGGTGTTTGCTCGCAAGTAGGGAACTGACGAGGAACGCAGCGGAACACCTCTTCCCGCGACAGCTTCCGAACGCGTTCTTACTGCCGCACCAGGACTGTAGCCACATCGTCCTGATATGCCACACGGAATTGCGCCCGCAACACCGGCACTGTCGTTAGCGCTTTCACTATGCCGGTATTCCGCTCAAGTAGGATTGTGCGAGCACGGGTGAAACTTGGATCCGTCTCGAGACGCTGAGTACCTTCGGTCACTTTGAAATATCTCTCATTGATTTCGTCGCCGTATAAATTCAAACGGCCATCAATAGAGACCGAGTATTCCGGCAGATACCAGATCAGGAAACCACCCCATGAATACGTGTTGAACAGGGGCCCCGAAAGCCGATTGGCCCGGATGAAATCGCAGGCTTTCACGGGGAGGACTTGACTAGCCTGATTCATCAGCGCCGTGCTGCTGGGGATGCGGATGATCGCTGCTAGAAATACCACTAGAACAAGCACTGCAACCATCGGCTTTTCCCATTTCCATCCCGGGCGACTCTTCCGCGCTTCCGGTTCGTGTTGCCAGTCCGCCACCGCTTCGGCGATTACTGCAATTGCAGGGAAGACCACGCACCACACATCTCGTTGCACTCGGAATGCAAGCATTACGAAGAAACCCATCACGCCGAGTTTGAACAAGTCCCGCGAGTGTTGCCGCCCAAGTGCAAGAAACGCAGCCATAATCAGAAGCAACAACACGAAATGCTGAGGCCGCCGGAAAGCCAGGGCATGCATCTCCTGGAAATCCTCGAACAGCACCTTGCTGTAGGTAGTCTGGAGCGCGCTGGGGAAGATCTGAAACAAGTAGGGTGTCAGCAGCGTTGCGACCACCGAAAGCCCGGCAATCACAAAGGCCTTCGCCAGAGAGTGGGCGGGTGCCGTAAACGAGTTTACTCCGGAAGTATGCAACAGAAGTTCCGTGCCCTCGGCTGCCAGGTACAAGCCCAGCAAGAGCAGTCCGATCAAAAACTGTCCGTGCAAGTTAGCCCAGAGGAAAAAGAGCACGGGCAACCAGAATAGGGGGCGCACGTCGCTGCACCGGCGGCTTTGCAGTAAGAGGAGAAGCTCAACACCAAAAAACAGAATCGAAAAAAGGATGGGGACCGGCTGCAAATCAACAATCACATACTGGGCAATGGCAGAAAGCAGGATGGCACACCAGAAGCTTCCGCGCCGGCCGCGTGCCAAGAGAAAGGTCAGCACGGCCAACGCCAGTTTGAAACCCATCAGCAGCATGGGGAACGCTTTCAAACCCAGCAGCTTGTAGGCTCCAGCTGCCAAGACATCGAATCCCCAACTGGAGGCCACCCAGGGCCTATCGACATACTGCGAAAACAAGCCGCTGCGGGGGACGCTGTGGTTCTGAAGGATCCAAAGCCCAGTACGCAGATGCCACCAAATGTCGCCGTTCAAGAAAGTTGTAATGGAGGAACCCGAGCGCACTGGCGCGGCGGCCAGCAACAACAGTAAGGCAAGTATGCGTATTGGGGCACTGTTGAAGATACCACCCACCGTGTGCCCTGCAAGATTTTCCTGAATCGTTAGGTCCGGCATGTCCATTTTCGCGGTTTCCGGTCTGTTCCTGCACAAGCTACGCGAGGCGCTGCTTCCGCGCCTGATCTTTTGTTTCCCTCAACGTGTGCCCTTCGGAAGTCCTTTCACGTTCACTGGAGATCCAACCGTACCGTTGGCGTTGTGATCGACATTGTGGCACTTGAGTGTGCAGGTACCCGTGCTGCGTGTGTAGGAAATGGGGGTCTTCGAGACGTCGTTCTGGGCCACCACCCCCAGGTCGAAATTCACCAGACGTTCCCCGGAGAGACTGGAAGAGGATGCACCGATTCCATGTGCGGTGTGACAGACGGAGCAAGAAAATCCGGCGTTGATGTGGAGAGCATGCTGACTAAAGCTGGCGTTCGACATTATGTTGGAGAGGTTGTGACACTTGGCGCACAGCGAATAAGGGCCGCGTGCCGCCGGGTCCACAATCGGAGGAAGAAGGCTTTGGATAGCCGTTCCTGGTCCGGCCGCGGGCGGCACACCCGCAGCAACCTGGCTAAACTCGTAGCGCCGCTCTAAGATATGGGAGAACTGCGAACCATGCGGTCCATTCGGTCCGCTGCCACCGAATTCGCGGTTGTCGTCGCTGTTGTGGCAGTCGGTACAGAGAATGCGTGTATTGAGCGCGCGCCCTTGAGTATGTCCGTCCAAATTCCACATGAATTTCAGCAGGCTGGGCTGCGGGAACGGACTGTTACTGTCGTGCATTACGGGATGACTCGACCTTGCCGTAATACCGAACTGCGGGATTAGGTTCAACGGGTCCCCGGCAAGAGTCCGCGTCGGCAGATAGCCGTAGACGGGGAGCATTTGCTTGCCTGTACTTGTTCCGTGACAACGCAGGCATGTTTCGAATTGATATCCCGCAGGGCTAACAACACTGGTGCCGTCGGATGGGCTGATCCCGATTGCGCCGAATTGGGAACCACGAATGGTGGTCAATGCAAAGGTGGTAGTCTGATCCGATGAATGCGGATCATGGCAATCAACACAGGTCGCATGCCGACTATTGTTCAGTACTTGACTCTCATTAGCGCTGTGCTGGTTTTTTCCCATGGGAAAAGGATGTCCAGTCGTCTTGGCAAATTCGGCGTAGACATTGGGAATCGCGGGCGAGATGTTTGAGCCGCCGTTGTGGCAACTGATACAGTTTTGGGTCGTCTGGTCCATATTAGGGACTGGCTGAGTCGTCGTTTTGTCCATATTAGGGACTGGCTGAGTCGGTCCATTGAGTAATGAGGCCGCGGCTGGAGCATTGTGGGGTGCGTGGCAGGAAAGGCAGCCATTCTCTCTCGTGATGCCGTAAGGTCCAAGGTTTGCGGTCGGGTTCTTGGCCACCTTGTACGAAGTTGCCTCGTGCGCACTCCTGAGCCAATAGGTGAACGGGTTGAACGTACTGCTCGCCTTGGTTGACAATCCCCTTTCTCCGATCGATGCACGAAAACTATACTTTGACGTGTTGGGTGTCTGGTCTGGAGCCGACACATGGCAGGCCAAGCACAAAGCTGAATTCGCGTTGTTCATCACCAGGAAGTCCTGGGCAACCGGGTCAATCACTTGGACGTGCGGTTCGTGACAACTCGTGCACTGCACGTTGCCGTTAATCAATTTTACTGCCGGGTTGCCCGTCTTACGGCTCGAAACCAGGCTCGGGAGCAGGTTGGATGCGCTTTTCAAGGGCAGCTTGAAATTAAAGGGATGCATGCCTTGCAAGTTCGTTCCAAACACGTCCTGGCTATTCATGGAGCCACTCATCTTGATGCGACCGTAGGGCGTGGTCTCCCCTGGTGCGACGGTGCCATCGTGGCAGCTAAGGCAGAGATTACTGGCTGAACCGAGCGTAGGCTCCTGTCCCTCGTTCACTATGGTCGAATCCGCATATAGCGTGTAATTGGTTGTGGTCGACAGTTTCTGGCTCCACAGAGGCTGAATATCGGGGTGCGCGGAGTGTGGCGCATGACAATACTCGCATGTGGTCAGGCTGCCGGTAATCGGCGACTGACCATGTGGCCCCATGTCATGAACGCCGATTACACGTGCTGTGGGTTTCTGCGCTTGCGTCGCAATAGTCGCCGCAATCATCAGGGCGCAGAAGAGCACAAACCTATTCAAGGGGTTGTTCCTCTCGCCTGCTTCGGCAGTCCATAATAGTGAAACACCTGGACCCGCCGGTTAAACGAATCCACGACAAAGACACGGTCGTTATTATCGATGAATAAACCCGCCGGCAACTGAAATTCACCCGGCCCCTGGCCTTTTCCGCCAAAGTAGTACAGCAATTGTCCCTGCCGGTCGAATACCTGCACGACTCCCCATAGTCCGTCCACAATATACAAATTACCTTCTGAATCGAACCCAATGCCCTTTGGCCGGAACATACCGCCGAGGGAATCCCCAACTTGGCCAATGGTTCCCTGATAAGAACCGTCGCGACCGACAAGCTCAACGCGAAAGTTCATGGCATCCACAACCATCAGACTGCGATCGTCGAGACGCAGTTCGGTCGGGAAGCGGAATTCGCCCTCGCCGGTGCCTTGCTGCCCAATCGTTTGCATCACCTGGCCTTGCATATCCAGCACGAAAATCTTGTCCCGCAGCGTGTCGGTCACGTAGATCCTCTGTGCCGCAGAGTCCACGGCGATCCCGGTAGGCCGCTTGAAGAAACCTTCTCCACCTTTCAAACTGCCGAGTGCATGCTTGAACTTCCCGCTGGCGTCGAAGACAAAGATCTTTCCCGACTCGGAATCTGTGACGTAAAAATTGTTCTCGATATCGACGGCAACGCACTGGGGCGCCAGCATCGGATCTTTGTCTTTCTCTGCGCGCTGGATGAATTTGTACTTGTGCTGCTCGAAGTCAAAAATGTGAACGCCCCTCGCGCCGGGATCGGTGACGATGGCTCGCCCGCGTGAATCGACCGCGATGGCGTAGGGGCGAATCATTTCCCGGTAGTCGGGCTCCCCGGCCACAACGCCCAGCACCTTGGTCCAGAACCCGGGTTTCCCCCGCACTTCCTTTTCCGTGCTGAAGCTGCGCTCGTAGGTGAGTTTTCGACCGTCTTTCAGCAGCAGGTCGGGGGGATGGAATACGGTGGGGTTTTCTTCGTTTTTTGCCGCCCAAAGCGGGGTGACCAGTAGCAGGAGGAGACATGCAGCCTTCCCACACATGCAACGAACTCCGTTCCGCCCCCGATCTAGAATACCTTGAGCCACCTGGAAACCGAGAAGTAATAAGAGGTTACCACACTCGGGAGGGCGTCGGCACCGGTGATGCCTTGCCGGAACTGAAGAGCCGACGCACTGAAGGTCAGCTTCCTGAAACGGTAAGATAACATACCGGTGATCAACTCAGTTTCATTGTTGAAGTTGGTGGCCAGGCTGCTCGGAGTGCCCGGGCTCATCGTGATGCTGTTCGATTTGTTGTATGCCGTGTTGAACGACAGTCCCCGCGCCGGAGAAATGCTAAAGCTGAAACCGTGGTTCCTTGCGTCGAAAGTCATCAAATTGGCGGAAACCACGGGTGCCGGCACAGGAACCAGGCCTTGGGCGGTGAGGACTGAAGTGCCGTTCGAGTGCGAATAATTGCCCGTCAACGTGCACCTGCATAGGCGCCAGGAGAGGCCGCTCCCGACGCTTTCCCCTTGGCTGACATCGCCAGAGACGGTTGGAAAGGCGGTGCGGCCGCCACCTCCACCAATGCTCCAGGAGAAGCCTCCGGCAAACTGGCGATGAATTTGAGCGTTGTAATTCATATTGGACGTCTGGTATATCGCCACCATGGTCTGGACATACTGGTTGTAGTTGAAGTTCGCCATGAATTCCCAGTGGCCAATATTCCGAAAGTAATTCGCGTTGGCTACCAGCGTTGCCCCCGTGTTGCCATATCTACTTGCCATGTCGTCCGCCCCGACGGTCGCGGTCAAGCCCCTGATATGCTCGCCAAAGTTAAAATTGAGGGTTCCCCCGAATTGCGTCGCACCGGAACTTCCTCCCGCATAGTAAAGTTCCGAACGGGTTAGGTAGCCGCTGGCAAATACGTGAGGCATCACGTGATACACGGTACTCACGTTCACTATCAGCGAGCGTGTTTCAGGAGTGAGATTGGTTTCCATCAGCGATCCTCCGTTGGCGAGGAGATACTCTTCGAAACCGCCGTATACGTTGCCGGTATAGGTTGCGGTTGCGCTTATGGGAAACCTCCAGGCCAGGACGTTGAGGTTCGCATAGGCATTGTCCGTTGTGCCGTTATTCGACCCCACCGTGCTCCCTCCAAAAGTTGTGCTGTAGTCCGTCCTGCTAAAACCCACGCCAAAACCACCGCGCAGCAGGGGAAGGTTGTGCCCGGCATTCAATTCAAAACCGTTCGAGCTGCCTTTACTCTCCACCTCGCCGCTTCCCAGGAGATCATTCGTATTGCTATCCGAGTTCAGATGAGTGAAGGCCGCGCCCAGGTTCCAGCCCGCAACCCGATAGGAGCTGCGAATCCCAAAGGTGTTCTCCGTGAAGTCGTCCTGCGCATCGCTGCCGGGCACGGAACTGAAATTAGATGCATGTTGAAAGGACGCCGTGAGCGACGGAAGACCGGGCACGAGTTCACTCCATCCGATACCGATGCTGCGGCTGCTATCCTTCGTCGTCAACCCGGTTTCGCCAGGAATCCCAAACGTTCCCGTGCTGTCCCAGACTTGATTGAAGCTGATGTTCCCCGGAAAGTGGCTTCCTGCGAAAATGCTGACATTCCCGTTGTAGCCGCCGGTGTCGAAGATCGACGCTCCATCGGCGTTGCTCTGCGACCGGTTGTAGTAGGGAAGCACGGTAAAGGAAAGAAAGTTCGGGTTGTAGTAAGAACCCTGCAGGGTGCCGTTACCCCCTATGCCTAATCCGTGGTCCGACCCTCCCAGGGTGCTGATGTCGCCGCTGTACCCCGCGTTGATGTCGCCGCCCATTCCCATGTGCAGGCCGTCAAACTGCACCTGTGCCGCTACTGGCAGCACCCAGAACAGCACCGAAAACGCGACCACCACAAGTTGCCTGCGACTGTGCACGTCTCTTATACGCCTCCAGGCGGATGCTTAAACCTCTTCCACCTTTGCATGTTGGCGCAGCCTCTTGTCCAAATCGGCGCGAAGCTGGTCGTACTTCCTCTTCTCCAGATCCTTGAGCAGACGATCCTTCACTTCCTCAAACGCCACCTTGCCCGCTGGCACGTGGGCATTCAGGCGAAAGAAGAAATAGAAGCTGCCCACCTGAATCAGATCGCTCACCTGTCCTGGTTGCATGGCCAGCGCGGGTTTCACGATCTCCTGCGGCAGTTGCTCGCGCTCGACAAGCTTGTGGTCGCCCATGTTCACGCGATAGTCGTCTTCCGAGATCTTCTCCGCCAGCAACCCGAACTCTTCGAAGCTCTTGGTAGCTTTGGCCTGCTTCAGGGCGTCTTCCGCCCGTTTGCGGGCCTGCTGCTTTACGTCCGCGGCGGCATTTTCCGGCGGCATGATGGAAATCGTCTGGAATGCGAAAAGCTCACCGTGCTGAAAAAGCTTCGGATTCTTGGCATAGAAGGCTTGCTCTTCCGCCAGGGAAACCTTGGATTTGTCGCCGATCTCCGCCTTCAGCAGCGCCTCAATCAGCAGCGAGCGGCGAATCTGTCGGCGCAACTGTAGCCGGGAGCCGTTCATCTCGGTTTTCAGGTATTGATTAAAGTCCTCATCGCTCTGAAATTGGCTGCGATACGCTGCCTCGGCCTTGTCCAGGCGCGCGGCGGGAATCGTCATCTTCCTGCGTTCTGCTTCTTGGTACACCAGTTCCTCGTACTCGATCATCTTCAGCGCGCCCCGTCGGATTTCCGCCTCCTCGGACTTGGGAAATCCATTGTGTTGGCGGGCGTAGGGAAACATCGCCAACATCTCGCGCAACAGGTCGCGGTCGGTCAGCACAGCGCCGTTGACTCGGGCCACTGGCTTGCCCGTGACTTGCATGCTCGAACTCGGAGCCGGGCTCGTGGGCCTGGCAGTATTGGCATCGGTCGGGTCCTTTAGCGCGGGCGCGTGAGAGGCGACCTGCGCCAACGCCAGCACAGAAGACAGGGCCGCGCCGAGCACGGCAGCCGAAGCTAAGAGCTTCATGATTCCCCCACAAGTGAGAACGTCACATCTGCATGTGCACGAGCCTGACCGTAGTCTTTGGGGAGGTGTAATTCTTAACCATTGATGTAATTTATTAAAAACAAATAAGTTATTCGCTGGGCGATGAGGGCGGGTGAAACCCAACATTGGCTGTTTTCGCGGAAGAATGAGCTTTCTCCCGCACTGAACTGGTGAAATGACTCAAGGCCCTTGACTTTCGATGGCTCGATAAGCTGACGGCGAGATGACCCGATAGTTTAAGACAAGCAAAAAAAGAAGGGGGAGAGGATATCCTCTCCCCCCAGGAAAAGCAGCTTAGTACGCTGTTCCGATGTTGGTCGCGCCGTAGGCCTCGCTCGACCAGCTGAAGTGGCACTCCTGGCAGAACCGCATGGTGGACGGTTCGTGCGTCGGGTCATAGGGAGCAGCCGGGTTGTACGGGCCGTTCACGTAGAAGATCTTCGCAGTAAAGGCCGTCGAGGGCAGGCTGCCGGTGCCGCCGGCTTTGGGTGTACCCTTGAAGACGTTCTGGACGTGCTGGTTGTGGCAGGTGGTGCAAACGATGTAGATGTTGCCCTGTATGCCGTCGTTATTGCTGGCCATCGAGGCGATGGCTGGCGCGCCGTAAGTATAAACGAAATTGGCGTACTTTGAACCGGAGGCGACGACCAAACTGAAGGACGTGTTGTTCACGCCGCTGAAGGTTATGGTCAGACCGTTGCCGAGAGCCGAGGACGCAGCTGCGCCCAGGTTCGCGTACGGACCCACCGGGTGATCGTTGTTGTAGTCGCCAACAGTCCCGCCGTCGTTGCCGAGCAGGGTCGGGATTGGCTGGCCGCCGTACAGCGTAGCTGAGGCGGTAGGATACGGATTCAGAGTTGCTACGCCGCCATTGTTAACGGTCGCGTACCCGAGGGGCCCCGCGTTACGGGGGTTGACGCCAGCAAAGTTCAGCAGACCCCACGCTTGCTCGTAGGAAACGCCGCTCATCATGGCGCCCCGGGAGACGTTGCCGTCATGGCAGCTCAAGCAAGTGGCCACGCCCGTGTACAGTTTTCCGCTGCTCCAGGTCAAGCCAGACAGGTTAACGGTATAGGAACCGTCAAAGACGAGGTTACCAGCGTTTACGATATAGCTCGTGTCGGTGCCCCACAGGCCGTTGTCGCCCATATTGCCTGCGCCGTAAGCTAGGCTGACGCCAGCGCCGGTGACGACGCCGCCGGAGCCGCGTCCGCCGCTGTGAGGGGCGTGGCAGCCCGCGCAACCACGGCCGCCGTTTTCGTGCGCGCCCATGACATCAACCGTCGGAACGTAAGCGGTATTGCCGGTGATGGTGCCGGTTTGCGCCAGAGCCAGAGCACTAACCAGCGCCACGAATAGAAATGCTAGCGCTAACCTTTTCATTGATAAAACCTCCGTTGAATGTGCACATCCTTTGAATTTTGGACAATTGCCTGTGCTTCTTGTTACGTGTTGCGATTTTCTGCTACCTAGAGGTAGTGCTTTTGGCTGCCCGAAGGACGCCAAAACTCGAGGGCGGCTCGACTGCGCCGCTGAAACCCTGGGGGACCGGATTTGGAACTGTGAGACCATATCCACCCATGCATCTGCACGAGCATCACCTTAGTTTTGGAGACATGGCAAATCCTTGCCTTGACTGTAACTTATTGCCACAAAATTAGTTACCAATGTTTGGGACAACTGTTGCTAATTTCAACAGTGTTGTGTTGTACAAAGAATGGGCTTTCTCCCCCACCTGTTCGGTGAAATAACCCAAGCAATGCGAGAGATGTGGGAGAGTTCCCACCAGTTTGGGGATAGGGTCAAATGTCTTGTTTTCTAATGACTCGGCGGCTCGATCTAGCGGCTCTATCTAATGGTTAGGAGGGGGCGGAGTTTTGTCAGACGACGCCGGCTTGGGTGTATCTGGCTGCTTCATGGTCTGCCCGGGAGTTGGGGGCTGAGCGGCCGTCGGCACAACACCGGTCTGCGCCCCCGCGGTTTTTGTTGGTGAGCTCCGCTCCGGTGCCTTCTTTTCTCGCTCCGCCTCTCGGCGCGCCAACTCAGCCTTGGCTTCGGCATTGGTGAAATAGCGGAACATCTGCGTTCGTCCCAGCATTTGCTCGGAGGTGAAGACGCGATTCAGCTTATTATCGATGGCCAGGCCGGCCAGGGCCTCGAACTGTCCTGGATTAATCCCGAAGCCGCCGACGCCAAGGAGCAAATGTCCGTCGGAAGTGAATACCTGGAGCCGATTCAACATCGCGTCGGCCACCCATACGTGCCCGTCGGCATCGACAGCAATGCCCTTGGGCCGCTCAAAGTCGCCGGGACCATCGCCGTTCTTGCCCCAGGCGCGGATGAAAAGTCCATCGGCGTCAAACACCTCTACCCGGTTGTTCAGGGTATCGGTGACGTAAAGGTTGCCGTCTTTATCTACAGCGACATTGGTCGGCTTCGAAAAGTCTCCCGGACCGTAGAGGGTGTGATTCTTCCCGGTAGTTCCGATCCTGCGCAGGAGTTTGTAGCTGTCGGCATCGTAAACCAGCACCTGGTCCAGCTCCGTATCGGCCACATAGATGAAGCGGTTTTCGGCGTCGATCGCTATGCCATTCGGATCAACCATCGTGCCGTCGCCGAAGCCGCCCACCAGTTTATGCTGCGCATCGAAGACCAGCACGTGACGGAGTTCGCCGTCGGAAACAAACAGGTTGTCGTTGTCATCCATGGCTAAACCGAAGATGGACCCGAACTTCGCATTTACGCCGTGCTTGATGAGTTCAACGTCGCTAGTTTCGGTGTTGAAGATAAAGATCGCACCGACCTTGGTATCGGCCACGTACAGCCGCCCCTTGGAATCGACGGCCATCCCGTACGGCTCAATGAGCTGAAAACGTCGCTTGGACCCCTTGCTCTTTTCAGCCTGCGGCGAAACGCCGGCCATGCGATCCATCCAGGAAAGCTTCTTCTGCTCCTTTTTTTGATTCGGATCAGCGTCCGGTGGCCTCTCAGCGGAAAAATAATCCAAATAATACAGCCGCGGTATGGCGGGCGGGGGCGGGAATACCACGGGAGCAAAGGTCACCGTCGCAGGAGTCGCAGGCGCCTCGGAGGTCGCGGCCTCTTTCTTTTTCTTTTGGTCGCCACAGAGAGCCACCGGTGCCGCCCAAGTCATGGCCAGCACAAGCAGCATAGCCGCCGTTCCTCCGCGCATCGACTTCTGCCAAACCTCAGGCATCTCTACATCCCTCCTTTCCCGCCTCCGGACCCAATCAGACCCTTGTGACAAGTCCTGCAAAACGCCAAGTTATTGGCCTGATCCTTGACCAGCAGGTCGGGTTGCGCCGAAGCGTGCGGCTGATGGCACGTCAGGCAATTCAAAGGGGTCAAGACCTTGGTCAGATCGTTTGGATCCACCAGGTCCGAGGTCGGGTGTTTTGCTACCGGATGGCCGCTGCCATACTTCAGAGGCAGAACCGGCACCTTGGCAAAGTAGTTTTCCGGTAATTTTACCACGCCGTCGAAGATGGCTACCAGGTGTTCGCTCTCCAGCTTCTTCGGATTGGCGTCGGGGCCGTGGCACTCGAGGCACAACGGGTTGGGCTTGTTGACCCGCAGCAGATGCTCGTTATCATTGCCGTGCGGATCATGACAGATGGCGCACCCCTGCTCAAACGCCGGCTGGTGCACATGCAGCTTTTTGCCCTCCTCCGCTCGATCGGTGTGACAGCCTAGGCAAACCGCAACCGCGTCCGGCTTGGGGAACGCCGGCGAGCGGCCGGCATGCGGGTTGTGGCAGTCGGTGCAATCGCCGGCCGCGCCCGGATGCTGAACTTTCGCCTTCTCGATATGCTCGGCCTTGTCGGAGTGGCAAGTGACGCACAGTTCCTTGGCGCTCGCCTGAGTCAGGACGACCTTGCCGTCCTTGGCCGGCTGGTGGCAAATATCGCACGATTTCGACCCAAAAGGATCGTGCACGAACGCCTGCATCAGCTTGGGCGATTTCGACTGATGCGGATCGTGGCAGGTGAGGCAATCGGCCTTTTCGAACGGCTGCCCTTGGTGTGCCTTCACCAGATTGGCGTCCTTCACATCGTGACAATCGACGCACAGCGCGGGAGCGTCCTTGGTCAGGTGGAAATCAAATTCGCGCTTCCCCCGATCACCCGTCTTGTGCGTGGTGTGGCAAGCGTCACACCCCATGTCGAGCGCGGCGTGGCGGCTGCCCTTCTCTGGAACGTTCGTTCCTTGAGTGTGGCAGGTGAGGCAAAGATTGTCCTTCTTATCGCCCGAGGTCGCCTTCAGCAACTGGAACTTGTTGTCGGAAGTATGCGGGTCGTGGCAGGTCAGGCACTCGCGAACGGCTGGTTGGTGGACGCGTCCCTTGATCTGCGTGGCATCTTTGTCGCTGTGGCAGGTCAGGCAGACCTTGTAGGGGACGGTGGTGATTAGTTTTACGCGGGTGGTGTCTCTATTGACCCTGATTTCGTGACAGCTCATGCAGCCCATCGCGATGGCGGAATGGACGGCCTTCCCTTTCGCCTTGTCTCCATGGCACTCGAGGCACTTGGCGCTCTCCATCTTCGGATCGAGCGGAACGGGGTGAACAGCGGCGGTGGCGCGCGAAATCAGAAGCGCGATCAGCACAAAGAAAAGAATAAGAACATCAATACCAAGACTGCCGTGGTTTGCGATCTTTTTGCGGAACCAGATGCGATGGGGGAGCACTCTCACACGACCTCCGGCGGATGCGTGTGCACGATGGTTACCGTATCACAAGAAAACTGTTGCGAGTTGCAACGCGTGCGCAACTGACTGAACAAAAGAAGGTTGAGAGGCATGTTCGATCTTGCTCGGAAAATCTATGGCCATAATTATGAACCCCGAATGAGCCTTCTGCCACAGCCTGGTCGGTGAAATGCCCCAAGGGGGACGCCGCAGGCAGCCTTCAAAGCACTTCGGGCGTCCATCACAGGGGTGAGTGAGAATCATCACCAGACCCCTGTGATGTGTGAAATCCCCGCCGAACTGGGTTGGAATGCGCGATTTAGCCCAAACCAGCGGTTGTAAGCAACTCCAGCTTTGCTGCTAAGTCACGTTAAATCTGTTGGTTACTGACTTGGGCATATCTGGCGTGGAACTTGCATTTCAGGCTTTGGGAGTGGGGAGAGGATATGGCCCTAGATTCTGGCGGACTTCGCCACAAAACGTGGCGAACTATTGCTTCGATCCAGACCGGCGTCGTTCTGTTGATCCTGGTCGTGATTCTCGCCGCCGTCGGCACCATCGTGTTGCAGAGGCCGGTCACCGAGCCCGACGAGATGCAGAGCGCCTACTCCCCGCAGGCGCTTCGGATCCTCGACGCGATCGGATTGACCGACGTATTTCACTCCTGGTGGTTCCTCGGACTGCTGCTGTTGGTCAGTCTCTGTATTGTCGCGGCTTCCATCGATCGTTTTCCCAATTCGTGGCGCTACTTCTCGCGTCCGTACAAGTATCCTGACGATGGCTTTCGCCGCGCTTTGCATCCGCAGAAATCGCTGGCCATCGCGGACGAAGAATCGGGGCTGGTGGCGGCCGAGCGTGCGCTGCATTCGCTCGGATTTAAACCCGAGCGCGTGGTGCGTGCAGACCACTTCGGAATTTTCGCGGAACGGCACCGGATCTCCGAGCTAGCGGTGTACATCGTCCATGCCAGCCTGCTGCTCATTTTCTTTGGCACGATCGTAGACGGTATTTGGGGCTGGCGGGGCTATCTCAGTCTGAATGAAGGGCAGACCTCCAACCTGGTCGACATACGTAACGGCAGCAAGCGCACGCTCCCATTTGCCGTTCGCTGCGATGCCGCCGGTCAGGAAAACTACCCGGACGGCACCCCGAAGAAGTGGTGGTCCAAACTGGCCGTGGTGGAAGACGGACGGGACGTCCAGAACAAAGAGATCGTCGTGAACGATCCGCTGCTCTACAGCGGCGTCCGCTTCTATCAGTCGAGTTACGGTTCAAATGGCAAGGTCGACAAGTTCAGTCTGCTCGCGACTCCGAGCAACGGTTCTGGTGAGAAACAGGAGATCGGGCTGGCTGTGAACGACACCGTTCCACTCGACGCCAATACCACGGTGCGTTTCGCCGAATTCATTCCCGACTTCGCGGTTCGCGACGGGCAGGTGTACAAGAAATCGAACTATTTGGAAAATCCAGCGGCCCACCTGGTTGTGACTTCGAAGAAAGCCGGGAAAGACTTCGACGTGTGGCTCCCGCAAATTGACGAGGTCGCCGACAACTCGAAAGCACCCTACCAGTTCCAGCCCACCGACCTGAAGATGGGCCACTTCACAGGATTGCAGGTTTCGCACGAACCGGGACAGTGGGGAGTTTGGTCAGGCGTCGTCCTGATGGGCGTTGGACTGGCATTCGTGTTCTACGTGGTGCACATGCGGTTTTGGGTAGCGCCGGTTCGCGACCCGAAGACGGGCAAATACTCGCTATGGATCGGGGGAAGTGCAAATCGCAACCGCGACGCGTTTGAGCAGCGCTTCAACGATCTGGTGGCGTTGTTGCAAGAAGAACTGAAAACCATTCCCAGGACAAACTCTCCTCGCGAGCAGGTCGCTACGGTCGTCAGTCACTGAAGCCGGGAACTGAACCGGGCAACTCGACCGGTTCATTGGAGGATGTAAATGGCACGAGCAAACGCAGAACAGCAGCAACCGGCAACTGGCATGACCCTGATCGTCCTGGTCGGATTGGCAATCGCGTTCCTGCTGTTCATGGCATTTTTGAACGTGGTCAAGAGTGGCAATCTCTTGAACGAGACGAACCTGCTCTTCGCCGCTCTGATTTTCTACTCCGGCGCGGGCGCGCTCTATCTGGGGTTTGGAGTCACCGGCACCGAGTCATACGTGAAGTTCGCATCGCTCGCCACCTGGGTGGGATTGATCGCCAACACCGCAGCCATTGCCCATCGCTGGTACGAAGCTGGACATGCGCCGTTTTCGAGTGTTTACGAAATGCTGCTCAGCTTCGTGTGGACGCTGGCCGTGCTCACGCTGGTGGCCGAAAAAAAATATGGCGTCAAGGTCATTGGCACGGTCACGATGCCAGTGGCAATTGTGGGCGTGGTGCTGATGCAGTTGCTGCGGACCGAAGTTCACCCGCTGGTACCCGCGCTGCAGTCCACCTGGTTGCACGTGCACGTCACGCTGGCCATGCTGGCCTACGCCGCCTGCGCCCTGAGCTTTGCTCTCGCCGCGATGTTCCTGATCCAGGACAACATGAGGACCGAGACCTTCCTCGCCTTTACCAGTGCCAGCACTTTAGCCATTTACGCCAGCGTCGTTCTAACGCGCTTTGAGAAGTGGGGCGGGTTAAGCCTGGTCGCCTGGAATCCGGAACAAAAATCAGAGGTCTTCCTCTCCCGGGGCGTGCGCTTATTCGTCACCGTTCCCGACCTCGGCTGGCTGATGACGCTGACTCTTTTAGTGGTCGCATCGCCGCTGGTTTTCTACGGGCTGGCGCGCTGGAAGAAAAACGAGAGCTTCCTGACGCTCGCCAACCGCGCCGTATTCCTCAGCATCCTTCTTCAGGTGATGGCACTGGTCATGTTCGTAGTTCGCGCCGGTGATGGCCGCTATCCGTCGCTCGACGCGGACGGATTATTTCCGACCACCCTCGCCGCCAGTCCCTTCATACTGTCGGGCTTGGTAGGCGGCGTATTCATCTCGCTGCTTTATCTGTTGTTGCTGTGGCGGCGCCCGGATCTGGGACGCCTGCTGCCCAGCGCCGACAACCTCGACCGCATCACCTACAAGACTATCTGTCTTGCCTTCCCCCTACTAACCTTGATGATCGCCTCCGGAGCGTATTGGGCGAACCAGACCTGGGGCTCGTATTGGAGTTGGGATCCAAAAGAGACCTGGGCGGCGATCACCTGGTTGGTGTACGCCCTCTATTTGCACATGCGCATCACGCGCGGATGGCGCGGCCGTCGCGCCGCCTACTTCGCCATCGCCGGCTTTGCGGTGGTGATGTTCACTTTCTTTGGTGTGACGTACTTGCTGCCCGGGTTGCATGCTTATGCCTAATTTTCAATCCACAACGACCCCAACTGGGCCACCGGCGGAAACCGCCTACACGACTACGGCGGGTCTCGATGCCCGGGACGGACTGGGTGGCAGCGAGCGAACAAGGTCTGCGGGTTTGCCGCAGGACGAGGACTCCCGATTGGGTTCCGTGCGTTTCAACTGGCAGCTCAAGGCAATCTTACCGGTAGTGTTTGTACTGCTGGTGGGGCTGCTGCTGTTCATTCTGGCAACCGTATCTTTTCGGGACCCGGAACGTCACGCGGTGCTGATGGTCGCGGGAGTGGGTGCGATCGCCATCTGTGGAGTGTCGATCGGCGCGCTGGCTTATTTTATTCAACGGCCGATGGTCGAATTACAAGAGAAGATCGCGCTGGTGAGTGAAGGCAATCTGGACGTCGCGGTCAGCTTTGCCAAGCGCAACGACGAAATCGGAGACCTCGGCCGCAATTTCAACCAAATGCTGCTGCAGTTGCGGGAGAGCAGGGAAGAGATTGAGACCTTGCATCGCACGCAAATGTCTCGCGCCGAGCACCTGGCGACGCTCGGAGAGTTGGCTGCGGGCTTGGCCCACGAGATTCGCAACCCACTGGCGGGAATCGCAGGTGTCATCGAAATCATCGGTCGCGATCTGCCATCGACCAGTCCGGCGCGTGCGGTACTGAAAGATGTTCGCCAGGAAGTCACGCAGATCAACCGCATACTGACCGATCTTCTGGAAACGGCGCGGCCTCACCCGCCGCAGGTTTGTCCGAGCAATCTCAACACGACCGTCGAACACGCGGTGATGCTGGCGCGCCAGCAGGTGCTGTCGAAACCAATCAAGATTGAGCTGCAGCAGGCGCCCGACCTCGCTGAAGTCGAGCACGACAGCGATCAGATTCACCAGGTGCTGCTGAATCTGCTCCTGAACGCCGTTCAGGCCATCGAGGGAGTGGGGACAGTCCGTGTCGAGATCGGTTTGCGAGGTGATCACGCCACCGTGGCGGTCAGCGACACCGGGCGTGGTATCCCCCCTCAGACCCTACCCAACATCTTTCGGCCTTTCTACACCACCAAGGGCAATGGCACCGGTCTTGGTCTTTCGCTCGCCCGCCGAATCGTGGAAGAACATCATGGCCGCATCGAAGTGAGCAGCGTGGTGGGGAAGGGAAGCAAGTTCACAGTGTTGCTGCCATTTCACATGCCCGCCGTTCAGGTCGCAACTTCCTAAGACTGTGGCGATGTAATCGGGTCATCGGGTCATCGGGTGATCGGGCCATCGAGTGTCGGCTCAGGTTTGATCGCCCAGCGACCCGATCGGTGCTGCCGGTCCACCTCATCTGGTCTCGATGATGGCAAAGTGGAGGCGTGGGAAGAGACATGGGAAATACTGAAACCGCAGTCGTCACGGGATCATATAGCTGTTACGTTATCAGGCGTGGGTGTTGAAAAAGGAACCAAAGCAGTAACTTCAGTGAATTTCAGCGTCTACGGCAGACGAACATTCAATAACTTACGAACGAATTTCGTTGGTAAAAATTCCCTGAAAAGAGCTTTTTCAGCCACAGGCGTTTACACTCACGACCCGGTCAATGAGTGTCGCGACGCTGCGTTTGGCAGCGGGTTATAATCATCGCCCTGTGCGCGTGAAAAAACCATCGGTCGGCGCTCTCCTGCTCGGCCTGATTCCCTTCATTGCGATGTGCCTCTCGGTCTCGCTCTGGGACCGCATTGAACCAATGATTTTCGGACTCCCCTTTAATCTCTTCTGGCTTATCGCTTGGATCGTGCTCAGCAGTTTGTGCATGTGGGCGGCCTATCGAATGGAAGTCGCGCGGGATAGGAAGGACTCCGGAGTCCAATGAGTCCCAGCACCGTTTCCCTGACCACGATCTTCGTCATCGTCGCGATGGGCGTTGCCATCGGTTTCCTGGCCGGAGTCCACCGAAAGATGGACCTGGAGCAGTGGACGGTTGGCGGCCGCGGCTTCGGCGCTGTTCTGATGTTCCTGCTGATGGCGGGCGAAGTGTACACCACGTTCGCCTTTTTGGGAGCCAGCGGCTGGGCCTATTCCCGTGGCGGCCCAACGCTATACATCATGGCTTACCTGACCCTGGCCTACGTTGTCTCGTTCTTTATCCTGCCGCAGATCTGGGAGGTCGGCCGGAAATACGGAATGCAGACTCAATCCGACTTCTTCACCATGCGTTACGGCAACAAGTATCTAGCCGGATTTGTATGTGTCGTTGGTATCGCCTCTTTTATCCCTTACCTGCAGCTCCAGATAACAGGGGTAGGTATTATCGTCTCGATTGCCAGCTTCGATGGAATCGGCCGTACACCAGCTATGGCGATTTCGGTCGTTCTGTTGGTGGCCTTCGTCTTTGCCAGCGGTGTTCGGGCAGTGGCTTGGGTCAGCGTTCTTAAAGATGTGCTGATGGTATTGGCGGCAGTCTCCATCGGCATCGGCATTCCCTATATTCACTTTGCCGGGATCGGTCCCATGTTCGCCGCGTTGGCGCATAGCCGGCCGGCACACCTAACCATGCCCGGCGCCACCGCCAACCTGGGTCATACCTGGTATATCTCCACAGTTCTTCTGACTTCGCTGGGTTTCTACATGTGGCCGCACGCGTTTGGGGCCGCCTTCACCGCGAAAAGCGGCGACACTTTGCGTCGCAACGCCGTGGTAATGCCCCTCTATACCATCACTCTAGCCTTTATCTTTTTTGTCGGCTTTACTGCGGTTTTGGTCGTGCCTGGCTTGCCCGATGGCGACCTCTCGCTCTTGACGATTGTCCGCAAGAGCTTCCCGCCGTGGTTCCTGGGAGTAATCGGCGGGGCCGGCGCCCTCACCGCTATGGTGCCCGCTTCCATTTTCATTCTGACCGCTGCGACCCTGTTTGCCAAGAATCTCTATCGGCCCATCTTCGCACCGGCGATGACGGACGATCAGGTCGCCAAACTGGCCCGAGTCATGGTCGTAGTGCTCGGCCTCATCAGCCTCGTACTCGCCATCTACAAATCGGCCACGCTGGTGGGCCTTCTCTTAACGGGGTATGCGGGCGTCACCCAGTTCTTCCCTGGCGTGGTGCTGGGTCTCTACTGGAGACGCGTCACCATGCGCGGAGTCTTTACCGGCATGATTGCTGGAGTTGCCACCGTCATCTTCCTTATGCTCAGTCACCGGGACCCCCTGTTCGGCTGGAGTGCCGGCTTCCTGGCCCTGTGCCTTAACTTTCTAATCACGGCTCTCGTGAGCTGGCTGACGCCAGCAATCGTCGTGCCCGAATAACGGGCTAGGTCGGAAGTAATTGGCGAAACTAGGCGTGGGTGTTGAAAAAGGGCTGCTCGGAAGCGCTGTTAGTGGGGTGTGAGTCCCGCAGCAAGGGAGAGTTTTCTTGCGAGGGTGGAAGACTAAGTCGTTGCCTGGAGCGTTGGCTGCGGCCCTTGGCTGAGGAAGCGGACCAGTCGCTTAATGTTTTGCGCAGCCGCTGCCAGGAAGAACTGCTCGCGAACAAACTTTAATCTCCGCAAGCGCAAGCGACGAAGTGCAATCTGATTCTTGAGTTCCGCAAACAGTGCCTCCACCTTTTTTCTCTGTCTCTGCGCGTCAACAAAGGCAGGAGTATTGACTAGGTCGCGAGCGCGTTGCCGGGCGGGCTCATGGATGTGGATGGCAAGATACTTTAACGGTGAGCTGGTGCATTGCGTTTTTTGTGCGCACGCCCCACAACGTTTGCGGGTCCCGATGTAGACATGGGTACGGTTCCGAGCATTGTGTCCGCCGTAGTTGAGTTGCTCTCCTGCGGGACAAAGATAGCTGTTGCTTTCGGGAAGATAAGTAAAACGGTCGGGACCGTAGAGCAAACTGTTCTTGCGCAGAGCACTGTCCCGAGTGCGCATATACGGTGTGATCCCCCGCTCCATTAACCACTGCAAGAACTCACCGTTCCCGTAGGTGGCATCGGCGGCCACCGACGCAGGTTCCCGCCCTTGCCATTCGGCGAAACGAGCGATCATGTCTTGAGCGGCTACCGTCTCCTGGCTCAGGCGTGCCGCCGTCGCTTGCACACCGACGATCACGCAACTGTGATTGTCCACCAGATAGTTGTCGTAGTAACCCAGCCGGGCTGGAGTTCCACCCTTGGTCGCATAAGTCGCATCGGGATCGGTGGTCGACACCAGTTCCTGCTCATGCACTGGCTCTTCCGTTGGATTCTGCTGCTCCAGTTCCACCAGATACTGGCGCACGGTTTGGTTCACTCGCGCCGCTTCCGCTAACTGCTCGCGCGGAATGCGGCTCCCCTTGTTGGCATTGGCCTCGACGAAACTGCCATCGACCGACAGGTTGTCGCCTTGGACCAGTCCGGCTTCCAGACAGCGCGCCACGATCTCCTCAAACAACTGCTCGAACAGTTTCGATTCCTGAAAACGTCCGTGCCGATTCTTCGAGAACGTGGAGTGATGCGGAATCTCCTGATCGAAGCCCAGTCCGGTAAACCAGCGCCACGCCAGATGCATGCGCAGTTCCTCGACCAGCTTGCGCTCGCTGGTTATGCCATACAAGTAGCCGATCAAGAGGATGCGCAGCAGAAGCTCGGGATCAATCGACGGACGGCCCGTCTCGCTGTAGCTCGCCTTCAACCGCTCGCGCACAAACGCAAAGCTGATGTGCTTTTCGATCAACCGCAGCAGATGACTCTCAGGAACTTGATCTTCCAGGCGGAAGTAGTAGAACAACGCTTCCGAACGATCGTGTTGCCCCATCATGATTAGCACCCCTCCGAGTATGGTGATCCAGCAGAACATGGCCAGGATTCCTTCTCCTTATTACCACGCTTCTGCCACCGTTTCGCGTGCTAATCACAGTGACTTTTTCAACACCCACAGGCGATTACACTCACAATCCCCGCCTGACCATCCCCCTGTCCTTTAGTCCGAACTCAGAGAACACTTTCGATTAGAGCCGCCGCTCTGATCTGGTGCTATTTTCGATTCGAAAAGGAGATTGCATAATGCTCGGCCAGCCCTCCCCCCTTTTGTATTTGCGGTGCCCCGTGTGCCCTGGAAACCCCGTTCGAGGTCTGGGGATCAAGCAACAGGATGCCACGCAAGGAAACAAGCTAAACGTCCTTGCGGCTACGTGCGGACATTCCTGGATACTTTCAGATGGCACTGCCATTGCAATCAGGAAGGGCCTCGCAGCTGATAGGCGCATAATCTCGGCGTTCTTGGACGCCATCTGATAGTTGAGTTTTCGCTTGCGAACGCCGATTTGTACCGAGCTTCAGATGAGCGCCTCAGGAACGCATTGATGGGACAACCCGCTAATGCTTAGCCTTGTATTCATCGCGGTCGTGACTACCCTGGCCGTGTTCACTATTTTGGCCAAAACATGCGCGGGTAAAACCAAAAAGGCAGAAAAGTGGGAGAAGGGAGAAATCATCAAGCAGCTCTTGGTACTATCTGACCGCGAAAACAGCAGTTCGGTAGTCGCAGCTCCTCCCGCCAGAAGTCCATGCTCTGCGTCCACCTCAGCCACATGCGGTGACACATCGCGAAAGGGCACATCTCGGGGGCGCAACTCGAAGCGAAGATACCCGACCGCGAGCTCTCAGCCGCCGATCTTACCCAGACCCAACCAAGCCGACGCCCAAATTGAAGAAAAAATCCGCCAACGCGCGTATGAGTTGTATCAAGAACGTGGCCGAGTGAATGGAAGCCCAACAGATGACTGGCTGCACGCAAAGCAGGAAGTGTTGAGCCGCAAAGCCCGAGCGGGCAACGGATCGTCTTAATCATTCTCGTCTGTACTTCGCGGCGAAAAGGAACAACTCCAGAGTTGGCGAGAACAGACGATTTATACTCATTGACATCAATAAAGGCTAATGGCTAGTGTTCGCCCAACTGCCCGACTACACTCAAAACCCCGGTGGGTCAATGAGTGTAATAGAGATTTTGCGGCAACCATCCTTTCAGACACTGCCAACTCCACGGCTTTCATTGACTTGCCCGTTGCACCAAACAATCGCCGACCACCGAGAGACTTCCTTACCTCAGTAACTGGAGCCGCCCCCGCCGCCGTGCCAAGATCAGGCAACACTTGGCAGGAGCTAGTTCATGCGAAAACTCGCGGTGGTTGTTCTCTCTCTGATCTTGTCCAGCGCTGGCCTGTGGGCAAAGAGTCCAACTCAGGAAGCTCCACAAACGGCCCGGCAGGCTTTGATGGAGATGTTTTTCAGCAAAGAGTCAGGAACCTTCCTGAAGCATCTGCCCGCGGCCCTGCGCGCCACCCTCGAAAAATCCGGGGCGATGACGAGCCTGCAGCAGTATTCGCTGCTAGCCGCGCAATTGCAAACGCAAGGGAAGAGTTTTCAGACATTCGAGACCGGGCCGGTGCTGCTTGCCACTGACGATCCCAAGACTGGACAGAAAGTTGAGCTCGTCGTAGACAACGACTCCCTGCAGGGCGATCAGGACGACATCCAACTCTCTTTCCACACCTACAAAGACAACCAGGCAAAAGCAACTCCATTCATGCCGGTTATCGTCTGCTCCATGAAAATGGAATCAAGAGTCTGGACGTTGAATGAGATTGCCGTCACCATCAAGCTGCCGCTCGCTGATCCCGACCTATTGAAGACCATCTCCGATGGCATGAAGGCGCGCGCGGCGGTTACCGGTCCGCAGATTCAAGTGCAGGGCGTTCAATCGCAGACCACGGGACAGACTCCCATCCGCACCTTCGGGAGCGATGGGAACACCTTGGCCGCCGTCCGCAAGATTCTCACGGCGGAGACCACTTACGCGTCAACCTATCGCGCGGTGGGCTACACCTGCACACTTTCCGATCTCGATGGCTTCGGTGCTGCCGAGGCCAACGAACACCAAGCCATGCTAATCAACAGCGGACTGGCCGGCGGCAAGCAACACGGGTATGCCTTCTCGCTATCGGGGTGCGCGGGCTCGCCCGCCGCAGGTTTCCATCTCACTGCCACGCCCATCGGAGACAGTTATGGCCGTCGCGCATTTTGCGCCGACCAGTCTGGAGCGATCCTCTCTTCGGCCGATGAACATAGCTACGTGCCTAAGTAGTGGCACGCCAGTCCCGTAGGTCGGGGACTCAATCCTGCCCGTCCTCCTGAACGAAAACTGTTCTTGACTCCGACCGGCCTTCTCATGGAAGGCGATTATCACTCAAAGTCCCCCCGTCAGTCTTCTGGGCACGTTTTGTGTCGGGCTCGCCCGCGATCCTCCTTGAATAAAACTTGCCCTGGCGGCTAACCGCAGGTTTAGAATTTCCGCGTGATGAAAAAACTCCTCGTCTGCTCTCTCTTGGTTTTCGCTTCCGCCCTGCTTCTCGAACAAGCTCTCAGCGCATCAGCCCAGCCGGGCAACCTTACGAACTCACCTCGCCATCCGGGCCCGCGATTACCACCACATAACCGTCAGGATCGCGGAGCCAAATCTCTCTGTGTTGGGGTGCCGGGTTGACGTGAGGCTCTTCAATCACTTCAGCCCGTAGTTCTCGCGCTCGATCAACCGTCGAGTCAAAGTCGTTAACCTGGAACCAAAGTAATACCCCGTGCCCAGGAGGCGCGGCGTTCGCGTTGACAAGGTTTGGATGATGCTCTTCGTCCCAAGCGTGGAGTTGAAGAATCAAGCGACCCGACGAGAACACCCGATCATATAAATCACGGTGCCTGTGATCAGGCAGCGAGTCTGCCGCAAACAATCTCCCGTACCAACGGCTACTCGCCCTAACGTCGCGTACAGCAATCAGAGGTTGAGCTTCCACGGACACAGCCATGCCTAATAGCATAACTGCTGATAACAGGCGACAGCGCTCAAAATCCCTTGCCGCGCCATTTTGAGTGAAATCGGGATTTAGCGACGGTTACGCAGATGTTCCGCCGTTGCGATTCGTTCCAGAATCTCTGATAGTTTTGCGAGGGCTAAGCAGTGCGCGCTGGTCCGCAGTTCTCCAACACGCAGACTCCGCCCCACGGCTTGTCGGGCTTGCGGCCAGCAGGATCGGGGAGAAGCGACAGCAGCCGCATCCCAAACGACAGGCGCTTCAACTTGGCCGCTGTGTGTAACACGGAACGCGTCTCGGCCGACTTCCACCCGTATGGGGCGAAGAATTTCGGCCCGTCCCGAGGCGCGAATGTCAGCGGCGAACCGGCATCACTCAGCGGGCCACCAATGGACTTCTGGAGCATCTTGAGAAGCGCAGGTGATATAAGGTCGGTGACCCAGCGCCGGAAGGTGGAACGGGCTGCGAGATCGCGGGCCAGTTCAGCAGCGCCGTCGGCGTGGAAGTAAACGATGAGCCCTTCGCTCACTACCAGCACCCGCTTCGCTTCGTCCACGAGCCGCTGAAACAGTCCACGGCGTGTTGCAGTATCTCTCAAATCAAGCGGCACACGCTCGAGCGCACAGAGCGGACGTTCGGCGGCGAGAACTTCCTGCTTGTAGTTCAGCATGTCCGGGAGGTCGATCTCGATCCACCGAAGCGAAGCGGGAAGCTGCATCCGGTACGGCCTGGAATCGAGCCCGGCGGCCAGATTAATGACCATGTCCGTGCCTTGCTGTACTTCGCGTTCGATGACTTGATCGACTAGCCAGGTGCGGGCAGTATAAGACCAGGAATGCCGCTGGGCGAATGGCATCGCGGCGGCGATTTGCATGCCGCGATCTCCGGCCAACTTAAGTTCAGATTCCGGTGAGAGCCTCACGGGTGAACTGCAGCCACGCAACCTACTCTTTTTCATTCTACCTTCAAGGGCGCGGCAACCGAGCCAATGCGTCCGCTAAGGTTGTCGCGGACAACGAAGCGGACGGTGTATTCTCCGGGAGCAAGATCCAGCGCGCCGGGGTAGGCGATACCCATCTGGTGAACCGCCGACAACTTCTCCGGGGTTAGATGAGCGTCAATCTTCTGGCCCACGGGATGATCGACTAGTTTGCCTTCGGGTGTTTTCGCCAGGACCACGAAGTCCAGCACAACATGGTTATTGTCGGCTTCGTTGATCAGCGCAGATTCTGCCGCCAAGTGCATCACATAATTCACACGCTTCTTGCCCGGCTCTTTGCCAGGTTCGATTTTGTCCCAGCGCGCCACCAGCGCGAGGGATGTGAAATCCAAAGGCGACTGCAAGGCCGATGAAATGTCGCTGGTGCGGCTGTTCTCGGGGTCGACTGTGGCATTGGTCACAAAGAATCCGCTGCGAGCGCGCACTTCCACGTGATCGCGCTTCACTTTAACCGCCAGCTTGCGCCAGCCAGCCTTGGTCTTCGACCGATCGAGATAGTAGCCAA
Source organism: uncultured Acidobacteriaceae bacterium (assembly GCA_963831085.1). GTDB lineage: Bacteria > Acidobacteriota > Terriglobia > Terriglobales > Acidobacteriaceae > Acidiflorens. The sequence continues at coordinate 682,682 of CAWHOT010000002.1, read as the reverse complement.
GAATGTAGTATTCGGCGGAGTCGTTCACCGCATCGCGAAAGCCCTTTATCAAATCGTTGGAGTTGTAATAGGCGCGGCCTCCCGTCATTGACGCAAAGGTTTGGAAGGACGCCTGAGTATCCAACTGTCTCCAGCTCATGTTGCGCCCATAGTTCTTTCCCGGGTTCCGCACGGAGGCGCTGGGCATGATCGCAACTTGCAACCCTTTGACGTCCACGGGATAGAGCGCAATCTCTGCATCGTTCAGCAGTTGCCAGGTGTGTTCGTACATCGGCAGTACATCGGTGAGAGAATCACGGCCGGCTGGCGCGAGCTGCATGGTGTTGTCGCTCACGCTGAAAGGGAATCCGCCGCTCGCCCAGATCAGCGACTTGCGACCCGGGAACCCTGCCAGCGCCTGGGCTACCTGTTGCATCCCCTGCAAGGTGTATGTGATGGCAAGGCGTTGCTCGAACGATTGAAAATTCAGTTCCGCGTCTTCCATCATGGTCTGGATTTTTTGGGCTTCGGTCTGCACTGAACCAGGATCGACACCCGCGCTGCCATCGGGGCTGGCAGTTCCGGTCATGGCTTCCACATCTTCCGGGCTATCGACCAATTGGAACGCGTCGCCTTTCACCTTATGCAGCGCGGCCACCAGGACGCGAGGGTCGGTGGTGAAGTCATGGATAACGTGAATGCCGCTGCGGGTGAGGGTGTAGAGGGCTGTCGGCTCGCGCTGATCCACCGATTGCGTTAGATATTTGAGCAAATCCTGGCGAGCATACGTCTGATCCGCAAAGCGCGTGTTAATGAAGTCGAGCACCATAAGGGTAATGCGCCGGTTGGAAGATTCGCCCGTCAGCGAATTGCTGAACTCGTTCGGATTCCGGGGACGAGACATGCGGTGCGCGGTGCTGGTGATTTCCTCGAACGTGGCAATCTTTTGTTCGGCGCCGTTTTCCAGCACCGTGAAGTCTTCCTTCTTCAGTCCGGCAATGTGATTGCCGGACTTGTCAGTCACCAGCGTAGGGACCAGCACCAGTTCAGCGTGTGCAGTGAACTTGACTTCGGAGTTGTTCTGCCTGTCTTGGGGTTTGGCGAAGATAAGAACGGAACAAGCTACCGCGGCGATTATAGTAACGGAGCAGGAAAGCTTATGGCCAATCGTCATTCCCGTACTCCCTCCTGATGACGAGGATGCAGAGTCACTTACAGCGCGGATTGAGATCTGGAGACAAGAAACGTTGCTTAACCGAAATTCTATACCGAAATCTCCTCTTGGCCCCAACAAAGGCTGCCGCTGTCCCCTCAATCCCTATTCGCGTCAATGTGAAACAATCTTCATTCGGATCACCTCCCGAACGCTCCTGTGTTTTTGTTCCGCATGAGTGACGGACAAGGACCTGCGCTTACTCACAGATATTTGGAAACCGTCGAGGCTGCGGTTCGTAATTGGCGAAACATCTCGATTACGCTCAAAACCCCAGACTGAACGGGCGAACAGACGGCGCAAGCTTGTGAAATCGCCTGTTTACGTCAACTACGGTTTAGCAATCGGCGTTGGCGATCCCCCTTGCGGTGACCCTTCCGGTTGGTGGATACTTTCCGCCGCAAGGATGGCGCATGGCTAAGGAGATCGAGCTCCCGACTTTGGTTTGCGCTTGACAAATGTTGGCCTTAGTCTCAGTGTTCCGCCAATGGGGTGAATGCCGCCTTTCGCGTGGGGCCTTTCAAAGCAGGCGGTACATCAACAGACGAGTAAGCCCCCAACATCGCTGGTCGTGGAGGATCCATGGATACTGCAGTGGGAGTATTTTCTTCGCGGGATCGCGCTGAACAAGCATTGAAGGAGCTGCTGCAACAGGGTGTGCCGGAAAAGTCCATCGTTTTCTTGACTCGTTCCGAAAGCGAAGCCAAGACCATTAGCAAGGAATTTGGCGCATACGTGGGAGGTTTTACCGGCGGAGCAGCCGGCATGACAGCCGGGGTTGTTGCCGCCACTCTGCTTCTTCCCGGTATAGGAACAGTATTCGCGCTCGGTTTCGGCGCAGCTGCCTTATTGGGACTTGCCGGAGCAGGCGCTGGCGCCTCCGTTGGCTCAGCAGCCGGCCACGCCCAAGAAACTGCGCCGACTCCGGACGAAAAGTGTTCGGAAGATGCTGCTTTCTTCCGGGAAGTTCTGAAGGAAGGTCGCTCCTTGATCGTGGTGCGCGCGGAATCGCCCCAGATTGCGACCTCGGCCTGCGCCGTACTGGATCGGCTGGGTCTCGGCATGCAAGGCGCAATCCCCGTCAAAATGCAAACGAACACCCGGCAAATCGAGGACATAGTCATCCTTGACGTAAGCGGAAGAATCACTCTCGGAGAGGGGAATGTGATGCTCCGCGAGATTGTTCGCGATTTGGCCGACAAAGGAAAAACCAGAGTTCTTTTGAACCTGGCGGAAGTGAATTACATAGATAGCTCCGGCGTGGGAGAGCTGGTAAAGACTCACACCACGATTCAGAACAAGGGGGGCCAACTGAAGCTCGCCAACTTGAACAAGAGGGTCCATGACTTGCTTGAGTTGACAAAGCTATCCGCTGTCTTTGATATTCACAAGGATGAGGCTAGCGCACTGAAGTCCTTCCGCGGCCAATCCTCAACACAGGCGGTAGCATAACTCTCCTCATGGATGGCCGATGCGCAGCTGGCTGCCCGGCCATCCAACATTCAAACCTGCTGTCGCTGCGAACTTGTAAGGTCGCCTCTGCCTTCCGTTTTTCCTGTCGCGTAGTAAGAAATCCCGTTTGTCGCTGCTACCCTGGAGGCCGAGTCCGCGCTGACTTGGCGTAACATCTCGATTACACTGGAGCAGCCGACAAGGCTGTGAATCTAGTGGGGTGTAAGTCCCCACACCACCAATTGCCTGGGCAGGTGGTTAGCATATCCGATGCATGCGGAGGCAACGAAGCATGTTCAGCTCGGACGTAAAAGCCTCGGCTGCCCTGCGGCGATAAGCTGCAGCGGTGGGAACGATCGGGGAGGCGAGCAAACCTGAGGGCCTGAACATAACGAAATGGCTGCAGTCTCGAAAAAGAGATCCGTCATGAAATCGTTTTGACGGGGAAACGCGGGAAGCCGACCTCGATAGTGTACGGGGGAAGGCCGATGACGTGGGGGAAGAAACAGGCAGGTGCACTCCACGGGACCGCCGTGACAGGGGCCCAGGCACTCAGGGAAGGATTCGCAGAGATAACGTCGGGAAGGTCCTGCCCGCAGCAGGGGCTGGTCGCAACCTGCAGAGACTCCTCGAACGAGGCTTAGGCCGAAGGAGAGGAGAGCCGAGTGGGATCGACGAATGAGTCTGTAAGAGCGATGACCGGGGAGTAATGTCCTCGCAGGAGGCGGCACACGTCTCCCTGATCAAGGTAACGCCAAGATCGGGCAAAGGGACTCTGGGTACTTGGTGGTGCCATCGGCAGCGCGGTGGTCGGACACAGAGCCGACATAAGCCGACGCATGAGATGGAACTAAGCTGAGAGCAAACCATTCGTAGTCGGGGCGTATGCGAACCAGCGCTTGAAACCTCGCTGCGCATGGGAAGGCTCACGGACGAAATGCCAAGGCTTCAAACCGGACCTGGGAAATTCGGCCGTCCGGCATTATAGGGGGGCCTTCGAAAACGTAGCCATGGTGGAAACGAGAACCCAACTCGCCATCGAAAGAGCGGGCTTGGTAACCCTCCACCTACAGCCGGCGCGTCGGAGCTCTATCCCAACCATTGACCCAGACCAGCCAATTCTCAATGAGTGTTAACACCTGGTTGCAACAGTCATCGTCGCGTCGGGCCGCCATGGCACTGTATGCATTCATGAATAGGCAGTAACTTGCGGACAGGCGACCGCATACAAGCGCCAATAGCAGTACACTGGCTGCGGCTTTAACGAAGCGGTCGATTTCGACGTGGTTTAGGTCACGGAATGTTCGCATTGATGCGGTTGACAATTCGCCCGGCCCGCCCGAACGATGCGATCGCTATGACGCAGGTCCATCGAGAAGCCATCCTCTCGAAAGCGGCGGGCCACTATCAGCGGTCAACACTAGACGCATGGGCGGTGGGAGCCACTCCGGACCGCATTGCGCGTGTAGAACAACAGATTAGTGATCCCGAATTCATTGTCCTTCTTGCCGAAGCAGGTGATGAAGTTATCGGCTACGGAGTGGCCGTTCCCTCACGCCAACAATTACGTGCGCTTTATGTCAAATCGAACGCCATCGGACGGGTTGGGAGTGCTCTCCTTACTGAGCTTGAGCAGCACGCCTTTAGGACCTCAGAGGTCCTAACCTGTGACGCCTCTCTCAATGCAGTGGGATTCTATAGGGCAAACGGTTATAGGGAAGAAGGCAGGGTGGAACATGTGCTAAGTTCAGGCGTCAGCGTTCCTTGCATGCGAATGAAGAAGGTTCGTCCCACCACCAAATAGTGAAACGAAAGCCCTGAGCATCGGTCAACACCACAACTGGCGAAAACATCCCGATTTCACTCATTGACCCGGAGGTCCATCCTCAATGAGTGTAATTGATTCCATGACAAAGTCGGCTCCCGTACCCGAGTAAACTTTGGCGGTGCAAACCAACCAAAAAGGCTCGGGAGACAAGGAGCCGAACAATGATCATTATAGGATGCGATTACCACCCGAGCTTCCAACAAATTGCTTTTGTGGATACCGAGACTGGGGAGCTGCAAGAGCGGCGACTGCAGCACCGTGAGGAAGCGGAGAAGTTTTACCGTGAGCTCGCGGCACAGAGGATGAAGGTGCGTGTGGGGATGGAAGCGAGCGGGCATGCGCGCTGGTTTGAACGACTGCTCTCCGAGCTGCAGTTTGAGCTGTGGATCGGAGACGCCGCCGAGATCAGTACGAAGCGAGTACGCAAGCAGAAGACGGATCGCCAGGATGCGCAGCTGATTCTACAATTGATGGTGGAAGATCGCTTTCCCCAGATCTGGGTACCGAGCTGGGAGAATCGCGATCTGCGGCAACTGCTGTGGCATCGTCACCGGATGGTGCAGGCGCGCACGCGGATCATGAACCAACTACAAGCCGTGGCGCTGAACGAGGGCCTACGCTCGAAGAAGAGGTTGTGGCGGGAAGCCGGACGGGAGCAACTGGAGGGGTTCCGGTTAGCCCCGTGGGCAAGCCTGCGCCGGCGCGACCTGCTGGAGTTGCTGGACCGACTGAACCCGACGATCGCGAAGCTGACGCAGGCGATTGAGCAGGAAGTGGAGAAACGTTCCGAGGCGCAACGGTTGCAGACGCATCCCGGAGTGGGCCCACTGACCGCTTTGGCCTTCGTGCTGATCATTGGGAGAGCGGATCGGTTCCAGTGTGGCAAGCAGATCGCGAGCTATCTGGGACTGGTGCCGTTGGAGAAGTCGAGCGGGAATCAGCGCCGGCTGGGACATATCACGAAACAAGGCAATTCTCTGCTGCGTTTCCTGCTGGTGGAAGCGGCGCAAGTGACAGCGCGCAGCCTCCCGGAATGGCGCAGTAAGTATGTCCACCTAACCATGCGGCGAGGGCGGAAGATTGCCAAGGTCGCCATGGCGCGGAGACTGGCAGTTCGTTTGTACTGGATGATGCGCAAGGAATGGAATTACGGGCAGTTGAAAAAGTTCGGTTCGCACGCGGGACAACCAGGACCAGGCGATGGTGTGCGGTAGAACACCGAGTAATTGATTAGGTATCCCGCTCCCCTTCACCGGGGAGTTCGAATTAACAATCATGATCGACGTTGTGACCGAAGAGATGCATGGGTCGGACTGAGTTCCGGACCTGAATACTGATTGCGAGCGAGCCTTGGTTGGATGGGCACATTTTCAACTAGAGCGAAATGGCGCGCTCTTCGGAGTGCACGGATTAGTACGCTCAAAAAGTACTTGACACCGCCGACTTTGTCACTGGTTACAACAACTATCACTAGACTGAGCCTGCAGGCAGGACTCTCTCCAGCTATTGCAACTTCGCGTACTCCGCCTTGGCTTCCTTTCAGGATGGGGATGTCGGGGTCGGCGTCTTTCCAGAGATTGAGTACGCTAGATAACAGTCTTATGGTTTGGACTCTTGCAGGAGCACAACATCCGAATCGGTGTGGCCGCGGATCATCCCCAGTTTGCTGCCGTCGAAAGACCAGTGAAAGTTCGTGATTTGCTCCGATTTGAAGTTCGTGATCTGCTTTCCCGGCGAACCGTCGAGAGGCTGGAGCCAGAGGTTATCAGCGTCGTGGTCACGAAAAGGATAGACCACAGCCTTGCCATCATGGCTGAAGCGGACAGCCCCAGTCGTCGGGACTGGGCGTTGCAGGTCCAGAATCTTCGTATTCTGCGGAGAATCGACCGGAACCAGTGCCAGTTGTATCTTGGGAGTGCCCGGAGACACAAAGGTCCCGAAAGCTGCCAGCTTGCCGTCTGGAGAAATGTCGAATCGGTAGGCAGGAAGCTCGGAGAGTCTTTCCGCCTTCCCTCCCTCCAGAGGCACCCTGGTTAGCTTTGCGCCATTGGATAGGTCCGTGTAAAACACCCATTTCCCATCGGGGGAGCAGACCGCAGATACATCCCGCTTGCCGTCACTGAGCTGCTTGAGGTTTCCACCGCCAGCATCCATGCGCCAGATAGTTGCCGTTCTTGCGCCGCCGTGGCCATCAATCGAGAACACAACGTAGCGGCCGTTCGCACACGCGGAAGGCTGGAATGCCACGCCATCCTGTTGTGGCGAGGTGAGCGGCGACTTGCTGCCAGTGTCAGGGTGGAAGAGGTTCAAGGCATCCTGCTGGAGAATCATTTGGCCGTCCGGCGTCCAGGCAAAGCTGTACATCCGAGCGCCAGAGGTGAGCTGCTGCGCTTGGCCGCCGCTCAGGTCAGATGCAGGCGCCACGAAGAGGTCGAAGTGATCCTGTTTCAAAACCGTCGCCACCATCCGCCCATCGGCGGAGAGGCCCAGGTCGGAATAGTCGTTGATGTCGTGGGTCACAGCGCGGGCTCTACGGTCTCGGTAAGAGATTTCTACGATTTGCTGGCGAGTGAAATTGGTCTCTCTGCCACTATAGAGAGTCAGCAAACCGTCGCCCTCGGGCAACCACACTGGTCTACTCAGAAATCCGTCTTTGGATTCAAAGATGAGGTCTTGTTTGCCAGTGATGGCGTCAACTGCCACCAAATCGCTGAGGGCATCTCCTTGTTGATAGATCACGCACACGATGGTCTTGCCGTCCGGCGCCCAGGCGGGATCGTATAAGGCTTGATTCATGTTACCGGTGACCAAGGTCTTCCCCTCGCCGGTTGCAAGGGAATAAGTCACCAGCCGGAACCTGCCGAGTTCTGGGTTGTTCATCACGGAATAGACAAGACTGCGGCCGTTGGGAGAAAATGTGATGTTCGTGTCCACGTCGGTGACGAGCTTTTGCGGAGTGCCTCCCAGAACCGGCGCCCGATAAAGAAACTTCAGTGGTTGTCCCGGCTCACCGCGGACAAAGTAGAGATAGTCCCCATCGGGAGAGAACCGCACACCAAGGTATTGCACCGGCTCGGGAGGCATGACCTGAGTGTTGCTGTTGGTCGGAACGTTCCGCAGCCACAAACTCTGCTGCCCTTTGTCATCCAGCACACTCAAGATGTACTTGCCGTCGGAAGAGATGGCCACGAACCTGGCCTTGCCGGCCTCGGTAACTTTGTTGACGGAGAAATTCTGAAATGGAGTGGACCGGGTGTGGAAAAAGAATGCGTAGACGCCATAGGCGGCCGCCGCTATGAGCATAACGACGATTACGCTGGTGATGCCAATACCCAATTTGTGCTGGCGCGCGGCGGCCACCACAGCCGAACTGCTGGTGACAGATTGCGGTCTTTCTCCAGTGCCTTGTTGATGATCCGTTCCAGTTCGGCTGGCACGTCGGGATTCAGCCGAACCGCGGACGTGGGAGCGGTGTCCAGAATGGCCTTAAAGATGACTGCGGAACTCTCTCCACGGAAGGGTAACTGTCCTGTGGCCATCTCATAGAGGACGACTCCAAACGAGAACAGATCAGTCCGGGCGTCCAACTCTTTCGCTCGTGCCTGCTCAGGCGACATATAGGCGACTGTGCCTAGCGCACTGCCGGGACTCGTCAAGTGCCCCTCTGACTCGATGGTCAGGGCGCTCATGGCGACGCTCTCTGGCTTGACAGTGACCTTGGCCAGACCAAAGTCGAGAATCTTGGTGTGGCCGCGCTCGGTAACAAAAATATTGGCAGGCTTGATGTCGCGGTGGACTATCCCTTTGGAGTGGGCAGCGTCCAGCGCGTCGGCGACCTCGATGGCGAGCGCCAGAATCAGTTCGGTTTCCAGAGGTCGCCCGGCGATGCGGTGCTTCAGTGTCAGTCCGTCCAAGAACTCCATGGCGATAAACGCTTGCCCATCGTGCTTGCCGATTTCGTAGATCGTGCAGATGTTGGGATGGTTCAGGGCGGAAGCGGCGCGTGCTTCCCGGCGGAAGCGTTCGAGAGATTGCGGGTCTTGAGCTACGTCCTCGGGCAGAAACTTCAAGGCGACAAAGCGGCCAAGTTCGGTGTCCTCAGCTTTGTAAACAACACCCATACCGCCACCGCCCAGTTTCTGCAGCACGCGGTAGTGCGAGATGGTCTGGCCGATCATTAGGGGCAAATCTTACGTCTGGGGAACGGGCAAGTCAATGAAAGCCGCAGAGTTTGTCATACCACAATAGAAATGTCCCCGTCTTCTCCACAATAGAAATGTCCCTTAGTTGCGGTTTCACCATGCTCGGGAAAAGGCGGGCGTTTTCATTTGCTGCCAGCCTTGTCTCCAAGGATGATTGGGAGCTGGAGGAAAGTTTCGATGCGGTGTCGGGGATGGGGGCGCGGGGGAAGGGGCGGCGCCCCTTTCCTCGCTCAGCGCTTTAGAAGCCGCCTTCAGTTCACGGAATAGGAGACGCTGACTGCGGTAATGAATGGCGACTTCGCCAGTTTCGCTTTCCCGCACCAGCACGCGACTCGTGGCCGGCGCCCAATGCTGACTTTGCCGGTCTAGTTGCAGCAGTCGGTTGTTGTAGCGTACTACCCAGTCCTCGCTCACCACTCGTTCTTGCTCCAGCCAGAATACTTCGTCCAGTTGCCGCGCCGTGGGCCGTCGCCGGTGATAATCGGCTGTCTCGGCCGCGGGTCGCGCGTAACGCCGGTTGTGCTCGGCGAGATAATGCTCGTCCAGATACGCATTCGCTTGGTCGTAGGTCGCGATTCCCGCCAGCCGCAGTTTCTTCACCAGCCGATCCTGGTGCGTGCCATGCGCCCGTTCCACGCGCCCTTTCGCTTGCGGGGAACTGGCGGCGATGATGCGAATGCCTAGCTTCGCGCACATGCGCCCAAACTGTGTTACCGCTGGTTCTCCGCGCATCCGCTCCGCGGCATTCGGCGGCCGCACATACACGTTCTTCCAGTCCGTATACAACGCTTGCGGCACTCCGTAGCGCTCGATCCAGCGGCGCAACACACCCGCCGCCGCCCAGATCGTTTCTTCCTCCCAGAACCGCCCTAGCGCTTTCGTCGTGGCGTCATCGACCATGTGCATCAGACAGCCGCGAGGCCCGCGTTCCTCCAGCCACTCATGGAAACTTCCGTCCAACTGCACTAACTCCCCAAAGTGCGCCTTCGCTTCGCGCCGCTGCCGATACGGTTTCCGCCGCCGTTGCCTCTGCCACAGCCCGGCCTCTTTCAGCCACCGCCGCAGCGTCTCGGCATGCACGTCCAGTCCGTCATCGCTGGCTAGATGCTCGGACGCCAGCGTCGCCCCGAAATCCTCATAGCGTGCTTTCACCTGGTTCAGCACCGCCGCTCGGAACTTCGCCGTGTGGGCCCGGTTCGAGGCTCGACCGCAGTTCCCATGCTGTAAAGCTTTCGCTCCTCCCTGCCGGTACCGTGCCCAGATCCGTTTGCTCTGCCGATAACTCAACTCCAGCATCTCCGCCGCCTCGCACAATCGCAAGCTGCGCGCCCGGACTCGTCCCATCACTTCCACTCGGCTCAACTCTTTCCTGCTCAATCCCGTTCTCCCCAATCTCGGTTCCTCCTCGCCGAAGGAACTCTAAAGGGGTCATTTCTAATGTGGTTTCAAGGGGACACTTTTAATGTGGTTCAACAGGAAAGCCGCAGAGTTGGCAGTGGCTCAAGGGGATTGTTGAAATCCGCGCGCGGACGAGGACAGATGGCTTACGAATAAGCGAATTGTGCGTCTCACCCTCACATGAAAGCTCCAATATTTTTCCGGCGCCAAGCGGCGATTGCACTCGCAGCCAGCTTGTTCCTCTTACCTGCGCTGACCGCTCAAAGCGCCCAAAAGAAGATCGACTGGGCAGGTGACCTCAAGTTCTTCGAAGCCGAGTTCCCCAAAGCACACGTCGACCCTTTCCACAGCCTGAAACGCGAGCATTTTCATCAGATGGTCAGCAGCCTCATTGCGAACGCACCTCAAAGCACAGATCGTCAGATGGTCGCCGGCCTTATGCGCATCACGGCTGCGATTGGCGATTCCCATAGCGGCATCCACTCGATTCCCGCAAACCTTCGGTTCGCAATCGTACCCATCAGCGTGTATCTATTTGGCGATCAGTTAGGAATTGTCGCGGGTGCGCCCGAATACCAGGACTTGATTGGTGGGAAGATCGTCTCCATCAATGGGCATCCGGTAAGGGAGGTCGTGCAGCACATGAAGCTGCTAACTGAAGGCACCAATGACATGACACGGTCAGCGTTTGTGGTCACGCGGCTCATCCGGCCCGAATTGCTATTCTACGAGGGTCTCGCCGAACGACCTGATCAGTACGACCTGGTGGCCCAAAAGGACGGAAAGACCATCGCTCGCTCGTTGACGGTTCTCGGACGCAAGCCAGATGGCTCACCGATGACTGGTGGCCTTTCAATTACTCCGCTACCCATACCGGGTTCAGACTGGGTCAGCGCCGCTACTTCAGAGCTGCCGCTATGGTTGGAAAATATGGATAAGCAGTTCTGGTTTGCAGAGTTGCCCGAGAGGTCGGCCCTGTATATCCATGACAGGCTGGTGCTCGACGAAAAAGACGGCCAATCATTCGCCGCGTTTTTTCGGGAAATGTTTAAGAAAATCGAACAAGGCCGTTACAAAACCGTTGTCCTCGATATTCGTTTGAACGGGGGAGGGGACAACACTCTGTTTGGACCTCTCGAAGCAAGCTTTAGGTCCATGCCATCGTTTCAGACCAAAGGGCGGTTTTTCGTGATCACCGGCAGGTTGACGCAATCGGCAGCGCAGAATTTCACAACTTTTCTGGAACGGAATACAAAAGCGACTTTCGTAGGAGAACCGACGGGGGAAAGCCCCAACCACTATGGCGATCCTGAGCCCATCGAATTGCCGTCTTCCGGTATAAGCATCAATCTATCGCGTAAGAGGTGGAATGATTCCGGTCCGGGGGACCACCGTCCTTGGACGCAACCTGCCATTTCAACGCCTCTAACTCTCGACGACCTCCGGAAAGGTCACGATCCCGCGCTCGAAGCGATCTGGAAGAAATCCGCGGATCAACATTGATTCAACCTTCGATTCCGAGTTGCCGCATTTGAAACGGCGCGAGCAAAAAGGGCACTCAAGGGGCAGCCGGACGGCGCAATTCTGGGGCGTCACCTGCGGCTTGTGGGACAACCTAGGTAACTGATGTCATAACGACGTCGGCCTCACAACGGACCGAGTAGACTTTGCGGTGTCTAACCAAAAAGGCTCGGGACGAAGGAGGCCGAGATGAAGATTGTAGGCTGTGATCTGCATGCAAGACAACAAACCCTAGCCATGGTGGACACCGAAAGCGGCGAGTTCACCGAGAAGACGCTTTTCCACGAAGGGAATGCGGTACGAGAGTTTTACGCGGCCCTAGAAGGTCCGGTGGTGGTGGGCATCGAAGCCACCGGCGCGATGCAGTGGTTCTTGGAACTGCTAGAAGAGTTGGGCATCGAGTGTCGGGTAGGACATCCCGCAAAGATCCGGGCCAAAGAGACTCGGAAACAAAAACACGATCGGCGCGATGCAGGGCTGATATTAGAACTGCTACTCGAAGACCGCTTTCCCGAGATCTGGATGCCGTCGACCGAGCAGCGGGACTTGCGAACCTTGCTGCGGGACCGACACCAGTGGGTGAAGATGCGATCGCGATTGCAGCACACCCTGCAGGCGATTGCACTCAATCACGCGCTGCGCCAAGGTCATGCCCTGTGGAGTGCAGCGGGACAGGGCGCATTGCAGGCACTGGCTTTGCCACCCTACACCGGTCAGAGACGGACAGAACTGCTGAGCTTGTACGTAGAATTACAGAAACGGATCCAAGAACTGGATAAAGAAGTAGATGTCCAGGCCCGGCAAAGGCCACACGCACGCCGGCTACTGACGCACCCGGGCGTGGGTGCGGTGACGGCTTTGGCGACCGAAGTGTTTCTCGGGGACCCGAAGCGCTTCGCGACTGCCAACCAGGTAGCCAGTTATATCGGGATGATTCCATGTGAGCACAGCAGCGGGAAGCGACAGCGGTTAGGAAAACTAAGTAAGGAAGGTAACTCGCTGCTGCGCTACTTGTGGACGGAAGCGACGATGCATGCGGTCGTGAAAGACCCGGAACTGAAGCGCTTTTATCGGCGCAAACTCATCCAGAAAGGAATGGGCAAGGCCAGAATCGCAGCGGCCCGCAAACTAGGGATCCGACTGTGGATCATGATGCGCGACCAGATTGACTACGAAGAGTTCTGCCGTCGTGGAAAATTACGGCAGAAGGGGAAAGCCCATGCGGGGATGCCTGATTTCAACAGTGGTCCTGCATTGCAGTGACCGGGTTAACTGAATAGGCCACCCGCCTCCCCACAGGGAGGGGAGTTTGCATAAAACATCATGATCGAACGTGACCGAAGAGATGTCTGGTGGGCTAAGCCACCACACTGATGAAGAAAAAGGGCCGAGCCATACGGTTGGACATGAGTTATCGAAGCAGCAAGGTCGTTGTTCTCTCGAAAGGAACCAGTGCGTCTGCGCTGACGCGAAACGTGTGTCCGCAAACGACAAAAAAAGAAGCCCATGTCCCTTGACACGTCCGACGCCGTTAGAGATGTCCCTTGACACGTCCGACGCCGTTAGAGATGTTGAAAAATCCCCATTACACTCATCATTGACCCCGGTTATCGGATGGCGCGCGCCGCGGCCAGCAACTCGCCTGCCCGCGGCCTCACTCGAATATCTTCGGTGAAATTTTCCCAGCGCACCGTTCCTGAGCGATCGATCAGGAACTCCGCCGGGCGGGAGATATCTGTTCCATCCGGACCTCCGCGTGGATGCAGCAGTTCGTAACGCCGAATCACCTCAGCCTTCTGATCCGAAAGAAATAGGAACGTATAGCCCCGTTTGCGGCGGAGATTTTCAGAAACTTCCGGAGCATCAACGCTAATGGCGACCGGCAAGATTCCCTCCGCCTCAAATTCCGGTAGAGATTTTTCGATGCCTCGTAACTCGAGGTTGCAATAGGGTCACCAGTATCCTCGATAGAAAACCAGTAGAAGAGCTTTGGGGGGCTCTTTCCCTGCTGAACCAGAGAACAACTGCGGCAGCGAAACAGAATGCCCCGCGCTGTCCCACAACGTAAAATCCGGCACCAGCTGCCCTACTTGCGGAGCAGATGCGGACTCGGCGGGGATGTGCCGTGCATCCCAGAAAAAAATGATGGCAACAGCCAGGAACAACAGGGAAAACGCCGCCGCTATGCTCCCAGAAAGCTTTCCTTTGTAGACCGTCGACTGCCCAAACGCCCGCCACAGACCGAGCAGAACAGCTACAAAGCCAATCAGCGACAGCAGAAGGCTGATCCATGGGACTGGAGATGCCGGAAATCCGACAAACGGCAACCCGTTGCTCAAGGCCCCAAGCAGCGTTAGCAACAATCCCATCCATGGGGCGAGGGTGCGCTTTCGTGCAGCGGTATCCACCATTGCGACTCAGTGTAGCACCGTGACGGAAGTGCGGCAGCAGTTGCCTCCTTTGCCTTCAGTGCATCACGCGAGTTGACGTAACATCCCGATTACACTCATTGACCCAGATCGGCCAATTCTCAATGAGTGTAATCGCTGATTACAACAGTTAAGTTCTGCTGGGCAATTAAGACGAGCGGTGTGATAGCGTTACACGGAATGGCGGATTGGCGGATCGACAACGCAAGATGGACACGCGGGGCCGTCTTGCGTCTGGCGAAGTATTCCCGGCCAAGAGAGGACTGGGACCACGATCACTGCGAAGGATGCTGGGCCACGTTTATGGAGTCCGGCCCACCCGACGTACTCACAGAAGGGTATGTGACGGAAGATAACTATCGCTGGATATGTCCGCAGTGTTTCCGAGATCTGAAGGATGAGATGGGCTGGAAGCTGGCTTAGCCGTTCGCCACTCGGTTGGAGATTCCGGATTGATGGTGCAACCGGGTGCTCGCTGGGCCCTTGGTCAGCGCAAAGTAGGGATAAACGGGTGTACACTGTTCGGCAGCATTGGAAGTCCGAAGGGAATGCCGACTTGTCAGGGTACGTCGACTGAGAGACGCCTTGCCTCCGCCCCGCAATTGCCGGAGTTTTTATGTGGAGTTCTTCGGAAGCCAAGCGGATTGTCACACCCAGCCGCCCGACAAAAGCCTTCTTGTTCATCTCTAGCCGGTTTCCCTGTTTTCTGTCGTGCTTTATCTGGTTATTCATTTGCCCAACCCCTGCATTAGCGCAGGCTGGTTCTCAGCAGACTCCTGCTCCGAGCCCTGCCCCGCAGTCTGAAAGTAAGCAGAACTCAGCGGAACTCGCTTCTCACGACGAACCCACCAGATTCAAGGTGAACGTAAAGCTGGTGGTGGTACTCGCGGTGGTCCGCGACTCTCAGGGACATGCCATCGGTAGTCTTCGCCAAGAGGATTTTCAAGTCTTCGATAGAGGCAAGCCGCAGGTGATCACCCAGTTCGAAGTCGAACAGCCCGGAGCCCTGACCGCGAAGGCACGCCAAAAGTCGAATACCCGGAACTTGCCGGCTGTGCCCGAGCATTTTGTTGCCTACTTATTCGACGATGTGCACTTGGAATTCGGCGATCTCGTCCAGGTCCGGAAGGCTGCGGAACGCCACTTTGCCACCTTGAAGCCCACGGATCGCGCCGCAATCTTCACCACATCAGGCCTTACGGTACTGGATTTTACCGACGATCACGCCCAGCTGCATGCAACCTTGCTTCGTCTGCAGCCCCGCCCCATCTCTCGCAGTCTTGCGCACGATTGTCCGGATATCAGTTACTACCAGGCGGATCTGATCGTCAACCAGCACGATCCACAGGCTACGCAGGTTGCCGTCCAGCAGGCGGCTCTGTGCAGCGGCGCCAGCATCACTATGGGGAATTCTGCCTCGATGGTCGAGGCTGTCAGTGCAGGCGTACTGAGTGTTGGTGAACATGAAAGCCGCGTCTCTCTCGACTCTCTGAAGGATGTGGTCCGCAACCTCTCCAGAATGCCCGGTCAGCGAAGCGTCGTCCTCGTTTCTCCGGGGTTTATCAGCCCGGATCTGCAGTACCAATACGACGAGATCATCGATCGTGCCGTGCGCTCGCAGGTCGTAATCAGCACGCTGGACGCTCGCGGATTATACGTCATCCTGCCCTTCGGGGACGCCAGTCAACAGACCGGCGTACTTGGGGGCGCCCTGCCACCTCCGGGTAAGATCTTGATCGATACTGCGGCCGCTCTCGCTCAGTCTGACCTGCTCGCCGCTTTGGCGGACGCCACTGGCGGTATTTTCTTTCACAATAGCAACGACCTCGACGAAGGTTTCCGGCGTGTTGCCGAGACGCCCGAATATTCCTACGTGCTGGCCTTCGTTCCGCAAAATCTCAAGCTCGATGGCAGCTTTCACAGCCTGAAGGTCACCCTAAAAAACTCGCAAAAGCTGAGCCTGCAAGCCCGCCGCGGCTATTACGCGCCCAAGACCTCCGCCGACCCGAACGAGCAAGCCAAGCAGGAAATCGAAGACGAAATGTACTCTCAGGAGGAGTTGCACAATCTTCCAGTCAAGCTGCACACGCAGTTTTTCAAAGCGAGTGACGAGGATGCCAAACTGATTGTCCTCGCCCATGTGGACGTAAGACTTCTGCGCTTTCGAAAAGTCGACGGCCGGAATAACGACGTTTTGACGTGCGTATCCGCTTTGTTTAATCGCAATGGCAATTTCATTCAAGGGATAGAAAAGACCGTTACCATGCATTTGAAAGATGAGACTCTCGAACACAAACTGGGCTCAGGCATCACGCTCAAGACCAGTTTTGACGTAAAGCCAGGGAGCTATCTGGTCCGGCTGGTGGTAAGGGACGCGGAAGGGCAAATGATGTCCGCGGAAAATGGGTCTGTGGAGATTCGTTAAACACGACGTTGGAGGTGAGGTATGCGCGATCGCCGGCTGGTTCTTCTGATTGGCCTGATCTGTCTGGCTAGTTTCTGGATATTCCTCGAACTAGACTCCGACAACCCCGTAGCGCACGCGCAGCAGTCCGCTGTAGCGGGCGCGGCTGACACTGCGGTATTCCACGCGGAGACACGTTTGGTTCTCGTGGATACCGTGGTGACCGACAAGAAAGGCGACTACGTTCGCGATCTGGCTCAGAAAGACTTCAAGGTTTGGGAAGATGGCAAGGAGCAGGCCCTCACCAGTTTTTCCTTTGAGGAGAGCACGGGTTCCGCCAATCCACAGCCGCGCTACATGGTTCTGTTCTTTGACAACTCCACCATGAACGCTGGCGATCAAATCCAGGCCAGGGATGCAGCCGCAAAGTTTATTGATGCGAATGCGGGCCCTGATCGTTTGATAGCCATTGCGGATTTCGGCGGCAGCGTGCACATCTCGCAGAACTTTACGGCCGATGCGCAGCGGTTGAAGCAAGTCGTGATGGGTTTGCGAGGATCGTCCGTTTCGCCGAACGCGCAGGCCCCGGTCATGGTGGCGTCCCTGGGGGCTCCACCCCTGGGGCCGTCTCTGAGTAATGCGGAGGCCGACTTCGGCGTCCAGAGTGTGCTGCTTGCTCTGCGCAGCCTGGCGAAAAGCCTGTCCACTGTGCCGGGCCGCAAGACGCTGGTCATGTTGACCTCTGGTTTTCCGATGAACCCGGAATACCAGTCGGAACTGACCGCGGTCATCGATACGTGCAATAAATCGAATGTTGCCATCTATCCCATCGATGTTCGTGGGTTGGTGGTTCCAGCCTCGACCGGGCCGCACAGCCGTCTGGCGCTGCCTTCGATCCATTCCGTATCAGGATCGTTCGTCCCGGCAACATTTCACTATTCGAGTAACCGCTCTCATCGTCCGATCCTCCGGCTGGCTGCCTTTGCTGAACCGGCCGCGCTTCCCGCGCAGCATGGCGGCGGTGGCGGTGGAGGTGGGGGGGGGTGGCCATGGTGGAGGTGGGACCGGCGGCGGCGGAACCGGTGGAGGAGGCAAGACTGGCGGCGGAACTACTGGCGGCGGCAAGACGGGCGGGACTGCGGGAACGTCCAACAGCAGCCTCAACAGTCCCTACTCTCAACCCCGGGCGATTGTTCCGCTATTCCCTCCCAGCGCTTCTGACAACCAGCAAGTTCTCTATCAACTCGCCGACGGAACTAGCGGGTTTGTCATCCTCAATACCAATGATTTGTTGGGCGGTCTGCAGCGGATCGCTAAGGATCAGAACCAGTATTACCTTCTCGGTTACAAGCCCGCAGTTTCAGCCGAAGGGAGTTGCCACACGTTGAAAGTCAAGGTGGAGCGTGCAGGAACCACGGTCCGCGCACGCAGTGGCTATTGCAACGTCAGGGCGGCGGATCTTCTGGCCGGGAATCCGGTCGAGAAAGACTTGGAGACCCGTGCCGGCGGCGAGATGAAGGGCAATGTCGACGCGCTGATGCAAGCGCCTTTCTTCTACACGTCGCCGAACACGGCCCAGGTCCATCTTGCCCTGGAAGTTCCTTCTGCGGCGCTCAAATTCGACAAGGTGAAAGGGAAAGAGCATGCAGCCGTCAACATATTGGGTATCGCCTACAAGCCGGACGGGTCGATTGCTGCGCGTTTCAGCGATACCGTGACTGTTGATGTCGATGGCAAGAAAGAAGTGGAAGAATTTCAGAAACAGCCGTTTCACTACGAAAACCAGTTTGGGATCGCCTCCGGCGAGTACAAACTAAAAGTCGTGTTCAGTTCCGGCAACGAGAGCTTTGGCAAACTCGAAACTTCACTCTTGATCGACCCCTACCGTGGCCAGGAATTCAGCATTAGCGGTGTGGCGCTTAGTAACAATATTCGGCGTGCCGCCGATGTCTCCACGGATCTCGACAGCCAACTGCTGGAAGACAGGACTCCTTTGATGGTGCGGGGCATGCAGGTTTCACCGTCCGCGTCCAACCATTTCAAGAAGACGGACGTTGCTGCTGTCTACGCGGAGGTCTACGAACCGCTCCTGAAAGGTCCGAATCCTCCGGACGTTGCGTTTGAATTAAAAGTTGTGCAACGCGAGGATGGACAGCAGAAATTCCGCATCGCCAACAAGATCCCCAAGCTAAAAGCTGGAGACCCGGTGATTCCGCTGGGACTCAAGTTGCCGGTTGATTCGCTTGGCCCTGGTTCCTATCGGGTGGAGTTACGGGCCGCCGATACGGCAGGTAACGCCAGCAAAACCCGCTCGGCTGATTTTGAGGTGGAATGAGGAGTTGGTATGACGGAAACCAGATGAAGTCGTGTTCAGTTCCGGCAACGAGAGCTTTGGCAAACTCGAAACTTCACTCTTGATCGACCCCTACCGTGGCCAGGAATTCAGCATTAGCGGTGTGGCGCTCAGTAACAATATTCGGCGTGCCGCCGATGTCTCCACGGATCTCGACAGCCAACTGCTGGAAGACAGGACTCCTTTGATGGTGCGGGGCATGCAGGTTTCACCGTCCGCGTCCAACCATTTCAAGAAGACGGACGTTGCTGCTATCTACGCGGAGGTCTACGAACCGCTCCGGGAATGCAGGCAGAATTGTCTCAATTGGCAATATTTGAGCCGCCAAAATGGCACATAGCCGAGCTTCCGGAGAACTGCGACGAAACGCTTCCACGGGACCTGAGGTGTAAACCGGACATCAGCTAGACTTTAGGACACCCGCGGTCCTCAACGCAATCAACGCCAAGGCATCGCGAGTCGGTTAAGGGATCGAAGGCTGCTGCATGCTCGGAGGTCCCCTAGGGGGAGATCCATATATGACAGTGTTGGGCGTGTTCGTTCAAGATAGTGCGGCACACGTTTAATATTCCGCGCCGCGCTGAAATCCTTACTGCCCGATCTCGCCGATGCCCCATGGTATGTGCGGGAGCGCGAAGTAGTGAACCTTTTCGTATTCCAACACCTGATCAAACAATTTAAAACCAAAAACCTAGACATCAGGCAACTCGGTATCGATTTCCGCACGGAATGCAGGAGGACGCCGATGAATCGCAGGAAACCCTCTGGCAGCAGCAGCTCTCTCTGCCTGCGTGGCATTATCCATTGAAGATCACCAAAGACATGGGCACTGGAAGCTGGCCCCCGTCCTGGCGCAAGTACTCCTCCAGCTGCTGCCGTGCATTAGCCATAGCCCGGAATGAGATGTTGACCTCGTCTATTACGAAAACCACCCGTAGTGGGGGAGCATCGGCCTTACTGCCTTGTGCAACTGCGCGAAAAGAAGTAGTAGGCTGCGGCCGTTTGTTATCAAAGATGGTGAAATCCTGCTGTTGAAGCCCGGGCACAGGATTTCCAGACTTATCGGTCACGACGACGTCAAGAGTGATTCGCTGGTCGACACCGCTTGCTCCCTGCGCCGATGATGCGTGCGGCCATGCGGCTCCGTGCCGCCAAGGGGGAGTCCTCACGATGTCGCTATTTTGCTGCTGGGGATTCCTCGAGGCCTCTGTACTTCAACATCGCCTTCGTGTTGGGTGGTGCACCGCGCCAGGCCTCGTACATTTTTCCGAGGTCCTGAGTGTTACCGCGAGAGAGGATCATCTGACGGAAGCGGTCGCCGTTAGCACGCGTCAGCCCGCCATGTTCAACGAACCACTGGAAGGCGTCGTCGGCGAGCATTTGGGTCCAGAGATAGGCGTAGTAGCCGGCGCTGTAGCCGTCGCTTCCCCAGACGTGGGCGAAGTAGGTAGAGCGATAGCGTGGTGGTACATAGCTGACATTGAGGTGAGTCTTATCGAGCGCCTGCTTCTGGAACTCATCGGGGTTCTGGAGAGGGGCCGTGGACGGAAGCGAGTGCCACTGCATGTCGAGTTCGGCCGCGGCCAGGAGTTCCGTCATGTCATAGCCCTTGTTGAAAGTGTCGGATTTCCTTAGCCGCGCCGCGAGCTCCTCCGGCATGGACGCACCGGTTTTGTAGTGCTTCGCGTAGTGGGCAAAAACCAGGGGATCGCTGGCCCAATGCTCGTTGAACTGCGAGGGAAATTCGACGAAGTCGCGAGCGGTTGCCGTGCCGGAGAGGACCGGATACTCGGTGTCAGCGAACATGCCGTGCAGGGCGTGTCCAAACTCGTGGAACATGGTAATGACGTCGGTGAAGCTGATCAGGGCGGGTTCGCCTTCGGCCGGCTTGGGCAGGTTGCCGACGTTGTAAACAACTGGGAGTTTCCCCAGCAAGTGTGATTGGTCGACGAAGTTCGACATCCAGGCTCCGCCGTTCTTGTTGTCGCGCTGGAAGTAGTCGCAGTAGAAGAGCGCGAGTTGCTTGCCGTTGGCGTCGAAGACATCGAACACCCGCACATCCGGGTGGTAGACGGGAATGTCGTGCCGCTCTTTGAAGGTGAGGCCGTAGAGCTGGTTGGCAGCGTAGAAGACGCCATTCCGCAGCACGTTGTTGAGCTCGAAGTAGGGCTTCACCTGCGCATCGTCGAGGTCGTACCGAGCTTTGCGAACCTGCTCGGCATAGAAGTTCCAGTCCCAGGGCTGGAGTTGGAAGCCACCCTTCTGGGCCTCGATGACGGCTTGGTTATCTTTCGCTTCTATCGCGGCCTTTGCAGTTGCGGCGGGGACAATCGCATCCATAAACTGCAGGGCGGCTTGGAGTGTCTTGGCCATCTGGTCTTCAAGCTGCCACGCGGCGAAGTTTGAAAAGCCGAGGAGCTTGGCCTTCTGCGCACGGAGTTGTGCGAGACGGGCGATGGTGTCGCGAGTGTCGTTGGGGTTGCCGCGCTCGGTGCGGTTCCACGAGCGCTCGAAGATGGTCTGACGGGTGCGGCGGTTGGTGAGTAAGACTAGATCGGGCTGCTGGGTGGTGTTCTGAAGTGGAATGACGAAGGCATCGAACTGGCGGCCCTCGGCGGCCCGCGCAGCGGCCGCGATGCGAGCCTCGGAGAGGCCGGCGAGCGCGATTTTTTCGGTGGTGACGAAGGCACCCTCCTTGGTGGCGGCGAGGAGTTTGTTGAGGAAGGTGTCCGAAAGTGAAGACTCCTCTTCGTTGAGCTTCTTGAGTTCAGTCTTGTCGGCTTCCGAGAGGTTGGCGCCGGCGTGTACGAACTTTTTGTAGTCATACTCGAGCAGACGCATAGACTCGGGATCGAGCTTGAGCGTGTCGCGTTGCTTGTAAATCGCGGCTACACGCGCGAAGAGTTTCGTGTTGAGGTAGATGAAGTCCTGCTGGGCAGCGAGTTTGGGGGCCTCGATGGTCCTCACCTTTTGGAGGGTATCGTTGGTATTTGCGCCAGTGACTCCATCGAAGACTTCCGTGACGCGAGCGAGTAACTGGCCGCTCTTCTCCATGGCGACGATGGTGTTGTCGAAGGTGGAGGCATCGGGATTGTCGGCGATGGCCCGGATTTCGGCCTGCTGCTGCGCCATGCCGGCCTCGATCGCGGGCTGAAAGTCTTCGTCCTTAATCTTGTCGAAGGGTGGAGCCTGGAAGGGCAGCGCACTGGGTGCGAAGAACGGATTCGAAGGGCCAAAGTCGGCGGCAGCGAGTGCGGGGCTGATGGAACCGAGCGCAATGGTTCCGGCAGCGATCACGGTACTCATGAATAACGACATAACCTTTGTGTTGCGGACTCGAATGGACTTCATCATGGCCATAGGATTCACTCGTCTGCCTGATTGTAACGGGTGAGTAGGTTCCAGAAACGCTGGCGAACGAGACTCGGCTCCGGCGGAACATTCTGAATGGGAATGCCACCGCATTGACGTGGGTCGGTCTGGCGATTTTCGGGCTCTTCGTTTTCAGTTTCATAGGTTTTTTCTGAACATTCTGATTCAGGCAGGCGCCGTGTGGGCATGCAACGTTGCTGGTCTTCGGTCCAATCTTCGAGTTCATCGTCTGGGCCACGCAGCGCAATCTGCGAAAGCTTGAAAACTCGTGCCATAAATCTAGAGCGGGGAAACTCTAGGCGGTAGCTGTTGAAATATCTCGATTACACTCATTGAGCGGGACCGGGCCAATTCTCAATGAGTGTAATTGATTTCGTAACAATGTCGGCTCCGACGCCCGAGTAGACTTTGGTGGTGCCAACCAACCAAGGCCCGGGAGAAAGGAGCCGAACAATGATTATTATAGGAGCGGATTACCATCCGGGCTTCCAACAAATTGCGTTTGTCGATACCGACACAGGGGAGTTCCAAGAACGGCGATTGGAGCACCGGGAGGAAGCGGAAAAAAGTTATCGCGATCTCGGATCCCGGGGAGCAACCGTGCGGGTGGGAATGGAAGCGAGTGGGCACGCTCGCTGGTTTGAACGACTGCTGAAGGAACTGCGGTTTGAGTTATGGATCGGGGACGCCGCCGAGATCCAAACGAAGCGGGTACGCAAACAGAAGACGGATCGCCAGGATGCGGAGCTGATTCTGCGCTTGTTGCTGGAAGATCGTTTTCCGCAGGTCTGGGTACCGAACTGGGAGAATCGTGATCTGCGGCAACTGCTGTGGCATCGTCATCGGATGGTACAGGCGCGGACGCGAATCATGAACCAGTTGCAAGCGGTGGCGCTCAACGAAGGGCTGCGCTGCAAGAAGCGGCTGTGGCGGGACGCCGGACGAGAGCAACTGAAGTCGTTCCCATTAGCACCGTGGGCGAGCCGGCGACGGCGCGATCTGCTGGAGTTGCTGGACCGACTGACGCCCACGATTGCCGAGCCGACGCAAGCCATCGAGCAGGAAGTGGAAAAATGTCCGGAGGCGCAGCGGTTGCAGACCCATCCTGGAGTGGGCGCACTGACGGCCTTGGCGTTCGTGCTGATCATCGGGAGAGCGGATCGGTTTGCGTGTGGCAAGCAGATCGCGAGCTGCCTGGGGCTGGTGCCGTTGGAGGAGTCGAGTGGACAGCGGCGACGGCTGGGACACATCACCAAACAAGGGAACTCGCTGCTGCGTTTCCTGCTGGTGGAAGCGGCCCAAGTCACGGTACGCAGCGACCCGGAATGGCGCAGCCAGTATTTCCACCTGGCGATGCGTCGGGGACGAAAGATTGCCAAAGTCGCCATGGCACGGAGGCTGGCGGTTCGCATGTATTGGATGTGGCGCAAGGAGTGGAATTACGGGCAGTTGACAAAGTTCGGTTCGCACGCGGGACAGCCCGGAACAGGCGATGGTGCGCAGTTGAACACCGAGTAATTGATTGGGCATCCCGCTCCCCTTTTGCGGGGAGTTCGAAGTAGTAATCATGATCGCGGGTGTGACCGAAGAGATGCATGGGTCGGACTGAGTTCCTGACCTGGAACCGATTACGAGGCGAGCCTTGGTTGGTAGGGCAGAACCCTCAACGAGAGCGAAATGGCGCGCTCTTCGAAGTGCACGGGCTCATGCGCTCCAAAACCACTTGACACTGCCGACATTGTTAGAGATGCCGACATTGTTAGAGACGCCTGATTTCGTCAACAATCAATTTCGGGTGGGCGTCATTCACCCAGAAAGGACGCGGGCGCGAAGCCTGAATTGGGTTCGGCTCACGAAAGCGCTCGGACCCAGTCCAAAGAGAAGTGGCGTTGACAAGGGGTTTTATGCGCAACTGGGTCCTTTCCTTAGTCTTCTTATCACTAATCCGGATGTGCCTTGATTCCGGGGCAGAGATCAGCAAGCCCAACTTCGAAGATCCTTCCGGCAGGTGGGTAGGGGAGTATATGGTAGGACATCGTCGTGTGTTCGTTGTGATTCGGATGAAGAAAGAACACGGAAGCTGGGTGGGCACCTACAACCGCCCGATACTGGATTGGGAGAATGACCTCGACCTGAGGTCTTTGACGATTCACGGCAACACCATCAGCTTTGATCTAGGCGACTCTTCGTCCGTGATCCACGCGGATACCCGTTGGGTTGCGAATTCCCTGCAAGGGCGGGTCAGCTCGACCGGTACTCGAGGAAGAATCATTCTCAAGCCGACTGCAACCCTCTCGAAAGACTACATGGATACCCTGGCTGGAGATTATGAGACCGCAGCAGGGGATTCTTACGTCATAGAACGCGAGAACAACTACCTCTGCTTCTTGAACAGGCGAACCGGCCGCTCCGGTCGCCTGATGCCCGCATCCGAGACCGAATTCTGGTCAGGCCCTGGTCTGGACATCTGGTATCCGCAAGAATTCCGGTTCGAGTTCGTGCGAGGCGCGGACGGCGAGCCCACGCGGCTGAGGATGAGCGAACGAGGCAAACAGAAGATCGTGGCGGATCGGAAAGAACCGTACCGCAAGGAAGAGGTTGAGTTCCGGAACGCTGAAATCAAATTGTCCGGCACATTGAGAATTCCTCCGGGAAGCCATCGGCGCCCGGCAGTCGTCATCCTGCACGGCTCCAACTACCAGACTCGCGGCGGACAGTTCGGATCGCTGGCGTTTGTCGCGGACCAGTTTGCAAGGAACGGATTTGTCGTGCTCAGCTATGACAAACGGGGCACGGGGAAGTCAGGTGGTAGACGCGACGACGATCCTGCGTTGATATCGGAGGATGCGGCCTCGGGGGTGCGGACGCTACGTGGGCGTCCGGAGGTTGACCCGGATCGCGTCGGGCTGTGGGGGATCAGCCAGGGAGGAATTATCGAGCCGCTAGTCGCGCAGAAAGTGGATCGGTTGAAGTTTTTCATCAATGTATCGGGGGCAGTCGTCAACACGAACGAGCAGGAGATCCAGCGAACCGAACTGAAACTGCGTGCGGACGGCTTTACCAACGATGACGTCGAGGCCGCCGTGCATCTGCAGCGGGTAAAATTCCGCTACGCCTGCAAGCGCGACAACTGGGAGGATTACGAGAAGGTGCTGAAGGAGGCGCAAGGGAAGGCGTGGCTGCCTGACCCATACATTGGACCTCCAGATTCGAAGGACAGCACGGCGTGGGATTTCTGGCAGTGCGGAGTGGAACCGGGGAAATACTGGGAGAGCGTACACGTGCCGGTGCTCTACATTCAGGGAGAGTTTGAGGCGTATTCGAACCCTCGGGAAAACCTCTTGCGGCTAGAACAGGCGATGAGAGTCGCGGGCAATACGCACTTCGAACACAAGCTGATTCCGGGTGCGGAGCACTCCATGTTCAGGGCGAAGAACGGCGGCGAGCGAGAGCTTCCATTTCTGAATACATACGTGGTCGGATACTTTTCGCTCTTCACGGACTGGGCGAAGCAACAGGTGGCGGTGAAGGGGCAGTAGAAGCGCCTAAGATCCGAGCCTACTCGGACCTATCCCAGTAGCCTGCGGCCTCTGTTTTTCGACTGAACCAACGGGTAACTGTCGAAACATCCCTATTACACTCATTGACCGGGGGTGTCCTGTTTCCGGACCCCGCCCACGAAAGCCACGGCTTTGACCTTGCCGGAACCATCTGTGAGCCGCAGTCCCGATTTGGCTAACCGTTTTGCAAGCTCTGACAATTTCTTCGACAGTTCGTCTTTCTTCTTCACCGGAGCCTTCCCCTTTATCATTAACCGGCCAATGGTGCAGCGTCCGATGAAGTCAATCGGGACGCCATCCACTGTGTCGTGTGGAAGTCCGTCGCCAATTTGCGAATACTGGTGCCCTTAGACCGCAGCGCCCTCATCTTTTCAATCTCGGCTCGACCCAATTTGCGCCGCGCTGGTCTTCCAATGTGCTTTCCGACTCGGCGGGCTTGATTCATCCCGGCCTTGACGCGTTCGCGCAGCAGCTCGCGCTCAAATTATGCCACTGCCCCAAGAACCTGAAAAGTCAGCCGACCTGCTGGCAATGTCGTGTCGAGGTTCTGTTTCAGAGAAACAAGGTCCATCAACTACCCTTCGCCCCCGACTCGGCTAGGGCACGTTTTGCCACCCCTGTGGTCGAAAAATCCCTTCGTCGAAAACTGTGGAAAACCCCCCGGCTTCTGCTGGTGGGTTTCTTCAAGAATTAGACTTTTTTCGCATTTCGTTCATAGCGAGACTCTCTTTTGAAGCCAAGTCTGAAATTTTGTTGACAAGCAAAAGTATTGGAGCATAATTTCTTTAAATTCCACTCTACCGACGGGTCGCAACGAAAACTGACAGGCCGTAGTATGGCAGTTCTTTGCGTGGACGATTACGAACCCTACCTACATCTGGTCGTCGAAACCTTAGAGGATGCCGGTTATAAAGTCTTCGGCACGAGCGACCCGCGCCACGGGCTCTTGATCGCCACCACGGGGAACGATGTGCGGCTGGTAATTACGGACTACATCTTGCCCTACATATCGGGAGAGCGACTGGCAATCGAAATTCGAAAGTCCCGCCCGTGGATGCCGATCATTCTTTTGACCTTAACCGATGAAGATTTAACACGCGGCGTGTGCGACCTCTACCTGCGGAAGGGATTCGCGCGTAGCCCAGCGTTACTTCCGCACGTCGCGGATTTGCTTGGATCTAGAGAGGTGCATTAAGCTCGGGTGGTAATCGCATCCTATAATGATCATTGTTCGGCTCCTTGTCTCCCGAGCCTTTTTGGTTGAGATTGCCCGGAACTCCGTTGAAAGTTAGCGACTCCCGACCGTCATAGGTTACGCAACCTTTCCTTGCTCGACAACCGTCTTCTTAGAAACCGCGTTGGCCAGCGCAGTCAACAGCGCGGGAATCTCGCGGTAGCCTTGCA
The DNA here is from genome assembly GCA_963831085.1 of uncultured Acidobacteriaceae bacterium. Taxonomy (GTDB): domain Bacteria; phylum Acidobacteriota; class Terriglobia; order Terriglobales; family Acidobacteriaceae; genus Acidiflorens. The sequence goes on along the minus strand of CAWHOT010000002.1, from coordinate 655,567 downwards.
CCTTGCGAAACTGGCGCTCGGCCACCAGCAGACCCGAGCCGACCCAACGTTCTATGTGGTCGCCCGCACGCCAGCGTTTCACGTTGCGGCAAACCGTCTCCACGATGGAGAAAGCCGACTCGATCACGTTGGTGCTCGCCAGGGTGCGGCGTAACTGCGCGGGCAGGCGCAAACGATGCACGGTGAGCGTCTCTTCCATGCCTTCCTCCAGGCTGCGGGCGGCGCTCGGATTCAGCTCCATCAGTTCGCGATGCAATCGCTCCAGTGCACGCTTGGCGTCGGCGTATTCGGTCATGGCATAGGCGTTCTGCAGTTTTTTCTTGACCGCCGACTTATGTTCTTTGGGTAAGTGGTCGATTACATTGCGCCGCTTGTGCACCTGACAACGCTGGATGAAAGCCGCCTCGCCGGCAAGACGGCGCACCGCCGCTGCCAACGCCTTGCCTCCGTCCAGCACGTACAGACGCGGTACGCTGAAGTCCAGCCCGCGCGAGGCCAGATCGCTGAGTAACTCACTTACGACCGTGGCGTTTTCAGTCGCTCCTTCGCGCAATCCCAACACCGTTTTGCGCCCGTCGCTATTGATGCCCAGGGCCACGATCATCTGCCGGTCGCGAAACGGCGTGCCGTCGATCAGTACCGCACACAACCGTAGCTCGCCCAGCGGACGCTCCATCAATTCCTGGAGCTTCTCCCGGCTGGCTGCGATGAAGTTGTCGCTGACCGCCGACTTTTCCACCCCGTAGGCTTCGTGAAAATCTTTCACCACTGCTCCATAGTTGCGCGTCGACAGCCCGCGCATCATCTTGTCCCATACCGCGTGTTCCCGCGGCCCACTGCGTTGAAACAACTCGTAACTGCCCAGCCGTTGCTCGCGATTCTCCTGGTTGCGCAGACGCGTTCTCTGGATCGGCACCTTCTGCCCGTCCACCACGCAGTCGCCATCTTCTTTTCCCCAGCGGTGGGCGCGCCGCGCGGGATGCTGCTGATGACGCTCGCCCGCCAAGTGCCGTACTTCTTCCTCCATCACCAGGTTCATCAGGGAAAGACCGGCCTCGCGCAGCAGGTGGCCGACTCCTTCTTGCAGAAGACCCACCACCTCGGCCATGGGAAACATCATCTGAATGTTGGGGTTCTCTTCGCGGGCCAACTGGCGGAACTGTTGCACCGCTCGTTGCTGGTCGATCTGGTATCGTCTTTTCATAGCGACTCTCTCCTTTTTCTTGGCAGAAAAAACCACCCTCGGCCCATTATGACCGCGGATGTGAGAGTCGCTACTTTCTACGAATTAACGGGCATCCTCTTTTTGGTTGGTTTGCACCGCCAAAGTTTACTCGGGTACGGGAGCCGACTTTGTCATGGAATCAATTACACTCATTGAGCATTGGCCGATCCGGGTCAATGAGTGTAATAGAGATGTTACGCCAATTGACAGTCTTGCCTTGCGCTGCGGCCCTTGGCGATCACCGCACATTAATATGTGACAGTTCTCACTGACAGGACTTGCGCTTCGGCGTATATACCCCCGAAGAGCACTTCCCGCCCGTTCAGACGCAGCACCCCCCAAGAGGCGAACAAATCTGCACATTGCAGTTAAGGGAGGCGTTTGTGAACACTCTACGATGTCATTTCGGCTTGATGGCGTGTCTGATCGCGGTTGCACTCGGGGGCCACGCACTTGCCCAACGGGCTCTGAACACGAATGGCACTCCAGTACACATGATTGTCACTGTCGAACCCCGAAAGGGCTCCGAAGTACCGGTTGTGAATCGTGAGGACGTGATGGTGTACGAAGGAAAGAACCGCGACCAGGTCACGGAATGGATTCCAGCCCAGGGAGACCATGCGGGACTGGAATTCTTTGTCCTGATTGATGACGGTTCCAGCACCGCGCTCGGCACGCAGCTAACGGAGATCAAAAAGTTCATCGCCGCACTGCCGGCCACCGCCAAGGTCGGCGTCGCTTACATGCAAGACGGAATCGCTCGCATCGAGCAAAACCTGACCAGCGACCACGATCTTGCCGCGAAAGCCGTTCGCCTTCCATTGGGCTATTTCGCCGCAAATGCCGGCCCGTACTTCTCTCTCAGCGACCTTGTGAAGCGCTGGCAGCCAGACGGTAATCGCCACGAAGTCATCATGGTCACCAATGGGGTCGACCCCTATTACAGAATCGGCGATACGATGGACCCTTACCTAACGGCGGCGATCGCGGATTGCCAGCGTGCCGGTATTCTCGTCTCTGCCATCTATGCACCCGGTGCCGGGCACTTCGGACATAGTTACTGGATTAACTACTGGGGACAGATCTACCTCGCGAAGCTGACAGAAGAAACCGGAGGCGAAGGGTATTACATCGGATTCGTTGGCTCGGCTCCGGACTTCTCGCCCTACCTGAAGGACGTGACGAATCGCCTGGATCATCAATACCTGTTAACGTTCCTGGCGCAGCCCCAGAGGAAGTCCGGCTTGCGACCGGTAAAGTTGAGGACCGAGCTGCACAACGTCGACCTTGTGTCTGCGGACGAGGTTTACGTTCCGGCGGCCCAATGACGGCTGTGATTGTGTTCTAGAAAGCAATCACTAACTGCTCCTCAAGGTGTGTGGAGCAGAGGAACTCCTTCTTGCGATATTGTAAGGAAATCCCTGTCTAAAAAGAAACCGGCAGAAGGCTGGCCGAAGTAGAAAACTGGGGCGTAACAAGAAAGAGAAGCAATGGGCCAAATAAAACACCCTGAGCTGCGCTGGAATCCAGCGCTTCAGGAATGGTTTTGCGTGAGATGCGGTCGAACTTCTGACCATATCAGCGAAGAGGATGCCAAGACTGAGTTGGAGTTCTTCGAGTGCGAGCTTCCGACCACTCGGACGCGCAATAAAATAGACCCTGACGTGCATTAGCTAGGGCAATTGCGTAAAGTACATACTTCCGTCAGGCGATTACACTCATTGAGAATTGGCCGATCCGGGTCAATGAGTGCTATCGGGATATTTCAACAACAACGCCTTCGAGACACTGCCAACTCCACGGCTTTCATTGACTTGCCTGTTTCACAGACGTAAGATTCTGCGGCAGTGATCGGCCAAACCATCTCACGCTACCGCATCGTTGAGAAACTCGGCGGCGGTGGCATGGGTGTGATCTACAAGGCCAAGGACATGCGTCTGGAGCGTTTCGTCGCACTCAAGTTCTTGCCCGCAGAGCTGGCCAATGACCCCCAAGCACTGGAGCGTTTTCGACGGGAAGCGAAAGCAGCCTCAGCACTGAACCACCCCAACATCTGCACGATTTATGACATTGGCGAGGAGGACGGGAAGGCTTTCATCGCCATGGAGTATCTGGATGGCGTAATGTTGAAGTACCGCATCGCCGGACGTCCGCTGGAAACTGATCTGCTGTTGTCCATTGCGATTGAGATCGCCGATGCACTCGATGCGGCGCATGCGGCGGGCATCATCCATCGCGATATCAAGACACGCCAAAATTCTCGATTTCGGGCTTGCCAAGAGGACAGACGCGGGTACGAGACGAGAATCGGCGTCAGGCTCCGACGACCCGACGTTAGCCGATCCCATGATCGGCGATAAAGATTTAACCACCAAAAACATGGCGTTGGGTACGGTGAATTACATGTCACCTGAACAGGTGGCAGGAAAATCGCTTGACGAACGTACAGACCTGTTTTCTTTCGGGGTGACCCTCTATGAAATGACGAGCGGCCGCATGCCGTTCGATAAAGATACTGAAGGAGCGACTTATGGGGCGATCTTGTACGAACATCCCGAGCCGCCGAGTCAGTCGAACCCGCAACTGCCCCCTCAACTGGACGCAATTATCCTTAAAGCTTTGGAAAAGGATCGCTCTCTGCGTTACCAGCACGCCTCAGAGATGCGAGCTGACCTGCAACGGCTGAAGCGGGACACCGAAGAGTGGACGCTTGCCGGCGGCAGTCTCAGGTTCAGTTCCGGTGGCAGGTGTTGCAAGTACGCAGGGGAGATTGCGGCGGAAGGTTGTAGGGCGAGTAGGGCTGATCGCTCTGCTTGTCGCCGGTCTAATCGCGGGCGGCCTTTACTATTATGCGCATCAACCAGGCAAGCGGCTGACTGAGAAAGACACGATCATTCTCATCGATTTTGCCAACAGTACAGGAGACGCGATTTTCGACGACACGCTGAAGACGGCGCTGAGCGTTTCCCTACGCCGCGCGGTCAGTATGGTCGTTCAACTGGAGACTTATGGTCTCGAAGGCCGTTTGTGGATAGCTTCCAGTTGGCTGACATTTCGCCCGGAACGGCCCGGGGCGGGTCGAGTCTGCATGAGGAAGATTAATGTTGCACCTCCTTTGCATGTGTGCTACGGTTTCGCTCCACAGCCGCTGGCCAATGCAGAATGAAGGGCTATTCTTGCAAGGGCCAGTCCACTTGCGTCGACTGCCCAGTTGCGGCGAGGGGTGGCGACCTCGACGGCCCCGGGGACCCATAATGTCGCAGCTGTTCACAACAGATCTGCTGCCGGCTTCAGACCGTATTGACGCGTGGCAATGGAATGCGCAACAGATTTGCGGTGACTGCCGCATTCAACTCCCGAAGTCCGCGTTCCACGGTGCGATCGAAATTCGGCATGTCGGCGGCTTGCACCTGACGCGGTTTTCTTCCAGCCCGCTCTCTTTCTGGAAATGGCCTTCCGAAACGGCAAATCCTGATAACCGCTTCTGCATCGTGATCACGCAGCTCGCCGGCATTAGGCGCTACCTGCAGAATGGAAGCAACGTATTGCTTAACCCCAGAGATACCACGCTGATCGATTCGGGACGTCCATGGTCTTCCAGTTGTGGGACTGACTGTGCGCGTCTCTACCTGCGCGTGCCACGGTGGATGATGGAGGACCGATTGCGAGTGCGCGAAATTCCGATCGTCCAACGGATCAGCGGGACCAGAGGCGTGGGCGCGATGCTCTCCCGGATGTCGCAATCATTGTACGAAGAGGCGGAGCGGTTGCAAGAGGAAGAAGGCGCAGCCGCGCTAGATGCCTATTTCCAGATTTTGTCGGCTTGCATCAGTCGCGCGGAATCCGACGAGCAACGCAGCCCGCAACTCCAGCCGCGGATTCAGAGATTCATCGATGACCACCTCTCGGACCCTGGGCTGGCACCTGCAGAGATCGCGGCTGCGGCCGATATTTCAGTTCGCCATTTGCACCGCCTTTTCTCAAACGCCGGCAACACCTTGGGAGATTGCATTCGCGCAAGACGTCTGGCGCAGTGCAGGAATGATTTGGCGAACCCGCGCCTGCGCGGCAAAACGATCACCGAGATTGCCTTTTCCTGGGGCTTCAGCGATTCCGCTCACTTCAGCCGGTCCTTCCGCCAGCAGTTTGGCATCTGTCCTCGCATCTTCCGCACACAAACCGGCGTGAAAACCTGGAATTACGAGAAGGACCCCGGAGTACGCGATTTCTTGCGCACGGAGATCGCGGAACTGGGAAACTCCAAGCCCAACTAACCTGAGTTGACATCTGGGCGAACAGGCCTCAGTGCCTTCCCAGAAACTCCGCCCAAGCCGCGTCCCTCGGCTTGGGTTTCCCCCGTTTACCGGCCTCGTCAATACGCAGAAAAGCGTTCTGCATGTACCGCACTGCGAGCCATCGCAAGGGTTCGCGCTCCCAATTGGGCGACCGTCTTTGAGCGATGGGCAACTGACTTAGTTCGGTACGCTTGCCCGAGATCAGCTCTGCCAGTATCCGGCCGGTCAGGTTGGTGGTGGAAACGCCCTGCCCCGTATAGCCTCGTGCCGTGGCAATCTTCGTCGCAGAATCGAACTCCGTCATCGGCATCCAATCGCGCGGCATGCCCACCGGGCCTCCCCAGGTATGGGTGAACTTCACACCTTGCAGCGTGGGGAACCACTCGACCAGCGTTTGCTGAATGCGTGCATGGGTTTCGGCGTGACGTTCCTGCTCGTCGGAGATCTTTGAACCGAAACGGTAAGGCGCCCCACGGCTACCAAAAAGGATTCGCCCATCGGCGGTCCGGGTGAGGTAATCGACCGTGTAGTTGCAGGAGGCCAGGCTTTCCCGGTTCTGCCACCCGATCTGCGCCCACTGCGTTGCTGTCAACGGTTCAGTCAATGTGATCAGCGAGTAGGCCGGCAAAACCGCGCGGTGAAGCTTCGCCAGGCGCGTCAGGTACGACTCACCGGCAAGAACGATGGCTTGCCGGGCACGAACTTCCCCCGGCGGGAGTCAGCAGCCGCGGAGAAGGTCCCCCCTCAAAATCCATGACCTCGGTGCGCTCGTAAATGACGCCCCCAAGCTTTTCGACGGCGCGAGCGAGTCCACGAACGAGGCGGCCGGGATGGACACTGGCATTTTCCGACGCATACAGCGCGCCGCAAACATTCGTCACACGCACGCGCTCCTGAGCTTCACTTGGGCTGCACAAACGATACTGCTGGCTGAGTCCCAGCCTGGAATACGCCTCGAAAGCGGAGCGCAGCATTGGCAGATGGTGCTCTCCCCGGGCCAGAGTAAGGATCCCGCCTTTGTGAAAGTGCGCATCAATGCGCTCTTCCTGACATACCCTCGCCACTTCATCGACCGACCCAATCATGGCGAGCATCAGGGCTCGGGCGGCGTTGCAGCCGTAGCGGCGCTCAAGCATGGCGGGTGTCACGGGAAATTTGGAGGAACACCATCCGCCATTGCGTCCGGAAGCACCGAAGTCGGCGATCTCTTTTTCAACGACAGCGACTTTGAGGCCTGGATTGGTCTTCAGCAGATAGTAGGCTGACCAAAGCCCGGTATATCCGGCACCCAGGATGACCACATCGACATCCGTGGAACGAGCCAGCGCAGGCCGGGGCGTAAGATCGTCACCCGAGGTCTCGAGCCAGAAGCTGTACTTGGAGTAATCAGTCATGTCATGCGGACTGGGTCGTGGCGGCTGAACGCGTTTTTGAGTGCGTGCGGCTCAGCTTTCGACACTCGCCACTTCCATCTCAGGTTCCTGCGGCTGGTCGCGCTGCCGTGATGTCCGAACGGCGGCACCCAGAACTCCCCAGATCGCGAGGGCGATCCATTCGTGCGAGGTGAAGTGACCTGGAACCAACGGAACCACCTTCACCAGGATCATGACTGACGTCACGATCAGGCCAAAGACAGCGGCGGCGCGTCGGCGCCACGGCGGCTTCATCCGATAGTAGGACGCACAAGCGGCCATCCAGGCCACCGCCGACGCGATCGCGCCGACTTCCAGGATGGGAACCAGTAAAGCCTCACCCAGAAAGATTGTCAACACGGTCGCAACTCCAACTGCGATGATCGCCGTGGAAGGAGTCCGGTTGACGGGATGCACGCGGCTCATCCTCGGGTTGAGCAAGTTGCGGCGCGACATGGCGAACAGCAGACGGGAAGACGCCACCATGTTGGCGTTAAAAGCCTGAACCAGCGCCACCAGCGCCGATCCCATGATGAGGACGACGATCCAGTGGGCGTGTAGCGCCCGCTCGAATGCAACCGCCGTCGGGAACTGCTGGTTACCGTTCAGACTTTGCCAGGGAGCTACATACGAAACGGCGCCGATCACCACCCAGAAAAACGCGAGCCCCGCGAAGATGGTTAGAAGGATGGCGACGGAGAAATCGCGTCCGCGAAAATTCGGGTTGGCTTCCTCCGCGCACTTGCCCACCGACTCAAAGCCCGCCACCAGCCAGGGCACGACCTGCCAGACCAACAGGATGGAGAGGAGGGGCGCATGGCTGAACAGCGGATAGAAGTTCGAGACGGATCCATGTTTTGCTCCGGCCAAAGCGAAGATGATGACGAGCGTGAGAAACGTGAAAGTGGTCGTCTTGCCTAGCCGGGCACTGGCTTGAATGCCCCGGTAGTTGAGCCACGTCAACAGGACCGTGATGGTCAACCCCAGCACCATGTGCGGCAGGTACACCGGATATCCGCCCAGGCGGTACAGTTCGTGTGTATTCAACGACGGGAACAGGTAACCGCTAATCCGTCCGGCGGCCAAAGCTTCAAACGGGCAGGTGAGGAAGTAACTGAGGAACATCATCCAGCCGGTGGCAAAACTCACCACCGGAGGAAAGAACCTCGCCACGTAGGCGGCCTCGCCTGCGGCGTCGGGAATTTCCTTCACCAACTGGCCGTAGACATACCCAATCGGCAGCAGAATCAGCGCTCCGGCGGTGAAGCCGAGGATCGCGCCGAGCGGTCCGCCACGCTTCAGGATGTCGTCCATGACGACCAGCCACGCCGTCCCTACCATCACGCCGAAGGCCAGCGCGAAGTAGTCCACCAGACGCAATTTGCGTGCGAGGGTCGTCAATGCTTGGAACTTCCCCTCCGCACAGTGGGCTCGTGCGGAAACAATCTATCTTGTTACGGTATAAAGAGGCCGCGTGCAATTCCTCAAAATTCATACCTCAAGTCAAACTGCATGACACGCGGCTCTGTGAGCAAACCCGTGTAGTCTCCAAACGTCTGCGATTGTTGCATGGAAGCGATGCACGCACAACCTTGGTTCGTCTGCACTCCAGATTGAACGTTGAAGCGGTGGAGGTTGGGCACGTTGAAAACTTCCCAACGGAACTGGAGACTGTGGTTCTCCCAAGGCATTTTCCAGCGTTTGCTAAGCGCCATATCGAGACCCGCGTAGCCATCGCCGCGGAGTACGTTGCGCGAACCGCTCTGACCGGGGAATGGATTTTGAAAATCGGCCCACGCGGCGGCTGAGTTGGGAAAAACGCTGACCGCGCCATTGGACTGCACGAAACGTCCTGTCCTCGGGCGCGTCACCATCTGCGCGATCCCCTGCTCATCCCAGTCCGTTGCCCAGTAGTTGCCGTTGTCCACGGTGAACGGAAAGCCACTAGTCCAGCGCGCCAGGCCCGACATTTCCCATCCGCCGATGAACGCATTGAGCGCCGGACGCGCGTTGCCCGCAAAGGCACGGCCTTTACCAAATGGAAGTTCAGCGATCCAGTTGGCATTGATCTGGTGAGTGGTGTCGAAGTCCGAAACCGCGCGCCGCTGATTCGGGCTGAAGGCATTTACCAAACGGCTCCCGGGGGCACCGACATTCACGCTCGAACTGAAGCCCAGGCGGGTTGCTCCCGAGGTGATGTCGATGGACTTGGAATAGGTGTAGTTCAGGTCGAACTGAACTCCATGACTGACTTTCTTGCCGAGCGTGATTTGCAGCGCGTTGTAATTGGAACTGCCGATGGAGCTCCATCCATACATGCTCGTCGCCTGGTTGTTGAGAGCATTGCCTCCTCCTGCGCCATACCCGGCGCCGGAACATGGCCCGTTGCAAAATGTGTAGGCCGAGCCCGTGTTGTCGCCAAGTCCGTAGCCCGGATATAGATCCACATATGCCAGCCCGACGACTTCATTGCCCACATACGACAGGGCCGGATCGTAATACAGGTCGAAGACCACTGGCAGAAGACCTGCGTTGCCAGCGATGGGACTAGTAAAGCCGGTGGAAAGATCCTTATAAGCTGTGCCGCTCCCCTGAAGTTGGGGCAGCATGTCATGCCAGAAAACCGCGGTCGGTCCGACTAAGCTATCAGTGATCTGGCTGGCGGTGTAACCCTGCCGCGCCAACTGCGCCAGGCGCGCAGCCGCACTGTAATAGTCGATCTTCGTTTTGGGATCAACCAGGTCGATCGGCTGCCGCAGGTCACGCTGGGTCAGCAGATTTCTCCCCAAGCGGCCGACGTAGGCCATTTGCAGCGAGAACTTGTTCGGCAGTTCTCGGGAAAAGGACAGGTCCATGGTGTACGCGTAAGGCGTCTTGAGAGACTGGTCAATGCCCCATGTGATCGCCTGTCCATACGCATATGGCGTTTGAGGGAACGGGCCCGATTGCGGATTGGGCTCAAAGAACGTCTGGTTCGACGACGAGCAATGGTTGATGGGGCCGCAGGTCGGGATCGTGTTGATGCTGGCGTTCGGGTCAGCATTTGTGCTGATCCTGGGCACGTGCGCTGCATCGTCGTATCCGATCAGGCAGCAGGCGTTCTGTACGGTTGCCGCCAGTCCTCCGGGCGCATTCGCATCGAAGGTGCTGGCCAGTTGCAGGCCTGCGCGGTCGTAAACACGGGCAAAGCCGCCACGGATCACGCTTTTGTCGCCGTCGCCGATCAGCGTCTTGAGCCATCCGTTGCTGGCGCGCGGTGAGTAAGCGATGGAGATGCGAGGAGCGAAATCTGACTTTTCAAAATGATAGAAGCCCGCCGCGTTATTCGCCGCTCCACCGAGCATGAACGAGACCAAGGGAACGCTGGCGTAGCCGAGTCCCTGTTGCTGGTTCTTCACCATCTGATTGAATTCGTTGCCGAGATTGAAGCTCCAGCTCGGACAGCCAGTCACGGGGTTCGCCGTTGCGATGCATGTGGGAGACGCCTGATACCCGTTCACCTCCCATGGCGGAGGGAAGAGCGACCAGCGCAGGCCATAAGTCACGGTCAGGTTCGGTTTGACGCGCCAAGAGTCCTGTCCGTAAAGCTCGTACCAGTTGAGACCGTAGTTCCTCTTCACCGGCGCGCCGGGCGCCAACAAGTTGTCACCTTTGTCGTAGTTGTAATTCGCCACTACGTCAGAAACCATTCCTAGCAACGACAACATGGGAAGATCATACTGGGGGCTGGACGACGGTTCGGGATATCCAGCAGGTCCTGGATCGAGGTAGGAACCTGTATTGGCGAAGCCGGTAGGAGACATCCAGTTCGTGGCGCCTTTTCCCAGGCTGAAGGAGTGCTCATAACTGAGGCGAGGATCGCGAGCGAACATCGTTCCTCCAACCAGCGAGCCGGAGATTGCCCGGAACTCCGTTGAAAGTTAGTAACTCCCGACCGTCATAGGTTACGCAACCTTTCCTTGCTCGACAACCGTCTTCTTAGAAACCGCGTTGGCCAGCGCAGTCAACAGCGCGGGAATCTCGCGGTAGCCTTGCACCTTGCGAAACTGGCGCTCGGCCACCAGCAGACCCGAGCCGACCCAACGTTCTATGTGGTCGCCCGCACGCCAGCGTTTCACGTTGCGGCAAACCGTCTCCACGAATGGAGAAAGCCGACTCGATCACGTTGGTGCTCGCCAGGGTGCGGCGCAACTGCGCGGGCAGGCGCAAACGACCAGCACGTACAGACGCGGTACGCTGAAGTCCAGCCCGCGCGAGGCCAGATCGCTGAGTAACTCACTTACGACCGTGGCGTTTTCAGTCGCTCCTTCGCGCAATCCCAACACCGTTTTGCGCCCGTCGCTATTGATGCCCAGGGCCACGATCATCTGCCGGTCGCGAAACGGCGTGCCGTCGATCAGTACCGCACACAACCGTAGCTCGCCCAGCGGACGCTCCATCAATTCCTGGAGCTTCTCCCGGCTGGCTGCGATGAAGTTGTCGCTGACCGCCGACTTTTCCACCCCGTAGGCTTCGTGAAAATCTTTCACCACTGCTCCATAGTTGCGCGTCGACAGCCTGAAGCCGACTCGATCTTTCGTGCCGTCATGGGCACGGCTCCCGCAGAAGATTACGCTCCCATCGCGAGGGCGTGGGATTTTTCGCGCGCGAACGTGGTCGCCGATCTTGGCGGGGGCGGGGGCGCACTGATTCTTGCAGTACTGGAACTCCATCCCCATCTTCGAGGTATGCTTGTCGATCTCGAGGCCAGTGTGGAGGCAGCGAAGGCGCGCTTCGCGGAGGAAAAGGTCTCCTCCCGGTGCAAGCTGCTGGCGGCAGATCTAACCCAGTCTGTTCCCGCCGGCGCCGATGTGTACATGCTCAAACATGTTCTGCACGGGCGTCGGGACGCGGAGGCAATCACGATTCTCGGCAAGCAGATCCGCCCAGAAGACGACGGCTGGCCATGCCGACTGGGCCACGTCCCTCCGCAGCGGCCTTCCGAACGGGGTCAGCCGAAAATGTTTCGGCGTTGTTTCCTCTGTAATGCCTATGCTGGCCAGGGCACGCAGCAGGCGATACAGAGCATCCCCATCCGCCTGACATGTCTCAGCCAGGTGATCGACGCTGCGCACCTCATCTCCGAGCGCATCGGCAATCCCAAGGCGCGCAGCCGCGCAGAGCGTATAGCTGCGCGAATAGGACATTGCCATCTGCACGAGCTCTGCATTCGGTGTCACATTGCCAATGCCGCTATCAGATTGAGCCATGAAATACCTCGAAACGATGAAACTTTATCTCGGTGCGGAGTAAACCTCGTTGAGGTCCTTGTTCCGGCGCGGTGGCAGCAGCGCACCCACGAGCACCGCCGGAATAATCGTCAGCAGAAATGTCAGGTGATACCACACCGGAAATTTGCTCCAAAGGGCGATGTGCGCAGGCACGAACATTGCAAGCACCACGCTGCCGACGATCAACGGCGTCCAGCGGCTCGATGGGGATATCCAACGTGTTACGGCACCAGCCACCAGCGAGGTCACGATCGCCATCAAAAGACGTGCCCACTTCATGCCCAGCGTGAACTGGAGCGTGTGCTCGGCAGCGGTGTAGTTTGGCAGGCTCAGGCGAAGCACGCGGTTGATCACCGTGACCACGACAGCCCACGTGAGGAGTCCTGCGAGGCAGGCGAGAATGGAACGCTTCATCACACATCCCTCCTTTAATATAATTATAATAGTATAATTAGACCAATGAAAGCCGAACTATATATTTTGGGCGTTCTGCACCGCGGCGACTTTCACCCCTACGAGATCAAGCGGCGTCTGACCCAGGCCATGATCGAGTGTTTTACCGATGTAGATGTCGGCACGCTCTACTACGCCGTGCGCCAGCTTGCCGAATGTGGCCTGTTAACCGCGGTCGCCCACCAGCGCGTGGCTCGGGGCGGCATGCGTACGGTGTACCGCATCACTCCGCGCGGACGCGACCGCTTTCGTGAACTACTGCACGCGCAATTTGCCGCCGAAGGCGACCTTCCGGGGACTCTTTACGGCCCCATGCTCTTCTTGCATCTCGCCGACCTCAACCTGGTCGCCGAGGCTCTGCGCACCCAAATCGACAGGCAGAATGCGCGGCTGGCGGAGATCCGCAAATTGCATCGGCAATGGGTAACGATTCTGCCCACCGGTAGCCGCCACCTGATGCAGCACATGGCGGAGCAATGCCGCCTCGATCTACGATGGCTCCGCGTGGTGCTTGCTGATGTGGAGGCCGGACGCATTCGCGATACCCCTGACCCAGCTCGCCTCGCAGCCAAGACCTAATTGTGTTACGACACAGCCAGTTCTTGAGTAGTCGGCCAACCGGAAGTTACCCAGCGGTCACCTAGCTTGTCAATTGGCGAAACATCCCCATTACACTCCACGACCCGTGGGTTGGGATTTCGCCTTTTCGCAACTAGTTCGATAATATCCCGGTGCTTTCCCAAAAGGAGGGAACACTGATGAAGCGAATTGTAGGCTGGGGATTCGTCGTGATGTTGTGCGCGCTGGTCTCGATTCAGGCGCTGGCTGCCGACAAGTCGGACGTCGCGGCTCGCGCCGCGACCTGGGAGAAGGAATATAACGCCGGTAACCTTGCGGCTGTTGTGGCGCTTTACGTTCCCGATGGCTGCCGGATGCAACCCAACCAGGAAGCTGTCCACCGCAGGGATGCGATCCTGGCACAGCTCAAGGCCGGCATGGATCGCGGCGCCGCCAAGGTCAAGATCGCCGTCACTGCCGCCGAGAGCAGCGGCGATGTCGGCTATGGCAGCGGGACGTATATGATCACGGGCGCTGACGGTTCCCATTTTGACCACGGCAAGTGGATGCTGGCCTCGAAGAAGGTGGATGGAAAATGAGTGACGCAATGCGACATCCTAAATTCGGAAATGCCCATGCCGAGCGGAGCGATGAAATAGTGTTGCTTTGCCGCGCTCGCGATGCCCCCAAAAGGCTCGCGGGCGTGCCACTCCACCCCACTTCGCAGGTAGCTGGCGAAAAATCCCGTCTCTAACAATGTCGGCGCTGTCAAACACTTTTTTGAGCGTACTGTTCCGTGCACTCCGAAGAGCGCGCCATTTCGCTCTGGTTGAAGCTTTTGCTTTTGCTCTACCAACCAAGGCTCGCTCGTAATCAAAGTTCAGGTCAGGAAACTCGGTCCGACCCATCCATCTCTTCGGTCATACTTTCGATCATGATTACTACTTCGAACTCCCCCGCGAAGGGGAGCGGGATACCTAATCAATTACTCGGTGCTGGACTGCACACCATCGGGATTTCCGGGCTCTCCCGCGTGCGAACCGAAGTTTTCCAACTGCTCGTAATTCCATCCCTTACGCCACATCCAGTACAGACGAACCGCCAGTCTCCGCGCCGTCGCGACCTTGGCGATCTTCCGTCCTCGTCGCAGCACTAGGTGAAAATACCGGTTGCGCCATTCTGGATCGCTGCGCACCGTAACTTGCGCCGCCTCCACCAGCAGAAAACGCAGCAGCGAGTTGCCTTGTTTCGTGATGTGTCCTAGCCGCCGTCGCTGCCCGCTGGACTCTTCCGATGGCACCAAACCGAGGTCGCTCGCGATCTGCTTGCCACACTCAAACCGATCCGCTCTGCCGATGATCAGCACAAAGGCCAAGGCTGTCAGGGCGCCCACTCCGGGATGCGTCTGCAACCGCTGTTCCGCCGGACACTTCTCCGCCTCCTGCTCGATGGCCTGCGTCAACTCGGCAATCGTCGGAGTCAGTCGGTCCAGCAACTCCAGCAGGTGGTGCCGTCGCCGGCTAGCCCAAGGCGCTAAGCGAAACGACGCCAGTTGCTCTCGTCCCTCGTCCCGCCACAACTTCTTTTTGCAGTGCAGTCCTTCGTTGAGCGCTACGGCTTGCAGTTGGTTCATGATCCGCGTGCGCGCCTGCACCATCCGGTGGCGATGCCAGAGCAGTTGCCGCAGATCACGATTCTCCCAGTTCGGGACCCACACCTGGGGAAAGCGATTTTCCAGCAACAAGCGCAGAATCAGTTGCGCATCTTGGCGATCCGTCTTCTGCTTCCGCACTCGCTTCGTGCGGATCTCGACCGCATCCCCAATCCACAACTCAACCTGCAACTCCGCCAGCAGTCGTTCAAACCAGCGAGCGTGCCCGCTCGCTTCCATCCCTACCCGCACTTTGACTTCTTGCGCGGTCAGATCGCGATAGAACTTTTCCGCGTCCTCGCGATGCTCCAGCCGCCGTTCAACTCACCCGTGTCAGTATCGACAAACGCAATTTGCTGAAAGCCCGGATGGTAATCCGCTCCTATAATGATCATCGTTCGGCTCCTTTCTCCCGGGCCTTGGTTGGTTGGCACCACCAAAGCTTACTCGGGCGTCGGAGCCGACATTGTTATGGAATCAATTACACTCACAACCCCGCCCAGCAGCAGGCACGCAGTCATTTTCTTGCCTGAGCTACCTGAGGGGGAAAAAGACAATCCGTTCGCGCAGCATTCGAATCGAGGGAGACCACCACGATGAACGACAGCGAGGTAAGCGAGGCCAATAGAGCTCCCTCTGCAAATCGGCGCAGTTCTCGGTTCTTACCGGAACGCGTAGCCTCCTAGCCCTGCTAACAAGCCCATGGTGGAACCAATCCAAAACTGGTGAAGTAGAGAAAGAGCCTGAGCCACCATGGGCAGAGGGATTCGTAAGCGGAGTCCTTCTTTACAAGGTTACGTGTGAAGATTGACAGCCCGATGACGAAAAGAAGAACGCAGGTCAGGAACAGCGCAGACGATAGTGATGCCAAGGAAAATCTCATTCACACAGCATCCCCCCTCCCGTGGATGTACGTGTCAATCGCCCCTTCGTGTCCCCCTGCTATACAGCGATAACGGCACCCTCAGAGCAAAGGAGTTGGCTAGTTAGCGTACCATCGCGATTGCACTCATTGACCAGGTCGTCATTCTGCATTTGCATGGCAAGGGTTGGGGTCGCAGAATCCAAGCAATTCGGCTCGAAAGCCGGGTACGACCGGGTGTTCGTGTCATGGGGGTTTTGTAACAGTTACGACATGGTGACGCATTAAGCAGGCTGGTAACAGAGCCTCAAATGGCCGTTCGCCGCCATGTCCGTGCCTTTGTGCCTTCGTGGTGAATCAATGGTTTTTAGTTGGCTGAGGCACCAAACGACATGGGTACATCGCCCTTGTCCGCCTCTTCCACTTTGAACAGAGGGCTCGGCGTCAGGCTCATGAATCTGGCGACGAAGGTGTCCGGGACCTGCTGGATCCGGGTGTTGAAGGTATTGACCGAATCGTTGTAGAACTCACGGCGGTCAGCGATCTGGTTCTCCAGGTCGGTGATGCGCTTCTCCAACTGCATGAAGTTGTTGTCGGCCTTCAGGTTGGGATAATTCTCGGCGACAGCGAAGAGTCCGCGCAGAGCCGTGGTCATGCTCTGATCGGCCTGCGCCTTTTGGTCCACCGTGGCCGCCTGCTGATACAAACTGCGAGCTTGCGTGACCTTTTGCAGCGTGTCGCGCTCGAAGTTCATGTAGCCCTTGCAGACATCGAGCAGCTTGGCCAGTTCGTCGTGGCGCTGCTTGAGCATTATGTCAATGTTCGACCAGGACTTCGAAATGTCATTCTTCAGCGCAATCAGGCCGTTGAAGATGGCGACGATGTAGGCGACAGTGCCGCCGATGGCGAACAGGGATGCGAGCAAAATGAAGGTGGTCATGTGTCCTCTTTCAATCTTTAGAGCCAGCCAAATTGCCCGGCCAGCACATGAACGCAAACCAGGGTGAGTACGGGCCCACCCCAAATCATGGCGGCAGACTTCCAGCCGAGTGAACGAACGACCTCGCGCTGGCTCTGCCAGGAAATGAAAAACGCCGGATTGTGAACGCCCCTCATCAGCACCACCGGGGGATGCAAGTCGAATTGCGGTTCCGGCGTTTTTTCGGGGGCCGGCGCGACGGCTGCTGCGCCCCCCGAAGATAAAGATGAGGTTCCGTCGCTAGTGATGCCGGCTGCCGCCCACGCTGCTGGGCTCGTGATGCCTGCCCTTATCAACGCGGCGGTGACTTGTTCGCGTCGTGCAGGGTCCAGCACGGGAGCGGGCTTGGTCACAGCAACGGACGTGATCTCGTCCTTGGCGTCTAAAGTAAAGCTGGCGCTGGGCGCGAGGCCGGAAGCCAGGACAGGAAGCTGAAAGGGAAAAGCGAATCTTTGCGCGTCAGCCGCTACGGTTCTTATGGGGATGGCGCTGGCGGTGGTGCTATGGTTTTCAGCCAGTGTGCCCAGAACAAAGAGCGCGTTTTTGGGCTTGATGCAATATTCCTCGACTTTGATCTTGCGGTTGCAGTTCACGCCGTGGCGCGAGAGAAAGTTCGCGATATTCGCGCGAGTTTCCAGGCTGCTGGAAAACAACGACTGGCTGAACTCGTCGCAAAAATCGCGGTGAATCTGCATCTCCGCGCCTTGCGGATCGACCAGCACGCGGCCGGTGTTGTCGTCGAGAAAGAAGGGCACGTGCAGAGTTTCGTCCGCAGTCTTGACCCATTGGCTGCTCTTCCGCTCCTGCCGCCATTCCCAGGCCATGGTGCGATAGAGATAGCAGGGCAGGCCGGTGATGGGAGCATTGATGGTGTAGGGGCCAATCGCGAGGCCGCTCACTTCGACCAGGCCCATGGAAGCGCTGCGAATCTTGGACGACGGCGTGTTCTCGATCAGCCTCTTGCGCAGCAGCATGCGGAAACCGCGGTAGAACAGATACACGCCGGCGAACGCGCCGAGAATGGCGTACGGCCAAACGCGAGTGTGGACCAGAGTTGCGAGTTGCAAGTTCACGTTTTCGCCCGAATGCCGAGGGGCACAGGGATGGCATCGGCCCGAGCATAAACGAGGAGGGAGTGGTGAGACAGCAGAAAAGGGAAAGTTTGGCTTACGGAGGTAATAGTTGGGTAGCGATGATAGGTCACCGCTGCCGCGATGAGCACGACTTTGGCAATGAGCACTTTCAGGATGATACAAACAGCCAAGATAGAGCCAGCGTTCAGCATTGTTGCGTTTGCGCTAACTGAGAATTATTGGTGCTCAGCGCTTTCCCGAGGGACACGCACATAGGAAGTCATCCTGCTACTAGGCCGAAAGGGGCGCTGCTTAGTAGTTCATCTTCATCCCACGGGAAACCGGCAGTGTGCTACTGGTTGTTGTAACCAGGTGTCCGGAACTGACGGCCTGCCCGAGTGCCCCATCGAACTGGCCGGCCCAAAGCACATTATTATTTCTTCGGCTGTGGCTGGACCGCTGGCTCGCTGCTTGGAGGAACGATGTTCTTCAGCCGCATGTAGGTGACCAGGTTGCCGTAGTGTTCCATGTTGTGCATGTTGTTGACAGTCAGCACGGCCAGTTTCGGCGCGTCGTGTCCGAAGAGCTTCACCATTTGACTAGCGGACGCGTCGGTCATGCCGTCGTAGGCCTTGTCGCAGTAGGCGAAGGCGTCTCTGAGTGCGGCGATGAGATCGGCTTTCGAGGTTTTGCTCTGCTCGATTTTCGGGGTGGGATTTTTCTCGCCGAGTTCGATAGAACAGAACAGGTACTGTGCGTCGGCCACGTGTCCAACGATCTCGCCGAAGCTGCGGACCGCGTCCGTGGGTTTAAAGTTGTAATTCTCCTCGGGCACTTTTTCGGCGGAGCGGAGCAGGATATCCTTCACCCGTCCGTAGGCGACCTTATTCCATGCGCTGAGCGGATTGTCCGGGGCCGGGACGACAGGGGCTT
This sequence comes from uncultured Acidobacteriaceae bacterium, assembly GCA_963831085.1. Taxonomy (GTDB): domain Bacteria; phylum Acidobacteriota; class Terriglobia; order Terriglobales; family Acidobacteriaceae; genus Acidiflorens. The sequence continues at coordinate 636,856 of CAWHOT010000002.1, read as the reverse complement.
TCGGCGGAGTTTCCTGGGCCAAGGCAGCGGCTGTCGCAAGAAGGCAGATCAGAAGGGTTCGCAGAAATGTTCGCATTGGTTCTCTTCCTCAACATTGGCGGGATTCGTGCCTAGTAGTACGGCATGCAGGGAGCTCGTTTTACCCAGCTTGTTGTTGATGTAAGCAGGCGTTTACACTCATTGACCCTATGACCGGGGTTTTGAGTGTAATAGAGATGTTACGACAACGAGGTCGTACTGTGGTCAGCAGCCTTTATTCCCATCGCCTTTCAAGATCCGAACGATCGCAACTATTGTGTTCCAATTCCGTGTCGTCGCTGGCACACCGTACAGCTTGTCGATCTGGCTAAGATAGCCGATTGTCTTCATGTGACGACGGTACACTCCAAACACGAACTGGCCTTCCGACGCTATCACCCGCACCAACCACTCCCCGTCTGAGGGAAACGTGACTGGAAGCGACGCCCGGACGCCCCCAGCTTTCGACAGAATACTCACGAACCGGACAACATCCGGGGGTGACGGCTCAGTTCCAAACGGATTCTCCGTCTCTAGCCGCATAAGATCGCGGCCATCGCACAGTACAATTTCCGCTTCGAACGGCAGCTTGCGAAGCAATGCGGCACGGAATTTTGCTCGGGATTCAGGTTTACGAACGACAAAGGTGCCCGCAGCACCCACGTTCAGGACATCATAGTCGCTCAGTTCTCGTGCGACGATACTTGGGCGAAACGTTCTGTGTCCGCCAACATTGGCGCCTCGGAGGAAAACGATGAGAGCCATACCGGGCATTATGAGGCAAAAAGGCGGGCTGCGCTATGTCAGAGAGGCTCGATCGGGTGGGGGGCGACGAAACGAACCGTCCCTAACGCCCGAGACGGGTTGTGGGCGCAATGGGGACATTTCGCCAACTATTGAGTTCTCCTTAACCCAAGTCCATTGGCAGCGTGATGCTGAACCCATCAAGTTGTCAAAGTGTGTTGTTGGATTCCAAAGTTATTACCACTTTCCCCCGCGCGTGTCCTTCTTCGAGGTATCGGATGCCCTCAGGAGCCTCGCTCAGCCGGTAACGCTTGTCGATGACCGGTTTTACCTTTCCGGTTGTTGTCAACTCGCCCATGATGGCCAGGTCTTCTTTGTTCATCTTCGCTATGAACGCGACAAACTTCTGGCTCACGAACCGCGACAACACAGGGGCTGCAATCATATGAGTTAGAAGGAATCCGGTAGGGTTCTTGGGTGCGCCGGCAATAACGCAACTGCCCTTAAGATGCAACACGCGCCGGCAAGCGGAGAGCGAGTGGTTCCCCACGTTGTCGAGAATCAGGTCGTAACGTTGCCCACTCTTTGTGAAATCCTCGCGTGTGTAATCCACAACGCGATCGGCGCCGATCCCTCGGACCATGTCCACATTCCGTGTGCTGCAGACGCCGGTCACCTGGGCGCCGAGCGACTTGGCGATCTGGACCGCGAACGTGCCTACGCCACCCGCGGCTCCGTTAATCAAGACCTTCTGCCCCCGCTGAATCTGCCCCTTATCTCGAAGACCTTGTAATGCGGTGAGCGCTGCCACAGGCACAGAAGCAGCTTGTTCGAAAGTCACGTTCTCGGGTTTCTTCGCCAAAGCGGAATCGGGAGCACATGCATACTCGGCAAGGGCTCCCTTGCATGCGCCGAACACTTCGTCACCTGGTTTGAACCGGGTCACATTCCTGCCAACTGCTTCCACCTGGCCAGCCACGTCGTGCCCGAGTCGCCCCGGTTGCGCGCGCGTCGGTTTACTTAGCCGGAACAACACGCGAAAGACCCAGGGCGCGCCTCTCATCAAACGCCAGTCAGCCGGGTTCACGGAAGCCGCGCGAACTTTGATCAAAACGTCGTCGTCCTCCGGAACGGGTTTTTCAAGTTCCATGATTTGGACAACATCGGGAGGTCCGTAACTGGCATAGGCGGCGGCTTTCATTGGCGTTCTCCCGTCAACGTAGCAATTCTACGGTAAACCATAACCAGGCGTCTCTGACAAAGTCGGCGGTGTCAAGTACTTTTTGAGCGTACTAATCCGTGCACTCCGAAGAGCGCGCCATTTCGCTCTAGTTGAAAATGTGCCGATCCAACCAAGGCTCGCTCGCAATCAGTTTCAAGTCAGGAACTCAGTCCGACCCATGCATCTCTTCGGTCACAACGTCGATCATGATTGTTAATTCGAACTCCCCGGTGAAGGGGAGCGGGATACCTAATCAATTACTCGGTGTTCTACCGCACACCATCGCCTGGTCCTGGTTGTCCCGCGTGCGAACCGAACTTTTTCAACTGCCCGTAATTCCATTCCTTGCGCATCATCCAGTACAAACGAACTGCCAGTCTCCGCGCCATGGCGACCTTGGCAATCTTCCGCCCTCGCCGCATGGTTAGGTGGACATACTTACTGCGCCATTCCGGGAGGCTGCGCGCTGTCACTTGCGCCGCTTCCACCAGCAGGAAACGCAGCAGAGAATTGCCTTGTTTCGTGATATGTCCCAGCCGGCGCTGATTCCCGCTCGACTTCTCCAACGGCACCAGTCCCAGATAGCTCGCGATCTGCTTGCCACACTGGAACCGATCCGCTCTCCCAATGATCAGCACGAAGGCCAAAGCGGTCAGTGGGCCCACTCCGGGATGCGTCTGCAACCGTTGCGCCTCGGAACGTTTCTCCACTTCCTGCTCAATCGCCTGCGTCAGCTTCGCGATCGTCGGGTTCAGTCGGTCCAGCAACTCCAGCAGGTCGCGCCGGCGCAGGCTTGCCCACGGGGCTAACCGGAACCCCTCCAGTTGCTCCCGTCCGGCTTCCCGCCACAACCTCTTCTTCGAGCGTAGGCCCTCGTTCAGCGCCACGGCTTGTAGTTGGTTCATGATCCGCGTGCGCGCCTGCACCATCCGGTGACGATGCCACAGCAGTTGCCGCAGATCGCGATTCTCCCAGCTCGGTACCCAGATCTGGGGAAAGCGATCTTCCACCATCAATTGCAGAATCAGCTGCGCATCCTGGCGATCCGTCTTCTGCTTGCGTACTCGCTTCGTACTGATCTCGGCGGCGTCTCCGATCCACAGCTCAAACTGCAGCTCGGAGAGCAGTCGTTCAAACCAGCGCGCATGCCCGCTCGCTTCCATCCCCACACGCACCTTCATCCTCTGTGCCGCGAGCTCACGGTAAAACTTCTCCGCTTCCTCACGGTGCTGCAGTCGCCGCTCTTGCAGCTCCCCAGTCTCGGTATCCACAAAAGCAATTTGTTGGAAGCTCGGGTGGTAATCGCATCCTATAATGATCATTGTTCGGCTCCTTGTCTCCCGAGCCTTTTTGGTTGGTTTGCACCGCCAAAGTTTACTCGGGTACGGGAGCCGACTTTGTCATGGAATCATTTACACTCATTGAGCATTGGCCGATCCGGGTCATTGAATGTAATGGGGAATTCGCAACAGTTACCAGCCTTGCTTGACAGAATCATGCATTCGGTATCAAATGGCCCGGCGCTCAGGCCGAGTTTTCACAGAATTACAAAGCAACAAAGGAGGCTCTATGAAGAGAGTTGTTCCATGGTGTGTGCTGGCTCTGGTCCTGTTGGCAACTGCCTCGTGGTTGCAGGCCCAGAAAAATGCCGGGACCGAAAAAGCTGTCGCCGATCTCGAGCAACAATGGCTCAAGTCGCAGCGGACAAACAATGTGGAGTTGGTCGAGCCGCTTCTGGTTGATGGCTTCACCAATACCTCATCCGACGGCAAAGTCACCAATAGAGCCGAAGCCATAGCTGAGGCCAAAGCGACGAAATACACCAGCGTCGACTACATCGACCTAAAGGTGATGGTCTTCGGCGACACCGCGATCGCCATCGGAAACTTCCGAGGCAAGGGCACCGATCCATCCGGCAAGCCTCTCGATGCCAATGAACGCTTCACCGACACATGGGCCAAAATGGCGAACGGCAAGTGGCAATGCGTAGCCAGCCACCAATCGCCAGTAAAAATGTAAGCCGTCCAGCCACGCTGCAGATGGCGCGTGTGCCTGTTGTCGGTCCTCAGTCGGGTGCCCTATTCGCCGAAGTTGCGGGTGGGGCTTCTGTATTCCCCCTTAACGCGCGCGGCCTGCGGTTCTCACTTCGCCGGAACCGTGAGGTCCTCGAGGCTCGCGCCCTTCTCTCTTTCCGCTGACACGGGGCGAGGGCGATTGACGCGCACTGCTTCCGACCGTGCTCCTCATCGCTGCGAGCTGAAAAGCAATGGCCCATTCCGCCGCGGCGCCGGGGCTAGCGCTTGTTCATGGAGAGCCAGGGCACGCCGCGGTAGGAATCCGCCACTACCCAAGCGCCCGCCGTCAGCGCCAAAGAGTCGATGGTCTCGCTCCATTGGAAGGTGTCTTTGGTGACTGCCACCACGATCGGTACCCACACCAGCAGCGTGAACATGCCCATCTGCAACGCTGAGAGCGCGGCTGCCAGCCGTGCATGCACGCCGATGAGCACCGCCACGCCCGCCGCGATGAAGGTACAGCCGAAGAAATACGCCCAGGCCACATGCCATGGCAGCCAGCCCGGCACCAGCGCGGCGGTGTCCTTGAGATAAACGAAATGCCCCACGCCGAAGGGGATCAAGGCCAGGCCGTAGAACACCCTCGCGATGCGCACACCCTTGTCGCCGGTGGCGAAACCGAGGCGCTGCCTGTCCCAGTCAGCGGCGAACCAGGCATACAGTACCCAGGCACCCGCCAACATCACTGCGGTCTCACCGCCGCCAAACCAGGAACCTTCCACAGTCGGCGCGTGGAAGATGCCGGGCACTCTTACCAGCAGCAACCAGAGCAGGAGAAAGGCGAGCAGCATGCGGACAGCGGCAGCGGCCGAGCGCTGCCAGAGCAGGCCAATGCCAGATGCCAGGCAAATGAAAGCGCAGAGATAGACCAGTATTTCGCGCGCGGGCACACCCTTTGGTACCGGCTGCCATACCGCGACGAAATCGCCTTTGACCAAGCCCAGAATTCCGAGGACCATCAGGGCCGCCGCAAAGACCGCATGACCCACGCTTGCGATGCGCATCGCCCTATCCTCCTGGTGGTGTCCACTTCATCGGCTACAGCCATGCATTGTATGCCACGCGATATGTATGCCACACGATAAGCGTTTGTTTTATCTTGGGAATGACCGACCGCTCCTCTCACTGGCGTAATCAGGCGCTCAAAACCCCTCGATGAGCGATATTTCTTCGCCAACCATCCTTTCGTGATAGCGCCAACTCCACGGCTTTCATTGACGGGGTTATGCGCACTGAGGGGATTTTGCTACACCCCCCACCTTCCACCACAGAACTTGGACCCTGGAGGCCGGGGCGCGCGCGCGAGCGGGCGAGAGGGAGCGTGGGGTGTGATCAGAAGTACCCCAGCCAGATTTTTCATGCGACAAAACTCCAATGGCAGCTACGTACAGGTAACAGGAGAATGCTGACAGGGAGATTAACTCGGGCTGGTGGACTGGCAAACTGGAAGCGAATGAGTGACACGGAGGTCCCGCAGATTCCGAGCTGGGGGCCTCACTTCAGTCTGTTTTTCCCTAGCTCAGGTGTTCTGCACTCAAACACTTGGCTTGAGCATTTGCATACTGACGGGGAGTGGTGTACGTTGTCGGTCGACTGGGAAGTCAAAATGGAAATCGTGGGTTAGATAGCCATCATTTCGAGAGAGGGGAATTCACATGCGGCAAAACTTTTGGCGAAAAAGAGTTTGCTTTAGCCTCAGTATGGCAATGCTCACAGTGTGCTTGGCCGTCCGCGTCGCTGCGCAAGGCGCCGGGACTGCCGAGATCCGCGGCACCATCACCGACGCAGCAGGGACGGCCGTTTCCGACGCTCAGGTCGTAGTGCGCAATCTAGACATCGGTGGCAAGCGAAACCTGACTACGAACAACGTGGGGATTTACTTGGCCCCGCTGTTGGAGCCGGGACGATATGAGGTCCTTGTAACCAAACCAGGATTCGCTGAAGTGAAGCGCGAGAACCTGACTTTAGAGGTGGGCCAGACGTTGGCCGTGAATGTCAGCTTGCCCGTGAAGGCGGTGCACGAGAGCATAACCGTCACGGGTGAAGCCGGTCTGGTGGAAACCCAAAAGTACGACGTTAGTCAGACGATCACCCAGACCTACGTGGAGAACCTGCCGATGAACGGGCGGAACTGGAACAATTTCGTCTTGCTCACCGGCGGCGCCAGCGAGGACGGCGGTTACGGCGGCATCAGCTTCCGCGGAATCTCCTCGCTCTACAACAACAACACGGTGGACGGTGCCGACAACAACCAGGCTTTTTTCTCTGAAGCGCGTGGCCGCACCCGACTTCCCTATGGATACAGTCTCGATGCGATCCAGGAATTCAATGTGGTTAGCGCTGCGTACACAGCGGAGTTTGGCCGTGCGGCGGGCGGCGTCGTCAACGCCATTACTCGCTCTGGCACGAGCGACATGCACGGCGATGTTTTCTATTTCATCCGCGACGCCGCCTTCGATGCCCAGGACCCGTACGGCAAAGCCCAAGCGCTCGCCCAGGGGCTCACTCCGCCCAATCCCCCTGAGCGACGCCAGCAGTTTGGCGGCGGCCTCGGAGGGCCGCTTGTCAAGGACAAGCTGTTCTACTTCGTGGATTACGACCAGCAAAAGCACAACTTCCCGGCAATCATTACGCCGTATTCCAACAATTTCTTTAATGCCGCGGACCCAACATCCGAGACCAGCCCGGTGAACTGCACGGACCCCAACTGCCCGAGCGTGATTGCGGCGCTTAAGGCCATCACCAACACCACCGACCCACGCAACGGCAACAATTATCTCGGCCTGGCGAAAATCGATTACCAAATTGACTCCAAGCACCGCCTGAGCAACGCGTTGAATATCCTCCGTTGGGATTCACTGAATGGCATCTATACCGCTCCCACGATACAAACCACGGCTTTAGGAAACGGCTCCGACAATGTTGCCAATGAATTCGACGTAACCACCTGGACTTGGACCATCAATACGCGGACGGTCAACGAAGCGCGCTTCCAATATGGCCGGGACTTCGAATCGGAGACTCCCAACGCGTCCGGCCCCTTCTATTACGTTGGCAACGCGCCCGACTTTGGCATGCAAAATTTCCTACCGCGCGCGCAGTACCCGGGCGAAAAGCGCTTCCAGTGGGTGGATAACCTGAGCTGGGTCCGCGGCCGCCACCAGATCAAGGTGGGCGTGGACATCAACTACGTCCGCGACCAATTGGAGAATCTGTTCGAGGGCGGCGGTGTTTACACCTACTACGATGACTATGAGACGTATGATGCAGTAAACAATTTTGCGAGGGACTTGCGCACCGGGCAGACAGCTACTCCTACTCAGTCCTATACCTACTTCACTCAGGCTGTGGACCCCGTCCACGGCAGCGGAGGGGGATTCTTCACCACCACGGACCATAATTTCTACGTTCAGGACAATGTCCAAGTCCGTTCCAACTTCACGTTGAACTTGGGGTTGCGATACGAATTACAAACCATGCCCAAGATCCAGGGCGCTTACGCCCCGGTGCCGGCGACGGCCACATTGAACACGGATACGAATAACTTCGGCCCGCGCGTCGGCTTCTCTTGGGGGATCGGTGGCGGACAGAAGCAAGTGCTGCGTGGCGGGTACGGCATCTACTATGGGCGAACGTCAAACAGCACGATTTTTGCGGCGCTGTTCCAGAACGGGGTCTTTCAACAGACGTACAGCTTCAGTCCCGGCGATTGCGGCGCACCGGTGGCTCCCAACATTGTCTTTCCACAGTCCACCGGAGCCCCCAACTTTACCCCCGTCTTTGGCACCAGTGGCCCCACGCCGACGAACGAATTTGCCAATGATGCGGCATTTCTCGCGGCGTGTCCGAATGCGAAAAAATACGGCCTCGTGGTGACGGCACTGGACCGGCATTTTGTCAATCCGCTGGTACACCAATTCGATCTGGCCTTCGAGCGTGAACTGCCCGGGAACATGACCTTCACGGTCAGCTACGTCGGCTCGCGAGGCCTCCGGTTGCCCACGTTCGTGGACGGCAATCTGCCACCACCAGACACGATCGCGACGTATAACTTCACGGACTTTTCCGGGAAGACCGGGACGTTTACAGTGCCATTCTTTTCGGGCAGCGTGCCGCGTCCCAACCCAAACGTGGGAATCGTGCTGACGGGAAGAAGCGTCATCAACTCCTGGTATCACTCCCTCGTGCTCCGGCTGAGCCGGAAAATGAGCCATGGGTTCTCGTTTGACACCAACTTCACCTGGGCACAGGCCCGGGACGATGGCCAAACTCCCGGCGTATATGGCACCTTCGCCGGAACTGATTACCCCCTGAATCCCTACGACCTGAACTCCGAATACGGTCTTTCGGACCTGGATATCCGCCGCCGGTTCATTTTCACCACGTACTGGGAGATGCCGTTTGCGAATTGGACCCAGAACGACACGATGAAGCGGGCCGTGGGCGGCTGGAAGCTCTCCAGCATCTGGCGCGTGCAAGACGGCCGTCCGATGACAGCGGCCATGGACAGTTCTCCCGGCGACTGCGCCTTCGACGGCGGGCTGACTTGTGGGGCCGTGAGCGGCTACGGCAGCCCGGCCAATGGACGCGCAGCGTTCTTCCCACGCAACGCCCTGTTCACCACGCCCGGCTTGTTTACCACCGACTTGCGCATCGGCCGGGTATTCAAGGTCAGTGAACGCGTTTCCGCGGAGTTTTTGTGGGAGGCGTTCAACCTCTTCAACAGAACCAACGTAACTACGGTCGACACCGACGCGTTCTATCTTAATGGTCCTGGTCAGTTTGGCTGCCCTGCTACTCTTCCCGGGGCCACAAACTTCCAGGGCTGCTTGGCTCCGCGTAGCCTTTTCGGGAGCACTCTGGCCACCGGCAACACACTCTACACGGCGCGCCAGATGCAATTTGGAGCAAAGATTCGTTTCTAACTGGCTATTACCGTGGAGATGTCGATTCACTCGAATCGTCAGAGTATAGGGATTGCTAAATACGCACAAGAACGGCTTCGCGGTCTGTCATACCTAATTGTGACGGCCAAGAGCGGCTTACGGCGCGCCCCTGGCCGTTCACTTCAACTCGTGATTTAGCACTTCCGCGAGCCGGGCACCGGCCAGTGCGATGCGCTTTTGTGCTAGCCGGTAGGCTGCCAAGTCATAGGCGGACTGAGGCACGATCGTGTACGGACCGTTGCCCGCATCGATCGGGACCCGGTAGACCACCGTGCGCGCCGCGGCGAAACTCTCCTGAACCCAGACCGCAGTGTCCGTCTTGGAAACAGCCTTTACGCTGGGTGCTTTGATCTGCTGGCTGAACACCACGGCCCGATCGATGCAATGAATCTTGTTCTTGCAGAAATTGCAATCAAAGCCGGGAATGTCGTCCCAGTAGGAGTGGAGGTTCGAGGCAGCATCCCCGGAGAGCTTGACGTTGTTGCCACCGGCGTCGCCCTTCGGTTCTGCCTGCGTGATGCGCGTGGTGGCATGCAGCGGCTGGTGAATGTCGCCGATCAGGTGCAGCAGCCATACCAAGTCATACGACTTGAGTTCGTCGGACTGCGCGGACCCGAGCACCACCCGGAAGGCGACGATTTGGGTTTGAGCATTGGGTGCCGGAATCGGAGGCAGGGCGGTGTGATCGGCGGAAAACGGCACATCCACAAAATGCCAATAGCGGTGGCGGAACCGGTCTGCGTAGCCAATATTTTGTGATGACGTGGCGTCGTCGGGAATATTCGGGTCGGGACCATCGTCAAAATACTTCGAATCGCCCTTAATGTCGTCAGCCCAGGTAGAGGCGATCATGAAGATCATCCGGTCGTGATCCTCGGGCGATGTGCCGGCGGGGATCTGTTTCTCCCAGTCAGCATATTCAGGGTTCAACTTCAGCAGATCGCGCACCCGCGCTTTCGTGGCTGGCGTGAGCTCTTGGTAGGCCACGTTGGCGACAGCCATATGGCCGATCGGCCCCCAAGCCATCAGAGAAGTGGTCAACATAGACATCAGAATTGCGCATACGCAGGCGCGAAACGTAGCCATAGTTTTCGGTCGATTATACTCAGTTCTGATAGCCCGACACGCATGCAACCTCAAGGCGTTGGCAGACAAAGATCGCCCACTTTTCGCGTAAAAAAGTGGACAGCTGCTCGTTGTACCCCCGCTTGCGAAGAAAGAAGGCTGTTGTCGAGAGGCAAGCGGTGGAAAAATCACGGTTCACTGAAAGTGAAAGGTTTGAATATGAGCGCCTGAAGGCTGAAAAATCTGCCAAGAGATTGAAAGCACGCCGTAAGGCGCATAATAAAGCGAAGAGAAAGCAGAAGCAGTGACGGAGAATTTTACTTTTCGGAGCTTGTGCCTGTCGCTTCTACGCTAATCAGAGGCCGAGAAAAATTGCGAGAAGGAGACCTTTAGCCCCCAGCGCCCCGCGTTCCCACGCCCCGCTCTCCTCACCTTCCACACACAGCCCACGCGCCCACCGCTCGCCCTCTGCCCTAGCTCTCGCCCGCCCACGCCCAGCGCGCGCGCCCCGGCCTCCAGGGTCCAAGTTCTGTGGTGGAAGGTGGGGGGGTGTAGCAAAATCCCCTCAGTGCGTATAACCCCCGGCTTTCATTGACTTGCCTGCTTCACAGACGTAAGATTCGCGCCAGTGATCGGCAAGACCATCTCGCACTACCGCATCGTCGAGAAACTAGGCGGCGGGGGCATGGGTGTTGTCTACAAAGCTGAGGACATCAAGCTCGGGCGCTTTGTGGCTCTCAAGTTCCTGCCCGACGATGTAGCCAAAGACCCGCAAGCTCTCAGCCGCTTCCAGCGCGAAGCCAAGGCTGCCTCTGCACTAAACCATCCGAACATCTGCATGGTCTTCGAGATTGACGAGCGGGAGGGTCAAAACTTCATCGCCATGGAGTTTCTGGATGGCTTGACGCTGAAGCACCGCATTGCAGGCCGACCGATGGAAACCGAGTTGATTCTGTCGCTGGCCATCGAGATTGCAGACGCACTGGATGCGGCTCATGCGGAAGGCATCGTTCACCGGGACATCAAGCCCGCCAACATCTTTGTCACCAAGCGCGGGCACACCAAGATTTTGGACTTTGGATTGGCAAAGGTCAATCTGGCCGGCATTTCGTCGAGCAAAATTGGGTCTCTTAACACGCAGACGGGTTCGGTGGACGCGGATCATCTCACCAGTCCCGGCGCCACGCTCGGCACTGTGTCCTACATGTCGCCGGAGCAAGTACGGGCTAAAGAGTTGGACTCACGCACCGATTTGTTCTCTTTTGGTGCTGTGCTGTACGAAATGGCGACCGGTGCGTTGCCGTTCCGGGGAGAGAGTTCAGGGGTCATCTTCAAAGCGATCTTAGACTTTGCTCCGACTCCTCCGATCCGTTTCAATCCCGACCTGCCAGCCGAACTGGAACACATTATCAACAAAGCGATGGAGAAAGACCGCGAGTTGCGCTATCAGGGCGCGGCGGAAATGCGGGCCGATTTGAAGCGCCTGAAACGGGAAACGGAATCGCAGCACGGCGTACCAGCGAGTTCCGGCACAGTGGCGGTCGCACAGGAAAGCGGCCGTCCGATCGCCCAACCGCCGTCATCAGCATCCGGTTCCTCCCCTGCGCTTGCTTCATCTCCGTCATCGAGCGCAGTGAAGGTCGCTGATGTTCCCGTCACGGGCAGGAAACTCTGGAAGGTTCTTGTTCCCGCCGCCGTGATACTTGTCGCGGTTGCAATCGTAGGAGCGTTCTATTTCCGAGCGCACTCGACGAAGCCCGCAACTGCACTCACCGAAAAAGACACCATCGTTCTCGCCGATTTTGCCAACAACACGGGTGATGCGGTATTCGACGACACGCTCAAGCAGGCACTCAGCGTTGCTCTCAACCAGTCGCCGTTTCTGAACGTGCTTTCCGAGAACAAGGTCGCGGCGACCTTGAAATTGATGTCCCGTGCGACGGGCACGAAACTCACACCCGAACTGACGCACGAGCTTTGCCAGCGGGCGGGCAGCAAGGCTTATATTGCGGGGTCGATTGCCAGTCTGGGCAGCCAATACGTGCTGGGGTTGAAAGCAGTGAATTGCCAGAGTGGAGACCCGCTGGCCGAGGAGCAGGTGACGGCGGCGACCAAGGAGAAAGTGCTGGATGCGCTGGGCGAGGCGGCATCGAAGCTGCGCGGGGAATTGGGAGAATCGCTGGCGACGGTGCAGAAGTTTGATGTCCCGCTGGCAGAGGCCACCACGTCTTCGCTCGAAGCTCTGAAAGCGTACAGTCTTGGACGAAAGGCTGCAGACGAGAAAGGCCCCGCCGCCGCGCTACCTTACCATCAACGAGCCATCGAGCTTGATCCGAATTTTGCCACGGGCTACAGGGCAGTGGGCAACGACTACAGCACTCTCGGTGAGGTAGAGCGGGCCAGCGAATACTTCACCAAAGCGTTCCAGTTGCGGGAGCACGCCAGCGAACGGGAAAAGCTGGCGATCACTGCCGCCTACTATCGGAGTGTAACCGGGGAGCTGGACAAGGCAGCGCAGACGATTCAGGAGGAGATTGAGACCTATCCGCGAGAATCCGGGGCATACATCAGTTTGGGCGTAGTGTACGACGGGCAGGGGCAGTATGAGAAAGCCACGGAGATCACGAAGCAAGGCCTCCGCCTCGCCCCGGATAGTTCCGCCCCCTATGCAGGTCTTGGCAACAGCCTGCTCTCCTTGCAGCGCTTCGGCGAGGCGCGGCAGATCATCCACGAGGCGCAGACGCGAAGAGTGGATAATGACATACTTCACGATACTCTCTACGCTCTTGCCTTCCTCGGAGCGGACTCCGCCGCGATGGCGGAACAGCAACAGTGGTTTGCGGGCAAGCCCGATTACGAGAACGAGGGCCTTGCGCTCGCATCCGACAGCGAGGCGTATGCTGGCCATCTGGGCAAAGCGCGGGAGCTGAGCAAACGGGCTGCTGACTCCGCCATCCGGACGGACAACAAAGAAACCGGAGCGATCTATCTGGCGAACGCCGCTCTCGAACAAGCGGCTTACGGCAATCCTACAGAAGCGCGGCAGTCCGCGGCAGAGGCTTTGAAACTTGCTCCCACGAGTCAGGGTGTCGGGGCCGAAGCTGCGCTGGCGTTTGCCATAGCCGGCGACACGGCGCGAGCTGAGTCCTTGGTCCAAGATTTGGGGAAACGCTTCCCGCTGGACACGCAGATGCAGTCGCTTTGGCTGCCAGCGATTCAGGCGCAATTGGCGCTGGACAAGAAGAACCCGGCTCCCGCCCTGACTGCCCTGCAAGCTGCTTCACCCATCGAGTTGGGGCAAATTAGTTTCGTCGTCAATATTTCCTGCCTGTATCACGTGTATGTACGCGGAGAGGCATACTTGGCAGCCGGACAGGGCAGTGCTGCTGCCGCCGAGTTTCAGAAGATCATCGACCACAGCGGCATCGTCTGGAACTGCTGGACGGGAGCATTGGCGCATCTAGGCGTGGCTCGTGCCAATGCGTTGCAGTCGAGAACCGCGCAGGGAGCGGATGCCGATGCCGCCCGCGTCCGAGCGCTCGCCGCCTACAAAGATTTCCTCACCCTCTGGAAAGACGCCGACCCCGACATCCCCATCCTGAAGGAAGCCAAGTCAGAGTACGCGAAGCTGCAGTAGCCCGACAAGGTGTTGCCTCGTCGCTTGCTGCCGTGCGGTAACTGTTGAAACCAGGCGTTTACACTCATTGACCTTTGACCGGGGGTTTTGAGTGCTAATCGGGATGTTACGCCAACAATAACGCGGAAAAACTGCTCAGGATCGCTACAGTGTTCTACCGACGTGTGTTTTGGGTGTTGTCGCAAGTAATGATCGCTAGCAGCTCCGGCGAAGTAAACTCTTGTCGTTCGTCGGAGCTCCTATGCGCCTGCTGCGCCTTCAAGAAGTCGAGATTGGCCCCAGGGACCGCGTATTCCGCCACTCGCGTATGCTAGCGTTGATCGTCGTCGCCGTAGGATGTCTTGAAACCCCTGGTTTCCGAGGCCCGTGCTAGTGGAGTGCGGGCGCTGGGGCCTGGGGCAACCGTCCTCTTTTGACCGGCCTCCGCAGATGCGATCCCAACAGGCATGGTCCTGCACAGCCCATCCGAAGCCTATTTGTGGAGTCCGTGACTTAAGTCATCGTCGTTATGAAGCCCTGTCTCTACCCTTACCCCATCTGCCAAAAGAGGACGAGACATGGACGAAATCAACGGCAACACAAGTATCGCGGAGATTCTGAGACGCTGCCCTAACGCTCGACGCATCTTTGACCGTCATGGGTTGAAGGGCTGTGGCGGTGCGCATGGGCCGAGCGAAGCGCTCTCTTTTTTTGCAACAGTGCATCAGGCGGAGTTAGGAGAGTTGCTGCGTGAGATCAACGCTGAGCCGAGCAGTCCATCAGAGCAGTCCCACGCCTATACGGAAACGCTGCAGGATTACATCTATCGGCGCTTTTTCAAAACAGGCGTGTTGGTCGTTTTGAGTGTCGGTTGTCTGTGGGGTGCGATCAACCTGCTTCAAATTGCGCTGGGAAAGAGTTTCCTACAGCTGCGATTGTTGCCCTCGATTCATGCCCATGCCCACGCTATGGTCTTCGGCTGGGTGGGCATGTTTGTCATGGGCTTCGCCTACCAGTCGTTTCCGCGATTCAAGATGACCACGTTGTGGCGACCGGATCTGGCGAACCTCAGCTTCTACCTTTTAGCGACCGGGATCGTAACGGGCATGGCGGCGGACATGCTGCTGTCGTCTGGCGTTTCGTTCGTGTTGGGAGGACTGTCGGGCAGCGTCGAAATCGCCGCAGTGGTGCTTTTCCTGCTGGTGCTATATCGGACCGCCCGGCGGTCGCTCGAACCACACAGCCCCTATGAGAAGTTCATCGCCAGCTCATTCTTGTGGTTCCTTGGGGGAACCGTCCTGAACGCTGTCTTCTTCTTTGCCAAGGCAACGGTGCATTCGGAACATGATCTGATCATGCGGATTGCGCTGATTGACGGGCCACTCCGTGACATTCAGCTGCTGGGCTTTGCAGCTCTGATTATCGCCGGTGTGAGCCAACGATTTGTGCCACAAGTGTACGGGCTGGAACGGTTCGGCCGTGACCGGCTAGCGCTGATTTTCTGGCTGATGAATGGCAGCCTGGTTTTGAACCTCATCAGTTACGTCTTGCTGTTGACCACCCACAACCCATACTTCGCTATCAGTCTTGAATTCGCCTACCTGCTGATGCCAGTCTGGGCCATGCTGCTGGCACAACAGATTGGGGTGTTCAGGAAGCCTTCGCAGCCGGACAGGACTTTCAAGTTCATCCGTGCGGCGTACGCGTGGCTGCTGTTTTCCTCTGCCATGATGCCACTATTTCCGCTTTATGGCGCAATCACTCATCAAGTGTTCGCGCACACGTACATGGGTTCCCATCGGCACGCTTTCACAGTGGGCTTCATCAGCCTGATGATCATGGGTGTGTCGGGACGGATTGTTCCTATCTTGGCGGGTATGGATTCGAAGCAGATGGGCTCGCTGTGGTTGCCTTTTGTTCTGATTAACATCGGCTGTGCTGGACGCGTGGCGCTTCAGGTATTGACTGACTTTGTACCGAGCATCGCTTTTCCGCTGGTCGGGTTCACCGGGTTTATCGAGTTCGCGGCGCTGCTTTGGTGGGGAATCGAGCTTTGGCGAACCATGAATTTCGCGAAAACCAACCGCGCAAAACTGCTAACCGCGCCCTTTCCGTTGGTCGCCCGGTAGTCGCCAGAATGCCCACCGGACGGCATAGCCGCGTTCGTGCAGGTTTGGTCCGGTAGAATAGCCGCCGTGGCGGAGTTCAATGTCAACCACGGTAAGACGCTGGCGCGAGTCCCCATCTTTTCCGGGCTCACGGAATCCGAACTCGTTTTCCTGGCTCAGCATGCGGTGCCGCGCCACTTTTCAGCGGGCGAAACCGTTTTCGGCGAGGGCGAACCTTGCTCGGGGCTCTACGTGGTCGAGTCCGGACACATCCGCATCTTCAAAAGTTCAGCGGGCGGCCGCGAGCAGGTTCTCAGCATCGATGGGCCTGGAAGTTCCGTCGCCGAGTTGCCCGTATTCGATGGAGGTACCTACCCAGCCTCGGTGACCGCAGTGGACGATGCCACACTCCTCTTCGTCAGCAAGCAGGATTTTCAGGCGCTCTGCCTTGCACATCCCCAAGTCGCGCTGAAGGTCTTGCGTGTGGTGGGTGCTCGCCTGCGACGGCTAGTCGGGATTATCGAAGAGCTTTCTTTCACAACAGTGCGTCACCGTCTGGCTGCCTTTCTCTTACGTCTTGCCCAGAAGGAAGGCAAGCGCACCCCCGAAGGCGTGGAAATCATCATGCCATTCAGCAACCAGGAATTGGCATCGCAAATCGGTACGGTGCGCGAGCTCGTATCCCGCAATCTCTCCCGGCTACAGGGGGAGGGGATGATTAAGATCGATGGCCGCAGCGTGATTATCCGCAATTTGAAAGCCCTGGAAGCCGAACTGCAATCTGCCGAATAACCAGAATGACACTGGATATTTAGCCTGCTCCGCGTCCGCCCTGTTGTTCCGCCTAGTCATGCCTATGATGTCTACCCCGCACCAGCCTCTTTGACGGCTGTGACAAAAGTCATCGGCACGGCCACGCTACTCCGCTAACTTCGGAAGATGAAGCGTGGCCATGAGGCATGGAGCCGGGCCACGAGGAGGATGTAATGAGCATTACCGCTGAGAAAACTGTGCGGGAAGTGGTCCTGGAAAACCCCGCTGCGACCGGAGTGTTTGAAAAGTTGGGCATCGACTACTGCTGCGGCGGTAGCAAATCCCTCGAAGAAGCGTGCCGCACGGCGAATCTCCCGATGGACGAAGTGCTGAACTCGCTCGAAATGGCCGAGCAGCCTGCAGGCGCCGTCCAAAAGAAGCGTAACTGGACAACGGAGATGCTGGCTGACCTGGTTGCGCACATCATCAGTACTCATCACAAGTACACGCGCGAGGAGATAGCTCGCCTCGGTCCGTTGTTCGACAAGGTCTGCTGCGTGCACCGGAAAAACCATCCGGAACTGCTGCAGGTTAGGGCCGGTTTTCATGGGCTGGAGCAGGAATTGATGATGCACATGATCAAGGAGGAGAGGGTCCTGTTTCCCTACATAGTAAGGATGGAAGAGTCGGTCATCCAGAAGGAACCAGTGTTGCCGCCGCCTTTTGGCAGCGTGCAGAACCCGGTGACAATGATGATGCATGAGCACGATTCTGCGGGCGAAGCCTTACGCTCGATGCGTAAGAGCAGCGCGGGTTATACGCCCCCGGACGATGCCTGCATCAGCTTCCAAACTTTGTACAAAGCCCTGGCAGACTTTGAAGCCGATCTCCATCAGCACATCCACTTGGAGAACAACATCCTGTTTCCAAGAGCGATTGCAATGGAAAGGGCGCAGTAAGAAGTTCGAAACCGTGATTTTAGTCACAGACTACCGCCGCCCTGTGCATAAGGTGGGTGCGGCTCGTCTGCGGAGGTTCCCATGCGCTTTGTGGCTTTTCTCAGTTTTATCCTCTTCCCGCTGATTACAGTTGCTCGTGCCCAGGTGTCGGCAGAAGGCCAAGCATGCTTGGATTGCCACAGTAGCAGTACGCCGGGCATTGTGGAGCAGTGGCGAGAAAGCGCCCATGCCAAGAAGAATGTGGACTGCTATTCGTGCCATCGTGCCAGTGACAAGGATCCGGCGACATTTGACCACTACGGTTATCGCATTGCCGTAATTGTCACGCCCAACTACTGCGAGCGCTGTCACGACAAAGAGGTACAACAGTTTGAGAAGAGTCGTCATGCCCAGGCAGCACAATTCATCGGCTCTCTGGATAACATGCTGGGAGAGGTCGTGGAGGGCGGACCCGCTGCAGCCAACGGATGCCGGCAGTGTCACGGCAGTGAAGTCAAGTATGTGAAAGACGGCAAGTTTGATGCCGATACTTGGCCGAATAGTGGCATTGGGCGCGTGAATCCTGACGGCAGCCGAGGCTCCTGCGCCGCCTGTCACGGACGGCACTCCTTCAGTTCAGCATTGGCTCGCCAGCCCGAGAACTGTGGGAAGTGTCACCTCGGTCCCGATCATCCGCAAATGGAGATCTACACCGAATCGAAACATGGAATTCAGTTCCGGGCCAACATTGCCAAGATGAACCTGGATTCAAAGTCCTGGGTGGTAGGAAAGGACTATTCCGCGGCGCCCACCTGCGCAACCTGTCACATGAGCGCGACCAGTAATCAGCCAGTGACACACGATGTGGGCGACCGTATCAGCTTCACACTACGACCAGTGGTAAGCATCAAGCTGGAAAATTGGGAGAAGCGTCGCGCCATGCAAGACGTTTGCTCGAATTGTCACGCGACCGGATGGGTGGAGAACTTCTATAAGCAATACGAGAACACGGTCGATCTCTACAACGAGAAGTTTGCCAAGCCCGCCAAAGCGATCATGGATAAGCTGTATGCCGCCAATAAGCTCACGAAGACACCGTTCGACGAAAAGATCGAATGGACCTACTATGAGCTCTGGCATCATCAGGGGCGACGTGCTCGGATGGGCACGGCAATGATGGGCCCGGACTACACACAGTGGCACGGCTTCTACGAAGTCGCCAAGACGTTCTATACGGAATTCATTCCCGAAGCTGAGGCACTTCTACCCGGCGTGACCGCAGACGTGATGAGCAGCCCTTACCACCAGTGGACAAAAGGCTTGAGCAAAGAGCAGCTCCAACAGCAACTCGATTTTTATAAGAAGAAGTACAACCACTGAAGAATATCAATCTCCGACGAGAAGGGTGATGGTCATTCGGCAAGGAAAGTAATCGCAGCCATGCGGATTGATGAGCCGACCCAAAATCAATTGCCAAACGGCCCCGCTGCGGCTTGCAAGGTGTGCCCTAAGATGTGCCGTAGCCCCTCAGATGTTAGGCAGAAGATCAAAGTATTCGTTATCTTCGTTCCCAATTCAGCGACTTGGATTCAGCGACCTGCAGGCGCGACGGGAGAGGCCTCTTCTGAACGCGGCTTGGATACTCTGTACATCAGCTCCTTCGCAAACTCAGTCTTGGTTTAATTTCCTCTCTTGCGGAGGGTTCGCCTTCTCCGAGCACGGACCGCCGCCAGGGGCCACACAGGAACAGCCGGAGTCACTGTTATACCGGCACTGATCCCCCGGGTGGTCAGGTTGGTCACAAACTGGATTGCCACATCCTGTGAACTTGGGGATCTTGCTGCATGCAGAGGATTGGGAAAATTTGTGTGATTGTTCCCATAAACTGATTTCCGGAGCTTCGAACCGCAATTCGTCATGACTCAGCACATGAAGCTCGACCCCCTGGGGGCCTTTCACTTCCTTCACGCCTCCGTTCACATCTAAGGAATACGGGCCTGAAATCGTAATTCGCGTGTCGCCTGATTTCGCTTTGCCTGGAACGAAGTTGACTGACACAGTGGTCTTGCCGTCCGCTGCTCTGATGTGCTCCTCAGTCTGTCGACTTTCTCCTCTTCTTCAGTTTCTTCATTCAATCCTGTGGATGCATCGCGGAATAAATATAAGAGAGCCTACCGTGCAAATGGAGCAGCGCGCCGAGGGAGGCTTCTAGGGTTGATGAATCGCTCCGGGTTGTCAAGGTGTGCTGCCCGTCGCCTAAATTGTGCAAACTGTTTCACACTGTCGCAATCAGTGGAAGTTGTTGTATAGTCATTGCGGTATCTGGACATAGAAAAAGATTCTGATCGAGCGAAGGTTTCCAAGCTTCGCAAAAGAAGGAATCGCTATTTACAGGTTGCTGCCAGATACACCTCCTCCCTTCCCCCGCATGTAGAGTTTGTCGCGCGACGTTCCGGCGCATCCGAACCGGAATCGCAGCGACGACGGCATCGAGAGCCACCTCAAGAGGTCGTCAAGAAAACAAAAATAAGGATCAGAACATGCCAGGACATCGTGAAACGAATTGCCGCACCGGCAGCGCGGTTGTATTTGCCGTTCTTGTTTTCATCAGCGCCAGCGCCCTGCTGGCTGCGGGTCAGACGTCGGTTACCACGTATCACTACGATAACTACCGGACCGGCTGGAATCAGAATGAGTCGACGCTGACGCCTGCCAACGTCGGGAAAACGACATTCGGTTTGCTGCAAACCGTCGCGCTTGACGATCAGGTGGACGCGCAGCCCCTGGTGGTGCCGGGCGTGCTGATCACCGGGGGAAAGTATCAGGGCACGCACGATGTGGTTTATGTGGCAACGGAAAACAATTCGATATATGCCATCGACGTTCACAGCGGAACTGTGCTGCTGAGTCCGAATTTTGGAACGCCAGTGTCGTGGCCGTTGGGATGCAACAACAATGGACCGAATGTCGGCATCAACTCGACTCCGGTGATCGATCCGAGCAGCAACAGGTTGTACGTGATGATTTACACCCAAGATGCGAGCGGGCCGGCTTACCGCCTGCACGCGCTCGACCTGGGGAGCTTGACCGACAAAGTCAAACCAGAGCTGGTGAAGGCGTCGCATACGCTGACCGATGGAACGACATTCAACTTCAACGCGATGTACCAGCGCCAGCGCCCGGCGCTGTTGCTCGCAAACGGCAGTATTTATGCTGGGTTTGGCAGTTTCTGCGACTTGGCGGCCGATGTATCGCGGGGCTGGCTGCTGGGATGGACGGCAGGATCGCTAAAGCCATTTCCGTCGAACCAACTCATTGACCAGCAGGCAACAGGGGGTTTCTTTCTGTCATCAATCTGGATGGCAGGATACGGATTATCTACAGATGATGAAGGCAACATCCTGTTCGCGACCGGAAATTCAAATCCTGGTACATACGACGGCGTGACCAACATTCAGGAAAGTGTAGTAAAGATATCACCTACATTAACGACTGTACTTGGTGTGTTTACTCCAGATAATCAAGAAACTCTGGATCAGGGAGATGTGGATTTTGGCTCGGGAGGTGTACTAGTATTGCCTGATCAACCTGGATCAACACCCCATCTAGCTGTGGCAGCGGGCAAGTATGGAACGATGTTTCTGATGAACGAAGACAATCTGGGTGGTTACTCGCCGCATAAGAATAACGTGCTGGGCAGTTACGCGGTGGGGGGTTGCTGGTGTGGCCAGTCTTACTACGTGGATCCTTCGGACGGAGCAGCACGAGTGGTTAGCAGCGGCGGCAGGCAAGTGAAAGTGTGGAAGGTGCAGACGTCGCCCAAGGTAGCGTTGACAAAGGTAACAGTGTCTCCCGGGGTAGGCGGCGGGCAGGATCCGGGATTTTTCACCACGATTTCGGCGAATGGTAATGCCAGTCCAATCATTTGGGCTCTAGCGCGTCCGCCAAACTCAGGTCCGCCTCAGATTCATCTGTTTGCGTTTGATCCGGAGTCGGGTGGAAGCACAATGAAGCAACTGTTTAAAGCGACTGCGGGCGCCTGGCCGAATCTGGGCGGCGATGCGAACCTGGTGCCGGTAGTGGCAAACGGCCTGGTGTTCGTGGCCACCAACCAACAATTGCAGGTCTTTGGACTGACTGCGGAGAAGACGGAGAAGAAGTGAATCAAGAGCAGCGTTGGGCAGCTTCTGTTCCAGAGCCCTTCCGCGACAAGACGCAGCAATTTCTCATGGCGCATGGAAAACGACCCAATGATCCAAAAGCTGCGGCGGAACGAGGCTCTGAGTCGGGAAAATCTGAAAGCGCTCGAAACGTCAACAACCCCGAGTTGGGTAGTGTCCTTAATAGTGATCTAAAGCAGAGATGGCTTTTTTTGGCCCTCCCATTCAACGCACTGTCAGGACACTACCGAGCCAAATTCGTGTCCGGGCCCTTGGGCAGTGTTCTGACGGGACCGTCGCGCCAGAGAGCCGGCGGCAACAGTACCAAGAATCAAGACTAGCGCGCCATGGGTGTAGTGCGGAATCCCCGAGCTCCCCTCGCGATGCCAGAGATTGATCAAAAGCAGGTAAATCGAATAGTTCGACGCGTTGTGCAGAATTATGGTGAGCAGCGTGCTGCATCCAGACCTCAGGAAGAACCAGGTGAATATCATCGACAGCGCGAGAGTGTCAATCAGAAAGTCGATCCAGTCACCGGTGGTTGAGATCCTTCCATCTGCCAGATACAGAGGAACGTGCCATAGCCACCAGACGCTCCCGACCGCGATGCTGGCTGCAATTGGTCCCATTTTCCGTAGCAGCTGCGGCAAGAGAACGCCGCGCCAACCCACCTCTTCACCAAGCGGCCCGTCGAGGACAGCCATGGCAAAAAAGACAAGGGAGAAGTGGACGATGGAAATCGGCTCAGGATTGCGTTTTAAGCTTCCCTTCATGACGCCGATCGATACGACGAGGCCGGCGGCGATCATTGGCCCCACGAATGCGAGCGCATAGAGCCACCAGGGAACCCGCCAACGTGTCACGGTCAGCCAGAGCCGTTTCAAGCCAGCTCTGCCTTGATAAAACGCCGCAACGATGATGGCTGCCACCGCCGGCCCGAAATCGCGAAGAATCGCCTTGAGAATTGCGCCAGGAACTGAGTCCTGCAACAAGAACGGCAAAGACCCCTTCCGCGACAGGGAAATGAGCAGCCAGTAGACCCAGGCAAATCCCAAAGCGAGGAACACAAAGACTCCGGCGATCTTGGTCGGGGCCGCGTTATCGCGTCTCATGCTGTTGAACTCCCGATGTATTTGTACGGTTACCGGCGGCCAGAAGTTCCCGGCCATCGCGCCTCTTGCAGAACCCAAAAGGCTGGAGCGCTCGGTAACGCTAACTACGGGTTCATTAGCGCATGGCCTTGACCCAAAATCGGGGAGTGCAAAACGTCGCTTTCGATAGTGTTGAAACTCACCGACAGCAGCGTTACGGCAGACTAGTATCGCGTCGGGAGGTATCAAAACTGAATACTACAAATTGGCGGCCCGGCCTGAGAGGACTGAAGCTGCCGGGGTGGAGGTTTTGTTAGGCGCTCCTAAAAGGTTCCTGTTCCACTAAGTCACCCTCAGCTGTGATGAGCAGTACAGCCTCCACGGCCACCCAGCGAGAAGATACGGAGTTGACGATCGCACTGCCACGGCGCAATGGAGGAGGTTATGGGACTATTGGCGAAGTCTCTATTCAGGGAGACGCCTTCCCTGGTCAGCGCGGAGTTCTTGGATGCTCTCCTGGCAGATTATCCGAGGCGTGACTTTCAGGTTCGGTTGTGGGATGGCACCACATGTAGGACGAATAGGGAGCCGCGCTTCACGCTCGTTCTCAAGCACCCAGGAGCGCTGCGTGCGATGTTTCTCTCGCCCAGCGAACTCGCGCTGGGGGAAGCTTACGTCGACGACGATTACGATATTGAGGGTGACATCGAAGCTGCCTTCGACTTGGCCGACCATCTTCTTGGTCAGGAACGCAGCCTGTGGCAGAGTCTTGATCTCACCGTGCGGCTGCGGAAGCTGCCTGGGAGTGATGTCCCGCGAACAGGCCTACATCCCACTCGGTTCTCGGGACCGGTCCACTCCAAGGATCGCGACAGACAGGCTGTCAGGCATCACTACGATCTCCCGACCGAGTTCTACGCGCTTTGGTTGGATCCGCGCATGGTCTACTCCTGTGCTTACTTCGCCACGTCGGAAGAGGACCTGGCTACCGCCCAGGTGCGCAAGCTGGATTACATCTGCAGGAAGCTGCGGTTACGCCCGGGCGAGCGGCTCCTGGATATCGGCTGCGGTTGGGGCGGTTTGATCATGCACGCGGCGGCACACTACGGCGTGGAAGCCATGGGGATCACACTCAGCGTACCGCAGGCGGAGGTGGCACGAAAACGCTTGCACGAATCCGAGCTGAATAATCGCTGCCACGTGGAGGTCTGCGACTACCGCGACCTCGAACCCAACCAGCACTACGACAAGATTGTGAGCGTGGGCATGTTTGAGCACGTTGGTGAAGAGCTTCTGCCGGAGTACTTCCGCCGGGCCTGCAGTCTGTTGCGGCCGGGTGGTGTTTTACTGAACCACGGGATTGCCTACTCCGCTAACTACCGCAGACGGGGACCATCCTTTACTGATCGTTACGTGTTTCCCGACAGCGAACTGGTGCCGATCAGCACCAGTCTTCGAGCGGCGGAGCTGAGCGGCTTCGAAGTTCGGGATGTCGAAAGCCTGCGTGAGCACTACGCCTTGACACTCCACCACTGGGTCCGGCGGCTGGAGGCAAACGCCGAGGAGGCGTGTCGGATCACCGACGATACCACCTACAGAACATGGCGCCTCTACATGGCCGGATCGGCACATGGATTCCGGAGCGGCCGATTGAACATATACCAAACGCTGCTTGCCAGGCCGTTCCACGGGCAGAGTGGCTTGCCGCTGACCCGGGAAGACTGGTATCGGGCGTAGAACCAAGGAGATTCAAGCATTCAAGCACATGTTTAAAGAATTGGGCCCCCATGAATCCCCTCTTCTACAGCGAGGAGGCAGGGCAAGGGCTGGGGAGGCCGCTGTTGCATCCGACATTTTGTCCCACGCAACGCGTCATCCTGCGTGGTGCGGGACACCAAATGTGGTTTTCAACGAGCGGTGCCCTTCTATACCACCGTATCTGGCGAGCGACAAGCGTCGTGCCGAAGCATTAGCCACTCTAAAACAAACCATTGGAACGCACCCCGAATACATTCTTGCTGCTCAGCACTCCACTTTGGCAGCTGTCGGCAAGGCTGGCATACTCCCGGATGTAAGCGCGGAGAAACTTCTCACCATTGAGAAAATCGCTTATGAAGAGTTCGACAGCGACTTGCGGCTGGCCTGTTGCGTCAAGTTCGGAGCCATTCTCGCAGTCGAATGTGCGTGGTCTCACATTAAATGGTGATTGGAATCACTGCGTTGCCAGGAAGCAGCTGCTATTTAAGCGAAATCCGTGCCCAGGGAAAAGAGACTGCAGCTCCGATTTCCGGTGACCAGCGCCGACTTGCTCTCTGGCAAAAAGATGACCGCGAGGTGAGCCCATGCTCCCGTCGAATCACTCGTTGTCCGAGGCCCTGCAACAGAAAGGTATCAATCGCCGCCGCTTTCTGAAATTCTGCAGTCTCATGACGGCCACTCTGGCGCTGCCTCCACGCTACGTTGCCCAAGTAGCGGCCGCCCTGGAGAAAGCCAGGAAGCCCGTGCTGGTTTGGTTGCAATTTCAGGACTGTGCCGGGAACTCCGAGTCTATCCTCCGTTCCAGCCACCCCACTGTGTTGGAAGTGGTATTGGATCTGTTTTCCTGGGAATACCACGAGTTGGTAATGGCCGGTGCCGGCCACCAGGCAGAGGCTGCACTGGAGCGCGTGGTACGCGAGGAAAAGGGCAAGTTCATTGCCGTCGTCGAGGGTGCAGTCCCGCTCGCTGATGACGGTGTGTATTGCACCGTGGGTGGCCGGACTGCACTCGATATCGCGCGCCACGTATGCCCGAACGCCGCCGCCACAATTGCCGCCGGAGCATGCGCGTGGGATGGAGGACTGGTGCGAGCTTACCCCAATCCCACTGGCGCCGTGGGTATCTCCGAGGCGGTGCCAGAGGCCACAGTGATCAATCTCGGCGGCTGCCCGCAGAATCCAGTGAACACTGCCGCTGTGCTGGTTCACTACCTGACTTTTGGCCAGTTGCCCGCAGTGGACCAGTACAACCGTCCTCTGTTCGCGTACGGACGCATCATCCATGACCAATGCGAGCGGCGCGCCCATTACGACGCCGGCCGTTACGTTCAGGAGTGGGATGACGAAGGCCATCGCAGGGGGTGGTGCTTGTACAAAATGGGCTGCAAGGGCCCGCAGGCGACCTTCAACTGTCCCTCGGTACGTTGGAATGACGGCACGAGTTGGCCGGTGAAGGCCGGTCACGGCTGTCTGGCATGCGCCTCGCACCGCTTCTGGGATACCCGCTCTCCGTTTTACGACCGGCTGCCCACAGTTCCGGGCTTCGGCGTAGACGTGACCGCTGGCGAAATCGGGCTGGGAATCACCGCCGTCGTGGCAGGCGCAACCGTGGTCCATGGGATCGCTAGCGCGGTTCGTGACCGCATGCGGCCCATGCCCGCAGCAGAGCCACCGTCGGCGAGCAGTGAGCCGCCGAGGAAAACGTAGGAGGAACTATGGCACGCATCGTGGTTGACCCGGTGACCCGTATTGAAGGCCATCTGCGCATCGAGGCAGAAGTCAATGGTGGTGCGGTCTCCGATGCCTGGAGTTCAGGAACTATGTTCCGTGGCATCGAAATGATCCTGCGCGGCCGCGATCCACGCGAGGCCTGGATCTGGACGCAACGCATCTGCGGCGTATGCACCACGGTGCATGCGTTAACTTCCGTGCGCGCGGTCGAGGATGCGCTCGGCATCGAGGTCCCGGAGAATGCCAGCCTGATCCGCAACATCATTGGCGCCAGCCAATACGTTCAGGACCACGTGATCCACTTCTATCACCTGCATGCGCTCGATTGGGTGGATGTGACTCTGGCGCTCAAAGCGGATCCAGCGAAAACCTCGCAGCTGGCCGAATCCATTTCGCCCTGGCCGAAATCCAGCCGCGCATACTTCAAGGCAGTCCAGGACCGGGTGAAAGCACTGGTCGAAAGCAAGCAGTTGAGCCTGTTCAGCAGCGGGTATTGGGGTCATCCCGCGTACCACCTACCGCCCGAGGCGAACTTGCTGGCCGTCGCCCACTACGTGGAAGCGCTGGAATTTCAGAAGGACTACATCCGCATCCATGCCGTGCTGGGCGGGAAAAATCCGCACCTCCAGACGTATCTGGTCGGCGGCATGTCAACTGCGATGGATCCCAACGAGCCGCAGGCAACGATCAATCCCGAGCGCATCACTTTTCTCGCCGAACTGGCCAGTAAGGCGCAAGCCTTCGTCGATCAGGTCTACATCCCTGACGTCCTCGCGGTTGCCGGGTTTTATCGCGACTGGTTCGGACGGGGCGAGGGATTGGGAAACTTCCTCTCATACGGCGACTTTCCTCAGGGAGGCATCAAGGATCCGTCGCGTTTCTACCTGCAGCGTGGTGCGATTTTCAACCACGATCTCTCGAAAGTGCACCCGGTCGATCCTGCCAATGTTACGGAGTACGTGGCGCACTCCTGGTACAACTATTCAGACGGAGATCAGAACGGGAAGCATCCCTATCAGGGCGAAACCAGCCCGAAGTACACCGGACCAAAGCCCCCATTCGAGCATCTAGAGGTCGAGCAGAAATATTCCTGGCTCAAGGCGCCGCGCTACCAGGATCACGCGATGGAGGTCGGCCCGCTGTCGCGCATGCTGGTCGCCTATGCCTCAGGGCATCCGGAAGTGAAGGCTGCGGTCGACGGCGTCCTGGCCAAGCTCAACGCGCCAGCAACGGCACTGTTTTCGACTCTGGGACGCATTGCGGCTCGGGCGATCGAAGCCCATGTCATGGCTGGACAAGTTAGCAAGTGGGTGGCTGAACTGGGCGACAAGCTCGGGCACGGCGACCTGCGAGTGCACAACGGTGAGAAATGGGACCCCGACACCTGGCCGAGAGAGGCGCAGGGCTGGGGTTTCCATGAGGCGCCGCGCGGCGCGCTGGCGCATTGGGTCCAAATCGAAGACAAGAAGATCAAGAACTACCAGTGTGTAGTGCCCACAACGTGGAACGCGGGACCGCGCGACGCGAAAGGACAGCGGGGCGCATATGAAGCATCTCTGCTCAAGACCCCGATCGCCGACCCGGAGCGTCCCGTGGAGATTCTGCGCACCATACACTCCTTCGATCCGTGCTTGGCTTGCGCCGTGCACGTGGTCGATGGCCATGGGCGCCGCTATACCGTGCACGAGGCGAGATGAAAGGAGGCCGCAATGGCTGAGTCGAGGACATATGGGTGGGGCGAGGCCCACCGGCCGGAGCCCGCGGTTCCGACTGTGCGGGTTTATGTGTGGGAACTGCCAGTCCGCATCTCGCACTGGTTCATATTCCTTCCGATCGTTGTGCTCTCGTTCACCGGATACTACATGCACAATCCGTTTATCGTCGCCAAAAGCAGCACAACCTTTCTGATGGGGACGATGCGGTTTATCCACGAGGTCGCCGGTTTTGTGTTCATTAGTGCGTTTCTGCTGCGCTTGTACTGGTTTTTCAAGGGAAACAGCTGGTCGAACTGGCGGGCGTTCGTTCCGATCCACCGCCGGCAGTGGCGAGGCATGGGCGGAATGGTGGCTTATTACAGCTTCCTTCGCAAAGATCTCGCGCACCACGTCGGACATAATGCGTTGGCCGCAGTGACCTATCTGTTGATGTTCACCTTTATGCTCATCGAGATCGTGACCGGCCTGACCTTGTACACACAGGTACGCGGGAAGTGGGCACTGGGCTGGCTATTCGGCTGGATCCCGGGTGTGATCGACATCCAGCATATCCGGCTGCTTCACTTCTGCATCATGTTTACCTTCTTCGCCTTTGTGATTCACCACGTTTACAGCGCCGTGCTTGTGTCGTGGGAAGAACGGAATGGACTGATCGAGAGCATCTTCACCGGCTATAAGTTTGTTCCGAAGGCCGAACTGGAAGAAGATGCGGTCCAGAGTAAGGCGGACTGAATGCCCGCGCTAGCAACCTCCATCGTGCTCGGCTTGGGCAACACTCTGCACTCTGACGATGGGGTCGGCCCGCAGGCCATAGAGACGCTGCGAAGCGATCCGCGAGTGCCCGCCGATGTCTCGCTGATTGAGGGCGGCACGCTGGGACTGGAATTGCTTACCTACATCTGGGACTGTTCGTACCTTCTGGTGCTCGATGCCGTGGATGTCGGGCAGCCTCCCGGAACGCTGGTTCGGATGTCCAGCGAAGAACTTCAGAACTTGCCTGGCACAGGAAGTGTGCACCAACTGGGCGTTGCGGACTTGCTGGTGGCGCTCCGGGTTCTGGCAAAACGAACCCCCGAGGTAGTGCTGCTGGGCGTGCAACCCACGAGCACGGAATGGGGCACAGAGTTGTCACCTGCGGTTGCGGCTGTCCTGCCTGCGCTCGCAGATGCTGCAATCGCGGAACTGTGCCGCAGACCACATTGCCGCCACGGTGAATTCATGCAAGCCAAAGCGTCGAAGTGAATGACACGCGGGATTGAATCGTGCGCCCCGACCTCCTTCCCATCCTGTGGTCCTGACCGTGCCGGTAAAGGCTTGGCGTATCTCTCAGGGCGTTCTCGAAGCTTAGCAATTGCATCCTAGAATTTCGGACCACCCAGCCGAGCGATTCGCGTGGCGCGCACAAATCGTTCTTCCTTCGCCTTCACGGCACGCACGAGAAGTATCGAACGCACGCTACCGCACATCCGCTTGAACTAGAATCGAGGGAATACTGTATTACCGACTGGTAAATGGGGCGTTCCTGCCCGATCCGACCGATGAGCACAAGGGGCAAGAATCCGAGTCGAATGGTGAGTCTCTAGGTGCAGAGAGCGCATATTCACCAGCGGGGTACGTTTTGTCAAGGACGGTCTCCGGTCTCAAGGAAGAGTCGCCGTCACGATCGCCATCGGCCCACTCTTGGGCCTGCGCCGCTAAGTCCGCCTGCGACACAAAGATGCCACGGAGCGTCGTGCCATCCATGAAAGGCCCGGCAATCGCAAGTTTGTGTTCCGTAGCCATCCCAAGCCTGGGGACCAAACGGTGCACTTTCCACATCACAAACAGCAGAAGGCCCGCGATCAAAGAAATGTCCCCAACACTGAAACGGTACAATGCCGCTTGGTCCCCAAGAGCCAACCATTGCCCCTTGCCAGATACATTCCAAATCGGAGATGCTGGCTGGAAGGTAGAGGGAACGCCAACCGATGGCATGACACCCTTATTCCACAATGTAACCAAAGCGTTGGAAGTGATTCCTAACAAAATAAAAGATCCACCTATCGCTTTGGAATGGACGATGTAGCGTACTACCCACGCTAGAGTTGTGATCCAAAACAAATAGCAGACAACCAGATTCGCCGTCGTCTTCCAAAGAGCCCATAAGCACAAGACGCAAACGAGCTTAGTGTAAACCTTAATTGTTTGGCTCCTTACGATCATTTGAATTGGGCTATTCGTTGGACTTCCTCGTGTCATGAGATTCCAGTTCTCCGAGAAATTTATGCTTCTTGAGTTAGCCCTCGATAAAGATGTGCGCGCCACACGAAAGCAGCGCAACATCTGGGCCCTCACAAGAAACCAAGTAGATCCGGTAAGAAGCTTCGGGCTTCAGCAAACCGAGCAATTTTCCCGTTGTGTTGTCCTTCTGTCAAGGTGAAAGAAAGTGCACATAGGCTGTCTGGTTGGTTCCTATCATTCCTGTGCTTGCCGAGCGACGACTACGGACGAATGTCCAACGAGGAGTTACACTAACACTCCACTTGGTACAAAAGATCGGTCAGGTCAGGCTTACGTATCAGGTATACGGTTGTATCTTGGGGCGAAGTGCTGCTGGCGGGACAGATCCAGATG
Organism: uncultured Acidobacteriaceae bacterium; assembly: GCA_963831085.1. Lineage (GTDB taxonomy): Bacteria > Acidobacteriota > Terriglobia > Terriglobales > Acidobacteriaceae > Acidiflorens. Next base: position 606,304 of record CAWHOT010000002.1, on the reverse strand, counting down.
AACTCCCAGCGTGCACAGATTCCGGCGTCGTTAGTGCACGGCGCGCCCGCAACACGAACCAGGCGGCCCAGAAGGCCAGCAGTAACGAGGAGACCACACCCCGGCTAACATACAGGTAGTGAAGAGTGAGGTAATCAATATCGCGGAAGAAATGGGATTCCAGCAATTCCCAGACGGCGAACACAAATCCGATAATGCTGATGCTGGAAAGCGCCAACTGGCCCAGAACCACCGCCGCTCGGGAAAGTCGTCGCTCATGGATCCGCCGCGTCGCGGCAGCCTGATGTTCCCCAATCTGATGGCTGAAAGCGTATCCGGGCTAGAAACATCTTGATGTGATTTCCATCACATGGAGCCGGTTTTTGCGTCATCATTAAAGCGACACATCATCTGGGCACGCAAACCCACAGCGGTCACGATTTTCGCACCTCAGATCTCACTGCCCAAACGGTCCTGCGGTATTAGCTGGTTTGCTGTCGCGAGTTCCTAGCCCGATCACCATGGCCATGTCTTTCGGATAGACCACATCGCGTCCTCGCGCCAGAAAGTGATAATAGATCGACATCGCCGCTCCATACGAACCGAATCCCGCCGACACTACCCGCGAATGCGCCGCCAATCCAAAGATCACTCCCAAAAGCCGGAACCCCGACGCTCCGTTCGCCGCGCTGCTTCCCGCTTCCCCCAAGCTCGGATTCCCCTGGCCCGCGTCGCGATCCGGAGTCGCCTGCGTCGCCGCCAGCATTACTGCGATCCCCGTCGTCAAATACCGCGTCCGCGGCGTGGTCACCTGAGCTCCACCTTCGGCGTCCAGCTTCAAGTGCTCGTCCTTTGCCACGGCCACGCCTTCCAGATTCGTCTCGACCTTCTGCTCCAGCCCGTTCGGCGGTGCAACCTGATGAAACAGAATTCGCAACTGCCCATTGCGTCCCAGCCGCCGCGCCGGCTGAGCCTGTACCACCGAGCCCTTAATCGCGCTTCCTTCCGGAAGAATCAGGTGATCCGAGACTACTAGCGGCGCCGTGATCAGCGCCTCCACCGGGTCTCCCTTCCTTGCGGTCGCCGAACTTAGCGCCGTCACCAGCCGTGCATGCACCGCGCTTCCAGTCGGCGGTCGAGCTCCGATATTAGTCAGTGCCTCCGGGCTTACCGCCTCCATTCCAAAATCCAGCGGCTGCAGCAGATCTGCATTGAAACTGGTCCCAGCATCGATATACTGCGGATGCACCGGAAGCTGCGCCAAGGCGATCCGTTTCAGTTTGTGCATTCTTCCCGGTTCGTAGATCTGCTTCTGCAATTCGCTCCACTGCTGGTGGATCGCCTGCCGCGTCGCACTCACTTTCTTCCCTGCCGCATCCTCCACTTTATTTTTCTTTTCCGTTTCATTCGCCGACACAAACCGCAGAACTCCATCCGGGGCCGGAGACGCCACTGTTTGGAGCGCCACATGCCGCCCATCTGCCATCACGAGCTCGTCAAACTGCACATGCACATGCCGCGCCGGAGAGAAATTCCCATTCGTCACATCCAGTACCCGCGTCTTCCCTGGCACACTGTCGATTGCCGAGACTTTTCCGTTAACTAGCGTCCCAGTCGGAATCAGCAGCTTGTCGAATGCGTACACCGGCTCCGTTGTTTTGCCATGAATCGCCTGACCCGCTTCCCGAACCCGCACCTCCGTATCCAGCGCTACCTTCAGAGGGGTACCTGGCGGAACTGTCAAGGGAATGGAACTGACCAGTGCTGGCAAGGGAACGGAATTAGATGGTTGTGGAGTGGGTTCTACGGGTCTGGCCTTAAGGGTTTGACCCCAAGGCCCTGGACTGCACATGAACATGAGGAAGACCGCAGGAATCACTTGACGAACGCATTTCACCTGGACACCTCAATTTTGGGCGGCGCGTAGATGAAATCATATCCGCAGTTGGGAGGAGAAATGCGTCAATTAACTCTGGATGAACAAATTGTCATCTTCCGGAAAAGGCACGGTAATGTTGCGGACATATCGTGTTTTGGTACCCCTGTAGCGACACGAGGCATCGCGCTATCGGAAAGGGTTAGGTGAAGGATGTTGAGGAAGATCTTTCGCAAACGGCTTGGTGTCCCTGGCTTCGCTTTTGTTTGTCTCGTAGTTGCATTGGTTCCGTCTCTGATGGCTCAGACGGCTGAAACGGGGGTATTGACGGGCAGGGTTAGCGATGCTTCGGGTGCCATGGTTGCAAATGCCACGGTCACGGCAACGAGCGTAGACAATGGCCAGACGCGAACCGTCACCACGGAGAAGAACGGCTCCTATAAGTTTGACGGGCTGCCGGCGGGCAACTACCGGGTAAAGTTTGAGGCCTCTGGTTTCAAGACGATGGAGCTTCCTTCCGCAAGCATCCATGGGGCTGAGACGGTGGCTCTGGATGGAAGGCTGGAGGCGGGAGAACAAATCAACGGCACACCAACGCCGACGCCACAGGACAACTTGCCGAACGCGCCGTCCAGCAGCAAGACAGAACCTTCGCTTTCTGATCTAGGCCTGTCTCCGGAGCAGACCCAGGGAAATGCCCAGGAGCAAGCGCTACTCGATAAACGGACGCACATGCTAAAGATCCATCAGCGGATGGGTTTGATCACGACCATTCCGTTGATTGCCACCGTTGCCACTTCCCTCAACGCCGGGGGCAGGAACACCAGCACGACCTCGCGCGATGTGCATACGGCTCTCGGCGGGGTGACGGGAGATCTGTATTTCATGACCGCGTACTATGCAATCCGCGCGCCCAGGGTACCTGGAAGCGAGACCCGTGGGCCGATCCGTTTCCACAAGGCCATGGCTTGGATACATGGCCCCGGGATGATCCTGACGCCCATCCTGGGAGCAATCGCTTTCGATCAAAAGAGCAAAGGAGAAAAGGTTCACGGCATCGCCTCCGCGCATGGGCCGGTGGCCATCGCGACCGCCGGAGCGTTTGGAGCAGCTCTTCTGTCAGTTTCGGTGAAGTTCTAAGTACGGTTTTATGAACAAGATAATACTGGTTGCCTTCTTGCTCGTGGCACTGACCGCGTTTGCTGGAGCCGATAGCCAATGGGTCCTTAAGCAAAGCACTCTCACTTACCACGTGTCACACCCACTGCACCAGACGGAAGGTGTGAGCCGCGCGGCGAGAGGGAAGGGCGTTTGCCACTCGGGCCAATGCGAGTTCTTGATTGCGGTACCAGTGAAGTCGTTTGATTCCGGAGACAGCAACCGCGATCTTCATATGCTGCAGGTCACGCGCGGCGCGGAGTTTCCCCTAGTGACTGTACGCACTCGCCTGCCCGAATCGGCCGCCGCATCGGCGACTATCAATGCCGATCTGGAGATTCAGTTCGCTGGCCAGACTGCCGAGTTCAAGCAGGTTCCTTTCAAACTGGAGATGCAAGGTGGGGAGACTCGCATCACGGGGACAATTCCGGCCACACTCGCGGATTTCAAAATCGACCCGCCATCGCTCTTGACGATGCCCGTTAAAAACGAAATTCCAGTCCGCGTGGAGATGACCTGGCATCCGCAGTGAGCTGACGAAGAAATTCTTCTCCAAATTTGTTGGAACAAATTCCATTTGTTCAGAGGATTGGGGCTGGTTCGAAGGGCGTTCAACGTTTGAGGAGTTTGCTGCATCCCACCTGGAGGTGTAAAGTTTTGAACTGTCGGGAAGCTCCTATGCGATTGCTGTTGGTAGAAGATGAGGTATCCATTCAGCAGTTCCTGAGACGGGCTCTGGTGGAGGCCGGGTACCAGGTGGATGCGGCCAGTAACGCGAAAACCGCGGAAGCCATGGCTCTGGAAGGCATTCACGATGCCTTCATCATCGATCTTGGCCTTCCAGACATGGATGGATTGGACTTGATTGCCCGTTGCCGCGCTCAAGGCAGTTCGGCGCCAGTCTTAATCCTGTCTGCCCGGCGTTCTGTGGACGAGCGTGTCCGGGGGCTGGAGCAGGGCGGAGATGACTACCTCACGAAGCCATTTGCCCTCCCGGAACTGCTGGCGAGACTGAGAAATCTCCTGCGCAGGGCCGCGGTTCCACAAAATGAATCGGTGCGTCTACAGACTGCCGACTTGCAGCTTGATTTGGTACGTCGTGAAGCAAGACGGGGCGATCACTTGCTGCAATTGACCCCGCAGGAGTTTTCTCTGCTGGAATATCTTTGCCGCAATGAAGGTCGCGTGGTAACCCGCACCATGATTCTGGACCACGTTTGGCGGATGAGGATTGATCCCGCAACCAACGTCGTGGATGTCCATATCTATCGTCTGCGCAGCAAAGTGGACCATGACACGCCGCGGCCGCTAATCCACACGATTCGTGGTGTTGGCTATGTTCTCAAGTATGCCTAGGAATTTACGCACGACCGCCGCTTGGCGGATTTCGATTTGGACAACTCTGGCGTTTGCGCTCGGAACCGCTGTGGCTTTCTCCATAGTTTATTTCCTTGTCGCTCAGGGCATCCGAGAGCGCAGCGACACCTGGCTTAGCGGCGAAGCTGATGTTCTTGCTCGGGTCTCGGCTGATACTCCCAGCGATCACCTGTACAAGCGGATAGTTGGAGAGGTGGCCGAGCTGGCTACTCAGGAAGTTCCGGATGAGCGCAATGCTCGCGGGGAAAGGCTGAATTCTGTCTTCTTCTTGGCAACAAACCCCAATAACAGTGAAGGTCCATTGTGGGTCGGCCCCAGCTCCAAGGATGCTTTTGTCACGGCGATTCAGCGGGCTAAGCTCGTTCCGGGCGCTCCGAAGTCCATAGTAGTGGAAGGATGGCGCCAAACGTTTCGAGTCGTTGTCAAGGCGCAAAACGGAAGAACTGTTTATCTGGGACTCTCGGATCGTGGTGCTAAGCATCTACTGCAGACATTGGCCGGTCGCTTTCTCATGGTCTGGGGCGGCATGTTCCTGCTCGGCTTTGTGATCTCCTACTGGAGCGCCCGTCGCACCCTGCTCCGTGTCGAACGAATTACGGAAACCGTGGCGCGAATTGGCACCGAAGATCTAGAGGAACGATTGCCTGAACCTGTGAATTCGGATGAAATCTCGCGATTGGCGAATACTTTTAATCACATGCTGGACAGGCTTCAATCTTCGGTGAATCAGCTCCGCACAGTCACCGGTGCTGTCGCGCATGACCTGAAAAGCCCGGTAACTTTGATTCGTGGAACGCTCGAATCCGCTTTATGTAATGAAGGAAACGCGAAGTGGCGTGACTCGGTTGGGGAAGCGATCGAAGACCTGGATCGGCTCTTGCAGTTGCTGAACACCACACTCGATCTTGCCGAGGCCGAGGCCGGTGCGCTTCACATGGATCGTGCCCCAGTCGATTTCTCAGATGTCGTGAGACAACTGGTTGATATCTACCAGCCGGCCATGGCTGAGCGCCATTACGAAGTAACGAGTGACCTCGAAAAGAATGTGGTCGTAGATGCTGACTCGGCCCTGCTGAATCGCGTGGTAAGCAATTTGCTTGAAAACGAATTGACTCACTTGCCAGTGGGATGCCGAGTAAACATTCGGCTACATTCGCATCAAGGGGCAGCAGAATTGGTGGTCGAAGACAATGGCCCGGGATTCCCACCTGAGATTGGCGGCCGGGCTTTCGAGCGCTTCGTAAAAGGGAAACATTCTCCCGGGCATGGTCTCGGGCTTGCCTTTGTGGATGCAGTTGTCCAGGCGCACGGCGGGACGGCCAGGATCTCCGAGAGCGCGGGAGGAGGCGGCGCTGTTATAAGTTTGTCGCTACCCGTCCACGTGCTTGAAACGGTATCGACATGATACCGGATGAAGAATGAACGAATTGGCGTGTTCGTTTCCCAACGCTTCCCCTTGGCGTGTTTCTTGACTGAGCAGAGCGTAGCTTCAGGAAGATCTTGGCATCTTTGCACAAACGCTTAAACTGCAATAAATCTGAGAACTCCAGCGATCATGAAGAGTACGCCACCAGCGTTTCTGAGTGGTAGCTCTGCGGTGGAGTTGCGGCCCCGGATCCGGCCACCGTGCGTATCCTCTCTGACTCGGCGACATACTGTAGCGCTCGCATCCTTGCCTCACGGACATCCTGCCGCGAGCAGCCCAGGAGAACGGAGCAGTCCTGATTTGAGTACCTTTCAAGGATGGACATCACGAAGACAAAACGCTCGAAGTCTCCAAGCCCGAGAATGCTCGCAATCGCGGCATCGGCCTGTGGCGTTCGTCCAAACTTGCAATTGACTGGATCACCGGGCACTGGCGCGGCGGTATCGTGGTCGCGACCTGGCGCCAACATACGAACTGCATTCAGGATTATCGTCCGCCGAGCCCAGGAGCGCGCCCAGTCTCGAAACACTTGGTTTCCCTTTACGCAATCTTCCAAGCCGGAGACAAAACACTCCTCGGCCTTTGTCTGATCGGCCGTTAGCAAGAACGAGAGCAAATGTATACTATCCATATTTCCCACGAAAACTCTGCAGAAGTTATTGCTCGTTGCGTACGCCCGTGCTTTCTCAATAGAGATTGGACTCGTTCGTGGCATGTTCAGCTTTGTCCTCTCTGCTTTGCATTGGCGGGTGCGTTGCGAGGGCCACTTCCCGTGACCAAGTTGTCGATCTCAGGCGTCATTAGTGTCCAGATAATTTATTGCGCACGTCGGGCCAGAACTCTTTTGCCACATTGAAGAACGTATCCAGAGCGATTTGTTGTCCCCACTTATTCGCAGTATTTCCGAATGATCGATCCGCGGCTGGATAGTACATGTTGGAAATACCAGCGGCGACGGCATTTCCAGCCAGTTCTGATGTGTTGAAGTGGTTGCGACCGTCATCGCCGCGAGTGATAACTTCCCAGCTTATAGCGTATCCAGTCCGCTTCCAAAATCCGCCCGTGCCTTTCACGAAATAACGAGGATCCTGGTGCAGAAGGACTGGAAACAGGCCTTCGCTCATGATGTTGCCAATTGCTTGATCTGCGAATGCACCTCCGTAGTATTTGCCAAACCCCTGTGCTCCGGTACCGAACGTGGTGTACTGACGCTGCGCCATGGCCATCCCCGCAAAGACGCCAGCCACTAGAAACGCCGAGTGGTCGAAAGAATCATCGAATGCAACGTTCATCTTCGCGCTCGGCGTCAGCGGTTTGATTTCTGCCGAGTTTTCGTCCGATCGATAGTTGGGGATTACCCAGAAGATGTGGTTCTTACTCAGTTGATGTTGTTGCCCGTCATGTTCAAGGCTTGATGGGCCAGATTCAATCTGACTTGAACTTGGCGCATCCGGCAGCGTTGACGTTTCCTCACCGATCGCCGCAACAGGTCCAACAAGGAGATTAAGAAAGAGCAGCACGCGACAGATTACCGTGATCAATGAAAGCGGCAGTAGGCTGCGCATTCTAGAATTGATGCAACTTGGCGGAGGCTGTAAGAAGACATGAACAACTTGTCATTTTGCCGCCACGGTGAGTTCATGCAAGGGCCGGATGCAGGGTGCGTTCCTCGGGACAGGAACGGAGGTTTGTGATGGAGAACCGAACGACGGTGTTTTACGTGGACGACAATCCTAAATCCAGCCGGTTGCTAACCAGTGTTCTTGAGGAATGCGGGTTCCGAGTGATCGCGAAAAACGACCCGATCGAGGCGCTCGCGCTTTGCCAACGAACCCACTTTGATCTGGCACTGCTGGACTACGAAATGCCATTGATGTCTGGTTCGCGATTGGCCCAGGAGATCAAGTTTCTGGTGCCGGATGTTCCCGTGGTCCTGATCTCGGGGCGCTCGACTCTGCCGGCTGCGGAGCTGGCGTTTGTGGATGCTCACTTCGGGTTTGGGACCGTCCTGGACGATCTTCTCTGGACGATGCGGATCCTGGTGCGGCCCAAGGTCGTGACGGTGGAAGACCATCGCCCGGATCAGCGCGCGATGACACAGTGGGCGGACTCAACATGAAGCCCTGCTGCGGGCGCCTCGGCGCCGAATTTCTAGCGGGTGCGCCTCGATAAAAGTGAAGGCGCGGATGCCGGTAATTTGGTCGACGGTTCTTGTCGGGAGCAATTCCTTTCGACTAAAAGTCGTAGTCTTCCGGCGTGCAGCTGCAGACTGCTTCGCCGCCGCTCAATAAATTCACAAAAAGACACAGGGTCTCCAGCAGCGTTTCTTCGGACGACGCGAGGTTCGAGTCGGCTGCCTGGGTTTCGCTAACGTAGAAATCCCCGGCGCCAGGCGTGGTCCTCTGGATGTGGGTGGACCATACCCGCAGCCCGGGAACAGGTATGTTAGTAAAGTCCCCCGGGTGGAAGAAGTTCGCCGGGCCACTGGCCTCGACCGAAGACGCAATCACTTTGATGACGCCACGTGTGTTCACCTTGGTGGTCAGGCTGTTGGCCGTGAGGTTTGCATTCACAGATTCCGAGAGCAGACCGTCTGGCGTTACTTCGCAGCTGCAGCACTCCTGCATCTCCTCGCTGTCATCGAACACGTAGAAGGACGCCCACAGGTTTGCCCCGGTGTCGCCATCGTTGATGATGCGCACGGTTTGATCCGGAGCACCAGTGGTGTTCGCATTGGAATAATAGGTGGTGAAGTAAACGCTGTTGTCACCAACGTTTTGGGCCAGCGCAGTTCCCCCCAACATCAGGGCGATTACTAGTATCGGAAACAGCAACAATCCAAGTCCCTTCATCATGGTGGACACTCCTTCCCAGGGTTGTGACTCCTGGGCCTAAGGATCATTCGGCGCGTTTGGGGAAAACTCTCGACCTTCAGCGAGTCTTTTACAATTGCCCAATTGAATTAGCCCACGCTGGGGTCGGGGATAATTGAACGCGGTAGAGGTCGGCTTTTCGATTCAAGCCACTATACGACAAATTCCCGTTTCGTCGCAGGTCTGGAAGCAATCCCGTGGCCGGCTCGGAAAAAGGGACAGGTAACTTGCCATCATTTCGCCATCAAAACCAAGCTGTTTTGAGCTGTTTTCAGGGCGTGCAAAATACGGAAAACTAGATGAGGACAGGGTTTTAGGTCGCTGACACTCAAAATTGACACTAGAGGTGGACGAGTAAGGTCCGCGTATTACGTGTCTCGGGGGAACTCAGAGCTGATTCGCGGAATCGCGGCCAGCAAATCGGCTGTCGGAGCGTTGTCACCGAAGGTCTGGCTGACATGCATGTACAAGTCGACATTGCCGGGACCGAGAACGAGGCTTCCCCCGAGCTGAAACGGATTCTTGCCCAGCTTGTGCTGCCGGTGTCCGGCTGTACGGGCTCTTTTCCGTGCCAATGAATTATCCCGGCGGAAAATATGAAAGAGCGAGCCGTTCAGGAGACCCACAGCACGATATGCCTGCCGCTTGGCATCAACCAGAAGTGGGAATGTGATTCCAGTCTCCTCGCGAAAGACTTGGGCGTAGTGTGCATCGCCCAAGCCGATGGCGGCCAGCCGAGCGCCTTTATCGCGGAATGCCTGTTCGTGGTCGCGCAACTGCGCGATGTGCTCGCGGCAGAAGATTCATCCGTAGTGGCGAAGGAAGGCGATCACGGCGGGGTGGTTGGCCCAGAGTGAGCCGAGTCTGACAGGCTGTCCTTCCGAGTCGGGCAAGACTATTCCCGCGAGTTTCCCACTCATTGACTGCGGCACGACCTCATTTTCAAGTGACTCCTCAGGGCTGTCAAGCAAAGTAACTCAGTGCTCATAGCGGGTGCCAGCGCTTTGATCTGGACCCGTGACCTCAGGAACAACTCTCCTGTTGCGACCGGCAGCGACCACTTCGCCTTCATCGTCCTGGGATCAAGAATTGCTGATGTTTCCCGTTAGTGCTACCGTGAAGCCAGTCTGCGACACGGGAGGCACGGATATGCTGCGCAAGCTCGTGTTCCTGCTGCTGTTGGCATTGGCAGTCACGGCCCTGGCACAGGACAAATCGAAGAGTCCGGCGGGGGACAAGAGCATGATTCTCGCCCTGGAGAATGCCTGGAACCAGGCAGAACTGCATCATGATGCCGTCGCAGCCGACGCAATCCTGGTCGACACATTTGTCAGCGTGGATCACCACGGTCAGCTCCAGACTAAGGCACAATACATTGCCGAACTGAAGGAGACTGCATTCAACCCCGAAGAGATCGCGAATACGGAAACAGATGTCTACGTGTACGGCGACACGGCTATCGTCACCAGCGCCTATCGCACCAAGGGCACGGATAACGGCAAGCCGTTTGTTCACCGCGGTCGCTTCACGGATACATGGGTTAAGCTGAATGGCACGTGGAAATGTGTGGCGGACCAGGAGACGCTGATCAGCAAATAGCTCTTATCCCGCGATCCTCACAACTAGTCCGCCCTCCTGGCCTTAAGCGGCAAGGTGTAACACTTTTCCCATTCATATAACCGACCCCCACAATCCCCCGCAATTGAATGACCCACGCCGGGGTCATGTGGCAGCTGGCCCCGGGGGAATTGCCTGGCCCTACCTCTTGACGGTGGAGCGGCTGGCGACGATGGTGGCCGCAAGTCGGCGTACGCTGTGCAGGAGCAAGCCCAACGTTTCCGAGGCCGGGGCGGAAAGAATGGACGGTTTCGTTTGCTGAGCATCGCTGTAGCCCGCCTGTTCCATCAGTTTTGCGGAATCGGCGAGCCGCTTGGCACTTGCGCTCCCCATGGAGAGGAAACGGAAGGCTTGGGCGAGCGGGACGCCATCGGCGCCGGTCTGAAGAAACTCGATATGAGCGCTAACTTTGCCGAAGACGGTATTCATAACGATTTCACCCCTGGCTCCTTGGGGAACCGGGCCTTTCGAGAGGACGGCGGAACCTCCGGTGAGAGAAAGACGCTGCAGCCCGCCTAGGAAGCGGGTGTCGTCAATACTAAATAGGGCGCGCTCACTCTTGGGGACACGGATGCGTGGGGCACGAGCACCTTTGCGCGACTTCTGACGCTTCTTCACAACCATCAGCATCACAAGCGGGCAATGCTCAGTCAAGGTTACGGCAGTGCGCTGGGAGCAGAGCGTGGTGTGGAAACCTCTGGTTTCCGCATCAAGGTATCTCTTTAGCGGTACCGCAAAGTTCTTTCGAATAACCCCCTCTTAGTGGTGTGTGGCGTGGCTGTTAGCTGCCCAGCCAACGCAACGTACAAGTCGACGAACAGGTGAGGTAGGCGTACAATGTTGCCGTTTTCGAAGTCAAAGCGGAAATCCCGACTGAAGAAGATAATGGAGGCGTTAATGTTGCGGAGAATCTTTGCAGCTCTGGCTGTAGTTGTGTGTCTGGTTGCGCCCGTGGCGGTCCACGCTCAGGGCGATTACCTCGATGTGTACATCGCGAACGTGAAACCGGAAAAGATCGCAGACTTTGAGGCACTGGGAAAGAAGATGGTCGATGCCAATCGCCGCTTTAATGGCGACCGTTGGCTGGCGATGGAGAGCCTCTATGGCAAGGGTTACACCTATGTGTTCATCAGCAACCGTCAGGACTATGCCGACACCGACAAGGCAAGCGCTGCCTTTTTGGGAGCGCTAGCCAAGGCCTACGGTCAAGAAGGTGCAGAAAAAATGTTGCATGAGTGGGATAGTTGCCTGCTCAGCTCGCGCAGCGAACTTCGCAAACGGCGCCGGGACTTGTCTCGAAAAATGCCTGAGGGAGCGGATTACGTAAAGTTCGTTGGCGAATCTCGATTGCTGCGGACCACGGAGGTGCATATTCGCCCCGGGCACGTGGCTGATTTTGAAGCTCTCATGAAGGATGTCAAGACCGCTGGAGAACAACCTGCGAATACCCAACCGCTGCTGGTTTCCCAGGTAATCGAAGGAGGTAACGGCACGATCTTCTATGTTACCTCGCTGCGCCCCTCGCTGGGTGGCTTCGACAAGAACCCTACTACTCGCGAAATCCTGGGCGATGAGGGTTACAAGAAATTTCTGCAGGTGAGTGCGGATTCGGTGGAGAGCACGGACTCGTCGATCTACCGATTTTCTGCCGAACTCAGCCTTCCGTCCCAGGAGGTGATGGCTGCGGCACCCGATTTCTGGCAGCCAAAGCCGGTTGTGGCGCATACTGCGAAACCGAAAGCATCGCCGGTGCAACCAGCCGCACAGATAACCAAGCAGTAAGCGAGCCGCCAACAATCCGAGGGGAGGCCAGCCGCCTTCCCTCGTTCCCATTGAGGGCTCAATGCGCTTTCAACAACTATCGGTAACAGTAAGCGATGAGGATCTTTTCCCCTACTGTAGCTTCTTGTACTCCGCCTTGGCTGCTTTCAGGATGGGAACATCGGGGTCGGCGTCTTTCCAGAGCGTGAGGAAATCTTTGTAGGCGGCGAGCGCCCGGACGCGAGCGGCATCGGCATCCGCTCCTTGCAAGGTTCTCGCCTCCAAAGCATTCGCTCGAGCCACTCCCAGATGCGCCAACGCTCCCGTCCAGCAGTTCCAGACGATGCCGCTGTGGTCGAGAATCTTCTGAAACTCGGCGGCAGCAGCACGGCCCTGACCGGCTGCCAGGTATGCCTCTCCGCGTACATACACCGGATAGAGGCAGGAAATGTTGAGGACGAACGCAATTTCCCCCAACTCGATAGGGGAAGCAGCTTGCAGGGCATTCAAAGCGACGGGCGGGTTCTTTTTGGCCAGCGCCAATTGCGCCCGAATCGCTGGCAGCCAAAGCGACTGCATCTGGGTATCCAGCGGGAAGCGTTTCCCTAAGTCTTGTACCAAAGACTCGGCTCGTCCCGTATCGCCCGCCATGGCAAACGCAAGCGCGGCTTCGTTCTCGACGCCCTGATTCGCGGGAGCCAGCTTCAGAGCCTCTGCCGCTGACTGCCGGGCTTGTACGGCATTGCCATAGGCAGCTTCCCTTTGAGCAGCAATGGTCTGAAAGATTGCCCCATTTTCCTTGCTGTCCGCTCGTACTGCGGAATCCACCGCTCGTGTCGTCAGTTCCCGCGCCTTGCCGAGATGACCGACATACGCCTCGGTGTCGGATGCGAGCGCCAGTCCCCAGTTCTCTTCGGGCTTGCCCGCAAACCACTGTTGCTGTTTTGCCATCGCCCTGGAGTCCGCCCCGAGAAAGGCAAGCGCGTAGAGCGCCGAGTGAAATATCGCATCATCGAGCTTTCGCGCCTGCGCGTCGTGGATCCTCTGCCGCGCCTCGTCGAATCGTTGCAAGGCAAGAGCATAGTTGGCGGGATTCGTGTACCCACTTAGAGAATCCGGCGCGAGCACCACGGCTTGCCTGGTGATCTCCGTGGCTTTCTCATACTGTCCCTGTAAGGCGAACACCACGCCCAACCTGTTGTACGCTGCGGATTCCCGTGGGTAGCTCTCAATCTCCTCCTGATACGTCTGGGTCGCTTTATCCAGTTCCCCGGTGACCGTGTCATAGTAGTTGGCGGTAATCTCCAGTTTTTCCCGTTCGCTGGCATGTTCCCGCAACTGGAATGCCTTGGTGAAGTACTCGCTGGCCCGCCCTAGCTCGCTGAGACTGAAGTAGTCGTCGCCCACTACCGCGTAGCCCATGGCAAAATTCGGATCAAGCTCGATGGCACGTTGATGGTACGGCAAGGCGGCGGAGGAACCTTTCTCATTAGAGGCCTTTCGCCCGAGGCTGTACGCTTTTAGCGCGTCGAGCGACGACGTAGTCGCCTCTGCCAGCGGCACATCAAACTTCTGCACCGAAGCTAGTGATTCGCCCAACTCAGTGCGCAGCTTGGACGCAGCCTGGCCCAGCGCGTCCAACACCTTCTCCTTGGAAGCCGCCGTCACCTGCTCCTGCCCTAGCGTGTCTCCGCTTTGGCAATTTGCTGCCTTCAACCCCAATACATATTCGCTGCCCAGACTGCTAATCGATCCGGCAAGGTAGGCCTTGCTGCCCGCCCGCTGGCAAAGCTCGCGGGCTACCTCGGGCGTGAGTTTCGTGCTCGCCGGACGGGTCATCTGTTGCAAGGTCTTCGCCACTTCGCTGTCGGAGAGCACATTCAGGAAAGGCGATTGCCGCAGTGAGACGCTGAGCGCCGTCTTCAGTGTGTCGTCGAACACCACATCGCCCGTGCTGTTGGAAAAATCGGCGAGAACGATGGTGTCCTTCTCGGTCAGGCGCTTGCTTCGCTGATGCGAACGATAGTAAAGCCCACCCGCCACGAGCAAAACGACCAGCAGGACGGGAGCCGCAATTCTCCAAAGCTTCCCGCTCCGAGCCGGGAGGGATACCGGCACCGCCGTCATGCTCGATGATGAGGAGTGTCCGCTGTCGAGGTCGCGCTTCAGGCGCTGCAAGTCGGCGCGCATCTCCGAGGCGTGGTGGTAGCGAAGATCGCGATTTTTCTCCAGAGCCTTATGAATGATTTCTTCCAGGCGCGCCGGAATGCCTGGATTCCATTGCCGCACGGGAATCGGCTGTTCGTGCAGAATCGCGCCGAAGGTAGCTCCCTTGGTTGGCTTATCAAACGGGAGCCGGCCGCTCGCCATCTCGTACAGCACAATCCCGAACGAAAACAGGTCGGAGCGTCCGTCCAGAGGCTTGCCCTCGATCTGTTCGGGTGACATGTTGGCAACCGTACCCAGAGTCTCGCCGGCTGTGGTGACGTCGCGACCCACGAAGGTGGAATCGTCAGGACTACTCCCACTGCCTGGAGTACCGGCACTCACTTTTGCCAGGCCAAAATCGAGGATCTTCGCTTGGCCGCGCTTGGTAATCATGATGTTTGCGGTCTTGATGTCGCGGTGAATGAAGTCAGCGCTGTGGGCCGCGTCGAGCGCGTCGGCGACTTCAATCGCTAATCTGAGCAGGGAATCCAGATCCAGCGGCCGGCCGGCGATCCTGTATTTCAAGGTTACGCCGTCGAGATACTCCATGACGATGAAGGCGTTGCCGTCCTGCTCGCCGACGTCATGAATGGTGCAGATGTTCGGATGATTCAGTGCAGAAGCAGCCTGCGCCTCGCGCTGGAAGCGGGCCAGCGCCAGCGGGTCACGAGCAACCTCTGGCGGCAAGAACTTGAGCGCGACGAAGCGATGCAGGCGGCTGTCCTCTGCCTTGTAGACCACGCCCATGCCGCCACCGCCGAGTTTCTCGACGATGCGGTAGTGCGAGATGGTCTGGCCAATCACTAGCGCACAATCTTACGGGGGTGAGACAGGGAGGTCAATGAAATGCGAGAAGTTGGCGTGTCTCGAAAGGGTTGTTGTTAAAATTTCGCCTTTTCATCAACAATTCTCAGTTGGTGAAATTGTGGTTGCATCAACTATCTACTAGATTAATGGAAGTCAGGACGGATTCAGCGTGAAGTTCGCTTTTGCGCGTTTTTCAGGTGAAGACAATTTTAGGTATTCCATTCCGTCAGTCTTATCAGGGGAAACCACAGGTCAGATTCACGACACAGCAGTGGGACTTTGTTTCTGCTGAGGGATGCGATGGAAATGGAGCGTCAGATGGCATGGGCAGCGGGCCGTCCCGGCGAGGAAGACCAGATGCTCAGCACCCAGCCGATACTCAGGCCTACTATGGCCGCCTAGAAAAAGCGCGCGATCTGGCGCGGCGCGCCGTCGACTCAGCCGTGCGAGCGGATGCCAAAGAAACCGCGGCCCTGTGGTTCGTCAGTCAGGCAAACCGCGAGGCTGAGGTAGGGAACGCGGCGGCTGCCCGGCAAGCCGTCGCCCGCGCCTTAGCGCTCGCTCCCGGGCGCGATGTCAAAGTCACTGCCGCTTTGGTGCTGGCACGTAGCGGCGAGGCCGCTCAATCCAGAACCATCCTCGAGTCGCTCCAAAAGTCCGAGCCTACGAACACTGTTCTAAAGGTGGTATGGTTTCCGATGATTGAGGCACCGATTGCGATGGCGCAACAGGCGCCCGACCGGGCGATCGCCGCGCTCGAGCCCTCCCTGCCTTATGAACTCGGGAATCAAGGCTCACTCTATCCCGCGTACATTCGCGGCGTGGCTTGTCTCACACAAAAGAATGGCACCGTTGCAGCCGCCGAATTCCAGAAGTTGCTCGATCATCCCGGAATCGTGCCAACTTCCTGCTCGGCTCTCTCGCCCACCTGCAACTCGCCCGCGCGTACAAAGACATTTTGGAGAGATAAGCGCTGAACCATGAGAGTTCGCGGATCGGAATGGACCTTTTGGATGCCAGATCCCTTGTTCGAGGACTCCTGTACAATTTTTGCGAATGAAGAAGCGGGCTAGGCTTTCGGCGATCCTCTGGATTGGTTGGATCTTGCTGGGGGCGGCGGTGTGGATTGCTGCCGAGCCCATTGCTTCCTTGCGCCCGAGCAACTACGTCAATGATCTTGCCGGAGTGCTCGATGCGGCGACGCAGGCGCAGCTTAACGATCTCTGCCGACAGGTCGACCAAAAGGCGCAGGCGCAGATTGCTGTGGTCACAGTGAAGTCGCTGGATGGGCAGGACGTGGTGAGTTATGCGGTGGCGCTGTACCAGAAGTGGGGGATTGGAGCCAAAGGGAAGGATCGCGGGGTGCTGATCCTGTTGGCCACGCAGGATCACAAGTATTGGACTACCGTGGGATATGGGCTGGAAGCGATTCTTCCGGACGGGAAGGTGGGCGGATTCGGGCGGGAAATGGTGCCGATCCTTCGCAGCGGAGATTATGGAGCAGCGGCCACGTTGATGACCACGCGCGTGGCCTCGGTGATCGCGCAGGATGCGGGTGTCAATCTGGACAATCAGCCTCGAGTTGCCGCTCCTCGACGGCAACCCGTGCCTGGCGTGGGGCTGGCGTGGGTTGTAATCCTCGTTCTCATTTTTATTGTGATTCCCATTCTGCGAGCGATATTTCGCCGAGGCGGTGGTGGGCGAGGCGGGCGCGGATCTGGATTTTGGTCGGGACTGCTGTGGGGCATGCTGTTGAACAACATGGGCGGTAGCCGCGGCGGTGGATATGGTGGCGGCGGGTTTGGTGGATTTGGTGGTGGTGGAGGCGGCTTTGGCGGCGGGTTCGGTGGTTTTGGCGGCGGGAGCACGGGCGGTGGCGGGGCGGGTGGGAGTTGGTAGTTTCGACTAGGCCGCAGCGGCTAAAGCCAATTTCAAAAGCGTGCCGTTACCGCAGCGTTGAAGCACTGGGCCACCCAAAATCAGGTGCAACATAGAGTGAGAGGCGCGGAATGGTTCCGGAGAAACTGATTAACAAGTTTGTCGAACAGATGCGAGCGGCGGCGGGGACGGATCTGCTGGCGGTGGTCCTTTATGGGTCGGCGGCGGCAGGAGATTATGTTGCCGGCCACTCGGACGTGAATCTGCTGTGCGTGCTCGGCGAGACTTCTTTTGCTGCGATTGCGGCGCTGGCTCCGGCGGTCGAATGGTGGGGCAGGCAGAAACATCGGCCGCCGCTGCTGATGAGTGCGGAAGAGATGCGGCGGTCGGCGGACGTGTTCTCCATCGAATTCCTGGACATGCGGCGGCACTATCGCGTGTTGTGGGGAGAAGACGTTTTGAAGACGCTGGTGATTCCGATGCGCTTACATCGGGCGCAGGTGGAGTATGAGTTGCGGGAAAAGACGATCCTGCTGCGGCAGCAGTTACTCGTGGTTTCGGGAAATAACCAAGCGAAGTGGGAGCTGTTGCTGCGGTCGCTGCCGGCCTTTGGAACGCTGTTCCGCCATACACTCATTGCGCTGGGCGATGCAGGAGCGTGGTCGAAACGGGAAGCGGCGGCGGCGCTAGCGAGCAAGCTTGGGATCGATACCAGCGTATTTGGCGAGTTGCTGGATATTCGGGAGCGGAAGAAAGATCGGAAGTCGGCCGACGTGGATGAGATATTTGCGCGCTATCTGAAGTTGGCAGAGCAGGTGACGACGGCAGTGGACAAGACGTTGGATCCGGCGGCGTAGATGAGTCCTACGGTGGAGCGGCGGACGCCTCGCCGTCCAAATCGGGCGGGGCCGGGCGAGGGCGTCCGGCTCTCCACCAAACAAGTTTTGTGATTAATTTTCTATTCAGGAGAGTGACATGAGCAAGGGCTTGATTGTACTGGTGGTGCTGGTGGTGATCGTGCTGGCGTTGTTTGGGCAGTATGTGGGTGTCCGCAACCAACTGGTGGTGAAGGATCAGGCGGTGAAGGCGGCGTGGTCGCAAGTAGACATCGTGCTACAGCGGCGCGCGGATTTGATTCCGAACCTGGTGGAGACGGTGAAGGGATATGCGCAGCAGGAAGTGACCGTGTTTGGGGACATTGCCAAGGCGAGGTCGGCGCTGCTTTCGGCGCAAACCCCGTCCGACAAAATTGCCGCGAACGGACAATTGGATGGGGCCATCGGCCGGCTGCTGCTGATCGTGGAGAACTATCCGCAGCTGAAGTCGAATGAAAATTTCCTGCGCTTGCAGGATGAGCTGGCGGGGACGGAAAACCGAATCGCCGTCGAGCGCAAGCGGTACAACGACACGCTGCAGGACTACAACACTTATCTGCTGCAGTTCCCGAACAATTTGTATGCGGGGTTTGCCGGCTACAAGCAGAACCCAGCTTACTTCCAGGCTACGGAAGCATCGCGGCAGGTGCCGAAGGTGGACTTTGGCGCGAAGCCGGCGGCTCCGGCGGCAGCTCCAGCACATTGAGCGGATACAAGCTTGCTGGTGGAGAGCCGGGCGTCCCCGCCCGTCCCTCCACCCTGTCGCGATCCGAATCAGGATGGGAACCCGAGCAATGACCGTTTGCCGGGGTATGGGCGCAATTCGTTTACTGGTCTGGATTACGCGAGCATGGATCTGAAAGTGGAGAGGATGACGAATCTGGGCGGACGGGTTTCATCTGGAGTTGAGCGGGGATTCGTTCAATCTGTTCAATCGCAACAATGAGAGATCGGTAATAAGCGATCCAGAGTACGGCAGGCCAGTTCATTAGGTACACACAATCCGTGGGAGGAATCAACTATCCGGCTTATTATCAGCAACCTACAAATTTCATCAAACCGACAAGTTCGTTTGCTCCGCGACAGATGCAATTGTCGATCGGTTGAATTTTTGAGGCGGGTGAAGATTTCTGCACATTCCACTTGACTTAAGAGGGTAATGCTTGCCATAACTAACCAGTCCAGTTAGGGCGAGCGGGGAGGTGTAGTCCGTTGGCGGAAGTTCGACTTCAAGAGGGTGAGTCCCTCGAAAACGCGCTGCGGCGGTTTAAGCGAAAGGTACAAACCGAGGACATTATCAAGGAAGTAAAGCGTCACTCCTTTTACCTGAAGCCCGGCGAGAGGAAGCGAGTCAAAGAAGCGCTAGCTCGCAAGCGCAGCCGCAAGAAAGCACGCAAGGAACAGGACTAAGGAAAAACGGGCCGTTCGCTGATGGGCGGCCCGTTCCCCACACTTGAAAGTTGGAGAGGCGGCAAGCCGCATCTCTACAGGGCAATAAAGCACGATCAGTAAAAGCAGGATCAGCAAAGCCGTAACCATGCGGTGCACACCGTGTGGTGGGCCGAATCCAAGGGGTACGCATGAGGGGGATGTAAATCTCCTGCCCACGTTGTGAACCGGATCCTTCCCTATTCGGGTCTCCCGTGCAGAGCAGGGACGCGGAATGGGAGCGCCTCTTCAATGGAATACCAGGACAAGGTAATAAAGTGCATCGATTGTGGCACGGATTTCGTGTTCACAGCGGGTGAACAGCTGTTTTTCCACGACAAGCAATTCAAGAACGAACCCAAACGCTGCAAGAACTGCAAAGGCAAGCGAGTGGCCGTGCTGGGGGCCACGTCGCAAAAGCCGTCGCGTGGGCAGTCCTATGCGAGGACGGAGACCCGCACGAACTGTTCGCAGTGCGGGAAAGAAACCACGGTGCCGTTCCGTCCGACCCAGGGACGGCCGGTGCTTTGCCGCGAGTGTTATCAGCACGGGCGGCAGGTCGCGAGCGCCTGATTATTCTTTGATCGTGGGCGAAAAGCGGGGCCAGCGGGATGCTCATCCTGCGCGGCGCCTGGCTTCTTGCGGCCTTGAGGCGGAGTTCTGCTGCTGGAGTTGCTTGTCGGCGTGACGGATGAGCAGGACTCCCACCTGACGCAGTAGATTGCCAGTGCCGCGCGTTGAGTCTTTCCGCAGCCGGGTGAAGCCGCGCCCTTCAAAACAAGATCGAACCCCAGAGTTTTTCAGCCGACTGTACAGCCCGCAGCTTCCACTCGTTTAGTATAGGAACGTGGCTCGCTTCTACATAGAGAATTTTGGCTGCCGCGCTACGCAGGCGGACGGGGCTGCACTGGAACGGCAATTTCTGGAACGCGGACTGGAGCACGCCGGGGCGGCTCGCGACGCTGAGATTGTTGTGCTGAATACCTGCACGGTGACAGAAGGCGCGGACAAAGATGCGCGCGCATCGATACGTCGGCTGCAGCGGGTGAATCCGGATTGCCGCATCCTGGTGACGGGCTGCTATGCGCAACGGGCGCCGGATGAGCTGGCAGCACTGCCGGGTGTGACTTGGGTCGTAGGTAATTCGCACAAGCATCAAGCGGCGGAGATTGCGACTTCTTCTTCCTCTTCTGATGTGCGCCCCTCTCCTTGTTCTTCCGCAAGTTCCGGTTTCGTGCCGCTGAGGCAACTTTCAGCCGATCTAGCCGCTGAAGTGTTTGTGGGGGATATCTTTGCCCATACCGAGCTGTTGGCGGCTCCGGTATTTGAGGCGGCGAACGAGCGGACGCGTCCCAACCTGAAGGTGCAGGATGGATGCGACAACCGCTGCTCGTTCTGCGTGATTCCGTATGTGCGGGGACAGAGTCGTTCGCTGCCGCGGAAGCGTGTCGTCGCGGAGGTGCGGACGCTGGTGGATGCGGGATATCGCGAAGTTGTGATTTCGGGGATTAATTTGGGGCGGTGGGGAAGAGACCTGGAGAGCAGCTCTCAGCTGTCAGCTTTCAGCTCCCAGTTAAAGCCAACGACTAACGACCACCGCCTGGAATCCCTGGTTCGCGCCATTCTCGATCAGACATCCCTTCAGAAATTGCGGATCAGTTCGGTCGAGCCCATGGATTGGAGTGATGAATTGATCGAGTTGATGGCGGCATCTGGGCGGATTGCGAAGCATGCGCACGTGCCCATGCAGTCGGGGAGCGACGCGGTGTTGCGGCGCATGCATCGCAAGTACCGGCCGTGGCATTACCGGGAAAAGATCATGAAGATTCGCGCGGCCATGCCGACTGCCGCCATCGGTGCCGATGTGATGGTGGGATTTCCCGGCGAGACGGAAGCGGAGTTTGCCGAGACGCGGCGCATGATCGAGGAGCTGCCGTTTACTTATCTGCACGTGTTCACCTATTCGGCACGTCCTGGAACGCCGGCGGCGGAGCAGCCGGGGCAGGTTCCGGTAGTGGTGGCTCGGGAACGGAACCGCGTGCTGCGTGAGATTGCATTCAAGAAGAAAGCGGCGTTTATGCGGTCGCTCGTGGGAACGGTGATCGAGGCGATCACGCTGCAATCGGGCCGAGCGGAGTTCACCGAGGCGTTGACGGATAATTACCTGAAGATGAAAATTTCCGGGCGTCATGAGGCGAACTGTTGGATGGCTTTGAACATCGAAGGGGTGAATGGCGAGATGCTGTGGGGCATCCGGTTACCATCACCCTGCTCTTGACGGGCGAGGCGCCCTCCTCTCCAAATAGTGAC
The DNA here is from genome assembly GCA_963831085.1 of uncultured Acidobacteriaceae bacterium. Taxonomy (GTDB): domain Bacteria; phylum Acidobacteriota; class Terriglobia; order Terriglobales; family Acidobacteriaceae; genus Acidiflorens. Next base: position 584,731 of record CAWHOT010000002.1, on the reverse strand, counting down.
TCAGGCTGCACAGAAACAAATAAACGGATTGACCTGCAACCCTTTGCGGGCATACGATAACAAAAATCCAGACATGCGGGAGTGATCTGAACCCTTGTCACAGTCAGCGTTTCGGTCTGCTCTGTGCTGTTTGCTGGCGGTCGTGTTTCCGGCGCAAGTGATGCTGGGGCGGGGACACGGCGGCGGCCGTGTTGTACACGGTGAGTTCTTTCCCTGAGTTCCTTACAATGCGTTCTGGGGTGGGCGACTGAATCGATGTCGCGCTACGTTTCCTACCGAGATTTCGACTGGGTCCTGATGGGCTTCGTGCTGGCGATCTGCGCGCTGGGCGTGGTGCAGATTCACAGTGCAACCCAGCACACGAAATTTGCCGGAGCCCACATCAAGCAAATCTATTGGATTCTGGCGGGCTTGTGCGCAATGTTCCTGGTCAGCCTGCTCAACTATCAAGCCCTGCTTGAACAAATCCACTGGATGTACATCGCATCGCTGGCGTCGCTGATCGCGGTGATTCTGTTTGGGCAGAAATATCTGGGGGCACGGCGCTGGATCAAGATGCCAGGGGGCGGGCATTTTCAGCCTTCGGAGTGGGTGAAGCTGATCCTGATTCTGGCGGTGGCGAAGTACTTTGCAGATTTGCATGAGCGGGAACTATCTTGGCCGGACTTTCTGAAGGCAGGCGCGATCGTCGGTTTCCCGATGCTGATGGTGTTGGCACAACCCGACCTTGGGACGGCGCTGACCTACCTGCCAGTCGCGATCATGGGACTGTTTCTCGGTGGGCTGCGCTGGAAGCAGGCGCTGATCGTGTTGCTGATCATGGGGCTGCTGGTTCCGGTGGCATGGATGAAGGTGTTGAAATCGTATCAGAAGGAACGGCTGACGAGTTTTGTCAATCCGGATGCGGACCGGCAAGGCTCCGGGTATCAAGTGAATCAATCGCTGATCGCCGTGGGGTCGGGCGGGATCTGGGGGAGCAGCCAGGGATCGCAGACGCATCTGGCGTTTTTGCCGGTACCGCAGACCGACTTCATTTTTGCCGCGTTTGCCGAGGAACACGGGTTTGTAGGAGCTCTGGGGCTTCTGCTGTTATACTTTATAGTGCTGATGCGGTTGACCCAGAATGCACAAACGGCGCCCGACCGCGCTGGGGCATTCCTGGTGATGGGTGTGGTGGCTGTGCTTAGCTTTCACGTTCTGGTCAACATCGGCATGGTGGTTGGCTTTATGCCAGTCACAGGAATACCTCTGCCGCTCATGAGTTACGGTGGGTCTTCCGTTCTTTTCATGTTCTTGGCGCTGGGGATGGTAATGAACGTCCGGATGCGCCGTTTCGTGAACTGAGACGGTCGGCAGAAGTTGGGAGCGCCCTTGCTTAACAACGAAAACGGCGCCACGGAACAAGATTCGCCAGAAGGAGATTAGGTAAGAAACAAGATTACGAAGGCCCTCGCGAAAAAGGAGGGCAGAATGCCGGCAGAAGTCGAAGCCGGACAGGATTGAAGCCAGTCAGGCGGGGAACGGCCCCCTCAGCGGAACCGGAGAGAGTGGCCACAAACCTGACAGAAGGCTTAACGCGATCAGTGCAGACGAGTAAGAACAATTCACTGCAGTGTAGGCCCCGGGAAGAAATCCGGGACCGCGCCCGCTCCCACCCGGAGCGGCGCTGAACGCTATCGATCCCCTGGTCCGCCTTGCGCTTCTGGTCCGGCAAAGAAAAACCGGAGTAGAAATGAACAAGGAATTGTTTGTATCGGCCACCCCCCACGAAACCAAAGTAGGGATCACGGAAGACGATCAACTAGCAGAAATTTACCTCGAACGAGAAAACGAATACACCTTAGCGGGCTCGATTTACAAGGGCCGAGTGACGCGCGTGCTGCCAGGCATGCAGTCGGCCTTTGTGGACATTGGGTTGGAACGCGACGCCTTTCTATACGTTTCCGATTTCATGGATCTGGAACAGCAGGACGAGGATCTGGATGAAGCGATCCCAGCAAATCGTCCAGTGATGGAGGCGCGTCCGCGCAACGGTTTGGAAGCGGGCGGTCCAGCGATTAATAGCGAAGGGCAACTTGCCGAAGCCGGAAGTGTAGCAGGCGATGGAGACGAGCCGGAAGACGTTTCTTCGGAAGCGCCGGGCAACGCCCCCAGCGGTTCGCGCGATTTTCGCGGACGACGACGTCGTCGTGGACGTCGCGGAGAAACCGGGGACCGGGGCGGGCGCGGCGAGCGTCCGCAGCGCAGTGAGATTCGAAGTGATCCTCGTAGTGATATACGTAGTGAGATACGTCCCGAAATACGAAACGACACCCGCAGTGAGGCTGGCAGTGAACCACGGGGTGAAGTAAGGAACGACCGTTTTGGTCGCGGTGACCGTTCGGAGCGCGGCGGGTCTGATTCGCGGTTCCTGCGGTCGACGCCGACCGCTCGTGCTGGACGCGATTATGATTACGGACCTCCTCCGGGATATCAACCGATCGTGCTTCCGGGCGAATCGATCTCGAAGTACCAGCGACAGGGTCAGAGTGTTGCACCTGTGCCGGCGGAGAGCGCGCCGGCGGAGCCGCCAGCGCCGGCCTCGGTCGCAATCGTTACGAACTTTCCTGAAGACGAGCCTATATTCGCGACCGAGGTTTCCGAGCCGCTTCACGAACAACATGAGCACGTGTTGGACGCGGGAGTTCATGTAGAGGTGCAAGGGACCGTTTCCAGCAGCGCGGCGCCGGAAATAGCCGAAATGAGGAGCGAGGCGCGCGCGGGAGCGGGGGCTTATACGGCACCGCTGACAACGACGCGGGAGGCGGCGCACGAAACGAAGTTCGTGGCAGCCCCGCAGATCACAAACGATGTCACGCAAGATGTTCCCCACGACCTCACGCACGGTGCCGTGGAGGAACAGGAGATCGAGGAAGAAGAAGCCGAACTCGCGTCCTACGGGGAGGAACCGGGAGACGACGCGGGCTTGGAAGAAGATGAGCTGGAAGAAGAGACGCATGCGGCCGGTGGAGAGCTGTCGGGACCTGGAGTGGGAGAAAACGCTCCAGGCTCGGCAACCCGCGGCAAGCCGGCAGCGAGCGGCGAAGTGGTTCCGGAATCTGTCCTGGAAGCTGAAGAGCGGGAAGCGGAGGAGTTGGAGCTCGAAGAGGCCCAAGCCGAAGCGGAGGCGCTGCTGGAAGCTGAGGCGATTGGCGACGGCACCGTGGATGCGAGCGCGGAGGTTCGCGGTCCGGCACCGGAAGCGATGTTGTTGCAACGGACGCAGCGTCGGAGCCCCGAGCGCGGGTTCGATCGCGGACGCGGGCGGCGCGGTGGACGGCGCTTCCGCAGCCGCGAGAACACGGTGGTGCCGCAGATCAGCGAACTGCTCAAAGAAGGGCAGGAAGTGCTGATCCAGATTGCCAAGGAGCCAATCGGGAAAAAGGGAGCGCGCATCACCAGTCACATTGCGCTGCCGGGACGCTTCCTGGTCTTCATGCCGACGGTGAACCACACCGGCGTGTCGCGCAAGATCTCGTCGGAAGAAGAGCGGCAGCGGCTGAAGCGGCTCATCCAGAGCGAGCGCGAAAACGGCGGTGGCGGTTTCATCGTGCGGACGGCGGCGGCGGGCGCTACGGACGAGGAACTGCGAGCCGATATCCGCTTTTTGAAAAACCTTTGGAGCGAGATCAAGTCGCGCTCCGACAGCAGCAAGTCTCCGGCGCTGATCTATCACGATTTGAACGTGGTGGAGCGGGTGCTGCGCGATCAAGTGAGTTCGGAGTTTTCCGCCATCTGGGTCGACACCGAGCAGGAATACGAGCGCATTCTGCGCTTTGCGAATCGCTTCCAGCCGGGACTGGTCAAGCGCGTCAAGCTGTATACGAAGGAGACGCCGCTCTACGATCAGTTCGGGCTGAATGAAGAAATCAACAAGGCGCTGAAGTCGAAAGTCTGGCTGAAGAGCGGTGGCTACATCGTGATCAATCAGACCGAGGCGCTCGTCGCCATCGACGTGAATACTGGCAAGTACGTCGGCAAAACCGCCCGCCTTGAAGACACGATCGTGAAGACGAACGTCGATGCGATCAAGGAAATCGTGCGCCAGGTGCGGCTGCGAGATCTGGGCGGCATCATCATCATCGACTTCATCGACATGGACGAGCGACGCAACCGGCAGAAAGTGATGCAGGCGCTGGAAGAAGCGTTGCGCCTCGATCGGGCTCCGTCGAAGGTGCTGCAGTTCAACGATTTCGGTCTAGTGGCGATCACCCGCAAACGCGTGAAGCAGTCGTTGGAACGGACGATTGGAACGCCGTGTCCCTATTGCCAGTCCACGGGCTTTGTGAAATCGGTGAGTACTATCTGCAACGAGGTCTACGTCGAGATGCGCAAGATCGCGAAGCATCTCGAGCATAGCGACGTCATGTTGCGCGTGAACCCGGAGGTGGCGAAGGCGCTGAAGGCGAGCAACGCGCAACTGCTGAACGAGATGGAAGAGCTCACGAAAAAGACGATCATCGTGAAATCGGACCCGGCGCTGCATCAGGAGCAGTTCGATATTCACTAAGTTACTGGCTGACAGGTTCTCGCCTTGACCGCGTCATGAGAGATACGGTGGAGGCTCTCCGCCAGCAAGATTGGATCTCAGTTTTCGAGAATAAGGGACGGGTGAAAAGCTCGTCCCTTTTTCATTTTTGTGATTAAGCGTCGGCGATGAGCTTGGCGGCTTCGGCGGTGCGCTCGCGCAGCTTTTCTAACGAGCCGCGGAGAGGCTCGCTGTTTGACTGCGTTTCCGGTTGTTGGCCGATAATCAAAGCGAGCCGCTCTAGGGCTTCAACGAGGTTCTTGGCAAGGTCGACGAGGACGACCAGAGAATCGGCGTGCAGCTTCCAGACGGACGGGGAATTCTGCGAACGCTTGAATTCTTCCATTTCGCTGGTGATGCGCGCGGTGACGGCGACAACGCGCAGCAGCAGTCGAGCAGCGTCCGCCCGCGGGCCTGTTTGTTCGAGATAGTCGGCGGTATAAGCCTCAACCTCGGCAGGACTGAGCATCAGATTGAAGTAGCGCATGGGAACGATCTGGCGGAATTTGGGATCGGCTACGCGCACGAAGACGCGGATCGATTCTTCCACCCTCCGCAACTTGGCTTCTTCGGCGGAGAGCGCCTGCGGTGTGATGGCAGCGGGCGTGTACTTGGGAGCAAGCGCGGGCGCAGCGGCCGCGCTGGTAACTCCCACGGCGTGAGTGGAGGGTGGGTAGTCTGAGGCGCCGCCGCGGATCGGCGGCCGACGCTCCAATTCTTTTTTCAGCCGGGAGACGCGGCGGAATTTTTCCAGCGCCGCAGCGTAGTCAAGCTTCATCAATTCTTCCTGGTTCAGGGCGGCCACATGCTCGACGGTGACTTCGACGCCATCGACAGTACTGAGGATGCTGCCGCCGAGTTCTTCCAAACGGATTGCGAATTCTTTGATCTCTTGCGCAGCGGCGGCGAACAGCGTGTGAAAGCGATCGCCGAAGGCGGCATTGTAAGGCGCGAGAGTGGCCAGAACTCCAGGGTGATAAATCGATTCGCCAAGAGCAGCTTTCAGCTCCCGTACCCGCGGGATGATGCCGGAGTCCATGAGCGCGCCGAAGTCCTGGAAGCGAGTTGCCTGGTCGAGCAAAGGGCTGAATTCGCGCAACCGTTGTACATCGGCATCCGAGAGCACGGGTACGTCGGACTCGGACAGGATTTCCAGCAGCGCAATTTCAAACGGAGAGAGAGGAATGGATCCATCGAGGCCGTAGCCGCGCCGCTCCCACTGCCCAGCCACGCGGGGATGGCGAAACAGGAAGGTTGCAACCAGATCGGTTTTGTCGCGATTGGCGCCGGAATCGTTGCGGTGGCGCGAGAAGTAGCGCAGCAGCGCCTCGGCCACCTCGGGATCAAGGTCAGATTGCACTCCCAGTCGCAGCATGGCGGGAGTGATTGCCATGTCGAGGAGCTGGATCCAGAGATGCATCTGGACGAGGGTGGAGCGCACGTCGTCAGCGTGGCTGATGACGTCAGGGGCGAGTTGAGCGGGCGCGGGCAGTTCCCCGCCCAGTTGTTCGCTCAGCAGCCGCTGATAGAAACCCTGCACGGTGGCCAGCAAGGCCAGTTCCCATTTGGGGTCCTCAACCAAAGTCAACTCCTTCGAAATGGCGCAGTAGTGTGTCCGAACGGGGGCCGTCTTTAGTAAAGCCGAAAGAAAATACGGGCGCAATTGGCTACCTGGTTACGGAAGTGGGTGCACCAACACCCGCGTGCGGAGACGGGGCCTGTCCCTTCCGTGCGGGAACCAGGTACCTCGGCGGAGCTATTGAAAGACTACGGTCTTATTTCCGTACAACAGGATGCGGTTTTCCACGTGCCAGCGGACGGCGCGCGACAGGACAACTTTTTCGATGTCGCGACCTTTCTGGACGAGGTCGTCGATGGTGTCGCGATGGTAGATGTGGACGACATCCTGTTCGATGATGGGACCATCGTCGAGCACTTGAGTAACATAGTGAGCGGTGGCGCCGATCAACTTGACGCCACGCTGAAATGCCTGGTGGTAGGGCTTGGAGCCGATGAATGCGGGCAAAAAAGAGTGGTGAATGTTGATGAGGTTCCCGGAGCCCAAAGTTGCGATGAACTCGTTCGAGAGCACCTGCATATAGCGCGCGAGAACGACCAAACTGCACATGTGTTCGCGGATGAGCGCGATTTGCTTTTGTTCCGCTTCCCGCTTCTTGTCTTTCGTGACCGGCACGACGAAGTAGGGGATGCGGTAGAAGTCGGCGACGCGCTGGTTGTCGGGATGGTTGGAAATAATCAGCGGGATTTCGCAGCGGAGTTCTCCGTTCTGGTGGCGGTAGAGCAGGTCTTGCAAACAATGGTCATACTTCGAAACGAAGATAGCGATGCGCGGACGGTCGGCGGAATGGGCGAGCCACCAGTCCATCTGGAAGTCGCAGGCGATGGGAGCAAACTCTTCAGAAAACTGTGCCAGGTCAAAATCAAAATCTGCCGTGTCGAACTCGACCCGTGTCAGAAAAAGATTGGATTCCTCGTCGCCGTGCTCGTCATTGAACAGAATGTTGCCGCTGTGGCGAAAGATGAATTCAGCAATCGCCGCAACGACGCCTTTGCGGTCGGGGCAGGAGACGAGGAGGATGGCGGAATTGCGCATAGAAGCCTTCTGCTTTAGTCGGTTTCCCCTGTGTACCTCTGTTTCCCCCGTGGTGAAGAATTTCTTGAACCACACGGGCCACAGAGAGTCACAGGGGAACTCAGTCGTGCTGCTTCTTCAGAGCGTTCGCAATCTCGCGCGCGGCGTTGGCGCCGGAGCCGCCGGTGAGCCCGGTTCCGGGATGCGTTCCACTGCCGCACAAATATAGCCGGTCGATCGGAGTCTTGTAGCGCGCCCAGTCGAGCAGGGGGCGCATGGTGAAGAACTGATCGAGCGCGAGTTCGCCATGGAAGACATGACCTCCGGTGAGGCCGTAGGTCTCCTCGAGGTCCTTGGGCGTGATGATCTGATGGCTGAGGATGGTCTGCGGCAGATTGGGCGCGTAGTGCGCGATCGTCTTCACCACGGTTTCGCCGAGTGCGGTGCGCTGGCTTTCCCAATCGCTGTTTTTCAGCTTGTAAGGCGCGTATTGCATGTAGATGGACATCACGTGCTGGCCAGCGGGAGCGAGCGACGGATCCGAAAGAGATGGAAACGTAATCTCAATATATGGATGAGGTGAGAAGTTACCGTACTTCGATTCGTCGAAGGCGCGCTCGAGGTAATCGATCTCGGGGCTGATCTGTATGCGTCCCTTGAGTAAGTTGCCGTTACTCTTTGTCTTAAGCGCGGTAAATTCCGGGAGCGCGGAAAGCGCAAGATTGATTTTCGCCACCGTCCCCATGCAGCGGTAGTTCTTGATTTTCTGTATGAAGTCGGGCGAGAGATGCGCGGGATCGACCAGGCGCATCAGTGTGCGCTTAGGGTCAGCGTTCGAGACGACGGCGCGCGCAAAAATTTCTTCGCCAGTGGTGAGCACAACCCCGGTCGCAACGCCGTCTTTCACGCCAATCTCAGCGATTTCCGCATTGGTGCGAATTTCCGCGCCCGCCTGTTTCGCGGCGGCAGCCATGGCTAGAGTGATGGCGCCGGCGCCACCGGCAGGGAACTGAACGCTTCCGGGGAGAGCTGGATTGGAAGATGAATCGGCAGCGGCGCGCAACATCAACACCAGAGCGCTGCCCGCCGACCACGGGCCGAAGAATGTCCCGAAGATGCCGCGAGTCGCAACGGTGGCGCGCAGCGGTTCGGTGTCGAAGAACTCAGCGACCAGATCGGCGACGGCCATCGGTCCCCAGCGCAGGACGCGATACAAGTCTTTCTTGCCAAGATTTCGAATCGATCGGCCCGTCTTCAGCATTCCCCAGAGATCGCCGCTGCTGGGGCTGTCAATATTCGGCGGCGTGAGCGCGAGTGCCTCGGCAATGACCTTGCCGATCTTCCCGAGCGCAGCGCCGAAGTCCGCGTAGGAGGCAGCGTCTTTCTGCGACCATTGCGCGATTTCCTGCGCGGCTCTTTTTGCGTCCGAATAGAGGACGAGCGACCGGCCGTCGGGCAATAGCGAGACCGTGCTCACCTCGGGCGTCGTCAGGTTGAGGCCGTGCTGTTCCAGTTGCATGTCGCGCACGATGTCGGCGCGGAGCGGGCCGGTGTTGTGCGCGAGCGTGGAGCAACGGAATCCGGGATGAAATTCTTCGGTTATGGCCGCGCCGCCCACTTGGACGCGGCGTTCGACCACCAGCGGTTTGAACCCGGCTTGGGCGAGATAGAAGGCGGCGACCAGACCGTTGTGTCCGCCGCCGACGATGATGACATCGCGCGTTTCGGACATGCGTTCCTCCGCCGACATCAGGCCGCCTTCCCGTCTTTCAGAATTTCAAGCGCCGCCAGACGTCCAGGCGCACCCATGATGCCGCCGCCGGGATGCGTGGCCGATCCGCACATATATAAGTTCTTGATCGGCGAGCGGAATTGCGCCCATCCCGCAAGCGGGCGCAGGAAAAATAACTGTTCGAGTGAGAGTTCACCTTGGAAGATGTTGCCTTCGGTCAATCCCCACTCACGCTCGAGATCGAGCGGCGTCACGACCTGCCGATGAAGGATGATGTCTTTAATATTCGGCGCATATTCGGCGATGGTATTCACAACATTGTCGCCGAATTTTTCTTTTTCCGTATCCCAGTCGAGGCCGGGGGCCAGCTTGTAGGGCGCATATTGCACGAAGCACGAAAGAATGTGTTTGCCGGGCGGCGCGAGGGACGTATCGGTAAGAGTCGGAATCACCATGTCGATATAGGGGCGCGCAGACCAGTGCCCGTATTTCGCGTCGTCGTAGGCTTTCTCCATGTACTCGACGCTCGGCGAAATCGACATGGCGCCACGCAGGTGCGGGCCGACTCCGGGCATGCACTTGAAATTCGGCAGCCCGTCGAGCGCCATGTTCACCTTGCCCGAAGACCCGCGGAATTTGTAGCGCTTTACGCCGTCCATGAATTCATCGGGCAAATGGCCAGGTTCGATCATCTTGGTAAACGTGAGCCGCGGATCGACGCTGGAAGAGACAATGTCGGCATAAATCTCGTCGCCGTTCGCGAGCACAACGCCAGTTGCGCGGCCGTTCTTCACCATGATGCGCGTAATGGGCGCTTCTGTACGGATTTCAGCTCCAGCCTCGCGAGCGGCGCCGGCAATCGCATCCGAGATGGCGCCGGTGCCGCCACGCGCGAATCCCCAGGCACGGAAGGCGCCATCAATTTCTCCCATGTAGTGATGCAGCAGAACGTAGGCGGTTCCGGGCGAGCGCACGCCGAGAAAAGTTCCGATGATGCCCGAGGCCGACATTGTCGCCTTGAGCACATCGGTCTCAAACCACTGATCGAGAAAATCGATGGCGCTCATGGTCATGAGCTGGACTTGGTTGTATTTGTCCTCGCTCGACATGCCCTGAAAACGGCGTCCGATGAAGAGCAGTTTCATCAGTTCTTTCGGGTTCAGCGTCGCCGGGTCGGGCGGGATCATGCTGAGAATCGGTTTCACGAAGCGGCACATGGCCTGCATGGCTTTGCCGAACTCGTCGTACGCTTCGGCGTCGACGCGTGAGTGGCGGGCAATTTCGCGGCGCGTCTTGCCGTGATCGTTCACGCGCCACAGATGGTTGCCGTTCGGCATGGGAGTGAAAGTGCCGTCGAGCGGAAGAATTTCGAGTCCGTGGCGGGGAAGATCGAGGTCGCGAATGATCTCGGGCCGCAACAGCGAGACGACATAAGAGCAAACGGAGAACTTGAAGCCGGGGAAAACTTCTTCGGTGCAAGCCGCCCCGCCGAGGACGTGGCGACGCTCGAGCACCACCACTTTCTTTCCCGCTTTCGCCAGATAGGCGGCGTTGGTGAGGCCGTTGTGACCTCCGCCAATCACGATGACGTCGTACTTCATACTCATTGAAACAGCAGGCATAGAGGGACCTAGATAGATTGACTCAGACTGGCCGATTCAGATTGACCCGTAACGTCAGGAAAAAATGACTCGCCATTTTATCGAGAAAGTATCATTTTGTCTCTACTTACGCGTGATTACTGACTCATGGTCAACACATTTCGGTGCTTGCCGCAGAATACCTGTGGTAAATATAATCCGGCGTCAGGGTTTGTTTGGATTTTCCCCATGCACCCCTGTGGAAAACTGACAGGGGAAATCGCGCGAGGTCGTTTTGCCCATTGGAACTGCGTTTCACGATAGAACTTTTGCTCTCTGCCACAGCTTGAATTACCGCGAGTGGTCGGGATACTACACCGTCAGCGTGTATGAAGTGCACCACGAGCACGAGTACAACGCGATCCGAAATGCGTGCGCCCTGATTGATATTTCGCCGCTCTACAAGTATTTGGTCACCGGCAAGGATGCGACCAAACTGGTGAACCGCATAATCACGCGTGACATCAACAAAGTCGCCGTCGGGCAGGTGATTTATGCCTGCTGGTGCGATGAAGACGGCAAGGTCATCGACGATGGCACGATTTCGCGCCTCGACGAGAATAAATATCGCTGGACGGCAGCCGATCCGAGCCTGCGCTGGTTCCGGCAGAACGGTCTGAACATGGATGTTCAGATCGAGGACATCTCCGAGCAAACCGCGGCGCTGGCGCTCCAGGGGCCGACCTCGGCGAAACTTTTGAAGACGGTCGCGGAGGCCGACATCACGAATCTGAAGTATTTCCGAAAAACGACGGGCAGCATTGCCGGCGTGCCGGTGGATATTTCACGCACCGGATACACCGGCGACCTCGGCTACGAAATATGGATGCCGTGGGATGATGCCGTCAAGGTTTGGGACGCGCTGATGGACAAGGGCAAGCAGTTCGATATTCATGCGGCCGGAATGCTGGCGCTCGATGTGTCGCGCGTAGAGGCTGGATTACTGCTGATCGACGTGGATTACATCAGCTCGAAGAAAGCGCTGATTCCGTCGCAGAAGTACTCGCCGTATGAGTTGGGCTTCGGGAAAATGGTGCATCTCGATAAGCAGAACTTTATCGGGAAACGCGCACTGGCGCTAGATCACAAGCAGGGCGTGGCGCGGCAGTTGGTCGGGCTGGAAGTCGATTGGGTGGAAGTGGAGGAGCAGTTCGACAAGTTCGGTCTCTCTCCAGCCGCACCCAGCCAGGCGTCGCGCGTTGCTGTACCTGTCTATGCCGGCGATAAGCAGGTGGGCAAGGCTACGACGACGGCGTTCTCTCCGCTGCTGAAAAAGCTGATTGCGCTGGCCAGCGTGTGTACCGAATATTCAAAGCCCGGAACCAAGTTACAAATGGAGTTGACGATCGAAGCGCAACGGATGAAGACGACGGCGACGGTCGTGTCGCTACCGTTCTTTAATCCGAAGCGGAAGACGGCAGTGCCGGTGTAGCTCCGCAGTCCTCGATCAATAAGTCGTAGCACGTTCCGCGGGAGATCAATTTCCCCGCTGCGCCCGCGGTTTTCCCGCCCAGTGGCGATCCAGCGCAGGCTAACGCCGCTGAGCACATAGAACAACAGCAGGTCGCGAAATGCCATGACGCGCTTGGGGCGGTTGGGATCTTCGGCTTCGGCGATGGAGATGCCGGACCCAGCTAAGGGAAGTGGTCCGCGGTCAAGTCGGTTTTCGGGCCCTGGGTTACTCACGCGAGAGTGTTTGTTCACCGAGTGAAGGGTGAGCGGTAAGGATTATCAGAGAGCACTGGGATGGGCAAGATGAATTTCAGTCGACGAGTTTGGCGCGACTCTTCCACTTCCAGTACAGATATCCCGGAACGCCAATCAGCACAATGGTCGCGCCCCAGAAGGCCTCGGTTGGCCGCTCGATAATTGTATTGAGCGTCCAGGCAACTCCGACCAGAACGTAGATCGCGGGCAGCCACGGGTATCCGGTGCAGCGATAGGGGCGGGGAATGTCGGGTCTTTTCCAGCGCAAGACGAACAGGCCGATGACGGTCAGCGTGTACGAGAGCACCATGCCGAAGATGACGTAGGTATAAAGCTGGTCGTAGCGTCCGCTCAAGGCAAGCACCGCGGCCCAGATGCCTTGGCCGATCAGGCTGAAGGCGGGCGTGCGCCACTTGGGATGAATGACGGCCATGCGGCGGAAGAACACGCCGTCCTGCGCCATGGCGAGGTAGACGCGGGCACCGGACAAGGTGCAGGTTGCCGCCGCGCTGAAACACGAAATCGCGATCATCGCCGACAGCCACGCTGCAGCGCCCGGCGAAAACAGCACAGCCGCGGCGGCGTGGGCAATGGTTTCGTGCTTTGCGATTTCACTCAGCGGCAGGGCATAGACGTAAGTCATGTTCATAGCGAGATAAATGGCGCCCACCGCGAGCACGCCTAAAACCATGGCCAGCGGCACATTGCGCCGCGGTTCTTTGACCTCGCCAGCAACCCATGTGATGTAGACCCATCCGTCATAGGCCCAGAACACGGCGATCAGGCCGACGCCGAGAGCGGAAATCAATTGCGCCGGGCTCAATCCCATCGCTAAACGGCCCGGCGCCTGCGCACTGAAGTTCGACCAATGTCCCTTGCCGATGGCAAATCCTAAGACAACGAAAGCTGCCATGGCGGTGAACTTCGTCCAGGTGGAAACATTCTGCAGGAGCGCGCCCCAGCGCAGTCCGAACACGTTGACATACGTGAGGATAGCGATCAGCAGCAGCCCGACGGCATGCGCGCGTGTGAAGACGATGGTGAATATAGCCTCGACGATGTGGCCATCGGCCAACGTCGGATACGGCAGATTGATGTTGGCCATCACGTGCTGGTGCGACATCCCGGGAACGATGTTGCCCATGTAGGCTGCGGAGGCGACGGAGAGTGCGGCGATGGTGCCGCCATTCGCAACCGCGAATAACATCCAGCCATAAAGAAACGCAACCAGGTCGCCGTACGCCTCGCGGAGATAAATGTATTGTCCGCCGGAGTCGGGAAACATGGAGCCAAGTTCGGCGAAGGCGACGCAGGCGCACAGCGAAATCACTGCACCGAGCACCCACACCACAAAAAACAATGTTGGGTTCGGTAAAGGCCCGGCTATGTCTTTGGCGGTAAGAAAAATAGAAGAACCGATGATGCCGCTCACCAGCAGCAGCACGGAATCGAGCAAACTAAGCCCGCGGACGAGACTCGGTTTTTGATGGGATGTTCCGGCTTGGGTAGACAGGGAAGCGGGTGTGGTGTTCATTAAATGGTCGGTCGGTCATTCATCCGCTTCATCCCATGCCCAGTTCATCGGAAGATTCTAGCGGTGTTCCGCAGCGGCGGCAGATGACAGCCGAGCAATCGCCGCAAGTAAGAGGATCGCTGACTTCTACGGCGCAGACCGGACAGTAGAACACCACAGCAGGTTTCCGGGCGTCAGGCGTTGCTTTCGGAGCGATCTCCATGACCATGAACTACGAGCACGAAACTGTAACACAATTCTCCGGTCGCCTCATGTTACTCGGGCGGCTTGCGCAGGATCAGGTCGTCTTCGATCGGGGGCAGCGAGAAGGGAAATTGCCATATTTTGTCTTTCATCCAGACGCTGACAATAAAATCTTCCCGCTCCTTCCACGGGCCGATCCACTTGTTGCTGGTTGAAAAGAGAACCCAGCCGTGGGCTTCGGGATTGCCCGGGTTCAGAATAACCGTGTTGGGATCGAGGGTTTGTGTGCTGAGAAACTCGATGAACTCGGCCGCTTCCTTTTGGTACTCGCGCAAAAGAGCCGTTTTTTCTCCGGCGACCTTAGGATTCCTCTTGATCTGATGCTCGGTTTCAAAGATCTTCGTATCCACATCGTTCTGCAGTTTGTTGGAGAGTTCGGTGGGATCCTCGTAAGCCTCGTGAACGTCGTGATGACGGACGAAGTCAATCCGCACGTCCGCCGGGAACTCAAATTTGCCCTGACCGGTGTAGGTGGCACTCACGTACACACCGAGGAGACGATAGAAACGGTGGCGACTCTGTGCCAGTTCCTGAGAATCCACGAGCAACTTGACGGTGAGGTCACTCCCGGTCATTGTCCAGCCGTACTTTCCGTCATCGCGGCGTTCGAACGTGCAACCGGGTGCGCCAGCGGTCCAGCGCACGGTGGGCAAATTTTTCTTCTTCGCGTAGCTGAGGGTTGGCGACAGAATCGCGCAAGACAAAATCGCGCAAACCGGGAGGAACGTAAGTTTTGCCCCCAGCAAACGGGAACGTGACATTAATGCAGAGTGTATAGCTTTTGCACCGGCAACGTCACGGCCCGCTAGCGCAGGACGAGGCCGCGTCGGGTCTAGGACCGTGCGATCCCATCCTCAGCGCAAGGGCCTCTGAGACAAAGCCGCCGGGGCAAATGCGCGCAGAAAATATGTTAGATTGAGATTGGTGGGGCGCGTAGCTCAGTTGGTAGAGCAACGCCCTTTTAAGGCGTGGGTCGCAGGTTCGATTCCTGCCGCGCTCACCAAATAGATTCAACAGCTTGCCAAGTTGCAGAGTGAAAAAAGTGGCTAGAAAATGTTGAACAAATGTTAATTAAGGAAATCGGGGGCTGAAAACCGCTTCAGTTGACCGTTTCGGCCTTCTGAATTTCGGCTTCCGATTTCATTGTTTCCACCCGTCGAATTTCCGCTTCCAACTGCGCCATCCCAGCGATCACGTTTGGCTCGCGAACTTTAATATAGCTCTTTCGCGTAGTGGTCACGTTGCTGTGTCGCAGAATCCGCTGAATCAGCAGATCAGGCAGGCCGAGTTCATTGAGGTTCGAAGCCAACCCTCGCCGAAAGGCGTGCCAGCCGTGCCATGCGACTAGATCATCCCGGCGTTTGTATTCGTGGGGATTTTCCTTGCGATAACGCCTGCGCAGGTGTGCGGCTTTGGTCTTGCCGCATTCCTCGCAGACATTCAGCACCGGGTCGATTCGGTCACAGAAAATATTGTGCAAATCAACTGGAGTGCCACGCCCCGTCGCGAACATCACCCCGGAGGTTGGATCGCCAAGCCGCAAGCGGTACAGGTCGAGCAGTTCTTTCACCCACGGGACCACGGGCACGCTGTTCTTGCGGGCCTCAGTTTTCGGATTCCCGCGTTTGCCATGTACGACGGAAGAGATTACCGCAATTTCGCTGTTCTCTACGTCATACGTTTCCCATGTCAGCCCTTGGATTTCTGAGCGTGACAGACCGCAGTATCCCGCGAGCGAGACGATTACGCGGGTCATCTCGTGCTGGATCAAATTCAACATCTCCCTAATCTCCGGCAGGCTGTAAGCGTATGTCACCTGGGAAGGCAGTGCGTTCGGAAGTGTCACCTCGCGGCATGGATTCGGCCCGGTTCGATAACCGAGTCCGATGCTACGTTTGAAGATTGCGCTGAGCATGGAGCGGAGTTTATGGAGAGTCGCTTTGCGCATGTTTTGATGGTGACGGCCAATCTCGTTCAGAACCGTCTCCGCTTGCGCCGTAGTGAAATCGCGCAGCAGATTGCGGCCCACGTAGGGTTTCAGAAGGTTGTTCCAATAATACTTGTAGACGTTGAGAGTGGATGAGGCGCGGTGGGCTTCAACGAACGGCAGCCACGCGGCCTCAACGAATTGCCCGATGGTGCTGCAAGTGTCGGGCGCGCTGCGACTGCTGTTCACGCGCTCCATAAATTCGCGTTGCAATTTCTTAACGTATTTTGGCGGGCGCTTTAACCGTGCGTGCTCCTCCAACACCGCACCGAGTTTGTG
The DNA here is from genome assembly GCA_963831085.1 of uncultured Acidobacteriaceae bacterium. GTDB lineage: Bacteria > Acidobacteriota > Terriglobia > Terriglobales > Acidobacteriaceae > Acidiflorens. The sequence continues at coordinate 568,449 of CAWHOT010000002.1, read as the reverse complement.
CGTCAATCCCTGCTTGCGTATCCGTTCTCCGTTTTCGATTCTCCAATCAGCGTACCGCACGCACCATTGGTCGCCGATGCGCACGACTGTGCCTTTCTGTTCGCGATTACGTCTCATGTGCTTTTCTCCTCTGGGAATCTGCCGCCATCGGAAGGTTTTGAGGAGAAAAATCGGGTAGGATAATTTTCAGCCACATTGCCTCCTTTGTAGGCAGTTGGGTCAGCGTCGAGTCGGTGTTAGACGCACCGGCTCGGCGCGTCTTAAGTATACGCGTGAAATCGCAGAAAATCACCGGATTTCCGGTGTGTTCACGTTCCTTCATGGAGTCGTTATGCAAGCCTTTCTTCCGGTCGTAATGGTGCTCGCTATATTCCTCAATTCACAACAGCAAAAAAACAAACCCCAGCAACCTGAACAATCCGCCACTACAGATAAGCGTGGCACGCAGGAATCGCCTGTTTTTGTCAAAGTTCTACCAACCCCGAAGACTCAAGAAGAAACCGAGCAAGAGAGCAAGGATCGTGAACAAAAAACGTCTAATGACAGGAACTTGGTCTATCTGACGGGCGTGCTTGCTGGCGTGGGATTCTTGCAGTTGGTTGTTTTCGGTTACCAAGCCTATAAGTTGAGACAAACTGTTGAATCCGCCGGGGAACAAGCTGACGCTATGGAACGCCACATTGGGGAAGCGGCACGATCTGCCACCGCAATGGAAAACATTGCTACCACCATTCAAGCAGGCAATCAAGCGGTGATGCGTGCTTATCTGACGGTAACCATCGGCGCTGCTCTTTACCAAGAGCGGCGAGTCGGGCAGACCGATCTTAAGTTTGAAGCCAGACCCAATTTGGTCAATACCGGAAACACCCCCGCTCGCAAGGTTCACATACGAACAAAGGCCGACATCCTCCCCATTCCGCTCCCCAAGGATTTCGGATTCCCACTCCCGGACGAGTCCATGCAATCGGCTGAAACATCGGTAGGGGCGCACGTAGCAGCGCACCAAACCTATATTCTGTCTGCCACAGTAGACCACTTTGTCCCCGACGCGGAAGTGCCAACCATTAAAGAGGGAGCCAAGAAAGCCTTGTGTGCTTGGGGACTGATCACCTACGAGGATATTTTTGGAAACAACCACTCGACAGAATTTGCCCAATGGATTACTTGGCTGCCGGATGGTAAGGTTTTCGGCTACTACTTTCCCAACCATAACGACACAGATTAGCCCTGCCATGGCAAGCAATGCCGCCCAGGCGTCGAGGCCGCGCTCGTCTTCTTTTATCAGGTTGGCGAGTTCCATGCTTGCTCTCCCGGTTAGACCGCCTCTAAAATCCCCTTCTGCGCCTTGAGCACAGGCCCGCCAAGCGATTCTTGCGGGTCGTTCCGATGCCAAGGGCCATACCCCGCCGAAAACGTCGCCCTTACAGGCCATCTCCTCTTGGTCGGAGATGGATCGCGAGTGTATAGTTCCCCCATTCGGTATGCATTCGTTGCTTGCATCTCTTTTGCTCCTTTGCGCCGTGGGCGCAGCACAGCAATCTCCGACGCGCCTGACGCCATCGCTACCAAGGGATGGGGCTAAACAGCAACAAAGCTCCGACAAAAAAGCAAACACCCCCGATAACGCCCCGAAGGCTCCCGGTAGCACTACGGAGAATCAACTCAGTGCCCCCAAGAAAGAGCAAAGCCCCCAACAGGAATCGCAGGGAGTTTTTGAAAAGGCCTTCGCGCCGGAGACGTGGCCGCACTGGGCTTTGTTCGTCGCTGCTATCTGGGCTGGAATCATTGCCCTGAAAACTCTCAAAGCAATTCAGCGGGAGGCGGAAGAAGCTAAAATCATTGCCGAGGCCGCCCGCGATGATGCAGCTGCCGCTAGAGATGGGGCAGAAGCCGCATCCAAGAATGCCGAGGCTGCATCCCTGAACGCTCAAGCGGTCATAAACGCGGAACGGGCGTGGATTGTCATTGCTGTCAGCCCAACAACTACGGTAGGGAGCTATGAGTGCAAAGTTCTCAATTATGGGCGCACGCCAGCCGCAATGACTGCTCAACACGTCGAGTTTATATATCCGACGAAAGAAGAAGAGATTCCACAGGCTATTAAGGCTCTCACCAATACCGAACTTGCATAAACAGGCCCTCCGCGAGAGGGCCTTAATATTTTGCGTCTGCAAATCGTATGCAATGACGCGGGCCGAGCGGGGCGCCCAGCTCTCCACCAGCAACGCTGGGCAATGTAGACTAAGAAAATGATCGTGATCCGCTGCAGTGCCCTGCTGTTTGACTTGGACGGCGTGCTTATCGACTCCACGCCTGCGGTGGCGCGAGTGTGGTCTGGTTGGGCGGTCGAACATGGTTTTGCCCCTGAGACCGTGGTCCGCCTAGCACACGGGCGGCCGAGTCGAACCACCATCCGCGAACTGCTGCCTCACGCGGACATTAACCGCGAAGATCGCGAAGTCGAACGCAGGGAGATGAAGGATCTCGATGGCGTCGTCGTGCTACCAGGCGCTCGGGAACTCTTGAACATTCTGCCTCCAGAACGCTGGACCATTGCGACCTCATGTACGCACCCGCTGGCCATGGTGCGTTTGCGGGCCGCGGGCCTGCCCATCCCCAAGGCCATAATTACGTCGAGCGATGTGAAGATTGGCAAGCCGGATCCCGAGCCTTACCTGAAGGCGGCGGCGAAGCTCGGGTTCGCCGCCTCCGACTGCATCGTGGTAGAAGATGCGCCGGCCGGAGTTCGCGCCGGAAAGGCCGCTGGCGCCCGCGTGATTGCATTCCTCACCACCATGGTCCGCCGCGACCTCGAAGAGGCTGGTGCCGATTGGATCGTTCAAGACTGTGCTGACATCAGAACGTCCTGTGATGATGAACGCAGCCTCCATCTGAGCCTCTCGCTCTAAAGTAAATGTCTTTTATGCTTTGTCCCCGAAGTCGTTCAATGAAATAAACGTATCCACATACTCCGACCCCACATCCCGGACCACGTCCAGTCCGAACAACTTATGCACCAATTGTGGTGCAACCACAGCCTAAAAACGCTGCGACCGGCGTACAAAGCATTTGTGTTATTTCGGTTCTTGGGAAGAACGCGGCTTCAGCCCTGCCGGATCGCAGCGAAAAAGAAGAACGGCCAGAAAATTTCCTGGCCGTTTCTTGGGGAGGTGCCTTTCGACTAAAAGTCGTAGTCTTCCGGCGTGCAGGAGCATACTCCCTGGCCGCTGCCGAGGGTTATTTCAAGGGAACGCAGTTCGTGTTTCGTGACGCCTGGCGCTGGGGGAGGATCAGCTACGGGCGCTCAAGCAACTCTGAACCCAAGGCGAATTCTTTACAATTACCCACAGGGGTTAGTCAGGTGCCAGGTCCCATCGGTGACGTTTTTTGGCGATTCAAAATCTGAACCTTCTTCAAGAAGCGAATTGCGCGCGGCCATCCGCTCAACTAGAATCCTCGGTTCCCTAGAAGTTGCCCGTAAAAGCAGGCTTGATGTGCGCCGGGCGGCTCCGATCTTCTCAGTCGCGGTACAGAGAATCGCTAAACAGGCAGGGCCTCGTGATCATCGGTGTTCCGAAAGAAAGTTATCCGGGAGAGCGGCGGGCTGCGCTTGTGCCCTCAGTCCTCCCAATGCTGACCAAAGCGGGTTTCGAAGTCCACATTCAATCTGGCGCTGGGTTCGAGGCGGGCTATCCCGATTCCCAGTATGCCGACAAGAACGCGAAGATCGTCGCCGATCGGGCGGCGGTGTTTGCCGCAGCCGATATTGTCGTGCAGATTCTTTGCTACGGTTCCAACGACATAACGGGCAAACAGGATGTGCCGCTCTTTCGCCGTGATCAGATTCTCGTCGGGTTTCTGCGTCCGTTTGGTTCGTCGGACGTGTTGCAGGAGATCGCGCGCGCCGGCGTCACCGCCTTTGCCGTGGAGTTGATGCCCCGTTCCACACGCGCCCAAAGCATGGATGCGCTCTCCTCGATGGGGACGGTCTGCGGCTACAAAGCGGTCCTGATGGCAGCTGATTGCCACCCGCGCTTCTTTCCCATGCTCACCACCGCGGCCGGAACCATTACCCCCGCCCGCGTGTTCGTCATCGGCTGCGGTGTTGCCGGACTGCAGGCGATCGCGACCGCGCGCCGCCTGGGTGCGGTAATTTCGGCTTACGACTTAAGGCCTGCCGCGAAGGAGCAGGTCCAGAGTCTCGGCGGACGTTTTGTCGAGCTTCCCATCGAGGCGAAAGACGCGCAGGACGCTCGCGGATATGCCACTGCGCAGGATGAAGACTTCTATCGCCGTCAGCGCGAGTTGCTGGGGAAAGCGGTGCAGGAAAGCGATGTGGTGATTACGGCGGCTGTGATTCCGGGAAAGAAATCGCCCGTCCTGGTAACCGAGGACATGGTGAAGGGAATGGCACCGGGTTCGGTGATCCTGGATCTAGCTTCCGAACGCGGCGGCAACTGCGAGATCACGGAAACCGGCAAGACCGTGGTCAAGCATGGCGTGACCATCATCGGAGCCATCAACGTGGCTACGGGTGTGCCTTATCACGCGAGCATGATGTACGCCCGCAACATCACCGCCTTCCTGACGCACCTGATCAAAGATCAAAAGTTGAATCTGAACCTCGAAGATGAGATTGTTCGCGAGACGTTGCTTACGCGCGGCGGCGAGGTTGTGAATGCGCGCGTCCGGGAATTTTTTAAACTGCCGGCGCTGCCAAAGCAAGGCTGACCCAGCAATACTGACCTGCGTTACGGGAAAACAATGAAGGCTAGATGAATCTATCAAAGCAATAGAGAAAGAAAATGGAAAAGAAGGATTTTCGAAAAGAACTGAAGCACCTCTATGATCCTTCAGCAAAAGATTTCTCTATTGTTGATGTGCCGCCAGTGCGCTATTTGATGATTGACGGCTCCGGAAATCCGAACGTGTCAAAAGGGTACAGAGAAGCGATCGAAGCGCTATATGCCGTTTCGTACGCTCTCAAGTTTGCCAGCAAGAAAGAACTTGGCAAAGACTATGTGGTTCCCCCTCTCGAAGGGCTTTGGTGGGCGGATGATATGTCCCTCTTTGCAAATGGAACCAAGGACAAGTGGCGTTGGACGATGATGATTATGCAGCCGGAATGGATCACGCCAACGATGATAGCCAAGGCGATTGAGACGGTACGCGTCAAGAAGCCCATTCCCGGACTTTCGCTTCTTAGGGAAGAAGTCCTGAAAGAGGGGCGATCGGTACAGATCATGCAAATTGGCTCCTATGATGACGAAGCCCCGGTTCTAGCAAGGCTCCACAACGAGTATCTTCCGCAGAATGGACTAGTCTTCAATGGCAAGCATCATGAGATCTATATTGGCGACCCGCGAAAAACGGCGCCGGGTAAGTTGAAGACCGTGCTGCGCCAGCCTGTGAAAGGACGACCGCCTCGCTAGGGCAGCTACAGATCGGACGTGGGGGACAACGGAGGAAGAATGAACAGTAGTTCGAACCTGATCAACGCACTCTTTATTTTTGTGCTCGCTGGATTCATCGGATTTGAAGTGATCCGGCGGGTCTCGCCGCTGCTGCACACTCCGCTGATGTCGCTCACCAACGCCCTGGATGCAATCGCGGTGGTGGGAGCGATCGTGCTCGTGGGCGAGCACAAGAGCACGCTTTCCGCCGTGTTCGGACTCATCGCCGTGGTCGCGGCCACCAGCAACATCGTGGGTGGTTTCCTGATCACGGACCGCATGTTGAAGATGTTCAAATCCAGCCGCCCCGCGGCGAAACCGGCGGCTAAATAATGACAGGCGAATTCGCAGGCGGCCAGATCATCATCGAGCTTTTATATCTCATTGCGAGCGTACTGTTCATCTTCTCGTTGAAGTGGATGAGTTCGCCGACCTCGGCCCGCCACGGCATCTGGGCGGGCGAAGCCGGCATGCTCTTGGCGATTTGCGGCACGCTGCTGCACCACGGCATTGTCGATTACCGGCTGATCGCGATTGGGCTGGTGCTCGGCACCATCATCGGCATTCCGCTCGGGCGAGTGGCGATGACGGCGGTTCCGCAGCGAACCGCGCTCAGTCACGCCTTTGGCGCACTCTGCGTCACGCTGGTCGGCTCGGCCGAGTTTTATTTGCGCTCACCGGATATCTCGCGCTTCATGATGGCAGTGCTGTCACTCGAGGTCATTCTCGGCGGCTTGACCGTTACCGGCAGCTTGATGGCTGCCGGCAAGCTGCAGGAAATTCTGCCGCAACGGCCGCTAACTTACAAAGGCCAGAACCTGGTCAACTTTCTGCTGCTTGCCGGCGCGGTGGCGATCGCCGTAACTCTGGTCCTGCATCCGGATTCCCGGTCCCTGTTTCCGTTCATGATTCTGATCGCGCTGGCGTTTGGCGTGCTGCTGATCATCCCCATCGGCGGCGCGGACATGCCGACCGTCATTTCATTGTTGAACGGCTATGCCGGTCTGTCGGCTGCGGCCATGGGTTTCGTTCTCGACAGCAAGCTGCTCATCATCGCCGGCGCGCTCGACGGATCGTCGGGCCTCATCCTCTCCATCATCATGTCGAAGGCCATGAACCGCTCCTTCACCAACGTTTTGTTCGGAGCCTTTGGTCAGGTGCAAACTTCAGCCGCGGCGGGCGAGGAAGCCAGAGCCGTTCGCAGCGCGACTCCGGAAGAAGCCGCGGCGGTGCTTTCCGCGGCTAGCCGCGTCATCGTGGTTCCCGGCTACGGCATGGCCGTGGCCCAGGCGCAGCACAAGGTGCGCGAACTCTACGATGGTCTGACCAAGCGCGGCGTGGACGTGCGCTTCGCCATTCACCCCGTTGCCGGACGCATGCCCGGCCACATGAACGTGCTGCTGGCCGAAGCGGATATTCCCTACGACCGCCTGATTGAGATGGACGAGATCAACGGCGACTTTCCGCAGACCGATGTCGCGCTGGTGATTGGTGCCAACGACGTCACCAACCCTGCCGCTCGCTCCGATGCTTCCAGCCCCATCTACGGGATGCCGATCCTCGACGTTGACAAGGCCCACACCGTAATGGTCATCAAACGCAGCATGAATCCCGGTTTCGCGGGCATTGATAACCCCCTCTACTATCTCGATAACACCCTGATGTTGTTTGGCGACGCCAAGGCATTTGTCGGCAGCATCGTACGCGAGCTCGGCGGAGGACACAGCTAGTAGCCCGTGGTGTAGATGAGATTTATATCAGGGTGTGCCTTCAGGAATGCCGCAAGTGCATTAGCGCGCCTTCAGGCGCTGGGCTCGGGGATTGGAACACGAGGGATTGGACCACCAGGGATTGGAAGACCACGGGCTCCGTTGATAAGTTGTCTGGTTTTTTCCCCGGGTCGCTGTGCAAGGGTCGATTTTCGATGCCCAGCCCCTCTTGGGAAGTCTGATTCGAAGAACTTACGGTATCGGCTAAAGCGATACCCTGGTACGAATCGCTCTCGCATCCAATTTGCCAGGCAAAAATCCGGCGGGCTTCAGTCTAGCGCGAGGACTTCGCGCAGCCTGCGGCCCGCCCGGCGTTTACGCTGCCTTTCTCATCTGTCTGATCTTGGCCCAACGTGCTTTCTGGGCCAGAGAAATTCTCCGGCGTCCTGCCGCCGAGAGAACGCGCTTAGCACGATGCGGCGCTCCAACACGCACGGTTGCGCCCGAGCCTCGGGTAAGCTTTTCCAGAACCGAAATAGCTTCCCCAAGTTTTTGGACTTGGTTCTGTGCACCCCGGCGTTCCTCTCGGAGCCGGTCGATTGCCTTAGCAATATTTGTCATCAAATACCCCCTCAGGTAAGTTACCGTCGGACATTGTATTACTAACTCACCGGTTCTGTCAGAATTTATTACTGGCCAAATTTGGATTACATGGGCCTGGGTCGGACGAGCATGATGCCACGAGGATGACGGCACGAGAACGGTGACGCGACGACAACCGGTAATGACAATGACCCGGGCATAACATGCGTCCAAACTGCCCGCCCACAGCCCTCATCCCAGGGGTGGCAGAAGTCCCGACGACCCGAACAGGAAGAGAGCGCCTACCGCCAGGCTATAGATCGCCGTCAGCGCGGTAACCACAAACTGAAAGCGCGGCAGCCGCGAACTGACGCCGAAAAGTCCAACTGCCACCGCGGTCATCACTGTATTCATCACCAGCAGTCCCGCGATAAACATTGCCAGGCCGACAAAGCCCTTGCCGATTCCTCCCAGATTGGCCGCCAGTAAGAAGATCAGCAGTTGGCTGGGCGTCTCCGCGCCGAGACCATGCACAACACCAATCATGAGTACGGATTTCGAATCGTAATTCCACTTCTTGTCTGCCGGGCGCGGGACATCGTGATCGTGCCAGTAGCTTTTCATCTTCCAATGGAGCCAACCCAGCGTCGCGGCTATAAGATGAAAGCGGCTGCGCGGCGCGGTGTTTCCTTTGAACAGCGAGCCCAAAACATAGACCCCCAGGAGCAGCAAGGTCAGTCCCACCAATCGCTCCGCGATGCGATCGATGCCATGCGGCAACGAGAGCTGAAACACGATGACGGCACTGCCCAGTACGGCAACCATGGCCGCGTGTCCCAGGGCGTAGAGCAAACCAAGCCGCATACCGCGCCAGCGACTGGTCTGCACACTGGTGATGTCGGTGATGGCAGCAATATGGTCGTAGTCGAACCCGTGATGAAGCCCAAGGATCGCCGCAGATAGGAGCGCAAGTTGAAGGCTGGTCGGCGTGGCGGTCATGGATGCATGTGGGCCCAGTTCGGAGCCTCATTGTTCCACACACGGTCAAAAATCGGAAATCAAGTCGGAAGCAGAAGCTTTCGATAGTGACAGAAACCGGGATATATCGCCGTCCGACCGCCAGGTGCTGAGTGGTTGCAACTAACTTCAGTGTTCAAGACGAGGTTACGGGTGACTCAAAGCGTGAAACTGAACCCTCACGCTGCTCCGCCGGTTACGATTCTGTTCGGCTCAGTTGCAAGGGATTGCAGCTGGGTTAAGATTGTCATCAAGGAAGTGCTGCTAAGTCGCTGATACTAAATACATTATCTTTCGCTTCTGGGTGGAAGGCGAATTGCCCGCTGCACGCAGGATGAAGTGTCTCTGGCCGAGCTCAAGAACGACGAACAGGAAAGCGCTCGCTGCAGTCGTGTCGTTGGCTAGCCTCAGTTGCCTTCTCGCCCTTTACCCAGTAACGTCCCGGTCGACGCTGGTTCCGCACCGAACCCCATTCACGGAACCGGAAGAGGCGCTGCGCCGTGTGCCCGCGCACATCTCCGAGTTCGCTCCCGTGTCGGAGCCGCTCGCTCTGCCGAAATGTGGAACCGTCAGTCCGCCCGAGGCCTTGCTTACCCCCGACCCGTTGCTACCTGTTCAGGACAACAAAATGAACGTTCGTGTCAGTTTCATTGTCGGCACCGACGGATACGTGCATAGCGCTTTCATCATGGATAGCGGCGGCCCCGACGAAGATCAGATTGTGCTGCGCGCGGTTCGATTTTGGCGCTATCGTCCCGCACTCTGCAACGGAGTTCCCACTGATTACGAAGCACTCGTAAGATTCAGTATCCGATAGAGCGTGAATTCTCCTACAATGGCTGCGATGAGGTTGCCGTGACTGCAGACAATCCGAAATCCGCCGATTCCAAGGCTGGTCCCAAGGACGACCGGCCCCTCGACAGCCAGGAGATCGAAGATTTTTTTCAACGGCTCCCTGGCAATTTTCGCTGGCCGAAGCCGAATGCCGAGGCCGTGGCTGCGGCCGCGGAAGCGATTCATCGCCTGTCGGAAAACGCAGCGGCCGAGACCGCAGCCGGTGAAGCGGGCGAATCGGACAACACTTGCTCGGCCTGCGGAGGTTCGCTGCCGGCTGTTGCCCGCTTTTGTTTCTGGTGCGGAATTCCTACGCAGCCTGTTGCCGGCGACGCCACTGCCCGCTCCCGCTCCGGAGCCCAGCATCACTTTCACCATCACTATCATCATTTAGTTCCGGGCACTGCAGTCTCCGGCTCTGGGGTCGCGGGACTTGGAGTTCCGGGATTTGGAGCGGCATCCGGTGCGCCTTCCACCGAGTCCGATCCCGCTGCTCCTCGCGGCCGCGCTCCCGGTTCGCCGGGCATTTCGACCGGCGGCCGCGCCGAGGCCGGCGCCCGCAAGGTTGTCCAGGATTGGGCCCAGGCCTGCAACACCAAGCACATCGACGATCTGCTCGAGCTCTACGCCGCGGACGCCACGCTCATCCGCTCCAGCGTTCCCCCAGTTCGCAGTCTGCCCGCGATCCGGGAATTTCTCATCTCATTGCTCGAAGCCGGATTGGGCGACGTAGAGATGGAATCGCTGCGCCTGGAAATGCTGGGTGAGATTGCTCTCGATCTCGGCCGCTGCAAAATGCTGGTGCCAGTGGCCATGGGAAAGCGCCGCGAAGAGCGCGGAAAATATCTGGTCGTCCTGGTGCGACAGCCCGCCGGAACATGGAAGATTCTTGCCGATTGCTGGTCCGCCGATCTGGCTGTCAGCGCGCCTCAGCCCGAGCCTGCCGCCCGAAAGGGAAGCGAACCCGCCCCACCGCAGCGCAAGCCTCGCTGAGACTTTGACGATGACGATAAAGCTCCACGGCATTGAGGCTTGCGTGTTCGACGCTTACGGCACACTTTTCAACGTCAACAGTGCCGCGCGCAACGCCGAGGACTCGCTGAGGGAGAAGTGGCAGCCGCTTGCCGAATTGTGGCGGACCAAGCAATTGCAGTACACCTGGCTGCGCTGCGTCACCGACCGCCATGCGGGGACGACGACTTTCTGTTACATGTCGATTGAAAACAAAGTACTTCTTGGCTTTGTTTGGCAAAAAAGGCTGTCTCCTTCTTCCCAAATTAATGTTGAGAGGAGGCGGCACGTTCTCCCCTCGCCGCTGCCTCTGTAAACGCTCCAACTGGTCCATAGTGCAATAGAGTTGCCTGTCCAGGTGAGTTTCATAGCGGAGGAGTTTCAACGTCTTTTGCTCCGTCGCTAGTCCATATCTCGACAATCGGATGCCGAGTAGGAGGATGCCCAAGTTCGCTTGGGTCAAATTTTCAGGGGATCTCAGCAGATTGGGCTCTGTCTTGTAGGTTCGTGCTATTGGGCTTTTTCCCTAGCTTTGGCCGACCCAGCGAGGACAGCCTTACGCGCCAGTTCGAGTCGTTGCCACTTTAGGTGGCCGAGGCGTACCCGGGCGGTGCGAGAAGGTGTCATCCTTCCTTTCGGTTCCCAAGATACCGGTGTAGGTATTTGGATCCTTCCTTGCCGTAGGTCTCCGTGCCAATCGTCAGCATAATCTCGCAGATCTGAGAGATGCTCCGTGCCTCTCGATTGGCGATCTGCTCAAGGCTTTTCTTAAGTTCATTTGAGATTCGGAATGCTAGGGGAGCGTTTTTCTTCATGATGCTGAGATTGTATGAAAAAACCAGACTTTTGTGGTTAGCAAGTTGTTGACATCTTGTCGTGTGTCTCATACAATGTATGTTGTTGTATGTAATGGAGGACTGCATGGTTGATCAAACTGTTCCGGAGCAATGCGAGGTTTGCTCGGTCCCGATGGAAGTGTGATCTGAATCAATTTGCTCTGAAATCACTGGAGGTGCTTACCAACCAATATCAATTCTCGATCGCGGAGGGCGATCTAATCTGGTTAGACCGCGGGTGGTACGTCACCCATACAGGCCTAGTACGACTGGCCTCCCGAAATCGGTGTGCTGGCATTCACACTAAACCTGTCCCGGACTTTTGCGACCCGCAAACCCAACGCTGGTCGTTCGAGGCTACGGTTTACAAGACAAAGGCCTGTCGAGGATTTGTCGGTTATGGTGACGCTGATCCCTCCAATGTTTCCTCGCTCGTCCGTGGAGCAGAGATGCGTGTAGCCGAAACGCGAGCCGTCAACCGCGCCTTGCGCAAAGCCTACGGCATCGGCATCTGCTCGGTCGAGGAAATCGGGACAATTCCGAATCGCGACGAGAAGCTTCCTTCCCAAAAGGCAAATGGTAATTGGAATGGGACTGGCCCCAAGGTCCGCGACCGCCTCTGCCAGATCATCCGCCAGCACAAGCTCGACCCCGAACTGGTAAAGGCCTATGCCGTCGACTTCTGCGGCACCAAGACCCTCCGAGATGCCAGCAGGGAACAGGTAGAAAACTTCGTCCAGCAACTGGCCGAGTGGGCCGAGAAGGATCGCAATGCTTTGCTCTGCCAGCTCAACAGCTACTCGCGTCCGAAACAGGAGGTGGTTGCGTGAAACGTCAAGTCCCTGGCCTCGCCGAAACGGCCCGCGATTCTCGTCCCGAGATTCCCGACGGCGTCTTCCTCGTCCGCGTCGATGGCGCCCAGTTCCGCTGGCACGCCCACAAGCCGTTCTACGTCCTCCGATTCTCCGTTCTCGAGCCCCGAGCTCTGGCCGGGCAGTCCATTGTGGGTCGTCTCTACTGCACCCAAAAAGCGATGTGGAAGCTGGGCTGGTTCCTGCGGGATTTTCTCTATGATCCGGAACTACTGGCCCACGAACAGGTCGATGAGAAGGCTTTGCCCGGACTCCGCGGTGTCGTCAAGATCAGCCACACCGTGATCAACGGCATTTCGCTCATCAACCTCGACGGCTTCGCCCCGGCCAGCCAGTGGGAAGAACTCGCCGCAGCTCCGGTTTCAAGTGCTTCTAGCTCCAACTCTGCGGAGGCGTCCCGATGACGTACTCCTACACCCAGATCAGCCAGTACCTTAGCTGCCCGCGCCGTTACCGGCACCGCTACCTCGACGGTTGGCAAGAGAAAGACACGCGCGCCACGATGCTCTTCGGCCGAGCCTTCGAACAGGCCGTCGCCGCCCTTTTTTGCCGGGAAGACCCGGCCGCTGTGCTGTTCGAGCAGTGGGGCGTGTGCAAGGACATGAGCCTGACCTACTCCGGCAACGACACCTGGGACCGGATGCTGCAACAAGGCATCCATTTGCTTGAGCGCTTCGCTCAGGACGACCGCGTTCGCATTCGGCGGCCTCGTGCAAACCAGCAGATTCAGTTCAATCGGATACTCAGTTCTGGCAACAATTTCGTCTCCTACGTCGACGCCATTGGTGAACTGGACGGCACACCGTGCGTTCTGGAATGGAAGACTACGTCTGCCCGATATCCGGAAGAGCCGGCCGGCATTTCCGCACTGGATCCGCAACTGGTCTGCTATTCGTGGATGACCGGGATCGACGAAGTTGCCCAGATTGTTTTCGTCCGCAAGCGGTTAGTCGAAGTTCAGTACCTTCGGGCCACTATTTCTGACGAGCAGCGGCAGGAGTTCGCGACTCTGGTCGAAGACTCAGTCCGACGGATCGAGTCCGGGCTGCTCCTGCCGCATAGCGGCATCCGCTTTCCCCAGAATCCTTGCACAACCTGCCCCTTCATTGGGCTCTGCCTCGATAAGCGCGACTTGGTCGAAGCCGCCCTTGTGCGCAAGTCAGGAGTCGATCTTGGTCTGTTTGACGAACTTGTTTACTAGGTATCCGCCGATGCCGCCGAAGCTCAATCGCAAGCGAGCCCTCTTCGTTCTGACCAAGATCGACGAGATCCTGGCGTGGGAAAAGCAGAAAGAGGCAGAGCGCGATACCCGTTTCGTCGAACTTGGCAGGCATCTGTGCGAGGTGCGGGCAGGACAGTACTGGAGGCTGGAGAACCTGAAGTCGTTTGACGAATTCCTGGCGCGGCGGTTCCCGGAATCGAGGAGGAAGGCGTACTACCTGATGTCCATCCACGAGCACCTGCCGCCGCAAGCGAGGAAAGATCTGAAGGAAGTGGGATGGACGAAGGGGCTGGAGTTGGCCAAGATCGCCCGCCGGGACGGACAGCACTTCGATTGTGCAACCTGGTTGCACAAAGCTCGCGCACTGCCAAAGGAGGACTTCAGGCGGGCAGTGGAGAAGGAACTGACGGGAAGGGAAGAGGAGCCTTCGGAGCTGATCTACTTCAAGGTCTACAAGAGCCAGATCCCGGTGATCGAGCAGGCGATCGAGACGGCAGCCCTGATGCTGGGGACAGACAAGTCGCGTGGTCACTGTCTGGAGATGATCTGTGCCGACTTTCTGGCTGGAGCCAATCTGGACAATGGGAGTCCAGGAACGTTGCTGCATTCAATGCCGAGATTCTTCAAGTTCTTGCCCGGAGAGCAGAGGCAGGCATTTCTTGGCGGCCTGAGCGAGAAGGCCTAATGGGCTTGATCAGCCCAAAACCCGTGCGCTTCCGGCTGGATCCGGTGTCGTACCAGAGTCTGCGACAGCAGGTCCTGCGTCGCGATGGCTGGCGGTGTCAATCGTGCGGCACCATGTCAAACCTCGAAGTCCATCACAAACAGTTTCGGAGTCACTCCGGCGTCGATTCCGAACAGAACTTGATCACGCTCTGCGCCGCGTGCCATGCTGGCATCCATCACTAGGAGGGTAGGAGCTGCGAATCGCGCCATCCCCGGGCGGTGTCACTTGAACTAAATTTTGAGAACACCAACGCGGCTAGGATTCAAGTCATCGGCTTCAACTTCCTTCTTAATTACGGCGGATTAGAGAGCCGGCACAACAAACAGGGGGAAAGGTCCGGCGCCACGCGCGGTGCCCTTCCCCGCGGGGTCGCGCTCATGTTGTCCGGGGCACGACCGCACGCCGAGGCTGAGGCCCGCCACGCTTGCCGACTTGCCGGATATCGTTCTGGGCTGAGACCTATCTCGAAGAAATTGAGGATAACCACTCAAACCAACAAAAACCCCGATCCTCACGGATCGGGGTTAAGTGAATTCGTTGAGTGAGTTCGTTGCGTGGATCTATTGCGTGCTTTGGCGTGTCGCAAATAACTGCCGGTAGCTCAGGCTTTCCACGTCGCGGAACATCGGCGTTCCGGGCGGCAGGCCAGCCGGAACGGAAAAGTCCGTGTCGAAATAGAAATCTCGCGTCGGAACCCCATATACGGCTGTACAGCACTTGTAAAACCCGGTGTTGTAGGTTGAGTAGTACATGCTCGCCAGCGAGCCCTTGTAATGCTCGACAGATCCGTTGCCCCAGTCTTCCAGCAAATGCAGGAAATTGTGTAGGCCTCCGTCAGTGCCGATGTCATCTTCGTTATCTGGGGCACCTGCTTCAGGCCAAGCCTTCGGGTATTTGAAGGTCATATTCTTCCCGGCTGCGATTGCCAACCGGTAGTAGGTAGTGCTAGAAGCCCGGTTTGTATAGTGGCTGGGCGATGTGTTGCCGGCTACGCCCAACATGCTTATCCTGTCATCCCAGTTGTTGGAGAGGAGAGTAACCGTATCCGCGATCACAGCCGCAGCTGCCATCCCAGGTTTGTCCACTCCGGTCGTCCAGGTGGTGTCGGCCGCGCTGCTGTTGTAATTTCCCTGGATGTATACCGGATTCTCTGATGCTACTGTTAATCCGCCGTAGTAGTTTGCACTATTATAAACAACTGGGGTGGCCAGCAGCGGTACGTTGCCGAGCGCCCCATCCACCAGTTTCAAAACGTGGCGCGCCCCGCTGACCCAGTTCTTGCGCGCGGTTCTGCCGCAACTCTTGATCCGATCGCCGCCGCCAGCCGCGATGGTGCCATACGGGTCGGGCTTGCTCGGCCCGGTGGTGTTGATTTCGGTATTCAGGTTTGTGCCAGGAGTGGCAGCGTCAGACACTATACCGTAGAAGCCCAGTCCCAGGTTGTACGCGCCCCAGTTGTCGAGTTTACCGTTTTCATTGTCGTCCTCGGGAGAATAAGCCTGTCCGGTCATCTTCGTCTCAGGAGTGCCGTTGGGCGTGCCCACGGTACTGGCGGAGTTGATCGTGTCCTCCAGCCCCGAGTCTCCGCTCTTAGTGTTCGCAGGGTGCGAAGAAGTTGCGTTCGGATTGGGCAGCATGCCCCGGCGATCCGAGTAATACAAAATGTAGCCGTTTTGCGCGGAAAAATTCACATTCTTGCCGCTGGTGCTTCCCGCCAGCCATTGCTGCAGGTTGCCCACATCGATTTCGACCGCGTTCATCACCCCGTTAGCCGTGCAGCTGTTATCCGTCACACCGCTGACGCTTGACCAGTCTATGTCGCGAGGCTCGCCTTCGCGGGCATCATAGAAGTTAATGGGATACCAGTTGTACATGGTGATGCTCTGCGGTGTTGTCGTCGCCGAGGGAGCGGCAGGGGTAAGGCCAAACGCCCAATCCCCTGCCGTCCCTGCTGTCGATTGCGCTTGCGTATCTGCCGCCAGTTGCGGCGGCACACCCCCAGTCCAGGTCGTGCAAGTGGTGTGACTACTTGAGGTCCACGCAGTACAGCTCGGGGCAGTCGCACCGGCACTGAGGCTTGCTTCGGTAGCAAGCGTGCTGTTCGTGCCGCGATCCGCCGGCTCTTGCAGCAGCAGAATCGCGTTGGGATTGATCGGGTTCGAAGTCCCACCGGCAGGCAAGCCCGCACTATTGGCCGTGGGCGCGGTCACGCCGCGTGCAAACCCCAGCGACAGCCATTCGTTGGTTACGGGGACCCATAGGCCGGAAGTCTTGTCCAGGTATTCCACACGGAGCCAGCCATCAATCAGGCCCCAGGAATCGGAACTAGCCGAGTTATAGGGCGTTAGGGCACCGGAGACGACGGGCGTGGAGGGGTTAGGCAGAGCGTAGTACGGATAGGTCGGCGTCGAAGGACAGGCAGCCGCAGGGGGCAGCGCGGGAGTAGGGCTCGCGCTGAACGGGCCCGCGGGCGGACAAAGGTAAACGGTCGGGGCGGGGCCGTTATTCCAATAGAGCGGAGCGTTGGCCGGCACGGGCGGGTCGGAGGCATAGGCGATCCCATCTGCCGCCGCCATCGCGGCTGTCCATGTCACCGGTAGGAGGGACCAGTCGTCCGAGGGGCAGGTAGCGGTCAAGCAACTGGCGGGAATTGGGACCGAATTCGACGCCGAGGCGAAGTACAGGTCATACGTGTTGGTCCCCGACGGCGTCCCGAACGTCGCCGGGACGTAATTGCCCGCCGCCATCTGAACTCCCCACTGCGTTACCGTCGTGTTACCGGTCGTTTGCGTTACATTCGCCAATCGGACGTTATTCGTATCCGAAGCTCCGCCCGGCAAGTCCGCCGGATTGTCGCTCAGCAGAACGTGAATCTGCGCCATGTTATATTCGCGCGACTCGCCCAGCAGTGACGTGGCCGACTCGCCCGCCGGTGGCTGGCGAACAATTTCGTAAGGGAAGTTGGTCCCATTCACGAATGGCAGCGAAAGTTTCTTCGCGCCCGTCCCCGGAGGCGTGGTAGCTCCGGTGACATAATAGTTGCCGTTGATGAGCTCGTAGTTTGACTTGGTTTCAGAAACCGTGTCCCAATAGGAGTTCAAGTTCCCCGACGGCTGCGCTGTACCGCTCCCCCCTCCGGTTACGCTGCCGTCCCCATAGTTGGTGGCGATCACATCTAGTTGGTAGCAATTCGTCGTGGTTGTGCTACAACCATTGGTGTTGGCGGTAGGAACATAGACTGCGCCGTCTTTGGCGCTTGCATTTGTATTGGGCAGCACGGTCCGAATTACGTTGCCGAATATCGATACCTTGCTCTGAAAGGTCAAAGTCGAGCCAGTATTGGTGAACGGATAGAAGTCCCCGTTGGCGTGCACCGCGCCGGCGAAAGTCATAGGGGAGCCGGGGAAGATGGAGCAATCGGCATCGCAGAACGCTCCGAACTGGAACACCGGAATCAGCGCCACCTGCGCCTGCCGCGTCATGGTCACTTCCTGGCCGCCCATTAAGGACGCCGTCGCCAGCATGTTTACCGGGAGGATCTGCGCGTACAAACCCGCGTTCGGTCCGGATTGGATCGCTCCCCAGTTCGTGGTCAGCGTTGTCGTTGCCGATGCAGGGCAAGTCACACCCTGCGGCGTCACCGAATATTGTGTCCAGTTGACTCCCACCATCGACGGCTCGTTAGCAGCGGAGCCCACGTTGCAGATCGCGACGGCATTGGGAGCCTGTGCGTTCTGGAACACCGCAGCCAGGTCGGAGTACATCTTCTCAATTCCGCCCTCAGCAGCGTGAAAGGCCAAGTTGTTTTGCAGATCAGTCCCGCCTACCTTGCCTTCGGTGTTGACCATCATCATCAGACCGATCGCGATCCCGGACAGCAGCAACAACATCAATAAGGATGCAATCAGCGTGAATCCTTTGGTGTGGAGTCTCGAGCTCTTCATACCGTTACTGTTCATGGTGTCCATCCCCATCACTTCGGTCCCATCCTCTTATTCGTCTTCGTCATCTCCGTCGCTACGGAACGGCGTAGTTGTTGGCGTACGTCAGATTCCGTGCGCATACCGATGTCTGCAAATCCATTCTCTGATAGCCGCTTCCTGTGCCTCCCGTGCCCATCTGGGGACCCTGCAGCGTGCTATCCATCGCCATATTCTGAATGTTGATCTTGGTGATCTGGTTGGGAAGGAGTCCAGTCGAAGCGCCAGCACAGCCATCGGTGGCAGCGCCAGGATTACTGCAAGCTATTGCCGGGGTATTGGTTGTGTCGTTAAAAAGGTCGTAGGTGAACTTCAGGTAAACCACGTTTTCCGCCACCGGCACCCAAGCGTGTCCACTGACCTGCTGCATCAGTCGCGGCGGGTTGGGGCTGTTGTCGATGTAATAGCTGATCACCAGAAGGCGCGATGCATATCCGGTAACGGTCCCATGCGTAAACTGGTAGGCCAGGCTATTGCTGACGGTTTTCGCCTGGTTCATATTCAGCGCATCGCCGGCGGCGAAGGTGACGGTATAGGCGGTTCCGGCTCCGGGAACTGTTCCGGCGGCAGTTGACCCTGAAACGGCGGTGACTTCGGCCACCACGTTGGCGGTACCAAACGTGAACAAGACCAGATCGCCAGCCGTCAATCCAACTGCCGCATCGTTCGCGGCCTGGATCCCAGTGTCGCCGTTCGGCGACGTGCAATTCACACTCGTAGACGCGGGCACCGTGAAGGTTACGGTCGTCGCGGCCGTGATATTCGCCGTGTAGCAGTCCAAATAAAAATTGTTGTCCGTATAAACCACCGTGACCACATCGGTCGCTCCCTGTGCCGCGAGCAGCGTCGGCCCGTCGTTATATCCCGGGAGCAGCCCGTAGAGATAATATGTGCCGCCCTGCTCGGGATATGCCAGCGAGCCGGCTGGGTAGGCTGCCGAGGTGGGGTTGTTGATGTAGCACGTCTTCGTCTGATCGCAGCCATATAGCGGAGCTGTCCCGGACGGCAGGGCGATCGCCGCACCTTGAGTTAGTCCCGCTCCGGACAGGCTTAGATCTTTCGTCAATATGTTGGAGGCGGCCCGAAAATCCTGCTGTAACTCCGCCCGCTGCGACGTTGTAAAGGTCGCCTGCACACCCTGGATATAGATCTGCACGGCCGCGGCCAGCACAATCGCTCCCAGTGCCATGGCAATCGTCATTTCCAGCAAACTGAATCCACTCTCGTGGTTGGTTGATCGATCGCTCATAACTCCTCTTTACTGGTACTGCGAAATGTAGCTATTCAGAATGTAGGTTTTCGGCGTCACATGCGACTGGGGAGTCGAGTACTGCACGGTGATAGTTATGCTTCGCAACGTGCTCACCAGGTTGCCCGACGAGTCGTACAACGGCGAAATTAGGATCGAGCGCTGGTAGCCGGTCAAAGGAATAAATGTATCGTCGGCCGTCTGAAAGATCCCATCTGGCCCTGGGTCCTGTAGAGTTTGCGCGGGCTGGCCGACGTCGGCGGTGGTCCCAAGAATGCCGGCATAATTCCCCGTCGTTATCGCCTGGTACATCGGCTGCAAACCAGTCGCGAAGATGCCACAAGTGGTGGCACCAGTGAGGGGGCAATTGGCGGAGCCTGTATTCTGGATGTCGTCCCAACCAATCTGCGTCGTGTTGCGCGCGGTCACGATACTCTCGTATGCCTCGTTCGCCAATTGCTTGGCGATCATGTCATTCTGCGAGGTCTGCGTCGAAGCCATGGCCAGTCCAAACACACCCAGCAGACTCACCATTCCGACCGTCAGCACCGCCATCGAGACCACAACCTCAATCAGTGAAAAGCCTTGCTCCACTGGCTTGCGCACTCGAGAATCTTGCCTATGTCCAATCATTGACGTATCCATTGATAAGTTGTCGATGTAAGGGGGTAGAGCCGCCATCCGTGAACGCGGCCCGTGGCGCCCCATAAGTCCACCGCCCGGTCACTGTAGGCATTTCCCGAGCGCCCCACGTAAACCACGCCTCCATCCCAGTTTCCGGAACCGGAGCAAAGGTTCGAGGTCTGCGCCGAACCATCCGGGCAGAAATAAATAGTTGCCTGTCCTCCGGTGGCGCTGGCCGCCGTATAGCCAAAGTCAATCGCTTTCGCTCCGGTTCCGTAACCGTCCGGAGCCGCCGCTGTGCTTGACGGCGGCAGGAGAAAGCCAACATCCGTCGGGTATTGATAGACTACGGTAGCTGGTACGAGGCCGCCCGCACTGCCGTTTGCAATGGATGTCTCTCCCGATGCCGGCGCCCACGCCACGGTGATCGTTGCGTAAGGACTCGGCGAAACAGGGGCAGCAAAAGTCACCGAGTACGATGTTCGTTGCGATACCGCGTTGTCGCGCGCCTGCCGCAGCGCTGCCAGCGTCGTGTTGTAGGCATTGGTCACGTGCTGGGCTTGCATCAACGGCACCAGGGTGATGACCGAGACCGCCGTCAAAATGATGGTTAGCGCCACCACTATCGTCATTTCCAGCAAGCTGAAGCCGCTCGCCCGATGCCGGCGGTGTCCTGCATTTGTTTCCTGGCTTCTCATAAACATTTGCCGCTTTCTGCGGCTCCGGCCCCGTGAAAAATCGTCACCAAAACTCGCCTAACTTCCACAACCCGGCATCTTCCACGACACCATGCAGATCGCGGTCCCGACACCAGTTTTGGTACTCTCGATGTTAGAAACTGTCCCGTAGTACGTCAAAGTACCGGGGTACACCGGCCTTTCGTACACTGGCTTTTCGTAAGGTAATTCCGGGAGAGTTACGATCGTGCCAGGCGTCGTCTATGCGGTCAGCGAAAATCCCACGAAACGTCGTGTCATCTTATCGCCGGTCAACAGAAAGGGAAAGATTACTAAAGGTTGTGACTACCGTGTGCTTTCAAGAACCGGAAGAACCTACGAAGGCAAGAACAGGCAGAAAAGAGCCTAAAAAAGATAGTCTAAATTACACCGCCACCGTGACACAGGTAACTTGTTCTTGGCACCGTCCTCTCTTACCATGCTGTCACTATGGATCTACGTGCCCTCGTGGTGTGCCCGGATCAGGACTCCGCCAACCTGCTCACGCTCATCCTCTCCGAGCTGGGGATGGCGGTTGAGCATACAGCCTCAATCTCGCGTGGATTGGAGTTGCTCGACAGCCAGCGCTTCGACGCCATCATCCTCGACTATCGCGCCGACCAGAGTTCCGACGAATTCCTGGCGCGCTTGCGCCAGTCCGCCAAGAACCGCGCCAGCATGCTGATCGCCGTCGTCGACGGCGACTCTAACGCCCGTCCGGTATTCGGACTCGGTGCCAACTTTGTTCTTTATCGCCCGCTCTCTTCCTCGCGCACCCGAATGAGTTTGCGCGCCGCCCGCGGCCTTATGCGCCGCGAACGCCGCCGCGCTCCCCGCGCACCCATGAGCGCGCGTGTCACCGTCGCCTCTCCCGGAGCGCCCGAGATGAACGCCTTTATGGCTGACCTCAGCGGCGGCGGGACTTTGATCGATACCGCCAACATTCCTCGTACATGCAAGGTTTATTTTGAGTTCGCGCTTCCCGGCCAGCAGCAACTCGTGCGCCTGTCGGGCGAGGTGGCTTGGCAGGACTCCAGCGGCCGCACCGGAATCCGTTTCCTCGACGTGCCCACTTCTTCCCGCCGCCTCATTCAGGCTTGGCTGCAACGCAATCACGCCCAAACGACAAACGGTGTGCCGGCCCAGGCGCCTTCAGGCAACTTGTCTTCGAGGTCTCGTGTGGATTCCGCACCGAAGAGTGAGCCGAGGCTCGAGTCCAAAGACGTCCTCGTCTCCAATGCCGGCAACCGCCGCGGAGAGCACCGTGTCGCTTGCAAACTCGGAGCCGATGTCTACCGTCTTGGAAACACCGTCCCCAATCGCTGCACCCTCTCCGATTTTAGCGAGGGTGGTTGCTACGTCGAAATGCCGACTCCATTCGCCCGGCATTCGGGTGTGGAGATTCTGGTCCGCACCGCCGACACGAAGTTGAGAATCACGGGTCAGGTGCTGACCACCCATCCCGGTTTCGGCATGGGCGTGCGCTTCATGTACCGCGATCCCGCCGAGCGCGAGGAAGTTCTGCGCCTGCTTGCAATTCTTTCCGCCGGCGCGTCGGTGGAGGAACAACCCCGCTGAAAATCGAGGTCCGACTCGATTTTGGGGGCCGCAACGCTGCCGTAGCCGCGCTGTCTTGAGTTCGGCTTCAGACCGCTTAGGCTGTGCCCGCTAAGCCGGCTGCTCTTTTTCCGCCACTGCCCGCCGAAAATATTCCAGTGAAAGCTTCAGCCCGCTTTCCAACTCCACTTTCGGTTCCCATCCCAGCAGCCGGTTCGCTTTCGAAATATCCGGACAGCGCTGCCTCGGATCGTCCTGCGGCAACGCTTCGAATTTAATCTGGCTCGCCGACCCCGTCGTCGCGATCACTTTCCGCGCGCACTCCAGAATGGTGAACTCCGTCGGATTCCCAATATTCACCGGCTCATGCTCCGCGGACCGCGCCAGGCGCAGAATCCCATCCACTTCATCGCTCACGTAGCAGAAGCTGCGCGTCTGGCTGCCGTCGCCATACACCGTAAGATTTCCTCCCCGCAAGGCCTGCCACATAAAATTCGGAATCACCCGCCCGTCCTTGATCTGCATGCGCGGCCCGTAGGTGTTGAAGATGCGCAGAATCCGCGTGTCCACCCGGTGATAACGGTGATAGGCCATGGTCACCGCCTCCGAAAAACGCTTCGCTTCGTCGTATACCGACCGGGGCCCGATCGGATTCACATTCCCCCAGTACGTTTCGATCTGCGGATGCACCATCGGATCTCCGTAACACTCCGACGTCGATGCCATCATAAACTTCGCACGGCATCGCAACGCCGTTTCGAGCGCTTCAAACGTTCCATAGGATCCTGCGCGCAGAGTTTCGATGCCGTGTTCGGCATAGTCCACCGGGCTTGCCGGACTCGCGAAGTGAAACACATAATCCAGTGCGCCCCATTCGCCGGGCTGACAAACATCTTTCTCCACAAACTCAAATCGCGAATCGTTGCGCAGATGCTCAACGTTGGCCAGCCGCCCGGTCAGCAAATTGTCCGCCGCGACCACCGAGTAACCTTCGCCCAGCAGCCCATCGCACAAGTGCGATCCCAAAAAGCCTGCTCCTCCCGTCACCAGCGCGCGTCGCGTGTTCCTGGGTCGCATGTTCATGGGTGAATGATTATCGATCGCCTCTTATTGTCGCGTGTTTACAACTTCAGGCGCGCTCCTTTTTCCTCGCTAGCGTCCTCGCCGGTATCTCTTCTGTCAACGCCGCGGGACGCCCAACGCTGTAATAAGAGAATCCGTGCTCCACCATCACCGCCGGATCATAAAGATTCCGCCCATCGAGCACGATCGGATACTTTACCAGCCCGCGCAGACGCTCCAGATCAAGCGCTGCGAACTCTTCCCACTCCGTGAGAATCAGCAGCGCATCCGCGCCTGTCGCCGCTCCGTACGCATCCGTCGCGAATTCGACGCCCGACTTCAGCACCTCTTTCGCCCGCTCCATCGCAGCTGGATCGTAGGCGCACACATGGCAACCCTCGCGCAGCAGTTCCTGCACGAGCAACATGGCCGGAGATTCCCGAATATCATCCGTCCCGCCCTTGAACGCCAACCCCAGCACGCCTAAGCGCTTGCCGCGGAAAGTCCACAACACGCTCCGCACCTTGCGCAAAAACCGGTGGCGCTGCTCTTCGTTAATGCGAATCACTTCTTCCAGTAGCCGGAAGTCGTATCCGCTTTCCTTCGCCACTGCCCGAAACGCCATCAGGTCCTTGGGAAAGCAAGACCCTCCATACCCTATGCCCGGATTCATAAATCGCGGCCCGATTCGCGAATCCGTCCCGATCCCATCGCTCACCTGCTCCACACTCGCCCCCACCAATTCGCAGATCGATGCCACCGCATTGATAAAAGAAATCTTCATCGCCAGAAATGCGTTGGAGGCGTGCTTGATCATCTCCGCGCTTTTCGAGCTGGTGACGATCAACCGCGGCGGCGCTTTGCCGGTGGCCGCTTCCGGACGCGGAATCGCATCCCCCCGCCCGTAGTACCATCCACTGGTCAGCGGGCCGTAGATCTGGCGCATCACTTCCGCCGCCCGCTCGCTCTCCACTCCCACCACGATGCGGTCGGGATAGAGAAAATCTGTGACCGCCGTTCCTTCGCGCAGAAATTCCGGATTCGAAGCCACATCGAAGTGCGACGGATCGGCCCCGTTCCT
This sequence comes from uncultured Acidobacteriaceae bacterium, assembly GCA_963831085.1. Classification (GTDB taxonomy): domain Bacteria; phylum Acidobacteriota; class Terriglobia; order Terriglobales; family Acidobacteriaceae; genus Acidiflorens. The sequence continues at coordinate 543,917 of CAWHOT010000002.1, read as the reverse complement.
CATGAGGATGGTGCGGATCCACTGGCTCGTGTACACCGGAACCGTGCTCTTCTCCACCACCACTTTGTATTCCTCCACGCCTCCGGAGATTTCCCGCGCTACCGACTCCACATACGACAAATCCGCGTCGCCGCTTTCGGTCGGCGGCGTTCCGACCGCGATGAAAACAGCTTCGCTCCCACGCGTGGCCGCCTGCAAATCGCCGGAGAACTTGATGCGCTCGCCCCGATTCCGCGTCAGCAACTCGGGCAGAAACTTCTCATGAATCGGCACCTCGCCGTTTCTTAGAGCCGCAAGTTTACTCTCGTCGTTATCGACCAGAACAACCTCGTGCCCCAGATCCGCAAAGCACGCCCCTGTCACCAACCCCACATATCCGGAACCGACCACCGCGATGCGCATAGCGAGCCTGCTCTCCTTGAATTTTTAGTTGCACCTCCGGCTCGTCGGTGTGCACTTTCTTACTGTAGCAGTCTTTCCAGCCCTGACAGACTCTCCACCGTAATCAACGCATACGCCCAGCCCAGGAATGGGAATTCGAACGTCACAAGAAACGGCGACCACCATCACCGGCCGAACGGTCAGAATTCTAGCAGCCTGCTCGTCTCGGACAGCCGCTTCTGTCGCCCGAAAGTAGTAGCGCTCTCGTCCAACAGGATACGATCGCGACCGCTGTAAACTATCTCCAAGGCATCCCTCGCCGATCTTGGAGAATCGATCTGCGCCTTGTCCCGACAAACGCTGTCCTGATCAGCGCCGCACTGCTGCTCTTGCTGTGCGTCCCGCTCGCCCCCGCACAGGATCGCTCGGGCGAACTCCGCCTCTCCGTTACCGATTCCGACGGCGCTGTCTTGCCCGCCCACGGCCTTCTCGTCAGTCAGGCAAGCCACTTCGAACTGACATTTGACACCGCTCCCAACGGCGAATACACGGCTAAGGAGTTGCCTCTGGGCACTTACCATCTGACCGTCGAGCACGCCGGATTCGCTCCTTACAGTGCGCTGGTCGAGATCCGCTCGCAGCTCCCGCAGAAAATTTCCGTGGCGCTCTCGGTCGCCACCGTCGCCCAGAGCGTCGAAGTAAGAGATTCCGACACGCTCCTCGATACCACCAACGCCGGCAACACTTACCAACTCGGCGCGCCGGCGTTGCGCGATTGGGCAGCCACCATTCCCGGACGCCAGGCCGTCGACGTCGTCCAGTCGCAGCCCGGCTGGGTGCTGGAGGCCAACGGAATCCTCCACCCCCGCGCCTCCGAATACGACACGCAGTACGTTGTCGACGGACTCCCCATCCTCAACAATCGCTCGCCGGCTTTATCTCCCTCCGACGATCTCGACGATGTGCAATCGGTCAAGGTTTACACCTCGGGCATCCCTCCCGAATTCGGGCGCAAGGTTGGAGGCGTGGTAGAAACCACGACCGACCGCAATCCCGCGCGCGGCCTGCACGGCACCGCCATTCTCGGCAGGGGAAGTTTCGACACCGAGAACGCCTATCTCGGCACCAGTTATTTCGACGGCCGCAACGTTTTCGGCCTCTCCATGGACGCGGCTGGCACCGACCGCTTTCTCGATCCCCCAGTGCCCGACAACTTCACCAATAGCGCCACCCTCGCCGGAATCAAAGGCAGCTTCGAGCGCGACCTCACGCAAAAAGATCGTCTCCGCGTCTCGCTGGATTTCAATCGCGCTGGTTTTCAAGTTCCAAACGAACTCGTGCAGGAGCAGATGCTACAGCGCCAGGATCGCAGCAATCGGGAAGTCTCAGGCCAGGTCTCGTATCAGCACACTTTCTCCTCGAACATCCTCGGCACTGTGCAGGGTCGCGTCCGCGACGATGAAGCCGATCTCAATTCCAATGCAGATTCCTGGCCCATGGAGGCATTTCAGGACCGCGGTTTCCGCGAAGGTTATGTCAGCGCCACGGTTGCCGCGAACTTCCACAACCACGAATTTAAAGCCGGAGCCGACTCCTTCTACAGCTTCATTCACGAACAATTCTCTTACAACATCACCGCTACTGAGCTTAACGGCCAGCTCCTATTCGATCCCACCACACCGCTCAATTTTTTCTTCGACCAATCTGGTGACGACCGCGAGCAGGCGTTGTTTGTCCAGGACAACGCGCATTTCGGCAACCTGACCCTCGCCGGCGGAATACGCTTCGACCACTACAGCCTTCGCGTTACCGATTCCGCTTGGAGCCCGCGCTTCGGTTTTGCCTGGTACGTCCCCAAGCTCGGCGTTGTGTTTCGCGGATCCTACGACCGCGCTTTCGGCACGCCCGCCATGGAAAACCTGCTGCTGAGCACCTCGCCACAAGCCCGTACTCTCAACGACGAAGTCGCCCAGCTTCCCGTCCGCCCTTCGCGCGCCAACTATTATGAGCTCGGCGCGACCAAGGAACTTTTCCACAAAGCCCATATCTCCGCCAACGTCTTCCAGCGTGACACCCGCAATTTCGCCGACGACGATCCCTTGCTCGATACCGGCGTCAGTTTTCCCATCGCCGACAGTTCTGCCCACATCTACGGCGCCGAAAGCCAACTCGCCCTCCCGCAGTGCGGCCCGTGGTCGGCTTGGTTCAACGAATCGTACATGGTCGCCTCCGCGCGTCTTCCCGTTGTCGGCGGATTATTTCTCGGCAACGACACCCAACTTCTCAACTCCAACGCACGCATCTGGATTTCCCAGGACCAGCGCCACACCGCGCATGGACAGATTCGGTACCAGCCCTGGTCGCGTTTTTGGACCTCCGCCGGCGCCTCCTATGGCACCGGCCTTCCCGTCGATCTGAACGGCGAGTCAACCCAAACCCTGGTGGCCGAATTCGGCCAGGCTGTAGTCGACCGCGTCAACCTTCCCGCAGGACGCGTGCGTCAATCCTTGTCTGTCGATCTCTCCGCTGGGCTCGATCTCTACAAAAAAGAGTTGCGAGCCCTGCGCCTGCAAGGCGATATTCGCAATCTCAACGACCGCCTCAACGTCATCAACTTTGCCAGCCTCTTCTCCGGCACTGCGATCGGCTCTCCGCGCACGTTTTCCCTGCGTCTGCGATTCGATTACTAGTCTCCTGAGTCATTGAATTCTTACATATTGTTTGCGCTGTGCACGGCGAGGGTGCGAGAGGCGAAACGGCCAATGCTGCTGAGAATGGCATCGGCGCTCTTGGTCCATACAAAGGGCTTGGGTTGCTGGTTGTGAACGGCGATGAACTCTGAGATCGCCGCTTGTAATTCACGCACGCTGTAGTGGGAACCGCGCTTGATCTGACGTTGCGATAACAAGGCGAACCAACGCTCCACCTGGTTCAGCCAGGAGCTGTGCGTGGGAGTGAAGTGTAGCGTGTAGCGAGGGTGATGCAAGAACCACTTCCGAATCTCCTTGGTCTTATGGGTAGCGTAGTTGTCTAAGACCAGATGGACAGCCAGATCGGCGGGGACGGCACGATCGATCCCCGCTAAGAATTTGCGGAACTCGACCGCTCGATGGTGTGGCCAGCACTTGCCGATTACCGATCCAGTGGCGATATCCAAGGCTGCGAACAGACTGGTAGTGCCATGGCGTTGGTAGTCGTGGGTTCGACGTTCGACTTGTCCGGGCAACATGGGGAGGATGGGCTGACTTCGGCTCAAGGCCTGGATCTGGCTCTTCTCATCCACGCACAGCACGATGGCGTGGTGAGGCGGGTTCAAGTACAGGCCGACTATATCGCGCACCTTGTCGACCAGCAGCGGATCATTCGACAACTGGAAGGTCTCGCTGCGATGAGGACGTAGCCCGAACGCCCGCCAGATCCGACTGACCGTGGACTGACTGAGTCCCGTCCTCGACGCCAATGCTCGACTGCTCCAGTGGGTGGCTCCTTTAGGAACCTGCTCTAGAGTGAGACGTACCGCCTGCTCGACCCGGTCATCACCGATCTGGCGCGGGGCCCCCGGCCGCGCTTCGTCGCCTAACTCCGCAATCCCACCCGTGATAAAACGATTCCGCCACATCCCCACCGTAAAGCCTGTGGTGCGTAGTTTAGCGGCGACGGCGGCATTGTTCTGCCCGCTGGCGCACTCCAGAATAATGCGGGCGCGAAAAGCGATGGATCGTGAGTTGCGAGGTTGCTGGACCAGCCGTTGCAGAGTTGCCTTCTGTTCGGGGCTGACGACCAGCTTGCGCTTGGTGGGACGACCTCGTGGATTCGACATGATCCACCATACGCCACTCTCATTATTTATGCAATGTATTTATGACTCATTAGACTAGGAGCTATCTCATAAATCGTTTTGGGAAGGGCACGACTCCAGCCGCGCCCAGAGCCAATAAAGACGAGGACTTCAGCCCCTGAGGACCCCGGCAGTTTACCCCTTCGGTTCATTACCGCACCGTTCGCGGCGGCCATGATATCCTCCGACCGCTGGGAGTTCTCTGGGCAGCAGAGTGCTGCGATCCCGCGCTTTCCCAAGACGCGTTGGAGCAAGTGAATGAGAGTTCTCGACCTCGGTTGTGGCGACGGCTTAACTCCCGACAAACTCAGTCTTCCTCCCAGTTGGCAAATTATTGGTGTCGACGTTAAGTACGCGGCCCTGTCCAAAGCGCATATCACTTTCCCGCATCGAGCCTTCGTCTGTTCGGCAGCGGAAAAATTGCCATTTTCGGACTCGAGTTTTGATCGCGTGATCTCGAATGTCGCGCTCCCCTACATGAACATCCCCAAGGCCCTCACGGAGATCTACCGCGTCTTGGCACCCGGCGGGACATTGCTCGCCAGCCTGCACCCGGTGAGCTTTACGCTTTCAGAGCTCCGTAATGTTTTGTCGAAACCCAGGGCTGCGTCCTACCGAGTTTGGGTTCTTGTCAATGGGATCGTATTCCACGTCTCCGGGCGCACCTTCGCGGAATCATTTCAGACAGAGCGCGGAATCAGAATCGCACTGCGGCGCGCCAACTTCGCCGGTTTTTCTTTTCGGCACGATTCGAAACGATGGTTCGTGGAAGCTACCAAGCCGTAGAAACTCGCCCCTCCGCGATGAGAGACGCGACTTTCGCTGTGTCCTTGCTGCTATAGGACGGGAATTTGCGGGCGTCGAGAAGGGAGCCGCGGAACAGTTAACCCCGGAACGTACTTCCTATTTTTGCAGCTTCGTGACTACTCCTGAGGCATAACGCTCGGCTCCCGCCCAATGCTGGATTATCCAATTGCTGGCTCTCCAGGCGGCATCGCTCTTCGAGGGCAGCGCGCGGGAGACCAGCGGCACGAAGGGCAATCGGAAATAGCGAGTCCCCTCGACTCTGAAAGGCTGGACCATGGTGGCCAGCTCTTCCCGGGTCAACGGGTGCTCGTACTCCGAAATGTCGTCCCGTGCGGGCAGCAAATTGCGCACCCAGGCGTACCCTTTGGAAAATCTAATAGGCTCCCTCAGGATAATCGCACCGCCTTTACGGAGAATTCTATACATTTCGTCGCGCACAAGTTTTATGTCGAGATGGTGAATGAGCGCCATCGAGAAAATTGCGTCCACAGACTCATCCGGCAGGCCGGTGGCATACGCATCACCGGCCGTGAGGGTTGCTTCGAGATAGGAGTTACTCAAGCGTTTCTGAGCGATGGCGATCAGGTCCGGGGAGATGTCAATGCCAATGACGCGTGCGCCACGCTCGAGCAAAGGGATGATGTTTTCCCCTGTGCCACAGCCGAGGTCGAGTACGGTCTTGCCTCGAACGTCTCCCAATAAATGAAAAGCGTACTCAAGTCCATAAGGCGTATCCGCCGGGGGATTCAAGTAGCGATCAATCTGAGCTCGTTCCAGAGGCTCCAGAACGACCTTCGCGGCCTCGCTCGCACTGCGTTCAATCTCGGCTTGATTGCGTTCCGATAGTCGAGAGTCCGTCATCGTCGCCCTTTCAGTGCCTGGCGTTCCGGCGACGCTCAGTATAAGGCATCGACGAAATTGGGTGTAGTCACCTGTCGGAGAGGTCGGAGTCTGAAGGCAACTCAGGCGGCAGTAGTCAAACGGCTGTCGCCGATGTCAAGTCAAGGGCTCGCTCCAAAGAAGCCAGAAGACGCAAAATGTGCAAGACTTTGCGCTTAGCCAAAAAGTGGCATTGTGATCCAATTCCTCCCAAGTGTATAAAAACTTCAACTAATCGTTGCATTTAGTTGTGTATCCCGTGTTTTCCAGCCGACCCTTTCTCCGGAGTCCCAAGTGCTGCCTGACAGGGTAACCCAGGCAGCGGTAGTCGGAGGCAACAAAAGCAATGTGCCACCTTTTGTCACACCCAGTGGAGAGAACCCTTTCCGGTGCGGTTTCCCGGTTCATGGATCGTTCGATGTTCAGTGCGCCCGCCTCAGAGAGCCGTTCCAGACGTGCCCGCCGCCTGTGCCTGACGCTGCTCGTCGTCTGCATTGCTTTGCTGTCGTCTTCGTTCGCGCAGCAGCCCTGTCCGCCCAACTGCGCTGTTCCAACCAGCCACGCTGATAACACCCGCAGCAACGCCAACACCAATGAAACTCTACTCGCCCCAGGCAACGTCAACCACTACAGCTTCGGCCACCTCTTCAGCGTTCCCGTCGACTATGTCGTGATGGCCCAGCCTCTGTACATGCCCAACGTCAACATCGGCGGTCAGAGCCATAACGTCATCTACGTCGTCACCCAGGCGGATTCGGTCTACGCGATTGACGCCGACACGGGTACCCAGCTCTGGTACGCCAGTATGCTTGACGGTGGCACGACCGCCAGTGGTAAGAATCTCCCTTGCGGTACCGGCGGCGGTTTTAGCCAGGAAGGCATCGTCGGAACCCCCGTCATCGATCCCAACACCACTCCCAATCCCACCATGTATCTGGTGGCCAAGACTGTCTTCAGCGGCGCTGTCCGTCACCAGCTTCACGCCCTTGACATCACCACCGGCCTTGATCTACCGAACAGCCCCGTCCTGATCCAAGCCACCAGCGTCAGCAATTCGGACGCCGCGAACAATTACAAGCCACACGTCACCACCTTCGACAGCCTGCACCAGAAAAACCGCCCCGGTCTTCTCTTGCTCAATGGCATTCTTTATCTGGGTTTCGGCTCGAACTACTGCAACGACAGCAACACCGGCTGGGTTCTTTCCTACGACGAGGCCACTCTGACGCAACAGGCCGTCTACAACACCTCGCCTGACTGGGGATTGACTTCCATCTGGCAGGCGGGTAGTGGTCTCGCCGCTGACCAGGAGGGCAACATCTTCTTTGAGACCGCAGAATCGGGTAGCCACGGTTACGATGTCCCAAATGGCGGACAGACCTACTGCAACAGCGTCGTCGAGCTTTCTCCGAGTCAGATCGATGTTATTGATTATGAGGGCAACCAATACAGCCAATACCCAGTTGCCGATTATTTCACCCCATCGTACGTGGCCTTTCTCAACTCCGACGATCTTGACTTGAGCTCTACCGGAGCTATCGTCATCCCGGATCAGGACACCCCGGTTCCTGAACTCATAGCCGCCGGTAAGGAGGGCGTGGTCTACGTTCTCAATCGCACCAGCATGGGAATGTATGCCGCGGGCGACACTGGGGTTATCCAGGAATTAGGTCTCGACTCGAAGGTCGTTCCCGGCCAGTCCAGAAACGATACCCAGTTCGGTGCTCCCGCCTATTGGAACAACACCGTGTACTTTGCCCCCGATGCAGCTCCGCTTATGGCTTTCCCGTTGCTACCTAGCGGATTGCTCGGCACTCCCCTTACCACCGGGACATATGTCGGAAGTCACTCCCCATCCATTTCCGCCAATGGCAATAACCCCGAAACCGGAATCATGTGGGTCATCAGCGGCCCTGAAATGCTGGCTTTCAACGCCACTACGTTCCAATTGCTCTACACCACAAATCAGGCTCCCAACGGACGCGACAAGTTGCCGGCTGTCGGCCATTTTGTTACTCAGACCGTCGCCAACGGCAGAGTCTATGTCGCCACCCAAAATAGTCTCGAAGCCTACGGACTGTACGAACTCATCACTATTACCGGAGGCAACAACCAGACTGCAACCGTGGCTACCCAGCTGCCCAATGCCCTAACGTTTCAGGCTGCCAATCCATATACCGGACAACCCGTAGTCGGCGCCACCGTCACCTTCAGCGACGGCGGCAAAGGCGGATCATTCAATCCCACCTCCACCACCACCGACTCCAACGGCAATGCCTCTACGACTTATACCGTTCCCCAAAAGGCTGGCACCTACACGCTGACGTCCACTCTGATGGTCAACGGGGTCGCCTCCGGCGCCGTCACCACTAGTGCCACCGCTGCGCCCGCCGCCGCCGCAAAGATAGCTGTCAGCAGCGGATCGAACCAGACCGGCGCCGTCGGTTTCAACCTTGCTAACCCCCTCGTCGCGCAGGTCACCGATGCCTACAAGAACGGCGTCCCCGGTGTCACCGTCACCTTCACCTCCAACAAGGGGGGCGTTGTCAATCCGTCTTCCGCGGTCACTGGCGCCAATGGCATGGCTAGTACTACTCTGCAGTTGCCTTCCACTCCGGCCACGGTGACCGTCACCGCCAGTTTCACTACTCAAAGTGGTTCGACTCTAAAGGTCACCTTCACCGAGCACGCCGTCGCCCAAGTCGCCACCAACGTCTCGATTGTCAGCGGCAATAATCAGACCGCTCCTAACGGAACCCAATTGCCAGGGGCGCTCGTCGTGCTCGTGACCGATCAGTTCGGCAATCCCTTTGCCGGCGACAACGTTAACTTCTCCGACAGCGGCGCTGGAGGCACTTTTTCCAACCCCAATCCCGTCGTCACAGGAACCAACGGAACGGCGAGCCAGTTGTATACGCTCCCGCCGGTCCCAAACGAAACCATCACCATCACCGCCACCGCTGCCGGAATATCCAATCCTGCCGTCTTCACTGAATACGGCCAATAGCTCCGCAAGTCTGACGCGGGACACCGTGTGGACGCGGGCGTCCCGACTGCGAGCGGCCTGCTCCCCCATCGAGTGTCAGCCGCGAAACCGATCTAACGCCACTGTTTCCCGTGGTTAGCCTTTCCACGCTTCGTAAGCAAACAAAAGCCACGGATGCCTTAACGTCCGATTTACAGGGTACGAAATTGCCCGATTGCCAAATCTCTCGTCGCTAATTGAGTTCGCCAATTGACTTCCCCCTCATTTCGCGGGAAACTCGCTTATGAGCCTGCTTCCCCCCTATGACCGCAGGCTGTCGGAACAAATATGTTCCCGGAACCGATGTCGAGGTTCGCGTTACGCCCTGACGAGTCGACCCCTGACCCATCCCATACTCTCGAGCAGAACATCCGCGCCGGTTTTCCACCCGACCTCGCTCTCGACTTGGTTCTCAACGAACTCGTGGTCCGCGCCGCTGAAGCGACCCGCGCCAGCGCCGCCGCCGTCGCACTCATCCGCGGCGATGAAATGGTGTGCCGCGCCGCCACCGGACACCTTGCCCCGGATCTCGGCATTCCTCTCAAGCCCCGCGACGGTCTCTCCGGCGCCTGTCTCCAAAGCCATCAACCCCAGCTCTCTGTCGATACTGAGTGTGACCCCCGCGTCAATCCCGACATCTCGCGCCGCCTCGGCATCCGCTCCATCCTCGCGGTTCCCGTCTTCGACATTAGCAACAACGCGAAGTTCACCGGAGTTCTCGAAGTTTTCTCCACCTCTCCCTCCGCCTTCTCCAACTCCGATCAGAGCTTGCTGGAAGGCTTCGCCGAGGAGTGCGCCCGTATTCGCCACGCAGCGCTAAAACTCGGTCAGCGCAAGCCCGTCGCGGTAGCTTCTACCGTCCGAATCTTGCCTGCGCTCGTTCCGTCGGGTTTAACGCCGTCGGACCTAACGCCGCCCGATTTCACCGCCGCCGGCTCTTTGCCTCCTCTCCGCTCTTCGTATGAAACCTGGGTTCTAGTCCTCGGAGCTCTTACCATTCTCGCCACTATCGCCCTCAGCTTGCTTATCGGCTCTCGCATCGGATGGCTTCGCCCCAGCGCATCGCGTTCTCAAACCTCGCAGCAACTCATCCCAGCCAAGACCAGCGCGCCAGCCACCGCTGCCGACCACCGAGCGGAATCATTGTCGGAAAGCGGGGCAAAAAAAGTGTCAGAAAGGGTGCTGGAAAAAGCGTCCGGGAAAGCGTCCAAGAAGTCATCTGCGATTTCCGCTACCTCAGCGGAAAGCGACTTAGTAGTGTATGAAAAAGGAAAAGTTATCTTCCGCTTGAAGCCCACTCCCACCGAGGCAGACTCAGCGAGGCACGGCCAAGCCAAGCTCAATCCCACCAAGCCAGACAGCGATTCCGTCGTAGGACCAACTTCTACAACCGAGATCGCCACCAGGAATAGCACCACAAGCAAAATCGCCGCAACCAAGAGCGCTTCATCTCCAAGCGTCCGGCTCACTCCCGACCAAGCCGAAGAGCTCCTCCAAAGCCGCATCGAACCTGAGTATCCCTCCGAAGCCCTGGCCGCGCACCGCGCCGGCGACGTCGTTCTTGAAGTCCAAGTCGCCGATGACGGTTCCGTCTCCAACATCCGCACTCTAAGCGGAGATCCCCTCCTGGCCACCGCCGCCACCGAAGCCGTCCGCAACTGGCGATACCAACCTTACCGTCAACACGACCATCCATCCCAGTTCCAGACGGATGTAACCGTGACCTTCACCCTCCCCAACTGATCGCTCACTTCAACTGGCGTCGCGGTTATCATTCTTCGGTAAGGCGCGACTCGGAGAACCTAGTCGATTCGCGCTTGGACACAGAAGGTGACGTAAATTCGATCGTCTGATTGACATCAATAACACCGCCGGAGTAGTGTGGGTTGCCGTTCCAATAATCCCACAAGCACAAGGAGAACAAATGCGATTGCCACTCGCGCTTTATGGTGTCGTGTTGTGCGTCTGTCTCGTCCCGATCCTGTCGGCACAAGACGCGGTCAAGGTTGATCCCAAGCATTACACGGTTATAAGCGAGAACGCCCAGGTACGAATTCTGAAGGTGCACTACGGCCCGCACGAGAAGTCGGTCATGCACAGCCATCCCGCCACGGTTGCCGTGTTCCTCACCGACGCCAACGGGCAATTCAGTTATCCGGACGGCAAGAAGGAAACCTTTGCCGGTAAGGCCGGCGATGCGCTCTATGGTGCGGGGGCGACCCATTTACCGGAAAACACCGGCGACAAAGGGATGGATATAATCGTCGTTGAGCTGAAAGGCAAGGCGGCGGACAAGCCAGCGAAAACGGAGATGAAGTAGTCTCCGGGCGCTAGCCCTGTATTGCTGATCTTGAATTTGGTGAACTGCAATGCGATGAACTGCCGGGTGCCCCAGGTCTCGCGCTTTTTGAGACCTGGGATCTTCGCAACAACCGTAGCCACGCAAGCCGAGCCACTACTCTACGAGAACGCCAACTCCTTAGCCCGCTGCACCGCCTTCACCACCGCCTTGATCAAAGTTACGCGCAGCTTGCCCTCTTCGAGTTCCATGATGCCGTCAATCGTGCACCCCGCCGGCGTCGTCACCGCATCTTTAAGCAGCGCCGGATGATCCCCCGTCTCCAGCACTACGCGCGCCGCGCCCATGGTTGTTTGCGCCGCCAGAAGCGTAGCCACATCGCGCGGCAGCCCCACCTTCACTCCCGCCTCTGCCAGCGATTCCAGAATGATGTAGATATAAGCTGGCCCGCTCGCCGACAATCCCGTGACCGCGTCCATGTGCTTTTCGTCGACGACCACCGTGCGCCCGACCGCATCGAAAAACTTCGTCGCCGTTTCCAGATGCTGTTTGGTCGCAAACTTCCCCTTGCACAGCGCCGTCATACCCGCGGCCAGCACGCACGGAGTATTCGGCATTGCCCGCACCACCGGCACTTCTTTCTCCAGCGCCCGCTCAATCATTTCTGTAGGAACCGACGCCGCCACCGAAATCACCAACTGCTTCCCATTCAAGTGTGCGCGAATCTCCCGCACCACGTCGGCGACCACCTGCGGCTTTACGCAAAGAAAAATAATATCCGCATCCTTCACTGCCTCAGCGTTGTCGGTCCCGGCGTGCACCTTCAACTTCTCCTTCAGCAACCGCGCCCGCTCAGGATGCGCCACCGTTGCCCAGGTCTGCCCCGGCGATAACAATCCATCCCGCAAGAAGGATTGCAGCAGAATCGCTCCCATTTTCCCTGCGCCCAAAACCGCCACTTTCTTCTTCGAACTCAAACTCTGCACCATGCGAATTCTCCCCAGTTCTCCGTAGAGACGAGGCAAGCCTCGTCTCTATGGGAAGACTACACTAGCCACCAAATCGAGGCCGCATTCCATCCACTAACCCGTAATCTCTTCCGGCACCATCTTCAATATCTCGCGCCCAATCGGCAACGAAGCCGTCGCCGCCGGAGAAGGCACATTCAGCACATGCAAAAACCGTTCTCGCCCCACAAACCGAAAATCATCCACCAGCGCGCCATCCGTCGCCACCGCCTGCGCCCGCACGCCCGACCCGCCCGGCGTCATATCCTCCCTGCGCACCGCCGGCACTAGGCGTTGGCAAGAGCGCACAAACTCACGCTTCCGCAACGAGCGCCGAAACTCAGCCAGGCCATTCTTCCAGTGCTGCCGCGCCATCGCCCGAAACCCTGCATCCATGAACACTTCCATCGTTTCGCCCAAATCAAAATCCCTCCACCGGTATCCCTCGCGCCGGAAGGCCAACACCGCATTCGGCCCCGCATCCACATTTCCTTGAATCCGCCGCGTGAAGTGCACGCCCAGAAACGGATACTGCGGATCCGGCACCGGATAAATCAGCCCCCGCACCAGCTCCTGCCGCGCTGCCGCCAAATCGTAATACTCCCCGCGAAACGGGACGAGCAACATCCCCGGCTCATCTCCCGCCATCCGCGCCACCCGATCGCTATACAGCCCCGCGCAATTCACCACATACCGCGCAGAAAAATCTCCCGCGTGCGTTCGGACCACCACTGTGCCCGCCGCGCCCGACTTTGCATCAGAAGTCCGATCGAATCCCACGACCGCGGCATCCGTCTTAACCTCCGCCCCGCGTCCCGCCGCAATCTCCACATATTTCGCCGTTACCGCCGCATAATCCGTGATCCCCGTCGACGGCACGTGCAGCGCTCGCACGCCGCCCACATGCGGCTCGATCTCCAACATTGCCTCGCGTCCCAGCAACTGCAATCCCTCGAGCCCATTCGCCACGCCGCGCGCGAGCAAATCATCCAGTCGCGGCGCTTCCTCCGCGTTCGTAGCCACAATCAATTTTCCGCACACCTCATGCGGAATCCCATGTCGAGAGCAGAAATCCACCATCTCCCGCGCCCCCGCTACACACAACCGCGCCTTCAGCGACCCCGCTTTGTAATAGACGCCGCTGTGGATCACCCCGCTGTTGTGCCCCGTCTGGTGCCGAGCCACACCGGCCTCTTTCTCCAGAACCACCACCCGCAGGCGAGGAAACCGCTCGCCCACCTGCATGGCAAATGAAAGCCCAACAATTCCTCCGCCAATCACCGCAATGTCATAGGTCATAAGTTGCTCGGGTCGCGTGGACACTCTTGTCCGGGGCCTTTGACGCTGAGTGTGGGGACGGCCGCCCGTCCAAGCCGGTGCCCAGCACGGCACCTTCACCGAAGATGATCCTACCTCACACCGCGTCGCCTCACCGTGACGCAAGAACAAGAGGATGTGACGCAAAGAAAAAGGCACAGACATGATGTCCGCGCCCCGCGCAACCAAACTCGTGTAGGGACGGCCACCCCGGCCGTCCAAGCCACCAAGCTGACAGCCGACAGCCGAAAACTTCCCAACATCCGCTATACTAATAAACTGTGTCCGTGATCAAAAACATTGGCGCCATAGCCCAGGGAATGACCATCACCCTGAAGGAGATGTTTCAGCCCACGATCGTCGAAAATTATCCCGACGGTCCCGGCCCCCTGAAAGGCGCACAATTTCAGGAACGATTCCGCGGCATGCACGTCCTGCAGCGCGACGAAAACGGACTGGAGAAATGTGTGGCCTGTTTCCTCTGCGCCGCCGCCTGCCCCGCGAATTGCATCTACATAGAAGCCGCGGAAAACACGGCTGAAAAAAGAGTCTCAGGCGCCGAACGTTACGCCCGTGTCTACAACATCGATTACAATCGCTGTATATTTTGTGGGTATTGTGTGGAGGCTTGCCCGACCGATGCGATTACGCATGGCCATGGATTTGAGCTGGCCTCATTCAATGCGAGCAATCTGATTTATCGGAAGGAACAGATGCTGGCCCCGGCTCCAGCGCATATGGGAGCCAATCAGGTGTTTGCGCAATCGGAAACGGATGCCGGCGTGACCGGGGATTAGCGAATTTCGAGATTGTTCACCAAACGCCGGTCCCGCAGGGGCCGGCGTTGTTGTATGGAAAGCAGGCGTTGATGGCCGGTCGTTCGTGCCTTTATGAATGACCGCCAATTTGGCGAACTACCCGCTATTGCACGGCAACTGCGCACGGCAGCGAGAGACTTTTAGTCCACATGACCATTGACTCCAAATCGTTGACCGTTTTCTTCCGCAATCAGGGCATTTACCTGTTCATTGCTCTCGTGGTCGGCGCGACTTTCTGGGCCATCGGCCAGCCCATCAATCCTTTCACCGTCATCTTGTACTCGCTCTGCATCGGCAATTTCGTTTCGCCTCCAATGCAATGGCTGCACGCCCTGTACGAAAAGCCGTCTCCTTATGACTGGCTGATCTTCCTGGCCGTGCTAGGCGTCGTGATGCTTCCGGTTTACGCACTGAGCACCGTAATTGTCTGGTGGTTCGCCCCGCCTCATCCGCAATTGCTTGGGCACTTGCTCACCACCGGCTGGAGGATGCCCTTCCTGATTACCTTCGTCTACGGCGTGATGAATTTTCTCTACGGCAAGACGAGGGCGCGCCTCGAGCGCCGCAATGTCGAGCTGCAGGGCATGGTCGAGTCGGGCGCGGCCCGCCTGGAAAGCCAGGAGCAGGAATTGCAACGCGCCCGCGAAATCCAGCAGTCGCTTTTGCCCAAGGAAATTCCGCAGCTTCCGGGAATCGCCGTAGCCACCGCCTGGCGCCCGGCACGCGCCGTCGGCGGAGATTACTTCGATGTGCTGCGGCTCGACCACAACCGGCTGGCCATCTGCATCGCCGATGTCTCCGGCAAGGGAGTTTCCGCCGCTTTGCTTATGGCTAACGTCCAGGCCAGCCTGCGCGCATCCGTGCGCGATCTCGACAGTCCGGCGCGCGTGTGCAGCATCGTAAACGGCATGTTGTGCGAAAGCATCGCTGCGAACAAGTTCGTGACGTTTTTCTGCGGCGTTCTCGACGCCAATACGCGCGCGTTTCGCTACTGCAATGCCGGACATCCTTATCCTATTCTCGTTTCGGCCGGCGTTGCGCACACCCTGGATCATGGCGGCGGCGCGGTGCTCGGCGTTTTCCCCTCGGGGAATTACCAGGACTCGAGCGTCAATCTGAAATCTGGAGACCGGCTGCTTCTATTCACCGATGGCATCACCGAAGCCGAGGACGCGCAAGGCGAAGAGTTCGGAGTGGAGAGGGTCGCCGCATTCGGCAAGGCGCACGCAGCCAGTTCCGCTACTGAGTTGAACCAGCAACTGCTCGGGCAGGTGTCGGATTTTTGCGGCGCGCAATTCCAGGACGACGCCACCTTGCTGGTTCTCGCCGTCAATCGACCTTTGGACGGACAGGGAATAGCGACCGGCGAACGACTAACGGCCAACGACCATAAACTAACGCGTGACAACGAATGCCCGACTTTCTCCAACTCGTAAAAGAACGCGTCCTGGTTTACGACGGCGCCATGGGCACCAACATCCAGAAGCGCAACCCCACCCTGGACGATTACTGGGGCAAGGAGAACTGCAGCGAAGTTCTGGTGCTGAGCCGCCCCGATATTATCCGCGACATCCACGCCGACTTTTTCCGCGTGGGCTGCGACATAGTAGAGACAAATACCTTCGGTGGTACGGGCCTCGTTCTCGCCGAGTTCGATCTGCGCGACAAAGTGCGCGAGATCAATCTTACGGCGGCGCAACTCGCGAGAGAAGTCGCGCAGCAATTTTCCACGAAGGACAAACCGCGCTTCGTAGCCGGCTCGATGGGTCCGACGACAAAATTGCCCTCGCTTGGACACATCGGTTGGGACGCGATGTTAGCGTCCTATGAAGAGCAGGCGTCGGCGCTCATCGAGGGCGGCGTCGATGTAATGCTGATTGAGACTTGCCAGGACCTGTTACAGGCGAAGATTGCTACGGTCGCGGTGCTGGAAGCAATGCGCAAAGCGGGCAAGCGCCTGCCGGTGACGGTGCAGGTTACGTTGCAGGAATCTGGAACCATGCTGCTCGGCACCGAAATTGGCGCGGCGCTGACGGCGCTTGAGCCCTACGACATTGACGTAATTGGCCTGAACTGCGCCACCGGTCCGGCCGAGATGAACGAGGCGGTCCGCTATCTGGGCCTGAACTCCACTAAGCTCATTTCGGTGTTGCCCAACGCCGGTCTACCGCAGAACGTCGGCGGCCACGCCGTGTACAAACTCGCCCCCAAAGACCTGGCCGACTTTCATAGACATTTTGTAAAAGACTACGGCGTAAGAATCGTAGGCGGATGTTGCGGCACCACTCCCGAACATCTAAAAGCCGTAGTTGATGCAGTCACCGGCGTAGAACCGGCCCGGCGCGCTGTAGAACCTGTGGGCGCAGCCTCCAGCGCCTACACCTCAGTCCCGCTGGATCTGGAGCCGAAGCCCCTGATCGTAGCAGAGGAGATGAACACCACCACGCGGGTCGATCATTTCCGCAAGCTGGTGCAGGCAAAGAAATACGACGACATCCTGACGCTGGCCAAAAAGCTGGCCAACGAAGGCTCGCACATGCTCGACCTGTGCTGCGCCATCGTGGGCGAAGACGAGAAGGGATACATCTCCGCCATCCTCGAAAAAATCGCGACCCGAGTGCCCGCACCGATCCTGATCGACAGCACCGAAGCCGACGTGGTGGAAGAGGCGCTGAAGCGCATCCCCGGCAAAGCTATCATCAATTCGATCAACCTCGAAGACGGCGAGAAGCGCACCTCGAAAGTGTTGCCCATGGCGAAGCGCTATGGCGCAGGCGTAATCGCGCTGACCATAGACGAAGAAGGCATGGCGCTAACCGCGGACAAAAAAGTTGCTATCGCGCATCGCATCTTCGATTTGGCTACGCAAAAGTACGGAATCCGTCCGGTGGATTTGCTCTTCGATACGCTGACCCTCCCGATTTCGACGGGGCAGGAAGAATACCGCTCGGCTGGGATCGAGACCTTGAAGGCGGTGAAGCGCATCCACGACGAACTGCCCGAAGTGAAGACGGTGCTAGGTGTCAGCAACATCAGTTTCGGCCTGGACGCGTATCCGCGGCGCGTTCTCAACTCAGTGTTTCTGCACGAGGCGGTAGAAAACGGCCTCGATGTTGCCATCGTCAATTACACCAAGATTTATCCGCTGTACAAAATTCCGTCGGAAGAAGTGGAACTGGCGCGCAAGCTGATTTATCAGGATCGCTCGAACGGCGATCCTCTGCAGGTGTACATGCAGCATTTCGCGGGCGTGAAAGGCAAGGCGCAGGCGCAGACTACGGCGCACGTCGAAACGCTTTCGATCGAGGATAAGCTCAAGTACGCGATCATCAACGGCGAAAAATCGGTAGGAGACGGCAAGACGAAGCGCACCCTGGAAGAGTTGCTGGAAGAAGCGCTCGTCGAGTACAAGCCGCTCGACCTGATCAACACGGTGCTCCTCGACGGGATGAAAACGGTAGGCGACCTATTCGGAGCGCGCAAGATGCAGTTGCCATCGGTGCTGGATTCGGCGGGAGTGATGAAGGCCGCGGTGGCGTATCTAGAGCCAAAGATGGAAAAGAAAACCGGCTCGCAGCAGAAAGGCACAATCGTGCTCGCCACCGTAAAAGGCGACGTGCACGACATAGGAAAGAATCTGGTCGACATCATCTTATCCAACAATGGTTACAGGGTGGTGAACCTGGGCATCAAGCAGGCGGGCGACGCGATCATCCACTCGGCGCAGGAGCACAAGGCCGACGCCATCGGCCTGAGCGGCTTGCTGGTGAAATCGACGCTGGAGATGAAGTACGTAATCCAGGAACTGGAACGGCAGAAGCTGGCGTATCCCGTGATCTGCGGAGGCGCGGCTTTAACCCGCAAGTACGTAGAAGACGACCTGCGGCGCGAGTATTCGAATTCAGTGTTTTACGGAGAAGATGCCTTCGCAGGCCTGCACGTGATGGAAGACCTGGCGTCGGAGGACGGCAAGCGCGAGGCGCGTCTGCAAGACGGCCGAACCGTGAAAGAATATGCGAAAGCCGCGGCCGTAGATGAAGAGATCGGGCCCGTGTTTTCCGAGCGCAGCGCGGTAGTGGCAGATGCGCCGAATCTTCCCGAGCCGCCATTCTGGGGCGTGCGCGTGGTGAAGGATTACGATCTGCGAGAGATCTTCAATTACATCAACGACACCGCTTTGTTCAAGAACCAATGGCAGCTAAAGACAGCGTCGCAGGAAGACTACGCAAGACTGGTAGAAGAAAAGTACCGTCCCATCAAGACGCGGCTGGAAGAAGATGTGATAGCTGCAGGCTGGTTCGAGTCGAAGGTTGTTTATGGATACTTTCCAGCCCAAGGCGATGGTAATGACGTAGTAGTCTACGAGCCAAGTTCGTGTGGGGACGGGCGCCCTCGCCCGTCCAAGCCGAGCGAAGCTCGGCAGCAACCGACACCTAGAGAAATTTTGCGCTTCACCTTCCCCCGCCAGAAAGAAGGCCGCCGCCTGTGCATCTCTGACTTCTTCGCCGCCCCCTCATCGGGCAAGATGGATGTGCTCGGCCTGTCGCTAGTGACGATTGGTCCAAAGGCATCGGTCGAAACGCAGCGCCTCTTCGAAGGCGGAGAATATACGCGCTACCTGTATCTCCACGGCCTAAGTGTCGAAACGGCAGAGGCACTAGCCGAATTCCATCATAAGAAGATGCGCGAAGAGTTAAGCATAGCGGCCGAGGACTCTCCGCACATCCGCGATCTGTTTCATCAGAAGTATCGCGGCTCGCGCTATTCGTTTGGCTATCCCGCGTGTCCGAATCTGGAGGACCAGACGAAGCTGTTTGCTTTGCTCAAGCCCGAGGAGAACGTGGGCGTGCGGCTGACTTCGGGCTTCTTGCTGGAGCCGGAGCAGAGCACTTCGGCGATTGTGGTGCATCATCCGGGGGCTAAGTATTTTGTGGTGTAGGGATGTTCACCGCTGAGACGCGGAGTGCGCCGAGAGTTTCTAATGGACGATTTGTAATTGGCAATTTATGACGCGGCAGGTAGTCCATCTATGGCACGCATCTGAATGCCCGAGGGTGCCCCATTTGATTGAGCAAGGGTAATACTATACTGATCCGGACTTAAGTTCCAAAGGAGACAGAACATGCTGCGTAACACTTCGCTGATTCTATGCTTAGCGCTCGCCGTAATGACCGTCGGCTGTGCCAATGCCCCTGCTCCACCACCGCCCGACACGCGCGCCACCGATGTGCAAGCGGTCAAGGACCTCGAGGCAGCCTGGGCTAAAGACGCTAATACCAAGGACGCCGACAGGTGGGCCAGTTACTTTGCCGAAGATGGCTCCGCGCTGTACCCCGGTGCCGGGACACTGAATGGCAAGGCTGCGATCAAAGCGGCGATGGCGCCGATGTTTGCCGATCCCAATTTTGCGCTGACGTTCCAGTCCACCCGGGCCATGGCCTCCAAGGGTGGTGACATGGTCTATTCGCAAGGCACCTACACCATGACCATGACCAACCCGAAGACGAAGAAACCCATGACGGACAAAGGAAAGTATCTGACGGTCTATACCAAGCAGGCCGACGGAAGCTGGAAGGCCGTCGCCGATACCTACAATTCCGATTCGCCGAGGTAGGCCAACGGAATGACGTGGTGGTGTAGGAGCCGCCTGCGCCAACTGGACAGCCGGGGGCGGCCGTCCTACACAGGATGAGGAGTTGTTGCGATTTAACTGCCCTCTTCGGCGTACTCCGGTTGCACGCGGGAGTGGGAGTGCATTCGGACGATCAGCAGTCCGACCAGAACCGCGCTGACCAGCATGACCACCCGGCTATAAAGCCCGGCGTGAAACGTCTGGTCGCCGGCAGCGGTTCGGAGCAGGCCCGAGCTAGCGCTGATGGTGCAGAATCCGAAATAGAATTTTTCCATCCATCCCCGGGAAATGACGAGGAGCCACAGAAGAATAGCGGAGACGATGGCAAAGATTCCGCAGAGGATCCACGTGCCTCGGGACACCGTGGACGGCAACCAGATCCCAGCCGCTGGATTGGCCGCAACCATCTGCCGCACCGCAACCAGCAAGAACACGACGGAGTGCACCAGTGCGACGATGGCGCGTTTGCGGTTGGTGAGAATGGAAAATCCACCCATACTCACCATACTGTAGCGAAAGTGGCGCACACGAGGCTGTGATCTCGATCACGCTTGGCCGGGATCGTTCCCCACACAAAAAGCCCAGAATCCAGATCGTCGCGGGTTCGGAAGGGTGCGTTTACCCTACTCGGGTCAAAGGCCGTCGATTGGACTAACCTGCGCGCCTCCGCGCGCTAGCATAAGGAGATTTGGCCTCGGTACGCCAGCGCACACTTTTAAGTCGAAAAGAGAGTAGACTGGAAGTGTCTCTTCTAGCATCCTTCCGCCGTACGGTACGGTGACGGTCCCTTGCGAAATCAGACAGCGTTTACGCTGCGCAAGGAGCCGTTATGGCCAAGAAGACTGGTACGTCTGCAATATCCGCTCCGACGCCGCCCCTCGACGGCGATGGCAACCACATCCATAATGAGATCCTGCTTGGCCTGCCCCCGGGAGAATCCGAACTGCTGTTGCCGAAATTGGAATTCGTACGCTTGACGACTCACCACGTACTGCATGAACCGGGAGATACTTTGAAGTCCGCCTGGTTCTGCAACAGCGGCTTGATCTCCATTCTGAGCGTCTTCCCGGACGGAAAGAGCGTGGAAGTCGGTCTGGTGGGCAAGGAAGGTTTTGTCGGGTTGCCGCTGGTGGCGGGCTTTCGCACCGCTGCCACGCGGGCGATTGCTCAGATTGAAGCCTCGGCCTTTCGAATCGATAGCGAAAAACTGGCCGGACTTTTGCGGGAGTGCCCCAAACTGGAGCGGCGGTTACAGCAATTTTCGCAGGAAATGGCCATGCAGGTGACGCAGATTGCCGCCTGCAATCGCCTGCATGAAGTGGACGAGAGATTGGCGCGATGGTTGTTGATGAGCGCCGACCGCATCGGATCAAATTCGGTGCCGTTGACGCAAGAATTTCTGGCGCAGATGCTGGGAACCCGGCGCTCCAGCGTGACCGTGGCTGCTGGAATTCTTCAGAGAGCGGGCCTCATCACTCACAGTCGCGGCGACGTCAAGATTATCGCCCGGCAAAAACTGGAAGGAGCAGCCTGTGAGTGCTACCAACTCATGCGGTTGCAGATGAAAGAATGGCGGGACGAAGCGGAATAGTGCCAGTACGCGACAGCGCACATTCAGCGGTTGCTCAGCGTAGCGACACATTGCCAGATTGAGAATAGCGTGAGTGTCATACCGTGAGCGTCATACGAGGATGGTCCGCGAATCGGAATCATTGCTCCTCATTGCACCTCATAGGATCTCAGCCATGTCCGAAGGCGATCTTATCAATCTTCGTTTCGACAAACATCTGATCACCTGCCCACACTACCCAAAGCAAACTGTCCACCATTGGTCGGGAACCATGATCCTGTTTTCGCCGGCGAAGTGTGCGCACTGCGGCGGGGAGTTTGTCATCGCGCTAAACCAGCCGCAGCCAGGGGCCTAAGTCGCAGATGACTCCCGAGCGTCCGCGCCCCATCGACCACACGAACCAGTCGTTACACTCCCATGCATCTGTTTCGTTTTGACAGGAGGTTTGTGGTCGGGGAAAATGGCGGGTATCCGTGCGTGTCCGGAAAAACCTAATCCACAACTTTGAGAGGAAAAATCTATGACGAAAGCGATTGCAGTTGTTATTGCTGTGTGTTTGTCGTTTATTGCTGGGATCGCGGTTGCCGAGAGGGTTCATGACTGGCCCGACCTGGCAGCGGCCCATAACCACACGCTCGAAGCGATCAAAGAGATGGATCATGCCCGTGCAGCGAACCACTACGATATGGCCGGACATGGTGCGAAGGCAGAAGAGCATCTGCGGGCAGCCGAGCATGAGCTGCACGACGCGATCGAGGCAGCTCGAGCGGCGCGGTAGAAGCTCTCAGCCATCAGCTCTCTGCTATCCAACATCAGCTATCGGACGTCAGCCATCAGCCATCGGGGAGCTTTCCCGGATGACTGACAGCGGGCGGTTGACAGCCGTTTTCCTGTCGGGTCAGGCTTGTAGCGAAAAAGGCGACTCCGAGGAGATGGCTCCGCCGCCGAGCGCGAACTGTTGCAGTTGTTGCTGCACCGTGCTGTAGGCCTGCTGAGCCGAAGCAAGGTTGCCGGACCTCAGGTTCGTGCCGACCTGGTTGAGATCCTGGAGCAGGGAATTCTGATTGGTTGAATCTCCACTTCCGCCTCTGCGCCGAGATGGTGGTGATGTATGAAACCCAAATCTTGAAACCGACTCCAGAAACAGTACACTTGTCGGCATGGCACGAAACTTCAAAGACTTGTCGGAGCGTGAAATTCTGGCGCTGGCGATCTCACTGGAAGAGGAAGACGGGCGTGTGTATGCCGATTTCGCGGATGGTCTGCGGGAGACGTATCCCGCAACGGCGAAGCTCTTCGATGACATGGGCGCGGAGGAGTCGGGGCATCGGGCCTCGCTGATCGCGACTTATCGGGAGCGCTTTGGGGAACACATTCCGCTGATCCGGCGGCAGGATGTGAAGGGGTTTGTGCAGCGCAGGCCGTTCTGGCTGACGCGTCCCTTGAAGATTGCCGAGGTGCGCAAGCAGGCGGAGATCATGGAACTGGAGACGCGCCAGTTCTATCAGAAGGCGATGGGGCAGGTGACGGATGCGGGGGTCCGGAAACTACTGGGCGATCTGGAGGAGGTCGAGCGCAAGCACCAGGTGGCGGCGGAGGCGATGTCGGAGAGCATTACGACGACCGTGAAAAAGAAGGAGGACGAAGCGCAGCGGCGCCTGTTTGTGTTGCAGATTGTGCAACCGGGGCTGGCCGGGCTGATGGATGGATCGGTGTCGACGCTGGCTCCGGTGTTCGCGGCGGCGTTTGCGACAAGGAGCAGCAACGACGCATTTCTCGTGGGCCTCGCGGCATCGATCGGCGCGGGAATCTCGATGGCGTTTGCGGAGGCGCTCTCAGATGACGGGTCGATGACGGGGCGTGGGCGTCCAGTGCTGCGTGGTGCGGTGACGGGATTGATGACGACGGCGGGTGGGATTGGACATACACTCCCGTTCTTGATTAAGGATTTTCATGTGGCGTTTATCGCGGCGGTGATTGTGGTGGCGGCGGAGCTGGCCACGATTGCCTGGATTCGGAACCGGTATATGGATACTCCGCTACTGTCTGCGGCGTTTCAGGTGGTGGTCGGGGGAGTGCTGGTGTTTGCGGTGGGAATTTGGATTGGGAGTTCGTGAGGCAATTGGTAATTTGGTAACTTCTAATTTTGTAATTTTAAACCTCAGTTCAGCCAGAAAAACTCTGCGTCCTAGCGACGTAGCCGGTGATCTATTTCCTATGGAAGCATCGGTTCGTCCTCCAGCATGGAAGACCGTGCTGGCATTCTCCATCATTTATTTCGTCTGGGGTTCAACCTTCCTAGCCATCCGCGTAGGTGTGCGTGAGGTTCCGCCACTTCTTCTTGCCAGCATGCGGTTCTTCATTGCTGGAGTCGTGCTCTTTGCGTGGATGTGCTTGAAGGGTACTCCGTCGCCGTCGCGCCGCGAGTGGGCCGCCGCTTCGATTCTCGCGGTCTGCATCTTCGTGCTCGATTACGGCCTGCTGTTCTGGGCCGAACAACGCGTGCCTTCGGGAATTGCCGCGGTGATGCTGGCGACCATCCCGGTCTTCATGGCGCTTTCGGAGATCCTTATTCTGCGCACGCAACGGCTCACGGTCCGGCTTGCGCTGGCCCTTCTGGTCGGGATCGGAGGCGTGTCGGTTCTGGTGAGCCGCTCGGTAAGTTTTGGCGAAGCCCCCATCGATCGCGCCGGAGCGGGCGCGCTGGTGGTGGCTGCGATGAGCTGGTCGATCGCCTCGGCTCTTACCCGCAAACTACCGCTGCCCGCGTCGAAACCCATGAGCTCCGGAGCGCAGATGCTGGCAGGAGGAATTCTGCTCGCGCTGGCGGCAGCAATTCTCGGCGAGTTCCGCGGGTTTCATATTCAGGCAGTCTCTCGCGGCGCCTGGTACGCACTTGCGTACTTGATCGTAGCCGGGTCGATTGTGGGTTTCACTGCCTACGTCTGGCTCATCCATCATGAATCGCCGACGAAAGTGGGTACCTACGCGTACGTCAACCCGGTCGTGGCAGTGATCGTCGGATATTTTCTTGGAGGCGAGACGGTCGGTCCCAGAACCTTGCTTGGAATGCTTCTGGTGCTGGTCAGCGTGATTGTGATTACCACTACCCGCGCCACGAAGCCCGCCGCCGCACCCTTGGCGAAACCGCTGCAAGAACTGGCCGAACCGTAGTCCAGCCTTTGAAGAGTTCAGCTGTAATACCCTGCTTGGGCATTAGTGCTCCTGTCTGGGATGTGCTCATTTTGCCGGTTTCAAAATGCGCTCGATCTGGTGGATATGGTTGATATCGTGTCCGGCAACCATGCGGACAATGTGCTCGATGGATTCCTGGCCGCGCTCGGCGTGCTGGCCGTATTGCTTCCATTGCTCGGGGGAAAGTGACTTCAGGAGCGCGAGATTTGCTTCGCGCACGACGCGATGCAGCTCGACGGATTTACGGGGGTCGCGTTTTTCGTAGTGTCCCGAAATAACCCAGGCGTTCTGATCGTAGGCTTGGACGGGGGTTCCTGGAGCTCCGAGGATGGAGCGCATGCGCCACCCGATTACGATTTCGACCTCGGCGAGATGAGCAAGGATTTCGGCGACGGACCACTTCTCGGGCGCAGGGCGCTTGCGAAGTTTGGCGGAGGATACGCCTTTGATAAGGCGAGTTAGTTTTTTGTTGGTGGCGGATTGGGCTTTGATTGGGTCTTGTCCCTGGGCATTGGCCAGGATGCGTTGCGTGTATTGCTGAGGGGTTTCGGGCATTTGAAATCTCCTTATTGATCAGTTCCTAAAGGGGGCGCCCCCGGTCTCTGCGAGTTTGGACGGCTAGACATGCGACTGACCACTGGTCAAAACAAGAAACGATCCCCGTTGCGAAACTACCGAAAGCCCACCCAAAAAGCCATTGAAAAATAGTTTGTGAGTGCTGTATCGTTCGTTGACCGAGGGTCAAAGAACCTGGGAGGAATTGGGCCATGGAAGGAATTACGAGCAGTCTGGCGAAACCAACGCAGATGAGGCGGGACGGGAAGCCGCGTCCGCGCTCGGAAGCGAAGCGGGCGCGGATTGTGGAGGTCGCGATCCGGCATTTTGCCGAGCGCGGGTATAGCGCGGCACGGGTGGAAGATATTGCGGCGCAGTTAGGCATTGCTAAGGGATCGGTGTTCCAGCATTTCAAGAGCAAGGATGGACTGTTCTTCGAGGCCTACAAGAAGGCAGTGCAGTCGTTTCCGAGATATATGCAGGCAACAGCGGCGGCGCAGGACGGGGGATTTTTTGAAGTGCTGCGCTACTGGCTGGGGCGCACGGAAAATATGGTTCGGGACAACTGGTCGTCATACCGGATTTATCTGATCGGCAATTATGGGACCGACCTGGCGCTGCGGCGGGAGATCAATCGATTTCTGGTGGCGGAGGATCCTTACGGATGGCGTGAGTTTGTGAGCTTCGGAGTCAAGCGGGGGGAGTTACGACCAGATCTGGATGTGGACATGATCGGGTCGATTTTAGAGTGGACGATGGACCGGTTTCAGGATGCGCTGCTTACTGAGGAGTTAGATCCGGGACTGTTTCGTAAATCGGGCCCGGTACCAGAACAGAAAGAAGCGCGCATTGAGCAATTTGTGGAACTACTGCGGCGGGCGATTGGGTCGGAGAAGCTCCAAGTTACAGGGAAGAAAGCATGAGCAATGGAATGAGCGTAGAGCAGATTGTCGCGAGTTATGACGAGACAGCACCGTTGACGGAAGCGTCAACGATTCCGGCGCCATGGTATGTGGATGCACGGATCGCGGAGTTGGAACGGCAGACGGTTTTCTCGCGAACCTGGCAGGTGATGGGGCGCGTAGATCAGGTGGAAAAGCCGGGGCAGTTTGTGACGGCAACGGTGGCGGAAGAGCCGCTGGTGGCGGTGCGCGGGAATGATGGCGTGCTGCGGGCGTTTTATAACGTGTGCCGGCATCATGCGGCGGCGGTAGTGACGGAGAAATGCGGGCAGGCATCAGTTTTGCATTGTCCATATCATGGATGGAACTACGGGCTGGACGGGATGCTCAAGGGGGTGCCGGAGTTTGACGGGGTGAAGAACTTCGAACGCAAGGACAATGGGCTGGTTCCCGTGAAGGTCGAGACCTGGGAGAAGTTTGTATTTGTGAATTTGGATGCGGAGGCCGCTCCGCTGGCGGAGTTTCTGGGTGGGCTGGCGAGGCGCACAGCTCCGCTGGGGTTGAGTATGCTGCACTACTTTACGAGTCAGAGTTATGACATCCATTGCAATTGGAAGGTGTTTGTCGATAACTATCTTGATGGTGGATATCACGTGCCGCATCTGCATAAGGAGCTGAACTCGGTCTTGGATTACAAGCAGTACACGATCGAGAATGAAGACCGGTATTGTTTGCAGTCGAGTCCGATGGTGAGTTCGGATGAGGATGCTGCCACGGGCACGACGCGGAAAGGGGATCGAGCCTGGTATTTTTGGCTGCATCCAAATTTTATGTTCAATTGCTACGAGGGGTATCTGGATACAAACCACGTGATTCCGATTGATGTGGACCATTGCCGGGTGATTTTTGATTTCTACTTTAGCGACGTGAGCGAAGCGGCGCGAGCTTATAACGAGCAGAGCGTGGCAGTGGGGAATCGCGTGCAGGATGAAGATTTGGGGATTTGCGAGGCGGTGCAAAGAGGACTGAAGTCGCGGGCTTATGGGGCGGGACGGCTTTCGGCGCGACGGGAGGCCGGCGAACAGTTGTTTCATCAGTTGCTG
This sequence comes from uncultured Acidobacteriaceae bacterium, assembly GCA_963831085.1. Lineage (GTDB taxonomy): Bacteria > Acidobacteriota > Terriglobia > Terriglobales > Acidobacteriaceae > Acidiflorens. Next base: position 516,589 of record CAWHOT010000002.1, on the reverse strand, counting down.
GCAGCAGATTTGAAGAGTGGGCTGGGGCTGGCGGCGTGCGAAGGGGTTGGGCGCAGTCGCTAGGGATGAAAATTGAGTTCTATGAGCTCTTTGGTTTCCTGCGGAGCGGTTGCCCATTTCCATTGTTCAATGGCATCGACCGCGGCTTTCGCCAGCAATGGATTGCCGCCGATCACCTGGGCCAACTTCAGTTTTCCGCTCGGGGCGACTACGACTTCCACCTTGACGGTTCCAAGGATGTGCATTTTTCGGGCTAGGTCTGGATACGCTGGGACCACCCTGTTCACTATCTTCCGTTTTCCTTCTGTCTCTTCTTGAGCGAGAGACAGGGGAGGGGAGAATACGGTCAGTCCCAAGCAGAGCGCGAGCGTCACTAAGACGGCTGCAAGATTGCGTCGCATGGATAGCTTGTTCACTCCGATTAGATTACTGGCAATCGAGAGCTTCGCGAATGTAACTACGGTAACCAATCCTTGTCCTGCGGGAATCTTGATGCGCGCCGCAATCGTCCTCCGCCCTTACCGAGGGTCGCTGATTTGCCTGAAGGACAACCTAGATGGTACAAACTCCCCAGGCCCCTGATCGTGAGAAAGTACGTGAAAAAGTTTGTGAAAAGAATTGCCGTTGTCTCGCTCCTCGCTCTTTCCACCCTTCTTGTCGTTTTTCTGGTGGCACGCGCCGCCGGCCGCTCGCACCGAATCAATCTGCCGACCAGCAAGAGCCTGACCCTCCCCGTCCCCGGTTATCTGGCGCACACTAACAGCTTTCCCGCAACCATAGCCCTAAGTCCCGACGGCCGCTATGCCGCGCTGCTCAATCAGGGCTATGGCACGCAGGAATCAGGTGCGCGCCAGTCAATCGCCATTCTTGATCTCGGCAATAATCAACTACAAGATTTTCCCGACGACCGACTGAGCGACGAGTATTCCACGCACCAAAGCTATTTCATCGGCCTCGCCTTCTCGATCGATGGCAAGCATCTCTATGCCTCGATGGGCTCGATCACCGATCCAAGCGGCGAGAAGCCGACCAGCACAGGCAACGGCATCGCGGTGTACAAATTCGTGGCGGGACAAGTCACTCCCGAACGCTTCATCAAGATCGCACTCCAGCCTATCGCCAAAGGAAAGGAAGTGGCGTTCGGGCTGCGCAAGACTCCGGCCGGAACCGCACTCCCATACCCCGCGGGACTAGCCGTTCTCCCAGGCCCCAAGGGCGACCGCCTGCTCATCGCGAATAATCTTTCCGACAACGCCGTCGTCCTCGACACAAACTCCGGCAAAATCCTGCAGTCGTTCGACCTGAGCCGGAGTCGCTACATTCCGAGCGCATATCCGTACACGGTGATCGCCAACAAAGCCGGAACCAAAGCCTGGGTCAGCCTGTGGAACTCGTCTGTAGTCGCTGAACTGAATCTCGAAACCGGCAAGGTCGCGCGCTGGATCGACATGGCAGCCGCGCTTGCGAAAGCAGAAGTCGACGACCCTGCGGCAGTTCGCTCGGCACTCCCCCGCGACCCGGTCGCTCCCAGTTCGCATCCGACAGCGATGGTGTTGAGCGCCCATGAAATGTTGCTGTATGTCGCTTTAAGTAATGCCGATTCTGTGGTGTCGGTTGACCTGGAAGACGGCACTGTAGGTCGCGCCTATAGCACAAAAATATTCGGCGGGGCGGTACCACAAGCGATTGCCCTCTCGAAGGATGACACGCGTCTATTCGTCGCAAGTGGAGCCCTAGATGCTGTTGCCGTCTTTGGGGTCGGCGGACTGGCCCACGGATTTGAAGGTGGGTTGGAACTCCGTCCTCAAGGTCTCATCCCCACTGCGTGGTATCCGACCGCGCTAACCATCGCGGGCAACGACCTGCTCATCGCCACCGCCAAAGGAGAAAGCAGCGGTCCCAACAACATGCAGGGCACGTTGAAGGGTGAGCGAAAAAGAAAAGAACATCCATACATTCCGACTCTGATTGGCGGTTCCATTGCACGTCTGAGCCTCGCAGACATCGACAAGAATCTCTCCGCCTACACCCACCAGGTGGAAGAAGACAATCTTTTGAACGCCGATGCCGGCAAGCTCACCTTCGCCGGCGGAAGCAATCCCATCCGCCACGTGATCTACGTTCTAAAAGAAAATCGCACCTACGATCAGATCTTCGGCGACCTGCCCGTAGGCGACGGCGACCCATCGCTAACAATGTATGGCAAAGACATCACTCCCAACGAGCACAAGCTGGCCCTGCAGTTCGGAGTACTCGACAATTTCTACGATAGCGGGGAAGTTTCCGGCGACGGCCACCTCTGGTCCACCGCCGCCGCCAGCAGTGACTACAACGAAAAAACGTGGCCCATTGAGTATCGCAGCAAAGAACGTACCTACGATTTCGGCGGGAGCGTGGCCGAAGAATTTCCGCTCGAGCAGGGAATCCCCGACGTCGACGATCCCGGCACCGGTTTCCTCTGGGACAACCTCGCCCACCGCGGCCTCACCTATCGCATCTACGGCGAATTCATCGCCGCTGTGTGGTGTAAGAGCGAAAAGGCAGAATCGCCGGTGCCAGGAACGCTGTCTCCCAGTTCCGCAACCTGTCCAGTCCCCGAAATTAAGAAAGGCGATCGATTGCCAGCGAACGTTGGCAACCCGCGCGGCGGGCCGAGCCCGTGGCCGTGGGCGATTCCGCAGATGAAGCGCATGCGTCCCACCAAAGCCGCTCTGCGCGACCACTACGATCCGCAATTTCCCGACTTCAATACCGATTATCCCGACCAACTCCGCGCCGATGAGTTCTTGCGCGAGTTCGACGAATTCGTGACAGCGAAGGGAACTGCCAAAGAACTTCCACAGTTCACGCTGCTCTACCTGCCCGACGACCACACCGGAGGCACGCGTCCCGGCAAGCCAACTCCGCAGGCCTCGGTAGCCGACAACGACCTCGCGCTCGGCCGCGTCGTCGACGCCGTTTCTCGCAGCCCCTACTGGGACGACACTGCCATTTTCGTCCTCGAAGACGACGCTCAGGACGGCGCCGATCACGTCGATGCTCACCGCTCGATTGCCTTCGTCATCAGCAAGTATGCGCCGCGCGCGCCGCAGACGTTTGTCGACCATAACTTCTATACGACCGTCAGCGTCATTCACACCATGGAGGCCCTGCTCGGACTTCCCCCGATGAACCTGTTCGATGCCCACGCGCCGCTGATGGCGCCGCCTCTAGCGGGTCCCGGAACGCAGCCGCCCTACCAGGCCGACGACAAGAATCTGCGCAGCGGCCTCATCTACAAAGTGAACGAAAAGAACGCGGCGGGCGCGAAGGAATCGTCACGGATGAATTTCTCCCGGCCGGATGCGGTCGATCCCCAGAAGCTGAATGCGATCCTCTGGCACGATGCCAAGGGCGTAGCGCCCATGCCGGTTACAAGCCATTCACATTCCGAGCCGTAGCGCTGATTTAGAATTGCTTTCGTGGCACCTCCCATCGAATGCACCAACCTGCGCAAGACCTACGACAGCAAAGTCGAAGCTGTCCGCGGCGTCAGCCTGCAAATCGAGGCCGGCCAGTGTTTCGGACTCCTCGGTCCGAACGGAGCAGGGAAGACCACGACGATCGAAATCCTCGAGGGCCTGCTCGCACCCACCAGCGGCGAAGTCCGCATTCTCGGACACACCTGGAACGACAACCCGCGCCAGTTGCGCGAGTGGATTGGTATCTCGCTGCAAGAAACGCGTTTGTCAGAAAGACTGAACGTCCGCGAAACCATTGAACTCTTCGCCAGCTTCTACAGCGAACCGCGCCCCGCCGCCGACGTTCTCGAAGACCTCGAACTCACCGAAAAAGCCGACGCCTGGGTCGGCAAACTTTCCGGCGGCCAGAAACAGCGCCTCGCCGTCGCTACCGCTCTGGTCGGCAATCCGCGCATCCTTTTTCTCGACGAGCCCACCACCGGACTCGATCCCCAAAGCCGCCGCCAGCTCTGGGATATCATCCGCGTCTTCCAGAACAAAGGTGGCACCGTCCTTCTCACTACGCATTACATGGACGAGGCCGAACGCCTCTGCGACCGCCTTGCTATAGTCGATCACGGCCAGATCATCGCCGAAGGCACTCCCTCCGATCTCATCGATCGCCTCGGCGGCCATCACGTGGTTGAATTTCAGGTGAGCAAAAACGGAAACGCCGACCACGATCGTCCGCATAGCGACACGCTCGACCGCTGGCGCTCCCTGCCCAGCGTAGAGTCCGTCCGACGCGAGGATTCGACTGTGTGCCTAAGTGTCCGCGAGCCGCACCTCACCATCCCCGCTCTTCTGGATGCGGTAACCAACGACGGCCGTCAACTCGAGCACCTGAGCACGCGCCAGGCCAGCCTCGAAGATGTTTTCGTGCAACTCACCGGCCGGCACCTGCGAGAACAATAAATGGCAACCACAGAAACCAACGCGCCCATACTCGACGAAGAGAAGAATCCGCCGCAGCAGCCTGCGCGCCCGCCGCTCCACAACAGCCGCTGGTCCGGATACCGTCACCTCCTCTGGGCGCGCATACTCGAACTCAAACGCGAGCCCGAAGTCGTTTTCTGGGTCTTCGTCTTTCCGCTGCTGCTGGCGGCAGGCTTGGGCATCGCCTTTCGCAACAAGCCGGCCGACATCACGTCGGTCGTTGTGATCGACGGCGCTGGCGCGCAGAAAACGCTGGCCATGCTCATGCTAAAGAACTCGGATAAGACTTCATCCGCCCATTCCGCCATCCGAGCCACTGTGCTCGATCGCGATGCCGCGCTCAAAGGCTTCCACTTCGGCAAATTCGATCTGGCAATCGAGTCGAACCCCGACGGCAGCTACACCTACTATTACGATCCCGCTCGGCCGGAGAGCGTGCTCTCCCGCGCCGAAATCGACGCCGCGCTCCAATCCGCCGCCGGACGCAAAGATGCACTCACCGCTTCCACCCAATCCTCCAGCGAACCCGGCTCCCGCTACATCGACTTCCTCATCCCGGGACTACTCGGGATGAACCTGATGAACTCCGGCATGTGGGGAGTAGGCTTCGCGCTGGTAGAAATGCGCCAGCGCAAATTGCTGAAGCGCTTCGTAGCCACGCCCATGCGCCGCAGCGATTTCCTTCTAGCCCTAACCAGCAGCCGCCTGGTGCTGATGGTGATTGAAGTAGGACTGCTCTTAAGCTTCGGTGTGCTCGTGTTTCACATGCGAGTGCAGGGATCGATCCTTTCGGTAATCCTGCTCGGATCGCTCGGAGCGGTAGCCTTCGGCGGCGTAGGCCTTCTAACTGCCTGCCGCGCGCAGAAAATCGAAATCGTTTCCGGCCTCATCAACGTGGTTATGATGCCGATGTGGATCTTCTCCGGCGTCTTCTTTTCCTACGATAGATTTCCCGCGATCGCCCACCCCTTCATCAAAGCTCTCCCGCTAACCGCGCTCAACGACGCGCTACGCGCCACTATTATCGAAGGAGCTTCGCTGAGCTCGCAATCGGGGCGCCTGCTGGTGCTCGCAATCTGGGGCGGGGTGTCGTTCATTCTTGCGCTGCGCTGGTTCCGCTGGACGTAGAGCGGCTCTCGGTCGTCAGCCATCCGCCTCGACGACCTTTGTACTTGTTCTGACGCCTAGGAGCTGGAGGATTTGCCCCTCCAAGCCATCGAACATGTTTGGCACACAAAAAGGCCCTGGCCTTTCGGCCGGGCCTGAACACTTCAAATGAACTGCCTTTAGAAATCCAGCCGCAACGCGAGTTGCAGCACGCGATAGGGCTGTTCGCCTGTCGTCGAGCTGATCACGCCAAACGAGGTGGGGCTGGTAATGTCGGCGGTCGCGTTAGCGCCCGGCAATGCGAAGTTGGCATGGTTGAACGCATTGAATGCATCCGCACGAAACTCCATATGGGCGCGCTCCGTGATGGGGAAATTCTTCGACAAGCCGATATCGAAGTTGGAGTAATGCGGCCCGCGCAGATTGTTCCGGCTGCCCGCCTCCAATCCCAGCGGCCCGCTGAAAGAGCCGAGCGCATTTGCTTGATTCTTAAACAACTGGATGGTGGGATTACCCGAGGCCGCGTTGATCTCACTATGCGTGTGGATCTGGAGGGCGGAAGTGTTTCCGTCGAAGATCGCCGGCACATTGTTGGCGAAGCTGATGGGGTAAGCGTTGGCCACGGTTTGGAAGGCAAGTCCGGTGCGCCAACTCATCAACGAGGAAATCTGCCATCCGCCGACAATCTCATCCGCCCACTTGGACATGGTGGCACCGAAGGCTTTTCCCCGTCCCACGGGTAAAGCGTAAAGGAGATCTCCATTAAAGGCATTGGTCACGTCGAAATCAGAGTTGCCGTAGCAGACATGAATATTGATCGAGTCGCAGAGAATTCCGCCCGCGCCGTTCGAACCAAAGGCCTGGTTGGCGGGAGCAGAGATATTGTCGAGCGAGTGCGACCAGGTGTAGTTCAGGTCAAACTGCAGCCCGCGCGACATCTTCTTGTGCAAGGTAACCAGCAAGCCATTGTATTTCGAGAAGCCCTTGTTGGTCATATAGAGGCTCGTGCCGAACTGAGGGTTTAGCCCTACCCCGGGTGTGATCAACCCGGTGGCGTTCAGCGCATAAACCGTGTCTGACAAATCGCCGTAAGGCACATACGTACCGGCAACGGCAGCCGCCAGACTGGCACAGCTGGGGAAGCCGAAATCCTCGCAGGTAGCCCCATAGGTGGCTTGCGCCGCGATGTTCATCTGGTTCTCGAAGAACGGGAAGTCATTAGGGTTGTTGATACTCTGATTGTTTCGCACCGCCAGCGAGAGTTTCGCGAACTGCGAGGCCAGATGAGTTCCCGAGGGAATGTCCAGGAAATCCACCGCCTGCAATGCATCGGATTGCGCCAGCAGCCGATGGGCGAAGCGGCCGACATAGCTTGCGTCCAGTTGGAAGTTCCCCGGAAGCTCGTGCTGGATCCCGAAAGTGTAGGTCTCCGAATATGGAGTCTTCAGGTTCGGATCGATCGCATAGTTGTCAATGCCATCGACGAGGCCGTACGGCACTCCGCCCGAGACGTTCGGAGTATATGGAGTCGTGATCTGCCCAGGTATTTGCACGCTACCGGCGGGCAGGGCATTGATCGCAGTAAGGCGTTGGTCGCCCGTCAATTTCTGGGCTGCGGTGCCGCTGGTGCCATAGACCGTGGCCGTCTGATTCTGCAAGATCCAGGTGTTCTGGTCCTGCAGAAAGTTAAGCGCGTCGATGGAGGTGTGATCGTCAACGATGGCCGCGCCGCCGCGGATCACGGTCTTGTGGTCTCCTAGGCTGTAGGCGAACGCCAGGCGCGGCTGGAAGTCGTGCCAATCCGCACTGTAAAGCCCACGGGCGTGGTTTGCCTTGCCGCCCAGCGAGTAAGTAATGAAGGGGTTTAGCAAGGGGCCGGAAAGGCCCTCCGCCCCGTTCGCGATACGCGGGCCGATGACCTGGTCGAAATCGAGGTTGGGGAGGGCTTCCAGTCCGTGGATCTCGTACGGCACGGAATAAAACTGGTAGCGCAGACCATAGGTAACAGTGAGGTCGCTACGCGCCTTCCACGAGTCCTGTATATAGGCTTCTGTCTCGTAGTAACGGTAGTTCCGGATGTGTCCGCTGCCTTGGGGGATAGGCGTCAGTTGGGCGTTGTTGTTGAATACGCTCGATACTTCCGCAAAATGGCCCAGGAGGAAGGTAAACGCGCTGTCGTAGAGGCCCGTATAATAGGTCCCGTTCACGGGATCATTCGCGGGGGTGTCAAGATCAAGGGGACGCAGCTGGGGGCTGCTGTTAAGACTCAAAAGCCCACCGCCGAGTCCCAATGTAGCGTAGTTGAAGTCGCTGATCAGCAGGCTCGTCGATTTGATCGGCTTAAAATTGCCCCCAACCTGGAAGGTGTGGTTACCCCGGACATACGTGAAATCGTCTCGGAACACCGGGATAGGAATCGTGCGGTCCTGAGAAGCCGGCGTCATGTACGGGCCTGAGAAATTACCGCCGCCCGAGGGGTTGCCGTCGAAAGTGAATACGGTGGTTCCCAATGGTTTGTACAAGTATGGGAAATTGAATTCCTGCTTCGTCTCTCCGTAGATAAACTGGTTTACCTTGGTGCTGCTGATGGCCCACGTGTGTCCGAACACATATGCCCAGCTGTGATTAATGTCGACAAAGGTCAACGGATCACCCGGGAACTGAATGGAAGGGTTCCGGTCATCGGTTTCGCGCTGCAAGCTGCCCCGGACAAAAAGCTTCTGCTTGGCGTTCAGGTTATAGTCAATCCTCGTAATGTAATCGTTAAGCGTTTGGTTGCCCGGAGAATTAAATTGATAGCCGGCGGTGTTTAGCCCGTCGCCCACTGCTGTGCTGTTGGGGGCCGGATAGCGGCCCTGTAGAAAGGTGGTCAGGGCGGTGTCCACCCCAATTAGGGAAGGATCGAGCGCCTTGGTCTGAGCCAAGCTCTGAGTGTTTGTGCCGGCGCCGCCCGCCGTCTCGTAAGTGATTACACCGCTCGCGAAGGAAGCCGTGGGGACGACCCGTGTAACCTTATTCGAAGTGGCATCCCGCCGGCCGGCATAGTCAAAGAAGAAGAACAGCTTGTCCTTGATAACCGGGCCACCAAACGAGGCGCCGAACTGGTTGCGCACCAGGTTCGCGCGCCCTACCGCGGGGACCGCAAAATTATTGAAGAAGTCATCCGCCTCGAAACCCTTGGTTCGGTAGTATTCAGAGGCCGAGCCATGCCAGTTGTTGCTGCCGCTCTTGGTCACCAGCGCAATCTGCCCGCCGCTGCCCCGGCCCTCAGTGGATAGCGGATTGGCCACCTCGCCACGAAATTCCTGTACTGAATCTATCGGAGCATTGACCGTCGTGTAGAATGCCTGTCCGGTGGCAAAGTCATTGACGTCCAGGCCGTCAACGGTAATGTTTGCCTGATCGGTGCGGGCACCTGAAATCGATCCGTCCCGGCTTTGGTTGGAGTTATCAGTGGTCCCGGAATTCTGCGCCGATATCACACCAGGTTGAAACCGCAACATCTGCGCTGGGGTCTCCCGCACTTGGACCGGCAACTCATGCACCATGCTCAGGTCGAAATTGTTGCCCACACTGGCGTCGTTGGTGTTGAGAGACACTGCCGTACCCTGGGCGTTTACCTCGATCGTAGTGGTGGTCGTCCCCACGGTTAGCTGAGCGTTCTGCGTGTGGGTAGTGTTCACGCCCAAATACACGTCCGACACGGTCACCGTGTTGAAACCCTTCTTGGTGAAAGTGATCTGGTACCCAGGGCCCGGAGCTACCCTGGTAAACACGTACGCTCCGACAGAATTCGACGCGGTCTCGTAAGTCGCGTTGGTTTTCGTGTCCACCAGTTTCACGGCGACGTCAGGCACTAAAGCGCCAGTGGTATCCGTAACCTCTCCAGAGAGGGCGGCCACATCCTGCGCCACCACGAAGCTCGGTAAAGCGCAGAACAGTGCCAGCGTGAATAGTCCAAGGGAAGCGCGGATCAGGGAAAGACGAATGGCTGATCTCATGACGTTAAACTCCGTGGATTGAGGTGGATGGGAATTCCCATTTGGTATTTTGTCTCAGCCATATCCCGACAGCAAACATTCTTCCACTGCTATCCAGAGAATAAGTGCAATCCTGTCATAGACATAGCTTTATTTTGTATGTTAGTCACTTCTCGAAATACAGTTTTCTGGAGAACCCATGTGGAAAATGGTAGAATTCACGTTCTCCACCCTAATGTCCCGAACTCTGTCGGGTATTGAAATCACGAGTTGGACGGGCGAGGTCGCCCGTCCCCACACCAGCTACGCCTTCGACTTCTTGTACTCGTCGAAAGCATCCAAGAACCGGTCATTATCCTGCCGTGACAAGTAGTAAGGTGTAGACAGCCGCAACTTATGCGGGTCGCCTCCGCGGATGCGAATTTTCTTTTCCTTCCATAGCCAGTTTTCGAGGTCCATACGAACGATCGGCGGCACGCTCACCGTGGCAATCGCGCAGCGCAGCGAGGCGTCCGGAGATGTCCACGACTGCGCGCCGCGTTTGATCATGGCCGCCAGAATGTAGTCGCAGAGCTGCCGCTGACGGCGCTCGATCCGGTCCATGCCTATGTCGTTGGCTAGTTGGATCGAGGCGCGCAGTCCCCACAGGGCGGGGACGTTGGAGCTGCCGATACGCTGGAATCGTTCGGCTCGGAGCTTTGCGTCGTCCCAGCCTTCGGTGGCGATCGTGTTCCACAGGCGGTCAATTATTTCGTCACGCACGTAGAGAAATCCCGAGCCTTTGGGCGCCTGCAACCACTTGTGCGGGCTCGATGAATACAGGTCGCAGCCCAATTCGTGCAGGTTCAGGCGCATCATTCCCGGAACGTGCGCGCCATCGACCGCGGAAATAATCCCTTTGCTCCGGGCCAGGGCACAAAGTTCCTTGGCGGGCAGCACGACTCCGGAAAAGGTGGTGATGTGGCTGAAGAACAGAACCCGGGTGCGCGGAGTAATGGCGTCGCTGACGAGATTCAACACCTGCGCGGGATTTTCTACCGGCTTCGGCAGCGTGATCTTCTTCACCACGATGCCGTAGCGCTTCGCCCGCAAATTCCAGGGGTGTTCGCCGCCGGGATGCTCCTGATCGGTCATGAGCACTTCGTCGCCCGGCTTCAGGTCGATGCCATTTGCAATGTAGCTGTTGGCCTCGGTGGCATTTCTGAGGAGCGCGATCTCATCGCGGTTGCAGCCGACAAACGCGGCCAGCGGGTCGCGAAACTCATTCCACGCGGCGTATCCCCAGATGGGATAGTCCTCGGGATCGGCCTGGTTCAGCTTCTCGCACGCCTCATAGCCTTCGAATATCGCGCGCAGCACGGGAGCGGGGCTCGATCCTACGGTGCCGTTGTTCAGGTAGATCTCGTCCGCCGGAATCAGGAACTGCTTGCGCAGTTCGCGCCAGTAGGCGTCTTCGTTCTGGTCGAACAGGGAGCGCTCGGGCAGCTTTGAGGGGAGCGACTCGAGCTGTGCCCAGAGATTTACGCGATTTCCGCTCCAAGCCAGGCCAGCACCCGCTGCCAGGGACGAAGCCAAGGAAAAGGAAGACGATAGAAAGCTGCGACGGTTGAGCATGCACGGGGCCTCTTTCCAGAAGTTGCGTCATGGTACACCGGGGACCGAAAAAACGGAACGGGAGCTTGCCCGGAGAAGCAATCACAGCTCGGAAAAGGACCTCAGTTGGCACGTTCTCGGAAAATAACGGATAACTTTCTGGCGCGAGCCGGCGTCCAATTAGGTGGGAGAATCTGCCCGCACCGGCTTGTCATCGGGGGTATAATCTTCTCAGCCGACCGGGTTTCCGCGGGGTGTCCAAATGTCGTTCCGTAAATCGCTGATCGCCCTAAGCTTACTGGCGCTGATGGCTCTGCCGGCGTTGGCACAGGGTCAAAGTTCCCAGACTCCAAACGCGCAGCCGCAAGCTTCACAGACGCAAACAACTGCTAAGGATCAGACGGCGCAGCCGGCTCCAACGCAAGATCCCTCGGCTACGCCCGGATCGACTCAGTCTCCGGCGGACTCCTCTTCGAGCGGCACCGAAGCTGCCCCCAGCGGGCCAGCTCCCATCCAGGAGCCCGATCCAAGCAATGTCAAGCACACCGGCGGTGAAGACGATGTGGACGCCATCGGCAACCGCAACGTCGGAGGGCGCGGCTTGGGCGACTGGTATTCGCTCGAAACTGAAATCAGAATGGGCAAGCAATACGCGATGATGGTCGAAAATAGCGTAAAGCTGGTTCAGGATCCGGTTGTGAACGAGTACGTCAACCGCATCGGCCAGAACCTGGTGCGCAATTCCGACGCGAAGGTGCCGTTCACCATCAAGGTGATCGACTCGGACGAAGTGAACGCGTTTGCGCTCCCCGGTGGATTCTTCTATGTGAACTCCGGCCTGATTCTGGCGGCTGACGAAGAGGCAGAGCTGGCCGGCGTGATGGCGCATGAGATTTCGCACGTTTGCGCGCGCCACGGAATGCGTCAGATGACGCGCGCGAATATTGCGCAACTCGCCACCATTCCTCTGATCTTCGTCGGAGGCGGCATAGGCTACGGAATCTACGAGGCAGCCGGCCTGGGCTTGCCGCTCACGTTCATGAAGTTCCAACGCAATTTCGAAGCGGAAGCGGACTATCTCGGCCTGCAATACATGTATAAGACGGGATACGATCCGCAGGCGTTCATCAGCTTCTTCGAAAAGATCCAGGCGAGAGAGAAGAAGAAGCCGGGCACGATCGCCAAGGCATTCGCTTCGCACCCGCAGACGCCCGACCGCATTGCGGCATCGCAAAAGGAGATCGCGACCATTCTTCCGGCGAAGGCGCAGTACATCGTTACCACGTCGGAGTTCGACGACGTGAAATCGAGGTTGGCGACCATCGAGAACCGGCACAAGGTGATCGAAGAGAAAAATGGAAACAAGCCCAGCCTGCGCCGCACTTCAACCAGCGACAAGACCAGCACCAGCGGCACGGACAGCGGCGACGACGATCGCCCGACGCTGAAGCGCCGGGACGATAATCCAAACCAGACTCAACAACAGTAAGGAGAATTGCGGGGACGGTAAAAAATCGGCGGGCTGCCCGCCGGTTTTTTATTGAAGCTGTTTCACCACTTTCCGTTACGATCCCGCAGCCACCGATTTTACCGTGATCGTGGTGCCGTCCACTTCTCCGGTTACCTTTGCCTTCGCTCCGGCTAGATCGTTCAGCTTATCGAGCGCCGCCTTATCAGAGGTTTCCAGCGTGTAGACCTTATCCCCGACGACGAGCGCGTACTTCGATCCATGCTTCATGCACGCGCGCGTGCAATCGGCGGGATTGCCGGGCATTTCATGCTTCGCTCCGCACATTGCGTCGCTCACTTCGCCGGTCAAGGTCTGGCTCTTACCGGCAGCCAGCGCCGGAACCGCCGCCAGCCCGGCCAACATCTGCATTCCAAGAACCACAGCCACAATTCGGTTCGCTTTCATTCTGCTTCCTCTCCTGTGAGTCCATGATCGTATTCTCATGATCGTACTCTTATGACGTCAATATTAAAGATTCACACGCAACTTCCGGGTTACAAAAACATTTTGTCTTTTACTGGCCTGGTTTCAGCGTTACTGCTGCTTGAAACGGATCTCCACGTCCACGGTCTTATCCTTCGCGTCGAGCGTCTCGTGAATCGTGACACCCCACTGCACGCCACGGGGAACGAGATCTCTGGTGTCGTCCAGGAATTTCTTGGGATAGTCGGCGTTGTAGGGCTGACCTGCGCGAAGAGTCCACGCTGCCTGCATCCGAGCTCTGGCCTGGGTGTCGAGTCCCAAAATCTCCAACTCTCCCATTCTATAGAGGTCGCCTTCGACGATATTCAGCGCGTAGTGCACGGTGCTTTTCTCGTCATCCAACTGGGCGTCGGGCTTGATTTGAACCGCCATGTATCCGCGGCTGCGGTAGAGCTTGTCCACGTTTTCGATGTCGCGGAGTAGACGCACGGCGTCGGCGGGCTGGCCGGGCGGCAGGTGGAGAAGGGGTGCGACTTCGCCGGTGGTGATGGCAGAGTTGCCTTTCCAGTCGACACCGGAAGTTGAATATACCTTGCTCGGTGTCACCGGTATGATCGCATCCACCTGAAGGTCGGCGGGAGCTTGTGCATCAGCGGCTGAAGAAGGTTCGCGCACTACGCGCGCGTCGGACTGCCCAAACGCGGCCTTCAAATATCCCCGTTGCAGGTACACCGGCAGCAGGTCGAACTTCGCGACCGCTGCTAAAGAGGAGCGTTCGTAGTTTGCCCCGATGGCGCGGTGCGCTGCGGTTGTTAAAAGAGCCGTTTGGTCCGGCGAGGCTCCGGGGAATTCGAAGTTGCGAATCCGGATGCTGACTTCCTCAACCCGGTAGGCGATTGCAACCAGGGGGCCACCCGATTCATCTTCTCCCGCGCGTAGATAGTTCACTCGTCCGGGAAGGTTTTTCTCGGAGAGGATCGCCTGCAGGGCTTCGGAAACTCGATCCGTAAGATTGCCTGTAAGCGGCAGCAACTGCTTAAACAGCGGAACGCGGCGTTGCAGGACGACGCGCAGTTCGTCGTCGGTGAACCAGACGAAGTTGTCAAACTGTGCAGGAACCAGCTTCCTCTTGTCGGTATCGGCGAGCTGCAGTTCGAGTTTTACGTCGGCGCCTGAAGACGTATACGAGTAGACCACTTCGCTGAACAGGCCGGAATCGCCCAGGCGCCGCACCGCCTCTTTGAAATCGCCGTCGGCGGCGTTCTGGCCAATCTGCAGGCCGCTCGCGGCAAGAATTTCTTTGTCGCTGTAGCGCGCCGTTCCCGAGACTTTCAGTGCGATGAGCTTGTTGGCGGTGACTGCGGAAGCTTTGCTGCCGCCGGCCGGTTTCTGAGCAACGGCTGCCGAAATCAGCAAGGACAAGAAGAGCACGACACACGCAACCCTACTCATTTGGAGCGCTTCCCAGCTCCGGCCACGGACGTCGAGAAATTCTTTTGCTTTACCGCGATGTCCATGAAGGCCTTGGCGGCTCGGCTCAGTGATTTGTCTTTGCGGAAAACGAGCGCGAGGTCGCGCCGGATTTGCGCGTCCGCGAGCGTGATCGCAACCAGCGCCTTGGCCCGGATATCCTCCTCGATATTCGACCGCGCGATAAATCCCACCCCCACATCGGCTGCCACAAAACGCTTCAGCAGTTCGCTCGAATCGAGTTCCATGGCCAATCTTGGCTTCACGTGATGGTCATAGAACAGCCCATCGAGTGCATCGCGGGTGTGGCCCAGTTTGGGTACGACCAGCGGATAGGTCGAGACCTCGGCCACGGTGACGCTCTTCTTTGCGGCGAGTGGATGAGACGGGGCAGTGATCACCACCAGTTCGTCGCGATGAATCATTTGCGCCTCGAGCCGGTTGTCGGTTACGGGCAGCGAGACCACGCCAAAATCCACCACGTTTTCGATGATCGACTCGAGAATCCGAGCATAGTCGGAGCGCTTGATGTTCACAGCGACGTTGGGATAGTCGCGTTTGAATTGCGCGAACACCTCGGGCAGGATGTGGAGACAAGTGCCTTCGTTTGCTCCAACGACAATTTCGCCGCGGGGAACGCGCTCGGTTTCGGCGATTTCGGTGAGGATGGTTTTGCGCCGCTCCAGCGTCTCCTCGGCATACTTGAAAAACAATTTGCCGGAGGCGGTGAGCGAAACTCGGCCTCCGGAGCGGTCAAGCAGGCGCGCGCCCACTTCTTCTTCGAGCGCGCGAATCTGGGATGAGATGGCGGGCTGGGTGCGGAAACGCTTCTCCGCCGCGCGGGAGAAACTGGAGAGGCGCGCCACTTCCAGGAAAATTTCGAGCTGATCGAAGTCCATGCTTACTGGCTTCAGACTGCTGGCCTCAGACACTATAGCCAGCCTGGAGCAATCACGGAAGCGAAATCAGAAATCGATATACAACCGCCAACCGGCGAAGGATTTGTGTGGTGACGGGGCTTGGCCCCGTCTTGGCGGGGCAAAGCCCCGCCACCACACGTGCCATCCGATTTGCCTAGACGTTGATCACCGCGATGAGCTCTTTTACAGCTGCGGCGCTCTTATCGAGGGCCGCTTTCTCGTCCGCGCTGAGTTTGATCTCGATGATCTGCTCGATTCCCTTACCGCCGAGTTTCACTGGCACGCCGACAAAGAGGCCGTGGATGCCATACTCTCCATTGAGGTAGGCGGCGCAGGGAAGAATCTTTTTCTTGTCTTTGAGGATAGCCTCGACCATCTCGGTGGCGGCGGCCGACGGGGCGTAGTACGCGGACCCGGTCTTGAGATATTTAACGATCTCGGCGCCGCCGTCACGGGTGCGCTGGACGATGCGATCGAGAACGGCTTTGTCCAGCAGTTCGGTGATGGGAATGCCGGCGACGGTGGAATAGCGGGGAAGCGGGACCATGGTGTCGCCGTGTCCACCGAGGACAAAAGCGGTTACGTTCTCGACGCTGACTTTGAGTTCCTGGGCGATAAACGCGCGGAAGCGGGCGGAGTCCAGGATGCCGGCCATGCCGATGACGCGCTCGCGTGGGAAGCCGCTGAGCTTGTAGGCGGCCTGCGCCATGGCGTCGAGAGGGTTGGAGACGACGATCAGGATGCAGTTCGGCGAGTGGTGCACGACCTTGCCGACTACGTCGCTCATGATTTTATAGTTCGTATTCAGAAGGTCATCGCGGCTCATTCCGGGCTTTCGTGGAATTCCGGCGGTGATGACCACAATGTCGGAGTTGGCGGTGTCGGCGTAGTCGTTCGTGCCGAGGATTGCCGAATCGCGCTTCTCGATTGGCATGGCCTCGAGCAGGTCAAGACCTTTTCCTTGCGGGACGCCTTCGATGATGTCGATGAGAACGACATCGGCTAGTTCTTTCGACGCGATCCAATGAGCGGCGGTAGCGCCCACGTTTCCGGAACCGACTATCGTTACTTTATTGCGCATGAAGTTTCCTTTCTCGATGGGGTATCAGATTTCCCGTAGAGACGCGGCTTGCCGTGTCTCCCGCTGCGTCCAAGGGAGACGGGGCAAGTCCCATCTCTACAGTAAAGCGATTTCTCAGTCGGCGGCGACTGCAACGTTCATGTTTTCGATCATGCACGTTGCGAACTCGCTGGTTCTCACCTTGGTGGCGCCTTCCATCAGGCGTTCGAAATCGTAGGTGACTTTCTTCTGTTCGATAGTGCGCTCCAGGCTTTGCTCGATCAGGTCGGCGGCTTCAGTCCACCCGAGGAAGCGGAACATCATGACGCCCGAAAGAATGACGGAGCCGGGATTGATGACGTCCTTGTCGGCATACTTGGGAGCGGTGCCGTGGGTAGCCTCGAAGATGGCGTAGCCGTCGCCGACGTTCGCTCCGGGAGCGATGCCAAGGCCGCCAACCTGCGCGGCGCAAGCATCGGAAATGTAGTCGCCGTTCAGGTTGGGCGTGGCCAGGACGCTGTATTCGTCGGCCCGCGTGACAACCTGCTGGAAGATGGAGTCGGCGATGCGGTCGTTTATCATCAGCTTTTTCTTCCAGGCGCCTTTGCCGTGGGTGGCGTAGATGGAATCGAGGCAGTCTTTCACTTCTTTGTAAATAGTCTGGCGGAAGTCCTCTTGGGCGAACTCAAGGCCGGGTTCGATGAGGTTCGCGTTCTGCTCGATGGTGAGATTCGGATTCTTATCCTTGTTGTCGATGATCCAGCTCTCGCGCTCGGTCACGACTTTGTCGCGAAACTCCTCGGTGGCGAGTTCGTATCCCCACTTGCGGAACGCGCCTTCGGTGAACTTCTGGATATTGCCTTTGTGGACGAGGGTGACCGCCTTGTTCTTGTGTTCGAGAGCGTGCTGGATGGCCATGCGCACCAGGCGCTTGGTACCGGTCACCGACATGGGTTTGATGCCGATGCCGGAATCGAGCCGGATTTGCTTCTTGCCGCCTTTCAACATGTCTTTGTTGAGGAATTCAATCAGCCGTGCGACCTCGGGCGTGCCTTCTTCCCATTCGATGCCGGCGTAAACGTCTTCTGTGTTTTCTCGGAAGATGACGATGTTCATGCGCTCGGGATGCTTTACGGGCGACGGCACACCGGCGTAATACTTCACGGGACGCACGCAGGAATAGAGGTCGAGGATCTGGCGCAGGGCGACGTTGAGCGAGCGGATGCCGCCTCCGACGGGCGTGGTCAGCGGACCTTTGATGGCGACACGAAATTCGCGGACGGCGCTGACGGTGTCGTCGGGGAGCCAGTTCTGAAAGCGAGCCTTGGCTTTTTCGCCGGCAAAGACTTCGTACCAGGCTACAGAACGCTTACCCTGGTAAGCCTTTTCGACAGCGGCGTCGAAGACACGCACCGAGGCTTTCCAGATATCGCGGCCAGTGCCGTCGCCTTCGATGAAGGGGATGATCGGGTGATTGGGTACTCGGTACTTGCCGTTGCTATATTCGATCTTCTGTCCGTTGGGTGGGACAGGAACTCCATTAAACGATACCATGCACTTGCCTCCAGAGGCCTGGGAAGGAACCCGATCATTATAAAGAACTTTGAGGGGAGGGTGACTAGGTTAGCGATCACCGGACAATGTGACGGCACTCACAGCGGGGTTCGTGTGCGCTGATTAGGAGCGCATTGCCTCTTCGCCGACCGCGCGGAAAAGAGACGCGGCAAGCCGCGTCGCTACGGACAGCGGGTTGCCGCTAGCGTTCGATTTTTACCGACTTCACTACCACGTCTTTGTTGGGACGGTCCTGCCGGTTGCGCGCGACTTTCGAGATTCTTTCGACGATCTCGTACCCTTCGACTACCTCGCCGAAAATTGTGTGTTTGCCCGTGAGCCAGTCGGTGTTGGCGACGGTGATGAAAAACTGCGATCCATTGGTGTTGGGGCCAGCGTTGGCCATGGCCAGCTTTCCACCCTTCTCGAACCGGTGCGGCGAACCCTTGGTCTCATCTTCGAACTGGTAGCCGAGACCGCCGAAACCGGTGCCCATCGGGTCGCCGCCCTGGATCATGAAGTCCGGAATCACACGATGAAAAATTGTCCCATGGTAAAGAGGATCGGTGGTCTTTTTGCGGGTGGTGGGATGCGTCCACTCGCGCTTGCCTTCGCTGAGTTCAGTGAAGTTGGCGACGGTTTTGGGGGCGTCCTTCTCAAACAGGCGGCAAACGATGGTGCCTTCGCTGGTTTCGAACACGGCATAGGTTCCGGGTGTGCGGGTCATAGTCTCCTCGAATTCCTAAATTAATCTTCCCTACATGGCTTCCTTCGCGCCAGCGGATGTTTGGGTCCGATCTAGGGCTTGGCGGTGGAGGCACCGGCGCCATGAATATCGATGTGCGTGATCTTGACGGGACGGAGCGGGAGGTCATTTGAGTCGCGCGACGTGCGAGCGATTTGCTTCACGAGTTCGACGGCCGCATCGTCGCACTGGCCGAAGATGGTATAGCCGCCATTGAGGCTGGGGTAGGCAACTTCAGTGATAAAGAACTGCGAACCGTTTGTGTCCGGTCCGGCGTTGGCGTATGCGAGACGCCCGGGGCGATCGAACTTGACGGTGGACGAAGTCTCATTCTTGAATTTGTAGCCGGGATCGCCCGTGCCGTTCCCGGCGGGATCTCCACCCTGAATCATGAAACTGGGGATCACACGGTGAAAGATGGTACCGTCATAAAGTGGGACGCCGTGCTTTTTGGCGTGAGTGACGGGGCTGGTCCAGTCTTTGGTGCCCTCAGCCAAGCCGATGAAGTTTTCGACTCCGATCGGAGCTACCTTCGAAAACAGCGTGCAATGGAGGTCTCCGGCCGTGGTGTGGATAATGGCGGTGGGTTCGGCGGGCGCGGAACTGGCAGGCTTGTGGACGGGCGACATGGTCTCCGTCTGCGGAGTCGAGGCCGCGTGCACAATGCCGAGCAGGGACGTGAAGACGATCAGGACAAGCGTATGCATTAGAGTTCGCATGGGTGCTCCTGTAGGTGTTTTGGCAAGTTGTTATTGTACGACAGTCGATCGTAGCTTGTCGGGGGAGCGCCCCTTTAGCATATGCAGCGTTCAGTTGGAGGCAGCCGTCGCAGTGATGGGCGCAGTGACCGGGGCGGTGACCGCTGCGGGGACAGGTTCTTCCGCCGGCGGATGCGGGAACATTGTTTGCGTCTGGCGCCAGTCACTGTAGCGGTCGGAGACCATCACGTGAAAGCACCAGTGGCGGCGCTCCTCCTCGGGTTCGACCAGGCCGAGCGCGTTCAGATAGAACAAGTAGTGCTCTACAAATCGGATCTCTTCTTTTGTCAAGCCGCGGCGCTGGAGATCGACGGTGATGCCGGCAAGATGAGACGACGCCGTGTCGCCTTCGGCGGGAGCAGCATTGCGGTTACGACGGCGAAGTTTCTTCTGCACCGTGACCGTGCGGACGGCCGAGTTTACCTGGATTTGATCGTGGAACAGGCGGTAATAAACTTCGGAAAGGTCCTCTACGAAATCGCGGGTCCAGGGACGGCAATAGCGGCGTGAGGGATCAAGACTGCGCTCAATCTTCAGAGACTCGCTCTCCTCGATGGGCACCAGATCACCGGAGGCCTTGAGCGCTTCCAGTTCAGCGTCGTTTTGAATACGGGGCAGATCGAGGCGGTCGATTTCTTCGTTTTGCCGGAGCAGGGAATCGTGCGACGGACGAAACATCGGGTTCCAGAGCACGCCACGAAGGTGATGCAGAATGCGGTGGCGACGGTTGACGGGGCGCAGGGCGAAGGCAGTTTCTGGCGCAGCCACCATGAAGAAAATTGCCAGCGTGATGAGCGCCATCACCAGCGCCATCGGCGGTTTGGCCATTCTTACGCCTCGCGTTGTGACTCTTAGCGTCATTGCGACGGCCTTATTGCGCCACTCGAAACATCCCTGGAGGCTGTGGAAAAAACGCCCATTTACCTACGGGATTGGTAATTGTAAACCACAGGTGAACAATTTTGTGAAGCAATTCGCGCTAAGCCCAATTACTTAAGGGAGTTACGGGTGGTTACCGGACGGCAATTGACTGATTCCAGGTGCAAATGCGGGCAAGAGCGCCATGGGGGGAATGGGAAATCTTCCCGTAGAGGCACAAGCGAAATGGCGCGAGCGGAGACGGGATAAGTCGTCACTTCCGCAACAGGTCGGTGAGCGCTTGCTTCATGACCTGGCCACCGACCTCGGCAATCGACGTGGTCAATGGTATTTCCTTCGGACAAATCTCGACGCAGTTTTGCGCATAGCCGCATTCCTGGATGCCACCGTCGCCCATCAGTGCCGACAGACGCTCGCGCTTCAGCGCCTGGCCGGTAGGATGGGTATTGAACAGCCGCACTTGCGAGATGGTGGCCGCCCCGACGAATCCGGTGTCTTCATTGAACTGCGGACAGGCTTCCATGCAGCAGCAGCACGAAATGCAGTGCGACAGCGGATAAGCTTTTTCCTGGTCCTCCATGGTCATGCGCGGACCCGGACCGAGGTCATAGCTGCCATCGACCGGCACCCAGGCTTTAACCTTCTTCAGATTCTCGAAGAGCACGCTGCGATCGACGGCGAGGTCGCGGACGATGGGAAATTTGGTGAGCGGCTCGAGCTTGATAGGCTGATCGAAGTGGTCGAGCAGCGAAGAGCAAGCCATGCGGGCGCGTCCATTGATCAGCATGGCGCAGGAGCCGCAGATCTCCTCGAGACAGTTCGAGTCGTAGGTGACGGGCGTGGTTTGCTTGCCATCGCGGGTGACGGGATTGGCCGCGATCTCCATCAGCGCCGAAGTGACGTTCATGTTCGGCTTGTAAGGAATCTCAAACTCTTCCCACGACGGCTTGGCGTCGGGGGTGAGTTGGCGTTTGATCTTTATGATTACGGATTTGTTATTTGCCATTTAGCTTCTAGCCTTTAGCTCTTAGCTCCAACCTTGTCATCCTGAGCGAAGCGAAGGACTATGTATTGTGCCTGCGCCAAAAGAATGCATAGTCCCTCGCTCAGGATGACACGCATTCAAAGTCATCGGGTGCTACCTCATCCTTCAGTACTTCCTGGGACGCGGCGGAATCAGACTCGCGTCCACCGCCTCGAACTCAAACTTCGGCTCGTCCAGATCGGGCGCGAATGTTGCTTTCGTCGTCTTCATCCAGTTCTTGTCGTCGCGCTCGGGGAAATCGGGCTTATAGTGCGAGCCGCGAGACTCGTCGCGCATCGCCGCTCCCTGCGCGATTACGCGCGACAACTGCAGCATGTTGTAAAGCTGCCGTGCAAAGGCAATGGTCGTGTTTGCCCACTGCGAGCGGTCGCTCAGGTTGATCTTCTGGAAACGCTGCAGCAGGTCGACCAGCTTGGCGTCCGCAGCCTCACATTTTTTGTTGTAGCGGATGACGGTACAGTTCTCGGTCATCAGCGCGCCCAGTTCGCGCCAGAGCAGGAACGGATTTTCGTTGCCGTCGGCTTTCATCAGTCCGGCATTGATTTCCTCCTGCCGTTTTCGCTCTGCCTCGAAATGCCCGTTGCCGGGCGCGGCTTGCAGACTCTTGGCGTACTGTACGGCATTCGGGCCAGCGACGAAGCCTCCAAAGATGCACGACATCAGCGAGTTCGCTCCCAGCCGGTTGGCGCCGTGGTATTGGTATTCGGCCTCGCCAGCGGCGAAAATTCCGGGGATATTCGTGGCCTGCTTGTAATCGACCCACATGCCGCCCATGGTGTAGTGCATGCCCGGGAAAATCTTCATAGGCGTGACACGCGGATCGTCGCCGACAAACTTCTCGTAGATTTCGAGGATGCCTTCCAGCTTGCGGTCAAGAGTCTTGGCGTCGATGTGGGTGAGGTCGAGATAAACCATCGGCTTCCCGTCGATGCCGAGGTTGTCCTCGAACACCACTTTGAAAATTGCTCGGGTGGCCACATCGCGCGGGACCAGGTTGCCGTATTTCGGATACCACTCTTCGAGGAAGTACCACCGCTCTTTCTCAGGAATGGACTTGGGATCGCGCTTGTCGCCCTGCGTCCTGGGAACCCACACGCGTCCACCTTCGCCGCGCGCCGATTCCGACATCAGCCGCAGCTTGTCTTCGCCGGGGATGCAGGTGGGATGCACCTGAATGAACTCACCGTTCGCGTAATAGCAACCTTGCTGATAAAGCGCGGACTGCGCCGATCCCGTGCACACCACTGAATTTGTGGACTTGCCGAAGATGGCGCCACAGCCGCCCGTGGCAATGATGATGGCGTCGGCGGGGAAGGTGTGCACTTCCATCGTCCGCAGGTCCATCGCGCAGATGCCCCGGCAGACGCGCTTTCCGTCGAGCACGGCTGATAGAAACTCCCAGTGCTCGTGCTTCTCCACTTTGCCTTCGGACTCGTAGCGGCGGACCTGCTCGTCAAGCGCGTAGAGAAGCTGCTGGCCGGTGGTTGCTCCGGCGAAGGCGGTGCGGTTGTAAAGCGTGCCGCCAAAGCGGCGGAAGTCCAGTAGACCTTCGGGCGTGCGATTGAACGGAACACCCATGCGGTCGAGCAGATCGATGATGCCGGGAGCCGCCTCGCACATGGCCTTGACCGGCGGCTGATTTGCAAGGAAGTCGCCACCATAGATGGTGTCGTCGAAATGTTGCCAGGTGGAATCGCCTTCGCCCTTCAGGTTCTTGGCGGCGTTGATGCCACCCTGCGCGCACACCGAGTGCGAGCGCTTTACCGGGACGATGGAGAATAGATCAACCTCACCGCCCATCTCGGCGATCTTGATGACGGCGGCGAGACCTGCCAGGCCGCCGCCCACTACGATGATTTTAGGAGCTGCCATGCTGTATGAGTCCGATCTGCCGGGCCGGGCCCGGACCTGCACAAAAACGCTATCGCATTACGATGTTTTCCGAACCTGTATTCGAATCCAAAGGCTGTAGCGGCGTCTTCAGAAATCCGTACATGCTGGCCGCGCCGACCGAAACCAGGACGACAGCGAGCGCGAGGCAGACATAGAGAAAGCCACGGCGCGCCGCTTCTCCCGTCGTAATACCCCACTTGGCGGCGAAGAGCCAGAGGCCATAACTGAAATGCCAGCAGGCAGCGATGATGCCGATTGCGTAGAAGGCGATCATCCACGGATTCTGAAATTCTGCCTGGACTTTGGCGAACGACTGCATGGGATGCGTCGGCAGGTGTACGCCGGTGAAGCGCAGGAAGTACGTGTGCTGCGCTATAAAAATGAGCGAGATGATGCCGGTCCAGCGATGGCATGTGTAGAGCCAATTACCGGTCCAGGGGTAATCGGCGACATTGGTATCGCCTTGATACCAGATGTAAATGCCATAGAGGCCGTGGTAGGCGATCGGAATCCAGATGAAGAACAGCTCCAGCAGAAAAACAAAAGGCAGGCCGTTCAGAAACTCGACTTGCTTTCCGTATGCCAATGGGCCTTTGACGGCTTCGGCGTTAGAGATGAAGTGTTCGAGAAGGAAAGCTCCGATGGGCACGACGCCGCTGAGGGAATGGAGACGGCGCAGCAGGAAAGAGGTGCCCTCGCCAGCGCGCAGTGGAGCGACGCCCGATTTGATTCTGGGAGCGACGGGATTGGCAGTTGACGCCACGATGACTGCTCCTTACGTGGTCCGATGTGCAAACTGAACATTATCGGTTTGCGTGGGAAGGGAAGTCAAGGAGGGATCAAGCAGCCAACGCGATGTCCTTTGAGGATGTCTTAGGTTTGTTCCCTACCAACGAGACAAATTATCATTGGAGTTGGTCGACGGAGCAGGTGAGCGCCCAGATAGCATCGCAATGAGAACGATTTCAATAGTTGTGTTGGCTTGTTTGGCCGTTGCGGCCGCGCTGACGGTTCCGCCTCGCCCAAGCCATCCACGATGGGCAGTGCATTCCTATTCCGGCAAAGGAGACTCCTACATCGACCAGCCGAGCTGTCATCCGCTTAAGTATTTTTCAAGCGACCCCAAGCGCTTCGACTATGGTGACGATTTGCTCGTGAAACAGCCTGCCGACCTCAGAGATAAAGTTGAGTCGCAACGCATCGGCAAATTTGCGGAATTCACGGTCTATGAGGTGGTCCACAACATCAATGACGGCGGCCTCGTTATGAAAATGATTCTGGTGGAACGAAAGGCTGGTGAGTTCTGTGAGATTTTTCAGCAGCAATACGATGCGGTGAGCGTCATAGTGGAGCCAGCCTATTTTGTAAATGTCAACTCGGAGACAATACTCGCCACCTCCGACCGTGTGACCGGGACCGGTGCGTTTCTGATAGAAGAATACTGGGCATTCGACAAAAACGGGCCAATTCCGCTGGATGCAAGCGCCAAAATCAGCGAGATTACACAAAAGCTTTTGCCGCAAGGGCGAACCATCCTGAACGGCAGCGCATTCAACATTGAAACTCTCAGTTACTCCTCGCCCGTCTGGCAGGCAGGGGACGCGCACTGTTGTCCTTCGGGCGGGAGCGTCCACCTACAATTCGCTCTGAAGAACCACAAGCTAACCGCTACCAGCCAAGTCTTCAATCCAAAGTAGGGTAGATATCCCGACGTGGAGCGCTGGGCAAAGCGGTAGAGGTTTCGCAGTTTGACTAGCCTTGGCCTTGCTTGCTATCCATCCATTGCAGGAATGCGCGGAATGCGGTGCCACGATGGCTGTATTGCGCTTTTTCTTCCGCGCTCAGTTCGGCGAACGTCTTGCCAATTTGCGGGAAATAGAAGAGCGGATCGTATCCGAATCCGTTCTGGCCCCGGGGCGCTTCCAGAATGACACCTTCAGCGGTGCCGCGGAAGGTGTGAAGAGTTTGCCCGTCACGGGCGACGGCGAGGACGCAGACGAAACGCGCGGTGCGCTTCTGTTCTGGAACCCCTTTTAGTTCGAGCAGCACGCGCACATTGTTGGCTTCGTCGTCCGTGTTGCCATCTGCTGTAGGTGGTTCATTATTCTGCAGATCACGGGCCGCGTAGCGCGCGGAATGAACGCCGGGTGCTCCACCAAGCGCGTCGATCTCCAGGCCCGAGTCGTCGGCCAGAACCAACCCGGAAACGGCCAGACTGTAAGACTCTGCTTTTTTGCGCGCGTTCTCCTCGAAAGTGTTGCCATCTTCGACGACCTGGGGCAGAGAAGAAAAGTGCGGGACGTTTGCGATCATGATGCCGTGGAGCGCGGCGGCTCCAGCGAAATCGCGAAGCTTGCCGGCGCTCGAGGTTGCCACTAGAACCAGGCGCGAGGTCATGCGGCGAAGCTCGCGGCGCTTGATGATTGTGTATTGGATGGACGAGTCCTGACCCAGGCTAGAACGAGCACAGCCAGGCTGATCAGGGAGACGATGTTTCCGACTACGTGATCGCTCGTTCGGCGGAAATAGATGTAGACATCGTTGTCTCCAGCGGCAATGGGGATGACGATCAAGCCGGTGACATCGGTCTTCTGGATTGCGGTGGGGTTGCCGTTCACGACGACGGCCCACGCCGGGTAGCTGAAAAGGCGCACAGTTACATTTTGCGGTGCGGCGGCGTGGACCGTGAAGTGTTTTTCCGTTGGCCTCCACGCCAGAATCTCGCTCTGAAGCCGCGGTCCTGTGTTGTCGCTGACGCGCGGCAGACTTTTGTTTAACTCGTAGGGATCGTCTCCGGCGGGGACGTATTCGTCGGTACCCTCATAGCCAGTGCCGTCGGCGAGGGCATCGCTCATCTCTCGGATATCAGCGGCCTCGTCCCACCAAGGCGGCTGGATGCGATATCCGGCGAGGATAACGGCAGCCAGCAGAGCAGCAGACACCAGCAGACGCGTCGCCCCGCGCTTGGCGGCCATGGGCAGAAGCATGGCCAAGGCGACGTTCATGCACAACAGCCAGCGGAAAGGAATTTGCATGAAGCGGAGCTTGGGCAAATGCTGCCAGAGCAGATTGCTGACCGAAAGCGTCAGGACTGCACTGGCGGCGCCCCAGGCGGAGAGCAGCATCCAGGGGCCGCGGTTCGATGTCTCTACACGTTGCGTCCTCCAGCGGCGCGAAAACCAGATCGCGAAAGCGAGGACGCCGATTTCGGCGAGCGCTACGGTTGAGACCAGAAGATTGAATCGGTTGTGTTCGGGGTCGGCAATGGTCGTGAAAATGAAATTGTCCTGCGGCCGGACTCCCGGCGACAGCACCTCGCTCAGGTTGATCCACCGTGATTCGTAGATTGCGGGGAGCAGATAAAACGAGGCGAGGCCGGCTCCTAAGAGCAACGCCAGCGCGGTCCGGACCAAGATCCGAAATGTGGGCCGCCAGATTTGTGGATTCCACGATCGTTTCCGTGCGGCCTCTCGTCCTTCGACAGTCGCGTCCCCAACCGCAGCCAAGATCAACGCCAGTCCGGCCGTTGAGTAGTGGATCATAACGGCCGCGGGTGCGTTCGTAAGCCAGGCTGCGGCCAGTATCAGGCTCAACCACAGCGTCGGGCGAAAGCCGGGCTTGGATTCCCGCAAAAAGATCCGCAGAAGACAGAGCAGTAGCAGCGGCAGCAGGGCCGCGGCCAGCAGTTCGGCGTATGCGCTCCGCCAGTAGACGATCAACAGGTGGTAGGGATTCAGCGCATAGAACACGGCGGCAAACAGCGCGTCCGGGGCCGGCAGCCACTCGCGCGCGAGCCGGAACATGGACGCTCCGGCAAGCGTGAGCACAATCCAGCAATAAGCTCCCGGCACCATCTTCCACGGCAGCACCGCACCGAGCGCTGCGCCGAGAGTCCAGGAAGCAGGCGGATAAAACAAGAAGCGAGCTTCGCCGTATCCCCAATGCGCCAGGGCCGCCCAGCGCGGATATGCGACTCCCTGTTTCCATTGGCCGAGAATCTCCATCCACGAAAACATGTGGAACTCGAAATCATGTCCAGAGGGACTGCCCCACCAGAAAAACGGCGCGATGGCCAGCAGACAGGCGCCAGCTAGCACCAAGGCACGCGAGATCGGACTTCTGAGCAAATGGCCTTTAGCTTACCTGAAGCGCTGATTTTCCCGCAGAGACGCGGCTTGCCGTGTCTCTCGCGCTTCCGGTGACTCGGCGAGCCCGTTCTCTACAGGAAGGGCAATTCTACATCCGAAAATTCTCGGAAAATTAACCGTCCCGAAACCATTGGGGACGCGGTGTCGAGGTAGTCTGCGATCAACGAGGTGGAACAGACCACCGGGGACTGGGTCGACGCCAAAGACGGGGTGCCGATCTGGCTCCCGGTTTTTTGCTGGGACAGTTCTTGCTGGGATCGATCAACGCAAGTGGGGCGGACGCGGATGGGCGGGCTTCTGTCGGCGACGTCTATTTATTGACTGAGAGTCGCCGGAGTTCGCTGGCGGTACAGTACAGCGAGAAACGCTTCTTCCTCGAGTGCATTGCCCGTCCGCAGCAATTCCAGGAGTGGATCCTCCGCGTCGGTTCCCCTGCCGCTGGTCTCCCTTGGTTCGACCACGCTGCCGGCGAGAGAGCGAGGAGAGGTTTCCAGTTCTGGCGTGGCGCCGGGCTGGCCGGTGAGGAAGTCGATGAACTCGCCTACGCTTTTGCGCTGCTCTTCGGTACGGGCAGGAAATTCAATGCCCATGCCATGTCCGGGATGCATGATCCGGACCAGACCTTCAGTGTGAATCTCCATCCCGGCGGCACGCAGGCACAAGTCGACAGCCGAGGACTGAGGGAAGGGAGATTCGGTCTGCACGTAGCATCCGCCCAGACTAAGGTCCGTCAGTTTACATTGGCTGACCGCGTCGGGTTCCTCGGGCAAAGCATCGTGCGAATGGGCAGCCAGCCACTCGCCCATCTCCTGGTGCATCTTGGCATCCATATCGAGAAAGCGCAGGCCGCTTTGACCGTTGGAGGTGCTCCATGCAACTTCGGCATCAGCTTCAATGCCAGCGCCGCCGTCGGGAAGCCCAAAGGAAACGCGAACCATGGCTGCGGATGGTAGCGGCTTGGCCGCCAGCACATCCATGCCGCCGGTGCTCAGGTCGAGCATAATCCCTTCGACGGCATTGCTGTCGTCGATACCTATCGAAACCGCCGCCTGGACGGCGACCCGCGCCGATTGCCGCCGTTCGCGCTTCAGCAGCGCGGTGGCGGCGCGCAAGGTGTTATAAGCCTGCTCGTGCACGACAGGCTTGACGAGTATGAAATGGGCCCCCGCGCCGAGGATGGAGCGGATTTGCGAGGCATCGGGTAGCAAGGCAACAGTGACGGGCGGATTCCGGTCAGGGCCGACGAGGCGGCGGCAAGCTTCGAGCATCAGAGATGCCGCTTCGGGGTCATCGAAGTCTACGATGACCTGATCGAATCGCTCCTCCGACAGCCGAGTCACGGCGACATCGGCCGCGCTAGACCGATCAACCGCAACGCCGAACTGCGCCAGGACCTGAATCAGCGTTTCCGCCGTCACGTCATCCTTGGACACCAGCAATGCCTGCAAAATCATGGAACGGAGCCTCACGCCTTCCCGCTTTGGTCTACCATCTGGCTGCTACGGCCAGCGTGGAGTTGCGCTGCGCCCGGGTTTCGACACGGCCGGCGAGGATTGAGCGTTGGCTTTGGCAGCCATCGCATTGGAGTTTTCGTCGTCCACTTCCGTCAGCACTGCGCTCTCCTCTTCGCCTTCATTCTCGGCTAGCAAGGGCGCGACTTCGCGCAGTTTTTCCGCAGCCTGCTGCAGCATCTCGATTTGCTTGCCCAGTTGCGTGTACTGTGCCTGCTTGCGGCGCAAAACCTCATGGATATCCTTCATACCACCCCCTGCGCTG
Organism: uncultured Acidobacteriaceae bacterium; assembly: GCA_963831085.1. GTDB lineage: Bacteria > Acidobacteriota > Terriglobia > Terriglobales > Acidobacteriaceae > Acidiflorens. The sequence continues at coordinate 487,292 of CAWHOT010000002.1, read as the reverse complement.
ACTTTAGGGTTGACGAAAACTAAGGTCAACCGCAAAGCCATCGCGGACGATTACCGCGGTAACGCAGGTAGAGAATATGGGACCAAAATGGCGTTCCAATCAGGCTTGGTTCGGGAAGCGAACCAGGTGGAACCGTTGCTAAAGAGCAGGGCTAGGAGGTTATCAAGCCATCCAAGTGGCTCGAAGTTAAATTAAAAGCCCCGCCTTCGGGCGGGGCCATGAGTTGAGTGTTCTGGGCGAACTAACAAAATTTCAGTTAAGACTTCGTCATCTTGCGGCGGAACATTCCCGCGATACCCACAAGCCCTGTTCCCAGGAGACCCAAAGTTCCGGGTTCCGGTACACTGAGATGCGTGCTGCCACCACTAATATGCGCGATACCTTGGGTGAGTTGATCCGTAGCGGTGAATATGTCCTGTGTAGTCGTACCACTCACGATACGGCCGGTATAGAGCATGCCCGAGATCGTGCCGCTCAGCTGGTAGTAGATGGTGTTGCCATGGGGTCCCGTGCTCTCTTTTGTCCAATCAATCGGACCGACGAAGACGCCGCTAAAGATCGTTCCCTTCGGTTCTCCGTACTTGCCAATGCCATTCACTACGAACGAGGAACCTGCGGCGTTAAACGTCCCGCCCGCCGCAAGCGAGCCGGTGGCCAGAGTGCCGGTGTTGAAGGTGACCGAACCTAGATCGCGGTGCGCAGGAGGGTAAACGCAGCTCGGGTCACAGAATGACATCAATTCCGATCCCTTCGAAAAGATCCCTGAATCCGAAACCGAAAGCGAACCATACTGGTTAGTCAGGCTAATACCGTCCGCCCAAGCGGCCATCGGCAACCCCAATGCCAGCAGTGCTAGAACTAACACTCGCCTCATTTTAATTTCCTCCCAAAATCCCGCTTCTTTTCCCAGATTCACCCTAAACCTCTTATGTCCAGGTATAGGTCGCCTGTTGTGACTTGTGCACTTGCTATTCCAAAACTACCGAAGCTTGGTTATCATCTCTTATCAATGACTTACAACCGTTTATCGTCGATCTCTCTAATCTCGGAATGCAATCTGCTGCACACTAGCATCAGTCCGCTTTCCGTTCTCCCAGATCGCCCAGATGCTCAATTCGTACAGTCGGTTCGACCGACTACGAAGCGGAACAGCTATGGGTTCGGCACCGGCGGGGGAAATCTCGCCACGAAAAAGGAAACCTAACCTGGGGAGATCGGCTTCCAGAACCCTGGTGCGACTGGAAGTAACGTAACTAGTCGCAAGGTGACTTAAGTTAGCACGGGCCCGGTTCTTCGCAACTGGCCCGATGGTGCTATAGAGGCGCTCAGAAGTGGCATTCCGCTCCCGAGGCAGTAGCCATATCTTTTGGGACGAGCAGTTCTGGGGGAGGGCTGTTCGGGCGTCCTGTGATCCTTTGGATCCGGGGCGCTTCTTATTTGTGGGGAAGTTTCTCAGCCGATCGCGCGTTCCCACCAATTCGCGCTTCAGCTCTTCCAGACCGGTCGGGGAAGGCCGCCAGCTCTTCACTTTTTCCCGAGGACAGGCTGCGGTAGGCAGCGTCCAGAATGAGCTGGTTCTGCCAACCCTCGTGGCCCGGGACTGGAAACACTCCCCGACCTTCAACCGCGGCAGCGAAGCTGTCCACCTGTCTCGCGTAGGCAAGTTGGTTGGAAACGATTTCTTCAGCGACGCGTTGTCCGTCGCGCCACAGTTCCAACTTAACCGGCCGTTCGACATTCAGCGCATCATCGGCCCGCAGAACGCCCGCGTCACCGACAATCTCCAGCGGCGTGCGATAGTGGGCCCGAGTTGAAACCAGTATCGTGGCCTGCGTGCCGCGTTGAAACTCCAACGTCAGGACCGCTGCCGCCTCCACATCTCCCGATTGTTCGTCGGATCGGCCGGCAGCGGTCACGCGCCTCGGCTCATCCTGCAGGATGTAACGCAAAGCATCGATGCAGTGGACGCCCACGTCGGCGATCGGCCCACCTCCAGCGATCGAGCGGTTATAGAGCCAGGTGCGGGCGTGGCCTAAACCTCGATACGAGAACTCCGCCCGCGCAAGGATCGAGCGACCGATGTCACCAGCGACGACGCGTTCGCGAAATCTCGCCGTACTTTCTGCAAAGCGAAAGACCTGGGCGACGCCCAGGAGAACGCCGGCGTTGCGCGCCACTTCGACCATCTGGCGGCATTGTTCGGCGTCCAGGCCCATCGGTTTCTCGCACAGCACCGGCTTGTGGGCGGCAACCGCGGCGAGGACGTCCTGTAGGTGGCAAGCATTGGGAGTGGTGACCAGCACGGCGTCGACTTCGGGGCAGCGGCTGAGCTCTTCGGTGGAAGCAAAGGCAAAGCCATGCGGGATGCCATACTGCGCGGCGGCTTCGCGTGCTTTGTCGGAGTCTCGGCGCGACAGCGCGACCACCTTGCAATTCCGGGCAAGCGCGAAGCCGGGCATCAGCCGCCGCACGGCGTGCAAACCGAAACCTGCGATACCAAAGCGAATCATCTGAATTTCACTGGTTTTCTAAAACCACTACGTGTACGGATAAAAGACGAAGAACAGCAGCGACAGAATGGTCAACCCCCAAAGCGCTGGGCGGACATCCCGTAAGCGTCCGGAAATCAGCTTGCAAAAAGGATACAAGACAAAGCCCGCCGTCATGCCGATTCCCACGTTGTAAGTGAAGGCCATCAGGACGATGACGCCGAAGGCTGGGACCAGTTCGGTGAGATCGTCGAAGGGAATACGAGTGATCGGCGTCAGCATCAGCAATCCCACGAAGATCAGCGCCGGTCCGTATGCCTGGGGCGGGATGGCAGAGATGAAGGGCGCGAAGAATAGAGTTCCAGCAAAGCACAGAGCCGTGACCACCGCGGTCAGACCGGTGCGGCCACCCGCCTCCACCCCCGTGGCGGACTCAATATAAGCGCCCGAGGTCGTGGTTCCAATCACGGCAGCGAAGGTTGTGGCCAGCGCATCGGCCATCATCGGCCGCTCGATCTGCGGCAGGTTGCCGTCTTTGTCGAGAAAGCCGGCGCGCGCCGACACACCGATCAGCGTGCCCATAGTGTCCACAAAAGCCATGACAAAAATCGTCAGGACAACCGGGAAAAATCCCCAAGCGAATAGACTGTGGAGATCGAGCTGAAAAAATACCGGCTGCAGGCTCGGCGGACGGCTGACCCAGGCGCTCGGCGCGGGAGCGATCCGGGTCACAAAACTGATGAGGGCGGTGGCAAGAACTCCGCTAAGAATCGCCGCCGGGAAGCGGCGAATCGTCAGCACCGTGATTAACAGGAATCCGAAGATAGAAAGCAGGACGGAGAGCGAAGTGAGATGGCCAGGTCTAACCGGCGCTCCCGGAAAGCCCATGATCACAATGCCGGTCTGATTCAATCCGATGAAAGTGAGGAACAATCCGATGCCGACGGCATAGCTGTAACGGAGCGTCGCCGGAATGGCGTCGACCATCCACTGCCGGAGGCGGAAAAGCGTCATCAGAACAAAGAGAACTCCAGCCAAAAACACCGCGCCTAGAGCGCTTTGCCACGAATAGCCGAGCACGTGAACCACGGTGAATGCAACGAAAGCATTTTCACCCATGTAAGGAGCGATGGCGAAAGGGCGGTTAGCATAGAAGCCCATCAGCAGCGTTCCGAAACTCGCGGCTAGAATCGTGGCCGTGAGCGAGGCGCCAGCCGGCATCCCGGCAGTTGTCAGGATCGCAGGATTGACCGCCACGATGTAGGCCATGGTGAAGAAGGTGGTCAGTCCGGCGACAATTTCGCGGCGGACGGTTGTCTGGTGGCGAGAGAGTTCAAAGAACGGATCGAGCCAGCGATTCAAGTTGCCCTCGAGTGGAGACTCAGGATTGTACATTCGCCGCGCTCGAAGCACGAAACGAGCCGCAATTGGATCATGTTTGGAGTTTGGAAGAGTTGGTAGAATTGCTGGAGCAGAAGTTCCAAAGGGCCGCAGCGGCATGAAAGAGAAGATCAAATCGGGATTCTTGTTCCTGGCGATCATTGCCGGATGTTTTGTGATTTCCATCCCCTATCGGTACCTGCATGAACAGTCGTTAATCGATCATTGCCTGTTTGGGAAGCATGGCAGTTTCAACTATTCCAGCATGTTGTGTGATTTCCACGAAAACCATGTCTACGTTCCATATCGAGTTCGACATCCGCACGATAAATCGATTGCCCTGACTGCCGTTCTATCCTTTGTCCTGTTTTTGTCGGGCTACAGTTTTATGCAAGTCAGCAGCAAGAATGCATGACTTTCAAAACAGCCCACTACCGCAATTAGGAATACGTTCCTAGGCGGTCAGCGATCAGTGATTACGCAACTCGGCAAGCAGCTTAGGATCGATGTTGCCGCCACTGATCACAGCGACGTTGATCTTTGCGTCGGGCAACTCATCAGCGTGGAAAAGAAAAGCGGCCGGAGCCACGGCTCCGCTCGGTTCAGCCAGCGTTTTCGCGTTCGTACTTAGAGCGCGCATGGCCTCGCGAATTTCGTCTTCGGTCACGGTGACGATGTCGTCCACATAGACGCGGATGTGTTCGAAATTGATCGCGCCGATGCTCTGGGTGCGAAGACCGTCGGCCATCGTCTGCGAGACTTGCTCCGCCGGGAAAGAGACGATGCGGCCGGCGCGCAGGCTGGCCCGCGCATCGGCAGCAAGCTCGGGCTCAACGCCAATCACCTTCACCTGCGGATTCCTGAGAGGATTGCTGAGCTTGATGGCAGCCGAGACGCCGCTGATCAGTCCACCGCCGCCGACCGGGACGAGCACGGTTTCAACGTTGGGCAGATCCTCTATGATTTCGAGCCCCACCGTTCCCTGGCCAGCGATGATCTTTTCGTCGTTGTAAGGAGGCACGATCACATAGCCGTGCTCCGCAGCCAGTTCTTCGGCGCGCAGGCGCCGTTCCTCGCTGTTGGGACCGACGGTGACGATCTCCGCTCCAAGCGCGGCGGTGGCCTCGAGTTTGTTCCGCGGAGCATTGCCCGGCATGACAATAATGGCCTTCACGCTAAGCGACCGCGCCGCGTAAGCCACGCCCTGCGCGTGATTGCCACTGGAATAAGAGATGACGCCGCGGCGGCGTTCTTCGTCACTAAGGGATGCGACCTTGTTATAAGCCCCCCGCAGCTTGAAAGCGCAAATCGGCTGCAGGTTTTCGAGCTTCAGGAAGAGCTTGCGTTGATCCGCCGCACTCGTCCATTCGAACAGAGGAGTGTGGACGGCGATGCCGTCGAGGAGCGTACGAGCTTGGCGAATGTCAGCTAGGGTTACGATACAGAATCTCCTCCGCGCTCTCGGCGTCTCGGCGGTGAAGAGCCTTTAGATTTCCAGTATCACCGGCATAATCAGCGGTCGCCGCTGCGTCTGCCGCGAGATGTAGCGCTTCAGATCAGTCCGTATTTTTTCCTTGATCACGCCGTAATCCGCTTTCTCTTCAGCGCTGGAGGCATCGAGTGTCTCCATGACGATCTCGCGGGCGCGCTCAATCACGCCATTTTCGCCGGGAGCGAATCCGCGCGTCACAATCTCGGGCGATGTTTCGACGAGGCCGGTGAGCTTATTAATGGCGATGATCGGCATCACGAAGCCGTCTTCGCTGAGGTGACGGCGGTCTTTGATGACGAGGTCTTCGACCACATCAGCGCGGGAGCCGGAATCGATGCACACGCGGCCTACGTTGATGCGTCCGGCCTTGCGTGCGCCGAGCTCGTCGATTTCGAGAACGTCACCACTCTCGATCAGCAGCACGTTGCCAACCGCTCCGGTCATGGACGCGGCCAGGTCGGAATGTAACTTGAGCTGCCGGTATTCGCCATGGATCGGAACGAAATACTTCGGCCGCACCAGGTTGATGATGAGCTTCAATTCTTCTTGGCTGGCGTGTCCGCTGACGTGGATCGGCGGGTAAGAGCCATCGTCGTAGATGACGAACGCTTCGCGGCGAAACAGGTGGTCCACCATGCGGAAAATCGCTTTTTCGTTGCCGGGAATGATGCGCGAGGACAAGACGACAGTATCGCCCTTTTCGATTTTGGCGTGCTTGTGGTTATCCACCGCCGCCCGCGACAGCGCCGACATGGGTTCGCCCTGCGTACCGCTGATGAGGACGCAAACTTTTTCCGGCGCATAGTTCTTCATGTCGCCGGGATGGATCAGCATGCCCTCGGGGATCTGTACATAACCCAGATCCTCGGCGATCTCGGAAGAGCTGTTCATGGAGCGGCCAATGAAACAAATCTTGCGGCCATGCTCGCGCGCCATGTCGACGGTTAGCTTGATGCGGTGAATCGAAGACGAGAAGCAGGAGATGAACAGACGCCGCTGGGTGCGGGCAAACACTTCTTCGAACTTGCGGCGGACCGCTCGTTCGCTCGGAGTGTAGCCCTTGCGCTCGACATTGGTAGAATCCTGCAGCAGCAACAGCACTCCCTCTTTGCCGTACTCAGCGAAGCCGTGCAGGTCGAAAAGGCGGTTGTCGGTTGGCGTCGGATCGACCTTGAAGTCGCCGGTGTGCAGCACGACGCCGAGCGGCGTGTGGATGGCGAGCGCCACACAATCGACCAAACTGTGCGTCACCTGCAGCGGGTGAATCGTGAAAGGTCCAACCTTGAAGCGTTCTCCGGGGCGAATTTCGCGCAGGTCGGAGTCGTCGAGGAGTTGGTGTTCGTCGAGTTTATCTTCGACGTAGGCCAGCGTGAACTCGGTGCCCCAGACGGGAACATTCAGTTCGCTGAGAATCCAGGGCAGGGCGCCGATATGGTCTTCGTGTCCGTGCGTCAGGACGATGCCGCGCACATGCTTGCGGTTTTCGAGCAGGTAAGAAATGTCGGGGACGACGATGTCGACGCCCAGCAACTCAGCTTCAGGGAACATCAGGCCGGCGTCAACCACAATGATGTCATCGCCATAGCGGATGGCCATGCAGTTCATACCGAACTCGCCCAGCCCGCCTAACGGAACTATATGCAGCTTTCCTGTTGGCATTAGTAGAGTCGATGCTAGCACACGGTGAGGTACGTGTAGAGACGGGGCTTGCCCCGTCTCTGTTGGACGCGGCGAGAGATGCGGCAAGCCGCGTCTCCACAGTAACTCGGAGGCGACGTAGGCCGGCTGATAAACTCATAGTCAAAGATGCCCGACGAAAAGAAATCGTGGATGCGGCGGCGCGTCGAAGGCGCGATCCGCGGAGGACTGACTCGCACCTACGACACGATCAAGGTTGATCCCGGACGCTTCCTGATGCAGCTGCGCGTAGCGCACGGGTTGCCGCTGGCCACCTTTCATGGCGTGTACACGCTTCCTATGGAACGCCTCGACGACGTGGCGGAGTCGGTGATCCGCGGCGGCATGAAGCTGGCGGCGGCGGAGGGAGCCGGATTTGGTCTCGGCGGAATCCTCACCATCGTGCCCGACCTCGGCATTCTTTCCACCATCACCATGCGCACGATTCAGAAGCTCAGCCTGATTTATGGCTTCGAGTTGAACACCGACGACGAGATCGCCGAGCTTTGGATTGCAGCGGCTAGCGCCGCCGGCGTCGACATCAGCCGCGAATTGCTTGAAAAAGAAGTGGTCAACCGCTTTGTGCCGCGCGTGATCCAGCGCATCGCGGTCAAAGCCGGCTCCGAGGTGGCCGAGAAGTGGGCGGGCCGCCTGATTCCGCTTACCAGTTCGGCCATCGGATGCGCGCTGAATTATTACTTCGTGCGGGCGTGGGGCGAGCGGGTGCGGGCACATTTCCGCGCCAAGCATCTCGAAGCGCGGCGCAGATTTGCAGCGGAACAAGCGCAGCTTCCCGGCGCGGCATCGGGGAGGTTGCTCTCGTGACCTTGTCCAACATTGTGCAAACTCGTTAGTAGGCTTCTACCGCAGCCACTCTTCCAGTTCGATCCCGCGGTCAGTCTTTTCATCGCGATACTTAACGATCACGGGCGTGTAGAGGGAGAGGCCCCAGTCGTCGGATATGCCCTTGCCTTTTTTCACCCCGCGCGACCCAGGAACGACGACAGCGTTTTCCGGAACGACCAACGGCCGTCCCGCAGACGCGCGGTAAATTTCGCCGCGCACCAGATCATAGAGCGGCGTGGATCGGGTCAAAATCGTTCCAGCCCCCAACACCGCCCGGGCGCGGACCAGCGTGCCTTCGTACACTCCGCAATTGCCCCCGACCAGCACATCGTTTTCGATGACGACCGGGGCGGCGTTGATGGGTTCAAGCACGCCCCCGACCTGCGAGGCGGCGCTCAGGTGCACGCGCTTGCCGATCTGCGCGCAGGAGCCGACCAGGGCATGCGAGTCGATCATCGAGCCTTCATCCACGTAGGCGCCGACGTTGATGAACATGGGAGGCATACAGATGACCGACGGCGCAACGTAGGCCCCTTCGCGAATGGAAGATCCGCCCGGCACAAGACGAATGCGATCGGCGAGAGTCAGACGGCGGGCGGGGAAAGTGTCCTTGTCGATAAAGGAGAGTACGTCGCCATCCGACATTTCCTGCAACTCGCCGAGCCGGAAGCCGAGCAGGATGCCTTGCTTGACCCAGGCATTGACGACCCAGTGTCCGTTGACCTTCTCAGCGGCGCGAACCTCGCCGCGAGTCAGAGCCGCGCGAAAGTCGAGAAAAATGCGACGCGCTTCGTCGGCGTTACCGATCGTTTCGCCCGTCGATATGCGTTGAATGGTCGACTTAAGGGTGAATCGCGAGGCTGACATAGAAAGGTCAGAAAAACTCAAAGCTAAGTGCTAACAGCTAAATGCCAAGAGCTGCTCTCAGGCCACACATTTACATTCGCTGCGGATCAGCACCCCGGGCATCTGATGGGTCGCTTCGCGCGCCTCGGTGAGATTGCTGTAGGGTCCGTGCCAGCGCGAATGATTGGGATCATGCCCGGCCGGGCGTCCTTTGCCGGAACTGCACTGTCCACAGGATGCACGGTGCAGCATCGCTTTGTGCGGACCCGCTGCCCAATTTTCGTAAATATAGAACTCGGCGGCAGCAGCCAGCGGACCTGCGGGCCGGGCAATCAACCCCGCGTCGGTTGCGACCTTCTGCAGCTTCGATCGCGTGTCGCGGCGCATGGGAAGCAAGGGCAGGCGATAGACCTCTTCGATCTTACCCATCATCGCGAGCACGGCTTTCACCGGCAGCGGGCTCGACTCGATGAAGTTGGCCAGCATCAGCGGAAGAAACTTACGGTGGATAGTACGCGCCAGTTGCCAGTCGTTGTTCAGGGCGGCGCGCGTCATCTCCGCCATCTCGCGGGGAATTTCGTTGGACGCAACCGAGATCACGCCCACGCCGCCGAGCGCGATCACCGGCAAAGTGACGGAGTCGTCGCCAGACAGTACGATGAAGTGCTCCGGCACTACGTTCAGCACCTCCGCGATCTGTGTCATGTTCCCGCTGGCTTCCTTCACGCCCGCAACATTTGGAACTTCGCACAGGCGCGCCAGAGTTGCGGGTTCGAGATTGGCGCTCGTTCGGCCCGGAACGTTATAGACGATGACGGGCTTATCGACCGCTTCAGCAATCGCCCGAAAGTGCCGATATTGGCCTTCCTGAGTCGGCTTGTTGTAGTACGGCGATGCGGTCAGGATGGCGTTAACGCCCGGCCGCGCCGCTACTTCTTTCGCCTTGTTGACAGCCTCCTGCGTCGAGTTGGAGGTGGCACCGGCGACGATCGGCACGCGTCCGGCAACAACTTCGATGGTCACATCGATCACGCGCAGCCACTCGTCATGGTTGAGCGTGGGAGTTTCGCCGGTGGTGCCGCAAGGAATCAGGAAGTCGATGCCTGATTCGACCTGCCATGCGACCAGATTGCGCAGTGCATTTTCATCGACAGCACCGTCCTGGGAGAACGGTGTGACTAAAGCTGTACCACAGCCTCGCAGTTGCATGGGTTAAGAATAACCCTTCTCGCACACGCTTGCATTTGCTAACCGAGAAGCCCTCCCTCCTTCGCGGGAGGAAGGGCATTTTCGCGAGGCCAATGGGCGTGGTGAGTGAGGGCTGATGGTTACTTCTTGCTGGTCAGCTTTGACGCTTCCGCGATGGTTATCTTGTCGTCATACACCCCGGCGATCGCCAAGTAGGGAGTCCCTTTTGCAGGCAAGTAATAAGCGATCTTGCGGGAAGGCTCCTTCTCGCCGGGCTTCGGCCACCAAAATTCTTTCCAGACGCCGGAAGGCGATTCCCGAACCATCTTGCAGAAGGCTGCTGCGTCTTGGATGATGATTTTTCCTGATTTCGCGTCCTTAATCGACGAGATGTCTTGGCCTATCATCTCTGGCTTGATGGGGTGAGCCGCCATGACCTTCTTGTCGCAGTCATAGATGAAGATATAAGTGTCTTTCCACACCCACGGACCTTGCTTCTGATCAAACTGTGTCACGTCACCCGTCTTCGATAGCGTGCTGGCCGCTTCCCTTACCTTGGCGACGACGTCCTGAGCGGTTGCGTGGTCCTGCCCAATGGCGACGGTGCACAGGCCAACGCTGAGGAGAGCAACTGTCACACCGACGAAAATCTTGCCGCTCTTCATGTCGAACCTCCTTCTTTGATTTGAAAAGCGGCCCCAGTCTACACCCATCTCGCCCGTTCGCAACATTGCGAAATGATTTTCATCTGGAGTGCCCCCAATCGGTGTGCAACCCGGACCAGCATTGTCTAAAGCTCGCGCCAAACGTTTCGGAACTCGAAGAACCCCGTTTTCCCGGCCAGCCACTCGGCGGCGCGCACAGCGCCTTCGGCATATCCCTGCCGCGATTTGGCGTCGTGGCACAAATAGATTCGATCACCAGCAGAATTGAAGACAACTTCGTGCATGCCAACCGCGTCACCCTCGCGAAAGGAGACGATCTCGACTTCCTGGCCTCCGGATTCGCGCACGATCTTCTGGATCGTGATCGCCGTCCCCGAAGGGGCGTCTTTTTTTTGCGCATGATGACGCTCGAAAATCTGACCCGAGTAATCGTATTTCAGTGCGGCCCCTCCGGTTGCCGCAATCTCGAAGAACAAGTTCACGCCGATGGAGAAATTCGATCCGTAGAGGAAGCCCGTCTTTGCCGAGAGCACCATTTCGCGCAAGCGCGGCAGATGTTCGTACCACCCGGTGGTTCCGACGACGAAGTTTTTCTTGGCGCGGACACAGGCCTCGGCATTGGCGACGGCCGCCGCGGGCGTGGTGAAGTCGATCACAACGTCGATGGCGGCGAGCGAATCCGGCGTAAGAGCGCAGGCACCGGCGTTTTCAGCGGACGAGAGAACTCGCACATGATGCCGGCGCGCGCGCGCGACCTGCGCGACGAGCCCCCCTGTTTTACCCCGGCCTAGAATAAGAAGATTCATGCTGAAATCCTGAACCGCAGAGTACGCTGAGCACGCAGAGAGAGTCCTGCAAAACCTTGACTTTTACAGCCCCAGGTTTTCTCTGCGAACTCTGCGTCCTCCGCGGTTCAATGGCGCTAGGCAAACACTTCCGGATCTGCCTCCGCGAAAAATGCGTGGTGCAAGCGCCGCACCACCTCGGCTGCGTCGTCTTCTTCAATCACGAAGGTCAGATTAATTTCGGACGCACCTTGCGAGATCATGCGAATCTTCACATTCTCAAGAATGCCGAAGACTTTGGCGGCGATTCCCGGTGTGTCACGCAAATTCTCACCTACCAGACAAACGATCGCCTTCCGCCCCTCGTATTTTACGTCCGCAAGTTTCGCCAGATCGGCGGCCAGCGCCGGAATGGCTTCGTTGGTCTCAGCCGTCACCGAGACGCTGACTTCGGAGGTAGAAACCACGTCTACCGCTACGCCGTGCTGATCGAACGCTTCAAAGATGGACTTCAAATATCCGCGCACCAGCAGACGGCGCGGTGCGGCGACCTCTACGAGCGTGATCTTTTTCTTGAGCGCGATCGCCTTGAAAATATTCGCGCAACGCGGGGCGCGCGCCGTGACCTTCGTCCCTTCGCAGGTCGGGTTCAGCGAGTTCAGAACATAGACCGGAATGTTTTGCTGAATCGCAGGCAGCACGGTTGCCGGATGCAGAACCTTGGCGCCGAAGTAGGCAAGTTCGGCAGCCTCGTCAAAGCTGATGACTTTAATGCGGCGAGCGTCGGGACAAAGGCGTGGGTCGGTGGTCATCATGCCGTCAACGTCGGTCCAGATTTCGATGCGCTCGGCATTGAGGCCGGCGCCAAAAATGGCCGCGGAAAAATCCGATCCTCCGCGGCCGATGGTGGTGGTGGTCCCGGCACGATTCGAACCAATGAATCCACCCATCACCGGAACCTTGCCGGAGTCAACCAGAGGCTGGACCCGCTTGCGCAGGCGCTCGTTGGTCTCATCGAACAGAGGAACCGCGCGAGTATAGCTGCTGTCAGTCAGCAGACATTGGCGCGAATCCACGTGCGTGCCCGGCAATCCGCGGGCGGCAAAAGCGGCGGCCACGATCTTGCTCGAAAGCACTTCTCCGAAAGAGGCAACGTAATCGTAGGTGCGGGGAGTGATTTCACCGACCGCGCCAATGCCGCGCAGCAATTCGTCCAGATCTTCGAAATCGGCGCCCAGGTCGCCGTGAAATTCAGTGAACAGGGCAGTGCCGAGCAATTCTCCGGCGGTGTCATAGTGACGCTCGCGCAAGGCACGCGCCATTTTGAGAGCAGCCTTGCGATCACCTCCACCGGCAGCCTTGCCCATGGCGAGCAGGGAATCGGTGACCTTGGCCATGGCACTTACCACCACCACGGGACGGTCCGCCAACCGTCCCTGAACGATGTGCGCCACGCGCTCAATCGCTTTCGCGTCTTGTACGGAAGTCCCGCCGAACTTCATCACAATCATGGGCGGGGGTGCTCCCTGGGGCTGGAGGAGAGTTGTCTCACCCGAGGTACCCCTTCGCCTTGAGAAGTTCGGCGTTGAGCAGCGCGGCCCCGGCTGCGCCACGAATCGTATTGTGCGACAGGACCGTGAACTTCCAGTCGAGGACGTTGCATTTACGCAAGCGGCCGACTGCCGTGGTCATGCCTGCACCGAGGTCACAGTCGAAGCGGGGTTGCGGACGGTCCGCCGCGGTCATGTATACGACAGGTTGATCGGGAGCGCTCGGCAAGCGCAACTGTTGCGCTTCGGACCGAAAATCGTTCCAGGCAGCGATGATTTCCTCCGGCTGCGCTTTCTTTTTTAGTCGAATCGCGACCGACTCGGTATGGCCGTCTTCCACTGCAACGCGATTACATTGTGCGCTCATCGCAAACGGAGCGGGGTCGACGCGAGAACCGTTCAGCGTTCCCAGCAACTTTTGCGTCTCCTCTTCCATCTTTTCTTCTTCTTTCGCGATGTAGGGGATGACGTTGCCCAGAATATCGAGCGAAGCCACGCCGGGATATCCGGCGCCGCTGACCGCTTGCATGGTGACTGCCATCACCGTCTCGAGAGTGAACGCCCGATGCAATGGAGCCAGCGCCAGCACCAATCCAATGGCTGAGCAGTTGGGATTAGTGACGACATAACCTCCCGATTTGTTGCGCCAGGATTGTTTGTCGATCAACCGAATGTGGTCGCCGTTGACTTCCGGAATCAACAGGGGAACGTCGGACTGCATGCGCAGCGCGCTCGAATTGGACACGACCGCGCAGCCGGCGTCGGCGAACTGCGGTTCCAGTTCGCGGGCGATGCCGGCATCGAGCGCGGCGAAGATAATTTTCGGCGCGCCTTCGGGCTTCGCGGGCGCGACCGTCATCTTCGCTACGTCGGCGGGGATGGAAGTCTTCAAACGCCAGCGCGCAGCTTCGGCATAGGGTCGTCCTTCCGAACGATCGGAAGCGGCCAGCCATGCGACTTCGAACCACGGATGACACTCCAGCATCTGGATGAACCGCTGGCCGACGATGCCGGTGGCACCGAGGATTCCCACAGGAAGTTTGTTTGACATGATAAGTTTTGATTTTATACCAGCGAAATTTCGGCGGGGAATGTCGCCGCCGATTCTCGCGGGACGAAGACATACGATCCTCGGTGACCATTCGAGCCTCGACGGTGGATGTAAGCTTTAACGAGGAGTAACCATGTCCGAACTGCGCCAGAATTTTGCTACTAAGGAATGGGTTGTGATCGCAACCGAGCGCGCCCGCCGTCCGGAAGAAATGGCGCGCCACAACGACCGGAAGCCGCTGGCATCGTTTGTAGCGACTGCCCTTTTTGTCCGGGAAACGAGAAGCTGACTCCGCCGGAGATTCTGCGGGTCCCTACTTCAATGGATGTTCCATGGCACGCGCGAGTGGTGCCGAATAAGTTTGCGGCTCTTTCCCGAGAAGCGCAGCCGACCCGCACGATGCACCGTTTGCGCCGGTCGGTAAACGGTTTCGGGGTTCACGACGTGATCGTGGAGACGCCCGACCACTCTCAGGTAATGGCCCTGATGTCCGATTCCTACGTGACTGAAATCCTTCACATCTATAAGACCCGCTATGATGAACTGAGCCTCGATCCGCGCATCGCGCTGATTACGATTTTTAAGAATCACGGAATCGACGCGGGCACGAGCCTGGAACATCCGCACTCCCAGATGATCGCGACTCCGGTGACCTCGCTGCAGGTGCGCGAGCGCTTTCAGCAAGCTTTGCGACATTTTGATGACTATGGCGAGTGCATGTTCTGTCAGATGCTCAATGAGGAATTAGAAGAACAAACCCGCATCGTCGCGGTTTCCGAACACTTCGTTGCGCTCGAAATATATGCCTCGCCGGCTCCCTTCTGTACCCATATTTATCCGCGGCGACACATGGCCAGCTTCGGAGATGTAAGCGCTGCGGAGATGAACGACCTGGCGCGCATGTTGCGCTTGACTCTGGCCAAGCTCTACCACGGGCTCGCGGACCCTGATTTCAACTTTACAATTCGAAGCGCTCCCGCCGATAGCGTCGGCGTGAAGTACTTTCACTGGTATCTGAGTGTGATCCCTCGGCTGACTCGAGTGGCCGGATTTGAATTGGGCTCGGGCATGTTCATCAACACCGTGCTGCCGGAAGCCGCGGCCGAGTTTCTGCGTAAAGTCGATGTGGAAACAGTGAAGAACACAGCCGCCGCCAAGCCATAGAGACTCTGGGGGGCTCACCGCGTTTTCTAGGTTCCGCCCCTGCCCAACTCTTGTGGAAACGAATACTCGTTGAGCGGTCCGAACTTTCGTTTTTCTGCGTAGATGCGCCAACGGCGCCAGACGATGCGCAAGCTGGCCATCACCGGAATGGAGAGATAGACACCGAGTATGCCCGCAATTTCCCCGCCCGCGAGAATTCCGAACAGCGCCGCCAGCGGGTGTAATTCCACACTGATTCCCATGACGCGGGGCGAGATGACGTAGTCCTGAATCATCCTCCAGACGACCAAAAACAACAGCAAGAAGGCCCAGTGCTGGTAGCCCGCCAAGACGGCGACCACCATCATGGCCGCGCCTGCGAGCAGGGGCCCGGCCACGGGGACGAACTCCAGCGCTCCTCCGGCGGTACCCAGCATGAGCGCATACGGAACTCGCATTGCACTCAAAATTGCGGTGTACGCCACCAACGAAAATGCCGCCAGTGTTAACTGGGCGCGAATGAATTGGGCGAGCATCTGGTTCAGGTCCTCGAGGACATCCTGCAAAAACTCGCGCTGCGAACGCGACTGTACCAGCGCCACCAACACTTCATGGAAGCTGCCCCCATCGAGCAGAAAAAAAATAGCGAGGATCGGCACTAGAAACAGCACCCACACTTCCTGCGCCGCCTCTGCCGCGCGCACGCCAATGCGCTGTGCCAGTCGGGAAAAATCTGCCCGGCGACTGATCAAGAAACTCTGAATACGATTCTGGGTCTCGGCACTCCAGCCGTGCTCGCTTCCAATCCGCGCGGCCAGCTGGCCGATCTGGCCTGAGAGTTGGCCTGTACTGGCCTTATCCATGAGCCCGGGCAGGGACGCTCCCAGACGGGTGCCTTGGCGGGCAATCCTCGGACCGACAAGAAAGCCAAACAGCCCGAGAGCGACGAGAAGCAGGACGTAAATGATCGTGATCGCCCAGGCGCGGCTGCGTAACAGTTTCTCCAGCCGTGCCACGGCAGGGTTAATGAGGTAGGCAAAGAAAATGGCGAACAGGAAGAGAATCAGAGTTCGCCGCGCCGCGTAGAGAAAGCCCAAGCCTACGGCGAACATCAAAGCCGTGAACAGAATCCGCGAGGTGCGTGAATCAAGAATCGTCAAGAGTTATCCCAGCCGGTCCGGTCCCGCCTGCGCGCGACGTCTTTTCCAGCGCCACCCCTATCGTATCGAATGAAATCGACAGCCATCCACTACCGAAAGGGGCTGACCTTCAGCCAGCTGGGGCTCGTCCGGCTAATCGCGGTCCACTACGGTATTTTCTCCCACGACGGACATCCGCATCACCTTCCATTGATCGTCGAGCCAGAGTTGCCACGTCCCCGCATCGTTCGTCAGTTCCAGTTTGTTCAGTTCCTGCGGCCCGCTCTTCAGGTTCACCTTTTCCCGTCCCAGCGACTCCGCACTGAGCGCCGCCGAAGAATGTTGATGCGGGTTCAGGGTTCCGAACTGGGCGCGTTGCCGCGGTGGGCATTGCACTTGCCCTTTTTCCTGTTTGCAGGCTGCGGCGAGAAACTTCCAAGCCAGCACCTCCCGCTGGATGAAGAAGTAGTCGTCGAGAATGCTGGTCGATGCCGGGAGCAGGTACGGCTGCTCGTGTTCTTTCTCCTCGCCGGTACTCCACTTCTGACTCAGAAAATCTTCATTTGGAGTTACCACCGATTCCGCCTTCTCCGGGCTCAGCTCTTTCCACTCGTAACGCCGAATTTCCCCTGCAGCCGTCAGGTGCAGCTCGGAGGTTTGCACGTCCTGGGTGGGAGCATTCTCCGTCTTGAACTCGGACTGGATGACGCTCCCGGTGGAGGTTTGATAGATCGAAAATGTCTCGGTTCCCACACGATGGCCATTCTGGAACACGCCGAAGGAACCGGAGTCAACCTGCTTTCCCTCGTGTTCCTTCTCCTTCTCTTTTGGCATAGGAGCGGCCGACGCCAAGGAACCACATGCCGCAATGGACCAGACTAGCGCCATCATGAAAGCGAGCAGCCGATAAGACAACTTCACTGCGATTCTCCTGTTCCGAAATCCGTCAGATTAATTCGGGATAAGCCCGGCTCTGCGTCTTGAGTTCCCCCAAGTTGCAAGGCGCCTTCAATCTCGACACAAATAGAGGCCAGCGGCTTACCCGCGGTCTCCACTACAACGGTTGCCTGGCGATAAAAGGGAAGGCGTTCCGCGTATAGTCGCGCGAACTGTTCTGGATCCCCCCGCAGCGGCCGTTCTATGCCATCCGTGAGGCTCCGTTGCCAGAGTTCGGATGCGGGCGCTTCCAGGAAAACCGATGGCCACTGCCGCAGCAATTCGCGGTTCGTTTCCTGTACGAAAGCTCCGCCACCGAGGGCGACTACGCGGTTGCTTTGCAGCGACTCGGTGAGTAGATCGCGCAGCGCGCTGGTCTCGGCAAGCCGAAACCCGGGCTCCCCTCTTTCCCGAAAAATCTCGGGAACGGTTTGACCCTCGCGCGACTCGATTCGGGTATCCAGATCCACAAAATCCCAGTTCAGGCGCCGGGCAAGTTCCTGTCCCACGCTGCTCTTGCCGGAACCCATGAATCCCACCAGAAACACTGCGCGCACTCCCATGGCGCTCCCGGGCGCGTAAAGGGCAATGTTGTCAGGCAATGTCTTCAGACAATGTAGTCGGACAATGCTGTCAGGCGTGTTGTCTGCCAGGGTCCGCGCCCACCTGCTTCAATCTTCTGTGTTTCAACGTTGCTTGAGGCGGATTTTACCACTGAAAGAGCGCAACACGACCTCCGATGCGGCCGCGCCGGTGGTGCCTACAAAGGAACGTCCCACTTCCTCGGAAAACCGGGAGTGCTTGGGTTGGAGAGGGAAGTCGTGTTGCACCCGGCCCAGCAAGGAGTGCGCCCGGAAACCGGCTGAGACGTCCGCCGGCACCAAAGCCTCGATATCGCCCGAATGGGTGATAAACCTATAGTCGCCGCCGGAGCCGAAATCACCATCGTAGAAAATCCTTCCGCTGCCGGAACTAGCCTGCACCAGCGGTCCCGTGACCGACTTCAAATGGACGTCGCCGCTGATGGAACCGATCTCCACGTGACCGTTGCGTACATCGATCAGCGTGATGGGCCCGCGCATTGTCCGCACATGCACGTGACCATTCTCTACGTTCCGAACATTCACTACCGCTTCCGCACCTTCGAGAGTCAGGTCCCCGTGCAAGCGCTCCGCCGACAGTGGACCAGTTGAAGAACGGAGACTAACGGTGGCGTCGGGCGGAATCAGCAATTCGTAATCAACCTGTCCCGTTTGCTGGTCTGTGCCGCGCAGCAGGTGGGAGGCAATTTCAATCCGGTTGCCGTTTTGCTGCTGGTCGACTTCCACATTGTCCGACGTGAACGTGGCCGTAACCACGACCTCATTGTCGCTCCCGGGCTTTACCGAAATCGCACCATACTGGGTATCCACGGAAATATTGGAATGGGGACCAACCGTGTAACGAAACTCCTTAATGGCCCCGAAGGCGGCCGGTGCCAAACAGGTCGCCAAAACCAGAGTTACAACCGTGCCGTACGGAAGACTTTTTTGCGTAGTATTCGTTAGCTGAATACCCGCTCGCGCGATGCTCGCCTTCTGCTGACTCGCCATACTCCGCCTCTGCGGCCGGGAACACCGGGTCCGCCCCTTCGACTGGTGAATACTATTGAATACGATCCAACGCTATCTGGTAAAGAAGTGCTTTCTGTTGATACGCATCCATCAGATGCTGCTGGGCGTCTGCGTCCCCCGGATTCCGCTTCACGTAGGCCTGTGTTTCCCGGATGTCGGCGTTCACGGCCTTCAACTGATTCTCATACGTGGCCCGCATCGAAGGGGCACGGGTCGAAACTACACTCAGGAACTGTTGATCTTCCGCGCTTGGCGCAGGTTCTACCGTGGGTCCGACAGTGGATCCTGAAAGGTTTGTTGAAGGAGCCGACTTCCTCGCCAGTCGCTGGGGAGCCGGGGCCGGCACGGAAGCCGAGCTAACCGCGGGAGTCTCTGCAACTGGGGTCGTAACGGGAGCCGGGGTTGTCGCCGGAGTTGCCGGAGCCTGCTGCTTCGCCACTTGAGGCGCCGGCTTGTGGCTTACCACGTATGAGCCTGCCGCCACCAGCGCAGCCGCGACTGGCGCAAGCCACAACGCGCTCCAGCGACGTCTCAGAAAAGTTGGGACAAGAACGGACTCGCCCGGTACGGAATCCGCTTCACGGATCTCAGGATCATGGATCGTCGAATCAACGATCAGCCCTTCGGCGCGTAATTCAGCCGCAATCCGCAACCACACCTTGGGCGCCGGTTCTTCGCTCGTCGCCAGTTGACGGGTTTCCCTCGTAATCAGCTTCAGGTCCGACACCAGATCCGAGCAATCTGGACAGGACTTCAGATGAGTCTCAAATTCAGCCGCAAAACTAGCGTTTGGACTGCCGTCGAGGACCTCCGGCAGAACTCGCTGTACATCAGAACACGTCATAGCAACCCTCTCCCCAATACCACAACTTCCTTTACCCAGTTTTGGCCTTTTCGGCTCTCATGAACTTCAGGTAATCCCGCAGCTTCAAGCGCGCCTTGTGCAGCTGCGACTTGCTGTTGCCAATCGAGCATCCCACAATTTCGGCAATTTCGTTATGCTCGAATCCCTCAATATCGTGCAACACAAAAACCGTTCTATAGCCTGGCGGCAGCCGGTCAATCGCCCGCTGCAATTGCAGGCGATCGATGGAGCCCGTCAGCTTCACATCCTTGGCACCGAATTCTTTCCTGGGAGCTTCGTCGTCGGCTTCCAGAGTCTCCTCAAGCGACACCACCGGCAGGCCTTTCTTGCGCAGTTGCATCAGCACCACGTTGACTGTCATGCGGTGCAGCCAGGTGGAGAAGGCGGACTCGCCGCGAAAGGTACCGATCTTGCGAAAGAGCTGAAGAAATGCTTCCTGGGCCAGATCTTCGGCCTGCGCGGGATTGGAGACCATGCGCAAACATAGCGAGTACACCCGGCGTTTGTGCAGGTGATACAGGACTTCGAACGCTGCTTCACGGCCCTGTTTTGCCTGCTCAATAGCCTCTGCTTCGGTAATGCCTTGCTTCGGGTCGGTCAAGTTGCCTTTTCCGGCCGCTACTGCTTCAGATGCGGCTTCAAACTCTTTTCGTTGTACAAATTTGCCGAGGCAATAGCGGAAGCACTCTCGACCGTTTCCAGGTTGTCAGAATACCAAAAACCGTAGCTTGCCGGATGATCTATGCGACCAAAGTACCCAGCTAATTTGTCCCGCAGATCACCTTCGTAACCTAGCCCCGTGTGGCGCGGACACTCCTGTCCGCGTTGCCTGCAGCGAATCAGTCGCCTGCGCGGACGGGGAGTGTCCGCGCTACCCAACCTACGCCTTGGCCGTGATCGTCTCCAGCCCATGTCCGTGCGGACCGGTTTCGCGAATCCGCAATAGAATCGCGAAGGTAAGCCCGACAAATCCAAGGATCGAGAAGATCCACATGCCGAGCCCGTATCCTCCCGGGTTACCCAGCCCGGCGTGGGCGTAATCGTTGGCCTTGCCAATTAGCAAGTTCAAGATGAAGAAGCCGATTTGCTGGATCAGCGTCATTAAAGCGTAAGCGGTTCCGAGCCGGTTCTGGTCCACGATATAAGCAACCGACGGCCACATAACCGCCGGAATCAGCGAGAAAGCCACTCCCATCATGCAGACAGGTATGTAGAGCGAAACATTGGTGTATCCCAACAGCAGATAAACCGGCATCAGCAGAATCGAGGCAAACATCATTAGGAACGCGCGCTTGCCGATCTTGTCGGAGAGCAGTCCAAAAAGAGGAGTAGCGATCATGGCCGAAAAGGGAAGCAGGCTGTTGAAGAATCCCGCCCGTTCGCGCGCCAGGACCCGCATCACTTCCGAGGCGCTTATGCCGCCGTGGGTAGCCAGAATCTTATTGGTGAAGAAGTCGATGGCAAATGTACGGAAGGGAAAGATGGCGGAGTAGAAGGTGAAGCAGAGCCCAACCACGAACCAGTACGATGGATTGAATCGAAAGAAATCTTTAAGAGCTTGCCAAATCTTGGCAACAGCCTGCTGGAACGACAGTCCGCCGATTCGGAAACTCTGTCCGAACTCGAGTTTGTCGATGGAGCCGGCCCGTCCCAGTTCGTAGCGGCCTTCGGCCCGGCTTTCCAGCACCCAGTACACACCCGAGCAGACTACGGCTAGCACTCCAGCGCCCACCGCGATCAACAACGGTCCTTGCCAGCTCGGTTCGCCCGCCGGGCCACTGGGATAAAACGCTTTGTTCGCCCAGGTCGGCGAATTGTCAGCCGCCACCGAAGCCAGACGGGCAATGGTGAGGTTGATCCCGAAGGCAAAGCTCAGCTCTTTGCCCTTGAACCACTTGGCAAGCACGGTCGTGGCCGCAACGATCATGGATTCCGCGCCCAGCCCAAGCACGGTGCGGCCGGCGATCATTACGCCAGGTCGCCCGCGAGCGGCGGTAAGCGCAGCTCCCAGAAGGCAAAGGGTGGCAAAGAATGTAATCGCCTTCTTGGTGCCAATTCGATCGATGACGATGCCGCCGATCAACAATGTAGCCACCGCGGCCACGCTGTAGGACGAGTTCAACCATCCGAACGCCGTCGCGGAGAAGCCGAGCTTGTCGATAAAAATGCGTTCCAGCGGGTTGATGCTGTCGTAAATGTAGTAGTTGCCGCCCATCGCCACGCTGACAAACAGCAGCACGGTCCAGCGGTAAAGACCAGACGGTTCCGGTCGAACCGTGTCAATCCGAGCAGCGTCAACCATCGATACACTCATCCTCGGCGCCGACCGGCGCCTGCATGGTAGGTGTGGAGAGAATCAACCGCACGAAGATAACAGATTGGTTTTGAGAATATCCGATTTTTCACGCGACGCGGATCAGGCGCTCCCAAAAAACAATGGCTCTCATCGCGGGGAGCAGCCGCGACTGAGAGCCGTAAACTGGAAGCTGACAGCTGCGTTCTACATCTTTTCCGTCTTGCCGTCGTACTTCACGGCGCCGTTTTTGTCATTCTGGCGCGTGACGTCCCCATTGCTATAGATGTGAGCGGCCTTCTTGAAGCCCTTAACCACGCTGGTAGACTCGGTGGCGTTCTCCCGTCCCGTGAAGTAAGTCCAGTCGCCGCGTGCTTCTTCGCCCGCGGCGTGGCCTTCGCGCACACGGTCCCTGTACATACGGTCTTCACGTGGACGCTCTTCGCGCGCACGTTCCTGAGGTGGACCTGCTTCGCGCATCGGTCCGCGCATTGGTTCGCGCATGAGGTGACCTTCGCGTCCGATCGGCTCCGGCCACAGCTGGATCTGCGGGGTCGTTAGCGGAGCGCCGCCACCCTGGTACCACACCGCCGTTGTGTACTCTGAACTCGTCGATCCCTCAATCTGCGAAAGCGTCGAGTTGGTCGCGCCGGCGATTAATCCCGTGGTGGCGTTGCTCGCGCCCACCGGGTTCGGCGAAACCGTTTGCAGGGATATTTCCGGCGTGGTCGCCAGAGGGATATATGGGCCGCATCCATAAAAGCAAGGGCCGGTGTGAGGAAAAGGCTGTTGCGCAAAAGCCGCCACAGCCACCAAAACTACCGTCGTCAGAACCAAATAGGGTCGCATACTGCCTCCACTCGGGCTACCGCTTACCTCCTCCAGTGCAGTTTGCTGGCCAGTTGCCGCCGGGACCAAGACACTCCTAATTCACGGAGATTCGCGGCGCTTTCAGGCAAAACACTGAAATTCAGGCGAGGTCCGGCTGGATGACTGGTGAAAACCGGTGCGCACAACCTGCAATCAGTTGGTGCAACCACCCTCTCACCTACGATCTCAACTCCCTACATATCGGGCATACAGACTGCGCGCAATGGCCGTGTCAGTGGTTCCTTTGATGATCGCCCGGCCGTCAGGAAACAGCGTCATTTCGTAGGGCTCGCGCCAGAACTTCAGCACAAACTCATTGTGGCGAACGCTGCCGTGAGCCTGAAGGCGGGTGCTCATCTCGGCAAAGTCCACCGGCCGCTCCCGCTCGTGAATCTGCACGGAATTTCTCCCGCACAGCGTGATGTGAGGTCGCCCTTCACCCGCCAGATGAACAAAGTCTCCCGAGCAGGCGCGGCATCCGGCGCGCGGATGAATTGCCGCCAACTCCGCCCGCTCGTTGCTCCAGACATCCCAGGAAAGCAACGTCCGCCGCATTTTCGCACGGGCTCCCACCAGAAACTTCAACGCCTCGGTAGCCGCAAGCGACGCCACCAGGTTCACGGCGGAATTCAGAATGCCGGCGGTCTCACAGGTCTCCACCGTCCCCCGGGGAGATTCCGGGAAGATGCAGGCTAGGCACGCCGTTTCACCGGGCAGTATGTTCATGGTCACGGTATAACTGCCGATCGCTGCGGCGTAAATCCACGCCACCGAGCTTTTCACCGCATAGTCGTTGATCAGGTAACGGGTTTCGAAATTGTCCGTGCCATCCAGAATCAAGTCGCAGCCGCCGAGCAGAGAATCGACATTCGCCGGGACTAGGTCGACGACATGGTGCTCGACCACGATCTGCGAGTTGAAGCGCACGATTTGCCGCGCCGCCGCAATCGCCTTGGGCACCGATTCACGCGCATCGTTCTCGTCAAAAAGCGACTGCCGCTGCAAGTTGCTGGACTCGACGTAGTCGCGGTCGAGGATCCGCAGCGTCCCGATGCCCGAACGCGCCAGCAACGAAGCCAGGGTGGAACCGGTAGCGCCGCATCCCACGATGACCACGCTGGACTGCGATAGCTTGTGCTGCCCCTCCGCTCCGATCTCCTTAAACAACGCCTGTCGCGAGTAACGATCGTCCATTTCCAAAGCGCTTACCTTAGCGATTACCTTTCAAGGGCTTTCCAACCAGTATTATAGGTGCCGGTCTCAAACTTTATCCTGCGAGCAACGTGTGCCGTCGAGCGCTTCATCGAACCCGAGGGATTTCATGGTTAACCAGCCTGAATTTCGGGAAGGCGCTTTGCTCGTGTGGGGACGGGCGCCCTCGGGAGCCTGCCCGTTTCGCCAAAGCCCCGAGCGAAGCCGAGGGGGAAGTCGAAGGGTCCAAGCCGAGCGAACGGGGGTCCCCGTCAAGCCCGGTGTCAGCCTGACGGGGTGGAGAAGCTCGGCAGCCTTCTGCGGCCACAGCGACCCCGGATTGTCGATAAGCGTTACCGCTCGGGTTGTGTTAATAATTTTGTTGACGCTGGCGAATGGGACAAGTTGGGCGGCTGCTTCGCCACCTACCGGCCAGCAGCCACCCGAACCATCCTCGCGATCCGGCACTCAATTCGGAACCATCGCACCCTATCTCGGATTGACGATTGATCAAATCGAGTTGCCGGGCATTCCGCCCGAAGAGGCCGCCATGCTGCTGGCGGCCACGCCGCTCAAGATCGGCGAACCGCTCACGCGCGACGCCCTCCACAATGCCATGCAGGCTCTCTTTGCCACCGGACGATTCGCCGATATTCAGGCTGAAACTGACCGCACCGAAACCACGGGGGTCAGGCTGCGCTTTCTTACGGTCGCCAATTTTTTCGTAGGCATGGTAACCATAGAGGGCGTTTCCACCAATCCGTCCGCGAACCAACTGGCCAGCGCCACCCGCTTGCAACTCGGCGAACTCTACGCTCGCGAGAAACTCGACCGCGCTCTGGCCGGCATCCAACGAGTGATGGAGGAAAATGGATTCCACCAGTCGAAGGTGACGATCTCTGAACAGCGCGACGAACAGCAGCACCAGGTCAACATGACCTTCCATGTCGTCCGCGGACCGCGCGCCGTCGTCGGAGTGATCAGTGTGGAAGGCGACGCTGGCTATTCCAAGGATCAGATCGAGGAAATCGCCAAGCTGCATTCTGGCGTTTCGGTCGTTTCGAATCGCATTACCCGCGCTCTGCAACGCATTCGCAGTCGCTATCAGAAACAGAACCGTCTGCTCGCCCAGGTCGAAGTGGCCAGCCGCACCTACCATTCCGAACGCAACGCCGTAGATTATGTCCTTAAAGCGGATCGCGGCCCGGTCGTAACCATTGCCGCCGAGGGTTTTAAGATCAGCCAGCGCGTGCTCAAGAGACTGGTGCCAATCTACGAGGAAGGCGCGGTCGACGACGATCTGCTCAACGAAGGCCGGGGCAACATCCAGAACCATCTGCAGACTCTCGGATACTTCGAGGTCACGGTTAGCGTGATCCAGCACAGCGCGCCGGACGGCAAGAATCTGCAGGTGGTTTACGATGTCAATCCCGGGGACCGTCACAAACTCGCTGCCATTCGTATTTCTGGCAACCGATTTTTCTCCGACGACCTGATTCGCTCCCGCATGCAGGACCAAGCCGCCGGGCGCCTGTTCAGTCACGGGCGCTACAGCGAAGCGTTGCTCGAAGAGGATGTGCGTGGCATCGAGAGTCTATATCGGGCGAGTGGCTTCCGGCAGGCCGAGGTCACGAGCAAGCTGCTTGAAAAGTACCAGGGTTATCCGTCGCAGCTTGCGATCGAGATAGTCGTCAAGGAGGGCCCGCAGACGCGCGTGGCATGGGTCCGCATCGAGGGCAGCTATACGCTTCCGGAGGAACAGCTTCCCGAAATTCAGACCGAGGAAAGACAGGGCTTTGACGAATCGAGTTTGGCGGATGACCGCGACACAATTCTGGGCAAGTATTTCGATAATGGTTTCCCGAATGCCACCGTCGACGTCGCCTACGTGCCGGTTCCATCACCGGACAACTTGCCACGCGTTGGCGTGACCTTCACTATTCATGAAGGCGAGCAATTTTTTATCAGTCAACTCTTCGTTGATGGGCTGCACCACACCCGCCGCGGAGTGGCCGGCCGGGCAATAAGGGTACAACCGGGAGAACCCCTGAGCCAGCAGGACATGCTGCAGAGTCAGCGCCACCTGTACGACCTCGGCCTTTTCAAGCAGGTGGACACCGCCCTCCAGAACCCCGAAGGCACCGAGTCGCGTAAGAACGTGCTGGTCACGGTGAGCGAAGCGGATCGCTACACCTTCGATTACGGCGTCGGTTTCGAATTCCAGACCGGACAGCCCGCATACGGAACCAACCAGCCACTCGGGCAGACCGGCGTTAGTCCCATGGTCTCTCTGGGCGTCAACCGCATCAACGTGGACGGTCGCCACCAGACCATCACCATGAAAGGTAACCTCGGCTACCTGCAGCAGAGAGCGCTTATCAGCTACAACATCCCTAACCTACTCAACCTTGACAACCTTCGCTTCACCGCCACTGGGCTTTACGATAACACCATAGACGTATCCACCTTTACCTCGAGACGGCTGGAGGGCACTTTCCAAGTCTTGCAAGTGCTCTACAAAGCGCAGGACCGCGAACTGACGACATTCGCCTACCGTTTCAGTTACCGCCGCGTGGAGGCCAGCAATATTGAAGTCACCAGCAACCTCATTCCGCTTCTCTCACAACCAACCCAGGTAGGAATGCCCAACTTTCTCTACATTCGCAACCGGCGAGATAGCGATCTGGAAAGCACTCGCGGCAGTTACACCACGGTAGAAGGCGGCGTTGCCGCGAGCTATTTTGGTTCGGAAGCCGACTTCAGCCGGGCGCTGGTCAAGAACTCCACCTATCACACTTTCTTTCGCAATCGCAGCACGGGGCAGGGATTCGTCTTCGCCCGTTCCACCACCGTCGGCGTTGAGAACCGTTTCGGAAGCACGGTGCTACTGGATCCGGCACAAGCGGTGCCAGCCGGCGGAACTCTTATTCCTCTGCCGGAGCGTTTCTTCAGCGGCGGGGGCAACTCCAATCGCGGGTTTGGGTTAAATCAGGCAGGACCACGCGACCCGTTCACCGGATATCCCGTCGGCGGCAGCGCCGTGTTCCTCAACAATCTCGAAATGCGTTTCCCAAACGTCATGGTGCCTTACCTTAATGACAACATCGGCTTTACGGTTTTTGAGGATATGGGCAACGTTTTTGCGCGACCACAGGAAATGTTTCCCAGCTTGGCGCGCTTTCACCAGCCCGACCAACAGCTCTGTTTTAAGGCGGCGCCGACCCCGGTGTACTCGCAGTGCAGTTACAACTACGCTTCGCACGCCGTTGGCCTGGGGGTCCGCTATCAGACGCCCATCGGACCATTGCGTTTTGATTTCGGATACAATTTGAATCCACCCTATTTTCCCAGCTACACGAACATCACGACCAACTCCGGGAAGTCGATTGGGCAGTTTGGGTATCAACGCGCCGGGCATTTTAACTTTTCGTTCAGCGTAGGACAGTCATTCTAATGAAACAAATAAGACTCGGAAAACAGTGCGCGCTCGCAATGGCGCTGAGCATAGCGCTGGCGGTCTCGGCAATGGCCGGTCAGATCGTTGATCGGGTGGTCACCAACGTTAACGGCCATGTGGTTTTGCAGAGCGATTGGGAGCAGGAAGTGGCTTTTGAGGCGCTTTCGAATGGCCGTGATCCGGATTCGTTCACCTCGGCCGAGCGCAACGCGGCCCTGGATCGCCTGATCGATCAGGAGTTGCTGCGGGAACAGTTGCGGCCGGCGCAACCCGCTCCCCCGGAGCAAGTCACTGCCCGCCTCGCCGAAGTGCGCAACGAAGTCCTCAAACTGCGTCCCGATTGCGCCACCGAAGACGGATGGCACGCCACCTTGCAACGTTACGGGCTAACCCAAAGCTCACTGGAGAAGCGTCTCAGCGACCAGATCCAACTGATGAAGCTTGTCGAAGACCGTCTGCGTCCCTCGATACACATTGATCAGCAGGCGGTGGAGACCTACTACCACGATCAGTTGCTGCCTGAGATGACCCGCGCCGGCAGTCACGCCACACCGCTGCCCGAAGTCTTTGGCCGAATTAAGGATTTGCTGGCCCAGCAAAAAATGAACGAGTTGCTCTCGGGGTGGCTGGCGAATCTGCGCTCTGGGAGCCATATACTGGCTCCTGAACCCAGTGCCGGAGAGCGGAACCGTTGACCGAACCACCGACCGAACCGTCCCCCGAACCGTCGACCGAGCCGTTGCCCGAGCCTGTTCCTCCCGAGCGGCGGCGAATCCTGTGGAAACTCTTTCTGTCGTTCTGCGTTTTCAGCCTGATTGCATTCGGCCTGCTCGCCTGGTACGTCACTACCGATTCCTTTCAGCGGATAGTTCGCCGCCGGGTGATCGCGTCGGCGGAGAAACTCACCGGCGGCCGCGTCGAACTCGGCGAGCTTCACACCATCCCCTTCCGCCTGCGCTTGGACGCTCGCGACCTGACCATCCACGGCCGCGAAGCTCCGGACCAAGCCCCATTTCTGCACGTCGACCGCGTGCAAGCGGAAATGAAAATCATTTCCCTCCTCAGCACCAGCGTCGGATTACATTCTCTCGTCCTCGGACATCCCGTCGTCCACATCATTGACTATCCCGATGGCACCACCAACGCCCCCGTGCCGCAAGCGGGCTTTTCCTTCAGCCAGTCCTCCAGCAGCCAAGGTCCGGTGGAACAGCTCATCTCGCTTGCGGTTTCACACCTGGAGGTGCAGCAGGGCGAGCTTCTGTGGGAAGACAAGCAAGTGCCATTCGAATTTGCCGCCCGTGATCTGGCGCTGCTCTTGAATTACTCCTTGCTGCGCCGGCAATACGAAGTCCATGTGGTTGCTGGAAGCG
The DNA here is from genome assembly GCA_963831085.1 of uncultured Acidobacteriaceae bacterium. Classification (GTDB taxonomy): domain Bacteria; phylum Acidobacteriota; class Terriglobia; order Terriglobales; family Acidobacteriaceae; genus Acidiflorens. Next base: position 458,446 of record CAWHOT010000002.1, on the reverse strand, counting down.
TCGCTACGCGCATTCAGCCGTATCCCTCGTTTGTATGGCGGGCTGATGCTTCCCTCGTTCTAGCCCGAGGACACGCCGACATCGGCAATTTAACTTTAGCCTCCGGAAAATCTGAAATTCATTTCGCGGGCCACCTGCAGGACTTTCACAACCCCCAGGTGAGCGGTGATTATCGTGGCGTCGCGGATCTCGGCGAACTTGCGTCCCTGACCCGGCAGGTGCAAGTTAGGAGAGGCACGGCCCAGTTCGCGGGCAGAGGTTCCTGGAGCCTGCAGAATTTTGCTACCCAGGGAACCGTGCAGGCCAAAGACATCGAATGGTCGAACGGAAAGCTGTCGATGCGGAATGGCCGCATCAACGCAGGATTCTCGCTTACCCCGGACCGCTTTCGCGTTTCCTCGATCAAGGCAAACCTGCTTGGTGGCGATCTGCTGGGCGATGCCGATATTACGAACTGGCAGAGTTCCCTCCAAAGTCCGCTCCAAAGTTCTCTCGAACCGTCGCCGGCTCCAGGGCGTCGCCATGGGATCGGCCGCGTCCCGCCGGGCAGCCTTCAGCGCGGCTCGGTGTGCCTGCAATTGGCGGGCTTCCCACTGTTGCCGGCCCTGCAATTCCTGAGCTCCAAAAAACTTCCACTGGATCAACTCGCCCTTTCCGGAAGTGCGAGCGGCAATGTTGAAATGCTTTGGGTTGGCTCGATCCGCGACGCCCAGACGCGCCTGAACCTGGGCGTTGTGCCACCGCTAACACCGACCGCAAGCGAGATTCCAGTGCGCGGCCTGATTGATGGCATCTATCACGGATCGAGCGACGAATTGGAAGTGAGCCAACTTCACCTGACAACACCGGGCTCTGAAATCACTGCCGCGGGCGATCTGGCCGCAACCTCATCGTTGCGATTCTCATTCACCACCCACAACCTGAGGGAGTGGACGCCGCTGCTTGAAGCGGCCTACGGATCCCGGGAATTGCCCCTTACCGTTCACGGTTGGGCAAGTCTAGCCGGCAACGCCAGCGGCAAACTCTCGGAAATTTCCGTCAACGGAAATCTCGAAGTCTACGATTTTGACACCATCGTGCCCGTCACCGAACGAGTCTCCTCCCGAATCGTTCATGGGGACGCACTCTCCACTACCGTACAGTATTCCAGCAACCGCTTCGCCGCCCACAATGGGTCCATCATTCATGGCCACACCACCGCCCACTTCGAAACCAGTGCCGAACTGGCCGGAGGCGTACTTCTGGAGGGCGAGCCCTTCACTCTGCATTTTGACGTGCGCAACGCCAACGCGGCCGAGCTGGCTCAACTCGCGGGACTCGCGCAGCCTTTCGCTGGCAGTCTGGATCTATCGGCGACGGTTTCGGGCACGCGCGCCAATCCCCACGGGGATGGCCACCTCGAACTGCACAATGGCATTGCCTACGGAGTACCCGTTCCTTTATTGAAGAGCGACCTCCGCCTCGCCGGTGGCGAACTTCAGTTCAACAACATCGACGCCAGTGTTTACGGGGCACTACTATCGGGAAGCGCCGCCGTCAGTACCTCGTACCTCCGTACGTCGAACCACGGTACATCGAACGTCACTACGTTGAACAACGAATCGTCGAAGAATGCGTTTCGCCTGAATCTTGCCGGACGCAACCTCGATCTCGCCCGCTTCCCGCGTTTGCAGACCGGCAGATTTTCGGCGGATGGCATCGCCGATTTCACGCTGCGAGCCAGCGGCACTCCCGAGTTGCCTGCGATCGAAGCCCACATCCATCTCAAGGACCTCGCCGTGGACAAGGAGCGCGTTGGGGATTTCTACGTCGACGCGGTCACCGAGGGACGGTTGCTCGACCTCAAAGCGCACTCGGACTTTGATAAAGCGGACTTGACCATAGCGGGGACCGTTGCGTTAGAGCGCGACTTTAATGCTGATCTCAACCTGGCATTCCATCATCTGGAGGCCGATTCGATTCTTCGCGCTTACTTGCCGGGAAAGATCACGGGACACTCTACTCTGGATGGGACGCTCCACGTTCGCGGCCCGCTGCGCACGCCGCGCAATTTGAAAGCGGTCGCCGAGCTTCAGTCTTTCAGCGCCGAGGTCGAGCGTGTGCAGGTACAAAGCGTGGGTCCGGTTCGCCTCGAGGTTACGGATCAAGCCCTGCTGGTCGAAAGCCTCCACCTTACCGGGAGCGGAACCGATTTCACCGCGCACGGTCGGGCGCATCTGAGCGGCGCGCAAGAGCTCGACCTCCGGCTCGACGGCTCGGTCAATATGGCGCTCTTTCAGTCTCTCTACCCCAAGGTCCTGGCGCGCGGCACAGTGGGGGTCAACCTCAACGCCGCCGGTACACTAGCTCAGCCCCTGCTGCAAGGACGTCTGGAAGTAAAGAACACCTTCGTCAGTCACAACGATTTTCCCAGCGGCCTCAGCGACCTGAATGGCATCTTGCTATTCGATCGCAACCGCTTTCAGATCGAAAGCATCACCGGCACCACCGGCGGTGGCACCGTGGCGCTGACCGGCTCCGCGACCTACCAGAGTGGCGTGCTCCAACTCGATTTTGGTGCGACCGCCCATGGCGTTCGCCTGCGTTATCCTCCGGGCGTAAGTTCCACCGCCGACGCGGATCTCCGGCTGACCGGCACCACGAACTCCGCTCTGCTGAGTGGCAACGTGACGGTCACCAAGCTTGCCGTTACTCCAGGATTTGACTTTGCCGCCTATATCGAGAAGAGCAAGCTGGGGGTAATCCTGACGCAGACCGATAGTCTGCAGAGCCGCCTGAAGCTCGACGTCCACGTCGTGACCACTCCGGAACTGCAGATGCAAACCGCCACCGCCAGGCTCTCTGGTAACGCCGACCTCAGGGTGCGGGGCACTGCCGAGCGCCCGGCAATTCTGGGAAGGGCGGAAGTTCTGGAAGGAGAAATCTCTTTCAACGGGAACAAGTACAAGCTCGAGCGCGGCGATGTTACCTTCGCGAACCCGGCTAGGACGCAGCCGATCATCGATCTGCAGGCGACCACGCGCGTACGTGATTACGACATCACGGTGCAATTCCGTGGCGACGCCAGCATTGCCAACGGCTTGAAAGTCACCTGGCAGTCCGAGCCTCAGCTTCCTGAAGCCGACGTCATCGCGTTGCTGGCTTTGGGCCGCACGCAGGAAGAGTCGGCCGCCGCTGCGTCGAGCGGATCATCCTTCGGGTTCGGCGGAGACGCCTCCAACCTGCTGATCAATCAGGCTCTCAATAGCACCGTCAACAGCCGTCTCCAGCGCCTGTTCGGGGTGAGTCGCGTCAAGGTCGATCCCCAGGGACTGGCCAGTGAAACCGCCGTGGTTCGAGGGCCGCAGGTCACCGTCGAGCAACAAGTGGCGAGCAATATCACCTTGACCTACAGTACCAACGTCTCCGTTTCCAACCAGCAGATCATCCAGGTGGAGTACAACATCACGCGGACCATTTCAATCGTGGCGTTGCGCGACCAGAACGGAGTGGTCAGTTTCGACTTCAAGATACGGCGCCGGAGGAAGTGATAACGGGCAGGCTTTGCCTCCCCACCCAATATCCGCCTTGACATAAATCGCCAAACCAGCAACTCTATTTGTTTTTCACTACACGCCCGGAAGAAAGAGAAACGGAGTAAGGGAACTCATTTTGCGATTACGCGTCTTTTATCACGACAAATGCTTTGACGGCGCCTCCTCGGCCGCCCTGTTCTCCCGTTTCTACCGGGAACGAATCCGCGGCGACGTGGACTTCGTATACTCCGGCCTGTTGCATCGCGCCGGCTCTCTTTTCGACGAGAAGCAGTTCGACGGTGACGAGAACGCGATCGTCGATTTCAAGTATTCCAGTTCGCCCAAGATTACCTGGTGGTTCGATCACCACGAAAGCGCTTTTCTTTCCGCAGCCGATGCCGCTCACTTCGAGCAGGATCAGAGCAATCGCAAGTTTTACGATCCGGCCTTCAAGTCCTGCACCAGCTTCATCGCCATGATCGCGAAAGAACACTTCGGCTTCGATCCAAGCCCGGTGGCGGAACTGGTCCACTGGACCGACATCGTCGACGGCGCCATGTATGACGACGCGAAGTCAGCGGTGGAGATGAAAGCTCCAGCCATGAAGCTGACCATGGCCATCGAAGCTTCCACTGATCGCAACTTCGTTAAGACCGTGATTCCACTCCTCGCTTACCATCCTCTCACCGAGATTCTAGAAGCGCCATTCGTCGCCGCCGTCCTGCCGCCGCTGCTCGAACGTCACCAGCGCTCCATCGAAATCTTGCGCCAGCGCACGGTAGAAAAAGACGCCACGATTTTCTTCGACATCACCGACCTCGACCTCGAAGGCTACAACAAGTTCATTCCGTACTATCTGCATCCCGATTCGATCTACAGCGTCGGCCTGAGCAAGAGTTCGTTCCGCGTCAAGGTTTCGGTCGGATCGAATCCGTGGTCGCAACGCGAGCCCACCATCAATCTCGCCAAGGTCTGCGAGCGCTATGGCGGCGGCGGCCACGCCCGCGTCGGCGCCATCTCCTTCGAAGTCACCCAGAGCGAAGCCGCCCACCAAGCCGCTTTGGAGATAGTCGAGGAGTTACGCGCCAGCGTCCGCCGCCAGAATTGAGGGTGGGTTTAGAATGAATCCGCAATCAGGCGCCGGATACCGGAAACAATTTTCGCCAAATGCATCCCCGAATCCCGCATCCTAGAATCCCTCATCCGAGAATCGATGATCCCGCACACCTCAAAGGCGTGCGCACGGTCGCCACCATTGAGTTTACGAAAGGGTTCATCGTCGTTCTCGCCGGTCTCGGTGTGTTCTCCATGCGGCACAAAGATATCTGGGGAATCGCCGAAAGCTTCCTGGAATTTTTTCACGTCAACCCTCTTCGCCACTACGTCGGAGTCTTTATCGACCTGGTGTACCGCGTCAGCGACGTCCGCCTGTGGAAGATAGCTGTGATCGCAACGGTCTATGCGATCCTTCGCTTCGTTGAAGCCTACGGCCTGTGGTACGTCCGCCCCTGGGCGGAATGGCTGGCCATTGCCTCCGGCTCCATCTACATCCCGTTCGAGATAGCCGATCTGTTGCGGCGTCCCGACTGGATTCGCCTTCTGATTATCGTTATCAACGTGGCGATCGTACTCTACATGGTGATGCTGCGCCTGGAAGCAGCCAAGAAGCGCCACGCAGAACGGGCGCATCCGTAGCGAACTTCAAACTTCGCACGTCAGTCCCCTTCAACCGCTGCGGTCAGACTGCAGCGCGGAAGGCTAGAGGCTATCAAACCCGTCTCATAATGGCGCGCGGATAGTTGGTGTAATCGCCTTGCTTTCGACACCTGTCGGTAAGCGTAAGCCACGAGGCAGAAATTCTCCCAGCTATTGCAACTGTTTACCTGTACTTTATTTGCGAAAGCGAGCAATTTTGAACAGTCGCACCGTGGCTGCCACGCTTACCATCACGCCACTGTGGTATGGGGTCCCTGATATTCGTATCCCAGAGGTCGTTAGCTAATAAGGGCAATTATATATTTGGCTAATCCATTAAGTTGGAATGCGCCCAAGGGCAATCCATGCCCCGAGGATGCCGAACAATAATGAAATGGTAGTGCCGATTAGCCAGAGATTGTCGCTGTCTTTAAGCTGAAGGTCCGCTTTCGGTTTTTGCCAGCGAGCAGCCACCTTCATTGCGATCCAAGCGCCAATAATTTGCCAACCATGGCTCCCGCCGACAAGTAGCGCTCCTGTACAAACAAAACGTTCGATGATGCCTACTAGCCATGGCAATCGGGATAATTCCTTCTCGTCAAAACCATGTATTTTAGCTATATGAGGCACTAGCCATTTAGGCAGAACCAGCCACAGCACGAATCCACCGCCAGCAATTGAAACTGCAAATCCGGCTGCGATTCTGCACCAATTCAAATCTCAACCTTTCTTCTTCCGCGCTCGCTTTCGAGCATTACGGTGCTTCTCTTTTGCTTCTCGCTTCAGCACTTCAGTTTTTGGAACCGACATGACTTTGCGGAACACACGCTCAAAGTTGCTGAATTGATCCTCCGCGTTGCACTGAGCCTTCAGTTCTTCTGAAGGTTCTGGGATCGGTTGCTCACGTTTCATGTGAATAACCGCTTTGCTATGCAACTTTCTATCATTTTATTTTCCTCTTGAGAATCCTCTCCACAATACCGTATTCCCAGCCCTGATCCCCCTCTAGTAAATCAAGCGAGGCATGTTCAATATCTTGAAGGCGTCCTAGTTTACTTTTCCACACTTTGCCATCTGACAAGGCAATGTGACCGGGAGAAAAGTCCTCTAAATCGGTATAGATCGCAACCTTTTCGAACCCTGGTTCCCCCAGCGTGTCATCCAGCTCCAGCGCTTTCTTGGCTGCTGCTTTCGCTTTCGGAAGAGTCTCGTTGGGAGGGAGATAGTTCAATCCACCACCGAGCCAATTGTAGGAGTCAGCCAGACCAACGTATGCCATGGCATAGCCGGGATCTTTGTCGATTGCCTGCTGGAAATACCCCAGGCTCTTTTTGAGCCCTTCGACTGCACCTTGATTTGCGAGATAACGACCCTGCAGGTAAAGCTGGTAGACCTCAGGATTCGCGGCGGAAGACTTCGCCAAACGGGTCTTGTCTTCACTGGTCAACCGAAGCCGCAGATTTCCAGATATGGCACTTGCGATTTCCTGTTGCACCGACGCGATGTCGGCGAGCTTTCGGCTGTACTGCTCCCCCCAAAGCTGTTTGTCCTCGCGTGCGTCCACGAGCTCGACGCTGACCGAGAGATCGTCGCCTCGCTGAAGAACCCTCCCAGTCACTAGTGCCTCTACCCCCAGATCCCGCCCTACCTTCAGCGGCTCGATCTCGCGCTTTTTGTAACGGAAAGCCGACGTGCGTGAAATCACTTTGACATTCGGAAGCCCGGAGAGGCGGTCAATGATGCCCTCTGTGATTCCGTCGCTCAGGTATTCCGTGTTTGGATCACCGCTGGCGTTGGCGAAAGGTAGTACAGCAACCGAGTTGATGCGGGTGCGAGTGCTACTGCTGCCAACGTAGAACAAACCCACAGCAACGAGTGCGATGACGGCTACGAGAGATAAGGCGCTAGTCACAATTGTCCGACGTGACGAGCGCGGCTTTGTGCTATCGCTCGATGTGAGCTTCCCCGACTCTTTGTTGCGCTTCAGGCGCGTCAAGTCGGCCTTGATGTCGGACGCATGTTGATACCGAACATCACGGTCTTTCTCCAAGGCCTTGTTTATGATGCGCTCCAATTCCGTTGGCAGGTCGGGATTCAGGCGCACCGCCGATGTTGGTGTTCCATCCAGAATGGCTTTGAAGATCAAGCCTGATGTGTCGCCACGGAATGGCAGCGTTCCGGTGCACATCTCGTACAGCACAGCGCCGAATGAGAACAGGTCAGTACGAGCGTCGAGTTCCTTCCCGCGAACCTGCTCGGGCGACATATAGGCGACGGTGCCCAGCGCACTGCCAGGACTCGTTAGGTTTTCCTCTAACTCGATGGTCGGGGCGCTCATGGCAACGCTCTCCGGCTTGAGCGACACTTTGGCCAACCCGAAATCGAGAATCTTCGTCTGCCCTCGATTCGTAACGAAGATGTTCGCGGGCTTGATGTCCCGGTGGATGATCCCTTTCGAGTGCGCCGCGTCGAGGGCGTCGGCGATCTGGATACCTAGATCGAGCACCGTTTCCATCTCCAACGGCTTGCCATTGATCCGGTGCCGGAGCGTTTGTCCATCTAGCAGCTCCATCGCGATGAAAGATCGCCCACTGGATTCATCGATTTCGTAGATCGTGCAGATGTTCGGGTGGTTCAGCGAGGATGCAGCCTTGGCCTCCCGCTGGAAACGGCTGAGTGCTTGTGTATCATGGGCGAGTTCGTCGGGAAGAAACTTCAGCGCGACGTGGCGACCGAGCTTTACATCCTGAGCCTTGTAAACAACGCCCATCCCGCCACCGCCAAGTTTTTCGATAATGCTGTAGTGCGAGATGGTCGTGCCGATCATGTGCAAAACATGCTATGGCGGGAGCGTAGGCAAGTCAATGAAAGCCGAGGAGTTGGCGCTATCGCAAAAAGTAGCTGGCGTAACATCCCGATTACACTCATTGACGGATCGTAAGAACGAATCGGTGGAAGCTCCGCATAGGCGGGGCCTTTGGCCTTTTTCATCACATCCAACCAGTGAGCGCCATCACAGACCTCCAACCCGCCCGGCACGATAATATTCCCTGACCTGTGGCGAGTCCCGAGGTGTGTTCGTCCCCGAAAACGGCCCTCGAAGCTGCCCCAGGCCGATCGGTCAGTTGCTCTGATAACTAGATGATAACTATACTTGAGGCGCTGAAAGGCCATGAGCGGGCGTCAGAAAGCCGCCAATAATCCGAATTTCAGCAGAATTAAGCATGATTATCCACTTTACAAAGGGTAACACCTTGTGTACTATTATGGCATGGTCGCATTTATCCCTTTCCTTTCTGTGGTTTCGATATCGGCCCAGACCGTAGCATCTGACGCAAATCTCTCTTTATGCCAGCAACCAGCTTGCGAGTTGGTATGCGCTGCAACGGCGACTTCTCTTTCCGCTTACGAGGTGCTCCCATGACCCTCCCTGAAGTTAATACTCTCTATCCGACCGATGACCGGTGCCGGGAACTCTTGGAACGTCTGCGCTGGCCCGAAGGTGTCACCTGCCCGCGCTGTAAAGATACGCGAGTGTCCCGACTTAAAGAATATGCTCGCTTTGAATGTGTCGGCTGTGAATACCAGTTCACCGCCACTAGTGGTACCATCTTCCACGATTCTCACTTGCCGTTGCCGATCTGGTTTGTTGCCGTCTTGTTGCTCTGCGAAGCCAAGAAAGGCATGAGCGCCCACCAACTCAAGCGCACGATCTGGGGCCAACACAAAGGCTCTTACAAGACGGCTTGGTATCTCTGTCACAGAATCCGCGCGGCCATGAAGCAGGTAGATCAGCCCATGCTTGACGGTACTGTCGAGATGGACGAAACCTATATTGGCGGCAAGGTGAGCGGGAAGGGGCAAGTCTATGCCCGAAAGCAGAAGCAGGTTGTCATTGGCATCCGGCAACGCGGCGGCGATCTCCGATTCTTCCACGCTAGAGATGCAAGCTCTGGCACTCTCGCCCAGTACGTCAAAGAGAACATTAGTCAAGATGTAGAAGTATTGATAACGGACGATTGGCCGGGATATCAAAACGCGATGCCAACCGCCGGAATCGACGGGGAACATAAAACTGTGAATCACCGCGCCAAAGAATACGTCAGGTACGAGAACGGCGCGTGCGTCACTACAAACACCGTAGAATCGGCATTCAGCTTGCTCAAGCGCGGCATCATTGGAAGTTGGCACAAGATCAGCGCCAAGCACCTTCCCGCCTACTTGGACGAGATGACCTTCCGGTTCAATCGCCGCAAGCGCTCCGATCTGTTTATCGACACACTGCGCCATATGGTTACTGCTGACCCTCTATCGTTTGAGCGTTTAACCGCATAGCATCATCCGCCAGTTCTTCCTCAGCCAATTGCGAGATAGTGTCGCACTGGCGTGGTGCCCACTTCCTAGCAAACGACTCCTCCCACTTTTGTATTTTTCGCGGAGATACAAAGCTGAGCGGGTTATCAGGTGGGACAAGCCGCGACGGCTGTCCTGGATCATCTTGCACGTGCGCATTTCGCAGGGAAGCAATTTCTGTGTATTTACCACACCCTTCGATGCTTTCCTTTGTCAGCGCTACTACATAAGCCGCTAACAACTCCGTGTGCGCTATATCGCGGGCTCTGTTTAGGTTGTCCATTACACCCAAGGCAAAGTGAGAACCAATCCCCACAGCGGTATTTAGCTGACCTGTGCGTACTGTGGAACCATGCGACACAAAAATCGCGGTCATAAAGTTGAGATAGGCACCCACCAAAACCTCGATTTGGGGTGGCTCAGACGTGTGAGCTAGAGGAAAAAGATGGTCATTATGAAATTTCAAAATTTCGCTGGCTAGAAAGCGTTCTACATCGTTGGGATTATGCCCAAGAGATGGAATCCCTTTCATCGCTTGATGGAAAAACGCATCGAGGTAGCCTGAGTTCCCTGCCCCCGTGAATGCGTACGCAAAAGATGGTGCCGGAGGATTTAACCCAGTCGATAGGCAGACAAAAGGGAAAATCTTTTGCTGCGCTCGCTTGTAGTAGCGGTCGCTCTCCTCCGCGTCAGTGGCTATTACGATTCCATCTTGGGCACGCATTGCGATGCATATAGTCATGCGCTTCCTCTTCGGAAGTCGCTCAATGTCGGGCTTAAATTGGAGCGGCTTCGGAAACGGCTTAATCATGCGCCACCTCCGTACCCTTTGTCAAGTGAACTAGTCGGCTAGAGAGTAAATATGGCGAGCACCGCAGCCTAGAGCCCAGCATTGCGGAAATCGGCTCCGGCCAGTCCTTACCGAGAACCGGGAACTGAGAACTACCTTTACTCGTTCAGCGAGCAGCTGCAATCCGCTGGCGGAACGTGCGCTTTCAGAAAGTCAGCCACGCACTTGTACGCGTCAATCTGATTTTCGACTTTCGCAAAGCCGTGGCCTTCGTTCTCATAGACTTTGTATTCGACCACGCCGCCGCGTTTCTTGACCGCGTCCACTACCTGCTGCGCTTCTTCCTTGGGGCATCGGGGATCGTTGCCGCCGGCCAACAGATACAATGGCGCCTTGATCTGGTCCACGAAATTGATGGGCGAACGATCCTCGTAGAGCGCTTTGTTTTTCACGAGATCGCCCATGGTCGCAAGGTCGGACTGCTGCAGCACTGGATCTTCGTTCTGAATCTCGGTGAACCAGTTCACAAAAGGCACAATCGGAACGCCCGCCGCCCATAGCTCCGGAGCCTTGGTAACGCCCATCATCGTCATGTAGCCACCGTAGCTGCCGCCCATCAGAATGAGTTTCTTGGGATCGACGTAGCCCGTCTGTTTGATCCACTCGGCGGCCGCAAGCACATCCTGCAAATCGCCGCCGCCCATATCGAAAAGATTCGCCTGTTGGAATTCTTTTCCGTACCCAGTCGATCCGCGATAGTTGGGTGCAATCACAAAGTAACCTTGGTTAGCCATGTATTGGACGAAGCGGTTGAAGGTGTTCATCGTCTGCGCCGTCGGACCGCCGTGAACAAAGACGATCGCGGGATGCTCGTCATTGCGCGGCAGGTTGTAAGGCACATAGACGAACGCAGAGATTGTCCACTTACCGTCTTTGCTCGGATAATGCACCAGCTGGGGTTCGACCATGTCCTCCGATCGCACGCCGCCCACCAGCGAGCGCGTAAGCTGATGCGACTTGCCGTCAGCGAGGTTATAAACCCACAAATCACCGGGCGCGGTCGGTCCGGTGTGGTAATAAAGCAGCCGCAAATTGTCGCGAGTGAAAGGCGAAGGCCTGCCCGCAACCTGGTTCACGCCTTTGGGCAGGAGCAACGAGTGCACCTTTCCGGATGCGACGTCATACAAGTAAATATCGGTGCTGCCATCTACATTCGCGCGGTAGGTCAGAAACCTGCCATCGGGAGAGAAGCTTTCACCAGAACTTTCCCACTTGTCATTCGTGAGCCAGCGTATCTTCTTGCTCGCGATGTCGAGCAAGCCGACGTTGTCATAGCCATCGCCGGCGCTGGACGTGATCAGAACGCTTTTGCCGTCAGGCGAAATATCGTTTGCCGAGTAAGTGCGTTCGCCATCATGCGGCGTCAGCAGCGTGCTTTGCGCGCTCTCAACATAGTTCGCGACATTGACCAGAAACACATTCGAGTCGGTCCCTTTCGACTGCTCCTGCGTGTAAACGATAAACTTTCCATCCGCCGACCAGATAGGCGCGACGTTCATGCGGTCTTTGGCCGTTCCAGTGGTCAGGTGCTTCACGTCGCGCAAGACCGTGTCGTAAACATCGATCTCGAACACAGAAGATGTCCTGGGCTTGACCATGTAGGCGAGATACCGGCCATCGGGTGACCAGGCGGGACTTTCCTCAGCGATCTCGCGCGTCTTGGTCAGATTCACGACCTGTCCAGTCTTCGGCGACACCAGAAAAATGTCCCATTGCTCGTCGCCGTCATAATCGGACATATAGGCGATCCATTTGCCGTCCGGCGACCATGTAGGGCCGGTCTGGCGCTCATCGCTCACCGTGAGTTGCATCGGCCATCCGCCTTCGGAGGGCACCAGCCAGAGATTGTTGCGGCCGCTCAGGTTGCTGACGAACGCGACCGTCTTTCCATCCGGCGCCCAGGTGGAACCGCCCACCTGGCGCGTCATGTAGAGCTTCTCGATGGAAAGATTCTTTTCCACCCGGGCGTCGGGCTTGGACGCGATCTGTTTCGGATCGGTGATGGCCTGGGGAGCAGGCATAGTCTGAGAGGTTGCGAGGGTGTTCAGCATCGTCATTGTTATCATCAGTATCAGTACGACCATAACAAACGGGATAAGAATGCGCATGGTGCCTCGATATAGTGTCTCGAATGCAATTCGTGAGTATGAAAGTTTAACAGTGTCGCACCGCGGAGGCTGCCGAAAGACCACTTTCAGAGTTCTTTGCCGCGCTTACCGATCAATTCCCTCAAACATGAAGGCCAAATCGAGTCAGCATTTCGCGCCGTCCAAAACTTGTGACACCTAAAGCCCTACTGTCAAGATCGTGCACCACCCATTTCTTTTTCAGCGCGACTTTCAGTAGGGCTGCCCCCAGCGCCCCGCCGAGATGAGGGCGCCGCTCACTCCAATCGAGGCAAGCGCACGCGAAGCGGCGGCGCAGCGTCCGAGTTTCTTCGATGTCAATGCCAAGAGCTTCAAACGCCCTGGCTCCCTCCGTGGAGAGATCGTATGCGTTGTCATCAACCTTGGAACTGGTGACCTTCGAACTGGCCGAAAGCCACCCCAATGCCCTGAGACGGTCGTGCAGCGACACACCCACGGTGCCCGCCAAGTGATCGTAGCAAGTCCGTGCGAGACGCAGTCGGCTTGGTGCGCTGGATACGAATTTCTCGCGCGACCCGCCGGCCAGCACGCTCAGTCCTTCAAGCACAGTCGCGACGTTGGGTCCTTCGAGACTGTAGTAGCGATGCTTGCCCTGGACCAGCACTTTGACCAGATGGTCTGTCTTCAGTCGATTCAGGTGTACGCTCGCGGTTGACGGACTAACCTCCGCCACCATGGCAAGCTCGGTGCTGGTTCGTGCGTGTCCGTCCATCAGGCAATAGAGTATGCGAGCTCGCGCGGGCTCGCCGATTGCCGCCGCGATTCTGGAGACCCCGGGATCAGAATGGCGCTCTACATTCATACTTTGATAATAAACGAAGTGTTCATGTGAGGCAAATGACACAGTGTTGCACATGCATCCGACCAGTCCCTCAACCGCGCCGATAAGCCGCCGCCAAGCCATTGGAGGCATTGCGGCGATGTGCGCGGCGATGAACCTTGGTAGCGATGCACTGGCCACTTCGAGCCTCAGGAGGACTCTCATGACGATCACCTGCGTTATCCGCTACCAGATCGATCCTTTCCAGCGAGATGGGTTCAAGAAGTACGCCGAGAATTGGGGCCGAATCATTCCTCGATGCGGCGGCCACCTGGTCGGGTATTTTCTTCTGCATGAAGGCACAAATGACGTGGCATGGGGTTTGATTGCCTTCGACAGTCTCGCCTCTTATGAAACCTACCGGGCACGCGTGAGGTCAGATGCGGAAGCCCGTGAGAATTTCGCCATGGCGCAAGACAAGCGGCTGATTCTTCGCGAAGAAAGAAACTTCGTGGAAGTAGTGGATGGAACATTCGGCCTTCCCTCGAAACTCTCAGGACCAGCGTGATCGGGTTCACTCATCCACTTGAGAACAGCCCATAGGCCACTGATCTGAAACGCTGAGGCCGAGATCAAGAGGTCGAGATCAAACTAAAGAAGGCGATGAAGAAGATTGGAGTCGTCGGAGGTGTCGCGTGGCCATCCACGGCGGATTACTATTCAGGGATCTGCCGTCGAAGCGAACAATGGCACCTCGCGCGGAATCCGCAATCTGTGCCCTCGATACCGGAGATGAGCATCGAATCGCTGGATGTCAAGAAAGCGATCTCACTCCTCGGCGTCGATGATGACGGAGATTCCTGGACGCAATTTGACGACTACCATCGCGCCGCCCTCCAGCGCCTGGAAATCAGCGGCGTCGATTTCGCACTCATCGCCAGCAACACTGCTCACCACCGTTTCGCGACCATCGTGCGCGGGATTGAGATTCCCGTCTTAAGCATTCTTGATGTGGTAGCAAAAGAAAGCGCTCGAATTGGGGCGAGCGAAGTTCTGATACTGGGCACCGCCGTGACAATGAGATCGGCAAAGTTTCGCGAGAGGTTTTCGAAGTATGGAGTGGAGGCGAGCGGCCCGCGCGACGAAACAGCGAGGGCCATGACGGAGGGGTTGATAGCCGAATTACAACTGGGCAAGCTGGAGGGCACTGCCGCACAACTAGGGAAGATCGTGAGAATCTCGTTCAAAGAGCGGTTCAGGATCCGACCAGTGGTTTGTTTAGCGTGCACCGAGTTACCGCTTGCCTTTCAGGAGCAGAAAATACGCGCAAGCTTGGAGCACGATGGCATCTTGTATCTCAATAGCACTGCCCTCCACATAGACGCCGCCTTCGATTTTGCTGTCGATCATTGATTAAGACAGGCTACTCGACGGTCACCTGGTAGTCGCGGTCTTCCCAGCGCCCGGCGTTCTTCCAGAGGAACGTGAACGTAATCTGTCGGCCTGCGGCAAGAGTTTCCGTTGGTAAATCCAGGTGTTGCAAGTTCCAGCCACTCTCTTCGGAGTCGCTGTCGTGCGCAGTCTGCCAGTTATCAAAGCTCCAGTGCACAAGCGCCGGTTCCATCAACAGAATCCGCAGCTTTTTCCCGCACGGGAGCGTGCGGGTCTTGTTGTTGAAGCGCCAGTTGAAGTACTGGGCGGATATTTTCTTCGTCAAATAGCGGTTCACGGTTTGTGGAGGCTGATCGAAAATCTTTCCCTCGAGCAGCGACCGCCGCAGCTTGATGTATTCGGAGTGGGCCCACACCAGCGGACAGGCCGACCCCGACCCTTTTCCCGCGAACAGTTCGCGCTCCGGGATGTCGGTCGTGTCCCAGACTTGTTCGGGAATCAGGCGGCTCGCGCCCGTGGAATTTTCCATCACGCCTAACAAGGCCTCGGCTGAAGCGGCGCGTCCGGCAGCCAGCTCGTAGTGGGCTCGTTCACCCGCCAGTAGCGGCCATGGACGCCCCACGCCGGTACCGTCGAAGGGAGAGCCGTCCTCGTGCTCACCGTAGCCGTCCCCAGAGTAGCGATACCAACCCGGCCCTTGGGGAAGCTTGATGCGCAGCAGTTCATCGATAACCTTGATCGTGTTCAAAATTCGTGGATCGTCGGGAGCACGGAGGCCGAAGCGCACCAGAGCCAACGCATCCGGGCTGACCATCTCGACAGCCGGCGCGTCTGGACTTGTGGCGCGATTCTTGATAGGAACAAATCCAAGCAGGGGCGAGGCGGCTCCGTCTCCGTCCGCGGGTGTGATGCGCACATAGTAGCCTTCGACCCCGACCTGCCTCGCGAGATCGCTATTCACCGCGTAGGTCCAGCGTTCGATGTTGTCGTTCCAGGTGTCGGCATTCTGGCGCAGAAACTCAGCGGGTTCAGCCTTGCCCATCGACTGCGCAAGATCGGCGGCAATGAGCAGGGCAGAGACTTCGGCCGCGAGCGTGAACGGCGAATAACCACCGTCCTCTTCCCAGCGATCCTGCTGTGTAACCGGACCGTTGGCCACAATGAACGACGCCGCTTTGCGCACCATCGGCCACCAGCGATCGTTGCTCTGGAAACAGCGGGGTGATTCGCGACGCAGCAGATCGACCAGCAGAATGGGAAAGGCAGTCTCATCCATCTGCAAGCCTTTCCAGTATGGACGCCCATCCAACCACATGTTCTGCGCCCAGTGTCCGTCGGCTTCCTGGGTGGCTTCGAGGTAATGCAAGACGCGCAGAGCGTCGTCGTGAGCGCCCGCGGCCAGCAATCCGCCGGCACTCTCGACCAAATCGCGTGGCCAGATCAGATGGTAACCGCCGAGATCCTCATCGCCCTTGTTGAAGCCCCATGGAATGGAGAGGCTGGCGATGATTCCGCCGAGAAAGTCCTTGGATTCGTGGGTGCGAAGAACCGCCATGCTGGCGCGATACAGGTCTTTTTTCCGCGGTTTCTCATCGAGCTTTTTAAGCGTTCGCTGCCAGTTCTGCCAGTGAAAGACGTAATCTTTGCGGATCATTTCATAAGCGGTCAGCAGGGAAGAGAGGGTTTGCTGACCGGCTTCCGCCCAGATTCCACCAAAGCCGAGGGCGAGAATGAACTCGCCATTGCAGGCAGCGAGATCGATTTCAGCGGTCAGCGCAATATTTCCGTTTTCTGCACGGTCGTATTCCCATGTCATCTGGAAATTTCGGGAGAGGTCCTGCCAGCCGTCGGATACGCCGGCAAATCCGACGGAACATTTCGTCATCGGCGCGGAGCAAGCCAGGGCGAGCGCGCTGGAATCGCGCTGGGCAAAAAGCATCGGCGTCCCTTTGTAATCGCCCACCCAGCCGGTATTGCCGTATCCCATATTCGCCAGGTGTGACGCCAACAGTGCGTAGAGGCGGTAGTCGCCTAGCTTGCCCTCGACCGGCACGAAACGAATCTTCTGCAATACCACGTTTCGCCACGGATCGGTCAGCACTTCTTTTTCGATCCGGTACCGGCCCTCCATGTGCGTGTTGGTCAACTCGTAGGCAGGTATTCCTGGTTCGATCGGAACGTTCTCGAAGGTACAGTGGCGTTTCTCTTCGGAGAAGAATTGACGGCCGTCGGTTACAATCAACCCAAAGTCGCGGGTGCAAGCTTGATCCACTCGGGGAAAGTAAATTTCATTGAGAATGCCATGACTGAGCGTGAACCAAACTCTGCTGTGGAGGTTCAGCGCGGTGCCTACGCCGGTCTTGGCGCTCGAGGTCCAACGGGGTTCGATTCCGGGCGCACCGGGCGCATAACGAAGATCATTCCTCACAGGATCATCGCTCACAGAAGGTCGTCCTCACCGTTAAGCAGTTTGCCAGAAGATGCGGATCTGTGCTGGAAGTTTCATCAAAACGCGGGAAATGGGCATCTAATTCGGAACATGTCAAGATCCCCACGCATTCGTCTTCTACAGCGGCTCCGCCCTTGCGCGAAATGGATCCAGGTCACACTCTTGGCCACTCTCGTGCTGTTGATGACTGCTTCCCAGGCCGGTGCCGAATTGCCATCGGCGGGGCTCGATCGTGGATTCCTCCGGCTCTACGATCTGGATTTTACCGGCGCGCAAAGGGAATTCGAATCGTGGGAAAAACTGAACCCCGAGAATCCCATGGGGCCGGCAAGCGAGGCAGCTGGCGTTTTGTTTTCGGAATTCAACCGCCTCGGAGTGCTGGAAGCGCAGTTTTATGAAGACGACTCGGTCTTCGGCGCGCGGAAGAAATACAACGCTGACCCGCAACAACGCGCACGCTTCGACCAGCAACTCACTCGTGCTGAAGATTTGGCAAAGTCGAGGTTGAGCCGCGACGGTCGGGACCGCGATGCGCTTCTGGCGATGACCTTCGCCGCCGGCTTGCGCTCCGATTTTGCCGCGCTCATCGAAAAGCGCAATCTGGCGTCGCTGCATTACACCAAGCAGGCGACGGCATGGGCCGAACAACTGCTCGCTGCCGATCCGACTTGTTACGACGCTCATCTGGCCGGGGGTGTCAGCCGTTACATCATCGGATCGATGGCCGCTCCGGTGCGCTGGGTTCTGCGCCTCGGGGGCGTGTCGGGAGATAAGGCTGGCGGCATTGCCGAACTGCAAACGACCGCGGCGGAAGGCCATCTGCTCGCCCCATTTGCGCGGATCCTGCTGGCCATCGCCTACGTCCGCGAGAAAGAGTTGCCCCGCGCTCGCGAGCTCCTGCTGGCCCTGCAAAGGGACTTCCCCGACAACACTCTTTTTGGGCTGGAACTGGCGCGGCTCGACAAGAATGGCAGCCGCTAAGTACTTGGAAAACAAAGCAGGTTTATCAGAAATTCACCCCGCTGTAACCTTGCCGTAACATTTGGCTCATAAAAGAAGATTTGCATACTTACATTAACTACGAGGAGGACTCGTCTAGTGATACGTCTGATATGTCGTCCATTGCTGCTGCTGGCAGGTCTTGTATTGGCGCTGCCAGTCATGGGGCAGACGCAACTGAATGGAGCGGGCGCCACCTTCCCGTATCCCATGTATTCCAAATGGTTCAGCGAATACAACAAGCTGCACCCGGATGTGCAGATCAACTACCAATCGATTGGCAGCGGCGGCGGCATCCGCCAGGTTCTGAACGGCACGGTTGATTTCGGAGCTAGTGACGGTCCGATGACCGATGAGCAGCTAAAAGAGGCCAAGACAAAAATCCTGCACATCCCCACGGTGTTGGGCGCGGACGTGCCCGCCTACAACGTCTCGGGGATCAGCGGTGAGGTTAAGTTCACTCCTGAAGCTCTGGCTGGCATTTTTCTCGGAAAGATTCAAAACTGGAACGACCCTGCCCTCGCCCAGGCAAATCCTGGCGTCAAATTTCCCAACCAGCCAATCATTGTGGTTCACCGCTCGGATGGAAGCGGCACTACGTACATCTTCACCGACTATCTCTCCAAGGTCAGCAAGGAGTGGGAAGCGACGGCAGGAAAGGGAACCTCGGTGAAATGGCCGGTCGGTTTGGGAGGTAAAGGGAACGAAGGCGTTGCGGGACAGATTCGGCAGTTGCAAGGATCAATCGGCTACATCGAACTGATCTATGCCGTGGAAAACAAAATTACGTATGGATCGGTCCGGAACGCGGCCGGCAACTTCGTGAAAGCTTCGCTCGATGGAGTGACCGAGGCAGCGGCATCGGCGCCAAAAATGCCCCCGGATTTTCGCGTGTCCATAACCAACGCGCCGGGCAAGACGGCGTATCCGATTTCGAGCTTTACCTGGCTTTTGGTTCCGGAGCAGGCCAAGGACCCGAAGAAAGGGAAGATCATCGCCGACTTTCTCAATTGGATGGTCACCGACGGCCAGAAGATGACAAACCAGCTCAGCTACGCGCCGCTACCCGCGACCGTGGTGGAGAAAGTCAAAGCAGCTATCAAGCAGATCCACTAGAGCACTGCGACGAACGTCCTGACGTGAAATCTCGCTGTAAGTTAGCACCACCGGCCCGGAAAAGGAGAGTAGCCAAAACCGGGTCGGCAGTGATTCTGAGGGAAGACACCTCTCAGGAAAGCGCCCCTCAGAATTTGAGTGGCCGCCAAACCTTGTCTCCTAAAACCTGGTGGTCCCGCGCCATTGCTGGCGCGGGACCGGTATTCGGTTTACGGCAGGTAGTAACGGAACGAGGTGAAAACCATTCCGTCGAGCCCGTTGGGTTGCAGACCAGCGCTGCCCGACGGCAGGCCTCCAGCACCCGACCACGTGTTCCGCGTCACGTAGGAGTACTGCGTGCCGTACTGGAACGTACCCCTTGGCCCCGAGTAAAACTTGTACCAGAATCCGAGGGTTCCCTCGATCAGGGCACGCGTGTCGCCGGTGCACGTGCCCGTGCCGCCCGGGCTGAACCCGCCGGAGCCGGGCGCGATCTCGGTGTAACAACCGGTGTTGTTGAACGTGGGCGCGCCGTAGCCGACATTGGCTCCTGTGCCTTTGTTGGCCAACGAATCGAAGTCATACGACCGGGCTGCGTACTCGACTCCGCCGTAGCCATAGATCGTAAGTTTCTTGAGCTTTAGCTCAAGCGAGCTCAGCCCTTGCAGGTTCTTGATCAAATGAATGGTGCCGTCGGTATTAATCGAGGCATCCGAAAGCCCTCCGGGAGCGTACCGTCCGATTCCGCTGCCGCCGAAACCTTTCAAACCAAAAGTAACGTGCTTAGCGAAGGTCCAACGTGCACTCGCGCCTACACCGCCTCCTTCCTTGGAAGCGTTGTAAGCCCCGGTCGCGGAAGTGGCGCCCTTGGCCGTGCACAGGGACGAGCCGGTAACAAATTCCACACACGGGAAGATACGGTCTGAGAAGCGGTCGACCAGGCCGAAGACCTCGTAGTGCCCGAAGCCGGGATCGAAAGCAACCTTCGCGATGATGTCGGGCGAGGGATTGAAGGAGTAATTTGTAGTGGTGTTGTAGCTGTTGCTCGCACCAATCTCGCCAAGCAGGAAATTACTGGCGTTGCCGTGTGTGGTCAGCGTGGCCTGAGGATTCTCTAGCGCGAATGCAACCGCAACCTTGTCGCCGAAGCTCCTGGTTACACGGATTCCATACTGACGCGCAAAATCGAAACCGACGTTATAAGACGGGTCGATCGTCTTGGGCCGAACATCGTTGGTTTTGCCCATGTCGTCGTCCGGGGCGATTCCCTTCGCATTCTCGGTCACCAGGCTCCACTCCTGGCCGCCGAGGAAACTCCACCCATTGTCAAATTTGACCTGGCCCCACGCCTGGCGGAGACGGAGAGTGTAACTATTGGTTTCGGTGGATGTGGAGGTAACGCCGGCGGAGAGGAAGTCGGCTGAGACGTAGCTGGACAGATCCGCGTGCCCAACGTGGCCCTCAACAAAGGTGGTGATCTTAGACTGACGGGCTGAGCCGAAAAACTCCGATAGCTGGCTCTGGGAGGCGCCCGGCATGGTCACGGAATTAAAGGGCGTGGGCAGGTCTGCACCCAATGCACGTGAGCGCCGCACAAAGGCCGCTTCCGCGTATCCGCCCGGAGTGATGTTGATGCCTCGGAAACGGATCGTAATCGGACTCTCCATCTGTGTGTTGAAGACTTGTGTTGGCTCGCCGCCGGATGTCTGCGGTAAGTCCAGTAGCGATAACACAGCGTTTTTCAATACCGCACTATTCGGAGAAACATCGGTCGGAGCCGCGTCGTTCACAGTCTTGAGATCGGCCAGATCGCTTTTCAGTTCATTCACCGTCTGCTGCTCTTCGCTGGCTTGGCTTTGAGCTGCGGAGGCTTTGCTGGCAGCATCGCTTGCAGCCTCCTGCGCCTGTTGCAGTCGCTGGGAAAGTTTCTGGATCTGCTGCTGCTGGGCGGCCAGTGCGTCTTTCAAGGATTGAACGTCGGCAGCCGTTATCGCCGGAGGTGCTGGCGCCGCTGCTACGGGCTTGTTCTTCTTCTTCGGAGCCGGTGCGGCGGAGTCCGAGGTTTGTGCCCACGCAGCGGCTGAAAGTGCCGCCAACGTCAGGACGGTGAGAAACAGATACTTAGTAGATTTCATAAAATGCAATCCTCTCCTTCTTGAGTTCTTAGTCGACCAACACATACCGGGGGAGCAACAGGAAGTGTTTCTCGCAACCGGAGGTCACAGCGTGCCGACCTTCTGGGACAATTATGCCATAAAGTCTATTTTTATAATCGACTTTATTTACATTATGCGAATAGCATACGTCGCTCCGTTTCGTGGGTGGAGCGAGTATCGGCTAAACATCGTCCTTTAAATACTTTACGGGAGTCACTTGGACGTCGCGGTAGAACAGAGTGTGCATTGAGTTGCAGTTCGGGGAGCGAAAAGTTCTCCGCCCGTCGCTCTTGGCCGAAGCCAACTTGGTATACTATTTTGGGTCGAGCAGAAGGCGCGTGATCGGGTTGTATAGTCGCAATAAACACCCCCATCTACTACGAAGATCCTTACTTTTGAAGGTGCGGTCCGAGCGGCCGTCGCCGTGTTCGTGGGGGATGCGCAAGCCGCGAGAATGCCAACGCGCTGTCTGCTACGAAAGTGAGTTTTTGTGCAGACCGCTAGACGTTCTACCTTGAAGATCTTGACTATATGGTTCGGCAAACTCTGAGCAACCGCGCCACGCTTCTGAACCGCGAAGCATCGTGGCTGAAATTTAATTGGCGCGTGCTCGAAGAGGCGGGGGACCTCCGCAATCCGTTGCTCGAACGCGTTAAGTTTCTGGCCATCTCCGCCAGCAACCTGGACGAGTTTTTTGAGGTCCGCGTCGGCGGCCTATTGCAACAACTTGAAGACGGCCACAACTCCACTACTCCCGACGGCCTCACCATGGTCGAGGAGCGGGAACTTATCAAAGACGCGACGCATGAATTCGTCGAAGAACAGTATTCATGCTGGAACGAGCGCCTGCGGCCGGAACTGGCGGAGCAGGGAATTCGCGTCCTTGGCATCGACGAACTGGACGACGCGGCAATGGCTTTCGTAGACGACTACTGCCAGCGGGAATTGGATCCCCTGCTCACCCCGGTAACGGTGGACCCGGCCCATCCCTTTCCTCGTGTAATCAACAAGGCGACGTGCGTGGCGCTCTTGTTGCGTCGCCGTCGCCGCTCCTCGCTCACCTATACCGGAGTTGTTACGGTTCCGCGAGCGCTTCCACGCCTGGTTCGCCTGCCATCGCAGGGGACGATTGATTTTATTTTTCTGGCTGATCTGGTCGTCCATCACGCCGTACGGATGTATAAAGGCTACGACATCGTTTCTTCGGCGGCCTTCCGCGTCACGCGCAACAGCAACCTCTACCTGCAGGAAGAAGAATCGCGCAATCTGCTGGAATCCGTGCGCGCCGAATTGCACAACCGCCGCAAAGGCGACGCGGTACGGATGGAGATCGAGTCCGAGGCCGATCCCGAGATCATCGAACGCCTGGGCACAGTGTTCGAAATTGAGCGCTGGCAGATTTTTCCCGTCAACGGTCCGGTGAATCTCTCGCGGCTGTTCAATATCTACGACGAAGCGGCACGGCCGGATTTGAAGTTTCGCACCTATGTGCCGCGGGAGTTGCGCCTGACCGCGAAGTCCCACGATCTGTTTGAAGAGCTGCGGCGCCACGACGTTCTGCTGCACCACCCTTACGATTCTTACGAGGCTGTTCTATCCTTCATTCACTCGGCTGCCGAAGACGAGCGGGTGCTTTCCATCAAGCAGACCCTTTACCGGACCAGCGAGCATTCGCTGATTGTTCCTTCGCTGATGGCCGCCGCGGCACACAAGGAAGTCACCGCCGTCGTAGAACTGAAAGCGCGCTTCGATGAGGCGTCCAACATCCGCTGGGCGCGCGATCTGGAAGATGCCGGGGTGCAGGTGTTCCACGGGCTGGTCGGTCTGAAGACACACTGCAAGCTTTCGCTGCTGGTGCGGCGCGATCCCGATGGCGTAACCCGCCAGTACGCGCACCTGGGCACGGGCAACTACAACGCAACCACGGCCCGCATCTATACCGATCTCAGCCTGCTCACAGCGGATCAGGAGATTACCAAAGCGGTGCACGATGTTTTCAGTTTTCTGACCGCCTACGCCGAAAACCCCGGCTACGGGCCGTTGCTGGTGGCGCCCCTGGATTTGGCCGAAAAGTGCATGAGCCTGATTGAACGGGAGGCCGAGCATGCGAGAATGGGGCGTCCGGCGCGCATTATCGCCAAGTTCAACTCGCTTCTCGACGAGAATGTCGTCCAGGCTCTCTACCGCGCTTCGCAAGCAGGAGTGGACATTGAGTTGATCGTGCGCGGCATTTGCTCGCTGCGGCCGGGGATTCGCGGTCTTAGCGACCGCATCCGCGTGCGCAGCATCGTAGGCCGATTCCTCGAGCACAGCCGCATCTACTATTTTGAGAACGGCGGCGAGCCTGAAGTCTACCTGGGCAGCGCCGATTGGATGCCGCGCAATCTGCACGAGCGCGTGGAAGTCCTGTTCCCGCTCAAGAGCCCTCTGCTGCGCGACCGCGTGTTGCATGAGATTCTGGCCGCTTACCTGGCCGATAACGTTAAAGCAAGATTTCTGCAGACGGACGGCCGCTACCTGCGCCCCTGGCAATCGCGGCGCGGACGCAGCGAAAGACCTCCTCGGGGCTCGGCCGCCTTCAGCGCCCAGGATTTTCTCATTGGACTTGCGGAAGGCACCAAAACGCCTGAGGAGATTCCGGCTGCTGTCCCGCACCGATCCTCGCGAACTTCGGTCGGACGAACTTCGCTCGGCCGAACTATGATCGGAAAGGAATAAGCGCTCCGAAATGTTTCTCTATTTTTTGCGCCACGCTAGCGCCGGGCAACAGTTGAGCACTGCGAAGAAAGACGAAAAACGCGGCCTCGATAAAGACGGCATCGAGCAATGCGGATACATCGGCCGCGCCCTGGCCGCGCTCGGCGTGCAGGTAGAAATCATCGTCTCCAGCCCGCTAAAACGCGCCACACAGACCGCAGCTTTGGTGGGCAACGAGATGGGGCACGAAGGCAAGCTGGTGATGGAGAATGCGTTGCGTCCGCAGGCCAACTTCTCCGACTTTCAGAAAATGCTGGAGAAGTACGCCGCTCAGGATTCCGTGCTGCTGGTGGGGCACAATCCGAACCTGCGCGAATTTTTGGGACGCGTGATCAGCGACAGTGGATGCGAAGCGGTGGTTGAGCTTAAGAAGGGAGCCGTAGCCAAAGTCGAAATGCGGCGTAATTCCGGATCGCTCAGTTGGTGCATCACGCCTCGCATCCTGCGCACCCTTCACACCGCGGCCACGGAGAGTTCACGGCCGAAGACTTCGCGGAAGTAGGACCGGTCTTTTTCAATCGACCATACCTCCAGGTCCACGCTGGCCTTGCCGCGCGGAGTCAGCTTCATGGCGACTCTTCCGTTGCGCGCCGAAACTCCCACCTTCCCGACCGACTGGCTCCTTCCCATATTCAAGGCTCGCGCGATACGAAGCAGTACCGATGCTTTCTCTACATTTTCCTGCTCCTCGGGGCTCAAAGTGTTCATCGGGCCCTCTCCCGGCGTGGGCCGCGACTTGCCCAGGTAGCGCGCGATGGAGCCAATGATTCGCCGCTGTTGGGGCGTGTATCCCAGAATTTCAGAGTTTGCGATGATGTAGTAAGTGTGGCGGTGGTGTCCATTGCGGTTCACGTAGTCGCCTACCTCATACAGCATGGCCGCCGCCGAAAGCCATTCGCGATACTCCGGTGGAAGCTGGTGTACCGATTTCAACGAAGAAAACAGCAGCAAAGCCGAGTCGCGCACGTGCAAGGCATGATGCAGGTCGACGCGGTAATGCTCCACGGCGCGCTTGATCGATTCCCACCGTTCCGACTCAATGGCGCGGCCCGATCTCGTGCTGCGGTCGTAATCCGCCGCCATCTGGGCCAGGATGCCATCGCGCAGTCCCAGCGCCGAGTAGCGAAAGCCCAGGAGATGGCAGCGCTCCAGCATTTCCGCATACACCACCGCGCCGGCACAGATAATTTCGGCGCGGCGCGGACCGATCCCGGGGACCCTCCGCCGTTGGTCTAACGTCAGCCGGGTGATCTGTTTCGCAATGCGGCGCATCATTTCGCGTGTAATGTAGGTCGCTGGGCGGATCCTTCGAGTGCCCGCGAGGTGCCTGCCGATGCTAACCAGCGCGGCGGCTGTGCCGGAGGTGGCGATCACGACGCCTATGCGCGTGGACTTGACCCGATCTTGAATGCGCGCAATCTCGCGCGCTACAAATTCAGAGAGCCGCTTCAGTTCACTTTTGCGCGGCGGATCGTGCGGAAGAAATTCGCCGGTCAGGCGTACCGCTCCGAGCGGCAAGCTCACCGTATCCCGGAGTTGTCCGTCGCGCGAAAGCGTGACCTCGCAACTGCCGCCGCCCAGATCCACCAGCAGAACACTATGTGCGCCCAGTCGTCCGGCGGAGACAATGCCCAGGTGAATGAGGCGGGCCTCTTCCAGTCCGGAAATGATTTCGATCGTCCAGCCCGTCGTCGAGCGGACCCATTCCAGAAATGTGCGCGAATTTCGGGCGTCGCGCAACGCCGCCGTGGCCACCACCCTCACAGAATCCGTACCGCATTCCTGCATGGCACGATTGAAGCGCCGCAACACTCGCACCGTTTGCGTCATCGCCTCCGGCGCCAGCAGTCCACTCCGAAAGACGCCTTCGCCCAAGCGAGTGACTTCGCGGTCTTCGTGGATTTCTTTCAACCGTCCGGCTTGCAGGCGCGAAATCTTCAGACGAACAGAGTTCGATCCAATGTCGATGGCAGCAAAGGTGGGCATGGATGTGGATCAGTATTCTCACAACCGGGCCGCGTGGCGCAAGGGCTCCCGCCGGCAAGGAAGAATCTTTCTTTGTACCAAATCATGGGTCATGGTCACTTTTTAACCGATTTGTAACAACCGTCTGATAGCCTCAGCACGGAATGTCCAATCAAGCCCTGCCCCGGCCGCGTTTCAACGCTCCCGAACCGGAGCGGGGGACAAAGGTTGCCCTGAAACTCGAAGCCCGAACGACGCCGCTGTTGCACGGGAAGGTCAGCGAGATCCCGGACGCTGCCTTTGGCTGGGCGATGCGTCTCTGCGGCGTGGCGGTGGTTGCGCTGCTGGGCTTGATCGTTTACCAACTGGTGGTGGGCTCGCAGCTCTCCTGGCACGCTTTTGGCTGGAAGTTCTTTGCTCAATCGGACTGGAATCCAGTGGAGGATGTGTACGGGGCGCTGCCGTTCATATACGGCACGATCGTGTCGTCACTGCTGGCGTTGATCATCGCCGTGCCGCTGTCCATCGGCGTGGCGGTGTTTATTACCGAGATGTGCCCAATTCGCCTGCGCGGAATTCTTTCCTTCACCACTGAACTGTTGGCCGCCATCCCCAGCGTGGTCTACGGACTTTGGGCAATTTTCATTCTCGTGCCAGTGCTGCGGGAATATGTACAACCGTTTCTCGCCAAGACTCTCGGCTGGACGAGCCTGTTCAGCGGACCACCCTACGGCATCGGTATGCTGGCTGCGGGAGTGATTCTGGCGATCATGATTATTCCGATCATCTCGTCCATCACCCGCGAAGTGCTCACCGTGGTGCCGCAGCATCAGCGTGAAGCCGTGCTGGCGCTGGGCGCAACCCGCTGGGAAATGATCCGCATGGGTGTGCTGCGGAATGCGCGGGCTGGAATCGTGGGCGCCATTATTTTGGGTCTGGGCCGCGCGCTCGGTGAGACCATGGCGGTCACCATGGTGATCGGCAACCGTCCGGAAATTGCCAAATCGCTGTTTGCTCCCGGATACACCATGGCCAGCGTGCTCGCCAACGAATTCACCGAAGCAACCGGAGATCTCTATCTTTCAGCGTTGATCGAGATCGGATTGGCCCTGTTCTTTGTCACCATTGTTGTGAACGCGCTGGCACGGCTCATGGTGTGGAGCGTGACTCGAGGCCAACCGGCGAGAAGCCTTGCCTGAGATCACATGCCTGATACGAACTCCAATTCGGCAGCAGCCCTGATTCCGCAGGTCAGCATGCCGCCCATCAGCTTGCGGCGGCGTGTCATGGATCACGCGATGACCGGCGTCTCCGTGCTCACTGTCCTCCTCGTGCTTTTGCCGCTCTTCGCTATTTTTGCCTATCTGGTCTATAAGGGCATCGGCTCCATCAATCTTGCCTTCCTGACCCAGACTCCGAAGCCGGTAGGCGAACCCGGCGGCGGCATGGCGAACGCCATCGTCGGCTCGATGGTCATACTTGGTATCGCCAGCCTGCTCGGCGTGCCGCTCGGAATTGGAGCGGGAATCTTTCTCTCCGAATATGGCCGAAACCGCTATGGCGATATCGTGCGCTTCGTCTCCGATGTGTTGAACGGTGTGCCCTCCATCGTGATCGGCATCGTGGCCTACGGGCTGGTCGTGATGCGCCAGAAACACTTCTCGGCGCTGGCCGGCGGCGTCGCGCTCGCGATCATGATGATTCCAACCATCGCGCGCACCACCGAGCAGATGCTGCTCCTGGTTCCACAGGCCATCCGCGAAGCCGCTTACGGTTTGGGCGTCTCCCGCTGGCGCACCACGCTCTCGATTACGCTCCGCACGGCCACCTCCGGAGTCATCACCGGTGTCATGCTGGCCTTCGCTCGCGTCGCCGGAGAAACTGCGCCGCTGCTGTTCACCGCATTTGGAAACCAGTTCTGGAATTGGAAGACGGACCAGCCGACCGCAGCCCTGTCGCTGCAAATCTTTACTTATGCCATCTCTCCCTTCGACGAATGGCACCGGCAGGCATGGGCTGGCGCGCTGGTTTTGATTATCCTTATTGTCGGCGCGGTCGCCGCGGTTCGCATTGCTGTACGGCACGGAACTTTAGCAGGAGCTTAACCAGCTATGGGCGTCGGAATTACAGTCGAGCACCTGAATGCGTTTTACGGCAAGACGCAGGCGTTGTTCGACGTCAATATCATCGTGGCCGCCAACCACGCGACCGCGCTCATCGGCCCTTCGGGCTGCGGGAAATCGACGTTCATTCGCTGCCTGAACCGCATGCACGAAACTATTCCCGAGGCGCGCGTCGATGGCAAAGTGCACATCGGCGACCTCAGCGTTTATAACGGAACCTCGGCCACCCAACTGCGCCGCCGCGTGGGCATGGTATTTCAAAAACCGAATCCGTTCCCGACCATGTCCATTTATGACAACGTGGCCGCCGGGCTCAAGCTGAACGGCTTTCGCAATCGCAAAAAGCTGGATGAGGTCGTTCATAAATCTCTGCACGCCTCTGCGCTGTGGGACGAGGTAAAAGATCATCTCCACAAGAAATCCGGCGCCAGCCTCTCCGGCGGCCAGCAACAGCGTCTGTGCATTGCCCGTGCGCTTGCCGTGCAGCCGGAAGTTCTGCTCATGGATGAACCTTGCTCGGCGCTTGACCCCATCTCCACCGGCAAGATCGAAGAGCTGATTTTTCAGTTAAAAGAGCAATACACAATCGTGATTGTGACGCATAATATGCAGCAGGCAGCCCGGGTGGCCGAGTTCACCGGGTTTTTCCTGCTGGGCAAGATGATCGAGTTCGATAAGACCGAAAAGATCTTCACCAATCCTTCCGACAAACGGACGGAAGATTACGTGACGGGCAGATTCGGATAAAGAGGTTCGGATGATGCGCACGCGCTTTCAACAGCAGATGGAGGAGCTCCGGGAGAAGCTGCTCCGCATGGGCGGTCTCGCGGAACTGGCGGTTGATCGCGCCACCCAGGCGTATACCGAACGCGATCTCACGCGCTGCCAGTTGGTCCTCGAAAACGAGAGCCACATCAACGCCGCCGAGCGCGAGATCGATGAACTGGCCTTCGACATCCTCGCCACGCAGCAGCCGGCGGCCACGGATCTCCGCTTCATTCTTGCAGTCACCAAAATCAATGCCGACCTCGAGCGCGTGGGCGATCAGGCGGTAAACATCGCCGAGCGTGTGATGGACCTGATTGAATTGCCGGCCGTCGATTTGCCGGTCGATATCGCGCGCATGGCAACTGCCGTCAGCGCCATGGTGCGGCGCGCGCTAGAGTCGTTCGTGGAAGGAAAGGCCGAACTTGCGCAGGCCGTGCTGGAAATGGATCACGTGGTCGACCGGATGCGCGACGAAGCTTTCATAGTGCTCGTGCGAAAGATGAACGAAGAGCCGCAAGTGACTCAGCAGGCACTAGATGCTCTGCTGGTGGCGCGCAACCTCGAACGCGTCGCCGACCACGCCACCAACATTTCCGAGGATGTCATTTTCTGGGTGCTGGGCGCCGATGTCCGCCATCATGCGCAGGCCGCGTCGGTTTCGCCGCGCCCGGAAAGACGCGAACGATAGCCCGAACAATAGATCGTGTGGGGACGGGCGCCCTCGCGAGCCTGCCCTGAGCGAAGCCGAAGGTCCAAGCCGAGCGGAGCTCGGCAGTTGCCTGCAGCAGCAATTCTGGATTCGTTATAGCAGCCCCGCGAACCTCCAGCGTCTCGCCCGCGTCTGCGATACACTAATCGACGCCCATGAGCCAGAGAATCCGCGTTTTCGCCACCTGCGACATTGGAGACGCTCTCACCATTCTCGACAAAAAGGGATACGACCTGGAAGTCTATTCCAAGCCCGAAGCCCCGCCGAAAAGCTTAATCATCGAGAAGGTGAGGTCAGGCGTGAATGGCCTGATCACCACGCTACGCGATGCGATCGACGCCGAGGTTTTCGCTGCCGGAGAAGGCACGCTAAAAGTGGTCGCACAGTTCGCCGTCGGCTTTGACAACATTAACCGAGCCGATGCCAACAAGTACAAAGTCCCGTTTACTCACACCGCCGACGTTCTGACCGAAGCGACCGCGGAGTTCGCCTTCTTCCTGATGGGCACGCTCGCCCGCAAACTCTGGCCCGCCGAACATCTGACGCGCGAAAATCATTGGGGCTATTGGCATCCTTACCTTCCGTTTCTGGGCGACGAAGTCACTGGAAAAACCGTCGCCGTCATCGGCACCGGACGCATCGGCCTCGCCTTCATCAAAAAGTGTGCGGGGTTTGACATGAACATCCTGTGCTTCGATCCGGCCTATGAAAACCACGATTACATCCGGGCCATTCAAGAGGTAAAGGACTTGCGCTTCCAGCGCGGTATCAGCCGCGAAAGAGCCACAATTCGCTACACCACGCTGCACGAAGCGCTAAGCGCCGCGGACTACATCAGCTTGCACGTTCCGCTGCTGCGCGAGGGCGAGAGCGCCACCCCGACCTATCACCTGATCAACGAAGCCACGCTGCGCATGATGAAGCCCACCGCCATGATCGTCAACACGTCGCGAGGTCCGGTGGTGGACGAAGTGGCGCTGGCCCGGGCTTTGCACGAGAACTGGATCGCGGGCGCCGCTCTGGATGTTTACGAGACAGAACCTCTGCCCGCCGATTCACCGCTGCGCGATCCCGCAATCGCCGACCGCTGCCGCCTGATGCCGCATTTCGCCAGCGCCGCGCGCATCACGCGCTTGTCGCCCGATCCCAATAAAGGCATGGCCGGCCGCTGCGTGCAGGGACTGATCGACGTGCTGGAAGGGAACTACGGCGGCGATATTACCAAGATGCCATACGTGGTGAATAAGGAAGCGTTCGCGAAGTAGGAATTAGGTTGTGTGGGGACGGGCGCCCTCGCCCGTCCAAGCGGAGCGAAGCTCCGCAGGCTCTTTCCGCGCACGTGTCTTGGGCTGGCGGAATTTTCATTGGTTTATGTTCTCCCATCGCACAAACTGGCGGCTCAGTCCGAACGCTCTCGCGCGCGCGATCGAGGAAGCACGCGCTGCGGGGCAGGAAATTCTCGATCTCACCGTCTCGAACCCGACGGAAGCTGGCATCCGCCCCGATGCTGAAATCGTGCTAGCGGCGCTGGCGAATCCTGAAGCGATGCAGTACAACCCGCAGCCTCGGGGTCTGCTGGAAGCGCGCCAAGCCGTGTGTCGTTACTATCGCGAGTCGCACGAGGTTTTCGATCTCGATCCCGAACGTCTGATTCTGACCACCAGCACCAGCGAGGCCTACTCGTACGTCTTTCGTCTTCTCTGCAATCCCGGCGATGAAGTTCTTGTACCCAAACCGACCTATCCGCTATTCGAGTTTCTCGCCGATCTCGCCGACGTTAAACTCGTTCCGTACCCACTGCTCTACGATCACGGCTGGCAAATCGATTTCGATTCGCTCTACAAAGCAGCGACAGCCCGGTCGCGGGCGGTTATTCTCGTCCATCCCAACAACCCGACCGGCTCTTATGCCTCCGCTGCGGAAACCTCGGCGCTCAACGCTTTCTGCCGTGACTACAATCTGGCGCTGATCGTGGATGAGGTCTTTCTCGACTATTCGCACGACGGTATGCCGCGTCGCAGTTTCGTGACAAATGCCGAGGCGCTCACCTTCACCCTCAGCGGACTCTCCAAGATTTCCGCTCTCCCACAGATGAAGCTGGCCTGGGTGGCCACGAGCGGCCCCAAAGAAAAGGTCGCTGAAGCGGGAGCGCGTCTCGAAATCATCGCCGATACTTTCCTCTCCATGAACGCTCCCGTCCAGCTTGCGGCCCCGGTGCTGATCGATCAGCGCAAGCAAATCCAGCCCATTCTTCTTGATCGCTTGCGCGCGAATCTCGCGGAACTCGATCGCCAACTCGGGGGCTGTCCCTCCTGCACAAGATTGCTGGTCGAGGGCGGATGGTACGTCGTGCTGCGAGTCCCTGTGCTTGGGAGCGACGAAGATTTGGCCATCGATCTCTTGCGGAAGATGAGCGTCATCGTACATCCCGGCCACTTCTACGATTTTCCAAACGAAGGACATATGGTGCTGAGCCTGATCACCGAACCGGTCGATTTTCGTGAAAGCGTGGCGCGGCTGCTGCAGCTGGTTGCCGTGTAATTGCAAGGCGCACGTTTGTAGCCCGTGCTATCCTTTTCGCCGTTTCCAAAATAGGAAGAATTCATGTCGATAAGCCGTCGTGGATTTCTAGGCTCTGCAATCACAGCCTCGGTGGCCACGGGCCTGAATGTGTCAGATCTGGACGCGCAAGACAAAGCTAGCCCCCGCTCCTCCGAACCGTTTGGCACGGGCAAGCGTCCGATCATCATCTGCGCCAACAATGGCGTCAATTACCTCGACGATGCCTTCGCTTTCTTGAAAGGCGGCGGCGACACGCTTGACGCTGCCCTCCGTGTTGTAAAGGGGCCGGAGGATGATCCGAATGACGATAGCGTCGGACTCGGAGGCCTTCCTAACGAAGAAGGCGTGGTCGAACTCGATGCGTGCTGTATGCACGGGCCCACCCGCCGTGCGGGGTCGGTCGGCAGCGTGCGTAACATCAAGAATGTTTCGCTGGTTTCGAAAGCCGTCATGGAGCACACCGGCCACGTCATGCTCGTCGGCGAAGGTGCGGAACGATTCGCCGTCGCTGTTGGTTTCCCGCGCGAAAATCTGCTCACCGAACGGTCGCGCAAGATCTGGCTGCTCTGGAAAGAGAATCACTCGACCGACGACTGGTGGGGACCGGGACTGGCCGACCCGAATTGGCGGCCACCCTCGTCGCCAACGACATCACCAACGGCCAAACCGCAATCCGAACTTCATTCTGAACTATGGGAAGAACGCATCCACCGCCTCGAACAAGCTGCCGCGCGGCTGGGCATCGAACCGGAATTCCGCATGGCCGCCATCCAGCGCGTTCTTTCGCCACCGACCGGCACCATCCACTGCTCCGCCCTCAACGACAAGGGTGAAATCTCCGGAGTCACATCCACCAGCGGCCTCGCCTTCAAACTCCCGGGGCGCTGCGGCGATTCGCCGATCATCGGCGCCGGTTGCTACACCGATCAGGACGTCGGCTCCGCTGGCGCCACCGGCAGCGGAGAAGAGAACATCAAGGTCGCGGGAGCGCATACAATCATCGAAAACATGCGGCGTGGCATGTCGCCGCTCGAAGCCGGCATGGACGCACTCAAACGCATCGTCCGCAACTACAACAACGACATGAACAAGCTCAAGTTCGTGGACATGACCTACTACATTCTGCGCAAGGACGGCGCCTACGCCGGCGTATCTCTGTGGGAGGGCTATCCGGAGAAGCCGCACAAAATCGCCGTGCACGACGGAACCAGGCGCTCCGAAGTCACACTTTTTCTATTCAAGGGCGCCTCGCATGAATTGGTACGTTAAATAGACACCTGAAAACAGAAAGGGCGGAGGCGCAGCAAACGTTGTTTTCCGCCCTTCCCGCCGGGTGTACAATTGTTTTGTAGGGACCGCAGCTTGACGGGGATCTTCACCCCGCGTTCGAGGCGCGAAAATGAACGTTCACGTCAGTTATAAGGTTCATAAAACTCCCGACATCGAAAAAGAAATCAACCACCAGATTGAGAAAACCCAGAAACGACTTCATGTCTTCCGGCCCGAACTGGTCCATCTGAAAGCTGTTGTCGACGAGAATTCGGCGCGCGAGGGCACGCTCGTGTCCCTGAATCTGCGCCTGCCATCCGGACAACTTGCAGCGCAAGCGAAAGCTCCCAGCCCGACCGCGGCCATCAAAGCTGCCTTTGACGAACTCATCCAGCAGATCGGGCGGCATAAGGAATTGCTGCGCTCCAGTCACAAATGGCGTCGCTGGCGCGGAGGGTCACAGGAATCTCGCGAGCCCGGCGTTCCCTTCGAGCAGACGCTGGCAGCGGTGCTGCCGCCTACAATTTCCGCCGATGACATCGGCTCCTATGTGAATGCCAATCTTTCCCGGCTCGAACGTTTCGTGGACCGCGAGCTCTATTTCCGCCGCGCCGACGAGGAGATGCCCTGTTCCGAGGACGGTCTCTCCACCGCCGAAGTCGTGAACGAAGTCATCGCCCGGGCTCTCGGCGACCACGACCGTCCGGAAAAAATGACGCTCGAGCCGTGGCTCTACCACCTTGCGCTGCAAGCCATGAACGAGATGGCGGCGCGTCTTCAGGAACTGGAATCTCCTATCCATCTGGAAGATAGTCGCCGCCGGCAAAATGTCGAGGCCTCCGACGAAGCCGCGCTGCAATTCCATCAGTCCGACGAGGGTTGGACCCGCGAAAGCTCAATCCCTGATCGCCGCGTGTCCACTCCCGAACAAGCCGCCTACTCTGACGAAGTAATCGCCTTGGTGCAAGCCGCACTGCGCGGCGCCGACCGCGCCGATCGCGAAGCTTTTCTCCTCTATGGTATCGAGGGCTTTTCCCTCGGCGAAATTGCCGCCATCACCGGGCGGCATGCGGAGGCCGTGCGCGAGTCCGTGCAGCGGGCGCGCGACTGCGTTCGCAGCGCACCGTCCATCGCCAGCGAGTTCCACCATGAACTCCTGGTTAAGCATCGAAGCTAAACATCGAAGTTAAAACTCGAATCTAAACATCCTACTGAGTACCAGCATCTCAGTATTCTTAAGGAGCGTCGAGATGATGACCCGGGACGAAATCCGTGAGTTGGCGGCCTTTCAGGCGGACGAAACTAAAGGGGCGTGCGCCCTGAGTTTTTACTTTCAGCCCGATCCTCCGCAGGATCGTTCCCATCGTCGCGAGGCGATCGTCGCCAAAGACGTGGTTAAGCAGGCTCTGAAAAGTGCCGCCGCTCAAGGCAAGAACGGATCGCTTCACGCCGACCTCGATCGCGTCCTCGATCTGGCCACGGACCTGCGCGGCAATGCCCGGGGAAGGGCAGTCTTCGCCTGCTCCGCTCAGAATTTTTGGAAGGAGTACGAACTGCCCCCACGTCTCGTAGCCACTCACATTTATCTACAACCTCGGTTTCAGTTGAAGCCGCTGGCAGCTTTGCTCGGAGCCCAACCTGCGCTATGCGTTGCCGTGATCGACCGCCAGCGCGCTCGCTTCTTTGATCTTCGCCTCGACGACTTGCGCGAACGCGGAGCCATTGTCCACATGCTCTCGCGTAGCGCTTCGAGCTACGGCTACAACGGCTACGAAGGCGGCCATGCCGAACGACGCGTGGCTGAGGAAGCGCTCCAGCACTTCAAGGCGATTTCCGAGCGACTGCGGACCGATTTCGAGAAGGGCATCTGGGAGCGGCTTATCGTGGGTTGCCAGGATGCCAACTGGTCCGAGTTCGAGTGTCACCTCCATCCTTACGTCAAACAGCGCCTGATCGGCCGGTTCTCAGCCGACGTTGCCAGCGTCTCGAATGAAGAGATTCGCGATCGCGCCGGTGTCGTCCTGAATCAATGGATCGCGGAACGGGGCTCCAAAAAAGCCAGCGAAGCGCTGGACTTCGCCAAATCCAACGGACGTGGGGTCACCGGCCTTCGCCGCGTGCTGCAAGCACTGGAGACCGGGGAAGTACAGAGCATTTTTCTCACTGAAAACTATTCTGCTCGAGCCGTCGAGTGCCCGCACTGCGGCCACCTCAACGTCCACGTGGTGCCGACCTGCGTCGCTTGCGGACACCCCACTCGCGAACTCACCGACGTTTGCGATGCCATTATCCCCATCGCCATCCGTCGCGACATAGAATTGTTCTATCTCAAGGAGCATCAAGGACTAGATCGCGCCGGGAATATCGCGGCGCTGCTGCGCTTCCGGTCGGATCAGACGTCGGGACAGATCGCAGCGGCGTCGTAGTCTGACCCGGGGTAGAACTGAGCGATATCCTTCAGGGATTGTCATCCCGAACGAAGTGAGGGATCTGCAGTTCGCCGCAAAATGCAGATCCCTCGTTCGGTATGACAAGTCTAGTGCAGTGGCGAAGTGTCGCGCCCTGAGCGAAAATGACCTGATGATCCACAAGGTCCTTCCCGTAGGCCCGCTGCAATGCAACTGCTCCGTCATCGGAGATGAGACCACGTACGAAGCTATGGTCATCGATCCGGGCGACGACATTGAAGACGTTCTCGCCATCGTCCAGCAGTACGAACTGGAAGTGAAGCAAATCATCATCACCCATGCCCATATCGATCACGTAGGCGGAGCCATGAAACTGCGCGCGCTGACTGGCGCCCCAATCCTGCTCAATCAGAATGACTACGCGCTACTGAAAATGCTAAACGTACAGGCTTCCTGGCTCGGCATGGCCCCGCCCGGCGAAGTTGCCATCGAAGCGAGCATCGCAGATGGCGAATCGTTGCAGACGGGTAACCTGACGGCCAACGTTCTCCACACCCCCGGCCACACCGAGGGCAGCGTCTGCCTCTATTTTCCCGCGGAGAAATTACTAATCGCCGGCGACACCCTGTTCGCCCGCAGCATCGGACGCACCGATCTTCCCGGAGGATCGTTCAAGAAAATCATGCGCTCCCTGCACGATCGCGTCCTCACCCTGCCCGATGACACCCTCGTGATTCCAGGGCATGGCCCGCGAACAACCATTGGAGAGGAAAGGGAAGAGAATCCCTTCCTGGTACCGTGACTCCGGGCTGAATCAGACGGTGGAGAGACGGGCGCTTCGCCCGTCCCAAATTATTTCTGTGTTGGCGCCTGGTTTTGTGGAACGGTCGGCGGCGCGGACGGTGCAGGTGTTGCTGGCTGCGACTTCGTCTGCGATGGCTTGACTCCCGAAAGCACGGACGTAGGACCGGTTCGCCGCGCTGCAAAAATCGAAAGCGTGATCGACGTGAGCATGAAGATAATCGCGGACCAAGTTGTCGCCCGGGAAAGAACCGACGCGGCACCCCGCGGGCCAAATGCTGTCTGGCTACCCTGACCTCCGAAAGCCGCAGCCAGGTCGCCACTCTTGCCGCTTTGCAGCAACACCACTGCAATGAGGAAAAAGCAAACGATAACGTGAATCACAACAATCAAAATGGTCATTGCAAAAAAACTCCGTCCGAGCCGCGGCCCGATTCAAGTTCCGGTCTTGCGCAAGCACTACGCGTAAGCAACACGCCGGAATCGATGCGATGGTGCGGAAGGGGGGATTTGAACCCCCACGCCTTTCGGCGCCACCCCCTCAAGATGGTGTGTCTGCCAGTTCCACCACTTCCGCTTTTAAATCAATAGTTTGCAGACCATTTAAGGGACCCTAAGTCTGCATAGCACAAGCGGGAAGTCCTAATTTCAATACAGCACCCGGCATCGTGCGTCTTAGTCTTTATACACGGTCAAACGAGACGGTTCAAGTTCGCTGCCTGCACATTTGCGCCGCGTCAGCGATGCATTTATCGTGAGATGCGCTCATCGACTCCATCCGTCTATGAATGGTCGGGTCTTTGTCTGGTCCCTCACATCCGCGCTCGCCGGATTCCTTTCGGTTTCGATACCGTCGTCATCTCCGGCGCGGAAAAAACAATTCAGTCGCTTTGGGGACTGAGCCCCGGCCTCCACGGGATTGCGATGGCTTCCGCCCTCTACGGCACGGTGGTCGGTGCGCTTGTCGGCGGCTGGCCCGCGGACCGCTTCGGACGCAAAGCCACGCTGCTCTGGATTGGCGTCCTTTATCTTGTCGGCGCGGTTGGGTCCGGTCTGGCAACCAATGTCTCTTTTTTCATCGTCGCGCGCGTCATCGGCGGTCTGGGCATCGGCATCTCCACCGTGGCGGCTCCGCTCTACATCTCGGAGATTGCGCCGCCTAAGTACCGTGGACGACTTGCCGGCATGTTTCAGTTCAACATTGTTTTTGGCATCCTGGTCGCTTTCGTGTCCAACGCCGTGCTCGCAGGCATCGGCGTGAATGCCTGGCGCTGGATGCTGGGTGTGGCTGCATTCCCCTCACTTCTCTATGCTGTGCTCTGCTTCGGTCTTCCCGAAAGCCCCCGCTGGTTATTGGGCAGGAAAGGCGATCGCGAGGGCGGTCTGAAGGTACTGCAACGCATCGAACCCGAAGCCTCCAAAGCCGAAATCGAAGCCGAGGCGGACGAGATCACGGCTGCGTCCTCGGAAAAAGCGTCGTCGGCGCATTTCTGGACGCGTCGTCTGCGTAAGCCGATCCTGCTGGCCATCTTGATCGCACTTTTCAACCAGATGTCCGGCATCAATGCGATTCTCTACTTCGCTCCGCGCATATTTGAACTTACCGGTCTGGCTGCCAAGGCCGCGCTGCTCCAATCCATCGGCATCGGCGTCACCAATCTGGTCTTTACCTTCGTCGGCCTCTGGCTCATTGACAGGCTGGGCCGCCGTACCCTTCTCTATATTGGCTCGTTCGGCTACATCAGCTCGCTCGGTCTGGCTGCCTGGGCCTTCTTTACGGAGCATTTTGCCATCGTGCCGATTTGTATCTTCGCCTTCATCGCTGCCCACGCGATCGGTCAAGGAGCGGTCATCTGGGTTTTCATCTCCGAGATATTTCCCAACCGGCATCGCGCGGAAGGTCAAACCCTCGGCAGCTTCACTCACTGGATCTTCGCCGCTTTGCTTACGACTTTTTTCCCGAAGATGGTCTCCGCCTTCTCGCCCGGCTACATCTTCTCGTTCTTCGCCTGCATGATGGTTCTCCAACTTGTCTGGGTGAAGACGCTGGTTCCGGAGACGAAGGGCGTGCCCCTGGAACAGATCCAGAAACAACTGGGCATCGAATAAGCCGTTTACCTCCTTCTGGAATCAAAAGAGTGAGTTGTAAACACCCACAGCGTTTCCCGCATCAATTACGAGGAGGGTCCCCAAGCTTCCTTGCTGAGTCGATCCGCAGGAATATGGGAATGGAAAGGCGAGGTTCTGGGCGTATCGGCAGACCGCAAACTATGCGGTTGTTGTCGCAAAATTCCCCTTTACTTCAGGGACGCGACCACCCGCAGATGCGACTCGCATCGAGCGCTAACCCTGTTAAACATGTTTGCCGCAGGTGCAGGGCACCGTATCGGTAGGCCGCTGCTTGGTTAGTTGCTGCTTGCAGACCGGGCAAGGTTTGGTCATCACGTATGTCATAATCTGGGCTCCTTCGGTTAGGCTAAGGCCGCCGGTTAAGCTACGCGGCTCTTCTCGGCAATGCTGCCGGGGCTGTGTTGCTCGGTTGGACCTCTGATCCCGTACCTGCGCAGCACGTTGTACGTGAGGTTTTCGATCTCGGCGATAACGCCTGCTCGTGGATGCTGGCGGCGATCCAGGATAATCACCGGTTGGGTTTTCATTCGAAACCTCCTTCTTGCCCCTCACCTATTAATGCGACAAAACGAGGAAAAAAGGATCACCGAAAAAAGAAAAGTAGCTGCCGAAAAATCGCCGTTACACGCATTGAGCCAATCTGAAGCCGTCTGAATTGATCTGAAGAAATTCGCGTTGATGAGCCTTTTCGCACCCGCTTGGCGCCATAGGAAGTGAGGGGCGCAGAAAAATGGATGGCGACGATTTGGAAGGTCGTTTCCATTGCTGATTGCTCTTCCACAACAGTCGGAAACAACGGGGTGATTTACGGCGAAAATCATTGAGTTCTACGTGCCCAGCAGCTTCAGAAAAAAGGCAACCAAATGGATCCCGCCGGAACAACAAGGGAAAGTGATCCCGTTCGGCTCACCACAAAAGAAGTCGGCCTGACGGAAACCCTTCGTGCTCCCGTCTAGAACCAACTATTGCCGATCAAGCGCGCTTAGATCCATAGCAGGAGGCTTTGGCAGCTGTCCTTGCTGTAGTACGGTTCCATGCTTCCAGAGTGTGGATGCAAAGAACTGCTCCGCTTGGACGGCCACGCAGGTGCGGTCGCGGTAACATTGGACTTCCGGCCTTGTTCAACTGAATAGCAGACATCGGCCCTTCTCTCGATTGTTGTTGTAACGTCCCCTTTTCACTAGAGCGTATTTCATAAACAGTGCCTCAGCGTAATCCAGAAGCAAGCGAGATAGAAGAAGGCACGGTAAGTGGAGAGCAGATGCTCATGACGGACCAGCAGGCGTCGGAATTGACCCAGCCATGCGTTGGTTCGCTCCACGATCCAGCGGCGCTTATAACGCCGCAGTTTGCGCCCATCTTGGTAGCGCCGTGCCTGGTTGTTCTTGCGGTAGGGCGCAATCAGTTCGATGCCACGCTTTTGCAAGCGCTGGCGCAGCGGGTCGGAATCGTAACCGCGGTCGGCGATCACGCGCTCCGGCTTTTGCCGCGGGCGCCCTTGCCGGCGTGGTACCCGGACTTGGGAGAGCGTGGCTTCCGCAAGCGTAACTTCACTGGGGGAGGCACTTTCCAGCCGAACTCCCAGCGGAAGACCTTGACCGTCGACCAGTACCATCCACTTCGTCCCCTTGCCCCGCTTGGTTTTACCGACCGCGAGGCCCCCTTTTTCGCCGGAGCGAAACTGCCGTCCAAAAAGGTTTCGTCCCAGTTCAGCAGGCCTTCTTCATCCAGCGCCCCCAGCAACGTGCGCCACGCTTGCAGCCACACCCCTTCGTCTTCCCACTGCTTGAGCCGCCGCCAGCAGGTCGAAGGCGAAGCAAACTCCTCGGGCACGAATCGCCACGCCGCGCCGGTTTGCAGAATCCACAGAATACCCTCGAAACACGCCCGGTTCGATGCCCAGGGCCGGCCTCGATTGTCCTGCCGTCGCCTGGGCGGGGGTAGCATGGGTTCCACCAACTCCCACTGCTCGTCCGTCAACAGCTTCTGCCGCGTCTTCATGACAGAAGCTCATCACCTAACCCGCCTCCTCCGTAAGTGCCTGATATGAGGCCGAACCTATTTATGAAACATGCTCTAACTAACTACGATCCAAACGTCAGGAGCGCCTTCCGTAACTGCCCATGCCGCTGCGTAAGATGCAGGTAGAGCATTTCATCCGGTTTGGCTTTGGCGCGGATGATTCGGACAAGGTCTTCTTTTTCTTTTCGTGTCCACGCGCGCAATCCTGGCACCTGCGTCAGAACGAGCGCAAAATTCTCGAAGGCTGCCTTCTCCAGCGGCGTCCACGAAGAAGCGCTTACGCTTAGCATTCGCTCCAGCGCACTCCTCGAATGCTTGCGCATGCGGCTGGCGTCACCGCCAAACTCGCGCGCCATCCGCCGATTCACTCGCAGGCCGATGTTGCGCGTACTAAAGATGTCCCACGCCCCCACCTCAGTGCCCGGCAACTCGTAGAACGCGTGCCCGGCTGCCAGACGCCGCAATGTTCCAGCGGGCGTCCGATATTTCGGATTGGCCCCAATTCTGCCTTCTTCTCGTTCCGCGAGTCGTTGCAGATCGGCGCGCCCCGGCCGGAAGCCCAGCTTCCGGTAAAACCAGAACGCGCCCGATTCGATCGCCTCCTCGTTGTCATGGCCGAGTTGATACGGGTAGACCGAAACGCATGTCGTTCCCATGAGGTGACACAGGCAGCGCAGCACCTGCGCGTAGATCCATCCCGCTTCGCCGCCGCGGAAAGTGTAGAAGGTGTTGAAGCCAACCTCCATCCACTCGCAGAGTCCGATGGCTTCGATGTAGTTAATCGGCACTCCATTCTTCAACGTCAATCCCGCGACGTACGCGCGCAGCGGCAGACGGCGGTCCCGTGGCAGATTCCAGAGATGGATGGAAACGCCGCGCCCCCCTTTTCCCGTTCCAAGATCGGCGCGCATCACCGACGCCGGATCGCCCAGCGTGGTGCCGTAAAGTTCGCGGTAGCGTACCAGCATGACCTCGCGGATCATATCCATGACGTGCGCGCCCTGGTTGCGCGAAAGCTTTGTCAGTTGCACTGGAGGCCGCGCCAACTCTCCGGCCAGCGACACCTGGCTCCGGCTGATCAGCGGTTCGCTGTGGTAGAAAACACCCGGCACCCGCTTCCAGTTGCGCGTGCGCGTGACGACGGAGTTGTCGAGACTCCAACGCAAGGGCACACGCAATGATTCGTAGAGCTCAGCTCTTTGTTGAACCGGCAGCGGCAACCGTTCGAAGCGTTCAATCAGCCACGCAGGCGTGGCATGCTTCTTGCCCCCAGCCGTCTCCAGCCATCGACGCCACGGTGTGTCGGCCTCGACATAAGAATCGTCGGCGAGTAAAGGGATAAAGCGCGGGCCGGTGGTGCCTAACTCGCGTCCTGGTTCGTAGTTCTCCCAGGCGATTTCGACTTGGCCGCTCATGCGCTTGATGAGCCAGCTGGCAAGATCGAAGCTGAGCGTGTCTTCCATCTGCGTGCCGGCAATTCCGGAGACTACGATAGGCTCGAAGTCGTCCATGTCGGCGCCAGCCTTGCGTAAGGCTTCCACTTTTCTGTGGAAACCATTCAGAATGCGCTCGGTGACACGAACCACGGCTGGGCCTTGCGGAAAGGCGCGCAGGAAAAGTAGCGCTTCGTGGAAGCGGATCAGCGAAGTCGAGTCGACAAAGCGCGCGGCGTCTAGCCGATTCAGCAACTTCACAACGCGAGCGGCTTCGTTGCGACCGAAGCGATAGCGGCTGGCTTCGAGTTCAGTGAGTTGGTGGTCGAAAGCGTTCGCTGCCATGGCAGATTCCCGACAAGGGTACATCATGCCCTGCCTGACCGGCGCTACCACGCGGATGACGCCACAATAGCGGCCGCGACGCGCCACCGGAAGAACCACGACGGGCTCTTACCCATGCTATAATCTCCCTTCGCCTGAACGTTTTACGTCGAGGCTGATCCTGTGATTTCCTCCGCGGGCGGATCCATAATTCCGAGAATCAGCGCCATTAAAGTTCGAGTTCCATAGACCGAGGTACAGCTATGTCCGGCCATTCGAAGTGGGCAACCATCAAGCACAAGAAGGGCGCGCTCGACGCCAAGCGCGGCAAGATTTTCACCCGTCTCATCAAGGAAATCGCGATGGCCGCCAAGTCGGGCGGCGACCCCGACATGAACCCGCGCCTGCGTACGGCTATCGTGGCGGCGAAGGCTGAGAACATGCCTGCCGACAACATCAAGCGCGCCATCCAGCGCGGCACCGGCGAACTGCCGGGCGCGAGCTACGAGGAATTTATTCTGGAGGGCTACGGCCCGGGTGGCGTGGCTTTGCTGGCGGAAATTTCGACCGACAACCGCAATCGCACGGTGAGCGAAATCCGGCACGTATTCGGGAAGAACCATGGCAACATGGCCGAAGCGGGTGCGGTTTCGTGGATGTTCCACAAGAAGGGCGACATTATCATCCCCAAGGCTGCGGCCAAAGAAGACGATCTGATGAACATCATCCTCGAATCGGGCGGCGAAGATTTGAAGGACGATGGCGAGACCTGGGAAATCCTGACTGAGCCTTCCGCCTACGAAGGCGTGTTGGAGGCGGTGAAGAAGGCTGGTATTACACCTATCTCCTCGAGCGTGGGCATGATTCCACAGACCTACATCAAGCTGGAAGGCCAACAGGCTGCGCAGATGATCCGGCTGGTTGAGGCGCTTGAGGACCACGACGATGTGCAGAGCGTG
This sequence comes from uncultured Acidobacteriaceae bacterium, assembly GCA_963831085.1. Lineage (GTDB taxonomy): Bacteria > Acidobacteriota > Terriglobia > Terriglobales > Acidobacteriaceae > Acidiflorens. Next base: position 414,805 of record CAWHOT010000002.1, on the reverse strand, counting down.
CATGCCAACTTCGATATCGACCAGAAGCTTCTGGAAGAAGTTGCTGGCTGAGGTTGCGGATGATCGGGCCAACGGGTCACCCGATCCATCATTCGCAGTTCCACTGGACTTTTCAACACCGCTGAGGAAAAGTGTGTGGAAAAAGCGGAAATTACTCCTGTAACCTTCTGTTGACGAATCGTTTCAACATTCTGCACTGCATCGGGTGCTTGCTGTATTGACTCGCCGCGATGAGTTGATCTTAGTGAAGACACGCCTCGACAAGTTGCTGGTGGATCGAGGGCTGACGCCATCGCGCGAACGCGCGCAGGCCCTCATCCTCGCCGGAAAAGTCCTCGTCAATGAGCAAAAAATCGAGAAGGCGGGCGCATTGATTGACTCGGGCCCGACGTCGGTTCTGCGCCTGCTGGGCGAGGATCTCCGCTACGTCAGCCGTGGCGGGCTCAAGTTGCAGAAGGCGCTCGAGCACTGGCGAATCGATCTCCACGGCAAAGTCTGTCTCGATGTCGGCGCTTCCACTGGAGGCTTCAGCGACTGCATGCTGCAGCACGGCGCCGCCAAGGTGATTGCCGTGGACACCGGGTATGGTCAGATGGATTTCGGCTTGCGCAACCATCCGCGCATTCGGCTTCTGGAGAAAACCAACGCCCGCTATCTCGAGCCCGTCGACATTGGCGAGCCGATTGACTTCATTGCCATGGATGTCTCCTTCATCTCTGCCACGCTGGTGCTGCCGGCCGTGATTCGCGCCGCTTCGTCTTGCGCCCGTACGAATCCCAACTCGACTGTGTCGGCAGCCTGCCAGATTGTGGTGCTGGTGAAACCGCAGTTCGAGGCGGGCAGGGAACTGGTGGGTAAAGGCGGAATCGTGCGCGACGAATCGGCACTGCGAGCGGCCGTGGCCAAGGTAGAAGGCGCGCTGGCAGAACTCGGGTGCAGGCGCGCGGAATGGATCGAGTCTCCCATCCTCGGTGGCGAAGGCAATCGCGAATTCCTGCTCCACGCAGAGTTTTCAACGCCTGCCATCGAGTGATTCTGTACAATCGGAATTCCGATACCAGAACGAAGAGTCGGAAGAGACGCCCGAAGACATGTCCAAGTCTCCCCCAAGCCCAACTCGCCAGAAGACTGTCGCCATTATTTCGAAGCCGGGTCGTCCCGAGCTGCGCGAAGTACTGCCCGCGCTCGAAAAATGGCTGCTGCAGCACAACTATGCGGTGGTGATGGACAAGGAAAGCGCCGTTTATTTCTCTGCGTCGGACGTGGTGCCGCGAAGGGAGTTAGCCACTCGATCGCCGGATCTGGCTCTGGTGCTCGGCGGCGACGGCACGCTGCTGTCGGCGACGCGCGCGGTTGCGAAGGCCGGGACGCTCATCCTCGGAATCAACCTCGGCACCCTTGGATTCATGACCGAACTTGCTCTGTCCGATCTCTATTCCGCTCTGGAGGCGATCGAAAAGAAGCGCTACATTGTGGACAGCCGGTCCATGCTGAGTGGATCGCTGATCCGAGGCGGCGAGACCCTGGCCACGCATGCCGCCTTGAACGAGGTGGTGGTGAGCAAGAGCGCCATCGCGCGCTTGAATCACTTCGAGGTTTTCGTGAACACGGAGTTCGTCTCCAGCTACCGGGCCGATGCGCTGATCATTGCCACGCCGACCGGTTCTACCGCGTATTCTCTCGGAGCGGGAGGGCCTATTCTGAACCCGGACGTGGATGCGTTCGTCATTACGCCCGTCTCGCCCCACGGATTGACGCACCGTCCGGTGGTGGTGCGCGATACGGTGGAGATCGAAATTCACGTCAAGACCGGGAAGGAGGAAGCCTATCTGAGTTTCGATGGACAAGTCGGCATGCCCGCGCGAGACGGCGATATCGTGCGCTGCGTTAAGGCGGCGCATCAGGCCAGACTGTTGCGTTTTCAGAAGACATTTTTCGAAGTGCTGGCCACCAAGCTCAATTGGGGAGAGCGCTAGAGCCGCTGGCCGCTGAGTACCCTGAGCGAAAATGTTGTGAGCGAAAATCATCCAGGTCTCATCGAGCACACGGTCGACACCGGCATAGTTCAATTGAACTATGCCGAAGGCCCTGCTAATGGGCCGCCGCTCGTACTGTTGCATGGCCTCGGCCGGCGCTGGCAGGTTTTTCTGCCGGTGATTCCCGCGCTGAGCCTGCGCTGGCATATCTTCGCGCCTGACCTTCGAGGTCACGGCAAGTCCTCCCGCGTCGCTCGCGGATACCACGGGCCGCAGTACGCCGGAGACATCGCCCGCCTTCTGCGCGAGCGCGTTTCCGCTCCCGCCGTGCTCTTTGGACATTCGCTCGGCGGCATGTTGGCCATGTGGGTCGCTTCTCATCATCCGGAACTGGTGTGCGCGCTGATTCTCGGTGACAACATGATCGCCGTTCGGCATCTTCGCAAACCGATGTACACGGCGCTGTTCTCGGGACTGCGCGATCTGGCGCGCACGGGCGGCTCGGTCGAGCAGATTGCTAAAGGCATCGGCAAAATTGTGCTGCCGATTCCAGGCACCGATGAAACCGCTATGATCCGCGAACTTCCCGGCAACGATGAGGCCTACCTGCTTTCATGGGCGCGCTGCGTGCAACAGGCAGACCCTGACACCTACGACATGACGCTCGACGGATCCTCGCTCGAAGGCTGGGATGGCGAGACGGTACTGCGCGGAATCGTTTGTCCGACGCTGCTATTGCAAGCCAGACAGGAATTAGGCGGCCTGATGTCCGACGCGGATGTTGCGCTGGCCACGCGCTTGTTGCCACATCATACGCATGTGAGGTTTCGCAGCCTGGGACACGCGCTGTTCATCCAGCAGCCCGAACCGGTGCTGCGGGCAGTGACGAATTTTTTGGAGTCGCTGTAACAGCGGGGTTATTGTTGTGCGACCGCCAGGGTTAAAAGTCCCGTAACTTTTCCCCAATCGTCGGTTCCGCGGTTGAACTCGACGTCCCTTCGCTCGTCAGAAAATCGTGGATCCCGCAACAAGAGTTTGCGGACTACAAATTGCAAGGTTCCGTCGGAATAGAAGGTTTTATCGAAAGTCACTCCGCACAAGACGTACAACTGTGCCTTCCACTCGATGAGCAGAGCGTGTTGCTTCAGCAGGGCGCTGATCATAAGGCCGGAGGTAATCGAGCTCTGCGGGACATACTCCGCACTGACCATGACGGACCGGCCGTCGCTCAAGACATGCCTTCCCTGGAACTTGGCACTGAGTTCGTTCAATGATAGCGGAGCTGAGAGCACCGTATCTTCGAGGGCAGAGTTCTTCCCGCAGCACACAGCTTTGTCGTGGAGGATTGTCTCCAGCGCCGTTGCCAGCACCGCTGATGGGCTATTCGACGGCGCCGCTAGCGACGGCAGATTGGCGACGTGGACCTCTTGGTTGGGGTACACATATTGGATCACGCCCTGAGCAAAGGCTGGCAGGGAGACTAGGCAAACCAGCATCGAACACGTTAGAAAAACCTTCGCGGCAGACGAGCGTGGTCTTTTCAAGGTCGCCTCAATAGGAGCAGCCATGCCTATTGTGAACTGAACTTCCAGCAAAGGCCTGTGACTAAAGTACCGGCTCTTCCATCCGCATCTGATCCTGTAGGCTTTCTCGTCTCCGGATCACTCTCGCTCGCGCGCCATCCACCAGCACCTCCGCCGCGCGGCCGCGCGTGTTGTAGTTCGATCCCAGAACTGATCCGTAGGCGCCTACGTCCAGAATGGCCAGCAGATCGCCCTCGCTGGCGACGGGAAGTTTTCTGTCTCGCGCAAAAAAATCGCCGGTCTCGCAGATGGGGCCGACTACATCGGTAATCTCGGTCTTGCGCGATTCCCGGCCCACCGGAACAATCTCGTGATAGGCACCGTACAGCGAAGGACGCAGTAGATCGTTCATCGCCGCATCGACAATCAGAAAGCGTTTGTGATTATTCGTTTTCCGATAGAGGACGCGTGTCAGCAACACGCCCGCCGGTCCCACGATCGAGCGTCCCGGTTCGAGCAGCAAATGCAGCTTCAATCCGCGCAGCGGACCAAGTACTGCCCGCGCGTAAGCCGCAATCTGCTTTTCAAAGCTTTCCTGCGCACCCTCGTACGAAATTCCCAAGCCGCCGCCCGCGTCGACGTAGCGAATCTCGTGCCCCAGTTTGCGCAGCGCTCGAATCAATTCGGCCACGCGCTCGAGCGCCTCCTGGAAGGTACCGACGTCGGTAATCTGCGATCCGATGTGGACGCTAACTCCGGCCACTTTCAGATAGGGCTGCTTCGCGGCCAGCGTGTAGAGCGTCCGCGCCTCGGGAATCGGCACGCCGAACTTGTGTTGATGCAGTCCGGTTGAAATATAAGGATGAGTTTTAGGCGAGACGTCCGGATTGACGCGCACCGCCACCGTCGCCCGTTTCTTCAATCGTGTCGCGGTTGCGGAGAGCAAGTTCAATTCGGAAGCACTTTCAATGTTGAACAGCAATATCCCGGAGCGGAGGGCGAGTTCCATCTCTGCCGCGGTCTTGCCCACGCCGGAGAACACAACTTTGCTCGCAACTCTGCTCGCGGCCTTCCGATTCGCGCGCAGAACTCGTTGCAGTTCTCCGCCAGAGACCACGTCGAAACCGGCCCCCTCGACAGCCAGCAGGCGCAGGAGCGCCAGCGTCGAATTGGCCTTGACTGAATAGCACAGCGTGTGAGGAATGGAATGAAAAGCGTGAGCGAATGCGCTCACCCGCGCCCGGATCATTGCCGTGGAATAGACGTAGATAGGAGTTCCACCCCGCGCGGCCAGGCCTTCAAGCGCGACGGCCTCGCAGTAGAGTTCCTCCGCGCGTGCCCCCGAACGCGCGCCATGATACCGAAACGCGGGCGGACGTAAGGCTTGCGATTCGCGCGGGCGCTTCACTTGCGTTTGCCAGAAGACTGACCGGCTTTCACCTTGATGGCGACCACCGTCTGATCGTCGAATGTATCGACGCCAGCAGCATGCTCGGTCACGGCCTTGAAGATTTCGTTCACGACACAGTCCGCCGACTTGGTGGCGCAGCCGGCAACGATCGCTTCCACACGCTCGGGCCCAAAAGATTGGCCGTGCCGGTTGCGCGCGTCGAGAATGCCGTCGCTGTAGAACACAAACAGATCGCCTGGCTTAGCCCTGAAAGTGAATTCGTCGTAATCGGCCTCGTCGAACAGGCCGAGCGGAAGCCCCGTTGCCTCGATAAACTCGATTTTGCCGTCATGGCAATAGATGGGCCGCGGCAAACCCGAATTCGCAACCAGCAGCGTCCGCCGGTTATCGTCCCAAACCGCATAGATGATCGACACAAACTGCGCCGCAATCCTGCGTTCCGCCAGCGACAGGTTCACGGCCGAAAGCATCTCCGCCGGGCCCGGTTCGATTGGCGCATGGGAACGCAGAATGCCGCTGACCAGCGCGGCATAAATGGCAGCCGGCGCGCCTTTGCCGCTTACGTCTCCAATCGCGATCCCCAGGCGCGACATTGAATAAGGGACGAAATCGTAGAGATCGCCGCCAATGGCGCGGGCGGGAACAAACTTTGCCTCGACATCGAGATGCTGCATTTTTGGCAGCGAATGTGGCAGCAAGCGAAACTGTAACTCGCGCGCCAGCCCCAGATCGCGTTCCAACCGCTGCTCCTGCCGCGCAATCTGTTCGTACAGGCGCGCGTTTTCAATCGCAATTGCCAGCTGCGCCGCAAGCGTAGTCAGGGTGCGCATGTGGTCGTCGGTGAAATAGCCGCGGCGCGTGTGTTCCAGATCGAGCACTCCGATTACCTTCTCCTGGTAGATTAGAGGAACCGCCAGTTCCGAGCGCGTCTCCGGATTGGTTGCGATGTAGCGTTCACTCTTGGCGACGTCGGGGACCAGGACCGCTTCCTTGGCCTGAGCGGCGTATCCCACCACACCGCGGCCTATGGGGATGTCGTGCTTCAGATGCAGTCTTTCCTCGAAGCGCTGCGAGAACCGGTGCTGCAGTTTCGCTCCCGTCGGATCCACCAGAAGAATGCTGAACATCTGGTAGTCGATCAGCCGGTTAAGCAACTCGGCGATGCGTTTGAGAAGTTCGTCCAGATTCAAAATCGACGTGAGCTCGCGCGCAATCTCGTTGAGTAGAAGCAGCGTGCGAGCCTGGCGCGTTATGCGCGTGTGCAGCCGCGCGTTCTCGATGCCCACTGCCATGCGCGATGCGATCAGGGTCAGCAGGCGCTTGTGGTCTTCTGTGAAGTAACCCTTCTCGCGTGCCTCAAGATCGATCACGCCAATCACTCGGTTCTTGACGATCAGCGGGATCGCCAGTTCTGAGTGAACGTTGGGGAGGGCTTCAATGTAGAAATCTTCCTGAGTCGCATCTGCGACCAGCACTGCTTGACGGGTCTGCGCGGCGCGTCCAGTAACGCCTTGGCCCACTTTCACGCGCACCCGGTCGGCGACTTCCCGCGGATATCCCACATGGAAGCGGACGTACAATTCCTGACGCTGCTCATTGAGCAACAGGATTGCAAAAATTTCGTAGTCGATGACCTTGCGTACCAGTTCCGCCACGCGCCGCAGCGTTGTTTCCAAGTCGAGCGTGGTATTCACCACGTCGGCCACTTCAAGGAGGAGGGGTTCCACCCCGGAAGCGCGCTCAATTTGCGAGGCGATCGTGTTCACAAGCTTCATTCTAGCAGCCGGTCAGAGAGGCTCTTTCACAGGCTCCATTTGTAATCTGTGATTTGTAAATTGGTAGTTGAAAATCAAAAACGCCGGCCCTCAAAGTCAGAAATTACAGATTGCCGACTACATACTCTCCAGCACGCAGATATCCGGAAGGTTGCGGTAGCGTTCCGCATAATCCAGGCCGTAGCCGACCACGTAGGCATCGGGAATGGTGAAACCGATGTATTGCACCTGGATCGGCTGTTTGCGGCGTGAGGGTTTGTCCAGCAAGGCCGCAATGCGCAGCGACCTCGGCCGATGCGCCATTACCAGCTTCGAAATGTAATTCAGCGTCAGCCCGGTGTCGAGGATGTCTTCGACCAGAATTACATTCCGGTCCGTCATCGAACTATCCATGTCTTTTGTCAAACGGACTTCGCCCAGCGAATCCCACGCAGCGTGGCCCGCTGGGTCTTCTTCGACAGTGGGGCGGTTGCCGTAACTCGAAACCCCGATAAAGTCGAAGGTAGCGTCAAGTGGAATTTGGCGAGCAAGATCGCTCAGAAAAATGGCTGCGCCTTTAAGAACGCCGACCAGGATAATCGATTGGCCATCAAAATCGCGTGCAATCTCCTTGCCCAGCTCTGCGACCCGCTTGGCAATGGCTTCTCGTGAGAGCAACACTTTGAGTTCGGACATTTTGAGTTCAGACATTGAGCACCATCTTATACACGAGTTTGGCTACAACCGGAACGGTTTAAATCAAACCAGTATTTTCACGGCTTTTGCTTGCTCGTTGCGCGCTTTTCTCCACGTCACTAGAATTCTAGTTCGCAGCTTTACCCAGGAGTGATTTGTGAATCTTAAAGGAATTCAACTGACCTGGCTTGGTCACTCTACATTTCGCGTCCAGACGCCGGAAGGGAAGACTCTCATCATCGATCCGTGGATTGCCGGGAATCCCATGTGCCCGGAGAGTGAGAGGAACGTCAAGAAGGCCGACGTGCTGGTCTGCACTCACGGACACGGGGATCACATTGGAGACGCGGTCGATGTGGGCAGGAAACTCAATCCGATCGCAGTCGGCATATACGAGCTGTGCTTGTGGTTGCAGAAGAAGGGCGTGAAGCAAATTTCGCCCATGAACAAGGGCGGCACGCAAATCGTCGCCGGCGTGAAGGTCACCATGGTGCACGCTGTGCATTCCTGCGGCATTCAGGATGGCGATCAGATCATCTATGGCGGCGAGGCCTGCGGCTACGTGCTCGAGTTCTCGAACGGAGTCAGGCTCTACCACGCGGGCGACACGAATGTCTTTAGTGACATGGCCATCATTCGCGATCTCTACGCGCCAAAGATTTGCATGTTGCCCATCGGCGACCATTTCACCATGTCGCCGCGCGAGGCTGCCTATGCCTGCAAGCTGCTGCAGCCGGAAACTGTCATTCCCATGCACTTCGGGACGTTTCCGCAACTGACCGGAACGCCCGCCGCGTTGCAGAAATTGGTCCCGGACGTGAAAGTGCTGGAGATGAAACCGGGCCAGACGATTTCGTAGAAACTTTCACGTACGCCGCGGCGAATCGTGGCAGCTTCTAGCGCACGGAGCAACATGAACGATCAATCCGCAAAGCCTGACTGGCGCATGGGAGGAGTTACAGCCCCCGAAGTCGAAGACTACCTGTACGCGATGCTGCCGCCCCGCGACGAGGTTCTGGCCGAGATGGAGGTGGAAGCCAGCAAGAATGACGTGGCTATCGTCGGCCCCGCCGTTGCTCGGGTCCTGTATCAACTTGCGGTGATCAGCGGCGCGAAGAGGATTTTCGAAATGGGATCGGCCATCGGTTATTCCACCATCTGGTGGGCGCGCGCGGTGGGCGAAGGCGGACGTGTCGTCTATACCGACGGCGATCCCAAGCACGCCGACAAGGCCCGCCGTTACTTCGATCGTGCCGGCGTCAGCCAGCGCATCACGGTTCGCGTGGGCGATGCGCTCGAATTTCTTTCGGAAGAGAAGGAACAATACGACATCATCTTCAACGACGTTGATAAGATCGACTACCCGCGCGTCTTTCGTTTAGCGCTCCCGCGCCTGAAAAGCGGCGGCCTTTTTATCACCGACAACGTTCTCTGGAACGGCAAGGTCGGCAAGCCCAATCCCGACGCCACAACCAGAGCTATCCTCGAATTCAACAAACTGATCTACGAATCGAAGGACCTGTTTACAACCATTTTGCCCATCCGCGACGGTGTTTCGGTTTGCGTTAAGAAGTCGTGAAAAAGTAGCAGCCGGGTGCGCCGTGCTCGTGCCGCACGGTGCTAGAATTGCCGTTTCCATCCCACGCGATGAAGACTCCGACACTATTGTCCGTCGAACAGATTCCGGAGACTCTGTCCCGCACTCAAGCGCTGGCGCGGCCCGACTCCGCGGCTGACGTTCTGGTTGTGGGCGCTGGCCCCACCGGCATGGCCTGTGCCATCGAGGCTCAGAAGGCCGGCTTCAAGGCCGTCATCATCGACAAAGGATGCCTCGTCAATTCCATCTATCACTATCCGAACAACATGGTGTTCTTCACCACGCCGGAGTTGCTTGAGATTGGCGATATTCCTTTCACCACGGCGCTGGCAAAGCCCACGCGACTCGAAGCGCTCGAATATTACCGTCGTGTCGCCGAGCACTATCACCTGAACATCCGGCAGTACGAATGGGTGAAGACCATTACGGGTGAGGACGGTGACTTTCGCGTCACCACAAGCAACCGGCACGACGCCATCCACGACTATCGTGCGCGCAAGATTGTGCTCGCCACCGGCTACTACGATCTCGCCAACGAAATTAATATTCCAGGCGAAGACCTGGACAAAGTTTTTCATTACTATCGCGAGCCTCATCCTTATTTCGACGCCGATGTCGTAGTGATCGGGGGCAAGAATTCCGCGGCCGAAGCGGCTTTGGATTTATGGCGGCACGGGGCGCGCGTCACCCTCGTCCATCGCGGATCGCAAATGCATGCGCACGTGAAGTATTGGGTGCGTCCCGACATCGAAAACCGTATCCGGGCGGGTGAAATCACCGCGCACTTCAACAGCACGGTGCAGGAGATCGACGCGGATTGCGTTGTCGTGCGAACTCCGTCCGGCGCGCTTCGTCTGAAAAACGATTTTGTATTCGCTCTTACCGGGTACCATCCCGACTACGATTTCCTCCGCAGCGTGGGCATCGAACTGGCTACGGAACAGCTTCGTCCCGTCTGCGATCCGGAGAACCTAGAATCGAACATTCCCGGAATCTACGTGGCCGGAGTGATCGTCGCCGGCTCGCGGACGAACGAAATCTTTATTGAGAATGGCCGTTTCCACGGCAAATTGATCGCCGCTCACCTCAGCGAGAAGCTGGGCGGCGGAAACCCGAATTTCCCTCTTGACTCGACTTAACGTGTAAAGTTCTCATGGGGAGCCCCGAAAAAGGCACGCAGCAAGCACAAATAAATCTACGGAGGAATCTATGAAGCTAGTTGAAAATTCAATTCGCAAAATCGCCGCCGTCACCGCGACCGCGGTCATCGTGCTTTCCGCCAGCTTGGTTATGGCCCAGTCGGATGCGCACAAGTCATTTGACCTGTTGAAAGGGATGGAAGGGAACTGGGCAGGGAAGAACAACCAAGGACAGCCTATTGAAGTGACCTTCCGCGTGACCGCTGGCGGCTCCGCGCTGATGAGCGAGATTCATGGGCACGGTCCGGAAAACATGATCACCATGTTTCATATGGATGGCGACCGCCTTCTGATGACCCACTACTGCGGAGCCGGCAATCAGCCGCGCATGAAGGTCATCTCGTCGGACGCGAAATCGGTCAGCTTCGAATTCTTTGATGGCACCAACATCGGTCCGGGCGACGGACACATGCAGCACGTGACCTTCACACAGCCTGACGTCGATCACCACGTTGAAGAATGGATCTTCCTTGATCATGGCAAAGAAATGAAGGAAGTGTTCACGCTGGCGCGGGCGAAGTAGGGCTATTTAACTAAGGGTACCCCCCTCCCCCCTCCCCTCTCCCGGTCTTTTGGAATCAAAGATTTAGAAGGAAATTTATGCCAGGTCTTTGTGTTTAAAGGAGTTGCTTGTAAGGTCTTTATAAAACAATGACTTAGCTGGCTACGTTCGTTGATATGTCGCTAGCTTTGCTTCGCGGAGCTCAACCTCGCTCAACATGACAACCCTGGGTATCGGGCTGGCTCGGTTGGCGATGAAGATTTCAAAGATCGGCTCCAGCTATGGCCTCCTGGGAGGCTTACTCGGACAAGGAACGAATGCTGCTTGGCTGGGATACCTCTATTTTATCGTGGGTTGTCAATAGGTGATTTTTAAGATGAGTTAGTCGGAGGAGTGAGGAGCCTGTCGTGGTAATGGGAGTCAAAAGCCCCGCCCCTGCGGCTGTGCTCAGGGCAGGCTCTGTCGCAGAGAACGCGACAAGGGCGGGGCACCCCGTGGGGTTGAGATGAGGGAAAGGGTGGGCCAGCACCCCTATGCGCAAGGTCCGGCAAAATCCCAAGCTTCCCGCGTTCGTGGAATCCCACCCTAACGTCGAAGGGCACGACTGTTAGGATGGGGCGCCCGCCACCCGTATCCTGATCAAGCGACGCTGACTGTTTTATGCGTCGAAGAATGCAGGTCAAAGCGTATCTGCCGTTCTTCGAAAGATGCGAAGCTGGAACCTTCTTCTATGGTTCTGATCACGCTCGCCAGTTCATCTGGGATGTCGGTTGCGGTCATGTGTCGGGCAATTGCCGGCGTCCAAACGCGAAACTGAATTCCTTCTGAGTCCAGGTGGACAGTACTGACAGAATGTGTTTCCCCGAGACGACCATCGGCCTCTTGTTTTCTACGCGCCAGAGCTCGTCAACGCGGGCTCGCGCCATCTTATTCGCGGTTGCGACATCAAGCTTACGGTCGGCTTGCACGAGTGCCGAGGCGATTGCATCTTCAACTGAACGGCGCTCTTGCTCGCATATCTCGAGTATCTTATTCCGTAATTCCGATTCGCTTGGTACATCTCGGTCCTTGATCCGCGCAGCCAGAACGCGACGTATCGCCCGTGGCTGCAACAAAAAGTTCTCAATCTCCTTCCCGCTCCAGACATGGAGATTAACGCCGCGATTCTCTGCGTCCACATAGCGTTCCCGGATTTCGGCCGCTGAATGGTAATCGGAATCTAGAATGCAGTATGTCGCGATGCGATCTCCGACAGCGTTCTTCAAGGTCATCGATGAGCCGACCGCATACGGCCACCCACTCCATCCACCGATTGGAAGAGTTGGTATCGCGTCCAGCGGCAGTTCTGCGTCGGGATGAAGCACCGAATGCCACCGCTTTAGCAAGCTCAGATCCTTGCCTTCGATCGGCAGAAATTTGCGCGCACTCCAAAGTCGCGCTAAATGAACGTTGTGGATGCCTCCGATTTGGTCGATCAATAGCTGCACGCCGGGCTCGTTGTTGGCGTATCGGGACCGCCGATGTCTTATCGACAACCAGGGCATTGCTGGGCTCGGACTCAGCCATTATCTCGACAGAATGAGTTGCGATAACACATTGTCTAAACCGCGCCCGTGTTAACCTAAACAGCTTGCGCTGCAAATCGGGGTGCATGTAGACGTCTGGCTCGTCAAGAACGACTGTGTGATCCGTCGGTGTTCGCGAAAGAAACCAGATCGTCTGTAGCCACATTTGCAGCCCGTGGCCCATCCATCCAACCTCTGAAACAAAATCGCCGTCTCTAATGGGCAATGACAACAGTAGTCCGTCCTTTGTTGCTTCTTGTTGGATCGGGTCGACCCTAAGACCGTGCCACGTCTCCTCGGCTAGTTGCTTGAATTCATGGAACGCGGTGCTCATTCGGACCAGTTGGTTGCGGAAGTGCCGCGACGACAACCGCGAGTTCAAATATTCACTCACGCGCTCATCGGTGATCCGATACTCTTCCGTCAGCAGGGGGCCAATCTGCGGAAGCACGCTTATCCAAGGCAATTTCAATCTTAGAAACTTCGTGGGGGTTGTTATCCAGTTGTCATTCGCTTGAACCGTCGCAAAAACAGTCTCCTGCTTGCCGACGTAAACGGTAACCACGGCGCCTTCTTCGAAGCTCGCCGTGATTATTGCTGGCGGATCTTGATAGCGATGAAATACCGCATTAAGGTTCAGGCCAAGTTGCGAGATCCCGGGCGCAATTCCGAGTTGAAATCGGGGCAGACCTAGCCACTTCGGGGCAGGAACGAAGATCGCGCCTTTCCGATTTGCGACAGCGCCAACTATCCGCAGGGCCTCGATTACGGGCGGTTTTCCGGCGTTGTTCTTGCCGACCAGCACGGCATTCGATTCCAGCAACATCGTGCGGTCGTCGAAGCAACGATAGTTCTGCATTCGAAGCTGGCGAAGCATTCTAACGTATTTCTATCAGAATAATGCCGTGTGGCGCATCATCCCTCCGGACTCAACGACCGCCGCGCTACCGCCCCATGCCTCGCCGCGTAGGATGCGTCCCTTTCGCTGGTTTATACTGACTCCATGTCGGACGCCGCCTCCAAGACGTTTTACCTGGAAACCTTTGGCTGCCAGATGAATGCGCACGACTCCGAAAAAGTCGTGGGGACGCTTTTGCAGCAGGGGTATCGGCAGGTTCCTACGGTGGAAGAGGCAGGGCTGGTGCTTTATAACACTTGCTCGATTCGCGATAAGGCGGAGCAGAAGGTGTTTAACCGGCTGGCGGATTATAAGAAGTTTCGGACGCAGGGGAAACAGTTTGGCGTCCTGGGGTGCGTGGCGCAGCAGGAGGGGGAGAAGATTTTTGAGCGCGCTCCTTATGTGTCGCTGGTGTGCGGGTCAGCTTCTTACCGGAATCTTCCGCAAATGCTGGTGCAGTTGGAGACTGGTCAGTCACGCGTTACCGGGCTCGACGATCGCGCCACTGACAAGTGCTTTGAGACTGAATACACGGCGCGCACCAATCCGCATCGCGGGTACATCACGATTATCGAGGGATGCGACAAGTTCTGCGCTTACTGCGTGGTGCCTTATACGCGCGGGAAGGAGCGCAGCCGGACTTCCTCGTCTGTTCTTGAAGAAGCGCGGCAGTTGGTTGACCTCGGCTATACGGAGATTCAGCTGCTCGGGCAAAACGTCAACTCTTACCGTGATCCTGATGGAAAGAAAAGCTTTGCTGAGTTGCTGGTGGCGATCGCTTCGGTTGGCGGAATTCGACGGGTTCGGTTTACTACTTCTCATCCTCGGGATTTTGGGCGCGATATTGTGGATGTGATCGATGCCGTGCCTGCGCTCTGCGACCATGTTCATTTGCCGGTCCAGAGCGGCTCTACGCGCGTGCTTGATGCCATGCAACGGCTTTACACTCGGGACCAGTACATGGAGCGCATCTCCTGGATTCAGACGGCGCGGCGTGATATCTCTCTTACCAGCGATCTGATTGTTGGATTTCCAGGGGAGACTGAGCGGGAGTTTGAAGAGACGCTTTCGTTGATGGACGTGGTCGGGTATGACAGCGTTTTTACGTTCAAGTATTCTCCGCGACCGAACACTCCGGCTTTGCTCCTGGAGGACGCGATCCCTGACGCTGAGAAAGCGCGGCGACTGGCCGTGCTGAATGATCGGCAAAGGCAGATCGGGGCGCGGCGCAATCAGCGGCATGTTGGGCAGGTGCTTGAGGTTATGGTGGAAGGGAAGAACCCGGCGCGGCAACAGTGGATCGGGCGGACTTCGCAGATTAAGGTGATGAACTTTACTGTGCCTGAGGGCGTTGAGCTGGCGACGGGGAGCTACGTTCGGGTGCTGGTTACTGGAAGTTTCCCGAACAGCTTGGTGGGAGAGATGGCGGGCTAGAGCGCCCGGATCTCCACGTCATATTTGTTTGAGGTTCTTATGGAAGTTGAAATGAAAATTCGCGGGCTGATGATGGATCCGGTTTCGAACATGCCGATTGTGCTGCTCAAGGACGTTAGCAGCGACATCGTGCTTCCCATCTGGGTGGGCGTGTACGAGGCCAATGCCATCGCGCTTGAGATTGAAAAGGTCAACACGCCTCGGCCCATGACGCACGACTTGATCAAAAATGTGCTCACCGGGCTCGACGCGCTGGTCCACAAAGTGGTGGTCACCGAACTGAAGGACGATACTTTCTACGCCGTGATCTGGTTGGAAAGGGAAGGGCAGGTGGTGAGCATCGACTCGCGTCCGTCGGACGCGTTGGCGCTGGCGTTGCGCGTGGATTGCCCCATCTTCGTAGACGACGAGGTTCTGAAGAACTCGAAGCAGGCCGCTAATAATCCCGTGCCTGCCGTGAACAGTGAGGAGCTACGCAAGTGGCTGGAAGACCTGGGCGATGACGATCTTGGCAAATACAAGATGTAGGCAGAACAGCTCTTCAATGCGCAGCCCCCTAAATTTGCAATTTGAAAACGCCCACCCGCACCATGCCTGATTCCGCCGAACAGCTGCAGCGTCTTTACCTTGCGGGCTTCGAACTCCAGACCTTTGAGCGTTTTCCAAAGTGTATTGTAGTGATGCGCGACAACTGCATCGCTTTGCTCGCCCCGGGTGTGGATGGTCTGCACGTTTTGGGCACGCCCGGTTGGCGCCTGGGCGAGGTGATGGGGGTGCTCACCGAAAAGGAAGGACGGCAGGTTTTTCAGGCAAAGTCGGAAATCGTGGAAGCGACGGCCGAGAGGCTGGCGATCTTGCAGAAGTTTCGGGACGACCTCGCGGAATCGTTAAGGAAGGATGATACTTGCTAATGTCGTCACCATTGGGTAGAACCTGGGCAAGGGCTCAGAGGCGATAGACGTCGAAGGGAGCCTGTGGTAATCAGCAGCGACCCAAGTCCATTCTCGCAAACTTCACATAATACCTGTTATCGGACATGCACGATGATTCGCTGATCTAGGCAAGCTCAATCACGTACACGGCCCACGGCGCAATCTGAACTTCACTCACCCAACTGTAGGGCTCGTCTCCCCGCGCCAACGGCTCGTATTTCTGCAGCAGCCGCAGCCGGGCTTCTTCGAAAACCTCGCGGTATGCTTCATCGGTCCACAGAATGTCCTCCACCGGGCGCCGATCAGCATGATCGGTCACAATGATGCGTACTTTGTCCCCCGACTTTGCGGCTTGGTTCTCGGGAAAGTCTTTCGTCGAAAACGACGCCCACTCGTGGGTGTAAATTTCCGGTCTGGAGACGATCATTACAAGCTTCCCCTCCCGGTTGATGAGGCGACCCAGGTCCCGCAGGATGCGGACCTTGTTTCCCCGACCCGCGATGTTGTCGAAAGTGAACGCGGCGAGCACCAGATCATAGGTTCCGGATGGGAATGAGCGTAGGTCGTCGTCATGAACCAGACGGTAGTCGCCGGAGGGGTCGAGTTCCCGCGCTTTTCGGATCATATCCTCGGCAATATCGATTCCCGTAACCTCGAAGCTGAGTTGGCGCAGGAAGCGCGTAGAGCGTCCTGTGCCGCAACCGAAGTCCACACTCTTGCGGCCGCGAACATGCGCACCCAGGATGGCCGGGATGTCCCGATACGCTAAGTGGTAAGTGTTCTTAAACTCCAACGTGGCGTAGGCTTCGGCGCGGGCGCCATCTTCATAGCAGTTGGCAAAGGTCACGGATTCTCCTTCCTTCGAGGACTCACCTGGTCCTCATCCGCCAGAGTATACTGACCGTCGCACTCTGCGTCTGTGACGCGCGGCAGTGATGTGAACGCCGAAATACCACGTGCGGAGATCGTGCCTTCGACTCGGTTACCATGGGAACTCACGCTTCGCAGTTCTTTATCTGAATAGTTCGTGTCCGGTTCAGAATAATTGAATCCATGAGTTCGTCTTCCTCTGCCGCGGTGCTGAAACGTCTCGAAGGACCCGGCGCATCGACTTCCTCCAAACTGTTTGAGTCACCTGAGCGTCGAACTCTACTGTTTTGCCTGCTGCTGGCCGTCGTTGTGCTGGTGTCCTACAACCACGTGACTCACAACGGGTTCCTGAACTATGACGACGATCGGTACATCACCGACAACGCTCACGTAAGGGCGGGGCTGACCTGGGCGACCGTGAAATGGGCTTTCACCACCTATGATGAGGCGAACTGGACTCCGCTGTCGTGGGTTTCTCATGCACTCGACTGCGAACTTTTCGGCCTGAATCCTGCGGGCCAACACTACGTGAGCGTCCTGCTGCATGCCGCGAACGCTGTCCTTCTCTTTTTGCTGGTCCAGGGCGTCACCGGATTCCGCTGGCGCAGCCTGATGGTCGCCGCCCTGTTTGCGCTTCATCCCATCAACGTCGAGTCGGTGGCATGGGCGGCGGAGCGGAAGAACGTGTTAAGCATGTTGTTCCTTCTGCTCGCTCTGCATGCCTACGTCTGGTACACCCGGAAACCTGCACTGTTGCGCTATGCGGCGGTGTTTCTTCTATTTGCGATTGGACTCTTGAGCAAGTCTCAAATCGTCACGTTTCCATTTCTGCTTTGCCTGTTGGACTACTGGCCGCTATGCCGGATTTTTCCGCCGGCGGCTTCGGACGCGGACGTCGGAACGTCTCCCCGTGAAACCTCGCCTAGCGGAACCTCGCCGCGATTGACGACCGTTCGATTGTCGAGTGGATGGCTGGTGTTGGAAAAGGTGCCACTCCTGCTGCTCTCTGTGGCGAGCGCGGTGGTAACCATGAACGCCGAGAGGGCCGGCGGGGCCGTCCAGAGTTTTTCCCGGTACAGCCTGAGCTTGCGGCTGGAGACGGCTGTGATCTCGTATGTGCGCTACCTTGGGAAGGCGCTCTGGCCCGCAAAGCTTGTGGCGCTGTATCCGCACCCCAGCGGGCTCTACCCGGTCTGGCAAGTAGGCGCAGGCGTGCTTGTATTGATGCTCGCGACCGCCTTGGTCGTTAATACTCGCATTCGTGCCCCTTTGTTTCTCCGCGCGCGGGACCGACGGTATCTGGCGGTCGGATGGTTTTGGTTTTTGGGAAGCTTGGTGCCGATGATCGGGCTGGTGCAGGTAGGCCCTCAGGCAATGGCAGATCGTTTCGCGTACCTTCCGTTCATTGGACTGTTTCTGATGGTGACCTGGCTGGTGGCCGACTGGGCCAAAGCAGGCAAGATCCCGAGCAAATGGCTTGCCCTACCAGCGGTTTGTTACTTGCTGGTGCTGGGAAGCCTCACCTACCGTCAGGTTGGCTATTGGCACGATACTCCGTCATTCTGGCTGCGCACATTGGCGCTCACTCAGGACAACTACATAGCAGAGAACAATTTGGGAGACTTTCTGTTCAAGCAAGGCAGCACCGAACAGGCCGCCGTGCACTTCCGGGCCGCAGTCGCCATTCGCCCCGACAATCTGCTGGCTAACCTGAATCTTGGCGCTTATGAAGAAAGCCGCGGCAATCTGTCAGCGGCCATCGGCCGGTATCAGATGGTGGTTGTCCGAACGGCCGACGTGGACATTCGCGCGGCAGCCTATAGCAGTATGGGATTCGACTATCGGCAAATGGGGCAGTCGATGAAGGCGAAGCAGTGTTTCGAAACAGCGGTGCAGTTGGCGCCGCATCGGACCAGGGCAATGGTCGGACTCGGCTTGCTCGCCCAAGAAAATGGCGACCTGGCGGAGGCCATTCGCCAGTACTCGCGTGCCGTAGCAGTGCATCCCACCGACGTTGCGTACTTGCTGTTGGCGCGAGCTTTGCAGCAGGAGGGACGCTTGGACGAGGCCAAGGCGGCTTCCGAGCGCGTGGTAAATCTTGCAGAGGCGGAGAAAACGGCGGAGTCGTTTCTCACCAGCGTGCCTTCAAGACCCGCCATAGCGCAGCCTTAGCGTGTTGAGTCAGGCTCTTGAGCCAGGCTGCTGAGTCAGTCTATGGCCCCTGGAAACACGATTCTGGGATGGAAGAGCGTCCCCGCAATTCGGGTTGCTATCGCAATCAGGTCGTGCTGGCCGTAGAAAACCTTCACCTGTGGAGCACGCGACATTTCCGGCAGATTCACGGCGCGGCCGCTGCGGATAAGAGCGGCGCTTTCCTCATTGGCGGTGACGCTCGGCAACTGCGGCACCAACTTTCTGGGATGGACAAATAACGACTCGGCGCTTCCCTGCTGCCTCGCGGTTTCCAACGCTTCGAGCGAGTGGGCATCTTCGATCACGAACTCGGCGACGGCGATGCGTCGCAAGCTGGCCAGATGGGCGCCACAGCCGAGCTTCCTTCCCATCTCGTGCGCCACCGACCGTATGTATGTGCCCGAGGCCACGCGCGCGCGGAAGGTGGCTTCGTCGTCTGTCGTGTCCAGAATCTCGAATTTCTTTATTTCTACTTGTACCGGCTTGAGCGCGACTGTTTTGTTCTTGCGGGCTAGTTTGTAGGCTGGGACTCCGGCAACTTTCTTGGCGGAAAATGGCGGCGGCATCTGCTCGATGGTGCCCTGAAACTGGGCAGCGAGAGCGCGCACCTCGTCGCCATTTATGTGTACCTCTTGCTGCGGCGTGGTGGGCTCGCCGTCGGCGTCGTAAGTGTCGGTGGCGAAGCCGAAGCGAATCACGCCTTCGTACGTCTTCTCGGAATGGACGTAGAACTGCGCCAGGCGCGTCAGGTTGCCGAGGACAATCGGGAGAACTCCGGTGGCCGAGGGATCGAGGGTTCCGAGATGACCGACCGAGCGCTGGCCGAGAATTCCGCGCACGCGATTGACTACGTCGTGCGACGTCAGGCCCGGCGGTTTATCGATGACCACGACACCGTTCATGGGGATTTGTAATCTGGTAATTTGAATTGGTAATTTGAACGCGATCGGTATTCAAATTACCAATTACCAATTAAATGATTCCTCTTCGTGACGACCAGCCCACTTTCTCGACGCCGTTCGTCAACTATTTTCTGATCGTGCTGAACGTGATGGTTTTTCTGTGGGAGCTTTCGTTCAGCCATCGCGCGCTGAATTCGTTCATGATGGAGTTTGGCGTGGTTCCTCACCACGCGCTGGCTGTGCTGACCGGACACTCCTACGATAGCCTGGCTACAGCCATTCTGCCGTTGTTCACTTCGATGTTTCTGCACGCTTCATTCTTACACGTGGGCGGGAACATGCTCTTCTTGTGGATCTTCGGCGACAACGTCGAAGACTACCTTGGACACTTCACCTATCTCGTGTTTTACCTGGTCAGCGGGCTGGCGGCCGGCGCCACGCACATTCTGCTGAACCAGGCCTCGCGCGTACCCAGCATTGGCGCGAGCGGCGCGATTGCGGGCGTGATGGGTGCGTACTTCATCTTGTATCCGCGGGCGCGAGTGCTGGTCTGGTTTCCGCCGATATTTTTCTTTCATGTCCCGGCCTGGCTGATGCTCGGCTACTGGTTCGTGATGAATTTCCTGAGCGGCACTGCTACCGCGATTGCCGAAACCAGCCAGACTAATGCAGGTGGTGTTGCATTCTGGGCGCATGTGGGAGGCTTCGTCGCGGGTATTGTCATGATTAACGTTTTCCGCGAACGACCGCACCGATACCGGTATGGGACGTGGTAGCCAAGGGCTTAGCAGCCAGTCTGCGGATTTCTTAGCGGCGTGGTTCGGGCGCGGGGCCCGGAGGCAAGACCTCTTGTTCCCCGACGGAAGGCACCTTGTGGCGGGTGACAAACCATACGGCTGTGGTCCAGGTAGGAAAAAGATCCGCGCCGGGAATGAGTTTCGCCGCCGCCGTCGGCAAAAAAGCCCAGTGCCATCCGAGCAGACGAATCATCACGAAGGCGACAATCAGATCGAGGATCGAGTCGGCGGGAGACAAGCCTCCTTCGACAAAGAGTGGAAATGCCGCGATCTGGAGGACGTCGGCGGCGATGGCTATGGTCCACGCCATGCGCTGCTCTGGTTTCAGCGATTTGAAGTAGTCGAGGAATGACATCGTCTTTTCTCGGTCGATCGTCGTTGGTCGCTAGTCGTCGGCGAACAACTGCAAACGGCTAAGCAACGAAACCTCTCCCTCAGTTGGATGCTCAGGCAAGCTTCCGCGTCGCTACCCTGCGTCTTCCTACAGTACGCCGATGGAGGGCCTCACCACGACTTTTTCCACGGTCGTATTGCCGGGCATGAGCAGGGCATCGACTACCGTCCGCGCGACGGCTTCGGCGGAAATCATTTTGCGCCTGGGCGCTTCCGGCCAGAGCGTGTCCCAGATCGCCGTATCGGTTGCACCGGGCATCAGGGCGATCACGCGAATGCCCTTTGGCCTCAACTCTTCGCGCAAGGTGTCGGTAAATCCGAGGGCGCCGTGCTTCGACGCATTGTAGGCTGCCGACCCCGGGAAGACACGCTCGGCGGCAATCGACAAATTGTTAACGATCGTGCTGCCGCGCTTCATCACGGCGAGCGCCGCCTGCGTCACGAGGAACAGGCCGTTGAGATTGGTGTCGATCACTTCCATCCAGGTGGGGTAAGGCAACTCTGCGACGGCGCGATTGGGATGTCCGATGCCTGCGTTGTTGACGAGGATGTCGAGGGGCTTGCGCAATCCCCGAACGAGCGTGAAGAGATAGTCGGCCGAGTCGGGGCTGCGGACGTCGCAGGACTGCGCCAGCACGTGAGCGTGTAGTTTCGCCGGCAGTTTCTCCCGCTGGAGTTTCTCCAGTTCGATGCGCGCCTTGGCCAGGGCACGCTCGTCGCGGCCGGTGATGATCAGATTGCATCCTTCACGCGCCAGTGCGCGGGCAATGGCGAGACCGATGCCACGGTTGGCGCCAGTGATGAGGGCGAGGCAGCCGGTGAGCGTGGGCTGGCGGGGTGTGGGATTCCGTTTTGACATGCCGTATTTTCTCAGCTTATTCCAGCCGTCGCGGGATTACGAGCGGAAGTCCATCAATTCAGATAATTCAGAAATGGCGACAGGCAGCTGTCGAGTTGCGTCTTGGACGGGCGAGGGCGTCCGTTCCCACGCGAGTCTCAACCATCACACGCCATTCGTTCTTTGGCGGATCAGCGACAGGAATTCGGTTCGTGTTTCCTCTTCGCTGCGGAAGCTGCCGAGCATGGACGAAGTTACGGCCGAAGAATGCTGTTTCTCGACGCCACGCATCATCATGCACAGATGCCGCGCCTCGATGACCACGCCGACGCCCTGCGGTTCGATGGCGTTCTGGATCGCCTCCGCAATTTGCGTGGTCAGTCGTTCCTGGATCTGCAAGCGGCGCGAGAACGCGTCGATGAGGCGGGGAATTTTGCTCAGGCCGATCACTCTTCCGTTCGGGATATAAGCTACGTGCACCTTGCCAAAAAACGGTAGCAGGTGGTGCTCGCACAGGCTGAACATTTCGACGTCTTTCACGATCACCATCTCGTCATAGCTGACCGTGTACAGCGCACCGCGCAAAAGCGCTGCGGGATCTTCCTTGTAGCCCTTGACGAGAAACTGCATGGCTTTTTCGACCCGCGCGGGTGTGCGCGAAAGGCCTTCGCGATCGGGATCTTCGCCGAGACGGACAATCATCTCGCGCACCAGTTCTTCGTAGGTAGCGCTGGTCAGGGTGGCTGGTACAGTGGTTGATTTCATAGGGTCTTGGTGGTTAGTCGGTGGTCGTTCGTCGTTAACAAACTCGATGGCAAGCGACCAACGATCGGTGATTAATGGTCGTTTTCTCCCGCGTATTCAAACGAATTCATCATCGTCTCTTCAATCCGCACCTTCTCTAGATGAGCCTGGCGGAAGCTGCGGTTCACAATATTGTAGATCGCGATGCATAGGTTTTCCGTGGTCGGAACCCTCTCTACGAATTCTGGCAGCAGGCTCAGGTTCTGGTGGTCGTAGCGCTCGACGATCTGTTTGCGCACGAAGCGATCCAGATCCACCAGATTGCAAACCATACCGGTCTGGTCATTGACCGGCCCACTGACGGTTACTTCGAGCATGTAATTGTGCCCGTGCCCGTAAGGATTATTGCACTTGCCGTAGGTCGCGCGGTTTTCTTCCTCCGACATTTCGTCGCTATGCAGGCGGTGCGACGCGGAAAACATGTAGCGGCGGGTCAGGTGTGCCTTCATGCTTCTCGTCTTTATCCTTCCCCATAGAAATCGACAAACAGGTCGGGCGTTTCGTAGACGCGCACGCGATGCAACTGCGCCGCATTGAGTTTCGGCGCGAGGCGCTGCCAGATGGCGATGGCGAGATTCTCGGTTGTCGGGATCCTGGTGAAGAACTCGGGTACTTCCTTGTTTAGGAAGCGATGGTCGAACGCGTCGAGCACTTCCCTGCTCATGACGTCCTTTAATCGCTTGAGGTCGACGACGAATCCAGACTTCGGATCGACCGCGCCCTTCACCGTGACTTCCAAGGTGTAGTTGTGCCCGTGTCCGTTCGGGTTATTGCACTTGCCGAAAATTCGCTGGTTCTCTTCCGGAGTAAAGTCCGGATTGTGATAGTAGTGCGATGCGGAAAATTCGGCTTTGCGTGTGAGATAGACCATAAAGGCAGCTCTCAGTTCTCGGTTCTCAGTTTTTCGCTCTCAATTCTTGGAATCAGGTCTGTGGCTTTCTTTTCGACGGGCTCACTTCCTGGAGCGTCAACCCTGTAGGTACGGCCCTTCCAGGACACTTGGCCATTTGCGTGGGCTTGCTTCGAGCGTAACAGCAGATAGGCGAACATCGGTAGACCAAAAGCAAGTGCGATCAGGTTATTCGCGGTTGCGAAATGTGCGACGCGAATTCTGCGATACGCCAACAGCCAGAGAGCGGCGACAGCACTCCACACGAAGCGCTGGCGGGCTGCGCCCAACACGGCAACTCCTAGCCCCGACCATGCCATGAACCACAAGAACAAACTCTGCAGCGCCAGTTGCTCGGGATCAGGAAACAACAGCGCCAGATTCTTCGTCCAACCCTCGCGAAGCTGCTCCCAATTTCGATACATGCGGGTGCGCACGGCATCTCCGCCATAACGGAAGTACACGCGCTTGCCTGCATTGCGGAACAGCCGGGCCAGCGCCACATCCTCAAGTATCTCCGTAGCCACCGAGGCGTGACCCCCGACGGCGTCGTAGGCTTCGCGGCGGACGAGAATATATTGTCCGTTCGCGGCTACGATTTCCGAACTATGTCCCGAACTATGCTCGCGCACTTGGTGGGGCGGGTATTGCGCCGCCAGTTCCGCGAAAACTGCCGGCATCACGGCTCGCTCGGCGAAGGTGACGACCACTTGCTCGGGCGAGTACGACAACAAATCCGCGTGCTCTTTCTTGGCTTCGGCCAACGCTCGCGCCAGCGATCCCGGCCTATGCACGGTGTCCGCGTCGGTGAACAACAGCCATGGTGCATGCGCTTCTTTGGCCCCGGCAATCAGCGCATTGTTTTTTCCTGTCCAGTTCTCGCGCAGAGTCCCCGGGGAGATCACCCGCACCCCGCCAATGCTCTCGGCGATTTCGCGGGTGCGGTCGGTAGAACCGTCGTCGACCAGGATAATCTCGAAAGCGACGCCGGTTTGGGAAATCAGCGACCTTAGACAGTCGCTGATGTTGGCTTCTTCGTTCCGGGCCGGAACAATAATTGAGACATCCGGGATCGCGGCCTCGGGGCTGGGGAGCTCGGGCAACGCGGCTGGAGATGAACTATCCATCAGTTTTTCGCTATTATAACGATGTGAGACGAACGCTTGTTACCAGGCAGCTAGCCACGCCGCTTTCCACGCTACTAGCCATTGGATTGCTGGCTGCCCTGATCGGATGCTACAGCGGGAGCCATCCCGCGCGCATTGGTTCGAATGCCCCGGACTTCACCTTGCAGGATTCCGACCACAAAGTCACGCTCAGCCAGTTTCGCGGACAAGTTGTGCTGCTGAATTTCTGGGCGACGTGGTGTCCGCCGTGTGTCGAAGAGACTCCATCGCTGGTTCGGATGCAGGCTCGATTCAAAGACAAAGGTGTAGTGGTGCTCGCCGTGAGTATCGACGCGGACGATGCGGCGTACCACAAGTTCCTCAAGGACTACAGCGTCAACATGGTTACCGTGCGGGATGAAGCGCAGAAAGCGTCTAGGCTCTACGGCACATTTGGCTGGCCGGAAACCTACGTCATCGACCGCAACGGAGTCATCCGCCGCAAATTTATCGGGCCTGTGGACTGGACGAGTCCGGAGGTTACGGACTACCTGAGCAAACTGTAGATTACTCAGCGTTGAATTACTTAACTGCAACGGCGACGGAGGAGCAGCTATGAGGCGACTGGGGAAATGGTTGCTGATCGGCGTTATCGCGCTGGCTGCCGTTCTGGCGATTGCCGTCACTCTGACCATCGGGTGGCGTCCGTTTATCGGGCCGAAAGCGCGCCCGCTCACTAGCCGCACTTTTGAACGCACGCCGCAGCGCCTGGCGCGAGGGCGATATATCGCTACGGCTTTGAGCGGCTGCGTGTATTGCCATTCCCATCATGATTGGTCTGCTGCGGGGACACCCATCATAACGGGCTCGGAAGGTGCGGGAGAGGTTCTGCCGTACAACGATCTCCCAGGGCGCATCGTCGCGCCCAACCTTACGCCTGATCTCGAAACAGGGGCCGGCAACTGGACGGACGACCAACTCGCACGCTCGATTCGCGAGGGAATTGGACACGACGGCCGGGTGCTCTTTCCCATAATGCCCTACACGCATTACCGGGAAATGTCGGATGAGGATCTGGCGTCCGTTGTCGTGTACTTGCGATCACTGCCGGCGGTGCGGCACGAACTGCCAAAGACTGAAATCATCTTCCCGGTAAAGTACTTGATCCGCAGCGTGCCCGAGCCTGTCACATCGCCAGTCGGCGATGCAGACACGTCCGATCCGGTCAAACGCGGATTGCATCTGGTCAATTTGGCAGGCTGTATCGACTGTCACACTCCGCAGGTAAAGGGTGAAAACCTGCCCGGCTTGGAGTTTGCCGGCGGGATGATGTTTTCGGGCCCGTGGGGGAATGTCGCAAGCGCGAACCTTACACCGGATGCCACAGGAATTCCGTATTACGACGAAACTCTTTTTCTGCAGGTTATCCACAGCGGATATGTCCGGGCGAGGCCGCTGAACCCAATCATGCCAGTTATGGTCTACACGAACCTCACCGACAGCGACCTAAAAGCGATGTTTGCCTACTTGCGCACCCTGAAACCCGTAAAGCATCGCGTGGACAACTCCGAACCAGCCACCGAGTGCAAGGTATGCCGTCAGAAACATGGCGCCGGAGTGGAGAATTAGTTGGTGGGGCCTACAGTTTCACCTTCCGCAAGCGCAGCGAGTTCGTAATCACCGACACCGAACTGAAGCTCATCGCCGCCGCGGCGAGGATCGGGCTGAGCAGCAGTCCGAACACTGGATACAGCACGCCCGCAGCGATCGGCACTCCAATTGAGTTGTAGAGAAACGCGAAGAACAAATTTTGCCGGATGTTGCGCATCGTCGCCTGGCTCAGTTTGCGGGCGCGCAGAATTCCTTCAAGGTCTCCTTTAAGCAGCGTGATGCCGCCACTTTCCAGGGCGATGTCGGTTCCCGTACCCATGGCAATTCCGACGTGAGCCTGCGCCAGCGCGGGCGCGTCATTGATGCCGTCGCCGGCCATGGCGACCACGCGGCCTTCGTTTTGCAGACTCTTGACGATCTCGGCTTTTTGCGCAGGCAGAACCTCGGCTTTGAAGTCTTTTATTCCGAGGGTCTGCGCAATCTCTTGGGCTGTCGCATGGTTGTCGCCAGTGAGCATTAGCAGGCGAATTCTCTGGAGTTTCAGTTTGGCGATTGCATCGGCAGCGGACATCTTCGCCTGGTCACCAACTGCGATTGAACCAGCGTAACGATTGTTGATGGCTACGAAAATCGAGGTGGATCCGCCGGGCCGAGCGACTCCAATCGCTTTTTGCTCTCCGAATGCTCCGAGCCGTTTCATCAGGGCGATGTTCCCAACCGCTACGCTCTTCCCTTCTACGGTCCCGCTAATGCCCTGTCCTGGTGTGGATTGAAAATTGGTGGGCTCGCTCAAACTCAATTTCAGTTCATTTGCGTTTAAGACAATCGCCGCGCCCAGCGGATGCTCGCTGGCTCGCTCCAAACTTGCCGCTAGCCGCAGAAGTTCATCTCCCGAAATGGTTGACGAATCTCCCGCGAGCGAAATTGCTACTACTTTCGGCTTGCCCTCGGTCAGCGTCCCCGTCTTGTCGAAGACGATGGTGTCCACCTTCTCCAGCATCTCCAGCGCCTCGGCATTCTTGATGAGAACACCTACTTGCGCCCCGCGTCCGGTGCCGACCATGATCGCCATCGGCGTCGCCAGTCCCAGCGCGCAGGGACATGCGATGATCAGCACGGCCACGGCGTTCACGATGGCGTGCGCGAAACGTGGCTCCGATCCGAAGCTTACCCACACGATGAAGGTCACGACCGCAATCGCGATCACCGCCGGAACAAACCAGCCAGCAACTCTATCCGCTAGACGTTGGATGGGGGCACGCGTGCGCTGCGCCTGGCTGACCATCTGCACGATTTGCGCCAGCATGGTTTCGCCGCCGACGCGTTCGGCGCGCATCACGAGAGATCCGTTGCCGTTTACGGTTGCGCCGACCACACGCGAGGCCGACGTCTTCTCCACGGGAACGGATTCGCCGGTGATCATGGACTCGTCTACCACGCTCGATCCATCGAGCACAACGCCATCGACCGGAATCTTTTCTCCGGGACGGACACGCAGGCGATCTCCCGGCTTCACCTGCTCGAGCGGGACATCCCGCTCCGAGCCGTCTTCACTTAACACGCGCGCCATCTTCGGGCTTAGGTTGAGCAGCGCGCGAATCGCGCTCGACGTCTGGCTGCGGGCACGGAGCTCCAGCACCTGTCCCAGCAATACGAGCGTCACGATCGCCGCTGCGGCTTCAAAATAAACATCCGGACGGTCGCCGATGCTGCGGTTCATACCAGAGAACGACGCTGGAAATATCTGCGGAAACAAGGTTGCCACCACGCTGAACAGGTACGCGACGCCCGTGCCCATCGCGATCAGCGTGAACATGTTGGTGCTGCGATTCACTACCGAAGCCCATCCGCGCTGGAAGAACGGCCAGCCACCCCACAACACGACGGGCGTGGCGAGCAGCAGTTCGAACCAGGGCAAACGCCAGTTCCAGGGCGATGCCATAAACGCATGCGGCGAGAGCATGCTGCCCATGGCAATCGCGAACAGCGGCGCGGTCAACGCCAGGCTGATCCAGAAGCGCCGCGTCATGTCGCGCAACTCGGGATTGTCTTCTTTGACTGTCAGGGTGCGCGGCTCCAGTGCCATGCCGCAAATCGGACAGCTCCCCGGCTCGGCTCGTACGATCTCGGGATGCATCGGGCAGGTGTATTCGGTCGTCGTGCTAGTCGCGGCGACCGCCGGCGACTCGGGATCGAGCGCCATGCCACATTTCGGACAGTGTCCCGGCCCGATCTGCCGCACCTCGGGGCACATCGGGCAAACGTAGGCCCGCGTGTCTTTGCCAGATGCGCCCGCCGGCCGAGCATGGGTAGCCTCGACCGGCTGGCTTAGGGTCGGCATGGTCTCTGTTCCGGCACCAGTCGGGGTGCCAGTTAGGCCACCTAGAGACACCAGTCCCGATGTCATCGTCATTGGCTTCGGCGGGGATAAGAGAATTTTTTCGGGATCCGCCTGAAACTTCGCCAGACAACCGGCTGAGCAGAAGAAATACTCTTTCCCCTCGTGTGGCGTTTTATAGCGAGCGCTCGCGGGATTTACGTCCATCCCACAGACGGGGTCCTTTTCTCGTGCCTTAGCTGAGAGCGACGCTGCGTTCGGGATGTCCACGGGATCGAGGTGGTCCATAGTCTAGTTTGCCAGACAGTCTGCCGAGCTGCGCTCGGCTTGGACGGCCGAAGCGGCCGTCCCCACACGAGCAGATCGCGCTTGGCGGAATCCAGCCGTTATTAGATACTCATATTAGATACCCAAAGAGTAATCCTCGAACCTGTTGCCTGGAGAGAAATGAAATGACCTACCTTGAAGTCGCCTACCGCTATCAGACGCCGCCGGGAGAAGCTGAGTTGCGGGCCATTGACAGTGTGCGCGAGGTCTATGGCATCCAGCGTATCCGGTTCAACGAGAAAGAGCGGACGGTGCGCGTCCTGTTCGACGCCTCACGCTTGAAGGGCGATGCGGTAGCCAAGTTGCTGCGCGAGGCCGGTATTGACGTGCGGGAGCAGTTGGTTCTGGCTTGAGGGTTTCCGGCGAGTGTTCGCGGGGGAGGGATTACCATGGCACTCCGCCCGTTTCCCGGCTAGCCCTCGTTCCAGGAGGACTCTCGGGGGAGGACCGGGAAACAGAGCGGAGTGTACTCGGCTCCAAACCTTAGCGTCAAACGGGAGGTTGCAAAGGGGCATTCGGAAAGACCTCTGGCCGAAGTATTTTCCCAAATGCCCCGTTGCGCGCCACTTCGTCTGCCCCAAGGAGGAGCATGTCGGGTGCCATCGCTAAGGCATTGCCAACGTGTATAGGTAGAACGCGGAGCCGGGTAGGTTTTGCGCGGGGCCGGAAACTTTTACGCTAATTTACTGATCTTGTTTACAAATCTTCCAGCTGGCAAGGCGGTCGATTTCCACAAACAGCGCTGGGTTTGGCGCGGATCGAAAAGCGTAAATCGCACTCAGCAAAGAGTTTCTCGGCGAGGGTTCTCGCCGATCAGGCTGGGCGAAACGATTCTGTTTCCGTTATAATTTGAACACGCAATTCTGCCACGATGCGCCCGTAGCTCAATTGGATAGAGTGCTTGGCTACGAACCAAGAGGTTGGGAGTTCGATTCTCTCCGGGCGCACCATTCCTAACCCACGACCGGATTCTGTACGGAGAAACCCTATGAAAAGCATTCTCTCGGCCGTATGCCTGCTGGCCCTGGTTTGTGCGGCAACCGATATCAATGCCCAGGTCAATCCCTATAAGGACGGTACTCCTGGGGTCTCCGGGTATCGATCCGAAGTTCTTGCCGAGGTGATGATCCAGGAAGACAAGTTCGTGCGCCTGGCTGAGGCTGTGCCTGCTGACAAATACACTTGGCGTCCGGCGCCCGATGTGCGCTCCTTTGCCGAAGTATTTCTGCACGTCTCGGCGGCCAACTTCAACCTCTATAAGCTTGTTGGGACACCCCCGCCGCCCGGCTTCGATGTGAAGGGATTCGATAAGTCCGCGACTGACAAGGCCAAAGTGATCGCCACGCTCAAGGACTCTTTCGCCCACGCCCGCAAGGCGATCACGGGCATGCCCGACGCCGACCTCGACAAGAGCCTGGATTGGTTCGGCGGCAAGAACACCGAACGGGGTGTGCTCCTGTTTATCACCCGCCACGCTGCCGAACACCTGGGTCAGTCGATTGCCTATGCGCGGTTCATCGGAGTGGTCCCGCCGTGGACGGAAGACACCCAGAAGCAGCAGAAACAAAAAGCGGAGGCTGCGCCGAAGCCAAGCAGCAATAAGCTTTAATCCTCGGAAACAAATTGAGAGCAAAATTCGTGCTGACTGTCTGTACCGCAATAAGTCTTGTCAGGTTAGCGCGGTCAGCACCGTACTCGCAACTTGCCCAAAGGCTTCCGCAGCAGGATCAATCAGCTCAAAATGGCCAGCCTGCGGAATCTGCCGCAACTCGGCCGATTCGCCCGCCTTCCTTTTTTTGCATGACGTAATCGCGGCTGAACTCGGGCGGCACGGTATCTTCGGTGCCGTGGAGCAGCCACTGCCGGGCATGCGGAAGGCTGAGTTCCATCGGATCGGCCTCACGGTAGTGCTCGGGCACCGCGTCCGGCTTGCCGCCCAGAAACTCCGCCACGGCGTCGTTGCTCAGATGCAACGTGTAACCTCTCTTTAAGTCAACGACTCCAGCCAGCGAAATTGCGCGACGGACCGAGGTCTCGTGCGCTCCCAAGCACAGGGCAAGCTGCCCGCCCGCGGAATGTCCCATCACCACCAACCTGTCCAGGTCCAGGTGAAATCGGGAATGCTCTTGCTGAACCAACCGGTAGGCTGATCGGATATCCTCAAACGTTCCGGGCCATCCGCCACCAGCATTGCCCACCCGTCGGTATTCGACGTTGAAAGTTGCGATGCCTGCCGCGCGCAGCGCTTGGCACAGGTGTCCGGCGTGTGTGAGGTCGTACTGCGCCCGCCAATAGCCACCGTGGATGTTCAAGAGAACCGAGTGCGGCCCCTTGGTGCGCGGCAGACGCACTTCTAGAAACTGATTCGGGTCGGCGCCATATGCTACCCGCTCATCGGGTGGCGGTTGTGGCTGGCTGAGGATGTCTTCGGCGGACACAGATCGCTCCCCGGACAGGCCTAGCCCTGCTTCAGCTTCAGCTTGCTCTTATTCTCTTCGATGAAGACCTTAAGATCGGGGACAGCGTCGAGCAGCTTTGTCCATTGTTCGTAGTAGAGCGTCACCGGAAAACGACCCAGTCCATACACGCTGACGCCGCCTTTCTCGCTTACCCGGAACTCTATCGCACCGCTTCTCTTTTTCGATTCCACCTGCTTTTCCAGATCGGCCAGGCGAGCTTTTAACTCTTCATAACTTGGTTCTGTCATCAATGCACCTCGAATGATTCTCTTTCATTATATGGTTGCAGGGGCTCCCGTCGAGACGGACCGCAGCTTGTGTCAGAAGACCACAGTCGGGAGTCGCCGGAACCGGCTAGCGAAGAACTGTACACCGGTTACGGTACCTCCGTAATGGGGCAATAGAATCGCCGGTGGTAAGATCATGGAAGCAACAAAACTCTGAGTGGAGAACACAGAATGGAGAAACGAAAAAAAGCGCTGCTTGAGCACGTGCCTGTTCTGATCCTGCTAGGGCTGCTCGCGGGCGCCGTGGGGGGCCTGGGCATCGGCCTGATCCAGTTGCATTCCATGTCGACGGCTTCGTCGACCACTGCCAAGTAAATTTCAATTCCCGCAATTTGAAGCGATCAAAGTTTGGAGCGGGAGACGGGGATCGAACCCGTGACATCCAGCTTGGGAAGCTGGCGTTCTACCGCTGAACTACTCCCGCTCAACTTCGTTAGACTACCATCCCGTCCTGTCCAAGACAACGTTCCCGGTATTGCTGAGCTGGCTTGCTGAGAGCGTTTGCCTTTCGCTCGCACTCTTCGTAACATCTCCGCTCGCGACTTGCGTCCGAATTCATCTCATCCCACGTCGCCGGAGCCTTGATGTCCACCCATTCCCTTCCCTCGAAGTACCACTCGCGTCGCAACTTCATTCGCGCTGGAGTGACGGCAGGTCTGGCCACGTGGGCTTACCCGGCACTTGGCTCAGCTCGTGTTGTCGATGCCGCGCCTGCTCCCGCGCCGGAAATCGAAAATCCTGAAAAGGACTTCGCGCTCGACGAGATAACGATTGACGATCTCCAGAAGGCCTTCGAGTCCGGCCAGTATTCCTCACGCTCGGTGACCGAGAAGTACCTGGCACGTATTCACCAGATCGACAAGACCGGGCCGTTGATTAACTCTGTTATCGAGCTCAATCCAGAGGCTCTCCAGATCGCTGACGCGCTCGACCAGGAGCGCAAGTCGAAGGGGTCGCGCGGGCCGCTGCATGGCATTCCGATCCTTATCAAGGACAATATCGACACCGGCGACCGCATGAATACGACGGCGGGATCGCTGGCGCTGCTCGGATCGCGCTCTTCGAATGACGCTTTCGTCGCCGCGCAGTTGCGCAGGGCCGGCGCGGTGATCCTGGGCAAGACCAATCTCAGTGAGTGGGCGAACATCCGCTCCAGTCATTCCACCAGCGGATGGAGCGGCCGCGGCGGACTTACTCGCAACCCTTATGCTCTCGATCGCAATCCGTGCGGATCGAGTTCCGGGACGGGAGCCGCTGTTTCCGCGAATCTGTGCGTCGCCGGTGTGGGCACGGAGACGGACGGGTCGGTCGTGTGTCCGTCCTCCGCGAACGGTCTGGCTGGGCTTAAACCTACGGTTGGACTCATCAGTCGCAGCGGCATTATTCCGATCTCGCACAGCCAGGACACGGCGGGTCCGATGGCTCGCACGGTGCGCGATCTAGCCATTCTTCTCGGCGCCATGGTGGGAACGGATGCGGAGGATTCCGCGACCATTGAAACTCAGAGCAAGGACACTCCGGGCAAGGACCGTCACGACAAGCGGTATCCCGACTACACAAAGTTTCTCGATCCTGCGGGACTGAAAGGCGCGCGCCTGGGAGTGGTGCGCAAATATTTCGGCTTCAACGATGCCGTCGATCAGCTTATGAACTCGCTCCTCGGCGAGATGAAGCGTGCCGGCGCCGAGGTTGTCGATCCCGCCGACATTCCCACAATTGGCAAGTTCGACGAAAGCGAGCTGACCGTCTTCTATTACGAACTCAAGGCGGACCTTGCCGCTTATCTGGCTCGCCGCGGCAGTTCCTCAGTTAGGAATTTGAAAGATGTCATTGAGTTCAACGAGCTCAATCGCCGACGCGAAATGCCCTACTTCGGGCAAGACATTTTTCTTAAATCGGAGCAGAAGGGTCCGCTCAGCTCGAAAGAATACCTCGACGCGCTGGCCTTGAACCATCAACTCAGCCGCACCGAGGGCCTCGACTTCGTCATGGACAAGTTCAAACTCGACGCGCTCGTCGCCCCTACGGCGGGCCCCGCGTGGCTCACCGACCTGATCAACGGCGATCACGCCGCCGGGGGCAGTTCGAGCGCCCCTGCTGTCGCCGGGTATCCCAATATCAACGTGACGGCCGGATATCTCTGGGGACTGCCGGTCGGCATCTCATTTTTCGGACGCGCCTGGAGCGAGCCTACACTGCTCAAGATCGCGTATGGCTTTGAACAGTTAACCAGAGCCCGTCAGAAGCCACGCTTCTTGCCGACGATCGACATCACAGCATCCTGATACGCTGCTGAAAATCTTAACGACAGAGAACACAGAGGGACACAGGGGAACGCATCGCGCAGAAAATTGTCGGCGACTACTTTTGCGAAGGCCGGATGCCCTTGGCTTCTACAATCGACCATCGCCAATCTTCGTCGGGGCCAGGGGTGATCCCGATATTTTCGTGAAACGCGGTTGTGCTGAAGGGCTTGGCCTCGGCCTTGAGGTGATAAAGCAGGGTTACATCGGAATGCCGCTCGACGGCGACTGGCGCTATGCCTTGGGCAGCAGGAATTACACGCGCCCGCGCGGCCACTTCGGCATCTTCTCCGGGCTTGCGTTCGAGCGTCAAGCCTACGGTGATTTCGCGAATGTCCCAGTCCGTTCCGTTGAAAACTTGAAGATGCAGATTTTCATCCTGAATGGAGCCGGGGCCATCAAGCTTGAACAACTCGGTGAGCGGCAACTCCTCGATCAGAACGGGCTTGATCAGCAGCGAACTGGCCTGGGCATTGAAAGATAGACTACAGGTTACGTCGGGTGACGATACTTTGAGCGTATTGCTGGCCGTATCAATGGAAAACACCGTCTTGTCTTGTTTGACCGGCCTTGCGTTCTTGGCGTCCTCCATGACCTGGGCCAGATTGTCGTTATCGATCACGGTGTTGGCTGGGAGAGTACGAGCTGGCACGGAGTGAGCCGGGTCCGACGGCTGCTGAGGCGGCGATTGAGGCTGCTGCAGCTGCGCTTTGTTCTTGCGCAGGTTGCGGGCGAGATCGCCGAGCGAAGGAGCGTCGCCCTGCGCCGAAGCGGCCACTGGGACGAGAAGAACGGCTAGTAGCACGACCGGCGCGACTAACCGCAAGCTGGGGAGTCTGAATCGCATGATTCCGGCCGCTGAGAGGCAGGTGCGCACTCAGCGGATCCACATAGAAAGTCTAGGCGAGACGGACGGGAAAAGAAGTTACCGAAGGGACACGGTGGTGCTAGCACTTCCGGGTTCAGAAGGAGGGATGGGAAAGGGGCATCGGTGAAAGGGGCAGGGACGCGCTCAGCTCGAAGCGACGCGCAACGGGGCGCGCCCATGCCCTTATCACAATCGTTAACACCAATCGCTACTTACAGCAGGCCAGAGGTACGAAAACGGGCGATCGGATCGGTTACCTGCATTGGTTGACGCTTAAAAACCCAGCGCGCCACCGCAATTCCCAATGCCGCATAACACAGATGCCAGATTTTCATAGAATCGCTCCCCACGCCGGACCTTTACGGGGAGAGACTACGAAGGTCCCGTCGTAAGGTAACCCTAACCCGGCTCTATCGCCAGGTCTAGGCCACGAAGGTGCCATAAATTCGCGCAAAGGTACTCGTGGGTAACTTATTCGCGGTAATCATACGGCGGATGCGCATCTCGCTCGTTCAGCCGGGCGCGGGGCGTTCGGCTCGGGCTAATTCGTGGAGTCTTCGATCCAACCACCGCCGACGACAATGTCGCCATCGTAGAAAACGGCGGCTTGCCCGGGGGTGAGCGCGCGCTGGGGCTCGTCAAAGGTGATTCGGACTTCGTCCGGCCCGGCGGACTCAATCATGGCGGGCGCGGGTTGATGCTTGTGGCGGATCTTCACTGCCACCCGCATGGGCTGGCGCAGCTCGGCCGTCGAAATCAGGTTCACCCGGCGCGTGCTGAGAGTGCGCGAGTAAAGCTCTTCATCCTTACCGACCACTATTTGCCGCGTGTCATTTTTGATTTGGATAACATAGAGCGGCGAACCGGTCGCCACGCCGAGTCCCTTGCGCTGGCCGACGGTGAAGTTGTGCACGCCGGCATGCTCGCCGATTACCTTGCCATCGGTGGTAACCATTTCGCCGCCAACCTCAGTCGGTGTGTCTCCCTGCTCGGTGAGGTAGGCTTCGAGAAAGCGCTTGTAGTCGCCGCCGGGAACGAAGCAGATTTCCTGCGAGTCGGGCTTCTCAGCGATCACGAGATTGTGCTTCCGAGCAAGTTCGCGCACTTCCGGCTTCGTCATGCCGCCGAGCGGGAACAGCGTGCGGCTCAATTGCTCCTGCGTAAGGCCGAAGAGGAAATAGGTCTGGTCTTTGGATCTGTCGACCGGGCGCTTCAGCAGCCAGCGGTTGATGTGGCCGTCAAAGACGACTTCGGCGTAATGGCCGGTGGCAATCTTATCGGCGCCAATCTGCTGAGCCACAATAAGAAGCTGGTCAAACTTCAAGTGATTGTTGCAGAGACTGCAAGGGATCGGCGTGCGTCCGGCAAGATACTCCTCGACAAACGGACGAACCACATCGCGCTCGAAGCGCTCTTCGTGATTGACCACGTAGTAGGGGATGCCGAGGGTCTCGGCAACGCGGCGAGCATCGTAAACGTCGTCGATCGAACAGCAGCGGCCCTGGACGGATTCGGGCATACCTTCATGTCCAGCAAGGCGGCGCTGGTTCCAGAGTTGCATGGTCAGGCCGATGACGTTGTGGCCCTCGGCGCGCAGCATGGCCGCAACGGCCGAGGAGTCCACTCCTCCCGACATGGCGACGGCGATGGTTTCGTTTTGGTTCATTAGTGCTCGAATTTCAAGCCAGGAGCGTTAAGCATTCAAGAGAAAACTGCTATTCCCCCGCACCACCCTTGAGAATTGCGGAGATCAACAATCCAGCAAAGGCCCACGCAAAGAATCCCATGAACCGTAGGTATGCTGGGTACCAAGGCTTGAGAACCATGTTCGAAAATGGCCACGCTCGTGTCAGCCTGCTCCGCACTTAATTTCTTTGGGCGATTTTCAAAATCGCTAAATGGATTGAACACACATACCCCGCCCAACAAAGCAAGTGCGGCCACCATAGCTACGAGCAAACAGAGCTTTAGAGTCATGACCCCAACCAGTTCCGCCGCCTACGTGGCTCGTGCTACCGCCTTAGTCCACACCGGCGATAAATCTCGCAGCCGCCCTACGGTTTCCGCGACCAAGCCCAAAGCGAAGTCCACATCTTCCGACGTATTCTGTTTGCCGAGGCTAAAGCGAATGCTGGCCCTCGCGCGGTCGGGACGCAGTCCCATAGCGATCAGCACATGCGATGGCGCAATCGCTCCAGAAGAGCACGCCGCGCCGGTCGAGACTGCCAGTCCCTTTAAGTCAAGCGCAATGACCAGCGCCTCGCCTTCGATGCCATCGAAATAGATGTTGGTCGTATTCGGCACGCGGGGCGCGCCTTCGCCGTTCAATCCCGTGGCTTCGATTTCGAGCAGTTCCCTTTCCAGACGGTCGCGCGCGGCGGCCAACTTTCTGTCATCGTCGCGCTCGAGCCCGGCAATCGCCAGCTCGGCGGCCTTGCCTAAACCAACAATGCCAGGAACATTCTCCGTCCCGGCGCGGCGCGAGCGTTCGTGACTCCCGCCATGGAGCATGGCCTCGAGCTCGGTTCCCTTACGGACATAGAGTGCGCCCACCCCCTGGGGTCCGTGAAGCTTGTGGCCGGAGATGGTCAGCAGGTCGCACCCGATTTGGTTGATATCGACCGGGATCTTCCCCGCCGCTTGCACAGCGTCGGTATGGAAGTACAGATCGGCCTCGGCAGCAATCTTTCCAATCTCTGTGACAGGTTGCACCACGCCCGTCTCGTTGTTGGCGCACATGATCGTGATCAACTTCGTATTCGGCCGGATCGCACGCTTCACATCCGCCGGATCGATCAGCCCGCGGCCATCCACCGGAACATAACTGATCTCGCATCCTTTACCCGCCAGATGCTTGCAGGCGTTGAGTACGGCATGATGTTCGATGGTCGAGGTAATGACGTGGTCACCCGAACGCGCCAACCCAAATACGGCCAGGTTGTCGGCTTCCGTGCCGCCGCTGGTAAATACGATCTCGGAGGCGCGGCAGCCGACCAGAGCGGCGACCGATTCGCGCGCGCGCTCGACGGCGGCCCGCGTTCGCTGCCCATGATGATGGATGGAAGACGC
This sequence comes from uncultured Acidobacteriaceae bacterium, assembly GCA_963831085.1. Taxonomy (GTDB): domain Bacteria; phylum Acidobacteriota; class Terriglobia; order Terriglobales; family Acidobacteriaceae; genus Acidiflorens. Next base: position 377,264 of record CAWHOT010000002.1, on the reverse strand, counting down.
GTTGCCAAAATGCTCGCCAAAATACGGCTGCATCGCCTCCATCACCTCGGGGAGCACCGGAGTGGTCGCGTTGTTATCGAGATAGACTCGTCGCACCATGCTGCTTCTATTGTACCGATGCGGCGCCAGGACTGATGAGTAGAGACGGGGCTTGCCCCGTCTTGCAGACGCCGCTACGACCCTCAGCGCCTGTCTAGCGCCACGTACCTTTGCGGATACTCCGGCCCGATGTAGTCGGCGCGCGGACGGATCAGCCGGTTATCGTCGAGCTGTTCGATGACGTGCGCTGTCCATCCGCTGACTCGCGAGACCGCGAAGATGGGCGTGAACAGGTCCACATCAATGCCGAGCGTGTGATAGGTGGAAGCCGAATAAAAGTCCACATTGGCGTTGAGCTTCTTGTCCGCCTTTACGAAATCCTCGATCTTTTGCGAATATTCGAACCACCTGGGATCGCCGCTGGAATGGCCCAGGTCGCGCGACATCTGCCGCAGGTGCGTGGCGCGTGGATCTTCCGTGTGGTACACGCGGTGTCCAAAGCCTGGGATTTTCTTCTTCTGTGCCAGCATCCCCTTGACATACTCCACCGGGTCGGCGCCGTTGGCGTCGATTTCCTTCAGGATTTTGAAGACGGCTTCGTTGGCCCCTCCGTGCAGTGGCCCCTTGAGCGTCCCGATGGCGGAGGTCACCGCCGAGTGCATATCGGAAAGGGTTGCAGCCGTAACCCGGGCGGCGAATGTGGAAGCGTTCAGTTCATGGTCTGCGTGCAAAATAAGTGCGATGTCGAGAGCGCGTTCGGCGGTTTCCGAGGGTGCCGCGCCGTTCAGCATGAGTAGGAAATTTGCCGCGTGGGAAAGCGACCGATCCGGTTCCACCACCGCCTTCCCTTTGCGAATGCGATCATAATTGGCCAAGATCATGGCGATCTGGGAAGTCAGGCGAATCGCTTTGCTGACGTTCGCGTCGTGATCGTTGCGGTCGTTCTCCAAATCGTAAAACGACAGCGCTGAAACCAGTGTCCGCAACACATCCATCGGCAGAGCGTGCTTCGGCGCCAACTGCAGGCGATAGATGATGGACGCATCCAGCTTTCGTTCGTCCGCCATGCGCTGCTTCAAGGCTATGAGTTCACCGCCATTGGGCAAACGTCCGAACCAAAGCAGGTGGCAGACTTCCTCAAAGGTGGAGTGTTCGGCCAGATCATGGATGTCATATCCGCGATAGGCGAGCACACCCCGTTCACCGTCGATATAGCAGATGCCGGAAGTGGTAGCGACAACCCCTTCCAGTCCTTTGGGGGCGTGCAGAATCGTAACGCTGGACATGGCTCCTCGCTGGCAGTTGGGATGGATCTGGGTTGCTCAAGCGCGCAAAAGAGCGCTGGGCAACCCCTCTTTTATACGCCAAACCGACGGCGCTTTCCACGAGATGGCTCAGGCGGTTCTTGTCCGATTTTTGATGACCCGATGACCCGACCCCTGCAGTCGTCCCGCTCTCATTCCGGCCAGACCGAGGCTGCCGTCTTGCTCAGAATCTGCTCGCGCATCTCTGCGCTCACGGGCAGAGCCTTGAATTCCTCAAGATTCCGCTTGACATCCGGAACGCCCGGGCCGGGCCAGTCGGTGCCAAATAGTGTCTTGTGCGCGATCTCATCCAGCCGCGGAAAATACTTCAGCAGCTTCTTCGGTGGAATACCGCTGATGTCGAGATGGACGTTCGCATGCCGCCGGATGAGAAAAAACGCAGTGTGCATCCACAACGGCCGGCCCCCGTGCGCCAGCAGAATTTTGAGCTTGGGAAAATCGACCGCGACATCGTCAACATAGATCGGGTCGCCGTATTTGTTGCGCGCGCCAGGGAAAATCGACGTCCCGGTGTGGAACATGACGGGGATTCCATTCGCCTCGGCCGCCCGATAGATGATCTCGAGTTCCTTTATTCCATTCAAGTAATCGTTGGGGAACAGCAGTTGATGCGGCGGGTGGATCTTGATCATGCGCAGGCCGAGGCGCAGGATATGCTCGACATCGGCCATGATGTTGGTGGTGTGCCGCGGATGCAAGCTGCCACAAGAGATCAGTCGCTTGGGATCGTACTTCGTGTAGTCGGCGACGAACTGATTGACCTCGGGCGTAAAGCCGATCACCTCCGGCGCCACATAGTTGATCAGCGCAGCGCGGTCGACGCCGCAACGATCGAGATATTTGAGGAAGGCCTTGGGCGAGCGGCAATATTCGGCGATCTCATCGAAATTCGCGCGCTTGTGCTTCATCAGCTCAAGCGCATGCGGCTTGAACAGTTCAAGCGGCTCGATGTGGATGTGGCAGTCGGTGATCAAGGACAGCTCCCGGCTTCTAGCTCCTAGCTGCTGGCAACCTCAAACCCGTTCGCTAGAAGCCAGGAGCCAGTAGCCTCTTTTCAATACAACGGCACTTTTGGATCTACCGTCCGCGCCCAGCCGTCGATCCCGCCGCGCATGGATTGAACTTTTTCGTATCCCTGCTGGCGAAGCCAGTTGGTGACGGTCAACGAGCGCACCCCGTGATGACACAGGACGACGATGTGATCGTCGGGATCGAGTTCCTGGTGAGCGCGCGTCGGCACGTCACCCATCGGAATATGCTTTGACCCTTCGATGTGCGAGGCTTCGTATTCCCACGGTTCGCGAACGTCGAGCAGCGTGAATGTTTCCCCGCTCTTCTGCAGCGAGTTTACCTGACCGGGAGAGATTTCAAAGTCCATAGTGTTTGTAGTGTGCACGATTGCCCCGTCATTTCGACCCTGCTAGTGGTTTCTCCGAAGCTCCGACCGGCCTCCCAGCGTGGTCAGGCTCACGAGCGCGGCCAACGCCCAGAGCGTGCCGGTTCCAATGCGAGCCGTACGCACATCGGGGGATGGAATGTTGTGCCACAGCGTCAACCCACAGCCGACCACAAAATTGAGCAGGAGCAGGCCAAAAAATACTCGCTCGCGCAAACAGCGCGTGTCGAGCGCCAGTCCGGCCAGCAGAAGGATCCACACGATATAAGTCGCGGCGGTCCAGAGATCGTGCGGCCAGTCATACTCGTTCTGCGTAACGCGGCTAAATGAAACCCACGCGAAGTAAGTACAGCCGAGGAAGCCGGCCACACCCCACAGCGGAGTGCGGCACATCAGGTGGGCGGACCGGTAGGGCTGTTTGGCCCCGTTCTTCGCCTCGGCATTGGCCTTCGCGTTTTCTATTTGCCTGTCCATTTCGGTGTGCGTTTGCCGAGGAAGGCAATGATACCCTCGCGCGCATCCGCGGTCGAGGCCAGTTCATCGAGGCCGCACACAAGCTAAATGTTAATCGCTGACTTGCGCGGCTCGCCTATTGTTGACAGTGGATCGCGCGCGCCCTCTTTCTCTTTGATCCACTTCTTTTCGTTGCGGATGATGTCGAGCAGCAGCAATTTATCCTTCGCGCTGGGCAGATTCTCTTCACAGTGCTGCTCGTAGCTGCGATCGTCCAGCGGTTCGCCGGTCTCGCAATGAAACTTCTGCCCCGCCCATTTTCCGATATTGCGGTTAAAGTGGATGTCGGGCGTGTACAACTTCTTCTCGCCTGGCTTCAGGAACGTGTTCAGCCGTTCCACCAATCCCGCAACCTCCTGACGATAGAGGTGGCGGCTGTAGTCGTTCAGGTCGTCGAGATCGGCGGCCTTATCGTTCTGCAGTTCATCGTACCGGCCTTTGATTCCCCACACGTAAGCCCAGTGCGCCGAAGAAGAATGATCCGTGCCGAAAAGATCGAACGAACTTGAAATCCACTTGTTCAGATATTTCTGCAGCAGCCATCGCGGAATGACGCCCGCTTCGACCACGCGGCGCAGCCCATCGTGGCCGGTTCCCATGTGGAAGGATTCTTCGCGCAGCATGTAAGAGGTCGAGCGGCCGAGCGGCGCAAACGACGAATACTTCAGCATCTGCAGTTGGAATTTGCCGTCCCGGTCCACGAAATCGGTATAAGTGAAGAAGTCCAGCCAGTTATCGACATCGACGTTGAAAGTGCCCAGCAGTCGCTTGTTTTCGAACGCCCGCCGCTCCAGCATTTTTTGGGCTTCCACCTTGCCGGATGACCCGAAGAAGTCGATGAGCAACGCGCACATCTGCCAACCGTGGCGCATCTCTTCGATCATGACGCGGGTGAGAGCGCGACGATCCCATTCCGTTGGCGCGGTCTCAAACAGGTTGCGCTGCTGCTCCACGCTGGCAAATTCGGTGTCACCCTGGTAGACGATCATGTTCATGAGCGCGTCGCGCATCGCCTGCGTGGGCACCTGGCGCAGGTTCTCCCACTTGTTGCGGCCTTTGTAGGACCCGAACTGGATCTCCTCGGTCTCGATTGCCCCGTAGAGCGTATCGAAGTGAAAGGCCTCGACGTCGCCTTTGTTGACGCCGACTTCCTTGCGCCACTCGTTGAATAAACCGACCCAGTCGCTGAAGCTTCCGATTCTTGCTACTTTGCCTGGCATAAAACCTCAGGGGCTAAAGCCCGCGTCGTTATTGGTTCCTGGCGGCACTGCTGAAAGCCGTGCCCTTCCCAAAACCAGTTACTTCGCCGTAAACACAGCCGGACGCTTCTCCACGTAAGCAGCCAAACCTTCTTTAGCGTCATCGCTCTGAAACAGAATCTGCTGGTTCTCTCGTTCGACGGCCAAAGCCGATTCCATTGGGATCTCCCACCCGGTCTGCACGGCGCGCTTGATGCGACCCACAGCCTTCGCGGCCTTGTTCGGCGGCGTGAACTGGCGCGCATATTCCATGATGTTCTCCATGAAACCATCGCGCTCGAAAATATCGTTCACGATGCCGAATTCCTGCGCCTCTTCGAATGAGAACGTGTTGCCGGTAATCATCAGTTCGATGGCTTTGCTCTTCCCCACCAGCCGCGACAGCCGCTGCGTTCCGCCGGTGCCGGGGAGCACACCGAGGTTGACCTCGGGCAGACCGATCTTGCCCGCGTCTTTGCGGGCGATTCGGAGGTCGGCAGCCATCGCGATCTCCAGCCCTCCGCCCACGCAATGCCCATTGATGGCGGCGATCACGAGTTTCGGCGTGTGCTCCAGCCGCAGCAGCGTTTCATTCGCGTGCAGGCAGAAGTAATACTTGAAGGTCGGATCGACCGAAGCCAGCATCTTGATGTTCGCGCCGGCGGAGAAGAACTTGTCGCCCACGCCCGTAAGCACGATCACGTGCACATCGTTATCCATGCGCGCCTTGAGGATGGCCTCGTCAAGCTGCCGGTTCATTTCGTAGGTATAGGTGTTCGCCGGAGGATCGTTCATCTCGATCACGGCCACGCCGGCGTCGGTGCGATAGTTGATCAGCTGCTTGGTGGTTTCGCCGGTGGCCGGCTGCGTCGTTGTGATTGTCGCCATAATTTGCTCCTTAATGTTTTCGCGTTAACTCGTGTTGATGTTTCCCGCGCGGCTTGCGGCCGTGCACAATTCCAATTCCATAGAGAACAATATTGCCCATCTGCTCGGCGAGCGCCTCGGCATTGCCGTCAACCCGCGGTTTGTACCAGGTGTAAATCCAGTTGATCATGCCGAAGACGCTCATCACGGCGGTGCGCGCGTTGAAATCGAGGCCTCGTTCCCGCCGCAGGTCGTCCATCAGCCGGAGGCAGATGCGATAGTACTCGCGCTTAATGGCCCTGATCTCCGAGCTCAGGCCGTTCTTCAGCGACTCGTCTTCATGCGAGAGCACCTTCAACCCCTGCTGATTGCTCACGAAATACTCGAGGTGATTCAAGATGAAGACGCGGATCCGTTGCTCGGGGTCGGTAACATTCTCCAGCCGCGCCTTAAGTTTTTCGAGAATGGTGGTGAAAGTGTGCTTCTGAATCAGGAACAGCAAGCGCTCTTTGGACTCGAAATAGTAATAGAGTCCCGCCAGCGACATGCCCGTTGCGCGAGACAGATCGCGCATGGAGGCGCCTTCGTATCCCTTGATGCAGAAGACCTCCGTGGCGTGCTCGAGAATGTGTCCGAGGCGGCGGTCGAAACGGGTCGCAGATGCGTGGCTGGACGTTCTGGCGGGAATACTCCTTTTACGCTGGGACGCGCGGATTGCCGGTAGAGTGGCCATACGTTCGAACGTTCGTTCTAATTATAGGCGATTGTGACGTGAATCACAAGCACGTGTGATGGCCCTGCCGTCGTCCTGCACGAACTCCCTAGCTTTTGATTCCCGCCATTAACTTCTCAATCTCGGCCTTTTGATCGCCGCTGAGCGGCAAAAATGGAAGACGCGACGGGCCTCCATAGTAGCCGTTAAGGTCCATCGAGTACTTCACCCCCGGGACGCCCAGTTCGCTGACCACACGCTGGGCAGCTACTCTCACGCGCTCCTGTTTTTCGCGGGCGAGTGCATTGTCTCCATCTTTGAGCGCGGCATAGATCTCGTAACATGCCATGGGCGCGGGGCAAGCGAAGGCAAGAATGGCGCCGACCGCTCCCAGTTCGAGCGACGGTTCGAGTTGGTGAGCGGCGCCGACCATGACCTGAAAGCCGACTTCTTTCTGCCGCGTCTTTAATTTGCCGACGACGGTTATTGCGGAGGATGAAGGCTTTGTGGCGCTGCCATCGCCCTCGTGGACGGGCGGGGGCGCCACTCTCTCCACTGCTTTGGCGTTACCCGCAAGCGCGGCGACGCTCACCAGTTCCCTGCCTTGTTTTTCACTCTCGGCGGCTCCGGCCTTGAGCATGCGCGGCGTCACGGCCTCGAACGTTTCGGTCACGGTGGCCTGCCTTTTCACGTGACGCGTGCCATCGACCATCTGTTTCACTTTGTCGAGATTGCCGCTCGATTCCTTGATGGCCGCGATATTGGGATGGCCGGCAAGTTCGATCACGACTTCGGCAGGGATGTCGTATCCCGTGGCCTGCGGGAAGTTGTAGATGATGATCGGCAGCGCGGATCGGTCGGCGACCGTACGATAGAACGCGAGCAGGTTCGCCGGTAACATCTGCCTCTTGTAATAGTGCGGAGTGCGCACCATGGCGGCGTCGTATCCGAGCTCGGCGGCATATTCGGTGAGCCGTAGAGTCTCATGTGCAGACTCAATGCCGGTGCCCGCGATCATCACTTTGTTGGGCGCGGCGGCGGCGAGCGCCGATTTCAGCACATCGCGGCGCTCTTGATCAGAAAGCAGAATCGCCTCGCCAGTCGAGCCCTGAACCACGATGCCCGCTACCGGCGTGCGCGAGTAGCGCTCAACGTTGGCTTCGATCTTTTTGTAATAGACTTCGCCGTCGGAATAGAACGGTGTCGTGATGGGTGGGAAGATTCCGGATAAAAGCATATGAACTCCAGTAAATGGTCGCTAGTCGTTGGTTGCTAGTCGTTCGCGATTACTCTTGCACTCTGATTATCGGGCCTTTCCCTCAACTTTGTCATCCTGTGTTTGACAACTTGGTTATGAGCACCAGCAGGAAAAGACATCCGTCAACGATGACAATTACGGATCCAATCCAGATCAGCGCGACCATGCGCACCTGTTCCATGGAAGGCGTGGTGATTCCGATCGTATTGTGCAAATAGCCGAGCATGTTACTGACGAGTTGCAAGGGTACGACTCGGCTCACAATTCCCAGACCGAATAGCAACATCAGTGCATGAAACACAACGATGGCGGCCATTCCTCTCTCCGGCTGGGAACGTGGGGCAATCGTAGCATCTCTGCAGCGAATGCAGAGTTGCTGTGGCTACCGGCAGGGCTGCTGAGCTGTGCTCGGTTTGGACGGCGAGGGCTCCCGTCCCTCCACTTTCACTCGCAGGCCGGCGACTTGCCGTTGGGGTCAACTTCGTGACGATACTGATTTTCGGTCCCGACGAAGAAGCGAACAAACGGGCTGGAGGTTGGTTCGTCGACCATGGTCTCAATTTGCCAGACCATGCCACCTTTGCAAACGCCGGCGTTCGAGAGCAACGTACGACGGTCGCCTGCGTAGTAGAAAAAGTCGTCTCTGCCGTGGCCAGACTGCGGATCGGAAGCAGTCTGCAGCGTTCCGTGCTCATCCAGTTTGAGCACAAGGCGCCCGTCCTCGGTCGGCAATGGCCGCGCACCTTTCTGGCGAAAGTCGACGCGTACCCAGCCGGTGTATCCGGCGGGAATCAGAAAGCGCTCCGGAGGTCGGCGATGAAAAACCAGGTCGAACGCGGCCGGGCCAAAAACAGCGGCGGCTATAAAGATGGGAAGGCCGAGGACTACTGTGATGACAATGGGGGCTTTGCTCATCCGAATATTACTTCGCCGTGAATCGCTCCGCGTGCAGCGCCTGCAGAGCTTGCACACGCACCTCTCCACGCTGCAGTGCGGAGATGCCTTCCGCCGCGGCTCGGGCAGCCGAGAGTGTGGTAATGGTGGTGATGTGGCCGGTAACTGCGGCGCGGCGAATAGCTTTCTCGTCGAAATAAGGATCGGGACCATGCGGCGTGTTTACGATCAACTGAATGCGATCGGCTTTGATTAGGTCGACCGCGTTCGGGCGGCCTTCTTTCACCTTGTAGACACGGTCAACAGCCAAGCCCGCTTCTTCCAGAATGTCGGCGGTGCCGTGCGTGGCCACTAGTTTGAATCCCATGTCGACGAAACGGCGCGCGACCTCGACCACGTGAGGCTTGTCATGGTCGGTGACGCTGATAAAAACCGTGCCCTGCGTCGGCAACTTCTGTCCGGCGGCAATTTGGGCTTTGGCGAAAGCTTCGCCGAAGTTGTCGGCGACGCCCATGACTTCTCCCGTAGAGCGCATTTCCGGTCCGAGGACTGTGTCGACGCCGGGAAATTTCGACCAGGGAAAGACCGGCGATTTCACGTAGAAGCAGCGGCCCGTATCGAGGTCTGTGCCGCGCTCCACGTATTCTGGAAGAAACTCGCGCAGCTTGCGGCCGGTCATCAGGCGCGCGGCGATCTTGGCCAGGGGCACGCCGGTCGCTTTTGAAACGAAAGGCACGGTGCGCGAAGCGCGCGGGTTTACTTCGAGCACGTAAACCTTTGCTTCATGGTGGCCGTTGCCCTTGGGGCCAGGGCTGCGAGGGATCGCGAACTGCACGTTCATCAAGCCGATCACTCTGAGCGCGCGCGCCAGCTTGAAAGTGTAGTCGCGCATGCGCGTGAGCAGCGGCTCTGGAATGTCGACCGCGGGCAGCACGCAGGAAGAATCGCCGGAGTGGATACCGGCTTCCTCGATGTGCTGCATGATGCCGCCGATCACTACGTCTTCGCCGTCGGAGAGCGCGTCCACATCGACTTCAATCGCGTCTTCCAGAAATTCATCGATGAGGATAGGGCGGTCCTGCGAATACTCGACCGCCTGCTTCATGTACTGCGTTATGGTGTCTTCGTCGTAGGCGATGACCATGGCTCGGCCTCCGAGAACATACGAAGGACGAACGAGTACCGGGAATCCGATCTTCTTCGCGGCTTCGATCGCCTCTTCGACCGAGGCGACCATGGCCCCTGGGGCTTGTGGGATATCGAGTTCCTCGAGCAACTTTCCGAATCGCTTGCGGTCTTCGGCAAGATCAATCGACTCGGGCGTGGTGCCGATGATGTTGACTCCCGCGGCCTTGAGGGGTAGAGAGAGGTTCAACGGTGTCTGACCGCCGAACTGCACGATCACGCCGACGGGCGCGCCCGCGGAGGCTTCGTGCTCGCAGACGGCGAACACGTCTTCCAGTGTGAGCGGCTCGAAGTAGAGGCGGTCGCTCGTATCGTAATCGGTCGAGACCGTCTCCGGATTGCAGTTGATCATGATGGTTTCATAACCGTCTTCGCGCAGCGCGTAGCTGGCATGGCAGCAGCAGTAATCGAACTCAATTCCCTGCCCGATACGGTTGGGGCCGGACCCAAGAATGATGACCTTCTTCTTCGCTGTCGGCGCAGCCTCGTCTTCGTCTTCATAGGTGGAATAGAGATAGGGCGTGTAGCTTTCGAACTCCGCCGCGCAGGTGTCGACTCGCTTATAGACCGGCTTCAGGCCGTGCTTCTTGCGGAAGTGGCGGACTTTATCCTGGCCGCCTTTGCCGTCCAGACGCCAGGTCCCGGCAAGACGCCCATCGGAGAAGCCCATGCGCTTGGCTTCGCGCAGCACATCGGTCGGAATCGACTCCATGGGATGTTTTTCCAGCTCCAGTTGCATGTCGTTAATTTCTTTGAGCTGGTAAAGGAACCACGGATCGATCGATGTCATCTTTGCGATCTGCTTGATGGTGTGCCCCTGACGAATGGCGTAGCGCACGTAGGAGAGCCGCTCGGGATGCGGAGTTACCAGCCGCTGGGTGAGGATCTTCGGCTCGATTTTCTCCGAGCCCAACCGCTTGCCGGTGTCGAGCGCGCGAATTCCCTTCTGCAAGGATTCCTTGAACGTGCGGCCAATGGCCATCACTTCGCCGACGGATTTCATCTGCGGTCCAAGCGATTCATCGGCCCCAGGAAATTTTTCAAACTGCCACTTCGGAATCTTGACCACCACATAGTCGAGCGTGGGTTCGAAGCAGGCTGGCGTCTTGCGTGTGATGTCGTTCGGAATCTCGTCGAGGGTATAGCCGATGGCCAGCTTAGCCGCAATTTTCGCAATCGGGAAACCAGTCGCCTTCGAGGCCAGCGCGGAAGAACGGGAGACGCGCGGGTTCATCTCGATGACCACCATGCGCCCGGTCGCCGGATTGACGGCGAACTGGATATTCGATCCGCCGGTCTCGACGCCGATCTCGCGGATCACGGCAATCGCCGCATCACGCATCGCCTGGTACTCGCGGTCAGTGAGCGTTTGCGCCGGGGCGACGGTGATGGAATCGCCGGTATGCACGCCCATGGGGTCGAAGTTTTCGATCGAGCAGATAATGATGACGTTGTCTTTCGTGTCGCGCATCACCTCGAGCTCGTACTCTTTCCAGCCGAGCACGGATTCTTCGATCAGGCACTCATGCGCCGGCGAAAGATCGAGGCCGCGCGCCAGAACTTCCATCAATTCTTCGCGGTTGTAGGCAATGCCTCCGCCGGTTCCGCCCAGCGTAAACGAGGGACGAATGATGACCGGGAAGCCAATCTTGCCGGCGAACTCGATGCCGTCTTTCAGGTTGTTGACGAGCGCGGATTTCGGCACGTCGAGCCCAATGCGCTGCATGGCGTCTTTGAAAAACAGACGGTCTTCGGCCTTCTTGATGGCACTGATCTGGGCGCCGATCAGGGTGACGTTGTATTTGTCGAGCGCGCCGCCGTCAGCAAGTTCGATGGCAAGATTGAGCGCCGTCTGTCCGCCGACGGTAGGCAGAAGGGCGAAACCCACGCTGGGCGACAGCTCGCGCTCAACGCGAATAATCTCTTCGAGATACTCGCGCGTCAGCGGCTCGATGTAAGTACGATCCGCCGACTCGGGATCGGTCATGATGGTCGCCGGGTTCGAGTTAGCCAGCACAACTTCAAAGCCCTCCGACTTGAGCGCCTTGCAAGCCTGCGTGCCGGAGTAGTCGAACTCCGCCGACTGCCCAATGACGATAGGGCCGGAGCCGAGGATCAGGATTTTCGAGATGTCAGTGCGTTTAGGCATTAGAAAATCAGTTGTTCGGGGTCAGTTATTTATTCTCGGGTAAATCCCAGTTCTGTGATGCTTCCTTCGTTCCCGCCGCGCTGTCTTCCGCAACTGCCGCCAACCCCCAGACCCACTTGCATTCCGCGCCAGCCGTCAGTGCCAACCGTAACAACCACCTTCTGAACGTCAAACCCACACGCTTTGAAGATCACAAGGTATTTTCCGGGCGCGAGTTTCGAGTCAAAGCGTCCGGCGTCGTCGGTTGTCAGATGAGCGACGACTCGCTTGCTTTCTTCATTTTGGTAAACGTCAATTATTGCCTTGGAAATAACAGCTCCGGTCGGATCCATCACCACGCCTCGTAAAGCCCGCAGTTCAGCTTGAAGGGTTTTGTCAACAACCACGGAACATCCCGCGCAGCATGGCTCGCTGTCCTCAACAGGAATTAGCGGCGTCGCTAAGAGTTCGAACTTCCCCTCCATGGCGCGCAGTTCCTTGTCAAGCGGAGCATCCAGCGTGAAGTCGGCGATTTGATGATCGCGAGACAGAACCCGAATATAAAAAGTTGCCACCGACAACTCTGACGTGACGGTGATGCCGCCCGAACCAGTGACTCCTGTCTCGTAGGGTAGGTCGTTCATTGGGCTTGGCTTTCCAAAATAGAGTTCGACTTTCGCTCCTAGCAATGGCTTGCCCTCTACAGTGAAGCGTAGCTGAACGCGAGGATGAAGGAGCGAAAGCGGGTCTTTAAATCCGCATACCGGGAGACCGTTCGCTACCTGAAGGAGTAGAAACACTACTGCCGAGCATCTGGCAAATCGCGGAATTGGCTCACTGGCCACTATCTCTTGCACTCCTCCATCATCTTCACAAAATCCTTAAACAAGTAGTGCGAATCGTGCGGCCCCGGCGCCGCTTCCGGGTGGTACTGCACGGTGAACAGCGGCAAATTCCGATGGCGCATGCCTTCGAGCGTCGAGTCGTTAAGATCCATGTGCGTCAATTCCACTTCGCTCTGCGGCAGCGAATCGGGATCGACCGCGAAGTTGTGGTTGTGCGCGGTGATCTCGATCTTGCCGCTGGCTAGCTGCTTCACCGGATGATTTCCGCCGTGGTGGCCGAATTTCAGCTTGAAGGTCTTGCCTCCGAGTGCGATGCCCGCGATCTGATGGCCCAGGCAGATTCCGAAAATCGGCTGCCGTCCCATTAAGCGCCGAATGTTGTCGACCGCGTAGGTGCAGGGCTCGGGATCACCCGGTCCATTCGACAGGAACACGCCGTCGGGCTTCAACGCCAGCACGTCCTCCGCCGTGGTCTGCGCCGGAACGACCGTCACCTTGCAGCCCTCTCCGCGCAGCTTGCGCAGGATGTTCTGCTTGATGCCGAAGTCATACGCCACCACGTGGAAGCGCGCCGGCTCGTCTTTTACGCCGACCACTTCGTCGGGCAAGTGTGACCGCTCGCCCGTCTCCCACACGTAGGTGTGGTTGGTGGAGACCACTTTGGCGAGATCCTGTCCATCCATCTTTGCTATCGCGCGCGCCTTGGCCACGAGTTTGTCGCTATCGTCTTCGAGCGTCGAGATCACGCCACGCATCACGCCGTAGGTGCGCAGATGGCGGACCAACGCTCGCGTGTCAATCTCGGCGAGCACCGGAATCTTGAACTGCTCCATGAACTCGTCCGTCACCTGCTGCGAGCGCCAGTTGGAACTGACTTTCGAAAACTCGCGCACGATCAGCCCCTCGATGTACGGACGCACGGCTTCGCTGTCTTCGGGATTGGTGCCGTAGTTTCCGATTTCGGGGTTGGTCAGGACGACCATCTGCCCGGCATACGAAGGGTCGGTGAAAATTTCCTGGTAGCCGGTAATGGAAGTATTAAAAACGACTTCGCCGGAGCACTCGCCTTTAGCGCCGTAGCCTTTGCCTCGGAAGACTCTGCCGTCTTCGAGCGCAAGGATCGCTTGCATTGGAACTCCTGGAAGCGGATTTTACAAATCTTAACAGGAGAGAGACCGATGGTGTCAGCTATTTCTCAGTGCGCCATGGAAGGCCCGTTTGGGATCACGCCCACCTGCATATTGCTGTCATGTTCGGAAATGGGGACTACGCCACTCCCATGTTCGTGCACGATGGCGTTCCTCCTGGTATCACAACCATGAAACTCCTGAAGGCGGCCATCCGCTATAAGTACGAAGTGATCTCTTCCGGCGGACGCGTGCGCATCGAGTCCAGTGATCCGGTTGCCCTCGCCGCCATTCACGAATTGCTTCATTTTCAAATTTCAGAGCATCAGACCGGCGACAGTCTGGCGGTGGACAGTGCTCATTGAACAGGAATAGCGGCTGCACTTTTCAGAATAGGAAGGGAATGAACCGCTTGGTTCGCCGCATGTATCCCAGATAGGGCTGGCCGAGGGAGCTTCCCAAAGCTTGCTCTTCGACGCGCACGCGGTACGCGTAGGTGAGGGCGCCCATCGCCGCCAAAATCAGAGTGCTCATCCAGTTTGTGAGCGCGAGGCCAGTGCCCAGGTACATGAGCATGCCGCCGGTGTAGGAAGGATGGCGAACGTAGCGATAGGGGCCAACTTCAATCACCGAGTGATCCGCGTGCACCCTGACATTCCCCGTAAAGTAGCGCCCGAGTGTCCGGAAGCAATAGCGACGCAGCATGGAGCCAGCCAGCAGAATCAGGATGCCGAGCGCAAACCACATGACGCGATGACTCAGCAGCGCAAACCTTGACCAAGATGCGACGATGAACGCGGCGGGAAACGCGATCCATGAAGCGAGGATGATGATTCGTTGATCCCCGGTCCGCTTTCTCTCCAGCCGCTGGCTTCGAGCGCGCGACCACAATGAATTCCTGCGAATACGTAGCCAGGAATACGATCCAAAACATCCATGCGTAAGGAGAAACGTAAGCCAGAGGCTGAATATGCGAAGTCATGCCGGGTTTACTGAAAGCTGAAAACTGACGGCTGATAGCTGAGCTACCGCAGCCGGCCCAGCTTGTCCATCGGCCAATATCCGAACACGGCCTTTCCGTAGATGTAGCGTTCGTTCACGGTCCCGAAATCGCGGCTGTCGTTCGACATGGTGCGATGGTCGCCGAGGACGAAGTAACTATTCGACGGCACCACAATTTCGCCATAAGAGCGAGCATCCGCATAATCGCTGGTAACGTAGTCTTCGTCGAGCGCCTGGCCGTTCACGTACACCTGTCCGTTTTCGATACGGACGCGGTCGCCGGCAACGCCAATGACGCGCTTGATGTAACTCTTCGAAGTGTCGCGCGGATAGCGGAAGACGACAATGTCGCCACGCTGGATGGGCTCCCAGCGATAGACAAACTTGTTGACGAAGATCCGCTCCTGGTCTTCGAGTCCTGGCATCATGCTCGTGCCTTCCACCTTCACCGGCTGATAGAGAAAGACAATGATGAAAGCGGAAATGGCAAGCGAGACCAGCAGATCGCGCGCCCACACCGCCATTACGGGCAGCGGGTGCACGCTGGATTCTTTTGTCGCCACCGGGGCCGGCGGCTGAGGGCTCCCCACGTCAGACATCGTGCTCCTATTTTATACGCAACAGGGCGAGAGGTGGGAGAAGTCAGGGGTGAGAGGTCAAATTGCAGAGGCAAAACCTTTGCCTGCTTTTCACCTCTGCAATCTGATCTCTAACCTCTGACCTTGCCAATGCGCTCCGTTACCAGTACAACTAGACTTCTCGCATGACCGACTACTCCATCTTCCCCAAGATCAATGCGTCCCTCAACGGATGCAGCGCGCTACTGCTGGTCACCGGGCGTGTGCTCATCGCCCGCCGCAAGATAGCGGCGCATCGCGCGGTGATGTTGACCGCCTTCGCAACCTCTTCCCTCTTTCTCGTGTCGTACGTGTATTACCACTGGCCCCATCACGGAGGCATTGTGTATTTTCGCGGCACCGGATGGACGCGGATTCTCTACTTCACCATCCTCACCTCGCACACGATTCTGGCCATCGTCATTGTGCCCATGGTGCTGATCACTCTGACCCGTGGGTTGCGCCGGCAGTTTGACCGCCATCGGGCCATCGCGCGCTGGACCTTTCCCCTTTGGCTCTACGTATCGGTCACGGGCGTGATTGTCTACCTGATGCTGTTTCAGATCTTTGTGTAGAGACGGGGCTTGCCCCGTCTCCCCTGGGGGCGGACGAAGAGTTGTCGCAGATCGGCCTTCCGACAACACGCTCGATTCATCACATTTTCCTTGTACGGGTGACACTGCCTCCGGGTCTCCCAATTCTGCTATAGTGAGCGTCTAGAAGGTCAGCGTCTGGAAGGTCAGCGTCCGCGAAGGATGTCACGCGCCAATTTCTTGTGTCACTAACCGTTGCATCGTTTCAGCCATTTAGAGAATGAGCAAATGCCAATTCTTAACGTCAGAGGCCAATTAATTCTGTCCGTGGCCCCTGTATCGTTTCAGCCGATTAGCGAAAGAGCAAATGCGAAATCTCTTGGTGGGGGTCTCTCATGGCAAAGAGCGTCAATAAGGTCATTTTGATCGGGAACGTCGGCAAAGATCCAGAAGTGAAGTATACCCCCGGTGGAACGCCTGTGGCGCTCCACCGCCGACAGCGCTGCATCCTCCACAAATATGGATCGGCGCACCCGGTACTCGGTTCGGCACACGGCTTGGCAGTGGTTGTCGAGGCTGCCGCGTTCGAGCTGTCGTGTCTCGCCGGCGCCGGTGAGGTAGATCAGGAGTTTGGGCGGTAGCGATTGGACCACGGCAAGGACCCACTTGCCGTCGGCGGACAGATCTGCGGGCCATCCTTCACCGAGCCGCAACACTGGAGAACCGTCGGTCTTCCGCAGACACACGGCATAGTTGGTTCCGAGCGCGGTCTCAGTGAATAAGAGCGTCTGGCCGTCGTGAGAAAGCGCCCGCACGTGCGAGGTATTGAGCCACGAGAGGTCTCGATCTCCGGCCATGTCCGAGTACGCCGCCGAACTCACCATCGCGGAGAAGCACCGAAGCACCTACAACCCTACAACTATGTATCTCGAGCAAAGAAAGAGCGTGGGTCCACATTCGCCCCTAGTTGCTGAGCCGTTTCGAGCACTACCTGCTTGTAATCCCGCAGCAGACCCCCTCGTACGGCTGCTTTTCGGCGCAGAACACTTGTAGAGATTATCTGGCCCTGTGCTGCCATCTCAGAGACGGCCCACCTGATCTTACGGATCAGATAATCAGCCCTCGTTTCTGCATGTTCCCTGAGCACTGCCGTTGTAGCCGGGAGCGCGGTGGAAAAAGAATCGTATTTTGTTATACAACCTGCACGACGCAAAAGCCCAGACTTCGTGATCCGTACCGGCCGCTGAGACGGTGACTTCAATCCCGGGATGATGTCTCTAAGCTTTTCCGCCAACGCTAAGTCCAACTGGCCTCGGTCCAGGCGATTGGCCCTTGGCGACGCCCACGGCCGCCGCCGGGGAAGAGTTTTGTCAAACCACTCCCTATCGCGACCTTGCATGATGGCGTACGTTTCCGGCCACGTCTTCCCGAATCTGCTCCGGGAGATACCAGGATCTTTCACAATTGCATCGAGTACTCTCTGGCGATGTGCATCACGCTTCCTTAGGGCCACTGCACTTCTCGCCGCGCTTCTTTCCGCAGCAGGCGTGTCGAGTTCAATCAAGACAATATCCCAGCGACTCACTCGATGGTTCTTCTGCACCTCCTTCTTTGGCAAACCAGCGCGGAGGTCGCCACGAATTCCAGTCAGTTTCTCTTTGCCGAGTTTCTCGGCCGTGCTTTGCGAAAGAGGTACGCGAATGCCCTGCTTTCGTGCTTCGGCAGCCACCGTGCAAGTCCGGACACCAATTCGATAAGCTACAGTTCCGAGTTTGAAGGAACACGTCGTAAGAAGCTGCGCCAAGTCTGCTTTCCAGTTGGGGAATGCTGCCGCCTTGGACCCAGTGATAAGGAGTTGTTCACCGTCCGTTATCGCTTTAGACCTCTGCTGCGGATGCGGAAGTATCTCCTCAAACCACGCCCTATCATGGCAAATACACGTCAGCCTATAGCTGGCATTAATTTACTGATTCTGATTGTCACCGTTGTGGTTGATCTCGGCGGCCTTAGTGGCGGCGAATATCATCGACGGAGACGGTAGCAGGATTAGCCAAATTCAGAACCTTGTCGATTGCATTCCGCTACAAATCCGTCGAACCGTTTCTTGGCAGATACGTTATTTGCATCTCGGTGTATTGCGCTTTCGTATAGGAGCCGCTCGCTCATTACTTTTTGTCCATGTACTCGCCGGGAACATCATCTTGCGGCACCTCATGCGTGCGAACCTCCTTCTCGTCAGTGTCACCAGCGTGTTCCCCGCCCGACACTGCGTCGGCCTCGAACGCGTTTCCTTCCTCGATCAACTCGGACACACTCTCCGAATCCGCACCTTCGATGTTGGACAATCCCTGTAAATCTCCCGATTGCCCGCCCCTCGCTCTCAGTCCTTCCAGTGCAAATGCCTCGGTATCCACGCTCTGGCTTTTTCTCCGAACCCGTGTCCTGAGTGCGGCCGGCGTCTTCGCACCGGTTGTCTTCTGGGCGAGGGCCTTCGTTTTCACCGCCGCCTTTTTCAAAGCGGGCTTCTTCTTCGCCAATTTCTTCTTCGGAGTTCCCCTCTTCTTAGCCAGCTTCTTTTTAACCGTCTTCTTCATCGGCTTCCCTTTCTTCCCGGTAAATCCCTTCGGCTTCGTGCGCTTCTTGTTTAGTTTTTGTTCTTGGCCATACGCGCAGTCTACCACCGGCACATGAGTGCTCACGAAACCGAGCTAGACGCATAGCGAGGAAACCCACAGGACCAGTGCCCCAGTTTCCGCAATACCTGCCGGCCTGTCGGCAAGCCTGCCGAAATGTCCGCGCAGGGGCGGCTCAACACCTGTATTGCTCCGGAAATGCTTCTCTCTGGTAGTGATGCAGTGTAGAACCTCGTAGTGATGCAGTGTAGAACCTCGCTTTGGCATCAGGTTTGTGTCAAGCTCTGCGTATGGCAAAGAAACGCACCAAAGCTGACAGATTAGAGCGGCAGACTGAACAACTGGGAAAAAGGGCAGATCGTCGTCCAGACAAGATCGAGAAAAAGAAGCCTACCCGCGAGGACGCGAACCAAGTCGCTGCATCACGAGTGTTGCCAACGATCCCCGCGGAACGGTTTGGGTAGAAATGGACAAGGGCGTGGTCATCGAGGTGGATTCATACCGCGACGGCAAGCTGGAAACCGCGTATCGCTGGCCTGACGGCACCATACAATCCCTCCCGGCGTTTCCGCAATTGGCCTCTTCACCGGAAGTCCTCGCGTGTACAGTGAGCGACCCGTCACACACAGCCAATATTGCGGTCGCGCAGGGCGCGGCTTTGCGCAAAATCACGGATCAAGGCGACGACATTCTCGCCAAAGTGGACCTCGGCGACGAACGCGCCGTCCAGTGGACCGCCAAGGACGGAACAAAGCTCGAAGGGATTGCAACGTTCCCCGCAGGCTATGCGTCGGGCAAGAAATATCCATTTCTCGTTCTGCCGCACGGCGGGCCGGAAGGGAATGACTTGCTTGCCTTCGACGCGTTCCCGCGTCTGATCGCAGGTATGGGATACGTCGTCCTTCAGCCCGAGTACCGCGGTTCAACCGGTTACGGTTCGGAGTTTCTGGCCTCTATCTACCAGCACTTCGGCAATCGCGCCTACAGCGACGTCGATAGCGGCACCGATTTCGCCGTCGAGCAGGGTTGGGCCGATCCCAATCGCCTGGCCATCTTCGGCTGGAGTGCCGGCGGATTCATGACCGCTTGGACGGTAACTCAAACCCACCGCTATCGCGCCGCCATCGAAGGCGCCGGCATCACAGACTGGCTGAGCTTCATCCCCACCAGCGACATTTCGCAGATCGACTATGACGCTCGTTGGCCCGAGGGCAATGCCGAACCGTTCATGAAATTCTCACCCATTCACTTCGCCGACCGTGTCACAACGCCGCTCCTCATCCTCCACGGCGAAGCGGATGTTCGCGTGCCCACGTTTCAGGGACGCGAATACTTTATCCTGTTGGCCGAGCGAGGCAAGACCGTGCGCCTGGTCACTTATCCCGGCTCGCCACATTTTCCCAAACTCGCGGAACAACGCCGAAACATTTTTGAAGAAATCCGCGACTGGCTCGCAAAATACAACCCCTAAGTCATTTCTCACTGACTGAGGCCAAGGCCACTTCCGCGGGGGTTGGAGATGAAACAAGTCCCTTCGGTGACGGCCGAAGATCAGCCCCATGCTTATCAGCCCGGGGTGCAAGTCTGGGTTCGTAAGCAAAAACTTCAAAACTCCTAAAGTGTCCACAGGCGCTGTTCATAGAATCGTCGTATGGCGACGGCCAACGTGCAGGCAGCGGGAAAGGCAAGCGAGGTTGTGGATCTCGCAGTAGGAGCTAGCGACGGCTCTGGGGCATCCGTTTTGTCAGCGATTGAACGAGTTACTGGAGTCCGAGCGCTTCGACGAGTTTGTCGAGAAACGATGTGCCAAGTTTTACGCGGCTAAGTACATCACCTCAGGGGCTTACAACAGATAGATCAACTCACTCAACAGACGAAGGAGTGACTTCCGGTCGCGTCGCTACGTGACTGGGATACCTAAGAACAAGGAGAGCACCAAATCCTAGGAGTACCGCTGGGCAAATCGAACTTGCGAATCGAATGCCAACGAGAGCGCTTGCGGACTGCTGGAGACCCCCTCCTTCGAGTGCCTTGAATCCAAAACCTTGTAGTAAAGAGCCTGCAACAAGCGGTCCCAACGCCAAGCCAGCTTTTTCTCCTGCGATCCAGAGACCGGTAAATAATCCTTCCCTTCGCATTCCGTTATGACGGAAGTCGATCTCTATGGTATCCGTAAGCATCGAGAACGGGAACAATTGCAGGCCAGCGAAACCGACGCCTATGAGTAGGAAGTAGCCGTAAAAGATTCCGGTTGGCAACATCGGGCCACTTAGAGAGAGCATCATCAGGGCTAATCCGTAGATCAAGATCGCCGCGACCAGCGCGCTCTTTTTACCCACTCGCTGCGATACTCGGACCCATAGGCTCATGGCGATAATCGAAACGCTGAATGTAGTGAAGAGCAGGGGTCCGACATCTCCTTCATTGCGACCCAGAATGTAGACGGTGAAATAAGGCAAGGATCCGTAGAAGGTGCTGACGGCTGCCATTTGAACGACGTAAGAAATCTGCAGAACAAAGAACGGCCGGTTTTTAAACGCCAAAGCAGCCTGTTGCCAAAAGGGCCTCCCTTGATCAGGTTGATCGTGCAGACGAAGCGAATGGCTGAAAAAGAAGGAGAACAACATCGACAGTCCGCAGAACACGCCCAGACACGCCCCCATAATTGAATATCCGCGACGACCACTTCCAAACCGTGCAACCAGCATTGGTGCCAAGGCTGAACCGAGGAGGATTCCAGCGATCGCGAATCCCATGCGGTAAGAGACAATGACAGTTCGTTCTTCGCTGTCGTCGCTCATCTCGGCCGGCATTGCTACATAAGGGACGGCGAAAATACTGTACGCTGTCGTGCTGAGCGCAAGCGCACACGTTACATAAACAAAAACGCTGCGCGTGTTCACGAAATGGGGGGGCTGAATAGAATTATGAAACCCAATCCGCTGAGGATGCTCCCAAAGAACAGGTAAGGGCGCCTTCGTCCCCACTTGGACCGCGTGCGATCCGAAAGAGTTCCCATGATGGGATCGAAAATCATATCCCAGATTCTCGGTACAAAAATTCCGACACCGGCAAGACCCGCCGGAATCCCGAGTACGTCGGTCATGAAATAGAGGAGGAGTAGGCTGGGCACACTAGAAATGATTCCTGTCCCGAGGGAACCCAGGCTGTAGGTCACCATTGCTCGTCTCGACAATTTTTGGTTGGTCATCGCTCGTCTGTCCTCGCCCCCCCCGCCGCATGGCAACGATCCCCGTCCTAACCATTTCCTGCACGCCGAAGGGACGCAATACTTCGACCAGTCCGTCGATCTTCTCTTCCGCGCCGGTAATCTCAACGGTTAATGATTCGGGCGCTACATCAATCACACGCGCACGAAACACACTGGCCAGTTCTAGCACACGTGACCGTGCGTCGTGCGCGGCGGCCACTTTTATCATCGCCAAGTCACGAAGAATGGCCGACTCAGTCGTAATGTTTTCAACCAAAATTACGTTGACTAGCTTGTACAGGTTGGCCTCGATACGTCGCGCCTGGTCGTTGTCGGCTTCGAGGGATATGGTCATGCGCGAGACATCCTGTTTTTCCGTCCGTCCGACCGTCAGCGAATCGATGTTGAACCCGCGTCGGCGGAAGAGCGACGCCACTCGCGTTAGCACGCCCGGCTTGTTCTCGACATAAACAACGAAAGTATTCCGCATGGTTTCGCCTATGCATCCTCCGCTGTTTCGACCAGCGGGCTCGGCCGCCGGATCATGTCGTGCAGGGCCGCACCCGTCGCCACCATCGGGTAGACTGTGTCTTCTTGCTCGACTTTGAAGTCGATCAGAACTGGTCCATCGTGTGCTCGTGCTGCCTCAACCGCTGGCATGACCTCACATCGCGTGGTCACTTGCATGGCTCGGATGCCGTAGGCGTCGGCAAGCTTGACAAAGTTGGGATTGAGCAACGGTGTCGATTGGTAGTTGCGCTCGTAGAAGAACTCTTGCCACTGCCGCACCATTCCGAGAAAGCCGTTGTTAATGATGGCGATGTTGACCTTCAGCTTCTCTTGGACGATCGTCGCCAACTCGGGCATGGTCATCTGGAATCCCCCGTCCCCGACGACCACCCAAACCTCGGCCTCCGGACGCGCCACCTTCGCGCCAATCGCAGCTGGCAAGGCAAAGCCCATCGTCCCTAATCCGCCGGAAGTAATCAGAGAGCGCGGGGACTCGTGTTTGTAGTATTGCGCTTCCCACATCTGGTGCTGGCCCACGTCCGTAACCACGATCGTGTCACTGCCTTGGGTCTCTCTCCAAAGGTCATTAATCACATGTGCGGCATAGAGATGCCCGTCATCCGGCAGAGCCTGGATGTCGCGGACGGCAGAATCGCCCTTGAGTTCGTGGATGCGCTGTAGCCACTCGCTGCGGTCACAGCGATCCACCCTGGGCAGCAGTTCTGCGAGCACTTCGCGTAGATCGCCGACCAGGGCAACATCCACTTTCACGCACTTGTTGATCTCGGCCGGATCAATCTCGACATGGATCTTCTTTGCCCCCGGCGCATAGTGTTTGAGGTTGCCGGTCACTCGGTCATCGAACCTCATGCCGAGCGCAAGCAACAAATCGGCTTCCTGAATCGCTTCATTCACCCAGGTTTCTCCGTGCATGCCCATCATCCCCAGGTTGAGTGGGTGGGATGCGGGAAATGCGCCAATACCTAATAGGGTCAGAGCTACTGGGATGTTGGCTTGTTCTGCTAGCTGGCGCGCGTTCTTCGAGGCTCCGGAGACCATGATTCCGTGTCCAGCGAGAATGACGGGCCGCTTCGCGTTGTGGATCAACTCCAACGCCTGCTCGTAATCCTTCGCCTCCGGCGGGAGAGTCCGCCTGTAGGCGGGCCGCTGCGGCATCGCCCCTTCCCAATCCAACTCGCATGCCAACTGCTGGGCATCTTTGGTAATGTCTACCAGCACCGGACCGGGACGACCCGAGCGAGCAATGAGGAACGCTTCTCGCAGGGTTCGCGCCAGCTCGTCTGGCTTGGTCACCAAGTAGTTGTGCTTTGTGATCGGCAGGGTCACTCCCGTGATGTCCGTCTCCTGGAATGCGTCCGAACCGATGAGTTTGCTGCCCACCTGCCCGGTGATGCACACAATGGGCGAGGAGTCCATCATCGCCGTGGCGATGCCGGTAACCATGTTGGTGGCGCCAGGGCCGGAAGTCGCGATAGCGACCCCCACCTGTCCGGTGGCACGCGCATAGCCGTCGGCCATATGGGTCGCCCCTTGCTCATGTCTCACTAGAACGTGATGAATCTTGCTGTGTCTCAAAGCGTCGTAGACCGGGAGGAGCGCTCCACCCGGATAGCCAAAGACGTGCTTCACGCCTTCGCGTTCCAGGCATTCCCAGAGGATTTGTGCACCTGTTATTCGCATTAGAGTCTTCCTTCGAATCGGGTTGGTTTTGTGCCCAAAAACACAAAACCCACCGGCCAT
Organism: uncultured Acidobacteriaceae bacterium; assembly: GCA_963831085.1. GTDB lineage: Bacteria > Acidobacteriota > Terriglobia > Terriglobales > Acidobacteriaceae > Acidiflorens. Next base: position 353,470 of record CAWHOT010000002.1, on the reverse strand, counting down.
CTGTCTGGCGGTGGGTTCAGAAACTCTCGGAATTTCTAAACTTAGTCTGCGCACCCCCCAGCCAGAGCTTCGTGGGCCACAATTATCCCCACGACTACGATCGTAATTCGTACGGGCTGAAAGAGAATTCGCATATCTTCAAAAGGAGACACTATATTCACGTATTTCACCGTTGCTGGTCAAGGAAAATTTCGAGCCGGCAAACTTGTTTCCGGCTCGCCGCCCTTTCGGGGGCGAAGGATCCGTCGCCAAGTCAAGAACATCTTGCGTAGTGAACACTTGCAACGCCTACGGGCCTTTTGGCCAGCATCCTTAAACTGATTGTTGTCGGATCGTTGTCGGACAAGTTGCTCTGCGATTTGCGCGTTAATCTCGTCAAGCTCGGCGTAGTGAGTGCCCACGATCTTTAGTTAGATATTGCCGTTCAAATGAGGCCAGCGCGGCGCCGGGATTGCCGTTCTCGAACTGACAACTCAAGCGGACAGCCACAATTCCATTTGCTTTGGACTTGCCACTCCCTGTCATCCCGAGAATCAGCGTCTGGGCAACCTCGCCGTTATGCAGGTTCAGGAAATAGGGCGTGCTGTTGTCCGTTTCGAGCACAGCCAGGTACTCGCTGCCGAGATGCGCGTTCGTCTTCTCGCCCGGAAGGATCGCAATACTGGCGGAAGCGACAGGAGTGGAGAATTGTGGTTCAGGCACGTGTGGTCAATAAGGTATACCGGGCGGACTAGCAAAGTCGCAAATTTCCGGGTCAGTAGATTCATCCACTTGCGGCTGTTGCGTAAAAAGCCTTTTTGACCACCACTTCGCAAGTCCAAGAAAACAATAAAATGGTGGGTTTTTGCACCTGCCCGTGTGAGTTAGCTGCTCCTCCTCATTGACCCTGTGCCGTTACAGTCCTATGATTCCCGCCAATGGCTACGCCGTCCCAACTTATAGGCCGTACCATCTCGCACTACCGCATCGTCGAAAAGCTGGGCGGCGGCGGTATGGGTGTGGTCTACAAAGCTGAAGATGTGAAACTTGGTCGCTTTGTGGCTCTCAAGTTCCTGCCCGACGATGTAGCCAAAGATCCTCAGGCACTCAGCCGCTTTCAGCGTGAAGCCAAAGCTGCTTCTGCTCTAAACCATCCGAACATCTGCACCATCTACGAAATTGACGACCAGCATGGGCAGGCGTTCATCGCCATGGAGTTTCTCGACGGGCTGACGCTGAAGCACCGCATTGGCGGTCGGCCGCTGGACACCGAACTGATCCTTTCTCTCGCTATCGAGATCGCGGACGCGCTCGATGCAGCACACGCAGAAGGCATAGTCCACCGCGACATCAAGCCTGCGAACATCGGTGATGGTGGGAGCCATGACGCCAGCGTATCGCTTTTTCGCGGTTGGTGGGACGTGACGGAGGTTCAGTAGTTGTACCTGTGACTCCCGTCCGTTCGGTTAAGTCCTTTGGGGTCGAAAATGGGCGGCTGCCATTCACAGGATTCCTCTCCGAATCGGGGCCAGCCTATCACTCTGCTCCAAAACCCGCACCCGCTGCCGCAAGTCACTCCAGTCAATTACAATGGGGCGCTGTCAAAATACCCGAGGGGGTAACAATGTCGAATCTAAGGAATGCGCTTCAGCAACTTCGTGAAGAGCGCAAGCAAGCGCAGTTACAGGTAGGAAAGCTGGATCATGCAATTTCGATTATCGAGTCTTTGAACGGTACCCGAGTATCCCGCAAGTCCGTCCGACCGACCCACATTGTGTCGGCGGTTTCACGCCGCAGGATGGCGAAGGCGCAACGAGCACGATGGGCTAGAGCGCGGAAAGTGGTTTCAATTACATCGAAGCGGGGCAAGCGAACCATTTCAGCAGCAGGCAGAAAGCGGATCGCAGCGGCTGCGCGTGCACGCTGGGCGAAGGTGAGGGCGGCCAAGAAGTAGGCGGCGTGTCGGATTTAAGGGCAGATCATAGTTCACTTGCCCAGATGCCTTTTCAGAAACTCCAGCGACCGATCCCGCGCCTGTTTCGCAGCCACCGCATTGCCCCACAACGACAGGGGAGCCGGGAACAAGAGGCGGGGGAAGCGGGTGCGTGGTGCCACCCACCCAAGCCGTCTGGACTTGGGTGGGAATTTTCGTCAGCAGTTACATGCTCCCAGTTTCGGTTTCTTGATGGAATGGCGACAACCATTTGCCGCCCTTCTTCTGCCAAATCGAGGTGGCGAGAACTTTCGCCGCCTGCTTTTTGCCTTCGCAAGTTGCGTCCTGCGCCGCCGTGTACGTCATGACGACCGTGTCTTTATCGAGCCACATATAGGAGAAATCGGAGAGCGAGAAGCTTTTGACCACACATCTCGCGTCAGTCATACTTTTCAGAACCTGCTCCTTGCCCTTGAATATCCCTCCATCGGCCACGCTTATGGCGTTGTCCGGGGTAAACCCTTCCACGGGCTTGGCATCGTGGTCTTTCCACGCCTGCCAGCCAGCTTTTTCATTGCTTTCGAGTGCCTTCTCTACGGTTGCATTCATCTGCGAGAACAACGGGACTCCGGATAACAGCAGAGCGAAACCAAATGCCGTTAAAGCGATTCGACGCATATTCCTCCTCCAGTTCATGTAGTGACGAGAACTATAGATACGGCAAGAAATCGTGTCAACCAGCCAAAGCATTGGGATTCGGAAGCCGGAGTGATACGGCTTCGATGCGGCTCACCCACGAACCCTCGGTGCCTTCGTCCTGCTGAGCAGACTCGTGCGCTCGCGTCCAATCGCCCTTCGCATCCCACTACAATCCAGCTAGGGCGTGCGTGAATCCGGCTGGCGGCGCGGTCGCGGCGAGTGATTGGCGGAAATCGTCTAGCGTCATCTTCGATTCCTGTTGATGTCAATGCCGGAGCAGTCGAACTCATCAGCTTTTCCCGAAGACGTAGGTTTTGATCGGATGCGCCGCAGCGTTTGTCATTGTGTCGGCTTCCGCAGTGACTCTGGAATTTCTTCAAAAGGAAAAAAGCCTTCGAGCATGATCTTTAGAATCGACCCGTTCTTGAGAATGTCTTCGGGCACCGTCGATTGAATTCGTGAACTAAGAGTCTTCATCTCTGTAACCGATTGCTCCCTCTTACGGGATACCGATTCAACATTGCCATTGATCAGGTTTTCCACTGCAAGTGCAAAACGAAACTGTGCGGCTCGGTCGTGCTGGAATCTGGTTTGCGTAATCTTCACGCCAAGGTCGAACTCAATCGCTCCAATCCTGACAAGCACGTCGTCATGACGAATTGTGTAATGCTCCGTACCTCGCACCGTTACCCTCACAAGCGCGTACTCAGTTTTCTCGCCATCAAGTAAGAAATTGTTCCTTGCGAATTGGTTCAAAGCATCACGAGACCCCTCTATGATTATCTGCTCAAGAGTTTTCCCATCTGATCCGTCTGCTTTGATAGTAGGGGTTTTGGACGTCCCCTTGCCTTCACCATCAGTTGCGATTTGGAGATTCAAAGGGGTTTGCTGCTTCGGTTGCCCCGTCGCCATCGCATCTTTGATTTGGACGTTGCCGAGGGAACGCAGGAAATACTGCATATAAAAATCGACCACACGACCCGGCAGACCCCACTCTTCGTCGGTCATTTCCCGCACTTTGAATAGGTCGATGCCGAAAGCTTTCGCGGCGGTCAGCGCTCCCTCTTGGAATCCCTTCGTCGTGAAGATCACGCCTTTGGCAGCATTCAGGTCGGAAACGGCTGTGTGGAGTGCATCAACGTGCAGTCTCGAAACATTCTCTTTCCAATACTTGCACTCGATAAGGATCAAGTGCTCGTAAAGCCCTTGCACGTGTCGCACAAGCACGTCAATCTGGCGCGGCGCACCCGATTTGCCCGTCAGTTTTACGTTGTGCTCGACTCTAACTTCCCCAGTTTCGTGCAATTCTGCGACGAGCTTTTCAAACCCTCCCCAATCCGTGACGATTTTATCTTCTGGGATTTCTGCCACAGAAACCTCCAACCTACCTTGCTCATTCTATCGTTCAAGACACGTGCGTCTGCGGTTGGTTGGGCTTCACCGGGTGACGGCGATCAATCTCATCCATGATCTGCTCAGCCCACCGAATTGCACGGCGATGGCGGTGATGGTCGCAGGAACACGTGCTCCGCTGTCGTACTGCGCCAGCTTGCGTGCCGCGAGAATGCTGGCGGCGATCAACAGCACGCGCTTGCGACCTTCGTCCATCGGAGGAGCATAGCACAAGATTCGCCGTTTGTTCGCTATAATGGTTTGGGGCAATTGACAAGACTCGGTGCGAGAGCCAAACATCACAGCATCAATAGCGCCCCAACAAAACCGCTGAAGCGAAAGTCTGACCAGATGGGACGTGTACCTTGCCAAACGCACTAACTCGGCTTCTACTCTTCCTGAGTTCCTACTTTCCGCTTTCCCTTATATTCTTTTTCGTCCTTTTCAGTGAACATCCCTGTGTCGCAAGCGCAATTCTATTTTTCGGAGTCGCCGGTTTACTGTGGATGCTGGTTTATCTTCGGACAGTGAGGCGCATCGGCGGCGTCCAAGTCAAGATCGCAGGCTTTCAGAGGCGCGACGCGGAGGCGATGGCATATATCGTCACTTACATCATACCTTTCTTGGCGATTCCGTTCGGGGACTGGAAAGAAGGAATAGCGTTGAGCATCTTTTTCGTGGTGATAGCAATACTCTACGTCAACTCGAATATGATTCACATCAATCCGATGTTGAATTTATTCGGCTATCATCTGTACGAAGTCACGCTTGAAGATGGCGACGTTCACTCCCTCGTCACACGTCGCAGAATCCGTCACCAAGAGACCCTGACGGTGGTGCGATTAGGGGATGAAATCTTGCTGGAGAAACCGCATGGCACCCAAACCCCAGCCCACTAAGGATGTTCAGGAGCACTTCGGCGACATCCTGACCATAAAGGTTGATGAATGCACTTTGACCGTTTGCTTGGGTTCACTCTCAGGAGATGACGAGGAACCAAGAATTGAACAATTACAACTTTCGGACGAGCTAACCCAAGAATTCAAGAACGCCGTCGGAAAAGCCATCCAGAAGTACTCTGATAAGTTCGCAGATGACGAATTGGTCTTACGATCCTACGATGCGGGCAGCAAGCCAGACCCTCATGAAATCGAGCACCTGAACCTCAAAGATCACGCCTCAGTCGAAAAGCAGGTGGAATCGCTCGCCGCGCTGGCGCAGATTCCGCTGTTCAAAATTGATGACGCCTTTGTCGCAGGTCTTCGTTTTTACGCTATCATCTTGCAGCCGAAACAAGGCACGCCACTTTACTGGTTCCGCGTATATACCCCGAAGAAAGAATTGAGCAGGTCTCGCCTCTTCGCGGCAATGTTTGCTGAAGGAACGTTCAACCGAGTAACACAACCTGTGTTTCTTTTCGACTATGGCATTGACTGCATGAGTCGAGATGGCGTGATGTTCATCTTCAAAAAGCACAACTTCGAGAAGATATTCCGCTTTTTCGAACTCGTGATGAAAACGGCTGAACAGACGCTGCGCACTATCAAATCCCATGTGCCAATCGCTAATTTCGAGGAATTCAAGAAGGCGTGCGAAGGACATCTTCAGATGCAGGCGAAGCTCAAAAACATCGCGAACAAGCCGTATCTGAAGACAGTGAAGATAGCCGACATCAAACACGTACTCAAGGAGTTCCCGCATTTGGGCGTTGAAATCGAGGAAAAAGACGGGAAGGAATGGCTTGTCTTCGACCCTAAGAACAAGTGGGCACTACTCCGCCTGCTAGACGATGATTATCTGGGATCGCGGCTGACAGGCGAAAAATACGAAGTCACCGGCAAGCGCCCCTACCAGACCTAAGAAGATGGTTGGCACAATTCCGGTTGCTCAATAGAAGCTGCCAGAAAGGTGGTCACAAAGGCTGCCTGCACCTATGAAACGCCCGAGCCGACCCAAACCCCATCCGGGCAGCCAAATCGCCGCAGAATCGGCTTCCTGAGAGGTCACGCAAGGCACATCCGCCCATGCGAAAATGAAGCCCCGATGAATGCCGCAATCCCTGAACGCAGACCCGCGACCGAGGAAATCTCCGGTGTGATCGAGCGCGTCACTTTCCACAACGACGAAAGCGGCTTCTGCGTCCTGCGCGTGAAAGCACGCGGGCAGCGGGAGGAAACAACCGTCATAGGATCGCTGCCTGCGGTGATCGCAGGGGAATGGCTGAGTGCGGAGGGCTGGTGGGTCAGGGACAAGGAGCATGGGCTGCAATTTAAGGCGACCACCATGAAGACGGTGCCACCGACCACCGCCGAGGGGATCGAGCGGTACCTCGGCAGGGGCTTGGTCAAGGGCATCGGACCGATTCTCGCGAAGAAGCTGGTCGGGCGGTTCGGAGCGGAGGTTCTCGCCGTGATCGAGAACCGAGCGGCAGAACTGCAAACGGTCGATGGCATCGGTCCCAAGCGCCGGGAGCGGATCGCGTACGCATGGCAGGAAGCAAAACAAGTGCGGGAAATCATGCTGTTCCTGCACAGTCACGGCGTCAGCACCAGCCGGGCAGTGCGAATCTTCAAGACCTATGGTGAGCAGGCAATCGAGAAGGTGCAGAGCAATCCCTACATGCTGGCGAAAGACATCTACGGGATCGGCTTCGCGACCGCCGACCAGATCGCCCAGAAGGTCGGGATTCCGAAGGACTCGCTGAACCGGGCACGGGCTGGCATCGACCATGTCCTGCTGGAAGCGACTTCGGACGGAATGTGTGCTATGTTTAACGGAATTTAATCGTCAGAACCCTGGTGCGGGCCGGACAGCGTGCTCGAAGGATTCTGGCTATGGAATTCATCGTCTCGGCCATTGACAGAAAATATTGTCCAGTGACACGAAATATTGTTCACTGACAGGAAAGATTAGCATTCGACAAAGGAGCCCGCACTGATGAAAAGCGTAAACAAAGTCATCCTCATTGGAAACCTTGGCAAGGATCCCGAAGTGAAGTTCACGCCGCAGGGCACGCCGGTCGCGAAGATCACCGTGGCCACCAACGAGCGCTTCAAGGGCAAAGACGGCCAGTGGCAGGACCGCACCGAGTGGCACAACGTCGTGCTCTGGCAGCGCCTGGCGGAGATTGCCGGTGAGTACCTGAAAAAGGGCGGCAAGGTCTACATCGAAGGCCGCCTGCAGACCCGCTCCTGGGACGACAAGCAGACCGGCCAAAAGAAATATATGACCGAGATTGTGGCCAACGATCTGGTGTTGCTAGGCGGTCGCGGCGAAGGCGCCGGCGGTGGCGAGTACGCGGGCAGCTCGCGCGGAGCCTCAGCCGGGGCATCCGCAGGCGGCAACAACTTCGACCAAACCGCGCCCGAACCCGAGCACGCGCCCGCCGGCAGCTCTCCGATTACGGATGAAGACATTCCGTTCTAGCCAAATCTAGGCAACCCGCTGCCGAAAAAAGCCAGGGCTTCGCATCAGTGGCATCATTTGGCGATGTCGCGGAGCCCGTTCGCTCTCCTAAACGAAATCCCATCCAGCGATGTAAAATAGTGGCTTAGGACAAGGTTCCCGCGCTTCCTGCGCGCCGAAAACCTCAAGCTCCAGAAACGAGTACACCCATGTCCCAAAATAACGGACAAACGCCCAACGGACACCCCACCAGCCTCCGCCTCAAGACCGGCCTAGCCGAAATGCTCAAGGGCGGCGTGATCATGGACGTAACCGACGCCAAGCAAGCCGAAATAGCCGAGCGAGCCGGAGCCGTAGCAGTAATGGCCCTGGAGCGCGTCCCGGCGCAAATCCGCGCTGAAGGCGGAGTGGCCCGTATGGCCTCGCCCAAAAAGATTCGCGAGATCATGGCGGTGGTGTCGATTCCGGTCATGGCAAAGTGCCGCATCGGCCATTTCGCGGAGGCGCAAATCCTGCAGGAGCTGGGCGTCGATTACATAGACGAATCCGAAGTTCTGACCCCAGCCGACGAAGTGCATCACGTGGATAAGCAAGCGTTCACCGTTCCCTTCGTCTGCGGAGCGCGAAATCTGGGTGAAGCTCTGCGCCGCATAGCCGAAGGCGCAGCCATGATCCGCACCAAGGGCGAAGCCGGCACCGGAGACGTAGTCCACGCCGTCCGCCACATTCGCCAGATCGTGCAGGAGATGAAAATCCTAACCGTCCTCGGAGAAGAAGAACTCTACGCCAAAGCCAAAGAGCACGGCGCCCCCTACGAACTGGTAAAGATGGTGGCGCGAGACGGCAAGCTCCCCGTCCCCAATTTCTCCGCCGGAGGAATCGCCACTCCAGCCGACGCCTCGCTAGTGATGCAGCTAGGAGCCGAAGCCGTATTCGTTGGCTCCGGCATCTTCATGAAGAACTCCACCGAATTCGCCGACCCCGCCGAAGCCGAGAAGCGCGCCAAAGCGATAGTGCAAGCGGCAACGCACTACAAGGACCCTAAAGTGTTACTTGAAGTCAGCGAGAATCTGGCAGGGGCGATGAAGGGTCTGGCCGTGTCTTCGCTGGATGAAGCGCACTTGCTGCAGACGCGGGGATGGTGAGATTGGCCGCCCCGGGGAATCTCGGCGGGTGGCCCACCCTAAATCCCATCCCCACTCCCGAGGGTGGCCCGTTCAAGCTCCGCTTGAGCGGGGATTTTCTGCGGCGAGCACATCTTCACCGTCGGAAAAATTATTCCTGCGGCAGTGGCCTAAAAATCAAAAGCCCCGCTAGTCAGGCGGGGCTCGGCAAATTGCCAGTAAGTACGCTACCTGTCAAGCAATTCTATTATAGCAAACCAACGCAAGTCGAGAAGCCGTGCGGAGGACGACGGACTTGAACCGTAATGGCTGACAAAGCCACTCGACTACTTGACGGGTAGCGTCCAGTACCCACTGGCAACGTCCTCCAGACGCAACCTATCGCTCGTTCAGTATTTCCCCCCGCCATAGGCACCCGCAATCCCACAAAAGTAGCTACTCCGAATTGGGACTGAGTCAGTTACTTTCAGACGGAGCCCTTTCTGCGGCGAGCGCATCTTCACAGTGAGAAAACCTCCAGGCCACTCCCGCTTGCGCGCCGTCCCTACCTGACTGGGTCTGCCGTTCCATCCGACCATCTGCCCGCGGGAACCATGAATACGTCGATTGGTTCCGGAGCGCCATTGAACTGTGGATTCAGCATGACGGGAGAGTGGGGCAGATCTGCACCCCAAACGGCACGGTCCATGAGGGGTGTGTAAAACATCAGGTGCGCCATCCAGTTGTGGTGGCCGTTATCGGTAAGATACTGTTCTTTCGACAGCATGTAGCTCATGGCTCCAGGCTCCAGGGGCGGCAGCCCTTGCTTTATAAATGTCTTGATGCCGTCGATGATCTGAGCTTTGGATTGACCCGCCAATATCATCTCCGTTCTTTTATACGTCAGCGGCAGGATGGAGCGGGCAGCCGGCGGATTGTAGCAGACCGGGCCTCGAACTTTAGGGTTCCAAAAATTAGCATCCTCGCCGTTGAATGGGCCCATCCACCCTCGCTCCACGACGCATACGAAACCATTCTTGCCTTTGACGGCGGTTTCATAGCCATGCCTTCCAAGGACGAGGACGTCGGCATCGCGTGAGATGGCCTCCGGGGCCGCGCTTCGCGCCAGCGCAATCTCGGCGTTTCGATCCGCCATCAAATATTGATCAAGCGGAGCCATAGTCAAATACGGCGTTTTGGCGTCCTGTGCTTGCGCTTGCCAGCACTCGCCGAGCACGATAACCAGCGCAAAAGCTCCCGATGCGACCATTTTGACTATCTTCTGGTTCATTGATTCCTCCTTGGAATTAAAACGCTCGTACATGCTGGTATGGATGTCAACGAGCGCGAAGGAGATGGCCCGTCCAAGGTCCGCCTGGGCGGGTGGCTGGTGGAATCGAGGAGCGATTGCGATCCAAATCCTTGACACCTTCTCTTATAATAAAAGTATCGCAGACAATTAATGTCGAACGCGCCGCCCTCCGGCCACTTAAGTCGGGATCCGCGACACAGTTATTGGAAGAGAACGAACTCCGCAGGAGCGCTTATACTTATTTAACAAATAAAGACTTTACACGTAACCCGTTTGATCTCAAAGACCTGGCGCGATTCAACTCCAAGTCCTTGATTCCAAAAGACCGAGGAGAGGGGGGTCTCCAGCTCCCGACGACAATGACCATCGGTGTCCTGGCCCTGCAAGGCGACTTCGACGCGCATCGCCGCCGTCTCGAAGAACTCGGCGCAGAAGTTGTCCTGGTGAAAAAGCCGGAGCAACTGAACGACATCGACGGCCTCATCATTCCCGGAGGCGAGTCAGGCACGTTCCTAAAGTTGCTCGGCGAAGCCGGATTCGCGAAGCTGAAAGATTTCGTGCGCGCGAACCCGACCTTTGGTACATGCGCGGGGTGCATTCTGCTGGCAACAGAAGTAGAGAATCCCAAACAAGCTGGCCTCGGCGCACTCGACATTACCGTTCGCCGTAATGCTTACGGACGGCAGATCGACAGTTCAATCCGCGAAGGCCGATTTCTTAACGATCCCATCGAGATGGTGTTCATTCGCGCTCCGAAAATTGAACGCGTAGGTGAGGGCGTGGAAGTGATCGCGACCGAAGGAAAGGACAAAGTTCCGGTGCTGGTGCGGAGTGGCAAGACGCTGGCGGCGACATTCCATCCTGAATTGAGCGACGACCCGCGCATTCACCAATACTTTCTGGATTTGGTGGAAAACGGGAAGCATTCGCGGTAGTGACGCCCGTTCCGGTATGCTGTCAGATTCTGATCTAAGCTTCTCACTCATCCCTGCATGGAACCTGCTCCTGAACTGGAAGTCAGCCCGGTATCGTTCGCGTCCTACGCGCGCCTGCTCAGCGGCAACCGGAATTTTCGCCGCTTGTGGAGCGCGCAAGTCGTCAGCGAAATCGGCGATTGGTTTTACACGCTGGCAATCTACAACCTGCTGTTGCAGCTGACCGGACGCGCCGGATCGGTAGCACTGGCGCTGATATTGCAAGTGTTGCCAATGACATTCATCGGGCCGACGGCAGGCGTGGTGAACGATCGGCTGCGGCGCAAGCAAGTCATGATCGCGTCGGATATCGGACGCACGTTGATCGTGCTCTGCATGCTGCTGATTCGCTCCAAAGAAATGGTGTGGCTGGTCTATCCTCTGCTGATGGCAGAAACCTTGCTGGTCGCTTTCTTTGAGCCGGCGCGCAACGCCATAATCCCGAACATTGTCGAGCGCGAAGACGTAGTGGTGGCGAACACGCTCTCCTCGACCACGTGGTCGGTGAACCTTATGGTCGGCGCAACCCTGGGAGGATTAGTCGCGGCGCTGCTTGGCCGCGACGCTGTCTTCCTGATGAATGCGTTGTCGTTTGTCGCTTCAGCCGCTTTGATTTGGGGGATGCGCTTTGCCGAGCCTCATGCCAAAGGCGGACGTCGGTTCGAGGTACGAGAGTTGGTGGATTTTTCCCCAATCTTCGCGGGCATTCGCTACGTGCGGGCGCACGCTCGTTTGCGAGCAACGGTATTCGTAAAATTCGGAAACCTGATCATCGGGCCGGGCTGGGTGCTGTTTACGGTGATGGGACAAAACGAATTCGCAGTCCGCTGGCATGGCATGGCTCCCGAACGCGGCGCCTTTCTCGGGATGAGCCTGCTGCTCGGCGCCCGCGGACTGGGCGCGCTGCTCGGCCCGCTCCTGGCCGCTTCGTGGGCGGGGCACTGGAAACATCGCTTGGAAGTTGCGATCTTCTGGGGATACCTGGGCGCGGCCGCCGGCTACACGCTTCTGGGCGTGTCGGGTCATCTCTGGCAGGCGTGTTTGTGCGTGGCGCTGGCGCACTTTGGAAGTTCGATTGTGTGGGTGTTCTCGACGACGCTGTTGCAGATGCAAACCGACGACAAGTTTCGCGGCCGCGTGTTCGCCGCCGACCTCGGCCTCTGCATGTTCACGATCGCCGCGGGCGCGTATCTGGCCGGACGCTTCGTGGATTGGGGCTTCGCCGCGCGGAACGTGGCCAGCGTCGCAGGCATGTTGATGCTGATTCCGGGAGGGCTGTGGAGTTTGGCGATCAGGAATCGAGCCATCGGGCAGTCGGGTAGGTGACCCGACTTAGAGAAGCTGGTCGATCTTCGCTGCCAGGATGAAATCCGATTCAGTCAACCCATCCACCGCGTGCGTCCAAGTCGTGATTTCGACCTTACCCCATCTCAGCAAAATATCGGGATGATGGCCCTGCTCCTCGGCCAGTGCTCCAACCTGGTTCACGAAGGCCAGGGCAGACCGGAAGTCAGGAAACTTGAAGGTGCGCGAGAGGTGATGCTCATTGACGACACTCCACTGTCCAGGTTCCGCCAACTGCCGATGAATTTCCGCCAGTTTGTTTCCCTTCAGCGGTGGTACACCGCCATGGCAGGGGACGCAATTTCGGTCTGCAAGCATAAGCCCTCCTCTGAACGACATTCTCCTCAGCCCCGCAATCTACCGGTCCACAAAGCGGGAGAACATGCGGTGCGGATCGATGGCGATGAACAAGCCTTGACTGCGCGCCAGCACTTCCCCTTTATCGTTCAGGATCTCGGCCATATTAATGTGCTTCCGTCCCTTCACCTTAACCTCGCGCGATTCCACGCGCAGCGGCTGTTTCAACGGCACCGGCTTCAGGTAGTGCACGGTAATCTGAGATGTCAGCGCCACCACATGACGCAGTTTGTTCACCTTGCCCATCGCTTCGTCGAGGATCGTCGCGATGATGCCGCCGTGGCAGTGTCCCGGAGGTCCGGTGTAGCGTTTGCCCAGCCGGAACCGGCACACGAAACAGTCGCGCTCCTCGTCATAGGTAAAGTGCAGCCGCATGCCGTCAGGATTGTTCTTGCCGCAGGCGAAGCAGTAATTCTTCTGCAGTTTTATGAAGCGTGTGTCGTGTCCAGCCTGGGAGCGTCCAGCTTCCGACCGTACGATTTTTGACTTCTTCGCAGCCATTGAAAGATTCTATCGCGAGTGCCCACCCAGATTGGGTATCATGACAGGCCGAAAGGAGTCGCAATGGCAGCCGCCCCAAGGTCAGCCGCAACCAAGCCATTCGGCCCCTATAGCGTTCATCCCGGCGTTGCCCAGGTTCAGAAGTGGATCGAGGAACTGCCGCGGAAGACTGGGCGGTCGCTCGAAGAATGGGTCGCGTTCACCAGGAAGACCGGTCCGCCGGCGGAGAAAGAACGTCGCGAGTGGCTAAAGAGAGAACATAAGCTGGGCACAAATTCCGCGGCGTGGATCGCGGAGCGCCTCGAAGGTAAAGGCACGGGGGAAGACTCGCCGGACGCTTACTTGAAAACCGCCGCCGCATGGGTGGAGGCGCAGTACTCCGGTCCGCGCGCCGCGCTGCGTCCGCTGTATGAACAGTTGCTGAAACTCGGGCTTTCGCTGGGCAAAGATGTAAAGGCTTGCCCGTGCAAAACGATGGTGCCGCTCTACCGCAATCACGTGTTCGCGCAGATCAAGCCGTCGACGAATACGCGCATCGATCTCGGCTTCGCGCTGCGAAACATGAAGACGGCGAAGCGCCTGATCAATACCGGCGGCTATGAAAAAAGGGACCGCATCACGCGGAGGATCGAGGTCAAGTCCAAGGCCGATATTGACGACGAGCTGGAGCGGTGGTTGAAAACGGCCTACGAAATGGATGAATAGGTGGTGGAGAAACGCGCGCCACGCCCGTCCCTCCACAAGCCCGTCCGCTAGTCGTAGTATTCCAACCCCAGATGCGTAATCAGCTCTTCGCCCTTCAAATGCCGCAGCGTGTTCTTCAGCTTCATCAACTGGATGAACAGATCGTGTTCCGGATACAGCCCCGGCGCGGTCATCGGTGACTTGAAGTAGAAACTCAACCATTCCTGGATTCCCAGGCGACGTAGCTCCGGCGTGCGCTGCGCGAGGTCGAGGAAGAGCACCAGGTCGAGCACGATCGGCGCCGCCAGAATCGAGTCGCGGCACAGGAAGTCCACCTTGATCTGCATCGGATAGCCGAGCCAGCCGAAGATGTCGATGTTGTCCCAACCTTCTTTGTTATCGCCTCGAGGCGGGTAATAGTTGATGCGAACTTTGTGGAAGATATTGCCGTAGAGTTCCGGATACAAAGACGGCTGCAGAATATGCTCCAGGGCTCCGAGCTTCGATTCTTCCTTCGTTTTGAAAGACCCGGGATCGTCCAGCACTTCGCCGTCGCGGTTGCCCAGGATGTTGGTCGAATACCATCCGCTCAGTCCGAGCAGCCGCGCCTTGAAGGCCGGAGCCAGCACGGTCTTTAGCAATGTCTGGCCAGTTTTGAAATCCTTGCCGCAAATGGGAGCTTCGCGCTCGCGCGAGAGTTCGTACATCGCTGGTATGTCCACCGTCAGATTCGGCGCGCCGTTGGCGAAGGGTACGCCCTCCATGAGCGACGCGTAGGCATACACCATTGAGGGCGCAATATTTTCGTCATTCTCTTTCATCCCTTTTTCGAGCGCCTTCACGCTCTGGTGAGCGGCGCTCGGTTCAATGAAAGTCTCGGTCGAAGCGCACCAGATGGTGATCAGGCGGCTCGCCCCACTTGACTTCCTGAAGTCGCGGATGTCCTGCCGCAGCTGCTCGGCCAAGTCCAGCTTGTTCTTACCCTTCTTCACATTCGGCCCGTCGATTTTCTTGACGTAGTTATGATCGAACACCGCCTTCATCGGCTGGATGGCGCTAAGCCGTCCCTTCACTTTATCGAGCAGATCGCGCTCCAGCACGCCAGCATTGCGCGCTGCCGCATACATGTTGTCTTCGAAAATGTCCCAGCCGGTGAACACGAGATCGCTAAGCCCAGCGAGCGGGACGAATTCCTTGACTTTTGGCGAGCGGCCATCGGTCCGCTTCCCCAAACGGATGGTTCCCATCTGCGTGAGCGAGCCGATGGGGTGCGCGATCCCCTTGCGCACCGCTTCCACACCCGCAACAAACGTCGTAGCGACCGCCCCCATGCCCGGGATCATCACGCCCAGCTTGCCCTTGGCCGGCTCGATCGCGCCGTCATGCGCGGCTCCGCCGTGTGCTTTGTCGGAAGACTTTACTTCGACCGTCATATTGCTCGCTGCTTTCTTCACTACGCCCGTGGGGGACTTTCTCACCTTCGCCATATTTTGGCTGCTTCCTTGTAAGAACTGTGGGATGTATGCAAACCCTGTATATTCTCGTATCCGGCGAGCTTTTTGCAAACGCACGCGCCTGAATCCGCAGGAAAACCACTTCAACGGCGTCTACAAGGCATTGGGTTGTGTTGGGGAGGGTGCTCGGAGTTTCAGAGAGAAATCTTGTCCGTCGGTGTGACCTGGATGGCATGCATTCCCGCAGCAAAGCCGTCGAGAAGGAGGTTGTGATGTGCAATGATCTGCGCAGCCGTTAGAACCGGAGTGCCGCGCGTGAGATGCGCGTCGGCTACCAGCGTCACATCGTAGCCAAGCGTAACCGCGCGGCGGCAAGTCGTATCGACACAGTATTCGGTCATGCCACCCACAATGATGAGGTGGCTGATTTCGTTCAGATGAAGTTCCTCCGCGAGCCGCGTCTCGAAGAAAGAGTCGGACGCCTTCTTTCTAATGACGCGATCCTCCTTCATCGGGAGAATCGAAGGATGTATCTCCCACGCCCCAGTGCCTGCTTCGAGGAGGTGTCCCTTGGGTCCGTCATGCTGGACGAAGAAGACTTGAATTCTAGAGGAACGCGCTTTCCGCAGCAGGGCCTTTACATTCGACAAAACGCCATCCTCCCGTTCGGGCGGCACAAGCCTCACCAGCCCAACCTGAACGTCGATGATCACCAACGCGGACCTCAGGCAGACCTCCGTTTATTTTCCGTCCAATTCGACGTTCCTGATCGGCAAGTCCCAATGTCCGGCGAGGATTTCAAACCGGCGCTGCTCTTCCTTCGCATAGGTAGCCTGGTCGGGCCAGAGCTGCTTCTTCAGCGCGTCTTCGTCGAACGGCTCATCCGCGGCCGCCGAGTTTTTGAACACGATGGTCACGCGATAGTCCCAGCGCCCGTCTTCGGTTGTGTGATAGCGCGGCTGGTCCATCCAGACCTTGAGCATGCGGCCCATCTCCACCTGTTTCTTCAGTAGCGGGTAGTGATTCTTTTTGAAGAGCTGCAGAAACTCGTCTGCATGTCCCCACTTGGCCTTGTAATAGTATTCGATGACGAATGGCTTGCCCGTTTCCGGCGGCGGTTGGGCCGTGAGAGATACCGGGAGTAAGGTCAAGAACAAGAGAAGAAATCTCAATTTCATGGATGATCCCCGTGAGGAGCGATTGTCGCATATAGGCAGGAAATATGAGAAGAAATCCGGTGCCTACGCACGCCAATGTTAAAATTGTTTGTGCCCGCCGATTCCCTGCGCCTCATCGCCATCGATATTGACGGCACCCTGCTTAACTCGGAATTTCAGATTTCCGCAACCGATCTCGCGACCCTCCGGCGCGCGCATGAACAGGGCATCGAAATCATCCTGGTCACCGGACGCCGCCACACTTTTGCCTTGCCCATCGCCCAACAACTGGGCTTTGACCTCTGGCTGATCAGTTCCAACGGCGCCGTCACCCGCTCTCTCGCCGGAGAAACTTTCCACCGCGACCTGCTCCCCGAACCGACCTGCCGCGAACTCGTCCGCTCGATGCAGGAATTTCGCGGTCAGACCGTTCTCACTTTTGACAGCGACGGTCTTCACAGCGACGGTCCGGGCCCCATCGTGATCGAGCGTCTGGACCACC
Source organism: uncultured Acidobacteriaceae bacterium (assembly GCA_963831085.1). Lineage (GTDB taxonomy): Bacteria > Acidobacteriota > Terriglobia > Terriglobales > Acidobacteriaceae > Acidiflorens. Next base: position 336,674 of record CAWHOT010000002.1, on the reverse strand, counting down.
TGGAAGCCAGTATCCAGCGCTGGCTGGAGAAGAACATGCAGTACATCCAGTTCGTGGTGCCGATCGAGAAGGCGCTCACCACCGATCCCGTGCAGGCCATGTTCTGCGGCCCAATCGCACACATGCAACGGGTGTTGCAGGTCCTCGAAAGCTGCGGCCTGCCCATCACCGTTTTGCGCACCGAGTACCCTGGCCGCGATCTTTCGATTGTCGATGTGCTCAATGCCGGCTGTTCCAAGGGACACGCGCTCGAGCGCTGGGCTAATTACCGGCAGATTGGCCGCAAGCAGGTCATGGCCGTTGGTGACAACTATAATGACATTGAAATGCTTGCCTTTGCCGGCCATCCCTTTATCATGGGAAATGCATCGGAAGACTTGCGTTCCCGCGGCTGGAAGCTTACCCGCTCGAACGCCGAAAGCGGCGTATCCGCCGCCATCGAACATGTGCTATACGGAAAGGCGCTCGAAACGGTAGTCGTTGACCCAATTGACGGACCAGTGATTGGTATCAGCCTCTGAGCATGCAAAGAAAATGATTCGAAGAAGTCCATCAGCGATAGATCGAACCGGGATAGATCGGGCCGCGAGATCGGCGGCGAACGCCGCCGCGTTTCTCTGCGCCGTCGCCCTGGCTCTGCTCGCTCGTCCCGCGACTGCCGCCGAATTGGCGATCCTCCGCAACGGCTTCAGCATCCGCCACGAGCATCGTTTGGTGATAGGGACGACGACTCGCCTCTATCTCGCGGAGGATGATTCCAGCTTCACCGACGTGCCCACGGAAGAAATCACCGGCTTCGAAAAAGATCTCTCGCTGCCAGTGCCCGCGGAGTTGCCCGACTCAATCCCCGCCCCTTCTGAGACTTCAAAGTCTGGGCCCGCAAAAACCGCACCGCCTCTGAATCAAGTCGTGAACATTGCCAGCGCCGAGTATCATCTTGATCCCGACCTCGTGAACAGCGTCATTCACGCTGAAAGCGGATTCAACTCGCATGCTGTTTCCCCCAAAGGCGCCCGCGGACTCATGCAGCTCATGCCCGGCACCGCTAACCACCTGGGCGTGAATGATGCCTTCGATCCGCAATCGAATGTCGCCGGTGGAAGCCGCTATCTGCGCGAACTTCTCGAGCGCTACAATTTCGATCTCGTCAAGGCGCTGGCCGCTTACAACGCCGGCCCCGAGCGCGTCGAGCAGTATCGGGGAGTGCCGCCATTTCGCGAAACCCGCGCCTATGTCGCCCGCATCGTGCACGAGTACAACAAGAAGAAGATCGCCCAGGAAAAAGAAGCCAAGCAAAAACAGGTCACCGCCCCAATCGCGAATAAAGTCCCGAAGAAAGCCGCGAGCCCGGCCCATCCCGCTCCAAAACCTGTAGCCACGGCCATCGCCGCCGAATCTGCGCGTTGATCGTCCTCACCGTGACCATCCCAGCGTTGACCCTGTCTGCTCTCTCATTTACCTTCATTCCGGGGCTTGCTCGAGACACCTGCGGCACTCCTCTGCCCAGCACCCCATAGTCAGCGCCAAAATGGTCAGCACCACGGGCACAAGATGGGATCGGCAAGATTGCTGGAACTAACCGAATAAACAGAACTGAATGAACAAGAAACGATACGTGGTCTATGCCGCAGTCTCTCTGGTGCTGGCGGTGCTGATTTATTTGCAGTTCCGCACCTGGCAGAACTTCGACTGGACCCGCTTCCGCGAAACCCGCCCCCACAAGTGGATTCACATTTTGCACGGCATCGTCCTCATTTACCTCGCCTACGTGGTGCGCGCCATTCGCTGGAAAATCTTCCTGCGCCCGGTGCGCCCTGAAGCCTCCAGCGCCAGCCTGGTTTCGCCCACCATCATTGGCTTCACCGGCCTCGCACTGCTCGGCCGCCCCGGTGAACTGATCCGCCCCTATTTGATTGCGCGCCGCCAGAACTTGAGCTTTTCATCACAACTAGGGGTCTGGGCGGTCGAACGCATCTTTGATATCGGCGCCTTCACGATCCTGCTGGTAAGCGCGATCTTTGTGGCTGCCGGCCCGCGCTCACTTCCTTTTTACGACCGCTTCCGCGAAGGCGGATTCATGCTGGTCGCTCTGGTTGCGGCCATTTCGCTGGGGGCAGCCGCCGTCCACTGGAAGGGCGAAGCCATCGCCGATTGGATCGAGCGCCGCTTTTCTCACCTCGCCGCCAATTTGGGACACAAGATCGCCACCCGCGTTCGCGAATTCCGCAGCGGCTTAAATACCATCCACAGCCCGCTGTCGCTGATCATGCTCATCCTGCTCTCGGTCCTGATGTGGTTCATGATTATCATGGCCTACCAGGAGGTCGCTCACTCTTATGGCGTGGCCATTCTGAACATTCGCCGTTCGCAGGTACTGGTGCTCATGGGGGCGAGCATGATTGGATCCATGGTTCAGTTGCCCGGTATCGGTGGCGGATCCCAGTTAGCGACCATTGCCACCCTGCAACGCATCTTCGACGTTCCCCCGGAACTGGCTGCCAGTTGCGGCATCATGTTGTGGCTGGTAACGTTTGTCGCGGTCGTTCCCGTCGGATTGTTGCTCTCCCATCACGAACGGCTGTCGCTGCGCAAACTTTCCGAAGAAACGGCGCAGGCTGATGAAGTCGCGGCGGTTGAGGAAGCAACGTAAGGCGCTCGTGGCGGGTCAGTTTCCGATTTGCCGACGATCCATTTTTAACCGGGCCGGCCACGTTTCCGCTATGGGCGTTATGCTCCGAACCCCTTCAGCGCCAAATCGATCTGTTCAAGATGGTGCTCGTTATGTGAAGCGACCTTGTCGAATTCGGCCTTCAGCGTTCGCACGCCCGTTTCGCTGTGGACGAACTCACGATGGCCATCTATGTCATAGTGCAGACGAGTCTGATATATGATCCCAGCCCGAACCGCATCGTATATTCGCCGAGACAGATCGAGCGGCAGCCGTGAGTAGTCGAGTCCCGTTGCCCATGCATCCTGGTCAAACGCCCAAAGCACTTGTCTGGATTCGCTGAGGACCCGGCGGATTCGGTCGTTTAGAACCGTCTCAGCATCAGCGAGGTGATGCAATATGAACCTCACCGACCACTTTCCTGGTCCGTAATTTCGGTCGAGTTCCTCGTCGCTCAAGTCAAAGTACCTCAGGGTTTGATTCCTCGCCGCTTCGAGCCGCGTGACAATGTCCATTTCCGTCCTTTCTGAGAATAATTCCTTGCCGAGTGCCTGAATGGATTGTGCTATGGTCATTTCATCAATCCAGAGAGTGACGAAGTCAAAATAGTGGAAAATGCTGGGAATTTGCAAGCTGGGTATGATGTTTCCGCTACAGCAATTCAAACGATGATGTGCGCGCCTGCGTAATCCCGATTGACGGGCTATTCGGAAAGGCTCTGTCCCATCGCCTACCCTGCCGGCTCTTATCACGTCGCCTGCTACAATCATCTTTATTCCGAAGTGCAGCCAAGCGCATGAAATGCCCCTTCTGCGGGTTTGAAAATGACAAAGTCGTGGATTCGCGCGAAAGCAAAGAGGCGGATTCCATCCGTCGCCGCCGCGAATGCCTCAAGTGCGAGAAGCGCTTCACCACCTACGAGCGCATCGACGAAATCCCGTACATGGTAGTAAAGAAAGACGGACGCCGCGAACGTTTTGACCGTCAGAAAGTGCTCAACGGCTTGATGCGCGCCTGCGAAAAGCGGCCGGTGCCTATCAGCAAGCTCGAGCAGATCGTCAATGAGGCCGAGACCTTCGTCATCGAGTCCGCTGAGCGCGAGCGTAAAACCAGCGAGATCGGCGAGCTGATCATGAATCGCCTGCGCCGCCACGACAAAGTCGCGTATGTAAGGTTCGCCTCCGTCTATCTCGACTTCAAGGATGTCCAGGAATTCATGACCGAACTGAAAGACCTGCTCAAGGCCAAAGACGCGCCCGAACCGAAGGGAAAAGCTAAATCGGGCGATCGGGCTATCGGATGATCGGGGTCATCGAAAACCCAAATCTTCCAGGCTTTTCGATGACCGGATGACCCGATCATCCGATAGCCCGATTTAAGTCTGACTATTTATGACCCACAAAGTAACGTTAATCCCCGGCGACGGAATCGGCCCCGAAGTCATCCAAGCCACGGTTCGCATGGTTGAAGCCACCGGTATCAGATTTGAATGGGAAAGTTTTGCGGCTGGCGCTGAAGCTTTTGAGAAGTACCACGAATATATTCCCAAGGAACTCGGCGAATCCATCGAACGCACCCGCGTCGGACTGAAGGGTCCCGTGACCACGCCAATCGGCGGCGGGTTCGCCAGCATTAACGTCGAGCTGCGCAAGCGCTTCGAACTCTTCGCCAACTTCCGGCCGATTCGTAACTTGCCGCATATTCCCACGCGCTACCCCGGCGTGGACCTGATCGTCGTCCGCGAAAATACCGAAGGACTTTACTCCGGCATCGAACACGAGGTTGTTCCCGGGGTGGTGGAGAGCATCAAGGTCATTTCCGAAAAGGCTTCCACCCGCATCTCGCGTTTCGCCTTCGAGCATGCCCGCAAGAACAAGCGCAAGAAAATTCATTGCATCCACAAAGCCAACATCATGAAGATGTCCGATGGATTATTTCTGCGATGCTCGCGCAATGTCTCAAAAGAGTACCCCGAGATTTTTTACGGCGAGCACATCGTCGACAACACCTGCATGCAGCTAGTGATGAACCCCTACCAGTACGACATGCTGCTGCTGGAGAATTTCTACGGCGACATTATTTCCGATCTGTGCGCAGGACTCGTCGGCGGCCTCGGCCTCGTCCCCGGCGCCAACTTCGGCCACGAGTGCGCTATCTTTGAAGCTGTCCATGGCTCCGCACCCGACATCGCCGGAAAGAATATCGCCAATCCCACCGCGGTGTTGCGATCCGCTCTGCTTATGCTGCGCCATCTCGGCGAGCCTGACGCTGCCTGGAAGATCCGCAACGCCATCGACGAGGTCTACCGGGACCGCAGCAAACTCACCCGCGACGTAGGCGGCAGCGCCGGCACCTCGGGATTTGCCGACGCGATTATTCAGGCCATGGAAACGCAGAAGTCCACTGCGGCTGCGGAACAGGTGCGGACCTAGACATGTGTAAGCCCAGTCGTCTGTTAAACTGTTCAGTTTTGGGAAACGTGCTGAGCGTCGCTGCGTGGCCCGTCCTCCCTGGGGGCTATTATCCTGAAAGGCATCGAAATTCCGTACCATCGCGGGCTGCATCGCTTCGCCATCTTCACCGGCTGCGCTACCCTCGTCCTGGTCGTCGCCGGAGCACTTGTTACCAGCAATGACGCCGGCCTGTCCGTCCCCGACTGGCCGACATCCTTCGGCTCCTTTTACAAGATGCCGCGCATGGTTGGAGGCGTGCAGTACGAACATGGCCATCGCCTGGTTGCCGAATTCGTAGGACTGCTCACCATCATCCTCGCAGTCTGGATCTGGCGGGTCGACAAACGCCGCTGGCTGCGCCTTCTGGGCCTGGTGGCACTCGCAGTCGTGATCGCGCAGGGCGTCCTCGGCGGACTGACTGTCTTATTCTTTCTGCCTCCCGTCATCTCGAGCGCGCACGCCGCCGTCGCCCAGACCTTTTTCTGCATCGCCGTCTCCATCGTCCTCTTCACCGGCCGCCGCTGGGTCGAAGAGCAACCGCGCGCCGAGCTCGATCAGCGTCGCCCCGCTCTCTTCACGCTGACTCTGCTCTCGATTTTTGTGCTCTATGTGCAACTCCTGCTTGGCGCCATGTTCCGCCACCATGGCTTGAGCTGGTGGCCGCACGTCATCAACGCAGCCGTCGTCGCCATCGTCCTCTCCTGGACTGCCGTTCGCGCCATCTCCGTTTATCCAGATGTGGACGCCGTCCGCCGCCCGGCCATCGCCATGCTCGGCCTGATGGTCGCGCAACTCTGCCTCGGCTTTTTGGCCTTCATCACCCGCGTCATGTGGGGAAGAGACGCCGCCCAACCCGAACTGCCGATGGTCATCTCGACCGTCGTCCACGTTGCCGTCGGAGCACTGCTTCTCGCAACTGCGGTCGTTCTCGCCATCCAGGTCTGGCGCCACGTTCCAGTCGCTTTCGAAGAACGCGTTCCCGGCCACGATCAGAACCCCGTCGCCGCATGAGTGTTTCCTGTAGAGACGCGGCTTGCCCCGTCTCCCGAGATGTGGCAAGCCGCGTCTCTACGGGAAATCAAGACGTCGCCCCGTGGATGATAATCGCCTCCCTCCCGGCGTAGAATAGGCTGTGACCTCGAACTCGACTGCCATCGACCTCGCTCCTCCTGCTCAGCCAGCCAAGCCCGTTAGCGAGCCGATCATCGCCGTTCGCGACCTCGTCCATCGCTACCAAGACCGCACAGCTCTCAACGGCGTCTCCTTCGAGGTTCGCCCCGCCGAACTCTTCGGCCTCCTCGGCCCGAACGGCAGCGGCAAGACCACTCTCTTCCGTATTCTTTCCACGCTCATGGTCCCCACTTCAGGCAGCGCCACCATCGTCGGCCTCGACGCCGTCCGCCAGCCCGGAGCCCTGCGCCGCCATATCGGCGTCGTCTTTCAGGCCCAGAGCGTCGATCTCAAACTCACCGCCTACGAAAACCTCTGGCATCAGGGACACCTCTACGGCCTGCGTGGCCCCGACCTCAAAATGCGCATCACCGAGATACTTACCCGCGTGGGATTGCTCGACCGCTCCACCGATCGCGTAGAAACTTTTTCCGGAGGCATGCAGCGCCGCATCGAGCTCGCCAAAGGCCTGCTGCATCACCCCGAGGTCCTGCTCCTCGACGAACCCACCACTGGCCTCGATCCCGGCGCCCGGCGCGATCTTTGGCAATACCTTCAGATCCTCCGCGATCAGGAGCGCGTCTCCGTCATCGTCACCACTCATCTGATGGAAGAAGCCGAACGCTGCGACCGTCTCGCCATCCTGAACGAAGGCAACTTGGTAGCCCTCGGCACGCCCGAAGCCCTGACGCGCGAGATCGGAGGCGACGTCATTCTGCTTGAAGCCCGCGACCCTCAATCCCTGGCCGAGCGCATTCGCAACAAGTTTCAAGTCGACACCGCCGTCATGGACAACCACGTCCGCCTCGAAATTGAAAACGGACATCGCTTCGTCCCCGACGTAGTAGAAGCTTTCCCCGGAGAGATTCAGTCGCTAAGCGTGAGCAAGCCCACGCTCGAAGACGTCTTCATTCACCGCACCGGCCACCGCTTCTGGAGCGAAGACGCCGAACCGGCCCCAAAAACCGGCAAGAAGAAGGCGACTAAGAAACCCTCCCAGAAAAACTAGTGTGGGGACGGGCTTCCCGCGAGCCTGCCCTGAGCGAAGTCGAAGCGTCCAAGCGCTCAGCTCGGTCCCGCTCCCGCGATGAGCCATCAAGAATAAGGCGCCCGGCTTCAAACCACGCACCGGAGGCCCAACCAGAGTAAAATGCCTCCGGCTTTCGAAGCCAAGGAGGAGACCTCGATGAAAACTCCGATTAGCAGTTTGATGCTCTTACTGTTGTCCGTTTCACTGTCAGCCGCAGGACAAGTAAAAGGCGCACTTGTTGCCGGCCCAAACTCGTTCCAATTGAGCAGCACCACCTTCGCGAACCAAACGACCCTGCCCATCAGCATGATCGATAACGTTATCGTGAACGGCTCCAACGCTTGCTCAATCGATGGCAGCCCCGGTGGAAATGAATCTCCCGAGCTGTCGTGGACCAATGTCCCACCACATACGGCTAGCTTCGTCGTTACTGTGTACGACATTACCGCCGCCTTTACGCACTGGGGGATGTACAACATCTCTGCCACCGCGACCGGGCTTCCCGAGAACGCCGGCGTTGCCGGAAGCACCTACGGCAGTCAGATCGTCAATGATTTTTTTGTGGGAGCTGAATATACGGGCCCGTGCCCGCCAGCGAACGTGCGGCCTTTTGTCCATGATTACATTTTCACGGTCTATGCGCTCAATACAACCCTTAAACTGCCCGGGTCGGCGAATTTTCCCGCCAGCGCCGAGACTCTGTATCAGGCATTGATTCACGCGGGTAAGAACAGCAACATTGTGGGAAGTGCAAGCTTGACCGGCTTTTACTCGACGACCCCGAACTAAGACGCGGCCCCAACGACGGCTGACCCAGGTCTCGCGACTCTCAAGACCTGATTCTCGAGACCTAATTCGCGAGACTGGGCGCACTGTTAGACTGGTAGCAATGGCAACTCAAAGCGCGACCTTCCCCGCAACCGCACCTGCATCTGCCGGACTCCTGCTGCCCGCCTTCACGCTCTGGTGGCGCGAAGTAGTGCGCTTCTATCGTCAGCGCGCGCGTGTGGTGGGCGTAATCCTTTCTCCGCTGTTGTTCTGGGTCGTCCTCGGATCCGGTTTCGGAACCTCGTTTCGTTCCGGACAAGCCGCCGGCCAGCAGAACTATCTGGATTATTTCTATCCCGGCACGCTGGTGATGATTGTGCTCTTCACCGCAATTTTCACCATGATGTCGGTGATCGAAGACCGCAACGAAGGCTTTCTGCTTTCGGTGCTGGTGGCGCCCGTGCCGCGCGCGGCTATTGTTCTGGGAAAAGTCTTGGGCGGCACGACGCTCGCCGCCGCCCAGGGATTGATTTTCCTGGTCTTCTCGCCGTTTGCCGGCATACACATGACGCTGGCCTCGTTCGGGCTGATCGTCCTCACCGTGTTCCTGGTGTCGTTTGCTCTGACCGCGCTTGGCTTCGCCATTGCCTGGCCCATGGACTCGACGCAGGCTTTTCACGCCATCATCAATTTATTTCTGATCCCGCTGTGGCTGCTTTCAGGGGCGCTCTTCCCTCTGTCCAAGGCTTCAGGGTGGATCCGCTGGCTCATGTACGCGAATCCGCTGACCTACGGAGTCGAGGCGCTGCGCACGCTGATGTATCCCGAAGCCCCCAGCGCATTCTCGCTGACCGCATCGATCTTGACGCTGCTGCTGTTTGCGCTATTTATGTTTGGCCTAGCCTTCGCGCTGGCGAATCGGCGCACGACGAAGCCGGCAGCGTAGGAATTCGTGAATTGTCATCCCGAGCGCAGCGAGGGATCTGCATTTTGCGGCGGACTACAGATCCCTCGCTGCGCTCGGGATGACAATATGGGCTTGGAAATTACAAAATTACCCGATTACCAACTTACAAAATGCCTTTAGACATTCTCGCCCTAGCCGCGCATCGCGATGACGTGGAACAAACCTGCGCCGGAACCCTGCTCAAAATGGCCGAACGCGGATACCGCACCGGCATCCTCGACCTCACGCAAGGAGAGATGGGAACGCGCGGAACCGCCGAAGACCGTACACGCGAAGCGGCGGAGGCGGCGCGCATCCTGAAAGTTGCCTGGCGTCATGCGCTCGATATTCCCGACGGCCGCGTCGAAAATACCTGGGAAAATCGGCTGAAAGTCGCGGGTATTCTTCGCGAGCAGCGCCCGCGCGTTCTGATTCTTCCCTACTGGGAGGGACGCCATCCCGATCACTACACGGCCTCGATTCTCGGCTACGAAGCGGCGTTTCTATCGGGACTCGCCAAGTTGCCGCTGGAGGGTTCCGCTCACCGTCCTTTCAAAATTATTTACGCCAGCCTGTACCGCGACGTACGGCCTACCTTTGTCGTTGACATCACCGACCAGTTCGAAACGCGCTTCGCAGCGCTGATGGCCTACAAGTCTCAGTTCACCGATCAGCAGGCGGGCAGCGGAATCTTTCCCGCACAGAAAGAGATTCGGGCGCGGATCGAATCCATGGCTCGCTATTACGGCATGCTCGGCGGCGTCACTTATGCCGAGCCGTTCGTACAGAAGGAAGTCGGACTGGTCGAGGATGTGCTGGCTATTCCGGTGAAGTCGATGTGACGCGGTCGTAGTTGTACGTACAATGTTTCACGTGGAACATGGCAAGCGCAGCCCCGGTTATTTCGGTCAATGTCAAAAGGACAAACCCGCGTCATACTCCCCCGTTAGAATGGCCCACCCGCCGGTTGTTGTGATGATAAAAGATCAAAGGCCCCGCCCAAGCGGAGCTTGGACGGGCCACACTCCGGGGAGTTTTGAAAGGGTAGGGTGGGCCACCCGCCCGCCCTCCAACATCTATCACCTATAACCGCCGAGGAGTAGACTCAAGCGGCTGTAATCGGTCAAACCATTCGTAAATAGGAGATGAGATGAAATACGTGATCAGCTGGAATGAACGCCCGCAAGGTTCGCCGGCGGAGCACGAGAATGCGCAGAAGCGAATCCTGGAGGTGTTTGGTCAGTGGAAGGCGCCAGCGAATTTCAAGATCGAGTTTTTCGTGGTGCGTGTGGGCGATTGGGGCGGGCACTTGCTGGTGGACTGCGACGATCCGCTGACGGTGCACAAGTTTTGTTCGATGCTCCCGGCATTTACGATGGAGGCACGCCCGGTAATTGCGGTCGCGGATGCAGTCCGGGCCGAACTCGAAGTGACGACCTGGCGCGACGGACTTACGAGCAAGTGACAGGAACGGTTACTGCCCCACTCAAGCCAACACACGGCTTGAGTGGGCCACCCGCCATTGCGTGTAACTACAAAAAAGCGTTACACTGGGATGGAACGGGAATGAAGTGCGAATGGGACGACGCCAAGAACCGGAAGAATATCGTCAAGCATGGCCTCAGCTTCGAGGATGCCAACCAGGTGTTTTCCGGGCCTTGCGTCACCTTTGAAGACGACCGCTTTGCTTACGGGGAAGAACGGCTCATCACTTTGGGCTTGCTGGCCGGGCGGCTGGTTGTCATAGCCCATTCACTGCGCGATGAGGGAACGCGCATTATCTCGATGAGGAAGGGGAACCGGCGTGAACAAAAAATCTATCAAAAGCGACTTGGCACGGATTGACCGCATGAAAGACGCCGATATCGACTATTCGGACATTCCTCGTCTTGACAAGACATTTCTGAAGAAGGCAACGACGGCTTGGCCTCCGGCGAAAAGGCAATTGACGATTCGTCTCGATGCGGACGTGCTCGATTGGCTCAAGGGTCATGGCAAGGGCTACCAGACACGCATCAACCGCATTCTGCGCGTGGTGATGGAGAGTCAGCCCCATCGGCCAGCTCATCGGTAGAACCTCCGGGAGCGTAAAGCAGAGTCGGACGGTGTTGGCGGTTCGGCAGGCCACTTCTCGAAAAGCGCGAGAAGTGGCGCACCCCAGCTATTTTGGTCACTGTTGGAAAGACAAACCCGCGTCATACTTCCCCGTTCAAGTGGCCCACCCGCCCAGGATGCGTTGAATGGCTACTCGAGTGAAGCTCGGTACCGATTTGCTGGGGATCAATTGATTGCAGCTGCGCAACGGAGGCTAGACGCTCTAATGCATTGATACCCCCGCAGAGACACTTCAGGTGCCATCCCGCTCGATTTCTCATGACGGGTGCGTGGCAGACTGATCGCACCATGGGCTTTGCCTCTCACGCCGCCGTATAATGATCGGTTCCTCATATCCGTCGAGGCGCTTCACTTCTCCCTCTCGAATCCAGCGCCCGACGCACAGGAGATCATCATGGCTACTCTTACCGAAGTCCCGGCTCATACAAAGTTCCGCACCGAATCCGACAGCATGGGCAAGATCGAAGTCCCCGCAAATGTTTACTGGGGGGCGCAGACGCAGCGCTCGCTGCTGCATTTTAATATTGGGCGCGACACTATGCCTCCGGAGCTGATTCGGGCTTTTGGCATCCTCAAGAAGGCTTGCGCGCTGGTGAATCAGGACCTGGGCAAACTCCCTTCCGACAAAGCGAAGCTCATCGTCGAAGCCTCTGACGAAGTCATCGCTGGCAAGCTGAATGACCAGTTCCCTCTGCGCATTTGGCAGACGGGCAGCGGCACGCAGACCAATATGAACGTGAATGAGGTCATCTCGAATCGCGCCATTGAAATTGCAGGCGGCGAGATGGGGTCTAAGAAGCCGGTGCATCCGAACGATCACGTCAACATGTCGCAGTCGTCGAATGACACGTTTCCGGCGGCTATGCACATCGCGGCGGCGGAGCGGGTTAAGAACGCTTTGATTCCGGCGATCAAGACGGTGCGCGATGCGATTGCGGCCAAGGCTCGGGAATTTGACTCCGTGGTGAAGATTGGGCGCACGCATCTGCAGGATGCTGTGCCGTTGACCATTGGGCAGGAATTTGGCGGCTGGGCCAGTTTGCTGGAGCGTGACATCAAGCGGCTGGAGCAGGTGCTCGAGGGGCTTTACGATCTGGCTATTGGCGGGACGGCGGTGGGCACGGGGCTGAACACGCATCCGGAATTTGCCGAGCGCGCGGCGAAGAAGATCGCCGAACTGACGGGACTTCCCTTCCGCTCGCATGGCAACAAGTTCGCCGCGCTTTCAGCGCACGATGAGATCGTGTTTGCTCAAGGCGCTATGGAAACTTTGGCCGCGTCGCTGATGAAGATCTCAAACGATATACGGTGGCTGGCTTCGGGGCCGAGGTGCGGGCTGGGCGAGCTGGTGATTCCGGAGAATGAGCCGGGATCATCGATCATGCCGGGCAAGGTGAACCCTACGCAATGCGAAGCTATGACGATGGTGTGCGTGCAGGTTCACGGGGCGACGGCCGCGGTGGGATTTGCCGGATCGCAGGGCAACTTTGAGCTCAACGTGTATAAGCCGGTGATCATTTACAACTTTTTGCACTCGGTCACTTTGATCACCGACGCCTGCCACGGCTACGTGGAGTACATGGTCAAGGGCATTGAAGTGGATCGCGCCAAGGTGGACTTCTACGTGAAAAATTCACTCATGCTGGTCACGGCGCTCGCTCCAAAGGTGGGATACGACAAGGCGGCGCAGATTGCGCACACGGCGCACGTCGAGCACTCGAGCCTGCGCGAGGCGGCTTTGAAGCTGGGATATCTTACGGGTGAGGAATTTGATTCGCTGGTCAAGCCGGAGAAGATGACGCATCCGTAGAGAAGATTTCGAGTAGAGACGGGGATTGCCGCGTCTCTACACGAGCATTCGATAAGAACACTTGCTACTGTGGCGTAGCGGTGATCGGCACCGGTGCATTCTTTGGCGTGCTCAGGTAGCCGGTGATCTTGTTTTTGTCCACCGACCAGACCACGAGTTCATAGAGCATGTGATCGCGTCCGGTATAGAACTGCACCGGCTCGCTCTGGTTCTTGTCTTTCTTCTCGATGGTTTTGTCGTCGGCGGTGACATCCAGCGAATACTTGCCATGTTTGGGATCGGTCTTCTTGAGCTGCAAGGCCACGGTTGAGAACGCCTGCGGCTTGGCCCCCTTCAACAAAGTGAACTCGTAGTATTGCCGGTCGCCCTTGTGCTTAAGCGCTTCCAGATCGCCGCGCGTGTTGGCGATCAGGCCGCTCTGCACGCCGAGATCGCCAATGGTGTTCTGCAGTTTCGCGATGGTCGCTTCGAGCGAGGCCTTGGTGGCGGCCACGTCGGTCTTCACGCCGCCGACGTCGGTCTTCACCGATCCTACTTCTCCGGAAACGGCGCTCACATCTTTTTTTTCTTGTTCGGCCTGCGCCGCAATGCTCGCCGCTGCGGCTTGTTGCTCACGCTGCAACGCGGCGGCACGCGTCGCCAATTCCTTCTTGGTCATGCCCAACTGCTGGGCCAGAGTCTCCGAATCCGCTTCGGCGGACTGCATGCGCTTGGTCAGATCGCCAATTTGTTTTTGACTGGCGGTTTGATCTTGCGTGACCTTATCGAGCTTGCCGTGCTGGTCGTAAATGAAAAACGCCGATGCGCCGGCATAGGCAACGGCCAGCACGATAAGAATCCATTTGCCGACATTGCTTGGCGGCTCGGGGTGATAGATGGTCGGTTGCTCACCTTCGGACATAAGAGGCTCTCCGGTTGAAGTGGACTGTACAGTTTATTGTTTGCGAGATGCGGGTTGCTGTCAATTGCGTTGCAGGTTCTCGGCTGCAGCTTGCGGCTAGAATGAAGACGTGAAGAGCTGGGACGCGATCGTGGTTGGGGCGGGCATCATCGGGCTTTCGCTGGCGATTGAGCTGAATAAGCAAGGGCTGCGGGTGCTGGTGGTGGAGAAAGGCGAGCCGGGACGCGAGGCGTCCTGGGCCGCGGGTGGCATGCTGGTCGATTTCCCTATCGAGACGCGACCCGCACTGCGGGAACTGGCGACGGCGAGCGCCCGGATGTATCCCGAGTTCGTGCATAAGCTGGAGGATGAGTCGGGGCTGAAGATCGATCTGCGGTCGCAGGGGACGCTGCTTTTTCTTGATGCTCACCACGCTCCCCTCGACGATCCCGAGCGGGACCAGAGCCTGCAAAGTTCATATCCATTGCCCGCGCCGTTGCCGGAACTGGAGCCAGCGTTTCAGATTCCGAATGGCTCCGCGCCGCGCTTCAACATGCTGTTTGTGCCTCTGTTTATAAAAGAACGCTGCGTTGATCCTCGGCATCTGACTGCGGCCGCCATTGCCGCCGCGCGCCATCGCGGTGTTGATTTTTCGTCTGGCGACCAAGTGCTGGCCGTGGAAGTGGCGGACGGCAAGGCATGCGGCGTTCGCACCAACAAGACACAATTTGCCGCGGGCATGGTGGTGAATTGCGCCGGAGCCTGGGCTGGGCAGATCGGGCCGCATTCGTTTCCTACGCGGCCGGTCAAAGGGCAGATGCTGTGTGTCATCATGCCGGAAAAAGAACTGGTGCGACATGTGGTGCGCGCGCCTGAGGTTTATCTGATTCCGCGCGGCGATGGGCGGATGGCGATCGGGACTACGCAGGAAGAGGCGGGATTCGACAAGCAGACGGTGCCGGAGACGATCCAGAAATTGCGGCAGGCGGCGCTCGATCTGGTTCCGAAATTAGCTGACGCACGCATTCTGGAAGCGTGGGCTGGTCTGCGTCCGGGAACGCCCGACGGGCTGCCGATTCTGGGTGCAACTCCGACGCCAGGATATTTTGTGGCGACCGGACATTTTCGGGACGGAATTCTGCTGGCGCCGGTGACCGCGAAGGTGATGGCACAGATGATGACCGGGCAAAGTCCGCAGATTGATGTCTCGAAATTCTCGGCGGACCGCTTTACCAGTTGAGTGCGACGGATTGCCCCTCCAGCGCAGAGCGTCTGCCCGAATTCCGGTATATACTGAAGCGTTTTCAGCGATCATCTTTTTGAATGTGCGCGCCCAGTGTGCCAGAAAGGCACCCCTATGGCTTCCCCAGCAGTCGATTTTGCCCGCAATAATCAGCCGCGTTTTCTTGACGAGCTGAAGACTCTTCTCCGCATCCCCAGCATCAGCACGCTCGATGAACATAAGAGCGACGTGCAGAAGGCGGCAGAATTTGTGGCCGCTGAGCTGCGTCGCATCGGCATGGACAATGTCGAAATCATTCCGACCAAAGGACATCCCCTGCTCTACGCCGACTGGCTGCACGCGCCGGGCAAGCCGACGGTGCTGATGTATGCGCACTACGACGTCCAGCCGCCTGATCCTTTGGACGAATGGAACTCGCCGCCGTTTGAGCCGACCGAGCGCAACAGCAACATTTACGCACGCGGTGCGGTCGACGACAAAGGCCAGCTCTGGATGGAAGTGAAGGCTCTCGAGTCCTTGATGCAGGCCCATGGGGGCAAGCTGCCCATCAACGTCAAGATTATTTTTGAAGGCGAAGAAGAAGTGGGCGGCGAATCGATTGCCGAGTACGTCCGCAAACAGAAGGCGAGGTTGAAAGCAGATTTTGCGCTGGTCTGCGATACGGAGCTGTTCGCGCCCGACCTTCCTACTCTGTGTGTTGGCCTGCGTGGGCTGGTGTACACGGAGATCGAAGCGGTGGGGGCCAAGACCGATCTGCACTCCGGCATCTATGGCGGAGCGGCGCCGAATCCGTTTTTTGCGCTGATTGAGATCATCAGCAAGCTGAAAGATGCGAAGGGCAAGGTGCTGATCCCGGGCTTTTACAAGAACGTCAAAGCGCCCAGCAAAGACGAGCTGAAGGCATGGAAGCGGCTGCCTTTCAACGAAGAGCATTATCGCAAAACCGAAGTCGGCTCCAGGGTGCTGACCGGCGAGCCGGGATATTCGGTGCTCTACCGGACTTGGGCGCGTCCTACGCTCGAAGTACACGGCATGCCGGGCGGGTTTGTGGCTCCGGGAGCGAAGACGGTGATCCCGGCGAAGGCAGCGGCGAAGGTTTCCATGCGGATGGTGCCGAACCAGGATCCGGACGAAATCCTCAAGCGCTACACGGCGTTCGTCAAGAATCTCACGCCTAAGGGCATCGACACCAAGATTAAGGTCTGGAGCAAGGGCCCCGCCTGCGTGGTCGGCACCGACAACCGCTTCATCAAAGCTGCCACTGAGGCGCTGCATGACACCTTTAAGAAAGAGACCGTGTTTATTCGCTCCGGCGGGTCGATTCCGATCGTCACCGATTTCCAGGACGTGCTGAAGATTCCATCGGTCATGATGGGCTTCGGGCTTCCCGACGATAACCTGCATGCGCCGAACGAGAAGTTCCACATCCCGAATTTCCACCACGGGATTGAGACCATCTGTTTGTTTTTTGAGAAGCTGGGATGAAGTTAGAGTTTTAGAATAGCCTTTCTTGAATTGTCATCCCGAGCGAAGCGAGGGATCTGCATTTTGCGACGAACTGCAGATCCCTCGCTTCGCTCGGGATGACAATTGTTTTAGTGTGTCGATGCCGTAACGCCTCGGAACCCGCCCGGTAATCCCCAATGCCGCGCCTTAATGTAAAATAGAAGCTTGGGGCAACAAGGCATGCAAACACGGGTTTTCGCGTCGGCGGTGCTGTTTTTGATGGTCACGATGGTGTCGGCGCCCTGGCTTCAATCCCAGTCTGATCAGGTTCCGCATTTCAACGCGGCTTCCCCGGCCAAGGGTACCAAGCTCCCGCCGATCCTGACCACGGACCAGCTTTGGGGCAACGACGCCCGCTTTCCGTATCAGACGCATGCCTACGAACTGGCGGCGAAGATTCCGAAGATCATTTACCAGCAACCGTGCTACTGCTACTGCGACCGGGGCATGGGACACACCAGCCTGCACAGTTGCTTCTCCGGCGCGCACGGTGCGGAGTGCGGAACTTGTCTGAAAGAGCTTTATTACACATACACTATGTACAAGCAGCACAAGACGGCGCGGGAGATTCGCGCAGGCATTATCAAGGGCGACTGGAAGCTGGTGGATCTGAATACAGCAGCCAGTATTGAGTAAGGAGCGTGAGTGAAGAACGCGCTCGCAATTTCGAGCTGTTTAATTTCAATTCTGAACTAAATTTTGAACTAGAGGCGGTTTGATGGCACTGAAGGTAACCCCCAAGAAACAAGTGACCGAAGATCCACGACACACACAGGCGGTGCAGAACTACGAGTCCGGGCTTCGCGCGTTGCAGGAGCACAAATTCGAGAAGGCCAAAGGGCACCTGCAGAAAGTGCTGAGCGGTCCCGACAAGTCTTTCGTCGACCGAGCGCAAGTCCATATCCTCGCTTGCGACAAACATGCGGAAAAGCCGGCGTTGCAGTTCAAGACCACGGAAGAGCATTACGACTTCGCGGTATCCCTGATCAACGCGGGTGACTACGTGACGGCGCGCGAGCACCTCGATAAGCTCTTGAGGCAGAACCCGAAGGCGGAGTTCGTTCTGTACGGGCTGGCTGCGTTGCATTGCCTGACGGGCCACGTCGAGGAATCGCTCAAGACGCTCAGCGAGGCGCTTCAGGTGAAACCCGCGCTGCGCTTCCAGGCGAGGAATGATACCGACTTCCAGAATCTGGCGGAAGATCCGCGCTTCACCGAACTGCTCTATCCGGATCCGGGCGTGGAATCTGAGCCGCAGGAAGAAGAAGCAAGCGCGTACTAGCTGCCATCGAGGCGGTATGCTCCCCCAGTTGCGCACTGACTCATCCGAAACCGGCAAGGCTGGCCCCGAACTGCGCGTGGTCGCAATCGGCGGCGGCACCGGCCTCTCCACGCTGCTGAAGGGGCTGAAGCGCTACGTCATGACCCCAGCGCTGGCCATTTCCGGTCAGCCCACCATTCGCGAATTGTGTGGCGTGGTCACGGTGAGCGACGATGGCGGTTCGAGCGGCCGTTTACGCAAAGAGTTCAATATGCTTCCGCCGGGAGATGTGCGCAATTGCATCGTTGCGCTCTCCGAAGACGAAGCCCTGCTCTCGCAGTTATTCCAGCATCGCTTTCAGAAGGGCTCGGGACTGGAAGGCCACAGCTTCGGGAATCTTTTTCTGGCGGCGCTGACTTCAATTACCGGCGACTTCGCGGAGGCGGTGCGGCTTTCGTCGGAAATTCTGCTTACGCGCGGCCATATTTATCCGGCCACTATGTCGAGCGTGGAACTGGAAGCGTTGTTCGAAGACGGCGCGCGGGTGCGCGGCGAGACGCGGATCACGGCGAGCAAGGGCAAAATTCAGGAACTCGTCCTGGTGCCTCCCGACGTGGAGCCGCTTCCGCAGACGCTCGAGGCGATCGCCCACGCCGACCTGATCACGATCGGTCCCGGCTCGCTGTTCACCAGCCTGATTCCAAACTTACTGGTGCGAGGAATCCCCGACGCTATCTTGGACTCTTCTGCAATTAAAGTATTTGTTTGCAATCTGATGACTCAGGCTAATGAAAGTCTAAGTTTAACTGCAGCGGATCACATCCGCGCACTCAATGACCACGCTGGCGTCCAGTTGTTTGACTACGCCCTGATCAATCGCAAGACCGCTTCGCCAGAGATGAAGGCCAAGTACGCTCTGGAGGGAGCTTCGCAGATCGTCGTGGATCTGGAAGCGATCGAGGCGCTCGGCGTGTGTCCGGTGCTGGGAGAATATCTGGAGGAGGGCGCGGTGGCGCGGCACGCGACCGACCGCCTCGCGCACGACCTGATGGCGCTGATGGCGCAAACGCCAGATCGGCAGACGATTCGCAGTTGATTGTGAAGCGACGGGCGTCTCGCCCGGCTCTCCACCAGCAAGTGAGGTTGCCGGCAATCTGAGACGCGGCAAGCCACGTTTCTACATTGACCTTCGCGATATATTGTCTAAGCATGGCAAAAGCGCCAAAGATTCCCTCGAAGCCTTTCCCCGCAACTCCGCAGCGCCCTCGTATCGCCGTCGCCATTATGGCGGCGGGCAAGGGCACGCGACTCAAATCGAAGCATCCCAAGGTTCTGCATGAAGTCGGCGGCAAGCCGATCCTGGCGCATGTGATCGCTACGGCGAAGAAGGTAGTGCCCGCTCAGGACATCTTCGTGATCATCGGCCATGAGGCAGAGCGCGTGCGCGAGGCAGTTGCGGGCACTGGCGTGAACTTCGTGGTGCAAGCGGAACAGCGTGGCACCGGACACGCGCTCATGGTGGCGCGCGAAGCGCTCTCGGGTAATGGCGGCCGATACGATCAAGTCATCGTGCTTTCCGGGGACGCACCGCTGATTAGCGCCGACACGATCAAAAAGCTCAGCGACTTCCACACCGCTCAGAAAGCGGCGATGACTTTGCTTAGCGCCGATCTCGACAACCCTTATGGATACGGGCGAGTGATCCGCAAAGGCGCGGGTGGACGGAAAGTACAGGCGATTGTCGAAGAAAAATCCATGACCCCGCAGCAGAAGAAAATCCGCGAGATCAACTCCGGATTCTATGCGTTTGCTGCGCCCGCCCTGTACGAGCATATTGACCAGCTTTCCACTGCAAACCCTCACGGCGAGTATTACCTCACGGATATGGCGGACGTTCTTCACCGGGCGCGCAAAAAGGTGGTCGCGATCAAGACCTCGGATGCGAGTGAAGTGCTGGGCAGCAACACGCGAGCGGAAATGATGATGCTGGATGCGCGGCTGCGGTTGGTGAAGTGCCGCGAACTACTCGATGCCGGCGTCACGGTTTTTTACCCGCACACCTGCGTGATTGACAGCGACGTCGAGGTTGGCGCTGACACCGTGATTGAGCCCTTCGTGCAGTTGCTAGGCTCCACAAAGATTGGCGCGGATTGCCGCATTCGCTCCTACAGCGTGATCAAGAATTCAGTCATTGGCGAGCGGGTCACGGTGCGGCCGGGGACCATCATGGAAGACTCGCGCATAGGCGCGGGAGCGGTGCTTGGGCCGTATTCTCATCTGCGCCCTGGAAGTGATGTGGGTGAAGGCGCTCACGTGGGGAACTTCGTCGAAACGAAGAAAATCAAACTGGGCAAGGGTTCGAAGGCGAATCACCTCACCTATCTGGGCGACGCGGAGATCGGTGAAGGCGTCAACATCGGCGCGGGCACCATCACCTGCAATTACGACGGTGTGAGCAAGCACAAGACGGTGATCGAAGATGGCGTGTTCATCGGCAGCGACTCGACGCTGGTCGCACCGGTAAAGATTGGACGCGGCGCCTACGTCGCGGCCGCCAGCTGCATCACCGAAAATGTTCCGGCGGATGCGCTGGCGCTCGGGCGTGCGCGACAAAGCGTAAAAGAAGGTTGGGCGCGACAGAAGCGCGAAGCGCGGAATGAGAAACCGCGCTAGAGGAGAGCCGGGCGAGACGCCCGTCCCTTCACCGTAATACACTAGACCCGAACCGAAACCATGACTCCGACACCTCCAACTCAGGAACTATCTCCTGTCCGCTACGACGTTTCCCTCCTGACCTCCGAAGACTTTTATTTATTCAACGAGGGCAGCCACTATCGCATTTACGAGAAGATGGGCGCGCACGTCTTCGAATCCAATGGAACCAAGGGCACCGTCTTCAGTGTCTGGGCTCCGAACGCCCGCCATGTATCGGTGATCGGCGATTTCAATGGCTGGAACCCGCAGTCCCATCAGCTCCAGCCTCGCGGCTCGTCAGGAATCTGGGAAGGCTTCATCCCCGGCGTCGGCAAGGGGACGCTGTACAAGTTCCACATTGACTCCACCCAACTCGGTTACCAGATTGAAAAGACCGACCCAGTGGGACTTTTCACGGAGAAGCCACCGCGCACGGCTTCCGTGGTCTGGGGTCTCGACTACACTTGGAACGACACTGCCTTTCTCAAAAAGCGCGCCGGCGCCAATTCGCTGCACGCACCCATGTCCATTTACGAGGTTCACCTCGGTTCCTGGATGCGCGTCCCCGAAGAGCACAACCGTTCGCTCACCTATCGCGAGATCGCGCCCCGCCTTGCCGACCACGTCAATAAGCTAGGATTCACGCACGTCGAGCTGCTCCCCATCATGGAGCATCCCTTCTACGGTTCCTGGGGATATCAGACCACGGGCTATTTTTCTCCCACGTCGCGTTACGGCACGCCCCAGGATTTTATGTATCTAGTGGATTGCCTGCACCAGCACAACATCGCTGTTATTCTCGACTGGGTCCCGTCGCACTTCCCTTCCGACGGACACGGCCTCGCCTTCTTCGACGGCACCCATCTGTTCGAGCACTCCGACTCGCGCCAGGGCTTCCATCCCGACTGGAAGACGTTCATCTTTAACTACGGCCGCACTGAGGTGCGCAGCTTCCTGTTGTCGAGCGCCATGTTCTGGCTGGACAAATATCATGCCGACGGGCTGCGCGTTGACGCCGTCGCTTCCATGCTCTATCTCGACTACTCGCGTAAGGAAGGCGAGTGGATCCCGAACAAATACGGCGGACGCGAGAACCTGGAAGCCATCGACTTCCTGCGCCAATTCAACCTCGAAGCCTACAAAGAGCACCCCGACATTCAAACCTATGCCGAAGAGTCCACTTCCTATGCCATGGTTTCGCGGCCCACCCATCTCGGCGGCCTCGGGTTCGGCTTGAAGTGGGACATGGGGTGGATGCACGACACGCTCCAGTACTTCAGCCAGGACCCGATTCATCGCCAGTATCACCACAACAAGTTGACTTTTCGCATGCTCTACTCGTTCCACGAAAATTTCGTCCTGCCGCTGAGCCACGACGAGGTGGTTCACGGAAAAGGTTCGCTGATCGGCAAAATGCCGGGCGACGAATGGCAGAGATTTGCAAATCTGCGCTTGCTCTTCGCCTACATGTTCGCCCAGCCCGGCAAGAAACTGATTTTTATGGGCTGCGAGTTCGGCCAGGTTAGCGAGTGGTCGCACGATCGCAGCCTCGACTGGGACGTGCTGCAATATCCGGTGCATCGCGGGCTCATGAACTGGGTCGAGCAACTTAACCACCTCTATCGCAGCGAATCTTCGCTGCACTGGTTCGATAACGATCCCAAAGGATTTGAATGGGTGGACTGCAATGACGCGCCTATGAGCGTCGTCTCGCTGTTGCGCAAAGGCAAGGACGGCGAGAACCCTGTGCTCATCGCGTGCAACTTCACGCCCGTGCCCAGAGTGGGATACATGGTGGGCGTTCCGACTGGCGGCTACTGGAAAGAACTTCTCAACAGCGACGCCCGCGAATATGGCGGCAGTGGTATCGGCAACATGGGAGGCACCGAGGCGCTTCCCGAAGCAACCCACGGTCGGCCGTATTCTCTGCGATTAACGTTGCCGCCGCTCGGGGCGCTGTTTCTAGAGCGTGTTTCATAAATAGGTTCGGCCTCATATCAGGCACTTACGGATGAGGCTGGTTAGGTGATGAGCTTCTGTCATGAAGACGCGGCAGAAGCTGTTGACGGACGAGCAGTGGGAGTTGGTGGAACCCATGCTACCCCCGCCCAGGCGACGGCAGGACAATCGAGGCCGGCCCTGGGCATCGAACCGGGCGTGTTTCGAGGGTATTCTGTGGATTCTGCAAACCGGCGCGGCGTGGCGATTCGTGCCCGAGGAGTTTGCTTCGCCTTCGACCTGCTGGCGGCGGCTCAAGCAGTGGGAAGACGAAGGGGTGTGGCTGCAAGCGTGGCGCACGTTGCTGGGGGCGCTGGATGAAGAAGGCCTGCTGAACTGGGACGAAACCTTTTTGGACGGCAGTTTCGCTCCGGCGAAAAAGGGGGCCTCGCGGTCGGTAAAACCAAGCGGGGCAAGGGGACGAAGTGGATGGTACTGGTCGACGGTCAAGGTCTTCCGCTGGGAGTTCGGCTGGAAAGTGCCTCCCCCAGTGAAGTTACGCTTGCGGAAGCCACGCTCTCCCAAGTCCGGGTACCACGCCGGCAAGGGCGCCCGCGGCAAAAGCCGGAGCGCGTGATCGCCGACCGCGGTTACGATTCCGACCCGCTGCGCCAGCGCTTGCAAAAGCGTGGCATCGAACTGATTGCGCCCTACCGCAAGAACAACCAGGCACGGCGCTACCAAGATGGGCGCAAACTGCGGCGTTATAAGCGCCGCTGGATCGTGGAGCGAACCAACGCATGGCTGGGTCAATTCCGACGCCTGCTGGTCCGTCATGAGCATCTGCTCTCCACTTACCGTGCCTTCTTCTATCTCGCTTGCTTCTGGATTACGCTGAGGCACTGTTTATGAAATACGCTCTAAGAAGAGCGTAGCCGCCCCACCGGTTTCGCAGATCGGCTGCGGGCCTCGTCTCGGTCAAGGAGAAGGTGTATATTCTTGGACCGGGCCGTCCATGCCCCACATTACTTGCCAGGAACCATCCTGTTGCCGGCGTGCGATTTCGAGGTAACGAAGCTCCGTGCGTCCGGAATCACCGGCCGCGGAGGCACGTATGAGTTCGATTGAACCCCGGATAAAGGCAAAATCTCTTCGGATGAGAATCTCGTCGGGGTGCACCTGCACGCGAAAACCGCCATTCCGAATCACTTTTGTATAGTATTCCCGGCGCTCCTGCCAGGATTGAACGGGGTTGCGAAGATTGATGTCCACGTAAGTGTCTCCGTAGAAACGCATGATGCGATCCACGTCGCCGGTGTTGAAGCCTTCGGTGAACTCGCTGGCCATGTGGCGCAGCTTCGCGACATCTTCCGGTTCGGACTGGGTCGACCGCATGGTGTTCTCCATAAACATCCCTTCCCCTTGTTTGCTTTCAAAATGCCTCTTCGCTGCGAATGGGCATTTTCTACGAACCTGGGCCTGTATTGCAAACCCGACACTTCCGCGCTGCCGCTCTCGTGCTAGACTCGCAATGAGTCCACCACCCTTGCGGATGCGCATCCTCACCCGCTACATCCTGGGAGAAGTTGTCTCCCACGCCTTGATCGGCGTCGCCGTTTTCACGTTCGTTATTTTCACCCGCGACCTCGGCCGCATCCTCGAACTCGTAGTGCGCAACAGCGCTCCGTTGCCCAGCGTGGCAGAAATCTTTTTCTTCACCGTCCCGGTCGCACTCACCTACACGATTCCCATGGGCGTGCTCGTCGGCATCCTCATCGGACTTAGCCGTCTGGCCGCGGATAGCGAAGTTACGGCCATGCGCGCCAGCGGTTTGGGCGTGTGGAACTTCCTGCGCGTGATCTCACTTTTCGTGGTGGTGGCATGGTTGCTCGCGCTTGGCAACAGCGTCTATCTAGCGCCTCGCTCGCTCGCCGCCCTGGGACAACTCCAGGACAACCTCAAGTCTTCTCAGGCTTCCTTCGAAGTCCAGCCCCGCGTGTTCTACGAGGGATTCCCGAAGATCATTCTCTACGTGCAGGACGTCAAGCCCATGTCCGGCGGAGCCCTCTGGAAAGGCGTGTTCCTCGCCGATTTGACGGACCCAGCCGCTCCGCGCATCAGCCTGGCGCGCGAAGGCCTGTTAGTCAGCCAGGGACCCGACACTCTGGACCTGCATCTTACAAACGGTTCCACCCACGAAGCCGATCCTAAGAATCCGGACCAGTACCAGATTTCCACTTTTGAGGCCACTGACATCCCCCTTCAAGTCCCCACGGCGCAAACCAGTCAGGAACACGAACCCACATCGCTGGCTGAGATCAAATTTGCCGACCTCCTCCGTAGCGCGCGAACTGCCGATCCTATCACCCGTCGCTGGCAAATGATCGAATACCATCGCCGCCTCGCTCTGCCGACCGCCTGCATCGTCCTGGCCCTGGTCGGAATTCCGCTTGGCCTCTCGTCAAAGAAGGGTGGCAAATCCAGCGGATTTGTCCTGACCATTCTGCTGGTCTTTGTCTACTATTCCATTTCCTTGATCGGCGTGTCCTTTGCGCGCCAGGGACGCCTCTCTCCCGCTGCCGGGGTTTGGCTCGCCGACTTTGTGTTTCTTGCCGGAGGAGTTTTTCTGCTGTGGCAATCGGAACGCCGCCCGGTCGAACTGACTGCGTTCCGGTCATGGTTCAAAACGTCTTGGTTCACAACTTCAAGGTTTAGAGCGTTGAAGTTTAGAGCGTCATGGTTCAAGGCATCGACGTCCAGCCTGTCGGCGGCAGCGCCGGTGGTAAACGGCGAGTCCCGCCCGGCCGGGCGCGAGAACATCCTCCGCCGCGCGCCCATGCGCCGGCGCTTGTTCAATCTTCATTTCCCGACCATCCTCGACGATTATGTGCTGCGCGGCTTTACCCTCTACTTCGCCATGATCGTGGCCGCTTTTCTGATGCTGCTGCTGGTGTTCACCTTGTTCGAGTTGCTGAGCGACATTTTGCGGAATCAGATCTCGCCGCTCACAGTGGGCGAATACCTGCTCAACGTGGTGCCCTATTTTCTTTACACCACCACGCCTCTCAGCATGCTGCTGGCGGTGCTGGTCACCTTCGGACTGCTGCAGCGGTCGAATGAGATCACCGCGATCAAGGCCACCGGCATCAGTCTTTACCGCATTGTCGTCCCGGTCCTGATCGCTTCCATGCTGGTTGCCGGCGTGCTCTTTCTCTCGGACCAGCTCTATCTTCCCTACACCAACAAGCGTCAGGATGCGCTGCGCAACCAAATCAAGGGCAAGCCCGCGCAGACCTACCTTCGCCCCGACCGCAAGTGGATCTTCGGACAGCACTCCGACATCTATTACTATCAATTCTTCGATCCCGACCGCGATGTTTTCGGCGGCGTCTCGGTGTTTCAGTTCGACCCGCACACCTTCCAGATCACGCACCGCATCACCGCCGACCGCGCGCACTGGTCGAGCCCCATGGGCCGGTGGGTTTACGAGCAGGGATGGGAGCGAAGCCTGAGCGGCCCCGCCATCGAGAGCTACCGCAAGTTCGACGCCGCGACCTATCCCCAACTAGCGGAGGCGCCGGCCTACTTTAAGAAGGAAATCAAACAATCGTCGGAAATGAGCTACGACGAATTACGCCGCTACATTCACGATCTCGAGGAGAGCGGCTTTGACGTGGTTCGGCTGCGCGTGCAATTGCAAAAGAAGATTGCCTACCCGCTGATCACGTTGGTCATGGCTGTGCTCGCCATTCCCTTCGCGCTTTCCGCCGGCAAGCGGTCCGCGGTGGCGGGAGTTGCCATCGCCATCGGCATCGGCGTTGTCTATTGGACGATCAACGGTCTGTTCGAGGCGATGGGCAATTTGAGCCAGCTCCCGCCCGCAGTCGCTGCCTGGTCTCCAGACCTGGTTTTTGGCTTCATCGGCGGCTATTTGATTCTTCGGACGCCCACGTAATCATTAAGCCATTGAACCATTGAGGTATTGCGTCATTGAAAACCTAAGTTCCCAGCGGGTTTCTCAATGATTCAATGACTAAATGATTCAATGACTCAGTGCACCGCCATCCCGCTCGGCGCCGCCGGGGCAATCGTCGTGGTCGGACTGCTCAAGGATCCATTCAAGGTATCCAGCGTAAACCCGGTAATGTTATCTGAGCTGCTGTTCGACGTGAAGAGAAACTGACCTGTGTTGTCTACGGACGGGTGCAACACCATCGACACCGGCTGCGATCCGGTCGGCCCGTAGGCGGGGCTCAGCCCAGTCAGCGTGCCCGTGGTCGTGTTGATGCGATACGCAAAAACCTGGTTCGAGATGTAGCACATGACGTAGAGAAAATTGTTGGTCGGATCCACCGCCATTGCAATCGGGTTCTGTCCCGTCGCGGGTGGTGCCGGCGCTAACACTGGAAGCAGGAGCGCGGCAGTTACATTCTCCTGCGTGCATCCCGCGACGCCGACCACTGTGCACATCTGGAAGATACTCAGCGCGCCGGACGCCGATGGCTGACTGCCCACATATACAAAAACGCCGCCGGTATTCTGCGTCGGCGCATTCGTGTTGACCGCCTGCACCGAGAGGGGATCGACCTGGGGCGCATAAGCCACGGGCGGGGTTAGATCGGTCAAGTTGCCAGACGAACCCACGCAGTACAGGCTGAGCGCATTGTCATTGTGCTGCTGGGAAAGATCCTGGTTGCTGGTCACGTAAAGAAACTCTTCGGACGTGGTAAAACCACAAGCGGGCGTGGTGCCACTACTACTACCAGGCGCAGGAAACGTGAGGACGGAAAGCCCGGTTGGAGCTCTGCCTATAAAGAACGGACTTTGATAGGTAGAACTTTGACTTACAAATGTCAGAGTGGTTGAGCCTGGCTTTATGGCAAACACTGAGATCGATGGACAACCCACAAAATTATTAAAGTCTGTAACACTACTAACAGCTGTGCCAACCAGCGGGCACGTTTGCGGCGGAGGAGATTCGCCCTGATTGATCACGAACAAGAACTGCCCGGCGGCATCCCGCACCATAGCCACCGGAGTGTCGGGGTAGGAAACGTAGGGAGCAACGCCACAGGAAGTCCCATCGGGATAGACGCAGTTCCAAGAGACTGGCGTGCCCGGCGACGACAGGCTGCCATCCGAGTTCACCGTATAGGGGTATAGCGTTGGGGCGACAGGCGGCGTGGCGGAAGAAATGCCCTGGTTCAGAACGAAAGCCACCGCGCCCGTCGGGTCGAGCAGAATGTCCAGGGGAAATCCGCACGACGCATTTTCTGCACACGTACTCGCATTGGAATTGACCAGCGACAGGCTCCCGCTATCCAAATCGAGGGCAAAGGAACTAATGTTGTTCCCTATACCGTTGATCCCCTCAGTCAGCACATACAAGACTCCCGCTGGCCGGTCCGAGGAACTGCCACAATTGAGCAGAAACAAACTAAGGGCACACATGCCCACGAGCGCAATGACTCCGCTTATCTTCTTCGACATCTGTTCTCCCATTGGGGTCTCCAATCGGCGCGCTTTTTCGCGGATTGGGGTGGTCAGCCGCTTCCCGTCGGCGGCGATGTCTTGCCAGCCGTCACGGAGACTGAAGCTTGTGGCTGAAATATATTTGTGTATCAGGAATGAGCGGGAAGAGCAAACCCCTGAACCGGCGGAACAGCTGGAATCCGGATTTCAATCTCTAACCCACCCTCTTTGCGGTTGGATGCGCGAAGTTGCCCGCCATGCAGCCTGATGGCCCGATCGGCGATCGCCAGGCCCAAACCCGCCCCTCCCGTCTGCTGATTGCGAGCATCGTCCAATCGGCAGAAGGGTTCAAATATCCTTTGCAGTGCTTCGTCGGGAACGCCGGGGCCCGAATCCAACACGCGAACCACAATTTCTTCGCCGTTCGCGGACCGCTGCCGCTCCAATCGCACCTCCACCGTTGTCCCTTCAGCAGTATAACGCGTGGCGTTGCGCACCACGTTCTCCACCGCGCTCCGCAGCAAGTCGGGGTCGGCGTCCACCAGAAATTCATCGGCGGCGGTAGCATGTGCCGCAGCGTCGGCTATAGCGTCTGACGTAACTCGGCAGCCCCGTCCCGGAGTTTCGTACTCGGCGTCGTGGGCCACCTGCTCCACCAACTCCCGCAATGATAGCCTGGTCTTCCGCAGGCCGTCGGTGCCCGATTCCAGCCGCGAAATGGTAAGTAGCCGCTGGATCAGTTGATTCAGCCGGTCCGCTTCCAGTTCGATGCGGTTCAGCGCCTGGTCGAGTTCCGGCGCGACTGCCGGCGTAGCTCGCTGCCGCGCCAGCCCCAGCGCCACGCTAAGTCTCGCTAGCGGAGACCGGAGTTCGTGCGACACATCCTTCATGAGACGCGATTGCGAATCTACCAGGCCTTCGATCCGATCGGCCATGCGATCAAAATCGCGCATCAATTCCGTCAGTTCGTCGCGCCGGCCACCCACGGGCGCTCCCGTGCGCGCGCTCAAGTCGCCCGCCGCCAGGCTCTGCGCCGCCTTCCGCAAACGCGTCACCGGACTGGTCACCGACCATGACAGCAGATAGCACACCAGTCCCGACAAAACTACCGCGATGCCCAGCAAAGCAATGTCATTGGGCCCGAAAAATGCCCGCGGTCCCGGCGGCAACTCCAATACCAGCGTGTACCGTTTTCCATCCAGCGTCAGTGCCTGCCGCACGATGCGGTCAGGCGTAAAATTGGCCATCCAACTACGGTGGCGCGGCGGGGCGATGCGCGAGCTCCCGGCCTGCGGTGTTCCGCCCTGCCGTGATTCTTCGATCCAGCTTGGCACATGCCGGCCGGAGAGTTCCTGGCCCGCGGCGTCAAAAACGAAAGCGCGCACGTGCTGCGTGCGCCACAGTTCTTCCAGATAGTCGTGGGCGGCACGTTGTCCACCAGTTTGGTAGGCATTCACCGCCTCCGCCAAAGTTTGCGGCGCCTGATTCTCGATTCCATGCCGCGTCGGACGCAGAGCAATCGTCACCAGAATCGCCAACACCAATGACAGCGCGAGGGCCGCCCAGAATGACAGGAAAATTTTCAGGAAGAGGCTTTTCATTTTTTCGGTTTAGACGGCGGCCGCGCAAACATGTATCCCACACCTCGAATCGTCTTGATGTGGTCTCCGTCCTCTTCGGAGTCACCCAACTTCCGCCGCACCTTGCTGACATGCATGTCAATACTGCGATCAAACGGCATGAACTTGCGGCTGAGGACGGCATTCACCAACCGCTCTCGGGTCACCACTCGCCCCGCCTCGCGCAGCAGAACTTCCAGGAGATTGAATTCCACGGAAGTGAGATCGACCGGTTGCCCCGCCCGCTGCACACTGCGCGTCGCCGGATCTAGTTCCACGTCGCCCACACTCAGCACTTCCGGCACCGCGTCCGCTGCCTTGACAGGCTTGGTGCGGCGCAGAATGGCGCGGATTCGCGCCACCAACTCCCGCGGGTTAAACGGCTTCGGAAGATAATCGTCCGCGCCGATTTCTAATCCGACGATGCGGTCCACGTCCTCCCCGCGCGCGGTTAACAGCAGCACCGGAATCTTCGACACGCTGCGAATCCGCCGCAACACTTCAAAGCCATTGATCCCCGGCAGCATCACATCCAGCACCACCAGCGCATACTCGCCGGTCAGCGCGTGTTGCAGCCCCAGTTCGCCGTCATGGACGGCCTTTAGGCTGAACCCCTCGGCCGTCAGGTACTCCTGCACCAGGCCGCACAACTCGAAGTCGTCATCCACTACCAGGATGTGGTCCATTCTTTTAGTCATCTAACACCTTCGCATGGCTCTACGCAGTAAAGATTTGTGATTGCTGAAACGGCTGCTTACTACTGGCCGCTGGCTTCGGCAAACGGGGCTAGCCAGCAGCTAGTAAACCATCAGCTCTTTACAAAACTTTACCGCGCTTGACCGACTCTTTACCCCATACTTCGGGGAACAGTGTTCTTATCAGCATAGATGTTCGGGCTGCCTCCCGGACCCCGCGAGATCAAAGTAGTTTAAAAGGAGAACCTATGAAATCAACTCATCTCCGCATTCTCACCATCGGCGCTGCTGTACTGCTGGCGGTGGCAGCCGCGATTGCACAGGGCAGGCACGGTTTTGGTGGCCCCGGCGCCGACTTCCACCGCATGCTCAAGCAGCTCGATTTGACCGCCGACCAACACAGCCAGGTCAAGGCCATCTTTGAAAAAGAGAAGCCAACCCTGCAGCCACTGATGCAGCAGATGCGCCAGAACCAAAGCGCCATCAAGGCTCTTGAGGCCAGCGGTCCGTTCGACGAAGCCAAGACGCGCGCCCTGGCCACACAAAACTCGCAGACCATGGTCGAACTCCAGGTCGAGCACGCCCGCATCAAGTCCGAAATAATACAAATTCTGACCGCCGATCAGAAAGCCAAGCTGGCTCAGATCGAGGCCAATCGTGCAGCACACATGAGCAAGCACATGGCGCCGCCGTCCGCGCACTAGCCATTTCTGCAGAGACGGGGCTTGCCCCGTCTCTACTAAAGTCTCTCTCCTTTCCGGGTGAGGAACGGAACCGCCAACCTCCGTCCTCGCCCGGCCTTTTCACCGGCTCTTGGAAATTGGAGAAACCGAATGGAACGCGCCGACCTGCTCTACTCGGGATTGATGTTCGCCGCCGGTATGCTCTCGCTTTGGACCGCACTGCTGCTCACTGTCGCCTTCGTTTCGCTCGCACCGTCGCTCAGAAAATCCGCACCCACCACTGCTACAATTTCATCTGTAACCCATCATGGTGCCCAAGAACCTACGCCCCCTCGTTCTCTATCTGAAGCGGTACCGCAGCGGTCTATTCTGGGGCGGGCTCTGCGTCTTATTCACTAACGGCATCTGGATACTCTTTCCGCAGGTCCTCCGCCGCGCCGTAAACGATCTGAACACCGGCGTGACCCGTCAGAAACTTCTTACCTATGCTCTGCTTATCATCGCCCTCGCCTTGGCCAAAGGCATCTTCCAGTTTCTGACTCGCTGGGTACTCATCGGAATTTCTCGCGACATCGAATTCGATCTGCGCAACGACCTGTTCGCGCACCTCGAGCGCCTCTCCTACTCCTACTACCAGCGCAATCGCACGGGCGACATCATGGCCCGCGCCACCAACGACCTGAACGCGGTTCGGATGCTGCTCGGCCCGGCCATCATGTACTCGGCCAACACCATCGTCTTCACTGCCGGCGCTCTAGGCTTCATGCTCGCCATCAGCCCCAAGCTAACGCTCTACGCGTTTCTGCCGCTGCCCATCACCAGCATCGTCATCCAGTATTTCGGACGCCGCATTCACGAGCGCTTCGAGCGTATTCAGGCCATGTTCTCCGACATCTCGGCGCGCGCCCAGGAAAACTTCTCGGGCGCCCGCGTTATCCGCGCCTATGTGCAGGAACAAGCCGAAATTGCCGCCTTCGAGGGCGCCAACCAGGAATACATCCGCCGCAGCCTGGGCTTAGTCCGTTTGATGGGAATGCTCTGGCCCACGCTGGAACTCATGCTCGGCGCCGCCGTCGTCATCGTACTGTGGATGGGCGGACGGCAAGTGCTCCTCGGAAAAATGAACGTAGGCGATTTCGTCGCCTTCAACACCTACATGGTGCAGCTCACCTGGCCAGTCATCGCCCTCGGATGGGTGATCAACATCTTCCAACGCGGAACCGCGTCCCTGGTAAGGATCAACGAAATCCTCACCCAGCGACCGGAAATCGCAGACAACCCGACGCTCGCATTTGACGATGGAGAGACGGGAGCCTCGCCCGTTCAGCCGGGCGGGGACGCCCGGCTCTCCACTGCTGATTTCTTGGGCGAAATCGAATTCCGCAATCTGAACTTCGCTTATAACGGCACGTCCGTTCTCAAGGACATCAACCTACGCATCCCCGCCGGTTCCAGCCTTGCTATCGTCGGCCCCACCGGCTCCGGCAAAACGACGCTCGTCAGTCTGATCCCCCGTATCTATGATGCTACGCCCGGCGCCCTCCTCATCGACGGCCGCCCCGTCCGCCAATTCCCTCTCGACTCCCTGCGCCGCCACATCGGCTTCGTGCCGCAGGAAACATTTCTCTTCAGCGACACCATCCGCGAAAACATCGCCTACGGGATTTCGACCGAAGCCAAGCAGAAAGACTGCGAACCGTCGCTCGACGACATCAAAGCTGCCGCCGAGGCCGCCAAAATCGCCCAGGACATCGAAAGTTTCCCCGAAGGCTACAACACCACTGTGGGCGAGCGCGGCATCACGCTCTCCGGAGGCCAGAAGCAGCGCGCCGCCATCGCCCGCGCCCTGCTCCGCAGCCCCCGCATACTCATTCTTGACGACGCCCTCTCCAGCGTCGACACCCATACCGAAGACAGAATCCTCAACCATCTCCGCGAAATCATGCGCGGACGCACCACCATCTTCATCTCCCACCGCGTCTCCACCGTTCGCAACGCCGACTCGATCGCCGTCCTCCACCAGGGACGCATCGTGGAACTCGGCACTCACGATCAGCTCATCGCCAGAAACGGTTACTACACCGCTCTTTATAACAAGCAATTATTGGAAGAAGAGCTCGCGGAAGTCTAGCCCGTAAGGAAGGAAATCGCCGTCCGCCAATCGCTGACACGGAAGAATTGTCAAATTCTTGTCACAAAAACCAACTAACAGCAATCAGGCATACAACCCCGCGAGGAATAGCTTGCTCAGACAAGGAGAAGCATGGATAATGCTTCCGAGCCCCCTACAAATCTTGCTGCACCACGGAGTAACCATGCGACGTTCGCGTTCGGCCTTGCTACGCTCGTCTAACTTTTCGACGTTCAATTTTTCGACGCTCGTCCTTTCCACCCTGATCTTTTTCCTCCTCATTGGTCCCATGGCGCAAGCGCAAGATGGCCGTCCGGTTCTGATCACCCAGAATGTGGACGAAAGCAAATTGGTCACGCTCGCAGGCAACACACGGCCCGAGGCGAATAAGCAAAATGATCGCGGGTTGGTGGCTGACAACCTTTCGATGGAGCACATGCTGCTCCAGTTGAGGCGGTCCTCGGAACAGGAACGGGAACTGGAAAAGTTTATTGACGAACTTCACGAGTCGTCCTCGCCCAACTTTCATCAATGGATCACGGCCAAGGAATTCGGGGAGAGATTCGGGTTGGCGGCACAAGATCTTGCCGTGATTACGCGTTGGTTGGAGTCGCATGGGTTCAAGGTCAATGTGGTTTACGAAAACGGGCTGCTCATCGATTTTTCCGGGACGGCGGGTCAAGTCCGAGACGCCTTCCACACCGAGATTCACAACTTGAACGTGAAGGGCGTGAAGCACATCGCCAACATGAGTGATCCGCGGATTCCGGCCGCCCTGGCGCCGGCCGTGGTCGGAGTGGTGTCATTGCATGACTTCAAGCCGCACACCATGTACCAGCCGCGGTCAAACTTCACCTTCAGCGGTTGTGGATTGGAATGTTACGCGGTGGTTCCAGGCGACCTTGCGACCATCTACAACCTGAATCCACTTTTCAACGCAGGTATCTCTGGACAAGGCCAAACGATTGTGGTGGTCGAAGACACCGACGTCTTCACCACTGCGGATTGGACTACGTTCCGTTCGGTATTTGGCCTTTCGCCGTTCGCCGATGGGTCGTTCACGCAGGTCCATCCCGCTCCTGGGAGTGGCACCAATAACTGCACGGACCCGGGAACGAATAGTGACGACGGGGAAGCGATTCTGGACGCCGAATATGCCAGCGCCGCCGCACCCAGCGCGACGATCGAACTGGCTTCGTGCAGTAACACGGTGACTTTTGGCGGCTTGATCGCAATACAAAACCTGCTGAGCGAAGCTGGCACGCCGCCGGCGATCATGAGCATGAGCTATGGCGAGTGCGAGGCCTTTAACGGCGCATCGTCCAATATGGCTTTCAGCTCAGCCTTCCAGCAGGCGGTCACGGCCGGTGTCTCGGTCTTCGTTTCCGCTGGCGACGATGCGGCTTCGGGCTGCGATAGAGACGCAATTGAGGCCACGCATGGTATCGGAATCACGGGTTGGGGATCGAGTCCCTATAACGTGTCCGTTGGCGGTACCGATTTCGGCGATACTTTTGCCGGGACCAACAGCACGTACTGGAATGCCACCAATTCGCCCACGTATGAATCGGCCAAGTCGTATGTCAATGAGATTCCTTGGAACGATTCCTGCGCCAGCGAGCTAATCGCGGATTACATAACAGGCTCTAGCCAAACTTACGGATTGACCGGCTTTTGCAACAGCAGCACGGCATCAAACGATGGTCTCTTGGATGATACTGGAGGCAGCGGCGGCCCGAGCGCCTGCGCGACGGGATCGCCGGCCGTAGCTGGCGTGGTGGGTGGAACCTGCGCCGGGTGGGCAAAGCCGTCGTATCAGTCGGTGTTCGGAAATCCCACCGACGGCGTGCGCGATATTCCTGATGTCTCGCTCTTCGCCGCCAACGGTATTTGGGGACACTTCTATCCATACTGCTGGAGCGACATTGCAAACGGAGGCACCGCCTGTACCGGCACACCCGATACCTGGGCGGGAGGGGGTGGCACGTCGTTCTCCTCGCCGATCATGGCCGGCATCCAGGCACTGGTGAACCAGAACGCCGGCGCACGGCAAGGCAATCCGAATGTCGTCTATTACAGCCTGGCGGCCAGCGAGTATGGCGCCAGCGGCGACTCGGCTTGCAATTCAACCCTCGGAAATGCGGTCGGCAGTTCGTGCATTTTTTATGACGTGACGCAGGGCGACATGGACGTGAATTGCACCGGCACGAACAACTGCTACCTGGACTCGGCCACAATTGGCGTGCTGTCCACTTCAAATAGTGCCTATCAGCCAGCTTACGGAACTGCAACCGGCTGGGACTTCGCGACCGGAATCGGCACCGTGAACGCCGCCAATCTGGTCAACAACTGGCCGAATATCCTCCCCGCGACGACCACCGCCGTCATTTCCAGCAAGAACCCGGCGTTTCAAGGTGTCGCGGTGACCTTCACTGCGACCGTAACCCCCACCGGCGCAAACGCGCCCACCGGCACCGTGACCTTCAACGACGGCACAACACCTCTCGGCGCTCCTGTCACCCTGACAACAGTAGGCGGTGCCCAGGTGGCAACCTTTATGACTTCCACACTCGGTGTCGGCGCGCACTCAATCACCGCTGTCTACGGCGGAGACAAGAAGAACGCCGCCAGCACATCGTCAACTCTGACTCAGACTATCAACGCCAACCCCACCACCACCACCCTGTCCTCAAGCGCTAATCCCACGCCTTCAGGAGCGTCCGTAACGTTCACAGCAACCGTCACCGGCTCATCGACCGGCGCGAGTCCGACGGGGACCGTGACGTTCTTTAATGGGGCGACCCAACTTGGTAATCCCAGCGCGCTGAATGCCGGCGTGGCAACTCTGGCCACTTCATCGCTGGTCAATACCGGCTCCGATTCCATCTCCGCCGTCTACTCCGGAGACACGAACAACCAGAGCAGCACTTCCCAGACGCTCACAGAAACCGTTAATGCCGCGACCTTCACCCTCGCTGCCTCGCCCGCCACCCAGATGATTTCGAGTGGCGGCACCGCGACCATCACCGTCGCGGTAACGCCGCAAGGCATCTACAACAGCCAAATAAGTTTCACCGCTACGCTAACTCCAACCTCGAGCGCACAAGTCACCTTCAGCCCGGCTATGATAACTCCGGGCGGCACCGCCACACCCACGACGCTGACCATTCAAGGAGCAACTTCGGGAGTGCGGCGCGCAGCCAACAGCGGACTGCCGCTCTCCCCGGGCGGTCTGAAGTTGTCCGCCCTGAACGCGTCTTTCATCTGGACACCTATCGGTCTCGCCGGTCTTCTTCTGCTCGGGCGCCGAAAGAAGAGCGACTGGAGAGTCGCGCGCCATTTCCTGCTGGCCGCGGCCCTCGCTCTCATCGCACTGACCATGTTCGGCTGCAGCAACTCGTCTCCGACCCAAACCTATCAGGTGAAGATCACCGCAACCGCCGCCGCCAGCGGAAACAGCGGCGCCGTGACAATTTCCACGACGGTCGCGTTTACCGCCCGTTAGCCGGGTGAAGTAGGGGACGTTTTTGTAGTCCGCCGATTTGTAATTCTGGGCGCGGTGAGGTTCCGCGCCCTTCATTTTTCTTGGCGCGCCCAATGCGGGCGCCACGAAAGCAGTCAACTCCCGCCCGCCTCAGTCGTCGTCCGGGTCCAACGGCGGTGTTTTGTCATTCAGAAAATATTCCGCTTTCAAAGGTGCCTGGATCGTCTGAAACGGCAGGGGGGTCTGATTGAAGTCGAAGCAATCGGAGAAGTCATTCACCGCCGCCGCATCCGCGTAGTTGAGTGAACCCAAATTGAACGTTTCCTCGATAAACCTCAATAGGCTGCCGAAGTCATACTGCTGTGTCGAAACGTACTGCGCTTTGGCGTAGGGCGAAACCACAATCAGCGGCACCCGGAAGCCGTAGACATAGCCGCATCCCCACTGCGCGGGCGTGCAGTTCACCAGCACTTGCGGCGGCGGCACGTGGTCGTACAAGCCCCCCCAGTCGTCCCAAGTGATGAAGATCGCCGTGTTCGCCCAATAGGGGCTGTTGCCGATCTGGTTCACCACCGATGCCACCCACGATGGCCCAGATCCATCGGTTAGCCCTGGGTGATCCGACGCCTGGCCGGTCGGAATTACCCAACTAACATCCGGCAACTGGTTGTTGGTAATGTCAGTGAGGATCTGCGCCTGATTGAGGATCACATCGTTGATCCAATCCGATCCCACGCAGGCGGTGGCGTTGGGCGGCGGCGCGTTCGGTCCGCACATGTGCTCGATCGATTCCGGGCCGATCCAGATCGCCTGGCCCCCGCCGCCCCTGTAACCAGACGAAGTGTAATACCGCCAGGTATTGCCATTCGCCTCGAGCAGATCGGTCAGCGTTTGATGTTCAAAACATGGATAGATTGGAGTGTAGGAATTTTCATTGCCGGTCGGATCGATGAGCGCAACCGTAGAACCGGCGGACGCGTCGCACCCGGCGTTGGGCGGGCCGTCCGTGGCCGGATTTTCCGCCGCAAACAGATCGCTCCCGGTGGATGGAGCCGATGTCCCCGAAATCAGGAACTGATGCGCCGGCATGCTGGGCCCCTGGTTGGTCTGGAACATGTGGTCGGCGAAGGTGTACGTCTCGGCCATCTGGAAGTAGGGTTGAACTTCCGACGGGTTCACGTAAGAATACACGCAGTTCTGAATACCCTGAGGGCAAGTGACCGGAATCAGGTTCGCCCCATCCATTTGACATTGTCCGGTCACCGAATTCAGGTCGCACATGAGGTCGAATGCATGGTGACCGTGGGCGGGGTTGAAGCCCGCAGCGATATCCAATTCCTGCAGCTGAATCGTATTGCCATTCGAGTCCTGTCCACTTTGGGCAATGGCGGCACCACGTCTGATCAGTACCGGATCCTGGAACATATTATCGGTAGAACGGTTTTCCTGGACGATCAGCACCACGTGCTGAATCTTGGCCGGCGACGCGCCCACCGTGACGCTGGCCGAGGCCGAGTTGCCATTTCCGCCTTCATTCGAAGTCACCGCACTCGTCGTATTGTTCTTGGCCCCCTCCGTCGTGCCGGTCACATTCACCCAGAAGCTGCACGAGGCGCTCGCGGCCAGACTAGCACCTGTCAGACTGACGCTTCCCGATCCCGCCGCGGCCGTTATCGTTCCTCCACCGCAGCTGCCGGTCAGCCCATTGGGCGTGGACACGACCAGCCCGGCAGGTAACGAGTCGGCGAACCCGACCCCGGTCAGCGTGGCGCCCGCATTCGAATTCGAGACGTTGAAGCTCAACGTGGTGGTTGCGTTCAGCGCAATTGTGGCCGCGCCGAATGTCTTGCCGATCGTCGGCGGACCGACCACCGTAATGCTGGCCGAGGCCGAGTTGCCATTTCCTTCATTCGAAGTCACCGCACTCGTCGTATTGTTCTGCGTTCCGGCGCTGATGCCGGTCACATTCACCGAGAAGTTGCACGAGGCGCTCGCGGCCAGACTAGCACCTGTCAGACTGACGCTTCCCGATCCAGCGGTAGCCGTTATCGTTCCCCCACCGCAACCACCTGTCAGGCCATTAGGCGTGGATACGACCAGTCCGGCAGGTAACGAGTCGGTGAACCCGACCCCGGTCAGCGTGGTGCCTGCATTCGGGTTCGAGAGAGTGAAGGTCAACGTGGTTGTTCCGTTCAGCGGAATCGTGGCCGCTCCGAATATCTTAACGATCGTCGGCGGTGCCGGTTTCGTGGAACCGCCGCCGGGGCCCCCGCCACAGCCGCTGAGGGTCAAGAGAGCGCCGCCCATGGCCAGCGCCACGATTGCGAACACTGAAATGCGAAACCAAGACATTACAGCCGTCACCTCGGAGGAGTGAGAGTCTCTGTTGCTTTGAATGATAACAAGGTCGCACGGCTTGACGCTCATAGAACTCCCGGAAATTTCTGCCGGTCGGTCTTAGCAGCTTACGAAAAGAGAAACTCCTCTATTGTTTTGGTTGGATGCGGCCGATGGGTGCGATTGCAGCCCCAAAAATGAACCGTATCTTGATTCTTGCGATCATCGCCCGCCCCCCATTTTTCGAGTCTCTTTGCTAGAAGCACTGGCCGGGGGATTCCGGGGAGACGCCCTATCGCATGTTAGAAATTATGGTGGGCAGTGCAGGGCTCGAACCTGCGACCTCCTGCTTGTAAGTACTGGTCGCACGAGGAATCAACGACTTAGACGGAGTGCGACCAGTTGTGATGGAGTACCACAGATGCCTTGTCCAGCAAGGCTTTCCAGCGATGCATCGACAATCCGTCACACTCGGTGGAGTTTGGTGGTGGGCACAAAATTGGGCACAAGTCGGAGGGGCCTCGAAGGAAGGCCGGACCCGCAGCGGGGAGGTTGGATCAAGGGCTGACACAAATTCCCTGCCCTGCCGGATGGAGGGGGGCCTGGATCGAGGGGGTGGGGGGTGTTCCAGCGTACCCCTATGGCGGTTGCTGGACACTCGTACACGTTTCAGATTTTTTGAATTTTTGAAATTTCTTATTTTCAGATTTTTTTC
Source organism: uncultured Acidobacteriaceae bacterium (assembly GCA_963831085.1). Lineage (GTDB taxonomy): Bacteria > Acidobacteriota > Terriglobia > Terriglobales > Acidobacteriaceae > Acidiflorens. Next base: position 297,056 of record CAWHOT010000002.1, on the reverse strand, counting down.
CACGACACGTCTGAAAGTCGGTCCGATTAGCCTTCGGGTGTTCCGAAGCACGCGGGGAGTGAATTGGAGGCAGGAAGGGCGTGGCAATTCTCAATGAGTGTAATCGCCTGTGTCTGTTGAAAAAGTCCCTCAGTTGATGCTTGTGGCGGGGCGACGTTCCGGTTATAAGCAGGCCAGAGTTCTCGATGCTGCTTTTCACCATTCCATTTGGAGGCCTGCTGCTCATGATGGGACACCAATCCCGCTCGGAGTCGTTGTTCTATTACTTCCGCCTGGAAGATCAAGTTCCTGAAAATCATCTGCTGCGCCTGATCGATCGCCACGTCAACTTCGACTTTATTCGAGCCAAGTTGAAGGACTCTTACAGCGACACGGGAAGGCCCTCGATCGACCCAGAACTGCTGCTGCGCCTGCTGCTGGTCGGCTATCTCTACGGGGTCACGAGCGAAAGGAAACTGGTGGAAGAGCTACGTATGCATCTGGCGTGGCGTTGGTTCACCGGACTGGGCTTCGATCAGGAGATTCCGCACCACTCTACGTTTTCCAAGAACCGGCATGGTCGATTCCAGGAATCGAATCTGTTTCAGGAGATCTTTGAGGAGATCGTCGCCCGCTGCGTAGAGGCCGGATTGGTGAAGGGCGAGCACATGTCGGTGGACGGCAGTTTCATCCAGGCCAATGCCGACCATCACAGCCGTGTTGCCCGTGAGCAACTGGCGGAGATAGCTAAGGTGAACCACACGGTGCGCGAGTATCTAGTCGAACTGGAGCGGGAGAACCCGGTCGAACCTCCGGTTCCGCAGCAAGAGAAGGTCTCGACCACCGACCCGGATTCGACCTATGCGACCAAAGGCGGTCCAGCGCGGCTCGGCTATTACGACAACTATCTGGTGGATAACGCCAGTTGTGTCATCGTTGGGGTGCAAGCTACGCCGGCGCGATTGAGTCAGGAGAGCGTAGCGGCCCGAGACATGATCGAACGCTATCGCGAACGTTACGGCTCTCTTCCGCAGACGCTGGCAGCGGACACCACCTACGGCAACGGCGAACTACTGCAATGGCTTGATGAACGTGGTATCGCTGCGTACATCCGGGTGAAAGAAAATCCCAATGGGCCGACTGATCTCTATGGCATCGACCAGTTCACCTACCTACCCGAGGAGAACTGCTATCTCTGTCCGGAAGGCAAAATCCTGAAGTACGTCGGAATCAATGCGCGCAACCGCACACACGTTTATTACTCGACGGTGAAGCGCTGTCGCGAGTGCTCGCAGAAGAGCCGCTGCACGCGAGGCAAGTATCGGACCCTTGCCATCCACACCTGCGAGCCCGCGCGGCAGCGTGCGCACGCCCTGGCTCAGACACCAGCGTTCGCTATCTCGCAACGGGCGCGGCGAAAAGTGGAAGCACTGTTTGCAGAGCTAAAGAATTACATCGGACTCCGCCGACTGAGGCTACGCCGGATGCGCTTCGTGCGCGAGCAGTTCTATCTGGCGGCAACCGTGCAGAACCTGAAACGGCTGGTGCGATTCCTCAGCTGTAAGCCAACCCCGCAGATCGCAACTGCATGAACCTGGTCTGGAGAAACTAAAGAAGCGATTTACCAGGAGGCCCGAAGGGACAAAAAGCGTGCCGTGAACCGAGATTTTTCAACAGACACACCTGATTTCGACAGTTGAGCAATTCGACCGGACAGGCCCGACAGCGTATAACGCAGAAAATGCAATCTAGCGAATTGACTCTGGGAAAAGTCGTTCAGCGCTTTCTTCTGTATGTCGGGATCGCGCTTGCCGTTCTAGCGGTCTTCGCTGTTGGTATTGTCCTCAGCCACGGCGCGAAGGTCCCATCGGCGTGGCTAGCTCTAGCGGTGTTCACTTCTGGCCTTTTCTGGGTAACTATTAGGCAATCGAGAGCATATTGGCGCCGTTTGGGATTTTGGTTGGCGATTGCTGGCCTGTTAGTCGTTCACTTGCTGGTATTCGTCGTCATTCTGCGCGGTTATCCCCGATGGCGCGGGATATGGTTCGTGCCAGTCGTAATCGTTGAGGGCGGCTTGTTCGGTGCGATTCTGTACTTGCTCTTTGGGCCAGCAAACATTGATAGCCGCTAACTGGCGCAAAATCGCTATTTCACTCATTGACCCGACAAAAGGGCGAACAGACGGCGCAAGCTTGCGCTAACGCCTGTTAACAGCAGCCCATCTTGATGTCACTGAAAGACGGCCCACATCACCCAATTAAGAGGGATGATGAATGCGGAAATGGCGGCCCATTTCCGTTCCTTTCCCTCGCCAAGGAAGGCGGTAACGATTGCGCCAGTTGCGAAAGTCAGGCTTGAGTATAGGCCGAGTCGTAGGGCACTGCGCGATGATGGCTCGGGATAACGGCTTCCAAGAGTGGCCGTCCAAAAAATCACCACCGCGATCGTTGCGAGGGTCAGTGAGAGCCACGACATGGCCGACCTCCACATTGGGCACACTGGTCTGCGTCTCGTTACCTGTCTAAGCCAAATCCACGCAATCAGAATCGGATTCAGGTAGAGCAAGACTATCAACGCAGCTACAAGGACGGCGTGCATATGATGGTGATTGTATTCCTCGGTTGTTTACTGGGACAGTTGTTGATAAATCCCTATTACACTCATTGACCCAGCAACGCTCCCCTTTTCAGGCTTGTTGGAAGCAGTCTTGTCCCTTCGACCCGGCTTACTCCTCGCCTAAACGGGGTTCGCGCCATCAGCGGGAGTCCTCGCTAATTTTGTTCGCTCGATTTTGGGCTCGACTTTTGGCTTATCGCTCGGGAGTGGCCTTCACAACTGGGATGGGACCCGCCGGGACGAAAAAATCTAGAATTTGAAAATTGGAGTGGCGGTATCTCGCGCTGGTACGCGGGTCGGATTCGCGAATGCTACCGCCCGCATCCACGGCACTGGAAGGCACTGGCGCAACTTGTGGGCATCACGCATTCGCACACATAGTCGCACGAGATCTTGATCTGCGCGGAGTAGTATTCAACAGGCACTCCTCTGTGACTCTGGCCCTTGCGGCTCGGTGCTTTCCGGGTTACCTTCTAATCCGTACTTCCAGTCATGTGAGGGGCGTGCCATTTGTCTTTTCCAGGTAAGCGGTCCGCGGCAAGTTTTGCGGTTGAGGCATTGTTACTATGTACCGCGCTGGTTTCAGCCTTCGCCGCCAATGGCAACGAGCCGGAGGAGACTCATTTTTCGCCAGATGCGGCAGCCTTGTATCAGCGAGTGTCGCAAGTGACTCCTGCCGCGGGCTCGGAAGTGCTTTTCCTCAATGACGAAGAGAGTGTTGTATTCGATACCGAAGGACGCGCCGTCCGTTCCCGGTATTATCTTTACAAGATCCTCACGCAGAAGGGTGCCGAAGGTTGGGGCAATGTCTTCTCCAGTTGGGAACCTTGGCACGAGGAGCGCCCCAGTTTGCAAGCAAGGGTGATCACTCCAGACGGCGCGGTTCATGTTCTCGATGCAAACACCATCACGGATGCCGCGGCGAAAGAGAACGAAGATAATGTCTTCAGCGATCGGCGTGCGCTGAGGGCCCCCCTCCCTGCGGTTGCGCCGGGATCTCTGGTCGAAGAGGAACTAGTTTCCACCGAGAGAGCACCATTTTGGGGGGCGGGAACAGTGGAGCGTTTCTACTTCGGCAGTTCTGTTGCGGTGCAACATAGTCGTTTGGTGCTGGACGCCCCAGCAACGCTTCCGCTTCGCTATGAGATCCATTTACTTATGGATCTGAAGCCGCAAAGCAACGAAGCGGACGGGCGGGTACGCGTCACATTCGACTACGGGGTGATGGACCCGCGCGACACGGCTGAAGCCGAACTTCCCAGTGATGTGCCTGCTTATCCCAGCGTCACTTTTTCCACCGGCATCTCGTGGCAGCAAGTTGCCGAAGAATATGGAAAGATCGTGGACAAGCAGATTGCTGGCGCGGAGCTCAAATCGCTCGTCGGCAAGCTAACCATAGGCAAGGCTTCTCGCGACGAGAAAGCAGCAGCGATCCTCCAATATGTGGACCGGGAAGTCCGCTATACCGGAGTCGAGTTTGGCGAATCTGCCATGGTTCCGCATTTCCCCAGCGAAACCCTCGCCCGGAAATACGGCGACTGCAAAGACAAAGCTTCCTTGGTGGTGGCGATGTTGCCTGTCGCGGACATACCCGCGTACGTTGCCCTTCTCAACGCGGGGAGCCGGGAAGACATTGCTCCCAATCTACCCGGTATGGGGACGTTCGATCACGCCATCGTCTATATTCCTGGCAATCCTGAACTCTGGATCGACGCCACCGACGAATATGCCAGGCTCGGTGAAATTCCCAACGGCGATCAAGGCCGTCTCGCGCTCATCGCGCGCTCTGACACCAATTCCTTAGTGCACACGCCAACCAGTTCTTCCGTTGACAACGTACTGGCTGAGAGACGAGAAGTCTATCTCGCGGAAAATGGTCCAGCCCGAATTATTGAGACTTCGCAGCCTCACGGAAGCAGCGAGTCTTCGTACCGGCGGTCCTACGCCGACAAACAAAACAAAGCTGCCAAAGACGAACTGACTAACTACGTCAAGTCGCAATATCTGGCGGAGAAGCTTGATCGGATGGACCGTTCCGATCCAACCGACCTCTCGAAACAGTTCGAATTGATTCTTGAGAGCGATCGCGCCAAGCGTGGCGTTACCGATCTCAACATCGCCGCGGCGGCCATCCGTTTCGAAGGCCTTTTCAGCCGTCTTCCTGCCAACCTTCAGCAACGCGAAAAAGAGGACGATAGTAAAGCCGACAAGGACAGCGGTCAAAAGCCCAAAAAGAAGCGTACCGCCGACTACCAACTGCCAGAAGCGTTCGTCACCGAGTGGGACTATTCCATCGTGCCACCAGCGGGCTTCATGCCTAAGCCTCTTCCCTCGAACGCGCAGCTCGCGCTCGGCCCGGCCACTCTCACCGAGGAGTTTGCCGCGGACAAGAATGGCGTGGTTCACGCCACCCTGCGATTCGACACTGTGAAACGGCGCATCACAGTCTCCGAAGCCACCGATCTACGGAACAAAGTTGCACAACTCATTGCCGGAGAGCCCATTCTCATCTACTTTGAGCCCATCGGCCAGACGCTGGTCAACCAGGGCAAGGTTGGCGACCATCGCCATCACCACAGCATCAGAAACCTGTTGAAAGGTTGCATCGTCGGGCAACTCTGGGATGAACTTTGCCAACGCGATTGCTTGGCGCTCATCGTCGCAGACTGTCATCAAGAGAAGCTCAGTGCGAGTCAGCGGACGCTGGAACCATGTGGACAATACGATTTCTTGCTTAGGCATTGGATTCCTCACTTCACGCCGCGCTCCTGCGCGGATTCTTTGCGATCCCTTTGCGTCTACAGCGCGATCCCATAGTGACGGACTAACGTGTCCGCTTCACTTCACACCCCGGTTGAGAATTTTGTTTGCCGCCCATGCTGTCCAACGTCCTGCGCTCCGTGGCCTCACGCCTTCAGTATTCAACGTGGCAGCGATGGTGTCATAGCTCCGCTGCTCCGCGTCCCGCATTCGCCTCATGCGGTCGAGGACGGCCCTTTCTTCGGGTCGCTCGGGGTGCTCGCCATAGGCATAAATCCCATTGACGTGCCTTCCCTGCATTGCGGCGCGCACCTTGCCCAGTTTCATTCGTGCCACAAGCTTCCGTTTTTCGTTACGGACAATTTGCATCTTGATTCCGAGAATCATGTCCTTGTCCGCGTTTTGAAACTCATCCAGCGAAGTGTCAGCGGTGAGTAGGCCATCTACGACAGACCACACGGCAACGGCAGCGCCCACGATGCTCAGAAAATCCTCGAAGATTGCGGACTTACCGCGCCCGATCCTGTCCAGTTGATGAACGATCACCGCGTCTAGGTCATTGGCAGCAACCCTCTCCACCAGCGCCGCCATCCCGGGCCGTTTCTGCCACGGTAGTTCGCCAGTCACACCATCTGTGAAACATTCGGCCACTTCAAAACCGTGAGCAGCGGCCCACGCGATTATCTGCGCCCGCTGCTCGTCTAGACCGGTCCCGTCTGTGAATTGCGTCTTACCGCTCACACGAAGATACCCGATGGCACGTTTCATTGTTCCCCCACTTCCGGCAGCATCCCGCAAACCTCCGCGTAAGCGTAGGCCGTTGAGTGGTAGTCCCTCGGATTGAGCGATCCGTCTTCGATTGCCTCTGCTACGTCCCCATCCCACCATTCAACGATCGTCGAGCCGTCTAGCTTGTTGCGTAGCTCCACGTGCGCCCTGTCCCGTTCAAACCACGTCAGCAATTCGGTTTCGTCGATGCTTAGCTCAGTCACTTGGTATCCGCCTTTCCATTGCACGCCTTCTCGAATCGCGCGCGGTTGAAACGTGGGTTCGAGGTAGCTAAGGAATCTGCGAAACGCGCCACGATGACGGCGAACCGCACAACGTCACTGTCAGCTGGTACATCGAATGACGGTAGCTGTTTGATTGTCTCTGCGATTAGAACGAAGTCCTTACGAGTCATAATGTCCCTTTCAGTGTGAAGACATGAACTACACTCTGTCCGTATACAACTGTTTCACTTGTGTGCAATTCAACAACCAACCCACAGGATTGTTGCTGCGCTGGAAGGCTTGTAAGGGAATCAGCTACTTGGCGAGTCGAGCAAGCGTTTTGTTCCACTTTGCGTGGTGCCGTGACCTGTCATGAATGACACAAATATGCATAGGAAGTGACATAGCACGGTACTCGTGTGTTTCAACACACACTTATGATCAGATGGACATTATCGAGCTAAGTCCTTTGCAAATTCAAACGCTCGGCTTCGTGCTGCAATGAAAGAGGGTTACGAGACGAGATCGGGACAAAGGCAAACCAATGCTTGTACGTGCTTGTATCGCAAGTGGTTAACAGTCGTCCAAGCATGGTAGGGTCGAGACATAAGGTGATATACGATGCAACTTGAGTGCAAGTTGTGAGCACCTGCACCAATGTCTACAGCTGTGCGTGCGAATGCGAGTCCCAAGCTGGGTAACACATAAGTTAGTTGACTTCTGAACACAGGAGCAGCTATGGTCACTTCATGCCGATCAAAATGGATGTGAAGGGGAACTTTGGCAACGCGCTCGCCGCCGCAGTGGACAAGAAGGGCGTCTCGCTCCGTGAACTGGCACAACCGCTCGATGTGACCTACGAGCACCTTCGCAAGCTGATCCGCAGTGAAGCCTTGCCGTCAGCCTACCTGTTGAAAGACGTATGCAAACATCTCGGGCTGAATCTTGCCGACATGGAAGAAGCGGTGACCCGCGACAAGATGGCAAAGCAGTACAGCGCCGGGGCACTGTCCAAGGTGATGAAGCGCAATCCTCGCATGGCGCGGCTGGAGCCGTTGGTTCCGCTGCTGTCGGATGCGGAGTACGAAACCGTACTAGCGATGATCCGGGGCCTAGTGCGACCACGTCAGAAGTGAACTGATCTCTGTGCAGTCACCGCTGTGGGGCTAGTCTCCGTCGAGCACTGCGATCACGCGCTTGACGAGATCGTAGAAATCATCGTCATCAGAGTATTGAGATACCCGCACTTCATTTCTGTTCCTATCCCTGAGGATGTAACAGCCGTAATCAATATCATGGACAAAATAAGGTCGACCTTGCCAGTGAACCTTATATCGCCCCGTTTGGGTGGCGGAACTAAATGAACTCCCCCGCCTGCGGATTCCATATAACACGTCCAGAGGATTGCCACTACTCAAGTCGAGGTCTGATTTGGGGATGTTCAATTGACTCGCCGCACCTTGGCTCCTAATATGGTCGCGCACGGAGCGGGCCTATTTCAGTGATTGACCAAACCATCTCGCACTACCGCATCATCGAGAAGCTCGGTGGTGGTGGCATGGGCGTGGTCTACAAGGCTGAGGATATAAAGCTGCATCGCTTTGTCGCCTTGAAGTTCCTACCTGACGACATTGCTAAAGATGCGCAAGCGCTAGCCCGCTTCCAACGCGAAGCGCGGGCCGCTTCCGCACTGAATCATCCGAATATCTGCACGATCTACGAAATTGACGACCAGCACGGGCAGGCGTTCATCGGTATGGAGTTTCTAGACGGCCTGACGCTGAAGTACCGCATTGCAGGCCGACCGATGGAAACCGAGTTGATTCTGTCGCTGGCAATCGAGATTGCAGATGCGCTCGACGCAGCCCACGCAGAAGGCATCGTTCACCGCGACATCAAACCCGCGAACCTGTTTGTTACCAAGCGCGGGCACTCCAAGATTCTCGACTTTGGATTAGCGAAGGTCAGCCTGGCAGGCAGTTCTTCGAGCAAGATTGCGTCTCTTAACACGCAGACGGAATCCGCGGATGCCGAACATCTCACCAGTCCGGGCACCATGCTGGGAACGGTGGCTTATATGTCGCCGGAGCAGGTGCGGGCGAAAGAGTTGGATGCGCGCACTGACCTGTTCTCATTTGGGGCAGTGCTGTACGAGATGGCGACAGGTGCATTGCCCTTTCATGGCGAAAGTTCGGCAATGATCTGTGAAGCTATCGTGAACCGTGCCCCGGTGGCCGCGGTGCGGCTGAATCACGAGGTGCCCGCCGAACTGGAACGCATCATCAACAAGGCACTGGAGAAGGATCGTAATCTGCGCTACCAGCACGCAGCCGATATGCGAACCGATTTGCAACGGCTGAAGCGAGATACAGAGACGGGACGAGCCATAGCCACTGCGAGTTCCGGCACAGTGGCGATTGCACAGGAAAGCGGCGCTCAGGTCGCAGCCCAACCGGCATCCGGTTCCTCCCCTGCACTTGCTCCATCTCCGTCATCGAGTGCTGCGAAAGTAGCCGAAGTTCCCGTCGCGGGCAGGAAACTCTGGAAGGTTCTGGTTCCCGCAGCCGTGATACTTATCGCGGCTGCAATCGCGGGCGGGTTGTACTTCCGCTCGCGCCAGACCAAACGCCTGACCGAGAAAGACAGCATCGTCCTCGCCGAGTTCACCAACACCACTGGCGATCCGGTCTTCGACGGTACGCTGCGGCAAGGGCTGTCGGCGCAACTGGAGCAGTCGCCGTTCCTGAGCTTGCTTTCTGACGAACGCGTCGCGCAGACGCTGGCTCTGATGGCGCAGCCTAGAGATGCCAGGCTTACACGCGAGTTGGCCCACGAAGTCTGCCAGCGCACGGGTAGCGCCGCCAGCATTGAAGGCTCGATTTCCAGTCTGGGCAGCCAGTATGTCGTGGGGCTAAAGGCGGTGAACTGCCGCAGCGGCGATTTCCTGGCGAACGAGCAGGCCACGGCCAGCGACAAGGAGCAGGTTTTGAAAGCGCTGGGCGAGGCGGCGACGAAAATGCGCGAGAAGCTGGGCGAATCGCTGGCCTCCGTGCAGAAGTATGATGCGCCAGTGCAGAACGTGACCACACCATCGCTTGAGGCGCTGCAGGCTTACAGCCTGGGCTACCAGGCGATAGAGAGACAGGATTTCGCTGCCGCCGTTCCTTTGTTCCAGCGGGCCACCAGCCTGGACCCCAACTTCGCCATGGCATACGCGCGTCTGGGAGCCAGCTACGCCAACCTGGGCGAAGGCACCCGTTCCACCGAGAATATTCGCAAGGCCTACGAGCTGCGTGAACGGGTAAGCGAGCGCGAAAAGTTTTACATCGACTCGCACTATGAAGATTGGGTCGTCGGGAACCTGGAGGCCGCGCGCAAGACCTACGAATTGTGGGCGCAGACCTACCCGCTCGACGCCAATCCGCACCTCAGTCTAGGGAACATCTACGGTTTGCTTGGCGATTACGATAAGGCCCTCGCTCAGGCACACGAGGCGATGAAGCTCGACCCTGGGGGTGGGATGAATTACTCGTCTCTCTCCTGGTGGTACATACAGATCAATCGTCTAGACGAGGCCAGAACTACGGCACAGGAGGCGCAAGCCCACAACCCGAGTAATCCAGCGAGTCACTTCTCGCTTTACCTAATTGATTTCCTCCAGCACGATGTGGCAGGAATGGAGCGTGAGGCGGCTGGGGTGATGGGCAAACCGGGATACGACGACTTTATGCTCGACCTCGAATCCGAAACTGCCGCGTATGGCGGGCAGTTTGCCAAAGCGCGGGAGCTGACGCGGCGCGCCTCCAACTCGGCCCAACGCGCAGGTGAGAAAGAGGCAGCGGCGGGCTACGAGGCGGAAGCCGCAGTGTGTGAGGCGCTGGTGGGCAACACGAGTCAGGCAAAGCAGCAGGCCCAGGCGGCGCTCGCTCTCTCGACCGGCGAAGACGTTGAAGTTCGGTCCGCGATTGCGCTGGGTCTGGTGGGTGACGCCCCTCAAGCCACGCGGCTGGCCGCCGACCTAGCCAAGCGCTACCCCGAGGACACGTTCGTGCAGTTCGAATACCTGCCCATGATCCACGCCGCTGCTGCTCTCCAAAGCGGCAGCGCCAACAGGGCACTCGAAGCGCTCGCCCCGGCTGCGCCCTATGAACTCGGGTTGCTCTACTACTCCGTCTCCCCCGTTTATCTGCGTGGCGAGGCTTACCTGGCGTCGCACCAAGGCAGCGCTGCCGCCGCCGAGTTCCAGAAAATTCTCGACCGCCCAGGCGTGGCGATGCTGAGTGGGCCCATCGGCGCACTGGCGCACTTGGGACTGGCCCGTGCCTACGCCCTCTCGGGCGATATCGTCAAAGCGAAGAGCGCATACCAGGACTTCTTAGGACTCTGGAAAGACGCCGACCCCGACATCCCCATCCTGAAAGAAGCCAAGACGGAGTACTCGAAGCTGCAGTGAGCGCACCCAAGCTGCCGGGGTGGAGGTTTTGTTAGGCGCTCTTAGTTTCGAGGGGTCCTTTGTTTTTCATCAAGCGCGTTGCTATGGGCCTCACTTTTTCAGCATCTTAGCTGCCAGTAGTTCTCCCGTTGCCCGGACCGTCTTGTCTATGACTTGGATGTAGGTGTTGGCGGTCGTTGCGGCCTGCTTGTGGCGCATGATGGTCTGCACGTCTTTAAGTGAGCCGAGATGCTGGGCGTGCGTTGCGACCGTGCGCCGTAGTATCTGGAAATTCAGATTAGGGATTTTCGGCTCTGCCATCTCTGCCAGTTCCTTCATGACTCGCTTGCTGTAGTTCTCTTTCAGCAGGAATCCGCCGTCCGCATTCGGGAAGATGAAATCCGCATCCCCGATGTACTTCGGCCCTGCGCTGTGCTCTGCACAATGCTGATACCACTCTGCCAGCGCCATCACTGCCTGCTCTGGGATTACCAGTTGCGGCAACTCGCCTTCTTCGGACGTTATCGTGTAGGGACGCAGGACACCGCGATACACCGTTTCGTGCAAGGTCATGGTGCACTCTTTGAAGTCGATGCACTTCCACTTTAAGGCGAACAGTTCCGAAGGACGGATGGCAGTCACAAGGATCAAGGTGAGGAGCGTGCGGTCACGCGGCTGCCACTTTGCGGCTTTGAGCAATGCTTTGACTTGATCCAAACTCAGATAGGATTTCTTCACTGCTTTAAGTTTGGGAACACGCAACAAACGGGCAGGATTCTTCCGGCAGTATTCTTGCTCTGTGGCCTCTGCCAGAATGGAGCGCAGAAAAATAAAGCAGTGCTTCACGAGCGAGCCTGATTTCTTTTTCGCTAGATCGGCAAGCCAAGTCTGCATCGCTACGTTGTCCACATCTTCAATCGGAGTTGTGCCGAAACGGTCGATAACGAATTTGAGCAGTTCTTTGTTGACTGCCTTCGTGCTGTCGCGCCAATTCCCCTCATGTAAAGGTTTCCAGCGGTTCTCAATAAACCAGCCGAGCGTGACACGGGAATCAGCGGTGATGCCTAGCTCGCTGACGATGCGCTCCCGTAGCTTGTCCCGCGCCTTCGTCTTGCTGAGGGTGGCAGGGCCGATCTTGAAAGCCCGCTGCTGACGCTTGCGCTGGCCCGTGCTGTAATCGGTGACCCAGCGCGAATAGTGCCCCAGCCATGAGCCTGATTGCTTCGTCAGATACCCGTCTTGCCGTTTCATGTGCTGAGTATGCGCTGAGTTGCATCAGTGGTCAAGCGGAAAAGCATTGAAAAATGGTGGGCAGTGCAGGACTCGAACCTGCGACCTCCTGCTTGTAAGGCAGGCGCTCTAACCAGCTGAGCTAACCGCCCGCTGTGCGGGGATGCGAGCACGGTGGGTGTCTGCCGCTCGCGAAACAACTTATGCTGAGAATACTGGACGCTTCCCTTGCCGGTCAAACTACGGGCGTGTCCGTACTGGGTACTGAACGCTGATCCTGAACTGTGATCCTGGGCGAGGTGACATTCCCGCGCTCCGACAACTCAAACTCAAGGTGCGCATTCGCTGCTACACTCTCTGGGTGCGAAGGCTCATCGTCAACGCCGATGATTTTGGTCTGACCGCAGGAGTGAATCGGGCCATTGTGGAAACCCACACCGGCGGAGTTGTGTCGTCGACTACATTGATGCCCAACGGCGCCGCGTTTGAGGACGCGGTGGCCGCGGCACGCTCGACGCCGAATCTCTCCGTGGGATGTCACGTGGTGCTGGTCGATGGAACGCCGGTGTCGCCGCCGGGGGCTGTGGATACGTTACTGGCGATTCGCTCGGCGGAACCGGACAAGTTTTACTCCAGCCTTTCGGCCTTCGCCGCGCGCGCCATGTTGGGAGGGTTCGATCGCGATCAACTGGTGGCAGAAGTCACCGCGCAAATAAGGAAAATTCAAGCCACCGGTCTGCAGGTCACTCACCTCGATACACATAAACACGCGCACCTTTTTCCCGAGATTCTGGCGGCGCTGCTGCGCGCGGCGCGGATCTGCGGCGTGCGCGCGATCCGTAATCCGTTCGTTCCGGTGAAGGCGATACGCGCGGGGCAATTCAAAGGGAGGCGCGAGCTCTGGAAGCGGTATGGCCAGGTGCGCCTGCTGAATAGTTTCTCCGGGCAATTTCGGCAGCGGATGAAGCGAGCTGGACTGGTCACGCCCGACGGAGTGATAGGGGTGATTGAGACCGGCACGAGCGAGAATTCCGGCTACAGTTCCCTGCTACGCCAGACGCTGGCGAGCTTGCCGGAGGGGACGTGGGAGTTCGTGTGCCATCCCGGGTATAACGACGCCGACCTGCGCGCCGTTGGCACACGCTTGCTCGATTCTCGCGAGGAAGAGCGGCATTCGCTGACTTCGGCGGAACTAAGGCAGTTTCTGGAGCAGCAAAAAATCCGTGTGATCAGTTATCGTGAGTTCTCAGAAGAGCTAGCAGAAACACTCGCCGAAACCCGTTCTTGAACGACGAGTGGCAGATGCCGAAAGTGGTAGCTCGCAAGTTACTGCAACGACTCACTTTGTAATGTCGCAGCGGCTCAAGGGGCGGTATCATCGACAAGGCATGGTTGACCATCAATCCGAGCCTCGCCAGAGTGTGGACCTGCCGGTGCGGGTATGGGGAATGACGGCCGAGGGACGCCCCTTTTCGCAACTTGCGCACGCGCAGAACATCAGTTCGGAGGGCGCGCTGATCTCGGGCGTGGAGAGCGAACTCAAAGTGGGTGACGTGATCGGAGTGCAGTGCGACGAGAAAAAAACGCGCTGCACCGTGATCTGGGCCATGAACACCGGCCCGGTCAAGAAAAATCAGGTGGGAGTGAAGTTGATCGCCAATCAGGAGTGCCCGTGGAAAAGCTATCTGCCGGTCGACGGCGGTCCGGTAACGTTTGCCGCCTCCAACCGTCGGCGCTGGTACCGGCACAAGATTCCGTTTCCGCTGGAAATTCGCGCTGAGCGCATCAAAGCGCCGATTCGCATTAACACCACTGACTTGAGCGGCAATGGATGCTACGTCGGGAGCATGATGCCCTTGCCGGTCGGAACTCCGCTGCGGGTGGATCTCTGGCTCGACTCGCAGCACGTCAGTATCACGGCGACGGTTCGGACGTGTGACCCGGGTGTGGGCAATGGGATCGAGTTTACCGGCATGCCCGCTGGAACGAAAGAGCGTATGCAAGACTACCTGGACGCGATTGACCCGCAGATGGGAATCTCGGGTTCGAAGGCGAAGTAGGGTCTTTCGAATTAGCTGGAAGGTTCCGCGTAGCGGGCGAGAACGATGGCGCGAATCAGTCCACCCATGGTAAATTCGCGGGCCTCGATGGCGGCCGGCATCTGCAACTCCCGCAGCGTTGCCGACGTCACTGGACCAATCGAAGCAAACTGGATGCCTTTGAATGAATCTGCCTCGACCTTGCGCAGATCCGTGTGGTGACGGGGCTTCGCCCCGTCCGAGCGGGGCGGAGCCCCGCTCCCACACATCAGTTCGGCGAAATTCCTTGCGGTAGAGGAACTGGTGAAGGTCACGATGTGCGGGCGGCGCGCTGCATTTTTCATCAGCGCGTGCAGCCGGACACGTGACTCTTCCGGCACAACGGTTTCGTAGGCTTCGACCACATCGACGTGGGCTCCGGCGGCACGAAGCTCCTCTGGAATCACGTCGCGCGCGACTTTGGCTCGTATGAGCACGACGCGCTTGCCGTTGACCTTATCGCGCAGGCCCTTCACTACGGATTCGGCGACGTACTCCTCTGGAACCATCTTGACCTTCAGGCCATGCTTCACGATCGCCTTCTTCGTTGCCGGGCCGATGGCGGCGATCTGGAGATGTTTGAGACTCCGGCGCGTGATACGAAGTTTCCGGAGGCGCTCCCACATGGCTTCGACGCCATTGGCGCTGGTAAGGATAAGCCAATCGTAATTACGGATATTCTTCAGAGCGTCGTCGAGGGGCCGATAGGATTGCGGCTTGCGGATCTCAATGAAAGGGATGTCGATTACAACCGCGCCCAAGGCGCGCAGGCTGGCGGAAAGGCTGCCAGCTTGGTGGCGGGCGCGTCCGACTAGAATCCGGGTTCCGGCGAGGGGACGCTTTTCGTTGGGCTTCATGGATCAGATCGCAGGTGTCGGGTCTTAGGTCTTAGGTATCAATAAGGGTGCCGAGGTTTTAAAAGCCTGAGACCCGAAACCTAACACCTGTCTCATGGTTGCTGCGGTAGAGCAAAGCCTTCTCCGTACACTTCTTCGAGAATAACATCGCCTCCCCGGCGGAGAAGCGTTTCGCCGACTTCTTCTCCCAGGCTCACGGGATCAGTGCCCTCGCGGGTTTCGCGCAGAACTTTGGTTCCATCAGGGTGCGCTACGAGCCCCTGCAGCCGAATGCGTCCTTCCATTGCCACGGCGAAAGCTCCGATGGGAACCTGGCAACCACCGCCGAGTTTACTGAGCAGGGCGCGCTCGCACGTAGTGGTAGCGCGGGCGGCGCCATCATCGAGAAATGCCAGGAGCGACCGGGTTGCCGTGTCGCCGTTGCGAATCTCGATTCCCAGAGCGCCTTGTCCGGCGGCTGGGGTCATCACTTCCGCGGGGATAACCTGACGGACCAGTTGCGTTTTGCCCAAGCGGTTCAGGCCGGCGGCGGCCAGAATGATGGCATCGTAGTCGCCGGATTCGAGCTTGCGCAGGCGCGTATCCACATTGCCGCGGAGCGGGTGAATCTGCAGATCCGGACGAAGAGCCTTCAACTGGGCCTGACGCCGCAGGCTGCTGGTGCCCACGTTCGCCCGTTGCGGCAGCGCTTCGATGTTGACGAACTTCGCGGAACAAAAAACGTCGCGCGGATTTTCGCGGGTGGTGATGGCGGCAATTTCAAAATCGGCGGACAGTTCGGTGGGCAAGTCTTTCAAGCTGTGCACGGCGAGGTCCACCCGGTTTTCTGCGAGAGCTTCTTCGATTTCCTTGGTGAACATGCCCTTGGTACCGACTTTCGCGAGCGCAACATCGGTGATCTTATCGCCGGTGGTCTTGATGATCTCCAGTTCCACGGTGTGGCCCTGCGCGCGCAACAGATCGGAAATGTGGTGGGCCTGCCAGAGAGCGAGTTGCGAGCCGCGGGAGCCGATGCGGAGGCGGGCCATCAGTCTTCTGCTTCCGGGCGGTGGACGGACTTCGAAGCGACCGCTTCTTTTCTTTCGTCTTCGTTATGCAGGTTGAAGAGGCGGCGCACGAGGTCGATGACGGTGGTGGATTCGGGATCGCGCGCGGCCGTTTTCAGAGTGCTGATGGGAGTATGCATGATTTTGTTGACGATGCCTCGAGTGAGCGCTTCGACGGCAAGTTCCTGGTCAGTGGTCATTGAACCGAGGCGTCCACGAACGCGATCAATCTCGGCCTGGCGAATGGTTTCCAGATGGTCCTGCAAACTGACGATGGTGGGAACGACGTCGAGCGTCTGCAGTCGAGCGTGGAACTTGCCGACCTCACCATTGACGATGGCCTCCGCCTTTTCGGCTTCCTTCCTGCGATCGGCGACGTGCGAAGAGACGGCTTGCTGCAGATCGTCGATGTCATAGACGAAAATGCCATCGATGTTGTTCATCTCCGGATCGACGTCGCGGGGCACGGCAATATCAATGAAGAACATGGGCTTGTTCTTGCGCAGCGCCATGAGCTTTTCGCCGTGTTCGGGGCGGAAAATGAAGTGCGGCGATCCGGTCGAGGTAATCACGATATCAGCGCGCTCGCAGGTGTCATAAAGGCGGCTGAACTCGATGGCCTGTCCGTCAAATTTCTGGGCTAATCGAATCGCGCGGTCGTAGGTGCGGTTGGCGACAAAAAGCGAAGCGGCGCCGTGCGCGAGGAGATGCCGGGCCGCTAGCTCGCTCATCTTCCCCGCGCCCACCAGGTAGACGCTCTTGCCGTGCAGGCTCCCGAAGATTTTCTCCGCCAGTTCCACGGCCACCGAAGCAATCGAAACCGACGAAGATCCGACGGCCGTTTCGGTGCGGACGCGCTTGGCCACGGCAAACGCGCGGGTGAGCAACTGATCCAGTTGGGCGCGGACGGCTCCTACGGCGCGGGCGGTGGCGTAGGCTTCCTTTACCTGGCCCAGAATCTGGGGCTCACCGACGACCATGGAGTCGAGGCTGGCGGCGACGCGAAAGATATGGCGGATGGCTTCATCTTCGCGAAATTCGTAGAGATGACTTTCAAATTGGCTGAGGTCGGTTTCGAAATACTCGCGCAGGAACTCGCGCAGGTCGCCGGTACCGTTCTTCATGTTGGCGATAAATTCGACGCGGTTGCAAGTGGAAACAATCATGCCCTCAGATACGGAGGGGTGCTCGGACAATCTCTTGCAGGCCTCCGGCAAGCGCGATTCGGGAATGGCCAGGCGCTCACGCACCTCGACCGGCGCGGTCTTGTGGTTGACGCCGATGAGCTGGAATTTCATGACGTGATGAACCTGTGCATTCCGCTGAAGTAGTTGGAAATCCAGGCCACGATGGCCGCGACGAAGGCCACGCTGGCGAGCAGGGCGGCGCGGCGTCCGCGCCAGCCGGCATTCAGCCGCGTGAACACCATCAGCAAGTACACGGCCCACATCAGGACGGAAAGCAGAATCTTGGGATCGAAGAAATCAATGCGGCCATAGGTGGATTCGGCGACCACAATACCCGCGATCAGGCCCAGAGTCATGAAGGGAAACCCGAGCATGAGGGAACGGTAGCCGATGTCGTCAATGACCTGGAGAGCGGGCAGCCGCGAGAACATTCCACTCGCATTCTTGGACTTCAGCGCGCGTTCCTGCAAGAGATACAGAATGCTGGCGCCGAAGCTGAGGAAAAGCGCCGCATATCCGGTAAAGATCATCAGGATGTGCACGAAGAGCCAACCGTGCTTGACGGCAACCGAGCCGAAGACGAAGGGTTGCTGACCGGTGGCGGCCACGAAGGTGAGCAGAAAAACCAGGGGAAAAATCACGATGCCCGGCGTGGTCGTCTTGTACACCAGATACGCGAGCATGAAGACCACCATGATCAGGAAAGCCAACAGCGATTCCGAGTTGTGAACCGAGGCCGAAGCGAGCGTTCCGCTTTCGACGACGGCTTCGGTCAGCGAAACGAAATGAAACACCATGCCGAGATAGGAGGCGTGGAGCGCAACTTTGCTGAGGATTTCGGAGGTGCGCGTGAGCGCGACCAGCGCATAGAGTAATCCAGCAGCGTAACAAACCAGCGCGACGCGCAGCCATATCAAGGTCATCATTCTTGTTTCCGCAGGCCGGTGTCATTCCCCACCCCGCCTGGGTGATTATAGTTTGCCGGGCGGGGGGAACGTCGGGAAACGGACGCTGTCACAAGGGTCTGTGACGTGGGTCACAGGAGCCGCGTGGGACCGCGGTGGCGGCCAACTGCACGGCTTTCATTGACTTGCCGCTCTCAGCCACGTAAGATTTGCGAACTGTGATCGGACGCACCATCGCGCACTACCGCATTGTCGAGAAACTCGGTGGCGGCGGCATGGGCGTGGTTTACAAGGCGGAGGACACCTCGCTCGGCCGCTTTGTCGCGCTCAAATTTCTTCCCGACGAGGTAGCGCAAGACGCACAGGCCCTGGAACGTTTCCGCCGCGAGGCGCGGGCTGCATCCGCTCTGAACCATCCCAACATCTGTACCATCTATGAAGTTGGGCGGCAGGATGGTGATTCCTTCCTCGCCATGGAATTTCTGGATGGGCTCACGCTCAAGCACCGCATTGCGGGCAGGCCATTGGACATGGACACGGTGCTGTCACTCGGCATCGAGATTACCGATGCACTGGACGCGGCCCATTCCCAAGGCATCGTCCACCGCGACATCAAACCGGCCAACATCTTCGTAACCAAGCGCGGTCATGCGAAGATTCTCGACTTTGGATTAGCCAAGGTTGTGAGCGCTGCCGGTTTTTCTGGTCCAGACGCTGCCGATCACACGCGGACGGCTGCGACGCACGAGGAGCACCTGACCAGTCCGGGCGCGGCGCTGGGCACGGTTGCCTACATGTCGCCGGAGCAGGCGCAGGCCAAAGAACTGGACGCGCGCAGCGATTTGTTTTCCTTCGGCGCCGTGCTCTACGAGATGGCGACGGGTACGATGCCGTTCCGAGGCGACAGCAGCGCAGTCATCTTCAAAGCCATTCTGGATGCGGAACCTACTTCGGCCGTGCGGCTGAATCCCGACGTGCCGGCCGAACTCGAACGCATTATCAATAAGGCACTGGAGAAAGACCGGGAACTGCGCTATCAGGGTGCGGCGGAGATACGAGCCGACCTGAAGCGGCTGAAACGAGAGACGGAATCACGCCATCGTCCTGCCTCAGGTTCGGGGACGGTCGCGATCGCGCAGGACAGCGGCTCTCAAACAGCAGCGCAGCAGCCCGCGTCCGGACCGGCGGCGTCCGCGACTATGGCGGCGGAGATGCCGGTACAGCCCGCACACACAACTAGTGGTTCGGCCGTCGCCGCCGCGAAAAAACATAAATTGGGAGTTACTGCCGGCGCAATTGCCGCGGGCGTGGTCCTGGTTGCGGCCGGATTCGGTGTTCATTCCATCCTTCACCGCACCGCTTCTATGCCTTTCCAGAATTTCACCATCACGCAGGTCACCAACTCAGGCAAGGCGTTGTTCGCTGCCATTTCCCCGGATGGCAAGTACGTGCTCAGCGTGTTGAACGACAAAGGGCAGCAAAGTCTCTGGCTGCGCAACGTCGCGACGGGGAGCGACACGCGAGTCATTCCACCGGCTCCAGTCTCTTATCGCAGCCTTGCGTTCTCACCTGACGGGAACTACTTGTATTTTCGCAAGGCGGAAGACGCGCTCGAAACCACGTACTATCTATATCGCGCGCCCGTGCTGGGAGGCACGCCGCAAATCATCGTCCGCGATATTGACAGTGACATCGGATTCTCTCCCGATGCCCACCGGATCGCTTACCTTCGAGGGAATGACCCGGAGATCGGCAAGTACCGGCTGTTAACCGCGAACCTGGATGGCAATGACGAAAAGGTTCTGCTGATTGCACCGGCGCCTGGCGACAGTGCGCCGGGTTCTCTAGCTTGGTCCCCGGATGGTAAGCAGGTTGCCCACGTCCTGCCGGTACTGGACAATGCCTTAAGCGCGATTGCGATATTTGATTTGAATACCAATAAGGTGGAGCGATTTGCGACCTTCACAGAAAAACTGGTTAACGAACTGAAATGGCCACCAGATGGCAGCGGGCTATTCGTCGACTACCAGCAAGCCGGCCCAAATTTTCAACGCGCGCAGATAGGTTTCTTGCCCAGTGGCGGAGGCGCACTCCAACCTATTACTCGCGATACGAATAGCTACTCGACTCTGACCCTTTCCGCGGATGGAAAGACGCTGGCCACGGTCCAGGTGAAATCCGCTCAGAATTTGTATCTCGTTCCCGGTGCGGGTAGCCAGGCTCCAGAGCTGCCGCCCGTGCTACCTCCGGGAGATTACGTGAGCGGGTTCGGTTGGAACAGCAGCGGCAATCTCCTGGTCGGCGCGTCTGGGCACCTTTCGCGCATGGGGCAGGATGGAAGTAACTCGAGTCAGATCCTCGGCGATGCCGCATCTCAGGTTCTGGACCCCTCGCCCTGCGGTGCTCGCTATCTGGTGTTTGCCTGGAGATTTCACGCAGGTGCACAACGCAGAAACATCTGGCGCGCCAATGCCGATGGATCAAATCTCGTGAAACTGACCGATGTGGGCTCGCGTTTTCCGGTCTGCTCATCCGATGAAAAATGGGTGTATTACGAAAATGACGCCGCTGACCAGCTTTGGCGTATGCCGCTGGACGGATCAGGCAAAGGGGAAGTGGTTCCTGGAAGCGTACTACCCCAGACCTTTCTGGCCGGCATGCGGCCCGCCCTTTCTCCGGACGGCAAGCTTTTGGCATTTGTCGTGGGAACACAATTGAATCCGGAAGTCATGAAACCGGAGGACAAGATCGCGCTAGTCAGCTTGGATTCGGCTGCGGTCCCGCGTCTGCTCAATGCCGACCCGCGCATTGCGGGCGGCGCTTTCCAGTTCGCTCCCGATGGAAAAGCGTTGGCTTATCCCATCCGGGAAAACGGGGTCGACAATATTTGGCTGCAGCCACTGGATGGTTCCCCCGGACGAAGAATCACGAATTTCAACTCCGAGCAGATTGTCGATATTCATTGGTCGCCGGACGGCAAGTACCTCGGCATACTTCGCACCCATTCCGACTCCGACGTGGTCTTGCTGCAGGAATCCAAGCCTTAGATAGATCAGAAGATAGTTGTCCGGAGGCTCGATGGACGAAAGTACCGTAGACCAAAGTGCATCCCAGGAGTAAGTATAATGTTGTGACTGGAAGCAACCTCCGGTAGAGTAAACTAATGTTCGCGCCTCATCCCAACCTGGCCGACGAAGTGAATCGGAATATCGTTCAGTCCGAAATCGAGGGAGGCGTGTTCCTGGAAGGTCTCCCGCCTGACACCGTGCTGCAGATTCGGACTCAGCACCACTTCTACACGGCATTACTTCTGGGCGAAGGTGCGGCGCTGATCTCGGGTCATCCGCAATACTGCCCGCAACCCGTGCAGGTGACCATCGCAGGTTCGACCTGGGGCGGATCCATGCTCAAGGTGCGCTTCATCGGTCGCGGCATGCAAATGGAATTTCATCACCCCGGCTACAGCACGCCGATTGTGACGTCCCCTATTCAGGAAATCCACGAGCCCATCAAGTCGCCCCGAGATCACCGCTCCGGGGTAACGGCTGCTGACTGACCGGATTGCCGAGTGGTGGCAGTTAAACGAAGCCCCTTACTTACAAATGCCCTTCCGTTCAGAAGCAAGCGGAAGGGCATTACTATTTACGGCCATCCCTCGGAAGAAAGATCCCGCTATTGCTTGTCGTAAACCGCAGTGGATTCCACCTTCATACCCTTGGCATCGGTTCCACTCACCGTGACGGTGCGGGTTTTGCCGTCGGCCGACACGACAATGCGACCGGTGACAGTAACCTTGCCACCTTTCTTATTGGTTAACTCCATCGTGCGGTCATCAACCTTCTTGTACGACCGCGTGTCTGAAACCGGATCGCCGACGAGGGGGTAGTCTTTCCCGTCGAACTTCCCGGTCCACTCGTTGTGCGTGGGCTTGCCGTCGCCGTCAACGCCATCCACCGTGACTTTCACGCTGTCGCCCGCAGCCTCATAGACAACTGTCGTGTTCTTCGAGGCGCCAGGGGGAAACTTCGACTTGGCCTCATTCAGCTTCCACGTGCCGATATAGGGGCTGGCAAAGCTCACTGCCACTGCAACAAAGCACAGAGCCAGAGTCAATACAATCGTTTTTGTTCTCATCTCTCTCCTAGTTGAAGCAAATTCTTGGACTGATTCAGCGTGGGCCATTCTAGTGGCGCGTGGCACATTCAGCAACCCGGAATTCTCTCGGAGCGTCGATTTCCTTTCGAGACGGTTGCATGTTCACCTGGGATTTATTCCACGCCCAATGACGCCAGCGATTCCTCCAGAGACTGCGAGTCGATCTGGAGTTGGCGGCCTTGCGCCTGCATGTCTTCCACTTCGTCGAGGGCGCGGAAGAGACGCATCTTGACGGCAGCGTACTGCTCGGAATCGGCGAGGGGGCGTCCGTGGGATTCGGCCCAGGCGGCGACGACCTGCTGCGGGAGAAAAATACTGACCGCGTAGGTCAGCTTGCGGTCGGAGGTGACATCGAAGATGTACTCATTGGCGTCGGATCTATGGGCTTCAGATTTATGCGCGTCGGATGCCGGGGCCGGGCGCTTCCCGACGAAGGAGTACTGGTAAACGTAGCCTTGGGATCCGGCGTAAGTTTTCAGGCGACGGATGGTCATGAGGAGAGCTTCGAGCTACGAGCTTCGGGCCGCGAGCGAACACGAATCGCTTGCACGAAGCTCGCGGCTCGTAGCTCGAAGCGCACCAGCATAGATCAGATTTCCGCTTTTCGCAGCCGCTTGACTGCGGTCTCCGAGGTGACCGGAGAATAATAAATCTCTTTGAACGTGTATGACCTCGCCTTGGCTTCAACGATGGGCAGAATCTCGATGTGCCAGTGGTAATCGTCATCGAGTGTTTTCCAATATCCGAGCGTTACCGACGGATGCTGGCTGTTGGGCGAGGTGTGGATCACAAGGTGGAAGCCTTCGGTGACGGTGCGGATGCGTTGCAGAGTGCGCCGCAGGAGCGCAGCGAGATCGGTCACGCTACCTACGCGCGATGAGCCCGTGCGCTCAAAGGAAGATTCATGGCTGCGGGGCATGATCCAGGTTTCGTAGGGGACGCGCGGGGCATAGGGACAGAAGGCCAGGTAGTCGCCGCGAATCTCGACCACGCGCAGGTTTTGCCGCTCCTCCTGCGCGAGAATGTCGCAGAAAACGCAGCGCTCTTTGGTTTCGAAATAGTCGCGTCCGGCGCGCAGTTCGTAGAGGACGCGGCGCGGCACGAACGTGGTTGCGGTGAGCTGGGAAGTGGGATGCTCGAACTCCTGTCCCGCTCCCTCGCCGTGATTCTTGAAAATGCTGATGTACTTGAGCCGGCTATCGCGCTTCAAATCCTGAAGCCGCAGCGCAGCCAGACGAAGGAACTGTTCGACTTCGAAGTCGCTGGCATTCCAGAGATGGCCGTCGTGGCGCGGATTTTCGAGCAGAACCTCGTGAGCGCCGACCGATCCCATGCGGTCGTACAAGCCGTCGCCCCGGCGGGTTGGCTCGCCTTCGATGTGGTAGAGCGCGTTAGGATGTACGACAGAGCGCGCCGACCAGGCGCTGCCATCCACGCCCGGCAGGTTGGCGATGATTTGCGCGGGCTCGGCACAGGGACCGCAAAACCGGCAGGATTGGGAGCGCGGAGTGGACTCGATGACATCGTCACCGGTGATCACCCAGGAACGGGTGATGGGATCTTTACGGAGTTCCATCCCGTAAGGAGAACAAAAGAATTTGTAATTTGCAATTGGTGATTTGTAATCTAAGCCCCTGCGGGAGTTCAGTCCCTCTTGTTCCGGCGCCGAATTGCAAATTAACAAATTACACATTACAAATTACAAAATACCCAATTTGTCCTATGTCTGAGCTCTCGACGCCGCTGATGCGGCAGTATGCCGCCATCAAGAAAGATCATCCCAACGCTCTGCTGTTCTTTCGGCTGGGGGATTTCTACGAGCTTTTCTTTGACGACGCGGTGCTGGCGGCGCGCGAGTTGCAGATCACTTTGACCTCGCGCAATAAAGAAAAGGGCGTGGACATCCCGATGTGTGGCGTGCCCTACCATGCCGCCGAGGGCTACATCGCAAAGCTGATCCGGCGTGGGTTCAAGGTCGCGGTCTGCGAACAAGTAGAAGATCCGCGGCTGGCGAAGAAGCTGGTGCGGCGCGAAGTGACGCGCGTCGTCACGCCCGGCACGGCAGCGGATTCGTCGTTGAGCGCGGAGGAGAATAACTTTCTGGCAGCGGTAGCGACGGTCGGGGATCGAGTGGGTTTTGCGGCCCTGGATCTTTCGACTGGCGAGTTTCGGGCGACGGAGTTCGGGGGCGAGTCGGCTGGTCGGCGCATTCAAGAAGAACTTGAACAATTGCGGCCAAGAGAAGTGCTTTATGGGTCTTCGGCTCCTCTGTTGGAGCGTAGCTTTGCTGCCCAAGACGGGCGAATCGCCCGTCCCCACATGGGCACCCGTCCCTCAACGGGCAGTGCTCCTGTCGCTCGGGTCTCCGGCGGGGGCTGGGCCGAGACTCCGTTGGACGACTGGATCTTTGCTCCCGACCACGCCATTCCGCTGCTGGAGAATCACTTTGGCGTGCTCTCGCTGGAGGGCTTCGGGCTGGCGGGCAAACGCGCGGCGGCTTCGGCGGCGGGGGCGATCCTGTATTACATCCAGTCAACGCAGCGCGGCACGCTCGATCATGTGGACCGGATCGGCTTCTACGAGCGGCAGAATTGCCTGGTACTCGATGCGGTGACGGTGCGCAACCTCGAACTGATCGAGCCGCTCTTCGCAGGGGCGGACGCAGGAGTGACGCTGTTTCGCTGCCTCGACGCAACTGTTACGCCGATGGGGAAGCGGTTGCTGCGAACGTGGATGCTGCGTCCGTCCTTGGATCGGGGCGAGATCGAAGGCAGACTGGATTCCGTCGAGGTGCAGGTCAAAGACACGGTCCGGCGCGAAGAATTGCGACGCTCGCTCGATGGAATTCTCGACTTGGAACGCCTGCTGAGCCGGGTGACACTCGAGACAGCAAATCCGCGGGACGTGCTGGCCCTGGCGGCATCGCTCGGACGAATTCCAAAAGTGCGAACGGTGTTGGCCGGGCTCTCTGCGGCGCGACTGGGCGCGCTACACGGCGTCATCGACGAACTGGGCGATTTGCGGGAGAAGATCGACAACACGCTGGTCTCAGAGCCTCCGCTCACGCTGAGCGATGGCGGGGTGATCGCCGCGGGCGTCGACAAGGATCTGGACGAACTGCGCGACCTGAGCCGCAACTCGAAACAGTATCTGGCGCGGGTGGAGCAGCGCGAACGCGAACGGACCGGGATTGGGTCGCTCAAGGTAAAGTTCAATTCCATTTTTGGCTACTACATAGAGATTTCGAAGGCGAACCTGCACCTCTCGCCCGCCGACTACGAACGCAAGCAGACGCTGGTGAATGCCGAGCGCTTCACGACTCTCGAGCTGAAAGAGTATGAGTCGAAGATTCTCGACGCCCAGGAGAAGATTGTCGAAATCGAGCGGCGCCTGTTTGCCGAGTTACGTTCTGCCATTGCGGCTGAGGCCAAGCGTATCCGGCAAACCGCGCTGGCACTGGCTGAAGTCGATGTACTTGGCTGTCTGGCACACATTGCGGCGCTGCGAAATTACTGCCCGCCGCATTTCGACGAAGCTGAAAAGGATGAGGACGGCGGAGATCTGGAGATTGTCGAAGGCCGTCATCCGGTGATCGAGCTGCAGGAACTGGCGGCAGGGAGCGAGCGCTTCGTTCCCAACGATCTGTTTCTGGATTCCTCGGCGCACAATATCGTGGTGCTGACCGGTCCGAACATGGGCGGCAAGAGCACATATCTTCGGCAGGCGGCGCTGATCGTGATCATGGCGCAGATGGGCTCATTCGTTCCCGCGCGCGCCGTGCGGATGGGCATCGTGGACCGCGTCTTCACGCGCATAGGCGCAAGCGACAACGTGGCCCGCGGACGCTCGACATTTATGGTCGAGATGACGGAGACGGCGGCCATCCTGCACACGGCGACCGCGCGGTCGCTGATCCTGCTGGACGAAGTCGGGCGCGGCACTTCCACCTACGATGGCCTCGCAATCGCATGGGCCGCTGTAGAGTATCTGCATGCGCGCGTGCACGCGAAGACTATGTTTGCCACGCACTATTTCGAGCTAACCGAATTGGCGGAGCAATTAGGTGGCGTGAAGAACTATCACGTGTCCGTCAAAGAGACCGGTGGAAGCGTAGTTTTTTTTCGCCGCGTAGAGCCGGGTGCGGCCGACCGCAGCTACGGAATCGAAGTCGCAAAGCTGGCCGGACTGCCGAACGAAGTCGTGGTGCGTGCGCGGGAGGTGCTGGCCGAGCATGAATCGTCCGAGCACCGGCTTTCGGGCCATCTGACGCCGGGCAGTTCCGAAGCGCCAGAGCGTCCCACACAGTTGACCATCTTCACGCCGCTCTCGCAGCCGGTGCTGGAAAAGCTTCGCGAAGTGGATTTGAACCGGCTAACGCCGCTGGAAGCGCTAAACTTGCTGGCGGAGTTGAAGAGGCAGATTGAATAGCGATGCCGAAAGCCCGCAATGCTCAATCACAAATCGGCCAAGTTCTCATCATCGGCTTCGACGGGACCGAGATGTCCCCACGCCTCGCTTCCCTGCTCGCGAAGATTCAGCCAGCGGGTGTAATTCTGTTTGCCCGCAACATCACCGGGGCTGCGCAAACGCACACTCTGCTGCGGGAATGTCAGACGTACGTGGCTACGCCGCTGTTCACTTGCGTGGACCTTGAAGGCGGCACCGTGGACCGCTTCCGCAACGTGATCGGTTCGACGCCTTCTCCGGCCGAGGTCTTTGCCACCGGCAGCCGCTCACTCTTTCGCAAGCATGGGCGCGTAATCGGCGAAAACTGCCGATCGCTAGGCTTCAACGTGAATTTCGCCCCGGTGCTCGACTTGGCCTACGAGGCTTCGCGTTCGGTGATGAGTTCGCGGGCGGTTTCGGACGATCCGAAGCAGGTGGTTGCCTACGCACGCGAGTTTCTGCGCGGGCTGAGCGATGTTGGCGTGCTCGGCTGCGGCAAACATTTCCCCGGACTGGGCGAGGCCACGCTCGATACGCACCATGAACTTTCCAGCGTGGAAAAGCCGCTGCGCAAATTGTGGGCTGAGGATCTGGTCCCCTATCGGTCGTTATCGTTGCGGCGTGAATTGCCGTTCGTCATGGTTTCACACGCGGCATTTCCGGCGGTCACAAAGGCGAGCACGCCGACCTCGCTCTCGAAGAAGTGGATCACCGACATTCTGCGCAAGAAGATTGGTTACCGCGGCCTGATCTGTTCCGACGACCTGGAGATGGGCGGCGTACTGGCGGCCGCACCGATCGAACAGGCAATAATCGGGCATATCCGCGCCGGCGGCGATCTTGGACTGATCTGCCATCAGGAAGATTTCATTCTGCGCGCGCACGAAGCCCTTGTCCGCGAGGCGGAGCGCGATGGCGGATTTGCTCGTCGCGTGCAGGAGTCGGCTGGGCACGTGCTGGCGTTTAAGAAGAAGACGTTGAATCAG
This sequence comes from uncultured Acidobacteriaceae bacterium, assembly GCA_963831085.1. GTDB lineage: Bacteria > Acidobacteriota > Terriglobia > Terriglobales > Acidobacteriaceae > Acidiflorens. Next base: position 269,387 of record CAWHOT010000002.1, on the reverse strand, counting down.
AAAGCAGCGGCGCGTCGCCGCACTCCCGTCCCCACTTCCTCGCGAGTTGAAAAGCTGACACGCCAGCTCTGGGAGTTCGGCGAAGAGGTTCGTATGGCTACGCTGGCTCGCGAGGAACGCATATGATCGTTGCCGGCGTGATGAGCGGCACCTCGGCGGACGGAATCAATGTGGCATTAGTGCGGCTGTCGGCACGCGGGCGAGGGCACCCGCGCCACATACTTCTTGGTCATGAGGAATATCCCTTCCCCGCCCCGGTTCGACGCGCAATTCTGGGAATGATGAACGCGGAATTGGCGCGCGTCGCGGACTTGGCCCGCCTGAACTTTCTTCTGGGAGAATTGTATGCGGAGGCGATAGCGAAGACAGCGCGCAAGCATCGCGTGAAGCTTGACTTGGTTGGCTGTCATGGACAGACGCTGTATCACCAGGGAGTGGCGGAGAAATTCTTCGGGCGAAAACTGGCGGTGACCTGGCAAATGGGAGAAGGCGCGGTGATCGCGGCGCGGCTGGGGGTACCGGTGGTTTCGGATTTTCGTCCCGCGGATATTGCGGCTGGAGGCAAAGGTGCGCCGTTGGTACCGTTTCTCGACTACCTTCTGTACCGAAGCCAGAGCGTGAACCGTATAGCCCAGAACATTGGCGGCATTGCGAATCTGACGACGATTCCCGCGGGCGCGTCGCTGCGCCAGGTGGTAGCTTTTGACACCGGCCCCGGCAACATGGTGATAGATGCGGTAATGGAAGAGTTGTTCGGACGGCGTTATGACCGAGACGGCAAAGTCGCAGTCTCGGGACGCGTACTGGACGAAGTGATTGCCCGCTTGCTGCGCGCGCACTTTTTTCGGCAGAAGCCGCCACGGACAGCGGGCCGCGAGGAATTTGGCCGCGAATACGTGGGCCGATTTCTTCAGATCTGCCACGGCGCCAGTAAGGCCGCCGTGGTCGCGACGGCCACAGCTTTGACGGTGCGATCGATTGCGGACGCAGTGCGGCGGTTTGTGTTGCCAAAATTCGCATCGCGCCCCGAGCGCTACGATCATCAAATGATCGTCTCGGGCGGCGGCGCGAAGAATCCGACGCTGATGGCCATGCTGCGCGACGAAATCGCGCCCTTGGGCATCGGACTGCATTTCTCGGATGAGTTCGGCCTTCCGGCGGAAGCCAAGGAGGCGGTGGCTTTTGCTTTGCTGGCGCACGAGACGTGGCATCGGCGGCCAGGCAATGTGCCGTCGGCTACCGGAGCGAAGCGGGTGGCGATCCTGGGAAAGATCTCGTATGCGTGAGGCGGGAGTACGGGGGCGCGCAACCAGCACATCCTTCGCTCCACCATCCCAACGCGCCAAAACAGGGCGCGTCGGGGGCCCCGGTCCGCTCACAATTCTGTTCTTATTTCTTGGCGGATGGATGCTGCCGCTTCTCTCCTGCTCGCAAGCCCCCGACCCGAACACGCTAGTCATGATCATTGAAAGCAGCCCAACGAATCTCGATCCGCGGGTGGGGATTGACGGGTACTCAGAGCGCATTGACGAACTTCTCTTCGACGCGTTGCTGACTCGCGATGAGCACTTCAATGTTCAACCTGGGCTGGCGGAGCGTTGGGAAATTCCCGATTCGCTGACTTACATCTTCCACCTGCATCGCGGAGTAACCTTTCACGATGGACGGCCACTTACGTCGCGCGATGTAAAGTGGACGTTGGATTCCCTGCTCCAGGGCAAAATCCGCAGCACCAAAACCTCGGCGTACCGTTACGTGGATCGGATCGAAACGCCAGATGAGTTAACGGTAGTGTTCCATTTGAAAGAGCCCTACGCCACTTTGCTGTGGAATCTCTCGGAGGGCGCGATCGGCATTGTGCCCTACGGTACGCTCGATGAGATGACGCGAAGGCCGATTGGCTCAGGACCCTTCAAATTCGTGAGCGCGGAGCAGGATAAGGACGTCGTTGTCGAGCGTAATGACCATTACTGGGGAACCAAGGCCCGCCTTTCTCGCGTGCGCTTCACGGTCGTGCCGGACGCCACCACACGAGCCCTCGAACTTCGTAAGGGAAGCGTGGATCTCGCGATCAACGCTCTGACGTCTGACATGGTGGTGGCGCTCGAAAGCGATCCGCATCTGCAGATCGAACGCGGGCCGGGGACGATTCTCTCTTACTTGGCTTTCAACACGCGTGATCCGCTGCTGCGTGACGTGCGCGTCCGGCAGGCGATTGCCTGCGCGATCGATCGTGGTCCGCTGCTGCAGTACATCTGGCACGGGTTTGCGCAGCCGGCAGCGAGTGTGCTACCGATCCTGAGTTGGGCCTACGATCCGCAGGCGAGCGGGTTCACTTACGATCCTGAAAAGGCCAGGCAGATTCTCGACGCGGCTGGCTACCCACCGCACAACAGCGTGCGCTTTCATCTCACGATGAAGACTGGGACCGAGGAAAGCTCGCGTCTGCTGGCAGCTGTGCTTCAGCAACAATTGCGGGATGTGGGGATTGCGCTCGACATTCGTACCTATGAGTTTGCTACGTTTCTTGCCGATGTCACGAGCGGCGCTTTCCAGGTTTACTCGTTGCGCTGGATCGGGGGGAACGAGGATCCCGACATCTTTGACACCGCCTTTCACTCGCGCAACTTTCCTCCGGCAGGGAGGAACCGCAGTTTCTATTCCAATCCGCGGGTCGATAGCCTGATTGACCAGGCGCGCCGCGATACCGATCAGGATATCCGCAAGCAGCTCTACGCTGAACTTCAGCAGATCCTGGCGAAGGATGTTCCGGCCATCAATCTGTTTTACGTCGATAACGTGCTGGTGCACACGCGGCGGGTGCGAAACGTGACGCTGAATCCGTCGGGAAATTACGACTTTCTGAAGACGGCTGAAATAAGCACCCAGTAGTCGGTTGCCAGTAGCCAGTTTTCAGCGTGATAAGATCGAATTTTGGGCGCACGCTTCAGCGTGAGTAGCGTTATTTCCGGAGACATAACACCAGGCACCTGAGACCTTACTTTGAAAATTCTTTTTATCGGTGACATTTTTGGGCGCCCTGGGCGGACGATCGTGAGAGATCGCCTGCCTGAACTGCGCCAGCAGCACGCCGTCGATCTGGTCATCGCCAACTGCGAGAATGCTGCGGCTGGTTTCGGAATCACGCCGGCCTTGGCGGAGGAGCTTTTCGATCTGGGTATCGACGTCATGACCACCGGAAATCACGTGTGGGACAAACGCGAGATCATCGAATACTTCCAGATGGCGGACGGAAACCCGCACAGTCCGGCACGCCGCCTGTTGCGCCCGGCGAACTTTTCCCAGGGCCTGCCCGGTTGGGGAGTATACGAAGGGCAAAAGAACGGCGCTAGTTATGCCGTCTTGAATCTTCAAGGACGCGTGTTCATGGGGTCGAGCGACGATCCCTTTCGCTACGCCGATCAGCTTCTGGAACAGATCAAATCGAAAATCGTGTTTGTGGATTTTCATGCCGAGGCCAGTTCTGAAAAAGTTGCCTTTGGTTGGTACCTCGACGGTCGCGTCACAGCAGTGGTGGGCACGCACACGCACATCCCTACTGCGGATGAGATCGTCCTGCCAAAGGGAACTGCCTACATCACGGACGTTGGCATGACTGGGCCGTACGACAGCGTCATTGGGGTAAAGAAGGAACAAGTGATCGAGAAGTTTCTCAGCGGGATGCCGGCGCGCTTCGAGTCGGCCAATGGCGACGTCCGGTTGTGCGCTGTCGTGGTCGAGTGCGATGACGAGACGGGCCGCGCTACACGGATGGAACGGCTGATGCTGCGGTGAAACGCCCGTTACGACCGTAGTTCCCAATCCTGGATTTCTCTTGCAAGACAGCGGCAAGCGGGCATTCTATAGTAGTAATATGCGATGGTTGCCAGCGGGAATTTGCTTGTTATTTGCCGGAGTTTGTTTAGCAGCAGACACTCCGCCGCCGGCCGTGCCCTCGCTCTGCTCCGATTCCGGGGGGCAGGCCGCTTGCCACGGTCCTGCCAAAGACCTGAAGGCCGCCCGCCAGGCTTTCGCACGCGGACTCAAGCTCGAGAAAGCGCACAACCTGGACGAGGCTTTTTATGAATTTGAGGAAGCGTCTCGCTTGGTCCCTCAAAACATCGAGTACCTGACCGCCCGGGAAATTACGCGGCAGCATCTGGCCGGAAGCCATCTGGAGCGCGGAAATAGCGACCTGCTCGATGGCCGGCAAGTGGAAGCGATGGCGGAGTTCCGAGCGGCGCTGAACCTCGATCCGCAGAACGAGTTCGCACAGCAGCGCATAAGCGATGCTCTGGGGCCCGTCCCGGTGCACAGCGCGAGCCCGCCGCAAGTAGTGGCCAGCGCCGACTCGATCGCCGTTAAACCGCTTGACGGGCTTCATGACTTCCACTACCGCGGCGATTCGCGTGGTCTGCTCACCGCGGTCGCCGGAAGCTATGGGCTAACGGTGGTCTTCGACGATCCCTTCCCCAGCCGTCCCGTGCGCTTCGATCTGGAGAAAGCAGATTTCGCCAGCGCCATGCACGCCGCCTCCACGGTCACGAAGAGCTTCAGCGTAGCATTGGAAGACACAGTTCTTTTCGCCGCGGTGGATAGTCTCGAGAACCACCGCCTCTACGATCGCATGGGGATGCGTTCGTTTTACATCCCGGGCGGCGCCTCTGCTCAGGAGCTGAACGAGCTGATGACCTCGCTGCGGTCGCTATTCGAGTTTAAGTTCGCGGGACTCAGCACCGCCTCGAGCACGATCACGCTGCGCGGACCGAAGGCAGCATTGGAAGCCGCAACCCAATTTCTCGGCCAACTGAATAGCCCCCGGCCGGAAGTGATGCTGGATCTCAAAGTCTTCCAGGTGAGCCACACCTACATGCGGCAAATCGGGCTGCATGTTCCGGACACTTTCAATCTTTTCAATATTCCGGCCTCCGCCCTCGCGGGGCTCGCCGGACAAAATATCCAGTCACTAATCAACCAGCTGGTTGCTTCTGGCGGCATCAACCAGGCGGGCAATCAGACCATTTCTGCGCTTCTCGCGCAATTGCAAGGCCAGGCGAATTCCATCTTTAGCCAGCCGCTCGCGACTTTCGGCGGCGGGCTCACGCTGATGGGACTGAGCTTCGATCAATTATCCCCAGTGCTTTCCATGAACGAGAGTTCCGTCCGGCAGCTCGAGCATGTTCAGTTGCGAGCTTCTCAGAACAAGGACGCCACTTTTAAACTGGGAGAGCGCTATCCCATCCTCAACGCCAGCTTCGCGCCGATTTACAACAATGCTGCGATCGCGCAGGTCGTCGGGAATCAGTCGTACACCGCGCCCTTTCCTTCGGTCAATTATGAAGACATTGGACTCACGCTCAAGGCGAAACCGATGGTACATAACAATTCCGACGTAGCGCTTGAGTTGGACTTTCAAATCCGCAGTCTGGGGAGCTCAGTCACCAATGGCATTCCTGACATTTTGAATCGCGAGTACACGGGGGGAATCATGCTCAAGGACGGGGAGCCGGCGGCGGTAGCGGGAATGATCACGAAGTCCGATGAGAAGAGCCTCACCGGTCTGCCGTTGTTCTCTGGTATCCCAGGCTTCAGCGTCTTGACTTCGCAGAGTACCAAGCAGGAAGAGGACGACGAACTGCTGATCCTCATCACGCCTCACGTCCTCTTTGACCCGGAGCGGCCCGAGACGCCAGAAATCTGGATAGGAAAATAAGAAATCGGATGATCTCGGATCACCCGATGGCGCGATGACACGATTTACTTGTCGCTTTTTTCCTGGCTCGCCTGAAAGTCCACAATTTTCTTTAGCAGATCGACAGGAGTTCCACCGGGTACGTTGCGTCCATTGATAAATAGAGCCGGCGTGCCCGTCACGCCTACCGACGTTCCTAGCGCAATGGAGGCCTCAACCCGGGCTTTGGTATCGGGCTTGGCCGCGCAGGCGGCAATGTCGTCGCCATTCGCGCCCGATGCAGTCGCGATCGCCTTCAGCTTTTCGTCGGTGTTGGCTTCAGTGATATTGGCTTGCTCGTCAAAAGTCTTCTGGATAAATTTCCAGACCGCATCATTCGAAGGTCCTCCCAACGAAGATCGGCCCACGCAATCGACGTAGTCGGCCGCTTTCTCCGCCCAGTTGTGCGAGGGCAGTGGAAAATTCTGAAAAACAAAGTGGGCTTCGGGCTCCTGCGCCAGCAGCTGTTCGATCCCGGCCGCGGCCTTTTGACAGTGCGGGCACTGCATGTCACTGAACTCGACAATGGTCACGGCAGCCTTAGCCGGTCCCTTCGCCGGTCCGGTCACGCCTTTTTCCAGCTTGGCGCGGGCGTCTTCAAAGGGTTTCGCACCAAAGGGCAGTATGTCGCCCGTGATGGCATGCTTGCCGTCGGCGCTCACCAACAACTTATTCGGGTTCGAGCCTTGCGGGTTGGTGATTACAACCAAGACCTCCGCCAGTCCCGGCACCTCGGAGGGACGAATATCCATCACCTTCCACGTCACCGTGGGTTCGTAGCCAAACATCTGAAACAGGAACGAGTTGACCGTGTCTTCGGTGGGGAGAGGCGTCGGCCTTTCCGAGAAGTGTACGGGCGCTGCCGGCGTAGCTGTCGATTTTGCAGAGTGAGCGGGCTGGGTTTGAGCGGCAACGATGCCGGATAACAAGAGAGCCGCAAGAAGCGTGCGATGCATGGGTATCATAGATTGGAGTTCTATTGGAATTCGATTGTTACAAAAACCGGCGGACTTGTCATTCACGAGACTTTGTCATTCCGAGCAACGCAAGGGATCTGCATCTTGCAGCGAACTGCAGATTCCTCCCCTTCGGCTGCGCTCAGGGTCGGGATGACAAATTCATAACACGTACCGCTCCCGCAGAGACCCGGCATTCACCGCAGAGGGGGCTAGACCTCAGCTTTGGCTGCGATCGGAAATCTCCTCCCATAGCCGAACGCCTTGGCGGAAATCTTGATTCCGGGGGCTGCTTGTTGCCGCTTGTACTCGCTGCGCTCGACCATCCGGATCACCCGCCGCACCAAATCCGGATCAAAATTGTGAGCACGGGCAATCTGTTCGGCCGAGCGCGACTCCTCCACAAAGTCTTCAACAATCGCGTCGAGCACCTCGTAGGGCGGTAGTGAGTCCGAATCCTTTTGATCGGGGCGTAATTCCGCAGACGGCGGCTTCTCGATCGTCGCTTGCGGAATTACTTTGCGCCGCGAGTTCGCGTAAGCGCTCAAGCGGTAGACCAGCGTCTTCGGCACATCCGAGATGACCGCCAGTCCACCCACCATATCGCCGTAAAGAGTGCAATAGCCGACCGCCAACTCGCTCTTGTTGCCGGTCGAAAGCACCAGCGCGCTGAATTTGTTCGACATGGACATCAGCAGCAATCCGCGGGCGCGGGACTGAATATTTTCTTCGGTGACGTCGGGCGGCCTGCCGGCAAACACGGGCGCAAGCGTCTGGCGTGCGGCCTCGTAGATTTCGTTAATCGCGAGCAGTTCGAAGCGAATCTTGAGATTACTGGCCAGCTCCCGCGCGTCGTCAATCGAGCCTTGCGACGAGTACGGCCCGGGCATGCCGACGCCGATGAGGTTCTCAGGACCGAGCGCATCGGCCGCAATCGACGCGGTGAGCGCGGAATCGATTCCTCCGCTGAGTCCGATAATCGCCCGTTGGAAGCCACATTTGTGTACGTAGTCTCGCGTCCCCAGAACCAGCGCTTCATATGCGCTGGCTTCTTCGCCCTCGATTTGCGGGTGCATGTCTCCGCTGAGTTTCTGGGAATCGAAATAGATCAGGTCCTCCTCGAACGACTTCCCTTGCGCGATCACTTGTCCGTCGGGCGCAATTACAACACTGGATCCGTCGAAGACCAGGCTGTCGTTGCCTCCGACCTGGTTCACCATCGCGACCGGAACCTTCTGGTTCCGCGCGATGGAGGTGAGCATCTCCCGGCGCAGTTCGCGCTTGCCCAGCCAAAACGGCGATGCCGAGATATTGAGCACGAAGTTCCCGCCGACTCGAACCAACTCTTCGACCGGGTCGATGCCATACAGCCGCCGGTTCCAGAAGCGCTTGTCGTTCCAGGCATCCTCACAGATGGTCAGAGCCATCTGCTTACCGCAAAAACTGAACAGTTGCTGGCTCTTGGCGGGAGCGAAGTTGCGCATCTCGTCGAAGACGTCATAAGTGGGCAGCAGCATCTTCGACTGGATGAAATCGATGCGCCCCTCGCGCAGCAGGGCAGCGGAGTTCATCACCTTTTTTCCAGAGTCCGCTTCGGCCGGGGTCACCATCCCGCAGATCACAGCAATGCCCCGCGTTTCTGCCGCGATCTTCTCCACCGTCGCGTGATTCCGCGCCACAAACAACGGCCTCTCGACCAGATCGCGCGGCGGGTAGCCCGAAACGGCGAGTTCCGGAAAAAGAATCAGGCCAGCACCGGCATTCCGCGCCTGCATCGCAAACTGGATGATCTTGGCAGCGTTGCCAGAGAAGTCCCCCACGGTGGGGTTGATCTGGCCCAGGGCAATCTTCACACTTATAGTGTAGAAGGTCGAGGTGTGGAAGGTCGAGACCGGGAAGGCGTGAATGGAGGTAAAAGATGATGCGACTCTTTTGCTGCGAGCAGCTTGGAATGCTCACATCTTCATTCCGTCGTCGGCGTCGCCGGCAAACTCCAGTTGGGGCCTGGATCCGTACCGGGCCCGGAAGGCGGTGGCACGGGGGCTATTGGTGGCACGCTGGAAGGGTTTGCCGGATTGGACTCCGGCATCTCTTCGCCCGGTCGCCGCAACGTGGGCGCGTTGGCGGGGCGTGCCTCCTGTTTCTTGGCAACGGTTGCCGCACCCAGATCGACTTCTTTCTCGACACGCACGATTTTCTCGCCATTCACCTTCATGGTCTCGACGCGCACCACTTCGTCGCCTACGAAGCGCACAAAATCCACGTCCTGCGGAGGCGTGCCATAGATCCATTCTTCGTACTCCACGCCCTCCGCGGTCTCGCGCACTTTGTTGGGAGGACGTCCCTTGGCATAGATCACCATTTCGTGGTTCATTCCCACCAGCACGTGGTGATTCTTGATCGCATCTTTCACCTTGGGAGAAACGGTTTCCAGGTAGGCTTCGAGCCCGGACTTGGCGTCAAAATCAAATACTGGACGCAATAACTGCTTCAGTTCGGGCCCGGTCATCTCGGGAACATACTTGTCGAAGTAGAGATCCACAAAGGAGCCGTGAGCGTTGGCGGAGGGATCGGAAGGTGTAATTGGACCCCCTCCAACCGGACCTGCAAGCTCAATGTGCTCATACCACTTCTGCTTCTTGATGGGACCGCCGTTGATCTCAAACCGGATGTAGTTTTCCTTGATAACGACGTTGCTGATCCGGGCCCGGTCGCCCGGCTTGGCGGCTGGTCCCCAAAGCGCCACCAAATGCTCGAGCTCCGGGCCACTTGGGGATACGGTTCCGTCCTTGAGCTTCAGTCCGGTCCGCCCCATCGGAAAACGCGCGCGGATATAGACCAGTTCTTCATTGAAGGCGTGGACGATTTCCTTCCGCGTTTCCGTGGAAATCCTGGGGGCAGGAGTATTCCCGGCGAGCGTCCACGAGGAAAAGATCAGAAAAGTCGCCAATAGCCGGCAACAAAAGCAGTAAACGTGGAAGGACCGCATGCAGCACCCCGGGCCGACGAGCCCATTATAAACCGGTGCAAAAGCAGTTCCCAGTTCTTAGTTACCGGTTTCTAATCCCGGCGCTTCTCACTGAGAACTGGGAACCGGGAACTACCCGGTTGCCAGCCACTTGAGACCCCGGTACCCGCGGTGTGAGTACCTCGGTAACGGTGACCTGTACTTTAAACACATGAGGCCATCCCGCAAACCAACTTAGAATAGACGCAGGACGGACCAACCACCCCCGCGCTTGGGCCGACAGGATTGCCTTTTGCAGTTGAAGCTGCCCATTCCCGCGCGCATCCCGCTCCTCTACGTCATCCTCGGCGTGCTGTTGGCCATCAGTGTCCTCCCCATGTACTTCTATTCGGTACAGATCGAACACATGAACCGGGAGCGCCTCAGGACCAACGAAATGCTGCTGCAAAACACGGTCACGCGTTCGCTGGCCGACGACATTTCCCAGCATCAAGCATCGCTGCGCATGATGTTGACCAATCTATCGTCGTCGATTCAGGTAATGATGCTGGCCAACCCGAGCGGGAACGATCTTAGTGGCGACAAAGGTGCGCAGAAATTTCTGACGCCAGAATTGCGGGCGATGTTGGAGAATTTTGTCTCGTCATCAAACGACATTGCCTATGCCACGCTGCTGAATGCCGATGCCAAAGGAATTTCCGCCGGACGTATTGAGCCCGATGCTTTTCTGCAACGGGAGCTGGAGCGGGCCTATCAAGCCGCCCGCGAAGGCCGTGTCTACAGCGGCCAGCCGTTGACGGTGGGTAGTGGAAAGTCGGCGCAAACGGTGATGCTGGTCAGCTCGCCGATCATGTATGGCGGACGGTTCCTGGGCATGATCGGGTCGGTAGTGGATATGGGTTACCTGATCCGTCGGCTGGAGCAAGTCCAAATGAGCGGATTGATGCCGTACGTGGTCGACAGCCAGGGGAGGCTGGTGGCGGCCGCGACGGGCCAATATGCCACCGGGCAGGACATGAGCCACTTCGAGATCGTCCGTAGCTTTGTGGGCAAAGGCTCGAAGGCCCAATTGGCGGCGACCAGCGAGTTCACGATTCAGGACGGTCAAAAGACAACCGAGATGCTGGGAACGTACAGTCCCGTGACCTCCCTCGATTGGGCGGTAGTGGTGCAGAAGCCGCGCGAAGATGCATATCGCGGAATCTACGAGATGCAGCGCACCGGGCGCTTACTGGCATGGCTGGCGGTTTTCGCGAGTGTAGGTTTGAGTATTTTCTCGGCGCGACGGGTTACCAGCCCGCTGCAAGTGCTGGCACAATCGAGCCGCGCTATCGCGCGCGGCGATTTCTCTCAGCGTGTACACCTAAAAACGCGCACCGAGATCGGCGAGTTGGCGACGACGTTCAACACCATGTCGGAAGAGCTGGAGCAGTTCGTCGAGGACTTGAAGCGCGCCGCGGAGGAAAACAAGGCGCTGTTCATGGGGTCGATCCAGATGCTCGCCGGCGCCGTCGACGAAAAAGATCCTTACACGCGCGGCCATTCCGACCGGGTCACAAAATACTCGATCATGATCGCGACAGAAATGGGCCTGGATCCTGGATTTCTGGAGATCCTGCGAGTCTCGGCGCAACTGCACGATGTCGGCAAAATCGGCATCGAAGACCGCATCCTGAAAAAACCTGGCACTCTGACTCCGGAAGAATTCGAGATCATGAAGACGCACACTACCAAGGGCGCAAACATTCTGCGTCCCGTGCCGCAGTTGCGCGAGATGCTGCCCGGAATCGAATTGCATCATGAGGCGCTTAACGGCCGGGGATATCCTTATGGTCTAAAAGGCGACGAAATCCCGCTGCTGGCGCGCGTGATTGCGGTCGCGGACACCTTTGACGCTCTGACCACGAATCGTCCTTACCAGCAAGCACACGATCCGGTGCAAGCCCTGCACATCATTCAGAGCCTTTCGGGAAAGCGCCTTGACCCCAACGCTGTGGCCGCGTTGCAAGCGGTATTTCAGCGGGGAGAAATCCGCATACACCAATCGCTTACGCAGAAGATGCCGCTGGAATCGCCTGCGCCGACGCCCACCGAACCTCCGCTTCAACCCAGTGACCCTCTCACGGTCGAAATCACGCGTAGCTGAACGGCGGAGAAAATTGGTAGTTGGGCAATTTGTAATTTCAAACGCGAGGCCACTCCGGTTTCAATCACGGAACCACCAATATTTCCCTGGACAGTTTGCCGACCCCAACAAGGCCTAAGACTGACGGCCCGGTTCTTTAGTTGATGGTAAAGTTGACGGAATTGGAATTCACCCCCATCGCGTACATCCCGGTGCCCGGATTATTGACGTACACCGAAACGGTGCCGGCAGTGGTTGTGTCGGCTGCCAGAATTTTTGCGGTGAGCTGTTGAGTGCTCACGTAAGTTGTGGAAACGCTAGCTGACTTCCAATAGACCACTGAATCCCTGGCGAAGCCTGTTCCATTGACCGTTAGCACAAAGTCGTCGCCTCCGGCATTCGCGCTATCCGGCGAAAGTGCGGAAATGTTCGGGGTGCTAGCAGGTTGCGTGCCACTGCCCGAGCCGTATCCCCCGCAGCCGAAGCTGAGCGTCATGAGCAACAAGACTGACAAGAGTTTCATGGTTACTGCCTCCAAGAGTTGGCCATACCAACGTGGTAATGCTAGAAAACGGTGCGGCGGCGGGTTGTCACTGGTCTGTCATTTTCCGGTAAAAGAATTGTCTTACGTGCATAAAAGGCTTTCTATTCGCACGTAAGAGAAGAAAGAACGAGTCACACCTAGAGCGGATTCAGCATCGTTTATCCCCCTCACGTAGGGCAAGCCGAGCGCAGCTCGGGAGGCTGCCAGTGGTCGCCGCAATTCTGGACCCACTACAAAAATCGAGATCAACGGCACGGAGCGGTCTCAAATTACCAAATTACAAATTACACAATTACTAATTCTCCCCTGGGGATTCTCTTATAATCGGTGGCAGATACCTCATGATTCAAACTCTTTTTGGCAGTCTGGACGAAGTACAGAAACCCAGTTTTATTGAGCGCATGAAGGAGGCCGTCTCGCGCACGCGCGAGAACCTGGCCGAGCGCATCGAAGATGTCGTCTCCATCGGCAAGGAGATCGACCGCTCCACCTTGGACGATCTGGAAGCCACGCTGATTGGCGCCGACCTGGGCACCACGACCACGCATGAAGTTCTGGAGAAGCTGCGCGACAAAGCCGATCGCAAGCAGATCAAGGACGTGAATGAACTCAAACGGCTGCTCAAAGAGGAACTGCTGACGATCCTGACGACGACCGGTTCGCAGCCCGTGACCAAGGTGGACGGTACGCCGGAGGTGATCATTGTGGTGGGCGTGAACGGCACGGGCAAAACAACGACGATAGGAAAATTGGCGCAAGTATTTCGAGCGCAAGGCAAGACGGTTTTGCTGTGCGCGGCGGATACGTTCCGCGCGGCGGCCATCGAGCAACTCGAAATTTGGGGACAGCGCACGGGAACGGAAGTGATCAAAACGAAAGCCGGGGGCGATCCATCCGCTGTGTTATTCGACGCGCTGCAGTCGGCAACCGCGCGCAAAACCGATTACGTGATCGTGGATACTGCCGGGCGCCTGCACACCAAGCAAAACCTGATGCTCGAACTGGAGAAGATGAAGCGCACCGCACAACGCATAGTGCCAGGCGCCCCCCACGAGACTTTGCTGGTGATGGATGCCACCACCGGTCAGAATGGATTGCAACAGGCGCGGCAGTTCACGCAATCGTCGGGAGTCACGGGAATTGTATTGACCAAGCTCGATGGCACGGCCAAAGGCGGCGTCGTGGTCGCAATTTCGCGTGAGTTGGGACTGCCGGTACGGTATGTGGGAATAGGCGAAAAGGCAGGGGATCTGCTGCCTTTTGACGCAAAGGATTTTGTGGAGTCGTTGTTCTCCTGAGAATCGGCCGCGTAGCAAGGAGGAAGATAGATTGTGAGAAAAGGATCACGTTCCTCATACCTGCAAAGATTATTGGATCGACTGAAGCGGCTATTCCGTCGGAAACCCGAACCGGAAGACCCCTATGCTTATCGCACCGCTCCCTTGCGTCGTCCTCCACACTCGCGCAGCGGCGCTGCGGTGGCAGACCTGGATGAAGAATGAGGGTCGTCTGAAAGTTATATGACAACCGATGAACAACACATGCGAAAGGCGCTCGACTTAGCGCGAGCGGGCGTCGGGCTCGTCTCGCCTAATCCGGCGGTGGGAGCGGTTGTAGTGGACCCGTCCGGCCGCGAGGTTGGGGCCGGCACACATACCTACGACGGCGTAAAGCACGCCGAAGTTCTCGCCTTGGAGCAAGCGGGCAATGCTGCACGCGGCGGAACTCTCTATCTGAATCTGGAGCCATGCTCACATCAGGGCCGTACTGGACCCTGTGCCGATGCCGTAATGGCGACCGGAATCCGCCGCGTGATCTGCTCCATGGAGGATCCGAATCCCAAGGTGGGGGGTCAAGGATTTGCCAGGCTCCGCGCGTCAGGGATTAAAGTAGAGGTCGGCTTATTTCAGGCGGAAGGAAGAAAACTGAATGAAAGTTTTGCCAAGTACATCCGTCGAGGCAAACCGCTGGTCACGCTGAAATCGGCCATGACCCTCGATGGGAAAATCGCCGACGCCACGAAACCCGGCACGGAGCCGGGATCGGCTACGCCGGCGACCGAGGGCGCCCGCAGCGGATACCACTGGATCACGGGCGAGGCGGCGCGCGCGCATGTGCAGCAACTGCGCCATCAGAGTGACGCGATCCTGGCTGGAGTGGGGACAGTGATGGCGGATGATCCTCTGCTGACCGACCGCAGTGGCCTGCCGCGGCGGCGCAAGCTGCTGCGCGTGATCCTGGATTCTTACTTGCGCATCCCGCACGCGTCGCGAGTAATCCAAACCGCGGAGCACGATGTTCTGATCCTGTATTCCAATGCCGAGGAACAGACGAAGCGGGGGCTCGAAGCGAAGGGGATTCGCGTGCAACAAATATCGGTGACTGCCGATGGACGGCCCGACTTCGCGGCGATTGTCCAGAGCTTGGGAGAGTTGGAGATCACGAGCCTGCTCATCGAGGGTGGAGCGCTGGTGAACGGCGCGGCCCTGGCGTCGGGTGAGGTAGATAAGGTGTTTCTCTACTTCGCACCGAAGATTTTTGGCGAGGGCGCAGTTCCCTTCCTTGCCGGTGAAAGTTTGCACGGACGGGCCCAGTGCGTGCAGCGCTACGAATTGCACCGCTTCGGCGAAGATTTTGCGGTCGAAGGCTATTTGCGGGACCCGTACGCGGGACAGGCATAAGTGCTAGTGGAGCGACGGGCGTCTCGCCCGTCCACCCGGCGCGGACGCCCGGCTCTCCACCAGCAAGTTTGGATCGACAGCAGGAACATTCACACGGTTGCGGCACTGTTTCAAAGAAAGGCTGAGGCATAAATCTTATGTTTACCGGAATTGTGGAAGAAGTAGGCAAGGTCGTAAAGATCGAGCAACGTGGTGAGAATCGTCGCATCACCATCGAGGCCGCGAATACACCCAAAGAACTGAGAACCGGCCACAGCGTCGCGGTGAGCGGCGTTTGCCTGACGGCGCTTGATATCAAACCAAAGTCATTCTGCGCCGACCTGGCGCCGGAAACGTGGATACGAACTTCGTTCTCGCGGATGCACGAGGGTGTGCTGGTGAACCTGGAGCTGCCGATGAAGGCGGACGGGCGCTTCGATGGCCACATCGTTCAGGGACACGTGGATGGCGTGGGCAAGCTGATCGAGTTCGAGCGCATTGCGGATTCCGAGAACTGGTGGCTGCATATTGAAATCCCGCCGGAGATCGAGAAGTACACGGTGTTCAAGGGATCGATCTCGATTGAGGGCATCAGCCTTACGGTCGCCAAACTCGAGCGGAATCGCTGTACAATTGCGATTATCCCGCACACCGTAGAGCTAACCAATCTCGGTTCACTCCAGCCGGGCGATCCGGTCAATCTGGAAGCCGACGTGATTGCGAAGTATGTCGAGAAGATGATGAAGGGCGAGCCCACGCCGAGTTCGATGTGCGTGGAGGAATTGTTGCGGCAGGGCTTCTAGGGCAGTTCTCAGTTCTCGGTAAAACCAGGTGGCATTCACTGGCAACTGACCACTGGCCACTGGCAACTGCCTCTACGCTTCCAGCTTCAGCTCGTCCAGTTCCAGGAACTCATGAATGATGGGCTCGGTCGATTTCTCCATCTCCTTGTAGGGCCCGAAGAAGATCGCGCGCCCTTCGTGCAGGAAGACAATACGGTCGGCCAGTTTTTTCGCCAGCCGCATGTCGTGCGTGACCACGACTGAGGTCAGGTGTAATTGCAGTTTGAGCCTGGCGATGAGATCGCCGAGCAGGTTCCCCATCATCGGATCGACCATGGTGGTGGGTTCGTCGTAGAGCACGCACTCCGGTTGGGCGGACAACGCCCGCGCAATGGCGACGGAACGTTTCATGCCGGTGGAAAGGTCTGACGGCAACAGGTCACGCATCTCCTTGACTCCGACCATTTCGAGGAGGCCGTCGACGACCTGGTAAATCTGCTCTTCTGAAAGCTCTCTTCTTTCGCGCAAAGGGAAAGCAACGTTTTCACCGACTGTCAAGGAATCGAAGAGGGCTCCGTTCTGGAACACCATCGTGACTTTCTTGCGGATTTCTTCGAGCTGCTCTTCGTTGTAGTCGGTGATATCCTGACCGGCAACAATGACCCGGCCTGAATCCGGCTTCAAGAAGCCCATGATGTTGTGGAGCGCCACCGATTTTCCCACGCCGCTACGTCCGAGAATGCAGACCATCTCACCGGGCAACACCTCGAAGTTCACGTCCTTAAGAACCACCCTATCCCCAAATGCCTTGGAGACGTCCTTGAACTCGATGTAGGGTGACAGTGCGTCCGCGGCAGCCATCGCTATCAGCATGGCATGAGATGGCAGCCCGGCTCAAGCGAAAGCGTAGGGACGCCACGCTAGAAAGGTCGGCCCTCGGCTTCCCGACGGTCCTGCGGGGTGTTCACGTTGAAAAAACTCCGCTCGGAAAAACCGGCTGTTGCCAGTTCTCCCTCTTCGATCACGCGGACCGACACACTCGAAAACGCGGCATCGATCTTATACTTCGCAGCCCGCAGAGCCTGCTCGGCGGTAGAGCAAAAGTCGCGCCGATAGATCGCGCAGAGCGGCTGCAAACCCTTACTGGCACGAGGCACCGTGATGGTGGCGTCAGTGTTCTCTGCCGCCGTGAACAGAAACGCGAGAAGCTCCCTGGAGACGAAGGGCATGTCAACCGCGAGCATCAGGTTCAACTCGGCAGAAGAATACACAAGCGCCGCGTGAATACCAGCGAGGGGACCGCATCCGGAGAAAATGTCGGCCACGGCCGCTTCACATTTAGTAGATACGTATTTCGTAAACTTGGCAGGGTCGCCGACGATCGCAACCCGGTCGCAGACCGCGCCCATCACGGTAAGCGCGCGGTCAAGTAATGTTTGGCCGCCGAAGTCCAGAAACGCCTTATCTTTATTCGTGCCCATGCGAGAACTTTTGCCTCCGGCGAGGAGAAAGCCCATGCGCGATTGTCCGGTTTGTGCCATATGAAAAAGCATAAGTCCTAAACTACGCTGCACAAAAGTAACCTACCCAGAACGTCCGCGGCGTTGGAAGATAGAAGTGTCCGATTGGCACAGGACGCCCCCTCGTCATCATGCCGCAAACTCTCATGGATGTCCTCAAGCTAGGGCGCTGTTCGCACGAGTTTTCCTGGCCGCGCCGCGCGGCGAATGGTGAGTACTACCAGGTCTGCACGGTGTGCGCCACCACCTACCAGTACGACTGGAAGACCATGCGTCGCGGGAGCCGGGTTGACGAGCCGGTGGCAGAAGCAACGACGGTCCGGCGTCGCTCCCGTCAAAAGCGGCCGACCTGGGTGCCTCGGGCACGGCGCCTGCGGTTGAACATTGCGATTCGATACCGAGGGAAAAATCTCAGCACCTGGTACGAGGGCATGATCCAGAACATCAGCCAGTCGGGCGTGCTGTTTCACGGCCCGCAGGAACTGCCGGTGAATGCCCTGGTGGAACTGATCTTCGAGATGCCGGAACTAATCTCCGGACAAAAGAACAGCAATGTGCTTTGCCAGGGAAGGCTGATTCGTATCAAGGACGCAGCGGACAATGTCGAAGACGCTTTCGCACTGGTGGCCTCCATCCTAGACTACAAGTTCCTCCACCAGGACTGAAGTGGCCGCGGCTGCCCCACGCGCGTGCTGCTGCAAGGCCAATCTGAACAGTTGGCAGGTGTGGAATTTGCCGCAACGACACGAAACCAACCGGGTCGCGTGAGCATCTGCTTCCCCTTTACTCGCAATAAGTTGCCGGCGGCGGAGGTACAGTCACCTTCGTACTTAGAAAGCCTCCGAGGAGCGGCTTATAATCATTTAAGTCCCAGCAAACTGAGCACTTAGCCGACGTGAAACTCTTTCTTGAAGCCGCGATCTTCGCTTATGGGCTGTGCTTTGGCAGCTTCCTGAACGTGTGTATTTACCGTTTGCCGCGTGGCCAGTCGGTCGTAAAGCCGCGCTCGGCATGCCCGAACTGCGGAGATCCGATCCCGCTTTACCACAACCTGCCCGTACTGAGCTGGCTGATTCTTCGGGGAAAGTGCCGGTCGTGCAAGCAGCCTATATCGCCACGCTACCTGGTGATCGAGATCCTCACGGGCTTGCTCTTTCTCGGCTGCTACCTCCATTTTGGTCTGACGCTGGCGATGTTGAAGTGCACCGTGTTCGGCTTCCTGCTGCTGGGGTTGATCTTCACCGACGCCGATACGAAGCTTCTTCCCAACGCCTTGACTCTGCCCGGGCTGGCTCTGGGCATAGCATTCAGCCTGGTGGTTCCGGTGAATGATCTAGCTTCGCGAATCATGCCGGGCATGGTATCGCCCGCCATGCGAGGCGAGATTTCGTGGCGCTTGTGGTCGCTGTCAGACTCCTTGCTGGGAGCGGCGGTTGGCGCCTCGTTTCTATACGGCGCGGCCGCCATCTACCTGAGAGCTCGTGGGGTCGAAGGGATGGGATTCGGCGACGTCAAACTGATGGCGCTGATCGGCGCGTTCCTCGGAACCAAACTCACGGTCTTAACCATTTTTGCCGCTTCGCTGGCGGGTTCGCTGTTTGGACTGAGCACGGTCCTCGCGGTCTGGATGAAGCGCATTCGCCGGATCCAGGCGCGCGGCACTCCTTCAACCGCAGCCCGCCACAGAGCATGGCAATCGGCGCGCCTGGCACTCCGCTATTACGAGATGCCGTTTGGCGTGTTTCTGGGCAGCATGGCGCTTTTGTCGTTCCTGTTTGGAAACCGGCTCCTGCACTGGTATTGGGAGGCGCTGTGAAGCTGCTGATGAATCCGATGGCGCTACGGGCAGGTCTGCTCTTGTTCGCTGCCGTCGCCGCCTTCGGGTTGGGCTGGTTCTTGATTCGGCGCCTGCGGAAGAATCTCGTCCCGGAATCCGAATCGCTCAATCACGCGCCGCTGGCGGCGGAAGGATTGCCGGTGCACGCCTATCACGCCGTCATTCAGCAGCTAAAGCAGCAGAAACATGAGCTCGCCACCCAGCGCCTCTCGGAGCGCAGAAAGGCGAAGGCCTCTGACACGCTGAGCTCGACCATACTCTCGAACCTTCCCTGCGGCGTTCTGTTTTTCAATACCAGCGGCCTGGTGCGGCAAGCCAACTCGGCGGCGCGCAAGCTGCTCGGATTCGCCTCGCCGGTGGGGCTGCATGCCGCCGATCTTTTCCGCACGGCTACGCTGCGCCCGGAAAACGACAGTTCGAACTCAGGTCCGAGTTTAGGTCCGCCTTCGCCATCGAGCGTCGGGCAAGCTCTTGCTCCTGCCCTGGCGGGGAAGTCAGCGGTTCGAGGGCTGGTGCTGAATTACTTCCCTCGAGATGGAGAGAGCCATGGAGAAAGCCGTGTACTCGAAGTGACCGCCTCTCCGGTGCTAGCCGAAGACGCCAGCCTCATGGGCACGACTCTGGTGCTCACCGACAAGACCGACATTGAACGCATCCGGCACGATCAAAGGCTGCGCCAGGCAGCCTCTTCGGAACTCGCCTTCGGACTGCGCAACTCCCTGACAACGATTGCCGGATATGCGCAGCAGCTGGCGCATAGCGGGGACCCCGAACGGGCGCGCCAGTTGGCCGAAGGCATCGCCGGCGAAGCGGCACAATTGGACCGCACCATTGGCAGCTTTCTGGGAGGCATTCGCGCCGCAACCACAAGTTCTTGACACTAACGATTTGCAGGCCACGATCCTGAATCAAGGGCCTGCCAAAGGATGAACACAATGAAGCACACGAAACTCATTGCAATCGGCACTCTCCTCCTGTTGGGAGTGAGCGCAGCAGCCGCTCAATCGCTCGGAGATTACGCGCGCGCGGCTCGCAAGAACAAAACCGAAACGAGTTCGGCCAGCCACCATTACGACAACGACAATCTGCCTACGGGCGAACCCTTGAGCGTGGTTGGACCATCGCCGAGCGATAACAAAGCTGCGCCGGCAACCGAGAATGCGAACTCCGCGTCCGCCGCAAACGCCGAACTCCAGAAGGCGAACGATGAGTTGAAGAGGAAGATCGACAAGCAGAAAGCGAAAATCGATGGGCTGATCCACGAACTCGACCTCGAGCAGCGCGAAGAGCGTCTGCGCGCGGCCGCCTTCTATGGCGATGCCGGCGAGCGTCTGCGCAACTCAGCCCAGTGGGATAAAAACGACGCCCAGTACAAAAACGATATCGAAAGCAAGCAGAAAGCGATTGATGCCGGCAGGCAGGAACTCGACGAACTGCAGGAGCAGGCGCGCAAGGTAGGGATTCAAGAAAAAGACAAGGACAACGATAACGGCAAAGACAACAGCAAGGACAACGGCAAGGACAACAACAAAGATAAATAAGAGATCGCAACTGGATCTTCTTCGCTGTCCTATTCAGGGTCATCAGGATTTCCCGATCCGCTCCCGAATCTGCCGCGCGTGATGCCGCCCGTGGACCCAGTGGAACTTGCGCCACTCATCGGCCGTCAAAGGGCCGAGAATCGGGTGGTCCAGGATTTTCGTCCGGACGCCGAACCTGCGCTCGCAATCGTCCAGGCCCGACCCCATTTTCTGAAGTTCGGGTGCGATCGCGTGCTGCACCTCTTCCGGCGACATGCCTCGTGGCACGGCACGTTCCGGGGCTTCTCGGCCTCCCGGTAGATACCCGAGATTCACCACCAGCAGAGTGGCAAAGCGATCCTTCAGCGTGGCGCGCGTAGCCAAAGGAGCACCCTGTTCCAGACATTTTGCCAATCCCCGGTTGGTGTGCATGTAGGTAAGGAAAAGGTGCTCGAGTATCTGCCCACCGGTCCATTCCCCGGCAGGAGCCTTCGCCAAATCGCTGGCTCCGGCACCCCCCACTGCATCTTCAAGTTCGCGCCGCAAGCGTTCGAGATAGGAATTCATAGCGTTGGGTGAGTACACTGATCCGCAATACAACGATCCGCGATACAACGATCGGCGATACAATGATCGGCAACCAAAAACCGATCGGAAAATCGTCAATGAAAAAACTAGTCGTTACAGGTGCAATTCTAGCAGCCGGATTGACCATGCTGTCCGCGTGCTCCTCGGAGCCCAGCAATCCTGCGCCAGCGGAGACGCCGCAGCCGAAAGCTCCCGAGGCAATCACCGGAAGCAGCGCGTTCTACAAGTGCTATATCTCCGCCCGCGGCTGGGCGCCGGACGCGCAACCGTATCGTGCGGAATCGGCAGCCTCGCCGGATTTCAAGGGCCAGGACGGCAAGGCGGGCGAGTGGCGGGTCGGATTCGCCTCGCCCTCGCAACACGCGATCAAGTCCTACACCTGGGTGAACGGCGATATCTCTCACGGCGTCGACGACACCTACAGCCCGGCGAATTCCAGCACTCAAATTTTCAATGTCCAGTTTCTCAAAGTAGATACAGATAAGGCCTTCGCCGTCGCCCAGCAGCGCGGCGGAGAGAAGCTGCTGCAGAAGGAACCAGACACGCGTGTCCTTTATGTGCTGGAGTGGAACCGGCAGGAAAACGTGTTGCTCTGGCACGTAATCTACGGAACCGACCGCGAAACCGCCAAACTGCGGGTGGCCGTGAACGCATCAACCGGGGACTTTTCGCGGGTGGAGAAGTAAGCTGCTTCGAGCTACGAGCTTCTGGCTGCGAAGCGAGCAGGAACGGATTGCTCGTAGCTCGGAGCAGTTTCATTGCGCTTTCGCGAGCCGGTCCAGCGCAGCCTGCGCATCCTTGGCGAACGGGCCTTTCGGCAGAATCTTCAAGTACTGCTCGTAGTACTTCTTCGCTTCGCCTTTATCTCCCAGTTTTTCCTGGCACACCGCCAGACGGAAGCTGGCCACGGCGTCGTTATCCTTGTAGTAAAGCGCGTCCTTATACCGTTCGAGCGCGGCGCGATAGTTCTTGCGCTTAAAGTAATAGTCGCCGACCTCAATGTCTTTGAGCGCCTTCATCGGGTTCCAGGGATGGAACTCCTGAACACCCGAGGTATCCGGGTTGTCGGGGACGTCGAGATCCGCGACGGCGGCCTTGCTGGCGGGGTGATTCTTGGCATCGTCCTTGGGCGGGCTGATATCGATTCTTGTATCGCGACTCGAGCTCTCCTCCGCCTCGCGATTACGGGCGGCCGACTGGTCTGAAGCCGCCTTGTCTGACGAATCCTGTGCCAGCGCAAGAGGCGCCAGAAGCGCCAATAAAACAATCAGGAATCGAATACGCACGCCTTTATTGTACCGCTTTAGAACACGGTCAAAGCAACCCGCGATGAGCGGAAACGTCCGAGGAGCCAGCAATTTCTCAGTTAGTGTAATCGCCTTGTTTCGACAATTACCAATGGGATTGTCCGCCACCTTAACCCGTCATCCGATC
Source organism: uncultured Acidobacteriaceae bacterium (assembly GCA_963831085.1). Lineage (GTDB taxonomy): Bacteria > Acidobacteriota > Terriglobia > Terriglobales > Acidobacteriaceae > Acidiflorens. The sequence continues at coordinate 246,722 of CAWHOT010000002.1, read as the reverse complement.
AGAGTGGCTGCAAGAAATGGACGGCGGTGGCTCCGCTTCCAACCATCTAGGGCGCGGGCGTGAAAACGATGGGAGAAAGCGGAGAGTTGCAGGTGAACAGAAGCGGGGGCAAGTGGCGCGCACTATACGCGACCGTGCTCCTCAATGTGCTCCACTTTCTTCCCCGTCTCGGACTCAGCCCTAGCCAGGGCCTCTTGAAAGTTGCTCTTATCTAGGTGGATGATCGCATACTGGGGAGTTCCAGCGGAATCAATGTAATGGAAAGTAAGAAAGTGCTTCTTCGACTTGGTGAAGAGCAGTGGCCCACCCAGCAGAAGACCGGCTGCGTAACGAGGTTTCGCGGCCTTCTCGTACAGCATGCCCTTTATTTCCTCATACTTTAAGTTGAGCGCTGGAGTTCCCTTCGTTTCGACAAACTGCACTTCTTTCTTTGCGCTGTCGAACCGGAGGACGCCGGGAACAACCTGGAATTTTTCTGACCCAGCCATTTGCATAATGTAATGGGCCTTGTCGAACTCGAATTGACCTTGGGCAAAGCAAACAGACACCAGCAGCCCAAAGACTAGTCCAGGCGCCGCGAGCTTTCGTAAGGGCATAGCAACCTCCTCCCCGAAGTGGATCATACATCCAGAATCGGCGGGAATTTCCTTTGACCCCAAAAACGGCTGCCATTGTCCCCCAATCCCTGTTTCGCGTCAATGTAAAAGGAAATTTTCGTCTTGATCGCGCCAGACTGCTACCAGATTCCGGGAGGTAAGGGCAAGTCAATGAATGCCTTGGAGAGGCAGCACCTCAAGAGGATAGCTGTTGCACATCGCCATTACACTCATTGATCCGATTATGGGCGAAGGGCCGATGAGCGTAAACCGCAGTCGAGGCCCAGCACAAAAAACCAGGCCGCCCACAATGGGACGGCCTGGTTTGGCAAAGTCCTCCGGGGAGGAGGGGGAAACTTGTAATTACAACGACGGCGGATTCGCGCTCGCTGTCGGAGTCGGATTGGTGCTGGGCGCCTGCGCCGGGGTCATCGTGTCGGCTCCGGTATTGGTCATCAGGCGGATATCGACGCGGCGGTTCTTGGCACGACCGTCGGCGGTTTTATTCGACTCGACCGGCTTATCCTTGCCCAGCCCGATCAGATAAATCTTGTAGGCCGGAACGCCTTTCTCCGCCGCCAGGTACTGAATCACAGCATCGGCACGGCGCTGGCTCAGATCGTAGTTGTACTCTGAGCTGCCCACCGAGTCGGTCGCGCCCTCTACCGTGATGATGTATCCCTTGGTAGTGGCCACGCTGTCGGCGAGCTGGTCGATGGCTTCTTTGGCTTGCTTCGTCAGATTGTCCTTGTTGAATCCAAAATGCACCGCCGTCTCCACTACAGGATGATAGTTATCGAGGTTGACGACAGCGTTGGTCAGAGCGTCCACACGCTGGGACGCGCGGTTCGCCGACAGTTGGGCCTTGTCGGCGTCACTTCCCGCCGCCATCGCCTTCTGGTCCACCTCTGCGGCCTTCGCCTGCACGGCTTGGATTCCAGCTTGGGCGCGCTGATCGACGTCCTTGATGTCCTTCGAATTCTTCGCGGTCAGGTCGTCGAGTTCATTGGTCTTGTTGATCAGCGGCGTCGTCTGTTGGCGCACATAATTCTTGGTTGTACATCCGATCGATGCGAGCATGGCCACTGCCAGCATTAGGGTCAACGAAGTACGGTTCATAGGGGGCTCCTTGCCCTGAAATGAAATATTACTGTGTTCTGAATCCTTATTTCGGATCCTTCTCTCAAGTCTGTTAACCGGACCCGCACAGGTGTTAGTGCACGGGGCTTGCCATTTCGTGTTCGCAAAACAAACTGCCAACTCGTTTTATATCAATATCTTGCAACTTTGCTCTGGGAAACGCACAAGCTGCGAACCCAGCAATCGCGATACGGACCGTAGAAATTTTATACTGTTTGATTTCCAGCTCTGAATTATAGGCGCTGGCAACTGATCGTACTAGACACTAGCTAGATTCCCAGGCAATTGTGGATTGGGCAGCATACCTTCGCGATCCTTACTTTGTGATCTTGTCCCAAGCTTTTTCAAATTGCGAAAGCAGCGGGATTTCGCTCTTCTGCAACCCGCCGCGCCCCATCACCCGCCAGAGATAGATCTGCGAAGGCCCGCTGCCCCAACCGCCGCTGTGCGCGTCGTAGACAGCCAGCACATCCTCTGAAGGACGAGACTGTACGGCCAGGATGATGTCCGCCTCCTGAGGCCGGTACACCACAATGAGTTTCCCCCACTTCTGGATCGCATCCTGGACGCGACCAATCGCTTCACGGTCCTCGGGCAACAGGTTGGGATTGAATTGATCGCCATCGTAAGCCGTTACATATACGAAGCGGGCGTTGGCAAGAGTGCGCGGCAACTGCGGAGTGTTCCCAGCGGCGGCCACGGTGCCCAACATTGCCAGTGCCAGACTTAGCAGCACCATTGCAAATATGTTCTTCTTCATATGGATAGCCCCACATGTTCCCTACATATTCCCTACTAAGAAGGATGCTCTCCGCAACCCCGGAGTTGCAGGCAGGGCGACTGTCTCACATTACGGGCGGCACGCTGATCCCCATAACCGCAAGAACGCGAATGAGCTCGCGGCGAACCACTGCAGCGGTTGCCAGCAGGAACCTTTTCCGGCCCTCATCGGCTTCGCTCAGGATTGGATGGCGGTGGTAGAAAGTATTGAAAAGCTGCGCCAGTTGGAAGGCATGTTTGGCAAGATAAGCAGGTTCGGTGGTCGCGATGCATTGGCCCACGATGTAGGAAGTTTTCGCAGCCACCAGCCACAGCTCCCAGATGTCGTTGCCGGATTCGCCCTCGAGGTACGTGGCGAAATCGTCTGTAGAGACGAAGCTTGCCGCGTTTCTACAGAAACTCTCCGGGTCGAATCCACCCTTGCGGAAAATGTTCGAAGCGCGCACGACCGCATACTGCGCGTAGGGGCCGGTATCGCCCTCAAAACTCAGCGCGTCTTTGAAATCGAAAGCGATCACCGAAGGCTTCGTGAATTTGAGCATGAAGTAGCGGAGCGCCCCGATGGCGAGCTGCGTAGCAATGCCAGCGCGCTCGGCCTCGCTCAACTCGGGATGACGAGCGTCAACTTCGTTGCGAGCCGAGGCGATGAGCGCGTCGAGGAGATCGTCCGCCTTCACGCCGAAGCCCTTGCGACCCGAGACCTCGATCCACGACCGCGCCTTATCTTCTTCGCTCAGTTGGTAGCCAAGTTCGGCGGCGCAGCGCGGGGTGAGTGCGACCATCTCGTAAGAGAAGTGCGTATAGCGATCGGCGGCTTCTCCGTGGCCGAGTCCGCGCAAGGCTTCGATCACCGTGTTTTGCGCCTCGGACTGGCGCGCATCGATGACGTTGTAGATCTCAGCCACATCACCAAAGTGAGGATGATCTTTTTCGCCGTCGGGGGTTGAGATCCAGCATTCGTGAGCGTTGGGATAGCGAAAGAATTTCCGATAGCCAAAATCGCGGCCCAGCAGGCCAAACTTCCACATGTGATAGGCGATGTCTTTGCCAACGTAACCGACCGTGCCGTTGGAGCGGACGATTACCTTCTGGTCTTCCTCTGTGATCTTGCCTTCCTCTGCGTCCTCTGTGCCCCCTGTGGTCAAAGGTTTGGCGGTCCCCGCTCGCCGCATCACCCAGCAGCCTTCGTTCTTACCTTCCGTCTCGTACGAAAGCACACCCGCTTCCTTAAGCTTGGCAAACGCCGCATCCCAGAAATGCAGGTGCAGAATCTCGCTCTCGCGCGGCAGGAAGTCGTACTCAATATCGAGCCGCTCCATGGTTTCGAGATGGCGCTTAAGAACGGCAATTGAAATCAACTCCGCAACCGCCGCCGTCTCGTTATTCCCTTCCTCGATCAAGCGCAGCGTCGCAGCGCGTGCCTGCAGGTTTGACTTGTCGTCTTCATACCAATTCGAGACACGGGCATAGAGATCCCAGCACAAGTAATCAAATCGCGGCGCGGCCGCTAGCGCTTCGATCTGAGCCTGGGACTTTTGCTCGATATTCAGGAATCCCACCACCACGTCAGCAACTTGCGCTCCAGTGTTGTCGATATAGTTCTGCACATCCACTTCTCTGCCCGCGAAACGCAGCAAGCGGACAAATGTGTCTCCAAGAATGGCGTTGCGCAGATGCCCGATATGCGCCGCCTTGTTGGGATTGATGCTGGAATGCTCGACCAATACTTTGCCGGCAGCCGGAGACTGATCTGCGGGAGAAAGATCCGCGGCGAGCGCCGTGGCCAACTCGGAGCGGATCACGCGAACGTTGATGTAGCCCGCGCCCGCCACCTCGAATCTCTCAAAGCCAGGAATCCCGCCGACCCCGGCGACAATCTCTTCGGCAATCTTGCGCGGAGCCTTGCGGAGTTTCCGGGCAAGTTCGAAAGCGATTGGCAGCGCGTACTCGCCAAACTCAATTTTCGGCGGCCGCTCGACAACGATGTTCACGTTTCCCACGTCGTAGGTGCGACGCAGAAACTTGCGCAGATGTTCAACCAGTCGGCGTTCCAGATATCGATACAAGGATGCCCTCTAAACTATTGAAGGAACAGTGATTCTAACAAACCTGAGGACGGCGGCGAGTTTGACGGAGATGACGGGGTTCCCTATGATGAAAGTTCAGTCTTCAGTCGATAGTCGTTGGTCGTTAGCCCGCAGACCCGTCAGTAGCGCAATCTGCCAGCTTTGAGACTGGCGCTGGCAGTGCTCGCGAGCTACTAACGACCAGCGACTAACGACCTCGTTTATGCGCATAGCCTACCTCGACTGTTTTTCCGGCATCAGCGGCGACATGTTTATGGGCGCGCTGGTGGATGCCGGAGTGTCTCCAAAGCTTCTGGAAGACACGGTAGCGGCGCTCGATATCGGTGCCCGGTTGGAGATCTCGCGCGTAGAACGCGGCGGAATTTCGGCAACCAAAGTAGACGTGTACACCAACGGCGAAAAAGACCTGCCGCGCGAAGTTTTCTGGGAGCAGCAGACGCACGACCATGTTCACGAGCACCCAGACGCCCGAGGGCTAAACGAGATTCGTCGCGTTATTGAGAAAGCCGCCATCAGCACCACGGCGAAGGCTACCGCCATCCGCATTTTCGAGACCCTGGCCGAGGCCGAAGCCGAGATTCACGACACATCCGTCGAGCAAGTCCACTTTCACGAAGTCGGCGCCGCCGATGCCATGGTCGATATCGTCTGCGCCGCCGTGGGGGCGGAATCTCTAGCGATCGAAGAATGGATATGCTCGCCCCTGAACGTAGGCAGCGGAACCGTCAAATGCGCGCACGGAACGCTTCCCGTCCCAGCGCCGGCGACGCTGAAGTTGCTGCGCGATGCGCCCGTATATTCGTCGGGGCCACAAGTCGAACTGGTGACGCCGACCGGCGCGGCGATCGTGAAGACGCTGAGCAGCCGCTTCGCACCCTTTCCGGCGATGAAGATCGAAAAGTCAGGCTACGGCGCGGGAATGCGAGACTTCCCCGAGCATCCAAACCTGCTGCGGCTAACCATCGGCGAATCGACTGCGGATGTTACCAGGTCGCCGAGTACATCACCCAGTACATCAAACGAGAAGATCGCGGTGCTCGAAGCGAATCTCGATGACCTGAGCCCGCAGGTGCTGGCCTACGCCATGGAGCGCTTGCTGGCCGAAGGCGCGCTGGATGTGTTCAGCGTCCCCGTGCAAATGAAAAAGAGCCGTCCCGGCGCGTTGCTCACCGTGCTTGCGAAAATTGAAGACGCAAATCGCTTGACAAAGCTGATCTTTGCCGAAACCACAACGCTGGGCGTGCGCCGCCGCGAAGAACAGCGGCAAACGCTCTCGCGGCGATGGGAAACGGTTGATACGGCGTGGGGCCCGGTGCGCATCAAGATCGCCAATATGAACGGCAGCATTTCGAACTACGCGCCTGAATACGAAGACTGCCGAGCGCTGGCAGAGACACATCACGTACCGCTGAAGCAGGTGATTCAGGAAGCAGTGCAAGCGTATGCCAGCGTCAGCCGAACGGACGTCAACAGAAGATGACGATTCAGAATCTCAAGTTCGCAATCCTGATTTCGTAATCCTTAAGTTAGGGGACTTTATGCCGACGCTCAATTTGTTACGCGACCTCGTGCAGCGCGTGCCAGCCCGCCTCGAAAAGCTGCCTGAAGAGAAGATCGAAAACAGGCCGACACCGTCAAACTGGTCTCCGAAGGAAGAACTAGGGCATCTGCTCGATTCCGCCGCCAACAATCATCAACGGATCGTTCGCGCGCAATTCGAAGATAATCCGGCCATGCCGGGCTACGAGCAGAATCGCTGGGTAGCTGCGCATGCTTATCAGCGCCGCGACTGGAAAGAACTGATCGAAGTGTGGCAAGCGCTCAACCGGCAGTTGCTGGCAGCCGCCGAAGCAGTGCCCGACTCCGCCTGGTCACGGACGCTGACCGTTGCCGGTTCTGAGCCGCTGACACTTCAGTTCGTGTTCGACGATTATGTCGTGCACATGTTGCACCACCTGCAGCACATCGGAATAGAAGTGGACGATATCAAATCCAGAGCGTCGAACGCAGCGTAAGCGCAAAGATTAAAGACTTCAGAAGGATTTTTGCAGCAAGGCCCCGGAATGAGTAAGAAATTTTACATCACGACCCCGATCTACTACGTTAATGCGCATCCACACATTGGGCACGCCTACACCACGATTGCCTGCGACACGATCGCGCGGCGGCACCGCATGTTGGGCGATGACACCTGGTTCCTGACCGGCACCGACGAACACGGGCAAAAGATCGAGCGCGCAGCGCAGGCTGCGGGCAAGTCGCCACAGCAGTTCACCGATGAAATTTCCGCGGAGTTCCGTGCGCTCTGGGATCGCATGGGCCTGTCGCACGACGATTTCATCCGCACCACTTCCGAGCGGCACAAACAGGGCGTGCAGGCGCTATGGCGGAAGATCCACGATAACGGATACATCTACAAAGGCACCTACACCGGCCAATACTGCGTTTCCGATGAGCTTTACGTGGACGCGGCCGGGCCCGGCGCTCCCTGTCCGATTTGCGAGCGCCCGACGGAAACCGTTCACGAAGAAAACTACTACTTCAAGCTCTCGGCGTTCCAGGACCAGTTAATCCGCCTCTACACCGAGCAGCCCGATTTCATCCGCCCCGAAACTCGCCGCAACGAAGTGCTCTCATTCGTGCGTAGCGGCCTGCGCGATCTTTCCATCAGCCGCTCGACTTTTTCCTGGGGCATTCCTGTGCCGGACGATCCCAAGCACGTGGTCTACGTCTGGCTCGACGCGCTGGCGAACTACATCACCGCGCTCGGCTATGGATCGAGCGACACCGCTAAGTTCGACAAGTACTGGCCTGCCGACGTGCACATGATCGGCAAGGAAATTGTGCGCTTTCATTGCGTCTACTGGCCGGCGTTTCTGCTCGCCGCCGGATTGCCGTTGCCCAAGGGCATTACAGCCCACGGCTGGCTGCTGTTTGAAGAAAGCAAAATGTCGAAGTCGCGCGGCAATATCGTGCGCGCCGAAACCATCATTGATGTGCTCGGCACCGACGCTCTGCGATACTTCCTGCTCCGCGAAGTCGTCTTCGGGCAGGATGGCGCTTTCAGCTTCGATGCGCTGGTGCAACGCTATAACTCCGATCTCGCAAACGGACTCGGCAACCTCGCCAGCCGCACCTTGACCATGATCACGCGCTATTTCAAGGGAGAAATACCCTACCCCTCGAACGCAGCGCACACCCCGGCGGATGCCGCAATTGCCGACGCGGCAAGAAAAACGACCGCCGACTACGGCACGCTGTTCGACCAGTACCAGTTCTCGCGGGCGCTCGAAACCGCCTGGGGACTGGTCAGTGCCGTCGACAAATACATCGTCGAAAACGAACCCTGGTCTCTGGGCGAAAAAAAGGACAAGGACGAGGAAAGCCGCGCACGACTCGCAACCGTGCTTTACACCAGCGCCGAAGCTCTAAGGATCGTGACGGCTCTCGCACATCCAGTAATGCCCGACGCCACCTCGAAAATCTGGGCTCAGATGGGCCTTGGAGACATCAGGAAATTCGACTTGACGCAACTACAGTGGGGACAGCTGCACCTCGGCACAAAGTTGGGCGACGTGCAAGCGGTGTTTCCGCGAGCAGACAAGTCGGCAGTAGAGAGGATGCAGAAGATGGAAAAAGTGGAGGATGTTGTTGACGTTTTAGCCGGTGGAGCGACAGGCGTCTCGCCCGTCCAGCCGAGCGAAGCTCGGCAACCGGCCGCGAACTCAGCCACCCAGACCGCGCAAACCAAGCCAGCCGCAATTCCCGATGGCAAAATCACCATCGACGACTTTGCGAAAGTAGAATTGCGCGTGGCGCAGGTGAAGACCGCCGAGCGCGTAAAGGGTGCCGACAAGTTGCTGCGTTTGGAAGTCGATCTCGGAACCGAAGTGCGCCAACTGGTGGCCGGAATTGCCGAGGCTTATGAGCCAGAAACGCTGATCGGACGCAAGGTCGTAATCGTGGCGAATCTCGCGCCCCGCAAACTGCGCGGACTGGAATCAAACGGCATGATCGTCGCGGCATCGCCCGAAGGCGGAAAGCCGGTGCTGGCCAGCTTTCTGGAAGACGTACCGGTTGGCACGCGGCTGAAATAGCACCCGAACCGCGCTCGGCTTGGACGAGCCAGAGGCCCGTCCCCACACGATCTCGCAAACGACTAACCACCAGCGACCAACGACTGTGTTCATCGACTCTCACGCCCATCTCGAAGGCAAGCGCTACGACAGCGATCGGGACGAGGTGCTAGCTCGTGCGAAACAGAACGGGATCGAAGCCTATCTCGCGATAGGAAACGGCGACGGACCGGAGAAGGCGAATTGCGGGATTCAGTTGGCGGAAAAATACGATAGGAAACCGGAATATCCGCAAATCTGGACGAGCGTGGGAATTCACCCGCACGAAGCAGCTCTTGCGAATGAAGCCGCGGATTCCCAAATGCTGCAATGGGCACTGCATCCCATAGTGATCGCGTGGGGAGAAATCGGTCTCGACTATTTTTACGATCACTCGCCCCGAGAGATACAGAAGACAGTCTTCCTGCAGCAAATGCACTTGGCAAAAGCCGCGAGCCTGCCCATCATCATCCACTGCCGCCCATCCGACAATAGCGACAACGCCTGGAACGACTGCCTGAAGATGATCGCTGAACACTGGACCTCCAGCGGTCTGGGCGGCATTTTGCACTGTTTCACCGGAAGCGTCGAGCATGCGCGACGCGCGCTCGATCTCGGCTTCATGATTTCTTTTGCCGGCAACGTCACCTTTCCCAAGGCGCAGTCGATTCGCGACGCCGCCCAAATGGTTCCGCTCGACCGCATGCTGATCGAAACCGACTCGCCCTACCTAGCGCCGATTCCCCATCGCGGCCAGCGCAATGAGCCGGCGTTCGTAAAGGAGGTAGCCCGCCAAATCGGCGAACTGCGCGGAGTATCCGCGGAAGAGATCGGCTCGCGCACGACGCAGAATTTCTACAAATTCTTTGGCCTCGCGCCGGACACCATAAACCCGTTAAGGATGCGCCCAGTGCCGTAATGGAGAACCGCGCGTCCCCGCCCGGCCACATCAGGACCTGGCGGTGAAGGACCCCGTCGCTCCGCCGCAAAACTCATTTCACAACCTCGGATAGTCACTTCGTCTAGCCTTCGCAGATAATGCCTCTTCTGTTACTCTCAGGGGTACACATTTGGGGTGGGCGATCCGTGGAATTTCGAACCTCGAGTGAGTATCGCTCAGCGCCCTAACCGTGACATTCCATGCCCGATAACAGTTTTGATATCGTCAGCAAAATCGACTTGGCGGAGGTTTCCAACGCCATCCAGCAGGCGATGAAAGAAGTCACCACTCGTTTCGATTTGAAGGACTCGAAGTCGCAGATTGCGCTGGAGGGCAGCGACGCGATCATGCTGCACTCCGCCGATGAATTCAAGATGAAGGCGGTGAACGACGTCTTCCAGCAGAAACTGGTCAAACGTGGTGTCCCGCTGAAAGGCTTGACTTACGGACCGCTCGAAACAGCCGCCGGAAGCACGGTGAAGCAGAAGATCTCCATTCAGCAGGGGATCCCAATCGAAAAAGCGCGGGAGATCGTGAAGCTGGTCAAGAATTCCAAGAAGAAAGCGCAAGCATCGATTCAGGGCGATGTAGTGCGCATCAGCAGCAAGGATCGCGATACGCTGCAGCAAATCATCGCCACGGTCAAGCAACAGGACTTTGGCATCGATCTGCAGTTCACGAATTACCGGAGCAACTAAGCAAATTGGGCACGACGACCTCCATCAACGGGAAAGAAATCTTTGATCTTCTGCGTGACGACATAGTCGCGATCGAAGAGCAATTCGGTCGCGACACGGTCTCGAACGTTGCAGCCATCACGGAGATCGGCGAGTACCTGCGCGCCGGCGGGGGCAAGCGCATCCGTCCGGCACTATTGCTGCTCTCTGCCAAGCTCTTCGGCTACAAGGGCGAGGGCGCAGTAAAGCTCGCTACGGTTGTCGAGATCATCCACACGGCGACGCTCGTCCACGACGACATCATCGACGAGGCGCAGATCCGCCGTGGCCGTCCCGCCGCAAACACGCAGTGGGGCAACTCGATGTGCGTGCTGGCCGGCGATTGGCTTTACATGCAGGCCTTCAAGATAGCGGTGCAGGAGCGCAATTTTCGCATCCTCGATGTACTCATCGAATTGACACAGCAGATGGTTGAAGGCGAATTGCTCCAGATGGAGAAACTCGGCAAGCTGATTGCACCGCAGGAGCATCTCGATCTGATCTATCGCAAGACGGCGTGCCTGTTCTCGGTGTGCATGCGAGTCGGCGGCATTCTGGGCGGCGCCACTGAGCTACAGGAAGAGCGCCTTGGCCAGTACGGACGCGATCTTGGTTTAGCCTTCCAGATCGTGGACGACGTCCTCGACCTCACCGCTTCCGAGAGCGTGCTGGGCAAACCCGTGGCCAGCGACCTGCGTGAAGGCAAAGCCACCATGGCCGTCATTCATGCGCTGGAGCACTGCACCGCCGTCGAGCGCCACCAAATCGAAACCGTCCTGCACGACCGCGCGTTCAATGGCGTCACGCACGCCGATATCCTGGACATCCTGAACCGTTATGGCTCACTGGAATACGCCTCCAAAGAGGCCGCCCGATACGCCGAATCAGCGCGCCAAGCCATCTGCATTTTTCCCGACTCGGAGATCAAACGCGCGCTGTTGTGGACGCCGGAGTTCGTGGTAGCCAGGGAGAAGTAGCTCCCATCAGCCTTGCGCAACAGTTGCGGGAGCAACACATTTTAATGGATTGTCATCCCGATGAAGCGTGGGATCTGCGGTTCGCTGCAAAATGCAGATCCCTCGCTTCGCTCGGGATGACAAAATCTTATGAAATTGATATCAGGTGGCACGGGCTGTTAGCCCTTCACCGCAATCCCCAGCATCTCAAACCGCCCTTTCAGCAACAGCCGGCCCGATCCCAGAAACGCGCGCGCGGGAAACTCGCGCGAAAACAGTCGCACATAGGCCGAGTTGAACGGTTGCCATAAAGAAACATCGGGACAATAGACCTGCACCCATACCAAGTCGTCCATCGTCATGTCCGCTTCGCGCAGCACCGCCTGGAAGCCATCAAACAAAAGGTCGATCTCGGAATCTATATTCGCGGGCGCCTCGCCCGTCGCGGGATCGAGGCCGATTCGCCCGGAGATGTAGAGAGTATTGCCCACCAGCACGGCGTCGCTGAAAGGAAGACCCGCGGGACGATTCGGAAGATTGATGTAACGGCGGCTCTCGGCTGACAAGGCTCCTCCTAAGTTCGTACCACTGTAGCAGGAGTTCTTCCGCCCAGGTTGGCCGGCGTGGCGGGGGTTATACTGAATAAACCTGTCCTCACCATGACTGACTTGCTCTCACTAATTTCGCACCACGGCTACTTGTTTTTGGCCCTAGTGTGCTTTGCCGAGGCCATCGGTCTTCCCTTGCCCGCCGCGCTCGCGATCCTCACCGCCGGCGCGGTCGCAGCCTATGGAGACCTGCATTTCTATCTGGTGTTCGGCGTAGCGCTCTTGTCGATGATGAGCGGCGATCTTGTTCTCTATTTCATGGGCAGAGTTAGCGGATGGGCATTGCTCGGCCTTCTATGCCGGCTCTCAGCCAATCCGGAAACTTGCATTCTGCGTTCGGCAGAATATTTTTACCGGCGCGGTAAGCAGACGTTGCTTTTTGCCAAGTTTATCCCCGGCATCAACACCATGTCTCCGCCGCTCGCCGGCAGCATGAAAATGCGGCTGGGACAGTTTTTGCAGTTCGACACTCTCGGAGCGGCCTTCTACGTGGGCGCTTACTCCATTGCCGGATATCTCTTCAGCGACGCACTCCGCGCCATCACCCGCGGTCTCCGCTCCGCCGGCTTTGCCGCTGAGGTTGTCTTCGGCATCGGACTCGCCGCCTACATCGTCTATCGCGTCTGGGTGTATCGCAAGTACCGTCTGCTCGACGTGATTCCTCGCGTACCGGCTGAGGAGCTGGCCAAAAGATTAGCCTCCGATGCGGCGCGCAATATGCTGATCGCCGACGTCCGCAGCCACGGTTACTACGATGCCGACTCCGAGCGCATTGCCGGATCGATCCGCATTGAACCGAACAACCTCATCGAAGAAATCAAGGACCTGCCCAAGGATCGAGAGATTTATCTCTACTGTACTTGAGCGCGCGAAGCCACCAGCGCCCGGGTGGCGCGCCAATTACAGGATCTCGGATTCAAAGTATTCGTCATCGCCGGTGGCCTGCGTGCCTGGCGCAAGGCCGGACACCCGGTAGAACGAGTTCCCAATGATGACTTGGTCAAGCTCCCAACCTTCAATTAAGAAGACTTTGCTTTGAAGGGGCGCGGCTTTAGCCGCTGAGGGCCGCCTTTCGCCCTATCAACGTGACCCGCGTCCTTGGCAGAGTCCCAGCAGTTTGCTATCGTGCCCTCATGGGACGAACCCCGGCTTTTTGCGGAGTAATTCTAGCGGCAGGCGAGTCCTCCCGCATGGGGCGCGACAAGGCGTTGCTGCCATGGCCCCCATCGGCAATCGGCGACACGTTCCTCTCCGCCGCCATACGGCTCTTCTTTTCGCACGTCGATGTCGTGCTGGTCGTGGCCGGCAAAAATGAAGCCGCCTTGGCGCCCGTAGTCTATGCCAATGGAGCGTCGCTGGTGGTCAATCCCGACCCGGAACGCGGGCAGTTCAGCTCTTTGCGGGTCGGCCTGCAGGAGGTTCTGAGCCGCGGCCGCGATGCCGCTATGATCACGCTCGTCGACCGTCCGCCGGTTCAGGCGGCAACCCTAGCCATGCTGGAATCGGCGTTCGAACGGGCTACCGCACAAAGGAAGTGGGCGGTGATCCCCGAATACCAGGGAAAACACGGGCACCCAATTCTGGCCGGCCGCGAGCTGCTGGAAGCGTTTCTGCGTGCTCCCGAAACATCGAATGCCCGCGACGTCGAGCATGCGCACCAGAGCGAAATCGAATACGTTCCAGTGGACGACCCGTTGGCAGCCGTCAACGTGGATACGCCGGGGCAGTACGCTTCTTTGGATTTCACGCCGCAGCCTCTGCCATCGAGTTGATTCCTGCCAAGGCCCTATATTTATATTCATCGAATAATGATGCGTCTCAAATCTCATCAAACCGAATTCATCGAAAGTGTCCTTAGCCTCAAACCGCTCGTCGCCACATTCGACTGCGATGGCACGCTCTGGTCCGGAGACGCCGGCGAAGGCTTCTTCTCCTGGGAACTGGATCAAGGGCTGGTGTCAGAACAGGTCGTGCGTTGGGCCCGTCCGCGATATGCCGACTACAAAGCGGGCAACGTCGCCGAAGAAATCATGTGCGGAGAAATGGTCACCATGAATCGCGGTCTGCGTGAAGAAGTAGTGCAGCAGGCCTGCGACGCCTATTTTGCGCAAGGAATCGCCCCCAGCATTTTCCCGGAAATGCGCGAGCTGGTCGAGCGCCTGCGCGCCGCCGGATGCGACATCTGGGCCGTTTCTTCTTCGTGCCAGTGGGTAATCCGCTCGGCTATGACGTTGTTCGGCATCCCACAAAATCGAATCCTGGCCGCCGAAGCGGCAATTGACAACGGCACGATCACCGACCGCCTAATTCGAGTTCCCAGCGGACCGGCCAAGGTGGAGGCGATTCGATCCGTGCTCGATTCGTCTCCCGATTCTGCGCCCGATTGCGCATTTGGCAACGCGATCTGGGACCGCGAGATGCTTGCCATGTCCAAGCACGCATTCGCCATCAATCCGAATCCGGATCTGAAAGAGATCGCGATTGCCAACGGCTGGGAGGTGTATCAGCCTGATACGAACCAGTAGCGGATAGTTGACTCTGGATCGCTGTAGCACGTATACTGGTGCTGCACGCGAACACGTGCGCGATGAAGACCAACATTACATTGAAACTTGACGCTTCTCTTCTCCGCGAGATTCGCATCCTCGCCGCCGAAGAAGGCACTTCCATCAGCGCTATGCTGGCGGCGCGCCTGGAGCAAATCGTGCGCGAGCGCAAGAGCTATGATCGTTCCCGCCGACGCGCCCTGACACGGCTGCGCGAGGGGATGAACCTCGGGTGGACTCCGCCGCGGTCGCGCGACGAGCTTTACCAGCGTGAATCCGACAAGCGATGATCCCGGCAAATCCCAAATACTTCGTCGACACGAACATCCTGATTTACGCCCATGAGCGCGCTGCTGGGCCGAAACACGAACGCGCCCGCCAACTGATTGAGCATTTGTGGACCACCGGGCAAGGCGCTTTAAGTACGCAAGTCCTACAGGAGCTTTGCGTGAATCTTCGTCGCAGAATCAAGCATGCCCTGCCCAGCGAGGAAATCAAAAAGCTGATTGAGGACTACTTGAGTTGGGAGATCGTAGTTAACACTCCGCAATCGATCCTCGCCGCCCTTGAGATCGAAGCGCGGTACAAGGTTTCGTACTGGGACGCCCTGATCCTGCATGCCGCCGAGAGCTGCGGAGCCGCCGTCCTCTACTCCGAGGACTTGGCCAGCGGTCAGCATTACGGGGCTGTTGAGGTGGTCAATCCGCTGCGGGCTTAATGGGCGAGCCGTCTCGATTCCTGCTTGTGTACTCATGAGGTATTAACCCGCGTTTACCACTACCCTCTCCCCCTAATCTTTCGAATCGTGTTGGTTACAGAGGATCGAGGAATCGGGGTTTCAGTGGGCGAATTCACGCCAGCTCAGAGGTTCCGCAGGAGCGCGGCGAGCGCGTCCATGGCCAGGTGGCTGGCGTGGGCGGAGGCTTGGGGTAGGCCTCCGATTTTGCAAACCAGCTGATCACGGCTCAACTGCCGGGCTTCGTCCACATTTTTGCCTTTGACCAACTCGGTGATGGCCGATCCGCAGGCCATTGCCGGAACGCAACCCTTGGCGCGAAAACGAATGTCGACGATGCGCCTGCCTTCCGATTTCGTCTTTTCCAATTTAAGGCTGAGCTCCAGAATGTCTCCACAAACAGGATTTTCCAAACGCGCGGAGGCGTCAGGATCTTCAAGCTCACCGGCGTTTCGTGGGTTCTGAAAATGGTCGAGAAGTTCGGCGGAATACACAGGAGGATTGTAATGCGCCGAGGCTGTAACGGGACGAGCCTTGAATTCCCTTCCCCTACAATGGGGACATGCCTGATTCGCGCGCGCCTCGTCGCATTGCCTGCTTGCAGCCAAGCGTCACGGTGATTCTGGCCAGAGTGGGCGAATTGGATCGCGTTGTGGCTTGCACGAAGTACTGCGCTGACGTGGTTCCGGAGTTGCAAGCAGAAGTGCGAACGAACTCGCGAAGCGGCAATCGTCCAATCGTCATCGTCGCCGACTCCTGGAGCTCGAAGGCCAGCGAGATTCTTGCTGCCAAACCTGATCTTGTGATCGCTGCCGTTCCCTATCAGGAAGCCGCGGTCCTGGAAATTCTTAAGGCTGGCATTCGCTTTCTTGGACTGGCTCCGCGCACGCTCCACGACATTTACACCGACATCGCGTTGATCTCCGGCTCGGTCGGCGCGGGCGAGCGGGGAGCGAGAGTGATTTCCAATATGCGAGCGGCAATCGACGACGTGCGACGCCAGACGGCAAACCTGCCCAGAAAGCGCGTGTTCTGCGAGGAATGGGGTAAGCCCATCATCGCATCGCAGCCTTGGGTAGCCGAACTGGTGGATGCGGCTGGGGGGGACTTTCTGGGCAAGCCGGGCGCGCAGTGCTCCGCCGAGGAGATCGCTCGACAAGATCCGGAAGTGATCATCGCCGCGTGGTGCGGGGCTGGAGATCGTGTGCCGCTCGCGAGAATAACTTCCGCGGCTGAACGAGGCTGGTCGGAAACTACGGCGGTGCGGAATTCGCAGGTGTATTGCATCTCCGACGAACTCTTGAACACTCCCGCGCCCACGCTGGTTTCGGGATTGCACGCGCTGGCGGGCGCGATTCATCCCGCGACATTCGGCCCCCAGCCGGGGCTCCGTTCTATTACGCAAGTACCGCGAACGCAAACAACGCGGTGAAGCTGAACGGCGACGGCTTGGTTTAGGATTATCACTATGGCAACCAAATCCAATATTACCAAGCTCGATGAAGTGCGCAAGGCAGCGGACCGTGTGAATGCCGAAGCACGCACGGCGGATCAACTGATGGAAGGCATCGCGCGTCTGCTGAACAAAGAAATGCTGAAGTACAACTGGGTGGGCTTCTACATGCTGGAACCTGGAGCGAATCCGCCCACGCTGGTTCTGGGACGCTACCAGGGAGCGATGACGGTGCACACCCGCATTTCGCTGCACCAGGGCATTTGCGGCGCGGCGGCATCGTCGGGGAAGACGGTGGTGGTGGATGACGTAAGTAAGGATCGACGCTATCTTGCCTGCTCGCTCGAAACCAAGTCGGAGATCGTCGTTCCCGTCTTTGTGCACGGCAAGGTGGCCGGCGAACTCGATATCGACAGTCACTTCCTGGCGGCATTCGCCGACGAAGACCGTGAACTGGTTGAGTATTGCGCTGAGCTCGTGGGCAAACGACTGGAGCGCAAGTAAGCCATCGCCACGTAGCCCGCCAGTCTTGAAAATCATGAAACGAGTCGTAGCCGCGCTGATTCTGAAAGATGACCTCATTCTGGCGTGCCAGAGGACGCGGCACCAGGTGATGCCGCTCAAATGGGAATTTCCCGGCGGCAAGATCGAAGAAGGCGAACAGCCGCGCGATGCGATGCGCCGGGAACTTGAGGAAGAATTGGGGATCGTGGCGGAGGTCGGTGTGGAAGTCGCCCGCATCGTCCATGAATACCCGGGCGGCGGGTCGGTGGAACTCCGATTCTACGAAGTGCGCAATTACCAGGGCGAAATCGAGAACCGGATTTTTCGCGAGATACGCTGGGTGACGCGGCGGGAACTGCTGGCGCTGGATTTTCTCGAAGCCGACTTGGGACTGGTGAATGATCTGGCAGCTGGAAAAATCATTTGAAATCCGACAGCCACATTTGATCTGCATTTTGTGGCGAACTGCAGATCCCTCGCTTCGCTCGGGATGACAATTCATTAAGAGGTGTCGCTCATGCCACCTACCGGGATCGGTTTCACCACGGGCTCTATCCCGTCCCGCCGCGCACGGTTCCGTAAACCAGCAGCACGGTCAAAACAATCATAATGACGGTGGTCGCCCAGGCGATGATGTTGAACGTGGGTTTATTCACGTATTCGCCCATCAGTTCTTTCTTGTTGATCAGCAGCAGCATGAAAATCAGCACGAAGGGCAGCACTGCGCCGTTGACCACTTGCGAAAACACAGTGATCTTGACCAGCGGAAGCCCTGGGATCAGGATCACGGCTCCCCCGGCAACGATGAGCGCCGTATAAAGCCAGTAAAAGGCGGGAGCTTCGGAAAATTTGCGTTCTACTCCGGACTCGAAGCCTAATCCTTCACAAACCGTGTAGGCCGTCGAAAGCGGAAGAATCGAAGCCGCGAACAGCGACGCATTGAAAAGCCCCAGCGAAAACAGGATGTACGCGTAGTCGCCCGCCAAGGGGCGGAGCGACTGAGCGGCGTCGGCGGCGTCACGAATGTCACGATGACCATGCAGGTAAAGCGTGGCCGCGCAAGCCACAATGATGAACCAGGCAACCACATCGGTGAAGATGCAGCCCACGATCACGTCAAGCTTCGAGGTTTTGTACTGGCGGCGTGTGACTCCTTTTTCCACGATCGACGACTGTAGATAGAACTGCATCCAGGGCGCGATCGTGGTTCCGACCACTCCGATCACCATGTAGAGGTACGATTCCTGCCTGAAGGCCGCCCACTGCGGAGGCTTCACGGTGGCGGTGACGGCTTCAATCCATGCCGGCTTGGCCAGCACTCCGGCAAGTATATAGGTGACATAGAAGAACGAAGCCGCGAGGAATACCTTCTCCACGCTCTTGTACTGGCCTTTGACGACGATCAGCCAGACGATCACGGCACAGATCGGGACGGAGATGTACTTTGAGACGCCAAACAGTTCCATGCTGCCCGCAATGCCGGCAAACTCGGCGATGACGTTTCCGAAATTTGTAATCAGAATGCCGATCATCATGAGGAATGTAATGCGCAGGCCGAATTCTTCCCGGATCAGATCGCTCAGGCCCTTGCCGGTAACCGCTCCCATGCGGGCGCACATCTCCTGCACTACGATCAGGGCGACTGTAATCGGGATCATGGTCCACAGAAGCAGGTAGCCGAACTGCGCGCCGGCAGCCGAATAGGTGAAGATGCCGCCGGCATCGTTGTCGACATTGGCAGTGATGAAGCCCGGCCCTACGATGGCGAAGAACAGCAGGAACCGGAATTTCCAGCCTCTCAGGAATTTCATGCGCACAGGCCCGCGGGCACACTCAAATTGGCAAAACAGAACGATCAGAATAAATGCTGAACGCGCCGTCTGGATAGGCGAATCTGCAAAAGCGAAGGAGTTTTTTTGACTTTGCGAACGCGCTCTTGACAGATTCCCCATAGAGACGCGGCTGCCAAGCACCGTCTCTACAACAGGGAAAACAACAAACTACAGCTTTGCGCGCAGCATGGCGATCACGTCGTCCGGGGTGATCACGCCGGTCAGGTAATTGTGCTCGTCGATCACAGGCAATGTCAGCAAGTTGTACTTGTCAAAGAGTTCCGCGAATTCCTTCTCTTTCGCGTCTTCGTGACAGGAAATGAGGGGCTCCTGGGCCAAAGCTAGCAACGGAGTCGAGGCGGGTGCCAAAACGATCTTCACCAGAGGTACCGAGCCCGCCAGGGTGCCGTGAGAATCAGTCAGGTAAATGGTGCTCATGTTTTCCATGCGGCCTTCGAAAGTACGCATGGCCGCGATCGCGTCGTTGGCTGTCGCCGTTACCGGCAGTGCAATGTATTCGGTGGTCATGCGGCCAGCGGCTGTGTTCTCTTTGAACTCGAGCAGTTCCGTGACTTCCTGGCGCTCCTCGGGCTGCATTTGCACCAGGATTTCCTCTGTCCGCTCATCGGGCAGGTCGGCCAAAAGGTCGGCGGCGGCGTCGGGTTCCATCTCCTCGACGATGTCGGCGGCCCGGTCGGAATCGAGCGATTCCAGGACCGCCTTCTGAACCTTGGGTTCGAGCTCTTCTAACGCGCCGGCGGCGACGCCCTCGTCCAGAGTCTCGAATACCGCTTCGCGCTCATCGGGAGCGAGCTCTTCCACAATGTCGGCAATGTCGGCGGGATGGAGTTTGGCCAGCCGCTCATGCGAAATCTTCAGTCTGACCCGCCGGGCGGGGTCGGTCTCGATGAGGTCGACAAAGTCCCAGGGAATCTCGCGGGGAGGAATCCGCAGCAGCAAGGCGCGAAGGGCAGCCGCTGGAATCATGCCTTTGAGGAGGCGGCGAAGAGCGCCCCGTGCACCCACATCCACTCCGCCGACTCTCAGGACCGAACGATTCTGCGCGCTGTCGTGATGAAAATCCACGTCGTTCACGCGCACCACTTTGCGGCCGTGCACGTCAATCACTTGCTGATCGAGCAGATCCCGACTGAGCAGCAACAATCCTTCGGAGCCGTCGGCCGGGGTCCACTCCGCAGCCGCAGTGGAGGCGCGAATGCCGCCATCGATCGCGGAAACAGCGGTCAGCGGCAACACACGGTTTCCCGCAGGCGTTTTGACGATGAGGAGCGAAACGCGGGAGCGGTCTTCCTCCGGGGCGAGGGCCACCTCGCGCACCCGGCCGCTGGCGGCGCCGGAGGCGTCATAGACGGGCGTGCCCAAAAGTTCGCTCAAGGAGACGGTGTCCATCCCCAAGAGAATACTCAAGAGCGCGTGCAGATGCCAGATGAATGAGCGGGCCTTCCGAACATTTGTAACCTTGGGACGTTTCTAATGTGTATGACGACCCGCGCTGCACTGGTTGACACGCAACAGCCGGCTGACTAGACTCGGCCTTCCTATCGGAGCCGGGCTCGTCGTTTGAACGTGTCGGCTGGCACGAGAAATTTATGGGAAAGCGTCCGCGCATCGCGGTGGTGGGTAGCGCCAATGTAGATTTGACCACGTTCGCAGACCAGTTTCCCAAGCCGGGGGAAACCATCTTTGGCCGGAAGTTTGATCTGGGGTTCGGCGGAAAAGGCGCGAACCAGGCCGTTGCCGCCCGGCTTTGCGGAGCCGAAGTCTTCATGGTGGCGCGCGTCGGGGACGATCTGTTTGGTCCGTCAACCATTAAGAACTTTGAAAAACTGGGCATTGATGCCACGCACGTGCGCCAGGTCAGCGGCGTGTCCAGCGGAGTGGCGCCCATCTTCGTCGATCCTTCCGGGCAGAATCGCATCATTGTCGTCAAAGGCGCCAATGACGAATTGAAGCCCGCCGATGTCGATGACGCGGCCGAGATGCTGAAGGAAGCCGACTGCATCGTTCTCCAGTTCGAGATCCCGCTAGAGACCGTGTACTACACCATCAAGTTTGCGCGACGAAACGGCATTCGCTGCATTCTGAACCCAGCGCCGGCGCAGCCCATCGACATCAGCGCGGTTGCTGATCTCGATTACTTTGTTCCCAACGAGCATGAGGCCGAGGCAATTTCCGGCCTGCCCGTCCGCAATCTTGACGATGCCAAGCGCTGTGCTGGCAAGCTTCTGGCCAGCGGTATTCGGCGGGTGATCATCACCCTGGGTGCGAATGGTTCTCTGCTGGCCGGAAGTGAGGGCATGGAGCACGTGTCCGCATTTAATGTGAAGAGCGTGGATAGCACGGGAGCCGGTGACGCTTTTATTGGCAGCTTCGCTACTTTTCTTGGTGAGGGGTTGCCGGAGCAGGAAGCCGTGAAGCGCGCTAACCTTTACGCTGGCCTGTCGACGACTGGAGTGGGGACGCAGAAGTCTTTTTATGATCGGACGCGGTTTGACGCGGAGTGGAGTGCAAGAAGCAAGGGCTAGGCCCAGCTGCGCTCGACTGGACCCTTCGACTTCCCCCAACTCACCTCTCCATGAGCAGAACTTTCTCCACCTCGTCGATCTCGACCAGCTTAACCTCGATGACTTCACTCGCGGTCGTCTGCACGGTTCGACCGATGAACGTGGCTTCTACCGGCAATTCGCGATGGCCGCGATCGATCAGCACCAGCAATTGCACCAGGCTCGGGCGTCCATGCGAAAAAAGGGCGTCGAGAGCGGCGCGCGTGGTGCGGCCGGTGTAAAGCACATCGTCGATCAAGACGATCTTCTTACCCTCGATGGAAAAGCCGATTTCCGTTTCCTGCACCACGGGCTTGGGCCCAAGTGTAGAAAGGTCGTCTCGATAGAAGGTGATATCGAGTGTGCCCACGGGAACTTTCTTCTTTTCGACCTGATGAATCATTTTGCCCAGCCGCTCGGCGATGGGAACTCCGCGGCGGCGGATTCCGACTAATCCCAATTCCTCGATGCCACTGTTCTTTTCGAGGATTTCGTGGGCCAGGCGCACCAGCGTGCGCTCAATCTCTGAGCCCGACATCAACTGTGCTTTTTGCGTGAGCGTTGTTTTACGGACCGCGTTTCTTTTGATGGTCATGGCGCGAGTACCTCGTCGACTCAGTTATTGTTCGGAAAGCACATGGCGGAGCGCATCTATCCCGGCTCTTGAATGTAGTGGAGTCTTTCCTTAAACGTCAAGCATAGTGGTAGCTTTCCCTTCGAATCATGCGTCGACTGGAGGTCGGTCCAACTACTGAATCCAAACCGTCTTGATGTTCACAAACTCACGGATACCAAACTCGGCGAGTTCGCGCCCGTGGCCTGAGAACTTCACGCCACCGAAAGGCAGGCGCGGATCGGACGCTACCATCTTGTTCAGGGAGACCATGCCGACATCGAGCTCGTTGATGAATCTTTCGGTCTCCGTTGGATCGTTGGTCCAGGCGCTGGCACCCAGCCCGAAGCGGCTGTCGTTGGCGATCTGGATGGCCTGGTCGACATCCTTCACGCGAAAAATTGAGGCCACCGGGCCAAAGAGTTCTTCGCTGTAAGCCGGAGAACCCTTCGGAATGTCGGTGAGCACCGTGGGCGCGTAGAAATTGCCGCGACGGTCCAGGGGATGTCCGCCGGTCAGTACCCGCGCGCCGGCAGCCACAGTTTTTTTCACATCGGCGTCGAGAGAAGCAACCGCGTCCGCGCTGGCCAGGGGGCCTAGTTGAGTGCTCTCATCAAAAGGATCGCCCACGCGCAAGTCCTGCATGCGTTTGACGAATTTGCGCTCGAACTCATCGGCAATTTTCTCCGCCACGATAAAGCGTTTGGCCGCGATGCACGACTGACCGTTATTCTGAACCCGGGCGTCCACGGCAGTCGCGACTGCGGCGTCCAGATTAGCGCTGGGCATCACAATGAAAGGATCGCTTCCGCCCAGTTCGAGCACGACTTTCTTGACTTGTCGGGCGGCGGAAACGCCGACTTGAATACCCGCCTGCTCACTGCCGGTTAACGTTGCGGCGACAACGCGAGAATCGCTCAGGATGCCATCGATCGGGCCCGAGCCGATCAGCAGCGTCTGGAACACGCCTTCGGCAAAACCGGCGTGACGAAAAATGTCCTCGATCTTCAGCGCGCACTGCGGAACGTTCGAAGCATGCTTCAGCAGCCCGACATTGCCCGCCATCAGTGCCGGCGCGGCAAAACGAAACACCTGCCAAAAGGGAAAGTTCCACGGCATGATGGCCAGGATGGGACCAAGGGGCAGATAACGGATGAAGCTGCGCTTGGCTCCCGTTTCCACAATTTCGTCGGCCAGAAATTTCTCGGCGTTTTCCGCATAGTAGCGGCACCCGGTGGCGCACTTCACCGCCTCCGCTACTGCAGCTTTCAGCGGCTTGCCCATTTCGAGCGTCATCAAATGAGCACACTCGTCTTTTTCCTTTTCCAGAATCTCGGCCACGCGCATCATCTTGCTCGCACGTTCCGCGAACGAAGTCCGCCGATGAGCTCGGAATGAGGAGGACGCCAACTGCAACTTCTGCTCAATCTGCGCCCCGGTAAGAGGCTCGAAGCTCTTTAGCACTTCGCCGGTTGCTGGATTAGTGGTCGCGATTGCCATGGTAATCTTTTCCCTTCGGTCTGGTAGCTTACGCCCCCATACTGTCCGCCCTCAACTTTCCGCTCAAACCAGTGGCTTCTCCGGCAGCGGGTCTAGATTCGTACCCCGCCATTTGAAAATCTCAGCTATTCCCATAAACCGGCACGGCTGCACCATGAATCACCTTGGCATCGTCACTGCACAAAAACAGGATGACACGCGCGATCTCCTCGGGCTTTGGCCACTTGGCAAAGTCGGCATTGGGCATTGCTTTGCGATTCGCCTCGGTGTCGATGATGCTGGGAAGAATCGAGTCTACGCGCACGCCTGTGCCTTTGACTTCCGCCGCCAGCGAATCCATTAGCGCCAACGCACCTGCCTTCGACGCGGCATAGGCGGCTGCGCCGGCGCCGTGATCCAACGCAGCTTTTGCCGCGACGTTTACGATCGCTCCATGTTTTTGTTTGAGCATTGCCGGTATGGCGGCACGCGACAACGCGTATCCCGACCGCAAATTGAGCGCGAGCATCTGGTCGAAAACCTTCGTCTCCTGTTCCCACAAGTTCACGCCGCCAGCGTAGCCGCCCACTGTGTTCACCAAGGCGTCCAAACGTTTGTGCTCCGCGAGAACGCGGTCCAGGAGTTGGCGCACCGCGGTTTCATCGGTGACATCAACCTGGCGCCCGTCAATCGACGAGCCATTCGCCTCCGCTTCGCTCTGGAGGGCATCAAACTCTTTCTGCTCCCGATAGGTGACCACGACCTTGGCGCCTTCCTCCAGAAATGCGAGGCTTACCGCGCGTCCCAGCCCACCCGTGCCGCCGGCGACCAAGGCCACCTTGCCCGAAAATCTTGTATTCATTCTGCCCCTTACGCCGCCACTTGTCCGCTGAGCTTGAAAAACGCCAGCAATTCCGCGTTGACTTCGTCCTTGAGGGTCGAGCACATGCCGTGTGGAGCGCCCGCAATGACCTTTAGGGTGGCCCCTTTGACAATCTTTGACGAGAGCAGCGCCGAGGCGCCGATGGGCACGATTTGATCGTCATCGCCGTGGAGAATGAGCGTGGGCACATCGAATTTCTTGAGATCTTCGGTGAAGTCGGTCTCGGAGAATGCCTTGATGCAGTCGAAGGCAGCTTTGAATCCGGCCTGCATCCCCTGGAGCCAGAACGAGTCGCGCAGTCCTTGCGAGACCTTGGCGCCCGGCCGGTTCGCACCGTAAAACGGAGCGCTTAGATCCTTGAAGAACTGCGAGCGGTCGGCAAGCACGCCGGCGCGAATTTGGTCGAATGCATCAATCGGCAGGCCGCTAGGATTCGCCGCTGTTTTGAGCATGAGCGGCGGCACCGCGCCGATCAGCACGGCCTTGGCGACACGTCTCGTGCCGTGGCGACCGATATAGCGGGCCACTTCGCCGCCCCCGGTGGAGTGGCCGACGTGGATCGCGTTCTTCAGATCGAGCGCTTGCACAAGCGCAGCCAGGTCGTCGGCGTATGTGTCCATGTCGTTGCCCTTCCACGGCTGGCTTGATCGCCCGTGACCGCGGCGGTCGTGTGCGATGCAGCGATAGCCGCGCTCGGCGAGAAACAGCATCTGGTCTTCAAAGGCATCCGCGCTCAGCGGCCAGCCATGGCTGAAGACGACAGGCTGTCCCGCGCTCCAGTCCTTGTAGTAAATCCGCGTGCCGTCTTTGGTCATAATCGTAGGCATAAGATGCTCTCCTTAGTTAGTTTTGATTTCTCTCTGCTACCGCTGTGGCTTCCGCCAGCGGCAGCCACACCTGAAAACGCGTGTCACCGGGTTTCGAATCGACTTGAATATTGCCCCTGTGTTTCTTCACAATGCGCTGAACCGTGTCGAGACCCAGCCCGGTTCCCTCGCCGACTCCCTTGGTTGTGAAGAATGGTTCAAAAATGTGCGCCTTAATCTCGGGCGAAATTCCGGGACCGTTATCGGCGATCTCAACTACAACGCAACTGTCGTCGCGATAAGTTCGAACCCGAAGCTCGCCCTTGCCCCCCATGGCGTCGATGGCATTGTCGATGATGTTAGTCCAAACCTGATTGAGTTCGCTCCCGAATGAATTCACGAGAAGTGGAATGCGCTCGTAGTTGCGCTGCACCACCACGCCGCGTTTGAGCTTGTGATTCAGGATGGTGAGCGTGGTTTCGAGGCTTTTCACGATATCGATATTTTGTACCGGCGCCTGATCCATGTACGTGTATTCCTTGATGGCGCCGACCAGATCGGAAATTCTGGACGTACTGCTCTCGATTTCGCTCAGCAGGTTCGCGACCTCGACCGAGGCAGCGATCCTCACCAGAGCGGCTCGCGCAGTGCCGGCGTCGAGGGCCGCAAACAATGATTCCAGCACCTCCGGCTTGACGTTCTTGCGCGCCAAATCGGCCGCGAGTTGCCACAAGTCGTTCTGCCCGTGGCTGCGCAACAAGGAATCAAGCTGCTCTTCCAGGTCGCTGATGGTCAGTGCATCGGGCGGAGGTTCGTCGCGCTGCATGAACGACGTTTCCAATTTCTCAATTTCAGTTTTCTGCGCGGCCGTGAGATCGCGCCTGCCGAGTTCGTGACTCGCATCCTTGATTTTCTTCAGGAGGTCACGCAATTGGCTGGCGGCACGTTTGGCGGCAGAAGCAGGATTATTGAGTTCATGAGCCAGGCCGGCCGAAAGCTTCCCTAGTCCGGCCAATCGGTCTCGTTGTTGTTCCATCCGAGTGGTCTCGCGGATCCGGTCGGACATCAGGCCCACGAGGCGCTTGGCTAGTTCCGGCATCTTCTGCACAAGATCGGGAAACAAGGTCGCCGGAAATTTCAAGATGCGGCTGTCCACGACTGCGCGTCCGCCGACGGTAAATTGCTTCAACCTGGAAAATGGGAGCGCTCCAGTGACGTTGCCCGCATCGATCGGGAATGCGACAGTTTCGCCGCCTATCTCCCCGCGGATCTCGATTTGGCCCTCAAGAATCACGAACATCACATCTGCGGGATCGCCTTGACGTAAATAGACCTCGCCCGATTTGAGGTGCAGTTCCTGCGATTGGCTGATGAACCACGCGATCTGATCGTCGGGCAAATCTGCAAACGCCGGGACGCGAAGTAGTTCCGAATTCTCGACCATTTATACCTTGCTCAAATACTGATGGATGAACTGCACGGCTACCGATCCTTCGCCGACACCGGAAGCAACCCGCTTCACCGAACCATGCCGCACATCGCCCACCGAAAAGATGCCGGGAATATTGGTCTCGAGCAGGAAGGGATCCCGGTCGAGCGTCCAACCCTTGGGGCGCTGTCCGTCGCGAATCAGATCGGGACCGGTCAACAGGAAGCCGCGCTCGTCGCGCTCGACCAGATCGCCCAGCCAGTCCGTGCGCGGCAGCGCTCCAATAAAAATGAACATCGCATTCGCCGGTACCCGCTCGAGCTTGTTGGAATCCGAACAAAGGACCGAGATCTCTTCCAGATGCGTTTCGCCATGCGCTTCGGCCACGCTGGCGTGGGCCCACAGCTGAATGTTGGGTGTCTCTTTGATTTGATCAATCAGATATTGTGACATGGTGCTGGCGAGTGAACTGCCCCGCACGACCATGACTACGCGTTCCGCAAACTTGGCAAAATTCATGGCTGCCTGGCCCGCGGAATTTGCGCCGCCAACCACGTAGACGATTTCGCCTTTGCACGACAGCGCTTCGGTCGCGCCGCCACCGTAGTAGACGCCAGCGCCTTGCAGCCGATCGATTCCCGGAGCTTCCAGGCGCCGCCACTGCACTCCACTTGCGATCATCAGTGCGTGGCAGGAGATTTCGTTGCCGTCAGCCAGCTTGATGATGCGATACGATCCTTCAGTGCGGACGCCGACTGCTTCCTGGGGAGACAGAATCTCCACTCCAAAACGTTGCGCCTGGACCACCGCGCGCCGGGCCAGATCGTTACCGCTGAGCCCGGCGGGGAATCCCAGATAGTTCTCAATCCGCGAACTCATACCCGCCTGGCCGCCCGGCGCTTCGCGCTCGATCATCACCGTGTGCAGACCCTCCGAAGCGCCATAGACTGCGGCCGCTAGACCCGCTGGCCCACCACCTACAATCGCCAAATCGTAAAAACTGGTTTGCGCACGCGTCCGCAGGCCGACTTTTTGCGCGACATCCGCCGGCAAGCTTTCCAGGAGCTTTGTTCCGTCGGGGAAGAGCACGACCGGCAGACTGGTGGCCTCGTCGCCGAGAGCTTCCAGAAGGCGCTTGGTTTCGGGGTCGTTGGCGGAAGTTTCTACGTCGATCCACTGATAGGGAACGTGATTGCGCGCCAGGAAGTCCCGCAATTCATACGACCGCGGCGACCACCTGGTGCCGAGAACTCGAATCCCCTGGAACGCCGGCCGGTAGGAAGCTTGCCAGTCATCGAGCAGGTCATTCAGTTGCGGATAGAGATTCTGCGCGGGCGGATCCCACGGCTTCAAGAAGAAGTAGTTGATGCTGGCTTGATTGATGGCGCTGATCGCGGCATTCGTGTCGGCGTATGCGGTGAGCAATGCCCGCTTTGCATCCGGAAAGATGTGCATCGCTTCCTGCAGAAATGTGACCCCGTCCATCCGCGGCATACGCTGGTCCGCCAGCAGCAGGGCTACGCTGTCATTGCGTATCTTCAGTTGCTTCAAAAGTTCCAGCGCGCCTTCGGGAGAATCGCTCCCAATGACGCGATACTCGGCGCCGTACTGCGAACGCAAGTCGCGTTCGATCGCCCGCAAAACATCGGAGTCGTCGTCGACACTCAGTAAGATCGGTTTCGCCATGATCGGTTTCAGTGTGGATGATGAACCTGAATACCACCCTTCGGTTCAAGCTGCAAGTTCGCCTGCCTCGACCTCATCTACATAACACCAGATCCAGGATTCTCCGGGCTCGATGGAGCGCATGAGAGGATGCTTGGTGTGGTGAAAGTGCTTGGTGGCGTGCTTGTTCTTGGACGAGTCGCAACAGCCGGCGTGTCCGCAAATCAGGCACATACGCAGGTGGACCCACGTATCGCCAGTCTTAACGCAGTCTTCACACACATGCTTGTCCGTTTGCCTTATTTTGATCTGATCGAGGTGAGTGCATTCCTGTGGCATCGATTCCTCCGTGTGCTTATTGGTCAATACAAAATAAATTCATACCGCGACCAGCAGGTTCTCGGCAAAAGGCCACTGCTCGTCAATCCATTGCGCCTGGCAGCGGAACCCGGCATTGTGCGCCATCTGGAAGACTTCTTTAGTCGAATACTTGTGGCTGCTCTCCGTCCAAATCGTCTCTCCTTCCAAAAACTCGGCGCGCACATCCGCCGCCGGAATGCGTACCATCTGCCGCCGCTTTGATTGGAGATGCATTTCGACGCTCCGGGCTTCATAGTTGATCCGGGCGACATGCGCGAATTGGCTCAAATCGAAATCGGCATCGAGTTCGCGATTGATGCGGGCCAGCAGATTGAGATTAAAAGCGGCGGTCACTCCCAGTTCGTCGTTGTACGCCTTGAGCAATTGTGCACTCGACTTTTCCAGGTCCGTTCCTAGCAGAAGTGAATCGCCGGGATCGAGAATACGCCGCACCTCTGCCAGGAATTTCACTCCGGCGGGGCGATCAAAGTTCCCGACAGTGCTCCCAAGAAACAACACGAAGAGGTGTTGACCGCGCTGCCGGCATGCAGCCGCCTCCAGCAAGCCGTCAAGATACTCGCGCTCAAAACCCACAATGCTGATCGCATCTATGTCGCTGAGTTCGCGTTCGCACATGGCCAGAGCTGAGCGGGAGATTTCGACCGGATAATAAAATATCCGTCCCCGCCGGCTGAGCGCCTCCAGTATCCAGCGCGTCTTCTTGCCACTGCCGCTGCCGAGTTCGGCGACGGCGACCGGAGCGTCCAGGCGCTCTACGATTTCACAGGCATGCCGTCGCAGTAAACGCTCATCGGCCCGGGTGAGCCCGTATTCAGGCAGATGGCTGATCACTTCAAAAAGCGCCGAGCCCACGTCATCGTAGAGGTACTTCGAGGGAAGTTCCTTCTGTCCCGGCCGGGTGAGGCCGGCGCGGACGTTGGAAGCAAACTCGGACGCAAACTCGTAAGCGGCATTGGCAGGAATCGCATGAACCAGCATTTCCTCAGTCCCCCTCGATCATCGGCTCGGTTATCGGCTCCATCATCGGCTCAACGATCAGCTCGACCATCAGCGGTTTACACAACGGAAACCCGCGTACACGTATTGGTAATGCGCCTGGAACCAGTTGCGAAATGTGGGCCGCAGCATGCACGCGGCGGTGCGCGCCGAACCGCCCTTCATGACAAAATGCTTGCCATCAAAGAAGTCAGCCGAGTATCCACGGTAGAACGGAAACGGCTCGAAACCCGGAAATGGACCGAACACAGTGGAAGTCCACTCCCACCCGTTGCCCAACATATCGTGGACGCCAAGAGCGCTCTGGCCTTGCGGATACGCATTCACCGGCACCGGGTCCCAACGGTGAAAGTCAAAATTGCCGAACTTCCCATTGAACGCATTGAACTTGGAATCGGGTGCCTCCTTGGCCCACGGGTAAGCTCTCATGTTTCCCTCGACTGTGCCGTAGGCGGCGCGCTGCCACTCCGCTTCCGTGGGCAGCGACTTCCCTGCCCAGCGCGCGTAGGCGCTTGCTTCCGCATGACTCACATGCACCGGCCAGTCGAGCGGCAGCGGCACTTCGGTAAACATCGTGCGCCAGAGCCACTCATTCCCATTGCCATCCTTCTTCCAGAACAACGGATGAAAAATTCCCCTGGCAGTCTTCCAGTTCCAGTCATCGTCGTTCCATAGAGAGCGCGTCTCATAGCCACCCGCCGCCATGAACTCGAGATACTGCCGGTTGGTCACCTTGTACCGATCAACCTCGAACGCAGGAACGTCCACTGTGCGAGCTTCGTACTCGTTATCCCAGCCGAAGGCTTCAGAGTTCCGGTCGAGACCAAGCGCTACGCAACCCGCGGGGATGGAGACAACTCGGTGGATAACTGGTGGGCCAGCTAGATTGGGCAAATCTGGCTGCTGCACTTTCTTGGCGAGCGGCAACTGATGCAGCATGTAGGCCAGCGTTTCCGCATGCATTAGCCGATGCTCAACCGCTACGTTCAGCAAAGTCGCGTGTTTTGGTTCGAAACTTACCTGGGCAAGATTTTTGTCGAGAGCGCTGCGGACACCACTCACGTAATCGCGGACGGCGTCCAGGGAGGGCCAGTCCGATGGCAGATCGGCGGGGAGTCCGCCGCCGACTGGATCGATGCCGAAGGCAAACAACCGGTCAAATTCAGGATGAGCACTCTTCAATCCGAGGACGGCATCATTCAGCAAATTCCAGTCGAATGCCTCGAGATGTCCGACATAAAAGATGATGCGGTGACGCTCCGGAATCGGCCGCTCATAGAGTGATCCGGCGCGCACCAGACTGAAGAGTGCATGGCTTTGCCGGCGAGCTTCGGATACCCGCTCGATGAGTTCGTGGGAAACTACGACAGCCTTTTCTGCGGCAAGCATTCGGCGCTCCCGGTGCGGTGGCTATGATTGGACGAATGGTTCGATGGAAGGCAAGCCGACCCCGACTCTACCTCCCGAGGCTTCTTTAGATGACGAGATGCTTCGAGGGGTCGCAAGAGAAGCTAAGTTTTATTTCGCACCTTATAGTTGAGTATCCCGCAAAGCTCTTCCTGGCCTTAAAATCGTGATTGAAAGTTGACGTGAGGTCGAGATGAATCTACTTCTGGCTCTCGCTTGCTCCTTCTTCGCTCTGTCGTCCTTTGCCTATGCTGCGACTGCAGCGCAGACGTTTCCAACCTCGGCAGGAGCGGTCAAGATCACTCCGCTGTATCACGCTAGCACCCTGATCGAGGCGGGAGGCAAAATCATCTACCTCGATCCGGCCAAGCCTGCGAAGCTTGCCGGATTGCCGAAAGCCGATCTCATTCTGATTACCGACATTCACGGCGACCACATGGATCCGGCTTCCATCGCCGAAATCAGCAAGGCTGGAACGGAAATCCTGGCGGCGCCCGCCGTGGTGGTAACGGTCACGACTGCCAAGCCGATTGCGAATGGTGAGAGTAAGACGTGGCAAGGCTGGACCATTGACGCAATTCCCGCCTATAACCTGACGCGCGGGCCAGCCCCAGGCAAACTCTTTCATGACAAGGGACGCGGCAACGGATACGTGCTCACCTACGGCGGTGTGCGCTTTTACTTCTCCGGTGACACGGAAGGCATTCCGGAAATGCGCGCCCTGAAGAACATCGATGTGGCGTTCATATGCATGAATCTGCCATACA
Source organism: uncultured Acidobacteriaceae bacterium (assembly GCA_963831085.1). GTDB lineage: Bacteria > Acidobacteriota > Terriglobia > Terriglobales > Acidobacteriaceae > Acidiflorens. Next base: position 214,723 of record CAWHOT010000002.1, on the reverse strand, counting down.
CCATGCCTCCCGAAGAAGCGGCGGATGCGGTGAAGGCATTCCACCCGAAGATCGTCATTCCATATCATTACCATGGATCCGATCTCGCCGTGCTTAAGAAAGGGCTCGAAGGTACCGGAATCGAAGTTCGGCTGCTCGAGTGGTACCCGCAATAGGCAGATCGTTCGCGAGGAAGCGATGACCGCGCCAACTATCCACGCTTTAACGAGGATGGTCATGAACGTCGGCGAACACCCATCGACAAAATGGGCATGAATCCGATCGTGGCCCTAGCGGCGATGAACTCTGGCGTGGCAGGCCGCGCACAGCGTAATCAAGTTTTCATCCGAATCCGCTCCCGAATGGCTTCGGAATTCCCGGTGGTGCACCTCAAGATTCGTCATCGCGCCACAGGATTGACACCTCCATGCGTCGCGACGCAGGATCTGCTGGCGCAAGCTTTCGTAGCACAATGGATCCAGCCGCAAGCAGGTGGCTTTGGGGCGAATCATTCTTCAGGACGCTTGCTCACGCAGGTTTTCGAGGAAAGCCTGCTGCTGTTCGACGGGCAAGAATTTGTAGTAGCGGGAGATCGAGTTGAGCAGGATCTCCGGGTCGCCATTGTCCAGGTGCGCTCCTGCGAGGAAGTCGGCACAGATCATCTCCAGACAGTAGCCACGCGATTTGTCCGTGCCCAGCATCAGGGCCGCCGTCTCAATCGCCTGCTCGATCACCGGGATCTGGCTCTTGTAGACCTTGAAATAGATCAGTTCCGACGGCTCTTCTTCCCTTCCCGTCAGTTCCTTCTCCACGGCCCGCCTGAAGTCCTCCTTCGGCAGGGAGCGAGCTTTGTGCAACCAGGTTGCACAATCGAAGTGCTGCCCGTCTCGGCGCGCCAGTTTCGCCAACTCCAGCCCCTTCGTCCATCCCACTTCCTTCAGATCCTTCCGGGCTTGCGGCGGCAGGTGCTCGTGGATGGACATCAGGTAGTAGGCTTTTCTCCTCGATTCCGGAAACCGCCTCGCCAGGAACTCGTCAAACGACTTCAGATTCTCCAGCCTCCAGTACTGTCCTGCCCGCACCTCGCACAGATACCTGCCGAGCTCGACGAAGCGCGTGTCCCGCTCTGCTTCCTTCTGCTTCTCCCAAGCCAGAATCTCGTCGATCTTGGTGAGGACAAACAGGGCGCGCTTGCGATTGAGCTGGGGCGGCATCGGCATCGGCCTAAAACGAAAGTTCGTCAAACAGACCAAGGTCAACTCCGGGTTTACGCACGAGCGCGGCCTCGACCATCGCAGGCTTGCCGAGGCAGAGCCCGATGAAGGGGCAGGTTGTGCACGGATTCTGTGGAAAGCGGATGCCGCTATGCGGCAGGAACAGCCCGGACTCGATCCGTCGCACCGTGTCTTCGACCAGGGTTGCGAACTCCTGCCGCTGCTCGTCGGAAATCGTGGCCCGAAGGTACTGAACTTCGACCAGGCGCTTGCGGACGAAAACAATCTGGGCGACTTCCTCGATCCCCGTCATCCAGGAATAGCAGACCAGTTGCGGATCGAGTGCTGAAATGCCGGCCGGTTCTTCCGGATATCGTGCAGAGGTAGTTTTCCATTCCAGAACGTAGGGCGTACCGTCCAGTTCACCAATGGCGTCGACGTAGGAAACGAAATTGTTGCCAGAACCGAGTGTCCGATTGAACTGAATCTGCTGGGCTGCACGAGGGCGCCGAATGCAAACGCGGCCGTCCTGAGCGAAGCGCTCAAGCAACTGGATGCCTTGTTGCAGCATCCGGTCCCAGGTGTCATTGCCGGAGTAGGTCAGGCCGATGTCCTTGCACACGCCCCACTGCTCGAACAGCACAGCGGCCGGGTCTTCCCGGCGAAAAAGGGCAGCGACGGCCTGTTCGAAGGCTCGGCCGAAAAGCATGGCGGCACGAGTGTCCTTCTCCTGCCAACCATCGAGGTAGCGGTGCCGGTAACGGCGTGGGCAGCTGAGGTATTGGCTGATCTGGGTGTAGGAGTAGGTCATCGGGATGCCTCGGCGGTGTTGGAGCGAGAAGCACTCGAAACCGGAGCGGCGGACAGTTCTTCCCACTGGCTGGCCGGAGCGAAGCCGTCGAGGTTGATGAGCGAAATCCCATTGATCACGGTGTGGCTGATCTTGACGACGCCGCGGAGTCCGGGCAGAGCCTTCTCATCCACCTGTTCGTGGGCCAGAAGTTCCGGGTCATAGAGGAAATCGCGCAGGAACCAGCCCAGCTTCCACATTGCTTTTTGGGTGCAATAGAGACGACCGACAATGGGCTGCCCAGCCAGTGTCCGGGGCTCAAGGATGGAAAGTCGGAGGACGTAGAACGGTTTGTGGGCGTGCCAGCGGAACTGGGCGCCATCAACGCGCACGAGGAAAATGCCGTCGGGAATTTCGGGCCGAGAATCGCGGGCCGTTTCGGCGAGGCCACGGACCTGGCGTTTCATGCGACCACCTCCTGCTTCGGATGCGAGTAGCTGTTGAGCTGGCAGAGCAGAGCATTGCGGTCCTTCTCAGCCCAGTCGGCCAGCTGCTGGACGAAGTTCTCAACCTGTTCGCGGGTGGCCTCTCTGAGGGTCTTCGTGCCGCAGAAGTCCACGGCGTAGGCCTTTACCAGTTCGGGGTCGAGCTTGTGCTGGCGAATGATCTGGCAGAGACGGTCGCGAAACCCTGGGGCCAGCGCCGTTCCCGTTTCCATTCGCCTTTTGGGGAGGAAACTTCTCAACCGGATTCGGACTCGTCCCGATTTCCTCGACCGAGCAGATGCCGACGCCGTAGGCCTTGCGCAGGGCGCGATTGACCGCCCGAGTTTCCGCAACACGCAGCTCGGCACCGTGGACTAATGATGAGGTGTTCGAAGGATCCGCGTCTCCGTAGCCTACAAATCCCCTGCAGGTCGGCGACTTGAACACTATGGCTCTGAATACCCACCTAGAGTTGGGTGGATCACAGGACTTCGATACCGGTTGAACATGAATCCCGGCACAACGGCGACGTTCGGCAAGGTTTAGAAGTCCCGAATGGCTGACATACCAGGCCCCGTCGAAATACTTGACATCTCCGTTCCTTAAAGAAATCCGATGTTTCCGGAGCAATCCCTTCAGCGCATGCAGGGCGGCTGCCGACAAGTCTCCGTAAAGTAACTTTGCGAATCGCGACTCACGTGCGAAATTGTCTTGAGTAGACTTCATATGCTCCTCGTTGCTCACATGCTCAGTAGCTCTGACATTGCATTCGCGACGCGGGGAATGTGTAAAGCTCCGTCCAGTCGGAGCCGACTCGGACCGCCGCAAGATGTGTAGCTGTATACCGATATTTCAGCACTATACGGATATATGCCGTCAAGGGCAAAATCGAGAGGCAAACCCGCCTCGGTCGACTGGGCAGCCGTAGGTCGCCGCGTCCGGGAGATGCGCGGCTTTGACATGACGCAAGAGGAGTTCGCCGAACGCATTGGCATCAGCCAGAACTATCTCTCCACGATGGAACGTGGAAAAGTGGAGATTGGAGCAGAGATTCTGCTGCGGATCAGTCGGGAGTTTATGAAGAGTGTTGAATGGCTGCTGACGGGGGAAGGGTAGCGCCTCTAATTCTGCGTTCGGTGGTCTCACATTGTTCGTGAAGTCTGGGGTGGCGAATTCTGCGTCAGGTTTCTACGTCCATCAGGTGCATCGCGGTCATCCCGGGTATCCGGAGAGCCCGGGTACCCGCGGTACCCCGGTTTCGCTGGGTATTCACCGCTCCCACTAGGCACGAAAGATATCGAATTCGAGGATACCGAACAAATGACAACACGCTTTCCCCACTCTTTAAGGCCCCAGGGTTCAACGTTGGACATGCCCAAAAGGACATTGGCGAATGAACCGATTTGCTGCTGCACATGTCCCTTTGTGTATTGAAGTCCTGCCATGACAGCGTATGCTAACAGTAGATTGGCGAGGAATGTGGGCTGATCCTCTCAGGAATCCCAACACCTGAGATTTTGTCTTTAACAAAACCTGAATCGACGTAGCGTCCGGAACGTTTTCGACAGTCAGCAATCCCAAATCTAATGTGTCCGCGAGGGAACGGTTAGACCTAGCCGCCGTCGCGGCCGGAGGTGCGTCAATGAATACTTCCACGAACGGTAATGGCCACAACGTTCAGTCTCAGGCGATTGAACGTCTAATCTACCTGCCGGACGGCCGGTCCATAGCTCTCAAGGACCCTACAACAAAAATCGCACGGCGGAATGACAACGTGCCACGCTTTCCGGTGACGCAACCGCCGCGCCGAGAGGTTCAGTTCGCACCGCTTGCGGGCCGGTGGCCTTGTTGACCTTGTTCGAGGTCAGCGCGGAGATCTCGAGCTCGTCGTTTATCGCGATGGCGCTGCAAGCGTCCAAAGCAGCGTTGAGGATGGCGGCACGATCTTGGTGCCGCCATTCGCCGACTACTCCCTGTTGCAAGCTGTGCGCTACCCAACGTGCGTTGCGGCGTGCGAAACGCCCCAGGCTCTGCTCGCCGAAATCCGAGAGTTTTTGCAGCATTTTCTCGAAATCGGCGAGGCAGAGAGCAAGCCTGTTGCCTATTTTGCGCTCAGCACGTGGCTGACCGACTTGTACACGGTTGCACCCTACCTTTGGATCGTTGGTCCTCACTCAGCCGGGAAGACCGCACTGCTCCGTGCGCTGAGTGCAATTTGTCGTCGCCCGGTTCTAGTGGGCGACATCACCGCCGCTTCCATTTACTCGCTCTGTACCAGTCATCGCCCGACGCTGCTGCTGGATGAATTTGAATCTGGCTCAGATCGGCGCAGTCGAGACCTTCGCCGGCTTCTCCGCAGTGGGACAACGCAAGGTCAAAAAGTCTTTCGCGGCCCCAAAGCCTACGATGTGTTTGGGCCGAAGGTGATCGCCTCCAGGCAGGTCTCACCCGATGCGGGCCTCCTCAGTCGGGCTCTAGTCGTGGTCATGAAGCCAACACTGAAGGAAGTTCCTGCTTTGGACCCCGTTGTACTCGAGGAGACAGCGGACCGGCTCGGGCCCAAGCTGCTTGCTTTTCGTCTGCAAAACTACGATCGAGCGAAGGCGCCGGAACTCGTGTCGCTTGGGCTCACTCCTCGTTCGCGGGACCTCGCGCGCGCGTTGGCCTTGCCATTGCTGGGGGACCACGCGGGCGAACTCGAGGTCGTCGAGCTTTTGCGGCCGCATGACGCAGAGGCCAAGCTGGCCCGTCGCGGAGAACCAGAATGGACAGTAGCAACCACGCTGTTTTCCGTGAGTCATCGAAGCTCCGGAAACCTAACGATGGGTGGACTCGCGGTTGAGGTCCACCAAACTCTGATCAACGCCGGCGAAACTTACAAATTGGAACCGCGGGGGGTCGGCGCTATCGTTCGCGCGCTTGGAATTCAGACGCAGTCGCTCGGAAACCAAGGCCGGGGATTGCGACTGACCCAGGAGATGGTGAAAAAAATTCACGAAGTCGCGAAGGGGCTTGGATTGACCCGTTCCGACATCCTTCAACCGGAGACTACGGATGACGGGTACGGGGGGCCGCCTTGTGATCTTTGCCAACGGCTCGGACTCATGGTCGACGACAAGGGGAATCCCCTCCGCTGCATCGACCTGATGCAACGCTCCAAGCGCTCGAACGGGCTCCGCGATTAAAGATTTTTCGGGAACGTCGTGAACGTCGTGAACATCGTGAACGTGATTTCCATTGTCCCTCGGTCTCCCCGGACTGAGCAAATTGTCGTCGCCTGTGACCAGCGTCACACCGAGGAGCTGAGCGGTCGCGCCCAGGAATCTGTCGACCCGGATTCCGGTGCGCTTCGAGAGGGCGGAAAGAGCGTACGACCGTCGCCTCTATCGGGCGTTGGCAGCGTTGTATGCAACGAAGCAGGGGAAGGACGCTGCCAAGATTCTAACTTGATTACAACGTTCGTTCGGCATTCGCTCCCCAGGAGGAGTTCTGTTCTCGGGAAAATGAAAATTGCAAAACGAACCCGAGAAGCGAATTGCGGATGGCGCGCCGGGCAGTCAATATCTAAATCTACGGAAGAAAAAGGATCAATATGCGAGCAATGGCAGTTCTCGGCTTAGTCCTGTTTCTCGCAGCTGCGGCGCCCCTGCCGCCCGCGGCAGCAACTCAGGTCGCCGTCTCAGAGATTGTCCTTACGCTCGACCCAGCGCAATCAAGAGTGCATTGGACACTGGACAGCATGCTGCACACGGTCCACGGCACGTTCACCCTAAAGAGCGGAGCCGTGCATTTCGATGCGGAAAACGGGAAAGCTGGCGGGGAGATTGTTGTCTACGCACCGAGCGGAGAAAGTGGAAATAGCTCACGCGACAGGCGCATGCATAAAGAGATTTTGGAAACGGCAAAATATCCCGACGTGGTCTTCCGGCCGACTCAAGTCGAGGGCAAAGTAGAGCAATCTGGGGTATCGGACGTAAAGCTGAGCGGTGTTTTTTCCATTCACGGGGCGGACCATGACCTCACCGCGCTGGTCCATGCGGAGTTAACGGGAGATCGCTGGCGGGGAACCAGCAAATTCGAAGTGCCCTATGTGAAGTGGGGAATCAAAGACCCGAGCAATTTCCTGTTGAAAGTGAAGCCTGTGGTGAATGTGGAACTGGAAATGTCGGGCGAGGTCAAGGCCGCAAGATAGATTCCCGGGCATAACGAACAAGAGCAGCTGAAGAAACCGTGGTCTTTTCCTCGGCTGCTCTGGAGTCAGCAACTATCGTCTAATGAGCGTCAGCCCGTTCCGAACCCAGTCTGGTGTTGGAGCAAACCAGCAGTTCATTGAATTTGTGCTCCGAACTCGGTTAGTGAGTCAACAGCGCGCCGAGGATCGCTCCGATGAATCCCAACGGAATTGTTGATGAAAACAAAGCACTTCTTGGCTTTGTTTGGCAAAAATGGCTATCTCCTTTTTCCCACGTTAATGTTGAGAGGAGGCGGCACGTTTTCTCCTCCGCGCCGCCTCTGCAGACGCTTACCAAAGGGATAGCCCTCAGCACTCCTTCAGAAGCGCCATGAATTCATCCACAGTGAGCAGGAGTTTGCGGATGTGGTTGTGCAACATCGTTTTCCGCAGAGTGTTACCGGGATGAGGTTCGCGGAATGAGACTGTGGTCGGTTGGCGTGTGGGATTGAAGAACAGCCTCGCCGAACCCCGCCCTGTCTTTTGCGGGCGGTAACCGAGCTTGTGGAGAATGCAGACGAAACGCCTCCACGGAAGTTGAGCGGGCAGCCCGGACATTCTTCAACTTTACACCGAACCGGCGCAAACAACCGGGCTTCCCCCCGGCGTATGATCGACAGGATGTTGGTGTCCGAGCCCTGCACGGGCAGGAGATTAGAGCTTCTCGCCTTCCAACACAAACCAGACGGGGATCGAGATTGTCTTCCTCTAGAGTTCCTCCCGATCACGCCGATCTTGATCTGGCGGTAGCGGGCGAGGCGTTCTTGAGGTCATTCTTCTTCGAGGTTGGCACTCGGCACCTGAAAAAGAGAGCGGGAACAAGCCCGCTCTCATATGGATTATGGGACTGGGCCCCGACCTAAGGCTTCAACTCCACAGCGATGACCTCGAACGGCTTTTTGCCGAGGCTTTCCGGCAGGTGGGTATGGGCGTCCATATGCTGCACTGTCCCGGCATTCGCGTTGATGTCTTCCGTCCTCCCGTCTGGGTAGGTGAACTTGCCACGGGCATTTGTCAGGAACACAGCAATGGATTCCGGGTGGCTGTGCATCACCGATTTTTCGCCCGGCCCATACTTGATGCGCAGCACGCGGACACGCTCGTTCTCGAACTCGACTTTGTAGTGCCGAGGATCAACTTTCACTGGGTCATCGGCGGTTGGTTGGGGCATTCTTGCGGTTGCCATATTCCCTCCTTAGATTTGGTGAGATGCGGACAAGTCTAGTCCCCGGAAATTTGAAAGTACACCCGCATTTCACGACGGCGCTGCTCGGCTGGCGATTGCAAAAACCCATCGAAGCGGCCGTGAAGGCTGGAACTACTGTGGATGCTTCGTCACGCTTCCGCTGAATTTCTGGATGCCTGTCGTCTGCGAGGGCACGACGTCGCGAGCAGGCGAGATGGGTTTATAATGGCTTCTGTTTTTGAGGGCCCGCGCTACACTGTTGCGGAGTTTTTTATGGCCGACGTCGCCTACGTCTCTAACATTCACATCGAGCGCATCAAGGGACCATTGCGCATCGCGCGCTTGCCCGGCGAGGCTCAGCCTGTCTATTTCAGTGTACACAGCGAGATCGCGAAGCACTACGGTCTGGACATGTCACGTTTCGGCGAGTCGCACGCATCCACGATCGACTACGTCGTCGCCGGACTGGGCGGTTGAATGCTCGGCACCTTTGCCGGCGCGCTGGATGCGCGCAAGATCAATGCCAAGGAAGGCCGCCTCACTGCTGACGTGCGCGGTGAAGTCGAAGAAGAAAACAAGGTCCTGATCATCCGCCGAGTGCACGTGACGTTTCACCTGCGCGCCGGGAATCCCGACGAAGTCCGCGAAACTGTGGATCGCGTTCACAGCGTGTACGCGGAAGGGTGTCCCGTGTACCGCTCGCTGAAGCCGGCGTTTCAGATCACCTCCGGCGTGGAGGTGGTGCCCGAGCAGGCGGCAGCGATGTAATAGGCGTTCGAGGAGCGTCCGGCCAGCTTGCCTCTGCGCTCCGGGCCGACCAACTCCGAAGACGAGGGATGCAAACGTCTTCATTGCTGAATAGCAAGTTCTGGTACAGCGAAAAGCAGTTCCTTAGAGCGATTGACCAATTCCGCGGTTTCGCCGGTCATAAACTTGCTCCAGCCCGGCGAGTCGAACTTGAGTTGGAGACCAAGCACATCGCGATAGAACTTCACGGCTTTGTTCTGTCGGACACGAACCTGATCACATACCGAGCTGCGTTCCTTCCATTTCGCGCCTCCACTGGACGGTTTGGTGTCATTTATCACAATCCGGCGCGGAAGCGAAGCTCAACAGACTAGAATGAACATGCTGGAAGCCGAAGCCATTATGTGATGCCCGTCACTGCGGCACAAGCTCGGTTGCCTTGTAACTTTCTGCTGATTCGCAAATCTAATCTCTGTCTCTTGTCGTCTGCAACGGACCGCAATTATGTACTCACGAACCGACAGCCGCAAGTTCAAAACCATCAGCCGGCGTGAGTTGTTGAAACTCGCACCGGTGGTAGCGCTGGGCGCATTTGCCATCCCCCAACTGCAGAAGCCACTCCTTAAGGGCGGCCTTGGCTTCAGCGATTGGGCTTCGGCAAGGCTCTTCCGCTCCGGCCATTTGGCGCCCACATTTGCCGAATCCGACCTGACCCCTTTCGATAAGTTCCCGATTAACGACTACGACGTCGATGACCCTGAAGTGGATTTCGACAGGTGGACTCTCACCGTGACAGGCGCGGTACAGAAACCGGGAGATTACACTCTCGCGCAGATTCAGGCTTTGCCCAAGTTCACGCAAAACACACGGCATGTTTGCGTCGAGGGATGGGACGTAATTGGTCGGTTCGGTGGGGTGCGCCTTTCCTACTTCCTCAAGATGATTGGCGCCGACCCGACCGCCCGTTTCGTGACCGTCGAATGCGCGGACGACTACTACGAGTCGCTCGACATGGTCACCGCCGTGCATCCGCAGTCTTTGCTCTGCTACGAAATGTACGGCAGGCCCTTGACGCGCAAACACGGCGCTCCACTGCGTCTGAGCATTCCCACGAAGATTGGCTACAAGCAGGCAAAGTACCTCACCGACCTCAAAGTGAGCCATGTACTGGGAAAGGCCGGCTACTGGGAAGATCAAGGCTACTCCGAATTCTATGGTCTGTAGCGCGGGGAGATGACTATGGCCAGCCGCGCAATAGCAATCGAAGACGTGAAGACGGGCGAAGCAACCGAGGCGGTTTACGAGCACCCCTATGTGGTTCGTCTCTGCCATTGGGTGAACGCCGTAGCGTTGTTCGTAATGGTCGGCAGCGGATTTCAGATCTTCCGCGCTTTTCCGAGCTTCGGCGCAAAGATCCCACAAAAGGATCTTCTCAACTGGCCTAAAGCTTTCGCGCTCGGCGGATGGCTGGGAGGCGCGCTACAGTGGCACCTCACCTTCATGTGGATCTACATCGCGACCGGACTGCTGTATATCGGCTACCAGATCTTCAGCGGAAACTACAAGCAGGTGCTCTTTGTACGACGTGATCTCGCTGGCGTGTGGCCGATGGTGCGCCACTATTTCCTTTTCGGCCCCAAGCCGCCGACCAGGGAGGCCTACAACTCGCTACAGAAACATGCGTACACCTCTGCGATTGCGTTGGGCGTGCTGTCGGCGCTGACGGGTTTCGCAGTATGGAAACCGGTGCAGTTCTCGTGGCTGGCGTGGATGATGGGCGGCTTCCACTGGGCACGGCTGTGGCATTTCCTGATCATGTGGGCGATGCTGGCATTCGTGTTCGGACATCTGGTGATGGTGGTGCTCCATGGCTGGAACAACTTCGTCTCCATGTTGACAGGATGGAAGAAGGACCCGGAATACCGATCAGACTAGTGACGGTTTGCAACTACGGGTGCGTTCACGGTGAGGAGCGATGCCGGAAGAAGTGACTTCGCTAGAACATCCAGCGAAACCATCCAACGAAGAGATGCTGATCCAGCGTATTCGGGATGGCGAGCATGATCTTTTCTACGAGCTGATCCGGCCGTACGAAAGGCGCGTGTACTCTACGGCCTTTGCCATTTTGCGCAATCAGGCGGATGCCGAAGACGTGGCGCAGGAGGCGGTGCTGAAAGCCTTTAAGCACATCCGGCAGTTCCGTGCGGAGGCGCGGTTCAGCACTTGGCTGACCCAGATCACCATCAACGAGGCGCGTATGTGGAGAAGGAAAGAACACGCCAACATTATGGAGCCGATCGTTGACCGTCAGGACGAGGAAGGCAACTATACTCCCCGCGATTTTGCCGACTGGCGCGAGATCCCTTTGGAGACCCTGGAACGCAAGGAGATCCGGGAGAAGCTGGCCGAAGCGCTGGCCGCGCTGGGAGAGAAGTACCGCGAAATTTTTGTCCTGCGCGATATGCAGCACTTGAGCATCGAAGAGACCGCCAAGGCCCTCGGGATCTCAACCGCATCGGTCAAGACGCGCTTGCTGCGGGCACGGCTGATGCTGCGCGATCTGCTGGCGCCGGGGCTCGGCGGTAGCTGGAGCACTAAGCTGTTTTTTGTTAAGGGGACGAAGCCATGGTAGTCAGCTGCGAAGATGTGTGGCGGGAGATTTCGAACTATCTCGAAGGTGAAGTCGATGCAAGCTTACGCGCTGCCATGGAAGAGCATATCCGCGGCTGCAAGCATTGCACAGCTGTACTTGACGGTACGTGCAATGTGGTTCAGCTGTACGGCGACGAAAGGATGTTCGAAGTGCCACTAGGCTTCAGCCACCGTCTGCACCGGAGGCTGAAAGAGAATATGCCTGGTAACCGGCGAAGCTTTCTCGGATGGATGGTCGCTGCTGCTGCGGCAGTCCTGGTCGCTGGCAGCTTTGAGGTGGCCAGATCTTCCGTCTTCAGCCGTCCTGAACTGCGTTCCGAACATGCACAGCCCGGCATTGGCGTGCCGCCGGAGATGATGGTGGTGGTTTCGGCGGATGGGAAAGCGTTTCACGCAGCTGGGTGTCCGTTTATCCACGACAAAGCACACATTCAGACAATCCAGGCCAGGGAGGCGCTGCGACAGGGGTACGCCCCTTGCGTGCGCTGTATGAAGAAGTATCTGACCGCTTGATCTCAGCTTGTGCTGATACCAAGCGTCAAGCCTTCGCTCGGGAAGACCAGCATATGTAAGGAGGGCGGGTTTTCTGGGCTGGGGCTAAGGCGGGAGTGTCAAGGCAGCCGGTGATATTGTCTGCACCGGCTACCCTGAACTCGAACTTGAGGAACGCAGGCGCGGGCTACTAAGGTCATGTAAAGTGGGTTGGTCCGAAAGCAGCAGCTGAACTCCTGTTGCAGAAGTTCGGGCACTGATTCGGGAGGAATCCACTGATAAGGTTAAGCACGATCAGGCGCGGCTCACACCGTATGCATCCAGCACATCCTGCAGTGTCACGATGCCTTCCAACTTGTTCACATCCGAACGATTGACCACCGGCAAGATCTCGATCTGGTTTGCGCCCATTCGTTCGAGCGCCAACTCCAGGCTCTGGTCCGGGTGGACGTGCGGAAAAGCCAGCGCATCAACCAGCTCGCCGAGCTTCTTATCCGCACCTTCGGCCAGCTCTCGCTCCAGCCTCGCAAGGTTGATCACCCCAACTACACCTCGTCGATCCGCCACCAGCCACGTTCGGACTTCGCTCGATCGAACGCTTTCCAGCGCTTCCCGAACCGTGATCTCGGCAGACAGCAACTGGCCCGCAGTTTGCATGACTCTTACTACCTGACGTTGACCATGTCGTCGGCGTGTCTCCGCCTTCGGCAGGTGTATGCCATCCTGCACGGCCAGCGCTTCGTAAATGGGCGCGTGCTGCAATCGTGAAGCGATGAACAGGCTCAACAGATTCGCAATCATGAGTGGGACGATCACCGCATAGTCCTGCGTCATCTCGAAGATCATCAGCACCGAGGTCATGGGAGCGCGCACAATACCCGCGAAGGCCGCGCCCATCCCGACCAGGGCGTAGGCGCCCGGCGTCGCGGTGTAAGCCGGGAACAAATGATGCGCCACGGTTCCCACCGTACCTCCCAACATGGCACCGATGAACAGGGCGGGGCCGAAGATACCGCCTGCGTTGCCCGAAGCATAACTGGTGGTAACGGTGAGAAGTTTCAGAACCACCAGCAGCGCCATTAACTGGAACGTCATCCTCCCATTCAACGCCTCGCCGACAAACCCATAACCTACGCCCAGAACCTGCGGCACAAACCAGCCCGTCAGCCCGACCAGCAACCCGCCCGCCACCGGTTGGACCCAGACAGTCTTCTGCGGAAACCGCAAGAAGCGCGCCCGCATGCCCAGCAAGAGTTTCGTGAACGCCACCGAAATCAGGCCGCCAGCCACGCCGAGCACGGCATACATCGCAAACTCCGCCGGATGGACCAGTTCATATTGCGGAACCTTGAAGAGGGGGTTATTGCCGAGAAGGACGCGCAGAACCATCCAGGAAGTCGCCGACGCCAGCACCACCGCGCCCATCACCGGTGCGTTGAGATCGCCCACGATCTCCTCGAGCGCAAACAGCACTGCGGCCAGAGGCGTATTAAAGGCGGCTGCAATCGCCGCCGCCGCTCCCACCGGGATCAGGTTCTTTACTTGCTCGGAGCGCAGTCCGAAGAGCCGTCCGAGCACGGAACCAATGCCCGCGCCCACTTGAACCGAAGGCCCTTCGCGTCCCAGCGGAATTCCGCTGGCGAGCGTTGCTGAAGTGCAGAAGAACTTGCCCAGCACGGTGCGCAGCGTGATGCGCCCTTCGCGCGCGTACAAAGCAGCCTTCGTCTGCGGCACGCCGCTGCCCCGCGCATCAGGAAAATACCGATACAGCAAGTAGCCGATGCCGAGCGACCCCACGACCGGGAACAGCACACGCCGCCACGGCGCACCGCCCACCGGATACAGCCGCATCCCCATGCGTTCTGTCAGCACGATGAAGGCGACGACCGCCAACCCCGTCAGTGCGCCAATTACCAGCGCCGAAACCAGAAAGATCTGCCCCTCACGTTGCCGCAGTTCGGCCACGCGATCTAATAGCCAAGACCTCCACGCACTCGTGCTCGTTGTCTGGGCGCTATCACTCATCGTCGAGGATTACTTCCTGAAGACCCATCGCATTAGATTTGAAGGGCGACCCGAAACTGAGCCGCCCTCCCCTTAGGACTGGTTAACGGCCGAATGCGAAGTGGTGCGATCAACACGTAACGCACGAAGATCGGCTGACGAGGTATACATCTGTGTCGTTCACCCGGGCGACACGCGCTACGTGTTCAATTTTCTCCTTTTTCGCACGCGAATCCGCCGCTCTAAGAAAGCGGCAGAACCTTCCTTTTGTAAACTGTATTCGCCAACGTCGCCATGGCGATATACCAGGCGATCAGGCCGACGATAAAGATCTCCCACCCTGCCACGGGCGCGGGTACCTTACCGATGACCACGCCATCCAGCAGAATGAAAGCCAGCAAGAGCAGCCAGAACAAGACCGCCAGAAACTTCCCGACGCCCTGGACCGCGATGCAAAAGGCAAGCGTGAACAGCGTCCACATGAGGAAGAAACCAAGTTCCTCGGGATGACCTGCCGGAATGCCCGTCTTCGGCTGCACGTACAGCAGCACGAATAGCGACCACCAAAAGGCGCCGTAAGACATAAAGGCGGACCCGCCGAAGATGCTTCCTTTTCGAAGGTCAACGATTCCCGCGATGAATTGGGCCGTGCCCCCGAAGCAAATTGCCAGCGCCAAGGTCGGCCCGGCGCTCCAGAATCCCACGTTATGCAAGCCCGTCGCCATCGTCGTCAAGCCGAAACCCATGAGCCCCACTACGGCCGGGTTCGCCCACCATTCTTTACAAATACCACTGTCTGCTAATTCCGCCATATTATTATTCTCCTCTTTGTTCGCGGCTCAGGCGCAGGGCTCGGGACAAGGATCCGTCTGCCCCAACCCAAGTCCCCGAATCTGAGGCAAAAGACTTGGTTGACAACCTCCGTCGAGCATGGGAAGAAGAAATGGCCAACCAGAACGATATGCGTCCGGTGACGGTGGCGGAGATTGACGGTTCTAGAACGATAGGGTGAGAAAAATCAGCAACGGAGGACGGATTCGTAACGTGGCAAGCTGAGCAACTGAAATTCCGCGGTCGGCACTGATATCCAAGACAGAACCACTTGTGGTGAAATCAGACGAGTTCCCAGAGATTTCAATGCGGCCTGCACGATGGCCATGCGCAAGCGAACCGCTGCTCGCGCTGCCAGAAGTGCCGTAACCGGTCCGTGTACCATGGAATACGAACCCTGCACGGACGGAAAGAGAAAAATCATTAGAACGCACAGAACCGCCACCACAGCCAGTTCGCACGTGATGCGGCCAGAGAGCATTGAGGTGGGAACATTATATCGTGAGATACTGACTGCTCAATCTGAATTTAGGAAGGCCGGGTGTTGTACGAAAAGTCCATTCGTCGCCATGCCCTTCGAGGCACTATCCTAGCGCTGGCAATGGGTTGAACAAGCAAGGTCATGCTCTTGCGCGATGTCGGGGACTGGTCGCCTACTGACAGAAGATCTGGTTGTCCTTCTCGTTCGTTCAGCGGCGCAGACGCAGGAAGGGCACCCTTGGAACGGCGAGCACCGGCCAAATCCACGACAAGTCCCCTCGCGCCGGCGAGAGCAGCGGAGAGCCTTCAGTGCGATCAAGACGTAAGGCAACAATGCGGTCGCACTTGGACACGAAATCTCAGAGATTGTCATCGATCCCCGCGAATCCAGGAGTGGCTTCCACATTGGGCTACTCCTGCGGACGTGATGAAAAACTATGGGGATATCGCGGCAAAGCTCTAAATGATTTTAGAACACTTGTGGATGCAAAACTTCGGCGGACCCAGTTTCATCATCGCCGGTGCACTATTGTTGCAGGGCCGCGGTACCCTTTACGGCTGTGGATGCGCAGGCCTTCCTGGTTCTGCGCTTGAACTTCGATGGTGCGGTAATGCCCATCCGGCTTGAACGCCGCCGGCTCGTCGTTAACTCCAGAATCGCCATCCCGAGCCGTGGTCGGGTGTCGCCGGCTGTCCTTTCAGCGTTGCTCGAATTTGAATGCGTTGTTCAGCGCTCAACGCAGCGAACTGAAATCCGTACTCAGTTCCCAGCGCACGAACAACTTTCGCCGGGATTACATGTTTGCCGGAGGCCGGCAACGGGATTTTGAGCGTAACGAACTCCCCCGGTACCCGGGTTTGAGCAACGAACGCGTTCAGGCCACCTTCGCTGAGATCACGTGTCCACCCGTGTAGGGTAAGTCTCTGGCTGTCCCGTTGGAGACAAATCCGAATCCTTGTCTCGAACTCTCGAACACATGCCGGGGTGAGATCCGACCTGCCAAATCCGGTACCTCGTCGGAAAAAGGAGTCTTCATTTATCGAGATCGGGCCTGCGGTACCACCGTCATATGGCCGCCGATTGACGCCGTCACGAAGATCAATGCCACCTGTCTAGTGCCAGGTCGTTCACAAAAATGCATCACCTCTTTCAGGCGCAAGGTAGCGATTCGTTGGCTCTCGAACGCTCACATGCGAATCTTAGCAGCGTCCGCTTTCCAGCATGGCCTTTGTTGTTCAGACGCCGAGCTCGGCAAACTGATTGTAGAGCCAAGCAAAGACAGCGCCACCGATGAGACCATCTACCGATCCGTAGAGAGTCCCGACGATGACTTCTGCGATGCTCCGAGTCGCATGGTAGCCCGGGTACACCGACGACATTATCTGGAGGAATTGACCGTAGCTCCCCCAAATCAAGTTGGCTAGACTCATCAGCAGCATCACCAATCCCCACAGGATTGCCGACGCCAGTGCCAGAGCTTTGGTGTTGAGTTTCATAACTAGCTCCCTCTGTCCATTTTAGAAAGAAGACGAGCGCGTCCGCTTGTCGGAGACAGATTGCGCGATGGGTGGTGGCTAAGGGATCTCGACATGCAATCTTTCAATGTCTCTGAAGTAACACGCCTCTCCCGTTCCTGGCTTCAACTTCTGGTTCTGGTCATCAAACGGAACGCAAAACACTGGATGCTTATGCCAGAAGGTCAGGCGGTACGGAAACGTGACCGTCTTTGGACGGCGGTCCAATCGCCTGCCTTCTACTTTCACTGCGCGTTGAACGAAAGCAAGCGGGTCGCAGTTGAATTTGTCGCTCGTTTTAATCTCTCCGGGGTGGTTCGGGACATCGACGAACGGGCACTGTGGGGTTGTAACGACCATCACGGGGAGCATCTTGTGGCCCACATAGACCTCCCCCTCTGGGTCGATAGTTCCCCTCTTATCGTAAACGGCCTTGTTCTGGAGTAGAGGCGGTACATTTGGTCTGATCCCTTCCTGATTAGGCCCATCTTGGAGGTGTTGGGCATAACCCGATACCAGAAGAATGAACGCCAGGAGCCCCATAAAAGATAAGTTCCTTTTTAATATAAGTTTCGTTTTGCGCTGGGCGACCGAGCTCTGTCGCCGAAACGGGTCCATCTGCGGTACGAATTCCGCGGCTTTGAGACGGACGGCGCTCTGCGCGTCGCTGAAATTGGCGGACACAGCGGCCTGAAGGTAGCACTGAGCGAGCGCGTAGCGGCCAAGCTCGAAAACAGAAAGTCCAGCTCCCGCTGTTGCCGCCGTGTTGTGGCGATCCGACTTCAGGCTCAGGCGGTACATAGAAATCTCAACCGATGCCGCGCGGGCTGCGGGGAGGAGAGGCGACCGACAACTAGGCCGCCTCGATTCTCAGTGTTCGAACACAAAGTGGTCGACTCTGTTCTCCTGCCAGCATTGTTCGTTGTCCTGGGTGCAGAATGGCTTTTCCTTGCCGTAGCTGATGGTCTTGATGCGCTCTGTGGAGATCCCATGCTGCAAGAGCGATTGCTTCACCGATTCCGCGCGACTGGCTCCGAGGGCAATGTTGTATTCCTCGGATCCGCGGTCGTCACAGTGTCCTTCGATGAGAACCTTAACGCTCGCATGCTGCGAGAGGAAAGCTGCGTCATTTTCGACCGTTGACGTTTGGTCGGGGCGGATGGCGGATTTGTCGTAATTGAAAAAAACGTCTTTGACGTTCTTACTGAACAATTCCTCGTCCGTGGGTGAAGGCGTCGCCTTGGCGATGGACGCGTTTACCGTGACGCGGGCCGAGACGTCTTTCGTTCCTCCCGGCCCCTTCGCGACCAGGGTGTAAGTAGTGGATTCACTCGGCGTGATCGACCGGGAACCGGACGGCGGCAGCGTACCGAGTCCAGCGATGGCAATTTCATTGGCATTGCTGGTTTGCCACGTCAGCACGGTTGACTGGCCCTGCTGAATCACATTGGGGTTCGCGGCGAGAGTGGCTGTCGGCACGACCGGTGCGGCTGCGGGCGGAGGTGGCGGCGTCACTTTGGCTGCCTTCTTGTGGCATCCTGCTAGCGACAACACGACCGCAAGAGAGGCTAGTAACACAAATGTCTTTCTTCTTTTCTGGGTCATATTCTTTAGTCCTTATCCTTTCGTCTGTCTCACTCGAAGAAATGTTGAGTTCGCTTGAAGCAAAAGACTTGGTTGACAACCTCCGTCGAGCATGGGAAGAAGAAATGGCCAACCAGAACGATATGCGTCCGGTGACGGTGGCGGAGATTGACGGTTCTAGAACGATAGGGTGAGAAAAATCAGCAACGGAGGACGGATTCGTAACGTGGCAAGCTGAGCAACTGAAATTCCGCGGTCGGCAGTGATATCCAAGATAGAACCACTTGTGGTGAAATCAGACGATTTCCGAGGGATTTCAATGCGGCCTGCACGATGGCGATGCGCAAGCGAACTGCTGCTCGCGCTGCCAGAAGTGCCGTAACCGGTCCATGTACCATGGAATACGAACCCTGCACGGACGGAAAGAGAAAAATTATTAGAACGCAGAGAACTGCCACCACAGCCAGTTCGCACCTGATGCGGCCAGAGAGCATTGAGGTGGGAACATTATATCGTGAGATGCTGACTGCTCAATCTGAGTTTTTGGGGGCCGGTTGGAGCACGAAAGTTCATGTGTCGCCATGGCCTTCTAGGCACTGTGCTGGCGCCCGCAGTTTATCGTTCGCGCGACGGTGTTGGGCGAGAATCTAACGCGTGATCACCAGCGCGCGTCGCGCCTCGTGAGCTTTATGCGTGTGCAGACTGGCAAGCGCCCGTAGGATCTCGTAGCCCTCGCAAGAATTCCCGATGGCGGGCTCCCGCACCTGATGTGTGGAGATCGCGGACCGCAGGCTCCGGGTTCAAGTCGGGAACGGTTCACGGCTAGGTCCCACCGGTTTCGGATTGCAGAATTAGACCGTCGTCGAAAGCAATCGAATTGGAGTGGCCTGGCGCGGTTCTCCGCCGTGCGCTGCAGTTGCCTGACCCGCAGTTCGAATTCAGTAGGGAGAGCGGGAGCGGGTGGAATGGGCTTCCCCCAATTGGGGTTTCCGCATTTGCGAGTCTTAGCGCAACCGGTATCGTCATAGGCCCCGATCATACTCCGCCTTTAGGTGACTGTGCGGCAGAATTCGCATTTCTACGTCGTTGGTTGAGCGCCAGAACTGGACAGTTCGCACCATGATGCGCTGTTACACCCGCCTGTCGAATGGCCGTTCGCGCAAACTGGAGAATCATGCAGCTGCGCCCTCAACCATTTCGCCTACAATTTCATCAAGTTTCATCGTAAACTTCGCATGTCTCCGGCCATGGCCGCTGGCGTTACGGATCGGCTCTGGAGCGTAGAAGACTTGGTTGCGCCTCTGGGAATCTTACGAGCGGAGGGCGGAAAGAGCGGCGTAGGTGAAGTGGTTTTTGCGACTGTTGACACTGGCCGGTACTACCGCGTGCGGCATATTACTCCTAGGCCACATGGACACAATATGGGTCGGCCTTGGTTTACTGTGCTCTGGAATTCTTTATCGCTACCTCGTGCGAAATGTGCGACCAATTTCAAAGTAGTCCACTACCCTACCAATGATCTGTTTGAAAGCCGGTCCAGTCCGCGGCCAGAATCGCTGGTTGCTGCTTCGGTGCAGTGGGCAGAACAGGATTATGGGGAAGATCGACGGCGTTTTCGGGAAGGCGGATTGACTGCGCAACTGAACAATGTTGTTGCATCGGCTTCTAGGGGTACAATGTTGGCTTCGTGAACCTTGAACAAGCTGTCATCCCCGTTCAAAGTTCTCAAGTGCTTCCGGGCCTTCTGTGTATTCCGGTTCCTTCATGAGCGTCTCGGTAGTCGCCGAAAACCGGTAATATTTATGCCGGCCTCTATTACCCGATGATTGTGGCCGGTATTACGTTTGTTGTGGGGAGTCTGCTGCTGCGCGAGACGCACGGTGTGCGTATTTGGGATGAGGCGGGAGAGCGAACCACGACGGCGGATTGATAATTTGGCAATTCCGACGCCCAGGCCTTCTCCCGCCGTGTGAATGCCGTTAGGGGGAATTACTTCATTTCTGGCGGAGGTCCAGTACGGCAGGAGCAGTGGCGGGACTTGCGGCTAGCTTGCTGGCCTCGATATCGGACTCATCGTGGTCAGCCTCAGCCGTTCAGCAGTCTAAGGGCGTTAGCCGCTGCGGTGAGACTGCGGCGCGAAAAATATTTTTTTCGCAGCCTCCTAACGGGTAACCCATATGGCGGAAATACATCAGCTGGCGATGGTGGTTCAAGGCCGAGTCAGAGACTGGGAGGATTGCAAAGGTACGACGCTTCCTGAGGTCCAGTTTAGCTCTTATGGCGAGGCGTTGAACTCGCGAGCAGTCTGGTGCTAGCATCCTCCGTGCAAGAACCAGTCATTGCGAAGTACGTGTGGCCACATTTCGTTAGTGCCCTAGACCTGTTTCATGGGGTCGCACAGCGGGATGCGCGAAAGATTACCAGCCTCTGCACTGAGAAGTGGTTCTCCCGTGGGGTAACGATATTCCGGGAAGGCGAGTCTGCCGATTCCCTTTACGTCCTGAAAAAAGGTATGGTGAGGCTGATTTCCCTCTCGGACCAGGGGAGGGAAACCATTCTGCACATCCTCAAGCCCGATGAGGTCTTCGGCGAACTTCTTCTCTCCGAGGAGAAAAGAGCCTTCACGGCCATTGCCACTGAGGATTCTCTGGTGACCATTGTTTCCCAAGAGTCTTTGGTGCAACTCTTGTCCGCGGTTCCGGTCGTTGCTCTGAACTTCATTCGGCTGCTTTCGAAGCGATTGGCCACAGTGGAGAAGGAACTGGCGGAATTCAGCCATACCTGGTCCTATCACCGACTGGCTAGAGTGCTCCTCCAGTTGAGCGAGAAATACGGACAGGAGGTTCCTAGTGGTACGTTAATCAACGTCCGCCTGACCCATGAAGATCTGGCCAACTTGATTGGGACGAGCCGGGAAACGGTCACGACACAACTCACCAGGTTCACACGCATGGGCCTCCTGAAACGCGAGGCCAGGCATTTCATTGTGGCCAGGTCCAAGCTTATCGACTTTATTCTCGCCGAAGAGCTTCGACTGAAGAATCTCCCCGTTTCTCAGAGAGCAATTCCTCGGTAGCAGCCTTTGAGGGCATGAAACCGGCGTGCGCGAAGCCTAACTTTTTGGCCACCAGACCGGCGTTGCGGCGAGGGGCTGGTTAACGAGATTCATGTCATCGAAAAGCCGCATTCCCGCAACACCATGAGAGAGCTATGAGCAACATTCGTTCACGTCATCCGATTCTACGCCGGTCAGCCGCGGCTCGGAGGAGCGTTTCGGACTGCGCCGGTTTCGCGCCAAACTAACCCCACGCGTTTTGGCACTCACCGCGCTTTCACTCATGCCCTGCCACCCTCCCTCTGGTCGCTGTTCTGTCCCTTTCACCGATTGTGGAGCTTGTGTGCCGGTTTGCCCAGTGTCCGCGATTTTTTGCCCTCATAATCTCCCGGAAAGGTGGAAACACTATGCTGAAATCAACGCGAAGCAAGCGCTGATCGCGGCAGTGTCAAGGGCGGAACAAAACTGGCGTTGCTCTCTTTCTGCTCATCAGGCAGCTCGCTTCCACTAAATCGGCATCTTGGTATAACATTCCAGTCGATCTTTGTAGCCTCTTGAAAGTGCCAACCAGGCTCATAACCGCCTGACGAGGAGAACCCCATGGAAGCGCGTATCCTCGGCCAGTTCCGCGCGATCGTTGGCAGGGGTTTGATCACCGAAGCATCTCAACTGCACACCTATGAATGCGATGGGCTGACGAACCTCCGCGTCTTGCCGCAGGCAGTTCTGCTTCCCACTTCAACCGAAGACGTTCAGGCGATTGTGCGCATCTGTCAGCGCGAGAAGATTCCCTTTGTAGCTCGAGGCTCGGGCACCGGGCTCAGTGGTGGGGCCCTGCCGGTAGAAGATGGCGTGGTCATTAGTTTGGCTCGCATGAACCGCATCCTCGAAGTGGATCTACCCAACGCACGTGTGGTAGCGGAGCCGGGCGTCACCAACGCGGAGGTTACGCAACGCGTGGCTTCAAATGGTTACTTCTACGCTCCCGATCCTTCGTCGCAGTCGGTGTGCAGTCTCGGAGGGAATATTGCGGAGAACTCGGGCGGCGCGCATTGTCTGAAATACGGATTCACAACTACCCATGTGCTGGCGCTCGAGGTCGTCCTTCCCGATGGATCGATCGTGCATCTCGGCAGCCGGGCGGTGGACCGTCCGGGATACGATCTGCCGGGAATTTTTGTGGGATCGGAAGGAACGCTGGGAATCGCGACCAAAGTCGTACTGCGCATCATGAAGAAACCCGCGGTCATTCAAACCCTGCTGGCCGCTTTCAATACTACCGAGGAAGCGGGCGCGGCAGTGAGCGGGATTATTGGAGCGGGAATGCTGCCGGCGGCCATCGAGATGATGGACAACCTCGCCATTCAGGCCGCCGAGGCCTCGGTGCACGCCGGGTACCCAAACTGCGGCGGACTGCTGCTGGTGGAACTCGACGGCCCGGCCGCGGAAGTCGAGCACTTGATCGACGAGGTGAGCGGGATCTGTACGCAGTGCGGGGCCTGGGAGATTCGGGTTGCGCAGTCCGAAGCGGAGCGCGCCGTCGTCTGGAAAGGCCGCAAGGCCGCCTTTGCAGCGATGGGGCGCATCTCGCCGAACTACATTGTGCAGGACGGCGTCATTCCCCGCACCGCGCTGCCCAAGGTTCTCAGCGAAATCGAGCGCATGAGCGCCGCGGACGGACTGCGCGTAGCCAACGTCTTTCATGCCGGCGACGGCAATCTGCATCCTCTGGTGCTCTACGACCGGCGCATCCCAGGCCAGGAGGAGCGCGCCATGGAGCTTTCCATTAACATCCTGCGGCTGTGCGTGAAGTGCGGCGGGTCGATCACCGGCGAGCACGGCGTGGGCGCAGAGAAAAAGATGATGATGGGGGAGATGTTCGCGGAGCCCGATCTGGAAACGATGCAACTCGTGCGCTGCGCTTTCGATCCCGAACATCTTTCGAATCCAGGCAAGGTGTTTCCTCGCACGCGCCTGTGCGCGGAGAGAACGGGCCCGTACCAACCGCATCCGCTGGAAGTCGTCGGAGTAGCGCAGTTTTTCTGAGGATTATGGGAACTCGTTCATCAGCCTCGACCGCCGGTGTGGAAACCGCATTGAGCGATCTGCGAGCCCTGGTCGGCGCAGAGCACATGCGCGCCTCCAGCGCGGAGGACGCGGTCGATGGCGTCCTGCCGCAGATGGTCGTCGAGCCGGGTAACGCTGAGGAAGTTGCTGGCGCCCTGAAGATCGCGACGGGCGCGGGTTTGCAGGTGATCCCTCGGGGCGGGGCAACGAAGATGGATTGGGGCAATCTTTTTCAGGGTCGCGAGGCCCGGGCCGGCGAATCGCGCACCGGCGAACTGATGCTTTCCACTCGCCGGTTGAACCGCGTCGTAGAACACGCCTGGGGCGACATGACAGCGACGGTGGAGGCTGGGTGCACGTTCCAGCAACTCCAGAAAACCGTTGCCGAGCACGCTCAGCGACTGGCCCTCGACCCTCTGTGGCCGGAGCGAGCGACGATCGGAGGGATTCTGGCGACCAACGACAGCGGGCCTCTCCGTATTCGCTTCGGAAGCTTGCGCGACTTAATTATTGGCGTCACGCTGGCCCTGCCGGATGGCACTCTCGCCAAGAGTGGCGGCAAAGTGGTAAAGAACGTCGCGGGATACGACCTGCCCAAGCTGGCTACCGGCTCATTGGGTACTCTGGGAATCATCACGCAAGCGATTTTCCGGCTTCATCCCGTCCCGCGCGAAACGCGCACCTTGAGCTTCTCCACTTCTGACAGCGGAAGCATGAACGCGTTGGTGCTCGCGATTCAGGATTGCAATATGGTTCCCACCGGCGTACAAATTCGCGCTGGGAGCGCCTTGCCCCAAGAGGGCGATCTTCATGAGATTGATCTTCGTTTTGAAGGCACGACCGCAGGCTGCGAAGCGCAGATTGAGCAGACCCTGCGCATCGCCTCCGGAGCACGCCGCGTCGAGTCTCCTGCAGACGTCTGGAATGCGGGTTTCAAGCTGTGGAGCGGGGCCAAACCTTCCGTCGTGTGCAAGTTCAGCCTGTTGCCAGCAGAACTCGGAACGTTCTTAGGTTTGATAAGGAAAGCATCGGAACCGCTGCTCTTGTCTTGGCGGCTCGTCGCTCAGGCGATCGGAGTCGGGTACCTCCGGCTGGAAGGAATCGATACCGGTGCCCTTCTTAATGCACTCCAAGACTTACGGAAAAAACTGGAAACTCGCGGGGGTTCGCTCGTCGTCCTGCGCTGCCCGCTCGAAATCAAATCGAAAATGGATGTCTGGGGAAGCGCGGGCGATGCGCTGCCGCTGATGGGAAGCATCAAAGCACAATTCGACCCCACGGGAGTGCTGAATCCCGGCCGGTTCGTTGGGAGAATCTAATGGCGGGGGGAATCTGATGGCGGAACCCGTGAGTCTGCCTCCGAACGCCGGTTCTGGCGCCTTCGACGCCCACCATCCGCCCGCGTCCGGCTTGATCAACGAGTGCGTGCATTGCGGGTTTTGCCTTGCCACCTGTCCCACCTATGCGCTTTGGGCCGAGGAGATGGACTCGCCGCGCGGTCGAATCTATTTGATGAAACTCGGCCTGGAGGGTCAAGTTCGTCTTGATCCCACCTTTGTCAACCACATGGACAACTGCCTCGGCTGCATGGCCTGTTTGACCGCGTGTCCTTCGGGCGTAAAGTACGACAAGCTGATTGAAGCGACGCGGGCCCAAATCGAACGCAACTACCAACGACCGGCAACCGACGGACTGTTACGCCGAATGATCTTTGACATCTTTCCGCGGCCCGAGCGGCTGCGCCTGCTGCTCGGGCCGCTGCGAATGTACCAGCGCTCAGGATTGCAGTCGCTCATGCGCCGAAGCGGTCTACTCAAACTGTTCCCGGCAAGCCTGCGCGCAATGGAGAACCTCACGCCGCCAGCTCCGCAAAAAACGAAAACAAACGGCGCGGCGCTCCCAGAGCGCGTGGCAGCACAAGGCGACCGACGCCTCCGTGTCGGTTTGCTGCTCGGATGCGTGCAGCGAGTCTTCTTCCCCGAAGTAAACGCCGCCACTGTCCGCGTACTGGCCGCGGAAGGTTGCGAGGTGGTAATTCCCCGGGATCAGTGCTGCTGCGGAGCGCTTATGATCCATGCTGGAGAAGAGAAGGCGGCGCTCGAGTACGCACGACGCACCATTGACGCATTCGAAAGCGCACAGGTGGATACCGTAGTGACCAATGCTGCGGGCTGCGGATCGAACCTGAAAGACTATGGCTATCTGCTGCGCGACGATCCGAGGTATAGCGAGCGGGCGCAGGCATTCTCCGCCAAGTGTCGCGACATTTCTGAAGTCCTGGCAGGGCTGGAGCCACGCGCTCCGCGCCATCCGCTTCCCTTGAAGGTCGCATACCACGACTCCTGCCACTTGCAACATGCCCAGGGCGTGAGGACGCAGCCACGCGCTGTCCTCGGAAAAATCCCCGAACTGCAGATCCTGGAAACCGCCGAAGCGGCCCTGTGCTGCGGGTCAGCCGGAATCTACAACCTCGTGCGGCCCGGCCCAGCCCAGGAACTGGGCGAGCGCAAGGTCCGCCATGTGCTGGCAACCGCACCGGACCTTGTTGCCTCGGGAAATCCCGGCTGCCTGCTGCAGTTGCAAAGCGGAATCCGGCTTGCCGGCAGCCAGGTACCGGTGGTTCACATGGTGGAAGTGGTGGATGCTTCGATTCGAGGAGTGCCAGCAGAGTCCTTGCTCAAGCGCTGAGATTTCGGAATTGTGATGCACACGAGCAGTTCCCCGGCAGCGCTTCCTCGGTTGGAGGAGTCAAGCGGAGTCGTACGCCGTCTCCCAAAAAAGCCCGCCGGTACTGCGCCCCAAGCTCCTACGCGGCGCCTGTGAGCGAAATATCGAGCGGGATGTCCTACTCCACACCAGGTCTTGAAGAACTCAATTACCGAAACTCGGGGTGCGGTGGGCGCTCGTGGCTGAGCGCGCCCTCACACCCCGATCACGCCTCCCATGATGCAACAACCTGTGCCGACTGCAGTTGCGTTCCGGAAGCTAGGCTACCGCCTGGACCTTCCTCCCTGCCAGCGTTGACGGCGCGGCCGGGCGTTTGGCTGCCAGTTCACAGATCAGAGCAACTGCCGCCAGAGCCGCCGCCGTGTAGAACGCCATCTGGTAGTTGTGGTACTTGTCGAACATCCAACCGCCGATGCGGCCACCGAGGAGACCGGCTACACCCCAGGCAGTGAATAGCATGCCGTAGTTGATGCCTACGTTCTTGGTGCCCCAGAAGTCGGCTGCCGTTGATGCGTTGACCGAAAGCTGGGTGCCGTAGCACCAGTAAACGATGTACAGCATCACGAACAGTGCCACCACGTTGCCGCCCACCTTATACAGAATGGGCATAGCAACCATCGAGATGCCGATCATTAAGCGCAACACGTTGATGCGGCCTAGCGCATCCGACATCCAACCCGAGAAGATGCGGCCCATGGCGTTTCCTGCCGCACCCACCACCAGGCCAAAGGCAGCCAGGGTGGTGCCGGGTATGCCCACGCTCTTAGCGAAGGGTACCAACTGGCTGATGACCATGAGACCGGCCGCGCAGCCAAACGCGTACGCCACCCACATGAAGTAGAACGTAGGTGTGCGCAGCACCTCGCCCGGGGTGAACTCATAGGTGGTAGCCGCAACCTTGGAAGCCGGTGCGGGCACCCAGCCGGCGGGCTTATATCCAGTCGGCGGATTATGCAGCAGGAAGGCACCAAAAACCGTCATCACAAAAAAGATCAGGCCCAGAACTTGGAAGGTGACGCGCCAGCCAAAGTGCGGGATCAGGTAGCTGGCGGCCAGCGGGCCAAAGATGGCTGAACCGCCGCCATAACCGGCAACCGCCAGTCCTACCGCGAGACCGCGCTTGTCAGGAAACCACTTTGACATGACAGGAATCGGGGTCGCGTAGCCAAAACCGTTGCCCAATCCCCCGAGCACGCCGAAGAAGATGAAAAACTTGCCTAGGCTGTCGGCATAAGAGCAGAGGAAAAAGCCCAGGCTCACCAGAACGGCGCCAGTCAGGGAAATCTTGAAAGGCCCAAGTTTATCCTGCAGCCGGCCAGCTACTATGAACGTCAGCGCAAAGACCACCACGGCGATGGTGAATACCATCGAAGTGTCGACGCGTTTCCACTTGAACTCTTTCTCTAACGGGGCCACGAACACACTCCAGGCATACAGCGAGCCTAGCGCGAGGTTCATGGACACCCCGCCGACGACGCGCCACCAGCGACTTATGTGCGGAGCGGAGTTGGATTCAACATTTGCATTAGCCACAGTTTTTCTCCTTTACAGAGTGAAATGAGAACCGGGAGCGCGGTCTTTCTCCACAGCCACCGCGGCGCCCTTACGGCACGTGCGTGCTGACTTACCAAACTGACCACAACTTGCGCGCGACATCATACAGCGGTCCAACTTCAGGCAAAGTTCAGATCTGTCCTGCTACAGCAAGTTGGCTCACGGCTGCGTCTTTTGCAGGTTAGCCGTCACATTCACCGCTGAATCGGCCTCCACCGTAAGTTCCCGCTTCCACTCGGCAAACCCTGGCATAGAAATGACGACGACATGCGTCCCGATACTCAGGCCGATTTCCGAGGGCGTGCTGCCCACATATCTCCAGTCCACGGTGATTTCCGCACCGGGGGGTGTCGAATTGAAATTGCACCTTACTTTCTCCGAACCTTTCTCCGGAGGAACTTGCTGCACCGCGACAGCGGGCCGTGCTGGCGCGGGGGCCGGTGAATTCTGCGGCGGGACCGCGGCGGGCGGGACTGCTGGCGCAGGGGCCGGCGAATTCTGCCGTGGTGCCGCTACGGCCGGGACTGGCTGAGTTGCAACCGTGGCCACGGTCGCTGCGGGTCTGGCCTTCGCGTCCGACGCTACCAGCTTGTACAACTGACTTCGCGCCTTGCCCTTGTCATCAATGTAGTACACGGTGACGCCTTTCTTCTCTCTTTTGGCGTCGAAAGTTGCGCCCTTGGGCAACGGTGTACACCGGGAATTTCTTGACTCAATAGTGCAACTGATACGGAACGGCGGATTGTCGCCTTCCTGCACGAGCAGGGTGCTCACCAGTGGCACGTTTGTAGTGGAACGGCAATATGCATCGAAAGTGAGTTGTTCGCAATTCAAGGGAACGCCGTTGTTGTCGTTAGCGGTCGACGCTCGAGTTACGGAATCCAGAACCGTGATCCGCATCGTGTTTTTCAGCGAGGCGGCGTTCGCTACCATGGCCACCAACAGGAGACCTGCCTGCAGGGCCGCCATTCTACGCATACTCATCAGACAACTCCTCCAAACACTGCGGATGCATCTGTCGCATACCGGGGTTTCCCGAACGATTCTGGAAGCCGGTCTCGCAGTTTCGGTACATTGTGCTCCCCTGGCGTGCCCCGCACAATAGCTTTCCCCGCTGGAGGAGGTTTGCGAGGACAGACTCAGCTGCGGGCCATCGCCCGCGTGAGCCCGTCCCCTTTCTTTGGTAGCCAGTGCCCTCAATCTGTACCGGCCATTTCAGTCATCCGGCCAAGCCCCCCAGCGGACCCAGTCTTGGGCCCGCTGGGGGGTGGAGGGCCGGTCTAGAACGTAAAGATCGGCCCGAACTCGGTGCGGTGATCTTGCCATTCGTTGGAGAATGTTCCAGCAATATTGTATATGGCGGCGTGGTCCAAACCACGGGTGGCGTAGACCGACTGCTCGAAGCCGAACTGGCACCAGTTGTTAACTTTGTAGTTCAGGGTTGCCACAGCCGCCTTGCCCATCAAAAGGGGCAATGGGGCGGTGCCACCGCCATTGTAAGCGCCAACATAGCCAGGATTATTCAGGTCACGATCCACCACTTGGTCCTTGCCGACGAGGAAGGAAAGCTGCCAGCCCGCGTTGTGACCTTTCGGGTCGGCATTGAACCAACGTGAAAGCGGCAGCCCGAGTTGGATGAACCCGCCGTACCCACGGATGGGCCGCTGTGGAGCAACCACAACAGTACCGCCGCAGGTTCCGCCGACTCCGTCGGAATTGGGGGTAAACGTGCCCGAGCAACCCAGTACGGCGCCGCCGGCAGCAGCGAGCGGACCGCCATCGAGAGTGGGGAACGGTCCCTGTAGGCCAGTCAGCCCGCTTACATCGGTGGCGAAAGAGTTGATTTGGCCGCCGAAGTAGAAGCGCATGTCAGCGCCCTTATAAGCACTGCCCACCAAGGTAAACCATCGGGTAGGCAATTGCGCCACGATTTGGCCGCCCCACATTTGGCTGGAAGCCTGAAATCCGTTCGGGAAGGTATCGCAGTAGTTGGTTGTCGCACACAGTGTCGCGTACGGCGCGGACGAACCGACCGCGGACAAGTTGTAGGCGATTGATGTGCGCCGGGCGCGGAATCCAGCAAAGGCGATTTGTGCCGGGGCGACGCCCTTGGCCTTGTCGAGCTGGAAACTCAACGCCACTCTGCCTTCCCACTCGGGACGGTCAGAGTCGGCGCCCTCGCGCTCGCCTTGTCCAAGCTGGCCATTGATACCTAGCGTCCCGAGCTTCAAGATTTGACCCGTGCTGGGCATCATGATCCCAAATTGACCCTCGAGTTTGACGTTATCTTCCTTATTCACCGTCTGCACAAAGCCGACCCGCAGTTGTGGCGAACGGGTGTAAATGTTTCCCCAAAATGCGCCATTGAACGTGGTTTCCAGGATATTTTCCATTGCGCCGGATCCGAAAAGCGTCCAGTCCTGTCCACCTACGAAGAAAATGTCGGTGGACTCGCTGGCGTGGTAATCCAAGCGGACGAAGGCCAACCGCAGTTGCGGCATATTGCTGCGAATCGATGAAACGTCGCGGTTGTCGACTTCGCTGAAGTTGCCTTCGAAATCGCCCTCGATCTTGCCCGTAAGCGTCAGGTTCTTCGAGATGTCCGGCCATTCGAGGTTCATCCCAAAGCGCGTGGCGCGCGCCTTGACGTGGAACTCGGGATCCTTCGTTGGGCCGGTGCTCAAAATATTCCCGGAATTCAGCCATATGCCAGGAAACGGGAAGTCATCGCCATCGGGGTCGCTGCTGTCGTGGACGACCGTCGCCTTGATGAAACCATAAGGCGCAAGCGTGAGCGGGCCCACCTTTATACCGCTTAGACCGCCGGTCTTGGGAGGGTCGACTGGGAATACACGGACCGGAGCAATCGCCGCTATCACCGCCGGTGGGGCGGGCTTCGGTGGCGGAGCAGCAGCGGCAGCTTGCGACGAGGACGCTGCTTCGGAGCTGGCGAGGGAAACGGAGACGGCGTCCGAAGCCGCAACCGGAACCGCTGCGACGGCGGATGGTTGCGCGGCCGCAGACAAATCCGCTGCGCTCAATAAGCCCTTACGACTGAGCGCTTCAACCAGGGCTTGAAATTGAGCCGTGGGGGAAGCATTTCGAATGGCGTTCGCCTCGCTAGGCGCCAGAACGCCCTTCATGACCAGCACTCCGAGCAATGCCGTAACACTCGAATCGCTCGCGGTTGTGGTTGAGGTCAAGCTTGGACCAGGACTAGGGCTAGGGTTTGGGCTTGCCGCAGCGGGACCAGGGTCTGCGCTCGCGGCGTTCACGGCGTTATCATTTGCCGTTTTCGCGTCGTTGTTCCCGGCCATGGCGGGCACGGCCATAAGGGCCAGTACCAGCAGGCTCAAGAACCAACTTTTCACTTTCAACATAGACGGTGTCCTCCTCGTTCCGGCGCGGCTCAGGCCTGTGCCCAGAACATGGGGGAAAACGCTATGTGGTTTTGGCCAACGGCGCTGTGACGGCGGTCACTGATCAGCGTGATTCAAGTCGGCTAGACTGCTCGGCTCGAAACTCCGTTTCTAAGATGCTTGCGGCACGTGCCTCGCTCTTCTCGGTCTCCACCGGTCAGAGCGGGTGGCCGCCCATGCCCTCAAGCCGCCAGGAGTCCTCAGTTGTCGTAAGAGCACACTTATGCTGTGATCAGCGTCACTGTGGGGCCCTTGTGCGGAAACACAAAATGCCCGCGACGGGCATCCTGTAAACCATTCAAAAGAATGGCGGGGACGACGGGACTCGAACCCGCGGCCTCTGCCGTGACAGGGCAGCGTTCTAACCAACTGAACTACGTCCCCTACTTGTTTTCACCGGGTTAGCTGGAAACCCTTGATTTACCTGTCTTTTCTTACTGTCAACCGCGTCGCCTGTGTCAACTGCTTCCACCCCATATAACCGAATTCCGGGGTTTTATCGACAGGAAACTGTAAGGAAGTACGCCCCATCCAGTTCCCAATGCGAGCCCTACGACCCGGAGCATCTGTCCATACCCCGCGTGTAGATTGTAACAGAGCATCGATTGATCCGTCAGGCTTAGGCCCAAAGCGGAGTGCGTTCATGCCGAAGCGCGAATACGAAATCAGGGCCAGTGCTCCTAGCAAACTTTCTCTGAGGAATCTGAGCCATTGCACCAGAATCGTGAGGACAGGAGACGCCGTTGATCCGGACTCCGCCGCAGTTGAACTACCTCGCTCGGAGATCTTGGCACTCGCTTTAGCTGGAAATCTCATCATAATGGAGTCGGTGCGATCAAGCGCCGGCGCCCAGGATACGCCCGCCAGATCGGCAGAAAGAAGTGGCGTGTCTTTCGACCCAAACACCTCAGAGCTCGGTTACGTCGCTGTTGACCCGGAACACAGGGGCCGACGACTGGCGGAACGCATCGTCCGAGAATTGTTGGCCAATCATGTCGCCCCACTGTTTGCTACGACGTCATCAGAGCCCCTGAAGAGGACGTTGGCACGAGTCGGTTTTGTGAAGAGAGGACACGCTTGGCCGGGCCGAAACGGTGAATAGCTTTCGCTCTGGATCCAGGGAGCCCAAGCACTACTCGATTCCGGCAAGGGCCTGACTCACTGTTCTCACCCACAGGGGTGGATCGTCTGCCGGGCAATTGAAATCAATCTTGCCGAAAGCCTTATCACGGCGGCCCAAGAGCGCCACGATGGGAACCCCAGGCAGAGTTTCCCGAAAATGAGCGATAAGCTCGCAGCGCTCCTGCCGAGGCGCCCGATGCCCGATCACCACCACTCCAACCAATGCATCCGAGAGAGCAAGATTTCGTGCAGTCTGTGAACCGAGGACAGAAACCACTGGATGCCCAAGTGATTGGAGAATCTCCTCACGGATCGACAAGAGGGTAGGGCGATATTCCACCTGCAAAATGATTGTCATGGTTCAATCTGTTCTCCATGATGTCTCTCCATGGCGATGGTTTCAACGACGGTCATACGTTTCGGCGCGGCGGGCGATGCCCAGGAGTTGCTTCCGCTGCATGACGAAATGCGCCAAGCGACCGACGCGCACGGCGAGCCACTCCGGTAGGCCGTATGGACGATAGCCAGGTGCTACTCGGCCACGCACGATCAGGCGTGTTTCGTCGGGCTGCGGTTGTTCGAGGACGAACGCCCAAGTGGTCTGATACTGACCGTTGGGCAATCGCCAGGAAAGAACCAGGCTATGTTCGGGCTCACACTGCGCAACGACGAACACGTCCTTAGCTCCGGGGAGTGCCGGAAAGACACTCCCTGCCCCGATGATCTGATACTGGGATAGGATGCGTTCGGCGCTGCGGCGACCGCCGTTGTCAATGAAGTCGTAGGCGTACCATCCGGCCCTGTCGGAACCCATCTGGGCCAGCCACGGCCACACGTCACGAGGAGGGCGACGAATCGTGATGGCGTGATTGACCGAGCCGATGGGCTGGAGAATCAGGTTGTCTCCCGCAAGGGTCCGGGCGCGCTCGTCAGGAGTAGCACGGACTTGCATACTGGAGTAAGTCGCAACTGCGGTGAGGACTACCAGTATTCCGGAAAGTATGAGCAACAACTTCTTCTTCATGGAGCGGCCAACGTAAATGTAAGGATAGTCCCACGCGACTTCCCGTTCAGTGATTGAGGTCACTCGGGGGTTTGCGCTGCGACCCAGCGCAGTCTTGACGCCTTCAAGTGGGCAGTCCCAGTTTTGGCAGTAGCCATTGCGTCAAGACCACATAGGCGACAAGGAATGCCACTCCCCAGACCCAATTGGGCATGTTCACTTTTCTCCTATCTGCCGACTCCAAGTTTACGCAGAAACGTCATCATTGGGCACCAGTTGGTGAATCCCGACTGAAACAGATTCAGGCCAACAAAAGCCGTGAAAAGGTACCAGTACGGGCTTACGTAGTGCCCAAGAGCCAGGGACAACAGAATGAAGCTGCCAGCGATCAAACGAAGCGTACGTTCTACGGTCATAACAGTTCTCCTCCAGAACTACAGGGTGCTCTGCGCAATTTCGCACTGCGGTGTTTCGCATTCAGCGACATTTTCCGGCGCATGCGGATGCATCGGTGGAAACGAGTCTCCCCTCTGAGACAGGTAATAAAGAACCGGCACTGCCATTCGCGATAGAACGGTAGACGCGACTTCTCCCGCCATCAATGACAGAGCCAGACCCTGAAAAATCGGATCGAACAGGATTACGCTGGCTCCGACGACGACTGCAGCAGCCGTCAGCAGCATGGGGCGGAAGCGCACCGCGCCCGCATCGACAACGGCGTCCTCCAACGACATTCCCTGGGAGCGGCGCAGTTCGATGAAGTCGACGAGAATAATGGAATTGCGAACAATGATGCCGGCTCCAGCGATGAAACCGATCATCGAGGTCGCAGTGAAAAAAGCTCCCATCAGAGCGTGCGCGGGCAGAATGCCGACAAGCGTGAGCGGAATCGGCGCCATGATGACGAGCGGCGTGATGAACGAACGGAACCAGCCCACGACCAGCACGTAGATCAAGACCAGGACAGCCGCAAAGGCAAGTCCCAGGTCGCGGAAGACTTCCACCGTGATGTGCCATTCACCATCCCACTTCATGGAGAAGCGGTCGGTGCGCTCAGGCATGGTCGTGCCTTTGTATTGCTTCACGGTATAGCCATCGGGCAATTTGATTTTGTCGATGGCCTCGCTCATCTTCATAATGGCGTACACAGGGCTTTCTTCCCCGCCCGCCACATCTCCTGTCACGTAGACGACTGGCTGGAGATTCTTGCGATACACGCTGGTGTCGATCGTCGTTTGTTGAAGTTTCGTTACTTCCTGCAGGGCGATTTGGCCACCGGAGGGCGTCGGCAGCTTCAGGTTGCCAAGGTCTTCGATTCCAGAGCGATCGGGGCGCGCCAGCCGCACTTCGATAGGGATGTCCTCGCGGGAACGGGGATCGTGGAGCAAACCTGCGTTGGCGCCTCCGAGTCCCACCTGCACAGTGCGCGTCACATCGGCGGGTGAAATGCCGTGGAGAGCTGCCTTATCCAGATCCACTTTCATGTCGTACTTGGGTTGCGGTCTTCGACGTACCAGTCTACATCCACGACACCTGGCGTTTGCTGAAAGACCTTCTTGATCCGCGCCGCCAGCTCAATCTGCCCTTTGTAGTCAGGTCCGTAAACTTCGGCCACTAGAGTCTGCAATACGGGCGGACCAGGCGGGACTTCGGCTACCTTGATGCGCGCACCGAAGGGCTCGGCGATCTTGTCCAACTCCGGCCGTAGTCGTCGTGCGATCTCGTGGCTCTGCGCCTTGCGATCGTGCCGCGAGAGCAGATTCACCTGGATATCAGCCTGATTGGGCTGATTGCGCAAGAAGTAATGGCGCACAAGACCATTGAAGTTGTAAGGGCCAGAGGTCCCGGCATAGATCTGATAGTTGATAACCTCGGGCTGTTGGCCGAGATACTGTCCCAGAGCCTGCGCCACGCGAGTCGTTTGTTCCAGTGGCGTGCCATCGGGCATGTCAATGATGACCTGGAACTCACTCTTGTTGTCGAACGGAAGCATTTTTACGCGCACCCATTTCAAGGGGACGAAAGTCACCGCCGCGAGCAGTAACAACACGACACCACCGAGAAACATCCAGCGGCGGCGTGCGTCGCGGATGAGCGGGTTCATCATCCGGCGGTACAAACGAGTGGTCCAGCCTTCGGTCTCGTGCCCGGACTGATCACTCCCGCCTGCATATTTCCTCAGGAGTCTCAATGCCGCCCACGGCGAAACGACGAAGGCCACCATCAGCGAAAACAGCATGGCTGCCGAAGCGCCCACCGGGATCGGGCGCATGTATGGACCCATCAGGCCGCGCACGAAGGCCATGGGCAGGATTGCGCCAATTACCGCAAAGGTGGCAAGAATCGTGGAATTGCCAACTTCGTCCACCGCCTCGACCGCGACTTCAGATAAGGATCGCCCTCGGCTTTCCGGCAACCGAAAATGGCGCACGATATTCTCGACCACAACGATGGCGTCGTCGACCAGTATGCCAATGGAGAAGATCAACGCGAATAATGTGACCCGGTTCAGGGTGTAGCCATACAGGTAGAACACGGCGAGCGTCAGGGCGAGCGTGACCGGCACGGCCAGAAGCACGACGCCCGATTCACGCCAGCCCAGCGCCAGTGCAATCAGCAATGTGACCGACAAGGTTGCGATCAATAGGTGTTTGAGAAGTTCGTCGGATTTGTCCTTCGCGGTCTCTCCATAGTTGCGCGTGACCGTGATGTTCAGATCATTTGGAAGCACATAGCCGCGCAGAGCATTGACTTTGTTCAGCACACGCTCAGAAATGTCGGTGGCGTTCGTACCTTTGCGCTTAGAAAGCGTAATGGTTACGGCGGGAAATTCCGCGCCAGCTGTCTGTCCTGCGCCACCGCGAGCATTGGCAAACAACACGTAGGTGTTTGCTTCGGCGGGGCCGTCCTCAAGCTTCTCCGCTACGTCACGCAAGTAGACGGGGCGTCCGGCATGAACCCCGACCACAACCTGACGCAGGTCTTCGAGACTCGTGAAGAAGGTGCCCGCTTCGACCTGAAACTCGCGATTGTCACGAGCAAAACTACCGGCTTGGCCGCGGCTGTTCGCGTTCTGGAGTTGGTCCACGATCGTGCCCGGCGTAAGGCCGTAGGCCGCGAGCCGTTGTGTGTCTAGCACTACTCGTATTCGCCTAGGCTGCCCGCCGATGATCTTGGTCTCAGAAACGTCATTGAGCGGCTTCAGTGAATTTTCCAGCTCACCCGCGATTCGCCGCAAGCGATAAGAGTCATAATCTTTCCCCCACAACGTCAGGGCCATAATCGGCACGTCATCAATGGAGCGGACCTTGATGATCGGTTGTGAGACGCCCGGCGGGATGCGATCAAAGTTTGAGTAGAGCTTGTTGTAGGTCTGTACGATCGCATCTTCTTCTTTGGTGCCAACGTAGAAACGCACAACCAGCATGCTCACGCCCGGATGACTGATCGAGTAGATGTACTCAACGCCCGGCACTTCGCGCAGTAACCTCTCCATGGGAAGACTGACACGCTGTGCCACCTCGTCCGCCGAAGCACCCGGCATCTGCACAAAAACGTCGAGCATGGGCACGACGATCTGGGGCTCCTCTTCCCGTGGGGTCTTGAGAATGCTGAAGGCGCCAAGAAGCAGCGCAGCGACGATCACCAGCGGTGTCAGCTTCGAATCAATGAAACTGTGGGCAATGCGACCGGCCAGGCGCAACCCCTTCGCAGGCTGTGTCACCGACTTGGATTTGCTATCAGCCATTACTGGACCTCAATGCGTTTGCCATTCAAGTCGACTAGACCCGGTTTAGCCACAAGCTGCTCGCCGTCCTGGAGGCCCGCCAGCACTTCGACCTCGGCCCCGGAAGGCTTTCCCAAAGTGATGTAGCGTAAGCTCGCAACCTTGTTTTGGTCCAAGACATAAATGCCCTGCAGTTGGCCGCGTTCGACTACCGCCGAACGCGGAATCAACAGTGCCTGCCGCTCACCACGAGAAAACTGGGCCCGCCCGAAGAGCCCCGAACGTAGCCGTGTGTCTGTGGGGAGCTCGATCTTCACCAGGAACGTGCGACTTGCGGAGTCCGCGGCCGGGACGATCTGCACCACCCTGCCGTTCAGCCCCGCGTTGTCGAGAGCATCGATCGCCACCGAGACCTGTTGTCCTGTTCGTACATACCGGAGATCGTTCTCGTTGACGGTGGCCTCTAGTCGATAGTGGCGCACGTCCTCGACGGTGAAGATCGGCATGCCGGGTGAAGCTAACGTGCCGGAATCAGCTTTCTTCTCCGTCACGACGCCCTCGAACGGCGCCCGAATCCGCGTGTAATCCAGAGACGTGCGTGCCTGGCTCAATGCTGCCTGCGCCTGCGCCTGGCCTGCCTTTGCCATATCACGACGCGCGCGAGCTGCTTGTTGACGGGCTTTCACTTCGTCGAACTCCTGCGGACTCACGGATTTCTTTTCGTAGAGGTTCTGGTAACGCTTCAGCGTTGATTCCGCCAGTACCAGGTCGGAATCTGCTCCGACCAGTTGCTGTTGGGCAGCGAGGTCGGCTGCGGTCGCGCGGTCTACGGTGGCTCGCGGCTGGGAGTCGTCGATTACGGCGAGCACTTGACCGCGTTGCACGTGGTCTCCTTCGTGAGCCCGGATCTCGACGATGTTGCCCATCATTTGGCTGGCGGCATCACTGGTCTGGGCGGCACGTACCGTCCCTACCGCTTCCAGCAAATCGGGCACGTTGGCCTGCTGCACGGCGAGCACGGGAATGTTCCGCACGGTTTCCGGCGAAGGAGCCGTGCGGATTTTCTCGCTAGAGCAGCCGGCGAGGCTAACAACCGCGAGCAGCAGAAAAAACGAAAGTCTGCGTTTAGTATTCATACGATTCATGGCATCACCACGGGAGATTGCGGATTCAGGCCTCCGCTCGCCAACTCCAGGTTGGCGTAGCTGGTCTGGAAGTGATAAACAGCCTCCCAGTAGTCGGTCTGGCTGCGGCGCGCGGCATCTTCAGCGCCCAACAAATCGGTAATCGTGGTCAATCCGCCGTCGTAGCGGTCCTGGTTGATGCGCAGGCTCTCCTGTGCCTGGGCGATTGCCGCTCGGGCCACTTCGATCTGCTGTCGATTGGCATCCGTCTCGTAATAAGCCCGCCTCACTTCGAGGCGAACGGCATCGCTAGCTGCCTGCTTCATTGCCACAACCTTTTCTTCGAGGGCTCGCTGCCTGGAGAGTTCCGCCCGTTTCGCCCCGCCTTGAAAGATGTCAAATTGCACTTCGATCCCGCCCAGCCAGTTGTTGCCGCCGCCACCGGCGACGAATGTAGGGTTATCCATTTCCCAGCCTGCGAAGGCGTTCACCCGAGGACCGAATGCCGACTTGGCCATGGACACGCTTTGCCGCTGGGCCGCCTCCTCGGAGGCGATCCGCCTCAAGTCGGGGCGATTTGCGAGTGCCTGCTTCTCGACTTCACCAAGCACAGGGGCGGGAAGCGTACGCTCAGCCAACGCTTCCGTAATCTGGAACGGAGTATCAAGCGGTATACCCATCGCCGTGTTCAGCTGTGCCCGCGCCACTTCGAGAGTGTTCCTGGCCCGGATCACTTCCTGCTGTCGCGCTGCCATGCGAACCTTCGCTGTCAGCAGATCCGACTCTACAGTCAAGCCGCTGTCGAATCTCGCCTGGCTACGTTCCATGATCGAGTTGGCAGTTTTGGCCGACTGCTCGGCAACTTCCAGTTCCTTGGCTGCCAATAGAACGTCGTAGTAGGAGCTCACCACCCGGAAGACAATCTCCTGATCCGCGCGGTCCAACTGGTGCGCAACGGCATCGTTTATCTGTTTGGCTTGATTGATGCCGTGCCAGCTGGCGAATGAGTCGAAAAGGTTCCAGCTCCCCCCAAACCGCGTGGCAAAGTTGCCGAAGGGCAGCGGTGA
Organism: uncultured Acidobacteriaceae bacterium; assembly: GCA_963831085.1. GTDB lineage: Bacteria > Acidobacteriota > Terriglobia > Terriglobales > Acidobacteriaceae > Acidiflorens. Next base: position 175,668 of record CAWHOT010000002.1, on the reverse strand, counting down.
ATTCAGTTTGTTCAGTGCGAAGTCTGCACTGGTGAAACGCTGCTGCCGAAGCTTGCTGCCGAAAACATAGACCGGGTCATCACCCCGAGTCGCCGTTTCAGAAAAACTCAAATGGGGCATGAGGAAGGAACGCGCCGCGCGAACACCCGCAGAGGCCACCTTCGTATCCGCAATCGCCACCTTGCGCAGTGGATTTTTCTCCAGCGAGATATTCACCGCCTGCTGCAGAGTAAGAGACGAAGACTGCGCCTCTTGTTGAGCTGAGGCTTCCCCAACAGTCAGCCACGCGATAGCGAGGCTTAGAAACACTTTGAGCGCGGTTCTCAACCTTGCACTCCAGCGGCCTGAGTCGGCTTTGCCCACTCGGTGTTGTCTTGAACGATTTCGTAAGTTGTATGGAAACTCGCCGTCTTCTGCACCATCGCTCCCACGGAGCAATATTTTTCCTCGGAGAGACGGATCGCCTCTTCCAGCGCCGCCGCGTCGATTTCAAAGCCGGTTACTACATGGTGAATTCGCACCGCGGTGAACACCTGGGGTGGCCGCTCAGCTTGATCAGCTTCGACCCGTACTTGGTAACCGGTAACTTTTTGGTGGTACTTCTGGCGAAGAATGGTCACGACATCGAACGCGGTACATCCAGCCAGTCCGGCAGCGACAAGTTCAATCGGCTTCGGTCCGGTACCTCCGGCTGCATCATCTAATAGCGTGTGATGACCGCTTCCGGTCTGGCCAACAAACTGGCGCTGCTGCTTAAGTGGTTGAGTCAGTTCGACTTTGGCTGTGATCACGATTGCCTCCTGCTATCCGTGTCGACCACGGACACGAATGAATGCAAGAAGTTGGATTTTGTTACAGAGAAAAGTCGGACGGGAATCTGGGGCCGTTTGGGAGGGCTACTACTTCGGTCTGACCACCGCGAGAGCCTGCTCGTAATTCTTCAGCAGTTCCTTGCGAAGTCGGACGGCCTTCTTACTTGAAGGGCACTCCGCTGGGGAGGTTCGGCACTGATCAATCGTCGCTTCGAGATTGGAGAGGAACACCTTGCACGGTTCGCAACCGCTCAGGTGTCGCTCCAGTTCTTCACAAAGCGAGTCATCCAACTTCTCGTCGAGATAGTTCGAGAGCTCAGCAAACATGGCTTTGCAGCGGGCAGGTCTGGGCTGTTCGTTGCCCGGCTGCTCTTGGGAAGACGCACTCGAAGCGACGCCTGCTCTCCCGGAGCGCGGTTTCAACCCTTTCATCAATTCCTTCCGGACAAATAATCTGGCACGGTGGAGACGAACCCGAACTGTTCCAGAACGTAGCCCGGTGATCTCCGCGACTTCTTCGTCGGTCAGCCCTTCCATATCACGCAGCACCAAAACAATGCGGTATTGTGGCGGCAGACGCTGAATGGCGTCTCGCAACCGTCCCGCTTCCTCACTCCGGATGGCGAATGCTTCGGGATTGATGCCGCCATCGGTCCCCATCTGCTCAAGTTCCTTCCGATCAGGCATCAGTTCTTCCAGAGAGAGATCTGGGTTGGGAGCAAACTTGCTCCGGCGCCGACTCATCAAGCAGCGGTTCTTTGCCACCTTATAGAGCCACACCACGAGAGCCTTGGGACTGTTGAACTTGGGCAAATATGGAACCGACTTCAGCAGCACCTCTTGCATCGTGTCTTCTGCATCTTGGCGCTGGCCGCAGACGCGCATGCTAAAAGAGAACACGGTATTTTGGAGTAGGGTCAGAGCCTGCTCCAAAGCGGCATCGTCGCCCCCTTGCAAGAGTTGCACTGCTTGCTCTATCTCAGAACGCATTGCCGTAAATGTAGCATTTCTCGCAATCCAACCCTTGCAAGCTGGAATGCTCCGTGGAGCCCTTTCTCACGCGAGTTAGGGCCACCGTTGTGCAAATCAAATGGGGTTCTGAAGCTCCTGCTGTGAAGAGATTGTCTGCATTCTAGGAAAGGCGACCCTCACAGCGAGAAATTCACTCGTAACTAACTGAAAACACGCGGCACAGATGGCACTACAGAAACGCTTTAAGGCAGGCTCGGAAACAATTCGTGGACTGTTAATGGACAATAAGAATGGCTTCTGCCATGACGGCCAGCAGCCTTGAATCCGTTGTGAAAATCAGCACTTGTTCCGTACAAACGCGCGCAATCGATCAGCAATCTGATCCCGTACCTTCCGAAAGACTCCGAGTTGCTGATCCGCGGGAGCAGCCGCCGGGTCTTCAAAACTCTGATGGAGTCGCTGCCCACCACCTGGAAATATCGGGCACGATTCTTTTGCGTTGTCACAGACGGTGAAGACATATTCGAACTGTTGGTCTGAGAATTCGTCCACCGACTTCGAGCGGCTTCCTGCAATGTTGATACCGATCTCAGCCATTGCGATAACAGCATTCGGATTGAGGCCTGCAGGCCGAGTACCCGCGCTGAATACCTCAAACTGATCGCCAGCAACATGCCGTAGCAAGCCCTCAGCCATTTGGCTGCGAGCCGAGTTGCCTGTACAGAGGAAGAGAACTCTTTCGCGTCGAGGCTTTGTCATGTTGCGTTCCTAGTGCTCGAGTCCTACGTATTCCGCGTGGCTCGAGCTGGGTTGCTCTAGCGCCGCTTTGCAGGTGCCACACAGGAACAGCCTAGCCTTCTTGGGAAGAACTATCGTTCGCACAAGCGGAACACTACCAGTAACCGGATCGTCGACCACACAGATGTGCTCCGCGCACAGCGCAGCGGCACAATGATGGCAAAGGCCAACCGCATCGCGGGTTTCACCCGCCTGTAAGCATTCATAGCAGTGCACAAAATCCTCCATCTACCCAGCTTGCTCCGAACGAATCATAGCCTCCGTGGCCGGAAACCAATGTCGAGTACGGTTGCAAACGTTGCACACGGACAACATGACCGGCACCTCCACTAGCACTCCCACAACCGTGGCTAGCGCCGCCCCCGATCCGGGCCCGAAAAGCGCGATTGCCGTCGCCACCGCAAGCTCGAAGAAGTTACTCGCACCGATGAGCGCTCCTGGCGCGGCAACCGAGTGTTCAACACGCAGCAGTCTCATCAGCCCGTACGTCAGCGTGGAATTGAAGTAGACCTGAATCAGGATTGGGATGGCGATGAGCACTACGTGAAGGTACTTGCCGGTGATGTTCTCTGCCTGGAACGCGAAGATGAACACTAACGTCACCAACAGGGCCAGCACTGTCACCGGGCTAAACTTTGGAAGGAACTCCTGCTCGAACCAGTTCTTGCCTCGGGTGTGAGTCAGCCAGATGCGGAGCGTAATTCCAACCGCGAGCGGAATCATGATAAACGCGATGACCGAATACATCAGGACTATGAACGGCACCGTCAACGAGGAGGCACCGCTCACAAGGAAACGCACGATCGGGGCAAACAAGAACAACATGATCAAGTCATTAATCGATACCTGCACGAGTGTGTATGCCGGATCACCGTCGGTCAGGTAGCTCCAGACAAACACCATTGCAGTACACGGAGCCGCCGCCAAAATAATCACGCCTGCGATGTACTGGTCGGCCTCTCCCGGACTGATCCATGCGCTGAAAACATGTCGAAAAAATACCCAGCCGATCAGCGCCATTGAGAATGGCTTGACCAGCCAATTCACAAACAGCGTGACGAGCAACCTGCGGGGTCGCTGGTGAACGCTCAGGATGGAACTGAAGTCCACTTTCATCATCATCGGGATGATCATCAGCCAGATCAAAATCGCGATAGGAACGTTGACCTGGCTACCCTTCCCGAACTCCATACTCCGGAGCGCTTGCACCGCGGAAGGTGCCAACTTGCCGAGCGCGAGGCCGGCGATCATGCAGAGACCAACCCATAGGGTCAGGTAACGCTCAAACAAGTTGAGCCGTCTCCGTTCCGTATTCTTGGGGAGCGTCTGGATTGTTGCGGCCATTCGTGGATTCCTTGCGTATTAGGTGCGATTACTATGCACAGGTTTTCCTACCCCAACTGCTGAATACGGCTTCCACTCGCTCACAGTGCAGGAACCCTCTTGAATGGCATCTTTCAACCGTCGCGTGTCGTCCTGCAGTTGTTCTTCGCTCTTGTAAGCATCCTGCAGAAACTCGAAGAGCTTCTTCTTTGCGCCCTGTTTGGGTTCAGCCAGGCGATAGAAGATTCGGAAACCGTCTCGGCGATCGAGCACCAGCCCGGAGTTCTTCAAATATGCGAGATGTCGGGAAACGTTCGGCTGCGACGCCTCCAGGACGAACTGGATGTCACAAACGCACAGTTCACCGTGGAGCAGGAGATTCAGGATTCGCAACCTGTTCGCGTCCCCTAAAGCCTTGAAATATTGTTCAAGTTCCTTCATTGATTAAACCTCTGATTCATTTGGTTACTGTTTCTGCAAATAGCCGCTGCAGTCCTTCCGCTCCAATGGGCGGCTCGGACCGCCATGGAATCAGCGCTAGCCTCTGTGCGAGTTTGTCCCGCACTTCCGCAATGTAGCGCAATTCCAACACCCCACGTTCAGCCAGAACAGGATCATGCGTCCCCGTCGCACAGAAGCTCTGGTTTATGACCCAGGCATAGGGCGTAATGCCTGCCCGATTCAGATCGTCCTGAAGCCGCGCCGCCTCGTGTACCGGTGTGGCCTCAGGTAAAGTCACGAGGATAATCCGCGTGAAATCCGGGTTCCGCAATTGAGGCAGCAGCCTGCGGACGCTGTCTGGCATGTAGCTGAGGTTGCGGGCAACGTCCCGGTGATATGCTTCAGCCGCGTCGAGCAGCAGCAGGGTATGCCCAGTGGGGGCAGTGTCTATCACCACGAAGCCGTGATTTCCCTCGTCAACGCTACGCGCGAAAGCACGGAATACCGCAATCTCCTCCGTACATGGAGAACGCAGATCCTCCTCCAGCAATGCCTTGCCTTTTTCGTCGAGATCTCGCCCAGATTCCGCCATCACTTCCCGTGTGTAAGCGCGTGTTTCAGAAACCGGGTCAATACGCGAAACACGAAGACCGGGAATGTCAGCTCCGAGAGCCAAATGCAGATGCGCAGCAGGATCGGTAGTGGTCAAATGGACGCTATGCCCGCTGCTCGCGAGTTCCACAGCCAGCGCAGCAGCGACCGTGGTTTTTCCCACCCCACCCTTGCCCATAGTCATGATGACGCCTTTGCCCCGTGCGATCAGATCGGGCACCAGGGCGGCAAGTGAGGGTGGAAGATTCGTTTCAGTTTCCGTATGGAGTCTTGCTTTGGCTATATCAAGACGGCCTTCCCCCAAGTGGCGAAGTGCGCTGACCCCGATGAGCGACTGCGCGACCAAGGGCACGTCGATTCTTGTAAGCCCTTCCAGACCGCAAGGCATAGCTGCAAGCGCCTCTCGTCCCCTACTCTCCAGAGCAATCGCAATGGAGTCGTCCTTCGCGGAAGCCCGAAAAACGCCATTCAGGATCAACTTCTGATTCTTTAAACCAAGCGCATCGAGCTCATTATGAGTACGCTCCGCCTCGACGAGGGCCGAGTGCTCCGGACGACTGACTAGGAAGATGGTCGTCGTCGTCGCGTCCGAGAGCGATTTCAACGTTTTCTCATAGAGTTCACGCTGCGCCTGCAGGCCTGCGAGCGGTCCGAGACACGAAGTGCCGCCAACGTTCGAGTCGATGAATCCCGTCCAAGCCGCAGGCAGTTGCAGCAGTCGAAGCGTATGTCCAGTGGGAGCGGTATCGAAGATCACGTGGTCAAACTCGGCTGTCGCGCTTGCGTCCCCCAGCAACTTGGCGAACTCGTCAAAGGCAGCGATTTCGACCGTGCACGCACCCGAAAGTTGCTCTTCGATGCTCTCCACTGCTGATTTCGGAAGAAGGTCGCGATACGGCCCTACTACTCTCTCCCGGTATTGCCGCGCGGCCTCTTCGGGGTCAACATTCATTGCAAAGAGTCCGTTCACCTTCTCGATGGGAGTGGGGTTCATACCCAGTGCTGTTTCCAAAACTTCGTCCAGGTTCGAAGCCGGATCAGTACTGACCAGGAGGACACGCTTGCCTCCTTCAGCCAAGAACACGGCAGTCGCACAGGCAATGGATGTCTTGCCTACGCCGCCCTTGCCCGTGAACATGAGATTTCTTGTGGGATTCCCAAGCGATTTCATGCTTCACCGTCTGCCGATCTTGCTTGCCCCACCAATGGATACCAGGGATGACTGTCCCGTATTCTCGGCGACGACCGGCTCTGGCTCATAGTCCAGTCCAACGAAGCCCGCCAACACTTTGCGCGTCGGGTAAATGACTTGGCTGACAATCTTTCCGTCCACTAGGACGAGAGGCAGGCACTTCGTCCCCTCGCTATTAAGTGTCGTCTTGACAATGGGATTACTGGTGAAGGCTCCCACCTCCTGAGCGAGGTTGTACCGCTCCACATGCACACCCTTGCTCCTCAGCCACTCCAGATCAGCTGCGAACCTTGGCAGGACGGGGTCGACACTGGGGCCACAAACTCCGGTGGAGCAGCACATGGCCGGGTCAAATACTTGGACTTTTATCATGACATTTTTCTCTTGATTGGTATATTCGTATAACCGTATAGACATATATGATAGCATCTCCTACGTTTTGCTTTGTGATGCTGGTCACTCTATCGCGTGACCACGGAGGTAAGGAACATGCCGTCGTCGAAACCCAAAGTCCTGTTTCTCTGTACGGGCAATTCTGCTCGCAGCCAGATGGCGGAAGGTTATCTCCGGCATGTGGCGGGAGACGAATTCGAACCCTTGAGCGCAGGAATTGAACCCAAAGGACTGAATCCCCTTGCCGTCGAGGCCATGAACGAGATTGGAATCGACATTTCCCACCAAAAATCGAAGGACGTAGTGAGCTTCTTGGGCCAGTACATCCCATACATCGTGACGGTCTGCGACAACGCAAAAGAGCGTTGTCCTATTTTCCCGCGGACCTACAAATTCCTGCACTGGAGCTTCGACGACCCTGCGGCCGCCGTGGGTTCGCACGACGAAAAACTGGTTGTCTTCCGACGGGTGCGCGATGAAATCGCAAACAGAATCGACAAGGAATTGGTATGTCCTCAAGTCGCGCAACGCTCCGGAACATGATCGGTCCCGGTCACTACCGTGGGATTTCGCTCTGCCTTTTGGCAATTGTCTTTCTGGTGGCCTGCACCCGCCAGCAATTCTGGGCGTCCCCGACAGTGCGCGAGATCGAGGAAGTGAAGCGTCGAACCGTGCCCAGCGATGGCTCGTTGGTGCGCGAATCGGGGCCGGTTCGAGATACATCCAGCATCCGCGCGAACTGGGAGATTCAAACGAGATCTGACAACCGAGTGTACTTTCGATGGCTCAAGAATCAGATCGGCCCGGAGTATCACGTGACGTCGGAGACTAAAGCTGCCATGACCCTGGTGAAGCAAATTGAGGGAGACTCCTACACCATCGCAGTCCAGGGTAGCGGAGACCGATCTGGGTTCGTGGTTGAGGTGCAGTTTGTGGCTGCACCAGACTAGTGGAAGTACTGTGAAGAAATTTTGCAACTAGGGCGCGAGCATGGGAAGTTTCCTAGGAGAATTGACCAATCTACGGAATGGCCCATTGTCTTATTGGAGAGCCAAGGCTCCGTTTCACACCGGAGTGCGATTTGGCCTGGGCCTGGCGCAGATGTTCATGGCTGTGTTTTCCGCGGTGCTCCTGATTGAAACCGGCCTGAGCCGGTTCACTCTCATTTCCGCGGGTTTCACGACCTTTCTGACTTTGACAAGCCGACTGATGTTTCACAGCCATGAGCGAAAGTGATGCGCAGGGGCAAGCAAGCTCGGTTGACTAGAAAGCCCGGAGAGTTATGGCTAAACAGAGCATTTTTGTCGTTGAAGATGACCGCGATATTTGTCGTTTGGTCCAGCACCACTTGCAAACAGCGGGCTTTGCTACAACCGCCTTCTCAAACGGTCGTACTGTTATCCAAGAAGCGGAACAGGTAAGGCCATCCCTTTTCCTTCTCGATGTTATGGTTCCGGGTAAGGACGGATTTGAGCTTTGCCGCACTATTCGCCAGGTGCCGTTGTTGGCCGCCACGCCGGTTGTTTTTCTGACGGCGAAGAGCAGCGAAGCGGATCGGATCTTAGGCCTAGACTTAGGTGCTGATGACTATGTTTCGAAGCCTTTCAGCCCACGCGAACTGGTAGCGCGGATCAAGGCGGTGCTTCGTCGTTTCGACGCTCCTTCGGTTAGTCCCGTTCGCGTAGGCGAAGTCGAGATCGATCCTTCGGCGATGACACTCAGAGTTCGGGGAAAGCACCGCCCTACTACGGCAACCGAGTTTCGAATGCTGGAACATTTCGCCCGTCACATGGGTCACGTCTTTACCCGGAACCAGCTGCTAGATTCCGTCTGGCGTGATGGGCGATACGTGACCTCGCGCTCGGTGGATGTTTATGTTCGTCGTGTACGGGAGAAGATAGAGCGTGATCCCGAGAATCCCCTTCATCTGAAAACGGTGCGAGGAGCAGGCTATCGTTTCGATGCCGGCGACAAGTAAGACTACTACCGCCGTCTCAATAACGGGCCTATCATTGACTACGGGGCCTTGACCGATATGGACGCACAGACCCACTGGGAGAAGATCTACACAGAGAAAGCCCCCGACGCAGTCAGCTGGTACCGTCCTCACCTTGAGACTTCGCTCGCTCTGATAGGGCAGGCGGCTGCTGGTCGATCCGATTCGGTCATTGATGTCGGCGGCGGTGAATCCACACTCGTCGATGACCTTCTCGGCGCTGGATACCGGAACGTTACCGTCCTCGATATTTCACAAACCGCCATCGACGCGAACAGGAAACGCCTAGGGAAAGCCTGGGAGCGTGTCCGTTGGCTTGTTGCCGATATCACGAAAGTCGACCTAGAACCGTCTGCCTACGATGTGTGGCATGACCGCGCGGTCTTTCATTTCCTTACGTCGCCGAGCGACCGTCTCGCCTACGTCCGCCAAGTCACCCGCGCAGTGAAGTCCGGAGGCAACGTGATCGTCAGCACTTTCGGGCCGGAGGGCCCAACCAAGTGCAGCGGTTTGGGGGTTGTTCGCTATGATGCGGAGTCGTTGCACCAGGAGTTTGGCGTACGTTTTCGCCTGCTGGATAGCTGCAAAGAAATGCACCGCACGCCGTTTGGCACAGTCCAGCAGTTTCTTTACTGTCTATGCAGGATCGAATGAACCGCGGAATCGCGCGCATTCAAGGAAGAATCGCGGCGCTTCCTGCTACCGCCCCGACGGCCAGCACAAACGCTGGATGCACTCTCCAGCGAATCAGTACTAGAAGAGCCAGGCCCGCAAACACAAAGGCCCGCCATGAGTGCAGCGTTCCGGAGGCGAGGAGTATGGCGGTGCTCAACACCAACCCAATCACTGCCGGAATGACACCCACCAGAAAGGCTTGCGTTTCTCTACGATTCTTCAGCCGCTCGTATTGATGGCACAGCACTAGCATCAGAACTACGGCCGGCAAGTAAAGGGCGCCGGTTGCCACCACCGCTCCCGTTATGCCTCTGAGTCGATAACCGGCAAAGGTGGCCAGCACGGAGATCGGGCCTGGAGTTAGATTGCTGATAGCAACCCCATCGATGAATTCCTGAGGGCTCAACCAGCCTAGATTCCTGACGAGCGTGTGGTGCAGAACTGGCACGAGGACGAACCCGCCGCCGAAAAACACAAGACCAATCTTCAAGAACGTGACGCAGAGTTTCACTAGGGAAGCACCTACGGCTGTCGCTGGAAACGAGGCAGGCCACAAGAAAGCGGCCGCACCCCGTTCCTTTGTCACTTGATCTGCGTTGGGTTCAGCAGGAACAGGCGGACGCGGATCTTCTCCACCGACGCCCATTTCGAGCATCAAACCGAGAGTGCCTGCCACAACGAGAACGTACACAGGATTAATTTTGTAGAGGCCCGCAACCGTTGCACCCGCACACAGCAGCGCCGCAATCCATGACTGAAACGCTTTCCTTCCCATCGACCAGGCTGCACTCAATATGAGCGCGATTACGACCGGGCCGAGACCTGCGACCGCACCTTGCAAGGCAGGAATCGCGTGATAGGAGAAGTAGAGCCACGAGAGGATGAGAACCAGGACGAGCGATGGTGCCATGAAGGCAGACGCTGCAATCAGTCCTCCGAGAGTTCCGTACAGGCGGTAACCAGTGAACAGCGCCGTATTGACGGCGAAAGGTCCCAAAATCTGGCTGAGTCCCACACCATGAAGAAACTCTTCTTCCCCGATGACCTGCCGCTTCTTTACGAGTTCATGCTCCATGAGAGCAATGATGGCCATCCCGCCGCCAAATCCGATTGTCCCGATCTTTAGAAATGTGAGTGCGAGAGCCGGGAGGGAAAGCTGTCGCTTTTCGGATTCTGGTTGGCTCACGCCTGTCACTGTCGCTCACCCATGGTCAGAACGCAGGAGTTGGTACTGTGCCCCAGGCCGTCTCGACGGGGAGAGTTTTCAGATCGAGGATATTGAGGCTGTGTACATCCAAATCGACCATGAAATCAGGCGTCCGTATGGCGTTCACTGCAAACACATCGGCAGGCTCGGCGACAACGACGTTAGACACCTTCAAGAATATCAATCGCCTCACCGAGCCGGCAGCCATGCTGTGTCCTGCGTGATTGGCCGGTTCGAAGACAGAATGGTGTGCTCCCCCCAGGTGACTAAACGGATGAAACACCCAGTCCGTGAACCTGCCGATGGAATGATGCCGCTTATAGAGTTGCCAATCGCCTCCAGTGTCGGCAATCAGGCCTTGCATAACGTAGTTCCTGGGCAGGAAATAGACAACGTACGATTCGTTTTGATTCAGCCTTGATCGGACCTGTTCCACGTTGAGGATGTCCGACATTCGATGTTGCATCATCGGTTCATCTTCAGGCAGGACGGCCAAGGCAGTCACGTTCGAGCTTGTCCAAAGCGGAAGGTGTCGAACGGTGTAGGCCCGCAGAGCAAAAGCGCCCCCGATCGCACCGACGGAAACCAGGACGAACAATGCGACTTTGCCTGCAACGGTTGAAAAGGCAATGGAATCCTCAAGCCCTTTCGGCAGGAACATTCCGGTTCGTTCCATGTATCCGCTATACGTCTCCGGGTGCTGCCCCAGCATCCGCCGTTCTTCGTCTCTCGACAATATGTAGTAGACCAAAATCATCAAGAGCCACAAAACAACAACGATGAATCTCGGCCAAAGGATGGCGAGGCCAAGGCCGGCAATGCTGAGGCCGAGGTACTGAGGATGTCTAATCCACCGGTATAGCCCTTTCAGAACAGCCCCTCTCTTAAGAAACTTGTGCGAATAAACCTGAACCGCACAGATGAAGAATATGGTGATCCCGAGAAGGAACAGGATCGACCCCATCACACGTACGACTTTGAGTGGCCCGTTCGGCGGCACAACCATGTGCGTAAAGAAAAAAGAGCTGAGCCATTTTGTGGCCGGGTATTTCGCCAGACCGAGGAGAACTGGATTGAAGGCGGAGTAGAAGAAGCCCGCGAAGGGGCTGATCATGATCAGAATTTCAAAACAGATCACGAAATAGAGGACGATAGCGCTGCTCAAGACTGCTTTGGTCTTACTCACTTCGGGACCTCCAGGGGGAGCTAAACTTGGCCAGCGCTCCCCCAAGACTCTTTTAGAGTTACTTGACTGAGCCGTCTGGCGGGCTCATAGGATCACCCGTCTGGTGTTCGGTAATCTGGAATCGCAGGAATTCATGCACAGCTTCCACGGCTCGCGCATTGCTTGTATGAATTCGAACCCTGCCTCCCGAATCTGTCGGTTCAAAGTCATAGTGAATTTGATCGCGTAGTTCCGTCATCGTGGGCACTCCCGGCGGCGTTTTGTCGTGAATGAACATTGGAATTTCGAAATTGCCGTTCGAAAACATCTTTGCGACGTGCGAGAGATGTTGGCGGATCTGATCCCGCGTGCTGGTGTCCTTCGGGTCATTGCTTCCTATTTCTATTGCGCCACCGTCCGCCAGCAATCGGAAATGGTGAGTCGTCGTCTGCTGCGAAAATCCCATGCCCTTCTCGCCGCGCTGCATCATTTCGCAGTGGGGCTTGGCAGAACCTTCTTGGGCCATCTTTTGCTGAGCCTGAACTCCTGACGAAAACGCAAGGAGCACCAAAATCACAATCGACTTCATGGACGTCCTTCCTTTCTGGTTTTCTTGGTAAAAGGGGAGCGTAGGGCGTTCCCCCTGATCTCTGGTGGCAGGTCCTCCAACAGTCGCGCTGGTTGTCCCCGCCGTGTACGAGCCAACTTGACGTTCCAGTGCTTTAGCATCGCCTCTAGCTGACTTCGCATTTCGATCAGGCTTTCGATCTGTTGCTTGACCTGTTCCAACTTGGACTCTGCCATTGCCTGAACTCGGCGGCACGGAACTTCTCCTCCGTCACGCATTTTCAGGATTGTTGTTAGCTCCGACAGCGAAAAGCCAACGCTCAAAGCACGGCGAATCAAGCGAACCCGCTCTAGGGAATGGGGAGGATAGTCTCGATATCCACCGTCAGTTCTTGGCGGTTTGGGAAGAAGCCCTAGTCTTTCATAGTGCCTTAGAGTGTCAGTGCTGATGGCTGTGAGACGCGCGAGTTCGCCAGATTGCACGGGGTTCCCCTTCGAATCGAAGCTTACACCCTGGAACTCATTCCGGGGTCAAGCGTTATTTCTCTGGTGCAAAATGGTCACGACTTTTGGCATCCTTGGCTGTCGAAGCATTTCCAGAAGATTCCTTTACAACGAGTTTGTTGAGGTCACCGTTTGATGAGCACAATCTTTCGCCCACTGCTCGGCCCGACAGGAGGCCCACCCAGCGTGTTGCTAGTTCGCATTGCTGTGGGCCTGATCTTCTTTACACAGGGAATTCTGAAGTACATCGACCCCAACATGGGAGTGGTTCGATTCACGAGAATCGGATTTTCACATCCCTACTTCACGGCCCATTTTGTGGGTACCTTCGAGATTCTGTGCGGCCTCCTGCTCCTACTGGGGCTGTGGACGAGACTCGTGTCCATTCCGCTGCTCATCGTAATTACGACCGCGATTGCGACCACAAAGGTGCCGGAGTTGTTTCGCACCGGCCAGGGTTTCTGGTACATGGTCAGCGACGCTCGCACGGATTTTGCCATGTTCTGCTGCTTGGTTTTTCTCATCTCAGTAGGTGGCGGGAGTTGGTCTCTTGATGCAAGGCGTGCTCGGCGTCGAACTCGTGACTGACGGGGAGGTTTGATGAAAAAATTGTCTGAATCAAGGCGCAAGTTTCTAAAAGCAGCGAGTCTCACGACCGGAGCGTTTTTCCTGCCGTCTGCCAAGGTCTTTGCCGAATCCGTCAAATCGCCTCAGAGCAGCGCCGCTCCTCCCGCTTCTGAGTCCGGTTCGGCGGACTACACTCTGCACATCAAAACGTCCCCGATTGAGATCGCGCCCAGCCGGATCATCTCGGCTACCACCTACAACGGGCAATTCCCAGGTCCACTGCTTCGCTTCAAGGAAGGCCAGCAGGCCACAGTAGATGTACATAACGACACGGATGTCGCAGAACAACTGCATTGGCACGGCCAGATGGTACCGGTTGACGTTGATGGAGCCGCGGAGGAGGGCACGCCATTTATTCCAGCAAATGGCAAACGCAGAATCGTGTTCACTCCGCGACCCGCAGGCTTTCGTTTCTATCACACGCATAATCGAGCAGGAGCGAATCTCTACGCGGGCCAGTACGGCGGCGAGGTCGGACCCGTTTATATCGAGCCAAAGCATGAGCCAGGTAACTATGACCGCGAGGTGTTCCTCGTGCTGAAAGAGTTAGAGCCAACTTTCAGCCGTGGGGGAGACATGGCCCAGGACTTCCTGCCGCCAACCAAGGTGAAGGCGCTCGAAGAGCAAGGCGAGTCTGCCATGAAGGCTTCTCTCGCCAAAGGTATGCCGCACGGATACGAAGTTGGCTACGGCTCTTTTACGATCAATGGCCAGATGCTGCATCACGGAGAGCCCATCCGCGTGAAGCTGGGCGAACGAGTTCTGTTCCACGTGTTGAACGGAAGCGCCACCGAAATACGTAGCCTTGCCCTACCTGGCCACTCCTTCCACGTCGTGGCGCTGGACGGAAATCCTGTACCGAATCCGGCAACGGTTCCCGTGCTCTGGATTGGCACTGCGGAGCGCATTTCTGCCATTGTTGAAATGAAACACCCTGGGGTCTGGATCATGGGCGATCTGGCGGATGATGATCGTCAGCACGGTATGGGGATCATCCTCGAATATGCAGGATTCAAGGGCAAGGGACTATGGACTGCACCGCCGCCACACCGGTGGAACTACGCGCTCTTCGGGCAGCCCGGACTTCCAGCCGCGCCGCCGGACGAGACCTTCGACATGATTTTTGTGAAGGACAATGCCGCCGAAGAAGGCTTCAACCGATGGACGATTAACGGCACGGCGTATCCAATGAGCAACGAAATGGCTCCCGCCTCATTTCACTTGAAAGAAGACAAGCGCTATCGCATCCACATGCGCAATGCCAGTGACGACATTCATCCCATCCATCTTCACCGGCACAGCTTCGAACTCACGCGATTGGCCGGAAAGGCCACGTCCGGAATCCTCAAGGATGTGGTGATGCTGGGCGGCTATCAAGAAGCCGAAATCGACTTCGTCGCTAACAACCCAGGACTTACACTATTCCACTGCCACCAGCAATTGCACATGGATTTTGGCTTCATGACCCTTTTCGACTACGTGTGAATGACCCGGCACGAAGGCTCTCGCCGACTCTGCAATGCTGTCATAATGCTCCTCCATGGAGTCTGTACTGCCAGTCCCTGCAGCCGCTACGCTCCACCGAGTTCGCCGGATTCAAGCAATCACGATCGCCTGGATGAGCGCAGAGGCTGTTGTATCGCTTTCGGCGGCATGGATGGCACGCAGCCCCGCACTGCTCGCCTTCGGCGGGGACAGCGCCATCGAACTCCTCTCGGCGGTAGTCGTTTATTGGCGCTTCCGTTCGAAGTGGAACGGCGACCGGACAGAGCGGTTAGCAGCCAGAATTACGGGCTGCCTTCTGTTCACGTTGGGGGCATTTGTGGCGCTTGTCGCTGCACTTGCGCTGCTTGGCCATCGTGAGGTGAGGCCAAGCCTGCTTGGGATCGCCGTATTGAGCGTCGCGGCGGTTGGCATGCCACTGCTGGCACAGCAGAAGCGACGGTTGTCCGCTTTGACAGCGAGTGCGGCACTGAGAGCAGACGCAGCGGAATCCGCGCTCTGCGGCTACTTGTCGATCATCGCCCTTGGAGGCCTAGTCGCGAATGCTTTCTTGGGGATCACCTGGGCAGATCCTGTGGCTGCCCTGTGCCTCCTACCGCTGATTGCGCGGGAAGGCTGGCAGGCCCTCAAAGGAAGACCGTGCGATTGCTGCTGAGAATTGCCTCCCAGCAGGGTTTCCAAGATGAACCTTGGTGGCCGCCTACCACAGGCTTTAGAACTGTGATCGCGGTCACAGCGGTAGTCATCCACGTCGGGCTAGCATTATTGTTTCTAGTAAGGACTGTTCATCGAAGTCAGAAAACGCAGTACACTTATGAGGGTGACCAAGGTCCGAGCATTCGCGCTGTTGACGGTAGCCCTGTTGTGGGCAATCACGCCTGCCATGGCGTGCGTCCTTCCAGGTGCGACGATGACTCCCGCAGAGCGCGAGTGCTGCCACCACATGGCGGAGCAATGTGGAAGCTCCGTGATGCCGGCCAGTCATTCCTGCTGTAAGGCTCAAGGACCAACAAATACTGTTCTGCCCCAGGCGCAGGCTGCCGGACCGGTTCGTCCCCTCACGCTTGCTGTGATACCTCCAGTCGCCTCGTTAGGGGCGTTGACGGCGGTGACTGTCCGCTTCCATCTTTCGTTTCTTCATGCCCCACCTCCCGAACCATCTCCCGGCTCTAACTCCGTCCTGAGAATCTAGCCAGCTTTCATTGCACAGATGAGGCCGTGCTCCGCCTTGCTGCGCCCTTGGTGCGCCTGGCTAGGACGCGCCTCCTATCTCTCTAGTTATGAGTTGTTTATGGAGGAGCAATGAAAGCTCTAGGTTTATGCATTTCTCTGCTGATCGTTTTCAGCGGTGCGAGCGGTTTTGCCAGCGAGCCAGCCGCCGATGCCGATCCGCTGTCCGGTGTTACTGGCCTTCTGGCGCAGGAGCATCGGCACGCTCGGGCATCCACGCCGCCGATGAGCCTTGCTGACCTTGAAACAGCCGCGTTGGCCAACAATCCCGAAATCCGGGTGGCTCTGCGTCGTGTCGCAATCGTCGAGACACGAGTGCGCAGTGCGGGTTCATTGAGCGATCCCGAGTTCATGTATCGCGGCTGGGGCACACCACTCGCCAAACCCTGGGACCTGAA
Source organism: uncultured Acidobacteriaceae bacterium (assembly GCA_963831085.1). Lineage (GTDB taxonomy): Bacteria > Acidobacteriota > Terriglobia > Terriglobales > Acidobacteriaceae > Acidiflorens. Next base: position 159,253 of record CAWHOT010000002.1, on the reverse strand, counting down.
CCAGACGCAGCACATGTTCATGTTCAACCAGTCGCTCCCTGGTCCGGGCAAGCGCGCACTGCGCACACAACTTGCTTCGGAAGAAGTAGAGCAGGTCAAAGCGGAACTGGAGGCCAAGAAGCGCGATGTGACGGCTCAGGTCCGAAAAACGTTTTACGATCTCCTCCGCAATCAAGACGAACTACTGCTGCATGACGAACAAGCGGCACTGGCTCGCCAGTCGTCGGAGTCGGCGCGGATCAAGTATGTTGTCGGACGTGTTCCGCAGCAGGACGTGCTGAAAGCACAGATCGCACTCACCAAACTTGTCGAGCACCTCGTGATGCTCGAACAGGACGGCGATCTCGCGCGAGCCCGACTGAATACGCTACTAGGACGGGACCCCGGATCTCCACTCGAAGTTCAGGGCCAATATTCACCACCGCAGAAGCTTCCCGCACTCATGGACCTGGAAAAAAGCGCTTTGGAGAATCGGCCTGAGCTGGCGGTGGCGTCTTCCGGTGTGGAGCAGGGCGAGGCTCGCACGAAGCTGGCACAGAAGGCCTACACGCCAGACTACAACCTGAGCGCGGGTTACATGCTCATGCCGGACGGCGCTCGCTATCGCAACACGTACATGGCCGAGGTCGCCGTCACACTACCCTGGCTGAACCGTGGGCGCCACGACGCAGAGATCGCCGAAGCACAGGCGAATCTCTCAGCTGACAGAGCCGAGTACGACAACCAGCGTGCGCTCGTCTTCGAGGAAATCCAGGAAGCTCTGATTCGCGCGCAATCTGCCAAGCGCCTCGTTGATCTTTACAGCCAGACGCTTCGTCCTCAAGCACAGGCGACACTGAAGTCCACCGTCGCTGCTTATGAGGCCGACCGCACCGACTTCCTCAACCTGCTCGACAGCCAGAACACGACTCTCGAAGTTGAACTCGATTACTACCGCGCCGCGTCCGAACTGGAGTCGCGGATTGCGGATCTCGAACGCGCAGTGGGAGCTCCCTTGACGCGGGACGGGCAGGAATCGAATACAACCGTCCCTCAAGCTTCCCTGCTTCAGATCACTCCGGAGGTGCGCTAATGACACAGCATGAAAAGAAACTCCTCGGCACAGGACTCGCTCTCGGGCTGGTGCTGGCCTTCGTCGCCTACGCCGCAACTCGCCTTTGGCATCCCGAGCGTAGCGCTGCCGAGACTCAAGAGGCCCCGATTCTCAAGTACGAGGCAGCCCCCGAACAAGCCACCTCTCAGCGCACAGAACAAATGCAAGCGGACGCCTCTGTCTCCAGCATCCAGCTAGACCAGAAAGAGCAGACAGACATTGGTGTCGAAACCGTCGAAGTCAGCCGACGTAACCTTCAACGCGCTCTCATGGCCGTCGCCAAGGTGGACGAGCCGGAAACGCAACTGGCCTCGATCAGTGCGCGCATCGGTGGCCGCATCGACAAGCTCTACCTTGATTTCACCGGCCAGCAAGTGCGCCGCGGTCAGACTATTGCTTCCCTTTACAGCCCAGAAGTCTTCTCGACCGCCGAGGAATACAGACTTTCTCTCGAAAACCGAAAGCGTCTCGGCACAGGGGCCGAGCCCTTAGCAGTGTCGGGCGCCGAAGACCTCGTAAACGCCAGCCGCCGCCGACTGGAACTCTGGGGAATCACTACACAACAGCTTGATGAGATCGCATCGTCGGCGAAGCCTCAGATCGAACTTCCCATTTACTCGACCGTCAGCGGCATTGTGACCGAGCGCAGAGTTACCCAGGGGCAATACGTAAACGCAGGAGAAGTCCTCTTTACCGTCACCGACCTGAGCACGATCTGGGTAAAGGCAGATGTGTACCAGCCTGATTTGCCTTCCGTGCACACCGGCCAGCCCGTTGAAATCACTTCCGACTCACTACCCGGCAGTACGCTGCACGGGCGCGTGGGATTTCTCGATACTTCCATCAACGCTCAGACCCGCACTGCCTCAGCTCGCATCGAGGTTCCGAACCCCAGCATGCGACTGCGCCCCGGCATGTTCGTGCAAGTCAAATTTGCCGCACCCGCGGGACACGACGTTCTAGCCATACCGCGCTCTGCCGTTCTCGATACGGGTATGCGCAAGTTCGTCTACGTGGCCAAAGGAAATGGTGAATTCGAAGGACGGCAAGTGCAGCTCGGTCCAGTAGGCACGGATTATTACCCCGTGCTCACGGGCCTTAGAGAAGGCGAACGCATCGTCAGCCAAGGCAGTTTCCTAATCGATTCCCAGACTCGAATCACGGGTGGTATGACCGGGATGTTTGGCGGATCGAAGGAATTCGATCATGGTCAAACGGACCAGAGGCAAGCGCCCGCCGTTCCTCAGATCAAATTCACCTTCCGTTCTGACCCGGAAACACCTCGCGGCAACTCCCATACGACGCTGCACGTAACTGTGCTCGACGCTTCAGGGAAGCCGGTGACTGATGCGCAGGTAAAGGTCACGCTCATCATGCCGGCGATGCCAGCCATGGGCATGGGCGAGATGCGCGCCGCAGGCGACCTCGCATGGAAGGGCTCTGATTACGTGGGCACGATCAAGGTTCCGACAGCGGGCTCCTGGAATGTCGATGTGAACGCCAGCCGCAACGGGCAACTCCTGGGTAGCTATCGCGCCCGGCTGAATGCGCAGTGAAGAGGAGAAACCATGATTAACCGTCTCATTGAATTTTCGCTGAAGAACCGCTTCCTCATCCTGCTGGCTTACGCATTGCTGGCAGTCTGGGGTTACTGGGCGCTGCTAAGGACGCCGATCGACGCCATTCCTGACCTTAGCGAGAACCAGGTGATCGTTTACACCGACTGGGCGGGACGTAGCCCGCAGGAAGTGGAAGACCAGATTACGTATCCGTTGACTGTCAACTTGCAGGGACTGGCGGGAGTCCGGGACGTTCGCTCGTCCTCGGCGTTGGGCTTCTCGATGATCAACATTATCTTCCAGGACAAGATCGATCCCTATTTTGCCCGCACGAGGGTCTTGGAACGGCTGAACCTTGCGTCGGGTTACCTGCCCGAGGGAGTCGTACCTGTTCTGGGGCCGGATGCAACCGGCGTAGGCCAGGTCTTCTGGTACACAGTCGAGGGACCCTACGACGGTGGGACTCTGCATTCGCTGCAGGACTGGTTCATCAAGTACCAATTGAATTCGGTCTCGGGCGTGGCAGAAGTGGCAAGCATCGGCGGCTGGGTACGCCAATATCAGATCGACGTTGATCCGATCAAGTTGCGCGCTTACAACATCCCCTTGCGCATGGTCATCGAGGGCGTTCAGCGCAGTAATACCAATGTCGGCGCTAAGGTCATTGAGGCGAGCGACCAGGAGATGGCAGTCCGGGGCATTGGCTTGATTCGCTCGACGGCGGACCTTGAGAACATCGTCCTCACCGCCACGGCAGGCACACCCGTCTACATCCGCAATATCGCCAATGTCCATTTGGGGCCGGAATTCCGCCGCGGCGTTCTCGACAAGGACGGTAAGGATGTTGTGGGTGGCGTCGTGATCATCCGCAATGGGGCCAACGCCCAAGATGTCATCAGCGGGGTCAAAGCTAAACTCGCAGCCTTGGAACCAGGGTTACCCAAGGGAGTCCACATAATTCCTTTCTACGACCGGAGCACTTTGATCCTTCACGCAGTGAATACGTTGAAGTCGGCGCTCCTCGAAGAGATCCTGTTGGTCACGCTCGCACACGTGATCTTCCTGTGGCACTTCCGCAGCATCCTCATCGTGACGTTGCCATTGCCGTTGGCGGTCCTGGGATCGTTCCTGTTCATGCACTATGCCGACATTTCTTCCAACATCATGTCACTCGGCGGGATCGCGATTGCGATTGGAGTGCTCGTCGATGCTGGGATTGTGATGACTGAAAATGTGCTGCGCCACGCGGAGCGCTACTACGAAGAACATGGAGAGTACAAGTCAGCAATCGGCCAGATCACCCTGGAGGCGGCGAAGTTGGTAGGCCGGCCGATTTTCTTTGCCATGACCATCATCATTCTGGCTTTCGTCCCTGTGTTTGCACTCACCGGCATGGAGGGCAAGATGTTTCACCCGCTGGCCTTCACCAAGACCTTCGCCATGGTGTGCTCCACTCTAATCGCCGTCACGCTGGTGCCGGTGCTTTGCACCTTCCTGATCCGTGGAAAACTGCATCGCGAAGACACAAATCCGGTGATGCACGCTCTTGGAATGATTTACAAACCGGTACTGCGCTGGGCTCTGAAGCACAGGATTTTAACGTTAAGCGCTGCAGCGGCGGTTTTTGGATCAGCGCTCTGGCTGGCAACTACGATTGGCTCCGAGTTTATGCCGCCACTCGACGAAGAGACTGCCCTCTTCATGCCCATTACCGATCCCAGTATTTCGCTCACCAGGGCAACCGAGATTCTTCGCTGGCAGGACAAGATCATTGCCCAAGACCCGCTCGTGGAAAGCGTTGTGGGCAAGATCGGCCGCGCAGAAAGCGCCATCGATCCGGCGCCCGTGAACATGACTGAAACCGTCATCAACTTCAAACCCAAGGACGAATGGCCCGCTGGGACGACGAAGGAAACCATCCTGCAGAGACTGGATGAGAAGCTCCGAATGCCGGGCGTGACCAACATCTGGACCCAGCCGATCCGCAACCGTATCGACATGCTTTCGACTGGCATCCGCACCCAGGTGGGAGTGAAGGTCTTCGGAAACGATCTCGCGACCATCGAGCAGAAGGAAACTGAAATTGAACGGGCTCTGCGCCCGGTTCCTGGTGTCGCTGACCTCTATGCCGAGCGCATCACCGGGTCGCCGTACCTCGAAATAAAAGTAAACCGCGAAGCCGCCGCCCGCTACGGAATCAACGTTGGCGACGTGCAGGACGTGATCGAGACCGCGATTGGTGGCAAGAACCTCACGACCGCCATTGACAGCCGTCAACGTCTGCCCGTGCGGGTGCGTTATGCCCCAGATTTTCGCCAAGATCCAGAAGAGCTGCGAAATAACGTGCTGGTCACGGCCAGCAACGGCGCGCAGATTCCGCTTGGACAGGTTGCCGACCTTGGCGTGGTGATGGGGCCCTCCATGATCAGTAGCGAAAACGGGCTCCTGCGAGGTAGCGTGCTGATGAACGTGCGCGGGCGCGACGTTGGCCGTTTCGTGGACGAGGCGCAGCGCGCCGTCGCCCGCGAAGTGAAAATGCTGCCCGGCTACTATATCGAGTGGAGCGGCCAGTACGAAAACCAGATTAGTGCGAAGAAACGGCTCGAACTCGTCATCCCAGTCGTGTTCCTGATCATCTTTCTTCTGCTCTACAAGACTTACAACTCCTTCAAAGAAGCCTCGCATGTGATCCTCGCCGTACCCTTTGCGTTGAGCGGCGGAGTATTCCTCCTGAAGCTGCTTGGGTACAACTTCTCAGTTGCCGTTTGGGTCGGTTTCATCGCCCTCTTCGGCACCGCCGTGCAGACCGGTGTAGTGATGGTGATCTACCTGGAAGAGGCCGTGGAACGAAAGAGAGTCGCGATGGGCGCGCCTACCGTACAGGGTTTGCGTGAAGCGGTGATGGAAGGAGCTCTGTTACGTTTGCGTCCCAAAATCATGACCGTATCCACGGTTGTGGCGGGCCTGTTACCCATCATGTGGTCTACCCGCACTGGGGCCGAAGTGATGAAGCCGCTTGCAACCCCCGTACTCGGAGGCATGGTCAGCTCTCTGCTGCATGTGCTGATTGTGACTCCCGTGATCTTCACTTGGCTGCGCGAAAGAGAACTGTCACGAAAGGAAACTCCCCCAGTAGCATAAGAACGAACCGCTCAGAGTCGGCCACCGAACCAGCTCAGGCTGACGGTTTCCAAAGAGCTCCCGGTCGCCAGGTGTACGATCACGCGCTTGACACGCGTTATCCAGTACCTCCAAGGGGACAGAGTCAAAAGACCGGACAAGGATGTCTCCAACGGGCCAGCAGACACTATGCCGATCGTCTCAGCGTGCTTTGATAATCAGTCACAAATTTCTGGATACCCTTAGTGGTCAGTTCATGGGCGATGTCAAAGCTCTCCCAGGGACGGTCCAGATCCAGCTCTTTGTACGGGATTGACTTCAGAAGCTTGCCACTAGCATCGACACCTCTGTACAAGAAATCGTGATCTGGCATTGGAAATCCCGTGGCCGCCCATTCCTCTAAGACTGTGGTGGGCACGGTCGCGAGCTCAGCGCTGAGAGCAAAGGAATAAAGCAAGTGGTTGACATTGCGTATGCTTGCAGCCAAGACATGCACATGGCCATCGCCGTGCTCGTACATTGTCTTGATATTTCTGACAAGATCCATGCCGTCTTCGCCTTGATCGTCAAGCCTGCCGACAAATGGCGATACATACACCGGCTCCTTTGAGCCCTTTGTTGCGGCATATACGGCAGCCGCCTGCTCCTGTGAAAAACAAAGTGTCATGTTGACTCGAATACTCTTATCGGTCGACATTTGTGCAGCTCGCAAACCCTCGTGCGTGCACGGATACTTGACATAGGCATTTGGAATCCAAGAGAACATTTCTTCGCCCTGGGCAAGCATCTCCTCGGCTTTGGTACCAAGATCGGCAAACACCTCAATGGAAACCCCAGCATCTCCCACGAGTGGCGAGATACTTTGCACAATCTTCTTGTATTCGTTTTTCTCTTCTTGGGAGCTCAATCTGTGGCCGGATGCAACGAGCCGTTGAATCACAGGATTTTTTGCAATCAAGGATGGATTGGTAGTCTGCCCATCTACGAACCCGATCAAGCTCTTCATCCGGAGGGTCTCAGCAGGGTCGCCACCGTCTACTAGAATTTTTGTCTTGGGTTTGTTTGCCAGCATATTCACCTCGAAAGACTCACTGCTTCTTGTTCGATCCGATCGCCGTCCTGCAACGGGGTGGCGCCCTTCAGTATCCTCCAAATTCTTCCGTTCGGATGTCGTCCTCGTCAACGCCGGCGTCCACAAGCATTTTCCTCATGCCCAAAACCATGGCGGGAGGCCCGGCAACGTAATAGACGGTTCCCTGCAGGTTGGTGAGATGTCTCGACAACATCTCTTTGTCTACCAAACCCGTCTCCCCCTTCCATTCCTTCTGGGATTGCGGCATTGCGGTCATGGTGCATACCAGCTGGAAACTTGGGTTGTTCTCTTGCAGCGTCTGAAGAGCTTCGAGAAAAGGTGTATCTACGGGCCGCCGGTTGGAATAGAAGAGATACAACTTGTGCGGGAGGCGGTCGTGATCGGCTTGCCGCACGATGCTGATAAAAGGTGTGATTCCGATTCCGCCGGCCAGGAACACTGCCCGCTTGGATGAATTCTTATGTAGCGTAAAGGAACCCATTGGTGAGTCAATCTTCACGTCTGTACCCAGGGGTACCTGCTTCAGGGAGCGCTTAAACGCTGTGTCGCGCATGCGGGTGGCAAACATCAACTGATTTTCAAATGGAGAACTCGCGATCGAAAAAGTGCGCGTGTTCCCCTCAGAGTCAGTTTCTGGGGGATTCAATAGTGTCACGTCGGCGGACTGCCCCGGTTTGAAATCGAATTGCGATGGTTTCTCAAAGTGGAAGGCCATAGTTCCTTCCGCAACCTCGACTCTACTCAACAACTTGGATATGTAACCAGCGATCGGCATTTCTTTAGCAGCCATGCGCACCTCCTGGACTTTCGGCAATGCCGACTCTTCGTTTCACGGCAGCCTGCCCTTCCTGCACCGCTCAGACTGTCACTGTGTCTTCGCCGCGGAGCCTTCCGTCTTCAAGACCTGCTTCTGAATTCTTTCAAACACATTCTTAACAACACGATCACACCTCACGGCATGAAAATTGAATGCTTGCTTCCGTTCCATTCCAGCGCGCGCGTAAAGACTCTTGCGTAATAACGCCCGCGCTCGATGCAGGCGGACTTTGACATTTTCTTCGGTGATCTCGAGGACATCCGCGGCATCGGTGGTGCTCATGTCCTCTACGTCGCGCAGCATGAAAATGGTTCGGTAAGCGTCCGGTAGCTTCTCGACCGCTTCTTCCAGCAACCTGCGAATCTCCGAGTCTGACGCTTGCTGTTCTGGATTTGGTGCCAACGAGGCAAACCTATCCATGGGGTCTCCCTCCCGTTCTGACATTGGTGCCAACTCCTGATATCGGCTTCCACGATGCTGTCGTGCTAAAGCTTCATGCACCGCGATCCGTGTTAGCCAGGTGGAGAACTTTGCCCTCCCGGCAAACTGGTTCAGATGTTCGTACGCCCGCACGTAGGCGTCCTGCATTACGTCCTCAGCTTCGCTATCATTGCGCAGAATAGCCCGAGCCACGCGGTACAGGCGCTGGTTGTGACGGCGCATGACGATTTCAAACATTCCCGTCTCGCCCGCCAACACTCGGGCCACAACTTCTTCATCACTCAAGGGCTCTTGCGAAGTGGCCACTTCCGCTAGGTTGACCATACAAACCCTCCATATGGATGGAGTCACGGCAGCAATAAACGTTACAGACCAAACCGCGGCGGCGCAGGAAGAGAAATGGATGTGTCGAGCGTGTAACCGATGCGCCCCTGCCCACTCTATTCTCGTGAAGGGGGTAAATATGCACAAGGGATTTGATTCACGATTGGACCAGGGTTGGTGGGCACTGCGGATCGGGCTTGGACTCGGGCCGTTCCTGGCAGGTCTAGACAAATACCTCAACCTTTTACCCAACTGGACCGCATATATCAGTCCGATGGCCCTGAAAATACTGCCGTTCAGTGAACAAACCTTCATGCACATCATCGGTGTTATTGAGATGATCGTGGGGCTGGCGATTCTGACCAAGTGGACGCGCGTGGGCGCGTATGTGGCATCAGCATGGCTGGTGGCAATCGCCATCAACCTGGTCTCGACGGGAATGTTCTTTGATGTCGCGGTGCGAGATGTAGAGATGGCCGTGGCGGCTTTTGTGCTGGCACGCATGACTGAGGTCCGCAGAGATGCACTACACAGTGACGTTTCACACGAACGGAGCGCAAGCGCTGCTGTCGCTGCTTGATGCACACGAGCACACGTCGTGTCTGGTGGCACTTGCATAGCGATCACCAATTCTCCGAGGCCGCGTTTTGGATTGTGAGAAGAGATGCAAACCATACTTGAACCCCAGTCGTTAGCCGGTACCAGCCCGCAGGAACTCATGCGGGAAATGTTGGTCCGTCTCGGCGAGGACCCCGAGCGTGATGGCCTGCGGGATACTCCCGCACGCATGGAGCGTTCGATGCTGTATCTGACCAAAAGCTACCAGGAGAACCCAGAGGAAACTCTGCTGGGCGCGATGTTCGACGTGGCTTACGACGAGATGGTGATCGTCAAGGATATTGAGATGTTTAGTCTCTGCGAACATCACCTTCTGCCGTTTTTCGGCAAGGTCCACGTCGCCTATATTCCGCAAGGAAAAGTGATTGGGCTGAGCAAGGTGCCCCGCCTGGTAGACGTATTCGCACGTCGATTGCAGGTGCAGGAGCGCCTCACAACACAAATTGCAGAAGCGATTGAGAGTGCTATCAAACCGCAAGGCGTGGGAGTAGTCATTGAAGCAAGACATCTGTGCATGATGATGCGCGGAGTGGAGAAGCAACACTCCTCCACAATAACGTCCTCCATGCTGGGTGCTTTCCGTAAGAAAGAGACCCGGGACGAGTTTCTTGCGCTTATCCACGGAAGACACAGTGCGTTCTAACCCCCACGCTGACTAAGCTACGTGGCAGGTGCTGGCTCCCCCACAGACCATCTCCAATATCCGCCCGGCCAACTGCTCGAAACCATGGTGAACGTCAATGCCAATTTCAGACTCGTGCCGCTCAAATTGCGCCGACAATTCTTCCTGCTCACCAGCGCTCAGTAGTTTCTCGGTCATCGGGAAGAGCAGGTAATCCTCTTTCCAGATGTGTGCCGGATAGAGCTCAATGAGCTTTCGGAGGGTGCCAATTAGCGCCTCCCTGCCTGCGCCGGGGGTGCGAATGTAGGTTTGGGATGTGAGCTTAAGATCGGCTATCAGACTGCGACCCTTCTCGTGTTCGTGAAGAAGAACTGCCAAGGGGCAACCGCTCGGTGGTACGCCCTTCCTCTCCAGAAGCTTGAACAGGTACTTTTCTTCTTTCCCGTGGTGGCACGTGTCGCCAAACGTCTGCATGAACTCAGATAGGTCTGTCAGAACCGCAGCATCGATCTTCGCGCCAGATTCGAGTTTCTCTGTGAGCACGGCCATCGCGCCGACCACCTGCTGGATGATGTGGTGTTCGTGTTCTAATTCCTCTGTTGGTCTTCTTCTCGTCATCTGACTACTCCTTTCAATACCTCTGTGACGATCACGGGCGGTTGTAGTGCTTCGCATTGATTTCGGCGAATTGCTTCCATTTGTCGGGCAAATCATCGAGAGCGAAGATCGCGGATACCGGGCAAACCGGCACACAAGCTCCACAATCGATGCATTCGACCGGGTCGATGTACTGCTGAGTTTCTGTGGCAAAATCCTTTTCGTTCTTTCTTGGATGAATACAATCGACAGGACATGCATCTACGCAGGCCGTATCTTTTGTTCCAATGCAGGGTTCGGCGATCACGTAAGCCATGAGAATGGACCCCTCCTATTTCAGCCTGCTTCGCGCCAGCACAACATGCACCGACGAAAGTCACACGCCTGCTCATTGATCCACGCGGCTCTGAGCGTTCTGCACGACAGCCACATAACCACGAGGTCCCAGTATCGGTTCGACCGTTAATCCGCGTGCGGACTCAAAGCTCAAAGTCTTGGTCAAGCTGCAGTTGTCACACAGCCAGAAGAACACCGAAGCGCCGCCGGACTTCACGCTGCAAACGGTGTCGGGCACATCCCGGCAGGGTTCAGAGGGTGATTTCACCTCAAATCGGAACAACTTGCCGCGTCCCAACCGATGGAAAAGAACGGAGCATGCAGGATTCGCACATTTTGTAGTCATTGGTCGCCCCTCTTTTGAGTCTGCATCTTTCACCTACTATTTCCGCACTCCGAATGGATTTCTCCAATAGTCCATTCGTACTCTGGGAGGGGATTCCTGTAACAGTGGGCCGGAAGCAGTGGATTAGAAGCAATGCAGAGCCAGCTTCGCCGGGGTGGGATCCGCGATAGGAAGTTCGCATGGTGCGACTGTCAAGCCGCGGATTTGCGACTGGTCACCCGGCGTTTTCTTCCGAGCTTCATTCCGACGTAATCGCGCAGAGCGACCGCATTGTTGTGCTCACGGTCGTGAGAACTGTAGACAAGTGTGACCGCCCCTCCGCGTGCAGCCTTCAGGATCGGATCGCACACTTCCGGATGTCGTTCCAGTTCGGCCCGATAAAGCTGCCGAAACTCTTCCCATTTCTTGGGATCATGGCCGAACCATTGGCGCAGTTTGGTACTGGGCGCAACGTCCTTCAGCCAGGCATCGAGATGGAGAGAGGCTTTCTTCACGCCGCGCGGCCACAATCTCTCCACGAGGAAGCGTTGACCATCCTCTCGAGAAGCCGGTTCGTACGCACGTTTCAGCTTGAGCATCCCGCCTCCTCCTTCCTTGTCCACGGTCAATTAGTCGTCTCTCGGCCACTCCGTCTGCGTACATTCCGGGCACAGGCTATTGATGTAATCGAGCCAAGATATCACCTCGGAGGCATTGGGAAGACTGTCCCCTTCCCCCGTACGCCACTCTGCAAACACTTCCAGAAACCGGTCGGTCACGTAAAGTGCCGCAGCGGGGACCGCCCGGGGATCGAGTGCTCCGAACGCTTTATGGACTTGCAGGTCCTCGTCAGCTAAAACCGGAAATGGCTGTTTTGCCTGATGCCTGGTCGCTTCCGCCCGCTCTCGAGAACACGCCAGGATTAGCAACACCTCGGCATCCGCCTCTCGAATTTCAGAGTAGCGCTGCACGAGTTCCGAGAGACATTTCTTCTCGGTTATCTGGCTGGGATCTCCGGCGAAGATCAATACCAAGCTGAAGTGACCACGGTAGTCCTGAAGGCTGATTCGCTTGCCATCCGTGGCCGGTAACGTGAAGTCGTGCACCACCTGCCCACGAGTGGGATAGCTGTGCGCTGGCGTAATCTGGGCGCTGCCAACTTCTGCCTGCAGCATGAATAAGCCCTTTCCGCCAATCATTCGCATTTTATTCATTGTGACACCCATCTTTCAAAGCCTGTGCCAAAATGTAGCGTCATCTTCGGAACAGGTCTCCGATGGTCTGCTTCATCACTTGGCCATAGACGTTTGAGATGGAGTTCGTTAGAGGTATGTTCTTGGGACAAATCTGAACGCAGTTCTGCGCATAGCTGCACTCGTGGATTCCCCCATCGCCGGTCATGGCATGCAACCGCTCCCGTTTCAGGGACGCTCCTGTGGGGTGCTGGTTGAAGAGCCGTACTTGGTTAATGACGGCCGCCCCCACAAAGCCCGTCGCCATCGTGAATTGTGGGCAGACTTCCATACAGAGACAGCAGGACATGCAGCGGGACATGGGATAGGCCTGCTCTTGGTCTTCAGCAGAGATCCTTGGGCCCGAGCCGAGATCGTACGTCCCGTCTATCGGCACCCACGCTTTGACCCGCTTGAGATTCTCAAACAACACGCTGCGATCCACCGCCAAGTCACGAATGACGGGGAATCGCGACAAGGGTTCCAGGCGAATGGGGTGCTTGAGCTTGTCTACAAGACAAGAACAAGCCATAGCAGCCCTGCCGTTGATCAGCATTGCACAGGACCCACAAACCTCCTCCAGGCAGTTGGAGTCATAGGTAATGGGTGTTGTGGGCTTCCCGGCTCGGTCCACCGGATTGATAGCAATGTCCATCAGACCGCAGATGACATTCATACCCGGCCGCCATTTCAAATCAAACTTCTCCCAGAAGGGCTCCGATTGCGGAGTGGCTTGCCGTCGAATGATGAAGAGCACAGTCCTGTCGGTCATGGCCCCTCTCGCTTCACTTCAACCTCGTGGAGCTTAAACGCATCAGCATCATGTGGACTCCCGCAGGCCTCTTGTTTGAGTGCTGATTGGAGAATGTTGGAGGCCTCAACGGCCAAATCGCCCGCTTGCTGTCGCAGGTCAGGGCGATACCAGAAGTCAGGAAGGTTCACAATTTTCTCGCACGCCTCTCTCAGTTCCAGCCAGCGTGATGGCAACTTATGAGCCCGGGCAAACGCTTCCAGGGTCATTCCACTGCCTCGGTTCGGAGAGAAGTTCACCATTGCTGTCCTCTCGTTCATTTGGCAATACAAGACGACTTTCCATCACGTCTTCAAGAACTCGACAATAACGACCTAATGTGCCTGAGGAAAACAGGTCATCTTGCGAGGGAACGATCAACTGACCCTCGCTAGCCAAATCGCGAGATGCAGATTGATTGGACTCCGCCGCCTCTTTCTGACTCGAACAATCTACGTGGGACGAGCAGTAGCTTGGAACCAGGCGGCTGATCTCATCCAAGACTACGTTCGGATCAAAGGGCCCTAGCCGCGGTTCCAAATTCTGTCTTTGCATCCACACCGCCTGACGATCCACCTCTCCAGACTGAACCCCTCGCGACTGCCCGGTGTCGGCACGGACACCTTGTCCGCGCGTGACTAGCTTTCCGATCGGGCAGCCCATGTCGCGGGCCAGGCGAGCTATTATCTCCAGGTCACTCTTCGGGCCAACCACTTCTGCGGCTTTTCTCAATCTCTGGAGATCACCGCAGGTGTTCGTAAAGGTTCCGGACTTCTCATAAGCACATGTGGCAGGAAGCACGACATCCGCCAGTTGAGCCGTCTCCGTCAAGAACAGATCCTGCACTACCAAGAACGCTGCCTGCAGGACAAATGGGTCGATGTGGTAGCGAGCGACGGGATTCGAACCAACGACGTACAACGCCTTCAGCCTGCCCTCTTTCGCTGCTTCTATCATCTGCAGGAGATTGAGTCCTGGCTGCGTGGGGAACCCTGCGTCCCAAGCTTCGCGAAATGCTGCGCCCTCCGAAAGCGGTGTGTATCCAGGCAACAGATCTGGGTAGAGCCCCATATCGGCAGCGCCGCGCGAGTTCGCGTAGTCACCCAGACAAACCAACTTGCCATCGGGAATTGCAGCGCAACACCGCACAAGCGCAGCGATGTCCTTCCCACGCAACTCAGAGCCGAAAATAATGACGAGATCCTTCTCTGTCCGTAGTTTCTCTCTCAGAGCGGTGAGTTTATTCCGACCAGATTGGTCCGTCGTGCACTGTTCCCGAGCACTATCGTCTCCAGCCAGGAAAGCCACTGCCGTGCCTTCGTTGCCCTCATCAACCTGTACGAATTGGGTTGCTTGTCGCATCAACTTGATCGGACGTGCATTGATCAGATACAGACGGGCGTGGTGTAGGCGCACATTGTTCCGGATCTGCCACGCCAATAGCGGATGTTGATACGTAGGGTCGCTTCCGATGAGCAGGATGGCGGGAGCGTTGAAAACGTCTTTCATGCTGGCCGTGGTGTTTGGTTTGCCCGCCAGTATGCAGGAGAGAGTTGGGAAATCTGCTGTCCGATGATGATCGATGTTGTTGGTGTGGAAAACGATCCGTGCAACTTTCTGCAGCAAGTAGCTCTCTTCATTGGTCGTGCGCGTCGAACCAATCACTCCGATTGAGTTGCCGCCGAAAGTCTCCCGAACTTCGCGGAAGTGTCCAGCGACGGTCGACAGAGCGTCCTCCCAGGAAGCGGGAAGGAGCCGGCCATTCCTGCGGATTAGCGGTTGCTTGAGCCGTTCCGGATGGGCGGTGAAATCGAACGCATAGCGCCCCTTGATGCACAGAAAATCGCCATTGATGCCGTTCTTGTCCCTGTTTGAGCCGCGGACGATCTCCATTCCAGTCTCGCTGGGGCGCACGCCCAAGGTCGTCGTGCACCCGTCGCCGCAGTGGGTGCAGATGGTTGCCACATGCTTCATCTCCCAGGGACGTGTCTTGTAGCGGTATGGACCAGACGTCAGCGCCCCGACGGGACAGATGTCAATACACATGCCGCACTCTTCACATTCAAGATAGTCGCCCTTGTTGGGAACAATCAGCTGGGATGAATTGCGATTGGCAATCCCAAGAGCCCAGACATCCATGCCCTCACCACAGACGCGCACGCAGCGGTAGCACATGATGCACCGCGGCCGGTCAAAGTAAACGACTGGCGACCACTGCTGCTCGTCTTTGTGGTTCTTGGGGTCAATCAGCCTGGACTCTCCTGGTCCGTAACTCAGGGTTGCATCCTGCAGTTCGCACTGACCTCCTGCATCGCATACTGGACAATCCAAGGGGTGATTCTGCAGCACAAATTCCAGCATGGCTTTGCGAGCCTGCTTGACGGTCTCACTCTGGGTCGTAACCGCCATCCCCTCGCTGATGAACGTGGTGCAGGCCGTCTGCAGCTTGGGCATCTTTGCAATTTCCACGAGGCACATCCGGCAGGCGCCCTGCAGCGATAAGCTTGGGTAGTAGCAAAACGATGGGATCTCAATCCCGGCAGTCTTGCAAGCCTCGATCAATAGTGTTCCAGCGGGTTGAGTTATCTTCTTCCCGTCCACCGTTATGTTTACGTCTGCCATACCCAATCTGCATCAATTCCGCGCACGGAGGCGCAACTCAACTCGCATCATGCCGCTCTTCCGTTGTGCCTCCCGGCCATGAGATCGTAATCAGAAAAGCACTTTCCTCCACCGCTTCGACATCGTGAGGTATGCCATGGTCGAGTGCCATCAATTCCCCGGCGGGAAGTTCGACCTTCCGATCCGGCAGATGGATGCGAATCTTACCTTGCAGCGAATGGATCGAAATTCTGGCATCGGCATGGTGCTCCTTCATCTGCGTGTTGGCCTTCATGAGAACCAGGACAATCCGGAAGTCTGGATATTTGGCGAGCGTCTTGGAACTACGCCCGGTTTCTCGCCGCCACGAGTCCTCATTCCGGAGCTGCCGGAGTTCCTCCGACAGATTGAATCGTAGGAATGGATTGGCCAGATGGGGCAACCTGTTTAGGGCCTTACTGCTCTGATCAAGCTTGTGAGTCGTTAGATTTCGCGTCATTTTCTTTTCCTCTCAGACTGAGACCCTTCGTATATTTCGTCTCACACAACAAGTACGCTGCAATCGGCCCCCAATTTGGTAACGAACCAACGTGTGCATCTTGGGCCTATGAGCGGATCATGGTCAGGATCATTTTGAAACGTGTGGTCGCCTTGACAGCATGCGGCTGTTCAGCCGGCAACAGTACGACTTCGCGTGCTTTCACGGTTAGTGGTTTGCCAGCAACTGTAACTTCTGCTTCTCCTTCAATGGCCTGCACGAGCGCATCGAATGGGGCGGTGTGTTCGCTCAGCCCCTGCCCCTCGTCAAATGCGAAGATCGTGACATTCCCCTTCTCCCGTTTTAAGATTACCCGGCTCACAATGGATCCCTCCTGATAGTTGACCAAATCCAGCAAGGGCAAAGCTTGTGCTCCGGCAATCTCTGAAGCGATTGTGGGTGTTGAACTCATTTTGTATCTCCTATCTACATCCGGTTGAAAAGGCTCGCACTTTCTCAGCCGACAGCAGGGCAAACGAGTGCGCTCATCGTGCCGGCAGCGGGAAAGGTGCAGTAAGCAATTTCGTGCGACTCTTCTTCGCCACGTTCATGGTGCGCCACAGTTCAATCCCCCACCAGAGCAAGGCACTCAATTCGATGAAACCCGTGACCCCAACTAGCGGATAAGCCACGTTGGGCACGAAGTCTGTGAGCACCTGCAACAGTACGCGGCCGGCACAGCCGACGTTGAAAAGAAGAAAAGGGGCCCACAGCGAGTTCATTCGCTTCGAGTCGATTCCCGCCAGGATGGGCACCACTCGGGACGACACTCCCAGGATCATCATGCTGATGAAGCCTACGGTGAATGCGTGGCGGTGAGAGCCCATATACGTGTGCGCAAATACCTGATGGGTCAACACCCCGTAGAGCGGGAAGAATGGCATCATGCCGCACGCGACCAGCAACCAGACGTACGCTGCGCGAATGAACTTGAAGGTGCGATCTGGCTGCAATGGCTTCCGGAACACGCCAATCTGCTTGGCCAACAATACGGCCCAAACTGGCATGAGCAGATAGGCAAACTCGAGGCCAATTGCAAAATAGAAGTTGTGGGTCGTGAGCAGTAGCACATAGCTGATGATGTTCAGCACCAAGCTGCCATTGATCAACCAGAAGATCATTGTCTGGCGATCATGCGAGGGCTTCCCGAGACCGTACACCTGCGGCACAAAGCGCTGGCTGACCCCGGCAATAATCAGCGCGGCGAAGCCCAGCAGTTGAATGTCCCGCAGTGGACCATCGATCAGCGCGATACGCATGATCAAACCGTGTTCCGAAGGAGCCGTAGCCTTAGCAAAAAAGAACACTGCCTCCAAGATTGTGCCCAACAGAAACCAGATGAACGAGCTGGCGATGAACTTCTCATACGGGTTGTGCGGCTCGATCGACTGCCGCGCCGTCCGGTACAACACCAACATGAAGAGCACGACGGCAGTAATTTCGGATGCTCCCGATACCGCACCCAGCACGAATGAAGCCAAAGTAGGCAGCAGCATATCGGCAAGCATCCCAGCCACGATACCTGCAGCCAGCAGATAGAAGCTAAGGTTCGCCAGGCCCGGCCGCCAGAGCGTGGTGTTCTTGAAGCGTGGAAACGACTGGTAAGCGAACCCCATCACAAACATTCCTACCCAGCCGAAGATCATGGCGTGCGCGTGTGCATGAATCGAAGACAGGAGGCGCAGTTGCAGGAAACTCCTTCCCCATGCGATCTGCAACAGATTGATCGCACCCCATAGGCAGCCGACGGTCAGTACGATTGCCACACCAGCCTTGAAAAACCGCCGATAGATGTAGTCCTGGAGGGTTTCCTTGTACACATAGGGCTGGGAAGATGGGCTTTCTAGCTCGGCGTTGATCTCCCGTAGCAGTTCATCCACATTCGCCTGATGCACCGCCGCAAAGAACGCCAGGGGCTCACTCGGACCATGTTCGCCGCCACAACCCTTGAGCCCGTGACGATCAAAGACACGGCGCGCGTTCGGGCAGAGCTTCACGATCTCCGCCACGCTCGTGTTTCCGGTGATCTTGTTCATGGTTTCCCTACCTTTCATGCACGCTGTAAAGATCATAGGAGCCGACCAAAAGGGCGACGATGACTTATGTCACGGCTCCCAAAAGGGGCCGGCAAGGCGGGGCTTAGTAGTCAAAGCCTTCCTTTCGCAGGCGCCTGCATCCCGAGCATTCACTTGACGATCACCACCCCCTTCATGCCGTTGGCTTCATGCAGCGTACAGACGTAGCGGTACACCCCGGGAGCCGTAAAAACACGGGCGAAGGTCTCACCATGTTGCATCAATCCTGAATCGAATGGCTCCCCGCCCACAGGAAGATGAACGTCAGCCTGGTTTATTGCTTTCTCGGCATCGTCGACTACGTTGTGGATGACTTCCGAAGAGTTTTTCCAGGTCACTTCCTGGCCGACCTTAATAACGATCTTTGGCGGCACGAACGCCATCTCACTCATGCCCACCGTCAGCGGGCCCAAAGTCCCAGTGCCACCCCCGGCAGCCTTTGCCAACGCTTTCCGCACAAGAGCAGGCGTTACCTTTGCAGAGCAGTTGGGCGCAAGTTCATCAACCGTCTTTACCACGAAACTGGGAATACTGGGGTCTTCTACTGCGACTACACTGCCTAACTCTCCAGTCACATGGATAAGACGATTCGCGTTTTCAGAAAACAACAAGGGCCGTGCTTCCAATCGATAGGTTCTGGTTGACCGGGAGACCTCAAGCATCGCTCTGCCATCGCTCAACAATGTCAGGCATCCGTTAAGTTCCGTGGGGCCACCGGGTGCAGGTTTCAGAGCCGACACGGAACGCGTAAGATTTGACCCTCGTGGGTGCCCGACCTTCTCAAATGCCACGTGCATTGGCATCGAATGGATCGCGTCCGGAATATCTCCTTCTGTTGCACCTGCTGGATCTGTGGGAAGTCCGCGAGCGGCGTCTGGATCGACGCCGCCTCCGCCCGAGGAGCTTGCTGTGTCGTCCTGGCTCATTCCGGTCATCCAAGCGGCAGACGCTCGTGAGCCCGAGGCGGACTCGGCGGGCCCGTCATGCATGAAAGCGGAGTCCTGAGCGCCGCGGACCTCAAAGACTGCCATCAGGCCTTTCGCCATCCTCGCCATGGCATGGTCCATCATCGTGAACAGTCCCGGTGTGCTAGTCGTAAACTCCAGGATGGCCGCACTACCAGGCGGTATGCTGGCGGTTTGAATTCCGGTGAGCGGAGGGGAAGTCAGTGAGCCCAGCTCATAGTCGCGCGTGAAGATTTCCCCAACCACATGCAGGGACGATGTCTCATTGGGGCCCGCGTTGCCGAAGAATACTCGCACTGTCTCGCCCACGTTGGTGTGCATCGGATATTTCTTGGTCAGGGCATCCACTGCCCCGTTGAACACGAAATATTCGGGCGTTTCCTCCATGAGTTTCGCATCACTGAACTGCTGGAGCCCGGCTTTGCCTTTGGGCACAGTGGTATAGATTTCGCCCTGCATAATGTAGTACTCGTGGTCGACGTGAGGCAGTCCACCCGCTGGCTCGACCAGAATCACGCCGTACATGCCGTTAGCAATGTGTTCGGCGATCATTGGCGTACCGCAGTGATAGACAAACAGCCCCGGTGTTGTGGCCTGAAATGTGAAGGTCTTCGACTGGCCCGGAATCGCCTGCGAGAACGCTGCACCGCCACCAGGACCCAACGCCGCGTGGAAATCGACGGAGTGGACCATGCGGCTGCCAGCATCGTTGCGAAGGGTGACCTCCACTGTGTCGCCCTGTCTCACCCGGATCATCGGTCCGGGCACCTTTCCATTGAAAGTCCAATAGCGGTAAGCGGTGCCAACCGATGGATCCAGCTGACCAAGAACCTCCTCGGCTGTGAGCGTCAGATGGATCACTGTAGGTTCGCGGTTTGCAATTGGTGACGGAACGTCGGTCGGGTCACGGACGATATCGACTGTATTCGCGGCGGTCTTCGGCCCTGTCCTATGGTTCGCCGCAGGCTGTGCCGGTAGTGGTTCCGCACCGACCACCATGAATAGAAAAAGCCCGATACTTAGAATTGCCTTCAGGAATGAACTTCCGTTATGAGTTCTTGTTTCCATACCCCATCTCTTCCCGTCGGCCCAACCTTTCTTCCCTTTGGAATCCTGGTTTTGCCAGCTGACATATACTTGTATCGGGAAGCGGTCGGTCTCAATGGAGCATTCGTACTACTCAGGTAGGCAGTTGTCACAGGGTGAGGTAAATGCTAGAAAGTGAACTATTTACCCTGCTCCAGCACACGTCGGACGCAGCGTTCTCGGTGACCGAAGAAGGCGAAATCATGTCCTGGAACAACGGCGCTGAGAAGCTTTTTGGCTATCCGGCTGCCGAGGCAGTCCACAAGACGTGCTATGACATCTTGGAAGGCATGGGACCTTTGGGCACACGCGTATGCCATCAGCATTGCAGCGTGGCTGAGTGCGCCAGTGGAAGTGTCGACATTCCCAACTTCGACATGAGTGTGAAGACCCGTTCAGGGCAGCGAGTATGGATCAATATGTCCACACTCGTGTTCGACAACCAGCGCACTGGCCGCCGGCTTCTGTTGCACCTTGCTCACGACGTAACGGAACAGAAGAAGAGCGAAGAATTAATGCGCAAGATGCTCGATCTATCGAAGCAGCTCAGTTCGCTGGGGGAGATCTCAGCGCGTGCGGAACCAACATCTCCCTTGTCCGAGCAGGAAAAGCACATCCTGCGTTTGTTCGCCGATGGCAAGGACAGTGACGACGTCGCCCGCATCCTAGGCATCAGCCCGCAGACACTCCGCAACCACCTCCACCACATCAACCAGAAATTGCGAACTCACAATCGCCTGGAGGCGGTCATGAACGCCATCCAACGAAAACTGATCTGAGACTCACTCCGTCACCGATTTGGAGCCTGCCGCCCGATCACGTATACGTCATGTGCACAGTACACCTGTCCCATTGCAGACGCGGTTCAGCAAGAGCCCGGTCATTGCAGTAGGAGATGCTAACTTCACACCTTCACTAGATACCACAGTGAAAACCGCGTGTGCACCGCTGCCCAGTCATTTTCCCAACGTTATCTGCTGTTCTGTGTCTCTGCGGACGACGCGACCTGCCCAGCCAAGGCCGGTGCTTCACGCGTGTACTTCAGAACCCACACAACCGCGAGGCCAAACAGCGCGAGGAATACAAAGACGATGAAGCCAATCGCGTAGCCACGCGTGCCGAGATCGTGTACCGCAAAACCCATGATCGGCGGGATGACAAAGCCACCGAGAGCTCCCAAGCCACCGACCCAGCCGGCGGCCCCTCCGACCGCCTGGGGAACTTCCTGCGGGACCAGCTTAAAGACGGCGGCGTTACACACACCCATGCCGATGGCCAGAAGAATCTCTCCGGGGAGCGCGAGTTCCAACTGGGTAGCACCGGTCATAATCACGGCTCCGTTCGCCATGACCAGGAGGGCGAGAATGGCGGTATTTTCGCCACCTTCGCGGAGGCGATCCGATAACATGCCGCCCCCAATTCGGATTGCCGACGTCAGCACTGAGTACACCGCCGTCAGCAGCCCAGCTTTCACAGCACTCACGCCGAAATAAGAGCGCCAGTAGGTCGGAAGCCAGGCAGTGAGAGCAATGAAGCCGCCGAAGGTGGTGAAGTAAACCCAGACCAACGCCCACGTCTTCCAGGTACGAGCCGAAATACGGAGACTTTCGACCAAGCTCCCCGCCGGGAACAAGAATTGCCCTTTCTCGCGCGCGATCCGCCGCGCTTCTTCTGCCGCGACTCCTCGGCTTTGCAACTGAAAAAACCAGGAGTTACGGCCAAGCACGGCGTAAAGAACTGCGCCCGTTGCCAGGAACGCAAGCCATGCTGTGTAGGACCCGGCGAGGCCCAAGCTGACCAGCGCGATTGGAAGTAAGAAGGAAAAGAGTCCAGGCGCCAGGTTTCCAACACCTGCAAAGATCGCCAGCGCCCTGCCTTGTTTCGCCTGCGGAAACCAATAGGAAACCTGGCTGACTCCCACCGAGAAGGTCGCAATGCCGCATCCCGAGAGGACTCCGAGACCCAGCAAGAGCGGGTAGAGATTCGAGGAAAGCCGGTCCGGGTACAAGAAGTAAATCACGAGTAGGAGACCGAACATCCCCAACAACGATAAGGCGAGCAAAACTAGAAACGGCTTGCGCCCTCCTGTGGTATCGACCCAGGCCGAAAATGGAATTCGGAGCAGCGAACCTGACAGAGCGGGCGCGGAGACCAGGAACCCCACCATGACAGGCGAGAGATGCATCACTTCTTGAAACCTGCTGGCGGTCGGACCGAATAGCGCGACCGCTGCGAAGCCGGCGAAAAATCCCAGCGTAGCTGCCAACAGGCTCTGGTTCGGGGTCCCTCTAAGTTGATTCACGACTTTAGCTTCCTTTCTGCAGGCACCCTACTCCACAGAAACACTCGTGTGCTCCTTGCGCTGTGCTGGAAACAGATTTCTCATCGTCCAGAGCAGTCCGGCGAATGTGGCCATCCATGCGGCCACGGCGATGTAGACAAAGGAGCGGGGAATCCACAACAGGAACGGCAAGTCCAAAGCCTGCGCCAACTGGTAGGTGCTCACCGTGTACATGCCCAGCGGAAACACGGCACCCCAATAGAGCGGGTCATAGGTCAACCGGAATCGCTTGTAGACGTGGCGCCAGATGGCGAGGGTCACCAGCATGGGAATCCACCATGTGGCGGTTGCCCAAAAGAAAACTGTGAAGCCCTTGAGAAACGGGAGCAGCGCCATCAGGAAAGGTGCGCGTGTGGCAGTCAAAATCAGGTTGGCGCCCGCCAGGGTGGAGATCGCCATCGCGCCCATGTTGATCCAATACGGCGGCATGAGATCGGAGGGCAGAAAACGGAAGAAGGTGTAGCGGTAGAAGATCAGCGAAATGACCCAGATGTACAGCATTCCTCCACACAGCCACATGCAAAGCGAGAAGAACAGCATCTCGGTCTCGTGTGCTGGGAACCGGCCTGCAAGGAGCGTACCCAAGCTGGACACGGCCTGAGTGGCGACTACCGCAATCAACCATCCCCCGTGAATCCCCTCCGCCAGCGAGGGCTTGTCTTCTTTGACGGTGAAGCCAGTGAAGATTGCGTAGGTGAACCCCGCCCACAGTGGCAAGGCGAGAAACCACATGGCGGTCGCCACCGTGTAGTGACCAAAAATAATGATCTGTTGCCGCCCTAGTACGCTGGTTCCAGCCACAATGGTAAAGAATCCTGGCCCACGTTTGTGGTCAATCAGGTCATGGAAGAAATCTCGGGGAAACAAGATCGCGCGTGCCAGCGTGAGCGTCCACAGCACAATAAAAACGCCGATGTTCAGCCACGAGAGGCCAACAGCGAGCGACCGCAACCCGGTCAGTTGAGAGGCAATGGCCACAATCCCGGTCGCCATCACCATGGCGAAGTAGGCGGGATGGAGATTCTTGACCGCAGCGAGGATGGTTTCCCGCGGCAGACTCTTGACTGGCCCGCGAGGCACACCACCTTCGGGCCGGTCTATTGCGGCCGTCGTCGAACGCCCCGGATCAAGCTCCATTGCTCCCATGATTGCGGTTACCGTTCGTTATTTCCTGCCTGCGCTTTGAGCCCAGGTCACGCGTGATAGTGCAGGCTCTCCGCCAAATATGGATCTCTTGCCGGGACTAGCGGCGCGCGACGCAGTGCCGCAAGAAATGCGAGGCCGAACACGCCCACAAGACCGGCCATCAAGCCGACCTCCCAGATTCCTATGTGCGGCTTTCCGCCCGAGAAGGGCGGCATGATCATCAAGTAGAGATCCAGCCAGCGTCCGGCGAGCAGCACGATGCTAACTCTCACCAGGATTCCGACCCTCTGCTTGTTCATCCTCGGCAGCAACGCGAAGAAAGGCACAACCCAGTTCAAAACCAGGTTGAGCACAAACAGCGGCTGCCAGAAGCCGTGTAGCCGGCGAATGTAGTAGACAGTCTCTTCGGGTAGATTCGCATACCAGATCAGCATGTACTGGCTGAACCACAGGTAAGCCCAGAACGTGCTGAAGGCGAACAGCAACTTGCCCACATCGTGGAGATGTTGCTCGCGGATCACACTCTTCAGCGGGCTGTGCCGTTGGAGCCATACCAGCAACAGGGCAAGCGTAGCCAAGCCACTCAAGAATGCGCCAGCAAAGTTGTAAAATCCGAAAATCGTGCTGTACCACTCCGGCTCCAGCGACATGATCCAGTCGAAGCTCGCCAGCCAGAATGTGACACCGAAGAACACCAGAAACAGCGCAGCCAAACGGGTGTTCTGACGGGTATGGCTGAGATCACCGTCAGAGTCCTGTTGACGGGAGGTTCTCAGCATGGCCCAGGCGAACCCAAGCCAACCCAACAGATAGACCACGGCGCGGATACGAAAGAATGGCAAGCTCAACCACATGAGCTTGAAACCAGGAGCATCGCCCTCAACATGCAAGCCGCTGGTCCACGGATAAAGCGACGGCCGGAGAATCAGAATACAGATTATCCCCAGTGCTCCGAGCGGGAGTACGCCAGCCATGGCTTCGGGCACGCGTCGTAGTGCCGTGCTCCAGTGAGCGCCGCTGACATACTGAATCGCGATCCACGCCATCCCGGCCAGTGCCAATCCCAGCAGGTAGTAGCTGACGAGCAGGAGGTTGGGCCAGATTCTTTGTGGCGCGAAGAACAGACCTGCGACCAGAGTCGCTGCACCGATCCCAGCCAGCACCTGCATTCGCCCGATAATCTTCGCGTTCGGCTCGAAGCTGAAATCTCGCGCGTTCATGGCTGGCCCTCTGAAACTTTTGCGGCGTCAGTTTGCGCAGTCTTCAGTTGGGGAGTGGAAGAGGCAGCTGGCGTTGGAGCCGGCGTGGCAGCCGCCTGCATCGTTCGCACGTACAGGATCACATTCCAGCGGTCCTCGCGGGAAAGCTGGCTGGCGTAAAACGGCATATTGTTCTGACCATAGGTGAGCACATGGAACAGCTGCCCATCCTTCATTCTTATTGCGTGCTCAGCCAGGAGCGACGGTGGCGGCGGATATCCGCGCTGTGCGACCGGTCCGTTCCCCGCGCCGCCGGCACCGTGGCAGACCGCACAGAAATTGGAGAATACAAAAGCTCCGCGTTCCCGGGCTCGCACATTACTGAGATCCAAAGGACTCTTGAGTTCTTCTCCCGCGCGCAGCGCATCTTGCGGCGTGGCCGCGTAGTGCAGGGGCATGGAACCGCGCGCGATCGTTCCCGGCTCCAAGCGCTGCAACGTGCTTCCATCGGCAAAATTCGGATTGGGAGCAAACGCGTTGTAGCGCGGGGAGTGCGCCATTTGCGGAAGAAACTCGAAATTGGGCCGTGTGGGATCTGAGCTAAAGATCCAGCTGGCTACAACCGACACGACCACGGCGAGAAGCAGGAACCCGTTCAGTACCGCGCGTCCCATCACGCGACCTCCCCGGTGATCTGCTCTTCTACATCCACGGCATGGAGCTTCTCGAACATCTGTTGAACTTCGACTGGTTCGAAAGTCGAGTCAGTCTGTTCCAGGACAACCGCAAACCGGTTATCCGTAACTCCGGCTACGGGCAGCACCGCCCGTTTCGCGGGATAAAGCCGGCAAACAAAGAAGAAGGAGAGCACCGCTCCCACGGCTGCGAAGAGCACCAGCACCTCGAACGTGACCGGCACGAAAGCAGGCAGGGAGTTGAACGGTTTGCCTCCAACATTGACGGGCCAGTCCACTGCGGTCGTCCAGAACTCGAACCATACTTTCAGGCCGCCTCCCAAGACTCCCAATGCGAAGACCACCCAGGGCAGGCGCGACGGCGCCAGTCCCATCGCTTCTTCGACTCCGTGGACGGCATAGGGCGCATAAACGTCCACGATCTTGAAGCCGCGCTGGCGCGAGGCGCGGATCGCGGCCAAGGTGTCGTCTTCGCTCTCGAAAACTCCGACCAACAGTCGTTTACTCATGTGCGGACTCCAGCCGAGGCTTGCCGTACTTTAGAACTCCCTTCACCTCGGCCACGGCAATCACCGGGATGAAACGGCAGAACAACAGGAACAATGTGAAGAACAACCCGAAGCTGCCCAGCAGCGTCGCCACTTCCACCCGAGTTGGCGCATAGGGGAACCAATTCGCGGGGATGAAGTCGCGAGATAACGAGGTAACAATAATGATGAAGCGCTCGAACCACATCCCCACATTCACCAAAATACAGATCGCAAACACCGCTGGAACATGAGTTCGCACCCTGCGAAACCAAAGCAACTGTGGAATAAGAACGTTGCACCCGACCATGGTCCAGTAGCCCCAGAACAACGGCCCCAGTGCGCGGTTCAGGAAAACGAACTGTTCGTAGGAACTCCCGGAGTACAGCGCGGTGAAAAACTCGGTCCCGTACGACAGTCCCACGATGCCGCTGGTGGTGATCACCAGTTTGCACATGCGGTCAATGTGGCGGAGGGTGATGTATTCCTCAAGGTGCATCAGCCTGCGGGCAATGATCATCAACGTGAGCACCATCGCCATGCCGGAGAAGATTGCGCCCGCCACGAAGTACGGCGGGAAAATGGTGGCATGCCAGCCCGGAAGCACCGCCGTGGCGAAATCCCAGCTCACGATGGTGTGTACCGAGATGACCAGTGGTGTACCGAGACCCGCCAACATCAAGTACACAACTTCGTAACGCTGCCACGCCCGGTAGGAACCGTTCCAGCCGAGGCTCAGCACACCTGCCAGCTTGCGGCGCCACTTGGCGGTGGCGCGGTCGCGAATGGTTGCCAGGTCAGGCAACATGCCGACGAACCAAAACAGCGCCGAAACCGTGAAGTAGGTTGAGATGGCGAAGAAGTCCCACACCAGAGGCGAGCGGAAGTTTATCCACAGCGACCCCCGGGTATTGGGATATGGGAACATCCAGTAGGCAAACCACGGCCGGCCGGTGTGGATGACCGGAAAAATCCCGGCACACATGACTGCGAAAATGGTCATGGCTTCCGCTGCGCGATTCACCGAAGTGCGCCAGCGCTGCCGGAAGAGAAAGAGGATGGCCGAGATCAGTGTCCCGGCGTGGCCGATTCCGATCCAGAAAACGAAGTTGGTGATGTCAAAAGCCCAACCGACCGTGCGATTCAGGCCCCAGGTCCCCACCCCGACCGCAATCTCGTAGGTGACGGCTACGGCGCCCAGCAGGAGCATCGAAGACGACACGCCGAGCGCTGCCCACCACAGCGCCGTGGGACGCGCCTCCATGGGCGCGCACACATCGTGCGTGACTTGCGCGATGGATTTGTCGCCCGCGATCAGAGGCGGTCGCAGCGCTACTGCGGCTTCAGCCATGATGTTCTTCCTCGCTCCCTTCTTTTCCCTCTTGAGGGCGATTGCGCACGATGGTCAGATATCCCACCGCAGGGCGCACGTTGAGTTCCTCCAGCACCCGGTAGCGTCGTGGGTTCGCCATCATCTTGCTGACGCGGCTGTTGGGGTCGTTGAGGTCGCCGAAGTAAATTGCCTGCGCGGGGCAGGACTGCTGGCAAGCGGTCTGCACGGCGCCATCCGACACTTTTTCGCCCCGCCGCTTGGCTTCGATCTTCGCCTCCTGGATACGCTGCGTGCAGAACGTGCACTTCTCCATCACACCGCGCGAACGCACCGCGACATCGGGATTCAGCACCAGGTTCTGGAGTTGGTCGTCATGCGCGTAGTTGAACCAGTTGAAGCGACGCGCCTTGTACGGGCAGTTGTTGGCGCAGTAGCGGGTTCCAATACAGCGGTTGTAGACCTGCTGGTTCAGACCGTCTTCGCTGTGCAGGGTCGCCAGCACCGGGCATACCGTTTCGCAAGGCGCGTTTTCGCACTGCTGGCACAGCAGCGGCTCGTAGGCAACTTCGATCTGGCCGGATTCCGTTTCCGAGTAGTAGCGGTCGATGCGCAGCCAGTGCATCTCGCGGTTGCGGCGAATTTCATCCCTGCCTACGACCGGAATGTTGTTCTCCACCTGGCAGGCGATCACACAGGAGGAACACCCGGTACAGGCGTTTTGATCAATCACCATACCCCAGCGCGGTCCATTGTAAGGATGGTCCGTGGGCCACAGGTCTTCCTTCTCTTCGTGGTCTTCCACGCCGGCATGCGAGTCTTTCAGGAAAGCCGCCAGAGTCGTTTCCTGAACGATCTGCCGAGGCCCGCTACCCGGAGGCGTGAGCTTCTTGGGGACTGTGAGCGTGTTGTGAATCTGCGTACATGCCAGTTCGCGCTGCCTGTCACTGCGGCTGACCTTGACCTGAGCGCCGTCGTACTTCAGAACTCCATCACTCAATTGCAGTAGCGGCGCGGCATTCACGCCGACGACGCCGTTGTCTCCCACGCTGATTAAGGCATCGATCCACTGCGGCCCGACCTTCGCGAAGCGGGCGCTCAACTTGCTGCCATAGCCCAGGGCGACAGCGATAACCTGATCCTGCTGGCCGGGTTGGATGTACGCCGGAAGTTCGAACACCTGGCCACCGCTGCTCCCCAGGCGAACCACGTCTCCATCCTCGACACCGAGCCGTTGGGCAGCGGCGGGCGCGATGCACGCGTAGTTATCCCACGTCACCTTGGTGATTGGGTCGGGAAGTTCGTGCAGCCATGGGTTGTATGCATTCCGGCCATCGAGTATTGCGACGGTGGGGTAGAGCACGAGAGCGAAAGCGCCCGTCTCCGGGTGCTGAGCTTTCAGAGTCGGACGGATTGCTTGCGCATTGAACACTTTCGGTTGAACCGGAAGCGGCTCGACCTCGGCAAACCCGTCGTGCACCGTGCGGTCCCAGAAAGCATCGAAGTTCGAGTCTTTCTTCTGACGAGGGAACATTTCTGCCTTCCAGCGTTCGCGCAGGATGTCGTAGGCCGGTTTGGGTTTTCCGTTCCAGGTTGCGATCGTTTCCAGCAGCGATCGCGTGTCTCCCAGAGGATGAATCGTTGGCTGGGAAACACTGACCAGCCCGCTTACCGGTTCGGCGTCGCTCCACGATTCCAGATAGTGCCGCTCGGGCAGAACGTAGCGTGCCAGGGCCGCGGTTTCGTCCGTGCGCTGCGCGAAGTTGACCAGCAACGGAACCTTCCGCAGAACTCCGGCAAGAGCTTCGCCATCCGGAAGATCAAACGCTGGGTTGACGCCGTATATGAAAAGAGCTTTGACCTTGCCATCGTGCAATTCAGCGAGGAGGGCTCCCAATTCTTTGTCGCTCCCCTGCACCTGCAGGGACGGCTTCTCGACATTGAGCGTTGAGCCGTAGTTCCCCAGCAGGTGGTTGAGGTAGTTGCTCTGAAGCTGCTGCTGTAGATCGTTGCTGCCGCACACGATCAAGCTTCGCCCGCGCGCGTGCCAAAGGCGGTCCGCCAGTTCATCCAGGAATGCCGCACCGACAGAAGAAGCAGTCTCTGGCTCGCCAGAAGGAACCGCCGTTCCCGCTTTACGCGCAACTCTCTGCGCCAGGTGCGTGAGCAGAAGACCGATCTCTCCCGGCGCAACCGCAAATCGCCGGTCGGCCTTGCTGCCGGTCACGCTCATGCGCGGTTCGAACTGTACGTGATAGGAGACGCGCTTTGCTTCCAGATCGCGTCCGGCACGATAGTCCGCGGTGTATTCGACAGGAGAGATCCACGTTCCTAGAAAATCGGCATCGAAACTGACAATGACTTCGGCTTTGTCAAAGTGAAACCGCGGCAGGATGCGGATCCCATGCGTCTGCTCGTGTGCATCGAGCAGCGCCGCGTTCGACAGCGGGTCGTAGACGATGTGCCGCGCATCGGGGAAACCCTCGAGGAACTCCTGGACCGCGGCGCGTGTAGTTGGACTGGTGATTGTGCCGCTCAAGAAACGAACCGCTCCGCGATCACCACGAATGTTCGCGAGCTCAGCCTGGATCTCGTGGTCAACTTCGGCCCAGGAGGATTTCTTTCCCTCTTTCAAAGGGTGCTGCAGCCGCTGTGAATCATAGAGACCGAGAATGTTCGCCTGCCCGATTGCACACAATCCGCCGCGCGAAACCGGATGCTGGGGATTGCCTTCCAGTTTGATGGGCCGACCGTCGCGCACCTTGGCGAGCAACCCGCAACCAGCGCTGCACCCCGCGCACGTGGAGGCATAGAAAAGCGAACGTCCGGGAACCATCTCCTCGGGTTGCGAAAGCAGAGGAATCGCCCGCTGGACAGGGGCGCGGCTGCAACCGGTGGCGAAGGCCACACCCAGCGTGAACCCAGTCGCCTTCAGGAAATCGCGGCGGCGGAACTGGCGCGGCCCGCCTTCCGGAAACTCGTCCGCGATGGCCTTCAAAACGTCGGGGGCAGCATCCCGCTCTTTCAGACTCTTCCAATACCGTTTTGTTCTCCGCTTGCTCAAACAGCTCTCCTCAGTAGTGGCAGGTAGAACAGTCGATGGAGGCATACACCCGATGCGTCACCGGCACCGGCCCCTGTGCCGCTGGAGCCGGCGCGCTGGTGAAGTTTCCATTGCCATCCAGCCCGGCGCGATCCACCCCGCGATGGCAATTCACGCACCATCCCATGCTCAAATCCTCGACTTGGCGGACGCGCTCCATGGTCTCGACCGGACCGTGGCACTTCTGGCATGCGACTCCAGCATTTACATGGGGACGATGGTCGAAGTAAACGAAGTCCGGAAGGTTGTGAACCTTCACCCAGGTCATCGGATTTGTTTTCCTCGCCGGGTCAGGTTGCATCTTGTCGTTCAGCGCCAGCGCGTCGTAGAGCTTCTGGATTTCCGGAGAAACCACTCGTCGGGGTTCGCGCTTCTCTTTCTTGGCCAATTCGTCTTCCGCGCGGATTGCTCCCAGCGGCGCCGAAACGAACCGATGACAATTCATGCAGACGTTGGCGGCGGGAATTCCCGCATGACGACTCTTCTCGGCCCCAGAGTGGCAGTACAGACACTGCACTTGCAGTTCGCCAGCGTGCAGGCGGTGGGAAAAGGCTACCGGCTGTGCCGGCTCATAACCAAGCTGATTGCCGGGCAAGGCGTACGCGTTGAACTTGGGCACCAGGATCAGCAGGCTGAACCCCAGTGCGGTCAGAAGCACCAGGGTCACGAATGGGCTGCCGAGGTACGGTAGTACGCCAGACGGCTTTGGACGTGGCCTTGCCATCCCGTCAGTCCTTCACACCGCCCGCTCTGCGCGGCCACACCGGCAGGATCCCAATCCCATACCAACGCACCAACTGGGGTTTGCGCCACAGGTATGGCAACGGCGCAACCAGGGCATGCACTAGCCGTGTGAACGGAAAGAATCCGACAATCAACCAGCCATTGACCACGTGGAATTTCACGATGAAGGGCATGGTCACGAGATAGCTGATGTCCGGCCGGAACAAGAAAATGGAATGCAGATAGGGCGCCGCGGAAGTCGAATACCAGGAAGTTCCCCAAGGGTAGAAGATGGCCACGTAGATTCCCGCACCCGCCTGCAGTATGAGCATGGACTCAATGACCCAATCGGCGGGGGTGGTCACCGTTCTGGCTTTCGGATAGCGGATGCGCCGCTCTATCACGCCCACGAAACCTACCAGCGCCATCAGGGCAAAAGCCAGACTGAAGATCTCCAGCACATAGAGCCGCAGGGGCCGGCTGTTCCACAGCAGCACCTGGCGCGGGATCAGCAGTCCCATTAAGTGGCCCAGCAAGATGGCAAAGATGCCGTAGTGCAGCGCGGTCAAACCCCAGAAGTGCTGGTTATCTTCCAGAAACTGCGACGACAAGCTGGAGTAGGTAAACGGTGCCTTGCGATAGCGCATAATCGTGCCCAGGAAGAATACGAACAGCGCCACGTAAGGCAGCATCGCGAACAGCAGCAGGTTCATGGTTGGATTCGTCATCACTTTGGTCCTTCAAGCCAACACTTTGAGTAATGGTTCAGTCTCCGGAATGGTGAGCGGTATCTCCGGAAACTGGCTGCGAAGCAAACTCCGGACCGCCAGCAGCACGTTTTCAAACGGATTCTTCTTGTCGCGCATGGCCTGCAGCATCTTCTCCAGCGCTGGCAGTACACAAGCTGCAACGAAGTCGGCGGCGGCTTCGTGCTCCATCCGCTCCACCAGTTGCAAGACGTGGGTGAGGTGGTCCGGAAGTTCGGTGGATTCCTTCAGCTCATGCCGCCGCAACTCCTCCCGCACCCGGACCAGCAGCAGCCCGCGTTCGTAGTTCTCGCCGAACAGATGCCAGCCCAATTCGAGCGAGCACATGGGGTTCAAATCGAATGTGCGGGTAAACAGCTCCTGGAGTTCATCTGTCGCCAGCCCGCGCATCTGGATGGCAAACTGCTCCAGTGGCCCGCGGCACTCTTCCGGAGCAACATGCACGCTCGCTTCAATCCGCTGCGGATAGTCCGCCTCGGGATAGGTCAGCAGAGCAACCAGCGCGTTGTAGATGGCAGCATCCCGCATCACATCCCCCGGTGCGGCGCGCTGATGAATCCGAATCCCGCGTTCGCCTTGTGCTCCGATGGATCTTCCATCATCTGCAGGGCCTCTTCGCGGTGCATGGGCGGGATCACGAAGCGGTCTTCGAAGGTGCAGAGCGAAGTGAGCTGGTAGATTGCCTCAGCTTCTTCGGGCGAGCAGTCCGCCTCGGCCAGCATGCGGCCGGCGACTTCCATCGTCACGTCGCCAACGGTCAACGCACGCCGGTACCAGCGCACCGCTTTTTGTTTGCGCAGGGCGTAGCGCACTTTGTTTTCCTGACCCGCGCCCAGCAGCCTGGCCAGGTAGGCCACGGGAACGCGTGACTGTTCGATGTCGTGAAACAGATCACCCGACACATGGTCGATCACGCCGCCGTCTTGGCTTGCCATCACGGGCGACATCGGCGGTACGTAGAACAGCATCGGAAAGGTCCGGTATTCGAGGTGCGGCGGAAGCGCCAGCTTCCACACTTTGACGAACTGGTAGATGGGTGACTTCTGAGCCGACTCGATCATCGAGTCATGCACACCGTTGGCGCGAGCGGCAGCAATAACCTCGGGATCAGAAGGATCGAGGATGAGCGAACGCTGTCCTTCGATCAGCTGATCGTCGGGCAGCTTGGCCACTTCCTCGATTCGTGCTGCATCGTAGAGCAACACGCCGAGGTAGCGAATTCGTCCCACGCATGAGTGGAAGCATGCCGGCGCTTGCCCGGTTTCCAGGCGCGGAAAGCACAGGATGCACTTCTCTGACTTGCCGGTGGACCAGTTGTAGTACATCTTCTTATAGGGGCACGCCGGGATGCAGGCGCGCCATCCGCGACAGCGCTTCTGGTCATTCAGCACGATGCCGTCTTCGCCGCGCTTGTATAACGATCCCGACGGGCACGCCGCCACGCATGCAGGATTCAGGCAGTGATTGCATATGCGCGGGAAGTAGAAGAACACCAGGCGCTCGGTAGCGAAGAGTTGTTCGCGCTGCTCCGGTGTCAGGCTCTCCAGGTTGGGATCGTTCTGCGCGTAAACCGGCGAGCCGCCGAGGTCGTCGTCCCAGTTCGGCCCGGCTTCCACGTTGATGTACTCACCCGTGACCATAGAGATCGGCTTGGCCGTGGGCTGGTCCGCACCTTCGGGAGCGTTGAACAGGTTCTGGTAGTCGTAGGTCCACGGCTCGTAGTAGTCGTCCATGGTGGGCTGGTTCGGGTTGTGGAAGATGTTGAACAGGGCCTTGCCCTTGTTCTGGGACTTGAGTTCAAGGTCGCCATTCTTCTTTTCCCAGCCGCCCTTGTACCGCTCCTGGTCTTCCCAACGCGTGGGGAAACCCGTGCCGGGCTTGGTTTCCACGTTGTTCCACCACATGTATTCCGTGCCTTTGCGATCGGTCCAGATGTTCTTGCAGGCGATCGAGCAGGTGTGGCAACCAATGCACTTGTCGAGGTGAAACACCATCGAGACTTGCGAGCGTACATTCATAGTTAGTTCTCAGTTCTCGGTCGTTGCGCTGGCGTCACGCGCCACCCGTCCCTCAGATCGCTACCACTTCAATTCCGGCAGTTTCCGTACCAGCACGTGCGTATCGCGGTTACATCCGGTCGGACCCCAATAATTAAAGTGAAATGTGAATTGTCCATAGCCGCCTGCCATCAGGTTTGGCTTCAGTCGAGTGCGAGTGAGGCTGTTGTGGCCACCGGCGCGGCGGTTGCCGCGCAGCGGTGAGGTCGGCACCGAGTAAGTGCGTTCGGGCGAGTGATACTGAATGCAAATACCCCGCGGAATGCGCACACTGACGGCGGCACGTGTGACCACGACTCCATTGTCGTTGTGCACTTCGACCCAGTCGTTGTCCACAATGTCGATTTCGGCTGCGTCCTTGTCATTGATCCAGAACGGCTCGACCCCGCGCGACAGCGTGGTCATGCGCTGGTTGTCGCCATAGGTCGAGTGGATATGCCACTTGCCGTGCGGAGTCAGGTAGTTGAGCATCTTGGTCGGCCCAACTTCCTTGCTGAACTTCAGGTCGGCGTACTGTGTGGGTAACGGCTTGGGCTTATAGACCGGCAGGTTCTCGCCGAACTGTATATAAAGAGGATGGTCGAGATAGAAGTGCTGCCGCCCGGTTAGAGTGCGCCACGGCATCAGGCACTCCACGTTGTAGGTGAAAGGTGAGTAAGCACGCCCGTTCTCGGTGAGCCCCGACCACATGGGGCTATTGATTAAGCGGTGCGGATGGGCCTGCAGATCCTTATAGCTCAGCCGCACGCCGCGGTTCTTCTCCGCCAAGTGGACTAGCGGCACACCGGCCTTCTCCTCCAACTCTTTATAAGAGCGGTAGGCCAGTTCGCCGTTGGTCACGGTGGCGAAGCGCAGAATGATGTTGCAGGCGTGCTCGTCTTCCAGCAGCGATGGATACTTTTTGCCATCCCACGCAACCGTCGGGCATGTTTTCAGGGCGGCATCGTATTCATCCTCAATCCCGTAGTGTGTGCCGTGGGCTCCCAGCCCGCCAGCCCGGGCCAGTGGGCCGAAAGAGATGTACTGTTTGTAAAGGTTCTTGTAGTCGCGTGAGACCACCTTCAATCCCGGCATGGTCTTGCCTGGAATGGCTTCCACTTCCCCGCTCAGCCAGTCCTTGATGTCGGGCTGCGCGATCTCCGCCGCCGAATCGTGCGCCAAGGGCGACGCCACCAGATCTTTCACCGGCTCGGGGAAATGCTTCTCCGCCAGTTCAGAAAACTTCTTCGCGATCGCACGGAAGATTTGCCAGTCACTTTTGGACTCCCAAGCCGGAGGCACGGCCGCCGACAGTGGATGGATGAAGCTGTGCATGTCGGTGGTGTTGAGGTCGGCCTTCTCGTACCAGGTGGCGGCGGGCAGCACGATGTCCGAATAGAGGGCGGACGTGTCCATGCGGAAGTTGAGGTCCACCACCAGGTCCATCTTTCCCTGGGGTGCGCTCTTGTGCCATTCAACCTCGCGAGTACTGCCTTCCGCCAAGTTGTCATCGGAGATCGCGTTGTTGTGCGTGCCCAGGTAGTGCTTGAGAAAATACTCGTGGCCCTTGGCGCTGGCCATCAGCGCATTGCCGCGCCAGATGTACCATATCCGCGGCCAGTTCTCCGGCGCATCGGGATCTTCGACTGAGAACTTCAGCTTGCGGTCTTTCAGTTGCTCGACTGCATAGTTCACAACGGCTTCGTCGTTCTTGGCTCCGGAGGCTTCCGCGTCTTTCACGACTTCCAACGAGCTCTTCTGAAATTGCGGATAGAACGGCAGCCATCCCGAGCGCACCGCTCGCACCTGCAGGTCCATGGTGTGTCCATGGGCCAGGCTCGCCGAGGACGACCCGTTGCCGTTGGCCGGCGGAACCGTGTGGTAGTCGGTAAAGTCGCGCTCGTAGCGCCATTGGTCGGTATGCACATAGTGCCAGCTGGGCGCATTCTGCAACCGGGCTGCGGGGAACCAGTCGCGGCCAAACGCAATCGCCGACCACGGTTCTCCCGGCGCCAGCTTTTCCTGTCCGACGTAGTGGGCCAGTCCGCCGCCGTTCACGCCGATGCAGCCGCAGAACATCAGGGCGTGGATCGCGGAGCGATACATCAGGTTGGCGTGGTACCAGTGGTTGACACCCGCGCCAATGATCACCGTGCACTTGCCATTCGTGAGTTCCGCCGTGCTCGCCCATTCCCGGGCAAAACGCAGCAATACTTGCCGGCTGATTCCGGTGTACTTCTCCATCCAAGCCGGGGTGTAAGGTTGAGTCTCATCGTCGTAGTTGGCGGGATACTCGCCCTCCAGCCCGCGCGACACTCCGTACTGCGCCATCAGAAGGTCGTAAACCGTGGTGACGGTCACAGTCTCTCCGCTCGCACTCTTTACACGTCGTACCGGAACAGAGCGGGTGAGCGTGCGCCCATCGCCGAAGTCATTCAGCGCCGCGGGAACAACCGCATCGCTCTGCTCCAGGAAAGTCAGGAGGGGATCGATAGCAGAGCCATCGACGCCGTCTTTCAGCAGCAGGTTCCATTTGCCTTTTTCTTTTCCCCAGCGGAAACCAGAGCTACCCATCGGCATCTTGGGACGGTTCTCCGCCGTATCCCACATCAGGAATTTCCACTCACCGTTCTCCGCGCCCTGGTAGCGCTCCAACCGGTTTGCCCGAAGCAGCTTTCCCGCCTGCCACTTCCCATCGTGTTCCGTGAGTTCCACCAGGTAAGGCGAGTCGGTGTATTGCTTGGCATAATTCAGGAAGTATGGCGTTTTCTTCTCGTGATGAAATTCCTTGAGCAGGACGTGGTTCACCGCCATCCACCAGGCGCCGTCCTGTCCCGCATTGATCGCCACCCACTCGTCGGCGTACTTCGAGACCTGCGAGAAGTCCGGCGAAAAGACCCACATCTTCGATCCGTTGTGACGAGCCTCGGCCGCGAAGTGGCAGTCGGGCGTGCGCGTCATGTTCAGATTGGATCCCACCACCGCCAGCAGCTTGGCGTTGTACCAGTCGGCCGACTCCTGCACATCCGTTTGCTCGCCCCAGGTCTCAGGTGAGGCCGAAGGCAGATCGGAATACCAGTCGTAGAAAGAAAGGGACACTCCGCCCATCAACTGCAGCATCCGAGAGCCGCTGGCGTAACTGATCATCGACATCGCGGGAATGGGTGAAAAACCGGCAATGCGGTCCGGCCCATGTTTCTTGATGGTGTAGATGTTCGCGGCCGCGATCAATTCCAGCATTGTGTCCCAGTCAGCGCGGCGCAAACCGCCTTTGCCGCGGGCCTTCTGCCAGCGCTGACGCGATTCAGGATTTTCCACCAGCGACTTCCAGGCCTCGACCGGATCCTCGTGCTGCGCCCGGGCCTGTTTCCACAAATCAATCAGCGCTCCGCGAACATACGGGTACTTCACCCTCAGCGGACTGTAGAGATACCAGGAGTAAGAAATCCCGCGCTGACAGCCGCGCGGTTCATAGGGGGGAAGGCCGTTTTCGAGCAGGGGATAATCCAGTCCCTGCATCTCCCAGGTGACGATGCCGTCCTTCACGTGGATCTGCCAAGTGCAGCCGCCCGTGCAGTTCACACCGTGTGTCGAGCGGACGATCTTGTCGTGCTGCCAGCGGTTGCGGTAGAACTCCTCCCAGCTGCGCCGCTGGGGATCCACTTCGTCGCGGATCCACGAGATCGCGTCTCGCGTTTTCATCGTTCACCTCGGTCATCTTTGTGGACCATGCCCCGGCGCACTCCCCGGAAACGCGTTTTCCAAAGTGCGTCCAGCGAAATCAGCCCCAGTACCATGCCACCCAGTCCCAGCAGGAAGAAATTCAGCAACGACGTGGTGTCATCCTGCCCGCCTCTTTTCGCGGAGTCTTCAAACAGGGCCACGAGCGAGAGGGCCTCATCTGGCTGGATCGCATGGTCTTTGAATACCGGTGACATGGTGGGACTGGCTGGCGACGACAACCATGCCGCCAATCCCTTGCGCCCTTGTAGCCGCTCGTAAACCCGTGTGAGATCGGGGCCGAGCCGTCCGCCGCCCAACAACGTCAGTCCTTTGATCGTGTGGCAAGACATGCACGCCGGACCGCCACCGCTCAGCCGCTGCTCACCCAGAAAAACCAATTTCCCTTTCGCCACATCCTGCGCCGTCAGCGGGCGGTCGCTGATCTGCATACCTGCAAACTGCGAGCGCGGCAGCTTCGACTCGGCGGTAATCATGTCGAGCAGCTCCTGCGCCTGCTGCGGGTTCATGGCCGCAATGTTCGGCATCACAACGCCGCGTGCTTCCTGCTGCAACTTCAGGGCATAGGGATCACCGCTATCGATCATTGCTTTCGGGCTCTGCAGGAACTGCACCAGCCAGGCGTGGTCCCGGCGGGACGTAACATCCTTCAGATCCGGCCCGGTGAGCCGCCCGCCGCCGATGGTGTGGCAACTCGTACAGTTCTGCTTGAAGAATGCCGCGGTGTCCTGTCCCCAAGCCCGTGCACTTCCACAGAATAGGAGAGCCGACAAGGCCGCGATGACAAGCGGAATCCGTGAGTACAGAAACGGCTTTGTCTCTCCTGTGCCCCGACTTCGCCGCCTGCAGCTCGATTTCATCTCTGACCTCCTACAGCGGGCAGATTCACGGCGTGCGGCAAAATACCGGCAAGGGGCGGGCTTTGCGGGGCCAAAGCTGAGAGCGGCGTGGAAACCAGGAAACCCAGGTACCTCGCTTGCAAATCAGCCCACAGTACGTGGGCACTGCACGATGATGAACTCGAGCACGGCTTCTGGTGTCGCAGAAAACATGCCGGCTTGTTTCGAGACATATCGTCGAACAACTCAATTACGTCGATCAGAAAGATCTCTTCGGCAGGTTTATGCAGGCGATAGCCACCCCCCGAACCACGAGTTGTGTCTACCAGTTCGGCATTACGCAGCGTCAGCAGGATCTTGGACAAATAGTTCGCCGGGATCTCGGCCGCCTTAGCAAGGTCTCTGCCCAGGAGAGCTGTCCCTTGGGGCTCGCCTGCCAGACACGCCAGAGCTCTGAGAGCATATTCCGAAGTGGTGGAGA
This sequence comes from uncultured Acidobacteriaceae bacterium, assembly GCA_963831085.1. Classification (GTDB taxonomy): domain Bacteria; phylum Acidobacteriota; class Terriglobia; order Terriglobales; family Acidobacteriaceae; genus Acidiflorens. Next base: position 120,093 of record CAWHOT010000002.1, on the reverse strand, counting down.
GCATTCTTGACCTCTGGATGTACAAGTCCTTTTAGTCCCCGCCCAGCAATCGTGTCTGTGATTTCTGTCCTATATTTGCGTGATTCTGGTCACACCTGCGTGTGAGTGGATCGCGATGCGACCTACACCCTGCCCGACTTCAGTCACTGCATTCTCGGCGATTCACGAATAGTGAGAAGAGGCGGAAAATACGCTAATGTAGACAGAGTTAAGAACCAAGAGAAGGGAGCACGCAAATGCCGCGAGGATCCTTGCCAAAACCTGTGCAGGACTTCAGGAAGCGCTATCCCGATGTATGGAAAGCCTTCAATGAATTGGGTGACCAGTGTCACCACGCAGGTCCACTGGATGAAAAGACCAGGCGTCTGGTAAAGGTCGCTCTCTCGATTGGTGCGGGATTAGAGGGCGCCACGCATTCTGCGGTGCGAAATGCGCGGAAGGTGGGCGTCACAACGGAAGAAATCAACCATGTTGCTGTGCTGGCTGTGAGTACGCTGGGCTTGCCCACGGCAATCCGTGCCTTCACTTGGATGGGAGACAAATCGCGGCGTTAGTGCTTTGGCAAAATCGTAGAATTCGCGGGCGACATACTAATGCTGTCAAGGCCGTATTTCGGACGGACGTCGCGCAAAGAACCGAAATCTCGCCACACCCTCTTCGATCTTCACGTCCTTGAATCCGACCGCTTCAAGTCTGGCAGGCAGGGTTGCCGGATCAACGAGGACCATCGTGTCGCGAATGTGAAAGATCCTCATCAGCAGAGACCGCATACTGTCCGTCCCCGCGAAGACGCCACCCGGCCTGAGGACCCGGTAGACTTCGGCGAACAGCCGGTCCTGCAGCACCGCTGAAGGTACGTGGTGAAGCATGGTGAACGAGACGGCGCTAGAAAACATGCGATCACGGTACGGCATTGTGGTTGCATCCGCACATTGCACACAAACATTGGAGTTTGCCATGCGCTGGCCCAGAGAACGCGCCAATTCTTGGTCGACTTCGATACAGTTGACACTTTTGTACCGACGCCTCAGCCAATCCGTGGTCAGTCCTGGGCCCGGCCCCACTTCCAAAACATCATTGCCCAAATCGACCCCACGCAACGACCACGGCAGGACTTCATTTTCGAGCTTCCGCTTCCATTGGCGCGATCGGCAGTACCATCGGTGCACTCGATTCATCAGACCTCACGCATGCCGACTACCATTCTCCTGGAATGGTTCGGCCCGTGCTGGATGAGCTTTGGACAGAACAAGCTTCCCACCTGTCCATCAAAGAATAATTGATGCCTACCAGCCCAGGGAACCGCTACCGCCTTAGGATTCATAAGAGCAAGTAACTGGTTCTTGCTCCACTTCATCACTCCATCGACCGACGGATCTGTCTCCGGAGAAAGGCAGCCAGGCCATTTGGATAGCTTCGTCCCGGCAAGCCGAGATGCAATGCTCCTCACTTCCGCACGTATCCGGGAAGACAAGCACCGCAAGCCCGTCCACCATTGCTAGAGACTTGGGACCGCAGGCCTCCACACACAAGCCACAGCCTGTGCATTGATCTTCGAGAATAGTGGGCATCCATTTGTCAGCCACCAGGAACACCTCCGCGTGTCCTCACCAATCGGGCTCGGCAACACAGGGCGCGGTTCACAGGACGGATATTAGGAGGGGTGAGGTAGCCTTAGCGATGACTTAGGTCACGCGAACGGAGTAGGGGTTGTAACAGGTCTGCTGACTTCTTGGCCTGACCTAGCGCGTGAATCAACGCAACTCACCAGGTTCGCGACCACGTCCATGGCGGTGTAGGTGGTTGCACCTGGCTGCAAAAACCGCGTGATTCCGGTCAAATCATTCCCGGAGGTGACCATACCTTGTTCAACATATTTGCCGTTTCGTGTCTGTGGATGACCGATATTCGCCATGAGGGCATTGCAGAGGCATTTCCTCCCCACCGTGTTCTCCACTTTTCCGCCCTTCGACACGTATGTTGTCACCGGCTCAGCCGAGCAGCGGTAGTCGATCAGTCCCCATCGGCGTCCTGTAGGCTTCCCGCAGAAAGCCCAAATCGCAAATGCGAGGCCGAGCTAAATAGATCTCATGCTCCGAAAGAGTGCCCTCCAATTGCGCCACTTTGAACGGGAAATTGGTCGGGGAGGCCGCCGGGTCGGTAAACACCCGAACTTCCCCTGAAAGAGCTTTTGCCAAAAGCGCTTGCTTGTAGTCCTCTCTCAGTCCCGATTCCGCGCAGAATGCAAAGGCAGTCCCGACCTGTACCCCTGCGGCTCCGGAGGCCAAAGCCTCTGTCAGCTTCTCAGGCGCACCATATCCTCCGGCAAGCCAGAACGGGACGCCTAGCGCACGGATTTTCTCCAGATCAACGGTGTCGCGCTCCCCGTAGATCGCCTCTCCCGCCTTCGTCAAGCTGTCGCTTTCCGCGAGGCGGCGCATTGTGGCCCCCAGCGGTGCATCCCTCGATCACGAATCCGTCAACCGTGCCATCCGCCTTCTTCAGCATCGTTGTCGCCAGGGTATTGGAGGCGATGATCGCGATGAACTTTGGCCGGGTCAGTGGCGGAAGATCGCGGCCCACGAACTCCCGCGGCGCAAAGACCATGGTTCTGTCGTCGTCATCCTGTGCCCCTGTGACCTGCAGGAGATAGGTTGCGGGTTCGTGATTTGTGAAGCGATCGAGCACGCCCGGAATCTTGAGTGGCACTCCTGCCCCCATCAACACGTATCCCACGCCTGCGAGCATAGCGCCGTAGATGGAAGGCAGATGCGGCAATTGAACTTTTTCCAGGTAGTTGATTCCCACCGGATTGTCGTGGCCTGTACGCGCGAGAAGGACTTCAACAAAATTGGCCACGACGCAAAGCTCCTTCAGTTCCGGAGGAGTGTCCTTGGAGTGCGTCGGCAAACTCTTGTACGGCGTTCTTTCTGCTTTGCCTCCCGGGATGTAGTACCTGCCCCACACACGTTCAGCGATTTCCGGAATTGGAAACTGATCAAGACCGCGGCGCATGTGCCCGCCGGGGTCGCCGTCTTGTAGGCGCCTGGCAAAAATCAAATCCAATGCCGTTCCAGAAACCACTCCGAGTTGGCCGAGTTGGGACACTGCCCGCGCAAGCCGCCAACTGGAAACGCCGGCACCCATTCCGCCCTGAATGATCGTGGGAAGATTGCTCATAAAAGGAACCCACTCCGAACGCACATTATTTCAAAGCTGCACGATTCTCATTGTCTGAGTTCTGTAATAGATCTGTGCTGTTGGCCCGCCCATTCAATGCGAAGGATCTAAGGCGAGGTTGAAAAGCCTGGCGATCGGGAGCCGACCCACTTCTCGCCGCCATCTTGAATAGCACGATCGGTCGTGCTATATTTGGCTCGCCAGATTAACGATTTCTACTGGGATCACAACGAGGAGAGATATGAAAGGGAGACCGGGGCCAATCAATGGCTGCTCCACGAAAGGCAGACAAACCCGCACCGGGATTCTGCAGGTAGCTGTGCAGATTGCTTCCGCCGAAGGGCTTGAGGGTATCTCGTTGGGGCGTTTGGCTGATGAGGTGGGGATGAGCAAGAGCGGACTCTTCGCTCACTTTCGTTCCAAAGAGGAATTACAGGTTGCGGTGGTCGCGACAGCCCGCTCCATGTTTATCGAGGAGGTCATCCACCCAGCCAACGCAGTACCGAGCGGACTGAGGCGACTGCGCAAGCTCGCTGAGGCTTGGTTGTCCTACGCGGAAAGGGAGGTTTTCCGAGGCGGGTGTTTCTTTGTTGCTGCCTCTTTGGAGTTCGACAGCCGGCCTGGTGTCGTAAAGGATCGGATCACCGAGATCATGGGCGAATGGCTTCGCCTGCTCGAAAATGAAATTCGACAGGGCAGAGCAAGCAAGGAACTCACCCCAGACGCCGATCCGGTGCAGTTAGCTTTTGAATTCAACTCACAAATGATGGGTGCGAATTGGGCTTACCAACTGCTGGGGAACAGACAGGCTTTTGCCAGAGCCAAAACCGCGATCTTGGAAAGGTTACAGAGCTTCGCGACCTCCAAAGTTACCCGACGTCCCAACTCACCAACCCCTGTCACTGGGCATCGAGCGACTGCCCAGTGACTGTCATCTGCAGAGCAATGTAGGAGTGACTTGATGTTTAGCTGCGGGTACAAGCACATGCCCACCCGACCGAGAGCGATCCTACGCGAACTCCCGCGTGCGCCCCACTTGATGAAACACTCGATACTGGCACTCGGGGTCGTGTTTATCCTCTTCTTTGCCACCGTCCATGCTCAAGACTCGCCTGCAGCAGAGGAGATTCCAATCCAGCGTTGCGATGGTCTGCCCGTAATCAAAACCCGTAGCAACCGCGCGGATCTGTTCTTTCTGCTGGATACGGCTTCGACCACAATTCTCAACTTGAAGTCATTCTCCTCGGGCCGATCCAAACGCATTCCTGTAACCACATGGAAAGGCACTACTATCGCCGACGGTCGACAGATCTCTCTGCCCGAACTGACTGTGGGCAATCATCAGTTTCGCGATCTGACACTACCAGCCGTTGACCTGAGCATGATCGAGCAGTCCTGCGGTAGTCGGATTGACGGCATTCTTGGATTTGATCTTCTAGACAAAATGGATATGACGATCAATCTGAAGCGTCAAGTGGCGTCGGTTGATATGTCGCCCGCGGAGATCCAGGCTGAGTTTGCTGAGATGCAAGAGGCCATGCATCCATGCAATGACGCGTTTCACCTGGGGAAAGTAGATGTATTGAAGAACTGTTTCGATCCAGCAATCGTTTTCTATGCGCCGACGGGAGAATTTCGCGGTCGCAAGCAAGTGATGGACTACCTTGAGCTGCGCTATTTGAGGTTCGCTCCAAATTTGCGCTTTGCCACGACACTTCGCGACATGCAGAGTTTCGGCGATGTACTGTGGTACTCCTATGACTACACGATCGAGTCTCCGAACGAGCATAGCGTCGGCCATGGCACGGCCACGTGTCGCCGGACGGGCGGGCACTGGCGCATCCTGAACATGCACAACTCCCTGTTACAGGCGGAGGCTAACCCCTCGCCGTAGCTCCTCTCGCTGGGGGTCAGGATCTGGCTCGTGACCGCAACCCTGAAGACGTATCTCGCTGGGTATCATGAAACCGCTCTCCCGAGCGCGACCGTATCCGAGCGATTTTCCTAGCGCGAGCGGTGTCGCACATTTTCGTCGAGCGGTTGGCTTTTGAGGCTCGCGATCAATCGCGCCTCGCACTTTCAGAGATCGTCCGTCACAAGCTTAACTTTCCTCCGGCTCGCCATTTCTTCAGCAATGCCCACTTTCTCGGCGTGGGATAACACGCGTGATGCTAGAGGAAACACCACGATATCCTCGATACTGATGTGCTGTTTGTACATCGATGCGAGACTGGCAACAGCCTTGCGAAAGTCGTCGACTTCAGCACGAGAGAGATTACCCGTCGAGAGATATTGCGTTCCCAGACGTTCCACTTCCGCGTGCAACGGGGCTGCCCAGCGATGCTCGTCCTCCAGTTGGTCCAGCTTCGAGAATGCAGACTCGATTTCAGGATCGTGAATCTGACGCAAACGGGGAAAGAGCGACTCCTCTTCGTCAGCAGTGTGCTTTGGTGCAGCTTGCGCGAAGTAGCGCAAGGCTGATTCCAGCGCTCGGCTGGTCTCCTCCGTGGCATGACGGTCTATCAACTTCGCGACCGCCTCCAGCGTACCGAGAAACATTTCGATCCGCCGGTGGCAGTCCGAGAGCAGGCCGGTGGGGTCCGTGAAGTTGTGGGTCTTCGCACCAATCTGGACAGGCATAGTCTCAGTTTACCGGCCTGGTTCAGTATGGCTGTGACAAAAGTCTCAGAGTGAGGAACGCGGCAACTGGCGGCAACGGGCCTCTTACGCTTCGCGCCTTCTTCCGATTGCGAGCCTGCCGCCCAACGCGATATCAAAAAATCTGGTAATTATTCTTCTGCCAACTCGCTCGACCAGGTAGCGCTTATGCTCTGCTCGCTCAATCAAAGCCGGGGGCAGGTGCTCATGCCAAGCCGACCAAGTATCCGCCTCCGGCTCAATGTGGAACTGCAGGCCATAGGCGCAATTTCCAAAGCGAAACGCCTGGTGGGGGTACTCCGCGCTGGAAGCAAGTAATGTGGCGCCTGCGGGCAAATCGAAGGTATCTCCGTGCCAATGGAATACAGGAACGGATGGTTCGATCGACCCGAATAGCGGGTCCTGACCTCCTGCCGCTGTCAAATCCACGGATCCAAAGCCGATTTCCGGCCCATGCCCGGGAAACACCCTTCCCCCCAGAGCTTTCGCGAGCAATTGAGCCCCCAGACACACGCCAAGCACAGGTCGCTCGCGCCGGACCAGTTCTGCGATGAAGTTGCATTCTGCGGCCAAAAAGGGATGCTTGTCTGTTTCATAAGCCCCCATGGGACCGCCCATCACAACCAAGCCCTCAACACCATCGGGCCGCGGGATGCCTGCTCCCAGATCCAGGCGTCGGATGTCCGTATGCAGACCTCGCCCCTGAGCTTCGGCCGCAATCAGCCCCGGGCCTTCCCACTCCACATGCTGCAGCATTGTCCAATGACCAGTCATGCCACCGTCTTTGGCGTTCAGTTCAGTGATTCTCCCACGGGCGAATCATCGCCCCCGGTTTCGACCAATACAACTTGTCCCTCCCTCTCCGGCACCGCCGGGAAGTCGAGGTGGGTGTTTGGAGTGCTGCAATTCCGTTAGCCGGGCCGTCAGCAATGTGCAGTCGTTCTAGCGATGAATGACGGGCTCCTCCTGCGGGCGTACTTCCCACTCCCCTTCGGCCACGTATCCGCGCTTGTCGTAGGAATGCCCGGTGAGCAGACCGAGAACAAACCAGCCCAGAACTACGGCGCCCAACGCAAAAATGGTATCGCCGATCATGCGCATCCACCGCAGTTGGTTCATGCCGCCGGAGTGGAGAAATTCCGCCGAACGGGCGTACCAAGTGCCATATTCAACCGAGGCCCAGGCCTGCATCAGGCCGATGGGGAGCATACTCAGCAAGACCATGAGGGCCAGTCCGACATTGATGGCCCAGAAGGAAAACCACAACGGGCCGTTTTTCCACGCCATCCCCGGACGTAGGGCGCGCAAGCAAAACAACATCAAACCCAGGCCCAGCATGCCGTACACGCCGAACAGCGCTGTGTGTGCGTGCACGGGAGTCGTGTTCAAACCCTGCATGTAGTAAAGCGCGATTGGGGGATTGATGAGGAAGCCGAACAGCCCCGCACCTACAAAGTTCCAGAACGCGACTGCGACGAAGAAATAAATCGGCCACTTGTAAGCAGCGACCCATATGTGCTGTTGCCGCGAGCGTGCCAAGCGAATGTTTTCCCAGGCCTCGAAGCCAATCAGCACCAGGGGCACGACCTCCAGCGCGCTGAATACTGCTCCCAAGCCAAGCACAATGTTCGGGGTTCCAGCGAAGTAAAGGTGATGGAAGGTACCAATGATGCCGCCGGAGAGAAACACGATCGTGGAGAACATCACTGCGCGAGTCGCCGTTGACACCGAGAGCAGCTTCAGCCGCGTGAGCAGGAAAGCGATCACAACCGTGGCAAAGACTTCAAAGAAACCCTCTACCCACAGATGCACCACCCACCAGCGCCAGTACTCCGCCGTCACCAGGTTGCTACGTTGCCCGTACATCAGCCCGGCCGCGTAGAAGAGCGGAATCGCGACACTCGAAAGCAGGAACATCAACAGCAGCGAGTGGCTCTCGTCCTTTTTCATGAGGGCCGGTTTCAGAGCGCGCCACATAAGCCACAGCCAAAAAGTAAGCCCGCCAAACAGCAGAATCTGCCAGACCCGGCCCAAATCCACGTACTCATAACCCTGTGTACCGAACCAAAACCACAGGTTCCCAAGCTTGTGTTCAATGCTCATCCACTCACCTGCCAATGAGCCGACAACCACAAAGATCAGCGCGCCAAACAAAACGTTGACTCCAAGTCTCTGGCCCTTCGGTTCCACTCCACTCACCGCGGGAGCGACATATAGCCCCGTCGCCAGCCAGGAGGTCGCGATCCAAAAGAGCGCGATCTGCAAGTGCCAGGTTCGCGTCACACTGTAGGGAAGCCAGCGGTCCAACGGGATCCCGTAAAAGCCAGACCCTTCCACGCCGTAATGCGCCGTGAGAGCGCCCAGGCCGACCTGGACGACCCACAACGCGGCCACGACAAAGAAGTATTTCACCGTGGCACGTTGCGAAGGAGTCGGTCTGAGCCCGAGCAACGGATCATTTCCGGGGAGGAATTCTTCCGCGACCGTCCGTGGCTGCGAGGCAAAGTACCAGACCATGCCACCCACGCCAGCCAGCAGCAACACGAAGCTGATGACACTCCACACGATTGCGCCGCCCGTCGGCTGATTCCCGATGAGAGGTTCATGCGGCCAGTTCTGGGTATATGTCACGTCAGTGCCGGGACGGTCGGTAGATGCGGCCCAAGCGGTCCACCAAAAGAACGCACTCATTTGCCGAAGCTTGACGGGATCGCTAAGAGCGTTGCGCTGGATCGCATATTCATTGCGGCCACGGCTGAATATGTCCGAGTAATAGCGATAGAGTTCGTCAAAGGCCGCGGCGCGGACCGGATCGACCGTGATCTTGCCGGTCTCCCCATTGTAGGTATTGTGCCGCATGACCTGTTGCAGGCGGGCCCGCAGCGCAGCTTGCTGCTCGAAACCCAAGGCCGCGTAGTTGGCGGCGCCAGCCTCCCTCGCCCACTGGTCGAGGATGAACACACACTCACGGTGCAGCCAGTCCGCGCTCCAGTCGGGAGCAATGTAAGCCCCGTGTCCCCAAACCGTGCCTACCTCCTGGCCACCGATCGACTGCCAGGCTCCCTGGCCGTCGTGGATGGCGGCGCCATCGAACAATACGCGGCCATCGGTTGTGACAACTTGTGAGGGAATCGGCGGGGCACTCTTAAGGACCTTGATTCCAACCCCGCCAAGTACCGCGAAGGAAATCACCAACACCAACGCTAAAGCAATCCAAAGTTTTCTATAAGACATGGATGATGAGCACCTTTCTTAATAAGCCTTTAATGAATTGTCCCACGATATATCGTTTCGCGACATGTTACACCGGCGCGGAACATGGGCGCTGCGCAAAGGTAGCGAATAAATTCACTGCAAAAAGTGTCACGGCTGTCATTTCGGTCATGGCGGACACAGGCAGCCACGACCAGGCCCAGCCAGCAAAGCCTTGATACGCGAGAATCTCGGAGCTGACACGAAGCAGACACCCTGCCCCCAGCAGCAGCAGCGAAAGAAACATCAGTTTGGTGCTGAAGAGCAAGCGCATTCCCGAAAATGCGGGCAGAATCCTCTGGCCCACGCTGAACACCATTGTCGCAAGAAAGCCTACGGTCAACGCGTGGCGCGATGCACCCCAGATGCCGTGAGAACCCGGGACAGCACTGGCCCAGATTCCCAGTGCGGCCGCGATGATGGCCCAGACGTACGCCAAGCGCACAAATACCGGAAAGCTTACGTGCACCCCCTTCACCTTTGCCGGCTGCTGCGTAGGCTCAAAAAAGCGGAGGGCCCAAACCGCAACGATAATACCGGCCAACAGCAACACCACGGCTGATCTCATCCAGCCCGTCATTGCAGCAATCACGCCAACGAAGTTCACTGCGACCGCCAGGAGCAGCACGCGCCCGCGGACCGGGCGCAATCCCAGAAAGACCGGGAGCCACTTGGCGCTGAATCCCCAGACGAAAGGAACTAGGAATCCCCAGGTCTCGAGCACCAGGAACCGCTGGTCGAATTCAGGAGGGAGATCAGGTGAGATGCCACGATACGCAAGCCACAAGGCGGCGCCCAAATTGACAAGCAGGGTAAGCAAAAGACCTATGGCGGCCACGATGACCACGAGTACCCATTCGTCCAACTTCTGCCTGCCGGAGTCCTGGGGTCTGTGGCCGGAAACCGAGTGGAAGAAAATTACGAAGGCAACCACTTCCAGTGCCGCTGAAGCGGGCAGCACAACGCGCCACTGCCACTGGTAAACTCCCGTCAGCCAGCGCAAGGTAACACCGGATGTCCAGAGCGCCCAGCACAGCCACGCAGTCCACAGCGCGAACGGATTCATCCGCCGCAACTTGGGAATGGAATAGAAGCCAATGCCCAGAATGAACGTGCCGATCCAGCCGAAGATCTGCGCGTGCCCGTGTGCTTGGATCCATCCGGCGGAGACCGAATTCGCGGCGTGGCGGCTGCTGATCGCGAGCAGATTCCAGACGCCCAGGAACGTTCCCGGCAGGAGCATAAACACCAAGCCGGTCGCGATGTAGAGCATCAGCAAGCGCGAGAGACTCTTTTCGCGCGTCCGCGTGATCTCGAAGATCTCTTCCGCCGTCAGCCTCCTTCCAGCCTGGGTCTCGACCCGTGTTGCCAGCGCAGCCATCGTTTGCCGTTCCTTAAGTTAGTGCGTTTGCTCCATCTCGATCGCACGCGGGAAAAGAATGTTGTTCTCCAGGTGAATGTGCTGGTGTAAGTCAGTCTCGAAGGCGGCCAAGGCCTTATAGAGCGTCTGGTAACTGATGCAGGCATCGCCTGGAGGCGTGTATCCAGCGCTCGCCTGACGCATCGTCCGTAAGGCATCGCCGGCTGAGTCGTGCTCGTGCATCATCATGGCCACGGGATTCTGCACGGTGCCAAATGGCGGCGGCAGGATCGGTTCCTTTTGGATGACGGCTTCCTCCATCCGCACAATATAGGGAAAGAGCATCATCTCTTCCTTCATCATGTGCGTAGTGAGTTCCTCCGCGACTCCCTGAAAGCTGGCGCGGATCTGCTGCAGCTCAGGATGGTTCTTGCCATGTACTGAGCAGACCTTGTCGAACAGCGGCCGCAGCCGTGCGATCTCCTCGCGGGTGTACTTGTGGTGCGTGCTGTTGATGTGGGCAACCAGATCAGCCAAAGGCTCCGTTTGCCAGTTGTGGTCTTTTTGTTTGGCCCGTGCTGTCTGCTCCGCCAGTTCAAGGGAATCCAGTACCTGATCTACCGACAGGTTCGAAGCAGCACACGCCTCTTCCAACGATTTGTTTCCACCGCAGCAGTAATCGATCCCAAATCTTTCGAATATGCGAGTGGCTTCGGGGAATTCCACCGCCACCTCGCGTACCGTCTTTGCAGCGCTCACGCTCATGACGTTTCTCCTCGCAGCCCGCTCGCGTTCGCGAGTCTGCTACGTTGCGACACTATCGAAGCAGGCGGTAGAGAACGATGACTTTTGTCACATCGCCAGAAAAAAGTGTGGCCCTCTTCAACTAGCGGTAAGGGTACCGTTGCCTCCGAGCGCCGTATTTCAAGGCAGCTGTGACAAAAGTCATTGCGGCCTGAAATGGATGCGCGCTAGCGTGCCGCACACCAGGTTGGCTTGGCGGTCTTGCTCAATGGGCCACGGGCGGCCATGCACGGGGAGGTCTTGGTGGACACCTCTGTGTATTTCGGCGTGTGCTGCCGCCGGTGTGACCATCGCATCGCGCTGGTCGAGGTCATCTCCGGACCAAAGATCTACCTGTGGTTTGTACCACGGGTCCCTCCATTTGAAGTGCGTTGCGAGAATTGTGGCGTGGCCCAGACCTACCGCTACCGCCACGTAATCGTTTTCGAGGTCCCGACGCTTGACAACCTCGAGACGCATCCTGCTTTCCGACACGTCTGAGATTTGCTGAAAAGTCACCGATGGGCTGGAATTTACTCGGAGGCCTGGCTCGCGCCTTCCAATGCTTTCAGATCGAGGATCAGTACATGCCGGCCATCGAGTTGCAACATCCCCTCCGCTTGTAGCCGGCTGAGATTGCGGGAAACGAGTTCGCGCACCGTTCCGATCTGCGAGGCCAACTCCTGGTTGCTGGCGGGCAAAGCAATCTGGATGCCTTCGCCGAGGCGTTTGCCCTCCTTTTGCGCCAGCCTGAGGAGGAACGACGCGAGCCGGTGACGCACAGTGGTAAACGAGAGCTCTTCGATGATCCCAACCAGCCGCCGCAGTCGTGCGCCTACGACCCTCAATACTTTGAGCGCAACTTGGGGATGGGCCAGGCACAAAGCGTGGAAGTCTTGTTTGCTCACAAACAGCAGTGTGGCGTCGTCGACTGCCGCCGCCGATGCCGGGTAGTTTCCGCCGTCAAAGACCGGCAACTCTGCCACCGAGCTACCCGGCCCGTCCACGCTGAGCACGTGCTCGCGTCCACCGGAGGAACTCTTGAAGATACGGATGTGCCCGGATTCGACCACGTACATGCCCGAGCAAGGTTCACCTTCGCCGAAAACAATCTCTCCCGCCGCATAGCGGCGCGGAATAGCGCGCTGCAGGAGGAAAGCGAGTTCGCCCTCGGTCAACCCGGAAAAGAGTTGGACCTTCGCCAACGTCGGACCATGATTGACTTTCGTTTCCGGCACGGTAGCTATTGTATCCGAGCAGATTCCAGCTGTGACATCAGTCACATGCACCCGGTGACGACTCTGGCAGTCTTTGACTACGAGTGAAGAGGCAGGCAGGAGGGCAGCGTGGAACCGCGATTTGACTTCAATGAGCGCCCATTCATTGTGATCTGGGAGACAACCCAGGCGTGTGACCTCGCCTGCGTGCACTGCCGAGCATGTGCCCAGCCCCTCCGCAGCAGTCTCGAACTGAGCAGCGACGAAGCCAGGCGCCTGATTGACGAGGTCGCCGCTCTCGAAGCTCCAGTCTTTGTGCTCACCGGCGGCGACCCGCTGAAACGCCCCGACGTCTTCGAGTTGGTCGAATACGCCTCCAGTCACGGAGTCCGAATTTCCCTTACGCCAAGCGCCACCCCGCTCCTCACGCAGGAAGCCATTCAGAAACTGAAACAGTGCGGACTGGCGCGGCTGGCTATCAGTCTTGATGGGCCAAGCGCCGAGATTCACGACGCATTCCGTCGAGTTCCTGGTTCCTACGATTGGACACTGCGCGCGGTGCGCTGGGCACGCGAGATCGGGCTGCCCGTTCAGATCAACACCACAATCACCCGACACAACCTGCAGTACCTGGACGCGATGATCGCGCTGCTCGAGCACCTCGATATCGTGCTGTGGAGTGTTTTCTTCCTCGTGCCGACCGGCCGGGGTTCGACGACCGACCTGATCTCGGCCGAGGAGTTCGAGCAGGTCTTTGAAAAACTCTACGAGACCTCGCACCGGGTGAAATTTGATATCAAGAGCACGGAAGCGCAGCACTTTCGCCGCTTCCTGCTGCAGCACCGGACAGAAGAGAAGCGGAAAGCCAACGGTCAGTCACTCCCGCCGATGCGCGGCAAAAGTGCGGCAGATGGCATCGGGCGCGCCCGCGGAATCAATGACGGCAAGGGTTTTGTCTTCATCTCTCACCTGGGAGAAGTGTTTCCCAGCGGGTTTCTGCCGGTCTCCGCCGGGAACATACGCAAGCAGTCGTTGACAGAACTCTATCGGCATTCACCGCTTTTTGTCTCGCTGCGTGACAGCAAGAACCTGAAAGGAAAGTGTGGTATTTGTGAATTCCGCGAGATCTGCGGCGGATCGAGGGCAAGGGCCTACGCTCTCACGGGAGACATATTTGCCGAGGAACCCTGCTGCGTTTGGCAACCTAAGGCTCCTATTAGCGGAGCCGGGGGGGATTCTTTAGTCGAAGCTCTTCGGAGCGAACAAAATCGGTAAGCTTGGATTTGGCTACAACGAAATGCCTGGCTTGGCGTTTCACGAGGCCCAGGCGTGTGAACTTGTTGAGTTGTGTCGTGACCGTTTCCCGGCTCGTCCCAATCAAGTTGGCTAGATCTTCATGGGTCAGGCGGACGTTGATCAGGGTGCCGTTTGGAACTTCCTCTCCGTATTTCTCGCTCAACTGTAGGAGCACTCGAGCCAGGCGGTGGTAGGACCAGGTGTGGCTAAATTCCGCCAGGCCTCTCTCTACCAAGGCCAATCGCTTCGAGAGTAGCCGAATGAAGGTCAGAGCGACCGTGGGGACCGCCGACAGAAGTTCCACAAAGGACTCTTTGGAAATGATCGTGACCAGAGAATCCTCCAGCGTTACCGCAGTGAAGGCCCTCTGCTCCTCGGAGAGGAGAAGTTCGCCGAAAACTTCGTCGGGCTTGAGGATGTGCAGGATGGTTTCCCTGCCCTTGTCCGAAAGGGAAGACAGCTTTACCATGCCTCTCCTCAGGACGTAAACCGCATCCGCTGACTCCCCCTCCCTGAAAATCGTTGTCCCCCTGGGAAACCACTTCTCTGTGCATAGGCCGGAAATCTTCTGGGCATCCCGCTGCGCGGTGCCCTGAAAAAGGTCCAGGGCAGTGACGAAGGGCGGCAAAACGTTCTTCGCGAGGACGGGACGTTGCACCGTGCAGCACGATAACACCCGGTGATGACGAGTTCAACGGCTGAACGCAAACGTGAGACAGGACTTCAGAAAGCTTCGTAGCTTTGCGACGCTTCCGTGCTCGGATTTGGCCTTCAACCAAGACAGCCAGTTGAGGTGCTGACTGCTGTGGACCAGGTCGAGGAGCATGATTGCGAAGAGGGCCAAGCAGCCGTACAAATAGGCCCACGGGAGCACATCGCCAGGTGAAGCGAGGTGCGCGGAGGCGGGAGGCGGATCGGAAGCATAGAGGGAGCCTCCGAAGGCCAGGGGCGCGGCCCAAGCCACCCATTCGGGATCGAGCGAGAATAGGATCGAACTATAAACGACGCCGACCACCGCCCACAACAGCATCCCCTTGACCGTGAACACGGGGTCGTTCTCAGGATCTTTCATGGCGGGCTTCCTCACTTCCTGATCTGGACATTAGGGCAAATGCGACGCCAGTTCCGTGAGAGCTTTCACAGCCCGCCGGTAATGTCGCACAGTAACATCGCGTTCCTAAAGTTGAGAAGCCCCCCGGAAAACACTTTTTCCGGCAGATTGTGAAAGGTTTCACAGATATTGTTAAGGGGCTCCACCGACAATCTGCATCGCCTGCCCACAAGACACGGAACCGTGGCTTGCTGTCGACCCTGGCACAATTGCTCTCGCGTTGACCCACGTGCGGCAGAAGGGAAACAGAACGGGAGCAGATATACATCACTGCACCGAAGCTGACTAACCCTGGTCCCCTCGGTTCAGGACAAGGAGAACAACAATATGGCAGAGTTAACAGACAGCGGGATGTTGAAGGAGTGGTGGGCGAACCCGGCCGTAGTGGGCCTAATGGGCTTCGGCTTGACGACGATGGCGACGGGCTTGCATAACGTAGGATTCTGGAGCGCCGGGCCGACCTTGGCGCTGGCAATCTGCTTCGGGGGCACGGCGCAATTCATTGCAGGAATCGTGGACCTTCGAAAAGGAAGCATCTTCGGCGGGTCCGCCTTTATGTCCTACGGCGCCTTTTGGTGGTCGCTGTTCGTGTTGCTGTACGTGCAACCGAAGACGGGCATCCCGGCGGGTCATCCCGAGGAACTTGGTTTCTTCCTCATGTGGACGCTGTTCACACTCGCCTTTTGCATCGCGGTCCAGGGCGTCGGAAAGTTTCTGGCGGCCCTGTTCTGGCTGCTCCTGCTGGCCTTCCTTTTGCTAGACGGCGTCGTCATCGGTAAAGTCCCGGCGCCGGTGGCAGGGTGGGAGATCTTTATCACGGGTTTGGTCGCCTGGTATATCGCTACGGCGACGCTGGCGAATACAGTTTACAAAAGGAAGATTTTCCCGCTTTCCTAGAGTCGCGGTTCGCGTGCGAAAAAGCACATCTATCTTCTGTGCATGCACGGCCTGGTATTTGATGGCCGCGATTGTGATCAACGACTCCTTCGGGAGGGTCGTACTGCCGGTGGGCCGATCCAGAAGTAGACGTTGAACGCTCGTGGGTCGCAAGGTTCAGAAACGAGACTGGGGGAGAGTGGCGCAGGGACTGTTAACGGCACTCGCCGCTCTTCGTCTCTCCGCGTGACAGCAAGAACCTGAAAGGAAAGTGTGGTATTTGTGAATTCCGCGAGATCTGCGGCGGATCGCGGGCACGAGCCTATGCCCTGACGGGAGATGTGTTCGCCGAGGAACCCTGCTGCGTTTGGCAACCTAAGGTTCCTATTACCGGAGCCGGCGAAGATACGCATCCAGTTGACCGTAAGCACGGAAGATCCCGCTGATTGGCTCTGTCATACCCACCACTGCTGCACGTGCTCGCGGACTCGCTGATTCCGCAAGGTGTCATAATGCTCCTCAGTGGATTCCGTACTCCCAGTCCCTGCAGCCGCTACCCTGCACCGCATTCGTCGGATTCAAGCAATCACGATCGCCTGGATGAGTGCCGAGGCTGCTGTATCCCTCTCGGCAGCATGGATGGCTCACAGCCCAGCGCTGCTGGCTTTCGGTGGTGACAGCGCCATCGAACTCCTCTCCGCGGTAGTTGTTTGTTGGGAGTTTCGCTCAAGGTGGCGCGAGATATGGACAGAACACTTGGCAACCCGAATCACGGCAGGTCTACTGTTCGCATTGGCAGCCTACGTAGCGCTCATCGCGACGTTGGCGCTACTTAGACATCGTGAAGTTAAGCCAAGCTTTCTGGGGATCGTTGTATTGATCGTGGCAGCGGTTGTGATGCCCCTGCTCGCACAGCAGAAGCGCCGCCTCTCCGCCTTGACTGCCAGCGCAGCATTGAGAGCAGATGCAGCGGAGTCCGCACTCTGTGGCTACTTGTCGATCATCGCACTCGCAGGCCTGGTTGCGAATGCCTTTTGGGGAATCACCTGGGCCGATCCTGTGGCTGCCGTGTGCCTGATACCGCTGGTTATGAGGGAGGGTTGGCAGGCTCTCAAAGGAAGACCGTGCGAATGCTGCTGACAGTTCCAGATGGAGGCCCCGACTTGGGGAATGGGAGCAAGATATGCCGTCTGCCGCTGTTTCCCACAGAGCGGACATTGCACAGGTATCGACCGCTCCCACAGCCGCATCACGAGCTGTTCTACGCACCTGCTCCTCTCGCCTTCTTCTGGACTAATTCGGCTTCGGCCTGTAACCAGTCGTCGAGTTCGTTTCCATCTTGCCTTCCCCGTCGCTCGTACAGTTCGTAGGCGCGCAAACGAACTTGGTCCCGAAATTGGTCAGTTGTTGTTTGAGCGCTCTCGGTTGTGGTCCTAGCCTTGGCAGGCGGTGGGTGGCCACGTTTCATTGCATTCCTCCTCCACGCAACCGTTGTGCATCGAGTCTAGGCTATTCGCTTGAGGGGCTTCAACCTGGAAACAAGCGTCACATACCGAGCAGCGGCGAGCGTGAGATGTCGGCAAGCCGACGATGGAGCTTAACGTCGGGTGGGTCAGAGTCTGGACGGTCAAGGTATTTGATCAGCACCTCGTAAGCTTGACGCATCTTGTATTCGGCAGACCTTAGTTCTTCGTCAAATGTCGTCATCACCGCGAATTATAGTGCGCGCCTCGCGTTCAACAGCTTCTCAGTCGATGGTTTCCCAGAGCCGCCCTAGCGTCGGCAAGCGGAACAGTATCCTCCGACCTCCAGTCGCGACACAAGGATGTGAAAGTGACAATCTTGCTCCAATTGGTGCTTCAAGGACTCGAAGATCTCGCTCACAAACTCGGCGATTTTTCCACAGCGTAAGCACGCCATGTGAATGTGGTCTCGACCCAGCTTACGTTCATAGTAGTGGCCTTCGCCGTTCATGTGCATCAAGTCGAGTTCGTCAATCATTCCATGGCGTTTTAGAAGCTCCAGAGTCCGGTAGACCGTACTGCGGTCCACGGATGCATCTATCCTTTGCGCGTTGTGCAAGATCTGGCTCGCATCCAGATGTTTCTTGGCAGTTTCAATCACGCTCAGGATCGCACGGCGCTGATCGGTCATGCGGATCCCGCGCTCGGCCAGTTGGGTCTGCAGGCGACCTGGAATTTCGGTTTGAGGAAGCGGCATGGTCAGTCCCTCTCGATTTGAGTTGCAACTAATCACAAAGGCGGTGCGACGGAATCTTGCGGTCTCGGATTGACAGTGACTGCAAGACGACCGTAAACTCAAATTGTAATCCTTGTTGCGACTCAGTTGCAACAAGTGTTGCACGAGGACTGAGACGCCGCACACAAAGGTGTGACCGAAATCACAGCGTGGCAACCCCTCCCGCAGGCATTATGAAAATGAAATTCATTTTCATGTGGTTGGATTCGAGGTTTCTTTTTTTTAGGATTTGTGTTGCGACTCTGTCGCATCTCGAAAGGCCAACATGAGGGCGAAAAGCGGCCCGTTCGTGCAGAAAAGGCGGCAGCTATCAGTCATAGTGGGGCTCTGGGCCCTGCTCCTCCTCATCTCGTCTTCGTCGAGCTTCGCAAGTGACGCCGGAAGCGTTTCAGGAACAGTTGTCGATCCTAGCGGGGCTGTGGTTCGGGCGGCGATCGTGATCATCCGCAACTCAGATACCGGAACACAACAGAGTCGCGCCACCGATGCTGATGGTTTTTATACCTTTCCTGCCCTTCCCGCAGGACACTACCAGATCGAGATCGCCGTGCCGGGATTCAAGCCATATCTGCAAACTGGCTTAGAGCTTGGGGCGTCCGATGCTCTCAAGATTGACGCCAGGCTGGGTCTGAATTCCGAGAGTACGACGGTTGAGGTGTCCGGCGAAAGCCTGCAAGTGGACGTCTCAAGCGCTCAAATGGGCGAAACGATCAGCGGGAACAAGATGGACGGCGTTCCTTTGAACGGGCGAAGCTTCACGGACTTGCTGGCGATTCAACCAGGCGTGATTCCCGCCAGTTCGCAACAGCCGAATGCGGTGGTGATGTCGGGATGCACGACGACTCCTCCTTCCGGCGACTTGAATCCTGGGAACGTGTCGGTGAGCGGGCAGCGCGAAACTGCGAATGGGTTCGTGCTAAACGGCAGCAACGTCGAAGAAGACTTTAATATGGGCACGGCCATTGTCCCCAATCTCGACTCCATTCAGGAATTTCGGGTTTTAACGAGCAACGCGGACGCCGAATACGGCAACTACAGCGGCGGGCAAGTCATTGTGGTCACCAAGTCAGGGACCGATCGGCTGCACGGCAGCACTTTTGAATTCCTGCGCAACACCAACCTTGACGCGCGCAATTACTTTTCCTCCGAGCGCGCGCAGTTCGACCGCAATCAATTTGGGGGCACCTTGGGTGGTCCCCTTAAGAAGGACAAGGTCTTCTTCTTTGCCGATTATCAGGGTACACGGATGACTCAAGGAGTCGACACTGGGCGGATTTCCGTTCCCACCACCGCTGAACGCAGCGGTGATTTTCTCGCTCTCGACCCCGTCACGAACAAGGAGGAGAACCTACTCACTGGAAAGGTGAGTGGCCCTAACTTTGCATCCTTGCTGACAGGGCTAGGCTATCCTGCCGCTTCAGGAGAAGCTTACTCCTCCGTTTTCCCGAATGGAGTTATCCCGCAGAATGCCTGGTCGGCGCCTGCCAAAGCTTTACTGCAATACATTCCCCAACCAAATCAAGGAGGGACCATCTTTTCGACCTCGGCATACAACCAGACTTTTCGCGACAACGAAGGAGCGCTCAGAGTTGACGCCAACACAAGTTGGGGAGCCGTTGCCGCGTACTACTCCCTCGACGACTTCTTTCAGGACAATCCATACCCCACAGGACAGGGCGGCGCCAACGTCCCCGGTTTTAACGCCACATCACTGGGGCGGGCTCAGTTGTTCAGCCTCGGTATCACCAAGGCACTGAGCCCGAAAACGCTCAATGAATTTCACCTCAGCTACATGAGATTCGCCAACCATGTCGGTCAGCCGGTGGGTGGCGTCGGACCCAAGCTGAGTGTGCAAGGGTTTGTCGAGGGCGCAGGCACGCTTGGCATCGTTCCCTTGGACCCGAAGATTGAGGGCATCGAGAACGTCTCGTTCAACAACTACACCTTCGGCGTGGACACGACCGGCGAGACCCAGGTCAACAACACATATCAGTGGACGGACAGCTTCTCCAGAGTGCTTGGGAAGCACAGCCTCAAGGTGGGCGGCGGATTGCATCTCGATCAGGTCAACGTCAATCCAGATGCGGTTTTCAACGGCTCCTTCCAGTTCGAGGGAACCGAGACAGGCTCGGACTTTGCCGACTTTCTACTGGGAGTGGCCAGCTACTATCGGCAAGGCGATTCCAAGAGCTTTTACCTGCGCAACAAATACGTGGGATTGTTTGGCCAGGACAGTTGGCAAGTGAAGTCCAACCTGACGCTCAGCTATGGTCTGCGTTGGGATGTGCTGCCACCCTGGTACGAAAAATACAATCAGGTGCAGACCCTCGTATTGGGCCAGCAGTCGGTGGTTTACCCCGGTGCGCCCGAGGGGCTGGTTTTCCCGGGCGATCGCGGAATTCCGCGAACGCTGGCTCCGACGAGATACACCAACTTCGCTCCGCGCGTCGGCCTTGCGTACTCGCCAAACTTTCAGAACGGCCTGCTGGCGAAGATCTTTGGCGGCTCTGGAACAACCAGCGTGCGCGTGGGATATGGCACGTTCTACACGGCAATCGAGGGGCTTTCGGCCGGCATCATGAGCGCTAATCCGCCGTACGGCTATGACTACAACAGCAGCGCGCCGCCCTTGTTAACTACTCCCTTCGTGGCGGCTGCAACCGGCCTGAGTAGTGGCCAGCCGTTTCCGTCGCCAATTCCCGCCTACGGCGCTTCGGCAAGCCATCCCAATACGACGGTGGACTGGTCCAAATACGACCCGATCACGGGCGTCCCGGCCTTTTTCCCCGGGAATGTGTCGCCTTATACGGAAAGCTACACTTTGTCGCTGCAACGGCAGATTGCGGCGAATACCCTGGTTAGCGTTGGCTACGTCGGGAATCAGGCGCACCATCTTCTCGTGCTGCAATCGGCGAATCCCGGCAACCCGCAACTATGCCTCATAACTCCTGGATGCGGACCGTTCAACGAGACCGGTACAACAGGGCCCTTCAGCTCGCAATTTGCCGCCGTCACTTATCAGAAGACCATCGGGAATTCCAATTACAACGCGCTTGAAGTCAATCTCCGCCACAAAGGTGGAGCACTGGAGTTTATGGTTGGATACACCTACAGCAAGTCCATCGACCAGTCCTCAAGTTTGGCGGAACCGGTTTACCCCGTGGCCATTGACGCTTCCGGCACGGAGATTAGTCCCAGCCTTAACCGAGCGGTGTCCGCATTTGACATGACTCACAACTTTGTCGCCAGCTACCGCTACGAGTTACCCTTCGGCCGTCTGTTCGAGGATCACGAGCGGCTGACCAAGGGCTGGGTGGTTTCCGGTATCACGCGGTTCAGCACAGGTTTCCCGGTCACACTCTTCAACAACAACGACACTTCCTTGCTGGGCACGATCCCGAACGGCATCAACAACAACGGTGTGGACACCCCAAACGTCGCGCCCGGCAACCTGGAAATCAATAACGATCCTCGCAATGGAAGACCTGCTTTTAACACCTCGTTTTTCAGTCTTCCGGCGCCAGGTGAAATCGGCACAGCTCGGAGGCGCTTCTTCTACGGACCGGGAATCAGCAATTTTGATATGGCGCTCGAAAAGAATGTGCGCCTGTCCGAATCGAAGTCTCTGGAATTCCGGCTGGAAGGGTTCAATGTTTTCAACCACGCGCAGTTCTACGGTCCTTCTGCCGTGAATGACAACATCAGCAGCGCTAGTTTCGGGCAGGTAGTGAGTGCAGCGCCTCCCAGGCTCGTTCAGTTGGCTGCGAAATTCTTTTTCTAGAGCGTCGTGGTCATGTGGCTATGTCGCAGATCTTCCTGGCGTGCCGTTCGTCCTTTAGATAAAGGCCTTCCTGAGACCCACCTGCTATTTCCCGTAACACGGGTGTGTGACTACGATCACAGATCGGTTATCGATGACGGCTTATATTAAACCGATCCGTGCTGGAGAAGAATTGGGCAGAACTTCGATTCTCCCATTCGATCAGTTTCATCAGCCCTCCCCTCTTCTTCAGCACGTTTCAACCTTGGATCTTTTAGATTCTAGCCAAAGAAGGTAATTAGCAACTTACTCGAAGACGGGTTGTGATGGTGCTCTACGTCCTTTCTTGCAGAGAGTGTGAGTTTAGTGCGAGGGCAGCTGACCTGCGTGGCCTTGGCTCAGAAATCAACACACACGGGTCGAGTTGCGACGGCAAACCACTGGTTGCACTAAAGAAAGAACAAGCGGACCGCGGCAGCGAAGCACCTGGCGAAACCCAGACGTCCCCCGATCGTAAGATGCAGCAAGTTCGCTCCTGTGCCTGAGGTATCACCTGCGGGCGTTGTTACGTCATCGCCATGTTGGAAGGCGGCGCGGGTCAAGAATCGCTGCCGTATGAGTTACGGACAATGCTCTCTGGCTTCACGGAAGCGGCACAGGTCACCGACGCCAACTCCAGACGGGATTGCCTTTGTCGTCTCGGAGCACCACCGTATCGTTCCCCCTCACCACTTCACGCGCCAGCACGAGCTCGGCTTCCCCCTGCTTGACTTTCGAACCCGTGAGAAAGATCTCGTCTCCCTTGTTGAAGCTCACTCCCATCTCCGCAAGAAAAGACTCTGGGCAGAGGTAGACATTGACTGTGTTGGCGCCGCTCTTGAGGAGCAGGTAGGCAACCTCCTTCTCACTGCCTTTTGGCGGCAGCTTCATCTCCTCGATGGTGCCTTTCAGCTTCGTCTCGGCCTGCAGATCATATTTGGGAGCGCTTGGCGGTTGCTTGTTTTGCGCAACCAGCGGCAAGGCGCACAAAAGACATGCAAGAAAAAGAATCTTGTGCAAGCCGAGTGACGCGGTGGGCGTGATCCAATCACGCATGGCTCCCCTTTCAAAGACCGGCAGACCGGTGCGGTGGACAACCAGCATAGAAACTGCCGGCTCGCGGTCTCCCCATGTGCTTAAAGATGAAGCCAGCTTTCTCGCCCCAATAATAACGCTCTTTTCAATGTGCGAGATCAACAGTTTCTTGGAGGAACGAGTCGCTCCAGGGATCTGCGCCCATTTTCTTGGCGTAGGAGAAACGGACGGGCCGGAGCGCGCTCGCTAGATGTGTCGGCTTTGCAAAGTTGCTGGCTGCCGCAGCGAGCGGTTGGATATGCCCGACTTCGCAGAATTGCAGTGACATCCGGCGTCCGGTGGGCTTCAGCGAACCGAACGGGCCGTCGTTTGTGCCTTCCCCACAACATGGTGAGCCAGAATGTGTCTCAGTTTGGAAATTGCTAGGACCCCGTGCTAGCATCCCTTCAGTTTTGGATTCTCGCACTTTCAGTCCGCAGTTGCCGCTGCAGATCAACAAAAGCACCCTTCCATGCAGGACGGCGCTGAAAGGATTCGGCTTGGCTCTTGGCCACATTGCGAAACTGATTGATTCAGGAAAGGAAAAGGGCTATCTCACCTACAACGAGGTGAATGACCTGATTCCGTACGACGTCAATTCCCCAGAGGACCTGGACGACCTGCTCGCCACAATCGGCACGCGGGGGATTGATGTGCTTGAGGGGCAGCCCAAGCTTCGTTTCTCGGCCTTCGAAAAAAAGACTGATAAGGAAGTGGAGGGCGGCAGCGAAGTCGAACTCGATCCCAGCGGTGAGGCCCTTGAAAAGACCAACGATCCAGTGCGGATATACCTGCGTGAGATGGGCGCGGTGCCTCTGCTCACTCGAGAAGGGGAAGTGGATATCGCCAAGCGCATCGAGCGTGGACAGCTGCGCACACTGAAGGCGCTCTCCCGCTCTCCTATTGTGATCCGACAGATCCTGACCGTTGGCAATGATTTGCAGCGCGGCGTGCGCTCGATCAGGGACATTGTTGTTTTCAATGAGGAAGAGGTTACCGAAGAGATTCTGCAGAACCGCGTCAAGGACCTTACGCGCCGCATCGACGAGCTGCAAAAGCATTACAAACGAGCGGGCCAGCTGGCCGAACGGTTACCGACCATTCCGTCACAAAAGCAAGCATACCAATACAGTCGCTGCCGATGCAGGCTGGGCCGCGAGATTGTGCGGATTTCGCTCATCATCCGCAAACTCGGTCTTACGAATTTCGAGCGCAAACGCCTGATCGGTCAGATGAATAAGACCACGGACATCATGCGCTCGCACGACCGCCAGGTCAGCAACCTGGAAACGAAGATTGAGAACACGCGCAGCCAAGAACTGAAGCGAGATTACCGCAAGACGCAGCGACAGCATCGCGCCGACCTGGAAAGGCTGGAAAGCGATGCCGACGTGAGCTTCCAGGAGCTGCGGCGCACGCAGCGCGAAATCATCCAGGGCGAGATGGACGAGGAGCAGGCCAAACACGAGCTCGTTGAAGCCAACCTGCGCCTCGTGGTTTCCATCGCCAAAAAGTACGGCAACCGCGGACTGCAGTTCCTGGATCTGATCCAGGAAGGCAACGTCGGTTTGATGAAGGCGGTGGACAAGTTCGACTATCGCCGAGGCTATAAGTTTTCCACCTATGCTACGTGGTGGATTCGCCAGGCAGTCACCCGAGCCATTGCCGATCAGGCGCGCACCATTCGACTCCCAGTGCACATGATTGAGATCGTAAACAAGCTGATTCGTGTCTCGCGGCAACTGGTCCAGGAGTTGGGCCGCGAACCCACCTCGTCAGAGATTGCCAAACGCATGGACATTCCCGTGGCCAAGCTGCGCAAAGTGCGCAAGATCATGCAGGTACCGATCTCGCTGGAGACGCCAATTGGGGAGGAGGGGGATTCTCATCTCGGCGACTTCATCAAAGACACTGCTGTGCTCGCACCGGACGAGACTGCCATCAACGTGAACCTGAAGGAACAGACTGGGCAGGTGCTGCACACTCTGACTCCGCGCGAGGAGAAGATCATGAAGATGCGCTTTGGTCTGGAGGACGATTCGGAGCACACGCTGGAGGAGGTTGGCCGGGCGTTCGCCGTCACCCGCGAGCGCATTCGCCAGATCGAAGCCAAGGCTCTGCGCAAACTGCGCCAGCCTTCACGCTCCAGCAAGCTCAGGTTATTTCTCGACGGCGTGCACGAATAACGCCGAGGGCGAGACGTTCACGCTGGGAGAACCCAGGCAAGGAATGGCGCAGCATCTGCGAGTTGGCCTAGGCAGCCTCACTCGGATGCGGTATACAGTGGCTGGTTTGCGATGTGTTCCGCAGAGCATGCAAGGCGTACATCGTGTCATCCAGAGCTTGTTCTTCTTCGATGTTGTCTCCGGCCATGCGAAACAACTCCCGTGCCCTTACCACGAGTGCTTCCTCTGCTTGCGCAATGCGCTCCGGGAGTCTGGCGTTATCAACCTCAAAGAGCGCAGCCTTGTACAAATCCCTCCACGCTCTGCTGCTTAGAGATATAGAGCTGCCTGTATTCATGATTCCCCCGGGTTTCGTTTCCGAAGCCGGTCTGAAAGTGTCAAACACCCGGTTGTGCGATCGGCGTACAGCCGGTGGCTATCGGTGTGTAAGGCCCTACGCGACAGGCAGAAGTCTTAGCCTCTGCACGCCGTTTTCAGGAACCTGGTCGCGGGCAATGACCTCGTCGGCGCAGGTAGGAGACAGGTACGTTGGGGGTCCAACCAGGAAACTGATCCGCTGCCCTGGATGCTGGCGCCGAATCGTTCTCCAAAACTCCACTGCTTCTTTGGATCTCTGGCGCACGTCCAGCAGTACCAAATCGAAAAAATCAGGCACCCAGAGCAACTCTGCTTCCGTGACGTTTTTGGCCGTGCGCACGCGAACTCCGCGGCTTCTCAGCACGCGGGCACGCAGGTTCTGCATCGCTTCGTTGCCATCGATGATGAGCACGTTTTTCGTGCCCATTGGAAAGATAATCGGCGATTGCTGGGGCACTGAACACCTCCAGGCCTTCTGGAGGCGGGCGTTTCGGAAAGCAGGGTTACCTTTGAGAAGCGGGCGTCACCAGAAAGATCTGAAACTCGACTCTGCATTGTCTCTTTCGGGAGTGGGCGGGGATCGGCCGCCCCCACCGAACGCGAAAGCCTGTCTCCTTGCCTCAGGCTGCTACGAGAGCAGGCCTCTTTTGCAAGGTCGAGTTGGCCACCTCAAAGTTTCGGACCTCAGGAGTACCGTCGACCACTTTCGCCAAGGCCTTCAGCACTTCTGGATAGCTGCCGCGAAGGTAAGCTTCCGCATCCTCTTTCTTGTCCCAAAGACTGATAGCGACTCCTTCCGTTCCGGATCCGGGTGCGACGAATACGATTTCGTCTTGGAACCCGTGCTGTTTCCGAAGCAGGGGAAGAATCTCGTTCTCGATTGTCTGGGTAAACTCTGCACGGGTATTGGGCTTCAAGTGCATGGAAACGTGACGAGCAAACATGTCAACCTCCTGGGTTTTGGTGCGACTAAGAGGAGAGAACTTCAGATGGGCTGCCTTAGTTCAGGGGATCTGAAAGAGGAGAAGACGTAATTCGCTCTGCTTAACACCATATACCGAATCCCAGTGTTGTCAAGTCGGAATGTCCTAGGTCGCGCTACGACGTTGGCTGGTTTGTGACATGGCTCGGCTTCCGTAGCTTGAGCTTATGCGCCCAAAAAAACGTTTGGCCCTTTCAGATTCAAAGACGGCCCTCGCGACTTTGGTATCCTCGCGCCATTCCGACAAGGGCGAATCTCTGGTTTCGAACTTCTGTGGAGGCTCTACTCTGGTTTGCGCTTCAGCGGCTTGCCAATCGCGAGCAGGAAGATGGCACTCTTGCCTTTCGCGTGCGGCGAAAAGAAGTTAATTACGTCATCGTCGAAGAAGGTTAGCCCGGTTGCACCCAGGCGCTGGGCATACGCAGCCAGGTACATCCTCCCGCCGATTGCGCCCGCCTCCAGTTGGACGGCCCGGTAGCCGCGGTTCCCGTATCCTTCCAGGATGCGTTTAAGATCTGCGACAAAGAAGATGTCCACACAGGCGTCCGCCGGGAGCTCCTGCTCCAGTCCCAAATGGTGGGCCTCGGCGCGGAATTCCCCCACCTTCAAGAGCTCCGGAGTGTTCTGCTCACGCCGGAAGAAGTAAGCGCCCGGCTTGAGCCCCTGTACCGCATGCACGATCAGGTAAAGATCGTTGAGCTGCGCGCCAGGGGCCTCAAGGAAGTCAGCCGGAAGACCTCGCGTGGAGTGGTCAAGAATGGTTGAGAGTTGTGCCAGCGTAATAGATGCAGTCTTATCGAACCCTCGGGTAGAGCCCCGGCGCAGGATCACCTGCTCAATGGTATCCTTCGGCTGTTCTTCTTCCGGCAGTCGCTGGAAGCGAACTGCCTCGCCTGCTGGAGCGGAAGGTGGGAAGACCTGTTGCTCCCCGCGCCACTGAGCTACTTCCTCTTCGGACTGAAGCAAAGACGCGTCGTGCATCTCAAGCATGGCGGGATAGTCGACCTCACGCTCGGAAAGCGGGATCGTCTCCAGGCCGAGCGCCGGAGCCTCTCTCAGGGCTGGCAGCGAACTCTCCGATGTGCGCCCGATCGGTACGAAGCACAAGGAAACCTCGCGCCGCGTATCGAGATCAAGTAGGCGGTTCACCTCGGCATCCACGAACCCGAGCACGATTTCGGCCGGCAGCCCCGAAGCCGTAGCGATGGCCAGCATATTTGCCAGCAGCGTGCCGTTGTCCCAACCGAAATGACGATAGGTGCGCGCCTGGTATTTCCAGGCGTTCCGCCAGTATGTTCCGCTGCAGATGATGGTCGCGGGCGCGTGAGCCACCGCTGGTTCCATCGCCGTCGCCTGAGCCAGGTTTCTGCGAAAATCGCCTTTTCGCAGAAGCCGTAGCGATACATCCGCCGGATTGAAGTGATACACGCCGGCATCCAGGCCAGCGAGATCCCCAGTCACGATGTATAGCTCGATCTCGTAGAGGGCTCCGGTGCAGGCTGCGGCGCGAAAGTAGATTTCTCCGCCTGGATGGGTGCGCTGTTTGGTGATCCCCGCCGAGAAATACATAATCCGCGCCAGATCCTGAAGGTCAGGGATCGAATCGGTCCGCGACGAGGGCACTGATTCTGAGATCGCGGAGAGCGCGGCCACTCCTGTCTGCGGCACGTCCCGCGGCAGTGGAAGCGGCTCTATCTGCGGATAGATTTTGAAGGGCTGCGGACGATTCGCCCAGTCCAGGAAGTGAGGATTGTTACGAATACTCCAATAGGAGTGCTTCGTGCCATCGTGATACTTCCAAGCCACCCGGATGTCACGGTTCTTCATCATTTACTACATCAGATTAACAGTTGCCGTGGAGCCTAACAGATGGGTTACGCTCACAACCCATTTGGGCTGAAAGGTCTCCACAGTAGCCCATCGAGGCCATTCACACACGGCGAGCGAGAGGTTAGGGTTGTTGTGAGCAGACTTCGGGGGAGGGCCGTTCGACGAATGTCCCAAGACTCAGATTGGAGTCTGGGGCGTTTTCGTTTTGGGGGGAATCAGCCCATTCCACAGGCGAGAATCGTTGGACCCACCGTGCACCGATTAAGGCGAAGTCCGGGTCGCCTCGCGCACCAGTTTACGGGCGCTCTGCGTTACTATACAAAATCCAAAGGGCGCACAATGTTCTCACTGCCCATGCCCCCGGAAGGAGCGCGTTCGGATGAAAAACTCTGTTTGTGTTTCGCTGGCGATCTTCTTTTTGCCCGAAGCAAGTCGATGAGCTTTCCAAAGCTGCGAGCGTTAGGCATCGCCCTCGGACTGTTCGTCGCAGTCTATGGTCCCGCATTCGTGGCGGTATCGCTGATTCGTCTGCCGGCGCAGGGTGTTGTTCCTCTTATCATGGCGATCAGCCTTGCAATAGCGTTGGTTTTGATATTCACGCTGGCGCGACGGACTGCAGGCGTTTCAGAATTCGGCCTTAGCATTCCGAAATTCCGATATGTAGAATTGGCAGCCTTGCTTGGCCTGCCCCTCGCATTTGCCGTTGGCTGGCTTGGTCACCTCTTTCCATCAAAAGGTCCGATTGACACGTCGGGGTTTCCTCTTTGGATGCTATGGCTTTATTTCGGTGTGGGCGCTTCGATTCAGGAGGAGGTCATTTTTAGAGGGCTGCTCCAATCGTTTCTGGAGCAGAATTCTTTTGGACCCCCGCCCTTCTTCACGGCTGCGGTGATAAAGACTACGTCCCCAACCTCGCTTTAAGCCATTCGCGAGCATCTTCCTCTATGGCTCGTATGACGGGGAGGTCGTTTTCCTCACGCCGATGTCGACTGGGGATCAAAAGAACTTCTCTGTTCGGATGAGCCATGAGCCGGTCAGAAATTACAATCGGACTGTCTGTTTCTCTTTCGGGCAAGTTCCACCTACA
Organism: uncultured Acidobacteriaceae bacterium; assembly: GCA_963831085.1. GTDB lineage: Bacteria > Acidobacteriota > Terriglobia > Terriglobales > Acidobacteriaceae > Acidiflorens. Next base: position 90,786 of record CAWHOT010000002.1, on the reverse strand, counting down.
AGGGCAACAGGCCCTCCAGGGTGCCCGCCTCTGGCAGTCTTACATCAACGCTCAGGGTGGCATTGTCGTCCAGAATGGGGAGAAAAGGTCTGTCCGGCTGATTTGGTATGACGATCGCAGTCAGACCAGCTTTGCCCGGAAGAACGTATTCCAGCTTCTTCGAGACGATCAGATTGACGTTCTCTTGGGGCCGTATTCCAGCGGCTTGACGATGGCGGTAGTGGAGATTGCCGAAGAATACAAGAAAGTCCTATGGAACTATGGCGGCTCTTCCGATGAGATCTTCCGCCATGGTCGGCGGTACCTGGTGGGCATCGCGAGCCCGGCAAGTGAGTACCTGCGAGCGCTTCCGCACTGCCTGGCTGAAGAGTTCCCGGGGTTCGATCGAATATGTGTCTTGTATTCGGGGAGAGGAACTTTCGCATGGCACGTTGCGCGTGGGATTCTGGAATCGGCCCTTGGTGTGGCCCGCCACTCGGTGCATCTCGTCCCCATCAACGTTCCTTGGGAGAATCAGGACACCATCCTTGGAGTCCTGTTCGGCATCAGTCCGGAGATTGTTGTCCTAGTAGGGAGCTTTCAAGACGAGCTGGGCCTCATGCGAACACGCCATCGTTGGCCCACCACGGTGCGTGCGGTGGCGGCGGTTGCTGCCGGCCTCGGTGATTTTTCTGCTGAACTTGGGCACATCGCGGATGGAGTCATCGGGCCGAGCCAGTGGGAACTGGGAATGACCTTCCCAAACGTCGCCGGACCGACGTCGGATTGGTTTCTGGGTGGTTTTCAAGAGCAGTTCGGCCAGCCACCCGACTACATCGCAGCCGGAAGTTTTGCGACCGGATTGGTTTTGACAGAATGCATTCGCCGGGCCGCTTGCTTGGATGACGAGCAGCTACGAAACACAGCGTCTGACCTGGACTGCAATACGTTTTACGGACGATTTCGCATCAACTCTCAAACCGGAATACAGACGGGACATCGTGTGTTGCTCATCCGCTGGCAAGAAGGCCACAAAGTAGTGCTGCCTTCGTGACTGAGGTAAAGCGGAAAGTATGCCCACAGCATGCTCTCGACCGGCTTTTTGCGTTCAGTACCCGGAGCTCTGATCACCAAATGGAGTGTCAACCCTTAATCTGGCTGGTGCTCACATTGAAAAGCGGTAGTGCCTTGGGTGGCCGCGCCGACGACCGGGCGACTCGACACTGCGTCTTCCGACGAGAAGATTTCAAACACCGAATCCAAATTCGTGAGTTCAAACAACTCGCGTACGCGCGACGTCGGATTCATGAGTTTCAAGTCAACTTCGGTAGCGCGAGCCCACCCCCGCAAGAACACCAACACCCCCATTCCGCCACCATCGATGGCATCAACTCTCGTGAGATCAAGTACCACAGTTCGGCTGTTCACCTGAGACAGCACAGCTTTCCGCAGAATGTTGGCCTCATCACCGGCCACGATGCGCCCCACGCAACGCAGGACTGCCATATCTTCCGAATGTTGGATAGTCACGTTCAACATCGTCGAGTTCCGCTGACCGGTTCGAGCAACCTTCCCCAGTAGATACGTGAAACCCACGCTGCAGGTTCAATTATTCGTGGGTGCCTTGTTGCTTACAGACGTTTGAGTGCGGCGAACGTGAGCTCTGGGAACCTGGCCGAAGACTGAGTTTGCGTCCTTCCCACCCGAGCCTCATCTGTACGAATCCAGCTGTGGCGGTCGTGGGCCGGATTTCGAGAACTGCAGGGAGTACAGGAAGTGTTACGGGAACCGGCCGTCCCTAGCGTCGGCCTTCGAGAGACCAGCATGCCGGTTGCTCGATGTCGACCGCTGGCCGTCATTGGGCTCTAACGATCAACTTCCGGCATGCTTGACTTTCCACGAGCCGTGGTACGAGCATCAACAGGTGCGGGGATCGGCAATCCAGTTCTTCGGTCTCCGGTTGGAGTGAACGGAAATGAATCGGGAGCGGTTGAAGCACTTTCAGAAACAACTCTCATCTTGGCAGGAGGAGATACAACGAAGGCTGCAGAATGCAGTGCAAGGGAGGCGTGACGACGAGGCTATCGAGGCAGACATTACAGATCGCGCCTCTCGTTCGTCCGAAAAGGAACTCTCCTTTCTTACTTCGGTTCAACACCAGGAGCGTTTGCGGAAGGTCCAGCAAGCACTTCGCCGAGTCGGTACGGGCGAGTATGGGCAGTGTCTGGGTTGTGGCGAAACAATCGACCTTAGGCGTCTGGAAGCGGTGCCATGGACACAATACTGCATCGAATGCCAGCAGAATCTGGAGCAAGGCTCGGTGGAACAGTTGCGCTGACGTGTATCGCGGCTTGACGAAGGACGAGCGGGGAGCAAAGCACGTGTGTGCCTCTGCCAGCATCGGGAGGATGTCCTAGCTTGCTCCTCAGAGCACAGATGGCCAGCCGCGACAACGCTGAGTCGAGTATCCTTTGGCTCAAGGCTGTGGAAGAACCAGACCCATGCCACCAGCAGCTTACATTTCAGAGATAGACCTTGAGCGGGTCTCCGGTCCACTGCGCATTGCCCATCTGCCCGGTGAGGCGAAGCCAGTGTATTTCAGCGTTCACGGAGCGGTTGCGTCACACTATGGCCTGCCGCCTGAGCAACTGAAGGAGTCCCACGCAACCACGCTGGACTACGTTGTCGCCGCTGCAGCCGGTTGACTGTTAGGCACATTCGCCGGCGCGCTGGCAGCGCGCAAGATTGATACCGACAACGGCAGGGCAAAAGCTCACGCGCGCGGTGAAATTGAAAACGATGAAGGCGTCCTCGTCATCAAGCGGATTCATGTAGAACTCACTGTGGCCGCCGATGAATCAGAGCGCACTACGATCGAACGAGTCCATAGCGTCTTCGCTGACAAATGTCCTGTGTATCGTTCTCTTAAGGAAGCCATTCAAATCACGACGGACTTCCAGTTGACGCCTCCCTGAGTGAACGGGACGCCGGTGGTCTACCCTCATGGATGCGATGACCTCCATGACCGCTGTGTATTCCGCGCTGGCGGCCGGTGTTTTAAGCCTGCACGTACTCTTCATCCTGTGGGTGATTTTCGGGGCCCTGATCGCTCGCTCTCGTCCTCTGCTGCAGTGGGTACACATCACCTGCCTGATCTGGGGGATCCTGATAGAAGTTCTTCCGTGGCCATGCCCTTTGACACTGTTGGAAAACTGGTTGGAGAGCCGGGCTGGCGTCGAGCCCTACCAGGGCGGCTTCTTGCTGCATTATCTGGACGCGTTGGTCTATCCGAATATTCCTTCCGCCCTGCTTACGATTGCAGGCGTAGTTGTTTGTACTTTGAATCTCGCCCTTTACGCCCGTGCCTTCCTTGGGGGACACAACAGATCGCAGTAGCTCGCAGACGTCCCTGTCAATAGTCTCCCCCTTGGTACAAAATCGCTGGGCGGCGGCGAAACGCCCGAAAGTTTAGGATCTCCCGCGATCTTGCAGGCCGAGCAGCGACAATTGTGAGTCGGTTAGCTCCATATGTTCCGCAAAGGCGATATGCGTCTCGGGGGCGTCCTTTCTTATCGAAAGGGTGCTTGCATCAAAGTCTGGCATCGCCGAACGAAAAGCTTTCAGCAGATCATCGGGCGATTCGAACTCTGCACTTCGGCTAATGTAGTCTCCACCTTCTCCACCGTAGGCGACGAGACGATACACGGATCGCTGATGCTCACGGATATGCTGTACAACGATTCTGAGCGAATGGGTATTGGGTGACGACATAATCAGGACCGAAAACACTCCTGCTGTAATGTAACCAAAGAACCAAACACCGTGCAGCGGCCCGCGGATATCTTCGCAAGCCCGGACGTTTTGCAGTCACAACTTGATCGCTACGTTGTGACATGCGAACATTCTAATTAAGCGACAAAAAAGGACACAGCGCCGCTGGATGGCCCGCTCCTGTTGAGAACTCTAACGATTCGCCCCCTTGCGTTGGTCTCAGTATGAATTCGAGTCTGACAGATGCAAAACAATCTTCAATCCACGCGGACTCCAGACCGTGGAAGCGTCTCGCGAGTGGGCCCTTGGCATATCCGATTCCGACAAGGTTTTTGGCCACCCACGTGGCGAAGGAAAACTTCGTGCCGCGCCCGCCTGTACGCCCGCGTCTCCGCCCGCGTCTCCACCCACGACCAGCAGACTCTGCCTTTGTTGAGCCGGCCACACGGGAATATGCGGCGAGGCTGGAGCATTTGTCGAACAGGTGAGAGGGGTCAGTTCCGGAGTATCCGACCGTGACCTGCGCGAGAAAGTGCTGGACGCGGCCCGCCGCCTCGAAATCGGCCGTGCGAACGAGTTCCAATGGATGGTAATCGCGGGCGACGTGCCCCATTTAATGACGATTTACGTCAGTTGATGCGGTAATGGCAGCCGCGGCTTTCGCGGGATTGTTGAGCGGCTTCCAGTATCAGAAGCGCGGTGAGGATGCCGTTGCGCAGGCCGATGATGGAATCGCTGACTTCACACTTTTCGTAGAAACGCGCGATCTCCAGGTCGAGTTCGCGCAAGATGCGCATGGCCCGGTTCAGACGTCTCTCGCTTCGGATCAGCCCGACATAATTCCACATCGTGTGCTGGATCGTCAGCCAATCCTGAGCGATGAGGGCGGGGTCTGCCGGTTCGTGTTCGTACCGCCAGTCCGCCACCTGGGGAAAGTAGAAATCGTCGCCTCGCGTGATGCCTTGCGAGGCTCGCGTTCCGGCCCGCGTTCCCCAAACCAGGCATTCGAGCAGGGAGGTACTGGCCAAGCGGTTGGCGCCGTGCAATCCCGTGCAGGCGACCTCGCCCGCCGCCCGCAGCCGTTCCACAGTGGTTCGGCCGAAATCGTCGGTAGCAATGCCGCCACAGCTATAGTGCGCTGCGGGGACCACCGGGATGGGTTCGCGCGTAAGGTCGATGCCACGTTCAATGCACACAGCGTAGATGCCGGGAAAACGTTCGCGAAGCTGATCGGCGGGCTTGTGTGTAATGTCCAGGTAAACACAAGGCTCGCCCGACTCGAGCATCGTCTGGTAGATAGCGCGCGCGGCGGTGTCGCGCGGCGCCAGCGAGCCGTCGGGATGGAAGCGTTGCATAAATTCCTTCCCGTGACGATCCACCAGACGGCCACCTTCGCCACGCACCGTCTCGGAAATCAGGAAGCAACCGTCGGGCGCCAACAGCGCGGTCGGGTGAAATTGGATGTACTGCATGTTCATGCAGCGCGCTCCCGCGCGATAGGCCATGGCGATGCCATCGCCGCGCGCCCCGGGCGGATTCGTCGTATGCAGGAAGACGCTGCCCAGACCGCCCGTGGCAAGAATGGTTTCCTTGGCCAGGAGAGAGAAGATTTTCCCCGTCGTCTGATCGAGCACGTAGGCCCCGACGCAGGTCAGTGGACGGTAAACGTCCGTGGGCTCAAGGGAATGGTGCGAGACGGTCAGCAAGTCCACGGCGGTCGCGTGGGACATCACCTTCACGTTCGGGTGCGAGCGGACCCGCTCTAAGAACGCTCGCTCAATCGCGAAGCCGGTTTGATCCTTGTGGTGAATGATGCGCGGCAGGGAATGTCCTGCCTCGCGGGTCAGGTCAAGCTGCCCGGGATTTTCCGTGGAGAAATCGAAGGGAACGCCAAGCTCGTCAATCAGAACTTCCCTTACCAAACGCGGGCCTTCCTGGCTCAGCAGGCGGGCGGCTTCGGGAGAACTCAGGCCGCCGCCCACCGAGAGGATGTCGGCAACCAGTTGTTCTGGGGATTCCCCTGGCGCGCGATAGATGATTCCGCCCTGCGCCCGATCGGTATTGCTTTCCTCAGGGTTTTCGGCGCGGGTCAGCAGAGTGACTTGGCAGCCACGTTTCGCGGCGGCCCAGGCGGCCGCCAGCCCCGCCAGGCCGCTGCCGATGAGGAGAATATCGGTCTGTAGGGTGTCCTGCATCACGCGGGTTCAATCTCGAAGCTGAAGTCCACTGCCGGAGCAGAGTGGGTCAGCGCGCCGACCGAAATCCAGTCCACGCCTGTCTTCGCAAACTGCCTGACGTTCGCGAGCGTAATTCCGCCGGAGGCCTCGATGCGAATCTTTCGCGCTGGATCGTGCCCAGGTACGTGTCGAGCACCTTCCGCGAGGCGCACTTGCTCGACCGCATGGCGCACCTCCGCGGGTTGCATGTTATCAAGAAGGATCACATCGGGGCTGTGAACAAGCGCATCGCGCAATTCGTCGAAATTCGTCACTTCGATTTCCATCCACGCCACGCGGCCTTTGACAGCTTGTGCCGCTTGGAGCGCCGCCGCGACTCCGCCCGCCATTCGGATATGGTTCTCCTTGAGCAGGACCGCTTCCGCCAAATCCTTGCGGTGATTGCGTCCTCCACCGACGCGGACCGCATATTTTTCCAGCGCGCGCAGCCCAGGAGTGGTCTTCCTTGTATCCAGGATTTGCGCGTCTGTGCCCTCCACCTCGCGCACAAAGCGGCGCGTGAGCGTGGCGATGCCGGAGAGCCGCTGAAGCAGGTTCAAGGCCACGCGCTCTCCGGACAGCAACGCGCGCGCCAAAGCACACACTTGCACCGGACTCTCGCCCGGGCGGAGTTCCTCTCCGTCCTTGCGTCCGATCTTCGCTACCGCTGAGGAGTCTAGAAGCCGGAAGACTTCGAGGAACGGATCGAGCCCGGCGAGGACAAGCGGCGACTTGGCGATCAGTTTCCCGCGGGCGCGCCGCCCGGCCGGCACGACCGTGTCAGTAGTAATATCCCCGGCTCCCAGATCTTCTGCGAGGAATCTGCGCAAGGATTCGCGGTAACTGGAGGGATCAAGAGATTCGGACATGGATTTGGATATGGAAACCAATGTGGGCAACTTCTAGCTCATCTCCAACATGCGAACGATGGGGCGTAGGGCGCGCTGGCGTAACTCTTCTTCCAGAGTGATTTCCGGTGTGCGATCCCTCATGCAAAGGTAGAGCTTCTCCATTGTGTTGAGCTTCATGTGCGGACATTGGTTGCACGAGCAGCCGCCCTCGCCGGGGGCTGAAATGAACTTTTTCTCCGGGCAAGCCTTCTCCATCTGGTGGAGAAGGCCGCTCTCAGTGGCGACAATGAACTCAGCCGCCGGGCTGTGTTGGGTGTAATTGAGAATTCCAGTTGTCGAGCCGACGTAATCCGCGTGGCGCAGCACCGCTTCCGGGCACTCGGGATGCGCCAGGACTTTTGCTTGGCGGTGGCGCTCCTTCAGTCGCACCAGGCTGCGCTCGGAAAACATTTCATGCACAATACAGCTCCCGGGCCAAAGCCGCAGTTCGCGTCCCGTCTTCTTTATTAGGTAGCGGCCCAGATGCTGGTCGGGCGCGAACAAGATAGGTTGTTCGGGCGGAATCTGCCGGATGATTTTCTCCGCGTTGCTGGACGTGCAGATGATATCGCTGAGCGCCTTGACCTCAGCGCTGCAGTTGATATAGGTGATCGCCACATGATCGTGGTAGCGCTCGCGAAACGCCCGGAACTGGTTCGCCGGACAGCCGTCGGCCAACGAACAGCCTGCCTTCAGGTCGGGGAGCAGGACCAGTTTGCCCGGGTTGAGAATCTTGGCCGTCTCGGCCATGAACAACACGCCACAGAAAACGATCGCATCCGCCGAGGTAGCCGCGGCTTTCTGAGACAGTTGCAGGCTGTCCCCGACAAAATCGGCCAGATCCTGGATTTCCGATTCCTGATAGAAGTGCGCCAGGATGATGGCATTCATCTGGCGCTTGAGCCGCACAATCTCCTTCTCGAGATCGAGGAGCGCCAGGGGTTCGTGGTTCTCGGTTTGTGCCGGAGCCAACATCAGACCTATCTACGCCTATTAAGGCAAAAGCAATTTGCGCTGCAAAAGGTACCAAACTTAAGTCTAGCGTAGCGCTGCTTTCACTGCTCGAATCGCGAGCCACCGAAAGAGTGTGTTTACCTCCTCCACGGGCAACCTCATTTTCCCAACAAACCACCACATCAGCAGTGCGAAGAGGCCAGCCGCGTCGCCGCGCGGAGCCCGACAACGCCGACGGGCCGTGCCAGGGCTGATCCTCGCGTCGCGAAAGACCACCCACCGGCGTAAGGAGAAGGACCTCCTACCTGTGACGTTTACCCTGATTCGCTATGGGCGTAACTGTAAGAGATGCGCAACAATTTGGTTACGAGGGGCTCGCGTGAGATTCGGATCCGACATGGAAAGAATCAATGAATCACGGCGAGCATCTTGAAAGGCTGGCCGATTTCACGTTCCTGAGATGAGCCTAGGCTGCGGCAGTCTTTGCGTTCTTGGCCGTGATCTCAGCTTCGGCGCGGAGCCAGTCGTCGAGGTCGTGACCGTCCTCGCGACCGCGTTCATCATAGAATTCATACGCCCGGCGGCGGATCTCTTCTTCAAGATTCTGGCTCGGCTCGATTGCGAACGTTTTCGCCGTCAAGATCGGCGAATGCCCATGCTGCGTGGCTTGATGCTTTTTCAGTTCTTCGGCAATCTGTTGCTCTTCGGCAGCTAGTTTCTCCGCGGCGGCGTCCGTAAGCTCTCCCCTGCGCCACAGATTTGTACGACGCTCACGCAACTCTTTCAGACTCTTTTCGTATCGTTCGCACGGTTTGCATCGCTCGGGCATGAGATTCCCCCTTCTGCTCCTCCCAGGGAACCTGGCGAGATGGTTATCTACGAAGTCTCCTTCGGTTGCGTCACCCCGTCAATGAAAAAATTCACCGCCCGTGCCTAACCGCCTTCGAAGGCTCGCGCGATCTCGTCTCGAACTGGGGGCGTGAGCGGCTCTACGGCCCCATTCGTCACGATCGTGATGCCCTCGCTCGACGGACACACCTCACCAATCACCACAACCGGAACGCCTGTGGCCTCAATGGCCGTCAGGACCGAGTCCGCTCTGTCTGGCGCGGACGGCGATCAGCAACGCACCCGACGCAATCAGCTTCAGCGGATCGAGCGCGAGCGCACTGCAAATCGTGTCGGTTTCGGGAAACACGGGAATGTGCTCGCGAATGACCCGAAGCCCGAGACCGGCGGGCTCCACCAGCTCGAAGAGCCCCATCGCGAGCCCGCCTTCCGTCGGATCGTGCATCGCGTGCACGACCTCGCCATTATTGGCAGCCGCGAGAGCCGCACTCACGACACTGATGCCGGGCTCAATCAGGAAACGAGCGGCCCGCGCCAGAAGATCGGCATCAACCCGTCCCCGCAGCCGTTCGGACTTCTCTCGTGCGAGGATCGCGGTGCCCTCGATGGCCACACCGCGTGTCAATAGGATCAGATCGCCGATGGCAATGCGAGTCTTCCGCACAAGGCGAGTCGGGGCGACCTCGCCGAGCATCTGACCGACCAGAATTGGGCGGTCGAGGCCTTGGGTGATTTCCGTGTGCCCGCCGCCGAGCGTGACGCCCAGTTCCTCGCACGTGGTCCGCACATCGGCCATGATCGTCTCGGCCAGTTCGGGCGTCGTGCGGCTCTCCGGAAGGAGCATGACGACGAAGAACCACAACGGGCGCGCGCCCAGGACGGCAACGTCGTTCGCGTTGACGTGAACAGCGTAACGCCCGATGTGATCAGTGGCAAAGGTGATGGGATCTGTCGTGACGACGAGATAGCGATCACCTGCGTCGATGACGGCCGCGTCCTCGCCAATCTGAGGTCCAATGAGCAGGCGCGGATCATGCTTTGGCAGATGCCTCAGCAACGATCGCAAATGCTCAAGCGGAAGTTTGCCGACTGGCAGAACCTTCTTTGGTTGGCCGCGTCTCATGCGCTCACGCTCGTATCCTCCCCGCAAGCCGGACGCCCTTCGACAACGTCACCTCCGAACCTCCCGCTCGCCGTCTGGACCGGCATCGTCTTGAGCTGCTCTTCCGCGGAGGCCGGGGAGGGTGGGACGCAGACTGAGGAGAACATCGCGCTTGTTCGGATCTGTGTTGGGGCGATCAGCGATGGTCGTCCCTACCGCGACACTATTTTCTTGTTAATGGCACATCTGGTCAATGTAAGGCGTCGAAGAAAGCTGACAATCCTAGCGTTTTCTTGCCGCGAACGTGCCAAAGAAGTTGTCGTCTCCAAATAGGTTCCGCTCTCGATCAACATCACAAGAGACGTGATCCAATGAACATGGCGGGCTGAGCCCCCGCTTTGCTGAAACCACCTTTCCTTCCTGTCGGCACTGGAAGTTTACAGCGTGGCGATGCGTTCCCAGCCACCGGGATAGGCAGTAACCAAGCCGAGATCATCCACCACGATCTCAGCCGAGAATCCGGTGTTGCTTGCGTAGCGATAGGTGTTCTGAGCGAGCCGCGTGTAGCGTTGAGACAGCGGTTGAACAGTAAGTTCGGGGAATTTGACCCAAGCAGCGATGATTGACTCGCTGCTCCCGACTTGGAGGCTGAGACGCCTGATCGCAAGAGTGTTGGTCGCGGGCGTCACCGCGAGATCAACGTCGTCACAGCCCTGAATTTCGCGCAACTCCTGACCCGAACTGCGCCACACGCCACGGCTCTCCACGCTCAGGGTGAGGGTCTTCACATCGCTTCCGATTGTGCGCTCAACTTGAGCTCGGTGGGTGAGCCAATTCTCATCGCAATGGATTTCATAGCTCGCCAGCATCGGTCGCTGGTCTTTGACGACTCCAACGACCGTGCCTTTCAGCAGCCAGCCTTCTGCGGTGTGCCAGAGACCACAATAGTCCGTGCCGTCGATCAACGGGCTTTTCCAGACAACTGAACGCTTCAGATCGTCTGCCATTGAGCAATTTCCGTGGCAGCCAAATTGTACAATTGCAATAGCTGCGATCCTACTGCTGATCTAGGAAGGTTAGCTTCTGACGGGAACGAAGTTCACTGGACAGGCATTGCAGCAATCCTGCACGATACGTTAAACGGCGGAGGCGATATGGCGACGCTTCTGAATGTGGGGCGATTGGATCGCGCCTTGCGCGTGGTAGTGGGCGTCGGCCTCGGGAGTGCGGGAATTCTCGTCAGGGGGCATCCTTACCTTGGCTGGGCACTTGGAATCGCCGGACTTTCGGTGATTCTTAGCGGTACCTGTGGAATATGACTTACGTATCGCGTGCTCGGGCTGAGCACGAAAAAGAAGAGTGATGGGGCCGCATGATCGCCAATCGTAGCCGATTCCCAAGGCGAACCAGTGTTAGATGCGGGCGAGCACTAGCCGGCCGAGGAGGGCTCACCCACGCCGGAAGATCAGCGTCATTCTGTCTTTGTAGCACAGAAGAGGGCATACCCAAGTTGTTCCTGTTTGACCGCCGCCATTGCGCTGCTAACCATCCGCTTGACCGCTCCTAGATCAACGTCGGGCATGTGCAATTTCTTCAGCCCAGCCATGATCTCCGCTCCCAGCAGTTTCGTGCGAACTTGATCCACGATTTCCTTCAGGAATGCTGTCCAAAGAGAAACCAGCGTCCTGAAGGTAGGCCACGTAACCTTCCACGGTCTGAGCATCGCCGATGCATGCAACCCAGGCCAGCAGACCGTCCAAGGCTTTGGGTAGTATTTCAGCACGGGTGAGATCGCTAATACCCACACGACCTCCCCGGCGAAGCGCACGGAAGAACTCTCTCGCCGCCGCCTGGTTAGGGAAGGTGTAGAAGGCGCATTCACAAATCAGGGCGTCGAACGACCCCGTCCGAAAACGGAAGGGTTTCGGCATCGCTGCGCTCGAGTTGCACACGGGCATCCAAATGCTCCCGGAAACCAGCCGACAGTACACCCGTGAAGCACGTGAACCAGGGCTGCAGGCGCTTGGATTTCTATGCCGCCTGCACCGCTTTCGCTTCCCCTTCTACCGTGTAGACGACAACCGCCTTACGCCCGCCCTTCGAGGCTGTTGCGTGAATCGAGCTTAGGTTGACCCCTTTGCCTGCGAGTTTCTCCAAGCACTGCGCGAGCGCACCGGCTTTGTTTGGCAGTTCGCACTCCTCTGCCGCTGTTTCCTGGTACTGAATCTTGGCCTCATCCAGCGCCTTCTTTGCCCGTCTGGCATCCTCGGCGACGAGTTGAATCGTGCCGCCCGTTCCCTGGGTGGTTCCGAGCAGTGAGAGAACATTCACCTTCGCATTGCCAAGTGCTTTCGCGATTTCTGCAACAGCACCCGGTCGATTCTCGACAGTAACTGTGAACTGCTTGATCTTAGCCATATTGGCACCTCCTCCGGCTGTGGCGACAGATTATACGCCTTACCCCAGACTTCAGCTGTAGGCGGGCGCGCGCCGACTTGACCCTCCGTTATGAACTGCTAAACTTCAAGTTGAGTTCGTTTTCCAACAAAGGGGCGGTCCGGAGCGGTACTCGAATTCCTTGCCAGATTCCGATTACTCTCACCAGTGTGGACCCAGCTGATCCATTTTCCGAGCCATGCCTGATAATCCTGGTGAACCGCCAGGGATGCGCGGCGCGGTGCCGTCGTCAGCTGGAAATTGGGGCCACTGTACGGTTGAAGGGTCTTCCTGCGGGAATCAGCGTCACTGCGCGGGTAGTGAACTGTATCTCGATGGGGGAGTACGAGAAGCTTTGGTTGTTAGGGTTGGCCCTGAATGAGCCCGGCAATGTATGGGGCGTCCAAACGCCGCCCGAAGATTGGGCGCCATAGCTACCCGCGTGGGCGGTTTCCGGAAACGTTGGAAAAGTTGGCGAAATCGAACGAAATCTAACTGCCAACGACAAAAGGACACAGCGCCGCTTCGCTGAGTCCCTTCCCGCTGAAATCGCTGACAATTGGAGTCCCTGCCGTCGTTCTATGTATGATTTCGAGTTGAGAAGCACCAATGCCCAAGCGAAAGATGACGTTAGACCCTGAATTGGCAGCGGAAGCCAAGAGCCTTGTGGCATTGGCGTTCCGCAACGGCCCCATCGAAGATGTTCACGCCGGCAGAGAGTGCCCCACTTGCGCTGGGAAATCCGAATATTCGCGCATAACGCAAGCCGAGATGAAGAACATCATGAAGCAGGCAGTGGACACGGTCTACAAGCTGCTCTGGCTGAAACAGAACGATCCCGAGAAGTATGAGGCGACGCTTGAGTTCGCGAACCGATACACGCGGTTTTGGGATGAGCCGAAAATGGAGGTTGGCTAGTTCTAGAGGTGTGCTGATCTATCTGTAGAGGATTGCTTCTATCGCTACGAAAGCAAGTTGGCGCATCGGTTCCTCCCTGCGACAGCAGCCTCAGCGTCTGGCCACGAGAAGCGGCATGATGGCAAACACCGCGAGCATCGCGTAGTAGACCGTTCCCGACACAGGGTCGCGCAGAGCGAGATACTCTCTGATCGACAGGCCCCGAAGCCAGAGCACGAGCCCGAATTCCGCGACCAGCAGGAGGACGAGCGCGATGCCACCCATCCCGAGGCGGGCAGACGGCACGAACGGCACAGCGAGGCGCAGAACCGCCCATCGCGCACCCACAATTGTGACTACAAGCATGATGGGCGTTTCCATCAGTTCGGCCGTCCTCGTGCCTACGCGTGGGACGATCCACAGAGTGCGAATGGTTCCAAGCACGAAGCCCGCTCCAAATACGAGCGCGAAATAGAGCACGCCTGCTTTCAGAATCGGCATGACATTCTTTGTCTTTCGGTGCGCCGCCCATTGTCGCCGTCTTGCCGAAGGCTACGAGGCGTACCATTGGACATGAGTAGAATACATCCAGAATGCCCCGACTCAGGCCCTTCCGATAGGTCGATAGCTGCCGATGTCCTCGTTCGACAGGAGCCAGACGAGGAAGACGACGAAGAGGAAGACGAAAGCGATGGCAAAGAAGATGACGATGATGACGACAAAGACGACGGCTACTCGGAGTGAAGCCGCCCGTCCTCGAAGGGGCTTCGGCAAAAGCCTGCGCTTGGGAGGTTTTCTAACTCGGTAGGTCGATCATGGCAGGATTACCTGCTAACGAGAAACGCGCAATCGTGCGTAGTCTTGGCGAGATCGCACCGCGCGTCAACAATCTGGATGCCATGCAGAACGGTATTAGTGACCGTCGGCTAATTCCGTCACTGTCCGTCGCGAGATGCAGTGCCCGCTCGGCGCGCTGAGTTGGCATACCTCTCTCTTCTCTGAGCCAGTTGAGGAGGTCGCAGTTCGACGATAAATCCAAACCGCTCCTCGCGCCTGATAGACTGATCACAGTAAAGGAATGCGCCCCCGGAGGAGAAGGTTTTTCATCGGGGCGGGGACCGCGTGACCTTCGCTCCCCAGCGCCAAGAAGATAATCTGCTTAAGTGTAAACCTGAAGCCTTCGCGGCGCTCGCGATCATGCATCGATGTTTCCGGAGGAAGTTAGACCGGCACACTCAAACTTGCGGCTGGTGGCTCCAAGACCGAGACGCGTAATCTACGGATTCGAGTCGGCAGGTTTAGTGTCGCACCAGAGAGCAGGATCTGAACGGTCGGTTTTCCGTAAAGAGTGGACCGCCGATGACGAGTTCGCCAAATCGTGTGCGGCTACCGTAGACTCCGTTGATGGAGCTTGTGAATAGCACCGATGTGCTGCGTTGGACCGACTGTTGAAGATCCAATCAGCGGCAAACTTCCAAGTGACCTTGAGGGCCAAGGGGTGCACCGTGTGGAAGTGGACTAGTGAGGAGAGTAAGCCTGCACCGCCTAGCAGAATGCCTGGGACGCCGAGCGCAGCCCCTCCTGTGCCTAGTGTTCCGTCCCGAGAACCGGTGCACGTTGTTCTAACGCCCCCGTCGGCCGAGAGTTTCCGCCCCGATGTCGCACATATCGGGAAATTGATCGCGATCAAAGGCGAACTCTCAGGAAGTGAGGATGTCTATCTGGACGGCGAACTGGAGGGCCGTGTCGAACTGCTCGACGGCAGCCTTATTGTCGGACCTGACGGACGCATCCGTGGCAACTTACAAGCCCCCAAAATCCTGATTCGGGGTCGAGTGGACGGAAACCTGTACGGCCGCGAAAGCGTTGATCTCAAGAAGTCAGCCGTCCTTGTAGGCGACATCTACACGCCGCGGATTGCTATCGAAGATGGCGCATACCTGAAGGGAAACGTACGGAGCCCGGAGGACATCGAGTGTCCCCAAACAAAGAAAGAGGGGTGACGCGGCTGCCGCGAAGAACTTGGACTTGGTTTCTTCCGACCGACGTGACGATAACACTTGATCGCTCTGAGCAGCAGCGGTCGCTGTTCATCACCGCGAACAGGTTTGCGCTGCCGCCTTACTACTCTCCGACGCCCGGGTGTGTTATGCGTGAGTCATCACGCGACGAACAGGTGAGGTTGGTGGCGGTTGCTTTGCCACTCCGCGTGGTCTGCTGACCGATTACTTAAACTGTGGACTGCCAAGCCGTTCGATGAGCCGGGATCGTGGGAAACTGTGGGCATGCAGAAACCATCGCTTCGCATTACCAAATGGATGGGCAACATCCCCGTGGAGGGTGGCTGCACATCCTGTGCCGACGTGAACTTGAAGGTGGAGTCCACGACGCATCGACCTATCCGGGAGGAGTATCAAACGGCGCTGGAGGCTGCCTTTGAGCTTCATTTCAAACAGGTACACATGTGTGAGGATGCCAGCCAGGCCACTGGCCCGGAATCATGAGAGACGCCACAGAGGACTAGCCTGCGTCTGCTTTTGCTTCTGCCTCTACCGTGTAGACGACAACCGCCTTACGCCCGCCCTTCGAGGCTGTTGCATGAATCTCGATCAACATCGCCGGCCAGCCCATCTCAATCCCGGCTTCGGGTGCCGTCTCCCGGACCCTAGTCGAAACCACACTTCGTAAAGTTATGCAAAGATTGTACGAATCTGTACGAATCCTGTTTTCTTGCGCAACTTTCGGCGCATAATCCATTCATTGATGTAGACAGATCGCTTTGAAAAGGAGATCCCCATGATCAAGCAGAGCCTGCTCGTTCTTGTCGCGGCCGGCCTCATCTCGATCACCGCGCCTTTCGCGGCGGCCCAGGATAGCCCGTTCAACAATCAGCAATCCTCGCCCTCGCAGGACAACAGTCGCTGGCGCCATGGGCCGCCCGATCCCGCCCAGCGCACACAGGAACTGACCAAACAACTCAAACTCACCTCCGATCAGCAAACCAAAGTGCAAGGCGTATTTGAGTCCGAACGCTCTCAGATGGAGAGCCTGCGCCAGGACACTTCTCTTTCCCAGCAGGATCGCCATGCCAAAATGATGGAAATCCACAAGAGTACGGATGCGCAGATCCGCGAGCTCCTCGACTCTACCCAGCAGAAGAAGTGGGACGAAATGCAGGCCAAGCGTGAACAATGGATGAAAAACCGTCGCGGGGGACCGCCCGACGCCGGCTCCGGCCAGCAGGGCCCGCCACCCCAGCAATAGCCGTCCGGAAGGCGAAGGCGGGTTGTCCTCTCACGTTGATAATCCCGAGAAACGGCTGGCTGTACTCCGTCCAACCCCAGCAGGCGGGGAGGCTTCCAACTGGAGGGACGGTCCTACTGGCTTTTTCGGGTTGCCTTCGGGAGGTTGTATGAAATCTGAGAATTGGACGAGGATGCCGGCAGCGTCGGCCGCAGGAGTCTGCCTCGCCATGCTGTTGATCACTTATGGTGCCCGGGCGCAGGAGACCAAAGAAAAGGTGACGGTCAGTGACGTGGATCGCACGTACTTGGTGCGCTTGCCCAAGGGTTACGACCCGAAACAGAAATATCCGGTGGTGATCTTGCTGCATGGCATGAATCAGGATACCGATGACATGGAGCGGCTGACCCGGTTCGACGAGTTGGCGGACAAAGACGGCATCATTGCCGTTTACCCCAGCGCGTTGCACGGGCGCTGGAATGTCGGAGTGACTGCTCCGCCGCCGCAGCCAATGATGAGGTCCCCGGGTGGACGCGGCGGGCGGCACGGTGGGGGAGGGTATCCGGGCGGAGGTGGTGGATATCCCGGCGGCGGTGGGGGATATCCGAGCGGAGGGCAATCCGGAGGACAGGGGCGCGGTGCAGAAGCAAACAGGCCTGCACCGGCGGATGACGTTGAGTTCCTGAATCAGATGCTGGACCAGATGGCGACGAAGTTTTCTGTGGACACGGCGCGAATCTATGCCACGGGACTGTCGGAGGGCGGGTTCATGGCGATGAAGGTTGGGTGCGCGATGGCCGACCGGATCGCGGCGATTGCGCCTGTGGGGGCAGCCATGCCGAAGACGATGATCTGCTTGCCCTCGCGTCCGGTGCCGGTGGTGATGATCAACGGCACGTCCGACCCGGTGGTCCCCCATGGCGGCGGTACCGAGCACAATCTTCAGCTGCCGATCATCTCTGTGGAGGACAGTGCGAAGGCGTGGGCCAAGATGGATCGCTGCGCGGAGAAGCCAACCCAGACCAAGTTACCGGCTCATGAGAAAGGCGGCATGGAGACGAAGGTCGAGAGCTACGATGGCTGCCAGCAGGATGCGCAGGTGGTTTCCTATAACGTGAAGGGCGCAGGCAACACCTGGCCGGGGGGCGAACAGTATGAAGTGGAGAAGCAGGTGGGGAAAACGAGCCAGGACTTGAATGGCAACGAAACCATCTGGAGCTTTCTGGTGACCAAGAAGCTCGAAGTGAAGAGGTAAAACCGGCCTGTATCGCATAGTCCGGCTGAATCGGCCGGGCTTCTTCCTCCCGCTGACCTTAGTCTCTAACCCAACCACAGTCTACCGGGATGCGCTGGAGCCTTCGCCCTTATCTAATCAGCTTTTGTTGGAGTGGATCACTGATGGGCAGGATGGAATGCGTTGCGCTCCTTTCCCATTTCACAATTCAGTCTTGAGAGACTGTTTCCAAGTACGGGTTTTGAGAGCGCCGGGTTCGACCGTTGTGCCATCTCATGATTCGCCAGCAGACCTGGCAGGAAATCATAAGCTTCGGTGCTGGGGCATCGCTCACTGCGAGCCGAGGTGACAGATCAAAGTGTCACCTTGCAAAGTGCCGTTACGGGGAGGACAATTCTGGACGGAGGTAATCCCCCATGAGTCCCAAGACTGCTATCCCAATCAGAGCCAAACCACCCGATGACGAAGTCGAAGAACGAATCCGCCAACGTGCGTATCAGCTGTACGAAGAACGTGGCTGCCTGGATGGAAGCGCAATGGAAGACTGGCTGATAGCCGAAGAAGAAGTGTTGGGTTCCAGACAAGCCAAAGCAGCTACTGCATCGTCCTAGCCAGATTCTCGTGTTCTTCTCGCCGCCCGCCCAGCCCGGGCGTTTTCCTTTGCAGCTTGTCCGTGAAGCAAGAAAACGTTTTCGGCTCACTTCTTCGAGAAGCCGACTCCCCGAGGACCTCTCCCAACAAAGTTCCTCTTAGACCCCGTTTAGGCCCCGACCATGCGCCGGAACGTTGACTTGGCCAGACCTCGTCCACCAGCCACGTCGGCATGAAAACGAAAAGCATGCCCTTCGGCAACATCGAAGCACCGGTGAATAGGAACGAGTTGAGAAGGCTCCGCCTCCTAGCCATCAAAGAAGAACTGCTGAGACTGGATGAATCCTCAAAGAGAATCCAATGAAGCTGAACGAGTCACAAAAGGTTTTCGCAACCGATAAGCAGTGCAGCGCTAAGGCAATGAAATCTCAGTTGACGAGGAGGACGGAAACGCCATGTTCACCGGATCACCCTGTGCTTGATTTTCCCGCCATTTTACTTATTGAGAATTGGCCTACACATGGTTAAGACGGGTGTAGAATCGGGCCGTGGGATCATCTTCTTCGCAATGACAAAGCCAGTGGGAGCTTGTTGTAGCTCGCCAGCAGCGATCTGTTTTTGGTTCATAGTCTCGCTGACGGCGTGGGGAGTGCTGAGTCTCATAGGAATCTATTGGCGTCCTCTCTATGCGTCGGCGGCGGCTGCGTGCCTTCTCGCCATGGCCATCGGCTGCCTCGCCAACTGGCTTAGAAATCGCGCTTTTCACTGTGCTATCACTGGGCCACTGTTCCTGATCGGTGGTGGCATGTTTCTGCTCTCAGGCGTGCATATGATCCCACGTCGAGACACCCTTTGGGTCTGGCCAGTCCTTCTCATCGGCATCGGCATCGCGTTTCTGCTGGAATGGCTGTATGGGAAGCGTCCTGCGTCCTAACTTTTGCAAAATCGCCTTATCACAAGTTGACCAACGGTCAATGGGCGCAATCGCTGCTGTCGTAAAAAGATCTATGAGGTTACTAGGTTGGATCGACATGCTCGAAAACAGAGGTTTTTCCTATATATCAAGCATATGTTTTTAACGTGGATTTGAAACGCGATCAACTAGAGACACGGGTAGCAACCCTAGAGCTTATGCTTGTCACTGCACGCGCGCGGCCTAAGCCTAACGAAGACGAGATTGCCAAACTGGAACGAGAGCTGAAAGTAGCTACAGCAGCAATGGAAAAGTACAACAGAGAGCACCCACGAAACTGATAGAAGTCCCAAGGGCATTCGCGACCGAAGCGCAGTGCTTGAATTACCTCGAATCTGCGCTTCCGCGTACCAAACGACAGTCACTGGTAAGACCGGATGGTTGGGGTAACTTGCCCTAGTTGGCGAAAATTCGCGATATCGCTCACAACCTTGCTTCTGAGCGCTATCGCCTTTGCACATCACTATCTGATGCCAGCAGTCATTGCGGTAGTATCTTGGCGTTGGCGATATGGCGCGCTCATTGATCTGGATCGAGGGCGAGGCAAAGGGCTGGGCCTGCTCCGACTGTCAATGGAGATTCCCCGTTCCCACGCTGCTTAGCGGAGAAGAGGCTAAGGGTGCTTACGACCGCCTAGCCGCTTCGAAGTTTCGCGAGCACGAGTGCTGGGCCCTCATGCGTTTTCCGAGCCATGCCTGATAATCCTGGTGAACCCCCAGGGATGTGCGGCGCAGTTCCGTCGTCCGCTGGAAGTCGGGGCCGCAGTCCAGTTGGAGGGTCTTCCTGCCGGAACCAGCGTCACTGCGCGGGTAGTAAACTGCATCCGGATCGGAGAGTATGAGAAGCTTTGGTTGCTCGGATTGGCCCTGGATGAGCCTGGCAACGTATGGAGCGTCCAAGCGCCGCCCGAAGATTGGCGCGATAAGCGATGAAGACTCTGAAGCCGTCGCGCACTGCTCAGTCTTCCTGCACTAAACCTTCGAGCAGGCGCACGTCACAAACTTGCCTGATTGCAGGGTTCTGTTGTTTCCACTGGTCTGCGCGAGATTCATCCAGGCTTGCTCCCTGAACTTCGAATCTGTAGCTGGTGACGTGGACGAGAATGTAACTCGAGATCGTTATCTTAGCTGGCTTCTTCAATTTGTACCCCGTCGTAGTGTTGAATGGCAGGTTCGCCTACGCCGGAAAGGTTTACGGTCATGAGAAGGCGCACCCCCTGCCGAAGATTGAGCCGTACATGATCCCCGCAGCCCAGTCCGGTATCTCTTCACTGCGATTGAATCAAACGAGCCGCGTGCAACCCCAAATGGACCGATGAACTTCAGTTCATTTCCTTAGCGGCTTGTTCTGCGAGTGAGTTATGCATGTTGAGGATGCGCCAGCGCGTCCCGCTTTTGCGACACATGGCGAAGCCATGTCCGGCGAGATGCTCTTTGGGCGTGTCAATCGAATAGTCGTAGGAATACCAGAGCGCGTTGCCGAATGCCTGCGCCTCGTGCATTTTCATTTTGTAACAGAGATCGGGAGCGTACTTGAAAAATCGCTGGCGTAAGTATTCTAAGACTTGCGCGCGCCCGACGAATTCTCCGTCCGGGGTGTACAGGACAGCTTCCGGGTCAACACAGTCCCCGAACTCTGCCACTTTGCCCTCATCGAACGCCGTGCCACAGGAACGCATCGAGTTTCCCAATTCCGCGTATGCGATCTTCGGATCGGCAGAATCCTCGCCAAGCGATGCGACTTGGCGCTTGAGGTCGATGGTGACCGCCATTTTGTCGAGCAGGTCCACGCCGAGGATACCGTCGATGGGGCCACCACAGGCATTGCCGATGGGGCTGAGGTCGATGGCCGGTAGCTTGAGGTCGCGCAGATGATGACCGCCGAGAGTGAGTTCGGAGATGGAGACCTCCCGCGCACTGGTGGCAGCAGCGCCAGACCAGGAATAAATCTGAATCTCTTTGAGGCGACCGCTGCTGAAAGATTTGAGATTGAGTATGGTAGTGGCGGCAGTATCGACGAGAAAACGCATCTCCGCAGGGCCGATGCGAACTTTGACGACGGGGAGGCGGTCGCAGCGTTCGATGGGGACCTCGTTGGGGGCGGGAGTGGATTGTGCGAAAAGCGTGCCAGGAAAAAGCGAATGCGCCATAACAAGGAGTCCCACGGTGAGGATTCGAGTACCCATTTTGACGACGATACAATGTTAGCACCGGAATGCGAGCCGGGCTGTGCTCACAAAAACCCATTGCGACATATCTTCACCCGGTTCCCTTGTTGTGGGCAGACGGCCAGCGACGCCATCTTAACGCGCACCCTGACTCACTGCCTCCGCGCGATCCTGGCCGACTCCGAGAAAGACATCCAACTGCTCGTAACCTCTGCGAGGCTGCACAGGAAATCCAATGCAGAGACCTTGATCCCGACTACGTGGCCGGTCGGATCAAGGCGCTGGCAGCCGCGTGGGATAAGCGAGAAGACATCGCGTAGTCATAACCCGCCTTCATAGACCCGCCCAGCACATTAACACTTTCGGAGAGCCTGCTCCTCGACAGGCAACACACCGCACAAGATTTCGGAGGATCGCACATGACAGATAACGCTTTCGGAGAGCCTCATGCCGCGTAAGGGCTTTAAACTTCGATCTACATTTTGACCCGAATCAGGCTTTCACGAACGTGTGGTCTTCCAGTGCCTTCCGAATATAACGCATCAGCGTGATCGCTTTGTGTTCCGCCAGTAGAGTGGCTGTTCCCAAGTCTTCCAAGCTGACCGGGAACCGATACAGTTGGCCGTCAACAGCAACCTCGTAGTACATGTAGCCAGCCCGGTAGAACGAAAACCTAGCAGCATTGTTCTTGACAATATTCTTGATGTTCATTTGCACTGCACGTCCTCTGGATTTTGGTCGGCATGGTGAACAACACCCCAGCAACCAGCCCCCTGCAAAACTGAGTTCAACTCCAGTCAGTCCAATTCAACCACAACAGTCACATCAAACTTCGAATAATGTAGAACCGGCCGGTCTCATAAATGGTGGTTGAACCGACTTACCTATTTTCTACCTATAGGAAATCAGGCAGAAGGAGGCATGCGAGGACGATGGGCACTCAGCGATGCCCAGTGGCAACTGATCGAACCGCTCTTGCGCCCCAAGCGGCGCACGGACGGTCGCGGTCGCCGGTGGCAGGACCCACGAGCCGTGCTCAACGGAATCTTGTGGGTGTTGGGTACTGGCGGAGGAATTGCGCGTCCGTGGAAAATTGGACCTGGAGGAGGCTTTCGTCGACGCCTCCTTCACGGGGGCAAAAAGGGGGCCTTGCGGTCGGGCCCACCAAGCGTGGCAAAGGGACGAAAATCATCGCTCTCGCCGATGATCACAGTCTTCCTCTGGCCGTTAGTATCGAAAGCGCTTCGCCGCATGAGAGCCAACTCGTCGAAGGCCTCCTCGGGCACAGATTCCTCGATACCCTTCCCCCACGATTGATGGGCGACAAAGCCTACGACAGTGACCGCTTGGATCGAGATCTGGCCGAGCGCTATGGCATCGAGATGATCGCACCCCATCGCGGAGAGCGCCGCGAACCCACACAGGACGGTCGCCCGTTGCGGCGGTACCGCAGGCGTTGGCGAGTGGAACGACTCTTTGCTTGGCTGCATCACTTTCGTCGATTGGTGATCCGCCGGGAGTACCACGTCGAGAACTTCTTCGGCATGGTGCGTCTCGGTTGCATACAAATCTTGCTCAGGCAATTATGAGGTGGCCTACTCGTACCTCGACGTCACCATGGCAATCGAAACTTGCCGAAAGTCACGGAACCGGCGACGTGGATGATCCGTATCCTTTCACTATGAGAGTTCACATGTTGCCTTGTTGCGGAGTTTATGTCTCCCTCTTTGCCTTCTTGTCAGTCGTAGCACCAGCACAAAATCCAGCGCCGCAACAATCCGCGGCACGAGAGAGCACGACGGCAGCCGCTTACAACGATGCAGACTATCGAAAGTTCGACCAGACACTTTCGTTCTTGCGAGAGCGTAACGCGAGGCAGTATGCGATTGACTCCGCAAAGGGTGTTGACGAGGCAATGTACGTTCACCTCGGAGGCATCGACCAATGGGTCACCATCCGTGGGGAAGATCGACAGAATCCTGTGCTGCCATTTGTTCACGGCGGCCCAGGCGATGTCACAAATCCTTGGTCATTCGCTCTCTTCGCGGCGTGGGAAAAGCGCTTCACCGTAGTGCAATGGGACCAACGAGGCGCGGGTAGAACGCTCCGGGAAACCGGACCATCGGTTGCGTCCACCATGACCCTTGATCGCATTGCGCAAGATGGGATCGAACTGTCCGAATGTCTGCGGAAGCGTCTCGGCAAGGACAGGATCGTTCTCGTCGCCCACTCCTTTGGCTCGATCCTCGCCCTACGAATGGTGCAGGCCAGACCAGACCTTTTCTACGCTTACGTGGGCACAGGCCAGGTCTCCGATGAAACAAAGAACTACTCTGTGGCGTATGCCGCGCTGCTGGAGAAAGCGCAGGCTACCGGAAATCAGCAGGCTGTTGCCGAACTGCGCCGCATTGGCCCACCACCTTACCCGAACGGTGAGGGCTACGGCGTACAGCGCAAATGGGCGAACAGTTTCGAAGGCGCGGATCGATTCCTCCCCGGAACTCTTGGACTTGCTTTGGTCGCTCCCGGTAATTCCGTGCGAGATCTGAACGATTCTATCGACGGGCAGATTCTAAGCGGCGACCGTCTCGTTCCACAGACAAGATCCTCTACGCCGAAGGATCTTGGTCTTGAGTTTGCAGTGCCCATGTTTTTCTTCCAGGGAACCGAGGACTTTACGACTCCTACCGCGCTCGCAAGGCAATATCTCGGTGCAATCAAAGCTCCGCACAAAGAGTTTGTGCCGATCGATGGCGGTCACTTTGCGGTGTTTACGAACTCGGATCAGTTTCTCAGGGAACTTGTCGCGCATGTTCTGCCGCTTGCAGGCAGCCATTGAAAATTCTCCCGGGGTTTATGAGACCGGTTCTAACAACGTATTGCATTCATGATTTTGATTCCGAACGAGGTAATCTTCTAGCAACTGGGGACGCTGCTCTGAAAGACGGGAAAACTCAGTAAACCAGCAGTGGTGTTCATCGAGCGCAGAGAGAGCAATCCTTCAGGCCACAACTTTTGGCCGGCACAGGTCACTACCAGGCCTTACACTTGTCATTCAGCGATTCCCTGATTTTCTGAGCTAGATCTTCGGGGTCAAATGGTTTTTGAATTAGGGTGATGTTTTGCTGAGACAGCAGTCGATTTTCCAGCAACGCATCTTCAGAGTACCCTGACATGAAGATCACGCAGATGTCAGGATGGAGTTCGGTCACGCGTTTCGCCAACTCCAGCCCACGGATTTGGGGCATGACCACGTCCGTGACCAAAACGTCGATCGAGCCAGGATGGTGCTCTGCAAGTTCCAGCGCTTCGCCACCGTTCTGCGCCTCCAATACCTGGTAACCCTTGGATTCAAGGAATTCGCGCAGCACAGTCCTAATGGAAGACTGATCCTCGGCCAGGAGCACCGTTTCCGAGCCTGTCGTTACCGGACTCCGGAACTTGGGCGCTTTTCGCGAGCTTACAGGTTGTTCCACGATGGGAAGGTAAACTCTGAAAGTCGTACCTTCATCGGGCACACTGTCCACTTCGATCGTGCCGCCGCTCTGTTTCACGATGCCGTACACAGTGGAGAGCCCGAGGCCGGTGCCCTTGCCAATTGGCTTGGTGGTGAAGAACGGCTCGAAAAGGTGAGCCTTGGTTTCAACATCCATGCCGCAACCGGTGTCAGTTATCTCTAAGAGTGCGTGGGCGGTTGAAGAGTTCTTCGCGCCGGGTTTGGAATCCATCCTCGATACTTGTGAGGTCTTGATTCTCAGTACTCCCCCCGAGGGCATGGCATCGCACGCGTTTACGGCCAAGTTCATTATTACTTGCTCAATTTTGCCTGGATCGACTTCGACTGGAAGCGGCTGCGGACTGGGCGTCACCATCAATTGAACCTGCTGCGCCGGAAGAGTGGATAGCATTTCCTTCACTTCCTCGAGTAGTCCATTCAAGTCCAGCACCTGAAGCACCAACACTTGCTTGCGCCCAAAGGCGAGCAACTGCTTCGTAAGCAAAGCAGCCTTTTCGGCTGCCGTTCGAATCCTCTCGGCTTGCTCCAGGAGTTGTACCCGGCTGGGCAAACTCCGTACCTTCGAAACCTGGGTGAGAATCACCATCAGAAGGTTATTGAAATCGTGAGCGATTCCGCCTGCCAATCGGCCAACCACCTCCATTTTCTGAGCCTGCCGCACCTCCTCTTCCAGCCTTTGGCGGTCCGTGATGTCGCGGAAAATGCCCTGAACGATCCTTTTCCCTTCGAACTCAGTCAGGCTGGTATTGACTTCGACCGTTATCGAGCGCCCATCAGAATGGCTCAGGTGCAATTGCCTTCCGGCAACTGCCGCCCCTTTCAGGGTACCGCCCAACACTTTGCGGTACCGTTCCCGGTCGCTCTCCGTCACAATCTGCTCACCTTGGATACCCACAATCTCGCGCAGCGGTCGCCCCAGGAGCTGGCTGCTGCGTTCGTTGGCTTCCAGGATGACTCCTGTCTCCGCATCCAGCACAAGAATGACGTCATTGGCGGTATCGATCAGATGCTTGTATCGTTCTTCAGTCTGGCGGATGTTCCGCAACATAAAGAAGGTGAACAAAAGCCCCGCGACCACGGACATCGCGGCTGCACCGAATGTGACCAGAAGAAATGAGCCTTTAGCCTGGCGTGCTCCTGCCCCCAATGCATAGGAAAACCTGTCCTCAAGTGGGGTCAGCTGATTCCCGACGAGGTCCACCTGCCGCGCAATCTCTGCGATCTTGCCAGGATCGGGTCTCTCCGAAGAGATCTCGTCGTGCAGGTTATCCCCACGCTTCTCGAGTCGTTCGATGAGAGCGTCGCCCTGCGCCCAGATGTCAACTGCTTCGGACATGTATCTCGAATGACGAAAGCGTCGGAACAACGCCGCCATCCCTTCTACGTCTTGTGGGCTGTTGCGGCCCTGGATGAAACCCCTGCGAACAACAGCCATGTCGGGAACGGGCTTCTCGAGTTCCAGTCGGGCTTGCCTGTCTCCCAGAGGGACCAGGAGAGCCCGACGATAATTCTGATAGTCCGCGTCGGAATGCGAGATCGAGTACCGCAGCAGGTCGTAAACAGCTTGCTTCTGCGCTTTGGACCAGAGTCCTTCCCCTCCGACGTACGCCCTCGCAGCGGAGAGATTCTCGATTGTCAGGTAGCTCAGGCCCAACAGGCTGACTACGATCAGGAGAAAGAGCCAGAGAATTACAACCAGCTTCTTCGCGACCGGCAAATCGAGGAACAGTTTGCGAACGACAGACACTACTTCTGCTCCGAATCACTGAATTCTACCGGGAAGCCTCGCTTCCAAGATCGCAACCGCGACCCCAACTTTCATGAAGAAAATCTCCGTCGAGATGGGGTCGGCGTCCATCGGGATTGTCGCGCGATAAGCTCGCAGTTTTGTCCAACTCTCGATGAGCCGCTCTTTCGGCGCCCGCACAGTCGCCATGTACGCATCAAGCTGATCTGTTAAGTCTTCCAGCGGCAGCGCTACCACCCGTTCATAAATCTGGTGATGACAGGCAAGCATTGCCCGATCCGCAACCTCTACCGAGAACCGTTGAGCCACCTCGGGATGGTAGTAGTGACCCGAGTTGTTGTCGCGCAGGATCGCTAAGAATATCAGCCGGGACAAGTCATTGGGCAGAGATGCGCGGAGAGCGCGCAGAATGTCGTCCCTCACAGCATCCAGGCTCGACTCGTCATGGGAGACTTCAGTCGAAGCCTCGCAGAGAATCCGTTCCTCGCTCAGGGCTTTCGAGGTTGGTTTGTCACCGCGCTCCGTATCGACCAGCAGATTTCCTACGTTGGTTAGAATCTTCGCCGATACCAAGATCTGGAGCCGCTGTGGAATTCCAGTGCTTAACCCTCGTAATACCCCGAGCCCCGCCCGACCGACCGTGCAGACACCCAAGAGAAGCGCGCCCTTCAGCTTCGACAGCGGGGACTGGAGAGTGCGTGAAGAACCTACGAAACCGCCATCGTGGGCTAACCGCTGAACGAGCGCCGCGCTCGCAACCTGTAACGATAAGCGGGCCAAGCGTTGTTGCTCGGTTCCGTAGGAACTCACGACTTCGGCAGGCGCATTGGCGGCGACGAATCTAAGACTATTGGTATTCAAGACACTGCGACAAACTTCTCGAAGCCCTAGCACGGACTCGGGCTCCCTGCGATCCG
Organism: uncultured Acidobacteriaceae bacterium; assembly: GCA_963831085.1. GTDB lineage: Bacteria > Acidobacteriota > Terriglobia > Terriglobales > Acidobacteriaceae > Acidiflorens. The sequence goes on along the minus strand of CAWHOT010000002.1, from coordinate 63,303 downwards.
GGCGCAAGTAAGGATCGAGCGTTCCTTGCGGTTGCTCGCCACTTCTTGAAAGCGAAGTCAGTACTAACAACGCGAGAATTGTGCCTATTAGAAGAGTCATGCTTAGCATTGCCGCCTCACGTGGCCACCTATGGCCAGTAATTATGACATCATTTTTCGACCAACCGCTCTTGACCAACCGCTTTCCGGTCCGGCAGGCGCCTTGGATCACTGAGACCGCTAGGATGCGGGAACCTCAGTGCTCGCCGTCGTCCCGTCGCTCCACACTACCCCTTGGGAGCTCAAAGAGGGCATTCTGTCTTGAGATTGCCATATTCTCCGGTACGCCTCGCATCTGAGGAGCAGCGCGTCATGCTTCCCGGAATCGACGATTGCCCCCTCGTCTACTACCAGAATTCTGTCCGCCCACAGGATGGTCGCTGGGCGGTGCGAGATCACTACCAGTGTCCGAGCCTGGCGAAAAAGTTCCAGTCCCTGAAGCAATCCAGCGGCCGCAGGTCCGTCGAGAGCGCTCGTGATCTCGTCGACAATCAGAATCCTTGGCTGTTGCAAAAGAGTCCGTGCCAATGCCAGTCTCTTCTTCTCGCCGCCGGAAAGCCGGCCGCCGAGTGGTCCTAATGGTTCGTCGAGCCCCCTCGGTAGCGTTTGAAGCACTCGATCCAGCTGCGTAATAGCGGCGACTGTTTCCAGGTCTTTGCCGGTCGCTCTCGGATTCCCGTATAGAAGATTTTCCCTGATCGTTTCGTCAAAAAGAATCGGATCCTGTGGAACCAGGGTCACGGTACCGCGAAGGCTTCGGCGCCCCACCTGCCGAATGTCCTGCCCTCCCACCAGAATCAAGCCTGCATCTGGTTCGTACAAGCGAGTCGCCAGAAGGCCAATCGTGCTTTTCCCGGAGCCATTCAGGCCCACAACTGCCACCGTTTCGCCTGCTTCAATACGAAAGCTCATATCCCGCAACACCGGCCGGTCTTGGTTGTAGCAAAACCATACCGAACGGAACTCCAATTCGGGTTTGATGTCGCACCGCAGTGGTGTCATGCACTCGCGCCCTGCAATTTGTGAGTCGCCGCTCGTAATTTCAAGAATGCGACGGATGCTGGCGCCGACGCGCTGCAGCCGCGACTGGAGGTCAATGGCAATGCTGACGGGCGCGAACAGACGGAAGACGTAGCCGTAGAAAGCCACGAGTCCACCAACGGTCAAAGTGTTCCGAGTTACTTCGTAGCCTCCATAGCCTAGGATCAGCCCCATGCCAAGAACGATTACCGAAATGGAAGCTGCGCCAAAAGACATTTCGGTGGCTCGCTGCCTGACCTGGAATTTTGCTCCCTCGGCCGCGAGCCGAGCAAACCTTCTGCCTTGCGTGCTCGTACGATTCAACAGCTGCAACTGGAGCATGCCTGTCAGATGTTCTTGCAAGAAAGCGCCGATCTTTCCCGACTGACTCTGGACGTTGTCCGCCGCGTCTTTTAGCTTCTGTGTGTACCTGCGCTGAAGCACGTAGAAGACCGGGAGCAGCGGGACAACCACTGAGGTCAAATGCCAATTCAGGACTCCCATGGTCGCGAGGACCATCACGCCCATGATCACCATCTGAATGGTGAGGGGAAGAATGTCTCCGCTCAACTCCGCCACGCGGTCAACGTCCTGTTCGATCCGATAGAGCGTTTCTCCCACCTGAGAGTTTCCGTGATATCGGGCCGGCAAAGTTTGGATTCGCCGCAGCAGAGACACCCGGATTCGAAAGACCATTTTTTGAGTGACAACGCAGCTGATGAACGAGGACAGGTAGCTCACGATCACGCTTGCCAAATACACGACGCAAAAGAACAGGGTGCCAAACAGAACGAGTCGAAGATCCCGTTTCGGGAGAGCGACGTCGATCAACCACCGTACGACCAAGGGATCGAGGAGAGAAAGTCCGCCGCCTAGAACCATGCAGATCAGATTTACGGTAAGTAGCGACAGCACGGGGCGCGCCTGTCGGCTAAGCCAGTTCCACTCAGAAGACACAAATCTCCCTCTTTGTCCTGCGCGTTCACTACCTAGCGCTATTTGGAAGAAACTGCACAAATATTTTTTCCGTGCTGCAATTTCGACAATACAGTCGGCACACACACCCTCTGTTCCGGCGCCTTCGCTTACCCGTAACCTGTTGCCTTTCAATGGCTAAGCAGAAGCGGCCCTTCATATCCAGCTACAAAAGTGACGCGGCTCGCCGCGCCGCTGCCGCGCCGTCCTGCACGAATTCCTGCACGCATTCGACAAACCTGTCCAACGTGTGTGCGCCAGTGTAAGGTCTCGAGAACCCCATCTCTCGAGTCGTACGGTTGGAACTTCCGAGAAACGAATCTCAATCGGCCCAAGAATTTAGAGTTGCTGATCGAAGCTTCCTGCTGCTTGATACGCGAAGTTCGCTACGACGATCCCGTCTGCACGAATTCCTGCAGCAAAAATGTTTCTGCCGATATTCACGTGAAGAGGCATATTCTCCCCGATGCTCGGCCTGAACAACATCAAGACGTCCATCGAGGGGGCTATGGAGGATCCGACCATTACTACCGAAGACATCGTGATCGCACCGGGCGTCCGCGAGACTGCTTCCGAGGACGGAGCCGTACTATTGGATATCCAGCAGGGGATTTGCTTCAGCCTCAATCCCGTCGGTCTGAAGATTTGGGAACTGCTGAAGAAGCGTTACTCCGTCGATCAGATCGCAGACGCGCTGGCTCAGGATTTCCCGGTTTCCCGATCCCAGCTTCTTTCCGATGTGGTCGAATTCCTTCAGGCGCTCGAAGCGAAGCGCTTGATTCGTCGTTCCGGCCACACCGTGGCCACGCGATCGTGGCTGTCCAGGATTTTCCCGTGGGCAAAACAACACGCGTAACCCCATCCGAACATGCTCGGTGGCTGTTTCACGCTGGTGTCCTTTCGATGATCAAGGGAGGCCATACGTGAATAATCCGGCCAATAACGGTCGCGGCGCGCGGCATCTTGAAGATCATCACCGGCCGGCGCGAAGTCGGATAAGGCACGATGAACAGGGTGTCACGAACGACGTTGCACCAGGAGCAACTATATCCGTTTTCGTGCCACACAAAGTAGATCGGCCGCTCCTGAATCGTTTTCCAGTCACGCATCTCGACCGTGTTATGCGATTTGTCGATCACAACCACGGATCCGCCTGGGACGAGATCGTCCATGGTGTCGTCATTCAAGCCGATGATGCCCAGTCGAAACTGGCCTGCATCCAAGCGCCGACGCACAATTGCAGGCACTCCCAGTTCTTCCGCGCTCTCGGTTACCAGTCGCGTCTTATCGAAGCTGATGTGGCTCTGAAATGTGAGGGAAAACGGCCGATCCGTATCAGCGAAGGACCACTGTTTTGCAGTCTCGTCGGATTGTACCGGGCCCTGCGGCGCATCCTCGGAATCTTCCAGTCTTACGCCGAAGGCTTGCAAGATCGCGCGATAGGCTACTTTGTAGCATTTGCTAAGGCTCTTGGCCTCAAAAATGTCCGGCGCAGCCCTGCCATCTTCCATGTCGGCGAGTCGCCCACGTCGAATCCGATAGCGCGCATCGTTGGCACTGCGCGCGATCTCGCTGGTCAGGCGCTCGACCGCCATCCGCGTGAAGTGAAGTTCTTCCCGAAGTCCTCGAAGCCATTCCCCCGGACTCGTCATGACTACTACTCCGGCCGCAGAGCAGACTTGGTGTTGGAAGTCTGCACTTGCTAATCGATAAAATTGCGTTCCTCGGGAAGTGTCGCAGAAGGCCCCCTCGTGATGCCGCTCGGCATCAGCCCATCTGTGCGTCCTAATCAGATTACGTCCAACTCCAACTGCCGACTTGCTTTGACCGCAATGTCCTTTGGCCTACTTTACTCGTACAACACGACAGCTAGCAGAAAGTTTTTCTTTCATTCTGGTTCCCCATTATGAACAAAATACGGCGAGCGATACCGTCAGCAGGTATAAAACCCCATTTTCGCTTGAGTATAACGGCAGGACCGCTGACGTCAACAAGAATCTTGGTTTTGTTCGGAAAGCAGAAAACACAGGAGAGTAAGGGGGATTACCCGGCCAATGCACTTGGGAACCGCAAGTGGTGTTGAGCGCTCTCGTTTCGAGTAACTAATCGAGTGTTATGACGTGAGCGCAGGCTTTGGCTCACGATGGCACAAAGTTGCGTTCCTGCAGGATTTCGTGCAGGCGAATGGCAGACTCAACACGTCGCTGCGGGCCACCAATCACAGATCCATGGCTGCCAACCGGCATTAAGTTTCATCGACTCTTCTTTCAACTTCTTTCCGCTCATCACGTTCCGAACTTGCGCCACAAACTGTGTGCATCGAACCGAGATCGTTCGATGAGAGGACGATCTGCACGATTTCATGCATGAAAAAAGTTTTTGCAAAACAGGTTGCCTGTGCATGTACGGTGCATCCATCGCTTAGCTCGGATGTTGGGCTAGATCCCAAGTTCGCCAACCGCCACCTCAATCGACCAGCACGTTCTGGAAGGTAGCGTATGTCTCCTCTACTAGCCGCACCCCCGCCAACCCAGGCGGAACCCATTACTGAAACTCTGCACGGTCTGGAGATCACGGATCCCTATCGCTGGCTGGAGGATCAGAACTCCCCGCGAACACGGGCATGGATCGAACAGCAGACAGCGTACACGCGCGCATACCTGAATGCGATTCCGGGTCGAGAGCAAATCAAGGAACGGGTTACAGAACTCATGGCATTCAAGGAGGTTATCTCCGAACCTTGGAACGTGGGCGACCGCTACTTTTTCCTCAAGCGTCAGGAAGACAGAGAGCAACCTGTCGTCGTGATGCGAAACGGGTTATTCGGAGAAGAAACAGTGCTAGTGGACCCGGCATTGCGCGCAACCGGGACTTCGACTGCCGTTTCCATTGTCGCGATCTCTCATGACGCTCATTTCCTTGCTTATTCTGTTCGACAAGGCGGCACAGATTACTCGGCTTTAGAGATCTTTGATATTGAGCGGAACACCGCACTGGCGGACCGGCTTCCAGAGGGCTTCTGCACAGGATTTGTTTTTGTGCCGGATAGCACAGGGTTCCACTACTCTCATCGCGATCTGCGCGATCCACGGCCAAACTATAAGGCGGCTTTCTGGCATCGCTTCGGCACCGACCGATCGCAAGACGTTGAAGTGTTTTTCGCAGGCGAAGCACCGAATCTCTTTCTTGGAATTCTCGATTCACCGGAAGCCAAGCTCTTGGCGTACGCGGTGTTCTCCACCGGCAAAAGCCCAACTACCTCGATTCACTTGCACAGCCTGGAGCCGGGAGCACGTCCTAAGCTCTTATTAAGCGACATTGAGGGGTGCTTCGTGCCGTTCTTCGCACATGGCCAACTGTTCGCCTACACCGACTTTGCCGCTCCGAACTTTCGGATAGTTGGTATTAATCTCGACGATCCGGACCCAACACATTGGCGAGATATTGTCCCCCAGTCCGATCGCCGCATCCAGCAATTCACGGTCGCCGGCGACCAAATCTTCGTAACTCGTGTCGATCGTTTCTCAACTGAAATCGAAGCTTTCGGCATCGAGGATGGCGAGAGAAAGGAGGCTCCGTTTTCACCGCACGGGACTATCGACCTGCTGAATCCTACGAATCGATCCGATAGCTTGTTCTACAGCTACACCTCGATCGCTCAACCACCCACCGTCTATCGCTATAGCACGCGAGAAGAAAAGTCTTGCCTGTGGCAGGAGCCGAATGTCCCATTTGATGCTTCTTTCATCGCTGTCGAAGAGACCAGCTATCCATCGAGGGACGGCACTTCGATTCCGCTTTTTCTCGCCGCCAGGAGGGATCTATTACATTCGGGACCGCTACCGACCTTCCTGACTGGCTACGGCGGATTTGGGAGCTGTGTCACGCCCCGCTTCACTGCCTTTGCAACCTTTCTGATCGAGCAAGGACTGCTGTTTGCGGTGCCTGCTCTCCGCGGAGGCTCAGAGCTCGGCGAACAATGGCACCGAGCTGGCAAGCGCGAGAACCGCCGAAACTCGTTTGACGACTTTATTGCCGCCGCGGAGTGGCTCATATCGGAAGGGCGCTCTGCACGCGGCCATATTGCCATTGGCGGCGGCTCTAATGCCGGCCTCCTGGTCGGCGCCGCGATCACTCAACGTCACGACCTCTTCCGCGCCGCCATCTGCCTGGGGCCCTTGCTCGACATGACGAGATATCACCTCTTCGATTTCGCAGCGGGATGGGCAGAGGAATATGGCTCACCCGAAGATGAGCAGGACTTCCACTGCCTGCTCGGCTACTCGCCCTACCATCATGTGCAAGACAGCGCGGACTATCCCGCTGTCCTGCTCATCTCGGGTGATGCGGACACGCGTTGCAACCCAATGCACGCCCGGAAAATGGCGGCACGCCTGCAGGCAGCAAATCGTTCGGAGTATCCCATCCTGCTCGACTACAAGCCCAATTGGGGCCACACACCGGTTCAGCCTCTGTCGACCAAGATCGAGGCTCTCGCCGATAGACTCGCTTTTCTCTGTTACGAACTCGGAGTTCATGTCCAGTACGGGAGGTCGTCGTGATGCTCTTCTTTCGAGCGTTGTCGACACTATTTGCCTATGACGTTCTGAGTAGCTTCTGCCGCTTCGCGACCATTTATTCGATGGTCAAGGACTGGAGGGTTGCCGGCGCGCCCTCTGGTCAAGACACAATCAACCGTGTTTGCAAAGCTGTCAACTATGCCTGCATCTGGTACCCAAAACAGGCGCTTTGCCTGCAGCGCTCCTTCGTCACTACGTATTTGCTCAGGAAAAATGGAGTGCCAGCACACATTGTCCTCGGAGCGCAGAAACTCCCGTTCAAGGCCCATGCCTGGGTCGAAGTCGACGGGCAGGCAATCAACGAGCGATCGAACGTGCAGGCGACCTACGCCGTTTGGGATCGCTGCTAACCCAAGGTGATCGGTATGAGTGTGCAAGCGGGCATCTGGAATTTCGACGGTCAGCCGGTCGACAGAAAACTGCTGGAGAATCTCAGTGAGTCCTTGAGGCAGCAAGGTCCAGACGGCGAATCGCGCTACGTGGACGGTTCGGTTGCACTGCTCTATCGTCCTTTCCATACCACAGCTGAATCACGCCGGGAGCAGCAGCCTTATGTGTCGCGACGAGGCTTCGTCGTTACTTGGGATGGCCGCCTCGATAACCGCGAAGTGCTTATGGCCGACCTGCGCAGCGATCTTGACGCCAGCCCAACTGACCTCGCAATCTTCGCTGCCGCCTTCGACCGCTGGGAGACGGATTGTTTCCGCCGCATCGTCGGCGACTGGGCGGTCTCGATCTGGAAACCGGAACAGCGCGAACTCTTGTTCGCCGCCGACTACATGGCCATCCGGCACATCTTTTACTACCTGAAGAACAATCAAATTTGGTGGTCAACGGATCTCAGCCCGCTGGTGCTGCTTTCTGGCGATAAGTTCCACATCGACGACGACTACGTCGCCGGATACTTCGCAAGTGATCCCGACGCTCACTTGACGCCCTATCGCGAAATCCGCGAAGTTCCCGCAGGACAATTCGTGCGCATTCGTAAGGGTGTCGCCGCGGTCGAGCGCTATTGGCGGTTCAGTCCTAAATCTCGCATCCGCTACAAAACGGACGCGGAATACGAAGAGCACTTCCGCCATGTCTTCCGGCAATCAGTGCGGCGCAGGTTGCGTTCAGATTCACCAGTGTTGGCTGAACTTAGCGGCGGGCTCGACTCATCGTCGATTGTGTGCATGGCAGACGACATCATTGCAAAAGAAAGTGCAGAGACACCTCGCCTCGACACGATCTCTTACTACGACAACACTGAGCCCAACGGAGACGACTGGATTTACTTCCAGAAAATCGAAGAAAAGCGTGGAAGGGTTGGCATTCATATTGATGGCAGTAAATTAGTGAGCTCTCCAGCATCACTTGGATGCTCAGAGTTCTGCCCTCTGCCCGGAGCTCTTGGCGTGGGACAGAAACTCGGAGACGAGCGTGCTGATGTTGTATGTGGCGGCGGCTACCGAGCGGTGCTGTCGGGCATTGGCGGAGACGAGTTTCTAGGCGGAGTTCCCGATCCTCGCGCGCATCTGGCCGATCTCATCGTGCAATTTAAGTTCATCAACCTCGCCAAACAGCTCATGGCTTGGAGCTTGGTCAAACGGAGACCCTGGATTCAACTTCTCTGGCAGTCGGCAATCGATGTGCTGCCTGCTTCCCTAGGCCAATATTTGGTCAAGGAGGCTAAAGTCGAACCTTGGATCCGGAAAGACTTTGCCAAGCGCACGAGACTGGCCTTCCGCCAGTTGGATGTCGACGAACACTTCGGGCTCTGGTTACCAACCCGCCGCGCTTACGTTGGTGGTGTGCGTCTCATGGCCTGTAAACTGGCCAAGTTTACGCCGCCGGCGGCACTGGAAGAGACTCGCTATCCCTACCTCGACCAGAATCTGATTGAGTTCATTCTCTCCATACCCGCCAGTCAGCTATTGCGGCCCGGTGAGAGACGTTTGCTCATGCGGCGGTCGCTGGCTGGCATCGTGCCGCAGGAGATCCTGTCGCGCCGCAGCAAGCAGGTTGGAGCCCGCACACCTGTTCTGGTTCTCGAAAAGCACTGGGATGAACTGCAGAACGTTTACGAGAGATCTCTGAGTTCGGCCCTTGGGTACGTGCACGATGATCGATTCCTGAAGGTGATTTCTGACGCCCGAGCAGGGAAGACTGTTCCGCTCGTGCGGGTTCTCTGGACAATATCGCTGGAATATTGGCTACGCGACCTGGCCGGACGCGGACTGCTCAACGCTCCCTCGGCCTCCTCGTCACTGGCAAGACAACACGAACTGCAGGCGACTGCATAGCCACAGCCAGCAACGATCTTCCGTACCGAGCCTGATTCGGGACGGAATATTCCAACAAAGGAGAAGCACAATGAACTACACGAAGCCGGAAGTGGCCGTACTCGGAGAGGCAGTCCGTGTGATTGAGCAGTTTCCTCACCTCAAGAACGTTCCTGCGAATGTCGATGGCACGCTGCAGAGGAAGATCAATCCTGCCTATGACCTGGACGAGTAAACCATGCTAGGTGCCAATTCCGTTAGAAAATTGGCGCTTGCCTTCCCGGCTGCTGCAGGCAGCCGGGAAGGATTCTTTTGCACCCACTTCGTGGCATGCTGTCAAATCGCGGTGGGCAAGATGTTAGGGAACGAACCAGAGAACGACAACCGGCCGCAAGCAACTCTTTCAGAAAAGGAGACGACAATGAACTACACGAAGACGGAGGTAGCAGTGCTCGGAGAGGCAGTCCGTGTGATCGAATTGCTCACCTCCCAAAGAACCTTCACGCGAATTTCGATGGCGTGCGACACATCCCGTTCAATCGCGCCTTTGGGCTGGATGACCAGTTAGCGTCCTCGAGTGGAATCACGGACTTGCCACATTGGGAGCTGTTCTAGCCCTCAGGGCGCGGAGACTGCGCCAGCGCTTATATTGATCGGCCTTTGCCGGATCAGGGTCCTCGTCGCCCTTGAGCCAGAAGCAGAACCAGTCCACATTGCCCTGTTGGGAAATCATGCGATCCCAGGGCTTCTCCAACACGTGCGTCCCATCTGGGATGTAAATCATCTCTACCGGTTTACCAAGAGAGGTGAGTCCGGAAAACCAATGCCAGTCAAACAGCAACGAGGCTGGTCCCAGGGTCTGAATACGAAGCGGAGTTTCGACCTTATCCATGAGAAACCCAGGCGACACTTTGAGCCATTTGAGCAAGCCCTTGCCAAAGGGAGCAGCTCCGTTCGTCCTATCAAATTGTCCAGCCAACGTTTGGTAAAAGTTCGACATTACCATGTATTGAAAATAGCCGTAGTCAGTGCCATCAGCGACGTCTGCCGCGGCAAAGTGATGCTTTGAGTGGGTGAGCGCATAGGTAACGTACCAATAGGTCCGGCTGAAACCGGTGACGCCAACACGATCTGGATCAATCAGCCCTTTGCGATCCAGAAAGTCAATGGCACTGTCATAGATCGCCATGGCTCCCGGCGCTTCCTTGGGCGTTTCTTCTAGATGCAAGTCTCCGGGAGATTCATCAACCTGCAAAACGAAGAACCCTTTGCCAGCCAGCGCTTGGGCAGCGAAAGCAGTTGTAAGGGGACCATCGATCCAAAATCTATCAGGACTCCATCCGTGAGTCTGGATGACGAGCGGATATTTCTTGCCGGCAACGTAGTCTAAGGGCCAATACAGGCCGGCCTTAACTTCATGGTGGTGAGGAGTTTTCCAGGCAACTTCCTCGACTCTTGCCAAAGCAAGATCCCGGAACTGGGGGTTCAAGTCCATGAGTAACGACTTCTGGTCGGCGCCGGGAGCGATGGCGAAGATTCGCGGAGGTTGGTTCATGTTTTCCTCGAGAACAATATCCGGCAGGGAGGGCGCTACCTTTGCTTGTGTTTGCGGGACACTGGATCGGGACCAAGTATCATCGTCTTTGCTCTTCCTGAAGTAGACTTTTCGGGTGGCCTTTCCAGTGAAGCTATCTGTTCTTCCGACATCGCAGACGACATCGTTGGTTTTGGCGTCCCAGTCAAGAAGCCGCAAGTCCTCGTCGCTTATCTTGACGAATTGGTGGCTGGAGATCTTAGATTCCACCAGGAAGGTGTGCGTCTTTCTCCGAGAGCGCTCAGCCGCATCGTCAATATTCAGCGGCAGATACATATCGCCCATGACGACAGACTGGCTGTCGGGCGACCAGGCCACTTCCGATATCTCACCCAGCGGAATTGGGGCATCGAGCAAGAGACGACCGATGCCCGCACGTATATCTACTAGCTCGTACTGAAAAATCCATGTTTCCGCTCCTGGCGCGGAAGGAAGGCGCCTGGATCCTTTCAATGCTTCGCCTTCATACTCGGTCCACGTGTCGGGAAAGTAAGTGGCTTGTGTCTCGACGACAAGGTGCAGCCCATCCGGCGAAAGTGACATCCCGCTGTACCACCCGACGCGGCCCTCAGTCGTTATCCTGGTTTCCGCTTCACTTCCCGCCTGTTTTATGAACAAAGTATAATCGTCGAATCCTGCTTCATGTTTTCCTGCAATCAGATCGGACAATAACTCGCTGGTGACGTTGATGCCTTTGTGAGCCGTGTCTTCGTTCACAAAAGACAACGCGGGGTTTTCTGCGGCGAAGACAATTTCGTCGCCGTTCGCCGCGGCAACGAATGAAGTTAGATTGGTAGCGTGGTGGGTGAGTTTCTTCAACTCCTTCGAGCTGCATTTGAACGAATAGAGTTGGGTGGTTTCGCCCGGACGCTCACCCAGAAACAGGATGGTGTCGTTATCGTTCATCCACACCAAATTTTGGATGCCAGGCCGGTTCGAGGATGACGACATTGAAAGCAGCCTGCGGGGATTGGGCGAGCGAAAAACTTCGTCGGTTTCGAACAGGATCAGAGAATACTCATTTGTATTGGTTTCAAGATTCCCCTTTATTAGGACCATGACGAACCGCTTTCCGTCTGGCGAGAACTTGGTCACCATACCGTTGGAGGACCCCGGATCGCCAAGACGTGTCATCCGAATGAAATCCGGCACGGTGACCGGGCGTCTCAGTGGGGCGCTCCCTGACTTCGCTTGGCTCGTACGCGGCACACCTCCCGGCTCTTCCGCGTGGCGCACGCAGAGCCCATCAGTCGAGCAAACAATTATCAACAAGATGCTGACCCACGAAAGACCGGGCGACCTGCGAAGTCTCGCCTTCGCGGGTTGGTTGTGCTCCTCCGGGTACAGCGCAGGCATCTGATTCACGTATGACATCACAAAGCCCTTTTCGATGTCAGAAGAGCAACTTCAGCGCGAACTGTATTGACCGCGGTCCACCGAGTTGATAGAGAGGATCGAACGCACCGTTCCCAACAAAACCTCCCGCGAGACTCTGTCCTAGCATCGCGGAGGATAGGCCGAACTGTGCGTTCGGGACGCCCGGAGGTCCGAGATCGCCGACAGGTTGTCCAAAATTAGGATGGTTAAGAAGATTGAACATCTCGGCGCGGAATTGAAGTTTCACCGATTCACGGATGGGAAAGTCGCGATGGACAGCAAAGTCCCACTGGGCATCGCCGAAACCTCGGAGGGCGTTCCGCGGCAGATCGCCTTGCGTCAAAGGTAGGCCGGTGACTGGGTCAAGTGGGGGCAGCGTGAATGCGCCCGGGTTGAAGGCTTTGCCACCCGGATACATCGGTCCATACAAATAGAAAGGCTGGCCCGCGACGGCGTTCGGCCTCGGATTTGTATCGAAGCCGTTCGCGAGTTGATAAAGTTGATAGTAAACGTCAACCGGAGGACCAGATCGAGCCTGGATGACGTTGTCGACCGACCACCCCCGCAGCGTTGCATTCGCAAGGGTATTGTTGCCATGGACGGGCACGTCGTACGTCAATCCCATTGAAAAGGCGTGTCGAATATCGAAGTCAGAGGACCCGCGATTAATATTGGAATTTAAGACGGAAAACTCGTTGGATGCATTGCCAATAGAGCCAGCCGAGGCCGTATCGATCGAGTGTGACCAAGTATAGGATGCAAGCGCCTGGAGGCCGCGGGACATTTGGCGATGGAACTGAAGCTGCAGGGCGTCGTAGTCAGAGGTGCTGGCGTTAGTTACAACGGTAGCGTAACAAAAATTGGGATAACAACTATAGGTCGGAGGCTCGGGTCCTATGGATGCCGATTGAAGAAGACGCCTTCCCGCAGAGCCTACGTAGGATGCAGTTAGGCTTTGCTCTTTTCCCAAGGACTGTTCGAGCGCCACGTTCCATTGCAGCGCGTATGGCAAGCGAAGCTTCGGATCAAACGCCTCGAAGATGTTGGAGAAGTTAGTGCCGTTAGGTGGCGTAATTGGGGCAGGATCTGCTGCACCGCCCGTCAGAGGAAAGGCACCCGCGCCGAGGCTCAACGACCCAAATGGGTAGTATGCCGACTGCGCAATGTTCCCAGCTTCGGATGTCGCCATGTCATAGAAGACCCCGAATCCTCCGCGAAGCACGGATTGCCACTGCGGGTTCTGCGACACCTGATAGGCCAACCCTATGCGAGGTGCAACATTACCGTAGGTTGTCTTATAGGGCGGCGTACCTGCTGGCGCCAGGGCAAGATTCGTGAGATTGCTTAGATTGAAGCCCACCGCCGCGTTGAAGCCGGGGCCGCTGAGCGATGTGGGAACGAAATCGGTGTCCCACCTGAGCCCATAGGTCAAGGTCAGTCGAGGGTTAACGCGCCATGTGTCCTGAGCGAAAACGCCGAGATTGCGAAATAACAGGGTTGCGGGAAGACTAGAAGTCACAACGAAATATTCTGTTGCGCCCATTTCGGCGGACGATACGTCTGAAAAGTAGACCGACTGAGAATAGGCAGCAGGCTGAAGCTGAGGCGACAGGCGGCGAAAATCGATACCGAACTTTATGCTGTGTGGGCCTCTTTGCAGGGACACGCTGTCCACGAAATTGAGTTGACGCTGGCGACTGTGGGTACCTGCGCCTACGAAAACGCCACCGTTGTTGGTCCCAAGTGAGGAGACATCGAACCCAAACCCCCCATTTTGACTGTTAAAGGGACTCGGGAATGGCAGTGCTCCGAGCGGCACCGCACCCCCGAAATTATCCATATAAGACGAAGCGGAGGAATTTGTGCTGCTGTAGTTGAAACGGAAGTCGTTGGCCGCGAGCGTCGATATGGCCCACGTTATTCCCACCGTGCCAGTTTGGGTGGTGATTCGGGTCGGCGCGACGCTGCTTAGTGCCGCTGCCGCTCCCGCTCCACGCTGAGTTAGCTCCGAAGGAGAATAATCATACCGCCCAAAAACATTTAGCTTGTCGCTCAGTTTGTGGTCAACCCGAAGACTGTAAGCGTCAAGCGTGGCAGGATTGGAGAAACTGGCGTTGAACGCTGCTGACCCACTCTGGCCGGAGGGCGGACATAAAGGATCGGTATTCGGATCACAGAGGATTTCCGGACTATTTCGATTAGGCAGCGGAAAAGCATTCAAATACGGCTGCAAGGCTGGTATGGCACTCTGCCGGGAGTTCGTGGTGCCGCCAGGCGTGAAACTCGCGTCCGGAACGAACGTAAGTGTGGTCTGGGGCAGACGGAGGCGCAGTCCCTCATAGGAGAAAAAAAAGAAAGTCCTGTTCTTAAGAATCGGCCCACCTAAAGTTCCGCCAAAATCATTCTGCCGTTCCTTCGCTTTAGGAAGCGGAGGGTTGTTGGTGTAGCCGTTGAACCAATCACTGGCGTCGAACACATCGTTTCTCAAGTAGTCAAACGCTGTACCATGGAATTGATTGGTCCCAGAGCGAGTGACGATCGAAATTTGCGCGCCTGGTGTGCGGCCAAACTCGGGCGCGAAGGTAGAAGTCTGGATACGAAACTCCTGCATGGCGTCAACCGAGACCAGGCTGTTCGTACCTCCCAAGACGCTCGTCGAACCAAGCGCACCACCCAGCCCGTTCCCCGACGTACCCCCCGCGCTCATGCCAATGTTGGCGCTCACGCCGTCGACCATCCAGTAATTTGAGCTTGCTCGTTGCCCGTTGACGCTGAACTGGCCCGTGTCGTTCCCATTATTTGCGGTTAGAACCACTCCCGGAGTGAGTTGGATCAGGGTCTGAAAACTCCTGCCATTCAGCGGCAGGTTCTCGGCAAACTGACGATCCACCACGGTGCTTACTGTGGCATCAGTTGTATTCACGAGCGGAGTACCTGCCGTTACCGTAACGCTTTCCGCCACCGACCCAACCTGAAGACGAAAATTCTGCTCGATGTGGTCCTGCACATTCACGATCAAGCCCGTGACATCAACTACCTTGAAGCCTGCGGCTGTGACTTGCATTCGGTAACGTCCTGGCCTGACGCTCGGAAATGTGTAAAGTCCAGAAGGGTTGGTAGCCGTGCCGGTCGTGGTGTCACGGTCGATGTCGACCAGCTTTACCGTGGCACCTGTGATGCTCAGTCCGGATGGGTCCACGACTTGTCCAGAGACGGTCGCGGTTTCAAGTTGCGCTAAGGCTGAGTTCGCAGCAAGTGAGACGAGTAAAACCAGAAGGCAAAGCTTCCCCACAACCCTAAAGGAGAGACAAAGCATCGGTTCGTATTCCTCTGTAGAGTATGCGGACGGCGCACAGGTTTTTGGCCGGCGAGAAACTCTTTATCGCAGCAAAAGTCGGAGAACGGCGGGTTGGGTGGATCGAGGTTGCCTGGCGCTGAAGTAGAAGGGGCGGCGGTTTAAGGGTGGTTAGGCTTGTCGCCCAAGAAAGCAAACAATATCCTTCGTCCACCTGGCTCTTTTATGGCCTTCTTGGAGGATTCAACCGTTACGAAGACAGAATCAATTTGTGCCAAGACGTGTGGGTCGTCAAACGTGAGCACCCATCGTCCATCGTTTACGTCGTCATTGTGGAAGATGCCCAGGCTTCGAATCGGTTTCTCGGCACCTAGCCGTTCGCCCCACACATGGAAGGAAACCTTCGCATCCAGTTTCCGCGGATCTGCGAGGTCGTAGGCATAAAAAATGAGGGACTTCCCTTCCGTGTAGAAAATGCGGCCAAACGCGCGCTGGCTCTTGCCGTCCCCGTCTCGGTCGTGCACATCAATAATATGGAGATTGCGTGCGACGACGAGTTCTCGGACGTCTCCCGCTTTCGCCGCGAACTCCTGTTGCTGATCCAACGCTTCTGCTTGATCGGCGACTTTCTGTCGAAGTTCTCGGATCTCGGTGTTCTGCAGCGTGATGGCGACGTCGCCTGCATTCTTTTCGGACCTTGACTTCTCCAGTTCTTGCTGAAGTTGGGTGATTCGACCTTCGAGTTGGGCTTTATCGGAAAGAAGACCAGCATTCTCCCGCTCGATATCAGCAACACGGGAATTCAGAGTGTCCTTCGCTTTACTCGCGGATGCGAGCTCGCCGGTCTGTGCCTTGATCTTGGCGTCCAAGGCATTCAATTCGGCTCGTGCCGACGCAAGCTGCTCCCGCACGTGAGTGTCTGGAATTTGGGCAGCTTGGGAATTCGTGCGTGAAACAGCGACGGAAGCTTGACTGGAGGACCTGTGGCCTTCCGCGGATGAAGAAGGCTTCGGCCTGCCAAACGTGAGGAAACTCACGATCAGGGCTGCTGCAGCGACGGCACCGATGCCGGCAAAAACTGCAACCCGATTCCGCTTCGGCATCCTTGAGGCGGTTTCCCGCCTCATCTCTATGCCCTCGGACCCTGCCCGTGCCACGAATCGCTGCGTCATTCCCGAAGGGATTTGACAGCGCTGGCGCTCCGCAGCGAGAACAGAGAGTCCCCGAGCACTGATCTCTGTAAAGTCGTACGCCATGCTGCGGCAACTCGGGCAGGTTTCGAGGTGAGACCTGAGATCTGCCGATTCAACCTCTGACGCTTGCCCGCTGGCAGCTACAGCACACAACTCCTCATAATGTTCGTGGGTATTCAACCAGCATCCCCTTCGCGCTCGTTTTGCGCTCAGAAGCGGACTTCACCCTGGCTCGCTTGGTCTCCAATAGGGCGTCGCGCACTTTCTTCATCCCCCGATACAGATGGTGCCGGACCGACGAGGCAGAGTCGCCTGTTCTCTCGGCGATCTCCCGAGCGGTCAACCCTTCAAAATATGTGAGCTCGATCACCTTGCGCTGGTGAGGCTCCAGTATTGCGAGCGCCTGCTCGACCAAGCAGACGACTTCCTGCCGAGGCAAGCATAGCAAATGCCCGGCTCCATAGAACAGCTCGGTCGGCGCCAGGTCATCAAACTCATTTAGATCGTAAAAGTGGTTTGCCTGAAGATGTGCTCGTCGATCAAAACTTCTGTGGTAGGCATACTGAAGGAGCCAGGTAGTAAAAGTCCCACGACCAGAGTTGAACTGTTTCGCCGCTCGGAAGATGTCCAGGAAGACCCGCTGCACCGTCTCCTCCGCTTCGCCGTCATCCCTCAGTATTGCTCGGGCTGTGTGGAAGACTAACGCGCTGTGCCGTTCGAAGAGCACTGCCAGGGCATCGTTACATCCTGCACAAAGCGCCTCCATGAGATCCGCATCGGCAAGTGTCCGAAGGCGCGAGGGGGAGCAAATCAGGGCGGTCAGTTCGTCATTCGTTAGAGACATCAGCTCAACCTCACCGCACGCACCGACGATGATGAAGCCTTCGACAGCCGAGGCTGCCCGAGGGTGATTCGACCCGTCGTAATCCTTTTTGGGTGAGCTTTGGGGGAAGCTCGCCAACAGCAGACAGCAACCTGGACGGCCGAACCCGATGTTCCGAAAGGCCGGTCAGTCCAAGCAACTAATTACTGCTAACGACTTACAGAACTGATCCGTGGCGAACAGACGCATTAGGTGCGAACCTCGATTTTGTTCGGAAAACCGAACACAAACTGCAAGAATCCCGCACCATCGCGTCTCGTCACGGCAAACTGTCTTGAACAAGCTTACGGCTGGCAACCTCAAGCAGATGAGGGTGTTATCAGCGGGACTTTACCCTTCACACCCTTTAGAAGCAAGAAAAAATCCTGCATACCGAAGATCAGCAGAATCATTGTTTCATTGAGGTAGAAAGGAGGTATACTGTTTGGTTTCTCCAGAAGCATTCCTCGTCCATCTTCTTCCGTGATACGTCGATTCGCCGCTTTGCACTGTTCAATTTTGCTCCTGTGTAGGAGGACTCCCTTAAGCGACTCCCAGAGTGCCGTCTATAGCAGGTTCGTCTATAGACGGTGGACTAGCCTCGAACTCTACACCCAAAATCGTTGTAGTGCAACCACTGTTAATTCGATTAGGCAAGCGGATACGCAAGCTGCGCGCCGACCGAGCCTGGACTCAAGAAGAGCTCGCCCATCGTAGTGGCTTGAATCGCTCCTACATGAGCGATGTGGAATGCGGCAGAGCCGATGTTTGTGTTTCTACCTTGCGTAAGCTGGCCACGACGCTTGGAATATCGATTGCGGACCTATTCACCGGGGTTGGCTAATGCTCAGGCAGCCGTCCACGCTTCAGCGTCGGGGCGTGCAGATGAGCGATAGTCAGCCCGATTACCTGACAGACCTCCGATGCTACCGTCTATGGGCGGTTCGGCTATAGACGGTGGACTGCATCTCGCTTCACTCCGAGAATTCATCGGGTGCACGATCTCCGACCAGCGCTCGGCAGGCGAATAAGGCGGCTCCGACTACGGCAGGGCTGGACTCAGGAAGAGTTGGCGTTTCGTGCTGGGCTGAACAAGGCGACGATGAGCGATATTGAGCGAGGAAAGTCGGATGCCGCATTTTCCAGCCTGTGTAAAGTTTCGGGGGCTTTCGGCATGACGGTAGCGAGACTCTTGAACGGCGTCGAGTGAACACGCGAGAGATGGCGGCCCGCAGGGCTGAACTGGTTTTCATGTATTTTAGTTGCCTCTCTGCTTCGTCTCTTCTTGCCAACCCGGGTCAGAGTTCTTTTAACAAGTGCTCAGCGAATAACCGATGGATTTCGGTGAACTGAGCCAAGAGAGTGGGGACTTCCTGACGCGGCACCTCGTGAACCCTCAGGAATTTACGCAATGCCCGCTGGGTCAGGCGGTTCCACTGGTTTCCGTCCACGAGTTCAGAGCAAATCCTGCAGCAGGCCCACGATCCTGTTGGCGCTGACGCGAAGACTGGCTGCCCGCAACATTCGAAGTTCCCGCATTTGTACACTTTGAAAATCAAGTGGGAGCGGCAGAAATCGCAATACTCGCCCCCAAGGGGCACAGCCTCAAAGACGACGGTCATCTAATGAGCACCTGACGGGCTTTCCCGCGTCCATCGGCAATGATTGGGTTGGCGTGGCCCTGGAGGAGGCTGTGCTCGGTGTGGCTCTCAATCCCACTACCAAACACCCCCTCGCGAGCACAGCCTCAGATCAAGAATTCTGTAGCAAGCACCGTACCGGAGTAGCGGTACCGAGGAAAAACACTGTACCGCAGAATCGGTACGATGGCAAGACCGACGAACCCCTCGCTACAGGTCAGATTCGGTCAGAGGATTAGGCGTCTGCGGGAGTCCCGCGGTTGGAGTTTCACGTACCTTGCCATCCACAGCGGCGTTGCAAAGAGCACGCTTTTAGAGCTAGAAAAGGGTCGCACCGAAGCGCGGCTGAACACGATCGCCGCTCTGGCCGGTTCCTTCGACAAGTCCATCTCAGAATTGTTCAAAGGGCTTTAGATTCCGGGCTGCTCCTGTGCCGGACAGCTCGCATTGTCCGAGTCCCTGAGTCTGGTTGGGTCTTGTTTGTGTAATTTGACATGAAGTTTCAACGAATTCTTGACTCGGGCCGAACTTTCAACGTCTGACCCGTGCGAAGACTCAAATTGTTTCGCTCTCGGAATTGCGGGCGGCGAAGTTGCATTGGTTCAACCTGGAGCCCGCGGGCCGGCGTATCTTGATGGTTTCTGAGCAGGGCGGCTACGACGAAGGACCAACTTGGCCGGGCCATGCGGAACTTCGGCCGAATGGTTAATCGTCGTCCCGCCGTCTATAGTATTCCCGTACCAACTTGAAATCCCCCGAACTCATATCCGACAGGTCGATTCCATCGGTCACGATTCGAGGGCTGAATCGGAGAGAGAAGTCGGTTTTGTCCTTGAAGCGGATACCAACGTACAGACTGCCATCCTCGAAGCTATGGCTGACCCAATCCACAACCTTTCCGTGGATGTCGCGATACCTCTTTCGCAGCTTCTCATGGCGCTTCTTTATCCTCTTCTCCAATCGCCGGTGTTCTTTCGCGGTTATCGGCGTCACTTCAATGTTTCCCACACGCACTGTCCTCGTTGTTCTGCTCACGGCTGGCCTCCTACAACGTCTCTTCTGCTGCACGCTTAACGTCCTACACACCGATCCCCGGCATGAAGGCGGTATGTCCGGAAGACTCTGACCCCCGCGGACTAAGAAGAGGGCACGGTCGCGTGTCGGCCGCGCTTCATCTCTTGGAAGTACCGATTAGGAAGGCCTCCACACAGCGAGCGGCTTCATGAAGGTCGCGCTCCGACACGATGTTGTACCGATCGAAGATCGAGCGCGTTTTGTGACCGGAGATCGCCATCGCCACTCGTTCCGGAACGCCTGCACGCACCATATTCCTGACGGCCGTGCGTCGAAGATCATGGAATAGTCTTCCGCTGATACCTGAACGCTTGCAGGCGGATTTCCAGGCAACGTAAAAAGAGCGAATCCGCTTTCCGTTCCTGGTGAACACACTTTCGCCATCCGGCGAATTGACACCGTGAATGGCCTTTAGCGTTCTCAAGGCCTTGACCAGTTCACGGGCAAGAGGGATCGTGCGGGGTTGGTCATTCTTCGTGGTTCCTGGATCAAGATTCACTGTTCGACCTTTCATGTCCACTTGACGCCACCTGAGATTGAGAATTTCTCCCACCCGCGCACCGGTGTAGTAACCGAACGTGAGAATCGGCTTGAGGTATTCGGGTAGCTCCCGGCGGAGCGCCAAATACTCCGAATGGTGGAAGAATCCCCTGCGGACATTGTTTTCTTTGAGCATTGGGATGTAGGGAACGCGGACAACTTTCGGTGGGGTTGTTGCGGCTGCAAGGTTGAACATGCGTTTGAGGGCTGCCAGCTCGCGGTTAATGCTTGCGTTACTGGCCCCCTCGGCCTGTCTTTCGGCCGTGTAGGCCCGCACTTGTTCAGTTGTGATCTCGGAAACGCGCAGGCCAGCGAAGAACGGCTTGAGGTGCTGCTCGGTTCGGCGTTTTGCCCACACAAACGATTTTCTGTCGTTTGCTTGATATTCGTCTAGAAAGTCGTCCGCGATTTCCTCGAAACGGACTCGCTCAGGTGCCGGACCTGAGAGATTGAATGCTCCGGTGTCCGCCTCCCGTTTCCGTAGTAATGCCTTAGCATCCCGTACCTTTCTGGATTTGCTGGTCTCTCGGAAGGGTCTTCCATTTCGGTAGTACTTGATCCACCACATGCGGCCTCTTCTATAAAGGCTTCCCATGGCGCACCTCTGCTGAAAAGCGTTAAGCGGGGTAGGTCGGCAAGACGGGATTGGCCAACCTGTTGGCGAGTTGCGGGTGTACGCGTGCTTACGAGCAACGCACGGCGTCGGCAGAAACTGTGTTTGCGGTAGAGCCAGACGAGAGAATTGCTTGACCGTCAAGGCCGGGTGCGAAGTTCATGAATCAGTTGCATGTTGCTGGATATACAATTGATAGCTTGTTTCTTGCGGGCGGACTATGTTTGATGCCATAGCGCAGAGCACTTTGCGGATCGGCCTCTTCCGGTTCACGATTGCGCCGTTGCGGCCGCTCGTAGTCCCAGCCATCAGTAAGGGCAACATGCTCCGAGGGGGGTTCGGGCATGCCTTCCGACGGCTCTGCTGTATCCCCCAATGCAAGGACACACGAACCTGTCCGCTGACAGGTTCATGTCCATACAAGGCGGTCTTTGAACCTTCTCCGCCGCCGGGTGCGGAATCTCTTTCCAAGAACCAAGACATCCAGCGACCCTTTGTATTTCGAGCTCCGCACACGCAGCAGACACGGTTTGAGCAGGGCCAGGCATTCGAGTTTGGCCTTGTGCTGATCGGGCGGGCACTTGATTTCCTTCCTTATTTCGTCCTGTCATTTCGGGAGCTTGCCGCAGAAGGCTTGGGCCTGAATCGGGCCAAGTGCAGCCTAGAACGAGTGGAACAGATCACGTCGATTCCGGGTGGAGGCCTTCAGGATTGTCAGACTGGAGTCATCTACACGGCGGAAGATCAGCTTTTTCGACCGACCGAAAGCCGGACTGCAGGCGAGTGGGTCAGAATCTGCCTTCAGAATATTTCCGCCGGCGAGGGCGATGGTGCCCAACGGCTCAGAATCCGATTTCTTACTCCTACACTCCTGCGCGCGGACGGGGAGGTTATCCGTCGGCCCGAGTTCCACCACGTGTTCAAGCGACTCCGCGACCGCATCAATGCGCTGAATACTTTTTTCGGAGACGGCCCGCTAGGCGTAGACTTTGCGGAGCTGGGAAAGAACGCGGAGCAGGTGCGAACAGTAGCTTGCAACGTGAAGTGGACTGAGCGTTTCCGAACATCATCGAAAACGCGGCAGCGTCACGAATTGTCGGGTTTCATGGGCGAGGCTACTTACCAGGGATACTTCCCCGAGCATTTGTCCTGGCTTCTACTCGGCGAGCTTGTTCATGTCGGCAAACATACTGCCTGGGGAAATGGATGGATAGAGCTCGGAAAGGCGCAGCATGCGGGTTGATATTCCAGAACAGGACGCCATCTACAAGTGGACGAATCATCCCCTTCTCGACATGGGGATCGCGTCACTCATATCTTTTTCAGGCCGGGAGGGTCCTGAAGATCTCACACCGGAGGATCTTGAGAAATTCGCCTGCTACGCTGAACAAGCATATTTCTCTCCGGAGCTGGCGTCTTACCTGACGGTTCTTTTTACAAGTAACTTCATCAATCCGAGCTTTAGCACCGAAAAAAAAGTCTCATTCGTCAAGGAAATCCTGCGGAGTCACAAGAATCATCCCGATCCCAATCTCGCAGCCTGCACTTATTGTGGCCGCCCCTCGGTGCGCCGGGCCCATCGTGATTTGGTTCCCATGCTTACAGGTCGTGAGGCCGTTAACTTCTTTCCAGGTGGCGTGCCTGGCTTGACAATATGTGGGAACTGCATCCTGGCATTGCAGGCGCTTTCGATTGGCTCTCCGATGTGCAGTGGACGATCCTTAGTGATCTCTTGTGACGACCCGGATTTGACGTTGGGACTTATAAAGGTGTGGCAGCCGGAGATCCGCAAGCGCATTCAGCTTTCACAGCAGAGCGGGCAAAAACTTCCGCCTCTCACGCGCCCTCTGACCCGAACGATCGATGCGCTGGCCACAATCGAGGCACAGCAAGAAGATGGAACGTTCTCTTCAATGACGGTGTACCACCTCTCAAACAGCGGTCAAGGCCCTCAGGTGGAGATCCATTTTCTTCCCTCTTCGGTGGTTCGGTTCGTGCAGCGCGCTAAGGCAGTGCGATACTCCGCCGCGTGGAAGCAAGTCGTGCATCGGGCTTGGGAGGTGCCCGCTGGCCCCAAGAAAGGTCAAAAGGGGGAAGGTCCGAAGGAGATCGCTCGCAATTATTTGTATGAGGACCTTTTTACTCTTCCGGATCGCTCCGGTCGGTTCGTTCGGACTTACTTTCTCCGGAAGGCGACCCAGTACGCCCAGGGCTCCGGGGATCCGCGTTCCGACTATACGGGTTGGAAGGACTACATCCCTGGGCTCTGGGATCTCACGAGTCTATTCTTACAGGAGGTGATGGCTGTGGATGTCAAGCGCATCGAGGCTATCAAGAAACTTGGCGACACCCTTGCCGACGAAATCACAACAGAGAACGACCGCCGGCTGTGGTGGCGACTCTACAGTGCTGATGCGTACCGACAAGTGCGCCTAGCCATGATCCAGGCCAGTAAGCTGAGGCTGCAACGTGGGAGTGGTCTTGTCATCTCCTTTGATGCTTTTCTGGAAGTTTTCGAAGAAGGCGATGAGCTACCGCGCGTTGACTGGCGTCTGGCTTGGGATTTAGTGCTGATTCGAGTCGTTGAAAAGCTCTACGAAGCGAAGTGGTTTGAAAACAATCGGGACGCACTAGGCGAAGAAGAAAAAGAACCTCAAATGGAGGAAGCATAGCTATGGCTTTTCTCACGGGTCTCCTGCTAATTGACGCACCCGCATCGGCTCTGAACAACGCGGGTAGAGCCGAAGAAGCTCGGACTGAAAACGCGATCGCAGTCAAGTTCATTCGATCGCGACAGGGTGCATTCCCTTATGTTTCGGCTCAAGCCTTTCGGTATTGGTTGCGCACCACGCTCGAACAGACGCCTGAGCTTAAATGGAAGGCCGCACCGATTTTCAGAGAGACAAAGATTGCTTACACAGATGCCAACCCACTCGATTATTGGGACGATGACCTTTTTGGGTATATGCGTGCTCCTTCCAAAAAGGCTGGCGCCGCAGAAAAGCGGAAGGAAGATGCCGCACGTGCCGCCGAAACACCCACAAGTACGGAAATTACGCGCGTCTCGCCATTTCGTGTGAGCACTCTTCTATCGATTGCGCCTGTATCGGTCACGTCTGATTTCGGAACCATGACCCGGCACGAAGGAGACCCGGTCCCGCATGAGCATCAGTTTTATCACACGGTTTTGAAGGGCCTGGTTTCGTTAAATCTCCACACTGCAGGAACGTTCAGCTACTTGAATCGCACCGGTTACCGCAATCTTGACGACAACCGCGTTGAGATCGCGAAGAAGAGGCAACTCGAACACCTGAATGGAAGTGAAAAGTCGTACCGTCTTCCACGGGAACAGCGAGTCGAAAGAGTTGTCGCCTTGTTGCGCGCTTTGGGGGTCATTTGCGGCGGAGCCAAACTGGCGCTCCATTATACAGATGTGACCCCAGTAGTGTTTGTCGGCATGATTACCAAAGGTGGCAACAACCCCCTGCAATATCTCATCGGCGCGGACGATAAAGGACAACCTCGTGTCAACGCTGATGCTGTGCAGCAGAGCCTTGCAGCATGGCGAGACCAAATCCTTTCTAAGCTGTATGTCGGTTGGGTGCAGGGGTTCTGTGATGCCGAAATGGCTGGGCTTCAAAAAGAACTGAAGAAGTTTAATGACGGTAAGCAGCCGGGGGGCGCTCTCAGTATCGAATTTGGCCATCCCCGAAACATTCTGGAGCAAATGGCCAAGGATCTGAGCGACCAGAGCAACGCTGAATGGCTAGGGTGAGGACCGAGTGAAAGCTCTACGCATTGAAATGGAAGGAACGGTGACGTCTTTTCGTTATCCGCATCTCCAGGTCGGTCGGCAGCCCAGTTACCCCATGCCGCCACCGGCAACCATATATGGGCATATCTGCAGCGCTTTGGGAGAGTTCGCACCTAATGACGTGATCCGGTTCAGCTACAGCTTTGCCCATGAAGGCGAGGGAGACGATCTTGAGCTTTTACATATGACATCCGTGGGCAGCGGCCGGTTGGACAAGAAATGGGGGTATGCCAGAAACATCGAAATTCAAACGAACGTGCTTCCGCGTCAGATCCTTCTCCACCCGAAGCTAACTCTTTACCTGGACGTCGGGGACACGTTTGAATACTGGGTCGAGGTATTTCGGTCTCCCTGCTACCCGGTCGTGTTGGGAAGGTCTCAGGATTTGGCAGCGTATCGTTCCGTAGAAATCGTTGAATTGGAACAGGCCGATTTTGGATATCTCGAGAACACCCTCCTCCCCTGGACGATGCGCGACCGTCTTCCCTATGGAACGACCTTCCAGATGCCGAAATTCATCAATCCTCGCGCCAGACATGAGGTCACCTGGGATCGGTACGTCGTTCTTGACCGTCGTCTTTGGTGGCCGAACAAAGACGTTGACTCACCCTCAGGCGCCAGGCTGGCTTTTCGCCACGCAAGCGATGGCCCGGTGTGGGTTGATCCTGAATCGCCCGATTGGGGATCTGGCCACCGAATTGTCATATGGCATTCATGGACTTAGCCGGCAAAGATCAAGAGTTGTGTAGCATTTGGGCTAAGAGTTCCCGCGATGGCAGGGACGGAGAAACGCTCGTCGAGCACACATATGGTGTTATCGGTGCCTTCGCACAGCTTGCACGCCGCTATCCCGCCCTTGCACAAAGGGTGGGAGATTCCTCTCTGTGGCATCGTGCGTTCTGGGCTTGTTGGTTTCATGATCTCGGTAAGATAGCGAATGGTTTTCAGGCCGTCCTCAGGCACAAAGGGATGCGATGGAAGCACCGGCACGAAGTTCTATCCTTGGCCTTTCTCGGATGTTTCCTGGATACAGAGTGCGAGGATTTCGGCTGGATTGCTGCAGGCATAGCGTCACATCACAAAGATGCCCCAATTATCCTCGAGGAACT
The DNA here is from genome assembly GCA_963831085.1 of uncultured Acidobacteriaceae bacterium. Taxonomy (GTDB): domain Bacteria; phylum Acidobacteriota; class Terriglobia; order Terriglobales; family Acidobacteriaceae; genus Acidiflorens. The sequence goes on along the minus strand of CAWHOT010000002.1, from coordinate 37,314 downwards.
GTATAACCCACGATTGGATCCTGAGGACTGGGGGTGCAGCCAACTTGCTGACGAAGTCGAATCCGGTCCTTGGGTGGCATTCCAGCTCTGGACGCTGAACAGCGCCCCTAAAAAGCTCGACGAATTAGGTCTCCGCGATCTTGGAATCAGAACGCTTGGCGTTCCAAACGGGTCAAGATCGTCTCGGGATCGCATACCAGAGCTACTCGTTGCGGGTCTGAATGCCTATTTCCGGTTCTGGAAGGGGATAAGGCGCCTCTCAGCCGAAGATCCTCGAAACCATGCTGCCCTGGCTCTTAGAGGACTCGTGGTGCAGGCCGATCATTTGGCCTCTGCACATGCGCCCGCCCTGGACAATTCCTTGCTCCCGAGTCGATCAGACATTTTGTTGAAATTGAATCTTCTTGAAGCGGACCTATTTTCGCACCAGCATCAGATTGGCCGAATACGTGGATCGGTCATTCTGTCAGCGCCGACTGGAAGTGGAAAGACCGAAGCTGCACTCTTGTGGGCGCGCAACCAACAAGAGCACGATCCAGCTTCACGCACTGTTGTCTTCGTCTTGCCATACCAGGCCAGTCTGAATGCGATGCACCGGCGCCTCGGCGCTTTGTTGAGCAGAGACGTTGCGCTTGTGCATGCCAAGAGTCTGCAGTCGCTCTATCGGACTCTCATGGATCGAGGGTACGACCAGGGAGATGCTGAACGATTGGCTCGTGAGGACAATAATTTCGGCCGTCTCAACAAGCCATCGGTACGAGTCTCGACACCATATCAGATTCTGAAAGCAGCTTACCGATTAAAGGGCTACGAAGCCACGTGGACTTCACTCGCGGACTCCTTAGTGATCATCGATGAAATTCACGCCTATGAGCCCGCCAGGCTCGGTCTGCTTCTGGAACTGCTGTCCGAACTCGTATTGCGATGGAACGTCAAAGTCTGTGCGATGACCGCGACGATGCCAACTTGGCTTAATAGAATTCTTTCAGGGCTGCTATCTGGAGAAGAGGTTGTTCCTAGTCCCGAACTCTTCCAAACTTTCGCGCGCCACAGGATCGAAATCACAGATGGGCAACTGCTCGACGATTCAGTTCGTGATGCCGCGCTCAAGGAGTTTGCCGCCGGAAAGTCGGTTTTGCTTGCTGCAAATACGGTAGGTACCGCACAACGGCTCTATAGCTCCTTGCGTACGCGGCTGCCAAAAGAAGTGTGCTTGCTGCTGCACAGCAGGTTTGCCAGCGGTGATCGCCTTGAAAAGGAATCAATCCTCTTAAAGCGCGTTGGTCCAAGCAATGGCCGCCCCCGCCGACCGGCGATCGCGGTGTCCACACAAGTTGTGGAAGTCAGCTTGAACTTAGATTTTGATACCATCATCACGGAGCCCGCACCCCTCGAAGCCCTGTTGCAGCGCTTTGGCCGTGTAAATCGTGGCCGAACGAAGGGCATCGTTCCAGTTCGAATCTTGACGAAGTCATTACACGATCAGAAGATTTATGACCGTGAATTGACGGCGAGAAGCCTCTCGATCTTGCAGCAAAACGAAGGTAACGTCATTGACGAGTGGAGGGTGCGCGAGTGGTTGGACAAGGTGTACGAGGGGGACCTGGAACGTAGGTGGACGGAGGAAATCGAGAGAAATCGCCGCGAGTTTCGTGACAGTTGCCTTTCCTCTCTACGCGCTTTTGAAACTGATGACCGGCTGGAAGAAAGCTTTGACAGACTCTTCCAGGGTACGGAGGTCTTGCCGCTTTCGAACATTGATAAATACCGTTCCTTGAAGCAAGAATCGGTACTAAAGGCGGCTCAGTTGCTTGTCCCAATCTCGTGGGATCATGTTCAGCGTCGCGCCGACAGGTTCGGGTGGGACAGTAGTCTGGAAGTGAGAACGGCAGATTTTCCTTACGACGAAGAGTATGGTCTTCAGCTAGATACTTAAGGAGCACAACGGCCATGCAGGCAAAATCAGCGGCTGCTATCGAGAACAATAAAGAAGATGCCGGCCAGTGGAATTTGCTCACCGGCGAACTGGAGCAGTTGCCCAGCGAGGATCAGGTTCCACAATCCGGCTGGCTGTTTGACCCTGACTTTGGCCTGGTGCTGCCCGACGAAGTCGCAGGACAGCAGGTGATCGTCGATGAGGGACTCACCCTCGCTTTCCCGGTCAGCTACCGGCCTACTCGCAAGCCTCCCGTCAGATCGGATGGGACGAGCGTTGGAGCATTTGAACCTCGCGTCAACTCGAATGGCGATCGCCAGCTCTATGTGGCGCAGGCTGAAGACGCCGCGCAGCTGATTGTCTCAGGATTTGGAGCCTACCTCGGTAAGAAGAGCGAGCGACTGCAAGTCAAATTGGGTGGCAAAGCCCTGTATGAATTCCCGTTTTTCCGTATCAGCGAAGTGATCGTTTCCTCTCGCGGAGTCTCGTTATCCTCAGACCTGCTCAAAGAGTTTTGCGAGCGTGGCATCCGGCTGACTTTCGTTGAACCTTCCGGCCGCCCCTATGCCATGCTCTCTTCTCCAGTGCTGACCGCGACTGTTGAGTCGCGCCGCGAGCAGCTGATGGCCTATAACGACGAGCGTGGGCTGGAATTCGCCCGCCTGATTGTCAGGGGCAAGATCCGCAACCAGCGGCATTTGCTCTTGTATTTTGGAAAATACCTCAAACAATCAGATTCTGACCGATTCGCGGCAGTTTCAGCGATTGCTCTCAAGCTTCGCGGGCTTGAGGTCCAGGTCAGACGCATCATTGGTAGCTCAGTGCAGCAGCGGCGTGCGGAACTGATGGGGCTTGAGGGAGTTGCTGGACGGATGTACTGGGAGGGTGTGAAGACGGTCGTCGAGAGCAAAGCGGAGTTCGCGGGGCGCGTACATCAGGGTGCCTCGGATGCTTTCAATGCCCTGCTGAATTACGGGTATGGCATCCTGTACGCACAAGTCTGGGGAGCGGTAATCAATGCCGGTCTGGAGCCGTTCGCCGGCTATCTGCACGTTGACCGTCCCGGCAAGCCTTCATTGGTGCTTGATTTGGTCGAGGAATTTCGACAGCCCGTCGTTGATCGGACGATTATCGCTTTCACTAATCTTGGACAGCAAGTCGTCATGAGCGACGGCATGCTCGATGAATCTACCCGAAGGGCAATCGGGCAGAAAATTTTGGAAAGATTGTCCACACGGGAATTGTTCCGAGGGCAGCAATATCAGATTCGTTCGATCATCCAGATGCAGGCACGCTCCTTGGTCAGTTTCCTTCGTGGAAAGAGCGCGTACCGGCCATTCAGTTTTCGCTGGTAAAAGAATCGCTCGGAGGGTGAGTGCCGGAACTAATCACATTGGTCATTTACGACGTTGAGGATGATTGGGCGCGAACCCGTGTTGCGGACACCTGCAAGGATTTTGGGCTCCAGAGAATTCAATACAGCTGCTTCCGGGGAAAGCTTTCGCAAAACAAACGCGAAGAACTCTACGAAAGAATGCGCCGAGTCCAGCGGGATTGGGAGATTCGTTGGCGCAAGGATTTTCCCGAGTCACGGATTCAGCGCGAGGACTCCCCTGATTTCCCGGACAGCGAGCCTTCTGGACACTGGAGTCCGGCCTTCAAAATTGTCATCCAGCCCTTGTGCGAAAAAGACGTGGGTTCTGCAACTTACGCTTATCTATTCATTGACGTGCTCAAGGATGATGAGCGAATTAAACAAGCGAAACAAAAAGAAGAAGCTCCGCCGTCGGATAGCGGAGAACGCGAAAGAGAAAACGAGGCCGACAGCAGCCCACAACCGGACGCTACATGATCAAGATTGACGTTGAACAATTATCGGCTATGCCGAACTTGATTCCGCTTAGGGTGAACGATCTGAAACAGTTCGAGTACTGTCCGCGCATTGTCTTCTACAACACGGTGATGCCGGTTGAGCGAAAGACGACCGTGAAGATGGAGCGCGGCAAGGAAGATGAATTTAGATTAGACGCTCTCGAAAAGCGCCGGAGTCTAAAGCGATATGAACTCGGCTCCGGCGAGCGGCGCTTCCACGTCTGGCTCGAGGCTCCCGAACTTGGACTTACTGGGAGACTCGACCTATTGATTGTCAGCCCTAAAGGTTACTTTCCGGTTGATTTCAAATATACTCGCGGTCGTCCACATCGCAATCACATCGTCCAACTTGCCGGCTATGGATTGTTGGTTGAATCGGCGTTTCGCACTCGAGTTGAGGCGGCTTTTGTTTATTTGTCGCCTGTTCAGCAAGTCGTGTCGGTTGCTCTTACCGAGCAACTCAGAAAACAAACTCTGGATCGCCTGGGAGAAATCCGTGCGATGATTCGGGATGGGATCTTGCCCCCTCCAACTCCGGTCAGGAATCGCTGTGAGGACTGCGAATTCCGTAACTACTGCGGAGATATTTTCTAATGCTCGGCTCTGACGCACATTCGATCAGTGTTTTCGCAAACCTGCCGGGTTTTTCTGCAAATAAAGCCGTTGCGAAAAATCTGATAGAATACTGCCTGCAAGTTGTTGAAACGGCAAGGGATAAAAAGCGGTTGAAGAGTCTTCCCCGATGAAGAGGGGACTGAAAGTGCCTTCACCGAGATACTTCTTCGCGAGCGTGTTCAGGGTTGAAGAGTCTTCCCCGATGAAGAGGGGACTGAAAGCAAGAATCGGAGCGCGCGCGCAAGGCAATGCAGGTTGTTGAAGAGTCTTCCCCGATGAAGAGGGGACTGAAAGATGCTCCGTTGACGTGCGTAACTCTGTTGAGCGGTCGTTGAAGAGTCTTCCCCGATGAAGAGGGGACTGAAAGTTGCGAACGCGTGGCGCGGCGTCATTGCATTCAGCACGTTGAAGAGTCTTCCCCGATGAAGAGGGGACTGAAAGGACGTTCAAGATGGCTCCGAAGGCTTCTGTCGAAGTGGTTGAAGAGTCTTCCCCGATGAAGAGGGGACTGAAAGAGCGGAACGCCCAATGGGGTTCTGACCACTTTTACGCGTTGAAGAGTCTTCCCCGATGAAGAGGGGACTGAAAGACGAAAACTATGGCTCGCAGTACGAGGCGGGGCCGGGTTGAAGAGTCTTCCCCGATGAAGAGGGGACTGAAAGCAGTTGTTTCCCGCCTTCTTGCGCACGGTCTTGAGCAGTTGAAGAGTCTTCCCCGATGAAGAGGGGACTGAAAGACAGAACCAGCGCGTCGTAGGGCTTCGTGTGCGACGGCGTTGAAGAGTCTTCCCCGATGAAGAGGGGACTGAAAGGTTGAAGCGATCGAGGTATGGCCGAGTGCCGCCTGAAGTTGAAGAGTCTTCCCCGATGAAGAGGGGACTGAAAGTCCCGCTTTTGTTGATGTTCAGGGTCCACCGTCCCGTGTCCATACAGGGGTTGCTGCCTCGCCATTCATCTTTTGTGCCTAACTTTGTGCCCGCCCTGAAGCAGGCCAGCACAAGCCCCGGAAAAATCCCTGTGCGGCCGTCCAGGTTTTGCAAGCCATCCGGAGCCCCTTGCTCATTGGGGTCTGTGCCTGAGCTGTGCCCACTTTGAGCAGGGATGTTCACCGAGACACTAAGCGCGAACGTCCGGCAAAGCTAACACGCTCCTCCGGATACGGGGGACATCTCTGCTCGCATCCTAACTGGGCCGATGGATAGTGAAATCAGAGAACCATCAGCGTGCCTCGACTCGGCTGACCTGTAGCCGTCGATACTGCGGTCGCATACAAACCAACTTGACGTGAGTACATTTCAAGTACCTCCTCCACCTCCTGATCGGTCTTAAAGTCAACGACAATCCAGTGCTCGGCCTCACGAAATGCCAGATCAACAATACCTTCAACAAGCACGCCACTGGAATCGAGGAGCGTCATAGGCGTTTCTCGTCGGCACTCTCCTCGTTTCCATGCTTCGCGAGCTCGTCGCAAGATCGGATGGGCAAGCGCCCGCTCTGCCGCAAGCTGCGCAGAGACGATCTCTTCTTTTGTGGCTCCGTAAATTCGTCCCTGGAGAGCTACTGTCGCCTCAATATCCTCAGGCTTGGCGTCCATTGGCACGGTCGCAAGAACTCCGTGAACCAGCGAACCGAAACGCGCACCCTTCGGCCGAAGTTCCTCACGTTCGCAGTAAATCACCACTGTCGGCGCCGGAGTAACCGCATCGGCCATGCCTCGGCGGGCATGTCGACTAGCCGCTTCCACACGGATCGTTGGCCGAGACCCACCTTTGATCGTGCTCTCGTGCCCGCCCCTCCAGCGGTAGTATGCCTTCAGGTCTTCGGCGACGATCGCATCGTCAACCTTCGCCAGCAATTCTTCTTGCCTGACTGCAAACGACGGTTCCTTCCCGAGCCCAAGTTTGCTTGGATCCCACCACACCACCGAATATCGGGAATGCTTATCCTGCCTATTCTCAGGGAATATGTATTTCCCGGGTCGAATCGGTTGCACGTTGAACGCTTGGTCTGCTGGGCGGCGTAGCACAGTGTCCCGACCGAAGCTTGGGCATCCGCCTGCAACTTCCGGTTTTCTGCGCGATAGATCACTGGGAAAGATTGCCGAGAACAATGGTGCGATCCACCAGTCCTTCGGGTCCGTGAAACGTTTTTCTGCTCCATCGTCAGCGACAGCCGGTACCACTAATAGATCACGCGCGCGAGTGGCAGCGACGTATGCTATGCGGACACCTTCCGCTCGATTGCGTGCTGCCTCCTCTGCTTGATGTTCCTGCAGCTCTAAGGGCATGAGTCCCTCAAGCTGCACTACACACAATCCAGCTTGGCTGTCGATGTAGCAGTCCGCATCCTCGTGTGCCAGCGGCGCAGTTATTCCGCCAAGGATCACTATCGGGAATTCCAGTCCTTTGGCCTTATGCACGGTCATGATTCGGACGCCTTCACTTCCTTGTTCCAGGATTGGAGCTTCCGGTACCTGGCCACGCTCAGCGTCGTCTTCCAGTTGCTCAATGAATCCCCGGAATGAGATACCGCCACCGGACTCATAGGAACGGGCAAGCTCGGAGATATGAAGGACATTAGCAAGCACTTGCTCTCCGGAAGGACGCATGGCGAAACCGGCATGAGCCCGTGTTGCTTCCAAGAGGCGGCTTAAGGTTTCAGCAACAGAACGACGGTTCCGCTGCTTATGGAGTTCCTGAAGAACCAGCAACGCATCCTTGATCGGCTGCAGATTTTCTGGTAACTCTTCTTGGGGAATCCGGAATGGATGCAGTCTTCCCCACCGTGCTCGGTAGGTGAGCAGCGGCTCATCTCCCACTGCGAACAACGACCCCCTCAGCGCCGCAAACACTGCGAGCTCATCATCCGGCCATTCGATGGCGGTGAGCGCGATGCGAATGGTTTCAACCTCTTCGCGCTGATGAAATGATTTTCCGCCGATCAGCAAGTGGGGAATGTCACGGGCTTCCAGAGCCTGAGCGTATGCACGCGCCTTATCCTCTCCGTAGCTCTCAAATCGCCGAAGAAGAATGCAGATGTGGTCCGCTCGGATGGGCACCATTCGGTCTTCACCACCTTCGTTCACCTTCCAACCACTTTCCTTGACGAGCCATGCTGTGAAGGCGCCGACAGCGTCTGGTAGGCAAGCGTCGACCGCCCTGCCGCTGATGTACTTCTGTCCATACGGATCGGGAACGGGAAGGGCGACAATCGGGGGTTGCTCCGTCATATCTTGCCGATATGGTGAAAGCGGCACATACGAAGCCTGCAGGGTAACGGCATCCTTTTTCATGATGGGTTCGAAGGCCGCGTTGACAACATTCTGAAGAGCTGCCTTTCCGCGGAAGCTGGTTGTTAGGTTGATGCACAGCGCGCCGTGCGCTTCGAGAAGGTTTTTAACATCCTGATACACCCCCACATCGGCACGGCGAAAGCGGTACACCGCCTGTTTCGGATCACCCACAATGAACAGTTTCCCCGGTTCGGGGACAGCCTTTCGCCACTCAGAGACTAAAGGGTCTCCGCAAGCCAGCAGCAACAGAATCTCGGCCTGTACGGGGTCTGTGTCCTGAAATTCGTCCACAAAAATGTGGGTGAAACGCCTTTGAAGATCCGCCCGAGCGGAATCGTTGTCGCGCAGGAGATTTCTCGCGCGCACCAGCAGGTCCAAAAAATCGAGTCGGCCCAGCCGGAGCTTCCACTCCTCGTACAGCGAAAGCGCCTCCTGCAATTCCACGTGAAGGAGCGCCGCCAAATCGGCATTCGCCTTACCAGTGAAGTCCTCAAGAGCAGTAACTAACTCTTCGTGGGCCTTCAATACCTCTGCTCGCAAGACCGTGTCTCCGTACTTCTTTGTTCGGCCCTTTTGGGGCTCCCGGAATTGCCGATCTTTGTATATGCCGACCAACTGTGCTTCGAGGGCGTCGTAGTCCCTCTTCGCAACTGCTTCCCAAGCCGTGATTTGGTCGGCAAGACGGCGGCCAGGCAAAGTGGAAAGGTAAAGCCTATCCGTAGCGTCGGAGCATACGCTCGTGAGCTGCGCGAATTTCTGGAGTTGTCCAACTATCGAATCAATTGCACTCAGGCGGTCGAATTCTGGCCGTCGCCATGGCGCCGGATAATCACACCACATCGCGAGCTTCGAAGCAGCCTCATACAAGCTGTCTGCTGGACCCCGTCTCACGTCCCTTCGCAGATATCTGCGTACACCCTCTGGCGGATCTTTCAGCGTTCGCTGAAGCCACAGCTTGAATGCCTCCCTTTGCAACTGTCTAGCCTGGGTCTCATTCATCGACTCAAACTGGGGATCGAGCATCGCTTCAACCGGGCGCTCCCGCAGAATGTCGGCGCAGAAGCCGTGAATGGTGTTGACTTGTGCTTCTTCCAGCTGCGCAAGTGCGTCGAGCAAATTGATATATCTTGGCGAACCCTCCCGCTCCTGCTGCCTCTTCTTCTCAAGCTCGGATCGTAAGCGCAGCCGCAATTCGCCGGCCGCTTTGTCAGTGAAAGTGACCGCGACGACCTCTTTGATACGGGCACGTCCTTCAGCCAGCATGCCGATGATTCGATTAACGAGTTCTGTGGTCTTGCCTGTCCCTGCCGCAGCTTCGACCACCATCGTTTTGTCGAGCGCAGCGGCGATCAGGTCGCGCTCATGTTGGTCTGCGAGCGCAGTCATGCCATCCCCCTGAGACGGATCAAGTCCTCCAATGGGGTCGGGTCCTTCTTGGCCGCGCGCCTCTGCTCGTATGGACCACACACAGGTCGGAAATCACAATACTCACAGCCTTTCTCTCGCGGAGCTGGTGGCAAGAAAGCGACCGCCATGGCATTATCTATGATTCGAAGTACTTCGAGACCCTGGTTGCGACTATGTGCGTTGATAGGAATGACGCATTGGCTGAATCCGCCCGCTGACGTGGAGAAGGATAGTCTCGCCTCGGCAACTGTTGCTTTGCGAGCCGCTTCAACCGCCAGAGAATACAGCACAGGTTGCAGCTTCTCGCCCTGCCCCATCAGGGTGCCGTCGATTGTATCGTTTTTCCCTGTTTTGCTATCCGTCACGCGCAGCATATCTTGCTTGCGTTCGACCAAATCAATGACCCCGTGTAACTTGAATCCTTCCGGAAGTGTCACTGGCTCCTGAATACTTTCCGAGTCATGCGCCGGATCGGCAGGAACACCGAAGCCATATTCGATAAGGCTTGGCATCCAGCCGTCAGGCGCTTCTGCCATTCGCCGCAACCAACTCCGAAGATCAGCCTTCAGCTGCTCGATCTCGTCGCTCCAGACTCTTTCAATGGCTGGAACGAGCTTTTCTCGATATTCCGCCGCAACCCGATCGACAATTTGGTCGAGCAAGCTTCCGGCACTCTCAAGTTTCGCTTGATCTAATGGCAGAAGATCATACTGCAAAACTTCGCGCCACAGCTCTGCCTGTATACGGTGGAAGATTGCGCCCTTAGTCAAAGGATCAAGTCGCTCAATTTGGCAGGGCACTTCATGTGGAGCAAGGCGGTAAATTGCCCCGAGCAAGAAGCGATAAGGACAAAGTGCGAAGTGTTGGAGGCTGGTTGGAGAATACGACCTGCTGCACAGGCGATACGCGCTAAGGGCCGCACGCATGTCTTCGGACTGGCTGCATACACCATCGTATGCGCTCCATTTCCTCTGTCGCCAACGAGCCCAGCGCGTACGCAAGGAACGTCCGAGCGCACTATTCAGGGTGAACAGGTAATTGGCTCGTCCAGTCACTGTGGCTGGGCTGCTGTGGAGCAAGCGGCCGAGTATCGCGAGGTCATGTTCCACATCGTCGATTGCACGCTCAGGGTTTCGGGGTGCCGGCCAGTCAAGTGAAGCATCGGCAACGCGCGCAGCTTCACGCTCCCACTCGGCGATCTCCGGGACCCGACCCATGACTGCTCGCTGCACATCCAGTGCATAGAAGGAGGGCACGCGAGGCCGGGCTAGCGCAACCTCGATACGCGGATAAGAGACGTACAGTTTTCGAGTTGCAGCCCCAATTGCCAGGCGCAGTAATAGGCGCTCCTGGAGGACACGATCTTTCTGTGTACTGAGTTTGGAGCTAAGTTTCCGCCTTAAGGCATCGAGAAGGACCGGATCCTCTCGGACTCTTTCGGGAAAACTGCGTTCGGCCAAGCCCGGAATAAAGACAACTTCAAAACCGCGCCCTCGTCCGTGTTCAGGTGTTCCCACAAACACGCTTCCGAATCGCGACCTGGGCGGTTCGACTTCCAGAGTCGAAAGCCGCTCTGACAAGACATCACGAACTTCGTCCAGGCCTACAGGACCGACGGCGCTCAGCGGTCTGAGTTCCGTGAGAATGCTTAGAACGCGCTCAGGCTGACGGAGCACCATATTGGCCAGCTTCTCCAATAACCCCAGCCAGTCTCCCCAAATCGTGGTCTCCGGCAATGACGAGAGAAACTGGATCAGCGGAAGTGCGAAACGTTTCAGGTGGGCTAGGTTGCTCAAGTCACGTTCGATTCCCACGTTGCGCGGGGACTCTGGCTCTTCCTTTCGAAGCTCCTCGAGTCTCAGGCGAAGCTCCGATTCGAGCCCTTCGAGTCGCCGTTGCCAGCGGTCCTTTCCACCGATAACGGCAGCTTCCACAAGCAGCTCCTCCCATTTCCGCGGTGCTCTCAACGTCCCACGTAGCGTGGGCTGCTCATCTGAATCATCTCCTGCCTGCTCCTCATCATGGCGCAACTCGTACAACGGCTCTGAGAGAAAAGGTAACGCCGTTTCGTCCTCGCTTGGTGACCAGACTTTACGATCAGCCGGAGGCCCTCCTGTTTCCTTCAACTCTGGCACTTGTCCCAAAGACAGATATTCGGCGAAGCGGCGGGCCGACAAACCCTCAGTGGCACAGCTCAGAATCGCGAGAAAGGCTCGACCGGATGGATCTGGGCGAGCAGCGCCGGGGGCAAAATGGCTCGGGATTCCAGCTCGGTTCAGGGCCGCTTCCAGAAGGTCGGAGTATCCCTTTGAGTTTCGGGTGAACACTGCCATTCTGTCGAAGGCAATCCCGGTTTGGGCCTCCTCAAGAATAAAGCGCGCGATTTCGACACATTCTCGTGCCTCACCAGGTGCAGAAAAGAACTTAACGCGATCATCGGGTTCTGCTGGAGGAATTGAATCAGTGAAAATGGAGTTCTGAAGTCGAGCTAGTGCGTGCGTACCACTTGCTGGAGACACCACGTGCCGCGCTTCTTGCAAGCGAGACAGGCAATCCAGCGTGTGATTGTCTCCGGCAGGTACCGTAGCAAACGCTTTAGCTGCCTTGCTTATCAAACCTAGTGCAAGGGACCGTTCCGATTCATTGTTGAGTGCCACGTCTAACAAAAGGATCGGCTTTCCTACCAGGCTGGTTTCACCCGCATTCTCAACTGATTCAAGTGCAATCTGAAAGAGCTGACTGCGATCTGCAACGTGGTCTTTCGCCAGTTGCTCCTCGAAATCCTGCATGAGCTTGGAAAGATCGGAACCAGCATCACCAAGCTGGGCCACCTCAGTGGGCCTAACCCCGGCTAACCGCAGCTCAGTAACAGTTGCCGCTACCGCTCTTGAGAAACCGGGACGCCTTGCGACGGGTAAGAAGTATTTGAGCGCGCCCCGGCGGGAGGTCTCGAAGCAGGAGCGTGCAGCTATGGCCTCCACGCCCAAAACTGTTGCAGGCGCCAGCCGCTGACGCGCGAGACCAGCAGCCGCTATGCGAGCGGCGAATTGCGTCAGACTGAATCGATGGAGACCAAATGTCGCCGTCGCGGACAAGGAAAGCTCGCGTGCAAAGTCGTCTACAGACTCCCGGGAAGCGCCTATCAGCAGGAGCTCTGAGCCCGCTGGAAAGCCCCGCACGAACTCACGTGCGGCATTCAGCCGCTCGCTGCCCGACGGAGATTCCAGGATGCGGATCATGGAAGATTCAGATTGTCCATGATAAGCCCGATCGGCTCAATAGCCTGTGCGCCGTTCGTCGGTACGGTCTTGGCATAATCGATTACTTTCGTTTCTCAGTTCTGCCTAATCAGGCTTTAATCTCCAGATCCTGGGGCTATACTGCGTTGCTGAGGGGGGATTTTCTCGTGGGACAGGTCCCATGGAGGCAGTGTGGAGCAACAACTTTCCGAGATGGTTCCCCTGGCCATTGCGTTGCTGTTGGGCATAGTCGGCGGAGCAATTCTTGCTCGTCTAGCCCTGACGCACCGTATTCGGACAGCGATAAGTGAGGCCAAGAGCGACGGCCAACTAGAGATCGCCCGTCTTACAGAGCGCGCTTCTTCAGTCGACAGCGAAGTCGCCCGACAGCAGGCACAGATTAGAGACTTGGAGACAAAGCTGGCTGAATCTGTCGGCCAGCTCAATGCTTCCAAGGCGCAGTGCGCTCAACTTGCGGAGCGCGCGTCCAGAATCCCAAGCCTGGAAAGCCAAGTCTCCTCCTTGCAGACGCGCGGGCAGGAGGAAAGCGCGCGGGCATCTAGTCTGGCTGAGCAAGCCGCGCGGGTGCCGGAAATGCAACAGAGCCAGCAAAACGCCCTCCTTGAAATCCAGCAACTAAACAAGCAAATTGCCGATCTCCGCGAAAAATGGGGCGCTTCGGAATCCAAAGTGGAAGTCCAGCGCGGGGCTATTGAACGTGCTGAAGCAGAGAGAGCTGAGCTGTCTACCAAGCGTGATCAGCTGCTTCAAGAACAGGAGGAACTGAGAACGAAACTGGCGGAACTCAGTACAGTTCTCACAGCGGAGCGTGAGCAGACGACAGAGAAACTCGCCCTCTTGGATAAAGCAAAGGAACAACTCTCCGACACTTTCAAATCTTTGGCCAGCGAGATTCTCGAAGAAAAATCAATCCGTTTTACCGAGCAGAACAAGACAAACATCGGGCAGATCTTGGAGCCACTGGGGATCAGGCTTAAGGAGTTCCAGATCAAGGTCGAGCAGGTCTACGTACAGGAAAGCAAAGATCGCAGCGCACTTGGAGAGCAAGTCAAGCAGCTCATGTCCCTTAGCCAGAGGGTTTCCAGCGACGCTAAAAGCCTCGCGGATGCGCTTAAAGGGTCGAGCAAAACACAAGGTAATTGGGGTGAATTGGTACTGGAGCGAGTGCTGGAGGCATCGGGCTTGCGAAGAGGGCATGAATACGAACTCCGAGAAACGTACTGGCATGAAGATGGCCATAAGGGCCAACCGGATGTCGTGATCTTCCTCCCCGAGGAAAGGCATCTCGTTGTCGATGCCAAGGTGTCGTTGAAAGACTACGAGGAATCTGTTAACGCTGAAAGCGACACAGACCGGCGGGCTGCCGTCGATCGTCATCTTGCCTCTGTCCGTCGTCACATGAAGGAACTGTCCGAGAAGGACTATCGGGCTCTCCACGAGCTGAACTCCCTAGACTTTGTGATCATGTTTGTCCTCGTTGAACCTGCCTTTGCGCTGGCAATTGCCGAGGATAGCGGCCTGTGGGAAGAAGCATGGAAGAGAAACGTACTCCTCGTGAGTCCAAGTACGCTCTTGTTTGTTCTTCGCACAGTTGCTTATCTTTGGCGCCAGGAAGATCAGGCGAGAAACGTTCAGGAAATTGCTACTAGGGGCGCAGAACTTTACGACAAGCTTGTCGGATTCGTCGCCGATTTGGAAAAAATTGGTGAGCGACTGGAGCAGGCAAAAGAGAGCTACGACGGAGCGGTCAACAAACTTAGCAAAGGTAACGGAAACGTTATACGAAGGGCCGAAAAGCTCAAGGAATTGGGAGTTAACCCCAGCAAATCCCTGCCTTCGCACATGGTTGCAATAGCTCTTGAGGAACCGTTGGTGCTCCCGAATATGGCACCTGTTGAGAAACACCATTAGAACGTACCACACGCAGGCTTGTCCCAAAGCTCGCGCCTGAAGATACAAAGAGAGCACTTGCGACCTGGAGAAGTAGTACCAACTGGGCGTGCTCTTGGGGGCCAATTAGGAGGTTGTGGTGGCTGTTACGACAGAAGCACGAAACTTTGACCTCAATATCGAGAAGATTCTTGAGGGCTGGGAGATATGCCATGCCATTCGAGAGTTGATAGCGAATGCTCTCGATGAGCAATCGCTTTCGGGAACTCGCGCTGTCGAAATCACGGAAGACAAAGAGGGTGTTTGGCACGTCCGCGATTTTGGTCGAGGCCTGAAATACGAGCATTTGACACAAAACGAAAGCCAGGAGAAGCTGCAAAACCCTGGTCGAGTGATTGGCAAGTTCGGCGTAGGTCTGAAGGACGCGCTTGCGACACTAAATCGACGTGGCGTCAGTGTTCAAATCCGTTCGAGGTTCGGCGACATTGCGCTCACACAAGCTCCGAAGTATGGCTTCTCTGATGTAGTGACTCTTCAAGCAGTTGTTCAGTCGCCAGCGGACGTAGGCTTCACTGGAACGGATGTAAGCTTGTGTGGAGTAACGGCGGGCGACATTGAAGATGCAAAGCGCTTCTTCCTGAAGTTCTCGAATGAGTCCACCTTGGATGAGACGCCATATGGACAGATTTTGGGAAGAGATCCAAGCGGCAACGCGCGAATTTACGTTACGGGAATGCTCGTCGCGGAGGAAGAGAATTTTGCCTTCTCCTACAACGTAACGTCGCTAACTGCCGCAATGCGAAAAGCCCTCAATCGAGAGCGGACGAATGTGGGGCGGACGGCCTATAGCGACAGGGTAAAGCAGATGCTGTTGGCCTCGAAAGCACCCACCGTTGCTGATATCCTAGCGCAAGAATTAGTAAAGATCGAAACGGGTACAAGCCACGATGAGGTCAAATGGACAGATGTAGCAGTCCACGCTTGCCAGATTCTCAATACAACCGGCAAAGCAATCTTCGTAACAGCTTCTGACCTCGTGTTTCACAAGGACACCATAGACCAAGCTCAATCGGATGGTCTGAAGATTGTGACCGTCCCCGAGAACATAAAGACGTCACTTCGGGGCGTGTCAGACCTACAGGGCAATCCCGTCCGGGATCTGTCCGTGTACCAATCGGAGTGGGAGAACAGCTTTGAATTCAAGTTCGTGAAGCCTGAGAGCCTCTCCTCGAACGAGCGCCAGATTTATGAGCGGTGGAATGAAATCGCCAAACTCGTCGGCGCAATTCCCAAAAAGGTCCAAGACGTTAAGGTTTCGGAAACTATGCGTCCCGACTTCTTGACAGGCTCTGAAACCCAGGGGCTTTGGGATCCGACATCAGGAAGCATCATTATTAAGAGGTCCCAACTGGGATCGCTATCAGCCTTTGCTGGCACCCTGCTGCACGAAATTGCTCATGCACGTACTGGGTATGGAGATGTGTCGCGAGAGTTTGAGAACGAACTCACCGGGATGTTGGGAACCGTGGCTGACCTGCAGTTGGCCTAACATCAGCCAACAACGTCCGACGACAGACCCCCAGGAACGCGGTCATGCTTTTCGTGAAGAGGATTGCAACGTGCAAATTAGACAGGAACGGATTTCAACCGCTCCGAAGCTGTTCGCTCCATTGTTGTACCGAAGTAGATGGCATTCATCGCGTCAATGAAGACAGCCGGTAGGTTGCTGTTTCGATGCAACTCTTCGACCCTCTTCACTGCTGCATAGGGAGGGTTTACATGGCCGGGATCCTTGACCTAGTCCGTGACTGGGCAGCGCACCTTCCCTATTGGGAGCAGGCTGCTTTAGAAAGAGTTGCATCTGGTGCAACGCTCACCGAGAAGGATTACCAGGGTCCGCTCGACCTGTGCATGCAAGACGCGGGGTTGGTTCCCGTGCCCGCCGGCTCTCGGCCGGCACTCACCTTTCCCGCGAAGCTGGCCGGCAAATCCGACACCGCAGGATACATAGTCGAACGACTCTTCAACCTGCAGAACGTCAACGCGCTTCCAGAAGCCCAGGAAATCAGATTCGGGCCGCAGCTCACTGTGGTTTACGGTCCCAATGGCTCTGGTAAAACCAGTTACACGCGTCCGCTCGGATGCGCTGCTTTCGCCAGGGGCGAACGCGAAGTGCTCACGGACGCACGCAAAGTCAGCACCAAGGCGTTGCCGCAGGCTGACATCGAGATCAGCAAGAAGGGAACGAAAAAGACTCTCACCTGGGCCAATGGCGCACGCTGTCCCGATCTCTCCGGCGTTTATGTATTCGATGGCACCAGCATGGACGCACATTTGACGCGGCCCAACGCTCTCAGTTTCTCGCCTTCTGGCTTATCGCTCCTAACCGAGCTTGCCGAAGTCACCGACGTTGTTCGTGAGCGGCTCCGCAAACTGATCGAACTAAAGTCAGCCCCGCACAACTTCGACCCTTTCTTTTCTGGCGACTCGTCCGTCAGCCGCGAGATCGCCAACCTGAGTGCGAAATCGAACATTGCAGGGTTGGAGAAGTCCGCGGTGCTTAGCGCTGCAGATACGAAGCTCATGGTGGAGCTGGACACGCAGATCGCGGAGCTGAAGTCCCGAAATTTGCACAAACGCATTGCCACGCTTCAGCAGGAGGTGAAAGATCTTCAAAAGCTGCTCACGCAGCTGGACGCTACAGCCGCTACGGTCGGAAGCGCGGCAGAGGCTGAAGTTAAAGCTCTCATTGAAACCCTCGGAACGCGACGTCAGGAAGCGGAGCGAGTCGGTGCCGACCAGTTCAAGTTCGCACAGTTCACTCAGATTGGAACCGACGTATGGCGTGAGTTTATGGGCAGTGCAAAGGCACTGGCCGATGCAGAGGCTCAGCTCGGAACTCCTTACCCACAAACCGGCGATCCGTGCCTGTTCTGCCGTCAGACGTTGTCGCCGGAGTCGATCAACCTGATCAATCGGATGTGGGAATTCCTGACATCTGACGCACCGGCCCGCTTTGAATCGATACGACAGGCATGCAGCAATCGTGCCCAGCAGTTCCAGAGTGTGACGTTTACGTATTTCGGAGTGGACGCTGCGGCCCGTCGCATTCTCGAAGGCGAAGCGCCTGAGGCTGTTGCGGCGATCAATGCCTACATCCAGGCATGCTCAACACGCGTGCGCGATCTGCAGACGGCGCTCACAACCGCGACGATGATGGATTTCACCGCGGCGACCGCACCCGACGCAGCGCTGGTTCAGGCGATGATTGAACGACGGCAGACCGAAATCAGTAAACTCGAGACGACCGACACTGACAAGGAGCTTGAGAAGGTAGAACAGCGACTGCGTGAGCTGCAGCACCGGCGCACGCTTGGCGAGCGACTCGCCGAAATCAAGGGTTGGGTGGACGGACAGCAATGGGCCGCACGAGCACAGAAAGCGGTAGGGTCAACTCATCACATCACGGCCAAGTACAACGAGTTGTTCAAACTTCTGGTTACAGACCAATACCGTGACGTTTTTCAGGCAATGCTCCGCAAGCTGAAGCGCAATCTTAAGTTGACCATCGAGACCAGAGGGCATAAAGGCGAAACGGTGCGCCAAATCGTTCTTAGCCCCGACGCATTTGCGCAGAAGGTCGCCATCGACAAGATCCTCAGCGATGGAGAAAAGCGGGCTGTCGCGTTGGTGGACTTCCTCACCGAAGTGTCGTTGAACGTGTCCAGTAATGCCATCATTCTCGACGACCCCGTTTCCTCATTCGATTCTGATTCGAAAGAGGTTGTGTCCCAGCTGCTCGCCGAGCACGCCGCCAAGCGACAGGTCATCGTGTTTACGCACGATCTCGCGTTCCTTCACACCCTCAAGGTATGTGCGAAGAAGTTGAGTGTTGGCGTCGTTTCACACTGGATTCGTTGCGAGGAGGGTCAGCCCGGGTACGTATATCTAGACAACAGCCCAATCTGCGAAGGCGATTACAAATCCGCGAAGATCGCCCGGGATTGCTATGCAAAGGCGAAAGCCTCCGCTCCCGCGGAACAGGAGCGCCTACTCCAACAGGGTTTCGGGGCTTTGCGGACAACCTACGAAGCGTTCGTGATCTACGATCTGTTCAATGGAGTCGTGAAGCGGTTCGAGGAGCGCGTTGGCTTCGATCAGCTCAAAGAGGTCATCCTTGACCGCGACGTTGTCGAGCAGGTGGTCGATAAGTTGGGTGCGCTGTCACGGCATATCGACGCACATCTTCATAGCGACGCTTTCACCACGAATAAACCCACGCCCGAGATGCTCCTTGAAGAAATCGATGCATTTGAAGATCTCCGGAAGAGGCACAAGGAAAGCAAGAAGGCCACCATGTCTGCCGCAGCGAAACCTGTCGCTAAACTCACTGCGGAATCACTGGGAGAGTCAGTTCCGGATGTGTCACAACCCAGCACGGTATCCCGAGTCAACTGAACAGAGCCTAGGACTCGGTGAGGCATGGGATTGGTGTGGAACGCGCATCATGACGCTGGGCTCCAGGCAGGACTCGATCCCATGCAGACTCAGGGACACCAGAGGTGCAATGGCGGTCACCAGCGCATTGAGTTCTCTGTCACCTAGAGAAGAGGACGACTGAGCGGCCGTCGGTCGCTCCCCGGTTTACCCATCTTCCCCGCTCCGCAACCAACAAAGTCCTGACGTCATGAATCCCGACGTGTTCTCCCGCACCACGCCCACGCCTCCTCGGTTGGCCGGTGCGCCCTCCGAATATACTGAGGGTATCGTGCCGGCCCACCGAATTCCATCGGAGGTTGACGTAGTCGTGATCGGCGCCGGTTTTGCGGGCGCCTCAGTTGCCGCGGCTCTGACACGATCCGGTGTGACCAGCGGCGTCGTTCTTGAACGGGAGCTGCTGCCCGGAACCCATGCCTCGGGGCGTAATGCGGCGATGGCACGCCAACTCGAGACAGATCCTGCCCTTCGCAAGCTCGCCATTCAAGGCGTTCAGAGGCTCCGTGCCAAGACTGTTGCTGGATGTCCGGTCCTCCGCCAGAGCGGAGGCCTGTACCTGATTCACGGAGAGCCAGCCCCTGCCGCCGAATGGTGTGCCCAACTGCACGAACAATGCGTGCGCGCCGAACTGCTATCCGCTGTCGAAGCCCGCCAACGCTTCCCGTTTCTGAGCCGGTTCGAGTTTGACCACACGCTCTTCTGCCCCACCGATGGAATCGTTGACATCCACGCCCTGCTGAGCGACCTGCTGGCCGAGGCCAGGCACGCCGGCTTTGAAATAATCACCGACTGCGCCTGTGAATCCTTGATCGTCGAGGGATCGGCGGTGCGCGGGGTCCGAACAAAGCGTGGCGAAGTCGTTGCTCGCATCGTCGTCGACGCCACAGGCGCGTGGGCAGGGTGTCTTGGCCGCGAATCTGCTCCACTCCCGCTGAAACGCCTTCGTCGACACCTGTTCGTCTCCGGCGACACGGCACTACTTCCTCATGATGCTCCGCTGGTGTGGGATCTCGATGTCGGATACTACGTGCGGCGGGAAGGAGCGGGGCTCCTTCTTTGTCCCTGCGATGAGACCGAGCGTCCGCCCGAAATACCAGGGGTTGGCCCTGAAGCCGAGGATCTCCTCGTCGATAAGCTTTTGAAGTACGCCCCCGGACTTGCGGACATTACCCTACGTCGCAGCTGGGCGTGCCTTCGAACCTTCGCGCCGGACCGGCTACCCATCATCGGATGGGATCCAGACATCGACGGCCTGTTTCACGTTTCGGGTCTCGGTGGTTTTGGAATGAGCACGAGTCTAGCGGTAGGCGACATCGCATCGACTTTAATCCGCGGTGGTGTGGTGGACTGGATCGACGCTGGTGCCTTCAGCCCCCGGCGAGAAGCTCTCAGCTCATTCCTCGACGCCACAATTGATCGGTGACCCATGGTCGATCGAAACTGAGCTTGCCAAAGATAGTGCGCAGCTGCAAGGCTCAATCGTCCACTCTGGTCGAGCCTTTCTCTTCATTGCACCAGAAATGTGTTGCCTGGATATTATCTGGGTGGTCATCCGTCCACGCTCCGCCCATTCCTTTCGGATTCCGGTGGTCGGGAACCACATCGTTATAGTCTGTGAACTCTTCATGGCAGATAGCGCATTTCCTGTCCTGCTCCACAATCTTCCGATTCAGCAGTTTCCGCATTTCAGCGGGGGACCGGAGTTCCCGATATCCTCTTGGGTGATGCGGATCATCAATGCGTCGAATCCCAGGCTGCAATCTGCGCGCATAGGGCGTTTGTTCACGACCGCAGCAGGAGACCGATCGGTGGATTGGGCAGTATTCATTGCGACGAAGCCTCATGGCATTTCCTCCTGTGGGACTCGGCGAAATCAGTCGTTGGTGTGTGGCAAACGGGACGGAGAGTCCTCAGATGGGCTGTTACAATGCCTGTCCGAGGGGGACCATGACGAACCTGACTGGAGTAATCCGGCAACTGCAGAAGGAAAGACAGCGCGTGCAGGGAGAAATGGAGCGGCTGAACGCGGCGTTGGCGGCCTTGGGAAGTCTCGGAAGTCTAGGCAGAAAGCCTAAAGGGATTCGGGCGCGCAAGAAACGGAGCCCGATGTCGGCGACCGCGCGGAAACGAATTGCAGCCGCGCAGCGTGCCCGTTGGGCGAAGTAGAAGGCCGCCAGAGGGAACAAGTAAGGGGCGGCAGCTTTGTTTTCTTCCAGAAAGGTCGGTTCGAGGCTCTGGTCATTAGAGGTGACGTGCGGCGGTACCAAGGACTTTGTGCCTTGTTTTCAATGCCTTACACACTCTCCCCAGATTTGTGGTATTTTCTAGTAATTATGTTGTTATTTTAGCGTCATTCTGATACACTCGCACTGAGGTTAGGGAGATCTCAAGACATGGCAGTATTGACCCCGCCACGGCCAGATTTGTTGGCGTACCGGGAAGCAACCACTCTGGAGTTTCCCAAACTCGTCACGGAGTTGACGGCGATCTTGGGGAAGAAACTGACGGCCTACATCGCTTCGGTGAAAGACGCAAGAGCCGTAGAGCGGTGGATGGCCGGCTCGGAGCCGTACAAGGGAGTCGAAGAAAGATTGCGGCTCGCTTATCGGCTGGCGAAGATGATTAGCGATCGGGAAGGGCCACGAGTGGTTCAGGCCTGGTTTACGGGTCTGAATCCAGAGTTGAATGATCGCGTGCCGGTTCGGCTTTTGCGAGAAGAGGATGTGGAGACCGTGGGTCCGGAGATACTTGGCGCCGCGCGCGCATTCTTAGCCGGAGGATAGCGATCCTTGAAAGCCCCCGGCGTGATTTATAGGTTGGGCAGGAAGCCTGATCCTTGGTCTCCCCCTGATTGGGCCTCGGCGGGGCCTGACGGAACCTTCGGCAACCGCTTTGATGACCCTGACGCGACCTACCGGGTTCTCTACGCGTCGTCGCAGAGACTTGGTTGCTTTGTCGAAACGCTGGCTCGATTCCGCGTCGATCCCAAACTGCTTGCGGAGCTGGCTCAGATCGAGGGAGAGGATGACTACTGTCCTCTTGGGGAAGTGCCTGTGGAATGGGTCGAGAAGCGGATCATGGGACTCGCCACGACCGACCGAGAGTACGCCGATGTTTGCAGCAGCGAATGGATCAGCCGCTTGCGGAAGTTGCTTGCCGTCCATTTGGAAAAGTTTGGACTCGATGAGTTCGACGCGTCGGTCCTGCAACAAACGGCTCCACGGATTCTGACGCAGTTCGTGTCCCGGATTGTTTTTAATGGCGGCTTTGCGGGAATCTACTACCGCTCGAAGTATGGGCACGACATCGAGAATTGGGCTCTGTTCGAGCCCTTTCAAATCAAAGCGCAGGAACCCGAGGTCATTCGACCCGATGATCGGGATTTGCAGCGAGCGCTCGAACTTCACTCGCTGAAGTTCAAAGAGTAGTTGGCTGCTCCCTTGAAGTAGCTGGTGAACCCGCTTTGAATGGATGAGAACCGCACCTAGCAGCCCATGTCTAAAGTTGGATTCGGACCAGCACTCTTAGCTCAACGCACCCAAGCCAGCCAAGCCCATCCAACCGCCAGCGTCACTAGGGTGACTGGAATGCCGACGCGCGAGTAGTCCCAAAAACCGATGTGCACTTCGCCGTGCGCGCGCTCCACGACGATCAGGTTCGCGACTGAACCTGTGATCGTCAGGTTTCCCGCTAGCGTGCTGGCCATGGCGAGCACCAGCCAACCAGTGTGCGGATCGTGGAAAGACGGTACGAGGCTTTTGAGCAGCATCACGGCTGGCACGTTGCTCACCAGGTTCGACAACACCGCCGTCACAGCAGTAAAGATAGCCGCGTTCTGAAGATTGGAGCGCTCCGCGATCTCGAAGAGGTAGCGGGTCAACCCGGAGTTTTCGGCACCGCCCACGATCAGGAATAGACCGACGAAGAACACCAGCAGCCCCCAATCGACTTCGTCGTAGACCAACCGAGGATTGCGCGTGCGCGTGATCAGCATAAGGGCGGCCCCGATGGCCGCCATCATGGCCGGCGGCACGCCCGCAAGAAAGCCGGCCAGCACGAGGGCAATCACGATGGCGGGCTTGCGCAACTCGCGGGTCGAGACATGTGGCGCCGCAGCTGCGACGCCTTCGGCGTCTCCGGGCACAAAATCGTTGCCACACATTCGGTGGATGATCAGCCAATCCAGCCCCAGGCCGATCAGCGCCACCGGTCCCAGGTGCCAGAGGAAGTGGCGGTACGTCAGCCCGGAGAACGAGCCGATCAGCATGTTCTGGGGGTTTCCTGTGATGGTGGCAACGCTGCCGATGTTGGCCGAAGTTGCCACGGCGAGTAGGTACGGCAGCGGTTTCAATCCCATGCGGCGGGTAGCGACAAGTGCGAACGGCACCATGACCAGGCAGATGATGTCGTTGACGAAGAAGGCCGAGAGCAAGCCGGTGATAAAGATGACGGTGGGCAGCAAGTGGTGCGGTTTCAGACGTGTGACGATTAGCTCGGTTAGCCACTCGAAAAAGCCTGTCAAGTGCAGGTAGCCCATCACCAGCATCATGGAGAACAGAAGTACCAGCGTGCCGAAGTCGATGAAGCGCAGCGCTTCAGCGGCGGGCACAATGCGGAAGGCAACCATCAGTACGGCGCCGATGATAGCCATGCCGGGGCGATCGATCTTCATCCCAGGGAGCTTGCCTAAGGCGAACACGAGGTAGCTGACAGCGAAAACGGCGTAGCCGGCAGTGACCTGCCACTCGGCAAGAGGGCTAGTTAGACCCGGTACGGCCGTTAGCAGGAGAGCGGGCGAGCTCATGACGAATGCAGTGTACCCGAGGCGCGCGGTCCGAGAAACCTATAGTCGCTTTAATCACTTTGCCCAGACGACGATTCAGGGTAGGGTTCTGCTCATGGCGATGAGAACGCGAAGGAGTTCAGCGTGACAAGTGGGGGAGCGATTGCTTCCGGGTCCGTAAACTGTGGGTTGCGGCGCCGCACGGTTGTTCTCCTGGCAACCAAAATATATTTCTTCCCGGTCGAATGACAACGGTGGCCGACATGAATAAGCTACCGCTTGAACTGAGGGTGAGCTTTGAGATGGACAGCAGACAGTGCTAGCTCAAACCGGACATTGTCGGAGCAATCCAGGCATTGCAGAAATGTGTCTCCAAACAATGCCGTGACGTAGTGCGCCGGGATGTGCTGCCCTGCGTGGACCGTCTTGTAAACGCCTGTAGTGGGTACCTTATCTCCTGCCTTAAAGGATCTCTCCGGCATCCGTCTTTCCCCGTGCCTGTCCCTGTACTGCGGATCTTCGTAGCCAGCGCATTTATAACCACTCGCCCTTCCGGGACCTATCGTGACCTGCTTTTCTCCGCAGGGCCGCGCGAGCCTCCAACCTATCAAATCCCGCCTTGATGAGCAGAACGAGGCCCGCAAGCCCTATCGGAATTGCAGCCACCAGGAAAACTTGTCGCACTAGAAGAAATTACACGCGTCACAACGAATCAGTCCAATGCCATCGGTAATGGCACTCGTAATACCACTAAGGAGAACCCCCACAAACGTCGCAGGGTCTCAGTGCGGCGAGTCTCGGAAGATCGTGTGCGGCGTTCTCGCCAAAACCGCTGCTCACATTTTGCCGACGTCAGGACAATTCCGATCAGTAGAAGTGACGACGCTCAAAAAGGGGCAGGGGCACCTCAAAGAGCCGGGTCTCGCCAGCCTCGAACTCAAAGTCTTTTCCACACTCCGGCACGGGACACTTCGCTCTGAACTTTTCTTTGGTCGCCCCAGGCACGGATCGCTGTTTGACAACGATCCAAGTCCCGCATTTCGGACAGGTGACGCACGAACACGCAATGCGATCGGCCATACCAAATTATATGGCGTCCGAGTCTGGCCTTGGTGTGCCATGCCGCGGCCACTGCCCTGCATCGCTGCATTGTTCTTGCCAAGTCGGCGATCAAAAGAAACAATGGCCGAGGAGGTGAAAGTGGAGCAATCATCCCGCCGGCTCTCTCTCGAAGAAATCGTGAACAGCACTACCCACGGAGTCGGCCTGGTGCTGAGTATTGCGGGCTTCGTGGTCTTGCTTGCGATGGCGATCAAGCATGGCACGGCATGGCATGTGGTGGGCTGCACAATTTACGGCAGCACTCTCATTTGCCTTTATTTGGCCTCAACGCTGTACCACGGTATCCCCTCGCCACGCCTAAAGCGTGCGCTGAGAATCTTGGACCACTCGGCGATCTATCTGCTGATTGCCGGAACCTACACCCCATTTCTGCTCGTCAATTTGCGCGGCGGATGGGGATGGTCACTCCTCGGAATCGTGTGGGGATGTGCCATGGCGGGGATCGTCTTCAAGTTCTGGTTTGTGGATCATTTTAAGGTTCTGTCTACCGTGCTCTACCTGGTGATGGGCTGGCTTGTGGTAGTGGCCACAAAACCACTCGTGACGCACGTTTCGGCGGTTGGACTTCGATGGCTGATCGCTGGAGGCGTCATGTACACGGTCGGTGTGGTGTTCTACGCCTCCCGAAAAGTTCCATACAACCACGCCATTTGGCATGGGTTCGTGATGGTTGGAAGCTTCTGCCATTACCTCGCAGTGCTGTACGCCGTTGTCTTGTCAGCTAAGATCTGAGATTGCCGTGGTGTTTGTGAATGCCATCGACGGTCGCCGATCATGCGGTTGCTACATTATTTCTTGACACCGCGCTCTTCCGACCCTATCGTGAATGGGTTCAGGCATTGGTGCCTGAACGAAAGCCGCAGTTCTCATGCAGAGTGGCTGAGGGTAACGGGCCCGTAGAAGCCACGACAACCGGATCAGGAAACAGCCTGATCATCTGGTGCCAATTCCCGCCCGGTTTGCGGGGGACATGAGATCTCGGTGAGCACTTGCCTCGTCCCCTCAATCCCGGATGAGGCATTCGTGTTTTTAGGGTGCGCACGGCCCAGCGCAGCCCAACTGGAGAAGCACAAATGAACTCGCGAATTTACTTTGATCATTCCGCCACGACGCCGCTCGATCCTCGGGTGCTCACGGCGATGGGGCCGTTTCTTGGCGGCGCGTTCGGAAATCCATCGAGCCTGCATCGCGAGGGCCGCGTCGCCCGCCAGGCCGTCGAAAAAGCGCGCGCGCAGGTGGCGGCACTGATCGGGGCCGAGCCGGACGAAATCATTTTCACCGCCAGCGGCACCGAGGCCGACAACCTGGCACTCATCGGCGCGGTGCGCGCGAATGGCAAGCCGGGCCATGTGGTGACCAGTTCCATCGAGCACGCCGCGATCCTGGAGACCTGCCGCTTCCTCGCCGAATCCGGAACGAAAATCACTCACCTTCCCGTCGACGCCGATGGGCTCGTTGGCGCGGAAGGTCTGCTGCGCGCGCTGCAATCCAATGTGACACTCGTCTCTATCATGGCTGCGAATAACGTGGTGGGAACGCTGCAACCGATCGAGGAGCTTGCCCACCTCGCCAAGCTGCACGGCGTGCTGTTTCATACGGACGCGGTGCAGGCCGCAGGGAAAATTCCACTCGACGTGAATCGCCTGCACGTCGATCTGCTCTCTCTGTCGGCGCACAAGTTGCATGGACCCAAAGGCATTGGCGCGCTCTACGTGCGCAAAGGCGTGAATCTGTCTCCTGTCATCTTCGGAGGTGGGCAGGAGCTCGGTCTGCGTTCGGCCACGGAGAACGTCGCTGGCCTAGTCGGTTTCGGCGCGGCAGCGGCCATCGCGCGGGAAGAGTTAGCCGATGAGGCGGCGCGCCTGGCGCGTTTTCGCGAGCGCATCGCCGCAGAACTCAGCCGTACTCTGCCGCATTCTTATCTGTTCGGGCATCCGGTTCATCGCTTGCCGGGCCACTTGAGTTTTGGATTCCGCGGCCAGGAGCGGGAAGTCGGCAAACTTCTGGTCGCCCTGGATGCCGCCGGCGTGGCCGTCTCGGCAGGCAGCGCCTGTAGCGCCCACCATTCCGGGGAGCCATCGAGTGTACTGCTCTCCATGGGATACGATGCCGAGCGCGCTCGCGGCTTGCTGCGCCTCAGCATGGGCCGCTTCAACACCCAGCAGGAGGTCGACCGCTTCCTGGAGATCCTGCCCTGTGCCGTCGCCATGCTGACGCGACCCGCGATCCCCAGTGAGCAGTCTGCGACGGATCGTCGTGCAGTGGTACTCGTGTAAATGGCTTGCTCGCAGGCAAGAGAGAATTGGCCAGAGTGAGAGTCGAGGTTTGTCGCCGAAGAGGTTGTACATCGGCTGCTTCCGCGATATTTAATGGGTACGCGACGAACGCGTACCCATACCCCCTCCGAACCTTAAGTCCCGCTAGACGAGAATGGGGGAAGGCATCCTCGCGGGACAAAAGGGAGAAGTGCGAATCAATGATATATGACCGACGGCATCTAAGAAGTACCGCGGGTGAGGGCAGGAAGAGCCCGCCCTTCGTAAGCAAAGTTGCGTTGGGCGCGCTGGTCCGCCCCGTGAAGTCATGTACGACACCCGATAAGCCTTGAAATACAGCAGCGTATTCCGGCCGAATCATTAAAACAATACCAGACACAGTCGCCGTGAATGATCTCGCTGGCGCGGGGAAGAGCGTGGCGACACTTCCGGCTTTCCGTTGAACTGCTTCACACGTGGAGTCTAGAATGGTTGCGCAGGAGGACGGCTTATGTCCGACTACGAGTTCTTCTGCCACGCCTGCAGCAGGCCTTTCTCGAAGACGCTCACTCCTGGGGAGTATGAGGAAGGCTCAGTCGCTTGCCCACATTGTGGGAGCAAGGAAGTAGAGCAGCGATGGTTCTACCCTGCCACGGCTAAGCAGGACGCCTGAAAATCGAGGAAGTTCAGAAGCAAAGCCAACCATTTCCCACCTGAGGCGCAGAGGGAAATTTGCGGCACTCCGCGATCCACTTTGACCCTGCAATCTCCCTGATCTTGTTCTCCCTCTACGACAAGCAAATGGTCGTCTTGGCAACTCACGGCATGAGTGTTCAGTTGTGAACCAAGACCGCGATCATTTGCGCTCTCGGCGAGAGATGAGTGTGCTCGTCGAAATGCGGCCCACTTCGCGGAGCGCTTCTCTTGACTTTTTCCGGTCATGGGCGTAATCAAGAGAAGCAGTTTGCTTCTGGTGCTTTTTTGGAAGCTCAATAGGGAAGCCGGTGAAAGTCCGGCACGGCCCCGCCACTGTGATCGTGGAGGACCGGCCACAATGCCACTGACCTTAAAAGGTTGGGAAGGCGGCCAGTCCGATGAAGCGAGAGTCAGGAGACCTGCCAGAAGTCGGATGGGTGAACCTTCGCGGGAAGGTGAGCAATGAGAACCCGACTTCCAGATCGTCTTTTCCTTTCTGATCTCAGTCCTGAGCTCTCGACTTCACGAACTCCCGCTTATCTGAAGGCTCCTCGTCCACTGTTTCATTACTTCCCGTCGCGGGACAGGAGGAGCCATGCGCAGGCGTTCCGTTGCAGTTGTTCTGCTTTGTCTTTTCATTCACGTCCCAGTCATCGCTCAAGAATCACGTCCCATCAGCGGGCGTGTCCTTGATCCGACTCACGTGCCAGTGGCCAGAGCGAGTGTGCGTCTGCTCACGTCGGAGCAGGCCGAGATTGCTCGGACGTTAACCGACCAGCAAGGTCACTTTTCATTTCCTGAGCACTATTCGGCGGATTGCACCGTCGAAGTGCAACTCGCAGGTTTTCGTACCCAGCGCGTGCCAGCCTCAGCTGAGAATTTAGTGATCGAACTCGCCCTCGCACCAGTTCAAGAGAGTTTGGTCGTTTCGGCAACACGAACAGAAACACCCACCGGCCAGATCGGCAGCACTACCACTTCGATCAGTGCCCGGGAGATTGCCGAGCGTCAGGTGGTCATGGTGAGCGATCTTCTCCAAACCGTCGCAGGCGCAACCGTGAATCGCAGTGGCGCACCCGGCGCGATCACATCGTTATTCGTGCGCGGCGGCGAAAGCGACTACACCAAGGTGCTGATCGACGGGATTCCCATCAACGAGCCCGGCGGATATTTCGATTTCAGCAGCTTGGTGGCGGATGATCTCGACCATATCGAAATTGTGCGCGGGCCGCAATCCGCACTGTTCGGCTCCGACGCCATGGCTGGTGTAGTGCAGATATTCAGCCGCCGCAGTGCAGCCGAAACCGCAAGGCCAGAGATGGAATTCGATCTCGACGGCGGCAAGTATGACACGCTGCATGGGGACGTCAATCTCGAGGGTGGGGTTCGCGCCCTCGACTACGATGCGTACTTCTCGCGATTCCAAAGTGACAACCAAGGCCCGAACGACGCATTCTGGGACTCGACTGCGGGGATCAATCTGGGCTATGTGCAAGGGGAACACACCCATCTGCGATGGATCACCCGTGCCGATGAATCGCGCGCCGGAACACCGGGACAGACGGCGTTTGAGCCCGCTATTACGGATGCTTTTTATCACAGGACGGACGGCTATACCGGCCTGAGCTTGAGCGACCAGACTAACCGCTTCTGGAGCCAAAGCCTGACTTACACCTACGAACGTTCACGCCAGGTTTCGGAGGACTACGGTCTCGATCCGCCTTACTATCCCTCCTACGAGGGATCCACTTCACCGTACGAGTTCTTTGACATTGCCTCGGATTTCCAAAACGACACCAGGCGTCAGCACCTCGATTATCAAAGTAATATCTCGCTGGGGTCGGGGGACAAGCGCCAGGGACGACACATCTTCACTTTTGCATTCGATTGGGATCGCGAAACTGCTTTCATCGGAGATCCGCTTTCGGGAACTCTCCCTACTCATGCGTTGCGCGACGACTTGGGAGGTACGTTCCAATATCAAGCCATCTTAGGCAGACTTGTCCTGTCCAACGGAGTCCGCGTCGATGACAACGGCAGCTTCGGCAAAGCGGTAATCCCACGAAGCTCGGCGGCCTACCTATTGCGACAAGCTTCGGGCGTTCTAGGAACCACCAAGCTCAAGTTCAATTTCGGATTAGGGATCAAGGAACCTTCTTTTCTCGAATCTCTTAGTCCGGAACCGGAATTTCTCGGTAACCCCGGCTTGCGTCCTGAACGATCCCGCGGCATTGATTTCGGTATCGAGCAGCGCATTTGGAATGACCGCGCCAAAGTCGAACTGAATTGGTTCGATAATCGCTTTCGAGACCTGATCGAATTCGAGACGGTCAGTTTCAGTCCGTACGTTGGGACGTACTTTAACCTGAACGCCACGAAAGCCAATGGAGCGGAGATCATTTTTGAGACGGCTCCCTTCAAAGGACTGAAAGTCACGAGCGCGTATACGTACCTGGACAGTTGGATTACGCAAAGTTCAACGCCCACGGATCCAATCTATGGAGTCGGCAAGGGCCTGCTGCGCCGCCCGCGCCATTCGGGCTCACTGGGCGTGACTTGGAATTGGCGACGACTGAATGTAACGTCGAGCACGGTCTACGTCGGCCGGCGCCCGGACAGTGACTTTGCCGATCTCGAGCCGCCTCTGACCAGCAACGCCTCTTACACCAACTGGAATCTAGCCTGGTCGTATCGAATCAACGGTCACGTTTCGTACATCGGCACCATCGAGAATCTTCTCGATCGCCCCTACATGGAAGCCTTGGGGTATCCCGCCCTACGGATCGCCTATCGCACCGGAGCACGCATCCGGTTTTGAATCTTGCTTTAACAGAAAGGAGCAATTGCCATGGTTTACCTGATCGTCTTGCTGGCCGTTCTGGCCCGGTTCATCCCACATATTCCAAACTTTTCCCCAGTCTACGGAGCTCTTCTGTTCGGCGGCGCGCATCTGAGGAAACGGGATTCCATCTGGTTCCCTCTGGTTTTGCTGGGCGCAAGTGATTTCGTCCTGAACAACCTCATCTACCACATGAGTATCGGCTGGGCGGAAATGATCCAGCTGGCAGCTTTCGCCTCGATCACCCTCATTGGCTGGTCGCTCCGCCCAAGAGTTACGCTTCGTCGATTTTCGTTCGCCTGTGTCGCCGGACCCACAGCGTTCTACCTCATCAGCAATTTCGGAGTGTGGCTGGGTTGGCACACGTATCCGCCAACCTGGGCAGGATTGGTTCAATGCTATGTCGCGGCGATTCCATTCTACGGGTATTCGTTTGGGTCCACGTTCCTGTTCGCAGCCATTCTGTTCGGACTCTACGAATTCTACACAAGGCGCATCCGTCACCTGCAGTCGGCCGCGAAGGCCAGCTAGGTTTAGGCGATTCGTTTTCGCCAACAGTGTGGGTCGAGATGGAGCGACAACATGAAGATCTGTTCATTCTTGCCTTCGGGAACGGAAATACTCTTTGCACTTGGCTTGGGTGACTCAGTCATGGGTGTGACCTTTGAATGTGATCACCCAACCGAGGCTCGCACAAAGCCTGTCGTCGTTTACAGCAGGCTGCCTTCACACCTGCCGGAAAGGGAAATTGATCGGCAGGTCAAGGCTTCGTCGCAGGCGGGACAAAGTCTTTATCGGCTGGACGCGCAAAAACTGGAGCAGATTCAACCCGATCTTATCGTCACACAAGACCTCTGCCATGTCTGTGCAGCTTCACCGAACGACTTGTGCGCTGTGCTAGGACGGTTACCGCGGGAACCCAGGGTACTTGCCCTCAGCCCACGGACCGTTGCAGACGTTTGGAGCGACATTCTCGCTGTCGGCGAGGCCACCGATCGTACTGCGGAGGCAACCGAACTCGTCTCGCGTCTTACTGCTCAGGTTTCCGGGTTGGAGGCAAAACGCGTGGGAGATCCTCCGCGCGTCCTGTGCCTGGAGTGGCTCGACCCACCGTTTGTTGGTGGCCATTGGGTGCCGGAGATAGTAGCCCTCGCGGGTGGAATTGACGTTCTGGGCCATGTCGGTGAGCCCGGGTATCAGGTCAGCTGGCAAACCGTAGTGGAGAGTGATCCCGATCTGATTCTCGCCATGCCGTGTGGCTATCATGCACGCGAAGTTGAGAGAGAGCTCAAGGAAGTACCGTTCCCAATAGAGTGGTATTCACTGCGCGCAGTGCGGAACCGCAACGTATTTGCGATGGATGCCAGCAGTCATTTTTCGCGTCCTGGCCCGAGGATCGCAGAAGGAATTCTGGCTATGGCAGATCTCTTCCGCCAGACCAAGTTCCTGAGAAAGTCCGCTTCGCCCGTCCGCCACCCACCCGTGCGGCTTCGCGTGGGCGATCGGCCATGAAGCGCATTCTTCTCTCCTGGAGCAGCGGCAAAGATAGTGCATGGAGTCTTCATGTTCTCCGCCAGCGCGCGGAGTATGAAGTCGCGGGACTGCTGACTACCTTCAACGAAGCCGCGGGCCGCGTGGCCATGCATGCGGTTCGACGCGAACTCGTCGAGCGGCAGGCTGCATCCGCCGGGCTTCCGCTGTGGGCAGTTCCGTTGCCCTGGCCATGTCCTAATGAGCAGTATCAATCGCTGATGGCCCAAACCTGTGCCAAGGCAGTCTCGGAAGGAATCCAAGGAATCGCGTTTGGCGACCTCTTCCTCGAGGATGTACGTGCCTACCGGGAAAGGCAAATGAAAGGCACGGGACTAGAACCGATATTCCCAGTGTGGGGGCTGCCGACCTCGGATCTGGCACAGGAGATGATCGCATCCGGAGTCCGAGCGAAGTTGACTTGTATCGACACAAGGAAACTCGAGCAATCCTTCGCAGGCCGCGAGTTCGATCAGACGTTTCTTTCGGCGCTACCCGATGGAACGGATCCCTGCGGTGAACGCGGCGAATTCCATTCATTTGTCTACGCAGGGCCCATGCTGAATGCTGCCCTCTCGGTTTCAGTGGGCGTGACTGTGGTTCGCGATCACTTTGCCTTTGCCGACCTGATTTCTAGCTGAGTGTATTGTTCTAGAGACTTCCTCGCTGCTGTCACCTCTTCAGCGGCACCGCTGACTCAGATGTGGGACGAGGATACTGATAGACTCTTCTACATCCTGAGGACAGAGACCACGAGGGTTGGTACCTGGGATAGGGTTTTGAGGACAGGGTTCTCGCTGCTCTCCGCAGATCGGGCTGAGAATACCGTGATTCTCCAAATGACGCCAACTCGAGTCATCCTCTCGATGGGATTGCTTCTACCCAAGTTCTTCTGTCGACTCGATTTCTGGGGAGCAGCCCTTGATATCGTCGGCTTAATGGTCTTGCTCTCCTACGACCTTTCCTTCCTACGGCCATGGCTGATGCGATTTCCCTGCCTTCGACTCAGGCACGACATACTCATTCGTGCCTCCCAAGCTTGCAACCAGTTTGAAAGCTCCTATCCTCCCGCTGGCGTGCCTCGAATCCTCATGTCGCTTAGCAACGACGAAGTACCGTTATTTGTGAATCTCTTCGATGATTTTGACGCCAGCCAGATGCCTCAACCAATAGTCGTTTACGTTAGTCTGGGAGATCAATTCACACGTAGGCCGTGGGTTGGACCAGGCTTTCAGGTTGCCGCTCCGGCACCTGCAGGCCCATTCGGGCCTGATCCCATCCAGTCACTCGCAAGCCCTCTCCACATACCAGAGCTCTTTAAGCAGGAGGAGCGAAGCATACAACGTGTTGTCTATGGCCTTGGCTTCCTGCTCATGGTGCTCGGGTCGGTGCTGTCAATGATCCAGATCGCCCTGGGTAAATAATGGGTCTCAACTTTCATCTTGCGGATCCCCAGCGGCTGCTGTGCTCTTCTTTTTCATGACTCACCGCCACTCAGAAACATAAGTTAAGCGAGCGCTGGCACGAGCTGCAGCCCGAGTTTGGCAGCCTTCTTGAGGAGCAATTGGATTTGTTGGTTGCGGTATCTCTCGTCGTGGCACTCCATCCCTTTGTCAACGTATTGCTGACCGTACTTCAGCATGCGATAGACGAGTCGGGCGAGGCGGTGGGCCATAGCGGTGATGGCCTTGGGGGCCCCTAACTTGGTGCGTAATCGGCGGTACTGGGCCCCCAGGTAGCTGCGGCTGCGGATCAGCGTGGTGGCTGCCATTCGCAGCGCCGTCGCAGCACGGTTGATCACACGCCGCGTGCCTCGGCGCAGGACTCGGTCACCACTGATACGGTTGTCCGGGCATAGTCCCAACCAGGAGGAGAAGTGGGCCTCGGTTTTCCACCGGCCCATGTCCAGTCCTACTTCGCTCAAGATAGTTTGGGCTACCATTACTTCAATCCCGTCGATGCGGGTCAAGTCCACTCCCGAGATGCGCTCGAGTTCATGACTGAGATCAAACGCCGGAGCATTTTGGGTAGGCTTTTTTTTCTTCTTCTTGGATTCCCCTTTCGGCGATGGGGGCTGACTTGGAGTGGCGTTGTTGGCAAAAGTGGCCAGGTGCTTCTGTAGCTGCTGGTCGCACTCGGCGATTCGCTGCTGATAGGTGTCATACATGTCGACTTCCTGCTTCAGCACAAACACGAGTTCGGGACGCCAATTACCCTCCAGGCTCTTGGCAATCTCCTCCTGGCTGGCGTGGATGCGAGCATCCCGGAGCTCGGCCAGCTTCCGCGGATCGCGCTCTCCCGCGACGATTGCTCGAACGATCTTCTGTCCCGTGACTCCGCTCAGATCGCTAATTACGTTGGCCAATTGCAGGTTCATCTGCGTCAGTGCTTTCTGCATGCGTAGAATGCAGGTCGCCGCTCCCTCCACATGTTCGGCCCGTTGTCGCCAGTAGGTGCGTAGGGTGCGAATTGCCGATGGCGGGTAGAAGGAGTTGTTCAGCAACCCGTAGGTATGCAACTTCAGCAACCACTGGCTCTCTTGCACATCGCTCTTGCGCCCGGGCAGGTTCTTGGTGTGGCGCGCATTCACCAGATAGACTTCAAAACCCCGTTCTTCCAGAATGTCGTATAGAGGAATCCAATACACCCCAGTCGATTGCAGGGCTACGGTGTTCACGCCGCAACTTTTCAACCAATCCGACAACCGGTACAGGTCCGCGGTAAAACACTCGAATCGGCGCACTGGTTCCGGATCCCGGTCGGGACGTACCGCCACGTAATGGGCACTGTTGCCCACATCAATGCCCGCCGCCTGCGGATGGACTGCCTCCAGACCCGGGTCCTCCGATTGCAACCGCCGGGTCCACTCTTTCTTCTCCTTCCGGTTTTGCCACAACGTCTTCGCTGTCCGCATCCTTTTCTCCTGAATAAAAAATTAGGATCGGGTTCGGCCCGGTGACGAAAGGTTTAGAAAATCTCCTCAACGGGGTCAAAGAGCCATCCCATCGACGGCGCTTGCCACCATGCCAGCGATCGCCAGTACCGGAGCCATGCTCTCCATCGGGCACGAAGCACCAGTGGGCCTACGGCCTTAGCTTGCCGAGCCGGATCCTCGATCCAGATTCGCAAAGAATCGGGAACTGTGCCAAGTTTCTGCCCCCCAGCGACCTGCGTCGCAGACGTGGGTCGCTGCTCTCCACATACCAGAGCTCTTTAAGCAAGAGGAGCGAAGCATACAACGTGTTGTCTATGGCCTTGGCTTCCTGCTCATGGTGCTCAGGATCGGTGCTGTCAATGATCCAGATCGCCCTGGGTAAATAATGGGTCTCAACTTTCATCTTGCGGATCCCAAGAGGCCGCTGCTTCATGACTCACCGGGCCCATCCGACCTAAGAGCAACCGCTCGTGCTGCCACAGGTCATACACCGATAGCAGGAGCCGTTCCTCACCATCAGTGAGCCGCAGAATTGGCACGCGGGTGCGTCTCCCAACTCTACCACCTGGCCGAGTGCTTCGACTACACTGGTCGCCTCGCGATTCGGTTGGGCCGGCCTCGGCAATTCAAACAGAAGTCCCTGCTCGCCTTTCAGGAAGCGCAGTTCGAGCCATCTGAACAAATAATCCGTCATCGACTTGGCGTAGCCGATCTTTGGATTGCCCGACCACCCGCTTGGCTCAAACCGTGTGTGGCTGAACTTGTCGCACAAGACCCGCAACGGGACACCATACTGCAGCGCCAGGGACACTGCTGTTGCGAAAGAATCCATGAGCCCGGAAACCGTCGAGCCTTCCTTCGCCATCCTGATGAACAGTTCGCCCGGTAGACCATCCTCGTATAAACCAACTGTGACGTAGCCTTCCTGCCCGCCCACAGAGAAGTGATGGGTCAAGCTGTGGCGCTCGTCCGGCAGACGTCGCCTCACTGCTGGAGGGCCATCCGCGCCCGCGGTATGCGTGCCGGTGAGGTCGCCTGACCCGTTGCTCCCCGCTTCCTTGCTTGCGTTCAGGGAATGCTCTTTGCTGTGCTCGACGATAACGATTTCCTTTGCTGCTGACATCACAAACCCTAACCTTCCTGCCCCCCGCCTTCTTCGGAACCGCCGGCCGATTGAGACTCCCTGTTCGGGTCTGTCTCATCGCCTGCATCGTGTCTTTTGTATGTTCCTCTCACCGACAGCAGTTCTGCGTGGCTCGGCGGAAACACATAGTTCTGGACGAACCAAAGTGCCTCGTAGGTAAGCCGGCGGCTCGCGACGGCACGGCCGTGCTCCTTCACGAACTGACAGAAATCATCGGCATGGATGATGTTAGCTTTCGTGCCGGCAGTGGCGAGAGTGCGGGACTTGAGCCAGCCGAGGTCGATCCATTTTTGTATTTCGTCGGGGCGGGTGTGCAATGCCCGAGAGAGTGAGAACTTGGTGAACCATTCCCGTCCGGTTTTGCCGCCGATGCCGAGCCGGTGCAACATCGAGCGCACGGACCCCGCGGGCCGCCGCAGGATTTTCGCGGCCTCTTCAACGGGCATCGCGATGATCAGATCCAAGAGGCGTTGCTGCTCAGGCTTTGTCCATTCGCGATACGCTCGTTTGTGATTTACGCCAAGCTCGCGCAGGAAACGTAAACAGGCGTCTCGTGGGTTTCCAGAAATCGCAGCCAGCTTTGTGACCAGCATTCGCCGGCCAGTCTCAGTGTGCTCCTGCCTGCTGCTGGTTCGTTCCTTGTATTCTCTGGCCAGTTCTCTTGCTTCTTTAGGCCAGCGGAACATACGGCGCTTATGGACACCGTCGGCTTCGCCCATACTGCTGCCTTCCGGGGGCTGGGTCCTTGTGGCAGTTAACGTCTCAGATTCGTGCACACACACTTGTCTCGACGCCTCCGGAATACCTCCTCTCCTGCTGCAAAATCGCATGCGCCGATTTGCTTCGGAACATGCTGCGCGACGAAGGTGGCAAGTGGAGCTTAGTCCACATGAGCCAAGTGGTAGCGGGCAGCCTACATCTATAGGCAAGCCGCTTTCCAAAAACTTTTTTACTGCAGGAATTCGTGCAGGTGGCCACTTCCGGTGCAGAAAATCAGCCCGCGTGCCCGAGCCTTGGCCGAAGTACGAAACGTGCTGAATGCCAAACACTTGACGTAGGCATCGGCACAATTGCTGGGCAAGATGGGCCGAAATCCGGCCATGGACACGGAGACTCGGGCTGCGAGAAGAGAGTTTGTTTGCAGAAAAAGTGACATTTTCTCCGCAACTAAGGTGATCGCAGCCGGGTTTAATCCTGTAAGAGCAAGTACCAGTCCTGGGCGCTGCAGGCCTGTGGACTGAG
>CAWHOT010000001.1:0-1366692 GCA_963831085.1 uncultured Acidobacteriaceae bacterium | reverse complement strand
GTCCCAGATTCGACGCGTCGTAGCGCGCCCCAAAATTGTCCAGCCCCGACTCGAGATCCCTCTCCTTCCCATTGAATTTGTAATGCTGCGGCACCGGCGTGGCGCAGTAGTCGTTCTGCTGGCCGCCGTAGGGATAATAATCGATGTCCTGCTCGCACGCCGTTCCCGTCGCGTTCTCCACCACCGCGTGCGTGCCCAAGTGGTCGGAGAAGTAATAATGGACCGCTCCCGTGTTGTCGCGCCGCGCCACCCGCCGCCCATTAAAGAAAATGTAGGTATTTTGCACGTTCCCGGACAAATCGGTCTCCGTCAGGGGATCGCTGCTCTCGCCCCTCCAGTAGAGGGTGCCATTCGTCCCGCTGGTGGGGCACGCGGTGGTCGCAGTCGCGGCCACACATTTCTCCACCCGCTCGCCATCGCCGTCGTAGATATATCGGTAGGAGTCGGAGTTGGTGTTGGTCCAAATCAGCCGGTTCTCCGCGTCGTAAACATACGATGCGTTAATTGAAGTATTGCTGGTCATGTTTCCAGCGGGATCGTAGCCGAAGCCAGAAAGCTGGTTGTTCGTTCCCGCCGAGACGCTGAGCGGTTCGTAGTTGGTTTTCCCGGTCACCGGGGTGCGGCTATAGAGATTGCCCCACGCGTCAATGGTGAATGTCTCCCCCCACTGCGTCCCGCTGGAATAGCCGCTGGCGATCCGGTTCAGCGAATCGTAGGTGAAGTTCTCGCTGCGTGTGGTATTGACGCAATTGGCGATGGAAAGAACGTTGCCGTTGTCGTTGGTGCCCGCTCCGAAGTTGTAGCTTTGGTTCATGATGGTGGCGGTGGTGGTCGGGCACGCCATTTGCTGCAGCTGGTTCAGGGTCGTAGTCGAGATGGTTCCGGTGGTGAAGTACAGTTGCAGCGGCTGAAGACGCGAGTTGTAGGTCACCGCGCCTGAAATGGAACTTCCATTCGTGAACCCCGAAAGCTCGCCCGGCGGCGCGTAGGTAGCGCCCGTGACGAAGTTCGTGCCGCTGGCGGAGTTCTCGGCGGTGAGCG
This sequence comes from uncultured Acidobacteriaceae bacterium, assembly GCA_963831085.1. GTDB lineage: Bacteria > Acidobacteriota > Terriglobia > Terriglobales > Acidobacteriaceae > Acidiflorens. The sequence continues at coordinate 1,365,651 of CAWHOT010000001.1, read as the reverse complement.
GCCGGGCCGCGCCGTTGTACGTGTATCCGACGGAGTAGCCAAGGCTGGTAACGCTTGCGGGAGAGCCATCAAGATTGTAAGCGTCGGTCTCGTATTCGCCCGTCGCTGCGCCAATCGTTCGCCGCTCTTGCAAAATCCGGCCCATTTTGTCGTGTGTGAAGGAGGTCGCGCCTGATCCGTCGCACATAGCTGTGCGTCGCCCGACAGGATAGCTGTCCGTGTCTCCCGGAGGTTTAGTCGTGCAGCCCGTGAGCGCCTTGCCATCATAGCCGTAAGCCACGCTGGCGGTCGAAGGGTTGGAGTAACTGTCGTTGTAGCTCTTGCCGCTGAGCCGGTTCAAAGCGTCATAGCTGTAAGTAGTCGTGACCGTCTTTGTACCGGTCGAGGGCTGATTCGGCGAGGGGGCCGTCTTGGTCAACACGTTGCCATCGCTGTCGTAGGTATAGAGAGTGGCACCAACGGGGAAAGTTCCCGTAGCCGAGGTTGGGCAGGTCACGGCCTGGATTTCAGGGTTAGCGGCGCACAGAAGGCGCGCCAGCGAGTCGTATGTAAATGTCCGTGTGCGCCAGTTCGCTGAATTCGTGCTGCCTCCCTTCTGAGTGACGCTGAGCAGATTGTCGAGCGTGTCGTAAGCATAGTCGGTCTCGTAGTCCAGGCTGTTGGGATCCTCAAACACCTGCGTTAAGCGGCCCAGACCGTCCAAACAGAATTTTCGCGCCTTTCCCGCTTCATCCGTCGTGGTAGTGCAGTCGCGGGCATAGCTGGAGGTGACCAGCGCAATGTCGTAGACCGTGGTGGTGTTGTCGCTGGTCGAGCTGCCGTCCGGGGGAATTACTTTTACAACCCGGCTCAAGCCGTCGTACTGGTTCGTCGTGATTCCATAGGTTGTGTCGCTCGTCGTGCGGTAGGGGTTGGAAGCGGTGATGGTTCGTCCCAAGGTGTCGAAGCTCGTAACCGTGTAGTCCGTTCCTTGAGGATCAGACGTGAGCTGCATTTGGCTCACGCGGCCCAAGTCATCTCTCACAGTGGTGGAAACTTTGTTCAGGTTGGTGGTGATCTTCGTGGTAGTGGTTGCCGAGACCGGAGGAGCGTCATTATAGGTTGTGCTGACTTGGCCACCGTCGGGAAAACTCGTCTGCCACTTCCGGTCGGCGAAATCGTAACTGAAACTGGTGGTCTGCGAATTCGGGTCCGTGGTTGACGCTCGCAGGCCAGTGCAAGAGTTGAAAGTGTTTGTCGTCGTCTGATTCAAGGCATTGGTGGTTGACGTGACATATGCCTTGCCCTCCCCGGACGGCGCGCAAGTGGTGTTCGCCCAGGAATCGGTATAACTCAACGTTGTTTCATTGTTCTTCGGATCAATGGTCGAGAGCACATTTCCGGAATCGTCGTACTGATTCGTGGTTGTGAGATAAGAGCCGCTGGTGTTGAGCCAGTGTTCCACCGCGGTCAGATTGCCTCTGTAGAGGAAAGATGTGCTGTAGTTGGAGTCGTGCTGCACGGCGCCGCTGGCCTGCATCGGCTGGTGCAGATGGCTGTAATTGTCGTATTCGTTTGTGGTTTGAGCGACCTGGTTGTTGTTTCCGTCCAGCACCGTCTTGGTCAAAACTTTGTTCGCAATGTTCCGCGACAAGTATTGCGGATAGTTCCCGCCAGACGATGGATCATGCAGGTAGGTATAGGTCGTTTGGCGCAGCAGTGGACCGGGCGCGCCGTTGCCCCAATCATATTCGCGCACAGCGGTGGGATTGAGCCAGGTCGTGTTGTAATTTGTGTTGGAGGCTATAAGGCTCGATGAGACGACTTCGTAGTCGGTTTGAGTTTGTTTCTGCAGCCCGTTTGGAAGTATCGTGGTTTCGCTCGTCAGGCGGACGTTGCCGACACTGAACGGGAAATTTCCGGGGCCTACCGAAGTGACATCCGCCGCGTAATTCTTCTGGACCGTGCGCAGGAGATTCGCGTTGGAATCATAATACTGGACTTCGGTCTCGTAGCTGCTGCCGGAGCAGAATGTGGGACAGTTGCCGAGTGAAATGACGCTATAGGTATGCACTTCCTCATTCCCAAGCGGGTCAGTCACAGTCGCGGTGCCGCCGGCATATTGCGCAATGGTAGAGGAATAGTTCCAGGTATTTGTTGAAGTGCCGTCGTAGACGCTTCGCGAGGCTATTTCGTTTCTGATGAACTCAGTCCAATTGCAGTCCGCTCCCGTTTGGGCGCATGTCGACAAGTTGCCAGCCTGAACGGTTGTTGTCGGTCCGACTTGATAGGTATAGCTGATCGAACCGCCGGTAGGCAGTCCCACGCTGGTCAGTTCGCCGGCGTCGTCGTTTTGCCAGCTGAAAGTGTAGGTGCCACTGCCGTCGGGAAGCGTGAGCGTACTCGGCACGAGAGTGGGAGCGTTGTAGTCATAACACGTGCCACTGCCCGTTAACAGAGCTTTCCCGCAAAAATGCGAGCTGACGTCTATGCCTGCGTAGTTCAGCGTGAAGGATTGGGGTTTGCCGTTGGAATCATAGTAGGTCCACAGCGTATATTGTGGCCCCGAAACCGTTTGTCCAAGTGGCGTAGTGTAGGTCTTAGTACCGACGTTGGAAGTGCTGAGCGGATTGCGGTCCAGCATGTCCGCCGCAGCAGTTTGCAGGTTGCCGTTATTATCCTCCCACTTGTTAGGGTAGACTTGTGTGCCGTCCTTCAGGGTAGCCGTGAGTGTCACATTGGGAGGCGACCAGGAGCCGGTAACCAGAATTCCAGAGCCGTCCGTAGTCAGCCCCGAGGTGACGTTGAGTGCACAAGTCGACGGGGCGCTTCCTGCAAGCTCCATCTCGACCGGATGCATCGCCCCTTCCGGGTCGGTGACCACGATGTTGTCGATGACGCCATAGGGCTTGGTATTGCACGTAACCGTGCCATTCTGGTAGCTCACGAACCACGCACCTTGATTCGAAACCAGCCTCCAGTCCGCCAACGCGAAGTTGCACCCAGCGGGGTAGGCGCAAGGGTTTACCCACCACGTGTATGTCGACGAACTTGGATTGTATGTTCCGGTGACGGTCCAAGTAGGAACGTCATAGACGAAGCGCCACGAATAGGTCTCGTCGTTGCGCTGAGGCAGAGACTGGATCGGTATCGAAATATGCAGGTTGCTGTTCTCGAAAGCAACTTGGTCAAAGTTGCTCCCGCTGAATGTCCCGAACGGCGGATAGCCGAGCTGGTTACCGTCGCCTACAGGTGACTGGGCGATTCCCTCCGTCGAGCAGAGCATCAACAGTCCGAGCGCAGCTGCAATCAGGCATAGAAACTTCGTCAGAGAGAGGTTCTTCCTTCGGTTAGCTCGGATGCTGGGTATTATGCACGCGAAGGATTGGACAGCGGCAAATGTGAGAAGGAAAAGAAACGCTAGGCAGGTCAGGGATGCCACCACCGCGAAGTGAGCCATTGGCTCCTCCATTCAGGTTCGGTTGGGGCCCCCTCAGGCTTGGCCAACAAACTAAATCGGAGTGCGTGGGAATGTCAAATGAAAAGTTGACAAAAAGCTTTTTCATCACCACGATGGGTGAGCGGGGTCACCCGTAGCGCCTTCGAGAGCCTCTTGCATTGCAACTGTCCTGCCAAGTTTGGAAGGACGACCCAATCCCCGAATTCGCGCCGAAATCGGAAGGCAATCGCCCTGTCCCTCAGAAGACGGGCTATCCCAAGCGTCTACGGTCCTGACCTCCAAATTCGGGGCGAGGGCGTGCGGCAAAAACCCTCCCGCGGCGAGCCCCGTAAATGCTTGTGCCTGCGTGTGCGCGGCGGCCAGTTTGTAGTGCGCCGGAAACAGTTATTTTCGGGCGTTCTGCGAGGCGTCATGCGGGGCTAGCCAACCAATCGAGAGTTCCGGCGACTTGTCCACCCTAGAAACGGTGACGGTATGACCCGGACGCCGACCTTCGATCTTTTTGGCCAGAACATTCCAGTCGCTCGCCGGGGGAGCAGGGTATGCAAATATATCGGACCCGATGTCTCCAAGTCGGGCTCAGGGCCTCTCACTCGGCAGTTATTGTGCTCCGCTTTGTGCTCCAAGTTACTCAGCTGCTGGGACGAGTCCCAAGTCTCACACTCTCCTGGCCAAAAACCGGTGATGTCGGTCTTGGTACGTGAGCGTCGGGATCAGACGTAGCCAGATCCCAATTGACTGCAGCTCGGGAATTGGGGCTGCAAGTCATTCCAGCCAAGGGCAGACGGCGGGACCGCCTGTTGATTCGCGTCGATACTGAGCTGGTGCAAAAGACGTGCTCAACAACAGCATGGCCTATGTCGCAATGACTTTCTTAGACTCACCGGTCTTCTGTTTCTTCGGCGCCATACGATAACCCTAGCCGTACTTTCTGAGAACAATGAGATCCGTGGTAGGGCGCAACGATCCGTGTCCATGTGGTTCCGGATTGAAGTTCAAGAAATGTTATGGACACTAAGAGATTCCGCAACTCTTGTAAAAGCGGGCGACGGAGCCACAACAAGAGATTACTCCAGAACGCTTGCGCACAGTAGAGCGGCGTCGCTTCCGCGATGGTCACTCGCAGGCGTTCAAAAAGGTCTTGGTAGGGACGCCAAGGGCTCTTTCAGGGTTAGTCAGGCTCTTTAGTCGTTGAAAACTCAGGCTCAAATCAGCGAAAGTTAGCGGGCGCGGAGGCGGCAGCAGAATCCAGGAGGGATAATGGTGGATGAGGGTCAGGAGGCAATGCGTGGGCTTGTACTGAACACCAAAGCTCCTTTCAAGATTCTAGTCGGAAGCGGCGTGCCGAAATTCAAGAGGATGCGCTGCCTGTGCGACGTATGGCGATTCACAAAACAGTTCGCCGCGATCTGCAGGCTGCAGCTTCAGTTCGGCTTGGAGTCTTGAGAGCGTGATCAGGGTAAGCTTCGACCAACGACTCCCTCATTTTCGTTTTACCGCGCAACCGCGGCAAATCCGAGCTTCCTTATTATTAGTAGTGATTAGTAGTGGATCGGGGGCCAAGCCCCTTTGGGACTGAACAGGAAAATGAATCCTTCGTTGCCAGAATATTGAGCCTGGCCAACGTTGCTCGGCAGAGTAGTAGCGCTGACGTGCGACCAAGTAATTACGGAAGATCCTGGCGACCCAATGCCGATACGTATTGAGAGGCTCATTGCGTTCAAGATGTTGTCGGATTGCGCCGGCGGCTTGAACGGCAGATTCGAGCGCGTAGTACACTCCGAGCCCAGACAAAGAAGAGGCGTTTCATTCCACTCTTATTTTATCGACTGCAGCGCTGGTTGCAGCCAGGAGAAAAGAAAGTTATTGATTTCGGGAAACTGCACGGAAAGCAGGCTCAAAAGGGGAATGAAAACAAAAGTTCCGAGCCGCACCCAGAAATCCAGTCCCAGTTCGCCCGGTTTAGTGTTTGTGATGCGGCTCAGGAGGGGGTTGGCGTACATCTGGCCATACACGATGCCTACGACCAGCGAAATCATAAGAAAGATGGAAATCAGCAGGGCGTGGAAGCTCTCTTTCGATTCAAAGGGATAGCTGCTGTACGAGATCAACACAAACACGAACACGCCGGCCATCGCGAGAATCAGCGTCTGTAGCCGGCGCAGCGGCACGAGGATGACGTTCAGATAAAACAAACAAAGGAAGTGCTCGACGGCGCGAGTGGTGAGGTCTTTCGCTGGCGGTTCGACAGTTGCGTCCTTGCCCTCGGAATCTTTCGCGGAGTCAGATTTCGTTGGTACATACGCCTCCTTATTCCACTGATTGTTCGCGTAGATCAGCGCCTCGGATGCTGACTTCGCAAGTTTCGTCTGCAGGTCGTAAAACAATTGCTGGATTCTACTAGCTCCACCAACTTCATATTCGGCCGACACTTTGTTTGTTGCGTCCTTCGCCTCTTTAATAGCGTCTGCCAGGCCGCCGTCCGGCAGTTTGCTATTTTGAATTTGCGTGAGAGCGTCTACTTCTCCGGTAAGCAATTGAACGAATTCCTGCCTCCCATTGCCCGCGAGCTCCCATAAGGGCTTCCAGGTCAGACTCTTCAAATCGCTGAATCCCCTACGGAAAGGGACTCCCTCGATCGCCCTCAGCACAGTTCGAAATTCCAGCCACAACGCAACAATGTGCGTTACGAGATAACACACCAACAGAAGACAGGAATACAGGAGAATCCAATACATCCACTTGTAGGTTGACGGTTCGAACGCCTCTGCGATTTCCGAGGGCCTCATTAGCAGAAGAATCACTAGGAGTCCTACAATCGCAGGAATTGTGATCTTCTTGCTGAAAGGAAGGGTTTCCATACTCTTCAAAGACCACTCAGCCTGATTTGCGAGCGCTTTCAACCGCACCCGCTCGGAAGCCTCCGGCACGCGCGCTTGGTCGAAATCCGTAGCGTCTGGAAGAACCATGTGTTTTTCTTCCGTTGACGCGACTCCGGTCAACGATTGCCAACACCACCAAATCCACGCGGCCAAAAGGAAAAGAAGCGGAAGGGAAGGCGAAACTCCCGATCCCACGTTGATGTAGCGATACACGAATGCTCCGAAACGATTCCCCAGGTTTGCCGACGACAGACAATACGTAAATGAAAGCGTCACAACGATGGTGGCACCGCACAGCAGCGCGCCGACATCTGCAAGCACGGGAGATCCGCGCTTCCTGAAGCCCCTATAGCAAGCGAAACCCAGAAATCCCACACTGATCAAGTAGCAAGCCATGACGAGCCCCAACCCGTCCATTACATTACTCAGTCCTTTACTCAGTCGTCCAAAGCGCCCAAGCCAGAGGACCGCTGGGAAAAGGAATACGGTTTGGCTGGCCAGCAAAAGCACGCTCCCTATGAACAGCAGATAATTGCGCGCTTGGGAACCTCGCCCGCCGAAGCGACCGAGAATTTCAGACCGCGAAAAGTCAAGTGTACTCGCCAGGAGTAAGGCCAAGAAAAAAGTGAGGCCAAGAGTCGACATCCAGAAGATCGTCCAACCGACGGAGAAATGCACGGAGTAGCCGCTAGGAAGTTCGGGTTGCGCGTCCACGTCACGGATCCTCGGCTGTGGTTTCTCTGTCCCTATCTTTACCCCTTGAGGAACGCTCGAAGAAGCGTCGTCCAGAACGGCAACCGGCCAATAGCCCTCACGTCCGACTGCCGCCAACCACAGATGGGCACGCCACGGCTCGGGCTCGCCAGTCACGTCTTTTGGCTGGAGAAAGGATGGCAGTCCGAACTGCGAGTAGTCGGCGGCCGGAAGTTCTCCGGACTCAGTTTCTGCCGTTGACGCGAGTAAAGAAAGAAAAGCATTGAAGTCGCCCACTGAATAGCTATCGGGGAACAACCGGTGAACTTCCTGTTTGCCGCTGACAGACACCGCTTTCAGCGCGGGGAACTGGGCTCCGGTTAGAAGGGGGTAGGGACTCACGGCGAGAATTCCGTGAAATCGCGGATCGTAAAAATCGTGGATCATTAGCAGGTCCGCACCCACGGTCACCAGCCTTGCTTGAGGATAGTTCTGCCGTAGATACCGGGACAGGAAAACGACATCTAGAGGATCGGAGCCGCGAATAATGACAACTTTAGCGTGCTTATTCCGCAACGTGGAAATGATTGCCTGCAAGATCGATTCCTGCGACAGCGGCGTTTGCAGCGGGGCGTATGGCGCTACGCTGTCATTGTCGTTTCCGGTGACACTCAAGCTCAGCGTCAATCCGTTTTGCGACGCAGTCTTCACGCCTTCCGCGGACGACTGAATTTTGACGTTCTGCTGGTAGGCATCTCTCAACTGCGCAATCTCACGGGGATAGTAGAGGCGCATGAATGAAAAGTCCTGTAGTGGCGGCTGCTCGGCTCGGCACGGATCGGACGCCGTCGTAGATTGTTCTCCAGTATTCGGCTTTTCTTGGTTACCGAACGCTGTTTCATCCTCGGACAAAACAGCGACACGGGAATGCAAGTGGTATCGGTTGCTGAGGAAGACGCTCAAGTAGAACTCTTGGTATGCGTCGCTAAATTGAAACGTAACGAAATCTGGTCTCCCATTGTGATCTGGTTTAACCTTGGAATCGGACGTAGACTCGGGATCGGGCCATTCCATTCGGGTCGATTCGCAGAAGTCGTGCACGGCGCGATAGCTGCTGATCGTACCGCTGCGAATCAGGATTGTGGAGAATCGATCGCGCGGCTGAGCGTTCAAGATCGCGTTGAGCGATAACAAAGAACCCGAAAACGCGGGTCCGTAAATGCGGAGCACCTTTCTTTCGGGGAGATCCGGGTTAGCATCGGCAAGAATACTTTGCCGAATCTTCAGCGCGTGTTGGAACTGCTCGATATGCAGCCCGCCCGTTGGTGTCTCGCCAACCACAAAAACGAAAAGAATGGTTGTCCCGGAGCCATTGTTACCGCCCGATCTCTGGAAGATCATCAGACCCGGCAGCGACTCCACCTGATCTCGGAACTTCTCTTGCGCGAGGCGCACGGTGAAGTCTGGCGACTCGCTGTGCGTCGAAATGTCCCAGGGCATCCAGGCGCGCGAAAAGAGGTAACCGCTTGCTTGTGCCGCACTCTGAATGGTTTCGATTCCCCGGTCGAACAGCAGCGCCATATGTGTGTGGACAGGATCGGGAAGCGAGGCAATCGCGAACTTGATGTTTTTTTGCTCCGCCTGAGGCACGTTCCAATGCTTGGCCAGATACTCTTTGTCATCTGGGGAATCAGCGCGGAAATAGTTCTCAATCAATCCGCTGAGATCTGTGGCTGGACAGATGGCCTTACAGTCTCCGCACGGGGCGTTGTGGTCTCCGTTCACAGATAGCCGGCAGATTCCACCACTAATCGTCGGAAATGGTTTGGCTCCCGCTGGCAAGCTCCCGGGACGTGCGGATTCGGTCGCTTTTGTGAAATCGCGAGACGTTCTGGACTCCTGCTGCGAAGAGCCCGCTGTTAACGAGCCGGTGCCTTGGTAACCTTCGGCAATAAAGTGAGAGGTGTGCCTTGCAGCACAGGCAGCACTGACGAATGTAACAATGTTAGTCCTCTATTGAACCTTTGCTGAGAAATTGAACTGCTGAGAAATTGAACCTTGCACTCAGAAGGAGATTACGATGAGCGACACAAAACCCAGAGCATCCATCAAGCTGCCCAGCGACTTCGTATTCGGGCATCTTCGTCCGGATCATACTAAGCCCGCCCCACCTACACCACCCCCGCCGCTTGGTCCACTTTCCGCATTTGTTGGAGATTGGGTCGGGAACGGCTTCAACACCATCTTCCGGCCCGATAGTGCCGCCACGCCAACACCACTACCGAATCCAGTTCCCCCACCCCCGCCTCCCCGCGACAACATTCTGGAACTGAACCTTACCTCCGAGAGCCTCTCTTTTTCGCCCAGCCTGGGCTCGGTTCCGAACCGCGGCACGGCGGCGCAGCCAGACGCTTTCCTCAACGGAGTACCTTATCTGCAGACTATCAACGACATTACGATTCATGGTGAAAGTGTCGGGATTCACGTGGAGCCCGGCATTTGGATTCACGTGCCCAAAACCACCGTTCCACAACTAGGGGAAACGGTTACGCGCATGGCATCGATTCCGCACGGGACGACGATCGAGGCTCAAGGACTCGTTGATCCCGCGAAGCCTGGGCCGCCGACCATAGCCCCCGTGGACATCACTCCTTTCAAGACAGGAAGCCCTGCCACTAAGATCAAGTTCGCCAGCCAGACGGCGAGTAATCCGAACACACCGAGGAGAATCCCTCAAGACCTGGGCCCGTTTATCACACGCGGCACCATCACGCAGGCCATGCTGGACGATCCAAACAGTTTGCTGCGGGATCTCATCAGCAAGCAGAACATCATCAGTACAACCACCATTTTCGTTTCGACCGTCCCGCCTCCTCCGGTTGGGCTCTTCGGCGGCGGAACGGACAACATCGCATTCCTTCTGGGCCAGGCCGCAGCGACTGCGCCGAACGCCCAGGCCTTGCAGATGGTGGCGGTTTTCTGGATCGAAACCGTCGAAGAGGTCATTCTGGTACCGCCCTACACGGTGGGTGGGCCGCCCTTTGCGATCAAAGGCAAACGCAGTGTTCAGGGTCAGCGCGTGCCGACCTTTTCGGTCACACCACCGTTTGACTTGGATAGGCCACGCGAGATTAAGGTAACCTTCACGCAGATTCAGTACTCGCAGACGGTCTTGCTAAATTTCGCTGGACTGACTTGGCCGCATGTCTCGGTGAACACGCTTGTGCCCGCCGATGACATCGTTGTTCCTGCCTCCGCATGGAAGTGAGCCGGGCCGGCTGTTTTGGCCGGCGGCTGTCGTTACGTATTCAAACACTCGCCCCGATTTGTTGACATAGTTATTAGCAGTACCGAAAGCCGAGTCGAAGAAGCGATTAAGAACAATGAATTGGCGGTCGGAAAGAGCGGGAAGAGAACGGTGAACCCGCTCAATTTCCTGTGCGAGGAGGGCTGCCCCCGAAGGGAACTTCTCTACCTGCTCGGGATGTGCGAAAACCGTGGGGTCACGAATAGCCTGAGAATGACAGGCTTTGACTCCGAAGACCGGAAGAAATTAGTAGCTGATATTCGTGCTGTTGCAGATGATCTTTGGGCGCTTAGCGGCTACGAACTAGGAGCATACTTGGAGATGGAAGAGCGCAGCACTCTGTTCAACCGTTCAACCTCTTGCGAGTGCCAGAAATGTTGCGAGAATATGCTTCGTTGATCGAGCATGCAGTGGACTTCATTAGCGGCAAGTCAGATTTCTATCTTCATTTGGCGAGGGCGCGGCTGCTGAGTTTTGTCAAAATGCACACTGGTAAGCCTCACGATGCCAAAGTCGCGAGCCTTCTTTCTGTCATACTCGGACCCGAATACGGAAAAACCAACCATCGCGTGTGGCGCGATAAGCTTGAGAAGACGTTGATGCACTATCTGCCTGATCCTGAAGACTCGCCATCTCTCAGGGCTAAGAAAACGCTGGTGGAATGTCGAGCAGCAGTTTTCTACAGAATGAACATTCTTCACTCTGGCAAACAATACCTCAGGGAGAAACACTCGACCGTTCTGCGCCCTGAGTGATTCTGTAATCGCATTTCCCCTCCTTCGCCGTTTTCCGTTTGACTGCGGTTTCCGCACCCCCATGGTTTTATAGGGATGTCGCGCACGAATGGCGGCAATCTCTGATGAGAGGAAAGCGCAATGAAACAAACAGTTCACACGAAGATCACCCAGATAGATTTGGCGAAGCTCCGCAAAGACCTACAGACAATCATGGACGAGATCGACAGCACGCCAGCAGGAGTGCCGGACTCTTATTCCCCGCACATGTGGATGCGGCTCCAAAAGACAACGGACAAGGTTGCAACAGCGATTAATGCGGTGCGCTTCCGGCTTTCTGGTATATCGTGCGCAGAGATCGCAGCCGAGCTTGGCATCGGCAAACGACAAGTCGCCGCCTACGTTGCGTGGAACACGATGCTGCAACCAAGTTGGATCAGCCCGGCGAAGCGGGAGTTGAAGAAATCCGAAAGCCACGCTATGTCGCAGGAAGCGGTTCAGTAACAGAGCAACAAACACCGGACTCAGGAGAAACGGAGAAACAATGGACATCACAAAATACAAACTGGGCGAAGGGGAGTTATTCTACTTTCCGCATTGGGCGGACGATCCCGACATGCTGTACCGGGAATCGAAGAAACTATCGTTCACACCGGAACTCGTACCATCATTCGACAAAGTAGTAGAAATTAAAAAGCGCCGCACAGTTAACTTCGGTCTCGACTATGACTATTCGCGGACTGCAAAGCCATCTGTTCCATGGGAGCCGCTGGCACTAGCTATCAAACAAAAGCTGGAATCACAGCTTGGCGTGACGCTACAACAGTGCGCGTGCAATTACTATCTCGACCCCGAGGGCCACATCAGCGCACACAGCGATAAGAGCACGCCTGTCAATGGCGTGAAGAGCGCCCCGAATCTCATTGTTAGCCTCAGCCTCGGAAGCCTGCGGCAGATGGCGTTGAGGCCCATTCGTCCTGGCCGCGAGGGCAATGACCGCAACCAACTCGTAACGATGAATGACGTGCGCAAGGAGAAGGATGCCGTCGTAATCGATTTGGAGCCCGGCAGCCTCGTCATTTTCAACGGAGTGCTGAACCACACATGGAAGCACGCCATTCCGCAAGCGGAAAACAAGAGCGCCGCTGGGGATCGGATTTCACTTACTTATAGGGAGTTTTAATTTATGGAAACTTTCGGAATCATCTCTTCTATCGAAACAATCGCTTTCCCCAAGACGATCCACATTCGTGAGTTTGACAAACAGCAGAAAGCCATCAAACAGGCTGCCCGAGCGGCGAAGAAAGCGGCAGCTACACCGGCCGTCGAAACGGACATCTCTTCCCCAACGTTATCCGAACTCGCGCACCACGGTTCGCCAGTTTCAAAAAAGAATGTCGCGCTCGTCCCGGCGATAGAGAAGATCGAGAGCATCAAGTGTCATGCTCGAAACTCGGTTTTGGTCTCGCTGCGCACATTGTTGGCACACGATTGTAATGCTAGTGTTCCCTCTACGTCTTCGTGCATCACCGTTTCGGCTTCTGCCGTCTCTTATCCCAGTGTTTGAATGTCAAAACTTTCTTGATGTGCAGTTGGTACCGACCCGCACGTCGGTCCTGCGTGATCCGGTGGATTAGCACCGTCACTTCGGGAACGGGGGGAGTCATGCCGTTAAGCAGGCGCAGTTCGAAGGGCACCGAAACTTTCTTGAAGCGCTTTGTCCAGTAGGGTTTGATGTCTCGGTATTCGATCTTCTTGGTGCCTGCGATGATCTGAGCCAGCCACTCGCGCTCAATCGTTGTCGTGATTCGGTCGTAGCTTGCACGCATTGTTTTCTCCTATTCCCATCTCCTCACGGGGAACAATTCGTGGTTGACGGAAACGCTATGCCCCATTTTCTTCAGCTTCTCACCGACCGCATCGACATGCATGTCTCCCAGCAGCATCAGGATGCTGTTAGCATCTCCCGCGCCTCCTAGAGTCTGCTCGATAAAGAAGTCCTCTCTGATTTCGTCTTCACGAATTCGGGATTCGATCCATCTCTCCATCGTTTCGTAGTCGGGGTGCCCGGGGCGGTTTTTCAAAGCCTCAGTAATACCCGCCGCGTCCCGTTCGGCGTCGGTCATACTGATATTTTTCCACGCAATTCTGGGATCATGGGTACTTGCCAGTGCAAACGCAATCGTAGTCTTTCCGATCTTGGACTCTTCTGCGATGAATCGCACCTTGCGCTTGGAAATCTCTGCCAAAAGCAAAGCTTCGAGGTGATCTTTCTGCGCCCTCCTAGTTGGTATATCGCTAGCGTCTTTTTGCAACTGTAGCTCGTGATCTATCCCAACGATCCAGAAGTCCATGCCCGTAGTCTACTTTGATCGGATTCCTCCATCGGTGGACTTCGATGCAGTGCCTCTCGTGTAAGCGGTGGTCGCCGCACTCCCACTGGTACGGGTTGCACTCCGAATGGGAACACTTCCGATGAAAATCGTTTCACGATGTCGCGAACGGGCGAGACGGGTGTAGACTGGGGCCGCTTTCAAGTCAAAAAAGGAGGTTCCACATGAAGAGCAGCAAGATTTTCGCCCTTGTGGCGGTGGCTCTCGTCAGTGTCGCCCTGTGCACTGTCGCCGTTGGGCAGGACCATGCAACCGCTCAGGAGGTCGTCGCCAAGGTAAGGGAAGCGGCCAGCACCCTGTCGAAGACGGGTGACGTGGCACAGTTTAACCAGAAGCAGAGTCCGTGGGTGTGGAAAGACACGTATATCTTCGTCTTTGACTGCGACAAGAAGCTCAGAGTGGCCTACCCCTCAAGCCGGAGACAGTAGGTACAGATATCATGTCGATCAAGGACACGAGGGGGAAGATCGTCAACCGGGAAGGCTTGTGCGATGCAGCGAAGAAGCCTTCCGGCGTCTGGAACGAGTATTGGTGGCCGAAACCCGGCGAGAAGGAAGGCTCCCGCAAGATCAGCTATTACTTGGGCGCCAAAGGGACCCCGTACGTGGTGGCCGCCGGAGTCTATGACGACAAGGCAACCATCGAGGAACTGTCGAAGCTGAGCAGCATGAAGTAACCGTCAGCCACTATCCACTCCACGCCCATTAGCCTCGCAAAAATGCCCTTCCTCCCGGCAAAGGAGGAAGGGCCTCCCATCGACAACGCAAGCCTACCCTGTCACGGAGGATCAAATGCTATGGACTTTTCAAATCGCCATGTCTTGGTGGTAGCTTGTTCTGTGTTCCTGCTTGGGATTCTGTGTTCCCCAACGGAGGTTCCGGTGATGTCAGAACAAAATGTGCAGCAGTCGCAGGAGGAGCAATCGACGCGCACAACCATCGACCGCTTCAACGAGGCGTTCAATCGGCATGACGCTGACGGGTTGGCGGCGTTTTTGACCGACGATACAAGTGGTGCTAAACCAACCAAGCAGACTGGGGGAACTTGAAGGGGACAACGAGGAATACTCATGGCACTCATATATCACTATCTTTTCCCCGCAATGTGGCTCAGTTATGCGGCCTATTGGTGGGCAATGTCGAGGAATGTCAAGGAAACCGAGCGCCGCGAATCCGTGTCGTCGCGGCTTGCACGTCTGGTTTTGATTGGTTGCGCGGTGGCGCTTCTCTGGCTCCCAAGCGTTCCGCTTCCATTGCTAAACGAGCGATTTCTTCCGCTTAGCGCCTTGTGCTTCTGGTGCGGCTCGGTAGTTACCGCAGGGGGCCTACTCTTTTCTGTCTGGGCGCGTCATCACCTCGGAAAAAACTGGAGCCAAGCCGTCACCGTGAAGGAAGGTCACGAACTCATTACCAGCGGTCCCTATGCTCTGGTTCGCCACCCCATCTATACCGGGCTTCTACTGGCATTTGTTGGTTCCGCAGTGGCGCGTGGGGAATGGCGCGGGCTACTCGCTTCAGCCCTTGTTTTCGGCGCACTGTGGCGCAAACTAAGGCTTGAGGAGAAATGGATGCGTGTGCAGTTCGGCGAGCCGTATGAAGCCTACTCTCAACAGGTGGCGGCGTTGGTGCCATATATCATCTGAGTGAGACACACAGAGAGGTCTTATGGACACGAATGCAACAACCGAGGATGACGTGAATGCGATCAAGAAGCTGGGGGACGAGTTTTTTGCTGGAGTAAACACCGGGGATTTGGCTAGGCGTATGTCAACAATGGATGCCGATGCAATTATCATGCCTCCCGACCGCCCTTCCATCATCGGCAGTGAAGAGATTCGCCTCCTCTCAAAGAATTACTCAGCGACCTATGAGGAAAAATGTAACCTAGTTTACGACGAGGTGGAGACCGCGGGGAATTGGGGGTTTGCTCGTGCAACTGTCACGGGCACGCGGATATCAAGGTCGGGCGGTGGTGTTGAGAAAGTGAGTTTTAGGAACCTTTGGATTGTCAAAAGGCAGACGGATGGGAAATGGAAGTTCTGGCGCATCATGTTTAACAGCACAATTCCCCCGCAGACGAGCTAAGCTTCGTAGGTTTGCCCTCGGCGGAGACCATAACGTAGGCTTGCATTGAGCATTGAGCAGACTTCGGGGGAGGGCTGTTCGAACGAGTGTCTCATGACTCTAAACGGAGTCTGGGGCGCTTTCGTTTTCAGGTCTTCTTCCCACGCGCTCTGCAAGTCGCCGTGTGCTGGGCGTACAAGTTCGTTCCCACGGCAGCCTGTGGCTCACTATTTGTGGTTGTCGGCAGTTTGTGCTTCGGCGCGAGGAGTCATAGAGACGACTACATACTCACGCTCTTTGTCGTCGAGGTCTTCGACGCGCAGCCTTATGTGATCCTTCTCGATGTGAAACTGAGCCTTTTCGCCGACGGGCAGCAGGGCGGGATGTTTGTCGTCCTTCGGGCGAATGCGGTAGGTCATGCGGTCGGTCTGCAAGAGATATTCCTGACAGAGCAGGGTGTGCATTTTCTGGTGAGCGGAGTCGGTGCCGATGAGCTCGCCAGCGAGGCTCTTGCCGCTATTCTGGTCGGTACCGCATTGGACGGAGTCCATTTGAAGGAGCGTTCCGGACTGCGGGGATTGGTGGTCGCGGGCGTAGGCAATAGATGCGCACAGCAAGGCAAGAATTGCGATTCTTTTCATAGGTCTCCTCTCGGGGTATGTGCGATTAAAGCTGACTGCTGGGGCGGCGGACAACATTACGAAGGTGTCGGGTAGGGATGTCCCCGGTCGTCAACGTAGTGGGTATCATGCTTGTTGGTTACTGAAGTGGTGCTGCCGGGCCTCATCAAGTAGGCCATCAGAGCCATTCCCAATGAACAGATCAAAGCCTAAGTTGGAATTGAACAGACTTCGGGAGAGGGCTGTTCGACGGGCGTCCCGGTGACTCCAATCAGAGTCGGGACGCTTTCGTTTTTGCGCAAGTCGGCGTGTCTACCCTACTTCCCCACTTCGCGAAGCCAACCCGTAAGGTAGTCGTCCGGCAGAGCCAAGTCCCGCGAGGATTGAAGTCTCTGCGGGTGGGATTTTCAGATAGGAGCGAGGCAGGTTGCAAGGATTTCTGCCCGCTCACTTCGCAGACTCCCTTGAATTGACCTGTCGCCGATGGAGGACTAGACTTCGCCCCCGGAGGTGTTCCATGCGTTGTTTACTTAAGGTAGCAATCCCTGTGGAGACGGGCAATGCCACGATCAGCGATGGCAGCTTGCCCAAGACCATCGAATCCATTCTTGCTGATCTGAAGCCCGAGGCGGCTTATTTTGCCGGAGACAATGGCAAGAGAACCGGATTCATCTTCTTCGATTTGAAGGACGCGTCTCAGATACCCGCCGTGGCGGAACCGTGGTTTCTAGCTTTCGATGCCGATGTCGAGCTGCTTCCGGCCATGAACCTTGATGACCTGAAGAGAGCCACGCCGGGCATCGAGAAGGCGGTCAAGAATTACCGCCGAGGGGCACGGGCAAAAGCGGCCTGACCTGATTCCCTACGGTATCGGCCGGTCAGGCCAATGCCATCCGTAGGCAACACGGCGTTCGTCACCAACCGCGCGATAATTTCGTGGGCGGAAACACTGAGTTTTTGGATAGGTTCGAAGTGGCAGAGGTCCGGAAAGTTGTCGAGTCCCTGCCGAACTCACTTCGCGACTTGGCGTGCGTGCGCCCTCATAACACACTCCTACCACTCCGATGGAACGATCACATAGTTCAGCTAGCTCTCAGCTCTGAGCCCAGATTGCAAAGATTGCGTGACGCCCTGCCCGGGGACGATCTGAAATGGATTTCTGGGTATGTGAGCACGAAGGAAGCCCACAGTCAGGCTTTATGGTGGCACCAAGACTGGTGGTGCTGGGATCATCCCGTGAGCTACCAACGAGCGGCTGCACAAGTAGCGATTCTCTGTTATCTAACCGATACAGGCCCGCACAATGGGGCACTCCGAGTCTTGCCAGGCTCTCATCTCAGAAGCGCGCCAATACACGCCGTCCTACCTGAGACGCACAGGCAGCCTGAGGAAAGCCTTAAACCGGAGCATATCTCTATGAGTGACCTTGCGAACCAGGTAACGCTCCTTCTCAAAGCGGGAGACGCTGTTGCGATCGATTACAGGTTGCTGCACGGTACGCATGGGAATGCCACCGGGGTCAGACGCGACTGCATTATCCTTAACTTCGCTCCTTCCTGGTGCCGACTACCGGACGACATAAAAGCGCACCTGATTGATCATCCGGCACAGCCGTCCAAAAATGAAGTGGTGGACGGGCCGACAACGGTCTCAAGGCTCCTTCCAGCCTTCAATGGAGTGCGACGAGATCTACCTTTGAGCCGAAATGCGCCACCTGAGTTCAGAATCATTTGACTAAACACACTCGTTTGGGCACGTTCGTGCCTCTTGTCAAGCAGGGAAGACAAAGCGGCCCGTCCGCAATATCTGGCAGAGCCACCCAGCCCGCGGCAACCGCGAACGGAGAAGCGCTGCCGCCTCAACCTCGATGTCGTACTCCACTCGTCGAATCGAAAGGTGCAGATCATCAATGAGAAGATATGAAGCCCGGGTGTCACCGTCATATGACAGGCTCAAACTCCCCGTGTTGGCTACCGTTATCGTCGCGAGTCGTCGAATGAAAGGGTGATGAATGTGAGCGTACACTGCCACTGAGCTGCCTAGCGAACTGTAGGTGGAATCGAGTTGATCGTCACTTGCATCGAACAGCGGCGCTCGCCAAAGGTCCGTTGGCCCGGCATGAACGATCGCGATCGATTCGTGGCGCTGAAGGCGCGGGAGAGTCTTGAGCCAGGTGATTCTTTCTTCACCGAGCCACTCACGTGTTGTTGGTGTGATCTCCTCGAACATTACTCGCCGCAGGCCACTGCGTTCAGGAGCGCGACGCAACAACTCAGACAAAAGCCCAGGCTCACAAATCATTTCATCTGTGTTACCGCAGACACCGCGCCATCCGAGCTCGCCTATGCGGTCGACCACGGCAGCCGGTCGCGCGCCGTTCGCGGCCAAGTCCCCGCCGTGAAGGATTAGGTCCGGCGAGATTTTCCGCAGATCGGCTATGACAGCCTCAAGAGCCGTTAGGTTGCCGTGAATATCGGAGACGACGCAGATTCGCACTTAACTTGGTCTTGATTTTACGACGCTGATTAAGCCGCAGTCCAGGTTGAGAGAAGCAAGGTCGGAATTCGGTCTGGATGTATTGGACGCCATGTGAGGGGCCAGCCTAAGTTCAGAATTGCCGCAAGTGTTCACCCGCTCGCGGAGCTGGCAGGGGACGTTCTAGCCGCGTCAGGAGTTAGAGGGCCGTGGCTGGAAATATGGACTGACGCCTTTCCCGAGGCAAGCTCTGATTAGAGCGCTCGCGGGGAGAATGCTACAGCTAGCCACAACACGCCGGACTGCCTCAACGACTTCGCGGATCGCGGCGGTTACATCGTCAGGCGCCTGCCAGCCGATTACAGATGGACCTCAATAAAGCCGGCGTGAGGGAAAAGGACGATCCCTCTTCTCCTGCACGGCCGATGAAGGCAGTTGCACAATCGTCAGCCAAAGAACTCCATCTTCGACAAAGCTCGCTGATCCCAAAGTAAGTGCGCCGGTAGAGGCATCGATGTCGTAGCCCTGAATGCCCCTGGATGTGCTTTCGGGTACGCCGGGCAGGTTCTCGGGCGGTCTGGATGCTCCGTTTCTGTTGACCTTGGACCGGCCCGCAATCCAACCTCGATATCATCGCCACCGAGGAATCGCGGCGATACATGCTGAACATCGCCAACGCGCTACGCAAGCGCTCTTAGTTTCTCCGGAGTGATGGGCAGGCTCCTGATTCGTTTGCCGGTAGCGGCGAAGATGGCATTGGCTACGGCTGGGGCCACCGGGGGCACCGCGGTTTCCCCGAACCCACCGGGCGGGTGGTCAGTGACAACGATGTGAGTTTCGATTCTGGGCATCTCGCCCATTCGGATCACTTCGAAATCCTGGAAATTCTCCTGCACCGCTGCGCCATTCCTGAAATCCATCTTTCCGTGCAGAGTTGCCGAGAGGCCCCAGATAATGCCGCTTTCCGCTTGGCCTTCGAGGCCCAAAGGATTGACCGCGACCCCGCAATCCACCGCGCATACGATGCGGTGGACGCGAATGTCATGGGATTGCCGTCCCACAGAGACTTCGGCGACCTGGGCGATAAAGCAGTCCTCGCTGTAAACATTGCAGGCGACACCACGGCCCCACAGGCGGTCGCCAGTTTGCGCGAGGGGGCGTTTCCACTCCGACTTTTCCGCTGCCACCTGCAGAACTCGAATCAGCCGGCTGCGGTTAATCACTGAGTCGCCGACCTTGAGCACATCTCCCGGTTCGAGCAGGTGCAAGCGGAACTCGAGCGGATCTTGTCCCGCGGCGTGCGCCATTTCATCCATGAATGATTCTCGGGCAAACACCGTGGGCGGGTAAAACACCCCGCGCCAGGGGCCGGTCGGTACCGGTGAGTTCAGTGGGATGAAGTCAGCTTTCAAATTGGGAAAATTGTAAGGATTATCAAACGAACCCCAGGGGAGGCCATCATTGAAGTAGCCCCGAGGGTTCTTCTTCTGCTCCTCGCTAGGGTAGTGGCTTACGGAAAGGTCGGAACCAATGGATCTCTGCACCCAGGCAATGGGCCGGCCGGTCGGGTCTAATCCGCCCGCGATGTGTTCTACGTCACTAGGATGGAAGAATCCGCAGCGCATGTCGTCAGCGCGCGTCCATAGCATCTGCACCGGCTTGCCGATGGCACGCGACACTTCCACCACCTCCTGAGCATAGTCGGCAATAAGCCGGCGACCGAAACCACCTCCCAGCAGCGTGATGTGGACCTTGACCGAATCCTCGGGCAGGCCAAGCGTCTTGGCCGTTTCCGATAAAACGACCTCAGGACACTGCGTGGGCGCCCAAATTTCGCAGGAATCCTTGCGCACATCGGCGACGCAATTCATCGTCTCGACCGGAGCGTGCGCCTGAAAAGGAAATTCGTAGGTCGCCTCCAGTTTGGTTGCGGCCGAGCCCAGCGCTTTTCTTGCGTCGCCATCGTCACGGACGAAGTATCCGTCCTGCGGCTGAGCCAGTTGGTCCTGCATTTGGCCGAGGAAGCGATCGGAGTCAAAGTTGGCGTTGGGGCCGTGGTCCCACTCGACTTTGAGCGCATCCCGTCCCTTCATCGCAGCCCAGGTGTAATCGGCGACAACGGCCACTCCAGTGGCCAGGCCGCTTTTGACCTGGACCACGTGACGAACTCCGGGGACCGACAACGACTTGGTGGCATCGAAGCTGGCTACTTTCCCGCCGACATAGGGGCACCTCACCATGACTGCATACAGCATGCCAGGAACGTGGACATCAATCCCGTAGACGGCTTGTCCGGTCACAATGCCGTGGCCGTCAATTCTCTTCAACGGTTTGCCGATGATGCGGAAATCCTTAGGGTTTTTCAGCGGCGGATTGTCCGGCACTCTCTGTCGTGCGGCAGCAGCAGCGACACTACCATAGCTCAACTTGCGGCCCGTGCCGAGGTGCACGACGCTGCCTTGGTCCGCGCGGCACGACGAAGCATCGACCCTCCATCTTTCCGCGGCAGCGGCAATTAGCATCTCCCGCGCGGTGGCGCCGGCCTTACGCAGCACGTCGTAGGTGCCGACCGTGCTGCCGCTTCCGCTGGTCCGCAAGCGAATGCCTTTGAATCGCCCTCCGGGCATAGCCTGCACATATTCGATTTGCGACCAGTCAGCCGACAGTTCCTCTGCCAACATCATCGGGAGTGTGGTGCGAACGCCCTGCCCCATCTCTGAGCGGGTAATCCAGAGACGAACGACATTGTCCGGTGTGATGCTGATGAAAGCGTTCGGCTCGAAGGTCACAGGATCATCGCCGGCGACGGACCGGGGCAGCTCGAAACAGAGGGCCAAGCCGGCACCGGCAAACACGCTAGTCTTGAGGCTGGTTTTCAGGAAAGACCGCCGCGTCGTTCTCATGTCTTGCGCACCTCGCTGGCGGCACGATGGATCGCTCTCCGCATACGCTGATAGGTGCCGCAGCGGCAAATATGATCAGACAGATCGGCATCAATATCTGCGTCAGTGGGATTTGGTTTGCGGCGTATCAGCGCTGTCGCTTGCATGATCATGCCGACCTGGCAATAGCCGCATTGCGAGACATCCTCCGCCAGCCACGCTTGCTGGCAAGGATGATCGCCCCGGGGGGACAGCCCTTCGATGGTCAGATAGTTTTTCCCCAGCGTCGCGGAGAGTGGAATCTGGCAGGAGCGCATGGGTACGCCATCTTCATGAACCGTGCAAGCGCCGCACACTCCCATGCCGCAGCCGTACTTGGTGCCGGTGAGACGGAGGAAGTCGCGCAGAGCCCACAGCAAAGGCATATCCGGGTCGGCATCCACAAGATGCCGACTTCCATTCACGTTCAGCGTAAAAGCGGGCATAGATCTCGCCAGTAGTTGATATGACGGAGTTTTGACAGAAAGGTTAGCGTAGAAGTGAGGCAACTAAACTGAGCGCTTTTGCGGATGTTTCTCAGATGGACCTCAATAAAGCCGGCGTGAGGGAAAAGGACGATCCCTCTTCTACTGGGCGGCCGATGAAGGCAGTTGCACCGTCGTCAGCCAAAGAACTCCATCTTCGACAAATGGGAGTGCTGCCGTGCGGCAGAGAGCCCTGTTCTCCTAGCAGGTAAGATCTAGCCTAGCAGAATCGCCGGAGGGGGAAGCTAACCATCCTGACGGTTGGCCGTCGATGCTTATGACAGGGAGGAAACATGCCCACGATTCGACGTGCAAGTCGGATCCTGGCAGTCCTGGCCATCGTGGTTGGCACTGTGTGGGGTCAAGCTCTCAAGGAAGTTCCTTCGTATGCGCTCAAACGCGGAGATCCGGCGCCGCCGCTTGCTTTTGAAGCGGTGCTCAATGGGCCTCAGCCTAAGGATGTCAACTTGCAAGCGCTCCGAGGCAAGGTCGTGATTCTGGATTTCTGGGGTACGTGGTGCGCCCCTTGCGTTGCGGGAATCCCACATCTCAACGACTTGGTCTCCAAGTACCGCGATAAACCCGTCCAGTTCATCGCAGTTGGACACGAAAACGCCAGGAAAGTGGCGTATTTTCTGAAGAAGCATCCCATCGACGCCTGGGTGGCCCTCGACATGGATGTCTCGGTATTCAAGTCCTACACCGCCTTTGGCATTCCCCACGCTGTGGTCATAGACCAGCAGGGCATCGTGGCTGCGGTCTTGGCTCCAGGCGACGTGACGGAGAAGGTCATCGACGACGTTTTGGCAGGAAGAGTACCTGCCTACCCGCCGCTGCCTCCTAGTGCCTATTTTAATCCCGATACTGCGGCCGAGTACTTCGTAAAAGTAGGACAGGAGGAGCCACCCGCGGAGCATTGAAACGAATTTTCGCCCGAGGCTTTCAAGTGGAGAGGGGAGCTACCCGCGCACCCGTCCGGAGGACGAACCGCTTCCTCGGCATCAGAGAGCTAAATCACGTAACCGTTTCGAACCCGTTCGGCTGGCGACGATCCGTACACCACTTTTCAGGACAACCTGGACGCGTACTGTATCGTACGGTTCAATGGAGGTCACGTATTCGAGGTTTATGATGTGGGATCGGTGGATTCGCAAAAAAGTTGCTCCCCTAATTCGCTCTTCGAGATCAGACAGGCGGACGCTGACTAGATACTGCTTCGTTGTGGTCGAGATCGTCACGTAGTCATCCGCTCCTTGTGCGCGCTCAAGGCTTGCCAGAGGGATTGGCACGATGCGACTACCTTCGCGAACGAAGATTCTTGAGAGCGGGCGTATCTGTTCCAGCGACTCTCTTGCGCGGGAGAGTAACGGGGCTGCCGACCCGTCTAAGACTGCTTGTGCTCGACGCACGACGCGTTCCAGTCGGTCACGTCCGAATGGTTTCAGCAGGTAATCGAGAGCACCAAGTTCGAACGCGGTTACAGCGTATTGATCATGAGCAGTGGTGAAGATCACGTTAGGCTCATAATTGAGCTGCTCAAGTACCTCCAATCCGGTCGCGCCCGGCATCACGATGTCAAGAAACAGCAGGCCAGGCCGTTGGTCGGTCGCTATTGCGATCGCCGTTCCGCCGTCCTCGGCCTCGTGAATCGGCCCGGCCCAGCCGAGGCCGAGGAGATGTTCGCGAAGGGTGCGTCGAGCTAGCGGCTCATCGTCAGCGATCAGAATGGAACCCTTCATAGCCCTTCACCGACGGACTCGCCATTGACCAAGTACAATTCCGAGGAAGACGGAACTACAAAGCTTGCGGCAAAACCTTCGGGGCCACTTTGGACGCACAGATCGGCAAGAGGTCCGTATGCTGCCCGCAGACGTTCCCGCAGCGAACGCAACCCGAATTGGTGCGATTTGCCGGTATCAGCCCCACTTCCGGGTCCGTCATCTCGAACGCTTACGCCAAGTCTGCCCTTCTCGCAGGAACATTTGATCCAGATAGAGCCGCCCTCCGGGCGGATGGAGATGGCATGGCGCACGGCATTTTCGGCTAATGTCTGTATAGAAAACGGGGGAACATCGAAGTTGAAAGACTCTGGGTCAATTGTTAGATCGACTTTCAGCCGGTCTTCGTAGCGAAGTTGTTCGAAAGCGATGTACTGACGGGTAAACTCGTATTCCTCAGAGAATTCAACCAGCTCGCGGCCATCTTCTTTCAGGGTGTAGCGGAGCATGTCCCCAAGGCGCTCGATGGCGCTTTCCGCGATGGTTGGGTGGAATTTCACCAGAGCGGCCAGGGTGTGAAGAGCATTGAACAGGAAATGAGGATTCAAACGGGCGCGAATCGCATCCAGACGCGCTGCTGCGGCCAGCGCCTCTGCACGCGCGGCAAGGGTCTCCTTTTCGTACAGCCGATTCCGCGTTTGCACTGCATAGGACACTCCCGCGAACAGGCCGTACAGCCAGAGGCCCATCAGAAGCTGCCAGCCAAGGACGGGGGATTTCCAGAAATCCCGCAAAGGGTTGGCGCCACGCCGTAGTCCCTCCAGCCCATAGACTGAAATACTCCAGACAATTGAGTACCCTGACGCAAAGAAGATTTGAAGGAAGTAGAACTTCAAGTTGAGCCGAAGAGGCCAGGGCCAGCGTCGGCAAATATGCCAGACAGCGATTCCCATGAGGCTGGCGCTGCCCATCGAGATCATGCTTGTGACGAGTGCCGCGTGGAATGTATTATGCGCGTACAACATCGCGAAGAAAACCCAAATCGCGAAGAACGGCAGCCATGCCGCGAAAACCACCGCGTAACGCTTAATTGTCCTTCGCATGATTCTGCTCAAATTATCTTACCTTGTGCTCGATTGCACCACCGTTGACCGACAAAATCTGCTGGTTCACCGAAAACTTCTGGCATAAGATGCAATGGCTCTCTAGATTTGGGAGTCGGAAAAACAGGTGAACTGTCTGGCGGAAGGCCTTGTGATCGGGCGGTTATCCAAGTGCAGTGGCTCCGAACGAACAGTCGAACAGTCGAACTTGTGGGCATCTGGATTGAGGAAATACGTAAATCGTCGTCAGGAGGCACGTAACAACAGATAGCTTTGGGTGACTACCTGAAAAGGCTGCGCTCTACCATTTCCCCTCATCACGAAGGACGACGGTCAAGGGGTTTCAACGAGGGCAACACAGGGGCAGGCAGCAGTACGGTGCGCTCTTCTTGAGAACAATGCGTTACTCTTTGCGCCGCGCATTGTCTTTAGATTCTGTTGATGGTGGCACTCATAACCCAACGATCTGCTAACAGCACACCTTTGGCGCACAAATCGCCCTAAAGATATTGAGTTTATCTTTACCATGTCTGACCGACAGTCAGCCGGTCGTTCGGAAAGTGCATTGTGAACTGGATATTCTCGCGAAGGGCTTTGTAGCTAGCGTCTCAGCTTACGGCGTGATTCCCATATCTTCGTCCATAAGGACTCAAGCCGCACTCCCGGCCTTCCACGGGCCGCGCGACTCACCCGGATTTTCGTCGCACCGGGGTCCATCCCCGTTATTGGTAAACCTTCTGCATCGCCCTTTGCGACGACCGATGGGAAATAGCATCCGTCATAGCAGGTCATGAATTGTGTAAGATCGATGCTCCCGTCAACGAAGTGATAGATCTGTTCGCCCACATTGGAGATCCCCACCGGATTTAGCGCCAGATGCAAAGCGTGCAAAACTAGCAACGACGCGAGATTGGTACTGAACGGGAACACGTTTTCGTTTCGTCGCAGCGTATGATCAAGCGGCAGGTTCTCGATGTAAGTGGGATCGTCCAGATCTCCGCGACGTTCGACATTTACAAAGTCCGGATCATATTGACCGATGCACTGAAGGCATCGCGTACCCGGATAAACTGCATGGCTCTTCCAACTGGCGTGTCTCAGGCGTCCACGATGCATCCGGATCAATATGCCCCCATCGACCACCGGAATTAAATGAGCGTACGCGATGTAGTTGAGTACGTGACGGGGCCAGGGGCGGTCCACGCAGCTGAACAATATGTCGCAATCTATTGCTTCTCGGAAGCCATCCGCTTCCGTGACTGCTAGTGGAAGCCTCTCGATGAGGGGCTTAGCCGCGGTCGCGCCATTCTCAATCGCTGCTCCAATGACGTCGACTTTCAGACAGCCGGCGGAGGCGTGCTTCACATGAGCATGTAGCAGGCGGTCGAGATTGTGCCGCTCCACGCGGTCGTAGTCTATGAGCTTTATATGCTGCACACCCATACGCGCCAAGCATTCCGCGACGACCGATCCGACGCTGCCAACACCTACGACTCCAAATTTCAGCCGTGCGAGCTTTTGCTGCGCTCGTTGTCCCCACGCCGAGACCGTACGCTTGAGCTCCTCCCGGAATTCCGGCGGTGGAAGTAACTCGTCCGCAAAGGTTACATCTACCCCGCTGTCTCCGATTACCCGGACCGATTCACACCATCGCCTCTCGTAAGTCTTAGGGGCAGTCTTGATCCACAGCCGTGCGCTCCATGCGCCGTCCCTACCTAGTGTGAGGCCAACTAGGGGCATATCCGTTGTTGCCTTGGCGGTAATGGCCTGGCGTCGCTCCGTAGAAATGTCGTCCTCACTCATGTCCTGCCAACCGGGAGCAGGATGGCTATGAAGAAAGACGATTCCCGCACCGCGTTCCGTTGCGGCTTGGATCGCACGTCCGAGGTACTCAGCCGTCGTACTAGCGTTGCCGTGGACGTAACGATCATTCTCGGCAGGAAGAATTGGATTTGATATGAGGGCTGTTAGTCGATTCGAGCTTTGGCTCGGAAACCAGAGGGCATAGCAAACGTCTTCCTGCCCATCAGTCCTAAGAAGGTGTGACTTAAGGATACGGTCGACGTCTTGGGTGAGGGCGGCACTGTATTTCATAACGTGTCGAGAATTTGCCGGACGTGGTGGAGGTATGCCCTTACGTCTCTTTTCGTCCGATTCCATCCATCTTGCTGATCCCTAAATGGTCGGCTCAGATATTGCCAATCGGACCCGAAGGCACTTCCTGCAGCTCGATCATTTCCCGCCCCGTTCGGATTGATCGGAATCAAAGGGGGTGAAATATGCGGGCCTGTTGGGCATGTCACATTGAAATCTGCAGGGACCTCAATCCCCACCATGATCGACCGATCCTTAAATCGACCGTCTTTAATTGTGTACCTGAACGCAACACGGTTGCTTCCTGTTAGCCTGTGATCAAGAGGAAGCGTCGAAGGGTTCCGTCAATGAGTGTAATCGGGATTTTTCGCCAACTGATCTTTTGAGATGCTGTCAACTCCACGGCTTTCATTGACTTGCCAGTTTCGCCAACGTAAGATTTGCCCCTAATGATCGGGCGGACCATCTCGCACTACCGCATCGTCGAGAAGCTCGGCGGTGGCGGGATGGGTGTTGTTTACAAGGCGGAGGACGTAAAGCTGCATCGCTTTGTCGCCCTCAAGTTCCTGCCGGATGAGATTGCTAAAGATGCACAAGCGCTAGCCCGCTTCCAACGCGAAGCGCAGGCCGCCTCTGCACTGAACCATCCCAACATCTGCACCATCTACGAAATTGACGAACAGCACGGCGAAGCGTTCATCGCCATGGAGTATCTGGATGGCGTAATGTTGAAGTACCGCATCGCCGGACGTCCGCTGGAAACTGATCTGCTGTTGTCCATTGCGATTGAGATCGCCGATGCACTCGATGTGGCGCATGCGGCGGGCATCATCCATCGCGATATCAAGGCAGCAAACATCTTCATCACCAAACGTGGACACGCCAAAATTCTCGATTTCGGGCTTGCCAAGAGGACAGACGCGGGTACGAGACGAGAATCGGCGTCAGGCTCCGACGACCCGACGTTAGCCGATCCCATGATCGGCGATAAAGATTTAACCACCAAAAACATGGCGTTGGGTACGGTGAATTACATGTCACCTGAACAGGTGGCGGGAAAATCGCTTGACGAACGTACAGACCTGTTTTCTTTCGGGGTGACCCTCTATGAAATGACGAGCGGCCGCATGCCGTTCGATAAAGATACTGAAGGAGCGACTTATGGGGCGATCTTGTACGAACATCCCGAGCCGCCGAGTCAGTCGAACCCGCAACTGCCCCCTCAACTGGACGCAATTATCCTTAAAGCTTTGGAAAAGGATCGCTCTCTGCGTTACCAGCACGCCTCAGAGATGCGAGCTGACCTGCAACGGCTGAAGCGGGACACCGAGAGTGGACGCTTGCCGGCGGCAGTCTCAGGTTCAGTTCCGGTGGCAGGTGTTCCAAGTACGCAGGGGAGATTGCGGCGGAAGGTTGTGGGGCGAGTAGGGCTGATCGCTCTGCTTGTCGCCGGTCTAACCGCGGGCGGCCTTTACTATTATGCGCATCAACCAGGCAAGCGGCTGACTGAGAAAGACACGATCATTCTCATCGATTTTGCCAACAGTACGGGAGACGCGATTTTCGACGACACGCTGAAGACGGCGCTGAGCGTTTCCCTGCAACAATCGCCTTTCCTGAATGTGCTCTCCGACAGAGAAGTTGCGAAGACCTTGCAACAAATGACACTTCTGTCCACTACCAAGCTTGCTTCAGACGCGCCACGCGAGCTTTGCCTGCGAACGCGGAGCAAAGCCTATATCGCAGGAGCGATAGGTAGTTTGGGCAGCAAGTATGTACTTGAATTGAAAGCAGTGAATTGCCAGAGCGGAAATACGCTGGCGGACGAACAAGTGACAGCGGCGTCGAAGGAAAAAGTGCTGGACGCGCTGGGCGACGGGGCATCCAAGCTGCGCAGCGAGTTGGGCGAATCGCTCGCCACGGTGCAGCGGTTCGATGTTCCGCTAGAGCAGGCCACCACGTCCTCGCTCGAAGCTTTGAATGCGTACAGTCTTGCACAGAAAACGGCCCGCGAGAACGGTGCCGCCCAATCGCTTCCCTACGCTCAACGCGCCATCGAACTCGATCCGAATTTTGCGATGGCTTACGAAGCAGCGGGCATTCACTACTTCAATCTCGCTGAACCGGCGCGAGCCGGCGAGTACCTCGCTAAAGCCTTCCAGCTACGGGACCATGCCAGTGAACGCGAACGGCTGAAGATCACGGCTGCTTATTATTCGTCTGCGAGCGGCGAACTCGACAAAGCGGCCCAGACTTATCAGGAGCAGATCGCCGAGTATCCTCGGGATATCGCAGCGTACAACAATCTCGGCATAGTGTTCGCCGAACTGGGGCAATATGAAAAGGCCGCAGAAGTCACCAAGCGAGGAATACGAATTGAACCGGCTCAGGTGACCTTGGACGAGAACCTCACAGGCTACTTGCTTGCCTTGCAGCGTTTCGACGAGACGCGGCAGATCATCCATGAAGAACAGGGGCGAAAGCCGGATAATTACATCTTTCCCGCGGCTCTCTATGCTCTTGCGTTTCTTTCCTCAGATTCTAAGGGGATGACAGAGCAGCAACTGTGGTTTGCAAGCAGACCGGAATACGAGAACTTTGGACTAGCGCTCGCTTCCGACACCGAGGCATTTGCCGGCCTCCTGAGTAAGGCGCAAGAAATGACCAAACGGGCCGTGGATTCCGCGGTCCGGGCTGACCGAAAGGAAACTGGTGCCATATGGCAAGCCACGGCGGCCCAGCGCGAGGCCGCCTTCGGCGTTGCAGCTGAGGCTCGACGATTAGCTGCAGAGGCTTTGAAACTTGCTCCGGCGAGTCAAGGGGTTGAGGTCGAAGCCGCCCTCGCGTTCGCTTCGGCAGGCGATGAGACAAGAGCCGAATCCTTGGCGCAGGACTTGAAGCAGCGCTTCTCGCTGGATAAACAGATGCAGTCTCTTTGGCTGCCAGCGATCCGGGCGCAATTGGAACTGAATCGCAAGGACCCGGATTCGGCGCTGAAAACTCTGGAAGCTGCTGGTCCGCCGCTTGAGTTTGGGGCAATTACGTTTGCGGCCAATGCCTCCGGTTCCTGTCTGTACCCAACGTATCTTCGAGGCCAGACTTACCTGGCAGCAGGACAGGGCAACGCTGCCGCTGCTGAGTTTCAGAAGATTCTCGATCACAGCGGCATCGTCTGGAACTGCTGGACGGGAGCATTGGCACATCTGGGCGTGGCTCGTGCCAACGCCTTGCAGTCGAGAACGTCGCAGGGAGCGGATGCCGACGCCGCCCGCGTCCGGGCGCTCGCTGCCTACAAAGATTTCCTCACCCTCTGGAAAGACGCCGACCCCGGCATCCCCATCCTGAAGGAAGCCAAGGCGGAGTACGCGAAGCTGCAATAAGTTCGTCGGTTAAGCGGTAATCCTCACCCGGAATACACTCTCGTAATTTGAAAGTGTGTCCGCACAGTAGTCAAATCGATTCACTCGCCACTTTTCAGAACAGCTTGCGCCACTGAGTCTGGCTCGTGTGAAAGTGAAGGACAGACATGACATTCTTGAAGCGATTTGTCGGAGAAGTTTGCCCCCATCGGTTCACTTGGCCACGATTCAGTGGCAATGGACAGCACTATCAAATCTGTGTCGTTTGTGGAACTGCGTATGAATACGACTGGAAGAGGATGCGCCGCACTGATCGCCTGCTGGTGATGAACGGGCAACAGCCTTGGCTTGGATTGGGCGGAAACCAACCCTCGCATGGTATGAAACTCCCACACTAAGCGGCGTCAATCAATTTTGGCAATAGTTCGCCAGCTTTGCCCAAATAGCAACCCGTGAATGAAGATGCGTTCGCAGGGTTCTCCGGTCCCACATAGATTGTCCGCGCACAACCACCGACTTGAGCAACAAAGCTGGCGGCGGGCTCGACCACGCCAGACGTTCCTATCGCCATAAACAGAGTGCATTGATCCAGTGCGCGATAGATTCGATCCAATTCAAACGGCACTTCTCCGAACCAGCAGATGTGCGGACGAATCCGACCGCCGCATTTGCATCGGGGAACCTCGGCGGGCGGCTCGTAGAGATTCGTGTCGTCAAATGCAGGGCGGTTGCAAGTGTCACAGCGGCTTTTGAAAAGCTCTCCGTGCATGTGGACGACGTTTCTCGAACCCGCCTGCTCGTGAAGGCTGTCCACGTTCTGGGTGCAGACGAAAAGGCGGTCTTGCAGCACGTTTTCAAGTTTCGCAAGGGCGGAATGTGCCGGATTCGGTCTGGCTGCCGAAGCCACCCGCCGCCGCATGGAATAGAACTCCCACACCAGCCGGGGGTCACGGTGCCAAGCTACGGGCGAAGCGACTTCTTCGATCCGGTAATTCCGCCAGAGTCCACCCACGCCACGGAAAGTTGGAATGCCGCTTTCCGCGCTCACTCCTGCCCCTGCAAGAATGAAGACTCGGTCAGTAGAGGAAACAGTGGGCATGGGTGAAAGGTTACAACGACTTTCCGCACAAAATTCATTCACGAGAACGCAAACCTTTGATCAGACACGGAATTTCCCAGCAGACCATGTACCATCGGGTGCCTCAGAGTGTGACGCCTATCACGTTTTACTCTTTGTTAACTGGTTAGCATCCTCTCATGAACTCACGTGTCTGACGGCGCTCGTAGGAACGGCCATTCTCGCGAGCGGCAGGAAGGCCAACGATTCGGAGGTAACCCATGACGGCAAAGCTTCTTCTGGTTGAGGACAGCCGGTTCCTGAGGATGACAAGCAGGCACATCCTCACCGAAGCCGGTTTCAGTGTCGTGGAGGCCAGCGATGGGGAAGAGGCTCTGCGGCTGGTTTGGGAGCGTCAGCCCGACCTCATCATTCTGGACATGCTGTTGCCCAAGTTGGGAGGCGAACACGTGCTGCAAAGTCTCCGGCAAGACCCGGCCACAACTCGCATTCCGGTGATCGTGGTTAGCAGTCTCCCCCAGAGTAACGCTGACAGACTAAAGGAAGCAGGTGCGATGGCGTATATCGAGAAATCGAAACTCGACCTTACCGGGAGCGGTGAAAACTTAGTCCGGCTGGTAAAAGCTGCGCTTCGCAAAGCAAACGCCGATCACTCTTTCAGCTTTGAAGGACCGTAAAATCGGAGACGAGCTTCTACGGAACGTTGCTCGCTACCAGCCGCACCCTGCATTGTCCTGCTTCCCCTCTACCCCTCGTGCAGTTTCAGTTTTGTCCGCGATCAGCCAACCATTCGCTGCTCAAGCCCGCATATCGGCGTGTTAGGACAACGCCATATTTCCACATCTTGCTCAACCTCGCTGAGGAACATCGGAGCCTTGCAATTCGGACAACCTTGCTGGAACTTATCATCGAGGGGTCTGCCTTCGATAACGTCAAAGTACCCGCGTCCAGACGTGTAATGACGAGTGCAACCCAGTTCTGCGCACTTGAAGCCATCCGTCTCAAACGGAACATCAGGATACCTCAGTCTCACCCCAACCATGCGTATCCGGTGCTGGTCACATCTGGCAGCGTTCCTCTGTCGCGTATTCATGCCGACCCCCCCTTGGTCGCAACCAACACTTCCTGCCGTTTCGGTTTGATTCAGTGGTAGTCAACTGTCACCGTGTAGCCGACGTATTGGGAATCCATCAGCCGGAGAATTTCTACGGCACGCATGGGACTTGTCCGCTCACTTGCAATGCCGAGAAATTGTGAACCGTTGACATTTTCGTCGATAAAGCGGTCTTTGACCTCGACGTGATAACCGTCGTCGGCAATTTTCGTGATGTGCATTTTTGTCATGCCTGCCTCAAGTTTGCAGATGAAATGAGCGATTTTCGCGTCCTTACGCGAATTGTAGAGCCATCCACAAGCGCGACACCAATCACATTTTCCCTCTCCTGTGGCACCGTTTTTTTGATCCTTACCGATTCACTAGAGTTCTTAGACCGTCCGGTCTTTCCTGCCTAGACTGGGAGGATTCACGGTCCTAGCGGGAATAAGCGTTGAGCACCTCGCGGCATCTTTTGTTTTTTCTGAACGGAAGCCTACTGAATTGCATTGTGCCCATGTGTACGGATTTAGCGCACAGCCATCACTACCACCGGAGCACTTCATCTGTGTCACGCAGCGTCGCTTGGCGTTAGCCCTCCGTCCTTTTCCCGTTGCTCTAGGTTTTGAACGCACTCAGCGAGCGTCTTTCCAGTGGCCAATGGCGGGTGCGAAACTCTCGGGTCCAAATCAGTGGACAATGCGACCCACTCATCACCGACTTGTTTTATTTCGACGTTCATGCCGACCCAGCTAAGACGCCATCCCCAACCGCCGCTCTACGACACTCCTTGACCCAATCCGATCCAGTTCCTCGAGCAGCCTCTTCAGCTTTTCGGAGCGGTAGTGATATTCGCGGAGTTGAGCAGATGTTAAGGGTGCTGGCTGTCCGAACGTCTGGATTTGAACGTCAATCAGCAGGCGGACTTCATCTTTGATGGCACTGGCTGGAGTTGTCATCGTGGGGAGCCTCCTAGCAGGCTGCGGAAAAAGGGATGCTGCGACTTAGATTCTCTCCAGGTTTCGCGATTTCGTGACTCAAGGAAGAGTTTTGGCTGAATCGGTGGTGCTTCGCGGATCCTTTATTGGGGCCCGCGAAGACACTTTGCCCTCGGCTTACGTCGCCTGATCGACGAGATTCCGTATGCGGACGAGGTTATAAGCGGCGGCCGCGAAAGTGAAGACCCATCCCACCTTGAAGATTCCGCGATGCCGAACCTTCCGCAACAGCGCGATCGTCTTCAGCCATCCGAAGCACTCTTCAACGCGTTTTCTTTTCCTCTGACTGATGGCATATCCAGCGT
The DNA here is from genome assembly GCA_963831085.1 of uncultured Acidobacteriaceae bacterium. Classification (GTDB taxonomy): domain Bacteria; phylum Acidobacteriota; class Terriglobia; order Terriglobales; family Acidobacteriaceae; genus Acidiflorens. The sequence continues at coordinate 1,331,891 of CAWHOT010000001.1, read as the reverse complement.
GCTGCGTCGTTCGAGCATCAATGGCGCTCCCACCGGGCCGCTCCAGGTTTTGGGCCACATGCGGCGTAACCTTTAGGTTTCTGCACTCGGCCACGAAGTCCGATGTGTCGTATGCTTTGTCGCCGCCCACGGTCACCTGCTTCGTTCCCGGAATCTGCTCCAGCATCACCAGGGCGGCATCGCGCTCCGCCGTTCCATTGGCCTCGAACACCTCGGTGTTCACGATCAGTCCGTTGCGGTTCTCCACCAGCAGATTCCCGTTGTAACTCAGCTTCGCTTCTTTGCCCTTGCCTTTGCGTGCCATCTTCGCATCCGGGTCCGTCTTCGATGCGTGCGTCTGGTTCGACCGCTTCTCCCCATGGAAGTCCACCGTCGCATTGCCGGGATCGTCCGGCGGAACGACGTTCTTTGCATCCTTGCGCTGATAACTCTTCACACTCGCCCACGCTTCCAGTAGCGTTCCATCCACGGTGAAGTGCTCGTCCGAGAGCAAACTCCGCTCGCGTGCCTGCTGGAGCACGGCTTGGAAGAAGGCTTCGGCAATGTCCCCATCGAGCAGTCGCTCGCGGTTCTTGGTGAACACGGTAACATCCCAAATGGCGTCGTCCATGTTCAAGCCCACAAACCAACGGAACAGCAGATTGTAGTCAAGCTGTTCCATCAACAGCCGTTCGCTTCGCACCGAGTACAGCGCTTGCAGAAGGAGCGTCCGCAACAGCTTCTCCGGCGCAATCGAGGGGCGTCCAGTTTTGGCGTACAGCTTGTTGAACCGTGGCTGCAAATCTCGCAATGCCTCATCGGTCATGGCGCGCAGCGAACGCAATGGGTGGTCCTGCGGCACTCGCTGCTCCGGGCTGACATAGCTGAAGACATCCAACTGCTGTTCGTCTTTTCCGCGCATGCCTTCTTCTTAGCAGGTTGTGCTGTGGAAACAAGAGAGTTTTCTGGTGCTGGGTCTACTCATTAAGTCCGTTTCTCGACGGTGCGCAAGGCGTGCTATCGTCGGATGAACGTGGCCCGCCAATGTCGTCTGCGGCGAAGGATCTGGAGAGGCATGTGAGCGTCAATTTCACAGGTACCTGGAATGCAAATTTATCCAAGAGCAGATTCTTGGGTCCACTGCCGACAGCTATTACGGTGAAGATCGAGCATTCAGATCCTGAGTTGCAGGAAGAGATACTGGTCACGAAAGTCGACGGAAGCGAAGAGCGAGTCGTCTTCAAATGTTGGACTAACGGTGAGCAAGGTAAAAGCCTGCTGAACGGCAGCGCAGTCCGTGGAAACGCAAGGTGGGAAGGAGAGGAACTCGTTGTCGAATCGTGGATGCCGTTTGGTACACGCGAGATGCATTTCTGTGACTGCTGGTCCCTGTCTCCCGATGGGCAGACCTTGTTTATGGAACACCGCAAGGACGATTTGGCTGGACAACTCACCGTCCTCGACAGGGCGGGGTAGGACTCATCTCCGAACTGCACATCACCGAGTTTTTCCGCAACCTGCTAGGCGATTCGCTTGAAGGAAGAATTGCCGCCCAGCAGGCGAAATGGCCGGGCGGCCACTTCCAAGAGTGCGATCACTTTAGCTAAGGTTTGTTACAGTGCGGTTAAAAGTCCATGTTCCAGATCGTCGGCAAGCGTTCATGGAACTGCCTTTCTTGACCGCACCGGGAAGCCAGCATACGATTCACTCGGAAAACTCTTTGGAATTGAGCCGCATAGTACTATGCAAGGGTTCCGATCATCTCGAAAACCGCTCCTGGCAACGGTGGCAACCCTGTTTGCCGTGGTTGCGATCGTTTACGGTTCGCTGTGGATGTACGCTGTGCGTCGCTCGCGCCCGGCGGTGGAACTCGGCTTCAATAACCACCACAACCCTCAGTATGACGAGAAAACCCACTGTCAAGCAGTCGAAGATGTTGTGGAAGGAAGCCCTGCGGAACGCGCCGGCCTGCGCGTTGGCGACCGCATTATTGGGGTAAATGGGCGAGCGCTAGAAACCGACATCGGTTCCGACGAAGCCTATGTCCATGGTCGGCCAGGCGACCCGGTGGAATTAACCGTAGAGCGCACCGGGGATCCCAAGCCGCTGATTCTGCATGGTGTCTTTCGGGCTACCGCGCTGGCTGGAGCGTCCGAGGGCCTGGCCAGGTCGTCCGCGCAGCAAATCACGGGATCATTCCCCATTCCTTTTCTTCTGGTGGCATTCGCCGTCCTGTTCTTGAGGCTGGAGGAACCGAATGCATGGCTTCTGGCATTGCTATTCTGCGCCTTTGTCGCCGCCCCAAGTTTTTTCAATTCCGGGGCCCTCTCTCCTCCCCTCCGCTCATTTGCCTTTGCTTTTCGCGCCGTCTTCTTGGGAATGCTGTGTCCGCTTTTCTATCTCTTTTTCGCGGTTTTCCCGCTGCAATCGCCTCTGGATCGGCGGCTCCCGTGGTTGAAGTGGGCGGGGCTCCTGTTGGGAATCTGTACGGTCTTTCCCGGGTTGCGGACTGGGGATCCAAGCCTTCCACCAGTGGTAGCCCACCTAGTAGGCAGCCGCAACGCTGATCTTATCGGCGCTGCCTTGAAATATGCCTTGCTTGCCCTGGGCATGATCTCTCTGGCGCAAAATTCATTCATGGCCGCCGTCCCTCCAGACGCGCGGCGCAAGTCACGAGTGATTCTGTGGGGAACCGTGGCTGGTGTCCTGCCAATGGTGCTCGGACGCGCGGTAGTGGATTTCACCGGATATCGCCCCTCTTTCTGGCTCGATACCGGGTTGGTGCTCGTGTTGTTCCTGTATCCCCTCTCGTTCGCTTACGCGGTGGTGAAGCACCGCGTGATGGAGCTGCCTGTGTTGTTGCGACGCAGTGCGCGGTACGTTCTGGTACAGAGGGGCTTCATCGTTTTGATGTTCCTGGTTGCGGCTTCCGCCATCGCCCTCTTCACCCACGTTTTCTCGCGATTCGTCCGCGCGGATGCGAACATCGGGATGGCTCTGAGCGCAGTATTTGGGATTGTCCTGGTGTGGACATCGGCGCCGTTGGTGAAGCGGGGAACCATGCACATCGACCGGGCCTTCTTTCGAAGCGCTTATGATTCTCGTATCATTTTGCACGACCTCGCGGAGAAAACCCGGACGGTGGGCGATCGTCGCCAACTGGCTATGCTCCTCGAGCACCACGTGAGCGAAGCGCTGCACCCGAAAACCCTGGTGTGTTACTTCGAATCAGGCAATGGCCGGCTGGCCGCGATCTCCGGAACACTCCCCGCGACGCTTGAAACGCTGGCGGCCAGCGCACCGGTTTTCGTCGAACTTGCGCGCCGCGGGAAAACCTGGGAAGTGGCATCCGGTTCCGCCGGCGCCGAAGAGTTAACCGCACTAGCGCCCCTCGCGCCGGAATGCCTGGTGCCTATCCTCGGCCGTGAGAACAATCTCATTGGCATGCTCGTTCTTGGGCAGCGGCTTTCCGAGGAACCTTATTCCGGCGAAGACAAGCGTTTGCTCGATTCGGTAGCGGCGCAAGCGGGCATCGCTCTAGAGAACATACGTCTCGCGGAAAAGATGGCGGAGCGAATGGAGGCCGATCGGCGCATCGCTCAGGAAATGGAATTTGCCCGGCAGGTGCAGGCCAGGCTCTTTCCGCAAAAATTGCCAGCGATGGAAACACTCGAATATACGGGCGGCTGTATCCAGGCTAGGAAGGTGGGTGGAGACTACTACGACTTTCTGGAGCTTCGCCCCGGCCGCTTGGCGCTGGTGCTGGCGGACATTGCGGGTAAAGGAGTGTCTGGCGCCCTGCTGATGGCCAATCTGCAAGCCAACTTGCGCAGTCAATACGCGATCGCGGTCGACGACCTGCCACGACTGCTCGCCTCGGTCAACCGCTTGTTCTATGAGAACAGCGGCGATGCCAGTTACGCTACCTTATTTTTTGCGGATTATGACGACTCAAACCGCAAGCTCCGGTACGCGAATTGTGGACATCTTCCCCCACTCCTGCTGCGCGCCAGCGGAAGCTCGCAGGTTCGGGTTTCCGAGACGTCGAAGGTGGAGTGGCTGAGTTCCACCTGCACCGTGATGGGATTGTTTGAAGCCTGGCAGTGCGAGATTGCGGAAGTGGACCTTGCAGCAGGTGACACCCTGGTACTCTACACCGATGGAATCACCGAGGCCGAGAACGCGGATGGGGAAGAATTTGGCACGTCCCGTTTGCTCGACACCCTCGCGAGGCATTCTCACCTTCCTGTGGTACCCCTTCTCCAAGCCGTGGTTGGCGCGATCCAGCAATTCAGCAGCGGAAGCGACCAACAAGATGACATCACACTGGTGATTGCACGGTGCCTGCCATAGTTGGCTCCGCGTAGCAGCCCAAAGCTGGCGAGACCCGGACTGGGCGGTTGGGTATGCGTCGAAGTAGCTTCTGTGTACCTTGTCGTCGGCAACGGTGTCACGCCGGACCGCGTCCTGTTCGCAGGACTAGATGGGCAATTCGTTCTGAATCCGCTCGGTGAGCCATTTTTCGAGCTGGTATTTCGAGTGTTGGGGCACTTCGACAAACCGGATTCCTGCGTGACCCGTGCCGTCGGCCCATGCGATCTGGCCTTTCAGTTCGAGCGAGGTGTTGGAACCGGGAAGTGAGAATTGCAGCTTGGCTTGGGCATCGTTGGGCAGCTTGCCCACCATGCGGATGGCCATGCCGCCTTCGCTCATATTGGTCGAGGTGGCGCTAAATTCCGGGGTATTGGGAAGAATGATCCGCACGGCCATCTCCACCGGATGGCGGAAGTACCGGCGTCGTTCCCTCACCATAGAATTCAGGGCGGCGTTGAAACAGCGCTTGGCGTTCAGGCGCGTCAGCGGTTTTTGGAGAACGAAGTTGGCCCCGGACTGGAAGGCCGCCTGGGTGCTGGTCTTGCCATTCAAGACGGCAAACGCGACCGTTCGGGCGTTACTCTGCGTCTTGCGGAGGGCGTTGAGCAGATCGGGGCCGCCTTGCAGATCGTCGCAATCCACGATCACCGCATCGAACTTGCACTTGGCGAGCAGGTCGTCCGCGGGTTTGATGTCCCCGCAAACCTGGATATTCACTGCGATGTTTGTCAGCGTGGGGCGCAGCACCCCGAGCAGGACTGCATCTTGGCTGATGAGCAGGGATTTCAGTTGCATCGCTTTACCGATAGTAGCCGTGCTCGTGAGAAGGCGAAACTAACCGTGGTAACGGCAGGGAGTAATGCGCCCATTTCGGAGCCATACCCCCCAACACGAGGGTTCATGCGCTCAACTCAACGATGTGCGAATAGTAATGATGCCACGCTGGGGTTGTCGTGTCGTCGAACTTTGTAAATTTGCGACACGGAAGGCATCTTACCTCTGTAATTTGAGCCTACTCCCCAAGAGTGCCATAGTACATGCGAGTTGGTTATCCAACCGAAAGTCAAACCGGACACGGGAAAATGAGGACATTTTTAGATGGGGAAACAAAAAGGCTTCTCGCTAATCGAACTGCTGATCGTGGTCGCGATCATTCTGATCATCGCCGCGATTGCTATCCCGAACCTGCTGCGCGCACGCATTTCGGCCAACGAGTCGGCCGCGGTGGGAGCGCTTCGCACTCTGAATACAGCCCAGATTTCATACAACTCCACCTACCCGACGGTGGGCTTTGCCGGCACCCTGTCTTATCTGGCGGGCACGACCTGCGCCGCCACTGCACCCGCGTCGAACACCGCTTGCTTGATCGATTCGGCTTTGGGAGGCGGCACCAAGAGCGGTTATGTGTTCACACTCACGGGCGTGAGCGGCACTCCGGCCGCCAGCTATCAATTTCTCGCCTCGCCGGTGGGTCCGAATCAGACCGGCGTGCGCTACTTCTGCTCGTTCGCGGATGCTGTGGTGCGCGTCGACCCCGCCAATTTGATCTCGACCTGCGACGGCACCGTGCAACCGCTGCAGTAAGCTTGGATTTGGCAACGTACCTGGGGGAGGGTACCAGCCGGAAAGAAGCAGAGGAGAAATCCTCTGCTTTTTTTGCCCCGAGACGATTGTTGACGTGACCAGGCCATTACACTTACAAGCGGTTCGTGAGAGTTCTGGACGGCCCACTAGGCAAACCCGCAAGTTCAATGGTGCAGAACGATTCGTTAGACAGTCTGCCTGGAGTTAGAGGTTTGTGATTCTCACCCGGTATGCATGTAGTATTGTTCGGCATACTGGGGGTTGAGACGGTGAAAGTGCCGACTTTTTGGGCAGTAGTTGTAGGTGGGATCCTGATCGTGTTGGGTCTGCTGATGCTGGTTTCCACATTAGGAAAGTCAGGGCAAGATGTCACCCGAAGTTTCGGCCGGCTCCTCGTCCCTTTTGGTGGCGTGTGGGTTGCGTGCGAGCTTCCGACCACTTGGACACGCAATAGAATAGACCCTGACGTGCATTAGCTGGGGCAATTGCGTAAAGTACATACTTCCGTCAGGCGATTACACTCATTGAGAAGTGGCCGATCCAGTCAATGAGTGCTGGCGAAAAATCGCCAACAGTTCTGTTTGAAGGACCAATCTATGGCATCGCCATCTCGCCCCGAGATTCCGAACAACTTCCTATTTGAGTTCGATCCAGTGAACAAACTCTTGCTGTTCCGATATGAGGGACGGCTCACGGATGAATCGCTTGCAGAGTCTTACCGGGCGATTCGAAAATATTCGACCGAGACCGATGCCAGTGCGGGGATTTGGGACTTGTCATCCGTTACTGAGTTTGCCGTATCCACCGAATTTATACGTCAGCTTGCAAATCAAGAACCGGCCATGTCGGACGCGACCAGGCGCCCTCGCGTTATCGTTGCCCCAGACGCAGTTGGATTTGGTCTATCTCGCATGTTTCAGCTCATGGGAGAGCCTACACGGCCCCTTCTGAATGTCGTCCGCACCCTGGACGAGGCGCTGGCAGCACTCGGCGTTCAATCCCCACACTTCGAACCTTTAGAGTGATCGTCAGGTCAGTTGACGAGAATAGGCGATTACACTCAGAAACCGGGTCAATGAGTGTAATTGCAATTTATCGCCAGTTACGGCCCCACTCCGAGTGGGGAAAGATTGCAAACTGGGCCTAAACCGCAGATTTCTGTGCAGTCTGAGAGGTTATGGGGGCGAGCCGTCTCCCAGACTTCAATCGGCGTCCCAATGCTCGGCGATCTTCCCGTCCTGTACTCGGAACATGTCGAACCCGAGCGCCTCATTTCAACGCGCTTCTATGCTGCTTTAGCCTCCTCTAGCAGGGATACCGCCTTGGCTACGTGAGTGACACCGAAGACCACCAGCGACATGTTCGATCCCGGCTCTGTTCCGCAATAGGCGTAGTTGATATTGATGCGAGCTTCGCCAAGGCGTGACGCTGCGCGGGATAGCTCACCCGAGCGATGGGGAAGCGCAACCTGGGCAACTTCGGTTTCGGTGTAGTAAATACGGTCGGCATCCAGCAGCTTCTTGGCAGTCGCGGGATCGTCTACGACCATGCGAATCAGGCTCTGTCCTTCCCGCTCGTATGCCTGAAAGGCGAGGATGTCCACGTCACGCTCAGCGAGCGGTCGGCAGCACTGCGCCAGTGTGCCGGGCTTATCTTCTATCCGAATCGTAAGTTCTTTCGCTATCGGCATAATTCTTGCTCCTCGGAACAACATAGTACGTTAAGCGGTTCTGCCTGAGGATGCCCGTTAATTCGTAGAAAGTAGCGACTCTCACATCCGCGGTCATAATGGGCCGAGGGTGGTTTTTTCTGCCAAGAAAAAGGAGAGAGTCGCTATGAAAAGACGATACCAGATCGACCAGCAACGAGCGGTGCAACAGTTCCGCCAGTTGGCCCGCGAAGAGAACCCCAACATTCAGATGATGTTTCCCATGGCCGAGGTGGTGGGTCTTCTGCAAGAAGGAGTCGGCCACCTGCTGCGCGAGGCCGGTCTTTCCCTGATGAACCTGGTGATGGAGGAAGAAGTACGGCACTTGGCGGGCGAGCGTCATCAGCAGCATCCCGCGCGGCGCGCCCACCGCTGGGGAAAAGAAGATGGCGACTGCGTGGTGGACGGGCAGAAGGTGCCGATCCAGAGAACGCGTCTGCGCAACCAGGAGAATCGCGAGCAACGGCTGGGCAGTTACGAGTTGTTTCAACGCAGTGGGCCGCGGGAACACGCGGTATGGGACAAGATGATGCGCGGGCTGTCGACGCGCAACTATGGAGCAGTGGTGAAAGATTTTCACGAAGCCTACGGGGTGGAAAAGTCGGCGGTCAGCGACAACTTCATCGCAGCCAGCCGGGAGAAGCTCCAGGAATTGATGGAGCGTCCGCTGGGCGAGCTACGGTTGTGTGCGGTACTGATCGACGGCACGCCGTTTCGCGACCGGCAGATGATCGTGGCCCTGGGCATCAATAGCGACGGGCGCAAAACGGTGTTGGGATTGCGCGAAGGAGCGACTGAAAACGCCACGGTCGTAAGTGAGTTACTCAGCGATCTGGCCTCGCGCGGGCTGGACTTCAGCGTACCGCGTCTGTACGTGCTGGACGGAGGCAAGGCGTTGGCAGCGGCGGTGCGCCGTCTTGCCGGCGAGGCGGCTTTCATCCAGCGTTGTCAGGTGCACAAGCGGCGCAATGTAATCGACCACTTACCCAAAGAACATAAGTCGGCGGTCAAGAAAAAACTGCAGAACGCCTATGCCATGACCGAATACGCCGACGCCAAGCGTGCACTGGAGCGATTGCATCGCGAACTGATGGAGCTGAATCCGAGCGCCGCCCGCAGCCTGGAGGAAGGCATGGAAGAGACGCTCACCGTGCATCGTTTGCGCCTGCCCGCGCAGTTACGCCGCACCCTGGCGAGCACCAACGTGATCGAGTCGGCTTTCTCCATCGTGGAGACGGTTTGCCGCAACGTGAAACGCTGGCGTGCGGGCGACCACATAGAACGTTGGGTCGGCTCGGGTCTGCTGGTGGCCGAGCGCCAGTTTCGCAAGGTGCAAGGCTACCGCGAGATTCCCGCGCTGTTGACTGCGCTGGCCAACGCGGTTTCTAAGAAGACGGTTGTCGAGCAAGGAAAGGTTGCGTAACCTATGACGGTCGGGAGTCGCTAACTTTCAACGGAGTTCCGGGCAATCTCGTTCTGCCTCAAGCTAATTTGCAAGCCCAAAGATGTGGGGTTCGGGCGAGGACTCGGCAACCGAACCGACGATCTCGGGATCCTGCCCGAACCACCATTCGAGGGTACGTGGGTCGGAGAAATCCTCGAACGTCAGACTCGATTGTGGCAACGCGTGCGGGCGGCAGCGGGCCGAGCAGGAAGACTGCGAGTTTGGCGCGTTGGCTCTTCCAAAATGTCGAAGCCGCGCGAGGCGACGTCGGACAGGTTCGGAATCCCCTTCACTGGGTCAATGAGCCTTAACGGGATTTTACACAATCGACTAATCGACTTAAGCGTTTGCCTCCGAAGGAATCGCACGAAGGAGCGTTTCCACAATTCGTACCTCGCGTTTCACATGCTGTGAACGTCTTAGATTGGAGCCGGGAAATTTAGGCTAAAGCCAGCCGCTGCAACCCGGTCTATGACGTTCGTAACGGCTTGACGGTTTACGACGGTGTCTTTCGTCCCCATTCCAACACCGATATAGTGACAGGCGAGGAACAACGATGCTTTGGAGTGAGTTGAGACCGGGTGTCTTAGCCAAGCTGCGGAACGCGCGGAATGAACTACAAGATGTGTGGAACATGTCGGCCCCGGCTGGGAGATATGACCCTGTCATCCTTCGCGACGCGACACGCCAGAAGATCTCCGTGATGGTAATTGACCTCAACGGCATCCTCAAAGACGTTGCTGGCAGCCCTCTTCACTCGAAGCTCTGAAAAGCGTATAGCCTTGGACTGAAGGCCTCTAATGAGAAAGGTACCGCCGCCCTGCCTTACGATCAGCGTGCCATCCAGCTCGATCCGAATTTTGCCATGGGCTACAGGGCAGTGGGCAGCGACTACTACAGTCTCAGCGAGCTAGGGCGGGCGAGCGAGTACTTCGCCAAGGCGTTCCAGTCGCTGGAACACGCCAGCGAACGGGAGAGGTGGCGATTGCGGCCGACTACTACCAAAATGTCACGGGAGAACTGGACAAAGCAGTCCAGACGTTTCAGCAAGAGATTGAGAGCTTTCCACGCGAGGCCAGGGCGTATTTCAGCGGCGCTTTCCACTCCACGAGTCATGAAATCATGAAGTCATGACGGTTTTTAGCGCGACGACAAGATCGTTCTGGCTTGGACAAGGATTTGGATCTGAGATTCTGTGCTCATATTCTGTGTGGGAAAGTTATGGGATCGGGGGATCGGGATGTGATTCCAGAAAAATAAATGAAAAATCGGGCTTCGCCTTTACCGGCATCATGCTTTGCAAATCAGCCACGTGCTGGGGGGACCGGCCACTCGCCGTGGTATGGAGTTGCCAACTTTATTTTTGCAAATTCTGCAGATAGTAGTGGTTTTCTCAGTATTAAATATATGTGTCTGACTTTGAGCCATTTGTAGACGCCACCCGCGCCGCCGAGTTCCTGAGTGTGACCGCCCGCTACCTGCTCGGGTTGGCCCGAAGGGGCCACATTCCTGCCCACCCACTCGGCGCCGGGCAACGCAAACAATGGCGTTTCCGGCTCTCCGAACTTTCGCGTGCGCTCACACGCTCCGCCGAGCATAATCAAGCCCAGCAGCCTTCCACGGCCAGAAGGGGATAGAAATATGGCTCGTGGATGGTTAAAAGTCGAAGAACGTAAGAGCGGAAAAATGTGGGTGCTTCGGTTCAAGACGACCAGAAAGACCGACGGCAAGCGGGTTGAGCACAAAGTCCCGGTGGGGCTCGTGCGCGAGTTTCCCAGCAAGTCCTCGGCATGGAAGGAAGTCCAACGCCAGCACCTGAACGTCAACACTCCCGACTTTCGAGGAGCCGTGAAGTTCAGCGATCTTGCCGAGCACTACATTCAGAACGAACTCGGTGATCAGAGCGACGCGGCAGTCCGGAAGTCCGATACCACCATCGGCGCGTACAAACGAAACCTGCGTAACCGAATCATCCCTCGTTGGGGTAAGCGGATTGCGCTGGGTATTGAGCCGTTGGAAATCGAGCAGTGGTTGCTGTGAAGAGGGAAGAGGATCTGGAGAATCCCACGGTGGATAAAATGCGGCGCGTAATGTCGCTAGTTTACAAGAGCGGCATGCGGTACGGTTTGATTCCTCGCGACGAGGAGTCAAACCCACTACGTTTTGTTCGCTGTGAAACGCAGAGCGAATATCGGGCTTTGGTGCTTACGCCGAAGCAAGCCTTCGATCTGTTTATCGGTCTGCCGGAACCCGAGCGCACACTGACACTTCTAGCTGCCGCAACTGGGCTAAGAGTTTCCGAGTGCCTTGGATTGCAATGGCAGGACGTGGATTTTCTCAATCAGAAAATCTCTGTTCGTCGCACGTGGATCTCAAGCAAGGTTGGCAAGCCCAAGAGCCCAGCGTCCAAGGCCCCGGTCCCCATGCATCCTCTTCTTGCAGGCTTCATGCAGGACTGGTATCAAGCGACGCCGTACTCGCAGCCGGGAGATTGGGTTTTCGCCAGTGCCCGGATGAAGGGTAAACAACCTCGCAGCGCCAGCATTCTAGTTGAGGACTATGTTAGGCCGGCGGCGGTCAAGGTCGGGATTCTCACGGCTGACGACTCCCGCAGGTTTGGCTTCCACAACCTGAGGCATTCGCTGGCATCCTTCCTGGTCAGTGTCGGCACAAACCCGAAAGTCGTTCAAGGATTGCTCCGACATAGCGACGTCCACACGACCCTCCAGCTTTACAGCCAGAGCGTGAGCGCAGACCGGCTCGCGGCGCAAGGCACCATGCTCGACGCTATGGGTGTTCGACCGGAGTTGGTAAATTGAAAAACGGGCTAGCGACGGGCTGGGGAGAAAACGCTAAAACTGGCTAACCCCTTTAGAATGATGGTGGCCAGGGACGGAGTTGAACCGCCGACGCCAGCCTTTTCAGAGTGTGTATAACCAGTGTTTTTAAGAACTTACAAGGACACGTGGGACTGCCAAGTACTTGTAAGTAGCCGTAAGACGCGTTGCGTGCGGACTAGAATTGCGGACCAGTAATCGGGATCATCCTGCGTAAGAAAACAACTTTTAGTAGGAGCAATTTACCGTTCAGTTTCTTCCATAAGACAAAGGATCGCACCGTCCTTCCAATCCCATTCTGTGCATTCCGTCCGAAACTTCGTTCGAAATATTTTCGACATATTTTTCCTTCCGCAGGTTCCTTTTATACATAGAGGGGAAAATCTCGCGCGAATCCATGAAACCGCCTCGCTAAGGAGGCGGGTGGTTGCGTGCGGCCATTGCTCTGTTCCCTTGGATTGCCCAAACGTACCTAAAAGTACTTCTGGGCGCTTTAGGCGCTTTAGGCAATTTAAGCAATTGTTGAGAAGTTTTTTCGAAGTCAAAAAGAAAAAAGATTCTTTGCAAGGAAGCAACAAATGCGTCTTGCACGGTTTCTATTCGAATAATGTTCTCGTCCGCCCATGACGCGAAGACTAACACCAGCCGAGTAGTGAATGGGCTCGAAATCGGTCGAACGAAGTCGGATGCCACAGCCGACCTCTGACGACATGGTGATTTCAGCCCGGTCTCGACTCTCGCTGCAGGAGGTTTTATGAGCGAGATGCACGAATCAACACCAGTCAGCCAGCCGTTCCCTCATTTCGAGCGTTTTCTCGATTCGCGCCAGGCGGCAGCCTTGCTGCAAATCCATCCCAAGACACTCCAACGTCTCGCACGTAAAGGCGAGATACGCTCTATGCGGATCGGAAAATTGTGGCGCTTCCGCGCATCCGATCTCGACGCGTGGGTACATTTGCGGTTAAAAGTGGCCAGCTAGCTTCGGTGGCAAAAGTCTACCTCGCCGCTAGTGATTGCAAAGTGATTGCAGAATCCCGCGCGGACTAAAACTGGACGACCGACAAACCAGGAATCATCTGGAAGTGGCGGAGATTGCCGGTGGCTACGCTGTAGCCGAGTTCCAAGGCCGTCACCCCAATCAACAGATCGGACAGCGGAAGACGAATACCTTTCGCTTGGTTCTCGCCGTCGATCTGTCCGACGCGAAGAGCAAGAGACACCGTTACCGGATGCATAGGTAGGGCCGTGAGAAGCTCCTGAATGAACTGCTGCCGCTTCTCTTTTCGCTGCGAGGTATCGGCACGGGCTGCACCGTGGGCTAGTTCGATCAGAGTAACCACGGAGACGGCGATATCGGTATTCCCTGCCTTACCTGAGATCGCGGCAAGCATCTGCCGCGCGTTTTGCCCCTGGCGCTCGGCTGTGATCAGTACACTGGAATCGAGGATTAGTCCCATGCGGGCGGTTCGAGCGGCTCACGATGACTTTCGACAGCCGCTTCCACATCCCTAGCGAAGTCAGGATCGATGGTCGCCGTCGAGTCCTCGGGTAGCAACGCGATGCACTCCGAGATGGACCGGCGCGGCGGGACTGGTGCATGGATCACCGCCACCGGCAGCTTCCCACTCTCGATCACGATTTCTGCACCCGCACGCACCCGCGCGAGCAGCCCAGCGAAGTCATTGGCGGCTTCCGCTTCCGAGATGTGGATCACATGGTCAGCCATGCCACGATTATACCGTCATTCCGTTAGGGATCGCTCATCGAGCGAGGACAGCAGTGACCAACTGCTCTTCAGTCAGATCGCCCTGGATAAACTGTTCAAAGAATAGCCGCGCGTCAGCAGTGAGAGCTAGGCCCTCCAAACGCAGATCCGTGACTGCGTTGTCCACGGCTTTGCGCCTGAGAAGGCAATCGGAGACTTTTATTGCTCTGGGTACGGCTGCCATTGACATGCCTACCATGAGTCTACCGTACTCGAAGCGAAATAGGCCCCCGTTTCTTTTGCGACGCCAGCCGAACTGCATTTTCGATGATAATTGGTAGCGTTCGTTTAGTTCGTTGTCTTGACTGGTGGCCGCCCGGCGACGCCCCCAAGGGGGGGACATCGACCTAGTGCTGTCGTGGAGACTTCGCGCGTCATTCAAATGAGCACCCCTCAGGAGGAGGACCGGAATTATGCACTGGCAAGAAAGAGCCGTTAAGAACATCCAGGCAGTCTTGGGGCGAACCCAAGGCGACAGACTGTTTCAGCTGATCAAAGCTGCTGCTGCTCTCAAGGGGTCGGAGTCCACGTTTGAGCGTATCGCCCGAGCTGCGCGGTCCGAGGATACGGCAGGGGTGTTGGACTACTTTGCGGAAATCAGATGGGGGCTGACCTTCTCCGAATTGAAGTTTGAGGCCGAGTTCGAGCCGTGCGGAAAGGAAGGGCCGGACCTGCTGGTTTCGCGAGATGGTCATTCCGCGTACGTGGAGGTCAAACGGTTTCGTCCCTCACTAGAAGACGATGGCCCTACTGCTGGAATCGAGGGCGAACTTATGCCATACGGCGATCTGCAGAGGAGTGTCAAGAAGATTGGGGACGAACTGGCAAAGAAGTTCAGGCAGGTTGAGGCCGGCAGCGGCATCGTGGCTTTCTGGAGCGATCACACGGCGATCGAAGACGTCGATTTCGAGTTGGCCATCAGAAGTATGTGGAGCGACAATGAAACCCCAGCAACTCCTGCCGCAGATGCCATAGCTTACACTCAAACTACATGCTCAACCGGGGCTATGCCTACACCACAATCATCAGCAGCAAATACCATGGACAAACCCTGCTCTCCCACTTGGCAAGCCGTTACGCCCACTCAACCCCACAAGCCTGGCAACAAAAACTGAACAACGGCGAAGTCACCCTCAACGGCGTCACCGCCACCGGAAGCGAATCGGTCACTTTAGGCCAAACCCTTGTCTGGAACCGTCCACCCTGGATCGAACCAGACTCCCCTCAGCACTTCGAAGTCCTGTTTAAAGACCCCCATCTGTTGGCCGTCAACAAACCCAGCGGGCTGCCCACCCTCCCCGGCGGCGGCTTCATGGAAAACACCCTCCTGCGCTTGGTGCAAAAGCAAACCCCCAACGCAAACCCTGTCCACCGGTTGGGCCGAGCCGCCACCGGCATCGTCCTCTTCGCCAAAACACCGCAGGCGGCCTCTAATCTATTCGCAAACTGGAACACACCCAAAATTCAAAAAATCTACCGGGCGCTGGCTCAAAACATTGCACAGCACGACGCCTACGAAATCCTCACACCCATCGGCCTCGTACCGCACCCGCTCATCGGTTCCGTGTGGGCCGCCAACCCAAGTGGCAAACCGTCAAAGTCATTGGCAAAGGTGATCTCACGCACCACCAGCACCACAACATTTGAGGTAAGCCTAAATTCGGGCCGCCCTCATCAAATCAGAATCCATCTGGCATCCATCGGCCATCCCCTGGTAGGCGATCCTCTGTACGGCTTAACCGGCCAGCCTCTTGAAAATCTCCCCGGCCTCCCCGGCGATGGAGGATATTTCCTGCACGCCCAATTTCTGAAATTCCACCACCCCATCACCGGAGAACAAATCAATCTTGAGGCAGCTTTGCCGTCCGGATTCTCATTGCATCAGTAGGTTCACGGCGGGAATCAAATCAGGGTGGCTCCGTTGAAACCTGCGCGATCCCGCCATTCCGAATCCTAACGAAGCGAGTTTAATTACACTCCGATAATGATGGTTAAGGGAATCGATGGTTCTACTTTGTGGGGTTCGTGATCACAATCGGTACGCGGTGCCATGACTCACGAGCATGGCGGTAGGACAACAGATATCCTCCCGCCGAAATATTCGACAGATCCAGCTCAATGTCTAGCCGAACGTCGCCGTCCTTGATAGTCGCATTTCCTTGACCTGTCTTTAGGACCTCGCCTTGAACAGTGCGTTGAATCTGGACATAGTACAGGCCATCAGAGCTGCCCAGCGGCAATGTCATATAACACTCCAGAAGTCGAGCTGGTACTCGGATCATCTGGCTTCCATTTGTGCTTTTCTCGCCGCGCGTCGCGGACCGCGTGAGATTGAACATCACCTCGAAAGGTTCCCTGTCCGCTGCCGTGCTAGTTACATCTCGCCGCCCACCGCGGTCACTTGTTATGACGGCAGGATTTGTCGCAGTCACACCCGCAACCGGCGTCGGCATCCCTGGCCCTCTGCCCAAGTACCTCCAGAGAAATCCCACACTGGCGAGAACAATGCACGCCGCAGCAGCATACAAAATGACTCGCTGTCGTCGCCGCGCACCGGACGCCGCTTTAAGCCGATTGAACTCTTCAAAACATTCGCTACACGAGCCGAGATGATCGATCCACGGGTCAATTTCGGAAATAGGGACTTGATGGCGTGCCACGCGTGTCAGAAACTCCGCGTCAGGACAGCCGGTTCGATCTGGATTTGGGAATCCTTCTGCTAACTCTCGATTGAGGAGTTGCGAGAATTGCCTGTCCTCGTCGTTCTGTCGTTTCTTGTGCTGAAGCCTAATCAAGATTCACCATTTCGACATGCGCATCGCCGATCGTCCACTTGGTTCCATCATGAGCACCACGTACTCCAACTAAGCCGCAGTCCCGCCGCGACGACGAAGGTGGTTTCGCAATCGCGCGAGGCTCCGGCGATAACGAAATTCAACTTGGAATTCTGTGAGATCGAGGCGTCTTGCAATTTCCTTAATCGAATAACCGTATTTGATGTAGCTCCACACCCGCCGTGTCCAAGGATCCAAGAGCTTTAGCGTCTGCTGGACTTGTAGGTCGCGTTCCAGCCGTTCGACAGGTTTCCAATCTTGGATTCGGCCAAGGCTCTCAAGTTCTTCAACCGACTCAGGCAACAACACGTTCCTGCGGTAATGTCTTTCTCTTACTAGCTCGCGGTGAAAGCGGTGACGAAATGCACCGATCAAGTACGCTTCCAAGTCCGTAACATGATGCAAGTTCCCAAGCCGACGCATCGTCCTTAAGACAGAACGAAGAAGCTCTTCCCAGACCTCAGTCGCCAGGCATTCATAGTCAGCAACGTCCGTCAAACGTGCGTAAGAAAGGACGCGGGGCCATGCGACCCGAGCAGCATCCAAAAGACGCTCATGACTCTTAGAGCGCTTTCGAGCTTCGTCATCTGGGCCCGTAATCACCCACTCTGGGCCAAGGTTTTGGCTCTGCAAGCAAATACTCCAGACTTCCCCGGACTCGACGAAGCGCAACTTGTGGAGAGATTCTCACCGGCACAACCCGCAGTCAAGAGCCCTTTGCAAAAATATATTTTGATGCCTTTGCTGCTCAAATCGTTCCTTAATCAGTAGGAGGGACGCTTTCGCAATGACGGAGGGGGCGTTACGAGGTAGCGCTGCTCGATCCGAGTGGCGCTGAACTCCTCGGCGCGAGTACCACGGCTAAACTCGAAGATCAGATTGTGGTCCTGAGGGCTGACGTTGATCTCGGGGCGTCTCTCCGGGTTCGTATTTCCTCGGCTTGCGGCAGCCAAGCTTGGAATGGATGCGATTTCCTATTCGCGTGCTCTGAGGGCACAACCCAAGAAGGCTCGGAATCTCTAGCGGCGAACGCGTTCATGGTCACAACGACGACGATGTTTACGAACAGGTGTCTTGGGAGTTTCGCAGTATAATTACGGATAATCGCGAGCCGCTCTTCGTCCCCGGAGGTTCTGCCATGTACATTCTCGTTCCCTGGAAGCCAGTCGTTCTCGTGTGGGGATTGCTGAGTGGGATGATACTGGTTAGTTTCGTTGCATCTTCGCTGCTTGAAGGAAAGAACCCCTTCGCGCCTGACGTGACCATCACGCAGTCCCCCGCTGTGAAATCGGGTGTTGTGCAAGCGGGGCAAGCTAGGCATTCCCAGAAAGCTCAGGCTCCGACTCACTGAGAACTCGGAAATATCTTGCTGATTTGCCTGCCTAGCCTTTCCGGTCACTCCTTGCCTGATTTACCTTGCCCCTTTGCGAATTGTGTGCCTAGCGTCTTAAACGGTTGCTGCATCAATCCGCCTGTGAATTAAAGACGCTAGCGATAGAAGGTCCTCGGCGTCCTCCCTGCTCATAGCCCAAAGAATGCGGGCTTCGTGCGCGGTCGGATTTCTGAACATGCCGAATGTGCCCTTCACCAGATTGGCGAAGCCGCTTTGCTCGCTACGCTGGCTATCGGTCACCAAGGCATTAATCTTCACACGGGGCATAGGGCCGCTTAAGACAGCGTCCACCAGTTTCGCCCCGTCCTCGGCAAGGCCTGATTTCGCTCGCAGTTTGTCAGCGATGCTCTTAGTCGCCTCAAGCACGGCGTGGAAATAATTATCTGCCACCAGTTCGGCGCGGCAGAAACGCAGAACATCGGCATGAACGCCGCGCCTCGTCAAATCGGCCCGAAGTTCATCGGCACGGCGAGCCGCTTCTGTAAGTGTTTCGGCTCGGGCGACACCAGATAACTCACCTGCGGCACTAACAGCCATACCGGAAAACGCCAACGCGCGATTGAGATTAGCGCGCATTGGCTCGAACCGTTCGGGTTGCTTCGCGTATCGCTCTGGCCTCATTGCCTCGCGAATGAATTGGAGAATCGCCCGTCGGTTTTGGCTATAGTTCTGGCGCTCGACAAAAGCGTTATGCATTCGCTTCCATTTAGTCATTGTCGGCGTCGGGTCGGACATCTTAAGCGAGGCCAGAATATGGCCTATCTCTGGTCCGGTCAGCCCCTCGGACGTGTCGCCGAGTGCCGCTGCTATGGCCTCAAGCTCGCTCTGTGAAAAGGTTTTCTCCACGACTGCTCCGTGTCCCGCTGTGTAAGATCGGTAGGTGGGAAGCTGAATTTGCACAACAGTTTAACGCCAAGCTGCTGGGCACGAAAGGGGTGAAACAAATCCTTTGTGAGATGCCGGTCGTAGCCGGTCGGGATGGGAACTACTTGCGGCGGCGGTCGTAAAGTTGAATTGCCAAGGCGACGCCGGCGATAACAACAGAAACAACAGAAAGCAGAAGCATAAAATCACCTCCTCCTGCTTTCTGGGTAGTATAGGAATTCCGTGCCGAGTAATTCGCCCTGGGGGACGGCTGCGTATTTCGGGGAGAGATGTCGAAAAGAATCGATTTCGCCAAACAGCGCAGAGATCAGGGGCGTTCGCTAAGCAGCGCTGTCCGCGAGCTTACGGCAATGATGGAGCCGTTAGCGCATCAACATGGTATCGATCTTCAGACAATTCTCGATGAAGCGTCAGCACCAAAAGAGGAAGAGAAACGGCTATTAACCGAACGCCTGCAGGAATCCGTGGTGCCTTTGTTCATCTATCGTGACGGGCAACCCGACAGAATTGGTTCTTGCGTCCTCGTGCGCTTGGATTCGGAGTTTTATGCGTTTACGGCAGCACACGTGATTCGAGACGCCGGCTCCGCAACACTCTTTGCTCCTTCTGAAGGAAGGGGCGGGAAGTTGCAGCCGTTACCGCCGTGTACAGCGCATCTGAAATCCTCGGGAGGTGCGAACGATCTCGATGTTGGTGTGCTGGCCCTGGCGGCACGTCACTTGGGAGCCTTCCAGCACCATGTGTTTTTGGCTGGCGCAGAAATCGATCAAGAAGATCAACCAGACGACCAAGATGATGTTCGGTCTTTCTATTTCGTTCTCGGCTATTCTGCATCGAGGACGCAAGTGAAGATCTCCAAGGCCGAGCGTCGGATTCATCAACAGTCCTTTCGCTTCTCGACACAGCCGGTAGATGCTGCCGAGTACCTACAGGAGCGGAAGTCAAAGTCAGATCACATATTGCTCGACTTTGATCATAAGGAGATCCGGGTCGAAGGGAGCCGCGCCAATCCACCTAAGCTCCAGGGTGTCAGTGGCGGGGGGATATTTCAGATCTCCAGAAAAGCGATGCGAGGCCCCCTCGTCGCAATCGCTACCGAGAATAGACGTAGGTCACGTCTGATTCTAGGCACGAGAATCAAACACTTCCTGGCGACGGTTCGTGAACTGAAAACGACGGCTCAGCGTGGAAGCTCTTGAGGGGGGTAGCGGCCACACATCGGGATAATATAGGACGAAGATTAATGACGGGATGGAGCGGGTAGTTCGGAGAGCTTGGTCGATTCGTTTCCTTTGCCCCATGTCATTTCTTACGTGCGCGCTAGAGAAGCCCGCGCTAGCGAGAATGCCAGCGCGGGCGTAGCGCTGGTCAATACTCGCTTGGCAAGTGGATGACGTTGTTGGTGAAGTACAGGGTGATCTCATTCAGCGGGAAATCGGTGTGCTCGATCTCCTTCGTGAAGACGATGTTGCCGTTGCCATCGTCGCACGTAAGCGTAGCGGTGCGGTCGGGACGTACGGCGAGCTTCCAGACTTGAAATTCCTCGGCGGCAACAGCCTTGTTGTAGGGCTGAATGATCGCGATTTCGTCGAGAAGCCAATACGCTCCACCGTGCTCGGCGACGTGCCGCGCGCCGTCGGTGTAGAGAACGTTGCGGTTGATTCCGTGCCGATACCAGTTTTCGCTGCCGGTGAACTGCGCGAGGTCGCTTTTACTGAGAGTCTTCGTCGTCATGTTGTGCCTCTTTCGTTTTGAGTGACCCCCGTGGCGGGGGCGAGAGAGGCAACAGGAACAGCCGCACGGAAGGCGCGGCGTGACAGACAAACGTGAAATAAATGAGGGGTAGCCCGTAGGGAATCATCGTTTATGTCGCGAAAGTGCCTTGACGCTAGCCTGCGGCTGTTAGGTTGACTCCGATCCCGTCCACGAGTGGGTCATTGAAAGAGGCACAGTGGTGACGAAGACGGCTGGGAGAGACGCAGCGAAAACAGCGGATGATACGGAACGGGCCGTGCCATACTTGCACGGAACCTTTCATGTAGTTAGCTTATATTGAGGGTGGCCCGTGGGTCTCCAACAGCGGCTTTTCTCGAAACGATTTGCGCCTATCGCCGCGGGACTGGCTCTCGCCGGGAGCAGATTATTGGCGCAGGCAACAGTTGGCGAAGTCTCCCCCGCCGGTGCACTAATGGCACAGACGACTGTGAGCGAACGTCCTCCTGACTGGCTCGTCGCGGCGCTTGCAAGCAAGAAAGCGGAGGTGGAATCGACAGTAGTCGAGCCTTGCAAAACGAAAAAGGAAGACCTGATCGCCCCAAAACGGGAAGCAGCAAGAGAATGTGACAAATGCAGCGCCCAGCTGGCAATCATCGAGAAACAAGCCCTAGCCCGCTGCGATATTGCTGGAATCAACGAGCGCATCGCAGATGTCGATGAGCGCAAGGATGCCGTAATTGCGCGGTTTGAAACTCTGGCTAGGCAATTCCAGCAGCAAGCGCAATCGAACGAAGTGCTGAGCGACGAAATCAAGGATGGCGAAACCGAAGCTGAGGCGACGTTCGCGGAAGCGTTGGTCGGCCAGACGATGGATAAATTGCTCAACTTGGCACCCGGCAAGCAGATAAAGCTGATCGAAGCTGCTGAAGGAAGGTTGAGCGAAGTCAGAGCTCCGAGTCGCGTGGTCAAAGGTGAACTAGGGGCCTTCGTTGCCGAGATGAAGGCGGAGCTTGCCGGTAAATCCAAGGCTGAGGCGAAGGCCATTATTGTGGCCAGGTTGGAAAAGGTGAAACTGCTAGTAGCCGGGGTCAGAACCGTGAACCTCGCACAAGGGCAGATTGCAAGTCAAAACCTCGATAGGGTCATAGGAGCGAAGCCTAATGTGACGGGTGAAGCCCTTGATGTGGCTTATGCGAGTCTGGTAACGGGCCTGCAAATCGCGAAGGAACAGTCCGCAAAGAGTATAGCGACCATAGCGTCGGACCACGTGCTTGCGGTGCTTGGGTACGCGCAGGACACCATCAAGATCAGTGAAGTGTTCGGAAACCTTTATCAGCTTCAGCAGAACGTTGAGGGTCTCTCAAGCTTGGCTGCAGCGGCTGAGAGCCAACGCAAAACCGCGAAGTTGGAACTCGACTATCTCGTCAAGGTGCACGGAAAGCTTCTTGGGGAGCGCGACGAGGCGCAGCATGTCGCCAGCCGCTAGCCCGGATGGAAGGAGTGTAATGCCATGAAACCAAATTTCGACAGACTTTGCATCGTTCTCGCCTTCAGCCTTGCTTGCTTTACCACACAGGCTATTGCTCAGGATGATGACGACCCGGCTCTGATGGCGGGGTTGGCGAAAACCGATAAATGTGTTGAACAGTATCAGGCGCAGAACAAACAGCGGGTACAGGAACTGGAGGCCGCAAAGGCCAACGCATCTCTGCCTCCGCAAAAAGTGCAGGAAGTGGAACAGAAGATACAGACCCTGAAGGCGGCGATTGCGACAACGGATGCGTTCCTTGCGAAACCTCTACCCACTACAAGGGAAGCGCGAGAGGCTTACCTGAGCAAAGCTTTGGGCGAGGTTGCCATCACGCGGGAGTTCGAGAGCACCGTTGCAAAGGACCTTGGCGTTGATCCCGCATCACGCATGAGAATGGTGCTATCGAACTTGAACTTGAGCGCAGAAGACTTCAAGACCAGATTCGGCGCTTTCGACTGGCAGCATGCATACAATCCGGATCCCAATGCTCCTGTTGTCCAGGGGCCAAATACCCATTTCTTTGGGCTTGCGGGTCAGCTACCACCGAGTGCGGTTCCCACAAACCAAGTTTCGGGCGCATATGCGCCGACAACGGTTGATAAAGCAGCCGAACTTTCAAACGAAGAACACGGTGTGGGCGGAGGCATCCTGCTTAAGGGCAAGGCGGGCGGTCTCGACACCGTCTCCAGTGTCAAATATGACGGGTCCGTCAACGCATTGGTCTTGAACGGCGACCTCGTCTATTTCGTGAAGATTCCGCCTTGGTCTTTGGCAACTATGTGTCGCGAGATCGTGGCGGACCGAAACGCGCTGCTCGGCGTCTCCGAAACGATGACGGAAGGTCTCGTTTTCGGAGATCACCCTGAGATCTATAAGGACTCTGACCTAGCCGATGAATTGATGCTGGCGGACAAGTTTCTGGGCGACGTGGTTTTTGCGCGCCCCAACGGCTGGACGCAGGGCTACATATTCCCCACCACGCAACCGACGGAGGCCAGAATCAAGTCCGGCATGCTCGTGCACTTTGAGTTCTACAATTTCCAATTTAAAAAAAACGATGGCCAGCTATCCGTAGTTAGCTCTTCTTTGGAGATTCGTATGATGCCGGTATCGAAGGCGGCGTCGCCGACAGGGCAAATGCTTCCGAACTACAATGCCATGAAAAAAGGCTGGGCGCCCCCCGACGCCTTTATAACCAATGCTGGCATCCTCACCGAAAGACCGGCAGGCCGCGGCATGGATTATTTTCGCCGCGAACCGCTGATCGAAGACGTGCTCGCGTATGGCGAGGCTGCGGCGATACTCCGGTCGATTAAAGAATCGCGCCCGAACCTCCTCAACGCGCTGGCAGACCAAATTGAAACGGGGGAAACGAGATGATCAGAGTCCGCCTTGCATGTTTGATCGGGGCGTTTCTTGCCTGTACGGTTCTCGCAACGATGCCCGCGATCGCCGATGCTCCGGACGACTGTAAGCAGACCGAAGATCCTGATTTGGCGATCGACGCGTGCACGAGTTTTCTGAAAAGCGCGCATGGCGATCAAAGGATCGAGCTCCTGGGAAATTACTATCTCGCGATCGCTTACTTTGACAAACACGAATACTATCTCGCGATCGAACCCTTTACGGCCTTTATCCACATCAGACCGGTTCAGCTCGCCTACATCGATCGCGGTCTCGCTTATGAAAACCAGATGGCCGACGATCCGGAGCTTGCAGATCTGGCCATCGCCGACCTGACTGAGGCTGACAAGCTGCCGCCGGCCGCCAACCAGCAGCCGGGTGTCGACGACAAGACCAAAGCGCAATTCGCGCCGGCCTACCTGACCCTTGCCACCGAAAACGTGAAGAAGGGAGAGGATGCGCAAGCCCTGAAAGACGAGGATGTGGCCATTAAGTTGATCCCGGATAAAGCGGTAGCCATAAAAGTAGCCATAAAAGCAGCCGTAGCTCAAGCCTATGAGCAACGCGCGTGGAAAAAACTTGCCGGAGACCAATTCGATGGGGCTGTCAGCGATCTTCAACAGGCCATCGATCTCGACCCAACGTCCGCCGACAAGCTGACCCCGTATCTCAAGGAAGCCCAATCAGGGCGCCCCGGTCCGTATTCTGCCATCGCCAGAGGGGATCGGCACGAAGAAGACCAGAATTATGAACAGGCTCTCGATGATTACGCTGAAGCTATTCGGGCAAACCCGAATTTGGCCGATGCGCATCGGGAACGCGGATACGCGTACAAAGTATTACATCGTTTTGAGGAGGCGCGCAGGGATTTCAACGAAGCTATCCGGCTCGATCCGAACGGGTGGCGCGGATATTATGCGAGCGGAGATCTTTATCAGTCCACCGATCAGTTCGACAAGGCGGGCGCGGAATTCGAGAAAGCATCGGCCATCATCGAACGAGTCCACGATTTGGGATACGAGTATGAGAAAGGGCTGATCGAGGATGCGCGCAAATCGCTCAAATTCAGCATCACGAATCAGAATCACTGGATCTCCTATTTGAAGGAAATTCAGGCCGCGAAAACCTACCCGAACTGGTCGGACGCACCATACGACCTTTATGTTAAGCACCATAGTCTACGCTCGACCCCACGTGCAGCATCTTTGGGAACGGTAAAGGCGCGAACGGCCGAAGCCAAAACGGGAGTGGCCCGTGCGGGTAGCTCTTCTGCCCGCAAGGATGCGCCGCACACCGCGGCGCTTGCAGTTAGAGAGAACCCGAAGGACGGACTCAAGTACGTGTGGATTCCACCAGGCAAGTTTATGATGGGCTGCTCGCTGGGAGATAACGAGTGCGACGAGGATGAAAAACCGTCTCATCAGGTGACGATCACCAAGGGCTTTTGGATCGGGCAATCGGAAGTGACCGTGGGAGCCTATCGCAAACATATCAAGGTGTCCCATTTCAGCATGCCGTACGGTGGGTTTGATGAGAAGTACTACAAGGACGAAGGGGATCCGCTGTTCGACGCGACTTGGGACCGCGCAACGGCGTATTGCCACTGGGCGGGAGGGCGACTGCCGACGGAGGCCGAATGGGAGTATGCGGCCCGGGGCGGACGTGCGGAATTCCGCTACAGCTATATTGACGGCGTCGCGCAATACGTAACTAAAAGCGACGGACGGGCGGACGAGGTAGCGCAAGAGAGCGACAGCAAATTCGCCCTGTTCGACGTTCCAGGGAGCGTGGAGTGGGTGAATGACTGGTACGACGAAAATTACTACAAAAACAGTCCGGCCACCGACCCGCAAGGGCCTTCGAGCGATCAGTATGTTCGTGTTGTGCGCGGTGGCTCCGAACTTGGCAACTCTAGGGACTTTCGCGTGTCCCATCGCTCCAGGATGTGCCACGAGTGCGGGGGGGCGGGCGTATTCTTCCGTTGCGTAGCGAAATTGGGTAGCCCGTAGCGCAGGAAAAGTGGGAGATGATGCCTCGGAGTTTGCGTCGACGGCCACGCCCAGGCAAAGAGTTTAATTCAACTTTCTGAACGGCAGCGCATACAATGAATGCCAACTGATACCTTCATACTATTCAGATCCCACCGTCGGGATTACCGCAGAGCTGCCGTACTTGCCACTGACAAAGAATATTTGATCTAAGATGTTGAGCTTCCTCCTTTCTTCGAGCATGGCTGAACTCATCTGGGACGGCAAATACGACGAGCACGGCAACAAGCGTGCGCCGGTTCGTATTGAGCTGCCTTTTCAAACCGTAGACTGTCAACGACAGCGTGCAGCAGCGGCAGCGCACGCTGGAGTGCTGGAGTTGTCTTCTTCCGGCCATGATCCGAAGTGGCGCAACCGCCTCATCTGGGGCTACCAGAAAGCATTACGATCCGGGTCACGAATTGGAAGGAGGACGACGCGCCAACACGTCGGGTGGGACAAAACAAGCCCCCTGCGGTAGCAGGACACCCCGAATGGGCGCGCCACGGGCTTTCGAGACTACAAAGGCCACAGCTTCGGCTTCGGTCTCGCGTACAACCTTTGTAGTAGCCGTCCGCCGTTCGGATTTGTGAATCCGCTCGTGTGCTACCTCATGCACAAGAACAGAAAATTCTTCGGCCTTGGTCTGTCCGGGCAGCAATGCGATCCTGCCGCCGTAAGACATGCCGAATGCGGGGGCAATGCTCTCGTTGTATTCAAGCGCGATGCCCTGCGCCTGCACAAAGTCTCGCAAGCGATCCAGATAGATTCCGGCTTCTCCGGTGACCTCACCAATCGTCGGGAGCGAGGCACCTTCCGTCTGGAATTCGTCTTATCTCGTGATTTGTGGCCGAGCCTCTGCGCGCTCGATGGATCCCGCCAGTAGATGTACTTCTCGATAGCAGTCAAGCGAAGATGGCTGCTATGTCGATTTACAACGTCCCAAGAAAAACCGAACGATTCGGCGACTCATTTCGTGTTTGTGACTCGAAGGATGCCGGCGTTGGCTCGTGCGATCAGTTTCTAACGGAGCTGAGCTTGCGCGATTGTTCTGTCTACACCCAGCGCGCTTACGCGCTGGGCCTTGCGCATTTCTTCAGTTGGCTGCACCTCTCTGGAGGAGATCCCGATCACGTCACGCGGCAGACTGTCGGCAGCTACATCACCGAGTTCGCGCGGGGCGCGAAGCAGGGTGCTGTCGGCGCACGGGATGCGCAGAAGCCCCGACAGCCACGCACGATCAACCATCGGCTAAGCGTACTCGCTTCCTATTTTGAGTACTGCATCCGTCGCGATACCGAAGATGGGTGCGGCCCGTGGAAGGGTCGCATCAACCCAGCCTCCGGGAACCCTCTCAGCGAGGAGCTGCGTCACGGGATGATCGGGCGCGACTTGCCGGCGCGCCAGAGGCAACGTGACGGATTTCGCCGTCGTATTCCAAGAACGCTCCCGAAGATCCTGGAGCCCGCGGCGATTCAGAAGCTGATCGACAGCGCCGGTTCCTATCGCGATAAAGCGATTCTGATATTGCTCTCGCGCGCGGGTCAGCGCATCGGCGATTGGAGTCCGGTTGCTGGCCGCCACGGGATTTTGGGGATGCAACTGGAGGATATCGATCGCAAGCGGCGCTTCATCACCGTGCGGCTGAAGGGTGCGCGTGATCAGCACCGCGTGCCCGTCACCGACGACTTCTGGCCGATTTACGAAGAGTACTTTCGCACCGAGCGCCGCGCGGCGCCGGATGTTCATGCCGTTTGGATCGCTTCGCGGAAAGGTCGAGGCAAGCCCCTTCGCTATGCGAGTTTTGAGTCGGCCCTACGCTACATCGGTCGAAAGGCAGGCATCTCGGTTCATCCGCACCTGTTCCGTCACACCCTCGCGCAGGGCGTACTCGACACCACCGGCAACATCAAGGTCGCGCAGGAGATTCTCGGGCATTCACACCTGAGCACGACAGCCGATTTGTACCTGCGCGTCGATCAGCATGCGATGGTCACAGCGTTGGCGGCGGCGAAGTCCAGCACCGAGCGAGCCAAGAAGCAAAACTCGTGGCCCTCAGTTAAGGCTGCACAGTACGCCTTCGATTATGACGATGAAACGATCGCAGAACTGGAGCGTGCCATTGCGCAAGCTTCAGGTATCGAGCCGACCGGTGGAGATTCTTGATGTCAGCGATGATGTCACTCACTTCATGCCGCGCAAGTCGTAATGACTTGCGCGGCGGCCTCCGTAGCTTTGCGGTTGATAAATTCAGCGGCACGTTGTGCGTGGGCCGCGGCGGTGAACACTGCTCGATTATCAGCAGCCAGGACCTTCAGCCAAGTTGCGATATAGGATGCGTGATCCTCGCGCG
The DNA here is from genome assembly GCA_963831085.1 of uncultured Acidobacteriaceae bacterium. Classification (GTDB taxonomy): domain Bacteria; phylum Acidobacteriota; class Terriglobia; order Terriglobales; family Acidobacteriaceae; genus Acidiflorens. Next base: position 1,304,057 of record CAWHOT010000001.1, on the reverse strand, counting down.
GTTCCAGAGCAAGCTCCAGATCGGCACACAGGAAGGCTGCCCCGAGTTCGGCAACCAGTTCCTCGACCGCGTAACCTTCGCTCCCGAAGCGATGCCCGCCGAAGTCACGGTCGAGCCGGGTCTTGCTGCCTGTCCAGTGAGTGCATTCATGGGCAAGCGTCGCGTAGTAACTGTCCGCGTCCTGGAAACTCTCGAATGGCGGCATCTGGATCGCATCGGCGGCGATGCTGTAAAACGCACGATTTCCACCGTGTCGGATGGTTGCTCCCAGGGCTGCGAAGAACTCTTCCGCGTGCTCGATGCGGGCCACTGGGTCGAGTGTAGGTGCGGCTTTCACGTAATAAACGTCCGGCAGGCCTTCGATCTGCTCGACATTGAAAACGGTGTAACCCTTGAGGAATGGGATTTCCCGGTCGATTTCGTCGCCCGTCTTTTCGTTGGTTTCCTTTCGCGTGATGCTGTCCGCGTAGACGACGAGCGATCCTTTCTCGCCCTTGCGGATGTGGGCGTCAAGCTCCGATGCCTGTTTGAAGGTCATCCAGATGGGTGCCGCGAAGTTCTGCGCCGTGGCGCTTGCCCACAGAGAGAGAACGTTGATTCCGCTGTAAGGCTTCCCATTGTGGCGGAGTGGGAGGGTAATCCGTCCGGCCGCATGTTCGGCGTTCCACGGCCTAACCCAAGGCCTCACGCCTTTTTCCAAGTGGCTGACGATCTGGTTGGTAATCCGGGTGTAAATGTCTTGCTTTTCGGTTCGCTGCATTGTGTTTCTCCTTTACGAGCGTTTAAAAAACTTCATTCCCTCGTAATGGAGAGGTGTTGTGCAGAGCGGCCCGAGCCGTCACAGGGCAGCCGGTTTGTGGCTGGCGACAGCTTTACCCTTGACGGCGGAAAGGGCCGTCTCTGCTATGGGTTTCGAACGAGGGAATGAGGGGTTTAAAACGCGGAGAGAACGAGGAGGGTAATAAAGAAGATGACGGGATTCCTGAAGGCAGAGGCGCTGGCGGGTCAACGGTACGATCGAGACAAGCTGCTCGCGGTGGCTGACGAGGTCACAACGCATTTCCGTATGCCGAACAGCTTCGAGAGGTCGAAGATGCGGGCAGTCTGTCGATACCTGGCCGACGCTCTTGATCGCTGCAACGGATCAACTCTGCAACAGCGCTGGAACGATTTCGAGAAGAGGTTTTGGCCGAAGTGGAAGGCTGGCGTCGATCGTCGCGGCAGGGAGTATTGGACTTGGGGTGCACGCGTCCTGATCTCTGCGCGGATGGTTGTTCCGAGTCTGGACATGTTATCCGACCTGCGCGTTAACCAGTGGATCGCGCATTTGCCCGAAGATCACCCACTGGCACAACAGCACACGTCGCTTTTACAAGCGACTGATTCGATCACATGGACTTCAGCTCACAGCCGCCAGCTGGCGGTGTCGAATGGACTCCGGATTCTACTCGTACGCGGTTACGACAGCGTCCACCATATAAAGGATGACGATCTGAAGTTGCTGTCGGTTCGGTGGTCGAAGGGCACCGACGCGCTCGATGCTGCGCTCTGCTCGCTCGGCGTGTTTTCTCGGACGCCGAAGCGAGGCACCGCCCGCCACGGCAGAAGACAGCGGATGACGGCACCGGAACTGGTCGAGAACGCTGGTGTGCCAGATCGTTTCAGGCAGATCATGATTCTGTATCTGGAAACGTACGAGGCCCGAGTCAGTGATGTCTATCGGACATTGCGACATAAAGTCATCGCGCTTGCACATTTTTGGCGATTCATTCGGGATCGGCATCCCGACGTTAAGCGGTGCTCCCAGATTCTGCCGCGCCATGTCCGCGACTACATCCCGCATGCGATCAGGCGTGCTCGCGCTGTTCAGCGCGGCCCCGGAGCCGGCGACGAAGTGCGTCCGACCGCACACAGCTGGCTGGTGGATCTGCGCGTTTTCTTTTCCGACCTCTGCGCCTGGGCTACCGAACCCGACTCTCCCTTCAAGCGTTTCGCTCCGCGCACGATTCCGGTGACACGACACACTCTTCTCGGATACGGTTTCGAAAAAGCGCGGGAACGCACCCGAGCTCGCATCACAGCCACGGTACTTGATCTGGAGCGCGAGATGCCGAAGATTCGTGCGTTCGCCCTTCAGAAGTGGAAAGCTGCGGTAGCGGCGCCCAAGGTCGCAACCACACGCGGTTATCCGTGGTCAGACGAGGTGGATACGTTCTGGGATTGGGCCCTTCTGGAACTGCTCGTACAGAGCGGCTTGCGCATCGAAGAGGCGAGCGAACTGACCACGTTCGACATTCTCAAGCGAAAGATGCCGGACGGTCGCATCTACTACTTGCTGCACATCAAGCCATCGAAGTTTGATCGCGCTCGTGTCATCCCCATCGGAGATGGACTCGGTCGTGTCCTGGCCGAGATCATCCGATACGTAAAACGCTTCTACAACAGCGGGTCAGTTCCGGTTTGCGATCATTGGGACTTGCAGGAGAAGCGTCCTCGCCCTCCAGCGCCATATTTGATCCAGGGCATCCGTCATCCCAGCACCGCCGGTATTCAGACCATTCGCAGCCGGGTCCGTGAGATTTCTATCGCCGCGGAAGCCCGCCGCTCGGACGGTTCTCCTCTCGTCCTGCTGCCGCACGATTGCCGGCGCGTCTTTGCGTCCGAACATTTGAACAACAACACGCCCGTACACGTCATTCAAGCGCTGCTCGGCCATGCCTCTCCCGACACCGTGATGATCTACGCCAAGCTCTACCCCAGTCAGCTCATCGAGGAGTATCGCAAGACCGTTCGCAGTCTTTATAACGCCTACTACGGCGAAGACGGATTGAAGAATCCGACCGCCGAAGAATGGGCTGCCTTTACGGCGAGCTGCAACCTGCGCGATATGGGCACTCACCTCTGCGCTTTGCCCACCGGAGAGCATTGCCCGAAGGGATTGATCTGCCTCGGCTGTGCGCATGCGCAGCCGAAGAAAAGTGCGGTGCCGATCTTTCGGCGTATGCTGGCCAGCCACGAGCGCAGCCTGGCGGCTGCGCGAGGTCACAGCGAACCTGCCGGCCAGCTCGCGGCCCGCGAGATGGAAGTTGTCAGGATCAAGGGAGCGTTGCAAAGAGCGGAGGAATTGAGCGACGACGTGGCTGCTGCTATCGACCGGGTTCTCTGAAGTCGGGTAACTATCGACTGTGAGCGTCAGAAGACCTACACGGTTGACGAACGTCGCGATGCTTCGTGCGGAGCTCGTCACTCACGACTGGGTCAATGAGCAACATGGCGACAGCAATACAGCAATGAGCCAGTTTGGGCAGGAAACTCCACTCGTGAACCGTACCACCTATAATCAAGACTGATTGAAAATGACTTGCGCGTAGATGTTGTGAGGTTCTTCGGAGGCGCCTCCTTGCTCAGTGCTAATTGGCGGAAGCTCTGGATCGGTTCGCTCGTATTGGCAGCCCTGTGTGCGTTCACTTACGGCTGGAAACATCGGTTGGAAAATCCTCCTTTCATCATCACGAGAAAAGCAGAGGAACCACTAGAAGCGAAACTGCTAAGAAAAGGTCGCTATGATGACGCCGCCAAGGTAATCCTCGATTCCATCAAGGATGAAAAGAAAGACTACTTCAAGTACCAGAGTGTTGCCGCCATTTATGCGGCCCGCGCGGCTCAGGACCCACCGAATCGAGAGAAATGGACGGGGCAAGCGGCCTTCTATGTCGGGAAGATGGTGAGTCTGGCACCCGATGACTCTATAAACCTGATGACCGCAGCATTTGCCATCGATCGCATCGGCGACATTTCCAGCCAAGGTTGCCCATATTATGAAAAGGCACGCCAGTACGCTCAAGACGCAATGAGCCAGCTAAAGAGCGATAGCATCTTCGTGGGGGACGAGAAGATGCCCACCCAGCCGATCCGAGACGAACTTGGAAAGCTTCAAAAGAGCCTGCAAAGCAAGATCGAAACAAAGTGTGCGAGCAAGCCCTAGGCTTGCTGCACCATCCGAGGGTTCTGCTCACGATGGGGGAGGGTATCTATGCCCAAGATGTTTCAATCGAAGATTGCTTTGGGAGGGCTCTGGGCCGCTACCGTCGTGCTCGCTAGTGTCAGTGCATATTTCGTAGGATGGAGGGCTGAGGCGAAGTATGAGGATCTGATAACCAGCAACACGCCTTCCACGGAAGACAAGCTCGCGGAGCAGGGTCGCTACGACGAAGCCGTTCAAACCGCCTTGGGCAGACGAAGCGAAGGGACACCCGAAGCGACTGTTGACTCGCGAGTGGCTCTGATCTATCTGGAACGGGCAAAAAAGGACTGGGCAAATCGCGAGAAGTGGGCCCAGCAGGCTGCTACGTATCTTGATAAGGCGGCAGCTGCGGCTCCAAAGGATCCCTTCACCCTGGAAAGTGCGATGGACGGTTTTAACACAGTGGGAGATTACTCGGAGAAGGGTTGCCCACATTACGAAAAGGCCGTGGGTTATGGGGAAGCTGCGCTCGCCCTTCTGCAAAACAATACAGTCACGGTCGAAGGCCACGCACGGAGCTATCCGACACAGCCAATCAAGGAAAGTATCCAACCTCAACTCAAGAGAATTCGAGGGAAAGTCAACGCATGGTGTAAAAAGACATCCCCGTGACGAAGCGAGGTGTTCCGATCCGTCAGTGCGATTTCGCGACATTCATCCGCTTTCTGGTCGGATGAGGTAGTGCCAGAGTATTCAGGAGTTCTGGTCGAAGGTAGCGCGGACAGTAATAACCACGAGAGAATACGATCAAATTCAGGTGCCACATGTCTGTACGCAATTTGCAACCTTGCTTCGGTCGCCGCGCTCCTCTGGTCGTTTTCGTTGTTTGTATTTCTGCGTGGTGTCAACAATCAAAGCATGCTGCCGCCGAGATACGCCCGACCTTTTTTGTTGTAGCTCGTGGAGCGACAGAAGTAAAACAGAGCAGATGGCAGGGCCACGATCAGATCGTGTACCGCATTCAGGCCTCATATCCAGCTGCTGATGTGCTCAAAACGATCGCCGTACGCCTCGGGCAACTGGGCTGGAAGCCCCTGAAAGAAGACTGGCTAAATCCGGGCTTGCCCTCCTCTCATGTTCGAGGCTGGACCTATTTTGAAGATGAAACGACGAAACCTGCAACAAGTGTGCGAGCGTGGAGCGCGGACTGGGAAAATGGTGTCCACGACATCCTGACCTACCAACTCGAATACAGATGCGCGGGGAATTTATGCTCCTCGACCCTCGATCTTCACGATCTACGGGTAGTAGCAATTCATATTCCGGCTGATCTTGCAGAGCGGATGAAGGCAACGATTCCAACAGATGGGAAGTCGCGGTAGAGAGACCGTTGCTAAAACAGTTCGCGCTCAGAACCCGGATTGGTGGACGAAAGATGCCGATAGCTGGAACCCCTGCATCAGGGAGCGTTGCACAGGGCCTAGCAATTGGGCGATGATGTGTTTGCTGCTATCAAGAGGACTCTCTGAAGTGGGCCCCTGGCGGGATCCATCGAGCGCGCAGAGGCTCGGCCACAAATCACGAGATAATCTGTCCCAAACAAAAACGCGGCGAAAGCCGAGCAACGTGGATTGATTCGCTCCTTCTTCCGTCCCGGCGTCCGTGTTTTCCTTCTTGCGGCGCTTGCCGATCATCGGGGCAAGAATGGCAATGCCCTTTTCCCCACGTTTCACGCGTCGGCCAAGCTCGTTCCACGTCCGTATGCCCGCCACATGGGTGGCCTGGGGCCGCTGTCTCGCTATGAGCAGGACATTGCCGAAGGAATACGTGTGGAAATTCGCCATTGCATTCAAGTAAGCGGTGAGCGTTTCACTGTGTCCCGCTTCCAATTGCTCGATGAGATACTTCACGTTTTCGCGGATGAGTTGCTGTGCGGTGGCTGGCTTCCGGTTCTTACTGCCGGAAGCCGCATTGACGGCGGCTGAGCCGTCGCTGTGGGTGTTGTTGTTGCTGTGATATTCCATTGTTTTTTCCTTTGTCTGCCCGGTGGGGCGTTTTTTTCTTTCACCCAGAGCGAAGCGAAGGAAAAAACGGACCACCGGGAGGCAAAGAGGAACGACGAAGGGCGAGGGGGAAGGACCGAGAGGCGGGCAGGGCAAGTGCCAAACTGCTTTATCGTTTGGCGCGCAGCCGTGCTGTCCCGAAGGGCCGTCCCGGAGCGAAGCGGAGTGGTCACACTCGCCGATGGGAGTGGAGAAAAGACGCACGGCAAAGCGCAACCGAGAAGTTGCTTTCGCCTTGCATAGTCAGGCAACTGGAACACTGGAACGGGGAAAAAACAGGCTCGTCAGGTACGGGTACTAGAACTGATCGGAATCAGCACACAATGGGCACACTCGGCGTGTCTGAAGCGAGTGGAGCATGGGATTGGCGACTTACCGACAGTAAGTCGGCCAATCGACCGGACAAATGCTTCTTCGCACTTTGCGCCGGTTCAGGTTACACCCAACGATTACCTGGGTCGGCGTATCGCATGAAGTCGAAATGTGCCTAACTCGGTACAAGAGTTTTGGAGATTGGTGCCGGGAGGGGGATTTTCTTGAATCCGTTTCCCGCCCCGAATGGTATCAGCAAGATGCAGTGTTTTGCGTAACTTGAGCCTTTTCGTGCCTCCGCTATGTCCAATCTGACCGTCCTCAGCCGACATTTCCGGTAGGAAACGGTAGGGAAAATTCCAAGGCGTTCAGGTCGGCTCCTGCGTTTCGGAGGCGCAGCAGCCTTTGTGACCAGCCCAGCGACCGTGTACGGAACTGCCAGCGAGCACCTGATTGCTCATCCCAGCTAGGAACCGCCAGTGATAAAATCCAACCCAACAGAACGACATTAGAAAGGGGAGTCCATGGGAAAGCTGACGCGTGATTCCAATGGTCAGGTGACCTGCCCCAACTGCGAAAACAAGGTCGTTGGGAAACCCACCAAAGGAAAGCCCGGCAACATTGCCATACTCAGGCACGTTTTGGAATGTGAAGAATGTGGTGCGCCAATAGCGGAACGAGCCACCGAACAAGAAGAGTGGAGCATGGCATCGTAGTTCCTGAATGTTGAGGACTGCTCATGGAGAAGAGGGTCATCACAACTTGCGTGAGCCTTATCGCTTTTCTATTTGTGGGCACCAGCAAGATGGCTGCTCAAACGTGGACGTTCCAAGGAACACAGATTTGTTACAACCTAGGTTCGACTGTGCAATGCTATGCTCGCGGCACTATCAGCAGCTTCGTGAACGAGAGAGAACGTGCATTTGACGCCGGAAGGACGGCTGGTCAGGGAGCCGGGGCATTGGTTGGCGTGCTTATAGCCGCATGGCTGAATCACCGCCAGCAAGTCAAGATCGAAACTGAGGAACTCACGAAAGAGTTGCAGTCGTATTTCGATGCCGAGTTTGAACTGATCCAATACGAGCAGGTGATGGAATCCGAAGATCAGCAATCCATCACGGAACTGGAACCCCTAGACTCTACGCGCAAGGCAGGATGGGAACTGCAACTCGATTCCTCTAAAAAGCTCTATGACCAACGCGCCAAGTACCTCTCCGATCTAAAAGGCTTGCTCAACATGGAAATGAAAGAGAAACGCCGGAAGGCTCTGCGTTACTTCATCGACCACGAACCGGATGGAGCAAAAGCTCGATTTGGTCGGCAGCGAACAATGGCAGCTAGAGGTTACGTGGTGAACGAGTTTCTGAAGGCTTTGGTAGGTTCCTACCGCCAGCAGCCGCCCACGCCAGAAGAGGAGCGGTCCGTCACTAAAGTCAGGAAACAGAAAACTCAGCTTTACGCTGCTGTCTCGCCCGCACCTTCCCTAAGTACCTGTAGCTCTGCGTTCGGCACGCTGCTGGTAATCTCGCCACAGTTGATGCACACCCGAAGTCTGTCTTGTGTCCATTGCACAGGAGAAGCTTGACCGCTCTGATCGAAGTAGACCGTTTGTACTGGACAGTGGCCGGGAATGTTTTCTCTGAAACTTTGCTTTTTCCGCAAGCGCAGGCCATACAAATCCCTCCATTGTGTAGTTAACAGAACTCGCAGAAATCCGGTGGCGCGACACCTGAAGACCGCTGACGATCTCTCTCCGATCTAAGCCGAGCCCGAGGGCACTCTTCTCCGTTGGAATCCACTTTCCTTCAGAGGTTGGTAGCGAATTCGTTGAACTCCCGTACCCTAAGTCTTTGCGTGCTCTTTGCCAGCTTTGCTATCAGGGGTTGGTCGAGGGTGACGAGAGTGTAGTCCGGCTCCGCCAAATACATAAGCTGCTGATTATCTATCCAGTCTTGCGGATGGTTGTCAAATCTGTAATTGCTCTTGGTGCTCGCGTGGTGAACTTGCGCCAGATGGCAGTATCCTGCGTCCAGCCCGGCCGATACTTTCTGAATGTTCTCCGCCGTTGTGTCGGCCTTCAGATCAAAATGCAAAATGAACTCTGCGTAGGTGTCGCGGGGCGGCATCCGTTTCCCGCCGTTCTTGGCAAGCTCCAGTTCCCGCACCCATACGTCCTTTCCATCCTTCGATTGGTTCTTAACCAACGCCAAGTCGATGCCCCGATAGACTCCATCCATCAGAACACCCGTCTGCGAGAGTTCATACTTGCTCGTCGCAGTCTTGATGATCGGCATCCATTCGTTCTGAAGCGCAGACGGTGAGAATTCGGGCCGAATGTGCGGCAGTCCAAGCAATCGATCTCTCAGGAATTCCCCGGGCATAGGCAGGAATTCGCAACCGGGAACGTCGGTTAGGACCAGAAGTCGCTTCCTATTGGCTTCAAAATGTGCCTCGTCGCATCCAGCGAGGGCAGTCAGTAATTCAATAAAGGTGGTAAAGGAAACACAGTACTGGAACTTGGATTTCATTCCACGCAACAGCTCGGTCCACACGGACGGAGTTATACGACCGTCACTTACCATCGTTATGATCTGCGTGTCGAAAGAAGCTCTCTTGACCATGGCGTGATGATTAGATGCGCACAGCGGGCGGAAGGTCTCATCAACGTGGGACCAGCCATCTGCAAAGGTTTCGCCGAAAACGCCCGCCGCCATTTGGCATCTGAAATTCGCACGGCGTTCCAAGCTTAATGACCACTTCACTGTTTCATCCCGGCAGGCTTCGAGCTGGGTCGGGCGTTTCAGAAGTTCGGCGGAGTGCCTAGCAGCATGAGCCTATTTCGTGTTCACTTCGACTGAGAACTTCGGCAAGCCCGGAATGCGAACTTGAACAGTTGCTTCGTCGTTGCCCTTCGGCTTTCCGAAGTACACCATCCTGCCGCCCGTCTCACTGCCCGGAAACAACGTGGTTCTTCGCAGAGACGAATCGGAAAGCGTGCTCGCAAGCTCCATTCCGGGTTTTGCTGTTGTGGCAGCAGCTTGCGAGGCAGCGGCAGATGCTTGGCCCGGTGGTGGGTAGATGGTCACCGTGCTGGTGCCCTGCGGTCCGGTTATGACGGCCTTTTGTGGTGTGTTCGCCGACATCGAAGCTCCGAAGGCTGCGAGGGCGGCTGCGATGGTCGAGCGTTGCTCAATAGAGTGCGCGACCTTATCGGGGTCAAGTGCGGGCGTGAATTTCTCTTCTTTCTTGTCCTTCCACGCCAAAGTCCATTGCGGCCAGTCCACTTCGATACTGCTTTGAGAGGTGTTGATGATGCCGACCATGTAGCTGAAGGGCTTCTCCAGCACGGGCTTGGTTGCTAGAAAAACAATCACTCCCAGACACGTTTTGCCCTTCACTTGCCGCCCGTTTGCCCACACTGCTGGCAAATCGTTACAATAAAAACGTTCAAGCAACGGTTCGGCATCGTCGTTCTCTCCGCGAGCCTGCATCGCAGCGATCTTGGCAGCAAACACGAAGGGTATGTTTTTGTTCTTCGGGTCCGCACAGAAGTCGCCGACAACTGTGTTTAGCTCTTTGCCCGCTGGAAGATCAAATTGATGAGTATCCAGTCCCGCCAGCATGTTTCTCCATGCGGGGAATTTATCCGGCAAGCCTGCTTTTTTCAGGAGAAGCCAGAATACCCGCTGACCGTCTCTGTAGCCGTCCACGAAGGAAGCTCTTGGATGCTCGTGGTACTCCGAGCAGCCGTAACCAACGAACAACGTGCTCCTGTCGTCCGGTCCAAGCTTCTCGGCGCGAGTGTCCGTTTCGTTAAGCACAGTAATCACTGCTTCTGCCACGTCTTTAGCAGTGTTGTCTGGATTGCGGCAAAAAGTGTCTATCGCACTCATGAGGTTTGGCCACGACCTGCCTGACTTTGGAACCAGCAGTGTGCTCCATGTCGAAGGCAGTTCTTTATCGGGGTCCGCGCCCGATTCAGAGCGCATGAACCTGTAGGTGTCTTCAAGGGCCGTCAGATACCCGTATTGCAAGCCTTTCAAGTACGGCAGCTTAACAGTTTCGACAACTTGGTCCGCGTCATCGGTGGCGGAACCAGTGCTGCGTCGGGCACTGAGCCACTTGTCTAGGTCTTCGGATGTATCCAACCTTGTCTTCGCTCTTGCCCAATCGCCGCACGAGAAAAGTCGCTCCGTGCGCACAGACGATTGCGATGTCTGATCCTGCGAAAGAAGGGAAGGTCCAAGCGAGCATAGAAGCAGTAACGCCAGCGACGGAACAACGCTAGGTCTCACGTTAACCTCGTCAAAGACTGAACGGAGGGGGAAGCCTAAAGTATAGCGCGTCCTGCGCCGCATGCTTAATCGGCAGTGAATTTGAGTAAGTCATTGCCTTCGTGAATTTGCTTGAAAGTCATCGCGTAGTTCCGGCGCAGGCATTCGCGAACCAACTGGTCGAGGGTTTTCTTCGTGCCGGGCGGCTGAAGGCAGAGCAAAACTATTTGCCCGCCTTGGATTGGCGGAAGAGACGAGCGAGTGAGGAAATACTTCGTTCCGAACAACTTGCGAATCGAAGCGCCTCCAGCAGCCTAACCAGCGCCAGCGTGTCCTGCGCACAATAATCGAGCAGAGCTTTCCTGATCCTGTCGCGCTTGTTGTAATCCGGCCCTCCATGCACGAGCGACTCCCAAGCGACTCCGGCATCCTGCCCATTCGCCACTGCCATACCCGCGTAGCTCATTTCGGGCACGAGCGCAGGCAACACCGACTTTAATGAGTATGACCCCGCGAATGCCGGATGATAAACGTGTTTTCGAACGACGGGGAGCAAGTCCCAAAGCCGAGTCTGAATTGTCTTGATCTCGTTGGCGAATTCCGGCAGCCACATGGCGAGTTCCGAGAGCCGCTGGGACTCAAATCCTGCGTTATACACAACGATGCTGCCATTCTCGCCAAGTGCAGCGCACAACGACTCGATGAAGTCGCGCCGGGGATCGCTTGCGTCCATCGCGAGGAACTCAAAATGTTCGGGTTCTGCACCGAGTTGCTTCTGCCTATGAACTGAGAACTGAAAGACGACCTGCTGGTAAGGACGCATCGCTGTGAAGCTGGGAATGGCGGGATTGATGCTTTCAAAGTCGATGTAAGAGATGGGATAACTCAGTGTCGCAAGTTCCGCCTTCAGGGCTTCGCTGTCATACCACGGTTCCCCTGTCCGAACACAGTCAGCCGCCCGCCGCTGAGTCTCCGTCAACTCGAATTCTGCGGGAATGTCGTGGATGGACTGGACGCCGATCTCCTCCAGTTCCTCGACCGCGCTGGCATGGATTCGTGGCAGGTAGCCGACGTGGTCGTCAGGAAGCGGAGGATTGCAGCGGTCGAAGAACTCGCATGTAACGGGATCGTTGCACTGACGACCGGGCGCAATGTCAGGAGCGTTCGGCATTGAGAGAACGGTGAATTGTGACCTGAGTTGGAAGATCAGTTTCGGCTGGAGCTTCTCTACTTGCCGCGTGACGTTTCGAATGCGAAAGAAACGCCAAGGATCGACGATACCACCCCGGAAAACAAAAGAGCGGTTGACGTGCGCCAAACATGCCGACCCAACGTCCAATCCACAGCGAGAGAGCACACGATACTGAATCGCCACGTCATCAAGGTGCTCTTCCTTTACGGAAGTGCTGGACTTGACCTCGATCAGACGCCAGCGACCGTCACTCCGGCGCTGCAAGATGTCCACCTTCACGAGCACGCTGCCATGCTCGAACACCCCCTCGAAGATCGCCGGGACTTCGCGATTCGCAACTAGCTCACGCGTGGCGCGAATCGCCTGTTCAAGACCACGGTCGCTGCGGACTTCGATGCCGCCCGGAAACAACTGGCGGGCAAGCATGCCGACTTCGTGCCCCTGCTGCATGATTGCTTGATCGGCAGCATCCGGTCGTGCCGCGAGTTCCGACTCGTGAACCTGCCAGTAAAGGCGCTTGACGCACTGGCAGCCCGCAACAAACTTGGATTTGCTGATTCTCATAATCACCGAAATTCCGCATCCTGCTGCAACTCTTTGACCATGTCGCAGAACTCGCGCATAGCGAAAATGAGTTCTGTTGTGGCAGCATGCTCCTGCCAGTTCGAGCAAATCTGGAAGGTCTCATACTCGTTCTCAACACCTTGCGCCTTATGCCGCTCGGCTTCGTGCAGGCTGAAGGTCACTCCCACGTTCCGGCTCGTGATGTTCCCCTTGCTGTCGAAGAAAAGGGACGTGAGCACATACGCGTTGATGAAGTTGGAGTCGCCCATCATCCTTCCTCTTGCCAGCAGTGCGCGTTTCTGCTGCGCAAGTTTCTCGCGTAGAGAGAACCCGCCCGCAACTGGTCGTGCAGTTCGCGGTCATCTTTCGTTCGGCTGATGAAGTCCCCCTGCTCCCTGCCCCGCAACCAGCGGTACAACCAGAGCAGGAGCACTGGAGCGTAGGTCGCGAATGGCAACAGCACAAACCACAGAATGATCCGGTATGGGATGCCTCGGAGAAGGAAGAAAAGAAACACAAGCGCGATCTCGAAAACGAACGAGCCGAACAGCCCAAGCACCATGTACACGAACGCTTTCAATACGGTGCAGACTATGCCGCCCTCGCTCTCGCGCCAAGTTGCGAGCCGAGCTTCCAGCCGCGCCCTATGCACTGTCTGCCAGTGGCACGAGATCAACATGTAGAACGCCGCCGACAGCGGTCCAAGCCAGAAGTAAAGCTGCGCCAGCCCGGAGAAGTTCCCTTGCGGATTCGCGGCAATGCAGAAAAACGGAATCACGTAGAACAGGGGACCCAGCACCATCAGTGGAATCAACACGATGTTCAGAACAAGCATCCGAATGAGAAATCTCACGATTCCCTTCATTCTTTCTTTCCTCCAATGTGTTCTTTCCCGACTGGCTAAACGCCGGCCGTTTGGGGTAACGAAAGCTGCGCAGCGTCGTCGCAAAGCGCTTGCAGCCGAACCCTGTACTTCGTGGTCAGATCGGCAGCGAAGTTGATAGCCTGCGCAGCTTTCCTCAAGTGCTTATCGACGTCGTCCAGATCGACAAACGTGCGGCGAACTTCTTCCGCCAGTGCAGAATTCTTCTGGAGGAAGTCTGGCCCCTCGGTTCTCATGCGCTCAAAAACGGGCTTGAGCACTTCCAAGTCTCGCGGGAGCCAGTGCCGGGTGGTTCGTAGAATCCAAATGCCATCCTCCTGCCCCCATCTCCGTTCACGGTCAAGCTGGCGAAGCTGGCTCTCTTCCCTCGCAACAATAATCCCCACCGGACTGCGGCGTTCCTTTGCGTCGCGGATCAGTTTTCTAAGATCGCTTTCGGTGACCGCCGCCTTGTCTTTGTTATCGACCACGAGGCGCGGCTCCAGAGCAGCACCGCTCGGATCGCGATACGTGAGCACAAAATCGCCGTTGCGGGTAATCCGTTCAACACAAACCCCCGCCCAAGTTTGTGCCTCGTCCGCGAAATCGAGTTCCTCTTTTCGCCCAATTCTCGCGACCTTCGCCATCTCCGCTTCCAACTGTTGGTTCCGGTCGCGAAGCTGAGCGAGTTCTCTCAGACAATCCTCAACTCGGCGCGTGAGATCATCCCGGTCGGATTGGGCAGAGCGCAGTTCATCCTTTTGGAGTTCTCGAAGTTCGGAGGTTCGCTTCGCCAGCTCAGTCTCGAAGCGACCCCATACGCTTTGTTCGTCATGATTGTGCTTTTGCGTCAGCAGTCGGAAGGCTTCCTCGGCGGAGAGCTGTGCTACGCGTGCGAAGTCCTTGACTCCGAGGCGATCCAAAATCTCAGTGCGCTTCAGTTTCCCCGCACCGCAACACAGCGGGCACTCGATGCTGTCGTTCACTTCGCCGCTTCGACCCATGTCTATGTATACGGGCGACTCGAAAAATTCGTCTGGTTCTTGGCGGAAATCTTCGGTAACAGGCACTCTTGGGCGAAGCAGCGGCTAGAGCTACAGCACTCGTGGAGACGGATGAATTGGAGCTTTATGCGGTTGCATTGACTTCCCCTTCCCCTCATCCCTACCATGTCAGGCCAGAGCACCATGATCGGGCAAACCATCTCGCACTACCGAATTGTCGAGAAGCTCGGCGGCGGGGGGATGGGTGTCGTCTACAAAGCCGAGGATACCGAGCTTGGGCGCTTCGTCGCTTTGAAATTCCTGCCAGAGGATGTAGCCCAAGACCCGCAGGCGCTCGAACGTTTTCGCCGTGAAGCACGCGCTGCGTCTGCCCTAAACCATCCCAACATCTGCACTATCCACGAAATTGGCAAGCAGGATGGTCAGTCCTTCATTGTCATGGAGTTTCTTGACGGGCTAACGCTGAAGCACAACATCGGCGGTCGTCCCATGGAAACCGAAACCATTCTGTCGCTGGCAATAGAGATCACTGACGCGCTGGATGCAGCTCACGCTGCTGGCATTGTCCACCGCGACATCAAACCTGCCAACATCTTCGTGACGAAAAGAGGGCACGCAAAGGTTCTGGATTTTGGATTGGCAAAGGTGACGCCCGTCTCAAGCAAGTTTGGCGAGGCTGGCGCGACAGCCGCTTCGACCGTGACATTGGAAGAACACTTGACTAGCCCCGGTCAAGCGGTTGGAACCATCGCCTACATGTCCCCAGAACAAGTTCGCGCCAAAGAACTCGATGCACGCACAGACTTGTTCTCATTCGGTGCGGTTCTTTACGAGATGTGCACTGGCATGTTGCCGTTCCGCGGAGACACGTCAGCCCTCATCTTCAACGCCATTCTGGAACGCGCTCCCGTAGCACCAGTGCGGCTCAATCCCGACGTGCCAGTGGAACTCGAACGAGTCATTAACAAGGCGCTGGAGAAAGACCGCAATTTGCGCTGTCAAAGCGCAGCGGAGATGCGAGCCGACCTGCAACGCCTGAAGCGCGACACGGAGAGCGGCAAGGGCACAGCGACGACAGCTGTTTCGCGAACCGCTCGAAGACGAAAGCTCTGGCTCGCGGGTGGCCTCATTCTCGTTCTCGCCGTGGCCGCGGCGTGGGGCATTTACAGCTATCTCGCCCCGAGACCTGTGCCATTCCAACAAATCGAAATCACACAACTCACCACCAACGGGAAGGTGGCGAGCACAGCGATTTCGCCGGACGGGAAGTGGATCGCCTACGTAGTCTCCGACAACACCCTGCTGTTCGGCACGCTGCCGAAAGAAAGCCTCTGGGTACGCCAGTTGTCAGGAACCGCAGTGCAGATAGCCGAGCCCGCTGAAGTAAATTACCGCACCCCCACTTTCTCGCGCGATGGCGACTTTATTTACATCCCGCGATCGAGGGGCAAAGACGCTACGTCTTACGACCTCTACAAGGTTCCTATCCTAGGGGGGCCGGCGAAGAAGTTAATTGCCGATGTGGACAGCCGGGTGACGCTCTCGCCGGACGGAAGGCGTGTGGCATTTATCAGAACGTTCAACGCGACGAATGAAACCGCCGTGGTGATCGCAAACGAGGACGGAAGCGATGAGAAGAACCTAGCCGTCCGTAAGGACCCAAACCGGTTTGACGTGGTGGCTTGGTCACCGAACGGCGAGGCCATCGCTGCCAGTGTGTATAACTCGGAATCCGGTCACGACTACTGGAACTTTGTCGAGATTCCAGCCCAAGGCGGCTCGGAGCGCCCGATTAGCAACCATCGCTGGGCTTCCATTTGGAACTTTCAGTGGATGCCAGATGGTCGTGGCCTAATCGTGAGTGCACAGGCCCGCAGGTTTTATGGTTATCAAGTGGAGTACGTGTCTGACAGGAATGGAGAGGTGCGAAGGATCACCAACGACCCGAATAACTACATGGGAGTCAGTCTGGGCAATTCCAGCGCCATAGCAACAGTGCAATCGAAAGGTGATGTTGACGTTTGGCTCGCGCCGTTTACCGATGCGGATCGCGCCAAGCCCATAACCTCGGACGGTAGTTCGGGTAAAGTTGCGTGGAATCCCGATGGGAGAATCATGTACGAAAAATTTACGGGCAGCACCTCCAGCACAATAATAATGACGGCAGAACCCGACGGAACCAACTCGAAGCAGTTGATGGAGGTTGACGCAATAATGCTAGAGCCCAAAATCTCTCCCGACCTGCATCACATTGTCTTTCTCTCCGACCGATCTGGCAGTCTTCACCTTTGGCGAGTCGATCTTGACGGAAATAATCTCGCGCAATTAACCAACAGCGAGTGGGACTCGTATTACGACGCTCCCGGTTTTTCGCCCGATGGCAAGTGGGTGTTCTATGGCAAACGCGGCCCCGAGGGTGGAATCTGGAGACTTGCGATTGAGGGAGGCAGTCCAGTCTGTGTGTTTGCCGCGAAGAATAAGGATTACATTGGGCTTCCGACGGTCTCGCCCGACGGCAAAATACTGGCTTTTTCCTATCAAGATTCCTCAGCGTCGCCAAGCATGGGAGTGGCAATTGTTGCGCTTGAGACTGGGTCTATGCAGAAGAGATTCGACATTCCTGTTGGACCTGTTCAGTGGTTGAACGACGGCCATTCGTTCCTTTACATCAAGACTGAGGCCGGTGTCTCGAACCTGTGGAACCAACCCATCAAAGAAGGAGCAGCGAAACAGATCACCCATTTCAACGACGAAAGGATCGGTGGCTTTTCACTGTCTCGCGACGGCAAGCGGCTTCTCATGAGCCGGAACAGAGACAGCAGTGACGTGGTGCTGATCCGCGACGTGAAGTGAACGGACCCCGACATTCCCATCCTGAAGCAAGCCAAAGCTGAGTATGCGAAGCTGCAATAACTGGTCGTCCGGCTGCTGAATCGCTTTCTGGTTTTAGACGAAAATCTTCGGTAACACGCACTCTCCTTTCTGGACGATTTTTCCAAAACGCCCGTATACCAAGACTAGAGGGACTGAACCTGACGATCCGCCAACTAATTCAGCAGCAGAGGCAGCGATTGTGCTCAACGAACCCGGTGGAGCGTTTCGCAGCCGCCTTACTGACTCGTAAATCTGTAGGGTCTATCCGTACCGAAAATGCTTGGCAAGTTCAGGTCTACTGATTGAGAGTTAACGCGCACTCATCAGCACGGTAGGTGCAATCACACTACTAAATCAATCACTTGCCCACAACCTAGCCCGCACGGAAGCACTTTGTCGAAGTAGCGAAAAAGCCCGTATTGGCGCATACCGGCTCGAAGAATACGGCACATTCTGCGGCACACCTTGCTAGGCCCACCCGGCCGTTTCGGTACATCAGTACTAAGTCGAAATCAATCTGTTCGTCTCTTACCAATTTTGCGCGAGTTCTAAAATGCTGGTCAATGCGCAAAACTTACTGGCGGTTATGCCCAGCCACGCAATGAATCGACCGGCACCGATCTCGGTCTTCTCCGACCAGCGCCGGACGAAACCCACCACCTCATCTTGCACATCATGCGGCACCCAGCTCGCGGTCAGAGTTTCCCAAGTGTAGTGCACCCCTCTAGAACTGGACAGAGAAGTTAGTTAGGCTTGGGGCCTCCGCCAGGAGGCGAGAATGCCAAGGAAGCCGAAAGTTCAGAGGACTCCGGAAGAGAAGTGGCAGATTGTGTTGGAAGGATTGAAGAGCGGCAACGTCGCCGAGACCTGCCGCAAGTACGAAATCGCTCCCACGCTGTATTACCGTTGGAAAGATGAAGTGGAAGAAGGAGCCAAGGCTGCGCTTGGGGGGAGAAGCGCAGCCGCGCGGCCCGATGTGGAGCAGGAGAAGCGGATCAAGCAACTGGAGCGAGCTTTGGGCCGGTCGCATCTGCAGATCGAGATCTTAAAAAACGTGTTGGGCGAGTGAGCTGCGGGCAAGCTCATTCGTCGGCACGGGAGTTAGTAGCCCAGGGCAACGAAACCAAGTTAGTGGCCGAGACGTTGGAGATCAGCCGGTCGAGTCTTTATTATCGGCGGCAGCCACGCGCCAGCCGTGCGGATCGCTCGCACGATCAGCAGATCATTCTGGCCTGCGGCGAGAAGCCAGCTTACGGTTATCGCCGCGTGGCGTGGTGGCTGGGGCGGCATCACGGGCTGGTGGTCAACGGCAAGCGGGCACTGCGCGTGATGCGAGAACGCGGGCTGTTAGTGCGCCAGCGACGCTTTCAAGTCTCGCGGAGAAAGGACTGGGGCAAGGTGGAAGCGCCATATCCAAATCACGTCTGGCAGTCGGATATGACCAAGGTCTGGGGCGGACCCAGTGTGGGTTGGGCGTATCTGGTGTCGGTGATCGACTGCTGCACGCGCGAGATCGTGGGCTGGGACTTGAGTCTGCGCTGTCGCACGGAAGAAGCTTTGGCGGCGCTCAACCGCGCCGTGCTGGAGGTGTTGCCTTTCGGTTCTCGTGGAACGGGGTTGACTTTGACGACCGACAACGGCACGCAGTTCACCTCGGCGCGCTATGTTGAAACTTTGAATCAGTTGGGCATCACGCATCGGCGCACCGCTTACAACCATCCCGAGGGCAACAGCTATATCGAACGGTTTCATCGCAGCTTAAAAGAAGAGGAGGTGTGGCTCAACGAGTACGAGAACTTCGCCCAGGCGAAGTTGAGCATCGCTCGCTGGATCGAGGAGTACAATCACGACCGTCCGCATCGCGGACTCCGGGGCAGAACACCGCACGAATCCCGTGCTCAGTTCCTTGCCCAAACCCTTACTTCAAACATGGCCCCTTGTGTCTAGTTTGGAGGGGTGCACTACACAAGGCTCTTTTTAACACGATGTGCTCCCCCATAAGTTCGACCAAGGACGTCCTTGGTCTGCACCTTCTTCTCCAGGAACTCAATCCGCTTTTGTTTCTCCTCCGCTTGGCTGCGGGGACGCTCCGTCGACTGGAAGGCAGCCGCTCCGTTGTCGAAGAACTCTTTCTGCCAGCGATAAAATACCGTCGGCTGCAATCCCAGTTCTTTAGCACAGATCGGAAACCGCAACCTTGTCTAAAAGATGGCGCCGCAGAATGGCCACCTTTCCTCAGCAGTGTAGTACTTGCGCTCTTTTCTCATACGTTTGCTCGACTATCTTAACGGACGAACGCTTTCTCCATTTCCAGCGGAGGCGGGACAGTGAAGCGTCTCCCCATCTGCGCTCTCGAGCTCGCACACCTACAGTGTGAAAAGATCCACCACATTCCGACTATTGACGGCCCTCGCGTTCAAGCTGCACAACAATTAAGCGCCCCCACCCCCCACTAGTCCCGCACCATATCTGACCACTCGGGTGGGTTACGCGAAGCCTTCTTGGAAACCAAGCGATGCATTCCTGAGAAACGGAATCCACAATTGTCGTCTCGAAGCCATCGCAGAAAATGCGATAGGGGTACTGAGGGGGGCCGGTCGCAATTGCATCGAGATCACCATATAAGTACCTGTGATCGCTAAGTGAAATGACCTCTAAGCACGAACCAGTGTTGGCATTCCAGATTCGAACTGTGTCGTCATGCCCGGTACTGGCAATGCGCTTCCCGTCGGACGAATAAGACACACCAGTCACCTTATCCTCATGGCCCAGCAAGCACCTGAGCATCTTCCCACTGGATGCGTTCCATATTCGGACAGCTTTATCGTTCCCAGCGGTCGCGATAAACTTCCCGTCGGGGGAGAATGATACTTCGAATACATATGAAATCTTATGTCTCTTGAGATCCACAATGTCATCGTCGTTGTGCAAACTGCGCACCTGTGTTCCGATTGCGATGCGCCGATTATCCGGTGCAAAGGAAATGGCCTGGGAACCTTCGAAGCCCTCTAGACACATCATTTCTCGACCTTGACTGAGGTTCCAGATGCGGACAGTCCCATCGGATGACGTACTCACCAAAAGCCTGGAGTCCTTCGAAAACGCTTTGTCCTGTATAGGACCGGTGTGCCCGCGCAGGCGTAGCATCTCCTTTCCGTTGTAAACACCGGAAAGTCGAATCGAATGATCTCTAGAAGTGGAAGCAATCAGCTTGCCGTCCGGCGATGGCAGCGGAGCGGACTGATCGTGATCCGCCCAACGCTTCAGTTCTGCAGCTTCGTCCATTCGCCACTTCCGGATGGTGCCGTCCCAGGAGGCGCTGACAATCCATTCGTTTTGGGGTAAGAATGCAACACTGCTCACCGAGTCATCGTGACCACGTAGACAACGAAGCTCCTTGCCGCTCGTCGCGTCCCATACTCGAACTGTCTGGTCTGCCGCACCGCTGACAATGTAGCGGCCGTCGAACGAATAAGCAACACTGTTGATAGTTTGCTGGTGCCCCCCAAGCGATAGGAGTTCTTCCGCCGTCTCTGCGTCCCAAATCCGGACAACCCGATCATGGCCTCCGGAAGCTACATATTGACCATCGGGCGAGAATACTGCGGTAATCCCATGATGCTTGCGGCGCATGCAGCGGAGTTGCCTTCCCGTTGTCACGTCCCATATCCGTACTGTATCGTCCGCGGAACCGCTAACGATACGACGGTCGTCGCACGAAAAGGCCAAGGCTTTTACAAAGCTCTTGTGGCCGCGTAGGACTCGCAGACTCCTACCTTGTTTGACAGACCAAATGCGGATTACCTCCTCGGTGCCGTCATTTCCACCCGAACCGCTAACAATGCGTAATCCATCAAATGAAAAACACACGCTATTGACGAAGTCTCGATGTCCTCGGAGACACCTAACTTCTTCTCCGGTGCTTGCATCCCAAATGCGAACCATGAAATCATCACCGCCCGTAACGAGATAGCGACCATCCCGCGAGTATGAAACACAACTTGCGGAGTCCTCGTGGCCCCTGAAATTGAGTATATTTTCAGTAGTCGTTGTATCCCAAACGCGTATCGTTCCGTCATTATAAGTCGAGGCGATATACCGACCATCATGCGAGCAGACCATGCACGTTACCCACGCACCGTTGCCTCGCATTAAGGCAACTTGAGCGGTTCCGAGGTTCATTTCCGGTGGCCGAAGAGATCGAAGCCAACTGAAGGCAGGTTGGTTTCGAGCTCTGGATTTACGCCAGGATTCTAAGAGTTGGAAAAGGCCTATTCCGGCTCGCCCAGTTGATGATTTATTGCCGGTTCTTGTCCCTGACGTCGGGCGAAAATATGGTCTCCCTTTCGGGCAATCGTGCCACCAGCAGGCATTCCACAGACACTGAAACAACGCCTGAGGGTAATCGTCCCGGTGCCGGTAGATGAAACCGAGGTCGCGGCGAAGGGCCTCGTCGAGCAGCCTCAAAACGTCTCGTCGGGCATCATTTTCTTCGAGGGCCTCCAGCGCAATGCGAAAGTCCTCGCCCAGATCGAAAACCAGTCCTGCCGAATTCTTTCTTTCGAGCCACTCTAGGCTGGTCAGTATCGCGGTCAGATCGTTCCTTCGCTCGGCCGCCAGCAGATACGCCGGCAAGTGCCTTAGAGCATGGAGCGACATCTTATTCGGGCCGCGACCATATTCTTCCCAGCAAAAGTCGGCCAGCATCCGATGCCCTTCCTTAACGCTCACGAAATATTGGCCAGCCTTCGCTTCATCTACCAGCCAGTCAGCCAGGGATTTGTGATAGGGCTTGATGACGTCGCGGCCGGTTTCGGTCGTAACCGGGAAGAATGACCCGAGTGTGCGCAGCCACTTTCTGAGCTCGGTTTCACGCCATCCAAAAAGCTTCTGGAGTATTTCGACTGGTAGTGGTTCACGCGCAGCCAAAATTGCTCCAAGCGCAGGTTCGATCACCTTTTCGTATTTCTCCTCGTCGGTGAACTGCCGCCGGAAGTATTGGAAGAAGATTCCGCCGAGACCTTGCGGAAATTGTTCCGGACGATCCAGTGATAGATAATCGTGCTGGACGTCATCGCAGAACCGCTCGGCGTAAAGGAACACACCTTCGCTCTTCTCGAGGATTTGCTCGACGAGACGGTTGGTGTCCGGGCGGTCTTTCAGTTGTGTCGCAAGTTCATGGCGCAGGTAAGAACGGATGTCATCGCTGTTGTCGTTGGACTTGGTCTCAAATGGAAATGGCTTTAGCCCCTGCAACGGAGTCTTCACGTCAAACTCCGGCCGGCTGGTAACGACGATGCCAATCCAGTCGGGCAGTTGCTGAGCATTTCGCGCTAGCATTTCCACCAGCGGGTTCCGCCCGGCTTCGCCAGCTTCATCCAGGGCATCAATCACGATCAGATACCGCTCGCGTCCACCGCTGATGGAGAGTTTCAAGGGATTGGCAAGGAGGTACTCAAAGAGTTCGGCGGGATTCTTCCGGTCGAGTTCGGCAAGCTCTGACAGGGTCAGCAGGAGCTTGCGATAATCGGGGAGCCGGGTGGCGAGTTGGAAGGCGATGCTACGGACGACCTGGCCGGCGTCGCGGTGGTCGGGCTTATCCCACTCGCAGAACTGTGCGGCAACGACTGTGTCGCCGCGCAAATGGGTCAGTCGAGCGGAAAAGGCGCTCTTGCCGACGCCGGGGTCGCCCATGATCCAGAAAAGCCGGGAATTAAGTTTTGTATCCTTTCGCCAATTCTCTACCGCCTCAAAGAGCCATCGGCGTCCGTAGAAGCCTTTTTTCAGCAAATCGTAGATGCGGGCCTCGGACTTGATGGGTTTCAGATAGCCGTTGAGCGTTTCGATCTCACCGGCAAAACGGCGGCTCTCGTCACTCTCCACCACTCGGACGATCTCGGCGAATTTGGCCTGATACCAGTTTTCCCAAGCTTCGTCGCCGACGGCGTATCCGTCTTTCCCCATCTGCACGACACCGTTCCCCTCCTTCCAATCGTGCATGTCGAGCCATTGAATATGGCCGATGTTCACCGGCGGTCGCACCTCCTGCTCGCTCTCGACCAGGATGGTCTGGATGTTGCCGCCTTTCACGCCGATGGCGATAGCGATCTCATCACGGCAGACGCCGGGATCACGGGTGGAATATTTCGAGAGGAAGGACAGCACCCGATGACTGTGCACGATCCCGTCGGTGATCGCGCGCCGCCAGTCGTCTCCGGACCGGATCTCACTCTTGTCGAACCATACGTCGTGCCCGCGGCTTTCTAAGTCGGCTTTGATGCGCCGGACCAGTTCCTCATTGGCGTCGTGTCCGTAACTGAGGAAAATGCGCATCGGTTCTCACTGTGTAACGCGTCTAATTCTATCCTTCCGGCTGGGAAGTCAACTTAAAACTCACCGAATGCCTCCGCAACTCAACCTTCGGCGCAGCCTGATCTCGTCTTCTCCCTTGTTTTCGCGCACTTGGAAATTGGCACTCCGCTTGCCTTGTAGGACTGCGGTGAACCGAGCGAACTCCGTCGGCCAATCAAGCAGAGAGAGCGCGCGTGGCGGCGAAAAAGGGGGCGAAACAAACAAGACGATGTGCACACCTGGGGACGGCTCGACGAACTCCTGGCCGAAAATCTTGGCGGATTGCGCCTGTCTGTTGTCGCCGGAGGACGACAACAACGCGGCGAGCAAGGGCGCGACGCGGCACCGCTCTCGTCCGGAGACCGCATTTCGCATCGAGCTCCGCAAAAGCAAGGATGGCGGCACAAGACTCGACAGCATTGTGGGCGGGATTCCCAAGATTGCGGATTGTGTAGTGCATACGGTTCCTGGGCCACCCGATGCCCGCTGGCTTCACCCGGACGAGGAAGACCGGCCGGTTGGGGTCGTGATGCGCCGCGCCCGCCGTGAGGATCTCTACATCTTCTACCGCGATTGCGATGCCAGCCTAATTCTCTACACCTTGCCGGAGAAGCATCAGTCGCAAGTAATGGTTGCCCCGTCGGAAGAAGGCGCCGAGATCAAGCAAGCCATTCTTGGCGGGAAAGTGTGCCGCATTGCCTTCTCCGCTCTCGCGCCAGGCCGCTACCTCGTTGTTTCGTTCTCGATGGTCAGCGCGAGCGAACTTCAACGCGAGGCGCTGCAACTGCGGAAACAAGGCATGCATGATGAGGCCCTGAAGCTGATCGAAGAAGTCTTGGAATTAGATCCTGAGGATTCCGAAGCCTGGACTCGCAAGGGATGCCTGCTGCGCGCCATGGGGCGTCGCGACGAAGCCCTGGTCGCCGTGAAAAAAGCCCTGAGGATGAATCCTGACTGTGCGCTCGCCTGGCGGGCAAAGGGGGCGCTGCTTCGCGACGCAGACAAGGATCGGCAAGGTCTCAACTGTTATCTGCGCTCGCTGCGACTGGACTCTACCGACTTCCTTTGTTGGCAGAACAAGGGCAACGCGCTGATGACACTAGGCCGAATCGAAGAGGCCAAGGAAGCCTACGCGGAAGGCGAGCGCGTGCAGAAACTGTATCCGGAAGAGAGGTATTAGAAACGAAATGAAAACTCCAACCAATTCGCAAGAGAAACAATGGAATCCCTCGGAATGGGCGGGCGTGGCTTCCGTTTGGGTCCTGGCCGAGATAGCGGTCGCCAAACTCTCTCGCGTGTTTCTCTGGGGACCGCCGGGTGTTGGAAAGAGCTATCTTGCCTCGCGCGCGGGAGGTTCACCCGTGCAGGTCACGCTGGCGGAAGACCTGACCGTTCAGGAACTGATGGGGCACTGGGTTCCCGACCGAGTCGAGTGGCATTTCCATCTCGGGCCTGTATCCCGCGCTTACCAGGACGGGCGCGTGCTGGTGCTGAACGAAATCGGACGTGCCAGTGGTTCGGTGCAGGATTTCTTGCTGGGAGTCCTGGATAACCGCGACGTCGCGTCACTGGCTTTACCGAATGGCGAACTGCTTACTCCGGCCAAGGGCTTCAAGGTAGTCGGCACCAGCAACACCAGCCCGGACCAACTGGATCCCGCGCTGCGTTCGCGCTTCGAGGCGGAGATCCACCTCCCGGTTCCGAACGCCGCACTGGTGGAGGAGTTGGACCGGCATTGCCAGGGTCTTGGAGGTGCGCTGGCAGACAGCTATTTGGATCCGCAGCGTGCGCTCGATCCCCGCCGCGTAGCATCATTTGTGAATCTGCTCGGCGATAACGTTCCGGTGCGCCAAGCCGCCTTGCTGACGTTGGCGGAGCGGGCTCCGGATTTTCTCGCGGCTTTGCAGGCCCGTGGGGTGAGGCTGCTATGCGACACCTTCTGACGCCCGTGCCCAGCATCGCGGCTGGGGCTGGACCGTTCCTGGTTCGCAACAATCCGGAAGACGCCGGCGGATGCTGCGCTCCGCCCACTCGAAAAACAGCGGGGCTGTTCCAGAGCCCCTTTTCCGTCTCGTCTCGTTTGGCGCTGGGCATCCGGGCGCACGAGTACGGTCACCTTGGCTTGTGGCGGCAGAGACTGGGACCATCCTTGCGTTTCTTGCGAATCTTTCACAATCTTGGCATTCACAACGCGTGGATTCAGGGCACGCTCGACGTCGTGGTCAACCACTTCATGATGGCGCGAGGCAATCGCGACATTACCGAGCTGCTGCTGTGGCAGGACGGACTGCCTGCCGAGCTGCCACGCTGGATTGCCGCCAACCTTTATATACGGGCGGAAGGCTTGCGGTACGGGTCCCTGATGCACATGTCCGTGTTGGCGAGAAAAACGGACTTATCGGGCGATGACTTGCCCGTGCTCGATCAAGCCTGCGAACGTTTGGCCCGTTGGGGTGCGCAGGCAGATCCGCTGAATCCGCGGCAGTTTCTGGCGCTGCTGAGAAGTCTGCAGAACCACTTTGGGCCAGACTCGCCCGACGCCCAAAATCCGCTGGCCCGAATCTTGGTGGACTTTCTACCCGACGGGCTCGAACTGGGGGATCACTCGGTCAGGACGGGTCTTTACGTTCCCTCCGGTGTCTGCAGGGATGGGCAGGGTGACGAAGACAGCGTCCCTTGGGGTCCCTTGGACATTCTGACTCCACCGCTGATCCACCCGTGTCGAAACATACCCAGAATAAGCAAACGGAAAATCGTCTGCGGATACACAGGCGCCTTCCGTTTCCCCAGCCGGGCTCTGCTGCCGGCGGCAGATGGACGTGCTTTTACCCTTCGCCGCCCTCGATCGGCGCACTGCGGAGCTTTGCTGATCGACTGCTCGGGCTCTATGCGCGAACAGGTCACTCACGACCGCCTCATGGCCGTACTGGCACGCTCTCCGAGCTCCACCATCGGCCTCTATGCTGGAGGACCCGAAGGAAAATCGGGAAGCCTGCTGATCGCGGCACGCAACGGCATGCACGCAGCCCGAGAGGTCATCGATAACTGGCCGCACTCGGGAAACGTCGTGGACGGTCCCGCGCTCCAATGGCTCGCCCGACAGAAGACTCCCAGAGTTTGGGTGTCCGACGGCGGGGTGACGGGCCTGGATGATCGCGCCGCGATCAATCTCCAGGTTGAAGCCGACACGATTGTTGCCATGGCCCATATCAGAACGGTTCCTACACTGGACGACTATCTGGAGGAAGAGAAGCAGGAAACGTAGCGACAGATGCTGGACACGCTGCGGGCGCTTGCGGATAATAAACTTCTTCTTTGCTGCAAAAGGGGTCGGGGGATGGCGATTCAAGCGCTATGGTTCGTCCAAGCCGCGGAGCCGATGCAAATCTCTATCGCTACGCCGCTGACGGAGGAGTCTATTCCTTCCACGCAGACACCGGCGGTCCTGGTCGTACCCGATTCCGAACTGGGTGTCTTCCGGCAACATGGCACTCCTTTCATGGATCGGCGTGGGAAGCACGAGGCCAAGTCCTTGGCTGACGTCCTGCTGGGACACGATGGACTCATCCCGGTGATCGATGGCAACTACACTACCTCGGGGCGACTGCGGCAGGGGATCCGTACCCTACTGGAGAATGCCGCCGCAGCCGGCGAACGCAAGGCTTATGTCATTGGAGCAAGCGAGCGGATCTTCAATGAGATCGGAGGTAAAGAAAACCTCGATCAGCAGACACCAATCCATCCCGGACCAGATTCTCTGCCGCTGCGGCTGGAAGAGTGGCCTGTCCCGGAAGAGCTCGCCCGGCGGTTCTTGGGCGAAACCCTGGAGTACAGGTTCGTGCACCAAATGATCTTGCGCGCCAGAGCCAGCGAACTGCCGGTACTCATCCTGGGCGAGACGGGAACTGGCAAAAACGTCATCGCCCGCGCCATTCACGATTTTGAATCGAAGCGGGAACGCTTTGTCGAGGTGAACTGTGGCGCCATCCCCAGCGAACTGCTGGAATCTGAACTGTTCGGGCATATGCCCGGGGCCTTTACGGGTGCTAAGGGCTCCAAAATAGGCCTGTGGGAATTCGCCGGAAACGGGACGCTGTTTCTCGACGAGATCGGCGATCTCAACCCGCATCACCAGGTAAAGATTTTGCGCGCTCTACAGGAGCGAAAGATCCGGCGGTTGGGTGGCACCGAGGAGATTCCGGTTCATGCGCGCATTATCGCCGCCACCAACCGCAATCTCTACGCGCTGATGCAGACGGGGCACTTCCGCCAGGATCTTTACTACCGGCTACGTCAGCTTGTTATCTATGCGCCCCCGTTACGCAGCGATCCCACCAATGTTGCCTTGCTCGCCGAAGCCCACTGGAAGAAGCTGCGCGGCAATCAAGCCAGACTTAACGCCGATGTCGTGAAGGAGCTGTGCGCCATGCGCTGGCCGGGCAACGTTCGTGAATTGCACTCGTTTCTCGAAGCCCTTAACTCGCTCCGCAGGAGCGAAGAGTTGCGCGTGGATCACGTCAGGGAACTCCAGCGTTACTATGCCCTCCCGATCGACGGCTACGTTACGGATGCCGACGATCCGAGCTACCATCGTATCGAGTGTCTGCGGCACCTCCGCCGCACCGACGAGGTCGTTCACGCCTGCGAGCAGCACCTGAAACAGCTGGCCGACGGCCAGCCTCTCAGTCAGCAAGATCGTAGCCTGCTGGCGCAGATCCGCGCGGAATTGCAGATCCTGCTTTCACAACGTCTCTACTTCCATAGCCAGGAAACCTACGACGCCGTCGCCCAGCTCGATAGCGACCTCGATCATTTGTTATTGCTTGCCGGGCCCGACGCCCGCCCGCAGACCCGCTTCTGGAACAGCACCCTGGCGCCGCACCTTCACCAGGCCATCGGCCGTTTGTTTGGGGAAGTGCAGGAGTTGATGGGGGAAGGCTGAGCGGTATGTTAGATGGCGCTGCGCCACTAGGGAAATTCATCGAGGTGTGGCATGGAGTTGGTGTCGCTGAGCGCCTCCGCCAGCGTTTTCAGAAACTGGTAGTTCGTTTCACCCAATCGTTCCCGCGAGAAGACAAAACCGTTTATTCGGC
The DNA here is from genome assembly GCA_963831085.1 of uncultured Acidobacteriaceae bacterium. Lineage (GTDB taxonomy): Bacteria > Acidobacteriota > Terriglobia > Terriglobales > Acidobacteriaceae > Acidiflorens. Next base: position 1,275,504 of record CAWHOT010000001.1, on the reverse strand, counting down.
GCTGACGTGAACGGTACGGGGACGACATCACTCCAGCGGTTGGGGCTGCGCGTCGCGCCACGCGGAGAACTGCTCGAGGGCGGGGAGGTTGGTCGCGTCGTTCAGGGCGGCAACCAGGGCGGCGACAAGCTGGTACCGCTCGGCCGGGAGTCTGGGTTGCAGGTGCGCAAGGACTGGGTCCATCGTCCATTCCATGTGCGAGCCCTTGCGTGAAAGGGCGGTTTTTAGTCGCCCTAGGATCACTTGAGCGCTGTCTTCACGGGAAGCGTACTCATACGTGTCTAACAGGGCCAATTGCAGCCAAAGAATGCGCGGGATGATATACGAAGGCGCCTCGCCGCGATGTTCCCATGCAGCGGATTTCTCCTTCACGGCCTGTGCAAAATGATCCTGCATCAGCAGGATTCTGGCAAGATGGCAACGCGTGCCTGACACCTCGAATCTAGCCGCGATCAAAGAACTTAACAGGCGCTGTGCAACGGCATAGTCGGCTGCTAGATATGCCTGAAGGGCTCCCGTCCTCACAGCGAGACCCGGTCTGGTTGTGTTCCTCGCGCAAGAACCGAGCTTCGTCTGCTTTGCCCATTCCCCCCAAATGAACGGTCAATGCCGCGAGGTGGGCGAGCGTTTCTTCGTGGTCGGAACCCTTTTCGCAGCGGGACGGTCGAGGCCGCGGAGCAGCAACGCTTCATAAGCTGCGTCACTCGTGTCCAGCGGAATCGCTGGTCTGGGTGGTAGTCAGCCAGCCCTCCACCCTACAGGGAATCATGTCTTTGCCGCAAGCCACGCCGGCGTATTCGCGGGACTCGCAGAGCGTGACTCTACCCCCGGGCCAAAAAAACTCGGCAATCGGCGGCGGCGGGAATGGGCTCGGCGTATCTGCCGCGAGCCAATCTAGATTCCATACCAGGGTTCGGCCGGAATCATCTGTTGCTGCGATCTCCCGCCCTTCGGGCGTCAGTGCAACACTGGGGACTGTGCCCTGAGGTCCTTGGAGGACGGCCAGTTCCGCGCCGCTCTCCGCATCCCACACCCGCACCGCCTTGTCCCATGACCCGCTGACGGCGCGTTTTCCGTCCGGCGTTACTGCGACGTCGTTGACATCCGATTTGTGCCCTCGGAGGACAGCTATTTCCGTGCCGGTGTGCGCGTCCCATACCCGCACAGTAGGCCCGGACCCACAAAGAATACGTCCTCCGTCAGCCGTGACGGCTACGCAGCGGGCCGAATAATCTTGATAGCGGGGTAGGGCTAGTTCCACGCCACTCCCCGAGTCCCACACCTGCACCACATCCCCAGACCCGCAGAGAATGATGCGCCCGTCGGGCGTCATGGCAACGCAATAGGCCGGGGCGTCGTGCGCTTCCAGGGTGCGCAGGCAGGCGCCGCTGTCAAGATCCCACACCCGCAGCGTTTTGTCCCAACTCGCCGACACCGCCCGCCGCCCGTCACTGCTTACCGCGAGGCCTAGCACCTGTCCCTCGGGCCAGCGCATCACGGCTAGTTCCGCACCGCTCTCTGCGTTCCACACCCGCACTGTCTCGTCCGATGATCCGCTGATGATGCGTCGTCCGTCGGGCGTTATTGCGACATCGAAGACATCCTGGTTGTGCCCAAGAACAACGAACAGCTCCTTGCTCGCCTCCGGGTCCCATACCTGCGCCGTCTTGTCGAAGGAGCCGCTTACAATCCGCCGTCCATCGGGCGTCACTGCGACGCAACAGACCATGTTTTGGTGCCCACGGAAAACAGCCACCTCAGCACCATTCTCCGCATCCCACACCCGGACCGTCCTGTCGTCGGAGCCACTTACAATCCACCGCCCGTCGGGCGTCACTCCGACGCAGTGGACCCCGTCTTCGTGCCCGCGGAGAACGGCCAGCTCTACGCCGTTCTCCGCGTCCCACACCCGCACTGTGTTCCACGACCCACCGATGATGCGTCTTCCGTCGGCCGTCATTGCGAGCCTCACCCCCCGTGGCTCGTACTCTACGAGGACGGCCAATTCTGAGCTGCTCTCCACGTCCCACAACCGGAGCGTATAGTCACAACCCAGCGACATCGCCCGCCGCCCGTCCGGCGTTACGCTCACGCCGTTGAACCAACCGCCGTGCCCTTCCAGCGTGCACAGGCACTGCCCGGTCTCTAGGTCCCACACCCACGGCCCGGTACTGTAACCCGCAGAGAGAGCCCGCCGTCCGTCGGGCGTCACCGCGACGGAATAGACCGTGTCTTGGTGCCCGTGGAGGACAGCCACCTCAGCACCATTCTCCGCATCCCACACCCGGACCGTCTTGTCGTCGGAGCCACTTACAATCCGCCGCCCGTCGGGTGTCACCGCGACGCAAATGACCCGGCCTTCGTGCCCACGGAGGACGGCCAGCTCAGCGCCGCTTTCTGTGTCCCACACCCGCACCACGTTGTCATCACACCCGCAGACAATGCGTCGCCCGTCGGGCGTCACCGCGACGCATTCAAGCGCGTATTCGTGCCCGCCGTGGACGACCAAGGCTACTCCGTTCGCCGCGTCCCATACCCATACCGTCCCGTCGAAGCACCTGCTGACGACGAGTCGTCCGTCCGGTGTTATTGCGACGTCGTGGACACTGTCCGCTTGCCCGTGGAGAACAGCTTGAACCGCAGACTCCAAAGGGACGCCACTGGGCCGGCAACTGCGCAGCCAGGGGCGACGGAAGGAGGCATACCGCTTTGCTTGATCGAGCCACTTCTCCGTCAGCTCAAAGAGTCTGGGCCCAGGCTGGTTCCAGGGCCAGGACGTTTTCTCGGCATCTGCGGGAGCCTTCCAAACGCAGTGGTCGGGCGTGCGCGGCGAATCGTACCAGTGGCAGGTGTGCCAGAGATACTGGAGCAGCAGGTGTGGGCGCTCGGCGATGCCGCTGGCGTCCCGCCGCAGCGCACAGTGAAGCAGTTGCAGAATGCGATGACTTGACCGCTCCTCTGTGATCGCCTTTACTGCAGCAGCAAAGTCGGCGACAAGATCAAACGCCAGCCCTGCCTCTGCCTTGGCTTCCAAAAAATCGAGGCGCTGAAATAGTTCCTCGATAGCGTCGGCGGCGAGGTCGCGACCGGATTGGATGCCGCAATCAGCCGCCGTTTTGGCGACGGCCAGCCACTGCTTCGGCAGTTCATCAGCCTTACGTGCGTTCGGCAGACGCCTGGCTGCCTCGTCATCTGTCACCTGCCGCGAAGAATCCGCCTCGCGCCACCACGGCTGCCGGTCACTCTGGAAATACATCGCCAGGCGGCTATGCCGCAGTACGCGTTGCCTTGCCAAGCTTAGGAAGTGTTTTTCGACCATAAGGCGAACCTCCCGGTGATAGAAGTTGAGCACCGCACCGCCGGGGGCGGCGTGCTCAGCAAGGTAGGGGTCGAGGTCGTGGCGGAGGCGCGACCAAATTGCGATGGGGATCCGCGTGGCCTCGGGCGGAAGGTCGTGCTTGTTCTTCCGGCTCACTTCATCGAGATGCTGCTTGTAATCAGGATCGGCCCACAGCACTTCCAGCATCTCGTTCTCACTCAAGCCGTGCCGGGCCGAGCCGATGTAACCAAGGGCAGACTCGACGAGGATGCGGCCATGGACAGCGTCAGATTCGAGACGTTTGAACAGGTCTGCGAGCAACCCGGCCGTATTCTGGCCCAAGTCGGCGACCGATACCGTCTTCCACGATGGCCACAGCCGACATTCCTCGAACAGGACTCGCAGATAGAGCGGCCGTCGGCAGGCCGTAGCCGCATCTGGCGTGATGCGTCCTTCGATGGCGTTGCGTTGCTCCTTCGTGAGTTGCCGCCCGCGCCCCGTCCTGTGCCCGTCCTGCGCGAGCCAGAGATCCATCGCCTTCATCGCCTCATCGGCGGTGAGCGATTCGACAGCAATCGCACGATCGACTAATTTGCGCTGCTCCAGGGCGAGATACGCCTCGTTCAGTGGTTCAGGGCCTTCGAGAAAGGTTTTCTCGGCAAGCTCCTGCCGCTTCTTCTCCAGCTCGGTGTCGTAGATGCAGGAAACCACCACCTTCACGTGCGGCTTCAAGGGCGTACGCAGCCAATAGGTCTGCCGCGCAGCGTCGGCCTGATCCAGTTGATCCAGAGCGTCCAGAAAGAGGAGGATCGGCTTGCCCTGCGTTGCCGCCGCCAGATGCCGATCGAACTCGTCCTGCAGCTCGCGCAGTTCAGCCGGCACTCCCTTCTCGACCTCCCCCGCGGGCCGCATCGCCCGGCAGAGGTTCGACAGTAGGCTCCGCAGGTTGGAGGATTGCGGCGTGGTGCCTAGGAACCGAACAATGATCCGGCACCCAAATCCCTTTGCGGCTCGCGCCGCTTGCGCCAGGAGCGCCGTCTTGCCCACTCCTGAAGGGCCGTAGACCACCAGCGGCTTGCGGTCCGTCTGGTCGCTGAGATACGTGGCGATGGCTTCCAGTTCCTTCTTCCGGCCAACAAACCGCCCTTCGGGTGCGCGGCTCTCGCCGAAAATCTCATGCGCTTGTGCTTCAAGTTCGAGCTTGCGGGCTTCGCTGGGGCCGGTGGCTTCTACTGGCGGTTGTGGCTGGGCGCCGCCGATGCTTGGGCGCCAGTATTCGCTGATCTCCTTCTCGATGATCTGCACCAGTCCCATCTCAATGTCGTCGGACATCTTTGCCAAGTGGTCCGTAGTGACTTCGAGCTTTGAATCGTCCGCCGATGGGTGCAGATCTACTTCCACCGGCTGGATGTCTTCTGTCCTTTCTGTGTGGAGCCTTCGACTGAGTTCGTCCCTCAAGTCGCTGGCTGCACCGTGCAATGCGGGATCTTTATCGAAGAAGTCTTTGGCACGTTCATCGCTGAGGTACTCGTCGCGGTTGCGAATAGTCCGATACCAGGCGACCACATGTTCCGGCGCATCGGGAACGGCCAGCGCCCCGCGCCAGATCTCCTGCTCCGTGGCAGAAGCCTGAAACTTCACGATAGAGGGCAGCGGCTCATTCAAGCCGGGGATGTGCGCGAAGCGCCCTACAAGGTTCTCCGTCGGATAGGCGTTGTTAACTACATCCCAAAGCACTCTCTCAACCTTGCTCCACTCTCCCTTTTCGCGCTCTTCTGACCATTCCGGCGCATCCGGCCACTCATTCCGGGAGCGCAGTACGTACTCCGTCGGGACCGCGTTGTCATCGCGGCGGTACCATATCTGCAGCGTGCGCTTGGCGCTGTCGCCAGCCGGAACGTCGCGCCCCGCCTCGCGATCCAGTTGGTCGGCATCCTTTTCGAGCGTCCGGAATTCGTCCTCGGTGATCGATTCCGCCAGCGGCTGCCAGCCGTAGCGGTCGCCGAGCAACACCAGGAAATTCGGCCGCGGCGAAACCTCCTGAGCGCGCCGCAACTCGTCGAAGCAGATTTGCATCGTGCGGTGGTCGAGCCCGGCCTCGCTCGGCACGCCCCAGCGCAAATCAATTGCCTGGAACTGAAATCCGCGCACTAGGCAGTAGTTTTCCAGTCTGGGGAAGACCTTGCGCTGAAGGACATTGCGCTCTTCCTTCAAATCGCTGAAGGTCGAACTGACAAAGACCCGAATTACCGGGCGGAATCGCGAACTCACAGGCCCTCCGTCTGTTCAGTTACACGAAGGTGGAACTGACGAAAACCCGTAATGTGCGTGTTGAAGTCGGCATCGCGGCTCTCTCGATGGCTTACGGTCATTCGTGCGTGGGGCTGGCAAAGTTTAAGCGACCGGTGAAGCGGCGGTCAGCGCGTTCTGAGCCCGCTGTTGTCGCAGCGATATTACACCCATCCGGCTTCTATACACGCGGTATGATTCTTCGTGTGGGAGCCATCAAACGCCGAGCGTCATGCGACCTTTCATGTCTTTGTCAGCTCCACCTTTGAGCACCTCAAGGAGTAGCGCAATCGGATACCTTCGATGAGAACGAGAGATTCGCTTGCGTGAGCTATGTTACAGATTCCTTCATTGCGTTTGATACGCTATTCTCTCTGCGGTTAATCGGTTAATCCCCACATGATGCAGCAGAAGTTTTGGGGCCCCGGGGAGTCAGAGTCTGCACCATGTCGCGGAGGCTCGATGTCCTACGATCTATTCGTTAGCTACTCGCGGCGCGACAACGAACAAGGACGGGTCACGGAACTCGTCGAGCGCATCAAGGCGGACTTTGGCGCCTTTTCCGGAAGACCGCTGCAACCATTCTTTGATGTAACTGACATCCATGGCATGGAGGACTGGCGGCACCGCATCTTGCAGGGGCTGCGCGAATCGCGCCTGCTTCTGGCCTGCCTTTCCCCCTCGTACCTCGGAAGCGAGTACTGCGAGTGGGAATTTAACGAGTACATTAAACACGAAATCGGGCGGGCTTCTTTCGGAGATGGCATCGCGCCGATTTACTTTGTTGAGGTACCGGGTTGGGGCGACAAGGGCTTCGAGCAACGCTGCGCCGCATGGGTGGCCGAACTGCGCCGCCGGCAACAATTCGATCTCCGGCCGTGGTTTTACGCCGGTGAGGAAGCCTTGCAGACTACCACCGTGAAGGAGAGGATGCGCCAGCTCAACCTGGGACTCAAGGAACGGATCGGCCGAGGGGAAAAGGCCGAGAAAGCGCTCGGCAACGTGGACGCGCACAACCCACACTTCATTGGCCGAACCGCGGAACTGCGGCGGTTGCGCGAAGCCGTCGCTCTGGGGCGCGTGGGCGTGCTGCTCGCGGTCCACGGCCTGGGTGGCGTGGGCAAAACGGCGCTGGCCATCGAGTACGCCCACGCTTTTGCCCACGAATACGGCGGCGGGCGTTGGCAGGTACAGTGCGAAGGCAAGGAAGACCTCTGCGCCGCAATCGCCGAATTGGCCGCGCCGCTGGGTGTCGAATTCAATGAAGACGAGGAGAAGGACAACCGTCGGCAGTTCCAGCGCGTTATGACCGAACTCCGCCGCCTGGCCGATGCCCGTGAGCCGCACCGCTGCCTGCTGCTGCTGGACAACGTGGACAAACCCAGGCTCCTCGAACCTGCCCAGACGCAGCTCTTGCCCGCCGCTGAAGGGTTCCACATTATCGCCACGACGCGGTTGGGGGAGGCTGACCTCTATGGCGCGCACAAAGACCGTGCATTTCTTCCCGTTGACGAACTGCCCAAGGCGGACGCCCTCGAACTCATTGAGACCTACCAACCTGGCGGAAAGTTTCCCAACGACGCCGAGCGCGAGGCCGCGCTGAAAATCATAGACCTGCTGGGGATGTTCACATTGGCAGTGGAGACGGCAGCGGTCTATCTGGGCCAGTTTGCCGATGACGTGACCTGCGCCGGGTTCCTCGCTCGGCTGAATAAGGAGGGATTGGGAGGTTTGGACATTGCCGCCGAACAGACCAGCGAAGGCGTACGGCACGGAGAAAAACGTCTGGCCGCCACGCTCGCCCCAACGCTGGAACGTCTCACCGAGCCGGAGAAACTCGCCTTGAGCTACTCCGCGCTCCTCCCCGCCGACCGCATCGCCATCCCGTGGATTCGATCGCTGGTTGCGGAGAAGTTCCCCGAAATCGGAAAGGACGCCGAGCCCGGTTACCCTGATCCTTGGAGGAATCTACTGCGGCGATTGCTGAGCTTACGCCTGCTTCAAGTAACGAAAATTTCAGATCGCGAATCGAATCAAAGCCCCAGACTCATCAGAGTGCACCGATTGCTCCAAGAAATAGTCCAGCGAGAGAAATACCCTTGGCCGGTCTTGATTCTTGACGTAAGCCGCCAACTTGCTGGCCGCGCGTCAGAGAGCGACGCCGGCGCTTTGACAGGGTTTCCACGGTGGGAACTTGAATGTCTGCGTCACGCGGCGGAGCACTGGTTATCGCGTGGGTTTCCTGCAGCACAAATGGCTGCCCTGAAGTGCTCCTCTGCCCTCTCTCAAGCTGGTTGCTATGTACCCGCCCTGAATTTGGGAATTGCAACGCTGAACGCAGTCCAGACTGGATCGGGTGGGCCTTCTGTTTCCGAAGTCTCTTGTCGGAATGTTGTGGCATCAGTGTGTTTGAGCCTTGGCGACTACGCCGGAGCCGAAACGCACCTCGCTGCAGCACGCGCATTGACAAAAGGTACAACAGACGAGGCCGGGTTAGATGTGATAACCAATCTGGGTTGCCTCTACCGTGAGACTTGCCGACCCCAAGAGGCTCTACCTCTGGCCGAAGAAGCGTTAGGTCTGTCCGAAACGATCAGCGGTCCGAATGGACTTGCAACAGCCCTTCGCTGCGTGAATCTTGGTTTGGTTTATCAAGACCTCTGTCGGCTCGCGGATGCTGTCTCATTGTTCCGCAGAGCGGTGCATATCGACCACACGTTGTTGGGGGAGGAGCACATTACATCGTGCCAGGATGTCTCCACGCTGGCTGAGGCACTCAGAAACGCAGGCGAGACGGCGGAGGCGGAGGCCCTACTCCAGCGAGCGCTGTCCGTTGCAGCGAATTGGGATACGCCGATTCATCCCGCACGCGCATCGTTGCTCAATAATCTCGCGAGAATTCTGGAAGACCGGGGCGAGGTAGCGAACGCGCGCACAATGATCGAGGAGGCTCTCGACATCAGCAGGGTTTGCCATGGAGAGGGGAGTCCTCGGCTTGCTCCTTGTATCAATAACCTCGGAGTGAATTCTCTGATGGCACATGAGTATCGTCAGGCTATTCTCGAGTTTGAGAAGGCAGCAGCCCTTGAACAGTCTCCAATTGCAGCCAATGCATATCGACTAGCTCACCGGCAGCTCAATCTCGCTATCGCTTATTTGCTAAACGGGCAGCGCGAGCAGTCGCGACACAATCTTGAGCTGGCCTGGGTCCACGCGAGGACCATAACAGATGTGCTGACGGGCCGCGTTTTGCTCGTCCGATTGGCTCTAGCCTTCGTTGCCGATGAGCCGAGTGAACTTTACTTGGGACAGTTGATCACTTTGATGACAAACCACTGCCTTTATGCCCCCTGTTTCAACATCAGGTGGGCCTTGACCGGCCCCATTAGGTACGCACTAAGATATGCGTCCATTGAAGCGCAGGAAATATGGACCGCTATCTGTGAACAAATGGAGCAGGGACTGGGCAAGCAGACCGTGGGCGTGCCAGAGTTCTGCTTGCACTATGCTCCTCAGCCAATTGATGTCACTTGGCCCCACGCATCCAGCTAGCGACCACTCAACATGGCGGCATCACTGTTGCCACTGGCGCGAAATGACCGGGCTTCTACTCCAGATATGAATCGAACTGCGAGATCGCGCGCAGCCTCCACGGCCTCTAGCTTGACGACGAGATCTCGAATCTGCTTTCGGAGCGCTTCGTCTGCCAGCCGGAGATTTTCGATCTCCTTTCGGAGCCCTTCATTCTCCTTCTTGAGGGGCCCGATGAAACCAATAGGCATCCGCATAGAACCTCCTCCAATTCGACTGGCCTCCTGCGGTTAGGGTCTGGGCAGGCGAGGGAAGTCAACCGGCTACATCCTATATCACATTGCACGGCATAGTTCAATGCCAATGCATGCCCCGAGAACTCTCCAAATCGGCCGAGTGGCGAGGAAACTTCTGCTGTGGCGAGAAGTCAAGAGTGAAGAGCCTGACGTGAGCGATGGATATTAGGATATTAGCCGCGTAATGTGAAGAACATTGCACCGAGAGCTCGCGTAAACTGCGCCGATCGTTTGGGTCGATCGCTCGGTTTTGGTCGCCAGCGTCATGATCGCCGTGGTAAAGAATGTAAACTCACGAGGGTACAGATGGCTGACTTTGAATCAATACCATACCGCATCCGCATTGGGGTCACGGGTCATCGGAAGCTGGACGATCCGGCGGCGATGCAGGCGTTGGTCAAGAAGGCCATCGACGCCGAAATCGAAAAACTATTTCCGGATGAGTCGAGACGGAAGATCGAAAAGGTGAGGCGCGCGGGCACGACTGCGATTTCGTTTCGCGTACTGAGCCCGCTGGCTGAAGGGGCGGACCGCGTCGTGGCGCGTGCGGTTCTTTCCGATCCAGACGCGCGCCTCGATGTCGTTCTTCCCCTGGCGCTCGAAGACTATCTCGAAGACTTTGCGACCGAAGAGTCCCGGAAGGAGTTTGAGGAACTGCTCGGCCGTTGCAGAAAGCCGGTTCTTCTGCGGACGCGACGCATCCAAGACGACCGCCGCGATCCGGGCGACCAGGCTGAACTGCGCCGCGATGCCTACGACCAAGTGGGCCGCTATGTGGTGGATCATTGTGATGTCCTCATCGCCGTTTGGGACGGCCAACGGTCGCGCGGCCTCGGTGGTACGGCCGAAATCGTCCACTACGCCCAAGAGCAGAATCGCCCGATCATCCGCGTGTGGGGAGAGTCGTTTGAGGTGCTGAACCGCGACAACAACAATGGTCTCGACCTCCGTGCTCGACGCCATCGACCAATTCAACCGGCAGGCAATCACGCCCGACGAAAAGGGCGAGTTACGTGAAGAATCTCGACCGCGAACACTTTGAGGAGCCGAAGACACCAGGGGCAATACCAGCCTGCTTGCGGGAATGCGTGAACGGTCGCCTTTTCCCTCGCGAAAGCCGCTTCGCGACGATGCGCGTTTTGTCATTCGAGGTATCTCAATTCCAAAATCCAAAAAGTGGACGCAAGGACTTCTATAGTGGAACTCAAACACCTGAGGAAAAACAGCCGGGGACTGTGGCCGCGCCGTTCGAGATAAATGCGCATCTCGCAGACGTTCTCCAAAGCCGCGCTGCGAGTGGGATACGAAAAACCATGCGTCGTCGGCACTGGCGTTGTTGCTCACTTGAGTCCTTCCCTCTTTCGGAATAATTCCTGAAATATTTCGCTCGGATTAGAGTTCGACCCTGCCTCTCGCCCCCACGATGGTATAGCCGGCTACATTCAAAATCCGCGCAACACCCCGAATCGCTGCCCGGTCTTTCTCCTTTTCCTGTTCCGAGAGCTCCATTTGTCCAAGACACTCGACAAAGCCCGCATACGCGTCCAGTTCCCCCTTTTTCCAGGGCAGCATGCTCGGGTGCTCCTTCTTGTCGTCGTCTTTCTTGTCCCCATAGCGCCATCCATTCGATGCCTTCAGGCGCATCCAGCGCGTGTGCTCCAACGAGGCCAACCGCTCAAGCACGTCGGGTGGGAAGACGAAGGGAGGTTCGCGTTCGCGCGTCCGGACGATAGTGCATCCGGCACTAGCCAACTTCGCGGGAATATCCAGCACCTGCTGGCGGTTCTGGTGTTTTTCTCCGTCTGGCAGCAATTCGTAATCCACCAGGGACGGATTCTCTTTGGTCGTTTCGCTTTTTACCGTCCCCAATCTCCAGCCATCGGCCTCTTGCTTTTCGCCATTGACGGTGTGCCCGATCTTCGCCATACGCGCCCGGGTTTCGTCCGATGGCTGCTCTTGTGTTTTTTCGTTCGTCAAAGGTCCTAGTTTCCAGCCTTCGCCTTCTTGTTGGTTGCGATAGACCTGGTGCGCCATCTTCGCCATCCGCTCGAGCACATCGGCCGGAAGCTTATCGATCTCGAGTTGGTGCACCCGCGCCAGAAAGTTCTGCCCGTCGACGTGGAGATCCAATTGAGCCTTCGTAGGTAGACTGGAACGTTCGAATCGCGCCTTGCCATCGAGTTGGCTCATCGCGATGATGGACTCCATCGATCGCGCTCCGTGGTTATAGGTAGTGGTCAGCAGAAAGGCGCGCAATACGCCCTCGTCGATCTCGAGCACGTCGTTATGCAGCAAGTGCTTGGTGTTCCGCTCAAACATGGAACGGAGCAGGATTGCGCGCCGCAGCACATAATATGTATCGTTTGCTCCCGTCTGGTTGGGCCCGAGCACATTGAGATAGCCCTTCAGTCGGCTGATAAAATCCGGCACCTTGGCGGCGCGCAGCAGATTCTCTTCCCCGTTCTTGCCAAAACCTTCGAACGCCGAACTCGTCCCGCCGGCAAAGACAAAAATCGCCTTACCAATCGGATGCAGCAGATCTCCCTGCTGAAACGCGCCATCCTGCATGGGAGCCAGGAAGTGGCGCAGCCAGCCATAGTTAACCTCGAAAGCGCTGTCGAACTCGTCCCAGAAGATCAGCGGGATTTTCCCGCCGAGGCCGATGTCGCGCACCTGGTGGAAGGCCGACAACAGATCGTTGAAGGAGCGGAACTGGGACAGATTGAACTCTCTGATTTCGATTTCGCCGGGCTGAAGTGAAAGTGCGAGTTGCTTGATGCCGAACGACTTCCCAGACCCGGGAGGGCCAAAGACTGCGATCGACAAAGGATTTTTGGGGCGGTGCTGCGCAACGTACTCGTTCACTAGAGAGCCAATGCTGCGCAGGCTTTCAATCTCCTGCCGGTCGACTGTCAGCAAGTCTTTGAATCTTCCCAGAGGTACCGCCGCAAGCTTCTTTTTCGGGCCATATTTCACGACTTCGGTCGCGAGCATTTCCAGATTGTCCTTGCACACAGCTTCCAGGATGGTCCAATAATTGTCGCCGATGCGCATCGGCACGGATGCTTCCTTGTACAGCGCCTCCTCGGTTTCGCACCGCGCCTCCTTCGCCTCGAGGGCGCTGATGACCGTGTCCAAAGGAAACTCAATCTCGACTTTGGCCGCCGACTTCTCGCGATGGCCGTAGCCCTCGCAATGAAGGCTACGCAGGGCCCATAGTCCGGCGCGGATTCCCCGTCGGATGTTCGGCTTTGCAGGCGCAAGCATCAATTCCTTCGCGATGCCGGCAGTAAGGCAAGAAGAGTAGCCCACCATCCGCCCTGGATAGGTCTTCTCCCACATGCCCTCCACTACCTCGGGGTCGAATAGCAGACGATACTCTGGTTCCTTCTCACCACGGGAACAGACGAATGCACCTGCAGCGTCGAATGAGACAGCGACATGGGCGCATTCCTTAAGCTTGATCAAACTCTGGTTGTACGTAAACTCCCAAACAAGATCTTGGGCAGTCCGCTCCCAGGAGTGCGAGTGGCTGATCTGCGCCCTTGTGCGGCGCAGATCGTTCGCCGTCATGACGACGACCAGTTTGTCGATGTGATTGGCGCAGAGGTGTTCCCATAGTCTGCCCTCTGCGACGGGATGGCTCATCTTCACCAATACCCATGGGGCACTGTCGGGTACGGTCAGGCTGGCAGGCCACAGATTCCGATTCTCGCGGAAGCCAAGATGCGCATCGTCCAGCACGACCAACTGTGCATCGGCAACATCATTCTCCACTGTCGCCCAGTCGCCATCAGGTTCTTTAGTCGCACGCTGGTTTACACCCGCAAACGATACCACCCGCCAGGCTTTTTCCTTTTCCCTTCCTTTGGCGGCTTCGGAACCTTTTAGAGCAAACTCTAATGGCTCCCAGACTGCATGGGAGTGATTGAATCGTCGGTCCTCCGGACCAATCTTGGAATCCTCGGGGCCTCGAGTGCGAGGCGGCGTCTTCGCCTGTCGAACCTGATAAACCACCTCGCCATGGATCTGCTTCGCAACGCCGTTAATCAGATCCGCCAGCAGCCCCGCCCCGCCTCGCTGCCAGCGAAGGCGGGAACACACCGCCGCTTCCCAAACACTGTTTAACGCTTCGGGTCCCCGGTCGCGCGCCAGGTTCCAATCCAGTGTGAAGTCCCCGCTTACAACAACAGTTTTCGCATCCGTTTTCTCGCTCATGGCTGGTCTTTCCATTGTCTTAGGCAAGTAGCCGCCGAAACAGGCAATTCTACATCTTGCGCGAAGGTTGCAGCCTAAGCCTCGGCGGCATACGGCGTGGACTCCGACTACGCCTCGCCAACGCACCTTCCAGATGACATAAATGACTTGATTCTCTGAATCACGCCCGGCTCGTGAAGACATACGCAGGCCCGCCGCAAGCTCCCGAAAGGGGGAGATGCAAGCTGCAACGCAGAGGCTTGCAGTGAATCGCACCATGAGGCGGCTCAGAAACTGTAGATTCCGGCACGGCATGCACCAGCAGTTTGCGCGAATTAAGTGGCCTGTCTTGAGTGCTGGCTGGCAGGGACGCGGCCGAGGATTCTGGCACACCGTTGGGGCACGTCAGTTAGTTCGTCAGTTGACGAAACCTTTGTCCGCCAAACCTCGGTTTTTCAGGCAACTAGACGGAGTGCCGGGTTGAGCATGACGCCGGCGAGCGAAATCGAAGCATCGATGTAAAGCTGGGCAATTCCCTCCAGGCAATTGCACCCCTCAAGTACTGCCCCTGGCTCGCAACAGAGGCACACTCCTTGCACACAGCCTGGGCCGCAAGGTGGGGGTTTATCAGTCGATTGCGGGAAAGACGTGTGATCGGCCGACAGTCGTCTAAGGATTAGATGGGACGTGCGCAAACCTTGCTCGCTGTTCTAGTTCCCGGCGGGAGCGTTCGAGTTCCTCGGCGATGAGCTTTTCATCGGGAAGGACAGTCTGATACTCCGCGGCGAGCACTTTGTTGGGGAGGTTGTCGAGTGCGTAGTGGGCCTCGGCGGCTCCTTTTTCTGTGCACAATATGAGCCCGACGGGCGGGTTCTCGCCGGGTTTCATCCAGTGTTCGCGGGCGTAGTTGAGATAAAGGTGCATCTGCCCAGCGTCCGCGTAACTAAACCTACCAACCTTTAGATCCACGATCACAAGGCCGCGCAAACGGCGATGGAAGAAGACAAGGTCGATGCGAAACCATGTGTCGTCGATGCGAAGCCTGCGCTGGCGGCCCAGGAAGGCAAAATCGTCGCCCAGCTCCAAGAGGAAGTCGGTGAGGCGGTGGATGAGGGCTTCTTCCAAGTCCGACTCGGAGTATTCGTCCTTGAGGTCGAGGAATTCGAGGACAAAAGGGTCCTTGATTGCCTCTTCCGGTGCGACCGCGTCGCCGGGTTGGGAAGTCTCAGCCTTCTCCAGCATGGCGGCTTTGTTCTGTGAGAGCGCGATGCGTTCGTAGAATTGGCTGCCGATCTGGCGATCCAATTGACGGACAGACCATCCAGAGCGGAGAGCCTCGGTTTCATAAAAAACTCGCGCTTCCGGGCGCTTGACGCCAAGTAGGCGAACATAGGCCGACCAGGGCAAAGGGAAGCCGGCAGAAAGAGTCGAGATGTTTGAGGATAGAGGGCTTATATTGTTGAAGGGAAGCAACTTGGCAGATTCTTTCGACAGTGTCGAAAGAATCTGCCCCTCGGACCAGGCACGGTAAAATGCGCGCATTCTCCAGAGATTGATATTCCCAAACCCCCGGCCAAACTGCTTGGTCAAGTCTTTGGCAAGTAGTTCCAGAAGTTGTTCGCCGTAGTTCGCGCGGGCCTCTCCTTCAAGTTCCTGCTCAACAATGCGCCGCCCAATTTCCCAATAGGTGGCGGTCATGATTGAGTTGACGTTTCGGGCGGCGGTAGAGCGGGCGGCCTTTAGCAGCTCGACGATTTCAGCGCGGATGTTGTTGTAGTTATCTGGGATGGTTGTCATCTTCGTCATTGCGACTCCTCCATCATAAATTGCTGCTCGCGTTAGATCGCTATCCCTAGTCCTTGCGCTACGGATGGGGATGGGTTGAGTTCCAAGGCGGAAGTCTTCGAGACATCGGCTCCCAACTGGGGGGCAAGTTTTGCCATGTCGTCAGTGAAGAGCGTGGCCGCGTGGCTGGCGCGTGAGATGGAAACGTAGCCGAAGCGCGAGTTGAGCAGGTCCGGGTGCACGCTTGTATCGGCGTGAACGAGGACGCGTTCGGCGGTGAGGCCCTGAGCGCTGTGGCTGGTGACGGCGTACCCGTGGTCGAAATGACGATGCTCGCTAGGGTTGAAATCAATTTGCCGATTGTTGACGAGGTGGGCGGAGAGACGGCCATTGGGATCGACGGTTTCGATGGTGCCCAGCTCGCGATTGGCAACCCCGAGCGATTTGTCGGGCGCGGTGAACTGGATGCGGTCGCCCACGGAGAACTGGCGTTCGATCTCTTGGTAGACGCTAACGCCGGTTAGTCGGCGGGGATCGTAGGTGGCAAGTTCTCCGTTCGCTTTCTCGACCGTGAGCTGGTTGGCGGCTGGGTTGATCGCTGCGACCGACGCGTAACTGCCTGCTTCGATTCCGATCGTTTTGCTGCCGCGCGTGTAGCGGACAACGTCGTCGATCTCGTAGTGGCTGGCCCAGGAGCGTTCGGCTCCGGTCATGTCCTGACGCGGAACCAGGACGCGGAACGTATGATCTTCCTTCGCAAGGGCGCCGGTGGCTTTCAACTCCTGGCGAACGGCGGCGTTGAGTTCGCGGCGGGAAGCATTGTCCGGTGAGACGATCAGAGTGTTCTCGGGCGATTCGACATAGCTCTTGGCGATGGCTCGGACGCGCTCTTCTTTGTCGGGAATTTGTTGTAAGCGGCCCTGCTGTCCGAGTGCGTCGAGCGCAGCGGAGATTTGGCCTGTGGCCAGCAATTCGACGGTGGATTTCAGAGCCGGGTCTTTCTGACGCACGATCTCATCGAGCTTGGCAGTGCGCATCCCGGCTTCCTGCAATTGCTCAAAAGGGCGCCCCGCTTCGACTCCCTGATGCTGGCGGATATCGCCGATCAGAAGCACGCGGTCATTGGTGCCGAGTCGTGCAAGAAACTCGCGCATCTGGTTTGTGCTGGCAAGGCTGGATTCGTCAATAAAGAAGAATTGTTTCTGTTCTGAATTCGGTTCTGTGCTTTGTCCACGGGCGAGAAAACCTTGGAGGGTTCCGGCGTGGATTCCCGCCTGTTCCAGTTGCTTCGCGGCGCGAGAAGTCGGGGCAAAGCCTTCGACTTGATAGCCCTGAGATTCCGCGGCGCTGCGGACGACGGTGAGCGTGGTGGTTTTGCCCGCGCCGGCAAAACCTTGGATTCCCTGGATGCGGTCGGGGGAACTGAGCACATCTTCGATGACACTCTTCTGTGCCCGATTTAGATGCTGGTGCTCATCGGCAAGGCCGATGGCCTGGGGACGCGAAAGAACTGGCTCGACTTGGTTTTGTCCATCGCGCATACGGCGGAGGACTTCTTGCTCGGCGGCGATGGTTTTGGCGGTGGTGAACTGTCGACCAGGAACGCTCTGAGGGCGTTCGACGATTTGAAATTCCCCGGAAGCCAAGCGGGCGTCAAGATGGGCGCGGACCAGGTCATGAGTGATCTCACCCATACCTCGGCGCAACCCGTCGCGGATCAGGGCGCGTTCATCGACAACGGCCTCGCGCTCGAAGTTCTTGTCGCGGGAAAAGGTTAGAGATTCTCGGACACGATCAACCGAGTTCACCGGTTTTTCTTGATGCTGAAACCTCTCATGGGCTGCCCGGACAACGGCCTCGGCTTGGTGTCCAAAGTCGGCCGCCAGCTTTCGGTGGGCAGCCATTACGTCGGCTGGCGAATGGATCTCTTTACGGTCGCGGGTCGAGTGCGCGGCGATTTCGGCAGCCTCTTTCCCAGAGCGGCCCGTGCGTTCGAGGTAATCACGAATCTGTTGGCTGCGGGGACTGGATGCGTCGAGGTATTCCTGTGTGTATCCCTTGATCTCGGGCGCACCACTCCGCCCGGCCGTAATTTCGTAGCCGAGTTGACGTAGCTTGTAAGTCAGCTCCGATTGATAGATGGCCGTGGCGAACTGCTGCGAAGCAAAAAGGCTGTGCGGCTGAATGGCACGGGGCTGGCCGTTGTCGCGCTCGGTCACATTGAAGATAACGGTATGGGTATGAAGCTGTGGCGCGACATAGCCATCGACCGGGCGGGCCGTGTCGTGCTCAAACTTGGCTGCGACAAATTTGCCGGTGGTCTCGGGCGGATGATTGCCGCCGATGCGGGCTTGCGTGTAGCGTTCGAGCTGGTCGAGGGCAACGCGAACGCTCTCGCGATGCGCTTCACGGACGCGCTCATCGCCGCCGACAAGCGCGGTGAGCGAGACAGATTTTGGCGCGGAAAAAGTGGCATCCCATCCGGCGCGATGCTCCATCGTCTTGACGGTCTTGCCGTCGGCATCCTGATATTCATACGAGGCTCGTTGCCGAACAAGCTGCTCGCCCGTTTGCGGATGTTGGCCCTGGCTGAGTTTCGCGAACTCCTCGGCGGAGACGGCTCCGGCAAGGCCGAACTGCGCGGCCAAGCGGCCTCGCCATTCGCCTGTGATGACGCCGCGTTGCGACCAGTAGTTCTGCTCCTTGGCGGTGAATTCCTTCTGGTGATAAGTCTGCGCTTGGCCTGCGGATAGCGGTTTTGAGATCGTCAGCATGACGGTTACTCCACCTGGTTCGCGGGTGGTTGAACCGCATACTCGGGGCTCAGTTGATTGCCGTGCATCTCTTCTGGTTCTACGGGTAGCGGGGTGCTCGGCACGATCAGGTCGTCCATCTTGCGCTCGGCAAAAGCGGGACCTTTTTCTTCGAGCGCAACGAATGGAAACGAGAATCGCGCCACATGGTTGCCGTACTTGAGAAAGCCGCGCAGATCGTCGAGGCCGGAAACCTCCGAAGGCAGAACGAGCGGCTCGGTTTGCCGATCGAGCGCAAAGTTGCGTCCGGTGCGGGAACCGTCGTAGTGGGTCTCGCGCAGCCGCTCAATTTCGATTTCGCCGATGGCCTCACTGACCCATTTCGCCGCTCGCGGCTCGGTGGTGCGGAGGAAAATCTTCGTGGCCGGTTGTGACAACATGGCTTCAGAGTCTTCACCGTAGCGGGCTTCCATCTGGCTGCGCCCCTGGAATCCGAGAATGACCGGGTTCTGCGATTTGCGGTTCTCTGTGATGGCGGTGTGAAGCTGCGGCAACCGCTGCAGGCTGGCCAATTCGTCGATGACGAACCAGACGGGTTGTTGGTCAGGCATGGGTTCGTTCAAGAGGCGCAGAACTAGTGTGTCGATCCACAGACTGATAAGCGGACGAAGTGCTTCGCGCATGGTTGGGCGTGAGGTGATGAAGATCCAACCCCGCCGAGTCTCGGCCCACTTCGTGGCCGTCCATATTGAGGTTGTTTCGTCTTCCTTGGGAAGGAGCCGGAAGCTGTCCGCGCTCATATTGAGAGAGCCGAGAACGCCAGTTCGCTGTTGCGGGGCCTTCGGATCAATCAGCATCCAATACTCGGTTCCCTTGACGCGGCGGTCGATCTCGGCGGGATCGGACATCCACTGGACGAGTTCAACCGGCGTCGGCAGATAGGTGAGCAGATGGGCGAAGATTTTCTGCGGAGCTTCGACAAAGAAGCGGTTCGTCACGCCTTCGGGTTGGTACAGCGAGACGGCCAACGCCTTGGCCTCGGCCTTGCGCCGGAGTTCCTTCGATGGGTTCCAGTACGGCATCCGGGCGTCGAGAGGATTGAGGACGATGTCGCCCCGGTGCTCATCGTAAAACTGTTTCACAAACTCGCAGGCGGGATCGTAGACGATGGCGCTGTCGCCGCGAGCGTCCACCTGATAAAGCATCTGGCGGATGATGCTCGACTTGCCTGAGCCCGTGTCGCCGACAATGAGAAAGTGCTTATTCTCGGCGTCGCGTGGAATCCGCAACGGGCGCTTGGAATCGTTGGTCGCGATGCCGATGCCATTGCCGGCAACGGCTTTCGTGAACTGGCGTGGACTGACAAGAATCGGTCCTTTCAGGCGTCTTCCGTACCGCAGTTCCTTGCGCCGCAGGACGTCTTTGCGGATCGAAAACGGAAGCTGTAATACGAACGCCGCGAGACCAAGAATCAGTTGCGCGTTGAAGAGCCGTTCGAGAGGAACGTCCGTATAAATCCAGTGCTCAATCCAAGTGTGAAGAGTCTTGTTCAGGTAAGCGCGCGGCTGTTCGCGGTACAACAAGCGGAAACCCTGCTGCTGTGCCAGTTCGGAAAGCGCAAGCGGCAATGGCGCGCCCGTAGGTTGCGGTGTCGCACCTGGCTCCACGTCGGCTGAAAGCGCGGGTCGCCCCCGCGACTTGCCGTCGGAAACATAGAGTAGCTGATAGGTGCTGGCATGACGCGTGAGACTTGGCATCTCACTGCGGAGATAGTACGGCAGGTAGTAGCGTTCGAGCGGTGAAAGGCCGTACTGGAAGTGGACATAGACAAAGAATCCAGTCGCGGCGAGCGCCAGGAAAAGCGCGCTGAGAGTGTAGAGATAGGTGCGTGGCGGCCAAATGATCGACTCCTTGCGGCCCCATTGTTGGACAGTGGGCATTGGTCACTTCTCCTTGTTCTGACTGCGCTTGGCGAGCAATTCCTGCGCCTTTGCGGCCTTGGTGGTTTGGACTTGCCGAAACAGAATGGCGAGTTGTTCGGGGACGATCTTGTCGCCTCGAAGCAGCGGTTCAAGCGTGTTCATCAGTAGCATTTGAATGCCGACGAGTTCGGTGAAGATGTGCATCTCCATCTGCGCCTGACCGGAGCCTTCAAGGCTATGCAAGAGCACATCGCGCACCCAGTCGGCGAGTGTCGTCCCTTTCGACCATGCGAAGTTCTCAAGCGCCGCATACTCGCTCTCCATGAAACGAGCCGATAGGATGCGGTTTCGGGCAAGTGGCCGCTTGGAGCCGTCGGTTGTCGGGTTGAACCGGATCGGGTTTTCCATCGTTAAAACCTCTTATCTGTGTCACGTCAACGACCGTAAACGGTGTATACGGCCAATCGCGCAACTGATTCAGTGTGAGTAAGTTGACGTTTGTATACGGGCGTTTACGTTCGTGTACCCTCTAAGGGGTGGAGTGTCTAAATTCTCCCGGTGCGAAGCACCGTTCTTGCTCCGGCACGAAATTGAATGCAGGATCACGCCTTCATTACCCGCACAGAGGCCGTGGACTCCACCCCGGCTCCAAGCTTCTTCGCAGGCTGCTCCGCCTCATGTTTCGCATCCTTAGTCGGACCTCTACGGACACGCAATGTAGGGGCAACTTGCTTGGCCTGTGGCGTCTTCAGAAAGTCCTGGAAGTCACGGTCTTTCGAGAAGACATAGTTGAGCGCCTTGTCCACTACCTCGTCGGCGGGTGCGTGGACGAAGGCGGCGTACTGATCGACCTGCTCGGCGGTGGACTCGTCCAGCCGGATCGAAGCACAGATGTAACGGCTTTGGTTGATTTCAAGTAATGGCATGTTTTCTCCTTATTTGGTGTTGAATCAAGCAACCTTTCTCCGGGCAATCATCCGCTGCGCCGTCAGCGCAATCTCCCGCGCACGAGCGGAGCAAAGTGCGGTGCAAATCTCGAAGCGGCGGCGAAATACAAGCATCGTCACAACGTCCTCCATCGGAACGCCTTCGATGAGCCAAAGTCTGGCCGATGCGACATCCACGGTTCGCTGGGCGTAGTACAGCGGATTCGCCTTATCGGAGCGGCGGGAAGCCAGCTTTCGCGTCAGTTTCACGGCGTCCTTTCCATCGGCAAGTTGATGCAGGACCCACGCCCAATCGTGTTCGGAATTGGTGTGTTTCGCGGGATGCTTTCGCGCAGTGATTGAACGGGACGAAAACGAGGCATCCGCGGCTAGCATATCCAGCCGGAAGTCATCGGAATTCCAAGTGGAATCGCCCGGGTATTCGACGGTGGTTTGGAACGCGGGATCGTATTTGCAATTCAGAAATCCCGGTAGGCGGAGAACCCGGTTGCAGTCCGTGCAGGCGGGATCGCCGCCAAAGGTAATCGCAAGCAGTTTCAGGGCGCTTTCCTGCAGCTCGAAAGTAAAGCCATCCACGCGCCAGAGAACCTGATACTTGCCAAGCGATGTCGAGAGAATCGCATTCGGAGTGGGGACGGTATCGGAGGCGCGGAGCGAAGCGAGGTTGGCCTCGCCGTCGATATCCAAATCAAGGTACAGATGCCGCACCGCGGCGATGCACTCTTTAGTGCGCTTGTGGCTGCCAGAGCGCAGCGGATTGGCAGCCACATAGATGTTTGCGCCGATAGAGTTCTCGTGTACGAGCCAGCTGAGGTAACGAGGTGCAAGCGCACGCTCCAGAGGAACGATTCGCTGAAGAATCGCGGTAGGATTCTCGCGTCGAAGAAACAGCGCAATCGTCTCACCCGGAGCGAAGCAACGGGTGAGGAAGTCGGCAGCGATATTCGCCGCATTCTGTGTCCTATGCTGTGGCATGTTTCACCTCGAATACCGGCTCGATCAGGAAGCGTTTTGCGTCGCGATCGTAGCCGCGAAGGGTCAGGACTTCGCGGATGATGCGGCGGCCCGGTTGTCGCTCGACATGGACGACGAAATCGACCGCTTCTCCGATCTCAGCCTCGGTGTCGGAAAACGTGGTCTGCGCGTGGTTCCGCATGACCAGATTGGCGAAGCGATGCAGGGCCTTCTCCGCCGAATTAGCGTGGATCGTCGCCAGTGATCCGGCATGGCCGGTATTGAAAGAATCGAGCAGCGTGCGCGCCTCGATTCCGCGTACTTCGCCCAGAATGATTCGGTCCGGTCTCCACCGGAGAGCGGACTTTAGAAGGTCGTCGAAAGTGATGTTGGCTTTGAACGTATCGGTCTGGCATTCGACGGCCAGTATGTTCGGCTTCTGGATCTGAAGCTCCGAAGTATCTTCGATCACGACGAGGCGTTCCTGTTCTGGAATGAAGTCCGCCAATATCCGCAAAAGCGTGGTCTTGCCGGTGCCGGTTCCGCCGCTGATAAGCAGCGTTTTGCCGCTGCGGATCTGTTCGGCCAAGAAGTCTGCAAGCGAACGCGTCAGCGTACCGCGAGCGATCAGGTCATCGACTGTGTAGTGGCGGCTGGTGAACTTTCGAATAATGAGTGCTGGTGTAAGCCGAACAACCGGCGGAATCACCGCCGCCAAGCGGCTCCCATCCGGGAGTTGTGCGTGGAGTATGGGGTTGTCTTCGTCGAGCCGTTTGCCGAGTTGGTTGGCAATGACTTCGAGGCCGGTTCGGAGTTTGCCGGCGGCGAAGGAAATGGTCCTTTCGCGGTGAATGATTCCATCGCGTTCGTACCACCATGAAGCGTCGGGATTGCCCATGATTTCGCTGATGCTTTCGTCCAGCAAGAGTGGCTCTATCGGGCGAAGGAACGGGAGGATCAATTCAAAACTCACTAGTTATTCTCCTAATTGAGAGGCTGCTCTGTATGACGGTGCGGTTTCTCGCATCCGAGCGCCTGCCATGATCGCCTTCGAAACTGGCCTTTGAATGGCCACTATGAGACCTGCGGCATGGCAGGTGCCGGGAAGTCTCAACAGGCCACAGGAAGACGCGCCATGGGATGCAGCCCAAGAGCGCCAATTAGTGAGCAACCTGCCAGACCTCCCGACACGGAAATTCTCATGCATTCGAGGTGCGCTATGAAGTTCTTTGCCGGATTGGATTGGGGCGGCACTACCCACGCCGTATGTGTCGTGAACCAGGCAGGGCAAGTTGTACTGCGAGCCGAGGTTCAACATGATGCGCGCGGTCTGGAGTCGCTTCAAAAGCAACTTAAGAAAATCGCTCCTCCCGGTGCGATTCCCGTCGCTATCGAACGACCATCGGGGCTGATCGTCGATGCTCTGTTGGCCTTCGGTCACGAGGTCGTGCCGATCCATCCCAATGCGGTCAAAGCTTGCCGGCCGCGTTATAGTTCCTCGGGCGGTAAGAACGACCTGGGCGACGCCTATTTGTTGGCTGATGTGCTGCGCACTGACGGTCATCGCTTCCGACCATTGGCGCCGCCTTCGGACGCTATCAAGGCACTCCGGGCGCTCGTGCGCACGCGCGATGATCTGGTCAGTCACCGCATCGCACTGACGAATCAGCTGCAAGCCTTGCTTGACAGCTTCTGGCCTGGCCCCGCTGCGTTGTTCTACCAAATCGGCTCCGCGATCGCACTGGCTTTTCTTCAGCGATTCCCCACACCCAGCAGTGCTGCGCGTCTTGGAGAAAAACGCCTCGCGGCGTTTCTCAAAGGGGAGGCATACAGTGGCCGCCACTCTGCCACCGAGCTTTTGGCTCGCCTGCGTGCAGCTCCCGTGGGTCAGATCGGCAAGTTGGAAGAGCAAGCCAAGGGAGAACTTGCGCTCGCGCTGACGCGCGTTATAGCTCCCCTGCTGGAACAAATCGCCGCCGTTACAGCGCGCATCGAAGCTGAAGTCGCGCAACTTGAGGATGGGGTGCTGCTCATGAGCCTGCCTTATGCAGGCCACCTTACCGCCGCGAAAATCGTTGCCGAGATTGGAAACGTCCGCGAGCGCTTGACGACTGCCGACCAACTTGCCGCTGAGGCAGGTGTTGCTCCAGTGACCAAGCAGAGCGGCAAATCGCGCAGCGTGACGTTTCGCTGGGCTTGCAATCATCGGCTGCGCGTTGCCCTTACGCTCTTGGCAGATAACTCGCGCCGCGGTTCCCCGTGGGCAGCGCACATTTATGCTGCCGCCAGAGCTCGTGGTTGCCGACATCCACATGCTGTGCGCATACTCGCTCGTGCCTGGATCCGTGTCCTTTGGAAAGTGTGGACTACTCGCGTTCCCTACGACATCCGAAGACACACTGCCGCATCCGCCCTCGCTGGCGCGGTGTAGACAAGAACCATTTACAGTTTCAGCTGACCGGTAGAGAATAAATCCGGTCGGTGAAGCGGAGGCGAGCTCTGCTGGAGAGCAACTCACCAAGGAATAGCCGGCTGCAGACTCATCGAGACGATGGGAATGGAGGCGAGGCACAGCATTGTCTCGCCTCCGATGTGGAACCGCAGACACATCGGATCGATAGATTTGCTCATGCCTCAAAAAACTCAACGCCGGTTCTCCGATACTCGGCCAGTCGCCGATGTGTTTCGCGGTTGACACAGGAAGTCTCATAGCGTGGATCTCCAAACAATGGAAGCCCAGCGATTAGCCGGGCTTCCAAGAGTGAAAAGCAATGGCTTATGCGGCCGATTCCTCTGCGGGACTGTCATCGTGCTCCCGATCTTCCGGGGCGGATTTCTCAGCGCGGTCCAGCTTCAGGATCGAGGCGACCCGGATCTCCCAGATGCGCTGCTTCGAGTCCGTCTTCTTGCTGTCGTACTCCCGGCTGCGCAGTTCGCCTTCCACCTGGATATGCGCGCCCTTGGTGAGCGTCTTGGCGAACTCCGCGAGCTTGCCGAAGACGACGCAACGGTGCCATTCGGTGTGCGAGATGTACTTGCCATCCTTCTTGTAGGAGGACTTGGTTGCGAGCGAGAGAGTGGTCAGGCTGCGATTGTCGTTGGTGCGAACTTCCGGGTTGCTGCCGACAAAGCCGATGAGGGTTACTTTGTTCTGGTACATAATCGTGTCTCCGTTTGTTGAATTTCCCGTTGTTGCTCGGGTCACACTGGGCGAAGCCTAGCGAGTGGGCCCGGCTCCCAAGGTCGAAGGTCTGCTTTCTGGGAGGGGCCCGAAAGAAGTTTGCGCGGCGTCTTTTGCCGTGACTTGCAAACTTGTTTTGGGAGGAACCGAGACCCCAAAGGGGCGCGGGAATCGGGGTCCCCGGCAAGCCCGCTGTTGGCTTGCTGGGGTGAAAGCGCGAAGCAGAAGACCGAGCGCCGCAGGGCGCCGGAAAGACCCCGAAGCGGTGACCAAGCATAAGACGGGATACAACACGGCAGACAAGCTCCAGAGCAAAGTTGTCATCGGCGCATTGGCTGCGAAAGTCCGCCGCAATCGCAGTCCGATTCGAGCTGGCATGTTCGCCATAAAAGGGGTGCAATTCGCCACCGTCGTTGTGCGTTAGTAGGCCCGCGTTAGCCCGCTCCACCGGGCACGGGGACAGGTGGGAAAAGCCAGCCGGATTGGCAGCAAGAAACGACATGGATAAGGCCTCTGTAAAGGTCGATGAATCCTTAGCTGAACGCCTGGTCGGCCCGGAAGCGCACGATGGTCAGACCGAGTGGGTTTACGGCCAACTCATTGTTCTTCACACTTTCGCGGAAGACGTAGGTAACGCTGGCTGTCCATCGTTCCCGCTTGAGTTCGGTATGATCCGCCGGATTGCTGTACACCTTCTCGAACTCGATGCGGGCTGAATACGGCGACTGCCGCAGGTCGTCCAGGATGACGTTCTTGATCTCTACATCGACATACGGAAGGGTGCTGTCCTTGACGTAGTTCTGAATGATGTTGTTGCGGCGTTCCTGATCGATCACGGCGCGCTGTACGTCGCTATTCAGGAAGTAAAGCGAGTTGGTTTGGTCGCGCTCGACGGTAAAGCGGTTGCGGCTGAAATACAGTTGCGCCCAGCGGGACAGATAGTATTTGTTCTCTGCCTCCTGCGGGCGGTACTGAAAGTTGCGATAGTCGATGGCCTCGGCGTGGCCCACGTCGTTAATCCGTACGATCATTGGGTGCATGTCGGCGAGCGCCATCTGGCTCTTGAAGGTGAGCGCCGCCAGTGCGAAACAAACGGTGGCGAGCACAAGGATGGTCACCTTCAGATAGGTGTTCATCACCAGCGGGTCGCCGTACTGTTCCAGGTAGCGTTCCGCGGCGCGCGTGATTTCGGGAGTGGCCTTCATTTCTACGTTTATCGCTTTTGTTTCTGCGTTCATTGCTGACCTCGTTTCTCGCCTCTCGACCAGGGTTCACAGCGCGGCCCGCACCGCCATTGCGACCACGCCCAAGCCCCCACCGTGTCCTCCTCCGCTGCCGAATAGGCTGTGCGACATGGCCGGAATTTTGAAGAGAATGTAGACGTTGACCAGCACGAGAAGGATAAGAAGCGGCAACGTCTGGACCATCGTTGACGGGTCCGAAATGCTTTGCGCAAGCTGGATGTAGTAGTTTGTCAAAACGTGGGATAGAACATTCATCGTGGCTGCGGCGATGACCTTGTAGAAGCTGAAGCCGAGATACGCTTTCAGCCATCCCCAGAAAAGCCAATCGAGCTTGTCGAAAACGAGAAACGGAATAAAGATCGGTCCGAGTAATCCGATGATGGTTGCGGCAATTGCGCCGTAGGCGATGATGGCCGAAACGATTGCTGCCAAAAGAGCTAAAAGGAACTGCACGACAAAGTACACAATCGAGTAATAGGGCGACATGATGCTGGTCAGCAGCGACGGCCCTGTCTTCGACGATGCCGCGTGGATCTCGCTCAGCATCGTGGTTGAACCATCCGACCCGATGAGGTTCACAAGATTGATGGTGCCGCCGTCGATGAAACCCTTAATGGAAAAGCCAAGGCCGGGGATGGAGCTGTCGTAATAGTTCACCATCGCGTAAGCGAAGGTGAGCAGCATGAAGAGGTTGAGAAACCTCCCCATGCTGAATCCGGCCTCTCCGTGTGCCGATGCGAGCGCTTCCTGCACACCGAACCAAACCAACATGATGGTTGCGAGGGCGAGGACAATGTGAACCCCCATCGCAGTGATCGAGGGTGCCGCCGTGGATGCGAGCGACTGGCACGCCTGAGCGATAAAGTCGAAGAGACCTGTACCCATGTTCCTCACCTCCGTTTGTTCTTAGGCTTTGTTCTAACTTCTTTCCGCTTGCGGTTACTCAGTACGCTTGCGTAAGGAGATTGGCCGCGCCGCCGCTGGTCGTGGCGACGTTCGAGTTGTAGTAGCTTTCGTATCCCGATGAGTCGCGGAATGCCGACTTCATCGCGTCCTGCTGCTGCTTTTGGGCCACGATCTGCTGCAAGGCAAGATTGGCGTTCATCTGGTTGGCGTCCTGCTGGGTTCGCACTTGCAAGAGGAGGGCTTGATTGATGCGCTGGAGCGTAGCCATGATGGTCTGCTGCGAGGGGTCCTGGCTCTGTGTAGTGCTCTCCAGGGTGGCGATGTCGGTTTGTCTCGCGGCCTGATTGGCCCGCATCGTCCCGAGCATTTGCAGGTTGTTGGTCATGACGGAATCGCCGATGTCAACGGTGGCTCCCTGCGCCGCAATCTGTAGTTGGCCGGCAACACTGGCGCTGCCGTAGCCGGGAATTATGTTGGTGGTATTGGGTACGCTGACCTGCTGGTAAGAGGCTGCGGCCCCGTTTCCGGTATTCGCTGAATTGAGCCATCCCATCGAATTGCCATAGGTGTTCGAGATTTGTTGCAGCAGTCTTAAGTCGGTCGTAGGAGACAAGAACCGCTGATAGAGCATGGACGGTGCGAGGATCATCTGGTGTACGAGTTGGTATTGCTGTTTGGCGACGTTGTAGGCTTGCAGCGCGGTCGTGGCAATCTTGACAGTGTTGGAAAAGATCTGTTGGCCCTGCTCGATTTGCTGGAATTGGTTGGAGATGGATTGTTCTTCGTGTTCGATCTGCGTGACGGCGTGAACCGACTGCGTAGGATCGTAGACGATGCCGGAACCGAACTGCGCGTGCGCTGCAGGTTGCAACGCCGTGGCAAGTCCGATGGCGAGTGCGGTGAGGAGTAGCTTCTTCATTGCCTTATCCTTTCGGTTGCGGTTGGTGTGGCAAAGCCTTACAGCAATACCGCGTTACTGCTGTGCGGCAAGGATTTCTCGCTGGATCTGTGCAAGACGGTCGGCCTCTGGCTTGCACCGTGCGTCCCGTTTTTTCCTCTTCGCTTCGAGGGCCGCCGTTTGCTCCGCGGTCAGCTTCTCTCCGGTCAGCATTCTTGCGGAACCGGAGGTCTCATCGAGGCAGTCCTCGGCATAGGCCGGGTATTCGGCGTTGTATTGGTCCAACAACTTTTTCACTTTGTCCGCTTTGCTCTGACATCCGGCAAGGGCCAGAGCCGATAGGAGTAAGAGGGAGAGGGCAACTGATCGCATTGAAAATCTCCTTAGAAGCTCTGTGGAATGGTGTGGTTGGAGTACGCAGGCAGTAGCAAGTCCTGCGTGAAATACACTTTTACGCGGTGGCCCTCCCGAATCGTGATGGTGGGCGGTATCTGCGTGAAGCGGTCAAGAATGCTGGTCGCCGATTGCGAGACGCTGGCGGCAGTTCCGTTGGTGAACGCCTGCGAGCCGCTGGTGGTGATGGTGCCGCCGCCCTGCGTGATCTCGCCGGCTCCGGCAATCACGCCCAAGGCGATCGAGGCGCCGAAGATTTCCAGGTAATGGTTGTTGACCTTGTCTTTCAGCCCTTCTTCACCGATCTGGTCGAGGCCGTGGAACTGGTCGAGATCGACGGAGTAACCGTCGGGCATA
The DNA here is from genome assembly GCA_963831085.1 of uncultured Acidobacteriaceae bacterium. Lineage (GTDB taxonomy): Bacteria > Acidobacteriota > Terriglobia > Terriglobales > Acidobacteriaceae > Acidiflorens. The sequence goes on along the minus strand of CAWHOT010000001.1, from coordinate 1,246,532 downwards.
ATCAGGCGGTGAAATGCGACGGCCATCCGCCGCTGTTGCCCGAAGCCCGCCGCTCCAATCTTCTTCGCTTCGCCCAGCACCACCGTTCCCTCGGGGATGATGACGTGTTGGTGGTCGTGCGAATACAGGGGATTGGAGACAAGGACCTTGACTGGCCCTACGGCGTCTCCGTCCAGGCGATTCATCAGAACCGTGTCGAGGACCGAACCTTCGTAAACGAGATAGGGCTGGCCCACGGCCGAATCAATATTTGCTTCCAGCGGGCGCTTATAGCCTCTGGCCGTCTCTTCTTGTTCTTTTTCAGCCCGCGGGTCAACGAGACTCGTCTTTGACTGCCGCTCGGTATGGTCATACTGGATGGGCATCGTCTGAGTTTGGGGTTGCGGTTGCTGTGGCTGTTGCTCGGCGGTGCGGGAATAAACAAGATTGGAAGCGAATCGGGAGTTGTCAGCCCGTTCGCGCTCTTTTGCGGCAATGAGCTGCGCTTGTTGCTGCGCAGGGGTAAGTTGCGGCGGCATGGTGCCTTGCTGCGCTTGCCCGCAGGGCCGCCGGCCAGGACCGCAGGAAGTAGATGCCTCGTCGCTTGGGCCGAAGGCCGCGGCAGTCGCCTGTTGCGCGGGCGTCGCAGACGCAAACGCCGGATCTTGCCCTGCAGCCGTGCTGGCTGCCTGCTGCTCTTTTTGCCGTTCGGCTTGCACCTGGTTCTTCATGTCCTGCACGTTGTTGTCGGTGTTGTCCTGCAACGTGGGTTGCGGTGGTTGCCCTTTGGCTGCGGCCTGCTGCGCGGGCGTTTTCTTGCCCGTGGAGCTGAAGAGCGCCGCTACGATCACGAGCAACGCCGCGCCCAAATAGACGAACGTCTTGAGGTTCTTCTGCAAGACGCCCTTGGGCTGCTCTAAAAGGCCGCGCAGTGTTGGCTCGACCTGCGGTTCGGCGTGCGTCCCGGCCTGCGCGTCTGTCTGAGAAGTACGGTTGTTCTCGGTCATGACTGCTATCCTTTCCGCGCAAAGCTCATCCGCTTCTTACCCAATTCCACATACCCCTCGTCCATGATCTTCGGGATGATGTAAGTTCCTTCCCGGAGGTCATAGGTGACGAGGTTCGGCTTGCCGTCCTTCATCTCGTAGACGCTGAACTTCTCGGGCGCATTGGTCTTGATGTAGGTGAACTTGTCGTCGTGATAGATCGACTGAATGTCGAAGGGCGCCTGGTTGGCCTTATAGACATAGTCGAACTTGAGCTGCGTCGGATAGCTGCTCTTGTACTCGTCCACCGCCTGCTCGACGTGCGATTGAAGGGCAGCGACCTGCTGTTTCGACTGTTCGAGCTGCGCGGCGGGCACGTACTGCGCGGGGCCGCTGGCGGCCACAATCGCAGAACGGTCGGCGGGTTCGACGATCACCTTCAGGTCGGGTTCTCCCGGAGACCCGGAGATGTCCTGCAGGGTGAAACTGTAGATGTTTCCCTTAGCCGTTATCAGATTCAAGTTGGAGCTGATGCCTTGTTTCGCCGGGTGGACAAAGCAAAAGTTGCCCACCACATCGACAATCCAGAAATCCTTGTCGCCCGTGGCGGCCTCCATGATTTTCTCGGTCGTGGGCAACTCGATCAGGGTTGTGTATTTGACCTTGGCGCGGATCGCAACAATATCCTGCGAGTGATACTGCACCGTGCGTGCTGATTCCTGGCCGAAGGCAGCGATGGAAGAAACGGCCAAAGCCGTATTGACGATGAATTTCATATTTCGCATAGCTCATCTCCTTAGTGGTTCGTGTTAGGGGTTGAGGTGGCCAGCGTACGCGGCTGGAATGGATAGTCTTTGGCTAGATGGCGCAGCCCATCGGCGATTCCGAAACGCGAGAAGTAATCGCGCTTCTTGAGGTTGTCGCGGGCGTTGTTGGTGGCCATCCAGTGCGAAACCGAATCGACGTTCAACTGCACTTTCTTCGAGGTCTGGGCCTTGCGAATGAGCATTTGGCCCGGCGGAATAAGGCCGCCGATAAGGTCCAGCTCGGTATCGTTCAGATGGAACGCTTCCCGGTACACTTCACGGTTCATCTCCGGGTTGGCGAGAAAGATTTTCGTCGGGCAACTCTCGGCCACAATCGCCAGCATCCCCGATTCCTCAAGCTCTTTGATGGATTGCGTTGCTAGGATCATCGCAGCGTTGTGCTTGCGCCAGGTCTTCTGGGCCTGCACCACGTAATTGCGGATCGTCTCGTTCTTGATGAAGAGCCACGCCTCGTCAAGCAGGAAGATTTTGAAGATCGCGAGTTTTGCCGGATCGGCGATTTCATTCGACGCGCGATGCAAAACGTAAAACAGAAGCGGCTCCAAAACCTCGAACGCATCGTTCCAGCCGTGGAAGTTGAAGGTCTGAAAGCGGGAGAACGACAGAGTGTCTTCGGAGTTATCGAAGAGGAATCCGTATTGGCCGCCGCGCGTCCAGCGGTGCAGGCGTTCTTTCAGTTCGCCAACGATGTTGGTGAAGTTCGAGACCGTGCGCTGGTTCGCCTCCAGCATGTACATGCGCTCGATGGCGTCCCACAGTCGGCGTTCTTCCTTGAAGTCGAGCCGGTAACGCTGCTCGTTTCCTTCGATCAACACGCGGAAGAAACTGAATAGGAATTGCAGATTTTCCTTGGTCTGCGGCAGCGAGAACGGATTGATGGTGAAATCCCGCGCTTCCTGGCCGGCATTCAGATACGAGCCGCCGAAGATTGACGTAAGCGATTGAAAGCTGCCGCCGATATCGAAGATGAAGGTCAGCGGCGTGTATTTCTGTGCATTTTGCAGCAGAAAATTGGCCAAATAGGACTTCCCACTGCCTGTCATCCCGAGGATCAGAGTGTGGGCGACCTCGCCGTTGTGCAAGTTGAGAAAATACGATGTGCTGTTGTCGGTTTCGAGCACGGCCAGGTACTCCGTGCCGAGATGGGCGTTCGTCTTCTCGCCCGGAAGGATCGTGAACAGAAAAGACAGGTCGGCATAGTTCGTATTGAGTAGATACAGCTTGCGCAGGTTGAGCGCATAGTTGCCAGGTACGGTGGCGAAGTACGCGTTCAGCTGGTTGTAGGTTTCCGAAAACAGACTGCCATCGGCGTTGGTAAAGACGCCGGCGAACTCGGCCCCGAGCTGATCGAGTTCACTTCTTGAATGCCCGTACAAAACAATGGTTAGCGAAAACTCGCCGAGCGATTGACCGTCGCCGAGAGCCCGCAGGCAGTCGCCAAGGTTTTCGATGTCGGCCTGCTTCGACTCGTCCACCAGCACGTCGCGTTGGTTCGTCTTCGTTGCGTCATTGCCCATCTGCGAAACAAACCCGGTTTTCGACATGTTGAAGTGGCGGCGGCGCTTGTTGACTTCCTTGCGAGCTTTGTCCGCCGCGAGGGGTGTCCATTCCGTAATGACTCGGAAGTTGGCGGGGATCTTCAGCAGCGCATCGAGCGCCAATGGCCGCGTCTCGGTGATCGCCTCTTTCATCGTCAGCACCCGGACGATGTGATCGCCGACGCGCAGATGGTCTCGCTCGGCTTCGATATTCGAGTTGACGACTTGATAGTCGAGGAACTGCGTGGACTGTGGCTTGCCCGCTACGCGCCAGTCGTCGAAATTAAGCAACCGGCGGAAAAACGTGAACTGCCCCTGCGGGTTCAAGATCTCGATTTGCATGAAGTCCGCGAGCTGCCGAGCGAATGCCTGCACGCGTTGGTCAAGGCAGGCAACATCACGCTCGATCTGGCTGCGCAGCAGAGTTTTCATGTTGTCGTTGGTGAACTGCGCCTTGAGTTCGCCAAAGGCCCCGGCAGGATCGTGAAAGAGCCGGCTGAATGCCGCGCCCACTCCGGTTTTCGACCGCGAGCCTTCGAGCAGAATGCAGTAAAAGATTTCCACCTGATAAAGATGGTCGCGTTTCGCTTCAAAGAACTTCCGCCGCTGCTCGATGGCCGCTGCCACAATCGGGTCGTCATATTTGGCGAACGGTATGTCGGGCCGGTTTGATTTGAAGAGATATTGGTAAACGTGGAAGCCTGGGCCGAAGGCTTTCAGGGCTGCTTCTAGCCGCTTCACCGCATACTCCTGCTCCGAGCGATCAAGGCTTTCGTAATCCACGCCGGGAACGCTGAGGACCATGCCGATATCGCCGGACTTGGTCAGGAAGGCCGTCTCGTTCCAGAAGCCGTAGAGATTGATGTGGTCGTTGAGACACGCGCTCTCCTTCCACGGCTTGATGACCTTATCGACTCGCAGCATCACAGCACCTCCATGCGAGGGACTTGCTGTTTTGCTGCGTCATAACGCACGTTGTAGCGTTCGGACTTTGCCAGTATGGGGAGGAACGCCGGATCGCTGTTTGTGACCCAATGTCCGAAGGCAAAACCACCAATGAAAACTGCGATGCCGGCGAGGATGGAGTTGAAGAGATTGAAGGCCCCTACGGTCCCAACACAGACGAAGTAAAACAGCGTGCGCTCCACGCCCAGGTAGGTGAGAGGCTTATGCAGGCTCTTGAACACCCGATTTGTGCGATGCTTCTGTGTTGTGTCTGCCATAAATCTCTCGCCTAACGATTGCGTGTCGAGTGAAGGGGTCGAAAAACGGCTCGGAACGGTGCTAAACGCCCCAGAGCCAACTCAGGACATTGACGGCGAGAACGGCAATGCCTGTTCCGGCTGCAACTCCGGCGAGCGCCTTCTTTGCGCCGGGTTCGCCGTGCGCGAAGCCGTAGCCACCGATCACGATGGCAACCAGACTTGCAACCTTCGCAATGGTGCCGGTGAAAAGGCTTTGAATGGCGGTAAAGCCGGTGTCGAACGGTGATCCACCCTGCGCTAGCGCGGCCACAGGCATGACAACAAGCAGGGCGAGAAGGATGGTTGGACGCGCCCACTTCGACCGAAGAAGGGGCTGGACTGGGCGAATAAGATGAACTTGACACCAACGTGATGACATCTGAGCCTCCAGGAGCAGCTAAAATCTGCTGCGTGTGGCGCAAAACTAGCCGCACTCAAGTTCGCTGTCCAATGAAAGTTCGGGAGTCTGTTATTCCCTGGAGGACTAATAGCTCGTCGTGATTGTGCTTTGGCGGGTGAACTCGCAGTCGAGACAGAGAGAAAGAATCTCTATGCTTCGATGAACAAAAGATATATCCAAGGTCATTTCGTTAACTCTTCGCTCACTCACACACCCTCTGAATGCCCCGCTGGAATGCTCTGACTGGCAATGGAAGCCGCGGAGCAGAGCCAGGCACTACCGCTGCATCAAGATTCTTTGACGCATTCCGGGATTTTTGTCGTTTCCGCAAGTTCCGCTATTTCATCAAGCTACACCTCCACAAAGCCGCCCGGTCAACGAAACTCTGACGGAATGCACTCGTTTCCAAAAGCTATTAGTCGCAGAAGGAATAACACGTTCCCGAAATTTCATTAGACAGGGCGGCAGAAATGAAGCAGGTTGGGAAAGATTGTCGGTTGCACACGGACTCGACCAGCCGAAAACGGCATTGGTCGGTTCGGAACCCCGTGTCCGGCCCGACAGAGGACTAAAATGTCGACCCAGCCCAGTTCGATCACGCCACGTGGACGCCTGCAGTCAGTCCGCGAGACACGCGTCAATCCTCGGGATAGAGATGTGATCTCTGCCCAAACCATCCCCGCCGCGTCGCCTGAGCCGGTCGAGTCCTTCGTCGATCCTGGCACCGCCGCGCGATATCTCCATACCACCCGTCGCCACGTGTTGGAGATGGTCCGCGCCGGACTTATTGTTGGCCACCCGCTCGATCCTTACGCCAAGAAGAAGGACTGGCGATTCCTGCTGTCGGAGCTGCACGCCTACATGCTAAGCTGCGACCAGCGGCCACCTGGAGCATGCAAACCACCAAGGAGGGTTTGATGCCCAGGTATCAGGAAGGAAGTATCCGCCAAATAAGGCGCGCAGACGGAATGACATGGGTCCTTCGCTATTACACAACGCGAGCGGATGGGAAACGAGTCGAACACATGGTCGCCATCGGCCTTGTGAAAGACATCGGTCCCAAGAAAGCCGACGCGTCGCGAGAAGCCGATCGTCAGAAGCTGCGCGAAACCATCAACCAATTACAGCCCTTCCAGGGAAAGCCGAGGACATTTGGTCAGCTCTGTCAGCACTACATCGAGAACGAGCTGCGGATCGACCAGTCGAAGTCGGCTCGCCCCAAGGAGTTTCCGACCATCGAAACCTACGAGCGACACCTCGTCAAGCGCATCATTCCGCGTTGGGGAAACCTGGCGCCGTTGGCGATCAAGTCGACGGAGGTCGAGAAGTGGTTCCTCGAACTGAGGATGGGAAACCCGCAGAAGAAGGTGAAGCCGTTTGCCGATCCGACGGTCGACAAGATTCGGCGCATCATGCACCTGGTCTACAAGCACGGGCAGCGGCACGAATTTCTGCCGCGGCAACAAGAGGGCAATCCCATGAATTGGGTGAGCCAGCGAACGACCAGCGATTACACGGCGGTCCCCATGACGCCGAAGCAGGCGTTCGAGATTCTGCTCAACATTCCGGAGCCGCGGCGCACGCTCACCTTGAGCGATGCGGCGACGGCGCTGCGAGTGTCGGAGTTGCTGGCCCTGATGTGGACGGATCTGGACTTCGCGGATCTGGTGATGTACGTGAGGCGGGCGTATGTGTGGGGAAGGTTCAAAGTGCCGAAGTCGAAGGCATCGAAGGCTCCGGTTCCCATTCATCCTCTCCTGGCGGGGTTTCTTCTCGCATGGCGCGACAAGACGCCTTTCGGCAAGGACACCGACTTCGTGTTTCCGAGCGTCAGGCTCAAGGGCAAGAAGCCTCTGTCCGCGTCCATCATGGTGCAGAAGTACCTGAGGCCGGCGGCGGTGAAAGCGGGCGTGATCAAGGAAGGGGAGAAGGTGCGTTTCGGCTTTCACAACTTCCGGCACGCGCTGGCAACGGCGCTGGTGAAGCTGAAAGTGGATGCGAAGACGGTGCAGGGGATGCTACGTCACGAGGACTTCGGGACGACTATGCAGCTCTACGCACAATCGGACATGGAGTCGATGCGCGAGGCACAGGGCAAGTTCCTGGAGCAGTTATTGGGCGACAGGATTCACCTGCTCACGGAGAGGGTTCAGTGAGAAATCGTGGGTCGAATCTCCGAATCGTGGGTTGGATCGTGGGTTTGAAATTTCGGCCCAAAGCCGCTAAGTTCTTTAGAATGATGGTGGCCAGGGACGGAGTTGAACCGCCGACGCCAGCCTTTTCAGGGCTGCGCTCTACCACCTGAGCTACCTGGCCACTCCCTGTCCGCACATGTCCGTCAGAACAGGTTCATCCGAACACGTTCGCCCGAACTGCGACCGGCGGCCGATTTGGCCGCGCACTATGCGCTCTCACTGGGCGGGATGCCGCGAAGCAAAACAGCCGATGCGCTGGGACCGTGCGGAACTTCCGAATTATAGCAACCCAGTGCCATTCGCTCAAAATGGTTGCCGACGATTTTCGTCGCGCCTTTTCCTTCTCACTTTTCTTCTCGCGTTAATCTTTCACAGCTTTCTCGAATACTCTCTCACGAAGAGAGATGGCCGCTCGGCACGCCGTTCATGATCGTCAGCGTGCAAAGATTGGCGCCGAACCAGTACGGAATCTCGCGATAGTCGCTCACGTCAAACACGGCCAGGTCGGCGTCTTTGCCTGCTTCCACGCTGCCTTTGCGGTCGGCCAGGCGAAGCGCCCAGGCTCCGTTGATGGTCGCCGCTGCGATCGCCTCCGCCGGTGACATCTTCATGTGCGTGCAGGCCAGCGACATCGCCATCGGCATGCCGAGCGTTGGAGAAGATCCCGGATTGTAGTCTGTGGCCAGCGCGACCGCGACACCGGATTCAATGAACCGCCGCGCATCCGGATATCTCGCTAGCCCGAGAAAGTAATTGGCCCCCGGGACGAAAGTTGCGACCGTGTCGCTTCGCGCGAGGGCCGGCACGTCGGCATCGTTCACATTGTCCATGTGGTCGAGAGATGCTGGCTGGAATCGAAGCAGCGGCCCGAGTCGCGTTTCGCTGAGTTGCCCCATATGGGCGCGGACGGCGAGATGGTGTTCTTTCGCAGCCGTGAAAATCTGCGCCGTTTCCCCGGCGCTGAAGGCTCCATGATCGCAGAACACGTCCACGAACTGGGCGAGTTTGCGCTTCGCGACCGCTGGCATCATTTCGTTGCAGACCAGGTCAACATACTCTTGGGAACGTCCGCGGTACTCGGGCGGAACCGTGTGCGCGCCCAGAAAGGTAGGAACCACCGTGCCGGGCCACTCGCGCGCGGCCGCGCGGATGGCTTCGAGCGACTTCAGTTCGGATTCGAGGTTGAGACCGTATCCGGACTTGGCCTCGACGGTAGTAGTTCCGTGACGAGCCAGATCTGCGAGCACCGCGAAAACCTTCTGTGTCAGCGCAGTTTTGCTGGCCTTCCGCACGCCGTCAATGCTGGAGCGAATACCTCCGCCAGCTTCGGCGATCTCTTCGTAGTTGGCGCCAGAAATCCGCTTCTCAAAATCCACCAGTCGCGGATGCGTAAAGACCGGGTGAGTATGCGAATCGACTAAGCCGGGCAGGGCCACGCGTCCGTAGCAATCAATCTCGATGATCTTTTTGCGATTCTTCTTGCGCCACGGATCGCGAAGAGCGTCTTTCGTGGTGCCCACCGAGACGATCTTTCCGCCCAGGCAAAGCACGGCCGCATCTTGAATGATTCCAAGTTCGGAAAGGGAAGCGCCGCGTCGAGGGCCGTTCGTCACTGAGCGCAGCGTCAGAAGTTGACCGATGTCGACCAGCAAGAGTGCCGGCATCCTATGCATTCCTGCTCTGGGTCGGCGCCTCATAAACAAGCCCTACCGATCTCCGTGCCTCCGTGTCTCCGCGGTGGTTGTTCACGATCGCCCCATCGGGATGCGAACGCCCGTCCTTGCTGCAAACTCCTTAGCCGCGTCGTAACCCGCGTCTACGTGCCGAATCACGCCCATCCCCGGATCGGTGGTCAGCACGCGCTCGATGCGCTTAGCCATCATGTCAGTGCCGTCGGCGACCGTGACCTGCCCCGCATGCAGCGAGTAGCCAATGCCCACGCCGCCGCCGTTGTGGATCGAAACCCACGACGCGCCCGCCGCCGTATTCACCAGCGCATTCAGCAGAGGCCAATCGGCCACTGCGTCCGAGCCGTCTTTCATGCTCTCGGTTTCGCGAAACGGAGAAGCCACCGAGCCGCAATCCAGGTGATCGCGTCCCATCACGATGGGAGCCTTGATGGTACCTTTTTTCACGAGATCGTTAATCGCCAGCCCGAACCGTGCACGCTCGCCGTATCCTAACCAGCAGATGCGTGCTGGGAGTCCCTGAAACTTGATGCGCTTGCGGGCTAGTTCAATCCAGCGGCGCAGGCTGCGATTCTCGGGAAAAAGTTCGAGCACGAGATCGTCGGTGACGGCAATGTCCGAAGCCTCGCCCGAAAGCGCGGCCCACCGGAACGGCCCTCGTCCTTCGCAAAACAGCGGACGAATATAGGCCGGAACAAATCCCGGAAAATCATAGGCGTTCTTCACGCCGCGCTGGAACGCGAACGTGCGAATGTTGTTGCCGTAGTCGAACGTCACCGAACCCATCTTCTGCAGCCGCAGCATGCCTTCTACATGCTTCGCCATAGCGTCGAGCGACCGCTCCTGATAAGCCTGCGGATCGCGCTTGCGCAGTTCCAGCGCCGCTTCGAACGTCATGCCATTGGGCACATATCCGTTCAGCGGATCGTGCGCCGAAGTCTGATCGGTGAGAATGTCCGGCACCACGCCGCGTTCGGCGAGTTCCGGAATGATGTCCGCGCAATTGCCCACCAGCCCTACCGACACATTTTCCTTTTTGCGGACGGCATTTTTCAGAATGCGCAGCGCCTCGTCCAGCGTGGTGACAAGAAAATCGCAGTAGCCGGTCTTAAGCCGCTTCTTGATGCGCTCGGGATCGACGTCAATCCCCAGAAACGCCGCGCCGGTCATCGTAGCCGCCAGCGGCTGCGCCCCACCCATGCCGCCCATGCCGCCCGAGACGATCAACTTCCCGCCCAGATCGTTTCCGCTAAGATCGCCGCCAAAATGCTTTTCGCCCGCCGCGTTGAAAGTTTCGTAGGTTCCCTGCACGATTCCCTGCGAGCCGATGTAGATCCACGACCCGGCCGTCATCTGTCCGTACATCATCAGTCCGGCGCGCTCGAGCTCGTTGAACTTCTCCCAGTTGGAAAAATGCCCAACCAGATTCGAGTTCGCGATCAGCACGCGCGGCGCGTACTCGTGAGTCTGGAACACGCCTACGGGCTTTCCCGATTGCACCAGCAGCGTTTCGTCATTCTCAAGATTCTTCAGCGACTGGACGATGGCGTGGTAGCAATCCCAATTGCGAGCGGCTTTGCCCGTACCGCCATAAACGACGAGATCCTGAGGGCGCTCGGCAACTTCCTCGTCGAGATTGTTCATGAGCATGCGCATTGCCGCTTCCTGCTGCCAACTCTTGCAAGAAAGCGTGGTGCCGCGTGGGGCGCGGACGCGGGTGTACGAAGATGCGGGAGATTCGGTGATGACGGGCATGTAGATATGGTAGTTCGCGGGGCAGCGAATCATCAATGAGGGGTAGTGTCAGTTCTCAGTTCCCGGTTCTCAGTTCCCGGTCCCAGCTCTCAGGGGGACCGTGCCCGGGCTTTGGTCGGAGATTCCCGCTTTGGGCCGTGTTTACTAGTTGAATACGGTACCCCCCCTCCCCCCTGGGGTATAAGAACCATAAGGTTAGGAGCAATTTTCGGACTTGGTCTTTGAAGAATAAGGACTTATATCAAAGTATTCCGGAATAAGGAGTTAGGGGAAATCTGGGCGTTTTGTGGTCTCAATTCGGGAATGGACGCTTCGGCCACTTCTACTTTTCGTTTTCAAAGAACGGACTGAAGGGTGCTTTCGGAAGCGTTTGTGCCGCCTCTGGAGGCGGGCACACGCTTCGCTCCCACGATCTGCGAATGATTCTCGCATTGCATGGCGATGGCGTCAGTGATGGTGGCCACAGTGTGGATGTGATGAATAAAAGATGGGAGGAGTGGTGGCGTGAACCCAGGTTCGCGACCAAAAGACAGTCGCGAACCTGGGGCACCCACCTTCGAGCTAATGTCATACATCACATCCAGGATGCACCCAGTTTTCTAACGTGCACTCTTGCCTGGTTGTTGCAACTGCACGAGAAGGTAAGGTTCGGAAGGAACGCGGCGGAAACTAAAAGGCAACGGTCCCCAAACCGAGGAATAGAATCCAGCGCCGAGTGCCATGGTGGCGACGTGGGCGTGAGGATCGATCTGCAAGATTTGTTGTGTCGCTACAAATTGCGGCGCGATAGGGAACGTGCTGGTGGTGTTTTCCGGGGTCACCACCAGGTCTCCGGTCTGGAAGGCGAAATTGTCGTATTCCACCGGACGCGCTCCGAACAGTTGCATGTAGTACTGGAACCCCCAGTGTCCCTCGAACAAAACACTGCCAGGTTGGCTCTGAGTTTGCTGATGAATCAAGCTGGCCAGGGTGCGCCCTGAGTTGGCCAAGGCAGTGTCTCCCCAGGCAATTGAGAGCGAGATGATCGCGGACACGGCGAGGGGGACAGCCAATACTCCGCTCGACATTCCAGACGACCGCCAAGTGGAGGCGACACGGGTTTCATCTTCGTCCAGCCGCCGCGCCAGCAGAATTGCCGCTGCCGGAATGAGTGGAAGCACCGAGCGAGCGTTGACCGTCCAGTTCAAGAAGGCCGCGAACAGAAAAGTACCAAGAACCCAAAGAGCCAACAGGATCGAGTCCGCGTCTCCTTGTCTTCTATAGCGTCTTCTATAGTCTGCAATTACCAGCCCCAGAACGGAAATTCCACCGGCAACATAAAAGGCGAACTGGGCCCCGATCCACACCCAATTCTGTCGAGGGTCGTGAATCAGGGGAAGCAGCCAACCCATGCCCACAGCCAACCCGGCGAGCGCTGCCGCCAGACTCCCGAGAATCAGATGCCGGCGATTCCAGAGAAATGGGGAAAAAAGCAAGATCGGCAGTGCGCATCCGCCGAGAAAGGCGAGTCCGACAAGTCCGCTGATCAGGCGCGAGGCTTGATCGACATGTTCTGGCGACCGCGCATATAGAGCGGCGTCCCAGAGCAAACCTCGGCCGTAAAATGTCTTGGTCCAGAACTGGTACCCCACCAGGCCTGCTACGGGTATAAACAGATACCAGACCCAGGCTCCCAGGCGTCGCTGCCGGAGGAGCGAGTAGGCCGGAAGCAGCAGGATCAAAGACGCACCAAAGTATTTGGTCAGAGCACAAGCTGCAATCAGCACACTACTTGCCGCAAAATGAAACGCCTTGCCTGAATCGATTCCTTCGAGCCAGAAAATGACGGCCCAAACCCATAAAGCCAGCATCATGACATCACACATCACACCCGTGGCAGAAACCAGGAAACCGGGAGCGAACAGCGTGGCCGCAGCGGCGATCAGAGGAGATGCGCTGAAGCGCTCCGCCAGGCGGTATGTTCCCAAAACCGCGGCGAGTGCCGGCAGAAGGAAGCCGAAGTGCCAGGCTCTTTCTGACCACCCCGCCACGACTCCAACCAAGGCTCCGTAATAAGAGGAGAGCGGAGGGTTTTTTGTGATGGCGGACATGGGCATGTCGGTGACATACCAAACGAGACGGAATCCATAGGGATTGAAAGGATGATGCGCGATCTGCTGTGCCGTCCAGACAAATAGTGGGTCGTCAATATGAAAGGCCTTTGCGGAAAAGGGCAGCAGGCACGCAAGTGTGGCGAATCCGAGAAGCAGATAGGGATGCAAGGGTATCCAGTAAGGCAGAGTATTCCGGTGAGGTCGATCTTGTCCGTCCTGATTATCGTGCACACTCATTCCCACTCAATCGTTCCCGGCGGCTTCGACGTAATGTCATACACCACCCGGTTCACTCCGCGCACTTCATTCACAATCCGATTCGAAATCGTCTTCAGCACTTCATACGGCAGCGGAACCCAATCAGCGGTCATGCCGTCTTCCGAATGCACCGCGCGGACAGCGCAAGTGTAAGCATAGGTCCTCTGATCGCCCATCACGCCCACCGACATCACCGGCAAGAGTACAGCAAACGACTGCCATATTTTCTGATACAACCCAGCCTTCTTGATCTCGCCCACCACAATCTCATCGCACTCGCGCAGCAGGTCGGCGCGCTCTTTGGTCACTTCACCCAAAATGCGTACTGCCAGACCCGGTCCGGGGAAAGGCTGCCGCTGCAGAATATCTTCGGGCATTCCAAGGTCGCGACCAATCCGACGCACCTCATCTTTGAACAAGTCTTTCAGCGGCTCGATGAGTTTAAGCTTCATGGTCTCCGGCAGTCCGCCCACATTGTGATGCGACTTGATGACCTGCGACGGCCCACGCACCGAGCGCGATTCGATGACGTCGGGATAGAGCGTCCCCTGCACCAGCCACTCGACTTCGCCTTCTTCTTTCTCGATGCGATGCGCTTCGGCGTCAAACACCTCAATGAACTCGTTACCGATGATCTTGCGCTTCGTCTCCGGATCACTGACTCCCGCCAGCTTCCGCATGAAGCGCTCGGTGGCATCGACCGCAACCAGATGCAATCCAAGATTGTCGCGCAGATTTTGCTGAACTTTCTCGAACTCGTTTTTCCGCAGCACGCCATTATTCACAAAAACGCAAGTCAGACGCGACCCCCCGGACCCATCCCGCATGGCACGATCTACCAGCACCGCCGCGACCGAAGAATCCACCCCACCCGAAAGCGCGCAGATCGCCCGCCCCTTGCCAACCTGCTGTTTCACCTGGGCCACGGTCGCATCAATAAAATGTTGTGGCGTCCACGAAGGCTTCGCTCCACAAATGCCAAGCGCGAAGTTGCGCAGGATGTCCGAGCCGAGCGGCGTATGGTGCACCTCGGGATGGAATTGCACGGCCCACATCTTTCGCTCAGCGTTTTCGATGGCGGCAACCGCGTTCGGAGTCGTCGCCGTCAGCCGGAAGCCGGGAGGCAGTTCTTCGGCCGAGTCGCCATGCGACATCCAGACCGCAAGCAGGTGAGGGAGCCCCTGGAAAAGTTGGGAGTCGGATTCTTGTATCTCGACTCTTGCGTGGCCATACTCGCGCTTGGCGGCCGGGCGCACCTTACCGCCCAACGCGTACACCATGAACTGCAATCCGTAACAGATGCCGAGCACGGGGATGCCGAGATCGAACACACTTTTGTCAGCCAGCGGCGCGTCTTTGTCGTAAACCGACGACGGGCCGCCCGAGAGAATAATCCCCACCGGAGAGTAGCTGCGAATTTCTTCCAGGCTGGCGTTGAATGGCAGAACGACGGAAAAAATCTTCTGTTCGCGAATGCGGCGCGCAATCAGCTGCGAATACTGCGCCCCGAAGTCGAGGACAACGATGGATTGGGTTTCCACGGATGAGTTTCTCAGATTGGTGCCCCGGTTGCAAACAGACGAAACAGCTACGAGCCGCGAGCCACGGGTTGCGAGCAAGCCGAACCTTCAGCTTCGAATCTTGCTCGAAGGTCGGAGCCCGCAGTTCTTCACCGCACCACGATATTCACGAGCTTCCCCGGCACCACGATCTTGTTTACGATCTGCTTGCCGGCAATCGCCGCCTTGACTTTCCCATCCGCAAGTGCAGCCTGCTCGACCTGATCGTTAGTGGCGCCCGCCGGCACCACCACTACGCTGCGCAGCTTCCCGTTAACCTGCACGGGAATCTCGATCTCATCCTCGGCTGCCAGCGCCGCATCGTATTTCGGCCAGGGAGCCTTCAGCAGATTGCTCGTCTCGCCAGTCATTTCCCACAATTCGTGCGCCAGATAAGGCGCCATGGGCGCGAGCAGCAACGCTATGTTGTGCTGCACCTCGGCCAGAAGGCTTAGTGGAATCTTATCCGCCTTGACGGGCGCTCCGGTCGCGGGGTGGGTGTCTTTAGTGCCTAACATCCTGCGGTTGGCGTCGTTCACCAGTTCCATGATGGCCGAGATGCAAGTGTTGAAGTGCCAGCGTCCCTGGAAGTCGTCGGTCACGCGCTTTATGGTCTGGTGAAGCTTGCGCTGAAGTCGCCGCGCCGAGTCGGTCAGAGGCGCGGACAAAGGAGCGCCCCAATCGGAGTCCTGAGGCTTTGCATAATTCTCGTAGAACCGATACACGCGCCCCAAAAACCGCTGAATGCCCTCGATCCCCGTTTCCTGCCAATCCAGATCGCGATCCGGAGGCGAAGCAAACAAGCTATACATCCGCGTAGCATCCGCCCCATACCGCTCCACCATCTCATCCGGAGACACAACATTCCCGAAACTCTTCGACATCTTCGCGCCATCTTTGATCACCATCCCCTGCGTAAACAAACGGGCAACAGGTTCGTCATTCTTCACCAGCCCCATGTCGCGCATGAACTTCGTCCAGAAGCGCGAATAAATAAGATGGAGAATGGCATGCTCCACGCCGCCAATGTATTGATCAATCGGAAACCAGTACGCAATGGTCGCGGAGTCGAACGGAGCCTTGTGGTTCCGCGCGTCGGCGTAGCGATAGAAGTACCATGACGAATCGACAAACGTATCCATGGTGTCGGTCTCGCGCCGCGCTGGACCGCCGCACTTCGGACAAGTAGTGTTCAGGAACTCCGGAACACTCGCCAATGGCGATCCGCCCGCGAGCGTGATCGCCACTCGGTCGGGCAAAATCACCGGCAGATCTTTCTCAGCGACCGGTACCACGCCGTCCTTGTCGCAATACACCATTGGAATCGGCGTGCCCCAATAGCGCTGCCGCGAGATGCCCCAGTCTTTCAACCGGAAGGTAACCGTCGCCTTGCCAAACTTCTTTTGTTCGGCAAGCGCCGACATCTCAGTAATCGCTTCCTCGCAGCTCAACCTGCTGAAGTCGCCCGAGTTCACCAGAAACCCGTCCATGGTGGTAAAGGGCAGCGGCGGTTCCGCCATGGTTTCTTCCGGATCGCTAGACGCTGGCAGAATCACCAACCGGATCTCCAATTTGTATTTCTTCGCGAATTCGTAATCGCGCTCATCATGCGCGGGCACGCTCATAATCGCGCCCGTGCCGTAGTCCATGAGGATGTAGTTCGCCACCCACACCGGCACCGCCTCGCCGTTATAAGGATTCTTAGCGTAGCGCCCGGTGAACACGCCGTGCTTCTCGATGTTGCCTATATCGCCCGTTTCTTTCGCCCGGCGCTGCTCAGCGATCAACTCTCCCACCTGCGCGCGCAGTTCAGCATTGCGGACAATCATGTCGCACACAATCGGATGCTCGGGCGCCAACTGCACCGAAGTCGCGCCAAAGATCGTGTCCACGCGCGTGGTGAACACCGTGATCGTCGACCCCGCCGGCCCGATCGTTCCGCCCAGATCGAAATCCACCAGCGTGCCTTCGCTGCGTCCAATCCAGTTCTGCTGCATGATGCGAACTTTCTCCGGCCACCCCTGCAGCTTTTCCAAATCACGCAGCAACTCGTCCGCGTACTTGGTGATCCGCAAGAACCACTGCTCCAGTTCGCGCTGCTCAACGGGAGTGTCCTCATGCCGCCAGCACATCCCACCCACAACCTGCTCGTTAGCCAGCACCGTAGCGCATTGCGGACACCAGTTCACTTTGCTCTTCTTCCGATAAGCCAATCCCGACTCGTAGAGCTTCAGAAAGAACCACTGGTTCCAGCGGTAGTAATCCGGCAGGCAGGTAGTAACCTCGCGCGACCAGTCATAGGCGAACCCAAGGCGCTTCATCTGCACCTTCATAGCCGCGATATTCAACATCGTCCACTCCTTCGGCGGAGTGTTGTTCTTGATCGCCGCATTCTCCGCCGGCAGCCCAAACGAATCCCACCCCATCGGATGAAGCACGTTGTACCCATTCATCCACATGTAGCGCGCCAGCGCATCGCCGATCGCATAGTTGCGTACGTGTCCCATGTGCAGCGCGCCCGATGGGTAGGGAAGCATCTCCAAAACGTAATACTTAGGTTTCGTCGAGTGGGCCTCGGCGGTATACAGCGACGGATCGCTCAGCCAGCGCTCAGTCCATTTCTGTTCGATGCGCTGCGCATCGTAGCGCTCATCGCGGGCGGTAGGGATAGGTTTGTCTTCCTGTGGCATAGATTGAGGATGGCTCAGTAATGGGTAATGAATAATTTTACAACGGGGAGACCGCCAACACGCGCGCGAAGAGTTTGAGATCAAACCGCCATCGGAGAGACGAGCGTCCTCGCCCGTCCAAAGTCGCATAAGGACAGCCGCGCCGTTGCTCTCCGCCCCACCGGACGCTAGACTTATTAACTCGGGGTACCCCTATGCTCGTAGTCATGCAAGCGCAGGCCACTGAAGACCAGGTCCGCGCCGTTTGCCAGAAAATCGAAGCGCTCGGATACCGCGCCCACTCCATGCCCGGAGCGCAACGTACCGCTATCGGCATCACGGGCAACAAAGGCGAGGTCGAATCCGGGACGCTGGAAGAAATGCCCGGCGTGCAGGAAGTCATCCGCGTCACCAAGCCCTACAAGCTGGTCAGTCGCGACACCAAACCCGACAACACGGTCATCAAGTTTCCCAATTCGCGAGTTACCATAGGAGGTCCCGACCTGGCCATCATCGCCGGCCCCTGCGGCATCGAGACCCGTGACCAGGCCTTCACCATCGCCGAGCGCGTGGCCCGAGCCGGAGCCCAGCTCTTCCGCGGCGGCGCCTACAAGCCCCGCACCTCTCCTTATTCTTTTCAGGGCCTTGGCGAAGAAGGACTGAAGATCATGGCCGAAATTCGCGACCGCTTCGGCTTGCTTATCGTCACCGAAGCCGTAGATTACGAATCGCTGGACCTCGTCGACAAGTACGCCGATGTCATCCAGATCGGGGCCCGCAACATGCAGAATTTCTCTCTGCTCAAGCGTGCCGGACGCGCCCGTAAGCCTGTCCTCCTGAAGCGCGGCATCTCGGCAACGCTTGAAGAATTCCTGATGGCCGCCGAGTACATCATGAGCGAGGGGAACTACAACATCGTCCTCTGCGAGCGGGGCGTGCGCACCTTCGCCGATCACACCCGCAACACGCTCGATCTCAGCATTGTGCCCGCCGTACAGCGTCTCAGCCACTTGCCCATTATCGTCGATCCCAGCCACGGCACCGGCAAGCGCAACAAAGTAACGCCACTCTCCCGCGCCGCCGTCGCCGTCGGAGCCGATGGCCTGATCGTCGAAGTCCACCACGATCCCGACCGCGCCCTTTCGGATGGCATGCAGTCGCTATTCCCCGATCAGTTCGACGCGCTCATGGCGCAGGTAAGGCAGATTGCGGCGGTGCTGGGACGTAGCGTCCGCGCCTCGAGCCGCATTCAAGCCGAAGTCACAAGTCCTGCGGACTGATGCTGACTGGTTCGATCGCATCTTATAATCTCTTGCCTGTAGCGAGGCCAACTCGTCCTTGAGAAAATTTCTGCTACTCGCCGTCCTCGTCCCTCTCGTCCTCGCCGCCGGCTGGTACTACTTTCACGAGCGCACTCTTCCCGGCTATGGGCCACTCTATCGTGAGTATGCCTACATCACTAATGGCAAGAGCAATACAGTCACTGTCATTGACCTGCGCAGCTTTCGGCCGGTACGCACGCTCCAGGTCGGCACTGATCCTACTGGAATCGCGGCTAATCCCAAACGTAACGAAGTATATGTTGTTAACTCTGGCTCTTCGAACGTCAGCGTAATTGACGCGGAGCAGAACAAGATCGTTGCTACCATCGGCGTCTACGGACGTCCCTTCTTCATCGATGTTTCTCCCGACGGACGCCGCGCCTATGTTGCCAATTCCGGGTCTAACAACCTTTCTGTACTTGATCTTGACCGTCGCACGGTTGCGGCCACGCTTCAGGTCGGCGTAAGTCCTGGGCTGGCGCGCGTTTCGCCCGACGGATCTACCGTGGTCGTCACCAATCGCGCCGACAACTCGGTCTCGATCATCGACGCAACGCGCCTCGCCGTGCGCTCGGCAATCAACATCTGCATTCATCCTGAAGACATCGCCATCCTGCCCGATTCCACGAAGGCATTCGTCTCCTGCTCCGGATCGGGTCAGGTTGCGAGCATCGAGCTCAAGAAGAACGATCCTAAGAAGGACGATCTTAAGAAGGACGATCTCACGAACGACAAGCTGCTCGCGCTTCTAGATGTCGGAAAATCTCCGGTGAGTCTGGCGTTGAAACCCGACGGCGGAGAGCTGGTCGCTTTCAACTTCGATGCCGGCAGCATCTCCATTATCGAGACAACGCCCGACGAAGTATCGGGTAGTTATCTGGTTGGAGCGCAACCCACGCGCGGCGTGGTTTCGCTCGATAACTCGCGCTTGTATATCTCTAACTTCGGATCGAATAACATCGCGGTCTACGACATCGACTTAGGCAAGGTCATCGCGTATCTGCCGGTTGGGACGCGTCCCGACGCGCTGGCGCTCTCGCAGAATCAGAACTATCTGCTGGTGCTCGACTCCGGTTCCGGAGACCTCGCCGTAATTCAGAAACGCCAGCCCAAGAAGAAATTTGAGCCCTCGGAATATTCCCTGCTGACCATCATCCCCGTCGGCATGCAACCGAATCAGATTGTGGTGAAGTCGTTTCGGGCGACGAAACTTATGGGTGGACGCTAGGCTCGCTTCGTCTGCAAGCAAAGGTCAGTGGAATCCGTGGGGCGCAACAAGCCTCCCAAATCGCCACACGGCACGGCTCGGTTAATTCCCTGCCTAGCTCTTAGCCTGGCTTTTGGCCTAGCTCTTCTTCCCGGTCACGGCGTAGAACGCGGTTGCTTCCTGCTCCACGTTCTTGCTGCCGCACTTGGGGCACTTCGCGTCTACTTCGTGTTCTTTCAGGGTGAGAATTAATTCGAAAGTTTTGTGACAATCGTTGCAGACGTAGTCGTACACGGGCATAAAGGCCTCCCGCTCGATTGCGAACACGAGCTACGGTTGGAATTGTACGCCGACCGACGCCGCTTGTCCCTGAGGGAATCGCGAAAATCCCAAGCGAGTGGCCGCCGTGGAATCCCACCCTGCAACACAAACGAAGGGTGGGGCGCCCGGCAGCTTAGTTGCATTGGCGACTCAACTCCTACTTCGGCATCACTTCGCGCGCCAATTTACTCGCAACCACTTCGCGTATCTCGTTGCGTTTCTTTCCCGCTTCGATCATGGCCTCTCGCGATCCGTAATGCTTGGCTACGATGGTTGCCGCTTTGGCGTCGAGCTGATCGATTGTCGCCCAATTCGGAACCATCGTCCCCACCGCAACATCCCAGTCGTGCGGGCTGTCGAGGGTCACGTTGGTCCAGACTTTGTAATCGCTGATCAAGCCTTCCTTCTTCAACGCTTCATAAGAAGGCCTCAGGTTCTCGCGAAAATCTTTCCAAAACGGTTCTCCCTGACCGGGCTTGATTGCGTAGTAGGTGACGCGCCACACCGGTCCGTAATCATAGTTCGGACTCTGCGCATAAGCGGGGAGCGCGGTTAAGAGGGTTGCGACAAACAGCGTGGCCCATAGAGCTTTTTTCATCTTGCCTCCTGCTGGCTTTGGAATGATGGGCATGGCCCAGGTACGGACGCCGAAGCGTATCATCCCGCACGACGGTTTACAAACCGGTGGACTTGGGCGGCGGACTTGGCGGCAGCGTTCCGAGAGCGCGTTGATGAAGATAAACTCATCGCGCGGTCGCGGTACTAGCTTTGCGAAAATGTTCGAGGATGGCTTCGGCTTGAGATTTAGTCACTACCGCCGACAGGGCTGCCACGTCGGCTTGCTTCACCGCTTGCAAGCTGCCGAAATGTTCGAGCAGGCGGCGGGTGGTGGATTCGCCTACGCCGGGGATTTCTCTTAGCTCGGTGGCTCGGTCCCGGATCTGGCGGCGCTTGCGATGGAAAGTTACGGCGAAGCGATGGGCTTCGTCGCGGATCTGCTGCACCAGATGCAAGACGGGAGAATGATGGTCGAGCATCACGGGGTCGTCTTCTTGTCCGCAGACGTAGATGATTTCTTCTCTTTTCGCGATGGCAGCCACGGGCTGGTTGATGATTTCGAGGGCCTCGAGGGCCTTGGCAGCGGCGTGGAGCTGTCCGAGGCCGCCGTCGATCAGCACCAGGCTGGGCAAGGACTTTTTTTCTTCCTGCAGGCGCTGGTAGCGGCGCGTGACTACCTCGCGCATGGAAGCGAAATCGTCTACGCCTTCGACGGTCTTGATGATGAACTTGCGGTAGTCGGATTTTTTCATCTTGCCGTCTTCCCAGACCACCATCGATGCCACGGTTTCCGCTCCCTGAATGTGTGAGATGTCGAAACACTCTATTCGCCTGGGTGGTTCGGGTAGGGCCAGCGCTTCTTGCAGGGCCTCCTGGATGACGCGCGCGTTGGGTTTCAGGACGCGGAAACGCTGGTCGTAGGATTGCTTGGCGTTGGTGCCGGCGAGATCGATGAGTTCGCGCTTGTCTCCGCGCTGCGGGACGGTGATGTGGACTCGCGTCGCTCGTCCGCCTTCGCCGGCTAGTTGCTCGCTTAGGGCTTCTTGCAGTTCTGCTCGATCTTCGAAGTCTACGGGGACGTAAATGTTGCGGGGGACATAGGGCTGAGCTAGATAGAGCTGCTTGAGTAGGGCGGAGAAGAATTCTGCGGGATGGAATTCGTCGGCGGTGGGACGGGCGGGGACGCCCGTCTCTCCATCGTTTTGTTCGGTCGGTTGCGCGAACTCGGGGAGATCTTCCCAGAAAAATTCTCGGCGGTCCAGGACTCTTCCCCCGCGCATGTGGAAGAGGTTCACGGCCAGCATCTGATTTTCGTAGTGATAGCCGAAGACGTCGGCGTCGTCGCCTTCGGCGGCGGCTATGCGCTGCTTTTCTTGCAGTTGCTCGACGGTGGAAATGAGGTCGCGATAGCGGGCGGCGCGCTCGAACTCCTGCGCATCGGCGGCTTCAGACATGCGCTCGCGCAGCGATTTAACCAGGTCAGTTTGACGTCCTTCGAGGAAGAGCTTCACGTCGCGGACGGCTTCGGCATAGATCTCGGGCGTGGTCAGCTCCTTCACGCATGGACCGAGGCACCGCTTGATATAGAACTGGAGACAGGGACGCGGATGGTTGCGTGTCAAATCCACTTTGCACGACGGGACCATGAAGTTGCGATGAATCAGGTCGACGATGCGATAGGCGAGATTGGCAGGGAAGTACGGACCATAATATGCGCTGCCTTCCCTGCGCAGGCGGCGGGTTACGTAGACGCGAGGATAGCGCTCGGCGAGGGTTAGCTTCACGTAGGGATAGGTCTTGTCGTCGCGCAGCAGAATGTTGAAGCGCGGCTTCTTCTGCTTGATGAGGTGATTCTCGAGGGCGAGCGCTTCTTTATTGTTGGCTACGACTATGTAGTCGACGTCTATGGCTTCGCGGACCAGCGTGCCGGTTTTCGCGTCCTCCCAACGGCCTTCGTGAAAATAGGAGGAGACTCGCGCGCGCAGGTTCTTGGCCTTGCCGACGTAGATGACTTCGCCTTCGGCGTTCTTGTAGAGGTAGACACCGGGGGAAGTGGGCAGGGTACGGATTTTCTGCGGGAGATCCATGGCGAAACTTGCAAGCTCAAGCATCCATAGTTGCTGTAACCGCAGGCTGCTGCCGAAGCTGCGCTCGGCTTGGACGGGCGAGGGCGCCCGTCCCCACACGAGCTGGCTTTTCTTAAGCGCTCCATCCCTTTACGAACTCCACCAAGCTGCGCAGGGCGATTCCCGATGGGCCCTTGGCAATCCACGGCTTGTTGTCTTCCATCCAGGCAGTGCCGGCTATGTCGAGGTGGATCCAGGGCGTGTCTTCGGCGAATTCTTTCAGGAACATGGCGGCGGAGATGGCGCCGCCCCAGCGTCCGCCGGAATTCACGATGTCGGCGATATTCGATTTGATGATCTCTTTGTATTCGTCGTCGAGCGGGAGGCGCCACATTTTCTCGCCTGCCTCTTTATTGGCGTTGGCGAAGCGTTCGTACATCTGGTCGTCGCTGGCAAAGATTCCGGCGTTCACGTAGCCGAGAGCTACAACTACGGCGCCGGTCAGGGTGGCAGCGTCGACGAGGTGCGTGCAGCCAAGCTGGCGGGCGTAGCAGAGGCCGTCGGCGAGGATGAGGCGTCCTTCGGCGTCGGTGTTGATAATTTCGATGGACTTGCCGGACATGGCGATCTGCACGTCTCCCGGCTTTTGCGCCTTGCCGGAGGGCATGTTTTCAGTGGCGCAGATAATCGCCGTAACCTTCACTTTCGGCTTCAGCAGCGCGATGGCGCGCATGGCTCCGATCATGGTGGCGGCTCCGGCCATGTCGTACTTCATTTTCTCCATGCCGTCGGCGGGTTTGATGGAAATGCCGCCGGTGTCGAAGGTCACCCCTTTGCCGATGAGGCCAAGATGAACATCTTTCACCGCGCCTATAGGGTCGTAGCGCAGGACGATCAGCGCGGGAGGTTCGTCGGAGCCCTGAGCGACTCCCCAGAATGCGCCCATCTTTAGTTCTTTGATTTTGTCGGCGCCGTAGGCTTCACAACTCAGGCCGACTTCCGCGGCCATTTTCTTGGCGCGCTCGGCCAGTATGGTCGGCGTCATACGATTGGAGGGTTCGTTGACCAGGTCGCGCGTGAAGTTCTGCGATTCGGCGACGATGCGTCCGGCTTGCATCGTGCTTTCCAATGCCTTCGTATCGCCTTGCACGTCTTTTGGCACCACGATGGTGACGGCGTCGATCTTCTGGTCCTTGCGATCGCTCTTGTAGTAGTCGGGATCGAAGTTGCCTACGAAGGCGCCTTCCACGATTGCACGCACGCCGTCCGGAGCGGGAATACGGTTCTCGGGCAGAGCGAAGGCGAAGCTGCGGATGCTTTTGCTTTTCAGCGTGCGCACGGCGGCGCCGGCGAGCTTGCGCAGTTCCGCGGCTGAAAAAGATTTGGTTTTGCCTCCGCCGACGAGGAGCAAGCGTTTGGCTTTCAGGCCGGCGGGATGGTGCAGAAGCGTGGTTTCGAACGTCTTGGCGGTGACCTCGCCGCTCGAAATCACGTCCTTGGCGGATTCGCGAACGGCGGCATCGGCGCACTCGAGCGATGGTGAAGGCTTATCTTTTTCGCCTTGGTCTTTTTCATTTCGATCGAGCACCACTACGACCAGGCAATCGGTTTCCAGTTGAGACGGGACGGAGGAAGAGAGGTTTGTATTCATGATGGACTGTCTTCAGTATCCACGGAAAAAGGGGCAACGCGCAACTGGGCCATGCGTTTTTGCAGTGGAGTCTAACAGTTGACGAAGACCGTCCAAGGTGGGCACTCAATCTTCTGCGAAAAATGGCCTAAGGCCTAATCGCTGGGGGCGGTGTTTTCATGTTTGGCGGATGCGCGAAGGTCTTGGATGGCAAAGCGAGCGGGAACCTTGAAGATCGCCGGATCGGGCTCAGCGCGAGAAAGATCCACTATTTGAAGAACCTGCGTGCCTATCTTCGGGTCCTTACGAGTGACGGATAAATTGATTTGGAGGTCGGGAGAATACCAGAACTCTCGTACGTTAACCAGCGGCTGGCTGTTCCCAACCGCGCCAGCGCTGATGTAAAGCGTCTCACGCGTGCCGACCACACTAACATCGTCGACGACGCCGGGCCCCAGGTTCTCGCGGGACAGGTAACGGGTGCCTTCAGCGAGTAGACCATCCGGTGGCAGTACATACGAAGCCGATGCATGATAGCCGGTGATCGCGCAACGATGATTCGCGAAAACGCAGGTTGTTCGCGTGTGGGCGACGGGATCCAAAAGCACAAGGTCGATCGACCGGGACTGCTCATTCGTGTTGATTGGAATGAAGGTGCGATGTTCGCGGTAGATTCGCCCTTGGCTGTCCCGGGCGACCGCTGCGTACAGATGTGTTTTGACAGTGCTTCCGTCTTCGAGGTTGCGAGTCCACTCGATGTTGTCTCGGCCGGAAAATGGCCTTCCGGTAGCAGGGAGCAGTTGAATCCCGTGGACACGGAATTGCGTGCCGCGATCAGGGCCGCGCGATAATTCAGTGGCCGTCTCTTGCGCAATCAGGGGACGGGCTAAGAGCACGGGTACAGCTAACCAGAGTAAGGCGCAAAGTTTCACAAAGGCACCTCACTGCCAAACATCGCGAGTATATCATTTGGCGAGCGAAGGGGTAGTGAAATGGGCCGATCTCTGGGAGGGATACTCAGCCAAATCCGCGGGCTGCGTGAATCCGTTCACCCCTGAATCTGCTACCATTCCCGCGTCATCTGAAATGGCATTACTATGCATTGGTGGGCATCGATTGTCGGGATTGTTCTGATCTTCTTCATCCTGATGGATGCGTTTGAGACTGTGGTTTTGCCGCGGCGCATCAGGCGGAATTTTTTTCGCATCTCGTCCCGGTTTTACAAGAAAACCTGGGGCCTCTGGACCCGAGTGGGGCGGCATATTAAGTCCGCGAACCGGCGCGAAGGCTTCCTGGCGTACTTTGGGCCGCTGTCGCTGTTCCCGCTGCTGGGCTTTTGGGCGCTCGGGCTGATTCTTGGATTTGCCTGCGTGCAGTACGGGCTGGGCGAACATCTGACGCTGGGCAACGAAAAAATCACGTTCTGGAAAGTGGTCTATCTCAGCGGCGAAACTTTCTTCACGCTGGGCTACGGAGATATCACGCCCAACAACGCCGCCGCCCGCGCTCTGGCCGTGATGGAAGCGGGCATGGGCTTCGCGTTTCTTGGAGTCGTAATCGGATATCTGCCGGTGATCTACAATTCGTTTGCCGCGCGCGAGACTGAGATTTCGCTGCTCGATGCCCGCGCCGGGTCACCGCCAAGCGCCGGCGAGTTTCTGGGCCGGTTGGGTTGCTGTCCCGAGCAAACTGTGCTCGACGAGATTTTTCGCGACTGGGAACGCTGGTGCGCCGACCTGCTGTCGAGTCACATTTCCTATCCGGTGCTGCTTTACTTCCGCTCGCAGCACAGCAATCAATCGTGGCTGAGCGCGGTGACGGTCATGCTCGATGTCACGTCGCTGATCATGACCGGCGTGGAGGGCATCCACCCGGACCAGGCGAAACTCACGTTTGCCATGGCACGGCACGCCGTTGTCGATCTGGCCCAGGTGGTGAATGCGGAATATAGTCCACATGATGCCGACCGGCTTACGGCTGCAAATCTAACCCGCCTGCGAACGGAACTCGCTCAGCACGGCGTGACTCTCGGCGCTGTTCAAAACGATGGAGCGGACGCGCCAGAGAAGTTGGCGCAGCTTCGGAGCCGTTATGAACCTTATCTCTACGCGCTCAGTCGGAGGCTCCTGATGACGCTGCCGCCTTGGATTGCGACCGATCGCACGAAAGATAACTGGCAGGGCGGTCCGTGGGACCGCGCGATCCAGGCGCGAGCGCTGGAACATCCCGGACGACCCGCCGACGATCACTTCTGATGGGAGATCGGGTCGTGTGAGGTTCCGGGTGAAATTGAATGTTTCAAAACTTATACATTGCTGCCTTGCGCTGTGGCTGTTGGCGATCACCGCACATCTACATGTGACACCTGTCACTGACAGGACGCGCTCATTCGTGTGAGGTAATAGAACCTCGCGCCTCACCGAAGAGCAGGTCCCACTACGGTGTGCACACCCCCTGAGGCGAGAGCTTTGAACGTCGGCCCCTCGAGTAATTGTATTGTCGGTGACGATTCTTATTCGGGCCCGGCAGGTCGAGATCGGAACATTCGTAGCAGAATGATCGGCCTCGACCAAGGCCCCTGCTTCCGTCCGTGAAGGAGGTCTGCTATGACGCGCACACCCACTCGTAATTATTCTCTCAGTGTTGTTGCAGCTTCTGTCGTAGTTCTGGCAATTCTGACTCTCTTGGTCGCGTCCGCCTTGAAATTAGGGTAACTGGAAGCGCAAACAAAGGGGTGACGACTGTGGCGACTCACGGTGAGTGGATAATGAAGTCGGAGCGCATCGGCGCATCGCTCGGTGGGGTTGCCGGGTTTTTCTATGGAACCTACGTCATGGCGACCAGTCCCGCTCTCAGCTGGACAGATGTATTAGACACGATGGAGTCCGTTGTCGTTGTAATTGTATGCGCGGTCATGATAGGTAGCCTTTGTATCGCAATTGGTTGGCTGGCCGGACTCGTCTTGGGCATCGTTGCGTCCCCGTTTAGAACAGTCACTGAAAAACGCTAGAATCCTCGCCTTTCAGTCAACCAGCGTAAGGACCCGATGGCCCGCTCACCCGATGTCTGCTCCTTCTGCTAACATTTCCCCTTCATGAAACATGTGGGCGAAAACGTGGTGCGCATCGAGGCGGAGGCGTTGCGGGCGCTGGCTGACCGGCTGGCCGGGCCCATGGCCGCGGACTTCAACCGGGCGCTGGATTTGATGTTCGGTTGCCAGGGCCGCATCGTGGTCACGGGGATGGGAAAGAGCGGGCTCATCGCTCGCAAGATCGCGGCTACCTTAAGTTCGACTGGCTCGCCGGCGCTTTACCTGCATCCGGTGGAGGCGCTGCATGGCGATCTGGGGATGATCGTGCGCGGCGATGTCGTGCTGGCGCTCTCGGCCAGCGGCGAGACGGAAGAGATTCTCCATCTCCTGGCGACGATCAAGCGGCTGCAGGTGCCGCTCATCAGTTTGACTTGCGACGACTTGGCAGAAAACCTAGCGGGCGGGGACGCGCGCTCCACACGGGCTTCTACGTTGGCAGCGGCCGCGGACGTGGCTCTGGACTGCTCGATCTCCAAGGAAGCTTGTTCGCTGGGACTTGCTCCTACCGCTTCCACTACGTCCATGCTCGCTTTGGGGGATGCGCTGGCGGTGGCGCTTTCGGAAAAACGCGGTTTCAAGGAAGAGGATTTTGCCAACCTGCATCCGGGCGGAAAGTTGGGCAAACGGCTGGCGCGGGTGGAATCGCTAATGCACGCGGGAGAAGCGGTTCCGCGGGTGACGGCCCACACGAAGATGCCGGACGTGATTTACGAAATGTCGCGCAAGAAGCTGGGAATGACCGCGGTGGTCGAGGGCGATCGTCTGCTGGGAGTGATCAGCGACGGTGATCTGCGGCGGCTGCTCGAGCAGCGCGGCAAAGACGCGCTTGACCTGACGGCGCAGGATTGCATGACGCGGACTCCGAAGACCATTGGCCCGCAGGAGTTCGCCGCCACCGCGTTGGCGCGCATGGAAGAGATGAAGATTACGTCGCTCGTTGTCGTTGATAGCGTTGTTGATAGCGACGTGGACAGCGACCGGCGCTTGCGAGGAATCGTGCACCTGCATGATCTGTGGGGCACCGAGATGGTGTAGCGATGTGCGCGGGCGCCCCAGCCCCTAAAGGCCCCTGATTTCGGAGAGGGTACGGCATTCGCTAAAGCGATGCCCTGATGCGAAAACGACATCACACCGACCTGTTACTCCTGTCACCGACTATGGCACTCGAGCGGCATAGTGTATTGGTGAGCCATATTCCTGCTCAAGCGCGGGAGGCCATAGTGAAGCGACGAGTACCGATGCTCGTTCTAGTCTCACTAGTTGCAGTGGTCGTCTCCGCAGCCGCACAAACTGGGGACCAACTCCAACCCGTCATCCGTCCGGTGGATGGAGCCAGCATCTTTCGAAATCACTGTGTTGCTTGCCACGGACTCGATGGGCGGGGCAATGGTCCGGTGTCCAAGGCGCTGAAGCGAGAGGCTCCTGATCTGACGAGACTTTCGCAGCGAAATGACGGCGCATTTCCCGCCATTCACGTGCGAAACACTGTAATGTTTGGCGCCGACGATCTCCTACCCGCACACGGCTCGAAAGAGATGCCGATTTGGGGGCCGATTTTCCACGAGATCGAGTTTGATCGCGACTTAGGCAATGTGCGGCTGGAAAATATAACCAGGTATTTAGAATCCATTCAGAGGAAGTAGCTTAGTGCGACGCATCACTTGTTAGAGATCACAAAATTGACTGCACTCGTGCCGTTTCCGGTGACCGTGACCGATTTCTCCCAGGTCTCCGGAGCGGTGAAGAGGGGACGCTCAACTCGGCGTTGCGTCAAGACGTCATAGACCTGCTCTTTTCCTTCACGGCCCCAGCCCTCATGCCAGGCCACGATCTGATAGGTTCCAGGGGGCACATCGGTAAATTCAAAATATCCGCTCTCGTCGGTGACGGCATAGTAGGGGTGCGAAACCACCATCATTTCTGCGTTCATCCAGACATGGCCGCCGTTGCACCGGAGATGGACCAGTCCCGGCGTCGACATGGTGCGCGAAGTGATCTGGTTGGTGAAGGGAAAGGGCAGGTTGAAGGTAGCTGCACCATCCATGTGAATGGTGTGCAGCGTGGCGTCGGAACTCTGCATTTGCAGC
This sequence comes from uncultured Acidobacteriaceae bacterium, assembly GCA_963831085.1. GTDB lineage: Bacteria > Acidobacteriota > Terriglobia > Terriglobales > Acidobacteriaceae > Acidiflorens. The sequence goes on along the minus strand of CAWHOT010000001.1, from coordinate 1,217,059 downwards.
GTGGCGTCCTGCGGGACGAGGAGAATGTGTGGGATGTAGTGACAATGTTTTTGATCTAAATGACGTCTTTGCTCAGGCAGGGCCATTGCTTTCCCGCTATAGATATTCTTAAGGTAGACGATGGTATTGGCGACGCCCCCTTGCGGCCCAAGCAGCAAGCGCTCCAGGTTGACCGTCTTCTTAGATTCAGGGTCGCAGATTTGGGGGTCTTTAGTGACCGGGAAATCCAGCCCGTGCGGCAACGGACCTGACCATTTCACCGTGCCTGAGATGGTCCCGCCGTTGGAGACGGTGACCACCTTGTAGTTGCTCTGTGCTGAAAGCACGGCCGTAGCAGCAAAAAGGAATGTCAGGAGCAAACACCAGTTACTGCCGCTTCTTCGCATCTTGGTCACCGATGCTCCTTTTCACGCCTCGCGTAGATTTCTAATGCCGTTCTCGTGGCAAGCGTTGGATTGCACTGTCCGTCGAGGTGGGGGACAGCGATTGGACCCCAGGTCATCAGAGTAGTGTGAGAAACTTCTAATCGGCTAGATTCCCGGAGGACATGGACGGGTGGGTGGTTCCGTCTTTCCGGCAGGAGTATGGGGTGTTGGTCGGTCAGTCTCCCGTTTCCAGACTCAGATTACCGCCCCTGGATTACCGTCCCCTCATGCCACCCTGAACGTCTGCAGCTAATCCGCGCTGGAGAAGCTTGCGGCGAGTCGGAGTTGGCGCAGCATGGAGCGCTTTTTTTCCTGGTGGGCTTGCATGCGCTTGAGGATATCGGCGAGGACGCGGACGGTAGTGACGGCGTAGGGGCCTTTGTTGAGCATGACGCATTCGGCCCGCTCACCCATGGCAGCGTCGGTGATCTCCGAGCGGGATGGAATGCCCTTTTTGGCCAGGTTTTCGAGGACTTGGGTTGCCCAAATGACGGGAACGTGGGCGGCCTCGCACACCCACAATACTTCTTCCTGAACCTCGGCGAGGCGCTGATAGCCGCATTCGACGGCCAGGTCGCCGCGCGCGATCATGATTCCGATGGAACGTGCGCGCATGGCCGCCAGGATCAGCTTGGGAAGGTTATCGAAAGCTTTGCGCGTTTCAATCTTCAAGACCAGCCCCAGATGCTGGCCATCCAGCCGTTCAAGATGATCGAGAAGCTGGCGAACGTCGGATTCGGCGCGGACGAAGGAATACCCGACCAGGTCCGCGTGCTGGACAATGAATTTCAAGGCCTCCAGGTCGTCCGGAGTTATTGCCGGAATATCAATCTGCGTTTCTGGCAAATTGATGCCTTTTTCCGCGCCCAGCTTCTCGCCTTCAGGGCGGGCCTGCGTGATTTCCACGGACACAGATTCCGCATTCACATCCCGAATCATGCCGCCAATTTTACCGTCGTCGAACCAGACCGGTTCGCCCGGCTTGGCATGATCGAGAATCTGCGGGAGCGACACGCCAATCTGCGCGGGTGTGATCAGCTTCCCGGTCTTTTGATTTCCCGCCTTGCGTTTCCCCGCCTTACGATAGATGGCTGGCCTTCCGATCGCGGGCCCTCGAGTCAGCAGAAGTGTGTCACCCAGCTTGAGAAGCAGCGTCTGCGGCAGGTGAGGAAGTTCGCCAACGCAGGCTTTTGCAAGGCTCCGGAGGACTTTCTTGCCAGACTTATTACGGGCCAACGCACGACGGAACGCGCGCAGTTGAAGTCCCGGCACGAAGTAAGTTGTCCGCCTGCCTTCGGCCCAACAGCCCTCAAGTTCGACGCGGGTAACGCGCAGCGTACGCCGACCCTCGCGCGCATCACGGAGCCGGATGATGTCACCCTGGCGCAACTTTTTTAGAAAACCCGCCGGTACTCGCAGGGAAGCGTCCGCTGGTGCGGGCGGCGACCCAGGATTATCGTCGGGAGTTAGCCAGATGCGCGCCGTCGTCACCACACGACCGTAGACGTCGCGCGCGGGCCGGCACCGAATCACCGACGGTCCCGGCTCGATCGGGCCAGTACGCAGCTTGGGGCCGGCGAGATCCATCTCAATGCAACAATTGCGCCCAGTTTCCTCGCGAGCTCGTTGGAGGTTGCAAATCATGCCGAGCCAGACTTCCGGACTGTCGTGAGCGCAATTGACGCGCATGCAGTCCATGCCGTTTTGCACGAGGTCACGGACGAGTTCGTAATCGGTGGCGGCGTCGGTGGCCATGGTCACCATGATGCGGACTTTTCGTCCGGGCGGCGGCGGCCCGAGCAGAGCGTCGGTGTTTTTTTCCAGAAGCTCGGCGCCTTCGCCGATGGCAACGGCAGGCTCAGCAGGGCAAGGGAGCGAGGCGTCCTTGCCCAGCAGAACGTTTAGCACGTGGTGAACGGTCTGGACGGCATTGAAGACGTGGCTCTCGGTGCGGCCGAGAGAAGAAAGGCCGAGCAGGGCAAGTTGCGCTTGCAACCCGCGGACATCGTGGCGGCGGAGCGCGAGGTAGTGCGCAAGGTTACGCGCGCTGCGGCGATGAGCTTCATTGACCGCAAGCGGTTTCTTGAGGAGGGAAGCTTCAAGTCGAAGCATGTCGTCACAAATCGACTCCAGTTCTCCGGAAAGCCGCTGCAGTAAGGCGTGGTCCAAGACGCGCATGATGGAGGGGCTAGAACCCCTAAGGAATAAGCCCCAAAGTATACGCCACCAGTGTTGCGGGCAGATGAACGCTGAGGGTGGGTAACGGCTGAATTTGTCGCTCCACTCTTCAAGCGGGAGATCGTCAAATTCAGCCACTAGCGAGGCGCCCAAACGTGGAAATTCAAGAGCGCCAAGTCGAACGCACCAGGCCGCTAACTGCAGTTGCGAGTGACTTCCGTCACGGGCTTGAGTGAGGACGGACACTGCACCACCCTGCCGGAAAACAGAAAATATCCTGGCGGGAAGCTCGCCTTGTCTGTAATTCCCAAGGAGTCAGGATGGCCCCAGATCAGCTCTCCGCAATTGGCTCCTGGGCAGCGGTAAAAGGAGAATTCACCAATGGCATCAAACAGTCTCACCATCACCGATAATCGCACCGCCACAAATTACAGCCTGCCGATTGAGAACGGCACAATCCGGGCCATGGATTTGCGGAAGATCAAAACCGGGCCTGAGGACTTTGGGCTCATGACCTACGATCCGGCATTCATGAATACTGCGTCCTGCCGGAGCGCCATCACCTTCATTGACGGCGACCGTGGCATCCTTCGCTACCGGGGCTACCCCATCGAAGTGCTGGCTGAACACTGCACTTTCCTTGAGGTTGCCTACCTGTTGTTGTTTGGCGACCTGCCCAGTCCCAGCAATCTCAAAACCTGGGTCAACCAGATTACCCATCACACCATGTTGCATGAGAACACGAAGAAGTTCATGGAGGGCTTCCGCTATAACGCCCATCCCATGTCCATGCTGATCAGTTCGGTGGCAGCTTTGTCCTCGGTCTACCCTGAGTCGAGAAACGTTTTCGATCCCGCCAACCGGCTGCACCAGATCCAACGGTTGATTGGCAAGATGCCGTCCATCGCCGCCCTGTCTTACCGGCACAGTCTCGGCTATCCGTACGTCTATCCGGACAACGATCTCACCTATCCGGAGAACTTCATGAACATGCTCTGGAAGATGGTGGAACCGAAGTATGTGGCCAACCCGGTAATCGCCCGCGCGTTGGACATTCTCTTCATTCTGCATGCCGACCACGAGCAGAACTGCAGCACCAACGCCATGCGCGCCGTGGGCAGTTCCCAGGCCGACCCGTACCTGTCAACCGCGGCTGCGGCTGCGGCTTTGGCCGGGCCTCTGCACGGCGGAGCCAATGAAGCCGTTCTCATCATGCTCGACGAAATCGGCTCCAAGGCGAATATCCCCGCTTACATCCAGAAGGTTAAGGAAGGCAAGTGCAAGCTGATGGGCTTTGGCCACCGCGTCTATAAGAACTACGATCCGCGCGCCAAGATCATCAAGTGGACGGCGGAGAAGGTATTCGCAGTCACCGGCGGAAATCCGAAGCTGGACATCGCTCTCGAACTGGAGCGAATCGCCCTTGAGGACGAATACTTTATCAGCCGCAAACTGTATCCCAACGTAGACTTTTACTCGGGCATCATCTATCAGGCCATGGGCTTTAAGCCGGAAATGTTCACCGTGCTGTTTGCCATCCCGCGCACCGCAGGCTGGCTGGCCCAGTGGCAGGAGTTGATCACCGACCCAGAGCAGAAGATAGCGCGTCCGCGACAGGTCTACATCGGACACGATGTACGGAAGTTTGTCCCGGCCGAAGAACGAGCGTCGGTCCTGGCCACAACGCGTTAGAGGGTATCGCAAGCCTCTGCACTCTCAAGGGTGCCCCACTTCTCGCGCTTCCGAGAAGTGGGGCCTTTTCGCAGCAATTGGCTCGCCCTTTTTATCTCCGCCGTGACTTAAGTTTCCGCCACTCCGCCGCCCGATTACTTTCCACTTTGCAACCAGCCCGCTTCTCCCGCACACTTGGAATCAAAGCCATTTATGCCCGTTGCTGCTGTCAAGCCGGCGATTGCACTCCAGGAAGTGGGAGGGATTTTTCGTTCCTCCGCTCAGCGCAAACTGGTATTGGGTCTCTTGCTGGTGGTGGTCACACTGGCCCTCTACAATCCCGTTTCGCGCAACGGTTTTGTGAACTTTGACGACGACCGCTATGTCACCGACAACCCACAGGTGCGCGCCGGCCTGCATTGGAGCACGATTTCATGGGCGTTCATTTCGCTCGATCAGGCGAACTGGCATCCGCTCACCTGGCTCTCGCACGCGCTCGATTGTCAGCTCTTTCAGCTCAATCCGGTAGGCCATCACTACACCAGCGTGTTGCTGCACGCCATGAACGCGCTGCTGTTGTTCCTGATTCTGCAGTGGTTCACTGGATACACTGCGCGCAGCCTGACGGTAGCCGCACTTTTTGCGGTGCATCCTCTTAATGTGGAGTCGGTCGCATGGGTGGCTGAACGCAAGAACGTACTCAGCATGTTTTTCTTTCTGCTGGCCCTCGCCGCCTACGGATGGTATGTCCGCAGGCGGGGGATCGTACGCTACATGACAGTCGCGATTCTGTTCGCCATGGGCCTCATGTCCAAGCCGATGGTGATTACGCTGCCTCTGGTGCTTTTGCTGTTGGATTATTGGCCGTTAGGAAGAATGTGCTTCTCCTCGAATGTGGGATCCAACGATAACGATGACGCAAAGGTGCGTTTTGCCGCCGGCGCCCAGCCCCTGTCCAGGTTGTGCCTGGAGAAAATCCCGCTTCTGGCGCTTTCGGCCGGCAGCGCGGTCATCACTATGATGGCGCAAAGAGCGGGCGGCGCCGTGCTTACGAGTGCGGCACATGCTCCTGTGCTGCGGCTTGAAAACGCGATCGTTTGTTATGCGCTCTACATAAAGAAAGCGGTCTGGCCATCCCATCTAGCGGCGCTCTATCCATATCCACATGCGTTACCGGCTTGGGAGGTAACCACCTCGGCTCTTTTCCTGTGCGCGGTCACCTGCGCCGTCCTGAAATACCGCAAGCATCGCTACCTCGTGGTCGGCTGGTTCTGGTACTTGGGGACAATGGTTCCCATGATTGGCCTGGTGCAAGTTGGCAACCAGGCCATGGCCGATCGCTACGCCTATCTCCCCTTGATCGGCCTTTTCGTAATGATCGCTTGGACGGCCGCCGAATGGGCCGGCTCCCGCCATGCTTCAACGAGATTGCTGGCCGCTGCGGGACTTGCCGTCCTGCTCGCCTTATCTGCCGTCACCCATATTCAACTGAGTTACTGGCAGGACGATCTCACCCTCTGGGCGCACGCGCTGGCGGTCACCCAGAACAATTTCGTAGCGGAAAATAATTTTGCCAGCGCCTTGATCAGGCAGGGCAGAAGCGATGAAGCGATCATCCACTTCCGCGCCGCCTCAGCGCTTGAGCCCCAGGACGCCACCAGCCAACTCAATCTCGGAATCTACGCGCAAGAACACGGTGATCTGCAGCAGGCCGCGGCGCGCTATGCCTATGTCCTGCAATTGGCGACCGATACTCAACTTCGCGCCTCAGCCTACGCCAATCTCGGCACCGTCTACTTCGCCCTGCATGATTACCCCCAGGCGCAAAAGAACTTCGATTCCGCCATAAAGCTAAAACGCGTGTTCCCCATCGCTCTCCTCGACATGGGCCTAATCGCGGAGAAGAACGCGGAGAAAAATAACGACTGGGACCACGCCGCCGACTACTTCGCGCACTATGTAGTCCTCGACCCCAACGACGTCGGATATCTTCTCCTCGCCCATGCTCTCCATCAGGCCGGACGCGACGAGGATGCGAAGCTGGCCTACCAGCAGGCTCGGCGATTTTCGAACGACATCGGCCAAGCCCAGCAGAGAGCAGCCAGCTTAGAGGCTCAATAGTCATACCATCCGAGCTCGCCCCATCTAAAGTCGCCCCATACGGCCCTGATCTTCCGTGACCTCGGAAGGACGCCCGCCCATTGCTAAGCTCCGAGTGAGTTCCGATGGAATTTTCAGGAGGCCCATTGTCCGCGACCGCTCACCAATCCGCTCAGCGAAATTCGATCAAGATTCTCTACGGCGAGTCGGATGAACAGATTCTCAGCGCCCAGGCCGCCGAGATGAAAAAGGCCGGGCATCACGTAACTACTGCCCAAAACCGCCAGGCCGTTCAGGAAGCTCTCCGCCGCGACGCTTTCGACTTGGTCATCCTGGGCGCGACTTTATCCAAGGACGATCGCCATCACCTGCCCTACATGGTCAAGAAGGCGCACGAAGGAACCAAGGTCCTGGTCATGCACGCCGGCACTCATCATCACGAAGTCGACGCCGTCGTCGACTCCAACATGAGCATGCACCGGATCCTCGAGAAAATCGCAGCCTTGCTTCAGCCCGCGGCCGTCCGCTAGAGCGGCTGGAGAGAAGTTCTGTCCGAATTTCGCCTACCTATCGAGACGCGGGCTGCCGCGCCTCCTCGCTGTGCACAAAAAAGGGTCTGACGGGTCGAGAGAGTCACCCGCCAGACCTACCAGACCACTTCCAGGCGATCTAGAGTTGGCGATCTAGGGTTGCGTTCTGGGTTGTGTTCCCTTGGAGAGGCATCCCAGGAACAGGCATCATTCTCGCCGCCTTCAGCCCGGCAGTTGTCACAGAAATGTCAACTTGACGTTATGTTTTTCGCGGCGTCTTCTTGGCACGCTGAGACGAGACGAGGCGAGCCTCGTCTCTAGTCTGTGAAGAAGCCCCGAAATTTAAAATGGGCCGGCAGCCAAGAAGCGGTGACTCTTCCTTGGCTATCGGCCCATTCGATCCGGACTAGGATCGGAGGTGATACTTATATCCTAGACCCTCCGTCTCGATTGTCAAGGATCAACTTTCAGCCCAGCATTCTTCTAATTGGGGGAAATTTTCCCGTCTAAACGTGCCCCGATCATTGACACTTTCCTCGCCATAGTGTTATTTTTGTTGGTCTTAGAAGCGGTTCTTCTTCCAGCAGAAACAGCTAAGACGATCAGCAAGGATTCGGTCAGCAATTCGAGAGTCAGTTCGATCATCAGAATCAGAAAATGGACCAGACACTCCGACAACTAGGCGAATTACTGCTCGGAGCCGTGCCCACCGTCATCCTGCTGGCAACGCTTTCCCTTCTTTATAACTTCCTGGTCGATCGGCCGCTTACCGCCGTGCTCGCCGAGCGCCGCAGCCGCACCCAGGGGGCGCTGGAAAAAGCGCGCGCCGATATCGCCGCCGCCGAGGGCCGCACCGCCGACTACGAGCAGCGCCTCCGTAAAGCGCGGCAGAAAATCTTCAAGAACCAGGAAGCCCGCCGGCAGCAGGCCAACCAGTCCCGCAGCCAAGCCGTGAATCAAGCCCGCACCCGAGCCCAGGAGCAGGTCAAGCAAGCCCGCGCCGGCATAGAAGAGGATAAGCAGCAGGCCATGTCGAAGCTGCAATCGGACGCGGCCCGACTCGCAACCGAGATAGTGCGCACCGTCTTGCGCCCCATGGCATCCCCCAGCCAGGTCGGTGGCCAATGAGACTAAACACAATGAAGTCCAGCGGCTTCGTATCAGGACATTGCTTTGGCGAGGGGACTGGGGAGCAAGCGATGCGAGCGATCGTCCGCTCGCTGGTGGCGCTCGCCCTAATGGCATTCTTGGCGGCGGTTCCCGCGCAACTTGGTTACGCGCAGGAACAATCTGCGCCACCGCCTTCCCAACAAGCTTCCGGATCCACAAAAGAAGATAAGCAAGCCGCACCCGGCCAAAAGAGCATCGGCGGCGAACTCGCCCGGGAGAAACGTGAGGACGCCGGAGAAGACCAGGAAGAAAACGCAAATCTAAAACACGCAAAGCCCGTGCAATGGCTCGCCCGTAAGATCGATTGGAGCGTGCATGGTACGCACCTGCTCCTGTCCGTTCTCAACTTCGCCATCATAGCGGTCGTCGCGTTCTGGGCCGCGCGCAAGTATTTGCCCGGAATGTTCCGCAACCGCACCGCATCCATTCAGCAGGCTTTGCAAGAAGCGCGCGCCGCCAGTCAAGATGCGAATCGCCGCTTGGCGGACATCGAGACGCATCTCCGCCAGTTGGATGTAGAAATCGGACGTATGCAGGCCAGCGCCGAAAACGAAGCGGCGGCCGAAGAAGTCCGCATCCAGAAAGCCGCGGAAGAAGATATTCGCAAAGTGGTCCTCGCCGCCGAGCAGGAAATCGCCACCGCGGCCAAGCAAGCCCGCCGCGAATTGACCACCCACACTGCAGGTCTCGCGGTCGCCTTGGCCCGCCAGCAAATTCACGTTGATTCCAATACCGACCAGGTGCTGGTGCGTAGCTTTGCCTCGAAGCTGGCTGCACCCGCTTCCTCGCATAAGGACAGGGACAATAACGGCGGAAAGGACGGCCGCTAACCATGGCTTCCGTCGTCGGCACCTACGCCCGCGCCTTCGTCGATGTGGTCTTGGCCGATGTAGTAAAGACCGGCACCAGCCATCTCGACCCTGCCCGCGCGTTGCAGGAATTGCACAGCATCGAGGCCTTGCTCAAGGAAAGCGATCAGTTGCGCCGCGTCCTCGAAAACCCGTCCATTCCCGCAAACAGCAAACGCGCCGTGATCGATGCCATCACCGCGCGGCTGGGTACGACCCGCCAGGTGCGGAATTTCGTCGCCGTACTCACCGATCACCGAAGGCTGCCGCTGTTCAGCGAAATCCTTAAACAGTTAAAGCAGGAATTGAACGACCGCCAGGGCTTCGCCGAAGCACAAGTAAGCAGTGCGCGCCCACTGAGCGACCCCGAGAAGCAAATGCTGGAAGCCGAGATCACTAAAATGACCGGCAAGAAAGTCCGAGCAAGATACGAACAAGATGCCACGCTACTAGGCGGAGCAGTCGTGCAAGTAGGCAGCACCATCTACGACGGCTCAGTAAAAGGCCAGTTAGACCGGATAAGGGAGCAGTTGGTGGAAGGCTGACAGCTTTGCGTCAAGAGCTGAGAGCTTCGAGCAGACCACTTCGCTCGTAGCTTGAAACCGCCAAGGCGGAGCTGGAGCCAACAGCGAACGACCAACGACCAACGACCAACGACTTGAGACTTTTATGGCACAAATCAAAGCAGACGAAATCACCCAGTTGATCCGCGAGCAAATCGAGAACTACGAATCCAAGATCGCGGTCGACGAAGTTGGCACCGTCATCACTCTCGGTGATGGCATCGCCCGTGTCTACGGCCTTGACAAGGTCATGGCCGGAGAGCTGCTCAGCTTTCCGCACGGCGTCGCCGGCATCGCCATGAACCTCGAAGAAGATCAGGTTGGCGTGGTCATCCTCGGCGAGTACACCGAGATCGAAGAAGGCGACGAAGTCAAGCGCACCGGCCGCATCATGAGCGTACCCGTCGGCGACGCCCTGATTGGCCGCGTCGTCAACTCGCTCGGTCAGCCCCTCGACGACAAGGGTCCGATCGCCACCGACAAATTCATACCCATCGAGCGCCTTGCTCCCGGCGTTGTTGCCCGCCAGCCCGTGCGCGAACCCATGGCCACCGGATTGAAGGCCATCGACTCCATGATCCCCATCGGCCGCGGACAGCGCGAACTGATCATTGGCGATCGCCAGACCGGCAAGACCGCCGTTGTCCTCGACACCATCATCAACAACAAGGGCAACAACCTTATCTGCATCTATAACGCCATCGGTCAGAAGCGGTCGTCGATTGCGCAGGTGGTCAAGATTCTCGAAGATGCTGGCGCCATGGAATACACCATCGTGGTCGCGGCCTCGGCTTCCGAACCCGCTCCCATGCAGTACATCGCTCCCTACGCGGCCTGCGCTATGGGCGAGTTTTTCCGCGATGCTGGACGCCACGCCCTCTGTATCTACGACGATCTTTCGAAACACGCCGCCTCCTATCGTGAAATTTCGCTCCTGCTCCGTCGTCCTCCCGGCCGCGAAGCCTATCCCGGAGACGTTTTCTATCTCCACTCGCGTCTCTTAGAGCGAGCAGCCAAACTCAGCGACAAGAACGGTGGAGGATCGCTTACCGCCCTGCCCGTCATCGAAACCCAGGCCGGCGACGTTTCGGCCTACATTCCGACCAACGTAATCTCGATTACCGATGGCCAGATTTATCTTGAAACTGACTTATTCAACCAGGGTGTCCGCCCAGCCGTGAACGTGGGACTCTCCGTAAGCCGAGTAGGCGGCAGCGCGCAGATCAAGGCCATGCGCCAAGTAGCCGGAACGCTAAAGCTCGAACTAGCCCAGTACCGCGAATTAGCCGCGTTTGCCCAGTTCGGCAGCGACCTAGACAAAGCTACCCAACAACAGCTAAGTCGAGGTCAGCGCCTGGTCGAACTCCTGAAGCAAGGCCAGTTCAGCCCACTCCCGTTTTCAAAACAAATCCTGATCATCTTCGCCGGCACCAGCGGAGTGCTGGACGATATGCCGGTCGATCAAGTCCGCGACTTCGAGAAAGATCTTTACAAGTACGTGGAAACCACGAATCCAGGCTTGCTCAACACGATCATGGAAAAGAAAATTCTGGACGACAATCTAAAAGCAGAGATGTCCAGAGTAATCAAAGAAGCAAAACAGCAGTTCGTAGATGCAAGACAAGCAGTAGGGAAATAATTTTGTAGAGACGCGGCTTGCCGCGTCTCCTGCGTGCGAGATAGATGCGGCAAGCCGCGTCTCTACATAGAATGGCAAACGTTCTCGACATCCGGCGCCGTATCCGCAGCGTGGTCAACACGCGGCAGATCACCAAGGCCATGAAGACCGTCTCCGCGGCTAAGTTGCGCCGCGCGCAAGAGAGCGCACTCGCCGCGCGTCCCTATTCGCAGATGCTCATCAACGTGCTCAAATCGCTCATCTCGCGAGCTGACATCTACGATCCGGTTACCGGACTACCGCTTCATCCCCTGCTCGCCGAGCGCCCGGGAAAAAACATCTTGCTGATCGTGGTCACTGGAGACAAGGGCCTGGCCGGGGCGTTCAACACCAACACCCTGAAGATGGCTTCCAGGTTCATATCGACGACCATCCAGTCGAAGCCCGACGCGAATATCGATATCGAATGCATCGGACGCAAAGGCCGCGATTTCATGCGGCGTCGCTATCCGCTTGCCCCAGAGAGGCCCGCCGGTGGAGAGACGGGTGCCTCGCCCATCCCGCACGATACAGAAGCCGCCCCGCCGCGCGCCGGTCACGTGCAAATCACCGGCGAATATGTCGGAGTTCTGGGCAAGGTCGACCATATTTTCGCTAATACTCTTAGCGAAGACGTGATCGCCCGCTACACCCGCCACGAGATTGACGGCGTCTACATTCTCTTCAACGAATTCAAGTCGGTCATCGCGCAACGGCTCGTCGCCGAACGCCTGCTGCCGATCAAGGAGATCGGCGAAGTCGATGTCCTCATGGCCGAAGAGGCCTCGCTAGAGGAACGCAAGAAGCGAATCGAAGCGGCGAAGGCGTCGGGCGTCGGTCTGCGTCCCACCGACACCCGCGCTGTCGATGAGGCCGCCGCCAAATTCGGGACGTGGCCGGTGGATTACATCTACGAGCAGCCGCCCCACCAGCTTTTCGAGGGAATTTTGCCGAAGTACATCGGCATCCAGATTTTTCATGCGCTGCTGGAGTCCGTAGCCGCGGAGCACGCCGCCCGTATGACGGCAATGGATGCGGCAACCAACAACGCCAGCGATATGATCGATTCATTGACGCTGATAATGAACCGCGCGCGCCAGGCCAAGATCACAAAAGAAATTATCGAAATTGTAAGCGGAGCAGCAGCGCAGTAAGAAACATTTCAGGAATTGTCATCCCGAGCGAAGAGAGGGATCCTCAGTTTGTCATCAATTGGCAAGGCTGCGGTTTTCTTGAAACCTTGACACCTGGATTTTTGAGATCTTATCTATGTCAGAAAATATCGGAAACGTAATCCAAATTGCCGGCCCCGCCGTCGATGTGCAGTTCACCGAAGCGAAGATGCCTCCCATTTATGAGGCGCTTCGCGTCGTCAGCGAAGGCTTCACCGTGCCTTCCCCCATCAACGTCATTCTCGAAGTGCAGCAGCATCTCGGCGAGGGGCGCGTCCGCTGCGTCGCCATGGAAGCGACCGACGGCATGGTGCGCGGCATGAAGGCCATCGATCAAGGTGGACCTATCTCAGCACCCGTCGGCCGCGGCACGCTCGGCCGAGTGATGAACGTCATCGGCGAACCCGTCGATAATCTCGGTCCCATCGCCTTTGACAAGAGGATGCCGATTCACCGCCTCGCGCCCGCGTTCGATGAACAGTCGACCACGGCGGAGATGTTCGAGACCGGAGTGAAAGTAATTGATCTCATCCAGCCGTTCTTGAAAGGCGGAAAGATCGGACTCTTCGGCGGCGCCGGTGTCGGCAAGACCGTCGTCATTATGGAACTGATCAACAACGTCGCCAAGCAGCACGGCGGATTTTCCGTGTTCGCCGGAGTAGGCGAGCGCACAAGAGAAGGCAATGACCTCTGGCTCGAAATGACCGAGTCGGGAGTAATCAAGCCCGGCAAGCCCGAGGAGTCAAAGGCGGCGTTGATCTATGGCCAGATGACCGAGCCTCCCGGGGCCCGTCTAAGAGTAGCGCTAACCGCGCTTACGGTGGCCGAGTATTTCCGCGATGAAGAGGGTTCCGACACTCTGCTCTTCATCGACAACATTTTCCGTTTCACCCAAGCCGGCAGCGAAGTGTCCGCCCTGTTAGGCCGCATGCCCAGCGCCGTTGGTTATCAACCCAACTTAGCTACTGAGATGGGGGAGTTACAAGAACGGATTACTTCCACTAAGAAGGGTTCGGTAACTTCTGTGCAGGCGATTTATGTGCCGGCAGACGATTTGACGGATCCAGCACCGGCTACTACGTTTGCTCACTTGGATGCGACGACTGTGCTTTCGCGCGCGCTTACGGAGATCGGCATTTACCCGGCGGTCGATCCGCTGGCTTCTACGTCGCGCATCCTCGACCCTCGGATTGTCGGGCAAGATCATTACGATGTGGCGCAGATGGTGAAGAAGACACTGCAGACTTACAAAGACCTGCAGGACATCATCGCTATTCTCGGTATCGACGAACTTAGCGAAGACCAGAAGGTGACGGTCGCCCGTGCGCGCAAAATCCAAAAATTCCTCTCACAGCCGTTCTTTGTGGCCGAGCAGTTCACCGGCACTCCGGGACGCTATGTGAAGATCGCCGACACGGTCAAAGGTTTCCGCGGCATCGTGGAAGGGAAGTACGACGACATTCCCGAGCAGGCTTTCTACATGAAGGGAACGATCGACGAAGTGCAGGAGACGGCGGAGAAAATGAAGGGCGCGACAGCGTAAGGCGGCTATTAGCACTTGGCATTTAGCCTTAGCGTGGATTCCTTGCGAGCTGAGCGCTAGCCACTAATGCCGCTTGTTTACTGAGAACCGGGAACTGGGAACTGTGTCTGATACTTTCCAACTCGAAATCGTTACTCCCACCAGACTTCTGGTCAAGGACGCGGCGGAGGAAGCGCAGATCCCGGGATTGAGCGGGTATCTGGGAATTCTTCCTGGACACGCTCCGCTGCTTACCGAGCTTGCCGTTGGTGCGATTACTTACAAGGCGAGTGGCACGACCCATACATTATCGTTGTGTTGGGGTTTTGCGGAAGTGCTGCCGGACAAGGTGACGATCCTGGCGGAGGCGGCGGAGCGTCCGCAGGAAATTGACGTCGAGCGTGCGCAAAAAGCCAAAGGCCGCGCCGAACAGCGCCTGAAGAGCAACGATCCTCAGGTTGATTACACGCGCGCGGAAGATGCTTTGCAGCGCGCCGAGACGCGTCTGAACGTTGCCAAAGAAAAGTAGCTCTCCTTCACCCCCGGTCACCCGCCCCGGTCAAATGGGGCGCAACCTGGAGACCGAAGTCCACTCTGCTAAGCTTTCCAGTTTCTTTCTTTGCGCAGCAATCTTTAGAGAGGCAACGATAGAGAGGCGACCATGGCAATTCAACTTGTGGGAGTGATCGGGGCAGGCACTATGGGTAACGGTATTGCCCACGTGTTTGCGCGATGTGGGTTCAACGTCGTGTTGTGCGATGTGGAGCAGCGATTCCTGGATCGGGGGCTGGCAACGATTACTAAGAACCTGGATCGCGAAGTTGCCAAGAACAAAATTACGGCGGATGACCAGGTCTCCACGTTGGGGCGGATTGCGGCGGCGGTCGATCGGGCGAAACTAGCGGATTGCGATCTGGTGATCGAAGCGGCGACGGAGAAGTTTGAGATCAAGGCGGATATTTTTCGCGAACTGGATCGCATGGTGAAGCCGGAGGTGATTCTGGCGACGAATACGTCTTCGATTTCGATTACCAAGATTGGGGCGCTGACCGGGCGTGCCCACAAGGTGATCGGAATGCACTTCTTTAATCCGGTGCCGGTGATGAAGCTGGTCGAAGTGATTCGAGGCCTCGCGACTTCGCAGGCTACGTTTGAGACGGTGCGCGGGCTGGCGGTGAAGCTGGAAAAGACGCCGGTGGAGGTGAATGACGCTCCGGGATTTGTGTCGAACCGGGTGCTGATGCCGCTGCTGAACGAGGCGATGTTCGCGGTGATGGAGGGTGTAGCCACGGTGCCGGCGGTGGATGAAGTGTTTAAGCTGGGGATGGCGCATCCGATGGGGCCGCTGACGCTGGCGGACTTTATCGGGCTCGACGTGTGCCTGGACATCATGCGGGTGTTGCAGGATGGGCTGGGGGATCCAAAGTACCGGCCTTGTCCGCTGCTGATCAAGATGGTGGATGCAGGCTGGCTCGGACGCAAGAGCGGGCGCGGATTTTACACGTACTCGTAACGCGAGGCTGCGAGCTACGGGCTACGATTTGCGGGCAACCGGTTTGCTCGAAGCTCATAGCTCAAAGCTTGTGGCTCAGCAATACGGAACTAGCCGACTATCCGAGATGAAGATATGACGACAAGCTGGGGCGGAATTCTTCCTGAGCGAAAACCGGGTGGCGACGCCTTTTATTATTTGCTGGCGGCGCTGTCGGGAGCGCTGGCGGGGTGGCTGGACATCAAGGTAGGCGATTTGCTGCTGACGGCGATGGTGGTGCTGATGGCTAACATGATGCTGGGATTTCTGAGTCCGCGCAAGCCTTGGCGCTGGGTTGTCCTGGTCGGCGTGTTTGTGCCGGTAGTGGAGTGGCTGGCCTATTATTTTCTTTCGGAGAAACCGGAGCGGGCCCAGATCTACGAATCTTTTCTGGCGTTTGTGCCGGGAATTGCGGGCGCCTATGGGGGAGCGGTGGGCCGGGGCGTGGTGGATAACCTGTTTGCGAAGAAGTGAGCGTAAATGAGTTGGGATGGGGAACGGCGACGGACCGCGGAGGACTGATCTGTACAACTAGGACGCCACGCGCAGCGGCCGGTGTCGCCTGGATTTCCCGTTTTTCGATTTGCTCTGATTATCCCAGCCGCCAAGATTGAGCGCGACGGCCATGCAGGCGGCGCGCAATTCGTCCGCAAGAGCACGGTCGACTATGGTACGAGCCACGATCATGCCTCCAATGGACAGGGCAGCTATGCCCTGCGCGGTGGTGCGGCGACTTCGGCCATTCGCGGTTAAGCTTCGCTCCAAGACACTTACCATTGCTTTGAATATGGTCTCGAAGGCGCGCCTCGCACTTACACCGCTACGGGCGACGTCGGTCGGCAATGCGACCATGGGGCAGGAGTTCTCGACGTCCTCGAAATGCTGGCGAGACAGATAGGCGCGGACGACTTGCGAACCTACGTCTGTCGATGACAGATCCACATGCACACCTTCCCAGCAGCTTTTCCAATGTGGGTCGGTGAAGAAGCACCCTAATACCTCGGCATACAGATCGCTCTTGCTTTTGAAATAGCTATAGAATCCACCGTGCGTCAGGCCCACACCGGCCATGATCTGGTTGAGAGAGACACTCTCAAAGCCATGTCGATTGAACAGCTTGCGTGCGCTGTCGATGATGTTTTTCTTTACTGCCGCGCGATGACCTGCGGGATAGGGCACGAGGTCTCCTCTTTCTCCAAGCGCTTAAGTATGCCTCGAAGGGGGTTCGCCTGCCAGAGAAATATTATCTTGAACATATTTTCGTGCGGTGCTGTTATGCGGGGGACGGTTGAACGCAGAAATTCGGGAGGGCGATGACGATGATGAGCGATAGAAGGAATCCGCCAACGCTGGCCAACGGGCCTACGCGACGGCAAGCGATGGTCGGTGTTGCGATGACATTCGGTGGACTAGCCCTGGGCTCAACTGAGGGTTGGGCTGGGGCCTGGGCGGGAGCCGAGGAGGAGATTTCTCATACGGCGGAATCCATCCATCAGGAGGCTGTTTTCAAAGCGAGCCGGAAGCGCGTCTACGAAGCACTCACCGACGCCAAACAGTTCGACAAGGTCATACAGCTCAGTGGAGTCATGCAGTCCATGCACCTGGGAGACAAGCCCGCGGAGATCAGTCGTGAAGTGGGAGGCGCGTTCGCGCTCTTTGGCGAGTACATCACCGGACGACACGTTGAACTTGTGCCCAACGAGCGAATCGTGCAAGCCTGGCGAACGGGCGGCTGGAATCCAGGCGTCTATTCGATTGCCAGGTTCGAGCTCGTGGAGCAGGGCTCCGGGACCAAGATTGTATTTGACCATACGGGCTTTCCCAAGGGCGAGGCGGAAGTCCTGGCTTCGGGATGGAAAGCGCATTATTGGGAGCCGCTGGAGAAACTCCTGGCTTAGGTTCTGCATAGCGCCGGAATGCCTGCCAGGCCAGTCCCACCAAAGGTACCGGCCGCTGAAAAACTGTTGCCGTTTCCACAGCCGCTGGGGGTAAGCTACGGCTATGGGAGTGTCGGTGTCGGTGCTGGCTAGCGGCAGTCGTGGGAACTGCGCGCTGGTGGCGACGAGTGCAACCCGCATTCTGGTGGATGCCGGGCTTTCCGGCCGCGAAACCTTTAAGCGGCTGCGGACGCTCGCTGATCGTAATAACGAGCGCGCTGAGGAAATTTCGGCGATCCTCATCACCCACGAGCACTCCGACCATGTTGCCGGCCTGCAGCGGCTGGCAACCAAGTTGAATGTGCCTGTCTTTTTGACCGCGCCAACGCATCATGCATGGAACCGGGCGGTGCGCGACGCCGAGGGCGCAATTCCGGAGCTGCCGAAGCCGGAACATTTCTCTGTCGGCCGAGGCTTTCGCGTGGGCGATATTGAGGTCATGCCCTTCACGATTCCCCATGACGCCGCCGACCCGGTGGGCTTCACGTTTCGCGCGGAAGGCGTGAAGATCGGCTTCGCCACCGATCTGGGCTACATGCCAGCAAGCGTGCGCGACCATTTGCGGGGCTGCAGCGTGCTCGTGATGGAATCGAATCACGATGTGGAGATGCTGCGTTCAGGGCCGTATCCGTGGTCGGTGAAGCAGCGGGTGATGAGCCGGGTGGGGCATCTGTCCAATGACGCGCTCGCGGAATTCTTCTCCAACGATTATGATGGAGGAGCTGAATATTTGATTTTGGCCCACTTGTCTGAACAGAATAACCATCCCGAAATCGCGCGCGCCGCGGCCGAACAGGCGCTCGGCGGCCGTCCGGGGCTGTGGCACAACCGTGTGCTGCTGGCAACCCAGACGGAGGTTCTCGAATCCATTCGGTTATAACCTCTTATGAGTGAGTGCGTTGAACCGATGGTGGGGAAAATTCTTGCTGGATGGCGCTACGATATTTCCGGCCTGGCTGCGGAAATGCGCGGAGATTACGAGTTGCATTTCGCCACCTGTGAGCGCTGCCGCAGCCGCCAGAAACTGCACCGTATAATCGATATTTCGCTGATTGTGCTGGCGTCGGCATCGGCTGCGGTGTTTCTGCTGGCGTTTGCCGTGATCCGCCATTTTGGACTGCGTCATGCCTTTTGGCTGGAGGTAGGCGCGCTGGCCGGCTTCGCGCTGTCGGCCCTGATCTGGCTGATTGTCGCCGTGGCCACACCGGCGCCCATGGCGGTCGTGGATGTGGCGATGCTCGGCGCGCGACGCGTGCATGACCGGCTGCCGGCGGAGATCCGAGAGCGGCTGCCAGAAGAAATACGGGTGAAGCTTACGGGGTCGTGAGGGCCTCCTGTTGAAGCTCGGAGTCGATGTAATCGGGTTCAAAATAATGAAGCTCGCTCGCGAAATTCTGGGACTTCTGCTGATCGCGGCACTCGCGATGGCGACGTTGGCTACGAGTGCTTTGACGGCTGAGGATCACACGTCACCCTCGCCTGCAGGAATCTTGGCAGGGCCAGGTGAGCACCCTACAGGCTGTCACGCGGATGGAAGCAAGAGTCTTCCTGATTCACAGCTGCCCCCTTCCCCGGCGCGAGTGCCGGTGAACTACCAGTGTTGCCTGACTGGTCATGACGTGGCGGTGGTACAGGCTACACATTACACGCCGCCTTCCCAGCAGGGGACACGAGTTACTCTGCAAATCGCGCCGGCGCTGACCGAATACTTTTTCAATGGATCGGAAGCTTCGATGGTCCTCTCCGCTGACCCGCCCGGTATGACTCCGCTGCGGATCTAATCTCCCTGCTCAACTAACGCCATCAAGCATTTTATTTCTCGACATTACTCTTGCGCATGAGGAGCATGACGTGCGGGCGTTGATTCTTGGTTTCTTTGTAGTCAACCTGTGGGTATATTCCGCTGGAGCGCAGGGCGCTGCTCCGGACTTTAGCGGGCTTGATCCGCAAGATCAGGCGCAGCCCATGCAAGCGCAAGCCAAGCAAAAGATAGACAAGCCGGACATGGATTCGCAAAACATGGATTCGCAAAACATGGACATGCCCAGCATGGATATGTCGCAGCCCGCGCCGGACTGGATGCCCTCGCCGCACAATACTTCGGGCACAGGATGGCAGCCCGCGGCGACGCCCGGGCATATGTGGATGAAGTCGGTTGGCGCCTGGGACCTGATGGCGCATGGCGTCGTGTTTGTGGATTACAATCAGCAGGGCGGCCCGCGCGGCGAGGGCAAGGCGGAGTCGGTAAACTGGCTGATGCTGATGGAGCAGCACAAGCTGGGGCACGGCAGCATCCTGTTTCGCGAAATGTTTTCTGCCGAATCGCTGACCTCGCCGCATCCGGGATTTCCCGAGCTATTCCAGACGGGCGAAACCTACCACGGCCAGCCGCTGGTCGATCATCAGCATCCGCACAACGTGTTTTCCGAACTCGCCTTGTATTACACACACCCTATCGGCAAGGAGGTTTCGTGGCTGTTTTACGGCGCAGCTGCGGGCGAGCCGGCGCTCGGTCCCGTGGCTTATATGCACCGCGCTTCCGCATCGGAGTTGCCGATGGCGCCGTTGTCGCACCATTTGCAGGATTCGACTCATATCAGTTTCGGAGTGCTGACCACGGGACTCGTCATTGACCGATTCAAGATCGAAGGAACGCTGTTCAACGGCCGCGAGCCCGATGAGAAGCGTTACAGCATCCAGTTCGCACCGCTCGATTCCTGGTCGGCGCGCTTGAGCGTCGCGCCGTCGCGGAACTGGACGGCGCAGTACAGCTACGGGCGGCTGGAGCATCCCGAGGCGCTTGAACCCGGCAGCCAACGCCGGCAGACGGCTTCGGTGGAGTATGTACGGCCGTTCGCGAAAGGCTCGTGGGCAACGTCGGCGGTGTGGGGACGAGTGCACAAGGAATTTGATAGCCACAATCTCAATGGTTACTTGCTGGAGACGACGGCTAACTTCAAGTTGCGCAATTATGTGTTCTCGCGGATGGAGTTGGTTGACAAGGACGAATTATTTCCGGATAATCCGCTGCTTCCGAGCTTCCGAATCGGAGCGTACACTTTTGGCGGCGCGCACGACCTCGTCCAACGCCGGTTCTGGCAGTTGGCGCTGGGCGCTGATCTTACGTTTTACTCGAAGCCCTCAACACTGGACTCCGCCTACGGAAAAGACCCAATCTCGTTCCAGATTTTTCTGAGGGTTCGCCCGGCTTTGAGCCATCACCAGCATTAAACTGCTCCACCGCCCAGGACGAGAAGAAAAAGCCAAGGACGTCACCCCAACTATCCCAAAACCCCATTGATGCGATAACTTCTATTCATGTCCCCGTCATGAAGGGAGTCGAGCCTTGAGCATCCAGGATGAGCAGGAATTAGTTTCCTTGAAAGCAGCCGGCCACGTCGTCCGCATGGTGCTGGATGCCATGAAAGCCGAAGTTCGGCCGGGCGTCACGACTCGCCACCTGGATGAAATCGGCGCGCGCGTTATGCAGGAAAACGGAGCGCGCTCCGCTCCGTCGATGGTGTACCAGTTTCCGGGCGCCAGTTGCATCAGCTTGAACGACGAGGCGGTTCACGGAATTCCAGGTGAGCGCAAGCTTAAGGAAGGCGACCTGGTGAAACTTGACGTAACCGTGGAGAAAGACGGTTACATGGCCGACGCCGCCATCACCGTGCCGGTGGGCCGCGTGAGTCCGCAAGCTGAAAAATTGATGGCCTGCGCGGAGCGCGCCTTTCATAAAGCCATGCTGGTTGCCCGGGCCGGATTCCGCGTGTTTGAAATCGGAAAGATCGTGGAGCGCGAGGTGCGCAAATCCGGGTTCGCGGTGGTCCGCGAATTGGGAGGACACGGCATCGGGCGCACCATTCACGAGTTGCCGCACGTGCCTAACTATCCTGACCCGCAGGCCCGCCAGGTCATGAACGAGGGCCTCGTCATCACCGTGGAACCGATCATTTCCAGTGGTTCGGGGCGAGTCTTTACCGACAAAGATGGCTGGACGGTGCGAACGGGAGATCACGCGCTTTCGGCCCATTTTGAGCATACTTTGGTGATTACTTCCGGGGCTCCCATTCTGCTGACCGCTGGTTAGGCTAACCGAAGAACCAACCGCGTGGTAAACGGATCCTAAATCGGTGCCCATTTCGTTGCTCCGGGGTTGGGCGGAGGGTCCTGGATTTGTGCTTGGCATTTGATGCACAACCGCCGTCAGAAAAATAGGCGCATGGGTCGCCCGGATGGTTGACCGGCGACCCGCTTCAGGATAAAGTTCCATATCAAGGGTCCCGCTTCTTCCCTCCCCGCCCTGTTTTCGCTCGATGGTTTACATGCGCTCCGCTTGGTCTAAACTCGTCGTTCCGAAGCTCATCGTCTTGCTGTTTGCCCTGGCCAGCCTGGCTTGGGCGGCGCCGCCGCAGTTTTCCGGCCAGAGTCGGGTCGGTCTGACGGGTGGGGACCAGTGGGAACCAGCCGTGGCAGCAGATGGTTCGGGGCGGGTCTACGTTCTTTATCCGCACTACGGGCGAGTGCCCGAATGCAAAGATTGCCGCGTGCCCACCATGCTGCTGGTGGCGAGCAATGACAACGGTAAGACTTGGCAGAGTCCGCACGTGATGCTCGAAACTGGTTCGGGGCAGTTTGACGCCCAGATAACCGTCGATCCAGCGGACCGGCGCACCGTGTATGCGACGTGGCTGCAGAACGGGAAACGCGTGGTGATGCTCGCCAAGTCGGTGGACTCCGGCGCGACTTGGAATTTTACGATTGCGGTGCGCAGCGACGCGGAACTGGATAAGCCGGCGCTGGCCGTGCGTGGCCAAAGCGTCTACGTGGCTTTTAATCATGAAGAAGAAGTGTGGGTGGCCGTCTCGCAGGACGGAGGGCGCAGCTTTGCGCCAACGCGCGTGAATACCGAAAGCCGTCCGGGATGGTCTTTGCTGGGTGCGGCGACGGTCGATCCCGCAGGCAACACATATCTGGCCTGGGCTTCCTACTCAAAGGCAGGAGGAGCGCGGGGCGCGGTGAAATTGTATGTGGCGAAGTCTACGGACGCGGGCAAGGCGTGGAGCGCGACTCTACTCGATGTTTCCGCGGCCGCGCCGGACTGTAAGGACGAGGATTGTGGCGAGGCGTATCTGGGCGCGCAGGTCGCTCTGACGTCGGACGCCACCGGAACTCTTTACGCGCTCTGGAGCCGGGGCAGCACGCCGCTGGGGCCGCAACGTATTTATTTTTCGTCGTCGACGAACAGTGGCGACAACTGGTTGCCGGGCGTCAGCGTTTCCTTCGCCGAAACGGGAGTGGAACATGCCTTCCCGGCGATCGTGGCCGGAAACAGCGGCGATGTCCGCATAGCGTGGATGGACAAGCGCAACTCACCATATTGGAACACTTACTATCGCAGTTCAAGCAACGGTGGAGCGACCTGGGGAGAAGAGACTCGCGTCTCCGGCTACGTGCCTGGCTATCGATATATCAGTAAGGAAGGTTTCCGCTTTCCTTTCGGCGACTATTTCGGACTCGCCATCGACAACCACGGAGATACGCACGTGGTGTGGGGCGAAGGGCTGAACTATCAGTCGCCGGGATCGATCTGGCACGCCAGCGGACGATAGACACAGATCGCCAAAGAACAAGGCAAGATTTGTTACGATTTATCAGTCCGTCAGCAGGCCGCCGGTTAGATCCCTTAAACGCTCAATGCGATGTTCGCGGCAATAGCCGGTGAGTTCCTCTACCAGCGTCTCGGTTGCCACCGGATCAAAGTAACTCGCAGTTCCCACCTGCACGGCGCTGGCTCCTGCCAGCATGAATTCCACTACGTCCGCGGGGGTGGTGATTCCGCCCATACCAATCACCGGAATTTTCACGGCGTGCGCCGCGTCATAAACCATGCGCAGCGCGATCGGCTTGATGGCTGGGCCGGAGAGGCCAGCCGTGACATTGGCAATTCTGGGGCGGCGTGTTTCCGAGTCAATCGCCATGGCTAAAAACGTATTCACCAGGGAGATGGCGTCGGCGCCCGCTTCCTGGGCGACATACGCCATCTGCGCGATCGAGGTGACATTGGGCGACAGTTTGACGATGATGGGCCGAGCTGCCACGCGCTTCGCCGTTCGCACCACCTCGTCGAGTAGGTGCGGATCGCTGCCAAACTGAATGCCGCCCTGCGCCGTGTTGGGACAGGATACGTTGATTTCGTACGCCGCAATCCCTTCGCCCTGATTGAGGATTTCAATCGTCTGCTCGTAATCCGCGCGGGTGTAGCCGAAAACGTTGGCGAACACGACCACATTTTTCTTTTCCCGCAGCGCGGGGAGTTTTTCCGCGAGGAACGCTGGTGCTCCGATATTCTGCAGCCCGATGGCATTCAGCATTCCGGCAGCGGTCTCATACAGCCGCGGCGGCGGATTTCCGGTCATCGGTTCTTTGGAGAGACCTTTGACGACCAATCCACCAAGCCGGTCGAGGTGCACGATATCTTCGAATTCGACGCCATATCCAAATGTGCCAGAAGCGGCGATGATCGGATTCTTCAGCTCGATGCCGGCGAAGCTGACGCTCAAGTCCGGATTGCCGGTGGGCGTCATTGCGTTCCTCCGGAGGGCGGCGTGGGGGGTTGTGCGGCGGCCGGCATGGCGGACTGTGCGCCGGAATGACGCGCCGCCTGCAGCGCTTCGATCAGCACCCTTCCCGTAGCTTGCGCGGGTGGATTGATTCCGAGCAAAGAGGCTAACGTTACCGCCAGATCGATCGGCTCGGCGTGTGTCCGGTAAATCCCAGGCTGAAAGGCTAGGCCATAGAAAGCGAGCGGCACATGGGTATCGTACGAGAAAGGTGTCGCATGATCGGTACCCTTCGCGATTCCGACGTGAAATGGACTGGGGATTCCAATTACGTACCATCCGCCTTCGGGCGAGTAGCTGTGGGCGTAGCGTCGGCCGGTTTCGGTGGCTGGAGTTTCTCCCCGCGCCAGTTGCGATTTGGTGAAGTACCCGGCCAATCCTGCTTGCTTCATGGCTTCGCCGGCGTCGCTTTCGGCGACGGATTCGTCCTTCCCACCGAGAGTTCCTGCGAAGGCTTCTTCGTTAAGCCATGCGAGCGGGTAATCGAAATCGAGCACGTAGTCGGCCTTCTTGGCATATTTCTTCGCGAGCAGGGAATTGATCTGTTCGCGCATTGCTTTCGCGTCGAGATTGGCGGCGGGCAGACGAAGGGTTTTCGCGAATTCCGGCAGAGGCGCGACGCCGTGATCGGCCGAAAGCGCCATCCACACGTTGGCCATCCCCACCTGATGACCAAGGAAGCCGAAGAACTCCGCCAAACTCCGGTCGAGTTCGAGCGCCATACCGCGCATTTGCGGAGAATCGGGGCCAACCTGATGGCCGAGAATATCGTTGGCCGAGAGGCTGATCACCAGCAGGTCCGTCGCCGAGCCCGCGCCCAGCTTTTCGTACAAGACCAGTTCCTTGGCAAATTCAAACTGGTAGTCGTTGGCGAAGGGAGTAGAGCCCACGACTTCGTAGAAGCCGGCGGGCGTGCCATCTTTGCCGTTTCGCGGCGCGGTCGAGCCCAAGATGGTTCCGTCGCCATCTTTATCTCGCCACTCACGATTCCAGAATTTCTGCGCGCGATGGCCGCCGTTGAAATTGCGCACCCACTCGGGGAGGTCGGGACGGTAGTAGGTTGAGGTGATCCAGTCGCCACTTTTGGGATCGATCCAGTAGGCGGCGTCTCCGGAGAATCCCGCGGGCAAGACGGCCGCACGATCTTTCAGCGAGATTGCGAATACTCGGGCTTTACCGCCTGTGGCGAGTTTCAATTCGTCCCCGAGCGTATCGCTTAAGAGGTTGTGGGGAGATGCGCCTACACCGGAGTGGTTGCCGCCGACAAGTTTTGTGGTGTCGTCTTCCACTGACGTCACCAGCTTCTTTTTCTGCGGGTCCCACCATTCGTTGGCCACGATGCCGTGTCCGCTGGTGTAGCTTGCGGTGAAGAGAGTGGCGTGTCCGGGGGCGGTGCGGGTATTGGCATAGTCGAAGTAGCAGTCGGTGAAATACGCGCCGCGATCGAGAAACACGCGGAAGCCTCCGTCGCCGAACTGGTCGCGATAGCGTTCGAGGTAATCGGCGCGGAACTGGTCAATCACGATAACGACAACGAGCTTGGGGCGGGCATTG
Organism: uncultured Acidobacteriaceae bacterium; assembly: GCA_963831085.1. Lineage (GTDB taxonomy): Bacteria > Acidobacteriota > Terriglobia > Terriglobales > Acidobacteriaceae > Acidiflorens. The sequence goes on along the minus strand of CAWHOT010000001.1, from coordinate 1,191,578 downwards.
TAAGCGGACGCGAATGCACCCGGAATCAAACCGAGCAACAGCAATACGACGGACAATATTACGGACCAGGAGCGGGGAAGTCTCATCGCGAGCTAGTTTACAGGAGAAGAGATGTTAACCGCTGGTAGCGAAGGTGAAAGCCCGCTCTGCGGAATCTACCAGAATTGTCATCCCGAGCGAAGCGAGGGATCTGCAGTTCGCGGCAAACTGCAGATCCCTCGCTTCGCTCGGGATGACAATTCATAAGAAGTATCGCCGGCTCTTCTCTGCGCTCTCCGCGTCCTCCGCTGGTTCAAGACCTAGATCGGCGGCTGCACGGAATCGCGTTTTTCAGCTAAAGTTAAAGCACAATGCTCGATCTGAATTTTGTTCGTGACAACCTCGCGCTGGTCGAAGAAAAACTGCGCCAGCGCGGAATGAATCCGGCGGAGGTTCTGAAGGGCTTTCGCACCATCGATGGTGAGCGCCGCCAGGCCATCACCGCGGCGGAAACTCTGCAGGCGCGCCGCAACCGAGCTTCCGAGGAGATTGCCAAGCTCAAGAAAAGCGGGCAGGACGCTTCGGCACAGATCAACGAAACCAAGGAAATGCGCGAGCGTATTCAGGAGTCCGAAAAAAAGGCGGCGGAACAGGAAGCGCGCCTGCGCGAAATTCTCACCTCCATTCCGAATCTTCCCCACGCCAGCGTACCGGTGGGGAAGAGCACCGAAGACAACGTCGAAGTGCGCCGCTGGGGCACGCCGCCGCAGTTCGATTTCAAGCCCAAGCCGCACTGGGAACTTGGCGAAGCGCTCGGAGTGCTCGACCTGGAGCGCGCCGCAAAGCTCTCGGGCGCTCGCTTCGCGGTGTACTGGGCGCTGGGCGCGCGCTTGGAGCGGGCCCTCGCGAACTTCATGCTCGATCTACACACCCGGGAGCACGGATATACCGAAGTTCTTCCACCCTACTTGGTGAACTCCGAGTCCATGTATGGCACGGGCCAGCTCCCGAAATTCGCGCAGGACTCGTTTCGCGTGCCGCACGACGACAAGGATCTCTGGCTGATTCCGACGGCCGAGGTGCCAGTCACGAATCTCTATCGAGACGAAGTGCTCGACAGCGCGCGCTTGCCGGTCTCCGTGACCGCGTACACTCCGTGTTTTCGCAGCGAAGCCGGATCCTACGGCAAGGATGTGCGCGGAATTATCCGCCAGCACCAGTTTCAAAAGGTCGAACTGGTAAAGTTCTCGCGTCCCGAGACTTCGTACGATGAACTGGAGAAGCTGACCCACAACGCCGAGACCGTGTTGCAGAAACTCGGCCTGCACTACCGCGTGGTCACGCTGTGCACCGCGGATATGGGATTCTCTTCGGCCAAAACTTATGACCTTGAAGTCTGGCTGCCAGGACAGAATTTATTCCGCGAGATTTCTTCGTGCTCGAACTTCGAAAGTTTTCAGGCGCGGCGGGCAAATATCCGCTACCGTCCCGAGGGCAAGAGCAAGACTGAATTTCTGCACACGTTGAACGGCAGCGCATTAGCGGTAGGACGTACATGGGTTGCCATCGTCGAGAACTATCAGCAAGCCGACGGCAGCGTGCGGATTCCGGAGGCGCTGCAGCCGTATATGGGCACCGACCTCATAACGAGAAGGAGCGCATAAACAGCGGCGGCGGCCTTGTACCCGCGCGGCTGGTGCGATTTGCCATCCCATGAATTCCCCAATACACTGGCAACAACCCGAAACAGCCTCGACGGTGTTTGAAGGCAACGTCTCTCCCATGGGCGCGATCTGGCGCACAATCCGCGGATATATTCTTTGGTCGTACGAGCGGGGCAGCCTGCACTACGACATCATGGTTACGCTGATTCTCCTCTTTGTTTTTGTTTCGCCGTATTTCATCAACTATAAGGACAAACCAGTCGAGCGCAATCCGCATCTTACCGGCGTGGTTGTGATTCCCAGCGAGAAGGGCGGGTTCATTTATCAGATCCAAGCTTCGGCGGTGAACACCGCGGCAGGGGAAGATGTTCGCCGGCAACTGGAGAAGATCATTGAACCGATCTCCGGGGCAGTCAGCATCACCAGGTACGAGACGATTAAAGATGGCTCAGGACACACGCTGAGTTACAAAGTCTGGGTGCAGAAAGATTAGAGCAGGTTTCGAAAGAGCAAAGTTTCAACGTTCATCCTCGTCATCAATGAGAGCTGCGCTCAAAACGGTTGTCCTCGGGATCGTGGTAATCGGCTGGCTTTGTACGTCAGCCGCTCGGGCACAGATTGTTGGCGAATCCCCTGAGCTTGAGCATGTTCTCGCCCAGATGGATGCCGCCGCGCGGAACTTCAAAACCACCGAGGCGAGTCTGGTCTCGGACCAATACCAGCGGGTGATCAACGAAACCGATACACAGAAAGGCAAGATTTATTTCCGTCGCGAAGGCGGCGAAATACAGATGGCTGCCGACTTCGCCGAGCCCGACAAGAAGTACGTGATCTACAGTGGCGGCAAGGTTCAGGTGTACCAGCCCAAAATCGATCAGGTGAGCGAGTACAACGTCGCCGGCAAAAATCGCGGCGATATCGAGAGCTATCTCGTGCTCGGCTTCGGCGGCAGCGGGCACGACCTGCAGAAGTCGTACGATGTGAGATTCTTAGGGTCGGAGACCGTCAACGGCATCAAAGCCGAGGAACTGGAATTGATTCCGAAGTACGTCCATTTGCGAAACAACATCGCGCGCATCCTGCTCTGGATCGACCCGGCCCGTGGAATTTCTGTACAGCAGCAGTTGTTTGAGCCGGGCGGCGACTACCGCCTGGCGAAGTATTCCGAGATACAGATCAATCCAAAGATTCCCGAGAGCGTCTTTAAGCTGAAGACCACCGGGAAAACCAAGTTTATCTCCCCACAGGGACAGTAGAGAGACGGGCAAGCCGCGTTTCTACCGGCCATCGGCGCCCTTTCAAGGGGCTGAGCATCAAAAATGGGGACCAACAGAATCAAGCTGAAAAAGACCGGCTGGGACTATATACTGCGGGAGAACCCCCGAAAGTTGAGTTCGCATGGCTAAAGTTTTTACGATCACGGTTCCTCCGGATTTCCGCAAAAAGCGTGAGCGTACGGAAGACCCTCGCTACGTGGACGGCCAGAAGATGCTGGTGGAAGCGATGAAATATTTGGCGCAGGCCGATCCCGTGGCCAATCGCGGAGCCATCGAATTGCTGTCCGAACACGTCCGCACTCGTTTCCGCATGACCGACTCGCCGCTGAGCTAAGGGTTTAGTTCAAAAGCCAGATTGGATTGCATCCGCAAGAAAAGAGTCGAGATCGCTCCCCCTCGTAAGTCCGCGCAACCGCAGTTTCCTCAAAAATAAAACTTTAGCGCCAGTTGGACGATGCGCGGACCGCGGTAATAGGGCGAGGATGACCCAGTGCTGTCGGTCGTGACCTGTCCAAAGCTTGTGCTGCCACCAACCGACCCGCCATTCGATGTGGGACCGAAGAACTGCGTTAGGTTGAACGCATTGAAAAAATTGGTCTGGAATTGCAAGGACTTGGTCTCAGTAAACACAAAGTTCTTCATCACCGAGATATCCCAGTTGTTAATGCCCGGTCCGCGAAGCACGTTGCGGCCCATGTTTCCGTACGTGAAGAGCGGGACTCCGCCGGCAATCAGGGTAGTGCTGTCTGCCGGAACAGGCTGGCCGACCGGTGGCCCGGGGGCGCAAATCAGATTGGTAGGATCGAAGAGGAAGAGCCCGTTCTGGATGGTCTGTGGCAGACAGCTTCCGTGTAATTGGTCGGTGCCGGGGCTGAAAGTGTGCACTTGACGAGGGTTATGGAAAACCTGGATGGGTCCGACGACATCCGGACGATCGAGACCCTCGTTGGAAAAGCTGCCACCGTTGCTGGAATAGAGCGTAAAGGGGTTCCCCGACTGGAAACTAGTGATAGTGGACACGGCCCAGCCTCCCAACGCTCTCTTGGCGAGCGAGCTTCCGTGTTGGCCGAAAGGGATCTGCCAGATCGGACTCAATACCAAACGCTGCCGAGCGTCGAAGTCGGCCAGCCCACGATCAAAGGCTGGGTCATTCGGGTTGGTATAGGTGGACGATCGCGAACGAAATCCAGAGGTCTGGTCGAACGTCTTCGACAGGGTATAAGCGACGCGGAACAGCAAGCCGTGAACCATCTGCCGGTCCACCGTGATCTGGAGCTCATTGCTGGAGGAGCTACCTTCGCTGACGTTGGTAACGATCTGCGTGGCGCCGGTAGGGATGCCCGTGAAAGCGGGCGCGCCGTTGCAATTCGCCAGGGGCCGAGCGCAATCGGTGGAGATGCTCAAATAGGGGTCGGAGTCCCCCTGCGTAGGGTCAGCATAATACTGATACTGGGCCATGAGGCCGGATGGTCCACCGATGGTTGGGAAATTCAGGTTCGTGCCCGCAATGGCTTTGCGGCTCATGCTGCCCACGTACACGGCTTCGACCATGGTGTCTTTCGTGGCTTGGTACTGGAAGCCATAATTGAAGTTTTCAGCATACGGAGTTCGGAAATGCGGGGACACAACATAGGCAAATGGGATTGCGGGAGTAAAGAATTGTCCCAAATGACCGCCGGCGATGAACGGATACGGATCGGAGTAGCCGGTGGTAGCAGTTTGGAACGGATCGGCAGAGTAAGAGCCGTTGACAGGAACGAGACAATTCGCGGCGGCCAAAGTCACGGTGGTGAAGCAGGGAAAATTGTTGGCAGCGTATCCAAATGGAGGCTGCCCACCGAACTGCAGGTTCAACGCGCCATCCTCCACATCATAAAAAATCCCGAAGCCGCCGCGCATTACCAGCTTGCCACTGCCGAGCATGTCCCAGGAGAATCCAAAACGGGGCGCGAAGTCGTGGCGATCAGGGTAAAGGAGCCCGCGATTGGGCGTTCCTGGGTCGCCGGGGTAGAGGAAATTTGGCGGAGCTGCCGGAAACACTGTCGATTGTTGGCCCGGAAACCAGCCCATGATCTCGTTGTGCGGATCTTCCTGGGGCGAGTTGTACTCGTACCGCAGCCCGTAATCCAAACTCAGGTTCTTCATAATTTTCCACGCGTCCTGCGCAAAAAAGTAGAGTTGGTGACTCCGAATGCCGTACGCGGCGCTGGAAAACTGGAAGTAATTGTCGGTGAACCCACCGACGAAATCGGCGAGCGGGCTTCCGGTTAAGGTGTTGGTGTAGGTGCCAAAATCAAAAGACCCGTTATTGTAATAATCGTAGTGGAAATTGCTCTCCGTCCAACGCAAGTCGCCGCCAAACTTCAACGCGTGTTTTCCGCGTGTCCACGAAAACGTGTCTTGGAATTGGAACGTAACGTCGTGGTCCTTGGTCGGCCCTTCTGGCGACGGGCCCAGGTTGAAGTCGCCAGAGACGCTGATCGCTGGAGGCGCGGTGCCCTTGGGGTCGTCAGGGTTCACCGTCAGAAACCCGAGTGCCGAGGGCGGCGTCGTATCTTCGGGCACAAAGTCGAAGGTGGCGGAGCGGTTCGCGGAGAAGCGCAGTTCATTCAGCATCGTAGGAGAGATGGTTCGAGTCCAGCTCAGCGACCCAGTCTGATAGCGCTGGTTATTGGTGAATCCCGAGCCGGTCGGAACGTCCCCGCCGGTTGAGGCGCCCTTGAGGACTTCGAAAGGAAAATTCTGCGGTTGGTCGTCAAAGATGTAAAACGCCGAGAGCATGTCTTTGCGCGAAAGGTCGTAATCGAAACGGAAAATGAATTGATCCTCTTGCAGGCTGGCGACAGGGTCTTCCACGAACCCGTTATTGGGCGCGTTGGGAAGCGGGAGATACTTGTTGATGTATTCTTGCATCACGGAATCAACCGGCACCTGGTTGTTCATGAAAGTGCCGCCGGGGGTGGCTGGGTCATTAAGTTGAAACCCGAGCTCACTGAAATCCCCGGTCCGCTCTGCCGGGCTCAACACAGTCAGAACTCCGGGATTCTGTCCCTCTCGCCGGCGCGCTCCCTGATAGGAGGCGAATAGGAAGGCTTTGTCCTTCTTGATTGGGAAGCCGATGCTTCCACCGAACACGTTGTACTTGAAAACAGGAACCTGCCCCAGAAAATAGTCGCTGGCGTCGAGCGCGGTGTTGCGGAAGTAGTCGAATGCAGTGCCGTGGATCGCATTCGTGCCCGACTTGATCACCTGGTTTACGATGCCCCCCGAAGTCCGCCCGTATTCCGCTTCATAGTTATTCGTAATGATCTTGAATTCGGCGACCGCGTCGGGATTAGGGTCGACGACCATGTTATTGCCCAGAAAGTCGTTGTTGTCAGCGCCGTCGATCAAGAAGGTCATGGATTCCGAACGCTGGCCGCTCACGGAGAATGGGTTGAGGGAGCCATCGTCCTGGTCAGGAGCGAAAACGCCAGCCTGCAGCATGCCCAACTGCATCGTGTCGCGAGCGGCCAGCGGCAGGTTTTCAATTCGTTGCGTAGTTTCCACCTTTCCGAGCGTTGCGCTAACGGTGTCGACTTGGGTTACGTTTCCTAGGACTTCGACCACTTGGCTGCTGGCGCCGACTCGCAGAGCAACATCCTGGCGTGCGTTCTGGTTGATCACCAGAGTTATGCCCTTCTGGATGTACTTCTCAAAACCTGTCTGCTCGATGATGAGCTCATACGTGCCGATTTGAACCAACGTGAACAAGTATTCGCCACCTTTGCCCGTGGTGGTTGTGCGCACAATGTTGGTGCCGGAGTTCTTGAGGGAGACCTTTGCAGCGGCGACAACCGCGCCGGAGGGATCCTTGACGGTGCCCAACAGTTGGGCTGTGGCTTGCTGCCCGACGGCTTGATTCGTGCCTAGAAAGACCACTGAAAGCACAATGCAGATGGTGACGAATCGACCAATACCGGGGAAGGAGACGGGTTTCACTGGGCCCTCACGGATTGTTGACATCGATATTGCACGTTGTCTTCCGCCAAAACAAGTCTGGAATACATTAAGTTAGCAGCGCATGACTGTGCGTCATCTTCTGACTTTTGAATTCTCGCTACGGTAATCGGGATTTTAGAATCGCGATTCAGATTCCCGCCGCTGCTCTGTCGCGCTGGCAAGATAGGCTGCTGCGCACACGATCACCACCGGATAGCACTCCAGCGTGTAGCGTGGCTCCGGGTTCTCCAGCGTTCCTAGAAATGCCGAGCGCATGAGCAGGAAGGTGACCAGCAATCCGGCCCAGCGAATCGCTGACGGCCTGCGTGACACCGTGCGAACTACCGCCAACAGCGCTGCCGTCACGTAGGCCAGGTTCAGCAATCCGAACCCTACGGCTATAACCGACTGCTTTCCGTCGTCATTGAACTCCCACCAGCGCACGTCGGGAGGAAGGGTCTCGGTTCGCGGGCGCAGCCACATGTCCGCGATACGCAGAACGGGCAGCACAACGTAGTAGCGAACGGGATGGGCGCGAATGCGATCGGCGGCTAATTTGCCGAAGCGTGCATCGAGTTCCGGCGTCATATTCTGCGACTGGTTGTAGTCGGCGATGACAGCCAGCGTTACGTCCCTTTCCGCCGGGCTATCGATGGCGCGCGACGGCAGTTTCTCCGGATCAATCTTGTCGCCAGGAACATTCCAGTAAATCTCTTCTACCGACACGTAGTCGACGATCCAGGTTTTGACCCAGCGCTCAAAGCCTCGGGGGATGAGTTCATCCGTCTCGTTGGCGTAACGCGGTGCCAGCGGCTGGAAATGATGGAGCGTCCGAAAATTACGAATCGTCCAGGGAACGAGCGGCGCGAGGGCGAATACCATGACGATGATTCCAGCGACTAGAACACTGCGGAAAAACTCGGATTTCGTATCAGGGTGTCGCTTTAGCGATACCGCACGTGCCACGAAATCAGACGCCCCTTTAGGGGCTGCCACCGCCAGATAAAACGCAACCGCTACCAGCAAAATGCCGCCATCGGGACGCAGCAGAATGCAGGCCGCAATCGCCGCGCCGGTCGCGGCCCAGAGTCGGTAGCAAGTCCGATCAAGGACCTGCCCTGAGCTTGCCGAAGGGACGCCCATCTCTACACCAGCCTTCTGCATCCGATTCAGAGCGGCCGCCGCGCAATCCAGAGCGAGGGCTGTAAAAAAAACCTCCAAGGTTTCCGTGAGCACGGCGGCGGCATAGTTTGCCAGGAATGGACAGAGCGCTGCCAGGACAAAAGCGATTCTTGCCGCGCGGTCGGAAACGGCGTGGCGTGCCAGGTCGGCTACGATCAGGCAGGTGGCTAGGTCCAGCAGAATCTGGGTCAGCAGGACTGCTCTAAGGTTGCCAATCCCAAATAGCCAGAAGATCCCGGCCAGAAACGCCGGGTATCCGGGCAGGCGCGTGTCGGTCGGCACGATCTGTGTCAGTTGCGTCTGGCCATAGATGCCGTGCTGCAGCCAGTTGGTGGCGAGGTCGGCATAAGTGCGCGAGTCATCCGTGATCGCGGGGAAATAAATGAAGAAAAACAGTCGCAAAGCCAGGGCGGCCAGTGTAGTCCCCAGAAAAAACCTGCGACGTTCGCGGATGAGGCAGAGCACGTTGGGAATATATCGCGAATCGCGCGATTTTCCTCCGCCGTGCACCGGGAGGGGAAGTAGCACTTCCCCGTATGACACGGTTGGGAATCCACTGACCTGAGATCTGGGACCTGGGGTTTGACCCCCTGCCGCTCTCACCTTAGGATGAAGAAACCACAACGAGATGGCAAAACAGGTTTTTTACGATCCCTTGCAAGCGCGCTGGAAGCGGATTCGCCGCTTTGTCGACGCGGCCGCCCTGGCTTTTTCCTTGCTGGTGATCTTTTTCATCTACAGTGCCCTGCGCAGCGAGCCTCTGCCCGACCTTTCCTGGCTTACAGAAAAGCGCCCCTACCACGCTCTGAAAGAAGGCGAAAAGGAGAAAGCCCGCGAGAAACGCCGTCTCGCCACCGTGGCCCGCGCCGGACACCGCCATCAAATCCACAAGGCTCCCTCGCTACTCACGTTGAACTCCGAGCAAGGGGTTCGGGCTGCATTCTACGTTTCCTGGGACGCGGCCAGCTTTTCTTCTTTGCGCGAATATGCGCGCCAGATCGACTTGCTCTTCCCGACGTGGCTGCAAGTCCTCAGTCCAGACGGCCATCTGCAAGCCGTGGATCCGGAAACGAACACCATGTTTGACGTAGTTCAGTCTGACGTGGTTCAGGGTCAAAAGGTCCATACCGTGGACGACAAGGTGATGCCGTTTCTGAAGGCGGAAGGCACCGGCATGGAAGTCTTTCCCGTGGTGCAGAACTTTGACGGCATCGACTTTGTTCCGGGCATCAGCGATTTCCTGAACAATCCGCAAGCGCGCGCCAACTTTCGACGCGAAATCGGCCTCTTTCTCGCCTCCGATCATTATCGCGGTCTGATGGTCGATTTCGAATCCTTCCCGAAAAAAGGGCAGACTGGATATGTAGCTTTGCTGAACGAACTTTCGTCAGACCTGCACGCCAGGGGATTGAAGCTGTACGTCAGCGTCCAGGTGCGCAACGAGGATTTTGATTATCAGGCCATTTCATCCCCCGTGGATGGCGTCGTCATCATGAACTACGACGAGCATTTTCCCGGCGGAACTCCCGGCCCCGTTGCTTCGCAGGATTGGTTCATGGACAACCTCGAGTCCGCGGTCAAGGAGATTCCGAAAGAGAAGCTCATCTGCGCTATCGGCAATTACGGGTACGACTGGGTCGAGAGGCCAAAAACAAAGACCGGCAAGCTTCCGCCCAGCGAGGCCGACAAGAGCGTCTCGGTGCAGGAAGCGTGGATCGGGGCGCGCGATTCCGAAGAAGAGGTTGATTATGACGGCGATGCGCTCAACCCGCACTTCAGCTACCGCGACGACGATAACTTCCGCCACGATGTCTGGTTTCTGGATGCGGTGACTGCCCTGAACGAAATGCGCGCCGCGCAGACGCTCGGCATTCAGACCTTCGCCTTGTGGAGACTGGGCGCGGAAGACCGCTCCCTGTGGCGCGTGTGGGATATGCCCGGAGAAGCTAACGCGTCGGATCGGTTGAAAGACGTCCCTCCGGGTCAGGATGTCGACATGGAGGGAAACGGCGAGATCCTGCACATCGAGGCGCGGCCCACCGACGGCGAGCGCGATCTGACCATAGACAAGCAGACCGGACTCATCGACGGCGAAGACTTCAAGAGTCTGCCCGAGCCCTATCGCGTGGCGCGCTATGGCTTCAGCAAGAACCAACTCGCCATGACCTTCGACGACGGTCCCGATCCGGAGTGGACCCCGAAGATTCTCGATGTTCTAAAACGCGAGCATGTGCCGGGAACATTCTTTCTGATCGGAATCCAGGCGGAGAAGTTCAGCAGTTTGACCCAGCGCATTTACCGGGAAGGACATGAAATCGGGAACCATACCTTTACCCATCCTGATATCAGCTCGATTGGCACCGGCTACATGCGGGTGGAACTGAACCTGACCGAGCAATTGTTCGCCAGCCGCCTGGGCATTCGCACCATGCTGTTCCGCCCGCCCTACTCCGTCGATGCGGAGCCGGACACCGAAGACGAGGTGCGTCCGCTCGAACTCACGCAAAGCCTGGGCTACATCACCATCGGCAACAAAATCGACACCAGGGACTGGAACGACGAACCCGCGCTCTCGCCGCAACAAATCGCTGCTCGCGTGCTCGACCACCTGCCACCCTGCCGACCGAACGATACGCAGTGCGGCAACATCATTCTCATGCATGATGGCGGCGGCAACCGGCAAAGAACCGTGCTCGCGCTCCCGCTGATTATCGACGGCGCTCGCGCCCGCGGATTTCAATTCGTCCCCGTGTACCAGTTGATGGGCAAAACGAAAGCCGATGTCATGCCGCCGCTTCCGACCAACGAATTTTGGTCCGCTCGGCTGAATTGGATCGGTTTTTGGCTTTTCAGTGCGACCATGCTGGGCATCACGATCATTTTCTTCCTGGGTGACATTCTGATGACCGGGCGCCTGATTTCGGTCGGCGTCCTCGCCCTCTATGACCGCCTCCGCTCGCATGTGTATGGAACGTCCGAACAGATCGCAGCCTACTGGCCGCGGGTCGCGGTGCTGATTCCCGCCTATAACGAGGAGAAGGTCATCGAACGTACCATCCAAGGCGCGATCGATTCCGACTATCCCAATCTGCGCGTGATCGTCATCGACGACGGTTCCAAGGATCGTACTTTGGAAATCGCCCGCCGTGCCTTTGCCGCCGAAGAAGCAGTCGGCCGGGTTTTGATTCTCACCAAGCCCAACGGCGGCAAGGCTGAGGCGCTTAACTCTGGACTGGAGCACATCGGCGATGCGGAAATCTTCGTTGGCATCGATGCCGATACCATCATTGCTCCCGATGCCATCGCCCGCCTCGTGCCGCATTTCCTCAATCCGAAAGTTGCAGCGGTCGCGGGCAACGCCAAGGTTGGGAACCGAGTGAACCTCTGGACGCGCTGGCAGGCGCTCGAATACATCACCAGCCAGAATTTCGAGCGGCGAGCGCTCAACACCATGGGCGCGGTCAGCGTGGTGCCGGGCGCGATCGGCGCCTGGCGCACCGAAGCGGTTCGCGCAGCAGGTGGTTACCATGTGGATACCGTCGCCGAAGACGCCGATCTGACCATGGCACTGCTGCGCAGCGGCTATCGCGTGGAATACGAAGACCAGGCGTTAGCCTTCACCGAAGCGCCGACCAGCGCCAACGCGCTCATGCGCCAGCGCTTCCGGTGGTCGTTCGGAATTCTGCAGGCCGTCTTCAAGCATAAGGGCGTTTTCGCGCGCAAAGGCGCTTTGGGATTCGTAGCGCTTCCCAACATCCTCATCTTCCAGATTCTGCTTCCGCTAGTCTCGCCCTTTATCGATGTGATGTTTGTGGTCGGCGTGATCTGGTATTTCATCCAGAAACACTTTCATCCTGAATCCACCGATCCGGCCAGCTTCCAACGCTTGCTGATTTTCTTCGTCGCGTTCTTGGTGATCGATTTCATAGCTTCGGCGATCGCCTTCCTCTTGGAGCGCCGCCAACCCGAAGCTCGCGAAGACGCCTGGCTGCTAAGCCAGGTATGGCTGCAGCGTTTCGCCTATCGCCAGGTCTTTTCTCTCGTTCTATTCCGAACCCTGAAGCGCGCCATCCAGGGCCGCCCCTTCGCCTGGGACAAACTGGATCGCACCGCCGCCGTAAAATACGTCCCAGCCGAGCGCAGGGACTCGGTCAAAGTCTAGCGACATGGCGCATGTAGAGCGGATACTTTTGTCCGCTGCTCGTACTCTCTAATTAAACTGTGAGGGCGTCTAGGTGACCAAGTGGACAAAAACACGCCGCGATCCGGGATGCACCTACCTAGACGAGGAGAAGCTTCAACGCACGCAGGATGCTGGCGAGGATTCATGAATTGGTGGAATCGGGGATCGAAGCCGAACCTGAAGTGGTGAAAGCGGCTAAAGCGGCCAATCCGGAGATCACGGAGGAAGAACTGAGAGAGGTGATTACGCTGTTTCGCGACGCTGTTTATTCGCGAGAGCACGATCAATAGCATCGTTAAACTTTCTCTCGGATTCGCGCAGCTGCTCGGCATCCATTTTTTGAGTGCCGGTTTCTATAATTTCGCCGAAGCGGTCAATAAGCACATCCGCAGCGCTCTTTTTCCTCGGCTTCTTCAGCGGCGACGTAGCCACGCGGCATCCCTTCTTGCGATTCGTCTTAGGCATTTACAGTTTACTCTACGCCGTCAATCCACAATCGAACACATCACGAATGTACCCACGCTGATAAGACGAATGACGATGGTAACCGGTTGCACAATTCCCTAAATTGTTGATTCTTTTCCGCCTCTTTCTCCGTATCCTTCCCGTGATTTCAGTCACTGACATCCGCCCCCAAACCGTGTGTGGTAAGAGCGAGAGCCCAATATGCCCCGCACAATCATCGAACCCTTCCGCATCAAAAGCGTCGAACCCATTCACTGGACGACCCGCCAGCAGCGCGAGCAACTGCTCCGCGCTGCGTTCTACAACCTTTTTCTCCTGCCAGCGGACGACGTCCTTATCGACCTGCTCACCGATTCCGGCACCGGCGCCATGTCCACGCACCAGTGGGCGGCCATGATGGAAGGCGATGAGAGTTATGCCGGCAGCCGCAGCTTCGAGCAGTTCCGCGCTTCGGTGCAGGATATTTTCGGCTACAAGCACGTCATCCCGACCCATCAGGGCCGTGCGGCCGAGCGCATTCTTTTCAGCGTGATGTGTGGAAGAAAGCCAGGCGATGTCGTCCCGAACAACACCCACTTCGACACCACGCGCGCCAACGTCGAGTTCGTCGGCGCGGAGGCGGTAGACCTCGTCATCCCCGAAGGCCGCCAGCCCAGCCTGAAGCATCCCTTCAAAGGCAACATGGACGTAGCGGCGCTAGAAGCTCTAATCCAGAACATAGGCCGCGAGCGAGTGCCTCTGGTCATGCTGACCGTGACTAACAACTCCGGCGGCGGCCAGCCAGTGTCAATGGAGAACGTCAAAGCCGTGAGCGCAGTCTGTCGCGAGCATCATATCCCGCTGTACTTCGATGCCTGCCGTTTTGCCGAGAACTCCTACTTCATCAAGATCCGCGAAAAAGGCTACGTGCAGAAATCGCCGAAAGAAATCGCGCAGGAAATGTTCAGCTACGGCGACGGCTGCACCATGTCAGCCAAGAAAGATGGCATGGCGAACATTGGAGGATTCCTCTGCACCAACGACGACCTGCTAGCGCAGCAGGAGAAGAACTTGCTCATCCTAACCGAGGGCTATCCCACCTACGGCGGCCTCGCCGGCCGCGATCTCGAAGCCATCGCCGTCGGAGTGCAGGAAGCGCTGCACGAGGACTACCTCGAATATCGCATCGCTTCCACCGCCTACCTCGGCAACCATATTGCTGACAACGGCGTGCCCATCGTGCAGCCACCCGGCGGCCATGCCGTCTACATCGACGCGCGCGCCTTTCTGCCGCACATTCTGCCCGATCATTTTCCCGCCGTTGCGCTTGCCAATGAACTCTATCTCGAAGGCGGCATCCGCTCGGTAGAGATTGGCACGCTCATGTTCGGAGCCGCCGCAAAAATGGACCTCGTCCGCCTTGCCATTCCCCGCCGCGTTTACACCCAGAGCCACATCGACTACGTGGTCGAAGTCATCCTCGAAGTCTGGAAAAAGCGCGAGCAGATTCACGGCATGAAGCTCAGCTATGAAGCGCCGTTCCTGCGCCACTTCACAGCCAAGCTGGAACCGGAGCAGGCAGAAGTAGCAGCCGCCATGCGACGCTGATTTTGGACGGCGCAGCACGCCCTAAGTGTCGGGTTTTGTGAATTTGTTTTGGAAGGGCGCGGCTTCAGCCAAGGTCAATGAGTGCAATCGAGATTTATCAACAGTTAAGGTTCTCGACAGCGGTCACCGTGCTCGGTCCGATTCGATTTGGCGGTAATACTGCGAATAACGCTTGACGACTCGACTGCTGGCGTCCGCAGGGAGCACTGCGAACTCGGCACCTCGTTCCCTAAGAGTTCTCCTGAAATCGCTTATCGCTTTTCGACCCCAGACCCCGATGAACTCGGACCTGCCACTCGGGTCAGTCAGGAGCATCTCGCCTCCGAAAAGCGTCTCGAACTCGTCCCGCCGAATGTAGCGCTCAATGAAGCTTCGCTCGCCGTCAACGTGACGCCGTTTGCTTCCTTTGACCAATCTACCATGTACTCGTAGAGAGCATCCATAAATCCGCACAAGGAAAAAACGGGCAAGAGGCGCTCTGGCACGCGATCATTTTACTCACAACGCGGTCAATGAGTGTAATTGATTCCATAACAATGTCGGCTCCCAGGCCCGAGTAAGCTTTGGTGGTGCGAACCGACCAAAGGCTCGGGAGAAAGGAGCCGAACATGATGATTATAGGATGCGATTACCACCCGGCCTTCCAACAAATTGCGTTTGTGGATACCGAAACTGGAGAACTGCAAGAGCGGCGACTGCAGCACCGCGAGGAAGCGGAGAAGTTCTACCGTGATCTCGCGGCCCAAGGAATAAAGGTGCGGGTGGGGATGGAAGCTAGCGGGCAGGCGCGCTGGTTTGAACGGCTGCTGGCGGAGCTGAACTTCGAGTTGTGGATCGGAGACGCGGCCGAGATCCGTACCAAGCGAGTACGCAAACAGAAGACGGATCGCCAGGATGCGCAACTGATTCTGAAATTAATGCTGAAAGATGACTTTCCGCGGATCTGGGTACCGAGCTGGGAGAATCGCGATCTGCGGCAACTGCTGTGGCACCGCCACCGGATGGTGCAGGCGCGCACCCGCATCATGAACCAACTGCAAGCAGTGGCGCTCAACGAAGGCCTACGGTGCAAGAAACGGTTGTGGCGAGAGGCGGGACGAGAGCAACTGGAGGCGTTCCGGTTAGCCCCGTGGGCGAACCGGAGACGACGCGATCTGCTGGAACTTCTGGATCGGCTGAATCCCACGATCACGGATCTGACGCAAACCATCGAGCAGGAAGCGGAGAAATGTCCTGAGGCGCAGCGCTTGATGACGCATCCCGGGGTGGGTCCACTGACCGCCCTGGCCTTCGTGCTGATCATCGGGAGGGCAGATCGGTTTCAGTGCGGCAAGCAGATCGCAAGCTATCTGGGGCTGGTGCCTTTGGAGGAGTCGAGCGGGAATCGGCGACGGTTGGGACACATCACGAAACAAGGCAACGCGCTGCTGCGTTTCCTGTTGGTGGAAGCGGCGCAAGTTTCGGCACGCAGCATCCCGGAGTGGCGCAATAAGTACTTCCACCTGGCGATGCGGCGAGGACGGAAGATTGCCAAGGTCGCTATGGCCCGCAGGTTAGCGGTTCAGATGTTCTGGATGTGGCGCAAGGGATGGGATTACAAGCAAGTTAGAAAGTTCGGTTCGCACGCGGGACAGCCCGGACATCGCGATGGTGTGCAGTCCAACACCGAGTAATTGATTGGGCGTCCCGCTCCTCTTCACCGAGGAGTTCGAAGTAGTAATCATGATCGAGGTTGTGGACCGAAGAGATGCATGGGTCGGACTGAGTTCCTGACCTGAAACTTGATTGCGAGCGAGCCTTGGTTGGATCGGCACATTTTCAACGAGAGCGAAATGGCGCTCTTCTCCGAGTGCATGCTGTAGTGTGCGCGAAAGTGCTTGACACCGCCGACATTGTTAGAGACGCGATATTACGACAACAGCGCGGAGTGAAATATACTCCCCGCCGCAGGCGAGCCGGAACCGTCGAGTACGGCTAGCTGTTTTCGGGTGCTGCTACTGCGCATTCATTTCCGGCTGGACCAGCACAACTACTGGCACACAATATCCTCCGGAGCGGGCTGTTTCCTCACCGGGCCGCCGCGTGCGATTCTTATTTCGCCGGAACCGCGAGATCCTCGAGACGAGCGCCCTTTTTGGCAACGTAGAAGGCCAGCGCCTTCACCGGCGCGCTCTTGCTGGCGTTCTTCACGTTGTGCACTTCTCCGGCCGAGGTGGTGAACGCCTCACCTGCCTTCAGGTTCACAGCGGGCTTACCCTGCACCTCCAGGGTCACTGAGCCCTCTTGGATGTAGACGATCTCGTTGCCTTCTTGTGTGTGCTTGCCGCTCTCGGCACCCGGTGGCACCTCACCTGCACCAGGATGGCTTCCCATCCCGGCGCGCCCTTCAGTTCCGTCCGTTTCAGCACGGTGCCGCTTTTCAAACCGTCTTGGGCGCTCAACATCCGGCTACCCGCCAACCCCAGCACAACGCCGAGTGTGCATGCCCTTTCTCGAGGCTACCGCGTGTTCAAGTCAACATAGTGGCCGAAACTGGAGAGCGCGACCTGGTCATTGCCGGGAATGTAAAAACCAAACTTGCCAAGACTCAAATTGCTCCCGGACTGCGTCCAGCGATCCAGGACCACCCAACTCTCTCCTTGCCTGATCTGGTGAGTGATTTCATTCGGCCCCACGCGGATCTGGAGCGTTCGGAAACTCTTCTTGTCACCCTTGTGCGGAACTTTGGTCTCGTCTCCCTTCTGGCCATTTCGGACTACGGTGCGGTAGAGGTTATTGTCGTCCATTTGGAACAGGACATAGTTGTTGACGTCGGTGTAGTTGAGCACCCACTGCAGGCGGTGCCCCTTGTGGAGCATCGCGGAAAAAATAAATGTACCTGACGTGGGAGACACGCCGTACATCACGAAGTCCCCGCCCTTATGATCGAACGATCCATTCTCCTGCTTCCAACCTGCAGGGTCGTCCCACTTGGACATGCCGCTGGGCCCGAGAGACAAATCCAAACTCCGGGACTGGCCGGCAGTGACGTCCACTGTCGATGAGCGAGTGAAGTCCGCAATTTTCGCGGTGAGCGTGTAGGAACCGGCTGACAAACTCAACGTACCCGCATTGCTCACCTTCGTCGCAGTGGCGCCCGCCTTGGCAAGGGTCACCTGAGCATCGGCAGGGGTGAACGTAATTTTCAACTCGCCTGGCGTGGCGTCCAATGCCGCATCCGCAGCCGCAAGGGATACCGCTGCTCCGGCGACGAACGACCTTTTAATCTGCTTTGGTTTGAACCGGTCTTTGCGCAGTTCGACGATGTGGTCTCCGGGATTGACCGTTGCGACCGTAAGCGTGCCATCGGGCCGGACCGTTCCAACCGGATTCTGGTCGATCAGAACAGTCGCTCCCGGAACTCCCCCCTGAATGGTCAGCGAAGCCAAACGAGGGATGGGCTGCAAGTTGAAAGTCAGGCTGCCTTGCTCGCCTTTGCGAAGTCGGATCTTCTGTTCTGGAACTTCTTCGAATCCGCTCTTGGACACGCGTACAACGTATTCTTTGAGTTCGAGATTCGGGATGCGCAATTGGCCGCCCTCGGTAAGTTGCTGTTGAAGTTTTCCGTTCAGGAAAACCTTCGCCTTATCCTGGCGGGTAACCACGACAAGCGCGCCAAGATTCCGTCCAGATTCCAGGAAGGCGCTCAGCGTGGGCGTGGTCACCGCATTAATCTCGAGTTTGTGCTGGTCCTGCTCGGTGCCGCGCGTCACGGCTAATTCGTGAGTGCCGGCGGAGATGGATGGAACGTCCAGACCTTCTTGAGGCACGTCGCGTGCGGGCTGACCATCGACGCTAACTTTGGTGGATGAATCGCTGGAATATACGTGCAGCCTATCGGGCATGCTAGCGACTACCACTGCCAGTACACCATGGGAAACGATGGGTCCCTTGACCGCCGGAACCGCTCCCTCTTCGGTTGAGAAGCTGAAGGATGCTCCACCTTGCGGGCCATCGACTTTCAGCGTGTGTTCTCCGGCAGGGATCTTGTCGAGAGTCCATTGTCCATCCTGAAATTCCACGGGCGGCCGATCATCCAATGTCACCTTTCCCGTGCCGGTGTCGGAAGACAGTTTCAGCACCGGCAGCGGCTGCTCGGGAGGCTGGGTCGCCGGGGCCGAGGTGCTGGCAGCCGCTTCGGGAGTCTGGGTGATCGGCGGTGCGTGATGCTTTCGCGGGAACAGAAAAATCGCTGCCACCAAAACTATGGCAGCGGCCGAGGCCCAGGCGATGACTGCCGTTGTGTGACGCTGCGCTGATTGCGCCGGCCGTTTGAGATTGGAAGATGAAGGTGTGGCCTTAGGCGCGCGTGCAGGAGGTTTGGCCCTGGAAGCGGCGACTTTGGCCGGCGGCGGTGCTGACGAAACTGTCAGCGCAGCGGGTGAGGTGGCAACTGCTTCAACCAGGGCCGGAGGAACGGGAACATTGCTCGTCATCGTCCTTGTCGGCGTTCCTGCCGGTAAAGACTCGGTCGGGCTAGTTGGCGGGTTGTTCAATGTCAGGGTGGGACTTTCGTTCTGGGGCGACTCACTCGAACTTTTTCGGCTCACCTCTTGCAAACCCAGTCGGCGCAGAAGGCTATTCGCGATGGACAGGACTTCACCATCGTTCGAATACTTGTCCGCCACCGCTCGCACTCGTTCCCCTAAGGCGTCCTTCGACCGAGCATCCGTGGCGGCATCGATTTCACCCTCCATGCTTCGCAGCTCTTCCAGATCGCGTCGGCGCGTTTGGCGGCGCTGGGTCTGCAGGTCCCGTTGGACGATCTCCTGAATCTGGATCAACCTGGGTTCGCGCGGATAAACGGATAATCCCTCTTCGATCCGGGATAAGGCCCCGGCCAGATCGGAGGCACTCTGCAACTTGCGCGCCTGCGAAACACATTCATCGATAAAGGTTTCCCGCTTTTTGTCGAGGATCAGGGTCCGAATGGTCCTGGCCATGGGATGCCCGGGGTTCAGGTCAAGTGCTTCCCGGGCCAGCTTCTCCGCTTCCCGCCAATCGTCTTCCACCGTAGACCGAGCCTGCTCAACCAAAGCATTGGCGAAAACTGCGCGGGCTAGCGAATTGTTTTCATCCAGCTCATAGGCTTCGCGCAGCAATTTGATTCCATCGGCAGCCTTTTGTTGTGCGCACAACTCCTGCCCTTCGGTCATCAGGTGGTGAGCTTCGGTCTTTCGCTTCACGCCGTCATGGGCTAGCTTCTCAAGCTCCGTTAATTCTGCGTCGTTGGGAAATTCGGCTACTGCTCCTTGCAATAGATCCAGGGCGCGAGCGTAATCGCTCGAATGCAAACAGGCGTCGACCTGTTCGACCAGACGCGTTTTGGATTCGATGCGGATCTGCTGGTCGCGTCTTTTCTGCAGGCGCTCAACTTCGAACGTCAACCCCGGATACTGGCTGTAGATGGTGCGTAGAACTTCCCAATCGTTCAGGGCATCGCCGAATGATCCCTGTTCTTCATGAAGGTGTGCCCGGGCCACGATCGAGTTGACCAGGTCGCGTTTGTCTTGCACCAACCGCAACGCCCCTTCAAAATGCGATTCTCCGGGATGCAGATCCAGTGCCTCTCGCAGAATGTTCACGCGCTTGTCCAAGTCTGGTTCAGCCTCGACCTGGCGATCTACGGAAGCAACTAAAGCCGAGAGTTCCTGCCGTTGATGCTCCTCGATGTCATACTTGAGAGCCTGGAAGATGGCATTGTTCGGGTACTTGACCAAATATGCCTGGCACGCAACCATGGCCTTGCCGAAGTTGCGCTCGGTAAGGTGTCTCCGCGCGTCGGCGTACGCGGTGTTCATGGCGTCGTGTTCCGAGCGCACCTCGTTGTAAAAACTCTGATAGGTGGCCCCGCTCTCGCGATTGATAGAATCCGGAGCGCGCCGATCCAGCTCCAGTACCACCCCGAGTTTGGCGAGGGCGCTGCTTACATCGCCCTTCTGCCAGGCGTCCATGGCGGCGCGATGGAGTTTCTCTTTCTCCTGGCGGAGTTTCTTGTATTCCTGTTCCTGGCGGTCGACCTCGGCCAGCAACTGGAGCGCGCGGGCCTCCTTAGGCCGGAGTTGGAGGACATTCTGCAAAGCCTCGCGGGCATGTGGGTAGGCGTTATTGTCGATGTGCTGCCTGGCCAATCGATACCAGTTGTCGATCTGGCGTTCGCTGCGGCGGTTTTCAATCCTGTTCTTCAGAGCTAACGCAGCGGCGTTGTCCGGTTCTATTTGCAGGGCCTCCTGCAACTTCTGGAGAGCGAGCGGATCTTCTTCTTCCTCAAAGCGCGCGCGCGCGGCCTCGAGCAACTGAGAAAGTGTTTTTCGCCGGATGGCGCCGTCGAGTTGGCGGCGCAGAGAACCGATGGAACCGTCCATATGGCCCTCGGCTTCCAGTTCGCCGAGGATTTCTCCGGCAAACTGAAAATCGCCTTCTTCCAGAGCTTTGGTGGCGCGCTGCAGCCGCGGCCGGGTGCGCTCTGGATCGAAGAACTCGATGGGCTCGTTCCGCAGTGCTTTGTTGAGCGTGTCGCCGAAATCGCGGGCGCTTGCGAAACGGTGCCAGGATTGCTTGGCCATCGCCTTGTGCAGCACGCGGCTGACGGGCTGGCTTATGGTGGAATTCAATTCTGCCGCCAGCGGCGGGATGTGACGGAGAATTGCGTCGACCACCTCATCGGCTCGGGCGCGCTGGAACGGGTTCCGGCCCGTCATGGCTTCATAGCAGACCACGCTCAGGGAAAAAATGTCGGACGCCGGAGACAGTGGTTTCAATTCGATCTGCTCTGGGGACATGTAGAGCAGCGTCCCTTTTTGCGCTCGCGTGGTATGGGCATCGGCCATGTGAGCGACACCGAAGTCGATAATCTTCACCGAGTCGTCTTCCATTACGAAGATATTGCTCGGCTTTAAATCGCGATGAACCAGACCGCGTTCGTGGGCCGCCTGCAGGCCGCGGCAGGCCTGGGAAATGATGTCAATCGTGCGCTCCACGGTTAGACGATGGCTGGCCTTGCGGATGAACGATTCCAGCGTGGTGCCGGGGAGCAGCGGCATAACGAAGTAGGGCTTCTTTTTGCCCTCTTCCTCGAATTCTCCGATGTCGAAGATCTCAACGATGTTGGGATGGCTCATGGAGGCGAGCACGTCGCACTCCTTGTAGAACAACTGAAGCGAGGCCGGATCGGGAATGTCGAGGATCGTCTTGACCGCTACTTCACGGCGCACGACGGTATCGTAGGCGCGGTAGACCAGGCCCATCCCGCCCTGGCCGAGGATCTGCCTGACCTCGTAGCGGCCTGCCAGTTTTTTCGGTGAAGCGGGAATCTCCATGGCGTACCCCGGTGTTGGGCCCTAGCATCTTAACCCACATTTCCTGGCTGATCCTAGCTCTGACGCTCGATTCGGACCGCCCTGCGATCACTCCCGGATTGTCGGCAACCCTTACCTTAGGATTATTTCAAGGTCGACCGTTATGCGTCCAGTTAGAGCTTGTCCACGCTACTATGTGGGACGGGCCTTCGCTCAGCCACATCACCAGCATCGCAACTCCGGATACGCTGTTTCATTCCCTACCTCGATATGTGACAATCGCTCGATTGCGATTTCAAACCGTTCGATATTTTTCGACAAGGCAGATCTGATGTCTGACGAAGCAGCCGTGAGCCACCTGACGCTTGACGTTGACCGTACCGGTAACGCCGCGGTTGTGCGATGCAGCGGCAAGTTGGTGGCGGGTGTGAACGATCTTCTCTACCTCGAGGTCAGCCAACTGATTCCGGGCTCCAAACGAATCGTGCTGGACTTGACCGATCTCACACACATGGACAGCGCGGGCCTCGGCACGGTAGTACGTCTGTACGTTTCTGCCAAGTCGGCAGGCTGCGATTTAGAACTCATCAACCTTGGCAAACGGATTCGGCAGCTTCTTGGCGTTACCAATCTTTTGTCCGTATTCGCGATCATCGGCGAACATGACATCAGGATGCGATGATCAACGAGCTGCAGCGGCGCGTGCCTGCAGGCAAATGATGTCACATGGTTGGTCGGCAACTCTTACCTTGGGATTATTTCGTGGTTACCCATCATTCAGGAGTCTATGACTTTGAACCCGGTGTACAATACCGGCATTTCTGGGTCAACGAGGGTAGTCGTGATGATACTCGGGAGAATTGCACGCAAAAGTTTCGGCGGAATCGTAGCTGTGGCCCTGACCACATGCGTCTACACTTTGGGTCAAACCAAAGCCCCAGTAGACCCGGGCGTGCGCAGTGGCCCGGCGGGTGCCGGCACCCCGCTGAAGGGTCTTACTGCGGACGAAACGGCGTTCTTCCAGGATGGGCAGGCAAGGTTCGCTGAAGTCGAGGTCGTGACCAAAGGCTCGAACAACGGCCTCGGTCCCCGCTTCAACTCCAACCAGTGTTTCTCTTGCCACTCGCAGCCGGATGCAGGCGGAACGAGTCCGGCGAAAAATCCCCTGCCCGAAGTCGCCCACTTGAATGGGGCGAAGAACACGGTGCCATGGTTCATCACGCAAAATGGCCCCATCCGCGAAGCGCGGTTCAAGGAGAGCAACGGAGCCGTCGACGGCTCGGTGCACGACCTCTTCGTGATCACCGGGCGAAGTGACGCTCCCGGCTGCAACATCGCCCAATTCGACTTTCTGCCCGCCGGAGATCCGCTCACGGGCCAGGGTGGGAATTCGAACATTGTTTTCCGAATTCCGACCCCTGTCTTTGGCGCGGGGCTGATCGAAGCGATTCCCGACTCGGCGATCCTTGCGAATATGCACGCCGACTCATCGCTGAAGTCAGGCTTGGGTATATCCGGGCACCCGAACGCGCACCTAAGCGGAAACGTGAACCGCAGTGCGAATGATGGGACCATCACCCGTTTCGGGTGGAAGGCGCAGAACAAATCCCTTCTCATGTTCGCGGGCGAGGCATACAACGTCGAGATGGGAATCTCGAACCAGCTTTTCCCGCAAGAGCGCGACGAAACGCCGGGGTGTCTCTTCAACCCCACTCCTGAAGATACACTCAACTTCACGACGACTCCCGCGACCACCGGCAACTCGAACCCGGCGGTCATCTCTGACATCGAGGCGTTTGCCAATTTCATGCGGATGCTGGCGCCGCCCACTCCCGCGCCCGCCACGGCGTCCAGCGAGAAGGGACGCGCCACTTTTGCCAAGATAGGCTGTGTCCACTGCCATAAACCGTCGTTTACCACGGGCGCGATGATTGCGAGCGGCTCCTCGATCAGCCCGAGTGCTGCGCTTTCCCATCAGACGGCGAATCTTTATTCTGACCTTCTCGTCCACCACATGGGCAAAGGCCTCGCTGACGGCATCACGCAAGGCGGCGCCGGCCCCGACGAGTTCCGAACCGCTCCCCTCTGGGGCGTCGGACAACGCGTCTTCTTCCTCCATGACGGACGCACGACCAACCTGGTAGACGCTATCAGAGATCACAAGAGCCCTGGCAGCGAGGCAAATAAGGTCGTCGAACATTTCAATAAGCTGCACGCTCGGGAGCAACAGGAGATTATTGATTTCCTGCGGTCGCTCTAGCGAGAAGAGAGCTCTCATGAGTCGCAGCTTTCATCCTTTGGGCAATAGGGCACTTTGGTAGAGGAACCGCGACACTTCGTAACCTTCACACCCGAGCCACGACGCGACAACTCCCGGTTTGTCGCTAGCCTTGATCGGAAACGCCTCGGGGCAGACTTTTGGGGTGGAGCGGGGACCTCGATCCGAGGCGTTTTCGATGAGGAGACTAGGAGGAAGCCGCTGGCGTTTGCGGCGGACGCGGTGCGCTATGGGATTTGAACGGCAGTGTGGATCTGAACAGAGCTTGGGGAGAGCGGCGAGGCGTGGTGGGAATGCGGTCCGGATGGTCGGGGTGGCGGGCGAGATGAGCAAGAGCGCATGCGGAAAGTTGCGTGAGAGGCGTTGGAGAAGAAGCGGACGCACAGGTGCGTGGGCGTGCCGGAGCACATCCTCGGGTCGATAGTGGTGGACAGGCTACGAAGAATCGAAGTAAGAGCATGTGGCTAATTCCGCAGCCGTAAATCTCTGCATCACGATCATGGCCGCGCCGCAACGTGGGCAATGCCAGAGGGACGAAGTCTCGGAGGAAGCTGGGCGCGTCACCACTGGGGCAGGCGTTGGGGAGTTGCGGGATAGCAGTTGTCGCGATAGTGCCAAGCGAGAAGCGCGCCAGCGATTGGCGAGGAATCCGAAGTGACGGATGCGCACGAACCCTCTGGGGAGCACGTGCAGAAAGAAGCGCCGTAAGAACTCGGTGGCACCGAGAGTCATCTTGCCTTGCTTGCCGCCGTGCGCGTAGTCCTTCCAGCGGAAGGTGACGCGCTCTTGATCGAAGGCCAGCAAACGGTGATTGGAGATGGCCACGCGATGGGTGTAGCGGCCGAGATAACGCAACACCTGCATGGGTCCACCGAAGGCGGGCTTGGCATAGACGACCCAGTCGTGGCGGTGCAGGCGTCGGACGAGTTTTGTGAACTGCAGTGGATCGGCGAGGGCAGCGGCCGGACCGGCACAGCAGAGTTGGTTGCGGCGGTGGAGACGTTTCAGAGCGGCGAGGAACTTGCCGCGAAAGACGCGGCTGAGGACCTTCACGGGCAAGAAGAAAGGATAGCGTGGGCGGACCCATTGACGGTGATCCGGCGAGAGTCCGCCCGCGGGAATGGCGCAGTGAATGTGGGGATGGAGGAGCAGGTTCTGTCCCCAGGTATGCAGGATGCTGATGACGCCGATCTCGGCGCCCAGGTGTTTGCGATCCATGGCGATCTGGAGCAAGGTTTGAGCACTGGCGGTGAACAGCAGGTCGTAGAACAGACGTGGGTTCTCCAAGGCCAGCACATTGAGTTCGTGAGGCACAGTGAACACGACGTGGAAGTAGCTGGTGGTCAGGAGTTCGCGTTCGCGGGCCGTCAGCCAGCGCTGGCGAGCTTGCGTCTGGCACTTGGGGCAGTGCCGGTTTCTGCACGAGTTGTACGAGATAGCCTGATGACCGCAGCTCGGGCAGGCATCCCGATGACCGCCCAGCGCAGCGGTGCGGCAGCGCAGAATGGCGCGAAAGGCTTTGAGCTGCTGAAAGCCAAAGCTGGATCGATAGCGATCCAGGAAGCGATCGCCCTGCACGCGAACGATGTCGGCCACCTCGAAGGTGGGCCGAGTCATTTTTTGTTTTTCCGTTTAAAGCTGCGACTGATGTTCTGGGTGCTGGAGAGAGCGAGGCTGTCCAGCGGATTAGTAACTGCCTGTAAGTGGCGCTGCGATAGATGCAGGTACTGAGCGGTCGTTTCCAGATCACCATGTCCGAGCAGAACCTGGATGGTGCGCAGATCGGTGCCCGCCTCCAACAAGTGGGTCGCCCAACTGTGGCGTAGGGTGTGCGGGGTGACGCGTTTGCGGATGCCGGCCCGATGCGCAGCATCGCTACAGGCAATCCAAACGGTCTTGTCTGAAATCGGCTGATCGAGTCTGTGTTGGCGGGTACGGGTGGGGAACAAGTAGAGCCTCGGCTTCCGCCAATGCCAGTACTCGCGAAGGACTTCCAGCAGGGCTGGGCTCAGAGGCAAATCGCGATCCTTGCCGCCTTTGCCTTCCACCACCCGGATGATCATGCGCTGGCTATCGATGTCGCTGACCTTGAGATGGGCGAGTTCGCTGCGTCGCATGCCGGTGGCGTAAAGCGTCATCAGCAACGTCCGTCGAAACAGATTCCCGGCCGCGTTGATTAGACGCGAGACCTCCTCCCGGCTCAGCACCGTCGGCAGCCGGCGCCGATCCGTGGGATAGGGTAAGAACTCTCGGAACTGATGCCGCTTGAGCGTCTTGACGAAAAAGAATCGCAGCGCCGCTACCCGGTTGACCACGGTGCCCGGTGTCAGCTTGCGCTCAGTCAGCAGGTAGGCTTGATAGGTGCGAAGTTCGTTGGGGCCGAGCTTGTCGGGGGACTTACCAAAATACTTGGCGAACTCGGTCACCACCCGCAGGTAATTACGAGTGGTGATGGCGGAATAGTTGCGACGCTGGAGTTCCTCCAGCATCATTTTTCGTAAACCGGTCACAGGAATCTCCTTTCCCTGTGACCCACACTATGTCAGCTGTTCCTGAACTTTCCTGGTTCACCACGCGGTAGCGTCCGCCGCGCCAGCGGCTTAGTCGTGTGCTGGGCATGTTCAGTAACTAGGAGGTGAAAGTCCTCTGCCCGTCCTGATGGAGGAAAGGGCTAGTGATGATGCAAGGGCTACTGCCGCGAGGCGGGTCTGAAGGAAGCATGGAACAAACGTGCGAGTCGATGGACAAAAACCGAATAGAAGGCGTTCGTACCGGACGAGCGGGCGACTTACCGTGAAGTCCATATCCATCAAGGTGCGAAGCGTAGATTCGGCGACGGTGCACGGAAAGTGACTGAACTTACCCCAGGAGATCTGCTCCGTGTCGCTTCGGCGACTGAGGTGGCCGTAAGGCAACCTGACCGCGGAACAGAAGTCAGCATCGGGCATAGTATCCGGCATCGGAGAAGGCCCGAACGAGAAGGAGCGGTGAGTAGGCCATGAGTCTCAACGACGACAAGCAGCAGAATCTCCAGATGGAACTGGACTTCTCTTCTGCGCTGACGGGTGCAGCCCGAGGTGTCGCAGGAGAAGAGACTGAATCGTTGGTGGCGACGAGTGGAACCGAAAGCCCAGCTAGAACCAATCGATTGATGGAGGAAGTATGTGAGCGAGAGAACCTGAAGGAAGCACTGCGGCAGGTGAAAGGTAATAAAGGTAGCGCGGGAGTAGACGGGATCACCGTCGGTCAACTCTCTGACTACCTGAAACAGCATTGGCCAGCGATCCGGGAACAACTGCTGAACGGAGCCTACGAACCAAAACCGGTGAGGCGGGTGGAAATCCCCAAACCGGACGGCGGGGTGCGAAAGCTTGGCATCCCGACGGTGCTGGATCGATTCATCCAGCAGGCGGTGATGCAGGTGCTGCAGCGGCGGTGGGACTCGACGTTCTCCGACCACAGCTATGGTTTTCGACCCGGACGATCTGCACATCAAGCGGTAGCTCAAGCGCAACAGTACATCGCTGCAGGCTACGGCTGGGTGATTGATCTCGACCTCGAAAAGTTTTTCGACCGAGTCAATCACGACAAGCTGATGGGTCAGCTCGCCAAACGAGTCGAAGACAAGCGGCTGCTGAAGCTTATCCGGGCATTTTTGAATGCCGGGGTGATGGAGAATGGACTGGTCAGTCCCAGCGTGGAAGGAACCCCGCAAGGAGGTCCACTCTCACCACTGCTGTCCAACCTCGTGCTCGACGAACTCGACCGAGAGCTCGAGCGTCGTGGCCACCGCTACCTCCGCTACGCGGATGATTGCAACATCTACGTGCGCAGCCAGCGGGCTGGTCAACGGGTGATGGAGGGCATCACGCGCTTCATCACGAACAAACTCAAGCTCAAGGTAAACGAAACGAAGAGTGCAGTGGCGCGGCCGCAGGGACGGAAGTTTCTCGGGTTCAGCTTTAGCGCCGGTCCAGAAGTTAAGCGCATTATCGCGCCGAAAGCCCTGGAACGGTTTAAGCACCGAATCCGGGACACTACGCGTCGGGCCAAAGGCGTCAGCATGGAAACGACGATAGCGGAACTCGCTCCGTACATGCGGGGCTGGCGTAGCTACTTCGGTTTCTGCGAAACGCCGGAGGTGCTGATCTACCTGACCCGTTGGGTCCGATTGCGATTGCGAGCGGCTCTGTGGCGGCAATGGCGGACACCACGCCGTCGCCGCGCAGCTCTGCTGGCACTAGGGGTTCGTCCCCGCCTCGCCAACAACACGGCTGGCAGCGGACGCGGCCCCTGGTACCTCGCTCGGGCCAAAGCCCTCTCCGTGGGGCTTTCGAACGCCCACTTCAAATCGCTCGGCCTTCCGACGCTGATCGATGAATCCTAGCGCAACCAACTCGAACCGCCGTGTACGGACCCGTACGCACGGTGGTGTGGCAGGGGTCGGTGGGTGACCGCCGCCCCTATGCCAATCTAGTCGGCAATGCGGAAGTAATCCGGGAGCCTTCAGCGCTGGCTCGGATCCGGGAGATCGGTGTTAGGTGCGGGTGGCACGGGTGAGGTGTATCGCTCCACCGACACGAAACTCGGCCGGGACGTGGCACTCAAGATACTGCCCGACTGGGTTGACGCGCGAGAGAAGAGGTTTGTGATGAGGAACCTAAGACTACAGTTATTAATGTCCTTTTTGCTGATCGCGAATAGCCTGGGATACGCGCAGCAACATCGGAAAGTCATCATCAATGAGGACTGTTCGGGGCCCGGTGGCAGCAATATGCAAACGCTGTTGACCTTGATTCAATCTCCCCAGGTGGAAGTGCTGGGCATAACCGTCGTCAGCGGGAATCAATGGCGGGATGAAGAGGTAGCGCATACTCTGCGACTGCTGGAGCTAATTGGCCGCACCGACATTCCGGTCGTGCCCGGAGCTGTGTTTCCGCTGGTGCATCGCCGTAAGGAAGCCCTTTTGTGGCAGGCAATGAATGGGAAAGTCGCGTTCGCCGGCGCCTGGGATGATCGCTGGTGGCACGAACATGACGTAATTCCGAAGCTTTCTGAAGGGCAGCCCACTACCAAGCCGGCCGACGAGGACGCCGCTCACTTCCTAGTCCGCATGGTGCACAAATATCCGCACGAAGTGACGATCTACGAGGGCGGCCCCATGACGAACCTGGCGCTCGCCAACGCGATCGATCCACATTTTGCCGAACTGGCCGAAGACTTGGTCTTCATGGGCGGAAGCTTGAGCCCGCAGACCGACGATCCGGAGTTCATCAGCAGCCCACGCCACGAATTTAATTTCTGGTTCGATCCAGAGGCCGCGAAGAGCGTGTTACAGGCGCCGTGGAAGAAAATCGTCTGCACGCCGGTCGACATCTCCGTCAAAACCAGAATCACTGACGAGATGATTGCCGAAATCAAGAAGAGCAGCAGTGCCGCAGCGCAATACGTAGTGAAGTTCTTTAAGGCAGACCAGGGCGGTTCCTATATGTGGGATGAACTGGCGGCCGCCGCCTGGATTGATCCGACGCTGATCACCAGAAAAGAAACACGCTATATGAGTGTGGACATCGACCACGGTGCGGCCTACGGAAACACACTGACGTGGACGGACAAAGACAACCCGAAGCTTGGTGCGCAACTCGTCGAAATCCAGATGGATTTGGATCTTGCAAGATTTAACAAGATGTTTGTGGAATTGATGAAGGCACCAACCCCACAAGCCCATTGAGTTTGATCCTCTTTCCGGGTTTTATATGGACCGCGCACCGGTGTCGTGTATTGTCGGCGATGTGAGAGTAATCCGGAAGTCCTCAGTGCTTCGTCATCGCGGTTCAGAAACGTTAGATCCCTATCGGAACTGCCCCGAAAGAACGGCATGCATTAATCTGCAGGAGTTGGTGGTCGGGCAGTTTCGATAGGGTCGTTTGAAGGGAGCCGCTAGCGTTTGCGGCGGATGCGGGATTCCCTATGGGATTTCAATCGATTTTCGCTTGGAAAGCCTTGCCAGAAGCGGGTTTTACCAAAAGGGCAGTTATTGATGCTCATCGATCTAAACATGAATACTTAGCCTCAGGATTGCCTCATCGTAACGCAAAACCGATCCTTCCTCAAGCCTCGCGAGTCTGGACAGTCTGGACCCTCCAATGACCCCTACTTCGAGCACGCGGCAGCGTCCGCCGCGCTAGCGGCTTAGTTGTGTGCTGGGCATGTTCAGTAACTAGGAGGTGAAAGTCCTCTGCCCGTCCTGATGGAGGAAAGGGCTAGTGATGATGCAAGGGCTACTGCCGCGAGGCGGGTCTGAAGGAAGCATGGAACAAACGTGCGAGTCGATGGACAAAAACCGAATAGAAGGCGTTCGTACCGGACGAGCGGGCGACTTACCGTGAAGTCCATATCCATCAAGGTGCGAAGCGTAGATTCGGCGACGGTGCACGGAAAGTGACTGAACTTACCCCAGGAGATCTGCTCCGTGTCGCTTCGGCGACTGAGGTGGCCGTAAGGCAACCTGACCGCGGAACAGAAGTCAGCATCGGGCATAGTATCCGGCATCGGAGAAGGCCCGAACGAGAAGGAGCGGTGAGTAGGCCATGAGTCTCAACGACGACAAGCAGCAGAATCTCCAGATGGAACTGGACTTCTCTTCTGCGCTGACGGGTGCAGCCCGAGGTGTCGCAGGAGAAGAGACTGAATCGTTGGTGGCGACGAGTGGAACCGAAAGCCCAGCTAGAACCAATCGATTGATGGAGGAAGTATGTGAGCGAGAGAACCTGAAGGAAGCACTGCGGCAGGTGAAAGGTAATAAAGGTAGCGCGGGAGTAGACGGGATCACCGTCGGTCAACTCTCTGACTACCTGAAACAGCATTGGCCAGCGATCCGGGAACAACTGCTGAACGGAGCCTACGAACCAAAACCGGTGAGGCGGGTGGAAATCCCCAAACCGGACGGCGGGGTGCGAAAGCTTGGCATCCCGACGGTGCTGGATCGATTCATCCAGCAGGCGGTGATGCAGGTGCTGCAGCGGCGGTGGGACTCGACGTTCTCCGACCACAGCTATGGTTTTCGACCCGGACGATCTGCACATCAAGCGGTAGCTCAAGCGCAACAGTACATCGCTGCAGGCTACGGCTGGGTGATTGATCTCGACCTCGAAAAGTTTTTCGACCGAGTCAATCACGACAAGCTGATGGGTCAGCTCGCCAAACGAGTCGAAGACAAGCGGCTGCTGAAGCTTATCCGGGCATTTTTGAATGCCGGGGTGATGGAGAATGGACTGGTCAGTCCCAGCGTGGAAGGAACCCCGCAAGGAGGTCCACTCTCACCACTGCTGTCCAACCTCGTGCTCGACGAACTCGACCGAGAGCTCGAGCGTCGTGGCCACCGCTACCTCCGCTACGCGGATGATTGCAACATCTACGTGCGCAGCCAGCGGGCTGGTCAACGGGTGATGGAGGGCATCACGCGCTTCATCACGAACAAACTCAAGCTCAAGGTAAACGAAACGAAGAGTGCAGTGGCGCGGCCGCAGAGACGGAAGTTTCTCGGGTTCAGCTTTAGCGCCGGTCCAGAAGTTAAGCGCATTATCGCGCCGAAAGCCCTGGAACGGTTTAAGCACCGAATCCGGGACACTACGCGTCGGGCCAAAGGCGTCAGCATGGAAACGACGATAGCGGAACTCGCTCCGTACATGCGGGGCTGGCGTAGCTACTTCGGTTTCTGCGAAACGCCGGAGGTGCTGATCTACCTGACCCGTTGGGTCCGATTGCGATTGCGAGCGGCTCTGTGGCGGCAATGGCGGACACCACGCCGTCGCCGCGCAGCTCTGCTGGCACTAGGGGTTCGTCCCCGCCTCGCCAACAACACGGCTGGCAGCGGACGCGGCCCCTGGTACCTCGCTCGGGCCAAAGCCCTCTCCGTGGGGCTTTCGAACGCCCACTTCAAATCGCTCGGCCTTCCGACGCTGATCGATGAATCCTAGCGCAACCAACTCGAACCGCCGTGTACGGACCCGTACGCACGGTGGTGTGGCAGGGGTCGGTGGGTGACCGCCGCCCCTATGCCAATCAAACGGGCTTGTGGGAAGCGTCAGGTGATCGCGGCCTGAGTCCAGTCGATGCCGTGAATTCTCATGGGCGAGGAGCCTGCGCTGAAAAGTCGAGGCGTGTCTACCCTATCCAGGCCGCTTGCTGCTATCCCAGGCTTGGCAAGAGCGTCCAGTAAGACGTAAAGTAGTGTGGTCGTGTTTGCAGGTCCTAAGAAGCCCCTTAAAACAGGAGTCCGCTCCCCATGCGTCACACAGTGATTGTGCTGGTCGCTGTCTCGTGCCTCAGTGTCCTGGCCCACACGCAAACCGCCGAGGAACTGGTCAACAAGAACTTGCAGGCCAAAGGCGGAACCGACAAGATCAAGGCCATCCAGTCGATACGCATCACGGGCAAACTCCGTGGCCGCGGCCGTGGAGGCTCTACCCAGGCCATGGTGCAGGAAAACGTC
Source organism: uncultured Acidobacteriaceae bacterium (assembly GCA_963831085.1). Classification (GTDB taxonomy): domain Bacteria; phylum Acidobacteriota; class Terriglobia; order Terriglobales; family Acidobacteriaceae; genus Acidiflorens. The sequence continues at coordinate 1,159,151 of CAWHOT010000001.1, read as the reverse complement.
CGCCCGAATCTGGTGCGCGAAAGCTTCTCGTTGCAGGGAATGGCCGCAGTGTTGGCTTACGACGGCACCACTGGGTGGCAGATTCAGCCCTTTGGCGGGCATAAGGATCCCGAATTGATGGGCCAAGACGACTTGCGGAACGTTCTTCTTGATGCCGACTTTGACGGCCCGCTGGTGGACTACAAAGAAAAAGGCAACACCGTCGAGTATCTGGGGCACGATGTGGTGGATGGCGACGACGCGCTGCGCTTGAAGGTCACCCTCCAGAACGGAGACATCCTCTATTACTACCTCGACCCCGATACCTATCTTGAGATCCGCAGGGAAGCTCAGGAGTTCATCCGCGGCTCGGTGCGGGAGAGCGTCATGGAGATGGGCTCTTACAAGCCGGTCGCGGGAGTGATGTATCCCTTTTCGATTTCGCAGGGGTCGAAGGGGAATCCCGCCGTGCAGACCACGGCCATTGAGAAGATTGAAGTGAATGTGCCCATCGACAAAGGCGACTTTGCCCTGCCGGCTTCTCTGAAGCAAGCGCCCAAGCCGGACGCCGAGAAGAAGTAGGATCTGTCAGCCGCAACCGGCTGGGAAGAAGATATCGCGCCTCAGGTTGCGCTTCCAAGAGGAATCCAAAAATGAATGCACGCGCTGGCTACTGCAATACCCTAGTGAAGTTGAGCTTGTGGACTGGCATCGGATTGTTGAGTGCTGGAGTCCAGACCTTCGCCCAAACCGGCTACAAGTTCGATGCCGCAACCGTTTCGGGGCTTCCCGCGCGCAACATTGGCTCGGCCACCATGAGCGGGCGCATCGCGGCGGTGGACGCGGTGGATCAGAACGGGCGCATCACCGTCTTCGTGGGATCGGCCAGCGGGGGGGTGTGGAAGTCGGTCAACGGCGGAACCACCTTCCAGCCCGTGTTCGACCGCGAGAGCGTGCAGTCGATCGGGGCGGTAACGATTGATCCGTCCAATCCGAAGACCATCTGGGTGGGCACCGGCGAAGCCTGGATGCGCAACAGCGTCTCGGTTGGCGACGGCGTTTACAAGTCCACCGACAGCGGCGAGAACTGGACCAACGTGGGACTGAAAGACAGCGAGCACATCGCGAAGATTCTGGTCGAACCGGGCGATGGAAACAACGTTCTGGTCTGCGCTACCGGCCATCTCTGGGACGACAACGACGAGCGGGGAGTTTACAAGACAAGCGACGGCGGCAAGACTTGGAAGAAAGTTCTTGCGGGAACCAATGGGTCATCGGGCTGCGGTCTGATGACCATGAGCCGGCAGGAACCCAAGACCATCTACGCATCGATGTGGGACTTCCGGCGCCTGGGCTGGACATTCCGCTCGGGCGGTCCGGGCAGCGGCCTCTTTAAATCGACCGATGGCGGCGACCATTGGGCCGAAATCAGTGACAGCAGCGCCAAGGGCTTGCCGCCCAAACCGTGGGGGCGACTCGCCGTGGCGGTCGCGCCTTCCAAACCGCAGGTGGTCTATGCCAACATCGAGGCCGAGAAAGGACGAGCGCTGTATCGTTCCGACGATGGCGGTGCCTCCTGGAGAAAGCTGGATGCCAGCAACTACATGGTGTGGCGGCCATTTTATTTTGGCAACCTGATCGTCGATCCCAGTGACGAGAACAAGATCTTTAAACCAGATCTCATCCTGCTCTACAGCACCGACGGTGGCAAGACTTTCAACGTGGTTTCAGGCGGTGTGCACGGCGACTTCCACGACGTCTGGATTAATCCCAAGAATACGAACGTTGTGATCGCGGGCGACGACGGCGGCCTGTGGCGCAGCGAGGACGGCGGCAATCGCTGGAAGCACCAGATGAACCTGCCGGTTTCGCAGTTCTACCACGTCAGTACCGACAATTCCGATCCCTATCACGTTTACGGCGGACTGCAGGACAACAGTTCGTGGGTGGGCGATTCCTCCTATCCCGGCGGCGTTTCCAATTCGCGCTGGGAAAACATGTTCGGCGGCGACGGTTTCTGGATGTTCGAAGACACCGCCGACCCCGACTACATCTATGCCGAAGCGCAGGGCGGGGAAATCGGGCGGGTGAACCGCTACACGCACCAGACTCGGGGCATCAGGCCTTTGCCCAATTACGGCGAAAAGAAGTTGCGCTTCAACTGGAACACGCCCATTCACATGAGCCCCAATGAAAAGGGCACGCTCTACATCGGAGCGCAGTTCCTGTTCCGCTCGCGCGATCACGGACAGTCGTGGGATCGTATTTCGCCCGACCTCACCACCAACGATCCCGAAAAGCAAAAGCAGGAAGAATCCGGCGGCGTCACGGTCGACAATTCTTCGGCGGAAATGCACACCACGATCTATTCGATTTCCGAATCGCCGAAGAATGGCCAGATCATCTGGGTGGGAACCGACGATGGCAACGTCCAGATCACGCGAGACGGCGCCAAGACGTGGAGCAACGTTGTGGGCAACATCAGCGGTCTGGGAAAGAATTCCTGGGTGTCGACGATTGAGGCCAGCCGCTTCGACGAAGCCACGGCCTACGGCACCTTCGATCGCCATACCTTCGGCGACATGAAGCCCTACGCCTACAAAACCAGCGACTACGGCAAGACCTGGACGGCGCTTCCGTTGCAGGAGAGCGGGGTGCGGGGATACGCCCACGTGATTAAGGAAGACAGCGTGAACCCGAACCTGCTGTTCCTGGGCACGGAGTTCGGTCTCTGGATTTCGGTGGACAGCGGCCAGCACTGGGCGCAGTACAAGGGCAGCAACTTCCCGGCGACGGCCGTGCGCGACATGGCAGTGCAAGCTCGCGAGAGCGACCTGGTGCTGGCTACGCACGGTCGTGGCATCTGGATCATCGACGACATTTCCGCGTGGCGGGCCCTGACTCCCGACCTGATGTCGACAGAAGCTGTTTTGATCCCAGGCCGCGCCATCCAGTACTTCGAAGCCCGCGGCGGCTGGTCGGAAGGAAGTGAGTCGTTCCGGGGCCCCAGCCGGCCTTCGGAAGCGCAAATTACGTACTACCAGAAGGCGCGGCACATCTTCGGAGATCTGAAGATTGAGATTCTTGATCAGAACGGCAAGCTGGTCGATACCATCGCCGGAAGCAAGCACCGCGGCTTGAACCGCGCCAGTTGGTCCATGCGTGTGAAAGGGCCGGCGGTTCCGCCCGCAGCCACACTGCTGGGAGAGGCCGGGCAGGGTCCGCGAGTGTTGCCCGGTACTTACACGGTGAAGATGACCAAGGGAGACAAGGTTTATACCGAACAGTTGAACGTGACGCTCGATCCGCGAGCGAAGTTTTCCCTGGAAGATCGCAAGGCCCAGTTCGAGCTGACCATGAAGATCTACCGGACCATCGAACACATGACGTATTCGGTAGAGGCCATCGAGGGCGTTCGCAACGCGGCCAATGAGCGGGCTGCCAGGCTGCCGGAGAAAGATCGGCTGCGCAAGCAGCTCCAGGAATTGGCGGCCAAGTGCGACGGGATCCGGTCAAAAATCGTGGCCACGAAAGAAGGCGGCATGATCACAGGAGAGGAGCGAATCCGCGAGCTTCTCGGACAGCTCTATGGCAGCGTCAACGGCTATGATGGCCGTCCGGCAGACTATCAAGCGGCGCGCGCGGAATCGCTGGGGCACGAACTCGAAGACGTGATCGCCGAATTCCAGAAGCTGACGCAACAAGAGCTGCCCGGCATCAATGCGGGGCTGAAGAAGAAAAATGCAGAAGCGATTGCGGTGCTCACCGAAGCCGACTGGCAGCAGAGGCGCGATTCAGAAGGCCGTTCGGGAGCAGGAGCGGGAGTGCGCATGTTTGAACCGGAGGCGCGGGAAGAAGTGCAGGAAGAAGTGCGGGAACTGGATTAGCGTACTGCCCGGCTGCATTTTCAGATTGCCCGTCCATCGCAAGGGTGTCAGGAAGGCCACATCGCTGGTTTGCCGATACGGCCAAGGGGCGCAGATGGGCTTTCTGCTTCCGTCCTCTAGGACAATGCAATTGCGGCGCGTAATTTTCGCAACTCGGTACTGTCCATTGCGATGAAACGAAACGGCTGCAAACCCATCGGAGCGGCTGAACAGGGGCTGAGCAGTTCAGCCATGGCAAGCACGGATCCGATTTGCGTCGAAAACAGCAGTTCCACAACTGCTCCTGAACTGAACGGCTTGAGCACTCGAAGCAACCCGCCTGTGACAGAAATGGTCTGAAGTCTAGCGGAGTAGCGTTGTCCGTCTCCAAATCGGATCGTTGCTGAAGGCATGCCTGGAAGTCGTACACGGACGGGACGCCGCGTGCAGGGCGATATGGGGGAGGTTACCATGCAAGGAAACAATGCTACGGAGTCGATGAGTCAGGCGAGATTACCAAGGCACGTGTACGACCCGAGCGTGGAACCGGACCGTCCGTGTTTTGCTCCCGCAGGCACTACAGCGGTTCAGCCCGCATAAGCGTATGGGAGCGGCGCATTCTTGTACTTTTTGTACCCCAGCGCGGTCAGTCGAATCACACCCCGAACTTGTTCTTCCACCAGTCCCTCATTCCTCAACCCCGCGATTGCCAAACGGGCGGAAGAGGAATCGATAGTTTGCTTGGACAAGATCACAAACTGATCGCGATCCTGTTCGTAGCGGAGAACGAGCGCGACGAGAAGGCCGTCCCGGATGTTTTGCACAGGCATGACGCGATCTTAGGCACCTGAGCAGGACCCCGGAATGGCCCTTCGGTGTAGGTCGCGGTCACGTGTGTTCATTCTTGCGTTGTCCTTCTGCATGCCCTGGTAATGAACATTGGTAACCGTGCGCAAGGTAGGTCGTGGACCCATTGTCGGCAATCCGGAAGTAGTCCGGTCCGCCATCAGAGATTAGTAATTGAAGCGTGCAACTGGCGTTTGCCAGACAGGCTGCAGTAGCCGGGGAAGGTCCTGCCTCGTCGCTTGCTGCCCAGCGGTAACTGATGTCATAACGACGTCGGCCTCACAACGGACCGAGTAGACTTTGCGGTGTCTAACCAAAAAGGCTCGGGACGAAGGAGGCCGAGATGAAGATTGTAGGCTGTGATCTGCATGCAAGACAACAAACCCTAGCCATGGTGGACACCGAAAGCGGCGAGTTCACCGAGAAGACGCTTTTCCACGAAGGGAATGCGGTACGAGAGTTTTACGCGGCCCTAGAAGGTCCGGTGGTGGTGGGCATCGAAGCCACCGGCGCGATGCAGTGGTTCTTGGAACTGCTAGAAGAGTTGGGCATCGAGTGTCGGGTAGGACATCCCGCAAAGATCCGGGCCAAAGAGACTCGGAAACAAAAACACGATCGGCGCGATGCAGGGCTGATATTAGAACTGCTACTCGAAGACCGCTTTCCCGAGATCTGGATGCCGTCGACCGAGCAGCGGGACTTGCGAACCTTGCTGCGGGACCGACACCAGTGGGTGAAGATGCGATCGCGATTGCAGCACACCCTGCAGGCGATTGCACTCAATCACGCGCTGCGCCAAGGTCATGCCCTGTGGAGTGCAGCGGGACAGGGCGCATTGCAGGCACTGGCTTTGCCACCCTACACCGGTCAGAGACGGACAGAACTGCTGAGCTTGTACGTAGAATTACAGAAACGGATCCAAGAACTGGATAAAGAAGTAGATGTCCAGGCCCGGCAAAGGCCACACGCACGCCGGCTACTGACGCACCCGGGCGTGGGTGCGGTGACGGCTTTGGCGACCGAAGTGTTTCTCGGGGACCCGAAGCGCTTCGCGACTGCCAACCAGGTAGCCAGTTATATCGGGATGATTCCATGTGAGCACAGCAGCGGGAAGCGACAGCGGTTAGGAAAACTAAGTAAGGAAGGTAACTCGCTGCTGCGCTACTTGTGGACGGAAGCGACGATGCATGCGGTCGTGAAAGACCCGGAACTGAAGCGCTTTTATCGGCGCAAACTCATCCAGAAAGGAATGGGCAAGGCCAGAATCGCAGCGGCCCGCAAACTAGGGATCCGACTGTGGATCATGATGCGCGACCAGATTGACTACGAAGAGTTCTGCCGTCGTGGAAAATTACGGCAGAAGGGGAAAGCCCATGCGGGGATGCCTGATTTCAACAGTGGTCCTGCATTGCAGTGACCGGGTTAACTGAATAGGCCACCCGCCTCCCCACAGGGAGGGGAGTTTGCATAAAACATCATGATCGAACGTGACCGAAGAGATGTCTGGTGGGCTAAGCCACCACACTGATGAAGAAAAAGGGCCGAGCCATACGGTTGGACATGAGTTATCGAAGCAGCAAGGTCGTTGTTCTCTCGAAAGGAACCAGTGCGTCTGCGCTGACGCGAAACGTGTGTCCGCAAACGACAAAAAAAGAAGCCCATGTCCCTTGACACGTCCGACGCCGTTAGAGATGTTGAAAACCAGGCGAGCGCTCACAACCCCTCAACGAATGCACTCCCGCCTTAGTTGGGGCTGTATATGAGTTTGGAACCTGCCGTTCCGCGGTGACGGAAAAGCGTCCCCGATTCGCCGCAAGAAAGCCTAAGTCCCTGCTCCCCAGAAAGTGCGAGGGCTTGATAGTAAGTTTCTTACCCTAAAAGGAGCGGTCAGGCGTAAAATATCTCGTCCTGCTATGAGCGAGAGCCAGGAAGTGACGCTTTTGTTGTCCGCCCTGACGCGCGGGGACGATGGTGCCGCCTCGAAGCTCATCCCGGTGGTGTACGACGAATTGCGGCGGCTGGCGGGCAGCTACATGCGGCGGGAGCGGGTCGACCACACTCTGCAGGCTACGGCTCTGGTGAATGAAGCGTATTTGAAGCTGGTCGAGCAGCGATCGGTCAATTGGCAGAGCCGGGCCCATTTTTTTGGGGTCGCCGCCCAGTTGATGCGCCGTATCCTGATCGATCACGCTCGGGGGCACTTGCGGCAGAAGCGCGGTGGTGAACAAAAGAAAGTATCTCTGGACGAGGCATTCGTCTTTTCTGAACGGCAAGCGGACGAACTGCTGGCGGTGGATGATTCTCTCAATCTTCTGGCGAAGATTGATCCCCGGCAGGCCCGTGTGGTGGAATTGCGTTTCTTTGGCGGCTTGAGCGTCGAAGAAGCGGCCGAAGTGCTTGGAGTCTCCCCCAAGACAGTCAAGCGTGACTGGAGCGTTGCGAAAGCCTGGCTCTATGCCGACTTGAAAGAGCGCCATGGAATTGACGCCGCAGCAATGGGAGAACGTCAAAGCGCTGTTTGAGATTGCGCTCGAAAAAACTCCGACCGAGCGGACCTCGTTTCTTGCCGGGGCTGCGCAGGATTCCGCTGTTCGGCGCGAAGTCGAGCGGTTGCTGGCCCATCATGTTGAATCGGGTGGTTTCCTTTCTAATGCCGTAGTTCCGGGGAGAGCTTCGGCTGATCCCCCCGCACCGAGCCAGTCGTTTCTTCCGAACGATGTAGTTGCCGAGCGGTTCCGGATCACCCGATTCCTGGCCCGTGGAGGCATGGGCGAAGTCTACGAAGCGGAAGATTTAGAGTTGCACGAGCGCGTGGCTCTTAAGTCCATTAGGAGTGAACTGTTGCATGATGGAAGGGCATTGGATCGCTTCAAGCGAGAGGTGCATCTAGCCCGCAAGGTTACCCATCCCAACGTTTGCCGGATTTTCGACCTGTTTCGGGAGCCAGCCAAGGGGGCGGGTGAGTTGGGCCGCAGTTCTGTCATGTTCGTCGCGATGGAACTACTGGAAGGCGAGACCTTGGCGGAGTTTCTCCGCCGCCAGCCGCGTCTTAGCATAGGCGATGCACGGCCGATAGCCCTGCAGATTGCGGCGGGGCTAGGGGCCGCGCACTCGGCGGGTGTTTTGCACCGGGATTTCAAACCCGGCAATGTGCTTCTAGTCCGCAGAGCCAAGGGAGTGCGGGCAGTCATTACGGACTTCGGCCTCGCTCTGCGTTCGACTAAGGAATCCAATCCGGGAGCCTCGGTCACAGGCTCCGGAGGCGTGCTCGGCACGCCGGCCTACATGTCGCCGGAGCAGGTGGAAGGAAAAGATCTGACGCCCGCCTCCGACGTCTATTCGCTCGGCTTGGTCCTATATCAGATGGTCACTGGAACCAGGGCTTTCGATGACACTACGCCTCTCTCGATGGCAGTCCGTCGGATCAAGGAAGACCCGGTTCCGCCACGCACCTTGGTTCCAGACCTTGACCGGCGATGGGAGTCGGTGATCCTGAGGTGTCTCGAGCGCGAGCCCAAAGCTCGTTTTCAAAGCGGGGAGGAAGTCGCCGACGCACTGCGAAGTGAGACCAAGCACCTCGGGAGGTGGAGCTTTGAGCCTCGCATCGTGCTTGGATTGCTCGCCCTTATACTCGTGATCGCAGGAGGCTCAGTCCTCATTCCGAGGATTCGTCACCGCGCTCCTGCCGCCACCGATATAGCGGCAACGATACAGTCGATGGCGGTTCGGCCATCGGTTGCGGTGCTGCCCTTCCGCAACCTTTCGGGGCGGTCGGATACGGAGTGGGTGTCGACAGCCCTGCCCGAAATGTTGAGTGCAGAGTTGGCGGCGGGAGGGAAGCTGCGCACCTTCTCGGGGGAGAACATTGCCCGCGCGAGCGCGGATCTTCGATTGACAGGCATGCAAACTTTGGCTCGCGACACACTCGGACATCTTCGGAAGTATTTGGGAAGTGACTACGTGGTGCTGGGCTCCTATCTGGACCAGGGAAGCCCGTCGGAGGCGCAAGTTCGAATTGACCTCTGGCTGCAGGACGCCAAGACCGGCGATATTGCAGCGACCGTCTCCGAAAAGGGGAGCGAGAGTGATCTGGATGATCTTGTAACTCGAGCCGGGGCAGATCTCCGCCAAAAGCTTGGGGTCGGCGAAATCACGCCCGGTGAAGCCGCGCTGGTACGAGCTTCTTTGCCCTCCAATCCCGAAGCGGTGCGCCTGTATTCGGAAGGCTTAGCGAAACTTCGCGTAATGGATGCTCTGGCGGCCCGCGATCTGCTGGAGCATGCGGTAGCTGCAGATCCCAAATACGCTCTCGGACACTCCGCGCTGGCGGATGCGTGGGCCGTCATGGGTTATGACCAGAAAGCGCAGCAGGAATCGAAAGAGGCTCTCGATCTTTCTTTTGGACTTTCACACGAAGAGCGCTTGTGGATTGCAGGCAAGGACTGGGAGCTGAATGGCAAATGGGACAAGGCGGTCGAGATCTACCGCACGCTCTTCGACTTCTTTCCCGATAAAATCGAGTACGGCTTACACCTGGCGGCCGCGCAAAAACAGGCTCGAACGGTGGATGAGGCTCTGGCCACGCTGGGAGCGCTGCAGACCTTGCCCGCTCCCGATCGTGACGACCCTCGTATCGCGCTTCTGCAGGCTGACGCCTTTGATATCAAGGGAGCATACAAGGAACAACAAGCCGCAGCCGAAACGGCCGCCCGGCGCGCCCGCGATCTCGGCGCGACGCTGCTCCTGGCACGCGCTCTTAATCAGGAAGCGCGTTCCTTCGAAAAACAGGGCGCGCTGGATGACGCGCTTCGCAGCGCGCAAGAAGCAGCGCGCATTTCCGAGGCAGCGGGCGAGCGTGCCGAAGTGGCGAAAGCGCTGACGATAACCGGCATCGTTCGCTTTGACCAAGGTAACTTCGCGGAAGCTGCCGACGCCTACAACCGCGCGCTTGCCATGCAGCGCGAGATCGGAGACATGCGCGCCGCCGCCAACACACTCAACGATCTTGCCAACGCCTTGGGTGAGCAGGGAGACCTGTCCGGTTCCATCAAGATGTTGAACGAAGCGTTGGCGACCTTCCGAGACGTCGGTGACAAGCACAGCGCGGCTGCGGTTCTGGGCAGCATCGCCGCGCGCACCCTTCAGCAGGGCGACCTGAAGCAAGGGAAAAAGATGCTGGAGGAGGGGCTCGCGGTGTCGAGGGAGATCGGCGACCAGGAGCGGGCCAGCACGGCACTTTACAACCTTGGAGAAGTGCTTCGCTGGCAGGGGGATTTGAAGGGCGCTCGCAAGATGTACGAGCAGGCCGAAGATCTGTCGGGGCAGATCGGCGACCAGAGCGGAGTCGCGTACGCACTCTACAGCTTGGGAGACGTATCAACGGCGGAGGGAAGTTTGAGCGCCGCTCTCGACTACTACGTCAAATCGATCACGCTGCGAACCCAAATTGGGGAGAAAGGAAATGTGGAAGAATCTCAGATGGCGCTGGCCTTCCTCCAGTTTGAAAATGGAGACGCCATCGGAGCCGAGAATTCACTGCGAGCGGCTAGGGAGGAATTTCGGAAGGAGGGGATCGGGGACGATGAGATCCTCGCTAACATCCTGCTGGCCCGCGTTTTGCTTTCGCAGGGAAGGGTGGCGGATGCGGAGAAGGAAACTTCCGCAGTTCGCGATCTGTTGGCTAAGAGCCAGGATTTTTCGGTTCGCCGAAGGGCCTCGATTGTGGAAGCGCAGGTTCAGGCCGCCGCCGGGAGACCGGAGGACGCGGTTCGGATTCTCCAGGACACAATCGCGAGCGCAAAGAAGTCTGAATACGTTGGAATTCAGCTGGAAGCACAGCTGGCATTGGGCGAAGTGGAGACAGCATCGGGCAAGGTTGCAGCAGGGCTCAGGCTACTTGCGGATGTCCGAAAACAGGCGCAGCTAAGAGGCTTCGGTTTAATCGCGAATAAAGCGGCGCGGGTGTCGGCGAAATCAGCGACGGCCCGAACAAAATAGCCGCCATTCGGGAAATGGCGGCCATTTTTTCGGAATTTGGTTTCCTTTGATGCCAACTGTTTCTAGAGGCGAGGGCAACAGGTGTGTGGTAACAGTGCACACCGCCCAGACCGGCTACTGGATTTGCAAGCGCCGCTGCAAGGTGAAGCTGTACGCGGACTGTTCAGCGAGGAGAACCTCTCTTTCTTCTCCCGAAGCCCGCTTAGCCAGACCCTTCATGAATCTGCCCACCTTGTTTTTGCCTTTGATCTTGAGGCCGAAACTCCGGACGGAAGTCGCCAGCGCCAGCTTCGCGTTGTCGACACTGACCGAGGTGAGCTTGAGTTGCAGATTGGCCTCACCCGCGAGCGCTCCAGCGGGTCTGACGGACACGACCTTGCCGATGACACTCGCGCCTGCGGCGATCACTGTCTGCCCGCCGACGACGACATCCTGCTCCAATGTGGCCGAAAAGCGTTGGCCCGGCTCGCTGACCCTGGAGCCGAGCGCTTCGCCGAGGCGAACTGTCAGCGTGGTTCCAGCGGGAACAATTATGGGTTGTGGCGCAGCGGATTGTGCCGCATCGTCGGTGGCTGCATCTTCGTCGGTTTGCGCTGGGGACGCGTCGTCCGGCGCTCCGTCTTGTCCAGGCTCCGTCGCTGGCGTAGCGTCAGCAGGAGGAACAGCTGGCTGTACTTCGGTCCCTGTCCCCGTGTTTGAAGAGTTCTCCGAACTGCCTGCCGAGGGCGTCGTCACCGGATTTTGCGAGACTGCTTGATTGCTGTTCGCGGTATGGCGGCGTGACACTCCGTCGAAGACCAGTGCCGCCGCAACTACTCCCGCCGTAAGCACGAATACGATGATGGCTTTTCTGCTCATGGCTGCACTTCCTTTCCGGACCTTTGGAGTCTCTTTATAAGTTCTCTGTGAACTGCGCCGCGCCAACCCGTTCGACCTACCTAACCCAGCTGCGTGATATGCCGCCGAGTTGGCGCGGATTCCCTTGCCATAAATGCCTAGGAACTGCTTTACTTGCCCCTGCCGCCCGAGCGACCACCACCACCGGAGTGACTAGCGGACGCCGACCGACCAGCAGACGCCGAATGACTAGCGGACGCCGAACGGCTAGCAGACGCCGAGCGGCCAGCGGACGCCGGACGGCTAGCGGACGCCGAACGGCTAGCGGACGCCGAACGACCAGCAGGCGCCGAGCGGCCAGCGGACGCCGAACGGCTAGCGGACGCCGAGCGGCTAGCGGACGCCGAGCGGCCAGCGGACGCCGAACGGCTAGCGGACGCCGAGCGGCCAGCGGACGCCGAACGGCCAGCGGACGCCGACCGACCAGCAGGCGCCGAGCGGCCAGCGGACGCCGAATGACCAGCAGACGCCGAACGGCCAGCGGACGCCGAACGACCAGCGGATGGTTTACCACCTCCGTACGCCGAATGGCTACCGCCCGCGCCTCCATGACCAGCGTGTGCTCGAGCAGCGGCCTCCCGAGCGGCCCCAGCATGAGCGTGGGCGTGATAGCCTCCGGGGACGCCGCGACCTCCATGTTCGAAAGCGCCTCGGTCGTGACCGCCAAAATAACCGTGATTGCAGACCGTCATGCTGTTCGAAATGTAGGTGCTGTTATTGAAGAGCACAGTTCCGCCGTCCCATGCCGGCGCCCACGCGCCGAAACCCCAGCCGAAGCCCGCATAGACCCCAACCGCGATTCCAGGGTCGAAGCCAAGTCCCACTCCCCACACGATGCCGGGCGGAGGCGGCAACACGACAAAGCCCGGGTAGGCGACAAACAATGTCCCCCAGACGCGCCAGGGATCATAATAGGGAACGTAAACCAGATCCGGATTGACCGGCACAATCTCGATCACGCCGGCTTCTACCACCACACGCTGTTGCGTCGTCGTCACTAACACGTTCGACTGCTGCGCCTGCAAGCGCATGGCTTGGACGGCGTTCATGACGTCTCCAGGCTGGTTGTAATAGGCGTTACCCAGCTGCGCCGCCCAGGCGGTGTTCTTCGCGAGATTGTCGAGGACAGAGGGAAACTCTGTGAGACCTTTGACGGCCGGGTCCCAATTCATGGCGTTCGCCCCGGCCGCGCGCTGATCCGGGGGCAGTCCCATGTTCTGGTTCAGCCAGGTATCGGCTGCGGCCACCTGGTCCGGATACGTCGAGGCCGTCAATATTTGAGCGACCAGCGGGTCTGGATCGAGAGCAATCGGGGCCACCAGCTGATCCAGTTGCACCGCGTCCAGATCGACGTACGCAGGCTGCGCGGGCGCTTGTGCGTACACGAATTGTGTTGCCAGAATCAGCAACGAAGAAACCATGAGTGCCATCATCCGACGCACGGCGTGATACACGGAAATTGTCCTGGTGGAATTCATCGTCTGCCTCCTGTCGGTCATACCACCGCACGGTTGAAGATCTTGCTTCGTTCGGAAAGAACGAGCTGGCCGGCTTACGCCAGGCAGCGCGCTCCACTGGCAATCCGCAACAATCCCAACTTCCTTAAACCTTGTGTTATTCATTTTTGTTCTCCTGGTGAGAATTTGAGGGCCGTTTTGTGTGCCTTCATTTGGAAGCGCGCTATTTCAGCCTTCACTCGGTAACGCGACAAGGCGAGGAAAGTGGGGTCACAAGTCTGGATTATTGCCGCGGGGTCGCCGCCGGAAAGACGCTTGGACGGGCTTGACCTGGCGCCGAGGAGATTTTGCTACACCCCCGACGGGGCGCATGCGCTCGCTAACGTCCGAAAGGGCATGTAAGAGGGATATCTGGCTGCGATGGTGAAGAACCGGCGGTAAGCTCAGGAAAAGGGGGGCCCGAGTGCAACGTTATGTTGCGCCCGGGCTGGTGAGGTGAGAGTTTAGAAGTCCAGGGTTGATTTTTCAGAGGCGATGACCATGAAGCCGCAGGACGGGCCTCCGTACGAGTAAATGGCGCCAACCCACCCGTCTCCGGATTCGACATCGTAGTACGGAAATCCGTGGTCGACCGTGGAATTGTTAAAAGTGACTCTGTCGTTAGCGGGGAACTGAGAGCACGACGTTACGTTGTACGCCTCAAGGACGGCAGCAAACGCCCAAGTCCAATGTTGCACTGAACCGTGCACGTTGATAAAGGAATAAACGCCGGTCGTTTTGTCCTTAACTGATACTGTCCAATACAGAGTGCTGCCAGAAGTGCTGAGTAACTCAGTGTAGCCGAAGATCGAGTTACCCGGATAAACCGTCTCCAGCGGGCTGAAGAAAGCGTAGTCATTACCCACCAACCAGCTGGCGATTGCCCAGTAATTGCCACCCCCGGCGGCGCTCGCGCCATATTGAAGCACAGGTTGCAGTATCCATCCCTCTGCGTCATCCTGAGGCTCGATGCCATTGAAGATAAAAATCGTGGCGCCGTTTTCCGAAGGATACGATGGGACGGTCCAAGTACCGGACATGTAATCGATGTTATCGCTCGAGCTAAGCGGTAAATCCCATCGGGAGGCTTCGACCCACCCATTGCCGGCAGGAACGGCGGCGCTCTCGGTAAGCACGCTGGGACGCGTGATGATGGGTTTCTCGGGGCAGGCATCGTAGTGCGCGATGAGTGCGCCGTTTAACGTCACATCGCCAGCAACTTGGCCGTCGTCCGCGATTTCCACCACTGCGCCCTTGGGCACTGCGTGCACGCAGTCGGGACGGATTAACTCCCCTGGAATCCGCACCCAGCGAGCTTTGTCCATGTGGGCTTCGTGAGAAACGGTCTGTGCCTGCGCGACCGAGTAGGTGGAGAGCCCTGAAGCTGCGAGACCGCACAGGAAAGTCGCGGTTAAAGTGAGTCCGATCCGGCTCAGTTTGGAAGTGTGTGACGGTTGGTTCGACTGATTGCTGCTTTGCGCGTTTTTGCTCGTCGTTCCCATCGTCATTATCCCTTCGCTGAATTTCAGCCTTCACCAGGTAGCGCGACAAGGCGAGCAAAATGGGGTCAGCAGGATCACTGTCCCGGGGCTGTTGCAGGTAGATTTGAAGCACCGAGCTTTGGCTCAAATTTCTGACCTTCGGGTGATAATGCTTGAGGGGGCGGGCAGACGCAGGCTTAGAGGTCGAGGATCTGGCGCAGAGCTACGTTGAGGGAGTGGATGACGCCGACTGGCCTGGTCAGCGGGGGCCTTTACTGGCGACGCGGAAATCGCGGATGGCACTGGGAGTTTAGCCATCGGATTGGGGCAGTCCAGAGGTGTCCACGTCTCCGAAGACGGACCTTGAAGCTGCCCCACACCCGTTTTCGGTCCGCTGTTTTGGAGCTAAGCCCTTATTCCGGAATACTTTGCCTATAGGTCCTTTAGACCCAAAGACCTGGCGGGATTTTCGGTGGTGGGACAAAAGTGTGGGGAGGGGGCAGTAGGCAGGGGGAGTTAATACCTCAAAGAGTAAACAGAGTGCCTCAAGGCCCCAGCCGCCCAAGTCCCACGCGTGGCGTGGATTGGTTATACGCAGGCTGCCATCCCCGCTTAACGCGGTGTAAAATCAAAAGTCGCGATCATCCGCGCTAACATCAATATTCCGTCCCAGAAAGGAACACCTATGGCAACCATGGAAGCCCCAGCGCGTCTGCAAGTCCGCCTGCACGAAGGTGCGTTCAAGAATGAGTCGTTCGTCGATTTCAGCAAAGAAGAGAACGTGCGCAAGATGCGCTCCGCCATCGAGAAAGTGCGCGGACAACTGGGCCGCGAGTATGACCTGATCATCGGCGGCAAGCGCGTCAAGACCTCCGATAAGATTCGTTCCATCAATCCCGCCAAGCCGTCGGAAGTGGTCGGCGTCCACCAGAAGGCTGGCAAGGAGCACGTCGAGCCCTCCGTGCAGGCCGCCTGCAAAGCTTTCGGTCACTGGAGCCATACCTCCGCCGAGGAGCGCGCGTCGCTCCTGTTTCGCGTGGGCGATGTGATGCGCGAGCGCAAGCTCGAGTTCATGGCTTGGCTGGTGTTTGAAGTCTCCAAGAACTGGTTCGAGGCCGACGCCGACATTTCCGAAACCATCGATTTCTGCGAGTTCTACGCGCGCGAGGCCCTACGCTTCTCGAAGGCCGAGCCGCCGGTGCAACTGCTGGGCGAGCGCGACACCCTGACCTACATTCCACTCGGCGTCGGCGCCGTGATTCCGCCGTGGAATTTCGCGTGCGCTATCATGGCCGGCATGACGCTGGCTTCGATCGTCAGCGGCAATACTGTTGTCCTGAAGCCGTCCAGCGATTCGCCAACGATTGCGGCGAAGTTTGTGGAACTGTTAGAAGAATGCGGCATGCCAGAAGGCGTGGTGAACTTCTGCCCCGGAGGAGGCGCAAGCTTCGGCGACGCGCTGGTGGCGCATCCGAAGGTTCGCTACATCGCATTCACCGGCTCGCGCGAGGTCGGATTGCACATTAACCAAACCGCCTCGCTTCAGCAACAGGGCCAGCTCTGGATCAAGCGCACCGTCCTAGAAATGGGCGGCAAAGACGCCATCATCGTCGATGCCGACGCTGATATCGACTCCGCCGTCGAAGGCGTTGCCACGGCAGCTTTCGGCTTCCAGGGCCAGAAGTGTTCGGCCTGCTCACGCGCCATCGTCGACGAACGCGTCTACGACAAATTCCTGGAGAAACTGAAATCCCGCGTCGAGCGCATCACCGTCGGCGATCCCACGATGAATCCGAATATGGCTGCCGTCATCAACGAAGGTTCGATGAACGACATTCTCCGCTACATCGAGATCGGCAAGAAAGATGGACGCCTCATCACCGGCGGCGCGCGTGACACCAGTGCCGGCGAAGGTTACTTCATCCAGCCGACCGTGATTGCCGACATCCCGGCGAAGTCGACGCTCGAGCAGGAAGAGGTCTTTGGACCGGTGCTGGCGGTAATCAAGTCACGTAACTTCGACCACGCGCTGGAGATCGCCAACGACACCGAGTTCGGCCTGACCGGCTCCGTTTACTCCAGTTCGCGGGAGAAACTCGATCGCGCCGTGCGCGAGTTCCATGTCGGCAACCTCTACCTGAACCGCAAATGCACCGGAGCGATGGTGGGCGCGCACCCCTTCGGCGGCTTCAATATGTCCGGCACCGATTCGAAGTCCGGCGGTCCGGATTATCTCTACCTGTTCACGCAAGCGAAGAGCGTGGGTGAGAAAATAGTGTAGAGACTTAGTGGCGCGCAAAATGCAAAAGGCCGCCCGCGGGTGGCCTTTTGCGATTCCAGCGAAAGCGGTCTAGTTGCCAATCCCCGCGCTCTGCGACGATTGCGGGATAGCGGCCGCTGCGGTGGCGGCCGCGGCTTCGTTCAGGATGCGGTGGTGAATGGTGAACAGCGCCAACTCCAGCCGGTCCGACACGCCGATTTTGTCGTAAACGTTGCGCAGATAGTTCTTGATCACCTGTTCGGTCGTACCCAATTGGGTGGCGATTTCCTTGTTCTTGTATCCCTGAACAATGAGCGCCACAATGCGCAGTTCCTTGGCCGTCAAGCGGTCACGGACGCGCAGCCCGACCATATCGTTCTCGGTCAGCTCGCTCGGCACCGCCATGTCCTGCACCCAGTTTTCGCCGCGCGCGATCTTGCGGACACAGTCCACGAGCGCAGGGCTGGTCACGTTGCGATAGACGACACCGTGGGCGCCGGCCGCCATGTAGCGCTGCGCGCTCTCGCCGGTGTCGGCGAGGACGACGACGCGTGTCTTGTTCTTGTTGGCAGCCGCGAGGACGGAGTTGAAGTCGGAGTGAAAGCCTCCGGCAATAATGAGGACGGCGGCGCGAAACTTGTCGAGCGCCATGAACATCTGCTCGGCCGTTTGCGCCTGGGCCACAATGCGCATCTCGTCTTCTACGGCCAGTACCTTGGCAATGCCAGCGCGGAAAATCGCCTGATTGTCGGCCAAAATAAGCTTTAGCATGGATCCCGCTCCCGGTTAACTGTTGCGAACGAATTCGTAAGAATCGATTACGCAAGCGACGCCCCGGCTATCTCCGGACTCGGCGCTGGCATTAGGCTCATCGGTCCGCACCACGCGGCCGCGGCACTGAATCACAACATCGTCCTTGCCGCCCGTGACCTCCGGTGGCAGGGTGATCTCAAACTCTACTGGTGAGCCGACCTCGAGCGAAGCGTCGGAGCGGATGTACACGCCGGCGGCGCTCAGATCGCCGGTCACGCCACTGGTTTCATCCGCGGTATCTTCCTTATGAATCTTGATCGGCAAATGCAGCGGAAACCTTTTCCCGGTACGTGCTTCGGTCACGACTCCTCCTCTGCTGTAGCTCTGCGCTTTAGCCAAAGCTAGAAACCCACAAAACCCCCAGCCCAAAGCCTGACGAGCAGCTATCGGCGTTATATCACGGAAAATACTCCAAAAGAAGCCCAGATTACCTTCGTAATCTCAGTAGGAACTAGATACCTCCCCAGGCCAGACGGCGGATTCGGCCTCATGTGGGAAAGGTAACGGAATTTTGTCGTGACACTTACCGGTCCCGCCTGCGCTAGGCACCGGCTGGATGCCACTGCCAGCAGCACCGCCGCAATATTCAAGAGTCCCTCCGGAAGGTCGATTCAGATCATGATCTTAACGTTTCTAAACATCGAAACCTTCACGGGGGAGGAGCGCGCACTCTTGGAATGGCCGCTCACGATGCCAGGGTTTCCGGGCTGGGTTGGACAATCAGATTGTGCTGGCTGGCACAGAGCCTAAGTTGGAATTGAGCACACTTCGGGGGAGGGTTGTTCAACGATAGCGCCCCATGACTCGATGATCCTGGGGCGCTTTCGTTTTTTCGCCCGTTGCTGAACTGGAAGTATCGGCTTTATACGCGAATGCTCTCCATGATCGTTTGCTTTCCAGCGGATTGCTGGATCGGAGTTCTTGAATCCAGCGTGCAATCTCCTTTGCTCCGGTACAGGAACGTCCATGTCCACGCTGACCGACACGACCTTGACCATCCGCTGCCCATATTGCATGGTGGGCATCGAGTTCAGACCAACTATCGCTCACAAAGATGGACGCTTTGTCTGCCGTGATTGTGCCCACACGGTGTGCCCCGGCGTGCCCGAGTACCGGTGCACTTGCCGTCCCTGCTTGAGGCTGTCCCGAAGGACGCTCTTGACTGACCACGGAAGTCATCTCCTGACCCAGTGATTCGTGCCGACATGTGCTGTCATTTTGATGAAGAATCCTTAATGCACTGGAATGAGACCGAGTAGTGCCTGCGGGGCTCGCGGTTGCGAAAAATTACACTTTTCCTCCTGACGTGAAGGGGATTAGCGGACAATTTCGTTTTATTAAATGGGTGGCTGCCAACATCTGCGCACAAGAATGAAGAGATTTTGCACGACACGTGTCCTATGAATCCAGGATCTTCCGCCTATGTCGGAAAAGTTCTGCTTGTGTCTAATGATGCGATTGCGATCAAGCAACTAACCGACTCAATGGAACGATTCGCGCTGTTCGCGGAACCTCGTTCCGAGATTTCCACCGCGCTTGAACGGTTAAATCGAGCCAAATTCGAAGCTGTAATTGTTGATCTCGGCCTTGGGAGTCAGGCTGAGGCGGTCTTGCAAGGGGTACGTCAGTCCCCTTCGAATAAACATGCAGTAGTATTCACGGTCAGCGATAGCGAGGTCGAAACCACTGGGGCATTTCGGGCTGGTTCAACTTTCGTGTTACGGAGACCTCTCTCTGCAGCTTCGATCGATTTCAGCCTAAAGGCTGCCTACGGTTTGATCGTGAGAGAGAGGCACCGTTACTTCCGTTGTCCGGTCGAGGTTCCAGTGGCGATTCTTAGGTCAGCCATGCAGACAGTAAACGGTCGCACCGTCAACGTCAGCGAGGGTGGGATGTCGATCAGTACCGCCGCCTCACTGGGATCTGGCGCCCCGGTACAGTTGCAATTCACCCTGCCGGGTGATGAATTCCAGTTTGAGCTTGGATCGACGGTCCGCTGGGCCAAAGAGGAAGGCGTTGGGTTGCAGTTCACTTCGTCTTCTCTGCATCGAACCTCTAAGCTACAAGAGTGGCTTTCTCGCCGATTGGAAGAAACTATTCCGCAGTCTGTCAGGGACAAATTCTCAAAGCTCCCGCAAGACTAACTACTGCCCAACGACCGACGCTGGTCAGCAGATTCGGTCAGTTGCGGGCGCGCCCTCGGGCGTGCCCATTTTCTGGGCTGTTTTTTCAGTCGTCGTCCGGGTCCAGAGGCGGCGTTTTGTCATTCAGAAAATATCCCGCTTTCAAAGCTGCCGGGATCGTCTGAAACGGCAAGGGCGTCTGATTGAAGTCGAAGCAATCGGAGAAGTCATCCGCCGCTGCATCCGCGTAGCCGAGCGAAGGCAGATTGAATGTTCTTTCAATGAAATGTAGGATGCTGCCGAAATCATGAACGTACGGCGTGGTCGAAATGTAGTGCGCTTTGGCGTAAGGCGAAACCACAATTAGCGGCACGCGGAAGCCGTAGACATAGCCGCATCCCCACTGCCTGCAATTCACCAGCACTTGCGGCGGTGGCACGTGGTCGTACAAGCCTCCCCAGTCGTCCCAGGTGATGAAGATCGCAGTGTTCGCCCAATAGGGGCTGTTGCCGATCTGGTTCACCACCGATGCCACCCACGATGGCCCAGACCCATCGGTGACCCCCGGGTGATCCGACGCCTGGCCGGTCGGAATCACCCAACTCACGTCCGGGAGCTGGTTGTTGCTAATGTCAGTGAGGATCTGCGCCTGATTGAGGATCACATGGTTAGTCCAGTCCGATCCTCCGCACATGCCACTGACCAGGGGTTCGCAGATGTGCTGGATCGCCTCCGGGCCGATCCAGATCGCGAGGCCCGATCCGCCCGCGTAACCCGAGGAAGTATAATACCGCCAGGTATTGCCATTCGCCTCCAGCAGGTCGGTGAGCGTTGGATGCTCGAAGCAGGGATAGATTGGACTGTTGGAATTTTCGCTGCCAGTCGGATCGATGAGCGCAACCGTAGAACCTGCGGGCGCGTCGCACCCGGCGTTCGGCGGGCCGCTCGTCTTCGGATTCTCCGCCGCAAACAGATTGCTCCCGGCCGATGTGGCCGATGTCCCGGAAATAATGAACTGATGCGCCGGCATGCTGGGCCCCTGGTTGGTCTGGAACATGTGGTCGGCGAATGCATACGTTTCGGCCATCTGGAAGTAGGGTTGAACTTCCGACGGGTTCACGTAAGCAAACACGCAGTTCTGGATACCCGCAGGGCAAGTGACCGGAATCAGGTTCGCCCCATCCATTTGACATTGTCCGCTCACCGAATTCAGGTCGCACATGAGGTCAAATGCATGGTGACCGTGGGCGGGGTCGTAGTCCGCGGCGATGTCCACTTCCTGCAGCTGGATCTTATTGCCCTGCGAGTCGATTCCATAGTTCTGTATGTCCGCGCCCGCCTTGATCAGCACCGAATCCTGGAAAAGATTATCCGGAGTGCGGTTCTCCTGAAAGATCACCACCACGTGCTGAATCTGTCCCGTCGACGCGCCCACCGTGACGCTGGCCGAGGCCGAGTTGCCATTTCCGCCTTCGTTCGAAGTCACCGCGCTCGTCGTGTTGCTCTTGGTTCCCTCCGTCGTGCCGGTCACATTCAGCGAGAAGTTGCACGATGCGCTTGCGGCCAGAGTAGCACCAGTTAGACCTACGCTTCCCGATCCAGCGCTGGCCGATATCGTTCCCCCATCGCAACCGCCGGTCAGGCCATTAGGCGTGGATACGACCAGTCCGGCAGGTAGCGAGTCGGTGAATCCGATCCCGGTCAGCGTACTGCCCGTATTCGGGTTGGAGAGATTCAAGGTCAACGTGGTGGTTCCGTTCAGAGCAATCGTGGCCGCGCCGAATGCCTTAACGATCGTTCGGCGGTGCGGGTTTCGTAGAACCGGCGGCAGCGGCCCCGCCACAGCCGCTGAGGGTCAAGAGAGCGCCGCCCATGACCAGCGCCGCGATTGCGAACACTGAAATGCAGAACTTGAACATTACAGCCGTCACCTCGGGGAAGTGAGAGTCTTGGGTTACTTTGGATGATAACCCGCCACGCAGTTTTGGACTCGGGAACCCCGCACAAATTCCGCAGCACTTTGGTCAGCTATACTATCGAACACAAGAACTTACCAGAAAGAGAAGACCTCTGGATTTCGGAACCGTCAAAGCTTGATGGGTGGCGACTTCTCGTTGGTCGAAAGTTTCAGGTTCCGCGCTGAAGCTCGGCGAGTGACTCGATAAGAGGGTGCGAAGGAACAAGAATGGTGAGTTGGCCACAGGAATCGATACTGGTAACGGGCGGGACGGGGTCGTTCGGAAAAAAGTTTGTGGAGATAATGCTGCGCGACTACCAGCCTCAACGACTGGTGATTTTCAGCCGAGACGAATTGAAGCAACATGAGATGAGAACGTCGGGCTTCGATCATCCCAGTCTGCGGTATTTCATAGGAGATGTACGGGACCTCGAGCGGTTGAAGCGCGCGCTCTCGGACGTGACGGTGGTGGTGCACACGGCGGCGCTCAAGCAGGTGCCGGCTTGCGAGTACAACCCATTCGAAGCGATCCAGACGAATATCATGGGCGGGCGCAACGTGATTGATGCGGCGATTGATCAAGGCGTACGCCGCATTCTGGCGCTCAGCACCGACAAGGCGGTGAATCCGATCAATCTGTACGGCGCCACCAAGCTGTGCGCGGAAAAAGTGTTTGTGCAGGCGAATGCATATGCTGGCGCGAAAAATACCCGCTTCAGTTGTGCGCGCTACGGGAACGTGGTGGGCAGCCACGGCAGCGTGATCCCGGTTTTTCTGGAACAGCGCCGGCGCGGGAAGATCACGATCACCGATCCTCGAATGACCCGATTCTGGCTGACGCTGGAGCAGGGCGTGAAGTTTGTGATCCGCTGCCTGGAACAGATGCACGGCGGCGAGATTTTTGTTCCCAAGATTCCTAGCATGCGACTGGTGGACCTAGCGGAGACGATCGCGCCCGGATGCCAGGTGGAGTACATCGGGATTCGCCCGGGAGAGAAGATGCACGAAGTGCTGGTCTCTGAAGACGAGTCACGGCAAACGCTCGAGACTGAAGATATGTTCGTGATTCAGCCGGCGCATCCGTGGTGGAAATCGGAAAACTGGGCTGACGCCAGGCCGCTTCCGGAAGGCTTCCGTTATTCGAGCGACAGCAACGAACGCTGGCTGACGCGGCGTGAGTTGGAAGGATTGGTGGCGCCTGAAACCAGCGCTGCGGAGGCGGTTTCGACCCCCGCCTGACATGAGCGCCTTACCCACAAAGCTGGAAAAACTTGCCATCCATGGGGGTACGCCCGTACGGGAAAGATTGTTGCCTTACGGGCGGCAAAGCGTGGATGACGCAGATGTGCAGGCGGTGGTTAAGGTTCTGAAGTCGGACTGGCTGACTACAGGGCCAAAGATCGGCGAGTTCGAAGAACGGTTTGCATCGTGGATCGGTGGTCGGCACGCGGTCAGCTTCAGTTCGGGTACCGCCGCGTTGCACGGTGCGGCGTTTGCCGCTGGACTGGGGCCAGGCGATGAGGCGATCACCACCCCCATGACTTTTTGCGCGACCACCAACTGCATTTTGTACCAGGGTGCAACGCCGGTATTCGCCGATGTCTCAGCCGACACGCTGAACCTCGATCCTCGGGAAGTTTTCAAAAAACTTTCTGCCCGCACATCTTCCCGCACGAAGGCCATCATCGCGGTCGATTATGCGGGACATCCCGCTGCGCTCGATGAACTGGGGCAACTGGCGAAAACGCAGGGAGCGATCCTGATTGAAGACGCCTGCCATGCGCTGGGCGCGGAATTCCAGGGGAAACGCGTCGGTAGCATTGCCGACATGACCGTATTCAGCTTTCATCCGGTGAAGCACGTGACCACCGGGGAAGGCGGTATGGTTGCGACGAACGATGGTCGCCTGGCTGAGACGTTGCGATGCTTTCGCAATCACGGCATCAGCAGCGAAGCGCGGCAGCGGCACGAATCCGGGCAGTGGTTTTACGAGATGGTCCTGCTGGGCTTCAATTACAGGTTGACAGACATTGCCTGCGCGCTGGGACTGTCACAGCTGGAGAAACTGGCAGCGAACCTGGCACGCCGGCAGGAAATTGCGGCGAGCTACGCCGAGGCATTCCGGGATTTGCCGGCTATTGTCATCCCTACGGTGCACGATGGCGTGGTTCCGGCGTGGCACTTATATCCCGTCCGCCTAAAACTGGAATTGCTTGCGGCGGGGCGAGGAGAGATATTTCAAGCGTTGCGCGCGGAGAATATCGGTGTGAATGTTCACTATATTCCGGTCCATCAACATCCGTACTACCGCGAGCGCTTCAATACCGAGGCGGGCTATCCGGTTGCAGAAGACGCGTATGAGCGACTGATCAGCCTGCCCATGTTCCATTCCATGACCGCGCAGGACGTGGAAGACGTGATCCATGCGCTGCGTAAAGTTGTGACCCACTACGAAGGGAAACGCGCGCTCTCGCATTTGCTTCATTGGAGCCGATGAAACCAGGCGTACTTCTGATTCGGGCCGATGCCAGTCTCGCCATAGGAACCGGACATGTCATGCGCTGCCTTGCCCTGGGCGAAGCCTGGCAGGATGCCGGAGGTACGGTAAGTCTGGCCGTGGCAGAGGTGCCGGAGGCGCTTTTGCCGCGTGTGACCGCAGAAGGGGTCTCACTGAGCCGGGTTCATGCGACACCCGGCGGTCCCGAAGACGCTAGTGAGACTGTTGCGCAGGCCCACCGATTGAGAGCCGATTGGGTCGTGATCGACGGCGATCGCTTCGGCAGTGATTTTCTGGCGACGGTTCGGGCCGCAGGCTTTCGAGTACTGCTCATCGATGATTTCGCCGACCGAGAATCGTTTCCTGCCGATCTGATCGTGAATCCGAATCTTGACCACGATGGGGAGCCGTATCGAAGACGAGGCGCGACCGCACGACTGTTGATTGGCCCGTCGTACGTTTTGCTGCGCCGCGAATTCAGGCAAGGAGCGGAAAAAAGAGCGATTCGCCAAACGGGCAACAGGATCCTCGTAACTCTCGGCGGAAGCGATCCGGAGAATCTGACGCCGAAGATCGCGGACGCTTTTGCGCACTGCTCCGATCTTGACGTTACAGTGATCGCGGGAGCTGGCTACGATAAAGCAGATCAGCTACGAAAGCTGAACGCGAGCAATCTCCGAGTCGTATTCAACCCTCCAAACATTGCGCAGTTCATGAAGGACTCCGATCAGGCGATCATTGCCGCGGGTGGAACGCTCTGGGAGCTTCTCTCCATGGGTTGTGCGGTGTTGAGCTATTCCAGAAACATTGTGCAAACGCGCGTAGTGCAGGCGTTGTCGCATCGTGGGGTGGTGGTAGACATGGGTGAGACTCGCCACTTTGACCCGGCAAAGCTTGCGGTTTCAGTGGAAGAGCTGGTCGATTCGCGCATGGCACGTGAGCGCATGACGAACCTGGGCCGTACGCTCGTCGATGGCTTGGGAACAACACGGGTTGTCGAAGGCACACAGCAATCAGAGGTGCAATGATGGTTGGCATGTTTCTCATCGCATCTTCCGAGCAGGGCGCGTTTTTGCCAATGGCCGGGAACTACCGCTGCAAATTCTTCGCGGGGACTGCGAAGCGTCTGGTGCCCAGCATTGTGCGTCTGAGCGTCGCCGCAAGCGGCGACCCGAGGAAC
The DNA here is from genome assembly GCA_963831085.1 of uncultured Acidobacteriaceae bacterium. Taxonomy (GTDB): domain Bacteria; phylum Acidobacteriota; class Terriglobia; order Terriglobales; family Acidobacteriaceae; genus Acidiflorens. The sequence goes on along the minus strand of CAWHOT010000001.1, from coordinate 1,133,759 downwards.
TCCAACGGCAAGAAACGATTGACGTAGAAGGCTTTTCGAATTACCATCACGCAAAGTCATCTCAAAGGGGTGGAAGTGTTGCCATGATCAGGGCTCTATACTTGAAGATCCTGAGCTGCATGATGGTCGTGATTTTTCCAGCTGGGTTGTTCGCAGCGGACCAACCGGCTGCCATGCTCTACAGCCATGGAACCGCATTGCTCAATGGCGACAGCATCTCAAGGTCGTCGGCTATCTTTTCCGGAGACTTGGTACAGACCAACGCGGACTCGGCGGCCAATATAAACGCTTCGGGCTCCATCGTCTTGGTGGGGAATGATTCGCTGGTTAAGTATCAAGGCAACGCCGTCGAGTTGGAGCACGGAGGCGTAACCATATCGACCTCAAAATTGCTGTCAACTCGCGCTGGCGACGTCACCGTGTCACCGGCCGCTAGTGTTTGGACCGAATTTGAAGTCAGAGATGTGGATGGCAGGGTCCAGATCGCGGCGCGAACGGGTGATCTGACCATCAGCGATGACACCGGGACCACCACACTGGCACAAGGTCAGGAGACCACTCGAGACGAGTCGCAGGATGACAATAATAAGAAGAAAAAGAAAAAGAAAAGAGAAGCTGGATACGCTCCTGCCGCTGGAATTGGTTCGATCCTCAGCTCTCCCTGGGCGCTTGGAATTGGCGGGGGCGCTATTGTCGGTGGGGCGGCATGGGTGCTACTCCAGAACGGGCCACCGGTGAGTCCGTCGAATCCCGATTAAACCAGGTGGTTCCAATGAACTCCTAGGGTGGGTTTCTTGGTGCGTCTTAACTGCACCGAGAATGCCACCGTTCCCAGGTGCAGTTTCCCATTAGCAAATTGCTCTTAATTGGTAAGACTGCTGTGTGGCCGAGTGTGCGAATCTGTCTGCCCGTCAACCTCGTGGTTTTGCAGCGGTTTAGACATTTCGAGCAGAGAACGCAATGCGTTCCTGTGGAAATCCGGCCTGCGCTTCCCTTCAGAAGTGATAGACAACGCCGATGCCGGCGAAGATATTGTGTTGGCGGCTCTTGCCCGTATTCAAGTTGAGTTGCGGTACACCCGACCAGAAGTCTCGACCTTCTCCACGCAGGCTGAATCGACGGAAGATCTTCACATCGAGTCCGACGCCTGCCTGGAGTACGCCGGTGTTAGTCCCTGTTTGGTCCGGGTTATTGCCTCCGAAGAGCAAAGTAGAGCTTGGTGCGAAATGGCCGAACCCGCCACCAAAACTGACCCAAGGAGAGACTCCCTCAGCGGGGAACACGTTCAACCGTGCCGCGGGAGTCACGAAATAGGACGCGTAGTCTTGCGGTACTCTGTTGGGTAGCGCGACGTGCATATCCTGGTCGGGGTTCACGGCGAACGGAACTTCCAGGGCGAGGGAAAAGAAGCCTCTACCCGTAACGGTGAGGCGCCGGGCATAATCTATTTCGAAGGTTAATCCGTTGCTGAAGCGCAGGTCTGGATCGTAAGCGGGGGCACCTTCGATGCTCTGATCGCTGGTGAAGATACGCCCAATGCTCCCCGACAATTCGTTCTTTTGTGCCGCGGCCTGTGCCACGAAGGTGCAAACTGCCACCAGAGCGCCGATGGTGAGGTGTTTCAGCGACATTTCTCCTCCTGAAATCGTTTGTTCGTTGCGACGCACATTTCCGCTTAGCGCCTAGGGTAGCACAGCTCTGTTTTTTCCGTCGCGACTTTCCAACCACAATTCTTCCGTTGAACTATCGAACGCGGCCAGTTTAACTACAGTCCTTCAGTCCTTCCCGATACGTTGATGCCGGATTCATTATGTCGGCCGCGCCAAGGTGTCGTCATTGTCAGACCGGATGCGACGGCCTCCAATTCCTTCATTCCCGATCCCTCGAGACCGCCGCCGATTGGATAACTCAGCTAGAGGGGAAGCAGCCAACCCACAAAGCACATAAAACAACGCAGCATTCGCCGGGATCTGCAAATTGAAATCCACGAAACTATGGAGCAGAATTCCTGTACACCCGAGCAAGGCGGCGAGGGAGACCGCCCCATCCCATTGGAATTCCCACCGGCGAGAGGTCGGTAATCCGTATCGGTATAGGCGCACGAGAAACCATAGCATCAGCCCGAAGCCGAGCAAGCCAGTCTCCACCAGCAGCTGCGCGTAGTCGTTGTGTGCTTCATTTACGAACAGGTTCGTATAGAAGCTGCGATAACTTGGATAGACCGTTGGAAAGGTTCCCAACCCCCAGCCCCAAACCGGCCGGTTGGAAAACATTCGCAAGCTGTCTTTGGTGATATCCAGACGGATGCCAGGACTCAGGTCTCCGAGGCGTCCCAGAATGCGCCCCCCTTCACCTAAGAAGATCAGCAGAGCCAGGATAAAAACGCACACTGCCATTGACCCCAGCGCTATGCGAGGGCTTCGCCTCTTTCCGAAAGTTAGTGCTGCGAACAGTACCATTTCGAGAACAAAAGCAAGCATTCCCCCGCGCGAGCCGGAAAGGAAAATCGTGCCCGCCATCAATACGGCGCAGGAGCCGACTAAGGCTCGCTTCCCACCTCTGAACAGATGTCCCATACTGACCACAAAGGGAATCGGCACCAGCATCTCCATCAGGCCAGCATAGTGGTTGTGGTTGACGTAGCTCCCATAGATCGCGCCGTGGAACTGTAGACTATGGACCCAGAAAATCTTGCCGTTGGAGGTCAGCTCCTGGGCGAGCGCGAAAAAGGAGTAACAGGCGCCGAACACGATCATTACGAGGGCGAATATTTTGCGCGTGCCTTCCTCTGTGACGCATTCCGCTCCAATCAGCAGCACAATCCCATAAGAGACGTATTGAAGTGCCTCGTATCTGGTAACGTACCCGTAGGCGGACTTGCGCAGCGCAACCTGCGCGAGGATGAGCACGAAAAAGAGGAATGCTGGCAGGTACAGAGGGTTTTTCGATATCTTCACCTGCCCAGAAACAAGCTGTTTTGCCGCCCAAACAAGGAATAGAACTGCCGCACCGGCCTCGACAGCGAAAGTCGACCACTCTTGGACCGCTCCGAACGCCAACACCGCGAACATCAAAAGGGCGCATAGGCCGAGAACGAGCACCCATTGCAGGATCCCTGGCTCGCGACCACGCCGGGGCTCCAGATCCATAGCATCAGTCGTATCGACCACCGCATACGATGATATTTTCAACTTCACCGATCCTTAATTCGATTTTTCCACGAGCCTGAGGTCGTCGATCCAAAGCTTGCCACGGATCAGGGGGTTCGCAGGCTGGCGGACGATTTTCAACAATACTAGATTGGTGTTCGGGCCGGTTCGGAATTGTGCATGTTGCATACGCCAGGGATTGGTGCCTAGTAAATCATCGGTGAGAACGTAGGCAGCATTGGCATAAGCGTCCACGATGGCAAACCGAGGGCCGCTGGCACTCTCAATGTCTTCGGTCCTCGATTCGGCGCTAAACTCGTAATCGGTGTTTGGTTTTACTGGGATGAACTGGAAGACACCAGCATCCCCCGGATTTCGACCATCGAAGGTGATTGAGAGGGATCGTGTTCCGTTGAAAAAAACACTGGTGTCGATGGCCAGGGCTGCATGGGGATTTGATTCGTACCACCAGTCAAAGCCTCCGTTCAGCACGTTCTCCTCAAATCCGCCATTCACGACAAGGTTCGCAGGAGAGGGAAGATAGGGCTGAAGAGAGCGATCGACGCCGGCCAGTTGTTGCCACGCGGCTTGCGCCGCTGCGACTTCCTGCTTCGCGATGAGAAAGCGGAAATAGGGAAATGCAAGCTTCGTCGAGAACTCCTGGTTTAATGCGATCAGATGGTTCCAGACGTTTTCCGCGGCGGCTACTTCCTGTTTGGCGATAAGCAGACGCAGAAACGAAAGGTAGCGATCCGGTCTTCGAGGCAGCTGATCAAGAATACGATTCGCGTCTCCGGTGGCACGCCAGCAGAGCTGGAGAGCAGAGTCGACGGAATCGGGGTCGTTTGCGAGTACTACGTGGAAATAACGCAACGCCTTTTCTTGATCCCCCTGAACCAAGAAAAAGTTGGCGGCCTCCCAAGCAACATACGGGGTCGTTGGGTCGGCTTCTACGGCACGTTCCACACTCTCTTCCTGCTCTCGGGTGCGGCCCGCGAGCTGGTAGGCACCGGCTAAATCTAGCCAATATCGTGCCACGTACGGATTCAAACGCACCGCGCTCCGATAGTTTGCAATGGCGTCATCCAGACTTCTGCCCGACAACGCCAAATTCCGGCCGAACAAGTCACGATATTCAGCGTTCGATGGTTCTAGTCGAATGGCTCTGTTGAGATTCGATGAGTCCGGAGTCGCTGCCAGGTGGGACGCGAGGAATATCCGCAGAGCCAGGTACAGATATAGCCCTACCAGAACGAAGCAGGCACCCGCGAAAGAAAACTTCCGGAGCGGGGACCGCAATTCAATCGGCATCTGATCCATACCGGTGAGGGTACCTCTTGCGCCGGTTACGTGGCTTTACTCAAATTAAAGTCGGTCATGTTATGAAACTTTGCTGGCGGCCGTAGTCTCATCTTGCGGCGAGGCCTCATCGTAGTAGCGGTGCGCGTCTGAACTGCCGTAGGTGTAGTAGTAGCCGCCACCCGAACGGAGATCAAGCGCGTTTAGGACAATGCCCATAACCCTGGCGTTGACGTGCAGCAGCAGGCCACAAGCGCGCCGAAGCGCGGGTTTTGTAGTCTTCCCCGCACGCGCAACCAGGATGACTCGGTCCGCCTCAGGAGACAAAACCACGGCGTCGGTCACGGACAAGCATGGAGGTGTGTCAATAATGATGTGGTCGAACTCATTCCGCCAGCGTGCGATGTGATCCTTCATGACAGTCGAACTGAGCAACTCGACAGGCTGTGGCGGAATTGGGCCGGATGGCAGAATCCACAAGTTCGGCACTTGAGCATACGGAACCACCACATCTTCGATCTTGTCGACTCCACTGATGAGGGTGCTGAGGCCTCCGCCAGACCGAAAGCCAAACAGCTTGTCAATGCCGGGCCGGCGGAGGTCCGCATCGATCAGCAATACGCGGCTCCCGCGCTGCGCCAAGACCAGCGCTGAATTCGCACTGATCGTAGTTTTCCCCTCTTGCGGCAAGGCACTAGTGATGAGTATCACTTTGGGCGGGGCGCCAAACGAGGAGAGAAGAATCGAAGTGCGGAGCGCTCGGTATGCCTCCGCTGCTTCTGACTTCGGGCGTGCATACGTGACCAGAGCCGGCAATTCGGACTTCTCGATCTCGGCCGACACGGTTTTTAGCCGCTTGCGCAAGGAGCCGTTAGTCGAAAGCTGTAGCGGTATCGTCCCGAGCGCCGGCAGCGTCGAAATCGCGCCAATCTCTTCCATATTCCTGATGCTGGTGTCCATACTCTCCAGCACGAATGCAAGTCCAATGCCGCAGGCAAGGCCGAACAGAAGGCCGACCTCGAGGTTCCGGGGCACGTTCGGTGTGATGGGGAAGGTCGGAGTCCGTGCGACGTCTACGACGCGGATATTGCTCGATCTCAGACCGGCGCTGACACCCGCTTCCTTGAGGCGTTGCAGAAGATCCTGGTACAGCTGTCGGTTCGATTCCGCATCGCGCTTCAGCACCGAGTATTCAATCGCGCTTTCGTTGAGTCGGTTAGCCTCCTGCTTCTGCCGTTCGAATGCGGTGGTCAGCAAATTCTCCCGTTGCAGTGCGACCAAATACTGATCGCGGACCCCATGCTGCACTTGAGTTTCTTCGGCTACGATTTCGGCCCGCACCTGTTTGAGCTGATTGTTCAGTTCGACCACCTTGGGGTATTGCGAGCCGAATTGGGTTGTAAGCTGTGCGCGTTGGGTATCAAGGTCAGCCTCCTTTTCCCGCAACCTCTCCAGCATGCCGCTCGTCCCTAGGGTGGACGTTTTGGGCAATGCGTCCGGGTCCCCAGACACAGCCAGCTTGTAAATGGACTCCTTCTGAATGCGATCGGTCTGGGCCGCTGTTAGCTGCCGGTTCAGTTCGTCCAGCTTGGCCGTTACGATGTTCTGCTTCTCATCCACCCCTAGAATGCTGTGGTCCTTCTGGTAGCGGACAAGCTTCTCCTCGGATGTTTGGACTCTCAACTCAAGATCGGCGAGTTCGGTCTTAAGCCAATCCGAGGTTTGGGTGACCGACTCGAATTTTGTCTTGAAGTTCTCCTCGATAAACGTTTTTACCAATGCATTGACGATTCCGGTTGCTAGGCGAGGGTCTCGATGCGTGTAGCTGATTTGCACGAGCCGGGAATTCGGAATTATATAGACGGTTAGCCCACCGCGAAATGCACCTAGCAAGGCAGTTGCTCTCACCGGATCAGGCTGCATGCTCGAAACTGGAATTGAGCCTTCGGCTTGCGCGCCTCGATCAAGGTGCACGGCCTCGATCACCTTCAGCGCCAGAACATCGCTGCGAAGAATCGCGGCTTGAGTTTCAAGAGCCACGTCGTATTGGTAGTCAGCGGAACTATCCTCGACGCCCTTTAATCCCAAGACGTTCGGAGTTTCTGGAAAGATCGCAACCTTCGATGTTGCCTGGTAGAGCCGGGTCGTCCTCAGGGTGGTGATTACGGAGAGCGCAAAAACAATGGCTACTGTGGCCACGACTGCCCATCGTCGCTTCCTTAGAATTCGCCAGTAGTGCAGTACAGGGCTTTCTTCTTCAGTGAAAAAGGGGTCTGCGGATCGGTAACCGTTGAAAACTGGCAGTTCGAGCGGCTCCAATGCTTCCGACTCGCCGGAATTGTTCCTTCTTGACTGCAAATCCATCAATTAAACCCCAGAAATCCCGCCATCGGCATTCTCGCGCGCTGCGAACCGACGTGGTCTACGAATAGGCGAATTTTAACATCATTCTCGCCATTTTTTGGGCACCTTCACCGAAAGCTCGTTCTGCCGGCCCAAGAATAACGCGGCCGCTGCAGTCGTGCGAGTCCCGGCAACTGCGGGGCGAAGTCGGGTTCCCGCGGGCGGGAAACCTACTGCTTTTTCTTGTACCCCGTTCAAGTTCTGCGGAATCGGCTGCGGTTCTCGTCTTCGGATCCTTCCTGTGAGACAGCACCCGGCGGCCATTGCGGCGGTTTTACGCCCTGGTCCCCGCTTTTTCCACCCCGCTCTGTTTCTGCAGAGTTGACCTCAGACCCATCGTGTCGGCTTGTTCCCTCCTTCTGGGTGCTTTGTTGCCCGACCAAGGTCCGTGCAGGATCACAGAAGCCTCAGCATCTGCGAGATATTCAGAGTGAGTGTTGGGGAGTGCGGAGGTTGGTTGGTCATGGATCATGGATCGTGATTTGGACTTAAGGACCAGAAGGCTCTGTACTCGCGCGATGCTGACCCTCACGACAGGCTTGTAGCCACCGTGTCAGAAAGTCCCGCAGACCCTCTGGCGGCCTGATCCACAGGGCGGCCGCAGTTTCGCGCCATTCGGGGCTAACCAGCACGCTTAGGCCTAGGATACCAAGAGCGAGGAAAGCGCGCTCGTCGGTCAAGTCATCCCCCAGGTAGGCGACGGGAACCTCGGGGCCGATTTCGTCCAGGATGGTGCGGACTGCATCTCCTTTATCAAGATCTGGCATGCGCATTTCAATACCGCCATCGAACTCCAGCAGTTCCATCGGCGTACTTTGAGCAATGGGGAACCAGCCGAGCAAAACCCGGCTGCGGGTTTCCGCTGCCGTCGCTTCGTCCTGCCCGCGCCAATGGATGGCGACGGCACCGGTCTTGTGCTCAGCCCGGTTGTGTAGCCCCTGATGCCTTAACCAACGATCTGCTTCAGCCAGTGCGTTCAGCACAGGCTCTTCCACGCGGGGTGTCTCGCAGGTTCCATCCGGTCTCAACCGCTCCAGCCCATGGCATCCCCAGATCTCGGGCCTCGGATGAACCGCAAGCAGCGGGATCACTTCGTGGGCGTTCCGACCTGTGATGATGACCGCACGGGTGCGGCCATTGGCGATGATCTCCTGCAGGAGCTTAGTGATTCCAGGATAGGGAAAAGCCTCCAGGCGATTGAGGCAGAAGGGCGCGAGAGTACCGTCATAGTCGAGCAGAAGCGCGGAGACCGGCGACTGTGCCACTGCGTTCATGAACTGCTCGACTTCGATTGGAGTGACCGTGCGCGACAACCACATGCTCCTCATCCCCAGGCAGCAGTACTCGCCCGGGGATTCTCCTTGCTTTCGTCCGACGCGGTCAGGCGCAGCTCGCAGAGTTCCGCGATCAGGCTTCCTGCCCAGCGGTAAACGTTGTGTTCCCTGACCGTCTTCCGCATGTGCCGCATGCGCAATTCCTTTTCCTCCGGCTCCATGTCAAGAGCGGACCGAATCGCCTCCGCCGTCTGGTCGACATCGTAGGGGTTTATCTGCAAGGCATCGCGCAACTCGCGGGCGGCACCAGTGAAACAACTCAGGATTAAAACACCCCTTTCGTCATGCCGGGCTGCCACGAATTCTTTCGCCACCAGATTCATACCATCGTGCAACGACGTAACCAGGCATAAGTGTGCGGCGCGGTAGTACCTTTGAATCTCCTCATGGTTATGCTGCCGGTTCAGAAAGACGATGGGCTTCCATTTGTCCGTCTGGAACCGCCTGTTTATGCGGTTGGCTTCAGCTTCCACCTCCACCATCAGATCGTGATAACGTTTGAGGTGGCTCCGACTTGGAGCGCCAATCTGCACAAATGTGAACTCGCCCTGATAGGGAGGATACTTCTCGAGAAAACGCTCAATGGCCAGAAAACGCTCCAGAATGCCCTTGGTGTAGTCGACCCGGTCCACGCCCACACCCATGAAGGTAGCCTCAACCCCCAAGGCCTTGAGCAAAGCGGAACGTTCGACGTATGAATCCGGCGTTGACTCCGGCTGTTGCACATCTGAGAAGTCCACACTGATGGGGAAGGGTCGCACCAGAGTGAGATGGTCCAGACGTCTTACCGAAAAGTGTTCCCAATCGACGCGTGATTCCACTACCCGGTCCACCGTATGCAGGAAGTTATTGCAGTGCGACTGGATGTGAAACCCGATCAGATCGGCACCGAGCAGACCATCTACGACTTCGCGCCGCCACGGAGAGATGTCAAATGCCTCAGGGTTGGGCCAGGGGATGTGCCAGAAGATCGCCACCCTGGCCTCCGGTCTTTTTTCTTTAATCAGCCGAGGCAGCAGCGCGAAGTGGTAATCCTGCACTAGCACGATGGGCTTCTCCACGTCCTTCATCTCTTCGAGCAGCGCATCGGCGAACTTCAGGTTTACGGCCTGATAGTGTTTCCAATCCTCCGGTCGAAAGATCGGGCGGGTGTGCGCGATATGACATAGAGGCCAGATTCCCTCGTTGGCAAATCCGTAGTAATAACCTTCTTCTTCCGCCTCGTTCAGCCAGACCCGGCGCAGGGTGTAGCGAGGATCTTCCGGAGGCACGCGCAGCCGGTCCTGCTCATCAACCATTTCCAGGTCGGCATCGCCATTGCCATGGGCAATCCAGGTTCCATCACAGGCGCGCAGTATTGGCTCGATCGCAGTTACCACCCCGCTCGGCGGCACGATCACCTCCACTGATTTGCCGCGCCGCATGTGCACGTAAGGCTCGCGATTAGACACGACAAAAAGGCGCGCATTATTTAGTCGCGTGCGAACGTGCACGGCCAGTCGGTTGGCCGTCCACAGAGATTCACTCGTGTCCCGCAGGCGGGCTTCCGTTTCGGCCGCCGACCGCGCTTGGGTAAGGCTTTCGGCGAAGGCGGCGACCTCCCGCACCAGGGGACGAAAGAGATCCAGATCGGCGGCGTGCTGACGTGAAGAGACTCGCCCCGTTCGCAAAGCGCGCATCCACTGCGCCGTACGTGCGACGGGTCCTACAATACTCCAGCGAACAATCAACAGCGTGATCAGCACAATGAGAAACACATGTGCCAGCGCCCGCAGGAATGCTTCGCGCCAAATGTGAAGGCTCTCTGCCCGAATATAGCTGGCATCATGAACAATCACGAGGCCGCCGATGACTTCGTCGTGCTGGTGAAGAGGTAGAGCATAGATGTGCAGCGAGGCATCGTCCGCTCGTTGAAACTGGCCTGCTCCATGGTTCTCACGCAATGCTTGAGACATTACCGAGGGAACTGTAGCCAGCGTGGATGTCAGCTCCGGTGTAACCGCCAGCAAATCGCCCTGCCGGCCATAGATAGCCAGTCCCGAAAGATGCTCCCTGTTCCCGAAGTGCTGTACGATGCGCTGCAAATCCTGCACCGAGTCTTTCTCAAGGTCGCTTTCCACATTTCCCGCGAGGCTTTCGCCCAGTACCTCAGCTCGTCGCTCTAGGTCCCGCCGCAGGGCACGCTTTTCACCCAACGCCTCGTAATACGAGGAAGAGAGCGAGACCAGCGTGATGCCCAGGATGAGGGAAACAATGAGCCGGATGCTGAGTAGTCGCATGGCACTAGCCCCCCAAATGGAGTAGGAAGGGAATTTCATCGTACCGCAACGGGCGATTAGTTGGCATCACGGTTGTGCGACTCGGTAGGGGTGCAGTTTGAGCCCACATGGGTAGTACCCAAAGTCGGTCTGTGCGAAACTATCCGCATGACAACCAAATCACTCAAGGTGGGCGATTCGGTGACCATTCGAGGGTCCCCAGTCGAATATGTGGTAACGGGCGTTGATATCGAAAAGAACACGCTGACGTGAAGGCCACGAGGGACGTAATCGTTCTCCGCAAAGATGTGCCATGGGCGACAATATTCCGCCTTGACGAAAGTCAAAACACACTGCATATCGTGACAGAAGCTACCGACGAGCGCTAGGCTGGTCGCGACTGCTCCTCCGTGAAAGGTATTGAGTGGGAACTTTTTCGTTCTACGATCTTCAACCTCGCCGCACTAGAGCGGCGACAGTTCGTCTTCGTTCTCCTCCTTCTTCCCGCGAACAATTTTCTTCTCCAGGAAACGCCGAGCCAAGTCTCTGCCCCCCATGCCGAATGCGATTGCCAAGCCGAGCATCAGGGCTCCGAAGGCAATTCCGAAGGCAACCAGCATGGTCTGTTCCGCCAGACCCAGTTCTTCAAAAACGATAGACAATACGAAAACGATGATGATGCTGCGGACAGCGAGGCTGAAAACCCGGGGTGAAGGCACGTTCGCATTTACCGCAGCCAACAGGGCAGCGCGAGAAAAGAAACTAGCTGCCAGCAGTCCGAAAAACATAATGAACAGCGCTACGAATAGACGCGGCAAAAAAAGAAAGAATCTTGCGATTTGCTCCTGCAGGCCCAGGATCCCGAGCACGCTTACACCCAGCAGAATGAAGCCTAGCCAGGCCACCCAGAAGACAAACCGGCTCAACATTTCCGTCGCCGAAGGCAGCGCGGCCTTGGTGAGCAATTGAGAGGCACCAGCGTTTTCTGAAAGCTTGTCGAACTTGACGAGCCTCAGAATGCTGCGCAAAACCACTTTTACAACGAACGCGATCACCCAGCCCACAATCGCAAGGATCAGCATCACGATGAGACGAGGAAGAAAGTGTGCGAAACCTCTGGCAATCTCGTGCAGCGCCTGACTTAGTTCGCTGATAATCATTTCCCGCATAGTTGCCTCACTCTCTGAATTTCCACATCTGCAGCAGATAGGGTTTCAAGCGCTCGAACTCAAGGCATAAACCTTCGATATTGTTCTCGACATCGCCGGCAGAAGCGTTTCGGTTCTCCATCAGGAACGTGACCACTCTCCCGCGGAAAAGCGGTGCTAAGGCCTGGATGATATGATCCCGGCTGAACACAGATTTCTGATACGAGGCGGCAAACTCGTAAACCGTCCTGACCCACAATTCTGCGGGGTACTGAAACTTCTCGTCTCCCAGGCGGGCGATTCGCTGGAGTTCTGCCAGAGTGGAGGGGGAAAGAATTGACTGAAAGACGGACTCCAATTCGGCAACTCCGGTCGAGAACATCTCTCGCAATCGTTTCCGATTTACTCGCAGTGGTTCCAGAAGCACTTCCGGGTCGGCCCCGGTAGTAGGGAGCGGCTGGGAGCCGGCCACGACACTCCAAACGGGAAAGTCTGGCTCCAATGCGGAGAACAGGGTGCCGACAGTTTGTCGGAGCGCCGGCACCAGGTCAGCTGCATGTCGCTCGATGTGAATCTTTTCTCCAAGGAAGGACTGACAGATACGGTATTTTCCCGCGATCGCAGCCAAGGTGAAGCGGAGTTCGACGCCGGCCCCGCCGGTTCCATCAGTCCAGGCATTTTGTCCAAGGAATTGAGTTCCGAGACGGCCAGAAAACCCGAACTCTGGCGAATATGCCTCTCGGATTCTTAACCCGTAAAGTGCGCGGGTCATGGGGTACAGCAAATTCGTTATGAGCAGCCCTTCAAACTTATGTCTGCGATATGTGGGGGTCACCAGATCGAAGCCGTCGTCAAAAATGGGGCGTAGAAGCTTTGAGAGCCATTCGGATTCGATGTTCGCCGACTCGGGTGACATCACCACACAGGCCTTGGCGCGGAGCAGTTCGGCGGCAGCCAGAATAGTCCGAAACGCAACTCCGCTCGCTGGGGGCGGGCTGCTCGCATACTTCGTGCTTATTGAGTGCAACGTCCGGAGAGCGTACAGATTGGAGGATGGGCGGACGTCATCGATAGAGACGCCCGTGACCAGTTCGGGAGTGCCATCGCGCGACCCCCCATCGGCATTAATGATCACAGCCCGCTCTCGGGGAAACCCGCGCACGATGCCGCTTTGAATGGTGCTGACGATCGACCCGATAGTTTTGGCGTTATTGTGAGTGGGCAAGCCCACGAGGATGTCCACTTCGCCGACGTCGATCAGTTGGCGAAGAAAATCATCTGTGAGATAGCTCTCCTGCGACAATTTCATCTCCATGCGAGGGACCGCCGCGCGCGCTTGCGCATACGCACGTCCTGTGACATCTTTTCACTGCCTACACTTGCTCAGATTCGTCGCAGCCGAAACCAGTAAAACTGGTAGGGCCCCATCGTTAGCAGATAGGGCCGGTCGCCCACACGTGGAAACATATTCCTGCCAAACATCTCGATCGGAATATTTCCCGTGTAGCGCCGCAGATCCAGTTCGACAGCTTGCGCGGTGCTCGAAAGATTGTTGACCACCAGCACCGCCTCGTTTCCCAGTCGCCGCACATAGGCCAGTATTCGGTGGTTGGCGGGATATAGAAACTCAATCGATCCCCTTCCAAACACGCCGCTCGATCTGCGGACCGCTATGATGCTTCGCATCCAATTGAGGAGCAAATGTTCGCTCGCGTTTTGCCTCAAAACGTTCACGGCCGGATAACCATATACCGGATCCTGGATAAGGGGGGCATACAGATGCTCTGGGGCTGCGGTAGAAAAGCCGCCGTTCGTTCCCCCGTTCCACTGCATCGGAGTCCTTACTCCGTTACGGTCGCCTAGATTGATGTTATCGCCCATTCCGATTTCATCGCCGTAATAGACGATAGGAGTGCCCGGCAACGACATCAGCATCCCGTTCATTAACTCTATGCGCCTGCGGTCGTTGTCCAACAAGGGAGCGAGCCGCCTCCGAATTCCGAGGTTCAGCCGCATCGTCTTGCTTTCGGCGTAGGTGTCGTACATGTAGTCGCGTTCCATGTCGGTTACCATTTCCAGGGTCAGCTCGTCATGGTTGCGTAGGAACAGACACCACTGGCATGAGGGCGGAATTTCCGGGGTCAGCTTCAAGATTTCAGTGATGGGCTTGCGGTCTTCCAACTTCAGCCCCATGAACATCCTGGGCATCAACGGAAAATGAAACGCCATATGGAATTCATCTCCGTCACCGAAATATGGGCGAAGATCCGCGGGCCACTGATTGGCCTCCGCCAGAAGCATCCTGCCGGGGAATTGTTCATCGAGTTTTCGCCGCAACTCCTTCAGGACAGCGTGGGTCTCCGGCAAGTTCTCACAATTTGTGCCCTCCCGTTCCACCAAGTACGGCACCGCGTCGAGCCGGAAGCCGTCAACACCCATCTCCAGCCAGAACTTCATCACATTCCACATCTGTTCTCGAACGGCAGGATTGTCGTAGTTGAGATCGGGCTGGTGACTAAAGAAGCGATGCCAATAGTAGGATTTCGAAATCGGGTCCCACGCCCAGTTGGACGTTTCGGTGTCGAGAAAAATGATGCGCGTTCCCTTGTACGGGGTGTCGGTATCGCTCCAGACGTACCAATTGCGGCGCGGATTGTCCCGCGAACTTCGCGACTCCTGAAACCACCGATGCTGATCGGATGTGTGATTCAACACCATTTCGATGATGACCCGGATTCCGCGCTCGTGGGCCGCCCCCAGAAACTTCCGGAAATCCTCCAATGTTCCATAGCTCGAATGGACTGCGTTGTAATCCGCAATGTCGTAGCCATCGTCGCGCAGAGGAGAAGGGAAGAATGGCATAAGCCATAGCGCGCTGATCCCCAGTTCCTGGAGGTAGTCGAGCTTTTCTTCAAGCCCTTGAAAATCACCGATGCCATCCCCGTTGCTGTCGTGGAAAGTGCGGACGTGGGCTTGATAGATGATCGCGTCTTTGTACCAAAGCACATCCAGGCTTAGTGGCAAATCGTTTTCTCCCGGACCAATACAGTACCTCCCTGCAAAGCAGGGCAATACGCAAGTTTATATGAAGTGACAACCGTGGAATCCTACAGTGCGCCTTGAGACTCGACGATGAGCTGGTCTCTTGCATGAATTGACTCTTTACGAGGTCGAGAACTCTTTGGACAATCCTGTCTTGTCCTTTTGCGTTTTGGTTGGATGTTCGACAATGTACGAGGGCAGGGAAAGAGTGCCGTGGTGGCCGCGACCGACGTGATCTTGCCGCGCCTTTGATGAACGGCCCGGCATGCCGCGTTTCCGTCCACATTGCGTGGCCAGCACCATGTGACAGTGACACTCAGCATGACCTGCTAATATATGGTGACCCCATGGAGAAGACGGAAGCGGAAAGCGGCGTCCTCCAATCAGACGCGACCGGTGACGCCCACGCCGGGAGCGCCCCCGTCCAAACTGTTGGCTCCGCCCGTCAGCTGGAGCTGGATTTTCGCGCGCCGGTGCTGCAGATGATTTTGCCCGACCAGGAGACGCTAGCATTCTGGCGCGCAACGGCTGACGATCCACAGGAAGTCGCGGATCGAGTCGCAAAATTTTCCCGCCGAATGCAACAGTGCGCTTCGGTGTCTGCCCGCGTAACCAAAAACAAATCGAAGCCTTAACCTGTGGCCGAGTGACCCTTTCGCTGCGTGCAAATGGAGCGTCGAAATTCAGCCGATGGGTGAAACTGCACGTCCTAAGCCGATTTGCGATCGGCGGCCCACAGCGGGATTCGTGTCCGCGAATACAACATACAGAAGGCGACCGATCGACGAAAAACCAAACTATGCGTGGGGGTGAAGGTCAGCCCCACTCTCGATAATTATCGCCTGCGGTGGCTGCGATGCTTCCGGAACATGCGCGGATCATAGCTGAGCGGGTCCAGTTCTAGCACGACGATCTTCTTGTAGTCGGTATGCGCGGGATTGATCAGCCCGTTATTTTCGTTGGGCGCGAGGACGGAGGGCACCAGTAGCAAACAATTCTCTGCTCGTTGCGCGAATTCATCACCCAGCCGAGCGAGTTCGGGAGGAGCCGCCGATTCGCGCCAGTTTGCAGGCAGATTGCTGGTTTCAACCCGCTCCCGGGCTAGATCGTCCGGAACTTCCGCAACCGCTAAAACCAGATCGCCGGGAGGATCGTCCACATCAAGATGGACGAAATACTCCAGCATCGCCAGAGATTGATGTTCCGAGGTATAGCTGAGGCGGGTTCCGGGGCTCGACCAACGTCCACCGTAGCGGTATGCTCCCTCGCCGTCAAAGGGAGTACGGGCATACGCCCTGCGCAAAACTCGATAAAGTCGGCTCAACTAATTCCGCCGTAAGCAATGCGGCCCAAGAGGTTCTCCACTTGGCGCGCTCCCAACTCTGTGTCAATGGCAGCGACGGGCGCGAGGCCGCCGAGGGCGCGGTTGGGATGCTTGAGCCAGCGCAGGGCACGCTCGTGCTCACCAAGATATTCATTCGCAATCGCTACAATGCGAGCCAATCGGTAAAGCCGGTCGGATTCATAACGTGCCAGCCTTCCACTGCGACGACGGCGTTGCAAGCTTCGAGACGAAAGGTCAAGTGCGCTGGCGAGTTCTTTTAGAGTCAACCCAGAGGCTCGCATCAACTTCCTCACTACCGCAGGAGGAAAACCGTCCCGGATCGCCTCGCGCATATCGCGATCGCTAGTAAGAGCTCGACCAAGGGTTTGCTCACCCCCTAATTCCGCCACCACAGCTCGCAGTTCGCTTACCATTATGTCGCATATAATAGCGACAAATGGCGCATTTGTCAAAAATGCCGCGGCCGTCTTCTGGTTTGTCAGAAACCGCACGGCGGGGTGGCTTGTGTGCCTTCCGAAATTCTCACAGCTTAAAGCCATCGAACCTACAAAATCCGCGACTTGGAATGCTAGGCCTCCCTGTCTTCGCCGGACCCATCGTTCCCGTCGTCTGCTTTGTCTCCACTCTCCGGCGTATCCACATCGCCCGGCTGCGCATCCATTCCGCCGCAAGCTTCCTTCTGTTCACGGGACTTGGCCGGTTCGGTATCCACAGACGCCCGGCTCTCCTGCTCTGCTAGTTGCTGCTCAAGTCTTGCCAAGCGAGCTTCCAGGTCGGCGGTCTGAAGGACCTTGTGCGCAGAGTTGCAGAGCTGGGCTATTGCACCAGCCGTGCGTGGGGGCATTTTCTTCGATCGGACGTCATGGATCGCCTCCGCAAGGATGTCGCGTAGGTCCGCTGCACTCAGTGCGCCGGCAGCAGGTGGCTCAACAATCTTGGAGCGATTCTTCCTACCACCGATTTGTCCATTGTCACAGGCATAAGTCTCTCTCCAGCCAGTTGTGCATCGAACAGGGCGACACGAGCACAGAGCGAACTTCCAGACCGTGTTCATTGCCACACACGCGGGTTGTGCAGATCATGATCCTCGCGCACCCGACTCGGCTCATGGCTGTTCACGATCACAAACGCACAATCGAAAACTGGACATCGGCCACCGGCTGATGGCGCAAATAGTGTTCGTTTTACCGTTGACTGAGAGCTGCGATGAGGGAGAACGTCGTCGCCGGTTCGCCATTCAGAGTGGTCGATCCCTATCCCAGTTCTGTCACTGGCAAAGCCCGGAGTCCCTCAGCGATGGGAAAACTGTTCGACGTGCGGCAGATGATAGCGCTGCTGGCAATCCGGGCCTTGCCCACCACCTTGCGAACGAAATCGAGATTCACTGCGTCGCTCGCTGCCGGCACTTCGGTCCATTTCGCTTCGAACAGTTCCAGACGTCCGCCGACATCGACCACGAAGTCCACCTCACGTGTGCGATCTCGCCAGAAAAATAGGCTGCCCATGCGTCCGGCGCGGCGCTCGCGCTCGCGCAATTGGGCGAAGACAAACGTTTCCCAGACCGCACCGGCCCCCGGCGCTTGACGGAGAGCCTCCTCGGAGCGGATGTTGAGCAGTGCACAAAGGAGGCCGGTATCCGCCAAATAAAGTTTGGGACTCTTGACGATGGACTTGGTGCGATTCGAGAACCATGGCTCCAACAACACGATCTGCCCGGAAGCCTCGAGTGTGGACAGCCAATGGTTCGCGGTCGAGGGAGCGATGCCGATGTCTCGCGCCAGATCGGCTTTGTTGAGTAAGTTCGCGGAACGGAGGGCACAGGCGCGCAGAAAGCGCTCGAAATCCCGCAAGCTGCCCACGTTGGCAAGCGAGCGAACATCGCGTTCCAGATAGGTGGCAAGATAAGAGTTGTAGAAGGCTGTTGTGTCGATGTCCGGGTTGGCATGCAGTTCCGGAAAACCACCCCGCACGATGGCGCTTTCGAGCACGGTTTGCGGCAGCGCTGCAAGAATCTCCGTCAAGGATAGTGTTTCCAATTCTGCAATGTCGGCCCGTCCAGCCAGGGACTCGGAAACACTCTTCATAAGCGTGAACTTCTGAGAGCCAGTGAGCAGAAACTGTCCATTCCGGGCTCGGCTGGCCTCCACTGCCCCCTTGACGTACCGGAATAAGCCAGGCGAGTATTGCACCTCATCGATGATCACTGGCGGCAAGTGGCGCCGAAGAAAGCTTTGCGGCTCTTTTTCGGCTTGCTCCGCTTCAGTAGGGAGGTCGAGAGATACGAAGTCGTGGTCGGGAAAGAGCCGTCGAAAGGTAGAGGTCTTGCCTGTCTGGCGGGCGCCGGTCAACACCACCACTGGACGGGTCCGCGCAGACCGTAGCAGGCGTGGCTCAATATCACGCTGTATCCACATCTGCTAAATATCCGATATTAACGAATATTTTGCAAGCGCTCCGTAATTGGCGCTGAATTGTACGTTCTTGGACCTGGCTTCGGGGAGGTATTTCACTCATTCGGGATGGTATCCAGGTTATTTGTCCAATGTGGCTTACTTTAGGGACTACAGATTCAGCGTGGCGATCCAGACAAACACTGACCGCAATGTGGATATTTACACGCCGGCGCGAGACATTGCTTCCATCGTTCTTCGTGCAATTGGGGAAGCCATTTCCGCAGCCGGATTAGCTTGAAACAGCACGATTGCGCCCGAGACGTGTGAGGCTTACGCTGGAGAACGCCCAGAGACCCGATACCGCTTAGTCCCACGGGAGGCAAGATTGGTCATTACCAGCCAACTCACCCCACCGCCATCCACCTCCATTAAGACCGACCCAGCGTCCTCCTACAGGCTAAACGAAGTCCACATCAAAATTGGTATGATGACTCTGCGTCTGCCAGAGATGAGACCGCTCGACGGCATCACAGTTCTTGATCTCAGTCGCCTGCCTCCGGGCGGAGCGGCAACCTTGCTGTTTGCCAATCACACACGAGAGAGGAGCGATCGAGGTACATACAACAGGTGAACCATGAGGTCCTGAACCAGCTGTCGACATTATCGTCCATGCCATTATCGCTGCCCAAATGGGCAAACTCTCAAGTCGAAATCCCGCACACATCTGGCACACAGACCTAAACGGAACTGCCAAGAGACAGCAATGACGCCTTCTTCATAAGAAACCATGCGAGCGCCGGGCCCGCCAGAAACGGATCGGCGGGTTTGTAAACCAACGACGCGCGCCTCGGACGGGATATCTATCGGATCCAAATAGATCGCGCGTCCCGCCAACGTGTCCGCCACGTGTTTCATCCGCAGGAGGTTGGCAGAGCCGGTCAGAATGAAGTCGCCTGCCCGGCGGTGTGCGTCCAATGCACGCTTGACCGCTAGCAAGATCTGTGGCGCTCGTTGAAGGAGGACATCGGCAGCTATTCCCCGTCGCTAACAGAAGAAAAGGGGAAACCGCACCACGACTTTGGGAATACACTTTCTCATTCGTCACCAACGGTCACGGCGTGACATTCTGCCCCCAAAACCGCAAGCACTTTCGTAATGTGGCGTCCTCATCTGGACGTGCCAAGACCGGACCTGATCCTCGATAGTAGGTATGTGGCACTTGCTGTAAGGCGGATCAGCCGATCCTCCCTACCACCCATTTCTTACAGACGCGCTTGCGAGGAGATCTGTTCGGTTCTTCATGATCAACATGGTCCGGGCTACGCTGAGAACCCTCAACCCGCGACGTGGGAGTCTAGTAGCACGTCCGAAATTGGCCTTTGTATTTGGTTTTCTCGCGACGGCCATCGCCGTCTTGGCTGCTCTCTCTTGGTTTCACAGGAGTCAGGTCGACGAAGCCCGCTCTGCCCAAGTAACTCTCAATCAAATTGCAGTTCTTACGCGAGAGATCAACAATCTTACGTGGACAGCCTTGCAAGAGCAGAACCTGACCCTTGAAGCGGACACCGAGATGCAGGCGGCAAGACATGCACTGCCCAAAGCAGTGCTGGCGGCACACCTTCATGCTTATCACACCGCTGTCCTAGAGAAGGTCTGGCCCGCGTTAGACAACTACAGTGCGTCGGCGGGCCGGCAATGGATCCTGATGCAAGTTGGGAACTTTGACGAGGCCAAGCAGGCCGATTTTCAGGCGGTCGGCCCCCAGTTCGACTTGATGCAGCACCAAGTGCAGATCGCCATTGAAGCCGAGGACAAATGGGCCCAAGGTGTTGCGCTAAGAGCTAGAAACGAATTACTGGCGGCCGCAGTATTGGCAGCGACCGCCGTCCTGATACTTTTTCTCCGGCTCAAGAGACAAGAGCACCTCGGCCAGTTGCAAGAAACCGAACGCAATGTCCTCCGCGAGAGCGAAGAGCGCTTCCGCGCTCTCACCGAGCAGTCAACCGACATCATTCTTATCGCCGATCCCTCTGGCCAAATCAAGTACGCCAGTCCTTCCGTTCACACAGTTCTAGCGGTGCATGGAGATAGTCTCGTGGGAACGAACATGATGGACCTAGTGCATCCGGACGATTTCGCGAAGACCATGAGCACGGAACCGCGATCGGTGGCGTATCACCAGAATACGATAATTGAGTTCCGGCTACGACATGCAGACGGAGGGTGGCTCCATTTCGAGTGTGTTGTTCGAAACTTGATTCAGCACAAGAATATCGGCGGCATCGTCTACAACGCCCGAGATATAACAGAACGGAAACATGCTCAGGAAGAATTGCTTTTTAATGCCACCCACGATGCGCTCACCGGGCTTCCAAACCGTGCCTTGTTTTTGGGACGTTTGCAAAGCGTCGTGGATCGGATGAAAAGGCATCCAGACCAGGCCGGTGCTGTCCTTTTTATTGATATCGACGACTTCAAGGTCGTCAATGATTGCTATGGGCACGCAACCGGGGACGTTCTACTCAAAGAAGTGAGCAACAGACTAAGGGCATGCATGCGCAGCGACGGCACAATAGCCAGGATGGGTGGAGATGAGTTTACGGTTCTAGTGGAGGACATTACTGACCCGAGCGATGCCATCCGTGTAGCCGAGAGAATCCAGTCCTCATTTACACGACCGTTCCTACTGGAGGGTCATGAGGTCTTCAAGAGCACGTCAATTGGCATCGCGCTGACATCACCAGAGACATCTGCAGAGGTGGTGCTTCAGAATGCCGATATTGCTATGTATCGTGCGAAAGACCAAGGCAAGGCATGCAGTGAGCTCTTTGACCGCACGATGCACGAGCAAGTCATGAGTCGACTTCTTCTAGAAGCCAAGCTGAGATATGCTCTCCAGAATGAAGAACTGACACTTCACTACCAGCCAATCGTCGCGGTAGATACGGGGGCAGTACAGGGCTTCGAGGCACTCTTGCGGTGGCAGCCCTCGGGATCGAATTCGATACCACCAAGCACTTTTGTCCCGGTAGCAGAACAGTGCGGCCTGGTTGTTCCTATTAGTGTTTGGGCCTTAAAGACGGCTTGCTTAGAGGCGGCGAGTTGGCAAGGGCGCTATCCTGCTGACCCGCCGTTATATGTCGGCATCAACATCAGTGCAAAGCATTTCTCTCACGCCGGTTTTATTGGGCACGTCAAAGATGCACTTGAAGAGAGCGCGATTGATCCGCAGTGCATAACCATCGAGCTCACCGAGAGCTTGGCCATGAACGACGTTGCGGCGACCTTCCAAACAATGTCGCAGCTACGGACTTTAGGAGTGAAGCTGAGTATCGACGATTTTGGCACCGGATATTCCTCTCTGAGCTATCTCCGTCGCTTTCCAGTCGACACCCTGAAAATCGATCAGTCGTTCGTTGCGACGATGGATGCCGAAAACTATGCCATCGTTACGACAATCGTCGGGCTGGCGCGTAATCTAGATCTTAAAGTGGTCGCTGAAGGGGTAGAAACAACTAACCAACATCAACTGTTGAGGTTGGCCGGTTGTGGGTCAGCCCAGGGATACTTGTTTGCGGAACCCATGCCGGCGGAGAGTGTTGGCGTTTTTATTGAGTCCAACCGGCGAAACTCCCGACAAACTAAAGAGATAGGCTTGGCACGCTCGACAGCGAGTCTTTGATGCTTCAGGGAGAGAAGGTTCGATCCATGTATCTCCATCGAAACCCTTCGTGAGAAAGCGTCCTGAGAATGATTCGCCCCAAAGTCGCTCCCTAGCGGCTGGATCCGGTTGGGAAGGACGCCTGAGTATCCAACTGTCTCCAGCTCATGTTGCGCCCATAGTTCTTTCCCGGGTTCCGCACGGAGGCGCTGGGCATACGATAACGGTCGACGCCAGAATCAGCTTACGGCGGGAGCGATCTGATTTTGCACTTCTGACCAGGGCCGTTTCTGATTGCCGGACTACCGAGTGCTCCCTTAACGGGCCCGCAGGTGAAAAATTCTAGCTAAGCTGTAGATTCTCGGCATTTTCTTGCGATGTTGTCACATTTTTGAATGTCGATTCGCAATCTACAGCTTGGCGAATCAGCGCTCCAAACTCACTTTTTTCCCATGTGTCGTTGATTTGACCGGCCACTGCACCGCCTATGAACGTTGGCGCAATTCACTCTGGGATTGTCGCCATCACGCTGCGACAATCAGGCCGGGGCCTATCTATTTCTCTGTGTGTCGCCGCATCGATTGTCCGTCGCGCCGCCTACGCCAAAAATGGCGAAGTTGCTTCGTTCCTGGACACACTTTTTCTTGCGATGCGACACCTTAATCTCATCAACACGAAAACGCTCCGCCAGATTGGTTCAGCGGAGTTCGAAAACCGCGCTGGCGACTTCGCTGCTTTGCAAGACGAAGGGGTCTCAAGGCTGGCCCGCCTGATGGGCATCGCCATCACGCCGGAAATGCTCAACCACCGATTTCCTCCATAACTGTGAAAGGGACGCGCCGAAGAAATCACTTGGATCTTGGATCCTAGGGTGCATCTCTGAGTATGACGCTTTTCGCGGACCTGGCAGCACCCCCGTGACCTGTACTGCCTTATGAAGGTGCGCTATAAGACGGACTATGCGGTTCCATGCCAACGGCGTCCTGCTATTCCTCCTGCTCTACGTGACCGTTACCCGTGTCACGTCAGCGCAAGAGAAGGGGGCGAACTCCAACGGAACTTACCGAGTCACTCGCGAGACTCCTGACCTGCAGCAGCAGAAGCCGATTGGGTTTCGGCCGCTGACTCTGAGTGAGGGTTTGACGATTCTGGGTGTCGCGCTGGATTCCCGGGATCATGTGGATTTACCTTCTGACTGCTCCCACTTTGTCCACGGACTCTATGAGCGCGCCGGTTTCCCTTACAAATACGCGAGCTCTTCGGACCTTTACGCGGGGATCGACGAATTTCGACGAGTCGCAAGTCCGCAACCGGGCGACTTGGCCGTCTGGCCCGGACATGCTGGGATTGTGGTCAATCCCGTGCAGCATTCCTTTTTCAGCGTGCTGCGTTCGGGCCCCGGTGTCGATTCGTACGATACCCCGTATTGGAAACAGCGAGGACGGCCTCGTTTCTATCGTTACGTCAAGCCGGCTCCGCGGCGCGGTCTCTCCACCCCGATTCGGACTGCGAGCTGGAAGCCCACGGTGTTGGGCAAAACGGAACCGCACGAAACGCCTGCTGAACCCCCAGCGCCTGATATATCGGAAGAGTCCTCCAATGAGATCGGATTCTCCGCGAAGCTAGCAGAGGATCATCCAGTGAACACGGAGATATCCCATGTTGCGGTCGTGAACTACGTTCGGCCCAAACCCCATCAGGTGAGCACGGCCTTCTTGCTAGCATGCAACGACTCAGAGGAGACGCTCCGCGGGCGTGACCTCTTCAAGTTGGCTCAACCACTGTTTGTGTTCGACCATTTCGAAGTAGAGAAGGTGCATATCACAGGGAACCAGGGCTGGGTCGAGGTTCAAATCGATGAACTGGTTTCTCTCGCGGGGGGCAAGGTGGAGGTACACCAGCGGTCGGAACGGCAACGATGGTCTCTGAGGCGCCGCGACGACAACAAGAGTTGGAAGCTGACTCCTTCGCGCAATGCAATCTACCTTCCTCAGCATACAGCCGAGCGCATCTTGGCACACGAACTCGCACAGGTCACCGAGAACACTTCCGACAACACCAGTCGAACTCAGGAGAAGGCCGAGCTGGTGCGACTTCTTGCTCTCCTCTTCGAAAAATAGAAACCTTCCGAACTCAGAAGTGCGCCACCGTCGTGGTCCCTGTCACACAGGGATGCGTGATCGGACAACCTCAGGCTGGAAATTGACGATCGTGATGAGCGGCCACGGCGTTCCTCGCCAGTATGACGCCGTCCCTTACCCGCTTGTACACCTATCGTGTTGCACGCGGCGCGACTGCTCGATATCAAGAACGGTCGCATCGTGAAGCCCGGCGAAGTTCTGATGCAGGGCGAGCGCATTTTCGAGGCTGGGACTCTGTTTGATTGGCCGGAGTGACATAAAAATTCCCTCTTCTGGCTGCGGATCAGCTATGAGCTCTTTGGCGCGAGTTTCTGTGGTGGAACATTCTGATTCAGCCGGAAGAAGTTATTTGGATCATAGTGCGACTTAACCGCGACCATACGGTCCCATCGTCCCTGATAAGCCTCGGGCACCCGATCCTGCTCATCGCCGCTCATAAAATTGATGTAAACACCGGGTTTCATAGATGGCCGAAGTTTATTGAAGAGTCCGCGAATCCAGGAAATATTGCCGGCATCAGCGGACGCTTCCGCCCAGTTCGCCAGCAAATTCATGATGAAAGGAGCGCTGCGATCGCCGAAAGCGGTCTCTTCCGCCGCAACCCGCGCCGCCGCGCCCCCAAGATAGGCAAGTTCAATCTGGGTTTCCGATGACGGCACAGTGGCAACTGCCTCTGCCATGTGATCAATGCTGCTGTCGTCGAGATATGTGAAATAACCGGATTTCGTGTAATAGCGCCGGCCATGCGGGAAATCAGAATCCGCCATGGTTTGTAAGCTTATGAACGACACAATCCTGTTGCTCACAGAATCCGGCCTGCACATGGAAAGCGCACGCTCCAAATATGGACGTCCAGCTTCGGGGTCACCAGCCCAAATCAGGGAATTACTGGCCACTGGCCGCCCGCGAAGCTCAATGGGTACCTTCTTTGTGTGCGGCGCAAGGCGCAGATTGATGTTCCACTTCAAGTCGAGTGGTGCCTCGGCCATGAAGTCTCTCCAGTATTTAAGCAGTGAACGAATATCAACCGCAGGAGACAATCCTTCAGCGAGCACTACAGCGGTAAGTGGATGCAGTTTCACTTCGAATTCTGTCACCACTCCGAAGTTGCCGCCGCCTCCGCGCAAGGCCCAAAATAAATCCGGGTTCTCCCTCGAGTTGGAGCGTAGGACGGAACTATCCGCAGTTACGAGAGTGAACCCCTCGACGTTATCGCATGATAATCCGAATCGCCGCGTAAGCCATCCGGTCCCTCCCCCCAAAATCAGTCCGGAAGCGCCGGTGTGAGAGACGACACCGGACGGAAATACCAGCCCTACTTTTTGCGTTGCGGCATCAACCGTTCCCAGCAGGCAACCCCCTGTGATCCGAGCCCGGCGCGCCTCCGGATCAACAATGACCTGCCGCATTCTTGACAGGTCAATTACCATGCCGCCATCGCACGTGCTAAAACCCGCCAGGCTGTGCCCTCCACACCGAACGGCGGTAAGAATTCCGACCTCAGAGGCGGCTCGGACTGCGGTTTGAACATCGCTTACATCTGCGCAGCGTGCAATCAGTCCGGGTGCGCGAGCTGCCATGCTATTCCAAATGGCACGTGCGTCTTCGTAGCCGCTTATACCTGGGCGCAGCAAGTCACCTTTGAATCGCCGGTGGAGCGAAGAGTAAACCTCTTCGCTGGCTTCGACCATCTCGTGCACTCCTTGCAGAAGGAGGGTGCATGAACGAAAACGGAACATGTTGTTGCCCATCCGCTTCCTTTCAAAACACCCGTGGGGCCGCTAGGGGTTGTTCTGGGGCGTAGTTGGCTCCCCTCCCGTACCCAGGTTCCATCCTTATGTATATATTCTATGTAGCAGCCGGGTTTTTAGTCGGGAGGCTCATTTCCGGAGGTCGGTTCGTATCTACAGCTTGGCGAATCGGTATGCTTCGTTCCGGCAGGCCTGCTGGTGAACTCGATGCCATTGCCCGCCCGGATCCGACGGTCCGCACCGACGTCCGGAAAAGAGCCAGTCGCGCAAGCGATAAAATAAGCTCTTGAGATTTGGTCGAGCCACAACTATGTTGCACCGTCCTCCGGGCCCTAAGCCGCACTTCCTGATCGGCAATATTCCTCTGGCCAGTCGCAACCCTTTAGCTGTATTTCGTCGTTGGGCTGAAGACTACGGAGACATCTTTTACTACCGCGCCGGATAGATCCACGTTTATTTTCTGAACCATCCTGACTTGATCGAGTTCGAGCTGGTTCGCAATTACCAAAATTTGCTGAAGGACCGAGTGATCCAGAACAGCCGCTGGTTTTTCGGAAATGGTCTGCTTACAAGCGAGGGGGAACACTGGAAGAGGCAGCGCCGCCTCAGCCAGCCATCGTTTCATCGCGAGAGAATCGCCTCCTACGCCGGTGTCATGACGAATTATGCAGAGCAGATGCTATCCCATTGGCAGGACGGTGCAGTCGTAGATATTCATGAAGAGATGATGAGACTGACTCTGCGCATCGTCGTGCGCGCGCTCTTTAATGTCGAAGCCGAAGAGACGGAGGAGATCTCTGGGGCCTTGAATGTCATGATGCGGAACAGCATCGGCGCCCGAATGCTTCTGCCGCCGTTTTTCCGGCAGCTGCCGCTGCCCGGCATGTTTGAATTTCGCCGCGCCGTCGACAAGTTGAACAACAGCGTCTACAAAATCATCCGTCTGAGGAGGGGGAATAGGCCGGATACTGGGGATCTGCTCTCAATGCTCATGGAGACTCGCGATGAAGATGGCAGCCAAATGAACGACAAGCAACTCCGCGATGAGGTTATGACGTTTCTTCTTGCCGGCCACGAAACAACTGCCTTGGCGCTCTCGTGGGCATGGTACCTGCTCAGTCAGAATTTTGGGGTGCAGCGAAAATTGCAGGAGGAGTTAGACCGAGTGCTCGGAGGACGCGTACCCAATATCTCTGATCTGTCATCTTTGAGGTATGTCGATAGCGTGATCAAGGAGTCCATGAGGCTCTACCCGCCTGCCTGGGGCGTTGCTCGCCAAGTGATCAAAGACTTTGAACTGAGTGGCTACCGCATTCCAGCAGGGGCGAACGTTGTGATGAGTCAGTGGGTTATGCACCGTGATTCAAGGTTCTTCTCTAACCCAGAAGAGTTCGACCCAGACAGGTGGAGTACTGAACAATGCCAGAAGCTGCCGAAATTCGCATACTTTCCATTCGGGGGTGGTCCCAGGCAGTGCATCGGCGCCTCATTCGCGATGATGGAAGCCGTACTCCTCGCCACGATCGCAAGGAGATTTCAGTTGCGTCCGGTGGCGGGACATGCGGTCGTACCTGTGCCGAGTTTCACTCTGCGACCAAGGGAAGGCATTCGCGTAGCGCTGAGGAGAAACCCCTGCGAGCTGTGGGCAAACTTGGACCACGCTGAGGCATGAATTAATCCCCCTGAACTCACCCGGAATTGCCAATGCCGCATTTTTTCTAGCGAAGCTGTAGTTGCTCGGAATTTTCTAGAGCATGTTTCATAAATAGGTTCGGCCTCATATCAGGCACTTACGGAGGAGGCGGGTTAGGTGATGAGCTTCTGTCATGAAGACGCGGCAGAAGCTGTTGACGGACGAGCAGTGGGAGTTGGTGGAACCCATGCTACCCCCGCCCAGGCGACGGCAGGACAATCGAGGCCGGCCCTGGGCATCGAACCGGGCGTGTTTCGAGGGTATTCTGTGGATTCTGCAAACCGGCGCGGCGTGGCGATTCGTGCCCGAGGAGTTTGCTTCGCCTTCGACCTGCTGGCGGCGGCTCAAGCAGTGGGAAGACGAAGGGGTGTGGCTGCAAGCGTGGCGCACGTTGCTGGGGGCGCTGGATGAAGAAGGCCTGCTGAACTGGGACGAAACCTTTTTGGACGGCAGTTTCGCTCCGGCGAAAAAGGGGGCCTCGCGGTCGGTAAAACCAAGCGGGGCAAGGGGACGAAGTGGATGGTACTGGTCGACGGTCAAGGTCTTCCGCTGGGAGTTCGGCTGGAAAGTGCCTCCCCCAGTGAAGTTACGCTTGCGGAAGCCACGCTCTCCCAAGTCCGGGTACCACGCCGGCAAGGGCGCCCGCGGCAAAAGCCGGAGCGCGTGATCGCCGACCGCGGTTACGATTCCGACCCGCTGCGCCAGCGCTTGCAAAAGCGTGGCATCGAACTGATTGCGCCCTACCGCAAGAACAACCAGGCACGGCGCTACCAAGATGGGCGCAAACTGCGGCGTTATAAGCGCCGCTGGATCGTGGAGCGAACCAACGCATGGCTGGGTCAATTCCGACGCCTGCTGGTCCGTCATGAGCATCTGCTCTCCACTTACCGTGCCTTCTTCTATCTCGCTTGCTTCTGGATTACGCTGAGGCACTGTTTATGAAATACGCTCTAGCGATTTTGTCACAATCGCCTTGGCGCCAGCAACGCCGATCAAGACGACAGCCACCACTGCCAGCGCCAGTTTGAGGCTCGTCTTCATGGTTCATTCTCCCGCGTGTGCTTTTGCGAACAAACGCTAACTCGTAACAACGTAATTTCGCTTCTTACCTGTTCCTTCAGGTTGATTAGACTCCGTCGTGTAGAACAACCTAGTAACCGTCAGAGGAAGACGCGGTTGACGAGTCCTGGTTGTTCTAGTTTGGGGGCAGACTATTTGACCAGTCGCGCGGGCCTGAAAAAGTGCCCGCCTTTCCCGGAAGTGACAGGTATACTTTTCCAGACCTCATCTGAGAATTGGGTCTGTAACGTTAAAAGGGACTGAAAAAGCACGGACTGGACCGGCATGGCTGACGTGATTCTTCGACCTGGTGACGCCGGTACTCAGGCTCGCCCAATCTCTCTGGCTTCTGGGTTTAGCGAAGGCCTGAGGCTATTCCTCGCCAGTATGGTCACGCTTTACTTTGAGCTGTTGATCATTCGCTATGTTTCTTCGGAAGTCCGCGTCTTTGCAAATCTAAAAAATCTGCCTCTTGTCGCAAGTTTTTTCGGCATAGGACTGGGCATGCTGATGGGAAACCCCAGGATGCGGTTCAGAACAGTATTCCCGGTCGCTACGGCACTTCTCTTCGTTCTGACCCGGTTCGCTATGCCATTGCATTTGTCCTTCGGGGACATGACATGGGAATACGCTCTGGGTTCTGGAGGACTTAGCTCTCGATTTCTGTACGTGATTCGCTTTCTGGTCGTCGGCCTAGGTTACTCGGCGGTGATCATTGTTTTTTTTAGGGTCCTCGGTGGGTACGTAGGCCAATACTTGAAACGCTTGCCATCTCTAAGAGGGTATGGAATCAACTTGGCCGGTGGTCTAGCCGGAATGGCACTGTTTTCTTTGCTCGCTTTTTTGCATCTGGGACCCGCAACGTGGCTGCTGCTAGGATTTCTCTTGCTTGCTCCTCTCATTGCTAGCGATCGCCTCACGCTAGTCGTGTTCGCAGTGGTGGTTTGTGTCGTCGCCATTCCTGAGCCCAATACTTTCTGGTCCCCGTACTATCGAATCGAGTTGACTCGTCTGTCGCCGCCAGTCGGTTGGCCTCGCGCGTCCGCATACGCTCTGGTAGCAAACCACGTGTGGTACCAGTGGTTAGCCGATCTTTCGCCGGACTTCCTTGAACGGTACCCGACGGCTAGACCCAACAGTCTCATGCTGCCTTACTACGAACTCCCTTACCGGATCGTGCCGCACCCGCAAAACGTTCTCATCCTCGGGGCAGGCACGGGAAACGATGTTGCCGGCGCACTCCGCCACGGCGCCGAACATGTTGACGCGGTCGAGATTGACCCTGTCATCTTGGGGATTGGCCGGCAGTACCATCCGGAGCATCCGTACAATTCGCCTCGAGTCACAGTTTACGAAGATGACGCTCGCTCCTTTCTGAAAAAAGCCACGAAGAAGTATGACTTGATCGTCTTCGGTTTTCTCGATTCCTCAACGCTGCTAAGTAGCTTTTCTTCCCTCCGGCTCGACAACTATGTTTACACCTTCGAGAGTTTTCAAAACGCGAAGGCTCTTCTCGCGGACCAGGGTACGCTGGTGCTTTCGTTCGCGACGGGCCGCAGTTTCGCAACTGATCGGCTGTACGCGACGCTTGCAAGCGCATTCGGCATTCCACCTGCGGCTTATTTCACCGGATTCTGGGTCAATGGCGTATTACTGATAGAGGGAGGGGCTCGCAACACCAAACTCCCTCAACTCGTCGACGCCAGTAACGAGTTGCACACCCGGACGACGAACTCGAAGACACTCCTCGCGACGGACAACTGGCCGTTCCTATACTTGACTGATCGCTCCATTCCCGGACCAGTTTTAGTCACGGCCTCACTCTTTTTCCTGATGGCATGGATGGTGCTGCGAAAAGCCAATTGCCTCGTTTGGAAAACGAGTCTGCCGCATTTGCACTTCTTTTTCCTGGGTGCCGGATTTCTCCTGCTCGAAACCAAGGCGGTTACCCAGCTCTCTTTGCTCTTTGGCGGCACGTGGATTGTGAACTCAGCAGTAATTGGCGCTTTCCTGGCGATGGCCTTAGTCGCCAACGCTCTGGCTGGCGCTCTTAGGGTCTCGGTCATTGCGATGTACAGCATCCTCCTCGTGCTTTTGATCGCAGACTTCTGGTTCCCCTACTCGACGATTAACGGTCTAAGTGCGGGCGCGAAATTCCTGGTGGGAGGCGGATGGGCAGCCCTTCCCGTCTTTTTTTCGGGAATTGTGTTTTCCAGCAGCCTTCGGAGATTTGGCCGTCCGGCGGAAGCACTGGGAGTAAATCTTTTCGGTGCAGTGCTGGGCGGGCTTCTCGAGAACGCGGTAATGATCGGAGGCACTCCGATTCTCAAAGCGCTTGCCCTTGGGATGTATGCTGCGTCGGCAGTTGCGCTGTTTGGTATGCGCTACAAGAGATGGATGTACAATGGTGCCGTTTTCGAGGTCAAACAGGAAATTCCCGGTTCAAGGAGGCCCTCCCATGAAAAGCGTGAAACTCATCGTTTTGGCGCTAGTCGCCATCTCCTTACTGTTCGTGCTACCAGCTTGGAGCCAAGGCGGGAACCCGCCAGCCAGCACGAAAGAAAGTGGAGCAACTTCAGGTCATGGCATGACGCCTGTAGAGCAGGCGGGCAGCGCCCAAGCCAAGGATGTACTTAAGGACGTTCAACAGACGCTGATCTCGCTTGACAAGGAGTGGGGCGAGGCCGGGGCCGATACCGCCAAGCTGGACAAAATTATCGGCGACAACCTACTGGCCGTCGGTTCCAAGGGCGAAGCGCAAGACAAAAAGGAGCTAATTGCCGACAATAAAGCTGCCAGCGCAGGTGTGCAGAATGCTTCTTACATGGCTGATGAATATAAGTTCGAGATGCTCAGCCCCGACGTTGTTGTGATGACGCATCGCGGAACCACTAAGGGCATGGAGAATGGCAAAGAAGTCACGGAGTCGCACCGCAGCCTTCATGTCTTCCAGAAGCGACATGGTCGTTGGCAGGTGGTTGCCAACGCGCAACTCCCGATAGCCAAGTAAATAGCGAACAGAGTGACAGCGGCGTCTGGTGAAGGAACAAAAAGGCGGATGCTCGCCTAAAACACGAAACCGGGACACCGCTACATTGTTCAGTTGCTTCTCTTGCCACTTTTGGCGTGCCGATCTTGGCACTTCTGGCAGCGCTTGTTGGTGGCAGTCCGGGGGCGCTTGTGGCACCGAACGCAGACGCCCGCTTTGACATCCCGCTCGTAGTTCCGGCGCAAGAGGGATTTCTGGTACTTCGAGCGTGCCCGATTACATTTACCGCAGCGGGTCGTGCTGCGCTCCGTCCAGCGTCGGAAGCAACTGACGCAGATGCAGTGCTTCTTGCAAAACGCTCGCACCATACGACCCGGATTTTTGCCAGTTGCGCTCATCGGTACGGGCACATCATAACTCGCATTAGCCCACTTCCGGCCGACTTGCCGCATGGCGCGTGAGAGCACTCGCCGCCTACAAAGATTTTCTCACCCTCTGGAAAGACACCGACCCCGACATCCCAATCCTGAAGGAAGCCAAAGCGGAGTACGCGAAGCTGCAATAGGTTCGTCAGGTAGGCGGTAACCTGCACCCGGGATGCACTCCCGTAATTTGAAAGTGTGCCCGCGAAGAGTGACATTGATTCACACGCCTTTTCAGAACGATCTCGCCACCGAGTTCTGGCCGGTGCAGAAGCGAAGGACAGACATGACATTCTTGCAGCGACTCCTTGCGGAATCTTGCTCCCATCGGTTTACTTGGCCCCGATTCAGTGGCAATGGCCAGCACTATCAAATCTGTCTCGTTTGTGGAACTGCGTATGAATATGACTGGAAGAGGATGCACCGTACTGATCGCCTGCTGGTGACGAACGGGCAACACGCTCCTGATTCGGCAAGGACTCGATTGCTGGGAACTGTCAATTGACTCGAACAGGTCTTTTTCACTCAGAACCCGGTTGTTAGTGAAATGGGAGGTTCTGCCGACTATCGCACTTTCGATCTTGCTGTCTGGGAGAAGCGCATCCGCGCAATTTAGCTGAGCGGGACGCTGGCATTCATAGCCGCAAGCCCTGCCTGAAGTTCCCCAGCCTTTCTATAGTCCTCATCGTTCTCCGTAATGAACTCTACACCGTAATGATTGCCGTCGCGGTTGCGGACAAAGCACCTGAAGATCATCGGCTGGTCGGAATACGGCGGTGTGAATTCGACTCCGACCTGCGCACCCACAGGCAAGTCGATATCGGCCCTAACCGCCAGTCCCCCACCGCTGATGTCAGTGCCTTGCCCCTCGCAAGCCACGACTCTGGTAGGCCCCTGCGTCGTTAATCGAACTTGAACCGGAAAGTCCGCAGCGAATCGCGGACATCGCCTTTTTGTCACATAAGAAACCGGCGACGGCATACGGGCCGACGACCCTAAGTCCAATTCACGATCCATGGCCAACCAACCTCCGCACTCCCCAACAATCTGAATAGCTCGCAGATGCCACTAAGACCACAGTGATCCGGGAGCAATGTAAGGAGCACACTGGTAACAGAAAGGCCTATTACCGTTGCAAAGTCTTGTGCGGTTTGGGGTTCCGATTCACGGTTCAGCGATGGCGGTTTGAAGCGGCTCATCATGCGGGATTGCGCTATCGAAGAATGCATCGCTCCCCTGAAGTTCGGTCATTTTCCCCGTACTAAACTGGTAAGCAGCCGGGAGGGCTGAGCCTATTTCTTCGCTATGGATTAGAAAGTCCCGCCAGAGATTTTGAATCGGCAGGAACACGCGCTCGTAGGTCAGGCGGAAATGCACAGCATGTCGCTTTTCGATGGACCACGCATCTCGTTCAATGATGTATAAGCTAGCCTCGTTCATAGATTGAGCCCCCTGCAACCGCTACCTTTTCCCACCCCGTGTGATTCCGCCGAACCGATTCCGATGACATGGATGTAAAGCGATAAAACGACCCAGAGCAGGTTTTCTCTGGGTCGATTCCATTGCGCCAAGCTCAATACCATCGTTCCATCGTCTGAGGCATAGGCCTCCCTATCAGCTTTTGGCCGTGCTCTGTGCTTACATGCTTCAACATGGCACCTGCGGCCTGCGTGCGACGGCTACCGAATCTGTCATCGAACTCGTTGACGCGCTCGGTATGTGGGCAGTCAAGGCAGACTAGGATAATGCCGCTCGTGTCTTTGCTGATCACGTACATGACGCCGAGCATACCCGCAGCCTTTTCCGCCCGGTGTGATCGGAATCACGTTCCAGTTACCTTCGTTCGAGAGAGCGAGGGTGCGTACCGAAGGTTCTTGGGAGTCCACGCTCACTCCTGCTCCGGCAAGCACGAAGACGCGGTCAGTGGGGGAAAGTGTCAGCATGATTACACGGACTCTCCGCAGAGAGTTCATTCACGAAAATGGAAACCTTTGATCAGATCGCGGTATTTCTCCAGCGGACCATGTACCATCGGGTGCCCCGGAGTGTGATGCCTGTCACGTCTTACTGTTTGCTGACTGGTTAGCATCGTCTCATGAAATTAATAACCAACCACGGGGGAGATGCGGAGCCGATCCTTCGTATTGTTCTCGCCGAAAGCGATCCCTTGCGGTTAGTAGGTTTCCGTGCCCTCTTGGAATCAGAATCGGACTTGGAGATAATTTCGGCCTCGCTCCCACAAATTGCGATTCAGGCGAACATTGACGTGGTGCTAATAGGAGACCGTCCCGGCCACAACCTGCTCGACACAATGTCCAACCTCAAAATGATGCGCCCCAATTTGCCGATCATTGTCGTCGGACACCGTCAGGATGATGAGACCATGCTCAACGCCATTGTTTCGGGAGCGAGAGGCTATGTGTTTGATGGAGCACCGCCACCGAACACTACAGATGTTGGAGCAGTTCGAGGCAGAACTACTTAAAAAGTAGCTTCTCACACGATCCGAGCAGCATTCTGGCTTTCATCAAGGTAGGAGATGACTGCCCATGGCACATGATCCAGCGCGTATTCGGATTGAGCGGAAACAGATCGCAAATCGGCCGTCTTGCTCTTGGGATTCACTCTCAGCACAACGAACCGGTCGTGACGGCCTCGAACCATCACAGGATCATTCTGCTTGGGTTCGCGAACTTTAGGGGGTGTCATGCGGAACAGTTTCCCACAGGGCGGACCCGATTGCGAGCCCAGTGGATTCAATTTGCACCACTACCAATGGCTGGGCCGCACCTCCATCAACTCCTGCGGTTTCTATCTGCCAGTTTTGACATCGGCCTGTAGCCAAGGGGAGGGCAACCCTCCACCCGAGCGGTGGGCCGCGCTACAAACGGCTCCTATGCGCTGAGCGGAGGCGTGGAGTTGGAGCCAAAAGAAAAGCCCACGACCGGGGAGCCGTGGGCTGGAACGTGTTGGTGGATGGTTCAGTATTCCTCGGGCAGTAGGATCGTGGTCACGCTGCGATTTGCCTCGGTAATCACCCAGACCTTCAGCCGGTGCTGAGCGTGTAAGCGGACAGTAGTCGCCAGCTGCGCTGGAGGCTGAGTTCGTTTCCACGGATGTCCTCCGGTGAGAGGTGGCCCCAGTCGCCAGCCAGGTGTCGCTCCAGAAACGCGAGTAGCGATTCTCCCGATGCCTCGAATGCTTCCAAGGCACCGGGAGTCGCAACGATTTGTCCAGGCTGGAACTTCATTTCTTCGCCACATTCTTGACGAAATAATTCCCCGTGAGCCCGTGATCCGCGATAGGACACCCCTTGCTGCAGTTGTAAGGTCAACAGATACGGGCCCTTATAGTCGAATCCTACAGTGCCCGCCACGCATCTCTTGCCGGTAACATGCGAACCTCAGGAATGATCGGCGGGCTTGGGCCTGAATCTACGGTTGACTACTATCGCTCCATCATTGCGCGCTTTCGTGCCCTCAAGCCGGATGGGGGATATCCGCACGTGATCATCAACAGCCTCGATGTTGATAAGGGGATCGCGCTGCTTGATGCTGGGCGGCTGGGCGAGTTGGCCGACTATCTTACCACCGGTGTGGAGTTGCTGGTGCGTGCAGGCGCGGACTTTGGTTTCATCGCAGCCAACACTCCGCATCTCGTTTTCGACGAGGTGCAGCGCCGTTCGGCGATCCCTCTTCTCAGCATTGTGCGCGTCACTTGTGATCACACAAAGGCGCTTGGCCTGAAGAAAGTGGGCTTGTTTGGAACGGGGTTTACGATGCGAGCGAGCTTCTACCCGGAGGAATTCCAGCGGGCCGGGATCGCCCTGGTTCTACCAAAGGAGTCAGAGCGGGAATTCATTCACGTGAAGTACATCGGCGAACTGCTGAATAACCGATTTTTGCCGGAAACCCGAACGGAGATTCTGAACATTGCGCAAAGGATGAGGAGCGAAGACGGCATTGAAGCGTTAGTCCTCGCCGGCACGGAGCTTCCGTTACTATTGCGCGACCCCGCCGGTCCGGGCATCGAGTTTCTCGATACGACAATCATCCACGTCGAAGCCATCGTCGACGAGTTGCTGAGGTGAACGGCTCAGTTGCGACGATTAGTTCCGGTTTGCCCGTGATCCGACCGGAATCAGTGGCAATCGTCGATGGAGGTTTACACTTTCCGTAAGACAATCTCGCTCAAAACGACGCATTTACGTTCCGCGGTTGTCTTTCATACGTCCACGCGGACGTTCCTATAGGACGCCTGTATAATTCCACCACTCGGATTTCGAGACAGAGTCTGATGACAAAACATCAACTATCTTCTTCCATTGCCCTCATTGGGTTGCTGTTCGCCAGCGTGATGGGTCGCGCACAACAAACCAGCTACGATTTTGTGATCACGGGAGCCCGCGTCGTTGATGGCACGGGTGCTCCCTGGTTTATCGGCGATATTGGAATTGTCGGCGACCACATCGCTGCGATCGGAGATCTCCACCATGCCGCGGCGAAGCAGCGGATGGATGCTACGGGACTAGTGGCCTCGCCTGGTTTCATTGATGTTCAGGGCCAGTCGGAATTCAATGTGCTGGTGGACAATCGCGCGGCCAGCAAAATCACGCAAGGCGTGACTACAGAAATTACGGGTGAGGGAACTTCCATCGCGCCGCTTAACAATCGGCTGCTGGAGGACTTCCAAGACAGTGCTAAGAAGTATGGCGTGGCGCTGGATTGGCAATCACTCGACGAATATTTGCGCCGCTTTGAGCGTGGCCGACCAGCCATCAACCTGGGAACGTTTGTGGGCGCGGGCGGTTTGCGGGAGTACGCAATGGGCAAAGACGACCGTCCAGCAACGCCCGCAGAACTCGAGCAAA
This sequence comes from uncultured Acidobacteriaceae bacterium, assembly GCA_963831085.1. Taxonomy (GTDB): domain Bacteria; phylum Acidobacteriota; class Terriglobia; order Terriglobales; family Acidobacteriaceae; genus Acidiflorens. The sequence goes on along the minus strand of CAWHOT010000001.1, from coordinate 1,096,802 downwards.
TGCGCCAATTAGTCACGCAGGCCATGGAGCAGGGCGCATTTGGGCTAAGTTCAGCGCTGCAGTACGTGCCCGACTCCTTTGCCTCCACTGAGGAAATTGTTGAGCTGGCCAAGGTTGCGCGGCGCTACGGCGGAGTTTACTTCACGCACCAGCGTTCAGAAGCCGACCAAGTTTTCCAGTCGTTGGACGAAGTATTTGATATCGCGCAACGTGCGGGCATTTCCGCCACGATTTGGCACCTGAAAACCGCCTATCGCGAGAACTGGGGGAAAATGCCCGAAGTTCTGAGCAGGATCGAAGCCGCCCGTGCCCGCGGGATTGATGTGGCCGCGAGTGTTTATCCTTACACCCGCGGTTCCAACGGGTTGATCGCATGTTTCCCGAGCTGGATAGCGGAAGGCGGTACAGACAAAATGATCCAGCGGTTGAAGGATCCCGCTCAGCGCGCACGCGCCCAGAAGGAGATGGACGAGCCGAGTACTACGTGGCAGAACCAGTGGCGTGGATCCGGAGGCGGTCAGGGAGTCACGTTAATTCAAGTACTGAACCCAGAACTGCACAAGTATGAAGGTATGAACTTCGAAGAAATCGGCCGCCAGATGAGCAAAAATCCGAAGGACGCAGCCATGGACATCGCCATTGCCGATCGTGGCCAGAGCCAGGTCGTCATTTCCATCATGCAAGAGGCAGATGTCCGCGCTGCAGTCTCAAGTCCGTTGGTGACTTACGGTTCGGATTCTCCCGCGCAGGCGGAAGATGGACCGTTGAGTACGACCAAAGCCCATCCCAGAGCATTTGGAACATTCGCTCGCATCGTGGCTGAGTATGTGCGTACCGAGCACACCATGCGCCTGGAAGAAGCCGTGCGCAAGATGACCTCGCTGGCCGCCAGCAGAGTCGGAATCATGGATCGCGGAATCCTGCGGCCAGGAATGATGGCTGATATTGCGCTCTTTGACCCCACTGCGATTCAAGACCTTGCCACTTACAAAGATCCTCTTCGTTACTCGGGGGGCGTTAAAGATGTTTTCGTCAATGGCCGGCCGGTTGTGCTCGACGGCAAGATCACGGAGGAGCGTCCCGGAAGAGCCTTGCGCGGGCCGGGCTACAAGGTGGCTCAATAGTTCCGACGCAAATAGCGGACGATTAGTCGCCTGCATGTAATGGCCTGAATCACTTCCGGTTTGCCCGTAATCCGCCCATAATCGATGCCAAGTGTGAGATCAGTTCCTGGAAGAGGACTTGAACTAAGCCGCTTTGCGGCGGACGCTATCGCGTGTTGCTGAGCCGGCGGTGGAGGTGATCTGAGCTAGTTTGTGTCGCAGAGGAGGAACTCTCTGTGACCCATCTACGCCAGATCATGCTTGAGGAGCTACGGCGCCGCAACTACGCCGAGTCCACCATCCACATTTACATCCACACGGTCGAGCATTTCAGTCGGCACTTCCATCGTTCACCCGATCAGCTTGGACCGGAGCACATTCGCCAGTATCAGGCCGCGCTGTTCACGCGCTGGAAGCTGGCCCCGAACACCGTCACGCAACGGTTGGCAGCCCTGCGGTTCTTCTATGTCCAGGTGCTGAAGCGAGTCTGGAGCGTTGCCGAGACACCGTATCCGAAGAAGGTTCTGCACTTGCCGCAGGTGCTGAGCCAGGAAGAAGTCGCACGTCTGATCGACGCAGCAGAGTTTCCCTTTCATCGCATTCTGCTGATGACCCTCTATGCCACGGGCGCACGTCGCGCAGAAGTGGCGCACCTGAAGATCAGCGATATCGACAGCCAACGCATGGTCATTCATATCCGGGGAGGCAAGGGACGCAAGGACCGTGATGTCATGCTCAGCCCCAAGCTTCTCGATGCCCTGCGCGTCTACTGGCGCGGGCTGAGGCGCAAGCCCACCGACTGGCTGTTCCCCGGCAACCGATGGCATACAGCGAGTCATCCAGTCTCCAGCAAGGTCCTCTGGAACGCCTGTCAGCAGGCCGCCGAACGCGCCGGTCTTGAGCACAAGCGCATCCATCCCCACACTCTGCGCCACTGCTTTGCCACGCATCTGCTCGAAGCCGGCGCCGACCTACGAACCATCCAGATGCTGCTGGGACATCGCGACCTGGAGGAAACCACGATCTATCTGCACCTCTCCCGGCGACATCTCAGCGCCACCGGCAGTCCGCTGGATGCGATCACGATTCGAGGAGAAGGAGAACAGACGCAGAACGCATGAACCGGCCACCTCTGGAGGTGGCCGACATCGTTCGCTGTGCCGGGCAGTCCTTCGTTGAGCGCAGTCGCAAGTGGATCAACGGACAACACGAAAAGGTGTTGCTGGCCATCACACGCTGCCGCACCGCCGCCTTAGGTGGACATCGCGATCAGTGCTCAGACTGCGGACATACTGCCATCTCGTACAACTCGTGCCGAAACCGGCACTGCCCCAAGTGTCAGGGCAACGCCCGCCGGCGCTGGCTCCAGGCGCGGGAACGAGAGTTGCTGCCCGCCCGCTACGTGCACGTCGTCTTCACCCTGCCACGAGAACTGGCTCCGCTCGCCTTGCAGAATAAACGGCTGATCTATAACCTGCTGTTTCACGCCAGTGCTGCAACGCTGCTGGAGATCGCCCGCGATCCACGCCACCTGGGGGCCGAGATCGGTTTCTTCAGTGTGCTCCATACCTGGGACCAGCGACTACAGCATCATCCCCATGTTCACTGCGTGCTGGCCGCCGGCGGTCTCGCTCCGGACCACTCCCGCTGGATCTCATCGCGCCGATCCTTTTTTCTTCCCGTCAAAGTGCTCGGCCGAGTCTTCCGCGGCAAGTTTGTGGTCGGACTCAAGACCGCCTTTCATGTCGGCGCACTCCAGTTCCACGGACATCTCTTACCGCTTGCGGAACCGCGCGCCTTCGCCTCGTGGCTGCGGGTACTGTTCCGTCACGACTGGGTGGTCTACGCCAAACGGCCTTTCGGCGGGCCAGAACATGTGCTGCGCTATCTGGGCGCTTACACTCACCGCGTCGCCATTTCCAACAGCAGGCTGGTTGCTCTCTCCGAGGGCAACCTAACCTTTCGCTGGCGCGACTCCGCTCACGGCAACAAGAAGCGGCTGATGACTCTGCCCGTCGATGAGTTCCTGCGACGCTTCCTGCTGCACCTGCTGCCGCGCGGCTTTATGCGCATCCGCAACTTCGGCTTTCTCGCTAACCGACGGCGAGCGGAGTTTCTTCCACTCTGTTTCCGGTTGCTCCAGCCATCCGATCAGCCCGCAGCAGACGCCACCTCGCCCGCGCTGCCCATTCACTCGCTGTGGCAATGTCCGCTTTGCGGCGGAACCATGCATGTTGTCGAGCGCCTCTCCGCCGCCCAACTCCTCCTCCGATCTCCGCCTCATCTCATCCGGTGCGCCGCTTGAATCCACATCTTCAGCCTCGAATCTCGCTCCTGCTTCGGTGCGCACACTGGTTCTATGTCTCGCATTCCTCAAAATGTAGTATGGTGGTGCGCTCCAAACTCTCCGACGTGCCGGCCTACGACCATTCTCTCTCCCACCAGCAACTGAAACGGAAGCGCACCGACCGCAAGAGTCACCTCGCAAACGACAACAACCGCCTCATCGAGAATCAAATCCCATAGTCCCCCGGAGCGGCTTCCTTCAAGTCGCTGTATCTGAAGCGCCCCTCCACAGCATCTCAACTCCCAGCTCTTCGCTCATGGGCGCTTCAGATACAGCACTAAGACTTCTGGACAGCGCCTCATTGGGAAGTAGCAACGGGAGACGCCGACTCGGTAGGGTAGAAGTGCTCTTTCAATGAGTTGTCAGGACACCACCTTCGAGGGGATTCCGGCTGGACATCTCCCATGATTGTGGGATAATTCACGTTCACCTCACGGCATCGGAAGCTAGGTAACGAGCAGGTTTGTCTTTCCGCCTTTGAGGTCGGCCCGGGCCCCTAGTCTCACGGAGGAGTCTGCCATGTCGCTGCCCAAGAAGCCTCTGCCCAAACCAACGAAAGTGAAAGTGGGTAAGTACGGCCAGAGCAAGGCGAATTTATTTATAAAGCAAGACCTGGAGGAATATGCCCGTGCTAATCCGGGTCCGGGACTGCTCGAGAAGATCAGCGACGGAATCAAGGGGCTCTTGAAGAAACTCACAAAAAGCGCCTAACAAAACCCCCACCACGGCACTTTGCGTGCGCTCATTGCAGCTTCGCGTACTCCGCCTTGGCTTCTCTTAAGGATGGGGATGCCGGGGTCGGCGTCTTGTCCCTTCTGTAGGTGATGATGCTTGCGCTCAAAACCTACTTCAAAAGGGGGCGCCCTCTTATAATGCGTTAACGTCCACCATCAGTCATGAATGGGGCGGCCCCGTTTCGAAAGCGAAGATTGGGCGCAAGAGTTTAGGTAGTCGTTCGTTCAAAAGGGGATTCTGATCGTTCCTCGTTTTGTAATGACATGAAGCGATCTGTACTGGTGTTTGCAACTACGTCAGCAGTCCTTGTGATCTCTTTGTGCATCCCGGTCCTCACTCGTGCCCCTCATATCCCAAGCACGATCAGAGACGAAGAGTATGAGCTTTACTCAGACTGGACAAAGTCGCACTTCTCGAAGAATCCTCCACCTGGGAAGCTCTACGTTCTGAATCGAACACTGAAATTCAATCCACTTGAGCAACCAGATGGGTGCAGCCACACGATGATCGAGAAAGCTGGCGTACCGAAATCCCTAACCAGACAACTGAGTGACTTGGGTGATGCGGAGTATCTTTTTAACGGCAGTCCGTCAGCCAGCCTGCGCATACCATGGAAATATACCCTCATCGAGGCAAGCCCCGACCAGCCACCCGGCACATTTCACCTCTTGGCGTTCTCAAGAATTGCTTTCAGCCGGAATCATCGAGAAGCTTTATTTGCGGTGAGCGACACGTGCGCCGCTGGCGACTGCGGCAGCGGAGGAGCTGTTTACGCCCACATGAAGGAGGGGACGTGGGCGTTCGAATCTACAGGTTGTAACTGGCTGTATTGAAGTTGGGTTTCATCCCTCCCCACAAAACATTGGGTTGTTCTTGATGACAAATCTCGATATCACTCAAAACCCTGTCGCCGGGTCAATGAGGGTAAACGCCTGGTTACCTAAACTATCCAGAATTCTCTCCCAGCCTAGCTTTCCCGTTGTGGATTATTTCCCGCTTGCCCGGGACTCGGACGCAACCGCCTGCAAAACATCGGCTAACCGTTTTTCTACCAATCGAGTCTAAATTGCGACTTCCCCACGTATCGATCCAACGCCGGAAGAACGGTTTGGGCTGGCTGTCAAGCAGATCCTGAAGCGTGGATAAGAGAATCTTTGGCGGCTGGGATTTAGACAGGAAGGTGTCCACCGCTTTCAGCTTGTTCTTCGGCAAGGGCCCGTAGGCGGATAACAACATGATCGGGACATGCGACTTAACGCGCTTCATCTTCGCGGCAACCACGTCACCGTTCATTCCGGGCATCTGGTCGTCGAGAATCACCGCGTCCACAGAGTGCGAGAGAAACAACTTCAGCCCTTCGTCCCCGCCGATCGCCTCAAGGACTTCATAGCCGTTGTTTTCGAGCAACATCTTGCGGCCGATGAGCCCATTCCAGTGGTCGTCAATGCAGAGAATTGTTTTTCTTCGCCGAGCCATGAGCCCTCGCATTGCAAGCTGACCAGGTAGTATGCCGTCGGCGGCGTTTTTCACTGGGGCCGCTGAGAGAAGTGGCGGTGGGAAGATTGACTACTGCTGTTTCGTACCTTCCAATTGCGAACGTGCATTCGACAAACAGTTACGGGGCGCCAGTCTGAGAACCTCGACGCGGCGGGCACCCAGGCTAGTACCGAACTCACAGCTCAGGCAGCCTCAAATTAACATTCGATCTGCGAACTTTCGTCGGGCGGGGCCTAGCCTCGCCATTGACGCTGCGTCTTGCCTCGTCTTGATCCAACACGTCGTACAGCTGCTTTAGGAGGTAGACAAACTTCTCGGGTCGCGCTCCTTGCGAGCCGCTTCCGACAGTTTTCTCCAGTTGGTTGAAAGCAGGACACGAGACATCGGCCCTCCCTTCTCCCGGGCCTTCCCGGGATCATCCCTTGACCACTGCAGTTGGATTGCCAAGAGATAACGTTTGGATTTCAGAATGATATGAAGACTCGCAATGAGATTGTTCGTGGTAAGTCTGCCATATCGCGTGCAAGAATTTCCGGTCGGCAGCGCTGTGGTATTGACGCAGATGCCGAAACCCGAAACACCTATTCCACTTAGATTTCAATGGTTTGCGCTCTGTCCTCGATTCTTGGAAGACAGTTTGCAACGAAGGGGGATCATGCTAATGTGCAACAGGCTCCGCCTCGATGCCGCAGACGGTTCGCCTTGGCAGGACTACCGGGTCGAAAAGGGTCATGTGGAAATGCGCGTTCCGGACGTGAAAGCCAACCCTCAAAGCGACAACTGGCGGCGACTCACCCCCGAGCAGATTACCGCGCACGTTATGGGCCGCACTGTGGTTGCTCAATGGCTTCAGCGCAGAATAGGAGTGCACGCACTGCTAAGGGCCTGTGTCCGGCAAAGCTTTGCCGCGAAACCCATAGAGGAAGAGTCATCACAAGAAGCTGTTGCAGCGTGAGAGTTCTCGAATGACGGGCATCCTTTCTAGAATCGTTGCGTCACCCGTCTTCGGCGTGCAGTTCGCACCCCGACTAATTCCTAGCGCACCCAACCGCAGATCTGGCCAAAAAGGAGCACCGCAGATGAAAAAGCTGTTACTAGTTTGTTTCGCATGCACGCTACTGGTATCCCTGGTCGCTGTTGCTCAGTCCACCCAGCAGGACGACCCGGCAACCCAGAACACCGCAAAAACGAACGCACAAGACAAGCAGGCAGAGCAGCCCGCCAAAGAGACAAAGACATTGACGGGTTGTTTGCAGAGGGGCGAAGCCGGCGAGTTTTCCATCGCGGGCGAAGATGGCAAATTGTGGGCGTTGCGTAGCAGCACGGTTAAGCTGGAAGACCACGTCGGCCACAAAGTAACTGTGGCCGGGACAGCCAGCGGCGAATCGAAGGCTGAGGCAAAGAAGGAGAAGAAGGAAGGAGAGGTTGAGAATGCGGCCCAAAAAGAGGAGTATCGCGATCTTCACGTTACAAGCCTGAAGATGATCAGCGATACTTGCGCCAAGTAGCGCAATAAAAATAGTAGTTTCTTGGGCCAGCGAGAATGCTGGCCTTTTTCTTTTTGAGTTTGTGCTCCATTGTCTCGATGCAGCTTTACGGCTGGTGTGCCAGGTCAACTGTTGAGAAATCGCGATAACGCTCAGAAAGGCTCAGAACGGGCAGCGTTTGTTTAGTGAGGGGCTCCCATCGACTCGGCTCAAGAGCCCGCCTGGTATTTCCTTCCGGAAAGCGAAAATTCTTCCTGTTTTAGACGTAGAACGACAAGTGAGCGTTTTCCCCCTCACGCTTTTGAGCCAGAACCTAACGAAACCTAATTGACGCTCTAAGACACGCAATGGCCCGGATGCCATGATCGGCGCAACCCACTGCACCACAGCGGACATCATGGACTCGGTACTTGGCTTCGGTTTGGAATCGACCAGATCGTCGTCGGGTTGGCGAAGCGGAAGAGTTCCGAATCGGGCTTCAAACCCAAGTGATGTCGAGCGCAGAACTTCATAGCCTTGAAATTGCTACTGACCACGAGAAGATAGGGTAACGAGTGTTGTCCCGTCGTCCCGCTGCCGAGGTGGGAGCCACACCGCTCCCTCCCGCGACGAATAAAGGGTCTCAAGCGGAGATGCTTGCCTCGTCCAATTCTTGACCCTCCGGGGTTGACCGCTCGGGTCTTGAATAGCTAGCAGACTGACACCTTCCGTTCAACTCCTCCAAAACCCGACTTGCATATGCCAAGTCTAGTAACTCTGGTTCGCCGTCGGCAGCCTCCCGGATCAAGTGCAATGCACGTTCCCCAGCAGCTTTCCGTGCTTCCAGCACTCGTCGAGGGACAAGCTCCATATTTGTTTCAAGGACGGCAGCCTTGTATAGACTCTTCCATGATTGCGCATCTTGCGATCTTACGTCGCTCTCGTTCATTGACGCTCCTAGTGATGGGGAAATTCAGAGAAATCAAAAAATTATATCGACGGTCGAAGCAGTTTGTCAGTACGAAGACGCACTCTTGAGTGTGCGATGTCGAATAGGATGTACAGTGGCCAAGGGTCGCCGAGGCAAGCCTCAATCCGCCGCAGCATAAGGTCTTCGGGATACTCGAAGTTCAAAAGATGGATCGGCGAGGATCGGGGGACCGGACGAACAGAAAGTCGGAAACTGGAAGGCCGGTTTTCTGTCAACGCTACTCGGTTTCTTCGCGAACATAGGGCCGAGCTAACCCTTAATCTCATTTCGAGGGGAACTGACTATCGGAGCCTCCGATGGCCTCTGCTGGCCCGAAGGTGTGCTGGCTGACCAGCCGAAAAGCAAAAAGTCGGTGTTGACAGCAAAAGGTTTGCGGCTGCTGCGGGGAACCCTTTTTGACCCGCACCAATCACATTTTCGCTGTCCTGTGGCACCGTTTTTTCGATCCCCACCGATTCACTAGCAGGCTGCTGAAAAACTACTCCTAATCCACAGCCGAGTGTGGTACGAGAAGGCATGCGCGGAGACGATCGGCAGCAGAATCACATCTTCAGTTATTTGTCGCCGGAAGCGCGGGTGCGGAAGGATCATCCGCTGCGTGCCATCCGGACCATGGTGGACGAAGTACTCAGGCAACTGTCCCGGCGGTTCGACACGATGTATGCCCGCGTGGGGCGTCCCTCGATCGCGCCGGAGAAGTTGTTGCGGGCGCAGTTGCTGCAGATGCTGTACTCGATCCGCAGCGAGCGCCTGCTGATGGAAGAGATGGATTACAACCTGTTGTTTCGCTGGTTTGTGGGCCTGAACGCCGATGATGAGGTGTGGGACCCGACCGTGTTCACCAAGAATCGCGACCGCTTGCTGGAGGCCGACGTGGCCCAGGAGTTTCTGGCGCACGTGGTCGCGCAAGCGCATGCCAAGGGGTTGACCAGCGACGAGCATTTCACCGTCGACGGTACGCTGCTGGAGGCTTGGGCGAGCACGAAGAGCTTTCAACCCAAGGACGAAAAGCCATCGTCTCCGCCGGACGATCCCGGCAATCCCACGGTGAACTTTCGCGGCGAGCGGCGGTCGAACGAGACACACGCGTCGAAAACCGATCCCGAGGCGCTGCTGGCGCGCAAGGGCGAGGGGAAGGAGTCGAAATTGAGTTACAGCGGGAATCTGCTGGTGGAGAATCGCAACGGGCTGATCGTGGACGCGGAAGTGTTTCAGGCGAACGGCACGGCCGAGCGCGACGCGGCGCTGGTGATGCTGGAGCAGGTTCCGGGAACGAAGGCGGTCACCGTGGGCGGAGACAAAGGATTCGACACGCGAGATTTCGTGAAGGAGTGTCGGCAGATGGGAGTCACACCGCACGTGGCGCAGAACCATGCGCGGCCCGGTGGCAGCGCCATTGATGGCCACACCACACGGCACCCGGGGTATGCCATCAGCCAGAGAAAGAGGAAGCGGATCGAAGAATGCTTCGGCTGGCTGAAGACGATCGCGCTGCTGCGGAAGGTACGGCATCGCGGAGTGTGCAAGGTGCACTGGATTTTTACTCTCGCCTGCGCCGCCTACAATCTGGTGCGCATGCGCAACCTCACCGCCGCAGTTCCGGCGGCGTAACTCAGGGCCGACTGTGTGTCTTCAGGAGCATCGAGTCAGATCCTGAGGGTCACAAAAACACCGGAAATCAAACCGTTCGACATCGTTAACGATGAGAAACAGAAAGAAAAACACGCTGCACATCAATTTTTCCGCAGCCTGCTAGAGTTCTTAGAACGACCGGTCCTTCTAGTCCTCGACCTGGGTCAGCGTTGAGCACCTCGGGGCATCTTTCTTAACCAAGAGAGCCTGCTTGAATTCGTTTTTTCAGGTCTTGGTCTTTAGCGCTGCTGGGGCTGTATTTTTTCAATCTCCACAGGATAGCGGTCATGTTCATGGAACGGCCTTCCTCGCTGTAGCCCTCCTGTACGTGGCTCGAATAACGCAACAACTGCGGCACCTGTTTCTTGCTCAACGATCCGCCGCTAGATTCCACCAGTTGCTGCGTTGTCATTCCTTCGGGATGCTGACTCAAAGCGAACAGCAGTCGGTTGATTGCTTGTTCCGTCTGAGATGTCATTCATCAGTCACCTCTACCTCATAGAACGAGAACTCCCGACAATCTCCTTCACTGAGGCCACACTTCCCCTGCCACTGACATCGCGTGTTTCAGTCTGTCACATCCACAACCAGTTGTGAGGTCTATACGTGGGGGATCGTTGCAGCAATTGCTCAATGCCATGCGTTGCCGCTGTCGAGGTTTGTTAGAATGGTGATGTCGCGATAGCAATGCGCAACCCATTTTAGACTGAGCTTGCTTGGGCAATGCCTTTGCCCTTGGCCATCAGTCTTCCCACGAAGCGAGCAACCGATTTCAGTTTTCGTAGATCGTCGGGAGTGAAGTCCCCCGCTGCGGCTGGGCGTGGGGCCTTGCGGGAGACTTGAATCACGCCAATTACTTCTCCGTTTTTGGCAAGAACGGGTGCAGACATGAGCTTCTGAATTGCTTGGTCATCGAGTCCGGTGTCACCGAGTTTGACTAATTCAAAAACGCTGAAATGTTTTACTTGCGTGAAGTCATTGAAAAGCCTCGCTTGCTTGGTCCGCGCTGTGCGGGCCGCCACCGCCGAACTGGAAAGAGGAATCGCCCCCGCCACTTTCAACTCAGCCGGATATAGGAAGTTCAGCAGCCTTCCGCGAAGCTCCAGCAGCCCGACTTCTGTTTCTCTCACGTGGAAGATTTTGGCCACACAGGCACAAATCGACTCCGGAGTGCCATCCGGTGAGTCCAAGCCCACAAACTGTTCAATTTCCCACATCATTCCGAGCATGGCTGAGGAGAGGGTGAGCGACAAGGTAACTAACGTGCTCCGCGATCCTCGCGCATCGAGATTTAACCCAAATTTATTGAAACGATTCCCTCATCGTGTGGCATAATACAGCACGCCTTCGAAAAGCAGTTCCCGCCAATGGAGGTGCAGCACGCCCTGAGGCGAATGAACTGTATCCCCCGAGGTTTGTCGTGAATTTGAGATGCTACCTGTTGTCCCTTCTGAGAATCCACAGCCCAAATTGTGAAGTCTGCAATGCTCGCGAAAAGTACGGAGTTGATATGCGAAAGCGGCTGGAAGAGTTGAACTGGCGGACGCAGCCGCATTCGCCCAACAATGGGGATCATGGGGAGGTAGTGGAGGTCTTCGATTCCCGGCCCGGCGTAGTTATGAGTGCGCCTGCTTCATTGAAGGCGCAGCAGCAGAAGAAGACTGCTTAAAGCCAACGCAGGAGATTTCCTTGGACGCCGCCAATTCAAAACAACCCCACTACCGAATTGTCACATCCCTGTAATCGTCAACGGGTAGGTTTCATGGTAGCGGAGCTTTAGCGCGAAACAAACGTGCGGGGTGGGGAACCATGAAAATCATAGTTAGAAAGTTAGAAAGTACGTTAGAAACGCACCGTGCCCCTGCGGAAGCGGCAGGAAGTACAAGAGGTGTCATGGCGTGCAAATGCCCAAGGCGAGTTTGAGGGAACGCGAAGCGGTTGTTCCTTCCGTCTACCAACCTTTCACCCCACATGGAGTTTCATCGTTTCACCGTGGGCAGCGGAAGCGATGAAGAGAGCTTCCCGCCAGTAGCCTATCGAGTCGCAACGCCCGGTCATCACGTCTCCCGTAGATGGTGGTCAAGACTGGCTAACAAAGCCCGCAACCCCTATTGAGGGGGGTCTTCGCAAAACTGCTCACGGCAGCCAAAATCTCAGCAGGAGGGGCTCCCTGACAGGCATCCGACCGGTGCCACCCAGTTGCAGAATTGCCGGGTCAGCCCTTGATGGTCTTCTTCACTTCTTCAGCACATAGTCGAAGAAACGCTCGGTGGTGCCGTCGCCGGAAATCTGCCGCAGTCACGGTGCGAGCAACCTCGTCCGAAAAGCCGCTTCAAAACAGTTCATTGCCTCATTGCTTTATTACGACTTCTCCACGGTATCCATCCAACGGCGGAAAAACGGTCTGGGCTGACGGTTAAGCAGATCCTGAAGCGTGGACAAGAGAATCTGTGGCGGCTGGGATTTCGACAGGAAGCTGTCCACCGCCTCCAGCTTGCTCTTCGGCAACGGCCCGTAGGCGGATAACAGCATGATCGGGGCATGTGACTTGGCGCGCTTCATCTTCGCGGCAACCACCCTTCGTCCCCGTCGGTCGCCCCCAGGACTTCATAGCCGTTGTTTTCGAGCAACATCTTGCGGCCGATGAGCCCATTCCAGTGGTCGTCAATGCAGAGAATTGTTGCTTTCAGCCGAGACATCACTGTTTGTCACCAGATTCTTTCAAGAGACAACGGCCTAGAATGCACGCGCCGCGCCATATCAAGAATGATTTTTTTTGTAGTATTTACAGGTGCAACGCAAATCGCCTTTGGCAATTTTGGAAGGTGCCGAGGGAAAATATGGTCAGGTGTCCACCCCCGCGCAGGTGACCTACGAGCGCGAGTTCCTGCCGATTCAAAATCTCGGCGGGATTTTCTGGTCCATTCCGAGGAAACAGGTTTAGCTCTCGCGGCGGAAAATCTTGCTCCGGCGTTTAGGTCGGCTAGAATAACTTCAGAATTGCCAGAGTAAGCGTGCGACTGGCGGCGTAAGGCATGGCAAAATCGGGGTCGAGTTCCGCCGCCCGCTTGTAGAAGGGCAGAGCCAGCATGTCCCCTTTCACAAACCGCGTGTTCCATCCCTGGCTGTACTACGTAATCTTCTGTTTGCACGAATTGCAGCCGCGAGGCGGACCGATCCCTCCAAAAGCCGTGCCTCCCAAGAAATAGGGGCCGCTTGCGCAGCCCCGGAAGTTAGCGGTAGGTAGTGGACTTCGTTATTTTCCCGTGCCCGACAGAGGAATGCTCTGTGGGGTGTTCGGAGCGTTGTCGTTAATCGTCACGCTCCCAGTGCGTTTTCCCGTTTGAGTCGGAGTGAAGGTCACCTTGATGTAGCAGTTCTTTCCCGCAGCCACCGTGCCAACCGGGTTACCGCACGTCTTCGTGCCGGTGACAAGCTGGAAATCGCCGCTGATCGTGATGCTATTGAAGCTCAGCGTCGCGGTTCCGGAGTTGGTGAGCGTGACTATCTTCGCGGCGGTTTTCGTGCCCACCTTGATCGTGCCCCACGACAGAGAGGTCGGCGACAGAGTCACGGCCGGACCGCTTCCACTCGCGTTCACAGTGAGGCTCAGTGTGGTCGTATTCGTCAAGCTGCCCGATGTGCCCGTGATGGTCACGGTGACTTTCCCCGTGGCTGCCGAGGCGCTGGCCGTCAATGTCAGGGTGCTGCTGGTGGTTGCGGGATTCGGGTTGAATCCCGCCGTCACCCCGCTGGGCAAGCCCGATGCGGAAAGAGTGACGTTGCCACTAAAGCCGTCCTCCGGGGTGATGGTGATGGTGCTCGTCCCGCTGCCGCCCTGCGTGATGGTCACGCTGGTCGGATTAGCGGACAAGGTGAAATTCGGCCCCGCAGGTGCGGTTAATGCGTTGATCAGAGCGGCGCCGTTCGGACTGCCCCAGCCGTCGCACAAATTGTACCCGCTTGAACAGGTAAAGCCGTTGCTGCCGCTGGTGATGTCGTGGAAATCGGCGTCGCCGTTCCCCAGGTTCAGCGGATAAATGGTGGGGTCAATGAAGCCGGGCGCCGCAACGCCGTTGGCAGCCGCCTGTTGATTGGCCAGAGCCAGATAGCCAGCCCACATGGGCGCGGCAAAACTGGTTCCGCCGTATTCGTTGGCCGTGCAACCGCTTTGGTCGGCGCAGACGTAAAATGTATAGTTCGCGTTGGCCGCGACGTCTGGGACGTCCCGATAGGTTTGGGAACAGCCGGTGCATTTGGCGACCGCGGCCACCTGCCAGGAGGGAATATCAACGTTGGTCCCCCAGCCGCCGCCACCGTCGGACCAAGCGGTTTCCGATTTCCAGGGGCCACCCGCGCCGCTGGTCGTTAAGTCCGTGCCGCCGACCGCGATGACATAAGCAGAATTCGCCGGCCATGGAGCATTTCCTCTATATCCGCCACTGTCGCCGGTCGCTTGAAAGAAGCTCTGGCCCTGCGACGCCATCTTCTCGAAGTAGGGATCATCCGTGGCCGGGTCCGCCGGGCTCCAAGTCCACGACGAGCTCAAATTCAGAGGCAACGGAGTGTCCGAAGACATGGCCCCCAATAGGGCGGTATCGCTGTTGTCACTCACGTACACGTACACGGTGGTTACGCCCGGGGCCATGCCCCCCGCCTGTGTGATGTCGATGGTCTGTTCCGTATCGTCGCATCCAGTCGCCTCGGTGCAGTTAATGCTGCTTCCATCCGTGGAAATGCCAGTGACAGCGAAGGTTCTGGTTTGCCCAGCGTTCTTGTAGTAGGTGTTCACGTCGGCGATATCAAATCCTGCGTACTCCAGCAACCCGATGTTCTGGCCGGAGCCGGTGAGAGCCGTTCCCTCGTAGTAGGCCGCCCGCATGTCGCTGCCGCAGAAGGACTGATCAGGACAGGAGCCCGTGGTGGCCAGGGGCTGCACCTTGAAATCTCTATGCACGAACATGGGACGCGGGATCGAATAGTTGTCCAAACCCGAGATGTGCCACAGCTGGAAAGGCAGGTCCACCGTGGGCTCCCGGTCCGGAGCGTAGAAGCTGCGGTTTTCCGTGGGGTGCTGATAGACCCCCATGGTCACATGGAAAGCTCTCTCGATAGTCGCGACCGACCCCTTCAGCTGCACGTCCATGCTATCGCGGGAGCCGCCAAGCACGGTAAACCCGTTCGCCTTCGCGAAACCAATCAGGGCGTCGTAATCTTCTTGGCTTGGACCAAACCTCTCAGTGAACTCTGGCACCGTAACGAAGTGCCGGTAGGAGGAGCTTGAAGGATCGGAGACTTCTTTCACGAAATTTTTCAGCTCTGGCTGATCACGCAGCGCCAGAACAATGTCGATATGCATGGACTGTGTTTCGGGGAGTCGGCCGACTAACGGTGCCTGCCCATTGAGAGTTGCTTCACGCACATGACGCGTCAACAAGGTCTGTGACTGTGCCTGGCAAACGACATTCACAGCCGCCACTATCGCGACAACCATGAGGAAGAAAACAATCAGTTTTCGATTCACAATTTCTCCTTTTTAGGTGCCAACGTTTAGGAAGAATCCTCCTGGTCCGTGGCATGGCACCAGAACCCCACACCCGAATCTGGTCGACATGCCTGATTGAGCCTGGACCCCGTTCGGAGAACTGGGCGTTGGGCTCCATGGTGGTAACGCGGACCGGAACTTGATCGCTACTCTCGAGCTGCGCCGTACCGTGTGACCGTTGGAAGCAGGCATAGTGATCCTTTGCTTGGCGAAGCTTGCGCAGCAGACAGCCTTTCGAGCCTCTGCATTAAAGTAACGCGAGGTGGTGGATGTGACCTCTCTCAGGAGTTCGCTTCCAAAATGTTCGAGCGGACAAGCGCCCGACTGCCCGTTTGTCAGAACCGCGATGTACTTTGGACCGAACTCCGCTGGTACAAGTCGACGGGGTAGTTGGGCCTAGTCTCGGCTCCCCCGCTCGATGACCACATTCTAGCGCACGATGATCGTGTGCGTGGCCATTTCGCGTAGTGTGCATGAGATCAGGCGGTGGGAAGTCTGCGAGCAGGAGGCTCGATAAGCTAGAACGACAGCATTGCTGGCTGCTACACAGTAAAAGATATGATGTTTAGGACTCTCCGGCGAGAACACTGGTAGCTGACGGAAATGCCCGCGATTGCTATAACGGTGACCTGTCCGCTCGAATCGGAGAAAGTATTGGGCGGGTTGAATGTGATCCCCCCGCAGCGGTATGACAAGAGCGCCACGGCGACAGCGAGTCAGGCGCTCTGGGTGAAATCGCTGGTTACAGCAACGTAGACAGTGAGCACCGAGGAAGGAGGCTTGCCTACTGAGCTTCGCGTACTCCGCCTTGGCGTCCTTGAGGATGGGGATGTCGGGGTCGGCGTCTTTTCAGAGGGCGAGGAAATCCACCGTGACTCCTACAATTTTCCAACACATCACTGACGCGCTTCGGGCGCAGCTTGCGGCTTTGCCGATAAGTTGCTAAGCTGCCTTCTGATCACTGTTGGAGCCTGAGCTGCCAACTAAATCTTGGCGGAGTCGCTCCATTTGTGCCGATGCTTCCCTTATCTGCTCAGCATATTCGTGGCCCTGTCGTGGTAGAAATCCCCCGTAGTTCTGAAGCAGGAGGTTGGCGTTCGCCTCGATGGCAGAGGTGTTGGAGCGGGCTTGGTTGGAAAGGGCAGAAGTTAGTCTTTCTAGCTGCAAATCGCGCACGGCTAGCTCTTGTCTGCTCTGGGCAGCTTCCTGTTCAAGCACTCCCCCGTGATAGCGGATGAGTCCAAACAGACATGCTGTCAGTGCGAGCAGGCATGAATTGGCAACAATGGTTTCTGTCAAAGCCTTGCTTAGGCTAGCATTCCTCTCGCGGTCGAATCTCGCGAAACTGCTGGCCTCGGCCATGGAAAGCGAAGACACAAGCCCGCGACCCCTATCCATGTACTCCATACCTTCGTTTGAATCCACCAGCATAAATGCGCGGTGGCGATACCCCTGTTGGCGCAAACCAATAGAGCGCTCCATCTCAGCTTGCTTTGAGTTAGCCAAAGACTCCAGCTGCGACTCCAGGGATCGTTCGCGCTCCGCCCGGTTAGCTAGCCCTACGCGAAGGCCGGCAAAATCGGTTCCGATCCTGCCCTTCGCGTCGGTGTAGGGCTGCAAGTACGACGCGTCCTTCGTTAGCAGGTATCCGCGCTGACCTGTTTCCATATCGGTCAAGTCTTTCAGAACACCGGAGATGTCCGCCTGGATCATGGACCTTTCCAGTGTGAGCGCCGAAATTTTCTGCATCTGTTTTAAATGGTTGACAGCAAAATACCCATTCCATGCCATGAAAGCGAGTAGCGCGGGGGCCCCTATTTGCAGCGCAGCTTTTCGAATCATCTTATTTATGCCCCCCTTCACTTATATTCAGAACACCCTCAGTCGTGATTCGACTGGCTTTGCAAATCCCCACCGCAACCTTCACCGCTGCGTCGCTGCTGTGGACTGGCCCTTCCGCTGACATAACCGAACTGGCAGCCAGGGTGAAAAGCACAGCATCCTCCTGCTTGTCGAAGTAAAGCACTACCTGATTCGCTGCCATGCGCGTACCTCCTACTGATTGTTCTTAGGGATGATAGGCCGATTCAGCACAAGAATGAGGTTGTCTCTCTTGGTGCGCCCTATTATCGAATCTTCCGTCCAGCAGATAACGTCAAGCGAATGACCTACTTGCCGAAAAGAAGTTGCAGCTTGAGATCGGGTTGATTACCGTCGTGACGGCAGATACCGCCCTGAGAAACAGGAATGAGCGACCAGGCGCTCCATGAACTTGCGCCCTTCCTTCTTGTAGGCCTCGACCGCTTCGTGCAGCAGCATTTCACCGACTTGGATTCGGTTGGTCGTCGCTGTGCAACCGGGTTGCACGCGGTCTGCGCAACGTAGGTAAGATCATTCCCCGAGATTCCGGGAAAGTGACCGCCATCGACGGGGGCGCGGCAGCAGGAAAGATAGCCAAGCAGTTGGTGGAGAAATGGACGAAGGTACACCAGCCAGAAGCTGCTTCACAGGCAAACTGATGCCCATCCTTCGTTCGGTAAATAGACTGCGCTTTGGAAGCGCACTTCCAAGCTTCGGCGAACGTGCAAGAATCCGGTGATCTTCCAGATCACGACGCACTGTTCTCCCGCAAAACCTTACCTTGATTCATGCCCTCGCTGTCGCCGCATTCGGAGTGGTATGCACAGTGACTCGGAATCGCTTTATGCTGCCGAGTCCACGAAATTATTGAAGCGCCGCGATTAAAAGCGGAATCCAAGCACGACATGGAGGTCGTTATGTACGTTGTCACTGGTGCAACTGGTCATACTGGAGGTGTCGTTGCCAAAACTCTGTTAAAGAATGGGGCCAAGGTCAGGGTAACCGGGCGGACTCCCGAACATCTGAAGGGTCTTGCCGCCGAGGGCGCAGAGCCTTTTGCCGCCGATCTCACGGACGTGAGCGGTGTCACCAGAGCTTTTGCTGGCGCTGAGGGTGTGTATGTGATGATGCCGCCCAATCTCGCCAGTCTCGATTTTCGTGCATTTCAGAACCGGGTCGCTGATACGCTTGCGGCGGCTATCAAGGCGTCTGGCGTGACGCATGCGGTCACTCTGAGCAGCATCGGGGCAGATAAGACAGACCGGACAGGCCCAGTCGTGGGATTGCATTACCTCGAGCAGCAGCTTAACCGGATTGAAGGTTTGAACGTTCTGCACCTGCGTGCAGGCTACTTCATGGAGAACACCCTCGCGCAAATTGGCATCATTCAAAAGATGGGCATGACTGTCGGCCCGCTGCGTCCCGACCTGAAGCTTTCCATGATCGCCACGCAGGATATCGGCGAAGCAGCCGCAAATGCCTTGCTGACTCTGAATTTCAGCCAGAAGCAGACACGCGAATTGCTGGGGCAACGGGACTTCAACATGAGCGAGGTTGCTCAGATCATCGGGAAGGCCATTGGCAAAGCCGACCTTGGATATGTTCAAGCGCCGGACGAACAGGTGCGGCCTGCACTGATCCAGATCGGCATGTCGCCAAACATGGCCGATCTAATCCTTGAGATGTCCGCCGCTTTGAACTCAGGCCACATGCGAGCTTTGGAGCGGCGTTCGGCGCAGAACGCCACACCCACCTCTTACGAAACATTTGTGACCGAGGAGTTCGTTCCCCTTTATGAAGGCAAGTCCGCAGCGGCGTAGCTGCGAGTGACGGCTGCGAATTACGAGTATCGCTGAGGGCTCAAATGCATTCTTGCTGGTTCGAGGTCTAGCTCTCCAAACCCCCTAGTCGGATTACTGGGGACTCGGTTCGGCAGCAAATGCCGTACCGCTGCCAGAGCCGAAACCACGGGCTATGCGCGTGCATGTCATCGTGCCTTCGATTCACAGCCGTGAGGTCGCTAGCGCTCAGCGGTCTCGCGTCGGGCACCGCGAAGATGCGCTCTAGGCACTCGATTTCGGCAATGGTCTGTTCAACGTCCATCCGTGACAATATCTAACAGAAAGGCGCAGAGGTCAATTAGGAGGGGCGTGACTGAGCGATTCGTGCGCGGCCAGTCGATCCGTCAGCGCCCGCCGTATGGAGCGCTTCCTGTGGCAAGCCAGCCATGCTGACCTGCCGCTATACTAGGTTCTTGCCGAGCCATTGCTCAACGGAGAACGCATGTCGAGTCTGGAGGAATTCCGATGCGAGATTTGCGGGATCGTCAGTGAGAATCCGATCCATTGGTTTGTGATCGAGTGCACAGATCAGAAGCTCGCGGTCATCAAGTGGGATTTGACTGCTGCCTCAAGTCCAACTGCACGGCATTTCTGTGGTGAAGCCCACGCTCAGGTGTATATCAGCCGATGGTTCGAATCCGTGTGCGTGCCGCCCAAGCGAAGTTTGAAGGTGGTTTAGGGCCGCGACGTGCTTCCTTTCGAGGAATCCTAGCCTGATCCTGATGATGTAACGAGGATGTCGGGCGGCGACCACCAGAACCCCCATCTTCTCCGTAAATCGCGTCTTGGTGATAGCTTGTTCTGTGTTCCTGCTTGGGATTCTGTGTTCCCCAAGGGAGGCTCCGATGAAGTCGGAACAGAATGTGCAGCAGTCGCAGGAGGAGCAACTGACCCGCACAACCATCGACCGCTTCAACGAGGCGTTCAATCGCCATGATGCTGACGGGTTGGGGGCGTTCTTGACCGACGATACAGTGTTCGAGGACACGTCGCCCGCTCCCGATGGCCGACGCATTGAAGGAAAGGCCGCGGTAGTCGAATTCTGGCGCGGATGGTTCGTCCGCAATCCCGATGCACAGTTCGAGGCGGAAGAGTTGATCGTCAGCGGAAATCGGGCCACGGTGCTCTGGGTCTATCGCAAGATGCGCGACGGTCAGCCATGGCACCTCCGGGCGTTGACGTTTTCACCGTGAGGGACGGAAAAGTAACCGCAAAGCTCGACTATGTGAAGGGCTGAGGTCAGGTCGCCGGGTGGTGACTCTGACGATGGGAAAATAGCTATGTGTGCCCCCTCACCTGACCAGTCTGTGGTTCTAGATCGCGAACCCGACCAAGAGAAAAACCTCGACCCCTCCGGTCCTCGCATCTGGAGCCCCCTCTGCGGCTGTCGCTGGTCTTGCTCACAGATCGGTTCCGAAGATTGATTCGCCGCGATTTCCACGATAAGATTCCGCCTCCCGGAGATTTCTCCGATGCACGGAAACGTCAACATCTACGTTATTGTTGGAATCTTCGTTGTTCCCATCATTTTCATTGTGATCAGCCAGCTTCAGGAGAAGCGTCGAACTAAGGCTCTGATATCCCTAGCTCCAGCAATCGGTCTCACTTTTGAGGGAGACAATTGGAGCGATCCTTCGCACGGGCCGCGGTTGCAGATGCCGCTATTCGACAGGGGGCGCGGGCACAGATTCAAAAATGTAATGACCGGGCACTTCGCCGGATTCGACACGAGCCTTTTCGATTATTGGTATAGGATCGACGGTGGAAGGGGCGGTCACACATGGAAACAAACTGTCGTAGCGTTCACGCAGGATTTGTGGCTGCCTGTTTTTGCGTTGCGTCCAGAGGGCGTAATGGATCGAGTAGCCGATGTCTTCACCCACAAAGATATCGATTTCGATTCGCACCCGGGATTTTCCCACCGCTATTTACTGCGGGGGCCGAACGTGGATGCAGTGCGAGAGCTCTTCGCGCCACCGCTACTAACCTTTCTGGAAGGACTACCAACGGAGGAGAAACGGCAAATCGAAGGGCACGGGCACACCCTTATTTTGTACCGGTACGGTGTGATTGTCAGTCCCGATGAAATCCAGCCCCTCCTCCAGCAAACTTCTGGAATCGCGAAAACGTTTTTCAGCTCTTGCGGTCGGCCGGTAGCTTCCCACTCGCCTGACGAGTCTGTTGTGCTGGATCGCGAACCCGACCAAGAGAACAGCCTCGGTCCCTCTGGCCCGCGCATCCGGTGTCCCCTGTGCGGCTGGTCGCCCCGCAAGGACGACCGCTGGTCTTGCACCTGCGGCCATATTTGGAACACCTTCGATACCGGAGGGGTGTGCCCGCAGTGTCTCCACCAGTGGACTGAGACCCAGTGTCTCTCGTGTAAGGGATCGTCGCCGCATTCGGATTGGTATGCCCATTCATGAATTCAGGAATAGGAGGACACATGAACCCGGTTGCTTCTTCCCGCCGACCTTCTGTCGCTGGACTTGCCCCCCTTGTCACCATTGCTGCCTTGTTCGCTGTGTCTGTTTTTTCCGTCTCACAAGATACGCGACAGACAGCTAACGCCAATGCCGGGAAGGAGGAGCAGGAGATCAAGCAGTTGATCTCGATGTACGCGAAGGCGGCGGACGAAGCCGATCCAACTTTGGCGTCACGCATCTGGTGCGACTCATCGGAGGACTCACTTATCAACCCAGTAGGACGCTGGCACGGTGTGGAACAGATCATGGGCTTTTACCGCCATGACATGGGCGAAATGTATTCGTTGCGGGACTTGGACATCAGCGACGTTTCCGTTCAGGTGTACTCGGACGCCGCATGGGCAGAATTCGACTGGGAATTTTCAGCCACGCGAAGAAAAGAAGGGTCCCCAGTATCATTCCATGGCATGGAAACCCAGATTTATCGCAAGTACCGCGCCAGTTGGTGTTTGGTTCATGTTCATTATTCCGCGCTCCCCGCTGAAAGGAAGGGCGGAGCAGAGTGAAAAAGTGAGGTTGCAAGTAGTCAGAAAACATTGAGCCGCACTGCCGGAGTGAAGCTCGAAAAATGCGAAAAGAATTCAAGACGAAGCTCAAGGGCGATGAGTCGCGGGCCGCACTGGCACATCTGCAACTTGGACGGGCCTATGTGCTCGCAGGCGACAAGGACAAGGCCCGTATCGCCTACGAGGATTTTTTCAAGCCGTGAAATCGGTGAACGAGAAGTTCCGCGAGAAGTACGGCGCTGGAGACGTGAAGAAGTATTATTCAAAATTCGATGTGGCGGTCGTGGTTGAAGTAAGTTGAAACCACCGGAGCGTTGAATGGTCGATCTGTCGGTAGCGGAAGGCAAACTGACGTTGCACGTCCGAGGCGCTGACAAGCTCTGGGCTTTCAAGAGCAGCCTCGAAATACCGCTTGTCCACATTGCGGGTGTCCGAGCAGACCCGCAGGCTGCACGCGGCTGGTATCACGGTATCAGGTTGCCCGGAACCAACGTGCCCGGAGTCATTACTGCGGGAACCTTCTATCAGGACGGCAAGCGAGTCTTCTGGGACGTGCACGACCCGGAGAAAACCATCGTCATTGACCTGCATGACGAGCGGTACAACGAGTTGGTCGTTGAAGTGGACGATCCCGACGCAGCGGTCAAGCTGATCCAGAATGCGTTGTGAGGTTGCGGTGTCGCGAGGCTAGAGTCGCAAGAGCGATCTGAAGAAGCAGGAGCTAGCCTGCGGTGTTTTGAAACAACAAGCCACCGCAAAAGCTCATCAGGGCTGATGCGAGAACCATGTCGGTGCCTACGAACCAGCCCAAGAACGCTAGCATCACCGCCACCGTCCCCAGAAGAGCAAATCCGCAGAAAAAAACAATTACCTTCCGTACTTTTGTTATAGTGAAGGCGCTGATCAGCATGATGATCGCGATCACGATCCAGTCCCATCCGACCAAGAGAAAAACGGTGCGCAACGCCCTTTGCAAAGGAGCGCCCAGATTCGAAGCGCTCACCGCAGTCGAAACTTTCGGGTAGGCAGCTATGCAATGAAGCAGCGCAGCGGCGATCAAAACCATAGCACCCAGAGCAACCAGAATCCGTGCCGCGTTGTTGCGCCCATTCATCGAAGAACCTCCGCACTCAGAATTTGGAAGCACGACAACTCGCTCGTTGTCTCCCAGTCTCAGTCGGTTCGAACACCAAGGTTACACCAAAGGAAATCACCTTGCCGCTCATCGAGGGTGTTGCGAAGTGGATTCCAGCGGGTATTCGTCGGTTAGCACAAGCGTCATCGTGATCCACCAAGGACCCACAGCGGCGTTCGGACTAATCACGATCATTCTTGTTCTTCGTACTCATCCGCTTGCTGAGGGAACGGCGCACCCCAGAGATGCTTTCCCGGCTCTAAGCACTCAGCCCCAATTTGTTTCTCTGAGGAGCCCTCGCAAGCAGTGATCCAAGTGACTCGAAATTGCGCGTGCGTTTGGTGGTATTGAACTACGATCTCGTCGCCAACCTTTATCTCGCCTCGGTAACCACCCAGCTTCACACCCTCGTTGCTGACATCGAGAGTATGCGCGAGATGGTTATCTTTACTCCCGGCGGCCCAGACTCGCACTGGTATGACCGATTTGGTTCTCTTCGACCGCCGTTTGCCTATGCGAAATCGAGACATGTTCCGCGCTCACTCCGAGTACCTACGTTATGGTCTGCGCCATTTGGTAACAAGAGGTCGGTTACTGTCAGAAACCGCATCATTGTCGCGGAGCACAGCGAGGGCTGACTGCCGCGAAGGCGTGGGAAGCGTCGTGGGCAGCCATGTGCTTCAGAATGTCCGTTGCCGATTGAAGGGGCTTCTCGCAAATAGCGTTCATGCTGATCGCGTGCCAGCAATCGTTGCATGTCATCAGAGTGTCGCCTGCGATGCTTCTAGTCGTGATGTACATGGCTTAAGCCTACGCTCTATTGGGGGCCACCGCTGAGGGCATTGGTACAGCAACCACGGACGTTGGCCGCAAAGAATCCGAGTAGCGGTCACTCTAAAGGTTCAAAGTGTGGGGATTGAATGCCCAGTGCCGCTAACGCCTCGGCCATGGTGTGTACGACTTCCAGTAGTGGCCGTGTGTGCTCTCCCTCGATCTGAAACATGCGAGCTAGACCAAATCCAACCGCAGTCGGGGCAACGATAAAGCGAGGGCGCTGAGTCGCGTCCGCCATAGCTGGCTCCTGACTCGCCAGTTCACGAATAAATTCGCTGGATACAGCAAGCTCAGTAACGGATGACAAGTCCCAGATGCCCGCACGGGCATCGGTCGCGGTCGAAAACTTTCGAACCGCCCCGTAATGCTCTGCAAGCAATTCATCCGTGAGCCGCCCCTCGATTCGAAGCAGCAGGATTTTGTTCACTGGGTCGAACTCAAATCGGAACCCCATTTAGAGCCCCTGACTTAACCCTCTGGCAACTGAGAATCGGACCGCTTTTCGAGTAGCCCGATCCAGCTGGCATCCACTACAGGATTCTGGCGTCACAATGTCTAGTCTGACAAGGATATATTGATTCATCCCCTATAGCGCACGGCTTGGAGGATTATGGTCAAACTTGTTTACTGCATCACGAAGAAGGCAGGATTCACGGATGAGGAGTTCTTTCATTACTGGGAAAATATCCACGGCCCTATCGGCGCTCGGATTCCTCGACTCCGCCGACTGGTACAGAGCCACCGCCTGACCGTACCGAGAGACAAACACCGACCTGATTTAAGCGGCAACAGATTGGCACAGTCCATAGGTGCGAGAGCAGAGCAGCACCCGCAACGCGCTCAGCAGGGCTGTGACATCTCCCTTTTGAATGCACGCATCCGCATATCGTAAGCGTGTGCACGGCACACCGCAGAAAGGCGACATCATGATGATCGGAACGTTGGGACTGATCTGTCTTAGCACGGGCGCTATGATTCCGCGACCGGGTATTTCGGGATGACAGTCCGTGACCACTGCGTCGATTGGGTACAGTCGAAACAAGGTCAGGGCTTCCTCTACGTCCGGAGCTACTTGCACCTCGTACCCACAAGCCCGAAGTCTGTGAGCGACTGTGTGCGACCCGCAGGTGTGATCGTCGATGAAAAGGATCGTCGGCATACGGGACCCTTATATTTTCACACGGTCCTTGGAGAATATGCGGTGACGAAAATCACGGCACAGGGTACCACCGCCGCAGCGGGCATACCGTGAGCGGGTCGGTTGGGGTACCCATCTAAGCGGCTCCTGAAGTCCTCTTTCGAGTCCGCTGACTTTACGCCGCCTTCTTCTGCTGCGCCTTGGGTTCTCGGGCATCAAGCTCCGGGCGTTTTTCAGCGAATGAGCCAAGCGGGGACGCAAGGATGCCTAAGACCAGTCCGGCCAGCCAACCAACTACAGTACAAAGGCTACCTATCGCCCCCGCGAATAGAAGCACTGCGACAGCAGACCCCAGCGTGTCCAGTACATCCGTCGAGCTCAGGGCGTGGCTGGTCGCAATGATGTAGGCTCCGAACAAAAACCCGGCAATACCGGCGATTGAAGCGCCAATGTGCTCAGACTTCGTTATCCACTGACCGTAAGTGGTCATAGTTGCCACCCCCTTTGTTTGCGCTTCCAGTCACCCTAATTTCAAGGCGGACACGATCAAGAGAGTCAGAATTGCTAGAACTCCGACGCAAGCCGCAACAACACTGAGAGGAAAGTTGCGAAGGGTTTTGCGAGTCATAGCGGACCTCCTTCACGGACGGAAGCAGGGGGCCATGATCGAGGTCGAATCGTTCAGCTACGAAGGTTCCGGCCTCCACCTGCTAGGCCCAAAAACAAATCGTCGCCGACAAAACAACTGCGAGAGGGGGCGACGGTTCAAAGCTGCTCGCCTCAGGGGGTGTGCACACCGTAGTGAGAACTGCTCTTCGGTGAGGTGAGATATTATTCTGATACCCCACATGAAAGGGCGCGTCCTGTCAGTGACAGGACGCACATGTTGATGTGAGGTGATCGCAAAGAGCAACGACAAACAGCACCTTGGATGGTGCGAAAAATCACTGACAACAGCGTTCCGAAACTTGTAACAATTAAATAGGAGGAATCAAAACTGAATACTACAAATTGGCAGCCCGGCCCCGTACAAGGATGAGGGCATCTCGTCCATCCGTCGCTCGACGGCAAAAGGGGCTGGGCTTTATAAATTCTCCTACTCGAAAGACCACCCACAGTTCGTCCTGCCCAAAGCAGAGCGCTTTCACCCATACTCACAGTTCCTCGACTAACCGCGTCTTCATTCTTGTCCGAGCAGGAGAGAGCATTCCGAGGAAGTCGCCTCGCACGAAGCTTGACACCGCGATCCTCGGCTGGTGTGGGAGTTCTATTCCATGCGGCGGCGGGTTGCTTCGGTATCCGCGCAAACGATTGCGGTGCCTCCTCCGATCAGTGTCCAATGGTAGGGATCTTGCCGAATACTCGGGGCAAGGTAAGATTCCCCAAGCGAAAGGGTCGGCCACCCGCCACCATGACTAAAGATGACATTCAATTGCTCTACGAGTACGACCGCTGGGCGAACAACAGAGTTTTGCAAGCGGTCGCCGGGCTCAGTGCTGAGCAGTTCACGCACGATCTGGGCGGCAGCTTTCGTTCAGTGCGAGACACGCTCGTGCACATCATCGGCGGCGAGTGGATTTGGCTTGCTTATTGGAAGGAAACGTCCCATAGCTCTGCCTTCTTGAAAGACTTGATAAAACGACGGGACGCCCTGTTCAATCCGGTTGCATTTCCCAACGTCGCTGCGGTGCAGTTAAAGTGGGCGGAAGTCGAGAAAGAACAGGTTGAGTTCATGAATCGCGTGACCAACGAATCTCTGGAAACAATGCTTCCGTTTCGCACAACACAGGTCAGATTGGTGCACCTGATGCAACATCTGGCAAACCATTCCACTTACCATCGAGGTCAAGTCGCACTGATGATGCGGCAGCTTGACTCCGTGCCTCTGCCCACGGACTTCCATGTCTTTTTGGTGGAAGGCCGCAACGAGGCTATGCCTGCACATTAACCGCATGCGGCGAGCCCGATAGTTCTGGGAATTTGGGGACTCGGGCGGGGCTCCTCGCTATCCGACGACTGGCGAGTCGTGGGCGCTTCGGCACCCTTCCGCGCTCCTTTAGCATGCCCCTCGTTGACTTCGCCTCCGGCACATCCCTAACATTGCACCCTGAGTCCTGCGTCACCCATGATCGGGCAAACCATCTCGCACTATCGCATCGTCGAGAAGCTGGGCGGCGGCGGGATGGAAAGACTTTGGAAAGACTTTCCCATATCAGTTGTGCGGGCGAGGCTGGAGGTGCACGGTTATGACTAAGAGAAAACACGTCTCTCCAGAAGCTCTGGATGCGAGCTTGCTGCCCAAGCACCGCAAACCCATTCCACATGCGTTCGTGCTTGATGCGATTTCCACACTATCGCCGTGCACGCGTCCGATGTTTGGCTGCCTTGCAATCTATGTAAAAGACAAAATCGTGTTGATCCTACGGGACAAGCCTAAGAGCACTGCGGATAATGGAGTATGGCTCGCCACTACCCAGGAACACCACCAGAGCTTGCGGCGTGAGTTCCCGAACATGCGATCCATTCAAGTATTGGGCAAACGCGTAACGGGTTGGCAGGTCTTACCAGTCGATGCCCCTGACTTTGAATCAGCGGCACTGCGGGCATGCGAGCTTGTGCTGGCTGGAGACCTTCGGATCGGCAAAATTCCGGGCGCACGAACGTCGAAGTCCGGATCAAAAGCGACTGGAAGATCGTTGAAGCAGATCAAAACCTCGAAGAAACACGGGAGCACGATTAACTTCGATAGCGTACGGAAGATCGGCTTGGCGTTGCCCGGCGTGGAGGAGAGCACAGCCTACGGGTCACCGGCGCTCAAGGTTCGCGGAAAACTCTTGGCATGCGTGCCTGCTCATCGTTCGGCTGAGCCGGGTTCGCTTGTGGTTCGCGTCGGCTTCGACGACCGCGCCGAACTGCTCGCAGCAGACCCGGAGGTTTACTACGTGACCGACCACTATCTCAACGACACCTCCGTGCTGGT
This sequence comes from uncultured Acidobacteriaceae bacterium, assembly GCA_963831085.1. Taxonomy (GTDB): domain Bacteria; phylum Acidobacteriota; class Terriglobia; order Terriglobales; family Acidobacteriaceae; genus Acidiflorens. The sequence continues at coordinate 1,068,709 of CAWHOT010000001.1, read as the reverse complement.
TCGACTGTCCCGCGTCACACCTGATGTCCTGCGGGATTTGCTCGGCATGGCTCACAAGTTTGTGACCGCGAAGAGGGCATGATGCGTTGACAACCCACGCTGAAAATTGTTCTGGTGTGTTGGGATTGCTGTTTTCGGCTGGCGTTTATCCCTTGGTGGTGTTTGTCAGGCAAGAGCCTGCGCTGGCGATGATGATGAACCGGGGGATCTCCCTACGGATTAGGGCAAGGGGGCCGTGCTCAGCGCCTGGATCCATGGACCAGCATTTCTTCGCGTCGACCTATTTTGCTTTCACGAATTTCGCCAGCGGTACGACTTCGACATTCTTTGCCAGCGAATATTTCTTTTCGCCGGGATACACAACGCTAAGCTGGTCAAGTTTCAGGTCGGCAAGGGCGATGCGTATGGACGGTGTAAGCTCAGGAGCATCGGCGCGCTTGCATTCGACGCCAACACGGCGACCGTCCTTGAATAGGATGAGGTCGATCTCAGCCCCGTTGTGCGTGGCCCAGTAATAAGCCTCGTCGGGCTGGAGGGCCTTAAGCACTTCCTCCACTGCGTAACCTTCCCACGAGGCACCCACCTTTGGATGATGCTCAAGGTCGCGCTGGCTGGTGACGCCCAGCAGGGTGTGCAGGAGACCGCTGTCGCGTACATAGATTTTGGGTGCCTTAACTTGCCGTTTTCCGAGGTTCTCAAACCAGGGCGGAAGCTGCCGGACCATGAAGACGCCGGTCATCAGGTCGAGGTAGCGGCGCACGGTGGATTCGTTCACAGCCAGAGCACGAGACAACTCGGCCGCATTCCAGATTTGGCCGTGGTAGTGGGCGACCATATTCCAGAACCGCCGCAGAACGACTGCCGGAATCTTAACGCCCAATTGAGGCAGGTCGCGTTCGAGAAAAGTCTGGAGAAATTGCCGTCGCCAGGTCAGTGAATGGGCTTCAGTGCGCGCCGTGTAAGCCAGTGGAAAGCCGCCGCGCAGCCAGTGGCGGCCTTGGGCAGCAGCGCCAAGATCGGAAAGCCGAAAGCCCTCCAGGGAAACGGTTTCGAGTCGGCCCGCGAGGCTTTCGGAGGACTGCCGGAGCAGGTCAGGCGACGTGCTGCCGAGAATGAGAAACCGTGCAGGGAGTGGCGTCCGGTCGGCGAGGACGCGCAGTAGCGGGAAAAGGTCGGGACGGCGCTGGATCTCGTCAATCACCACCAGCTTCTTAAGTGGGCGCAGAGCCGTATCGGGCTCGGTCAGCCGGGCGAGGCTCTGCGGCTCCTCAAGGTCGAAGTAGTTGAGCGAGTCGGGACTTACAAATTGTCGCGCGAGCGTCGTCTTCCCGCACTGCCGCGGTCCCAGGAGGGCAACCACACGGCTGCGTCTCAAGGCGGCGCGAACCAGTGCAACGTCGGCCTTACGGTCGATCACCGCAAGATATTACACCATGAATATCCGGCTGTCACTACAGGATTTTCATGATAGAGTTCAGGGCGCGCGATACCGTCACTTATCTCGACAAACGTTTCGAACCCGCCCCGAAAGCCAAGCCGGCAAAACCCCGCTTGCCCGCCCGCATCCGAAGTCGCACACGCAGGGCGGCGGCGTGATCGCGGCGAATATTGTTACCTATCTCAACAAGCCAGCGCCGAAAGCCACAAAGTAGCAGTCCGCCTTTGTATTCATCCAGGCCCAAGTCGAACTTGATCTTCTAAATACAGAGGAGCAGCAGGTCTCGGTAGTCGTTATTCAGACTGGAGAGCGGCACATTCAACTCCCGCTCTTTTTCCCAGCAAGTGTTTGGTGATTGCGGCTCCCTCATTTCCGCGAGTTTTGTTTGCCAACTCCGCGAAGCAGTGCTCTAGCATGAGCCCGCCTCAGAAGACCAGTCTCTTCGCGTCTCGCTCGACGGTTGAACCTCTTGCGGGAAGTGCTGAAGCGGGAAGCGAAAGAGAAGCACCGCAACGCCCGGAAGCGGGCGAAGAAAAAGGAGCACTGAGCTAAATGAATCATCCTGAGCTTCGCTGGAATCCAGCGCTTCAGGAATGGTTTTGCGTGAGGTGCGGCCGAACTTCCGACCATAGCAACCAAGAGAACGCCAAGACCGAGTTGGAGTTGTTCGAGTGCGAGCTTCCAAACACACGCCATAAAACAGACTTCGCCGTGGATTAGCCACCTATATAATTACCCTAATTAGGACCGCAGAGAAAGCCCCGGTGTCGCTGGAGCAGTGGGCGGGTGACGGTGGAGTCGATTGCGGTCTGCACGGCAAATTGCAATCAATTGCAATTGCGTTTCCGATCAGCGGGCACCCGCCGAGTGCCAATTTGTGTTCTCGATCCAAGGGTCCGCCGCCGAGTCTTCGTCGCAGAGCATCTCGGGGACTGGCAATCTACCGCTCCGTACGAACTATCCGATCTGGCATAATCTCCTCCTGTGCGGGCGTTATCGACTTTCGCGTAGAAAGCAGGTTGTTGGAGAGTACTTCGCCGCCTCAGGCGATGAAGATTGGAATCCCCGCTACAATATCGCCCCTACTCAGCACGTCCCAGTCATTCGCCAGAATCCGAAGGAACATTTACGAAAAACTTGTGAAGCCGAGGTTAATTGCCTAGAGTACTGGCCACAGTGGAGAACGCGTTGTTGGCGTTCCCCCCGATCAGACGTACAGTGCCGATAACCAGAACGAGGATGACGGCGAGCATGACGGCATATTCAGCGACATCTTGGCCCTGATCGTCCACGCAAATATTGCGAAGAAACTCAACCATAGATATCCTCCGGGCCTCCGGAACCACTTCCCGGAATTTGTGTAGGCCAAATTGTGCCGCCTCGGACGGCGATTATCAATCGCAATTAGAGGCTGGTTCTTTCCGCCTAGGTCCGGAAGTTACTACTTATGGAGTAGTTCCCCAATGCCAAGTAAGTCGAAAAAAGAAGCGGATTTCTCAACCGAGCCAGGTGGACAATTTTCCAATAAGGCCCTGTGTAGGTGAATCGGGTTTGTTAGATGTCGTAAGATCATTGCGCCAAAACCCCCCAGGGCGCCGCGACCGGTTGTGCCTCCACCAGCCACCCGGCACCAACGCCTGGAAGCAAGACAGCAGCCGAATCGGCGCAGACCAATTGCGGCGACCAGGATTCGGCCGGCCAGGTGGCGTCTCAGAAACACAAATCGGTGATTACCCTCTCGTTCCCGAAGTGAGTATCTGAATTGGGGGCAAAGCGACCCAGAGGGCAGTCCTGATTAACACTTGCCGAAGATCTCTATTCTATCCTTCTCGACACTCACATCCTGATCTGGATGGCGAGCGACCCAAAGCGGCTGTCCAAGAAGGCCCGCGATGCCATCCGGGACGCAAGGCAGAAGACGGGGGGTGCTGTCGCCACGATCACCCTTTGGGAACTGGCGTGGTTGGCGGAGAATGGCCGCATGCAGGCGGTGGGCAGCGTGGAGTCCTTTATTCGGGAAACCGTAGCGCGGGTCATTGTTAAACCGATGACACCAGAGATCGGCTCTCTCGCTGTCCGGTTACCGGCCGGCTTTCCAAAAGACCCGGCCGACCGGCTGATCGCGGCCACGGCCATTGTCGAAGGCGTGCCGCCGCTCACGGCGGATGAGCGAATCCGTCAAGCAAAGGTAATACAGACCATCTGGTAGGCCGCAGGCAATGGCCTTTGCGGAGTTAAGAGGCTTTGCCGCTGGCCTTCTGCTTTGCGACCAGGCGCTGCATGAACTTGGGCCCTTCCTTCTTGTAGCTTGTAGGCTTGCACATCCTCAGATAGGAGTTCGCAAACCTGCGAAATGCTCCTCGCTTCACTGTTCGCGATTCCCTGAATCTCATACTTCAGATCAGGTGAAACTCGGAACGCTCACCTGCACCGCCCGGGCCTTGTGCAACCAGGTTGCACAAGCGAAATGCTGCCTGTCCTAGTCGCCTGTCCGAAGCGCTCAGGCTACAAAGCAATCCCATGGTGTTTGTGCATCCATGCTGCACAAACTCGGACCTGAGACCACCCGGGGCGACCTTCCCCAAAAGCGTTGGTGAGCCAGAGGGTCCAGGGGCCTTGGCACCTGTTCGCGATTGCTCGGCTTTGCCATCACCGATAATATTCGCTTTTTGTTCGCTAGACGTCAAGCTCCTTTTTATTCGGTCGGATTAGATTTGCGGCCGACTTGCTCTTCCGCTCTTTGGCCCACCGGGCTAAGACTGCCTTGCGTCCGAGCTCGCTTCTCTGTTCGGGCGTTAGTTTTGCGAATCGGACCTTCCCGCCTTTGCGCCCACCAAGTCTTCCAAGCGCCACGGCGTGTGGATTCTTTGACCTCTTCTTCTTCTTTTCCATTTCCTAAAGCTTAAGACAGATTGCATTTTAAGGAAATTGTCTTGTTTATACCTTACCGCTATGGTATGATCTAACAAATTCTGTACGATAGCGCTATTGTATGAGGAGCTGGCTCCATGCATACCACAGATAAGAGGGAGGCTGTTCCCCCGAAGCGTCCTGTTAACGACGTAAAGCGGCTCGTTCGCTCGAATGTAGCAAACGCGCGAGAGAGATGGAGCAACCTTGGGGGTAGTACCGTGAGCTTATTGAAGGAACTCACAACCAACTATCTCCTCTGCGTTGCATTGGGGGACTTGATATTGCTGGAGGAACGCTGGTATGTGACGCACACCGGCCTGCTCCGGCTGGCGCGCCGCAAGAAATGCAGCGGCATCCACGTCGAAGCAGTCGATTCACTCTGTGATTCCGCGGCGAATCGGTTCGTTCTCAAGGCGACGGTTTTCCCCTCCAAGGGCTCCTCCGGCTTTGTTGGCTATGGCGACGCCGATCCGTCGAATGTCTCCCCGCTCGTTCGGGGGGCCGAGATGCGCGTGGCAGAAACTCGGGCGGTCAATCGCGCTCTGCGGAAGGCCTACGGCATCGGCATCTGCTCGGTCGAGGAAATCGGGACGATTCCGAATCCGACTGAGAAGCTTCCTCCGCAAAGCGCGAATGGAAACGGAAACGGCGGCGGCGCCAAGGTTCGCGACCGCCTTTGCCAGATCATCCGCCAGCACAAGCTCGACCCCGAACTGGTCAAGGCCTATGCCGTCGACTTCTGCGGCACGAAAACGCTCAGAGACGCCACCCGCGACCAAGTTGAGAACTTCGTCCTGCAACTCGCCGACTGGGCCGAGAAGGACCGCAATGCCCTGCTCTGCCAACTCAACAGCTACTCGCATCCGAAGCAGGAGGTGGTCGCATGAAACGCCAAGTCCCAGGGCTTGCCGAAACTGCCCGCGATTCGCGATCCGAGATTCCGGACGGCATTTTCCTCGTTCGGGTTGATGGCGCCCAGTTCCGCTGGCACGCCCACAAACCGTTCTACGTCCTCCGACTCTCCGTTCTCGAACCCCGAACTCTGACCGGGCAATCCATCGTGGGTCGTCTCTACTGCACGCAAAAGGCAATGTGGAAGCTGGGCTGGTTCCTACGGGATTTCCTCTATGACCCGGAACTGCTGGCCCACGAGCAGGTCGACGAGAAAGCCCTGCCCGGACTCCGCGGTGTCGTCAAGATCACCCACACCGTGATCAACGGCATTTCGGTAATCAACCTCGACGGGTTTGCCCCGGCCAGCCAGTGGGAAGAACTATCCGCCGCTCCGGTTTCGAGTGCTGCTCGCTCCAACACCGAGGAGGCGTCCCGATGACCTATTCCCACACTCAGATCAGCCAATACCTCAGCTGCCCGCGCCGTTACCGCCATCGCTACCTCGACGGATGGCAAGAGAAAGACACACGCGCAGCCATGCTTTTTGGCCGTGCCTTCGAACAGGCGGTCGCCGCCCTGTTTCGCCGTGAAGATTCGGCCGTTGTGCTGTTCGAGCAGTGGGGCGTGTGCAAGGACATGGGCCTGACCTACTCCGGCAACGACACCTGGGACCGGATGCTGCAACAAGGCATCCAGTTGCTTGAGCGCTTCGCTCAGGACGGCCGCGTTCGCATTCGGCGGCCTCGTGCAAACCAGCAGATTCAGTTCAATCGAATGCTCAGTTCTGGCAACAATTTCGTCTCCTACGTTGACGCCATTGGTGAACTCGACGGCACACCATGCGTTCTGGAATGGAAGACTACGTCTGCCCGATATCCGGAAGAGCCGGCCGGTATTTCCGCACTTGATCCGCAGCTCGTCTGCTATTCGTGGATGACCGGGATCGACGAAGTCGCCCAAGTTGTTTTCGTGCGCAAGCGACTGGTTGAAGTTCAATATCTGCGTGCAACGATCACTGAGGAACAGCGCAGGGAATTCGCCACCCTAGTTGATGACACAGTCCGACGAATCGAGTCTGGGCTTTTTCTGCCGCACAGTGGCATCCGCTTTCCGCAGAATCCGTGCACAACCTGCCCCTTCATCGGGATCTGCCTCGACAAACCCGACTTGGTCGAGGCCAGCCTTGTGCGCAAGCCCGGAGTTGATCTTGGTCTGTTTGACGAACTTTCGTTTTAGGCCGATGCCGATGCCGCCCAAGCTCAATCGCAAGCGTGCCCTGTTTGTCCTTACCAAGATCGACGAGATCTTGGCATGGGAACGGCAGAAAGAAGCAGAGCGCGATACCCGGTTCGTCGAGCTCGGCAGGTATCTATGCGAGGTGCGAGCGGGACAATACTGGAGGCTGCAGAACTTGAAGTCATTCGACGAATTTCTGGAAAAGCGTTTTCCCGATTCGCGCCGGACAGCCTACTATCTCATGGCCATTCACGAACACTTGCCGCCACAGATCCGGCGGGAGTTGAAACAGGTGGGCTGGACCAAGGCGGCGGAGTTGACCAAGGTCGCGCGTTCGGACGGGAAGGATTTCGATTGTGCAGCATGGATGCACAAAGCCCGCTCCTTACCCCGGGATCAGTTCAAACGCGAGGTGGACCAGCACCTCACTGGGAAGGATACCGAGCCGACCGAGATCGTCTACTTCAAGTTCTACCAGAGCCAGATCCCCGTGATTGAGCAAGCAATCGCTACGGCGGCTCTGATGCTCGGCACCGACAAATCCCGCGGCTACTGTCTGGAGATGATCTGCGCCGACTTCCTGGCTGGTGCGCACTTGGACAATGGCGACCCGGAGATCCTGCTCCACTCGATCTCCCGCTACTACAAGTTCTTGCCCGGCGAACAGCAGCAGGCTTTCCTGGAAAACCTGCGTGCGAAGGCGTCCTAAGAATGATTCGCCCCAAAGCCGCTCACTTGCGGCTAGATCCATTGTCGTATGAAGATCTGTGCCAGCAGATCCTGCGTCGCGACGGCTGGAGGTGTCAATCTTGTGGCACGATGTCGAATCTTGAGGTGCACCACAGAGAGTTCCGCAGCCATTCGAGGTCAGATTCAGAGGAGAACTTGATCACGCTGTGCACGGCATGCCACGCCCGAGTGCATCGCTGCTAAGGCTCCCTATGCAAACTCAACAGTCCTGTCGTTACCACACCTTGCGGAGACCTTCGAGCCCTTGGAGATAATCCTCCTCTTGAATCCTGCTTTCCACTCCGTATTCCGTCAAGATCGTCATCATCTGCCCCAGGGGGACGCCGGCCAATTCAGCAGCTCTGCCAAGAGATGCTTCCCCCTGTTTGTATCGTTCCACCGCGAGCAAGATCCTGCCACGGGTGACCATGTCCCGCACGGCCTTGGAAAGATCACTCCTCTGTTCCTTCGTGAGCTCGTTCAAGAAGTCGAAGTTCTCACGGTCCATCCGAATGCTCATGGTCTTACTCATGGTTTTGTCTCCAATTTCCGTCGGGCATCTTCCAAAATCGATTGTTTATAGCGCCCATGCTTTCCTAGTGTCGCTAGTTTGACGAGGGCCTCGCCAACCGTAAGTAGGCCTCTCTCGCGCATTCGAACCAAGACGCCAATAGCTGTCGTGAACGCAACGCCGACCAGCTTGCAGGCATTGATACCATTCTTGTCGTCAATACCCAAAACTTGAGCTTTCTCCGCAAGAGCGAGCACGATCGCCTCCGCTTCACCCCTGCCCAGGCCGAAGTCTCCCTGCAGTTTGGTAACAAGCTTCCTGTTCTTCACCGGCATGACTCTGATTCTCGACTCAGCCAGCGCCTTTTGGATCAGAAGTGCATCGAGCGACTTCTTAACACCACAACATTCCTTGGCAACCTCCCCTGGGATGGCAACCTGCGACTCAATGCCATCCAGAAAGGAGTCGAGAATCTCCATCTTTGCGATGAGGATCAGAGTGGATGCATCCAAGACCATCATTATGACAATATATTACGACTGTAATCGTATCGCAAATGGAGTGCTGATGGCAAGTTCAGATTTACAGCAAGCTCGATTGGCGACCATACTTCGCAGTTGACACGAGGTCGGTCATCGATGGCGAACCCGGCGAACCACTATCTCGCGCCGGTCATGAGCTCTTAAACCTGGAGGTGTCAATCCTGTGGCACGATGTCGAATCTTGAGGTGCACCACAGGGAGTTCCGCAGCCATTCGAGGTCAGATTCAGAGGAGAACTTGATCACGCTGTGCACGGCATGCCACGGCAGCGTGCATCCCCGCTAAGACCATGAACGGGTTGCATGGTCGTGTTATCCCCTGCCGGGCCGCGATGGAGATCGGTGCGGACGTCCATTTAACAATGTGTGTCGTGTATTGGTACACTATACAACATGCTTAAGAGCTATCGGCACAAAGGCGTCAAGCAGTTTGCCGAAAGCGGCTCGAAGGCTGGCATTCAGCCAGAACACGCAAACCGACTGAGAAGGTTACTTTCCGCTCTGGATGCGGCCACCTGCCCGGCCAACATGAATGCGCCAGGTTACGCCTTGCACCCACTCAGGGGCGACCTGGAGGGGCACTGGGCCGTGCGGGTGAGTGGGAACTGGCGGCTCACGTTTGCATTCGAGGGCGAGGACGCGATTCTCGTCGATTACCAGGATTACCACTAGGAGCTAAGCATGCTTTTCAATCCATCCCATCCCGGCGAGGTCCTGAAGGATTACCTGGGCGACATGACGGTGTCTGAGGCGGCTAGGCGCCTCGGAGTGATGCGGCCGAATCTCTCCCGGATACTCAACGGCCGCGCCGGCATTTCCGCGGTGATGAGCGTGCGGCTGGCCAAGGCGATGCCGTACACGTCTCCCGAGTTTTGGCTGAAGATGCAGCTCAATTACGATCTCTCGAAGGCCCGGAAGAGCAGGCAGCCCAAAATCAAACCGTTCGCAACCCGGCCGCAAAGGGAGCTTTCCTCAGCCCTGATTTGAAATCCCGGTCGATGACGGCCAGCGCTTCGATTGTGCACCCTGGGTGCACAAAGCCCGCTCAATGCCGAGGAAGTATTCAGGCGAGCAGTGGAGAAGGAACTGACGGGAAAGGAAGAGGAATCGTCGGAGCTGATCTACTTCAAGGTCTACATGACCCAGATCCCGGCGATCGAGCAGGCAATCGAGACCGCAGCCCCGATGCTGGGCACGGACAAATCGCGCGCCAGTAGGAACAATAGTTTCTAGCCGATGAGGTGTGGAGCTATGACACTCAGAAATTCCCTTGAGCTGATGATCTTGGTGCTCTTCCAGAACTTGGGGAAATGGCGTTGGTTGCCAGTCAACAGGTAGTCTGCACGAGCGGCGTCAGCACATTCAAGGAAGATGTTGTCAGCGGGGTCAGAAGTGATTTGGGCTATGCGCGATGGCACGACGACGTGAGCATGATTCTTGATCAATTGCAGCAATTGCTGGCGTAAACTCCTGCGAATCTTGAGTTCAGGACGGGTTAGCACGAGGGCATATTCCGCCACAATAGCCTCGGAAACATACCAACGAACAGGCTTGGTCATTGCGAGCAATACTACCGTCCGCTGTAGCCCTTCCGGTTTGAGCGCCGCGGACACGACTACATTCGTATCGATGACAAGCCGAAGCGGAATCATCGGTTCTTAGATTTGCGCGCGGCTCTGACGATCTGGTCGATTTGCTTGGCACCTAACCGATTCGTCCCCTTTTGCTTGGATTCCCGTCCGATGATTCGAAGGACCTCGGGCTCAGGGACCGCAAGCCGCACATAATCCCTGATGCTGAGAAGCACCGCCCGCGGGCTACCCCGCTTCTCTATGACAAGCGATCTGCCCTCATCCTCGACACGACGAAGAAGCTTGCCGAAATTGGCCCGTGCGTCTAGGGCAGTGACGACAATCCCATCATTCATGAACTCTCCATTTCAACTGATTAAACTGTACAGTTCGAGTCGAACCGATGTCAATAATACTTCCCGCTAAAGGTTACCATTATAATGGGGCGCATACGAAAGATCGTGTCCCGTCACCCACTACCTGGATTGCTCTAGCAGACCGTAGGCCCCCCGGGAACTGCGTCCGAATTCCATGATTTCGGGGGGTCATGCGTCGGACTGAAAACAAGGCACTTATTGGCTTTGTTTGCAAAATGGCTATCTCCTTTTCCCACATTAATGTTGAGAGGAGGCGGCACGATTCTGCGCCGGCGCCGAACCTGAGCGTGGGCTCCGTACGAGCTCCACTCAAGACCAATGGCGATGGGTGCCGTCTTCGGGAGCACTTGCGGTTGCTCCGCGAGTTCGCCGCTTCGGGGCTCAACTTTGAGAATCGCCCGAGGCGTCATGCCCTGCCGCACGTAGAGAGGAACGAGAGGGCGCTGAGCTGCGGCTTGCGGTCTGCGTCCATGTCAGAAGGCGACGCGAGTCGGCTGCGCCGCTAACACCGAATAAAAGCGAAGGAGGCCATCGAAAGCGTGTGGGTCAACTTTCGCTACGGCGGCCGCCCTTTGCGGGCATGGCGACGCCTTTTCGCCCCTCAAGCTCGAGGCATCGTTCTAGCAGCAATTCAACCTGCTTACTCAGAGACCGGCGCTCATGTTTCGCCATCTCCGCCAATCGTGACTTGAGACTTGCCGGCACCCGAACTAACAGGGCGACTCTGGGTTCCGTCATGGCTACAAGCAAAAAATAGCAGGATTCAACAATTTTCGATATGCAACGTTGTGATACGTTATGATACACTATGTTTCAGGAGAATGATGATGGCAACGCTTAGCGCTGGTGACCGAAAACTTTTACGGCAGAATCTTGGTAACGCGAAGAGACAATATCCAGACCTGCCAAAACAACAACTCTCAATTCTGCGCGATCTCACAGCTACGCTCCATCTGTCGATATTCCGGGGTGAACTCCTGTACTTCAGCGGAAAGTGGTACGTGAGTCACAGTGGTCTGCTACGAATAGCGCATCGAAGGCGGTGCGTTGGGATAGATACCGAGATCGAACAACACACAACGGAAGCTTCAGTGGGTCGCTGGGTTTTCAGAGCCACGGTTCACAAATCCAAATCGACGAGCTTCGTCGGATACGGCGACGCCGATCCCTCCAATGTTTCCTCTCTCGTCCGCGGTGCCGAGATGCGTGTGGCCGAGACCCGAGCGGTCAATCGCGCCCTCCGCAAGGCCTACGGCATCGGCATCTGCTCGGTCGAGGAAATCGGTACGATCCCGAATCCGGTTGAAAAGCTGCCTCCCCAAAACGCGAATGGTAATGGGAATGGGACTGGCCCCAAGGTCCGAGACCGTCTCTGCCAGATCATTCGCCAACACAAGCTCGATCCCGAATTGGTAAAGGCCTACGCGGTCGACTTCTGCGGCACAAGGACACTCCGAGAAGCTAGCAGGGAACAGGTGGAGAACTTCGTCCTGCAACTCGCCGACTGGGCAGAGAAGGACCGCAATGCCCTACTCTGCCAGCTCAACAGCTACGCGCATCCGAAGCAGGAGGTGGTCGCATGAAACGCCAAGTCCCAGGTCTCGCCGAAACTGCCCGCGATTCTCGTCCGGAGATTCCTGACGGTATCTTCCTCGTGCGCGTCGATGGCGCCCAGTTCCGCTGGCACGCCCACAAACCGTTCTACATCCTCCGACTTTCCATCCTTGAACCCCGGACTCTGGCCGGGCAGTCCATTGTCGGCCGGCTCTACTGCACGCAGAAGGCGATGTGGAAGCTGGGCTGGTTCCTACGCGATTTCCTTTATGACCCAGAACTTCTGGCCCACGAACAAATCGACGAGAAGGCGCTGCCCGGACTCCGCGGCGTCGTCAAAATCAGCCACACCGTGATCAACGGCATTTCGCTCATCAACCTCGACGGCTTCGCCCCGGCCAGCCAGTGAGAAGAACTATCCGCAACTCCGGTATCGAGAGCTTCTCGCTTCAACACTGCGGAGGCCTCATGACCTACTCCTGCACCCAGATCAGCCAGTACCTCAGCTGCCCGCGGCGTTACCGGCACCGCTACCTTGATGGCTGGCAAGAGAAAGACATGCGTGCCGCCATGCTTTTCGGCCGAGCCTTCGAACAGGCCGTCGCCGCCCTTTTTCGCCGTGAAGATCCGGCCGCTGTGCTATTCGAGCAGTGGGGCGTGTGCAAGGACATGGGCCTGACCTACTCCGGCAACGACACGTGGGACCGGATGTTGCAACAAGGCATCCAGTTGCTCGAGCGCTTTGCTCAGGACGGTCGTGTTCGCATTCGGCGACCTCGTTCAACCCAGCAGATGCAGTTCAATCGGACACTCGGTTCTGGCAACAATTTCGTGTCCTACGTCGACGCCATTGGTGAACTCGACGGAACACCATGCGTTCTGGAATGGAAGACGACATCTGCCCGATATCCAGAAGAGCCGGCCGGCATTTCCGCACTTGACCCACAACTCGTCTGCTATTCGTGGATGACGGGAATCGACGAAGTCGCCCAGGTTGTTTTCGTTCGCAAGCGGCTGGTCGAAGTTCAGTACCTCCGGGCCAGGATTTCTGACGAGCAGCGGCAGGAGTTCGCAACTCTGGTCGACGACACAGTCCGACGGATCGAGTCTGGACTGTTCCTGCCGCATAGCGGTATTCGCTTTCCACAGAATCCGTGCACGACCTGCCCCTTCATCGGGCTCTGCCTCGACAAGCCTGCGACGGTCGAGGCCGCGCTCGTGCGTAAACCCGGAGTTGACCTTGGTCTGTTTGACGAACTTTCGTTTTAGGCCGATGCCGATGCCACCCAAGCTCAATCGCAAGCGTGCACTGTTCGTCCTCACCAAGATCGACGAGATCCTGGCCTGGGAACAGCGGAAGGAAGCAGAGCGGGACACGCGCTTCGTCGAGCTCGGCAGGTACCTATGTGAAGTGCGGGCGGGACAGTACTGGCGGATGGAAAACTTGAAGTCGTTCGATGAATTCCTAGAGCATGTTTCATAAATAGGTTCGGCCTCATATCAGGCACTTACGGAGGAGGCGGGTTAGGTGATGAGCTTCTGTCATGAAGACGCGGCAGAAGCTGTTGACGGACGAGCAGTGGGAGTTGGTGGAACCCATGCTACCCCCGCCCAGGCGACGGCAGGACAATCGAGGCCGGCCCTGGGCATCGAACCGGGCGTGTTTCGAGGGTATTCTGTGGATTCTGCAAACCGGCGCGGCGTGGCGATTCGTGCCCGAGGAGTTTGCTTCGCCTTCGACCTGCTGGCGGCGGCTCAAGCAGTGGGAAGACGAAGGGGTGTGGCTGCAAGCGTGGCGCACGTTGCTGGGGGCGCTGGATGAAGAAGGCCTGCTGAACTGGGACGAAACCTTTTTGGACGGCAGTTTCGCTCCGGCGAAAAAGGGGGCCTCGCGGTCGGTAAAACCAAGCGGGGCAAGGGGACGAAGTGGATGGTACTGGTCGACGGTCAAGGTCTTCCGCTGGGAGTTCGGCTGGAAAGTGCCTCCCCCAGTGAAGTTACGCTTGCGGAAGCCACGCTCTCCCAAGTCCGGGTACCACGCCGGCAAGGGCGCCCGCGGCAAAAGCCGGAGCGCGTGATCGCCGACCGCGGTTACGATTCCGACCCGCTGCGCCAGCGCTTGCAAAAGCGTGGCATCGAACTGATTGCGCCCTACCGCAAGAACAACCAGGCACGGCGCTACCAAGATGGGCGCAAACTGCGGCGTTATAAGCGCCGCTGGATCGTGGAGCGAACCAACGCATGGCTGGGTCAATTCCGACGCCTGCTGGTCCGTCATGAGCATCTGCTCTCCACTTACCGTGCCTTCTTCTATCTCGCTTGCTTCTGGATTACGCTGAGGCACTGTTTATGAAATACGCTCTAGAAAGGCGTTTTCCCGATTCGCGCCGGACAGCCTACTATCTGATGGCCATTCACGAACACTTGCCGCCACAGATCCGGCGGGAGTTGAAACAGGTGGGCTGGACGAAGGCGGCGGAGTTGACCAAGGTCGCGCGTTCGGACGGGAAGGATTTCGATTGTGCAGCATGGATGCACAAAGCCCGTTCCTTGCCCCGGGATCAGTTCAAACGCGAGGTCGACCAGCACCTCACTGGGAAGGATACCGAGCCGACCGAGATCGTCTACTTTAAGTTTTACCAGAGCCAAATCCCTGTTATTGAGCAGGCAATCGAAACAGCAGCCCTGATGCTCGGCACAGACAAATCCCGCGGCTACTGTCTGGAGATGATCTGCGCCGATTTCCTCGCTGGCGCGCACCTGGACAATGGCAACCCTGAGATCTTGCTCAGCTCGATTTCTCGCTACTACAAATTCTTGCCCGGCGAACAGCAGCAGGCTTTCCTCGAAAACCTGCGCGAGAAGGCGTCCTGAGAATGATTCGCTCCAAATCCGCTTCCTTGCGGCTAGATCCATTGTCGTATGAAGATCTGTGCCAGCAGATCCTGCGTCGTGACGGCTGGAGGTGTCAATCCTGCGGTACGATGTCGAATCTTGAGGTGCACCACAGGCAGTTCCGTAGCCATTCGGGAGCCGACTCGGAGGAGAACTTGATTACGCTCTGCACGGTCTGCCACGCCCAAGTGCACCGCCACTAAGGCCACGCACTATTCTCGTGCCATGCCAGCCCAATAGTCGGCCTCTCGTCACTGGCCCTCTTCTTCTCATACTATAATTACGGTTCGATCTTTCTTTTTAGCGGAGTATTTACTTAGAAAATGCCTTCTATCTCTGCGCATCCGCCGGACGACCCCGGCCTTGAAAACGTCGCACCGGAAACCATAGCGCCTCCTCTACTCAGCGGTCCCGCGACAGTGCGCGTTGAGCCGTTCCGCGGCTGGCTCGATCTGCACCTCAATGAAGTCTGGCACTATCACGACCTCCTCTATTTCTTCGTCTGGCGTAGCGTCAAGATCCGCTACAAACAGACAGTCATCGGTATCGCCTGGGTCATTCTGCAGCCAATAATGACCATGGGTGTCTTCACTCTTTTTTTTGGTCGTCTCGCCAAGCTTCCCTCAGATGGTCTCCCCTATCCGGTTTTCTATTTCGCAGCACTTGTTCCCTGGACCTACTTTTCCACCGCACTCCAGAACTGCACCAATGTTATCGTGTTTAATCAGCACGTCATCACCAAGGTTTATTTCCCGCGCCTCATTCTCCCACTTTCCTCCGTGGTTTCTGGCCTGGTGGACTTCGCCATCGGGTTCGGCATCCTCCTCGTGGTAACCGCCATCTATGGCATTAAGCCCACGCTCGCCGCACTGTGGCTGCCCGTACTGCTGCTTCTCGCCGTGCTGACCGCCCTCGGCGTTGGCCTCTGGATGTCTGCACTCAACGCTCTTTATCGCGACGTCAACTATATTGTGCCGTTCCTCGTCCAGTGCTGGATGTTCGCCTCGCCGGTCGCCTATCCCAGTTCGCTCGTGCCACAACGCTGGCGGTGGTTCTACGGCCTCAATCCGATGGCCGGCGTCATCGACGGCTTCCGATGGGCCCTGACGGGGCACGGCGTCGCCCCCGGCCCGCTGATGCTTGCCTCCGCGGTTGCAGTCGTGGTGGTCCTCTTCGGCGGCCTCCTCTTCTTTCAGCGCATGGAGGGCACCGTTGCCGACCGCGTCTAGCTCCGCCTTGGTTCTTTGCCGTTGCTGGGGCCCAGCGCGCCGTGCCCACTCGGCTTCGGCGGTGGGGGCCGACGCTCAATGAGCGCAGTCGTCATCAAGTGTGAGGGTCTCGGCAAGAACTACCATCGTGGCGCTCTTCAGCAGACCACGCTCCTCCGTGTTCACCTCAGCCGCATGCTGAGATCACCTCTATCCATCTTCCGCCGTCCCAAAGACGAGATTTTTTGGGCCTTGAAAGACGTTTCCCTCGAAGTCCGCGAGGGTGAAGTCGTCGGGATCATCGGCCGGAATGGTGCTGGCAAGACCACATTGCTGAAGATCCTTGCTCGCATCACCCGCCCCACCACCGGCTGGGCAGACATCCATGGACGCGTTGGCAGCCTCCTCGAAGTCGGCACCGGCTTCCACCCAGAGTTGACTGGGCGCGAAAACACATACCTCAGCGGCGCCATCCTAGGCATGAGCAAGCGCGAAATCACTCGAAAATTCGACGAAATCGTGGCGTTCGCAGAGCTGGAAAAGTTTATTGACACTCCGGTAAAACACTATTCAAGCGGGATGTACGTGAGGCTGGCATTCGCGGTCGCCGCCCACCTGGAACCAGAGATCCTATTTGTGGACGAAGTGCTCGCTGTGGGTGATGCCCCGTTCCAGAAGAAATGTCTCAGCAAGATGAGCGAGGCTACGTCGATGGGGCGAACGGTCCTTTTCGTGAGCCACAACATGAATGCTATCGAGCAGCTTTGCAGAAGAGTCATTCTGCTCCAATCGGGGGTTGTGAACATTGACTCGTCCGATGTCCGATCGGTTGTCACCAAGTACATGTCTGGAGCAGCAGGAGAGAGGCAACCGTCCGTGTGGGTAAATTACAGCGATACCTTCCAGAATCAGTACTTCCGGCCCATTCGGATGGCTATCGTCGATGGCAGCGGCAAGGATATCGAGATGCCGGTTCGGAATGACGATGACGTGTGGGTAGAAATCAAGGGCGAAGTTGTCACAGCAGACCCCGCTCTGACTATCGGTTATGCCATTTTTGATGAGAGAGGCAAATTGCTGTATTGGACCTGCCAGACCGATCAGCCTCAAGTTGACTGGCCCATAATTAACCCGGGAATCATCCAGCTCAAGAGCAGGTTTCCAACCCGCATGCTGAATGAAGGGAAGTTTCGGTTGGAATTCCTGGCCAGCCTGCACTTTAGGACCTGGCTGCTCGAACCAGGAGCGGGCTCTCCCCACATTGTACTGAGCATACAAGGCGGGTTGAGCGATTCACCGTACTGGATGGCGAAACGTCCAGGGATACTTGCGCCCGTTATTAGGTGGCAGGTGAGCGGCGAGAAAGATCGATTTCGGGCTCCCGGTTAATTCAGCTGGGCGGCTAACACCCACCCTTCCGGTCCAATTCACTCTAGCTTTCCATGAAGACGAATGATGTCGTGCTTGACTTCAACTACCCAGTTGGGCGCCTTTTCCGCAATATAACTCTTCAGTTCTGCCAACTTCGGGTATGAGTTGCTCCCGTCAAACAATCGAGCATCGTCGATCAGCACGACACTAACGGGGCAAACCGCAAAGATCGCCTCCAATTCCTGAACGATCGGAGTGTCAACTGCTCCTCGTGCAGTGGAGCCACCGGAGTAATGGGCATCCAACCAGAACAGTGGCGTTCGGGTGAGTGCGGGCAGCATCTCCTTGAGGATGTCCCCGCTGTTCCCCAGCAGCAAGTGAACCCTGGAATCGCCTGCGAACCGCTCTTTCGCGCGTTTGTGAAGCACTGGCGATAGTTCGATCGAATAAACATCGGAGAATTGCCCTCTTGTCGCTGCAATTGTGTCACCGAAGTACGTTCCAGTCTCGACAAGTACGTCCAACCGAAACATCTTGCCGTACTCCCTTATCGTTGCGTGCTTAACATCGGGCGGAGGCGGGAGAGGGCATCCCTGCCTCTGCCATTCCCTGATTATGTGCCAGCGGTTCAGATTGGAAAGCAGCGAATTCAAGGCGGGGTACAAAAGAGTCTTCTTTACGAATTGCCTGAACGTTCCCATGGGTTTGACTTGTTCAGCCGGCGCGCAGACTCAAAATCCTTCCAACAGATTCACTTCCTCTTGAACCAGAAACAGCCGCACGCGTAGCTCTGTAAAGCTGTCATCTCCGGCGGCGCATTCGTTATCAGTTCAGGTTCCGGAGTATCATCGGGTATCAGAGAAAATTCGCACAAGTGCAACTCGCGAAACATCTCCATCACCTGTTCATACGAGTAGATTCGGTGGGCATTAAACATAATTCGCGGTCGGCCGACGGGCGCTACTAGAAGCAACTGCCCCCCTCCCGCGAGTACCCGTCTCAATTCGTGCGCTGCTTTCAGATCGCCGGTCGGATCCATGGGATCCCCATAACGCCCGAGCCCGATATGCTCGATCACGTGCATGCATGAAAGAGAGTTGATTTCGGAGTCTGCGAACGGTAATTTGGTCACGTCTGCTGCTCCTGTGCTTATGCCTGGCAGTGGCAGCTGGGCTGGGCGGTAATCGTAAAACTTGAATGGAACGATAGCGGAAGCGATAGATGTGAAGTAAAGCGACGAGCCGATGTCGACGTGGAGTGTGGGTTTTGTCTTCGCTAGTACTCGAGCAGCCCAGCCCAAATGCAGGATGTAGTGCCGATCATAACCGGTTGTAGGGGTTGCATCGTTGAGGCACGGATGTCGGTCTGACCACGAGATATCAAATCGACCGTCGTCTTTGGCCAGCGTGGCAAAGTGCTGAAAGTTGTTCCTGAAATTGTGCTGTAATTGCAGGCTATAGTACTGTTGTCGTAATTTGCGCAGCGTCCTTCGAAGCATGTGATAACCAATTCTAGCCAAATCTCCGCGTGCCCTTGAGAAGTTGTTGGGGACCTCGCGAGTTGAGATTTGAAGGCCTCCGTATGCTTTTGGTGATCCGCTAGGGGCCTACTAGTTCACACATGTAGTTCGTCGTCGTAAAAATCTCGCCGATTTCGCGGTAAGCCGTAATTGGCCGCAAGCCGTCGGTTACGATCCGGTAGATGCGATAGCGGGGCGTGAGCAGTTTATAGAAGTCATGGAAATACGTCCTCGAATCGATGTTGCATCCACCAAACTCGAACTGGATGAAATCAATGCCTCCGCGTTCCAGGAGTTCATGTGCACCATGAAGGACCTTGAGTTCATGCCCCTCGACATCTAGCTTCAAGAAGTGGATTCGTTGGAGCTGTTCCATTTGGCAGAATTCATCAAGCATCAAACCCGAGACGTCTTCCGATTGATCCAATGTCATTCCGAAATGCTTCAGATCACGGTTATACAAGGACGCTAATCCTGAGTATTGCAAACATGAGTACAGTGGAAGCGTACCGTTACGGTCCCCAAAGGCAAACCTGTGAAGCTTGGCCTTACGGCCTATCTCTCGGCACAAGATTTCGAAAGTGCTCGGCAATGGCTCGAATGAGTAGACTGTTGCGTCACTCCCAAAGAGTTCCAACAATAACCGCGTGTAACCACCCTCGTTAGCACCCACATCGAATAATCTGTAGGGCCTGCTAGATTTTGTGAGCAGAGTCGTCTTTACATGTTGGAGCGCCTCGCGCTCCCCACTGGTTTTAAAATCCGTTCCGCCTCCATAATTCATCCCGGTGAGAGCAATTCGGTGCAGTGACTCGAACACCGCTTGATACCTCAGTCGTCCCGCGGTGGGTCGAAGTAAACGATTAACCAGCCCTTGGAGCAAGGCGCCTCCGCTCTGCCGTCTTGCGGCTTTGTTTTAATCGCGTCTTACAGTACGATTATCTGCCAGTATGCGTACATTGTACCCCCCGAAACCACACGCGCTGGAACCAGCCCCATGGTCATTGTCCGCCTGAACGGAGGGCTTGCGAATCAGATGTTCGAGTACGCGATGGCGCGTACCGTTGCGCATCGCAGGCGTACGTCAGTAAGACTCGATTTCCAATACCTCGACGCGGATCCCAAGCGTTGTTACAGCCTAAGAGCCTGGAACGTGAACGCGACGCCAGCTTCAAATCTTGATTACCTTCGCCTCCGGCTAGCGGCGAAGTGGCGTCGCATGCTCAAGCGTTCGCGCCCGTACTTTGCGGAGCCTTACCTCTACGAGCAGTCATATTCCTTCGATCCTGATGCTCTCAAGGCACCAGGCCATTGCTTGCTGACCGGGTACTGGCAATCCGAGAAATACTTCCAGGAGATCGAGCCGATCATTCGCCAGGAGTTTACGTTGCGCGTGGCACCGAGCGCCAAGACCCAGCACACTGCCCGCGCGATTCGAGCCAACTCCAGTGTTTTCCTACATGTTCGACTTGGTGACTACGCCGATGAACCAGAAACGAACAAGATTCACGGCGTCTGCTCCATGCAATATTACCAAAACGCGGCGGCACACATTGCGCGAGCAGTGTACCACCCTCACTTCTTCGTTTTTTCCGACGAACCACTGTGGGTGCGAGAGAACCTAAAACTTCCGTTTAAAATGACCATTGTGGACCACAACCCACCTGGGGATTCCCATGCGCCCGGTTGCGAACACGAGGATATGTGGCTAATGACGCTGTGTCGGCACGCGATCCTGGCAAACAGTTCGTTCAGTTGGTGGGGGGCATGGCTGAACCCGGAGCGGAACCGGATTGTGATCAGGCCGAAACGATGGGCGCAGGATACGCGGTTCGAGCCTCAAGACTTAATTCCAGATTCTTGGATTACAATGTAGCAACGTCGCTTAGGATGCTCGATCGGCCGCGAGCCGCATTTCGATATTCTGATCAGCGGAATTACAAGAAAGAAATCTTCGGATGGTCGCCTCAGCGCAGGTATTCAGTTGGTCAGCTTAGAAAGGAGACTACCGAGGTGGGGAAACGGGCGCTAATCACGGGAATAACGGGGCAGGACGGATCCTACTTGGCGGAATTCCTTCTGCAAAAGAATTATGACGTCTACGGCATTATCCGCAGATCGAGCACCTTCAACACCACCCGTATCGATCACATTTATGAGGACCCGCACAAGATTGGTGTCAAGCTCCACTTGCTTTACGGAGATCTGAACGACGCGAGTTCCATCAACAAGATTCTGCGCACTGTTTGTCCCGACGAAATCTACAACCTGGGAGCACAAAGCCACGTACGCACCAGCTTCGAGATTCCGGAGTACACAGCCGAGGTCGGCGGCCTAGGGACGCTGCGGTTGCTGGAGGCGGTGCGCGAGTCGGGTATAACACCCAGGTTCTACCAGGCCAGTTCAAGCGAACTGTTCGGTAAGGCTCGGGAAGTCCCCCAGAGGGAAACTACCCCGTTTTATCCACGGAGCCCGTACGCGGTCGCAAAGCTGTTCGCTTACTGGACGACCGTCAATTACCGCGAAAGCTATGGAATTTTTGCCTGTAATGGCATCCTGTTCAACCACGAGTCGCCGCGTCGAGGAGAGACCTTCGTCTCCCGCAAGATAACTCGAGCCGCCGCGCGTATAAAACTTGGTCTGCAGGATAAGCTGTTTCTGGGCAACCTTGACGCCAAGCGCGATTGGGGCTACGCCAAAGAGTATGTGGAAGCAATGTGGCTCATGCTGCAACAGGACGAGCCTGATGACTACGTCATCGCGACTGGAGAAGCCCACTCCGTCCGTGAGTTCCTAGATGAGGCATTTAGCTATCTCGGTTTGGGGTGGCAGGCGCACGTAGAAATCGATCCGAAATACTTCCGTCCTGCGGAGGTGGATATTTTGCAGGGTGACGGATCAAAGGCCCGGCATCTGCTCAAGTGGACGCCACAGGTTAACTTCCGGAACTTGGTGCGTCTAATGGTCGATGCGGACTTGGCGTCTCTCCAAACAACGCAGCCCCAATCCATGGCGGGCGCCGGGCGATGAAGAGCAGAGGAGCGCTATCGCGAGGTTACTAGCTATGAACAAGTACTGGGCCGACAAACGAGTTTGTGTCACAGGGGGTGCGGGCTTTCTTGGTTCCTATGTAGTCCAAAAGTTGCGGGCAAGAGGCTGTCGTGACGTTTTCGTCCCGCGCTCTCGCGACTATGACCTGCGCCGGCGCAGCGCAGTTTCACACATGTACGATGATGCGCGTCCCGATATGATCATCCATCTCGCCGCCGTGGTCGGCGGAATCGGCGCTAACCGCGCAAATCCTGGTCGATTTCTTTACGACAATTCTATTATGGGGCTTGAGCTGATGGACGAGGCACGGGAGCGCCGCATCGCGAAGTTCGTCCAGGTCGGCACGATCTGCTCATATCCGAAATTTGCACCAGTGCCGTTTCGCGAAACTGACCTGTGGAACGGGTACCCCGATGAGACAAACGCTCCTTACGGCATTGCAAAGAAAGTCTTGCTGGTCCAGGCCCAGGCATATCGCCAGCAGTACGGCCTGAATATTATTTACCTGCTTCCCGTCAATCTGTATGGGCCGGGCGACAACTTCGATCCTGAGAGTTCCCATGTTATCCCAGCCTTGATTCGCAAGTGCCTCGAGGCGAAGTGCACGAAGAGCAGTGGCCGTCGGCGAATTACGGTCTGGGGCAGCGGTGACCCCACTCGGGAATTTCTGCACGCGGACGATTGCGCCGAAGGGATTTTGCTCGCCGCAGAGCGCTACGACAAACCAGAACCGGTAAACCTGGGAACGGGCATGGAGATTTCCATCAAAGACCTCGTATCTCTCATAATGCGCGTGACCGGCTTTGACGGCGACGTGGAATGGGACTGTACGAAGCCCGATGGACAGCCGCGCCGCCGTTTGGATACGTCACGCGCCGAGGCGGAGTTTGGCTTTCGCGCGAGGATTGGGCTCGAAGAGGGAATCAGGCAGACGGTTGAATCGTACACCAGCATGGTAGCGATACCTATCGCGACTTCAAAATGACCGATCAGGCCGGCGGGCTTCGGCACCATAGGCGGGTATTAGATATGGAACCGCGCGTCTCGGTGATCACGGCTGTTTACAACGGCGAGCGCTACCTTCGCGAAGCTATGGACAGCATTCTTGTCCAGTCCCTCCCCGACCTTGAACTCATCGTTGTGAATGATGGATCTAGCGACAAAACGCCGGAAATTCTCGTGAGCTACACGGATCCTCGCGTCCGCGTCTTGCACAACGAACGAAACGTTGGTCCAGCCGCGGCGCGCAGCAAAGCTATTAGGGCGGCGCGTGCAGAATACATTGCAGTTCAGGATGCGGATGATGTTGCCCTGCCAATGCGGCTGGAAAAACAGATATGTTTCCTGGAAAAGAGCCGAAGTGTAGCGCTCGTCGGTTCACATGCAATTACGATCGACGAGCAAGGCAACCAGCAAGGCCTGATGGCTTACCCACCGGCCGACGATAGAGACATCAAATGGGACCTTCTGTTTCACAATCCATTCATTCACAGCTCCGTGGTGTTCCGCCGCTCCGTCCTCGAACTAACCGGGCTCTATACCGATGACCCTAACATATGTCGTGGTTTCGTCGAGGACTACGAACTGGTGTCTCGCGTGAACCGTGTAGCCGAGTCGGCCAATATCCCGGAGCCGCTAGAGAAGTATCGGCTTAATCCCATAGGTGCCTCAGCGCGGACCGCTGCCGAGCAGCAACGCCAGCTGGGAGAGGTGTCGAAACGGAATATCTGCTGGCTGCTGGGTTGTCGGGAGATGGACCCCGATGCCTGGCGCGGCCTGACTCAGCTCTCTGTGACCTGGGCGTCGTTGCCGAGCCATGAAGCGCGTGCGGCCCTTGCGCTTTATCATGCTATTTATGAGGCGTTTGCGCGCCGCTACCTCACGGCCGATTCTGCTCGCGACCTCCGCCGCCGGTACTACATTCAGTGGGCAAGACGTGCTTTCACGCAGGCTCGGCGGAACCCACACCTGGACCGCCACTGTCGCGCCGTCATGCTTGGCGCTGCTGCAAGATTTCTGGCTAACGCTTGGCGGCCGGGATTATTCTCCTTTACAGGTATGAATCCAGCGTGCACCCGCACTGGAAAAATGAAGGACAGACCTAGAGTGTCGATATAACTCAGCTGGCGAGAAAGGTTCTTATACTTCGATGGGCTCTGAATCTCCGTCGTTGGTATATGTAGTGACGGAAAAGAGATGCGAAAATACCTGTTCATTGCGGCCAATGAGGGGAATTGGGGAGGGAGCGAACTCCTTTGGAGTTCGGCAGCGGAACGGCTCGTGCGCCGCGGAGACGAGGTTCGTGTAAGCGTTCGAGATTTTGGCAAACCGGTTCGCATAGCGGAGCGTGTGCGTTCGGCAGGCTGCCAGATTTTCTACCGGCGCCCGCGGCCGCCCTCGTTTATTTCTCGTCAAATCAGAAAGATTTTTCCGCATCCTGAATACTGGCTCGAGCATGTGCGTTCGGTGGGAAACGGAGTGGACCTCGTTGTGATTTCGCAGGGTTCCAATTCGGACGGACTTCACTGGATGGAGGCATCACGCGCTGCAGGATACAAGTATGCCGTCATCGTGCAAAGCGCCGCTGTGTATTTTTGGCCCGACGACGATCTCGCCGAAAGGCTTGCGGAAAGCTACGAAAACGCCAGCGCGGGGTATTTCGTTTCACAAGCCATTCTGGATTTGAGCCGGCGCCAGTTTGCTAGTCCGCTGCGCAATGCGAAGGTCGTTCGGAATCCCTTTAACGTGCGATTTGACGCTCGGCCTGCGTGGCCGGTCGACTCCGTCGACGGGTTCGCGTTAGCGTGCGTTGGCCGACTGGAGGTTATTTCTAAGGGACACGATTTACTACTTGAGGTTTTAAGTCTTCCGCACTGGCGGGGGCGCAAGGTTCACGTGTCCCTGATAGGAACGGGGCCAAACGAACGGGTGCTTCGCTACATGGCGAAAACTCTAGAATTAACCAATGTCGAGTTTGCTGGTCATCAGAACAATATTGAAGAGATTTGGAGCAAGCACCACGCTTTGGTGCTTCCGTCGCGGTTCGAGGGAATGCCACTGGTAGTTGTCGAAGCGATGCTTTGTGGACGTCCATGCATTGCCACAGACGTAGGCGGCAACCGGGAATTGATTCGCGACGGGATAAATGGTTTCCTGGCAAAAGCCCCGACCGTCGGGCTACTGGACGAAGCTATGAACCGCGCTTGGGATGCCCGGCATCATTTGATGGACATGGGAAACGTCGCAGCGACGGATGTTCGCCGATGGGTTTCTAAAGATCCGAGTGAAGATTTTGCTCGCGAACTGGCGACGTTAGCTGAGGACACAAGGCGATGACCCGCCATTGGCGAGGGCCGGCCGGCCAGGGCATTTACGCGTCTCGCTGTTGCGCTCATGGCGTGGAACGAAGGCATCAAACCCCGACTCATCGAGGGCCGGCCTCTACGTTTGCCGGTTCTACAATGCGATCTAATATTCCATTTCTGATAAGGGTGACGGAATTGTTTGTGCAACTCCTGGTCGTCTCTCATCTTCCAGCAGCTCTCCGCTGTGATGTGATACAAAACTGTATTACTCTGTACTTGTCGAACGTGTTCGTCCTCGAAAAACTGAAGGGTGAATAAGGGCTCACGTGGCTACGCATCATATTCTGTTTGTAAGTCACGATGCCACGCGCACCGGCGCGCCGATCGAGTTACTCCACTTCCTCCGCTGGTTCAAAAGGAACAGCGATCGCCCGTTTTCGGTTTTGCTAGGTCGTGGCGGTGAATTGGTCGCAGACTTTGAGGAACTCGCGGACACCTGGTCGATCGATCGTAGCTGCTGGCGTCGCGAAGCGCTGCGGACCCGTCTTCTATTCGCGGCCGGGCTTGGGGCGTGGGCGCGCCGCGCCGAGGCCACGGACGCGCAGAGGTTTGCTGCCCGTTGTCCCCCCGCTCTGGTTTATACCAACTCCATCGCGAGCGCTCGGGCTATCGAAATGCTTGCACCTCTGGTTCCGATATTGACTCACGTGCACGAGCTAGAGTTCGTCTTCAGCACGGAACCAGAATCAGCATTATCGCGGCTCCTTGCGGAGACACGCCAATTTATCGCTTGTTCGAACGGTGCACGGGAGAACCTGCTACACAAACACGGGGTGCCGGCATCGAAGATCGAAACTATCTACGAGTCAATCCCAGTCGCAGACATCAAGGCGGAGCGAACCCGCGAACAGGTTCTCCGAGAATTACAGATACCTGATGACGCCTTGCTTATAATAGGATCTGGAACCGCCAGTTGGCGCAAGGGTACAGATCTGTTCATACAGCTGGCGCGAGCGGTGTGCCGACAGCGCTCCCATGCGTACTTCGCCTGGATAGGAGCCGTTTGGTACCCGGATGTGGCACAGTTGGAACACGACGTTCGCCTGGCCGGACTCACCGAAAGGGTACGCTTCACCGGGGCAGTGCTGAAGCCCGCTGACTACCTGGCGGCGGCCGACGTATTCGTGCTCACGTCTCGAGAGGATCCTTACCCGCTCGTGTGCCTGGAGGCTGCCGCGGTGGCGAAGCCCATCGTTTGCTTCGTCGGTGCCGGAGGGATGCCGGAGTTCGTCGAAGAGGACTGCGGGTTCGTCGTGCCGTATCTTGATGTTATGGCAATGGCTAACCGCATAGTCCACCTGCTTGATTCGTTGGAATGCCGCGTCACGATGGGAGCGGCCGCCCGCCGCAAGGTCATGCAGCGTCACGATATCAGCCGGGCCGCGCCGCGTATCATGGAAATCATTGAGCGGACCATCGCGGCGGGTGAGCGAGAGACAAACTATTGAGGACGCACGACACGATGGCTCCGGAATCAGCATCGTTTACATGTAGGTCTGAACAACGCCAGTGTAGCGTGACCCCGCCGCGTGTGTCCGTCGTCATCGGAGCCTACAATGGCGAAAGATTCCTACGCCCCGCGATTGAGAGCATCATTAGTCAGACGTTTCGCGACTTTGAGCTGATCGTTGTTGACGACTGTTCAACCGACCGTACTCCCCAGATTCTGAGCGAATTCAAGGACGATAGAATTAGAGTTGTCCGCAACGAGCGGAACTTGGGTATTGCCGAAACATTGAATAATGGTATTGCGGTTGCACGCGGCGAATACGTTGCTCTTCAGGATCATGACGACATTTCGCTGCCCGCGAGACTTGAATGTCAGGTTGCGTTTCTCGATAAGAACGCGCAAGTTGGAATGGTGGGTTCAAGTTGTAGCCTTATCGACGAGGCCGGCGTCCTTTTGGCACATCGGCCCGTGGAATACGATGACGTAAAGCTCCGGTGGGATCTCCTCTGGTGTACCGCTCTCATCCACACTACCCTTATGGTGAGGCGTCGTGCGATTGAGGAGGTCGGCGGATATTCACCCGATCCTCTGTATCGGTTTGCCGAAGACTTCGATCTCATGTCTAGGGTAGCTTTTCGGTATGCCGTAGCGAACATACCTCAGCCGCTCGGATGGTGGCGGGTACATAAAACGTCTGCTTCCCAGTTGAATCTAAGCGAACAAGCAGCCGCCGGGAGGTCGATTTCGCAGAGGAACATCTGCTATCTTTTGGGTTGGGATCACATGGACCCTGTCTGCTGGCAAGGGCTAGAGAGATTTCTGTATCATCCCGTGCGGCAACAACTTGATCTTACGAGCGCAGAAGTGAACTGTACGCTCCACTTCCTCACGACCATCCATGAATCATTTTGCAGCAAGTACGGGCTCGCCAAGCGCGAAGCGGCAGCGCATCGGATGAGGGTGTTGTGGCCTTGGGGTAAGCATGCTCTGGCCTTGTCATGCAGGCGTAACGGTCGCCGCGACGCGGCATGCCGTTTTTCACTATTCGCAGGAGGGGCGAAGCTGGTCGCGAAAGCGCTCCTGCCAGCGTAGCAGCTAGGGGCCGAACTGGGCGGTGCGCATGATCCGTAAGACGCTTTCTCGGACACAGTACGCTCCGGGCAGACTGCGTGCAAGGGGGTCTGCGTGCCTTTAGTTAGTGTTGTCGTCAGCGTCTACAACGGCGCGCGGTTCGTTGCTGAAGCCATTCAGAGCATCTTGGATCAGTCCTTCCGCGACTTCGAACTAATTGTCGTGGATGACGCCTCGACTGATGACAGCCAGAAAGTGATCGCCAGTTTTTCCGACCCGCGGATTCGCCTCCTTGTCAATGAGCAAAACCTGGGTCTAGCACGTTCGCTCAATAAGGGGATTGCTGCTGCGAACGGCAAATACATTGCTCGCCAGGACGCCGATGATATTTCACTGCCCAACAGGCTACAAACACAAATCGAGTATCTAGAGTCACACCCCGATACTGTGATTGTCGGGTCAAGTGTCAAGACCATTAACGACGATGGCAAAGTAGACGGCCTATGGCCTGCCTACCCGTCCGATGTGGATATCAAATGGAGGTTGCTGTTTGGAACTTCTTTTGTCCACAGCTCTGTTGTGATGAGACGATCTGCTTTGGATCAAGTGGGTCTTTACTCGATCGAGCCGCAATTTTGCTATGTTGAAGATTACGAACTCTGGTCCCGTATCTGTGCGTCCGGTCGATGTGCAAACATAACTTCGCCACTTCACAAGTATCGAGTGAACCAAGCCTCAATTTGTAATCGGTATGCGGTTCCGCAACGGCTTCAAATCGAAAAAGTGTCGCGTCGTGCAATGGCGTCGATTCTAGGCTCGAACATCTGGAATCCGGATTCCTGGCCCGCGATACAGAAGTTTTTATTTACTAAGCCCAATGAGCCGACGAACCTCGATACATCTGAGATTCGGCTCGCGATTTCTGCACTAGAAAACTTGTATCGTGCGTTCTCTCGCACTTATGACTTCCCTCAACGCGAACTGGCTCGCCATCGTAAGCAAAATCTTCTGTCGTGGGGAAAGCACTGCTTGGCTCTCGCATATAGGCAAAACGGGGAGCGGAGCCTGGGGTGTCGCGCTGCACTGGTAGCCAGCGGGACCGCTTTGCTCTCGAAAGGCGCCGTGCAGATCATTTCCTGAACCTCGCCCGAGATCCTTCAACATGTCCCGTCCTATCATTTGGCTACTTCCTTTGTCTGATGAGCACAGATGGGCCCGTTATCGAGGCGGTCTGGAACAAACTTTGGGGAGCTCTCTTAGCGAGTACGCTACCAACCCTCGACATAAAGAGATTCGATGGCTCGCTCCGGGGAATCGACCAGCAACCTGGAATCACGTCCCTGCATGAAGGAAGCTTTTGTCGCAGAAGAAAATCCAGCGCTCAGAATCATTTCTTGCACGGAAGAAAAATCGTAGGCATAGAGATGCCCGTGATCGCGGAAGATCCGGTTGAGAGGGTCAATAGGAAGGCATTCTCCTTCCACGTAGGGGAATTTGACAGTTTCTCCATTGCGTGCCCTAACGTAGAGGTTGATGTAAAGTTCCGCGTCCGGAACCACTATACGAAGGGTTCCGGTGGGTTTCAGAACCCTGCGAAAATCCCGCACGATGGCAGTCGCCACTGATTTCTCCAAGTGTTCAAGGCAATGCTCGCTGTATATGCCCTGCAGACTGTGATCGGGAAGTGGGATTCCCTCAGTTATGTCCCAGCATAGGTCAATTCCAGGTACCCATAAGTAATCGAGGTTGACGAAACCATCAAGGAGTTTCGGGCCGCAGCCGACATTGAGGTACTGTTGCTCTTTGATTTTGCGAAGCTGGAATTTTCTTCCTCGGAGGATGTATCCATAAAGGGCGCGGACCTTGGAGTAGTCGGAAAGGGGCCGGCGAAGGCTGATCTTCGTATGCGAGAAATCCATTTGGGCAATTCGGCTATGCAGGCGCTTTGGTTTTTCTCTGTGGCGAACCCTCTCCGATCTGACTAATTCGAGGAACCGAACGGCCAGTGCGGCTATGCGCCTCCCAAGTACTAGCAAGAACGGGACTCGTCAATGTGAGCTTCCTTGAATCGTCTGCCGGTGAAACGCCGCGTTGAGGCGCTTGGCAGCTTTCCAACCGACCAAGTGTCGCAGAAGTTCGCCTTTCCAGGTTCCGAATCGGGGGCGGTAGTCGGTGTCCCCCATCTCCTGCGCCTTTCTGAGTGCCTCGTCGCTGAGCTTGGGAAACGAGGGGTAGGCTCCGAATGCCAGATCCAAGTAGCGGTTCGCCAGAGCGCGGTAGGCTCGAGGATCGCTAGTGTGCGCCAGCAGCCACTTGGCCTTGCAATTCAGGGAATGAAGCCGGCCCTGCAGAAGCACCTCACTGTAGGTCGTACTATAGCTCCCGCCTTGCACCAATCTGCGATAATAGTACCGGCCTGCTTTTGAAGCGCGGATACCATGACTCGCTAGCACAACCCGAGCAAAATACTCCCCGTCGTCGTCGGGAGAGCGGACGCTGTCATCCCACGGGCCGGCGCGCTCCGCGACTGACCGCGGCGTCAGCCATGCTCCGTAGGGCACGGTTCCAAATGGACCGTCGGGACCGAGGAATTCGATTAGCCACTTGACCGGGTCATCTGTGTCCACTGCCCCAGAGCGTTCTTTCAGACCTGAGTCGGGGTCCTCGCCGTCAAAGAAATAGACTGCGGAAGATACCGACAAATAATTCGGAATTTCCCGCAACAAAGTTAATTGCTCCTGGATTTTATCTGCACTGAGAAGATCGTCGGCATCGAGGTATTGAAGGAAGTCACCCTGCGCTTCGCGCAACGCTGTGTTCCGTGCGGCCGCAGCGCCTCCGTTCTCTTGTCTCATGACTTTGACTTTTGCGCTCTCGTATCGCTTCGCGACCGCAAGAGTTTGATCCGTGGAGCCGTCATCAACCACGATAATTTCGATCTTAGGCCACGACTGATCCAGGGCTGACTGGAGTGCCGAGCCAACCCAGCGCTCGGCGTTATAGGCCGGGATTAGGATTGAAACCGTACAGTTCATTGTGAGTTTGGGTTCATCTCAGGTTCCGTACATTCTCTCAGGTTCCGGACTTGACGAACGACCAATTCACCCTGAAAATAGCACAAACGAATAACGGACGCTTGCATCCGACAGCAATCGTCATCAGGGAAGCCCGGCCAGTGCGGGGGCGACTTGTTGTTCATTCGACGCATGTTCCGCGAACCTCGAGGGCTTAAATGACATCGCGATCACTAATCACGGGTGGTTCTGGTTTTGTGGGCTCCCATCTCGCCGAGGAATTGCTGCAGCGCGGAGAAGAGGTGTACGTTCTCGACGATCTTTCAACAGGTCGCATTGACAACATCGAGCACCTGAAACCAAACTCACGCTTTCACTACATTATTAACTCGGTGCTCAACGAGCCGGTGCTGGCGGAATTGGTGGATCGCTGTGATGTTGTGTACCACTTGGCCGCCGCCGTCGGAGTGAAGCTTATCGTAGAGAGTCCCGTGAATACGATCGAGACCAACGTTCACGGTACCGAGATTGTTCTCAAGCATGCCAACAAGAAAAAGAAGAAGGTATTGATCACGTCGACATCCGAAGTATACGGAAAGTCAACCGCGGTCCCTTTTCGCGAGGATCAGGACTTAGTGCTTGGTCCCACTACCAAAGGACGTTGGAGCTACGCGTGTTCCAAAGCGATTGACGAGTTCCTAGCGATTGCCTACTGGCACGAGAAACACCTGCCGGTGGTCATCGTCCGTTTATTCAACACTGTTGGTCCCCGGCAGACCGGTCGCTATGGCATGGTGATACCCAGTTTTGTTCACCAGGCCATCAGCGGCCAACCCATTACGGTTTATGGCGACGGCCAACAGTCGCGTGCGTTCGGTTATGTTGGAGACGTAGTAAGCGCGCTTGCGGATCTGGCACACCACCCTGGCGCCGTCGGCGAAGTATTTAACATCGGAAACACGCAAGAGATTACGATCAATGAACTGGCGGAGTTGGTGAAGAAGATGACTGGGAGCAAATCGGACATCATTCACATCCCCTATGATCGCGCCTATGAGAAAGGTTTTGAAGACATGCCTCGGCGCGTGCCCGACATCAGCAAAATCCAGCGATTGATAGGTTATCAACCATCATTGGACCTTGAGGGGATTTTGGAACGAGTCATTGTTTCGATCCAGAACAACGAACGGCCGGAACTCGTTCCTACGCAAAAAGCCGCTTCGTAGATCCTGGTACTTTCCAGGGTCTGTCGTGACACGACCTGCTTTGTACAACTTGATATGTCCGAGCGAACGGTAATTTTGTGGGGCACCAGCACAACCTCCGCAGAGGGAGACCGCTGCGCCCTTCCGCTGCGCATTGCCATCACCGTCGACCCGGAGATTCCTGTGCCTCCGGTGCTGTATGGCGGCATTGAGCGCATCGTGGACATGCTGCTGCGTGGTCTAGTGCAGCGCGGCCATGACGTGACGCTGTTCGCCAACCCGGACTCGCACGTCCCGTGTCATCTGGTGTCTTACCCACGATTACGGAGTCAAAGCAAAATTGACACGCTGGCCAACATGTGGCGCGTTTCGCAGGTGATCCAGCGTGGCCACTTCGACCTGGTGCATAGCTTTGCGCGCCTGGCTTACTTGACGCCCCTACTGCCCCTGCGCATCCCCAAAATCATGAGCTACCAGCGCGGGCCTTCGCCTCGCAGCGTGCGACTCGGGAATCTGCTGGCACACGGGACATTGAGTTTTACCGGCTGCAGCGCGCACTTGATCCGACGCTGGCAGTCCAACGACCATTTCCACGTCGTTTACAACGGCGTGCCGCTGCAAACTTATCAGTGGACTGCTCGTATTGAGCCGGATGCTCCCTTGGTTTATTTGGGGCGGGTGGAAGAAATCAAGGGTGTCCACCTGGCAATCGAGGTCGCCAGGAGAAGCGGGTGCCGCCTGGTCATTGCCGGGAATGTTCCCGAGGCGGACCATCATCGCCGTTATTTCACAGAACAGGTCCAACCTCATATCGATGGCAAGGCTGTGGAGTATATCGGCGCGGTGGATGATTCCGCCAAGAACGAACTGCTGAGACGGTCGGCTGCCCTCCTCATGCCTTTGCTCTGGGAAGAACCATTTGGCATTGTGATGGCGGAAGCGCTGGCCTGCGGAACTCCCGTGATCGGTTTGCGGCGCGGATCCTTGTCCGAAATCGTCCAGCACGGCGTCAACGGGTTCGTGTGCGACTCCGTGGAGCAGATGGTATCGGCCGTGGGCTGCTTGTCGCAGATTAATCGCCGCGATTGTCGGCATATCGCCGAAGAGAGATTCAGCGATCGCGTGATAGTGGAAGCCTACGAGCGGCTGTATCGGCGGCTTGTGTCTGCCGGGTCGGAGGAGCAACAGGCTTGCTAGTGACACCGTGAAACTCGCGTGAAATTTCGCCTGCTGTCCTAAATCCTTATGGCCAGAATCTGTCTTCTCGCTCCCGGCCAGCCGTCAGTTGACCCCCGCTTGGTCAAAGAGGCGGATGCGCTGCACGAAGCCGGGCACGAGGTGCAGGTGCTCTGCTCGCATATGATTCCTTGGGCCGATGCGGCCGACAGGGAACTGCTGCAGACACGGTCCTGGACGTGCACCTATGTGGGCGGCGACTTCAACGGCAGGAGCGCGGAATATTGGCATACCCGCTTGCGCTATGGATTGGCTCGCCGCCTGCCTCTCGCCTGGCCTCTAAGTGACCGGTTGCGACGCTATGCGGTGTGTCGCGTGCTGCCTGAGTTGGCCGGCGTGGCCGTGCGCACCAGGGCAGACCTCTACATTGCCCATTACACGGGAGGGCTTGTCGCCGCCGCGGATGCTGCCCGTGCCAACCGCGCCCTGTTCGGGTTCGACGCCGAAGACTTCGAGTCCGGATCCTACCCGCTTGCCGCCGGGCCGAGTCACTCGGACCGACTGGTCGAGCGTTTCGAATGCCGATACTTGTCGCGCTGTTCGTATGTGACTGCCGCGTCGCCCGGCATTGCCGAAGCGTACAGCGCAAGGTATGGCATCCCCCTGCCCACAACCATCCTCAACGTGTTCCCGCTGGCGGAGCGCCCTCGCGAGTTGCGAGTCATGCCACCGGATGGCCCACTGCGGCTGTACTGGTTTTCGCAGACTATTGGGCTCGGCCGCGGGCTGGAAGATGTCATCCAGGCGATGGGCCAACTCAAGGAGTGCAACATCGAATTGCACGTGCGCGGCAGGTGGGCGCCTGGACACGACACGCTCCTGTTCGACTTGGCGGCATCTTCCGGTGTTCGCCCCCGGCAGGTCGTGGTGCATGAGCCCGGTGCGCCCGATCAGATGGTTCGCATGGCTGCCGAATGCGATGTGGGACTTGCCGTTGAACAGCCGGTCAGCCAAAACCGCCAGATCTGCCTCACGAACAAGATCTTCACCTACCTTCTTGCCGGCAACGCGGTAATTGCGACTGCGACCAGAGGTCAGCGACTGATCATGGAGACCATCGGCGATGCGGGCTTCTCTTATGAGCCCGGCGACGTGAATGCGTTTGCAATGGGCTTGCGCCACTGGTATGAGAATAGGAACATTCTTCAACACGCTCGCCAGAAATCCTGGGACTGGGGAACGTGTCGGTTCAACTGGGACTTAGAAAAGAAGAAACTCGTCCAACAGGTCGAAGCTATACTCCACGACAGGCGCTGAGTTCCACATGGTAACGGACACAATCTATCGTGCGCTGCGTCGAGCCCCGCAGATACAGCGGCAGTTCAAGCGGGTAGTCGTTCGGCTTCCACACCGGCGACGACAAATCGTGCATTTTGGGCAGCGGCTATGGGTCGATCCCTCTGAGCTTCACGGTTTTTACCTCTACTATGAGCGGGAATACGACGACTACATTTTCAGCTTTCTGGGCGATCGGCTGGCAGGTTTCGCAAGGGCCCTGGACATCGGCGCCAACATTGGTGTGTACACGAGTTTCCTGGCGGCTCGAATGGACAAAGTGGATGCATTTGAGCCCGAGATCCGGGTCCTTCCGAAACTACGAGCCAATTTGCAACTCAACGGGTTGACCCACGTGAGCATACACGCCACTTGCATTTCCCATGTCTCCGGAACAGTCAATTTCGAGCGACCTGACAAGGCTAACGAAGGCAGCGGAAAAATCGCCGAAAACGAAGGCATCGAGTATCCCTGCGTAAGTCTCGATGATTTCTTTGGCGATTCCGTTGGGGAGGCCTGCTTCATTAAAATGGACATTGAGGGTGGCGAGTGGCTTGCGTTGCAGGGTGCCCGCCGCGCATTGTCGTACCCGAAGTTTCCGGTGTCGTTGCTGATTGAGGTCCATCCAGAACAACTCTCCTCCTTCGGAGGTTCAGTGCCGGGACTAAAATCCCTCCTGCAATCGATGGGCTTTCATGTGTATGCCCTTGTGCCTGCAGGATTACGATCATTGAATGCTGGCTTAATCGCCAGATTCTGGTGGGCCAGTTCGAATGCAGAATAGTTCTGGAGTTGCTTCTCCCTCGGCGAGATTGAACTGCATCTGAGGGGATTGACACGCCCTAACCACTGGAGACATTTTGTGCAGGAACTACTGGATGTTGCTAGCGACGTTCTGAAAAAAGTGAGGGTGTGCTGAAAGTGTCTGTTGATGAGACTCAGAGTAGAACCGTACTCATTATTGCCCCCGATTTCACGCCCAGTAGCTATCCACCGGCGTTGCGGGCCCGTTTTTTTGCACAGCATCTTCCCGAGTTCGGTTGGAACCCGATTGTCCTGGCCGCCGATCCGCGTTGCTACGAATGGACGGTCGACCCAGAAAATGTAAATCTTCTGGATCCTGCGCTGGCGGTGGTCCGGACGGGCGCTTTGCCTCTCAAGTGGACCCGAAAGTTAGGTTTCGGGGATCTGGGTCTGCGCACTCTCTGGCATCACTGGCGGGCGCTGAGCCGAATCTGCCGCCAACGGCGAGTGGATCTGATCTTCATTTCTGTTCCTCCGAACGCTCCTATTGTTCTGGGGCGGCTAGCGCATGCGCGGTTTGGGACTCCGTACATCCTCGACTACAATGACCCCATTCTCACCGAGTACTACTGGAAGTTGCCCAGGGCGCAACGTCCTCCCAAGTGGGCGCTCGTGTATGCGATGTATCGGTTCCTGGAGCCGTTCGCGCTGAAACGCGTGGACCAACTCGTGGGCGTTGATGATTCCTATATGGCGGGTCTATTTGCCAATTACGAATGGCTGCACGGCGTGAAGGCTACACCGGTTGCGTTTGGAGTCGAACCGAGCGACTTCGAGTATGTCCGTCAGCACCCCCGCCCGAACCCGGTTTTCAACCGGAGGGACGGGTATTTCCATATCAGTTCTGTGGGCCGGGGCGGGCCAGACATGATTGCGGCGCTGCGTGCCTTGTTCGAAGCAATCCGGCTGGGGCGGCAAAGCGCGCCCGAGCTGTACAAACGAGTGCGGATACACTTTGTGGGAACAACCTACGCGCCTAAAGCCGAAGGTTTATACCAGGTCCTGCCCACAGCCCGGGAGTGTGGAGTCGATGACATTGTGGAAGAACGCCCAGGAAGAGTGCAACATCTGGATGCGATCCAGATCCTGCTGGATTCGGATGCGCTAGCCGTTGTGGGCTCCGAAGCTCCTCACTATACGGCTTCCAAGATTTTCCCCTATATACTGGCAGCAAAGCCCTTGCTCGCCATATTTCATGAAGAGAGCAATGCGGTGAAGCTCCTCCAGGAAACCTGTGCCGGTAATGCGGTGACCTTCGGTCCTGGTCGCCCTCCGCTTAGTGTTGTTGGGGAGATTGGAGCGGCTCTTCAGGAATTGTTGAAACTGCCAACCGGCTGGCGTTCACCAACGAATTGGGAGAAGTTCGAACCTTACACCGCCCGTGCGGTAACGGCTCGGCTTGCGAGAGTTTTCGATCGTACGGTGCAATCGACTACGACGCACGGGTGAGTCGTCCAATGGCTGGAATGCTTTTAGCGACCCGATTGGCTGAAGCTGAATGTCGAATATCGTGAACACCCAAGTGTTGGCTGAACCCGCGGTACCTTTGGCTATGTCACTGCCCACAGGGGTGACCCGGGTTTTCATTCCTCTGATCACGCCGTTCCTGTACGGCATGGAACGTGCAGTCATTGAGCTTTTCGACGCACTCCGGCCGGGGGTGGACCCCTATTTTCTCCAGAGTAACCGCATATTTGAGCGGCAACCTCCCATCATCCGTGAGATGACCCGGCGAGGATTTTCTATCCAACTGCTTCCGGACAAGACGGACTGGGAGCGTCTCGCGAAGCCTCGATCGTTAGTACACCTATGTCAGATGGTCACGGCCGCGGTCCGAGCCAATATTGCGATCTTCAAGGGTGCATGTGGCAAGGATGTGCTGTACGTTCCTAGCATCAGCGCAGCCTCCGGCTCTATGCTGGCAGCCCTGTACTGCCGCTTTACCGGGCGTAGGGTCATCCACCACTTCCACGATCTGGGTACAAACAACCGGCTGTTTGCTGTGTGGATCCCCCTGGTCACCGATTTTATACACAACACCAAATTTGGATATGAGGATATCGTTAGGAAACTTCCGGCAATCAAGCGCAAACGAAACTTCATCGTGCCGTATATTTTGGAGGTGGATGAGCGGCTCCCTGAAGATCCCGAAGTCTGCCGGTGGCTCACGGGGAAACGAAACTTATTCTTTGTTGGGCAGATCTCGGGCCACAAGGGTGTCGACATCCTGTTGAAAGCATTTGTTCTGGTTGCTCCGACGTACCCGGATGTTTTGCTCCATTTGGTTGGAGGATGTGGAGACGATTTCCGGCGCGAACTTGATCGTGAGATTACATCGGCTGGCCTTGGTAATCGCGTCAGGTTCTGGGGCTTCCGAGAAGACGCTACAAGGCTTATGCGGTTTGCCTATGTTTACGTTCATACCAGCCCACCCAGCAGGTTTCATGAGTCGTTCGGTCGCAGTGTGGTCGAGGCAATGGCTCACGGGGTGCCAACGGTGTGTTTTCGTAGCGGAGCGCTGCACGAGATTGTCTTGCATGAGACGACCGGACTCATTTGCGAAGAAAGTCCGCTCTCGCTCGCGTCGGCACTCACTCGTTTCCTCGAGCAGCGCGAGTTTCGAGATGCGTGCGGGAAGGGAGCTAGACAACGCTATGAGCAAGAGTACTCCTCGGTGGTTGTTCGGCCCCAGTGGGTACAACTGCTGCGAGCAAAGTAGAGGACGACGAAATTTAGGACCGTCAATTCACTTCATGGGAATGAAATCTCTACTTCACCTCGTTAGGTTTATGCTCGGTTTGGACTCCGCCGCTTCTCAAGTCACTGACCGAGAACTACAAATGCTTTTGCGCTATTCGCGCGACGCTCGTACGATCTGCGAAATCGGTTGCTATGAGGCTAGTACAAGTGTCGCACTTGCGCGTAACACAACTGGAACCGTTTACTCCATAGACCCGTTTTATCGTGGACGACTTGGCATCTGTTATACCGAGTACGTCGCAAGAGTACATCGGTGGCGTAACCGCGTTCAGAATCTCGTTTTCCTTAAGGGTTTGAGCCATGAGATCGGGCGCAATTTTTCTTGGTCAATCGACTTTCTGTTCATCGACGCCGACCATTCCTATGAAGCAGTCCAAGCGGACTGGAACGGATGGTTCCCGAAGGTGAGAAAAGGCGGATACATAGCCTTGCACGATTCCAAACCCGCGGCGAACTCACCCCAGATGCTCGGCAGCATGCGGTTCTACTTAGAGGACGTCCCCAAGATTGATGGGATTGTTGAATGTGATTCCGTTGATTCTCTAGAGCGTGTTTCATAAATAGGTTCGGCCTCATATCAGGCACTTACGGATGAGGCTGGTTAGGTGATGAGCTTCTGTCATGAAGACGCGGCAGAAGCTGTTGACGGACGAGCAGTGGGAGTTGGTGGAACCCATGCTACCCCCGCCCAGGCGACGGCAGGACAATCGAGGCCGGCCCTGGGCATCGAACCGGGCGTGTTTCGAGGGTATTCTGTGGATTCTGCAAACCGGCGCGGCGTGGCGATTCGTGCCCGAGGAGTTTGCTTCGCCTTCGACCTGCTGGCGGCGGCTCAAGCAGTGGGAAGACGAAGGGGTGTGGCTGCAAGCGTGGCGCACGTTGCTGGGGGCGCTGGATGAAGAAGGCCTGCTGAACTGGGACGAAACCTTTTTGGACGGCAGTTTCGCTCCGGCGAAAAAGGGGGCCTCGCGGTCGGTAAAACCAAGCGGGGCAAGGGGACGAAGTGGATGGTACTGGTCGACGGTCAAGGTCTTCCGCTGGGAGTTCGGCTGGAAAGTGCCTCCCCCAGTGAAGTTACGCTTGCGGAAGCCACGCTCTCCCAAGTCCGGGTACCACGCCGGCAAGGGCGCCCGCGGCAAAAGCCGGAGCGCGTGATCGCCGACCGCGGTTACGATTCCGACCCGCTGCGCCAGCGCTTGCAAAAGCGTGGCATCGAACTGATTGCGCCCTACCGCAAGAACAACCAGGCACGGCGCTACCAAGATGGGCGCAAACTGCGGCGTTATAAGCGCCGCTGGATCGTGGAGCGAACCAACGCATGGCTGGGTCAATTCCGACGCCTGCTGGTCCGTCATGAGCATCTGCTCTCCACTTACCGTGCCTTCTTCTATCTCGCTTGCTTCTGGATTACGCTGAGGCACTGTTTATGAAATACGCTCTAGTCATTGTGCAGTCTCGATGATAGAAGAACGAATTTGAGTTTGACAGGTGTGTGCTCAAATGGTTGAGCTGTTTTACAACGACGAAGCAATGCCCTGCAACGTCATCATTGAGATGAAGTATTGCTGGAATTGTGCATGAGGACGCCTTTTAGCCTTGCTATCGTCAGCACACATCCGATCCAGTACCATGCCCCTTGGTTCCGGGGACTCGCCGCCCATCCTGATTTGAAGATACATGTTTACTATTGCCATAAAGCCACCCCCGAGGAACAAGCTCGAGCGGGATTTGGAGTTGCTTTTGACTGGGATGTGCCGTTGCTGGAAGGGTATCCGCTGACCTTCTTGCGGAATGTAGCGAATCCAGCAG
Source organism: uncultured Acidobacteriaceae bacterium (assembly GCA_963831085.1). Taxonomy (GTDB): domain Bacteria; phylum Acidobacteriota; class Terriglobia; order Terriglobales; family Acidobacteriaceae; genus Acidiflorens. The sequence continues at coordinate 1,028,912 of CAWHOT010000001.1, read as the reverse complement.
GCCCCGGTAGGTTTGTTGGGTTTGATACCCCGGAGATCAAGGATATCATTCGTCGCGGGGAGTATGACGCGGTACTGATTAATGGTTGGCACTACAAGAGCGCGTGGCAGGCAATCTGGACCTGCTGGAGGTCGAAGGTGAAAGTGATGGTTCGCAGCGATTCGCACTTGCGCACGCCACGCAGTCTTCCCGTGAGGCTCGCCAAGTGGTTAGCGTATCGGCGCTTCATTCCGCGCTTCGACGCTTGTCTTGCGGTCGGTCAATGGTCGCGCGAGTATTTCCTGCACTATGGCGCATTTCCAGAACGCATTTTTCTAGTACCGCACGCGGTGGACATTGATGCTATCGGAGGAGCTGCGGATCGTTTGCGCCCGACTCGCTCCGGGTTGCGGCAAGGTTGGGGTCTTGACCCGGGCCGCATCACCGTCGCGTTTGTCGGTAAGTTCACCGAGACGAAAAGGCCATTGGACTTCGTCCGTGCCGTCAGCAAAGCCGCTAAGCAGAAACCTGCCGTGCAAGGCCTGATGGTCGGTGATGGACCCTTACGGAAGGTCTGTGAGGACTTCGCCAACACCCGCCGCGTTCCAATAGTATTTACCGGTTTCTTGAATCAGTCGCAGATCACGGGTGCCTATGTTGCCGCGGACGCTCTCGTGCTGCCTTCAGCTGGCGAGACCTGGGGGCTGGTGGTAAATGAGGCCATGGCCTGCGGCTGTCCGTGTATGGTGAGCGACCGTGTCGGTTGCGGCCCTGACTTGATAGAAGAAGCAAGTACTGGGGCCATTTTCCCGGTGGGTGATGTGGATGCACTCGCAGCTCTGATGACCGGCTTGGTGCGAGATCCTTGCCACATCGCCTTTATGAGCCGGGAAGCTCGGCGCAGGATACAGAAACACTCGATACAAGCGGCTGTGGAGGGCGTGCTTCAGTGCCTGTCTGCCATTACTGGCTCCCGAGCGTTGGTATGCAAATGCTGACAAGATTCCAGCCCCTGCAGAAATGGCCCATGATGCCGGACGTCGGCGTTCCACTGCTGGTCACGGCGCTCCTCTGGTACTCCAGTTCTTACGACGTGACCCTAGCAGAAATAGGGGCGGCATTCCTCCTTGGCTGGCTCCCCTGGGCCTCGTATCGCAATTGGTATCGCGGAGAGAGACAGGGGATACCGCTGTTCGCTCTGCTCGGTGGGATGTACTGGCTGGCCTATGTTCTGCCGCTATTCTGGGCCAGCCACGAGATAGGGCTGGTTTCAGGGCGCAGGCACCTTTCCGAGAGGGCGATTACGGCTTCGCTCTACCTCGCGGTAACGGGTGTAGTTGCTCTTGGGGCTGGCATGAGGCTGGCCGCTCGTTTTCGCCGGGTGCCCTCGATCCGAGTCGATGTTTCTGGGACTCCCGATCAGTGGCACTACTTGCGAATCATCTTCATTGTTGGAACGCTGCTCAAGGTGTTGGTTCCGATTACCGAATTTGGAGAGGGAGGCCGTCAATTTATTTCCAATTTTGAGAATATGGTGCCCTCGGTCAGCTTCGCGATATTTCTCCGGTATTACCTGCGCGGTAAGATTTCAGATTTCGATAGATTCCTGATGCTCGGATATGCGTTCATAGCATTGGTTGTGGGTATCTCTTCGGGCTGGCTAGGGAGCTTTATTGGTTTCGGGATCATCGGCATGACCGTCTATGTGTATGAGCGCCGTAAGTTGCCGCTAACTGCTGCTCTTATTGTGCTACCGATCATCTTGTTTTTTCAGCCAGGCAAAGAGGCGTTCCGCATCCGCTATTGGAGAGGTGGTTCCGTCGATGGGTATTTTGAACGCGTTGCGTTCTGGGTCGAAACCTCCCGGAACGCATGGGCCGGCGCAATCACAGATCAAACGGGTGAAAAAGGTAGGAAGTTGGCCGATGATACCCTCCACCGTCTGTCGCTTCTTCAGCAGACTGCCAACGTTATGGAATTCACACCGGGCAGAGTGCCATATCAGCATGGTCGCTTGTATTCCTACATCGGTGTTACCTTCATCCCGCGTTTTTTGTGGCCCAGCAAGCCGTCCGTTAACGACGCGAATCATTGGTATCAAGTGTCGTATGGGCTTACATACCTCGGGCAGATTTCGAGTGTTTCCATTGCTGTAGGCACACTCGCCGAGAGCTACATTAATTTTGGCTGGCTAGGTCCCTTGCTAATCATTTTCCCCTTGGGGATTTTTCTAGGCTCCATGCAGCGGATTTTTTTGCGCGCCGACTCAGGCCTGTTGTTCAGCAGCCTGGGGGCAGTGTTGGTTCCGCAATTGCTGGCGGTGGAATCGCAAATGGCCGAGTACGTGGCAGGCTTGGTGCAGCAAGTCTTTGTTGTTCTGCTGGTGCTGATCCCCGTTCTGAGATCTCGAGACCGGAGAAAGGCAGTTCCAATTAGAGGGCTTGCGCGACCTGCGAATAAGGCAGAAATACTCCGGTCGAACGCAAGTGTCAGAGCAAACACACGCCGAGCGCCGTCGGGGTAGACCGGAGCAACTTGGCGAATCAGCAAGCCGCGTGAAACGTCGCCGGCAACCTGGACTCTCTGTGGTGGCCCGGCGGCGGGATCAGGCCCACACGGCTTGCGGTTCCTTGAACTCCGACGTCGCGCTACCATCGGATGTGCCTTTTTCCATGATCTTTTCGCTGAACGCGAAGTCGATCGGTAGCATGCTCCACATTTTGGTGAGAAACTCTCAGGACACTTCACCGAAAACATGTGGCCTCTTTGGCCAAAGACCAAAACGGAGCCAGGCAGTTGCTCTCTGCCCTGTAGGCTTTCCGACCACGCCCAGATCGACAGTCAGCGGATCAAGGCATTTCGTTAAACGACAATATCCATACTTCGAAAAGCAAGTGGGCACGGGAGTCTTGGACCTGCGCGCGGATCGCCGATCTTTCTATGGCTTCGGTACTGCTAAGGTATCCCACGGGGCTCGTGTCAACGGTCTGCGCTTTGCAGGCTCTGCTGCGGCAGAAGACAGTTCGTAGGCGCCTTGATCCAGTAGTTCTGAAACAGCTTCTGAGTTATCCGCCGCCACCTCGCACCAGACCACAGGGCGGACTGCACGCAGTAGCTTTAGCGCCCCGCGCAACACCTTGACTTCCGCGGTCTCGACGTCAATTTTCAAAACGGATGGCGCGGGAAAGTAATCCAGTAGGAAGTCCAGCGAAACGGTCACGGTTGCCTGCTGATAGCGGGATCCTCCGGCCTGACTGGATCCTTTCGCTTCCATCAGATAATTGGCTGCGCGGGCTCTCTCCGCGATCTCGAGTTGGCCGATGCAGTTGGTTTCTGATGCGGCGGCACAAAGGACTGCCACCGGTGCAGCTCCGGCGGAGTGCTGTTGAATGCGTCGGGCGGAACGCGCCAGCAAATTTGCCAGCCACACGTCCGGCTCAATAGTTAGCACAAAACCGCGTGGTCCGGCCAGGGCGGCTGCGCTGAAACTGAATAAGCCCACGTTAGCCCCAACGTCCCACACCACAGCGCCGGGTCTTACCAGTTCTCGAACCATGCGAAAGAGCATAGGGTCGGCTGTTTCCACACCCCATCTCCAATAGCGCAGGCCGGCTTCCGGCGAAACATACAGTGGCAGGCTTTGGAATTGCTTTGGCAGATGCCTGCGCAAAACCACACCCCGGCTGAATCGCTCTGCCAGATGGCGCAGATTCATAAGCATTGCCCTAGCAGGACTGATTATAGGCCGCCGCCGCTAGGGTGAAGACCCAGCCTACCTTGAAGATTCCACGATGCCGAACCTTCAACTGTTGCTCATCTTTTCCGCGCATGCTTTCTTCTTAGCCTCTTCGACCGTGGAAGCAGGAGCTTTTCTTATCCTCTGTAACGCGGGGGATGTTCTTAGGCGACCCGACTCCGAGGTAAACTCTCTCAAGATGTTCAACAAATCGCTTTCGGCACTCGCAACCGCAACGACGCTCTGGAGCTTCTTCTTCGCAGTCTGCATCGGGCTCGGTTACCCGACCTTGAATCGTTATGACCCCGGCATTCGTAACCCCGACGCCTCGGAGTACTCGAAAATGGTGCGCAGTGAGGAGGGCGTTGCAACTCATTTCCGGCATCGCGTGTTGATTCCCTACCTCGCCCGCCCCATATTCCGCGCTGCCACCGGTCGGGTGGGCTCATGGAACCCCGCCTATTTTGCGCTGTTGCTCGTAAATAGCTGGTTTGTTTCCGGGACGGCATTCCTGCTGTTCATGGTGGTGTCTCGGAACATGGGGAGCCCGAACATCGCCTTGCTCAGCTCAGCAATATACCTGCTCAATTTTGCCGTTCCGAATCTCCTGCTTGCGGGTCTTGTGGACTCAGGAGAAGCATTTTTCTTGATGGCGGTGGTGTGGGCATTGTCCGCCGAATGGTTCTTTCTCCTCCCTCTCTCTGCCGCATTGGGTTCGATCACAAAGGAAACATTTCTTCCCTTTTCGCTGGTATTTGCTGCAACTTGGATGGTCATGAACAGGCAGGAGAGACCGCTAGGGAAGCAGGTGATGTGGCTCGTGGCAACTGCATTGGCAGGCGTGGCCTCATTGACGGCTGTGTTGACGGCCACAAATGGATATCTGCTTTTTCCTTGGACCTATGCCGGCATGTTGAGATCGAACCTCGCTAGCCCGGCGACTGCAGCGGCCGCTGTGAAAGACCTCAACTTCTGGTATGTCTTCGCGTGGTTACTGCCTCTTGGGTTGTGGCGGCTGAAACATCTGCCACGCGAATGGGTTATGGCATCCTTTACAACAGCGCTAGTCGCAATGGGCGTCACGGCCTATCACACTGACGCCCAAGACGCGGGACCCGCAGCGGCAAGGCCAATTTTCAGCATAGCAGGCCCCCTCCTGAGTTTCTCTGTGGCCTTGCTGATCGTCGATCTGGCTGAACGGCGCTCGCTGAACAATGAAAAAAAGGATGCTCGGTGAAAGATAGCAGAACACCTGTTAATGATTTGTGCTTCGCACTACTTTCTCAAGGCACAGCGCCGTGTGGACTACGGCTAGCGATGGCGGAGTGCTGGGGGCGGAAGTTAGGCAGGACGGAATGACAGTCACAGCGGGTGCTGGCCACCCCACCCACAGGCGCAGCCAGTCAGCTTACCCCCTTTTCCTAAAAAAACGAACCGCCACGTAGATCACAATCACGATTATTACGACCTCAACGATCTGCTGAACCGTCATCGCGCAGCCTCCTGACGCCGCCCAATTGTCCCACCGATTCCCTCCAGCAGCCAACGGCCGCTGCTGAGGGCATCGGCCCTAGATTGGAGAGTCGCTGATCCCAGCGAATGAAGAAAAAGCGGAAACTCCAATATGTGCAAAATTGACCAGACATCCTAAGGGATAGCGGAATATCGTGACGGTGAATCCTCTTCTTAGGGGACGATTCAAGTAGCACAGAGGCTGCCGTGGCTAAGTTCCGGGCGGCCTCTCTTACGCTAGTGATTGAAAATTCGCCGTATTCTATTCCTCTTCTTCGGCTTCCAAAGGCGATTTTCGCCAGTTCCAAATACTCCGCCAGCCGATCCGGGTGTGCAGTCCTGTGTTGGTATTCGTTTTCGTTCATCCCATGCCTCATCTCGAGGTACCGGGAGCGGGGCCGGAGTTTACAGGAACTATTTCGCCTCGGCAAGCAGCGCTTGGCGGGTAGCCTCGAGGGTGTTGATTAGCGACTCCCTAGGGAGCTTCTGGATGATCGGTTCGATGATCCATCCCAGCCCCAAGGGCACGTCGCGCGTCAGCGAGATGGCCCGACACTCAAGATACACACCACTATCCCGCTCCTGGAATCGCCAGTAGGAATACAGGCGCCATAGAAATCCGGAACCGGTATCGGGGGGCAGCACTCTCTCCTTCGGGCTTCCGGTGTGCTCCACTTCAGAAATCCGGGTCGTGTACGAGCGACAAGCCCAGCGCGCTCGATCCAGCGAACGATAATGCACCTCATGATCGGTATCAAGGACCACCGTCACAATTTTCTTCTTGAGAAGTCGTAAGTAGATTTGGAAATCGTTGCCGCGATGGCTTATTAGCCTTGAGGCAATCACCTCGGGCTTGTAGATGTTCTTGTGGTTATCGTAGTCCTGCACCAGCACCAGCACGTCTTCGACGGTCGTACCAGGAATGAATGAGGCGCCGATCCAGTCATGGATCAAACCATTCGGCACTTTGACCGGCCCGTGACCTGACCAGAATTGCGCTACAACCTGGCCTCCTCGGACCTGCTGCGCTCTCTCCGAATTGACATCGGACCACAGGAATGGGCTGCCGTCGCCCAGAGTCTGTTCCATGGCCGCTTCGGCGTCACGAATGTAAGCACTGAAACACTTCAGTGTTTGCTGCTTCAACTGCACCGGGGTTGTAGTTTGCGCCATAGCCCGACCTGATACGCATCGTGATCCGGCAATATTTGCTTGTCAAGTCGGCCTGCCACGCGACCGCATGCATGACTCTGTCCGTGCAAGCTCTTATTGTGCAACTGCGTGCCCTCGCGTACATTAAGTCGGCAGCTTAATGAGAAAAACGCACGTTCGATTGGAGGATCGCGGCCCCCATATTCTTACTCGGGATTATCAGGAAGCTAATGTTCCCATCTGGAGTGAAATGCTGTTTGCCGTCGAGTTGGTTCTGCTGCATGCCGCGCCCGTCTACTACGGTCTAGGGACACCTCACGGCGACGGTTCAGGAGTGGTTCTCATCCCCGCGTTCCTGTGTCCGGATCATTACTTATTCCCGCTGCATAGATGGCTGGGACGGATAGGATACCAAGCCTTCTTTTCAGGCATGAGTTTCAACGCAGAGTGTCCGAACCTCCTGATTAAACGCTGCCTGAATGAAACCATTGAAAAGGCGCTAGCCAAAACCGGCCGCAGGATTCATCTGATCGGCCACAGTTTGGGAGGCATTATCGCCCGTTCGATCGCAGGGCAACGGCCACAGGATATAGCTTCCGTCATCACGCTGGGCGCACCGTTCCGCGGTACAGTGGCACATTCCAGCATCCTGCGCGCAGCCGGAATCGTTCGCCGCCGCATCCTGAAGAAGCACGGCGGTGCGGTCCTTTCCGATTGCTACACCGGGCACTGCACCTGCGATTTTGTGGATTCCCTGGAGCGCAGTGTGCCCCCGTCGGTGGTCGAAACTGCGGTTTACACGCGCGACGACGGAGTGGTTGACTGGCAGTATTGCAAGACAGATAACCCGGAAACCGATTTCCCAGTTTCAGGCACGCACGTCGGCCTGGCTTTTAACCCTTCGGTATACACCATCATTGCCAATCGTCTGGCCCAGACACATTGCGCGCAGAGTAAGCGAAGGCCGAGGGGCGTCCGTGTCCGTTCAGGCGGCAAATGTGCAACAACCTGAACGCTGCTGCGGCGAAATCTGGGAAGACATAGCCCCTCCTTTCGCTTGACCAAAGATTGAAAAACCGCCGAGAAGCCAGACTTCAGCGAGTATCGGCAACCCAATCAGTTTTGGCAAAGAGCCCTATCTATGCGCTTTGCGGCGAAAAATGTAGCCAACAGAGTCAGAGGCATCACCACGGTTATGACTTCCGCGTCACGATCCGCGCAGCGACTTGGCTGACGTCCTCGCTGGCTTGGGGCTTCTTAGGCGTCTGCTCTGGGCGGGTGTCTACTCTCTTTTCCAGTTGATTGGCTTGGCGCTGTGCTGTATCGGCTTTTGTACGCTTTTTTGCCATGCCTACAGCTTGCCACAACGGGGCGAACCCAGCTAGGGCCTGTGGATTTCAAACTGCACCACTACCAGAAATCAGTGCCGGTTGACAATCGCAGTGCAGAAGGCTAGGGTGCTAATTGAGCGGGTGGTCCTCCCGCTCTTTCAGGTCTCCTGAACTAAGTCAGCCCATCTGAAGTTCTCCCTCTTAGATTACCTAACCAATCGATGGAGGTTGATCATGTTTGCTCGCAATGTCTCTCTACGCCTGAAACCAAACACTCTGAGCGAGTTCACGCGGATTTTCGAAAAAGAAGTCATTCCCATGCTGCGGAAGCAGCGTGGGTTCCGGGATGAAATCACATTTGCTGTCCCGGGAGGGCTGGATGTGGTCGCAATCAGTCTCTGGGATACCAAGGAGTACGCGGAAGCCTATAACACTGCAGGCTACCCCGAAGTACTCAAGATCCTGGATAAAGTATTAGACGGCACTCCCAAGGTGCAAGTCTCGGATGTGATTAGCTCGACTATTCACGAAGCCGCCGCCGTGGCCGCCTGAGACGGTGCCTTGTCAATCGCCCGGGGTGGCTACCTGCGCGCCACCCCTTCTTTGGTCGCAAGATACGTTCACTCGGGAGAGCCGATGATGCCAAAAGCTCAAGTCGGAACTATTCTGATCGAGGAGCGGGCCCCTTGTTCGTCAGCGGCGCTGCAGTGAGAACAATCTTCCTTCCCGAACGTTGACAGCGATGCCGGGCGAGATATTCACAACAGACTTTGCTTCGGTGCCATTGGCGTAGCACTCAGTCGGGGAATATATGACGCTGTTCGTACTACGGCTACGAAATGGTAATTGCGTTGTGGTTGCTGCGGGAGACGACGCAGCCGCTCGGCAGCGAGCAAAGGATTTGAGGGCGGATGTGGAGATTGCTACAGTGAGAGAACTGGAGTCATTCGCGGCTCAGTTCTTGTTGAACGACGACGGTGAATTGAAGAGCATTCTCCTCGATGAACAAACGCTGGCTGATTTGCGCGCTCACGAGTATCCAATCCTGAACTCCGCACGCACTCAATCGTATGCCGATTTCAATTCGTCTGAGACCGACAGCAAGGCTGAACATGTCCTCTATGATGCTCTCGCACAAAAGCATATCGACGCATGGGATGACCGCGACAAGCGCCTGGTTTCTTACGCCGTCCAGCAGGAGCGTGACAGGCTAGCGAAGTAAGAGGTTTCTTGATCACGAAGACCCATCATTGCAGCCAGACCACAACCTTGCGCCTTCGCGCTGAAGCTGCCTTCCGGAGAACCGGGCAAAGGAGGGACGCTTATATCTTGCATCTCTACACTTAAAGAAATTCATGCGCTCAACTCAACGCCCTCCAAAAGGAGCGATCATGCGTTCTGATCGTATATACGGGGCTTTGGTCAATATCCCGAATCGCTTCATGTTGTGCCGACTAGTCTCACTGGCAACACGGAAATACCATGACCCTGATAGGCGGGTTCAAGACGTCATCAGCGATGTAATAGGGTGGTTCGCCGATGCAGAATCCGCGACGCGGCAGTTGAGAATTTTCACGGACCTTGAGACGAAACTCCCCGCCGTATAGCTGTATCGGCGAAAATCAGAGGGGGGCCCCCTTTTAGGCTTCAGCCGGCCTTTAACGCGACAGCTCTCGGGCGGAAGCTTCAGTCATTGTCAAAGCACCTTTTGCTCCATGCGGGAAGGCGCTGAAAGGGATTCGGCATGGCTCTTGACGACATTACGAAACTCATGGATGCCGGGAAGGGAAAGGGCTATCTCACCTACAACGAGGTAAATGACCTGATTCCCCATGATGTCCATTCCTCGGAGGACCTGGACGGCCTGCTCACCACCCTCGGCACGCAGGGCATTGAGGTCCTTGAGGGCGAGCCCAATCTATCTTCCGCGGCGTTGAAAAATAAGTTTGAGGAAGAAGTGGAGGCCGGCGACGTCATCGGACTTGTTCCGCCCCCAGGGGCTCATGAAAAGACCAACGATCCGGTGCGCATCTACCTGCGCGAGATGGGCACAGTACCTCTGCTCACCCGCGAAGGGGAAGTGGACATTGCCAAGCGCATCGAGCGCGGACAGCTGCGCGTGCTGAAGGCACTTTCACGCTCGCCTATTGTGATCCGTCAGATTTTGGCCATCGCCGAGGATTTAAAGCGTGGCGTCCGCCCGATTAAGGGAATTGTCGTCTTCGATGAGGAAGAGATGACCGAGGAGATCCTGCAGAATCGCGTCAAAGACACTACCCACCGCATCGACGAGCTACAAAAGCATTACAAAAGAGCCAGCCAGCTAGCCGCACGACTAACGACCATCCCGGCAAAAAAGAAGGCAAGGGAATACCGCCGCTGCCGATGTGGCCTGGGCCGCGAGATCGTTCGGATTTCGCTCATCATCCGCAACCTAGGTCTAACCAACTTCGAGCGCGAACGCCTGATCGATCGGGTGAATAAGACCGTGGACATCATGCGCTCCCTCGACCGGCAGGTCAGCAACCTGGAAAGGAAGATCGAGAGCACGCGCAGCGAAGAACTGAAGAAAGATTACCGCAAGACTCAGCGGCGGCATCGCGCAGACCTGGAAAGGTTGGAGTGCGAAGCCGGAGTGGCCTTCAAGGAACTGCACCGCACCCAGCGCGAAATGATCCAGGGTGCGATGGACAGGGAACAGGCTAAACATGAGCTCATCGAGGCCAATCTGCGCCTCGTGGTGTCGATGGCCAAGAAGTACCCCAACCGCGGGCTTCAGTTCCTTGACCTGATCCAGGAGGGCAACGTCGGCCTGATGAAGGGAGTGGAGAAGTTCGACTACCGCCGCGGCTACAAGTTTTCCACCTACGCCACGTGGTGGATTCGCCAGGCAATCACCCGAGCCATTGCCGACCAGGCGCGCACCATCCGCCTCCCGGTGCACATGGTCGAGATCGTCAACAAGCTGATTCGCACTTCGCGGCAACTGGTCCAGCAGCTGGGCCGCGAACCCACGTCGGCAGAGATTGCTAAGCACATGGACATCCCTGCAGCCAAAGTGCGCAAGGTGCTCAAGATCATGCAGGCACCGATCTCGCTGGAAATGCCGATCGGCGAGGAGGGGGATTCCCACCTCGGCGACTTCATTGAAAACCGCGCCTTGGTCTCGCCGGCCGAGGCGGTCATCAACGTGAGCCTGAAGGAACGGACCGCGCACGTGCTGCACACCCTGACTCCGCGCGAGGAGAAGATCATGAAGATGCGCTTTGGTCTGGAGGACGGCTCGGAGCACACGCTGGAGGAGGTTGGCCTAGAGTTCGCCGTCACCCGCGAGCGCATTCGCCAGATCGAAGCCAAAGCCCTGCGCAAACTGCGCCAGCCCGCCCGATCGCGCAAGCTCAAGTCATTTCTAGAAGACGTGCACGAATGACGCCGGAATCTGTGCACGCTGGAAGCGGAAGTCGAGGGGACGGCCTGTGTATCCCTCAGTCTGTCCCCAAAATACAGGACGATCACCGGACCTCGGCGCCATCCAGGTAGCAGCTTTGTTGGACATGACGCGAATGTGCCGAAACGATGGCATAGGGCAGGCCCAGAAAACGCTTCGCAACGATCCCGGTCACTTCGAGGCCGTTGAAGTGTTGCTGACTTACCTTGCCTAATATCCGATTCAATGCGTGCTGGATCTTCTTCGCCCCAAGCGCGCCAAAAAACATCACCTTCACTTCCGACGCGATAAAAAAGAAATTCCAGCCCGCGGCACGAATCTTGCGATCAAGAGCGGAGCCATCGAGCGCCTTGACCACGCTCCACCGCCCCGAGTAGGGCTCGCTCTCCAGCCCAAGGAGCGGCGGGCATTCCGACATCAGGATCGTGCCGACTTGAACTTCTTGGGGCATGGAAGACTCCTCCCACGAGCCCACCTCATCGTGGCAAGCTCTTGGCCGGCAGAGGATGCAAGCCGCCTGGTTTGACGGACCCACTGCTCCTCGCTGCCTCCATGCTCGTCGATTTTCTTGCGAGATACTGTGCAGAATGACTCACTTTTAGAACCCCAGGCAGATGGAGCTTGGGGGCAGCGTCACGTCATGGGACAAACTGCCTTTTAGGACTAGAATTGCAGCAGATGGGTTCCTCGTCACCAGTGAATAAGAAGAGCCGCGAGTTCAATCCCAGCACCTTCCTCGCAATCATTGGGGAGGGCAGGAAGAACCTGACTTTCAACAATAAGCAAGGAATCTTCGCGCAGGGGGATGCGGCGGACGCGGTCTTCTATGTTCAAAAAGGCAAAGTGAAGCTCACCGTCGTCTCCAAGACGGGCCGGGAAGCGACCATCGGCATGTTAACTGACGGAAACTTCTTTGGCGAAGGTGCGCTGGCCGGCCAGGCCCTGCGCATGGGATCTGCGACGGCCATGACGGATTGTGAAATTCAGCGGATCGACAAAAGAGCGATGATGGATGCGCTACACCGGGAACACGCATTTTCCGATTTGTTTGTGGCGTATTTACTGGCGCGGAATGTCCGCTATGAAGAGGATCTGGTCGACCAGTTGTTTAACTCCAGCGAAAAGCGGCTGGCTCGAATCCTTCTTCTGCTCGCTCATTTTGGCAAGGAAGGTGTGCCCGAGCCTGTGGTTCCCAAAATTAGTCAGGAAAGTTTGGCCGAGATGGTCGGGACTACTCGTTCGCGGGTGAGCTTTTTCATGAACCGGTTCAGGAAACTGGGTTTTGTCGATTACTCCGGCGGTCCGGACGGCGGGTTGCAGGTCCACAGCTCGCTGCTTGGTGTAGTTCTGCACGACTAGTTCCGCGCGACTACGTTCAGACTCCGGTGAAAGATAGCTGAATGCGTGTTAATTATTATGCTTCGCACTACTTTCTCACGGCACAGCGCCTGTGGACTACGAGTAGTTCTTCCGCATCCTGCTAGTGATGGCGGAGTGCTGGGGCGGAAGTCATCGGCTCGCCAGAGAGAGGGCATCCGCCGCGCGGTCTTTCTCGTCGTCGCGCACGGTTGGTATGAGGTGCGCCAACGCCCGGCGAAAGCGTACGGCGAAGTGTTCTTCCAAGAAAGTGTTTTGCACCCTTGCCCAGCCTGCTTGCCCCAGGCTTGAAGCCAGTCGCGCATCGGTCAAAACGGGAATTGCAGTTTCCACGATGCTGTCCCTGCTCAGGTCTTTTGCGACCACGACACCTTCACCATTGGGGAACAGTTCTTCGACGACCGTTCCGGCTAGTCCCAGCAGAGGAACTCCGAACGCAAGTGCTTCGACTCCCGCTAATCCGAAGCCTTCTTGGTCAGAGGGATAAAACAACAGGCGAGCCGAGCGATAGGCGCGATCCCTTTCCGCGTCGCTCAACCGGCCGCGGAACTCGATTGCGTGCAGCCGCTCTTGATTGACGCGCCGCCGCAATCGCGCTTCATCGTCTCCCGTCCCGACAATGACAAGTTTGGCATCCGGCACGGCCGCCCGGATAAGCGGCCACGCATTCATGACTGCATCGTGCCCCTTGTAGCGCTCGGGCCTGCTCATTCGGCCGACGATCAAGCCCACCGGCGGCCGCCAGCAGTTGCGGAACCAACACTGCTCCCACGCTGCTGAACAACAGGCCCGCAAATGGCCGAGTATGTGGCAGGCTTGGCGCAGCAGGTCCTTGTTGTTGTGCTGGTCCTGATTCCCGTTCTGAAATCTCGAGCCCGGGGAAAGGTAGCTTCAGCGAGGATGTTTGCGCCACCTGCCGATCAGCCGGAAATACTCAGGTCGAACACAAGTCTTCAAAAACCGCAGCTGTGACAGCTCCGCTGGGATGAGAAGTAATAAGCAGGGTGAGCATGAAATGGCCCCAAGGCGCTTCAGCTCTCCTACAAAGTCGCTTTGAGGAAGCAGGAGCTTCTCTTATCCTCCGTAGAGCATGGGAGGTTCTTAGGCGACCCGACTCCGAGGTAAACTCTCTCAATTAAGTTGAGATGAGCAGTTTGGATATGACTCTGGAGTGCGTGGAAAACCAAGAAAGTATGGCCTACAGAACTATTTCGCGCCGTCGTTTCATCGAGGGGTCAATCAGAGCTGGTCCAGCCGCCGGTCTAGGGTCGAGGTTCGGAGCCTTGCAAGGCGCCACATCGGCAATGACATCTGGCACCGATGGGCTGTCGTTAAAGGCTACTGGCGACCCCAAACAGGGCTATGGTGTCTCTCTTCTTTTCAATGGCCAACCCTTTGCGCAGCACAATCGGGGCGGCGAATTTTCGGCATCCTTCATGAACGAAGAACGCAGCGTGGAAGATCGTGTGCACGATTGGAAGGCGACGTCGTGGGCGGGCAATTCCACACACGTGGTGCTCGAGGGTGAGTGCCGGCTCAAGAACCTGAACAAAGAAGCCATCTCATAAATGCCTCGGCAGGCAAAATTGCTGGTGATGCGAAAAGCGCGGACAAGCAGCCAACAGCGCAAATAGAAAGGCCGCCCGTTTCAGGCGGCCCTTGTTACGTCTTCCTTCTAAGCCTTTTGTCAATTATGGCTTGAAGACGATTGATGCAAAGGTGCCGGCCAATTCGGCGGTGCCAATTCCCTGACCCACGGTGACGAACAACTCGTTTGCTGCTCCATTGGTTGAGTTTCCTCCGCCGAAGGCAATTCCCCAGAGGTTGTTCAAGACGATCACCTTTCCGTTCTGGTCCTTGATCGTACCCACGAATTTCCCGGTAATCGGGTCAAACCCGTTGATGGTGCCGTTAACGGAGTTGTTTGAAACCAGCAGAGTATTGCTCAGCGGTCCAAAATTGCCAGGAGCCGCGGCCATGCCCCAGGCCTGGTTGAGTGGCAGTCCTTGGACCAGTGTTTTCACGAAGGTACCGTTCTCCGTGAAGAGGTCGATGAAACCGCCGGCGCCGACGTTCGGGACAGCATACGCGACGTAGACCAGGCCATTGATGTCCTGGATGCCGAACACTGAGAAGTTTGAGGGGATGTTCGGATCACCGAACGACTTTACCAGTGTGAAGTTGCCGTCGTACATATCTATTACATTGTTCGTGTTATCCGCCGCGTAGAGGAAATTCCCCGAGGGCTTGTTGGTTATGGCCAAGCCCGTGTACATCGCTTTGTTCGCCGAGTTATCGACCGCGATGATCGCTTGGTTCGCGTTCACGCCCGGCGCCCAGCCGCTGATGGTGCCATCCAGCGTCGCGAAAATGAAAGGTGATGGCCAGCCCTGAATCTGGAAATCGGTCGACGATCCGTTGAAAACGATTCCCGTCGGCGTGCCGGGGCCGTTTAGGCCTGTCGGCGAAGCCGGTCCGTTTCCGGCGGTGGGAATCAAAACCCTGAGTGGCACTTGTTTTCCGGCTGCATCATAGAGGGTCGACCAACCGGTGTCGTTATCACTGATCCACCAAGGCGATGTGGCGCCCCGAGCTAATCCCCAGGCGTTGGCCAGCAGTGGATCGATGGTCGGGGCTTGGTGGACTTGATTCGAAACTAAGTTTGTGATGCGATATTGTGCTTGGGCCTGGGACGAAACCATGAGAAGAACCAGCCCGAGGCAAGTGGCGACTGCGGTCTTGTAACCCTGCATATTAATCCCTCCTTAGGGGAGTCAGGAACAGAGGGAGGTCGAACCACCGCTGGGAGTGACTGGGTATGGAACCTTCTCTGACCTGCCTAGCTTGTGATCGTAGGCCAAGTCGCGACTCTGAATTGTCAGGCGTTTGTCACCAGTTTGTAAAACTTTCTCGTCCAAAATGGTGGATGTTGCAAGGCTTAGCCGACCATAGACCCATCTCGCCGTACTTCTGATTCCGTAGCCAGATGCATCCGGGAACTCGCCCGACCCCAAAATGCATGCGGAGGTTCCGTCGTCGTTGGAAGATCGAGAGGTTTTTTGCTTGGTTGCAAAACTTCCGCAGGTTGGTCCTGCGCTACGAACGATACGCGGAGAATTTTCTCGGAATGCTCTACCTTGGTTGCCGCATTATTCTGCTGAGGCATTTGTGAGATGCCTTCTAGTCTAATGAGTCATAAATACATTGCATAAATAATGAGAGTGGCGTATGGTGGATCATGTCGAATCCACGAGGTCGTCCCACCAAGCGCAAGCTGGTCGTCAGCCCCGAACAGAAGGCAACTCTGCAACGGCTGGTCCAGCAACCTCGCAACTCACGATCCATCGCTTTTCGCGCCCGCATTATTCTGGAGTGCGCCAGCGGGCAGAACAATGCCGCCGTCGCCGCCAAACTACGCACCACAGGCTTTACGGTGGGGATGTGGCGGAATCGTTTTATCACGGGTGGGATTGCGGAGTTAGGCGACGAAGCGCGGCCGGGGGCCCCGCGCCAGATCGGTGATGACCGGGTCGAGCAGGCGGTACGTCTCACTCTAGAGCAGGTTCCTAAAGGAGCCACCCACTGGAGCAGTCGAGCATTGGCGTCGAGGACGGGACTCAGTCAGTCCACGGTCAGTCGGATCTGGCGGGCGTTCGGGCTACGTCCTCATCGCAGCGAGACCTTCCAGTTGTCGAATGATCCGCTGCTGGTCGACAAGGTGCGCGATATAGTCGGCCTGTACTTGAACCCGCCTCACCACGCCATCGTGCTGTGCGTGGATGAGAAGAGCCAGATCCAGGCCTTGAGCCGAAGTCAGCCCATCCTCCCCATGTTGCCCGGACAAGTCGAACGTCGAACCCACGACTACCAACGCCATGGCACTACCAGTCTGTTCGCAGCCTTGGATATCGCCACTGGATCGGTAATCGGCAAGTGCTGGCCACACCATCGAGCGGTCGAGTTCCGCAAATTCTTAGCGGGGATCGATCGTGCCGTCCCCGCCGATCTGGCTGTCCATCTGGTCTTAGACAACTACGCTACCCATAAGACCAAGGAGATTCGGAAGTGGTTCTTGCATCACCCTCGCTACACGCTACACTTCACTCCCACGCACAGCTCCTGGCTGAACCAGGTGGAGCGTTGGTTCGCCTTGTTATCGCAACGTCAGATCAAGCGCGGTTCCCACTACAGCGTGCGTGAATTACAAGCGGCGATCTCAGAGTTCATCGCCGTTCACAACCAGCAACCCAAGCCCTTTGTATGGACCAAGAGCGCCGATGCCATTCTCAGCAGCATTGGCCGTTTCGCCTCTCGCACCCTCGCCGTGCACAGCGCAAACAATATGTAAGAATTCAATGACTCAGGAGACTAGTTGAAATCAGGCCCGGCTCCGTGTTACCCGCCGTGTATCTAAGTTTCACGATTCAAGCCGTTGTGCTTACGGTGAAAGTGATCCCGCACTTCGGGCAACGCACTTGAGTGGTACTGATTCGGCGCAGTTCCGCCGGCGGAATTTGGTATCTGCACCGCGGACAAGGCATGGCCAGGGACGCCTTCACTTTTTCCAGACTGATCTTCCGGCGGGCGGGCCTTCGGGAATTCTATAGCAGCCATTCGGGAACCGGGTCAATGTCCTCGTTTGGGTATCGTGGGCCGCGTGTTTCCCCGGCCTGCCAGGCTCCTTGCCTAGAACTTTAGGCACGTTACGCTTTTGCCAGCCACAGTCGAGCCATTGTCTCGGTTTGCTCGCTGCCGCAAACTACCAGAACCGAGACATCAAAACGCGGAGGAAAACTTGAAAGCTTTTGCAAAGACGTTCATCATCATCTTCGTAACAATGCTCGCGTGCTTCGCGCACGCGGATAGCATCAATGTCAACACCGGCGGCTTCTGGGAAACTGAGCAGTGCTGCGGCGGAAAGTACTTCTGGGGAGATGGCTACAATGGTTCTAGCTGGATGGACTTTGATCTGTTTAGCAGCAACCAGAAGGGAGTACGGTGGAGCAGCGGCTATCTGGAGTCGTATGGCGGCACCAATGAACTCTACGGTACTCTGTCGCATATCTTCTTCAACGCGAAGAAGGATGTCCTTACGGCGACGTTCACCGGATGGGACTGGAATTGGTCCACAAACTCTTACCAGCAGGTAAACGGCGTGTTCATCGAGCACACCGGGCCGCCAGTCTGGAACGGTAGCGGCTGGTCTTACGGATACCTCGGCAATGGCTATATCGCAACCAACAGCAGAGGCGGCAAGGGCACTGGCACTGTGCCAGAGCCCGGAACACTCGGCATGTTTGGGGCGGGGCTCGTCGGGATCGCGGGTGCGTTTAAGCGCAAGCTGCTCGGCACGTAAACCAGGGCGGTCGGGAACGTTTACGATCCTTCGCAGAGGATCGTGCGAGTCAACCGACTCTAGCAGAACGTTCGGCTGCCGCGTACCCACCAACGTTTTCACGATGCCCAGGATTTGCGTTTGCGCCCCCTCTACGCGCGTTCTGCGCAGCCGGTGGGCTTGAGCCCTTCACCTAAATCCCGCTGCAGTTTTTTCTATCTACACTTCGCGGTTTCGGAAGCGCCTACGCGAAGGCACAACGGTATGCTGACGATCGGGAGATCTATGCAAATGGCGAATTGGATATGCTGCGTCGGCGGTTGCGTTGTTTAGAAGTCGATCTCAGGTTGCGGTTTTCTTCAGGGGGACACCTTTAAAGATATCAGCAGAAGTCAGCAAAAACATGATAAGAATCGGAATAACAGGGTATACGTAGACGTGCCCGGCCAGCGAGATCACATGCAAAGGAGCTAAGAAGAGGACGCACTGACTGCTCAACAGGCTGAGTTTCGCCCAGCGCGGGATTCCGCTGTGTTCCGCTAGATATTGCGAGAACAGACCGATGGGTAGAAGCGCGATACACAAATCGGAGGGACTTAAGTGATAGCTAACGAGGATTGCCGCCAAAACAAAATTTCCGAACGCGAGATTTGTAACATCGGTGAACTTCGATCTACTGTTCTTAAAGCTTCTCCACGCATTCCAGAACACCAAAACTGAACCGATCCAGATGAGAGCTAGACGGGCGACCGTGTCCTGGACGACCCCCGAAACGCTGACCAATCCTCTGATATTCGCCATCGCTGCCGGGTGAATGTCTGCCAGCGGCAGACTGCTCAACGTCATCAAGAAGCGAGGATATGCTGTCAGGAATGCCCATCCGGAAATACCGACTGAAATCAGGAGCAACGTCGCGAAGACGAAGGCAAACCCACGCAGGAGCCCTTTTCTCCTCAGCAACACCACCAACACAACCAACGTAAGAACTATATGGAACTTGAAGAGGCCACAGCCTAGCAAACAACCAGCCGCGAAGTTGCGGTCCCGCCTCAACTCAACAACCGCCAGCGTCATAACCAAGAGGAGCAGCAGCGAATCTTGACCTTGCAGAAAACCAATCAACACGGGCGGGAACAAGAAGAACAGGGGCAGTAAGACGCGCCAGTCGAAACGCTTGAAGACATACCGTTGAAACAGTATCGCGGTGTATGCCAAAATCCCTACGTTAAGAAGGCACCAAATCAGATAGCCGGTTTGCGGCGACCAGAGGCAGATTGGCAGGAATAGCAACGTCTCAAATGGAGGGTGGATATAGTACTCGCCAATGCGTCCGGCATAGCGAATCTGGAATTGCTGTTGAGCGTGGAAGTCGTAAAGTTGATGCCCATATCCTTCACGTACCATCCGAGCGGCGGCGTAGCGGTCGGGGAAATCGGTGCCCTTCTCTCGTTCTCCAAAACTGTGCGCGAAAAAGTAGACAATGCCGGCTAGTGTCAGAAGAAGAATCACGTTCTGGACGAGCCGCACCCACTTGTTCCACCCCGCAACCGCCGATCCTACCGGGACAGCTGCTTCTCGATTTGGCAACTGGAGCTTCACGGTGAACAATTGCCGCAATATTACCCCAGTTGCGAGCCAATCATGATGCCGCCAGAAAGGTATTCCTTTCACGCACTCCCCAAAAATTAGACGATCTGTGATTTGATCGGGTCCCGCGTCACAGAATGCCCCGCTTTTGCGATTACAGCCCTGCTGGCAGGCGTTTGCGTATCGGGTGAATCCGCAAACGACCGTGGAATCCAACCATTGCGATGGTAAAATGCGTGGCATCAAAACAGCACCGAGAGCGCAACGATCCGTAACTGTGAGGATGCTTGCAACGCCATCGAACTAAATTGGGCGCCAACAGCGAGAAGGGAGTCGTCATCACGCTGGTGGCGGTGTTCATGCTGTTTGTCATCGGAGCGATGGCCGCGCTGTCGATCGACGTGGTGACGCTCTACACCGCGCGCAGCGAGGCACAACTCGCGGCCGACGGCGCAGCGCTGGCGGCCGCGCGCGTGCTGGTAAATTCCGGCATGACTTCGAATCCAGCAGATTCCTCCCTTGTACTCAATGCGGAAAATCTCGCCCTTAATGTTGCGACACAGGTGGCAACCCAAAACAGTGTCGGAGGAAGACCCCTCCATGCGTCCGAGGTTACCGTCAACTTCAATGACACCAATCCCACCGATCCGCGAGTGACTGTACAGGTACAGAGGACTGACCTTCCCACATTCTTCGCGCGCATCTGGGGCCGCACGCAGGTCACGGTGGGTGCGTCGGCCACGGCGGAGGCTTACAATCCTTCTGGCGCGATTGCCGAGGGTGTGGCGAACCCGTCTCCGGTTGCGCCCCTTTGTGTGAAACCATGGTTGCTGCCGAATATAGACCCCACCAATTCTCCCAACCTCATTTTTGATACGGCTACGGGCGCAATTAACAATACGGCGCTGCTAGGGTGGAAATATCCCCCTGCCCCTGCCGATACACTGCGGCCCAGTTGCATCGCCGGCAACTGTACACCACCACTGCCCACACCAGTGGCTTGGCATTATTATCCCGGCAATCCAGCATCATTCCCGGCTCCACCCTCGGCGGTGCCTGCCTGCAGCACCACCCCATATGAGAACAGCATCGCCGGTTGTGTCCAGACGCCAATTGCGTGCGGTAGCAACCCCACGAGTGTCTTTCAGGTGGAAATTGACACATCGAACTACACCACAAGAAACACGGAAACGGCGGATGCGGTGAATTGTCTGACACACTCATTAACTAACGAAGGGGATAGGATCGATCCAGCATACATCCCGCCACCGTTTGAGTTCCTAGCGGGTAACGATAATCCAATTCCGGGATTGGCCGGAAATGACGTGATGGTCAGCGACTCGCTGGTTACGGTACCGGTATTTGACGTGGGGGCAAAACCACCCTTCCCAGCGCCGCCAGCGCCGCCCGGCATCGTGCAGATCGTAGGGTTCGTCCAACTGTTTCTGAGTCCCGACGGCACGGCAACGTTCAACAATGGCCATGTGAACGCCACCATCATCAACATGGTCGGTTGCGGGATAGGCTGGACCGCAACGCCGATTCTTGGCAATGGCGCGTCTCCGGTGGTGGTGCGGCTGATCTCGCCGCCCTAGCTCGCGCGGCGTTCACCGGCGCTTCGCGGCAAGGTCCGCAGATACTCCACGTTGGTCTCGCGCTGCTCTTCAAAATGGTCGAAGGCATCTTCCGCATTGGCATTGCGGTACAACTCCAGGTACATCTGCGCATCATCCGGCTCGAGCAGTTCCTCACTCACGAACCGGTCCACGCGTGTTCGATAGCAGTGGCCCTCGGAATGGGAAAGATGCGCGAGCACTTCCGCTACCGAAAAGCGGTCGGGCGCGGGCTTCCATTCGGTATCTTCGACCGACAGGTCGCACATCAATCCGCGCAGGATCGCGGGGGTCGCTTCCAACTGATCGAGGCAGTCTAATTCCAATTCTTGCGTCATGCGATTCATCCTACGATGTTCTCTCCGCCGTCGAAGAATATGTCGCCCTCAGCCTCGGAGTGATGATTGACGAAATCGGAGAGCGGGGATTCTACACCGCCGTACCCAAATTCCCAACCAGACTGGCTAAATCGTTGCTCCTAAAAGATCGCGTATCGGCTCACTGTTAATTTTCCCAGTGCCATTGGGATTCGTGACGGCTCTCTAACAGGCTGCGGAAAAATTGATGTGCAGCGTGTTTTTCTTTCTGTTTCTCATCGTTAACGATGTCGAACGGTTTGATTTCCGGTGTTTTTGTGACCCTCAGGATCTGACTCGATGCTCCTGAAGACACACAGTCGGCCTGAGTTACGCCGCCGGAACTGCGGCGGTGAGGTTGCGCATGCGCACCAGATTGTAGGCGGCGCAGGCGAGAGTAAAAATCCAGTGCACCTTGCACACTCCGCGATGCCGTACCTTCCGCAGCAGCGCGATCGTCTTCAGCCAGCCGAAGCATTCTTCGATCCGCTTCCTCTTTCTCTGGCTGATGGCATACCCCGGGTGCCGTGTGGTGTGGCCATCAATGGCGCTGCCACCGGGCCGCGCATGGTTCTGCGCCACGTGCGGTGTGACTCCCATCTGCCGACACTCCTTCACGAAATCTCGCGTGTCGAATCCTTTGTCTCCGCCCACGGTGACCGCCTTCGTTCCCGGAACCTGCTCCAGCATCACCAGCGCCGCGTCGCGCTCGGCCGTGCCGTTCGCCTGAAACACTTCCGCGTCCACGATCAGCCCGTTGCGATTCTCCACCAGCAGATTCCCGCTGTAACTCAATTTCGACTCCTTCCCCTCGCCCTTGCGCGCCAGCAGCGCCTCGGGATCGGTTTTCGACGCGTGTGTCTCGTTTGACCGCCGCTCGCCGCGAAAGTTCACCGTGGGATTGCCGGGATCGTCCGGCGGAGACGATGGCTTTTCGTCCTTGGGTTGAAAGCTCTTCGTGCTCGCCCAAGCCTCCAGCAGCGTACCGTCGACGGTGAAATGCTCGTCGCTGGTCAACCCCTTGGCATGCGCTTGCGCGACCACGTGCGCCAGAAACTCCTGGGCCACGTCGGCCTCCAGCAAGCGGTCGCGATTCTTGGTGAACACGGTCGGGTCCCACACCTCATCATCGGCGTTCAGGCCCACAAACCAGCGAAACAACAGGTTGTAATCCATCTCTTCCATCAGCAGGCGCTCGCTGCGGATCGAGTACAGCATCTGCAGCAACTGCGCCCGCAACAACTTCTCCGGCGCGATCGAGGGACGCCCCACGCGGGCATACATCGTGTCGAACCGCCGGGACAGTTGCCTGAGTACTTCGTCCACCATGGTCCGGATGGCACGCAGCGGATGATCCTTCCGCACCCGCGCTTCCGGCGACAAATAACTGAAGATGTGATTCTGCTGCCGATCGTCTCCGCGCATGCCTTCTCGTACCACACTCGGCTGTGGATTAGGAGTAGTTTTTCAGCAGCCTGCTAAACAGCCAAGAAGGTAGCCGCTCGGTAGCCGTTATACCCCGTCTCTTGTCGGAAGTAAGCCATTCGGTCGCGTGCCTCCCTCTTGGCGACCGAACCGTGACATTCCTTGCGTTTCTTGCCGTTCTCTGCGCGGTTGTCCGCCGACCTAAGCCCAAGTCCGCACCCCAATAATCCCCCAATAGGCCAAATACGCCGCTGCGATCACCAGGGCAAGCGATACGATCCGCGAGAACCTGCGGACGCCTGGACGCACTCCCGCGCTTGAACCTCGTAGAGCAACCAGAAAACTCACGAGCGACGCCAATCCGAACAGAAGAGACACCACCCACAACGCCGCCGACCACACGGTGAAATTTCCCAGCCGTTCAATCAGGTCTTCGCTGCACAGGATAAAGATCACAACGAAGGCAACCAGACTCAAAACCGCAATTAGTGGCCACCAGCGCATGGCGCGCTCGGCGGGACGGCGGCGGCTACGCATTAGGCCGCCGATCATCCAGAACGGCGCGTAGAGAACGATCGAGAAGATTGAGAGCACCACGAACCCAGCAACAAGAATTTCTCCGATCGCGAACCACCCCGGAATCCTCCTCATCGTAGTTTGCGAATCGGTTTGGATGAATCGACCCTCTGTGTTGGGGGTCAGCAACTCAAGAGTTGCGACCGGGTCGGGCGGGGCTTCCTTATCCTCGAAACGAAACTGTGGCCCTTCGACCGCTATGTGGACCTGGTGCCAACTTCCTAGTGCGGAGGAGATCATCTTGCCGTCTTCGAACCGAACCCGACTCAGACGCACGAGGCGCCCAAGAAAATGTGAGAGTTCGGTGCGAGGGGAATCGGGCTCATACCATCCAGCGTAGTCCGCTGCATTGACGGGTAACTGGGCGACTGGCGGCACCACCGGTTTCTGCAGGCTGTGCGTAATGTAAGCCCGGACCGCTTTGCCTACTTTTTCGAAGGCATCCCCACTTTCGCTGTTGATGCTGAAAAAATATCCGACACCGTAGTCAGGCATGTAGGACATGTCGGTGAGGCCTCCGTCGACTCCGCCGTCGTGGCCGTGGTAGACGAAGCCACCTTCAACGCTCCAGAAATTGCTGAGGCCGTATCCGGCTTTCAAACCCTCTTTGGCGGCCCAGGTGCTCTTGGGACTCTCCATACGATCGATGTCGGGGGAGTGGACCACCTGCTTTCCATTCGCCGCGCCGCGATTGAGATAGAACTCCAGATACGCCGCCATGTCGTTGGCGGACGCGTTGATGGCCCCGGCTGGGCGCATGATGATGTGCGAGTACGGAAAAGGAGTCTTGCCGTCGGGGTGATAAAGCGTGGTCGCCGTACCGGGAGCAGGCTCGAAGTAGGTCGCGGTTTTCATCCCAATAGGATTGAAAAGATTCTGCTGCACAAAGTCTTCGAACCGCTGGCCCGTTATTTTCTCGACCACGTAGGCCGCGACCGCCGGTCCAGCGTTGCAATACGCCATTCTCGTCCCTGGAGGCCACCGCGACGTGCGCGAGTGATGGTCGTAGTCGAGGCCCTCGCGCACGCTCATGGAATCGGGGGCCTGCTTCGCGTATTCGCGAAGGCGAAGGTCGTCCCAGCCGGTAGTGTGTTCAAGCAGGTTCACGACGCGCACAGGATCCGTAGATTCCCAGCGATTTTCAAACCAGACATCGGGAGCGAGCTTGTGAACGGGATCTTCGAGAGAAAGTTTGCCCTGATCGGCCAGCAGCAGGATGGAGAGCGAAACGAAAGCCTTTGACGTGGAACCAATGCGGAACAACGTGTCCGCGGTGGCGGGACGATTACTCGCCTGGTCGGCCATGCCAAGGCCCGTGACCCATTCGGGCCCGTTTTTGTGAACGATCGCGATCGACACCCCATTCGTGTGGGTGTCTTTGAGGATCTTCTCTATCTGCTGGCGGAGTTCGTCGATGGACTGCGCGGGTTTCGGTTTTTCCTCTTTTTTGTCAGCGGCCAAACAGAATGGAACGAGCAGAAGTAGAATAACCGCAGGGATAGTGCATTTCACCTGGCGATTCTCCGGCAAGAACGGACCTCACCCCTCGACATTGGATTTCAGGCTACAGTATCTCCAGCGGTCTGTCGTCTGAGTTCTGACGTCTGAGGTCCGATGTCCGCTCTGAGCGGTCCATGTTAGTCCACGTTGGGCTAAATCTGGTAGTCGAGATCTTCCATGATGCGCTGGAGAGATTCGGGGAGCGGTTCGTAGGGGACTCCGGCGCGCCTTCGAGTTGCTGGACGCGCTCGCGCAGTTTGTGGACTTCGACAAGGACAATGCCTTCCAGTGGCTCAACACCGCATACCAGGAACACAGTCCCCCCTGACTTACATGGGTACCGATACTGAACTCGATCCCCTGCGCGCCGACCCGCGTTACGCCGAACTGGTGCACAAAATCGGCTTCCCGCAATCGTCACAGCGCCGGCACTTTTTCTTATACGGCTTTGCACCCGTGATTGCAGAAATCGGGATGGAACCATAAACAAGCGGTACTAAAAACGCCTGCCAACTGTTCTGGGCGGTTTACGGGCGAACCGGAGTGCGCCGGGATAAACCGGCATGTTGTAGGGGATGAAAGAGCCCTACAGGAAAGGAGACAGCGACTCCATCCTGGCCTCGAGTCTTGCAGGTGAGATCGCGAGGTCTCGCTTGAAGCGTAGATAGAGGTACCAGTGGGCCGGGCTATTGAGCTTCGAAAAGCCCGTTTGGATCAGGACGCCGACTCCGTTCCGGTAAGGGAGGAAGGCAATACGACAACCACGATAATCGCGAGTGGATTGGTCAGGTCCTGCGTAGTCTGAGAACCCGCGCACGCTGAGAAACAACATGCACGAGAACCGGGAGATCTCCTGCACGTCTTGCTCGAAAGAACAAGACCGGTCCGCAAAGGCCATAAACCGAACGGCGGACATGCACGTACAGGAGAAGTCGGACTGTGCCGTAGTACCTGTGAACCTGTCGAACAAAGAAGCGCAAGCTTCCGCGGAGGCGGGGGAGGGAAGGGCACAGACTAAGGAGAACATCGTTCAATCACACAAGCCCCCGACACAGAGCGGGAAAGGCTTGTCCCAGGGATTGCGCGGTGTGCGGCAAGCAGCAAGAGAAAGGAAGCAGGAACGATTCACCGCTTTACTCCACCATCTGAACATCGGACTTCTCCGTGACAGCTTCTACGCACTCAAGCGTCAGGCGTCACCGGGAATCGATGGTGTGACATGGCAGGAGTATGAAACCGGACTGGAAGATCGACTCACCGATCTGCTCAGTCGGGTGCACCGTGGGGTGTATCGGGCACAACCCTCAAGACGAGTCTATATACCGAAGGCCGACGGGCGGCAACGTCCGCTGGGCGTCGCAGCACTGGAGGACAAAATCGTTCAACAGGCTGTGGTGACGATTCTCAACCAGATCTACGAGGTCGACTTCAAAGGCTTTTCTTACGGGTTCCGACCCGGGCGCAGCCCGCATCAAGCGCTGGACGCGCTGGCAGTGGGCATCCAATGGAAGCGAGTGAACTGGGTGCTCGATGCGGACATTCGTGGCTTCTTCGACCACATGAATCACGAGTGGACCATGAAGTTCATCGAGCATCGTGTGGCCGATCGCCGGGTACTCCGCCTGATCCAGAAATGGCTGAAGGCGGGAGTATCGGTAGACGGTCAGTGGTCGGAGACGAAGCTAGGAACGCCGCAGGGAGCAGTGATTTCGCCGTTGCTCGCTAACGTGTACCTGCATCACGTTTTCGATCTATGGGTCGAAGCCTGGCGCAAGAAAGTGGCGAAGGGCGACGTGATTGTCGTCCGCTACGCCGACGATCTTGTGCTCGGGTTTCAATACCGCACGGAGGCTGAGCGGTTCCTGCGGGAGTTTCGGGAGCGGCTGGCCAAGTTCGGGTTGGAATTACATGCGGACAAGACACGACTGATCGAGTATGGGCGGTTCGCCGCCCGGGACCGGAAACAGCGCGGTGAGGGAAAACCGGAGACCTTCACGTTCTTGGGTTTCACTCACTACTGCGGGCAGCGCAACAGTAACGGAGCTTTCATCGTCTGGCGGATTACGGCGAAGAGGCGGATGGCCGCGAAGCTCAAAGCCATCAAGGCTGAGCTTCAACGTCGGAAGCATCATCGCACGACCGAGGTTGGTGCATGGCTCCGCAAGGTTGTGCTGGGCTACTACCAATACCATGCTGTTCCGGGCAACTCGACACAGTTGCGCATCTTTGCTCGTCGCGTTTGCTGGCTGTGGCGAACTGTACTCGTACGTCGCAGTCAACGTGCACAGGTGGGGTGGGATCGACTCTATCCACTCCTGAGCCGATGGATTCCAAGACCCCATGTTCTGCATCCTTATCCGATGGCTCGTTTTGCCGTTACCCATCCCTGGTAAGAGCCGTATGCGTAAACGCGCACGTACGGATCTGTGCGGGGGGCGATCAGCGATGGTCGTCCCTACCGCGACATGTATGGTCCGCCGCTTTGTCGCAAGCGAAGAATGAAAGTGACAGGATGGTCTGCGCAAATGTATTCGGCCTTCATGGGAGCGCAAAGCTCCGGGCCTTGATGGAATGCGCTGCGCGCTCGTCCTATTTAGTAATGCAGCCTTGGAAGGCTTTTCCGGTTTACAGGTTTCGAGAGCGCCGGGTTCGACCGTTGTGTCATCTCATAGTTCGCCAGCAGACCTGGCAGAAAATCATCCACTCCGTAGTAGCCGCTGGTCTGTAGATGTGGGAATCGCGAATGCGATTTCCAAGCCTGGCCTTAGCCAGGCGTCATCTGCAGGCCAGTCCTGCGGTAGCTGTGCCGACCAACATTGGGGGTCGATAGGGTTCATTCTTAGCGAGCACAGCCCAGGCCATGCGGGCCAGCTTATTCGCTAAGGCTACTGCGGCCACGTTACTGTGGACGCGAGTTGTGAGTTGGGCCAGCCACGCACTCAGACCGGAAGATTGCTTCGC
Source organism: uncultured Acidobacteriaceae bacterium (assembly GCA_963831085.1). Taxonomy (GTDB): domain Bacteria; phylum Acidobacteriota; class Terriglobia; order Terriglobales; family Acidobacteriaceae; genus Acidiflorens. The sequence continues at coordinate 1,001,024 of CAWHOT010000001.1, read as the reverse complement.
GCTCTGTTGCAGGACTGCACGGGCCCCTTGCACGAAAAGTCTTCGCAAGTAAGAGTTCCCGCGTTTGCTAATCCCCAGCAACTTTTGCTTGCCCCCAGTGGTGTATTCGCCCGGGACGATTCCGAGCCACGCGGAAAACCCTCGCCCTTTTTTGAAAGCTGCTCCATTGCCGATCGCGGCGATGATGGCAGTCGCCGTCACAGGTCCGATGCCAGGAATCGCGACCAGCCGTCGGCAGGCTTCGTTCTCGCCAGCTATCTTCTGAATGACCGCATCGGCTTCGTCGATCCGCATTTGCAAGTGATCGAGTTCCAGCTTCAGTTGTGCCAGCCGCAAGCGCAATGTGCCGGAGAGCTGGGCGCTGGCATCTTCCAGGATCCCGGGCAAAGCCTCATCCACATGGCGTCGCCCCTGCCGCAAGGTGATTCCACGTTCGAGCAGCAAACCACGAATCTGGTTGATGACTGCGGTGCGACGCATCACCCAACGCTCCCGTACCCGATGCAGGGACTTCAGATCCAGTTGGTCATCGCTCTTGATCGGTACGAAGCGCATCTTCGGACGCCCCACTGCCTCCGCAATCGCCTCGGCGTCAATGTAGTCGCTCTTGTTCGTCTTTACGTACGGCTTGACATACTGCGCCGGCATCAGCCGCACCTCGTGTCCCTGCTCTCACAGAGCCCGCCCTAGAAAGTGGGCCCCTCCGCAGGCTTCCATACCAATTAACTTCACTTGCAGGTTCGCCGTGAAGTGCAACAGTTGTTTGCGCGAAAACTTCTTGCGCACCACAACCTCGCCGCACAGGTTAAGCCCAACCAGATGAAAGACTGTCTTGCCGAGATCAATACCGATCGTGTGTAGCTCCATGGGATGCCTCCTCCGTTCATCCTTAATATCCCAGCTGCTGGCTGGGTAAAGGCGGCGGACCATCCCATTAGTTATGTTTCACGCGGACTCCGACGACGTTTGTCCCGAAGTCGGCTTCTGGGAGATGGCCATTGATGTCCCCCAAGCCCATTTCTGGGCCACGTCACGTTCATTGCAACGGCGTTAGAAAACCTGCACAGAATTGCTCCCGTGGAAACCCCGTAAACACTGGCCTTCTTGATCTCCACACATGGCGTTAGGGATGGGTAGTTTTCTAACCCGGCCATAGCAGAATTGCTTGGACTCGGGTTCAGAACCCGGTCAATGAGTGTAATCGAGATATTACGTCAACAATCGGGGACGCCGGGGTAAGATTATCCGTGCCGTCCGTCGCCGCTCTTGTTGTGTGAAATATGAAAAACTTCCGGGCGCTGTTTGTCGCTTCTCTGGCCCTAGCAATCATGGCCTTCGCCGCGCCGTGGCTTACGTCAGTTAAGACGAGCATATTGCTTGCACTGCTCTGGGGCGCGGTAGTTCTTCTCTCCCTGTTCAGCTTCAGGAAACGCGGTCTCTGGTTTCTGGTAGGGGCACCGCTCGCCCTCTACTGGCCTTGTGTGTTCCTTGTGCTTTGTCGGAACTTCCGGGCTTTTTGCTGATTTGTTGACGCAACCAGGCGTTTACACTCATTGAGGATTGGGCCATCGGGTCAATGAGTGTAATCGGGATTTGCGACCAGGAGGCTTGGCAAGTTGTGGCCGCGTTTCTATCACTACAAGCCCGTGGTCTTGGCTGGATTGTATTGGAACTGAAAGCGCATTTGGAGATGGTCCCCCTTGGTTGCGCTCGGCAGTGGGGGAGCCGGGCTTACGTCACGGACAGCCGTCAGAGCGGCTTCGTCGAGATCGTCATAGCCAGACGTAGAAGAAACCTTCGCATCAGTGATGGCCCCGCTTCGTTGAATTGAAAACTGAATCATCACGCTGCCCTGCCTAAACTCAGGCGATCTCGCAGATTTCGGCGCCAGCTTGAACCACTTCTCATGCACTTTCTGTTTGAGCGCTTCCATATATGGTTTCAACTCGGGAGTGAGTGGGTGATTCATCACCTGCAACTCATCGCAAGCCTGTTCGCTGCGGTCGGTTGCTTCGAGTATGACGAAACCTTGTTTGGTGCGAATAACGCCGGAGACTTCGCCCGCTTTCATTTGAAAGACGACCCGTTCAAGCATCAGGCTGAGGTCCCCGTGCTTGAAGCAACCAAGGTCCCCTCCTTGCGCTGCGCTGGGACCTTGGGAATTAGTTCTCGCAATATCGGCGAACGAAGCGCCTCGACGAATGGCATCCCGCAACTCCTCTGCCTTATCTTGCGCCCCAGCAACCTGGAGCGGATCGTAAGGCTGGGGAGTGGTTATCAGGATTTCGCTCAGTCGAACGTGTTCAGTCATCGACGCAGAACCTTGATCGGCGGGGGGCGAAGTCATCTGAGGGTAGCAAGGATGTATAAAGACCAACCAAAATAGTGCCAATTGAGCTCGCCGGTGTGGCATACGCTGAGCGATCTCCTAGTCTCCCTTTACGGTATTTTAGTACCGGCAGGTGCTTGCCAGACACTCAATTGATGTAACCAGGCGTTTACACTCATTGAGAATCAGCGCACACGAAGTGCAGTGATAAAAACGTGATAGTTCCATGCTCAGAACGGGTAACTGGGATCAGAACGGGTCAGAACGGCTTCCTTGAAAGTCCTAGAAGAATCAGGTAGAGTAGAGAATTTTCACAACGGATCAGAACACACTGTGTGATCTTCAAAACCGGGGGGCAAGGCACCGCCTTTTTCGGGTTGGTATCTCTGCCGCGGCTTCCCAATGAGGCAGCGCCCCGTCGGATGACAGGAAATCCCCAAATCACTCCGGGCCAGAAGTCAGCTTCGAGGAGATTGCACATTGATCTCCCCCAAGCCCGTTTCTGGATAGCTTCCGCGTAGTCGACCATCCGACCGCAGAATGCGACGGTAGCGACCGACACGAAAGCTCGGGCCCAGCGGGCGGCCATTTTTTGTCGAGTCCTCTCACCAACAGCCGATCGGAATTTTCAGCGAATTTTGGCCATCATTCTGCGACAGTGGCGCGCGATTTGTAGTTCTTCCTCTGCGGGAACAATCTGAATCTTGTCCACGGTGAGGCCAAGGAACTCGAGACCGTCGGCGGCTAGAGATCGCACCTGATTGCTGTGCTCTCCGATGCCGCCGGTGAATACAAGAAGGTCGATCCCACCGAGGAGAGCTCCATAGGCGCCGATTATCTTGCGCACGGAAATGGCAAAAACATTCAGCGCGAGAGCGGCATGGGGGTCGTTCGCGCGGATTTTCTCCTCCAGCGTCTTCACATCGCTCTCAGCGGAAGAGAGAGCGAAGAGGCCGCTCTGATGGTTGAGCAGATCTTCAAGCTGATCGGCACCGAGCTTCTCATTGCGCAAAAGGAAGAGTAGGACGCCGGGGTCGAGATCGCCGGAACGAGTACCCATGGGAATGCCGCCGGTGGGAGTGAGACCCATGGTGGTGTCGATGGATATGCCGTTGCGAACAGCACAGAGGCTTGCTCCATTGCCGAGGTGGGCGAATATGGCTCGCTCAGGAAGCGCCGCGCCGAAGTGATGCACGAGCGACTCGTAGGAAAGACCGTGAAAGCCATAGCGCTGAATACCCGCGTCGAAATATCGCTGCGGAAGCGGCAGGTGCGATGCCACTTCCGGCATGGTCCGGTGAAAGGCATCGTCGAAACATGCGAAATGTGCTGCCGCCGGGAATATCTTCTGGGCTGAGGCGATCAACTTTAGCGATTGCGGGATGTGCAGTGGCGCGAAATGCGTGGCGCCGCGAAGTTGTTCCAGGACCTGCGGCGTGATGAGTTGGTGTTCGCGGAGATGAGGTCCCCCGTGCACGACGCGATGGCCTACGGCTACTGGAGCGGCGTGAATATAATCCCGGACTTCGGCGGCGAGAGTGGCGAGAGCGTCGCTCTGCGATTCATGAATAAATTCGCATGCAATTAGCATGTTCCCATCGGACGAACGAACGTGTAACGAGCCGTTGTTCTTTCCGACGCCTTCGGCGCTTCCGGTGAGCAGCGGTCTTTCATCGCTGTCTCCGGCACCGCGGAAGTAGACGCCGAACTTCAGCGAAGATGACCCGCTGTTCAGTGCGAGGATCAAGTCGTTTCTATGGGTTGATGTTCCCACGGTGTCTATCCGGGCCATTTCCAGTTGCGGATCTCTTCTTTATCGATGCCTTCAGCGTGGGCGTAATTGATACTCTCGATGATCTGATCCTTCAGCCATTCTTTGACGTGTGCGCCAGTTGGATGCAGGCGCGGAACGCGGTCAATAACATCGATCGCAAGGTCGAAGCGATCCACCTGGTTAAGAATGGCCAGTTCGAGCGGCGTGTTGATGTTGCCCTTTTCCTTGTATCCGCGCACATGAATGTTGTCATGATTCTTGCGGCGGTAGCTCAGCTTGTGGATGAGCGACGCGTAGGAATGGAAGTTAAATATGACAGGCTTGTCGACGGTGAAGAGTGAATCGAAGTCCGGATCCGAGAGTCCGTGCGGATGCTCACTCGCCGGCATGAGCCGGAAGAGATCGACGACGTTAACGAAGCGCACCTTCAAATCCGGAAAGCGCTCCTTCAAAATCGCGGCCGCCGCGACTGATTCCATGGTGGCGATGTCGCCTGCACAAGCCAGGACTACATCGGGCTCCGCGCCATCGTCTGTCGAAGCCCAGTCCCAAATGCCAATGCCTTTTATACAGTGCGTCACCGCCTCTTCCATGGTCAGGTATTGAAGGTGATCCTGCTTATCAGCGACGATCACGTTGACGTAATCGCGTGAGCGCAGGCAATGGTCGGCTACGCTGAGCAGGCAGTTCGCGTCGGGCGGCAAATAGATGCGCACCACCTCAGGGCTCTTGTTGGTGACCACGTCAAGAAATCCGGGGTCCTGATGGGTGAAGCCGTTGTGGTCCTGCCGCCAGACTAAGGAAGTAATAAGAATGTTGATGGAAGGTATGGGCGCGCGCCAGTCCAGTTCTTTCTTGGACTTCTCCAGCCATTTCGCGTGCTGGTTGAACATCGAATCGATAATGTGTACGAAAGCTTCGTAGCTCGAGAAAAAGCCGTGACGGCCAGTGAGAACGTAGCCTTCGAACCAGCCTTCGAGCGTGTGCTCGCTCAGCATCTCCATAACGCGCCCGTAGACGTCGAGTTCGCCTCCGTCGGCATCTTCCGGCTTGTATTCGGCAAGCCAGGTCTTCTTCGAAGCAGCGTAGATCGCGGTAAGACGATTGGAGGCCGTCTCGTCCGGCCCGAAAACACGGAAGGAGTTCATATTGCGCCGCATGATCTCGGCAAGAAAATGCGCCAGCACATCGGTGGGTGGCGCATAAATCGAAGCGGGCGCCTTCACTTCAACGGCATAGTCGCGAAAATCTGGCAAATCAAGTTCCTTGCGTAGCGTTCCGCCGTTGGCGTGTGGGTTGGCGGAGATGCGGCGCGTGCCTGAAGGCGCAAGTTCCTGCAGTTCTGGCAGAAGCGCTCCATTCTTGTCGAATAGTTCTTCGGGTTTGTAACCGCGCAACCAGTCTTCGACGATTTTCAGACTACGCGTATTCGTGGCGGGGTCAACCACGGGGACCTGGTGCGCTCGCCAAAAATCTTCCACCTTGTGGCCGTCCACTTCTTTCGGTCCCGTCCATCCCTTAGGAGAACGCAGTACGATCATCGGCCAGCGCGGACGCGCGGTGTCGCCCGTCGAGCGAGCATGATGTTGCAGCGAGCGGATCTCAAGAATGCACTGCTCAAGAGTAGAAGCCATGGCCAGATGCATGGTCGACGGGTCGTGGCCTTCCACGAAATACGGTTTGTGGCCGTATCCGCTCAACAGCGCTTCCAATTCTTCACGCGGGATGCGAGCGAGGATCGTTGGATTTGCGATCTTATAGCCGTTGAGATGCAGCACCGGCAAAACAGCTCCATCGCGAATCGGATTCAGAAATTTATTTGAATGCCATGAGGTTGCCAGCGGACCGGTCTCGGCCTCGCCATCCCCCACCGCGACGGCTACGATGAGATTGGGATTGTCGAACGCCGCTCCGTAGGCGTGCGAGAGCGAATACCCAAGTTCGCCCCCTTCATGGATCGAACCCGGCGTCTCCGGTGTGCAGTGCGAGCCGATGCCTCCGGGAAACGAAAACTGCTTGAAGAATTTGAGCATGCCCGCTTCGTCACAACTCTTATCTGGATAAATTTCAGAATAATGCCCCTCGAGATAGCAATTGGCGAGCGTGGCGGGCGCACCGTGGCCCGGGCCGGAGATATACATTACATTTAAGTCGTACTTCCGGATCAGGCGGTTCAAGTGCACCCATATCAGAGATTGGCCTGGATCTGAACCCCAATGACCCAGCAGTCGCTTCTTGATGTGCTCAGGCTTCAGCGGTTCGCGCAGAAGGGGATTGGCGCGAAGATAAATCATGCCCGCCGACAGATAGTTGCAGGCGCGCCAGTAGGCGTCCATCATTCTCAGCTCTTCGGGCGAAAGTGGCGTCGGGACTTCATTTGTGCCGGCCATGGATGCTCTCCGGAATTCAAAATGCAGGCATTGCAGAACGACCCTTTTCTACAAGCCTAAACTGTTTTGATGAAATGCAAATGAATTTTCCGGTAAGCGCTCGAAACTTGGAAAAACGGCAACTCGGGCAGTCTACTTCTCATACCCCTGACAAACCGGATCGTGGTTTCCCGCCGATTGACGGGCAATTCGGAGCTATTCCGGGCCAGAAGTCGGCTTCGAGGAGATCACCATTGATCTCCCCCAAGCCCGTTTCTGGCCAATCAATAGACGTTGATAGTTCGGTGGCCACAAGCGCGTTTGAACTAAGCCGCTAGCGCGGCGGACGCTGCCGCGTGCTCGAAGTAGGGGTCATTGGAGGGTCCAGACTGTCCAGACTCGCGAGGCTTGAGGAAGGATCGGTTTTGCGTTACGATGAGGCAATCCTGAGGCTAAGTATTCATGTTTAGATCGATGAGCATCAATAACTGCCCTTTTGGTAAAACCCGCTTCTGGCAAGGCTTTCCAAGCGAAAATCGATTGAAATCCCATAGGGAATCCCGCATCCGCCGCAAACGCTAGCGGCTCCCTTCAAACGACCCTATCGAAACTGCCCGACCACCAACTCCTGCAGATTAATGCATGCCGTTCTTTCGGGGCAGTTCCGATAGGGATCTAACGTTTGTCGGTATAATCCGACGGAGTCTAGCATCGCACTGCCGCGCGGGCATTGTCTGAAGCAAAATTCCGCCTTTCCTGTCGATGTCGCTACGTCAGCACTACGATCTTTCCGCCAGCTTTGTTTTCCTCGATACAACGATGCGCCTCGACGATTTGGTCGAGGTGGAAAGTCTTGCCAATCTGGACGTGCAGTGTGCCAGCTGAGATTTGATCGACCAGTTCCTGAAGGGCATCCACATGAAATCTTCCGATTCTCCGGCATATGTGGTCAGGCTGACCGCAGTCGGGATCGCGTCCATGGGAGCGAAATTCTCGAACGATGAGGTACAAATCTCTAACGTAAGGCGCTCACCTTTGTGGCCGTCGAGCCGGCGTCCTCAAATGAAAACGCAATCGCGACATTGGGATATTCCTTTCCGCCAATCTCCACGTACGGATAGACAAAGTAGTTCAGTGGTGGGCCTTCCTGAGCGGGAGCGAGTCTCAGGTCACGCCCTTGCGTGAACTGCACCCGGTTCACGTCGTGGGCGCCAAAAAAATAATCGTGTTTCTCCTGGTGCTTCCACGCCTCCGAAATATCGACCGGCGCCCATCCCACTGAATCAAGATAGAACTCGGCCCAGCAGTGGTATCCGGGAATCTCGGCGGAATGCTTGTCAGCCGGAATCGGAAACCCGATCTGAAAACGCGCCGGAATCTTTTCCGCCCGTGCCATCGAAATAAAAACCGAGTGGAAGTCGGTGCAGTTGCCATGCTTGGAATCGCACGCCCAGAGCGTGTCGCCGTGCCCCCAGCCCTCGCCGCTCTTGTCGTATTTCATTGTGCGAAAAACGTATTCGTAGATGTCCTTCGCCTTTTCGAGGGGAGTGGTCGCGCCTTTTGTTTCCTGTTCGGCTAGTCGCGCAGGAACGCCGGCGACGGGCACTAGCCGGTCCGGCTCCAGGAACCGCGCCAACTCGACGTGAGGCACCTTCGCGGATGGTGCGGCGCCAGCAGGCTTCCCGTTGACCAGCACGACATGCTCCTTGCGAACGACGTCATAGTCCACCGAGAACTTGTAGTCGTCCTTATCGGCCTTCGAAGCTTCGGCGTATAGCACCTCGTTCCCGTATTCCGGCTGCTGAACCTGTTTTAGCGGCAAGTCTCCACCCTTGGAAGTAACTTTCACCTCCTGGAAGGCATCGGAGTGGGCCAACGGAATCCAGACACGCATGCGCTCGCCGGGGCTGACGTTCTTCACCGTGAATGCGTAGTGAAAAGTGAAATGGCGCTCGTTCTGAGCGAGAGTCAGCAGAGACGAGAATACGAGGAGCAGGGAGAGCAGAGGTCGACGCAGCATGGCGCATCCTTTCGATGAGGGATCGCTTTGGTCTAAGCGCTAGGTGACAAAAAATGGTGGCGGACGTTTAGTGCGGGACTATCGTCAAGTGAAACCGCGGCCGGCGAGTCGGGGTGTGCACCGCATAATTCGAAACATAGTTTCGCAGTCTGCCTGCTGCGGCAGCGTCGTGTCAAATCCTCAACCCTATTGTCCTCAACCCTATTGAAAGCCGGGCGCCAAAAGCATGGCCCCATAGATTTGGCGCATTCAGTAGCAGGAACAGGCGGATCCGTTTTAAAATACCCAATCCTTTCTATTCCCGTCGCAAAACTGACGGCATCCATTGGTACGAGTGGGTACGAGGTTCACGATGATGACGAATGCAAACCCAGCGCAAAATGTTGCCAACCAACTGCCCGCGGCATATGGGCTGGCAATAGTTCGAGTCACGATCGGCGCCATGCTTGTGTGGGTCTTCTTCGAAAATCTGGGGAAGGGGCTCTACACGCCAGCGGGCTACGCAGGGCTCATCAACTCTTACATAAAGGCGAGTCACTCGCCGGCCGCGTGGAAGGCAGTTATGGGTTTGGCGGCGAGTCACGCCGCGATGGCCGCTCCTATGCAGGCGGTGACCGAGATCTCTCTCGGGATCCTGCTGGTCGCCGGTCTGCTGACGCGCCCGGTCGCCTTTGTAGCGTTTCTGTATCTGGCCAGCCTTTGGGTGTCTGAGTGGGGCACGGCGTGGATTTGGGAACTGCTCGTTCCGGTGCTCGCATCGCTAGGGCTCGCGGTAGGGCGAGCCGGTCGAGCGTGGGGCGTCGACGCTTTGCTGGCGCGGCGCTGGCCGTCCTCCTCGTGGTGGTGACTTTATTGAACCGAGATCAAGTGCGAGTGTCAGTCGTCATTCCTACGCACAACGAAGCGCAATCCATCGGCCGCGTCTTAGCTGATCTCCCGGCCGACATTGTGACTGAGGTCTTGGTTGTAGATAGCAATTCAACCGATGGGACTCCCGAGATCGCCTCAAAGGTGGGAGCCCGCGTTCTCCACGAACCTCGCCGCGGATACGGTCAAGCCTGTTTGACCGGGCTCGCGAGTGCGAGCACCCCTGATGTGGTTGTTTTCCTCGATGGCGACTATAGCGATCGACCGGCGGAGTTGCCGCTTCTTTTGGCTCCCATCATTGACGGTCATGCCGATATCACACTGGGCTCGCGCCTGGGCAAGCGAAGCATTCGTGGGGCGTTGCCTTGGCACGCCGCGTTTGGGAACCGCCTGGCGGCTTTCCTGATCAGACTTTTGTATGGTCTGAAGATAAGCGACCTCGGACCGTTCCGCGCCGGGCGAGCCGATGTCCTTCGCCGGCTTGATCTCCAAGAGACGACGTACGGATGGGCGGTTGAAATAATTCTAAAAGGTACGCTCGGGGGATTCCGCATCGTTGAGGTGCCGGTGAGCTATTATCCGCGCATTGGAAAATCGAAGATTAGCGGTACGCTGAGGGGCACACTCGGTGCGGCTTGGTTCATCCTCTCCCTGATAGTGCGTTATTATTTTCGGAATCGAAGGACCGGGATGCCACGGCCCGCGTGAGTCTTCGCACGTCAATCCTCTATGGAATCCTTTAGGAAAAATCCAGCGCATTCATCTAATGTGGGCCGCACACTGGTTGTCATGGCAAAAGCACCCAGGCCGGGCGGGGTCAAGACCCGCTTAGCGCAGAGCCTTCCAGTTGAAGCGGTCACCGAGCTTTATCGCTGCCTTTTGGATGACACAATGGCGCTAGCACGCTCGGTGGGCACTGTGGAGGTTGCCATTATGTGCCCTGCTTCGGATGTAGAAGAGCTGGCGCGGATGGCGCGAGGTGTGGTCGATGTCGTGGGGCAGAAAGGTGAAGGCCTTGCGGCCGGCCTGACCTCGGTGTTTGCACACTTCGCAACACCTGGCCGCGAAGGTGTGGTGGCCTTCAACAGCGACAGCCCACATCTGCCGGCTTCGGTTCTGCGGCGTGCGTTCGAGACACTCACCGGCCGCGACTTGGTTGTCGGACCGACAGATGACGGTGGCTACTATCTCGTAGGGGCCAAGGTTGCGCATCCAACGCTGTTCGATGGCGACGGCATGGGCACGAAGAGCGCGCTTGAGACGCTGCTGACGCGTGCCCGCGAATTGCAGCTTTCCGTTGGCTTCACAGATCCCTTCTACGACATTGACGTGGAGGGTGACTTAACTCGGCTTGCCACGGAACTGCGGCTCGCGCCAGCCAGAGCGCCACGAACGGCTGGCTGGCTGAAACAGTGGGGACAAACGGTGGCAAAATTGCGGACGGGCACGGGAGACTTGTGAAGGTCACGCCATCCCGCAGGCTTTACGGGCTCGGCGTCGTCTTGCTAGTGGCGCTGACGATCTGCTCACGCAAGCTTGGCAGTGTGGGCGAACCGTCATTCCTTATTTCGCTTGGGATTGCCGGCATTGCGTACCTCTTCGCCATTCCTGAATTCTTCTCAACTCCAAGATTCCCGCGGCGCGTCATTGTCGTCGGGCTCGTGATGGCTGCACTGTGGCACCTTCCATTTCTCTTCATGGCGCCGGGCTCAGATGATGACATTCACCGATATATTTGGGATGGCCGTATGCAGCGGCTCGGCTATAACCCTTATATGGTCGTTCCCAGCGACCCTGCCCTCGCCGGGCTGCACACACCCGAGACTCGCACGCTGAACAACCCGGATTTTCCGAGCCCATATCCAGCGGCCGCTCAGCTTTTCTTCCGCGCCGTAACAGCGATTCATGAATCTGTCTATGCGCTGAAAGTCGCATTTGTTGTTTGTGACTTGGCGATAGTTCTCGTTTTGCTCGATATCTTGCGTCGCAGTGGGCAAGGAGCGCACTGGGTTCTGGCGTATGCGTGGAACCCACTACTGGCGATCGAAGTGGCGGGCAGCGGTCACATCGATATTGTCGGCGTGCTGCTGCTGTTGGTATCCGTCGCCGCGCTAGGACGGCGCTGGCGTGCGGTTGCAGCCGTGGCATTTGGACTGGCTGTTGCAGTGAAATTCCTCCCGATCGTATTGCTGCCACTCTACTGGAGGCGCGTTCGTTTGCGCGACGGCGCTCTGGCGGCAATTGTGGTCGGACTCCTATACATGCCGTTTTTCAGCCACGGCCGGATTCCGATCGGTTCGCTCGGCACTTTTGTCCGGAGTTTCCGCTTTAATGATCCGGTGTTTGCAGCGCTCGAGCGAGTGGCGGCTCCGCAGTTCGTAGCTGGCTTGGCAGTGCTCGTCGGCTTTCTCACCGCAATCTGGATGAGAAGCAAGGTCCCTACCGGGCCCCCGGACGCATTTGCATGGCCCATGGCAGCGTCGCTTCTCTGTGCACCGGTCGTATATCCGTGGTACCTTCTCTGGCTCTTGCCGTTCGTGCGGTCGACCTCGACGGTGCCGATCATCATCTGGACCGTCAGCATTATCCCAACTTACTACGTGTGGCATTTGCGCACGCTCGGTCGCCCGTGGTTGGTTCCTGGCTGGATTATGCTGCTGGAATACGGATGCGTGGCACTGGCCGGTGCGATCATCCTGTTGCGCCGAATCGCTCGACCGGCCGCTCCACCGTGCTCGACCGACTAGCAACGTTGGGTTTGGATGGGCAACCGAAGTTTTGCTAACATTTTTCTCCGCATCTTGAAGGCCTTGCCCGTCATCACAATATCCATTGTTCAATTCACCGAGGAGCGAACTCTATGAGAAATACCCGCCGTTTAACCGTGATCGGTTTTCTGCTTTGCGGAGTGCTGGTCTTTGCTCCAAACTCCGGGGCACAGCAGCGTGCGCCAATTCTCGATCAAGTTGCCAAGGTCTACGGTGTCGATTCGTGGGATCAAGTTGAGACCATCCGCTACACCTGGAACGGAGAAATCACCGGGCTCTTCAAAGCTGTTCACAAGTGGGAGTGGGAGCCCAAGACCGGCAAGGTTTCCTTTGAGGGAAAGGATAAAGACGGCAAGCCGGTCAAGGTTTCCTACGTTCGCACCGACCTCAGCACCCAAACCGACGCCGTGAAAAACGGAATCGGACGGGCTTTCGTCAACGATAACTATTGGCTTTTGTTCCCTCTCCACGCCTACTGGGACACCAGCGCCGCCGCGACCGATGAAGGTATGAAGAAATTGCCGATGGGCAACGGCTCGGCCGAGTTGGTCGCGGTGAAGTATCCCGCGGAGGCCGGCGGCTACACGCCCGGCGACACATGGGAACTCTATGTCGGCAAAAACAACCGAGTCGAGTACCTTGTCTTCCACCACGGCGGGAACGAGAAGCCGAGCCTCGTCAACGCAACCTGGGCAGGTTACAAAAAGGCTGGTCCTGTGCTCATCTCAACCGAACATCGCGGCACCGCCGATGGCAAGCCCCTGCACATCTCCATCTCGAATGTGTCGGTCAAGCTGACGGGCTCCGACAAATGGATGGACGCGCAATAAGACGAACGCGCAAATAGAAAGTGGGCTTGCTCGTTTCGGCAATTGATGTCGTTCCGAACGTGTGACTGTGGAGGTGAAGTGCGACGCTCAAGATAGAAGGAGGAACACTATGAAACGGATCGCTTTCTTGCTGGTTGCTGTTGCCGCGGTGGCCGGCTTTGTCGCCAACTCCGCCCCGGCATCTGGACATGCCGATGGAGAGGCTGCCCCGATCTTCGGGATCAAGATTCCTCCCGGATACCGCGACTGGAAGCTAATCTCCGTGGCCCATGAAGAAGGCAACCTTAACGATTTGCGTGCCATTCTGGGCAACGACGTGGCGATCAAGGCTTACCGGGAAGAGAGGCTTCCGTTCCCGGACGGCACAATCATTGCCCGGCTAGCCTGGAGTTACGTTCCGTCTGAGGAAAACAACAAAGTCTTCGGCCGTGCCCAATCTTTCGTGGCTGGGTCCCCCACTAACGTTCAGTTCATGGTCAAGGACTCAAAAACGTACGCCGCGACGGGCGGCTGGGGATTCGCTCAATTCAAAGACGGCAAGCCTGCCGACGAGGCACTGCTCAAAACCTGCTTCCCCTGCCACGTGCCTGTCAAAGCTCGCGACTTTGTCTTCACGAATTACGCACCCTGATTCCGAGAACCACCACAAAAAGGAATGAGGCGATGACCGCACGCAAAACAACTCTCACGAATCAGCCTCCCGGGCAATCACTACGGTAGTGCACGAACTGCCCAGCTTGGGCAGATCGCGGGTGGCAGCCATGCGGACCTGAAGGCTGCGGCGCTCGCCGCGAACCATCGGACAGTAGTAGTCAGGCTCTAGCAGCGCGCCTTGGAGGCGTCGACGTCCGGCACAACCACCATGGCATGAGTCCCGGAACTCGCAAGGCTGGCACGCGTCGGGAAGCGTGCGGGCTTGGGCGAAGGGGGCGGAGTCTAGAATGTCGAGCCCCATCGAGATCAAATCCGACAGCGGCTCCCCCGCTCCTGGCCAATAAACGCAGGGCTGTGTGGTGGCGCGCGGCGTAACCCTCACTGTGCTTACGCCGCATCCTCCCCGAAGCGGCGGGAGGCCCGCCATGGCTCGCACCAGCGGCTCGCCAATCGCGATCACATCCGTTTCCGCAAAGAGACTCCGGAACCCCTCCCAATATTCTGCGTAGGACAAGGCATAGATGTCGGATCGCACCGCCTGGTACACGTTCACTCGCAATGGAGCGTCAAACCGTTTGGCTACTCGCGCGACCTCCGCCAGACGCGAGTAGTTCGCCTTCATCATGACCGCGATGATGGTTACAGGCAACCCGAGCCTTACACAACGTTCTGCTTGCCGGTGGATCAGTTCCCAATTGCCGTCTCCTCGCTGTGCATCCTGTTCCGCTTGTGTCGGGTAATCGAGAGAAAACTCAATATCGTGAAAAGCGCGCAACTCGTTGTCGTCCAACACAGCGACACTATGGCCGTTGGAAGTGATCGTAAGCTTGATGGTTTCTTTGCGCAGGTATGCCAGTATTGCTTTAAAGTCCGAATGCATGCCGTTCTCGCCAGTGCCCAGATTCACCGAACGGATCGGCAGTCGTTCCATGACGCACTTCACCTGATCCAGAGAGAGTCGATCAGTGCGGGTTGGATCTCGGTAGCAGAAGGCGCAGGCGAGGTTGCACTCGTTGGTGAGCCCGAGCCCAAGCGCAATCCCGGCGTCAGGCGTCTTCGCGCGGGTCGGGGGGGATAAAGATTCCGCTCTGACGTCGTTCACTCGCGCTCCTCCATCACCGGATCCAGTCGACGAGCCAGGTACTGGGTATAGCGCGCGACTGCAGCAAACTCTGGCCGGATACCGAGCTTGCGTTCCAGCTCCAGAATCCGCTCATACTCGGCGCTGCGAGATACCGCGGGCGGCAAATAATCCGCAATGACGCGTACACCCCGCTCCGCAATCATTGATAGCGACGCCGCTTTCAGCATGCGTTGCAGGCTGTCGCACTTGAAGAGTCGCACCCTCCCTCCGTAAAGAGACTCTTGTCCCCACTCAGCCGTAAGACTATTTTCCGCCGCACCCAGATCGCCCGCTTGGATAGCGGCCTTTAATACCTCGCCTGCCTGGCTGCGCACGAGGACCGAAAGTATCGCTGATGAATCTCGCAAGGCGCGAGCCGCATCGCACAACACAACTCCCGGATCATCGATGTATTCCAAAATGTTGTGGCAGAGAATTACATCGAACGATCGAGAGGGAAATAAGCTGGCCAGCTGTGTTGCCTCAGCGTGTTTCAGCACGATCTTCTCCGAGATCCCTGCTTCGCGGGCGGCGCGCTGCGCAATATCCAGCATCGCCGGAGAACAATCCAGCACCGTGACATGAATGCCAAGTCGCGCCAAGCGAACCGCCGTCGCTCCCGTGCCACACCCGATATCCAATGCGCACAACGACTCTTCGGCCTGCAAGGGAAGAAGGTCATGCAGGTTGGCAAAGGCCAAGTCAGAGCGCAACCGACCCTCGGGCGTCTCGAGGTAGGCAGCATATTTTTTCGCGCCGCTCTGGAAGCGTTCGCTATCGGCACTGGCAGATATGTTCATGCGATCCCCAAGCGAAATCGTTTCAACCATCGATTCAATACATCGCCAATGCCTTCTACGTTAATCATGAAATTGACTGAAGCGCTTCCGGAATAGCTTCGATTTTCATTAGATTTTAACTCTGATTTGGATGCGTTAGAGTTCGGCGCGAATTAGTACCGACAAGTCGGCTAGTGTTTACCCATGGAGAGAGGTGGCGATTGCGATTGCTGCTTCTGCCTGAGTCACGGCGGAGCGGATGCGACACTTGATCGCGGACTTTGACGCTGGCCAGAAGTCTTAGTGCTGTATCTGAAGCGCCCATGAGCGAAGAGCTGGGAGTTGAGATGCTGTGGAGGGGCGCTTCAGATACAGCGACTTGAAGGAAGCCGCTCCGGGGGACTATGGGATTTGATTCTCGATGAGGCGGTTGTTGTCGTTTGCGAGGTGACTCTTGCGGTCGGTGCGCTTCCGTTTCAGTTGCTGGTGGGAGAGAGAATGGTCGTAGGCCGGCACGTCGGAGAGTTTGGAGCGCACCACCATACTACATTTTGAGGAATGCGAGACATAGAACCAGTGTGCGCACCGAAGCAGGAGCGAGATTCGAGGCTGAAGATGTGGATTCAAGCGGCGCACCGGATGAGATGAGGCGGAGATCGGAGGAGGAGTTGGGCGGCGGAGAGGCGCTCGACAACATGCATGGTTCCGCCGCAAAGCGGACATTGCCACAGCGAGTGAATGGGCAGCGCGGGCGAGGTGGCGTCTGCTGCGGGCTGATCGGATGGCTGGAGCAACCGGAAACAGAGTGGAAGAAACTCCGCTCGCCGTCGGTTAGCGAGAAAGCCGAAGTTGCGGATGCGCATAAAGCCGCGCGGCAGCAGGTGCAGCAGGAAGCGTCGCAGGAACTCATCGACGGGCAGAGTCATCAGCCGCTTCTTGTTGCCGTGAGCGGAGTCGCGCCAGCGAAAGGTTAGGTTGCCCTCGGAGAGAGCAACCAGCCTGCTGTTGGAAATGGCGACGCGGTGAGTGTAAGCGCCCAGATAGCGCAGCACATGTTCTGGCCCGCCGAAAGGCCGTTTGGCGTAGACCACCCAGTCGTGACGGAACAGTACCCGCAGCCACGAGGCGAAGGCGCGCGGTTCCGCAAGCGGTAAGAGATGTCCGTGGAACTGGAGTGCGCCGACATGAAAGGCGGTCTTGAGTCCGACCACAAACTTGCCGCGGAAGACTCGGCCGAGCACTTTGACGGGAAGAAAAAAGGATCGGCGCGATGAGATCCAGCGGGAGTGGTCCGGAGCGAGACCGCCGGCGGCCAGCACGCAGTGAACATGGGGATGATGCTGTAGTCGCTGGTCCCAGGTATGGAGCACACTGAAGAAACCGATCTCGGCCCCCAGGTGGCGTGGATCGCGGGCGATCTCCAGCAGCGTTGCAGCACTGGCGTGAAACAGCAGGTTATAGATCAGCCGTTTATTCTGCAAGGCGAGCGGAGCCAGTTCTCGTGGCAGGGTGAAGACGACGTGCACGTAGCGGGCGGGCAGCAACTCTCGTTCCCGCGCCTGGAGCCAGCGCCGGCGGGCGTTGCCCTGACACTTGGGGCAGTGCCGGTTTCGGCACGAGTTGTACGAGATGGCAGTATGTCCGCAGTCTGAGCACTGATCGCGATGTCCACCTAAGGCGGCGGTGCGGCAGCGTGTGATGGCCAGCAACACCTTTTCGTGTTGTCCGTTGATCCACTTGCGACTGCGCTCAACGAAGGACTGCCCGGCACAGCGAACGATGTCGGCCACCTCCAGAGGTGGCCGGTTCATGCGTTCTGCGTCTGTTCTCCTTCTCCTCGAATCGTGATCGCATCCAGCGGACTGCCGGTGGCGCTGAGATGTCGCCGGGAGAGGTGCAGATAGATCGTGGTTTCCTCCAGGTCGCGATGTCCCAGCAGCATCTGGATGGTTCGTAGGTCGGCGCCGGCTTCGAGCAGATGCGTGGCAAAGCAGTGGCGCAGAGTGTGGGGATGGATGCGCTTGTGCTCAAGACCGGCGCGTTCGGCGGCCTGCTGACAGGCGTTCCAGAGGACCTTGCTGGAGACTGGATGACTCGCTGTATGCCATCGGTTGCCGGGGAACAGCCAGTCGGTGGGCTTGCGCCTCAGCCCGCGCCAGTAGACGCGCAGGGCATCGAGAAGCTTGGGGCTGAGCATGACATCACGGTCCTTGCGTCCCTTGCCTCCCCGGATATGAATGACCATGCGTTGGCTGTCGATATCGCTGATCTTCAGGTGCGCCACTTCTGCGCGACGTGCGCCCGTGGCATAGAGGGTCATCAGCAGAATGCGATGAAAGGGAAACTCTGCTGCGTCGATCAGACGTGCGACTTCTTCCTGGCTCAGCACCTGCGGCAAGTGCAGAACCTTCTTCGGATACGGTGTCTCGGCAACGCTCCAGACTCGCTTCAGCACCTGGACATAGAAGAACCGCAGGGCTGCCAACCGTTGCGTGACGGTGTTCGGGGCCAGCTTCCAGCGCGTGAACAGCGCGGCCTGATACTGGCGAATGTGCTCCGGTCCAAGCTGATCGGGTGAACGATGGAAGTGCCGACTGAAATGCTCGACCGTGTGGATGTAAATGTGGATGGTGGACTCGGCGTAGTTGCGGCGCCGTAGCTCCTCAAGCATGATCTGGCGTAGATGGGTCACAGAGAGTTCCTCCTCTGCGACACAAACTAGCTCAGATCACCTCCACCGCCGGCTCAGCAACACGCGATAGCGTCCGCCGCAAAGCGGCTTAGTTCAAGTCGGCTTCGAGGAGATTGCACATTGATCTCCCCCAAGCCCGTTTCTGGCCAATTAATCTGTCCATTCTGTGGCCTTATTCGTCGACAGTCGTTTGTGTTCGTGCTCCGCTCACAAAACAGCGTGTGACCGTCTGACACTTTCCCGGCACGGACAGCGCGTTTCTGAGCAGCACCAGTGTTGAAAGAGGCAAGGAACGGACTACGACGGGACGATATGATGTAATGGGCGGGCGTGGACATTCCGCCTGCCAATATTAATCAAACAGAACCTTCGGGGGCGGAAGACTGCACCGCATCGGTGGCGAAGGGTGCGGCGGTCGAAATGGAGCTCGGGCCGGAGAGCCGACTTCTGCCCGAAATGCTCGGCGAAGAGCTTTGGCAGGCGGCCCGTGCTGAGCTGGTCGAGTTAAGCAAGGCGGAGTTTGCCGAGGCCCTTGAAACGATAGGAGCTAAGGACAATTTCAGTCTCGACCCGGGGAAGCAGGCCAACGAGCGGCAGCGAGAAACGTTCTGGCGGGCTCTGCACCTGGAGGAGCTTGCCATCGCGCGCGGATGCGCGCTGGGGCGCGAGTCCGCATGGCGGCGCTTTCTAGCGCAATATCGGGAACCTCTGGCCAGAGCTGCTGTGGAGATGACAGGGTCGGCGGCGTTGGGCGAAGAATTGGCGGCCGCGCTTTACTCCGAGCTGTTCGGGCTGACGGAACGCGAAGGCAAGCGCTGGTCTCCGCTACTTCGATACTCGGGACGAGGATCGCTGATGGGATGGCTGCGTGCGATCCTGGCGCAACGCCGCGTGAACCAGCACCGGAAGCTCGGTCGGGAGACTGCGCTAGGTGAGATCGAACCAGCGGCGCGAGTTACCGAGCAGCTTGAGCTCAAAGGACTAGAGGATTTGCGGGTGGCGATCAAGATGACGCTGAGCGCGGCTTCCGCGGAAGAGCGTTTCGTGCTTTCCGCCTACTACCTGGACCAGCATACCCTGCACGAGATCAGCCGCGTTCTCAGAGTTCATGAAGCGACGGTGAGCCGCAAACTGAAGCGCGCAACCGAACATCTACGAAAAGAGCTGCTGCGGACGCTTCGAGCAGGGGGCCTGAGCCGGCGCGCGGCCGAGGAGGCGCTCGGAACCGATCCCAGGGATGTAGATATCAATCTGCGTAAGTTGCTGCAAGAATCGGACGGCGACCCGAACTCTAATAAGGAACGACAAGAGTGAACCAAGAATTCCAAACCGGAATTCATCCCGACGCTGACCAGCTCAGTGTGTTCGTCGAGGGCGCAGCGACCTCGCGGGAACAGGAGCGGATGTTGACGCACCTGGCCGAATGCGCGGAGTGCCGGAAGGCTGTGTTTTTCATGCAACCGCAGGAGGAGACGCAACCAGCTACGCGAACACCAGCGAAAGGATGGATCTGGGGGCGGCTCTTGCCGGTCGGGCTGCCTGCGGCGGCGCTTGCGTGCGGACTGGTCGCGGTCCTGGTCCATATTTGGCCACGTGACGGCGCTCTTCGGAACCCGCAACAGGTTGCAAGTTTACGAAAACCCGAGGTTCTCCCGAAAACGACGGTTGCGCCGAGCGCCGACTCAGAGATGGATCAGCGATCCGGAACTCAAAAAAGAAGCCTCGCGCCGGCGAGCAATCTTTCGAGGCACGAGAACTTGAGTTTGCCTAAATCCTTAAATTTGCCTGAATCAAGCGGGCAAGCGGCGGCAAAAGTTGCTGCTCCCGAGACGACTACGGCCAATCTTTCTGCCAACGCTCCGGTTGGGCATGCGGGGGGAGCTGCGGGCGGTGAGATTGGCGCGACCGTATCCAATTTGCCGTTGAATGGACGGAATGTCTCGAATTTGCAGCAACTCTCAACGCCCGCAGACACAAAAGCTGCGGCATCACAAAATAGTTTAGCCAAGAAAAAAGACCTGGGCGGATTGATGATTGAGCAAGCGACCGGCCATGACAAGACGCTCGCCGAAGTCTCCGGCCACATAACGGACCGAAGCGGTGCTATCGTTGCGGGCGTGACGGTTATGCTGCGCGATGCGAGCGGCAAGACGCGACAGACGACAACCAGCGCAGATGGCAGCTTCCATCTGGCAGGACTGCCGGCTGGGCAGTACGAATTAATAGCGACGGCAATTGGCTTCAAGACAGTCAAACAAGCGATCGAGTTGAATCCGAGCGAACTGGCGATGTTGCAGCCGGTGCTTGATATAGGGGCGGTGTCAGAAGTGGTGGAGGTGGCGAGTGCCCCAGTAGCGGTCCAAACTGAATCGGCCAATGTGAGCCAAGTCATTGCGGGCCAGGTCGTTTCAGAAATGCCTAACGGGGTCCGGGCTGTTGGGGTACCGTCCGGCCTCCCGGTTACGGCGACTGTATCGCACGGCAAGCGGTTTATTTCTCTCGATAACGCGGGCAATCTCTTCCTGAGCCGGAATGGAGGCAAGAA
Source organism: uncultured Acidobacteriaceae bacterium (assembly GCA_963831085.1). Lineage (GTDB taxonomy): Bacteria > Acidobacteriota > Terriglobia > Terriglobales > Acidobacteriaceae > Acidiflorens. The sequence goes on along the minus strand of CAWHOT010000001.1, from coordinate 980,274 downwards.
GTGGAAAAAGATCCGTCCGCAATGGACGGGCAAGGCAGTCCGCATCGAGTTGTCGCCAGCATACTCGAGCGGAGCCCCACCACCTAAGAACGAGACTTTGGGGAAGGCGAGCGAGGCGGCAGTCTTCCTGCTGACTACGGACGCCGGCACTGTTTGGACCAGTAAAGACGGGGCGCACTGGCAGCAGCAGTAACTTCCCAAAACACCTTCAAAAAATATTCTGCAAGACTCCCAATCAGGCGCGAACTCCGATTGAGCGAACAAAGGGCGCGGCGCTCGCAAGAGGGCCGCGTCATGCCTCATCTGTTTCAGGCTCTCGCGGTGTCAACACTATAGAAGTGTCTCGGAGGACTCCATGGTTGATGGCAAAGGGCACCAGACTCTGATCAGATTCACTCTTCTGCTGGTCGTTGCATTTCTTACAATGCTCGGATTCGTTTTCCAGCAGCCGTTTCAGGCAGCGTCTCATGTGTCCTCCCCGGTTGCGATCTATTCGCAAGGCAGGTTGCGGTTCACCATTCCTTACCAAGCCTTACATGCAGGAGCAGGACGATTCACTGTGGAGGTCCTGGATCCGGAAGATCAGGCCATCGGGCACACTGAGCAGGAAGTAACAATCACAGCCCGAAACGGGCAGTTGCAGAGTGAAGTAGGGCTGGAAAAGCCTCTGATCATTGACGATCTAGTGTGGCATCGAGTTCGGTACCGTTTCGAATATGACGACGCGAAGAAGCCCGATCTAGAAGGAACGGAATCTATCTCTCAGATCCTGAGCAGGCCGGTGCTTCATATTTTGGGGCAACAGTCTTATATCGCCGGCGGTCAGGCGGCCGTGCGCGTGATTGTTACGGATACCAAGGATGAGGCGATATCCGGCCGCGGAACGGTTCAGATCGAATTGCTGGACGCGGACGACAAACCGGCGGATGGCAAACCGCGCGTCCTTTTCTCGGGGCGTTTGAATCACCATGGAACTACGGAAGCGCAGTTTCGCTTTCCTGCCGGTGTGATCGGGAGTTACCGGCTGCGCTATGTTGCCGACACGCCGATCGGGTCAACCGAATTCACACAGGACGTACGCCTGGAGGACAAGGTTTCCATTCTTCTTACTACGGAGAAGCCACTCTACCAGCCGGGCCAGACGATCCATGTGCGGGCGCTCGCGCTTGATCGCTCGGATCATCAGGCCGCGGCGAAGCGCGCGGTCACGTTTGAAGTGGAAGATTCTCGCGGTAACAAAGTTTTCAAGAAAGCGACCGCGACCGACCAGTTCGGAGTGGCATCGGCTGAATTTGGCTTGGCCGACGAGGTCAACCTGGGAACGTATCATCTGCGCGCATTAATGGGGGATGCCGATGCGCCCAGCAATACGGCTGAAATTGCTCTTAATGTGGAACGCTACGTTCTTCCAAAATTCAAGGTAGCAGTCGAATTCGCAGATGAGAAAAATGGCAAGAAGCAGAAACGCGGCTATCAGCCTGCCGATCATGTCACCGGCACGGTGCGGGCCAATTATTTCTTCGGAAAGCCGGTTGATAACGCCGAACTCAGCATGAAGGCTTCGGCGATGGATGTCTCGATGTTTGAGGTCGCGTCGGCCAACGGGAAGACGGACTCCGACGGTTCCTATCATTTCGACCTTACATTGCCAAAATACTTCGCCGGACGTCCTCTGAACCACGGTGCTGCTCGCGTATTGATTGAAGCCAAAGTGAAGGATTCCGCTGGGCATTCGGAGACTCGTGGACAGCCGATCACTGTTAGTGATTCGCCGCTGCTGATCACCGCGATTCCCGAGGGCGGAACGCTTGTCCCTAATCTGGAGAACGAAGTTTTCATTCTGACTTCCTATCCGGACGGAACTCCGGCGAAGGCTGACGTGACGGTTCGATCCTCATTGAATGAGGATCAACATGCGTCGACCGATGATGGCGGGATTGCCGTAATCGCGATCAGGGCCAAGGGAGGCAAGGAGGCGTTGAAGATTGAAGCCAGGGATCAGGAAGGAAATCAGGCGTCGAGCAAAGTGGAGTTGGAGGCCCGCGAGGGAGAGGATCAGATTCTTCTACGCACCGAACGTGCCGTCTATCGTACCGGCGAGCGCATTCGACTGAAGGTATTTTCCACTAAGGCGCGCGGGGCGGCGTACGTGGACATTGTGAAGGAAGGCCAAACGGTGCTCACCCGCGACCTCGATCTTGAAAATGGCCAGGCGGAACTATCGCTTACGGCCACGCCTGAGATGGCGGGGACGGTTGACATGAGCGCATATCTCTTCGGCAGAGACGCACGTCCGGTCGGCGATCACCGACTGCTGTTTGTGCAGCCGGCCAACGAGCTGAAAATCGAGACGGTCGCGGACGCCTCGGTCTACAAACCCGGCGGCGATGCGCGCATCAAGTTTCGCGTGACCAACTCGCATGGCGAAGGCGTCCATGCCGCGCTTGGATTGCAGGTTGTCGATGAGGCCGTGTTTGCACTGGCGGAAAAGCAGCCGGGCTTTGCCAAGGTCTTCTTTTATCTGGAGCAGGAGGCAATGAAGCCACGTTATGAAATCCACTCGATCGGCATGCCGGATGTTGTCGAACCGGCTGAGCAGTCGCATGCCGACCAGCGAGACCGGGCTGCGCGCGCGCTATTCTCGGCAACCGAGATCGTGACTCCGAACAAATTTGAGACAAAATTCGGCAAGAATGTGCCGATGACGAAGTACGCCGATTACTGGCGCCGCTACCAGCAACAGTTTCAAATGCAGGCCAACCGGTTAGCGAAAGAGCTGAGCGCGGCTTATGAGAAGAATCCAAAGGCCGGCGATCCGACGGACGTTTACGGGAAGCTGGCACAGTCGGGGGATGCGGAGTTTCGTGATCCATGGGGTCACGGTCTCACATTTGAACGGGCGCGCTGGGATGCGTCGAAGAATTATTACTTGATGCGAAGCGCGGGGCCAGACGGCCAATGGAACACGACGGATGATCTGCAGGCTGTTTTGCTTTTTCAGCGCAAATGGATTGCGGGCCCGCCCGATCCGGGGTCAACCAGGATTAACGTCAACATTGAACATGACCGAGGCCCGTTGAATGGCCGGGCGGAGATCGTGGGAACCGTGACCGATCCAACTGGCGCCGTTGTGGCTGGAGCCAATGTCGAGTTGCGCAGCGGCGGCAGCGGGAAGATCCGTTCCGCGACCTGCGACGCGTCTGGTCGATTCAGTTTTTCCGGCCTGCCAGAGGGTGATTACGTAATCCAGGTAACCCAGCAGGGATTCAAGACGGCGGCTGGGGCACTCACGCTTGAGGTGCGCGACAGGGCCGTGCTCTCCGCAGTGTTATCGATTGGTTCAGTCAGTGAAGCGGTTGAGGTTAGTGCGGGGGCGGTGCAGATTGAAACCATGAATGCGGCGGTGGCGGGCGTGCCCGGCGGCGCAGCTGGAGGCGTGATTGGCGGTTTGATTGCGGGACAGCAGGTTGCAAACCTTCCACTCAACGGGCGCAACTTTGATCGGCTTGAAAATTTTGCCGCTTTGAAAAAAGATCGTAACAGCGCCGTTCTCGCCAAGGAGAGCACCGGACCGCCCGCCGCGCATGTGCGTTCTTATTTTCCCGAGGCGCTCTACATCAACCCCGAAATCATCACTGACAAGGACGGACGCGCCAGCATCGTGATTCCGATGGCCGACTCCATTACGACGTGGCGCATGGCCATGATTGCCTCCACGCAACAGGGAGCACTCGGCACGTCAACCTCGAGCCTGAAGGTTTTTCAGGATTTCTTCGTCGATCTCGATCTGCCAGTCACGCTCACGCAGGGCGACCGTGTTTCGATTCCGGTGGCTATCTACAACTATTCGGATTCTCGCGGCGATGTGAACTTGAAACTTCAATCCGACGATTGGTTTTCGCTGGTCGACGACACCGGTGAGAAATCTGTCGGAGTCGATTCGGCTCGGGTCGGCAGTTCGCAGTTCACGCTCGAAGCCCGGCGCATTGGAAAGTTCAAACTGACGCTCGCAGCGCGCATGCAGGGCGGTTCGAATCGCGCCGACAACGGTCGCGCCGACATCGTGGTCCGGGAAATCGAAGTCATTCCCAATGGCCGAGAACAAAGCCTCGTCTTTAACGGCCGCCTGGAAAATACAGTGCAACACGAACTCGCTTTTCCAGCGGCCTCCATCCCCGAAGCCAGCAAGATTTTTGTGCGGCTTTATCCTGGTCCTATGAGCCAGGTTGTGGAAGGGATGGATGCCATTCTGCGCATGCCGGGTGGGTGTTTCGAACAAACCTCCTCGAGCACTTATCCGAACGTGCTGGCGCTTGATTACATGAAGCGCACCAAGAAGCTGACTCCGGAGGTACACGCAAAGGCCGAAGGATTTATCGCAAATGGTTATCAGCGTCTGCTCACCTTCGAAGTTCCAGGAGGCGGCTTTTCGTGGTTCGGAAATGCGCCGGCCAATAAGATACTTACTGCCTACGGCTTGATGGAGTTCTATGACATGTCGAGGGTCCACGACGTCGATCCTAAGCTGATCTCGCGAACCCAGCAGTGGCTGGCAAGCCAGCAACTGGAAGACGGGAGTTGGAAGCCGGACACGCAATTCATCAATGAAGGCGCAACCAATCGCTACAACTCCGACGTGCTACGGATTACTGCCTACCTGGCATGGGCGCTCAAAGACACCGGCTACCAAGGGCCGGCGGTTGAAAAGGCGAAACAGTTTGTCGAAAAACACATGACCGCCAAGGTAGATCCCTACACACTGGCCGTCGTCGCCAACTTTGCTACCGACTACAAAGAAGACCGCGAATTTACGCGGCAGGCGATTCAGATGCTGCTCGATGCGCGCACCGAGAAAGACGAGCAGGTCTGGTGGAGTGCGGAAGAGACCAGCGTCTATGCCACCGGGCCGAGCGCCGCCGTGGAGACCACGGGCCTTGCAGTGCAGGCGCTGCTTCAGTCGGGCGAGGCATCGGGAACTGCGCGCAAGGCTCTGGCTTACATTGCATCGAAAAAAGACGCTTACGGAACCTGGGGAACCACACAGGCTACGATCATGGCGCTGCGCGCGTTGCTGACGGCCACGGAAAAAGGTGCGGCCGACGTACGCGGCACGGTTGTCGTGCTGCTGAACGGCAAGCCCGCGGAAAAACTCGAACTGACGCCAGAGAACAACGATCTACTCCATCAATTCGTGTTCAAGAACGTCAGTACAGACGGCGTCTCAACGGTTGGTCTGCAATTCGAGGGGAAGGGCGGTCTCGCCTATCAGATCGTGGGAAGCTATTACCTGCCATGGGATGAAAAAGCGGCGGGCGAGCCGCTTTCTATCGACGTCGCCTATGACCGCACACGCCTCGCGCAGGACGATATTGCGACGGCAAGCGCCACAGTCAGAAACAACTTGCCGAAGGCGGCCAACATGGTGATGGTCGATCTCGGCATTCCTCCCGGTTTTGACCTGCTCAGCGAGGATTTGCAGGATTACCAGGAGAAGAGCGCCCACCACAAGGGCGGTCATCTATCGAAATTCAGCCTTACGGCGACGCAAGCGCTTCTCTACTTCGACTCGTTTTCTCCCGGAGAAGTGGTCACATTGAAGTATCGTCTGCGCGCCAAGTATCCCATTCGGGCTCGAACCTTCAAGTCGCAAGTTTACGAATACTACGATCCCGAAATAGCTTCCGTTGCGCGGCCAGTGCAGTTGGAGGTTCGCAAGCGGTAGCGCAGAAACTGGACCCGGGACGGACCTTACAGCAATGCTGGCACAAGTCCTCTTGGGGGAAATGTCGTGCCACGAGATTACCAACCCTTTTGGCGCATCCGCTCAAGGATGAGTGCGCTGTAGTTATCCATGCGCTCGGGCCGTCGCTTCAGGGGAGCCGGCAGAATCGCGGCGAGCCGTGCCGCCTGTTGCCGGCCGACATTCCGGGCCGCGGTTCCGTCGTAGTAACGACACGCCGAATCTGCACCATAAATACCAGGACCCCATTCGACCACGTTGAGATAGATCTCCAGAATGCGCCGCTTGCCGAGGGCGAATTCGGCCACCGGTACCAGTGTGAACTCTGCACCCTTGCGGAGGACAGAGCGGCCCGTTCCGAAAAATAGGTTCTTTACAAGTTGCTGCGTAATGGTGGAAGCTCCGCGAGTGCGATCGCCTTCCAAATCGTCTTCGGCAGCGATTTGGATCTCGTGCCAATCGAACCCATGGTGCTGGTAGAAGCGCGCGTCCTCCGCGGCGATTACAGCGTGCTAGAGATCGGGCGAGATTTGGCTGAGCGGAATGAATTTGTAGCGTTCGTGATACGGCGTGTGGTGAATCCAGGCCTGCAAGCGGCGCTGGATGTGCACCGCGGTTGACGGTGGGTCGATCCACCGGGCGGCCAGAAGGATCAGCGCGGCAAGCGACCAAACAAGCACCACGCCGATGGCAAGCCATCGAACAAAGGATCGGAGAAAACCCTTGCGAAGCGGTGTCTTGGGGTGTGTGTCTGGCTTTTCAATCACATTTCAGAATAATAGCCTGGGCTTGGTTGCCGCTTATGGCTGATCTTACGCGCGAACATGGAGTGCTGCTTTCTGCTCAGGCCAGTCGTGCCAAAGCCCATTGGTCCTGAAATCACCTTGAACCCCGCTACCAAAACTAAAGTGGGATTAGTACCGAAGCGTCGGCTTGGGGCCATGACCACCCTCAGGTGTCTTCCAACCCAAGGTTGTCGTTTACCGCATTGCTGAGTCTCTGCTTGCAGCCGAGATACCGGTCTCAACGGATGCATGCCCAAGCAGAAATTGAATCTGCTCAAGCTCTCCGCCTGCCAGATGGCATAACCGTGCGCAGGTGCGGCGTAAGTCGTGGGGAGCAATGCCCCTGATGTCGGCTCGCTTAGCAGCCGCTCTCACCACGTGCCAGACTGCCTTGGGTGTGATTCTATCGCCCCACATCTTGCCCAACCGACTTACTCGGCGGAAGATCGTGCCACCGTCGATGCCGGCCGCCGTGGTCCACTCATCGACGGCACGTTTCGCCCACACCGGAACCGGAACGGTGCGGATGTGTTTACCCTTGCCAATCAGGTCAGCGATTACCCAGCGCTCCTCGCGAACTTGGAAATCCTGCGTTCCGAGTCCAACTAGTTCGGCTCGTCTGAGGCCGCAGCCAATCAGCAGCGCAAGAATCGCCCGATCACGTTTGCCTCGGAGGTCGTCTGCGGGTGGCCTACCGAGTAAGGTCTTGGACTGATCCACAGTCAACCAATTGCCAATCCGCACACCCAGACCTTTTGCGCCTTTCACTCGACGGATTCCTGCTGCCAAGTCAGGGCTGAGAAGGCCAGTATCGGAGGCTTCATAGGCGAGACGCCTCACGGCGGCGAGACGCACATTGATGGTGGAGGGCGCTAGGCCCTTCTGTTCGAGAAAGAACCGATAGCGAAGGACGACGGCTCGGTTAAATGCCAGACGTGGTTCGGAACAGTACCATCCGATAAATTCGTCGATGGCATGACCGTACGATTCCTGCGAACTGGCTGCGCAGAGAGATTGAAGAACCGCATTCTTCGATTGTTCCAAATCCGCCAGTCGAAGGATTGTTTTTGCCTTGCAGCGTTTCGATGTCTTCCGATGTGCCATACTGGCGGCCTCCTACGCCGCAGTCAGTATGGTCGTTCAACTGGAGACTTATGGTCTCGAAGCCCGTTTATGGCTACCCTCCGTTTGGCCGACAATCCAGAAGCCTAGTTTTGCGCGACGGCGCTCCGATCGACATGCAAAGGCCACTTCTACGGATAGCCGAGGCCTTCCGCCTAACGAACTCGAGGGTGTCTTTCGGGGATGGTACTCGTGTTCCGGGATCAAGATCGACCTGCGTGACCCCCGGGTTGCTGCTGCTCTCGTAAAAGTGATTCCCGAAAACCGACCCGGTGAGGAGGGAAAAAGCAGAGAGTATCGGAAGAGTTTAGGATAGGAAGCGGCCGGCACCGGGAGGCCCCTCATGAAACGCATACTGATTGTCTTCACTCTGTTTGCTGCAACCGCTGTTTTCGCGCAAGACAAGAATCCGGTCACGTCGGTGGTGAAGGAAATCCTGCCGCGCCAGCAGAAGAACCTCGTCGCTGCCGTAGAAGAGATGCCTGCCGACAAGTTCGGCTTCCATCCGACGCCGCCACAGATGACGTTTGGCCACCTCGTCTTGCACATTATCGAATCCAACAACTACCTCTGTGCCAAAATCAGCGATGTACCCGAATTGAAGCCGACGGGCCTGAAAGATACAGACGAAAAGGATAAGCTCGTCGCCGCGCTCAAGGCCAGTTTCGATTTCTGCACGGCCGCCTTAGGCAAGGTGGACGACTCCAAGCTCGCAGACGAAGTCGAGTTGTTCAGTGGCCGCAAAGGCCCGCGCGCTTTTGCGCTCATCGCCCTGACCAATGATTGGGCCGATCACTACAGCTCCGCCGCGATGTATCTGCGGCTCAATGGACTGCTGCCGCCGACGGCGCAGCCCAAGAAATAGGCCCGCCGAACCTCGTCGAAGCTCTCAGCTAAGCGGAATTGGGAAAACAGCGATCTCTCCGGTAGCAGGAGTTTGTTGAGGTGCGTGTCTACCGGGATTCTTCTCTATCAGGTTGCGGAAAAACTCAAGGATGTGTAAGTCTTAGAAGTAGCATGGGTAATCCCTGAGTGCCTATTCCACTCTATCGAGAATTGAGAGCTGTCCAGCTAAATCGTCATTGCGGTGTTCCATAATCAACGTCTGTTTGTCGAAAGACAGCGACCAGCAGTCACGGAAATGCATCTCGCGTGCACCAAATTGCATCCACGATTCAATTACCAGTTCCTCGCCCTCCCACCTTGCGTTTCCCCGGACTGCGCTGCCGTTCAGCCGGCTTTTACCTTGCTCACCGTTAGTCCAACACTTGAAGACGACTCGTTCTTCGTTTCCATCGAGTTTCGTGACGACTATCTCTACCTGTAGCTCAGGGTCCGACTGGTGGATCCTTACCGACATAGCTTTCGGTGGTGCACCCGAGAATCTGCTCTTGCACAAGTTTGCATTCCAAACCCCAGTGAAATTGACACTCATATTTTCCGCAGCCTGCTATGTCAGCCGATGACCCATCCACCTGGAGGCCCTTCAAAAATCGCCGCCCGCGCCTCCGCCTCCCGTTTGTCCCCCACCGAAGCGGAAGTCGTCAGGACCGCTTGTTTGCGGGCCTGGTGTTATTGAGTGGGGTAGCGGGCCGAGCACGATCGACCCGACGTCAATCCAGTGTTTGTCCTTTCCCGATAGGCGCGCAGCGGTAAAGCCGTGGCGAATTCCGCCCGGGCCACGGGCAAGCCAGCGTCGGAGGAAGACTGCGATACCGGTTAACAATATTCCCAGCAGCATCGGGTCCCAGGTATGCCGCGGCCAGCCGAGATAAGGCTTATTGGAGACGAAAGTCAAAACGGCAACGATCGCGCCCACCGCGATGACGAAGCGGTCCTTCTGGCGAATGCCCCGCGCGAGTACGATTGGCGGGAGGCACCAGATCAGTACCCACGTGGTCCAGTAGAACGGCTTTGCGAATTCAGAGGCGGCCCGAGTGCCGACGCCCCACCACTGCGCGCGCAGGTCCAACCTCGAAAGCTGGAGATTGATGGCCAGGTAGATGCCGAGCCAGAGCAGCGCTTCGACGAGCGAATCATCATCTTCGACGCTATCGAAGCCGTGGCGGGAGCGTACCGTGGTTAGACATATGAGTCCGGTTGCATAGAACACGGCGATGATCACATGCTGCGCAGCGCGAGACCAGGTCCAGTAGCCTGGCATAAAGATGACGAAGATCATCGCCGCGAGAAATGCATAGGAGAGCCCGAAGCGGCGCCATATCCAGAGCGAAAAGATAGCACCGGCGGCGGGAACCAGGAACTGGACTGCGTCCGGCTGCGGCGAATAAGTACGGCCGCTGAAAAGAGCGCCCTGCATTCCCACGCAAAGAAAACCAACCGAACAGACGGCGAGCGCTTCCTCGATACCGTAGCGATAGAGCCTGGCTTGGGAAGCGGCGGCTTCGGCAGCCGCGTAGCAGATGGCAGCGAAGATCAGTAAGAAAACACCGGTGGTTTGGTCCGATGAACCCACAAGAAAAACCCTGAAGAACAGTGCGGCGGCGGCACCCACGCTGATCAGGGTGAAGAGGAACAAGACCAGCCGTAGAAAAATGTTGGTGGTGCGGAGTTCTGAGACGGTTTCCTGTTCCAGAAGCTGGTACTGCGCCTTGGTGAGGAAGCCCTCGCCGACCCAGCCCCTCAGGAGTCTGCGGGCGCGGAGAGTCTCTTCGCTGGCTGCAGTGTAGAGTCTCATGCCGGCCTCCCGAAGCGGCGCGCGATCTGGATCAGCACTACGAGCATAGCGATTGCGGTGATGACGAAATAGAACAGGGTAAGAATTTCGTCAGTAATACTGCGGATGAGTATCGAGCTAACTCCCACGTAGCCGTAGACGGCGGCATAAGCGACGAAGGCAAACTGCCGGCGCACCAGGCCCCAAGCGAGAGACGCGCCACATGCGATAAGCAGAGCGAGAAACCATAGGCCGTAGCCTTGCCGATTGAACACGCCGGAGAGCAGTGCCCAAAATAGAACGTTGGCCACGATGTTCAGATACGTCCCGAAGAAATGCGGTTTCAGACCGCGCTGCTGAAAAAGTACCCCGCCGAGGCCGACCAGCAGGCAATAGAGAAGGGCATATTGGCGATACGTAGCGTCCTGACGAGCCGGCCAGCGAGAGATGGTGAGCCCGAACCATCCGGCGAGTGAGGACAAACCGAGCGACAGCACGAAGCGATTGTCGAAACGATAAGCGAGGAAGAAGAAAAGGCCGGCGGTCGCTAGGAGATAGAGATCCCATTGTCCGGAGAGCACGTGGAAACGGTTCTCTATGTAAGCGAGTTCTAATGACCAAATCAGGCCGCCTAGGTAAAGCACGTAGTCGAAGATCGGACTCGGTGCAGGTGTTTCGGCGGGAGACCAGGCGGGCGCGCGGGAAAAGCAGTACCAAGAACAGGCGGCAAGAATGGTGGAGAGGACGGTCAGGACGAGCACGTCACCGAGTTGTCGCGACCAGGTGCTGACAGTCCAGCCCAGTCCGCCAACGAACGCCAACACACCGGCGTAGAGGAGAACGTTCAACTCGAGAAAAAGGGAGAACGGTTCGCCACGGGCGAGGCCCGCCAAATCGGCGCACTGCTCCGGCGATATTTTTCCTTGCTCCTTCCATTGCTCTAATCGGGTGAGGATGGTCATGAAGCCTTCGCTCTCCGGATGTGGGACACCATGTCCATAGCCCGGCATTGCATCCCGGTGCCACCTGTTCGGCCCATGAGTTTACTCATCGTACATTCCAACAGGCTGGCCGCGCTGAAAAAACGCGAGTAGATGTGCCAGAATCGAGGCGATCCAGGCGATCCAGAAGTCGGCTTCGGGGAAATCGCCATTTGATCTCCTCCAAGCCCGTTTCCGGATGGCGAGACAAAGTCTGCAAATAGCAACCCACACGAACCTCGCCTTGATCTTCTTCTAATCTTGCGGGGGCGATTTAGGCCGCTGTAATGGAGCGGTGTCGGTTCTGCGCCAGCAGTCGTAAAGATACTCCCAGTGCTCGTCGGGGCCATGCGAGTGATGCACAGTGGCCATGCGCTCTAATGGGCCGGAGAACGCAAGGTGATAAGACGTCTTCGGCTCGAACGTGCCTTTGAGCCAGGCGCGGGCAGATTGCTCGGACTGGATTTTTGCGTTCTGAGGTGCCTCCTTTTCCAACAAACTGCGGAGGCACACCTGCGTGGGTTCGCAGCACGTCGCGTTCTGTTCTGGTCGCACTTGTCTGCGCTCCAGCCTCGTGATAATACCGAGTAACTGCTCCCGCTGGTCTCTGGCAGAGGGCAGCGTTTCGTAGTAGCGGAGCAAAGGCCGGGCTGAGGTGTCCTCGAGCGGTGCGAGGATCCACCAATTGTTGTTGCGGTCGGGAAGACTGTTGAAAAACGTCAGTGCGCGCCGCGTGTTGTCACCGCGCGTGTGTGGCAGGATGTTGTAAAGCATGTGGTTGAAGACGACACGATCCTGCGGGCGATGGCCCGTTTCGAGCCAGTGCAGCAGATCGTTCTGATCCGCCGGGCTCATTTTGTCCCCATGGCCTGGGTCGGGAAATACCAGCATGAACTGCAGGGTAACGGGGATCCAAATGTCCCAGTAACTTCGGAAACGTTGACCTTGGCGAGTCTCAATGTTTCCTTGCATGAGCTGCCACTGCATGTATTGCGCCGGTTCGGTCGCAAGGAGGGTCAGCGCAGCAGGCGCGAATTGGCGGCCATAGTGCCCAAAGGCGTTAATCAGCGCCTGGTGCCGCAGCCACGGATCCGGCTCTCGATGCAGAATGTCTGACCAATAACCGATGGTTTGCGGCGAGCGCAACCCCAAGGACTTTAGGGCGATGAGACGGCCCATGTAATCGCAGCTCGAATTGTCGTGTTCGTACAAGCTTTTTAGAGCCGCCAGTTCTGTGTGCTCCAACTCCGGATCAGGATTGGGGGGAAAGTAGCCCAGCCAGTAAGCAGCGAGGGCTTCCCGCACGCCGCAGCCTCCTTGTACGATTTGCAGCAGGTTTTCTCGCGTGCGTGCCTCCGGTGGGACCAGATTCCAGCGAGCGTAAATCTCGGAGAGAACCGGCATGTCCTGATCGGCAAGCGTGTTTTCTGCGAGGTTATGGTAGTCGCCGTTTTCTTGATACTTCTGAATCAGACCAATCGCCCGCTGCGTGCCAATATTGCGCAGCGTCTGGAGAACGACAGCCTGTTTGAGTTGACTGCCATTGGAGAGATGTTGCTCCAGAATGCCGACGGCGCGTTCTTGCTGGCCGGACATCACCAAGGCGTACACCATCGTAAAAACAAGTTCCTTGCCGTCGAACCCCGTGTGCAAGTCTCGTGGCTGCGGATACACATTGCCGCTGTTGAGTGCAGAGTTGAGAACCGACGAGAGCAGGTTGTCGAATTTCTCCCATTCGGGATTGTCGTGATGAAGCACGACGAGGGCCGAGCGCGCCAACATTACATCGAGATAAGCAGCGTGCCCGTTCTCAACAAGGGCGGTGATCTGCTCGGCGGTAATGTCTTGTGGAGATCCAATCTGCACGGTGCGGAGGAGCCGCGGAGTGCGGGATTCGTCATCGGCCCAGCTTGCGGTGCAGGCGAGCAACAGCAGAATCACGCTGGCGATGGCCCGATTCACTGTTTCTCGGGCTCCGAATTGTTCAATATGATGTTACCCACTAGGTGCAGCGGCACGTTCCCCAGTAGCTCGGGGGGCGAGATTTGTTGGCCCGATTGATACGCGGTGATGTTGACCCGGTAATAGTCGGTCGGACCTTCGCCGTGCATAAGTTTTTCCGTGGAGCGCAAGGTGAGGCTTTGCAGCTGGAGCGACTCGGGCAGTTCGCCGGATTTGCAAGACAGGCTTTTCGCTCCCGCCGAGACGCACCAGAGCTTCCATGCCTCAACGGTGCAGCGATCGCGGATTTGCTTGAGCTGTTCGTCGAAGTTTGCGATTTCGTAACGGATCACGACGATCGATTGGCGCGATTCCGCCGGCGACATATTGTCGCCAAAGCGGTCCAAGCCGAGTTCCATCAAATGCTCGAGAATACTCTCCATCGGGGCATCGGCTGGAAATTCCGCACGAATCCTCTGCGCGAGTTGAAAGCTTGGGTCGCGTGGCTGGCCGTTGATGGAACCTTCGGTGTGCACCATCCGCACCCGTTCAAGCTCCTTCAACTTGCCCCGGTTCTGTTGCAGGTAGTCGTGGATCAACGCCATTTGCTTGTCGAGCTGGCCGACGGCGCTCGATGGCTTGAGCGCGGACACGGCGACGCCACCCGAGACGACCGCCGTTGCCGGCCGCAGCTCTGCTTCGCAGTCGCCGATAATGCTGACTACGCGCGACGGATACACTTGACCAATCTGGGCAAAGGCCGGGGTGAGAAGAACTAGCAAGGAGATCATCCAAAGCAACAGCCGCCGAAACAGACCTATCCTCATCCAATGAAACACACGCTGACTCATAGCGTTTCTCTATCAGAATAGACACCGGTGTGCCATCGGTTTCGTTAAACCGGCCTTACTTCCGTTTCTGGGTGTTTAGGCCAGACCAGGGTTGTCACTGGCTCATCCTGGCTGTCTTACCTTGCGCGCAACTACATAGTGCCATGCCACTGTGTTCTGGCCCTTTTCGAGTCGACATTGCGTTGCAAGCGACGTCGCAAACCAAGCTGACTGTCCAGAAGTCTTAGTGCTGTATCTGAAGCGCCCATGAGCGAAGAGCTGGGAGTTGAGATGCTGTGGAGGGGCGCTTCAGATACAGCGACTTGAAGGAAGCCGCTCCGGGGGACTATGGGATTTGATTCTCGATGAGGCGGTTGTTGTCGTTTGCGAGGTGACTCTTGCGGTCGGTGCGCTTCCGTTTCAGTTGCTGGTGGGAGAGAGAATGGTCGTAGGCCGGCACGTCGGAGAGTTTGGAGCGCACCACCATACTACATTTTGAGGAATGCGAGACATAGAACCAGTGTGCGCACCGAAGCAGGAGCGAGATTCGAGGCTGAAGATGTGGATTCAAGCGGCGCACCGGATGAGATGAGGCGGAGATCGGAGGAGGAGTTGGGCGGCGGAGAGGCGCTCGACAACATGCATGGTTCCGCCGCAAAGCGGACATTGCCACAGCGAGTGAATGGGCAGCGCGGGCGAGGTGGCGTCTGCTGCGGGCTGATCGGATGGCTGGAGCAACCGGAAACAGAGTGGAAGAAACTCCGCTCGCCGTCGGTTAGCGAGAAAGCCGAAGTTGCGGATGCGCATAAAGCCGCGCGGCAGCAGGTGCAGCAGGAAGCGTCGCAGGAACTCATCGACGGGCAGAGTCATCAGCCGCTTCTTGTTGCCGTGAGCGGAGTCGCGCCAGCGAAAGGTTAGGTTGCCCTCGGAGAGAGCAACCAGCCTGCTGTTGGAAATGGCGACGCGGTGAGTGTAAGCGCCCAGATAGCGCAGCACATGTTCTGGCCCGCCGAAAGGCCGTTTGGCGTAGACCACCCAGTCGTGACGGAACAGTACCCGCAGCCACGAGGCGAAGGCGCGCGGTTCCGCAAGCGGTAAGAGATGTCCGTGGAACTGGAGTGCGCCGACATGAAAGGCGGTCTTGAGTCCGACCACAAACTTGCCGCGGAAGACTCGGCCGAGCACTTTGACGGGAAGAAAAAAGGATCGGCGCGATGAGATCCAGCGGGAGTGGTCCGGAGCGAGACCGCCGGCGGCCAGCACGCAGTGAACATGGGGATGATGCTGTAGTCGCTGGTCCCAGGTATGGAGCACACTGAAGAAACCGATCTCGGCCCCCAGGTGGCGTGGATCGCGGGCGATCTCCAGCAGCGTTGCAGCACTGGCGTGAAACAGCAGGTTATAGATCAGCCGTTTATTCTGCAAGGCGAGCGGAGCCAGTTCTCGTGGCAGGGTGAAGACGACGTGCACGTAGCGGGCGGGCAGCAACTCTCGTTCCCGCGCCTGGAGCCAGCGCCGGCGGGCGTTGCCCTGACACTTGGGGCAGTGCCGGTTTCGGCACGAGTTGTACGAGATGGCAGTATGTCCGCAGTCTGAGCACTGATCGCGATGTCCACCTAAGGCGGCGGTGCGGCAGCGTGTGATGGCCAGCAACACCTTTTCGTGTTGTCCGTTGATCCACTTGCGACTGCGCTCAACGAAGGACTGCCCGGCACAGCGAACGATGTCGGCCACCTCCAGAGGTGGCCGGTTCATGCGTTCTGCGTCTGTTCTCCTTCTCCTCGAATCGTGATCGCATCCAGCGGACTGCCGGTGGCGCTGAGATGTCGCCGGGAGAGGTGCAGATAGATCGTGGTTTCCTCCAGGTCGCGATGTCCCAGCAGCATCTGGATGGTTCGTAGGTCGGCGCCGGCTTCGAGCAGATGCGTGGCAAAGCAGTGGCGCAGAGTGTGGGGATGGATGCGCTTGTGCTCAAGACCGGCGCGTTCGGCGGCCTGCTGACAGGCGTTCCAGAGGACCTTGCTGGAGACTGGATGACTCGCTGTATGCCATCGGTTGCCGGGGAACAGCCAGTCGGTGGGCTTGCGCCTCAGCCCGCGCCAGTAGACGCGCAGGGCATCGAGAAGCTTGGGGCTGAGCATGACATCACGGTCCTTGCGTCCCTTGCCTCCCCGGATATGAATGACCATGCGTTGGCTGTCGATATCGCTGATCTTCAGGTGCGCCACTTCTGCGCGACGTGCGCCCGTGGCATAGAGGGTCATCAGCAGAATGCGATGAAAGGGAAACTCTGCTGCGTCGATCAGACGTGCGACTTCTTCCTGGCTCAGCACCTGCGGCAAGTGCAGAACCTTCTTCGGATACGGTGTCTCGGCAACGCTCCAGACTCGCTTCAGCACCTGGACATAGAAGAACCGCAGGGCTGCCAACCGTTGCGTGACGGTGTTCGGGGCCAGCTTCCAGCGCGTGAACAGCGCGGCCTGATACTGGCGAATGTGCTCCGGTCCAAGCTGATCGGGTGAACGATGGAAGTGCCGACTGAAATGCTCGACCGTGTGGATGTAAATGTGGATGGTGGACTCGGCGTAGTTGCGGCGCCGTAGCTCCTCAAGCATGATCTGGCGTAGATGGGTCACAGAGAGTTCCTCCTCTGCGACACAAACTAGCTCAGATCACCTCCACCGCCGGCTCAGCAACACGCGATAGCGTCCGCCGCAAAGCGGCTTAGTTCAAGTCGGCTTGTGGGAAGGATTGCGGGCTGACGGTCAAATGGGAAGTAATCCGCCTAGAACCTAAACTGGTCTTACAAACCGCTAGATATGGGGATAATTGGCGGGATGGCGGAATCAGGGGTTGGACCGCCTGACAATCTGCTAATCGTCATGTCTCAACATTGACCCAGCGTGGGTCCATTAAACCAAAACGGCGTATTGACGCTGCCTGCGGACTCAAAACACTCAATCTGTCAACCGTGTGTTTCCTCTGACGTTTACGTTGAACACCTGTTAATGATTCATGCCTCGCACTACTTCCCACGACAAAGCGCCCTTGGACTCCGGCCAGTGATGGCCGGAGTGCTGGGGGCTAGGGGCGGACGTTATCGGCTCACCAGGGAGATTGCATCTGCCTTGCGGTCTTTCTCGTCGTCGCCTACGGTTGGTATAAGGTGCGCCAAGGCTCGGCGGAAGCGTACGGCGAAGTGTTCTTCCAAGAAAGTGTTTTGCACCCTTGCCCAGCCTGCTTGCCCCAGGCTTGAAGCCAGTCGCGCATCGGTCAAAACGGGAATTGCAGTTTCCACGATGCTGTCCCTGCTCAGGTCTTTTGCGACCACGACACCTTCACCATTGGGGAACAGTTCTTCGACGACCGTTCCGGCTAGTCCCAGCAGAGGAACTCCGAACGCAAGTGCTTCGACTCCCGCTAATCCGAAGCCTTCTTGGTCAGAGGGATAAAACAACAGGCGAGCCGAGCGATAGGCGCGATCCCTTTCCGCGTCGCTCAACCGGCCGCGGAACTCGATTGCGTGCAGCCGCTCTTGATTGACGCGCCGTCGCAATCGCGCTTCATCGTCTCCCGTCCCGACAATGACAAGTTTGGCATCCGGCACGGCCGCCCGGATAAGCGGCCACGCGTTCATGACTGCATCGTGCCCCTTGTACCGCTCGGGCCTGCTCATTCGGCCGACGATCAAGCCCACCGGCGGCAACGCGCCCGCATCGATTGGCCGGGGGGTCACCGGGACCCCCAGCCACACAACCAAGACGTTCGGGAGCCAGGGATTCGCCGCTCGCGTGGCGGCGACAGTGGTAGCGGAGTTGGCGATCAGGAGGGTTGCTCCGAGCAGCGCTTCCCGTCTGCGTCCGACTAGCGGTTGCCATACTTCCACGCCGTGGAGGAAGACTACATACGGGATCCCCCGCAGTTTTGGAATACTGCCATGCAGCACCGCGAGATGGACATGGTCATAGACAATCAGGTCGGGAGGGTTCAGCGACCCGAGAAAAACTTGCACCGCCACCCTCGCAACCCGCACCGACCGCGGCCAAAATGGGGGATGCTGCCAGACGGAAACGTCGCAGGTTGGGTTGAGGGCAGATTTGATTGACTTCGCGACGACTCCGATACCGCCGTAGGCCGTGCCCAAGCCGGATGTGACTAGCGCGACCCTTTTACGCAAAGGAGTTGGTCTCCTGACCAAACTGTTGTAAACGACATTCGGGAATGGTCCACGTATTATAGGCTCCAACCTTGGTTTAATGCAGGCATTATGATGATCTCCAAGCTATGCCCGCGACTGTTCGCCTGAACGACATCGTCGACGCTCTGGAGATGCAGTTCGACGAGTCCTCCTCCTTTTTGGATCTCGACACCGGTCAGGTGGAAACCGTCTCTCGCGCTCTTCTGCGTGAGGCAGAGGAGTTCGGCGACGAGGAGCCGGATCTACCTGCATGGCAGAAACACGAATGGGAGATTGCCAAGCGAATCGTTTCTACCGACCGCTTCCAGGAACTTCCTACAAAGTTTGAGGTACACGAGTGGGCGATTATGCAGAATTTCTCCCGCTCGGTGGAGTCCGAGAGGATTCGCGAAGATCTTCTGGACGCCATCCACGGCCCCGGGGCATTCCGGAATTTCAAGGACTCCCTTCGGCGGCACGGCATCGAATCAACGTGGTTTGCATTCAAAACGGAGGCCCTGAGGCAGATCGCACTCAGCTGGTGTGAAGAGAATCAAATCATTTGGAAGTAGGTGAGTTTCTAGGGTGCCCGTGATCGCAGCGGCCCAGGGCCTCCGATCGGCTAAGGCTCGTTAATGAAAGTTACTTCCGTATCGCCGACAACTCGTTCGGAACCAATCCGCGTTGCAAGCGAAACCCGGAATTCTCGTGTCTTAAACCGTTTTACTTCGACGCGGCCGCGGCCTTCACGACTGCATTTTGGTCGAATGCATCGACCAGCGAAATCACCTTCAACCCAGAGCGTAACGCGTCTTCGCTCGCCGCCGTGTTGATCGCGATCTCCATGCTCTGGCCGGGCAGCAGGTCGAAGTAGTTGTCGGAGGCCTCAGCGTCAACTTCGCCGAAGCTAATGTAAACGCTCCGGGCCAGTACCGGCGATGACACTCTGAGACGATAGGAGTCGCCCCTCTTCGTCAGCTCAGTCTTGAGCGGTGCGGGAGGCAGATGGATCTCGACTGTGGGTGCCAGGTAGATGAGATTGGACGAAACCACGCCACCCGCCACCGACAGGTCCGTCGCCAACGCCACTTTCGCAGGGTCAATTCCTTTGGCGATCAGCGACTCCTCGATCGGCAGCTGCAAGTAGATCTTGCTTGACAGCGCCTCCACCTGCACGTTCTCTTTTTTCTCGATCAACACGTTGCCGTCGAAGGTCATCACCCGCAGCCGCAGCTCGCCCGCGAGCGGCGTGATTCTGTCGGAAACGACGTATACCGCCAATCCGCCATTTTCCTGATGCGGTGAAACGAGAACATCGTTGTAGAAACGGCCCGCGTAATATTGCAGCGCTTTCCATCGGCCGTAGTAATCGATGCTCGACCACGACGCCACCGGCCAGCAATCGTTCAACTGCCAGTAGATCGCCCCCATCGTGCGCGGTCGATTGCGGCGCAGGTACTCAGTCCCGATCTTGATTCCTTCGGCCTGGAGTACCTGACTCACATAGAGGAATGAAGCGAAGTCCTTCGGCTCCGAGTAGTCGCGCAGCATATAGTCGTGAATAATGGTGTTGCCTTTCGAGTTCTTTTGGTGCGCCAGCATCACCGGCGTGTAAGTGCCGGTACGATCTTCCGGCAGGGTGAACGCCTCTACGGTTCGCATTTCGGGAAACGACTGGAATCCGTATTCGGTCATGAACCGCGGGTAGGATTTTTCATAATCGCTGAACGGAAGCATGCCGTGCCAGACACTCCAGTTGTGCATGTCGCCCGACTGGTAGCTGTCGGTAACGTCTTCGTAATCGGCACTTGGTGAACTGGGCCAGTACGGAGTCTCAGGAGCGAGTCGTTCCACGGCGCTGGCCAGCACTCCGCTAAAAAGCGTCAGGTAGTCCTGCCACATCCGCCGCACGGTGTCGGCGCTGAGCTTGTACGTGATGTTGCGATGCCATTCCCATGAGGCCTCGGTTTCGTTGTTGCCACACCAGACCACGATGCTCGGGTGGTCGCGAAGCCGTTTGATCTGGTATTCGGCCTCTTGCGCGACATTCTGCTTGAAGTAATAGGTGCCGGGTTGCCATTCGTTGCCGAACATGAAGTCCTGCCAGATCATGATGCCGAGTTCGTCGCACAGGGCATAGAACTCGTCGGTCTCGTAATAACCGCCGCCCCAGTGCCGGATCATGTTCATGTTGGCGGCTTTGGCCGACTCGAGGACCCGGCGATACTGCGCGGTGGTGACGCGTGTCGGAAAACTGTCGAACGGAATGACGTCTGCCCCTTTGGCGAAGACCGGGATGTCGTTCACGACCAACTCGAACGAGCGCCCCCACTTGTCAAGATCGCGACGTAAGACAATCGAGCGGAGCCCAGTGCGGACCGTCTGATCATCCTGCACGCGGCCGCCGGTTCTTAGTTGCGTGTGAAAAGCGTACACCGCTTGGCGGCCGTATCCGTTCGGATACCACAGTTCAGGATGCGCGATGTCGATGGGAAGATCGATGTGGTTAACACCGGGATTCAGTTCGACGTCGCGCGAGGCAGTGTACTTCTTGCCACCGTGCCCGTAGGCAACAGTAACGACCGCCGCGTTCTTCTGGGCAGAGGTGATTTCGGATTCCACTACAAGGTGGGCAATCTCAAAGTTGATGTCCCGTTGACGGACATGGAGGTCCGAGATCTTCGCGTCGTCCCAAACATCGAGCTTTACCGGACGCCAGATCCCACTGAGGACGAACCGTGGTCCCCAATCCCAACCGTACTCGTAGGCCGCCTTGCGCAGATAGGACTTCTCAGGTGTCTGGGTCTGCTGGCGCCAGAAATCCGCAGCGGCAATTTTCCTCGCCTCCATGATTGGCGAAGGGAAGACAACGAGCAACTGATTCGCTCCTGCTTTTAATTGCGACTTAACCTCAACCCGCCACTCCCGAAACATGTTGTTGGCGGTGACAATCAAATTGTCATTGAGATAAACCTCGGCAGGACCATCCAGGCCTTCGAACACCAGGTCGACATGGCTGTGTTTCAGCACCTCGGGCGTCGCTTGAAATGTACTGCGATATTCCCAATCGGCATTTTCGATCCACTGCAACGCGGATTCGTTGGAGCGGAAAAATGGATCGGGTATGAGCTTGTTGCGCAACAGGTCGGTGTGGACCACGCCCGGCACGTCGGCTGGATGCCATCCCGCTTGAACAGCGCGTGGTTCCTCAAGCCGCTGGCGAAATTCCCAGCCATCATTGAGAGACACGATCCTCCGCTCCGCGTTAGCCGCCTGCGCAAAACACGCAACGCAGATCGCAATCGGTAACACTCTACGAAACCACGCAGTGATGCCACGCCGACTGGAATACATGAATGCACTCCTGCACCGAGATTTAGCAACGATCTCGAACCTTGATGAGCCGAAGTATATTCCAAAGACCGCTATCGGCTGGCTTCTATTCAGACTGATTTGTGCATGGCAGAGGACACTATCATGCGTGAAACGGAGACATGATTTAGCCTGTGTCGTAACGGGATTGATCTGGCCTTTGCCTAGCGCGTTTGGCTGGTCACTGACCATGGCCAAGAGGGAGTTGCTTTAGTGGAACCGTTTCGGATTCATGTCGCCGATGAGGTGCTCGACGATCTGCGGGCACGGTTGCGCCATACGAGATGGCCCGACCAGATACCCGGCATAGGCTGGGGACAGGGCACCGAGTTGGACTGGTTACGGCGTCGCGTGTCCTACTGGCCCATGAGTTTGACTGGCGTGCCTGGGAGCGGAGGCTCAACGCGCTCAACCACTTCACCTGGGAGGGCATTCACTTCGTGTACCAGCGTGCCGCATCGGGCCGGGGTGTGCCGCTTATCCTCACGCACGGCTGGCCTAGCCCTTTCCTCGATTATGTGGACATGCTGCCGATGCTCGGCCACTTCGACGTGGTCGTACCCTCCCTGCCCGGGTATGGATTCTCGCCGCGCCCACCCAAGGTCGGCATCAATTATCGGTACGTCTCAGAGCGCTGGCACCGGCTCATGGCCGAGCTTGGGTATTCCCGCTATGGTGCGGGCGGTTATGACTTTGGGGCCGGGGTGACGACGATCCTTGCGCTAGACCATCCCGAATCGGTGATCGGCATCCATCTCACCACACTGGAGTCGGACCTCGCCCCCGTGGTGGACGATACGGAGCTGTCCCATGTCGAGCGTTCGTACCTCGCGGTGAGCCGGGGGTGGGACGCGACGGAGCGGGGCTACAGCACGATCCAGTCCACCAAGCCGCAGACCGTCGGCTATGACTCAACGACTCCCCAGCGGGGCTGGCCGCATACGTGGGTGAGAAGTGGCACTCGTGGAGCGACTTCACGCCGCCCGACGACTTCCTCTGCGCCACGCTCACCGTGTACTGGGTCACGCAGACCATCACCTCGTCGATGCGCGACTATTGGGACAATCGCTGGCACCCGGTCGATCCCACCTACGTCAGCACGCCCACGGCGTTTGGTGTTTTCGCCCACCAGACCGTTCCCGAAGGCGAGCCGCCGCGCTCATATCTGGAGCGCGTGTACAACATCCGGCGCTGGACAGTCTTTTCGCGCGGCGGGCACTTCGCCCCGGCCGAGGAACCAGCGGCGGTCGCGGGGGACCTGACCTCTTTCTTCCATGACCTAAGCTGAGGCCGATGCTGACGATCCGCGCTTCCAAATGCGACACGATAATAAGCAGCCGTCCTCAGCTCTTTCCCGTTGGGTTCATAACCCGAAGGGCTGAATCGTCGGCTACCCTTACCTTGGTTCATCCGGCACCAATGGAAGCACAAGGCGGTGCAGACGTGCCTACTTGCTATGGCGAGATCAGTGCAATCCCTGTAATAGGTAGAGTTCAGAGAGCTGCCGTAGCGTGCCGTAGGCAAAGTACTGTCCGTCGGGCGTTGTCAGTACGCGGATGACGCCGAAGCCGCCTGTTGGGTCGCGCATTTCCAGCGTCTTCACCAGTTGCCGCTTTCCGCTGCTCAGATTTAGGCGATAGATGCTTGCGGTTAGGCCGTTGTAGTTGGCGACAAAGATGTCGTTTCCGTCGGCTGTGATTTGAATCGGTCGATCTTTGTCCTGCAATCCCTTGATCTCGCGGACGGGTGATCCGGAATCGACCGAAATCAGTTGCGGATTCGGCCCGTTACCGCGCACGACCAGGAACTTCCCATCCGGCGTCACCGGTCCGCGGATGCCTTCAGGAGTTAGTGGCTGCAGTTTGCCCGTAGCGGGGTCGAACAAATAGTCGCGGGCCTGGTGTCCCGGTTCATTCGCGACCAAGATAATTCGACGGCTATCGGCCGCGAATCCCATTGGCGCAATGTTTTCTATTCCTGCCGGCTTCAATTCTGTGACCTCACCCGCTCCGGTGGGAATGAGCAGGTGACGAGGTGGGTTGGTCGGGGTGACCGCGAGCACCCACTTCTGGTCTGGCGACAGAGCTTGGCCATAGCCTTCGCCAAGGCGTACGGCAGCGCTGCCGTCTGTTTTCCGCAGAAAGATTGTGCCCAGCGCCCCTCCACCTTTTCCGCCTTCGTGAAATATCACTTGTTTGCCATCCGAGGAAAAGGCGGCCGGTATAGCCCGGTCGAGCCACGTCAACTCTCTCTCCTGGACGTCTTTGGAGTCCGAAAAGAAAATCTTGCGCTCGCGATCGTCGATCGTAATGATCGCGTTCCCATCGGGCGACACATCGTGCAGCGTCAGGTCTCCCGGAGCTGCCGCCAACAACCGGAACTTGCCGGACAATGTGACGGCCATCAGACGCCGCGCAATCGTCGTGACTGCCGGGTCCGCGGTGAACCAGACTTCGTCATCCTTCGGTGACCAAGCCAGTCCATAAAGGCTGGCAAAGTCACCAAACGATTTCGCTGTGCCTCCTCCATCGGAATCGATGACGGTAATTGAGCCACGATCATCGCCTCGTTGCGAATGCTGGCAAAACGCGATTCGCTTGCCGTCGCGCGAAATTCGGGGATGGCTGACCCACGCCGGTGTCGCTACTTTATAAACGACCTTGCCTTCGGGATACTCGATACGGTTCTCATTGCCGACTGTGCGCACAACCAGCAAGTTCGATCCATCGGGCGACCAGTCCGACCATTCCACATTTTCCAGCACCTCTCTTGGCGCCGTTCCACCGGTAAGGGGCGTACGGCCGAGCGTACCCAGCGTCCCGAAGAATCCAGTGAGCGGAGTAGGCTTCAATGAAATTGCGATCTCTCCTTTGGAGGAGATGCCGAGCAGATCTACCTGGCTCAGTCCAACCGGCCGGGATTCGATACTGTCCTGCCGCGTGGAAAACAGTTCCGGATCCTTTCCGCTCCACGCCGCGCTATAGATCACGGTGCGGTTGTCAGGCGCAAAGCGCGCGCTGAGCACCGTTCCCTTGCGGAAAGTGAGCTGGTGATACGTCACATCGGAGGATGTCTTCGACCTGTGACCGATGAGGTAACCCACGCCGGCAGCCAACGCCACCAGCAGAACCGCGATCAGCCACTGAAAGCGCCGCACTTGCTGCACTGCGCTGGGCTTGGCGATCATCCCCAGGGAAGAACTGGAATATTGCGACAACGCCTCCAGATTGAATGCCAGATCACGGGCCGACTGAAACCGCTGGTCGGGATTCTTCTCCAGGCAGTGGCGCACAATTCGCTCGAGGGCCGGCGAGATGTTGCGATTAATCTCCGTCAGCTCTGGCGGCTCTTCCTTCAAGATCGCAGTCATTGTCTCCGCGGTCGTATCCCGCCTGAAGGCACGCATGCCGCTCAGCATCTCGAAGAAGATGGCCCCGAACGCAAAGATGTCCGACCGATGATCGACTGCTGTGCCGCGCACCTGCTCCGGCGACATGTAGCCTGCTGTGCCCAGAACCTGCCCGGCCTCGGTCAAGGAAACATGCGCGGAAGTAAGCGTCTGCCCACCGGCGTTCGCTTCAGACCGGCTGGGCGCAATCTTGGCCAGGCCGAAGTCCAGAATCTTCACCCGTCCGTCTTTGGTGATGAAGATGTTTTCCGGTTTCAGATCGCGGTGGACAATTCCTTTATCGTGCGCCGTGGCCAGTCCATGCGCAATTTGCGTGGCAAGTTCAATGGCCTTCTTGGATGACAAGACTCCACCGAGCAGACGCTCGCGCAGGGTTTCCCCTTCCAATAGTTCACACACCATGTACGGTGCTGAGTCGTAGCTTCCAATGTCGTACACGGCCAGAATGTTAGGGTGGTTCAGAGCGGCGACGGACCGTGCTTCCTGCTCGAAGCGTCGCAGTCGCTCTGTATCGGCTGCGAACGAAGCGGGAAGGACCTTGATGGCGACAATGCGGCCGAGGCGAGTATCGCGGGCTCGATACACCTCGCCCATACCCCCCGCTCCCAGTTGTGACTGGATTTCGTACGGGCCAAGTTTCGTGCCAGAGGTGAGCGCCATCCGTGGGCGTAATTATAGCCTGTGCATCACATCGCAGCCGATGCAACGACTCTGGGTGGTTGGTCGGCAACCCTTCCTTTCCGGGTTAGGTAAGACTTGCCCGTCATCCGCCCAATGGAAATCCTTGCGACTACCAGAGCAAGTTGTCTGCGCGGCAGTAGCGGACCTTCTCGATTGCATGGGCCGTACCGCACATGCTATCTTGCCGCGACTTGTCACGGAGGTGAACGTGGCACACAAGTTGCATGATCCCGGTCACGCCCATACGTACCCCGACCCGAAGTTTCCCACGCGTCGCAGCTTTCTTTCATCGCTCATCTCCACTGCGGTTCTTGCCCCGTGGGCTTTCCGGCCGATGTTAACGGCTACAAAATGCAGCTGTGGTGCATGGGAGTGGGATCGCCCACCATCTTGATGGATGCCGGGCTCCGGACGGATCTTTCCAGGACAAGTCGATGAATTCGTTCAATCACTATGCCTACGGGGCGATCGGCGAATGGATGTATCGTGTGATCGCGGGCATCGAGATCGACCCCAAGCAACCAGGCTACAAGCACATCCTGATTCAGCCGCGTCCCGGAGGTGGCTTGACTTCGGCCAAAGCTTCGGAGCACAGCATGTACGGCAAAGTGGCTTCGTCATGGGAACTGAAAGACGGGAAGATGAAGCTGCGAGTCGAGGTCCCCGCGAACACGACCGCTACCATACGCCTGCCCAAAGCCGGGTTGGAACAGGTGACGGAAAGCGGCAAGGCTCTGCAGTCGAGTCCGGGTATCTCAGGAGTGCGGCAAGGCGACGATGCTGTCTTCGCTGAAGCTGGTTCGGGGATCTACGGGTTCGATTTCAGGTACCAGAGCTCGGCTCAGTAAGAGGTCTCAAATGACCGAGCCTTCCGGGAAATTGATTCCATAACAGTATCGGCTTGTCGGAGGCGACGCGATTGGCGCGAAATTCGGCGACTGTAACTGCCGAGTAGAGAAGAACGGAGGCCAATGACTCCGAACATTGGTACAGGAGCGCAAGCACGAACGTTCACAAAGGCGCCACCCAAAGCTTATCGACGGCCGCTGGCCATTGTGACCACTTTGTTCTTCATGTGGGGCTCGCTCACCTCCCTGAACGACGTGCTGATCCCATATGCTCAACATGTCTTCAATCTCAGACTTGCCGCGAGCATGCTGATTCAGACAGCCTTTTTTTCTGCTTACTTTGTCTTTTCGATTCCATCGGCCAAAATCATCGACTGGCTCGGATATAAGAAGGCTATCGTCGTGGGATTGCTGACGATGGTTCTGGCCTGTCTTGGATTCTATCCCGCCGCAAAAATCCCTTCGTTTCCGTTCTTCCTGGCGGCTCTCATCGTGCTGGCGACCGGAATCACGATTCTCCAGGTGGCAGCAAATCCCTACGTGGCAGTGCTGGGAAAACCGCAAACCGCCTCGAGTCGCCTGAATCTTACTCAGGCCTTCAATTCGCTAGGCACTGCGGTGTTTCCCTGGGTCGGGGCGCGCGTCATTCTTGGAACGACATCCGCTGCGATTGCCCAAAGTACCTCGCAGGAAGCAAACGCCATTGTCAAGTTGTACGTGTACTTTTTCGCGGTGGCGTTGTGCATTCTGGCGATTGGCATTGGCATGTCGAAACTCCCCAAAATCGAGTCCGCCGAACACCGCATCGGCGAAAAGGTAAATGACTCTCTCTGGAAACACCCGAATCTGGTCTTCGGGGCGATTGGGATCTTCGTGTACGTCGGCGGCGAAGTTGCGATTGGGAGTTCCATCGCCAACTACCTGGCCCTGCCCAGCATTGGCGGGTTCGCGTCGAACATAGCCGACCCAGCTACCCGCTACCACGCCGCCTTGGCCGAGGCGGCCAGGTACATATCGCTGTATTGGCTCGGTGCCATGATTGGGAGGTTTATAGGATCGGCAATCCTGCAGAAGGTCAAAGCAGGTAAACTGCTGGCGCTGTGCGCGGTCATGGCGGCTCTGCTGGTTAGTGTTTCCGTGCTGACCAGCGGGCATGCGGCCATGTGGTCCATCCTTGCGGTGGGCCTGTTCAACTCCGTCATGTTCCCTTGTATTTTCACCATGGGGATCGCGGAACTCGGCCCGCTCACCGGAGATGGCTCCGGCATCTTGAACATGGCGATCGTGGGCGGCGCCATCATTCCATGGCTGGTCGGCAAAGCTGCAGATCTTATCAATCGTGCATACTACCCGGCAATGATGCAAGGCGAAACGAGCTGGGGCCAAGGCATTCACCACGCGCTTGTCGTGGCCACGATTTGCCATCTCTACATTTTGTTCTTCGCAGTGAGCGGATCGAAAACAAACAGTGAGCGACGCGCCAAGGTGTAGTGACCTGGCATCTCTCCTCGCAGACTTGCACCTTTCGCGCCTGGGTCTGACCTGAACAATCCGCGGAGAACAAAACGGCAGCCTCCTCCGCCGCTTTGCTAAGGAGAATCCACTTGGATGAAAAGCTGGAGAAAACTCCGCCTTCGGCGCTACACTGACTTTCTGCTTGGTACAAAAGGGGGAGATTGCCCGGAACTCCGTTGAAAGTTAGCGACTCCCGACCGTCATAGGTTACGCAACCTTTCCTTGCTCGACAACCGTCTTCTTAGAAACCGCGTTGGCCGCGCAGTCAACAGCGCGGGAATCTCGCGGTAGCCTTGCACCTTGCGAAACTGGCGCTCGGCCACCAGCAGACCCGAGCCGACCCAACGTTCTATGTGGTCGCCCGCACGCCAGCGTTTCACGTTGCGGCAAACCGTCTCCACGATGGAGAAAGCCGACTCGATCACGTTGGTGCTCGCCAGGGTGCGGCGTAACTGCGCGGGCAGGCGCAAACGATGCACGGTGAGCGTCTCTTCCATGCCTTCCTCCAGGCTGCGGGCGGCGCTCGGATTCAGCTCCATCAGTTCGCGATGCAATCGCTCCAGTGCACGCTTGGCGTCGGCGTATTCGGTCATGGCATAGGCGTTCTGCAGTTTTTTCTTGACCGCCGACTTATGTTCTTTGGGTAAGTGGTCGATTACATTGCGCCGCTTGTGCACCTGACAACGCTGGATGAAAGCCGCCTCGCCGGCAAGACGGCGCACCGCCGCTGCCAACGCCTTGCCTCCGTCCAGCACGTACAGACGCGGTACGCTGAAGTCCAGCCCGCGCGAGGCCAGATCGCTGAGTAACTCACTTACGACCGTGGCGTTTTCAGTCGCTCCTTCGCGCAATCCCAACACCGTTTTGCGCCCGTCGCTATTGATGCCCAGGGCCACGATCATCTGCCGGTCGCGAAACGGCGTGCCGTCGATCAGTACCGCACACAACCGTAGCTCGCCCAGCGGACGCTCCATCAATTCCTGGAGCTTCTCCCGGCTGGCTGCGATGAAGTTGTCGCTGACCGCCGACTTTTCCACCCCGTAGGCTTCGTGAAAATCTTTCACCACTGCTCCATAGTTGCGCGTCGACAGCCCGCGCATCATCTTGTCCCATACCGCGTGTTCCCGCGGCCCACTGCGTTGAAACAACTCGTAACTGCCCAGCCGTTGCTCGCGATTCTCCTGGTTGCGCAGACGCGTTCTCTGGATCGGCACCTTCTGCCCGTCCACCACGCAGTCGCCATCTTCTTTTCCCCAGCGGTGGGCGCGCCGCGCGGGATGCTGCTGATGACGCTCGCCCGCCAAGTGCCGTACTTCTTCCTCCATCACCAGGTTCATCAGGGAAAGACCGGCCTCGCGCAGCAGGTGGCCGACTCCTTCTTGCAGAAGACCCACCACCTCGGCCATGGGAAACATCATCTGAATGTTGGGTTCTCTTCGCGGGCCAACTGGCGGAACTGTTGCACCGCTCGTTGCTGGTCGATCTGGTATCGTCTTTTCATAGCGACTCTCTCCTTTTTCTTGGCAGAAAAAACCACCCTCGGCCCATTATGACCGCGGATGTGAGAGTCGCTACTTTCTACGAATTAACGGGCATCCTCCAAAAGGGGTCAGGCCACATCTAACTACATGTTTGATTAGAAACGAGGATTATGAGCGCCATAGAACAGGAAGATCCTGCACTTCATGACTAGCGCGACCCTCTTACGCATTGGAAATAAGGTCGATACCAATCGTCATCTCGACCCTAGCCGGTCGGTGTGTGGAACTTCCGCGATGAGGTGCTGCGATGGGTTTTTCATGGGTAACAGTCTCTCCGATTCGAAGGACCTGCTCATCCCATTTGTCGGTACGATCCGCTCTCCTTAGCGGCCAACTTTGTTTGCCTGTCAACCACCAGAAAATGCTGGGGTAGGGGCAATACATGAACCCGGATGGTACTGACCTGCGGTCGCCGGGTCGCACGGCAGAGGTGGCTGGCCATTCCCGAGTGATCGGGCACAAGTTGTTGGGTCTCGGCTGGACTCCGTTCGATTTAGACTTCAAAAGAGGGGGACCTAGCAAAAAGCCTTGCTGCCGGATTGCGGAGTCTTTTTTCCCGATCTGCTCAATATATTGAGGGTCTTCTGGACTGTCCAGAAATGCCGAGATAAGGTTCATGCCGCTGCTCTCCTCGTGGGAAGCGCAGCAACCCTCCTACGCATGTCGCGGCCAGGATCGTGCGCTGAGGTGAGAGCGAACTCAATGCAAACTCTCTCTATCGCTAACGCTAACCATCACCCATTCGCGCTTTTTGGTAGTAGCATTGCGAATGCGGATTACCCCGTGGAAACCAGTCACCAAGCAGACTCGCTCGGCCGCGCGCTCAGGATACTGGAGCTGGTCGCGCAAAAGTCGGGCGGCCTTACCAACGCCGAGATCAGCACCCGCCTGAAAATTCCCACCAGCACCTCGTCCTACATCCTGAGCCGCCTCGAAAAAAGGGGCTTCCTGCGACGCGAGCCTGAGACGCGACGGTATGAGGTGGGCTTAAAGATCGTTGCGCTGAGCCACGGTGCTTTGCGCGATATGGGGCTTCGCAGAATCGCTGAGCCGATCCTGCATCGGATGGCGGATGAGACCAGGGCTTCAAGTTTGATTGGGATGCTTGAAAGAGGCCGGTTAATGATCGTCGACAGGGTCGAGAAGCCAGGCCTGACGAGAATAGACATGGATATCGGCGTGAGATACCCCGCCCACTCGACCGCACTTGGAAAGGTACTGCTCGCGCACCTGCCGGTGGAGCAACTGCTCGGCCTTTTTGAGCAATACGGTCTGCCGAAGACATCTCCCAAAACCATTGACTCCAAGAGCCGGCTCCTTGAGGAGTTCGAGACCGTCAGAAAACAAGGATATTCCACTAGCGATGGTGAGCTCTTCCTGGGGGTTCAAGCGATCGCAGCGCCGATTTTTGGGGCTAGCGGTGAAGCGCGCGCCGCCGTCAGCGCGACAGGAGTGATGGTCTTGGTCGACGACAGTAAGGTTATCAAGGCCGTCAAAACTGCAGCTCACGAAATTTCTCTTCGTGTTACCGCTGCGGAGCTGGAAAAAACAAAAGGGTACTGAGGATCTTGCGTGAGGCAATCTGGAAGGGAGAAACTTGTGAAGAAGGCAGTCAAAGTTTCGTATATCTCCGCGCTTTTCGTGGGGATCGCCGCGGTCATTGCCGTGACGCCGCCAGGTGCTGTCGCGCAAACGAGTTGTGAAAAGCTGAAGGAACTGAAGATTTCCGATGCCAAGATCATCTCTGCAGAAAGCGTAGCTGCTGGAGCTCTCAGTCTGCCGCCGGCCCCGGGCGTACCAGCGCCCAGCCTTGCCGACACACCGGCGTTCTGCCGCGTGAAGGGAACACTACAGCCCACGGACGACTCGAGCATAGGATTCGAAGTTTGGATGCCAACTTCGGGCTGGAATGGAAAATTCGTACAACTTGGGAATGGTGGCCTGGGCGGCGCGATCGGCTACGCGTCCATGGTGAAGGAAATCAAGAATAGGTATGCCACGGCTGCGACCGATGATGGTCATCAGGGTACCCCCACGGATGCGTCCTGGGCCATCGGACATCCCGAAAAGGTGAAGGACTTCGCCTACCGCGCAGTCCACGAAACGAGCGAGGAAGCCAAAAGGATCATCAGCGCTTTCTACGAGCATGCCGCGAAATATTCATATTTCAAGGGGTGTTCGGAAGGCGGTCGCGAAGCCTTGATGGAGGCGCAGCGGTTCCCGGACGACTTTAACGGGATATTGGTGGGTGCCCCGGGCCACTATTGGACAGAGCTAATGGCGGCATTCGTCTGGAACGCGCAAGCGCTGAATGACCCCGCAAATTATATCCCGGAACCAAAGAGACGAACCATTGAAGATGCTGCGTTGGCGGCTTGCGGAACGCAGGATGGAGTGACGGACAAGTTCATCAAGGATCCAATGAGCTGTCGTTTTGACCCTTCCACTCTCTTGTGCAAGGGCGTAGATTCGGACTCATGCCTCACGGCGCGGCAATTGGAGGCGATCAAGAAGGTCTACTCAGGTCCCAAGACACCCGGCACCGGACAGCAGATCTCGCCCGGGTATGAGCCCGGTACCGAAGCCGAACCCGGAATACCCGGAATTTCGTTCGCTAGCTACATTCTTGGCTGGGGACCTGGACAGAGTCTGGACGCAACATTTACAACCTCTTTCTATGGTGGATTCGTTTTCAACGACGCGAAATGGAAATTCACGGACTTTGACTTCGAAAAAGACGTTGCGACAACTGAGGCCAAGGTTGGAGCGATTCTCAACGCTTCGAACCCTGATCTGAAGGCCTTCAAGGCACATGGTGGCAAGATGCTCCACTACCATGGCTGGAACGACGGCTCGCCGCCCCCGCGTCATTCGGTCGATTACTACGAGAAGGTGATGGCGAAGATGGGAAGTCTCGAAAAGACGGAAGACTTCTACAAGCTGTATATGGTGCCGGGGATGATGCATTGCGGAACTGGACCGGGACCGAACAGTTTCGGGAATTTCCTGGACTTTGCTCCCGCCAGCGATGCCGATCACAACATCTTCGACGCGCTGGAAGGGTGGGTTGAAAAAGGCGTTGCGCCTGACAAGATTATCGCCACCAAGTATGACGGCGACGACCCGAAGAAGGGCGTGGCGATGACAAGACCGCTGTGTTCCTATCCGCGGCAGGCAAAATGGAGCGGGAACGGCGACACGAATCAAGCCAGTAATTGGGTATGTAAGGCGCCATCTGACAGGACGAAGTAGGGGCACGCGCAAAACCGGTTCTAGCTGGGTTCAACGATCTTGCCCGGGTTCATGCGGTTCTCGGGATCGAGCGCCGTCTTCAGGGCTCGCATGACCTCAACAGCGTCACCGTGTTCATCCTTGAGGTATTTAATTTTTCCGTAGCCGATGCCGTGTTCTCCTGTACAAGTGCCTTCCATCGCCAGTGCTCGTTGCACGGATCGATCGGCGAAACGGACGGCTTCCGTAAACTGGGTGGGATTGTCTGGATCCAGCACGCAGAGGACGTGGAAGTTGCCGTCACCGACGTGACCTACGATGGTCGCCGGAAACGTTAGAGTGTCCAGGTCTTTCCTTGTATAGGTGATACATTCCGCGAGCCGTGAGATGGGAACACAGACGTCGGTTATAAAAACTGTCGCCCCCGGACGCAGCGCGCGGGTCGCATAATAAGCGTCGTGGCGTGCCTTCCAGAGTCCCTCCTTGTCCTCGAGCGTCCTTTTCCACTGGAAGCCCTTCCCCCCGTGCTCAGTGGCCAGAGATTGCAGGAACTCCGCCTGGTCGCCAATATCGCGGTCATTCATGCCATGAAACTCGAAAAACAACGTCGGCAAGACCGGCAGACTGGTTTTCGAGTAGCGATTGATCGCCTCAACCTGCTTGTCGTCGAGAAACTCCACGCGGGCCACGCCGACTCCCAGTTGAATGCTTTCAATCACGGTTTCAACGGCGCCTTGCACGGTGTCAAACGAGCAAACCGCGACCGACAACGCGTTGGGATACGCGTGTAAACGTAAAGTCACCTCGGTGATGACGCCAAGCGTTCCCTCCGCGCCCACAAAGAGATGGGTAAGATCGTATCCGGCCGCGGATTTTCGCGCCCGGCTGCCCGTCTTGATGACGCGCCCGTCGGCCAGAACGACAGTGAGCGAAAGCACATTTTCCCGCATAGTCCCATAGCGCACGGCGGTTGTTCCGGAAGCGCGAGTGCTGGTCATGCCTCCGATGGTGGCGTCCGCTCCGGGATCGATAAAAAAGGTCAGGCCTGTGTTGTCGAGCGCCTTCATGAGTTGCAGTCGCGTGATGCCGGCTTCGACGGTCGCATCGCTGTCCGGAACACTGACCCGAAGGACCTTGTTCATTTCGCGCAGGTCGATCGTAATCCCTCCGCGAATTGCGTTGACCTGGCCTTCGACCGAGGTGCCGGCCCCGAACGGAATCACCGGGAGCTGATACCGGGCGCTGATCTTAACGATCGCACTGACCTCTGCCGTGCTCCTTGGAAAACAAACAATGTCGGGCAATGCCGGCGGGTGGTGAGACTCACCGTGACTGTGATGTTCACGTTGAACGGCCGCCGTAGTCGCCCGTTCGCCCAAGAGCGACTTCAGCTCGGCGACGGCCGCTTCGAGTCGCTGACCGTCGGAAAAACCGGCTTGATTTGCTTGCATGGTCGATTCCATCACCCCAAAAATAAACAGTCACCTTGCCCTAGAAAAAAAACTTGACGCTGAGCTGTAATTGGCGAGATGTAGTGGCTGTGCTTGTAATCTGCCCCGCTGTTGGGTTCGGCACAACATTGCCAAACTGGTCCTGTCCAGCATACAAAGCTGCATTCGGAAAGCCGAAGTTCGTGTGATTGGCTAAGTTGAAAATGTCCAGCCGCACCTGAGCGCTCGTGCCCTCCGTGATCTTTGTATTCTTGGCGAGCGAGAAATCAACATCTCTGACGCCCGGTGCTACCAGCGTGTTCCTGCCCAGATTCCCGAATACGCCCAAAGCTTGGGGTTGAAATGCCGAAGGGTTAAACCCAAACACACCTGTTGGAGTGATTCGAACGCCCGTGGGATTGCTGCTTGCACCCGGAACGAGGTCGGGCCGTTCCGCGTTAGCCGCCGCCCCTCCAGCGCCCACATCCGCCCGGTCAAACGCATCGTAGACACTATAGGGAGTACCTGAATGCACGCTCGTGATTAAGCTCAGTTGCCAGCCCTCCTTGAGCCGATTGCCCTGAAACGGCAATTGCAGGATCAAGTTACTGGTCCAATTGCTGCGGAGGTCAAAATCGCAAGGTCCGTGATCAACATTGTGATTAGCGTTTGCGAGATTCCCGGCCTGAAGTCCAAATGTTTGCCCATTCGGGCCAATGGAGTCATTGCCAGTGTAGTACGAGCCGTAGTCCAGGCACTTGGAATATGTGTATGCGGTTCGAAACTGTATGTTTTTTCCGAAACCCCGGTCCAGTGCAACCTGCAAGGAATTGTAGTTTGATGTTCCCACTGCGAAACGGTCCACGATGTTGCTGAGATGGGGATTTACTGGAGGACACAACGCTGGAGTCGTACCGTAAGCGCGGACAATCGTGCCGTCCGAGAGAACCTGCGTCGGGACGCACGGATTTGTTTCCTGCCCGATAAATAAGTGATTTGCTCTCGAGCCAACATAACCCAGTGTCATTACTGTGTGTGGAAGCACTTCCTGCTGCACATTGAGGTTGTACTCCATGATGTAATCGTTCATCTTCGGGTTATAAACGGTTTGTTGACCGCCTCCCGGTAGGCCCGTCACAATTCCGCTGCCGAACGGGTTCGGAATCGTCGGGAACAAAATTTCGGTCACGTTGTAGATGGGTGGGTTGAACAGGTAAGCGATAATCACCTGCATCTCGAGCGGCATATCCGCAAACGCCCCAAAGCCGCCACGAAGCGCTGTCTTCCCGTTACCAAAGACGTCCCATGCAAATCCGACGCGAGGTTCGAAATTCCATTTCGTGACATTGTGCTGGAATGCCTGCGGCACGTGGGTGAATCCTGTATCGGTCGCCGGGTTGATCAGGTTGTAGAGTTCGTTGTTCTTTTCTACAGGATTGGTCTCAAAATCGTAGCGTAGTCCAAGATTGAGAACAAAACGGCGACTAACCTGGAACTTGTCCTGAATATAGGGCGACAGATTGGTATGGCGCATGTCGCGGGTCGAATTATTTGCGTTGGTTGGAACACCCGCAAACACTAACGGCTGGTTCTGCAGAAATGCCTGAAACGCTGGTTCCACTGCCTCTTGAAACATTGAGTTCAAGTAGAGGCCGTCGTAAGCAACCTGTCCGCCATTGACGATCGGAATGCCGGCATGGATATAGTGCCTCACGACCTCCATGCCGAGTTGGACCGAGTGCCGACCTTTGGTCCAGGACACCTGGTCACGAAATGTAAAACGATTGACCAATTCCTGCGCGATATCATTTCCTCCTATTGCATTCAAGCCCGTAACCCCGATTGTGCCTTGAATGCCGGATCCTGGAACGACCAACAGGTTCGGGTTATAGCGAGTCTGGACATCAATATTCGATCTGACATACGAAAAGTGGGCCACGTTAAGGATCGTGGGAGAAATCACCTTTCTCTCTTCGACGGTTAGATACTGATTACGTTGGGTGTCGTCATCTGTAGTAACCGGGTTTGGCAGCGCCGTCAGCTTCGCATCGTCGAACTCATAGCTGCCGAACAGAGAGTCGGAAGATGAGAAATTGTGATCGATCCGTGCAACGCCGTAGTTTTCATGAAGCGGTTGGGAGAGAGCAGAGACGTTGTACGCGGTGCCAGAGGGGTTGCCGCTGGAGTCGAGGATTTTTGCGCCGTTCGGGGCCGGGAAGGCATTGAGATAGCTGGCTATGCCTGGATTTACTCCGACGTTGGCCAAACCGGTCATCGGATTGCAGGTTACTCCAACCTCCTGATCACAAGGTAGGAACCCACCGCGGAAATTCTGGTCGGGAACGACGGTCGTGACAGGTACCGTGAGCGATTGCCACAAACCTTCGTAGTTGCCAAAAAAGAACGTCTTGTTCTTCTTGATCGGACCTCCAAAAGTCGCGCCGAATTGATTGCGGTCGAACGGAAGCGTTCCCGACGTGGGGTCGAAGAAGTTGCGCGCATCCATCGCGCTGTTACGGGCAAATTCGTATGCCGACCCGTGATAGCCGTTGGTTCCTGACCGGATGGCCGCGTTTACAACCGCTCCGTTTCCACCGTATTGCGCCGAGTATGTGTTGGTCAGCACTTCAAATTCGGCGATTCCGTCTACGCCTAAAGTGGTTCCGACTAGATTTGAACCAGTGCCGTTACCCCACACGCCGGCCGTATCGGTCCCGTCAATCAAGAACAGTTCCCCCTGAGGCCTGCCGCCCGCAACAGAGAATCTCTGCGGCGATCCGAATCCGAATGGAACCAGAGTCGCGGCGCCCTCGGTGTTCTCCTGCGGTACCGGCTGAACTCCAGGAGTCAACAGGGTCAATTGCACGAAGTTGCGGCCATTTAATGGCAACTCCCGAACCTGTTGCTCACCGACGAGAAATCCGACGGAACTGTCGCTGGTTTCAACTTCCGAGACGTCAGCCGTTACCTGAGTTGTCTCGGAGACTTGGCCCAGTGTTAGAACGAAATCAACGACCGCATTCTTTCCTACTGTCAGGAGGATGGAGCCGTGAACGCTGCTCTTGAATCCTTCCCGCTGCGCCTCAACCTGGTAGGTCCCAATCGGGAGACTCGGAGCGGAATAGATTCCAGCCGCGTCGGTGGTAACGGATGTGGACACGCCGGTCCCAGTATTCGTAATCGCGATCTTGGCGCCGGGTACTCTGGCGCTCTGGCTATCGGAGACACTCCCGGAAATCGCTGCTGTGCCGCTTTGCCCTTCGAGTAGCGGTGAGCCCGCGAACACCATAGCCAACTCCACCAGTAAACTCAACGCCCACCGACTGACAGTCTGTAGCTTCATATTCGCCCCCTGAAGATACGTGCTCGTGAGTGCCCAAGATTGACAGCGCTCTTTCGGCGGGTCAATCTGACGCTCAATTAGTTGAGCTTTTTCATAAGGTAGGTACAGGTTGTGACACGGCCGTTGGTGCGGACGACCATCATTGCTCCTCTACCGGCGCAACATCGCGAGATCGACGGCATCTGCCATGGCCTTGTAACCGGCATCATTGGGGTGGATCCCGTCACCGCTGTCAAACTCCCGCCTCATGCACCCCGGCCGCGCCGGATCGCGTATCGCAAGGTCGAAGTCCACTACGCCATCGACCTCATGGTTCCGTCTGATCCAATCGTTAACCTGAAGACGAAGCCGCTCCTTGTCCGCGCTGAAATAGGATGGGAGTTGCTTATCTTCAGAATTGCCTTCAAAGGGCACAATGGTCGCAAGAATGACCTTGATGCCGTGCGCATGCGCCCGAGCGATTAACTGGCGATAGCCAGACGCAAGAGTATCGAGCGTCGGTTCCGAGTGTTCGGAATCGAGTATTGTTCCTGGCCAGCCAATATCGTTAATCCCTTCGAGCAGGACGACATGGGAAACGTGCGGGAGACTCAACACATCGCGGTCGAACCGGGCCAGCGCGCTTGCCCCGCGTCCGTCGCTGAGCAGACGATTGCCGCCAATGCCTTGGTTGACCACGGCGACATTCTTGAGGCCGTTGTCTGCGAGAACGCGTTCCGCGAGTCTGTCGGGATAGCGGCGATCGCCATTGATCGTGGACAGGTAACCGTCGGTGATGGAGTCGCCGAGAGCGACGACGGTCCGGGCATCGTCCGCACACTCGATGAACACGCCGCTGAGAAAATAATGACTGGTTGTGGTCTGGCCGGCGACGAATTTCTCGTCGCGGACAGAATCCCCCAGTGTGGACAGGAACGCGGTCTGCTGCGCTTCAAAATGATAGGACTCGACCGGGGCCCACTCCTTGAAATAGGTGCTCACGGCCAGATGAGCCAGCGGCGAGACCGACAGCTCAATCGAATCGCTGAGCATTGGGGCTCCGGCCAGCAATGTCACCGACCGCAATCCTCCAAAGGTCACCGGGCGATCACTCGCCGTTTGGATCGTGCCATCCACGTTCGCGAGCGCAACATGGATCGACTGAATCGGGACCGGCCGCGATCCATACTCGTTGGATAGGCGAATGCGGATTCTCTGTCCGCCAATACTCACGCGCACGATCTCGCGAACGGTCTGGTTGTGAAAGCCAGCCACGACCATATCGCTGGGACGAGTGTTCATCGGTGCTGCGGTCCAAGTCGCAACCCATCGCCCCGATGGCTGCGTGGACTGCAGGCCGAGCTCCACTGCCAAAGACGAGAGCATTGCCAGCAGCAACAGGCTGGGGACGATCCTTTTCATAGAGTTCTCCTGGCGTTTACTGACTCCCCAGCGAGCGTAACGGGATTTGCACCGAAGTCCAGAACGCCCGCAATAGGTTGAGCGACAACACGTGGCAATCGAATTTCCCTGGTAGAATGCCCGCCATGAAACCCACACACAGCTTTCTACTGATGGCAGGACTTTTCGTTGGGGCCGCGGGCATTGCGCCTGGACAGCCTCCGCCGGAGAGCCCGACTCAGCAGTACGCTACGCTCGGCGACTTCAAGTTGCAGAGTGGCGAGGTAATTCAGGGTTTCCGCATCGGCTACCGCACACTGGGAACGCTCAACGCGGAAAAATCGAACGCTATTCTTTTCCCGACCTGGCTGGGTGGAAAATCTGAAGATCTGGTGCGTGTTGCCACGGCAGGGCAATGGTTTAATCCGGGCAAGTATCACGTCGTCTTCATAGACGCTATTGGCGACGGCGTTTCAACATCGCCCTCCAACAGCCAGACGCAACCGCTGATGGAATTTCCCAGGTTCACGATCCGGGATATGGTGGAGTCCGAGTACCGCCTCGCCACCGAGGTACTGCATTTTTCGCATGTGCACGCAATCATGGGAATCTCCATGGGAGGAATGCAAACCTTCGAGTGGACGATGGCGCACCCGGACTACATGGATGAAGCGATTCCGATCGTCGGCTCGCCACAATCCAGTTCGATCGACATGCTGCTCTGGACGGTGCAGATTCATGCCATAGAGCTGGACCCGGCCTGGAACCATGGCAAGCCCACCGGCCCTCCGACGGGCGGCCTCGCGCTTGAGAGCGAGATCGGCTGGATGAACGTTACATCGCCTGCCCAACACGTGCGCGAAACGAAGCCCAAGGAATTTGCAGCTCAACTCGTCAAGACTGACAAGGACTCACCGAATGACGCGGGGGTCGCTGCCGATCACATCCGCCAGCGCCAGGCAATCATTAACCTTGATGCCGCTGCGGAGTTCGGCGGCAGCATGGAGCAAGCGGCAGCGCGTGTACGTGCCAAGCTCCTCGTCGTTGTGTCGCCGGAAGATCAATTTGTAAATCCCACGCCTGCGATTGCTTTTGCGAAGGCCGTGGGGGCGCCTATGATTTCTCTGGATTCTCCTTGCGGGCACCTGGCCCCGATGGGTTGTATCCCGATCGGACCCATGGTTGCCAAGTTCCTTGCCGACTCGGCGTCTGTGCACGGCGAGACCCTGCACGAGACACCCGGACCGTAGACTTGAAGGTTGGCTGACTTGTTTGGCCTGGGTTCCACGCCCATGGGAGAACAATCAAAATTCCCGATGGCATGCCGGACCATTGTCGGATTAGGAGAGTTGCTCTGGGACATGTTCCCTGAAGGGAAACAACTCGGTGGCGCGCCTGCGAACTTTGCTTATGCAGCACATCTGCTGGGGAATCGCGGGATTGTCGCCAGCCGCGTAGGGAAAGATAGCCTTGGGAATGAAGCACTGGAAAAGCTGTCGCGACTCGGGCTCGATGCGTCCTTTGTTCAGATTGACTCCGCCTGCCGCACCGGCACGGTGAAGGTTCAAGTGGATGCTGGTGGACAGCCGACGTTCACAATTGCAAAGCCGGCCGCCTGGGACTTCCTGCAATGGAATGTCACCTGGAGAACATTAGCGCAGCAAGCTCACGCCGTTTGTTTCGGCTCACTCGCGCAAAGATCCCCAAGATCTCGTAAAACAATCCGCGCGTTCCTCAAAGCTGTGCGGCCGGGAACGGCGCGAATATTCGACGTGAATCTGCGCCAGCGGTTCCATTCGGCAGAGGTGATCTCTGAATCCATGAAGCTCGCCGATATCGTCAAGCTCAATCATGAGGAACTGCCGCGTGTGATGGAGATACTCGGGCTGGATCGCGGCGACGAGGAGTCCTCCGCGCGGCTCTTACTACGTGCCTGCGGTCCGATGCTCGTGTGCGTCACTCGAGGCGCAAACGGGAGCTTATTAGCGACTGCAACCAGAAGCGCAGAACATCCGGGTTTTCGCATCCCCGTTGCTGACACGGTCGGAGCGGGGGACGCGTTTACGGCAGCGCTTGTTCATCATTTTCTACGCGGCTCCTCGCTCGCGGCGATGAACGCAGCCGCCAATCGGATGGGGGCCTGGGTAGCCAGCGAAGCCGGAGCTACCCCACTTCCCAATGCAGAGTTGCTCGCGCAAGTGCGTGCTCCCACGCGTTGACGAGCTATTCAATCCGGGGCTGTAGAGGCTCAACTGATTGCGCGCCGGATTGACCCATCGGGGAAGCGCTGTCATTCTTGGCTACCCGAGACCTTATCGCACTTTGCTATCTAAACTGCGTTGGCGCGCGTAATTGCGGGCGAGGGATCGGGAGCCAAACACCTGCCGCACTCTTGGGATGGCACCTATGAACCGGACGTGGAAAGTACTCGGACTGTTGGCGAGTGCGCTGCTCCTGGCGTGGGTCCTCTATCGCCCCGCACGAGGTCCAGAGCTGACCGTCGCTACGGTGAACAATGCCGACATGATCCTGATGCAACAGCTCTCTTCGGAGTTCGAAAAACAGAACGGGGTCAAGCTGCATTGGGTCGTGCTGGGTGAGAACATCCTGCGCCAGCGTCTGACGATAGATATTTCCACCGGAAGTAGCACTTTCGACGTCATCACGATCGGATCGTATGAAGCTCCTCTCTGGGGTGAGCGCGGCTGGCTGGTCCCGCTCGATGACCTCGGCGCAGACTACGGATACGACGATATCTTCGACGTGGTACGCCAAGGCCTGTCGTATCAGGGAAGGATGTACGCGGCGCCGTTCTATGCGGAGAGTTCCTTTACTTATTACCGCACCGATCTCTTCCGAAAAGCCGGGTTGGAAATGCCCATCCAGCCGAGCTACGACCAGATCCGCCAGTTCGCGCAAAAACTCCACGACCCGGAGCACGGCGTCTATGGCATCTGCTTGCGCGGCGAACCGGGCTGGGGCGAGAACGTGGCCTACATCAGCACGCTGGTCCACACATTTGGAGGCCGCTGGGTGGACCTTGAGTGGAAGCCACAACTGACCAGTCCCGCCTGGGATGAAGCCGTGAGCTTTTATGTAGACCTGCTTGGCAAGTACGGGCCGCCGGGCGCTATCACCGATGGTTACAACGAGAACCGCGCCCTCTTCGCCAATGGAAATTGCGCCTTGTGGGTGGACGCTACTTCCGCTGCCGGTTACATTCTCGATCCCAACCAGAGCCGGGTGGCGACAACCACCGGTTTTGCCAAGGCCCCCATCGCCAAGGTGCCCAATGGCGCCGCCTGGGTTTGGAGTTGGGGGCTTGCGATCCCAACCTCGTCGAAGCAATCGGCCCTCGCGAAACAATTCATAAAGTGGGCTACCACCCGTGGTTACATCAACACAGTCGGCAAGCGTTTCGGCTGGCTGCGGATTCCTCCCGGATCGCGAAAGTCGACTTACGAGATTCCTGCTTACATGCACGCGACTCCGTTCGCGCCCCTGGTTCGCGAAGCGCTCGTGAACGCGGATTACACCAGGCCGAGTGCGCTGCCGGTTCCTTACGTTGGAATTCAATACGTGGGCATTCCCGAATTTCAGGCCATTGGCGCAGAGGTGGGACAGGAAATCAGCGCGGCTCTCGCCGGCCGGGCAACGGTAAAGCAGGCGCTGGCGTCGGCGCAAGCAGAAGCCGAGCACTCATTGGAAAGCAGATCGGTGGAAGGCAAATCCGCGGAAGGAGGACCCGTCAAGTGACCGGAGAAGCTGTGACCAAACCGATGCGCCACCTGCACAGCAAGCCGCTGGTCGCGCCGTCCGTTGCCGCGCTCTTCTTGTGGATGGTCGTGCCGCTGGCCATGACGCTCTGGTTCTCTGCAGAACACTACAACCTGCTCAGTCCGGGGAAAAACACCTTCGCCGCGTTGGACAATTATCGCGACCTGCTCACCCATCAGGCGCTATGGGTGGCGATGGGCAATACCTTGTTCCTTGTGGGCTTGGTCCTCGCGATCAC
Organism: uncultured Acidobacteriaceae bacterium; assembly: GCA_963831085.1. Taxonomy (GTDB): domain Bacteria; phylum Acidobacteriota; class Terriglobia; order Terriglobales; family Acidobacteriaceae; genus Acidiflorens. The sequence goes on along the minus strand of CAWHOT010000001.1, from coordinate 937,257 downwards.
TCTGGTCCTTGGCACGCTCTTCTCTCTTCTGCTCAACCACGATTTTCCCGGACGCAACGTCTGCCGCCTGATGGTCATCGCTCCATTTTTCGTGATGCCAACGGTCAGCGCCCTGATCTGGAAGAACATGCTGATGAACCCGGTGTTTGGCCTGTTCGCTTGGATCGCGCGCTCGCTGGGTTTCGGCGCCATCGAGTTCTTCTCTCACATGCCCATGCTCGCCATCGTGCTGATTGTGTCCTGGGAGTGGACTCCTTTCGCTGTGCTCATTCTTTTGCCGGCCCTGCACTCGCTCAATCCGGAACAGGTTGAGGCCGCTCGACTGGATGGTGCTGGACCCACCGCGCTTTTCCGTCACATCGAGTTGCCTCATCTGTTGCGGCCCATGGCCGTAGTGGCCATGATCGAGATGATCTTCTTTCTGAGCCTGTTCGCGGAAATTTATGTGGCCACCGGCGGTGGCCCTGGGCTCGCTTCCACCAATCTGGCTTACTTGATCTTTCGGGATGCGCTTCTGGCGTTTGACGTGGGCCGCGCCTCGGCGGGAGGCGTGATCGCAATCATCTTGGCAAACATCGTCTGCCTCTTTCTCATGCGCGCAGTGGGGCGCAATCTGGAGGATTTGCGATGAGAGGCGCGATGAGAAGCACGTGGCAAGCGCGCTGGGGACGGGCGATCGCCGGTTGGGCCGTCGCGCTGGGAATGTTCTTCCCCATCCTGTGGATGTTTCTCTGCAGTTTCAAGACTGAGATTACCGCGGTCGCTGCACCGCCCGCATTGTTCTTTCACCCGACACTAGAGAACTATCGCGCCGTACTGGAGCGGGCCGATTACTTGGCATTCGCCAGAAACAGCGTGCTGGTCTCGCTCGGGTCGACGCTGCTGGCTCTGGCACTGGCTATCCCGGCCGCTTACAGCATGGCCTTCTTTCCCACGCGGCGAACGCGCGACATTCTGCTTTGGATGATCTCCACCAAAATGCTGCCCGCGGTTGGCGTTCTGGTTCCGATTTACCTCCTGTGGCGGGATCTCGGTCTGCTCGACACCGTCTTCGGGCTGATCCTGATCGACAGCATCAGCGTTCTGCCCATTGTGGTGTGGATGCTCTTCTCCTTTTTCCGGGAAGTGCCGGCCGTGATCCTCGAAGCCAGCCGCATGGATGGTGCGACGCAGACAGAAGAGTTGATGCACGTGTTGCTGCCGCTGTGCAAGCCAGGCATCGCTGCCACCGCGCTGCTTTCGATTATTCTCTGCTGGAACGAAGCATTCTGGAGCCTGAACCTGACGACGGTGAAAGCCGCGACGCTGACCACCTTCACCGCATCGTTTGCCAGTCCGGAGGGCCTTTTCTGGGCGAAACTGTCGGCTGCTTCCACGCTGTCGATCGCTCCCATTCTGATTTTTGGATGGATGAGCCAACGACAGATGGTGCGCGGCCTTTCGTTCGGAGCGGTCAAGTAAGAGGGAGCCTCGAGAACATGGCGACTGTGGAATTGAGAAACGTGCGCAAGAAGTTCGGGGTCCACGAAGTGATTCATGGCATCGACCTACTCATTCAGGACCATGAGTTCATTGCTTTCGTGGGGCCATCGGGATGCGGTAAATCGACCCTGCTGCGTATGATCGCTGGATTGGAGGAGGTCACCGAAGGTGAAGTGCTGATCGATGGCGCGTCAGCGCAGCACATCCCACCCGCGCAGCGCGGCTTGGCGATGGTGTTTCAGAGCTACGCGTTATATCCGCACATGACCGTGGCGGAAAACATGAGTTTCAGCCTGCGCTTGGCCGGAGTTCCCAGAGCAGAGCAAGAGCAGAAGGTCCGCGCCGCCGCGCGTATCCTGGAAATGGAGCCTTTGCTCGAACGAAAGCCCAGCCAGCTTTCGGGAGGCCAGTTGCAGCGCGTGGCCATTGGCCGAGCAATGGTCCGGCAACCGAAAGCGTTCCTGCTGGATGAGCCTCTCTCGAATCTTGATGCCGCGTTGCAAGGCCAAATGCGGCTGGAACTGGCGCGGCTGCACAGAGAACTTAACGCTACCATGATTTACGTCACCCACGACCAGCTCGAAGCCATGACTATGGCCGATCGGATCGTGGTGCTCAATCAGGGGAACGTTGAACAATTGGGATCTCCGCTGGAGCTCTATCAGCATCCCGCAACCTTATTCGTTGCAGGATTCATCGGCGCTCCGAAAATGAATTTCTTGGATGCGGAGGTCAAAACCGTTGGCGAACATGACTTGACTCTGATGCTTGCGAGCGGCGCGACCGTGCCCGTAGCAAAGCCGTTGCAAAAACTGAACGCCAACGAAAAAATTACGCTGGGAGTGCGGGCGGAGCATTTGGCGGTGGAGCCGAACGGCGAGCTGCGGGGCGAGATCGAGGCGCTCGAGCACTTGGGACCGCGGGCATATCTCCACACACGGCTGGCCGACGGAACCAGACTCGTGGCTCAGACGGACGGCGACACCCACGCCCGGCCAGGCGATCTCGTCGCCTTTCGCGTGCGTTTCGATGCAGTTCATTTGTTCGATACCTCTGGAAAGACCTTGAACCGCAGCTAAGCCACGCTAGGTTGAATCTGAACCGCCGGCGATTACGTTAGGCGAGGAATTTAATGACAGAATCAACAATGCTTTCCGCTCTTCCATCCCTCGGTTCAACGATGAAAGCGATCCGCTTTCATGGATGCGGCGACCTTCGTCTGGATGAGCTTGCGGTTGCTGATCCCAAACCGGGCGAGGTGCGCTTGCGCCCTGTCGCGGCGGGTCTCTGTGGCACCGATGCCCACATTCTCCACGGTGAGTTCCCTGCGGCCCCGTCCGTAGTGCTGGGCCACGAGGTCGCCGGTGTCGTCGATGAGGTGGGCGCGGGCGTGAAGAGCTTGAAGGAAGGCGACCTGGTGACGGTACAACCGAACACCTACTGCGGTGTTTGCCGCTTTTGCCGGGCGGGCCGGGAGCACCTGTGCCTCGAACTTCGGGCCTATGGCGTGCACCTGGACGGCGGTTTTGCGGAAGCCATGGTGGTGCCGGCGCGAGTTGCTTATCGACTGCCTTCCGATATGGAACCGCGCATTGCCTGTCTCGCAGAGCCGCTTGCTTGTTGTGTTCACGGCATGGATCGGCTGGCCACGCAGTCTGGATCGACCGTGCTGGTAATCGGTGCCGGACTGGTCGGTCTGATGATGGCGCGCCTGGCCCGATTGGCGGGTGCAGGATTCATTATCGTGAGCGAACCACAGGAACTCCGTCGCGCGCGCGCCTTGGATTTTGGCGCCGATTGCGCCGTGAATCCGAACGACAAAGGCGAGCGCCAATTTCTGGCGGCGACCCACGCCGAAGGGTTTGATTTCGTCATCGATGCCGTCGGCTCAGCGCTGACCTTCTCGCACGCGATCACTATGGCCGCCCGGGGAGGCACGGTCCTGGTCTTCGGTGTCGCCCCGATGCAGGCTACCGCTACTATTCGACCCTTTGACATCTACGCCCGCGAGCTAACGGTGCTCGGTTCGTTCATCAACCCTTACACACATGAGCGCGCTGTAAACCTTCTGCCGCAGATGGGTTTGGAGAAACTCCAGATCGAAGCGTTTCCGCTTCGGAAATTCCGGCAAGCTTTTGAGGCGCACGCGACGACTGCCGCAAAAGTGGAGATTCTGCCACAGTCCTGATCTTCCCAAGAAGCTAGTCATCTCAAGACGTGTGCGCAGGTTCTTCGATTGTTTGCCCCGGTTTCAGGCCCGGCCCCGAGAGAAAACCGAGCACCGTCGGGGCGATTCGATCCATGCAGGTTACGACGGCGACGTGGCCGCAGCCTCCGTAAACCGCCAGCACCGACTGCGGCGCCGCGCGATGCATCGATTCGGCTAGTGACAGCGGAGTGATCGCGTCCAGCTTGCCCCACACAATCAGCATCGGCATTTTCAACGCGGGAAATTCTTGGTCCAGAAAATCGGCTCCCCCAGTTATGGAGGCCAAGGCGCGCTGCACGACCCAGCCATTGCGTTTCGACCTCCGAATGAAGTCTGCCTTCACGAATTCCGGCATCGGAGGAGGATCAGGCGTGACCACAGCCATCAGCTGATTCACCTGCTCGCTGTTCTGCGGCGTAAAGAGGCCGGGATCAAAACTCAGCTTGAACGCCATTCCCGCGCTGTCAAATAGCACCAGCCGGTTCACGCGCTGCGGCTGGTCCAGTGCCACGGTGGATGCGATCCATCCGCCCATCGATACGCCAGCCAAATCAACCGTGGCCAGATGGTTGGCGTCGAGAAACGATTCGACCAATTTCGCTTCTTCGGGGATCGAATAGGTGCGGTTGGCGGGTTTTGCGGATCGTCCGTAACCAAGCAGATCCAACGCGTACACGTGGTAACCGGCGCGTACGAGGTACGGTGCGAGCTTGGCCCAATCGTTTTGCGCCTGCGAGCCGAGTCCGTGGATGAGCACGACGGGCTGTCCGGTGCCGCCTTCGATGTAATGGACGTCATAACCATCGACGAGCATCGAGCGGCTGTGAATTCCGGAGCGGGACAGTCGAAACTGCCCGAGCTCTTCAGCGACCCATAACGGCTCACGCCACAGCGTAAGCCCGCCCGCAAAAACAAGAATTAAGAGGGCGAGCAGAAGCCGACCGATGATTCGAACGACGGGGTGGAACTCGCGAGGAGGATTCGCGTTCATGGGCGTCCATGATGCACTAGACAAGAACGAAAGGCAACACAGGGCAAAGCGCAGAATGATCGGGCACCGGCGGCCCAAACAAGATATACAGCGGTCGCACGATGCGCGGCTCCACCGCACGATTGCGATCAAACACCGTCGACGAACTAGCTCTTGGAAGTGACAAGGCTGGGTGTTTTGTCGGCAATCCGCACCGTTCCCGCCATCAGGCGATCAGTACTGATAAGTCTTAGTGCTGTATCTGAAGCGCCCATGAGCGAAGAGCTGGGAGTTGAGATGCTGTGGAGGGGCGCTTCAGATACAGCGACTTGAAGGAAGCCGCTCCGGGGGACTATGGGATTTGATTCTCGATGAGGCGGTTGTTGTCGTTTGCGAGGTGACTCTTGCGGTCGGTGCGCTTCCGTTTCAGTTGCTGGTGGGAGAGAGAATGGTCGTAGGCCGGCACGTCGGAGAGTTTGGAGCGCACCACCATACTACATTTTGAGGAATGCGAGACATAGAACCAGTGTGCGCACCGAAGCAGGAGCGAGATTCGAGGCTGAAGATGTGGATTCAAGCGGCGCACCGGATGAGATGAGGCGGAGATCGGAGGAGGAGTTGGGCGGCGGAGAGGCGCTCGACAACATGCATGGTTCCGCCGCAAAGCGGACATTGCCACAGCGAGTGAATGGGCAGCGCGGGCGAGGTGGCGTCTGCTGCGGGCTGATCGGATGGCTGGAGCAACCGGAAACAGAGTGGAAGAAACTCCGCTCGCCGTCGGTTAGCGAGAAAGCCGAAGTTGCGGATGCGCATAAAGCCGCGCGGCAGCAGGTGCAGCAGGAAGCGTCGCAGGAACTCATCGACGGGCAGAGTCATCAGCCGCTTCTTGTTGCCGTGAGCGGAGTCGCGCCAGCGAAAGGTTAGGTTGCCCTCGGAGAGAGCAACCAGCCTGCTGTTGGAAATGGCGACGCGGTGAGTGTAAGCGCCCAGATAGCGCAGCACATGTTCTGGCCCGCCGAAAGGCCGTTTGGCGTAGACCACCCAGTCGTGACGGAACAGTACCCGCAGCCACGAGGCGAAGGCGCGCGGTTCCGCAAGCGGTAAGAGATGTCCGTGGAACTGGAGTGCGCCGACATGAAAGGCGGTCTTGAGTCCGACCACAAACTTGCCGCGGAAGACTCGGCCGAGCACTTTGACGGGAAGAAAAAAGGATCGGCGCGATGAGATCCAGCGGGAGTGGTCCGGAGCGAGACCGCCGGCGGCCAGCACGCAGTGAACATGGGGATGATGCTGTAGTCGCTGGTCCCAGGTATGGAGCACACTGAAGAAACCGATCTCGGCCCCCAGGTGGCGTGGATCGCGGGCGATCTCCAGCAGCGTTGCAGCACTGGCGTGAAACAGCAGGTTATAGATCAGCCGTTTATTCTGCAAGGCGAGCGGAGCCAGTTCTCGTGGCAGGGTGAAGACGACGTGCACGTAGCGGGCGGGCAGCAACTCTCGTTCCCGCGCCTGGAGCCAGCGCCGGCGGGCGTTGCCCTGACACTTGGGGCAGTGCCGGTTTCGGCACGAGTTGTACGAGATGGCAGTATGTCCGCAGTCTGAGCACTGATCGCGATGTCCACCTAAGGCGGCGGTGCGGCAGCGTGTGATGGCCAGCAACACCTTTTCGTGTTGTCCGTTGATCCACTTGCGACTGCGCTCAACGAAGGACTGCCCGGCACAGCGAACGATGTCGGCCACCTCCAGAGGTGGCCGGTTCATGCGTTCTGCGTCTGTTCTCCTTCTCCTCGAATCGTGATCGCATCCAGCGGACTGCCGGTGGCGCTGAGATGTCGCCGGGAGAGGTGCAGATAGATCGTGGTTTCCTCCAGGTCGCGATGTCCCAGCAGCATCTGGATGGTTCGTAGGTCGGCGCCGGCTTCGAGCAGATGCGTGGCAAAGCAGTGGCGCAGAGTGTGGGGATGGATGCGCTTGTGCTCAAGACCGGCGCGTTCGGCGGCCTGCTGACAGGCGTTCCAGAGGACCTTGCTGGAGACTGGATGACTCGCTGTATGCCATCGGTTGCCGGGGAACAGCCAGTCGGTGGGCTTGCGCCTCAGCCCGCGCCAGTAGACGCGCAGGGCATCGAGAAGCTTGGGGCTGAGCATGACATCACGGTCCTTGCGTCCCTTGCCTCCCCGGATATGAATGACCATGCGTTGGCTGTCGATATCGCTGATCTTCAGGTGCGCCACTTCTGCGCGACGTGCGCCCGTGGCATAGAGGGTCATCAGCAGAATGCGATGAAAGGGAAACTCTGCTGCGTCGATCAGACGTGCGACTTCTTCCTGGCTCAGCACCTGCGGCAAGTGCAGAACCTTCTTCGGATACGGTGTCTCGGCAACGCTCCAGACTCGCTTCAGCACCTGGACATAGAAGAACCGCAGGGCTGCCAACCGTTGCGTGACGGTGTTCGGGGCCAGCTTCCAGCGCGTGAACAGCGCGGCCTGATACTGGCGAATGTGCTCCGGTCCAAGCTGATCGGGTGAACGATGGAAGTGCCGACTGAAATGCTCGACCGTGTGGATGTAAATGTGGATGGTGGACTCGGCGTAGTTGCGGCGCCGTAGCTCCTCAAGCATGATCTGGCGTAGATGGGTCACAGAGAGTTCCTCCTCTGCGACACAAACTAGCTCAGATCACCTCCACCGCCGGCTCAGCAACACGCGATAGCGTCCGCCGCAAAGCGGCTTAGTTCAAGTCGGCTTGTGGGAAATTATCGATCCACTTCCGCGAAGCCCGTTTGAACTAAGCCGCTAGCGCGGCGGACGCTGCCGCGTGGTCGTCCCCAGCATTGTTGCGCGTGTAAGTTTTGGGTCACAAGGAGATTACTGTGACCCATCTTCGGAAGCTGATGCTGGACGAGCTCCAGCGTCGCAACTACGCTCAGAACACCGTTCGTGCTTACATCCACGCCATAGAGGATTTCGCGAGGCACTTCCACCGTTCGCCCGATCGCCTCGGTCCAGAACATATTCGCGAGTACCAGGTTCACCTGTTTCGCGACTGCAAGCTCTCGCCAGGAACGATCGAAGGTCGTACCGCTGCTCTGCGTTTTCTCTTCGTCAAGACACTCCGACGGCCGTATCTTCCCGATCACATTCCGTTTCCCAAGCGTCAGAGGCGGCTGCCCACAGTACTGAGTCAGGAGGAAGTGGCGCGGCTCATTGCTTCCGCGCAGAACCTGATGCACCGCACCATGCTGATGCTGCTGTATGCGACCGGCCTGCGACGCGCTGAACTATGCCACCTCAAAGTTTGCGATATCGACAGCCAACGTATGGTCATTCATGTTCGCCAGGGCAAGGGTGGCCGTGACCGCGACGTCCTGTTGACCCCGAAGCTGCTGGAGACCCTGCGCGAGTATTGGCGCTGGATGAAGCCGAAGACATATCTGTTCCCCGGCACCGTCAACAACTGGCGCGCCGACGTGCCCATCACCGAGAAGATTGTCTGGAAGGCTGTAGCGGAGGCCGCGAAACATGCTGGTGTCAGCAAGCATGTGTCTCCTCACACGCTCCGGCACAGTTTCGCCACTCACATGCTGGAAGCCGGCGCCGATCTGCGCACGATCCAGATCCTGCTGGGGCATGCCAAGCTCGCCGACACCACTGTCTACCTGCACTTGTCCCGGCGTCATCTGCAGGCGGTTCCCAGTCCGCTGGAAACGATCGAGGTATCCAGTCCCGACCAGGTGAAGCGCTCCAGGAGACTGGTTAAGCGATGAACCGGCCCACCCTGGAGGTGGCCGACATCGTCCGAGCATCCGGCAACAGATTTTGGGAGCACCACGGATCACACCTTGCGTGGCAGCATCGCAAGGTGCTCGATGCCATCGTCCGCTGCCGCACTGCGGCCTTGGGCGCTCATCGTGATCAGTGCACGCGCTGCGGACATCAGGCTATCTCTTACAACTCATGCCGTAACCGGCACTGCCCCAGATGTCAGGGCAACGCCCGCTCCCGCTGGCTCGCCAAGCGCAGGGCTGAGCTGTTGCCCGTCTCTTACTTTCACATCGTCTTCACGCTGCCGCACGAACTTTCCGCTCTAGCTCTGCAGAACAAGCGACTGCTTTACGATCTGCTGTTCCGAGCCAGTGCAGCAACGCTGCTCGAACTCGCCGGCGACCGGAAACATCTGGGTGCGGACATCGGATTTCTTGGCGTGCTCCACACTTGGGGACAGAACCTTCAGCATCATCCGCACATACACTACGTTGTTCCTGCTGGCGGTCTTGCCCCCGACGGTTCCCGATGGATCCCCTCCTCGAGACGATTCTTCCTGCCCGTCGCCGCGCTGAGTCGCGTCTTCCGGGGCAAGTTCGTAGCCGGACTGAAACAACTCTTTCTTCAGCACAAGCTCCAGTTTCACGGCTCACTCCAGAGTCTTGTCGATCCGCGTTGCTTTCGCCAGTTTCTCCGACAGCTCTTTCACGAAGACTGGGTCGTCTATGCCAAGCCACCCTTCGGCGGTCCCGAGCATGTCCTGAACTATCTGGCTCGCTATACGCACCGCGTCGCCATCTCCAACCATCGACTGGTTGCGTTCCACAATGATCGAGTCTCGTTTCGCTGGAAAGACTATGCGCACGGCGGCAAGCAGAAGATCATGACGGTCTCAGCAGATGAGTTTCTGCGCCGATTCCTGATCCACGTTCTGCCTAAGGGCTTGGTCCGCATCCGCCACTTCGGTCTTTTTGCCAACCGCAGGCGTGGCAGTATGCTCGCACGCTGTCGTGCTCTGCTTGGGGTAGAGGGTTGCGCAACTCGTGCTGAGATCACTGCCCACATGCGCTGTCCGGTTTGTACCGGCCCGATGGTCATCCTGGAACGAATAACCAGCACCCAACTCCACTTTCGCTCAGCCCTGTTACTGCCTCATCTACCACGGAACGCGGTTGATAGTTCCTGAGACAACTATGGCGCAACTTGCTTCGATGATCGTCGATCGCAGGTGTGTTTCAACACGCTATGCCCTCGCATGCTCAACCGGCGGTTCCGCCTACGAATGCGAACGCTTCTTCTGCAGTCCGAGACTTCACCGCGCCTTACAAGAACAGGCCCGCCGCTCTTTTCGCTCCGGTTTCTTGCTGCAAAGACGATTAATAACCCCTACGACCGAATCGAAATCCCATAGACCTCACCGCATCCGCCGCAAACGCTAGCGGCTCACTTCAAACGACCCTATCGAAACTGCCCCCGACCACGACACCAGGGCAGTTCCGCGTCTCATCTCAGGGCAGTTCCGATAGGGATCTATCGTTTCCCAGTACCGATCTGGCGAAACTTCCTACAATCCGAATTCTGCCCGGAGAAAAATCCGGGTTGCCCATCACTCGGGCTGATCGGCGGCAAGCGCCAAAGGGAGCTTCCACAACGGGACCTTGGGGGTTGTGCCGGAGTTCTTAATCCCCATCTGCTCACCCTAAGTACTATCAACCGTCTATATATCCGCGTTCCAGCAAGACATTTCTGCGGAGCCGGAACTATGAACAGGTCGTTTGTGAACACCGTGACCCTCATCGGATTACTGTCCATCCAAGTGATGGCGCAGAATCCTGCCACAAAACTCGCGCTCAGTCCCTCACAAGCCGTACTCGGCTCATGGAACGACATCGGACGGAAACTGATTGCCATGGCCGAGGATTTTCCCGAAGACAAGTACGATTTCAAGCCAGTCCCAGTGCAGCGGAGTTTCGCTGACCAGTTGTTGCACGTGGCGGGTTCGAATGATTTGTTTACCCAGGTAGCCAAGGGTCAGACGCCGGTGGATGATGAGTCCCGCGCGCACTATCCCACAAAGGCCGCGGTTGTTGCTTACCTGAAAAAGTCGTTTGCCGAGGGTGCAGCAGCGATTCAGGCCAAGGGTGATCGAGGACTGACCCAAACCGTGGTGGATGCGGAGTCAGGACAGCCCCTACAGCTTACTGAGTTGGCCTACGAACTAATCGAGCACTCCGGTGAGCATTATGGTCAGCTCGTGGTGTACTACCGGGTCGCGGGCCTAGTGCCTCCGGAATCCAGGCCCAAGAAGTAGGCGCTGAATCACCCTGACCATTGACCAAGATGCACCTGCTCCCGCGGCTCTCTGTATCGTCCCGTACGATCGAACATATCGCCGTGTTTTGCGGACGCCTGATGCCCTGAGCAGAAAGTTGGTCGAGAAAATCAGCTCTCTTCTCCGCCGAGCTCAGGCAAGGTCGTAGCGATCAAGGTTCATCACCTTGTTCCACGCAGCCGCGAACTCCTTCGCAAACGCCCCCTTCGCGTCGTCACATCCATAGACTTCCGCGATTGCCCGCAGCTGCGAGTTCGAACCGAACACAAGGTCGACACGCGTGCCGGTCCACTTGATTTTGCCCGTCGCGCGATCGCGCCCCTCATACACGCCTTCGGATGTAGAGGAGAGCTCCCACTTCGTATTCATGTGGAGCAGGTTGACGAAGAAATCATTCGTCAGCGTCTCGGGCCGTTTGGTGAAGACGCCGTGTTTGGCCTGCCCGAAGTTCGCATTCAGGGCGCGCATGCCGCCGATGAGAACCGTCATCTCGGGGGCAGTCAGTGTCAGCAACTGCGCCCGATCCACCAGCAACTCCTCAGCCGACAGGATATGTCCGCTTCGGAGATAGTTGCGGAACCCGTCCGCGATCGGCTCCATTACGGCGAAGGAGTGCACGTCGGTCTGCTTCTGCGAAGCATCCGTGCGCCCCGGCGAGAAAGGAATCTTCACCTTGTGCCCGGCCCTTTTCGCAGCTTCCTCGACGGCTGCGCAGCCGCCCAACACGATCAGGTCTGCCAGCGAGACCTTCTTTCCTTTGTTCAGGCCTTTGTTCCCGTTGGACTTGTTCCCGTTGGACTGCGAGCTGTTGAACTCCTTCTGGATCGCCTCCAGCTTCTTGAGAACCTTGGCCAGTTCGGCGGGCTGGTTCACTTCCCAATCCTTTTGTGGCGCGAGGCGAATGCGCGCCCCGTTCGCCCCACCGCGCTTGTCGGAGCCACGGAACGACGCCGCTGATGCCCAGGCAGTCGTGACTAGTTGGGAGATCGACAGTCCAGATTTGAGGATCTTGGCCTTGAGAGCAGCAATGTCCTTCTCCCCGATCAATTTATGATCCACGGCGGGAACAGGGTCTTGCCACAGCTGGGGCTCCTTCGGAACGAGCGGGCCAAGGTAGCGCGCGATCGGCCCCATGTCGCGGTGCGTGAGCTTGAACCACGCCCGCGCAAACGCATCTGCGAGCTGATCCGGATGCTCGTAGAAGCGCCGCGAAATCTTTTCGTAAGCAGGGTCAAACCGCAAGGAGAGGTCAGTGGTCAGCATGGATGGCGCGTGATGCTTCGACGGATCTTGCGCATCCGGCACCGTACCGTTGCCTGCGCCATTTTTCGGTGTCCACTGATGCGCGCCAGCCGGGCTCTTGGTCAGTTCCCAATCGTATTTGAACAGGTTCGCGAAGTAGTTGTTGCTCCACTTCGTAGGCGTCGTGGTCCAAATGACTTCCAGGCCGCTTCCGATCGTGTCATCCCCTTTGCCCGTGCCAAATTTGTTTTCCCAGCCAAGGCCCTGCTCCTCGATGCCGGCGGCTTCCGGCACTGGGCCGACATACTTGCTCGGATCGGCAGCGCCGTGGGTTTTGCCGAAGGTGTGACCGCCGGCAATGAGCGCAACCGTCTCCTCGTCATTCATCGCCATGCGGGCGAAAGTCTCTCGGATATCCCGTGCCGCGGCAACCGGATCCGGCTTTCCATTCGGCCCTTCCGGATTCACATAGATCAGACCCATTTGCACGGCAGCGAGCGGATTCTGAAGATCACGGTCGCCACTGTAGCGCTCGTCCGCCAGCCACTTGCCTTCAGGCCCCCAGAAAATATCCTCTTCGGGCTCCCAGACGTCCTCGCGCCCGCCGCCAAAACCGAACGTCTTAAAGCCCATCGACTCGAGGGCGACGTTGCCTGCGAGAATCATGAGGTCGGCCCAGGAGATTTTCCGCCCATACTTCTGCTTCACTGGCCACAGCAGCCGGCGCGCCTTGTCGAGGTTCACGTTGTCCGGCCAGCTGTTGAGCGGCGCGAAGCGCTGCTGACCGGCTCCGGCCCCGCCGCGGCCGTCGCCGATGCGGTACGTACCCGCACTGTGCCACGCCATACGAATGAACAGTGGCCCATAGTGGCCAAAGTCGGCCGGCCACCAATCCTGCGAGTCCGTCATCAAGGCATGCAGGTCCTTGATCACGGCTTTCAGGTCGAGGCTCTTGAATTCTTCCGCGTAGTTGAACTGCTTGTCCATCGGATCGGACAGGGGGGAGTGCTGGTGCAGGATCTTCAGGTTCAGCTGATTCGGCCACCAGTCCGCATTCGTCGCGGCCGTATGTGTGCGAGCGCCCATTACCGGGCACTTGGATTCGGTTGACGTGTTTTGTTCCTGTTTGGCGAGTACGTGTTCCATGAGTTCATCCTCCTTACGTAGTAGTTCAAAAAGACTGCGATGAAATACAAGACCATTCTGGCTTTCCCATTTGCGCAATCGCCGGCCGACCTTTGCCGACCCGCGCCATTCATCGGGTATCCACGCGCCTGCGACACTTAACGGGAAGCGTGTCGCGGAACGCACTTCGTGCAGAGTCCCCGGAAAATGAGTTCGCATTCGCGAAGAATCCGCTTACCGAGCGAGCCCGAGGCAGGCCGGGGCACGTTGTACCACTCAATGTCCTCAACATTGCCGCAGCGGTCGCAGATGAAGTGGTGATGCCGCACGCCTTTCGCATCGAATCGCGCGCCGCGGCCCTCGACGGCCACTTCACGCACCAAACCCGCCCGCACCAAGTCCCGCAGATTGTTATAAGTCGTGGCCCTTGAAGAGCGCGGATCCACGCGATTCACGGCTTCGAAGACTTCCGCAGCTGTGGGATGGCTGTTGTGTTCCATCAAGAATGCCATCACGGCGTAGCGCTGCGGAGTGCACCGCAACCCGCTACCTTCCAAGGACCGTTTAATCGTCTCAGCGTCCATCAAGAATTTAGATTATATCTAATGTGATACTTTGTCCAGGCGTATGCTTGTGGTTGTTGCTGCGAGCAGAAGACTGGCGGATGCCGTATTGAGCATCCTCGTCGAGTGGCTGCCCTGTTAGTCTTCCCACGTCGAACGGTCCCGACGTTGCGCTCGCAGGGTTTTGAGACGACCAGGGCAGTGGGCGACAGATTGGCGCGGAATCATGAGGCGCGATTTCCCTGAATAGCAACACGTTTCGGAACGACCACCCGCCGCCTCGCGCAATTGTGTCCAGATGGTCGGCTATTCAGAAGTAATCCAAGATTGGAACATGCGGATCGGTAACGACAAGTCGGCATAGCGCCACAATTCCACGATCAGATGGGTAGGATAATGCATGGCTCCGTGCGCGTTTGAACTAAGCCGCTAGCGCGGCGGACGCTGCCGCGTGCTCGAAGTAGGGGTCATTGGAGGGTCCAGACTGTCCAGACTCGCGAGGCTTGAGGAAGGATCGGTTTTGCGTTACGATGAGGCAATCCTGAGGCTAAGTATTCATGTTTAGATCGATGAGCATCAATAACTGCCCTTTTGGTAAAACCCGCTTCTGGCAAGGCTTTCCAAGCGAAAATCGATTGAAATCCCATAGGGAATCCCGCATCCGCCGCAAACGCTAGCGGCTCCCTTCAAACGACCCTATCGAAACTGCCCGACCACCAACTCCTGCAGATTAATGCATGCCGTTCTTTCGGGGCAGTTCCGATAGGGATCTAACGTTTCTCGGTACTAATCTGAGCGGGCGCATAGTCAGGAAACCACGCCCCCGCAGGCTACTGACTATAATTTCACTGGGTGTGCGAGGGCATTCGGAACAAAGGACATGATTCCCAGTGAGGAGAGCAGCCATGTCTCTACACAAACTGTGCTTTTTCACAATGCTGGCCACGATTATTGCTTTCGTTGCGGTCGGAAGGTTAAACGTTCAGATCAAGGGATTTGATGTACCGACGCCGAATTCGCGGCCGCACGATCCGGCGCTTGCCCCCGATGGGCCGCTCTGGTACATGGGCCCGCCGGCGACTAGGTTAGGCCGATCGAACTGGGTCAAGGCATTCCGCGCGAAAAACGAAATCCGGCCGACCGTTTTTCTTCCGGTCCAATCCAAAAACGCCAAGGATCTGGGTGCCGGAAAGTTGCTGGTGGCGAGCCGGGGGCTCGCCGATCCGCTTTTCGCTAAGACGGTGGTCCTACTGGTTCACTACGATGCCGAAGGTGTGGTCGGACTGATTCTCAACCGGCGCACAGATGTCCCGCTTTCACGAGTGCTTAAGGAGCTCAAGGCGGCGGAACACCGTTCAGACCCGGTCTATCTCGGAGGTCCGGTAGAAGCTCCAGCGGTGTTTGCGTTGCTCCAGTCGCCGGCGAAGGTCGAAGGGGCTCAGCACATTTTCGGTGCAGTTTACCTGATTTCCACGAAGGCCCTCTTCGAACAGACCATCTCGGCTCGACCTGACCCTAGCGGTTTTCATGTTTATCTGGGCCACGCCGGATGGACTAACGATCAACTGCGGAAGGAGGTGGAACTGGGCGCGTGGTTCATTTTTCCGGCGGATGCAGGAACGGTTTTCAATTCCGACCCGGATTCCTTGTGGTCGCAAATGATTCAGAAAACGGAGCTAAAGTTGGCCGGGAGCGAGCCTGCGGATGCAGATCGACCAAGAGCCGCGCGCTCGACAACTACTTCGCTAGTATTCGCAGCGTGCGCGGGCCAGATGTTCGTTCGCTGTAGGCGCTAAAATTCACTGAAATTACTGCTTTGGTTCCTTTTTCAACAGTCACGGTTGATTACGTCACCGACGCCGTTTTGCCTCGCTCGCGTGGTAGTTTGCTGATTCATGTCCCATCTCTTGAACTTCTTGCCAACGATTTGCGTATCAACTTAAAGCGCCGACTAGTGGCAAAGAGTGCCGCGTGCGACGCACGAGAGTTGTCGGGGGAGCGTACCCAATGAAAATGATCGCGCGCCAGTTGATGATCGGTGTGGGACTGTTGGTGCTGGAATGTCTATCGTTCGGGACCGACCTCCCGAAAATCAGCATCAGCGTCAAACCAGATCCCGTTTATGTCGAGCGCTCGGCTGGCAATCAGTATCTTGTTTTCAGTTTCGAGTTGCTAAACAACTCGTCAGCTCCAGTGCAGATCAAGCATATCCACATGCGAGCGTTCGACCAAAAAGGGAGGTTATTGTCGTGGGACAAGTTGGATAGCAATGGTGGCCGCCCTTCCATCGAGGTCCTTGGACCTCGCACTCTTGAACCCGGCAGGCCGCTTACCGTCTTCAATCCATTCTCAGAGATCGAAGCTGCCGTACCAATCGATCATCTGAACTTCGAATTTGGTGTCGCTGGGTCTGGCGAAAAGGGTTCGACGCTCTCAGTAGATGTGCAGCCCCTCGAATACCAGCAGAAAACAAAGCTCATTTTGCCTGTGGCCGGCGCGGCAGTTTGGGCTTACGAGGGTGCGGGGTTCTACTCGCATCATTCCCGCGTTGATCTCGCTGATCCGTTCACTCGCGAGGTTTTGAAAATGCATCACAACGGGGAGCGCTATGCCCTGGATTTGGTGGTCGTTGATAAGAATGGAGAGGCTTTCCACGGCGACTTGGAGAAGAAAGAGAACTGGGTAGGTTTCGACTATCCCATCGTGGCGCCGGCAGCGGGAACAGTTGTTGAGATGGAAAACAATCAACCCGACGAAATGCCGTTCGATGAGGCGCTTGCCGCAAAGGATCCGAAAATATTTATGGGCAACTATATCGTCATTGACCACCGCAATGGGGAATACAGTGCACTCGGGCACTTCAAACGCGGCACCTTAACCGTCAAAGCGGGCGACCAGGTCAAGCAAGGACAGGTAATTGGACACATGGGACGCTCCGGAATGGGCTCCGGCCTTATCCACGTCCATTATCAGTTGCAGAATAGCTCCGATGCCGTCGACTCCGAAGGGCTTCCGACAAGGTTTACGGGCTTTCGGCAGATGGGCAGTGGGGCGTTGCAGGAGGGGCGGATCAACCCTGGGTGGGTGATCGTGACAGAGCGTGTCGCCGGAACGCCTCACTAGGCCGGAGGAGTTGATCAGTATTTCTTGCGCACGGACTCGATCGGAAGAAGCTTCCTAAAGGACGGAATGGGGATCACATTGGCGCTTGTCGATTTAACGGGACTTCTTCAGACGCAGTACAGCTATGACCCGTTCGGTGACATGACGACATCTGGCCAGACCAGCGCGGGTCAATTTCAATACGTGGGACACGAGAACGACGGTGCGGGACTCTACTTCGATCGCGCCAGATACTACTCACCAAACGTCGGAAGATTCGTCAGCGAGGATCTAATCCTATCGAACTCGGCGAGAAAAATCCAGCCCCGAAAATCGAGCAGAGCAAAACCTCGAAAGCCGATCTCATCGCCGCACTCAGAGACGCCTTCGCCTACTGCGACAAGGCCTACGACGGCATGACCGACGCGTCCGCTACTCAAATGGTGAAGCTCTTCGGACACGACGCACCGAAACTGGCCGTGCTGACTATCAACAACATGCACAACATGGAACACTACGGCAACCTGGTCACATACATGCGGCTGAAGAACATCGTTCCTCCAAGTAGCGAGCCAGCGGTCCAGCCACAGCCGAAGAAATAATGTGCACTCGGGCAGGCCGTCAGTGCCGGACGCCCCAGGTGCTGAAACATCGGCGATTCACTCATTGAGGGTCAATGAGTGTAATCGCCGTTTACGACAGTTAACGCTCCGAAGTGTCTGCTGAGAACCGACTGCTGCGGTGCACGTGTGAATAGAGGATTAAGTTTTATAACTCTTCACTCACGGCGAGGTCGAACGCTTCACGCAAAAACGGAATGATCGTGCGTAGGTCCTCGGCGGTCCGGACAACGGTGACGTGTGAGACGTGGTTGTCGCCCTGCCCGATTTTGATGAAGTACGGTGCTTCGGCTTTGCGACCGAGGTGAATCACTACGCGCAGCGCATCCCGCATTACCGTCAGGTCCGCAAAGATGCGGGTCGTCCCTCCCAACCCGCACGCTCACCCCTGGCGCCCGGAGATCGCGGTAGAACTTCTCCGCTTCCTCGCGGTGGCTCAGCCGCCCCTCGCTTAACTCGCCCGTCTCGGTATTCACACACGCAATTTGCTGAAAGCCACGGATGATAGTCACCACCTATAATGATCATGTTCGGCTCCTCTCCTCGGAGCCCTTTGGTTGGTTCGTGCCACCAAAGTCTACTCGGGCCTGGGAGCCGACATTGTTATGGAATCATTTCACTCATTGACCCCGTTCGCCCAATTCTCAATGAGTGTGATCGCCTGTTTTGGAGAGTTACTGACTTTGCATAGTCTTGGCCGCAAGATCGAAGTCAGCGGGGTTCTGATCTCTTTGCGGGGAGCAGCACGGGGTATTAGACTCCGTCGGAGGAGCCAGATGAAACTACACCTACTTTTCCCTGTGTTGCTGGTGTTCGTTTTAGCCGTTCCCGCTCACGGTCGAGAACCGATTGACCCCCTGCTGCAGGCAGCGAGCAACGCGCTGGATCACTATCAACAACTTGCGCCCGGCATTCATTGCGAGGATGCGACGACAAAGGAGCTTAGTGATGACTGCAAGATTGCACTGGACACCCTGAAAGGCAGGGTCCAGGAGGCCAACGCGGAGATCGCACGCTACCGTCGGCTCTCCAACCCTCAGGTTGTCGATTTATTCGATACCTATCAGGCTTTCCGGCGTGTCATGGATGGAGTAGACAGGCTCAACTGCGCGCCAGATTTTTATGGTGAACACAATAAGCAGCTCTTCGCAGAAGCCTACAACACCTTCGTCAAAATCACTGGCTGGTTTGGCGGCGTTGTGAGAGAGACAATCGAGGATGCGGGGAAATGTTCTGAGCGTCGCAGTTGACACTTTCAAACGAACTGTCAGAGTCCTCACCTTAAGGGAAGTCTCCAGACTGCTCTTTACGATGGCTGTTGAAAAATCCCCATCTCACGCATTCATTGACCTCTCAATGAGCGGTGTCGCCTGATTACGCCAACTATTATCCGGGGCGGTGGGGTGTGCGGGAAGGGCGTAGGAGCGAGTGTGCGCAAAGCCCGCGAGAGATTCTTCCTGTCGGGCCGCATGATCTTGCGAATAGGATCAGAATTGGGTCAGGAGTACAGGTAGGTGAGCCCGAAGAAAGTGAAGTGAAGAGTCGCACGTACCCGTCATGAATCACGAGGCTGTTTCGGAGGGTTGCCACATATTTTCTCGTGTTAAGTTCAGGAGTTTCTACCCAACAGACTCTGGAGTTGGTGACGGTAGCTGCGGCTGAGTTTAAGTTCAGTGCCGTCGCGCAAAAGAAGACGGTATTCGCCGTTATCGAGAGGGTGCATCTCTCCGATCCGCTCGGTGTTGACGATGGCGGACCGATGGATACGCGTGAAGCCTTTGACTTGAAGCTTCCTGTCCAGCTCTGCGATGGTCTCACGCAAAAGCCAGGACTTCTTACCGACGTGAAGCGTTACATAATCACCGGCGGCTTCCACCCAGTCGATCTCCGATGTTTTGACGAATACGACCCGACCTGCAGATCGCACCACGATGCGCTCGTGTTGTCTTGGGATAGCGGCACTAACCCCGATATCCCCGAGAACCGAAGCGATACGCTGCCCGAGTTCCTGTTTTTGGTCCCGTGCCAGTGTGGCGCGGGCGCGCTGGAACGCGAGATCAAAACGCTCGTCGTCAATCGGCTTGAGCAGGTAATCGAGAGCGTTGACCTCAAAGGCTCGGATCGCGTACTGATCATAGGCGGTTACAAAGATGACGTAAGGGAAGGCCTCCCAGCCGACGTCTTCGATCACGTCGAAACCCGTCTTCCCCGCCATTTGCACATCAAGGAAAACAAGATCGGGAGCACAGCGCCGGATGGCGGAAATCGCCTGCCGGCCGTTATTACACTCCGCGACGATATCCACATCCGCTAAATGCTGGAGGCGTGTGCGAATGCCTCGTCGCGCCAGTTCTTCATCGTCAACGATCACGACGCGCAGGGTCATGAAGGAGCTCCGGAGGCTCCATTTCCTGCGATTCCCGACGCAGCCAACCGAAATGGAATCTCAATGGTCACAGCCAGACCGCCAGTGGTAGAAGGGTCCAACGATAATCGCGCGGTATCACCGTACAACTCATTCAGGCGAGCGGCGGTATTGCGGAGTCCCACTCCCCGAACTGCAACACGGTTCTGGGGCAGGCCCGGCCCGTCGTCGGCGATGCAGAGCCGGAGTTCGCCATTGTCCCGTTCAACGGTTATCGACACTGACCCTCCCTGTTCGCGAGCGAGCACACCGTGTTTGACGGCGTTCTCGACCAAAGGTTGGAGCACCAACGCGGGTACCATGCCCTTGATCGCCCCCACCTGGGCATTGATGGTCACGCGGAGCCGGGATCCAAAACGTACCTGCTCGATCTCAAGATACCGGCGGACAAACTCAAGCTCCTCGACCACCGGAATTTCGGGTGTACCCGTTGTTTCCAGCGTGAGACGAAGAAAGTCGCTCAGGCGAGCGATCATCCTGGAGGCGCCCGCATTGTTCCCCTCGACGACGAGAGTCGAAATCGCGTTCAGTGTATTGAAAAGGAAGTGAGGTTCGAGCTGTGACTGCAAGGCTCGCAGGCGCGCCGCATGCGCCATGGCCTCAGCTTTGGTGGCGCGCTCGCGTTGCTCCTCCAGCTCCATCCAATCGTTGATCGCAAAATAAAGCAACGACCATGCAAGCAAGACGAAGCCGTCATAAAGGAAGGTGCCGAGTGGAATCCAAACGAATCGTGCCGAAATACTTCCGGTCGCCCGCAGACTATCGTAGGTTTGGAATAACAGGGTATGGATCTCCCGCCACACCGCGGCTCCAGTGAAAGAAACCGCAAGAAGACTGGCAATGGTGGCGATCGCGTTCTGGGGATTCTTGCGCAGTTTCCGAAAGAGCGTCCGGAAGGCGAGAGTGAGCGCCAGGCCCGTCGCAATCAATAACGCCTTGTTCACCAACGCATCGCGAGGGGACATAAAGTCCAGTCCCCAGGTGAACATGGCGGCCCCAAATGCAATCCAACCGCAGCACTGCAGAATCCAGAAAAGGCCGGCCCTGCCCACTCGCTTGTCGTGAACAGGAAAGCTGAAAGAGCCTTCCGCGTCCTGCTGGACAAGTGGAAAAACGTGCCCGCTTAAGAGAGTCTCCTTCAAGCCGTTACCACCTCGAGCGAATGTTAACCCAAAATTTGACTTCCAGCGTTACCGTGCACGCTTTTAGGCGCGCATCGACACGGCGGGAGAGACTCGGCGAGTTTGTTCGAGGGCCAGATTCGGATCCGCTCCCCAGTGGCAGCAAAGGTCGCGTTGCATGGAGATGGGGTCACCACTAGGACGACCAGCTCCCCTATGAGTTTCAGTTTTAGTTGACTGCGCTGGCCAGGCCGCTGACGGTATCACACCTATCATTTTTTCTTGATCGAGCTGGTTCTCGAGTTGATCCAACTGGCCGGCCAGGCGCCGAAAGAGCATCTCGTAGGGAGCGCGAGTGGCCATGTCGATGCCGACCTGCCGTAACAGATAATAGCTTCGGTCACTGTCCAAGGCGCCATACACTCCATCCACCGCCAGGCGTGCGTTCTTATCGCCGGCGTGGAGCCCCTCTGTGATGCACGCAGCCGCGGCGCTTGCGGCTGGCCAACCCTGATGTTCATAGCTTTCGAAAGGCACGGACGAGAGGATGATCCACTCATCGGCGAATGCGTCGTCAACGGCTACCGTTCCCCGCCCGAAGTAATCGTGAAGCAAATCCAAATACATTTGAGAGACTTGCGTGCCGGTCGGAGTCTTCCCCGCACTGATCAACTGCTCGACCTTGGCATCGAGTTCTGAGAACAACACCCAGCGAAAGAATCCTTTTAACTGTGAATCCAGGGAATACAAGAGGTAGGCAATCTTCTCCTGCCGGGTTGCAGCATGATCCACCAGATAATCGTCATACAACGTTTGGGCTGCCTCCAGGCCCGCGTTTCCGAAGATAGCCGGATCATCCCTGGTGTCGGGAAGACTGTCTTGCGGATAATCGGCCTTGGCAGTCATGCGAATTACGGAACCAGCAAAGGTCCGGGCACTGGCGAAGTCATCCCGATAACTCATGATGAAGTAGGGCTTCGCTCCACCGACAGGAGGCCAGATGCCATACGTACCGCGCTTCTGAGGCCAGGGAGGAAGATGCATCCAGCCGGCTTCCATGCGTTGCCGTAGATGGTCCTGGAAAGCAGTTCCCATCGGCGCCGCGACTTCTATTGCCATCTTCATCGTCTCGGCAATTGGGAAACGGCGATCCACGGCCGGGGGAGCGATATAGAGGTCTCCATAATCAACGCGGTTGAGGCCGAGCGCGCGAGCCCGCAGGTTCATGTATCGCTGTAACGTGGCAAGGTTGGCCCTTGCGACATCGGCCATGATGCGAAGACTTCCCTCCGGGATGGCGTCGCGGAGAAACCACATCGCATCCGCGCCGTCACTGAACTTGCGATACCGGGCGGTGGTGAGATCGGCTTCGATGCGGCTGGTGTAAAGAACTCCAAAAGCATTTCGCAGAGACTGGAGGCGGTTTAACAAGGCTTTGGCCGCTCTGGTCTGATCTTCCCCCTTAAATTGGGTTTTGTAGTTATAAATGTTGACTTCAACGGTTTTGCCTTCGGAGGTTTGCATCTTCGGCCAACCTAGATCCGAATCCATGAGCGCCCAGTAAGCGTCGCTCGAAACTTCAGGCCAACCCGCCATGCTCGCCAGCATGCTTGCCTGCTCCGTCGGCAAAGCATGTGGCGTTTCCTGCAGTATCCGCGTGATCCGCATCCGATGCCGCCTCAGCCGCGGTTCATCCTTCATCCATTGCGTCAGCCGGGATTCACCGACGGCGCGAATGTCCCCGGGAAGGACGGCGACTGCCGCCTCGACCTGTGCCTCCAATCGGCGGCCCACGGCGCCCTGGGCCTGAGCGGTTTCCGACCGTGTATCGAGATCACCTTCTATTTGGCCGTAGAGGCCCATTTTTGCCGCCCGACTCCGAAGGTCGCAGATTGTGTCGAGTTCGTCCGCCAGCGCTTTCGCGCTTTGACTCCCTGTGCCTTTCAGTTGGCCGATGGTCTCGATGTTTTGCAGAATGTGGGCGCGTTCTGCATCCCAAGCCTTGTAATCAGCATAAAATGACGACAGGTTCGAGACATAGCGATCAACGTCAGGATCGCCGGCAGTGGCCGGCTGCTGCGCCGCGGTCTCCGGGAAGAGAAACGTAAATAGTAGAAGCAGTATGCCGAGCGCCGCGCAGGCCAATGCAAATTGCTTCGCCATTGAACGAGACCGGCAGCGTTGAAGCGATACTGTAGTTTCGAGGTTGGATCTCAGACATCGTGTCACTGCAAATCCTCCTGGAAACGAATGGATAACTGTGGCAAACATTATCAGTTGCCGCAAAGAATGGCGTTACATACCGAGCGCAAAACTCGGCAGAGTTTGGCCGAGAGGCAGAGTTCGGATCCGCTGCCCAGTGGCTGTAAAGATCGCGTTGCATAGCGCCGGGGCGACCACCGGAACGACCGGCTCTCCTACTCCGGTCGGATCTTCGTGGCCGCCTACGACGTGCACTTGAATCTCCGGGGCTTCGTGCATGCGTAACATGTCGTACTCGTGGAAGTTGCTCTGCTCGACTCCTCCATTCCTGATCGTGATTGGACCTTTGATCGCGGCTGTCAATCCATAAATCACAGCGCTCTCGGCCTGCATGCGGATCCCCAACGGGTTAATCGGCTGCCCGCAATCCACTGCTACATAAACTCTCTCGATCCTCAACTTGCCGTTTTGCACTGCGACCTGTGCCACTAGGGCAACGTATGTCCGATACGAATAGAAGGCGGCAACCCCGAGAGCGCTTCCCTTGGCAGTCTTACCCCATCCAGCTTGTGACGTGGCCAGAAGCAAACACGTTCCTCAGCCGGTCAATTTCAAGTGGTTTACCGTTCCCAAGGAAAGCGGGATACGGAACCCTCCTCGATTCACCCATCAGCCGGAGCCGAAACTTCACGGGGTCTTCTCCGGCAGCATGGGCGAGTTCGTCGACGAAACTCTCGACCACGAAGCCACTACTGGATTCCTCGACAGATCGCCACCACGTGCGGGGCACGGCAGATTTCGCAAGCGCGTACTCAATGCGGTAGTTGGGAGTGGAGTACGGGATGTAACCAGCTCCACCGATCTCGGTTGTCTCGGGTTTCGCGGTCTCAGGAGGATCGAGAAAAGCGCTGATTGAGGGCGAGGCAATGAAGTGTTTCCAGGCGACGAGGTTGTGCTTTTCGTCGAGGGCGGCAGCTAGTTTGTGATAACTGGCGGGGCGGTAGAAGCCGTGCTGCATGTCGTCCTCTCGGGACCACAGCACTTGAACAGGCTTCTTGAGCGCCAGCGAGACTTGAGCAGCCTCGGCGGCGTAGTCAGCCATGCTCCGACGACCGAAGCCTCCGCCCATGAATGTCGTGTGGACAGTTACCCGGTCAGGGGAAAGGCCGGCGATCTTGGCGATTGTATCGCGCGCATCCGCGGAGTCCTGCGTCGGAACCCAAGCCTCCGCGCCGACTTGCCCAATATGGACAGTGCAGTTCATCGGTTCCATAGTGGCGTGGGCAGCGAATGGGAGCTCGTATTCCGCCTGGACTCTTCGTTTGCTTTCGCCCAAGACCCTCTCTGCGTCCCCATCATTCCTTACGACAAGGGCGGGCTTCTGTGCCAGCTCACGAAACTGCTGTTGTAGTGTCTCGGTGCTTTCGGTAGCGTTGGGACCCGGGTCCCACTCGATCCTGAGCGCATTGCGGCCCTCCAGCGCTGCCCAGGAGGAATCCGCGACGACGGCCACTCCTCCCTTAGTAAAGTATTGCGATAGCGGTTCGATCGCGACCACGTCTTTCACACCAGGAACGAGCTTGGCTTGGGAGAAATCCGACCTCAAAAGTTTGCCGCCGAACGATTTTGGTCGGGCGACAACCGCGAACAGCAATTCTTCGACACGCGAATCGATACCGTAACGCGCGGATCCGTTCACTTTTGCTCCGCTGTCAACACGATGGGTATCGCGACCTACGGTCTTGAACGCCTCACTCTTCTTGAGCGGCAACTGTTCGAAATCGGGTACGGGCCGCTTGGAGGCTGCTTCAACGAGTACGGCATAGGTCAACCGCCTCTCGCTCGGAGCATGCGTTACAGCTCCGAGGCTCGCATTGCACTCGCTTGCTGAAACGTTCCATACGTGAGCCGCGGCGGCAATCAGCATCTGCCGGGCGGCCGCACCCGCCTTGCGCAATGGCAGCCAATAGCGAAACGTGCTGGTACTGCCGCCAGTTCCGTGACGGTAAATATCCGGATTCGTAGGCGCCTGTTGCACTGTGACGACTTTCCAGTCGACATCAAGCTCCTCGGCGAGAATCATCGGTAGCGACGTCATGACACCTTGCCCCATCTCGGATTTGGGCATAAAGACGGTCACTCGTCCATCGGTCGCGATTTGAACCCAGGCGTTAAAGGGATTGGGCTGGGGCTTCGCAGACTGCTGAGCAAACGCGCCCGTGGGGAGGTAAAAGCCGATCACTAGGCCAGCCGCACCGGAGCCGGCCGCCATTAGAAATCGACGGCGGCTCAATGTCGGAGCTCGGTTCATTGTCCCCTCGCTTTTCCATCGTCCGGATGCTCAGCCATTTGCGATGCGGCACGATGAATGGCTTGACGAATTCTCCCGTAGGTCCCGCAGCGGCAGATATTGCCGCTCATCGCTCCATTGATCTGAGCATCGGTCGGACGAGGGTTCTTGGCCAGCAGTGCCGCCGCCGACATAAGTTGCCCCGATTGACAATATCCGCACTGCGGAACGTCCAGCTCCACCCAGGCTCGTTGCAACGTATGGCTCGAATCAGCCGAGAGGCCTTCAATGGTGGTTACGTGCTTGCCGGTAACGGCTGAAATGGGGGTGACGCAGGAACGGGTTGCTTCACCATCCACGTGGACGGTACAGGCACCGCAGAGTGCCATGCCACAGCCGTACTTCGTTCCAGTGAGGTTCAGAACGTCGCGCAATACCCAAAGCAGGGGCATCTGCAGACTCCCACTGAATGATTGTGGGGTTCCGTTCAGAACGAATCTGAGGGCTGTCATTCCCAGTCTCCCCTATTGTTGTCATTCTGCTTGACGAAGAAGTTTGTCAAGTTCCTGCGAGTAAACCGCTAGGTAGGGTGCAGCCGCAAGGGGTTTTCGATAAGCCGAAGCTGCGCTGCGTTGAAGCGCCGCGCGCGCCCGGCGAGGCGTTCTATCGTTTGTCGTCGAGCGACAGACCCGTAAGACTCAGACAGTTATTCAGACATAAGCTTCTATGAGCGAAGGACAACGTTCCGGGCGAATCGTCGCCCACCCGGAAGCTATCCACAAACGGGCTGCTGGGAGGCGTGAGGAGAGGTTCCGGGCGTGTGGTCGGCCATCCAGAATCAATGTCGTCGGCAGATCGGTAACGGTTGGTAACGGAAAGTCGGCTTCTGGAAAGTTGGGAATTCGGTCAGTTTCTGGCGATTTCCGCCGGACGACGCTCAGGGTCAAGATGACAATTCTTTAGTTGTCCCCAAAGAGGCTTTGGTCGAAGGTCTTGTACCCTGAAACTTTGAAACCTGGGCTCACTGCGGCTTTGGCGGCTCGGGCGGTTTCTGGTCTCCTGGCTTCGGCTCGGACTTCTGCACTTCCTGGCCTTCGTAGGTGATCCTTGACTTTGATCCGAAGCGTCGGTAGTTGGTGTACTTGATGATCTCGCGGATCCTTACTCCGCCCATGGAAAACTGGAGCGTGTCCTCGGCGCGGGTGTAGGTGGGGAACCAGTATTGGCCATCGATCTGTTCGCGCCAGGTGGTGAACTTGGGGAACAGATTCTCCTGGCCCTTTTTCTTCTTGATGTCAGGCACGGTTTTGCCATAGCTTTCCACGATCTGAAAATCGTGGTCGTCCACCCAGATACGCCCCTGAAAGTAACGCTTCTTGCCGACGATCTGCTTGGGAGCAATATCGAAGACGTAGGTGTTCAGTTCATCCTGTTTTTGCTGGCCGACGTACAGGATGTCGTACTCCCCGATTTCATCCGAGGTCAGCACGAACGGGAGACGGTTCTCGATGTCGTCAAAATCTTCCTCGGTCATCTGGATGCGTTGCAGCGTGGGCTGCGGCGCAAAGACCACGTTCTTGGTCTTGCGTCCCTTGTCGTCGAAGGTCACGTCGAACACTTGCTGGTAGCTGCCGTCCGGGGTGTCGCCGTCGAGGGTCATGACTTTGACGTCCTGCCGGTAGGTGTACTGGTCGCGCGCTTCCTTGAACTCTTTCTCCTTGGTGGAAAAGCGCTTGATGATCTCCTCGACTGTGATTCCTTTGGGCTGGGTCTTGTCGAGAGGGCCTTCCTGCGCGCGCGCCATCTGGGGCACCAGAATGACGACCACCAGAATGACACCCAACATGACGCCAGGCAACAGGACGCCAAACAGCGCGGTCAGAGGGAAGAGTCGGGACGTCAGCCGCGCAGGTCGGGAGGGGGATCTCATAAACCCTATTCTAACGAAAGGAACCCGGAAAAGTTAACGGCAGCCCCCACCCCCAGAGCCGCCGTGCTACGGCTCTTCGGAAGGGGTGGAAGACTGCAGTTCTGCCTATTTCATTCGATGCGGCAGGCGGCCGAAGGTTGGCAGGATTTACTTTTCTTTACCTTCACCCGCACCTTTGCGCGCATTCTGCATGGCCTTGCCCATTGCCCACTCGACCAGCCCTGGAAATAACTGGTACAGCTTGATGGCGGGAATCATGGTCCAAGGCACAACGACCTCCCGCTTTCTTTTGCGATATCCGCGATAGGCCGCTTGCGCCACGCGCTCGGCGGTGATGCCACGCACGGATTGCGGTCGCACAGTTCCCTGGCGGTTGGCAACCAGGTGCTCGCCGAAATCGGTGGTCACATAGCCGGGACAAACGGTAAGCACCCTGATGTTGTCCCGCTTCAATTCAACTCGCGCGCCTTTGCCGATGGCGTTCACGGCAAATTTGCTGGCGGAGTAGATGGCCATGAAGGGCACCGGAATGTGTCCGGCAACGCTGGAAATGTTGATGATGGTCCCGCTGCCTTCTTCGCGCATGGCGGGCGTGACTGCCTGCATGCAGGCGATGGTGGCGAAGAAATTGGTTTCGAACAATTCGCGGTATGCCGCCGGCGTCATATCGGCGACCGAGTCACGGATGCCCACGCCCGCGTTATTCACCCACACATCCACGCGATCAAAGTGGTGCAGCGTGAGGGCCAGCGCGCGGTCGATCTCTTCGCGATTGCGAACATCGCAGGCCATGGCGAGCGTACGGTCGGTGTGGCCAACGCGATGGCGGGCGGCCTCGGCGCGACTGGCATCGCGCGACAGCAACACCACGCTGGCCCCCGCGTCGGCAAAAACTTTGGCAATCGCTTCCCCAATTCCCATGGAAGCCCCGGTCACAACCACAACTTTCCCGTCCATCTCCATTTTTGCGTCCGTTCCCATGGCGAAACTTGTATCGCGTGGAGACCGGCAAGTCAAACGGCATCAAGCTCTCAGCTCTCAGTTCTCAGTTCTCAGTAAAATCCAATAGCCGTTCGGTGTTTGCTGAGAGCTGACAGCTGATAGCTTCTCTAGTGGCGTAAAATCGCTGCACTGGAGACGCCGTGAGTTCGCTGTTGCCCATCTTCCCGCTCGAACTGGTGCTGCTGCCGGGCGTTCCGTTGCCGCTGCACATCTTCGAACCGCGTTATAAGGAAATGATCGCGGAATGCCTGGAACAGAAGAAACCGTTCGGGGTGGTGCGAGCGTCTTCCGATGGGGTCGCCGACATCGGCTGCACGGCCGAGATCATGTCCGTCACCAAGAAATATGACGATGGACGCATGGACATCCTGACGCGTGGGGTCGAGCGCTTTGAAGTGATCGAGGTCAACGAAGATAGATCGTTCTTGCAAGCCGAGATTTCGCTAGTGCAGGACGAAGATGAGGACGAACCCGGCAAGCCGGCAGCCGATATGGTGACGCAGGCAGTGCGCTTGCACGCAGAGATCGCGAAACTAGCCGGGGCAGAACCCTCCGGCCCTGACGAGCATGCTGGCAATCTCTCGTTCATACTCGCCGGATCGCTTCCGCTTGATCTCGACTTCAAGCAGAGCCTGCTCTCGACTTTGTCGGAAGCGAAACGTCTGGAAGCGGTGGTCGGTTATCTCGAAGCCATTCTGCCCGGCCTGCGGCGGGCGGCAAAGGCGCGCTGGAATTAATTGTCGGAACCCGACAGGATGTCGCAGGCCGTGAGAGCGTAGATCAGGGCAAAGTCTCTCGTTTTTTTCAAGTTAACGAACTCGTGGGGGCCGTGGGCAACTGAGAGCAACCCTGGTCCATACGCGAATGCTGGGATGTGCTGCTGCGCATAGAATCTTGTCTCCAGAAGACCCGGACAAAGTTCGAAGCTTGGTTCTTCCTTGAGCACCAGGGCGGCACTTCTTGCCAGCTTTCTGGCTGTTGCCGAGTGTGCGTCGGACGCGGAGCTGGGCGCTCGCTGAAGAATCTCCACTTGGACCGATGTCCCGGAAGGCGGAGCGTGTTCGATGATCTTCATGAGCTCCTCCTCTTCTATTTCCAGCGACTCTTCCGGATTAATTCTTCGGTCGATGGTGAAAGTGCATCGATCTGGCACTACATTGAAATTCGACCCTCCCGCAACCGTGCCGCCGATCAACAGGACAGAACGCCGAGCGGCGTCCGGTGTGATTGCGTAGCCGGTCTGCCGGGCTTCGACTTTGATTTTGTGCTGCAGCAGACGGTTTGACAGTTCCACCATGGCTTCGAACGCATTGATGCCCTTGTAGTGCTGCCCGACGTGGAATGCTTTGCCGCCTACCGTGATCTGGAGGGAGAGCGCACCGCGAGAACCATTCCAAACCACGCCGCCAGTGGGTTCGGCAGTGAACATCGCGATCCCATGCTTGCCCAGAATTCCCTGTTGCAACAGGAGATGGCTTCCTCTTACTCCGCCGGTTTCTTCGTCCGGCACAAATGTCAGTCCGATTCGCCCTTGAAGAGGGACGCTGCACTCCTTGAGGGCCTTCACGGCAAACAACATGAGGCCCAGACCTGCCTTCATGTCGGCCGTGCCGCGTCCGAACATGTTTCCGTCTTTGATCAGCGGAGCGAACTGCGAACTTTCAGAGGCGGGTACCACATCATAGTGGCCGTGGAAATAAACCGTCGGGCCTTCGGTTCCGAGGAAAGCCTGAACGGCGAAGGTCGGCTCCTCGCTACCCGAAACCTGGAGGGAATGGACAATCGGCTCCAATCCGAACTTCGCAAGATAGCTGCACAAGAAATCGCAGCAGGTCCGATAGTGCATTCCCGGAGAATTCTCAGAAGGGATCTTGACGAACTCGAAGATGAATCTCTCCAGTTCAGCCGCGTCCTTCTGGATCGCGCTTTCAAGTGGTTCGATAACTTTCAAAAGCGGATCGGCCATCGGTCTCATCTTAAGCCAAATCAGTTTTTGGCTAGACCAGTTTCTACGAGAACTGAGAGTCGAGACCTGAAAGCTGACAGCACTCCTCGGCGGTATAATCCGCATAAGACTGTTTTCTTTTGGGGGTTCCACCATGAGTTTTGCCCGGACTCTCGGCGAGTTGCGCCAAAGTCCTTTCACTGCACAGCGTCTCGGTTCGCGGCGGGTAAAAGATGAACTGCGCGAGAACCTGATGGCGCGGCTGCGCGATGGCAGTACGATATTTCCGGGAATCGTTGGATACGACGACACGGTGGTGCCGCAGATCGTGAACGCCATCCTCTCGCGACATAATTTCATTCTCCTGGGGCTGCGCGGACAGGCGAAGAGCCGCATTCTAAGGGCGCTCACGGCGCTGCTTGATCCGCAGATGCCTTACATCGCGGGCTGCGAGATCCACGATAACCCCTACTCTCCGATCTGCCGGCGATGTCGCGAATTGATCACGCGAGAAGGAGACGCCACGCCGATTGCCTGGCTGACGCCCGACCACCGCTACGTCGAAAAGCTGGCCACGCCCGATGTCACCATCGCGGACCTGATCGGCGATATCGATCCCATCAAGGCGGCGCGCGGCGGACACGAACTGTCAAGCGAGTTCACCGTGCATTATGGACTGCTGCCTCGCGCAAATCGCGGAATTTTTGCCATTAACGAGTTGCCCGATCTCGCGGGCAAGATTCAGGTCGGACTTTTCAACATCATGCAGGAAGGCGACGTGCAGATTAAGGGATATCCGATCCGGCTGCCGCTGGATGTAGCGATTGTGTTCAGCGCCAACCCCGAGGACTACACCGCGCGCGGGAAGATCATTACGCCGCTGAAGGATCGCATCGGGTCGGAGATTCGCACGCACTATCCGGCGACGGTGGAAGAGGGGATCGCCATTACCGCGCAGGAAGCCTGGCTCGATCGCCGGGTTGATCGCGAAGATGACCGCCACGGTGCACGGCTGCATATTCCGAAGTATGTGCAGGAGGTCATCGAGCGGATCGCTTTCGCGGCGCGCGACGACAAGAAAATCGACAAGCGGTCGGGCGTGAGCCAGCGGCTGCCAATCTCGGCGATCGAGAACGTGGTGTCGAATGCCGAGCGGCGCGCGCTGACCCACAACGAAAAATTGATCGTGCCGCGGATCAGCGACATTTATGCGGCGCTGCCGGCGATCACGGGCAAGCTGGAACTGGAATACGAAGGCGAGATGAAGGGCGCGGATTTTGTAAGCCGCGAGTTGATCCGCACCGCGGTAGCGAAGGCGTTTGATAGTTATCTTCACGGCGTCAATTTGAGTCAGGTAGTGCAGTGGTTCGATCTGGGCGGAGAGATTCAGCTCAGCGACAATGCTGCAGCCGAGGAAGTGCTCGAAGGCCTGCGGCAGATTCAGGGCCTGATGGAAAAATTGAGTAAGCTGAACATCAGCCCGAAAGACGGCCCGGAGATGCAGGTATCGGCGGCGGAGTTCGTCCTCGAAGGCCTGCACGCGCACAAGAAGATTGGACGCAACGAGGAGCGCGTGTTTACGGCGGGCGAGAAGCCGCCGAAAAAGCAGGAGCGGGTGTTTGAGCCGGACGACTCGGAGTTCGGAAGGAAGCGAGGGTTTAACTAGATCGGGTCGCAGGTCTCAGGAAATCCGCTCTCCCCTAGGACCTGACATCCGCGAAGTTTCGCGGGTTTTCTGAGACCTGACACCTGCGACCTGGGTTTTTATGAAACGCGTCCGCTACTCGAAATACGTTCCCGATCCCGCCGGCGAAATGAGCATGGAAGACCTGCTCAGCGCTCTTTCGGACTATTTTTTGCAGAGCGGATTCAACGACAATTTCTGGTACGAGCTGCCGGAAGGCGAACAAACGCTCGACGAGTTGAAACGCGCCCTCGAACAAGCGCTGCTCAATAGTGAGATGTTTGACGAGGAAATGCGCGACCGGCTGCAGCAGATGCAGATGGAAGGCGAACTCGAGGAACTGATTGAAAAGCTCATCGGGCGCATGCAGCAGGAGGACTATATTTCGATCGATCAACCGCACGATCCTGCGAAGCAGTCAAGCGTGGGCGGGCAGGTTGGCAACGCGCAGCAGGCGAGGTTCGAGATCACGGACAAGAGCCTCGACTTCCTGGGATTCAAAGCGCTGCGCGATCTGCTGGGGTCGCTCGGCAAATCGAATTTTGGACGTCATGATACGCGCGACATGGCGACCGGCATCGAGGCGAGCGGCGCTTCGAAGCGGTATGAGTTTGGCGACACGCTGAACCTCGACATTACGGCGACGCTTTCATCGGCCATTCATCGCGAAGGGCTTGGCCTTCCTCTGAACCTCGAATACAACGACTTGCAGGTGCATCAGTGCGAGTACCAATCGTCGTGCGCCACGGTGCTGATGCTCGACTGTTCGCATTCGATGATTCTGTATGGCGAAGACCGCTTCACTCCGGCAAAGAAAGTTGCGATGGCCCTGTCGCAACTGATTCGGACGCAGTATCCGGGAGACTCGCTTTCGCTGGTGCTGTTTCACGATTCGGCGGAAGAAGTTCCGCTTTCGCAACTGGCAAGGGTAAAGGTGGGGCCGTACTACACGAACACGCGCGAGGGCCTGCGCATGGCGCAGCGCATCCTGCAGCGCCAGCGCAAGGACATGAAGCAGATTGTCATGATCACCGATGGCAAACCCTCGGCGCTCACGCTCGAAGACGGGCGTATCTACAAAAACGCATTTGGGCTCGATCCGCTGGTCGTGAGCCAGACGCTCGAAGAAGTTTCGAAATGCAAACGGGCGGGCGTGCTGATCAATACCTTCATGCTGGCGTCAGATTATGGACTGGTGCAGTTCGTTCAGAAAGTAACGCAGATGTGCCGGGGCAAGGCCTACTTCACGACGCCGTACACACTCGGGCAGTATCTGCTGATGGATTACATGTCGCGGAAGACGAAGACGATTCACTAGCAGGGTCCCACTTCTCGAAAAGCGCGAGAAGTGGGGCACCCGCAGAGGTCGGATTACAGAAGTAACACCCCGTGCGCCAGCCCGGGCTCATCTTCGGTGTAAAATCGCTGCAGGGTCCTCCGTTCGGAGACGTTATGAAACGAATTGCTGCTTTTGTGCTGCTACTCGCTTTGAGTCTTGCAGGGTCGATGCCGGCTAACGCTCAACGCATGAGTCCCGAAGAAAACGCGCGCCAGTCCCGCAAGGCGGCCAAAAAGCAGCAGAAGTTTCTGAACAAGGCAAACAAGAAACAGCGGAAAGCCATGAAGAAATACGAGAAGGCGCAACGGAAGGCGACGAAGAAGGCGAACAAGCAATTGAAACAGCGCCGCGGGTGATCCTCCGCGTTTCGTACCGATTCATCACAAAACCACAGTGACCGCCAGCACAGCCACCTGATCCGCAACGCGATACGCTGATTCCACTCCCCGGACCGCTCCCGGTCCAGTCCCCTCCAGAAAGAGACTCGCTATGCGTGCGTCAAGACACGTGTTGGTCGTCGCACTCGCTTGTCTGTCGACCATTTGTCTGTCGAACCTCCTCGAGCAGTGCGGCAATCGGATCAAGCTACGGCCGAGCGCGTTCTCGGTCCGCAATGGAAGCAGCTCTCGCGGGCGGGGATGATATTCGCCGGCACGGTGGTCACTGTAGCACCGCAGACTGCGGCAACCCCAATAAGTCCTTTGCGCTCTAGATTTTGGTGCCTCGATACCCGCTAACCCCATGATTCCAAAGATCGGGGGGAGGGGGTAGTAGTAAACACGCGTTAATATCTCTCTGTAAACAGAACGCCTCCTTTTAGAGACGTACGACGCCGACTACTTTTTGGTCCACTGATCGACCCAGTCGTTGACCGTCTTGTACCAGAGCTGCGAATTTTGCGGCTTCAGTATCCAGTGGCCTTCGTCAGGGAAGTAGAGCATCTTGGACGCCACGCCCATCGTCTGCAGCGTGGTGAAAAGCTGGAACCCCTCGCTGACATCGAGCCGGTAGTCGAGCTGCGAGTGGATCACGAGCGTAGGCGTCTTGAAATTCTTAGCCGCGTTGCGCGGATTCCACTTCTCGTACATCTCCGGGTTGGTGTAAGGAGTGCCCTTGAACTCCCAGTTATTGAACCAGAGTTCTTCGGTCGTGCCCCAGGCGGAGACGCTATTGAACATACCATCGTGCGTGACGATGCACTTGAAGCGGTCGGTATGGCCCAGCACCCAGTTGGCCATGTATCCGCCATAGCTCGCGCCCAGCGCGCACTCGCGATTTTTATCGATGAACGGATAAGTCTTCTCGGCGTAGTCGAGCCCCTTCATGAGATCTTCAAAGGGAGCCCCGCCCCAGTCGCCGTTGATCTCGTCAATAAATTTCTGGCCGTATCCAGGCGAGCCATGGAAATTAATCATGATGACGACGTATCCATTGGCCGCGAAAAGCTCGGCGTTCCAGCGATAGCTCCATTCGTCGCCCATCGGGACCTCAGGTCCGCCGTGGATGATGAATTTCAGGGGATAGTCTTTGTTCGGATCGAAGTTCGGAGGCTTCAGGAGAAACCCTTGAACCTGGTCACCGAACGCGCCGGGGAACCAGAAAGATTCGAGCCGGGATATTGCAACTTCGGACAAAACCGCAACGTTGAGGTCCGCGACTTTCTCACTCTCTCCACTACCATTGGCGAACTCATACTTACGGATCTGATTTGGGTATCCAACCGACATTTGCGTGAATAAGAGAACTCTGCCGCCGGAGACCACGGCGAGGTCATCAGCGTAGCCTTCGATGTGTAGCGCGATTCGCCCGTGTCCCGTGTCGGCTTGGACTACAAATATCGGCGCATCGCCCTTGCTTTCGGCCACAAAGTAAAGCGCTGTCGAATCCGGTGTCCACGTAAACGTGCCGACCCAGCGATCGAGTGCGTCCGCCAGACTCTTCTTCTCCCCCGTCTTCCGGTCGTACAGCATCAGAAGGAAGCGGTCGCTCTCGTATCCCGGACGCTGCTGGGCGCGATAAGCGATGTACTTGCCCTCGGGCGAATAGAGAGGCGTCGAATCGCTGGCGGGATTGTCGGCGGTGATGTTCTTGGCTGTCCCTCCATTCACCGGGACGATCCAGAGATCGTTGTTGGTGGATGTGGCTTCGACCTTGTCGTGATTCGAGGTGTAGCAAATCTCCTGCCCGTCGGGTGAAAAGGCGTAGTTGTCCTGTCCGCCAAGCGAGAATACGGGAGCGTCGTAGTCGCCGGGCGTGAGGTCGCGTGGCGAGCCAAGAATATGCGTGATGACTGTCGCTGGGTATGTGGTTCTGGGAACCTCAACCACAAAAATATGGCTGCGCTTGCCATCCTTGTAGGCGTTCCAGTGGCGATAGAGGAGGCGGTCGAAGATGATGGCCTTGACCTTCGATTCTCGAGCGTCTTTCAGCTTCTTGACGTTGCAGGCTTGTTCTGCGGCGGGCGCGCCGTCGCATTCGGGATACACATCCGAGGTGAAGAGAATATTCTTGCCGTCGGGCGACCAAAGTTCGCCCCCGGTTTCAGTCGCGATCGAAGTCAGCTTGGTCACGCCTTTGACCGTGCCCGCCGCGCCGTCAAATTCCGCGATCCAGACCTGCGAGCCCCCTTGTTTGGTCGAGATGAACGCGAACCGTTTCCCGTCCGGCGCCCAGCGCGGGCGGTCTCCATCCTGATCGGCAATAATCTCGCGTTCTTGTCCGCCCGCCAGCGGCACGATCCAGATGTGGGAGGTCATTTTGTTCGCTGCAAGATCCACATCGACAGCGGCGAAGAGCACCCACTTGCCGTCGGGAGAAGGCACGGGCTCGCCGACGCGCTTCAGTTTCATCATGTCTTCGAAAGTAAAGGGGTGCTTGGCTTGGGAGAAAGCGGGAAGAGTGAAAAGAAGAACGAGAAGAAAAGCAAGACGACGCATGACGTCCTCCGTGGAACAGGAGAGTGTAGCACTGAGGTCAGGTTGAGGTCAGAGGTTAGAGGTCAGATTGCAGAGGTGAAACAACTCCGAGCGCAAAGAGCACTGCAGGCCCAGGGAGCTTTTACCTGTGCAATCTGACCTCTAACCTCTGCAAATCGCCTCATCCCAGTTCTTCCAGCATGGCCGTCATTTCGGATTGGGCGTGCGCGTTGCCGGTACGGCGTGCGGAGGAGATGCCATCCACCAGCCAGCGCTTGGCCTCATCGACGCGGCTCGAATTGGATAGCGTCTGCGCGGCCATGAAATATGCGGGCGTGTAGTCGGGATTCTTCTCGATCAGGGTTTTGAACTCCCGCAGTGCCTGCTCGATTTGTCCGGCTTTCGAGTACTCCATAGCGAGGCCATAGCGCGCAAACAAATCCCCGGGATTCGCGGTAAGAATTTCGCTCAGCATGGCAATACGATCCATAGAAAAAGTCTCAGGTGTGAGGTCTCATGCGTTAGCTGCGAGCTAAAACCGAAACCACACGTGCAAGGGCCGTAAGCTCGAAGCTCGTAGCCGCTCTTCCATTCATATCACGGCATTGACGTCACGTCCCGCGTTACAATGGCTGTTCTCCGAGGAACCAAGTTGGCTTGTCCTTTTTTTGTGCCGCTTGAAATCTTGAACGACGGTTCGTGGGCGCATCCTTCGCGTCTGCCACTGGGAGCGGGATGGACCGGAAACTGCCGCGCCTCGGGGCAGGAACGGGCGGCATCGGACGCCCACATACGGGAATTCTGCAACCTTGGATACGCTATTGCCTGTCCGCATCTTCCCCAGGGCCGCGACTGGGATGCGGTTCGTTTTTCAGTTGCCCGCGCCAGCCGCGAGCAGGTTGCGATCTGTTTTGTCTGCGAGTTAGCCCACGCTCCGATGGAACGTGGTGAATTGGTCTTCGATCTGACAGGCGAGGTTTGGCTCAATGCGGACGCGGACCCGCGCGTGCTCACGCTGGCAACCTGCTATCTCCAGGCATATCGCGCCCGGCAGAGCGCTGTTCTTGTCTGAGCCATAAGTCTGGCCCAAAATTTGGACGACAAGTGGACGATCGACGAACTGACCGTATGAACGACGACAACAAAGCGAAGTTAACCCGCTCCCGGCCGGTGCGCGAATCGATCTCTGAAATGACCGAGATCGTTCTGCCGAACGATGCCAATCCGCTGAACTCGCTTCTGGGCGGACGGCTTATGCACTGGATCGACCTCGCCGGCGCCATGGCCGCCCACCGCCACTCGCGCACATACGTGGTGACGGCTTCGATTGATCATCTGGATTTTCTCGTGCCCGTTCGGGTCGGAGATTTCGTGATCCTGCGTTCGTCGGTCAATCGCGTGTTCCATACTTCGATGGAGGTGGGAGTAAAGGTCTGGGTGGAGAATTATCGCTCCGAAGAAAGCCGACACGTCAGCTCCGCCTATCTGACTTTTGTAGCTATAGATGCAGCCGGAAATCGCATGGCGGTTCCGCCCGTCGTTCCCGAGACCGAAGATGAAAAGCGCCGCTACGATGGTGCCGCGCGCCGCCGGGAGATACGCGGCGCGGAATCGGCGCGCAGAAAGAAGGATCAGAGTTAGACGCGATTGCTTGCCAACTAACCGAAAACTTATGCCGCATTCCTGATAAGCTGGACAGCTCAAGCTGAGCTGAGACCGTACTTATGGACAGCGCACTATTCGTTCATCGCCTGCACTTTGCCTTCACGGCGACGTTTCACTACTTGTTTCCCCAACTGACCATGGGACTCGCGCTGCTGATTGTCGTGCTCAAGACGATCGGCTTGCGGCGCAACGATCCGGTGTACCACGAGGCGGCCCGCTTCTGGGGAAGGATTTTTGGCATCAATTTCGTATTAGGTGTTGTGACCGGCATTCCGATGGAATTCCAGTTCGGCACCAACTGGTCGCACTTTTCGCGATTCGCGGGCGGCGTCATTGGACAGACACTGGCGATGGAAGGCATGTTCGCCTTCTTCCTCGAATCGGCATTCCTCGGATTATTTCTCTACGGAGAAAAGCGGTTGAGCCCGAAAGCCCACTGGTTGTCGGCAGTCGCGGTCTTTGTGGGTTCCTGGTTATCGGGTTATTTCATCATCGCCACCGACGCGTTCATGCAGCATCCCGTCGGCTATTTCACAGCTGCAGACGGGAGCTTGCAGCTGGCGAGCTTCTGGGATTTTGTGTTGAATCCCTGGGCGGGATGGCAATACGCGCACAACATGAGTGGAGCGGCAATTACCGGCGCGTTCGTCATGACTGCGGTGGGCGCGTTCTATCTGCTCTCAGGCAAGTGGACCGCGCACGCCCGTATCTTCGTCAAAGCTGGCGTGATTGCCGGTTGCCTGTTCAGCGTGCTGCAGATTTTTCCGACGGGCGATCGACAAGGCAAAATGGTCACCGACCTGCAACCCGTGACTCTGGCGGCAATGGAAGGATTATTTCAGGGCCAGCCCGGAGCACCGCTGGTCATCGTGGGTCAGCCTAATGAGCAGCAAGGCAAGATCGATAACCCGCTCCAAGTTCCGGGAATGTTAAGCATGCTGACTTACCGACGCTGGGTTGCCAACGTCCGCGGACTCGACGCGTTCCCTAAGCAAGACTGGCCGGATAACATTCCATTGCTCTATTACAGCTACCACATCATGGTCGGCCTGGGGACGTTCTTCATCGCGGTCATGGTCGTCGCGGTGCTCTTGCTATGGCGGGGCAAACTTTTTGACGCGCGGTGGATGCTCTGGATACTGATGCTGGCAGCGCCTTTTCCTTACATCGCCAATACCGCCGGATGGATGACCGCCGAGCTCGGCCGCCAGCCCTGGCTGGTCTATGGGCTGATGCGCACCGAAAGCGGTTACTCCACTGCCGTCTCCGCCGGTAACGGCATGTTTACGCTTTTGGGGTTCATGGGCATTTACATGGTGCTGGGCATTCTGTTCCTGTTCCTGATCCGGCGGGAAATTGAGCACGGCCCTGCAGTCGCGGCGCTGTTGGCGACGACGGAGGCAAGGTAAACATGGCCAGTCTCTGGTTCTGGATTGTCGCAGCCATGATCGCAACCTACGTCGTGCTCGATGGATTCGATCTGGGCGCCGGTGCGATTTATCTGGTTGCGGCCAAAACTAACGAAGAACGGCGCCGGGTGCTGCGCGCCATCGGCCCGGTCTGGGATGGGAACGAAGTCTGGCTGCTCGCTGCCGGTGGCACCCTCTATTTTGCATTTCCTCAACTCTACGCATCGAGCTTCAGCGGATTTTACCTTCCGCTGACGATTGTTCTGTGGCTGCTTATTCTCCGCGGCATTGGTATCGAATTCCGCTCTCACATCGAAAACCGAGTGTGGCAGGACTTCTTCGACGTGATCTTCAGCGTCTCCAGTATTCTGCTGGCGGTGTTTTTTGGAGCGGCACTGGGCAACGTGGTGCGCGGAGTTCCGCTGGACGCAACCGGCTATTTCTTTGAGCCGCTCTGGACCAACTTCAAACTTGGCCGGCAGACGGGCATCCTCGATTGGTACACGGTGCTCACGGGCGTGATGGCGCTGGTGACCCTGACCGCGCACGGTTCTTACTACGTGGCCCTCAAAACCGATCAGGATCTTGGCCAACGCGCCCGCGGCTTGGCCTTGCTTTGCTGGCCCGCGCAGTTTTTTCTTACCTGCAGCGCCCTGGTTGCGACTTATTTTATACGGCCCGAAATCATGGTGAACTACGGGAAGCACCCGGTGGGGATACTGGTTCCGATTGTTGTTGCCGGAAGCCTGGCGGTGATGCTCTGGGCCAATCCCAAGGGCAAAGCAAAGCTCGCATTCGTTGCCTCCAGCCTGTATATCGCGTTCATGCTGGTGGGTGCCGCGTTTGCGCTCTATCCCGTCGTACTGCCCGCCCGCGACCACCAATACGACCTCACCATCTACAATACTGCGGCTGGCAGTCACGGACTGGGTGTCGGTTTGATTTGGTGGACGTTGGGCGCGGTGCTGGCCGTGGCGTATTTCGTGTTCGTCTATCGAATGTTTCGCGGCAAGGTGCAACTGGGAGAAGGACACTACTGAGAATCAGGTCGCAGATCTTAGGTGTCAGGTTTCAGGAAGAACTGGGTGACAACGGGCTGAGAGCTGATAGCATCCTTCGCTCCCGTATAATAAGAAAGTTCGGCCTGACCGTGCGGCCGCTTCCGAAAGGTGATCTCTTGAGCGCTCATTCGCATCATCCCGGCCAGCAACAACCCACGCCACAACCTTTACCTGGCGTCAGCGCCATCGTCGCGGTTGGTTCCGGCAAGGGCGGAGTCGGCAAGACTACGCTCTCGGTTAATCTGGCCATCGCGCTCAGCAAGATGGGCCACAAAGTTGGATTGCTCGATGGTGATGTTTATGGGCCCAACGTCCCGCTCATGCTGGGCACCAACGAGCAACCCAAAGTGATGGGCGAGAGTCAGATCGCGCCGATCAACTCGCATGGGCTCAAGGTTATTTCGGTCGGCTTCCTTAATCCTGGAGACAAGCCGCTCATCTGGCGAGGTCCGATGTTGCATTCGATCATCCGGCAATTCCTGGGATCGGTGCAGTGGGGACTGCTTGACTATCTTGTGATTGACCTGCCTCCGGGAACCGGCGATGTTGCGCTCTCGCTGATTCAGACGGTGCCATTGACGGGCGCCATCGTGGTTTCTACACCGTCCGACGTGGCGCTGCAGGATGCGCGCAAAGCCATCGAGATGTTCCGCCAGATGAAGGTGGACATCGTCGGCATGGTCGAAAACATGAGTTACTTCGTGTGTCCGCATTGCCAGCACGAAGTCGATATCTTCTCGCGCGGCGGCGCGGAAAAGACGGCGAAACAGTTTGGCATCGCCTACCTCGGAAGCGTCGAACTCGATCCGGAGATTCGTAAATCGGGCGACGGCGGTGTGCCGGCCGTACTCCAGGGAGAAGACTCGCCCCATGCGAAGTCGCTGTTCGCCTTCGCCCGCAATGTGGTGGCGCGGGTGGAAGAGATCAAAGCCAACAGTTCAGAAAGCGTGATTCAGATTCAGTAGGGACCGCTTCCGACGCGCTGTCTACGGCTTCGCCTTCTGTGCTTCGAATCGCGCCAGCCGATATAGCGGGTCCGCCGTTTCATCTCTGAGCACGAGCTTTGCCACCATCTCGCCCAACGCGGGACCATGCTTGAATCCGTGGCCTGAGCCTCCTCCGACGATCCACACATTCGCGTTTCCCGGATGGCGATCGACGATGAAACTGTGGTCGGGTGTATTTTCGTACTGGCAAACGCGCGTCTCGACCAGAGGCGCATTTTTCATCCCAGGAAAACGGTAGGCGAGATAACGGCGCGCTGTAGCCAGGCCATGTTCGCTCACCAGCCGCTGGCCTGAGGTTGGATCGAACTCCGGCCCGCGCGTGTCGTCGGCAACTTTGAAGCCACGTAGCTGGTTTCCGGGAATTCCGTACATGAAGTGGTCGCTGTGATCGGCCCACACCGGCAGGTTGCCTTCGTTGTAGCGCGGATCGCCCGCGGGCGTGCCGAAGAAAAACACCTCTTGCCTGGTCGAACTGAAATGCGGGCCTACCGTTTCCGGGAACAACTTTCCTAGCCACGGACCACAGGCGAGGACGTAGCGGTCGGCGACTAGCGTTGAAGCATCCGAGGTCGACCCATCCGAGGTTGAACCAGCCGAGGTCGAGCCATCCGACAAGGATAGCGCTTTCCACTGGCCACTTTCGAGATCCTGCCCTGCGACGGCTGCCTGGCGATACTCGCCGCCTTCGGTTATGAACTGATCGACCACCGCTTGCGTCGAAGGGCGCGCGAGCAGGTATCCGCTTTGTGGTT
Organism: uncultured Acidobacteriaceae bacterium; assembly: GCA_963831085.1. Taxonomy (GTDB): domain Bacteria; phylum Acidobacteriota; class Terriglobia; order Terriglobales; family Acidobacteriaceae; genus Acidiflorens. Next base: position 895,101 of record CAWHOT010000001.1, on the reverse strand, counting down.
CGTAGATGCCCCATTTGACGTTCTCAAAACTGATTTGCGGCCAGCGGCGCGCGAGCTCGTTCACCGCGAGCTGCTCGAAAGGGATTCCGGCTTCTTTCAGGAAGGGAAGTGAGCCACGCTCGAATGGGTCATCGCGTTCGGCCATCCAGAGCACTCCGATGGGGAAAAAGAACTTCCGCTTCCACTGGGCTTCGTGCTGCTTCCAGAGATTGAGTGCGCGTGCGGCTAGTTTCGTGTAAGGCTGATCGGGTCCGTAAGCGCCGCGGATGATCCGTGTCTCGCCTCCCGACGACGATCGCGAATTTCCTGGACCCCAGGCATCGAGCAGCGTGACCCTTGCTCCACTGCGAAGAAGATAGAGGGCGGTCCAGCCGCCGAAGGCGCCTGCGCCGATGACTGCGATGTGAGGCTTGGTGGCCATGCTCGCGCAGTATATCGCGAGCATGCCCGGCTCGATTTCTGGTTGTTTACTACTGTGTCACTAGTCGGGACTTCTCAAAAAGCTTGTACCCCGGTCTTTTGGAATCATGGGGTTAGGCCATTTTCGCCATCCAGGTCTTTGATTTTAAAGGACTTATAGGGAAAGTATTCCGGAATAAGGACTTAGCCCATCAAGACGCCTGAAAATGGCTTTGGGGCAGCTTCGAGGTTTCCGTTTTGCGAGACGGCATACCTCAGAACTGCCCCATCAGGGGATCATTGTCGCATTCGGTGAGTTGCGCGTCTGTGATGGTGGACACTGGTTGGATGTGATGAAAAATCCCAGAGGCTCAATGCCACCGTCAAACAGAAAGCCCGAGAGTGGCACGACCGTGGAATCCCAGGTCTCGAAAAGCGCGAGACCTGGGGCACCCGGCGGAGATTGCGTAACCAAATAGCTGACGACGTGATTTGCGAGGGTCCGTTATTCGGTTCATCTCTCCTCCAAAGGAAAACCGCCTGGCTCCACGGAGAGCCAGACGGCCGATTAAAATCATCTGAAAAACCACTTGACCTGTCCGTCACTGGGGGGCGACGCCTTCGACGATGAATATGCGGCTCTTGGCTGCGCTCTGTCGGATCGGCTTGATCGCCTCATAGGCTGGCGAATCGTACCACTCACGCGCTTTCTCCGCGCTGTCGAAAGCGATTATCACGATGCCGCCCTTTGGCGGTTCGCCCTCGAGAGCCTGGATCTTGTGGCCAAGAACGACATAGTGGTGATTGAAAGGCGCTAGCGTTTCCGACACCTTATCCCCATATTTCTGCATGGTAGCGGGGTCCGTTACCTCGACCTCCGCGATGATGTAGCCAGGCGGCGTCTTGACTTGCTGCGCACGAATCAACTTGGCGCCAGCAATGCCGATCGAGACGCCGGCCAGTACTGCCAGCGCCAGTTTCTGGTAGGTCTTCATGGTTCATTCTCCTTCGTGCATTTTTCCAAGTCCGGGCAGCCCGCCTTCGCTTTTTACCGGTCCCTTCAGGTTGTTTCGACGCTGTCGTGCAGACAACGTCACCAGCGACAACAAAACAGCAACAAAGAAGAGGTCAAAGTCGAGTGAAGCTGACTTTCAGCGTGGATGCGACCGGCGGCACTTTTGGTGTCTTTTCCCAGTTGACCGCTCCCACTTCCATGGCGTAGCAAGCGCGGCAGCACGAATTCGTTCTAGGCATGATCGAAGTATTCGTAAGCCTCGTCCCAGCTCGCGCCCTCGCCCTGAGTCCAAGCGTGGGTTCCAGTTCTGTGGCGGGGGTGTAGCAGTTTTCCCGTTCGTATAGCTAACCCCGCCCTATCCTTGACACCCTCGCCAGCGCTCCCTAGAATTCCAATTGGGAGCAGTGGAGTCTTAATCTAAGCCACTGCATCTAAAGAATTTAGAGGGGCAGCTTAGTCCGGCACTCGAGTACATATGCCAGCAGGGCCAGCGGGCGGACGGGAACGCGAAATTCTTACCGCCATTGTCGAGACATTTATTGCCAGCGGAGAGCCGGTGGGGTCGCGCACGCTGGCGCGCTCCAGCCGCGAGGGCCTGAGTGCGGCTACGATCCGCAACGTGATGGCGGATCTGGCCGATGCTGGATTTCTGGAACAGCCGCATACTTCGGCGGGGCGCGTGCCTACGGCGGAGGCTTATCGTTATTATGTCGAGCAGCTTAGTGGCGAGGCGCATCTTTCGCACGAGAATCAGAGCATCATTCAGGACACGCTGACTGGGGTCACGGACGTGGCGGAGTTCATGGAGCGGACTTCGCATGTGCTCGCGCTCATTTCCCATAGCGTTGGGGTCACAGTGGCTACCACTGGACCGCGGAACGCGCTGGAGCATGTTTACTTTTCGCATTTGAGCGATCAGAAGGTGCTGGCGGTCGTGGTTACGCGTTCGGGGGTGGTGCGCGATCGGGTGCTGCGGCTGGATATTCCGCAATCCGATCTTGATCTGGCGGCGCGCTATATCAATGACAATTTTCGCGGCTGGACGATGGGGGACATGCGGGCCGAGCTGGCCCGCCGTCTGGAGCAGGAACGCAGCGAGTACGACCGGCTGATGAAATCCATTGAGCAGCTCTACCGGCAGGGGGCGCTGGCTTCGGCGGACGACACGCAGGCGGTGTTCGTGGAAGGCGCGGCGAATCTGGTCGCGAACAACGTGGCCGGGCAAGAAGATCGCCAGCGGCTGCAGGACATGCTGCGGACACTTGAGGAAAAGGAGAAAGTGGTGAAGCTGCTGAGCGCTTATCTCGATACGCGGCAGGAAGCGGTGCGCGTCGTGATCGGGCTCGACGAGGCTTTGCCTGCTTCGAATTTGCAGAACTTTGTGCTGATTGGCGCGCCCGCTCGCGTGGGCGGCGAAGTGATGGGGTCGCTGGCCGTGATTGGACCTACGCGGCTGGATTATCAACACACCATGTCGGCGGTGTCGTATATCGCGCGGCTGTTCGACAAACTTTTGAACGAGTCGGAGTAGCGCAGCAGTATGCGAAAAGGAAACGGAAAAACCGACGCGAACCTTGATCTGGAGCGCGAGCTTCCGGCTGCGGAAGGCGGAGACGAAGCTGCATCTGGGCCGGTCGCGGCCAAACCCGCGGAGGTTGGCGCGGTTTCGGAAACGGAAAAGCTTAAGGCCGAGCGCGACGCGCTGCTTGATCGTCTGGCCCGTCTGCAGGCGGAGTTCGATAATGCCCGCAAGCGCGCGGTGCGTGAACAGCAGGATTTCCGCGAGTTCGCGGCGGCCGACGTCATCAAGAACATGCTGCCGATCCTGGACAGTTTTGAGCGCGCTCTAAAGGCTGGTGGCGACACCAGCGACTTCCGCAACGGCATTGAGCTTATCTACCGTCAGTTTCAGGATGCACTGCAGAAAATTGGAGTGCAGCCGATTACTGCTTTGGGGCAGCCTTTCGATCCCCGGGTTCACGAGGCCATTGAGATGGTGGATACCAGCGAGGTTCCGGATCATCAGGTCGTCGATGAACTGCAGCGCGGCTATAAGTACAAGGATCGCCTGCTGCGTCCGGCGATGGTGCGGGTTGCTCGGAATAGCCGCGGGTAAAACGATTACGAGTTGTTTAGTCTGATTTGCTCAATTTGATTTGCCCAATTGAAAAAGTGGGGGAGTTTCTGGCCGCCAATACAAAACGCGATTTTTACGAGGTGCTCGGTGTCACCCGTAATGCCACCGACGTCGAAATCAAGAGCGCTTATCGCAAGCTGGCGATGACGCATCATCCTGACCGCAACCCTAATAATCCTGACGCGGAAGACAAGTTCAAAGAGATCACGGAAGCATACGCAGTTCTTGCCGATAGCGAGAAACGATCTTTGTACGACCGCTTCGGGCACGCTGGGGTGGGCGGTAGCACTGGGGGAGCGGCTGGATTCGATCCCGCAATTTTCCAGGATTTCGGGGACATTTTTGGCGACATCTTCGGTTTTGGCGACATGTTTGGTCAGGGTGGGCGTCGTCGCAGCCGCGCGCAGCGGGGAGCGGATCTTCGCGAAGATTTGGATCTGGAGTTCGATGAAGCGGTCTTCGGCGCGGAGAAGCAAGTGAATGTCCGTCGGCATGAAACCTGCGACTCGTGTCGCGGAACCGGAGCAGCGCCCGGCAAAGCGCCGGTTGCCTGCCGGTCGTGCAATGGGCGCGGTCAGGTGCGGTTTCAACAGGGCTTCTTCAGCATTGCTCGAACCTGCCCAACCTGCCAGGGAGCCGGCAGTGTAATCAGCGATCCTTGTCCGAAATGCAAAGGCGAAGGGCGCTTGATGCGCGAACGGGTGGTCGAGGCCAAGGTGCCTGCGGGAGTGGAGGACGGCACACGAATTCGTTTCACCGGCCTGGGCGAAGCGGGCGCGTCCGGCGGGCCAGCCGGCGATCTGTACATTGTACTGCACGTCAAGGAGCACGCGTTCTTTGAGCGCGAAGGTAACGACCTGCACTGTGTGGTTCCGATCTCGTTTCCGCAAGCCGCGCTGGGCACGGAGATTATGGTTTCGACGCTGGAGGGAGAACACAAGCTGAAGGTTCCAGAAGGCACGCAGTCGGGAACTTCGTTTCGCATCCGCAACAAAGGCGTGCCGGTACTCAATGGGCATGGCAAGGGCGATCTTTACGTCGAGGTGCGGATACAAACTCCCGGGAAACTGAATAAGCGCCAACGCGAACTGTTGGCCGAACTGGCGGAATTGTCTCCGGTGGAAAATAAACCGCAGCACCGGTCGCTGTTGGGGCGCGTGAAGGATATGTTTGCGTAGAGCAGCTCTCAGCTGTCAGTTCTCAGTAAGAACTCCTGACCCGATCATTCTCCTCGCATCTCAGTGAATGAGTTTTTATTGAGAACCGGGAACGAAGAACTCAACCATGACACGCCGCCGCTGGATCGCCGACGAGGTCACCGGGGACACCGCCGCTTTGGTGGGCGACCATGCGGTTCACCTCGTCCGCGTGTTGCGCGCCGAAATCGGTCAGGAGTTTGACATCGCTACCGGGGCCGAGGTTCGCCTCGGGACGGTCACCTCGATCTCTGATGATCGGGTGGAGTTCGCGCTGGGCAAAGGTCAAGCGCTGAAACCCCTTCCGAAAATCACGCTGGCGCTTGCCATCTTCAAGTTCGACCGCATGGAGTGGGCGATGGAGAAGTGCACGGAGATCGGGGTTGCTCGCATCATTCCCGTAATTGCCCGCCGGAGCGATGCTCATCTGGCTGCCGCTGCCGGGAAGCGCCACGAACGCTGGGAACGCATTGTTCGTCAGGCGGCCGAACAGTCGCGACGGTCTGCGCCGCCGGAGATTGCCGGTCCGGTCAAACTGAAAGAGCTCGCGGGCGTGCTGCCGGCTGGTGCGGCGACTCGCGTCGTTCTTGCCGAATCTCCTATTGAGTCGGAAGAGAGCAGTCGGCTGGCAGACATTTCGCAATCGTTTCCCCAACCCCAGCCAACTGAGGTGGCACTCGCGGTCGGGCCGGAAGGTGGATGGGCCGACGAGGAACTCGCTTGGTTTCGTGAAGCGGGATGGATCGCGGCCTCGCTCGGGGGCACAATTTTGCGAGCCGAGACTGCGGCGATTGTGGCTACGGCGCTCGCGCTGGAAGCGCTGCGTTGATTCCCTCGCAGGCTGGTGAAAAAAGCCAACGGCCGATTCTTCCACAACCAGCTCTGATATTCTCCGGCTAGTGACTTCTCAAGTGACATATCAAGGACATCCGACTGTCGCAACTGGGACGAAGATCGTACCTGATGAACGCCAGCGGCAGGCGATCGGACACGTCCATGGGCCGATGCTGGTGATCGCGGGCGCCGGAACCGGGAAGACCACCGTCCTCACGCAGCGCGTGGCTAGCCTTATTCGTGAGGGTCACGCTCGCCCTGATGAAGTTGTCGCGCTCACCTATACCGAAAATTCCGCTGCGGAAATGCTGGCTCGGGTTCGAGAAGAATTGAAGGGTACTGCCATCGACGGCCTGCAGGCCTGCACCTTTCACGCCTGGTGCAACGGATTGCTGCAGCGTCGCGGCGCTGGTTTTGGAGTGCTTGACGAAAAGGATCTCTGGGTGTTCTTGCGCCGCCGTATTCGGGATCTGCGTCTCAAGCACTTTGTGCGCGCTGCTAATGTCGGTCAGTTCCTCGACAGCCTGCTTGATTTCATGCGCAGGTGCCAGGACGAACTGGTCGGCCCCTTTGAGTACGCCGCCTATGTAAAACGCCTGGAGCGCGGCGAAGTCCCTTTGCCCCGCGTGGCCAAATCAAAGCATCAGGGAGAGTTGGAGAAGGCGGAAATCATCGAGCGCTGCCAGGAAATCGCTCGCGTGTTCGCGACTGTGGAAGACATGCTGCGGGGACAAAACCTGGGCACCTTTGGCCACATGATCACCATGGCCCATCAGTTGCTGAAGGACGATCCCGCTTTACTCGACGAAGAACGCCGCCGGACTCGCTTCCTGCTGGTGGATGAATTCCAGGACGCAAATTTTGCTCAGGTCGAGATCCTCTCGCTCCTTGCGGGTTCAGCGGCGAATGTTTTTGCCGTGGGCGATCCGGATCAGGCGATCTACCAGTTTCGCGGGGCTTCGAGTGAAGCGTTCACACTTTTCGTGAAAAAGTTTCCTGCGACGCGGGTCGTTGCACTGGAAAGAAATCGGCGCTCGCGCTCGCCGATTCTGCGCTGCGCTTTTGGCATAGTGAACGACAATCCGCCGGTCTTCCCGCAAACGCTCTCGCTAAAAGGAAATTCAATTGCCTGCCAAATTTCCTACCAGCGGACGCCCCTGGAATCGCTGCGAGACGCAGAGGCAAAGGAAAAAGGAGAAACCACACCTGCGCCGCTAGTCGAAATCGTTACCTGGGGGGATAAGGAAGTCGAGGCTGCCGACCTCGCCTATGGGATACAAAAGAAGCATAGGGAACAACGTTGCAAGTGGAGCGATTTTGCCGTGCTCTATCGCCAGCACAACCATCGCGATGAACTGGTTCGTGAACTTACCGAGCGGGGCATTCCATTCTCCATTGAAGGTCTGGATGTTCTCGATACAGCCGAAGTCCGGGACGTGGTTGCGTGTTTGACTGCCGCCGTATCGCCGAATGATGCTGCGAGCCTGTTTCGCGTGGCCGCGCTGCCGCAGTTCGGTATCAACCCGACGGAATTGCGGTCAGCGATGCGGGCGGTGCGGCGGCAGGAACTCGATCTCCGCACGGTGTTGGGCAGACTGGCGGGCGGTCTTGCGGTGCTTGAAAGTGTGGAGGCGGCGCACCGCGAGGCGGCAAAGGACGGGGTTCGCGCTTACGAAGGGGCGAACGCTGTGGTCCGGCATTTCGGCCTCTATCGGTCAGATTTGGTGGTCGCGTTCCTGAAGTTTGTGGAGCAGTGGCAGGGGAAACTCATCGCCGAAAACGGGAGCCCGTCTGAATTCCTTGAGTACCTGGATTATTTTGTGCAGGCGAATGGAAAGATTGATCTGCCGCGCAGCCCGGGCGATGCGGTACAGCTCTTGACCGCCCATTCCGCCAAGGGACTCGAATACCGGCACGTGGCCATCATTCGGGGTTCGTCCGTTTCGTTTCCAACCGCCTACCATGAACCGCTCATTGCTTTTCCGGCGGAGTTGCGGACATCGCGTGCCTCTTTTTCGGACGGGCATGCGATTGACGATAAGACGCTGCACGAGGAAGAAGAGCGGCGCCTTTTCTACGTGGCCATGACGCGCGCCAAGGACACGCTCGCGATCTACGCGCACCAGGGGCAGAGCAAGAAGGATCCGAAGCCGACAAAATTCCTGCGCGAGTTTATGGTCAGCCCGGCTCACAGAAAGTTCTGGTCGACTCACTCGGCGGCGGCTGTACAGGAAACTTTGTTTGCGGAAGAGGAACAGAGAATCGCGCTGGAGCAATCGAATGTGGCCGGGTGGCTGATGATGCCGCCGTCGGCGGCTGTCGCCAGCGGCCTGAGCGCGTCGTCTATCGAAATGTACGAAAAATGCCCGCTCCGCTTCAAGCTGGAAAGGGAGTGGCACCTACCGCGCGACGTCCCCGCAGCCCTGCACTACGGGGCAGCCATGCACGGTGTGCTGCGCACGTTCTACGATGCGCAGCGCTATCAACGTGAGATCGGTGACGACGATTTGCTGGAACAGTTTCGGTCTGCGCTGGCTTCCGCGGGCATTGCCGATCGCTATCAGTATGAGCTCTATCTGCGGCAGGGGAGGGAGCAGTTGCGGCAGTTCTTTGACGCTGCGCGCAGCGCTACGCCGCCCGAGGTGCTTGAGACCGAATGCCGATTTGAACTGCAAGTGGGTTCGGCACGATTGACCGGGCGCCTCGACCGCATGGATCGCACCGGCCCGGACACGGTTGCCATCGTGGACTACAAGACCGGCAAGCCGCTGTCACAGGAGGATGCCGACGAGAGTCTGCAACTTTCCTTGTATGCGCTCGCGGCCAGGGATACTTGGGGAAAACACGCCAGCTACCTGATCTTCCATAACCTCGAAAACAACACGCCGGTGTTCACGACGCGAACCGACGCGGAGTTGGAAGAAGCAAAATTGCGCGTGCAAAAGGCAGCAGATGGAATCGCAGAGGAGAAGTTCGCTCCGAAGGTCGGATATCAGTGCCGATTGTGTCCCTATCGCAATCTCTGTCCTGCGACCGAGAAGATGGTCGTGACGCGGCAGAAGAAGTTGGCGTCTCGCGTCAACTAGAGCTCGTCTCATGGATGATTCTCAAAGCGGGCGCTCCGGCCCTCAGGGGCTAAAGCGCCACATTTTTATTGGCTGTTAGCGGCACGGCTGAAGCCGTGCCCTTCCCAAAACCATTTATGAGGCCAGTCCTAGTCTCCTGAGTCATTGAATTCTTACATATTGTTTGCGCTGTGCACGGCGAGGGTGTTTGCGCAGAAGCATTTTCGCTTCGCAGACAAACGGAGCAGCGGTGGGAATCGGGAAAACGTCGCAAAAAACTTTGGGGACGCTCATCGCGTCCCCTTTGTCGTTGCCTGTTGCCGGTTCTTAGTGCTTTTTGCTGCTTTTCTTCTTTGCTTTCTTTTTGGTTGCCATGGATCTATTCTCCCTTTCCATTCTTCATGGAATTTCGCAACGGTCTTTTGTTGCAACTGTTTGAATGTATAGAGTCAACGCAGAACGAAGTCAAGAGAAAAATGATCGAAACCGGAGCATGCAACGCTGTACCAAAGTTACCTGCGCGACTCGCGCACGAAAAAATTCGCGTGACATGACGGTCCGCTCCCAATTTCTCTTCCGTCATGTTGTTGTTTGCCGCGCACGTTTCGAAAGCAATGGTGCGCCGCGGTCCGCCGTGATCGGGCGTGACACCTTCGCGAAGCCTTCCGTCATCTATGCGAGTTGAACGAGGCCTTCTCGGTCCAAGCGCCCGGAGACTGCCACTAGCGCGGCCTCGATATGAACCGTGAATGTGACGGAGGCGAATCCGAGACGATCCGTCATCACAAAGTGAGCACGCGGCCAGCTCACCTCATTCGTCCGAGCTGCGGTCGAGTGCCAGTCTCTATGCGCATGCATCTATATTTATATCGGCCACGCGGACAATTCTAAGTTGAAGTATCGTGTTTTCACCGGCAATTCTCAGTTGGTGTAATCCTAATCTCCGATTCCTAACCCGCCGCTGGGGCCGTATCCGCCGCTGCCTTCACCGGCAGGGTGATCTTGAACACGGCGCCTCCGCCGGGGGCTGAGGCTGCTTCGATGTTGCCTCCATGCTCGCGGAGCACGGTCTTGCAGATGCTCAGTCCCAGGCCGGTCCCCCGGCCGGGGCGTTTGGTAGTGAAGAAGGGATCAAAAATATGCGCCAGGTTTTCGGGTGCGATCCCCGGACCGTCATCCTGAAACACGATCCACACAGAGTCGGGCTTGCGTTCCATGCGCACACGAATCGTGCCTTTCTCCCGGTTTTCGCGGATGGCCTGCTCCGCGTTCAGCAGGAGATTCAAGAACACCTGCATCAGCTGATTGGGATCGGCCACGACCGCGGGGATCGACGGTTCGGGCAGAAAATCAACCGTGATGTTGCTCTTGCGCAGCGGATACGCTTGCATCTGCACGGTACGCTGCACGAGTTCATTCAGATTGACCGAACTGCGTCCGGGGGCCGGCGGCCGGGCGAAGTATTGCAAGTTCTGCACGATTTCGGCGGCGCGCCGCGCCTGCTGGTGCAGAACAGCAATTTGTTTGCGTGCGCCTTCGGTGACTTCGCCTTCCTGCAGCAACTCCGCCATACCCAGAATGCTGGTCAGAGGATTATTAAGCTCGTGTGCGAAGCCGCCGATCATCTGCCCCATGGCCGCGAGACGTTCGCTCTGAATAATCTGCTGCTCCAATTTCTTCTCCATGGTTACATCGCGAACGGAGATGATTACGCCCGCTGGCTTGCCTTCTGCATCCAGCAGAGGACTCGCCATGCCGAGCATGGTGCGCCAATTGCCGTCGCGGTGCCGGGAACCGTATTCGCATGAGGTCAGCGCACTCTCACCGGTCGAGACGGTGCGATAGAGTGCGGCCAGTTCCGGTGAAGTGTTCTCCGCATCTTCGACACTCTTGCCCAGGAGGTGTTCAGGGCCGTATCCGAGGAGCTCGCCGATGCGCGCGCTCACGAACGTGTACCGCCCCTTCAGATCGAGCACTAGAATCAGATCGGGAAAGCTTTCGAGTAGGTGCCGGCGGAACTCCTCCTGGCGCCGCAACTGCTGCTCCAGGGCGCGCTTCTCGGTCACGTCTACCAGCGTGCCGTGGTACCGGACAACCCGTCCCGCTTCCATCACGCCGCTGGAGGTATCCACGCACACTGCGACTCCGCCATCTTTTCTTCGCAGCTGGAGCTCGCGCGTGCGAGTGCGGCCGCTCTGGCTTCCCCCGCGTCCCAGAACCGGTTCGCCGCCGGCGTCAACATTCAGCTGGTCCGGTGACAGGCTTAATAGCTCTTCTTTATTGCCGTATCCCAAAATCGAGACGAGGGCGGGGTTCACCTCGAGCAGCTTGCCTTCTGGATTGCTGATGTACACGCCTTCCTGCAAAGATTCGAACAACTCCGTGAAGCGCTGTTCCTTCTCCCGATGGCCGGTAATGTCGCGCGCCAGCACACTCGCTCCGGTCACATCGTCGCCCTTGACGATGGCATTGACCACGCAGTCGTAGTAACGCCGCCGGGAGTCTTTCTTAAGTTGGACCTCGACCACTCCCGACCAGGTCCTCTTCTCCAGAAAACGTTCCCGGGTTCCGGGCGCCTCCGCGTGCAGGGGAGCACCCAGAAATTCCTCAAGTTTGTGACCAACCAGATCGGAATAGGGAACGTTGAGAATTTCCGCGGTTCGCCGGTTAACGGTTCGCAGGGTGCCATCGAGAGAGAGGGCGAGCGCCACGTCATCCAGAGAGTCGATCAGCTCCTTGAAGTTGCGCTGCGAACGCATGATCAGTTGGCCCAACTGATCCAGTTGCTCTTCGGAGGGAGTGGCGCCCGCCTGGTTCTGAAAGCCCTTCAGAATCTGCTGGAGCTCCGAGACCTCGCGCTTGCGCCCGAAAGCATAGGCGGCAAACAAGACGGCGAGCGCGAAGAGTCCGGCCGGAATTGCCCACAGCCGGTAAGGCAGGTCTTTCAGCTGTTCCCACGACAACGCCGCCACCGCCGCCGCAAACAAAACGAGCAGGCCAAGCGCCCATCGCCACAACTGGCTCTCTTCGTGTTGCAGACGGTTTGACTTGGGATGGGGGCGGTTTGGAGAACTTTCGTCGCGCATTGGGGGACTCGGCCGTCGGAAAAATGATTTCCGCAGACTGCCTCTAGCGTAGCACCGAAAACGGCCGTTCACGCCAGAACGTTCCGTCACGTTCCATCACGGTAACCGGGTGATGCCCATCACAGCGGTTCCGGTTTGGCGCGCCGACTATGATGTTGGCAAGGATCTCCCATCCTACGGTGCCCGATTTGGACGGCATTCCGCAACACGAACCCAGGCACATCACCGAGGCGATTCAGTACAGGACGCTGGACCGCACGTTATGGGCGTGAGCTACGAAGGCATCGGGTGATCGGATGATCGGGTCAACCGGTGATCGGAAGTTCGGGAAGGAAGAGATGATCCGATGACCCGATGCCTTAACGAGAGCCGTTTCAGTCGGCGGCCGCGCCGCTACTTGGACTTCCGGCGATCTTCTCCGCCTGGCGGAGACGCAGAGCGCGGTTTGAAGGCAAACCGGCGTCGCGGATCTTGTAAAGCAGGGCGCGATAGCTGATGCTTAGCGTGCGGGCTGCCTGCTTCCGATTCCAGTGGTGCTGCTGCAGCACCTTCAGGATGACCTTGCGCTCCAGTTCGCGCACGCATTGGCGCGTCATCTTTTTCAGAGAAATCGGCCCGTCGAACGAGATCTCGGCGTTGAAAAAGTCGGGCTCGCGTGCGACCAAATCGTTGGTGATCACTTCCTCATGGCCCAGGATCACATAGCGCTTGATCAGGTTTTCCACTTCGCGAATATTTCCCGGCCAGTGATATTTCTGCAGCACTGCCAGCACCTCATTCGACAGCGGCCGCGCGCGGCAGTTGAACTTGCGGTTGTAGTATTCGAGAAAGTAGACGCACAAATCTTCAATGTCGCCACGGCGTTCCCGCAGCGAAGGCATGCGCAGATTCACCACGTTGATGCGATAGTAAAGATCCTGGCGGAAAGTCCCCGATTCGATCTCCGCTTCCAGGTTGCGGTTGGTCGCGCAGACCACCCGCACTTCGACTTTCTTATCTTCCTGGGCGCCGATGCGGCAGAACTGCCCGTCCTGCAGGAGCTGCAGAAGCTTCGATTGCAACGAGGGGTCAAGCTCGGAAATCTCGTCGAAAAACAACGTGCCGCGATGGGCCAGTTCAACCCGTCCCGGCTTCGAGCCGACGGCGCCGGTAAAGGCTCCTTTTTCGTAGCCGAACAGTTCACTTTCCAGCAGCGTCCCGGGAATGGCCGGACAGTTCACCTTGACATAGGGCCCGGTCTTCCACGGAGAGAGCCCATGGATGAGCCGGGCAATGATGTCCTTCCCGGTGCCACTCTCACCGGTGATCAGGACCGGAACGTTGGCAGCGGCAACTTTGGCCAACTGCGAGCGAATCGATTGCATGGCCTCAGAGTGGCCAAAAACGATGCTGTCAGGGGGAACCTCGCCGAGCGATTGCGCCAGAGAACTTACCGAAAGTGTCGTCATCAGACTGTACCCCTTGGCGGTGAGTGTTCACCCGCATGCACTAAAAGTGCATCCGAAGCACCAAACTGGGGGAGAGGGCGGAGCGACTCGAACGATTTCTTCAAACGGCCACTTTATGAAGGGCTTAGGGAGATCGTACGCTGAGCGCAAAGGCCTACGTCATGGCACCAAAGTGCCACTCGGAGTCAGACTGAGGAAGGGAAAAATATTTCACACCGCAGTACCGACTTTCCTCAAATGCCTGCCGGAAACCGCTGCCGCGTCGGTGTTCAGGGGGCGGGCGAACTTCAAACCCAGAAGATGGCAGTCATCCAGGTGCCCAACCCACACCGCCTTCGCTTGCATGATTCGTGAAGAGGTCTTCAACCTGTCGGTGGGCCCGATGGGAGCGCTCGGAATCTCCAGTGAAACCAGCGCGGATTTGGGCAAAGAACGTCGAACTACCACCAAAGCACCACCGGCAGAAATGTTGATGGCCGTGGCAAACTCCAAGCAATCCTTGCCGCTTTCGTCTCGGCTGCGTATAAAAACCGGAATGGCGAGCTGCAACCGGGCCCACTTCCGTTCTTCCTTCTTCGATAACGTACGAGGCACGTGTAATGTCCGCCAATCAGAGGTATTAGCATCCACTAAGACCGCACCTTATGGGCCAAACCTCTAAGAGGGTCAAGGATGCCTGCAATTACTCCAAACCTCGCCACTGACAGGCGAATTGCCCTAGTGGCTCTATCGGTCCGGGATTCTGCGATGACTACAGGTCAGGTAAAGAAAGTGCAAGCTTTTTCGCTTTCAGTGACTGTTTCCAATTGACAGCCTATTACACCTGACATAACATCAACTTATCCCCTCGTTTGAACGGTAGCAGAACTTCCCTCCCCAATACTGCGCGTTATTGGTTTGCCATGGCTTCGATGTCCGACAAAAGCCCAGCCGTTGCCTCCACTGGTGCGCCTCCGAAAGATGGCCTGCCGTCAGTGACGGTGGCGCCGGGTGGCGAGTCCGGATCGGCAGACGAGGTGGCCCGCGAGCTCGAACAATTGCGCGATCGTTTTCGCAAGACCACGAACGCACTGGCATCTGCCGCCCACGATCTCAAGACGCCCCTGGCGATCCTTAATGGCTACATCGAACTGTTGCAGAGTCAGAAACTGGGACCGCTCAATGACCGCCAGCGCGAGGTGATGGGCGACATGTTTTCCAGCGGCCAACGTTTGCAGCAATTTATTCAGGACTTCCTCACCTTCAGTGTGCTCGAAATCGGTGAATTGCGCGTGCAATACGTGGAAGGGGACATGAACGTCTGCCTCTCTGAAGTTTGCCGGCACTGGTCAGGACGGTTTCAGGAGCGCGGCCTGGCGTTGTATTTTCTGGCCAACGACAAGCTGACGCCCTTTGCGTTCGATGGACCCAAGATTCAGCGCGTGATTTCCAATCTTCTGGAGAACGCGTGCAAGTACACGCCGCAGGGCGGCACGGTCTGGCTGCACGCCGAACCTCATATGTGGGAGCGTCGCGGCGCGAGCAAGTCTACAGTCAATGGAGAACGCCGCCGGCAATCGACGAACGTGCCCAATGCTGTCAAAGTAAGCGTGGCCGATACGGGCCCGGGCATTCGGCCGGAGTTTCACCTGGAAATTTTCGATGACTTTTTCCGCCAGCCCGGCAGCGAATCGGCCGAGGGCATGGGACTGGGACTGGCCATCGCCCGGCGCCTGCTGCAAGGGATGAGCGGCAAGATCTGGGTGGAAAGCGAACCGGGCGCGGGCAGCAAGTTTTCTTTTTTGATCCCCCTGAAACCTATTATTGGCAGCCCTCAAAGAGGAAACAAATGAGCGAAGCCGCTAACATCCTGCTGGTGGATGACGAACCGGGAATGTTGCGCTACATCCGCACCCTGCTGGAAGTGGATGAGCACAAAGTTCAAACCGCCAGCACCGGCGAAGAAGCGGTCGAGCGCGTCCAGAAAGGACTGCAGCCCGACCTGGTGTTGCTCGATCTGCTCATGCCCGGCATCGATGGATTACAGACTCTCGAAAAACTCCGTCATCTACAGCCCAGATTGAAAGTCGTCATGCTCTCCTGCGTGAATGACACGCGCAAAGTGGTGCAGGCCATGCGCCTGGGAGCGATCGATTATCTGACCAAGCCGTTCCAGAAAGCCGAACTCGATGCGGTCATTGGACAGTGCGTCGGCACGGCCAAAGGTGAGAGCTACGCGGGCGACATCGAAGAACTTTGCGACGACGTGTTCTTTGTCGCTGCCAGCCCGGCGATGAAAAAGATCCGCTCGCAAGCCGCACTGGTAGCCAACGTCGACATCCCGGTGCTGCTGCTCGGTGAAAGCGGCACAGGCAAGGAAGTGCTCGCCCGCCTGATCCACAAACTTTCCCCGCGCTCCCACCGCACCTTCCTCAAAGTGAATTGCGCGGCGGTGCCCGCCGACCTGCTGGAAAGCGAGCTGTTCGGATACGAAGCGGGGGCCTTTACCGGCGCTAACCACGCCAAGCCCGGCAAATTCGAATTGTGCAACAAGGGCACGATCCTGCTCGATGAAATCGGCGAAATGCCGCCGTTACTGCAGGCCAAACTGCTGCACGTTCTCCAGGACCAGCAGTTCTCGCGCCTCGGCAGTCGCACCATGGTCAAAGTCGATGTCCGCATCCTGGCTGCCACCAACATCGACATTCCCGAGGCGCTTGCCAACAAGCGCCTGCGTGAGGATCTCTATTACCGCCTGAACGCTTTCACCATGTCGCTGCCTCCGCTGCGCGACCGCAAGGAAGAAATCCCGATCTTGCTGAAGCATTTCATGTCGCGTATGTCGGAGTCCTACGCACGTTCCCCGTTGCCAGTCTCGCCCGCGTTGATGGAGGCATGTCTGCGGCATTCCTGGCCGGGTAACCTGCGCGAACTGAGCAACTTCATCAAGCGCTACCTGGTTCTGGGAGACGAAACGCTCGCCGCGTCCGAATTACAGCCGCGGTCCGATGGTGGTGGAGGACTGCATGCCGGCGTAGCGGGCAGAATCCCGATTTCGGGCGCTGACTCCGCCGGCGGCCTGAAGTCGCTGTCGCGCAATGCCAAAGATGGAGCTGAGGCCGAAGCCATCGCCCGTGCTCTGCAAGAGACGAACTGGAATCGCAAGCAAGCCGCAGCGCTGCTGAAGATCAGCTACAAAGCGTTGCTCTACAAGATCCGCCAGTACGGGATTGCGCAAAGCCGCAGCACGCACCGGTTGTCCGCCGGGGCGTGAAGAAAACGCTACACGAGCCACGAGCTAAAGGCTAAAAGTTGTTGTTGGTGCGGATAAGAGGACTCGAACCTCCACGACCTTGCGGCCACTAGGACCTGAACCTAGCGCGTCTGCCAGTTCCGCCATATCCGCATAAAGAGAAAAAATCGGCAGAGCCTTCTCTAAGGGCGACTACACTAATATCTACCGCTCGGCGTCTGGCTGTCAAACGAGCGCAAGGCGCCAGGCCGTGCCCAGAGACCATGGGAGATGCTTCCGATAAAATCCCCGCGGAGCTCGCGAAAGAACTCCGCACGTTGGCGCACGATCTCAGCAACGCGCTCGAAACCATCGTACAAGCCACTTACCTGATTTCGCAGGCCGGCCCGCCCGAGAACTCACGCCGCTGGGTTGAACTGATCGATCAGGCCTCGCAGGAAGCGGTAAGGATCAATCAAAAGCTGCGCCAGATCTTGCGCTCGCAAAGTTAGGCGCATTTTATGGATTGTCACCCCGAGCGAAGCGAGGGATCTGCATTTTGCGGCAAACTGCAGATCCCTCCCTCCGTTCGGGATGACAAAACCTGAGGGTGAATCAGTGGGCAGAGGGCGAAGCCTCGCTTCGGCGCAAACCACTAGCCCAGCTTTGCATCCATCGTAATCTTCGCGTTGAGCACCTTCGACACCGGGCAGCCCGCTTTTGCATTTTGCGCTGCCGTATTGAAGGCCTCCGCGCTGGCACCCGGCACCTTTGCTACCACATCCAGATGCACAGCGGTGATGGTCCAGCCGGCATCGAGTTTATCCATGGTTAGCGTAGCTGCCGTACTAATGCTCTCCGGCGTCAGGTTCGCGCCTCCCAGTTGCGCCGACAGCGCCATCGAAAAGCACGCCGCATGTGCCGCCGCAATCAACTCTTCCGGATTCGTCCCTGGAGTGTTTTCAAACCGCGTGGTAAACGAATACGGCGTATTGGAAAGAACGCCGCTGGTGGACGAAATCGTCCCTTTCCCATCCTTAAGACCGCCCTTCCAAACTGCACTCGCTTTCCGTTGCATGCCAATCTCCTGATGTGAGGATTAAAACGAAGCTCCGATCTATTGTAAAAGCTCGGCGAGTTCTTGCGCCTGTAGAGACGGGTTTGCCCGTCTCCCCAGACGCGGGAAGCCGCGTCGATGTGGGAAATCAGACGCCCTTCAATAGAAATCAGAGCAGCTCAGATAGAAGCCGCAGTTCTTGCAAACCACTTTGCAGCGGTGCCCGCGCAACGCGGTCGAGCAGTTGGGACAGATCGAGGCCGCATCCTTCTTCAGATTCGCAGGCACGCTCGCTGCTCTCTCAACCGTACTCGGCGAAGTTGCGAAACCAGACGAAATCCCGGGTGCACTCAGCGTCGAACTCATGTCCGGTGTTGTAGCACAAATCCAGTTGCAAGAAAACACGAACGTTCGGCGACATCAGTGTGATTCAAGATGCGAGCCCCAGCGCTTCTAGACAAACCCGGTCAGAGGCTCTACTGTGAAGGGGGCCGGGCGCGGTACCCAAGTGGTAAGGGAGAGGTCTGCAAAACCTTTATACGTCGGTTCGATTCCGACCCGCGCCTCCAATCTTGTTCCTGTAGTTATGTGAATCTTCCGTCTTAACCGGCTTCCCGCGTTGGGTTCTCGATTGGTCTCATTCTCAGTAAGGGAAAATAGGACCACTTTGACCTCAGGGACGGACAATATTCGTGAGGAGTATTCCAAAGCGATCGTCCAGCCGGTGGAGTGCCCGTTCTGACCAGTGGCTATGTTCCAGTTTTGTCGCGATACACGTGTCCTGGCTCTTTTCCACTGGGGGCTTTGGTGAAGGGCGTTTCAACCTGCTTCGGCTTTGTAGAGTCCAGCAATTCTTGCAACCGTCTCGAAATCCGGGCCCCCTCTTCTTCATCGGTGCGTTGCTGGGTCGAGCGACGGCGAGCTCTTATCGAGGCGAACAATTTTTGCAGGAACATTGGGGGCGCACTCCAGTTATCTGATTTCCGCGCAGCACGCTGCGCTAAGACTAAGCTGCCGCCAGAACAAGAATCGGCTTGCAACAGAACTTAGGATAACCGCCGAGCGGAACAGCCGAGTAAACGGTTCGTTAAAATTTAACCTCGCCTGTGGAATTTCTCTACCTGCACAGTTGCCTGCAACTCTCTTCTCAATCTCCCATACAAGACTGGTACCTTGAGCCTGCAGATCGGGCTCGAAACATGCCCTCCCATATCAACGGGCCGCCGCTGCAGTGCGCCTAGGAATGTTTCCTGGTTGGGAACCGGGGGGAAGCGTTTCGCTAGCGCCCCCTCCGCGAAGAGGAAGCAGGAGGCGAATCTACGACAGCCTCGGCTTCAACGAGCGACTGGCCGGTTACAGTTAGAGTTGGTTGGCGGGGCCAGCGAACCCAATCTCTGTCATCCCGGAGCAACGCGGCAACGATCCGCAGTGCTTCCACTTCTTTCCTTACTTTTGCGAGTTCAAGCTCCTTTTGCTCGAGCACTTCCTGTACGTTTTTTGTTTCTGACACTGGGACTACCAACTGGACGGCAACGTCGATGTGCGAATTATCCTGCAGAATTTGTAATTAATTACCTTGTTACCGCCGCAACAGCCGTAGAGACTTACTCAATTTATAGGTGCTCGCGGAGCTTCAACGTTTCGCGAGTTCTTTACAAGTACCCAAGTGGCCTAGCCAAAGCTATTAGTCGGAAGTTACTACTTATGGCGTAGTTCCACAACCCTTGGTTGCATCAACTAACGGTAGACAGTAACCGACGAGGAAGGTGAAATGGCTACGAGCCTGGAATCACTGCCTTCACTTCATTTGAATACCCGCTTTCCTGACCTTGGGCGGTTACCTCAGTTGTGACGTAATAGTAGCTCGCCCCTGAGACAACAGTATCGTCTGTGTAGTTGGTCGAAGCGTCCAGCGCGGTATTGATCATCTGGAAGGGACCTGCATGGGCATTGGCGCGGTAAACGTTGTATCCCGCCGGTCTTCCACTCCCCTTCCAAGAAAGAGACACGCTATGGGAACCCTGAGCCACGCCGGTACCGGTCAACTGTGCCACCGTGGGTGAGTTCACCGCATTGCTGGTGAACCCCACTTTGCCGGAAGCCGTGCCCGAGGCGTTGGGCGTGAATTGAATCGTGAACTGGACGCTCTGTCCAGCTTGAATCGTTGCCGGCACATTCAGCCCGAGGATGGCAAACTCCGAACTCGTCGACCCATCCGACGAGATGGTTACGGCAGCGTTCGAGGCCGTGAGCGTAGCCGGCAGGCTGGCACTCGATCCCACCGTGACGTTCCCGAAAGTGAGGGTCGAAGGCGTCACCCCCAGTTGCGGGTTAGAGGCGTAGAAACCGGTCCCCTGGACATGCATGTTAAGAGGGGAATTCGGGTCGTTGCTTGTGAGCGTGAGAATACCGCTGGCATACCCCTTGGCAGTCGGCGTGAAAATGACAGGCAGTTCGATGCTTGCGCCGGGCTGGAGCTTTACTGGCAACGGGAATGCGCCGAATGAGAAAGCACTCCCCTGTTCCGACTTGGAAGTGATACGCAACGTCTTGTTCCCGTTGTTCGAGAGCGGGATGGAAAAGGAACTGGAGCTACCGATCTGCACCTTACCGAAGGTGTGACTACAAGGATCACAGTGAAGTTGCTGCGCCCAGACACTTGCCGGCGCCAGCCAAAACAGCAGCCCTGCGACCGCGGCTGGAGGGAAGAATCGCATGCCCAATCTTCACCAGCGGCGCGGATTCGCGGCAAACGCGGAAGTGTATTCGTCACACTCACTAGTGCTAGTACTTATGACGCGGGGCAGTTTGTTTCGCGCGATCCCCGCTGCGGCTGCGCGTAAATTGCAGTGCGTCGTGAATAAAGTCAAAGGCCGCGGACAGGAGTGCCGCGCCACAGGCAAGATCGCAGGGCGCTTGTGCTGGCCGAACTGCGGCTTGAAAAAGCACCACGTCGAAGAAGACTCCTACAACGTTCTTCAGCGCCTCTTCTACCTCGCCGTCATCGATGACGTCGTTTCCCCCAACAGCAATCCCTAGCGCAGCAATCAGAATGGATTTCCCCGGTCCGGTCTCGCTGGTCAAAGGGCCACTACATCTGGGACTCCATGGAAAAGTGCATTTCTCCGCTACGCACCGCAGTTCATCCTGCGGAAAGGAAATTAGGCGATGGCGCACCTTGGCCTTTCGCTATCTATGGCTGGCGACTGCCAGGAGCGAGACTGGCCTTGCCGGGCTCGCTTTTCAGCTCCGGTGACTCCGAAATCCCCCGGCCGCCGGATAGAGAGACGGCAAGTAGAGGTCGCATTGAAACCTTACCGGTGTTATCGTCACTTAGCCAATTTTCTTGTCATTGCTGGTGGCCTCTTACTACTCACGCTGTCCGCCTCTGGCGAATTTGTTGAGCGGGGAAGGCTTGCGGTAAATCCTTCGCCGGTTGCCTTTGGAAACACCCAGGTTGGAGCCACTCAGAGCCTTACTGTGACTCTTTCGAACTATGGGGGAACCAATCTCACCGTTACCAGGGCGAAAATGAGCGGTGCAGGGTTTTCGATGAATCTCGCCCTGCCACTCACGCTGCAAGCCGGAACAGCGACTTCGGCGACGATCAAGTTCGCACCCACTGAAAACGGGAGTTTCAGCGGCAGCGTTTCGTTTTATACAGTCGCGGAAGACCAGGTAAACAACAAGGTCGTGCTTAGCTTGGGCGGCTACGGAGTTAATTCCGGAACACTGGGTCCCAATCCTTCCAGCCTGGCGTTCGGCAGCGTTCAGGTGGGCAACAGCGCGAAGCTGTCTGAAACGCTGACCAACACCGGCAGCTCGAGCCTCACGATCTCAGCTGGCTCCGCCAGTGGCACCGGATTCAGTTTGAGCGGGCTGTCCTTGCCTTTGACATTAACCGCCGGCCAGAGCACATCGTTCACAGTGCTTTTTAGTCCGACTGCGAGCGGCGCCGCCAGCGGCAGCGTCAGCATCACTTCCAACGGCTCGAATTCCAATTTGAGCATTCCACTTTCTGGTACCGGAATGACGCAGGGGGCGCTGACCGCAAATCCCACAAGCCTTGCGTTCGGTAGCGTTCAGGTTGGCAGCAGCACGAGCTTGTCGGAGACGCTGACCAATTCCGGTGGATCGAGCCTCACGATCTCAGCCGCCTCCGCGAGTGGCGCTGGATTCAGTTTGAGCGGGCTGAGGTTACCTTTGACGCTGAATGCCGGCCAGAGCACGTCCTTCACGGTACTTTTTAGTCCGACTGGGAGCGGCGGCGCCAGCGGCAGCGTCAGCATCACTTCCAACGGCTCAGATTCCAACTTAAGCATTCCACTTTCTGGAACTGGCGTCGCGCCGGGAGCGCTGGCTGCGAATCCAACTACTCTTGCGTTCGGCAGCGTTCAGGTTGGCAACAGCTCTAACCTGTCTGAAACGCTGACCAACACAGGTGGATCGACAATCACCATCTCGCAAGCAAATGTGACCGGGTCGGTCTTCTCGGTCAGTGGCTTGAGCTTACCGCTCAATCTTGCGGCCAATCAAAGCGTAACGTTTACTGCCACCTTTACGCCTACCAGTGGCGGTGCGGCGAGCGGAAACCTGTCCGTGGTGTCAACCGCATTCAACTCGCCGCTCAATATCGCGCTCTCCGGGACCGGAACGGCCGCGGGCCAATTGGCGGTGTCTCCAACCAGTCTCAGCTTTGGCAACGTGGTCGACGGGTCGAGTTCGTCGCTCAGCGGCAGCCTGAAAGCCAGCGGCGCTTCGGTCACGATTACAGGGGCGGGTCTTAACAACGGGGAGTTCATGCTCTCCGGAATCTCGCTGCCGGTGACGCTCACCGCCGGCCAATCCACTCCTTTCACCGTCACCTTCACACCGCAGGCGAGTGGAGCCACTTCGGCGTCTTTGTCGTTCTCGAGCAACGCAGCAAACTCGCCAACCGTGCAATCGATGACCGGCACGGGAACGACGCCAGTTCAGCAGACCGTGGACCTCAGCTGGAACGCCTCGGCTGATGCTGCCGGCTACAACGTATACCGCGGCACCGTGTCCGGTGGTCCGTACACCATGATCAACGCTTCGCTCGATGGCACGACGGCATACACCGACAACACGGTAGCCTCCGGCCAGACTTACTACTACGTCACCACGGCCGTGAATAGCCAGGGGCAGGAGAGCGGGTACTCGAATCAAACGACGGCGGTCGTTCCAAATCAGTAAGCGTCGCGTTCAGCATGGCGGCTAGCTTGCAGCGCCA
The DNA here is from genome assembly GCA_963831085.1 of uncultured Acidobacteriaceae bacterium. Lineage (GTDB taxonomy): Bacteria > Acidobacteriota > Terriglobia > Terriglobales > Acidobacteriaceae > Acidiflorens. The sequence goes on along the minus strand of CAWHOT010000001.1, from coordinate 872,399 downwards.
GTTTAGGGAATCGTGGCTCGTGCTTCGGCCGAGAATCTACTCTCGCGGCCCGCTTGATCTAGTCATGACACGAAGAGGACGCAAGGGGTGGCCTTGCGGCCCTCGCTCGGGGCTCACATGAGGCCGCGGAAAGTGTATTTACTAGCAATAACTTACAGGCTGTAGGCGACCTGTTCTTCCATTCGCACCGCGGTTCATCCCCAGGAAAGGAGATTTGGCGAGGCGCACTTTGGCCAGATACCGCGCCTAGCTGGGCCTTTCGCTATCTATGGCTCCCGACAGCCAGGAGCGAGACTGGCATTGCCGGACTCGATTTTCAGCTTTGGTAACCCGACCTCCCCAGCCAGATGAAGCGAAGACGGCGCATGGAGGTGGCATTGAACGGTTATCGGCTCTATCGTCACTTGGCCATTTCGCTCGTGGTTGCTGGCGGCCTGTTGCTGCTCACAGGGTGCCAGGGACTTACCGGGGGTTCGAACGGCGCGGGCACAGTCGGAGTCGGGACCGGCAACCTGGATTTCGGAACGGTGACGATCGGCAGCAGCCAAACGCTGACAGATACTCTGTCGAACCACACATCGTCTCCGGTTACCATCAGCTCGATTCAAGGATTGGGTCCCGGCTTCGAGGTCTCTGGCATTACACTGCCAGTGGTGCTGGCTGCGGGACAAAGCACTCCATTCAGCGTCCAGTTCCAACCTACAGATCCCGGAAATCCGACCACCACGATTTCCTTTAATGGGCAGAATGCGCAGCCCTACGCTTCCCTGATCGCCTCCGGAAGGGCTGTTACGATAGGAAAGCTTTCATCGAGTCCCTCGCAGATTGCCTTTGGCAACATCAAAGTTGGGGCCAACCAGACCAGCACCGTAACTCTATCGAACAGTGGTGGAACCGATCTCACCATCACCCAGTCGACGTTGAGCGGCGCAGGATTTTCGATGAGCAACCTCACCCTACCCCTCACGCTGCACGCCGGAAATGCAGCTTCAGTGACGATCACGTTCTTGCCCACCGGAAGCGGAAACTTCAACGGCAGCGTCACGTTCGCTACCAGCGCAGACAAGAAGGTTGGCAATGGGAACCAGGTAAACAGCAACGTAGTGCTTACCATCTCTGGCTATGGAGTTACTCTCGGAGCCCTCTTTCCCAATCCTTCCAGCCTGGCACTAGGGAGTATTCAGATGGGCAGCAGCAACAGCCAGTCCGAAACCTTGACCAACGTGGGCGGGTCCACTGTCACGATCTCACAGGCGACAACGAGCGGAGCCGGTTTCTCCGTCAGCGGGCTGACTCTACCGATCACGCTCAACGCCGGACAGAGCACGACATTCAACGCGATCTTCACGCCCTCGGCCACGGGTGCAGCGAGCGGCACACTGACGATCAATTCCAATGCGAGCAACGCGACACTCTCCATACCACTTTCCGCGACGGGTGTTGCACAAGGTCAATTGGGATCGAATCCGTCCAGCTTCAGCTTTGGGAACATCCAAGTCGGCACCTCGAAATCGCTGACCGATACCCTGACCAACACTGGCGGAACGAGCCTAACGATCTCGGCCGCTACTGCAAGTGGCGCCGGATTCAGTTTGAGCGGGCTGTCCTTGCCTTTGACACTGAGTGCCGGCCAGAGCACATCGTTCACAGTGCTTTTTAGTCCGACGGCAAGTGGCGCTGCCAGCGGCAGCGTCGGCATCACTTCCACCGGCTCAGATTCCAACTTAAGCATTCCACTTTCTGGAACGGGCGTGGCGCCGGGAGCGCTGGCTGCAAATCCAACTACACTTGCGTTCGGCAGCGTTCAGGTCGGCAACAGCTCGAACCTGTCTGAAACGCTGACCAATACGGGAGGATCGACGGTCACCATCTCGCAAGCGAATTTGACCGGGTCGGTCTTCTCAATCAGTGGCTTGAGCTTACCGCTCAATCTTGCAGCCAATCAAAGCGTGACGTTTACTGCCACCTTTACACCGACCAGTGGCGGTGCGGCGAGCGGAAACCTGTCCGTGGTGTCAACCGCATTCAACTCGCCGCTCAATATCGCGCTCTCCGGGACCGGAACGGCCGCGGGCCAATTGGCGGTGTCTCCAACCAGTCTCAGCTTTGGCAACGTGGTCGACGGGTCGAGTTCGTCGCTCAGCGGCAGCCTGAAAGCCAGCGGTGCTTCGGTCACGATTACAGGGGCGGGTCTTAACAACGGGGAGTTCATGCTCTCCGGAATCTCGCTGCCGGTGACGCTCACCGCCGGTCAATCCACTCCTTTCACAGTCACCTTCACACCGCAGGCGAGTGGAGCCACTTCGGCGTCTTTGTCGTTCTCGAGCAACGCAGCAAACTCGCCAACCGTGCAATCGATGACCGGCACGGGAACGACGCCAGTTCAGCAGACCGTGGACCTCAGCTGGAACGCCTCGGCTGATGCTGCCGGCTACAACGTATACCGCGGCACCGTGTCCGGTGGTCCGTACACCATGATCAACGCTTCGCTCGATGGCACGACGGCATACACCGACAACACGGTAGCCTCCGGCCAGACTTACTACTACGTCACCACGGCCGTGAATAGCCAGGGGCAGGAGAGCGGGTACTCGAATCAAACGACGGCGGTCGTTCCAAATCAGTAAGCGTCGCGTTCAGCATGGCGGCTAGCTTGCAGCGCCAGTTCAGGGAATCGTGGCTCGTGCTTCGGCCGAGAACCTACTCTCGCGGCCGGCTTGATCCAGGGCAGTCACGACGTAGAAATAAGTGTGGCCGCCGAGCACCAGGCGATCTTCATACGGTGGGCCTGACACTCGGGAGGCGATTTTAACGAATTGCCCGCCGGAAGTCGTGCTCCGATAAATGTTGTAGCCGATGACCGAGACTCCCGGAGCGGCGGGGGGTGCTACCCACCTGAGCGTGACCCAATGAGGCTTGGCCCTGTGACAGTCCACGAGGCCGAGGCAAAGGAAAGCACATACCACCAGCAAGCATCGGGATGGGTGGTTTCTCATTATTGCCTATTGTTGATTGCCTTTCGTTTTTCGTCTATCGGTTATTATTCGGTAGGCTGGGCCGACCGGAGCTTCTTAGAACTCGTTGAAACGAAACAGATGGGGAGGTTGCAATTTCATGCAACTGTTGCAAGAACTATCATCTTGACTAGCAATTACCAGAAGCAGTTAAATGTACTAAGTCGAAGAGTTGCTCGTCCCCCGATACTCCCCTTCTTTGGCGATTTGCTAACCGGATAGATGAAAGGGAGTGGGGGCGAATGAGCAATACAATCAGAAATACGAAGAGAAAATGGTGGCTGGCAGCTGTGGTGATTTGTTGCTTATCTCCCGCGGCATTTGCTCATCACCATGATCGCGGGGGCTGCGATTGGTGGCAGAAATGCGACCCCCCGCCGAAGCAGGCGATGTCGGAGGGTGGCTCCACTGCGATCTATCTTCTCGGGGCCGGGCTCGCATGTTTCGGAGCCATGTTCCTCCGGTCTAGGGTAGTAAAACCCTCGCAATCGTAAATTTCAGCCGGCAAAAGAACGAGCCTGCTTTGCGGGAATTCGCTCGCAAGGCAGGCCCCGTTTTTGCCCGCCCAGATTTGCCCGCCCAGATTCGGTGTGAAATAGGTTCACAAATTCTCTAGCAACGTGTATATCGAGCGATCTGAGGGAGGCTCCCTCCGATGCGCGAGCGCTGCCTATTGCGTCGACTCAACTGGGTGCTCCAAAGGCATTCGCAACTCAGTTCGCCGCAGGATCCATAGCAGCGCCACCACCGCCACTATCGAAACACCAAAGAAAATGATCCCGCCATGGTGATGAAGCTTCCCGTTGAGGAACCCAGGATCCACTCGAGTTCCGAGCTCTGCAATCGTGAAGATGCGAAGTCCGTTTTTTACGACAGACAACGGAATTGCCACCGCAACAAGCAGACTTTTCCGCCACCACGAACTCAGGAACAGATGAGCCAAGACCATGGTAGTGACGATCAGCATTAGACTGGAACGAATACTGCTGCACTCGCTCGCGACTTCGATATTGAGGTTGGGAATGGCCAACATGATCCCGTCTTGCGTGACTGGGACTCCGATAGCCTGGAAAAGAATGCGTGCCGCGAAAGCAGACTGGTATTGCAGGAACTGCACCATTCCGTTCACCACGAATGCGGGAGCAGGCACCATCCAGAACAGAAAGCAAAGTGGAAACAGAAAAGATCGGAACGCGTCGACTCCAAAGCAGAGGATCACGCTGCCGATCCACCAGGTCACGAGAGCAAGCATACTGAGCGACAGCCCGACATCATCGGGCGCGGCGACCATCCCCCATCTCGCATAACAACCGATCAGCAACGCCAGAGCCAGCAGAGCCGCACCGATGCGATGGCTCCGCTGCTCATCGATCCGGAGAGCCTTCGATTCCACGTATTTCGAATCCTGGTAAATGAGCGCGGCACTTAGGGGAAGAATCAAAAGTATGTGTGTGTAGGCATCATTCGAAAGCGCCAGCCCCAGGGTGATGACCAGAGAATGCCACCAGAACACGATCGACACAGCGCATAGAAAGCCGAAAGCCAAGACTTGAGATTGGGTCGTCATGGCATGTTTTGAGTTCTGGGTTTCAATTTCCATTTCGACCTGATGCCATCCTCTGCCCCGTTTCGAACACCGGACCCAATGAAAGTTCGCGAACTGTTTCCAATCTAACACTTTGCGCATACGTTTCGTTTTGCAGATCAGCACGCTGCGCACCGGTGGCGAGTGTTCCCTTTGGTCTAAAATCAGCCGTTCTTTTTCTTCGCTCGCTTCCGGGCGTCGCGGTGCTTCTCTCGCGCTTCCCGCTGCAGCACTTCCGCGTTGGGAACCGACATAACGGTGCGAAAAACGCGGTTGAAGTTGCTGAACTGACTCTCAGCGTCACACTTCGCTTTGAGTTCCTCTATTAGCTCTGGTATCGGGTTTTCCCTCACTTGATCGGCCTCTTCTAATGCGTTCCACAATTCCGTATTCATCACGTCGAAATGACGCGCGTGGTCCTGAATCGGGCATGCGCAGACATCCCTTTCCCTATCGAGCCATTACGGGGCCTTGCGGATTCTTCAAGAAAGCAGGAGTAATAGTCTGTGGCAGGAAGAAGGAGTCCGTGGGTACGTGAGAACGTTTTCCCCCTGTCATGAGGCCCCCTCCGCCGCCTTTCCCGCAGAGAAAAAGCCCGCCAGGCGAGGGCGGGCCCACAGGGAGGAAAAAAACCGCGAGTTTAGATTTTATGCTCTCGCTTGGTTTTGGAATCTTGCTGCGTAGTCTAGCACGATAATTTTCGATCAACAAATTACAATTGGAAGAGTGGTACGGCGGCCTCCCCCAATTAGGTTGCCGCGGTTAGCTCGGCATCCAGCACTTTCTCCTTGGTCGCAGCCGTCACGTGCTCCTCGGCCAAGGGGTCTCAACTCTGACAATTCACCGCTTTCAAACCCAGCACGAATTGGCTGCCCAGACTGCCAATCGACTCCGCAAGGTAAGCCTTGCTGCCCGCCCATTGGCAAAGCTCGCGGGTGACTTCGGGTGTGAATCTCGTGCCAGTCCGGACGGGACATCTGTTGTAAGGTCGCCGCGACCTTGTTCTCGGAAACAACGTTCAGAAACGGCGACTGGTTTAGAGGAACGCCGAGTGTTTTGCCATTTCTCGACCGGCTGAGGAGGTTTCCAGCAGCGGCTCCCCGGTTGGCGGCGCTGTAAGGAATGCCGAGGAGCATGACTTCTTCCGGCACGGCCCCTAATGATCGGCCGAACCATCTCGCACTACCGCATCATCGAGAAACTCGGCGGCGGCATGGGCGTGGTTTACAAGGCCATAAGTGGTAGCTCGGAGCCTTAGCGTCTTGGGCTAATCCACAAGGGTAGTTGTAAGGAATTGAGGAAAGGTTAGAGTGCTACCAGCGCCCATAGCTGATCCTCCCCCAGCGCGAGGCGCCCAAACCACAGGAGGATCCTACAAATGAAGAAGCTCGGATTTTTGATGTTGATGCTGGCGATCACCATGATGATCGGGGGAACTGCCCTGGCTCAAGGTGACAACAGCGTTTATTTCACCACCTACTTCTCCGGCAACAATGTCGAGGGAGCACCGGATGCAACTCTGCGCATCATCAACGATGGCGACACAGAAGCGACCCTGTATGCGTCCATCTACGTATTCAATGACAGCCAGGAGTTGACCCAGTGCTGCAGCTGTCCAATCACCCCAGACGGTCTGCTCTCGGAGTCCGTGCTGAAGAACCTCAACTACAACGCCATTAGGACAGAAATTGACACACGTGGCGTCATCAAGGTCATTTCGTCTTCGACCTATGCTGGGGGCCCGGGCTTCGCAGCCAACACACCGACGGCCGGACTGCGGGTGTGGGCTACGCACGTCCAAGGGGCGTCGGTCACGAATGTCCCCTATAACCCGGCGAACCCGTTGGTCCCTGTGGTACATGGGCCCTGGTACGTTACCGAAACCAAGGCAGCCGACTCGAACCTCGCGGCGTCTGAACAAACGCTGTTGCAGGAACTGTGTTACTTTGACGCCCAGCTCAGCGGGGCACCCTGCACCTGCCAGCCGGAAGACTACGACTTCTAGTCTTTCGACTTTGGGTGTGGTAAGGGCGCACGATGGTTGAAGCAGCTTCGTTCGGAAGCGGCTCAGCCGGTCCCAATAGAAACATCCCGGACGCCGGGGTTACGACCGGCGTCCGGGCCCTTTAAATTTGTCTCATGTTCTAATTGCCTCTAAACCTGTCTCATCTTCTAATTCCCGAAGGCTACGAATGCGCATGTGGTAGGCGGTTGTAGTGCGGCCGATCCGGTCGGAGTGTCTCCGGTTAGCAACGACCAGGTGAAGTTCTCGTCGCTAGAGGCCGACAGCAATCGCAACCTCGCCCTCTCTGTCCGACCAAGGCTCTGCCTTTCAGTTTGAAGCTGAGTGGAGACGAGAAGCCACTAGTGGAGACAGAGGTCGAGACTTGGGGTTATCCGCTCCGGTATAACTTGACTGCGCCGATCCTCAGCAGAGGTTACCTCTCCGGGTACGATGAGGGATTGGACGCCAAAGGTCGGCTCAAGAACCCACTCGTTGAGCATCTCATTGTGAACGGTGCTTTCAACCCTGGAAGCTTAGGTGGACCGCTGATTGATCGGAAAAACGGCAAGGTGATAGGGATCGTGGTCGAGAAGTGGCGCATGTATTCGCCCCTGATCGAAGCCGCCATTCGTGCAGCACGACGAATCTTGGACAGAGTCAAGACCGAACATACCTTGGCACGTGACACCGCGACTGTCACTGTACTGCCGTCCTGTCGCGGAGGAACTTGACGAAGCATACGCGAACCGGCGCCGCATTCTCCTATAGGGGACTCAGGGTGCTGGCCTCAGCATTTATCACGGGGTTATACCCACATGTGACGTCGTGAGACACGACGGTGACCGGTTGTCTCGAGGAGGCAGGTAGTTCGCCGAATCGGGTACGGCGCGTGCTGCTATCGAGCGGCGGCACCTGTCGTTCGTTGTTTATTAGCCAGCACCTCGTCGGTGCTGCCGAAACCAGACTGTTCCTTAGCGTATTTCAACCACGCGGCAGCTCTGCTTTCGGCCTCCGCCAGTTGTTGAGGAGACATTCTGAGGCGGATGTTTTTCTTACCTACCTCGATTTGGTCAAGCATCGCGGCCGCCGTTTTTTCTGCGAGCAAGTACCACATGCAAGCGGAAACCGAGGCGGGTTGGAAGCCCGCGATTTGTCCATCCCCGCTGTTCTGACCATCCTTGATCTGAGAAAAATGTTCGGCCAGACGAAGTTGTGCCGAGGGATCACCGGCCTCGGCGGCTTCGATAATCGCAGAGAATGCATTGCTCTCCCCGCTGGCGGTGCCTTGTGGCGGGGCTTGCGAGTTGTTCATGGTCAGGTAGAGCAGTTCGGTGCGGCTGGAGACACCCAGTTTGTCGAAAATGCGGAACAGGTAGTTTTTGACCGTGTGAGAGCTAAGGCCGAGAGCCTCAGCAATTTCTCGGTTGGTCATACCCTCAGCCAGTTGCTGGATGACCTGGCGTTCGCGTGCGGAAAGCAGTTCGATTCCTTTGTGATTGGTGGCGCGAACGAGCGGTGAGTTGCTAAGCGCTCCGAGCGCATGATCCAGATCAACACTGCGCGCCCAGACTTGTCCTTCATGGACGGTACGAATACATTGGCAAAGGCTCTCCAGCCGCTCTTGCTTGGAGAAAATTCCCCTTGCGCCCGCGCGAAAGCACTCGAGGACTTCATGGGGCTTGGAAGAGTCCAGCAAGATGACGCCCTTGATGTGGGGCCGGAGCGCACGCATCTCCCGCAACACCTGGGCGCCGTGGCCAGGCTGGTTGTCCAAATTGTAACTGATGACCACGACGTCGATGGGTACGCGAGTGACGGCGGCCAACAGCTCTTCGGAGTTCGAGGCCGCAGCTACGACCTGCAGGCCGCGATCATTGCGCAGAGCGTCGGCCAAGAGTTGGGTGTGTATGCGCGTGCCGTCGGCAACTACGATACTGACAAAATCCGAGGCTACTTCCTCTTGGGATGGCATCCAGTCTCCTGATATTTCGGTACACCAACCAAACAGGGGGAAAGTAGAAAATAGTTTGTTCGAAAAGACTACGGTCGCCAGGGGGAGAATAACAAGAAAGCCGGCCAGAGTCCTCTTGTGCTGAAAATGTAGCATCAGACTCGCAAACAGGCAAGCAAGGAATTGCAACGTATGCAAGAAAATGCACTGATGCCACGCCCCCTGTCGTCAGTCTGATGGGTTGCAGCACAATGCACAAGGATTAGTTCTAGTGCCCACCTCGATGCGGCCTTCGTCACTATCGCCAGAGTCTGCGCTAACAGTAGTCCTATCAATAAGATATGTAAGACAAGCCGCAGGGAATGATGAATGTCGCGAGTGTACTGCTCGGCCTCCGAAAGTCCATGTACCACGGCTGTGCCAGAGAATAGCGTCTCCAAGCCATGTACCTTCGTCATGAGAAGATCCGCTCTTGTCTACATAGGGTCGATGTGTCCGAAGAAGTTCTACCACTTGCACGTTCTTGCAGGTGGTCCTAAGGTTAAGCAACCAGAAACTTCCCCCTAGTAGTTGATTTTTTTACTCCCCCGAGCGTGTTGACGAGATTTCCCTGCGATCCAGGGGGGGGTCCCATTGCAATGGGACCCAGAGGGCGAAGCTATGAGCGGCAGTCCCAATCAGAGCTACGAAGCGGGCAGCGGGCTGAGCCAATTTGTATCGCAGGAAGAGTTGCGCTGGTACGCCTTGCACACCAGAGCGCGCCATGAGAAAGCGGTCGAGCGGCGATTGCGCGATCAAGGCATGGAGACGTTCGTGCCCACCACGATTCAGGTGCATCGCTGGAGCGATCGCAAGAAGAAAGTCGAAGTGCCAGTCTTCAGTTGCTATGTGTTCGTCCGCTGCGCTTTGAGTGCGAAAGACCGGACGCGCGTCTACCAGGTGGAAAGTGTGCACGGTTTTGTCGGCGTTCGCGGAGCGAGCCTGCCGATTCCCGATGATCAGATTGAAAGCATCCAGAAAGTCCTGACGCAGTCGGCGCCCTGGCGTTCGTACCCCTTCATCAAAGCGGGGCAGCGGGTCCGAATCCGCGGTGGGGCGATGGACGGAGTGGAAGGCGTGTTCTTGTCGGAGAACGGCGATCACAGCCTGATCATTTCCATCGATGCGATTCAGCGATCAATGGCCGTGCGAATTAATGGGTACGACGTAGAGCCAATCTGAGGAACCAGTTGGAAGAGATAGTCTGAAGAAGTTGTTGCCGTCCGCCAATCAACTAATCCCCTCCTAAACGATTCAAGATTTTCTTACACCCTTCCGTCAGCCACTCTTAAACATGTATCAACAAGAAATCGAGCGAATCAGCGAAGAGTTGTATTTCATTGCGGCCAGCCCGGCCACACGCCGGCTACGCACGCAAGCGGAATTACTATCGCAGACTGACGTGCCGGTGCTGATTACCGGAGAGGCGGGGAGCGGGAAGACGACCGCCGCCCACCTGATCCATTCGCTTTCGATTCGTTCGAGCTTCCCGTTCATGCGCGTCAAGTGCGCGGTGCTTACCTCCAACTTGCTGGAGAATGAACTCTTCGGTTACGAGCACACTTCCGCCGACGGGCGGCCGGAATCGACACCAGGGAAGTTCGAGCAGTGTGCCAAGGGAACGATCTTGCTGGACGAATTCGATGCCATGCCGGACGCGGTGCAACGGCGGCTTCTGAAGCTGTTGGAGAGCAGAGAGTTTGTCCGGTGCGGCGGCCAGAGCCCGATCCGGGCCGATGTGCGCATCATCGCTGCCACGTGCGGCGATCTGGAGTCGGCAGCGGCGGAGAAAGGAATTCAGGAAGATCTGTTCTACCGCCTGAGCGTTTTCGAATTGCGGATCCCGCCTCTGCGGGAGCGGCACGAGGAAATCCCGCTGCTGCTGGGGCACCTGATGAACCGACTGGCCCAGCGCTATGGCGTGTCGGCCCCGCACTTTTCCAGCGTGCTGCTGGACGCGTGCCAGCAGTATCCGTGGCCCGGCAACCTGCGCGAACTGGAGAACTTTGCCAAGCGCTTCTTGGCGCACGGCGATGAAGAAGCGGCGGTGCGCGAATTGCATTCGAGTCCCGATTACGGGTTCGCAAGTAACGGTGGGAAGGGGAATGGGAAGGAAAACGCCCGCGCGATAACCAGCGCTCACCCGTCCAGCCTGCACAGACCGGAAGAAAAGTCGTCTCTAAAGTTGCTGGTAAGAAACGCAAAAGGGGAAACCGAGCGCAGTGCGATTGCGCACGCGCTCGAACAGACGGGCTGGAACCGGAAAGCGGCGGCTCGTTTATTGAATGTCAGTTATCGAGCGCTGCTTTACAAGATCCAGGAGTACAACCTGACGCCTCCGACAGATTCTGCTCCATTCTTTGGTACCAACGATGTGCGGTAAGCGAAGTAGCGCGGTCATGGAAGCGTTTACGATTGAACCCAGTGGCATTGAACAGCTAGGATTGGACCGGTGCTTATGAGGGAACCCATGTCCCATCGAATCATGCCGGTCTTGATGCTTCTGGTGCTGGTGTCCATCGGAGTGCTCGCGCAATCCGATTCCGCGTCGCGACCCCCGGTGCCCGCCGCGGCGACCGATAAGCAAGAAGCCGGTAAAGCGGGCGAGAAGTCCGCGGAAGGCTCGCAGGCCGCACACTCGGATAGTTCCTACGTGATTGGTGCCAACGATGTGCTAGCGATCAGTGTTTGGAAAGAACCAGATATCTCGCGTTCCGTTCCCGTTCGCTCCGATGGAAAGATTTCTCTGCCGTTGGCCGGGGAGTTGCAGGCGGGGGGTGAGACGCCACGGCAGCTGGAGCAAGAGATTACAAAGCGCTTGCAGGGCTATATTTCCGAGCCGGAAGTCACGGTCATCGTTACCGCTAGCAACAGTCAGAGAGTGAACATCATGGGTTTTGTGACCAGACCCGGAGCCTATTTGTTGACGAGCTCGACCACCGTGCTCGATTTGATTGCGATGGCTGGTGGTTTCAAAGAATTCGCGAAGCAGAAGTCGATCTATGTTTTACGGCAGAGTGCCGACGGGACTCAGCAACGGCTTTCGTTTAACTATAAAGAAGTGATTAAGGGCAAGAACCCGCAGCAGAACATCCGCCTGCAGGCTGGCGATACTGTGGTGGTTCCGTAGTTGTCGTTATGAGTATTCGACGCTGTTTGATTCTCGGTTGCATGGTGGCCGGGTTACAAGTTCTCTCGGCGGGGCAGAACCCGCCGTCGGACAACCCCCCAGCCCAGAGTCCCGGCGACGATGGCACGGTCAGGACAGCTCCTGCTCCTGCACTGTCGGCCATAGCAGGTATGCAGACCGAAGGCGGCGCAGAGGACACAAACAACGATCTGCCCCAGATACCGGCGCTGCTCGGGGGGAGGGGAACTTCTACGGCTTTTCTCTCCGAGCTGGAAAGATCGAATTACCTGCGAGGAGGGGTGAATGTGGGTGCTGCCTACGATGACAACCCGCTGCTTCTTTCAAGCGGAGTGGAAAGTAATACGAGCGAAACGATCTTTCCCAACATCAGGATTGACGAGTCGTCATCGAGAATGCGCTGGACGCTTGGATATGCCGGTGGCCTGACCGTAAATCAGAAGATCACGAGCGAGAACCAGGGATCGCATAACCTGAATTTCGATTCGCAAACTCGGCTCAGCCCGCACGTGAATCTGAGGGTTGCCGAAACCTTCTCCATGATCACCGGATTTTTTGACTCAGGTAATGGCACCGAAGTCACTGGCTCGGGCGGGCCGAATGCCAGTCTGATTACTCCGCTGGCCACACAAAGAACCAGCGTAACGACGGCGGAGATGCATTATCACTTTGCCAGGAACGATCTGCTTGGGGCGAGCGGTTCATTCTATGACTTACATTTCGGCAACCTCCCGGCGGAAACCCAACTTCAGTTGATGAGTTCGCAAACCGCGTCCGGCTATGCCTTCTGGCTGCATCGGATCTTTCGCGGAGACTGGGGTGGTGTAAGCTACCGTTTCGACCGGATCACCAATCCCGGGAGCTTTGAAACGCGGGTGCATAGCTTCCTCGCGGCGAACACCCTGAGCCTTTCGAAACGATTCACGCTAACTGGTTTCGTCGGTCCGCAGTACTCGGAAAACCAGGTTTTGACCCCCGGTGCCCTCCCACCCACGCGATCAAGTGGTTCGTCGATTACAGGCGGAGCGGACGGCGGCTGGCGGAATGAGCATACGAGCGTTTTCGCCGGATACTCCCGAAGCATTAGCGACGGCGGCGGTCTTTTTGTGGGTGCGGTTCATTTGCAGAACGTTCACGCCAACTTCCGCCGCGAGCTGAGTCCGGGGTGGACGGCTGCTCTCACCGCCAATCACGGAACGAACCAGTCGATTACTGTGGGCCCCGCGACCGGCCCGAGTTCAATCAACTCAACTTCGGCAGGCATCTCGCTGGAGCGCAACGTGGGGAAAAGTATCGGATTACGCTTGGGTTACACCCACGACTTTCAGGAGCAGTTTGGATTGACTAGCCCAGCCCAGACGCTTGATGCAAACCGGAATCGATTTTTTGTGACGCTCTCGTATCAGTGGGCGAAGCCTTTGGGAATGTAGTCATGGAAGAACAACTGCAAGAATCAAACGAGCTACCAGATTTTAACGAGATTAAGGGAATCGTCCGGCGGCGGCGGTGGCAGTTTCTGGTGCCCTTTTTCTGCGGCTGGGCGCTGGTGTTGGGAGTGAGTTGGCTGATCCCTTCGACCTATCGGTCGGGCACGCTCATTCTGGTCGAGCAGCCTTCCGTGCCGGAGAAATATGTTGTCTCGAACATCGACAGTGATATTCAGCAACAACTGGACAGCATTACGCAGCAAATCTTGAGCCGCACCCGCCTTCTCCGTATCATTGACTCTCTCGGCCTCTACGCCGAAGACCGGAAGCACAAGAGCCAGGACGAGCTAGTGGAGCAGATGCGCAAGGACATCGAAATCGAACTATCGCACGGCGACGACAACAAGAAGCTTTCCGCCTTCAATATTTATTACGCGAATCGCGATCCGAAGATGGCGCAGCGGGCGACGAGTGAACTTGCGAATCTGTTCATCACGGAAAATCTGGAGCAGCGGCAGAAACGCTCGGAGAATACGACCAACTTCCTCGAAGATCAGCTCGAGCAGGCACGTGCAAACCTCGCGCAACAAGAAGCGAAAGTACGCGTGTTCAAGGATCAGCACCTGGGCGAGTTGCCAAGCCAGACCGGGAGCAATCTGCAGATCCTGACCGGCCTGCAGAATCAGTTGCAAGCGAACGAAGATTCGTTGAACCGGGCCAAGCAGCAGAACACCTATCTGGAATCACTGCTCAATCAGTATCGCGCCGTAGACAGTGCTTCGAAGCCGGGCGAGGCTGGGCCGGTCGGGCTGGCTGAGATTGACAAAGAGCTGGATCAGCTGAAGGCGCAACTGGCGGATTTGACCTCACACTATACCGATAAACATCCTGACGTCCGCAAGACCAGGGAACAGATTGCCCAGGTGGAAAAGACGCGCGCACGAATTATCGCAGCCATGAATAGTGGAGCGAATAAATCTAATCCGGAACCGGCCGACCCTGCGCCGTTCGATCCGAAAAAGGCACCGATGCTGGATCTCGAAAGCCAGCTGAAGGCCAATCGCTTCGAAATCGCGAACCGGCAGGCGGAAATCAAAGAGGAGCAAGACAAGATCAACCAATACCAGTCACGGCTGAATATGGCCCCGGTGATGGAACAGCAGTTCGCGGATATCACGCGCGACTATGAACAGTCGAAGACCGATTACGAATCGCTCTTGGCCAAGAAGAACCAGTCGGAAATGTCTACGGATTTGGAGAAAACGCAACAGGGGGAGCATTTCCGCATGTTGGATCCGCCGAATCTTCCGATGCGACCCTACAAACCGAACCGTCTGGTTTTGTGCGGCTTGGGACTAATGGTGGGCTTAGTTTTCGGCGCGGGCTATGCCATCGGCCCGGAAAAGCTGAGTGGCAAGATCTACAGTGAGCGCGAGATCAAGAAGCTGGTTCCCTTCGAAGTGATCGCGGAAATTCCGCCGATTGAGAGCTTAGCGGAACAGTCGTCCCACCGACGTGGTGCTTGGTTTGCGGGCGCGGCGGCAGTGGTGATGATCTGTTTCATCCTGTTAGGATGGGCCGTAACGTATTTATACGGCTAGAAATTAATGTACAAGAGCTTCTACAACCTGCAACGAAATCCGTTCGAGATCACGCCGGACCCGTCGTTCTTGTTTCCCACGACGCGGCACAACGAAGCGCTCGCTTCGTTGTACTACGGAGTGACGGCGCACCGGGGATTTGTAGTTCTGACGGGCGAAGTGGGCACGGGGAAGACGCTCATTCTGCGTTCGTTGCTGGGGTTACTGCAGCGGCGCGATGTCGCCTTCGCTCTGATATTCAATCCGACGCTTTCGCCTCTGGAATTCATGCGGTATATCGCGCGCGATTTTGGGCTGCCGGTCACGGACAAGGCCAAAGACGAGCTGATCCACGTGTTGAATGGCTTCCTGTTGCAGAGACATCAGAAAAAGTTGACGACGATTCTGGTGGTGGACGAGGCTCATCACCTGTCACCGGAAATACTCGAAGAGATCCGGCTTTTGACGAACCTGGAAACGTCACAGCAAAAACTAATCCAGATCGTTCTCGCGGGTCAGCCCGAACTCGATCAGAAACTCGATTCCCATGAACTCCGGCAGCTAAAACAGCGAATCGCGCTGCGCTGCCATCTCGACCCGCTCAGTGTGAACGAAACCAAGGACTACATGCGCCGTCGCCTCCAGATTGCGGGAGCGACTGGAGCCATTCAGATTTTTTCCGGACCCGCGATCGAGGCTGTTTTCAGCCACTCGCGGGGAATTCCGAGGCTGATCAACACCATCTGCGAGAACGCACTGCTCGCGGGCTACGCCAGACACGCGCCCACAATTACCTCCGAAATCATCGACGACGTCGCGCACGACTTGCGGCTCGGGGTGGTGGTCGTGGACCCGAGGAACAGTGGCGCTGCCCGGCTGTCGGAAGAGCAGAACGAGCTCTTGCTGGCGGTGAAGACGCTGCTCGAAGTGCGAGACCGCATGCATCAAGCGGAGACGAAGGGCCGGCTGCAATAGGAACAGGTTTCTTCCACATGAGCTATATATTTGAAGCATTGCAGCGAGCAGAAGCCGAACGGTCGGGCGGAAGCCCGCCGAAAAGTGCCGACTCGGTCGCGGATCTGTTGCAAGGGGTCGAGCAGGAAATCGAGCGCAAGCAATCTGTTTCTGAATCGCCGCTGGCGGCGAAACCAGAGTCTCCAGGGACAGCGACTTTTTCCCCTGAGAAAGTGCTCTCGCCAGCACCCCCGGTAGATTCGCGGCTGGTGTGTTTGACGGATCAGGGCAGCCTAGCGGCGGAGAAGTTCCGCATGCTGGGATTGAAGCTGCGACATCTGCGCGATCGGCGTAAGCTCAAACGGATCGTGGTGACAGGTACCGCTCCCGAAGAAGGGAAAAGTTTGGTTGCGGCCAATCTCGCGCTCAATCAGTCGCGCAGCAAGATTTTGAAAACGCTGCTGGTGGACGGAGATCTCCGGCGTCCAACTTTAGCCAGTCGATTCGGGTTCGACCGTTCCTTGCCAGGATTGAGCGAGTGTTTGCGTGGCGAGCGGCAGCTTTCTGAAGTAGTGTACAAACTCAATGGTTCCGGTCTCTGGTTCCTTCCCGCTGGGCGCACCCCCGAGAACCCACTCGACCTGATGCAGACAGGACGCCTCCCGGAGTTCCTCGACCGACTCGGAGAATTTTTCGACTGGATCGTCATTGATACTCCTCCGGTCGTTCCCGTGGCAGATACCACGTTCTGGATGAAGCTTGCCGATGGAGTTCTTGTCGTGATCCGCGAAGGCGTCAGTGAGAAGAAAGCGGTACAGCGCGCTTTGGATTCGTTTGATCGAGCAACCTTGCTGGGCGTAGTCGTTAACAGTTGTAGCCGCAGCGACCATACATATTATTATTCGCGTTACGGTCAGGCAACGGTTCGAACTGGCGAAGCTCCCCCCTCCGCCGAGAACGAGTAAAAATATGATCCAAGTTGTATCATGCGAGTTGTATAATATCTAGAGAATCTCCAGTTACCCCATCTGGGATCGTAATTCCTTCCCCAATTCATGATCCTGCAGGTCTGTGCCACTTTTGTCTCTGGATGGCTCAGCAAGGAGTTACACGTGGCTACCCGTTCCGCAGATTCGATGTTTCGCACTCTAGAACTCTCACTATCGCAAGGCCCCGTGGCGCCCGGCGAAGTGCTGAGCGAAGAAACCTTTCACCGGATGATCGCGCTGGAGCGCAAGCGCAGCGAGCGTTCGCAGCGGCCATTCGTGCTTTTGCTCATTGACACCGGGCGTAACCCGTCGGGTCAGCAAGGCCGCGTCCTGCTGGACATGCTCTCTGCGCTCCAGGGGGCGACCCGCGAAACCGACGTTACCGGCTGGTATACGACAAACTCCGTGGTGGGAGTCATGTTCACCGAGATCGTTCTGGACAACAATGCAGTCCTCAGCACGATCCTTTCCCGGATCGGCACGGTGCTGCGCGACCGGCTCGACACCGACCAATTTGGCCGGATCAAGTTTTCCTTCCACGTGTTTCCGGATGACTGGGATTCGCGGGATCCGGATCGTCCCAGCAACCCGACGCTTTACCCGGATCTCGAAAAGCGTCAAAAGTCGAACTGGCCGAGCCGCGCCACGAAGCGGCTGATCGACGTTTTGGGCAGCCTGTCATTGCTGGTGATGTTGTCGCCCGTGTTTTTGGTCATCGCGGCGGCGATTAAGCTGACTTCCGACGGACCGGTCTTGTTTCGGCAGAAGCGCATCGGCGAGTATGGAAGCCCCTTCACGTGTCTGAAATTTCGGTCGATGTACATAGATAACGATGCCAGCGAGCACAAGGAATATGTTCGCCAGTTGATTGCCGGTCAAGCGGAAAAGAAGTCTGCGAACGGTAACGCTGCGGCCGTTTTCAAGCTGACGAACGATCAGCGGATCACACCGGTTGGGCAAATTCTGCGGCGATCAAGCCTGGACGAACTGCCTCAACTGATTAATGTGCTGCGCGGCGAAATGTCGTTGGTCGGACCTCGTCCACCAGTGCCGTATGAAGTGGCAGCGTATGCCACGTGGCATCGCCGCCGTCTGCTGGAGGCGAAGCCGGGAATCACTGGACTCTGGCAGGTGTGTGGCCGTAGCCGCGTCGAGTTTGACGACATGGTGCGGCTGGATTTGCGCTATGCCCGCGATTGCTCGCCCCTGCTGGACCTGAAGATCCTCTTGCAGACTCCCAAAGCAGTCATTAGCGGAGGCGGTGCCTGTTAGTTTTTGTCCTAATATCTTCCCCGTTTATTGGTTCCCCCAAATGTCCTACTGGTTATTGCGCGGTCCGACTTGCTCTTCGCGCGGCAGCCTGAGTCATTCTCATAAGGTGAATTCCTATGCTTAGGTTTGGAGTCATCGGCTATGGCTATTGGGGGCCGAATATCGTGCGCAATCTGCGCGCCCTGGAAGGTTGCCAGGTCGTCGGGATCTGCGATCAGAGCCCTGCAGCTCGCAAGCGCATACAGGCGTCGCATCTTGGGATCCCGGTCCATAGCGACTCCCAAGAACTGGTGAAGTCGCCTGACGTCGATGCCATCGCGGTGATCACTCCGCTGTGGACGCATTATGAACTGACCAAGGCCGCGCTTGAAAATGGCAAGCATGTGTTCGTGGAGAAGCCGTTTACCAGCAGCGTGGCACAAGGGGAAGAACTGATTAACCTTGCGGAGCAGAAGAACCTCCAGATCATGGTGGACCACACGTTCTTGTTTACCGGCGCGGTTCGCAAAATACAGAAACTGCTCGCGGAGGGGACGCTCGGCAAGCTTTACTACTACGATTCGACCAGAGTGAACCTGGGACTTTTTCAGCATGATTGCAATGTGGTCTGGGATCTTGCGCCGCACGACCTCTCGATCATGAACCATCTGCTGCACAAAGAGGCGGAGGCCATCTCGGCCACCGGACAAGCTCACCTTAACGGGCACGAAGATATTGCTTTCATCACCGCATATTTTCCGGACAACGTGATCGCGCACGTCAACGTCAACTGGATTTCGCCCGTCAAAGTTCGTACAACACTGATTGGCGGCGAGAAGAAAATGTTGGTCTGGAACGATCTCGAAGCCGACGAGAAGCTGAAGATCTATGACAAAGGTGTGGATGTGAAGAGCCAGGAAGGCGTGTATAACCTGATGGTCAGCTATCGCTCCGGCGATATGTGGGCGCCGCAGGTCGAACAAGGTGAGGCCCTGAGGCTGGAGTTGGCTTACTTTGTTGAATGCATTCAGAAAGACGCGAAGCCATTCAACGACGGCTGTGCAGGCCTGAAGGTAGTTCGGATGCTCGAGGCAGCTAGCGAGTCTCTCTCCAAGAGAGGCGAACTCGTCTATTTGTGAGCAGAGGTTCGTCACCTCAGTGTTTCCCAAGCAGGGATTCCTTCCCGCTTCGTACCGGCAAGGCTGGTCGGGCGCAGCGTAGTTCTCCACGGAGTACCGGTCGGGCTGTCCAATCAAAGAAATCACAGGAGTCAACGAGAACAAGGTATGGATACGTATCTATGCATAGCCCCGAGTGTGAAGCTGGGGCGCGACGTCAAGCTTTCCAGGTTCATTAATCTGTACGGCTGCGAAATTGGCGATGAGACCAAGATCGGCGCGTTTGTAGAGATCCAGAAAAACGCAACCGTGGGTAAGCGTTGCAAGATTTCGAGCCACACTTTCATCTGCGAGGGCGTGACCATCGAAGACAACGTTTTCATTGGCCACGGGGTGATGTTCATCAACGATTCCTACCCGCGCGCCACCGCCGGCGGAAGTCTACAGACGGAAGCCGACTGGAAAGTCGAGAAAACGATCATCAAGAACGGCGCATCGATCGGATCGGGCGCCACCATCCTCGCCAACCTCTGCGTTGGTGAAAACGCCATTGTAGGAGCGGGCGCAGTCGTCACGAAAGACGTTCCCCCCAACACCATCGTTGCCGGTAACCCGGCAAGAATCTTCCGTCAAATTTAATACTGGAGTCGATCAAATGAGTCAGTCACAGGGCATTCCTTTTCTCGATCTGGTCACACCGCACCTCGAACTCGAGCAGGAACTGACAGAGGTCTTTCAAAAGGCGTTGCGCACCGCAGGCTTCATCGGCGGCTCGATGGTCGAGGATTTCGAGCAGGCCTTCGCCGCCTTCTGCCAGGCGGAATCCGCGGTTGCAGTCAACAGCGGCACAGACGCTCTCCGCTTCGCACTGATCGCCGCCGGAGTCAAACCGGGTGACGTCGCGGTCACTGTCCCACACACGTTTATCGCCACAACGGAAGCGATTTCACAGGCTGGCGCGCAACCCGAATTCGTCGACATCGACGAGCGAACCTATAACATGGATCCCGCCAAACTGCATGCCTACTTCGAAAAGCAGTGCACGCAGAAGGATGGTCAGCTCATCAGCAAACGCAGCGGCCGCAAGGTCACGGGCATCGTTCCCGTACATCTCTACGGACAGATGGCGGACATGGACGCCATCCTTGAACTGGCAGAGCGCTATCGCCTGATCGTAATCGAAGACGCCTGCCAAGCCCACGGTGCCGAGTACTTCTCGCGCAAGCACAATCGCTGGTTTAAGGCCGGTTCGATGGGGCATGCCGCCGGTTTCAGCTTCTATCCCGGCAAAAACTTGGGAGCTTGCGGTGAGGGCGGCGCCATTACCACCAACGATGCCAAGATTGCCAAAATATGCAAAATGCTTCGCGACCATGGCCAAGCCAAGAAGTATTACCATGATATTGAGGGCTACAACGGACGCCTGGACTCGATTCAGACCGGGATCCTGAGCGTCAAGCTGAAGCACCTGGCCGCTTGGAACGAGCGGCGCCGCGAACGCGCGGCGGAATACCAGAGTCTGTTCGAGAACAGCACTGGTGTTCAGACCCCATTCGAGCCTTCCTGGTCGCGTGCCGTGTACCACCTCTATGTCGTCCGAGTTGCCGACCGCGAAGGTCTGATGTCCCACTTGAAAGATGCCGGCATCGGGACCGGAATTCACTATCCAATTGCGCTGCATTTGCAGAAGGCCTATGAATCGTTGGGCTATAAGGTCGGAGATTTTCCCGTCACCGAACGAGTCGCGCGCGAGATCGTTTCGCTGCCCATGTTTCCACAGCTCAAAGCCGAACAGCAGGTCGTGGTGGCCGACGAAGCTCTCCGATTTGTGGATAATCAATCAAGCCGCCTGGAAGTAGCCGGGCCGAGAGCATAGATCAATAGCGTTCGGGTGCTGGTAGACCATCCACGTGCGGGAGGAGACGAAGCAAAGATGAAAATCTCAGTGATCGGGGCCGGCTACGTCGGACTTACGACTGCCGCCTGCCTTGCTCAAATCGGTCATAACGTTTTCTGCAGCGAGAGCGACACAGAAAAACTTCACAAACTTCAGAACGGTGTCATGCCGCTGTTCGAACCTCACCTCGAGAGCGTAGTTGACGGTAATTGCAAGGCTGGGCGACTGAGGTTTGGCTCAACCGAAGAAGCCGTTGAGTGGGGGATGGCGATCTTTATTTGCGTCGGTACGCCGCCACTGCCCAACGGTGATGCGGACTTGTCGGCCATCGAATATGTGGCGCGCTCGATCGCGAAGCGTGCCAAGGGCTACCGGTTGATTGTCGAAAAGAGCACGGTGCCGGTACAGACGGGCGCTCAACTGCGCAAACATCTGGTAATTCACCGCAGCCATCAACTGAACTACGACGTCGTTTCCAATCCTGAGTTTCTGCGGGAAGGATCGGCGGTTGGGGACTTCCTGCATCCGGATCGCATCGTTGTCGGTGTGGACTCGACGCGAGCTGCGCAACTGATGCGTGAGATCTACGAGCCGGTTATCCGGCAGAAGTTCGTATGTCCTGTTCATCCCGATTGTTCGACGGCGAAAGACAACGTGTTTCTGGTTACGGATATCAACTCAGCCGAGCTGATCAAGCATGCTTCGAACTCGTTTCTGGCCATGAAGATATCCTTCATCAACATGGTTGCGGACTTGTGCGAAGTTGTTGGTGCCGACGTCAGCAAGGTTTCTGAGGGGATGGGTCTCGATCCGCGTATCGGCAATGCGTTCCTGAACCCGGGCATCGGTTTCGGGGGGTTCTGTTTCCCGAAAGATGTGCAAGCCTTCATCCGCATCGCGGAGAAATCCGGCTGCAATTTCTCGCTTCTGAAGGAAGTCGAGAAGATCAATCAACGGAGAATTGCACACTTTGCCGAGAAGGTACGGAAGGAATTGTGGAGCATTCGGGGAAAGAAGGTAGCAGTTTGGGGCTTGGCATTCAAGCCCAACACAGACGATATCCGCTTTGCCCCCTCCATTCCCTTGGTGCAGACTCTGCTGGAAGAAGGGGCCATTGTGAGTGCCTATGACCCCGAGGCTTCGGATAAGGCCAAGGAGTTGCTGCCGACGATCGCCTATTGTAGCAATCCTTATGACGCTGCCCAGTCCGCAGATGCAATCCTGATCGTCACGGAATGGGACGAATTTCGCACCATCGACTGGCGACGCTTGGCCAGCGTGGTCGATCGCCGGTTGATCATTGATGGCAGAAACATGTTCAACACGTGCGACATGACCGCGGCAGGGTTTGAGTATGTAAGCATCGGTCGCCTGCCGGGCAGTCCAGAACCAGATGCCACAGCCGCCGCCAGTTCCGATGTCGCTGCCGCTGCCAAGATAGAGTAAAGCTCCAACTTTATAACGACAGAAACGAGTTCGGATACCGCGGTGATTATTACGCCGGCGCGCAATTAGGCTCAGTTCATCGAACCGACACTGAGATAAACCTGTGTCAACACCTTTTGAGACACCCGCAATGCCTCGAGTAACCGTCGTGATGGCAGTGTACAACTCGGCGCAATTTCTGCGTGAGGCGGTCGCCAGTGTTCTTGCACAGACTTTCCGCGATTTCGAGCTGATCGCTGTCGATGATTCTTCCAACGACGATTCGCTCTCGATTCTCCAGAGCTTCGGTGACCCGCGGATGCGGATCATCAGACATCACACCAACATGGGCCCCGCGGCGTCGCGCAACGAAGCACTGGCGGCAGCGCGCGGTGAATTTGTGGCCATCATGGATGCAGATGACCTGTGTGCGCCAATCAGACTCAAACGGCAGGTGGCCTTTCTGGACGCGAATCCCCTGGTGGGGCTGGTCGGATGTGGTGTCTATGACAATATCGACACGAACGGTGCGGTGCTCTACACGTCGTACCTGCCGGAGAATAACGGGACGATCCAGCGAACCATTGTAGAGCGGTGGTGTTTCCTCCATCCGTCAATCATGTTCAGAAGAGCGCTTCTCGGACTTGTCGGCGGGTATCGCAAGGCGTTCGAGCCTGCTGACGATCACGATTTCATTCTGCGCATCCTGGAGCACTGCCAGGCACATAACCTTTGGGAGCGTCTCGTGAGCTATCGGTTGAATCCTAAGGGCCTCTCAGTTATCGCTCATCAGTACATCAACGAACTAGGCGTTGCCGCGATGCGGTTGGCACAGCGGCGACGAAGCGGGCAACCCGAAGATCTCGACGCCGAGATGCCTCACTTGCTCGAGCTGAAGGGAAGGAGCAAGGGCCCCCGTGGTTTCGCCGGTGCCGTGCAGTCGTGGCGCAATTCCATGTACGCCGCCAATCGCTATTACGGATTCGGCTGCCGCGAGCTCTGCGCGGGTCATTTGGAAAACGCCCGCCGATGTTTCGAGCGCTCGCTTCGCACCAACGGTTTGTTTATGAAGTCTTGGGTCGGCGTCGTGCTTTCGCTGAAGCCCTTCGCCACCAGTCGGTTGAGGTTCGTATTCCGGTCTTCGATGCAGCATTACGAAGACCTATGCTTCTTGCGTGCGTCAGTCAACGGGGACGCCGACCACCTAGCCGCCGTCGTCGACCGCACTCCCCGTCAGTAGCCTCATTACTACCACCACAGACGCAACCGAGATGAAACTCCTCGACCTTTACTACTTCGTTAAGCCAGCGATCCCGCACTCCATGCGTCTGCGGCTCCGAGCGCAAATCGCCGCTCGACAGCGGCGGCGCAGTACGAACGTTTGGCCGATCAACCAGACGGCAGCGCAGCGGCCAGAGTGGTGGTCAGGATGGCCTGGAGGAAAGGCGTTTGCCTTCACTCTGACGCATGATGTCGAGGGTAAGAAGGGAATGGAGCGCTGCAGGGCCCTAGCTCAACTAGAGTTGGATCTGGGCTTCCGTTCCTCCTTCAACTTCGTTCCGGAAGGCGAGTACGAAACGCCTTTCTCACTTCGATCGTTTCTCGTGGATCACGGCTTCGAAGTCGGTGTTCACGATCTGCACCATGACGGCACGCTGTATCGATCAAAGGCTACGTTCGACGCTGCAGCCGTCCGCATCAACGAGCACCTCAAGCAGTGGCAAGCAGTAGGATTCAGATCCGCGTTCATGTTCCACAATCTCGAATGGTTGAAAGAGCTCAACGTCCTCTATGATGCGTCGACCTTCGACACGGATCCCTTTGAGCCCCAGCCAGATTGTGCCAACACGATTTTTCCGTTCTGGGTCGGACGATCGGATGGGAGCGGCTACGTCGAACTGCCGTACACGCTGCCGCAGGATTCGACGCTCTACCTCGTCCTCGGCGAAAAAACAAACGACATCTGGAAGCGAAAGCTCGACTGGGTGGCGCGACACGGCGGCTTGGCACTCGTCAATGTGCATCCCGATTACATCGCGTTTGGAGAACGGGTCGGTCGCGCTGAGTTTCCGGTGAGCCTGTACCAAGAATTTCTCGCCCACGTCTCTGCACGGTTCGGAGCTGCTGCCTGGTGTGCGCTGCCGCGCGACGCCGCTCAATTTGTGAGGGAGTCGTTGTTCTCGACGGCACACCTTTCGGAGACGACGAACAGGTTCGCGGAGGAAAAGCTGTGATGGTTTACACCATTGACCCGCTTCGCGACCCACGGTGGGCTGAATTCATCAGCCGCCACAATTCCGCGTCTGTCTTTCACAGCCCGCCGTGGCTTGAAGCGGTGCAAAGGACGTACGGGTACACGCCCGTCGTTTACACCACCTCCCCGCCATCTTCGCCGCTGTCGAACGGTATCGTGCTGTGCCAAATCAATAGCTGGCTGACAGGCCGCCGCATGGTGTCTGTTCCATTCTCCGACCATTGTGAACCGCTGCTGGACAGCCCGAGTGCTGCTGCCGCAATCGTGGAGGAGTTGAAGGACGCTGTGGATGCAGGGAAGTGGAAATATGTCGAGCTAAGACCCACGAGCGAACTGCCTACTCTCGACGGTGCCGTCAGGTCTCCCGCCTGTTACCTGCACATGCTCGATCTGCGGCCTAGCTTAGAGGATCTCTTTCGGAGCTTCCACAAAGACTGCGTGCAGCGAAAAGTTCGCCGCGCGGAGCGTGAGGCGCTTGTGTGTGAAAGCGGCAACTCGGAACGCCTGCTGAATGCGTTTTACCGGCTCATGGTTCAGACGCGCCGCCGGCACCAACTGCCACCGCAGCCCATTCTGTGGTTCAGAAACTTGGCCGCTTGCATGGGCGACCGACTGCAGATTCGGGTAGCGTTCAAAGACGGGAATGAGATTGCCAGCATTTTGACTGTGCAGCACAAGGACGTCGTCGTCTACAAGTACGGCTGTTCCGACACGGCGTTCCAGAACCTCGGGGGCACGCCGTTTCTCTTCTGGAAGACAATCGATGAGGCAAAAGCGGCGGGGCTAACGTGCATGGATTTTGGCCGTTCAGACGCCGACAATCCGGGGCTGATCGCGTTCAAAGACCGCTGGGGCGCAAAGTCTTCAAAGCTTACGTATCTGCGCTGGTCTCGAAAGCAGGTGACCGATGGGGCTAGGCGGCGTTCGTCCAGTATCGTCAAGCAGTTGTTCGCTCTGATGCCAGACGCTGTTCTACAGGCAACGGGCCGTATTCTGTATCGTCACGTCGGCTGACGCACCGACCCACGAATCGCAAGAGATTGCCGGATCATAGGCGAACGAATGAACATTTGCATGTTGGCATACGCGCACTACATCAACGACGCTCGAATCAAAAGTTATGTGCGGACGCTCGAAGACCAGGGACATCGGGTCGACGTCATCGCCCTGAGGGCGGACGGCGAGTCGGCGGTCGAAGCGCGGCCGGCTGGTACTATTTTCCGTGTGATGAGCAAGTACCAGGGCGAAAACACGCTCATGTACGCCTGGGCTTATCTGAAATTCTTGTTGAGATCCTCGCTTCTCCTCGCCCACAGATCTTTCCGCCACCGGTACGACGTCGTTCACGTGCACAACATGCCCAACGCGTTGGTGTTTGCCGCCATCGTTCCGAAGATGCTCGGCGCCAGGTTGATGCTGGACGTGCACGATCTAATGACCGTCAACTACATCGCGAAGTTCGACGTCGGAGAAAACGATCTGCCGGTGAAAGTCCTGAAGATGGAGCAGCGGCTGTCGGCGATGTTCGCTGATCACGTGTTCTGCGCGGACCACAACCAGCAGGACTATCTTGTCGAACACTGCGGAGTTGCGAGGCAGAAAATTACCGTGCTGATGAACCTACCAAACGTGGAGCTGTTCAGGCCCGTGACGACAGAGAAAAAGAGCGAGGTGTTCCGAATCGTCTATCACGGTACGATTGCGCACCGCCTGGGCATCGACCTGATTGTGCAGGCGATGGCCAGAGTCGCCGACCGCATTCCGGCAGAGCTGTGGGTATACGGCTCCGGCGACTACCTGCCCGAAGTGCTCGCGTTGTCGTCGCAGTTAGGACTCGAAGGAAAGGTTCATTTCAGCCGAACGTTCTTCCCGGTGGAGCGAATACCGGAGATCGTGTCCGGTATGGACCTGGGCATCATTGGCAACCGACGCAACCTCGCCTGCGACAGATATATGCTCCCCGTGAAGTTACTGGAGTATGTGTACCTGGGTGTACCGGTCGTTGCGCCGCGTCTTGCCGTGATCGCGCGCTACTTCGACGATACGATGGTTCGGTACTATGAGCCCGAGAACGTGGAGCAAATGGCCACCTCAATCGTGGAGTTGTTCCACGACAGGAAGGAACGCAAACGCCTTGCACGTACGGCCTCTACGTTCTATCAAAAACACAACATCAAAGCTCAGGCCGACCTTTACCTCAATCTACTAACCGGTTCCGGCGTCAGCCTGCGCGCTCGTCCCGAGTGTCACGTGTGATCCAGTCAAGTCCCGCTCCGTTAGTCGACACGCCGCCACTTGAGACGCCGGCCCCCGTAGTCAAGTCGAAGGCGCCCTCCTGGTGGATCTGGGTCCCATATCTCTGGCTCTTCTTTGCCACCACCCGGAGCCTGTCTACCTGGCTCAGCGCAGCCGGGCAAAACAGCACAGCGGGTGATCCAGACTTGTCCGGCAACCCTTTGGACCGTGCGCTGGCGACGTTGTTGATCGTGCTTGGGCTGTTCGTCCTTTGCTCGCGGGCGCAACGGACCAAGAAAATTCTCGCACGCAACAAATGGCTGGTTGTACTGTTCATCTACATGACGTTGAGTATCATATGGTCGAATTTTCCAGCCATTTCACTTCGGAGATGCGTCCGGTCGATGGGCACGCTTGTGATGGTGCTCGTCGTGCTTACGGAGAACAATCCGCTCGGCGCGGTGCGGGCTCTGCTCAGACGACTGTATCTGGTGTTCATCCCGCTCTCGATTGTTGCAATCAAGTACTTCAGAAACATCGGTGTTGCGTATGACTGGAGCGGCACCGAGGAGCAGTGGAAGGGGCTCTCCTTAGATAAAAACAGTCTCGGGCAGGGCGCGATGTGCAGCGGTCTGTTTTGTACTTGGCAGATTCTCCAAAACTGGGCCACGCAAAAGCTGAGCCTGGATCTGCTGCTCCTCGTCCTCACACTATGGGTGTTGCGCGGTTCGAAGAACTCGCACAGCAGCACGGCTATCATTGGATTTATCACAAGTGCCGCCTTTCTGTTCGGGTTGCAGTACATTAAAAAAAGAGCCACCCGCGCCAAACGCATCGTTCTGGCGGTAACCATGGCGTTTATCCTGTTGACGCCGGTCGTGTACCTTGTGTTCGAAGTGTTCGATACGAACCCGGTCACGCTGGTGCTTAAGGCCTCAGGCCGCGATATGACCTTTACTGACCGCACGCTTATTTGGACCGACGTTCTCCACATCGCCGCGAAGAGCCCGGTGGTGGGTCTCGGGTTCGGTGCCTTCTGGGTCGGGCACATTGGGGAAGCCATGTACCCCCTCCCCAACTGGTCCCGTAAGACGCCCGGGTGGCGGCCGACTGAGGGTCATAATGGCTACATCGACGTCTACGTCGAGCTTGGCGTGATCGGGGTAGCGTTGCTATTAATTGGCATCGGTATTGCATTCGCCGGTGCGCTCGACGATCTTCGGAATGAATTCGAACTCGGGAGTCTACGCCTGGTGCTCTTGTTAAGCATCGTCATGAATAACATAACCGAGACGAGCCTTCTCAAAGGCACGCATGGTCTGTGGTTCCTTTTCCTTCTCGTCGCCATCAATGTTCCGAAGCCAAGTCGGAGGGTACACTCGAAAAGGGCGGCGCAGCTCCGGACCATTTGAGTCATTATCATGAACAACCTCACCGCTGGTGTTTTGCTGTGTCCTGCGCGTTTCTGGAGCACAGACATTTCATTGACCCGCACCGAGCTGCTGTAGTTGGTTCCGCGTCGCCGTATTTCGAAAGTCGCAAGAGACTGCTCTGATGGCCGACCGATCGAAGCACATTACGGTTTGTGTGTGCACCTATAGGCGACCCGAGCTGCTGAGAAGTTTGTTGGAGGATCTTCGGGAACAGGACACCGGCGGATTGTTCACCTATTCGATTCTGGTAGTGGACAACGATCATCGACGGTCGGCCGATGGCGTGGTTTCCGAGTTTGCCGCCGGGCAGACGGTTCCCATCGAATATTACGTCGAGCCTGAACAGAACATCGCGCTTGCCCGGAACAAGGCGATCGAACACGCAAGCGGAGACTTTGTGGTGTTCATTGATGACGACGAGTCTCCGATTCAGCGCTGGCTGCTTACACTGTTCGAAGCCTGCAGCCGGCACAATGTGCACGGTGTCCTTGGGCCAGTGCACCCAAGGTATGCCGAAACTCCCCCCACATGGGTAGTAGACGGTAAGTTCTACGACCGCCGAACCTATCCGACAGGGTTCGTGATCGACTGGCGCAAGGGTCGCACCGGCAACACACTGCTGAAGAAGGAAGTCTTCACTGGGGTGATGCAACCGTTCAGGCCGGAGTTTCGCACGGGAGAGGATCAGGACTTCTTCAGGAGGATGATTGAGAAGGGGTATGTTTTCATCTGGTGCAATGAGGCTGTGGCCTATGAAGTCGTGCCACCGATACGGTGGAAACGTACCTTCCTTCTGAAACGGGCCTTGCTGCGGGGACATGCTTCTTTGGCTCATCCGACCTTCGGTGCGCGCGACATCATGACGTCCGCTCTGGCCGCGCCGGCTTATGCCTTGGCACTGCCGTTCGCCTTGGTCTTCGGTCAGGGTGCATTCATGAGTATCCTGGTCAGGCTGTTCGACCATCTCGGCAGACTACTTGGCCTTGTAGGTATCAATCCAGTACGAAAACCATACGTCACAACGTAGAAAGGTGTCGACTTAATTGTGAATACTGTGCAAGCCGATTCATTGATCGCCGGCCCGAACGACCGCATCCTCGTAACCGGCGCGACAGGTTTTATCGGCCGTAGAGTAGTAAGTGCTCTCTTAGATTTAGGCTTTCGAAATCTGCGTTGTCTGACCAGGCCATCCAGCAATATGGACGGGCTCGGTGCGGTCCTTCGCGCTCATGAAAATAGCGCAGAAGTGGAAATCATGACAGGCAACCTCCTTTCTACCGAGGACTGCGTCACTGCCGCGAAAGGCGTAACAGTGGTCTTCCACCTGGCTGCAGGAAGGGGTGAGAAGTCTTTTCCCGATGCCTTCGTGAACTCGGTTGTAACCACGCGAAACCTTCTGGATGCATGCGTCGCCCAAGGTGGTCTGCGGCGGTTCGTCAACATGAGTTCCTTCGCGGTCTATAGCAACCAATTGAATCCTAAGTGGCGGTTGCTGGACGAATCTTCCCCGGTCGAAGAGCACCCGGAATCGCGGGGCAACGCCTATTGCTTTGCCAAGGCAGAGCAGGACAAACTTGTAACTGACTACGGCCAACGTTTTGGAATTCCTCATGTCCTGATCCGGCCCGGATGGGTTTACGGCCCAGGCAATCCGGGCATACACGGCCGGGTGGGCATCGGCACATTCGGCATCTTCCTGCATCTTGGAGGCGGGAACACCATGCCTCTCACCTATGTGGACAACTGCGCGGAGGCTATGGTGCTGGCTGGTTTGGCAAAAGGTGTCGATGGCGAAGTCTTTAATGTCGTCGATGACAATCTGCCGTCTAGCCGGAAGTTTCTGCGTCTGTATAAGCGCAATGTCAGGCGTTTCAGGTCGATCTATTTGCCCCATGCATTGACCTATTATCTATGTTTTCTGTGGGAGTGGTATTCGAAATGGTCAAAGGGACAGTTGCCGCCGGTATACAACCGCAAAGCGTGGCATGCATCCTGGAAAAGAACGCGCTACAGCAACGCGAAACTAAAGCGGCTAGTCGGATGGCAGCCTTCAGTGCCGACGAGCGAAGGGCTGCGGCGTCATTTTGAAAGCTGCCTTGCCGGAGGAACCAATGCTTAAGGTCGCGATCGTAGGCTGCGGGAAAATCGCCGATGATCACGCTGAACAGATCCAGCGGATCAAAGGGTGCCAGATTGTGGGTGTTTGCGATCGCGAACCGTTGATGGCGCGTCAACTCTACCAGCGGTTTCCCATCAAACAGCACTTCCATGATCTGGACGACCTACTGGACGAAGCGAGGCCGGATGTAGTGCACATCACAACCCCGCCGCAAAGTCACTTCAGCATTGCGAAAGCTTGCCTTGAAGCTGGCTGCCACGTCTACGTGGAGAAACCGTTCGCGCTTTACGAGCACGAGGCCCGGGAACTTCTGGCGTTTGCCAACGCCAGGGGTCTGAAGGTAACCGCTGGCCACGATGATCAATTCAGGCACTCGGCTCGGCGGATGCGGGCGCTCATCCAGAGCGGATACCTGGGCGGGACACCGGTCCATATGGAGAGTTATTTTTGCTTTCAGTTGGGGCGCGCCGGGTACGCGGGTGTGTTGTTGAGCGACAAGAACTACTGGGTCCGCAAGCTTCCAGGTGGACTGCTGCACAATGTCATCAGCCATGGCATCGCCCGAATATCGGAGCACCTTACGAGCGAAAATCCGGCTGTCATAGCCCACGGCTTCATCAGTCCCTTGCTGCGGAGTATGGGGGAGACAGACCTCATCGACGAGCTGAGAGTCATCATCTCCGAAGAACAGGGCACGACGGCGTACTTCACATTCTCTTCGCAGATGCGCCCGTCCCTGCACCAGTTTCGCGTGTACGGAGATAAGAATGGCCTGGTACTTGATCAGGATCAGGAGACGCTGATCAAACTGCGCGGCGAAAGATACGTGAGCTACGTGGAGAAGTTTGTTCCTCCCATGTCCATGGCGAAGCAGGATGTCTCGAATGCGTTCACCAATGTGGGACGATTTCTGAAGAGGGACTTCCATATGAAGTCCGGCATGAAATACCTGATTGAGTCCTTCTACGCGTCCATCGTGCAGGATCTTGAGGTGCCTATTCCTTATCGAGAAATCATTTTGACTGCCCACATTATGGATCGCATCTTCAGTCAGATGCGAGGGAGACCCGAGTTGACCCGCGTGCCCTGTTCCTCGATGGAGACGACGTAGGGATGAAGTACTTCATGTCGACAAATGCATCCAACGTCGCC
Organism: uncultured Acidobacteriaceae bacterium; assembly: GCA_963831085.1. Classification (GTDB taxonomy): domain Bacteria; phylum Acidobacteriota; class Terriglobia; order Terriglobales; family Acidobacteriaceae; genus Acidiflorens. Next base: position 840,823 of record CAWHOT010000001.1, on the reverse strand, counting down.
ATGGCCAGCGGAGACGCACGGAAGAGTCAGTATTATGGCATCTGCTGGTAGCGCAATAAGGGAGTTCACGACGGCGTCCGGGGCGGGTGCTTCCGCAGTCGCACCGCCCAAGCGGGTGCTGCTGATTTCCAACCGGCTCATGCATTATCGGGTGTCGGTCTATAACTACTTCTGGCGGCGTTTCCGGGAGCACGGTTGGGACTTTGTCGTCCTGTCGAACGAGCTACAGCGGCAGAACCAGAACCAGTGCCAGTTCGAGCTCGTTGAACGGCCATTCAATTTTTTCACCTACCGGGCGGAGATCCGGCGCTTCAATCCAGATGCAGTTATTCTGTTTCTGCATCTCAAGGATCGGATACTGTGGCCGTTGATTCACTGGCTGAAGTTCTCTGGCATTCCGGTGGCGCTCTGGACCAAGGCACGGAATCTGGATGACCCTGACAACCGCTTTCGCAATGCGTTTTTCGACTATCTGCATGTCATCAGCGATGGCCTGATTCTGTACACGTCATCGTTGACCCGTTTCATCTCAGAGCGGCACCATGGGAAGATGTTCGTCGCAAATAACACCATCAATTTCGAGGACTTCCCCCAAATCCGCGAGTCGAAGGATGAAATCAAGCGGGATCTTGGCATCCCATTTCAGAAGGTGGTGCTATTCGCGGGCCGAATCGGGGAGGAGCGGAACCGGAAGAAGGTCGATCATCTGATCGATATATTTCGGGAGCTCGATCGATCCGATGTCGGACTGGTAATCGTGGGGTCCGGGCTCAGCGGTGAGCTTCGCGCGCGCATGAAACCTGCAAACACGCGCTATTTCGGCGAGGTCCACGACCCCGAAAATCGTCAGATCAGCCGGCTCTTCAAAATGGCGGATGTCTGCTCGATTCCTGGCCACGTCGGTCTGGGCCTTAACCAGGCATTTTTCTGGGGACTGCCCATGGTCACCGAGCAGGGAAATCAGCCCCCGGAAATCGAGTACCTGCGCGATGGCGAGAACGGTTTCATCGTGCCGGAAGATGATCGGCGTGCGCTCCGTAATCGCCTGTTGCTGCTAATCGACAACGACGCGGAGCGCCGACGGATGTCTGAGAATGCTCGCCGAGATATCCTTGCGCACGCCTCCATCGAGGGAATGTTTGACGGATTTCTCTCTTGCGTGCGCTACCTCTCGCACTGATCTTCCGCTCCACGCGGGGCGAAACAGAATTTCGACCACTACAACTAACACAAACTCTATGGAAACAACACAACTCACGGCGGCAACGGCGGAATCGACGGTGCGGCGGCGCCTTCTTGAGAGCGCCGCTGCTGTACAGTGCTGGGTCGAGGCAAATGGGTACCGGGGCTACGAGCCCTTCGACGGTCTCTCGAGCCCGCTCAGGGTCTGCACGTTTGGAAATCTGCTGGCCGAACGCATTCTGCAACAGGCCGTCAGGCAATCGCCTTTCAATATTCGGCCGCTGATCGGGATCGAGCCCCTCGACTCCACCAAGGGCCGGGGAATGATGGCCTGGGGTTACCTCCTTCTGCACCGTAGCACCGGTGTTGCAGACTACTGGACAAGAGCCACCGAATGCCTGCACTGGCTCGATATTCATCGATCGGCGAAGTTCGAGAAGCATAGCTGGGCGAACTATTTCGATTTCTCAAGCCGAGGCGGGGCGTACCACAAGGACGACAGCATCATTGTCTGGACGAGCCTGATCGCGCAGGCATACCTCGAGGCCTTCGAGCAGTCACAGGAACAGTGGTTTCTCGATATCGCATCGAGTGCGTGCGATTGGATCATGTCGCTGCCGCGCGAGAGGACAGATCGCGGCGTCTGTCTCAGCTATTTTGCACACGGCCAGGAATCGATCCATAACGCGAACATGCTGGGCGCTGCGGCGCTCGCGCGCACCGCACGGCACACGGGTCGCCAGGACTACACAGACGTGGCACGCGCGGCCATGCGTTACAGCTGCTTACGCATGCTCCCCAACGGCGCGTGGTGGTATGCGGAAGACGACCAATATCACTGGGTTGACAACTTCCATACGGGCTACAACCTCGACAGCCTGAAGTGCTACATCGAGTACACCGGCGACACCGAGTTCTCCGGCCACCTTACGAAGGGCTTTCGGTTTTTTAAGGACCATTTCCTTGAGGTGTCCGGGCGTCCGAAGTACTACCACGATCGTGCGTACCCGATTGATATTCAGTGTGCCGCACAGGCGATCGATACGCTCGCATACTTTGCTCCAGAGGATCCCGAGTCGCTCTCCTTTGCAGTCAAGGTAGCCGACTGGACCATTGGCAATATGCAGGATCGCGCCGGCTTCTTCTACTACCGCAAGTACCCGTTTGGTATAACGGCTCGAACACCCATGCTCCACTGGGGACAGGCCACTATGTTCAAGGGACTCGCTCATGTAATCTACCGTCTGTCCCCTCCGGGACGGTCGGCTTAGCCTGGAGATTCCGATAATGGTCCAGCCGGGGCGATCCGCCAGAGCGATGGTGTCAAATCTCCTGTCGAGAGGAGCAGCGCGGATACCCATTGAGTGGGTGCGGCCGCTCTCCGGAGTGGCGCTTGTGGTGCCCTACTACCACATGGTGAGCGACACTCATGTGCCGCACGTCAGCCATCTGTATCGCTTCAGAAGGATTTCCGAGTTCAGATCAGACATAGAGTTTTTCCTCCGTCGCTTCGAACCGGTAACTCTCAGTGACATCGTCGATGCACTGAACAGCAAAAGGGCCCTGAGCCGTCCCTGTTTCCATCTGACGTTCGACGACGGATTCAGGGAAATGCACGACATCGTCGCGCCCATTCTGCAGCGCGCCGGCACGCCCGCCACGTTCTTCCTCAATACCGCATTCCTGGACGGCGGCGGTCTCGCGCATCACAACGCCCTCAGCGTCTTGCTCGATCGGCTCCAGTCGGGCCACTTGCGGCTCGGCGCTGCAAGCCTCCGGCGTGTGGAATCCCTTGTACCTGCGACAAGCAGCGACTGTATGACTTTGCAGGCGCGTATTCTGTCGATCCGGTACGCGCAGAAATCGCTTGTAGCCTCCCTTGCCGAAACCTTGGACGTCAACCTTGATGAATACGTCCGCGAAACGAGACCGTACCTCTCCTCCGAGCAGATTGCGACGCTGCTCAATCGAGGGTTCAGCATCGGGGCGCACAGTCACGACCACCCCCTGTACGCCGACCTTCCGTTACCACAGCAGCTCGAACAAACGCGAATGAGCATGCAGCTTCTCGGGACGCGATTCGGCATGAATCCGAAAGCGTTCGCGTTTCCTCACAACGACCGCGGAGTGGATGACACATTCTTCGACGCGGTCTTCTCAGAACCGTTGCTGGACGTCTCGTTCGGGACGGCAGGTCTCGCCCCGCATTTCCACCCGCGAAACATCGAGCGCGTGGGCATGGAAAAAATGTCAGGGCCTGCTGCCCAGATTTTGGCGCGACAATTTGTCCGTGCGGCGGGCTTCAGACTGCGGCCTCATTGATTAGCTTCGGCGGTCTACTTACTCAGTATTCGCAATCCCCGCGCTCATAAGACGGTAGCACTGACACGATGTACTCCGGAACATAAATAGAATTTTGTTGCGATATTGAACTGTGGCTTTTACGGGGTTCAGAGAAATGATTGATAGATACAACAAGGGAGGGCCAGCACAACAATGAGTGGCCTTCTAGCTCTAATCAATCGGGCATTTAGCCACGTCACTCCGACGGGCAGCAAGGAGCATTGCTTCTCTACCGACAGATGGGACGATAGCTGGTCCCAGGGTTACGATCTGAATAACGCGCACGAGGATGCCCGCTACGGCACATTGATCGCATTGATGCACCGGCGTCAAAGCGATGGACCAATTCTGGACGTGGGATGCGGCGACGGTCTACTCGAGGAGCAGTATAGGAGGGTCAGCAACGTGCAAATTGTAGCCTTCGACTATTCGGCGGTGGCAATCGAGCGTGCCAAAGCGCGGTGCTTGCCCGATGTCGATTTCTTGTGCTTGGACGGCCGTACGTTCCGACCACAGCAGCGATTCTCGGTTGTTGTACTGAACGAATCGCTGTATTACGTCGAGGACTACATGGGCATGATGGAAGTGCTTTCGGGGGCACTGACGGCCGATGGCGTGTTCGTTGTTTCGATGCACGACACGCAGATCACGAAGAGAATCTGGAGAAATCTACAACGCTCTTACGTTTTGCTACACGGCGTCACACTGACGGATGAGCGTACAGGTTGCTTGTGGCATATTCGATTATTGCGACCCCGGAGCTAACCTTTACACATAATCGTCATGATATCTCGTCGTCGAAGGACAAATTGGAAATTGTCCTCTTCCTCGAAGATTGGAGGTGAGGCGGGCGGCGCGGCCGGGTTCCGGCCAAGCTGGAATATACACTCTGCTCTTGCCGTTGCTGATAGCCTGATTCCTCGCACACTGCTGCGAAACTCAACGCTTTCGCTGTTGCAACGGCACGGTTGGGGCATGTCCAGGAGTTCATGACTGTGAGAGTTTTGGGCATGAACTAACGAGCGTTGACATGGCGCGAGAGTAGACGGACCATAAGCCTAGGCTCAAGCGCGCTGTCGTGATAAGGCGGGCGTCTCGGACCTCTTCCGTGACTCCAAGTTGGAAGACAAATCAGAAATCAATGTCTGAAGAGGGTGCAGCAAACATGTCAAGAAACTTCATCCTAGTCCTGGCGTTCATCGGGATTGCTCTCATTGGGCAGCCGCTTCTCGCGCAGACGCCTTACCAGCTTCCCAACGATGATACCAACTGTCCCGCCAATTGCCGCCAGATTCCGTGGCAGGCAGGGTCGGACATCTGGAATAATGGCACGCTGCCCACCTACCCAGTGGGGACTACCTGCACCGGATTAACGCAAGGCAATCAAACGGCGATTGACAACACCTCGGCCATCAACTCCTGCATCAAGGCGACAAGTGCTGGCAATGCTGCCTATATCCCAGCCGGAATGTACTACATCAATGGCACCATCACCCTCAAGGCTGGAGTGGTGCTGCGCGGGGCCGGAGGAGGGCCGGGAGCGCAGGGCACTTGGATGAACTGCGAAGAGTCTGGAACGTACTGCGGTGACGTGGGCGCAGGCTCGACCGTGACGACCTTGATGATGGATAACAAGGGGCAAATCTTTAGCGGCTACGGCGGCGATTTCAATTCGCCTATTATCATCACCAACGGCTACACCAAAGGCAGCACGGCGATTACCGTTGCAACCAATCCCGGCTACACGGGCGGTTACGTGGCCGTCAGCGAGAATCAAGGAGATAGTGATGGTGGTGTGGTTCTTAGTACCGACATGGGCGAGAGCGGCTCGGAATGCAACTACTGTGGCCCTGGTCCCGACCTGAACAGTAGCGGAGCCTCGAACGGGGACGGTCATCGGCAGGTCATGAGTCAGCTTATCCCCGTGACCTCCGTGACCGGAAGTGGTCCTTATACGATCAATCTCGGTCGGCCCCTGTACTATACGTTCAAATCTAGCTTGAATCCCGCTGTCTACCAGATGCAGCCTGTTGAAACTAACCTGAATGAAGGCGTCGAAAACATGAAAATCTGGGGCTATGGCACCAGCACTCGGAGCGCCACGCCATTCATTCTTTTGCAAGGTTGCGTCGAATGCTGGGTTACGGGTGTGGAAACCTACAATACAGCCGCCGTCAGCGGTGATGCTCAAGTAACCTGCGAAGAATGCTGGGCCACGGAAATCCGCGACTCCTACTTTCACTTTGGACAGCTCAACGCTGGCGGTGAAGATTACGGCATCTATTTCTTCAATGTAAATAGCGACAACAAAGTGGAGAATAACGTTGTCCGCGAAGTGCGTCACGCGCTAATTCAGGAAGGCGGCGGTTCTGGAAACGTGTTCCTGTACAACTATGTGGATGACATGTTCACCGATGACCTGACCTATCTCGGCTCGCTGCGGGCAAGTCACGGGGCTCATCCCTACATGGATTTGTATGAAGGGAATCAAATTTCGCACTGTGGCTCCGACGACCAGCACGGATCATCCTCGCATATCGTATTCTTCCGCAACTGGTGCTGGGGAGATGCCACGGGTAATTTTCTAGTGACGAACGGTGGGAACACGGGTTGGTCCAGTACGAATGCCAGTTACGGCTTCATGGGATTGGAGTGGATGGCAATTAATCACTATTATGCAGCCGTAGGGAATGTCCTTGGCAATCCAAACCTGCACACAACATGGACAGGCGGCTCGCTCATCAGCAGTTCTTGTACTTTTGCCAGTTCACGCGCTAGTCCGATAGTTTACGGCTTTGGGGCAGGAGCAGGCTCGGGCACGGGAGCGTGCGGAGAACCCGGCAGTTTTGATAGTGCTACTCGCAGCACGGCGATCCTGCACGGCAACTATGACTATTACACGCAAGGCGTAGCTTACTGGGATGGCGGGTCCGATCACACCTTGCAAACCTCGATTTACTACAGCAGCGAGCCATCTTTTATGACCGGCTATGCTTGGCCCGCATTTGGACCCGATCTGACCCCGCTGACCAGCCAGATTCCGGCGCAGGCACGATATTTGGGAACCGGCGGCGGTGGTCCAGCGCCGCCAACCGGTCTTCAGGCGACTGTGCACTAGTGCAAAAGGAGCCCCCAGCTCTGCCGGGGGGCAGTAGAAGATCGATAAATCGGGAGTGTGCTTTACCCAAGTGCGCAGCTTCGGCTGCTATCGTGCGGCATGGAGCTTGTGATTTTGACTTTGACCGGTTGCGATCAAGCCCCTTTGACGGGCCAGCAACTGGAAAAGCCTCCGGCTGTGCCGGAGGATCGTTACAGTCCAGCTTAAAATGGGTGGCCAGTGGGCGTTCGGATTTTCTGCCCGCTGAACAACGACCCAACAGCCGCTTGTGCCGCCAACGAGCCTTAGCGCCATTGTTAACTGACCTTCCGCTCAACATGATGTGATTCATTCGGCCTAATTTTCTGCAGGTCCTGTGCGGCATTCTGCTCGTGGGAATGTGGCTTGTTTCATGCAATGTGAGCAGCTCGAAAACGAAAACAGCCGGCGTTTTGGCGGCTACGCCAGCGTCCCTGGAGGCTCAATACACGGTCTGTACGTTCCCCTTCGGTGCCTCGATGCTGCCTTCCCGGGCGGTTCCACATGACTAGGGCCGTCGTGTTTGATACACCTTGAACGTTCGAAACTTTCACTCGAAACAACATGCCGGTACGACCGGTCCTCGGAGGTACATACATGGACGCTCAGACTCTTGTCGAAAAAAAGAATGCAGTCATCAGCAAATACGGGCCTTGGCATACTCACAACATCCACCTGCAAGACGATATTTATACCATCAGTCCCACCATCGTTGGCGACGAGGTCAAGCTGAGGCGTATCGTGCAATGCGTCTCCGACCTAACAGGTGGAACCATAGAGGGCTCGCGCGTCCTTGATCTGGCGTGTGGGGAGGGTCTTTACGGAATTGAATTTGCACGCCAGAAAGCAAGGGTGGTGGCAATCGAAGGCCGCACTGCGAATATCGAGAAAGCGCGATTCACGAAGGCCGTGCTCTCACTCGACAATTTGGAGCTAGTACAAGACGACGTGCTCAACCTTTGCGCTGAGAAGTACGGCCGCTTCGATATCGTGTTGTGTCTAGGCCTGCTGTATCACTTGAAAGCGCCCGACGTTTTTTCCTTTGTAGAAAGGCTCAGCGAGGTCTGCCAGAAGGTGTGCATTGTCGATACAAGAATTACTCTCCGCCCGAAGACGCGCTATCCGTACGACGGCCGGACCTATCTGGGAACCTGGGGTGAGGAGCATTGGCCCGGAGACTCGAAAGAGACGAAGGCGGCTAGGCTCGAGGCGTCGTTGGATGACAACCAAAACTTCTGGCTCACCCGTCCTACGATCTACAACCTTTTGTCCCATGCCGGCTTTACCTCGGTGTATGAGTGTCACATCCCGGAAGAACCCAAAAAGCCAATAAACAGAATCACGTTCGTAGCGATCAAAGGAGAACGTTGTCACCTTGTGAACGCGCCGCTAATGGCCACGCGGCCCCGCGATGAAATGCCGGAACATCCTTTTCCTGAGCATGGTAAAGCTTTCTATTTGGTGAGGGGCATGAGCCGCCGTCTGCCATGGAAAGTTAGGCGGTTCGGCAAGAGGCTGCTGGGCTTGGAGAACCCACTATCGTAGTAGCATCTCTTTTGGCAAGATGAAATAACTGGCGCTCGATGCTCCGCACTGTCGCCGACATAGACCGGCAGCTAACTGTTAGGCCCGGCCGAACCTCGGCCGAGCGGATGTGAATGTCCGCATTATGGATTGATTAGGAACCACCATTTAAGGAAACGTTGCTATCCCTGAACGTGTCCGGAAGGGTCGTGCGAGGGAGCGATCGACTGTAGTGCTTCCATTTGCCAGTCTACACAACACTTAATCTTCTAAGAGAGCTGCTGACGTAGCCCCTGAAAACTGGATCACTTTAGAAGGTGAGTTCTCTCAAACCTAAGGACCAGGAGAACTGCAATGAAAGGCACACTACACAGCGAAGAGCAGATCATCACCATCTTGAAGCAAGGCTAGGCAGGACTAACAACGGCGGAGTTGTGCCGCCAGCACGGGATCGCGTAGCAGACCTGCTAGCGCTGGAACTTCTAGCGCCTGCGGGACTTCGGGCCGCCGCGAGCTATGTCGGGGTGGAATACCAGATCAGCAAACGGCACACCTGCAGGCTGATGGGATTGGGACGATCGGCGCATCGCTATCGGGCACGGAAAGCGGAGCGGGACATCACACTGACCGACGCTTGGCAAGCCATGATTATTCCGGCAGCGAACGATGTTGCAGGGACAGCGGGCGGTGGGCAATCTTCGGACACGGCCTGCGGGACGGCTCCCAAGCGAATCGCCCGCAATGGGACAAACATCTCCACGGGTTACTGGCAGTTCTCGGCCGGTGAAGCAGTCTGCGGCCAAGTTACGATTCCCGAGAACTGGGATTCCAGCACTTTGACTTGGGCGCAGGTGAGTTATACACAATCCGGGGCTACGGGAAGCCAAACTATAGCTTTCCAGATTCAGATTGGGTGTTCAACGACGACCGATGATCCTTCGTTCGCCACGGCACAGGCGTTCACGCCTAGAACGACAGGAACGACCGCAAACACTCCCTATTGGCATACGTTGCACTTGAACTCCACCAGCATGACCAGTTGTGCACCGAATCAGGTGATGAATTGGCGGCGGTCGACTACCAGCGGGTCGAGCGGATCAGCGAACGAGCAGCTCGTAACCTTTTACTGGCCGTATGTGATTAGTACGGCTCCAACGGCGAACTGACATGAAAAGAATCCTTCTCTCCCTTATCGTATTGATCGTTATCGGCCTCGCGGCCTTTCAGTATGTGCCGGTGCCGTTTACCAAGGCGGGCGGGGGTGCCGTCTACTTCACTCCGGTATGGATTCAGAACATTCCGTCTAGTCCGAAACCGCTTCCCATAGCTACTTCCAGTCCGCTTAGTTTCGGGACTTCTACAAATCTTACCGCTGGTTATTCATCAATTTGTTGGGCTTATGCGAACGGATCGGCTACGGCCTTGACCATCAGCGATACCCAGACCAATACTTTCACAAATTTAGTCAACAATGCCTCAGTCACGGCGGGAGGGGTATGGTCGGCATGGATTGTGAACAGCGAGAAATCCTCTGCGACCGATACGTTCAGCATTGTCATTACAGGGACATTTACGCAAGCTTACGGAACCTGTACTGAAGTCGAGGACCTGGCAGCTTCCAGCTTCGATCAGGGACCGGCAACCGCGACTGGCCTAAGTTCCAATGCAGTCACCCCATCCATCAGCACTGAGTTTGAATTGGCAATTACCGTAGGCGGAAACGGCGGAACAGCACCCGCCGCTGGATCAGGATGGACGCTTATCGGGGCAAGTAATGCCGGACCGACGAATCCTGGAGCAGAATACCGAATCATTACTGGAGGCGGTAGTCAAACGGCGGTATTCACGGCGGGAACGGGAACGCTGCAAACCAGCATCTTGACGTTTGAGGCGCACACGAATCCATGAGGAACGCGCATGCGGTTCGGCTATCGGCGGCTGACGGCGATGCTGGTGCGGGAAGGGATGCGGGCCAATCACAAGCGCGTGTACCGCCTGTACCGGGAGGAAGGCTTGGCGATGAGGATTCGGCAGCGGCGGCGGATCCGCTGGAGCGGCGTCGTGGCCAGCCAGCAGCGTCCCGGCCGAATCAACGCTGGTCGATTGATTTTGTGAGTGATTGCGTGAGCACAGGAAAAGTGATTCGGATGTTGACCATCGTGGACGACTGCACGCGAGAGTGCCCGACCATCGAGGTCGACACCTCGCTAGGCGGGTTACGAGTGCGTCGCGTGCTGGATCGGATCGCCAGCGAGCGAGGACTGCCGGGAGCGATCGTTCTGGACAACGGGCCGGAGTTTCGCGGTCGGGCACTGGCGGCCTGGAGCGAAGAACGGTGCGTTCGCCTGGAGTTCATTCAGCCGGGCAAGCCGGTGCAGAATGCCTACGTGGAAACTTTAACGGCCGACTAAGGAATGAATACTTGAACGCTAACTGGTTCACGAGTCTGAGCGATAGCCGGCGAAAGGTCGAAACCTGGCGGCAGGATTACAACCAGCAACGTCCACAAAGTTCGTTGGACTACATGCCGCCAGCAGAATTTGCACGGACACAAGTGGAGATGCGGGCGTGAGGAAAGCTAGTACAAGGCTGCTGGAGCAGGGGACTGAAACGCCGCCCCCTGCTCCAGACCTCATCCCCGGTGAAACCGAAAATCAATCGAGGACTCACATTGGGATTGGTACAGCAAACGGGGGCACTTCAATGCGTCTGACACCGTTTGACGCTAATGGAGTATTTCGGACACCAAGCCGCACAAGTCACTTGCGGGGTGTCGCTATCCGTGGGGCCGGCGTTGTCCTCTTAGCACAATCCAGCACGTATTTGGTCCAACTCGCCGGCGTGACTGTTCTCGCTCGCCTGCTGACACCTTCTGACTTCGGCTTGGTGACGGTGGTCACAACATTCAGCATATTTCTTGCCAACATCGGACGGATCGGCTTTCCGGAGGCTATTCTCCAGCGGGAAGAGCTGAACCATCATGTCGCGAGCAATCTCTTCTGGATTAATCTTGCAGTATCGGCACTGTTGACGCTGGGGTTCGCCGCCGCCGGGTCCCTACTGGCCAAGCTTTATGGTGACCCGCGCATCTCGCGCGTCGCCGCTGTCACATCGCTCTCAATTTTCGTTACGAGCACTTCAGTCGTTCATCTCGCGCTCCTAGACCGCGGCATGCGCTTTGCCGCCGTGTCGGCGAACACGATTATCAGTCGTGTGCTGTCGGTTGCGCTATCGGTTCTGCTTGCCTGGGCAGGGTGGGGATACTGGGCATTGGTCGGGGGGGTTATCGCGCAGCCGCTTGCTGCCTCGGTTGGTGGTTGGTTTATCTGCCGGTGGGCGCCCAGCCTTCCACGTCGCACCGAGGGCACTATGTCGCTGGTTTTTTTTGCCATGCACGTCAACGGGGGAAGTAGTCTCGACTACTGGACGCGCAACTTGGATAACCTCCTTGTTGGATGGCGCTTTGGCCCCGGCCCGCTAGGATTCTACAAGAAGGCGTATGATCTCTTTGTTCTTCCTGCAAACCAACTCTTTTCCGTCTTTCCAGTTGTAGTTTCCACGCTAAGCCGGCTGGCTCAGGACCCTGTTAAATACCGGCGGTATTTCCTCAACGGGCTCTCGGCGCTTGCGCTTGTGGGCATGGGTGCTGCGGGGTTGCTCACATTGGTCGGTCGAGATGTTGTCAGGCTAATCTTGGGCCCTGCGTGGGGGCCCTCGGGTTGGATCTTCACGTTTTTCGCACCTGGAATAGGAATTCTGCTGATTTACAAAGCATCTGGAATGATTCATCTCTCTATCGGGACACCGGATCGCTTGCTGCGCTGGACCGTAGTCGAGCTCGTGGTGACTGGCGGGTTGTTCCTCTTGGCACTACATTGGGGACCGTTGGGAATCGCAGCGGCGTGGACAACCTCCTTCTGTATATTGCTCATTCCGGCGTTTCGCTACGCCGGCAAGCCGATTCAGCTTGAGGTCACTTCAGTGATCCGCGTTACGTGGAAATACTCGGCCGCATCGCTACTGGCAGCGTCTGTATGTGCCTTCGTTATCCGTGAAGCCCCCTCTTTGGCGGAACTGCCAAACTTGAGCGGCGCCTTGGTGCGGATGATAACGACTTCGTCCGTTTTCCTGGTTTTCTACATCGGGAGCGTCATCCTTATGCATCGAGGGTGTGCGCCGCTTCGCCAGTTCGCAGAAGTCCTGCGGGACATGAAACCTCGGTCATAACCAACGGACAAGGTCTGGATCTCAACCGGGTGCGCAAGCTGCTGAAATACCGCTTGTCTTGGATTGGAGGAAACTATACGATCCAGCGACTATGGCGGCACGCGGATTCACTTACTACAGCGTGGGACATCCGGCCGAAGCAATGATCAAGCCTTGCGAACTCCATGGACAATAAAGGTCGGGACACCGTTCACGCAATGATCGTCCAGTTCCTTAGTGTGATTGTCCTATGCGTCGTGTTGGTCGCCGGACTGTGGCCATTCCATGCTCCCAGAAATGCGCTGAGCTGGCTGAAGAACGAAAACGGCGTTCGCTTGGGCCGTCATGGAACTCTGGTGAGCCGAGGGGCATTCCACGCTGTCCCTTCACGAAGTGACGGATCGTGTAGCCTGGAAATTTGGTTGACGCCTGAGCCAATGTCGGGCGAAGGCGTTATTTTGGCATTTGACAGTTCGCCCAACGCCCGCACGCCTTTTTCATTGCGGCAGTACGGCAGCAGTATGGCCATTCAACGGTACGCGAGGGATGAGGAAGGCAATCCCCAACGGCCATGGCTTAAAGTCGACGGCGTGTTCCACGAAGGAGAGCGGATTCTTTTAACGGTCACATTCGGAAGCGAACGGACAACCATCTATGTGAATGGTGTTCTGGCTGAGCGGTCCTCCACTCTGCGTGTGGCAAGCAGAGACTTGACTGGCCGGCTCGTGGTAGGGACTTCCACTACTGATCAGAGTTGGATTGGTGAAATCAAGGGGTTGGCGATCTACGACCTGGAGTTGACGCCAATTGAGGTCAAGAAGCATTTTGAGAACTGGATCCGCAATCGTGAGTCTGAGGAGCGGGGCGAAGAGAGTACGACGGCGCTTTATCTGTTCGATGAACGGGAAGGCAACGTCGTTCATAACAAAATGGATCCAGAAACCGATCTGTTGATACCAGCCAAATATAGCGTCCTACATCCAGAGTTTCTTCGTCCATTATGGGATGAGTTCAATGATTCAGGTGCTGCTTGGAGACGTTGGAGCTATTGGAAAGACATTGCGGTGAATGTCATTGGGTTCATACCGGTTGGTTTTGTGTTCATGGCTTATTTTTCCTCGGTGAGAGCACTCCAGAGGTCAGCCCTGGTTGTCATCATGGTGGGATTTGTCCTGAGTTTTACGATCGAAACTTTGCAGTATTTTCTGCCAACGCGAGACTCGGGCATGACCGATCTGTTTACCAATACGTTGGGTACGGCTGTTGGAGTCGTATTCTACCGATTCTCCTGGGTGCAAGCACTTATGAGCAGAACTAAAGCCGCCGAGATCTGTTTTCACGACGACGGTCAGGCAGGTATGGCGACAGACACCTGTCAGGTGAGGCGACCAGAAGATGCCATACTCTGTATGAACTTTCATAAAACAAGTTGCCGGGAGTTCTCGGTCATGAACAATCTCGCAGACAAGCCCACGACCCCAGCCAGTACGAAACCCGCTTTGGGACACCGGATGAATCGCGCATGAATCAATTGCTAATCGAGGCCGGCCGCACCGAACGGCAGTATTGGCGGGACCTTTGGCGCTATCGGGAATTGTTTTACTTCCTCTCATGGCGCGATCTAATCGTGCGCTACAAGCAAACCGTTGTGGGAGTAGCCTGGTCGGTCATCCGGCCGCTCTTGACCATGATTGTGCTTACCGTGGTTTTTGGGAAGCTGGGCAAAATGCCTTCTGGAGGGGTGCCGTATCCGCTGTTGGTTTTTTGCGGCATGCTGCCCTGGCAGTTTTTTTCCACCGCATTGACCGAAAGCGGGAACAGCCTAGTAATGAACTCAAACCTGATTTCCAAAGTGTATTTCCCACGACTCGTCATTGTTGTCAGCAGCGTAATCACCAGCTTGGTGGATTTCCTGATTTCCGCCGTCTTCCTCGTGATCCTGATGATCTGGTACCGCTACCCGCCTCCTGCGGCCGTGTTATTCCTGCCATTTTTTGTGCTGCTGGCGTTCGGTGCCTCGCTCGGGGTCGGTTTGTGGATCGCCGCCCTCATGGTCCAGTATCGTGATTTCCGTTTCATTGTCCCGTTCATGGTCCAGTATGGCCTTTATATCTCGCCGGTCGGCTTCCAGAGCAGCGTCGTTCCAGAGCGTTTTCGCCTTCTATACGCGCTCAATCCGATGGTGGGAGTTATAGATGGTTTCCGCTGGTGCCTGTTGGGCGCACAAAACAGCATTTACTGGCCGGGGCTCACAGTCGCGGTAATTGACGTGATCGTCCTCGTTACGTCGGGTATCTGGTATTTCAGAAAAACCGAGCAAATTTTTGCCGATGTGATATGAGCGATGCCGAGGCACCTTCCACGACCTCTGCCATGCCCGATCCTGCCATCACCATCGAGAATGTCGCCAAACGGTATACCATCGGCCATCAACGGGCCAAGGGTGACGGCATGCGGCATGCCATCGAGGGCGCGATCCGCGCGCCGCTCGCTTGGCTTCGGTCCGGCCGGCAAAAAAAGCTCCAGCAGGTGGATTTCTGGGCGTTGAGGAATGTTTCTCTTCAGATCAAACAGGGTGAGGTCGTCGGCATCATCGGCAGCAACGGTGCGGGCAAGAGCACCCTGTTGAAAATTCTGAGCCGGATTACCGTTCCCACGGAGGGACGAATCCGCATCGATGGCCGGACCGCCAGCCTTCTCGAAGTCGGCACCGGATTTCATCAGGAGCTCACAGGACGGGAGAACATCTTTCTTAACGGTGCCATTCTGGGCATGACCCGCGCCGAGATCATCCGCAAATTTGACGAGATTGTCGAGTTCTCGGGAATTGAAGAGTTTCTCGACACGCCTGTCAAACGCTATTCCTCAGGCATGTATGTCCGCCTGGCGTTTGCTGTGGCCGCCCACCTTGACCCCGAAATCCTGATCGTCGACGAGGTGCTCGCAGTCGGCGACACCGTCTTCCAAAAGAAGTGTCTCGGAAAAATGGGAAGCTTTGCCCAGAGTGGAAGGACGGTCCTGTTCGTCAGCCATAATATGGAAGCCGTTCGCACCTTATGCCAAAGGTGTGTCTGGATGAAGGATGGACGGCTGCATAAAGACGGAAAGGCCGATGAAATCGTCGAGGACTATTTCAATAGCATCTCCAATGAGCAATCCTTTTCCTGCACGAATCCGGACTATGGACTAACTATTCAGAAGGTCGTGTTAAAGAACGACCAAGGGATCGAAACTAACCAGTTTCGCCCCGGCGATGATTTAATCGTGGAAATATCGTACGACGCATACAAGTGCATTGAGAAACCAATTATAGCGCTGGGTGTGTTGGGAGTTAACGGCTCGTGTTTCACTTCTAATATGTTACTGGATGGACACAGGCCTGACTCTTTGAAGGGCGCTGGGCAGATAACATGCACCTTCAGATCTATTCCCTTACTGCCACAAAATTACACAGTCAAAATGATCATCCGGGCAGCGAACGCAAAGGACTTAATCGTCAATTATCGGGAGGTAGCCGGCTTCAGCGTGGTCGGAGATCTTGCCGAATACGGTTATAAGGGGGAGTTTCTGACGTTTGCGCGTCACTCGACACCCGTTGTTGTGCCCTATGAATGGCGGTTGCCCGACGGCACCACCGCGGCGGTAGCGTTAAACCGGCCGACCGCGCTTGTGGCCGATCCGCGAACCTGAGTTTTAGAGACTGACCGCAACGGTTGCTTATCATGTCCCAGTCCAGCCGTTAATGATTAATCCTGAAAATATGCCAACGGCAGCCAGCACACCCGGCGAAGCACCGTCTTCGTTAGCAACACCATTGGCACCCCCCGCCCGTTTGAAGGTGTTCTTCGTCGGTGACAATCGAT
Source organism: uncultured Acidobacteriaceae bacterium (assembly GCA_963831085.1). Taxonomy (GTDB): domain Bacteria; phylum Acidobacteriota; class Terriglobia; order Terriglobales; family Acidobacteriaceae; genus Acidiflorens. The sequence goes on along the minus strand of CAWHOT010000001.1, from coordinate 824,569 downwards.
CCACCGTCGGCTGGGGCCGTAGCGCCAGTATCGCGCTGGGTCAACTATTATCGGCCTCATTCGAGATCACGGGTCGCGTTACTGGCGATTTGTTCGACTTGTCTACGGCCGAGGCCGGCTACGTGGGTACCTTCATGCCGCCGAGATACTACCGGCACTTTCGCTACCTGCTGCTTAGACGGTGGCGGCGGCCGTTCGCTTGGTACATCAAACTGGAACAGTTGTTTGGCGCCAAGGATTTCATTGCTGAGGATCCTGCTTTAAGCATCGACAACCTGCTGGCTCACAAGTATCGGCATCCCGCGCTCGCCCGGATCTACGATCAAGCCAAGGAAGCCGACCTTCTGGTGCTCGACGGTGACGGGGACATCATTTTCTCAACTCCGCCCCGCCGGCAAACTCTCTTTCTGCTTGCGATGATCGAACTGGGCATTCGCCTGAAAAGGCCGGTCTTTCTCGTGAATTCGATGATTTCGGATTGTCCATTGACCGGACGAAATAACACAACGCTCGCGGCGGCCAAGCGATTGCTTCCGCAATGCCGGGCCGTGTCGTTGCGCGACCCTGAATCCCTGGAGTACGTCCGAAAGGAAATGCCGGAGACTAACTCCAGCCTTATTCCTGATTCGCTGTTTGCCTGGTTTTCTCTCTATGCCAACAGTAGCTCTCATCCACCATTGAACGGCGATTTCTTGCTGCCTCATCCCGAAAAAGATGAATATTGGGGCAAGCTTGATTTTTCTCATCCTTATATATGCATCGGAGGAGGAGCTTTGGTCGGTAGCCAGCCTGATAGGTCGGTGCAATGCTATGCACGGCTGGTTGATGCAATGAGGCAGCTCGGATATCGCGTCTATCTGACGGAAAATGACTTGCCAGATTCATTTCTCCAGCGAGTCGCCAGGGAGAAAGGCGTCGGCATAGTTCCAGTGGATGCACCCATCCTCTTGTGCGGGGCCGTTTTGGCCCATGCCCGGCTGTTCATCTCCGGGCGATATCACCCTTCGATCTTTGCCTCGCTTGGTGGCACTCCCTGCATTTTTCTGGGGTCTCATGCTCACAAGATGGGCAGCCTGTCCCGAGTGCTGGAATATGATGTTCACCGAGAATTCAATGCCTTTCCGAACGATTCTGACATTGCGGAGATTGTGTCGACGGCGAGGAAGTACCTTGATCAGGGCGAAACTCTGCGAGCCAGAATCAAGCAAGTGGCGAAATTGCGTTCCGACGAGGCAACCCAGCTGCCAGCCTTTCTGCAACGGCACATGAATGGTTAACGAGCCCGAATCACGGGAGACTCTACTGCAAACCGGGCAAAGCGCGGATGCGATCGTTGTAGTCGGCGGCGGCGGCCACGCAAAGGTCGTGATAAGTATTCTTCGGAAGCTGAAGCGCCACCGCATTCTCGGTTATACCGACCTGAAGGATAATGGCGCGCTAGTAGGAGTTTCTTATCTCGGATCTGACCGTGAGCTTGTCGCACTCTCCGCCGGGCCGAAAAAACTTAACGCCGCGCTCGCCGTGGGCCAGGTTGGTCTGGGAGAGTTCCGGTACGAACTCTGGATGCGATTGCATTCGCCAGCTCTGTCTTTTCCGCTGGATCGTCTCTCCGGACGCAATCGTCAACGAGGAAGTATCGGGTGGCGAGGGCGCCGTGGTGATGGACGGGGCGGTCATTAACAGTGGAGCGATCATCGGCCGCGGTGCGATCGTGAATACGAACAGCACCATTGAACATGATGTCGTGCTGGATGATTGGGTGCACGTCGCCCCGGGGGCTACGATTTCCGGAGGCGTGACGGTCGGGCGTTTCTCGATGATCGGCGCTGGCGCAACGGTAATTGAAGGGATAAAGATTGCGGCCGGCTGCATGGTTGGAGCGGGAGCGACCGTCGTGCATGATCTAACGGAACCGGGTGTTTATGTCGGCAGCCCGGCGCGCCGCATAAAATAGAAATCTCATGCCGCACGTATTCATCATTGCCGAGGCGGGGGTAAACCACAACGGATCGATTGATCTCGCCCTGCGGCTCGTCGACGCAGCGAAAGCCAGCGGCGCTGATGCAGTCAAGTTCCAGACATTCCAGGCGGATCTGCTCGCCACTCGTTCCGCACACAAGGCGCCTTACCAGGAGCGAACAACGGCACATGCGGAATCCCAATTCGAGATGTTGCAGCGGCTGGAATTGGACGCCGCGGCCCACCGGCACCTTATCGACCATTGCCGGCAGATCGGAATCCAGTTCCTGTCCAGTCCATTCGACGCGCAAAGCGCCGACTTGCTGGCCACGATGGACGTGCCGCTGTTCAAAGTGCCTTCAGGTGAGATCACCAACCTGCCTTTCCTTCAGCACCTGGCCCGCAAGTATCGGCCATTGATTCTGTCGACCGGCATGTCGACGTTGGGCGAGGTGGAAGAGGCCGTGCATGTCCTGCAGGCCGCGGGAGCCTCACAGTTGACGCTGTTGCATTGCGTAACCGAATACCCCGCTCCGTATGCCGAGGTTAATCTCCGCGCCATGCTGACGCTCAAATCCGCCTTTGGCCTGCCGGTGGGTTATTCGGACCACACCTCGGGAATCGAGATTGCAATCGCGGCAGTGGCCCTAGGCGCCGAGATCATTGAAAAGCATTTCACGCTGGATCGTTCGCTCCCTGGCCCGGACCATGCTGCTTCCCTTGAACCGAGCGAACTCCAACAGATGGTGGCGGCCATTCGGCATGTTGAGGTGGCGCTTGGCACCGGCATCAAGGGTCCAGCCCCGTGTGAACTGCCCAACCTTTCTGTTGCCCGCAAGAGCGTGGTGGCTGCCCGCTCACTGCCCGCGGGGCACCAGCTTGCAACTGGGGATTTAGACATCAAGCGCCCCGGTAATGGGCTCGCACCAAAGCTCCTGCCATCGTTGATCGGGCGCACTCTCCGTGCCGGCCTCGCCAAAGACGACATTATTAGCTGGGATCATCTGGCGTGAGGCGACGAAAGATCTGCGCGGTGACCACCAGCCGGGCTGACTTCGGACTTCTTCGCGGACTGTTAAAGGCCATTCACGCTGATTCCGCGCTGCGTCTGCAAGTGATCGCTTCCGGCATACATCTGGCCCCGAAGTTCGGCCTGACTTGGCGCGACATCGAGGCTGAGGGCATCAAGATTGACCGGAAGATCAGCCTGCGGCTGACAGGGGACTCGAGCGTAGCCAATCTCAAATCGATCGGCGTGGGCTTAAACGGCTTCGCCGAGGTCTTCGCGGAGTTGAAACCTGAGATCGTCGTTCTGCTCGGAGACCGGTTCGAGTTGTTTGCCCCTGCGATCTCAGCGTTGATGCTCGGGATTCCGATTGCCCACATTCATGGCGGCGAGTTAAGTGAAGGCGCCATCGATGATTCGGTGCGTCACGCCATCACAAAGTTGGCCTCGCTTCACTTTGCCGTTACTGAGGTCTACCGGCGACGAATCATCCAGATGGGAGAATCACCCGATCGCGTATTTAACTTCGGGGCTCCAGGACTCGACCAGCTCTATGGCTCCTCCCTCCTGACCCGGCCGCAACTCGAGCGGGAACTTGGTTTCAGCCTTCAGGATCCCATTGCCCTTATCACCTATCATCCTGTGACCCGGGACGCGGGGAGCGCCGAAGCCCAAGTCCGCTGCCTGGTGGCCGCCATAAAGGCGAGCGGTCTCAAGGCAGTGTTCACCATGGCTAATGCAGACGCCCAAGGTGCCCTGATCAATGCCCGATTGCAGGCCGCTTGTAAACAGAATCCTGGGCGGTTCAAATGGATTCCGCACCTCGGGCATCGCCGCTACCTGAGCTGCCTGCAGCACTTTACGGTCATGGTAGGAAACTCCTCAAGCGGATTGACCGAAGCCCCTTCGTTTCGATTGCCCGTGGTGAACATCGGTGATCGACAGCGGGGCCGGGCTCGGGCGGCAAACGTAATAGATGTTCCATGCTCCCGGGCTGCGATTCTAAAGGGAATCACGATGGCAACCTCCTCGCGTTTTCGGACCTCACTCCGCGGCATGCGCAATCCATATGACCGCTTTCAGGACGGGCGCGCCAGCGAACGAATCAAGGATGTGCTAAAACACGTCACTCTTTCCGACGACCTGCTAAAGAAGAGCTTTCACGATTTGCTGTAGCGGCGAATTCAGAGCTTGTGCCCGCACGCGGCCAGGCAAATCTGCCAGGATCACCCGAGACGATACCTATGACTGACAACGTTGAGCCGTTTCTTGTACCCCAGACGCATACCATCCGTCAGGCGATGGAGCAGTTGGAGAAAACAGAGGAAAAAATTGTCTTCGTGGTCGACGGGGAATCGCGGCTGATCGGTTCACTGACGGATGGCGACATCCGACGTTGGATCTTGTCCGATGGCGACCTGAAGGCGCAGGTCTTTCAGATATGTAATCGCAAACCTTATGTGGTCGAAGAGGGCTTTGGAACCGAACAGGTCCGTAAGCACATGCTGAACGGCAATCTTGGCTGCGTTCCCGTGGTCGATCCGTCCCGGGAAATAGTGCGGTTGTTGTTCTGGAAGGAGATGTTTCAAGGCGGAATAGCAATCAAACCGAAGCGCCGCCTCAATCTGCCCGTCGTCATCATGGCCGGGGGTCAAGGGACGCGACTCGCGCCTTTCACCAGTGTTCTCCCCAAGCCACTCATCCCCGTGGGTGACCGGACGGTGATCGAAATCATCATCGATCAATTTCTGCCCTATGGCCTGGATCAGTTCCACCTTTCGGTCAACTACAAGTCCAAGATCCTCAAATCCTTTTTCGAAGAACTGGCGCCACGCTACTCCGTGGCGTACTTGGAGGAGAAAGAGCCGCGCGGCACGGCCGGCAGTCTCCGAGCGCTTTATTCGCCGGCGCCGGAACATTTGATCGTCACCAATTGTGACATCGTGATCCAGGCGGACTATGCTGAGCTGGTATCATTTCATGCGGAGAACCAATACGATCTCACTCTGGTCGCGTCCCTCAAGGACTATCACATTCCGTACGGAGTGTGTGAACTGGAAAAGGGCGGAAGTCTCGCCCGCATCACGGAAAAACCGCAATACAGCTTTCTAGTGAACACCGGAATGTATGTCGTGCGCCGCGACCGGCTTGATTTGATTCCGGAGCAAACACGGTGCGACATGACCGATTTCATCGAGCAGATCAAGAAGGCTGGCGGGCGCATCGGCGTCTTCCCGATCGGCGAAAATGCCTGGATCGACACCGGGGAGTGGACCGAATACCGCAAAGCGCTCGACAGTCTCGGCCGGTTGGGCACGCGGGCGACTGTTGAATGATGAGGCCGGCACGCGGCATCCCATGCTGAAGGGAAAACGAGTCATCGCGGTCGTTCCCGCACGGGGCGGCAGCAAATCGGTTTCCGGGAAAAACATCCGGTTGCTGGGAGGAAAACCGTTGCTCGCCTGGTCGATTGAAGTCGCTCGGCAGGTGAGCGAGATCGACCGCATCATTGTTTCGACCGACGACGCCCAGATTGCCTCGGTCGGCCGGGACTATGGGGCAGAAGTGTACGCGCGCCCGCCGCATCTTGCGACCGACGAGGCCCTGGTGATCGACGCCCTGAAGGATCTCCTCCAGACCCTCCAAACGGAGAGCGACACGCCCGAATGGGTCATCCTGCTAGAACCGACCTGTCCTCTGCGTACGGCGGACGATTTGCGCGACTGCCTGGAGCTTGTTGCCCAAGGTGGCTACGATTCGGTCGCCACGTTCAAGGATGCCGAACTGAATCCGCACCGGGCCTGGCGGATCGTCAATGGCATCCCGGAAGTTTTCATTGCCGGCGCCGTGCCATGGCTGCCCCGACAGAAGCTGCCGAAGGCTTACCAGTTGAACGGCGCGGTTTATGTGTTCCGAGCAAGTTTGCTTGAGCAGGAAGCGAAGTCCCTGCTGGTGGGAAAGCTCGGCGCGGTGTTGATGCCCCGCGACCGGTCTCAAGACATCGATGATAGCGTTGACTTCACCGTCGTTGAGGCGTTACTGAAAAGACCCAACCCATGAACAAATCATTGCAGCAGCTGCTTTCCTTGAAAGGTAAAACGGCGGTCGTCACTGGAGGCGCCGGCTATCTAGGTACCGCCATCAGCGAAACGCTCGCCGAATTGGGCGCAAACCTCGTCCTCGCCAGTCGGGACCGTGCGAAATGCGAGAAAAAGTGTGAGGAGATCGTCCGGCTGTTCGGGGGATCAGTCAAGGCGGTTGCCTTCGAACTCGACGTTTTAAAAAGGGATTCCGCCACGGAGTTCTTTGCTCAGGTGCACGAGCACTTCCAAGCCATCGACATCCTTGTGAACAACGCGTGGTCCGGTAAGAAGAACTCCTGGGAGTCCATCACAGATGAGGATTGGGAATACGACATCAACATGAGCCTGAACTCCGTCTTCCGTATGACCAAGGCGGCTTTCCCGGATCTGAAAACAACCCGGGGAGTGATCCTCAACATCGGCTCACTGTACAGCCACCTTGGACCCGACTATCGGATGTATGATGGAAAGGAGTTTGCGAATCCACCGAGTTACGGTGCCGCCAAAGCCGGGGTAATTCAATTCACCAAATACCTCGCCAGCTTCCTGTCGCCGCATGGCATTCGCGTGAACGCCCTTAGCCCTGGTGCCTTTCCCCATCCACCGACTCAGAAGCATGTGGAGTTTATGCAACGGCTGGCCTCAAAAACTCCGACGAATCGGATTGGCCAACCCGATGACCTAAAGGGTGCAGTTGCCCTGCTTTGCTCCGATGCCGGAAGTTACATCACTGGACAGGACCTTTGTGTCGATGGTGGATGGGGAGTCTGGTGAAGTCCTTCGGGATCATCGGACTGAGCGAAGGAAACGGGCATCCGTTTTCTTACGGGTCCATCATCAATGGGTACTCCCCGGAAGGGCTGGCGGCCTCGGGATGGCCAGGCATCTACGAATACGTCCGGCGCCGCCATGCCTCGGAATTCGGATTGGATGGCTGGACGATAACGCATGCGTGGACCCAGGATCCTGCATCCACGAAGAAGTTGTGTGCTGCCTGCCGCATTTCCCACGGCGTCGGTGACTATCGGGAATTTCTGGGCAAAGTGGATGCGGTGATCATCGCCCGCGATGATCACGAAACCCATTTTCAAATGGCCCGGCCTTTTCTCGAGGCCGGTCTGCCGGTGTTCATCGACAAGCCGCTAAGCCTGGCAGTTTCCGAATTGCGTGCCTTCAGGCCGTATCTGGAGAAAGGCCAGCTGATGTCCTGCTCCGGCATGCGCTACTCCCGCGAATTGGATGAACCTCGTGCCGATCTGGCCGCTTATGGCCGGCTGAAGTTGATCCGGGGTGCGATTGTCTTGTCGTGGGAGAAATACGGTGTCCATTTGCTCGAGGCGATTTTGGCAATTACCCCGGCACATCCGGTCTCAGTGCGGATGCTGCCGGCCGAGCATGCCTCGGCGTTTGTGCGCCTGGACGACGGGGTTCTGATTCAGATCGACGCCCTCGGCGAATGCGCGCGGACGTTTCACGTTGAGTTCTTTGGCACGCAGCGAACAGGGACGTTCGACCTCACCGACAATTTCTCGATGTTCCGTCGTATGCTCTGGCAGTTTGCCGAATCTATTCGGACGGGTCGGCCGGCCATCCCGTCTGAAAGGACTCTCGAAATTATGCTCGTGCTGATCGCCGGTCGCATGGCCCGCAATGAAAACCGGGAAGTATTTCTCAGTGAACTCCCACTATGAACTCCCGCTATAGAAGTCTTTTTGAATTAAAAGGGAAAACTGCCGTTGTCACCGGCGCCGTGGGTATCCTCGGCCAGCGGTTTTGCCGGGGCCTCGCCGAATTCGGGGCGCAGGTGGCCGTGGTGGACCTAGACCTGGACCGATGCACCGCCTTCGCCGGGGAGTTGGAGCGCGACTACGACACGCTGGCCCTTGGGGTCGCCTGCGATGTGTCCGATCCGGCCTCGGTGGCGAACATGATAGACCAGGTGGTCAAACGCTTTGGCGCCATTCATGTCCTTCACAACAACGCCGCTTCCAAGTCGGTCGACCTCGACGCCTTTTTTGCCAGCACAGAAAAGTATTCACTTGCCGAATGGCGGAAAATCATGTCGGTCAATGTGGACGGCATGTTCCTCGTCGCCCAAGCGGTGGGCAGCCAGATGCAAAAGCAGGGAACAGGCGGCAGCATCATTCAGACCGCCTCCATTTACGGCATCGTGTCGTCGGACAAGCGGATCTATGAGGGGTCGTTCTATCTCGGCCGCCAGATCAGCAACCCGGCGGTGTATTCAACTTCCAAGGCCGCCGTGGTCGGGTTGACGCGTTACCTCGCGGCGAATTGGGGTGATGCGCGGATTCGCGTTAACGCCCTGGTGCCGGCTGGCGTGGAGAGCGGCCAAAACGACACCTTCAAGGCGCGCTATTCCGCCCGCGTCCCGCTGGCCCGCATGGCCCAGGCGGATGAAATGGTGGGCGCGCTGGTTTATCTCGCTTCGGACGCCTCCAGTTACGTTACAGGACATTGTCTGGTCGTCGATGGTGGGTTGAGTGCTTGGTAACGTGTTTGGTGTTCGTGTGCGCGTCTCGTCCACCGAAATCTGTTCAGGATGCGTTTCTCAATGTTTGAAGTTCCTCTCGCGTAGAACACAAGAAGTTTCGATCGACGTCAACGCGATGGCCGAAGAATGCCCTTCGCTATAAGCGAACCTTGCAGAGAATGATCAATTTGCGATTCGTACCGAGAACTTGAGCGACATGTTGGCCTCCAATTCTAGTCTCAACGTTGTTTTCAGCTCCGAACGCCGGATGCCCGTCGCTATGGCGCTTGTGTTCGTACCATGGTTCGCGGTTGTGCTTTTTACCGCGGGAGGCTGGGCTGCCCTTATCTTCTTCGCGTACGCGATTACGGTCTTTGCGGTTGGCTACGGCATTGTCAGCGTGGCGCTGCCTGCTCCCGCCCGCACCCAGACGATATTTCTCGGTCCCGCAGTCGGCATCCTGATGATCTCGGCGCTGACAGCCTTCTGGCTCAGGCTGGGACTTTCACTGATTTGGGTTCCGGCTCTGTGGCTCGGACTGATGGCAGCGGGGGCGGCGAGCCTTTGGAGCGATCGCGCCCTTTGGGCGAAGAGTTCGGTCAGCTACGGCGGCGCGCTGGTCGTCCTTTCCGTGCTGATCTGCGCGATTTTCTTCCTGCCAGGGGCGCTCAACGACGCCGTCCTCCGGCCCGACGGCAGCTTCAATTGGATCTATGTTGACACGCAATGTCACCAGTCGATTGCGGCGGACATCAAAAGCGGCGATTCCCCGCCGAAAACATACGGGACGGCGACGGCGGAACTTTTCTATCACTTTGGCCCCTATGCACCCTCTGCGGTCGTTTCCCGCTTTACGGGGGTCGCACTGGGCGACGCCTTCGCCCGCGTGACGCGCGGCGCGTCAATGTGGGCGCTGATGCTCTCGTGCTTCGGACTGGGCACGCTCCTCTCACTCAAGGCCACCGGAGGAAAATTCGGCGGAATCATGTCCGTTGCAGGACTCTTCTTTTACGGTTCACTGCTGTCCCTTTTCAACAACGAGGTCAATAGCTCCAGCCCTGTGACCGGAGCCATTCTTTTCAAAATACCCGGGGTGGAGGTGCTCGGCCAGGGCGGTCCTTTCAGCCATCTGATCCTCGGGCATTCGACTCTTCACGGCATGGCGGCAATTTCAGCCATCATGGGCCTATGCCTGGTTCAAAGGGATCTGGGAAAGGTCCCGAAGTGGCGCGAGCTCATTTTGGCGGCGCTGCCGGCCCTGGTGGTCGGAGTACACTCGGTCGCGGCCCTGTACTGCCTTGGCGTAGTGGGCATTCTCTTGTTTTGGGGGCGTCTCGGGGCGGCGCGTTCCTGGCCGCCGATCCTGCTGATGTTCTGCCTGTTTCTCGGAGCTTTGAAGATTGCTGGTTATGGCCATTCCTCGGAAGCGGGGCTCACGACGATCAATAAGAACCCTGGAGCCTACTGGTGGGTGATTGCCGTCTGGTTCATGGTGGGCCTGGGATTCCGGATCGTGGGCTTCAGTTGGATCTCAAAACCATGGCGGGATCCTCTTTCCGCCCTGGTCCTGGCCACTGTCCTGGGCCTGATGTCGTTTAACATCCTGATCCAAACCGAGCACGGCGATGAGCGATACGGCATGTACTTTCTGCAAAGCATATTCAGCATACTTGCCTTCTCCCGCCTCACGCCCGGATTTTGGCGCGGTGCCGAGCGCTCCTACTGGATCGGGGAATGGCTCCGCGTGGCGGAAAAGGGATTGATCTTCTTTGTCGCCTCCGCGGTCTTGATACGCCTCATCTTGCATGCCATTCATAGCCAGGTATGGATAGCGTCCTTTCGCGCCCAGATCCTCCCAGCCCTCCTATTGCTCTCACTCCTGGTCGGCACGTCAGCCGTGATGAAGCGGAGCCACAGCTTTTCGAGAGTCGGTTCCGCAATTCTCATGGGCGTTCTGCTGATCGGGTTTCTAGCCTGGATTACGCCGTGGCTCAATTTTGGCCTGGGACGGATGAAAATGGATGTCACTCTCACGAGCGGTGAGGTTCGGGGCCTGAAGCGTCTCGGTGAGCTGGCGGCGCCGGACCAGCGGTTTGCGACGAACAAACATGCAATCGACAGCCTGCCCGCCCTTCCCGAGCGCTCCTACGCCTACGCTGCGTTATCCGAGCGTCCCGTCCTTCTCGAGGGATATGGGTACAGAGGTGTATCAGCGTTGCCGTGGTTTAAGACCATGCTTCGCGACAACGACTTAATGTTCAGTACCACCGACCCCCAAACGCTGCGCGAGATCGCCAAGACTTGGCGCGTGCGATGGCTTGTCGCTCGTCCCGGTACCGACGTTGCTCTGCCCAGGCCATTACCCCCATGGCTGGTTGAGCAGCAAAACAGCGGCGACCTCAAGATTTACCGGATCGATTAGCCTGCCGTTGTCAAGATGAACAGACCACACCTAGCTAATGGCGGTAGCTAATCGCTGATAGCACAGGACCGCGGGTGCAGTCATGCATTTGAGCGGTCATTACTGGGTTTCTACGCGCTCCTGTAGGCGCTGGTTACGGCTCGGCATGAGATGTGGAGGGGCGAGATGCAGGCGTGGCTGATTGCCCGTGACAGCATAACATGCGATTAATCGTTCCTAGCGGTGAAGGCGGATATCTTGAGGTATGTGTAAGGGCGTGGACTCCGTCGTTGTGTTGGCACCGGCTATACTCAGTTGCGATCGTTGTAGGAAAGTGAAGGTGATATATGGAGGCTACCGTGACTACGTCGTGCGATACCGATGTCGCGTGCGACTCTGATGAGAGGGACACGGCCGCCCCGCTTGAATTGGCTGTGGTGATGCCTACTTACAACGAGAGGGAGAACGTCTCGACTGTGCTGGCAAGGTTGGAGCAGGTGCTAGCTGGAGTCGAATGGGAGGCAATATTCGTGGACGATAACTCCCCAGACGGAACAGCTGAGTACATTCGCGGGGTGGCCTTAAAGAATCGACGCGTTCGTATCCTCGAGCGGATCGGTAGGCGTGGCCTCTCGTCAGCCTGCATTGAGGGTATGTTAGCAACTCCTGCGCCCTGGATTGCTGTGATGGATGCAGACTTGCAGCACGACGAGACAGTACTGCCCAGAATGCTCGACCGCATAAAATCTGAACATCTGGATCTTGTGATCGCCAGCCGCAACATCGAAGGTGGAAGTATGGGGGAGTTTGCGCGAGGCCGGGTTTGGCTGAGCAATCTCGGGGCCCGAACGAGTCGGCTGGTGTGTCATTGTGAAACATCAGATCCGATGAGCGGTTTTTTCATCGTTGACCGTGCGTATTTCCGGCATGTGGTGCACCGCTTGACCGGCACCGGCTTCAAAATACTTGTTGACTTGCTTGCCTCTAGCCCACGGCCTGTCCGCATAGGTGAGGTGTCGTATCACTTCCGAAATCGTCAGCAGGGTGAGAGCAAACTCGATGTCAATGTCGAGTTGGAGTATCTATTTCTGCTGGTTGATAAATTTATTGGTGACGTTGTCCCAGCGCGTTTCGTAATTTTCGTCCTCGTCGGTGCTCTGGGGTTGCTGGTGCACCTCGCCTGTCTCACTTTGCTCTATTATTTTGCACGAGAGAACTTCGTATTCTCGCAGGCCAGTGCGACCGCAGTGGCAATGACATTCAATTTTCTGTTGAACAACGTCGTCACCTTCAGGGACCGTCGACTTCGGGGATGGCGATTGGCGAAAGGGCTCTCCACTTTTTACCTGGCCTGTTCAGTGGGAGCTTTGATCAATGCGAGCTTCGCAAACTTCTTACATCGTTCAGGCTTTCCATGGTACTTGGCAGGGATAGTGGGTACTGCCGTAAGTTCAGTATGGAACTATGGAGTGAACACAATTCTCACATGGCGTCGCAGCCGAGCCTGATAGGTGTTCTGTTCCAACTCCTTGATTGACAACTGACCAGCCGATGCCGTGCGGTGATACTGAATGACTGACATCGCCACACACGAGATAAGGCCTTAGATGGATACCGAAAATAAACACTAAGGTAAACCAGCCTGGGAGGCGTTTGGGATCCATTGCATTGGCACTCTCATCTTATAGCGAGGGCACTGTGCTCAAGTACTCGATTGTAGTTCCTCTCCACAACGAGCAGGAGAACGTTACCGACCTGTACGCGCGGCTGAGGTCTGTGATGGAAGCCAGCGGTGAAACCTTCGAGGTAGTACTCGTTGACGATGGCTCGGTGGACGGCACGTTTGGTTTGCTGCGCGAGATTGCTGCGGTCGACAGCCACGTCATCGTCGTCAAGTTGCGCCGCAATTTTGGCCAGACCGCCGGCCTCGCCGCTGGATTCGACCACGCCCGCGGGGAGTACATCATTGCCATGGACGGCGATCTGCAGCACGATCCCGCCGACATCCCGCTATTCCTGGAGAAAATTGCCGAGGGCTACGACATCGTCAGCGGCTGGCGCAAGAATCGCGTCGACAATTTCTGGCTGCGCCGCATCCCGTCGCGCTGCGCCAACTGGCTCATGGCCAAGTTGAGCGGCGTCGACATCCACGACTTCGGCACCACGTTCAAAGCCTACCGCCGCGAAATTCTGGGGCAGATTCCGCTCTACGGAGAACTCCATCGCTTCATCCCCGCGCTGGCCTCATGGCATGGCGCGTCGATCATCGAAGTGCCGATCAAGAACATAATCCGGGAGCGCGGCACCTCGCACTATGGAATCTCGCGCACGTTTCGCGTCTTCTTTGACCTCATCACCATCCGCTTCCTGCTCAAGTATCTTTCGCGCCCCTTGCACTTCTTTGGCACGGTGGGGATGTTCAGTATTATGGCGGGCTGCGGAATCTCCGGGTGGCTGATTTTCGACAAGGTCGTGTACCACACCGATGTCATGACCCAGCACGGCCCGCTGATGATATTCTCCGCCGTCCTGCTGCTGGCGGGGCTCAACATGCTGGCCGTCGGATTGCTTGGAGAAATGCAGGTGCGCCATTATCACGAGCCCACCCAGCGCGCTCCGTACTCAATAGACCGTGTTCTTCGAACGAAAAGCGAATAAAGTAACATCTGGGAGTGATTGCAGAAGTCAGAAGTTATATTGAAGAAGTTAAATTAAGAGTCATCGATCCATGTTTTCGCAGGGGGCAAGTTTGCTTGATCTGCGCCCACAGCTGAAGGACTTCTCACCTCAATCGAGAAGCGCCTTTTGGTATCTGTTGATCTTTCTTGCGATCGCTCTTTTTCTGCGGCTGGCGGTCTTTCTTTTGTTTCCCAGTACGTACCACCCCGACGAGATCTATCAGACTCAGGAAGCCGCACATCGACTCGCGTATGGAACTGGAGTCATTCCTTGGGAGTATCGCCTCGGCGTCCGCTCCTGGGTTCTTCCCGCCGTCATCGCCGGGATCATAAAGTGCACCGCGTGGCTTTCTTCCGGTTCTTCAGGCTATATTTTTGGGACAGCCGTCTTTTTCTCCCTGCTATCGCTGACTGTTGTCTGGTTTGCTTTCTCCTGGTGTCGCCAATATTTTGGGATGCAGTATGCTCTGCTGGCTGCCTTTACCACCACAATTTGGTTTGAACTCATTTATTTCGGCCCCCGTACCCTGAACGAATTTGTTGCCGGCAATCTCTTCCTTCCCGCGATTTATCTGGGTTCCTTGAAACCGGATCAAGAACCGGAACGCAAGTGGCGGCTACTTGTCGTTGGCATGCTCTTGGGACTGACCGTATCGCTGCGCATGCAATTTGGCCCAGCCGTTCTGCTCGCCGGACTCTGGATCATGTCTCGGGATTGGAAGACCCGATTTCTTCCCATTACCTGCGGGATCTTTATCGTCGTGATGGTATTTGGTGTGGTGGACGCCATTACGTGGTCCTACCCCTTCTATTCCTATTATGCAAACTTCAGAGAGAATATTTTTCACCACCGAGCTTCGAGGTTCGGCACTGCACCCTGGTACTATTTCGCCTTCCGTCTCCTTGTTCATGCCGGGCCAATGCTGATTTTTGCCCTCATTGGTGTCCGCCGCTCGCCAATCCTGGGTTGGGTTTGTCTGGCCGTCTTGTTTCCTCATTTCCTGGTCGAACACAAAGAGTTCCGTTTCATCTACCCGGTTCTACCCCTTTTGCTGACTTTGGCTGCGATCGGATTAATTGACTTCCTGCAATTTCTCGAGCGACAAAACAAAATTCCACCCTTCTCTGAAGGCAGATTGCTGATTGCTGCAAGCTTTGTCCTGGTCTGTTCGCTGTCTCTCACCAGTCAATACTCGCGGTGGGCGCAGAATAGCGGCAACCTTCGGGCGTTCAATCGCCTGAGTAAAGACGCGAAAGCCTGTGGTGTTGCCATTTATCACGACGACTGGTGGAGGGCCGGCGGCTATACCTATCTCCACCGCGCCATTCCGATTTTTCTCTTTCATAGCTTGAGCGATGTAGGTTCGGTCACTGGGGCCTTCAATAGAATTGTTGTACCAGAATCAACTGCCGTGTTACTTGAAGGTTACTCGCCCTCCGGTTGTCGAGATGGTGTGTGTGTGTATCAGCGTGAAGGCACATGTCACGCTGGCGGTGCGGAATATGAAATCAACGAAGTTCTCAAACGGGACGATGAATAATAGTCGCCATTCGCAGTTAAATCAAACGAGAGCGGGTGTTCGTCTTTTGACTTCCCCGAGTTACAGCTTTTGCGTTGATTATGGCGCAGTGAGTAGAAGCCGACAGTAACCATCGTCACGTACAACTACGTGCGCAGCCTGGGTCGGTATTTTTTCCCGCGATCAAAGACCTGCGCTTATGAAGTCAAGGGAGGCAACACAGCCTACGAAGGCGGGGGAAAGGGACCGCAAACCTGTGGGCCTTCCGAAACTACCTGGTTCGGACCTACAGACCGGAGAGTCACCAGCGCAATGGGTCGATCAGCTCAGATTTTTCGAACAGACAACAGCGAAGAGCTCACATGGACAATGCCAAACAAGAGCGTTGGCACCCCCACCCGGACCATGACGAAGTCACTCTCCCATGATTTGGAACTCAAGCTACAAAGGGCTGGCTCCTGAAGGGGCCCAAATCGCGCTTCTGTAAGAGATTGCGGACAAGCTCAAGTTCCCGAATGAGATTCCAGGGCCGCGAGAACAAAAATGAACCTAGCTACGAAACCGACTGTGAAGTTTTTAGAGGTTCTTGCGTGGGCCCTGCTGGCGTTTCTGGGAGCCAGTTTGATGCGTGCTTTCCGGCCAACGCCGCTCGATAGAGATAGTTATCAATATCTAAGTGTAGCGGAGAACCTTAACCACGGTCGCGGGCTGACTACGTCGCTCATTTACTTCGATAAGGAACGATCTCATGGTCGCATCCCTGCGCCGCTTACGACGTTTGCGCCTGGGTACCCGGTCGTGATCGCGATTGCAAGCCGTCTCGGGGCCGATCCCGAATCTGTGGGCAGGGAGGTGTCGTGTATTTGCTTTGCCGGTACAGCAGCTCTCCTCGCATGGGGCTTGATTCTGGTTGGTGTGCCCTCTTTGTGGCGGCAGGTGGTGTTGTTACTCTTCGCTACAAATGCCGCCGCCCTGGAGTTTGCAGCTTGGGTCATGACCGAGCCTTTGTACATGCTGCTTTCCACCGGTGCCGTTCTAGGACTGATCTGCGCTGAGAAGGGTGCCCTGTCGAATCACACTGTGATCGCTCGTGCGATCATCGCCTGCTCAGTGGCTGGTCTAGCCTGTTGGGTTCGGTACGCCGGCTACTTCTTAATTGCAGCGGTAGTCTGCTACGCGTTGCTCCAATGGGTCCTGCAAAGGAACCGCCTTCGGACAGTTTTCTTGTGGACCACCCTCGCCTCAGTCGCTCTAGCCGGTGTCTTGATGCTGCGCAATCTACTCATCGTCGGCACTTGGAAGGGCGGCAACGACATGGAAGTTCACCATAGGCTGAAGGATGTGACGGCTGCGTATGCTCGGGCGCAACTGCATCTGCTTTTGGGTGAACACCCGATCACCTTCGGCGTCTGGCAGATCTTGCTGCTCGTGGGTGGCTTAGGTGCCGCCGCGCTTTTGATTGCTCCACTTCGGACGGCAGGCCTGCCAGGCATTGGCTGGCTGTGGACGGGTTGGTGGCGGAAACCGGACGCTGCGGGGCTGCTGGTGGGGCTCTGTATCTTGGTCTATTCCGTTGGGATGTTTTATTCGGCTTTGCGCACCGATATCACTTTCGGACCACGGATGTTTCTGCCTATACTGCCACTCTACTTGCTCCTGCTGGGCATGGGCATGAAATGGCTAACGCCTCGCTGGCCAGCCAGTGCCGACGGCACGTGGCTCCACGCAGGGCTTTTGTTGATCCTAATGGGGTACGTCGGACTCAATGCGCAGGACCTGCATCGACGTCTCGCACCCGCGCGGCACGAAATCCTCGGGCCATTGTTCGCTGAGCCGGCCGCCGACGGCCAGCCTCTACTAAAGTGGATCGAATCAAATGTCAACGCAGGCGAGACGATCATGGCCGCCGATGGGCAATCGACCGGATATCTGCTCCATCGCCCAACTCTAGGTATGGTTCCCGCTTCCTATAGTCCCGTGCGTTGGGAGTGTGATGAGATAAAGGAGCAGCTGAAGCGCTTCGGATCGCGTTACCTGATCCTTTATAAGCCGTCACCCATGGCCAACGAAAGCTGGCTTTTGACAGAATCTCATTTTGTCATCACCGCTGTTTCCCAGCAGCCACCTTGCGGGTTTGTCATCGCCGCGGAGAACCCGAGTGTGCGCATTCTGAAACTTGGCGACGCGGAACCAGCCTCGCGGAATTAGCGTGAGCCGACAGCTAACCATCGTCACATACCACTACGTGCGCGACCTGAAGCGTTCCCGCTTCCCCGCGATCAAAGGCCTTTCACTGGAGCGCTTCTGTAGTCAACTCGACTACATCCAGGCCCATTACACCCCCATTGCAGCTGAGGATCTGTTGGAAGCGTTGTCATCCCCCAAGAAGGATCTGCCGCCCAAAGCCATCCTGTTGACCTTCGACGATGGCTTTACCGACCACTTCACCAACGTATTCCCGCTCCTGGACGCCCGCGGTATCCAGGGCTGCTTCTTTCCTCCTGCCCGGGCGGTCCTCGAGCACACGGTATTGGACGTCAACAAAATTCATTTTGTCCTCGCGTCCGTTCGCGACGCCGGGACCCTCCTCGATCAGGTTTTCGCCTCGCTCGAGGAATTTCGTTCCGAACATGCGCTTAGGACTAGGGAAGCCTATCTCCTGGCCGTGGCGGGAGAACATCGCTACGATACCCGCGAAGTGATTGTGCTCAAACGCCTCCTGCAACGCGAGCTGCCTGAGTTGGTCCGCGCGGAAATTGTGCGGCGCCTGTTCGCCGAGAACGTGACCGCCGACGAGGCAGCTTTTGCCTGCGAGTTGTACATGTCCGTGGACCAGATCGCCTGCCTGCGGCGCCATGGAATGCACATCGGCAGTCATGGATACACTCATGCCTGGCTGAATCACATTTCGCCGGAAGCGCAAGCCGTTGAAATTGATCAATCCCTTGAGTTCCTGCAAAAGCTCGGCGCACGAAAAGATGACTGGTCTATGTGCTATCCCTATGGAGGTTTCAACGACTCGCTCCTTCAAGTCCTGCGCGACCGTCGCTGTCCCATGGGATTTACCGTGGAAGCCCGCGTTGCTGATCTCGACGTTGATGATCCGTTGACCCTTCCCCGTCTGGACACTAACGATTTGCCCAGCTGACTCATTGCATGAAAACCATGATGCAAATCTTGCGGGACCTCACACCGCTCAATCGGGCTGTTTGTTCACTCGGTTACGACCAGGCAGTGGATTATCTGCGTGAGGAGCTTTCGTTTCGCGTGATCTCCGTGCCGGGTTCCATCGAACATAACGGATGGGTGATTCCTCCTTCGTGGGATGTTGAGGAGGCCAGAATCATCAAAGACGACCGCACCGTTTACGACGGCGCCGCCCATCCGCGTGGAGTGATCGGACTCTCGAAGAGCTTTTCCGGAACGGTCAGTCTCGAAGAACTCATGCGTCACCTCCATTACGATCACCGCCATGACGACTCGATTCCCTTCCACTATCGGCAGCAATTCCGAAGCTGGAGTCGGGATTGGGGATTTTGCATGCCGAAGCGCATCTACGACCAGCTCCTCCCGGGCGATTATGAAGTCGTGATCCGCACCGAGGAAGCTCCTGGCGCGGTGAAGATTCTCGAATACCAACACCAGGGAACGCTCGACTTCACCATCATCCTGGGCGGCAATTTAGATCACGCGGGTGCAGCCAACGACGGTTTGGCCGGTTGCGTCGTGGGCCTGGAGGTCCTCCGCCGCCTGCGCGACCGAAAAACCAAGTTCACGTATTCCCTTGTCCTCTCACCGGGCATAATCGGATCGGAGCTTTACCTCGCCGGGCTAAGCCCGTCTGAACGCAGCCGGATACTCGAAGGTATCTTCCTCGAAATGCTCGGATCCGCAACGCCGCTCGCGGTTCAGGAATCCCGGCAGAGCATGGTCAGCGCTCTGCATGCCCTGAAGGCCAGCCTCGACCGGATGGGCCTACCGTACCGTACCGGACCGTTCGAAAGCATCATCGTCAACGACGAGTATGTCTGGGAAAATTACGGCATCCCCATGCTTTCCCTTTCAAGGTTCCCCTATCCCGAGTATCACTCCAGCCGAGACAGTGTCGACATCATCAAGGAATCTTCCCTCCAAGAAGCCGTCGACGCCCTGATCGGAGCAGTTGATCGACTGGAAGCTTCCCCCATGGTCCTGAAAAAGTTCGAGGGCAACATCTGCCTGTCCAATCCGCGATACGACCTCTATGTTGACTATGGTCAGATCGCCTTGGGAGACACGGGCTCCGACCAGCGGCGGCGGATGCGCTGCCTGATGGACTTCGTGCCCGCCTTGGATCGCCCAGTCAGCGTCAAGGCCGTCGCCGACCACGTCGGCCTGCCGGAAAAAGACACTCTTGAGTACCTTCAGCGATGGGCCGACAAGGGGCTGATTGACCTGCTTTGAGTGCCTGGACCTTCAGGGTTTCTGCGTGTCCGACTCGGCGCGCACAAGCACGTGCTACGCTGACGAAAGTTGAGCTAGAGATAGCACAATGAACATACTGGTCACTGGCGGCGCCGGGTATATTGGATCAACTCTCGTGCCGTTGCTCCTCGCCGACGGACACCGGGTCAGGGTGCTGGATACTCTGCTGCATGGCGGTGAATCACTGCTGGGCGTGTGGGCCCACCCAGACTTCGAATTCGTTCGCGGCGATCTATGTGACGGAGCTAGTCGGCGCGCTGCGTTGACCGGAATTGAAGCGGTGGTCCACCTTGCTGCCATCGTCGGCGACCCCGCCTGTGCCCGCCAGCCGGATCTGGCGCGCGCCGTCAATCTTCAGAGTTCGCTCGCGCTCATCGAGGAAAGTCGGCAGGCCGGGGTGAGTCGCTTCATCTTCGCCTCAACGTGCAGCAACTATGGAAAGATGAAGGACGCCAATCAATACGTGGATGAGGAGTCCGAATTGCGTCCGATCTCTCTCTACGCAGAGACCAAGGTGGCTGTGGAGAAGGCCTTGTTACAGAGCGGCAGCAACGGGAAATGGTGCCCGACGCCGTTGCGTTTCGCGACCATCTTCGGCGTATCGCCGCGCATGCGATTCGATCTGACCGTGAACGAATTCACCATGGAGATGATGACAAAGAAGCACCTCAAGGTGTTTGGCGAGCAATTCTGGCGCCCTTACATCCATGTGCGCGATGCCGCCCGGGCGATTCATCTCGTGCTCAATTCACCGACATCGAAAGTTTCCGGCAACGTATTCAACGTGGGATCAACCGATCAAAATTTCCAGAAGCAGCAACTCGTCGAGATGATCCGTCCTTATGCGCCCGATACCGTCGTAGAGTTGGTGTACAAGGCCGAGGATCCGCGAGACTATCGTGTGTCATTCACCCGTATCACCGGCCAGCTCGGTTTCAAGATCACTCGCACGGTTGCCCAGGGTATAGAGGAAGTGGCGCATCTAGTGCGCAGCAACCTGATCGTCAACTTCGGCGACGGGAGATACCGCAATTGAACCCGACAGAAAAGCTTGCCCCGGGCGCGCCGCCGCCCGCGGATTTCATTCCCTTGATCGTGCCCGAGATTCGCGGGAATGAATGGAAGTACGTCAAAGACTGCCTCGATACGAACTGGGTCTCGTCCGTCGGCAGCTACGTCAGCCGCTTCGAAGAAATGGTGGCCGAGCGGGCGGGCACGAAGTACGCCATCGCCACGGTCAACGGCACCGCCGCCCTTCACATTGCGCTGCTGCTCGCGGGCGTGCAGGCCGACGACGAGGTAGTCATCTCCTCGCTCACTTTTATCGCCCCGGCGAACGCTGTCCGCTACGTCGGCGCCTGGCCGGTTTTCATTGATGCGGAACCCAGGTACTGGCAGATTGATCCCGCCGGAGTCGCCGATTTCGTCGACAATGGCTGCCGTTGGGACGGTGAGTCACTACGCAACCGGCGGACTGGCCGGCGCGTCAAGGCCATCCTCCCGGTCCACATCCTCGGCCACCCCGCCGACCTCGATCCGATCCTGGCAGTCGCGGCCAAGTACTCTTTGCCGGTGATCGAGGACGCTACCGAGGGCCTCGGCGCACTCTACCGCGGAAAGAGCCTCGGTAGCCTCGCTCACGTCGGCTGCTTCAGCTTCAACGGCAACAAGATCATAACCACCGGCGGCGGGGGCATGATCGTCACCGCCAACGCCGAGTGGGCCGCCCGCGCCAGGTACCTCACCACGCAGGCGAAAGACGATCCAATGGAATACGTGCACAATGCCATTGGCTACAATTACCGCCTGACGAACGTGCTGGCGGCCATGGGTTGCGCGCAGATGGAAAAACTCGATGAGTTTGTGGAAGCCAAGCGCCTGATCGCGAGACGATATCAGGAGTCATTGGCTTCCCTTCCGGGGATCCGCCTGCCGGAACAGGCGGACTGGGCATTCAGCACTTTTTGGATGTACACGGTGTTGATCGACGAGAAGAAAGCAGGCATCAACTCGCGCGAGCTTCTCCGCAAACTGGACACACGGAAAATCCAGGCCCGTCCGCTGTGGCAGCCGATTCATCGCTCACCGGCTCATAGCGCTTCCGGCAGCCCTTCGTGTCCGAATTCCGATGCGCTACACAGCCAGGCGCTAAGCCTGCCCTGCTCCGTCGGACTGACCGCCGCCGACCAGGGCCGCGTAATAGAAGCCATGTCGAGTCTGCTCGGCAAACTTGTTGCTGATCGTGAGCTGGCCGAGGGTGTCCGGTCCGACTCCGTGAGCGCTCCGAATTCTCCGCGTCGCCATTAGTTCTGATCTCAATGCATATTGATGACTTGTTTCATTCGCCCGTAGGCCGGATCGCCCCGTTTGCCGAGATGCAATTGCATCTTTACCGCCACGACACCAGCCTCCAGGATTATTTCGAAGCGCTCCAGTTGGACACGCTGACCAGCCCCCGCGTTGACTCCCGCGAGCAGCGCGCTTCCGGGCGGCTGAGGACTTGGGCCATTCAAGGTGCCGACAAGCTCAGCCAGATCGGCCGGCGCAGAAAAATCAAGGCGGACGTGCTCGTTTGCCCAAATCCGGATTTGCGCCGCAAAACCGAGGCCCGATTTCTTGTGCGCACCCTTCTCGGGCTCGCGGAAACTGGGGCCAAGATTCTGTGTTTACTGCCCACTGATGCTCCATGCCGGAATGAGCTGCATGCTCAATTGGCAACCGCAGGACGCAGCGGTCAGGTCGAATTCGTTGATCCGTCTACCGCTTTGAATCCGCTAGAAGCACGCCTGCGATCGAGGGTAGCCCGGATGCGCGGGCGCTCGGCTTTTAATGAGACAGTCCGGATTCTCGAACCGCATGCACTAAACCCTAGCCGAGAGGTCATAGCCGGTTTCGAACGCCTCGCTTATTACGTTGAGGCGTGGGAGCGTTTGGCGCCATGGCTGGAATTTGACGCCGTGGTTGCGCGCTGCCACTGGCATGCGCTTTGCAGTCCCGTCTGCCGGACGGCGCAGCAGCGGGGCAAACCGGTCATTACTTTTCAACAAGGAGTAATTAGCCATACTTTAGACGTCCCGGTCACGGCTTCCAAGTATGTTGCCTTCGGTAAGACTTCTGGATCCTTGTTGGCGCAAGTGAATAGTCGTTTTTTTCAAGCGGCCGGAATGCCGGAGCCGCCGGTGGAATATGTTAACGGCGGCTGCCTCTTCGACACGGTGACTGCTCTGCCTGACCAATTTGATCGCCAGACATTGCTGATGGTTGATGTGCCCGTGCCCGCTGGCCAAGGCGACTTCTATGGCATTGAAAGCCAGTGCCGGGCGCTGCTGCAACTGGCCGAGAAGCTGTTGGCCGCGGACCTTCCGCTGCGCCGGTTGGTAATCCGGCCGCATCCCTACTGGAGTAATCTGGACTTGAGAGCCTGTCAGCGCCTCATTCGAGAACATTCGACCCGCTGCGAGCTGTCCCATCCGGTGTGGTCGCTGGAGGACGATCTTCGCCGCTCGTCAGCCGTCGTCGGAATATTCAGCGGCGTACTTACTGTCGCCTCCGCCTGCGGCCTGCCGACCGTCTTTCTCCAGACCGAGCACGGCTTCACGACCGCCGACTTGGCGTGCTTTTCCCCTCGTCAAACTTTGCTGCCTGAGGCCGCATTTTCCGAAATCGGAAAACTCCTGACCGATCGGCAGGCATACGCAGAAGTACGGACGCAGGCGTTGCAGAATGCGCGCGAATACTATTCCAACGGGACAGATCTGGATCTCAGCGGCACATTTTTCGAGCGCCTTCTTCGAACGGAACCTGTGAGCAACCGAACACAGCATGATTTGAAATGAGATGTCAATCAGTGCAAGAAAAGGAGATTGACATTCCAACTTCCATGTCCAGCGATTTCATGAACTTGATTTCTCTCCACGCAGTGGCCGCATGCACTGGGACAGAGAGGCCGGCGATCCGATACGGCAGGTATCTCTCTCGACGAACCGCATGGCGTTCGATTGGTGCAAAGGAGACCGCATGACGAATACGCATGCCGGCGGTATGTTGAATGCTAATTCCAGCGTCGAGGTTCCCGTGCGATCGGAGCACCGGACGTCGGTTGTCGTGGCTTTGGTTTTCCTGCCTTGGATAGCTGTGGTGCTTTTCACCGCGGGGGGCTATGCTGCCCTTAACTTCCTCGCGTACGCGATTATGGTTGTTGCGGCCGGTTACTGCATAATCAGTGCGACGCTGCCTGCCCCCGCCCAATCCAAAACGATCTTTCTCGCTCCCGCAGCCGGCATCCTGGCGATATCGGCTCTTACGGCGTTCTGGGTGAGGCTGGGCCTTCCACTCATTTTGGCCCCAGCCCTTTGGCTTGCACTGACGGTGGCCGGAGTGGTGGGTTTCTGGCGCGATCGCGCCCGTTGGGCGAAAAGCACCGTTGCCTACGGCTTGACGCTGGCCCTCTTTTCCGCGCTGATCTGCGCGGTGTACTTCCTCCCGTCGGCTCGCAACGACCTCGTCCAGCGCCGCGACGGGAGCTTCAACTGGAACTACATTGATACGCAACACTTCCACTCGATAGCTGCGAGCATCAAGAACGGTGGGAGCCCGCCGAAAACCCCCGGAACAGCCACTGCCGAACTTTTTTACCACTTTGGACCCTATGCACCGGCCGCGGCCATTTCGAAGCTTGACGGACTCGACCTTGGTGATGCCGTGGCCCGCGTGACACGCGGCGCTTCGCTCTGGTCGCTCGTTCTCTCGTGCTTCGGACTGGGCACGCTCCTGTCACTCAAGGCCACCGGCGGAGAATTCGGCGGAATCATGTCCGTTGCCGGCCTGTTCTTCTACGGCTCGCTGCTGTCCCTTTTCACTGGCGAAATGAACAGAGCCGGTCAAGTGACCGGAGCCATCCTATTTACGATACCCGACGTGGGGGTGCGCGCCCTTGGAGGTCCTTTCGACCAATTGCGCGTCGGGCACTCTCTGCTTCACGGCCTAGGTGCCATTACGGTGATCATGGGAGTGTGCCTGGTCGCGAGGGAATGGAAATCCCCACTCACGTGGCGGAGCCTCGTCTTGCTGGTGCTGCCGGCACTTGCGGTCCCCGTGAACTCGGTGGCTGCCTTGTACTGCATCGGCGTAGCGGGCATTCTCTTGTTTTGGGGGAATCTCGGGGCAACTCGGCCGTGGCTTCCGATCATGCTGATGCTCTGCCTGTTTCTCGGAGCTTGGAAGATTATGGGTTACGGCCACGCCCCGGACGCGGCGCGAGCGATGATCAAGGAACACGTGACTTGGCAATGGTGGACGCTTGCGGTATGGCTTATTGTTGGCTTGGGATTTCGGATCGTGGGCTTTAGCTGGATCTCACAACCCTTGAAGGATCCCCTTTCCGCAATGGTCCTGGCTAGCATCCTGGGCTTGCTGGCGTTCTCCCTTCTGCTCCAACTCAAAGATGAAAACGAGCGTTATGGCATATATTTCTTGCAAAGCATCCTCAGCATATTTGCCTTCTCCCGGGTGACCTCCGGATGTTGGCGCGGCGTCGAACGTTCCCAAATGATCGCGGAGTGGCTTAGGCTGGCGAAAACTGGCATGATCCTCCTGACTGTCGGCGGCACTTTGATCGCCTGCGTCGCCGCTGCGACTCATCGCCACACAGGGATAACACATTTTGGGCGCAAGCTCTTCCTATCCTTCTTACTGCTCTCACTCCTGGCCGGCATGTCGGCGCTGATGAAGCGCAGCCGGCGCTTTTCAGCGGTCGGTTCCGCAATTCTCATGGGTGCGCTGCTGGTCGGTTTTCTGGCCTGGACTACGGATTGGCTCAGATACGGCATGGGAAGGGTTAAGACAGGCATAACTTATGCGCCTGGCGAAGTTCGCGGGCTGCGGCGTCTCGGCGAACTCATGGCGCCGGACGAGCGGTTTGCGACGAACAAACATGCCCTGGATATGGAAAGCCTTCCACCACCCAACGAGCGCTCCTACGGCTACTCGGCGCTGTCCGAGCGTCCCGTGCTTCTTGAGGGGTACTTGGACCGAGGCGAAACAGAGATCCCGTGGTTTAAAACTCTGCTTCACGATAACGACTTGCTCTTCAGTGCCACAGATCCGGAAACGCTGCGCGAGATCGCCAGGACATGGCACGTCCGATGGCTAGTCGCCCGTCCCGGCACCGACATATCGCTGCAAAGGCCATTGCCCACTTGGCTGGTTGAGCAGCAAGACTGCGGCGACCTTAAGATTTACCGGATCGACTAACCCTACTTGTTCCACGAAATGAGCCGTGTGACAAAGGAACAGAGCGTAATTTGAAATGAAATTCGCGTTCATCAGTACCATGCACGACTGGCTGTGGGGTGGAAGCGAAGAGCTCTGGAGCCAGGCCGCAACTCAGCTCAAGAGGGCGGGACACGATGTGCAGGCATCGGTCGGGTATTGGCCGCGGCTGTCGGACAAGGTTACGGTGCTGGCAAAGCTTGGTATCAGGGTCGAGACCCATTCTTCGCGCCAGGGCGCGATGGCCCGTCGCATCTGGAACAAGATCTCGCTTAAGAACAAGCGAAGTTATGCGGGCCTAAAGCGATTCAATCCGGATCTGGTCATCATCTCGCAGGGGCACAATACGGGTGGGTTTGAGTGGGCGAAGATCTGCCGCGAGGCGGCGATTCCATACGTGATGATCGTCCATTGCAACAGCGAGCTTTGGTGGTTCGACAATCAAGAGTTTGCTGAAGCGGTTGCGAGCTATGTTGGCGCTCACAGGGTTTTCTGTGTTTCCCGCGGTAATCTCGATCTATTGCGGCTGCAGTTGGGCGAGCCGCTTATAAACGGGGACGTGGTCCGCAATCCGTGCAATGTTTCGACGGAGCCCCCTCCGGCTTGGCCGGATGAAGGTGAACGCTGGCGCTTGGCATGCGTAGCTCGAATGGATGTGGCCGCCAAAGGACAGGATTTACTGCTGCAGATTTTGGCCCGCCCGGAATGGCGGGAACGTCCGGTTGAAGTGAATTTCTTCGGAGAAGGCCTACACAAATTGGCGTTGCGCCGCATGGCCGGGATGCTCCAGGTGAATAACGTGCACTTTCGCGGTCACGTGAACGATATCAGGGCGATCTGGGAGCAAAACCATCTGCTGGTCCTCCCCTCACGCTATGAAGGTCTGCCTCTCGCCTTGGTCGAGGCGATGTGGTGCGGGCGGCCGGCGGTCGTGACGGATGTTGGAGGCAACGCGGAGCTATGCCTGGATAATGAAACAGGTTTTGTCGCGCCGGCCGCCACCCTGTCATCTTTCGCTCATACCCTGCAGCGGGCTTGGGAGCGGCGTATGGAATGGCCGCGCCTGGGTCAGGCAGCGCGAGCCCGAGTCGAAAACCAGGTACCGAAAGATCCGGTTGGATTGTTCTGCGACCGATTGAAAGCCTGCGCCGCTGCAAAATCGGGAGAGATCCTGGGCCAGGGAACGATGGCTTCGAGCTGATCCTCTGCAGATGGCGTGTGTAACTAATGCAGCCGGGGATTTATCGGATTTCATCTCAGTGGCCATCTGATTTGGACGGGCTGCGCGGCTTACCGGAATTGACATTTGCAAAGCAATCCCGGACGTGATGCCTCAGCATGAACATCACAGTTATCCTGTGCACATATAACCGCTCCCAGAGCCTATCGAAGGCTCTCGATAGCGTGGCGGTCTCCACTCTGCCTGAATCCGTCGAATGGGAAGTCCTGGTGGTGGACAACAACTCGAAGGACCAGACTCGCGCAGTGATCGAAGAATACTGCCAACGGTATCCGGGACGGTTCCGTTACCTGTTCGAACCGCAGCCAGGTAAATCACATGCGCTTAACACCGGCATCCAAGAGGCTCAGGGCGACATTCTGGCTTTCATGGATGACGACGTAATCGTTGAACCAACCTGGCTGCAGAACCTGTCCACGGCTTTGCACGATGGTCAATGGGTTGGCGCCGGCGGACGGATTCTTCCCGAGCAGACCTTCTTGCCACCCCGCTGGCTTCCGCTCCAGGATCGGTACGCGTTGGCTCCTTTTGCCCTTTTCGATCTGGGTCCGAAAGCCGGAGCGCTCACCGAGCCTCCGTTCGGCACCAACATGGCTTTTCAAAGGAAAGTATTTGAAAAGTACGGCGGATTCCGGACTGATTTGGGCCCCCGCCCGGGCAGCGAGATCCGCAATGAAGATACCGAGTTTGGCCATCGGTTGCTGGCGGCGGGAGAACGGTTGCGTTACGAACCTTCTGCTGTCGTCTACCATTCCGTCCCAGAGAACCGTATCCAGAAGAAGTACTTACTGGCGTGGTGGTTTGACAAAGCCCGCGCAGACATTCGGCAATTCGGCATTGCGCCCAATACCCGGTGGTTCGTTGCCGGCATTCCGCTTTATCTGTTTCGCAGGCTAGCCGTGTGGACCGTTCGATGGGTTTTCGTCGTCGAGCCCTCCCGGCGATTTTGGAACAAGACCAAAGTTTGGAGGGTGGCTGGACAGATTCTGGAATGCTATCGGCAGCTTCGAGAACGCAGCAGCAACGCCGCCTGAGCATCCGTCTGTAAGCCGTGCATTCTTGACAGCTAGAGGGCGAAAGTCCCTTTCACATCCTGATGAAGGAGAATTGATAACGAAACGCGAGCTATTTCTGGCTGCGTAAATGCTGCGGACCATCAAATTAGTAATCCAAAAACGCGTTTGAAAATCTGAATCCAACTGGGGTCCAATAACAGTTTCTGAGAGTTTCTTACAACGCCATAGCTGGCTGATACGGAGGCTCGACCCAATGGGGGAGAAACAAAATCAACCCTTGAAATTTGATTTCCATGGTTCTCGCGTCTCTTGCGACTACGGCTATTGAGAGAGAAGGACATCAACGAGGTGATTCATCCTGCCGGTCGCACTGGAATTAAGCTGAGTTCCCTGTTCTTGCTGGCGTTTTGCGCTGCTAATCTTTTTTGGATGGCGGCGTACCCATTCAGCCGCGCCTTCCTGTTGACGCAGATCAACTACAACGAAGGCTGGAACGTCTATAACGCTCAGAAAGTAGCGGAACATCAGCCGCTTTATCCCTCGGCCTATGGTTGGACGACCGTCAACTATCCGGCGCTCTCGTTTCATCTTGTCGCGGCGCTTGGAAGATTCACCTCAGATTACCTGTTTACGGCGCGGATTCTGTCTCTGGCCTGTCTTTGCCTGAACGGCGTATTGGCGGGGCTGATCGTATGGCATACGACGCGCTCGGAGCTCGCCGCATGGCTTTCTGGAATGTTCCTTGTGGCGATGTTCTGCGCCATCGCCGACGGCTATGTGGGCATGGACGATCCGCAAATGCTGGCCCAGGCTTTCTTTCTAGCGGGCATGTATGTCTATCTGCAGGGTGACCGGAGGGGCTGGGCCCTGGAGCTGACCGCCCTACTGTTCGTGCTGGGCGGTAACATCAAACACAGTCTGATCGAGTTCCCTCTGGCGGTGCTGTCGGATCTGCTGTTCAACTCACCCCGCAGGGCCGTGCGCTTTGCACTTGGTGGCACGCTGATGGCTGCGATATCAGTCGTTCTGACAAGCCAGATCGACGGGGCAGCCTATGTTTCCTGTCTACTGGCCCCGCGCAGCTACTCTGCGTTCTGGGCCATCGTCCATGTGTACCGGGTGCTTCGACCAATTCTGCCGTTCACAGTAGCGGCTTTGTGGATGGCCCGTTACTGCTGGAAGAACCCCTCGCAACGAGTGCTGACCCTTCTGCTCTTCTATGCGCTGACAGTAAATGCATTTTTCAGCGGTGGAAGCGGCGTCGCGATCAACTCAATGTTCGGTTCTATACTGGCGATCGCCTTGCTGATCGGTGTTTTTTGGGGCAGAGTTCTCCAGGCTGCCTCTGGCAGGCTCAGAGTCGTGTCGCCGAATGTCGTCTGCGCCATCTTTTTCCTTTGGCTGGCGGTCCCCATGGTCATCTCCGGCAAGTGGCGGACCGATGGGGATCTGCAACGGAGCCGCGACGGTGAGCAACATTTCGCGGCGGGGGTTGCATATTTACGGCAGCAGCCAGGACCAGCACTGTGCGAGAGCCTTCTGCTCTGCTATTACGCCGGGAAGCCCTACCTGTACGATCCCTTCAACGCCACGAGATTCATATATCTGGGTCGGCTAGACGCCAACGTGATCGTGGATCACTTGCGGAATCGGGAGTATGGAGCGATTCAGCTGGACGACAGTGTTGAGCAGAACCTTAGCGTTCGTTCCGTTCGTTCCGACAGTCACTTTGAGCGCATTTTGCGCGCCATCCAGCAGTATATCCGCCCCGGTTACAAGGAAGTTTTTCCCGAAGGTCACTTTGCTCTGCCCATTTTGCGCGCCATCCAGCAGTATTACCGCCCAGGTTTCAAGAACGAAAGCGGAATCATCTATGTCCCAGGAGCCAAGACACAAATGCCTCTTGACGGGCTTTCTTCTTCGGAGTCATTTGAAGATAGTATCCGTCCTCCTTACGTTTCCGGATGCGTCCCTCGCGCAGTTCCCTGCCCAGGTTCCTCCAGGGGTTGGAAGTCAAGCTCGGATATGTTGCGAAAGTGCCAGATTTTCGCGCCGCCTTCCCAAGGCACCGGTTTACCACTCGATCCGATACCGAAGTTATTCTCCGCTTGTACCTGAAAAAGGGCGAAGAGTGTGTTCAACCGAGATCTACACATTTGCGGGACTGCGTCGGGCAGCATTTCCATCAAGTCCAGGAAGTTTGCCCGTCCCTGATGAGGAGGTGTTTCTACTTGCCCGGAGTCGATCTTGAAAGATCGCGCACTTCGTTGGTGGACAACTCCACCACCTTGCCATTGCGCCCGATGTAGATCGGCAATCCTAGACGGGCGTGTTCGTCAATCGCTTTCGCCACGGCTGCTTTGAACGCGATTTCCGCGCGCTTCTCGAGGGGTAACCGCAATACCTGTTTTGAAGGCTTGCTCATAGGTGACCGTAGCGCTTAACCAGTGCGCTATACAGGCTTTTATCTAGTATACGAACCTCTTTGTTCTTCTCAAACGCAACCACCCTAGGGGTTGCGCCTGAGTTGTCAAATAATGTCCAGAAGTCCGCGAGCCGGCGATAGTAAAGCAGAAAGTTTCGAATGGACCGATCGAAGCGCCGACGGACTACCGGTTCTGGCACATCGTGCCCGCCTCGCGCGACTCGTTCTCGAACCCTCGACAATGCAAGATCCACGCTCTCGACCCACAGAAAGAAAAGGTGCACTTCATACCCTTGAGCCTTCAGTCGTCGAAGCAAACCCATATAGCTTCGGCCCGAAAGCGTTGTTTCGAAGGCAAAGGGCAAACGCCGCTTGGCAAACGACTGGATTTCGCTAAGCATCACCCTCCCCGCACGGAATGCGGCAGTCTCAGGAGAAAATGGGGCCATCCCCTGCGCAATCAAGTCGGCATTAACGAAATTCTTACAATCTGCGTAGTTGGGCAGAAACTCCCGTGCGAACGTGGTCTTGCCCACGCCATTCGGTCCCGCGATGATAAAGAGATCCATGAGGCTTCCCATCCTACCGAATCTGAGCACCTTCGTCACACTTCACTGCGGGCACGTCAGTACG
Source organism: uncultured Acidobacteriaceae bacterium (assembly GCA_963831085.1). GTDB lineage: Bacteria > Acidobacteriota > Terriglobia > Terriglobales > Acidobacteriaceae > Acidiflorens. The sequence continues at coordinate 793,383 of CAWHOT010000001.1, read as the reverse complement.
CGTAGCGGCCGTGAACGAGTTATCCCGTCTGCCGTGAACGGATGCATGGCACGTGGAGCAAAGCGTGATCAAGTTCTCTTCGGAATCATTGCCAGAGTGGCTACGAAACTGTTTGTGATGGACCTCTAGGTTCGACATGGTGCCACACGACTGACACCTCCATGAATCGCGACCCAGAACCTGCTGCCGCAGCCTCTCGTACGACACCGAATCCAGTCGCAAGCCGGGAGGGTCGGGACGTGTCGGTCTCATGATGCCTTTTCGCTGAGGTCTCCCAGAAATGCCTGCTGCTGCTCTTCGGTCAGAAACTTGAAGAACCTTGTCATCGAGAACAGCAGCATCTCCGGATCTCCGTGGTCCAGGTTGGCCCCCGCCAGGAAGTCCGCACAGATCATTTCCAAACAGTACCCGCGGGAGCGATCGCTTCCCAGCATCAGCGCTGCCGTCTCGATCGACCGCTCAATGACTGGGATCTGGCTCTCATACAGTTTGAAGTAGACAATTTCCCACGGCTCTGTTAATTTCCCAGTGAGTTCTCTCTCGACCGCCTGCTGAAAATCCTCTTTCGACAATTCACGAGCTTTGTGCAACCAGGTTGCACAATCGAAGTGCTGCCGATCCCGGCGCGCCAACTTGGCCAACTCTATTCCCTTGGCCCAGCCCACCTTCTTTAGTTCCTTCCTCGCCTGTGGTGGCAGGTTCTCATGAATGGACATTAAGTAGTACGCCTTCCGCCGAGATTGCGGGAACCGTGTTCCCAGGAATGCCTCGAAAGACTTCAGGTTCTCCAGCCGCCAGTACTGTCCCGCCCGCACCTCGCAAAGATACCGACCGAGTTCCACAAATTTTGTGTCTCGCTCCGTCTCTCTCCGTTGTTCCCAAGCCAGAATCTCGTCGATCTTGGCCAGCACGAAAAGTGCCCGACGGCGATTGAGTCTCGGGGGCATGGGCGGATTCTCAGTAATTAAGCTCGTCAAGCCAACCAAGGGTCTCTGCTCCTGGACGCCGCACCAAGCGGGCGTCAGTCATTTCCTGCTTTCCAAGACAAAGCCCAACATAGGGACAGGTGCTGCACGGATTCTGGGGGAAGCGGATGCCGCTGTGCGGCAGGAACTGCGCGGACTCAATTCTTCGGATCGTATCCTTCACTAAGCGGCCGAATTCCTGACGCTGCTCCTCGGTAATGGTGGTGCGCAGGTACTGAACCTCGACCAACCGTTTGCGCACGAAGACCACTTGAGCAACTTCGGAAATGCCAGTAATCCACGAATAGCAAACCAGCTGCGGGTCCAGCGCTAATAAACCTTCCGGCTCTTCTGGATATCGGCTCGAACTGGTCTTCCACTCGAGCAGGCAGCGCTTTCGGTCGAGGCTGCCGATCGCGTCGATGTAGGCAACAAAGTCGTTCTTCTCTCCAACCGCCCGCGCGAACTTGATCTGCAGATTACGTCGAGGCTCGCGAACCCGGACACGGTCGTCCTGGCAGAAACGCGTCAACAACATGATTCCCTGCCGCAGCATGCGATCCCACGAGTCTCGGTGGGAGTAATGCAGATCTTGGCTTTGGCAGGCAGACCATTCGGCAAACAGCACTGCACCGGGATCTTCGCGGCGGAAATAGGCGCCGAGGGCTTGTTCGAAGGCACGGCCGAAGAGCATTGCCGCACGGGTGTCCTTCTCCTTCCAGCCATCGAGGTAGCGGTGCCGATAGCGTCGCGGGCAGGTGAGGTATTGGCTGATCTGAGTGTAGCTGTAGGTCATTCAGGCCACCTGTGGGTTGTCCAGATTTGCCGGTGAGAGTTCTTCCCAGCGACCGGCGGATGCAAAGCCGTCGAGTCGGAGCAGGGAAGCGCCGTTGAAAAAGATGTGGCTGATCTTGACCACGCCCTTCAGACCCACGAGCTGAGTTTCATCCACCTCATCCTGTCCGAGCATTTCGGTGTCGTAGCCGAAATCGCGCAGGAACCAGTTCAACTTCCACAAGGCTTTGGGGGTGCAATAGAGGCGGCTGGAAATGACATGGCCCGCAAAACGGCTGGGCTCAAGGATGGCCAGGCTGAGCGTGTAGTAGGGTTTTTGCGCTTGTCGGCGAAAATGGACTCGTTGCACCCGAACGAGAAAGACTCCATCGGGGATTTGGTCGGCCGCGCAGCGATCGGCGGCGTGCAAACCAGCGATCTGGCGTTTCATGCGGCACCTTCCTTCTGGATAATCCGAGTGCGCGTGTAGGTCATGAGGACACACCGGACCCACGATGATCCATGCCAGCAAACATCGAGAGTTCCTCCCAACGGGTAGCCGGCGCGAAGCCGTCGAAGTTTAGGACAGAGATGCCGTGCATCGTGAATTCGCTGACCTTTACCACACCCCACAAGTCGACCAGAGCCTTATCATCGATCTCATTGTTGGCGAGCAGCTCGGGGTCATAGCCGAAATCACGCACAAACCAACTCAGCTTCCACATCGCCCTAGGCGTACAGTACAGGCGGCCGGTCATCAAACATCCGGTCAGATGCCTGGGCTTCAGGACAGCGAAGCCGATCTCGTAATAAGGCTTCTGCTTGTGCCAGCGATATTGCGCCCGGTCCACCCGAACCAAGAAAAGACCGTCCGGAACCGAGTGCAGCGCCGACACATCTGCCGGGCGGAGCGACTCGAAATAGCGCCTCACGCCGCACCTTCCTTCCCGCCGAGATAACTGTTGAGCTGGCAGAGCAGCGCATTGCGGTCCTTCTCGGCCCAGTCGGCCAGTTGCTGGACGAAGTTCTCGACCTGTTCCCTGCTGGCCTCCCGGAGAGTTTTCGTACCGCAGAAGTCGACGGCGTAGGCCTTTACCAGTTCGGGGTCGAGCTTGTGTTGGCGGATGATTTGGCACAGACGGTCACGGACCTTGGGCCCGCCGTAGTTCCCGTTTCCATTCGCGTTTTGTGGAGGAAGCTTTTCAACCGGATTCGGGTTCGTTCCAATCTCCTCCACCGAGCAGATGCCGATCCCGTAGGCCTTACGGAGAGCGCGGTTGACAGCGCGGGTCTCGGCCACCCGCATCTCGGCACCGCGGACGAGAGAGGAAACGTTGGAGGGATCGGCGTCGCCGTATCCGACGAAGCTCGTCGATTTGGATTTGTGAACCGTGGCTCTGAAAACCCAGCGACCCACTGAAGCTTCCGTTGTGTGTTGTTCGATCTCGGTATCTATCCCAACCTACCGCCTTCGATGCGCTATTCGTAGCAGACCACTGTGACTCACGTACCACTTTCCGCTGAAGTACAGGAGTTCACCCCGGAATATCGACAAATGGAGCGTGGCTGTGAGATCGCGCAGAACTGAGAGTTGTTGTTTTGGAAGGTCTGGATATTGTCTCTTCGCGTCACCAAGATTCTGCCGTAAAAGTCTTCGGTCACCAGTGCTAAGCGTTGCCATCATCATTCTCCTGAAACATAGTGTATCAGAAAGTATCAAGACGTTGCATATCGAAAATTGTTGAATCCTGCTATTTTTGCTTGTAGCCATGACGGAACCCAGAGTCGCCCTGTTAGTTCGGGTGCCGGCAAGTCTCAAGTCACGATTGGCGGAGATGGCGAAACATGAGCGCCGGTCTCTGAGTAAGCAGGTTGAATTGCTGCTAGAACGATGCCTCGAGCTTGAGGGGCGAAAAGGCGTCGCCATGCCCGCAAAGGGCGGCCGCCGTAGCGAAGGTTGACCCACGCTTTCGATGGCCTCCTTCGCTTTCTATTCGGTGTTAGCGGCGCAGCCGACTCGCGTCGCCTTCTGCCATGGACGCAGACCGCAAGCCGCAGCTCAGCGCCCTCTCGTTCCCCTCTACGTGCGGCAGGGCATGACGCCTCGGGCGATTCTCAAAGTTGAGCCCCGAAGCGGCGAACTCGCGGAGCAACCGCAAGTGCTCCCGAAGACGGCACCCATGCGGACGTTGTCGTCGGCATTGGTGTTGAGTGGAACAGGGCACCGAGCCCCCAAGTTTGTGCAACCGGGTTGCACAGCGACCGCGTTGCACAGTGACGACCAACCGAATCCAAGTCGGTGAAATGCTGCTGCACGAAGAACTGCGTGTATACTTGTTGTATATACATTGTTGGAGGTTGGTGCATGAGTACTGCGCGGGTTTTTCGTTCCGGAAACAGTCAGGCGGTCCGGCTGCCGAAGCAGTTTCGACTGAAGAGCGAGGAGGTGGAGATCTTTCGGCGAGGAGATGAGATCGTCCTGCGGGAAAAGGACGGCACCATGGCGCGAGCCTTCGATCTGCTGGCTGGTTTGCCGGATGATCTTGTCGTGGTTGGGCGCGAGAAGGATCAACCGCAGAAACGAAAGAAACTGTGATGGAACCTCGCTACCTGCTGGACACGAACATCTGTATTTACATCCGGCAAAAGCGGCCGGAGGAAGTCTTGCGCAGATTCCGCAAGCTCCGTCCGGGGGAAGCCGCGCTTTCGGTCATTACCTACGGCGAGTTGCTCTATGGCGCAGCCAAGAGCGAACAACGGGTGGCGGCGCTGGAGCGGCTGCGTGAGCTTGTGCATTGGCTGCCCGCGCTCTCCTTGCCGGAATCAGCGGCCGAAGCGTACGGATCGATTCGGGCGGAGCTGGAAGCGAGAGGCGAGATGATCGGAAACAACGATCTCTGGATCGCTGCGCATGCCGTGGCTGCGGGGCTGACACTGGTTACCAACAATGAAAGCGAATTTCGGCGGGTGCGTGGGCTGAAGATCCAGAACTGGACTGTCTAGCGACCTCTATGACGGCCTATCCCGAAGCCTGCAAGCACTTTCGAATCCGCAAAGCCGGTTAAAAGATGGCGAATGGAATCCCATGAGCTCAGCGTAAGACCAAGCGCGCATTCTATGAGGGAATGGAAATACTTCCTGCGAGCGCTGTCGGCGGACGTGTGATCATCCGGGAGGAAAAAGCAGGTGTGACATAGTCTCGCCACTGCGCCACCTCCACTGGCCGACGGCACGATCGCCGACGGCAGGATCTCGAAGCAGCCAAATCTGATTTGCCCGGAGCCAAAGCGCAGTAGGATGCCGTTCGACTATGTATTTTCCATGGCCGAGCAAAAAGTAGATTGTTCACCGTCTGAGGATTGCACAATGCGGTTGGGATCGTCGTCGTGGCTTCCATTCAAAGAATCCAGGTAGTACGAGTCAGTTTATGGTCGCGCCACCGGAGCATTTCTTGTACTTCCCTGGGCCGCACGGGCACGCTTCGTTCCACCCGACTTTGGAATCGGTTTGCCAAGGCGTCGGTGCCCTGCTCCTACGAACAATAGCGTCACCCTCTTATGGCGGCGTTGTGATGCTCGCCACAGATCATATTGGGTCTGCATGCCGATCCATAGTTCAGGGCTGGTGCCAAGGGCATCGGACAGCTTCAGCGCCATGGCAGCCGAAATTCCCGCGTTCCCATTCAAGATGCGCGATAGGGCAACCCGAGTCACCCCAAGGTGCTCGGCGGCGTCTGTAACCGACACCGTCCCCAGATACTCTCGTAAAACTCTTCCCGGATGTGGTGGATTGTGCATGCGCATAAAAACCTCTCAGTGGTAGTCCTGATAGTCCACTAACACGGCATCTTCACCTTCAAATGTAAACGTCAACCGCCAGTTGCCGCTGACATCCACCGACCAATGGTCTTCCAGATCGCCGTGCAAGGGATGCAGCCTCCAGCTGGGTGCGTTCATGTCCTTCTCGGATTTGGCGTTGTCCAGCGCAGCAAGTTGCAGTTTTAATTTATCCGCGTGCTTCGGCTGAATTTTCGCCTTCGACCCTGTTTCGAAGAACTGCTCGACACCCTTATGTCGGAAGCTCTTGATCATCCTGTATAGTGTATACTATCACTATACATTAGGTCAATAAGCTCGGTGGTAACGCGCGAAAGCGCAAGCTGACTCGTGAGCAGCAGAGGCAGATAGCTCGAAAAGCTGCACAAGCAAGATGGGCTAGGAATAAACCGGCCGAATAGTCCGGCGAGCGGTCTCAAAGCACCTAGAATGGCGCCAGGTGGGTACCTAGGTGGTAACGAGTTCCATCTGATTCTCATCCGCGTCATCTTGCATCCGCAAAGGACCTCATGGTAACGTTCGTGTCGGAGGCAGGAGGCTTCTATGGACCTTTTCGGGACGGGATGTTTCGGTAAGGTTCTGCAACACCCTCAACGTCCACCCCAGCGGGAAGCTGGCACCACACTATAACCCTTTCGTTCCGACGGGATGTTCGAGCTGAAGGCCGCGATCTGCACACACAGTGCTGATCGGAGGACCTGATGCTTAGCATACCGTTCCTTGCACCTCAAAAACACCCCGCCCGCATAAAGTCTAGAAAATCCTCACCGGTCTGCGAGCCGTCGCGCCCCTACGTTCGCGCAAAGATTCTCGCCGCTAAGTGCGAAAAAGGGGGAAATCGACCATGAACGGCAGACCCCTTGGCTTGCCTAAGACCGGCGGTCGAACAAAAGGCACCCCAAATCGAGCGACGCTTCAGCTCAAAGAAAAAATTGACGCCATCGGCTACGACCCCCTAATCGAGCTCGCAAAATTAGCGATGAAGGATAAGACCCCCGTTGAGATCGCCTTTCGATGTCATGCCGAAGTTGCGGCATACATCTATCCGAAGCGGAAGCCGGTTGATGCTTCAAACTCCGAAGGACCGGTAATTAATATAAACGAAAATTTGGACACTTCCGGTGAGTCGACCGATGTACGAGATCAACATAAACCTGACGCTTAGGCGACGCCAAGCTGAGGTCTTTAGATGTCTCAAGCGTTTCATCGTCGTAGTGGCCGGGCGCCGCTGGGGAAAAACCATGTTGGCGTTGTGCTGGTTAATTGTGAACGCATTCAGCGGCGACAATCGCACATTGTACTATGTCGCCCCGAATTGCCGGCAGGCGAAGAGAATAGCGTGGGCGTTACTGCAACAGATGATCCCAGGGGCCGCTCGACGGTGCACCAGTCAGATGGAGCTATCCATCGAGCTGGTGAACGGATCCATGATCCAATTGCATGGCGCCGCCAATCCCGACTCCCTGCGCGGCGTGGGGCTGGATTTTGTCGTCCTCGACGAGTTCGCCGACATGGATTCTGACATCTGGCCGAGCGTCATTCGGCCGATGCTCGCCGACCGGAAGGGCCGCGCACTCTTCATTGGCACTCCGCGGTCGTATGACCACTTCTACGACCTATATATGGCAGCCAGGTCACTGGAGAATTGGGCCCCATTTCAGTTTCGCACCGATGAAGGTGGCTATGTCCCGCCAGATGAACTCGCATCGTTGCGGGCGGAGATGGATCCGAAGAGATACGCGCAAGAATTTGCAGCGTCCTTTCAGACGCTGCAAAACCGGGTCTACCACGCCTTTGACCGGGAGCTTAACGTCACCAACTTGCCGCCTTTGCCGAACGCGGACCTTCTGATCGGTATGGATTTTAATTGCGATCCGATGACGGCGGTGATTGCCCAGCGGGCCGGAGATCAATGTCAGATCATTGACGAAATTGTGCTCAGGAACTCCAACACACAGGAGATGATGGAGGAAATTAATCGAAGATATAAGGGGCGCCACGGAGTTGTGCACCCCGACCCCAGCGGTAACGCAAGGAAGACGAGTGCGAAGGTAGGACAGACGGATTTCGTGATCATCGAGCAAGCCGGCTGGCCTGTCTATCGTACAGGTTCTTATCCGTTGATCGACCGCCTCAACACTGTTAACGCCAGGCTGTGCAACGCGGACGGAAGGCGCAGGCTCCTGATTTCACCGAAGTGTACGCATTTAATCAAAGCCCTGGACGGTCTAACACGAAAAGAAGGGACCAAGATTCCGGACAAGCGATCGGGACTCGATCACATCGCAGACGCGGCGGGCTATTTGGTAATGGGCGCTTTCCCGCTGCTCACGAACACTGTGAGCGTGCAACAAGTCTCGATATAGACGCCTTTCCGGCTTGTTGATGCAGGCCTCAGTTGGCGGCGGGCTCAGTCAGGATAAATGAATATGCAAGTCCAGTTCGCGCAATCTATTTTTATCTACTTTAGATACGTTGTCTCCGACTCGCGCGGGGGATCTTTAAAGCCCGGCGCGGTCTGCCAGGCGACCCGCGAAAGTCGGCCGCAAACGTAATCCGAACCGTGATAAAAGATAAAAAAGGAGCTTGACATTTAGCGAACAAAAAGCGAATATAGCGGGATGGCAAAGCCCGAGCAATCGCAAGTTCGTGACAGGACCCGTGGAGCCCTAGGGCAGGCGAACCCTTTCGGGGAAGTGTCTCGGTGCGTCGCAGGCCCGAATTTGTGCAGCATGGATGCACAAACAACATGGGATTGCTTTGTGGCCTGAGCGCTGTGGACGGGGCAACGAGGACCGGCAGCACTTAGATTGTGCAACCTAGCTGCACAAAGTCGATTGCAAAAAGTCAGATGGACTGCGCTCTCATCGCCGCGGTCAGCTGGTTGAAGACTCTGCCTTGCCCGCACGACCGGTCCTGCGTGTGAACCCGGCTGACAGCGAGGCCATCGCGGACGCGGAATGGGGCAGCGCTGCGGCACCCCGTACCGCGATCGTGCTAGCGTCGTGCGCCCGAATCGTGAGATCTGGCGGGAAGCCGGGGTGCTGTCCGGAACGCTGACCCGGACCCAGGGGACACAGAACCGAGTAACAACGGCGCGTCCTGAACTCAGCGCTGGTAAGAGCTTAGCCCACGGACGTGTTCCGGATCTTTCTCAGATCTCGGTCATGTTGGGGGAAGGTCCCGAAGTTGCGGGGGCCCCAGAATCCGGAAGTTTCCTATTGCATTTCATGGCGTGAAATGATTTATTTCACAATATGGAAAGAATCAAGCCGCGCTGGTTTCGACGCAATCTCCAAACGGCTCTCCGGGTCTTGCCCGTCACCGTACTCACGGGTGCACGACAGACCGGCAAGACCACACTAACGCAGGCGATTGAGCCAGCGCGGGCGTATTTCACTCTCGATGATGTCGGTGTGCTCGATCAAGCCGAGCGCAATCCCGACTCGCTGCTCGCTACGCGCCCAGTCATCTTGGATGAGGTTCAACGAGCGCCACAGATCTTGCTAGCGGTCAAACGTGCAACGGACGCACACCGCCGGGCAGGCGACTTCATTCTGACCGGGTCTGCCAACCTCCTGCTGATGAAACACGTGGCGGACACATTAGCGGGCCGCGCGATCTATTTGGAGCTTCGGCCGTTCTGTCCCACGGAGTGGCAGGAACGTAAGGATGGATTGCTGCCGCTGGAACGTTTGTTCGTCCCGGATTTTGACTGGCGCGAATGGCCGGATGAGCCGGGTGACTGGCCGACGTGGCTGCTGCGCGGAGGATTCCCGCCCGCACTACAGATTGATTCCGAAACGGATCGCGGCCTGTGGTTCGCGGCTTATGTACAAACCTATCTGGAGCGTGATTTGCGGCAGTTAAGCGCCGTCTCCAGCCTGCCTGATTTTCAGCGCATGATGATGCTGGCCGCGCAACGGACCGGCAAGCTGCTCAACCAAGCCGACTTGGCCCGCGATGCGGCGCTCAGTCACCCGACGGCGCACCGGTATTTGAACCTGTTGGAAACCGGCTGTCTGGTTACACGCGTCCGCCCGGTGGCGACCAATCCCTCGGCCGCATTCGTCAAGGCCCCGAAGTTGCTCTGGACAGATTGTGGTCTTGCCGCCTGGCTTGCCGGGATCAAGTCGTCTGCCGACGCCACGCCACGCTTGGATGCGGGCTTTTGGTTGGAGCAAACCCTGTTTCAGACTCTGGACACGTGGCGTGCCCTCGATTCACAACGGCGCAAGCTGCATTTTTGGCGCGATCGTGCGGGGCACGAAGTGGATTTCGTTTTGGAAGAAGCCGGTAAGTTCATAGCGTTGGAAATTAAGGCGGGGAGTCAGGTGACCACGAGTGACGTGATTGGGATTCGCGCATTCCGAGATGCTTTGAAACGCAAAGCATCACTCGTCCGGGGGGTGGTGTTGCACGGCGGCAAAGCACGTCCGCTAAGTGCCGACGATGTTGCGCTGCCTTGGGGATGGATGGTCCCCAAATCGAGGTAACCTACGGCCTGTTGGCGATCCTTCGGAAACCACCCGCAGCAGTCTCGGCTGGCCGTTCACTAATATCTATCGCTCACAAACCAATGCGACTCTCATCGTCGGTGTTACGATTTGAGTGGAGGAACGTACTGAGCGCTATATTCTGCATCTGTTTGCACATTTTGAGCCGAGACGTGTTGGTTAAAAAGTACTGTGTAATTGGGTCGATAGGGACAATATTTATGAGTAACACGTCCATCCTACATGACGGGCACTCCAGTTATTCTGAACCGTTGTTTCCCCCACAGGCTCGGCAGTAGACCTATCTTGACATTTCCGAGTTATCAATCGTTTGCATCGTTAATATGTGGGTCGGGGCTCATTACCTCGGCGAGGAGGAAGAACAACATGGAAAACGGTAAAAAATAGCCTTTCCTCCGCCTGCGGCAATCGAGCGAGTACGCTTAGTTGTGTGCTACAATAGCGTTACGTTTGTGCTACAAGGATATGGCGATTAAGCTGTGTCCGAGGAGGTACGTTGTGAAGCGTGGTGCCCCATCCAGTTCCTCACAAAGGAAACATGCAGGCGGCGGGGACGGGAGTCCCATGCGCTCTAGCAAGTTGCGCGACGTGATGGTCATTGCCGAGAAGGAAGGACTACTGCGCGGCGAGCGCACCCAGGTGGTCCGGGGAAGAATGCCGGAAGCCCTCGTGACCAGGGCAAAGAAACGCACCGGCATTGATTCTGACACGGACCTGATCGAGGTGGCGCTGGCCAACATTGCGGTTGCCGACGACTACGCGGACTGGCTCCTTTCCCGGCGCGGCGCGGTTGGTAGCGAGGCGGAGCTTGAGTTCTGAATTTCAAAATACTCTCAGGCGGCTCAAACCCGACAAGCATCGAGAGCAGCTCAGACCGCGGGCCGAATCGGAGCTTGAGTTCATTGCAACGACCAGCCATCGACCCGCCAAGCTGCTCTACGATACAACGGTCTACATTGATATTCTTCAAGGCCGTTTTCCGCAACAGGGTGAAGCGATGCTGCGGGCGAGCGAGGCATGGCATTCCCCAGTCACGGAAGCCGAACTGGCGGCAACCTGCGGCCTGCTCGACCCCGCTCACCCCCAAACGCCCGAGATCATCAAGCAAGTTGCTGCGGTTATCGACCGGCGGCCCAGTCACCGGACGATCACACCCGATCCCGGGATCTGGCGGGAAGCCGGAGTGTTGTCCGGCACGCTGGCCCGGACCCAGGGGTACGGAACAGAGCAGCGGCGCCGGGTTTTGAACGACGCGCTGCTATTCGCTACCGCTCGAAAATACGGATGTGCGGTATTGTCTCGCAACGTTCGCGACTTTGACTTGCTGCAGCAACTGGATCCCGCCGGGAAAGTTATTTTCTATAAAATAGGCGCTCAGTGAGGCTCAGAGGCCTCACGGACGGGGGCATGGGCCGCCGCGACACGAGCCGATGAGCGCCGACGCTGGCTCGGTAAAAAAAGTTGAGCGATCTCCCATTTTTCATGATAGGATCTGTACCAGTAGCATCCTGCTGGATTGTCTCCAACGTGGTTCCCTGATTTTTGTTTCCAACGTGGTTCCCTGATTTTTGTCTCCAACGTGGTTCCCTGATTTTTGTCTCCAACGTGGTTCCCTCATTCTTGTCTTCAACGTGGGTCAGTTCTGAAAAGGGCGTGAACGTTGGGCGGGCTGTTTTTGCCGCAGCGTAAGGGCCGTCGCGTGTGCCGTAGTCGGAGAATTTCCGCCCACGGAACCGGGCCAATCGTGCCGCGCGTCCGAAGCCGTGCACCGCCACAGGGCTTTGGCGTGCAGGAAGGAGACTGTAATGAAAATCAACAAGACGATATCTGAAAAAGTTATCAGCGCAAATCGCGCGAACTCGCAAAAGTCTACCGGGCCGGGGGACTGCGCGAACGTGAAAAATAACGCGGTGACGCATGGTTTTCGCGCCCGCCAGCTGTTCTTCGAGAACCAGGACCAAGAGAAGGAGTACACCGAACTGCTGGAGCAGCACGAGAAATATTATGAGCCCGATGGACCCACAGAATGGATGCTGGTCGAAGAAATCGCCAACTGCCAGTGGATGTTGCTGGGGCTCAACGTTTGGAAATCGCAGGAAATAACGAATCGGCGCAACGCCGCGAAAGCGATTCTGCGGGCTGTGGCCGAGAACTACGACGAAGAGCAACTCCCTTTGTTTACGACTGCAGGCGGTGCCGATTCTGCCGCTCAGCTTGGATGGGATTGCCAGGAGCTGATCGTTCGAACCGGCACTAGAAATTTCGAGCAGGACGAGCCAAGGACGGGCTTGGACAAGATGGGTAAAAGTGGTCAGGTACAGATCGAGGCAAAGCTCCACACGTCGCTGGATTCCATCCTGCGATACGAGGCGGCGCTGAAACGGGACCTATACCGCGCCCTTAAGACTCTCCGCGAGATCCAGCAGCAGAGGCGACGGGAATAGAAAGGAGGTGTACTATGCGCAATCCGTCATCGCGGTCCGGTTCGAACAAACGCAAGGCACGAGAAGCGCGGTCGGAAGCACCCGTCGGCTGCGACCAAGTAGATCGCGCCCCAAGGCTCGACGATCCCGCCGATCAGCCCTTGCGCCAAGCGGTCGAGAACAAAGTGGTGGGCCTCGACGGTTTACAAGCTGCGCGTCTTGCGATCGCTCAGCTTTTTGGCCGAATCCTGCGATTGCAAGAGAAACTCGACGAGGCTTTCGCCGGCCATCCTTTTCTGCCGAATTTATCCGCTACCTGCCCTGCCAACCGACGTCGGTTCAACACCTACTTCCGCGAGTTCTCGAAGGTCACAGGCCTTCTCGGCTACGCCCTCGAGCTGTGGTGTTTGACCTGCGGTATGAAGAGAGAAGACGATTGGACTCCCATACACGTCGCGGACATCAACCGCAGTGCACTGATAGAAGCCTACCGCCAAAATCTCAACCAGAACGCAGCCGCGAGCGCCAAGCCTGCGCCTGGGGAAGGCCCGCATGCTTCCGCGGGAAAAACCGATCGAGTCCCGGTCATCCCGATTGATATCGGCCGATCCGGCAGTTCTGCCGCCAACAAGAGTCAAGTTGTCAAAAGAGCGCAGGGATTCGTTAGCGTCGGCCAGAAAGGGGGGCAAGATATCATTTCTGCCAAACAAAGCCACTAAGTGCCACGTTTTCAATAACGGCTCCGCTGGCGAACCAGTGAGAACGGAGACACTAGCCAAAAGGCGAAACTAGTCTGTGATGGCAAAGCCCGAGCAATCAAGTTGGATCGGTACAACCAAAGAGAAGAATTAACCTAATCGCTTAGGATATGCGATACAATATAGGCGATGCTGACCGTCCTCAGATTCGATGGTCTCCGGGTGGCAGTTTATCCGAATGATCACCGACCGGCTCATGTTCACGTCATCGGAGGGGGCTGTGAAGCGGTGTTCAATCTCAACTGTCCGGCAGGGCCGGCAGAGCTCCGGGAAAACTACGGATTTTCGCGGCGAGAAATCAGGCCTATCGAAGCCGTCCTGACGGCTCATCTGGGGGAGCTGTGCCGCGCATGGGAGAACATTCATGGTACTGCATGACAATTTCGAGCTCGCGAATCAGCGTGCTAAAGAGCTGGGAACTTCTATTCCCAAGGCTCTCTCGGTTCATTACGACCGCAAAAGTGGGCATATCGTAATTCATCTCAGCTCAAAGTTGATTGTGAGTTTCTCGCCCCGCGACGTACAAGGACTCGAAAGTGCTCGACCATCGCAGCTCGACGAAATCGAGATCACACCATCACGCTTCGGAATTCATTTTCCAAAGTTGGATGCGGATCTCTACCTTCCGGGCCTTTTGGAAGGCTTCTTCGGGTCCAAGCAGTGGATGGCAGCGAGACTCGGTCAATTTGGCGGCCAGTCGAGGAGCAAGGCCAAGAGAGCCGCTTCCAGAGCCAACGGCAGGCTGGGAGGAAGACCGAGAAAAACAGTCCGAGGGTAGTCACGCCAGGATCGGAGTTTCCAATCCAAAGTGGACGATGCCGCGGACACGGAAAAGAATGCCTTGACACTAAGCGAACAAAAGCGAACATGGTTGGTGATGGCAAAGCCCGTGCAATCGCGAACAGGTGGACAGGGCCAATGGGACTCTCTGGTACACAAACGGTTTCGGGAGGTCCCCCACGGGGCCTCGCAGGCCCGAGTTTGTGCACCCAGGGTGCACAAACATCGGGATTGCCTTTGTGGTCTGAGCGCGGGCTAAATGATGACGAGGACAGGCAGCATTTCGTGGGAAGTGTCCTGACCGAATCGAACGGCCGGACTGATCTGCGCGAGCCAGGCTCATTCTCTCGGCGCTGGAAATCACGGATAGTTTTGTAAGCAAGGCCAACTGCCGCAAGGATTCTACCTTCGCTTAGCAGAGGCCTGGCTCCCTCGTGCCAGATACTGCTGATCGAGCGCTTGGCGTATCAGCGTCTTGATCACTGCCTGGCGGCTGATGTTCAACTCTTTGGCGGCCCTGTCGAGTTCTTCTAGCATGCCCGACGCCAGGTCAACATTTACCCTCTGTATCGGACCCATCATGCACCCCTTATTGGTGAAGAACCGTGACACATCCTTCCCTTCGTCCGCAAGGCGGGCGATGGCCTCTGCCGAAACTGGTTTCCGACGTCGACGAGTGCTCTCCATAAAGTTGCTGCTCCTGCTTGGTGGCCTTCCAGAGAGTTACGAGGTGGTAGTACTCTCCTTCTTCGTCCTCCCGCACTTCGAAAAGACCGTGTACAGCTGCTCACCCACCCATCCGATCGTCCGGTACTGTTCGGGTAAATCTGAGCGGTGGTCAAGGTAGTACGGGTGCGAGAAAACTTCTTGCGCCTCTTCGAACCCGACGCCTCTTTTCGGATTCGCGCTTAACCGCCCGCTCTTCCGCTCATCGAAGTGAAACCGCATGAGTATAACAGTTATACCATATTTGCCCGCGAGCGCCAGTTCCCCCACACGCCAGCATCAGATCTTTCGGGCTACCATCAGATACAGCTTGGATTCATCTCTGTACGTGGTCACTTCGAACCCCAATGGCTCAAGGAGAGCCTCGAACTCCTCTCTGGTGGGGAATGGCTCAATAAACAGATCGCTGGTGGCTCTTAGCTGATCAATGAAGGCACGCCCTTCGGGATGGCTGACCACAAGACGCCCACCTGACCGAAGCATGCGTGCCGCATTTCGGCACGCGGCTGGTTTATCTGCAATATTCCCGTACATACCATTCATAAAGATGGCGTCCAAGCTGGTGGAGGCCAAGTCCAGCGACGCGATATCAGCATGGAAAGTGCAAACGGCTGGGTATTTGTCCTGAACCCGCTGCAGCATCTTTTCGGCTACGTCGCAAGCCAACACTGCAGCCGGTTGGTAGGACTGAATTAAGGGGATCAGGACCCCGACTCCTGTTCCGACATCCAGAACGACCTCGCCGGAGCGCAACCCGGCTGAAGAAACAATCTCCTGCAGGCGTGCCATCACTTCTAGTGGCTGTGGCCGATCAAAGACATCCACCAGTTCGTTAAAACGGCGGCGCTGATGATCCGCTATCCTGGCTTCCTCAGGCAGCATAGAGCTTTTAGGTTACCCCAAAAGTATCAAGGGTTCGCCATTCATCAGCGCGTAGTGGACGCGGCGACTCCGGATGGTGGTCGCTTGATCGGAAATGCGCTCGGGGCATGGTACGCACGATTGCTTAACGCCCTGAAAGACGACCTTATCGCGAAAGTTGCGTGCGCCATGCTCGACCAGGCGTTGCACGCCGCCCAGCAGCGTCGTGGTGCCGATCGTTGCCTCTAGCTGTCCGAACCGGGCCGCCGTCCATATGAGATCGCATGCAAGCACCAGCTCCAGCCCTCCTCCGACACACATCCCTTGGACGGCGGCGGATCGCGCCGCGGCACCATATTCGATGCTGGTCCTGAGTATGGTACAATAATTGTTGTGGAGACAGTGCGCAAGATTACGGTTGAGGTACCGCCGGGGCTTCTCGAGAAGGCGCAGCAAGCCAGCGGTACCGGCATCACCCAGACGGTCCGTACAGGGCTGCAGCTTGTTGCCGCGTCGCTGACTTACGCTCGCCTACGCCAACTCCGAGGCAAGGTCCGATTCACGCGTACGTTGGCGGAGCTCAAGGCCGACCGATGATCGCGGCCGATACGAGTACTTGGGTTGCTTTTCTAGAAGGCGCTGGCGGCGAGGACGCAAAACTGCTCGATGGGGCGCTGGAGGATCGGCAGGTTCTAATGGTACCGGTTGTGCTCACCGAGCTTTTAAGCGACCCGAAGCTTCCCTCCGCCGTTGCCGAAACTCTCGCAGAAGTGCCTCTGGTTGCGATCGAACCAGGCTATTGGCAACGGGCAGGAGCGCTGCGGGCGAGGGTACTGGCAAGGAGCCGCAGGGCGCGCCTCGGCGACGCGCTGATCGCTCAGAGCTGTATCGACCGAGGCATTCCTCTCCTTACGCGAGACCGAGACTTCCGGGCGTTCACCGAAACTGCGGGTCTTGATCTGGTGCTTGGGGCGGGAACGCACTGAGCCGACGGCGATGTTATGAGTAACGCAGGAGTGCGTACGGCGGTCCGTTTGAATTAAATGAGCTCGACGGGTGCCGCATGGCCCGAAGCAGAAGCGAGTCGAGCATCTCTTGTAACTAACGCAGCTCCGAGTTTCTCGGCAAGCACGATGTAGGCAGCATCATAGGCAGAAAAATTGTGACGGAGTTGCCAAATGCGGGGCAGGAGCACGAGATGAGGATAACGAGTAATCCGGAGATCCAGCAGATCACGGACCGCCTCGTGAGCACGATGTGCAGAGATCACCCCTTGCAGTGCTAGACGCCTCAGTACCTGTGTAACCTCAAGATCTAGGAGGTGAGGAGCGTGTAGCGTTTCGTTACGCGAATAAATTCGCCTCTCGATGCTCTGCCCGGCAGATGTCTGAAGAAGCCAGTCAACTGCGGCAGACGCATCCAGGACGATCATCGTGCCTCGCGTTCTTCTCGGACCAGGTGAGCGGTATCGATCTGCGCTGAAACCGGCTTACGTTTGTGCAGCCGCTCGCGCAATTCCGCAAGCGTTGGCCGCTCCGCGATTTCCTTGATCTCAGCTAACAGATAGTCGGAAAGCGACATACCTGCCATGGCAGCGCGAGCTTTCAGGCCGCGGTGCAGGGCATCAGGTACATTACGAAGCTGAATCATCTTAGACATGCTTTAAGCATACTTTCATGTTATTCACATGTCAACACTTCAAAGCGAGCTGCGTCGCCTGGGAAATCTCGACCAAGACTTGATTGCGGCTGTGAAGGGACCGGAGATCGAACGTCCCGTAGCGGAGATTCTGGGAGGAACCTAGCTTGTCTTGAATGGGTTGAGAATTCGGACATCCAACTGCCTGAAATCTGCTTCATTCCTCGTGGCAACAATCAATTGGTGAACGCGTGCAGTGGCAGCAATCATAGCGTCTTCAAGCAATCTATCTGGTTTTCGCTCCATGATCCGGCCCCACTCCCGAAAGCACGGTGTATCCATCGGCAGTATCTGAAACGAAGCTGCCAGCTGATCTGCCCAAGACTCGATGTTACTCGCCTTCGATCGATCTTGGCGGCGAGTCCGTTCAATCCCTGCTTGTAATTCGCCCATCGTCACGGCCGACAGAAACAATTGGTCCTCTTCTTGATTGTTGAGCCAAGCGACGACTCCCCCGTGCGGACGCGGCTTTCGCAGTTCGGACACGACATTGGTATCTAAGAGGTACCTGTTCATTTGATCTCCAGTACGGTCCGTCGCCGCAATTTGTGGCGCTCCGGGATCAAATTTTCAAAGCGAGCTTCAGGAGCCAACAACAAGTCTTTGAGACTCAGACGGGCAGCCTTTTGCAAACGGTTCCATTCCCCAATCGGTACGAGGACAGCGGTTTCAATTCCCCGGCGGGTAACGACCTGGGGTCCCTTCTTGATGGTGGCATCCAAGAATTCGCTAAACCGGGCCTTCGCATCTTGCACTTGCCATGAACCCATGCCAAACCTCTTTGTTCGAGTATTCTAATGATACGACTAGTCATATGACTAGTCAATATCAAAGAAGGGATCGTTGATCCGCATCTTGGATCCGGCACGGCAGGGCGATCACGCCGTCGTGGACGAGGACGTCAGGATAGACTGAATTCAGAGTGGGATCGTGGCGAGGGCATAGGCGAAGCAGTCACCGTTCCGTATCGACATCGCAGAGGGCGAAATCTGCGAAAGACGGCAGCTTAGGCGCAAGAAGCTGTTGCGAGGTCCCCACCCGCCGGAAGGGTGCTCGCCACGTTTCGACTGAAGAGCCGAAGCTCGCGGTTTGAGCAACTGGATGCCAACAAACGGACATGACTAACATGGTCAGATTGGTTATAATGGGCGTATGCGTACCGTAAATATCAGCGACTTGAAGGCGCACCTCAGTGCTCACATCCAGTTTGTAAAGAACGGTGAAGAGGTGCTGATTTGCGACCGCAACAAGCCTGTGGCGCGGATCATTCCCTGTCCTATGAACGGCCACCCCGAGCAAGAGCAGCGGCTGGTCGCTTGTGGCGTTCTCACGCCGCCGCTGAAGAGACGGCCCTCGGCGGTTTCATTGCCGGAACCACCGGGAGACGTTTCTGATGGCGTGATGGAGCAAGTATGGCGAGAAGAACGGCAAGGACGGTAAAGCGCTCTTCGGCTTTTTGGGACACGAGTGCATTGGTTCCCCTGTGTGTTCGTCAGAGCACCACGCCGCGGGCGATTGCTCTGTACAAGAGCTGTGAGGCAGTTGTCTGGTGGACGACCCCCGTGGAGATTGCAAGCGCCCTGGCGCGCCTCGTTCGGATGAAGCAACTCAACTCCAGCGACTGGGCCAAGGCCGGTAAGCTCGCCACCGCCCTTGCCGACGCCTGGTCTGTCATTCAGCCGTCGGAAGCAGTGCGCGCAAAGGCAATGCAACTTGTGGATCGTTATGATTTGCGAGCAGCCGACGCGCTGCAGTTGGCCGCGGCGCTAGCCTGGTGTGAAGACTTCCCCCAAGGCCGGGTGTTTCTGACGGCGGATCAGAAACTGCAAGAAGCGGCCATGCTGAGCGGTTTTGACGCCAAGCCGATATAGCTGCCGAACATATACCCTCACTCGCGCGGATATGCGACCGCCGCGCGTGGTGATTCCTCACGCGTGAACGGGGGCTACCTGGCGAATCCGGCGCACATGGATTTGCTTTTCACGTTTGCGGGTTTGGGCGATGTCGTAGGAGGCTTGCATCCGCAGGAGCGTGTCCATCTTCACTCCAAAGGCTTTCTCAATGCGGAGCGCCATATCCCGGGAAAGGTCAGCCTTGCCGTTAAGCAGGCTGGACAGCGCGGGCCGGGAAACCTGAAGCGCGGCCGCCGCCGCCGTTACCGACAGGCGCGCGGGCTCGATCATCTCCGTCCAAATGAAATCTCCGGGATGGGGCGGGTTCTTCATAGGCATGGCGTTTTACTCCTTTTGTCCTAGTGGTAGTCTTCCAAATCTAGGTCGCAGATTTCGCCCTCTGCGATGTCGCGCAGGCTGATAACCCGTAGCGGCACCACGACAGGGCCGCTTCTACGTCAGCGAATTCCAAGCAGCACGGCGATGTATTGCCGCACTTTCGGCAGCAGCGTTGCCTCGGCTTTGGAATGAAATTGTGCCTGGCGGCCCGCCCAGTCCAAGCTTTTGAGCTGGTCGACGAGGATAGCCCCTTCAACCTTATCGACTTTGACGGGCAGCGCGAAGGGATATGGTTTGCGCTGGCTCGTCAAGGGACAAACTACCGCTAGCCCGCTGGCTCGGTTATAGCGTTGATCGGTTACCACCAGTGCCGGCCTCCGTTTGGCCTGTTCGTGGCCAACCTGGGGGTCAAAGTCGATGAACACGATGTCCCCCGCTTCGGGTACGTATGCGGTCACCATTCAACTCTTTCCTTTCCAACTTCCGGGCCCGCAGAAATCTCGGAGTACCGATTATCCGGGGTAATCTGAGAAACGAGTTGAGTCAGGGTCGGTATTTTGGTGGCCCGGCGCAGCTCGATCTGCCCGTCGCCGGCTTCGATTTCCAGGAAATCCCCTTCCTTGAGGCGGGCCTCCTCGATGATCGGCTTCGGGATACGCACGGCCAGACTATTGCCCCACTTGACCATCTGAGCTTTCATAACCTTGCTCCTTGTCGATTGACTCCGATACGCAGTATACACAATCGTAGATACATCGTATACCACACGGCGGCGGCACACCCGAGTCCATTACCCCGAAAGTTCAACCTTTGCCCGAGAGTGGCTCCAGCCACAACCAATGCGGCCGTTGTCGTCGGCATTGGTCTTGAGTGGAACAGCGTACCGAGCCCAAGTGCCCCCCTTCGGTTGACTTTCTTGGAAGCGGGCCTAAGCTGAAACCGGTTACGGGAGTTCGAGTGCTGCCTTCAAGGCAACTTCAACCGTCCGCATGCTCTCTGCCGACAGGGTTCCTAAAGGTGGGTAAACCAGAAGCTGTTTCTCGACCGTCGTAGGCTGGTCGCACTTGACCCACGACTCCTTATGCAGCCCACCCTCGCCCAACTGCAGTCTCGGGCGCAGCGAAAAAGCCTTGTGCTCAACGGTCGAGATCGGTATCACGCACACATCGAGTGAGTGAGCGTTCAGGCCATCATTGGAGATGATTAGAGCTGGTCGTTCCTTGTCAAGACTTATGAGGCAGACCTCTGCTCGGCGAGGAACCCAGCCCGACGGTTTAATCCCTCTTTTCCACGCTGTCATTTACGTGCCCAGCTGCTAACGTTGGCCTTCTGGAAAGCACGCCGCTCGTCGCGGTCATCGGGAGCACTCCTGAAGAATATTGCAGCCTCCTGATACAGGTTAGCCTTGCGCTCCATCTCCAACCCCTGCTTTAGCAACTGGTTGACGCGCTCGCTGGCGGAGACGCTGCCTTTTGTCCGTTCTAGCTCGGACAGAACCGTCGGATCCAGTGAAAACGACCGGGTTTTCCGCAATGTTGACGACACAAACTGCTCCCCTCAAGGCTGTTCCATTGTCGTTATTATCAACAATTATGTCAAGATAAATAATAGAAATTCTAATAGTCAGTTTCCCCTTGGCCAGTTGGGGGGCGCGGAGTGGAGAGCAGGATTCAAGAGGAGGATTATCTCCAAGGACTCGAAGGTCTCCGCAAGGTGTTGGTAACAACAGGCCTGGTACGCGCACGTGCCCCCTCCGTGTCGCCAGCGAGGGCGTCCGCCCCGGAGCGCGGCCTGCCGGAGGAAGTCTTCCAGCTGGTGAGCAGGCTTATGCCTCTAGTTAGCGTGGATCCGCTGGTTCAAACCGCTTCTGCTACGATCTGCTGGCCTGAAATCTATTACGATCAGAGTCGCGCCCGGTTTCTCCGTTTCCGTCTGTAGGTACGGCGCGCATTTGGACGCGCGGCGCTCAAAAGCACGGGTACCAATTGCCTTGGAATATATTGCATATGAGAAATATGAACTAACACTATAAATTACTCAATAGCCGCGTTTTTCGTCACACCGTGCAGGTTCAGTGGGGCAAGGACGTTGCCAAATGCTTCCGCTGTGGACCTCTCGGCTGAGGCGCTGCCGGCTGGAACGCTAATGGAAGCGGACAGGAAGCCGCTGCGAGAATTACTTCTTGCCCAGCACACGAATGCGGGATGTGAAGGCGCGGCCCGCAAAGGCGCTGAAGGTGAGGAATTGGGGCGAGTCGATGTCGCTGTTAACCACATACGGGTTGTTGCGATCGGTGATGTTGTCGAGCCCCCCGCGCAGTTCCCAGAAATATCCGAAGAGATGGAATCGCTTCTCGAGTTGAAGGTTCAGCGAGAAATATTCGGGGAAGCGACGCGATCCGGGCGGGCCCACCAATTGCTGCTGGTCGTTGGTGACGTTGAAAGGGAATCCGGTGCGCGTTTCGAGCGAATAGGCGATCTCGGTTTGGTGAAGGACGGGCAGTTTGAAGAATGGTATGTATCCCCACGACAGGAAGCGATTAGGTGTATCCCAAGTGTAAGGCCCGGCCTCTTGTGGACTTAGTAGTGGGCTGTCGACGTTAAAGTCGAGAACCTGGTTGGAGCGGGTGCGGGACCGGGTGTAGGAGCCCATCAGCATGTAACTTTCCCGGAAATTGTGGCGGAGGGTCAGTTCTAGGGCGTCGTAGCGGTCGTCGCGCGTATTGTCGAGAATGAAGTTGCCGCTGGGGCCGCTGGGTGTGTTGTAGACAAAGCCGCGAGAGCCACGTTTTTCGAGGAATTCCGCTTTTAGATAGATGGCGGCAGGAAGTTTTCGCTCGAGGCCTAGGCTCCAGTTTATGAAGCGAGGAGTTTGAAGGGCGTTTCGGTCGACGGAAAATGTAGTCAGAACGGGCGTGGGTGCGGCGGTGGGGTTCCCATTGGCATCGACCGGCATGCCGGCCGAGTTGAAGAAGTAGTCGGTGCGTTGACCGGCGAAAGGACGGGCGATGAGAAACAGAAAGGTAGGATCGTAGACCAAACCGATTCCTGCGGAAAGCTTGGTATTGCCCGAGTTGTCGAGTACGTAGGTTCCGGCGAGGCGCGGGGATAGTAGTGGCGTGCGGATGACTTCGTCCCAATCGAAGCGGACGCCGGGTTCGACGAGCAATCGATTGCCGATCAACCAGCGGTCTTCGGCATAGGCGCTAGCTTCGAAGTTGTAAGTGGAGGAAGGCGAACCACCGGAAAAAGTGGAATAGCGCGAACACGGCGAAGGCAATGGCGGCGTGAGGCAGCTATTCGGAGCCGCGGGCGGGTTTTTTCCCTGGAGCAGAAAAGATTCGGGCTGGCGGCCAAACTGAGCGTCGTAGACAAGACGGTCGAGGTCCGCTCCGAGTTTCAAATCGTGGCGCCCATGCCAGTGATGCGGAGGAAGAAACAGATTCGATAGAGCCTGCCAGCGCTGGGCGCGCGTGGTTTCGGAAAGATAGTAACTTCCGCTCGCTGTTTCACCGAGCGTCTTCGGCGTAATGGAGTAGGACGACGTTCCGTAGGGAGTCCACTTCAGGTTGTATTGATCGAATGCCAATCCGGCTTCGAGCAGTTCGCCTCCTGGGAAATAGTACTGGTCTTTCACGCCGGCGACGTAGGCGGATTCGACGTCGCTAGGGTTCGACAGCTGCGGACTCAGCGGCGAGAGGCCGTAATAGTCATCGTGGAGGTGGTTGACCAGAAAGCTGCCAGTGACGATGTTGCGGTTGGTAACGTTGGCTTGGAGTTTAGCCAGGTTGCCTATGCGCAAAAGGTGGTCGTTGTCGGCGTTAGAGGGTAGTTCGGTATAGACAATGTTGTCGTATTCGCCCTCCACAGCATCGTAGAACCACACTTTCCTTTTCCTCAGCGGGCCGGAAAACGTCAGGCGCGGCAGAATCTGGTCGAACTTCAAACCGCCCTTGTCTTGAAAGGATGGCACGAAATTAGTGGCGTAGAAGTGGAAGTGATCGTCTCCAATTCCTGTATTCAGCTGGAGCAGCCCGCCCGAACCCTTGCCGAATTCGGCGGGCTCGCGTGCCGGTTCGACCTGGATGGAGCGAAAAGCATCGGTGCTGATACGGGCCAGCAGTTGGCCGTTGGCTGGCTGTGTGATGTTAAAGCTATCGAGCAGTGTCACGGTCTGATAGGTTTCTGAGCCGGCGACATGGGGTTGCCCGTAGACGTCCTGCACAACGCCGGGGATGAAGTTGAGCACATTGCGATAGTCATGGGTAGCGGGATAAGGGATGTTAAGTACATCGAGTCCGCTGAGGGTTTGTTGCGCGGCGATCTGAGCGGGGTCGATGGCCGGCGGAGACTCGACCACGTCGACTACCTCACGCACCTCTTGCTGGTGCGAGAGTGTGACGTCGAGGTTCGCCGTGGCCCCCGCTTGGATCGCAGGCAACGTCACGGAGTAAAAGCCTTGTTTCTCGACGCGGAGCTCGTAAGGACCGGAGAGGTTGGAGAACGCGCAGTGGCCGGCAAAATCGGTGACGCAGCGCAGCGGAACCGCCCGGGGAGATGCTTGTAGAAATACGAGCGCGGACGTTACGGCCACGCCATTCTCATCTGTGACCGTGACCAGGATATTCTGTGTTGAGGTTGACCCCGGTGGTTTTGTGGAAGTCTGGGCGAGAGAAACTTGGACAAGAAAAATAGAAACTGCCAAGCAAATCGCCGATGTACGCAACCGCTGGGGCCTGGGCATAAATGTCGTTTCTATTTTCGCTCAGGGAGAACCCGTAAAGCTCGTGGAACTATTTCCCCCGGATTCACTGCAGTGGACTCCGCACCCCGCGCTGGCGCTGTGTCAGCAACTACCCATTCGTGGCATTTAGCGGCAATGCGCTCTGGTGTGGCATGGCGCGCACACCCTCTTATGACGGTGCCGTGATGCTCGCTACAGATCATACTGGGCCTGCATGCCGATCCATAGTTCGGAACTGGTGCCAAGGGCATCGGACAGTTTCAGCGCCATGGCAGCCGAAATTCCCGCGCTGCCATTCAAGATGCGTGACAGTGCGACCCGAGTCACGAAAAGGTGCTTGGCGGCGTCTGTGACCGACACCGTCCGAAGATACTCTCGTAGAACTCTTCCCGGATGTGGCGGATTGTGCATGCGCATAAGAACCTCTCAGTGGTAGTCGCTTTCGCCATTCGAAGCGAAGTAGACGTTGTATTAAAATGCGGTTACTTGCCACTGAAAGGCGCGAAACTCGGCGAGCCTGTTGAAATCTCGTTCGTTGGCTGTGATCACCCGGATGCCCAGTCGTCCCGCGCTCATCGCGATCAGCGCATCATTGGTCAAGCGTCCTTGCCCGATCTTTTCGTAATGATACTTGACCGCCAAGCGAGCAAGCACCCTGCCGGCTTGGGTCCAGTCGCTAAGATTCGGAACCAGGATCCGCTTCGCCCTGTCAAAATCTCGCTCCAAACGTTCTACAACTTGCCGATCGCGATCGGCACTACCAGCATAGAGTTCTTCGAGTACCACTGCACTGAGCCAAAGCGGCGCATCCATAGTGAACCGGCGCAGCGCCAAGGCCGCATCGTTTCCTTGCCGCAGTGCGGTAATGTAAATGGAAGAGTCGAACAGGGCGGGCTGCATCTAGCCACGCAACGAACCGTATACGTCCTTGATTTCAATGCCACTCTTGACAAAGCGCTCGGTGGCTTCGAGAGCCAATCGATAGCTTTCGTGTTCGGCAATTGCTAAATCCAACGCACGCTCGATTGCCTCAGTCTCGGTTTTCGCTCGCAAAGCTTTTTGGGCGCGCTTGATTTTCACGGCATCCAATTGAAAGTGCTTGTGCGATCGACTCCGTGCCTTAGCCATGAATGTGCCCCTTTCCCCATGAAACAATATACACCGCAATGTACACATATTCAATATTTATGTACACGCTTGGAACATTCAAGACCCTCCTAAGGATGCTAAGCATGTAGCTGTCGAAATATGGACAATAGACTGAAGTAAGGAAACAGGAGATCGCGATGCAGAAGCAAGCGAGGATCACAAGCAAAGGGCAAATCACTGTTCCCCGTGAGGTGCGGCGCATCCTGGGCGTCCGGGCGGGGGACCGCCTATTGTTTGAGAGCGATGGAAAGGGTGTTCGCGTCCGGCGGGTCCGCAACCAGAGCGCGTTCTCGAAGTACCGCGGTATTGGCAATCCGGAGATCGGGTCTGGCAGAAGAAGCATTGGTGGAAGGCTGCGAGGGCTGCGCGGACAATGACAACCGCCATTGATACCAATGTCGTAGTCGCCTTGTGGAACAAACCGCGGTGCACAAAACCAAGCGGGGCCGGGACGGCCCATTTTTATGTACTCGTGGACACGGCTACATCGCCTCCTAGACGGGTTGGTTTTTGTGGACGAAAAAACAATTTCGCCCGCAGATATCGGTGGTTTAGTCTGGGCCTTGACCAGACTGGCAAGAAAAACCGGGAATTGGGACTGGACTAATAGAATCTATTTCCTGCGGTGCTGATGCCAATCACCTCAATGCTGTCGGCTCTTTCCAAACCATGCGATTGCGGGAAAAATGGAAATTTGGGTAGGATTATTTACCATGCAAACCAGAGTTTCCACGAAAGGGCAAGTCGTTCTTCCAGGCCCGCTTCGCCGCCGACTCGATATTCGTGCCGGGGATCCCTTGGAGGCCAATATTGAGGGCGGGCGGATTGTGTTGACTCCGCGCAAGAAACGGCCACACCGAGTCAAACTTGTGACGGATCCCATTACCGGACTGCCCGCTTTGAGTGCGGGCCCAAACGCGCCGACGCTACGTAGCAAGGAGGTTGAAGAAATCTTGGCAAATTTCCCATGATCTACTTGCTCGACGTGAATGCTCTAGTCGCGCTCGGATTCATGAATCACGAATTCCACGATCGTGTTGCTTCGTGGGTCCGATCTCGTGATTCACCGAACTTGGCGAGCTGCTCAATGTTGCTGCGCCTTAAGAAGGCTCGTGCGTCTCGTCTCACATTCATTCGCGACGAACACGACGTTTCTCATCTTCCAAGTTGGGTCAGATCGCCAAAGGAAATTACCGATGGTCACTTGGGCAAACTTGCGAGCCGTTACCTATCAGCCCTGGAACATGGGGAAAAGGAGCCAGGGGTCTGCTGCACTGCTTGCCATCACGCCAATCCACTGACTTCCCGAACTCCGTGCATACCTGTCGGAGCTCGCCGAGCGGTTGCACACAAGCCCATCGAGCCTTCAGCGGGAGCTATCATCCTTCGTCGCAAGCGGAATACTAGTGCATCGTCGCGAAGGCACGAGGGCCTATTTCAAAGCTGAAACCAAGTCCCCGGTGTTTCGAGACCTGCAGCAGCTTTTCGAAAAAACTGCAGGACTGGCTCCGGCCATAGAGCGGATGCTAGCGCCGTTTGGGGGCAAGATCCAGTGTGCGTTTATCTATGGTTCGGTGGCGCGGAGTCGAGAACATGCAACCAGTGATGTGGATTTGATGGTCATTGGCAAAGCAGGCCTCGCTGACCTGTCTCCAGCACTCCGCAAGGCCGAGGCACAGGTAGGAAGAGAAGTCAACGTCACAGCCTATTCCGTGGAGGAGTTCCGGGAAAGAATCAAATCACGCGACCATTTTCTCACCGTCGTTTTACGAGAACGGAAACAGTTTGTAAAAGGAGGTCAGCGTGAGTTGGACGAAATTATTGTGGCCTCAAAGCTCGCCGGCAGGCTATAAATTCTCTAGGAAGAATTTCGTCACGCGGTCCCACAACAAATGCTGCGCCGGCGGATCACTCGCGCCGTGCCCCCGCCCTGGGAGCGCCATTACTTCGACGTACTTACCCGCTTGGACCAAATCGTCAATCAGCGTCAGCGTGTTTGAGTAGTGCACGTTGTCATCACCGGTTCCGTCCGCGATCAGTAGCTTCCCTTTCAGCTTCGCCGCATTCTCGGTCGGCGAAGATTCCATATAGCTGTCCTCGTTCATGGGCAGCAGTCCGATGTAGCGCTCAGTGTAGATCGTGTCGTAAAAATGCCAGTCCGTCACCAGGCCTCCCGCGAATCCCACCTTGGACATTTGGGGAGCCTCGAACATTGCGTGCAGCGTCATATGCCCACCGTAGCCCCAGCCCCAGATGCCAATGCGGTCCGCGTCCACATAGAGCTGGCTTTTGAGCCATTGGCCGCCGTCCCGCTGATCGGAAAGCTCCTGGGCACCGAAACGATTCTCGGGCTGGAGGGAGACCCTCTTTCAGACTCTGGACACGTGGCGTGCCCTCGATTCAGAACGGCGCAAGCTGCATTATTGGCGCGACCGTATGGGGCACGAAGTGGATTTCATTTTGGAAGAAGCCGGCAAGTTGGTGGCGTTCGAAATTAAGGCGGGCAGTCAGGTGACCACGCGACGCGGGACCGGACGAGCAGTGCGCCTAGGCACGTGACGTCGGCGCCAAGCAGGTAGACCAGAGAAGAGCCACCCTCCGGATCAAGCTTCTCAATCGTCTTGTAATATGTAATAATATGTATTATTATTCTGGCATTATGAACAACACTGAGAAAACTATCAGCTTCCGCGCCGTTGCCGCCAAGATCGACACGCTTGATTCGCTGGCCGCCGCGCAGGACCGTTCGCGCAGCTATCTCATCAACGAGGCGATCACCAACTACATCGAGCTGCACGCCTACCAGGACGCGCTGGTTCGCAAGGGGTTGGAAGAGATGCGAAAAGGCCGCGTCGTAAGCCATGAGGAGGTCGTAAAGCGGTTCAAGAAGGCGGGGCGCGCTCGCCAATGATCGAATGGACTGAGCAGGCGACCCGGCAACTGGATCAGGCGCATGATTACATCACGCTCTCGAACAGCGAGGAGATTGCCGCCCGGATTAGGATGCAGATCGTCACCAGCGTCCAACAGCTCGCCACATTCCCCATGTCGGGCAGAGCAGGCCGGATTCCGGGTACCCGCGAGCTGGTGATTTCGAACACGCCCTTTATCGCAGCTTACGCCATCGATCAAAACCGCATCGTGATCCTCGCCGTCTACCACGGTGCACAACAATGGCCGGAGGTCTTCCAAGGCTGAACTGACGGCGACCTGCTGGCTGCTCGATCCTGCTTACTCTCAAACGCTCGAGATCATCGAGCAAGTTGCCGCGGTCATCGACCGGTGTCCCAGATACGAGACGATCACGCCCGAACCCGAGATCTGGCGGGAAGCCGGAATGCCGCCCGGCACGCTGGCACGGACCCAGGGATTTAAAACGGAGCAGTTCAATTGCCCGCCAGGTGGCGTTTAGCCCAGTTCGGTCACGGGCAAAACCCCGAATCCGTTGGCGAGCGGGAAGCTGTTCGGTGTGCGGCAGACGATCGCGCCACCTGCAATCCGCGATTTGCAACTCGTCTTCGTTCGGGTCAGCTTCAAATAGGGTCTGTGGGGGAATTGACGCGGCCTGACAGTCCGACCTAGCCAGTTTGCTTTGCATCCGTGGCTAGCAGTGATAGCATTGACAGCATGGCGACATTAACCATTCGACAACTGGACGAGAAAACCAAGACCCGGTTGAGGGTCCGTGCTGCCCATCACGGACGTTCGATGGAGGAGGAGGCCAGGGAGATTTTGCGTTCAGCTCTGACCGGTTCCTCCCCAGTAAAAGGGAACCTGGCGGAGGCCATTCAACGACGATTTGCAGCGTTTGGCGGGCTCGAATTTGAGCTGCCGCGACGCGATGCTATTCGGCGCGCCCCTGGATTTGGCGAATGATCATCCTCGACACGAATGTGCTCTCAGAGCTCATGGGGTCCAAGCCCTCTGCTCGGGTTGTGACATGGGTGGCGAAACAACCAGCAGCAGAACTCTTTACGACGTCAATCACCGAGGCAGAAATCTTTTATGGAATTGAACTGCTCACCAAGGGGAAACGCCGAGAGGGGCTGCTGGCAGCGGCGGAAGCTATGTTTGCCGAGGATTTGGCGGGCCGCATTTTCGGGTTCGAGAGCGAGGCGGCGCGAGTTTTTTCTAAGATTGCTGCTCACCGCCGTGCGCTCGGCAAACCGATCAGCCACGCGGATGCGCAGATTGCAGCCATTGCCCAAGTGCGAGGGGCCAAGCTCGCGACGCGCAATGTTGCAGACTTCGAGGACTGTGGTCTTGATGTTCTTGACCCCTGGAATGGTTCATGAAACTGTGGCTTGAAGAAGCCAAACAATGAGTTGCCCTCCTGGGGTGAATTTCGTTGTTGTTCGTGACTCAAAACCAGAAAACTGTAATAGGGAAAACTAGATGTAAGCTTGGGCGAAGGTCCTGGAGAGGGGACGAGGACGATGCTCAAGAAGGTGAGCAGGTTGATGATAAGCTTGGTGCTTTGCCGGCCGAGGCAGGCTTGCAGCTTGGATGCGATGAGCTCATAGTGCCAATTTTCGAAAAAAGTTGCCACTCGATTAAGTGCGCGAAAAGCACGATGCATGAAACTGCGGGAATCACGGCGGCACACTACCTGATACTCAGCAGGCCTCAACGTCATAATGGATCATCTCCTTCGGATGGATTTCGTTGTTCTTCGGTTACCTGAAACCCGCCGCAAAATCCCTTGCATCACGTCACGATCTAATTCGCGGAGATCCGGCGGTTGGGTATCGCGCACGTTCTGCTGCATTTCGGCGTCGCGGGCAAGGGCAGTCAAAAGACGAAGCGCTCGGAGATCGCTAGGGGCGGCCTGATCGACCATTTGCTTGAGCGCCGCTTCCAGCTTCGTTACTGTTCTTCGGCGGCCGTTCTCGTTGATGATGACCTTCTCACGAAGCGTCCTCGTGAGTCTCGTGTTCGAGCACATACGCCGGAAAACAGATTGTGGCCGGCGTGAGATTTTAAGGATCTGCGGAGCAGATTGCTGATCAGCAGCCTATTTTGCCCATCGAGGTAGGACTGCAGCTTGGATTCAGTAGGTTTCAACTTCATAATGGACTATCTCCTTCGGATGAATTTTGTTTTTCTTCGGTTCCCTGAAATCGCCGCAGAATCCCTTGCATCACCTCACGATCTAATTCGCCGAGATCTTGCCGCTGGGTATCGCGCAGGTTCTGCTGCGCCTCGGCGTCGTGGGCAAGGGCAGTCAAATGGCGAAGCGCTCTGAGATCGCCAGCGGCGGCCTGGTCGACCAGTTGTTTGAGCGCCGCTTCCAGCTTCGTTACTGTTCTGGGGCGGCCGTTCTCGTTGATGGTGACCTTCTCACGAAGCGTCCTCATGAGGACAGTCGCCACATTCAAACTGCCCTGGGGACGCCCGCGCGGATTTCCCGAAACGCCCTTCTTAAAGCGTGTCGCCTTAGGTGGTGAGCAATAACCAACTTGGCTGTTTGGCGCGGGTACGGGCTTGTCACGAACTGTGCGTTGGGTCATTAGCTTGCTCCGCAGTGAGGATACCCGATGCGGGGCTGAACCCATTCAACGCGTTAGCGTCTCTCTTGTGGATTTCGCGTGGATTCGCTCTTAGGTGTTGAGCTCAGCCCGGGGTACGACTTCAAGCGTCGGAAAGATTTGAGTCGGGTTTCCTTCTCCCTTTTTTCAATTCGGTCCAATGTCGTATTATCCAGGCAGAGTTCTGTACGGCCAGCTGCGCGACATGCAGCGTCAATGACCGTGGAAAGCTCTCTGTCGTGCGGCTTGCCGGTGCGGTGCCGGATAATCCAACGCAGGTCGGCAATCAGAGCATTTCTGGGGTTGCGTTCTGTTACATACCAATCCCACGAGATGAACTTCTCGATAAAATTTGCAGCCCCGGCGGCAAGACCGCTCAAATCTTCGCCAAGTTGAATTTCTGTATCCCTTGTGCTGATCAGGGTTACCCCGGAAGATGGGTCGTCGACGTACCGCCCAAAATCGCGCAACGCCTCGACGAGAGGCCGGTACTTTCGCATGGTTCTTCCACAATGAAAACGACTCCGAGCAGGTCGGCTCTCGAGTAGTGGTATGGCCGCTATGTAATCTGCCCAGCATGGACGACGGAAGGTCGGATCGTGCGGGCCCAGGTCTTTAATCTTGAACCCGGCCCGCTCCAGGCGATCAAGCGCCCGCAGCGCTTCCGGATCCTTTAGGACCCCGTTCCACACGGATTTCAGCTGGTCAAGAGTTGGCAGTTTCAGACCCTTCTCCCGATCCCGTTGACTGGACTGTTTCCCCAAAGGAACCACCCCCGGTAGCTGCATCGTAATTGTGGCAAACGCTCGGAAAGAAAAGTAGTCACAGTAGTACATGCTGCGTCCTTCTTGGTTCGGTGGATCTGGATCAGCAGTCCTGGTCGGCCGGGCTTATGTGGCATCCAATCTCCTCTAGGTCAATCCATGAACGTTTCCCTGATAAATCCCTGATCCGATCTCACGGAAATGTCGGGAATAGCGGAATAAACCTGTAGGAAACGCGATGCTCAGCATTAATTTGGCTCGGACATGAGTCGCAAATTCCCAGTATTGTTCCCTGTTAAACGGGAATTCCGCAGCCCACTCCTCGTGATCGCGAAGTTCACGGGGTGGGAATCAAGATCTGGCTTGATTAGGGCACAGGAGGCGGTTCGTTCTGCAGGTTAGAACTCGATCGAAAGATCGAATTCGATTGACTCTGTCCAAACCGCTTTTTGCTCTCAGGTAAGCAACGGGTTGATGACTGGAAATGAAAGGTCCTCAAAGTGCGTGATGTTACGGGTCGCCAGAGTTGTGGTGGCGAAGCTCATGGGCTTGGAATCACGGCCTCGATCTGATTTGAGTAGCCGCTCTCCTTACCACTCCCGTCGACGGCCGTCGTGACATAGTAGTAGGTCTGACCTCCGCTGACGGTGTTGTCCGTGTACGTGGTGCTGGCTTCCAGCACAGAGTTCATCTTCGAGTAGGCACCGCCCGACACGCCGCCACGATAGACGTTGTAGCCGACCACGCCGGGCGCAGTGCTGGGATTCCAGCTCAGGTCTACGGTGTGCTGGGGTGCGCCTGTGGCGTTGCCGATCAAGGCTTGCGCCGTCGGTGAATTTGCGGCGTCGCTCGAAAACGACAGCGTGCTTGAGGCCGTGCCGGATGTCGCTGGTTCGAACGTGACTGTAAAAAAAATGGTCTGACCTGGGGTGAGAGTGGTTGGCAGTGAGATTCCGGAGAGCACAAATTCGTTGCTGTCGATGTTCATCCCAGAGATGGTCAGCGACGATCCGGTCGCTTTCAGAGTGCCGCCCAGCGAGCTCCGCGTCCCGACCACGACGTTGCCAAAACCTAAGCTCGTCGGCGAAACCGACAACTTACCTTGCGCTTTTCCTGAACCCCTTGGAGCTACCCCCTGGCAACCGATAAGCAGCGTGACCCCGGTAGCGATCACGAGGGAACCAATCAAACTGCGATGCCATTGAAAAACGCGCAAAGGCTCAATTCCTTGAATTTTGTGTGCGCGTTCTCTACCAAGACTCGAGGTCCGCAACCACGCGGCTCCGGCGCTTGCAGCGTACTCAAATCAGGTCGAGTCAGCGAGGTCACAAAGGTACTTCGGGCTGGGATTGAGATCAAGCCGCCCCAAGGCTATCCAAGGCGAGATCTGGCGCCCAGAGAGGCATGCGGCGGAAAAATAGTTTGGGCAGATTGCTCGTGGGATTTTGACGACCTCAGCTGGATCCTGAAGCACATTGTTCTAGGGTATCGACAGCTGTCTGCCCCGTGACGCGGTGCATCTATCCGTCATGGAACAAAATGGAATCGAGCGAATTTTAAGTTTCGACTCGGGCTTCGACGCATTCCCTCGTATTACGCGCCCATCATAACCTCTTGCGGACAAAGGGAGCACTTTCTGCATGCTTGTGCCCTCCGTTCCATAACAACTTCTTGAACAGGCTGCAATGACTTGATATACTTCACACCCAATAGAAGCTTCGGGCAGAAAGCTACGCCTGAAGAGGCTCATGAAAAGCTAATTGGAAAGTTTCGAGGCAAGAATACTTTGGCGGAGAATATGGGCCAAAGCCCTGGGTCATTGACAAGCTTGATCGAGCTTGTCAACTAACAATCGTCCTAGGATGTTCTCCAAGTTAACTTGCTTACCTATACGAAACAGACCGCTTTCCCCCGCTTAGGCGTTTTCTGTCTGTGACCGAGCCCGAAAAACAGTATCGTTCATGATTAGGGAGCGCAGGGCTATGAATGTAATCCGTCCGCAAGGGTTGCTCGCGCTGGCAATGCTTTCGTGCCTTGCTCTGACGGCAAAAGCTCAAACCTTAAGTCCAACCAGTTTAAGCTTCGGGAACTGGGTCCTGCAGACCACCAGCCCGGCCAAGACTGTCGTTCTGAAAAACACTCAGAAGGTACCGCTGGCGATCAGCAGTATTTCGGTCTCGGGGGACTTCGGACAAACTTCGACGTGTCCGATCGGTGCCGGCACGCTGGCCGCCGGAGCCAGCTGTAATATCTCGGTCACCTTCACCCCCGCCGCTCTGGGTTTGCTCAAGGGGACCCTGACGGTTAGCGACAATGCCCCAAACACTCCACAAACAGCACAGTTGACCGGAACCGGAGTGACTCCCGCCGGCTTGACGCCTTCATCACTGGCATTTGGCAACCAGTCCGTGGGTACAACCAGTGCGGCTAAAGTCACCACATTGCAGAACAATCAGCGGGTCCCTCTGACCATTACCGGGATCTCGACTTCAGGCGATTTTGCCCAAACCTCGACCTGCCCGTTGTCCCCCAACACCCTGGGGGCAGGAGCCAGCTGCACCATCTCTGTCACCTTCACGCCCCTCGCTGTCGGTGCGCTCACGGGAACACTGACGGTCAGCGACAAT
The DNA here is from genome assembly GCA_963831085.1 of uncultured Acidobacteriaceae bacterium. GTDB lineage: Bacteria > Acidobacteriota > Terriglobia > Terriglobales > Acidobacteriaceae > Acidiflorens. The sequence continues at coordinate 759,003 of CAWHOT010000001.1, read as the reverse complement.
GCCCCAAACACTCCACAAACAGCACAGTTGAGCGGAACCGGAACGGCTCCCGTCAGCCTGTCACCTGCGAGCCTCTCCTTCGGCAACCAGGTGTTTAGCACCACCAGCGCTGGAAAGACCGTGACTCTGAAGAATACCCAGACCGTTCCACTGACGATTTCCAGTGTTTCCACTTCAGGCGATTTCGCGCAAACTTCGAAGTGCCCGCTGTCCCCCAACACCCTGGGGGCCGGAGCCAGCTGCACCATCTCTGTTACCTTCACGCCCACCGCTCTAGGTACTCGGACCGGGACTCTAACCATCACAGATAATGCGGGTACCAGCCCGCAGACGGTGAGCTTGTCAGGCACGGGTACCCTCGCAGGTTTGCTTTCGATCTCTGTTTCACCGGCAAATCCGAACCTCTCCATTGGGAATCAACTGCAGTTTGTTGCTACCGGCACGTGGTCGGGCGGGCTGGCCGTAAATATCAGTACGGTTGTCGGGTGGTCGTCCTCCGCGCCGTTAGTTGCGCCCGTGAACTCGACCGGCCTGACACAGGCAGTTACGCAGGGAGTGGCAACCATCACTGCTTCCTCCGGATCAGTCAGTGGGTCGACGACGATTACGGTTGCGACTCCGTCCGTGGTCTCGATCGCCGTCATTCCTGATAACCCGTCCGTCTCTCTGGGCGCAAACCAACAGTTCACTGCCATACTGAGTTACAGCGACGGTAGCACGAAGGACACAACCAATTTAGTGAATTGGTCTTCTTCCGCTACAGCAGTTGCTACTGTGAGTAGCTCAGGACTCGCCAGCGCTCTCGCGGCGGGCAGCACGACGATCACGGCCACCGCGGAGTCGGTAACCGGTAGCATAACCCTGAGTGTTCTCCAACCGCCCTGTGTTGCAGCCCCGCCTGGCTTAGTTGGGTGGTGGACAGGAGACGGCAATACCGTGGACATCGCCGGAGACAATTCCGGCACGCTTCAGAACGGCGCGACCTACGGTAATGGAGAAGTCGGCCAAGCGTTTAGTTTTGCCGGCAATGGCGCCTCCGTCCTTGTCAATTCTGGGGTCTATTCGCCAATCGCTGGAACGCTGATGTTCTGGTTCCTGCCAACTGCTGCGGGGTCGATGACCGGCAGTTTTGACGGCACAAACCGAACCCCGGGACTGGCAGTTGATGCAAACGGCAATCTGAACTGGGAGTTTGGAGACCTATCGTCACAGGTCCTCGGGCAGGTTGGCTTCAACCAGTGGTCTAACGTGGCCCTCACCTACTCCACTTCTAACTCGGAAGTCACCGTCAGCGTGTATTTGAACGGCAACCTAGCCGCGACCGCGATCGCATCTCAGAACTCTTCCTGGTATCCGCAACTTGCCTTGGGCGCTTATTTGGGGGCGCAAAAGCCATCGTTTGCCGGTTCAATGGATGAAGTTGCGATCTTCAACCAGGCTCTGAGCGCCCAGCAAATCGAACAGGTCTACAGTGCATTTAGCGGGGGGATGTGCAAGCCCACACTACAGTCGATTGCTCTTACTCCGGTAAGTCCTTCGATCGCGGCTGGACTTCTCCAGCAGTTCGACGCCGTTGGAAGCTATAGCGACGGTACTGCCCACGATCTGACCACCTCTGCAACCTGGAGCTCTTCGGATCCGGCGGTAGCAACCGTCAATGGAAGCGGGCAGGCGACGGCCGTCGCCATTGGAAGCGCGACCATCACCGCGGCTTTGGGAGCGGAGACGGGCTCCACCAATCTGAGTGTGGTTCCGACCTTGGTGTCCTTGCAAGTGAACCCGCTAACCCCGTCGATAGCGGCAGGAACCACACAGGCCTTTACCGCTACGGGCACTTTCAGCGACGGCAGCACCCAGAACCTGACGGCATCGGTTAGTTGGAGTTCCTCTGTCCCGGCGATTGCGACCATCACCGCTGGCGGGCTGGCGAACGGCATCGCCACCGGTCAAGCCACAATTGCAGCAACGGCTGGTTCGGTCAGCGGTTCCACGGTCCTCACCGTGACACCCGCTACCCTCTCGGCCATTACCGTAGCCCCGGCGAATCCCGCGATCGCCCCCGGTACAACGCAATCATTCACAGCCACGGGGTTATTTAGCGATGGCAGTACGCAAGATCTGACCACATCCGTGAGCTGGAGTTCTTCGATACCATCGGTGGCGACCATTAACACCAGTGGCCTGGCAACCGGGTTGGCTCCCGGCCAGACCACAATCACGGCGTCATCGGGTTCCATCAGCAGTAACTCGGCAGTCCTCACCGTCACGACAGCAGTCTTGATTAGCATTGCGGTCAATCCGGTTAATCCATCCGTACTTGTGGGCAGCACACAGCAGTTCACGGCAACCGGCACATTCAGTGATAACAGCACTCAGGATCTTACAAGCTCGGCGACTTGGAACTCGTCCAACCCCAATGCTGCAAGCATCAGTTCAACCGGCCTGGCCTCTGGCTTGGCGGTGGGCTCAACAACGATAAGCGCAACTGCTCTTTCGGTGAGCGGCTCGACAACTTTGACCGTCACCATACCGCCTCCCGTGCTGCAATCGATCTTGGTTACTCCTGCGAATCCTTCAGTCGAAATTGGTCAGAACCAGCAGTTCGTGGCGACTGGGCTGTACGCTGGCGGGAGTACACAAGATCTGACCGGTTCCGTGAGCTGGGGTTCTTCGATACCATCGGTGGCGACCATTAACACCAGTGGCCTGGCAACCGGGTTGGCTCCCGGCCAGACCACAATCACGGCGTCATCGGGTTCCATCAGCAGTAACTCGGCAGTTCTCACCGTCACGACAGCAGTCTTGATTAGCATCGCGGTCAATCCGGTTAATCCATCCGTACTTGTGGGCAGCACACAGCAGTTCACGGCAATCGGAACTTACAGTGATAACAGCACTCGGGATCTTATGGGCTCGGCGACCTGGAACTCGTCCAACCCCAATGCTGCAAGCATCAGTTCAACCGGCCTGGCCTCTGGCTTGGCGGTGGGCTCAACAACGATAAGCGCAACTGTTCTTTCGGTGACCGGCTCGACAACTCTGACCGTTACTGTATCGCCTCCCGTGCTGCAATCGATCTCGGTTACTCCTGCGAATCCTTCAGTCGCAATTGGTCAGAACCAGCAGTTCGTGGCAACCGGGCTGTACTCTGACGGGAGCACACAAGATCTGACCGGTTCCGTGAGCTGGAATTCCTCTCAACCGGCTGTTGCCGCAATCGCCAGTGGCGGATTAGCCAGTGGTTTGAGCGGAGGCTCGACCACAATCACTGCCGCATTCGGAGCTCTAAATACCTCCGCGACGTTGAGTGTAAATCCCATTGCCCTGGTCTCAATTGCAGTGACGCCGGGCAACGCGACCATCGCGTTGGGGACCAACCAGCAGTTCGCCGCGATCGGATCCTACATGGACGGCAGCACGCTTGACCTGACCACGTCGGCAACCTGGAGTTCATCGGCGCCCTCAGTTGCGACGGCCAATGGAAGCGGCCTGGCGACCAGCGTCTCTACCGGCCAGACCACGATTGCCGCTGCTGCTGTCGGCATTGCTGGTTCGTCCACTTTGACCATAACTGCTGCCACCTTGGTTTCCCTTGCCATCACACCTGCAATTCCAACTATCCCTCTGGGAACGACGGAGCAGTTTGCGGTAACTGGAACCTTCACCGACGGTAGCACGCAAGACGTTACCGGTTCGGTCCAGTGGGCCTCGTCGAATACCTCCGCCGCGACTATCGGCAATGCCCCTGGCGCCCAGGGTTTGGCGGTCAGCGTGGCCAATGGTACTTCCAGCATTTCCGCGACATCGGGCTCAATCTCGGCTTCAACAACCCTGACGGTGAGCGTTGCGGCTCTGGTCTCAATCACAGTGAATCCGCCCGGCCCGTCCATTGCACTGGGGACAACTCAACAATTCACCGCGACAGGGATATTTACGGACGGTAGCACTCAGGACCTGACAGCATCGGCCACTTGGGGCTCAGGGAACACTGTGGTAGCAACCGTGAGCTCCAGCGCGCTTGGAACTGCTCTTGCGACCGGGACGGCCACTGTTACCGCGACTCTCGGCGGAATAAGCGGATCTACACTGCTGACGGTTACGCCGGCCTCTGTCGCTTCGATCACCGTGAGTCCTTCGAATGCCGCCATTCCGGTGGGACTCAACCAAGCATTTACTGCCCTCGGAACATTCACGGACGGCTCGACGCAGGACGTGACCAATTCAACTCATTGGAGTTCGTCAGTTCCGAACGTGGCCACCGTCAGCAATACCCCAGGAAGTCGTGGATTGGCTACGAGCACTGGGAGCGGAAACACGCTTATCAGCGCGACCTCGGGTACTGTGACTGGATCGGCCAATCTGATGGTCACAAATGTGATCCTCGCCGCCATTGATATCAGCCCGCAGAGTCCATCCCTCCTCATTGGAGATTCGCAACAGTTCACAGCGACAGGGCTGTACACTGATGGATCCACCGCGAACATTACGACATCCGTGACATGGGCCTCCTCTTCTGCGACCGTGGCTACGATCGGCAATACGCCGGGGTCGCAAGGACTGGCCACCAGTGCAGGCCCGGGCACGGCCAGAATTTCCGCGGTCTTGGGCTCGGTTGTAGGTTCCACGACCCTGACCGCGCAAGACTGGCTGGTCTCGATCAGTGTCGCGCCGCCGACTGCTACGATCCTTCCCAACACTAACCAGCAGTTCACCGCCACCGGCACCTACGCCAGCGGATTGGTGAATGATGTCACCGACAGCGTGCTATGGAGCTCCTCCTCTCCGGCCGTGGCCACAATCAACTCGACTGGTTTAGCGACGAGCCTGGCGACAGGACAAACCGTCATCATTGCAAGTATCGGCTCCATCAGCGGTTCCGCCACTCTCGCCGTCTCCGTCGCGCCTATTCCGACGCATTTCAGAGTCGATATATCGGACGGAACGACTGGACAGCTTTTTGTGTCGTGGGATTCAATGAGCGGCGCGAAGTACTATAATCTGCAGCGCTCAACCAACCCCAACTCTGGTTACTCCAAGGTTGCCGCGTGCAGCGGGCAAGCAAATCTCAAGAATACGATTACGAACTCTGTAATGGAAGCCTGCCGCGATGGCAGCCTCACAGTTGGTACTCTCTACTATTACCAAGTCCAGGCGTGCTACAGCGCCGGATGCAGTAGTTTTTCAACGGCAGCTTCCAATGTGCCTGTAGCCAGCAACTGCACCGCGGCCCAGATGCCTAGTATGGTCGGTGTGAAAACTCTCCCGGCGATCAGCCTTGTGTCGAGCGTAGTCGATCCCGCCATACAGTTCCTGCCAAACAACAACCAATTTGCTTATTACGCCTCACCAGCCGTTCCACGCAGAAATCTTTTGCTGGTCGATTTGCCGGGTTCCGATGAAACATGTCCAGCGGCTGCAGCTTTTGACAACACTGCCGAGAAACTTGGTTTTGACGTGATCTGTGTCAATTACTCGAACTTGTCTGAGCAAGACAACATTTGCACGGGTAACCCCGCCTGTTATGGCTATATCTCTCAGGCTAAGGAGGATGCCACCGGCGTTTGCTCGACACCGGGGCAAGCCGAGTGTGGGATTGATCCCCACACTGGTCAACCCTACTATCTCAGTAACCCCGCAGATGCCGTCACGCAGAGGATCTCGATGATGTTGCAATACCTTAACACCCATGGCTACAACCAGAACGGCACAAACTGGGGCAACTATCTTTCAGATACAACTCCTCTTTGGCAAAACATTCTTTTTGCGGGGCATTCTCAGGGTGGCGACATGGCGACCTTTACGGCCTATGAGCAAGTGGTCGCGCGAGCGATTAATTTGTCGGCCCCACCACAGGCCACGCCTGTGAATGGGGTCGAGGTCGGTGCCGCCTATTTCACAGGTCCGATGGCTACTGATATTCGCGGCATCTATGGCTTAGTCAGTGTTGATGATCTTCGCTACCAGCAAGGCGTGTACTCTGCTGTTTGGCAACTGCTTGGCTTCACCCAGGCCAACAATGATGTCGAAGTGAAGCTTAATACCAACACTCCGATTGGCTTGAATTGCAATTCTGGCACCCCGTCGCACAATTTTTCAACGAGCGCACCTCCTGGGGGGGATGGTGACGGGCACGACGCCCCGCTGTTTCTCTGGAATGAAGATATCTACAAATTTATGTTGATTGATTAGCACGTGTCGGCCATGGGAAACACAGGATGTTAGGTCTGCTGATTAAGTCAACAACCCGATTCTGCGATCAGGCGGGCAGAATTCTGGGAAAAGAACGGGTGCGGTCGCTATTGCGGCAAACCGCCTCACCGCGGCGAGGTGATTCGAGACCGATTTGCGCCCGATGCGAAGACTGTCCATTCAAGCTGCGGAATTTCCGATCGCGCGGGCGTCTGACTCGAAGCATGTGTTCACGCAAGCCCAAAGCGCCTCGTACCTCAACATTTATAAGGTCGACGTAGAGTCCGGCCAGCGGGAACTGTGGCAGACTATAACGCCGAAAGACGCGACGGGTCTGAGGCCCATGAATATACCCACCGCTATTGCGCTGGATGGCCGGTGGATGGCGTTTGGTTGCCGCACCGAACTTGGGCAACTTTACCGCAGCGATACGCTGAAGTAATGGGCCGTCGAAATTCTCCCGCAGTATCTCGCGTGGTTTGATTGTCTATTCGACATCCGGGTCGGTTCAGAAGTTTGTCGCCGCTGCCGCGGCTGTGGGGTGGAGTACAACAATCTGATCTATGTTCGTCATCTTCAATACGTCTTCGACATGCGCGGTGGCGCCCGCCACTCGCAACTCGCCTCCCGCCTTCTTGATTTGACCCGAGGACATCACGATGATACCGATGCCGGTGCTGTCAACGCTGGTCACGCCGCTAAGATCGAATATGACTTTTTTTCGCCCCTCACCCACCAGGCTCTCGACGGCCCATTCCAGTTGCTTGCAGTCCCTGCCGATGGTGATTCTGCCCTTCAATTCGAGGACAACAATGTCAGGTTGCACATGCTTGGTCTGAATCTCGAGCATAAGCTCCTTTCCGGTCTCTACTTTTTTCATCCTTAGGGACTGCCCTTACCGGATGCCACTAGGAACAAAACGATGCAGCCGTGTGTCCTCGGCCTTGTAGACAACCCCCATGCCTCCGCCGCCTAGTTTCTCGATGATGCGGTAGTGCGAGATGGTTTGGCCGATCATATTAGACCGATCGTGGTTGCCCCAACGAAGGGCACCGGCGCTGAGAAGCGACCATATTAGGAGGCAAACCACGGCAAGTCAATGAATTGTGGGGATAGCTATAGACGGCGGGAAAATCCGGAATTCCCCGGTGCTGCAGCGATGAGCCAATTGGATCATCGAGTCTCTAAACCCAGGCGATGATATCTAGAGCCGAAAAGCCGTCCCGGACGTGGCTTTTCAAACTTTCCCAATTTTGCGATTTTTGCTACGATGGTTGCCCGCTCTTCTTGTCACACCCCCAGGAGGTTTGCAAATGATCGACGGCTCAGCTCCGCAGAAAGATCTTGCGCCCGCTGCCTGCAGCAGTTTTCAGCGCATTTTGTCCGCAAGATTTGCTGTCACATTAATGATGCTTCTGCTTGCTTTGTTTGGCACCTCGTTGGCGCAAACCTTAACCCCGCTCGTCAACCAGCCGCCGGACGGAATCGTGATGACTTTTCAGTTGACGGACGGCACGGTCATGACACAGGGCAACAACTATTACGATTGGTGGAAGCTGACGCCCGACAATACCGGGAGCTACGTCAACGGATCGTGGACCCAGCTCGCCAGCCTTCCTGCCGGATACGCACCCTACGCCAATGCTTCCGCGGTGTTGGCCGACGGGCGGCTGGTGATTACGGGCGGGGAATACAACTTCAATGTCTTCACCCTCACCAACCAGGGCGCAGTCTACGATCCCACAACCAACACCTGGATCACGCTCGCTCCGCCCAAAGGCTGGAACTATATCGGCGATTCGCCGGCGCTGGTTCTGCCCGATGGCAAGTTCGTGGTTGGCCAGAAGCTTACCAAAGAAATGGCGGAGCTCGATCCAAAGACTCTGACCTGGACTGCGCTGAGCTCGAAGGGTAAGAGCGATTTCAACGCAGAGGAGGGCTGGACCCTGCTGCCCGACGGCTCGATTCTGACGGCGGATGTGCTGCACGCTCCCAACTCGGAGATCTACTCCCCCACCGCGCAACAGTGGGTGAGTGCGGGCAGTACGATCGTCGATTTGCGTTCCCCAACGACCCAAGAAGGTTGCATCCCTTACGGTGCCGGCGACGTGCTCCATTGCTACTTCCCGCCTGGGGAAATTGGACCGCAGATCCTGCGTCCGGACGGCACGGTGTTCGCAACCGGATCTTGGACGAAGATTACGTCGCTCTTCACGACAAACGCTGGGAATACGTCCATTTACGACACCCAAACGGGCACCTGGACGCCTGGTCCTGTTTTCCCGAATGATGATAACGCCGGCGATTCGTTTGCTGTCCTGCTGACGAATGGCAACGTTCTGGTGGAGGGCGATACCGGGATTTCTTATGTGTTCGATGGAACGAACCTTACTCCCGGACCGAGCCTTACTCCCTTCCCGTTTGTCGAGTCAAGTCTGATGGTACTACCTACCGGCGAAGTGCTGGTCGGTGGCTTTGATTTCGCAGAGACTTACACCTATCCGGGAACTTACCAGTCTTCGTGGGCTCCAACGATTTCGAGTCATTCGTCTACGGTAACTCGCGGATCGACTTATAAAATTTCCGGCACGCAGTTCAACGGCTTGTCGCAAGCGGCGGCTTTCGGAGACGAGTTGCAAACGGCGACGAATTATCCGCTGGTTCGCATTACGAACAACAGCACGCAGCACGTGTTCTATGCCAGAACCCACGATCACAGTACGATGGGTGTGGCTACCGGCACGGCAATGGTGTCAACAAACTTCGACGTGCCGGCGACGATGGAGACGGGCGCGAGCACGTTGGTGGTAGTGGCCAACGGCATTCCTTCCGAAGCCGTTAGCGTTACGGTTCAGTAAAGAGTCTGGTAGAAGAGTGCTCGAATTAATTTGGCTGCCCTTGTCTCTTCCTTTCGATGGAGGATACAAGGGCACTTGTTTTGACCGATGCAGGCGCCTTCTCACTTGCTCCTAGTGTCGGTCTGCTTCTTGCCGATTCTGAATCTCAGATCGGAAGCCGCGAGCGTCTATCAGCTCCAACATGTTGCGGATCGACGTATATAATGGCGCGAACACATGGCCCTTACCACCGGCACAAAACTGGGACCCTACGAGATCCTCGCCCCGCTAGGCGCCGGCGGCATGGGAGAAGTCTATCGCGCGAGGGATACACGCCTGGGGCGCGATGTCGCGCTGAAAATTCTTCCAGAATCTTTTGCCCGCGAACCGGACCGCCTGCGTCGTTTTGAGCAAGAGGCGCGAGCGGTGGCGGCGCTGAACCACCCCAACATCCTTGCCGTATTTGACATCGGTCAGCAGGATGGCTCGCCATTTCTGGTCTCCGAGCTTCTGGAGGGCGAAAGCCTGCGCGCGGCGCTGGACGGTGGCGCCCTGCCCCAGCGTAAGACGATCGAATATGGAGTGCAGATTGCGCACGGGCTGGCGGCGGCGCACGAGAAGGGGATTGTCCACCGTGACCTGAAGCCGGAAAATATTTTCGTCACGAAAGACGGGCGCATCAAGATTCTCGATTTTGGCTTGGCGAAGCTGGCGCAACAGGCAGGGACGGACGAAGTCACCCTCACCAGTCCGAATACGGCGGCGGGCGTGGTCATGGGTACGGCGAGCTACATGGCGCCGGAGCAGGTGCGCGGTGAGGCCGCCGATCCTCGTACCGACATTTTCGCGTTTGGCGCGGTGCTCTACGAAATGCTTTCCGGCTCGCGCGCCTTCCGCCGCGACACTGCGGCTGAAACCATGACTGCGGTGTTGAAGGACGACCCGCCGGAGTTGTCCGGTACCGCTCGTCTGGTCTCTCCCACGCTCGAGCGCATTGTGCGGCGCTGCCTGGAGAAGAGTCCGGAGCAGCGTTTCCAGTCGGCACGGGATTTGTCCTTCGCACTGAGCGCGCTTTCAGGAACTGAGACGAGTGGGGTCGCGCGCGCCGCGGCTGCTGCGCCTCGCCGGGTGCCGATTGTGCTCTGGCTTTCTGTAGCCCTCGCGCTGGCGGCCGTGGCCGTCGTGACGTGGTTTGTTGCGCGGCGTCCTGCTGCTACAACTCGCATGCAGTTCGCCCTGGCGGTTCCAGATGAAATGAGCATCAGCCACATCGCGCTGTCTCGTGACGGCTCTAGGCTGGTGTTTGTATCGCCGGACGAGAACTCGGCATTGCCGATGCTCTTTGTGCAGCGCGTCGGTTCGTCGATCGTGACGCCTCTGCCCGGCACCCAGGGCGCGAGTTATCCCTTCTGGTCGCCGGATGGCGCCTCTGTTGGATTTTTCGCCAATGGCAGGTTGCAGAAAATGGCGATCTCAGGGGGCACGCCGCAGGTACTCGCCAAGGCTTTGGCGGGACGCGGCGGCACTTGGGGAAGCAAGGGTGTAATCATCTATGCCCCGGATGCCAATAGTCCGCTAAAGCGCGTCAATGCCGATGGGACGGGGTTGGCTCCGGTCACACAGGGCATCAGGACTGCGGAGGATCAAACCCACCGCTGGCCCGTTTTTCTTCCCGACGGCAACCATTTCTTATTCTGGGCCGGTAATTTCGGAAACCTCAAGGATGACCGCACGAGCGGCATCTACGTCAGTTCACTCGAAGGCAAGGAGAGAAAGCTTGTCGTGCTCTGCCATTCGAGTTTTGCCTACGATGCTCACAATTTGTTTTATGCGGATGAGCAAAGGCAGTTGGTGAGCATTGCCTTTGACGCATCCGCCGCCACTGTGTCGGGCAGCACGACCGTGGTCGCGAATGCCATCGGGTTTCAGCCCTCCACTTACTGGTCGGCTTTCGCGGTCGCGCAGAATGGGACGTTGATCTACAACACCGACGTCGGAGCAGTGCAGTCCGCGCTTACCTGGATGGACCGGTCAGGCAAAGAACTCGGCCGCATCGGCGACCCCGCCATCATGGCCAACCCCATGCTTTCACCCGACGGGAGCCGCGTGGTGCTCGATATCAGCGACCAGAAGGCGAATAACGTCGATATCTGGATCGAAAGCACGACCGGAGCGGGCAACTCGCGGTTCACTTTTGACCCGTCGGAAGAAGTGGCGGGTGTATGGTCGCGAGATGGGAAGGTGGTGGCCTACCGCCTGGGGGACGCCGACGGCGCGAGTTTGTACTTAAAGCCCGCGACTGGCCTGGAGCGCGAGAAAAAGAGATTCACCATCCCCGTTTCCTCCGTGGACGACATTGTTCCCAATTCCTGGTCCTTGGACGATCAGCAGATTCTGTTCACACGTCAGACTTCGCTAGGCGACCATCTGGAATTACTGCCCGTTGCCGGCGGAGAGCCGACCCGATTCTTGACCAGCGCGGGGAGCGAGGCCAACGGACAGATTTCTCCCGATGGAAAATGGGTGGCCTATGCCTCGGATGAGTCCGGCAATTGGGAGGTTTACGTCACATCGTTTCCGGGCGCGGCTGGAAAATGGCAGGTGTCGCGCGGCGGTGGCACCGAACCGCGGTGGCGCGGAGACGGTAGAGAAATTTTCTACATCGGGCCCAATGGCATGTTGACGGCAGTGTCGGTCAACGGCGCAAGCGCGTTCGTGACAGGGACGCCCGCGCCTCTCTTCCAGATTCGTGGCCGCGCGCCGATTTCCAGCACCGATGTTTTTACCTATGACGTGGCCAAAGACGGCAAGCGCTTTCTGGTGAACCGTTACGTGAAACCTGAACACGTCCCGCCGTTGACCATCTTGCTGCAGGCAGCTCCGGGCGGTTCGTCCTTCTAGGGCAACAAATTATTTGAAAGGAGTGTCCGCCTGCATCATTTGTACTCGAAGGGGCGGAGCCTGGAAAGTTCAGTCCTTATGCGACTAACGCACGCTATCGACCATTCTCCTACCGATCGTACAGCGCGACCAAGCTTCGAAGTCTCGCGCCCAACTCGTTGCTCAATGCGCCTGGACGATAACGCCATTTCCAGTTTCCGCTGACCTTGCCGGGAAGATTCATGCGTGCCGCGCTGCCCAAACCCAGCACATCCTGCAACGGGACGATCGCAACATCGGCAACCGACGCGAGCACCGCCCTGATCATTACCCAGTTGATCTCGGAATCGTCGTGGAAGTTGAGATAGGCGCGAGCGAAGTCGTGCTCTTTGCGGACGTCGTCGGGAGTGCGCGTGCTGTCGCCGGCGCCGGAACTCGACCACCAGCCCACTGTCGTGTCATTGTCGTGCCCGCCGGTGTAGGCAGCGAGATCTCGATTGTAATTATGCGGACGAAACGATGGACCCTGCGGATCGGTGCCAAACGCGAATTGTAAGAGACTCATGCCCGGCAGGCCGAACTGCTGCCGCAATTTCTCCACCGGCGGAGTAATCACGCCCAAGTTTTCCGCCACGATGGGCAGATCGCCAAATGCATTCTGCAGCGCCAACAGAAAATCTTCTCCCGGCCCTTTGACCCAGCGCCCGTTTATGGCGGTCGTCTCATTGGCGGGAACCTCCCAGTAAGCTTCAAAGCCGCGGAAATGATCGAGGCGCACCATATCGAAAAGCGCGAGCGAGGCACGGAAGCGCTCGATCCACCACTTATATCCGCTGGCGGCTAGCAATTCCCAGCGATAAATAGGATTCCCCCAAAGCTGTCCGGTGGCGCTGAAATAATCCGGCGGCACGCCGGAGACCACGGTGGCGCGGCCCTGATCATCGAGATAGAACAGATCGGGATGGGCCCAGACGTCCGCGCTGTCGTGCGCAACATAAATCGGGACATCGCCCATGAAACGGATGCCGCGCTGCTGGCAATAGGTCTTGAGATGCTCCCACTGCTGGAAGAATTCGAATTGCCAATATTTGAAGGCCTTCAGTTCCGACGCCAATTTTCTCGACCACTCGCTCACCGCATGCGCGTCTCGGCGGCGTATCTGTGCGTCCCATGAGGTCCACATCGTGCCGTGGTGCGCATCCTTGCAGGCCATGAAGAGTGCGTAGTCGTCGATCCACGTACTGGCGCTCTCGCAAAAGCGGTCGAAAGCGGCTCGATCGGCGCGGGAACCGTCGGCAAAGAAAACCTGCGCCGCCCGGCGCAAGGCCGCCATCTTGAATTCGATGACCGGCCCATAGTCGACGAAGTCTTCGGGAAACGGCGGTGCCTGAGCCAGGTCTGACTCTTGGAGCAAGCCCTGATCGCACATGCGTTCAAGACTGAGCAACATCGGGTTGCCGGCAAAGGCGGAGAAGCACTGGTACGGAGAATCGCCGTATCCGGTGGGATTCAGCGGCAGCACCTGCCACAACTTCTGTCCCGCGGCGAAGAGGAAGTCAGCGAACTCGTAGGCGCAGGGTCCTAGATCACCAATGCCGAAGCGGCCGGGCAGGGAAGTGAAGTGCAGCAGAATCCCACTACATCGCGGAAATTTCACTCCGCTACAATACTCAGGTTAGCGGCGACAGTTCAAGGTGTCCTGAATTTGCCGCACTGAATGGGAAACACATTAGGACAGTCGAGAACAGTCAGCCAATGGACATTCTGGCGAGGGCAATTGTTGGCGCAGTATTATCTTCCTAAGGAAGTCGCGGACCTGAGAAGACGAAGACTCGCAAATGAAAAGAAAATTGCTGGCGGCAGCGTTCGTTCTGGTGGCGATGTTAACGCAGCTGCTCGCAGCTGCAGACAGTAAGAGCTCCGACGATCAAACCTTATGGCAGCGCGATCTGCTCGCTTGGCGCGCTAAGCGGGCAACCAACCTTCAAGCTCCGGAAGGCTGGCTTTCTTTGATCGCCCTCGGATGGTTGAAGGAAGGGGACAACAGCTTCGGATCCGCTGAAGACTGCCGCGTTCAGATCGCGGGAAGGGGGCCGGCGCATATCGCGGTCGTGCGCTGGGACAAAGATCAAGATGCGCTGCGCTTGCTGCCTCCCGCCGAAGGTTTTCCGAAGGACTTCATGGTCGATGGTCAGCCCGCAAAAGAACAGACCCTGCTTGCCGACGATGCCGACAAGCCTTCGAAGCTGACGATCGGCACGCTCACCATCATCGTGATCCATCGCGACGACCAATTCGGCTTGCGCGTCAAGGATCTGCAAGCTCCCACCCGCGTCGCCTTCCACGGATTGCGCTGGTACGCGCCGAATGCCGCCTACCGCGTACACGCGCGCTGGATCCCTTACAATCCTCCCAAAGTGCTCGACATTCCAACCGTCCTCGGCACCACGACCCATCTTCCCGCACCCGGCGTTGCCGAATTCACTCTCGATGGACAGGTTCTCCGGCTGGAGCCCGTGCTCGAAGATCCGCAGTCCACCGATCTTTTCTTTATTATGCGCGACGCCACCAGCAAAACTACGACGTACGGTGCGGGGCGCTTTCTGTACACCGAACTTCCCGATCATGGCGTAAGTGAGCCCGGCGAAGTCTGGCTCGATTTCAATCGGCTGATAAACCCGCCCTGCGCCTTCACTGCCTATGCGACGTGTCCGTTGCCTCCGCCGCAGAATCGTCTCAGCGTCCCGATACCGGCCGGCGAGCAGCGTTACCACGATTGATGGGGGGAGGCTGGCCGAAATCGTAGATAATATTTAGTCTGAGAATTTATCCGAGTGCCTGGGAGTCCTGCATGAGATGGGTGCTGATTGTGCTCGCCGTCGCCGGCATCGCCGCTTCTTCACTCGCGTTGCGCGAGCATTACCGGACCGACACTTCACCTTGCAGCATCAATGAACGATGGGATTGCGGCATCGTGAATCACAGTCCGTACGCCATGGTCTATGGAATTCCCGTGGCTGTGATTGGCATCGCCGGATATCTGCTGCTCGGCGTGCTCGCCTTCAGGAAAGCTTACCGGGCGATGTTGGTGGCCGCGCTTGGCGGCTTGGGTTTTGCGCTCTATCTTGCTCACATAGAGTCCGCTGTGCTGGGCGTATGGTGCATCTATTGCGTGATTTCGTTGGGCGTTATTTCTCTGCTGAGCTTGCTGGTCTTGGGCACAGTGATTGTTGGCTCGATGAGGCGGACACAAGAGACACCGTAAATGTAGAGACGCGGCTTGCAGCGTCTCCTGCCGCGACTCAGACGGGGCAAGCCCCGTCTCTACGGACGGATACGATTCATTCGTAGCGCAGGCTCTCGATCGGGTCCAGTCGCGCCGCCCGAATTGCCGGTACCATCCCGCTCAATACGCCGACTAGGCCAAGAATGATTGTCGCCACGGCGAGGCTGCTGAGGTTGATATGCAGATGGATATCACCGGCCTGCAGGTTATCGCCAAAGGCGCTCATCAGCGGCAGCGCCCCCACGCCGCACGAGATCAGGTAAGCGATCCCGATCCCTGCCACTCCACCGGCAAAGGTGATGGCTAGCGCTTCCGCGAGAAACTGAAAAAGGATGTGGCTCTTTTGCGCGCCCAGCGCCTTCTCCACGCCGATCTCGCGCGTTCGCTGCTGCACCGAGACCAGCATGATGTTCATCAGCCCGATGCCGCCGATTCCCAGGGTCAGGGCGCCGATGAAAGCTAGCAGCACCTTGAGAGCAGTGGTCACGACCGTGAACTCGTCAAAGTCCTGCTTGAAGTCGGCGATGAACACGGCTCGACGATCGTCCGGACGGAAGTTATGGTGCCCGGCGAGGACGCTCCGCACCACGCGCGCGAGTTGCTGGTGATCCTGCCCTTCATAGTCCATGAAAATGCCGCTGATGTACTGCGTATCGTAGAGATCGCCCATCGTGCTGAAAGGGATCACCACCATTGTGTTGTCGTTATCGTCGCCGCCCTGCACTTTATGCTGGTAAACGCCGATCACCTGAAAGCTGACGCCGTTGATCCGAATGCTCTGCCCCAGAGCCTGTTCGCCTGAGAACAGTCTCCGCTTCGCCTCGTCACCGATCACCGCTACGCGGGCGTGTTCTGCCAGATCCTGCTCGCTCATGCCACGGCCCGCGGCAACGTCGAAGCCGCGAATGCGGTCGTACACTGGGTAGACGCCCGTGAGAAAGAGATTGGTGAAAGTGCGTGTGTCGTGCTGAATCGTTGTGCCACGTTTGTCAAAAACCGGAGTAACGCCTTTCACCATCGGCACTTCGTTGCGTACGTAGTCCACGTCCGCCAGCTTCAGCCGCACTTCGGCCCCAGCCTTCGCACCGCCCGCCTGCAGCGAGGTTCGTCCCGGGAACGCTCCGATCACGTCGGTTCCCCATGAGCTGAAGATCAGGCCAATGGCACGCTCGAATCCCGAGCCAAAGGCTAGCAGAATGACCACCGTCGCAATTCCCCAAGCCATTCCCAGCATCGTCAAGGTCGTGCGGCGGCGATTGTGCTGCATCGCGCCGTAAGCTTCTTTCAGCAGATCGTGGGTCATGGCCTACTCCTCTGAACGCTACTCTTGCTACTCCTGGCGCAAGGCCTCCACCGGTTCCAGCATCGCCGCTTTGCGCGCGGGATAAAGCCCCGCTGTAATGCCCGCCAACGCCAGCGACAGCACGGCACCGATGGCCGATACGGGCACGATCCGCGGCGTATCGAAGCCCTGCGGGAGTTGCACTCCCGAGAGCAAGTGAATGACGAGCATCGCGCCGCCGACTCCGATTGCGCCGCTCAGCAGCGTCAGGAATGCACCCTCAAGAAAAAACTGAAACAAGATGTTGTGGTTGGTTGCGCCCAGGGCTTTGCGCAAGCCAATCTCGTGCGTGCGTTCGGTCACCGCCACCAGCATGATGTTCACAATGCCAATCGCGCCCAGCGCCAGCGTCACCAGCCCCACTCCGCCCAGGAACCAATCCATGGCCGTGAAGATCTTGCCCATGGTCTTCTGGTTCTTGACCGTGTCCCATTCTTCCCAGATGTCGGTGCCCTTCGGATCGAAGCCGCCGTGATTGCGGGCTACGATCCGGTGCAACTCATCCTTGGCGTCTTCGTTTTCCTCGAAGCTGCGCGGCTGATAGTTGATGAATGAAATCGCGTTGCCTTCCTTCGAGTTGTCGCCCGTCAGCGGAAACAGCTCGCGCATGGTGTTGAACGGAACAAAAATTCGAATGTTGGTCGCGTTCTGCTCCTCGTGTCCGATCATCGAAAGCACGCCGATCACCTGGAAACGAACGCCATTGAGCAGGATGGTGTTGCCCACCGCGGGACGTCCCGGAAACATGTTGCGCGTCATCTCTCGGCCTAGCAGGCACACCCGCCGCCGCTGCTCGTTGTCATCGTCATTGATCCAACGTCCCACCGCCAGTGGGATCGTCCGCACTTGGCTGTAGATTGGGGGCACGCCCGAGACTTGGCCGTTGGTGCTGGTGTAGTCGCTGACCGCCCGGATGTCGTCGCGGGCGATCAGCGGCGAAATGTTGATTGCGAGCTTCGACTCGTTCTTGATGGCGAGGTAATCGTCATAGGTGAGGTTGAACCACTTCATCGAGTTGAAACTGCCCTCGACCGCCGGTGCGCGCCCGCCGAAGAAGAAGATGATGTTCTTGCCGAAGGTTTCCAGTTTCTTGCGATTGCCGTTGCGGAAGCCTTCGCCTACCCCAGCCAGCAGGAGCAGCGAACCTACGCCCCAGGCAATCCCAAACATCGTTAAGAAGGACCGCAGCTTATGCGCCCAGAGAGTTTGTAGGGTTTGCGCGAAGGTGTCCAGCAGCATGCGCATGTTGCCACCTCGAGGTCGGCAAGGGCGGGAATTTCCAGGAACGCCAACCGGCCCCCGCCACTCTTATAATTCGACTCTCGGAAGCGGCAAGCGTTAGCGTGCAATTCGTTCGCGAGGAGTTGCCGGGTTCGTACCTGAGTAAGGGCGTGGGTCCGGCACCATTGACACTTAACAATCAAGTTTGTTTAGCTATTTTTCGTTCTTTTCGGTCGCGCCCAGCTTCCACGCGATCTGCCGCAGCATTCCCAACAATACCTCTGCGTCATCGGCGTTCAAAGTCAAGCGCCGGACCAGGCGGCGCAACTTTTCTTCAGACGTCGCCACTCGCGGATTCACGTATCCGCTGACGCGGAGAACCTCAAGCAGCACCTGCGTCAGCCGCTCCACGTCTCCCGACTTGGCGAGCGTCTTTTCCTTCTGACCGGCCGCTCTCTGTGCCACCGCTGTCTTCCGCCCTCGGATCAGTTCGTACAGGCAGACCGCGACCGCCTGCCCCAGATTCATCGAACCGTGCTCTTCTCGTGTCGGGATACGCATCATCCAATGGCAATGGCTCATCTCCTGATTCGACAGCCCCACCCGCTCCGAGCCGAACAGCAATGCGACTGGTCCCGTCTTCAGTTGCCGTTTAATAGCGCGCCCGCCCTCATCGAGCCGCTGCAGCCGATGCTGCAACTCTCGCCGCCCCGCGACTGTCGTCCCCACCACCAGCCTACAGTCCGCGACTGCCTCGGCCACGTTCTCGTACTGTTCCGCCTTCGCCAGCAGCCCCGCTGCCCCGACTGCCGACCGCGCCTCTTGAAATGCCACTTCGTAGGGGTTCACCACGCGCAGTCGACGGACGCCAAAATTACTCATGGCGCGCGCTGCCGCCCCAATGTTCAGCGGATTGCGCGCTGCAACCAGCACAACGCAGAGATTGTCGAGATCGCTAGGCATAATTCGAAACCCAGATTCGAAAATGCAGATTCGAAACCTGGATTCCAAAATTGTAATTCCCCAAAACAGTCATTCTACGGCGCTCCGCACCCGTAGCCCCACTCGTGCCAACTGCTGCGACCTCCACCCTTGCCGAGCATCCAATAAAGAGTGCTACGATAGGAGTCCCGCCTGACTGGATCAGACGATCCACTTTGCTGGGAACTGAGAATTCTGGAGGATGAATGGCAAGCAACGCCACCGTCGAAGTCACCGACGCTAATTTTGATTCTGATGTATTGAAGTCCGATAAGCCTGTGCTCGTCGATTTCTGGGCCGCTTGGTGCGGTCCCTGCCGTGCGATCGCTCCGATCGTGGAAGAGCTCGCCGGCGAATATCAGGGTAAAGTCACATTCGGCAAGATGGACGTCGACCGTAACGGCGCGACCCCCATGCGCTACAAAGTCACCGGCATTCCCACTCTGCTCGTTTTCAAGAACGGACAGGTCGTGGAACAGCTCGTCGGCTACCGCTCCAAAGACGACATTCAGAAAGCCCTGGACCGCCACCTAGGCTAACAGTGTCTGAGTCAGAACTCATCTTGCGCCATTTGGTGGTGCGGAATGGTCGAATATCCAGCCCCGGAGGGGCGAACTGGAATAGCCCAGCGCTTCAGCGCTGGGTAAAGTTCAAAAACCACGCAAGTCCCGGAGGGACGACCGAGTTCTAGTTGCCAGTGCTTTAAGGGAAGCTCAGGCCAACATTGTGCTCCTACTCGGAAGCAAATCGGTTTCGCTTTTACTGGCAACTGGGTACTGACAACTGGCAACTGTACTTCAGTACTTCCGCAGCACGCCAATCACCCGACCCTGAATCTCTACCGACGCCGCGGGCACGATGATCGGCTTCATGGCCGCGTTCGAAGGCTGCAGGCGAATGTTGTCGCCCTCGCGAAAGAAGCGCTTCAGCGTCGCGTCGCAGGAATCGAGCAGGGCCACTACAATGTCGCCATTGTGCGCGGTCTTCGTTTTTTCGACCAGCACGAAATCGCCGTCAAGAATCGCTTCGTCCTGCATCGATTCGCCGCGCACCTCGAGCACGAACACATCCTTCGAGCGCACAAAGTCCGCCAGCGAGATGGTCTCATTATGCTCCACCGCCTCGATCGGACGTCCCGCCGCAATCCTTCCCACCAGCGGCAGCACTACCGCCGTATTTACAGCCATCGACTGTTTCAGCTTTCCTCGAGGCGGCAGCAGGTCAATCGAGCGGCTGCGGTTATAGTCTCGTGTCAGCAGCCCTTTTTTCTCCAGATTGGTAACATGCTTGTGCACCGTGGCCAAAGAGTTCAGCCCCATGCCTACCTTGATCTCTTCAAACGAAGGGGAGTAGCCATTCTCCGCCACAAAGCGCGAAATGAAGTCATACAACTCGCGTTGACGCCGAGTGATCGCCATGCGCGCAGCATAGGCGAATGTATGGCGAATGTCAACAGCGAGCAGCGATTAGAACAAGAATTGCAAACATGATAAGGCGAGCCTGGAATCCCGCAGGAGTGTGTTTACGCCAGTGTAGGTCAATGCGTGTAACCGGGATTCATCAACAATAACCCTTTCGAGTCGATGCCAACTCCACGGCGTTCATTGACTTGCCGGTTTCACCCACGTAAGATTTGCCCCTGATGATCGGCCAAACTATTTCGCACTACCGCATCGTTGAGAAGCTCGGCGGTGGGGGGATGGGTGTGGTCTACAAGGCCGAGGATGTAACCCTGCACCGATTTGTTGCTCTCAAGTTCCTGCCCGACGAAGTAGCCAAAGACCCCCAAACCTTGGCCCGTTTCCAGCGGGAAGCGCAGGCAGCCTCTGCGCTGAACCATCCCAATATCTGCACTATCTATGAAATCGGACAGCAAGAGAGTCAGCCATTCATCGCTATGGAGTTTCTGGACGGGCTGACACTGAAGCACCGCATCAGCGGGCGACCGATGGAAACCGAGTTGATACTGTCCCTCGCCATCGAGATTGCGGATGCGCTCGACGCAGCCCACGGAAAGGGGATCATTCATCGCGATATCAAACCAGCGAACCTCTTCGTCACAGAACGCGGGCACGCCAAGGTTATGGATTTCGGGCTGGCCAAGGTTGCGCTGGGTGGCTCTTCAAGTCAGATAGCATCCGCCAATACTCAGACCCGTTCCATCGACGAGCAGTTTCTGACCAGCCCCGGCACTACGCTCGGCACGGTTGCCTACATGTCGCCCGAGCAGGTGCGAGCCAAAGAGCTGGATGCTCGCACCGACTTGTTCTCCTTAGGCGCTGTGCTGTACGAAATGACCACGGGAACGTTGCCGTTTCGCGGGGAAAGCTCTGGAGTGATCTTCAAGGCGATTCTCGATGGAACGCCCACGTCAGCCGTGCGCCTGAATCCCGATCTGCCCGTTGAATTAGAACGGATCATCAATAAATGCCTGGAGAAGGATCGCAACCTGCGTTACCAACATGCTTCAGAGATTCGCTCAGACCTGCAGCGGCTGAAGCGCGACACCGACTCGTCGTCGAGAAGTGTTACGGCAAGTGAAGCGGCCCCCGCTCCCCGAACGCCTTCTCTCCCCAGAATGCTGATCGCCGCGGCAGCAGCGCTTCTCCTGCTGGTTGTGGGTGTTGGTGGATATCGCTGGTATGGCTCGCGCTCCGCCCCGGCGTCGGCAACCGCGCCGGCAAAGCCCTCGATCGCAGTCTTGCTGCTGCAGAATAACAGCTCCGAACCGGATGGCGCCTACTTCGCCGACGGGATGACAGACGAAATCACGACCAAGCTTTCCAAGATCCAGGGAATCAACGTGGCTTCGCATTCCGCGGTCGCTGCCCTGAAGACCTCGCAAACCTCGTCCGCGGAGACTGGACGCAGCCTTGGCGTCCGCTACCTTCTCGAAGGAAGCGTGAGAAAGTCCGGCGAACAGGTGAGGATTAACGTGCATCTGGTGGACTCATCCTCTGGCTTCGATATCTGGGCGGAAGATTTCAAAGGCGAGACGAAGGACGTGTTTTCATTGCAGGAGCAAACCGCACTGAAAATTGCGCAGGCACTCGACCTAAAATTGAGTCCTCAGGAAAAGCAGGTCCTGGAGCATCGTTATACGCAAAATCCGCAGGCGTACGAAGCGTTCCTTATCGGGCGTGCCCTCGCAGAGCATGAAAATGATCCCGACAAGCTGGAAGCCGCGCGCAGCCATTTCGAACAAGCCCTCAAATTAGACCCGGCATATGCTCCAGCATTGGCTGGTCTCGCCGAAGTGGAGGGCTTCTACTACCGCGATATCGAATCAAAGCCATCTCACTTGCAGCGCGCCGAGGAACTCGCCCAACGAGCTGTCGCCGCCGCGCCAGATCTTGTCGAAGCGAGGATGGTGCTGGCCCGGCTTGAAGGCTGGAAATACAACTATGCGAAAGCCGCGGAAGGCCTTCGCGAGGCCACGCGCTTGGCCCCGGAGGATTCTCATGCCTGGGACAATCTTTCGTGGGCCCTTGCCTACGAACAGCCGCCTGAGCCTCTCGAATCGGAGAAGGCCGCGCGCGAGGCGATTCGCCTGCAGCCTTCACTCACACCTGCCTATTACCATCTGGGCCGCGCCCTCCTCTTACAGGGACGTTATGACGAAGCCAGTAGGGCCTTCGAGCACGCGGGGGATTTGGGAGACGTTAGGTACGCCGACCTCGGCGGCGGTCTGGTTCTTCTCGCTCAAGGGAACTATGACGCCGCGATAGCGCGTTTATTGAAAGCAGGCGGTCAAAAGGATGCGATCAGCTCCTTCTTCATAAGTGCGGCGTATGCCGCGAAAGGCGATAAAGACAGGGCCCTGGCCGCGCTGGAAAAGGCTTTCGAGCAGGGTTACCGCGACTTCGCCGCGATCAATGCCAGCCCATATTTTGCGTCGTTGCGCTCCGACCCACGCTTTCAGCAACTCGTAAAACAGTACCAGCAGTAAGCTGCAACCCTGGCATTCTGTGGAACAGCGGCAGAAAAGCCTGCACCGCCCGAAATTGCTGGGCTGCGGCCTACATCATCCGTCGTTTTGTATCAAACAATAAGGACCTTGCCACACCACGGACCTCAACCCCTGGTTTCCTTCCGGCCCGTCAACGCTCCAGGCGAACCAACAACTTTCGGCCGCGAGCTTTCATCGCCGGCGTTCCGCTCCGAGTAGCCTCGCGCAAAATCTCTGTCACTCTAGGCTGGATGTTCGGGTCATCCTGCGCCAAGTCAGCCAACCCTTGAAGAGCCGAGGTCTTAACAATAGAACTACGGTCTTCCAGATAACGGTTCAATGAAGAGATCGCGATTTGCCGTTCCTTGGCGTTCAGCCGGAGTCGTGGCACCATGGCCGCGAGATGCCAGCGCAGTTCCTGTTGTTCGGTCTCGGTCATCAAGCCGAGCAGCTCTTTCTTGTGCGGCTGAAGAAGCTCATGATTTTTCCGCGTGACCTTCTCAGTCGCATCCGCTGCCCGCATTCGCACCAGCGGATCTTCCGACCACAGACCTGCAATCAACTCGGGGAAAAGCTCCGGCGCCTTGGACACCATCGCCGCTACTTCGTCAGAGCGGCCGATCATCCGCCGATCTCCGCCTTGCAATAGATCAAGGATGTGTCTTCGAGGCATTGCGTCTTGCTCCGCCGCCTAATCAAACATTGACACCGCTGCTAGGATAGTTAGTAGGCCCAAAGCCACAAACCAACCAGCTCCTTGACAACTTACTCCAGGCGCTAACAGCAACCAAAGGACGACTAACATGCAAAGTTAGTCGCTAACTAGCATGTTTTGAAGACTGTGCCTCTAACTCCCGTCCGCTCAAGACTTTGGCGGGAGCCCCGCGCTAAAGTCTTGATTCTAATATACCGAGGGGGGTAGGGGGGTGGGGGGTACCCGCCGGGCAGATTCGAGTTTCAAAATGGAACGAAGCTTGGCGTCGCTTACTCCGCCGTGACTCCCTTCAGGAACACATAATAAAAATCCACGCCCCGGGCAAACGACTCAACTCCCATCCGCTCGTCTTTTCCATGCGCACGAATATCGTCGCGCTCATACTGTTCGCCGGACACGCAGTATGTGGGCATCCCGGCCGCGTTCGTGTACACGCCATCCGACGCGCCTGTGCTCATGTTAGGCAGCACCGGAATCCCCGGCCACATTTTTGCCACGACTTTTTCCAGCGGATCGAATACTTCTCTCCGCGGAGCCGGCGGCACATAACTATGCCGGTCGGATCCGTGATCCATCAGCACGCCGGTGTTCTCGCGGAACTGCACTTTTATTTTCGGGGCGTCGATTCGAGGATCGGCCACCACTTTCTCGATCGTGAGCCGGATTTCCTCCAGCGAGTGTCCAGGCTCGATGCGGCAATTAATGTTTGCCTGCGCCATCTGCGGCAGCGCGTTGTTGGCATGGCCTCCGCTTAATCGCGTCGCCACACACGTGGTATGCATGGTCGAGTTGTCCAGCGGATCTTTCGACAGCCGCGCGACCGCCTCCATATCCGGAGGAGTTTTCAGCATCGCCCGCAGATCCGCTGCCCGCTGCCCCGTCGACATCTTTACTTGCCGTTCGTAATACGCTCGCGTGATGGGGTTCAGCTCAAACGGAAACTGGTAGTGCGCGATCCGCGTCAGCGCATCCGCCAGTTCATAGATGGCGTTTTCCGGCCGGGGCAGCGAGCTGTGTCCGCCCGGATTGGTCGCCATCAGCACGAAATCGCCATACAGTTTTTCGGTGGCGTTCACTTCCATCATTACCGGCTTGCCGTGATCCGCCAGCACGCCGCCGCCATCGTGGTTGAGCACGAACTCGGCATCGATCAATTCGCGATGATTCTTGATCAGCCAGTCCACGCCATTCGACGTGCCGCCTTCTTCGTCCGCTGTCATCGCGAGAATAATGTCACGGCTGGGTACGTATCCTTCTTTCTTCATGCGGATCAGCGTGGCCGACATGATCGCGTCACCATCCTTCATATCGCTGGTGCCGCGGCCGTAGTAATATCCATCCTTTTCGATGAACTGGAAAGGGTCCGTCGTCCAATCCTCGCGCCGCGCCTCCACCACGTCGAGATGCCCGATCAGCAGCACCGGCTTGTGCTTCCCCGATCCATGCAGCTGCACCACCACGTTTTTCTTCCGGTCATTGGAACTCGGACCCAGCACCTGAATGTCGCTCTCCGGAAATCCGGCGTCACGAAAGCGCTGCGCCATAGCTTCCGCAGCCGCGGTCACGCTGCCGACCGAGTCGGTCGTGTTGATCTCGATCAGCTGCTTGAAAATGTCCAGCGCCAGCCGCCGCGTGGCGTCGTCCGCTGGCGAAGGTTGTTGCGCCGGCATGGAGACTGCAAACACGAGACAAGAAAACCCCACCAGCCACCACTTTCCAGATCCCACGACAATCCTCCACAAAGACTTCCGCATAAGGTTCCGCACAGATTTCTGCAAGGAGTTCCGCGCTATGCTGAGGCTGAAAGCTAACAGATTCGCTCGGCAAAACCAAGTTTGCCTCGGGCAAACTCGCCCAGAGACCGCGGCACTTCTGCTGCGGATTTCCAGTTAGGTCCAGGAAGTTTTCGGGTTTGCCGTCCACCGGTTGGCGTACGGCTCGAAGTACAGCTACCGTGCTTTACTCTATGATTCCACCAGTTCCAGCTCCTGGCGGGCGTTCCACAGCGGCGCAAGAATGCTCGATTTCAGAACTTCCGACTCAGCTCTCACCCAGTCCTCCAGTTCGAGTCCTTCCACCTGTCCACGTTCATCGTAAAGCTGGCGCGCGCGCAGCCGTATTTTTCTCTCCAGCAATTCCACCATCAGTTTCTGCCGCTCACGAGTCCTAGTTACGCTATCCACTGCTTACACCCCACAATTCGTTAGCTTACATATATTGTAAACGGCGAACTGTTAAAGGGTCGTGAAGGGGCTGGTTACTAAAGGGTCCATCCCATGGGCCGCGCGGCCCCGGAAGGGGCAGTCCGATTTTGACGAGCTTCGGCATCGCTCAAGCGATGCCCTGATACGAAACGCTTGCGGCTTGCCAGCGCGCTCACTCCACCACCAGCACCACAAACGAATCCGGCTCCACTTTTCTCTCCTGCCGAGTGCCTGTCACGTTCGCGGTTACGGTGAAAAGCTGATGTGTCTTCGCATCGATCGCCATGGTGCGTGCTCCCTTCTGGGTTGTCACCGTCTGCGCCACGCTGAACTTATCGCCGCCGTTTTCCTTAATCACCGTGATCGTGCCGTCTCCCGACGACGCAAACGCTAAACCAAGATCGGGATCGAACCCGGTCGCGTCGCATCCCTCTCCGATAGCGGGACTCGCCACCATTTTCCCGCTGTCCGCATCCACCACCGCCATCTTCCTGTTCCCGCTGCAGCCGGCAAACAGGCGCCGGTTCTTCCGGTCGATTGCCAGCCCGGTCGGCGCCTCGCAGTCCGTCAGCTTCCAACGCGCCTTCACCGTTAGCTTCTGCGGATCGAACGCCACCAGTTCGGACGTGTCCTCAATGTTCACGAACACCGTGCCCTTTTCGTCGGTCGCAGCAAATTCCGGCTTGCCGCCCAGTTCGATCTTACCCACCACCTCGCCCTTGGATGCATCGACGGCCGTGCTGTCGT
The DNA here is from genome assembly GCA_963831085.1 of uncultured Acidobacteriaceae bacterium. GTDB lineage: Bacteria > Acidobacteriota > Terriglobia > Terriglobales > Acidobacteriaceae > Acidiflorens. The sequence continues at coordinate 732,652 of CAWHOT010000001.1, read as the reverse complement.
GGCCTTTGCCGTTAAAGGTAAACACGCGCTTCGAAAAGGTGTCATACAGAATCGCGTCGGGCCCGCTGCCGACCTTAATTTTCTTTCCGACCGCCAGCGACTTCAGATCGAAGACGCTCACCGTATCTTCGCGGCCGTTGCTGGTAAATCCGCGTCGGATCTCCGGATCCAGCGCTATCCCATGCACGCCCGTCGTCTCCGGAATCTCGCCCACCTGTTTGCCCGACTCGGTATCAATCACCATCACTCGGGTAGCTCGCGCAATGAACAAGCGATGGCCGGCGCTGTCGACAGTAAGGTAATCCCATCCGCCATCGCCGCCGAGTTTCCACGTCTTAACGACCTTGTAATCCGCGCCGGCCGCCACCCCTGCCAGCGCGTCCGTGATTGCCAGTAATATCAAACAGACTCGTACCCCGTTTCGTATCTTCATGTCTGACACCCTATCTTAAATTTCAAGAATGATCCCCTTGAGTCGCGCTGCAACCGGCCGATTCCAGTGAAAAGCGTGTTTCAGCGCCCGGTATACCCAGTCCAAGTGCTCTCCACAAATGTGCAAACAGTTGCCCCTACCCCCCGCAAGGCCCCGTAAGCCGCTATTTTACCCCGCCAAAGTTTGGAACCGGGCTTGCTCCTACTCTGTCTGGAGGAGCACGCATCCGCGCGGTTTTGGCGCCGACCATTCCTCGCTTTCTCCTCAGACTGGAGACCCTGTTATGAAAAAGATCCTGTTTGCGCTCTGCCTACTTTTCGCCACCTCGGCATTTGCGCAGAACTACGCGAACACTCTCAACGGTCAAGCGCAGATGTTCGAGGTTCCGAGTCATCCGCAACACGCAGGTTATTCGCCCATGGCCCAGGAACAGAACGTCCTTGGCTCCGCCGGTTACAGCGTTGCCCAGGGAGAAAGGCCGGCATCGGATTTTCCGCAGGCAGAAGCCGTTTCTCTCGGTGCCGCCGCCCGCGAACTCAGGAAGCAGCACGCCCAGGTGAAGAAGTCCCGGGTCGTTTGGGTAAACCAGTGAACCTGTGGCGAGGACATTCTTGCCCGCGCAATCGAACGGCGATCGGTTGAGATGTTGTAGGTAAGACGGTATCAGCTTTACGGTCGACACCAGTCTTCGGGACAAAGGGAACCCTCGGGTTCCCTTTGTTGCGGTGCCACCCAGCCTGTCTCAGAGAGCGTCTGGTTCACATTGCCATCCGATGCTTCGATAAAAATAAATGTTACCCTAATAAGAAATTCAAATGAACGTCATGGAATTCACCGCCGTGGTCGCGACCGTCTCCTTCGTCGCGGGACTTCTCGGATCGCTGACCGGCCTCGGTGGTGGGGTCGTCCTGGTGCCCCTGCTCACTCTCCTCTTCCGCGTGGACATTCGCTATGCCATCGGAGCCTCACTGGTCTCCGTGATCGCGACCTCCTCGGGTGCCGCGGCCGCGTACGTGAAAGAAGGATTCTCCAGCATTCGCATCGGCATGTTCCTGGAAATCGCCACCACGTTCGGCGCGTTGCTCGGAGCTTTCCTGGCCACTCGGATTCCGACTAGCGCCCTGGCGATCATCTTCGGCGCCATGCTGCTCTACTCGGCGTTTCTTTCCCGCAAGCCGCGCCCGCTGGACCAACGCAACCTGCCGCCAGATCCGCTCGCCACCCGTCTGCGGATGAATGGCAGTTTCCCCGACTTGGAGGGCCCGCGCAGTTACAACGTGCAGCACGTTCCCACCGGCTTCAGCCTTATGTTCGGCGCCGGCGCGCTCTCCGGATTACTTGGCATCGGCTCGGGAGCCGTCAAAGTACTCGCCATGGATCAGGCCATGCGGATCCCCTTCAAAGTCTCCACCACCACCAGCAACTTCATGATCGGCGTGACCGCAGCCGCCAGCGCCGGCGTCTACCTCAGCCGCGGATACGTAGATGCCGGCCTCGCCATGCCCGTCATGTTGGGAGTCCTGGCTGGTTCGTTACTGGGCAGCCGCATTCTGGTCAAAGCCGAGACCAAATCGCTCCGCCTCGTTTTCAGCTTGGTGATTCTCGTTCTAGGCCTGCAAATGCTCTACAAGGGATTCTGGGGAAAAATTTGATGCCCGCCGCCCGAGCGCCCGTTCCTCAACCGCACCCGCTCCAACCGCGACCCCAGCCGCAAGCATGGGACGATCGCCACATGGAACTCATCCTCGGCAACCTGCTTCGCTCCGGAGTCCTGCTCTCGGCGGCTGTCGTCCTCTGGGGAGGTTGTATCTATCTTTCCCGCCACGCGCACGAGCCCGCCAATTACCGCGTGTTTCTTGGCGAGCCCTCCGAATTCCGCACCATCCGCGGAGTCATCCAGAGCGTGATGAACGGCCGAGGTCGAGGCTTGATCCAACTCGGATTGCTCCTCCTCATCGCCACGCCCATCGCCCGCGTCGCCTTTTCCGTCGTGGGATTCGCCATCGAACGCGATCGCATGTACGTAGTCTTCACCTTGATCGTGCTCGCCATCCTGCTCTACAGCCTCCTCGGCTCGGGCATTGGCGTGTGAACATTGGAGGGTGAACATTGGCGGGTGAACCAGACCGAGGTTCTACCGCGGCCAAAGCCATCCGAAGGTGCCGGCCGTCAGTAAGCCATAGACGAGACCATCGATGACTTCCTTGATGGTTACTGACCAAGGCTGACCCTTCCAAATACCATTGCTCAGGTGTCCCAGACCGTAGGCCATGAAGGCGGCGGTTCCCGCGACGCGATAGACGACCAGATAGTTCGCGCCGGGAGGAACCGTGTGTCCGGTGAGATAGGCGACGAAGAATCCGATCAAGAGGCAATAGACAAACCACTGGATCAGGAACTTCGGCATCGCGGGCGGGCCGCTGGGAACAATCGTCATGAACCCGACCGGTCCCTGCTTTTGCTTTTCGATCAAGGCGGGCGACTTCATGTCCTTGTGGGTGCAGAAGGGGAAGACGTAGAGAGCCCGCTTGAGAGCAACACCACGCAGGGCGGCGAGGATCTTGTCCTCGTCAGGGAGTTGCCGGTAGTCGTTGCGATGATAGGGCAGCAGCATATGCATGATGGAGCTGGCGACAAAGACGATGACCGCCGACAGCAGGATGGGGAGCCAAAGAGCGGTGAGCGGAACGGTGAGAGAAACCATGTGCAGCCTCCTTGTAGTCGCAAAGGCAACGACGAATGCCAGAACTTCGCACGCGAGGCTACGACAGCCGGGAGTGTGCGGTCAAGAGGGGATAAACGGGCTATGTAGCTAGCGCTTTTCACAACCGGGTGTTGTGCATCATCACGTGAGGATGGAGTCGTCGAGTCGTTTGCGGTGGAAGTCGGCGACGTGTTGCACAAACGCCATGATCAGCGGATGCGGGTTGTCCTCGCGTGACGAAAGTTGCGGCTGAAACAACGTCGCAATGAAAAATAAGTGTGCGGGAGATTCGATGGCGCGGCATTCTTCCTTGGAGCCGCGGGCTACGACCGGGAAGCCCGCTTCCATCGCCATCCATTCGAACTCGGGATTCAGTTCATAGTTGCAAAAGAATTCCTCTTCGATCTTTTCTTTTCCATAAAACGACGCGAGGTAGGAGCCGGGACGCAAGCTTATCCGGCTAACTTTTCCGGAGAGCTTGGGCGCCTTCGGATCGCGGTTCGGAACCGCGCAGGCGACGGGATAGATGACGATGTTCTTGGCGTGCGGATCCTCTTCGGCGGTGGTGGCGTCGTGGATGCCGAGCACGTTGCGGGCGCACTCGATTAGCGCGTACTGGAATCCTGCGCAGGTGCCAAGGAAGGGGCGATCATGGACGCGAGCGAACTCGATACCTTTGAGCATGCCGTCGAAACTCTTGAAGGGGCTGCCCGCCGACGCCCACAGACCATCGAAGGAATCGAGAGTGACGGCGGCGCCCGGCTCGAGCAGTGATGGCGTCGGAAGCCAGGCCGATTCTACTTTGAGTTGAAGCTTCCGGGCGGCGTGTTGAAGCGAATCGTTGGTCGCATGATGGGAGCGGAATTCGGGATTGAAATCGCCGAGAATCCCGATCCGGAGGGTTTCGGTCACAAGCGACATTCTAAATTAGCGGTTCGTCGTTGGCAGTGAGCAGTTGGTTACTGGCTTTGCCGAGGTCGGCACCCCTCAAAATCTGCGAGAAGCGAAGAGCGAAGTCAGCCTCGCGACACGCGCCTACAGCGATGCCATCCGTGCCCACAGCACGTAGAGGCCGAGCAGCGTGATGGTGGTGCCTCCGCAGACCATGGCTGCCGATTTCCAAGCGAGTGCGCTGACGATTTCCTTCTGGCTGCGGAAGGAGATCACGAACGTAGGATCACTCGCGCCTTTCATCAATACGACGGGCGGAATGAGATTGAAGTCGGATGACTCGGCTCGATCCTTGTTTGGGCGCGCTTCGGGCAGACGCACGTCGGAGCGAGAGGAGAGGGTCGCGGGCGGCTCGGCCTCTTCGACGGCCACAGATTGGTGCGGGAGTTCGGCGGTGGACCACGCCTGTGGTGTGGCCATTCCGGCGCGAGTGAGCGCGGCCGCGATTTTAGCCTGCTGGCTCATTTCCCGGGTGGAGGAGGGAGCCGCGCCACTGGCAAGTCTGATGACCTCCGGAGCAGGAAGCGGTTCTGAAGAATTACCGCGCGCCGGGTTGCGTCGGTCGTTATTGCGAATCGTGTTGCGAACGGTGTCGCCAACGGGGTTGCGATGGTCGTTGTCCACGTCGCTGAGCGGCGAAGACGGACGCGCCTGAATTCCCGGATTTTCAGTGAGAGTTCCAGCGACGAAGAGCGCGTCTTCGGCCTTGATCAAACGCTCTTCGACACACAAGCTGCGGTCCAAGGCGATGCCGTGCCGCGAAAGAAAAGCGCTGACGCTTGGCGGAACGTGCTCCGAGACCAAAGGCGATGCCGCATATTCCCTGCGAAACCGAGGATGCAGGTCGAGATCGGCTCCGAGAGCTTCGATGAGCAGTTGGCCGGTTGAGTCGTCGATGAAGAAGGGCAGCTGAAGAGTTTCGTCCGCAACTTTCTCCCATTCGTTCTTTTTACCGTCGCGCTGCTGCCAGGCGGTGGTGCGGTAGAGAAAGCAAGGCTCGCCGGTGATGGGCGCCAGCGTGGTGCAAGGACCGGCAGCCACGCCGCTGACCTCAACCAATCCCTGCGCGGCGCTGTGAATCTTGGAGGTTGCTATGGTCAGCAATAAGCGCTTGCCAGCGAGTACACGGAGTCCGAGAAAGAAGCAGTACAAGCCCACGGCAATCGCAACAGACAAGAGGATCGAGAGGTACTTGATCGGTATGAAGAGGAAGAGGCAGACAGTCACAGTGCTTCCTGCATTGCCGCGAATGATCTGATATCGAATGATCTGAAATGAGGATAAGGAGAGACCTCAACAGCGACACGCGGAAAGAGACGGCATCGGCTTACGGAAGTAAGTAACGGTTACCGATGGCGGTGGTAGCGGAGGCGCGCCGAGGCAAGCTTCGTCTACTATGCGGTTACAGCGCGAGCTTTCAGAATGTCCGCCACGGCTGCCATAGCGGCATCGATCTCGGCGTCGGTGTTGTAGAAGTGGGGCGAGAAGCGGACTCCGGCTTGGGGACGCCAGTCTACGAGGATGTCGCGGGCCAGAAGTTGGCGGCTCACTTGTTGAGAATCGGGCATGTCGATGGAGACGGTGCCACCGCGTTGCTCGGGATTGCGGGGAGTGTTGACGCGCCATCCGTGCCGGTCGGCGAGCTCGATGAGGCGGGCGGTCTGGCGCTTCGACTTCCCGCGGATTTTTTCGATACCAACTTCTTGAATGATTTTGAGGCCGGGACGCGCCGCCTCGATTGCGGGAATATGTGTAGTTCCGTTCATGAATCGGAACGGAGGGTCCGCGTAGTGGATGGGGCCGGTGGCGAAGGCAAAAGAATTTTCGTGCGCGAACCATCCGGTAAACTTCGGCTCCAATTTCTTGCCGAGGTCGGGGCGGACGTAGAGGTACGCAACTCCGGGACCGCCGCAGAGCCACTTGAGCACGCCTCCGCAGGCAAAGTCGGCGTTGAGAGACTGGATGTCGACCGGGACGGTACCGAGCGACTGGAACGTGTCGAGGATGACGTGGGCACCAACTTTGTGGGCTTTGTCGATGATGCCTTTCGCGTCATTGATGGAGGAGCTGCGAAAAATCACGTGAGAGATGGGAACGATCAGAGTGTGCTCGTCGATGGCATTGAGCAGTCGGTCGATGGGAACGGTAACGCCATCGTCGGTTTTGATCATGTGAACCTGGGCGCCATATTGGCGCTGGGCTTCCCAGAAATACATGACCGAGGGAAAGTTCAAGTCGCTGTAGACGACTTTGTTGCGCTTGCCGGTGAAGTCAAAACACGAAGCCACCACGGCCTGACAAGTGGTGACATTCTGGTGAAGAGAGACCGAATCTTTGGGCGCGTTCATCAAGACGCCGAGTTCGTTGCCAACTTCCGGCGCGAGCATCCACCAGCGTTCTTCCCAGGCGCGAACGCCGCGGGTTGCCCAGACATCGGCGTAGGCATGAAGCGCGTCGTAAACGGCGCGCGGCATGGCTCCGAGAGAGTTGGAGATCATGTAATTGGTGCGCTCCAGGATGGGAAACTCGGAGCGGTAGCGCAAAAGGTCGTCGGGCAGAAGATCAGCGGGCATGGAAGTCAATTGTAAACGCGTCAGCCTTGCGTTTCCTGAAACTGAGAGCTGAGAGCTTGGAGCTGAGAGCGGTTGTTCTATGGCGCTACATCTTTCCCCACACTGTCCAGCACTCCGTTGATAAACTGCACCGACTCGGGGGTGGAAAACTTCCGCGCAATTTCAAGCGCCTCATTAATCACCACCGCCCGCGGCGTCGCCGGATACCCCAGAAACTCCGCCACCGCTCCGCGCAACACATTCCGGTCCACCGTCGCCATCCGGTCCATACGCCAGTGCTGCGTATGCTTGCCGATCAATCCGTCGATCTCCGTCAGCCGGTCGCTGGCGACACGAAACAGATCGTCCGCAAACCCGCGCACTTCTTCATCCACGTTGGTCCGCTCCGCCCAGAACGTCTTCCGCACAAGCTCCGGCGTCTGCTTCCCCATGTCCGCCTGAAAGAGCATCTGCAGAACCAGTTCGCGGGATTTGCGTCGGGTGCCCATGGGGGTCGTTGGTCGCTAGTCGTTGGTGGTTCGAGATTCGCCTTTAGTGTACAAGGTCGGATCGGACCATGAGTGGATGGTGGCGGGGGGTTATCGCTTCGGCTTATAACTCTTGCCCTTGTATTTTCTCTTGCCAACGACTAACGACCGACGACCAACGACTGTTTTCCTCAGATTCGCCATTTCCACCGCCGCCAGCGCTGCCTCAAGCCCTTTGTTGCCCATCTTCAACCCGGCGCGATCAATCGCTTGCTCCAGCGTCTCGCAGGTCAAGACTCCAAAGGCATGAGGAACCCCAGTCTCCTGTGCCGACTGCCCAATGCCGCGCGTAACTTCGTTGACGATCACATCGTAATGCACCGTGTCGCCGCGCAACAGACAGCCGATGCAGATGATCGCGTCGTACTTCTTGGTTTCCGCCAGCGTGCGAGCGGCGGAAGGAATCTCGAAAGCGCCGGGAACGCGGACCAGCGTGATGTCTTCCTTCTTCGCGCCCGAGCGCAACAATCCGTCGTAAGCTCCCTGAAGAAGCCTCTCCGTGATGAAGGCGTTAAAGCGCGAGACAACAATCGCAAAACGCATTCCGGCCGCGTTTAGTTGCCCTTCGATTGCGGCCGTAGCTTCCAAGGGCCGGCCATGAATCGTGAGGACGATTTCCCCCGGCAACTCCAGCGAAAAACTGCGGTCGTTCGTCTTGGCATTGCTCGTGTCGGCCAGCAGCTTGAACTTCCGTTTCTGGGCAATCTCAAATACCGCGTCCGGATTCGTGACCTCGATCACCAGCAACCGGTTCACATCCTTCAATCGCTCGCGCACCTCGGCGGGATAATCCTTCGCAAGCGAATTCAAGCTGAGTAGCGCGACGGGCGCCGAAAGGACCGCGGATCTTCCATCTTCACCGGCAACCGCTTCGAATCCAATCGCGCCGAGAAACTCCGCCAGTACCCGCAGGTCGTTCGGGTCGCTTACGTACCGTCCGATATGTAGCGACTTCAGCATGGTTTTGATCGGTTGATCGGCATCGGATACAGGCGACTTTCCGATCACCGATGGCCCGATGATTCACTTCCCCTTGAACCGGGCAGTGCGTTTTTCCAAAAACGCCGTTGTCCCCTCCTTCTTATCCTCGGTAGCGCAGCAGACGCCAAACAGAGTTGCCTCCAGATACAGCCCCTCGGCCAGCGTCATCTCCACGCCCTTGTTGACCGCATCCATGGCGTATTGCACCGCCAGCGGAGCGTTCGCGATGATCTTCGCCGCAATCGCCTCCGCCCTCGGAATCAGCTCCGCCGCCCCCGTCACCTCATTCACCAGCCCAATCCGATGCGCTTCCTGCGCCGTGATCATCTCCCCGGCCAGCACCATCTGCATCGCTAGGCCCTTACCCACCAAGCGCGGCAGCCGCTGCGTGCCGCCGTATCCCGGCATAATTCCCAGCTTCACCTCCGGCTGTCCGAGCTTCGCGTTGTCGCTCGCCAGACGCATGGTGCACGCGAGAGCCAGTTCGCATCCGCCGCCGAGCGCAAATCCATTAACGCAGGCAATCACCGGTTTGCCGAGATTCTCGATCAGATCGAGCACGGACTGCCCGCGATGCGTGTATTCCTTGCCGCTAACGGCGTCGTGCTTCGCCAGTTCGGCAATATCCGCGCCCGCAATAAACGCCTTCTCGCCCGCTCCAGTCAGAATGGCCACGCGGATGGAGGCGTCGGACTTAATGTCGGTGAATGCCGCCCGCAACTCTTCCATGGTGGCCATGTTGAGCGCGTTCAGCACCTTCGGCCGATTGACGGTGATGTAGGCAATAGAGTTTTTCTTTTCGAGGAGTATGTTTTCGTAGGTCATAAACTAAATTCCTTGAAATTCGTCAAATCGTGCGCTACCACAACTTCTGTCATTCTGAGCGAAGCTAAGAACCTATGCATTTTGCCCGCAGCGCCAGAATGCAGAGGTTCTTCGCTTCGCTCAGGATGACACTTTGAATAAGTCAGCGTTCATCCCCATTGTTCTGAGCCTAAGAAGTTAAAGTTTGTTCGCGACGGGTTTTGTTGGGTCCGTGTAATCATAAAACCCGCGCCCCGACTTCCTCCCGTACCAACCCGCCATCACCAACCGCTTCAGCAGCGGAGGCGACGCGAACCTCCGTTCCTTGAACTCGTCGTACATCACATGCGTAATGTAGTAAGTCGTATCAAGTCCGACGAAATCGAGCAACGTAAACGGCCCCATCGGATAGCCGCAGCCGAGCTTCATCGCGTTATCGATGTCCTCGATCGACCCCACGCCCTCTTCATACGCCCGGATCGCGTCCAGCAGATATGGCACCAGCAGCCGGTTTACGATGAATCCCGTCTTGTCCGACGTGCGCACCGGAACCTTACCCAGCTTCTTCGCGAACTCGTAGGCCGCGTCGTACACGGCGGGAGCGGTGGCAATCGTCTTCACCACCTCCACCAGTTTCATCAGCGGCACGGGATTGAAGAAGTGCAGTCCGATAAATCTTTCCGGGCGCTTAACCGCCGTCAAAAGCTCAGTCACCGAGATCGAAGAAGTATTCGAGGCAAAGATCGCGTCTTTCTTCACGATGCCATCGAGCGACGCATACATCTTCTTCTTTTCCTCAACGTTCTCGATGATGGCCTCGATGACGATGTCGCAGTCGGCCAGGTCTTCCCGTTTCGTCGTGCCCTTCAGCCGCGCGCGGATCTCGGCCTTCTGTTGCGCCGTAATCCCGCCCTTGTCCACAGGCCGCTCGGCAAACTTAGCCAGCGATTTCTCAATCCCGGCAAACCCCTTGTCGAGAAACTTCTGCTCGACTTCGAGCACGGTGACGTCGAACCCAGCCGTCGCGCAGACTTGCGCTATGCCGGACCCCATCAGACCACAACCCAGAACGCCAACTTTCTTGATATCCATTTATCAATCCTCAGAGTGTAGTGCCGCCGTCCCGGCGGTTGTCGTGCGGGCGTCTCGCCCGCACTGCGAGGCCAAGATGGCCTCGCGACAGCCGGCAAGATGCCAGCGCTACTAATTCAAGTTCTCACTGAAAGCTCTCCACCACCATAGCAATCCCCTGCCCGCCGCCTATGCACGCCGTTGCCAGCCCGTACTTATTCTTGCGCCGCCGCAACTCATAAAGCAGCGTGATCACCAGCCGCGTCCCGGTCGCCCCCAGCGGATGGCCCAGCGCAATCGCTCCGCCGTTTACGTTCACTTTTTCGCGATCGAGGCCCAATTCTTTCTCCACCGCCAGATACTGCGCCGCGAACGCCTCATTCACTTCAATCAAGTCGATGTAGTCCAAAGTCAGCCCCGCGCGCTGCAGCGCAATCTTCGTGGCCGGCACCGGACCGCTTCCCATCACCTTCGGCTCGACGCCCGCAATTCCCCAATTCACAATCCGTCCCAGTGGACTCAGATTTCTTTTCTGCGCTTGCTCTAGCGACATCACCACCACGGCCGCCGCACCATCCACAATGCCGCTGGCATTTCCCGCGGTTACCGTCCCATTCTTTCCAAAAGCAGCGCGCAGCTTAGCCAGGCCCTCCATCGTTGTCTGAGGACGCCGGTGATCGTCTTCCGTCAGCATCTCTCCCGTCGCCTCGCCCTTCGAATTCCGCAGCGGCACCGGAGTGAGTTCTTCCTGCAACCGCCCGGCCTTATACGCCGCGTCGGCCGCCTGCTGCGAGCGCAGCGCGAACTCGTCCTGCGCCTGCCGCGTGATGCCCTGCTGCTCGCCATACAATTCCGCCGTATTCGCCATGTACAGTCCGCAATAAGTATCGAGCAGCGCCACCATCAGCGAATCTTCTAGCTTCCCGCCCGGAGCCAGTGTGAATCCATCACGTCCGCGGATCGAAAACGGCGCCTGCGACATTGATTCCATTCCGCCCGCCAGCACCACCTTCGCTTCGTCCGTCTGGATCATCTGCGCCGCGCTGACAATCGCCTGCATCCCCGACCCGCAAAGTCGATTTACGGTCAGCGCCGGAGTCTCAATCGGCAAGCCCGCCCGCAGCGCTGCGTGCCGCGCTCCATAAAGCGCGTCGCCCGAGGTCTGCTGCGCGTTTCCGAAGACGGCATGGTCGAACTCCTTTGCATCGATCCCCACCCGCTCGATCGCAGCCTTCCCCGCCACCGCGCCCAGTTCCTGCGCCGTGTAGTCTTTGATCTTCCCGCAATAGCGTCCAAAGGGCGTGCGCGCCCCGCTGACAATAGCAATGTCTCCAGGCTTCAACATGAGTTACCAGCTCAGATAGAAGAATGCATCGGCCTAAGGCCAACCTGTGAGTCTAACAGCAGGAAAAGAGGATGGGGTAAGTTCCTAATTATTGAACCTGCTGGTGTGGAGCGGACACTCTTGTCCGCTGCTGTTGCTGTTGGTTTTGCTCTTGCGTGGTCCTGACAATCCGGGCCGCCGACTTTCCAGTTCTGCCAGCTTTTCGCGGACAGGAATGTCCGCGCGACACAAGCCTTACGCCACTGCCGCCGATGCCGCGAACTGCGGCGCCTGGCTCACGATTTTCCCCGCGCCTTGCGCTACCGCCAACTCCAGCGCGTGATCGGCGCGATTGGCCACTTCGGTCACAATGTCCACCGGATCGAAATGCTGCCGCATCACCGCTTGCGCCAGCCCGGCGCTGAACTCGACTCCCTTGTCCTGTCCCGGGAACCGCACTTCCGCCAGCAGGCGCCGCAACTTCTCCACCGCCAGCAGCGCTTCTTTTTCGCCCGTGTCGCCGAGCACTAGCGCGACCGTTGTCGCCTCGTAGCGGAACGCCAGATCGTTCGACCGGATGTTGGCTGAAAATAGCTGCCCAATCTGCTCCATCACCGCCGTCACCGCTGGCTCGCCATATTCCTTGATCAGCGCGCTGCGCCGTCCAAACTGCATCAGCAACACGGTTACCGCTGTCCCCTGCTGCAAACCACGCCGGGTTTCCGCCTGCAGAAGGTCCAGATACGAAGCTCGCTTCAGCAGCCCCGATTTCTCGTCCGTCACTGAAAGATTCTTCACCAGCCGCCGCAGCCCGGCGTTGTTGAGCGCGATCAACACCTGGTCGCTCAACGTCCGGATCACCAGCACCTCCGCCGCCTGCCAAACCCGGCCCGTATTCTGGGTCAGGATCAGCACTCCGATCTGGTCGTTGCCTTCAGTCAGCGGCAAGGCCAGCAGCGATTCGATCTGCAACTCCTCGACAGCGCCGCGCGCGCCCATGAGCTCCGGAGCGTGTCTTGCATCGCCCACCATCACCGTGCCGCGCGCCACCGCCAGATCCTGCAGCGTTTCCACCAGGCTAACCAGCGCCGCCGAACTCGCCGGAATCAGCCCATCCATGTGATACTCCTGCACGCTCGAAGGCGGGAGACCGGGTTTGCGCAAGGCTGCAATGCAACGCGCCGCCCGCCAGTTCGCGCCGATTTCGTTCGCGGCCGTTTTCAAGACCCCTTCCGCGTTCCCCTGGTGGTAAAGCTTGCGCGTGATTTCAGCCACTTTCGCCAGACTGCTGACATCGGCCGCATCGCTCGCCACCGGTCTTGCGGCGACCAGTGCTGCCTGATCGCCAGTCGTCGTTTCCGGCGGCGCAGCCAGCACAACTGGCGTCGCCGACTTCGCGTACTGCGATTGGATGCCTGCCGCGATATACAGTTTCTGCAGATCGTGATTGCGCTCTTCCTCGCGCGGAAACAGTTCCTGAATGCGCTGCAAACGTTCTATCGCCTTCGAGCGCATCCCGTACTGCACCAGAATCTCGGCTTGCAGCATCAGATCCTGCAAGGCGGCCGCTCCCAAGGTCGGCTCCTGGACCTTGACTGCCTGCTCTTGTTCTTTTTCCTTCTTGACCGGCGTGAATCGCGATGCGATCAGATTGAAGCGCTGATCGTCGATCTTGCCCCGCAGCGCCTCCAGCCGCTTCTGATGACCGGGCTCGTACGGATCCACTTCCGCCGCCCGGTCCAGACATTCTCCCGCTTTCTGGTAATCGTGCTTCGCGCAATACAGATCGAAGAGCTTGAGCAGCGCTTGCGCGTAGTCCGTTTCGCGGTTCGATGCGTTGAACAGTTCCGCCAGAAATTCCAGCATTTCCGCCGACGGACGGTGCGATGCCAGCAGTTCCTGCATGGTGGTGATGAATGATCGTCGTTCTCCACGCCGGCGCTGGAAAGCTTCCAGTTTTCGTGCCAGCGCCACCGACTCCGCATCCAGTTCGGAATCGATCATCTTTCCGATCAAGTTCACCACCTGGTGCATGCGCCCCGGATTATGCTCAAAAAGTTGCCAGATCAGCGGCTCACTCTCTGCGCAACGCCCGGCTAGCAACAGCGCCTGCGCATACAGGTCGAGTAGCTCAAGCGATGCATCTCCGGCATGCACCAGCGGCTCGAAGATAAAAATCGCCGCCCCGGTCTCGCCCCGCGACAGCAGGCTCTTGCCATAGGCCATGGCGATCTTCGAATCCGCCGGATTCTCCGTGTATGCCCGCTCGAACCACGGGCTGCCATTTCCCCCCGAAGTTTCCGCCAGTTCCGCCAATTGCAAAAATGACTGCGATGCCATCGCGTGCTCGCCCAGTTCCGCCGACACTTCCGCGACCCGCAGATGGTTGGCCTGCGACGGCTCCAGACTCACAATCCGCCGCAAGACCAGCAACGCCTCTTCTTTCCGCCCCTGCCGCTGCATGTCTTCCAGCGCATTTTCATATGTCCCGATCGCCAGCTTTTTGTTCGAATGTTCCAGAAGCTGCCCGAAGCGTACTTTCTGTTCCCATGTCGGAGTGGCATACCGCGCCAGCTTTTTGTATGTCAGACTCGCTCGCGTCGCATCCGCCGCTGCCACCTGCCTCTCAAACAACTCTCCCAGCAACTGCACCGCCTGTGCTCCTCTATTTAGAGAGAGACACAGGTCCGCCGCCATCTGCCGCACATTGTCGTTTTGGGGATCGCCTTCCAGGATTTGCAGGTACTCCGCCAAGGCCTCGGCCGTCTTTCCCTTCTGCAAGAGCTTCTCCGCCTTTTCTACGCGGCGGGCTATTTCGGCACGATTAGGATTTTCTGGCATGGGTGGTCTGGCGAGAGCGAGTTCCGCCTTGATTCTAGGATTCACCCCGCGCACCAGCAACGCGCTTCCTCGGCCCCTCGATTACGAAAGTCACGCGATCGGCTCGCTATCCTCGTTTTTCTTCCGGCGCGGGGGATGTTACCCGCCGATGCGCTCCCGTGCAACCTCAGCATCATCAACCTGCAAAGCTGGCTCCTCCTAGTCGTACCCTTTTCGTCCGCCACTTCAGCCCAGCTTCTGATATATGAATACGAGCCCTCATGCCCTCTCCATCCTCAAACCCAGGTTCATCGAATCCAGAGTCCGGCCTCCGCCACCAACTCACCGCCGGACAGATGACCATGGTCGCGGTCGGCGGTTCCATCGGCACCGGACTCCTACTCGGCACCGCCGCCGCCATCGAACTCGCCGGCCCTGCGGTCATCTTCAGCTTTGTCCTCGCTGCCTTCATCAGTTGGACCGTCGCCCTCGCCCTCGGCGAACTGGCCAGCATTCATCCCGCCGCCGGGTCCTTCGGCGTCTATGGCGACCTCTACCTGAACCACTGGGCCGGATTCATTTCACGCGCCGGATACTGGCTCGCCATCGCCGTCTCCATCGGTGCCGAGATGGTCGCCTCCGCGACCTACATGCAGCTCTGGTTTCCGCGCGTGCCCGCCATCCTTTGGGTCTTCGCCTTTTCTGCCTTCCTGCTCTTTATCAACTTCCTCGCTGTCCACAGCTACGGACGCTTCGAATTCTGGTTCGCCATGATCAAGGTCGTCGTCATTGCCACCTTCATCATGCTCGGCACCGCCCTTCTACTTACCGGACGCGCCGCTCCCCAATACACCACCCACGGCGGATTCTTCCCCCTCGGACCCGCCGCCCCGCTCCTCGCCATCACCTTCGCCATCTACACGTTCGGCGGAGTGGAATTCGTAGCCGTAACCTCCGGAGAATCCACTTCCCCCACGGCCGTCGCCCGCGCCGCGCGCATGACTTTTTTTACCCTGGCCCTTGTTTATCTCGGAGCCATCGTCATTCTGGTCGGGGTCATGCCCTGGAACCGCGTCGGCGTCACCGAAAGCCCGTTCGTCACCGTTTTCCGCTCCGTGAGCCTCCCCGGCGTCGCTCATTTCATGAATTTCGTGGTCCTGACCGCCGCTCTCTCCGGAGCCAACGCTGCCCTTTACATCTCTTCCCGCATGCTCTTCTCGCTAGCCCGCACCGGATGGGCTCCCCAAGCCTTGGGCCGCCTCAGCACTAAAGGTACTCCCACCCTGGCTCTGCTCGCCTCCTCTTACGGAATTGTCGTCGCCCTGGTGCTCGAGCGCTGGGCCCCGGCCAAAGCCTTCGAGTACATTCTCCGCGGCGCCTTCTTCGGCATGATGCTCTCCTGGATCATCTCGCTCGCCGCCCACATCAACTTCCGCCGCCGGCTCACTGCCGCGCAGGCCGCTGAAATCCCCGCCCGCTCGCCGCTCGGCAAATGGGGTTCCATCGTCGGCCTGGTCGTAGTTCTGGCATCCACTGCCAAAACCTGGTGGGACTCCCGCATCAACCTGATCGTCGGCCTGACTCTCCTGATCTCCCTAACCGCCCTCTACCTCCTCCTCCGCCCGCCAGCGATCCAGAACAACTCCTAGCAAGCGATCAATGCGTCCCAAATCGGGAAACATCGCACATGACATCCCGAATTATTGGTCGAATTGATATTGAGATAATTCCCAATTTCTTGTTATGCTCAACACGTTTCGGGACCCATCTGAAAGGCGGGACGACTCTGGACTTCCCTACCTGTGCGACTCCCAGTCGCGATTAGTTCCCGGCCGCTCTGTTCCCCCGAAACGAAGGAGCAACCGTGACATCCTCTCGAAAACTCACCGTTATTTCAGGCAGTGAACGTCAGCCCGTCCGTGGTGCCCGCCTGATCCACAATTCGCACCCGGACCAAACCATTGAGGTCTCCATACGGCTCCGCCCAAAATCAGAGGCCAAGCACAGAGAGTTAAGGAGCGCCCTCGAAAAGCCCGGCTTCAAGCAGATGTCCCGCGCCGAGTACGAAAATGCTCATGGCGCCGATCCTGCCGATCTCAACCAAATCAGGAAGTTTGCCCAGGAATTCGGTCTCAAGGTTCACGAAACCGGCACCGAGCTCGCGCGTCGGACGGTAATGCTTTCTGGAACCGTCAGCAATCTCCAAAAAGCCTTCAACGTGGAACTCAAGGAGTACAGCCACCCCAAGGGAAATTTCCGCGGCCGCGTCGGCGCCATCAGCGTACCGGCCGAGTATGCGGACATTATCAAGGGAGTGTTTGGTCTCGATAACCGGCCGCAGGCAGAACCGCATTTCAGACGCTTGCCGCAGACCCCAGGAATCAAGGCTCACGCCGCCACCGCCTCGCACGACCCGAATGAAGTGGCGCAACTTTACGACTACCCGCCGGGAAACGGAACGGGCCAGTGTATCGGGATCATCGAGTTAGGCGGAGGTTTTCAACTGGATGACCTGAGCAACTACTTCAGCTCACTCAACATCAACGAACCGCAAGTCATCTCCGTGTCCGTCGATGGAGGCACCAATAGCCCCAGTACTCCGGACAGTGCCGACGGTGAAGTGATGCTCGACATCGAAGTGGCTGGCGCCATTGCTCCGGCGGCGAAGATCGCCGTCTATTTTGCCCCGAACACCGACCAGGGCTTTCTGGACGCGATCACCACCGCCGTGCACGACAGCACCAATCAACCCTCGGTCATTTCCATAAGCTGGGGCTCCGCCGAGTCGCAGTGGACAACCCAGGCCATGACCAACTTCGACGACGCCTTTCAGGCGGCCGCGGCTATGGGCGTAACGGTCTGCGTCGCTTCGGGTGACAATGGTTCTTCCGACGGAGTCAACGACGGCAACAACCACGTTGATTTCCCCGCTTCCGATCCGTTCGTACTCGGCTGCGGTGGCACCACACTGCAAGCTTCGAACGAACAAATTGTCAACGAAACAGTCTGGAACGACCTGCCGAATGGAGGAGCAACTGGCGGCGGCGTAAGCAATGTATTCCTCCTTCCAACCTGGCAGGGTGGCTTCGATGTTCCGGCGCCCACAGTTCAGGGCGGCGGGCGAGGCGTGCCCGACGTCTCCGGCGATGCCGACCCCAACACCGGCTATAACATTTTGGTAGATGGCGAGACTACCGTCATCGGTGGCACCAGTGCGGTTGCACCTTTATGGGCGGCGCTGGTGGCGCGCATCAATCAACAAATGGGGAAGCCGATCGGTTTCCTGAACCCGTTAATCTACGCCCAAGCCGTCGAAGCCTCACGATTTCACGACATAACTGAAGGCAACAACGGCGCCTTTAGCGCAGGTCCGGGATGGGATGCATGCACCGGACTGGGCACTCCCGACGGAGTCCCGTTAGAGGCAGCGCTTACCGGAACACCTTCCATACACGCCGCTGCATCCACTCGGTCTCGTAGATCGAAGGAATCCGCAGCCTAAACATTACCCAGGGGGCGAGCCCCACTCGCCCCCATTTTTTCCCTGCCGGCTCCGTTGCGGGAGTGTAGCGACTCATCGCATACTGGCAGTCATGGAAGCGGAAAGTCTGGTCCTGAGTGGCAGGCGCGTTCGTCTCGAGCCGCTTGACCACCGCCACGTTGACGGCTTGGTAGCGGCCGCGGCAGCGGATTCCTCTCTCTACCAGTGGGGTCCCATTCCGCAGGGCAAGGCCGAAGCCCTCCGCTACATTGAAACCGCCCTGGCCTGGCGGGACGAGGGCAGCGCGGTCCCCTTCGCGACTATTCGCGTGGATGTAAGGTGTCGCCATCGGGTCTACACGATTCTTCAACCTGGAGCGATGGTTGTGGCCGCCGGGCCACGCGCGCCACGGCCGCAATGTCCCTGACGCCTGTGAGATCGGCTATACCTGGCTGACTCGCTCGGCCATCCGGACGGCTGCCAACACCGAGGCCAAACTGCTCATGCTGGCGTATGCCTTTGAAACGTGGCAGGTGCTCCGGGTCTGCTTTCACACCGACGCACGCAACCAGCGTTCACGCGCTGCGCTCGAACGCATTGGCGGAAAGTTCGAGGGGACCCTCCGAGCCCATCGGATGGCTGCTGATTTCATCGCGCGCGACTCGCTACGCTACTCGATCCTGGCGGCGGAGTGGCCAGATGTAAAACAACGGCTGAGTCAGTTGCTGGATCGAACGTAAGCAGTTCCTAGTTCTCAGCCAAAACGAATCGGCTCTCCACTGAGAACTGGGAACTGAGCACTGATTTCATCACTGCGGACGGATGGCGATGAGGTTGGGGACACAGAGCAGCGCCGAGCCACCCTGGTTGTTACACATGTTGGGGTTGTTGTCCTGGTTGATGTTGGTATAGGGGACCTGCTGGAAGTCACCTTCACCGGTAGCGGGCGGTTGGTTGCAAGAGAGTGCGGCACAAGTGTTGACGATGTGCACGGAGCCGGCGGCGCAGGGTTGAGTGGGATCGTTATTAGGGTATTGATCGCAGGCAGCAACGTAGACCTGGCTCCCGTCGGTGGAGGCGGCGGCGGCAAGCGGGGTGCTGTTGCCGACACACTGCGGGCAGCCAGTTGCGGGTGATCCCGAAAGCGGGACGGAGGTGGTGGTCCCGCTACTCGGGTTGAAGACCAGGACCGCGTGAATGTTCTTGGCGACGATGATGACCTCGGTGCCATCGTTCACGAGTTGCGAATAGATCGGAATGAAATTGCCTTGGCCGAGGTTGACGGATGCTCCTTTGGTGAAGCTCAGGATAATTGGAGGATTGCAGGTGAGCTGGAGCGGTTCTCCCGGCATGGTTGGGTACAGTATTGGATTTTGTGTGAACGCCGCTGTCAAGAACTCAATGTTCGGCGGCTCGAGAGCGATGATGTTTTGCGTTGTCCAAAAGAAGCTGTCTTTCTCGAACGGTGGCGGGCCGAACTGCTCGAAGGGTGGCGGAAGAACAGGGGATGGAAAGATCTTCAACGGTATGCTCGACGATGCGACATTTCCGATTTCCACACTTCCCGTGCTAGGCAGGGAGCAGGTCGAGTAGGCAGACACCGCATTTGCGGGCGCCCCCGCACTTGCGGGTGCTCCCGCCACGTAGGCAAAGCTGCCATCCGCCGAAAATTCCACGTCGGTTCCCGGCGCAAAGGTCGAAACCGAAGTAAGCGCGTCGACGGTGGAGTAGATGTACATATTGCCCAGGTTGGTGAGGATGAAGAGTTTCAACTGATCGGGAGAGAACGCGGCGGCAGTGGCGGTCTCGCCGGGGTTAGACAGGATGAGGTCAACCGGGGCAGTTGCGGCGCTGCCGCCATTGTAGATGTATACCTGGCTGGGGGTGGAAACTGTGTCGGAGACGACTACCAGTTTTCCATCGTTCGAGATGGTGAGCACTTTGCCGCACAAGGCAACGTTACAGGGTATCGAGGAGTTGGAGACCAGGGAAACGGAAGGGCTACTTCCGGAGACACTCATATACATCAACCCCTGATCGCTTCCAAGGTAGAGGCGCGACGCCGACACATGGTTAAACATCATGGAATTGGGAGTGCGCGGCAAGCTGACGATGGAGCCGATGGGGATGGTTCCAGGGGTCACCGCGAACAGCGCACTGGAGCAGCCGGGGGCATCCTGGCAGTCGGTGGTCGCGGCCCAGGCGGTGTAGGTCGGCACCTTGGTGGTGGAAGTCACATCAACGGAGATCGTGCCGTATCCCATCGTCCCGTTCGGCAGCGTTCCGTCACTTGCGTAGATGGGGAGTCCGGGTAGAACTCCGATATTGCAAGTTGGAGGCGTGCAGGAAGCGGTGATGGTGGCGCCGCCCAAGTTGTTGCGGGCCGCAGCACTGTTGCTTGCCGTACTGTTGGTGGTGCTGGAGAAGGCTGCAACTTCAGGATTGGTCGTGCTCCAAGTGAGGGGCGGGCTGGCTAGGGGGGTGGTATTGGCCACGCCGTGAAGGGTATCGACTGCCGTAGCCGTAACCGGTATGCCGCCGCCGTTATCTACCGTAATCGAGTTTCCTGCTGAGCCTTGGCCTCCGATTTGGAGGTAGATGGCTTGAATCAGACAGGTCGTGTACGGATAGGGGTTGCTGGTGGTCCCGGAGGCGCTGGCAAAAAGCTGGGTGATACCGGGGGCCTTAGCGGTGGTCTGTACCTGATTGAGCACATTGGGCTGATTTGGGGATACGTATGGAGTTGCAGTGACCACGCCAGCATTGCTTGACGACCAGCTCATGGGGCCCACGCTGTCGGTTATGTCTACATTATTGCTGTAGGCGATTCCCTGGAATAGCCAAGTCTGTCCTTGGGAAAAACAGTCATAAAGAGGCGGCTGAGTCTCGGCCTGGACAATCTGAAGACTATCGATATGGTGGTGGACGTAGACGTAAGTGGGGGCGCTATAGATGCCGTTGATAACAGCTTGTACGGTGGCGATTCCAGAATTGCCGGGACTGCAAATCGTAGCGGTGGGGTCCCAGGTGCCGGCGCAAGCGGACGCGCTGCCGGACCCATTGCTAATGACCGAGAGTGGCGCGGGGGCGTTCTGGCTGCCACTCGCGGCGATAAATTGAATGTTGACGCCGAGGACGGCGCCGCCACTGGCATTCTTGCCGGTGGCACTGAAGACTAGCGTGCCACCGACGTCTACGGAGAGGTTGCCGCTGGGGCTCAGCGTAACGCTGCTCACGCCTCCGATGCCGGAGGTGCTGGTGCTCTTGCCCAGGCAGCCGGTGAAGGCGACGATGAAGGCGATGGCCAACGTAAAAAGAAAACCCAAACCGCAACGATGCATGAATCCTCCCCGCGTCCGTTTCCCAGGCGCGAGTTTAATGTTATGGGACGGAAAATTGTCAGTGTAGAAGGTAAAGTGCGAGGTTTCAAGGTTTCAGGGTCTCAAAGTTTCGCTTTAGCTCGTAGCCCGCAGCTCGAAGCAAACTGCTGCGAGCTACGGGCTCTGAAACGCTGAAACCTCAAAGCTTTAAAACCTGCTCTTCTCTTCGATGCGTCGAAGAGTGGTTGACGATGTGCTAGCCACTTGTTATTATCAAACGGTTCCGCGAGTTAAGTCTGGCTTGCCGGTGTACGGCAGTCCTGTCGGATGCGCAGCCCGCGCGGTGGACAGGCGCCGGGAAAATCTTGGCTGAGCTTTGAAGAAATACGTACCGGGTTGGAGTTGAGACCAGGGACGCCCTCGCTGAAACATCCTGCGAAAACCTCTGCGCCCGGGGTATCTAAGTATGGGAGTCACGCGAGGCTATGCAGGGGAGCAGACGAAACGGAACGCCTCCGAACCTGAATCGAGGGGAGGCGTGGCGTCACCGTCGTCGGCGATTTAGTCTGAGCGGGAAACTGAACGAATTCTCACCGGCATTTAGTGCCCGGGAGAGCATGGCTGGGCGCAACAGGCCTGTGCCAGACCGGAGACGGGGCGAGCCTGTCTCTATGGGAAATGTGTGGTAGAGACGCGGCTTGCCGCGTCTGGGAGTGGCGAGAGTGCCTACTTTTAATCAGCTGGTGAAATTCGGCCGCGAGCGGACCAAATATAAGACAGCGAGTCCGGCGCTGCAGTCGTGTCCGCAAAAGCGCGGAGTGTGCACGCGCGTCTATACCCAGACGCCGAAAAAGCCGAACTCGGCGTTGCGCAAAGTGGCGAGGGTTCGCCTGACCAATGGAATCGAAGTGACGACCTATATCCCAGGCGTTGGCCATAACCTGCAGGAGCACTCAATTGTGCTGATCCGTGGCGGCCGTGTGAAGGATCTGCCGGGCGTGCGTTATCACGTGGTGCGCGGAACGCTGGACGCGACCGGCGTTGCGGGTCGTAACCAAGGACGTTCCAAGTACGGTACCAAACGCGCGAAAAAGGCTTAGTTAAGAGAAAAATATGGTAGAGACGCGGCTTGCCGCGTCTGTAGGCTCGAACCGAATGCAGAGAGCCAGGAGCTAAAGCTGAATGCCTCGCAAAGGACATACACCAAAGAGGACGGTCGAGGCCGATCCGGTGTACGGATCGGATCTGGTGACGAAGTTCATCAACTCGATGATGTGGCAGGGGAAGAAGTCGACGGCCGAGGGCATCTTTTATAAGTCGCTCGAGAAGTTGCAAGAAAAGGGCGGCGACGAGGCCCTGAAGCTGTTCACGAAGGCCGTCGAGAACGCCAAGCCCTTGCTGGAAGTGAAGACGCGGCGCGTCGGTGGCGCCAACTATCAGGTGCCGATCGAAGTCGCTCCCGACCGCAGGACGTCGCTGGCGATCCGCTGGATCGTGAGCTATGCGCGCGGTCGCGGCGAAAAAGGAATGATCGAGAAGTTGACCAACGAGTTGCTCGACGCCTCGAACGGCAAAGGCGCCGCCATCAAGAAGAAAGAAGACGTGCATCGCATGGCGGAAGCGAACAAGGCGTTCGCCCATTACCGGTGGTAGAGACGGGGCTTGCCGCGTCTCTACACATGAGTTTTGATAGCCCCAGAGAGGAAATTTAAGGAAGTCGTGCCCAGAACAGTCCCATTAGAGCGTTGCAGGAACATCGGCATCATGGCCCACATCGATGCCGGTAAGACCACGACGACGGAGCGCATCCTGTTTTATACGGGAAAGACGCACCGTATCGGCGAGGTGCATGAAGGCACGGCCATCATGGACTGGATGGAGCAGGAGCAGGAACGCGGCATCACGATTACCTCCGCGGCGACGACCTGTACCTGGCGCGACATTCGCATCAACATTATCGATACGCCCGGCCACGTGGACTTTACGGCCGAGGTGGAGCGCTCGCTCCGCGTGCTCGACGGCGCGGTAGCGGTGTTTGACGCGGTGCATGGCGTACAGCCGCAGTCGGAAAAAGTCTGGCGGCAGGCTGATAAGTACGGCGTCCCGCGAATTTGTTTCATTAACAAGATTGACAAGATGGGTGCTGATTTCGAGCACGCCGTCGATACCCTTCGCAAGCGCCTCAACGCCAAGCCGGTCGCGATTCAAATTCCCATTGGACAAGAAGACAAGTTTCGCGGCGTGGTGGACCTGGTCGCGATGAAGTCCATCATCTGGGAGGATGAATCCATCGGCGCGGAGTTCGTAGTTGGCGAGATTCCCGCGGAGCTGCAGAAAAAGGCTGAGGCCTTCCATACCCAGCTGGTCGAAACCGTCGCTGAAAATGACGATGACATTCTGCACAAGTTCCTCGAAGGCGAAGCGATCTCGGCGGACGAACTCAAGGCGTCGCTGCGCAAATCCACAATCGGCCTGAAGCTGTTTCCGGTGGTGGTGGGAACGGCGTTCAAGAACAAAGGTGTGCAGCCATTGCTGGATGCGGTGGTCGATTATCTGCCCTCGCCACTCGACACCAAAGAGACGCATGGCCTCGATCCCGACAATGGGAAGACGATCACGCGCAAGAGTGACGACAACGAGCCTTTCTCGGCGCTGGCCTTCAAGATCATGGCTGACCCGTTTGTCGGTCAGTTGACGTTTATCCGGGTGTACTCGGGACAGCTGAAGTCGGGCGAGTCGGTGATGAACTCGCGCACCCAAAAGCACGAGCGCATTGGGCGCCTGCTCAAGATGCACGCCAATAAGCGTGAAGACATTCAGGAAATTCTCGCTGGGGACATCTGCGCCGTTGTTGGCCTGAGAAACGTCAGCACGGGCGACACGATCTGCAACGAAAGGCATCCGATTACGCTCGAGTCGATCGTGTTTGCGGTGCCGGTGATTTCGGTTGCGGTCGAGCCGAAGACCAAGGCCGATCAGGAAAAGATGGGCATGGCGCTGGCAAGACTGGCGCAGGAAGACCCGACTTTCAAAGTTCACACCGATCCGGATAGCGGACAGACCATCATCAGCGGCATGGGCGAGTTGCATCTGGAAATCATCGTCGACCGCATGATGCGCGAGTACAAGGTTGAGGCCAACGTCGGCAAGCCCCAGGTTGCGTATCGCGAGACCATTCGCAAGCACGCCGAGGCGGAAGGCAAGTACATCCGGCAGACCGGCGGCCGCGGCCAGTACGGACACGCGAAGATTTATCTCGATCCGAACGAGCCGGGCAAGGGCTACGAATTCATTAACGAAATCGTGGGCGGCACGGTGCCGAAGGAATACATCAAGCCGATCGACCAAGGCATGCAGGAGGCCATGGAAGGCGGCGTTCTCGCCGGCTATCCGATGGTCGATATCAAGGCGACGCTCTACGACGGCAGCTACCACGATGTCGATTCGAACGAAATGGCATTCAAAATCGCCGGATCGATGGCCTTTAAAGAAGCGGCGCGCAAGGCCAGTCCGGTGATTCTGGAGCCGGTGATGGCCGTCGAAGTAGTGACGCCGGAAGATTATGCGGGAACGATCATGGGCGACCTGAGTTCGCGCCGCGGACGCATCGAAGGCATGGAGCATCGCGCCGGTTCGCAGGTGATCAAGGCCATCGTTCCATTGGCGGAGATGTTCGGCTACGCGACGCATATGCGTTCGTCGACCCAGGGGCGCGCCGAGTACTCGATGCATTTCGCTCGCTACGAAGAAGCCCCGCGTCACGTGGCGGATGAGATCATCGCCAAGACGCAAGGGAAGACCGCATCGAGATAGGTTTGGAGTCGATTGTCCGCTGAAAAGCGGAAACAAATTAAGAATGAGTCGCAGCAGGACGAGCGACGGAGCTAAGAGCAATGGCGAAAGAGAAATTTGAGCGGACAAAGCCGCACTGCAACGTAGGGACGATTGGTCACATTGACCATGGCAAGACGACGTTGACGGCGGCCATCACCAAGGTTTTGCAGAAGCACAACCCGAAGATCGTGTTCCGGTCGTTTGATTCGATCGACAACGCTCCGGAAGAAAAAGCCCGCGGCATCACCATTGCCACGGCGCACGTGGAATATGAGACGCCGAACCGGCACTACGCGCACGTCGACTGCCCGGGCCATGCGGATTACATCAAGAACATGATCACGGGCGCGGCGCAGATGGACGGTGCGATTCTGGTGGTCGCAGCGACCGACGGTCCGATGCCGCAGACGCGCGAGCACGTGCTGTTGGCGCGCCAGGTGGGCGTTCCCTACATTGTCGTGGCGCTGAACAAGTGCGATGCGGTGGACGATCCCGAGTTGCTCGACTTGGTCGAGCTGGAAGTGCGCGAGTTACTCAAGAGCTATCAATTTCCGGGCGACGACGTGCCGGTGATTCGGTTGTCGGCTCTGGGGGCGTTGAATGGCGAAGAGAAGTGGGAGAAGCAGATCGACGCGTTGATGGAGGCGGTGGACAAGAGCGTGCCGCAGCCGGCGCGCGAATTGGAGAAGCCGTTTCTGATGCCGATCGAAGATATTTTTTCGATTCAAGGGCGGGGCACGGTGGTGACGGGGCGGATCGAGCGCGGGAAGATCAAGGTGGGGGAGGAAGTGGAAATCGTCGGCTTCCGGGAGACGCGCAAGACGGTGGTGACGGGTGTGGAAATGTTCAAGAAGCAGTTGGACGAAGGTATGGCGGGCGACAACGCCGGTCTGCTGCTGCGGGGCGTTGCGAAAGAAGACGTGGAGCGCGGGATGGTGTTGGCGAAGCCGGGGTCGATTACGCCGCACACGAAGTTCAAAGCTGAGGTGTATATCCTGACGAAGGAAGAAGGTGGGAGGCATACGCCATTTTTCAAGGGCTATCGTCCACAGTTTTACTTGCGGACGACGGACGTGACCGGGATAGCCGAGTTGCCGGCGGGCACGGAGATGGTGATGCCGGGAGACAACGTGAGCCTGGTGATCGAACTGATCACGCCGGTGGCGATGGAAAAAGGTTTGCGGTTTGCGATCCGCGAAGGCGGCCACACGGTGGGCGCTGGCACGATCGCGGAGATTATTCAGTAGTGGAACTTAATTCGCGGCTCGCAACTTGCCGCCAGATCTTTCCTCCTGGAGTGAGCCGGGAGGGGTAAAGAGAGAGAAACAGTGACTGGAAAAGAAAGAATTCGCATCCGGTTGAAAGCCTACGACTACCGCATTCTGGATCAGTCGACGGGCGAGATCGTGGAGACGGCAAAGCGGACCGGCGCGCAGATCGCGGGCCCGATTCCCTTGCCCACCATGAAGAACAAGTACTGCGTGCTGCGTTCGCCGCACGTGGATAAGAAGTCGCGGGAGCAGTTTGAAATCCGCACGCATAAGCGGCTGCTGGATATTCTGGAGCCGACGCAGCAGACGGTCGATGCCCTGATGAAGCTCGATCTGCCGGCGGGTGTGGATGTAGAGATCAAGGCGTTCGGAAAAGAGCATAAATAGTCTTTGGTCCGAAGGCGCCCAGCCAATAGCCACGAGCCACGCTGGGAACGGAGAAAGAAATGGCGCGAGTTACAGGAATTCTGGGCAAGAAGGTCGGCATGACGCAACTCTTCGATTCGAAGGGCGATGTGCGACCGGCGACGGTGTTGCAGGCGGGGCCATGCGTGATTACGCAGCATAAGACCAATACGAAAGACGGTTACGAATCGGCGCAACTCGGGCTGGTCGAGTTTGTAAAAGAAAAGGGTCTGACCAAGCCCATGCGCGGACACTTTGCCAAGCACAACCTGCCGCCGGTGAAATTTCTGCGTGAGGTTGCGGTGGAACTCGAAGCTCCCGGCGAGGCGACCGATGGCGCGCTGAAGGTTGGCGACCGGGTGCTGGTGGATATTTTCGAAGGCGAGCGGTTCGTGGACATCGTTGGAGTGAGCAAAGGCCGTGGGTTTCAGGGTGTGGTGAAGCGGCATCATTTTGCGGGCGGTCCGAAGTCGCACGGTTCGATGTTTCAGATTACGGGCTCGATTGGCTCGTCGGCATTTCCCTCGCGCGTGTTCAAGGGCATGCGAATGTCGGGCCACATGGGCGATGTCCGGGTAACGATGCGCAATCTGCGGATCCTGGGCGTAGATAAGGAAGAGAATCTGCTGGTGGTTGAGGGTAGCGTTCCGGGTTCGAACGGTGGTTATATCGTGATCAGCAAGGCGAAGAAGCCGCCACGAGAGCGCCGCGGGTTTGCGGGCGCGGCCACGGTTGATCCGTTGAAGGCGGCGAAACGAGCGGCAAAGAAGATCTAAGCAAAAAGCGGCGGACAAGAATCTCCGCCCCACACGGAAAGCATATGGCAACTATTGATATTTACAATCTGAGCGGAGCTAAGGCCGGGACGATGGACCTGGCCGAGGAAGTTTTCGGCGCGGTCAACGAAGACTTGCTCTGGGAGGCGATCACGCACTATCGCGCCTCTGCGCGTGCGGGTACGCATGCCACCAAGAACCGCTGGCGGGTTTCCGGCTCGGGCAAGAAGTTGTGGAAGCAGAAGGGCACGGGGCGGGCGCGTATCGGCTCCATCCGTTCGCCGCTGTGGCGTCACGGCGGCACGGTGCATGGACCGCAGCCGCGCTCCTACGACTACGCCTTTCCGAAGAAGAAGTTGCTGGGCGCGCTGCGTTCGGCGCTGGCTTCGAAGTTTGCCGACGGCAAGCTGATGGTGGTGACGTCGTTTGAAGTGAACGAGCCGAAGACGAAGCTGTTTCGCGAGGCGCTCGACAAGCTGAAAGTCGAGGGCACGACGCTGCTGGTCGATGTCTCCACCGCGGAGAACAAGAATCTGGAGTTGAGTTCGCGCAACATCGACGGGCTCGAACTGGTGCGGGCGAACGAAGTGCATCCCTATCACATTATGCGCTACACCCATGTGGTGTTTGTGCAGCCGGCGCTCGAGAAGTTGCAGGATTCACTGAAGAAGTCGGCTACACGGCGTGAGCACGAAACGGAGCCAGTGCAGGAAAAAGCAAAGAAGAGATCGGCCGGGCGTTCGCGTAAGGCGGAGGTGGCCTGATGAAATCCGCGTATCAGATTATTCAGAAGCCGGTGATCACCGAAAAGGGCCTCGGCATTAAAGAGACCCAGAACACGCTGGTGTTCCAAGTGGCGCCGAAGGCGACGAAGACCGAGATCAAGGAAGCGGTGCAGTCGATCTTCAAGGTGAAGGTGGCGTCGGTGCGCACGGCAAATTATCCGGGAAAAGAACGGCGGCGGGGCAAGTTTACGGGCTACCGTCCGGACTGGAAGAAGGCGTACGTGCGCTTGAAGAGCGGCGAAAAGATGCCGGAGTACGCGCAAAACTTGTAATGCAACGACGAAGATTAGTGAGCTAGATATGGCCATAAAGACCTACAGACCGACAACCCAGACGCTGCGCTATCGCACCACGCTCGTCACCGACGACATTACGTCGAAAAAGCCGCACAAGCCTCTGGTTGAGGGCAAGATACGGACGGGCGGACGGCGCAACTCCGGTGACACGACCATGCGGTTCCGGGGCGGCGGTAACAAGCGCATGCTGCGCACGATCGACTTCAAGCGCGACAAGCACGGGATTCCGGCCACGGTCGAGACCATCGAATACGATCCTGGGCGCTCGGCGCGCATCGCCCTGCTGAGCTACGCCGATGGCGAGAAGCGTTACATTGTACAGCCCGACGGACTAAAGGTCGGGCAGAAGATTCTGAGCGGACCCGAAGCCGACATCCTGGTGGGGAATGCCTTGCCGTTACGGAATATTCCGCCCGGCACGACGATTCACAACATTGAACTGCGTCCCGGTAAAGGCGCGCAGATGGTGCGCTCGGCCGGCGGTTCGGCGCAGTTGATCGCCAAAGAAGGCGACTATGGACTGGTGAAGTTGCCTTCGGGCGAAACTCGCAAAGTCCTGCTTGATTGCTTAGCGACGATTGGGCAGGTCGGGAACACGGACCACGAAAACGTCACCTGGGGCAAGGCCGGACGCACGCGCTGGGTCGGGAAGCGTCCCCATAACCGCGGCGTTTCGATGAATCCGGTGGACCATCCGCATGGCGGCGGTGAAGGCAAGACCTCTGGCGGACGTCATCCGGTAACCCCCTGGGGCCAGCCGACGCGGGGATACAAGACGCGGAATAACAAGCGGACCGATACGTATATCGTGAACCGCCGCAAGAAGGGTTAAGAGTAGAGACGCGGCTTGCCGCGTCTCTGGCACTCGGCAAGCGAGACGCGGCAAGCCGCGTCTCTACAGAGGAAATTATGGCTCGATCGACAAAAAAAGGACCGTTCGTGGATGCGCACCTGGCGACGAAAGTCGAAGCCATGAATGCGCGTAACGAAAAGAAGGTGCTGCGGACCTGGTCGCGGCGCTCGACGATTATTCCGGAGATGGTCGGACACACGATTGCCGTGCACAACGGGCGCAAATTTATTCCAGTGTATGTGACCGAGAACATGGTGGGGCACAAACTGGGCGAATTCAGCTTTACCCGCCAGTTCAAGGGGCACTCCATGAAAGCGGCCACCGAAGTTGCGGCCAAACCGGCCGGCGTGCCCGGCGGGCCTGGAGCCATAGTGCCGTCAGCGCCAGCGGCGCCGAAGGCGTAAGGAGACGGGACGATGGAATTTCGAGCTGAAGCCCGATACATGCGCGTCTCGCCGCAGAAGGCGCGGCTGGTGCTGAACCTGATCAAGGGACGGCGCGTGGAAGAGGCAAGGAACACGCTGGCCTTCACCAAGAAGCGCGTCGCGGCGACGGTCGGGAAGCTGTTGCAGTCGGCGATCGATAACGCGAACTTCCTGAGCACCGAGAAGGGTCTCGATGTCGATCTCGATAACCTTTACGTCAAGCACGCGGTCGCGAACGATGGCCCGCGCATGAAGCGGATTCGTCCGGCGCCGATGGGCCGCGCCTACCATTATGTGCGGCGGATTGCGCATATTGAAATTGTGCTGGCAGAGAAGAACAGAAATGGCGTGCCGATAGGGACAGCAACGACGCCGGCGCCAGGCGGGAAGGCGGCGAAGGCCGCGGCTCCGCCCAAGCCGAAAGCGAAAACCAAGGCGCCAGCGAAAGCAAAGAAGAAGGCGGTTGGCAAGAAGGCGACGGCCAAGAAGTAGGTTTTGTGGAGATGGGGCTTTGCCCCCGCCTCCACACAGGCAGGATAGGAGCAACGATGGGTCAAAAAGTTCATCCTTACGGATTCCGGCTCGGTTACACGAAGCCGTGGAAGTCGCGCTGGTTTGTCGAGAAAGATTACGACAAGCTGCTGCTCGAAGACGTGAAGCTGAAGAGCGAGCTGAAGGAAAAGCTCAAGTCGGCGGGGGTAAGCTCGGTCGAGATCGAGCGCCCGGGGAACAAGCTGCGGATCATCATCAAGACGGCGCGTCCGGGGATCATTATCGGGCGCAAGGGCGCGGAAATCGACAAGCTGAAACAGGATCTGCAGAAGAAGACGACGCGCGAGGTGCATGTCGATATCCAGGAAGTGCACAAGCCGGAGCTCGATGCGCAGCTGGTGTCGGAATCGATTGCGCTGCAACTGGAAAAGCGCGTGGGTTTCCGGCGGGCGATGCGCAAGTCGGTAGATTCAGCGCTGCGCTTCGGCTGCAAGGGCATCAAGGTGCGGGTGAGCGGGCGGCTGAATGGCAACGAGATCGCGCGTTCGGAGTGGTATCTGCAAGGACGGTTGCCGCTGCACACCCTGCGCGCAGACATCGACTACGGCTTCACCGAGGCGCGCACGACCTACGGCGTGATTGGCGTGAAGTGCTGGGTCTATAAAGGCGAGATTCTGCCGGCAAAGAAACGGGAAGCGACGCCTGCGCGCGAAGTGAGCAGTACGGGAGCGTTCTAATTTCGGTAGAGGCGCGGCTTGCCGCGTCTTGAGACGGGGCGAGCCCCGTCTCTACGGGAAAACGATTTTATGTTGATGCCGAAGAAAGTTAAGTACCGCAAGCAGCAGCGCGGGCGCATGACCGGGAAGGCTTGGCGGGGCAGCGAGCTGTCATTCGGTCAATACGGACTGAAGGTGCTCGAACCCGGCTGGATCACCGACCGGCAGATCGAAGCCAGCCGCGTCGCGATGACGCGTTTTGTGAAGCGCGGCGGCAAGATCTGGATCCGGCTGTTTCCGGACAAGCCGGTCACGAAGAAGCCGGCCGAAACCCGTATGGGCAAAGGCAAAGGCGCGCCCGATCACTGGGTGGCGGTGGTGCGGCCGGGGAAGATTTTGTTTGAGATGGAAGGCGTGACCATCACGGACGCGAAAGAGGCCATGCGGTTAGCGTCACATAAGCTTCCGTTACGAACGACGTTCGTGAAGCGAGAAGTGATCTAGAGCTGAAAGGGTTTTTGAGAAACAACTTGCTCAGGCAGGAAGTTCTGACTGAGAACTGACAACTGAGAACTGACTTTATGAAGGCAGAAAAGATTCGCAACTTAACCGACGTCGAGCTCAAGCACCAGGAGCGGGACCTGGCCGACCAGCTCTTCAAGCTGAAGTTCCAGATGAATATGGGACAGACCGAGAGCCTGAAAAAGATTCGCGGGCTGCGCCGGGATATTGCGCGCGTCCAGACCGTCCTGCGCGAGCAGGAACTGGCCGCCGCCAAGACGGAGAAAAAATAATGCCGGAAATCACGAGCCACGCCGAGAAACACGGCGGCCGCAAAATCCTGATCGGCACGGTCGTCTCGAACAAGATGCAGAAAACAATTGTGGTTGAAGTCACGCGCAAGAAGGCGCATCCCATGTACAAGCGGGTGATCTCGATCCGGAAAAAGTTCTACGCCCACGACGAGAAAAACGAGACCCATCCCGGCGACGTAGTGAAGATCGAAGAGTCGCGTCCGTTGTCGAAGCTGAAGCGCTGGACGCTGAAGGAAATCGTGCGGAAGACGGCGCTGGTACCGGAGATTGACATTGATGCCGGTGCGGGCATTTCCGCTGAGAGCTAAGCAGTCGAGAAGGAGACGAACATGGCCGTAATGATGAGATCCATGCTCGAGGTCGCCGATAACTCCGGCGCGCGCAAGCTGCAGATGATCCTGCCGCTCGGCGGCGGGACCGGCTTGCGCGCGGGCCTGGGCGACGTTATCACGGCCAGCGTGAAGGAAGCTGCGCCGGACGGTCAGGTGCAGAAGGGGAAAGTCGTGAAGGCGGTCATCGTGCGCACTCGGAAAGAACAGCGGCGGCGGGACGGGACTTACATCCGCTTCGATCAGAATGCGGCCGTGCTGATCAACGAGACCGGCGAGCCGGTGGGCACGCGTGTATTCGGCCCGGTGGCGCGCGAGTTGCGCGAGAAGAAGTTTGTGAAGATTGTGTCGCTGGCGCCCGAGGTACTTTAGCGCTGGCGTAGAGACGGGGCTTGCCCCGTCTCAGGCGCGGCAGCCGCGTCACAGGAAGAGATTTGGAAGGATTGAGTATGGGAACAGCAACTACGACCGAACACAAGCGAGTGGATATCCGCCGGAATGACACGGTGAAGGTGATGACCGGGCGGGACACGGGAAAAGAAGGACGCGTCCTGCGTGTGTTTCCCGACGAGGGCAAGGTCTTGGTGGAACACGTGATGACGGTAAAGAAGCACGTGCGTCCGAATCCGCAGCGCAACATCAAGGGTGGAATTGCCGAGCAGGAGCGGGCCATCCGGCTCTCGAACGTGGCCCTGGTGTGCGCGACCTGCGGTCCGGTGCGGGTCGGACACGAAGTCCGTGGCGAGCGCAAAGTCAGAGTTTGTAAGAAGTGCGGGACGACGCTGGACAAGTAAGCCGCGAGCTGCGGGCTTCGAGCAACCGGGAACGGCAAGTTGTTAGCAGCGTTTTGCGAACTTTAGAGTTTTGAACGTGCTTACGAACCGGAGAGTTTTTGAGTGCTCGCAGCCCGAGGCTCGTAGCTCGACGCTCATCCGAAACCGTGAGAGAAGGCAGCAACGACAATGGCAGACGAGCAGAAAAAAGGCGACCAGCAGAAAAAACCCAAGCCGGCCAAGGGTGAGAAGGGCCAGCAGCCGGTCGAGGCGAAGGCCGGGCCGGAGGCTCCACGGCATACGGCCAAAGAACGGCCACGGTTGCGGGCGCGGTTTGAGAAGGAAGTTGCCGTAGCCCTGATGAAGGAACTCGAACTCAAGAACCCGATGGCCGTGCCGCGACTCAACAAGATCGTGGTGAACATGGGCGTCGGCGAAGCGACCCAGAACGCGAAGCTGATCGACCCAGCGGTGAACGAACTGGGACAGATTACCGGACAGAAGCCGGTGGTCACGCGGGCAAAGAAGTCGATTGCGGCGTTCAAGGTGCGCGAGGGGATGCCGATTGGGGCCATGGTGACGTTGCGCGGCGACCGCATGTACGAATTCTTTGACCGGCTGGTGACGATCGTGCTGCCGCGAGTGCGCGACTTTCGCGGGGTTTCGACGAAATCGTTCGATGGGCGCGGCAATTACACGCTGGGCCTGCACGATCAGCTGATTTTCCCGGAAATCGATTACGCGAAAGTTGACAAGCTGAAAGGCATGAACGTGACTATTGTGACGACGGCGCGCTCCGACGATCAGGCGCGGTCGCTGTTGAAGCATCTGGGAATGCCGTTTAGAGCGTAAGTCAGAGGTAAGAGGTCAGATTGCAGAAGTAAGATCAGAAATTTGCAACAAATGGGTTGCTAGAAGCTAGCAGCCAGGAGCTAGAAGCTAAGTGGCCACTACAGCAAAACGAGTGAAAGACGCGAGGAAGCCGAAGTTCTCGACGCGCAAGCACAACCGCTGCAAGATTTGCGGACGTCCGCGGGCCTATCTAAGGAAGTTTGGGATTTGCCGTCTGTGTTTCCGTCAGTTGGCGTTGCGGGGCGAGATCCCCGGAGTTTCGAAGTCGTCTTGGTAGGAATAGTCGTTGGTCGTCAGTCGGTAGTCGTTCGCAAACGACCAACGACTAGCGACTAACGACCAAAAGAAGCAAGCTGCTGACAGGTTCTCCGCGCGACGCGGAGCGAACGGGCGGCTCGAGGAGAAGCAAACGATGAGGTTGACCGATCCGGTCGCAGACATGCTGGCGCGCATTCGCAACGCAATTGGCGCGCGGCACCAGAAAGTGGATATTCCAGCTTCCAAGCTGAAGACGGAGATTGCCCGCATCCTGAAGGAAGAGGGCTATATCGCTAACTTCAAGCCGGCGGAAGAAGAGGGCCACAAGGTCCTGCGCGTGTATCTGAAGTACGGCAATAACAATGAGGCGGTGATTACGAACCTGGAGCGAGTGTCGCGTCCGGGCTGCCGCGTCTATGTGCGCCGCACCGAGATTCCGCGAGTCCTGGGCGGGATGGGAATCAACATCCTGACCACGCCAAAAGGCGTGATGACGGGACGCCAGGCGCGCCGTCAGGGTCTGGGCGGCGAATTGCTTTGCGAGATTTGGTAGAAAAGCGCTTCCAGCTGTCAGCCGTCAGCTTTAAGTGAAGGCGGCTGCTGATTCAAGCTGAGAGCTGATAGCTGAAAGCTGAGAGCTGCTATGTCACGAATTGGAAAAAAGCCGATCGCGATCCCCAAGGGCGTGACGGTCAAGATCGAAGGCAACACGGTGATGATCCAGGGGCCGAAAGGCAAGCTGGATACAACTCTTCCCTCCGGCATCAAGATGGAGCAGAAGGACGGCAACCTGGTGGCGGTGCGCGAGAACGATTCGCAGGCGGCGCTGCACGGACTGGCGCGCGCGCTGGTCAATAACGCCGTCGATGGCGTGACCAAGGGCTGGACCAGGGAACTGGACATCGTCGGCATCGGCTACCGCGCGGAGATGAAAGGCAAGGGGACGGTGGTGTTCAGTCTGGGTTACTCGCACCCCATTGAGTATCCGCTGCCGACCGGCGTGGATTGCGCGGTGGATGCGAAGCTGACGCATCTGACGCTGAACGGGATTGACCGCCAGAAAGTCGGCCAGGTGGCGGCGGAAATGCGGTCGCTGCGTCCGCCCGATCCTTATAAGAACAAGGGCGTGCGCTACGTCGGCGAACGGTTGAAGAAGAAGGTTGGCAAGACGGGAGCTAAGTGACGCCGTTTCGCGAGGCGTCTGAGCCTCGCGGGCGTCATCCCGAACGAAGTGAGGGATCTAGTCGATAGTCGTTGGTCGCTAGTCGTTAGCAAGCAGACTCGCGAACGACTAACGACCGACGACCTTGAGGGTTTTAACATGCTGAGAATCGCTTCAAAGAATCAGACGCGGCAGCGGGTGCATGATCGTATCCGGAAAAAAGTGATCGGTACGCCGGAGCGTCCGCGGCTGAATGTGTACCGGTCGCTGAACCATATTTACGTGCAGTTGATTGACGACCTGAAGGGTGTCACGCTGGCGGCGGCTTCGACGGCTGACGACCGGAAAGGCGCGCGCGTCACCGGCGGCAACGTGGCCTCGGCCAAGATGGTGGGAAAAAAGATTGCCGAACTGGCCAAGCAGAAGGGCTTTACCAAAGTGGTATTCGATCGTGGTGGCTACATCTACCATGGCCGGGTCAAAGCGGTGGCCGATGCGGCGCGCGAAGCGGGATTGCAGTTCTAGAATCAGGAAATGAGATTTCAGAATGCCAAGAGTTACAAGAAAACTCGATGCGGGTTCGTACCAGTTAAAAGACCAGGTGGTCTCGATTAACCGGGTGACGAAAGTGGTTAAGGGTGGCAAGAACATGTCGTTCGCGGCGTTGGTGGTGGTGGGAGATCCTTCGGCGGCGGTGGTGGGTTTCGGATCCGGCAAAGCGAAGGAAGTTCCGCAGGCCATCCGTAAGGGGATTGAGTCGGCGAAGAAGAATCTGATGCGGATCAACCTCACGCAGACGACAGTGCCGCATACGGTGCTGGGGCGCTTTGGCTCGGGGATGGTACTACTGAAGCCCGCGCCGGAAGGCACGGGCGTGATTGCCGGTGGAGCAGTGCGGGCGGTCATGACGTCGGCGGGCGTTCAGAATGTGCTGACGAAATCGATTGGCACGACCAATCCGCATAATGTGATCAAGGCGACGTTCGACGCCCTGAAGAAGCTCAAGAGCCGGGAACATGTAGCGGAGTTGCGCGGCAAGTCGGTGGAGGAGTTGTAGATGACAACCAAGACATCGAAATCGGTGGCCAGCGGCAAAATCCAATTGAAGTGGGTGCGGTCGATGATCTGCACTCCGGTAAAACATAGGAAAGTTGTCAAGGGGCTGGGTTTCACCCGGCTGAACCAGGTGATTGAGCGGCCGGACACGGCTGCAATCCGCGGCATGGTGAAGAAGATTCCGCATCTGGTGGAGATTGTGAAAGCTTAAGTAGAAACGCGGCTTGCCGCGTCTGAGACGAGGCAAGCCTCGTTTCTACAGAGAGAAATCATGAATTTATCGACAATTAGGGCACCCAAGAAGTCAACGGAAAAGCGGAAGCGGGTCGGACGCGGTATGGGGTCCGGCATGGGCAAGACTTCGACGCGCGGGCACAAGGGGCAGTGGTCCCGCTCGGGGGCGCGGCTGATACGCGGGTTTGAAGGCGGACAGATGCCGTTGCACCGGCGCGTACCGAAGCGCGGCTTCACGAACATTTTCCGCGAGGAATACGACGTCGTGAACCTCGACCGGCTGGCAGCCCTCGGCGAGACTGAAATCACGCCCGACGTGCTGAAGAAGGCCGGCGTAGTGAATGGCAAACAACCAGTCAAGATCCTGGGCAACGGCGAACTCAAGACGGCGATTACCGTGCACGCGCACAAGTTTTCGAAGTCGGCGCAGGAAAAAATCACCAAGGCAGGCGGCAAGTTTGAGGTCTTGCAGTAATGCTCGAAAAGCTTTCGAACATCTTCCGGGTTCCCGACCTTCGCAAGCGCGTGTTATTCACGCTCGGCCTGCTGGCGGTGTATCGCATCGGCGGCCACATCCCGACGCCCGGGATCAACGGCGACCGGCTCGCGCAATTCTTCGAGCAGAACCGGGGCTCGGTGCTGGGTTTTGTGGATCTGTTCAGCGGCGGTAACCTCCGGCGGCTCACAATTTTTGCGCTCGGCATCATGCCGTACATCACGGCGTCCATCATTCTGCAGTTGCTGACGGTGGTCTATGAGCCGCTGGCCAAGCTGCAGAAAGAAGGCGAACTCGGCCGGAAAAAGATCACCCAGTGGACGCGTTATCTCACCGTGGTCCTGAGCGCGGTGCAATCGTTCGGCATCGCCATCAGCCTGCAGAAAGCGGGCGATTTCGTCAACACTCCCGGACCGGGTTTCATCCTGATGACCATGCTCACGCTGACCACGGGCAGCGCCTTCATCATGTGGCTGGGTGAGCAGATCACCGAGCGCGGCATCGGCAACGGAATGTCGCTTCTCATTTTTGCCGGCATCGTAGTCGGTCTGCCGCGCGGCGTGGCCGATCTGTACCAGAAGGCCAACACCGCGGCCTGGGGGCCATTCACCGCCCCAGCCCTTCTGATGCTCCTGATACTGATGATCTCGGTAGTGGCCTTCATCGTTTTTGTGGAGCGCAGCGAGCGCCGGATTCCGGTGCAGTATGCCAAGCGCGTTGTCGGACGCAAAGTGATGGGCGGACAGTCCACGCACCTGCCGCTGCGGGTGAATGCCGGCGGCGTGATGCCGGTGATTTTCGCGTCTTCGATTCTGGCTTTGCCGCAGATGCTGGGCGCGGCCTTCCACAACAACAAGGTGGTTGGCCCACTGCTGGACGCCATGCGCTGGGGTGAGCCGCTGTACACGTTGCTCTATTGTTTGGGCATTGTTTTCTTTGCCTACTTCTATATCTCGATCGTGTTCAATCCGAACGAGGTCGCGGACAATATGCGGAAGTGGGGAGGTTTCATTCCTGGCATCCGGCCCGGGAAGCGGACTTCGGATTTCATCAACGACGTTCTCACCCGGATCACGCTGGTGGGGGCGCTCTACCTGATTCTGATCTCCCTGATTCCGGAGTGGATGATTGCCGGTATCAAGCTGAACCACCTGTGGCTCGTGGGTCACTTCTTCGAGAGTCTTCCCACCTGGGTAACCAACGGCCTGGGCGTGAATTTTTATTTTGGTGGAACCTCGCTGTTGATCGTGGTTGGAGTCGCAATGGATACGGTCACGCAGATCGAGGCGCAGCTCATCATGCGGCACTATGATGGATTCACCCCGAAAAGCGGACGGATTCGCGGACGCCGGACTTGGTAGAAGAAGAGTTCTCAGTTGCCAGTTCCCAGTTCTCAGTAAGAGCGGTGCTACCTGGGGTTTTACTGAGAACCGGGAACTGGTTTTGCAGGCGCGGAGAACCATGGTATTTCCGCGAAGGGAAATACGAGTAAAAAGGGGCCATTTCGATGGCCAACGAGACGGCCATTTCGACGGCCAATGACACCGCGCGAAATATTGGACCGGTGATTCTTCTAGGGCCTCCCGGGGCCGGGAAAGGCACCCAGGCCAAACGGATTGTCGACCGTTACGGTATCCCGCAAATATCGACGGGTGATCTTTTGCGGGATCACGTAGGGCGTGGCACCGAGCTCGGCCTTGAAGCCAAGGCGATTATGGCGCGAGGCGAGTTGGTACCTGACGAGTTGATGTATGGCATCGTGGCCACCCGGCTGCGGGAAGCCGATTGTCGACGTGGATTTGTGCTGGATGGCTTTCCAAGGACAGCCGCCCAGGCAGGATGGCTGGATGCCTTCCTGGAAAAAGAGGTCTTTGAAAATTCGGAAAAGTGTCCGCCGATTGTGATCCAGTTGCTCGTAGACTATAATGGATTACTGCAACGGCTTACCGGGCGACGTTCGTGTCCTACCTGTGGACGGCTCTATAACATTCACTCCCAGCCACCTCTCGTTGACGAGTTGTGTGATCTGGACGGATCCAAGCTGGTAATCCGCGACGACGATCGCGAAGAAGTCATTTCCGGCAGGTTGGCTGCCTATGAGAGGCAGACCAAGCCGGTAGCGGATTACTACCGGGTGCAGCGGCGGCTGGTGGTGATCAACGCAGATCGGACCGTGGAAGACGTTACGGCGCAGATTTTCGGCGTGATTGACCGGCTTTGCCGGGATGGATGCTAGTAGCGGCGAAGTTAGAATTGATTTATGAGTTTTGGAGACGACCGGATCATCCGCAAGTCGCCGGAAGAGATCGAAAAGATGAGGCGGAGCGGCAAGATGGTCCGCCAGGTTCTGGACCATCTGAAAACTGTGGTGGCGGCCGGCGTGACCACGATGGACCTGGAGAAGGCCGCCGAGAGACTGATCGCGAAGCTCGGGGCGGCGCCGGCGTTCAAGGGATATTACGGTTATCCATGTGTGCTGTGCACTTCGATCAATGAAGAGATCGTGCATGGCATCCCGTCGGAGAAGCGTACGCTGAAAACGGGCGACATCGTTTCCATCGACTGCGGTGTTGTCTGCGACGGGTATTACGGAGACGCGGCCATCACGGTTCCCGTGGGCGAGTCCCTGACGGCGGAACTGAAGAAGCTGCTCGAAGTGACCGAGGCTTCGCTGTACAAAGGCATCGGGCAGGTGAAGATCGGTAACACCGTCGGACACGTTGGGTCGGCGATCCAGAAACACGTGGAAGCGAACGGGTTCAGCGTGGTGCGGGAATTTGTCGGGCATGGCATAGGGACGAAGCTGCATGAAGCGCCGCAGATCCCGAACTTCGGTAAGAAGGGCCAGGGCGCGGAGTTGACCGAAGGCATGGTCCTGGCAATTGAGCCGATGGTGAACTCGGGGCGTCCCGAGACCAAGGTTTTGAGCGACAAGTGGACCGCCGTAACGGCTGACGGGAGTTACAGCGCGCACTTTGAGCATTGCGTGGCGGTAACGCGACAAGGGCCGGTGATTTTGACCCAGTAGCGGCTCTTAGCTCTGAGGCCAAGAGCTAATAGCCAAAGGCTTTCTTAAGGAGTCAATGAGTAAAGAAGACGCGATTGAAGTGATGGCAACGGTCGTTGAACCGCTGCCCAATGCCATGTTCAAGGTGGAGCTTGAAAACAAACACCAGGTACTGGCGCACGTTTCCGGCAAGATGCGGAAGAACTTTATACGGATTCTGCCGGGAGACAAAGTCGCGGTCGAACTTTCTCCGTACGACCTGAATCGCGGTCGAATTGTGTACCGCTACAAATGACTTTCTCTTTGTCTTTTTGTTGAGGTTGTCATCCCGAGCGAGCCGGGGTAGAGAAGCGAGGGATCCGCAGTTGCCGTTCCTGAGAACTGGCTACTGAGAACTGAGAACTGGTTTATGAAAGTAAGGGCATCGGTTAAGAAGATTTGTGACAAGTGCAAGGTCATCCACCGCAAGGGAGTAGTGCGGGTGATCTGCGAGAACTCGAAACACAAGCAACGTCAGGGCTGAAGACGCTAAGAGCTATGGGCTGCGGGCCAACCTGGGTTGCTCGTAGCTCGCGGCTCGAAGCTCGTAGCAGCCGAAAGTAGCAGGAAGGATTAGGAATCTATGGCTCGTATCGCAGGCGTCGATCTTCCGCGCAACAAGCGCGCGAATATCGCGCTCACTTACATCTACGGCATCGGTAACTCACGCGCCGCGCGCATTCTGGACGCGGCGAAAGTGGACCCGATGAAGAAAGTCTCCGACCTTGGAGAAGATGAGGTCAACCGCATCCGCCAGGTTATTGAGGCGGAAGGCTCGGTGGAAGGTGATCTGCGCAAAGACGTTTCGATGAA
Organism: uncultured Acidobacteriaceae bacterium; assembly: GCA_963831085.1. Lineage (GTDB taxonomy): Bacteria > Acidobacteriota > Terriglobia > Terriglobales > Acidobacteriaceae > Acidiflorens. Next base: position 691,976 of record CAWHOT010000001.1, on the reverse strand, counting down.
CATTAAACGGCTCATCGAAATCGGGTCCTATCGCGGATTCCGTCATCGCCGCAACCTGCCGGTTCGCGGACAGCGCACGCACACCAACGCTCGTACCCGCAAAGGTCCGCGCAAAGGCACGGTAGCGCAGAAGAAGAAGACGGCAAAGGCGTAAAACAGCTGTCAGCTCTCAGCTATCAGTTCTCAGTTACAGCGGAGAACGGGGTTACTGAGAGCTGAGAGCTAAGAACTGAGAACTTAAAAACATGGCAAAACCACCAGCAGCAGCAGCCGGCGCCGCGGCGCCCGAGAAAAAAGGCAAGAAGAAGACGTTCAAGAAGAAGGAGCGCAAGCATGTCCCGCATGGACTGGTACACGTGCAGGCCTCTTTCAATAACACCATCGTGACCATCTCCGACATGACCGGCAATGTGCTGGCGTGGAAGAGTTCTGGGTCGCTCGGTTTTCGCGGGTCGCGCAAGGGTACTCCGTTTGCCGCCCAGCAGGCCGCGGCGAACGCCGCCAGCATGGCGCGCGATCACGGCGTGCGCAGTGTGGACGTGCGGGTAAGCGGTCCAGGTTCGGGGCGCGAGTCAGCCGTCCGCGCGCTGGCCTCGGCGGGAATCGAAGTGCGGTCCATTAAAGACACGACGCCGATCCCACATAATGGTTGCAGGCCGCCGAAACGGCGCAGAGTCTAGCTGTAGAGACGCGGCCTGCCGCGTCTTGTCGGCGCCGATACTGCGGCGTCCGATAACCACGCTGAGACGAGGCAAGCCTCGTCTCTACAATTGAATTCGTCCGGGAAGAAGGGTGAAGCCATACCTGTAAACCGGTCATCTAACAAAGGAGAATAACTTGGCTCGTTATACCGATGCAGTGTGTCGTCTTTGTCGCCGGGAAGGGATCAAGCTCTTCCTCAAGGGCACGAAGTGCTTCAGCGACAAATGTCCTATTGAGAAACGCAACTTCGCTCCCGGACAACACGGGAAAGACAAGAAGACCAAGGTTGTAGGCTACGGTCTGCAGTTGCGCGAAAAACAGAAAGCCAAACGCATCTACTTCACCCAGGAAGGCCAGTTCCGGAACTATTTCGAGAAGGCGGTCACCTTCAAGGGTGTGACGGGTGCGAAGTTGCTCGAACAACTCGAGCGCCGTCTCGACAACGTGGTCTACCGGCTGGGCTTCGGCATTTCCCGCCGTCAGGCACGCCAGTTGGTGCGCCACGGGCACGTGCAGGTGAATGGGAAGAAGGTCAATATTCCTTCGTACGAAGTTAGCGTGGGTGAGGAGATTGCAATTCGCGAAAGCAGCCGCAAGGTTCCAATTCTCGAGACCGCGAAGGATTTTGCCAGTCATCAGCCGGCGCCGGTCTGGTTGGAGATCGATCGCGAGAACTACAAAGGTCGCGTGATAGCGCTGCCGAAGCGTGAAGACATCCAGTTGCCGGTGAACGAGCAGCTGATTGTGGAACTGTATTCGAAATAAGACACTTGTGTGGTGACGGGGCTTTGCCCCGTCCCTCATATAAATTCTATTGGCCTACTATTCGTGCCAGATCAGCCCGCGATGGCATTTGATTTGAATCTGGGCCGGTTCAAAGAGCCACCGCGGAGCCACATGGCCGAGAGGAGAAACACAAAATGCTTTGGAGAGGTTTTCAAAAACCGAAGCGGCTGGCGAGTGACACCGGTTCGCTTACTGACAAATACGGGATGTTCTGGGCGCAGCCGTTCGAGCGCGGCTTTGGTACCACCATCGGCAACGCACTGCGGCGCGTAATGCTGAGTTCGATCGAAGGCGCGGCCGTTACCGCGGTGAAGATCGAAGGCGTGCTGCATGAGTTCCAGTCGATCCCGGGTGTGGTCGAGGACGCGACCGACATCATCCTCAACATGAAGCAGGTCCCCTTCAAGCTTGCCGGAGATGGTCCGAAGGCGATTTACCTGCGTGCCGATCAGCCGGGTGTGGTTACCAGCGGCATGATCGAAGCCGACGGCGATGTGGAAGTGCTCGACAAGGAAATCTACATCGCGACGGTCAGCGAAGGCGGCAAGCTCGAAATGGAAATGCGCCTGAAGCGCGGCCGCGGCTACGTTTCCGCGGACAAGAATTTCGAGGAAGATCTTGGCATCGGATTCATTCCCATCGATTCCGTGCACACGCCGGTCCGCAAGTGCAACTACACCGTCGAAGCGGCGCGTTTGGGACAGATCACCGATTACGACAAGCTCACGATCGAGGTCTGGACCAACGGTTCGATCACTCCCGGCGATGCGCTGGGACTGTCCGCGAAGCTGGTGAAGGACCACATGAATATCTTCATCAACTTCGAGGAGGAGATTGAAACCGCGTCGGCCAGCGAAGAGCGCAGGCCAGAGATCAAGAACGAGAACCTGAACCGTTCGGTTGAGGAACTCGAACTCTCGGTGCGCAGCTATAACTGCCTGAAGAACGCCAACATTCAGTCGATCGGCGAACTGGTGCAGAAGACCGAAGCCGAGATGCTGAAGACGAAAAACTTCGGCCGCAAATCGCTGAACGAAATCAAGGAGATCCTTTCCTCGATGGGTTTGAGCCTGGGCATGAAGATCGACGAGCACGGCAACGCCGTCCCTGGACCGACTTCGAACCAGGTGCTGCCCGCTTCGGCATACGGCGACAACGATTTATAAGAACGAGTTTTGGGTAGGGCACGGCTTCATCCGTGCCGCCCAAAGCCAACAACAATGCGGGCTTTAGCCCCTGAGGGATAGGCGGTGTACTCCCTCAGGTCATTGTGAGTCGGCTGATGACCGCTGACTGAAAATCCACTGGCAACTGACAACTGGGGTCTAGACATGCGTCACAAAGTTGCGGGATACAAACTTGGACGGACCACCTCGCATCGGCGCGCGATGCTGCGCAACATGGTCACGTCGATCATCATGGAAGAGCGCATTGAGACGACCGTGATCAAGGCGAAGGCGGTGCGTCCGCAGGTCGAGAAGATGATCACGCTCGGCAAAAAGGGCGATCTGGCGGCGCGGCGGCAGGCGGCGGCTTATTTGATGACAGACGAAGCCGTCCGCAAGTTGTTCGACACCGTGGCGCCGCGCTTCGGCGACCGCAACGGCGGATATCTGCGGATCGTTCGCACCGCCTGGCGGAAGGGCGACGGCACCGAGAAGGCGTTTATCGAACTCCTGGGCAGCGAGCAGGTGATCGACGAAAAACGCCAGAAGCGCGCCGAAATCCGCGCCAAACGTGCCGAGGAAAACCGCAAAGCAATGGAAGCAGCCGACGCCGAAGCGCACGTGCAGAAAGACATCGCCGCTAACGAGGCTGAGGGTAAGACTGAGGACAGCGACAAGAAAGAGTAATCGCCGCGGTCCGAACAGGCAAACTAGGCGTCCATAACGGACGCCTTGGTGGTCGTGACAGCGGTGGTCAGCAAAGTTAATTGCGAAGCTGTGCAGTGGCCTGGTTTTCGGTTTGCTCGTAAACCACCAGAAACGGCGGCAGTGGGCCAGTTTGAATTTGTTTTGAAAGGGCACGGCTGAAGCCGTGCCGTACCTGCCGCCAAATCAATAGCGGCTTTAGCCGCTGGGGGAATGTGTCTTTCTAACTGCACCACGACGGACCGATGTGGTGAACTGCCGCGGCAAACGTTCGGGAGGGAGTGCGTGAAAGCGCCAATCCTTTATCGAATCTCGTCTGTTCTTCTGCTGCTTTTTGCGGCTGGTCACACACTCGGGTTTCGAAAGACTGACCCTAACTGGGGAGTCGATTCGCTCATTGGCTCAATGCGGTCAGTTCGCTTCGACGTGCAAGGGTTTAGCCGGACTTATTGGGACTTCTACGTTGGGTTCGGTGTTTTTGTCACCGTGTTTCTTGTATTCGCAGCAGTATTAGCGTGGCAGCTTGGCGGCCTTGCGCCAGAGACTTTGGCACACATGCGCGGCCCTGCGTGGGCGCTCGTCATTTGCTTTGCCGCGGTGACAATTTTGAGTTGGAGATACTTCTTCATCGCACCTATCGTCTTTGCAATCGTGATTGCGGTGTGTTTGGCTGCGGCGGCGTGGCTCTCAGCGAAGACAAGCTGAGCTCCAGTTGGGAAGAAGGCCGGTCCGGTCTTGGGCGGGCCGTCGGCAACGCGGAACCTTACCCACCACCTGCATTTGCCTGATACTCACGCCCTCCCTACAATAGAAATTTAATCCGAAATCCTATGATCCATTTCCCCGTCCCCGAAGCCCTCACATTCGACGACGTTCTCCTGCTGCCGGCGCATTCCGGAGTCGTGCCCGCCAACACCAACACCCAGACCCAGATCTCGCGCAACATCCGGCTGAATATTCCCATCATCAGCGCCGCCATGGACACCGTGACCGAGTCGCACATGGCAATTGCCATGGCGCAGCAGGGAGGCCTCGGGATCATTCATCGCAATCTGACCATCGATCAGCAGGCCAATGAAGTAGACAAAGTGAAACGGTCGGAGAGCGGCATGATCGTCGATCCGGTCACCATGTCGCCGGATGCCAGGGTTTCCGATGCCCTCGACGTCATGCAGAAATACAAGATTTCAGGTGTGCCGATCACATTGAAAGATGGAAAACTGGTCGGCATTCTGACCAATCGCGATCTGCGCTTCGAAACCCGCTTCGATATCCCGATCAGCAAGGTAATGACCCAGAAAAACCTGATCACCGTGCCGGTGGGAACGACGCTCGAGCAAGCCGAAGAGATTCTGCACGAGCACCGCGTGGAAAAGCTCCTCGTCGTGGACGACAAGTACATCCTGAAGGGATTGATCACGGTCAAGGACATCCAGAAGAAACTGAAATATCCCGGCGCCGCCAAGGACGATAAGGGGCGCCTGCGGGTGAGCGCGGCGATCGGGGCAACGGGTGATTTCCTCGAGCGTGCCCAGGAACTGGCCAAGGCGAAGGTCGATGTGCTCGCAATCGACAGCGCGCATGGACATTCCGCACTGGTGCTCGAAGCAGTGAAAAAAGTGAAAGCGAAGTTGCCGGAAGTGGAACTGATTGCCGGAAACGTAGCCACCTTCGATGGTGCCTGCGACCTGGTGCGCGCGGGAGTCGATGGAGTGAAAGTCGGCATTGGCCCAGGCTCAATCTGCACCACGCGCATCGTAACCGGCGTCGGCGTTCCGCAGATCACGGCGATTGCGGAGGCGACGCGGGCCACGCGCGAATCGGGCGTTCCGGTGATTGCCGACGGCGGCATCAAGTATTCCGGCGATATCAGCAAGGCCCTGGCGGCGGGCGCTTCCGCGGTGATGATCGGATCGATGTTTGCCGGAACGGATGAAAGCCCGGGCGAACTGATTCTGTATCAAGGCCGCACCTTTAAGGCCTATCGCGGCATGGGTTCGCTCGGAGCGATGGCGGCAGGTTCGAGCGAGCGCTACTTCCAGAACTCCGATGGAGATGCGTCGACCGCAATAGAGGTGATGGGAGAAGAGTCGAACCGCCTTGGCAAGTTGGTGCCGGAAGGAATTGAAGGGCGCGTTCCCTATCGTGGTTCCGTGTCCATGATCGTGCACCAGATGGTGGGCGGACTGAAGTCGGGCATGGGTTACTGCGGGTGCCAGACAGTCGCTGAACTGCAGCAGAAGGCGCGATTCGTGCGCATCAGCGCCGCCGGCCTGCGCGAAAGTCACGTGCATGACGTCATGATCACGCGCGAAGCTCCGAACTACGCGGCCGAGTGAGGGAATAGTTCCAATTGACGACCGTCTCTCGTCCCAATCTTCTGCGCGCCTGGTGGCCAGCCGTCGTCTGGATCGGTCTCATTGCCTTTGAGTCCACCGATTTCTTCTCGTCCGAGCACACGGGCAGCCTGCTGTACACGCTGTTGACGCGCCTGTTCGGCGAGATCAATCTCCACCACTTCCTCATCTTCCATCACTATCTCAGAAAGACCGGACACGTCGTCGGCTACGGCATGTTGAGCCTGCTGCTGCTGCGTGGCTGGAGAGCTACGCTCGGTCGAGTTCATGTCATGTTGTTGCGCACGGCACTCTTGTCCTGGTTGGGAACCACCATCGTTGCCGCGCTGGACGAATGGCATCAGAGCTACATTCCATCGCGTACGGGCACGGTGTGGGATGTCGCGCTCGATACCGTCGCGGGCGTGGCATTTCTGGTGGTCGCGTATTTCTGGTTGTGCCAGTTACCTGAAAGTGCGTCCGATTCCCCGTAGAGACGCGGCTTCCCGCGTCTCCGGCTGCGGACTGATCCAAGCGGGTTTGGGAAGGGCACGACTTCAGTCGTGCCGTAAGTGCCGCTGAATTAAGCCGCCTTCAGGCGCTGAGGGGCGACCGTCAGCGCGCAATACGAGTTGTCAGCGATCACAGACACGGCAAGCTCTGTCTCTACAGATCATTCTGCCGCCGGCGACCGGTGTGCCAGCAAGGCCACCGCCGATACCGTCGCGATCCCCGCCGAAAAATAAAACGGAACCGCCGGGCCATAAACTTTCCAAAGCGCTCCGGTGATGACACTCGAGAGCAGCGTCGTAACGCTGGTGAGAAACGAATAAATTCCCAGAGCCCGGCCCCGGACGTCCCCCGCCACGCTTTCGACGACCAGGGCCTTGAGCACGGGATTGGTCAGCGCATAGAAGAGTCCATAGAAGGCCATGGTCAGCCAGATTGCCAGTTGTGACGGCGCGAGCGCGAAGACAAAATAAACGATGGCAAAAACAAAGTATCCGGCGGCGGCGATGGCCGAGCGCGAGAAGCGGTCGCTGAACTTGCCAGCCGGCCAGGTCAACAGCGTGAACATGATGTTGAAGACCAGCCCCAGCAGCGGCGCGCGCGATGCAGGAATGCCAATGTTTCCCGCCCGCAAGACAAGAAACATGTCACTGGAATTTCCCAGCGAAAACAGTGTGACGACTGCCAGCACGTAGTAGAAGCCGAGCGGCAATTTTGGGAGCCAGTCCGATCTTCCGTGCGTTGCCGAGTTGCACTCGGCTGGGACGGGCGAAGACGCCCGTCCCTCTGCCAGCGGGGCCCGGTGAACCTCGCGGATCCCCACCCAGGCGACGATCACGCACAAAGCTCCCGGGATCGCGGCGGACGCGAATACGCCGCGCAGCCCGAAGCGTCCGATAACCGCCAGCGCCAGCAGCGGACCGGCGATGGCGCCGGCCGAATCCATGGCTTGAATCAGGCCGTAGGCTGAGCCGAGCGCTGACTTGTCCACCGACTCGGCTACCATCACGTCGCGCGCGGTTCCGCGAACGCCCTTGGCAAAGCGATCGGAAAAACGAATCGCCAGAACTTGCCACCAGGAGGAAACCAGCGCCAGCAGCGGCTTTACCGCGTTGGCCACGACGTATCCGCCGACCACAATGGGCTTGCGATGCGAAACCTTGTCGCTCACGTACCCTGAAAAAAGTTTTGCAAAAGAAGCCACGCTCTCGGCGATGCCCTCGATAATCCCAAGTTGCGCCGCTCCGGCGCCGAGCGATGCGAGAAAGGCAGGCAGGACCCAATAAGCCATCTCGCTGGCCGTATCGTTGAGAAACGAAGTCAACCCGAAAACATAAACGTTGCGCGGAGTCGAACCAGATCCCGACGGAACCTTTGCTTCCATCGTGACAGTCGAACACAAAATGACGCATCCGGAAACTCTGGAACCTCGAAACTTTGGAACCTGGAACTTTGAAACCTTAGCCCACGCTGTAGAATAGACACATGTCCGACCGCACTTTTACCCTCGATGAAGCGCAGATGCTGCTGCCGATTTTGGAATCGCTGCTCAAGCAGGCAATCCACGGCAAGAAGCTGATTGAAGACGTAGACGCCGAGTTGCTGGAGACCGCGCACCGCGTTTTTCTCAATGGAGGCACGCTGCTGAATGTGGTCCACCTGGCGCGGCGCAAGGCCGAGCGCGAGAAGGCGATTCGCCGCATCAAGGATGCCCTCGCCGAAATCGACGCCACCGGTGTCCAGGTGAAAGACCTCGACATCGGATTGCTCGATTTCCCCTGCGAGGTCGAAGGCCAGACCCTCCTCTTGTGCTGGAAACTCGGCGAGGGAGCCATCACCCATTGGCACGGCACGAACGAGGGCTTCGCAGGCCGGAAACCGATCGACCTGCGTATTGCGAACGCCGGAAAGAAGCGCCCGAAGTAAGAAAGAGCTGTCAGCTCTCAGCACTCAGTAAGGGCGCATTCGTCAAAGGCGGATTCGTAAAGGGCGGACTCGTCAAAGGCGGTTTCGTATCAGGTATCGGTTTAGCGATACCGTTTTCCAGCCCCGGAGGGGCGTCCTAGCTTAGCCCAGCGCTTCAGCGCTGGGAAAGGTGGGAGAGAAGACTCAAGTCCTGGAGGAACGACGCAATTCTCACGCACACTCTTTAGGGTGCTGGGGCGAGATAAACCATTTTTCCGCAGCCCAGCTCGAAAACGCTGCGCAAGTTCGAGACCACGCCCCGTTCTTTATATTCGAGAGCACTCCCGCGGTGAGCAGGGTTGTCGAAGTATGACCTAAGTCATACCCTCGGAAACCGAGCGGCTAGCAGTTCTGCTAAAATCAGGGATATTCGAGGCGATTTCTCTATGTTGACTGGGCGCAAACTGGCGTTGACGCTTGCCTTCGCTGTTCTGGTTGCATTGGCCTTCGGGGTCAGCTGCCAGGGGTTTTTCCAGCCTAACACTCTCAATTCAATTTCGATACAGCCTCCGAGCCTTAATCTTGACGTTAATGCCACACAGTCGTTCTCGGCGTGGGGAACGTATCAGGATGGCAGCCGGTCGCAGATTACTAGCGGGGTAGTGTGGACCAGCGATTCGCCTTCAGTAACGATTACTGCCGGGGGGACCGCAACTGGCGTCAGCGTGACTACCTCCTCAGCGACGATCACCGGATCTGCTCAGGGTCTTAGTGGCACAGCCACCGTCACCGTAATCGGAGACGTCACGTCCATGACGGTCAGCCCCACGACAGCAACCATAGCGGAGAACGCGACGGCCACTCCGTTTACCTTTACGGGGAGTCCGGGCCCGCCAACGTACATTACCGCCGATAACGGTGGCACGTTGACGATAACGGCGTCAGGCACTATCGGGACCAGTGACTTCATGTGCACGGTTGGCACCGACGCCCACGGGAATCCGGCGGAACTCTGTTCCGCGACGCAGGGCGCGTTTGCAGGAAGTCCATATACGATCCAAATGAGCTACCCGACGCCTTCCGGCGGAATCGTGACCTCGCCGATAGCGACGGTGACGGTGACCGGTACCTAAAGTCGCGGCGGGCGGCCGAGCCGGCTCTCATGAGGGTGCCCTATTCTAGCGTCACGTTTCTTGCGACGTTAGGGTGGGGAAGTTCCTGCACCCGCTAACGTACCCGATTATCACGGATGAAGATCCCCACCCAAGCCAAGCGTGGACGGGGTACGCTCTTGCTCACGGGCGAGGGGGGCGGCCATCCGTTCATCTCGCCCGCGCTCCGATGGTCGGTTGCCATGCCTGACATTCGCTGCACAGGAATCTGCGCCGGGGGACGCTGTCCCTGAAGTTCCCTACGTTGGAGCAGTGCACCCCCCCGGCAATCGGACTACTGCGCGTCGTAGCCGACAAGGTTTACAAACTCCCCAAAGCCCGATGCGACACCGCCAAATGCAAGAGTCATCGCGGCGTTGGGTGATCCGACGATGTTCAAATCGCAGACACTGCTGACGACCGTTCCGGCTGGGACCGAAATGGTTTGGCGCCAGATATTTCCGGTGACGCCATCACTAAGAGCCACGTTGTAGTCGTAGCCAGACCCGCCGAAGTTGCTTTCAGAGAAGGAAATGCACGTGACGACATGCTTCACGCCCGCCCCTCCAGCGGCTTTTGTCACGGTGGCAGGCTGGGTTCCGCTGGAACCGGCTGATACGGTCCAAGTGGCGGGTGCGGTGGGCAGGGTCAGCGGGACTGCAGATTCGGAGGTTTCTTGCGCCGTGGGTCGAGCCTTCGCCAGCGCCACAGGTGAGGAACCGAACTTGTAGCTGAGAAAGCAAGCGGCTAGGGTGATGAGCACGAACAGTGGAAGTACTTTCTTGGTCATAATTACTCTCCTATCTCAATTTGAATTGGGAAACGCTGGCATCCTACTTGCAGGGGGGGGTGAGCTCAAGCTCACATGTACACAATTCGCATATAAATAATATTGCGTCCACAATTTCGTTCTCTTCCCCGCGCCACGCTCCCCACGCTATAGTAAGAGTCTGACCCAGTGAAGTTCATCCCCACATTTCTGCTTCGATCGTCGACGGTCGCACTCTGCCTGACGAGCACGCTGTTCCTAGCGGGCTGCAGTCGTAATCGCGGACGCGTGCTGGAGGTCGCCTACGTTTCCGGAGTTCAGGCCGTCCTGCGCGATCGCGTGGCTGCGGTCTATGAGAAGGTAGGAGTGGTCAAGAATGGCGAGCGCGTGGAAGTGCTCGACCACGACCGCCGCTTCGTCAAAGTGCGCACCGCAACTGGTGCAACGGGATGGGTGGAGCAGCGATACCTCGTCGGTCAGGATGTCTTCGATCGGATCCAAAAACTGACCGCCGATAACCAGAACGATCCCGTGCAGGCGCAAGGCGCGACCCGCAACGACACGAATCTGCACGTCGAACCGGGGCGCGATACCGAACATCTCTATCAAATTTCCGCCGGCGAGAAGCTGGCGCTGTTGAAACGAGGCACCGCCGAGAAGCCCGGCGCGGTTGCGCCGCCATCGCACTCGGCCGCGTCTGGCGGCAATCAAAATGGGCAAGACAAGAAGCCCGCTCCGGTAATGGAAGACTGGTGGCTGGTGCGCGACTCCCACAGCCGAGTCGGCTGGGTGCTGGCCCGCATGATCGATCTCGATGTCCCGCTCGACGTCGCGCAATATGCCGAAGGCCAGCGCATTGTCGCGTTCTTCGTGCTGAACGAAGTTCAGGATGGAGACAAGAAAGTCGCGCAGTACTTGACCGTCCTCACGGAACCCAAGGATGGCCTGCCGTTTGACTTCAACCAAATTCGCGTCTTCACCTGGAACGTGAGGCGCCATCGCTATGAGACGGCCTATCGCGAGCGCATGGAGGGCGTCTTGCCCGTGACCGTTGCGCAAGAGAACTTCGACAAGGAAGGCGTGCTGCCGACGTTTGTGATTCGCGTGCGGGATGGCGACGACGCCGGCAAGGTCAGCGAGCGCAAGTACAAGCTCAACACTCCGATTGTCCGGCGAGTCCTCGCGCCGGGAGAACAGCCGGTGCGAGCGGTGAGCCGAAAAGGTAAGCGGAAAAGACGGTGAGAACAGTAGCTTCTAACCGCAAACACGCAGAGTTTTTAGAAATTCTTTTGCTCCGCGATCTCTACGTCCTCTGCGGTTAAATAACGGTATAAGTCGGAGCCGAGGCCAGATGTAAGCAGGTGTGAATTCTCCTAACCCATATGCACGGTTGCGTGGCATGCCGCGCAGATCGTGATCAAGTTTTCCTCTGAATCTGACCCCGAATGGCTGCGGAACTCCCTATGGTGCACCTCAAGATTCGACATCGTGCCACAGGATTGACACCTCCAGCCGTCGCGACGCAGGATCTGCTGACGCAGGCTTTTGTAAGACAAAGGGTCTAGCCGCAAGGGAGCGGTTTTGGGGCGAATCATTCTCAGGACGCCTTCTCGAGCAGGTTTTCGAGGAAAGCCTGCCGCTGTTCGCCAGGTAAGAATTTGTAGTAGCGCGAGATCGAGCGGAGCAGGATCTCCGGGTCACCATTATCCAAGTGCGCGCCGGCGAGGAAGTCGGCGCAGATCATCTCCAGACAGTAACCACGCGACTTGTCCGTGCCCAGCATTAGGGCCGCCGTCTCAATCGCCTGCTCGATGACCGGGACCTGGCTCTTGTAGACCTTGAAGTAGATCAGCTCCGACAGTTCCTCTTCCTTTCCCGTCAATTCCTTCTCCGCCTCCCGCCGGAATGTTTCCGTCGACATGGAGCGGGCTTTGTGCACCCAGAGTGCACAAACGAAGCGCTGACCCTCCGCCCGCGCCAGCTTCGCCAACTCCCTTCCTTTCGTCCAACCGATGTCCTTGAGATCCTTTCTGATCTCCGGCGGCAGGTGCTCGTGGATGGACATCACGTAATAGGCCTTCCTTCTCGACTCCGGAAATCGCCGTTCCAAAAAGTCGTCGAAGGATGCCAACTTCTCTACCCGCCAGTACTGACCCGCCCGCACCTCGCACAGGTACCTGCCCAGGTCGACGAAGCGCGTGTCTCGCTCCGCTTCTTTCTGCTTTTCCCACGCCAGGATCTCGTCGATCTTGGTCAGGACAAATAGTGCGCGCTTGCGATTGAGCCTGGGCGGCATCGGCATCGGCCTAAAACGAAAGTTCGTCAAACAGACCAAGATCAACTCCGGGTTTGCGCACGAGCGCGGCCTCGACCATCTCAGGCTTGCCAAGGCACAGCCCGAGGAAGGGACAGGTTGTACATGGATTCTGTGGAAAACGGATTCCACTGTGCGGCAGGAACAGCCCGGACTCGATCCGTCGGACTGTGTCCTCGACCAGAGTTGCGAACTCCTGTCGCTGCTCGTCAGAAATGGTGGCCCGGAGGTACTGTACTTCGACCAGACGCTTGCGCACGAAAACGACTTGGGCAACTTCGTCGATCCCGGTCATCCACGAATAGCAGACGAGTTGGGGATCCAGTGCGGAAATGCCAGCCGGCTCTTCCGGATGTCGTGCAGAGGTAGTCTTCCATTCCAGAACGCAGGGCGTACCGTCCAGTTCACCAATGGCATCGACGTAGGAGACAAAATCGTTGCCAGAGCTGAGCATTCGATTGAACTGAATCTGCTGGTTTGCACGAGGACGCCGAATGCGAATGCGGCCGTCCTGAGTGAAGCGCTCGAGCAACTGGATGCCTTGTTGCAGCATCCGGTCCCAAGTGTCGTTACCGGAGTACGTCAAGCCCGTGTCCTTACACAAGCTCCACTGCTCGAACAGCACAGCGGCCGGGTCTTCACGGCGAAAAAGGGCGGCGACGGCCTGTTCGAAGGCACGGCCGAAGAGCATCGCTGCGCGCGTGTCTTTTTCCTGCCAACCATCTAGGTAGCGATGCCGGTAACGGCGTGGGCAGCTAAGGTATTGGCTGATCTGGGTGTAGGAGTAGCTCATCGGGCTGCCTCCTCCGCGTTGGAGCGAGAGGCACTCGAAACCGGAGCCGCGGACAGTTCTTCCCACTGGCTGGCCGGGGCGAAGCCGTCGAGGTTGATGAGCGAAATGCCGTTGATCACGGTGTGGCTGATCTTGACTACCCCGCGGAGTCCGGGCAAAGCCTTCTCGTCGACCTGTTCGTGGGCCAGCAGTTCTGGGTCATAGAGGAAGTCCCGCAAGAACCAGCCCAGTTTCCACATCGCTTTTTGCGTACAGTAGAGACGGCCCACAATGGATTGCCCGGCCAGTGTGCGGGGCTCTAGAACGGAGAGCCGGAGGACGTAGAACGGTTTGTGGGCGTGCCAGCGGAACTGGGCGCCATCGACGCGCACCAGGAAGATGCCGACGGGACGTTACTCAAAATGGGTTACGTCCGTTATCTTTCATGTAGTTAGCGTCAGAGCGAGACTCCTATCAGTGGAAGTTTAGTGGAACCCACAAAGGAGAATCGTTATGGAAGCAGCAGCGGCAGCACCGGCAATCGTTATCAAACGGCAGCGGAAAGCGCGCGCCGTTCCGAAGGTTCGAATTTATTCCCGTCACCGCGCCGACTGCAAATGGGCGGGCGATGATACGCGAATCGGCTGCGACTGCCCAAAACAATTGGCCTACTTCCGCGCGGGGAAACTTCACCGCGTGTCCGCTGACACGTGCGACGGCGAAGTCGCAGAGAAAAAAGCACGTGAATTGATGAACGGTTTTGAAGCCGCCGCAAAGGGGGAGCCGACGCCAGTGCCCGCAGGCAAACGAACTACCCTCCTCGACGATGCGATCAAAACCTTCCTCGACACGAAGGCGAAGTCGAACGTCAGCGAGCGGTACTTGAGCAAGGTGAAATTCGAAATGGAATCATTCGCCAGGTTCGTTCTGGCTCGCGGGCTGGTGAACTTGGGCGACATTCGAACCGAAGACATTCTCGCGTGGCGCAATGGGCTGGTCGGAAAGACCAACACCCGGGCGAAGAAGGTCTTCCGCATTATCGGCTTCTTCGAGTTCTGTGTCTCCGATATGGGCTGGCTCCAGCGGAACCCGGCGCGGGCGAAGGCGGTCATCGTGAAGTACGATGACTCGCAAACTCCGAAGGCGCTGACTGACCCGCAATTCGCTCAACTGCTGGCAACCATCTCGAAAGTGAACGGGCGGACGACCGACGATGATCGCCGCAAACTTCGGGCGCTCGTGCTCTTGATGCGGTGGACTGGGCTGGCGATAAAGGACGCCGTTTGCATCGAGCGCAGCCGCTTCGAGCAGAACGGCGACGGCTTCTACAAGTTCTTCCTCCGCCGAGCGAAGACTGGCCACGCAGTCTATGCCACCCTGCGAGCCGACATCGTGGAGCAGATTTTTGCTGGTGCGAACGCTGACGGGCGTTACCTCTTCGTCGATGCGGTTCCCACGGCAGAGCGAGAACTCGTTAACCTTGTCAAGTCGTGGGGGGATCTGTTCACGAAGTTAGGTGACACAGCTGCACTGACCGACGAGCACGGTGAACCGTACCGTGTCACGAGCCACTCGATGCGTCACACGTTCGTGTTCTGGTGCCTCAACAATGGGCTGCCCACTGAGGACGTGGCCGTCTTAATCGGTGACACCGTGCAAATTGTGGCGAAGCATTATTCCGAGTGGATAGTCGGACGGCAGGAAAGACTGAACGAGCGCATGATGGCAGCCCTTGCGACGCCAGCCACGAAGTAACACACCCGCCTGTAATCACGAAGGTGACCTACAGCGTGGTTACTAAACTACTATTGTGCTCCGCGCGGAAGATTGTTATATTTTTTCAGTGAAGGCGTACGGCGTCTTCAATGAAAATGGCTTCCGCGCAGCATAGTGAACGGGCAGTCTCGTCCACAGCGCGAGTCCGAGTAACCAGTTAAAAAACGGACAGGCAAGACTTTCCAGTTAGTCACGCGCTCCTTTATAGATGAGCGTAGACAGCAAAGCTGGGTAACAGGTTTCCCGACGTGGGAGACTCCGAATCCAAAGTCGGAGTTTTACCTGTGCCCAGACCACCAGCAATAAACATCCAAGACAAACTCTTCACCGTCGCCGAAGTCGCCGCCCTTCTGCGTCTCGACCGACACGTCGTCACGGGTATGTTCGTGGGCGAGTCGGGCGTGCTCGTGCTTGGCAATGCAGAGACGGTGCGTGGCTGTCGCAAGTACCGACAGTTGCGAATTCCGCAGTCCGTTCTGAACCGTGTCGTCGCAAGGAACACGGTGCGATAACACCGTCCGATTTGGACGACGAGCGCCTCGCCGTTACCGACCGCCGTATTGAACCGCGTCAGTTGCGCGGATGACGGTGCGCTGACGATACCGGAGAAACTCGCCGCCGGTCGAAAACTGGCGCAATCTAGCTGACGCGGAAAAGCCACCGGCATCCAACTGACGGCCGATCAGCAGGCTCATATTTGGGGGCCGCATGGATATTGATTGTGTCTAATCAGCTTCGTGCCAGTTGTGTGCCGGATTGTGGCAACTACGACTCGGCCCCGAAGGCAGAACGTTTTCGCTGACAGTCTGGAGATTGGTCTGATACCGTCGCCAAACTGCAAGTCTGTGCCGAAACCATCGGATCAGATTAAGATGTGGCTGTCATGATCTTGTCAGACAACGAGACTAAGATTGATCTCCTCAATAATGAGGCGATCGCTAAGACAATCGTTACGCTGTTGCGGGAGAAACCAGAACACCCGGTAACTGTCGGCGTGCATGGTGACTGGGGCGCCGGAAAATCGAGCGTCCTGGAGATGATCGAGGCTTCCCTTAATGCCCAGGAAGGGGTTCTCTGCCTCAAATTCAACGGCTGGCGCTTTCAGGGTTTTGAAGACGCGAAGATTGCGCTGATCGAAGGTATCGTCACGGGGTTGATTGAAAAGCGTCCGCTCCTGACGAAAGCTACCGAAGCGGTCAGAAATATTCTTCATCGCATCGACTTGTTAAAAGTCGCTAAGAAAACGGGCGGCCTCGCCCTCACCGCTTACGCCGGTTTCCACGGGCTCGGCGCGAACGCCCTCGCCATTCCGGTGCTGCTCAATTCGTTGGAGGGGTGGGTTACCGATCCAACAAAACTCACGAAAGAAAACGTTCAATCCGCGCTGTCGGGCGCCAAAGATATTCTCAAGCCTGATACTGAAGCGAAGAACGTCCCGGAAGAGATAGCTGGCTTCCGGAAAGCTTTTGATGAGCTCCTGGAAAAAGCCGGCATCAACCAGCTCGTTGTGCTTATCGACGACCTCGACCGCTGTCTTCCGGATACCGCGATCGAAACCCTGGAAGCCGTCCGACTTTTCCTATTCACTTCCCGGACGGCGTTCGTGGTTGCCGCCGATGAAGCGATGATCGAATATGCGGTCCGCAGACACTTTCCCGATCTCCCCGATACCACGGGGCCGCAGACGTACGCCAGGAACTACCTCGAAAAATTGATTCAGGTTCCGTTCCGCATTCCCGCTCTCGGGGAGACCGAGACTCGCATTTATGTCACACTGCTGTTCGTCGGAGCCGAACTGGGCGAAGACGCCCCCGAATTCGCGAAGCTCATTGCCGCGGCGCGCGAGCGACTAAAGCGCCCTTGGAAGGGTGCGGTCCTTGACGCGGCGACCGTAAAGACGGCATTGGGCACCAAGGCTGATCGTGCTCAGAACGCTTTGATCCTGAGCGCGCAGATCGGACCCATTCTGGCGGGCGGAACCAAGGGGAATCCCCGCCAGATCAAGCGGTTTCTAAACACGCTGCTGCTGCGTCAGTCTTCCGCCAGCGCCCGCGGATTCGGCGACGACGTGAAGCTGCCGGTACTCGCCAAGCTGATGCTCGCGGAGCGCTTTATTCCTAGGTTGTTCGATCAGATTGCCACGTCGGCCGCATCCGACCCCAACGGCATTTGTACCGACCTCGTCCGGCTGGAGGAGGAAGTATCCGACCGCAAGCAGTCTCCAAAACCCACGCCCCCTGCGGAGGCGAAGGGACCTTCTGGTCCGAAGGTTGTCTCCAAGCCCGAAGTGGTGAAAGCCCCAGATAGCGCACAGCTGACGGAGTGGACTTCGTCTCAGGCAGTGCGTTCATGGGCGAAAATCGAACCAGCCATCGGCGCGTCGGATTTGCGCCCGTATCTGTTCGTCGCGAAAGATCGCAAAGATTACTTCGGAGCCACCACGGTTCTTGGACAGCTCGCCGGCGTTGCGGAAAAGCTGCTCCGATCAAAATTCGTGGTCCAGGGATTTGAGACCGAGGTGCGGCAGCTCGCTGTTCCCGAGGCCGCTCAGGTTCTCGATCTCGTCCGCGCCCGGATCGTGGGGGGAGACACCTTCGACACGGAGCCCGCCGGAGCCGCAGGAATGGCGGTATTGGTCAAGGCGCACCCGGCGCTGCAGGGAAATCTCCTCGACTTTCTCGAAGCTTTGCCGCGGCAGAGACTCGGCGCGTGGGCATGCACCGGTTGGGAAGGCGTGATCAAGGATCTGGACCAGAGCCGGAGATATGATCAATTGCTTGAAGCATGGAAACGTGACGGTAGCCAGTTTCTCAGGGTCGCAGCGAGCGCCGCCCTGCGTACACGCAATCAAGGAGTTCAGCACTAGTGGGAACTTCCAACGCAAACGGCGGCCAGGGCGGCAACAGGCCGCTCATCCCGAGCTGGCTACCGTCCGATGGCAGCCCGGTGCCAGCTCCCCAGTCACCGCCGCAACCGCCGCCCGTGCCAACACCGGCCGATCCATCGGCGCCGTCGCCACCGCCACCGGCGCCCACGCCCCCTGTCCTTCCCGCAATACCTCCGGCGGCGGCAGGCGATCGATTCACCGCGGCGCGCGGCAATTTTTCGCGCTTCGCCCGATCAGGCGGCTCTGATCGTGCTAGTCTGGGCCGGGCTCTATCAAGTTATGTCTCTTCAGCATCGGGTGGCAGCCGGACGGCCGCACAGCGAATGGCAAGGTCCCCGGCGTCCGGTGCCCCGCTCCTCAGTTTTCTTTCCAGTGCCGTAGCCAACGGTCCGCGAGAAGCCCTCCGCGCCCTCAACCTCGAAAGGCTTGCGGGCCGGCCGATTGAAGAAGTGTTTATTGGGCTTATGGAGTATGTCTGCCCCGAGGGCGGCACTGTAGATGAAGGGATCGCGCGCGATGCTTTCATTGAGACAATCGCTGATTTGGCAGAAACCGGAATTTCCGACTTCGACAGCCTCACGGCTGACCAGATGCAGACGATCTTTGAACTTTATGCCACACATGCGATCGAGACGCGCCTGTGCAACGACATCGGGATGAAGGTCATAACGCTTCCGGCTGATGCGGCACAGGCGGCTTCGGTACAGCGGCAGCTTCTGGATTTCGTTCGTCGCAGCGTGTCTGATGCGATGACCCAGGCGAAGGCAGGCCTCCAGGCTCTCACACCTGAACGGGTTTTCGGATTTGTCACCCGCGTTTACGAACAGGCTTACGCGATCATGCAGACCATGGCCGAAGCGGAGGCGGAAACCCCATGAGGCGCCACCTTATCGTCGGACGTTTCGGCAATTCCGACCGAGCGGACATTCCAGCTGCTGCTGGAGAAGTGTCAACACGACTGGAGTTCGTCGTTTCCAAGCGCCGCCTTGAGCACGACATAGGCGGTTCCCTCGACGATCTCTCCAAGATCGGCGTTTTTCCTTCCGAAATCGGTCTTGATCTCCTGGTCCTTGCGGCACACGTTCAAGCCGCCGATATGCGGATTTCGCGATCCACCGAATCACAGGACGACTGGACGAGGGAGATTCGCCTCGTGGTTCCCGTGAGCGATCCTGCGCGATGGAACGCTGCGATACCGCTGCTTGAGCGTCTCCTCAATTTCCTGACAGGCGACCGGTGGACAGTCGGGTTCAGGCCGCGGCCGGCCGGATTTGAGAACGCGGTTCGCGACAAGCCGCCGCAATTGATCCCTCCAACCGTTGACAGTCTCGCTCTATTTTCAGGAGGCCTTGATAGCCTGATCGGCGCGATCGACTCCCTCGAAGAGGGAAAGACTCCTCTTCTGATCAGTCACGCTGGAGACAGTGCCACCAGTGATGCGCAGAACAAAATCTTCGAAGCATTGAAGAAGAATTATCCGAAACAGAACCTTTCTCGTTTGCGAATCTGGATGGATTTTCGCAACTGGGGTGTCAAGGGAGTCGAATCCGAGAAGACGACGCGGGGACGCTCATTCCTGTTTTTTGCGACGGGGGTCTTTGCTGGCACAGGTCTTGACGGGAACTTCGTCCTCAGGGCGCCCGAGAACGGCCTCATCGCGCTGAATGTTCCGCTTGATCCTCTGCGCCTGGGCGCGTTCAGCACCCGAACGACCCATCCTTTTTATATCGCAAGATGGAACGAACTTCTGGGCGTCCTTGGGATCTCGGGTCGCATCGAGAACCCCTATTGGGACAAGACGAAGGGGGAAATGGCGGCAGGCTGCAAAAATCCGGCCCTGCTTGCGAAGCTCGCCCCCAAGTCACTCTCGTGCGCTTCACCGACGAAGGGTCGATGGCTCGGCCTGGGCACCGGCCATTGCGGGTTCTGCTCGCCCTGTTTGATTCGCCGCGCCGCGCTTCTCAGCACGGGGGACAGCACCAAATACGCCTTGTCGGACCTTACCGCTTGTGAACTCGACACGCGTGACGCTCAGGGGCAGCAGATACGCTCCTTCCAATACGCGATCGAGAAACTCCGGCAGAAACCAAAACTAGCGACACTCTATATTCATAAGCCGGGACCATTGTCGGACGAGTCGCCAGCTCGCCAGGCGGCGCTTGCCGGTGTCTACAAGCGTGGACTCGCCGAGCTTGCAAAATTGCTTGCAGGCGTCCGTGCCACCCCGAGCTAGTCTCCCATGAAGCCCGCTGTCGTCGATTTTCACTGTCATCTCGATCTGTTCGCGGACCCGGTTTCCGCCGTGCGAGACGCTGAGGAGGCGGGTGTCTACACCCTGACGGTGACGACTACGCCGAAGGCCTGGCCGCGCAATCGTGAACTCACCCACGGAACGCGGCATGTCCGGGCCGCTCTGGGGCTTCACCCTCAACTCGTTGCCGAGCGTTCAGCTGAAATTGCCTTGTGGGAAGAGTATCTGCCCCAGGCGCGCTACGTCGGCGAAGTCGGACTGGACGCCGGTCCCCGTTAC
The DNA here is from genome assembly GCA_963831085.1 of uncultured Acidobacteriaceae bacterium. Taxonomy (GTDB): domain Bacteria; phylum Acidobacteriota; class Terriglobia; order Terriglobales; family Acidobacteriaceae; genus Acidiflorens. The sequence continues at coordinate 671,667 of CAWHOT010000001.1, read as the reverse complement.
TTCCGCTCCCTCGATTTGCAGAAACAGGTATTCACTCGGGTTTTGCAGAAGTGCGCAGAAGTAGACGGCAAGATTCTGACTGTGCACAGCGTCCGTACAGCAACGATGGTTCTCGACTTGGTCGAGTCACACCTTACTCGTCAGCAAGGCCAGATCGTCCTTCACTGGTTCACAGGTTCCAAGTCAGAGGCCCGCCGCGCTGTTGATCTTGGCTGTTATTTCTCGATCAATGGCGCGATGCTTAGAAATGATAGAAGTCGTGACCTTGTTGCTGCCCTGCCCTCTGATCGCCTGCTCACCGAAACCGATGCACCGTTTACGCAGGTTGGTAACAGGCCAACAGCCCCGATCGACGTGAAGCAGACAGTCGAGGCGCTCGCGACGCTGCGAAACGTGGCGCTCGAAGACCTGGCGCAGAATATACGTTCGAATCTGCGCACTCTGCTGGAGGGCGCGGGAGTGACTACGGATCCTTAAAACCTATGGGGTCCCGCCAGCAATCCTTGCCTTGGCGCGCGCGTCGACTATCCGCATTAGATGATTCGCGAGGAGGATAATCTCGATGGCTTCGGACGGGTTATCCAGATCCACGTCCCGGTGAGAGTGCGGGTTCTTGTAAGACGCGATCGCGCCGGCGAACAGTTCCATGCGCCCTACCCTTTCGCCGCCTTCGGCACTTGTGTCCGTAAGCGGCCCCGTTTCCGGTGCGAATGCTTCGCGCATGAGTTTCACGCCGATCAGGTTATCGCCGAGCCCGGCGGCGGATCGCACGGATACCTCGACTGCTTTCATGGCTTGAAAGGCCGCCACGTCGAATTCTCCGCGCATGAATGCGCGCCAGACGGGATCGGCAATTCGCGGATGAAGAATTTCCCTGGGGAGGAGGCTGGCAACTTTGAAGCTTCCGAAATCCGATTCGGTCTCCATGGCGCGCGCGCGACGGCTCAACTGAACCCACCCGTACTGTCCGTTCTCCATATCCAACACGATGAGTCCCTGTGCCTGAAGCCATCCCCACGCCTCCGCCAGAGCCAGATTTATTTCGTTTTCGCGGTGCCGCGGGTATTGCGGCTGGCCGGAAGTGAAATGTCCCCAGAGCTCTTTTTGCAGATTACCAGGGTGAAACTTCGGATCGTTTCGCTTCTTCAAGATGAAGAGCATCTTTTCCGCCAGTTCTTCGGGTGTCAGCGCCAGCAACACCTGCACGTCAGGAACAATCCGGGGTAGTTCGTTCATGAACGCATCCTCAGCCGACTAAGAGTTGTTCTCGTTTTCAATTATATGAAGGCGCCCTCGGCACATGCTGGGCATAAACGAGCAAAAATAAGGAGGCCAGCTGTCTTACGCGGGTGGTTGATAGAGCTGATTGATGATCTCGCTGACAATCTGAAACGACCGGAGGGACCAGTTGTGAAGGTCCGTGCTGCCGTGCGCGTACTCGTCTCTGAGCCTCCGCAAGAGGTCAGGGAGCATTTTCACGTAGTCCCAGTCCAGATCCTCGGCTGTAATCTTGATGTCCGATTCGTCCCAGGTGAACTCCGTGAGGTTCTTCTCCGACGCCTCGCGCAGCTTTTCCATCTCCACACGGGCGCGGCTGTTGATCTCGCCGCGATTCTGCCACGCTGAGAAGCCTTCGTTCTTCACCAGCCCGTGATCGACGGCGTATTTCAGCAACGGGTAGAGCGTAGGTCTTTTGCTTTTGATCTTCCCCGTCCTCATTTCCTCCTTCAGCCGTTCGCGCAAAGCGAGTTCGAGGCAAGCAAGACTTAGATGCTCTGCCACAGGGTAAAAGCGGTAAACGAACCACGCATACACATACAGATTTCTCGCCGTCTCGAACTGCAGCACGATCTCCTGCGGCACGCGGGCATGCAGTGCATAGGCTGATATCTGTTCATGGTGGTCAGCCAACTCGATCGGGCGGGAAGCCCCGCTTGTCCGGTCAATCCTCACGAACATCGTGCTGCGCGGATCGGGTTCATGCACGTATTCTGTCGGTCTCAGTCTCTCCGGGTCGAACTTCTGCTCCATCATTGTCAGTCCTTTCCAGCCAGACTCTTGTCGCTCACCTTCCCACTCAAATCATAAAGGCTCATGTTGACTTGATGTTCACACACTTGCGCACACAACGGCGGACTTTTGCGACGGGCTGAAACGCCTCGAACCGCAACCAAAGATGGGAAAGGGTGTTTACTAGAGCGTATTTCATAAACAGTGCCTCAGCGTAATCCAGAAGCAAGCGAGATAGAAGAAGGCACGGTAAGTGGAGAGCAGATGCTCATGACGGACCAGCAGGCGTCGGAATTGACCCAGCCATGCGTTGGTTCGCTCCACGATCCAGCGGCGCTTATAACGCCGCAGTTTGCGCCCATCTTGGTAGCGCCGTGCCTGGTTGTTCTTGCGGTAGGGCGCAATCAGTTCGATGCCACGCTTTTGCAAGCGCTGGCGCAGCGGGTCGGAATCGTAACCGCGGTCGGCGATCACGCGCTCCGGCTTTTGCCGCGGGCGCCCTTGCCGGCGTGGTACCCGGACTTGGGAGAGCGTGGCTTCCGCAAGCGTAACTTCACTGGGGGAGGCACTTTCCAGCCGAACTCCCAGCGGAAGACCTTGACCGTCGACCAGTACCATCCACTTCGTCCCCTTGCCCCGCTTGGTTTTACCGACCGCGAGGCCCCCTTTTTCGCCGGAGCGAAACTGCCGTCCAAAAAGGTTTCGTCCCAGTTCAGCAGGCCTTCTTCATCCAGCGCCCCCAGCAACGTGCGCCACGCTTGCAGCCACACCCCTTCGTCTTCCCACTGCTTGAGCCGCCGCCAGCAGGTCGAAGGCGAAGCAAACTCCTCGGGCACGAATCGCCACGCCGCGCCGGTTTGCAGAATCCACAGAATACCCTCGAAACACGCCCGGTTCGATGCCCAGGGCCGGCCTCGATTGTCCTGCCGTCGCCTGGGCGGGGGTAGCATGGGTTCCACCAACTCCCACTGCTCGTCCGTCAACAGCTTCTGCCGCGTCTTCATGACAGAAGCTCATCACCTAACCCGCCTCCTCCGTAAGTGCCTGATATGAGGCCGAACCTATTTATGAAACATGCTCTAAGTTAATTCGGGATCCTTGCCCGGTTCATGGGAGAATGTTGGCTGTGCGAGGAGTAAGACTCAGCCATGACCACATATCTTGGATTTTCGGCACTCATCCGAGGCATCGAGTATCCGGCAGCAGCCGTCTTCAAATTGGATCGCGGCGAAGCCTACTGTTGGTATGGCGACCATCCAACATCTGGGCACCTCGCGGTATTCGACCTCGTCTCGGCTAAGCAACACTTCGTTTCAGGCTCATGGCACGCACACGGCAGCCGCCACAGGAGCGGGCACCGTCACCAGAAGTTAGTGACCGATCGCAGCAGAGTTAATATCGGCGAGTACCACGACATAGCGATCGAGGATTTGATTTCAGATAGTTCGATCCGCAGCGTGACGGTGCCGCTGATGGATCCGTTCGAGTTCTGGCCGGTGGATTGTCCAGTATGGCCGGCTGTCAAATCTCCTCATAGGTTAGCGAGAGCAGATTTCGGCCAAGACGTTGATGGCGTCGTGCTGCACGGTTACATCTGCCGCCACGACCGCGTGGATGATCTGATCGCCAGATGGCGAAGGATGACTGCTCGTTTGTGGACTGCTTGCGACGGGGAATTCGACTTAGTGGTTCTGGCAGAAGTTGTAAGAATTCCTAATCGGCCACGAACGATATGAAAGGAGCCACGGATCGCTTCGCTTACGGTCCCAGCCGACTCGAACATTTGTGCTGCGAATAGGGAGCGCTCAGGGCATTTGTTCCTGCACACATGCAACTGCGACTGACATTCCAACAACCAATTATTTGTTAAAACCAGCCAGAGATCCTTTCATCGTCAGTCTCCGTGCGCGAATTGTGTGCCCGATTCCGGGCACTAGTAGGCCAGAGCCGGAATCTCTAGACGTGAACGTGAAACTCTCGACGCGGTGAATGCGAGCAAACACCAAATGCCGGAGATAAACTGATAATAGTGAGAGCCAGATTCCCTGGTCTGAAAATTGCTTGATGTCCATTTTTGTTGAATGGAGAAGTTTGTGCCACCTGTGAAGATGAGAGTGTGGATGACGTGGTCAGAGTTAGTGAATTGTCCACGCATCACGAAGGAGCAGTTTCAAGCTCACGTAGCTAAGTATCCAAAATCCAGCATCTTGATCGCATGCACGAAGTTGAGTGTCGGTTTCGGCTATGGACCGGATGCTCGCACCGTTCCTACCGACAATGTCGATACCGATCCAGTCTCTGCCTCAGCGCAACGGAAAGACCTATTCGTGGCGCTTCGTCTATGACGTTCCCACTTGGACCGTCACCGGAACGTACAATCCAAGTTCGTCGACATACACGTGGTGGGTAAACCCTTGCGCCTACCCCGCTGGGTGCAACTTCGCGTTGGCGGACTGGAGGCTGGTTTCGAATCAAGGTGCGTGGTTCGTGAGCTACCAGAATGGCACGGTTACGTGCGACGCTAACCCCCGACCCGTGACCTATGGCGTCATCGACAACATCGTGGTCACCGACCCGGAAGGAGCGATGCATCCGGTCGAGATGGAGCTTGCAGGAAGCGCCCCGTCGACTTGTGCACTCAACGTCACCTCGGGGCTGACTACGGACGGCTCTGGAATTCTGGTTACCGGCTCCTGGTCGCCTCCCAATGTGACACTTACGGCTACCCTGAAGGACGGCACACAAGTCTACCCTAACAAGTGGGAGGATAATAACGGCAACCTGCAAACTGCTACGGCGGACATGCTGGACCGCAATCCGCTCAGCACTTCCAACGTCGGTACTAAGACCTACACTACGCCACTTGGACAAACGGTTTCGGGGCCACAATACACCCTATGGACCTACTATGATTCCAACGGCGTACCCCACCCCTTCACTCTAAACTACGCAGGCATAGACGTCAGCTCGCATTTTTGCGGGAAAGCTCTGTTAACGGGCAGTGGCACGTGTTATGACTACAACGCTCCCACTCTCGTGCCGAGTACGCTCACGCTTCCCGACGGCAGTGGCACCTACACTTTTAGCTGGCAAAACGACGACGCCGGCGAACTGACCAGCGTGGGACTGCCTACCGGCGGTTCGATCAGCTATACCTATCAAGTCGGACCGACAACAACCGTTCAGGCTGGCAACGCGGTGACGTGCGCCAACACGGGAGCGGACTGCAATTGGACTGAGTTCATCAGAAACGAGATAACCTCGCGAAGCGTCTACGACGGCACTTCAACAAATAAATGGACTTATGCCAATACCGTCGAGCAATATTCCGGCGGCACCGCGACTGTGACTGACCCGCTTGGGAATGAGGAAGTGCATACCTATAGCGTCATTGCACTCGGCAACTGTCCCATATTCTGCTCCGGCAGCAGCTACGAGACCGAAGTCCAGTATTATGATTCCAACGCGAATCTCCTGCGCACGGTCCAGAAGAATTACGCGGCGGATGTCACTTCGGTAGGCCCCGGAAATTTCCCGTTCAGTGTCGGCAACGTCCGCCTGACGAGCGAAACCACGATACTTCCAAACGGGCTGCAGAAACAAACTCAAACCGACTACGAAGTCGTCTCATCGAGCCTTATAGCCTCCAACACAAATTACAACACGACCTGGCTCAATCCCACCGCTGTGCGCGAATATGATTGGGGCAGCGGCGCGCCCGGTCCGCTGCTGCGCCAAACGACCTATACCTACCTGCACGATCCATCGTCTGGCGGGAACTATGCGCAATACCTGTCGCGGAACATAGCGAACAAAGTTTTGACCAAGACGGTGCTGGACGGAAACAACAACCAGGTCGCTCAAACCACAAACGAATACGACAATTACAGCCATCTGCACCAGCCGATGCAGGCCAGCGGCGCCGTGCAGCACGACTCCAACTACAGCACATCTTTCCTCTACAGAGGCAATCTGACCGCGGTGGAACACTGGCTCAACACCAGCGGCTCTTATCTCACAACCACGAATCAGTACGACGATTCCGGAAATGTGCTCTCGACCATTGATCCGAAGAACAATGAAACAACGTTGAGTTATACCGATTCCTGGGCGAACACCACTTGCGCGCCGTCCGGGGAGGGCAAGGCATATGTCACGTCAACCACCAATGCCTTGAATCAGACGACGACAAACACTTTCAACTCTTGCACTGGCCTGCGAGCGTCAACCACGGACCCGAATTCGCAGACCACCAGTTTCAGTTACGATTTCGCCGACCGGAAGTGGCAGACGAGTTTTCCCGACGGTGGCCAAGTCAGCACAACCTATAATGACGCTCCTCCGGTCTCGGCAACCACTACCACGAAGATCACCACCAACCTGAACAAAGTTTCCACCACTGTGAGAGATGACTTGGGCCGCGTGAGCCAAATGCAGCTCACGTCTGATCCTCAAGGAACGGACTACACGGTTACGAGCTTCGACACCTTGGGACGAACCATCACCGCTTCCAACCCCTACCGCACGACGAGCGACACAACCTATGGAATCACGACGAACCAGTACGACGGCTTGAGCCGGGTTGTAAAAGTAATTCCCCCGGACGGCAGCTCGACCAGCGACAACACCACCACGGTCTACGACATTGCGCTGGTCACCTCCAGCTATGCCCGCGACTGCACTACCACGACGGATGAAGCGGGAAAGGCGCGAAAATTCTGTTTGGACGGTCTGGGCCGCTTAACGCAGGTGTTTGAGGATCCCAACAGCCTGGACTACGAGACCGACTATGCTTACGACACGCTCGACAATCTGCTCAGCGTCACTCAGAAGGGAGGCAGCACGAATTCAGCGAACTGGCGCACACGGACATTTACATACGACTCGCTGGCGCGCCTTCTGTGCGCCGCTAACCCTGAAATCCAGGCCGTGACCTGCCCAACCTCGGCTACGGGAACTTTCCCCGTTGGTGCCACTCTCTATACCTACGACAGCGATGGCAACGTGTTGACCAAGACGGCCCCCTCGCCGAATCAGCCCTCGACCGGTACAAAGACGGTCACGACTACTTACAGCTATGACGCTTTGAACCGGCTCAGCGGCAAGAGCTACAACGACAGTTACTCCAACCCTTCGACCGCCAGCGTGGCTTACGGCTATGATGGCAAGGCGCTCACGGGCTGCACGACTAAACCTCCGGGAGACACGGACAGCTATCCTGTCGGGCGACGCACAGCTATGTGCGACGGATCAGGCGCGACCTCCTTCACACACGACAAAATGGGCCGGATTTTGCAAGAGCGGCGAACGATTGGCGCAGCGACGGGCGAATACGAGACCGACGCTTACAATCTTGATGGCTCTCCCGCAAGCGTTACCAGCCTTGGCTACTCCGTCGGATACACGTACAACGGCGCGGCCCGGCCGCTCACCGCCGAGAACTCCGCCAGCGGCACGAACTTCGTCACGGGCGCTACCTACGCGCCGCCGGGCGAGCTTTCGGGGTTCACGAATGGAAGTTCCATTTCAGGCGCGGTGACCTACAACTCGCGTCTTCAGCCGCTGCAACTGTACTTCACCACCGGAACCATCTCGACTACGACCCTGAACCAGTTGCAGCAAATGGCGTGCCCGACCACCACCGCCACCATCATGAACCAAAGCTACAACTTCGGAGCGGGCACCAACGACAACGGCAACGTTCTTTCCATCACCAATTGCGTCAATACCACACGCACCGAGAACTTCACCTACGATTCGCTGAACCGGATCGCCAGCGGCTATTCCAGCGGGACGCAGTGGGGGGAGACATTCACCATTGACGCGTGGGGCAATCTGTATAGCAGGGAAGGCGTAGCCGGGAAAACCAACTACGAACCGCTCAGCGTCTCGGCGGGAACGAACAACCAGCTTTCTGGCTTCGGCTACGATCCCGCTGGAAACATGACCAGCAATACTTCAATTAACGCATCGTATGTTTACGACGCGGAGAACCGGCTGATTTGGACCGACACCAACTCCGACTCCTACCGATATATCTACGACGGCGATGGCGAGCGGGTGGAGAAATGTGTGGCCGCGACTGCGACCACCGCGTGCCCCACCAGCGGGACGAATGGCACCCTCTACTGGAGGGGCGAGAGCAGCGATCCCCTGACGGAGACCGATTTGTCCGGGAACGTGCAAAATACCTACATTTTCTTTAATGGGCGGCGGGTGGCGCGGCGCGACAACACGGGAGCGGTCCATTATTACTTCTCCGACCACTTGGGCACGCACGCGGTGGTGGAGAACGCGACGGGAACGGCGTGCGAGCAGGACATCGATTATTATCCCTACGGCGGCCAGCAGAACGACTACTGCGCCACGCCGGTGCCGCAGCATTACAAATTCAATGGGAAGGAGAGGGATCTCGAGTCGGGGCTGGACAATTTTGGGGCGCGCTACGACGCGTCGAATCTGGGACGGTTCATGATCCCGGACTGGGCGGGCGAGCCGGAAGGTGTGCCTTACGCAGAGTTGGGCAACCCGCAGAGTTTGAATCTCTATGCTTACGTGGAGAACAACCCGACCACGCTAGGCGATCCCGACGGACACTGCGGCGCGGCGTGCGTGACTGCGGGGTTTATGCCTGTCGAGGAATGTGGTAATGACGCTTGGTGTGCGGAAACGGACGAAACGAGCATGATCCGAAAGACTGCGGAAGGGCAAATCGCGGACGAGTTGGCGCAGGCGCACGACCAAGTCAAGGCCGCGCAAACGTCGGATCAGGCGCAAAATGCGACAGCTGACCCCACGGCTCCGCCTCCGCCACCGACACCCGATCCCGCTGGAACCCGCACAGACCCAGCTCTGAATCCAACAAATTCCAACCCATCGACGACGAGCAGTCCGGCGGATCAAACGCAGGCCCCCATGGAGAGTCGTGGGCAAGGTGGCCAGGGCAAAGGCGAAAGAGGTGATACCGCAAAGCCCGACAAACCACTCAAGGGTGTGAAACCCGATCCAAAGAGACCCGGTGAATGGTTACAGTGGGACGGGCATAAGGGGAATTGGGTTCCCAAACCGCCCGGCTGGAAACCAGACAATGTGACTAAGATGGTTGGTGAGGGTGCCGCTGCTGTCGGTGCGGGCTACCTGATCTACAGGGGGGTACGGATGCTGCCGTCATTGGCTCCGCCACTGTGGTGGACTATCCCCGAGAACTTAGCAATTCCGTGAGGGCGAGGTGAGGAACGGTTCCACCCCCTGGGTGAAGTCGTCTCTGTGATCGAGTGATTCATTTTGGGGAGGTTCTCTTATGTCGGGAAGTCGCAGCGCGCGAATGCAACGGGGATCACCCGTCAACGAGCTTTACTCCCGCGCCAATGAAGAATGGAGCCGAGGTCGGTTACGCTCTGCCTTCCGTCTGTTCCTAGCAGCCGCAGAAAACGGCAATAGCCTAGCCTATGACAGGTTGGGGCATTTTTATGATCGGGGGGTGGGCACAAGGCGCGATAAGGATGCAGCTCTGTACTGGTATAAGCGCGCGTATCGACGCGGGAGCTTCATCGCGCCGAACAACATCGGAGTGATTTACCGAGACAGAAAAGACCTCAAACGCGCCTTGGCTTGGTTCCGTCGAGCTGTAGGGCACGACGATGCCAACGCCAATTTGAACATCGCCAAGATTTATCTCAGAGACAGGCGAAACGCCTGGAGAGCGATCCGTCACTTGGAGGCAGTTTGTAAGGCGAGGGCTGATGATGCTACTGAGTCAGCGAAGGAAGAAGCAAAACTTCTGCTTGAACGGATCAATCGGAAACCGATGCCACGAGCGAAACGGTCGAGAGCGCAGTGAAGTCAGCGGGTGTTGCCCGGCGGAGGCGCAGGGTGCTCACCAGCCGATGACCGTCGGCAAAGAGGTCCTCCCAAATGGTGGGGACTTCGACGTAGCAGGTGCAAGCCGCAGGTTGAGTGACCGGGTGTTCCGGGGTCGGTTCTAGCCGGATACCGTGCGGTATCGGGGAGAGTCAAAAGCGCGCCGCCTACGGCGTCGGGAGTAGGGGTGACACTCCACCCCTGAAAGGGTGCTGCACGGTAACTTTCGGTTACCGTGCGCGAACCTGTTGAAAGCAGAACAGCTAGAGGAAAAATCCCGCCAGCCGGTTGCTGTAGAGCAATCGGAAGTTAACGCAGGCGAACTTGTTGATTCCTTTAGGCGGATAGCTCACCATAGAAGAACTGTGAAGTTCCAGGGTCAGGCCGCGCTCACTGGCCGCTGCCTAGTTGCGCGAACTCCTCCTCGCTTACTTTCGTGCCCAGAGTTTTTCCTGAAAATATTTTGATCGTTTCTTTCTGTTTCCGGGTTCCTAGATTAAGTAGGGATCAGTTGCGTGGTCTCGACTCCCTCAGTTTACAGTTAGAGTAATCGTTCCGGCCGTCTTGGTCGTGGTGACATTGGAAGTTCCGGAAGACACGAACACCGTGACTGTATAAGACGTTCCGCCGCCTCCTCCGCCTCCACCACCACTGCTGCCTCCACCGCAGGAGGGCATCCAGATAAGAAGCAAGAGTAGAAAAAAAGCAGCGACCTTTTTCCGCCTCGAACCGGTGACCGTGAAGAGCAGGGCTCCGACCGGCAGCCCCAAGGCCATGCCCAAGAAGACCAAACGTTCATTCTCGGGCCAGCCTCGCGCGGGAGCGAACTTCGCTTGGGAATTCGCCGTAAGTATCAGCGTCGAGCTGGCGGTTCCATTCGCTGGCACGCTTATAGAGGTCGGATTGAACGAGGCTGATATGGGTCCGGCCGGCGAAACCGAACAAGTAAAGTTCACATTTCCGTCAAAGCCATTCACCGGAGAAACAACGACATTGAAGTTGGCAGAGCCTCCCGCTTTAATGGTTGCGCTGGTCGGACTAACAGTGGCTGTAAAGTCCGATACCTGAAGTTGCGCGATGACGGTGTGGCTGACCGGAGTACTCGTTCCGGTGACGGTGATCTGGTAGTTTCCGGTGGCGACCGACTGGGTCTGGACACCGACCGAAACCTGGGCGCCGCCGGGCGTCGGAGTATCAAATGGAACTGTGCTGCAAGTAGCGCCTGCCGGCAGACCGCCACACGAAATGTTTACCGTCTGGTCGAATTGCTGAATGGAGGTAAGAGTTAAAGTGTAAGAACCCTGATCTGTGGGCAGAAGCTGCAGGATCGTCGGGCTCATGCTCATGGCGAAATCGCCAACGTTTACGGTGAACGGTGAGTCCTGCGTAATCATCCCGTCGGTGACGCGAACCTTCCCCGGATAAGAACCCTCTCCGAATCCGGCTGCGATGGAAAGTATCCAGTATCCTTGAGCATCGTCTCCCGGTCGCACAACCAGACTGGCTGGAACGAACTGACACTGGATTTGCGAAGGAAGCCCGAGGCATTTTGAGCTCACGGTCGTGCTGTATCCGCCCATCGAGGTCACGCCGACCCCAAGATTGCTCTCGGTCTGCCCCGCCGCCAGATTGATGTCAGGAAAGGAAACCCCACCGCCAACCGATGCCTGGAAACCTGCGGCCGTTGAAGGCGCTACAGTTCCGTAGTCAATCTGAGAGGTCGTTCCCATCTGGCCCGTGATCGAAAAGACGTGATTCGGATTGAAGGCCGGGCCGATCGTGAAGCTAAAGCTCTGCGAGATTTGTCCGGCTGGAATCGTGACTGTCGCGGGAACCTTGACTGCGGCGTCGCTTGCAGTGAGGCTGATGCTGCTCGAACTCGTGGACGGAATATCGAGCAGAATGATTCCCGATCCGGTAGATCCTACTACAGGGTCGGCAACGAGCCCCATTTGGAAGCTCGGAGCGGTGATCGGCTGCAGTACATTGTAAGTGGAGCGATAGCCGTTCAGTTCGAAAAGGTCAGGGATACCCGTTCCCAATAGGTCAACGGCATTCAGAGTGACAAATGTCTTGCGGAAATCGAATACATCGTAAGTGGGTGTGAAAGTGCCATCCCCATTGCCCAGCATGAACTGGACGAAGGTGTCGACATTCTCCGAGCCCACAGATTGGAAGGCCGCAATGTCAAGCTTGCCATCGCCATTGAAATCGGTGACCATCGGTGCGGAGTGCTTCCCCGCGTCGGTTGCATAAGGAGCTCCTGCCAGAGTGCCCAAGTAACCGTAAGGAGTGTAGGTATTGGATAACAGAAAGGAGCCATCTGGCTGGCCCAGATAGATGGAAAACTGCATCGGCAGTTGTGGCCCGTAGACGTAGCCTTCCGAAAACATGGTAACCAGATCAGGATAGCCGTCGCCGTTAACATCAGCTACGACGAGCGGGCCCACCAAGGATAGCAACAATTTTGCGGGCTGAAAGGTGCCGTCGCCATTCCCTAGAAACTCGTAAAGGTATCCCGGCGAGCCCCACGGATATACCCACGTCTCAGAAAAGACAAGCAGATCAAGTTTGCCGTCGCGATTGAAATCTCCGACGTAAATTGCCACCGGAGGGACCGCTTGCTTTCCTCCAAAAGTCAGCACGGGGCCAGTTTGGAACGTGCCGTCCCCATTTCCCAAGAAGACCTGGATACCCTGAAGATTGTTCGGATCATTTCCGACGCTGAAGCCTGAAGCCACGAAATCGAGTTTGCCGTCGCGGTTGAAGTCACCCACTCCGATGACACCTATCGCGTTGGGCGGAGTGGTGATACCCAGAGGTCCGAAATGTCCGCCTCCGGAATTGGGGGCGAAGGAAAGGAATGATCCAGTAGCGTTGTAATTTTCCGCAATAGCGAGGAAATCGGGGTGGCCGGTATTACGGAAGTCTGCCAAAACGAAGTCGCCGAAGCCACCGTAGCTCGAATCGATTGCATCCGAGCGCACCGGCGCTGAAAGGTTGCCTTTGCCATCATTCAATAGAATAGTGAGCTGGTAGTAGTTGCTGGGGGACTGATTCCACTCGATGAAGGCGAGATCGGTTGACCCATTGTCGTCAACATCCGCGGTGACGACTCCGGACATGGGTGCGTTCACCGGACCATAAACTGGATATCCAACCCAGTTTCCCTGTGGCGCACCGTAGCCTCCTGTTCCGTCGTTCAGAAACACGCTCACCGAGTCATTATCCTGATTGGCAGTAATCACATCGGGATGTCCGTCGCCATTAAAGTCACCGATCGCAATCGAGTACGAGGAACTGTCGCCTCGATAAACCTGTGCCGGTCCGAAATTCCCCCTTCCATCTCCCTCCAATACGCAAATCTGGTCCCCGGCTTCGGTTCCGTATCCAAACAGGTCATTGACGAAAATGCCGGAGACAATGACATCCAGATGGCCGTCACCGTTTACATCAGCCACCCCAATTCCGTAGCCGACGTCACCGATACCAAACGTGCCGGGGGTATTGTTATTGAATGTGCCGTCGCCATTACCGTGGTAAACCCAAAGCGTACCCATGATGTCCGTAACGAGCGCGTCCGTGATTCCATCTCCATCGGCGTCAAAAAGAACACTCGACAGGTTGATCTCCGGTTGGTAGTTTTGAGCTACCACCTGCCCCGCCGAGAAAGTTCCATCGCGATTGTTCAGAAACACCTGGATAGCGATCGGATCATCGACGCTGCTCAGCACTAGGTCTGGAAACCCATCCCCATTGAGGTCGGCGCTTGAAACCCAGAAGATCGCCGGTGGAATACCTGATGCCGGGGTCACGATAGGTGACCCAAACGTGCCGTTACCTATTCCGGGCAACAGAGCTATGTAAACAGAAGAATTGCCATCGTCCATGGGCGCTGCAATATCCACCTTGCCATTGTGGTTAAAATCGCCGACCGCCAGGGTCACCGCGGAGCCAGGAAGCGCAACACTGCTCTCTGAAAACGTTCCGTCGCCATTCCCGAGAAAGATTCCTAAACTGTTGCTGTCCGCTTCGGCGACCACTAGATCTAGTTTGCCGATTCCTCGAAGGTCCGCCGTTGCCACCCACACTGGTGAAAGTCCCAGAGTGACGGGCAATATGACGGGCAGATTGAACGTTCCATCTCCTTTTCCGAAATAGAGCCACAGATTATTGTCGCCGCCATTGGCAACTACGAAGTCCATCTTGCCGTCACCGTTGAAATCTCCTGTTGCCACAGAGGTCGGAATGTAGCCGGTGGGCAGTGAACCGCGAAGGAGCAAGCCGGGCAGCGCCGACGCCGCGAACGGAACTGGTGAGCCGTTGGATCGAGCTGCAGCACCCACTTTGGTTAATAATTCCGCTTGCGCAGCTCTCGCTCGGGGGCGAGAAAAATGTTTCTTGTAATTCGGAGCCAGCTTGTCAGCATGTTTCCAGCCCATGAATGGCATCGGCAACCCGGTGTGGGAAGGCTTTTCTCCTGGCTGTCCGACGTTTCTCGGGGCTCGACCCGAGAGTTGTTGGTAACTACGGTAGGACTGTTGGGCACGACTCGGGATGGAAAGCAATACTGCGAGAAACAAAAGCCAACAGCTCAAATGCGGTCGAGTCATTGGCAAGCGCCTCGAGCCTCCCGTCCGTGTTAAACAAATCACACTGCGAGATTATCGCAGACGGACTGCATCCAAAGCCAGTGGGTGGGCTCCTGCATTGATTTTCGCGATGAACCAAGAGAAGGGGTTTTGGGGATTGTTCCATTCGATGCTTCTACAGAATAGTGGAAAGTGTCCACCGCAACAGGGACGCGTGGAGTGCCCCCCAAACTGAGACGCGCGAATTTTGCGACACTCGGCAGGGAAAGGAGCCACGAGTGGCGAAAAGGTGAGTCAATGAGCACCCAAAGACGTTCCGGCAGATGGCTGGGGAACGGGTTGCCTGCGGCTTCTCCCGGGCGATGAGTATAGGCCAAGGGGTATCACAACACTAGGCGCACACGAGGCACACGATAACCGCCGAACAGGAAGACCCTGCATCACCTAAGAGTCATTTGCAAGCCTCCAACCGACTAATGACAAACGAGGGACTTTGGAAACGGGTATCTCATAATCCGTAGGTCGTAGGTTCGAGCTCCCGACCAGTCTGTAACTGGGAGACGCGTAACATCCATCACATCGGTTGAGGTCCGCTCGGACATTTTTTGCCCGAACAAGACATTTCGCCCCACAACTTTCTCCCCACAAAAACCTAAGAAACCTAGCGGGAATGAAAAGCCTCTCAACCGCACAACGATTTAACCAGACGCATGACCGCACCCCCAAAATCAGGCGGAACCGGTACCGCATTCGGGCCGAGCCTGAACGAATTTGGAGCACAAAGTGGAGCACAATGAGAGGTACTGAGTCCGACTTGGAGGCATCGGGTCCGACTGTAATTGCTTCAAAACGAGTAGAGGCGGCGAGAACGATTCATTTGCTAAACCTTGTCCGGACTAATACCGGTACCAGTTCGAATCCTCCTGCGCCGCCAGTTCTGTCCTCTTTGGCTTGAGGCACAACCGCCAACCGTCGCGTTGTGCGGGAACGAGCACTTTCCGGTGGTTGAGACGTATCAACTCCTCATGATCCGTCTTCCGCATGCGCTACTCGCACTGGTAGGCCAGAGTTGGGTCCAATTGGGACCGAATACGGTCTAAAATCATGGTACATGACGCAGAGCCGGCCTAAGCGGGCCAATCACATAGCTTTGGTTAGTTTGCCTTGCAAGTGGTCATTTCTCTTAAAGGGGATAGGGGGTCCAAAAATGAAATCCGAGCGGTTTGGCGCGCGTGCGCCGTCGAAACACGCATAAGCCCGAATTGGATTTCAAAATTCCATTGAATTTTTGGCCGGTCTTTTACCTTGGCTTCCGCCTGGTCTGGGGGTCTGTTTGCGCCACGCCTTTTCTCCAGCCGCCCGACGCGGCCCCAGGCGGTCCACCTCCGATTCCTCCCCGTCCGCCCATCTGTCCAGACTTTCGGCAGCCGGAGCAAGCAGCGAGTTTCGTCATAACAACTGAAAACCCTGAGAACGTAGTTGACGTGTCGGATAAACGAACCCGCCCAACACACGCACCCGCGAATCGATTTCTTGTTTTCGCAGCCTCCCCGCCGAGTCTCGTTTCAGATTCCGGAGAGATTCCGGAGCCCGCCGCCGACCGGTAAGGTAGGGATTGCCGACAACTCGGGAGCTAGCCAGATCGCTAAATGCAAGCGCGTTTGATTGGCATAGGGGCGGCGGTCACCCACCGACCCCTGCCACACCACCGTGCGTACGGGTCCGTACACGGCGGTTCGAGTTGGTTGCGCTAGGATTCATCGATCAGCGTCGGAAGGCCGAGCGATTTGAAGTGGGCGTTCGAAAGCCCCACGGAGAGGGCTTTGGCCCGAGCGAGGTACCAGGGGCCGCGTCCGCTGCCAGCCGTGTTGTTGGCGAGGCGGGGACGAACCCCTAGTGCCAGCAGAGCTGCGCGGCGACGGCGTGGTGTCCGCCATTGCCGCCACAGAGCCGCTCGCAATCGCAATCGGACCCAACGGGTCAGGTAGATCAGCACCTCCGGCGTTTCGCAGAAACCGAAGTAGCTACGCCAGCCCCGCATGTACGGAGCGAGTTCCGCTATCGTCGTTTCCATGCTGACGCCTTTGGCCCGACGCGTAGTGTCCCGGATTCGGTGCTTAAACCGTTCCAGGGCTTTCGGCGCGATAATGCGCTTAACTTCTGGACCGGCGCTAAAGCTGAACCCGAGAAACTTCCGTCCCTGCGGCCGCGCCACTGCACTCTTCGTTTCGTTTACCTTGAGCTTGAGTTTGTTCGTGATGAAGCGCGTGATGCCCTCCATCACCCGTTGACCAGCCCGCTGGCTGCGCACGTAGATGTTGCAATCATCCGCGTAGCGGAGGTAGCGGTGGCCACGACGCTCGAGCTCTCGGTCGAGTTCGTCGAGCACGAGGTTGGACAGCAGTGGTGAGAGTGGACCTCCTTGCGGGGTTCCTTCCACGCTGGGACTGACCAGTCCATTCTCCATCACCCCGGCATTCAAAAATGCCCGGATAAGCTTCAGCAGCCGCTTGTCTTCGACTCGTTTGGCGAGCTGACCCATCAGCTTGTCGTGATTGACTCGGTCGAAAAACTTTTCGAGGTCGAGATCAATCACCCAGCCGTAGCCTGCAGCGATGTACTGTTGCGCTTGAGCTACCGCTTGATGTGCAGATCGTCCGGGTCGAAAACCATAGCTGTGGTCGGAGAACGTCGAGTCCCACCGCCGCTGCAGCACCTGCATCACCGCCTGCTGGATGAATCGATCCAGCACCGTCGGGATGCCAAGCTTTCGCACCCCGCCGTCCGGTTTGGGGATTTCCACCCGCCTCACCGGTTTTGGTTCGTAGGCTCCGTTCAGCAGTTGTTCCCGGATCGCTGGCCAATGCTGTTTCAGGTAGTCAGAGAGTTGACCGACGGTGATCCCGTCTACTCCCGCGCTACCTTTATTACCTTTCACCTGCCGCAGTGCTTCCTTCAGGTTCTCTCGCTCACATACTTCCTCCATCAATCGATTGGTTCTAGCTGGGCTTTCGGTTCCACTCGTCGCCACCAACGATTCAGTCTCTTCTCCTGCGACACCTCGGGCTGCACCCGTCAGCGCAGAAGAGAAGTCCAGTTCCATCTGGAGATTCTGCTGCTTGTCGTCGTTGAGACTCATGGCCTACTCACCGCTCCTTCTCGTTCGGGCCTTCTCCGATGCCGGATACTATGCCCGATGCTGACTTCTGTTCCGCGGTCAGGTTGCCTTACGGCCACCTCAGTCGCCGAAGCGACACGGAGCAGATCTCCTGGGGTAAGTTCAGTCACTTTCCGTGCACCGTCGCCGAATCTACGCTTCGCACCTTGATGGATATGGACTTCACGGTAAGTCGCCCGCTCGTCCGGTACGAACGCCTTCTATTCGGTTTTTGTCCATCGACTCGCACGTTTGTTCCATGCTTCCTTCAGACCCGCCTCGCGGCAGTAGCCCTTGCATCATCACTAGCCCTTTCCTCCATCAGGACGGGCAGAGGACTTTCACCTCCTAGTTACTGAACATGCCCAGCACACAACTAAGCCGCTAGCGCGGCGGACGCTGCCGCGTGGTCGAAGTAGGGGTCATTGGAGGGTCCAGACTGTCCAGACTCGCGAGGCTTGAGGAAGGATCGGTTTTGCGTTACGATGAGGCAATCCTGAGGCTAAGTATTCATGTTTAGATCGATGAGCATCAATAACTGCCCTTTTGGTAAAACCCGCTTCTGGCAAGGCTTTCCAAGCGAAAATCGATTGAAATCCCATAGGGAATCCCGCATCCGCCGCAAACGCTAGCGGCTCCCTTCAAACGACCCTATCGAAACTGCCCGACCACCAACTCCTGCAGATTAATGCATGCCGTTCTTTCGGGGCAGTTCCGATAGGGATCTAACGTTTGTTTCTGAGTACCGATCTCCTGAACTTCCCAGAGGAGGGACGCCCGAGATCGTAGCTTTGCCATCGTGGAAGAACGTCCCTAGAACGAAGGTCAACTCCTGGCGAGGTTTTTTGGCGTGAACGAGGTGCCCGATTCTGGGCGCGTGACTCGGGGCACAAATCGCGAATTCGCTTGACGGTAACCCATATTTCTGCAATTATCGAAGCATGCCAGTAGCCTCAAGCAAGAAGAGTACCGAGCATGTCGCAAAGTACGCCGACATGCTTTCTGCGATGGGCACCGAACCACGGTTGCGAATCATGCAATTGCTGCTATCCGCGCATCCGGACGGTTTGGTCGTAGGCGATATCCAGTCAGAACTGGAAATTCCGAACTCTACGCTTTCGCACCACCTGGAGAAATTGAAGAACGAAGAGCTGGTAAACGTGCGCCGCGAAAGTACGTTTTTGCGGTGCACGGCCAACACGGAAGCGCTCCAGGAACTTCTGAAATTCCTCTATGCCGAATGCTGTACTCGAAACAAGGCAGTCAAACCGCAAAATATCGTCCAGCTTTGTAAATAGGAGAGAGGAGCACCATGAGCAGTACCGACATTAAGGACATAGTCAAAGAAAAGTATGGCCAGGCAGCCTTGCGCGTAAAGAGTGGTGGCAGTGCCTGTTGCGGCGCCACTGCAGCAAGCGGCTTGGGTTGCGACCCAATCACCTCCAATCTGTACGACTCCTCCCAGGCGGGACAAGTCCCTGAAGAAGCCATGCTCGCCTCGTTAGGATGTGGAAATCCAACCGCATTGGCGAAATTGAATCCAGGAGAAGTGGTTCTCGATCTCGGCTCGGGCGGTGGCGTGGATGTCCTGCTTTCGGCGAGGCGGGTCGGGCCCACCGGCAAGGCATACGGTCTCGATATGACAGACGAGATGCTTGCGCTCGCCAATGAGAACAAGCGCAAGGCGGGCGCTGAGAACGTCGAATTCCTAAAAGGCGAGATCGAGCACATCCCTCTGCCGGACAACTCGGTGGACGTGATTATCTCGAATTGCGTGATCAACCTTTCGGCGGACAAAGATCGCGTGTTGCGAGAAGCCTTTCGTGTGCTGAAGCCGGGCGGCCGTTTTGCGGTTTCCGATGTTGTGACCCGAGGCGAAATCAAACCAGAAATTCGCCAAAGTGTCCTTCTGTGGGTCGGCTGTGTGGCGGGTGCGCTCGGAGATGACGAATACCGCAGCAAACTCTCCGCAGCAGGTTTCGAGCGAATTGACATCGAGCCGACACGGGTCTATCGCGCAGAAGATGCGCGGGAGTTTCTTTCGGCAGCAGGCGTCGATCTCGACGCGATTGCACCAGAGGTGGATGGCAAGATCATGAGTGCCTTCGTTCGGGCGGTCAAGCCAGCGGACTCTGGAGCGAAGGCATGTTGCGGACCGACCTGCTGCAACTAGGAGAGAGATATGAAAGGACATTACAACGTTTTGTTCCTGTGCACCGGCAATTCGGCGCGCTCCATCATGGCCGAAGCCATTCTAAACTTCAAAGGCAGACCTAATTTCACTGGCTACAGCGCCGGAAGTCATCCGTCAGGAACGGTTCGGCCCGAGGCCCTGAGACAGCTCGAAACGGCGCACATCCCAACCCGGGGTTTGCGCAGCAAGGCTTGGGAGGAATTCTCTCTGCCCGGCTCTCCCAAGCTCGATTTTGTTTTTACGGTTTGCGACAACGCGGCAAAAGAGGTATGCCCAATCTGGCCCGGACAACCGATGACCGCCCATTGGGGTGTTCCTGACCCAGCGGCAGTTCACGGGAGCGAAGCAGACGTGGAACGTGCGTTTCGCGAGGCATTTTTTATTCTGGATCGCCGAATCAGTCTATTTCTCTGCCTTCCACTGAAGAGTCTCGACCGCCTTGCACTCAAGAAGGAGCTCGAGAGCATTGGTCAGACGATGACGCCCGTCGCCCACGAGTAGCAGCGTCTTTCGACAAAGGGACTTCCGCCTCGGGCGGTTTGCCGCAACATAGGGATCACTCATGAAGGCAACCAGTCGTCTCAGTTTTCTGGACCGCTACCTAACAGCGTGGATCTTCGCGGCTATGGTCGCGGGTGTTGTATTGGGCTGGCTTGTGCCAGGAGTCGTACCGTTCCTGAATCGCTTCAACATCGGTACGACCTCCATTCCGATTGCGGCGGGATTGATCTTGATGATGTATCCACCTTTCACGAAGGTGCGATATGAGAAACTGCATGAGGTCTTTCGCAACAAGCGCGTGCTCGGCCTTTCACTCGCGCAGAACTGGGTTGTAGGGCCGATTCTGATGTTTGTTCTGGCCATTGTATTTCTGCATGGATATCCGGAATACATGGCTGGGCTGATCATGATCGGTCTCGCACGCTGCATCGCGATGGTCATCGTGTGGAACGAACTGGCCCGAGGCGATACGGAATACGCAGCTGGTCTGGTGGCCTTCAATTCCCTTTTCCAGGTCTTTTTCTACTCCCCCTACGCCTGGGTCTTCATTACGGTCCTGCCCGCCAAGCTCGGCCTTCGGAGTACCGTCGTCAATGTGTCTATTGCAGAGATTGCAAAGAGTGTCTTTATTTATCTGGGAATCCCTTTTCTGGCCGGATTTCTGACTCGTACTGCATTGGTTCGTGCCAAAGGGCACGATTGGTACAATCGAAACTTCGTCCCGCGCGTAAGCCCGCTGACGCTGATTGCCCTGTTGTTTACGATTGTGGTGATGTTCTCCCTTAAAGGTGGGTACATTGTTCGCCTCCCCCTGGACGTCCTGCGCATCGCCATACCGCTATTGATTTACTTCGTGCTGATGTTTTTGGTGTCCTTTTACATGGGCAAGAAGTTGGGCGCGGACTATTCCAAGACTACAACACTGGCATTTACAGCCGCCTCCAACAATTTTGAACTGGCGATCGCAGTTGCCGTCTCGGTATTTGGTATCAACTCCGGAGCCGCATTCGCGGCTGTCATCGGCCCCTTAGTAGAAGTGCCCGTGATGGTAGCACTCGTCAATGTGGCCTTCTATTTTCAACGCTTTTTTGTCCCCAGCCCGGAAGCGACAACCATCGAGCCGGTTTGCTCGGCCACTGCCAAGTAAGGTTGCCGCTGCTGCAAGAAACAGACACGCTCAGCAAGGCGGCGCTTTTGACGACATCATCTACGACCAAGTGCGTCAGCGACTTTACATCACGAACCAAAACCACAACCTTCTCCAATACCGGTTGGCAATCAGCCCACAGCTCTTGCTTGGGGGCCTTCCTAGCCCTACCGGGAGCAGTTCTGGAAATTCGCTTTTCCCTAGTTTTTCGTTCTTCTGTTCTTCCGCTAAACCTGTGCTACCGGATTTGACTACCGGCAGGACTGGAAAGTTTCCACCAGCGAGAATTGCGGGTCTTGACGACAAAACAAAAGACAAAAAGAGCCGGGCTTTCCCGCCCGGCCCCCAGAACAGCCTTCTGCTGCCCGTTTACGGCTCGCCGAACAGATCAGATATGGTGTTTGTGCTGGCATCGCAAGCATGATTCAAGCAAGGCAGCTTGAATCCACCTTCGATGGTCCTGAGTAGGGAGAAGTGAGTGTAGAAGACGTTGCTCTGCAGATTGTGGAAGCCATAGTTGGTGTCCACGATGGCTGCAACTCTGTTGACGGTCGGAGAGACGCTGTAGTCATCTTCGTCCCAGATGGTAACGATGGCGTTGTGGCCCCTGTGCCACGCCGGAGAGGCATGGATCGCACCCACGATTCTCTGTAGAGCCTGGTCGCCAAGCGCCATCAATGCCGGATTCAAGCCAACTTGGGTGCCGTTGTCATTAGGGTCGAACTGGCAGAACTGAGTGCCGTTGCCGCGACCATGCTGGTCATTGCACTGGTTGGGGGCGATGAAAGAGTAGTTCGGCACTTTGCCCGAAGCCAGATCGCCATAGAGACCGCCCGGTCCGTCAAACGAAGCCACATTCGCCAGACTGTTCTGTGGGTTGGTCCCTTCTTGAGTGGATTGGAAATAGACGAAGGGGTTGTGCTTCACCGCGTAAAGGGCGACGATCTGCCCAGAGTTGAATGTGGGAGGCGTCGCCGGCCACAGACTGTTGAACAGCGTGAAGTCAGTGAGATTGGAAAAGTTGCCGTCGCTGTTATCGACCAGGTCAGCGCCCGAGAGCGGGAGGCTTTCCTGATACGTCTTCCAGGTCTTTCCCGCTGCGACCAACTGATCGGCGATGCTGATGCCTAGGATGTTGGGATCAGCCAGATACGATTTAACGCCGTCGATGTTGTTGACGCCGGGAGGTCCAGTAGTCTCGTTGGAGTAGTCGATGGCCGGTGTAGCCGCGTCTTTTCCGCTTCCAGAGATGGGGCAAATCGGCGTAGCAGTCACTTCGAAATTGGTAACGCCCGTGGCCAGGTTCGGCAAGCAGGACGCGTTGTGCCAGTCTGGCGAGTTGTCATCCAGCACGCCGAAGTTCGATCCGCCGTTGGTTTCCAGATAGTTTGTGAGGCTGGGATGGGCGACGGCGAAATAGTTAGTGGCGAGGTTTGCGGCGTTAGCATACTGGGTGGTGAACGGCGCAGCCGGGTTATTGAGGACTTGGGAAAAACCATGATTCTCCATCATGATGACCCAGACGTGATTGAGGGCGGGGACGCCCGTGGGCACGGCGCCTTCCTGGGCAAATGCCGCGCACACCGGAAGAGCCAATAAGGCAAAAACCAAAGTTCTTAGCTTCATGAGCAAAATCTCCTGGGAGCTTCAGATTGGGTTGGTGAGTGCCGCAATGTCTGCGGCGATAAGGCGGACAACTTAGCAGGCGATTGTGACGGGCGTGTGACGGGAAGATTAAAGTTCGATTAATGGAACGGGCCACCAGAACGGGAACTGACAAGTCCACATTTCTCTCTGCCTGCGTATACATAGTCGAACAGCGTCATGAAACCGAAATCCATATGCAGCTGCTGGTGGCAGTGGAATAGCGTCAGTCCTGGGTTGTCGGCAATAAAGTCGATTTCGGCCTCCTGGTAGCCGCCCAGCATGACCACATCTTTCAGGATTCCGGATATGGTTTTTCCCGAAAATCTTGTAAGTTCAAAGCTGTGCCGGTGAAGATGGATGGGATGTATGTCATCGCTAGCGTTACGCATACGAATTCGGTAGCGCTTTCCTTGGTTCAAGTGAAACGAGGCTGGCATCGGCTGGCCGCTCATCGGGTAAGCCGTGCCGTTGATTGTCCACCGATTGAACCCCTCCTCGGCGGCATTGTCCTTGGCAAAGATCATCTCGAAGGTCTGGTCCGGCGGCTCGGCACTCGCACCAGGCTTTGCGAAGAGCGCGTAGTTCCAGTGATAGGGCGGCGGCGCAATCCATTGTCCTTTGCCCTGGGCACCCGCGTATTCGACGATGATTCCCATGCCGTGGTGACGATCATCATCTGCTAGATCGCCCATGATCCAAACGCCGGGGTGTTTCATTTCAACAATCGCAGAAACGCGCTCCGCGGTGCCCAGCCAGAGCACGGGAACCGTCGCCGGGTTGGGCACAGGATTTCCATCCAGTGCCACGACATGGAAGGAGTGACCGGGTAGGGCAAGGCTACGAATTTCGGTCGCGCTTCCATTCAACACATGGAACAGAACTCGTTCGCCTTGTTTCACGCGTATGGGCTCCCCGTGGCGCAGCATTCGTCCATTGATCGTAAAAGAACCGTAGCCGACCTCGTATCCGTGCGGCATGCCCTTGGCGAGGGAAGCCTTCATGGCTGACTCCCCTTGCTCTTCAAGCGCTTTCACTTTAGTCGCCGGAGAAAGGAAATCCATTGCCATGTCTCCACCGCGGCTGAAAGTGGGCTCGAACTCCTTCAGCACCAGGAATACCTCGCGGTCATAGTTGCCTGGCTCATGCTTCGGCTCGATGTACACGGGACCAACTTCGCCGCCATACTGTCCGGCGTAGAGATCCGCTCCGGCTCGATTGTGCGTGTGATAGAAACGAAATCCTGCGGGTCGCGGAGTGAATACGATCCTGCGTTTACCATGGGCATGAATAAACGGTGTGCCCTCTTCCGCGGCTCCATCCACGTCAACAGGCACCATCTGACCGTGCCAATGCAATTTTTCCCGCACATCCGTGTCGTTGTACACGTCCACTGTGAACTGTTGACCTTCCTTGAAGCGAAGTAGCGGCCCTGGAAACTGCCCGTTGTATGTCGTCGCCGAGATGATCCGGTTGGGCGCGATTTCAATAGGAGATGTTCTGATGTGCAGCGTATAGTCTGCGGAACCGGACTCAGAAGCAGCAGATGACTCGCCGATCTGTGGCGATATGACGGACTCAGAAACGACCTTGCTGGACGAGAGCAAAACCGCTCCGGTCGTCAGGCCCGCTGCTTTTAGAAACTTGCGTCTGGATTCAGACAATTCTTTCATCGATCCTCCTTCAGAACCCCAGTCCTAGGTGATTCCTCTTCCCGCGAAGGCGCCGACAATCGCGCCGAAAAGAATGAGCCATGTCGAGTTTATTTTGAAACGAATGAGGGCGAAGGCGCCCAGCGCAGCTAGCGCGATCGTGGTCACGTCCACCAGAGCGGCCCGACCCAATTGCCAGGTGACTACAACCATCAGCGCCAACGCCCCGACATTCACGCCATCGAGGAACGCACCGAAAGCGGGGGACTTCCTCAAACGTGGAACCAGTGGGCCAACAATTGCGATAAGAATAAACGAGGGTAGAAAGATCGCAACGGTTGCGACAATGGCACCCGGCACGCGGCCGAGCAAATAACCGATGAAGGTCGCCGTGGTGAACACTGGTCCTGGCGTCACTTGGCCCACCGCGATTGCGTCCAGCAGTTGCTTGTCGGTTAGCCACCTCAGCCGAACCACCAGATCCGTGCGAAGAAAGGCCAGGAGAACATAACCGCTTCCAAAAAGAACTGCTCCAACTTTGAAGAAGAAAGTAAACAAAGACGCGAGGCTAAATGGAATTGACGTGCCTAGAACCCCGGCCAGATTACTTGACGCCATTGTAGGGAGCACTAGAGCCAAAGTTTTCGGCGGAATAGTTTTCCAGGCCGACACTGCTCGCTTGGCAGCCATCGTTACCAGGCCTGCACCAAAGAGAACAATCAGAATGTTGAGGCCGAGTGCATTGGCCATGACGGCCAACGCTCCCACGACGGCCAACAATCTGCTCTTGACGGCGGTGCGAGAAAGACTCCAGATCGCCTGGAGCACAACTGCAATCATTACTGCCTTGATTCCATATAAGACACCCGCAGCTTGTGGCAGCATGCCGTAGCGTACATAGATACACGCGAGCGCGAGAGTCAAAAGCGCAGCTGGCAAGATGAAACAAATTCCGCCGATGAGCAGCCCCCGCCAACCCGCTACCCGATAACCGATTTGGATCGCCATCTCGGTGGAGTTGGGGCCGGGAATCAAGTTGACGACGCCGAGAAGATCCAGGAACTCCTCGTGCGTCAGCCAATGGCGGCGGCGAACAACCTCATCCTCCATCAGCGCGATATGGGCCGCCGGTCCACCGAATGCTGTGGTCCCCAGGCGCAGGTATAGAAGTGCCAGTTCACGCAGAGGCCTTGCCTCCTGCCTGCCCCGCACCTCAGTGATCAGTTCGGGGCTCTTTGGCAAGCTTTGCATCAAGAGACCAACTTCCGCCGCCTACTGAGATGAGAAAAACCAAGCAGCAGAACATAGCGAAATCCGTGCGCGCATCGCTGACCATGTACCAGAAACCCTGGTTGGCTCGAAACAATTCTGGAATCTTGGTAGTCGCAATCGCGGTCGTGATTACGATGAGCAGGGGAATAGACACGACTCTCGTCCACAGCCCCATTAGGAGTAGCAGGCCGCACAGAATCTCGAAGGTCCCGACAAAGTGGGCCGTGAAGTACGGGTGTGGGAATCCTATTCTTGTGAAGCGAACCACACCCATGTTTGGGTCAATGTACTTCAGAATGCCCTGCGTAAAGAAGATCAGCCCCACCGCAACACGAACTAGCAGTATGCTGCGTAGGCCTTCCGTTGGTCGTGCGCGAAAAAGCCGCGCAAGGAAGAGTGTTGGTTTTGCATCTGATTCGGAACGCGATTGGGCAGACTTATTTCGTCGTGGCAGATTGCGAGCCCGCGCGCAAAGAACGGATCAACCAGAATCGACGCTCCAACCCTTATCTTGCAAGTGTCATTTTCCTTAAAAAGGGGACAGGGGGTCCAAAAATGAAATCCGAGCGGTTTGGCGAGCGCGTGCCGTGCAAACACGCATTTCCGCAGTTGGGATTTCAAAATTCCATTGACTTTTGCCCGGTCTTTTACACCTGGTCCGGGGGTCTGTTTGCGCCACGCCCTTTTCTCTAGCCGCTCGACGCGGGCCCAGGCGGTCCAGCTCCGATTCCTCCCCCGTCCCATCTGTCCACAAGGGGTGGACCGTGCCCTCGGTATCTGCGGTGAGGCCGAGATACTCTCCGTGACCGACTCCAGGTGCCGCCCGTGCTCAACGTGAATACCGCTTCGCCGTGGTCCCTCGCTGGCCTTGATCACGTCGACGGAAATGTACCGCGGGTCACCGGCGAGTGTATATCCGCCCTTAATCCCGTGGTGGGACATCAACACCCCAGCTGTGGCAAGTCGCTTGGAGGATCTTGGCCAATGCTTCATGGGGCAATCCATAGAATTCGGCCAAGTCATTGGCGCTGAACGAACCCTCGCCAGCGTGTTTTGCCAAGTGCTGCGCAGCGAGGAGACCGTAACACGCTCTCCGAGTTAGCAACATAACGAATCCCGCTGATTCGGACTGATACACCGCCGAGGCCGCCCAGGCTAAGCCGCGTTCAATTGTTCAATTGGGCCAGAAGCCGCCCGCTTGGGGGGAAGGTTGCCGGGCCTTGTCAGCCGTGCCATCAGCGCAGTACAATTAAATTGTACCATATTAGTACTATCTTGGTTCTGCTCATATACGGCGGTTCAGAAACCTCCGAGACAGGGGCATTGACTGATGATTCGACTAGGCAAATTGACGGACTACGGACTGGTCCTGATGACCCACATGGCACGCAACCATGATCGGTCGCTGCACACGGCGCGCGACCTGGCTGTGGAGTCGCGGCTGGCTCTACCGACGGTGAGCAAGCTCTTGAAGGAGCTTTTGCAGGGTGGACTGCTGGTTTCGCACCGTGGCATCAAAGGTGGCTACAGCTTGGCAAGAGAATCGCGAGAGATCTCAGTGGCTGAGATCATTGCTGCTCTCGAAGGGCCTATCGCGCTGACCGAATGCAGTACCGACGTTTCAGGATTGTGCGACCTGGAACCCTGCTGTCCGATTAAGAACAATCAACGGATCATCAGCCAGGCGGTGCGAGGGGCGCTGGGGGGCGTAATGCTCTCCGACCTGATTCAGCCGCTGCATCTGACCATGATCCGGGATGCGCGCGGCAACCTAGTGCCGACGATTGACTTTGTATCCGGGAGAATGCAATGAGCACCAACGTGAACACCATTCAGGATCTTGCCGGCCGGGAGTACAAGTGGGGCTTCGTTACCGAAGTGGAGGAAGAAAGGGTCCCCAAGGGGTTGAACGAAGACATCATTGGTGTGATCTCGGCCAAGAAGAATGAACCGGAGTTCATGCTCCAGTGGAGGCTGAAGGCGTATCACCACTGGGCGTCGCTTGAGAAGGCGCAAGCGGAACCGAGGTGGGCCAATGTCAAGTACGGGCCAATCGACTACCAGGAAATCGTTTATTACTCGGCTCCCAAACAGAAACCCGGCCTCGCGAGCTTGGAGGATCTGGATCCAGAGATTCTACGCACCTACGAGAAGCTGGGCATTCCACTCGAAGAGCAGAAGCACCTGGCAGGCGTGGCGGTGGATGCGGTGTTCGACAGCGTCTCCGTGGCTACTACGTTCAAGGAGAAACTGGCTGATCTGGGAATTGTCTTCTGTTCTTTCTCGGAAGCTGCGCAGAAGCACCCGAACCTGGTGCAGAAGTACCTTGGGTCAGTGGTGCCTTACACCGACAACTTCTTCGCCGCGCTGAACGCGGCCGTATTCACGGACGGGTCTTTTGTTTATGTGCCAAAGGGGGTTCGCTGCCCGATGGAGCTGTCCACCTACTTCCGTATTAACGCGGCGAACACTGGCCAGTTCGAACGCACGTTGATCGTCGCCGACGAGGGCTCCTACGTCAGTTACCTCGAAGGTTGCACTGCGCCCATCCGCGACGAAAACCAGTTGCACGCCGCTGTGGTTGAGTTGATCGCGCTCGACAACGCGCAGATCAAGTACTCGACCGTGCAGAACTGGTACCCGGGCGACAAAGAAGGCAAAGGCGGGATCTACAACTTCGTGACCAAGCGGGGCAAGTGCCTGGGCGTGAACTCGAAGATCTCCTGGACACAAGTGGAGACCGGCTCAGCGATTACCTGGAAGTATCCGAGCTGCATCCTGCAGGGTGAGAACTCGGTGGGCGAGTTCTACTCGGTTGCCCTCACCAACAACTACCAGCAGGCCGATACCGGCACCAAGATGATCCACATCGGCAAGAATACGCGCAGCACCATCGTCGCCAAGGGCATTTCCGCCGGTCACGGCCAGAACACCTATCGAGGTCAGGTGAAGATCATGAAGGGTGCCACCGGGGCGCGCAACTACACGCAGTGCGACTCGCTCCTGATCGGCGCCGAGTGCGGTGCCCACACCTTCCCTTACATCGAGGTGAGGAACTCCACTGCCCGCATGGAACACGAAGCTTCCACCTCGAAGATCGGTGAGGACCAGCTCTTCTACCTGCGGCAGCGCGGGCTGAAGGCGGAAGACGCCGTTTCCATGATCGTGAATGGTTTCTGCAAGCGCGTGTTCCGCGAGCTGCCTATGGAGTTCGCAGTGGAGGCGCAGAAGCTGCTGGGCGTCAGCCTGGAAGGCAGCGTCGGGTAAGGCTGAGATGCCGCGCAGGAAATTGAAACACGTTGCGAGTGAGAGGAAAGGGAATGAGCTTACTGGAAATCAAGAATTTGCACGTCAAAGTGGATAACCACGAAATCCTCAAGGGCATTGACCTGAGAGTGAACGCCGGCGAAGTGCACTCCATCATGGGCCCGAATGGCTCGGGCAAAAGCACGCTGGCGCAGGTGCTGGCCCGCCGCGAAACCTACGCCGTCACCATTGGCGAAGTGTCTTACAACGGCAAGGACCTCCTGGCCATGAAACCGGAGGAGGCCGCCTGTGAAGGCATCTTCATGGCCTTCCAGTACCCGGTAGAGATTCCCGGTGTCAGCAACGCGTACTTCCTCCGGTCGGCGCTCAATGCCATCCACAAATACCGCGGGCTGGATGAGATAGATGCAATGGATTTCCTACCCCTTTTCCGGGAGAAACTGAAGCTGCTGGACATGGACGAGAAGCTGATGAACCGCTCCGTGAACGAAGGCTTCTCTGGCGGCGAAAAGAAGCGCAACGAGATCCTGCAGATGGCGGTGCTGGAGCCGAAGCTCGCCATCCTGGACGAGACCGATTCCGGCCTGGACATTGACGCGCTGAAGATCGTGGCCCAGGGCGTTGATGCCATGCGCAACCCGGAGCGCGCCATCATTGTGGTGACTCACTACCAGCGCCTGCTGAACTACATCGTTCCTGACTTCGTCCACGTGCTGGTGGATGGACGCATCGTGCGTTCGGGTGGCCCCGAACTGGCCCTGGAACTGGAAGAGAAAGGCTATAGCTCAATGGAAGCCGAGGCGCGCAGCGCTACTCCTGCCTGAAGCGAGAAACGGGGAAGAGCAAGGTGATCACGTTAACTCAGCAGTTGGAGAGTTACCTGGAAAGCTTCAGCGAGTTCGAGAAGCTTGCCACCGGGCATGACCTGCCATGGCTATGGAGGTTGCGCCAGGATGCGTTTGCCCGTTTTTGCGAAGTCGGATTTCCAACCACTCACGACGAAGACTGGCGGTTCACCAACGTCTCTGCTATCGCGCAAACTGCCTTCCGGCTCACGCGCAACGCCGCGCCCGGCTGTCCCAACAGGAACTGGAGCCGTACCGGATTACGGGCGTTGCCTGTCAACTTGTGTTCGTGAACGGGCGCTTTGCGCGCGAGCTGTCCTTGCTGGGCAACCTGCCCGATGGGGTGAAGGTCAACAGTCTTGCCGGGGAGATTTCCGGCAATCCCGGAGCGATTGAATCGCACTTTGGCCGCTATCTTGATATCCGCCGCGATGCCTTCTGTGCACTGAACACGGCTTTCGTGGAAGACGGAGCGTATGTACACATTCCCAGAGGCACGCTAGTGGAGGAGCCCATCTGCCTGCTGTTTGTCTCGACCGGGGACGATGCTCCATCCATGAGTCATCCGCGCAACCTCATTGTGGCGGAGGAAGACAGCCAGGCCACGTTCGTCGAGGACTATGTGTCGCTCGACAGCGGCGGCGCGGTGTTCTGCAACACGGTCACGGAACTGGTCGCCGGCGACCACACTGTGCTTTCGCACTACATGATCGAGCGCGAGCACAAGCAGGCTTTCAACATCTCCACGCTGCGCATCCAGCAGGGGAGAAGCGCCAATGTCGTGTCGCACTCAGTCCTGCTGGGCGGGGCGCTGGTGCGCAACAACGTACACCCGGTGCTGGCAGGCGAAGGGGGCGAGTGCCTGATTAATGGCCTCTTCATCGGCAACGGCCACCAGCACCTGGACAACTACATGCTGGTGGAACATGCCAGCCCGCGCTGCGGCAGCCGGCAGTTCTACAACGGGATCCTCGATGGCCACGCACACGGCGTTTTTCACGGCCGCATCATCGTGCATAAGGACGCGCAGAAAACCGATGCCAAGCAGACCAACCGCAACCTGCTGCTTTCCGATGACGCGCAAATCGACACCAAGCCGCAACTGGAGATCTACGCCGACGACGTGAAGTGCACGCACGGAGCCACCATCGGCCAGATCGAGGGGGACGCTCTGTTCTACCTGCGCTCTCGCGGAATCGACGAGGTGTCCGCGCGCAAACTCCTGCTCTTCGCCTTCGCCAGCGAATGTCTCGACCGCATGAAACAGGGGCCCGTCCGCAGGCACGTAGAAGGGCTGATCAACCGCTGTCTGTTCCAGATGGCCGACTCTGTGCCTGATGTTCCGACAGGGAACCGCCGCGAGGACACCGCAAGAAACTGGGAGGAAATCGGATGACTACGGCTGCCAATAGATTGCCCAGAGAGTTCCGTTCAGCGCAGCTACGCGACGCCGGTGTGGAGTTTGACGTGGATAAGGTCCGCAGTGACTTTCCCATACTCCGGCAGAAGGTTCGCGGCAGGCCGCTGGTTTACCTGGACAATGCAGCCACGTCCCAGAAGCCGCAGGTGGTCATTGATGCGATCGGTCGGTACTACGAGCGGGACAACGCCAACATCCATCGTGGCGTGCATTTCCTTTCCGAACATGCGACGGAAGAATACGAAGGAGCGCGGAGGACGGTGCAATGTTTCCTCAACGCCGCCGATGCGAGCGAGATCATCTTTGTTCGCGGCGCCACGGAAGCCATCAACCTCGTGGCGCAGACCTACGGCCGCACTAACGTTCGCGCCGGCGACGAAGTGCTCATCACCGCCATGGAGCATCATTCCAACATCGTGCCCTGGCAGATCCTCTGCGAAGAGAAGGGCGCAAGGCTGCGAGTTGCGCCAATCAGCGACAGCGGCGAGCTGCTGCTCGAGGACTTCGAGAACCTGCTGGGACCGCGAACCAAAATCGTCGCCGTAACCCACGTCTCAAACGCGCTGGGCACGATCACTCCTGTCCAGCGCATGATCGAAATGGCACATCGCGGGAACATCCCGGTGCTGGTCGATGGGGCCCAGGCCGTGCCTCATCTCAAAGTGGACGTCCAGGCTCTGGATTGCGACTTCTACGTTTTCTCCGGTCACAAGGTGTACGGTCCAACTGGCATCGGCGTTCTGTACGGCAAATCTGCTCTGTTGGATGCCATGCCTCCGTACCAGGGTGGCGGCGACATGATCAGTTCCGTAACCTTCGAGAAGACGATTTACAACAAGCTGCCCTACAAATTTGAAGCCGGCACGCCCCATGTGGCGGGCGCCATCGGCCTAGGCGCAGCCATCGAGTATGTGAATGGCCTCGGGATTGACAACATAGCTGCGCATGAGCACGAGTTGCTGGCCTATGCCACTGAAACCGTTTCAGCAATCCGCGGCATTCGTCTGATCGGCACCGCAAAAGAAAAGGCTGGCGTGCTCTCGTTCCTGCTGGACAGTATCCACCCGCACGACATCGGGACCATCCTCGACCAGGAGGGAATTGCGATCCGAACAGGACATCACTGCGCCCAGCCTGTAATGCAGCGCTTCGGCATCGCGGCCACGGCGCGTGCTTCGTTCGCTCTCTACAACACCAGAGAAGAAGTGGACGCGCTGGTCGAGGGCATCCAGAAGGTACGGGAGGTGTTCGCCTGATGCCTGATCTACGCGAGCTTTACCAGGAAGTGATCCTGGAGCACAGCAAGGCGCCTCGCAACTATCGCGAGCTGGCGACGGCGAACCACAGGGCGGAAGGATATAACCCGCTCTGTGGTGACCACTTCACCGTCTACCTGGACTTGGAGGGCGACTCGATTCGCGACATCAGCTTCCAAGGCTCAGGATGCGCGATTTCTAAGGCGTCAGCATCCCTGATGACGCAAAGCGTGAAGGGTAAGACCAGGGCGGAAGCGGCAAGACTCTTCGACCAGTTCCACAAGCTGGTGACGGGCCAGTCGCCGGCGAACGGGAACCGGGCTGAACTGGGCAAGCTGGCTGTTTTTTCCGGCGTCTCCGAGTTTCCTGTGCGGGTCAAGTGCGCAACCCTTGCCTGGCACGCATTACACGCTGCAATGCAAGGGAAACAGGAAACGGTCTCGACGGAGTAGCACACGACGCCGAGAAGAGGAAATATGAGTGCGAGTGAACTGATCACGCTGAGTCGGGCTTGTGAGGTCATCGAGATCCCCTCCGGGACTCGCGGCACTCTCCCGGCCGGCGCCGTCGTGAGGATCATGCAGTCCCTGACCGGCAGCTACACGGTGGCGACCGATCGCGGCTACATGTACCGTGTCGAGGCTAAGGATACGGATGCCCTCGGGCTCTCCAACGCGGCGACGGCACAAGAACTTGCAGTCCGGGAACGGCCTTTCAGTGAGCAGATGGTCTGGGATCAGTTGAAGACCGTGTACGACCCGGAGATTCCGGTCAATATCGTGGATCTGGGTCTGATTTACTCGTGCGTGATTGCGCCCCTGGAGCAAGGGGGGAACAGGATTCATATCAAAATGTCCATGACTGCTCCCGGTTGCGGTATGGGCAACGTGCTCAAGGCCGACATTGAGAGCAGGCTGTCGCGGTTGCCCGGTGTCAAGGAAGTTCATGTTGAAGTCGTGTTCGATCCGCCATGGCATCCCGGCCTCATGTCGGACGCAGCTAAGCTCCAGCTTGGCTTCGACCTGGATTACGGCGCGACACAAACCTTGCCACCGATCCGAAGATAGTGATCGTCCACGTTTGACCCATAAGATCCTGGATCCCGGCGCAGGGCCAGAAACATTCGCTCACACGGTCCCGAGCCAGTCGCGACCGCGCTCACCTAAGCTGCTGGGCGTTCTGGTCTAGGGCGAGCGTAATTCACGTCCAGGGTACGATCTCTTAATATGCTGCCATTCAGAGCTCGGATTGCTTTCCCAGCCTCAGCGTCGTTAGCCATCTCCAGGAATGCAAACCCGCGCGGCAGCCCGGTGTCGCGATCCACGATGATCGCCTTGAGCATTGATGTAAAGACTGCCAGAGGCGAATACCTTGCAGCCACCCAAGCGGCGGAACTCGCCGGTCAGGTCAAGGTCGCATGACTGCCGTCTTGAATAGCACGACCGATCGTGCTATATTTGCGGGAGTGGGCCCCTGCTGTGAGTCCAAAGAGGAGAGATGTGAAAGGAAGACCAGGGCCAATGAATGGCCGCTCCACGAAGGGCAGACAAACACGCACGGAGATTCTGCAGGTAGCTGTGCAGATTGCTTCCGCCGAAGGGCTTGAGGGTATCTCGTTGGGGCGTTTGGCCGATGAGGTGGAGATGAGCAAGAGCGGACTCTTCGCCCACTTTCGTTCCAAGGAGGAGTTACAGCTCGCCATTGTAGAAACAGCCCGCTCTATGTTCATAGACGAAATCATCCGCCCAGCCAATCTTGTACCAAGCGGCCTTAAGCGACTGCGGAAACTGGCTGATGCTTGGCTGTCTTATGCGGAACGGGAGGTTTTTCGGGGAGGCTGCTTCTTCGGTGCCGCCTCTCTGGAGTTCGACAGTCGACCTGGTGTCGTAAAGGATCGGATTACCGAGATCATGAGCGAATGGCTTCGCCTGCTCGAAAATGAAATCCGTCAGGCCAGAGCGAGCAACGAACTGACCCCAGACACGGATCCTGTGCAGTTAGCTTTTGAATTCAACTCACAAATGATGGGTGCGAATTGGGCTTACCAACTGCTGGGGAACAGACAAGCTTTTGCCAGAGCCAGAACCGCGATCTTGGAAAGGTTACAGGGCTTCGCGACATCCAAAGTTACGCGACGTCCCAACTCAGCAACTTCTGTCACTGCGCATCGACCGACTGCCCAGTGACTGTCATCTGCAGAGCAATGTGGGAGTGACTTGATGTTTTGCTGCGGGAACAAGCACGTGCTCGCCCGACCGAGAGCGATCCTACGCCAGCTCCCGCGTGTGCCGCGCTTGATGAAACAATCGATACTGACGCTTGGGGTCATGTTTATCCTCTTCATTCCCACCGTTCATGCTCAAGACTCGCCTGCAGAAGAGGAGATTCCAATCCAGCGTTGCGATGGTCTGCCCGTGATCAAAACCCGTCTCAACCGCGCGGATATGTTCTTTCTGCTGGACACGGCCTCGACCACAACTCTCAACTTGAAGTCATTCTCCTCGGGCCGATCCAAACGCATCCCTGTAACCACATGGACAGGCACTACTACCGCCGACGGTCGACAGATCTCTGTACCAGAACTGACTGTGGGCAATCATCAGTTTCGCGATCTGACGCTACCCGCCGTTGACCTGAGCATGATCGAGCAGGCCTGCGGTGGCCGGATTGACGGCATTCTTGGATTTGATCTTCTAGACAAAATGGATATGACGATCAATCTGAAGCGTCAAGTGGCGTCGGTTGATATGTCGCAGGCGGAGATCCAGACTGAGTTTGCTGAGATGCAAGAGGCCATGCATCCATGCAACGACGCGTTTCACCTGGGGAAAGTAGATGTATTGAAGAACTGTTTCGATCCAGCGATCGTTTTGTATACGCCGACGGGAGAATTCCGCGGGCGCAACCAAGTGATGGACTACCTCGAGCAGCGCTATCTGAGGTTCGCTCCAAATTTAAGCTTTGCCATGACACTTCGCGACATGCAGAGTTTCGGCGATGTACTTTGGTACTCCTATGACTATACGATCGGTTCTCCGAACGAGCATAGCACCGGGCATGGCACGGCCATGTGTCGCCGGACGAGTGGGCACTGGCGCATCCTGAACATGCATAACTCCCTGTTACAGGCGGAGGCTAACCCTTCGCCGTAGCTCCTCTCGCAGTGAGTCCGGATCTTCGATTCTGTGCCCGCGCCACACCTGGCTTCGGGAGGCAATGCGCCAGGCTGCTGCTCATCCGGAGGCTTGGCAATGAGAACTGGGAATTCGGCGAGGACGGCTCGATGCGTTTGCGTTTGGCAAGAATCAACGATTTGCCAATCATTAAATCAGAGAGCAATTATCATTGGCCCCTCGGACGCCGCCCAGATGACCATCCAGGATTGACAAGGGATACACAGGCCATCCCCTCGACTTCCGCTCCCAGCGTGCACAGATTCCGGCGTCATTCGTGCACATCTTCTAGAAATGACTTGAGCTTGCGCGATCGGGAGGGCTTGCGCAGCTTGCGCAGAGCTTTGGCTTCGATCTGGCGAATACGCTCGCGGGTGACAGCGAACTCTAGGCCAACCTCCTCCAGCGTGTGCTCGGAGCCGTCCTCCAGACCAAAGCGCATCTTCATGATCTTCTCCTCGCGCGGAGTCAGGGTGTGCAGCACGTGCGCGGTCTGCTCCTTCAGGCTCACGTTGATGACGGCCTCGGCCGGCGAGACCAAGGCGCGGTTTTCGATGAAGTCGCCGAGGTGGGAATCCCCCTCCTCGCCGATCGGCGTCTCCAGCGAGATCGGTGCCTGCATGATCTTGAGCACCTTGCGCACTTTGGCCGCAGGAATGTCCATGTGCTTAGCAATCTCTGCCGACGTGGGTTCGCGGCCCAGCTGCTGGACCAGTTGCCGCGAGATGCGAATCAGCTTGTTGACGATCTCGACCATGTGCACCGGGAGGCGGATAGTGCGCGCCTGGTCGGCAATGGCTCGCGTGATTGCCTGGCGAATCCACCACGTGGCGTAGGTGGAAAACTTGTAGCCCCGGCGGTAGTCGAACTTGTCCACTCCCTTCATCAGGCCGACGTTGCCCTCCTGGATCAGGTCCAGGAACTGAAGCCCGCGATTGGCATACTTTTTGGCGATGGAAACCACGAGGCGCAGGTTGGCCTCGATGAGCTCATGCTTGGCCTGTTCCCTGTCCAGGCCACATCGGCAGCGGCGGTATTCCCTTGCTTTCTTTTTTGCCGGGATGGTCGGTAGTCGTGCGGCTAGCTGGCTGGCTCTTTTGTAATGCTTCTGTAGCTCGTCGATGCGGTGCGTAGCGTCCTTGACGCGATTCTGCAGCACCTCCTCGGTCATCTCTTCCTCATCGAAGACGACAATTCCCTTAATCGGGCGGACGCCACGCTTCAAATCCTCGGCGATGGCCAAAATCTGACGAATCACAATCGGCGAGCGTGAAAGTGCCTTCAGCACGCGCCGCTGTCCGCGCTCGATGCGCTTGGCAATGTCCACTTCCCCTTCGCGGGTGAGCAGAGGTACTGTGCCCATCTCGCGCAGGTAGATGCGCACCGGATCGTTGGTCTTTTCATCAGCCCCTGGGGGCGGAACAAGTCCGATGACGTCACCGGCCTCCACTTCTTCCTCAAACTTATTTTTCAACGCCGCGGAAGATAGATTGGGCTCGCCCTCAAGCACCTCAATGCCCTGCGTACCGATGTTGGTGAGCAGGTCGTCCAGGTCCTCCGAGGAATGGACGTCATGGGGAATCAGGTCATTCACCTCGTTGTAGGTGAGATAGCCCTTTCCCTTCCCGGCATCCATAGATTTTCGTAATGTGGTCAAGAGCCAAGCCGAATCCCTTTCAGCGCCTTCCCGCATGAAGCAAAAGGTGCTTTGACAATGACTGAAGCTTCCGCCCGAGAGCTGTCGCGTTAAAGGCCGGCTGAAGCCTAAAAAGGGGCCCCCTCTGATTTTCGCCGATACAGCTATACGGCGGGAAGTTTCGTCTCAAGGTCTGTGAAAATTCTCGACGGCCGCGTCGCGAATTCTACATCGGCGAACCACCCTATTACATCGCTGATGACGTCTTGAACCCGCCTATCAGGGTCATGGTATTTCCGTGTTGCCAGTGAGACTAGTCGGCACAACATGAAGCGATTCGGGATATTGACCAAAGCCCTGTGTATACGATCAGAACGCATGATCGCTCCTTTTGGAGGGCGTTGAGTTGAGCGCATGAGTTTCTTTAAGCGTAGAGATGCAAGATATAAACGCCCCTTCCTTGCCCGGTTCGCCGGAGGGAAGCTTCATCGCGAAGGTGCAGGGTTGTGGTCTAGCCGCAACGATGGGTCTTCGTGATCAAGAAACCTGAGTATACGCCCGTTGTGGTGCGCAACAATTCCGTCCTGCTTACCCAAGCCATCGCAAACGAAATACTTTTTCAGGGGTTATTTCGATAAAGCGTTGGAGCATCTGCGGAGGCTGCGCAGCCCAGACGCTGAGCTTATAAGGGCCCTTGCTTATGTTGGCTCACATCAGGTTGAAAAAGCGCTCGCTTCTTCCGCGAGAGCGGTGGGCAACAACCACAAATAGACCTTTCATTTTTCTCGCGGGTTATGCCCCATCGATTCCTTTTGGAGAGGATGTCTACCTCTCCTTGATAGCGAAAGGTACCTATGCAGACTTCTTTGCTGCCTTGATCTTTCTCCACCGTGCTCGTTGTGCAGCTGCTATTCTTTTTCTGCCTGCAGGTGAAATCTTGCGCGTTGGTGCCTTCGTCCGCTTGGTGTTTTCCTCATTTCGCAGAACGGACAGGATACCTGATCCCGGATAGTTGAATTGACGGGAAAAGTGGACCCAAAAGAGCCCATCGAGGTAAGCCTCAACAGCAACCCAAACGCTCGGATGATCGGGAATTGTTCAACAGGTTTCCGGCACTGGCCACGAAGACACGGGAGGCAGTGACGACGGTCACTGCACAATGTTTGTGGCGTTGACTGCCCACCGGGCTAGGAGTAAGGTTTCTCCTCGTAAGCATTTCCGCCGTGTGCTGCGACGGGTCCCTTTCACCTACTAGCCAAAGAAAGGAGTACCCTCATGTTTACACGCATAGTCGAAATCACTGCGAAACAGGGCAAGACCAAGGAAGTGGCTCAAACCATCCAGGAAAAGGTTCTGCCAATCCTGAAAAAGCAGCCTGGGTTCGTGGATGAGATCGTCCTGGTCTCGACCGCCGAAACAAATAGGATTCTGGGAATGAGCTTCTGGAAGACCCCAACGGATGCCGAACTGTACAGGCTGGATCACTATCCTGTGGTGCAAGAACTACTGCGACCGCTGCTAGAGACCACTCCCAAGGTGAACACCTTCGAAGTAGACACCTCCACCACTCACAAGATCGCTTTGGAAAAGGCCGCGTAGGAATAACCGGGTTAGGAAGGGGCGAGCTTAAATTGGCTCGCCTTTTTCACGTCCGAGGTTCGCGACTGAACACGGCCGAAGGCTTCGCTCACCGACGCCGCGGCCGCCGTACTTTCTTCTTCCGTGGGCTTGGATTCTCGAGCAGTCCTTGCCGGGCCGAGATCCGCTGGAAGCGAGAATGCGGTTTAGTTGGTAATCATCTTATAAATTATTTAATTCCAAAGCACTTGGAAGAGGGGATAAGGGGGGTCATTTTTGAATTTCAATGTTGCTGGCAAGCGCGCGCCGTCAAAACACGCATAAGCCCGATTTGGATTTCAAAATTCCATTGACTTTTGCCCGGTCGACTTCCACCTGGTCCGGGGGTCTGTTTGCGCCATGCCTTTTTTCGCCAGCCGCTCGACGCGCGCCCAGGCGGTCCAGCTCCGATTCCTCCCTTTCCGCCCATCTGTCCAGACTTCGGCAGCCGGAGCAAGCAGCGAGTTTCGTCATAACAACTGAAAACCCTGAGAACGTAGTTGACGTGTCGGATAAACGAACCCGCCCAACACACGCACCCGCGAATCGAATTCTTGTTTTCGCAGCCTCCTTCCGCCGAGTCTCGTTTCAGATTCCGGAGAGATTCTGGAGCCCGCCGCCGACCGGTAAGGTAGGGATTGCCGACAACTCGGGAGCTAGCCAGATCGCTAAATGCAAGGGCGTTTGAACGGCATAGGGGCGGCGGTCACCCGCCGACCCCTGCCACACCACCGTGCGTACGGGTCCGTACACGGCGGTTCGAGTTGGTTACGCTAGCATCCATCGATCAATGTTGGAAGTCCGAGCGATTTGAAGTGAGCATTGGAAAGCCCCACCGAGAGGGCTTTGGCCCGGGCCAGATACCAGGGGCCAAGTCCGCTGCCGGCCGTGTTGCTGGCCAGTCGCGGGCGAACCCCCAGTTCTAACAGAGCCGCTCGGCGACGGCGTGGTGTTTTCCATTGCCGCCACATAGCGGCTCGCAGTCGGAGCCGGACCCAGCGGGTCAGTTGAATCAGCACATAGGGCGTTTCGCAGAAGCCGAAATAGCTGCGCCAACCTCGCAGATACGAAGCTAGCTCCGCTATCGTCGTCTCCAGGCTGACGCCTTTCGCCCGAAGTGTAACTTCCCGGATGCGATGCTTAAACCGTTCCAGAGCTTTCGGCGCAATCGTGCGCTTGCTCTCCGGACCGTCGGTAAAGCTGAATCCGAGAAACTTCCGTTCCTGCGGTCGCGCTACCGCGCTTTTCGTCTCATTCACCTTGAGTTTGAGCTTTTGCGTGATGAATCGCGTGATGCTTTCCATCACCCGTTGACCCGCGCGCTCGCTGCGAACGTAGATGTTGCTATCGTCCGCGTAGCGAACATAGCGATGTCCCCGGCGCTCCAACTCCCGGTCGAGTTCGTCGAGCACGAGGTTGGACAGCAGTGGAGAAAGTGGACTGACCTTGCCCCCGCAAAACGTATCCCTTGCTGAGTGATTCAATAGAGCAAGGAGACGGAGATGACAAAGGCGATACGAGCGCAATACACGCTCGAGTTCAAGCAGGAAGCGGTTCGAATGGTAGAGTCGGGCCAAAGCATAGCAGCAGCGGCACGAAGTCTGGGAGTGGTTGAGCAAACCTTGTACAACTGGGTCAAGGCGAAGCGGGAAGGACGGCTGAAGGGTCCGGCCAGCAGCAAGGCGGTCAGTGTCGAGCAAATGGAAATCAGCCGTTTGCGAGCGGAGTTGTCGCGCGTCAAGATGGAGCGCGACATCCTGGGAAAAGCGACGGCGTACTTCGCGAAAGGCCAGAAATGAAGTACGCCTTTATTCAACGTCACCGGCGGGTGTGGCCGATCCGTGTGCAGTGCCGAGTTCTGCGGGTGAGCGTGGCCGGTTACCATGAACACCTACTTCGCCGGCGTGGTGAGGTTCAGCGTCGCCATCTGAGTGATGAGGCGCTGCTGGTGCATATTCGCGCTGTGTATGCGGCGAATCGCGGAGCCTACGGCTGGCCGAGGATCTGGAGGCAACTGCGTGCGGAGGGCATTCGTGTGGGCAAGCAACGAGTGCAACGGCTGATGCAGCAGCACGGCATCCGGGCCCGCGGCAAGCGCCGTTTCCGGATCGCGAC
This sequence comes from uncultured Acidobacteriaceae bacterium, assembly GCA_963831085.1. Classification (GTDB taxonomy): domain Bacteria; phylum Acidobacteriota; class Terriglobia; order Terriglobales; family Acidobacteriaceae; genus Acidiflorens. The sequence continues at coordinate 630,309 of CAWHOT010000001.1, read as the reverse complement.
CACGGACAGCCGACACGACCTGCCGATTGCACCGAACCTTCTGGATCGCAACTTCGCTGCGGCCAGACCCAACCAGGTATGGGTGGCCGACATAACCTACATCCCGACCGACGAGGGATGGCTGTTTCTGGCCGTGGTCCTGGACCTGTTCAACCGCCAGGTTGTGGGTTGGTCGCTGGGAGAGGATCTGCGGTGCGAACTGGTGATCGACGCCTTCGAAATGGCCTGGTACAGACGCTGTCGAGGCCGCAGAACAGAACTGATATTTCATAGCGACCGAGGCAGCCAGTATGCCAGTGCCCCCTTCCGTGAGCTACTCAGAAAGCGCGGCATTACGGCTTCGATGAGTCGCAAAGGGAACTGCTGGGATAACGCATGTAGCGAAACGCTGTTCGGATCACTCAAGGTGGAGCGGCTGCACGGACAGCATTTTGAAACAGTTCGACAGGCCAAAGATGAAGCCCTCGATTGGCTGCTGTGGTATAACCAGACGCGACTTCATTCGACACTGAATTACGTCAGCCCGATGCAGTACGAACAGAACTGGCGCGCGACACGGCGCGCTCTGCAAGTTTGACGGTGGGTGTGAGGTAGAAAAGGCTATGGAAAAGTAGGAAAGCGAAAAGCCGCTTTCCAACTTTCCCACAGCCACGACTACTACGAAATACACTCAGTTATGGGATACGGATTCAAGGGGCAAGTCCAGACCTCCTTGCGGAGTGCCTTCCACGCTGGGGCTGACCAGTCCGTTCTCCATCACCCCCGGCGTTCAAGAACGCCCGGATGAGCTTCAACAGCCTTTTGTCCTCGACTCGTTTTGCGATCTGACCCATCAGTTTGTCGTGATTGACTCGATCGAAAAATTTCTCCAAATCGAGATCAGCCACCCAGCCGTGACCCGCGGCAATGTACTGCTGTGCCTGGGCCACGGCCTGATGCGCCGATCGTCTCGGTCGAAAACCGTAGTTGTGGTCGGACGCCGCCCCGCAGCCCGGTCAATTGGATGGGAAGAAATTAACGGAAAATTAACGCAGACGGGGCACGGTTTAGCTCAGAATCACCGTTAGGTTTCTTAATCAGCTAAAATGTTGTTGGAGACTCCCACGATGACAACTCCAGCCAGTGCCATCAAAGATGAAGTCCGCCTGCTAATTGACGTTCAAATCGAGACCTTCGGACGGCCCACACCTTTGACATCTTCTCAACTCCGCGAATTTCACTACCGCTCTGAGAAGATCGGTACGCTGTGCCTAGAACTGGATCGAATTGGCACAAAGAGCGTTATAGAGCGGCAGTTGGAGAGGGCCTCTTAGCTCTACTGGCAATTCCAACTCACTTCAACAGCTTAGCTAGAATCCAGAAGTCCACAAAACATCGGAAGTGGCGAGTCGAAGCATTTAGTGCTCCAGTCGTGTTTTGAATTCCCTATGGAGTACGTGATGCGGAGTAGATCCGCTCTCCGGCCTGAGATCAGCGCGCCATCTCGTTTTCTCTTCGCGTCACGTCCGCAGTCCGAGTCCCTCGAGACTGTGAGATGGACAGAGGCGGAGCGAGCCCATTCTCAATCCAGTCCGCGTTCTCGGCGAGCAAGGGAATCACACAGTGGAGCGCCTTGATCTCTTTCCGCACGCGCTCGCGCTCGATGCGCTTGGCAATGTCCACTTCCCCTTCGCGGGTGAGCAGAGGTACTGTGCCCATCTCGCGCAGGTAGATGCGCACCGGATCGTTGGTCTTTTCATGAGCCCCTGGGGGCGGAACAAGTCCGATGACGTCGCCGGCCTCCACTTCTTCCTCAAACTTATTTTTCAACGCCGCGGAAGATAGCTTGGGCTCGCCCTCAAGCACGTCAATGCCCTGCGTGCCGATGGTGGTGAGCAGGTCGTCCAGGTCCCCCGGGGAATGGACGTCATGGGGAATCAGGTCATTTACCTCGTTGTAGGTGAGATAGCCCTTTCCCTTCCCGGCATCCATGAGTTTCGTAATATCGTCAAGAGCCAAGCCGAATCCCTTTCAGCGCCTTCCCGCATGGAGCAAAAGGTGCTTTGACAATGACTGAAGCTTCCGCCCGAGAACTGTCGTGTTAACCGCCGGTCGAAGCCTAAAAAGGGGGCCCTCCTCTGATTTTCGCCGATACAGCTATGCGGCGGGGAGTTTCGTCTCAATGTCCGCCAGAATTCTCAATTGCTGCGTCGCGAATTCTGCATCGGCGAACCACCCAATTACATCGCTGATGACGTCTTGAACCCGCCTATCAGGGTCATGGTATTTCCGTGTTGCCACTGAGACTAGTCGGCACAACATGAAGCGATTCGGGATATTGACCAAAGCCCTGTGTATACGATCAGAACGCATGATCGCTCCTTTTGGAGGGCGTTGAGTTGAGCGCATGAGTTTCTTTAAGCGTAGAGATGCAAGATTAAAACCCCCTTTTTTGCCCGGTTCGCCGGAGGGAAGCTTCATCGCGAAGGTGCAGGGTTGTGGTCTAGCCGCAACGATGGGTCTTCGTGATCGAGAAACCCGAGTATACGCCCGTTGTGGTGCGCAACAATTCCGTCCTGCTTACCCAAGCCATCGCAAACGAAATACCTTTTCAGGGGTTATTTCGATAAAGCGTTTGGAGCATCTGCGGAGGCTGCGCAGCCCAGACGCTGAGCTTATAAGGGCCCTTGCTTATCTTGGCTCACATCAGGTTGAAAGCGAGAGCGGTGGGCAATCTCGGTCTGGAAACAACCACAAATAGACCTTTCACTTTTCTCGCGGGTTATGCCCCATCGATTCCTTTTGGAGAGGATGTCTACCTCTCCTTGATAACGAAAGGTACGGTCGAGCCAAGCAGTCAAGCTTCCGTCATAACCCTGCCTGATATGCAGAGTGCCGGGCGCACCGCGAAACCTTGCTGTTGGATCTGGGTATCCCTCCCAATCTCCGACAAGCGTGCTCGGGTGGATCTTCACCTTCGCGGCGACGGCTTATAACTTGGTGCGCATGCGCAACCTAGTCCGCAGTGCCCCACAGCCGCAGAGTGCATAAACTGCGCTAAAGCCCAGCTCTCAGCAAACCTTCAACACGGCCAACTCGATGACAATGTCACCGAGGCACTACGGAAGACAAGCTACGCGCCTCAACAGGGCCCTTTTTCCGCAGCCTGCTAACGCAACGAACACCCATTGATCGCCAACCTCCGGTGAATCGCTGGAGCGCACGCGACGGTTTTTCTTTTGCACGTAAGTCCATATTTCGTCGCATTGCAGATGGCGGCAATGGACTCCCTGCATCTGCGATTCGAGAATGGCCGTACATCGGTCGCCAGTTCGCAGTAGCAGGGAGTTGATTGTGTTTCGGTCAACGTTTGTCATGCGGTTGATGGATCGGATGGAATTGCCTTCGAGCAACGCGGCAAGAACTGCCAACTTCTTTTCGTTGGAGAGTGTATACATTTTGTCTTGGCTCAGCGTGAAATGGAGAACCGACGCTCTCCGTTAGTGTAGGTTCCGCCCCTTTGGGGCGGGGATTTTCAAGGCATTCGGTCTATCGTCCGATGCTCATCTGGGAGTCGTTATTCGCAGCGCGAGAGAACTGAGCTCCCGCGCTGCAGAACATCGGCTCGATGAGCCCCGCCAGGCTATCCCTTGGCATGGTTGCATCCCTGCAGTGCCCGCTTCCGTTTCACCCGGCCCGAGTTATTGTAGCTCCGCAAGGATCATGCGTGCGCCAGCTAGAGGTAAACTGTTCCTCAGGAACGATCCTGTTCTGGGAACTTGTGATGCCAAGATCCCACCATCACGGCAAGGGATGCCATGCACCAAGGTGATGAGTGTCAATCCGGCGAAGGTTCCAATCGTGTGCGGCGAAGATTCTGGCTGCAGCTCTTGGTCGCGCTGTGCGCAGTTCTGGCGGTTCTTTTCATTGCAGCACTTTTTGTGCCGGTACTCGATGTCAATAAGCGTCTGCGCGGCAACGAAGCCATCACGGTAAGTAGACTTCGCAGGCTCAACACGCTCCAAAACAACTATGCAGCGTCAAATCCCGCGAAAGGTTTCGCCTGTCAGCTGCCCCAGCTCAAGTCGGCCACGTCCGTCGGCGATACGTACAATCCAGATGAATTTCTACTCACGGGTGCGCAGAGCGGGTACAAGTTTGCGGTCACCGGCTGTCAGACAGATCCGAACGGATTAACCACGCAATACCAAGTTACTGCTGTTCCTCTCGAACTCGGCAAGTCAGGATTTCGCGCCTTCTGCACCGACCAGACTGGTGTGACATGGTACGACTCCGATGGCTCAGCGGAACGTTGTCTTGCTTCACGACGCCCGCTGCAGTAGGGCCAATGTCTCCCGTCGGTTACGCCGCTTGCTGGCGACGGAGCTGGCGCTGCTGCCGAGCCGCTGCCAACTTCCGATCCCGTTCGCTGTGAATCTCCTGCTGGCGTCCGGCCAGCATAGCCTTCCAGAGGATTCTTCAAATGGTAGTCGATGATCGCTGCTTTTTCCCACAGCTCCAACCAGAAATCGCGGGGAACCCAACCGTTGTGCTCATTGACGCACCCGTAGCGCTGCCGCCAGTCGTAGAACTTGCTGGCGGTAACGCCCAGCCAGTGAATGAATCGCCCGACGCCGATCTCGGTCTTCTCCGACCAGCGCCGGACGAAATCCACCACTTGGTCCCGCACGTCATGCGGCACCCAGCTACCGGTTAGAGTTCCCCAAGTGTTTTTTTTAGCGCAACGTGCTCCGCCATCAACTCGGCGAGGACTTCGTCCTTGGTCTGCACCTTTTTCTCCAAGAACTCAATCCGTTTCTGCTTCTCCTCCACCTGGCGGTGGGGGCGCTCCTGGGCCTGAAAGGCAGCCGCTCCATTCTCGAAGAACTCCTTTTGCCAGCGGTAGAACACCGTTGGCCGCAGGCCCAGTCCCTCACACAGGTCCGAGACGGGAACCTTGTCCAATAGGTGCCGCCTCAGAATGACAACCTTCTCTTCCGCACTGTAATGCTTCCGTTCTTTCCTCATACGCTCGCTCCGCTATCTTAACGGAGAAACGCGTTCTCCATTTCCAGCTGAGGCAGGACAATTTCGGCTCCTCAATTCCCGCTTGACGGGAGAGTGAGGCAAGCCGATAATCAGAGTTGCGAGGCCATGACTCCGGCTTGCCGGGTTGTGGTTTCAAGGGCCGTTAGAGATTCACGAGTCTCTAGCGGCTCTCGTCATTTGCGCTTGTCATTGGTGGAGGCGGCATCGTTCCCTTTCCTGTTATCGCTTCAGCGAAACAAACTTCTCACGTCCTCGCGTCTTGGTTTCAAAAGTTTCCTTGTGTGACGCCAGCGCGGATTCGATTGCTTGACGAGAAGCCTTGATCTTGAAGTATTCCAGAGTATCTTGTAGGTCAACTACCTGAACCTCTGTGGTCTGCTCGACAATCGCTTTCATCGCCAACCAGAGAGGGAGCTTGTCGTCTACGAAAACGACAATTTCCTTAGAAACGTCGTTTCTTGCCAGCAACTCTCTACGAGTGTCCTCGAATTTGTCATCGCCCAGAAGCATGATGACACGCGCCATTCTTTCCTCACGAGCTTTAGCTTCCCGCTCTAGATCATTGAACCGTACTACAAAGGGACGAAGTTTATTCTGCTCGGAATAGTTCTTCCGAAGCTGTTTAACGTCCTCCATGTACTGCTGATCTAGCCTTTTCTCGATGTCGACGAATCTAATCACGGAACCAATAGTACACTCTGAGGCAACACGTGTCAAGTTATTTGTTGAGTCGATATTGCGGATTTCGGGGGTCATCTGTTTGTCTCCTTTTGGGTTTGGGTTGATCGTTACGTCTGTGGAAAACTTCTAAAATTCAAATTCAGCCACTACCGCGCCGCCCCCAGCCACTGGGCGGACGTACCGCAATTGCTGCCGCTTTCAGGTAGGCGCTGGCGGTTTCGCGACGGATTCTGGTCGCTTGCTGGATGCGCCGCAGCGACCATCCCAGCCGTCCCAGAGCTAAGACTTGTTGTTTCTTCTCTTCTTTCAAGACATTGGCCATGCCCACGGAGCCTACAAGCCTCCGTCGGCGTCAGTGTCCCAGGCGCTGCTCTCGTTGGCCGGTTTTCAGGTGATACTCATTGGCCGGTTTTGGGTGATCGCTGAGGCTGAGGAACAAAGGACTAGCGGGGCGTCTGGAGATGTGCATCCAAAATGGCGTTCAGAAACAGTTGAGAAGATTGTTCCAGTTATTCCGATCTGGAAGGCAATCAGCCACAATCGCTTGATGCTCGCTGTACGATTTCATGGCGTCGTAAATGAACTTCACAAAGAGGTGGACGTAGGGCCGCTTAAGATGAAGGGCTTTGCCAAAGCCAAAATCAAGCTAGCTGGCACCCGCAAAATGGACGGGGAAACGCTTGCGTACGTATCTATCCGTTATTCGAGCGCTGGCACGAACGAACAATTATTCAGATCCTTATTGTAAAGTGCTCACGTTTTCGCCAGCTTGGCGTCCTTATTAGAAGTCGCCAGGTCGGCACAACCATCGATGCTGCCAGCCACTCGGAGGGGAAGAGACTTGAGAAACAAAACTTCGCTCTCTCTCGCGGGTATGCTCTGTTTGCTTCCTCTTGGGCTCGTCCTTCCGGCTGTCGCCCAGACAGCCTTCGACGCTAAAACCATCGAGCAACGTGCGGATCAGTGGATCAAGCCCTACGTTGCAGCGAGAGATTTCAGCGGAGTCGTGCTGATTGCCCAGGGCGATCAAATGCTGGTCGAGAAAGCCTACGGTAAGGCCGATTTCCAGCATGATGTTGCGAACCAAATCGGAACTCGTTTCCGAATCGCATCGCTCAGCAAGACGTTTACCGCTGCGGCCGTCGAACTGCTAGCCGCACAAGGGAAGCTCTCACTGAAAGAGCCTCTTAGCAAATACGTGAGCGGCATTGCGAACGGCGACCAGATCACCGTGGAGCAATTGCTGACTCATCACTCGGGGTTGGGAGAGCTGGATGCACCCGAAGTGACTCGCGATTGCCTCTCCGACGAGGAATTGGTCAAGCGACTCCGAGACGTGGCACCTTTGTTTCCTCCAGGCACCGATTCTCACTACAGTAACGAAGGCTATTTTCTGCTCGCTGTCATTCTGCAGAAGGTCTCGGGAATCCCATATTCCCAGTTCCTGCAGAAGAACATGTTCGGTCCGCTAAAAATGACCGACTCCGGCAGCACCTGCAAAGAACTGCCGACGGGAGCTAACGCCACCGGCCACGTACCAGGAGCCAAACCGGGCAGTGTGGTTCCGCTTCCTTTCGAAGAGGCGACCATGGTCGGACCAGGGTCGCTTTATTCCAACGTCCATGATTTGTATGCGTGGCTGCGCGCTGTGGATACGAGTCCCTCGTTTCAGGTCGACCGGCTGGCGTATCCCTACGGCTGGGGAAAGCGCAACTACTCGGGACGCAATCTGATCGAGCAGTCTGGCATTAACGAAGGCTTCAACGCCCATATGGCGCTGTATCCGAAGGAACATCTCTACGTCGTCGTACTCAGTAACATTCAGTCCGGACTGTTCAACCGACTCCCGAAGGATCTGGAGGCGGTTCTTTTCGGTGGTGAAGTCTCGCAGCCTCCACCGGTAAAGGCGGCGGCGGTGAGCGCCGAGGCGCTGCGGGAGTATGCGGGAACGTATAGGGCGCAGAGCATTCCGGTTCCGCAGAACTTGATTGTGCGGGAAGGGCAGCTCTACATGCAATGGGGCAGCTATCCTTTTCTGAGGATGCTCGCGCCAACCGGCAAGGATGAGTTCTTCTTTCGCTACGAATACGCCAAAGTGCGATTCGAGCGGGACAGTAAAGGAAGCATCGTCAAAATGGTGTGGCAATGGCCTGAAGGAGAGCCGTTGGCATTCACGCCTGCCGAGCCGCGTTGAAAAACGACTGGTCTGGGGTAGGTTTCCAATTGGTTGGACAACGGGGGTGCGAAGTGAAGAACTCTATTGCGGGCTCTCTCTGCTCGATTGCGTTTCTAACAATCATTCTGGCCGTTTACTTGGGTCTTGGCTTCATAGATGTGGCCGCCGATGCGCCGCCATCCGCCTGGGAGACCCGCTTGATGACGTCGACAGTGCACGCTTCCGTCCGCCGACAAGCCCAGCCCCTGCAGAATCCGCTCCCAAATTCCGATGACACCCTCGTGGCCGGAGGCAAACTCTACCTGAACGATTGCGTGGGCTGCCATGGCGCTCCCGGGGAACCTCCAAGCGATTTCGGCGCCGCGTTTTATCCGCGAGTACCTCAGTTTTCGCAAATCGGATCGCAATATTCGGACGGCCAGCTTTTTTGGGTCGCGAAACACGGCATCCGCATGAGCGGGATGTACCCTCAAGCTCCGGCTTACTCGGATTCCCAACTGTGGAGTCTCGCCGCATTCATCGCCCGAATTAGAAACCTGCCGCCTGCGGTCGCCAGAGCCATCCAGCCGCAGGCATCGCAATAGGCTGTGCGAAGAAGGAGAACCTCGATGAAAAGCTTCATCCTCGGATTTCTCGGCACGATCATGTTCTTTCTGGGTGGCCTGATCGGATACTTGCGGCTGGGTGCTGCCGATGTGCGTGCCGACGTGAATGCTCCTGCTTGGCAGAGCGAGCTGATACATTTCGTCGTACACGCATCCGTGAAGCGCAGCGCACCCAAAGTGCAAAACCCGTTGTCCCATACGGACGATGATTTGATTGCAGGAGGGAAACTCTATTTGGACGGTTGTGCAGGATGCCACGGTAGGCCTGACCGTCCTCATCGCGCGCGCGTCCTGTTTATCCCGCCCCCCGCGTTCGCGCACGTTGGGACGCAATACTCAGAGCCAGAATTGTTCTGGATCATCAAGCACGGCATACGCAGGACCGGCATGTCCGCTTACGGTTCGTTCTATTCGGAGCGGCAAATCTGGACTCTTGTAGAGTTCGTGGAGCGTATGAAAGACTTGCCTCCGTCTGTGCTGGACGCCATCCAGCCAAAGAAGCACTAGCAGGCTGCGGACTAACTCAGTTCGACGACTCCCCCTTGTCCTACGCAAAAATTCGCATTCGGAATGAGCAAAGAAAACCTAAATGGCTAGGGCCTAGGGAGATGCCCTAGCCGACGAGAGTGAGGCATGAGCGAGCATTGGGTGCCCTCCGGCTGTGCTCCATACGCGATTGGGCATTAATTATTTGCGTCACGGCGGCGCAATGCAAATGATTGATTCGGCGGTAATTCACTACACCCAAGCCTGGCTCGGTCACAAGTCAACATCATTCCCGCTTTTTCCGGTGAGGGCACGCATGGACTGGTGGCTTGCTGGGAATAACGGACCTGGAGAATGGTTCCACGGTTTCCCGAATGACCAAGACCATAAAGAATGTTTTGTGTTCAAGTGGAAGGAAAAGCGACTTGGGCAAAGACTATACGGATAGACCTGCCGCTATAACTGGCGGAGGGGGGTTCGGACCCCATTCCGATTAAGGAACAGACGGCTCATATGTGTACGCGGCGGCCTAAATTTCGGACGGGAGTCTTAGCGAAGGGCAGGCTTTTCCGTTCGAGTCCGTGCGCAAGAAATACTGATCAACTCCTCCGGCCTAGTGAGGCGTTCCGGCGACACGCTCTGTCACGATCACCCACCCAGGGTTGATCCGCCCCTCCTGCAACGCCCCACTGCCCATCTGCCGAAAGCCCGTAAACCTTGTCGGAAGCCCTTCGGAGTCGAGGGCATCGGAGCTATTCTGCAACTGATAATGGACGTGGATAAGGCCGGAGCCCATTCCGGAGCGTCCCATGTGTCCAATTACCTGTCCTTGCTTGACCTGATCGCCCGCTTTGACGGTTAAGGTGCCACGTTTGAAGTGCCCGAGTGCACTGTATTCCCCATTGCGGTGGTCAATGACAATATAGTTGCCCATAAATACTTTCGGATCCTTCGCGGCAAGCGTCTCATCGAACGGCATCTCGTCGGGTTGATTGTTTTCCGTCTCAACAACTGTTCCCGCTGCCGGCGCCACGATGGGATAGTCGAAACCTACCCAGTTCTCTTTCTTCTCCAAATCGCCGTGGAAAGCCTCTCCATTCTTATCAACGACCACCAAATCCAGGGCATAGCGCTCCCCGTTGTGATGCATTTTCAAAACCTCGCGAGTAAACGGATCAGCGAGATCAACGCGGGAATGATGCGAGTAGAACCCCGCACCCTCATAAGCCCAAACTGCCGCGCCGGCCACAGGCAAAATGAGCTTTGTTTTCTGCTGGTATTCGAGGGGCTGCACATCTACTGAGAGCGTCGAACCCTTTTCGCCAGACCCAGCGACACCAAATTCGAAGTTCAGATGATCGATTGGTACGGCAGCTTCGATCTCTGAGAATGGATTGAAGACGGTAAGCGGCCTGCCGGGTTCAAGAGTGCGAGGTCCAAGGACCTCGATGGAAGGGCGGCCACCATTGCTATCCAACTTGTCCCACGACAATAACCTCCCTTTTTGGTCGAACGCTCGCATGTGGATATGCTTGATCTGCACTGGAGCTGACGAGTTGTTTAGCAACTCGAAACTGAAAACAAGATACTGATTGCCAGCCGAGCGCTCGACATAAACGGGATCTGGTTTGACGCTGATGCTGATTTTCGGGAGGTCGGTCCCGAACGATAGACATTCCAGCACCAACAGTCCCACACCGATCATCAACTGGCGCGCGATCATTTTCATTGGGTACGCTCCCCCGACAACTCTCGTGCGTCGCACGCGGCACTCTTTGCCACTAGTCGGCGCTTTGAGTTGATACGCAAATCGTTGGCAAGAAGTTCAAGAGATGGGACATGAATCAGCAAACTACCACGCGAGCGAGGCAAAACGGCGTCGGTGACGTAATCAGCCGGAATCTCCACTCAAGATCCAGACCGCAAAGGCAAGGTCGAATCGGGCGTCGGTCATGCGCAGAGAACACCGCTGAAAGGCTTGCGCTTTGAGAGTCTGGAAGAAGCCCAAGCCTATCTTGATCGCTGGGAACAACGCTGGGCCGACACGCGCATCCACGGCACCACCAAACGGCAGGTCGCAGCCATGTTTGCCGAAGAAAAGCCCACGTTGTTACCGCTGCCGCTGGAACCGTTTCGTTATTACCAGTACGGCGAGCGCATCGTGCATCTGGACGGCTGCGTCGAAGTCGAAGCCGCTTACTACGGCGCGCCGCCAGGCTGGATCGGACGAGTGGTGAAGGTGCAGTGGGACTCGCTGTACGTCCGTCTGCTCGATCCTAAAACCAGTCAGCTGTTGCGCGAACATTTGCGACAAAAACGCGGCTGGTATCGGATCAAAGAACAGGACCGGACGAAACGGACACCACTTCGCACGTCCCAACTACTGTGGCGAGCCGGTCGGGCCGGAACCCACATCGGTACGCTCTGCGACGCCATCCATCGCCAGCAAGGTGAGGTGGGCGTGCGCCGCATCCTGGGCGTTCTTTCCCTGGCCAAGAAGTTCGTTACCGCTGCTGTCGATGCCGCCTGTGCGGCTGCGCTTGAGATGGGAGTGCAGGAATACCGCTTTGTCCGACGCTACCTGGAGCGCTGCCCCCAAGCCCCATTGACTTTGCAGCAAGTCGATCCCCTGATTCGCGAACTAGTGCATTACCGCGACCTCATTAACTACAAAACCAAGGAGCAAGAAAAATGAACCTGATTGAGCTCAATCGTGCCTTGAAACAGCTGCGACTCGGCAGCATAGCCGCCGTACTGGAAACTCGCCTCCGCCAGGCCCAGGCCGAAGCCATGGCGGCTATCGATCTGATCTCCTGTCTCGTGTCCGACGATCTCACCCGTCGTGGCGAGCGACTGCTGGAGCGGCGCCGTAAACAAGCGGAGTTTCGCGATCCGCAGAAGACGCTTGATAACTTCGACTTTAACTTCAACAAGAAAATGAATCGAAGCTTGGTCTTCGATCTGGCCACGGGTGCCTTCATCGGGCGGCGTGAAGACGGACTTTTTCTCGGTCCGCCTGGAACAGGCAAGAGCCATCTAGCGCAGGCCATCGGGCAAGCCGCGATTCAGCAGGGTTTACCGAGTACTCTACCGCGAAACGCACACACTGCTCGATGAACTGGCAGAAGCGACGCTCGAAGGCACACGCAAAGAGTGCATGGAGTTCCTGGCAGCGGTGCCGCTGCTCATCATCGACGATCTCGGGATGCGCAAGCTGCCCCTGACGGCCGCCGAAGAACTGTTGGAGATCATCCTGCGACGCTACGAACGCGCCAGCACGTTGCTGACCTCCAACCGTCCTGTCGAAGACTGGGGAAAACTGCTAGGAGACGCTGCCGCAGTCAGGGCCATGCTCGACCGTCTCCTTCATCATGGGCATGTGCTCAAGTGTGGCCCGCGAAGTTGGAGAACCAAACTGGACGCGCCAGAACAATAAGCACATAGTTGTTCTGACTGAACTTGATCTTGTGCTCCCAAGCAGCATTCTGGGCCGGAGTTCTCAACTTCTGGATTGGCGACCACTCGTTCAGAATCGCCGCGCCCGCTGCGCACTGATGAACGGCAAGAATCTGGTTTGTCACATGCGCGGGGTTGCCTGTTTACACATCCCAGAGGCAGTAATCGGCACCTATTGCGCACTTCCCGGCACTTCGTTTATCGCGGTATCTGGTCGAGCGGGGATCCTCTGGTCACCGGATCGGCATATTTTAGTTGCATTACGCAACTATAATGCTGGATACTCCGGAGATGAGAAAAGTGTCGAGTCTCCAGAAAGACGCAATTGCGCTGTATCACGCTCTGAATGAGCTGATTCGCATTTATCAATTTCGGGATCGGGACCGCATTTGCTGCCATGACATTTCCATTACCCAGTGTTATGGGCTGGAGGGGCTTGTGCATCATGGGCCGCTCATGCTGAACGAACTAGCCGACTACCTGCATCTGGATAAGAGCACAACCAGCCGAGTTGTGGACTCCCTAGAACGGAAAGGATACGCCACCCGATTGGTACACCCCGACGACTCGCGGGCACGGGAATTGAAGGCGACACAGGCCGGTGTTCGATTACACCAGCTAATCATGGATGAAATTCTCGAAGAGGAAGAGGGTGTGGTGTCTGATTTGTCCGCCGAAGTCCGACGGGCTCTCCCGGGCGTACTCAGGAAGCTCGCGCAGGCCGCTGCGAATCGTGGCAACAGGTCAAACGTAGGATGCTCCGCTGTATCGGCGGAGGAAAATCAAGCCATGGGGGCAAGAAAATGAAGGGAACGTCTCGCCGCGGTTTTCTGATTGCCGGTTCCTGGGTTGCAGCATTGGCAGCTGTGCCTAAAAGTTGGGGACGAGAGTTGGGCGAACCCGTGCGTCCATATGGAGAGCGCTCAACTTTCGAGAAATCACAGCGCTTTTATCATCAGTCGCCGATCCCGGAAACGGCAGCGAGCGGCACTCCATTACAAGATAGCTATGGCATCATCACGCCCTCCTCGCTCCATTTCGAAAGCCATCACTCCGGAGTGCCGCAGATCGATCCCGCTAAGCACGAATTGTTGATCCACGGAGCGGTCGAGCATCCCTTGATCTTGAAACTGGAAGATTTGCAGCGTTTTCCCTCGGTGTCTCGAATTCACTTTATCGAATGTGCCGGCAACACAGCGGGTGATCTGGCAAGCAGCCCCAGGCCAAATGTACAGCGAAGTCACGGACTGGTGAGCTGCAGCGAGTGGACCGGCGTAAGCCTGGCAACGTTGCTGCAAGAAGTGGGCCTGAAGCCGCAGGCGAAGTGGATACTAGCTGAGGGTGCGGATGCTTGCCGCATGGCGCGAAGTATTCCGTTGGATAAGGCTCTCGACGATGTGATCGTTGCATACGGGCAGAATGGGGAAGCGCTTCGTCCCGAGCAAGGTTATCCGATACGCCTGGTAGTGCCCGGCTGGGAAGGCAATGTATGCATCAAATGGCTCCACCGGCTGCACCTGGTAGACCAGCCTTCTATGACGAGAGAAGAAGCCGCGGGCTATACCGACCTAATGCCCGATGGAAAGGCGCGCGTGTTCACTTTCGCGATGGAAGCGAAATCGGTTATCACGCATCCCTCCGGTGAGCAGACGCTGCCCGGTCCTGGCTTTTATGAAATTAGCGGTCTGGCTTGGTCGGGGCGGGGCCGAGTTGAACGAGTAGAGGTTTCGACTGATGGGGGTCAAGTGTGGCAAGCCGCCGGGTTACAGGAGCCGCGCCTTGCAAAGGCATTCACGCGATTTCGCTTGCCATGGACCTGGGATGGCAAGACAACGACATTACAGTCGAGATGCGTGGATGAAACGGGGTACGTGCAACCGACGCATGACGAACTTCTTGCTGTCCGCGGCAAGAATGCAACCGACCATTACAACGGGATCAAAGTTTGGCGAGTCCTCGCAGACGGCAAGGTGACCCATGTCTAGATTCTTGCTATTAAGTTGCCTGCTCCTGACAACCCTGATCGTTTTGGCGCAGGGTGGAAAACACAATCTCGGGCGGGTTCCTACACCAGAAGAACTTCAAGCGCGTGATATTTCTGTATTCCCGACCGGGGCGGGGTTGCCTCCAGGCGAAGGATCGGTAAAGGAGGGTCGCAACATTTATGTCGCGCAGTGCGCGAGCTGCCATGGTGAGCATGGAGAAGGCCACCAGCAGAATCCGCGTATAGCAGGTGGATTGGGGACGCTGAAGAGCGATGCGCCTCTGATCACTGTTGGCAGTTACTGGCCCTATTCAACTACTGTCTGGGACTACATCAATCGAGCGATGCCTTACCAGGAGCCGGGCTCCCTTACCCCGCGCGAAGTGTATTCGGTTACGGCTTACGTCCTGTATCTGAATGGCATCGTCAGTGAGAACGAGGTTCTGAACGCCAAGTCGTTGCCCAAGGTGAAGATGCCGAATCGGGACGGCTTTGTCCCCGACCCCCGACCCGACACAAGAACATTGACGCGATAGGCGGTGGGGCGTAGTGCGACGTGTCAGCCTGAAATGCCGAGGGGATTGCGGGCCACTAGACACCTTCCAAGGGAGAGAGTAACGGAAGCGGCCGCTCCGACTTGAAGGTGTGAACTGGAAACGGGTCTCATGCCCTGACTTTTCCCGCTCGAATGCCTTTTAGCCGTCGCGCATCGTGACCGTCGCCGATCGCGCCCGGATCACGGGCGATCCCGGAAGTTGTGAACCTGGAGTAGCACATCTGACACACCTGGCCCAAATCCGACGGCGGGGCGTGCAAGATCAAGTCTGGTCTCTAACATTTAATTAGACTTGCCTGAACAACAGCCGGCAGGGTAGAACATTGAGGTTCCTCCCGGGCGCCCTTCGTTGGCCGGTTTTGAAGTGATAACCGTTGGCCGCTTTTGAAGTGATCACTGAGGACGTCGTAACTCGGGTCTCTGTTCGCCGGTGAGCTCAAGCAAGTTTCGACTATCCCTCATACCAGATAGACGGTCGAAACGCGATTACGTTATCACTGGGACGAGCGTCGAAAGGCGATGAAACCGCGAAGCGAGAGAGGCAGTCGAAAGGTTGCTGCAAGCGCAGGTTGGCCTCAGACTGATTTCAGTATCCGGACGATAACACCTGTGCCCACCAAGTCCACTAGGGTGTGGGCAAGGATGTTAGCCACCAAGTCTCTCCGCCAAAGATAGAAACCTGTGAGAATGCCGCCCAACACCAGCGGCTGCAAGAGGTCGACCCAGGCTCCCGCGTAATGACCGACGGCAAATAGAAAAAGCGGGAGTGCAGCCGAGGCGAAGCGACCTGCTCCCATCAATCGCAGGCGCTCGATGGCATAGCCCCGATAAAATAACTCCTCCACAATGCCCGCTCGGAAGACGATCAGGACACATACCCACAGGGGGAGCCGGTCGAAGGGAGACGTTGTTCCGCTACCATCTTTAGTCACCATCCCGCAAAGCTCAGCGGCGCCTCCGCAAAGAAGCATAGTCACCAATCCCCATAAGGCCGATTTCCACCATACCGACGTGCCCAACCCGATCGTCGTGAGTGGAAGTTTCCCCCCGTGTTTTACCAGCACCAGCAGAGCGCCAGCGCTGGCGAAACACAGTACCTCTCGGGCGATCACGAGGGCAGTACCAGGATCGTGGTTAACCGTGCGAATCGCCTCCCGGATCAGGAAAAGACCAAATAGAGCGACAAAAAGGCCTATCCACGTCGTAAGTCCCGACCGTTCAGCTTGAGGGACAGTGTCGTTGGACATGGCTCACAGTACGAGCCTACGTGGGTGGATGTTCCCCGATATCCATAGGTTTTTCACAATTTCGCGATAACTGATCCCATCGCCCAGAGCTAGGATGAGTCGGGCGCGAAACACATCCCCGGCGGGCAGAGTTCGGGACTGCGCCCAACGTCATAACTCGGGTCTCTGTTCGCCGGTGAGCTCAAGCAAGTTTCGACTATCCCTCATACCAGATAGACGGTCGAAACGCGATTACGCGGGACCTTGGGGGTTGCGCTGGGATTCTTAATCCCATCTGCTCACCCTAAGTACTATCAACCGTCTATATATGCGCGTTCCAACAAGACATATCTGCGGAGCCGGAGCCATGAACAGGTCGTTTGTGAACACCGTGACCCTCATCGGACTGTTGTCCATACCAGCGATGGCGCAGAATCCTGTCACAAAGCCCGCGTTCAGTCCCTCTCAGGCCGTGCTAGCTTCGTGGAACGACATCGGACGGAAACTGATTGCCATGGCCGAGGATTTTCCCGAAGACAAGTACGATTTCAAACCAGTCCCAGTGCAGCGTAATTTCGCCGACCAGTTGTTACACGTGGCGGGTTCGAATGATTTGTTTACCCAGGTAGCCAAGGGTCAGAGACCGGTGGATGATGAGTCCCGTGCGCACTATCCCACAAAGGCCGCGGTTGTTGCTTACCTGAAGAAGTCGTTTGCCGAGGGCGCAGCAGTGATTCAGGCCAAGGGTGATCAAGGACTGACCCAAACCGTGGTGGATGCGGAGTCAGGACAGCCCCTACAGCTTACTGACTTGGCCTACGAACTGATCGAGCACTCCGGTGAGCATTATGGTCAGCTCGTGGTGTACTACCGGGTCGCGGGCCTAGTGCCTCCGGAATCCAGGCCCAAGAAGTAGGCGCTGGATCATCCCGACCATTGACCAAGGTGCCCCCACTCCCGTGGCTCTCGGTATCGTCCCGCACGATCGAACATATCGCCGTGTTTTGCGGACGCCTGATGCGTTGAACAGAAAGTTGGTCGAGGAAATGAGATTACGACACACTTCGCCCCAGTGAAGCAAAGTGCCAATGGATGTGTAGTCGGAGGACTAGAAGTAATTCTGTTACTCAAACCGTCGTCAGCGGAGATGTATTTGGCGGGGAAATGAACCAGGGATCACCACTTCCGAGTTGCGTGGCTAGTCTCCCTAGACTGGGCATGCGTGTCGGGGCGGCGCTTGAGGCCATGGGTTGCGAACCAGAGCACCTGATTTAATTGCTCTTCATTGATGCGATCAGGAGCGGAGAAATCCATGGCCATCGAGACTTCCGCAAACTTTCGCGACGCACCCTGCAACGACTTTAGATCGGGATTCATCTCGTCGAGCGGAATGCGGTTTGGTTGCGCGGTATACGGCGTGAGATCCGGGGTTGCGGAAAAGGCTGGCGCCATTGTGTTTGCGTAAACATCGAACATAGTCAAAGGCGGCAGATGAAAGATGCTCTCGATGCTGCGCAGGACGCTGTTCTGGTTGTAGAAGCGACTGTCTGTGGTGCGGCGGCGAGTATAGGCGCTGATGGCGAAAGCAAGGCTGCGACGGCCATCCACGTGGTCAAGCCCATCCTGAGCATCGTCCTCGACCACAAAAATCACCGTGTCGCGCCAATATTTCGAATGGCTAACGGCTTCCACAATCTTGCCCAACGCAAGGTCGTTGTCGGCAACAGAGGCACGCGGTGAAGGCATCCCCGGGTCAAGCCCCGATGTGTGGTCATTTCCAAGCTGGAGCAGGATCAAATTGGGAAGGTTGTCGGCGGCCTCAAATTGCCTGAATTCCTCGATGAATCGCTGTGCGCGATAGATATCAGGAATGATCAGGCCGAACGGCGGATAGTTCGGGCTGGTATGTTCGCGCAGTGCAGATACAAATATGTGTTGCTGAAATTTGTTCTTGCGCGTACCTCCGAGATAGTCCGAATAGAAGTCCCGCCAGGTGGCGTTCTTCGGTTCCGTGATCAGGTCCGACTCCACGAATTCGCCATAGTTCCGGAACGTCAATCCCTTCCGCAGTAGGGCGTCCCAGATGAAGCCCGCCGGCGAGTACGCCAGGGGATCGGTGCCGTCGCTGGGATAGCTGCGGGAGAAACCGCCCATGTTCTTCTCCACGTAGTCAGTGGCAATACCCTCATCCGTCCATTGATGGCCATCTGCACTCAGCTGGCCGTTGACGTAGAAATTGTCAAAGAGAACGAACTGTTCCGCCAAGGCATGATGATTCGGAGTGACATCGCCACAAAACATGCACAAGTCGGCGTCTCCATCGCCTTGTTTCATGTCGCCCAGAACTTCATCATAGGTTCGATTCTCCTTGATGATGTAGATCACATGCTTGAACACCGATTGCTGGCGCAGTGATGCCGGCAGAGGGACGGCCAAGCCGTGCGCTGGGACGGTGCTTTCCCTGGCACTCCCGTAGGCGAGATTTCTGGCAACATCCTTTGTGTACATGGCAAGGGTGGAATCATCCGGAATCGCAATCACAGAAACCGAACCGGCATAGTCGTACGCATTTTTCCCGCCTTTGCGGTGCTTGATAAAATTCGGGGAATATCCGCGCTCGATGCCAAAACTTCCAAGGCCCTTCACGTTGGCGACGTACAACCGGTTGCGTCCTGTATCGAGCACCACCGATCCTGGATACCAGGCCGTGGGAACAAAACCGCGCATTCGTTTGGTCGCGACATCAAAGATCCCGATGGCATTGTCGCCGCCGTTCGCGATGTAAATGGTCCTTGCCGCTCGATCGACGGCTAGAGCGTTCGGCTCGCTTCCGAAAGGTATTCCGGGCTCCGGGCTCACCGGAATGGTCTCGATCTGCCGCAAGCGGTTGGTGTCGATGACTGAAACCGTGTCACTATTGGCATTGGCCACAAAAAGCCGGTGGGCGTCGGCAGCAAGTGCCATCCCGGTGGGGTGGAGCCCGACCTCAAGTTCTGCGATGGAAGCATGCAGCTTTAGATCCAAAACAGAAACGGTGCCGCTGCTGGCTACACCGTTGGCATCCACCAGGATCGGAGTGCCCGCACTGGGAGAAGTTTGCTCGCCTGCCCGTGGAATGCGGCCGCCCCAGTTGGAGACGAACGCACGATCGCCCGCAAGCAGCACACTAAACGGTGCCACGCCGGTTTGAATTTTGCCGACCAGTTTGCCGGAAGCGAGGTCCACAACTCCGAGTGCATTGTTCTGGCTTAGCGTGACATAGAGAAACTTGTCTTCTCCATTGATCGCAATGCCTCCCGGACTCGAAGGAGTTGCGCTCACGATTTGGTTCGCTTTTGGTTCTGACCGGACCCCGTCCACCCGGACCGGCACTGGACCCGGTAGAACAATGTGAGTGGTCCATTGGAATTCGCCGTTCGCCCTGAGGCTGGCACGATGCAGTCCTATATAGGCGTCCGTGATCCAGACGTTGCGGCCGTTATGTTCCCACGCAATCCCTACGAAGCTCGCCCCCCCGAGATGTGGAATGTATTCGGGGCTGATCTCCGCAAAATCAAGAGATCGTACATGATGGTTTGAGAGATTGATGGTCACCAGGCCGTGAGAATTCTTGACGGCAAGCACCGTACCCGAAGGAGATAATGCCAGATCGACGGGCCTGCCGAAGAATTCCACTTGCTCGCCCGCGGGCGAGATACGTTGCCCGGTGGCTACAAAATAAGATTTGTCCGTCTGCTCGCCTACTTTGACGCGGGCGTGATCGCGTGTGCCCGATTGTGCCTGCCCCAAGCTCACAACAAGCATCAGCCACAATGTCAAAAGCCACACACCGCGTGCGCTGGCACTCTTCATTCTTGCGCTCCGAATTCTCGCACTGCGAATCGGACAGAAATGAGACCAGGGAGACCGCGTGTCATACATCGGAGAATCACGAGACAACAATGCAGCGCACAGACTGTGGGCTTTGTCGCCTCTCAATGCTCACTTGTGACGGTCGTCAGGAAGAAACGTTAGCAAGGGCAAAAAATTGGCTTGCGAGTCGAGCAGATTGCGCGATTCCGTTTGTTGGCCACCTCCGTACTCTGCGGACCTCAACCAATGATGATAAAGCTGGAGGCGATTGCCTCTGACTTGGATCGACACTCGCCGTTGCAATATGCCCCATTGGCTGGTCACTTGGCGAGTCGTCGGCACGGAAGTTATCCAGAAACGTTAGATCCCTATCGGAACTGCCCCGAAAGAACGGCATGCATTAATCTGCAGGAGTTGGTGGTCGGGCAGTTTCGATAGGGTCGTTTGAAGGGAGCCGCTAGCGTTTGCGGCGGATGCGGGATTCCCTATGGGATTTCAATCGATTTTCGCTTGGAAAGCCTTGCCAGAAGCGGGTTTTACCAAAAGGGCAGTTATTGATGCTCATCGATCTAAACATGAATACTTAGCCTCAGGATTGCCTCATCGTAACGCAAAACCGATCCTTCCTCAAGCCTCGCGAGTCTGGACAGTCTGGACCCTCCAATGACCCCTACTTCGAGCACGCGGCAGCGTCCGCCGCGCTAGCGGCTTAGTTGTGTGCTGGGCATGTTCAGTAACTAGGAGGTGAAAGTCCTCTGCCCGTCCTGATGGAGGAAAGGGCTAGTGATGATGCAAGGGCTACTGCCGCGAGGCGGGTCTGAAGGAAGCATGGAACAAACGTGCGAGTCGATGGACAAAAACCGAATAGAAGGCGTTCGTACCGGACGAGCGGGCGACTTACCGTGAAGTCCATATCCATCAAGGTGCGAAGCGTAGATTCGGCGACGGTGCACGGAAAGTGACTGAACTTACCCCAGGAGATCTGCTCCGTGTCGCTTCGGCGACTGAGGTGGCCGTAAGGCAACCTGACCGCGGAACAGAAGTCAGCATCGGGCATAGTATCCGGCATCGGAGAAGGCCCGAACGAGAAGGAGCGGTGAGTAGGCCATGAGTCTCAACGACGACAAGCAGCAGAATCTCCAGATGGAACTGGACTTCTCTTCTGCGCTGACGGGTGCAGCCCGAGGTGTCGCAGGAGAAGAGACTGAATCGTTGGTGGCGACGAGTGGAACCGAAAGCCCAGCTAGAACCAATCGATTGATGGAGGAAGTATGTGAGCGAGAGAACCTGAAGGAAGCACTGCGGCAGGTGAAAGGTAATAAAGGTAGCGCGGGAGTAGACGGGATCACCGTCGGTCAACTCTCTGACTACCTGAAACAGCATTGGCCAGCGATCCGGGAACAACTGCTGAACGGAGCCTACGAACCAAAACCGGTGAGGCGGGTGGAAATCCCCAAACCGGACGGCGGGGTGCGAAAGCTTGGCATCCCGACGGTGCTGGATCGATTCATCCAGCAGGCGGTGATGCAGGTGCTGCAGCGGCGGTGGGACTCGACGTTCTCCGACCACAGCTATGGTTTTCGACCCGGACGATCTGCACATCAAGCGGTAGCTCAAGCGCAACAGTACATCGCTGCAGGCTACGGCTGGGTGATTGATCTCGACCTCGAAAAGTTTTTCGACCGAGTCAATCACGACAAGCTGATGGGTCAGCTCGCCAAACGAGTCGAAGACAAGCGGCTGCTGAAGCTTATCCGGGCATTTTTGAATGCCGGGGTGATGGAGAATGGACTGGTCAGTCCCAGCGTGGAAGGAACCCCGCAAGGAGGTCCACTCTCACCACTGCTGTCCAACCTCGTGCTCGACGAACTCGACCGAGAGCTCGAGCGTCGTGGCCACCGCTACCTCCGCTACGCGGATGATTGCAACATCTACGTGCGCAGCCAGCGGGCTGGTCAACGGGTGATGGAGGGCATCACGCGCTTCATCACGAACAAACTCAAGCTCAAGGTAAACGAAACGAAGAGTGCAGTGGCGCGGCCGCAGGGACGGAAGTTTCTCGGGTTCAGCTTTAGCGCCGGTCCAGAAGTTAAGCGCATTATCGCGCCGAAAGCCCTGGAACGGTTTAAGCACCGAATCCGGGACACTACGCGTCGGGCCAAAGGCGTCAGCATGGAAACGACGATAGCGGAACTCGCTCCGTACATGCGGGGCTGGCGTAGCTACTTCGGTTTCTGCGAAACGCCGGAGGTGCTGATCTACCTGACCCGTTGGGTCCGATTGCGATTGCGAGCGGCTCTGTGGCGGCAATGGCGGACACCACGCCGTCGCCGCGCAGCTCTGCTGGCACTAGGGGTTCGTCCCCGCCTCGCCAACAACACGGCTGGCAGCGGACGCGGCCCCTGGTACCTCGCTCGGGCCAAAGCCCTCTCCGTGGGGCTTTCGAACGCCCACTTCAAATCGCTCGGCCTTCCGACGCTGATCGATGAATCCTAGCGCAACCAACTCGAACCGCCGTGTACGGACCCGTACGCACGGTGGTGTGGCAGGGGTCGGTGGGTGACCGCCGCCCCTATGCCAATCAAACGGCGTTCGAGGAAGTTGGCTGGATTGGTACCGAGAAGTCTTAGTGCTGTATCTGGAGCGCCCTGCGCGAAAATGAGCGGTAAAGATGCTGTGAACGGGCGCTTCAGATACAGCGTCTTGAAGGAAGCCGCTTTGTTCGCGGCCGGCGCTATGGGATTTCAATCGACTTTGGTTGGGAAGTTGTTGAAAAGCAGAGTGATCACCCCCAAACCAGCACTATATCGGACAGAATAAAGCTTACTCCCTTTGTACGGCACTCCGTGGAACTAACTGCCCAAAATAGCAAGCGGGTCAGACGGAGTGGGCCATCTCTCGGTCACTCTAAAGGCTCGAGGTGTGGAGATTGAATGCCCAGTGCCGCTAACGCCTCGTCCATGGTGTGTACGACTTCCAGTAGCGGCCGTGTGTGCTCTCCCTCGATCCGAAACATGCGAGCTAGACCAAATCCAACCGCAGTCGGGGCAACGATAAAGCGAGGGCGCTTAGTCGCGTCCGCCATAGCTGGTTCCTGACTTGCCAGTTCACGAACAAATTCGCTGGATACAGCAAGCTCAGTAACGGATGACAAGTCCCAAATACCCACACTGGCATCTGTCAAGGTCGAATACTTTCGAATCGCCCGGTAAGACTCTGCAAGCAATTCATCCGTGAGCCGCCCCTCGACTCGTGCCAACAAGAGCTTGTTTACTGGGTCAAACTCAAATCGGAACGCCATTTCGAGCCCCTGACCTAACCTTCTCGTACCCGAGAATCGGAACGTTTTCGAGTTGCCGAGGCAATCAGCGGTGAGCACAACTGGGGCAGAACTCAACGCAGCATTCCCCCTCTACCTGGTAGTGGGTCAGTTTGGATATTCACAGTCTCGCTTTAGCATCCCCGCCTGTGGCATCATAATTCCGTGACCATCGGCAAGGGTAAACGTCCGCGTGATCCAAACCAGCTTGCGAAGTGGATTGTAGAGCAATCGACAAGTGACGCGCCAGAGCCGCAACCTGCACCTATTCCTGTCCCACCGTCCGATCTATCCGCCTACATGTCCGCAATCGGTCGCAAGGGCGGTCAGATCGGCGGAAAGCGACGGCTCAAGACCATGACAAAGGAACAGCGCCGGAAAGTGGCTGTGAGAGCTGCGAGAGCACGTTGGAAGAAATCCTAGTCCGGGTTTTCCGCCATAATTTGTTTGCAAGTTGGAGGAGCGCCGACCCAGTTGGCAGCGCCGGGAACCGTTCTGCACAGTGTTCCTGTTTTTGTGTCCAAGGCATAGTATCCAGTTCCTCCCGGTATGTCGGGCATGACCGCCCCTGCTGGGATTGGCACGAAACGCTGATAGTGCGGTTGGGATGCATTACATCCTGCCAGCATCCCCGCAGCCAGCACCAAGCACAACTTTAGAAAATTCATTCTCCCTCCGAATTTGACAGCCATGATTCAATCAGAACTGAGGAGCATTATGAGAAGTCCAAAGTCATCTCTCACTGCTTCAATTGCAGACTCCACTATTACGCCTTCTGGCAACCCCGCTTCACTTGCTGCAACATCACGAAAGCCGAAAAGACATCCGGTGACGTTGAAATCAGCGGCGCTCTTGCTTTCGGGATGGCCGATCCAGAACGCCACACGTCCATCCCGCGCATCTAGCAGCTCACAGAAAGCCGAAAACTTCAAGGAAGGAGAGAGAAACTTAACCCTCAAACGCGACTTCGACTCTCGCCAGCCCTGTAACAGTAAAAAGAAATCCTCGACACTGATGAATGCTATACCGTCCATCCTGCCCCCTTCACTTCTCGACATTCCTCGTGTTTTACAGAATGATCTTGACATGCTAAAGCGGGTATGGTATAAAAGTCAATATGAATTGCTTGGACTCCGAAACCCGCGCCAAGGTGATTAGCTGCCTAATTGAAGGCTGTTCGATTCGCGCCACAGTCCGCATGACAGGCGCAGCGAAGAACACCGTTGTAAAACTCCTAGCGGATATTGGTTGTGCCTGTGCTGGCTACCACAACCGCATGGTCCGCAATCTCAGGGTGCGCCGTTTACAGTGTGACGAGATATGGTGCTTCGTTGGTGCGAAGGCAAAGAACGTCAGAGCGGAAAAGAAGCTGGAAGGGTGGGGCGATATTTGGACGTGGGTTGGAATCGACGCGGATACTAAACTTGTTGTCTCGTATCTTGTAGGCGGTCGGGACGGCGGATGGGCAAAAGAATTTATGGAAGATTGCGCCAGCAGGATCAAAAACAGGGTGCAGATCACCACGGATGGTCACAGAGTTTACTTGGATGCGGTTGAGAACGCCTTCGGAGCCGATATTGACTATGCCATGCTTCAGAAGATTTACGGTGCGGTCATGGAGAACGAAACTCACTACTCACCAGCAAAGTGTATCGGCTGCGATCTGAAAGTGGTGAGCGGTGACCCTGATCCAAACCATGTTAGTACCAGCTACGTAGAACGCCAGAACCTTACAATGCGGATGCATATGCGACGTTTCACCCGCCTAACGAATGGATTCTCAAAGAAGGCCGACAATCACCGTCATTCGGTTGCGCTGCACTACATGTTCTACAACTACTGCCGCGTTCATCAGACGTTGCGCGTCACACCAGCGATGGAAGCGGGATTAACAGACCACGTTTGGAGCCTTGGGGAACTGGGCGCGTTGCTGCCGAAACCAATCGTTCGCCAATCGACTATTGAACAGCAATTGCTCGCCAAGGCGTTAGGGTCTTAATATCGGAATCTAGTTTTCTTGTATTCCTGCCTATACGAGCGAATCCTATCCGCCACTTGCGAGAGAAGGCGTTCAAATTCCTCGTCTTTACTGTAGACATCCGCGATCAAAGACAAGAATGACTGATGAGTAAAAGCATCCACATTTGCGATCACTTGTTCAATTTGCGAAGTGATGCCCGTGGAAAAAATCCCAACAGTTCCGTCATTGTGCAGTACCATTGCCTCGGTTTTCCCCCCGACCCTCAGTGATCACTTCAAAAGCGGCCAACGGTTATCACTTCAAAACCGGCCAACGGGATTGGCCGTCCGGGACTGAGAATGTTCTATCCTGCCGCCTCCTGTGGTGGCAAGTCGGTTTTGGTGCGCCAGCTCCGCGGGCCACACTTGAGCACGTGGCCGTGGTGCAGTAAGCGGTCGAGCATGGCGCTCACGGCGGCCGCATCGCCCAGTAGTTTGCCCCAGTCTTCCACGGGACGGTTCGAAGTCAGCATGGTGCTGGCGCGCTCGTAGCGGCGCATGATGATCTCCAGCAGTTCTTCGGCGGCGGTGAGCGGCAGCTTGCGCATGCCGAGGTCGTCGAGGATGAGCAGGGGCACGGTCACCAAGAACTCCATGTGCTCTTTGCGGGTGCCGTCGAGCGTGGCTTCGGCGAGATCATCGAGCAAGGCGTGGGTCTCGCGATAGAGTACGCGGTAGCCCTGTTGGATCGCGGCTTGACCGATGGCCTGAGCCAAGTGGCTCTTGCCGGTGCCGGGCGGACCGAGAAACAAAGCGTCTTCGTGGCGGGCGATGAAGGCGCCGGTCGACAGATCGAAGACCAGGCTGCGATTCATCTTCTTGTTGAAAGCGAAGTCGAAGTTGTCGAGGGTCTTCTGCGAGTCGCGGAACTGGGCTTGTTTTTTCCGCCGCTCCAGCAGGCGCTCGCCACGCAGGGCGAGTTCGTCGGAGACCAGGCAGGAGAGCAGATCGATGGGGGCGAGCGGTTCGGTTTGGGCCTGACGCAGACGGGTCTCTAACACGGCGGCCATTCCGCCCAAGCGAAGTTGTTTGAGCGCACGATCAAGTTCAATCAGATTCATTCCTCTACCTCCGTAGTTTTGTAGTTGATGAAGTCGCGGTACTGCACCAGCTCGCGAATCAGGGGATCGACTTGTTGCAAACTGAGTGGGGCTTGCGGGCAGCGTTCCAGATAGCGGCGGACAAAGCGGTATTCCTGCACGCCCATTTCCAGCGCGGCAGCGCAGGCTTCATCGACCGCCGCTGTGCCATACTTCTTGGCCAGAGAGAGAACGCCCAGAATGCGGCGCACTCCGACCTCGCCTTGCTGGCGGTGGATGGCGTCGCAGAGCGCCCCGATGTGCGCTCCGGCGCGACCGGCTCGCCACAGCAGTTGGGAAGTGCGCAGTGGTGTTCGCTTGGGGTGGTCCTCTTCTTTAATGCGATACCAGCCGCGCTTCTGGCGCACGTGTTCGCGCAGGAGTTGCCCGGTCTTGGGATCGAGCAGACGAACATACAGCTCATCCCATTGCACTCGCAGCACGCGCCCGATCCAGCCCGGAGGGGCCCCGTAGTAGGCGGCTTCGACTTCGACGCAGCCGTCCAGATGCACGATGCGCTCGCCGTACTGGTAATAGCGAAACGGTTCCAGTGGCAGTGGCAGCAACGTGGGTTTCTCTTCGGCAAACATGGCGGCGACCTGCCGCTTGGTGGTGCCGTGGATGCGCGTGTCAGCCCAGCGTTGCTCCCAGCGATCAAGGTAGGCTTGGGCTTCTTCCAGAGTCTCGAAGCGCAAGCCTTTCAGCGGCGTTTTCTGCGCGTGGCCGACGCCCGATTCGACCTTGCCTTTGCGGTCGGGATCTTGAATGCGGCAGGGCATGGCCACCGCGCCGTAGTGCGCCAGCACATCGCGATAGAGGGGATTGAGAGCGGGGTCGTAAATGTCGGGGACGAGCACGCCCTCGCGCAGATTGTCGAGCACGACGATGCGCGTGGCGCCGCCCAGCCGGCGAAAAGCTCGTTCGTGCAGTTCGGCCCAGATGCGCGAACTGGAGCGGAAGGTCAGCAGACGAACTGACTTGCGGCTGCAGCCCAGCGTCATCACGAACAGCCGGGTGCGCCGATACTTGCGGCTCTCGGGATCGCGCACCATCGGACCGGTGCCGTAATCGACTTGCGCCTCCTGGCCGGCGGCGGTGACGATCACGACGCGGGCTTCGGGGGTTTGCGTTCCGCGCCGCTTGCGCACGAAGCGTTGCACGCTTTGGTAGCTGCTGGCGAAGCCGTACTCCGAGACCAGGTCCTGCCAGATGGCCCGCGCATTGCGGCCGCGGTTGATCCCCAAGTCGATGGCTTCCCGGTACGGCTCGCAGGCGCTGGGGCTGGGGACCACGACAGAGTCGGTGATCACCTCGTTGGCCGGTTTTGAAGTTGCTTTTGCTTTTCCCTTCGTAGAAAGGTTTTCGGGGTTGGGGTTGGGGTTGCAGTTAAGGTCGAGGGGATCGGGAATCACCGGGATGGCCGGTTTTGCCGCACCGGAGTCGGTGATCACTTCGTTGGCCGGTTTTGGCGCGTGCCGCCCCCAGCCACTGGGCGGACGCACCGCAATCCCAGCCGCTTTCAGGTAGGCGCTGGCGGTTTCGCGACGGGTTCTGGTCGCTTGCTGGATGCGCCGCAGCGACCAGCCCAGCCGTCCCAGCGCTAAGACTTGTTGTTTCTTTTCTTCGTTCAAGACATTGGCCATGCCCACGGAGCCTACAAGCCCCCGCGGGAATCAATGTCCCGGACGCTACTCTCGTTGGCCGGTTTTCAGGTGATACTCAGTGGCCGGTTTTGGGTGATCGCTGAGGCCCGACTCCCACAACACCGCGTTTCGCTTGCCTCATTAGCCGCACGCCATAAAACAACATTCCATCGGCTCCCATGCGTAGGTTGAGATCTCGCAGCAGGGCGTGGGTTTGGTAAATACCGCATCCGATTGAAGCATGTGCTCGGGGCTCGACCGCGACTACGGAAGCATTCTCCCAGCAAAAAAGTACAGTTTGACCATCGGCGTTAATGGCAGTCAACAGATCAATGCCGTCTGGAATGTACTCTCTGGCAAATCCTTTGTAAAAACCGAGTGTTTCTTTATTGATCTTCTTGTAAAGTCCATTTACATCAACTAAGATTTCCGGCCAATTGCGAGCAGTCTGCAAAAACTCCCGTTGAATCGCTTGTTCCGCATAGTGAATAAAGTGAGCCGTCCCAGCTCCGCCCAACAACATACGTCCATGAGGGAACTGCAAGATGCTGAGTTTGTCACATTCCGCTTTGCTTTCTTGTGAAATTGTTTCTTCCGTGTCGGCTAAGAGAAGGACTCCATCTGTGCAGTTCAGCCCAACAATTGCGGTCATCCATTTCACCCGAGGGAGCCGCTTGACATACGGAAGCGGAAGCGGCTTTAGCATGACCATGCTACGCCCCCGCTTGTGGAAAAGGAAACTGACCCACTACCCTCTACCTAGCCTGCCCTTCTGCTTGCGGCGGGGTCGGGCGAGCTAGCGTAAATCCTTGGTCTTGGAGTTCTTGAATTCTATCTGCAAAGAAGTCATGCATTGGGGCTTCCGTTGAGGCGTGGGCGATCATGGAGTGGTAGAACCGATCATGCTGCACTGTTGCGCCTTGCACCCTTACCAACTCCCAGACTTCAAACCCAGAGATGTCATCACGGTCTAGTATCAATTCTCGTGTTTCCAACACATCTCCCTCTTTGCGATAAAAAATTGCCCCTTTGACAGTCAACCGCACAGTTCAACTCCTATTTCTTTGCCGCCTTCCACTTTGACCCTCCCCGGATTCGCGGCCGGATCATCTGGTTTCCCTTCCTGCGCGACGCTCGATTGGATCAGCAAGACCACCATGGCTACGAGTATCTTCTTGGTCATCACGGAACGAATTATATTCTCGGTCGAGGCTTCAACAGCTACTCGCATTCGGTGACTGCAACCACGCCCTGCTGTTCGTCTGTGGTTCGGCAGCTTGACAATAGGGTTGCAGAGGACTAGCGTGCAATTGAGGTGGCTTCCACCCTCTTTCAGGTTCCCTGAAACTAAGTCAGCCCATCTGAAGTTAGCTCCTCTTAGCGGTCACAACCTTTTAGGAGGTTCCTATGTTTGCACGCAACGTTTCCTTTCGTCTGAAAGCCAACATGTTTTCTGACTATACCCGGACCTTTGAAAACCAAGTCCTTCCTTTACTTCGCAAGCAGAAGGGCTTCAAGGACGAAATCACATTGTCAAATCCCGGCAGCGTAGATGTGATTGCGATCAGTCTGTGGGAGAGCAAAGCCAATGCAGAAGCTTACAACACGAATGCCTACCCAGAAGTGTTGAAAACCTTGGCAAGAATGATCGAAGGAATGCCCAAGGTTCAGACGTTTGAGGCCGTCACCTCGACCTTCCATAACGTCGCCGTAACAGCGTAAGAGGCATCGTCCGTCTTACGGGGCGGCCTCCTTCAAGGGGCCGCCTCTTTTTCGAAAGTCACTCTCGCGACCCCGAGCACGGTCGGAGCCGCATCACCAAGGTCGATCCTGCCAACAAGCCCGATCCGGAAGAACGGCTCCGCTTCTTCCAATCGACTGATATGGCCGCTGTGATCTCCCTATGGAGTCAAGAATTAGAATTTTGCATTTGGAGAATGCGAGGAATTCATTGGCCACTGCAAACATGCCAGTTTAAACTTACCCCAATGCGGGGCAGTAACGTCTCCTAAGTTCGCCCCTGACCCAAGTTGAATTTGCCAAAGTCCGATTCCTTCCGTCGCCAGCAAACACTGGCAAATCGAAACTGGCCGAATTGAGCAGTGTTTGGCCCACGGCCGATTTGAACAGAAGTAGTGGGGTGCTGTTATCGTCGCCAAGTGTAGCAATCCCTCCTGTTCCGCTTTGTTTCGTCGTCTCGCTGAAGGGAGGCTGTTTCGGCTGGAACCTGATCCGGCGCTCCCCGGCTCGTCCAAGTCCAACCGATTGGAGTACTTCTGGCTGTGCGGTAGCTGCTCAGCAGGGATGACGCTGCATGTCAGCGGAGAGGGAGAAGTGATACCTGTTGCGCTACCAGCGCCAGTTCATGGTGGCCCCCATTGGAGTGATTTCATCTCGTCCAAGCGGCAGAAAGGGCTCTTGCTCCACGGCGTTAGCTTCTCGACAGAAAGACATCGCACAGGTGCGACATTCGTCGGAAGATGGAGAAGAGACTATGCTGCGTGAATGGGAGGAACTCGATGATGAAGTGGCGGCAGGGGCGAGTTGTCCCATGCCCGAGTGCGGTACGTTGGCGGTTGCCTACGGGCCGAGGGACGGCGTTGGGGGGACGTAACCGTTTCGAGTCATGGAGTTCACGTGCCCGCGCTGCGGCATTGAGTTCGTCGTGCCAGAGGATGAACTAGTTCTTCAGTCGGTGCCAAAGGGCTGGCTCTTGGCAAAGGTTCATCTCGCGTAGACAAGCGCCAAGAACGCCACAGAAGCACAGCGATCATTATTTAAGGAGTGCAGCACAATGAAACCCGCCCGCCCCACAGCTACTCCACGTCAAACACCAACCCAAGTGACGACATCCACACCTGACCTTCAAGAGCAAATCCATCGTCGCGCCTACGAACTGTACGAGCAACGCGGGAGAGATGAGGGGCACGAGCTAGACGATTGGCTGCAAGCAGAGTCGGAGGTGACTCAACAAAAGGCGAAGACAGTCGCCGCATAGAACCAGCGCCTTCTTTTCGCCGCCAAATATGTCCGATTCAGCGGATTCAGCTCCCTAAACCTTTAGGGCGACCTGCCCGGAGCGGCCTTGCTTGGAATCGCTGGCTTTTTTCTGATGTAAAGAAACATCCCGGCGAGCAGACCAACGGCAATGGCTATGGGCAGGTCGGTGACGATCGTGAGAAGAGAAGTTGCGACCCACGCGGCTGCTTCAATGCGTGGAACCTCTATCAACCGGAGTATTTCCGGCCAATGCCTCATGCTCAAGACGCTTGACAGGACAAGCGCAGAAATCACCGGCAGCGGAATGAACCGAAAGAGAGGGGTCATAAGGAGCAAGAACACGACGAGAAAACCTCCTTGTAGGATGCCTGCAATGGGAGTCTGCGCACCGAAGCGGGCATTGTCTAACGTGTGGGAGGAGACGCCAGAGGCAGGTAGCCCCCCTGCGAAAGCAGAAGCTACATTTGCGGCACCTTGTACAAAGAGTTCACCCTTGGAGCTGAAGCGTTCGCCGGTGAGGTCGGCTGCGACGCGCATGGCTTCGAGTGATTCAATGGCAACCAGAACTGCTATCGCGAACCCCTGTGCAAGAATGCTGCCGAGCAGATCAAGCCTGAGCGCTCCCGCCGGATACAGGTGGAAGGATCTTGTGTCTGATCCAAAGAGCGATTCGACAGTACGAACGGGGAAATGCCCGAACCTCACCAACAGAGCTCCCGTGGTAATCGCGATAAGGCTGGCTGGAACGTACCTGGATGCTCTTCTGCAGGCAATTATCAGGATCAGGGTCGCAGAGGCCAAAATGACTGTGTGCGACTCGATCTGCACTGGATATCGTACAAGCGTTAGCGCTGCCCGGGGAACTGGGCCGGTGACGATTTGCGAACCGATTCCTAGAAGATCGGGGACTCGCTGGCTAACAACAAGGACTGCAATACCCGTCGAGAAGCCGGCTATTACAGGACGCGGAAGCAGTCGGATTCCTGCTCCGAGTCCGATTGCCCCAAAAAACACCAAGAGAACGCCCACTAACAATGTGGATAGAGATCCGCTCGGAGCATCCAGAGTCACGCTGGTAGGAAATGTTCTGCCGGCACCACAGTCGGAGGTGGCCGAGGCTCGCAAGCTTTACTTAGCACGCTACGCCAACAGCAAGTATTGGGTGGATTTTGAAGACTTTTCTTTTTACCGCATGGACGTGGTGGACGTTTATTATGTGGGCGGCTTCGGAGTGATGGGCTGGGTATCGGCCTCCGAGTACGCCCACAGCCAACCCGACCCTCTTGCAGACTCAATGGCCGAAATCATTCAGCACATGAACGCCGACCACAAGGATGCGCTCGTCTTAATTGCCCGGAAATTCGCAGGAATTGAGTCGCAGGAAGCAGCGATGACAGCAGTCGATCGCCTCGGCTTTCATGTCCGCTTGAAGACCCCGGATGGCATGCGTGGTGCCCGCATCGCATTCTTGGGGGAAGTAAGCAATTCGGCTGAGACTCGGAAAGTTTTGGTGGAAATGGTGCAACAGGCACGCTCCCAGGCCGAATGAGTTCTAAATTGGCAGGGATCGCTGGGTTTGTAAACCAACGACCCGCGCCTCGGACTGGACATCTATCCGGAACGGGCAGCCTACCGACATGACCTTTTCAACCAAGGACAAAGACCGTGCACCACCGCCGAGTCCTTTACACGAGTTTCTGGAATCAATTGGCCGCTCTCGGGTCGATGCCCACATGGTTTGTGAGGCAATTGAAAAAGGTCAATCTATTCAGGACGTGAAGGGAATAAGTAACAACGCGTGCGCGGGCCACTCGCGTGAAAGTTTAGTGAAACCCCCACCTACAATTTACCCGGTCACGTTACCTTTATAACCATCTTCACATTCTGCGCTTGACGATGAAAACAGAAGCAGTTACCGTGTTTTCATTGGGTTAGATAACCACCACTGAAACGGCAATGGGAGTCCCGTCGGGAATCTCGAACCGCGAACCGCGGGCAGTTTCGGCGAGCCCTGGGACTTGTCGCTTCATGCGACCACCTCCGGCTTCGGGGGCGCGTAGCTATTGAGCTGGCAGAGTAGAGCATTTCGGTCCTTCTCGGCCCAGTCGGCCAGTTGCTGGACGAAGTTCTCAACCTGCTCGCGACTGGCCTCTCGGAGAGTTTTCGTGCCGCAGAAGTCGACGGCGTAGGCCTTTACCAGTTCGGGGTCGAGCTTGTGCTGGCGGATGATCTGGCAAAGACGGTCCCGAACCCTCGGGCCAGTACCATTCCCGTTTCCATTCGCCTTTTGGGGAGGAAGCTTCTCAGTCGGACTCGGAACTGTCCCGATTTCCTCGACCGAGCAGATGCCGATCCCGTAGGCCTTACGGAGCGCGCGGTTGACAGCCCGCGTTTCGGCCACGCGCATTTCGGCCCCGCGCATTTCGGCCCCGCGGACGAGGGCGGAGACGTTGGATGGATCGGCATCGCCGTAGCCAACGAAACCTTTGCACTTCATGGATCTAAAAACGGTAGCCTGAAATGCCCAGCGAGAGGCCGCATGATCCGAAAACTCAGCGACGGGTCTCACTTCAATGCCAACACAGCGCCTTCTGCGGGACAGACGAATCAAACCAGTATGGGTTACATACCAACCTCTATCTAAGTAGAGAAGATCACCAGCAACGATTGAGAAGCCGAATTCCGTGGTGTAGCTCTCGAGGCTTTGAAGAGACTGGGGTTTGAGGTCTCCCCACATCTGTCTTGCCAACTTCAGATTCTTCCCAGTTAATTCCTTGTGGCGTCTCCTGTGGTGAGGCTTTATCAATCGGTGTTGTTCTGTTCCTGTGGCATGCGTCTCCATGAAGAACTCCTTCCATGTAAAGCAATGTTAAGCATACGTTAACATTAAGAACCTAGATTGTCAACGATTGCTTAACAACCGGAAATCACGTTTGAGGTATATTTGCACAGTGACTAAGAGCGCTTTTCTCGGGATACGCATGAATCCCGAACTGAGAACACAACTGGAGCGAATTGCGCAGAAAGAGGAACGTAGCATGTCTCAGATCTGCGAGGTGCTGCTTCGAGGAGGTGTAGCTGCGTATCAGAAAGAGGGTTCCAAGTACCTCCAGCGCTTCTTTTCAAAACAAAAGCCTGAAACGGAGCAGTAGCCAAACAATTTCTCGTACCCGATCGCAAAAAATCGCAACGCACTATTGACTTTCGCCCTATGTTCTCCTAGCGTGAATGTGTGCGTAAATGGCTGCCAAGCTCGATTTGTTGTTCAGCTTTGCCCGAGCGTGGCGACGACCAATGCGGCCTTTGTTGTCGACACTGTTGAGTGGAACAGGATACCGAGCCCCAAGTTTGTGCAACCCGGTTGCACAGCGACGACCAACCGCAATCCAAGTCGTCGAGATGCGGCTTCTGCATGAAGGGGGCTTGGCCTAAGAAGGAAGGGCCCAAGTTCATGCAGCGCCTGGTCGCCAAGCAGAAGGCCAGGGCCAAAGACTCATGACCTGGGAGGGTAAGACGTCGAGTCGCGAGCAGGCGATATGGATGTATAACGGCGACCGTTTTTCGAGGCCAAAACAATTCGGGTAATATGAGCAAGCGCAATCACATTAGAAAATCGCAACAGCTGGTTCTCGTCGGCATCCTGCTGTTCCTGCCTGCCTTCCTTCTTGCTCAGAGCTACCGGGGATCCATACGCGGCACAGTCGTCGATCCGAGCGGACGCCTGATTGGAGATGCGAAGGTGAGCGCGAAGAACCACGCTACAGGCCTTCAACGAGAAACGGTGACCGTCATCGACGGTGCTTACGGGTTTGCCGAGTTGCCCGCGGGAGAATACACCGTGACGGCTGCCTCCGCTGGTTTGTCGCCGGTCTCACAGAATGTCGTAGTCAGTGTCGGCCTCGTCACCACCGCCGATTTTGCCTTTACCACGCTCGAACAGCAGACCACACAGGTAACGGTTACCGCGGAAGCACCAGTCGTTGACCAGACCCGCGACGTTCTCGGCGAGGTGGTCGAACGCAGGCTGGTGGTTGACTTGCCTCTCAACGGACGCGACTTCGGCAAGCTTGTCGCGCTCGTGCCCGGAGCCACGGTCGAACCCGCTGGCGTGGCCGCTGTGCAAGACGGCTTTGGCCAGTTCAGCATTGACGGCAATCGGGACCGATCCAACAACTACAGTTTGGATGGTACCGACAATAACGATCCGTTCTTCAACAACTCTGCGTTAAACCAAACTGGCATCGGCGGCGCGCCCGCATCCCTGCTGCCCATCGACGCGATCCAGGAATTCAATCTGCAATCGCAGTTTCCTGCTGAGTATGGACGCAACAGCGGCGCGGTCATCAACATCATCACCAAGTCCGGTACGAACCAGTTCCACGGGAGCGCCTTCGAGTTCGGGCGTAACGATCTGTTCGATGCGCGCAATTATTTCAATCGCGTGATCGATTCTTCCGGTATCCACCACCCCAAGACCGCCTTTCGCAACAACCAGTTTGGCGCTTCCTTCGGCGGACCCATCATCAAGGACAAAACTTTCTTCTTCGGCGCTTACGAGGGGCAACGCGAACGAGTCGGTTCGGATTTCTCGCTCCAGGTTCCGACCCAGGCCCAGATCAGCGAAGCGCAGACCCTGGTAGCGGGCAACGGCATGACCGCAAGTCCTGTACTGACCAGTGTCCTCACCGAGTTCTTCCCTACGAGCACCACAGGAATTGTCCCGGGTGTTGTGCATGACACCAACGACGTGGATAGCCTGATTGCAAAAATCGATCACCAGATTAGCGATCGCGAATCGATTTCGGGCCGCTACGCTTATGCCAGCAGCCAGCAAGTGTTTCCACTCGGCGGGCTTGGCCTTGGGAGCGGCTCTCGTCTGCCAGCTTTCGCCCAGACTTCTCCGACTCGCGTACAGGTGCTTTCCGTCAGTTTCCTGTCCTCCTTGAGCGCGCACAAAATGAACGAGGTTCGCTTCGGCTACAGTCGGTATCGGACGTCCTTCAGCTCCCTGGACGCGAACTTTGATCCTACAACTCTGGGGCTGGACTTCGGCACCGGCAAGCTCGGGCTCCCGGAAATCGACTTCGGAGGTATCTTCGACAATCTCGGAGCAACCGCCTACAGCATTCCCCGCGGGCGCACCAGCCAAAGCTTCCAGATACTCGACAACTTCATCTTTGAAAGCGGACGCCACACGTTCAAATTCGGCGGAGAATACCGGCGCGCCCAGATCTCCAGTTTCAACGACAATCTGGAACGTGGACTGTTCTCTTTCAGCCCGGATCCGACGCCGCTGACCGTCTGCGGTACATCAGCGCCGCCGGCTGCGTGCAACGATCCCGGAGCGTTGGTCCTGGCCAACTACTATCTGGGAAATACGTTTCCCTCGATCGATGCGGGCAACACGCAGCGTACAACCTTCAACAACGGGCTTGCTTTTTTTGCCCAGGATGATTTTCGTGCCAGCGCACATTTGACCCTGAACCTCGGTCTGCGCTGGGAGTATTTTGGGCCCATCAGCGAACAGAACAGCCTTCTTGCGAACCTGGGTTCCGATGGCCTTCTTCACATGGTTGGATCTGGTGGCGTCAACAGCCCCTACGACCGCGACCTCAACAATTTCGGCCCCCGCCTTGGGTTTGCTTGGAATCCGCACTCCAGAACCGTCGTTCGCGGCGGCTACGGTATTTATTACGACTACATTCCACAAGACCTGATGATTGCCAACTTCACCAACGATGCTGGCTTGGTTACTCCGCCATTAGGACCCAAGCCAGTCATCTCTTTGGCAAACAATTACAATTCCGCGGCCTTCAGCAGCCCGGCGCCGGGAGTGCCGGTGTTCACGGTTCCGCCCGGACCCTATCCCATTGCCGGTTCCGACATCTTCTTTACTCCACGCAACCTGGTGACTCCGTACATGCAGAGCTGGAATCTGAACGTGCAGCAAGAGATGATCAAAAACGTCGCTGTGCAGGTGGGCTATGTGGGCAGCAAGGGTACGAAGCTTGTGCGTTTGCTCGATGCCAATCAACCCAATGTGTCTGGCGTGCGTCCCGATTTGAATTACGGCTTCATGGACGAGTTCGCCACATTCAGTGGTTCCACGTATCATGCCCTGCAGACGACGCTGCGCGTGCAAGGCTCGCACGGCGTCTCCGGCTTTGCCGGCTACACTTTTTCTAAATCGCTCGACGACGCGTCCGACGGCATCGACTACAACTTCTCGACCGTTGCCTTGCCGCAGAATTCTTACGATCTGGCCGCAGAGCATGGGCCCTCAAATTTCGACACCCGCCACCGCTTCACCGCCGCTTTCACTTACCAGGTTCCCCGCTTGCTCGGTCCCAAGCGCTTGGCTGAAGGCTGGCAATTGAACACAATCCTTACCGCACAAAGCGGGCGTCCAGTACCCATCGTGAACGCCGACGACACCAGTGGCCTGAGCTTCGACCAGTTCCCTAGCCCGTCAAATTTTCACCAGCGGCCGAATATTGTACCCGGCATGAATCCTATCAATCCCCACTGGGAGTCCGGGCCGGATACGATTGGGTATTTAAATGGAAATGCATTTGTCGATCCGCCGCTAGGCACATTTGGCGACCTCGGCCGCAACTCCATTTACGGACCGGAATATTGGAACCTGGACTTTGCCCTGGCTAAGAACACCATGGTCACCGAGCACGTGAATCTGCAACTGCGGGCGGAGTTCTTCAACATCCTGAACCACCCCAACTTTGCGCTGCCCAACTGGTTCGCGAGCCCCGGCTCACCGGGACTGATTACACAGACGCCTGACCAGGCGCAGACCAATCCGGGCTTGGGCGGCGGCGGGCCAAGAGTGATCCAGTTGGTGGCGAAGTTGATCTTCTAGCCTTGTTGAGCGCAGGCGCCCTCGCCCCCCCGCGGGAGAGCCCTGGGGTAGAAGCTGACCCAGGAACCGCGGCGAGAGATTGCCCAGAAAGCGATTCGCGCTCGTTGGAGGAAGTCAAGAAAAAAGAAGAAGACTTCAAGTTAATTGAGTGTACGAAGCTGGAAGAGCCGTGCTGTAAACGGCGACATGAACTTCCGATTTTAGCCATTTTCCGCCAGGTGGGTCAAACCAGCGAAAAGCCCCGCAGAGACCTGCAAGACAAAAACCTTATCGCCGTGAGCTTCCTCCGAGACGGCCTCGGGCACACATGGATCACGAAAGAACGGAACTGGCGACCTGTCTGCATCCCGTCAGTGTTATCCTAGGCAGGTTATGGGAATCACCGGCATTTTGCGAAAAGTGTTCCTGGTGGATCTGATCGAGGGACTCGGCGTGACCTTCCGTTATCAGGATCCGAAGGAAATCTATACCGAGCAGTATCCGCTGGAGCGGCCACAAGTAGCCGAGCGTTACCGAGGCGCGCCGCGGCTGAACGTCAATCCCGACACTGACGAGTCCCTCTGCATTTCCTGTGACCTGTGCGCTCTGGCTTGTCCGGAGAACCTGATCGTAGTCACCAGCGAGCGTAATGAAAAGACCCGCCGCAAAGAGCTGGTCAACTTTACCTACGACCTGAGCCGCTGCATGTTCTGTGGCCTGTGCGAAGATGCTTGCCCTACCGATGCACTCGAACTCACGCAGGATTTCGAGCTCGCCAGTTTCACCCGCGAGGGCATGATCTGGGACCGCGAGACACTCGAGAAGGGCCCGCAGCCCACCGTGTATCAAAAGTAAAAGTCTACTCCGCGAGGTTACTCTGGCAGCAGCGGCCGTCCCTGAATATTCCAGGCAATGTGGTGGACTCCGCTGTTGGTGGCAAGGATGGCCGACTTTCCCGGAGCAAAGGCCAGTCCGACCAAGCCTTGGCCGGAGACTTCGAGGTTGGCCTTGCCCGGCGGAGTGATCTTTACGATACCGCGCCTTCCCGCGAGCGAGGCGGCGACATAGACATTACCATCGACATCAAGAGCCAGTCCCTGCGGACGTCCCAGTCCGCGGTAGAACACGGACACAGTTCCATGCGGGTCGACTTTATACACGCAATCGAAGCTGGATGTGCTGGGTCCGGTGACGAACATATCGCCATTGGGACCGAAGGCAATGTGATAGGCGGAGACGCTCGGCTCCAGCGTCGCGAACACAAAAATCTGCCGGTCGCGAGCGATCTTGAAAATGGTTCCGCTGCGGTCGCCTACATAAAGATTTTCCTCGGGATCGAAGGCAATTCCGGTCGCGACCCCCATGCCCTCTGCATAGGTGGACATAGTGCCGTTCGGCGCCACCTTGTAAACGGCCTCGTCGTTACGAGAGGAAACGTACATCTCGCCTTCGCGGTCGAAGGCAATCGCGGTGGCATTCATCATGTCGCTGAGAAAGGGCTTCACGACGTAGTTCGTATCGATCTTGAAAATCGACACCGGAACTTTTTGTCCGCGCGATCCGGAGAAAGTCACATAAATATTGCCGTCGCGGTCGAGCGCGGGATTGGTAACCGGATGCATGTTCTCGGCAACCAGGACGGCGACCTTGATGGGATGCGCATTGCTCACGTGTCCATTGGTACCCACTACCACCGACCCCGATGCCGCTCCCTCAGGCACGCGCGCCACCACAAAATCGTCGGAACTGATTAGCACCGAACCTTCGATCTCGCCGAAACGCACGCTCGGCCGACGCAACTCGGGCGGACGCAGGCTTTTCCCAATGATACGAACCTCGCCTCCGGGCAAAGCGAAACTGGGCGCGACCGCTTCGATGTGCGGCTTGCCGTTGGTGTTCTTCTTTCCCAGCAGGCGGTCGGAGATGCTCATGAGTTTGTTCCGGGGGAGCCCGGTTACTTGATTAACGACTACTTTGTTAGAGGTCCAAAGTGTAACAAGAGATGCATGATGGCGAGCGCGTAAAGCCCCGCTCCCAGGTCGTCCACCACGATGCCTGTGCCCTCGGGCAGCCGCTCCAGTGGCCGAATGGGAAACGGCTTCCAAATATCGAAGACACGGAAGAGTATAAAGCCCGCGAGAAAGGTTTTCCAAGCCAGCGGGACGGCAATGAGTGCAACCAGTTGTCCCGCCACTTCATCAATGACGACAAACTGTGGATCCTTCAAGCCGGAGGCGCGTGCGACCCGGGTCGCCGCAGGG
Source organism: uncultured Acidobacteriaceae bacterium (assembly GCA_963831085.1). GTDB lineage: Bacteria > Acidobacteriota > Terriglobia > Terriglobales > Acidobacteriaceae > Acidiflorens. The sequence goes on along the minus strand of CAWHOT010000001.1, from coordinate 590,085 downwards.
ATTCCGATGAGGGTCACTGCCCCGGCTGCGATGATCGTCGCGCAGGCGCGGTCTGCGGCCGGGATCCGCGAACTTGCCAGCGCCCACAAAAGAACCGTAGCCAACGATCCCCATGTGCCGGGACCGGGTTTGAGGCGTCCCACGCCGAAGAATGTCGCGACCAGCGTGGCCCATAGCGGAGCGGTCCGCAGCGGAGCACCGCGCCCGCCGGCTTCGGCCGGAGAGTTCATCAGTCTCCGTCCTCATCTTCGAGGCTGTCTTGCCGGACCGCCTCGTCGGCATCGGTAAGTGGCGACGAAATTACGTACCCGCCGCTCGCCCACTTGCCGAGATCGATCAAGCGGCAGCGGTCGCTGCAAAAAGGGAAGTCCGCATCCGCAGACTTTACCGGCTTCTTGCAGATCGGGCAGCGGAGTTTGATGGGGCGCTTGCGCGGCATAGTAGGATTGCAGAGTTCAGATTTTTGAGGTGAGAACATTTCTGCCCTGGGTGATTTTGATCTCTGCAATCTCACCCTGACCTCTGACCTCAAATGATTTCAGCCACCAAATCGTAGTCGTGCGCCGCCGTGATGCGGCAGCGGTAAAATTCTCCCCCTTTCGGCTCGTTTCCCTCGGCATAATCATTCACGAAAACTTTGCCGTCAATCTCCGGTGCGTGCATCGCCGTACGGCCCTCAAGCAGCAGGTCAGACTCCGTCGAAGTGCCTTCCAGCAGCAGGCCGAATTCGCGTCCGATCAGCGATTTCTTCTTTGTCCGGCTGATTTTTTTCTGGATTGACATCAGCGACTTGCGGCGGCTCTCGATCTCGCGCGGAGAAAGCTTCTGGTCATGATCGAAAGCGCCCGCGCCTTCCTGGTCGGAGTAGCCGAAAGCGCCCATCCAGTCGAAGTCTGCCTCCTTCACAAAGCCGCAAAGTTCCTCGAACTCCTTTTCTGTTTCGCCGGGGAAGCCCACAATGAACGAAGTTCGCAAAGTAACGCCGGGAATGACACGGCGCATTTTCTCAATCGAGCGCAGGAAAAGGTCGGCGCCGCCCCCACGTTTCATACGCTTCAGAACCGTCGCCGAAGCGTGCTGCAGCGGTACGTCAATATACGAACAAATATTATCGTGGGCGGCGATCGTCGCCAGCAGCCGCCCCGTGATTTTGTTGGGATAAGCGTAGAGGAAGCGAATCCACTGCAGGCCTTCGATGTCCGCGAGCTTTTCCAGCAGTAGAGCCAGACCGTCTTTCAGTCCAAGATCCTCGCCGTAGCAGGTGGTGTCCTGTCCGATGAGCGTGATTTCGCGCACGCCGGATCGCGCCAGCCTCTCGGCCTCGGCGATCACGGATTCGAAACGCCGCGAGCGAAACTGTCCCCGGAGCTGGGGAATAATGCAGAAGCTGCAGGGATGATCGCAGCCTTCTGCGATCTTGATATAGGCCGAAGATCGCGGAGTCGTCAACACGCGAGGCGTGTGGTCGTCGTAAAGATAGTTGGGCAGATCGGCGACCGCGCCGTCCCAGGAATCGCGCGCGAAGCGCCCCTGTCCGCGGCGATGGTCGCCCTCGGGCCGCGAGGTCAGCGTGCTTGAACTTAGCGAGGCTGAACCTAGAATGTTGAACGGCGACAGCGTGCGGCGTGTCTCCGCCACTCCGGCCGCGGCAAGAATTTTCTCCAATTCACCGGTGCCGACCACCGCGTCCACTTCAGGAATGTTCTTTCGGATCTCATCGTGAAAACGCTCGACCAGGCAGCCGGCCACCACCAATCTTTTCGCCTTGCCGCCCGTCTTCGTTTTGTGGAGGGCCATTTCGAGGATGGTATCGATGGATTCCTGTTGTGCGCTGCCAATAAACGAGCAGGTATTGACCACGATGACGTCCGCATCTTCCGCGTTGGGAGTAAGCTCGGCGCCAGCCTGGGCCAGCATGCCCATCATTACCTCGCTATCGACGAGGTTCTTGGGGCAGCCAAGGCTCACAAACCCCACCTTGGCCGGGGCAGTCGGCTCCGCAGTCGCGGCTATGCTTTTCTTTATGGGCATTGGGACAATGCTGATAATGATCAGCCGGAACAGATCTACAAGATTCTAGCATCCGGCATTGCGATATCTGCCCTCCCCGGACGCCGGAATCCCGCGCGCGAAGGAGGGTATCTTTATATGTATTCTGCCAATCCGGGCCACCCGTGCTAATCTTATGGAACAAAAAAACACATCCCTCAATACCCCGGAGGAGAGATGTCGGCTAAACGCCTCGCAGTTCTGATTGTGCCCGTTTTAGTTCTCGTCTCCAGTGCTTTGGCGCAGGACGCCAGCAATTCGACGCCAGTCAACCAGCTTTCCGTCATCGCGGGGCGAACCTTCGTCAGCACCCAGACGATCCAGAATTTGGATATTCCCCTTCATTTCGGGAACCCGCCAAGCGTCGCTTTCAAATACCGTCGTTTGCTAAAGAGCCATACGATTTTCGGACTGTACGTGGAATTACCCGTAGCGATGTATTTTCGTATGAACCTCAACTCCCTTCGGATCTGATTCCGAAAGACATCGGCGCGCTGTTCGTTACTCCATCGCTGCGTTTGAACTTCTTTTCCTCCGACTCGGTAACTCCGTGGGTTAGTGTCGGCGGCAGCTATGGCCGTTACCGCGAAGCCCCGGTGCTCAATTTTTATGGAGCGAACCCTGGGCCGACCGGCACCAATACCGGCGTAGTCCAGTTCGGAGCGGGATTGGATGTGTGGTTCTGGCATCGCTGGGAATTTCGGGCCGAAGCGCGCGATTTCTACTCCGGAAACCCCGCCCTGAATGTCACCACCGGCAACAGCCGTCAGCACAACTACTACGTAGGTGCTGGCGTCGCCCACCGTTTCTAGGCACGTCTGGGGACGGGCGTGTGGGGACGGGCGCCCCGCCCGTCCAAGCCGAGCGCAGGTCGGCAGCTGCCTGTGTTGGCAGCAACTCTGTATTGGCTTCTAGCCTGCGACTGCGCGCTCAGGCGTTTCTTCGGAATCCGACGCAGCCGCGGCAGTGATGTCGTGGAAAAGCTCCGGCAGGCGCTGAGCGTCGTCCACCGACTTGCCGAAACGCGCGGATTCGTAGGCGCGCGTGAACCGTGCGACCTTCTTCTGAAGCGCCGCTTCCTGAATGGCCGCGACGAAATCCAGCGGGGTTTGCGCCGGCGACTTGTGCCAGCCCAGCTTTGCCATGCGGCTCACCATCCGGTCATACCAAAGTGCGGCCGCTTCGCGCGGAGCACGCTCCGGATGCGCCCGCACGCCACGGTTGCGCAGCCCGGCGATCATGCGCCGGAGATTCAGGAGCACGATCACGACTGCCACGAACCCAATCACCCCGCCCAACCACCGCGCCGGAAATTTGGTGAAGTGCTGGTGTGCTCGCCGTGTCCATTGCAGCATGCCCCGATGCTGGTGTTGAATCCACAGAAGAGCTTCGTCAAAGAAACGCCGGGCGTTGGTAGCTGCATCCTTCCCTAAGGTGCGCTGGTGGCTGACATCGTAGTTGATGATCCATTCCCGCCAGAACGATGCGGCTGCATCCGCATAGAGCCGCATTCGCGACCAACCGCCTCGCGTCGGCAGACCTCCCGCCGGAGTCGGATCAAAGCTGACCCAACCGGATCCTGGGAAGTAAGCCTCAACCCAGGAATGGGCGTCGCTGGCTCGTACCACGTACTGGCCGGTGAGGTCATTGAACTCACCCCCGTGGAACCCCATCACCATTCGCGACGGGATGCGCAAAGAACGCAGCATTACCGCCATTGAACTGGCGAAGTATTCGCAGTGACCTATCTTCCTCTCGAACAGAAAATTTGCCAGTGGATCCTGCGGCAGAGTGCGGGGTAGTTGGAGGGTGTATCCAAAGTGGGATGATAAATACTGTTCCAGCGCGACTGCCTTGTCATAGTTGCTGGGAGCCTGCGCCGTGATTTCCTCTGCCAACTTCGAAATCCGAATATCGAGCGGCGGCAGTTCCAGGTATTTGTCCAGGGCTGCGGGCGCCGTATTCGCCGCCAGACGAAGCTCCTCGCTGTCGATTACCGGCAATTGCGAGTCGGCTTCGTAGCGGTTAATAGGATGATCGATGTCGAGATTGTAGACAGCTCCTCCCGAATCCGTAGTTACCTGGCGGAAATTTCCCCTGAGACTCTGCGGCCTTTCCGCCAGAAAAAAGACGGTGGTCCCAACTGGCTCCATCAGGACGCGATAATGAATGGATCGGCCTGCGACAGCCACGACGCCTCGCGGATCCACCAGCGGCGCCAGTCGGTAGATTCCATCTCCCACCGGTCGCAGCTGGGTTTGATGATAGGAATTCGTCCAGATTCTGCCGTCAAAATCGCTCAGCGCAACCCCGCGCCATCTCAACTCGTAAGCGCCTTGCAGATCGTTCTGAATCTCGATGTGCATGACGACCGCACTGGACCGCTGAATCTGGCCGATACGGCCCAGTTCCACATGATCCGTGAAGCCGGTGGAGACATCGCTCGTCGGACTGTAGGCGCTCATGTACCGTGACGAAACGCGGGGAAGAAGGAAGAAGATCAGGAAACTTCCAGCCAGAATCATCAGCATGAGCGCCGGAGCGATCGCCAGCAGTCCGTGAGCCATGCGCCGCGCGGGAGCGGCGACGCGTGGATCTTGCGCATTTTGCTCGGCGGCGACCGAGTGCCGCATTTCCATCAGAACAAACGTGATGACTGCAATCAACAGGAAGGCCGCAAAGGAAAGCAGGAACACACCGCCGACCGTAAGCACGGCGGCCGCCAGCACCATCCCAAACGAAAGCACCGCCAGCATGTAATGGTCGCGCGTCCGCTGCAGCGAGAATAGCCTGACGACGATCAAGAAGAGTGCCAGGTGAACGGTGGTTGCCAGAAAGCTGCGCGACAGAAAAAGGTAGTCGGCTATTCCGAAGACAATGTAAATCAGCGTGAGGAGCGTGGTCCAGCGTTCCGAGATGGCAAACTCGCGCCCCGTCAGAAGTTGGTATCCGCGGATGGCCAGCGCAAGTCCCACCAGAACCAGTGCCGGCAGATCCAGCCCTCCCGTCGAACCCAGAGCGCCGAAGCCACAGACCACGAGCAGATAAAGCGCCACATTAAAATAGCGCTCGATGGCTTTCGCCATGGTGAGCCCGCCCGGGTTCATGGGGGTTTCAGTCACGAGAAGCTTCTATTGTTGGCGAAACCAGCGCGAAAGGGAAGTGTCGGCGGTAATAGCTCGGGCGATAGCAGTGTTTTGCCCATCCTTCAACGACTCCAGGGTTGCGCCCGGCCGTCAAAGCACTTAAATCACACCTCTGCTGCAATCCCTTCCCTTATCTCCTCAGTGGCCCGAGAGTCGGAGATCTCAAAGATGGAGTCAAGTTCGGTGACTCTCAATGCTTCGCGCACCTGAGCACTTGGATTAAGCAACTGGAGATAAATACCGGAAGCTTGCAACGAAACCAAAGAACCGATTCCGGCAGCATCGATGGCATCAACCCCTGTCAGATCAAGGGTCACATTACGCCCCTTTGCCGAACAGCCGCACACAGAATGAGCGTTTCATCGCCTCGAACAATTCTGCCTTGACAGTACAAAACCACTCCGTCATCCGAATCCTTGACAGTTACGGTCAGCATGATTCGATTATCCCGAAATTTCCCAGCGTCCCCGGAAACTCCGCGCTGGCAATCACCTACTGTAGGCGAACAGAATACGAAAGTCAACACAAAAATAACAAACGCTCGCCTCAGCGGGCCGATTTCTCCAGCAAGCTCAAGCTTTCGGTTCCGCGGCAGCCGCCCCAAATGAACCGCAACGGCTACGCATGCCTTGACGGAACTTCTCGCGTTCCTCGGGGGTCATGCGCTCCCAGCGCTCGAACATGCGGCGCTCCCAGTGCCTGCGCGAGCCCATCCGCCCGCGAAATCCGCCGAAGAAAATCTTGCTAAGAATCAAAAGCCCGATCGCCTGCCAGAAGGTGATCACACGCAAGCCGAAGAGTGCCGGCATCAGCCAATTCCACAGGCTCATCACCACAAAACCAAACAGTGCGAGTGCCGCCGTGGCAAACAACGCGAACATCAGTCCTTTCAAAATCCGATTCCCTTTCATTTCTCTTGTCCTCCTGCTTTCAAAAATTCGTCGTAAACATCGCGAAGCCGCTCGCGCAAATGAATCACGGCATAATGCTTGCGTGAGAGCAACGTATTCACGCTCAGCCCGGTTTCAGCCGCGAGGTCCTTGAAGCTGCGGCCCTCGATTTCGTGGGCGAGAAATACAGCGCGCTGCTCTTCAGGGAGCTCGTCCAACGCATCCTCAAGCTCCTCCAGCAGCACTGTTCGGGCGTAGACGGCTTCCGGTCCGGCATCCGGCGAGGGCAGCAAGTCTTCCAAAGTAAGAGACACGCCATCCTCCGCGACGATCGGATCGTTCGTTGACTCTTCGGGCTTCTTCTTGCGGAACAGGTCTGTGATCCGGTTGCGCGCCACGCGGAACAGCCACGCGCCGACCTGTTCGATGGGCTGCGTCAGACGGTATGCTTCCACGAGTTCGTAGAAAACCTCCTGCAGGATGTCTTCTGCGTCGCTCGGGTCGGCGACCCGTCCGCGGATGAAGTTGCGGAGCCGCGGCTTCTCTCGATCAATTGTCTCGGAGATCCGCTGGTCTTGCACCATCATCCACTGTTTTCTCAGCGCCTCGTCCATCTAACTTTGTAGACGAATCAGCGAGACAGATATTTTAAAAGATGGGGAAGAAAAGAGGTGACGTCAACATCGCCGATTTCGCTCTGGGAGCGCAAATGGTCCAAGCCGCCAATCGGGCGACAGCGGGTACTTGCTTTTGTGTTTACAATACCTGCCCATGGACTATCTTCTGAAAACTGAACCGAGCGTCTATTCCTTCGCGGATCTTGAGCGCGAGAAGACGACGATCTGGGATGGAGTAACGAATCCAGCAGCCGTGAAGCATCTGCGCGAGATGAAGCCCGGCGAGCGGCTGGTGATCTACCACACCGGAGACGAGAAGAGCGCGGTAGGGACGGCGTCGGTGGTCGCGGTGGATGCGAACGACCACAGGAATCCGCAGGTAAAGATCAAGGTTGGGAAAGCGATCGCAAAACCGAAGCCGCTAGCTGAAATTAAGGCGCGGGCGACTTTTGTCCAGTCGCCGCTGGTGCGGCAGGGACGCTTGAGTGTAGTGCCCCTGTCGGCAGCGCAGTACACGTGGCTGGTGGGGGAATAGGGATTGCAGAAGTGATCGTGTGGGGACGGGCGCCCTCGCCCGTCCAAGCCGAGCAATGCTCGGCAGGATTTTGACTTCTTGCCCTATAGTCTCCCACCACACGAAAGACTCAGGTCCGGACTACCCGCTCGCCGCAGTCGGATTCGGGGCAGGCGTAGGTTACGTGATTGCGCTGGCGGTCGAGGCTGATGATGAACATGGGGCGCCTGTGACGCTCGCAGATGGGCTGGTTGGGAGTGAGGATTGGTGCGTCCCCACGCTTGGGCGTGGCGTAGCCGACGCGCTCGCCGAAGCAGCGGTGGCAGAACTTGTCGGTGCAGCGAAAGAATTCGATGGAATAGTCGGCGCTGTAGGGAGCTAGCGCGGGCTCCATGGTGCGGTAGTGCTGATCGCAAAGGGGCAGGATGTCCGACCGCATGCGAAGCGAGTTTAGCACCTTGTGGAAGTTCCAGATTACGTCAGCCGATGTAACGCAGGGCGTCGACGATGCCGAGGTTCGAGGCGCGGTAGGAGGGGATGAATCCGCTGACCATCCCCACAAGAAATGCTACAAACATGGCGACCAGCGCGGTGGCGACGGTCATATGCATCGAAACCGGCAATCCGATGCCGGGGCGCGCCATGAAGACAACGGCTACGGTTGCGAGCGTGACGCCGACCAACCCTCCGATGGCAGAAATGGCGATCGATTCGGTCAAGAGCAACTTTAGAATGCTTCCGCGGGTGAAGCCGAGGGTGCGGAGGACGGCGACTTCGCGGGTGCGTTCGCGGATGGACATGGCCATGGTGTTGGCGCACACCAGCAGCGTCGTAAAGACGACGGCCCCGCAGATGCTGAGGATGAATGCTTTGACGCTGCCCAGCATGGAGATGAAATCGGCTTTGAAAGCCTGTTCGCTCTCGCTCTTTGTGGGAACCGGACTGCCGTGGAACATGTCGTCAATGGCGCGTGCCGCTCTCGGCATGTCTTCAGGTGCGTCGACGCGAGTGAAGTAAAAGCCGGCGGTGTCTTTGAACCAGTCGACGGATTCTTCCAGATACTTGGCGTGGAAGTAGAGGTTACTCTGTGGCGGATCGATGGTGTAGATGCCACGCAACGTCAGGTCGAGATTGGCGGGAAAGATGCTGCCTTGGAGGATGATGTGGTCGCCGATCTTCCAGTGGTGTTTCTTCGCCAGGTCAGCGTCGACGACACAGCCGGCGCGGTCGCGCTTCCAGGCAGCGAGTTGGTCGGCGGGCATGACCTTGTCGGCAGCGACGTCGAAGTATTCGTCGGGATCGGTAGCAAACTGGGCGAAGTAGTTTTCCGGCTTGTCGTCTTTATACTCACCGCCGAACCAGGTCATAGGAACGACATGCACAACGCCGGGAATGGCGCGGATCTTCTCGCGATAATAGATGGGAAGAAAGTTTGCGAGCGAGACCTTGTGACGGGTCATGATGCGAAGCGCGGAGTCCGGGGCTCCCGGGTCGATGTAAAAGCTCCGCCACACGCACAGCATGATGCAGAGCAGGAGCAGAGAGAACGCAATGCTGGCGACCGTTAGCAGACTACGCCGCTTGTTGCGAAAGGCGGACTTGGCGACGAAGCTGGTGATGGTCATGGGGACAACAAGATTTTACACCGCGCAAAATTTGCTGGTGGAGAGGCGGGCGCCGAGCCCGGCGGAACACGGATCACGCGACGATTTTGCGCAGCTCGCGGCGCAGTATTTTGCCCGACGGCGTCCGCGGCACGACTTCCACGAAGTGAACCTCGCGGGGCTGCTTGTGGTGAGCCAGGCGGTCGGCGACGAAGCCGCAGAGTTGTTTGGCGAGCATCTCAGAGGCCGTAAAACCTTCGCGCAGGACGACAAAGGCGCAAGGTATTTCTCCACAAGCGAGGTCGGGTTTGGCGACTACGCCGCAGTCGCGCACGGCGGGATGTTCGAGCAAGACGGATTCGACTTCGGCGGGAGCGACGGGGAATCCCTTGTACTTGATCATCTCTTTGCTGCGGTCAACGACATAATAAAAACCGTCGGCGTCGCAGCGGACGATGTCGCCGGAGAAATACCAGCCATCGCGTAGTACGGCGGCGGTGGCTTGCGGCTCCTTCCAATATCCGAGCATGAATTGCGGGCCGCGCATCACGAGTTCGCCTGGTTCGCCGGGGGCGACTTCGTTCCCGTTCAGGTCTTTTTCGGTCACATCCAGGACGCGGCAATCGGTGAGCACCAGCGGCTGACCAATGGAGGCGGGACGATACATTTCAGGTGGCGCGATGTAGCCGGCGTGGGTGACGGGCGAGGCTTCCGTCATGCCGTATCCCTGGACGACGGCAATGCCGGTGAGGTCGGTGAAGCGGCGGGCGAGTTCGGGAGCGAGCGCTGCGGCGCCGGATTTGATCCAGCGGACTTTGTGGTTCTTTGGAAAGATACCGGCTTCAGCTGCCTGGCATAGCGCATTGATGGCCGGCGGGACCATCGGAATCATGGTGACGCCTTCCTGAATCAGAAGGGCGCACAGTTTTTGTACGTCGAAGCGCGGCACCAGAACCAGCGTGGAGCCCAAGGTGACGGATGTCGTGAGCGCCACCGTCAAACCATAGATGTGGTAGAGGGGCAGGAAGCAGAGCATCGTGTCATCCGCAGTGAGCGGCGTGCCGTGCTTGCCCAGCAGCTGGTAAACGTTGGCGACCAGGTTGTAGTGCGAGAGCATGACGCCCTTGGGCAGTCCAGTAGTGCCGCTGGAGTAGGGAAGGGCGGCGATCGTTTCTTGCGGGCTTCGAGCAGCTTCCGGGAATTTGGCGGACGTGGGCCGCAGCAGGCTCGCGAAGTCTTCGCAACCAGTGCGCCCATGGCGTGTAGTGAAGACGCGACGCAGCGCAGGAAGTCCCGTGAGGTTCACGTTTTCCAGAAGCGGAGCGTCGGTGATGAGGAAAGTGGCGCCGGAATTTTCCAGTTGAAAGCGGATCTCGCGCTCGCGATAGGAGGGATTGAGCAGCGTGGGGATGCCACTGGCGAGCGTGGCCGCGTGATACGTGACGGCAAATTCCCAGGAGTTAGGGAGGAAGATCGCCACCACTTCTCCGGGAGCGAGTCCGGCGGAGATGAGGCCACGGGCGAGGGATTCAACGACGCTGCCATATTCGGCGAAAGTGAAGCGGCGACTGCACGAAGTGTCAATCAGGGCTGTCTTGTTGTTGTTCCGTCGACAGCTCTCAAGGACAACATCGTGGACAAAGCGCCCGGTGGGATCGGCGTAGAGTTGGGTGCGAAGCATCGGGGCTGATTGTAAATGGGAGAGTGAAGAAGTTAAAAGTCAGTTCGCACTCAAGCGCTCAATTTGCGCAGGAATTCTTGTTCATCCATGCGGTATTTAAATGCTTTGCGGCCATTGATGAAGACCACGGGGACTTCGTCGGTATAGAGGCGACGGATTTCGGCGTCAGAATCTACGTCAATTTCACGCCAGGTGAAGCCGCCGCGCTTGTTCAGCTTGACGAGGCTCTCTTTGACGATTTCGCAGAGATGACATCCCTTGCGGGAGTAAACGACGACTTCCCGAGGTTGCGTCATGCGAGGGAGTTTACCAGTTTGAGTGCAGGCTCGCCAATACGCGGAGGTAGGTAGAAGACGGGCGTAAAATTTCCTGATGACGACGCTCGGGAGGACGACGAACGGACAGGTACTTTCGGGAAAGACGATCCTGGTCACGGGAGCAGCGAAGCGACTTGGACGCGCCATTGCTTTGGCCGCAGCCCAAAACGGCGCGGACGTGGCCATTACCTATCGCGAGTCAGCGCGCGAGGCACGGGCGGTAGTAGGAGAACTGGCGCAGTACGGCGTGGATGCGCTGGCAGTGCGCTGCGATGTTACCGATGAGAAGAGCGTCCGGGAGATGGTGAAGGAAGTGGCGAGGGAACTGGGCGGAATCGACGTGCTGGTGAACAACGCCGCCAATTACGAGACCGCTGAGTTCGACGAGCTTACCGTAGCACAGTGGGATGCGATTTTTGCGTCAAACACGCGCGGACCGTTTCTGGTATCGCGGGAGGCGCTACCGTACTTGAGAAGGCGCCGAGGGCGCATCGTTAACATGGGTTCGCTGGGCGGGCTGCGACCGTGGGCGACGCATGCGCACTATTGCTCCTCGAAGGCGGCGGTACACATGCTAACCAAAGTGATGGCGAAGGCGCTGGCGCCAGAGGTTGCGGTGAACGCTGTGGCTCCCGGAATGATTGATTTGCGAGAGAAATCGGCGGCCTCATTCATGAAAAAAATGGCGGAGCAGACGCCCATGCAGCGGAACGGGACCGCGGCGGACATTGCCGCGGCCGTGATGTTCTTTGCCGCGGCTCCACAATTTATTACCGGCCAGGTGCTGGCGGTGGATGGCGGGCTGGGATTGTAGAGATTGGATTTGTCTCTGGCTGGGTTTACCTATTGTTCATGTTCACGTATCGTTCGTTTTCGCGTATCGTTCTGTTTCGGCTTTGACCATGCCTATGACACGATCCTTTCGCAGTGCTGGATTTCTCTCTTTGACCTTATTGCTGCCGATGTTTCTGGCAGGTTCTCCAGCGATTGCCCAGGATCGCCCGGAGGAGGGCGGTCATGAGCTCGAGGTTTGGACGGGCGGGGGGCACTCGGTTCCAGGCGGCACGAAAGATACAAACGTGTGGAACGCCGGAGTCCGCTATGGGTGGATCCTGACGGAACCGCACCTACCGGGGTTTCTCAGCGGACGATTCGAGCTTGCGGTGGACGCAGTGCCGGCGTTTGTGGTGTTTCAGCGAGCCAACACCGCCTATGGGGCAGGAGTGAACCCGGTGGGGTTCAAATGGATTTTCGCCACTCGCGGACACGTGGCTCCATACCTCGAATTGAATGGAGGAACGCTGTTTACCACCCACGAAGTGCCGACGGGAACTTCGACCATAAATTTTACGACCGGCGCGGCCTTCGGAATGTATTTTCTCGGGGAACATGCGTGGTCGGTGGATGTCCGGTACATGCACATTTCGAATGCCGGGCTGACTGTGCCGAATCCGGGGGTGAATACTGTGCAGGTGCGGCTGGGATTTGGGAAGTTCTTCGGGAAGAAGTAGCGAGCGCGAGTTTACATCTAATCAAAACTAACAACTAACGTTGCCGGGATAACGCGGCAGCGGTTTGCCTGGGCTCGGCGTGCCGCCCGCAGCAGAGGCCGGGCGGAATCGGTGCGCCGTGCGGGCAAGTGCGCGGGTGGTTGAGGAAGCTGCAGATCTTGTCGGTGGCTTCGGGCGAGAGTATGTGCTCGAACTTGCAGGCCTGTTGCTCGATTTCTGTTTCGCTGTCCATGGCGAGCGAATCAGTGAAGAGGCGCTCGGCCAGGCGGTGGCGTCGAATGATGTCGGCGGCGCGTTGGTATCCTCGCGGGGTGAGTTCGACGATCGAGGAGCCGTCGCCGATCGAAACGCCCGCCGGCTTCAGCGCGTCGTGGCAGGGATTGACAAAGGGCTTGTGATCGTGTGCTTCGGGCGGGTGCGGGTGGGTGGCGACCAGTCCCATGGCCGCCATTTTTTCCACCGCGATGGATACGGGCAGAGCGCCGTGGACTTCCATCCGGCCAATCTCGGCGATTTCGCCGTTCTCTTCCAAAGCAAATAGTTCTTCCAGCACTTCGTCGAACTGCTCATCGTCGGCCATCGAAAAAACTTCCTGGGCGGCAATCTTCCCATGATGCAATTCGATACGGCGATCAGCCAGACGCGCCACTACAGGATCGTGAGTCACCATGACAATGGTCCGTCCCTGCTGGTGGAGCTCGCGCAGCAGGCGCAAAACAATTTCTTCGTTGACGGCATCGAGGTTGCCAGTGGGTTCGTCGGCGAGCACGATTTTGGGATCGTTGATGAGGGCGCGAGCAATGCAAACGCGCTGCTGTTCGCCGCCGGAGAGTTGCGACGGCAGGTGTCCGGCGCGGTCTTTAAGTCCGACGCGATCGAGGGCTTCAAGGGCTTCGTGCTCGTCGGTCATGCTGTGGAAGTACTGGGCGAGCATGACGTTCTCGACAGCGGTGAGATACGGGATCATGTGAAATTGCTGGAAGACGAAGCCGATGGTTTCGGAGCGGACATGGTTGAGTTCCGAGGCGCTGAGGCTGGCCACGTTTTGTCCGTCAAGCCAGATCTCACCGCTGGTGGGGCGGTCGAGGCATCCGATGAGATTGACCATGGTGCTCTTGCCGGAGCCAGAGGGGCCCATCATCGCGACCCACTCGCCGGGCGCAATGGAGAGAGAGATGTCGTCCAGCGCCTTAATGAGGCTCAGGCCGCCATTATTTTCTTCCGCTCTGGCGGGATAACTCTTGCTGACGTTGTTGAGTTGAATCATCGAATCGTATTCCCTTCTACTCTCCCCTCAGAATAATAGCCGGTTGAACGCGCCGTAGCAGCACGATGGGCAGAATGGCCGAGATGAGGGCGACGGCAACACTGCCGGCGAGCACGTACGGAAAAACGCTGAAGCGCGGCACGACGGGCGCGTGGAAGTTGACACGGCCGATCCAGGCTGCGACGCCGATACCGATGAAGAAGCCGAGAATCGCGCCGACTAGGCCCAGGGCGGCAGCTTCGGCCGCGAAAAATCCGTTGATCAGACGTTCGGAAGCGCCCAGGGCCTTCATGATAGCGAAGTCGCGGCGGCGGTCGAAGACCCATCCGATGAGTGTGGCAAGAACGCAGAGCGCGGAAGTGAGCACGACCAATGTGGCGGAGGCATAGAGCGTGGCGCGCGTTTTGTTCAGCACGTTGGCCTCGCCTTCCATGATTTGGCGGACGGGCCGAATGTCGGCCGCGGGCAGAAGCTGCCCGAGCTGGCGAATCGATGTTTCAACCTCCGCGGCGGTCCCATTGGCAGCGACTTCGATGGTGGAAGGCGCGACACCGGTCCAGTTCTGGAACTCAGATTGATCGAGATAGATGCGGCTGTCTTCGCCAGCGCCGGTTTGGAGCATGCCGGCAGGAGCAAGTTCGATCGCTTTGCCCTGGAAAGTAAGTTCGAAGGGCTGGCGATTGGGACTGACCACCGTAGCAGCGCGCATGCCGATGAGGGCTTCGTTTGGCACGTCGGGCCAATGGCTCACCTTCCACCAATGGTTCAACCGGCGGGCGCGCGTGAAGTCGGTGCCAGCGACGACTACAGATTGTCCGTCCTTAGTCCGGGCAACAGCATAGGAGAAAGGAACAGCCAACGTCTTTGCGCCGAGAACGGATTCAACTTTGGCCAGCGCGTCGGCGGGCAAGGACTGGCTGTCCTTTGCGACGATGACTACATTGGCGCCATAATTTCGGAACTCGGTGCGGAGCTTGGCTTGCACATCGACGTAGAGGTTCATCATCGCGGTGGCGACGGCGGCGGCAACGATCATGGCAAGCAGCGCCGAAGCGGCACGTCGGCGACGCAGAACGGCGGCGCGCAGCAACATGCGCGCGAACATCGAAATGTGTGGCGCCTGAGCGCGGCGATCCGCAACCTGCTTCGGAGTGTGGAGCGTGTCAGGAATGGCGCTCATCGTCATCCTTCACCTCGCAGTGCGAAGACGGGATCGAATTTCACGGCACGGTGGATGGCAGCGGCGCTTCCGGCGAAGGTCACGAAGACGGCGATGGCGATGATGATGGGGAAGAGCACGGGCTCGATGGAAATCTGTGAGTCGAAAATGGAGCGGCCGATCTGGCGGGCGAGCAGCGCTCCGGCGGAGAATCCCGCAACGCCGCCGACCAGCGCGAGCAGCAGCGCCTCCGCAAAAAAGATCGCAGAGACCACGAGATTGCCTGCGCCGAGGGCTTTCATCAGACCGACTTCGACGCGGCGCTCATAAATGGCCGTGGCCATGGCGGCGGAAACAGCAAGCGCGGATGCGAAGAGGGCGGCGAATGTGATCAGCAGCATGAGTCCTTTGATGCGCGAGAGCACAGTGCCTTCGTTTTGCGCGACCTGGCGGATCTGCTCCGCGTGCGAGTGCGGAATAACTTCCTGCAACTGATAGGCAATCGATTGCACGTAGGGAGAGCAGTACCAGCGGTCGTAAACCTCGGGAGTCATTGTCTTCGGATCGCGGACGGCGAGCGCATCCTGAGGCTTGGTCAGAGCGCTGACGTAGACGCGGCGTACGACGCCGGGTTTTCCGATAATCTGCTGCGCGAGCGCGAGCGGCGCGACGATCTGGTCGTCTTCGGCGGCGCCGGTCGAGAGGATACCGGAGATGGTGAGTTGGCGTCCGGAGACTTCGATTGCGTCGCCGGGTTTCTTGCCAAGCTTCGCTGCTAGGCGTTCACCCAGCAGCACATTCCGAGAGTCGTCGGGCCAGGTGCAGTTTGGAGACACCTTGCCATCCCCGCACGAAACTTTCCACCAGGGATGTGTGATTCGCACGCCGGTAGTGAAGTCTTCCTTGCCGAAGCTCAGCTGTTTATTGAAGTACGTGCCAACCAGGGTGACATCCTTTGCACTGCCGCCGATTTTCACGGTGACGGGCAGCATGGGCGAGAAGCCGACGATGTTGTGATGCCAGAAGGTGCCGCGAATTTTCGGGAGGTCGGCTTCGTTGAGGAACGCGCCGTCGCTCGGAGGTTTCAGGTTGACGCCACCGACTTCCACATCGAGCGTATCTTCCTGCGGAGTGACGACCAGGTTCGCGCCATAGCTGCGCAATTCTCGATTAATTTTGTCGCCGATGTCGGTGGCTACGGCGATCATGGCGGTGGCAACCGCTACGCCCAGCGTGATCGCGATCCCCGCCAAGAGCTTGCGGCGCGCTTGGCGGCGGAACGATTCGTAGACGATGCGAGGAAACATTATTTCTGCTCGAAGTAATGTCTGCCCGCCGCAACGTCGGCCTCGGAGACGATGACCGCATCGTCGGTGACCTGCGCCTTCAGCGGGATCGGATTGCAGCCGCCGGGCATGCCGACTGACTGCGAGTTAATGGGGGCGGCGCAGTTCTTGCAGACCACGCCCTGTGCTCCTTTGTAGAAGCCGACGGGGCCGCAGATTTCGCAGGCGTCAAAGAGAGTGGCAATCTTTCCATCAGGCTTCTGATAGAGCCAGAAGCGGACTTCAACGCCGCCCTCTTTGGTTTCGAAGCGATGCAGTTCGCCGTCGTAAACCTGCTTCAGCGGGATGGAAACTTTGCCGTCGACGAAGGTGACTTCCGTGGCGGGCGAAAGCGCGCTGGCGCTCTTCTCGTAGATAAAGCTGGCAGTGATCATCACGATGAAGGCGAACGAGAAGACGTAAACCGAGGCCATCCAGAGGCGCTCGCGGCGGGTGGTCCAGAGCGCTTTGCGGCGGGCAGCGCCCGCGGCCGGCAACTCGACAGGTTGGCGGCTCTTCATTTCAAACAGCACCATGAGCGCGGCCAACGCAACGATAGTAATGAAAAAGAAAAGTTCGTTGCGGACAATCGGGCCGATGATGGCCATCTCCTGGCGAGAAGAAGGAAGCACCCCGTTCTCCGAGAGTTCGTGCAGGCCGGAGATCACAAGTTGCGCAGTCACCAGAAAAAGAATCGCGGTAGTGACCTTAAAGAATTTTTGCAGATTGATTCTGACGCTGCCCTTAACGAACATCACGCCGAACAGGATGGCGACGACAATTCCCAAGACGGTGCCGATGAAGCTCATCAGTTCGCTCGAGTTCAGGGTTACGGCAGAGAGGATGAGGACGGTTTCGACACCTTCGCGCAGCACCATGAGAAAAACAAAAAGGAAGAGGCCGATCCATGCGTCGCCACGGGCGAACAATCCAACCTTGCCTTCGATCTCGCCTTTGAGCTTGCGGCCGGTCTTCATCATGAAGACGATCATGGTGACGACGAAGACTGCGGCGACCAGCATGACCCAACCTTCGAAGATATCCTGGTTCCAATTGAGGCGCGAGAGCACGACCGCAGTGCCGATGGATCCGGCAAAGGCTGCGGCAAGCGCGGCGTACACCGATTTGCGCAGATCATTGCGGCCGATCTTGGCGAGGTAGGCCAAAGTGATGCCGACGATGAGAGCGGCTTCTACTCCTTCGCGGAGAGTGATAATGAATGCCTGAAGCATTGAATTAGGGCCCGCTTTCTAATTGAAAATGAAATTCATTTTCAATATCAACAGGATACGGTTTCGAGTGGGCGCCGGTCAACGCGGACAATCACGGATGGCTGTGATTTGCATCACACGGGGAAAGGGCGCATTGAACGGGATTTCGCAGGGACGCCACGTATTTATAACAATTTTCGTGTGATGCATGAGCTCGCCTTCAAACGCTAAGAATCACGAGACTCGGCGCAGGCACGTAGCGCCGGCGTCTCGCCGGCTATCGCGGAACGTTTTTGGGAAGTAGCCCACTACCGCCCCTTCGATAATATTGACTTCATCTCCGTGGCTGCCGATAATTCTCTTGTAGCTGGACAGGTTATGCAGTTCCCGAAACCCGGACCCTTGCGGTTCGGGTTTTTCTTTCGGGAATGTAGCCACAGGCCGCGACCTAGCGGCACTTTCAGCTTCCTCATCCTTGCTGGCCAATAGCTCAGCTCTCAGGCACCCCCAACACTGGCCTGGACACTCTTCGTGCCGTCCATGCAGATACGTCTAGTTCTCTGCTCTTCTCTTTAGGTATCTGAGCATAATCGCCTCTTTTCAACCGTTGCGGCAAACACGATAGAATCACCAGCGTCGTGAGCAAAGGTACCTTGCCGAGTCGCTCTGCCGCCGAACACCATGAAGCGGGAATCGCGCTAGCATCGGAACACAGGTTCGCTGAGGCCGTAAAGGAGTATCTTGAGGCCGCTCGGTTGAACCCCAATTTTTCAGAGACTTTCCCCAATCTGGGAGTCGCGTATGGCGAACTCGGTCAGTTGAAGGCGGCAATCAAGGCTTACAACCTGGCAATTCACCTGGACCCGAAAGATTGGCAGGCGTACTGCAATCTTGGTGTCGATTACGTGAACTCGCGACAATACGCGAAGGCAATTGATGCCTTCAGACGCGGGGCCGAACTAAACCCGCAAGACATGACATTGTTCGTTAGCATTGGCTATAACTGTGGGAGGCTGAGGAGATATTCAGAGGCTATCGAAGCGTATTCCCATGCTGTGGAGCTAAAACCTGACTTCGCTGTTGGGTGGTACAACATCAGTCTGTTCCATTTCCACCTGCATCACTACCGTGATGCGGTCCTCGCTGCCGAAAGAGCACTGGCCGTCGACCCTGATTACGACGAACCCTATGTCGTCATCGGAATGGCGCGTAGAGAATCCCGCGACTTCGATGGAGCTATAACGGCGTTCAAGCGAGCCGCAGAGATAAATCCGAGCTTTATGGAAGCACACGCCAACCTCGGCGAAGCATATCTTCAATGCAAGCAGCTTGACGCAGCCCTCCGACAGCTCCAATGGGCCGTCCAACTGCACCCAGAGGAGCCATGGCTCCATCGCACCCTCGCTCTGGCACACTGGAAACGCCGCGGGGTCGTCGCGTCTGCTCGTGATTGGCGCAGGGCGATATACCTCTATCTGAGTCGGTGGTTAAGCAGCAGACCATGGGTCAAGCGGTGATAAATCCCGATTTCGCTCATTGAGAACCAGAGCTTCCTTCGCTATCAGATAATTCTCAAAAACTTCTTAGCGTCGGCCAGTTCGGGAAAACTCTGCTCCTCCGCCAAGAATTCCCTCGAGTGTACACATCTCCGCCCCCCCCGCAGTTTGACCGGATGCTTCAAATGCAGCATCTCGTGAAACACGATGTATTCGACCGCGTAGCGCGGCACGCGTGGATGGTCGAAGACGCGGCTGATAACGATGGCGTTATGCACCGGGTCGTAGTGGCCAAGGCTGCTGCGGGCGTGGTTCCGACTCCAGGTAAGTTGCGGGCGTCCCATGAGCCCGTGGAAGAAGCGGCGGTTGAGGTCGTCAAAGATTTCTTCCAGATGATAGTGGTGGCCACGGGCGGAGTGGATATGCTTGCGTCCGCGCATTTGACGCACGAGGCGTGCTTTGGCGGACAGATCGTGGCCGGCGACATAGCGGCGATAACGGGCGCTGTGCGCGCGATCAACCGGCTTGCGATAAAGCTTGGCGAGCAGGATGTGGGCGATCGCGTGCAGAACGGATTCGGGAGCGCCTTCCAGCAGGTCGGAGAGGCGGATGTACAGCTCTCCCTGACGCAGGCGGATGGTGTTGTTGATGGAGACGAAAGGATAAAAACGAACGTGCATCGGCGGAGCGGACGTGTGGGGGCGCAGTTCGCGATAGGCCTCGTGGAAGATTTGCGCGAGCTTTGCAGACACGTTGAGGGAAGAGTAGCACGAGGCGTCAAAACCGCATCCGTCAGAGTTTGTCGCTTCTATCTTTATTGACAGGCCCAGGCTATCTTCTTATTGTTGCTCTCTTATTGTTGTTAAACGACCATGAACATTATTAAAGCTACAAAGAAGTTTGAGGATTGGCTGCGGCTGCACATTCGAATTGTTGAGCCCGATTTGCGGTTCAAGCACGAACAAATGGCGGCGGCCCTTTTCCCGTTTTTCCGGGCGACTTTCTATCACTGGTTGCAAGTGTGGCCGGAGGAATGTCGGGAGCTAGACCGAGTGCCACATATCCTGTCGGTGGGCGATCTGCATGTCGAGAACTTCGGCACTTGGCGAGATACCGACGGACGCCTGGTGTGGGGAGTGAACGATTTTGATGAGGCGAGTTTATTTCCCTACACGATGGATCTGGTGCGGCTGGCCACGAGCGCGTTGCTGGCCGCTCGGGAAGAGCGTTTGGCGATGAAGCCGAAAGAGTCGGCGGTGGCGATTCTGGAGGGGTACGGACGAGGGATGGAGGAGGATGGGCGTCCATTTGTGCTGGGCGAGAGGCACGAGTGGTTGCGGGCGATCGCGGAGAGCAAACTGCGGGACCCGGTGGTGTTCTGGGGGAAAATGGATCGTCTTCCGACGGTGAAGGGAGAAATACCAGAGAGCGCGCGTGAAGCGATTGAGCATCTACTGCCGGAGCGGGGCCTCCCGTACCGACTGGCGTCACGCAGGGCTGGACTGGGAAGCCTGGGGCATCTGCGGGTAGTGGCGATCGCGGAGTACAAGGGCGGACGCGTGGCGCGGGAAGCAAAGGCGCTGACTCCGTCGGCAATGCAGTGGCTGAACCCGAAGCTGCCGGCAGAGATTTTGTATGCGGTTATCCTTCGCCGGGCGGTTCGTTGTCCGGATCCGTATGTGCAGATGCGTGGGCACTGGCTGGTGCGGCGGCTGTCGCCCCATTGTTCGCGCATCGAACTGGAGGCGCTCGGAACCAGCCGAGAGGAGTGCCGGCTGCTGGAGGCGATGGGCAGAGAGACAGCGAATATCCATGTGGGAACGGAGGAAAAGCGGCGGGCGATCCTGAAGGACTTGCGCGGACGAAAAGGGAACTGGCTGCTGGCGGCGGCGCAGGCGATGGCGGCTGCGTTGGAGAAAGATTGGCGAGTGTGGAGGGAGCGCCGGCAGAGCTAGACTCTGCCGGCGCCTTATTGGAGTGACAGTCCGTGCGAGGACTTTGGTTGGTCGGAGAGGTGAAATTCCAGTGCGTGGGGCTGGTTTTCAGCTCCGATGGTGATAAGGGCGTCGAGGATGGATTCCAGGTTGGCGGCGGAACCTGACCAGACCCGGGAAAAGGACTCGCGATGAACCGCCAATTCGCCGACCAGCCGGCTAACCGAGTGGGGGCCGATATCGATGTCGGTCAGCGTCGGGTCGCTGCCTATGGGCAGCGGAGGATGGCGTGACGGAGGTAGACGGAGGCTGGCCTGCGTCAGCCAGTGGGTGATCAGCGTTTTGAGATGTTGCCTGCAGCAGACGCTCTTCATGTCCTTCTGCGATGCCAGCGAGGAATGCCAGGACAGGATCTTAAGGCGGTCAAGCCAGCGATTCTCGGCCACGATGAACCATCCGGTGTGGCGCAGAGTGTCGAGGCCACAAACCGAGCAAGGCGAACGTTTTGTGATTGCGTAATCTTTCGTGGGAAAGTCCATCGTTGGGTATTTCATCGGCGTCCCCTTTCGACAACCCGTCAAGCGTTGGCCGCGGCGCGGGTGAGGAAGTGTGGACCGGCCCGCTCGCTGAGGGGGACGGTAAGCATCCCGAGGTTGGGGTCGAAACGGAGCGTAAAGAGTGAGGAGCAGGCGTCGCACAGCCAGAAATGCTCACGCCGCCGCAGCTTCCGCCGGTTGCCATCGAAAGCGGAGTTGAGGTCGGAAGGAAAAGTTTCCGCCAGGAAAAGCTTGCCTTGGCGCAGGGAACGGAAGGGAATCGTGCAGGCCGGGTTGGCACATTTATGGAGCATGGGCTGGTCTCCAGTCTTCTCGGCTGTGGAGTCTCGGCCAGAGAGATTCCAGGTGCAGTGCACGCGAAAGGCCGAAGAAGTGGGCGGTACGTTAGAGCAGTTAATTTGTAGATGCAGCAGGTTAGATGGCGAGGAAGTGGTCAGCATCACTCTGCGCCCAGTTGTGCTGACGGACAACGGTCGCAGCCGACGAATAATCGTCATTGGCTGCCGGACAGTTCAGCGACCAATATTAGCTGGCTTCTAGCGCACGATCCAGGCCGATGCGGCGAGGAGAATGCCAGCTGCCGCCATCAGCATGCCGACGTGCCAGAAGACGCGGCGGCCGGAGAGCAGCGTGATCGAGGTGATGACCAGGGCAATCTCCAGGAATACTTCGCCCAGATCGAAGCGGTCGGCCTTGCGGCGGGTATGTTCGGTTTCGTTTTCGGTCACGCGAGCCTCTTTGTCGATTTCCTTCTGCTCGTCTTTGTAGCGGTCCGCTTCGCCCCGATATTTCTCCTGCAGCTTGGCAGCCGCTTCCGAGTCTTTGGTAGCCATCACGGTAGTGAGATCAGCGAACAGTTCGTCGGTGTGGCGCCGGATATTCTTGGCCTGGTAATAGGCCCACTGGTCGGTGACCTTGTTCTGCAAAATAATTTCTTCGGTATGCGTGCGATGGCCGAGCAGCGACACGGCTGCCACCAGGACGGCCAGCACCGCCATGGTAAGTGTGATGGGAACGAGATCGGGATGCTCCCGGGCGTGTTCGGCGTGCTCTTGCAATTCGTTGAGTTCTTCGCTCATGTTATCGGGCTCCAGGTTTTGGCTCATCGACTGCGTCGCGAGCGGCGCCACATGCCGCTCGCGACAAGCATTGAGGATAAACCAAGTTGCCTATTCTCCCATTACTTTTATGATCACTCTCTTGTCGCGCTGGCCGTCGAATTCGGCGTAGAAAATCTGCTGCAAGGGCCGAAGTCGAGTTTCCCATTGGTGACCGGGACGATGACTTGGTGGTGAATGATCAGCGATTTCAGGTGCGCGTCTCCGTTGTCTTCGCCGGTCTGGTGATGCTGGTAGTTCTGGCGGAAGGGAGCAAGTGTCTCCAGCCACTGATCGATGTCTTTGATGAGGCCGCTCTCGTTGTCGTTGACGTGGACGCCGGCGGTGATGTGCATGGCGGAGACCAGGATCATACCTTCTTTAATTCCGGACTTTCTTAGGGCGCTCTCGACCTGCGGCGTCAGGTGGACGTATGCACGCTTGCTTTTCGTGTGCAGGGTCAGGTATTCGGTGTGGAATTTCATCGGGTCTATCTTAAACACAAGGAATTCCGCTGTGCCCCCTGTGGTTAATCGCTTTTGAGGGGTCGAAGCGCGACTGTCCTAGCGCATCGATTCTTCGATTTCCGAGATCCAGTCAGGTCGCTTCAGCACTTCGCGGGGTTTGGGCCCGTCGGCAGCGCCAACGATGCCGTCGCGTTCCATGAGGTCGATGAGGTGGGCGGCTCGTCCGTAGCCGATCCGCAGGCGGCGTTGCAGCAGGGAAGTGGAGGCTTTGCCGAACTCGATCACGAGACGCACGGCATCGTTGAACAACGGATCGTTATCGTCCGCAGAAATCTCTCCGGAATCGTCAGCGCCGGGTGATGACTCGCTATCTTCTTTCGGAGTCTCAAGGAACTTCTCTTGATACTGCGCCTGGCCCTGCGCCTTCCAGAATTCCACTACGGCTGCGATTTCTTTTTCGGTTACGTAGGGAGCATGCAGGCGGTGGACGCGCGCCGATCCGGACGGCAAGTAGAGCATGTCACCGCGTCCGAGAAGCGATTCGGCTCCGTTGGCGTCGAGAATGGTTCGCGAGTCGACCTTGGTCGCGACACGGAACGACACACGCGCCGGGAAGTTTGCCTTGATGAGACCGGTGATGACATCTACCGATGGACGCTGGGTTGCCAGCACCAAGTGAATGCCAACGGCGCGGGCCATCTGCGCCAGACGGGTGATGGATTCCTCGACGTTGTGGCCGTCAAGCATCATCAGATCAGCCAACTCGTCGATGATGATAACTATCTTGGGAATGGGTCCTTCGTCGGCAGTGGCCTGCTCGCTGAAGAGGCTGGGCGTGTCGTCGAACAGGCGGTTGTAGCTGTCGATGTTGCGGACACCTTTCGAGGCGAGCAGTTTGAGGCGCCGCTCCATTTCGCGGACGGCGTTGCGCAGCGCGTTGGCGGCGAGTTTGGGCTCGGTGATAATGGGCGTGTAGAGGTGCGGGACGCCTTCGTAAACGCCCAGTTCGAGGCGCTTCGGGTCGACGAGCACGAGCCGCACTTCATCGGGCGTCGACTTGTAGAGAATCGACATGATCATGGCGTTAATGGCCACGCTCTTGCCTGTGCCGGTCGAGCCGGCGATTAGCAGATGCGGCATACCGGCTAAATCGGCGGCGGCTATGCGTCCGTTGATGTCCTTGCCCATGGCTAGCGTCAGCTTGGATTTCGAGCCGAGGAATTCCTGCGACTCGATGTTCTCGCGCAGCCAGATGATTTCGCGCTCGCGGTTCGGCACCTGGACGCCGACGGTGCTCTTGCCCGGCATGCGTTCGACGAGGATGCTTTCCGCGCGCAGCGCGAGGCACAGATCGTCGGTGAGTCCAATGATGCGACTGTACTTGATGCCGGCTTCCGGCTTGAACTCGAAAGTGGTGACGACGGGGCCGGGGTTGATCTGCGTGACTTGGCCGAAGACTTCAAACTCCGCGTATTTCTCGGTCAGAACCTGGGCAATGAGTTTAAGTTCTTCTTCGTGGACGGATTGCTGCTCGTCGGGACGGTGCAGCAGGCTCGACGGCGGCAGCTTGTAACTGCCCGCGATTTTGGGGAGCGTTGTTCTCGGCTTGTGCTCGGCGTCGGCGCGGTCACTGACTCTGACTTTACCGACTTCGACTTCGATTGTAGCGGCGTGCGCATTCTGCGACGGCGGGACGGAGGCGGAGTCGTCTTCGTCCTCGGCCAGCATTCGCTCGATGCCGGTACAGCCGGCGTTCGTGGGCGCCGCTGGCTCAAAGTGCTGGGCATCCAGGTGAGGTTCAGCGCGTGGTGTTTCGTTGCGCGGACTCGCGGAACGCGCGGGCACGAGTTGTGCTGTAACAGTTGGTTTTTCGGCACGGCGCTTTTCGAGTTCTTTTTGCTGACGCTTGCGTTCGCGCTCCTCCTGCCAGTCTTGGAAGCGATCGCTGAGCGCCAGGATGAAAGCGAAGCGGGTGGGTGCCCAGAGTTGAATCGCGGAGAAAGAGAAGGCTGTGGTGAGGTAGAGGGCGACGGCTAGAACTGTCGTACAGACAATGTATGCGCCCGCTACATTAAGGTAACGGATTAAGATATCGCCAACAATGCGTCCGGCTAGGCCTTCGATCGGAATGGCACCCATCCAGCGAATGTGTCCGGGCAGGATGGCGAGCAGTGCGGGCACGAACATGAGCAGCCAGATAGCGCCGAGCGTTTTCGCGACCGGACTCTGCACGGCTCGCGAGCGGAACCAGCGCGCGCCGAGCATGGCCATGAAGATGGGCAGCAGAAACGATCCGACTCCCCAGAATTGCAGGATGAGGTCGGAAAGATAGGCTCCCAAGATGCCGATCCAGTTGCGGGCAGCGTGCGATCTGGTGAGGATGGAGGCGCTGTTCAGTGAGGGATCGAGCGGCGAATAAGATGCCAGCGCGAGGAAAAGAAGAAGGGCGGAGATGCACAACAGGAATCCGACTAGCTCATTCAGACGCCGGTTCCTGGTGGGCGCAAAGACTTTCGAGAAAAATGTCATGTGGCAACGACGGCGTTGGGCAAAAGCTCACACACAGCACCGTAACAAGGCCAGAGCTTGATAATTATGACAAGAAGGGACGCTTCCTACAACGCGGGAAACGGGACGGGGTGGCGAGTTGGATACCGGCGGAGGAGGGCGCGGAATCAGCGTTCGCGCGATTCTTCGGCACTGCCGAAAAACTTGGTCTCGGCTTCCAAGGGCTGATACAGTGCTCGAAAGTCGCATTCTGGCTAGATGAGGTAGCATGGAGACTTCTGCTATGGCTCAGTCCGCATCGGACCGCTATCCCCGCGTCGCTAGCCCACTCCACACGATTTTGGTGCTTGCTGCGTTAGGCGTTTGGGCTTTCTTGGCAAAGATTTTTACAGATCAACTAAGTGCGGCGGCTACTCCCAACCGCGTGCGCATTTACTTGGTCACCATCCTCATGGAATGGTGCGTCTTCGTTCTTGTAGTGGCGGGCGTGCGGCGGAGTGGCGCGTCAGTCCTCCTCGTTCTCGGAGATCGTTGGCATTCAGTTCGCCAAGTGATGCGCGATATTGGAATTGCCGTTGGTTTCTGGATCGTTGCAGCGATGCTGCTTTGGATGTTTAGCAAGCTCCTGCGCATCACCGCACCGGCTCGCCATATGCAGTTCATGCTCCCGCATGGGGCCGCCGAATTAACACTATGGATAGCGCTCTCAGTTACTGCCGGCATTTGCGAGGAGATGATCTTTCGAGGTTACCTGCAACGGCAGTTCCTGGCCCTGACCAAGAGCGTTCCTGCAGGCATTCTCCTTTCTGCCGCGGCATTTGGCGCGGCTCACGCATACCAGGGCTTCCGGTTTGTGATTCTGATCGGCCTGTTCGGAGCAATGTTCGGGATTCTGGCCTATTGGCGAGGAAGCGTTCGCCCGGGAATGATCGCCCATGCGTGGCAGGATTCATTGGGCGGAGTGGTTGGCAGTTTAATGAGACATTAGAGTCAATACCCAGGGACGACTTCAATCGGATCGCCGGAATCGCGTCCCTCGATAGCCAGCTCCGCCAGTTCATCCTCCGCATTTTGTTTGTCGCACATTTGAACGCCGCACATAAGACGTCAGTATCCGATCATGCCCGTAGCCCAGGCCAGCACGGCGATTCCAAGCACAATGCGATAGATCGCGAAGGGTACGAAACCGCGCTTGCGGACATAGCCCATGAACCAGGCGACAGCTCCGTAGGCGACGATGAAGGAGACGACAAACCCGATGGCGAGGATGACCCACTCGTGAGGTGTGATCTGGGCAACGCCGATGGGATTTTCATCCTTGCTGCCGTGGAGCGACTTGAAGAGCGTGTAAAGCGTGGCCACCGTCATGGTGGGTATGGAAAGGAAGAAGGAGAACTCGAGCGCGGCGGGGCGGGACATTCCCACCAACTGTCCGCCTGCAATCGTGGACATGGAGCGCGAGGTTCCGGGGAAAACGGCGGAGAGAATCTGGCAGGCGCCGATCCAGATGGCTTGGCCGCCGTGGATGTCGTCCATCTTCCAGGTGTGGATAGGAGAACCAGGCGCTCTCGGGCCGGCTTTTTCCCAGGGCGCTTTCATGGCGTCGATGATCCACATCACGATGCCGCCGAGGAGCAAGGCAGTGCCCATCACGAAGAGACTCTCAAGATTCTGGCCGATCACTTTGGTCAGCAGAAAAGACGGGATCGCGGTCACGACGAAGGCGATCATCACCAGGCTCAAGGGATGGGTCAGGTAGTCGCAGTCTTTCTGCTCGCCTTCGGGAAATGTCGAGATGAGCTTGGCGATGTGGTGGCGAAAATAAATGGGCAGAACCAGAATCGCGCCCAGCTGGATAACGATCGAGTACATCTTCCAATAGCCGCTCGAAAGCGGCACGTGCAGCAGCAGCTCCGAAAGGCGGAGATGGGCGGTAGAACTGACGGGCAGGAACTCGGTGAGGCCCTCGACAATTCCCAGCAGCACGGATAAGAGATAGTCGTTCAAGTGTTCTCTCCAAAACCAATGTGGAGACGCGGCTTCCTGCGTCTCACGCGGAGACCCGGCAAGCCCCGTCTCTACGGGAATTTACTTGATCCCAAAAGCCTCTGGAATCCGATTTGTCCAATCTTGACAGGTTCCGCGCATCTCGGGAAGAAACTATCTGGCTTCTCACTAGGCGAAGGGTTCTCGCATAGCCGGACGGGGCGTGGAAGAAGGCCGTCTCATGCCGTGGTTTAGCGGGAGTTCTGGCATCTACGAACTTCGGAGCAGATCCTGGCTCCGAGCGTTGGTGGTCATTCCGAAATTGGTGTGGTTGGTGGCACCATCCCTCAGATGCACCCCTCCTAGCAAGCGCTACGCTTAAGACTAGAACACGTATTTCAAAGAGATCATTTCGGTGTTCGCATGGAAGTTACGCGGCAGGGTTACGAGTGGCAGTCCCTGCGTTTCTTTTTCGTTGTAGTCGTAGTAGGAGTAGTTGCCCTTGAAGGTGACACCCTTGGCGACATCAATGGCAAGGCCGGCAGTAGGTTTGTGCCAGTTCAAGGCCTGGGAAAACGGGGCGTCCGGGAACGGACCAGCGAAGGCGCAGCCGCCCGCTACTGCGGTGGACGCCGCCGGGCAAGGAGCAATTGGGTTACCGGCAAGAGGGGGGCTGTTACCATAAATGTCGCTCGTCATTAGCAAGATGCCGCTGCCGTCGCTGCCACCGGGAAGCAGCCAATTGTTATGGCCCGCGGTGCTGGTGATTTCATAGCCGGCGCTCAGCGCACCGCGATGGATGGGCCGGACGGTAAGACTGGCAAATCCGGTGTTGGTTCTCTCCTGGTAGTCCAGTATGAGCGGCAGACCTCCGGATTGGAAACCGTTACAAAGAGCCGGAGTGGCTTGCACGGTCGGCCCGGTCGAGGGCACGCAGGTGCCCGAATTGATCTGCTGGTCGAGATAGGTCCACCCAAAGTCGAATCCGACCCAGTGTTCGGGGTGCAGGCTCGCCCCGAGCGTGTAGTAACGCCAGTGATCCTTGTGTCCGTAAGCCGCCGGGACGGTGTTCGCCCCGGTCGTCGGGAACAGGTTGGGGTTCGCGGGATTAAAAGCCGCATTGACAGACTCGGCAAAGGCATTCCGGGTTTCAATGAAATGCACACCACCGTTGAAGCTCGCCCAACGGTTCACCTTGTAGGTGGTATTGGCCCGCAGCCGTTGCTGGTGACGCGGACCAATGTTGGTGAAGGCGTTGTCGGCACTCAGAAGTTCCACATCCGCGTTGATGCGCCATGCATCCGTCGGACGGAACACAACGCCTGCGAGAGCGGTGTCTTCGTTGATCTTGGTGACGTTCAAGTTGGCAGGCAAAGCGTTGTTGGTCGACAACGGGGCGGTCGCGCCGTTCTGCACCAGGTAGTAGCTGTTCAGGCTTGGCGCGTCACCCTGGAGCGCGCCCGTCAGCTCACGACGCCCATAGCGGTAGCCGAGGTAAGCGCTGAGGCGACGGTTCGGAGCCCAGTTCACCTTCAACGTGTTGGCAAACGTCTTCTCGGCCAAGACCGTATCATATAAGTTGGTATTTGAAACACTCGGAATGGTGCAACCGGCGTCGGCTAGAGTCAAGCCCGGAGCGGCCGCGCCAGAACAGGTGAATCCCGTTTGATTGGAGTTGCCCGGGTTGCGCCAGTCAAGCCAGCGGAACTTGTCCGAAACACTCCAATCCTTGGTGAAATGGTAGGTCAAGCCGATGTCCGCGTTGCCCGAGACGCGATCCGTGTGCGTCGTAGCGTTGAGCAGGCTGACGCCACTGCGGCCATTGGCAAACTCCTGATAGTTGAGGAAGTCGGAGTTCCCGGAACTATAGGTGCCGGAAGCGGTAACGTCCAGCTTCCGGAAATAGTTGGACTGCAACGACAACTGCGAGGTCGGAATGTGAGTGCGAACCCGGCCGGAACGAGAGAAGCTGAATAATCCGATATTGCACTTCGGGTTTGTAACCAGGACATTGTTACCAGGGAAGGTGACGCCTGGGACGATGGTACAGCCGGAAGGCGGGAACGGAATACCAATATCGATCGGCGCCCCCGTTGCTTGATCCGTGAACGACAGATTGCCATCCCCGAAGTTGGGATCGACTTTATCGTGTTCGTAGAACTGGTCGAAGCTGATCGTCGTCCGCTCCATCAGCCGGATGTCCACACCGAACTGGTAGCGGTCGGAACGCCACTGGTCGTACTCCGTCATTATGCTGCGAATCGGGGCCTCCATGGTGGTGTCAAGCCGGCCCGCGTTGTTGTTGCGCGCATAGCCCAGACGGAAGCGGATTTTCGACTGGGGAAACAGGGTCAGGTTGAAATCGCCCATTTGGCGGGTGATGTCCTGCAGGTGGGGACTATTCACGTACCAGGGCATGGTTGTCGGGACAAACCCACCAGGGCTGACTTTGAGGGCGGCGCCGATGCCTGCATTCAAATTCAATGGGTTCGCAAACAGGTTGAAGTCGAAGAAGTTCTCGTCACGCCGGTAGAGACCGACGAAGTTGTACCACTTGTTCTTCTCCAGCCGCAGGCGGCCGATGTCGTTCGGGTCGCCACCGAATCCGAAACTGCTCAGGTACAAGTTGTCGAAGAGGCCTCCCATGTGGGTGTTCGAGCGCATCGACAACTCCTCCCCGAAAAGCCGCGGACCGCTCTTCAGGTTAACCAGCGTGCCATACAACTGCTGGTTGCCGTTGACGTCCGCAACGCGGCCGCCGAACTCGACCGACTGATTCACGGCGTAATCTCCCCAAACACGGCCTGGGGACGCTTCGTCATCGCCCTGACCCAGGGCGAACTGCGATGCCGCCAGCATCAGCAGCGCAACCAAGATTGCATGCTTCCTGTTCCTGCTGCGGCTCCGGTCTGATGGCTCCTCTCGCGAAAGGAGAGGCTGCGGTAAGTTGTAATTTGTATTGGCCATCGTCATGTTCTCCTCCCCATCACTTGAAGAACCTGGGGTCTATATTTGAGCCGTGGATACTCATGTGGCACAGAATGCAATCCTGCCGGAACGCGTTCTGTGGGTGCGGGCCAGGCGGAATACCGGTATGGCACTGCAGGCAAAGCGTATTCACCCGTGCGGTCAGCAGCATGCGCGGATAGGGCGAGCCGTGCGCAGTGTGGCAAGCCTGGCATCCCTCACCCTTGATCGGTTCGTGCTCGAAGACGAACGGTCCACGCTTGTCGCTATGGCACTTCAGGCAAACCATATCCTGATCCGGGGTCGATCGAAGCTGGCGATCTCGCAACGCGCCGTGCGCATTGTGGCAATCGGAACACTTGATCAGCCCCTCTTCTACGCGATGATGGAACGGCTTCTGGAAATCCGCTCTCTGTTCTACGTGGCACGAAAAGCACAGCGGCGTCTGCTTCTTTACCAGCAGATATTCCAGCGTGGAGTGATGGACGGAGTGACAGGAGGTGCAGGTGATGCCGTTCTCGTTGTGGGTGGAACGCATGAATTCGCGCTGCTCAGGATTCGACTCGTGGCAGGCCAAGCAACGCTTGGTGATAGCTTCCGGCTTCGCCCCTGTGAACGTGTAGATCTTGATCTTGTCGCCGCCGCCCGCCACGTGGTCCGCGCCGGGGCCATGGCAGCCCTCGCAACCTTGGTGCGAGGGCTGCTTATTTAGTGTGGTCTTCCAGTGCGGCGTTTTCTCCCACGCGTTGTAAACG
The DNA here is from genome assembly GCA_963831085.1 of uncultured Acidobacteriaceae bacterium. Lineage (GTDB taxonomy): Bacteria > Acidobacteriota > Terriglobia > Terriglobales > Acidobacteriaceae > Acidiflorens. The sequence goes on along the minus strand of CAWHOT010000001.1, from coordinate 559,027 downwards.
TCCTCGTGGCAGGTCTTGCAGGTCTCCACTCCCACGTACTTGGAGGCGTCGGATGAAGGGGCACCGGCCGCGGGTGCGCTGGCAGATTGCGCACTCTTATCGGCAATCTGCTGGCGAGCCTGGCCGAAGGCAGCGCTGACGACGAGAAGAAATAGGACCGAGAACGAAAGAACTCGAGCGGACCTGAAATTTGCTGGCATTAGCACGTCCCCCTCTCGACACCCGCGGATTGGCATGAAAACTTTAGGTTTCAGGCAGAGCGCTGTCAGTGACGTATGACTCCAATCAATGTGATAAGTGAGATTTTCGGCGGGCCGCTTTTCAGTCTGATCTTGTGGCTTATTAACCAGAATTTCCCTGGGCGCACTAAGGTCAGGCTGCGAGGGAAGGTAGTTGTGGCGTTAATTCCACCGTTTACGGACAGAAAGATATCTGAGATCGGTAGTAGCTGTCTGTGATGAGCAAACTGAGAAAATGTGATGAAATCGAAAGCCGATGTTTGACACGAGTCCCCGCGCAACCTACGATTTGCGTGATCATGCAGAACTCAAGAACTCACGGCGGTCGTCAAGTTTTCGTGCGCAACGAGAGCGGCTTCGCAGCGCGGACTGTCGTAAAGGAGAACATCGCCACGAAGAGCATTGCCGTTCTCTTCTCGTTGCTGGTGTTCACATGCTTGTCATTGGCCGCGCCACCGGCAATTCCTGCGGCCGATCCCCATCGCTACCTGGATGACATCAAGGCGCTGACCACGCCTGCGATGGAGGGACGTGGCGCCGGGTCGAAAGGGTTGACCCGGGCCGAACACCTGATCGAGAAGCGCTACAAGAGCCTCGGGCTCGAACCCGCCGGCACCAACTCGTATTTACAGCCTTTCACGGTGATCACGGGCGCGCAGCTCAAAGGGAAAAACAGTTTTGCGGTACTGACCGGAGGCGAGAAGCGGGAGTTAAAAGCGAAGCAGGATTTCGTTCCGTTCAGCTTTTCGACTTCGGGATCGGCCCACGCGCCTTTGGTGTTTGCCGGCTACGGCGCTACGGCTGACGAGTTTCAATACGATGACTACGCTGGAATCGACGTTAAAGACAAGATTGTTGTCGTTCTGCGCTATGAGCCGCCGTCGTTCGGCGTGAAGGGCGGTAGTCACGGCATGACACAGCATTCCCAGTTAGTGACGAAAGCCATCAACGCCCGCAACCACGGCGCGAAGGCGCTGGTGCTGGTGAACGGCAAGCTGGGAGACGGCGAAGAAGATCTGCTTACACGCTTCGGCAGCGTGAGCGGGCCGGAAAATGCCGGCATCATTTTTCTTCAGGTCAAGAATGCGGTTGCGGAGAGCTGGCTGAAGGCGGCGGGCAAATCGCTGGCGGAATTGCAGGAGCAGATCAATGCTCCGTCCAAGCCTGCATCGTTTGCGCTGCCTGAGAACCAGAGTGTGGAGTTGACGGTCAGCATCCAGACCACGCGGGCCACCGTGAACAATGTGCTGGCTTATCTCCCCGGAAAGACGGACGAATACGTAATCATCGGCGCGCACTACGATCACCTCGGACGAGGCAATTTCGATTCTCTGGCGCCTTCGCAGATCGGACAGATTCATCCCGGAGCGGATGACAACGCCTCGGGCACTGCGGGAGTGCTGGAGCTGGCGCGCCTGTTGGCGCCGCAGAAAGGCCAGTTGCGGCGGGGAGTTCTCTTCGCTTCTTTTGCGGGCGAAGAACTCGGGTTGCTCGGTTCAGCGGCGTGGGTTAAGGACCCGACGCGTCCGCTGGAGAAAGCCGTGGCCATGCTGAACATGGACATGATCGGCCGCATCAAGGATCAGAAGGTCTACATTGGAGGCGTCGGCACTGGTTCGACGTTGAAAGCAGCGGTGGAGCAGGCGCAGGCGAATTCCGAATTCAAGATCGAGTACTCGCCGGGCGGATATTCGTCGAGCGACCACACGTCGTTCGTGGCGAAGAAAATTCCGGTGCTATTTTTCTTTTCGGGATTGCACTCGGATTATCACAAGCCTTCGGATACGTGGGAGAAGATTGATCCGGTAGCCGCGACGCGATTGCTCGGCGTGGTGGGGACGGCGGGCGAGCTGCTTGCGGACGCGGAGGAGCGTCCAGCTTTCGTTGTAGTCGCAGAGGACAAGCCGCCCGGCGGTTCAGGCGGCAGCGGCTATGGCCCGTACTTCGGATCGATCCCCGATTTTGGCGAGGTGCCAACCGGCGTGAGGTTCTCCGATGTAAAGCCGGGATCACCCGCGGCAAAGGCAGGACTGAAAGCCGGAGACATCCTGGTGCAGTTTGGCGACAAACCGATCAAGAATCTCTACGACTTCACGGATGCCCTGCGCCGGAGCAAAGTGGGCGATGTGGTCGAGGTCAAGGTGCTGCGCGACGGGCAGCCCGTGACAGCGTCGGTTAAGCTCGAACAGCGCAAATAAGTGGTCATGGTTCGGCCATCAGCGCCCGGCGTCAAACCGGTAGCCAATTCCGCGCAGCGTTTTCAAGTAGCGGGGATGCCGTGGATCGCGTTCGATTTTCTCCCGCAGACGACGCACAAAGACGTCAATGGAGCGCGGCGTCACAAACGACCCTTCTTTCCACACCGCGTCAAGCAACTGGTCGCGGGTGAAAACGCGTCCCCGGTGCTGGGCGAGATATTCGAGCAGCCGGAATTCGCGGACCGTCGTAAGTACTGTCCGGCCCTGTACGCGCACGGTCATCGACGCGATATCAATTTCCAACTCTCCCACCTGAATAATTTCGTGACTGGGCGCATCCGGCTGCACCCGGAGGACGTTGCGGATTCGCGCAATCAACTCACGGGGACTGAAGGGCTTGGTAATGTAGCCGTCTCCACCGACATCGAAGGCCTGCAGACGGTCCGGCTCCTGAGCTTTGGCGGAAAGAAAAATAACCGGCGTCTTGGCCAGGCGTTCGTGCTGGCGGATCTGACGGCAGAGATCGAAGCCACTGATCCCGGGCAACATGATATCGAGAAGAAAAAGCGCTGGCTGCGCCATGGCTGCCTGGGGAACCACTGGCACCCCGGAGAAAAATGTGGAGACCTCATAACCGGCGATGCGCAGGTTGTGCTCGATCAGGCGAGACACATCCAAATCGTCTTCGACGACATAGATCAGGTCGGGGTAACGCGGTTTGTCTGCTGCCTCCAAAGGTTCCATGGTCAGAAGGGTGCGCTCTCGAAAAGCCTCGCGCGGGCAGGGTCTCACTTTATTGTCTCTGTGACACTAGATGGACTTTGTTGCGGCAATGTTGCGCCAGTGTTAAAGGAGAGTTAATTTGAGTGGGACTGGCAGCACTTTGCTCTGTCCTTGGCCCAGGCGTTACACTGCGAGACATGAATACAGCGAACCAACCGAATGTGAAGTTCGTGCAAACCGCAGATTACCGCGAGTCCTACTCCAACAGCGTGCAGATCCGGGTGAATGTTTGGGATTTCTTCCTCGTTTTCGGGACGATGCAGCAAAGCTCGGAAGCGCAGGTGGAATTACGAAACTTTCAGGGAATCTATCTCAGCCCGCAACAGGCCAAGGCGCTTATGGCGCTACTGCAGCAGAACGTGACCAACTACGAGGCCGCATTCGGCGAGATCAAGCTTGATCCTCGCGCCCCAGGCGGACCCGTTCACTGATGCAGCGTTCACTGGCGCAACCTTCAACGAAGGCTGCGCGGCCGGCGGCTCAATCCGATGTCCGATCTGAAAGCAAAATCCCAACCGACATCCTCCGCATGGGCGCGCAGCAGTTTCTTCTGTTCGCGCTTTTCTTTGCGGGATTGATGCTGCTGCACGCGCCGCTTCTGCGCCTTCCCTATTTCTGGGATGAGGCGGGCTATTACGTTCCGGCCGCGCGTGATTTATTTTTGACAGGAGCGCTCATTCCTCAGTCCACGCCATCGAATGGGCATCCTCCGCTGGTGATGGCGTGGCTGGCGCTGGCCTGGCGCGTTGCCGGATACTCGACGCTCGTCACGCGCACAGCCATGCTGGCGCTGAGCGCATTCTCGTTGCTCGGGCTGTTTCGACTTTCACGAGTCGCCGCCAATCTGCCCGTGGCGTGGGCGACGACCGCGCTAGTGGCACTTTATCCCGTGTACTTCACGCAGAGTTCTATGGCGCACATCGACCTGCCGGGCGCCGGATTTACGTTCTGGGCATTGGCCGCCTATATAGAAGACCATCCGTCGAAGCAAACACTCTGGTTTTCGCTGGCGGCGCTCGCCAAAGAGACGGCGATCCTGGCTCCGCTGGCGCTGGTTGGCTGGGAACTGCTCGGTCATTTCATTCGCCGGCGTTCGACAGAGATTGGATGGAAAGAATTTCGATGGAGAGAAATTCTTCCACCGGAAGGCAGACGCACGCACTGGCCTTATCTCCTGCTTCCCGTCGTGCCGCTGGCCGGTTGGTACACCTACCACTACGCGAAGACGGGCTTCCTGCTGGGCAATCCCGAATTCTTTCGCTACAACGTTGCCGCCACGCTCAATCCTCTGCGCGTTCCTCTCGCTCTAGGAATGAGGCTCTGGCAGCTCTTTGGATATTTCGGCCTTTATCTGCTCACCCTGGCGGGATCGCTGGCCATGCTTCGTCCACCACGGATGTTGAACGAGATGTTGAACGAGAAAGAGGACGGGGCGACGCGTCCGCGAATTCCATTCTGGATGCAGGCAGCATTTCTGTCGGTGCTGCTCGCTTACCTCGCCTTCATGTCGGCAGTGGGCGGAGCGGTGCTGGCTCGCTACATGTTGCCGGTTGTCCCGCTCGTGGTTCTGGCGCTGGTCTCGACTCTCTGGCGGCGTGCGCGACATTGGAAATTGATTGTGGGAGCGGTCGCCATTGCATTTTTCGCGGGCCTGTTCAGCAATCCGCCGTATGGATTCTCTCTCGAAGACAATCTGGCTTATCGCGACTACATCGTGATGCACGCGGAAGCCAGTCGTTTTTTGGCGCTGCGATATCCCGGCGAGCGCGTGCTCACTGCATGGCCCGCGTCCGACGAACTTACCCGGCCATGGCTCGGCTATGTCAACGCGAATGCAATCGCCAGTCAACCCTTCCGCGTAGTGCGCATTGAAGATTTCTCCCTTTCCCAGATCGACGTGGCTGCCCAAGCCCGCGAGCACTTCGACGTGGCTCTGGTCTTCTCCACGAAGTACCACCCGCCGCATCCGCTCTTCGGAATTGAAAATTGGGACGCGTGGCAGCGTATTAAAGAAAAATTCTTCGGCTACCATCGCGACCTGCTGCCCGAAGATATTGCGCAACGTCTGGGCGGAACGATTGCCTATCGCAAAGAAAGGAACGGGCAGTGGATCGCGGTAATTGCAGTAGAGCGTGAACAGGAGGCGGCGATGCCAAGACTTTCACATCCCCATCAGGTGGCAGGAATGCGTCTTAACCACGACCCAGACGGCCTTGCCGGCGCCAAGTTGGAGAGCATCGCGCGCCGCCAGCGTTAAGTGGACCTCGAACTCCGTGCCGCTGCAATCTACCAGTGCCGAGACGATGACGTCTCTCTGCACCAGCCGCCGAATCGTTCCCGGCAAAACATTACGAGCACTCAGCCCGTGTGGGTCCTCCGTTGCCAGCAACAGATCACCAGCGCGAACGCCCACGCGCAGGTGCGAGCCAACCTCAGCGCGAACCAGCGGTGTTTCTAACTCCACCTGACTATTTCCCAAGCGGCAAGCCATAGTGCCGCGAGCTTCGTGCAGTGCCAGTACCGTGGCGTCGAAGATGTTTTCGAATCCTGAGAGCTGCGCGACAGTTTCCAATCGTGGAGCGCGCATGACTTCATGCGGTTGACCTTGCGCCACGATTCTTCCCGCGTCCAGCACGATGACCTCGTCGCCAAGGGCAAACACCTCCTCGCCATTGTGGGTGACGAAGAGAATCGGGACGCGGTGATGTTGGTTCCAATTACGCAGATCGTCGACGAGAGGCGACTTCGTCGGATGGTCCAGAGCAGCCAGCGGCTCATCGAGCAGTAAGGTGCGCGGTTCGGTCACCAGAGAGCGCGCCAGGGCGACGCGTTGGCGCTCGCCTCCGGAGATTTGCGCCGGCTGCCGGCCGCGCAAGTGATCGATGCCGAACAGATCGAGCATCTGGCGGCTGCGTGTTTTCCGCTCCTCCGCGCGCAACCCGCGGAGACCATATGCGACATTCTCTTCAGCCGTTAGGTGAGGAAAGAGTGCGAGGTCCTGATGGACGTACCCGATGCGCCGTTTCCAGGCTGCGACGTTTAGCTTCTTCTCCGAATCATAGAGGTCTTCGCCGCCAACGGCAATGCGTCCGTCGTCCGGATCGGTGAGCCCGGCGATGCAATCGAGCAGCGTGGTTTTTCCAGCGCCCGACGCGCCGAACAGAATGGTGAAACCGGCCAGCGCGCGGAAGTGGACATTCAGGTTGAAGCTGCCCTCGGGATTAAAAAAGCGCTTGCGAATCCGAACTTCGAGATCGGCAGAGATTGGCTGGGGTGTTGATTGCGATGACGATTGCGATGCGGGCCGTGCTGGGAGGACGTTCTTTACCGCCATGGCCCCACCGCCCATGGACGCCGGTTCAAACCGTACACAATCGACAAAACTACGAACGAGATGATCAGCAGCACGAGCGCCGTCTGATTCGCGCTGGAATAATTTGCCGTCTGCACCTGATCGTAAATATCAATCGAGATGGTACGCGTCACTCCCGGAATATTGCCTCCCACCATGAGCACAACTCCGAATTCGCCCAGCGTGTGCGCGAAGCTGAGCGCAAATCCCGTGACCAGCCCCGCTTTTGAGAGGGGAAGTACGATGCGGCGAAAGGTTTGCACCGGCGAATGGCCAAGCGCTGCCGAGGCGCGAAGCAGTTTGGAGTCGACCGCGCCGAAGGAAGCTGCGAACGGTTGCACGGCGAATGGCAGGCTGTACAACAAAGACCCGATCACCAGCCCTTCGAAGGTGAAGGCCAGTGTGTGGCCGGTGAGAGACTCCCACCATCGGCCAAGCGGGCTCCGCGAACCCAGTGCCACCAGAACATAAAATCCGAGCACGGTCGGTGGCAGGACGATGGGAAGCGCGACCGCGGCCTCGACCAGGAATTTCCAGCGCCAGCGCGAGTAAGTCAGCCAGTAGGCAATAGGAATTCCGATAGCGATCAATAACGTCGAGACGATGGCTGCGAGACGCACGGTCAACCAGAACGCCTCCCAGTTCATTTCACTCTTCCTCCATTGGAATGCGCCTCCGCAGGCAGGCTGAAACCGTAACTGGTGAGCACGGAAGTCGCCTCGCGGCTGCGCAAAAATTGCAGGAATCTGCGGGCCGCATCCTGCTGCTTCGATCGTGAGAGCACGACGACCGCCTGGTTCAGCGTGGGATAGGCATCCAGCGGAACCGTCCAGTAGCGGCCTTTGTTCTTGAGCGCTGGTGCGAGCGCATGGGAGAGTGCGATCAGTCCCGCCTGGGCGTTGCCCGATTCGACAAACTGCGCTGCCTGCGACACGTTTTCTCCCAGGACGAGGCGGCTGGAGACCTGATCGTAAATTCCGAAGTGCCGGAGCGTGGACGCTGCTGCACGCCCGTACGGCGCGGTCGTGGGATTCGCGATCGCAATCTTCTTGACCGAAGGATCCAGCAAAGCCTGCATGCCAAGCTTCGATAAGTCCAGTGGCGAATCGGCGGGTACCCACAGCACCAACCGACCGACCGCATAACGGTAGAGCGTGTCTCTCGATGCCAGTCCCTCGCTGATCAACTGCTGAGGATATTCTTCATCGGCCGAGAAGAAGACATCGAACGGCGCGCCGTTTCGTATCTGATTGGTCAGATTGCCGGACGCTCCGAAGGAGAGCTTAACCGTCTGCCCGGTCCTTTTTGTGTAGGCTTCGACGAGTTGTGGAAGAGCAGCACTCATATCCGCTGCCGCGGCTACGGTAATCTCCTGCGCGGTTCCGAAAGATCCCGTGAGCAGGAGGAGTAGCGCCAGTAATTGTTTCATCGTAAAGTTTCCGAGCGTCCTCTTCCCCGCAGAGACGTGGCTCGCCGCGTCTTCAGCCCCGTCCAATGCAGACGGGGTAAGCCCCGTCCCTCTACTTACGGAAGACCGCGGCCGGTTACACCAGTTTCGTCTTCGACAGCGGAAGCTCCCGCACCCGCTTGCCCGTGGCCGCAAATACAGCGTTGCACAGAGCGGGCGCAAAAGGCGGCACACCTGGCTCGCCGACGCCGGCCGGCGGCGCTTCGCTCTCCACAATGTGGACGTCAACGTGCCGCGGAGCGCGATTCATGCGCGTGATCTGATAATTGTGGAAGTTGCTCTGGTCGATGACTCCATTGGTAGCCGTAATTTCGCCAAACAACGCAAGGCTGGTTCCAAACACCGCCGCCCCCTCGAACTGGTTGCGAATATTGTCGGGGCTGACGACCGTGCCCGCATCGACTGCGGTCCACACTCCCGGAATATGGACTTGTCCCTCGCTGTCGACTTCGACTTCCACCACGGTTGCTACGTAGGTCAGGAAAGCGCGGTGAGCGGCGATTCCCATGCCGCGCCCTTTGCCCATGCCCATTGCTCGCTTGCCCCAGCCCGATTTCTCGGCTGCGATCTCGACTACGCGCCGCAACCGGGCGGTGTCCAGCGGATATTTCTTGGCGTCTTCTGCTTCGTCTCCCTTGAGGTCAAGGTTGACGATGCGTGCTGGTCCGATCAGGTCGAGCAGATACTGGACGGAATCCTTGTTGGACGACTTGGCAAGCTCGTCGGCAAAGGAGTGAATCGCGAACGCGTGATATATGTTCGCCACGCTCCGCAGCCATCCAATGCGCACGTGGTAGTCGGCAGGGCCATTTTCGGCGCGATGGTTGGGAATATCGAAAGGGAGGTTGTTCCATCCGAGGCCCATTTCGTCATCGGCATATTTCGCGGACGCGTCGAAAGTCGAATCGATGGGCGGATACACCGTGCGCTGCAGCCACGCCGTCGGCTTGCCATCTTGCCCAACTGCCGCCTTCATGTACATCGCGGCGACGGAGTGAAAATAATCAAAGTGAATATCATCTTCGCGGCTCCAGACAACTTTGACTGGCTTGCCGAGTTGTTTGGAAAGGACGGCCGCTTCCGCAACCTGGTCAGGTTTCGACTTGCGCCCGAAGCCGCCACCAAGCAGCGTGACATGGCAAGTCACATCTTCCTTCTTGATGCCGAGCACGCCGGCAATGGTCTCCTGCACCGCTTGCGGATTCTGCGTTGGAGCCCACGCCAGCACTTTTCCATCGCGATACTCGGCGACGGCGACCGGCGGCTCCATGGAAACGTGCGCCAGGTGTGGAGTGTAATATTCGGCCTCGATTATTTTTCCGCCGATCTTCGCACTTTGGACAAACGCGGCATCCACATCGCCGACGTTGCGCACGACTTTGCCCGGCTGCCGCGAAGTGGCTTCGAGCTTCTTGCGAAACGGCGCGGAGTTGTACACCGAGTGCGGACTACTATTGATGTCCCATTCGACCTTCAGGCTCTTGCGTCCCTTGAATGCCGCCCAGGTGTTGTCGGCAATCACGGCGACGCCGCCCAGGGGCTGGAACATGTGCGGCGGCTTAAAAGTCTCGATGGTCAGCATCTTCTGAACGCCCGGCACTTTGAGCGCAGCCTTGTCATCGTAGGACTTGATCTTCTGTCCGAGCACGGGCGGATGCTCAACCGACGCGTAGACCATGCCCGGCATCGTCGCGTTCGTGCCGGCGTCCATACCAAAAATCGCTTTGCCGGTGACGATGTCGTGAAGGTCGAACAGGGAATTGCTTTCTTTGCCGATATAACGCCACTCGGCACGCGATTTGAGCGGCACGTCTTCTTTTTTCGGAACGGGCAGCTTGGCTGCAGCGGCAGCAACTTCTCCATATCCCAGCTTGCGGCCGCTGGCGCGATGTATAACGAAGTGGGGCTCGGTCGTGCAGTCGCTTGGGAAAACGCCCCACTGCGCGGCGGCGGCGCTGATCAGCATCACGCGACCGGTGGCGCCCACCTGCCGCATCAAGTCGAAGTTACTGCGGACAGAGTGCGAGCCGTCCGTATCCTGATCGCCGTATTTCGGATCGCCGATCGCTTGTTCGATCTTAACCTTCGACCAGTCGGCGTCAAGTTCGTCGGCGACCACGAGCGGCAACGCCGTGCGGCTGCCGCATCCCATCTCCGAACGATGGGCGACAATGGTGACCGTCCCATCCGCAGCGATCGACATCCACAGACTGGGTTCAAACGGAGGCGCAGGAGTTTCACCTTCTGCGGCCCACAGGGGCTCGGGAACAAAGCGCGCACTCAGCACGAACACGCCGCTTGCTATTGCGCCCTGTAGAAATCCTCGTCGGCTAAAATCACGGCTAACATGACGGCTGACATTTTCAATGAGCTTCATGCCGTCTCCTTCGCAGCCTGATGAATCGCCGCCCGAATCCGCTGATAAGTGCCGCAGCGGCAGAGATTGCCGGACATGGCCGTGTCGATATCCTGGTCGCTGGGACTCTTGTTCTCTTTAAGAAGTGCGATCGCCTGCATGATCTGGCCGGTCTGGCAGTAGCCGCATTGCGGCACCCGAATCTCCATCCACGCCTTCTGCACGGGATGCATGGGCGCGATGCCTTCGATGGTAGTGATCTCAGCCCCGCTGACCTCTTTCATGGGAGTAATGCAGGAGCGGATGGCTGAGCCATTCTGATGCACGGTACAGGCGCCGCACAACGCCACACCGCAGCCGAACTTCGTTCCCGTGAGTTGAGCCACGTCGCGCAAATACCACAGCAGCGGCATGTCGGGAGCGCCGTCAAACGTCTGCTCTTTTCCGTTCACTTTAAAAGCGATCATTTGTCCCTCGTCGAACCGGTGTTCGGTGAACTGCGGATGCTGCAAAATTGATTTCCATATCCTAGTCGCAGAGCGCGAAATGTGGAAGAGTGCGACCGTCGCAAAAGCTTGTCATCCCGAGCGACAGGAATGGCGTGGCGAGGGATCTGCAGTTTGTCGCACTGCGCCGTCATATAATCGTCTGTCATTCGGGGAGGAATTTTGGCCTACGACGATCTGCGAGACTGGATCAAAGCGCTCGACCTAGCCGGCGAACTGAACCGTATCCGCACCGAAGCGGACCCGATCTTGGAGATTACGGAAATTGCCGATCGGGTTTCGAAGAGTAGAGTTATAGACAAAGACCGGCAGGGAACTGTCGGCGGCAAGGCGCTGCTGTTCGAGAACGTGAAGGGCTACCCCGGGTCGCAACTTCTTATCAACCAGTTCGGTTCCGCCCGCCGTATGCGACTCGCGCTCGAAGTGGACTCGCTCGATGAAATCGCCGAGCGCATCCGCGGCTTCATGGACATGAAATCTCCGCAAAGCTTCCTCGACAAAGTGAAAATGCTGCCCATGCTAGCCGAGATGGGCAAGTTCTTTCCGAAGACGGTCGCCACGGGCCCCTGTAAAGAAGTGATCAAGCGCGATGATTTCTCATTGCTCGATTTCCCCATCCTGCAATGCTGGCCGAAAGATGCCGGACGCTTCATCACCCTGCCCTGCGTCATCACCCGCGATCCCAAGACGGGGAAGCGCAACGTCGGCATGTATCGCATGCAGGTCTACGACGAACGAACAACCGGCATGCACTGGCAGCGGCAGAAAGTCGCAGCCGAACATTACCGCGACGCGATTCGCAACGCCGCAATCTCATCAGCTCACGTAAGGGCGGACGCCCTCGTCCCCCCAGCCGAGCGCAAGGCGGCGGCCGTTGACATCATGGCCCGTTCATCAGGAGGCTCAATGCTAGCCACCGGTGCTCGTCCCGTCGGCCGAATGGACGTCGCTGTCGCCATCGGCACCGATCCCGCGCTCACGTTCTCCGCCATCGTGCCGGCGCCGCCGGATGTCGAAGAGTACGTCGTAGCCGGATTTCTGCGGCAGAAGCCGATCGAACTGGTGAAGTGCGAGACTGTCGATCTGGAAGTTCCGGCCAATGCCGAGATCGTGCTCGAGGGCTACGTCAATCTAGACGAACTCCGCACCGAGGGTCCTTTCGGCGATCACACTGGCTTCTACTCGCTAGAAGACGAGTACCCCGTATTTCACGTCACGTGCGTGACCCACCGAAAAGGTCCGATCTATGCGACGACCGTCGTCGGCAAGCCGCCGCAAGAAGATGCCTGGATGGGGAAGGCGGTCGAGCGCATTTTCCTGCCGCTGATGAAGCTGACCATCCCCGAACTGGTGGACATCAACTTGCCCATCGAAGGCGTGTTCCACAACCTGATGCTCGTTTCCATTCGCAAGTCCTATCCCGGACAGGCGCGCAAGGTGATGAATGCGATCTGGTCGCTGGGACAGGCCATGTTCACCAAGTGCATCATCGTGGTCGATGAAGACGTGGACGTGCAGGATGTGGCCGACGTCACACTGAAAGTTCTGAACCACATCGATCCCGAGCGCGACATACAGTTCACCATGGGGCCGGTGGATTCGCTTGACCACGCCTCACGCCTGGCGAATTACGGATCGAAGATGGGCATCGACGCGACGCGCAAGTGGACGACCGAGGGCTTTGGGCGTCCGTGGCCGGATGAGATCGTGATGGACGCCAAGACGCGGGCGCTGGTGGGCGGGAAATGGAAGGCGCTGGCGAAGGAATTGGGGATCGAGTAGCGGCGACGAGGAAGGGCTTTTTCAGCTACTGCAATTTTGCGTACTCTGCCTTGGCTTCCTTCAGAATGGGGATGTCGGCGTCGGCGTCTTTCCAGAGTGTGAGGAAGTCCTGATAGGCATTCTTCGCTTTGGCGGTGTCACCGGCCATCGCGTAGGCGCGACCGAGTTGGAGATGGGCCAATGATCCAGTAACAAGGTTCAGTACGATGCCTTTGTGATCCAGCAACTTCTGGAACTCGGCGGCTGCGGCCGTTCCATTGTGTGCCAGCAGGTAGGCTTGGCCACGCAGATAAGGAGGGTACAGCGGGCCCGGTTGCAGCGGCGGCGGTTCTCCCAGTTGGTAGGGTGCGGCGGCTTCCAGAGAGACGAGCGCTTGCGATGAATTACCTTGATTGAGTTTGATGGCCGCGTTGACGCTCGGGAGCCAGTAGAGCTTCAAAATCGTATTCGATGGATACTGCTCCTCCAATTCTCCGACCAACGACTTAGCTCGTGCAGCATCGCCAATTCGAGCTAGGGCGAGTGCTGCAAGGACTTTCACATCGCGCCCCCCAGACAATGCCAACGCGGCGGTGACGCGTTGCTTTGCGGAGGTAGTGTCGCCCAACTCTGCCTCGCGCAGCGCGGCGTTCACCTCCCACAGAGCCGCTGTCTCTTTGGCGTCCGCCCGAACCGCCGAGTCCACAGCTCGGCGAGAAAGTCCCGCGCCTTGCTCAGCCGTCCGTAGTAGGCCTCGGTATCAGATCGCGCCGAGAGCAGAGTGTCTTCGTCTCCGGGCTTGCCTGCACTCCAAGACACCTGCTGTTCCATCTGGGCGGAATCTCCTTGAAAAAATGCAAGGTAGTACATCATCAAACGCAAGAATCCGCCATCCAGTTTGCGTGCCAGCGCCTGATCGACCGCAGCCTTGGCCTCATCCAGCTTGTTCAGAAAAAGGTAGACTTGCGCGAGATTGCCATAATTGTCGACGTCCCCGGGCTCAAGCCGCACCGCTTCCTTCATTTCAGCAAGAGCTTTTTCTTGTTGTCCCACGTAATTGTAAATCGCGGACAAGTTGGAGTGCGGAACATAATCGCGAGGGTAGTTTGCGACCCACAGTTCATAGGTCTGCGACTGCTTATCTACCTCTCCCGTGGCTATAAAATAATCGGCTGCGATACGCAGCTTTTCCCGTTCCGTGACCCGGTCGCGCAACCCATACGCCTTGGTGGCATATTCCAGGGCAAGCGACGGCTGCCCAAGGTTTCCATAGGAAATCGACAACCCGGCATACGCCATGGGAAAGTTAGGGTCGAGTTCAATGGCTCGCTTCAGGAACGGAATGCTCGGCGCGTCCCCTTTCTCGCGACCGACTGTGACACCCATACTGTAGTTTTTTAGGGCTTCGAGGGAAGATGTCGTCGCCTCAATGGGAACGTCAAATTTCTGCACCGAGGGCAGCGATTCTCCCAGCTTGGCGCGAAGACTGGAGGCGGCCCGACTTAAGGACTTCAAAACATCTTCCTTGCTGGCAGCCTCCACCTGTTCTTTGGCCAGCGTGTCTCCGCTGTTGCACGCCACCGCGTTCACGCCAATCAAGTAATGGCTGCCCAAGCTCGATATCTCCCCGCCCAGCAGGGCCTTGCTTCCCGTTCGCAGGCAAAGTTCCCGGCCCACATCCACCGTGATGCGGTCATTTGCAGGGCGGCCCATCATCCGCAAGGTCTCGCTGACCTTTCGATCCGACAGAATATTCAAGAAAGGAGACTGCCCCAGTTCCACGGCCAGCGCCTGCTTCAGCGCGTCGTCAAAGACCGTGTCGCCTGTCTTGTTGTCGAAGTCGGCGAGGACGACGGTGTCTTTCTCCGTGAGCGGCGTTGCCTTCGTCGCTGGTGTCGCCGGGCGCGAACGGAAGTATAGGCTACCAGCAATGAGCACAGCCACCAATGCCACAACAGCGGGGACAACCACTTTCCAGAGCTGTCTTCGCCCACCCTCAGGAACTTCGATCGTCCTCGCAGCGGCAGATGAAGAGGACGCATCGACGGCAGGAGCCGACCCCGAGGCGGCTGTCGGTCTTGCTACGGCTGAAGGCACAACTTCCTGCGCTGCCATCACCGTGCCGGAACCGGCAGCTAGCACCCGTCCCGTTTCCGTGTCCCGTCTCAACCGCAGCAACTCGGACCGCATCTCTTTCGCGCTCTGGTATCGCAATTCCCGGTCTTTCTCTATTGCGCGGTTGATGATGTCTTCCAGTTTGGGAGGCAGGTCAGGATTCAGGCGAACGGCGGACATCGGCACCCGATCCAGAATGGCGTGGGAGATCACCCCGGAAGTCTCCCCCCGGAACGGTAGGGTCCCTGTAGCCATCTCGTAAAGAACAGCACCAAACGAGAACAAGTCGGTGCGTGCGTCCAGTTCCTTGCCGCGCACCTGTTCGGGCGACATGTAGGCCACTGTCCCCAGCGCCGTTCCCGGACTGGTCAGGTGTTGTTCATCGATGGAGCCGGTCTGCGTCCCGGCGGCTGCGACATTGCTCGAAGAACTGGCCGTAACCATGACCTTGGCCAACCCAAAATCCAGAATTTTGGCGTGACCGCGTTTGGTCACAAACAGGTTCGCAGGTTTGATGTCGCGGTGGACGATGCCTTCTGCGTGGGCTGCGTCGAGCGCGTCCGCAATCTCGATGGCCAGAGACAGAATCAACTCGGTCTCCATCGGTCGCCCAGCGATGCGATGCTTCACCGTCAGCCCGTCCAGAAACTCCATGGCGATGAACGCTTGCCCATGCTGGTCGTCAATTTCGTAGATGGTGCAGATGTTGGGATGATTCAGGGCCGAGGCAGCCTTGGCTTCGCGCTGGAAGCGGCTGAGTGCCTGCGGGTCTTTGGCTACCTCGTCGGGAAGGAACTTGAGGGCAACAAAGCGGCCGAGCTTCACATCCTCGGCCTTGTAGACCACGCCCATACCGCCGCCCAGCTTGTCGACGATGCGGTAGTGCGAGATGGTTTGCCCGATCATTCCGGCGAATCTTACTGTGGGTGAAATGGCAAGTCAACGCAAACCGTGGAGCTGGCAGTGTCTCGAAAGGGTTGGCGCAGAGTCGACGATTTTGCCAGTAATTCTCAGTTGGTACAAACGCCTGGTTCCAGCAAGCATCAAAGTTCGCAGAGCGGGATTCGGGAAGCGAGAGAAGGTTATGCTGTGATGGACAGCGAGGGCGTGGGCTGCAACCGGCGCCTCGGCTTCGACGCAGAAGACGCGGGGAATGGGTCACCTTGGTGATCTAGATAGGAAGTACGGAAGAGGGATAGAGTCAAGTCATTCATGGTGCTCGAATTCAAGTCTGCACTCATAGTTTTGGCGTTTGTCACCCTGGGTTGGACGTCGTTCTGCCTAGGGCAGACCCCTCAGCAAACACCTGTGGCCGGTCCGGAACAGCAAAGTCCGGAACACCAGATTCCGGAACAGCCGGGCGCAGCCTCAGCCAGCGAGCAACTGCCCGGTCAGGCATTGTCCGGCCATGGATCGCCCGGAAGCATCAGCGGAACGGTGGTTGATCAAAGTGGAGCAGTCGTCGCCGGAGCCCGGGTGAGGCTCACCGGAGAAGATCAATCCCTAAACGACCATTCCCTAAACCATCAATCCCTAAACCAGGAGGCAACATCCGGCGGCGATGGGCAATTCTCCTTTGCTAACGTGGCTCCCGGACCTTTCCAGCTCACCATTACGTCGGCGGGCTTTGCGACGCAAACATCGTCTGGAATCCTCGGTTCGGGGGAAATCCACATTATCCCGCAGATCGCGCTGGCGGTTGCTACCGATATGGCCGAGGTGCAGGTCAGCCTCACACAGACCGAAGTCGCGGAACAGGAGATCAAGATTGAAGAGAAGCAGCGGGTGCTTGGCGTCATTCCAAATTTTTATGTCAGCTACATCCCGGATGCAGTTCCGCTCACCGCGAAGCAAAAGTTCAAGCTGGCCTGGAGGACGACAGTGGATCCGGTCACGTTCGTGGTGAATGGGGTATTTGCCGGAGTTGAGCAGGCGGGAAATTATTTCAGTGGATATGGGCAAGGCGCACAAGGTTACGCCAAGCGTTACGGCGCCGGCTATGCCGACACGATTACGGGCACGTTCATCGGAAGCGCCATACTGCCCTCGCTTCTGAAACAGGATCCGCGTTATTTCTATAAGGGAAGCGGTAGCAAGCGATCGCGGATTCTGTATGCGATCGCCAATGCAGTCATCTGCAAGGGCGACAATGGACGTTGGCAGGCAAATTACTCGAATATCCTGGGAAGCCTGGCCGCAGGCGGTATCTCGAATCTCTACTATCCAGAGAACGATCGCAGTGATGCGGCATTAACTTTCGAAAACGCGGCCATTGGGATTGGCGCAAGTGCCGCGGCCAATCTGTTTCAAGAATTTCTCATCCGGAAGTTGACCCCGAAGGTTCCTAACAAAGTTCCTAACCAAGTTCCTAACTAAGTTCCTGACACCGACGCGGCCAAACCGTAGCAGGCTCCCCAGCCCATAGAGGGGCGGCTGATTCCGTTGAACGGACGCGGGTGGCATCGGCTCCCTGTGAGGTTCTCGCCTGCAAGGCATTTGCCCGAGCGGCTCCCACATGCGCCAACGCTCCCGTCCAGCAGTTCCAGACGATGCCGCCGTGGTCGAGAATCTTTGCAATGGCCTGATTAACATCACAAGCCAATTTCCAGCGTCCAAGGCTGGAGAGCGATCTGGCGTCCGGATTAGAATACCGACGCTGCCATGCAGTAACCGTGGTACCCGCCGGTTGCCGTGAAATGGCGCTATAATCGGGTCAGTTTTTCTCCCCCTCCAACGTGTATCCATGGACAAAGCCCCTGGGGTTTTGATCGCTAACCGGAGAGTTCAGCGCTCAGTGCCGGCACCGCGTCTCCGGCTGCTGATCGAACTGGAACCGCGCCATCGTGTGTTCTTCCGCAATCTCGCGGACCTGCTCTTGTCGCGGCGAGTCCCCCAGGTCCAAATCACCTCGCGGCCTGCACGTTTCTGGAACGACGTTTTCGTCCCCTCCGGTGCCCCCTGGTCCTCGTTCGTGGAGTCAATGCTATTGCATTTGCTGCTAACTGTTTTGTTCGTATGGGGCCAATCCAGAGTATGGGTATCGGTAAAACTGTTCCCGCAGCGGGATGCGTTCCACAGGTCTATCACCTACTACCCACCTACTCAGTCCTTTCGAGCGGCCCAGGGCAGAGCGCCGAGCGTTCGGGCGCGGTCGCGAGCGAAGCATGCGTCGGCACGTCAACCGGCACATCAACCGGCGATGCCAGTGCCGCCGGAGCACAAACCGAGCCTCGTCACACCGCCCGACATCAAGCAGGCCACGGCCAGGTTGCCGGATTTCCCGGGCTCCCATGCGGTTACACCTATGGTGCCGTTCGCAGCCACCGCGGACCCGCGGCGGAACGCCTTGGCGGGACCGTCTGGGGTGGTGGCCCCGCCGCCCCAAGTTGACCAAGACGTTGACCAAGCTACAACTCGCCGGCTCGCGCTACCTCAAGCTTCTGCGGTTGCTCCTGCGCCCGAACTCGGGCCTTCTGCAGGACGGGATCTCAAGGCGCCCAATACTGGCGGCTTGCGAGTTGTGCCGCCTCCTCCATCGGTTCAGAACGCGGGCAACTCGGCTAGAGCTGGGCGCTTGAGTTCGTTGTCCGGCGCGGGGCCAAATATCGTACCCCCTCCCCCGTCGGTTCAGCGTGCGGGCGATGCTGCTGGAGATGCACGGCTGGGTTCGATGGCTGGTGCGGGTTCGCAAGTGATACCACCCCCTCCTTCGGTTCAGGGTACAGGGCGCATGAACCGGCTCTCCCCCACGGGTTCACAAGTGGTGCCGCCGCCGCCTTCAGTTCAGAACGCAGGCAATTCGGCTGGAGCTGGGCGGTTGAATTCATTGTCTGGCGCGAAGCCAAATGTTGTACCCCCTCCCCCGTCGGTTCAGGGTACGGGCAAGGCTGCTGGAGATGCGCGGTTGGGTTCGATAGCAGGTGCGGGTTCGGAAGTCGTGCCGCCTCCTCCATCAGTTAAGGGTGCGGGCGACTCTGGCGCGAGTGGGCGCTTAGCCTCGTTGTCCGGAGATGGCTCGCAGATTGTGCCGCCTCCCCCATCAGTTGAGAGTGCGCGTAACTCTGGTGCGAGTGGACGCTTAGGCTCGTTGTCCGGAAATGGGTTCGGAGATGGCTCAACGATCGTGCGTCCCCCTTCATCAGTTGCGGGTGCGGGCAACTCTGGCGCGCGTGGACCGGCAACAAAGATCTTGGAACCAATGGATCCCCTGCCGGCCGACGACGCTTCGCCCAAACCGGCCGTCAACAACGAAAACGAAGCTACCGTCGAAGAATTGCCTCTCGGTTTGCTTGGGGTGGTGTTTGCCGCGCCGGGCACTTCCTTTTTTTCCAATTTCGAAGTCTTCGTCGCTAAAAGAAAGGTCAAGGACCAACTGCAACTCATAAAGCTGGTTTATGAATTTCTTCCCTATCAACGGCGGCTGTCTGAATATGATCTCAACAACCTGCCGCCGCGGGTAATCAAGCTGCGCGTAATACCAGATCCGAGCTGTAACGAATCATTGGGACAGATAATACGGCCTCAGACCGACCCAACTCTTCCAGCCACAGAGTACCCAAAACTCCCAGCAGCGTTGCGTTCCTACGACCTAAACGCAGTGCTGCCCTGTTATCGCACCACCGCAGACGATTTCCAGAAAGCGATGTTGCGAACCCACTGAGCTGACTCAGGAGAATTCAGAGAAGGTTCAAGGGTAAATTTGCAGATCAGTCATATCTGGTGTTTCGAAAAACGGCACGTCTTGTGCGCGGGGACGAAACATTGAGTGAGCATTGCTTCGCAAGAGGCAACAACTATCGGCAAACCGTAAGCGACGACCGACATATTTTTCCGTTACCGCAGCTTCGCGTATTCCGCCTTGGCTTCCATCAGGATGGGAATGTCGGGGTCGGCGTCTTTCCAGAGGGCCAAGAAATCCTGGTAAGCGGTCTTGGCTTTCGTGGTATCGCCGGAGAGGATATAAGCGCGGGCAAGGCCGAGATGCGCCAGCGCGCCCAGCGGAAAGTTGATGACAGTGCCTCTGTGATCCAGTAACTTCTGGAACTCGGCGGCGGCCGCGCCGTTGTGCGCCATGAGATAGGTTTGGCCGCGAATGTACGCGGGATACAGAGTCCCCACCTGAAATTGTGGCGGCTCGCCCAGTTCGTACGGAGCGGCGGCTTCAAGAAACACCAAACTCTGGGTGAAATTGTCGGCGTTCAGTTCGACCGCTGCCTTGATGGCGGGCAGCCAGTAGACCTTCAGCACGGTTTGCGACGGGTAACTCTTCTCCAATTCTTCGACTATGGCCTTGGCGCGGGTGGTTTCACCGGTTCGTGCCAGCGCCAGGGCAGCAAGCATTTTCACATCCCGGCCCGGAGACAGCATTAATGCCGCCGCAACCTCCTGCTTCCCGGCTGCGGTGTTGCCGAACTCCGCCTCCCGTAGGGCAGCATTCACCTGCCAGATGGCCGCCGTTTCCTTCGAGTTGTTGCGGACTGCGGCGTCCACAGCGCGGCGGGAAAAATCCCGTGCCCTGCTGAGGTGTCCGTAATAGGCTTCCGTGTCGGATTGGAACGACAGCAGGAAGTCTTCGCTTCCGGGCTTACCAGCCGCCCAGGCTACCTGCCGCTCCATTTCCGCAGCGTCGCTTTTGAGGAAAGCTAGTTGATAGATTGCCAGGTGCAAAAAATCGCCTGCGAGATTGTGCTTTTGAGCTTCCTCGATTGTTTTCTGGGCGTCGTCCAGCCGGTTCAGTTCAAGGTAGCAATCTGCGAGATTGCTGTAACCAATTGCGTCCGGTTGCAGGCGTTGGCCCTCCTGCGTTGCAGCCAAACCCTTCTCGTACTGTCCAAGTTCGGTGTAAATGACTCCCAGGTTGCCGGGAGGTACCTTATCCTGCGGATAGCTCTTGGCCCACAGTTCGTAGACTTGGGTGGTCTGCTCCAGTTCTCCAGTGACTTGATCGTAGTACAAAGCCGAGATACGATATTTCTCCCGCTCGCTGACCCGGTCGCGGAGATCGTAGGCTTTCTTGATATTCTCCGCCGCCAGACTGGCCTGTCCCAGATTGCCGTACACAAGACCCAGACTGGCATAGGCCACGGCGAAATTCGGATCGAGTTCGAGAGCGCGTTTATAAAACGGGATAGCCTCAGCATTCCCCTTGGCTCGAAAGGTGGTGATGCCCATGCTGAAGGCTTTCAGGGCTTCGAGCGATGGCGTCGTGGCCTCGACCGGCACATCGAATTTCTCGATCGTGGCCAGCGACTCGCCCAGTTTGCCCCGCAGGCTGGATGCGGCTTTCCCCAGTGCTTTCAGCACTTCCTGCTTGGTCGCAGCCTCTTCCTGTTCCTTGGCCAGCGTATCCCCGCTGCTGCAACTGACTGCGTCCACCCCAATCACGTACTGTCCGCCTAAGTTCGAGATGGATCCCAGCAGAAATGCTTTGCTGCCTGTCCGAATGCAGAGTTCCCGCGCTATATCGCGTGTGACACGTTCATTCGACGTCCGGCCCATCAGGCGCAGCGTTTCTTCCACCTTGCGGTCGGAGAGAATGTTGAGGAAGGGAGATTGTCCGAGTTGCACGGCCAGTGCCTGTTTCAGCGCGTCATCAAAGACGGCATCGCCTGTCTTGTTGTCGAAGTCGGCCAGCACAACGGTGTCTTTCTCCGTGAGCGGGGTAGCCTTCGTCGTTGAGGTCGCCGAACGCGAGCGCCAGTAGAGGCCACCGGCAATCACAGCAGCCACCAGCACCACGGCGGCGGCAGGGACCAGAATCTTCCACCGGGTCCCCATCGTCGCCGCTGCTTGCCCAGAAGAAAGCGCCGTCTTTTGTTTGTCGCTCGAGGGACTGGAACTAGGGACACCCGTTCCGGCTGACCCTCGGCCGGTGTCGTCCACGGCGGCGGGAACTCCCGTCCGGCTCGATTCTGTCTCCCGCTTCAGGCGTTTCAGGTCGGCACGCATATCTCCAGCGTGCTGGTAGCGCAGGTCGCGATCCTTCTCCAGCGCCTTGCTGATGATCCGGTCCAATTCCGCGGGCAGGTCGGGATTCAGCCTTATCGGAGGCACCGCATTCTTATGCAGGATGGAATCGAACAAGTCCGTGGTCGTGGCTCCCCGGAATGGCAACTGGCCGGTGCCCATCTCGTACAACACCGCCCCGAAGGAGAACAGGTCGGTGCGGGTGTCAAGCTCCCGCCCGCGCGCCTGCTCCGGAGACATATACGCGGCCGTGCCCACCGCCGTACCAGGACTGGTAAGGTGGGCTTCGACCGCCTCGGTTCGCGTGGCCTCATGCTGCCCGCTGGCACCCGATGTGGTGACCTTGGCCAGGCCGAAATCGAGCACCTTGGCGTGGCCACGCTCGGTTACGAAGATGTTGGCGGGCTTGATGTCGCGGTGGACGATGCCCTTGGAATGAGCGGCGTCCAGGGCGTCAGCTATTTCGATGGCCAGCGAGAGCAGGGCTTCTAATTCCAGTGGTCGAACCCCGATCATGTGCTTCAGCGTCTGCCCGTCTAGAAATTCCATGGCGATGAACGCCTGCCCGTCCTGCTCGCCAATGTCGTGAATCGTGCAAATATTGGGATGATTCAGAGCTGAGGCGGCTTGCGCTTCGCGTTGAAAGCGGGCAAGTGCCTGCGGGTCGCGGGCAACCTCCCCGGGCAAGAACTTGAGCGCGACAAAGCGATGCAGGCGCGTGTCCTCAGCCTTGTACACAACCCCCATTCCGCCGCCACCGAGCTTCTCGACGATGCGGTAGTGCGAGATGGTCCGGCCGATCATTAGGGGCAAATCTTACGTGGATGAAACGGGCAAGTCAACGAAAGCCGTGGAGTTGTCGCTATCCCAATAGGTAGTTGTTGAAATATCGCCTTTACACTAACCACTCTCAGCTAATGCAAGGCCTGTTTGCATCAATTAGCCAACAGAAAGTGGCGTCCTCTCCTCTGAGGCGTTCAATTTCAGCGCGCTCATCTGCGAATACAACCTCATCCGTGGCAGCGCCGAGTAGGACCTCACTCTCCACACCAACGCGCGGCGCTCAGCGAGACGCGCCAGAATTCTTGCGCCAGTTAAGCGTTGCCGGGCGACCCTTCAGGAAGCTGCCGCTCGCGTCGATCAGCCCGTCGCGAAGTGTCCCATTAAGATTGATCGTAGCCTGCCGGGAGCCATCGGCCTCGTTGCGTATCTCAATCTGGATCTTGACGTCCCCGGACCTGGCAACATCTCGTGCCAGGAGCACGATGACCTTCTTCTCGCTGCCCATCGTCCAGTGGCCGTCGATTTTGCCGCCGCTGATGGCACCCTTTGCGGGGTAGCACCGCTCCGGTAGATCCTGAGTCTTGCCATAACAAATTGGCCCGGAGTACACCCCATCGTACTGGCCTGAGCTCACGGCAGATGTCGCCGCCGCAGCAGCACTTGCGCTCCCTTGTGAGTCCCCGTGAGGGTTGGGTCGGCGCGGCGCCTCTGCTGTCTTGGCCGCAGGCTTGCTGGCCGGCGGAGCCTGTGCTGCCTGGGCCTTAGGCGCGCTGGGTTGCGGAGCCTGGCCGGCAGGCGCGATGGCTGGCGGAGCCTGTACTGGCTGGGCCGCTGTCGCGATCACGCGCGCATGCTCTGCCTTGCTCCGCTCACGGACGGTATAAGTCCAATAGCTGCCGCCTGCCAGTAGCGCTAGTAACAGCAGCAGACCAGCAGCGATCCATTTTGCCGAACGACTCCCCACGCCACGAGGCTTGGGAGAGGGAAGATCACCGTGGCCCTTGGCGTGAGTAATAGAGAACGTCCGAACCGGCACCTGGATGTTCTTGAAATTCATTTCGCCGAGCGACTGGAACGAGAGCGACAGTTTGTTGCTGATCTGGTCGTGAACGCTCCCGGAAATGCAGATTCCCCCAGGCTCCGCAGCCGTCTGCAACCGCGCCGCCACGTTGACACCATCCCCAAGAAGGTCCTGGCCATGCAGCATGACATCACCCAGGTTGATCCCGATTCGGAATCTCACCTGACGATTGGGCGGCAACTGATCGTTTCGCGTGCGCAGCGCAGCCTGGATGTCGGTCGCGCATCGCACCGCTTCCACCGCGCTGGCAAACTCCGCCAGTATCGCGTCCCCAGCGGTATTGAAAATGCGTCCGCGGCGCCCCGCTACCAAGGACTCGAATACTTGCTTGTGACCTCGAAATGTCTTCAGCGTCTGCTCTTCATCCTCGCCCATCAGACGGCTGAATTCGGCGACATCAGCCGAAAGAATTGTCGCTAGTTTGCGCACCAGGGACGACGAGCTTGGTTTCTCGAGTTCATCGGGCATTGGGGTTGCTCCACGCTCGGACTTGCCGCGTATGATAGCACCGCCGTTACCCATCATGAGCCATACGCTCGGAGCTTTTTCGTGGCTCTTGGTTCACTGTGTCTGTTTGCTCACAGCTTCGATTCGAGGCATTGTGCCGAATGCCGGTCACCGATCTGCCATTTGTCGCCCGCGCCGGGAACCGAGGCTCTAGTTGAACTCCGTGCTCCGCTCTGCGCATAATGCACTTATGGCGTTCAGTGCCGGCACAATTGACCGTGTTCTGAGTTGCCTCAGAGAGTCCGAAACGCAAAAGTCTCCTCAGTTAAAATCGCGCTCTTCCCGTCAACGCGTTTCCTACATTGCGATAACGCTGGGCTTGCTCGCCCTCACCTATGCGCTAATCGCGGGTTTGCGTACCGTGGCCGACATGGACTTGGGATGGCAGCTGGCTACGGGACGTTGGATCGTGCAGCATCACAGCATCCCGTCTACCGATGTCCTCTCCTACACGGCACGCGGCCAGGAGTGGATTTATCCGGTGCTGTCGCAAATCCTTTTGTATTGCGCGTATGCCGTGGGTGGCTATTCGCTGCTTTCCTGGCTAGGTGCCGCAGCCTGTGTCGGAACCGTCGCCTTGCTGCTGCGCCGTGGTGGTGCGGTCACCGCGTTTCTAGCGGTGATCGCAGTTCCCCTGATTGCGGCTCGCACCGGGCCCCGTGCCGAGATGTTCACGGAGGTTTTCTTCGCCGCGTTCCTGAGTGTGCTCTGGCACTACCATCGGTCCGGGCGGGGCACGCTGTGGCTGCTTCCGATCCTCATGTGTCTTTGGACCAACCTGCACCTGGGGTTCATCGCCGGGCTGGGTATTTGCGCCACTTATGTTGCTTTGGAGCTTGGCGATGCTGCGGTCGCGAGCCTTCGGCCAGCCGCTCTCCAGCGACTACGCCGTGCAGCCCCGTGGTTACTCGCAACCGCCGTGGCAACCCTGCTGAACCCATGGGGAGCTCGAATCTATGTCGCTGTGGCCAGGCAAGGCGACGTTCTTGGCACCCACAGCAACTGGATTCGCGAGTGGTCCGGGTTGCGCATTACCACGGGAAAACTGGCGGAGATGCTCGCGTGGCGGGAGCCGAACAGCGCCCTGTGGTGGCTGCTTCTGGTAGCCATTGTGGCCGCATTTTTCGCGGCGTATATGCGGCGAATCGTTCCGGCCTTGCTTCTTGCGGCTTCAGTCTACTTCGTCATCCATGCTCTGCGAATGAAGGCGCCATTTGCCTCCGTGGTCGTGGTCGTTGGTGGGTCAATCTTCGCGGACGCGATCGGCCTCGGATGGGCGCGGCGTTTGCTCGACCGTTTTAAAGCGTTCGGCTTCGTCAGAGCCCAAGCCGTGACGTTGCTGTTCCTCGCAGCGCTAGCCTCGTTCACTGCGGTTAGAGTCTGGGACCTGGTTACAAACCGTTACTATCTCAAGACTCCGCAACTGTTCAATGCATTCGGCCCGGGCGTATCCTCCTGGTACCCGAACGAAGCAGCCGCCTTTCTGTTGCGTGAGCAGCTTCCCGGCAATATCTTCAATGACTATACGGCCGGTGGTTTTGTAGCCTGGGCACTCTCGCCATCGTACCCAGACTACATTGACGGCCGCGCCATCCCCTTCGGCGATGCACTGTTGATCCATTCCATTGAATTGCTCGCCCAGCCGTTTGATTCTCCAGCCTGGCAACTCGAAGCCGAGAACCGCAACCTCAACACGATTCTCTTCTCGGCGGACCATGAACTGAGTGGATCGCTGGACAAATTGGGCACGTTCTGTGCAAGTCGGCAATGGCGCCCCGTGTATCTTGACACTCACGCCGCCATTTTCGTGCGCGTCAAACCGGAGACCGCCGCCTTGCTCAGCCGTCTGCAGATTGATTGCAATAACATCCGCTTCGATCATCCCCCCGAAATCACCGGCAACCGCGGTCGCGCGGAAGCATCCCGCTACTACCTGAACGCGGCCTATATTCTTCTTGCGCTGGGGAAGCCGGCGGAAGCGATGGATGCCCTGGATCGCGCGGGAAGCATTTTCTCTGACAGTGCGTTCCTGCACCTTGCGAGGGGATTTGCTCTCCAGAATCTCGGCCGGCGGGCAGACGCCGAGCGCGAGTTATACACCTCCAGCGAATTAGGTTGCGAGGATGCGACTTGGGCTCTCGCCTTACAATACGAACAACTCGGGCGCTACGCCGACGAAGCGCGAATTCTGTATCGCGCGGCGGGACGGTCAGATCGGCCCCATTGGCTATACCTGAGATTGGGGTACGCGCAACTGGCGCTGGGCCGGCCGCAGGAGGCGTTGATCTCCTTCGATCGCGCGGATAAGGAGAGCCCGTTTGTCGGGGATGCTGCCGTCCTTGGCGAGGCATTTCGCGACCAAGTCGCAGAGGGTCGCCACCGTGCCCTGCACTTTTGGAGTGGCCGAGCGCCGCCGCACCAGTGATGGCGATAGCCCAGCGGTCATCACATCATAAACGTGGGTCTGACTGACTCGCTACGCTAGCCGTCGCGGTCTCGAAACCTTTCTTGGCGTTGCCTCATCACGGAAAGAGCTCGTGTCGGATTGTTGGCGCAAAATTGCCATTGCACCAACGACAAACCTCGCAGGCCGCGCCCCAAAAGTTCGGCCTTGAGCGTCTTCCCAACCTGTGTTCTCATTAGGGAATGACGTGCCCGTGGGGGCCCGTCTGCGCGCCTTAAGCTCAACCCCCAACCTCATCGTCTTTGAGCCGGAACACCAGAGGAGAAATCATGAAAAAGGTCAACTACATTCCCAAGGGATACAACACCGTTACACCGTACCTCGTAATCAAAGGTGCAGCGAAAGCGATCGACTACTACAAGAAGGTCTTCGGAGCGACTGTCGTCATGCGCATGGATGGCCCCGACGGCCGGGTCGGCCACGCCGAGCTGCAGATCGGCGACTCACGCATCATGCTGGCGGACGAAAATCTTCAGATGGGCTACCGCAGCGCCGAGAGCATCGGAGCGTCTCCGGTGAGTCTGCTCGTGTACCTCCCCGATTGCGACAAAGTCGTCGAAAAAGCGGCCGCGGAGGGAGCGAAAATCCTGAAGCCGGTTGCGGACCAGTTCTATGGGGATCGCTCCGGCTTCATTCAAGACCCGTTCGGACATCTCTGGGGCATTGCGACTCACAAAGAAGACCTCTCTCCGAAAGAGATGGACGAACGCGCCAGGAAAGCGATGCAGGCCGCCTGACGACCGACAGCTCTTGGCTATTGGCTCTTAGCCGTTAGCTCGACCGAGGTCAGATCTGGCTAAAGGCTAAGAGCCCGCGTGTAGTATCCGCGCCCGCCGTGGGCGCTCGTATAATTGAATCCACAACCTTAGATTAGAAAGGATTCTCCATGCTCTCCGCTGGTAACCCTTTTCCGAATTTTTCGCTTCCTAACCAGGACGGCAAGACCACCAAGCTCTCCGACTTCGCCGGACACTGGCTGGTCGTTTACTTCTATCCGAAAGACGACACGCCCATCTGCACCATCCAGGGCAAGTCGTTTACGGCGTCCAAGGCTGATTTCGACGCGGCCGGGATCAAAATCATTGGCATCAGCGCCGACGACGTTACCTCGCACAAAAACTTCTGCAACAAGTTTGCTTTTACCATCGACTTGCTTGCCGACACCGACTCCCGCCTGATGAAGTTGCTTGGCATTGGACAGATCGAATGGAAAGGGATGAAGCTCTGGGAGCGCACCAGCTTCGTGGTTGATCCCAAGGGCGTGATCCGCAAGGTGTACGAAAAGGTGAACGCTGAAGGCCACGAGAAAGTGTTGCTCGCCGACATCAACGGGATGAAGGCGAAGGCCGCCTGACGGTTAGTTATTCGGCTAGCGGGTCGGTGGCAAACTCCGATCCGCTACTGCTATTGCCGTTCCACGACCGGCGCAACGTCCCAGCAAGCGGCCCCTCCGCCATCACCGAAGGCAGCATCCGGCACAGCCGCGCGCGCAAATCGCGGTAGCACTGAATGCCGGCAAAGAGGTCGCTCATCAGCTCTCGGAAGCTTGTACTTTGCGCGGTTAGAGACACCATCCGTTCCAGCACGCTGTCCCCGAAAATCTGCCCGCTGTAGAAACGCTGCGAGACGCGCGCCGCCAGCTTCAACTCAGGGAGCACCTCTTCTGCCAGGAGAGCCCGGTATTCGTCAGGTCGTCCGGCCAACAACGCGTCGGCGCACAATTCAGCGGATCTTAGCGCGTAGTAGAGACCCTCTCCGGTAATTGGATCCACCAATCCCGCACTGTCGCCGATCATGGCCCACCCGTCGCCGCAGACTTCGAGCGTTTCAAAAGTCTGGGCACGAAAAGACGGAAGGATGTGCGAGTAGAAGCTCGCGCCATTCAAAGGGAAGCCGTTTTCCTCCAGCCACTTTTCTAGGATGCGGCGCAACTCGGCGGTCGGGGCTTCGCCCATTTTGCCGGCGATTCCGGCGGAAACATGATCCGCCCGGGGGAAGACCCAGATGTAGCCGGTGATGCCTTTCAGAAACTGAATCTGCATCAGCGAACTGCGGCCGGGGATGAAATAGCCCGCAGTGACCATCAGATCGCTTGGGCAAATCGGCGCGAGGAACTGGGAGCGGAACGGATTGCGCGCGCCCGCCGCCAGCATCACATAGGACGCTCGGTATTCACTCTGGGGCGTGAGCAGTTGCCAGTCTTTTTGCCCGTCTTCGTGCCGGCCATTTTGTCGGTCTTGGCCGATTCGCGCGATCCGCGTTACTCGCTCTTGATGCACAGCAACGCCGGCGCGCCGGGCCCGCTCCAGCAACAATCCATTCAGCACCAGGCGCGAAAAGATCGCGACCGGGTACTGCAGGTGAAAGCGTACCCGCTGTCCCGACGGACTGATCAGCTCGCAGCGGTCGATGAGATTGAGATGGCTGTGGTTACTCACGCTCCCGGCATCCGCCAGAAACGGATATTGCTGCAACGCTTTGTGCGTGAGTCCGCCGCCGCAAGGTTTTTCCCAGGCAAGTTTTTCGTCAAAGAGAAGGACGTCCCTGCCTCCCGCCGCCAGCAGCGCGCCCGCCAGAGCGCCCGCCGGACCGCCTCCGACGATGGCAATGGGTTCCGGCGCTCGCATGTCATGTTCTGGCTGCGGATTTTGCCACAAAATAGAAGAACCCGCCGACGGGTAGCAAACTCTCTCGCGAGTTCTCCCCGAGGTTGGGGTTGGCAAGGATGCCCACGAATCCGTGAGCTCCCGTTTATTGCAGCGTGGTGGCGCTGGTCAACCCCTGGTAGATGAACAATCCCGCAATGACCAGGATCATGGCCCCCGATATAGCGCCAAGCACCTTGACGATCGGTGTAATCTTTCTCATCTTGGCCAGAACTTCCACTTGGTCCTTATGCATCTGGGATTCGGTTTCATGGAGGAAGATTGAGTCGTCCTCGTGCATGGTGAGGGTGCTCTTATAGATCAGGAGAATGATGAGAATCCCCGTCAGAATACCCCACGCGACAAGCAGCATGAACATAGGAGTCATACGCCACCTCGGAGCTGAGATCGAGCCAATTCCCGAAGTTGCCATGCTGGGCCCCAGCGAAACTCCGTGGTATCGCCGGTGTTCGGGTACGGCCCCCTACTGTGCACGATTATAGACCCCTTGGCAAGAGGGGATGCGACTTCTTGTCTACCGGAAACATCTAAAGGGTGAATTCGGGGAGCTTTACAGCCTCCGAAAAGCCTTGCCTAGCCGGTTGCAACCTTTGTTATACTAGGCTTTTACAAGGAGATAAAACAGATGGCAACTACCACCGCACCCGGAGTGCAACCAGCGCAACCGAAGACCGCAGCGCCTGTTCTGACCCCCGCCGCGATTGCCAAGGTCAAAGAGATCATGGCCTCGCAATCGCCGGTCCCGTCGGGATTGCGGCTGTCCGTCGTGGGCGGCGGTTGCTCCGGCTTCCAATACTCCATGGCCTTCGAGAACGGCGCTGGCATGATGGACAAGGTTTTTGATTTTGACGGCTTGAAGGTATACGTGGACGCTACTTCACTGATGTATCTGGGTGGAGCGCATGTCGATTACGTCGAGACCCTGGAAGGCGCCGGGTTCAAGTTTGACAACCCGAACGTGAAGAGCACCTGCGGCTGCGGTTCCTCGTTCAACGTCTAAGTTGTAATTGTAACTTTGAATGCTCTGCGTTTAAGCATTTCCGGTTTTACCTGAAGCCCCCGCTTTCGACGCGGGGCTTTTCTGTTGCTGGGATATTGCGCCAAATGCGAAATCTACTGTGGGGGCGGCGTCTGCTCGGAATTTTGCTGAGGTTGCGGAGTTTGGCCGTTGTTCTGCGTTAGCCCTTGGCTTTGCCCTAATCCCTGTCCACCGAATCCCTGTCCACCGAATCCCTGCCCTTGCATAGCGACCCCAGGTTGTCCAGGGGTGAGGCCGTTCAGGTTTGGCGTCGGCGGGAGATTAGGATTCACCGGCCCCACCAGCAGGCCTGCCCGATCGAGCTGCGTTACATAAATGAAGAGCCAGTCGTTGTAATGGGTTTTGTCGAAGAACACGCGAATCGTCTTTGTTTTGTTGTTCGTGCTGGCGACCCCCAGAATCGGCCCCCCGCCGAACGTCGGTCCGTTGAAGCCTGAACTGGAACCTGGATTGGCATTCGAAGACGACGATCCGGACGAATTCGAATTACCGGAAAAAGAGTTGCCGGAAACACCACTCGCGGAAGTCTGGCCGCCCGCTCCACCGCTTAGTTGAAGCCCACTCGCTTGCCCTCCCAAGCCGCCCAGCCCGCCTTGCATACCGCCAAACCCTCCCGAAGCGGCCCCGCCCAATCCGCCTTGTCCGCCAAATCCACCTTGCCCTCCGACCCCATTCTGTCCGGGCGTTTGGCCCAATACCGGCCCATTGTTCAAGGCGATGTCCTGTTGATGCAGGAATTTGAAGTCCTTCTCCCTGCCCGTTGCCGGGTCCCAGCTCATTGGATCCGTATAGCGCTTGCGGAGGAAACGGACGTTGTTGGTAATCTCCAGTTCTTCGATGCGCGATGGATAGCGGTTAAACTTCTTGTAGAAGTGTTGAATGGCGCGCATGTAAGCCGAGCCCCGGTGTCTCAACTCTTCTTCGCGGTCGCGCTGCGCCTGCTGCTTAATGTCGGGGAGCACGGCGAGCAGCCCAATCATGATCAGCGCCACGGCCAGCATCAGCGTGATCAGCATGTAACCGCGCTGAGGATTTTGTAGTTTCGCAGTTTTGTAATTTCGTAATTTCAAACCGCGCCGCATAATCACCCTCAAATTACAAAATTACAGATTACAAAATCCAGATCAGCTAAGGTCCTTATCCTGGAGATCCTGGAGTTAGTGGCAGGCTCTGCCGGTTGTTGTTGATGACATCTTCCACGTCCACCGCGGTCGGCGAAATGTGCAGGACGCGATAGCGCCGGTCGACGATGTCGCCCTCAGCCGCGATAAAAATGTCCTCGCCCTGAACCAAAAACACCTTCTTCGTTTCCCCTGGCCGGTTAGCAAAGCCAAAAAACTTGAGCGTGATTGGAGGAGGCCCTGCAATTGGCGGCGGCACGTACGCGACAGACTGCTTATCCGTACCGTTTCTCTTGGGCTTTTCGATAACTGCCACCGACCCCGCGACAAAAATGTTTCTTCCGTTGCCGCCGTACTTGATTGCCTCGCTTTGGCTGAGCAGTTTCAGGTCGAGAGTTGGATCCAGGCGCGGCTCAGCCGCAGGCACCATTTTTCCCGAAGCCGAGCGCCTCATAACCGGCTTGGCCGGCGTCGAAGTCGTCTGCGAAGCGACCGGCGCGGCGGCCGGTGACGAGGGCCAATACTCGTAACCCAAAGCCAGGATCGCGATCCCACCCAACACGGCCAAGGTGATGACCTGCGTCCGATTTTCGGCTCCTAGTTTCACTTAAGCACCCGACCGCAGATAACTATGCATGGTGATTTGCAACCGGACCGACCCCGCACTTTCGCCGGCGAGGTCCACGCTATCCACATCAAAAAACAACTTCGACCGCTCCAGCGTATTGATGAACCGCACCAGTTGCAGGTAGTCGCCGGAAAAAGTCCCCCCGATTTCAATCGGAATCACGCCGGAGCTTTCCGCAGCTTCTTCCTTGTAGCTCATGTGCTGCATGGGGATCCTATTCGCCGACGCCAGCTTCCCCAGCTCGTCCAGCAGTTCGGAATCGCTGGCGGCAAAACGGTCCTTGTAAAACTCGCCGATCTGGTCCTTGGCCAGCCCGATTTTTTTGTCCATGCCGCGCAGCGGCGCCACCTCGCGGCTCTTTTTCAACAGTTCGATTTTTAGCTGGTTCAATTGCTGCTTCCGCGAATCCTCCGAACCGACCAGCGGGGAGAACAGAACCCCCACCGCGATTACATCGACGGCCAGCATCGCCCCAATCACGATCTTCAACTTGCGCCGTGAATTCCCCAGGTCCGGCATTACTGTTCGCTCCTGTCGGCCGAGTCAGGAACCACGTCGGGAACCGAGTCCGGAACATAGATCGCGACCAGCGAAGCGGTGACGACGTTCACTCCGTTCCCCCCACCCTGCGTCTCCGTCTGCAATTGTGCTCCCTGAAAATGTTTCGAGCCTTCCATGCGATGCACCAGTTCAATGGCCGCGGAGCGGTTGTCACCAACCACGTTCATGTGCAGTTCCATTTGGTTTTGGTCGTTCAATTCCGGACGCAGCGAGACCACATGCACGTTCTTCGGCATCACCTGTTCCAGATCTTCGAACACGCGCGTCCAGGAGAATGACTTGCGTTGAATCAGTCCATTCACGAACTGCGACTGGTCCCGCGTGCTGCGGTTGGCGGCCATATCGAGGTACGCTTGCGCCTTGGCCCGTTCGTTGTCGCGTTCCGCGATCTCGGCCTGCAGGTACGCGATGTCGTGGCGATCTTTGCCGGCTTTGCGCCAGTCGCTCACGGCCATGCCCAGCAAAAACAAGGTCAACAGGCCGAGCAGCCCCACTCCCAATCCCCAGCGCAGCCAGAATTCACGGGCGTCCTCATAGGGCCGGGTTGCGAGATTGATATCCAAACGCATATTAGCTTCTGGCTTCTAGCTCCTGGCTTCCGGTCGTTAGGCCCTTAGCGAGAAGCTAGAAGCCAGGAGCCAGAAGCGAATTACGAAATCAAAGCTCCCACCACGCCCGCCATACGCCAGCGTGGAACCGTCCCGGTCGTGGACCCGATCTGCGACGCCGTCACCAGTTCCTCGACGACCGCGCCGGACTGGTTCTTCAGCGCGGGCGCGGCGCCGCCCGATTCCGGCAGTCCCGCCACATACACGCGCTCAATGTTCAGGTTGTAGGTGTCCTGAAAGAACACCACCGAGGGATAGACTTCCTCCGCCAGTTGATCGCCGGTGATGGTCACGCCCCGCACATTTTCGAGCGTGCGGAACAGCAGCAGTTGCTCCTGGTCGAGAATCGCGATGCTGATGGTACGCGCGTCCACTTTGACCACCAGCGTTGGCCGTTCCGCGTCCGCGGCTCCGAGCGCCGCCAGCATCGACGGCATCACCACTCCCGCGTTGTAGCCCACATCGCGAAACGCCGACTCATATTCCTCCAGAACCGTGTTCAGAACGACCGCCGCCACAGCCCGCATCCCTTTACCCGACGACTGCGCGTGATAGGAAATGCGGGCATCGGCGGGATCAAAAGGCAGCGACTTCTTCAGCCGGAAGCGGACCACCGCTTCGGCCTCGTCCCGCTTCGAAGGAAGCGTTTCGAAATCAAGCAGGACAACGCGCACCGAGGTATCGGGCAGAATCGCAATCACGTCGTGCGAGCGCCCACCGACGCTAGCGAGCGAGCTTTCAATCGCCTGCCGGATGGCCTTGCCGTCCCGCAGATTCGCTTCCATCAAATCGGGAACCACCGTGCCCGGCGCCAGCTCCCGTGCCGACGACATCTCCACCATCCGCCCGGTGTCGGCGGCGCGGCCGGCCAGCACGCGATCGGCTGCAATTTCGCAGGCCAGCGTCGGACGGCGAACGTGTTTGGAGGTGGAAGCCATGCCTATTTAATCGTTCCGGTAACGTCGATGATATCCCGCCCTTTCATGAAGACAATAGTTACCTCTGGGGGTGCGGGACTGGACTGGCGGCCAGATGCAGACGATACGCCTCAGCGCATGGTCTCGATAAAGGTGACCTTGTTGATCTCCTTCAGAGTGGTGAATCCGCCGCGCACCTTGTCCAGCGCCGATTCGCGCAGGAACCGCATGCCCTCTTCGCGGGCAGCTTTCCGTATCTCCGAGGTCGGCCTCCGCTCCAGAATCATCTCGCGGATGCGGTCGGTCAGATCCAGAAGTTCATGAATCGCCGTCCGGCCGCGGAATCCCGTGCCCGCGCACTCGATGCAGCCCTGCCCTTCATACAAAGGAACCTGCGACCACACTTGCGGGTCCAGGCCGCTGGCCTCGAGCACGTCAATCGGATAATGCACGGCCGTCCGGCAGGAATCGCAAATGACCCGCACCAGCCGTTGCGCCAGAATACAATTCAGAGCCGACACAAAGTTGTAAGGCTCGACGCCCATGTTCAGAAAGCGTCCCAGCACGTCGACCACGTTGTTGGCGTGGACGGTGGTGAACACAAGGTGCCCCGTCAGCGCCGATTGGATGGCGATCTGTGCCGTTTCGTTGTCGCGAATTTCGCCCACCATGATTTTGTCCGGGTCGTGACGCAAAATGGAGCGCAGACCGCGGGCGAAGGTCAGACCCTTCTTTTCGTTGACCGGAATCTGGGTGATGCCGCGTATTTGATACTCGACCGGATCCTCAATGGTGATGATCTTGTCTTCGTCGGTCTTGATCTCGTTGACAGCGGCATAGAGCGTCGTGGTTTTGCCGCTGCCCGTCGGCCCGGTGACCAGCACCATGCCGTACGGTTCCTTGATGTAGCGGCGAAAGCGGCGCAGGTCGTCATCGTCGAACCCGACCACGTCGAGCGTGAGCTTCTTGAACTTCTCGCTCATCGACTCCTTATCGAGGACACGGAGCACCGCGTCTTCGCCGTGGATCGACGGCATGATCGAAACCCGGAAGTCGATCGCGCGCGCGTTGTACTTGACGCGGAAGCGGCCGTCCTGAGGTACGCGGCGCTCGGAAATATCGAGCTCGCTCATGACCTTGATGCGCGAAATGATGGTCGAATGGTGCTCTTTGCCGATGGGCGGCATGGCATTGGTCAGCACGCCGTCGATACGAAACTTGATGACCACCGAGTCGTCTCGCGTCTCGATGTGAATGTCGCTCGCCCGCCGCTGCAACGCCGTGAAGATCGTGGTGTCGACTAGTCGGATGATGGGGCTCATGTCGCTGCCCGCCGTCGCCGTCAACTTGTCGATGGAGATGGTCTCGTCGTTGCCGGCTTCGTCCTCGCGGATCACGTCGAGCGTGAATCCCTCGCTCGCGTCTTCCAGCACGCGCTTGGACTGCTCGGTCTTCTGCAGGATGTCGGAGATC
Source organism: uncultured Acidobacteriaceae bacterium (assembly GCA_963831085.1). GTDB lineage: Bacteria > Acidobacteriota > Terriglobia > Terriglobales > Acidobacteriaceae > Acidiflorens. Next base: position 523,435 of record CAWHOT010000001.1, on the reverse strand, counting down.
TGCTTGAGGGTCGAAACTTTGGTGAGAATCCGCTTGCCGAGGAGCAGGCTGATCTCGTCGATCATCATCAACTGGCTGGGATCGGCAATGGCAATCGCCAAGCGCCCGTCCGCCATCTCATTCAACGGCACGAACTTATAGCGGAACATCAGGTGCACCGGGATCTTCTCGAACAGATCGTGGTGCAGCTGAAAATCGCTCAGATCGATGAATTCGCATCGGTAGCGCCGCGCGATATCCCGCGCGCGCTCCAGTTCGTCGGGAACCGACGCCGGTTCCGGCACCAACTTCCCGCCATTGGTACCGGTTACCACTACGGTTGTCTTCTTGTCCGCCATGCCCCTTCCAGTCTACAAAAGCCTTTCTGTAGAAACGCGGCTCGCCGCGTCTCCTGCCGCGGAATCAGACAGGGCAAGCCCCGTCTCTACAGCCGGTGTCTAGTGCACATTCGCTCCCAAGGTAAAGATCGGCATATACAAAGAGATCAATATCCCACCCACAAAAACCGCCATGATGATCAGGATCATGGGCTCAATCAGTGCCATGGCTGCGCTCAGAGCCGTCTGCACGTCCTCTTCGTAAAACTCGGCTACCGAATTCAACATCGCCGGCAGCGCGCCCGTCGATTCGCCGACTTCCAGCATCTCTACCGCCAGATCGGGAAACAGCTTTTGGGCCTCCAGGCTGTGCGCCAGGCTCTGTCCTTCTTTCACCCGCTCCGCCGCGGTGTTGACCCCGTTCACCATCTGTCGGCTGCTCATCGATTCGCCGGCCGTCTCCATCGCCGGCACCAGAGGCAGCCCGCCCTGCAGCAGCGTCCCCAGAATGCGCGAGAAATTCGCCACCTGGTACTTCAGCCGGATTTCCCCGACCAGCGGCAGCGATAGCAGAAAGCGGTCAATGCGTTCGGCTCCCTTGTCGCTCCGCTTCCAGCGCAACAACAGAACCGCCGCCACCGCCGCAGCCAGCAGCACTATCCACCCGTACTTCTGCGCGTTTACACCGAGCGTCAGCATGAACACCGTGATTGCCGGCAGTTCCGCTCCCAGGTTGTTGAACAGGTCAGCAAACTTTGGCACCACGTAGGTGATCAGAAAAATCAGCATGACCGTCACCACCGAAATCAGCAGCGCCGGATACACCAGGGACACCAGAAGTTTCTTGCGAAAAGTTTGTACCATTCGCTGATACGCGATGTAGCGGCCCAGAACCTCTTCCATGCTGCCGCTCTTCTCGCCCGCCATCAGCGTGGTGGTGTACATCTTGGGAAAGACCTGCTGGGCGGCAAAAGCATCCGACAGCAACTCACCGCCTTTTACGCGCTCGCGTACGTTTTCGAGCAGTTGCAGCAAAAATTTGTCGCGCTGCCGCTTGATCAAAAGATCCAGCGCCGTCAAGATAGGCAGCCCCGCCTTGATCAGCGTCAAAAACTGCTGGTTGAAGATCAGAAACGCAGACTGCTTCAGCTTGCCGCTGCGCTGCCCGAACTGGCCTCCGCCGCTGAGTATGGTCTTGGGCTTGACCCAGTACACCAGGTAGCCCTGCTGCGTGAAGCGGTCGTGGACCTCGGCTTCGGAATACCCGTGCTCCACCTGCTGCCGCAGATGGCCCTGCTCGTCGGCGACTTTGACCAGAAATTGTGCCATTCGCTATAGTTTGCGTCCGAGGTTCCGATTTAGTGTTTGAGTGTCTTACACCAAGTGTAACATTCTGTTCCCAAAGCGCTTACGCGACCTGTCCATCGGTGCGGTACGCAAGTAACCCAGCAAACTCGACCACTGTCCAACCTACGGTCCCAGTTCTCCTTCCACCGTTTCCGCTCCCGGCGGAGGCGTGAACTGAAACCGGCCGTCGCTCACCCCCAGATTCTCTTTCCAGCCCGCAAAGCGAAACTCCGTCGTCGCCCCGTCCGGTTCCACCAATACGATGCGGACGATCTGGTCAGAGGGCGTAATCTCCAGTTGCACCTCGCTCACCGGCCCCGCCATGCTCTGCGAAACGACGGTCCGCGGAACCCCCCGCAATACCGTGTTACCCGCGCCTAAAGGCGATTGATCCACAGCTTTGGAGAGTCCCTGTAATTCATTCTCTAACTTGGTGTTACCGAGCAAAAAGGCCAATGGCGACCGCCAGTCATCCAGCTTCCGTAGGGTCGTCTTTCGGAGTTGCCGTTCCGCCGGCAGGTAAAACCACACAGCCCGGCCGTCGCTGATAAACAGCTTCTCTTTCGGAGAACGGTATTCCCACCGCATCTTGCGCGGCTTTTTCAACCACAAGGTGCCCGATTCCACGCGCTCCGGGCCATCGCCGCGATAAATCTCGGTAAAGTCCGATTGCAGACTGCGCAAGTGGTTGTAGTGGTCGTCGACTGCCCGGGCGAGCGGACGGATGTCTTCGGCTTGCCCGGGGACAGCAATCGCCACCCACAGTAGCCAACAAAAAAAGTAGCGGCAGTTCAACGGGGGTCTTTTCCTATCTCAATTCTACTGCGGCGGCTTCTCGCGTGCTGTTAATCACTCGTGAATGTTCGGAGCGCTTCAACCTCTTTTAGCCGTTTCCCTGAAAGTGTAGAGGGAGTACTGTTGCGTCCCGCCCAGCTTCGTCCAGACAGCCCTCCCGCTCAACACCTCCTCCAGCATCGGATTGTGGTACAGCACGTATACAGCCCGTGGATGGGCGTTCAGGCTGCTGTCCAGGTTGGCCATCACCCGCCTCAAGCCTGACTCCGGCAGTGGATTGAAAAAATAGAGTACGAGGGGCTCGGCGGGAAAGGAGAAGCTGGTCGCGTCGCCGCAGACTGCTTCCAGCGCAAAGCACTTCTGCGATTCGCTTTGGTATCGGGCCAGATTCTCCTGCGCGATCTGGTGCAGCGCGGGCAGAACTTCCACTCCCACAATCCTCCGGAACGGATATTCCGACGCCATCAGCAGCTTCCGCCCCTTGCCGGATCCAAGATCGACGAAGGTGAATGTATCGAACGCGATGGGCAGGCTGGCTATCATCTCCTGAAACAAAGCCGGCTCCGTCGGTTGATAAGGCGAATGAAACAATCCCAGCAACCGCGCGCGCCAGCCCACCGTGCCGCTGGTCGTGTTGACACGGTGCTCCCAGTCGTACTCCATGTCGCCGTAGCGCTGCCGCCGGCGCTCGGGCGTCGACTCGCGCACAAACGTCGAGAGATTGCGGATTAGCAGGAAAGCGGCAGCCGCAGCGCCCTTTTCTCCAGCCTGTTCGCGCCACCAACTGCGCCACCCGCTCCAGAATTGTTGGTGAAAGCTTGAGGACACGCCTGCATGCTAGCAAATTTGCCTTAGAGACACGGCTTGCCGCGTCTCAGGCGGGACAAGCCCCGTCTCTACCTCGGTGGTTCGGGAACAAGCGGCGGTTGCGGCGGCTCCACTCCCGGCCGAAGTCCCTTGCTGATGAAGTAAAGATTCTCCGGATCCTGCACTTCGATCCGCCCGTCAGGCATCAGCTGATAAGGATGCCCATTCGGATCGGCAGGCGTTCGATGGATAAACCCGACACGCTCCAGATCGCCCATACTGACCGGCAATCGTCGCGTCTTTTCGCGGTAGTTTTCAACCACCCGCTCCAGTTGAGTCACATCCTCATCCACTTGCAGAGCGCGCAAATGTTGGACCACGTTTTGGCGGACGAGTGGATCCTTGGTGCTTTGATAGGCCGTAAACCACAACATGCGCGCTGTGTCGAACTCGCCCGCATGCTGCGCCATTCGCGCCGCCAGAATGGGCATGAATTGGCTGGTCACCGGAAGCTGCGCTCCCTGGGCAAACGCGTCCGCCGCCTTGGCATAGTCTTTCAACTCGGTGTAGTACACAAATCCCAGGTCGTAGTAAAGCCGCCACTGGTCGGGATTGTGCTCGATTCCGTACTTCGTCAGCGCCAGCGCCGATCCGGGTAATCCCGCGCCGTTGGGCGGTTGCGGGGCCAGCAAGTTGGCCCCAAACTGGTAGGCTGGAAGAAGCCTGGGATCCAGTTCCGTCGTGACTTGGAGCAGCGGCGCCAGGAGGTGGAAATCGCTGGAACCATTGTGATGCTGTTGCCCGAAATACTGCACCGCGCGCGTCCAATAAATGTCAGCCAGCAGGCCGGTGTAGCCGAGGCTCAGCCGCCGCAGCACCGTGGAGGAGCGCAGATAAAGCGCTTCCTGCGCGACCGATCCGCGCGGCGTGCGGTCGATGCCATAAAGCGTCGCCATCGCGCCTGCCATCGAGACCAACAGGACCGCGGTCGCCACCAGATTCACGCGCCGGGTCGCAGTCATATTCATTTCAGATTCCGGCGCTGGAAGATCAGCACCGCTCCCGAGATGGCCATCGCCGAATACAGCAGTGCGTACACGGTGTTGTACAGAATCAGGCGGCCGGGTATAGCGTCCCCGTGCGCGGCCTGGTTAATCACGTTCAAGGCGGAAAAATTCGGCACTAGATAAGCGATAGCCATCGCCAGCAGGCCCGCCAGCCCCTGCGTGATTTTGGCGAAGCCCCGCAGATCCTCCGCCAGGCTTCCGATTACAAACAGTGCGAAGGTGAAGACGGCTGACATCAGCGGCGTGGAAAAGGACGAAAAGAATAAGGCCAGCGCACACACAATCAGAAACTGCAGCACGATGAAGTACAGCGCGACCAATACCCACGCATCCATTTTCTCGAATCTGTGGGCGACGTAAAGCAGCGCCAGCAACACGCCGATCGCCATGAAGAAGGTGTTCACCACCAGCGTTCCCGTGAGCCCGAAGAACTTGCCCACGACGAACTCCCAGCGCCGCACCGGCCGCGATAGCACTGTGTACAACGTTCGTTTCTCGATCTCTTTCGAAACCAGGCCAATCCCGACGAAGATGGCGATTACCACTCCGAAAACTGACACCGCCGTCAGCCCCAGGTTCACCACCACCAGTCGCTCGATATCGATCGAGACTTCTCCCACCAGAATCGCCGCCCCCGAGAGCAGCACCGCAAACGCGATCAGGTTGTACAAAACCCGGTCGCGAACCGCCTCACGAAAAGTGTTGAAGGCGATGTGTCCGATGCGCGAATTCATACGCCCACCCCTTTCCGGTTTTCCTCTTGCCGGCCGTCTTCTTTCGTGCCTTCCGTGGGCCGTAGCTTTTGGATGTAGTATTCCTCCAGCGACCGGCGCACCGGCGTCAAAGAAATCAGTTTGATGCGCTCGCGACGCAGCACGTCCAAGGCCGCGTCCTGCTGTTCTTCCGGCAGCACCGCGTTTACCATGTCGCCGCTGACCCGTGCCTCGGTCCCAAGACTCGTTAAATCCGCCGGCACTTCTTGTGCGAAAAAAACGATCTCGACTTTGCCTCGTGTCTCCGAAGTCAATTCCGCCACCGCCCCCACCCCGCGCAACTCCCCCTGGTGGATGACCCCCACCCGGTCGCAAAGCGCCTCCGCATCCGACAGAATATGCGTCGAAAAGAAAACCGTTTTGCCTTCCTGCCGCAGTTGCTGGATCAGATCCCGAACCTCGCGCCGCCCCATCGGATCCAGTCCCGACATCGGCTCATCCAGAAACACCAGTTTCGGATTGTGCAGGATCGCCTGTGCCAGCCCCACCCGCTGCAACATGCCTTTCGAAAACTTCCGCAACTGCAGATCCGCTGAATCGCTCAACCCCACACGCGCCAGCATCTGCTCGACCCGCGCCGAGCGCCCTTTTGCTGGAACCCCGGAAAGCTGCCCGTAATAGTTGAGCAGTTCTCTGGCAGTCAGATGGTCGTAGAAATAGGGTTGCTCGGGTAGAAATCCGATCTGCGATTTCACCCGCGGATCGTCCATGTCCAGCCCCAGAATCCGCGCCGTCCCCGCGGTTGGGAACACCAGGCCCATGAGGAGTTTCAGGGTGGTGGTCTTGCCCGCGCCGTTCGGACCGAGGAACCCGAACACCTCTCCCTCTTCGATGGTCAGGCGAAGCGGACGCAGCGCCAGTTTCGGCCGTTTGCGCCAGAATCCCACTAAATAGCTTTTTTCCAGGTCGAGGATTTCAATTGCAGCCATGGCTATGCGTTCAATACCAATTGCGCGGATTTTGATGCGGAATTTTATTCCGGGAATTTTCTTCCAATGCAGAGAATTATAAGCAATGCTCGTGTGCCATGCGCGTGTCTGGCTGCCCCGGCTGTTACGAAGGTAAACCGCTGTCTGGGACCAAGGCTGGTCCCAGAATCTTCCGCCGCCCTAGGCGCTACTGTTGCGGAGCGACCGTGCCATCACAGGTCGTGATTGTGGATTGACTGGAGCGCACGACCGCATCCGCGAACGAGCAGAAATAGGTCGCGCCCGTCTGGTTCACGCCCACCGGGGTCGCGATGAATTGATAGCTGCCGGCCGGGGTGCCGCTTACCCCCGTCAGAGTGAACACATATCCGCTCTTGGTGCCGCCTCCCAAAACCGAATCGATCAAGCAAGCGGTGGTCGAGGTGGGCGCAGTGCTGGCGCATGTCGTGCCCGCCAGATAAGACAGGGTCCCGGCAAAGCCCACCGTCGGGTAGGTGGAGTTGTAGGAAACTTGTGCTGTGTTCAGAGTACGAATTTCTCCCGCCGCGGCTGACTCGTTTGCCGCCATGCGCGCATGAAGAAAACTAGGCGCCGCGATCGCCGCAATGATCAGAATTATGGCCACGACAATGAGCAGTTCAATGAGAGAAAATCCTCTGGCCGTTCGCATCGCATCTCCCTGTTACCGGATGCACATCCGGGTAAGTACCGATAACTACCTTGCACGTTGAATGCCGGGCTTCGTCAATCAACCCAAACTTCTAAGCCATTGCAAATGCAATGCAATTTACAGCACTGCGGTGTTGTCTCGCCGCATTCCTGATTCCTCTGCGGCGGAAATGACATTTTGTGTCAGCGGAATTAACGGACCGAGAACGAACCAGTATTAAGACCTCCCACAACAAAAAAAGCAGAGGATTTCTCCTCTGCTTCTTTCCGGCTTGGTACCCTCCCCCAGGTACTTTGCCAACTCTAAGGCTAAGCTATTGCAGCGGGTTGATACTGCCGTCGCAGCTCGTTAGCGCAGATGAGCTGGAGCGTACGACCGCATCCGCGAACGAGCAGAAGTAGCGCACACCGGTCTGGTTCACACCCACCGGCGACGCAATGAAGTTATAGCTGGCAGCCGGAGTGCCGCTCACACCCGTGAGCGTGAACACATAGCCGCTCTTGGTGCCGCCTCCCAAAGCCGAATCGATCAAGCAAGCGGTGTTCGACGCGGGTGCAGTGGCGGCGCAGGTCGTGCCCGCCAGATAAGACAGGGTGCCGGCAAAGCCCACCGTCGGGTAGGTGGAGTTGTATGAAATCTGGGCTGTGTTCAGGGTGCGAAGCGCTCCCACTGCAGCCGACTCGTTGGCCGAAATGCGCGCGCGCAGCAGGTTCGGGATAGCAATCGCGGCGATGATCAGGATGATCGCCACCACAATCAGCAATTCGATCAGTGAGAAGCCTTTTTGTTTCCGCATTTAAATTGTCCTCGTCTCCGTTTGACTGGTTTTGGTTGGATGACCAACTCGCTTGTACTATCGCACTCTTAGGGCCAGAGTCCCAAGTGACGGAAGTTAGATGCCCTTCGGGAACAAACTTAGCGTTTTCAGCGGCATCCGCGGGATCACTCCCTGCTCACTCACCAGCTTCTCTGTCCGTATGACACTTTTGGAAACCTCGATTGACATATTTTGACAGTCGCCCCTGGTCTCCGTCCACCCTTCAAACCGCCCGTCAGATGCCGCGACTGCCATTCCGGGAACGCTCGCCGCTGCTTTTCTTGCCTCCGCTGGCCCGAAGCTCGCAGCCAATCCTCCCGCAGACGGCCGTTCCCATCTGCCCGACATTATGGGATGGAAACGAATGCAAAAAACGGACCCCCGGCCCGGCAACTGGAGGTATATTGACTCGTAGCCGGGAAAGCAAAGTCGAAATTCCGGTTCACATGGTTCCCACTTGCAAAGCGGATGCCGATCCGCAAACTGGGGCTTGGTCTGAGCACCGCTTTCGCCTACCGGTCATCGTCCTATCGACGGTTTTCCTGGCCGCCGCCTGCAGGCTGGTGCTGGCGGTTTGGCGCTATTCCGTGAACCTCATCTTTTTGGACCAATGGGACTTTTACACGCCTCTGTTTAACCACGCCTCCCTCTGGCGAATCTTCACCTGGCAGCATGGGCCGCACCGCGAAGGCATCGGGCTGGTGCTCGACAAGTTTGTGTTGGAGTGGACTCGCTGGAATTCCCGGGCCGAAGCTCTGTTCATGGTGGGGACATTGTTCGCGGCGGCGGTAGTCGCGTTGCGTTTGAAGCAAAAGCTGTTTGGCAGCCTGGGTTACGGAGATCTCGGCTACAGCGATATTGTCGTCCCTTGCCTGTTCCTGACCTGTGCGCAGATGGAGGCTTTGGTGGGCGCGGCGAACCCCTCTTACTCCGCGATTCCAGAGCTGCTCATTGGACTTTACTGCCTGGCATGGATGATTCCCAAACCTGGTGCGCGATATTTTGCTGTCCTCGTACTCAACTTCCTGCTGATCTACACGGGATTCGGTTTTTTCATGGGGGTGGTCACCATCGGTGTTCTTCTATTCGACTTGCGACGCGCGTTCCGAACAGAATCCGAATCACCCAGCTTTCCCGCAGTGGCTCTCTTCCTCGCGGCCGCGTCCTTGGCTGGCTTCTTCTATCACTATCGCTGGGATCCAGCGGTCCCGTGCTTTCATTTTCCCGATGCCCATCCTCTGAACTACCCGTGGTTCATCGGCCTCATGCTGTCCTACTTCCTCGGGTTGCGGACGGTAGTGCTGGCATCGGTGGCCGGGAGTTTTCTCGCGCTGGTGGCATTTGCGATCCTCATCTGGCATGGTGTTCGCCTGTGGCGCAACCGGGAATGGTCCGCCGCCGATCTGACGATCGTCATTCTTCTCAGCTTCTCGCTGCTCTTCGAAGCCAACGCGGCCGTCGGCAGAGTATGCCTGGGCATGCCCCAGGCAGCGCAATTCTCGCGCTACATGGGATTGCTGGTGCCAGCGATTTTGGCGATTTATTTCCATTTGCTCAGCTGGCGGAAAAGCACGTTTCGCACGGCCCTGCTGGCGGTGTTTGCCATCGCACTTATCCCGGGCACCCTGCGCCTGCCCAACGGATATTCCCCTCAAGTTGTGAGCGATGGAAAACAAGCGTGGAAGACCTGCATTCTGCAAATCGGGAACATCAACTACTGCGATCAGGCTACCGGATTCCCGCTGCATCCCAATCCGAGAGAGACCCAACTCCTTGAGAAACTGCAATTCCTGCAGAAGAACCGGTTGAACCTGTATTCGGGGGATCGCTAGAGCTGCTTCGCATCAATCCTTGCGAGACGAGAAACAGGAAAAGTCCGGTGCAATAAAGAAAGCAGAGGATTTCTCCTCTGCTTCTTTCCGGCTGGTACCCTCCCCCAGGTACGTTGCCAAATCCAAACTTACTGCAGCGGTTGCACGGTGCCGTCGCAGGTGGAGATCAAATTGGCTGGGTCGACGCGCACCACAGCATCCGCGAACGAGCAGAAGTAGCGCACGCCCGTCTGATTCGGACCCACCGGCGAGGCGAGGAATTGATAGCTGGCCGCCGGAGTGCCGCTCACACCCGTGAGCGTGAACACATAACCGCTCTTGGTGCCGCCTCCCAAAGCCGAATCGATCAAGCAAGCGGTGTTCGACGCGGGTGCAGTGGCGGCGCAGGTCGTGCCCGCCAGATAAGACAGGGTGCCGGCATAGCCCACCGTCGGGTAGGTGGAGTTGTATGAAACCTGTGCCGTGTTCAGGGTGCGAAGCGCTCCCACCGCGGCCGACTCGTTGGCCGAAATGCGTGCGCGCAGCAGGTTCGGGATAGCAATCGCGGCGATGATCAGAATGATCGCGACCACGATCAGCAGTTCGATTAGCGAGAAGCCCTTTTGTTTCCTCATCGGAAATGACTCCATTGTCCGTGTCCGTTTGACTTTCAGTTGGATAGCCAACTCGCAAGTACTATTGCATTAGTATGACTCCGGCTCAAATTACGGCGGTAAGGTACCCTTTCGTTCAGCAAGTTGACAAAGTTTTACAATCGCTTGGGTTTAGCCTTCAACCGGCCACTAATATCTTGACCGTGTGTGAGTTATGCTCCTCCTAGAATGAGCCTCGATGGAGGGCCCTAATGCCGAACCTGCGATTAAACTCCGAGCCCGACATCGCCCGCGCTTTCACTCCCGAGACCCGCCCGCTGCGCGAGTGCCTGGGCGAATTGCCAGCCCAGGCCCGGAAGTTCGATTTCACCAGCATGAAGTTTTCCGAGCGCCGCACCTACGAGATGAAATGTAACTGGAAGACTTACATCGATAACTATCTCGAGGGTTACCACCTGCCGAGCGTCCACCCGACGCTCAATCGCGAAATCAACTACAACGCCTGCACTGTCGAGCCCCATCCGCAATATGTGCGGCAGTGGAGCCCGATCCGTGGCGCCCAGCCCGGAGACGCCACTCCGCGCCGCTACCAGCAATCTGGAGATGATCTAACCGCCGATTATTTCTGGATCTTCCCCAACCGGATGCTCAACTGCTATCCCGATAACGTCTCGCTCAACATCATCCTGCCGCTCGGGCCCGAGCGCACGCTGGCAATTTTTGAATGGTATTTACCCGAGAAAGATCTGGGGAGCGAAGCTGCCCGCAAAGCTCTGGAGTTCAGCGACGAGATTCGGTGGAAGACGTCAGCATCTGCGAGATCGTGCAGAAAAATCTTCACTCCCTCAGCTACCACAGCGGCCGCTACAGCCTGAAGCAAGAAACGGGCGTCCACGCGTTCCACCAGATGTATCGCGAGCTCATGCTGACCTAGGGAGCGACGGGAAAGCCACGGGAGAGCCAGTGGAGAGTTAGTTACCGTCGATTCGTCCCCAGCCGCACCGACGTGTCTGAGTCCATACGGATCGCGCTAGAATCTCCTTGGGCAGTGAAGGGTGGATAGGGCGGATATTGTGCGAAAAGCCAACCTTCAGCCAACGGAATCGCCTCCAGTATCAACATGTCACCGTCCCGCGAAAAACACGTCGTCATCTATTGTCTCTTGTTGGCCGCTGCCACACTAGCTTTCTATAATCCCGTCGTCCGTAACCAGTTCGTCGATTTCGATGACCTGTCCTATATCTTGAAGAATCCCCATGTTCTTGGTGGTCTGACGTGGGCCGCTGTGAAGTGGTCGTTCTCGACCTTTCGCGAGGGAAACTGGCATCCGTTGACCTGGCTATCGCATGCCTTGGACTGCCAGCTCTTTCACCTCAATCCTATTGGCCACCACTACACAAATCTCTTGCTGCACACGGCCAATGCCGTGCTTCTGTTCCTGCTATTGCGGCGGGCGACCGGATTTACCTGGCCCAGTCTGATGGTGGCCGCTTTGTTTGCCCTGCATCCGGTCAACGTGGAGTCGGTTGCCTGGGCCGCTGAGCGCAAGAATGTACTCAGCATGTTGTTCTTCCTGCTCGCTCTCCATGCCTACGACAGGTACGGGCGTACGGGCAGACGATTTTTCTATTTATTGGTCACCATTTTTTTTGCGCTTGGCCTAATGGCCAAACCGCAGGTGGTCACGCTGCCTTTTGTGCTCCTGCTTTGGGACTACTGGCCACTGCAGCGCATGAGGACGGGATCCGCGACCCAAGCCTTGCCGACCGAAGCCTTGCCTTCGGTTTCCAATCCACGCTCGTTCCGTTCTCTAGTATGGGAAAAGTGGCCGCTTTTCGTTCTGGCCGCAGCCGATTCGGTGGTCACCGTGATAGCGCAGCGCGCGGGAGCCTCGGTACGGACGCTTTCTGAAGTTTCGATCGCGGCGCGGTCGCAAAGCGTCTTCGTCTCCTACGTGAGATATATCGGAAAAGCGTTGTGGCCGTCGCCGCTCGTTCCCCTGTATCCGCGTCCAGTGGGTTCGCTGCCCGCCTGGCAGGTATTGGGAGCGGTGGCCCTGCTGCTTCTGCTGACCGCGCTCGTCTGGCGCTGGCGCGACCGCCGCTATCTGCTGGTAGGTTGGTGCTGGTTCCTGGGAACTTTAGTCCCAATGATCGGAATCATCACCGTCGGTGAGCAGGCCATAGCCGACCGCTACGGGTATCTTCCCTTCATAGGTTTGTTTATCGCAGTCGTGTGGACTCTGGATGAGGCGGCCTCCAAGCAGGTTTCCGAGCACAGGATCGCCACGGTTTGGCTCGCCGCTTCCGCCGTTGCCGTACTCTTCGTCCTGGGAAGTCTCACTTATCGGCAGCTCGGCTACTGGCACGACAGTGAAACTTTGTGGCGCTATACCTTGAGCGTCACGGAGGGGAATTACACGGCGCACAGCAATCTCGCGCTCGCTCTGGCCAAGCAGGGCCGACCCGACGAGGCGATTATGCATTTCCGGGCGGGCAAGGCGCTGCACAAATACCCGCCCGTCCAGGTCCTCGGTCTCTGCACCTACGAGTTGCACGTGGGACATGCCTCGGAGGCGATCGAGGAATGCAATGATGTGCTGCACGATACCGACGACCCGAAGCTGCAAGCTGCCGCATGGAGCGGGCTAGGAGAAGCTTGCTTGCAACTGCACCGATACGATCAGGCCGCCGAGAGCAACCAGAATTCTCTACGCCTGAATCCCGACGACGACTTGGCACTGGTGGGTACGGCCGTGCTGGCGATGCGTCAGGGGCAGGCTGACGTGGCGGTCGCTCAGTTGGCGCACGCGGTGAAGGTCGAGCCCAACGATGTCAACGTCCTTCTCTTCGCGCAAGCGCTACGCCGGGCAGGTCGTGCTGCGGAGGCCGATTCCGCTTCCGCGCAGGTACAGAAGATTTCTACCGACTTAGGCCAGGCGCAGTTCGACGTGGGACAATTCCTCGCGTTTGTCGGCCTGAAGCCGCTGTAACGACTGAGAACTGAGAACTGAAAGCTGAGAGCTGTCCTCTCAGCTCCGCTTCAGCAGCAGGCAAGTAATATCGTCGTGCTGTGGAGTGTTGCCCACGTACAGATCCAATTCCGTCCACAGCCGGCGCAAGAGTTCCGCCGGAGCCGATGCCGACTCCCGATCCACCAGTCTGATCAATTCCGGCTCGCTATATTCCTCATCTTTTGAGTTGACCGCTTCGACGACCCCGTCCGTGAAAATCACCAGCCAGTCGCCGCCTTCCAGGCGAGTCGTTCCTACTTGGTAAGCCGATTCCGCAAAGATCCCGATCGGGATGCCTCCCACTTCCAGCCGCTCCACCGTGCCCGATTTCTTGCGCAGAATTGGAACGTTGTGTCCGGCGTTGATGTAAACCACCTCGCCGGTCGCGGGGTCGAGCTCGGCGAAAAAGGCGGTCGTGAAGCGAGCCCCGCCTTGGGTGTTTGAGCAGGTATAACGATTAACGCCGCCGACCAGTTCCGCCAGCGCGCCGCCGCTCGTCGACAACGTCCGCAAACTGGCCTGGAAGGTGGCCATCACCATTGCCGCCGGAATACTCTTTCCTGCCACATCGGCCACCACAAACAGAATGCGGTCTGCGCTCGGCTCCCGGCCCGGCCGCAGGATGACATCGTAATAATCGCCCGCCACCGTGTTTGCCGGACGCGTCGCATAAGCAATCTGGTATCCCGGAATCTGCAGCGGCGCGCCCGGCAACATCCAGGCCTGAATGTCTTTGGCGATCTCCAGGTCGCGCTTCATCACCACCCGATCCGCCAGCTCCAGCAACAGCACCAGCAACAGCAGTAATCCACCCCAGACGTGCAAGTCGAATTCATGGATCTCGACGGTGTTGTCGCCTTTGGTGTAGGAAACCCCGACGAAAGGAATGAACAGCAGAATCAGCCCCAGCAGCACCAGCACGCGGCGCGCTGGCGTCAGCTTTTCCAGGATCGCCCAGAACAATGCCTTCGCGGTTCGCCAGCCCCGCCTCAATCGGGACGGCCCTGTCGGTAGATTCTCCAGCCCCGCCGAGTAGAGCCGGTAACTCGAGCGCGCATCTTTTTCGAACTGCGACCAGAGCTGGTTTAGAGCCAGGCCTTCGGTCACTCGATTCCAGAACTGCCGGGCGTTGTCCTTCAATCGGGGTCGCGGAGTAGCATTCTGATTGGGAGAGGCCATGACGGAGTCAACATTATAGGCTGGCGATGCCTTTGCTTGTGGAGAGACGGGCGCCTCGCCCGTCCCTCCCAACAACTAAAAAGCTAAGCCGCCTCAAAACAGATCCATCTGCGTGATCTCCATATGCGCCCTGCGGCTGCTGCGCGCGTGCTTGTCTCCAATCCCGTACTTCCGCCGTAAGGCCGCCATCAACTGTGACAACCGCTGCCCGTACCCTTTCGGCAGAAATGCGCGATCGGCATAACGCGCCCGGTAATGTTCCACCAGGGCAGGGAAGCTTTGCTCCAGAAACGGCATGAATATCGCCGCCGAACATGGTTTCAAAAAAAGCGGATTGGCAAAAATATACTTCGCGCCCACTTCGCTGGCGGCTCTTACCAGGGCCTCGAGGTCGCGCGGCCGGTCCGTAATCTCCGGCAATACCGGAGCGCAGATCACGCCCGCGTCCACGCCCGCAAGATTCAATTGCCGAACTGCCTCCAGCCGCAGATCGGGACGCGGCGCCCGCGGCTCCAGCTTCCTCGCTAGGTCGGTATCCACCGTAGTCACGGTCACATTTACAAAGATCCGATTGCGCTCGCCCACCCGCCGCATGATCTCCGCATCGCGCGTCACCAGGTTCGACTTGGTCACAATTCCAATCTCCAGTCCGGAGTGCCGCGCCAGTTCCTCAAGGATGGCCCGCGTAATCTCAAAACGACGCTCCGCCGGCTGATACGGATCGGTCGCCGTGCCGATGGCAATCTCCTCCCCGCGCTTGACCTTTTTCAACTCCGATTGCAACACTGCCGCGGCTTGCTGCTTGACGAATATCTTTCGTTCGAAGTCCATGCCTTCTCGCAGTTCCATGAACTCGTGCGTATAGCGCGCGTAACAGTACTTGCAGGCAAACTCGCAACCACGGTAAGGATTGATCGCCCACGTAAACGGAAGATTGCGTCTGCTTACCACCCGGCTGAGCAGCGAACGCGTCCCGAGCGTAAAATATTCAACGTTGTGTCCCTCGCGCAGAGACTCGCCCTCGGCGGCGATCCGCGCAATGCCCACGAGTTTCGGACGGGAGTCGTTTTCATGGAATAGCGGAAGAGAAGCCATCGCCTTAATTCGCCATTTGTTCGCCTATCACGATAGCTTTAGGAATCAAGACTGTCAAACTAGAATTTTCCGGTTCAAGCGCTGCGAGCGAACGCGGTGTACACTGTACGCCAGGGTACATTCAAACGAACCTTTCCAAACTAATAAGCGCCAGGGGACCCTGCCGCTCTGGCGTTGTGGATTTCTCCCTTCACTCGAGCACCCAGCAAAGCGGCGCTTTGCAGAATCGCTAACCCCCTATGAAAATTCTGCTCTACAACCCGGACAACGGTGTAACGCGCAATTTCATGCCGCATCTATGGATGTTCCTGCTGCAGGCGCTCACGCCACCGGGTCACGAAGTGCTGCTGGTGGATGGCAACGCAAATCCGATGGATGAAGCGGGGATCGCGCAGTTCGTGCGCGACAACGACATTGGGTTGGTCGGCATCGGCGCCATGACCAGAATGATTGCCAAGGCGTATCGCATGGCGGACGCAGTCCGCACCACGGGAGTTCCCGTGGTGATGGGCGGACCTCACGTGACGGAGATGGCCGAAGAGGCACTGGGCCGAGATGGCGGAGCGCGCCACGCCGACGCGGTTGCGCTGGGCGAAGCCGATGCGACCTGGCCGCGGATTGTTGAAGATGCCGCCCGCGGCGAGCTTAAGGATATTTACGCGCCAGTGGATGCCTTTGGCCAGGAGAGCAAGCCGTCGCTCAAGGATTATCCGGTGATTCCGTGGCAGTCGATCGATCTCAAACAGTTCAACCTGGTGCCCAAGGCCGCATCCGCCCTGCTCCAAAAAATCGGAGAAGGCTGGGGATCCTTTCGCATTATTCCCGTCGAATCCGGGCGAGGCTGCCCTTATGGCTGCGAGTTCTGCACCGTCACCGGATTCTTCGGCGACTCGATTCGTTTCCGCACCAATGAGAGCGTGGTGAATGAACTGCTCTTGTTGAAGGCCCGCGCCCGCAGCGAGAAGGGACAGATGGCGGTTTTCTTCATCGACGATAATTTCGCCATCAACATCAAGCGCACCAAGTCGTTGCTGCGCGACATCATCGCCGCCAAAGCGCAGGTGCATTGGGTGGCGCAGATCAGCGCCAATTTATTGCGCGACGAAGAACTCGTCGACCTGATCGCGGGTTCTGGAGGCAAGTGGATTTTTATCGGCATGGAGTCCATCGACCCGGCCAATCTGAAAGACGTAAACAAGGGATTCAACAAGCCCGGCGAGTATGCGGCGGTGCTGGAGCGATTGGCGCAACGAAACGTGTACGCCATCACGTCGTTTATTTTTGGCATGGACAACGACACCATCGGAGTCGCTGAAAGAACTCTGGGGCAAGTTCGCACCTGGCCTCCCGGCTTGCCGATCTTCGGCCTGCTCACCCCATTGCCCGCAACGCCGCTCTACAAGCGGCTGGAGAAAGCGGGTCGCCTCACCAGGCCCAAGCATTGGCAGGAGTTCATCCCATTTGCGATGGCCCACACCCCGCTGAAGATGACTATCGAAGAGGCTCACGCCGAAGTGAATCGTGGCTGGGCCGAGGCTTATAGCCCGGAAGCACTGACGGCTGCGGTCGAATCGCTGAACGATCAGCCTCTGGGCTACCGCGTCAACATCTTCCTTGCCCGCCTCTGTTTCCGCGGCATCTATTTCCCGATGCTGGGCAAAATGGCGTGGATGAAGGTGATTGCCCAAAATCGGCGGACCATCTTCAAGCTTGTGAGGGAAGGGTTCAAAGCCGGCGCCTGGCGCGGCGCACCGGCGAGGATGCCCGCCATCCCAGTGCCGCCGGTGGAGGCGGTCGAAACAAACGTACAAACCGCGCAGGGATGAACGGAGCGGGCAGGGAATTCGGTCACAGCCTCGCTTTGGCGTCCCTTCCTATGGCGCGATGGGATTGTCAGGCGAGGTTATGTATATGCACGAAAAGCTTCAGAAGGGAAGAGTGATCGGCTACGTCCTCGGGATAGCCGTTCGCAGTGGTTGTATGGAAGTTTCTCCTCCACTAGCCCGAGACCTGATTTCACTGCTCCTGTACCGCTAGCTGCGTTCTTGCTAGAATGTGAATTCAATCACACTCCCTGCCCCGAGGTGCATGAGATTATATGGCCTACGTAATTGCCGAGCCCTGCATCGGAACCAAAGACACCGCCTGTGTTGACTCCTGTCCGGTGGATTGTATTCATCCCAAGAAGGACTCCGAAAAGTTCGCGACGGAAGAGATGCTGTATATCGATCCCGTAGAATGCATCGACTGCGGCGCCTGCGTGCCGGTGTGTCCGGTCTCGGCCATCTTCGCCCTCGACGACCTGCCGGAAAAGTGGAAAGAATACACCGAGCGCAACGCGAAGTACTTCGGGCGGTAGGGCAGCTGTCAGTTGTCAGTCGTCAGTAAAACCGGTTCGGTACCGGGAGCACGTGATTTAACAGACAACTGAAAACTGACGACTGACAACTTCTTCCATTACAATCATTGCTTAACCTGTAGACCTTCCATGGCGCTGAAGGAGTCGGAAGCGATCATTCTGCGCACGTATCCGCTGCGTGAGTCCGACCTGCTGGTCACGCTCTTTACCCGCATGGAAGGCAAGGTGAAAGGCGTGGCGCGCGCGGCCATGAAGTCGAGACGCCGCTTCGGAGGCGCGCTTGAGCCGCTCACCTATGTGCGGGCATTTTACGACGACCGCGAACGGCAGGAACTGGCGCGGCTTGATTCCTGTGAAGTGATCGAATCGCCGTTGGCCAGCGAGGTCGGTTATTCGCGGGCGGTGGCGCTGGCACACGTCGCCGAGTTGCTCGATGAGTTGATGCCCGACCGCGAGGCGAGCGACGCGGTTTTTCGGTTGAGTCTGGCGGTTTTGCAGGAGCTGCGCGGCGAGGCGTTGTGGATGCCGCTCACGTACTTTGAACTGTGGATGACGCGGCTCATGGGATTTCTGCCGGAATTTTCGGAGTGCGTGGTCTGCGGACGCGCCCTCGACGGCAGCCGGGCGTTCTATCACGCGCTCGCCGACGGCCTGGTCTGCGCCGATGATAAGCGCATAGCGTCGTCGGAACTGTCGTCCGAGTCAAGAAAGATTGCAGCGCAGATGCTCCGCTCTCGCGTTGCCGAGTTTTCTGAGATCGACTGGCCGAAAGCGGTCTGTGCGGATCTGCGCAAGTTTCTTCTCCAGATTCTGGAGCGCCACATCGAGAAGAAGCTGGTGACGGCGGGAATGCTGGAAAAGATCGGCAGTTAGCTACTGGCTTCTGGCTACTAGCGAGCAGCAAGCCCGTTTGCTAGAAGCCAGCAGCCAGAAGCTAGTAGCTTATTCTGATCACGTGAACTCACCTAACTCCAATTCGCCGACCTTCCAGGAACTCATCCTCAAGCTCCAGACTTTCTTCGCTGAGCGCGGGGCAGTCGTCCAGCAGCCCTACGATGTTGAGGTCGGCGCTGGGACCATGGCTCCGGAAACATTCCTGCGTGTACTAGGTCCGACTCCATACAAGGTAGCGTACGTGCAGCCTTCGCGGCGTCCGGCCGACGGTCGCTACGGGGAGAATCCCAACCGGTTGTTCAAGCACTTGCAGTTGCAGGTGATCCTGAAGCCGCCGCCGGAGAACGTGCAGGATCTCTATCTCGAATCGCTCGGTGCGATCGGCATCGATCTTCGCCAGCACGACATCAAGTTCGAAGAAGATAACTGGGAGTCGCCAACGCTAGGCGCGTGGGGCATCGGATGGCAGGTGATGCTAGACGGTCTCGAGGTCACGCAGTTCACCTACTTCCAGCAATGCGGCGGCGTGGACCTCGATCCGATTTCTGCCGAACTCACCTATGGTCTGGAGCGGCTGTGCGCTTTCCTGCAGGACGTCGATTCCATCTACGACATCGTGTGGGCGCGCGATCCCGACACGGGCAGGGAAGTGAAGTATGGAGAAGTACGCCTTGCCGACGAGCAGCAGTTCTCGGTCTACAACTTCGAAGCGGCGGACGTTGAGAAAACGTGGAAGCATTTCGAGCTGTGCGAGGCCGAATGCAAAGTGCTGATTGAGCGCTATGCCGCTCTAACGAAGAATAAGAGCGAAGGCGATGGCAATAGTGATGTCCGCGAGAAGACGCGCTTTCCGTTGCTCGGCGCTTACGATCTCTGCCTGAAATGCTCGCACTACTTCAACATTCTGGATGCCCGTGGCGCAATCTCAGTGACCGAGCGCGTCGGCGTAATCGCGCGCGTACGTGCGTTAGCCGTGGGGATTGCCAAGGACTGGATGGACCAGCAGTACGGAACGGAAAAGAAAACGGAGAGCGATGAATCGCCTGCGAAGCCTTCGGCTAAGGAAAAGAAAGGCAAGCTGGCTCCTGTTCCTACATAGAATTCTGATGACAAAGAGTAAAGAATGCCTGACTTTCTACTCGAAATCGGATGCGAAGAAATCCCGGCGCGGATGATTGACGCCGCTTCGCGCGAGCTGCGCGAACGCCTGAACGCGCTGCTACGGCGCGAGCGCCTCGAACCCGCCGGCGCGATTTCGCATCTCGACACGCCGCGCCGTCTGGCGGTTCTGGCTTCCGGCATTCCCGCCTCGCAGCCGGACATCACCGAGCAGGTGAACGGACCGTCCACGCAGGTCGCATATAAGGACGGACAGCCGACACCGGCAGCGCATGCCTTTGCCAAGAAAGTCGGCGTGGATGTTGGCAAGCTGGAAAAAGTCAGCACTCCCAAAGGCGAATACCTGACGGCCTCGGTCACGCGGAAAGGCCGCACCGCCGCCGAGATTCTTGCTGAGACGCTTCCCAAGGAAATCTCCGCGCTCTACTGGCCGAAGAGCATGTACTGGCGCAAGCGCGGGGAAGTGTTCGTTCGTCCGGTGCGCTGGCTGGTGGCGATGCTCGATGAGCAGGTCGTCCCGCTGGAATTGTTCGGCATCGCCGCCGGCAAGACGTCGCGCGGACACCGCATGATCGCTAACGGAACAGTCGCCATCTCCAAGCCCAGTGCCTACGTCGAAGCCCTGCGCGTCGCAAGGGTTCTGGCCGCTGCCGAGCGCGAGCAAGTAATCCGCAAAGCCCTCGACGCCGCAACTCGCACCATCCCTGGAGCCCGCTGGCGCGAAGACAAGTCACTGGTCGCGACCGTCGTCAATCTCACGGAATTTCCCTCCGCCATCCTCGGCAGCTTCGATCCCGAGTTTCTCGATCTTCCGGAAGAAGTGCTGGTCACGGTGATGCGTGACCACCAGAAATATTTCGCCATTGAAGATGCGAATGGAAAGCTCCTGCCGCACTTCTTGGCGGTGCTCAACACGTCTGCCGATTCCGACGGATTGATCCGCCACGGCAACGAACGCGTCCTGCGCGCCCGCTTCAACGATGCGCGCTTTTTCTGGCAGACGGACCAGAAGCAGACCCTCCGCCAGCGCGTCGATCTACTGCGCAGCGTCACGTTCCAGAAGGATCTTGGCAGCTACTACGACAAGACGATGCGCGTGCAACGCATGGCCAGCTGGCTCGCCGAGACGGTGAAGCAGAGCGGCATGGCCATTCGTCCCGGCGTAATCCACAAGGCCGCGCTGCTGGCCAAAACCGATCTGACCACGGAACTCGTCAAGGAGTTCACCGAACTGCAAGGAATTGTCGGCGGCCTCTACGCGCGCGTACAGCAACTCGATGAGGGCATGAAGCCCGATGTGCAGCAGGAGATTTCGCGGGCCATCTACGATCACTACAAGCCCGAGTCGATGGAGGACGCCTCCCCCGCGACCGTCGAGGGAGCGGTTCTCTCGATCGCCGATAAGGCCGACTCGATTGCCGGCATGTTCGCCCTCGGGCTCATCCCCAGCGGATCGAAAGATCCGTTCGCATTGCGCCGCCAGGCGAACGGAATTGTGAAGACGATTGCCGAGCATAAACTGCCGCTCCCTCTCTCGGAGATCATGGCCGATGCGCTCATTCGCTATAAAGGCTCCGAGGCAGAGAAGAGATTCTCGAACGCAGCCTACACCGAATCGGTGCGCAGCTTTTTCCGCGAGCGCCTTGAATTTTATTTAAAGGATGCCCGTGGCTACGCGTATGACGTGCTCGGCGCGGTACTCGCAGTTGACTCCGACGATGTGGTGGACGCCGCCGCCCGCGCCGAAGCGGTGAGCAAAGTACGCGGCTCGGCCGATTTCGAATCGATCTCCAGCGCCTTCAAGCGAATGAAGAATATTCTGCGCCAGGCCTCTGAAAAGACTAAAGTTATTGCCATGCGCGTCGATCCAGCAGGACTGCGGGAAGAATCCGAAAAAGAACTGGCCGCGCTGATTCCGCGGATCGTAGCGACGGTCGAGAAGCTGCGCGCAGCGCGCGACTATGAAGGAGCCCTGCTCGAGATTGCGAAGCTGCGTCCTGCAATCGACAAATTTTTCGACAAGGTCATGGTCATGGTGGACGATGACAATCTTCGCGCCAATCGCCTAGCGCTGTTGCAGACCGTGGTGAAAGAATTCTCCACCATTGCCGATTTTTCCGAGATCGTGACCGAAGGCAAAGAATCTGCGAAATAAATAAAGAGGACCCATATATGGCAACGACGACTCTCCCTGATGCCGAAATCATCGAACCGAAACCGACAGCTACGAAACCCGCGACCACGAAATACGTGTACTTCTTCGGCGGCGGCAAGGCCGACGGCAATGGCAAGATGAAAGACGTTCTCGGCGGCAAAGGTGCCGGGCTCGCCGAGATGACGAACGCCGGCCTTCCCGTGCCTCCCGGCTTCACGATTCAAACCGAGGTCTGTCGCGAATACATGCGCCACGGCGCGGTGTCGAAAGACGTCGACCGCCAGATGGAAGAAGCGCTGGCCAAGCTCGAGAGTCTTCAGGGCCAGAAACTCGGCAAGGGCGACAACCCTCTGCTGGTGAGCGTGCGTTCGGGCGCGAAGTTCTCGATGCCCGGCATGATGGACACCATCCTCAACCTCGGCTTGAACGACCAAAGCGTCGAGGCCCTAGCGAAGCGCACCAACAATTCGCGTTTCGCGTATGACTCCTATCGCCGCCTGATCCAGATGTTCGGCAACGTAGTGCTCGATATTGAGAAATCGGTATTCGAAGAAATTTTCGACACCAAGAAGAAGCAGAAAAAGACAAAATTCGACACCGGCCTCGACGCCAAAGCTCTGCAAGAGGTCATAGTCGAGTACAAAAAAGCCGTCAAAAAGCACGCGCACCGTGACTTCCCGCAGGATGCGAACGAGCAGTTGGTGATGGCGCGCGATGCCGTGTTTCGCTCCTGGCAGAACGATCGCGCCAAGCACTATCGCCGCATCAACAACATCGATGACATGCTCGGAACCGCCGTCAATGTTCAAGCCATGGTCTTCGGCAACCTCGGCGAAACCAGCGGCACCGGAGTCGGATTCACGCGCAATCCGGCCAACGGAACCAAAGAGTTCTACGGAGAATTTCTGCTCAACGCGCAGGGCGAAGACGTTGTTTCGGGCGTGCGCACTCCGGTTCCCATCCTCGAACTCGAGAAGATCATGCCCGATGTCTATAACCAGCTTCGCGACATCACCACGCGCCTGGAAAAGCACTACAAAGACATGCAGGATTTTGAGTTCACCATCCAGGACCGCAAGCTCTACATGCTGCAAACCCGCAACGGCAAGCGCACCGGACTGGCCGCGGTTCGCGTAGCGTTGCAGATGGTGGACGAAGGGCTCATTACGAAGGAAGAAGCCATCTTTCGCGTCGATCCCAATCAGTTGTATGACTTCCTGGTTCCAAGGCTTGACGAAAAGGGAAGCAAGGTCGAAGTGCTGGCCAAAGGCCTGCCTGCATCCCCGGGCGCGGCCGTAGGACAGATTGTCTTTTCCGCTGACGAAGCCGTGGAAAAAGCCGGACACGAAAAAAATGTCCCCGTCATTCTGGTCCGCGCCGAAACCACGCCCGAAGATATTCACGGCATGGAAGTCGCCAAGGGCATTCTGACCTCGCGCGGCGGCATGACCAGCCACGCCGCGGTGGTAACGCGCGGCATGGGCAAGTGCTGCGTAGCCGGCGCTGGCGATGTTGACGTCGATGAAAAAGCGCGCGAAATGCGCGTCAAAGTCCAGGTCTTCAAAGCCGGCGACTGGATCTCGCTCGATGGCACCACGGGCCGCGTCATCAAGGGCAAGCTAAACACTCTCGATCCCTCCCCCGACGATCCCGAATTGCAGAAGTTCATGGACTGGGCTGATCCGTACCGCACGATCAAAGTACGCGCTAATGCGGACATTGGCCGTGATGCTATTCAGGCGCGAGCCTTTGGCGCCGAAGGCATCGGCCTGTGCCGTACCGAGCACATGTTCTTCGGCGAGAAGAAAATTCCTTACATGCGAGCGATGATTCTTGCCGACAACGAAAAAGATCGCCGCGCGGCGCTCAAGAAATTACTGCCGATGCAGCGCAAGGATTTCGATGAAGTCTTCCGCGCGATGGACGGATACCCGGTAACCATTCGTACCCTCGATCCGCCGCTGCATGAGTTCCTGCCGTCCCGTGAAGAGCTGATGGTGAATATCGCAACTCTCCCGTATGCAGACGCGAAACAGAGAAAGTCGTTGGTGGACAGATACGGAGACTATGGAGTCAAAGCGGCCGGCGATTTGAAGAAGGTCTTACCGGTGCTCCTGAGCCGCGTCGAGCAGCTTCATGAAGTCAACCCCATGCTCGGACATCGCGGTTGCCGCCTCGGCATCACCTATCCAGAAATAACCGAGATGCAGGCGCGGGCCATCTTTGAAGCTGCGGTCGCCGTCGCCAAAGACGGCGTCAAGGTTTATCCCGAGGTGATGATCCCGCTCACCGCCACGCTCAATGAAATGGCGAACCAGGCAGCGATCGTTCGCCGCGTGGCGAAGGAAGTCTTCCAGGAAAAAGGGCGCACCGTAGAGTACCTCGTCGGCACCATGATCGAGCTGCCGCGCGCCGCCCTGGTCGCCGATGAAATCGCCAAAGAAGCGGAGTTCTTCTCCTTCGGCACCAACGATCTCACGCAGACCACCTGGGGCTTCTCACGCGACGACGTCAACAAAATCCTGCCCACCTATCTCGCGGATGGAATCATCAAGCAGGATCCGTTTGCCGTCCTCGATCGCGAAGGTGTAGGTCAGTTGGTCAAGATGGCGACCGAGCGCGGTCGCAAGACGCGTCCGAACCTAAAGGTTGGAATCTGCGGCGAGCACGGCGGCGAACCATCGTCGGTCGAGTTCTGCTACCAGACCGGCCTGAACTACGTGTCGTGTTCACCGTTCCGCGTGCTAACCGCGCGACTGGCGGCGGCCCAAGCTGCAGCCAGCGAAAAGCTGCAAATCGACGCGGGACGAACAAAATAGGTGTGTGGAGATGCTCGTGTGGGGACGGGCGCCCTCGCCCGTCCAAGCCGAGCAAGGCTCGGCTACTGCTTGTGGCTGCACATTCTAAATTCGAAATAACTTGCGATGGGTATCGGGGTCACCCGGCTTCGAAGCCCTCTACTGCACTCGCTGCAGCCGGTTGATTAGCTTCTGCGCCAGATTCTCCTCGGACTCAGACCACAGCAACCGCCCGGTTGCCCCCGCATTCTTTTCCACCTTCGCAGTGAACTCCACCAGTTTGTGGACGTTGCTGCGAACGTTCCGCTCCGCCTCGCCCGTCAATTCAACCTCTTCGTGCAGAAACGATGTGTCCAAACCGAAATCAATCTGGATGTGCCCAGTCTCTTCCGCTGCCCGCTCCTCAAATTCCATTCCGTGCGCGGTCAGACGCACCAAAGACGGCTCCAGCACCCATTTCTCCGCGCCCTCAGGAGGAGCCCACAAGTCCCAATAAGCCTCGAAAATGTAGGCATAGTCATCATGGAGAAATTCCGCGACTTCCGCCACCGCTTCTTCCGGCGTAACCCCAGGACGGTAGCGGCGCTCCAAAATGGTCGGCTCACTCCACGAGACCGGTTGAATCGCCGAGTACGTGACCCCGTCCCGCGCCGATGAAAACGGAATCTGCCGGAGCACGCTGACCGTGCGTGGCAGAATCTCAGCCTCATCGAAGCTGGGAAACCACAGGCTCAAGTAAAGCGAATCGGCCATAGACGTATTCTAGATGCATTTTAAATCGAAGCCTCGTCCGCTTCGATGGTCAAGTTCGACGGTCAAGTTTGCAACCGCATCCAGCCGGCGAGCGAGCCAGTTTTGACGCGAGAAAAGTGCCCTGTTACTATGAACTTCGGCGGCAAACAATCATCTCACCCAGAATCGTCCCCGTCGTCTAGCCTGGCCTAGGACATCGCCCTTTCACGGCGGTAACGCGGGTTCAAATCCCGCCGGGGACGCCAAGAAAAGAAAGAGGTTGTCGGGTTTGGTGGTTTCGGACTTTCTGGCCGGTAACGCTACGGTAACGATAAAAACCTGATTTTTTCGGGGTGTTCGCAATCTATGAGGGAATTGTCCTTCGGTAATCAACCCCTGTAGGGCATGCTAAACTACCATTGAGCGCAGAAGAGAACTATGGCCGAAGGGAAAACTATAAAAGTGTTCGGTCATGATGTCGCCGTTTCCGACGTTCCAGTTGTTGAGGCAGAGGAACGTTTCATACAATACAAGCTCGAAGATGGTACCGTTCTTAAAGTCAAGAATGTGGCCACGAGTGTGCTGCGAGTGGATGGTCAGTACCTCCCTGATGGATCACCGATCTATCTCGTAATATCGAACCCCGTGGTCAGTGTTGTCAGCTCCCCTCTAAAAAAGGCCGAAGCCGAAGCAACAAAAGCGAATTAAAGTGTCCAGCGCAACAATCATCGTTCCTGGTTCCAGTGTGAGCACAGTCGTGTCTTCGATGGAGCAGTCTGTCGCATTCACTCTCGATAGACTGCCGCAGCAGTTCATCGTCAAGTTTCCCGAGATTAAGTTTGAGCGTACCGTTTTTGCTCTAGATCATCCAGTCGAATTAACTTTAGAGAGAGTTGCTGGTGGATGGACCTGTGAAGAGCCGGAATTTTCACTTTTTGGTTTCGGTGAGACGGCCGCAAAGGCCGTGTGTTCGGTTTTTGAAGATTTTTCGGTTTTATGGGACGAAATTGCTCAGGCTCCCGATGAGGATCTCTCTGAAGATGCCCAACTCACAAAGTACGCCCTCCTGGCTTTTGTAAAATCGGTCGCAGAGAGTGCATAACACTTGTCACAAAAAGCGCAGGACGTAAAAGACGCACTACTCAAGAAAGGATTCCGAAAGAGCACGAAGAAAGGCCGGGATCACGATTTTTTCTTCTTCTTTCACAACGAGAAGAAAACAAATATTTTCACAAAGGTCAGCCATGGAGAGAGAGAAATTCATGACCAAAATTGCTCAAACATGGCGCACCAAATAAAACTGAGCAACCCCCAGTTCAAAGATTTTGTTGGATGCCCGCTTGAACTGAAAGACTATGTGCAACTCCTGATTCAAGGAAAGCACATGCAGCAACCCCCGCAACAAACTCCCCCGTCAGGTACATCCACCGCTAAGGGGAAGTCCCCAGCGCGTTAAGGCTTGATTCCCCACTCGCCCCTGATGGCTTTCACGATGTGGTCCTCATCCCGAACGCGCATTCTAGGCTTCGATTCTTCAGCAAGAGAGGGAGCGGGCTTTATCGCTGCATCGCGTTGACGTTTTTCCAACTCGCCACTCCAGAACACACGCTCGTTCGGCCTGAGCGGTTCAAACCAGAGATTCACGGCAACCTCCGATCACTGACGGCCTGCGCCGCGCTTAATGTTTCACGATCACGTCCACAAGCTCGGCCTGCTGAAGTTCCCGAAGGCAGTGACAACAAAAGACGCTGCCATCGGGGAAGATGTGCAGGCAAGCCCCTGCTCGGCCGCCCAACACGGTGGCCGGTTCGTCTCCGTGCAACTGCTCGTGAAGTTGATGCAGGTTTTCATCCGCGTTCGCGTCCAACGGATCCGCGTCGGCTTGCGTCACTGTCTCGTGAAACCACTGCTGGTACTCGCTGGCCTTGCTCACCGCGACTGCCGTGTCTGCCATTTTTTCATCCCTCCAATTCATCTGCAGATTTTGCAGGCCGCCTTGTCCCAGGAGATCGCAACAGTGATAGTTGCTGTAACCAGGCGTTAGCACTCATTGACCGCCCAGTTCAGATTTTCAGAATTTTCAGCCGCGAGGGTCCCATCCCAAATCGAAGGCCACTCCCCGAGCGATAAGCCAAAAGTCAGGCGCACGAATGTGAGTGAGGCTTCCGACGCGAGGATGCGAACCCCGTTGAAGCGAGGAGTTGCAAAGCAGAGTTGCTGATTGACCGGTCAATGCGCGTTATGGCGATGTTTCGACAGCAACCTTGTGGGATATCCTGTTTTAAGGGAGGCTCCCATGACAATCGCAAGGATAGTCGCCGTTGCGGTGCTCTGTCTTTCGTCAAGCAGTCTGGTTGCGGGGCAGAGCCCGGAAGAGGAGGCGGCTGTTGAGAAACAGATCACCGGTACTTTGCACCAGATGTACGAGGCTGAGAAGCGGAAGGACTTGAAGTTTGTCTTATCCAATCTCGCGGAGGATTTTGCCGAAGTTGCCGGCAACGGAGGCGTGTATCACCGTGCGGACATCGAAGCGGGCTGGTCCGACGTGGCACTGCACGACTACAAACTCTCGGACTGCGCGTTCAAGCTGATGACCCGCGATTCCGCGTACTTGAGTTGCAAGATGGAACTGGATGCGACGTACAAGGGGCAGCCAATTCCGAGCCGTCTCCGGGTGACCACTGTATGGACTCGTCACGGAGGTGAATGGTCGATACGGTTTGAACAGGGAACGACAATTGTCGAACCGTCGAATAGCAAGTAGGGAAATTCCTCACCTCCATTCAAATCTCCATGAAAGTGTCGTAATCAGGCATTTACACTCATTGAGAATTGGCCGATCCGGGTCAATGAGTGTAATCGGGATGTTACGCCAATTGACAGGGGAGGCATGAACGCGCCGCTAATTGCGTCCAGTATGACTGCGCTCTCAGAGATGGCTGCCAAATACTGGTTTGTCCTCGGGATCGGGGTTTCCTACCTTTGGTTCGCTGCGGGAAAACAATCATTGCTGAAGAAGGAACCCGGCGCAGCAATCGGGTGGCAAGTCATCGCAGTGATTATCGCGCTAATTGTGTGCGGCCGCTCAATAGTTGAGCGCCAGTGGCTTGGCGCTGTGCTCGGGATCGTCGCGGTGTGGCTGGAAGTACGCTCGATCAGACGGTTCACTCTGCACAGCCCACCTCAATGAGCGTAATCGAGATGTTTCAACAGCTATGTCGGAAATAATGTCGCGTCAGCAACCCGGATGCATTTTGTCCCAGAACTGGTTCATGTCTAACACTACCGAGTACCACTGTTTCTCCAAACGCCGCACCAATATGACCTTGCACGGAATACCCTCGTACTGTGTAGGAACATTGTTCTTGGTCGCCGCTGAAAGCGAGTCTGACGGGTCAAACACGACGTAGCCCATCCAGTCACCTGTCGGTGCACTGCCCCAGCCATCCCCATCCCATTCCGCATGCTTGAATTCACCGTTGGCAGCAGCGGAATTTGCGAGAACTTCGCTCTTGTATCGGTTCGACCAGACCAACCAAAGAAGGTGCGGTCGGATTTTCGATTGGCTCATGACCACGCCAACAGTAACGATGAGGAACGCGCCAAAGGCAGCGACCGACGTAAGGCGCTGCTGACGACCTCTCCGAAGCGCAATCGCAATTCCAAGTAGCAGCGTGCTAAGAATAGCTATCCCAATTAGGTATAACAGTGTGCCGATGTCGCTGATAAACACAATCGCCACCAGTGAAGCAATCAGAGCAACTGCTGCACTGAAGACGACCGCAATGAGCCTAGAGCGTTTCACGGCCACACTTTACGCCGAATCCTCGCCGAGTTCCACGATAGTTGACGAAACGAGGCGATAGCACTCAAAACCCCTTCAAAGGTCAATGAGTGTAATCGAGATTTTTCACCAACGACTGCTTTGACACACTGCCAACTCCACGCCTTTCATTGACTTGCCCGTTTCATCCACGTAAGATTTGCCCCTAATGATCGGCCAAACCATCTCGCACTACCGCATTATCGACAGGCTCGGCGGCGGCGGGATGGGTGTGGTCTATAAAGCCGAGGACATTCGTCTCCACCGTTTTGTCGCGCTCAAATTCCTGCCGGAAGAAGTGGCCCGAGATGCACAGGCCCTCGCTCGTTTTCAACGCGAAGCCCAAGCTGCCTCCGCGCTGAATCACCCCAATATTTGCATGATCTTTGACATCGGCGAGCAGGATGGGAAAGCGTTCATCGCCATGGAGTTTCTGGACGGGATGACGCTGAAGTATCGCATCGCCGGAAAGCCCATCGACACCGATGTCTTGCTCGGTCTGGCGATTGACATCGCCGACGCGCTCGATGCCGCTCACGCTGCTGGCATCGTCCACCGCGACATCAAACCCGCCAACATTTTCGTCACCAAGCGCGGACACGCCAAGATTCTGGACTTCGGGCTGGCGAAAGTCACCCCAGTCGGCAGCAGAGTGATCGAAGCGGCAGGAGCAACGGCCCAAGAAACGGCGATGAGCGAGCAACACCTGACGAGTCCTGGTGCGACGCTCGGTACTGTGGCCTACATGTCGCCGGAGCAAGTACGGGCTAAAGAGTTGGACGCACGCACCGATTTGTTCTCTTTTGGAGCAGTCCTCTACGAGATGGCGACCGGTGCGTTGCCGTTCCGCGGGGAGAGTTCAGGGGTCATCTTCAATGCGATTCTGGAACGAGACCCAGTTCCCGCGGTGCGGTTGAATCCTGACCTTCCGCCCAAGCTGGAAGAGATCATCAATAAGGCGTTGGAGAAAGACCGCGAGCTACGCTATCAGGTTGCGGCAGAAATGCGAGCCGACCTGAAGCGGCTGAAACGAGAAACGGAATCGCGGCACGGCGTTCCAGCTAGTTCGGGCACGGTGATGGCAGCGCAGGAGGTTGGGCTTCCTGCAGTATCCGCTACACCACCGCCAGCGTCGGGGTCGGCTCTTGCCGTCAGTGCGTCATCTTCATCGGCTGCCGCGAGGGCCGTCGAAGTTCCTGAAGTTGGGCGAAGGAAGCTCTGGAGAGTAGTTGTCCTCGCCGTCGTCGTGCTGGTGGCTGCCCTGGTCGCCAGTGGCCTCTACTGGCGCTGGCATTCGGCGACGCCAGCGACGATGGCGGCACCGCTTACCGAGAAGGACACCGTTGTTCTCACGGACTTCGCCAACTCCACCGGCGACCCGGTCTTCGACGGCACCCTCAAACAGGCCCTCGCCGTCGATCTCGGACAGTCTCCCTTCCTCAACATTCTTTCCGACCGCAAAATCGGCGCGACGTTGAAGTTGATGGGCCGTGCGCCCACCGAGCACGTCACCGCCGACGTGGCCAAGGAACTCTGTCTGCGCACGGGAAGCAAGGCCATTTTGGCCGGGTCGGTCTCCAGCCTTGGCAGTCAGTATGTGGTTGGTCTGGAGGCAGTCGCTTGCAGCAGCGGGGACACGCTGGCCAAGGAACAAGCCGAATCGGCCAGCAAAGAGGGCGTGCTCAAGGCGTTGGGCACGGCGGCAAGCAGCCTGCGCGCCAAGCTGGGAGAATCGCTTGCCTCGGTGCAGAAGTTCGATGTGCCCGTGGAAGCCACCACGCCATCACTCGAAGCCCTGAAGGCTTACAGCATGGGCATCACCACCGGACGCACCAAGGGCAACGCCGAAGCCATTCCGTTCATGAAGCGGGCCCTCGAACTCGACCCCAACTTCGCCATGGCCTATGCCGGTCTGGCCGTCGAGTACGGGAATCTTGGACGGGCGAGCTTGGCCGCGGACAATGCCAAGAAAGCCTACGACTTGCGCGACCGCGTGAGTGAACGCGAGAGGTACCGCATCTCCGCCTTGTACTTTCAGAACGTCACCAGTGAAGTGGAGAAGACCACGGAAGCCTACGAACTCTGGGCGAAAAGCTACCCGCGGGACTTCGTGCCTCACGGGAATCTCGGTGTTCTCTATGGCGAACTGGGCCAATACGACAAAGCGATCGCGGAAACCGAAGCGGCCCAGCGGCTGGAACCCTCGAGAGCTAGCTATGGGAACCTCGCAAGCATGTACATTGGCGTCAATCGGCTCAAGGATGCCCGGCAGACGATCCAAGAAGCGCAGCAGAAAAACTTCGATGACTTGGTCATTCGGGAGGATCTGTATTCCTTGGCATTTCTGTCGGGGGATACTGCTGAAATGGAGCGCCAAGTCGCATGGGCCGCAGGCCGCCCCGGCGAAGAAGACCAGATGCTCAACCTCCACGCCGATACCCAGGCCTATTACGGCCGCTTGGAGAAAGCCCGTGACCTCGCCCGCCGGGCTTCTGGCTCCGCCGTACGGTCGGATGCCAAGGAAACCGCCGCCCAGTGGCTTGCCTTTCAGGGGCTGCGCGAGGCTGAGCTAGGCAACGTCACTGCCGCCCGGCAGTCTGTTACCAGCGCCTTGGCGCTCGTTCCCGGGCGCGGTGTCAAAGTCCTGGCCGCATTGGCACTGGCACGCACGGGCGAGATCTCTCAATCGAGAGCTGTCTTTGAAGGGCTCCAGAAGTCCGAGCCTAGCAACACCCTTCTCAAGGTGTACTGGTTCCCAGTGATCGAAGCATCGATTGATATCGCACAACAGGCGCCCGACCGGGCGATTGTCGCGCTCGAACCCTCCCTTCCCTACGAACTCGGGGGCCCTCCTCCCGGAGCCAACGGCACAATTTATCCCGCGTACATTCGCGGTCTGGCTTATCTTGCCCAAAAGAACGGCCCCGCTGCAGCCGCGGAATTCCAGAAGTTCCTCGATCATCCCGGGATCGTGCTAAACTTCCTGCTCGGCTCGCTCGCCCATCTCCAACTCGCTCGCGCCTACGCCCTCTCTGGAGACACCGCCAAAGCCAAGACTGCCTATCAGGATTTCCTCACGCTCTGGAAAGATGCCGACCCCGATATCCCCATCCTGAAACAAGCCCAGGCGGAGTACGCGAAGTTGCGATGACGGCTCTTGGGACGGTTCTCCTTATAAACTGTCGACAGAAAGTTCCTGCTCCCCGGTATCCCGCCGATGCCCTTGTGCCGTCAGGCAAATCAGCTGCTCTCGCGATCACATTGGCGGAAAACTTAAACCGTTGCTGTCACATCGGCAACGTAATCAGCCGCCGCATCGACCACACGATCCACTGCTTCGTCAATCTTCACGGATCGGTAGGGAAACTCGTTTCGGAATGCGCGAACCATTGGTCTCAATGCCTTTTTATGCTGATCCAGTTTAGATTGCCGAGCGCGATCTCTTGCGGCTTGGCGGAAAACTTCGCGGACGGCCTCGCCTATGTCCATGATCTCCGAGAGTAGACCTTCACCGGATTGCGGGCAGCGATCTTCAGCGCAGCAATTTCGACAATCCTGGCGCTCGCAGAACTCACACATGCAATCGCACAGAGGCCGACGCGGATCACGGATCGGTTCCGGCAGTTCTAAGTGAGTCTGGCGCTGTGTCGGATAGGTTGTGTTCTGGTCGATTGGCGTAACGTCTTTCGTAAGATCGTATCCGAAAATCGCTTTCCACGTTTCTTCTTGTTCCTTCCTTTTCAGAAAAGCTGCACCCTGTAATCGAGCGACCTGGCTTGAAGGTGGCCGCAGCGCTGATTCAAGCGAATCCTCATCGTCAACGAATGGTAGCTTGGCGAGTGGGCGCGCGGGTGTCGGCTCATCGCCAAGGATGCTTCTCATGATGCTTCTAAAAAGCCAATCGTTCATTTTGTTCCTCTTTCTTCATGCGCTTGCAGCGCGGTTTTCGCAAGCTGTCGGAGTATCGAGTTCTGCTTCTCCGCTTCGTCAGCGGCTTCCAGCGAAGCCACTTGCAATTTTTCAAAGTGCATTCTGCACCTCTTCTGCCTGCCGGCTCTTAATTGCATCGACTCGGCGGATAATGTCATCCTGGTGCGCGAGAATGAATTCGGCCAGCTCGCGCGGCCAGGTCGCGCAATCGAGCGGATCTGCGTTGAGCAGCAATTCCTGGCGCTCAGCTTTGACTTCAGCGCGGCGCCCGATCTCGGTCAAGGTCCTTAATCGAACGGCAAGGCACTCGAAGCGGCCACCATGTTGCCCTGGAGCACGGCGGAGTGGTACAACTCGGTCGCATTCCCCAAGAGCACTTGCAACTGCTGATCCGATGCCGACGCATCGAGGGGTCTGTCCAGATCCGCGGGATTCAACAAGACCACCTTGACGCAGCTCGCGAAATGGCGTTCCACGTCTTCAACGCTCAGCGCTATCGCGGTCGCGATTTCTTCGTCGCTGGCTTGGAGTTCACGCATCGACGCGGCGGCTACACGTTGCGGATGATTGCAAAGCAGACAGTCGGGGTCCGGTTGCAGCGGGAATCTATCGGCATTTTTCATTTTTTTCTTCTTTCGGTAATGCGGCAAGGCGTAGCACTTCGCTTCTTGGAATTCGATATCGGCCACGCCGGCCACTAAAGCGAGCGCCGCGTAGGCGGCCATTCGCAAGCCATCGCCGAATGCTCGTGGGGCAGACATTCAGGAACTCGGCGGCCTGGCGTGTGTTAAGCATCGGCGCCAGACGATCTTCTGGCAGCGGCGCCAGTAGCGGTTGCTTTGGCTGCTTCGTCTGGGCCCTGGCCAAAAGCCATGCGTACGGCCCTGTCGGGGTAATTGGTTGCGGTTGCATTGTTGGTACCTGAGTACCAAGGTACCACTGAGTCACAGCCGGTGCAATAGGGGGTCTCTACCGGTGGCACGAAGGGGTAATGGTTTCGCTAGGCACGCGAACCGAAGGAACTTTTCCGATTTTGATGGCACAATGGAGTCGATTCCAAAGACGGTGAAGCAATGACGTTCCACCCGGCTCCCACGAAGCTAACGATCCGGCTGTCGGATGCGCTGCGGCAGTTAGGTTGTGAAAACGAAACGAACAAAGTGTTCTTTACTGACCAAATGAGGATGATTTACCCGGATATCTGGATTCCCGGTGCGTGGGTGGTCGAGCTAGACGGAAAGTGGCATAAGACTCCCGCCCAGCGGGAGAGAGATGAATGGCGGACGGCCAGCCTGCGCCTTATGGGCATTTTGGAGAAGAGGGTTGCTAACTGGCTAGTCGAGGCCGACGTGTCGGGAGTCGCGCAGTCGGTCATCGAGTTTTGCAATCGGTGCCCCCCCACCTTTGCGCGTCGGCCATGACCGTCGGCAACGAGTTGGCATCCCGGCGCCCCCGCCGACGTCTCGCGGGCCGCCGCAACTTCGCCGCAAAACGCCGCAAAACCACCCCTTTTAAGTGCATAAACTAGCGGTTGGCGTGGCCTAAGTGCTTTGGAATCAGCGGGCCATTTTGTAGTACGACGGGTTCAAATCCCGCCGGGGACGCCAACCGCAATTTCCGGGTGAGTCAGGCTGTTTAGTTGTTGAAACAATGTAGGGTTAGTGGTGTTCAAAAACTTCTGCTGTTGGTGGTACGCAACACCGTCTCTGAAGAGAAAATTTTGAACACGTAGCCGTTGCTCAGCGTCGGCTTGCTGCCACGCGGCTGATACATCCACCAGCATCAACTTCGAGAAACGCAGGAAATCATCAAGCGTTCCACGCTGCGAGCGCAAAGCGTGTATTTGTTGGGTGACGACCTCAATCTCATCGTCGAAGTCCACATTGGCTTGGGCGTAGTCGGCCTGGCTGACTTCGCCTCGCAGTCTGGCCCTCAGAAGTTCTGCCTTCAACTTCTTCTGTTCCTCCAGGCGAGCGGTGAGTTCTTTGGTCGTCATGCTTGAATCGCCCTGCCTCCGTGCCCAAACCTCGGCCGCAATGGCAGGGAACTGGGTAACGGTCGCGGCGTCCGGTCGCAAGTTTCCGAGATATTCGACAAATTCAGATTCAAGCACAGGCTTCGACACCCTTAACGGCGACGGTGAGCTTAGTTGTTTCTCAAATTTCGGCGCTACTTCAGTCGACCTAACAGCCCCGGGGATGGGAGTGATCTCAACTATTGCGGGAGGAAAAACTGCGCTCCTCAGCGGTACCTCGCAAGCGACCGCGCAGGTGAGTCTGGCTGCCGGAGTGCTGTATTCCCAAGGCCTCACCACACCGAAGGCGATCAAGCGTAGGATTCTTGCTAGCACTGACTTCAGTCCATCCCTCATCAACAAGGTATTCAGCGCAGGGTCGTTGAATCTTGCGAAGGCTATCCAATTCAAACAGGATCTGATCCAGTTCAAGGACAAGCACTTGGAAGCGGGAGAAATTCTACTGCCCCTCAAAGTATCTGTCTTCTCCACAACTAATGACATCCCTCTACGGGGCAGAATTTATAAAATCGTACCCAACTACTCGGACGCAAAAGACCCAGCTAAGAAAATCCGTGTAACGGTCGTGACCGGTGGCAAGATGATTCAAGAGTACACAGACCGTATTGGGATGATCTCTTTTAGAACGGGGAATGTCACTAAGAACATATCCGTTGATGACATTATCGACATAATTCCGCGGCAGCCGTTTGGACAAAGCAAATAGGGTGTCCGGTTCATCGACGCGGCTGAAGTCGAATATCACGTCAATTTGGGTGTGGGTTTGTTTAGCTGTTGGGACCATTTGAAGCTTGACTAACGGCAGCCTTCGGCACCGCTACAGCACTGAGCGTGTGCCAGTCTTGTTTGTATGTAACGTCTACTTCGCAGACCGCTGTGGCCGCATTGTCGGCGGTCACTTTGACCTGAAAACGATAGGTACCGGAGTACCGCGCCAGTCCCGCGTGGCTTGCAAACATCTTTGCGGAGAAGAGCCATCCTGCGGTGTGCTTTGAAACTCTCATCAAATCCGCATAATACGAGACGCCAGCTGGAATTTCTCGCGATTCAAACGTCCATCCGGCCCAAGGTAGCGGCAGGCTGTCATAAACACAGGTTCGAGTACGGTTTGAATTCTGCACTTCTTGGAGGCCGGTCAAGAACACTCGTGCGCCTGTCGCAGTCCGCTGCCCCACGTTCCTCACCCTAACGCGAATGTAGATATCGTCGATGTCTGTCTGATCCTTGTTCTTGTAATGAGCCTCAACTCTGTTTCCTTCCGTGCCCTCGTAATCGAGCTCCAGTATCGGCTGGTTCCCGCGTGCGACGGCGTCAGAAAGGTCAGCAATGCGGCCAGAACTTCTGCCAAAGAGGTAGCCAGCCACGGTACCGAGTAGAGCGAGCAACCAAGAGATGGCCCAGAAGTTGGTCTTTGCAGTTTCTGGCGTTCCCGCCTGTCTTAACTGTGTGTTTCTTGCATCAATTGAAAGGCTGATCTTGACGTCGGTATCAGTCGCGAAAGAAACCGTATACGTCCCCACATTAGAGCTGAGTCGACCGATGGAGCAGATTGTACTTATTGATTTAGCGCCAGGTACGAAGGGTTCACAAGTCACCGCGAAGAGCGGCGTAGGTCCGTCGGGCACGATCTTGCCGATAGGTTTTACATTCAGCGTTCCGAGATCTATTCCAACTTTAGCGTTTTCGAGCTCTGGCCCCGCGCTGTACTGCAATTTGACGTTATAGATATACAGCGATTGAAGACTGAGGCCGCCCACTTTGAATTCAGGAATGACCGTCGTCTGATCCGCTCCGAGTGCGGTGCGGTTAATCGAATATTCAACCGTGGTCGAACGACTTGCGAGCACGTTGTTGAGGACGGCGCCACCTAAACCACTGAATATGATGGCTATTGCCCAAGTGAAACCTTGCTTCCATCGGGCTGCCGTGCTCTGCGTCATCAAATGACATTCTGCCACTATTCGTCGCAGCAAACAAATGCCCAGCCGTTCGTGTTGCCACTGTAATGAAGTTGTAATGATGGAAGGATCAGAACCGGTCAAATCGAATACACCAACGGACAAGACAGCCAGCCTTGCAAGCGGTGAAAGAATCGAATAAAAAAGTAGAAGGCCTTCAAAACACCGCAAGTGCCCCGTGTGTTCTCATAAACCGCCGCCCTGTGGAGGTTTACCGGGTATTGTTTAGCGTTACGTAGTTCACGGCGGAGCCGACGCTAGCACGCTGGCACATAGTTCATAAAGCGGTGTTGCTTCAGCTATTGTTGCGTCCAAGTGTTCAAAAATCCTGTTGATGGGGACGCCAAGAAATTAAAGGACTTGCCGAAGTTGCTGGTTTCGGTGATTCACCGCCAGTCACGATGCAGTCACGATGGAAAGCGGCAAAAGCAGGGAAATACTGCAATTCTGAACACCATGGAAAGATCGTGCGGTAACACTTTTCACTAACCACTTGTCGCAGTAGCCACTTCTCTTGCTCCGTTTCAATGCGGTCACGCTTGTGGTCACGCTACAGGCGACTAAGCGGCCTTCCTCAATTCTGTTGACTTTCTTGCGTCACGCCTTCGACCGACGGCCGGTATGAGGAAAAGCAACAGGAAGACCAGGAAAAGCCAAAGCACGAAAAGAGGGTACCAGAGCAGGGAGAGCCAGGGCAGGATGATCAGGAGCGAGCCAAGCAAGCCTTCCAGGTTGAAATAGGGTCTTGCCTGTGTTGTCATCTTCTGGGCTCCAACTAGACTGCTTGCGGCACAGCATACGCCTATGCCAAGGAGAAGTTCAAGGAATTGTCAAAAGTCTTAATTTAGACGGATTCGATTTGCCAGGGCATTTCGGCTCCGGCTCCGATGGCCGTTTTCGAAGCGAGGCAGGCCATAGCCCTATCGACCGCAAATTCTAAGTGAACGATTCGGCAGGACTACGATGTTGAAAGACGGGCAGCCGTTTTATGGGAGTTTAAATTCGAAATTGTTGAATCTACCAAAGACCGATGTGTGGGAAAGACTACTGAGTGTCCCTGGCACAAGAGGTGGAAGGAGTTATGCGTCGGCTTTGACACTTGCGGCGCAGGGCACCAAGCACCGGGTGCTGGAGCTGCCGAAAGTTTAAACCCAAAATTTACTTTCAAACTTACCAAGAACATGGTCCGTGGCGACTCGCATTGCGAGTGGGTAGTAGAGCGGAAGAAGAAGTAGAGGCAAAAAGGAACTGTGCGCCTGCCAATGCTTCGGATGCGGGCGGTGTCGGCCTGCGCGGATGCCGGCGTGTCAGGCGAACGGAACTTTCACGGCGGCAACGCGGGTTCAAATCCCGCCGGGGACGCCCGCAAAATAAAGAACTTAGCCATGAAGGGAAAAAAGCGCGGTTGTCGTTGTATACAAAGGGCGGGGTCCTAAGGCTCGTAAGCTCTCGACACGCGACCGCTGGTGAAGAACGAAGCAAAAAGCAAGTACATGAACGACCGTATTCGGTTCATCTTCCATGAGGGTAAGCAGATACTTCTAGTAGACCTGTCGCATTGTTCGGCTGCGGAGGTCGCAAAGATTTTGCGGGAACTTCCCGAGGTTGTGACTACCCGTGCGCGCGGTTCAGTCTTAATATTTTCCGATTTCACCGCAGCATCCTTTGACGCGGAAGCCATACGGGTCATGAAAGAAACCGCAGTCTTTGATAAGCCTTATATCAAGAAAACGGCATGGGTAGGAGCAGAGAGCTTTCCTCAGGAATTCGCTGAGAAGCTGAGTAGCTACTCCCGCCGCGAATTTCCCGCTTTCAAGAGCCCCGAGGAAGCTCTGGCATGGTTGGTGAAGGACTGAATAGCCCCTAGTCCCCTCCCCGGATACCTGCTGAATGGATACCTACTGAATCGCGTTTCCGTAGGTCGGCACTCCTTGCTGCACCAGGAAAAGCAGTGTTTGTCCGCGCGACGACCAGTCGCTTTGCGGATACTTGGAGATTAACTGCTCGGCCAGCGCCACCGCCGAGCTTTTCGATTGCTCGGACTTCTTGGACTGGTCTTCGGTCTTATAGATCTCGATCAGAGCGGCGCGGCGAGAAGCGGCGTTGTATAGCGCCTCGGGAGCGGCCGGCGATTCCGGATGTTCTTTTACATACTTTTCATAGAGATCGGCTTCTTTGTCGGGGCACTTGGAGGAGCCCTGCCACTCGCCGCAGAGCTTATTGTCGATGAGGTGGAAGGCGGCGAGTTGGGCCCACTTGCTGTCCGGGAACTTTCTCATCACCTGCTTCATCGACTCTTCGTCGATGCCTTGGCGCAGGTTGGGACTCTTCTCGCGCGCGGAGGGGCGGGACAGCATGTCTGCTTTTTCTATCTGCCATCGAATGTCGGCGGCGCGGTAGAGGGCTTCGCCCGCCAGCGGAGCAGTCGGAAAGATGTCATAGACGCGGCGATAGAGACGCGCAGCATCCTGGGCTGCGCCGCGGCGTCCGTGGCGGCGGCTGGCTTCATCTTCAGAATCTACGGCGGCGCCAAACAGGATGCGGTCGCCGTTCGGAGTGGACGCCCACACGATTCCGGTGTCGAGCACCCAGCCGCTGATAGTCTTGCCCTGGTCCTCATCTTCCAAAACGAACGCGGGGTCGGGAGCGTTGGTGGGGCCGAGCAGAGCTTCAACGTGTAGCCACTTGGGGCTCTTGTCGAGAAGAATCAATTCCCGCCCGCGCTCCACCTGGCTGAGCTTGTTCGAAGTTGTGTCCGGAGAAAGGTAGATGACAGCTTCACGGACCAGGGTACCCCGATCAGCAGCAAGCAGCAGCGAGTTGCACAGCACAATCAGGACGATCAAACGCAGAATCTTGGTAATCGGTCTCACGGCAGTGTTCGTCTCCGGTTCGAGGGTAGCACGTTAATTAAGATGCGCGAATGGACGGTGAGGGCCGAGATGGCAGTCGAGGCAAAGCGATAGCCACAAACGACACGAAGCACAACCAAGGCAACCCTGGCAGCTTGCGGAAGAATTCAGTCCCCTCAACGAAAAGGGATGGGCACGAGTTTACTCGTGCCGTTAAGTCGTCGAAAATGTGGCCGCGCTTTAGTGCCTGAGGCGCGGCTCCCTCGTTCTTCCGCTAGCCTATCGGGGGGTCTAATCCTTCGTGTTCCTTCGCCTCCCTGTGTGGCTGATGAATTTTAGGACACTACCGAACTCTTATTGCTGTTGACAAGCACGCAACCCGTACTGTACACGGTTGAGTTTCTTCCACGCCGCACTTCTGCGGGGAGATCGCCATGCCCATCGCCATGACCAACGAACACAACTCGAAGCCCGCGAAAGGCCAGCCATGATGTCTCGTGGCGCCGCGCAACAGATTAGCATTCGCGACCTCAAGAGCATCGACGACCTCAGCCAGTTAAGAGCGGTGGAGAAGCAAGTCTGGGGCATGGCCGACGACGACACTTTGCCACTCACGTTGGCCATCGCCTGCAAGGCCGCGGGAAACATTTTTGTCGGGGCCTTTGATAAGGACAAAGACAAAGACACAGATAAAGACAAACTGGTCGGGTTCGCCTTCGGATTTCTCGGCCGCGAGCACGGACAGACCATAATTCACTCGCATTTGCTCGCCGTGCTCGATGCGTACAGGCATCTGGATCTGGGCTTACGATTGAAGCAGGCACAGCGCGAGCGGGCCATGGCTATGGGCGTCCGTGAGATGACCTGGACCTACGATCCGCTGCAAAGTCGAAACGCCCACTTCAATTTTTCCAAGCTAGGCGTGGTTTCCGATACCTATAAGACGGATTTCTACGGGCCGGAAACTTCCAGCATGTTGCATCGGAACGGAACGGACCGGCTGTGGGTGCGCTGGATGCTGAATTCACGGCGGGTGCGGGACCGGCTGGCGGGCAAGAGTACGACTGCGCGCGTGGAAACGCTCGACGCCATGAAACTGCTGGCTCCGCTGGTGCGCTTCGATCCCAGCGGGAAACCGGGACGCGCCGATCTGGCGGAATCACTGGCCCGGCAGCGCGTTAGCATTGAGATCCCTGGCGACATTCTGGAGGTCGAACGCACCGACATGGCGTTGGCGCGAGAGTGGCGCGACGCCACCCGGTGGGCGTTCCGCGAAGCCCTGAAAGCCGGATTCTTTGTGGCCGAGTTTTGCCGTTCGATTCGCGGTCAGCAGGGTCCGGGAGCGTATCTGCTGCAGCATGGAACCGTGAGCGATCTTATTCCCGAAGGATAAAGGATAGATAGAAGGATAAAGGATAGAAGATAGAAAACGAGAAGGAGCAGGACGAAGTGCAGAGAGGGGCTTGCCGCGTCTCCGCGGGAAAGCCGTTAACGCTTGGCTGAGAGCGCACGCGACTCGACAGATTTACGCGTTTTGCGCATTTGCTCCATGAAGGTTTCGACCGGTACCTCAAACTTGCGCCGGAACAGCTCGACCAGTGCGTCTTCGGGTTCGGTCTTGGACGCCCCGACCGCAACCGAGCGATCGTCAGGAGACGAACTTTCGAGTCCCTCGGGTTCAACTTGAAGCTCGGGAGTATCTCCCTTGCCGCTCAGAGCCGTGACCAAGCGTTGCGCTTGATCGCGTTGCTCGGCAGTCTTCTGGAGGAACTCCACCCCCATTCCGAATTCGGGATGCGCCACCAGTACGAATCCTGTGCTGCGTACTTCGAGGTCGGCGGCCTTCATCGAAAGGATGACACGCGTTCCCCTCGGGAACGGTGAGTTTGTCGTGAGATAGCAGCCACCGAGGCTTAGGTCGGTAACCCGGCAATTCACCGGTGGGTCATTCTCCTCAGGCTCTGTAAGTTGTTTGCTCAGCCACTGGCGAAGCATGTTGCGCTGGTCGTCGCTGGCGTCCTTGAAGCGGACGCCCGCCTGATCTTCGTTGCCTTCCCACGCCAGTTCTCCATAGATTTCGAATACCTGGTCCATGCCCGGCAATTCCAGCGAGAAGCGGAGCGGGCTCTCCTTGGCGACGCGACCGGAAAACTGAATTGCCATGCCACCTTCGCAGACGTCAAGCGTCTTGGCTTTGTACAACCTGGACCCGTAACAAGCGACCGCAACTTGCACCGGGACCCGCATCTGCATCCGCCGTTCACGCTTCATCAGGGCTCGGACCGCACGAAAGCTGGCTTTGGCGCGCTCCACCGCAAAAGGTTTGTGGAGGACGAAATGGGCCCCCATTTCGAAACCGCCCTTCATTCCGATGGAAGATTCCACCAGCACGATCGCGATGGCTCGCTTGTTTACCGGAGCCGCTTTGGCTCCCCGCAGCACGTTGCCCGCTTCCTCCGTATTCGCCACATCGACATCGACGATGATGCCTTCGAAACGCTGGCGAGTGATCATGCGCATAGCATCGTCCGCTGTGGAGCAATGCTCGACGTCGATTTCCAGATCGCCAAGGACACGGCGCAGTATGCGCACCGTCTTTTCGTCAGGGCTTAGGAGTAAGGTCTTTAAATTCATGCCTTAAATCACGCTTCAGGTCAGTTTCCTGCGCCGTCGCGGCTTTGCCGAGGCGGATGCTGGGGTATGTTTGTAGCGCTTTGCCTTGCGCCCCGGTGGGAGGTGATCGTCAGCACCCTAAGTTAGACGATCACATTGCATCCCCTATTTGCACTGTAAGTCTATGAGATTCCGTGGTCAACGCCATGGCCCAGTCTTCGGGTTACGGTGGTCACCTCTTGCTTGTCCCGGGCTCTCTTGCCGAACGCTGCCCCGGACCTATTCTGGTCGGCCGGCAACCCCGGATTACTAAATCGAAGTTCACTAGATGCAGGTTCACTAGCGAGGTTCCCCTCTCCCTGAAAAGACCAGGGTGATGTCCTTGGGCAAACTGCAAGTGGCTGTACCCAAAGGGGATATGCCAAAGGCTGTGACTGAGGTAACTTTTCTATTGACTTACATCTAAAAACCTATTATTATCAATAGCTTCCATAGAGGCCGAGGGGCTAGAATCTGTGGCATTGGTTTTCCTTTTTTGCGGGTGAATCCCCTTGGCCCGTGGTGGAATCAAACAAAACAGACGACTTGGAAGTAACGGTCCTTATCCCACCAGAGGGTATATTTTTCATGGCAAAGCGACGAGGAAACCCGAACTGGGGCAAGCCCGAGCCGATCGGGCCTGTCATCCCCACAGTCACGGAATTTGAACAGGTTGTGCACGAGTACAAGCTCTCCCCCGATCAGTATTTGCGGTCTACACGACTGCGGGAGTGGGCGCGCCGGAACAAGAATTCCAAGTACATCCCCGAGCCTTTGCTCGAAGCGTGGGGCTTTGAAATCGAATCCACCCTGTAACCGCAGGGAGCCGGATTTGCTGAGAGACGTTTCTTGGCAGGGTCGCCTGAGGCGGCCCTTTTCCATTTTCGGGATATTGGCGAGGGGGACCAAGTCCGGATATGCTGGCGGGCATGAAGTTCGGCGGCTCCGAACTCGTAGGCCTAATCGTGGCGGTAAGCTTCGCGGCCGGTCTCAACCTCTATGCCACGGTGGCCACCCTCGGACTCCTGGCCCATGCCGGTCTGCTCGATTTGCCGTCCGGGCTGCATCTGCTTGCCAGTTGGTGGGTAATTGCGGCCTCCGGCGTGCTTTTTGCCATTGAGTTTTTCGCCGACAAGATCCCAGCTTTCGACTTGTTCTGGAATGCCCTGCACACCTTTGTTCGAGTCCCCGTAGCGGCCTTGATCGCCTACGGCGCCACGTCCCAGCTGTCGCCGGAAAAGCAGCTGCTGGCGGCGCTGGCGGGTGGCGCGATCGCACTGGCGGCGCACGGAGGCAAGACGGCGGCGCGCGTTGCCGTGACACCCTCACCCGAGCCGGTTTCAAATTTCGCGCTCAGCGCGGGAGAAGACACGCTGGCAGTCTTCCTGACCTGGCTGGCCACGCAACACCCCATTGCGGCCGCCCTGATCGTTGCCGTCTTTCTGGTAGCGATCATGGTTGTGATGCGCTCGGTGTTTCGGGCTATGAAGCGGGCTATGAAAAATCTGTTTCCTGGTAACGAGAACGATGTGAAGAACGGCGCGGAGAACGAACTGGCGCCGTCGAAGCGGAGAGATTGGAACGCTGCGTGATGCCGTGCGTCCCGTCGCGCAAGTGAGATTCGCATCAGGGCATGTCTTCAGGCATGCTGGATTTTGAATTTTAGTTTTACCATGGCCTCCTATGACTCCGAATTCACCCTTTACCGATGTCCCCACCGCGATCGAAGAGATCCGCGCCGGCCGCATGATCGTCGTGGTTGACGACGAGGATCGCGAGAATGAAGGCGATCTCACCCTCGCCGCCGAAAAGGTCACTCCCGAAGCGATTAACTTCATGGCCAAACATGGACGCGGCCTGGTCTGTCTCGCCATGACCGAAGAACGGCTCGAGCACCTGCGCATCGGCCCCATGACCAGCGAGAACACGTCGCAGTACGGAACCGCTTTTTGCGAGGCAATCGACGCTCGCGATGGCGTGACCACGGGAATTTCGGCGTATGATCGCTCCCACACCATCAAAGTAGCAATCGATCCGGCGACCCGGCCGTCGGACCTGGCACGGCCGGGGCACGTATTTCCGCTGCGAGCACGCAAGGGAGGAGTGCTGGTGCGCGCCGGTCAGACCGAAGCTTCCGTGGACCTGGCTCGCCTAGCCGGCATGGTCCCGGCGGGGATCATCTGCGAAATCATGAGAGACGACGGCACCATGGCGCGCGTGCCCGACCTGATCGAATTCTGCCGCCGGCATGAAATGAAAATGCTCACGGTGGCGGAGTTGATCCGCT
This sequence comes from uncultured Acidobacteriaceae bacterium, assembly GCA_963831085.1. GTDB lineage: Bacteria > Acidobacteriota > Terriglobia > Terriglobales > Acidobacteriaceae > Acidiflorens. The sequence goes on along the minus strand of CAWHOT010000001.1, from coordinate 478,607 downwards.
ACCGCATGCAACATGAGCGCTACGTCCATCGCGTAGGCGAGGCGATGGTCGAAACCAAACACGGAGAGTTCCGCTTGATCGCCTACGAGAGCGAAGTCGACGGTGGCGGATCCCACATGGCGCTCATCCGTGGCGACATCAGCGATTCGTCCGAGCCCGTCCTGGTCCGCATGCACGCGCACTGCCTGCTGGGCGACGTTTTCGGCGCCACCGGGTGCGACTGCCATCAGACGCTGGAGGCTTCGCTGCAGGCTATCGCCGCGGAGGAAAGGGGCGCGTTGATCTACCTGCACCAGACATCCAAAGGTTTCTCGGCGGAAAAAATCGGTGACCAATCGTTTCTCACGTTTCATCGCGAACGCCGTCTACCGTCGCTTCCCGAAAGCGAGCGCAGGACTCATCGCGAGATCGGACTGGGAGCTCAAATCCTTTTCGATCTGAATTTGAAGCGCATCCGCCTCCTAACCAATCATCCAAGAAGGGTAGCCGCGCTCGAAGGATTCGACATAGAAATAGTAGAGCAGGTCCCGGTAAAGTTCGGAGTTCCAAACACCCACCCGTAGGGAGGTGTTAGTGTGGGGACGGGCGCCTCGCCCGTCCAAGCCGAGCGCAGCTCGGCAACTGCCTGTGGTCGAGACTAGAACGGCTTCCGCGCCGTAATCTCCTCATCCTTAATAAAGAACTGCGCCGAGCATTGCGAGGACCCGCAAATCGTCGGCAGCAATCCCGCCATCTGCTTGCGCGTGATCAAGCCCAGCGTGCCGCACGAAGGGCAGGAGAGCACCGCCCAATAAGGATCCTCTCGCTCGCCCACTTCGCCCGCATTCTCCAGCACGAACACGGTGCCGGGTTCCATCTGCTCGGGAATCCACTCGTTGATAATGCTCAATTCACCGATCATCATGCCTCCCCCCGCTCTCCCTTTGCGCCCTTCATTACGCCCACCGATTTATGCTCTTCGACCCCGGCGTAAAGGCCCGCTCCGTTCCGAAACCGCAGTCTTCTTGCGCGACTGCATCTCCGCTCGCACCCGACGCACTTCATCGCTCAGGCATATATCGAACATCGGCTGCCGGGAGTTTTTTAGTAGGTCCACGACCTGTCGTGCCGACGTGAGCAGATAAAGATGAGTGCTGTCGGCAAGAAGGTGATACTCCGAAGACGCGCTGACCGTAGCAGCCAGACTGGTGCCGAACTCCTGCTGCAGGAAGCTGATCACTTTGCGCATGCGCTGCAGCGAGAACCCTCGCCGGCGAAGCTGACAGATGACCGCCACCGTGACCAGTTCGTCCCAGCTATAGATGCGGCGGTGACCCTGGCGGCCGGGTGCTACGATACCCCGTTCATCCCACCATTGCAGCTGACGCGCGGTGGTTCCGGTCAGGGCGATCACGTCGTTCGATGTGAACTGTCGTTGCATCCTGAGCACATCCTGTTTCAAACAATAAAATGGAGAAATGTTTGAAACATTCTAGGCGGCGGAGCCGGAAATCAAGCAACATTTCGTTCCTCGATGTGTTGACTATGCGGGTTCGTGTTCAGCCGCAAGCCGCGAGCCTCGAGCTAAGAGCTAACCGGTTGCCCGAAGCTCGAAGCTCGCAGCCTTAGTCACTCGCAGCACACACCCGTTACCCGGAGAGCAGTCCGTTTGTGCGTTCCCCGCCTCAGGCATTAACATCGATGAACATCAAATTCTTCTTCCCGGGGCCATTGAATTCATGCTCCAGAAAGTGCCTATGCGCATCGCAATGGTTGCGTGGTTTGTCTTGTTATCGGTCACCTTAACTTTCTCCCAACAAAGTGAGCGGAAGCGCAAATCGGATGCCGCGCAAAACAGCTCGCCAGCCGCGTCCGAGTCGTCGGTGAAAGACGACAAGGACAAGGACAAAGACGACAAGAACCTGGGCGATCCGTTGTTCAGGGGAATGAAGTACCGTTCGATCGGCCCTTTTCGTGGCGGACGTTCGCTTACGGCCGCTGGAATTCCCGGCGACCCGAGCACCTACTACTTCGGCGCGACTGGCGGCGGCGTATGGAAATCCACCGATGGCGCCGACACCTGGTCCCCGATTTTTGACAAAGACGGAGCCCCTGCAATCGGCAGCATCGCGGTCGCTGTGTCCGATCCGAACATCGTCTATGTGGGGACCGGCGAGGCTTGTATTCGCGGAAACATCTCGCACGGTGACGGCGTCTGGAAGTCGGTGGACGCTGGGAAATCCTGGAAGCTCATTGGATTGAAAGACACGCGCGCGATTGGCAGAGTGATCGTGAATCCGCGTAATCCCGATATCGTCTTCGTGGCCGCCCTCGGTCATCCCTTTGGTCCGAACACGGAACGCGGCGTCTTCCGCACGACCGATGGCGGTAAGACCTGGGACAAGGTTCTCTACAAAGACGAGAACACGGGAGCGATCGATGTGGCTTTCGATCCCCAGAATCCCAACATCCTATTTGCCTCGCTGTGGGAAGCTCGGCGCACTCCCTGGTCGCTCTCCAGCGGCGGTCCGGGCAGCGGCGTGTATCGCTCGACCGATGGTGGCACCACGTGGAAACGGCTGCATGAGCAAGAGCACGGGCTTCCGAAGGGCCCGTACGGGCGCGTCGGGCTGGCGGTCGCAGCGAACTCCGACCGCGTCTACGCGCTGATTGAGGCAAAAGAAGGTGGACTCTACCGCTCCGACGACGACGGCGATACTTGGGATCTCGTAAACGGCAGCCACGGACTATTCCAGCGCCCGTGGTACTACATGCACGTGATCGCCGATCCGCAGGACGCCAACACCGTCTACGTGGCCGATGTGGAGTTCTTCAAGTCCACCGACGGCGGGCGCACTTTCAATAAAGTGAAAGTTCCGCACGGCGACAATCACGGGCTGTGGATCGATTCGAAGAATTCGAAGCGCATGATTGCCTCGAACGACGGCGGCGTTACTGTCAGCCTGGATGGTGGCAAATCATGGACGCGCGAGGACAACCAGCCAACCGCGCAGTTCTACCACGTCATCACCGACACGCGTACTCCCTACTACGTGTACGGCTCGCAGCAGGATAATTCCACCGTGGCCATTGCCAGCCGCAGCGATGACGGCGCGATTGGCCGCGACAATTGGTACGAGGTCGGGGGCGGAGAAGCAGGATATATCGCGCCCAATCCAACCGACCCGAATATTGTGTTTGCCGGTGATTATCAGGGCAACATCACGCGCTTCGACCGGCGCACGAACCAGGTCCAGAGCATTGCCGTGTGGCCCGAACTCAGCGATGCCCGTGGCGCCGCCGCGCTCGATCACCGTTTTCAGTGGACCGCGCCCATCGTGACGTCTCCGCAAGACCCGAACACGATTTACTACGGAGGCGAGCGCGTTTTCAAAACCACTGACGGTGGCACCCACTGGGAGGCGATTAGCGGCGACCTGACCCGCAACGACAAATCGAAGCAGCAGCCTTCGGGCGGCCCGATCACAGTTGACGATACCGGTACCGAATATTACGACACCGTTTTTTCCATTGCTCCTTCGCCCCTGGCGAAAGGCCTGATCTGGGCGGGCACAGACGACGGCTTGATCCAGATCACGCGCGATGAGGGGAAAAATTGGACCAACGTTACGCCCAAGGATCTCGCGGAATGGAGCCGCATCAGTCTGATTGAAGCGTCTCCGCATGATGCCGGCACCGCGTACGTAGCGGTTGACCGCCATCAAAATGACGACCTCGCGCCCTACATCTACAAGACGAGCGACTACGGAGCGACCTGGAGCCGCATCACCACCGGAATTCCCGATGGAGTTTTCGTGCGCGCGGTTCGGGAGGACCCGAAGAAGAAGGGTCTGCTTTATGCGGGGACCGAGCGCGGCGTCTTTGTCTCTTTCGACGACGGCGCGCACTGGCGCTCGCTGCAAATCAACTTGCCGATCACGCCGGTGCACGACCTCGTCATCAAGAACGACGATCTGGTAGTAGCCACGCACGGACGTTCGTTCTGGATCCTCGATGATGTCTCGCCGCTACGCCAGTTCGCCGATTCCGTTGCGCAAGAAGACGTGCACCTCTACCAGCCCGCCACAGCGTATCGCATGCACACCGGAGAGGCTCCAGCGCACTTGCCTTTTGCCGGAAAGAATCCCCCCAACGGCGCGGTGATTTATTTCTACTTGAAGCAGGTGCCGAAGCTGGATGCAAAGGAAGACGAAGTAAAAAAAGATGAAGTCAGAATTGAAATCCTGGACGCGGCGGGCAGCGTAATCCGCAAGTATTCAAGCAGCAAGAACGAGCCGCTCAATGAACCGCTAGACCCCGATGACAAGAAGCCGGAGAGGCAGATCAAACCGGAACAGGGTCTGAACCGTTTTGTGTGGGACCTGCGCTACGAGGAAGCAAACCGCGTCCCGAACTATTTTTTGTGGGAGTACAACGAAGGCGCGAAAGGGCCGCTGGCGGCGCCGGGCAACTTTCAGGTGCGTTTAACCACTACTGGCAAGAGCTTAACGGCTCCGCTCGAAGTGAAGATTGATCCGCGAGTCACCACTTCGCAGGCCGATCTGGAGAAGCAGTTCAAGCTGGAGATGGACGTGCGCGAGCAGTTGAATCGCATCTACGACGCAGTGAACCAGATACAGGATGTCCGCGAACAGTTGAACGGGCTCAAGAAGCGGCTCCTGCCGGGCGATTCCACGAAAACATTGTTCGATGGCGCGAGTGCACTGGACGCGAAGCTGATTGCAGTTCGAGATCCGCTGATCAATTTCAAAATCAGCGCCAGCGAAGATTCCCTTGCCTACGCCCCGGGCATTGACGCGAAGCTGGCATTTCTTGCCATGGGAGTGGCGGGCTTCGCCGACTCGGCTCCGACCGCAGCTCAGTATGAGGAATTCGACAAGCTGAAGAAGCAGACCGATGAATTACTCGCCCGCTGGGATCAGGTTCGGAATGCCGATATCACGAACTTCCAGAAGCTGGCCGCCGAACAAAACATCCACTCGATCTACGTCCCCGATGTGAGAAGTGAGCGGGTGCAAGGCGGCGAAGAATGAAGAATTGACGTAGTGTGGGGACGGGCGCCCTCGCCCGGCGTTCCATCAGATAAACATCTCGTCTTGCGGCCCGCCCCCGCCGTTTCTAGGATGGCGTCTTTTCTGCCCGAGGAAGACTTCGACTCCGGTGCTGATCGCGGCCATCAGTCCGTTGACCTGACGCAACGGAGAGACGACGGTTTTGTGCACGATTTCGCTGGTCTCCTCCACTTTGTCCATCGTCCGATTCAGCAGTTCGTCCGCGCGGATCACTTGCAGCCGGGTGCGGTCGAGGGCATCGGTAAGCGTGGCGTCGATGCGGCCGAGTTGATTGCGCACCAGGTTGCTGGACTCGGCGACGTTGACGCTTATGACCTCGATCCTCGGACGCAATTCCACCAGCAAATTCTGCACCGTTTCCAGCGTGGGCAAAGTCTTGGTGGTCACCTGGGTCGCCAGAGCTTCCATTTTCGCCGTGCTCTTGCGGACCGCGAGGTAGAGGGCCACGAGAATTCCGGCTTGGATCACGACGGCAAACATCGTTATGAAGATGAATAATCTTAGGAGATTGTCATCTATGGTCATGGCTAATCCCTCATGCTAGTTCCGGCATAGGACTGCTCCGTCGCCTGCTATTGCCGCTAGATATTCTTGGGCGGCTCGGTCGTGGCCGCGGTGGTCTCGTTGTATGCCTGGCGGCCGGCCTCGTAAGCGGAGCGGAACCGCTCCTTCTGCTGGTTGAGCACGTCGCTGCCGCGATCCACCCAGTCACTCGCCTGTTCGCGCGCCCGACGAGCGTGCTGACGCGCTCGCTCGCTGCTTTCCTGCGCCTTGGAACGAATTACGTCGCGCATCTCATCGCCGGAGCGCGGCGCATACAACACGCCCACTACCGCTCCGACACCGAGCCCCGCCAGAAACCACAAAAAGCTGTTGCCCTCACGATCCGCCATAACCACCTCCTGAACAATCTCTATACATCGGATGGTAGCACCCTGATATGTGAAACACAATTCACCGCGTAGTGGGCTTGTCGTCGCATGGTGAGTCGCGGTGGAGCGACGGGCGCCTCGCCCGTCCAGCCAGGCAACCAGCTCTCCGGGTGGCACCAAAGAACCTCTTGTGCCGGGCGCGGCAATGGCGGAGAATGAGGCGTCTCAGGAGGCATTTTTTGTCCGACCGCAAATATCGGCAACGCGGATACCAGGATTCCGGCGCCGGACCGAAGAAAGAGTTCGAGAAGCCCTCGGCCCCGAAGAAAGAGAACACGTTCGGGCCGCGGCCGATCAACATGCCGGGAACGCGGACCGTCTCCCGCTGCGCGGAATGCGGTGCGTTGCTGCAGAATCTCACGGATCCGGTCGGGCAATGTCCGAAGTGCGGATTCGACCTGCACGCCTGCAAACAGTGCGAACACTTTGACCCATCGAGCCGCTTCGAATGCAATCAGCCGATTCCCGCCCGAATCTCTCCCAAAGACAGACGCAACGACTGCTCGCTCTATTCCATCCGCGTGATGATCGAAAAGGAAACATCCAGCAAAGGCAGTCAGCGTCCGAATGACGCGCGCGCGGCGTTTGATAATCTGTTCAAAGACTGAAGAGAGTTCTCAGTAGGCAGCTCTCAGCTCTCAGTCACCAGATCCAAGTTGTCATCCTGAGCGCAGCAGGGACTTCACGAAGTGAAGTCCCTGCGGAGTCGAAGGACCCCTATACCCTTCCGCTCAGCAGGGAGGTCTCAGGGAATTCTCCCCGTACAGCCGGCTTTCATCGTGCAGCAGCCAAGGTGGCCTTGGTTGGGGTTGTGGCGCGCTTCGGCTGCGACACATCAACGAACATTGTCGCGCACTTGCCGGTTGGGAATCTGTGATGGGTGGGCCGGACGTTTGTGATGAAAAAAGAGGGAGTCGCAAGGTGGAGTGTCGAAGAGTTTCGACACTCGAAACCCGCCCAAGCGGAGCTTGGACGGGGCACCATCGAAAATTCGGTCGGCTGGGTCACCCGCCGGTCAGCAGAAAAGCGCCTTTACTGACGGCTGATCCTACGGCTTCTGCGTAGGCCGCAGCAGAACTTCGCTGGCAAACGATTGGGGAGCCTGCGTCACGAGCATGGCTACGACGTGGGCTACGTCCGAGGCTTGCAGCATTTTCTCGGTATTCATTCCGGGATGCGCGCTAAACTCGGTGTGCGTGGATCCTGGGCAGATGACCGAGACGCGAATGTTGTGGGCGCGCAATTCCTCGGCTACGGAGTAGGTCAATCCATTCAATCCCCACTTCGAAGCGGCGTAGGCGGCCCCATTGGGCAGAGCGTTCTTGCCGGCCAGGGACGAGATGTTGATGATATGCCCGCTGCGGGCTTTGATCATGATGGGCGCGAAGCTGCGGATGCAGTAATAGACGCCGCGCAGATTTGTGTTCAGCACGCGCTCCCAATTCTCGGGCGCAAGTTGATGGAGAGGGCCTCCCACGCCGCTGATGCCGGCATTGTTGACGAGAATGTCGATGCGGTGGAAGATGCTCTCGACTTGCCGGGCGAGCGCTTCGACGGGATGCAGATCGGTGACATCACATTCGATCACCGTGCTTCTTAAGGAAATCTGGCCGCCGCTATTCTGGATGGCGGCTGAAGTTTGTTCGAGGGCTTCGCGCGAGCGTCCGCATAAGACGGTGTGCGCGCCGAGTTCGGCTAGCTTCATAGCGATGGCCCGGCCAATGCCGCGTCCGGCGCCGGTGATGACTGCGACTTGCCCGTCCAGTGGCGGGTTTGATGCGGGTTTCGCCAAAACGTCTTCCTCCGTGAAGACATTATTGTATTTTGCATTGCTTGTGTCGTGTATGGGTCGTACATCAGTTGTGCATCGACGGGATCGAGTGGAGGAGGCGCCCATACCGGGCGGCGCTTTTCCGCATCTAAGTGAGTCGGGGACAGGCAGGAGGGATGAAGCGAGCAAGACGCTTGCCTTAGCGGGAGTACATCCTTATAATCCGCTCACCGGAATAATGTTAAGCCGCTGCATATCAACCGGCGGCTCATGATTTTGGCAACCAGTCAGTGTGAGTGTCAGCAACAGCACGGCCAGTGCAAGATTGGTTCATGGTGCAAGCCCGACACCAGGCTTGGATGGAATCGGGCAAGATGTCAACTCCAGCTTCCCCGAAGAGTTAAGGAGCCACCGGAATGAAGAAGATCGTTCTCGCGATGTTGCTGGTAGCCGCAGTTACCGCCGTCGCTCAAACCGCTCCCGCGCCGGCGCAAGCCCCGGCCGTGCCGGCGCCGCAGAAGAAAGAGATTAAAGACCCGGCCGAATATAACGCGTACGTGGGCGCGGTGCAGCAAACCGACCCCTCCGCCAAAGTCAGCGGCCTGGAAGCGTTTGTGACGCAGTATCCCAACAGCGTGATGAAAGAAGACGCGCTGGAGGCTTTGATGACCGCCTACCAGCAGACGGGCAATTCCGCCAAGATGGCCGACACCGCGCAGAAGGTTCTGTTGGTGAATCCGTGCAATCTCCGGGCGTTGGCGGTGCTGGCTTTCAGCAAGCGGGCGATGGCGGAACAGAACCAGAACCCGCAACAGAATTTTGCGGACTCTGGCAAGTACGCTGAAAAAGGGTTGCAGTGCCTGCCGACGGCGCCCAAGCCGGAAGGCACGACACCGGCAGAGTGGGATAAGCTGAAATCGCAAACCCAGACGATCTTCAACGGCGCCGCGGGCACGGCCGCTCTTCTCCAGGCCAAGGACTACGCCAAGGCCCAGCAGTTTCTGCGTGCTGAGGTGGAAGCTGATCCCAACAACCTGGTCGAGGTCTATCACCTGGGGCTTGCTTATCTGGCGCCGGGACCGACCGAAAAAGACGTGGATGGGCTTTTCTTCATCGCTCGCGCTGCCAATTTGCAAACTAGCGCCGCGGGCAAGGATGCGATCGTCAAGTTCGGCAAGAGTAAGTATGTCAAGTACCATGGCAGCGAAGACGGATGGAGCGACCTGCTGACCCAGACGGCTACTACACAACTGCCCCCGGCCAATTTCACGATCTCGAAGTACGTGCCCCCAACTCCCGCCGAGCAGGCGGCGGCGCTGGTCAAGACCAAGAAAGTTGAGGAGATGAGTTTCGCGGAATGGCAAATGGTTCTTTCCGAAGGCACGCCCGAAGACGCCGACAAGGTTTGGAGCGCACTCAAAGGAAAGCCGCTGCAGATGGTGGCCCACATCATCACGATCGATTCCTCAAGCAAAACCGCCACTAAACTGACGCTCGCTGGCAGTTCGGACGATATCGACGCCAAGCGTGCCGACATCGATCTGACCATGTCGGCAGCGATTCCGGCGAAGGATATGCCGAAGGAAGATACGGACTTCCAGTTCCAGGGGACGCCGGTCTCCTACGTGGCCAAGCCGTTCATGATGACCATGGACAATGGAGCCTTGCTGGTGGCGGCGAAGCCGAAGCCACCGGTTCACAAGAAGCCAGCCCCGCACTAGACCTCTCAGCAATGGCAAGAACGAGGGCGGTCCCAATGGGGACCGCCTTGTTTTTTCTTGCGGCAAGCCGCGGGTGGTGTTTAGCGGGACTGTCTTCTCTCCAGCGGCATGGCACGCACGCTGCGGGGCGGACGCTTGGCGCCGGCGCGTAACGGACGAACATCGATCTTGAGTTCCTGCATGGTCCGGCTGAGCGTGTTCCGGTGCATGCCCAATTGTCGCGCCGCCTTGCACTGATTGCCGCGGTTTTCTTCGAGCACGGTTATGATGAAGCGCTTCTTAAACTCACGAACCGCTTCCGAATAGAGGATGTTGCTCTTGTACATCTGAAGAATGAGTGCTTCCAGTTGATCTTTCACTTGCTGCCTCGTTTCCGCATTTTCAGAACCTAAAATGTTTCAATGATAAAAACTATTTCGACGCCCCGGACGATTGCGGCTGGATCTTGTCAGCTTCTGAATGCACCTGCCGCATGTAATCCAAGCCCTGGTAGAAGCGGTGACGCAATTCCGACGGTGCGAGCCAGATCGCTGCCCTTCCGCCTACCAGAAAATACGGGGCCAACTGAGATCCCGCCAGCCACTTCGCAGCGGGGGCAAAAGCGGCCACCGCGGTGAGCACAATCGCCACAACCAGGACGCCCTTCAACAAACCCAGCACCGCGCCCAGGAACCGGTCAATCGCGCTCAGGCCGGCTTTCTTCATTACCCGTCGCGCGACCTGTCCGGCAACGCCGGCGACGATCAGGACTGCAAAAAAAATGATCAGGAAAGCAGCGATCTCGCCTACCCACGGCGATTTCAAATAAGGCGCGAGCCAGTCCGCCAGGCGATGATACTGCCAGGCGGCCAGCAAGTATCCCACAACCAAGCCAGCCAGCTTGAAGGCTTCGTGGAAGAAGCCTTCGATGGCTGCCGCAGTCACAGAAAATACCAGAAAGCCGAGGATGATCCAGTCCGCAATGCTCATGGTTCACGGATCCGAATGTCGATGATCCAAACGCCGATCATTCGAAGTTCAGTGATCGAATTCAATGACACCAGCGCACGCGGAACTAAATCTCCAGCTCGCGTCCCGTCAACTGACGATACGCCTCGAGGTACTTTTCGCTTGTCCGCAGCGCAATTTCTTGGGGAAGGGCTGGCGCCGGCGGTTGTTTGTTCCAGTGAATTTCTTCGAGGTAATCCCGTACATACTGCTTATCGTAGGAATCCTGCGCCTTGCCCGGTTGATACGTGTCGGCCGGCCAGAAGCGCGAGGAATCCGGTGTGAGCACTTCATCCGCCAGGGTGATTCCCTGGGCGGTTTGTCCAAATTCAAACTTGGTGTCGGCGATGATGATGCCGCGCTGCCGCGCATAATCTGCGGCTTTCTTGTAGATACGCAAGGTGATGTTGCGGAGTTGGCGGCTCAGTTCCGGATCGACTAGCTTGCACATTTCTTCGAATGAAATGTTGATGTCGTGTCCGGTGTTGGCTTTGGTTGCCGGCGTGAACAGGGGTTCCGGCAGTTGGTCGGACTCCTTCAATCCCGGTGGAAGCTTGACGCCGCAGACCGTGCCCGCCGCTTTGTACTCCTTCCATCCGGAGCCGGAAAGGTAGCCGCGCGCGACGCACTCCACCGGAAACATCTCGGCGCGCATCACCATCATGGAACGGCCCCGGAGCTCGTCGGCATGCCGGCGAATTGCCGCGGGGTAGCGGTTCACGTCGGCCGTGACGAAATGGTTGGGGACGATATCCTTTAGGAAGTCGAACCAGAACAGGGAGATCTGGGTCAGAACGCGACCCTTGTGTGGAATGCCGGTCGCGAGAACATAGTCGAAGGCTGAGATGCGGTCGGTGGCCACGAACAGCAAGTGGTCATGGTCGAGGTTATAGACGTCGCGGACTTTGCCGCTGCCGTGCAACTCCAATTCGGAGTAATCCGTTCGTAGTAGAACGGTATCTAGAATCTCGGGGCTCATGTGTATTAATTCACCGGTAAGAAAACTTTGCGTATTCTAGCTGTCGCGGAAAATTTGTCAACGCTTTCCGTCACATATGCCGGGTTACGCCAACCGCCGCTGCACCGAAAGGTGTTGACAGTTCGAGTGTAAGCTAGAAGCCGTGTCCAGCGCTGGTTTTCGACGGGGCATGATGTGGAAAAGCTGAGGAAGGCTCTGGAAAAAAAGGACAGCGTGTTCTGCAACCGAAAAGCAGAATGCGGCGGAGGTTGTGAACGGGGAACCCGAGCTTTTGTTGATGCTCTCCCAAAGCGTTGCGTTCAGTCCAGACGATCGCGACCATTTGCTCGCCGCTTCGTGCCGAAATGGGTTGGCCATTTACGGGAAGCATGAAACACACGCAGCACTTCCACAAGGTCCCCGCGTACGCGGTAAGGAACGATGTATGGAGTGCCCGACACTACCAGTTCGCGGGTTCCGGGTACTCTTCCTGGCCGGCCGATAGCGGGAAATCGCTTCAGAATTTCGATGGCTTTTGCGATTGCGGCCACGGTCCTGGCAGAAGCCTCGGGATTGTCCTGGGCTATGTACTCGGACGCGGCGATCAGGTTCGCGCGCGCCGTTCGCAGCCAATTAGCGCGCACGTCGCGTCAAGCGCCTGATCGTCTGCTGCATTTCCTTGTCGCTGGCAAAGTCACCTCGGTCCGCTTCGACAAGAGCCTTTTTGATCTCCCCGATCTGCCATTCATTGACGGAAACATATTCCTGGATCGCCTGGGCGGCGACGAACGAGCGGCTCCGGTTCATCGATTTCGATAGGCGGTCGAGCTGACTCTTGAGTTTGGCATCTAAGCGGAGAGTGAGAACCGAAGATTCAGGCATGATGTATGCATTATAAATCGGTTGTGTACATTGCACTCTGCTTTTGCAGTGTCTGTCCCGAAACCCGGCCAGCGGTGGAAACGGCGAAGGGAATCGACTGCTGCACCACTACCGAAGCTACCCCAGCGGAAATGGGTGAAGAAAAAGCAGGTCGGCTGTTCTTTCGTGTCCCAATACCAAGCATCCTCTATGGCCGAAGTAAAGGCAAAGATGTGGTGGTTATCCTCCACGACTTATTGTTTTGACATAAAGACGCCTCATCCTCAACACTCCTTAATGTTTATGCCGCCCCGAACCTCACCGACACAAGCTTCGATACGCCCGGCTCCTGCATAGTCACGCCATAGAGTACCGGCGCAATGCTCATAGTCCGCTTGCTGTGCGTGATCAGGATGAACTGGGTCTGCACGCTCATCTCGCGCACCAGATCGGTGAAACGCGCGATGTTCGCTTCGTCAAGCGGAGCGTCGACTTCGTCGAGAATGCAGAAGGGACTGGGCGTGTACTGGAAGATGCCGACTAGCAGGGCGAGCGCGGTGAGCGCCTTTTCGCCGCCGGAGAGCAGAAGCACGTTCTGCAGTTTCTTTCCGGGAGGCGAGGCCACCACGTCAATGCCGCTCTCCGCGCTGTTTTCGAGGTCGGTCAGACGCATGAAGCCGTGTCCGCCGCCAAACAGTTTGCGGAAGGTGGCCTGGAAGTTTTCGTTGATCCGGTTGAACGCTTCTTCGAATTTCTGCCGTGAGACCTGATCGATCTCGCGAATCGTGGCTGCGGTATCCGCGATGGCGTCGAGCAAGTCTTTGCGCTGCGTTCCGAGGAACTGGTGGCGCTCCGCAGTTTCCTTGTACTCTTCGAGAGCCATCATGTTGACCGGGCCCATGGCGTCCAGGCGGGCGCGCATTTCACGGTGCGCCTGATCTTCGGCCGCAAGTTCCTCTCCGGTAACCAGCGGGATCGGGGCTTCGGACATCGTCTCGGCCATCAGCACCGCGCGCTCCATGCCCAGTTCGTTCAGGCAAGTGTCGGCCAGGTGTTGCAGGTCGGATTGCAGCTTGGCTGCTGCGGCCGCTAGTTCACCTCGGCGGTCACGAGCCAGATCGAGTTGCTGACGCGTGCTGCGAAGCAGCTCGTCAATTTCGGTTAGCCGCGCGCGCACTTGCTCCGACTCCAACTGCAGCAAGCCTTCGCGCGCTTCGCCAGCATTGCGCTCGGCTTCGAACTGCAGAAGCTGCTCGGCCAGTTGCACGTTCTCGTTCTGCCGTTGCGCGATTTCTGCACTCGCCGATTCCATTTGAGCTTGCAAAACGCCAGCCCGCTCCCGCATCTCCGACACAAGTGCCTCGATGCGCTGCAGCAGGGTCGTGGCCGAACGATGGCGTTCTTCGAGAGTGGCGACGCGAGCTGCGCGCTGCGAGGTGGTTTCAGCGGCAGCATCTCGCCGGCTGCGTAGAGCGGCGAGGCGGTCTTGTCCAGCTGCGAGTTGCAGTTCGAACTGAGCGCGCGCTTCCTCGATTGTGGTTAGCTCCGCTTGCCGCGATGCGATCAAGTCTTCCTGCTCCTGCCGTTCTGCCTGCAGTCGTTGCAGCTCGCGTTCGCTGATCGTAATCCGTTCGCGCACCCGCGACATTTCGCTTTCCAATTGCTGCAGCAAATGTCCGGAGGTCATCGCCTGCTTCTCGGCTTCGCGCTTTTCGTCTTCCAGACGATCGAGCAGGGAAGTGTGCTCTTTGATTTCGCGCCCCAAGGTGAGCGCGAGCATTTCCTTCTCGCGCAGAGCTCGTTCCAGCTCTTCGAGCAGACGCAGCACATCGCGCAACTCGCGCTTCATCGAGAGCGGTCCCTCACTGCGTTGCTTGCCCCCGGTGACGGTCACGTTATGGAAACATTCTCCTGTTTGCGCGAGGAAGAACGCGTCGGGGCTGGAGAGCGCTAGCTCGCGCGCCGCCCCGGGATCGGGCACGATGTAGCCATTGCCCAGCTTCGGCAGGATCACTTCCAACGACTTGCCAAATCCGTTCAACACGCGAATCGAGTTTTTCAGCGGCAAGACCGTGTCGTTGAGCGGAGAGTAGTGATGGCTTTCGTCCGCTAAAAATGAGAACTTCGCTTGCGAGTCCTCCGGATGAACCAGGAACGTGGCGCGGCCGTTGACGTCTGAGCGCAGCAGACGCAAACCTTCATCGGCGGCGTCCCACGACTTGACGACTACGAAGTTCAGTTCGTCGCGCAGGAAGTCCTCGACGACGCGCTCATAGCGAGGCTCGACTTCGAGGAAATCGGCGAGCACACCGGCGGGAGTGTTTCCTCCCTGCATTGCGCCCGATTGGAAGAGCCGCCGCACTGACTCGGTGGAATAGCCGTGCTCGGCGATGACCGCTTCGAGCGATCCCTTCTTGCCGAGCGCGGTGGCGTATTCGGAACGGATCGAGTCGAGGTGCTTCTTGGTGTCATTTTCGGCAGAGCGCTTCGTCTCTAGGGTCTCGCGCAGGCCCCCAATCTCGGCAGTCAGGCCGCTGGCTCGCTGCGAAACGGTTTCGAATTCCAGAGCGATTTGTCCGCGCTGTCCGCCGAAGGTTTCCGATTGCGAGGAGGCGGTTGCGATTTCGGCGCGCAGACGCTGTTCCTCGCGACCGATGCCCGCCAGCCGCTCCTGGGCCTGTGTGAGTTGATTGCGGAGGTTGGAAGCTCCGCCGACGGCTTCGAGAATGGCCGCGCGATGCGATTCCTGTTCCTGTTCGAGCATCGCCAGGTTGGTGGCGGCGCAAGCTGTTTCCTGCTGGCTGAGGGCGAGTTCCTGCTGGGCTGACGCGAGATCCGCAGCCGCTGAATCGAGTAACTGCTGATGACCGTCTCGTTCTTCCTCAAGCGCCGTCAGCCGACTTTGAGCCTGCGCCAGCTCCGTTTCCGCGGATGCCGTACGCACGATCAGTTCCGCGCAGCGCTCTTCGTTGGTCCGGATGCGTGCTTTGCCGCGGTCGCCTTCGATTGCGATCTGATTGAGCCGCTCGCGATTTTGGCGCGTCTCGGTCTCGATGGCATATCCGCGCTGCGTGCGCTCGGAGTGGTCTTTTTCCGATTCGTGGACGCTCTCGCTCTGGTGGTGGATTTCCTCGCCCAGTTGATGGATCTGGGTATCGAGGGTCACGCTTTCCTGGCCCATCTGGGTGAACTTGCTGGCGAGCACAACTCGCAGCTTGGCGCGCATCTCGTCGCGCAGCTTGGCATAGCGCTCGGCTTTGCTGGCCTGGCGTTTGAGCGAATTCATCTGCCGCGTGACCTCTTCGAAAATGTCGTTCACACGGTTCAGATTCTGTTTGGCGTCTTCCAGACGCGCTTCCGCGAGGCGCTTCTTCGTCTTGAACTTCGTAATGCCGGCCGCTTCTTCGATGATGGCGCGGCGATCCGTCGGACGGCTGCTTAGAATCTGGCCGATGCGTCCTTGTTCGATGAGCGCGTACGACTCCGGCCCCAGGCCCGTTCCCATGAACAGTTCCTGGATGTCGCGTAAACGGCACAGTTTTCCGTTCAGCAAGTACTCGCTGTCGCCGCTGCGGAATAAGCGGCGCGTCACCGCGATTTCTCCGGCGTGGTGTTGCTGCTGGTTGAACTTGCGGCGGCGGATTTTCAGAACTACCTGGGGACCTGCCATGGCGACTGCGGCATCGGTTGCTTGCGCATCGCTACTCGTCGGCTGGGCTGCGGCTTCGCCTTCTACCTCCGCAGTCTTCCCGGGCTGCGCTTCCTCGACGGCCAGCTCGGTTGCGGCGGCGGCCTGCGCGCGGATCTCCGCTTCGTCCCAGTTTTCTTCTCCGGAAGGGATCTCGTCCTGAATCTCGATCTCGGTGGGCGCGTTGGTATCCGGCCCAGCATAAATTTCGGGGTCAATCAAAGTCAGGGACACTTCCGCCATGCCGGTGGGGTTGCGGTCGCGCGTGCCGGAGAAGATTACGTCTTCCATGCGCGAGCCACGCAGCGTTTTGGCCGACTGCTCGCCGAGCACCCAGGAAATCGCGTCGGCGATATTCGACTTGCCGCAGCCGTTCGGGCCGATGATGGCGGCGATGCCTTCGCCATGGAATTTCAGTTCGGTGCGATCGCAGAACGACTTGAATCCCAGGATTTGCAGCTTCTTAAGTTTGAGCAAAGTAACTCCTTCGTAGGCGGACACTGCGGTCCGCGGACTCGGTTTGCGCTGGCTGGAGTGCGCCGCAAATCGCGAGAACCAAGCTGTTAACTGCCGAGGTTCCTCGCGGGTCGCATCATTTGATGCCGCCCCCATAAAGCAGGAACGTCACCCACGCTTTTGACCAACTTTAACGGCGAATACAGGGGCGGGTCAAGTAATAAAACACCACATATTGTGGTGCGAGTCCAGGCACCGCCTTTAGTTGCACACACACTACAACAATTACGCGCAAGTTGCTGGTGAGGAATGAGAAGGGCGGGAGACCGCGAGAGCATAGAAACTGTAACGCTAACGAGACGGTTTATTCAAGGGCGGCAGACCCAGCGCGTCGATTTTTTCACGGGACGCTCGAGGAGCACCGCAGCGAATCCAGCATTGTTTCGGCCGCTGGCAGCTGGCCGAGCTGTGCTCGGCTTGGACGGGCGAGCCGCCCGTCCCCACACCAGCAAAACAATTTATTTCTTGCGCTCTACCAGGTAATGCGCCAGATCCTTCAGAGTAGACGCGGCTGCGCCGTATTCGTCCAGCTGCGCGCATGCCTGATCGACCAGAGCGTCGGCCCTGCGGACTGATTCCTCGATTCCGAATAACGCAGGATAGGTCGCCTTCTCCGCTGCCTTGTCTTTACCTGCGGTTTTCCCCAGTTGCTCGGAGGTTTGGGTCAGGTCGAGCACATCGTCGACAATCTGGAACGCCAAGCCGATCGACTGGCCATAGGTGCGGAGGCGGCGGATATCGGCAGAACTTGCGCCGGCATATATTCCTCCGCTGACCACGCTGGCGGTGATCAGTGCGGCGGTCTTCGAACGGTGGATGTATTCGAGGGTGGCGAGGTCGGGCTTCTTGTGCTCGGCTTCGAGATCAACCACCTGGCCGCCGATCATGCCGTCGACGCTGCCGGTGGCGTGGGCGACTTCCCGGATGATGGCGACGCGCGCCTCGGCTGGGCAGGCGATCTGCGCCAGCACTTCATAGGCCTGCGTCTGCAGGGCGTCGCCGGCAAGGATGGCGATGGCCTCGCCGAAAGCCTTGTGGCAGGTGGGACGCCCGCGCCGCAGGTCGTCGTTATCGAGCGCGGGCAGATCGTCGTGAATCAGGGAATAAGTGTGGAGCATTTCGAGCGCCGCGCCCACCTGGTCGATGCCTACAGGCAACGTGCCCGTGCTCGAACCAGCTGCTCCGATCATGCGCCCCGCTTCCATGCAGAGGATGGGCCGCAGGCGCTTCCCGCCGGCAAACACGCTGTGCCGCATGGCCTGATGGATGGAAGTCGGATGCTGGGTCGCCGGTGGTAAGAGTTGTTCGAGTGCGACGTCGGCGGCTTCTCGTCCCCGCTCCAGAACTTGTTTCAGCATGGCATCGCAGTATAACAAGCGGGCATAGTTGAGATGAAAGCTGAAATAAAAAAGGACGCCAAGCGGCGTCCTTCTCAAAACCAGTTTTCCGCCAGAAGAAATTTGTAGAGACACGGCTTGCCGCGTCTGCTGCCGCGAGCGAGACGGGGCAAGCCCCGTCTCTACTCGTGAATATCAGGCGGCTGCATGGTGCGTGAGATGATGCAACACCGAGCGCACCACGTCATCGTTGCGCGGCTCACATATGTCAGCCGCGCCCAGACTCATTGCTTCTGCCCATAGTTTGTCGTCCGCCAGCCTGTGGGTGCCGACGATGCAAAGGCCGGGGAACTCATGATGCAAACGCTCCACCTCATCCGGCCCCGAGGTTTCCAGATCCAGCACCAGCGCTTCGGCGCGATGCTGGGTGACCGCGGGACGGACCTCTTGGTAATTGCGGGCCAAATAAACAGATTCAAAGTGTTGGGAAAGACTGACCGCCAGAGTTTGTGCGGTTCTGGGGTCGTTCTGATAGAGGACTACACTGAGTGGTTCCATACTACCCCCTGACATCACCGCGACCCGCGGTGGCCTTGGCTGCGACAGCAAACACGGCTGGCGCAGGCGTTGGCGTTGTTCAATCTGATCCAAGCGCGAACAGCGTTACGTGCGCAACGCTTTCTCGGCCGGGGGCTCGAACGGTTCAGTTTGCAGCTTTCCGTTCTGTTTTAACAGAATCTCTACTTTCCCTTCCGCGTCCTCCAGTTGCTTCCGGCAAGTTGCGGAAAGTTGCATGCCTTCTTCAAAGAGCGTCAGAGACTTTTCAAGAGGAACCTCACCTTTTTCCAGTTCCTGAACGATCTTCTCGAGACGCTCGAGGCATTCTTCAAACTTCACCAATCCAGTTGCTCCTGTCTCTATTGTAATGCCGATTCCTGTGGAAAATGTCCAGCGAAAATCTTTGATTCGTACAATTTTTTGGGCGTGGCATTCCCAAAATTAAACTGAAGCCGGCCGCTTCGAGCCAAGAGCCTCCAGAACATCCACAGCGGAGGTATATCGGCCTTGGGGAGCGCTGATCTGCGCCCCCTGCACTCGGTCGCGGAGCGCCCCCAGCATTTCGCGGGCGATGGCCACGCCTTCCTCGCGGGCCGCTTCCGGGCTTGCAGCCCTGGTCATCCTGTTGAGAATTTCATCAGGCACGGACACCCGCAGCTCGTTCTTCATGAACTCAGCGTTGCGGGGGCTTACCAGCGGCCAGATTCCGGCAATCACGGGAATTCGGCAGTGTTCGATTCTTCTCAGGAAAATCTCCAGCAGATTGAGGTCGAACACCGGCTGGGTCACCACGTACTCCGCACCCGCTTGCACCTTGTATTCGAAACGCCTGATCTCTTCGTCCAGGTTGGGCAACCCCGGATTGGCACCCACTCCTATGACGAAGCTGGTCCCGACCCCGATCGGGTTCCCGCCTAAGTCTAATCCCCGGTTCAGGTTGTGGACGATATTCACCAGTCCGATCGAATCCACGTCAAACACCGCCGTAGCATCGGGATAATTCCCCATCTTTGGAGGATCGCCGGTAATGCAGATCAGGTTGTGGATTCCGGTGGCCGCCGCCCCCAGCAGGTCGGACTGAATGCCGAGTACGTTTCTGTCGCGACAGGTGTAGTGCAGGATGGCTTCAATCCCGACCGCCTGCTGCATTAAGAGTGATAACGCCTGGTTGCTCATGCGCGCCGAGGCCCGTGGACTGTCCGGAATGTTCACCGCGTCCACGCCGACCGACTTGACGAACTTCGCGCCTTCGACCTCTTTACGGATGTCGATGCCCTTGGGCGGCACGATCTCGACCATGGTGACAAATTCCCCGGCGGCAATCTTCGCGCCGAGGCGCGAGCGGTCCGCCATAGGAATGCTCGCCGGAGCCGAAGGTGCGCTACCGGCATGAACCGCCTCGGTAAGCGCAGTTTTTCCGCGCGCTTCGCGCACCCTTAATGCTGCTTTCATGGCGCGGATATGATCGGGCGTGGTTCCGCAGCAGCCGCCAATCAGCTGCACGCCCGCCGCCACAAATTTTCGGGTGTAGCTCGCCATGTATTCCGGCGAGCAAAGATAGATATTCCGCCCTTCGACCGAGCGCGGCATGCCGGCGTTCGGTTGCGCGGCCAGCGGCACGGAAGTCACGGCTCGCACCCGCTCGATCGCCTCCAGCATGGCGACCGGCCCGACGCTGCAATTGATGCCCAGTACGTCGACATTCCATTCCGTCAGCCGGGCGGCGAAAGCTTCGGGGTCGGAGCCATCGAGGCAATTGCCGTCTTCGTCAATCGTGACCTGGGCAATGATGGGGATCTTCGCGTTCACGTCCCGACAGGCCAGCACGGCCTGGTGCAACTCTTCGACGTAGCCGAAGGTTTCGAGCATCAGCAAATCGACGCCGCCCTCGACCAGGGCTGCGATCTGTTCGCGAAACGCCGTCCGGGCCTCGTCGAACGAAGTTTTGCCCAGCGGTTCAATGCGCACACCCAGCGGGCCAATTGATCCCGCAACCCAAACATCGAAACTCTTGGCCGCTTCGCGAGCCACGTGCGCGCCAGCGACATTGATGTCGCGCACGCGGTCTGACATGCTATGCCGCGCCAGGCGAAAACTATTCGCCCCGAAGGTATTGGTTTCGACAATCTCAGCGCCAGCCTGCAGATACTCGTGGTGGACGCCGCGGATCAGCTCCGGCTGCGACAAGTTCAGTTCGTCATAGCAGCGGTTGATGAAGATGCCCTTGGCATAGAGAAGCGTTCCCATGGCTCCGTCGCAGAGGACGGGGGATTGCTTCAGACGTTCAATAAAGTTCTGCGCCATCCATTTGAGAATACTAGAAGGACCGAGGTCTCCGCATCTGCAAGGCGGAATCGCTCAGACCGCCTTTCAGCCGACCGGTTCGTCAGCCCGTCACCATCGCAATTTCTTCCTTTGCTATAATCCTTATTCTTGCATCCAAGCGATTATCCGGCATGAGGTTGGAGTCCCAGGTTTGAAGAGAGTCCTGATTCTTCCGCTATTTCTGCTACCCGCGAGTCTGGGGTGGCTGAGTTGCGGGGGCACCCCGTCCACCAGTCCGCAAACCACCAACCCCCAGGAACGCGCCTTCATCAGCAATAGCGTCAGCGCCGGCACTACGTCTGCGGGAATATTCGTCGCCGACGCGGTAAATGACGTGCGTGCGACCGGATCGGCGATCTCCGCCGGCAACACTCCAGGAATGATGGCAGTCACGCCCAACCGGGCCCAAACGCTGGTTTTCAGCGGCGACGGTACCCAATTCTCCGACAACCTGTTCAGCGTCATCAGCAATGCCAAAGAAACGGGTGCCGCTCAGGTGACTTTGCCCGGCATGACAGAGAGCTTCGTTGTTTCCCCAGACAGCTCCGCCGCCTACGTCGCGGTGCCGACCGCCTCGGTCATCGGGCAATCTCCCGGGATAGTGGAGGCCATCGCGCTGAGCAGCGGCAGTGTCAGCGGACAGGCCAGCGTTCCCGCGGTTCATTATCTCTCGATCAACAACAGTGGAAACCGAATTCTTGGCTTCAGCGATAACTCCGATTCCGTGGCGGTGATCACGCCGTCGCAAATCGGGATTGGCAACGCGGTAACCTACATCGGCGGTATGGGCGTTTTCGACCGTCCGGTTGCAGCTTTCTTCAGCAGCGACGACAGCACCGCCTACGTGGTGAGCTGCGGCGCCGAGTGCGGTGGAACCCAGGCCAGCGTGCAGCAGTTCAATCTGACCACTAACACTCTCGTCGCTTCCGTCCCAGCCTGCATTCCCAGCGCAAATCCGCAACAACCGTGTGCCGCAGCCGGCAGCGTAGCCTTGGTCAATGGCTCGACCATGTATCTGGCGGGCACTCCGTATTCCGCAGGAGTTCCCTCGCAACCCTGCACTGGCCAAACTACTGCGGCAACCACCTGCGGACTGCTTACCATAATTAACCTCAGCACCATGTCTGTTACCAATACCGCCCCGATCGTTATCACCGACGGATACCACAATCGAATCGCGCTCGGGGCCAACGGACAGCTCTTCATCGGCGCGCGCAACTGTACCGAGATCATCCCGCCCGTCCCGCCGCCGACAGGGGCCGAGGTTCGCGGTTGCCTTTCCATCTACAACACGCTGACTACCGCGGTCGGGAGCGCTCCTGCCGGCGGCGTCGTAATTCCTCCCGCGAACGGAGACGTGACCGGCATTCAGCCCATCGCCACGCGTCAAGTGGTCTATCTGGTCCAGGGCCAGGGCGTCCAGGGCGGAACGCTCTATATCTACGACGCCACGATCGATGCGTTGGAGCACAACCCGAACAATCCGAATAACCCCGGTCAGATCTATGGCCTCGTCGGCAATTTCGTCGATGTCAAGACCGTCGATTTTTGAGTGCAGAGGCGGGGCTTGCCCCGTCTGGGGAGACGCGGCAAGCCGCGTCTCTACCGGAAAGGCACCAGCGTCATCTCATGCGCCCGGTGTTGCTCGACCGCGGCCTGCGAGAAGGGAAACACGAATGTCGAGCCTCCGTACCAGGCCGCCCACTGGTCCATGTAATACGGACTGAGGAAGATTCCGCTCTCGCCCGTCACCAGGTTGAGCGTGCTTTCGTCAAAGTTCGCGAAGTTCCACGTCAGCCGTTCGGAAGGTCCAAATCCGCGGCCAACGGCCTTCACCGTGTACGTGCTGCCGCTCAACGGATGCAATCCCGGGCCCGTAAAGCGCCCAATCAGCGGAAGCTGGCTGAGCACCAGATGATCGATTTCAACCGGATAATTCTTTCCCCACTTCCATTCACCAAGGTCCGCAGGAACTCCGGCCTGTTTCACCGCGCTCTCGACTGCCGCCGTCAGCAGGCTCCCGTAGTCTGAATATCCCGGCGGCAGCCAGCGCGCAGGCTGCTTAGTCAGCACATTTTCCAGCCAAACCGACGACATAGCCCAGTGATAGCTCTTCCAACTGAGCGCGCCTGCCGCCGCGCCTGAAGCCGAACTTGAATTCGAACTCTCCGCCGCCGCGCCCAGCTTCGGTTCCAGCAGTAAACGCGCCAGTTCCTGACGCGCTTTCGTCCCAATCGTCGGGGCCGCTGAATCCGCCGACATCCGCCCATCCCAGTCCCGTAGAATGTCCGCTGCCTGTTTCGCCCGGGCCGAGGCGCTCGCCGCGTGATCGATGGCGTATACGAACTTGTCGGCGCAAAACCGGTCGTACGTGGACGACACATCCATCTGCAGCGCCAGCATATCCGCGGGCGCAAACTTCTTCCCCGATTCCAGCACCCGGTAAATGCGATCGGTTCGCCAAGGTGCTTCCCATTCCGTGCTGATCGAATATTTGGAGCCGTCAGGAGTGATGCGCCCGTTGGCGGTGGCCAGAATACCCTTCGGCGGATCATAAACATGCGGCATGTCGTCGAAAGGAATCCAGCCCTTCCACTCGTGTGCGTCATCGCTGCCGCTCACCGGCAGGCTGCCATCGCCCGCTGCCCGGATCGGCACGCTTCCCGTCGCCTGATAGCCGATGTGACCATCCACATCGGCGTACATCACGTTTTGTCCGGGCGCGCCAAAGGTCGAGAAGGCCTTGCGAAACTCATCCCAATTCTGTGCGGAGTCCACGTCGAAGAAAACCAGTCCCTCGCCGTCCTGCAGCGTCCAGCGCAAAGCGACCTTGCGCGTCTCGCCCGGAAGCAGTTCGGTGATGATCGGGCCGTGGCGCGTGGTCACCACGTCGAGCGTCACGTCCGGCTTGCCTTTGACGTGAATTGTCTCCTGCCGGTGCTGCGGTTCAACCCATCCCGCCGGAGTTTTGTACTGCCCCTGCGCATTGAACTCTTCGATGAAGTCGTCTTCCACGGTTGGCCCAACGTTAGTGAATCCCCAGCCGATGCGCTGATTGTGGCCGACAATCACGAATGGAACTCCGGGCAGCGTAATGCCGGCAACGTCGAAAGCGCCGCTGCTCGTTCTTAGGTGCGCCGCAAACCACAGGTTCGGCATCTGGTGGTCGAGATGCATATCGTTCGACAGCAGTGGTTTCCCCGAAACCGTATGCTGACCGGAAACCACCCAGTTGTTCGACCCCGGCCGGAAAGAATCGGCTTCTTCCCGAGTGAACGTGGAGGACAAAGCAGAAGACCATGCAGAGGCGAACGCTGAAGACCGCTCAGAAGGGAGGGTTGAAGGCAACGCGGAAATCAGCCGTCCCGTCCCGCCCGATGGATCGACCTCTTCGTCGTCATCGTCTTCTTCATCGCCGCTGTTGACTGCGGGTTCGTCTTCCATCCGCCGGACCTCGGTGGGCGGACGGTCCCGCCAGGAAGAATTCACGTACAGGTCCGCCGTCAGTTCCGGCCCCAGCTTCGCCAGAATCTTTTCCCGCGTCAGCGCCGGCGGATTGCGGTAGTGGTTCAAATCCTGCACCATGCGCGCGCCCACCAGCAGGGAATCGGTCACCGTCCACGGCCGCGGCGCGTACTTCAGCAAGCGGAATTCGAGCGAAAGCCGGTCGCGATGCGATTCAATAAATGCATTCACTCCCCGAGCGTAAGCGTCAAAATAAACCCGGTCGCGCGTCGAGATGCTCTTCTCCGCCGCTTCGGCCGCGAGCCGCAGCCCCAGAATCCGCTCCTCACGGTCCATCTTCACCGTGTCCTCGCCGATCACTTCCGAAAGTTCTCCGGCAGCAGCCCGCCGCATGATGTCCATCTGCCACAGACGGTCCTGCGCGGTGACGTACCCCTGCGCAAAAAATAAGTCTTCGAGCGTAGCCGCCTCAATCGTCGGCACGCCGCGTTCATCGCGGATGACGCGTATCTTCGACGAAATTCCAGGAACCGTGACTCTGCCATCGAGTTGTGGCAGAGGCGAGCGTGCGATCCCGTAAAGCCACCAGACGGCGGCGATGAGCACTACCAGCAGCACGCAAGCGGCGTAGTACAGAACGCGGAGGGTGTGATTGCGCCGGCGGATTGCGGGCAAAGAGGCGGTGACCGACATTCTCACGATTGTAGGGGCGCTCTTCGCACCTGACAACAGCATGCCGGGGTCAGCTATACGAACGGGAAAGTTCACCCCCCCAACTCAGGTGGGCAAAGCGGCGGGGGTGCGCGTGCTAGCGGGGTGGGGGCGCGACTTGGCGTGCGGGGGAGCGGGCGGCAATTCTCAATGAGGGCTAACGCCTTCCATGAGAATGCCGGTCTATGTCAAGAGGGATTTTGCGATTTTGAATGTTTTTGCGGTTGCCTTTCCTAAACCCCACCTTCCTTCCTAGCGGAGCAGTTTGCAGAGCGGCCCGGAGCCGTCAAGGGCGCGTTCTGTGCGGCGGGAGCGGACCCTTGACGGCGAGGACCGCTCGGCCACCATTCCGCGAGGAAGGAAGGTGGGCATTCTGCTTTTGGTGCGATCACACTTTTACTCCGTGCGAATCGGGCAAGCCCATTGGCGTCGCTACTGTCGCCACCCTTCCATCCGCACTCTCAGTGAGCGCTTCTGCGCTCGGTGCCAGTTGGGTGTTCTCGTTTCAGCCGGTGCTGCCACCTGTTTATCGACCTCCCGTTCCATTCTTAGAATGGAAGTTGGGCCAGGCGTTAGACGCAGTCACCGGAACTCGGCTTTGGGCTTCCTATCTCGCTGCTTTCCAGATTTCCTTGACTAGGCGGCTACCGACATCACTTGATGGTTGTTGCGTAGTGGCTCATAGACCTCTCCGCTTACCCACAACCGATGCAACAAGACCGCCAGCTTTCGCGCCGTGGCAACGATCGCTCGTTTCTTCCCGTTCCTTCCACCACGCTCGGCCAGCTTCAGGCCCCAGCGCCGCAGGTCACAATCAACCCCAAACGGTCCCAGGATGTGATGCGTACCCTGTACCAATAGCGTTCGCAAATACGGATCGCCTTCCTTGCTGATGTGCATCTGTGGCTCACTCTGCCCGGAGTTCCTTCGTCCCGGTTGCAGCCCCAGGTAGCAGCCCACGTCCCGGCTTTTGCGAAAACGATGCGCGTCTTCCAGCGTCAGCAAGAGTGTCAGCGCGATCAGTGTGCCCACTCCTTTGACCTGCTTCAGCCAGCGCCACTTGCGGATAACTCTCCTCCGCCAGCTTCTCGATCCGTTCGTTGTACTCGCGGATGCGCTCGCTGAGTGATTCGATTCCCGCCAGCAATGGCTCCAGTGCCGTTTGCAACTCCGGACTCAGTCCGCTGGCTTTCTCCGGATTCATGTTGCGCACATTGCATCCGCGCAGCCGCTCCCCGTAGCTCTTGGCCAGTCCGCGGGCCGTGTTGACCAGCGCCGTTCTGGCCCGCACCAGTCCAGCTCGCGCCCGGATCACGCTCAGGTCCGCCTGCGCCTTCGCGCTCCGATGCTTCACCGGAGACAGCAACTCGGGATCGATCCTGGCCAGCCGCGCCAAGGTCTGCGCGTCCAGCCGATCATCCTTCTTCCGGCTCTCCCCAATCAGGCGCACGTTGCGCGCATGCGCCACGATCACTTCGTGCCCCAACTCGCTGAGTGTTCGGCTCACCCACGGCGAATGCATCCCGGTCTCAAGCGCGATCCGGCTCCGCGGCATTCCCCCAAACACTTCCTTCATCGCCTTCGGCGTCGTGCTTACTCGTTGCTCCAACAGCACGCTCCCAGCCTCATCCAATCCGCAATACCAACTCGAACGATCGCCCAGATCCAACCCGATCGTTAGCTTCTGTTCAGAAAAATTCCTGCTCTGCTTCGCGGTTACGGTGCTAATCTTCTTCATTGCCGGTCTCCTTTATCTCTTGCGCTTCTAGCGCGTCGATAACTTGGGAGCCTACAGCATCCCGTCGGAGACCGGCCTTCTCATCCCATCTGTTTTCGACAGTTACAATTTAGTCTGCAGTGATGTCTCAATTCCAACAAAGACACGAAATCGCTCAGAACCCTCGACCAGCCCATCTTTACGCCCGCGCCACACGTTATGAGGCGGTCTTTTCTTATAGACAGGGTCGCATTGGCGGCATAACATCGGACGCGCTTGCGGGCGCTTCAATCGGCCTCTCACCCGGCTCCCCCTGAGGACGAATCAAACGTCCGGAGTTGCAGTACCCGCAGACCGCATTGCGGGCAACTATCTATCCAAAAATCGATGGAGGTTGTATGCATCGACCCCTGTTGCTCGCGTCTTTGTTGTTTGTGCTGGCTGTCTCCGCCAGTGGTCAGTTCACATATACCTCGCTCGATTATCCTGGGGGCAATTTAACCACTGCGCGCGGTGTCAATGATCACGGCGTTATTGTTGGCGCGTACCGCATTACGTCTCCGCGTCATGCCTTGATGATCCAGGCGGGCCAATACATTCCGCTGGCGCCCGAGACGATTCTGGGCGCAAACGTCAGCGAAGCGTTCAAGATCAACGATCGCGGCGATGTGGTCGGTGTGTACGCCGACGACAGCGGATTTGCGCATGGATTCCTGGTGCACAAGGGAGTTCTAACCACGCTCGACTTCCCCGGCGCCAGCGATAAGTATGCTTATGGCTTTAATGCGCCAGGCACAGTGGTCGGCTATTGGGACCTGTTGGATCCAAACGGCAACCTGCTCGCATATCACGGCTTCACGTGGAAGGCGGGTACGTTTACGCAGTTCGACTTTACGAGCGCTATCGACACGGCGCTGTTTGGGGTCAACGCCAGTGGCGATCTAGTCGGAGCCTGGGACCCAGGTATAACTTCCACGGTCGAAAATGGCTTCGTGTGCGCGAAAGGACGCTGCGCGAGCTTTGATGTTCCTTTCCAAGGAGCAATCCAAACACAACCGGATGACATCAACGCAAATGGCAAGATCGTCGGCACGTGGGTTGATGCGGGCGGGGCAGAACACGGATTCCTCGTGGTCAAGGGGAATTTCACGAGCTTCGATTTTCCGGGCGCGATGGACACCGCCCCATTTGGCATCAACGCCGCCGATCAAATTGTCGGGCGCTACGATAATGCCGATGGATCAAGTCACGGTTTTCTGGCTGAACCGAACATCGGCAAACCGTAGTGGTCTCAGACGGCCCGTCCTAGGTCGTCCAGGGCGGGCTTTTTTCTTGGGCGTAGAGGAGACCCAAGGCCCATTCCCCCCGGATAGCTGTTGATAAATCTCTATTACACTGGAGCAGCCGACAAGGCTGTGAATCTAGTGGGGTGTAAGTCCCCACACCACCAATTGCCTGGGCAGGTGGTTAGCATATCCGATGCATGCGGAGGCAACGAAGCATGTTCAGCTCGGACGTAAAAGCCTCGGCTGCCCTGCGGCGATAAGCTGCAGCGGTGGGAACGATCGGGGAGGCGAGCAAACCTGAGGGCCTGAACATAACGAAATGGCTGCAGTCTCGAAAAAGAGATCCGTCATGAAATCGTTTTGACGGGGAAACGCGGGAAGCCGACCTCGATAGTGTACGGGGGAAGGCCGATGACGTGGGGGAAGAAACAGGCAGGTGCACTCCACGGGACCGCCGTGACAGGGGCCCAGGCACTCAGGGAAGGATTCGCAGAGATAACGTCGGGAAGGTCCTGCCCGCAGCAGGGGCTGGTCGCAACCTGCAGAGACTCCTCGAACGAGGCTTAGGCCGAAGGAGAGGAGAGCCGAGTGGGATCGACGAATGAGTCTGTAAGAGCGATGACCGGGGAGTAATGTCCTCGCAGGAGGCGGCACACGTCTCCCTGATCAAGGTAACGCCAAGATCGGGCAAAGGGACTCTGGGTACTTGGTGGTGCCATCGGCAGCGCGGTGGTCGGACACAGAGCCGACATAAGCCGACGCATGAGATGGAACTAAGCTGAGAGCAAACCATTCGTAGTCGGGGCGTATGCGAACCAGCGCTTGAAACCTCGCTGCGCATGGGAAGGCTCACGGACGAAATGCCAAGGCTTCAAACCGGACCTGGGAAATTCGGCCGTCCGGCATTATAGGGGGGCCTTCGAAAACGTAGCCATGGTGGAAACGAGAACCCAACTCGCCATCGAAAGAGCGGGCTTGGTAACCCTCCACCTACAGCCGGCGCGTCGGAGCTCTATCCCAACCATTGACCCGGTTCCGAGTGTAGTCGCCTGATAGCGTCAGTTGACAATTCTTGTGTGAGCAGGTCAGGCATGGTTGGAAGATCGCCACACCGCTACTGCAGCTTCGCGT
The DNA here is from genome assembly GCA_963831085.1 of uncultured Acidobacteriaceae bacterium. GTDB lineage: Bacteria > Acidobacteriota > Terriglobia > Terriglobales > Acidobacteriaceae > Acidiflorens. Next base: position 449,571 of record CAWHOT010000001.1, on the reverse strand, counting down.
ACTCCACTTTGGCTTCTTTCAGGATGGGGATGTCGGGGTCGGCGTCTTTCCAGAGGGTGAGGAAATCGCATTTTCAGCGCTCTTCGACGCGCCCGCTGAGGGCATGGTTATCGAACTCGATGGAATCTGGCCGCTTGATGTGCTGCCGCTTGGCGTCACGGACGTCTTCGACAATCTAACTCCTTATGCCGGAATCCTTTACAGTTAAGTATTTATTATTTAATACTTTACGGGAAATCGGGGGGAGGGGGTAAAAAACCAGTTAACCTCCCAGGGGTGGGCATGCAGGCGAAACGACTAAACGAGTTGATCGAGGTCAGTAACCCCGAGACGCAGAAGGAGAAGTCGGTTGGCGCAACTGGGACTCGCCCAGTATCATGTTGGAACCCTTGGCGTGCATTATCATCTGGAGTGTCCGCGCCAGCCAACATGCTGCAGAAACGAATCGACGATCAGTTGACCATCTCGCGCGAGAACATCCGCGAGGCCGAAGGCATTTTCCTGCAGCATCTCAAACGCGTCGGCTTGAAGCAGACCGAACAGCGCAGCGCAATCTTGCGGACCTTCCTGGAGACTCGTGAACATCTTTCGATCGACGAATTGCATCGACTGGTCAAGAAAACCGACCCGCGCATCGGTTTCACCACTGTCTACCGGACGCTGAAGCTCCTGGCCGGTTGCGGCCTGGCCAGCGAAGTCGCTTTTCACGATGGCATCGCGCGTTACGAACACCAGTACAACCGCCGCAGTCATCACCACATGGTTTGTACCGAGTGCGGCGCTTCGGTCGAATTTTTCTCGCAGAAAGTCGGGGAAATCGAGCAGGAGATCGGACGCAAGCACCGCTACGTTACCACCCGTCACACTTTCCAGATCTACGGCGTTTGCGAAGAATGCCGAAAGAAGAGGAACGGACGCCGAATTGTCTAGTCCAGCGAATAGTTCTGCGAATCCGGCGCAAGCCTCCGTGAAGTGTCCGCATTGCGGCACTGTGATGCCGGCGAACGCGGCGTTCTGTCCGGGGTGCGGATGGTCGATGACGCCGATTCCTGTCGCGGAACGGGTGGCTGCGGCATTTGCTTACCTCACCTTTCTTGCCGCCGCAGTGATCTTGCTTCTGCCGGTATTTCGCAACAATCGGTTCGTCCGCTTTCATGCCTGGCAAAGCGCTTTGCTCTGGGGAGTGTTTTTCGTTTTGACCATCGTCGCGCTGTTTCTTTCGAATGTCGCTGCCGCCATGTTGTTTCTGCTGTTTGGAATTCTGGCTGCGCTGGCCATGTTGTTCTTGTGGATTGTGCTGACGCTCAAGGCATGGGAAGGCGAGCGCTTCGAATTGCCGCTGGTCGGAGAACTGGCGGCGCGCATGAAATAAGCAGGTCTCAGGTCTTAGGTGTCAGGTCTCAGGAAAAACCGTGGCGGCGAAACGAAATGATTTTGTTTTTCCTGACACCTGAGACCTGACACCTGGGACCTTGCCGTTCTTGTCCTCATCGTTCAAAATATTTGATTCACTATTCATCGTTCATCCAGGAGCCTTTCATTGAGCCAGCTTCAGCGCGTTAAGATCAGCGCTCTCGGCACCTACGTTCCGCCTCGCCTGCTCACCAATGCCGACCTCGAAAAACTTGTCGATACCAACGATCAATGGATCGTGGAGCGCGTCGGCATCCGCGAGCGTCATATCGTGGACAAGGGGGTTGCGACCAGTGATCTTGCGGTCGAGGCGGCGAAGAAAGCGCTTGCCGAGCGTGGCATCGACGCTTCCGATCTGGACGCGATTATTGTGGGGACGGTTACGCCTGACATGTTCTTTCCTTCGACCGCTTGCCTCGTGCAGCACAAGCTCGGCGCGAAAAATGTCTGGGGGTTCGATATCTCAGCCGCCTGTTCGGCGTTTCCTTACGCGCTGCAAACCGGAGCCCAGTTTGTCGCCACCGGATCCCACAAGAAAGTGCTGGTGATCGGCGCGGATGTGATGTCGTCGATTATTGACTACACCGATCGCGCGACTTGCGTCATCTTTGGCGACGGAGCGGGCGCCGTCCTGCTCGAACCTACAGAAGACGAATCCGTCGGACTCATTGATTTTCTCCACGAGGTGGATGGCTCGGGTGGGTGCTCGCTTTACATGCCCGGTGGGGGAAGCCTGAATCCTTCGACTCACGAAACCGTCGACAAGAAGATGCACTTCGTTCATCAGGATGGAGGAGCGGTCTTCAAGTTCGCGGTGCGCAAGATGGCTTTGCTCTGCGACGAGATTCTCAAGCGGAACAACATCAAGGGCAGCGAGATTGACGCCTTCATTCCGCATCAGGCCAACAAGCGCATCATCACCGCGACCGCCGATCGTCTGAGCATGCGTCCCGAAGCCGTGATCATCAACATCGAAGATTTCGGAAACACCACCGCGGGAACCATTCCGCTGGCCATGGAAACCGCGCGTCAGCAAGGCAAGCTGAAGAAGGGAAGCTTGGTGCTGCTCGCTTCCGTTGGAGCGGGATTTACGAGTGGAGCGACTTTGCTTCGCTGGGCGTACTAAACCCAGTCTCAGATTTTTCCATAACCGGACTACTGTTCTCGTACCGACTCCACCGCTGCGCTGCTTCCGCAACCGAGGCCGTCAAAGAAGCGAACTCGTAGGCCAAGTTCAAAGGCAAAGTCCATGACAGCCCGACGGGAGAGCGTGACAAGCGCTTGCAGACGCTTCTCCAGGAGTAGAAGCGCCGGTCCGCATGCTCGTATCCGGCCAAGAGCTCCTCTGGGCTCATCTGCTTGGGCCGGAAGACCACGTCCGCACGGCCATTGTACTTGCTCCAGTCGCGGGTTAGAATCCGGCCCTCTGCTTCCAAACGTCGGTACAACCGAGTTCCTGGAAAGGGAGTAAGGATGTTGAACGTCGCATTTTGTACTCCTGCCGCGTCGAGGAAGTCCACCGTTTCGTCGAAGATTGTTGGCTGGTCGCTATCGAAACCGAAGACGATCCCCGCCTGCACCGCTATGCCATGAGAATGGATCCGCTCAATTGCGCGAGCGTAATCGGACACATGATTGAAGCGCTTCTGCACTTCATTCACGCTGCTTTGCGAGAGTGACTCCAGCCCGACGAACAGTTGCTTGCAACCGCTGCTGGCGGCCAATTCGAGGAACTCGTCGTCCTGTGCCGCATGAATGCTGGCCTGGCCGCTCCACCACTTGCGATGCGGAGCGAGAGCCCGGAACAGCGACTTGGCGTACTCGATGTCGCCCGCGATGTTGTCATCCCATAGGATGATTACCTTACCGGGAAAAGAGCCATACTCCTCGGCGACCGCGTCCACGCGCCGCTGGCGCACCTCGCTCTTGTACATGACGGCGACCGTGCAGAAATCGCAATGGTGTGGGCAGCCGCGCGTGGCAAACAGAACTCCGCCCGTATGATCGCGCCGGTGAAACAGATCCTTCCGCGCCATGGGAGCATGTTCCAGACTCGGGGGTTCGGTGGAACAGTACCTGTGGCTATGCCGCCCCGCCTCAAAGTCGCGCAGAAATTGCGGCCAGTGGGATTCAGCTTCACCGACGAAGAGTACGTCCGCGTGCGCCTGTGCCTCATCGGACATGAGAGTCACATGCGGTCCTCCTAGCACTACCGGGATTCCCCGCTGCCGGAAGCGGTCCGCCAGGGCATAGACGTGCGGCGCACTTGGGGTGTGGAAGGTGACCGCGACCAAATCTGCTTGCACACCGAAATCGACCGGCCTCACTACCTCATCGATATGGAGCACAGTCCAATGCGGCGGTGCGAAAGCGGCTAGATACGGCATGGTGATCTGCTGAAAGTTCAGGACACGGGAACGCCGTACCTTCTGGATTTCGGGTGAGGAGGCGGTGATCAGAAGCAAGGTTCGCACAATAATTGGACGTGAGAACTAATTGGTCGTCAGCGCTCCGACCAGCGATTCGAAAATCCTGCAGCCATCGGTGCCCCCGAGTTCCGGTTCGGCGGCGCGCTCGGGATGGGGCATCATGCCGAGCACGTTGTGTCCGGGGCTGCATATGCCGGCGATATTTTCCAGCGATCCGTTGGGATTCGCTTCGGGCGTAATTTCGCCTTGCGGGCTCGAGTAGCGGAAGACGATGCGGTTGTCGCGCTTCAGTTCCGCGAGTGTCGACTCATCGCAAAAATAATTGCCTTCCATGTGGCCGATGGGGATGGTCAGGACTTCGCCTTTGCGGCACGCGTTGGTGAACGGCGTTTCGTTGTTTTCAACTCTCACCTGCACCGGCTTGCAGACGTATTTCAGGCCGATGTTGCGCATCAGCGCTCCGGGCAGCAATCCCGATTCGCACAAAATCTGGAAGCCGTTGCAGATGCCGAGAACCAGGCCGCCCGCGGTGGCGAACTTGCGGACGGATTCCATGACCGGTGAAAATTTTGCAATCGCGCCGGTGCGCAGATAGTCGCCGTAAGCGAAACCTCCCGGCACAATGACCACATCGCAGTTCTCCAGGTCGTGCGAGTCGTGCCAGAGGAACGTTGCCTTCTGCTTCGCCACGTGTTCGGCCGTCCAGAGAGCATCGTGATCGCAGTTCGAACCGGGGAAAATTATGACGCCAAACTTCATCAGGAAACCTCGCGGGTCACTAGGCTAATCGTGACAAGGTCTTCTGCTCAGGTCAAGAACAAACACTCTGCGTGGGAAGTTTGTCAGGCAAGGTGCGAGCCTCGGGACTGTTCTGTCGAACTTTGGGGCAATCCGCAGCCGGTGAAACTGCGGCACGCGATTTCTGCTCCACACAAGCTAATGACTGGCCGTCTTTCGTCCCGTCGTCCGTCCTCTCGTCCTACGGTTGCCCGTCAGATGTTGGCTCAGAGGTGTTGACGACCGCGAGATCCGACGCGCCGGGCGTACTCGAGTAGTTTACTGGCTGGTTGTTGTCATCCGACGGCCTGTACGGAGGAGGATTGGTCGACCAGTTGTAGCTGTCATCCGGATAATAGTTATAGGCTGGCCACGGGGAATACCAATACGGATCGTATCCGTACGGGTAGTACCACCACGGACTCCAGCCGAAGCCCCAATACGGTCCCCAGTACGCGCCCCAGAACGGCCATCCGAAGCCGAAGCCCCAACCTCCCCAGCCCCAGCCTCGGCCCCAACCCCAACCACCGCCCCAACCGTATCCACGACCGCCTCTAAAGCCAAAGCCTCCACCGTTGAAGGCGGACGCGACGCGAGTTCCGCCGGCGAAGCCAGACTCGCTTCTTGAGGTGTCTCTGCTTGATGAACCAAAGGAGTGCCACGCGCCATCGGAAATTCCGGCGTTACGAGCCATGAGGGTAGAGTTCTCGGATGCTCCGGAACTGCGTCCGGCACTGGTACGCGCCGAGCTACTCGCACTGGAACGCGCGGAACTGCCGGCGCCGAACGAATGCCAGTGGCCATCGTTGATCGCGGCGTGAATATTCTCAGTACCGCGATCGAACGAACTACGATCTGACGATCGCGTTGCAGATGAGCCTGGATTGCGACCAGCTTCAGATCCGCCGCCACGGCTGTAACTTCCTCCGCCATAAGATCGCGCGCCGTAGGAGCCGCCTTCACGAGCTCCTCCACCACCGCCGCGATAGGACCCTCCCCCGCCACCACCACCGTGGAAGCCGCCGCCTCCGCCGCCATGGGAACCGCCGCCACCACCACCGCCATGACCGCCGCCTCCGCCATGCTGAGCGAAGGCTAGGTTTGCAGTGAGAGCGAAACCGATGGAAACTGCGAATGCTATCAGGGATTTGCGAAGAGTGGATGGGCCCATAGTCTTTACCTCCCTTGCTACGTGGGAGTGCAATCTCAAGCACGGAGCCGAATGCCAAGGCAGCGGGCTCCTACTTAATCAGATTCTAGCGCTGGGCACGGGGTTGCGCGAAAGTTAAATCATTGTTATTTGGCAAGAATTGCATTTTTCGGGCATGCTCTCAAAGCCGCTCTCCTTCAGCGCTAATACTTTACGATGGCTGCGAAGGATTTGGGATCCAGCGAGGCCCCGCCTACCAAGGCGCCGTCGATTTCTTCTTCCGACATCAGGGCATGGGCGTTCTCTGGTTTGACGGAGCCGCCGTAGAGGATGCGGAGTTTGCCGGCGAATTCCTGGCCGAACGATTCGGCGGCTTCGGCTCGAATGATGGCGTGGGCGTCGGCGGCCAGCTGCGGGGTGGCGGTTTTTCCGGTGCCGATGGCCCAAACCGGTTCGTAGGCGACCACCAGGCTGACGGCTTTTTTGGCCGAGACTTTGTGGAAGGCGCGGAGACACTGGCGGCGCAGGACGTCGTCGGTGAGATTGGCTTCGCGCTCTTCGAGAACCTCGCCCACGCAGACGATGGGGATGAGTCCGGCCTCGAGGGCGGACTTGAGCTTAAGGTTGACGGTGTCGTCGGTCTCGCCAAAGTACTGGCGGCGCTCGGAGTGTCCGATTATGACGTGGGTTGCGCCGACGGCGAGCAGCATGGCGGCGTTGATTTCGCCGGTGAAGGCGCCTTCCTTTTCCCAGTAGAGATCTTGCGCTCCGATGGCGACGTTTGAGTCCTTGGCCGCTGTGATGGCAGCGTCAAGGCAGAGGTAAGTGGGGCAGACGACGATTTCATCGTGGTCGTGGCCTTGCACCAGCGGCAGGAAATCGCGGAAGAAGTCACGGGTCTGGTCAGGGGTTTTGTACATCTTCCAGTTGGCGGCGATGAGTTTTTTTCTCATGAAGGACCTTTCTCGAAGATAGCGGAAGTTTCAGGTGGTTGCTGGGATAATTTTTCGGTAGCCCGGACGTAAGCTTTGCAGGTGGCAATGTCGAAGAGGACGAAACGGACGTGCTCCACGTGGGCGCAGGGCAGCAGAGCTTGGATGATGGTGCGCGCCGCGATTTCCGCAGCCTCGTGCACCGGATAGCCGAAAGCCCCAGTCGATATGGAAGGGAAAGCTAGGGCCCGGATTCCATGATCGTCGGCGATGCGGATAGACTCCCTATAGCAACTGGCGAGCGTTTCAGCCTCGCCCTGCTGGCCTCCTCGATAGACAGGACCGACGGTGTGAATCACATACTTGGCGGGCAATCGTCCGCCGGTGGTGATGACGGCTTTGCCGGCGGGGAGGGTGCCGGTCTTCATTTTAGCTACGATGCGCTTGCATTCCTGCAGGATCGAGGGGCCGCCAGCGCGGTGAATGGCTCCATCGACGCCTCCTCCGCCGAGCAGAGACGAGTTGGCGGCGTTGACGATGGCGTCGGTGGTCTCCTTGGTGATGTCGGCGGGGCCGTGGAGTTCGAGCGTCTTGCCGTTGGCGAAAGTCAGTCGGGCTGCGAAGTCGGACATAGCGGGGAACCTAAAGGTCGCAGGTGACAGGCGGCAGGGGGTTGGAAGTCGGATCTACACCCTGAGACCTACCACCTGTCACCTGCCACCTATTTTTTATCCGTCAGCGCTTCGACTCCGGGCAGCTTCTTTCCTTCCAGAAATTCCAGTGAAGCGCCGCCGCCGGTTGAAATATGCGTGATCTTGTCGGCTGCTACTCCGGCGGCTTTGACGGCGGCTACGGAATCTCCGCCGCCCACGATGGTTACGGCTCCGGCGTTATCCGCAACGGCTTGGGCTATCTTGAAGGTGCCTTTGGCAAACGGCGGCACTTCGAAAACGCCCATGGGGCCGTTCCAGACGATGGTGCGGGCGCGGGCCACTTCTTCGGAAAAGGCCTCGATCGTTTGCGGGCCGATATCGAGCGCCATCATGTTGGCGGGGATGGGCTCCCCCGGGCCGATGATTTTGGTCAAAGCGCTGGCTTCGACGCGGTCGGCGACGACGTGATCGGTGGGCAACAGAAACTTGACCTTGTGAGTTTTCGCCTGCTGCAGAAGGTCGCGGGCGAGCTGGATCTTGTCTTCTTCAACCAAACTCTTGCCGATGGATTGGCCTCGCGCTTTGAGGAAAGTGTAGGCCATGCCGCCGCCGATGATGAGCGTGTCGACTTTACTGAGCAGGTTCTGGATGACTCCGATTTTGTCGCTGACCTTGGCGCCACCGAGGATGGCGACGAAAGGGTGCTCGGGGTTCTGCAGGACCCGGCCCAGATATTGCAGCTCCTTTTCCATGAGCAAGCCGGCGGCGGATTTCTGCACAAACTTAGTGATGCCGACCGTGGAGGCATGGGCACGATGAGCCGTGCCGAAGGCGTCGTTGATGTAGAAGTCGGCGAGCTTGGCGAGTTGCTTGGAAAAATTCTCGTCGTTCTTTTCTTCTTCGGCGTGGAAGCGCAGGTTCTCCAGCAGCAGCGCCTGGCCTTTCTCGAGCTTGAGCGCCATCTCTTCGGCTTCCTCCCCAACGCACTCGGGGCAAAAGCCGACATTTTCTCCCCGCGATAGTTCTTTGTCTAGCAGCATGCGCAAACGCTCGGCGACAGGCTTGAGGCTCATCTTTGGATTGGGCTTGCCTTTGGGACGGCCAAGGTGAGACGCCAGAATGAGGCGGGCGCCGTGACGCAGAGCGTACTCGATACTGGGCAGGGTTTCGCGGATACGCGTGTCGTCCATGACGCGGCCGTCGTCGAGCGGGACGTTGAAGTCGACACGCATGAAGATGCGGTGATCGTTAAGAGGAAGATCGCGAATGGAAAGCTTGGACATGGGAACCCCGTCGTTGGTCGCTGGTCGTTAGTCGTCGATCGTTAATCGCTGACGTGCCGGCGCGAGCGCAGCAACATCCTACAGGCCTTTCGCTGCCATCAGGTTGATCAGATCGCGGACGCGGCAGGAGTATCCCCACTCGTTGTCATACCACGAGATCACCTTGACGCAGTTGCCGCCGACTACCAGGGTCATGTGGGCGTCGACGATGGAGGAGCGGGAGTCGCCTTTGAAATCGGACGAGACCAGTTCGTTCTCCTCGAAGCCGAGGTAGCCCTTCAACGGGCCTGACTCGGAGGCTTTTTTCAGGGCGGCGTTGACCTCTTCTTTGGTGGTCTTTTTTTCCACCCAGACGACAAGATCGACCACTGAGACGTTTGGTGTTGGTACACGCATGGCGAAGCCGTCGAGCTTACCGGCCAGTTCGGGGATGACGAGCTTGAGCGCTTTGGCTGCGCCGGTCGAGGTCGGAATCATGTTGATCGCCGCTGCACGGGCTCGCCGCAAATCCTTGTGCGGGAAGTCGAGGATCACCTGATCGTTCGTGTAGGAGTGAATCGTGGTCATGGTGCCGCTGACGATCTTGTAGCTGTCGTTGACGACTTTGGCGACCGGGGCAAGACAATTCGTGGTGCAGGAAGCATTCGACACGATGTGGTGCTTGGCGGGATCGTACTTCTCTTCATTCACGCCGAGCACGACGGTGAGGTCTTCATTCTTAGCGGGAGCGGTGATGATAATTTTTTTCACGGAGCCGCGCAGATGCTTCTTCGCTTCGTTGGCGTCGGTGAACTTTCCGGTGGACTCGATGACGACCTGAGCTCCGACCGAGTCCCAGGGCAGGGCAGCGGGATCTTTTTCTTTGAAAACCTTGATGACTTTGCCGTCGATCGAGATACTGTCGGCGCCAGCGGTGATCTTGTTCGGCAGGTTGCCGAGGATCGAGTCGTACTTGAGCAGGTGGGCCAGCGTCTTCGGATCGGTGAGATCGTTGACGGCGACGAAGTCGAGGTTCTTGTCTGCGAGCGCGGTGCGAAGAATGTTGCGTCCAATGCGTCCAAATCCATTAATGCCAACTTTTACGGCCATGGTGCCTCCAAAAGAGAATTCAATTGCCTAAGAATACACAGGATCTCTAAACGACCTACGATGGTAACAGGGTCGAGCGGCCAGCGTAAATGTCATGGGCTGCAGGGGATTTTCCCGATTCCCGAATTAGGACACGACTCGCCGAGCGGGCAGAGAGCCCTGTGTCGGAGTTGGATTCGTGCAGGCCCAGTCAGGCGGGTGCTGGAGTGATCTCGATGTAGGTGTCGGTGTTGCGCCACAGCAAGGGCAGACGGGCGAGCCAGTATTTTGCGTTGATCGCCTGGCGGGCGCGAGCAAACTCTTCCGGTGGCAGAAAGCGGACGGTTGCGGGGAATTCCGGTCCGGTAATTTTCCCGCGCATGGTGCAGGGCGCGATCTTAACTTGCGGGTTGTTGCGGATGCGCTTGCACTTTCCCAGCTTACTGTTCGTCATGAAGTAGAGTTTATTGTCATATTCGGCAAACCAGATGGGCGTGTACACGGCTACGCCACTTTTTCGGAAGGTGGCGAGGCTAATGTAACGCTGGCCGCGGATTTCGGCGGGGATGGGCGTCATGAAGATATTGTAAAGTGCCGCGAAGGATTCTTGCGGTGGAGTGCACACAACTATCACGTGGAACTTCCGCGTCGCCCGCGTTTGACCTGTTTTGCGCGCGGTCGCATACAATAGCGGACTATCGAGGCTCCGAATAGGAGCGAGACGATATGAGCGAGAACTTTGAACGATGGGAGGGCCGCACCGTCGATGGGAAATTTCCGTTACAAAGCTACCTGGGCGAATCCGATCACAGTGCTGTGTACCTTACCGTTACGCAAGGAGGTGCGGGCGATTCCGAGAAAGCCGTCATCAAATTGATTCCAGCCGACGCGGCGGACGCAGAAAAGCAGCTTCTTCGCTGGAAAGCGGCTGGCGAACTAAGCCATCCGAATCTGATTCGTATTTTCGAGGCGGGACAGGATGGCACGGCGCGGCTTTATGTTGTGGAGGAGTACGCGGAGGAGAATCTTTCGCAGATTCTTCCGGAGCGGACACTGACGGCTGAGGAAGCGCGAGTCATGCTCCCCCCGATTCTGCGGGCTTTGCAGTATGTGCACGACAAGGGGTTCGTGCATGGACGCGTCCAACCGTCGAATATTCTGGCCATTGGAGACCAGGTGAAGCTGTCGAGCGACACTCTGGCCGTGCCGGGTGACAGGAGCCATGGTGCGGGGACGACGAGTGCCTATGATCCGCCAGAAGCGGCGATGGGAGCGGCTTCGACAGCTGCCGACGTTTGGCGCTTGGGAATGACATTGGTCGAGGCGCTGACGCAGCGTTTGCCAGTTTGGGATCGCGCACGGCCGAGCGCGCTGGAAGTACCGGCGGGGGTGCCGGAACCATTCCGCGAAATCGCAGCGCACTGCTTGCAGGTCGATGCGGCGAAGCGCTGGACGATTGCGGAGATTGGTGCTCATTTGGAAGCGAATCGGTTCGAAGGGGCGCGACCAGTGCCGACGGCGGCTCGGACTGAGAAGGCGGCGCCGGCGATCTCGACGGAACGGAAGGCATCGGCAAAATGGCCTTATGTGCTCGGATTGGCGGCAGCCGTTGCGGTCGGCTTTTTCTTGATTGCCAGACCGAAACCGTCGCGTCCCCCGGCGGAGATTCGATCGAAGCAAGACCAGCAGGCGTCCGAAAACTCCCAGTCGGCGCAGGCACCGACACGGCCGGAGTCGAATCCGCGCCCAGCGACGCCGGGAATGGTGAAGGTTCAGAGGGCGACGCGGGAGGCGCGCGGTGATGAAAAGGCTTCTGCGACCGTTGATCAGAGTGGTGTTGTGCGGCGGGTGATGCCGCAGGTTTCGCCGAGCGCGCGGGGCACAATTCAAGGCAGAGTCAGGGTTCGAGTGAAGGTCGAAGTGGATGCCGCGGGCAATGTGGCGGAGGCGGAGCTCGAATCCGCCGGGCCGAGCAAATATTTTTCGCGCCTCGCACTCGAGGCTGCCCGGGGTTGGAAGTTCTCTCCGGCACGAGCGGGTGAATCGGGCGCGCGGGAATGGACGCTGCAGTTTGCCTTCAGCCGAGCGCGGACGGACGTTTCTGCGGTGCGTGCAAAAAGTTAGCAGGGAAGTTCGCGAAGCGAAGAATCTCGCGCATACCGAATTCAAATACAGAGATCCTTCGCTTCGCTCAGGATGACAGTGTTGCCACAAACTTACGGGACACTACACCGACGGTTTGCTGCCGGTAGTCATTTGGCGGCGTGCTTCTTCGCAGGCCTGCTCCGGGTCGCGCCCGGTGACTTGCTTGTACCAGGCGGGGTGGAAGGTCCATGCCCACGCTTCGCTTACCGCGCCGCGAACCATTGATTGGAAAGTGCCCGGCTGGCCGAATGTGCTTTCGTAGATGTGGATGAAGATTCCGCCGAGCATAATGAGGGCGGAGATGTCGTGCACGACGTAGCTGATGGCGACGGCGATTCTTCCGAAAGATCTTGCGCCTGCCCACAGGATGATGCCGGTGATGAGGTAGGCGACGCAGCCGCCGACGATCTCCCAGAACTGAAGTTTTTGTCCGGCGTTGAAGAAGCCAGTGTCGGGCGGATCCATTTTCTCTTTGCCGCTGACGATCTTGCCCATGTTGCGCATCCAGCGGGAATCGGCTGCGTTCCAGATCATGGGCTGGAGCCAGTTCAGGGCTTGCAGTCCAAAGAAGAGGACGAAGCCGACGCCGAACCAGGGGTGCATGACGCGGCTAAGTGGTCCGCCGCCGAAGAAGGGAGTAAACCAGCGGAATAGCCACGGGAGATAGATGCTGAAGCCGGTGAACAGCGCGAGGAAGAAAAACAACGCGACCATCCAGTGGAGCACGCGCGTGTACACCGGATGGCGCAGTAACTCTCCGCGATAGACGGTGGTCTGGCCGATATTCTCGAAACTTTCGCGAGCCTTGTCGTCGAAGCGTTCGACCGCGCCACTAGCCATTGACTCCATCCTTGGCCGGCGGTTCCGGTTGGGTCCGGCGCGGGCCGGACGTCACGTAGTGCAGGATGACGCCTAGAAAACCAAACAAGGCGAAAGTTCCGAGCACGGGCTTGAACAGCCACTTCCACACCGTGTAGCTCCACGGGATCTGCGGATTGCTGGGCAGGCCGCCGTAGCGCTCCGGATCGGTGGCGTCGTGGAGCACGTAGATGACGTGAGTTCCGCCGACGGAATTCGGATCGTAGACGCCGGCGTTCTGCCAACCGAAATGTTCCTTCAGTTGCTTCACGCGTTCTCCGGCGATGAATTTCATGTCGTCTTTGGTACCGAATTTCAGGCAGCCCGTCGGACACGCCTTGATGCACGCGGGTTCGAGACCCTCGCCGACGCGGTCAGAGCAGAGTGTGCATTTGTACACGCGCTTGGTCTCGGGATTGAAGCGCGGAATATTAAACGGACAACCGGAAACGCAGAATTCACAGCCGATGCAGTTTTCCTGATTGAAGTCGACGATGCCGTTGGCGTACTTGACGATGGCCCCGTCGGCGGGGCACGCGGCCAGACAGCCAGGATCGGCGCAGTGCATGCACTGGTCCTTGCGCATCAGCCACTGGATGGTGCCGTCCGGGTTCTGGTGCTCGTTGAACTTGATGAGGTTCCAGAAATTCCATCGCGTTTCGGGCATCGTCTGGTAGGTGTTGTCGAAGGTGGTCAAGGAGAACGGCAAGTCGTTCCACTCGGCGCACGCCACTTCGCACGCTTTGCAGCCGATGCAGGTGGTGGTGTCGACTAGTTTGCAGACTTCGAGGTCGCGCTGCATGCCCTGGCCGGGCGAGGGACCGGAATGGCCTGAGATCATTTCGGCTTGTAGCGCCTTGCGGTCTGCCATCTCCCGTCCTCGGTGTTGAATTGCTAGTGGAGCGTCGCTCCACCTACTAAACTTTCTCGATCTTCACCAAAAAGCCTTTAAACTCCGGCGTGAACGCGTTCGGATCGATCACGGTCGGTGTCAACTGATTCGCCAGCGTCTTGGCCGTCTTGTCTTCATCCTCCACGATGCCGCGGAAGCCCCAGTGAATGGGGATGCCGATCTGGAACGTTTCTTTGCCATCGATCTTCATGGGCCGGATGCGGCGCGTGACCATCGCCTTGGCGATGTAGTAACTGCGTGCGCTGGTGACCTTTACTTTTTCGCCGCCGCGAATGCCCATGCGGTCGGCGAGTTCGGCCGGGACTTCGATGAATGGTTCCGGCACGAGTTGCACGTTCATCGGATTATTTTTTGTCCAGTAGTGATAGTGCTCAGTCAGCCGGTAGGTGGTGCAGATGACGTTGTATCCCTGGTCCACCGTACCGTACTTGTCCATATCGGTCTTGTATCGTTTCACGACCGGATTGTTGGACTGCTTCGGATGCAACAGATTCGCAATCGGGCTTTCGATCGGCTCATAGAATTCGGGGAAGGGTCCATCTTGCATCCCGCCCAGCGGCACGAACAAACGTCCGATGCCCTCGGGGTTCATGATGAATGGGCCCATGTGATCTTTGGGTGCGGAATCCACTTTGAAATCGGGAACGTCGACGCCTACCCAGCTTTGCTTGGCCTCGTCCCACCAAACCTGGCGACGCGAAGGATCCCAGGGCTTGCCATCACCATCGCAGGAGGCGCGGTTGTAGAGAATGCGGCGATTCGCCGGCCATGACCATCCCCAATTGGGATAAACACCGAGGCCGGACGGGTCTTCAGTCCCGCGGCGCTGCATCATGGCGCCGGCTTCGGTCCATGATCCGCAGTAGAGCCAGTTTCCGGAGAGGGTTGTGCCGTCGTCTTTGAGCCAGGCAAAACCGGGCAGTTGCTGTCCGGCCTTGATGGTCGTATTTGTTTTCGGGTCGGTGATGTCGGCGAGCGCTTTGCCGTTGATTTCTTTTGCCACCTCGGCGAGCGACGGATTGTACGGGTTCGTGTACGCGAACGTTGCGTTCAGAACGGGATCGGGGAACTTGCCGCCTTCTTTCTTATAAAGATCGCGAACTTTCAAAAAGATGGTTGCGAGGATTTCCTGGTCGAGCCGCGCCTGCCCGGGCGGCGGCACGGCCACGTTCTTCCATTGCAGCCAGCGGGCCGAGTTCACGAAAGTACCGTCTTTTTCCGCGAAGCCTGCGCCGGGTAGACGATATACGGTCGTGTTGATCTTCTTCTGGTCCTCGGCCGTAATTCCCGGAGCCCTCCAGAATTCGCTCGTCTCATCCGGATAGATTTCGCAAACCACCAGCCAGTCGGCTTTTTTCAGGGCGTCGATATTCTTGTTCGAATCGGGACCGATCATGACGCCGTTCATGCCGAAGGCGAAAATGCCCTTGATCTTGCCCTCGTACATGTCGTTCCAGATATTCACCCAGGAATAGTTACGGTCGATCTTCGGCAGATAGTTGAAGGCCCAATCGTTTTCTTTGGTGGCGGCCGCGCCGTACATCGCTTTCAGGAACGAGACGGTGAATTTGGGTGTGTTCGACCAATAGTTAAATGATTCCCACGGATCGGGCTTGGATTCGGTTGGAGTTGTGCGCTTCAGAAAGGTGGCGAGATCGACATCGGTCGGATTCGGCATTTTCAAGTAGCCGGGGAGAATGTCGAAGATGCCCGCCATATCGGTGGCGCCCTGAATGTTGGAGTGGCCGCGGAGAGCATTGACTCCGCCACCGGCGCGGCCGACGTTGCCCATCAGAAGTTGCAGGACGGCAGCGGTGCGGATGATCTGGGTGCCGAAGCTGTGCTGCGTCCAGCCGACCGCATAAATAATGGTGGCGACTTTTTTCATGTCGCCATCTTTGCGGACGGAGGTGAAGAGGTCGGCGGCCTTGAGGAATTGGTCCTGCGGTATTCCGGTAATGCGCTCGACCATTTCTGGCGTGTAGCGCTCGTATTGCTTCTTCAATAGTTGATAGACGCAGCGCGGATGTTGCAGCGAGAGATCGAACGCGATCTTCGGTGGTAGTGCCGGCGGAGGCGGTGTCGCTCCCGGCGGCAGAGGAGGAGCTGGTTTGTCCGCTGGCGTGCCCGCGACCGGCTTGCCGGTCAGGTCTCCGCCTTCTTCATAATTCCAGGTCTTTTTGTCGTAGACCTTTTTCTCCGGATCAAATCCGGAAAAGAGACCGTCCTCGGGCAGGTTAAACCCGTCTTTGATAATGAAGGCGGCGTTGGTGTAGTTGACGAGATAGTCTTTGGCGATGCGATTGTTTTCAATGGCGTACCGGATCAAGCCGCCGAGGAAGGCGATGTCGGCGCCGGCGCGGATCTGTACGTACATGTCCGCGTTTGCGGCGGTGCGGGTCAGGCGCGGGTCGACGACAATAGTTTTCGCGTTGCGATGAACTTTGGCTTCTATCGCCCACTTGAAGCCGCAGGGGTGGTTCTCGGCGGGATTGCCGCCCATGATCAACATCATGTCGGTGTTCTTGATGTCGATCCAGCCATTGGTCATTGCGCCGCGTCCGAAGGTGGGCCCCAAACTGGAGACCGTTGGGCCGTGTCAAACGCGGGCCTGGTTTTCCAGGTAGCAGACCCCCAGGCTGCGCATACTCTTTACGGCAAGATAGTTAAACTCGTTCGTGTCGGTGCAGCCGCCGGTGAAGGCGATGCCTTCGCAGCGGTTCACAGTGCGGCCCTGCGCGTCGGTTTCGAGGAAGGTGTCGTCGCGCGTTTTTTTCACGCGCTGTGCAATCTCGGTGTAGGCCTGATCCCAGGAAATGTCTTCCCAGTCGGTGGCTCCGGGACGACGCACTTGCGGCTTCAGCAGGCGCCGGTCGTTAAGGATGTCTTGCTCGAGCGACGATCCCTTGGGGCAGAGCGTGCCGCGGTTAATGGGGTGGTCGGGATCGCCCTCGACGTGCACGACCTGCGGGATCGCGTTCTTGGCCTTGTCGCCCAAGGTGTAAATAATCACGCCACAACTGACGGCGCAATAAGGACAAGTGCTGCGCGTTTCGCTGGCGCGGGAAATCTTGAGGGACTGGGTCTGGGCGTAAACCGGGGTCAGATCAAAACCGAGGGAGGAGAAAGCGGCTCCGCCAAGGACGGTGCCTTTGATAAAAGTTCTGCGAGAGAACTCCATCTTGTTGCCCCCGGTACTGCGCTTTCCAGGAAGTTACGGAGGTGAATGTTGGAGACGCCCACGACAGCGTCCAGCTCGTGCTGCGCTAACGCGGAAAATTATACCCCCGGCCGGGCAGGATCGTCAATCGGGAAACGTTGGGTAGTGTCTGAAATGTGCATTTTGCCGGGGCACTTCTTAAAAGCCTATAATCTGCCCTATCCATGGCCCTGACCTCTGGCACGAAGCTCGGCCCCTACGAGATCGTTGCGCCGCTTGGCGCGGGCGGAATGGGCGAAGTTTATCGGGCGCGGGATACGCGCCTGGACCGTACGGTCGCTATCAAGATTCTTCCGTCCCATCTCTCCGACGATGCGCTGCGCCGGCAGCGCTTCGAGCGCGAGGCCAAAGTCGTCTCTAGCTTGAATCATCCCCACATCTGCACCCTGTACGACATCGGCCGGCAAGACGGCGTTGACTTCATTGTCATGGAATACGTGGAGGGCGTGACGCTCAGGGAGCGGCTGGAAAAGGGGCCGCTGCCAACGGCGGAGGTGCTGGATTACGGGATCCAGCTCGCCAGCGCCCTCGACAAAGCACACCGCAACGGCGTGACGCACCGGGACCTCAAGCCCGGCAACATCATGCTGACGAAATCCGGCGCGAAGCTGCTTGATTTCGGCTTGGCGAAAGCGGCGCCACCACTGGCTGCTGGAGGGACTGGGGCGACGCAGACGAATGTGGGCGCGCAAGCCCATCCGGTCACGCGCGAGGGCGCGATTGTGGGGACCGTGCCTTACATGTCGCCCGAGCAAGTGGAAGGGAAGGAAGTGGACGCGCGCAGCGACATCTTCTCGCTGGGCGCCGTGTTGTATGAAATGGTGACCGGAGGGCGGGCGTTTCAGGGCCAGAGCGATTTCAACGTGGCCTCGGCCATACTGGTGAAAGATCCGGAGCCGATCAGCGCATCGCAGCCACTCACGCCGCCGGCGCTCGAACGCACCATCCGAGTTTGTCTGGCGAAGGACCCGGACGCACGCTGGCAGTCGGCAGGCGATCTCTGCAAGGAGCTGCGGTGGATCGCGGAGGGCGGCTCGCAGATCGGAGTGCCGATTGTGGCCGCCGTGCGACGGGCCATCCGCCCACGGATCGCTTGGATTGTTGCCGCGGTGCTTGCCGCGGTTGCGGCGGCCGCGCTGCTGTTCGCATTACGCTCTGGGCGTGGTCCCGAGCCGCTTGCCTTCCGCCAGCTAAACTTTCGGCGCGAAGCCGTTTTTCAGGCTGCCTTCGCCGACAGAGACACTGTCGTATACAGTGCCGCGACCTGGGGCAACACGCCTCAGATCTTCATGGTGCGTCCCGACTATCCCGAGCCGCAACCCCTTGGAACGCTGGGCATGCACCTCCTCGCCGTCTCGTCCAAGGGTGAACTCGCTGTCCTTCTTGACGCACGGTACGTTTGGTATCGGCTCTTCACCGGCACGCTGGCACGGATGCCCCTCGACGGCGGCGCGCCGCGAGAGATCCAGGAGGGGGTGCGGCAGGCCGACTGGTCGCCGGACGGCTCGCAGCTTGCCATCATTCGCGAGGTCGGGGGTAAGGATCGGCTCGAGTACCCAATCGGCAAAGTGCTACGCGAGGTCAGCGGCTACATGAGCGATGTGCGCGTCTCCCCGCGCGGGGACCGGATCGCATACTTCGAACACCCCCGAAAGTGGGATGACCGCGGCTCCGTGAACATCGTCGACCTCGCCGGAAACAACGTGCTTTCGGAAGGCTACTGGAGCGAACGCGGGCTGGCTTGGTCGCCGAACGGCGATGAGATTCTGTTTTCCGCGAGCCTCGCCGGCGGCAGCTTCACGGTTTACGGCATGACGCTGTCCGGCAAGAGGCGCATCGCCTACCAGGCGCCCGGCGGGCTCACGATCCAGGACGTCTCTCGCGAGGGACGGTGGCTCGTGACCCGCGTGGATTACCGCTATGCGGCGATGGTCCACACTCCCGGCAACGCCGCAGATCGAAACGATGATCGAAACGAAGATCGAGACCTCTCCTGGCTCAATACATCGCACGTGCGCTCTCTCTCCCAGGACGGGCAGACGCTTCTGTTCACCGAAACCGGCGTGGGAACCAACTACGCCGTGTGCCTGCGAAAGACCTCCGGCTCTCCCGTGGTGCGCCTCGGGGAAGGATGGGCGGCCGACCTTTCCGCCGACGGCAAGTTGGCACTCGCCGTGGTCCAATCCCATCCGCCGCAGTTCGTGATCTATGCCACCGGGGCGGGTGAGACACAGCCGCTCAAGCGGGGCGAGATCGAGAACTACGTGTCCGCCCAGTGGTTCCGGGACGACAAGAGCGTGCTCATCTGCGGCAACGAGCCGGGAAAGAGTACGCGCTTCTATATACAGGAAATTGGCGGCGATGCGCGGCCGGTGACTCCGGAAGGCACGCGCGACGGGTGGCTATCCGCGGACGGGAAGCTGGTGCTGGCGCGTGGACCCGAAGGAAAATACTCCCTCTACCCGATCGCAGGTGGAGAGCCGCGGCCCGTGTCGGGGCTCGCGGAGACGGACATCATCGCCCAGTGGAGCGCGGACAGTCAGTCGGTGCTGGCCTATCGCCGCGCTGAGATTCCCTCCCGCCTCGAACGAGTCGACCTGGCAACCGGACGCCGGACGCTATTCAAGGAGTTCGCGCCAGCCGATCGCACGGGACTGCTGTCCATGCGAGAGATCTTCGTCACGGACGACCTGCGGTCGTATGCGTACACGGCTTACTACCAGGTGTCGAGCCTGTTCGTCTCGGAGAACGGGAAATGAAAATCGCCAGCATGGTCCTATCGGAGCATGCCGAATTCAAGTATGTCTAATCCAAGTATTTCTAAGTCCGGCACGGCGCAAAACGAATGGCGGCGGCGGATCGCGCGGGCGGAGGAACTTGGCGCCCAGTACACGTTTGCGGCGGAGATATTGCGCTTCTACGGCGCGATCGCGCGCTTTCAGGAAGAGCTCTACGGGGAACTGGGACGATTTAGTGCTGGGTTCGGCGGTATCGCATCGGATCCGGAGTCGTTTGCGCGCCCGCTCCCACCAGAACTGGCCGGGCGATTCCGGGCGTTTCTGTCGGTGGT
The DNA here is from genome assembly GCA_963831085.1 of uncultured Acidobacteriaceae bacterium. GTDB lineage: Bacteria > Acidobacteriota > Terriglobia > Terriglobales > Acidobacteriaceae > Acidiflorens. Next base: position 429,660 of record CAWHOT010000001.1, on the reverse strand, counting down.
CGAAGAGAATGGTCCCGATCCGCTTCGCGAAGCTGCGCGCGAGTTGCGAGACGGCGGCGACGATTCGCATTTCCAATTACTGACAGTTTTCTGGAATGGAAGCGAGACCGGAGCGCTACAGCCGGGACCCAGCGATTTTTTCGCACGCGCTTTTCTTCAGCCTTATGCGGTGAGCGTTCGCTCGCGATCAAACTTGCGCTGGAGCGGGCCGACGCCGTTTCTGTGTCCGTTTTGCAAGCGGAAGCCCGGCCTGGGCGTTCTGCGGCCGTTGGGAGATGGCGGGCAGCGTTCCCTGGTGTGTTCATTTTGTCTGGCGGAGTGGGAGTTCCGGCGGATCGTTTGTCCCGGATGCGGGGAAGAGAATCACGCGAAGCTTCCCGTCTACACGGCGGAGGAGTTGAAGCACGTCCGCGTGGAAGGTTGCGACAGTTGCCGGAGCTACATCAAGACCGTGGACCTGACGAAGAGCGGGCTCGGCGAACCGATTGTGGATGAGATGGCGGCGATCCCGCTCGACCTGTGGGCGCAGAAACAGGGATACACCAAGCTGCAAACCAATCTGATGCAGCTTTGAGCGAAGGAGCGAACGACCGAAGGATGGTCGGCATGGAGGCGCTTTGTGCGGCGTCGATTCTTTTGAAACCAACGCCAGTATGTGCAGGACACCAGGGAAATCGACAGCAATGTGCAAGATATTGCATGTCTCCTGCCATTTTGCGCCTTGTTGCCGCGTTACAAGCGGACCGTTGTCCCGACTAACCCGTTACCTTTGTTCCTGTTCTCGCGAGTGCTTTCTGGCCGTGGCGGGTTTAACATAGAGGGGATGAGAACCCTGGATGGCAGGGTGCGTGCATCTAATAAGAAGGAACTCGTCGGGATTAGCTTTCCGGGCAGGGGATTAAGGAAGATGAGATTTTCGTTGGCGGTTGCGGTTGTAATGGTGGGTATCAGCCTGAGCGGCTTGGCGCAGCAAAACGGCAACGGCACCTTCAGGGTCAAGCCTTCACCCCCCGAAAAGAAGGCTAAGCCGATCACGCTACCCACGGGCAAGACAGCCCCGGCGGCAACTTCTTCCACTGCCAATGCCAAGGATTTGCAGACCATCGAGAATCAGACCAAGAAGACCGCCGGGCCGTCTCGAGCGGCTGGACCGAAAACGCCGGGAAAGTCGGCCGCGCTGAAGCCCGTGAAGGATAAGCCCAATCCGCCGATTAATTTCAGTGGAACGAGTGGCAGCAAGACTCCTGGAACGACCAACCAGGCTTCGAACCCCTACAAAGGGCGGCTTCGGCAGAAACACACTCACCAATAAATATAAATAAAGAGACCGCGCTGCACGTGGGATTTATCGCGAAACGGCTGGGCGATCCGGGGCCGGGGCGGCCTGAGCCACTGCTTTCGTCCTGGGCTCTTTGAAGGAGTACTTCAACAGGCAATACAAGGCTCGCACGCCGTCTTTCCACCCGATCTTTTTGCCTTCCTCGTAGGTGCGTCCCCAGTAACTGATTCCGACTTCATAAATGCGCAGGTTTCGGTGCGCAACTTTCACTGTGATCTCGGGCTCGAATCCGAAACGATTCTCCTCGATCGGGATCGACTGAATCACTTCGCGCCGGAAGACCTTGTAACAGGTTTCCATGTCGGAAAGGTTAATATTAGTGAGGCAATTGGAAAGCAGGGTGAGAGCCCGGTTGCCGACCGAATGCCAGAAGTACAACACGCGATGTGGCGCGCCGCCCAGGAAGCGCGAGCCAAAAACTACGTCCGCCTTCCCTTGGATCAAGGGCTCGATCATCAGCGGATACTCCGCCGGATCGTATTCCAGATCGGCGTCCTGAATAATGACGTAGTCACCCGTGGCTTCCTGGATGCCACGGCGGAGCGCTGCTCCTTTGCCCATGTTGTGGGGCTGAAGCACGACGCGGATCTGCGGATGCTCAGACTGCAATTCGGCCAGGATCTCGCGCGAGCCATCCCGCGAGCCATCGTCCACGCAGATCAACTCGATCTCCAGCGAAACCGCGAGAACCTTCTGGACCACCTCCCGCAGCGTGGCGCGTTCGTTATAGACCGGCATGACGACGGAGAGTTTCATGGCGCGTCTGATTAACGGCGAGACTCCTTCAAAATCCATCACGATTGTAAATCGCGCACTCCCGGCTGGGTATTACAAGCTAGGCTATCTCGCGATTGGGCAGGGTACATTCCCAACCGTACATCCAATGGAATAGCCGGTGAAATCGCCTGCTCATATCATGCGAGAGTTGCCAGGGTCGGGGGCCCCGTGTGCGCGTCACAGGCTATAGTGATGACGATCACTGCGCGTGGGTAGCGTCGGCGGATAGGCTTAACGCAGCATCCGACGCTCGTCTGATGCTGCACGTTCAAGTTCTTGAGCAGGACATTTGGTAGGACCTTCCGCGTGGCACGAATTCTTCGGGCAAGGATAAGGAGGCACGTCATGCTGCTGCTGTTCCTGTTGTTACTCTTCCTGGTTGGGACTTGCCTCCTACTGCTCTTGCCCGCGCTTTGGGCCGAGCAGACTTACCGCACGTATTGCGAGGGGCGGACGGTGAACTGCCCGGAGACGCATGCGCCGGTGTCGGTGCGGTTCAACGCGTTGCGGGCAGCGTGGAGCAGCCTGTCCGGCGCCCCGAGACTGCGACTGGCCGATTGCACGCGCTGGCCGGAGCGGGCCGATTGCGGGCAGGAGTGCATTCCGGATGCGGTTTGCGCTAAGCCCACGCACTCGGTGGACAATGTTCCGTGGCGAACCAGAAGAGTCGTGCATTTGCCCGTGCTGCTGGCAGGCGCGGCGGCGTGGGTGCTGGGCGTGGCTTGGCACTCTCAATACTTGCTCCGTCCGCGATGGGCGATGGCTCTCGGATTGAGTGACTCACAGACGCTAGCATTGGCACGAACGCTGGCACCGCATCTGCTGAGCCTGGGTGCCTGCATACTGTTCGCTTACGGGGTCGCGGGACTGCTGCGGTGGCTGGGTTCGCGTACGTTGACGCACGGCATCGAAGTGGGGGCGGCGCTTTGGTTGGTGATTTTCGCAGCGATTCTCGCCGCACTGGACGTGATGACTTCGTCGCCGGTGGCACCCGCGCTGCTGTGGATTGAGGGCGGATATACCTTTCTGGGGGCACTGCTGATCGGCGCGATCGTGGGCGGGGTGCCGCGGTGGGTCATTGAGGGGGACCCGGAAGAGCGTGCCGAGACTCGCGACCGCCGGATGTCGGCTGCGTAAGAACCCGAGAATTCCAGCGCCGAAGATCGTGACATCGGTTGTGAGTACCGACACATACCTTGATGATGCATGTCACTGCCTGGCGAACCGGCAGTGATACGATTTACGTGTGTAAGTGTGTTTTTCTCGCCAACAAGCCTCTATGACGGCTCGCCCTCGCCTCTGCCGATAGCGACAAAAGCGCGAGCGATGCTCCTTCAGCGCAACATCCGAAGGAGGGTGTTATGAAAACTCCAAGAGCGTCTCGCCAGAGAAAACCTATGCCATCCGCTGCATTGCTGAGCCGGCGAAATCCCGAAGATCTCCGCAGGGAGATGCAACAGGTGGAGCTTGCGATCGCCCGTCGCGCCTACGAGTTATTTGAAGCTCGCGGTTGTGAACACGGCCACGACTGGGAAGACTGGTTCCGGGCGAAATCAGAGCTGCTGCGCCCAGTTTCCGTCACGATATCAGAGTCGGAGGATCGGATCACCGTTTGCGCCAACGTGCCCGGTTTCGAGGCGAACGAACTCAAAGTCAGCATCGAGCCGCGACGGGTCACGATTCTCGGGGAAAAAGGGCTGAGCCCAACGAGAACTGCGGCAGGAAAAACCGAGCCCATCGCCGGCTATTCCGACCAGATCCTGCAGGTCATCGATCTTCCAACCGACGTGACGGCAGAGAACGCAGTGGTCGAATGGCAGGGGGGACTGCTCAAATTCGAACTCCCCAAAGCCGCCCAGCCTACGGCCGAAGCTGCGGCTACTGCGGCGTGATTGACGATTTCGTAAGGCACCGCGACGCAGAGTATTCGCGAGCTGAACTCTAGCGGTCGCGATGCACCATCTCAGGCGAGAACGCAGGCAGGCAAAGAGCGATGTATGCGGCGCCGCCCGCGAATGGGGTCGAGTAGCGTACCCATTCGCCGCGGTGCGCGATGACGGCTTGCCCGGCGGCCACATCCAGTTCGCCGGACTTATGCTGCACCCGCAGCTTGCCCCGCAAGACCACCGTGTACTCGTCAAATTCCGGAGTCTGTCCCGGTTCCTCCCAGCCCTCCGGGCTTCGCATGTGAGCCACACTAATGTCGGCGGTCGCGGTGTTGACACAGCCGACGTACTCCTCAATGATCTTCGGTTTACTTCCGGCGGATTCGATGCGCGTTGGATGTGGAATTAGAGTTGGCATGGTTAGGCATCGTAACAACCGGGGAACGCGCGACACAAGCCGACGACTGGGTGTTGCCCCAGGACAACGCCATTTGCTGAACCCACAACCTCGAATGGAACTAGCCCGGACAGGAATTCGATGGCGCGCCGCTTTTGCCCTTTGAGGGGCCAGAACTTATACCCAAAACTTGGGGCAAGCGCGCCGGAAAACGTCGTAATCGATTCCAGCGACGAAATACCCAGTGGTACGCGGAGTATCCATAACGCTCCCAAAACCCGACTTCTTCATTAGTATAAATGTCGTTGGGTCGAACGCATCTCCACAGCCTGTAACCTTTCGCCCGCATATAGGCCCTGTACTTGCTGTCGCGAAACATGTTTTCAATCACCATCACGCGAGGCCTGTACCTCTCCAAATCCAGACCTTCGAGAACCTCTAGCTCCCACCCTTCGACATCCACCGACAAAATATCGATATGTTTGATGTACGCGGCATGGGTCGCCAGAATCGTGTCGAGACGTCTTAAATTCACTCTTATTTTGCTAATGTCCAAATCCGAGCTGAGACTCGCGTACGAGTCCTTGATCGCGAGGGAGGAAAGTGATTCGTACGAAACCTCTCCATTTTGGTATTGGATACCGTGGGAATTCACCACGCAAAAATCAACCCCATCCTCGTCATGATTGCCGCACGCGTACTCCAGGATTTCGTAGCCATGTCTCCGGTGCGACTCACAAAACTCAGGGTTGGGTTCGATAGCAATGACGGTCCAACCGAGCGACCGATAAAGAGCGCTGTTCGACAGGTAATCTGGTCTCGCCGCGCCGACTTCGACAAAAATCCCGGAGTTCTGCCCGGGGAAAAAGCGTTGCCGGACAATTCTGTCCACCTCTCCTTCGGCCTGGTTTATGTTCTTTTCACTAACCATCTTGGATTTCCTTCTTGGCCGCTTGGCTAGCATTGTAACTCAGCACTTTCCGCTGCTGATTCAATACGGCAGGCATCATAACAACCTGGAAGCGCTGCACAAGTTGCGGTCAACCTCGTTGCGTGATTGTCACTGCACCCGCGCATGGCCAGAGCTATACTCGCCTGTCGCGCGGGAACTGGATCACATCTCGCCCGTCACGGAACAATGAGGACTTCCCGCAATCTCAAGTTCCTCGCCGCCGCGCTGGCCTTCGTGATTGGTCTCGGCACGGTGGGCTTTCATTACATCGAGGGATGGCCCTGGTTCGACGGTTTTTACATGGTCATCACTACGCTGACCACCATCGGATATCAGGAAGTACATCCCCTGTCGCATGCCGGGCGCGTGTTCAACGTCATCATCATCCTGGGTGGCGTCTCGCTCTTGTTTCTGGTCATCGGGTCCCTCACTCAGGCTTTGTTAGAATTCGAGTTGCAGAGCTTCTTTGGAAGGCGCCGCATGGAGCGCGACATAGGCCGTCTCAACGGTCACTACATCATCTGCGGCGCAGGACGCGTCGGGCGCAGTGCCGCCCGCGAGCTGGCGCGTCGTCCCGCTCAGTTCGTGATCGTCGAAAACAACGAGTCCAAAGCGCAGAAATTCGCCGGTGAGAACTGGCTGGTGCTTGCGGGCGATGCCACCCAGGAACAGACTCTGCGCGACGCACAGATCGAACGCGCGCGCGGTCTCGTCGCCGCCACCACCACCGACGCCACGAATCTTTATATTGTGCTGACCGCCCGCAGTCTGAACCCGAGCCTTCGTATCATCGCCCGCGCCAGCGAAGAGATGGCGGAGAAGCACCTGCGCAGCGCGAGCGCTGATTCGGTCGTGTCTCCCTATGTTTTTGCCGGACAGCGTATCGCCCATTCCTTCCTGCGTCCGCACGTGGTCAGTTTCCTGGACACCGCCACCACGCATCTCGGCATGGATCTCGAGATCGGCGAAGTACCGATCACTCCGCGCAGTCCGTTTGCCGGTAAGACCATCGAGAACTCGCGCATTCGCCAGGACCGCGGCGTCATCATTCTCGCCATCAAGCGCGAGGCGGGCATGCGCTTCAATCCCGCGCCTGATGATCGCATCGAAGCCGGCGATTTTTTGATCGCCATGGGCGAGCCGCAACAACTGCGCGAACTCGAACTGACGGCTGGGTCGGAAACATCTGGGTCGCAATCATGAGAATCGTCAGCGCAGCGGAAATGCGCGAGATCGATCGTGCTACCTCGGGGCGCTTCGGCGTACCTTCCCTCACCTTGATGGAGAACGCCGGCTCGGCCGTCGCCCGTTTCGTCCTCGCCGAGTACCCGCAAGCGGAGCGCGTCGGCATTCTCTGCGGCAAAGGCAACAACGGCGGCGATGGATTCGTCGTGGCCCGCAAGCTGGTCGAAGCGGGCCGCGCGATTCGCGTTCTGTTGTTGTGTGATCCCGAAGAGCTTCGCGGGGATGCGGCGGCCATGTTTCATAACATGCTGCAGCTCCAGCAACTGAAAATTGCACCCCTGATCGTGCGCGAGGCGAGTTGGCTCGATTCATTGGCGGCGGCGGAGATCTTCGCTGCGAACGTGATTGTGGACGCCATCCTCGGCACCGGTTGTCGTCCGCCGGTCAGCCCACTCTATGCGGCGACGATCGACAAGATGAACGCGGCTTCGGCTCCAATTGTTGCCGTCGACATTCCCTCCGGCGCCGATGCCGACGCCATGCACTCCGTCACCGGTTTAACTGACCAGGCCCGTGCCGATGCCATCGTGACCTTCACTGCTCCGCGTCCGGCGCACATCTTCGCGGGGTTGACCAGTGGGCCCACCGTGATTGCGCCCATCGGTTCGCCGCCAGAAGCAATCATCTCGCAGCTCGGACTTCATCTTGGTACTCCCCTCGATTTCGCTCCGCTGCTCGCGCCCCGAGAACGTGAAGGCAACAAGGGCAGCTACGGACACGTGCTGGTGATCGGCGGATCGCTCGGCAAAGCGGGAGCAGCGGCGATGGCGGGATTTTCTGCGCTCCGAGCAGGCGCGGGCCTTTCGACGGTAGCCACGCCGAAATCCGTGCTCGCGGCCATAGCCTCCTTTCATCCCGAAGTCATGACCGAGCCGCTGGCGGAAACCAAGGATGTCACGATCTCATTGCGAGCGCTTGGATCTAGCCTCGATGCGCTGCTGACCCGCAAGATGCTCGCGATCGGCCCAGGCATCTCACGCAATTCCGAAACCGCCGAATTTGTGCGCGCCATCGTCAAGCGCCGCGACAAGTCGATGGTTGTAGATGCGGATGCGCTGAACGCCTTCGAAGGAGCAGCCGACAAGCTGAATGGCCGCGGACGAACCCTCGTCATCACTCCGCACCCCGGAGAAATGGCGCGCCTGACCGGCTTGAGCATCGCCGAGATTCAAGCGAACCGCCTGGAAGTCGCGCGCAACTTCGCCCGTAAGCATGAGCTGATGGTTGTGCTCAAGGGACATCGCACCTTGATTGCGGCGTCCGATGGCACCGTCTGGGTGAATCCTACCGGCAATCCGGGCATGGCTACCGGAGGCACGGGAGACATCCTCACCGGTATGGTGGCCGGCCTGATTGCGCAACATCCGCAGCATGCGCTCGAAGCAACTGCGCTCGCCGTCTATCTTCACGGACTGGCGGGGGACCTGGCCAGCGAATCCGTCGGCGAGAATTCTCTGGTGGCGACGGACCTGGTGCGCTTCCTGCCGCAGGCCTTTGCGAAGACACGGAATCAGAAATCGGAGGAGATTCGCCTTCACGCCTGATTAGCGCGGAATCACCCTGTCGAGCATCGGAACGAACTGCGATCCGAGCTTCATCATGCGCGCCTCGGCGGCATCGGGAGACTCGCCGTCGAGCATCGGGGTCATCAGGCGCACCAGCCCTCCGTCGCTGCGATTCATGCGAATCGAGTCGAAGATCAAATAGTACTTGGCCTGCCACTCGCTGGCCACCACGCGGCCATGCGCCTGAAACCAGTAAAGCACCAGTTGCCGCTCTCCCAATTTTGAAACCACGTAGCGATTGACGGGGACTGAAGATCCATCCGGACGCGTAAGCTGAATCACCTCCCGCGAAATCGGAATCCATCCCGCTCCCGGCAGGCAGTGGCTTGGCGAATGGATCGTATCGCCCGCCTTCTGCGTCGGAAAGTACGCTATGTATAGATTGATCCATGGTTGCGGCTGGCTCGCGTTCTCGTAATCGCGCACCAGAAACTCGCCTGGCCCGAGGATGTCGCGGGTCTGCTGATCGAAGTCCTCTTCCGTTCCCTTCCAGCCATCAATCTGCGAGGGCAGGGAACTCGGAAGATCGTACTTCACAATTTCCTCCCGGTGGGCCTGGAGGCCGATCGCCGTGACCAACATAGGCACAGCCACAATCCCAAAACGAAGAGGCCTAGCCTTCATGCCGCTTTCCCCAGTGGGGTGTTCTTCCACATAAGCGACGTGGTGAGGCACGGCCGGGCCGCTCTGCCAGATGAGCGAAATTATGCGGTGCGAAACGAGTAGCATGATCAATGCCACCACAAAGATCAGCCATCCCTCAAAGCCATGAAAAAATCCCTCGGCCTTATCGGGATTCCAATACTGCACCAGCAGGCCGGTGCCAAAAATGCGGAAGCTATTGGCCACCACTGCGATCGGCACCGCCAAACATGCCAGCGTCACCCGCACCCAAAGCCGAGTCTCCATGAGATACCCGTAGATGATGGCCAAAGTGACCAGCGTCAGGAGCGACCGGATTCCACTGCATGCTTCCGCCACGTCCAGCTGCATGGCAGCAAGCGTGATCATATTGCCCTCCCGCAACACCGGCACGTGGACTAGCTCCAGCAACCCAGCTGCCAGCTTGGAAGCGAGCAGCTGCAGTGGAAAGGTGACGTGGCTGATGATCAGGTTCGGAATCGGAATCATCAGAATCAGAAAAGCCCAAGGAAATAGGGCGGCGCGAAAGAAAGCCCATCCCTGAAATAGAATGATCAGGCCCGCCAGCAGGATCAGCAACGACACTCGCGAGAAAAATAATTCTGCGCCCAGGACTCCCAGAACCAGCATGATCAGGCTCAGCACCACCAGCGGAAGACCAGCCCAGGATGGAGATGACGGGATGGCTGCCAGCTTCTTGCGGTCCTGCCAGAGAACAAACAACGCGAACAGGGGGACGAAGATCCCGTGCTGGAAGTTCGGATCGCTGTGGGGCCCGACCCACTGCAGGAAAAGGTGTTTGAGAATGGAGGCGTAAAGCCAGGCGACCAGCAACAGGAGCGCCACGGCCTGCCAATGGGGCAAGCGGGACGGCGGACCATCCTTTGTCTTCGGGGGAGGCGGAGCTGGTTGGATAGCGGTACCCATATGGCGCACTTGGGTTTGAGAATATGCGAAAGCGGTTCGTCGCGCCAAGTAAAACCGGCAAGTAAATCGGGCACTTCGGGTCACTGAGCAGGAGCGACCTTCCGGGGTGGTTGTCTCCACGCGACCTACGAGTCGCGACGTGCCAGCCGCGTGCCGCGGGGAAAGGAAAAGATTTTCCGTTCCTCCCCACCCATCGAAGTCGGCACTCGGCGTTTTCGTGGACTCCAAGTTTGCTAGCGCTTGCAGAGGGTTAGAGGACTTTGTCCCATAGGCAAGTGGGAAGTAGTGCCCACACATTACGAAAGTGTTGGGCAATAAATTTCCCATTTGTCCGCAATGTGGTAAGGTGTGAGCGACGTGACAATGCAGGGTTTCATTCGCAAGTCGTTGACGGAGTAAGCTATATTATTTTAGTAACTTGCAAATGTTTTTGACCGCATTGGCAGCGAGGTTGCTGTAGACCGTGTGAGCTTTTTTCCCAAGACTTTCCCCCCGCTGTCTTGGGCCGCGGAATATCAAAGCAGAACAGCACTGTATGGACCTGGACAGAACCGAACTCCTGGCAACTACCACAACCTCGCCGAACGGCAGCGGCCGTGTCTGGGTCGAAAGCGTCAGTGCGGGCATGCGTACCGTCGAAGCCGTGATCCGCGAGCTGTCGCAGAATGATGTTCCCGTGCTGGTGGTGGCCGAGCGCGGTTCCGGCAAAGCGGCAGCGGCGGCGCGCATTCATGTACTGTCCAGCCGCGCTGCGGAGCCGTTTCACGTCTATCAGGCTCGTGAAGCCAGCAAAGACAGTCTGGCGGCTTGCGACGGTCATGGTGGAACGGTCTATTTGCAGGAAGTCGGAGACCTCACGGCGGCGGTGCAGAAGGAACTGGTTCGCCAGATCGGTTTGCCTGGCAATGGCGATGCGCAGCGCCGCGTGCCTCGTTTCATCTGCGGAACCTCGCGCGAATTGGAGCCTGAGGTCAAGGCGGGCAAGTTCCGCGAAGACCTCTATTATGGGATCAGCGGGGTTTGTTTACGGCTGCCGCCTTTGCGCCAGAGGAAAGAGGATATTCCGGTTCTGCGCAACTGGTTTCTCGCGGCTGCGGCCCGTGATTTTTGCCGGGACGTGCCGGTGCTCAGTCCCGAAACCAAAAACTTCTTTCTGGAATACAACTGGCCGGGAAACATTCGCGAGTTGAAGGATGCCGCGCGAGCCATTGTCGCGCTCGGCGATGAAACGCTGGCCATGGGGGGACTGCGCTCGCTTTTGCGGCGCGTCGGCGCGAACGGCGAAAAAATTTCTCTGAAAGACGCGGCGCGCGCCGCCTCCCGCGAAGCCGAGAGGGAAATCATTCTCCAGGTCTTGACTCGCACCCGCTGGAACCGGCGCCGGGCGGCGCAAGAGTTGCAGATCAGCTATAAAGCGCTCCTCTACAAGTTGAAGCAGATCGGGTGCGAAGAGTACGGGGCTTAAAGCATTGAGACATTGAAACTGAGAGGAATCGATATGAAATCATTATGGAAAGCGGCGATTGCGGCACTGGTCTTGATCAGCAGCATGGCGCTGGCGCAGGATGCGCCCGCCCCGGCCGCCGCGACTCCCGCCCCCGCCGGTCCCGCTTCCGACAAGACAACGAATGCGGCTTCCAGCAGCCCCGCTGGACCCGAGTATGTCATCGGCCCCGAGGATGTGCTCCACGTAGCAGTGTGGAAGGAAGCCGATCTTTCCGCAACTTTGCCGGTGCGTCCCGATGGCAAGATCTCTCTTCCCTTGCTCAACGACGTGCAGGCCGCCGGTATGACGCCCCAGCAACTGGCCGAATCGTTGACCGGCAAGCTGAAAAAGTACATCGCCGACCCGCGGGTCACCGTGGTGGTGACTACGATCAACAGCAAGCGGATTTACGTAAACGGCGAGGTGCTGCACTCCGGGCCCATGCCGATGTCACCGAACATGACCGTTCTGCAAGCGTTGTCCAGTGCCGGATTAAACCAATTTGCCAAGACCAAGGGCATATACGTCCTGCGCACCGAGAATGGCAAGCAGCAGAAACTGCCGGTGAACTATCGCAAGCTGATTAAAGGCGACATCGAACAGAACTATCTGCTGCAGACGGGGGACACGATTGTCGTTCCCTAAGAGAGCTACAGTCCTCTACGGGACCCACGGGTGAAAAGCATGTTAAGAACGCGAGCAATCCGGTTGGCGCTGCTGGTTTTCGGCATAAGCATGTGCGCCGCCGCCCAAAATAGCTCCCAGTCCCAGCCGGAAAATCCCGCCCCAGCGCCGGCCTTCGGCCAGAACGCGCCGGTGCTGAACCCGGAGAACCCACCGGTAACGGGCTTGGACGAGCCTGGGCTCGATCTGCGTACCGCCAGCCGCAGCTTCATCTCGCCAGCTCTGCAGGTGAGCGAAGCGGCGGACACGAACGGGAGTAACGCGATCGGAGGTTCCGACTTAGAGTCCATCACCCGCGTTCTCGGAGCCTTCGACCTCCAGAAATTCTGGCCCAAGAGCGATCTCTTTCTCGAGTACCTTGGGGGCGGGGCGTTTTACGACAGTCCTTATCAGGCGAAGCAACTGGAAGCCGTTGGCTTGGAGGCCGTGACGCGCTGGCGAACCGGCCAGGTGACACTGCGCGACGCCTTCAGCTATCTGCCCGACGGTTCCTTCTTCATCGGCACGTACGGTGGCGCCCCGGGGTTGGGTCTCGCGAGCGGCACCATGGGCATCGGAATGCAAGGTGGTAGTTTGCCCGGAACTGTTACCAACTCTCAGTTCGGTTCGGTCGGAGACATTCCCCGGCTCGCGAACACGGCGATTGTCGATGCGGTTCAGGCTATCAATCCACGCTCCGCGTTTACCGTGGCGGGCGGATTCAGCAACGCTCATTTCTACGATTCCGCGAGTTGCTCGATTGCAGGAAGTACATGCCTGATCAACAGCGACCAGGTCACAGCTGAAGGCGGATACAGCCATCTGGTGTCCCGCCGTGATCAGATCGGCGCCGTCTACGGTTTTCAGATCTTTCAATTCCCGCAGGCCAGCGGCGGCGAGATTTATAACCACATTCTCAATGTCCGCTGGAGCCACACCATCACCGGCAGGCTGAGCCTCATTGCCGGAGCCGGTCCGCAGTACACCGACCTGGAAGAAGGTGGCGACTACAAGCATTGGTCGGTGAGCGGGCGGGTTCTACTGCGCTACAAGATAGGCCATGCGTCGATCATTGGGGATTACGAAAAATTCACTTCCGCGGGATCCGGGTTTCTCGCCGGAGCCGATACCCAGGCGGCTCGGCTCGGCTATAAACGCCCGCTCGGACGGACGTGGGATTTCTTTGGTGATGTCAGTTACTCCAATAACAAGAGGCTCCAGAGCCTCCAGAACGCGGGTCTTGGGGCAGTGAATGCAACCAGCTATAACGAAGGCTCTGCCGGAGCCATTTTCCGCAAACACTTGGGACGCTCCTACGACTTCTTTGTGGCGTATCGTTTCAGCGAGGTGGACTTCAATACTCCGGGTGATGTCCCGGTTGACTTGCCGGGTAGCACCGGCAGGATTGCTCAGCGTCACGAGGGGATGGTTGGGGTGGAATGGCACCCCACGCCGACTCGAATCGAATAATTCTGTTGGCCGCTCTGGGCGGCCGGATTGGTGAACAGTTATGAGTGAGAATCGCGAACTGACGATGGACGATTATCTGGCGATGTTACGGCGGCGCCTTAAAGTGATTTTGATCCCGGCCCTGCTCGCCCCGATCGGGGGCTTCATGGTCTCGCATGTTTTCTCGCCGAAATACACCTCTCAGGCCACGGTGCTGGTGGAAGGCCAGAAGGTGCCCGCGAACTACGTCCTCCCGGTCATCACTTCCGATTTTACCCAGCGCGTACAGACGCTCAGCCAGGAGGTCGTGAGCCCCAGCCGCCTGCGTCCCGTGATTGAGAGCCTCGGGATCATCAACAAGCCTGAGGACGAGGCGAAGCTCATCTCCGACATCCAGCAGAATATGCAGGTCCAGCCGGTGATCACCTCGATGAGCTCTGCCGCCGGGGCGGGAATTTCTGGCCAGAAAAAGAAGTCCCAGGTTACCGACGAGCCAGTGCCCGGCTTCACTGTGAACTACAGCGACAGCAACGCGGAACGCGCGCAGAAAATATGCAACGCCTTGACCTCGCTGATCGTGGATGAAAACCTGCGCGAGCGCGGTGATATCGCCAAGAGCACCACTGATTTTCTCGGCCGCCAGCTCGACGACGCCAAGCGAGCCCTCGACGATCAGGATTCCAAGCTCGCCGCTTTCAAGAAGCAATACTTCGGTCAGCTGCCCACCGATGCCGACAACAACATGCGCATGCTGATGTCGCTGAACTCGCAACTCGATGCCACCACCCAGACCCTGAGCCGCGCCGAGCAGGATAAGGCCTACACAGAAAGCATGCTGGCGCAGCAGATTGCCGCCTGGAAGAGTTCGCAGTCCAGTACCAATCCCCAGACTCTGGAACAAGGATTGACCCAGCTGCAGGCGCAATTGCTGCAACTGCAGGCGCGCTATACGGATGATTACCCCGACGTGATCAAAACCAAGGCCGATATCGCCGAGGTCGAGAAGAAGCTGAAGCAGGTCAACGCCGCGGCCGCCAACTCGACCGACACCAGCGAAAAGGCCAGCGCCACCGAACCGCCCGAGATTCGCCAGCTCCGTCTGCAGATTCACCAGTACCAGAGCGTGATCGAGCAGGCGACCGTCGACCAGAAGAGGCTGCAAAGCTCGATTAACGTCTATCAGAGCCGCACCGCCATGAGCCCGGGCATCGAGGAGCAATACAAGCTGCTCACTCGCGACAACGATAACGCCCAGGCCCTTTATAAAGATTTGCTGGCCAAGAAGAGCTCCTCCGCGTTGGCTACCAACATGGAGAACCAGCAGGAGGGCGAGCAGTTCCAAATTCTGGCCACGGCTGGCCTGCCCGATGCTCCCAGTTTCCCCAACCGTCCGCTTTTCGCCGCCGGCGGCCTGGGTGTCGGCCTGGGGCTCGGCCTACTCATCGGCATTGTTCTGGAGTTCAGTGACAAGTCGATCCGCACGGCCAAGGATGCTGCCGCCATCATGGATCTGCCGCTCCTGATTTCCGTGCCCTGGCTGGGTGAGGAAGAGGACGGGGCCGCCGCCAACGGCAACGGCCACGCCCGGCGCAGTTTCTGGGGCCGGGGTGAGCCGCCTTCACCAAAGGAGCACGAGAACGTCGAGGTCTAACGCCAGCTTATGTACAAGGAATTCTTTGGACTGCGCGCCAACCCGTTTAACGTCAATCCGGACCCGCGTTACCTGTTTTTGACGCGGCACACCGAAGAGGCGTTGGCCTGTCTCACCTACGGCATTCAAAGCCGCAAGGGCTTTGTCTTGCTTACCGGCGAGGTGGGCACCGGGAAAACGACGCTGATCAATAAGTTGATGGAATGGCTCCGGCTGCAGCAGGTGGCTACGGCCTTCATCTTCAACTCGCGCATGGACGTGCCGCAGTTTCTCGATTTCATGATGGCCGATTTCGGCATTCCCTGCGATGCCACGTCGAAGAGCCAGTTGCTCCAGCGCCTCTACAGCTGGCTGCTGGATCGCTATCGCGCCGGTGAAACCGCGGTGCTGGTGGTCGATGAGGCCCAGAACCTTTCCGATGAAGTGCTCGAAGAGATCCGCATGCTCACCAATCTCGAAACCTTCACCGAGAAGCTTCTGCAGATTATTCTGGTGGGGCAACCCGAACTCGAACAGCGCTTGAAGCAGCCCCAGTTACGCCAGTTGCGGCAGCGCCTGACGCTGCGCGCCAAGACTCATCCTTTCAATCTTGAGGAAACCAAGTCTTATATCAATCAGCGCCTGCGCATCGCGGGTTCGAACGGCGACCCCATTTTCGAAGTCGGCGCCACCGTTGCCCTTTTCCGTCATTCGCTGGGCATTCCGCGCGTCATCAATTTGCTCTGCGAGCACTGCCTGGTGAGCGCGTTTGTCGATCAGAAAAAGACGGTCCCGGTCGATGTCGTCGATTCGGTCGCCCGCGATTTCGATCTGTCCGATGGGAACGCCGCGGCCGCGATGACGACGCCGGTGCCGTCATCCGAAAAGTTCGATCTGGTCCAAGCCTTACGCACTTTGGCGGCACTGGCCGACCGCCTGCGCCAATCGGAAGAACAAGATCTCCCCAAGGAAAGGAAACTATGAGCCGCATCCATGACGCTTTGAAACGCGCCGAACAGGAAAGAGCAACCTCCACGGGGACGCACGTCGAACCCACTTTCGACCAACCCGAATTACGAAACGAAGTGCATCGCGAAACCATGCCTGCGCTGCAATCCGCGGGAGCGACGGCCAGGCCGGCCATGTCCTCCGGGATGAACTACGAAAATCTACTCGCCCGCTGCCCGCAGACGGAATGGAGCCCGGATCCACTCACCATGCTCTTCTTCAAGGATGACGAGAGCCGCGTCGGGGCGGAAGAGTTCCGCACGCTGCGCTCGCGCCTCTACCAAATCCGCGAGAAGATGCCGCTGAAACGGCTGATGGTAACCAGCGCCCTTCCGAAAGAAGGGAAGTCGTTCGTAGCTGCGAATCTCGGCCAGGTCATGGTGCGGCAGCAAGGGCGCCGCGCCCTGGTAATCGATGCCGATCTGCGCAACCCCGGCATGCACCGCCATCTCGGAGCGCCCTCGTCGCCCGGATTGTCCGAGTACCTGTTGGGCGAATGCGACGAGTTCGCCGCCCTGCAGCGCGGGCCAATGGAGAACCTGTTCTTCATGCCCGCGGGCCGGATTGTTCCGAGCGCTGCCGAACTGCTCTCCAATGGCCGTCTAAAGCTGTTCCTGCAGCGGGTCGAGCCCTTGTTTGATTGGATCATTCTCGATACCTCACCCGTGATTCCGGTATCCGATGCCACTCTAGTCGCCACGACCTGCGACGGCGTCCTTATGGTGGTGCGTTCCAACGTGACGCCCTCCGATTTGGCGCGCCGCGCCCGCGAAGAATTTCCGGACAAGCTGCTGCTCGGAGTCGTGCTGAACGGAATCACGTCGGGAGATCTTGCACAGACGAAGTACTACTATGGCGAGGCCGTGAGCAGCCAAGCCTAGTATCAAGACGAATTTGAACCGAGGCCAAGTTGATCCGGCTCTTCAATGTTTATTACCCAATCCGGACTCTGATCCTGCTGATCGGAGAGGCCCTGATCGTCTGGACCTCGTTCCTGCTGGGAGCAGTGTACGCATTCGGGCCAGACAGCTACATCGAGCTCCACTACCAGTACGGCTTCTACAAGATCCTCGGACTCACGGTGCTGGTATTGCTGTGCTCGCACGGGTTTGACCTGTACGACACGTCACGCCTCAATACCAAAGGTGAGCAGTATTTCCGCCTGCTGATGCTTACCGGAGTGATGGCCTTCATTCTGGCGGGCGTCGCCTTGGTAAAGCCCGTCTTATTGTTGGGGGGCGAACCTTCAGCGGTTGGCCGGCGCTATTCTTCAGAGGCTGGCCTGATCATCCTCACGGTCGCTCTGATCGGATGGCGGCTCGCCTTTACCTGGCTGGTCCGGTTGCCAATTCTGGTGCAGCGCGTCTATGTCCTCGGCGCGGGCGAGCGCGCGCAGCGCCTGGTGCAGGGCCTCCGCCAAAATCCTGAAATCGGGGTCGAGATCGCCAGTTGGACGGGAAAAATGGAAGGCGCGATAACCCGCGAGTCGATAGCGGCGCACCTGATGGAAGTTGCCCACAAGCAAAGAGTCCATCGCGTCATCGTTGCCATGCCCGATCGCCGCGGTATCATCCCCCTGCAGGAACTGCTCGACCTGCGCATGGAGGGGGTCGAGATCGAGGAAGCCACTTCCTGGCTGGAAAGAATCTTTGGCAAGATCGAGATCGAGAATCTGAATCTTAGCTGGCTAGTGTTTGGCGAGGGTTTTCGCCGCGGCAACGTCATCAGGGCGATTCGGCGGGCGCTGTCGTTCATCATCTCACTGATCGGTCTTATCCTTGCGCTGCCTTTGATCCCATTGATCATGCTCGCCATCCGCCTCGATTCCAAGGGGCCCGTCTTCTATACCCAGACACGAGTAGGCAAGACCCAGACGCGAGTAGGCAAGACCCAGACGCGAGTAGGCAAGAACGGACGCCCCTTCAACGTCGTGAAGTTCCGCACCATGCGCCAGGACGCCGAAGCCGCGAACGGCCCGCAGTGGGCGGGCGATAACGATCCCCGCGTCACCCGCGTCGGCAAGTTTCTCCGCGCCTCGCGCCTCGATGAGATTCCCCAGTTGTGGTGCGTGCTCAAAGGCGATATGGCATTTGTCGGCCCCCGTCCCGAGCGTCCGGAATTCGTCGAGATGCTCTCCAAAGAGATCCCTTTTTACGAGGTGCGCCACATGGTGCGGCCGGGGCTTACGGGTTGGGCGCAGATCAAATACAAGTACGGCAGCACCGTCGAGGATGCGCGCGAAAAACTCCAGTACGACCTCTTCTACATCAAGAACGCTTCGATTGGTTTGGATCTGCTGATCATGTTCCAGACGGTCAAGACGGTTCTGTTGGGCCGAGGTGCCCAGTAATGGCGGGCGCAATAATAATGAAGATCAAATGTATCTTCTGGATCGCGGCCGCGCTGGTCGGCTACTCCTACCTGGGCTATCCCGTGTGGCTCTGGCTGCGCAGCCGATGGTCGCCGCGACCGGTGCGCCGGAGTTCCGATCGAAGTTCCGCCGCTGCTCCTGCAGTCTCGGCGGTGATGGTGGTCCGCAATGAGGAAGCGGTCATCGCTCGCAAACTCGAAAACCTGCTGACGCTCGACTATCCCGAGGAGAAGCTGGATGTCGTCGTCGTCTCCGACGGTTCCAGCGACCGCACGCCCGCCATACTCGCCGATTATGCCCGCGATTCCAGGCTGCCAACCGGAGTACCAGGCGAAGACCGGAGCGGCGCGCGAACCCGCGTGCGAACTCTAATGAAACCCGTATCCCAGGGGAAGGCCGCTGGCCTCAATGATGCGATCCAGTTGGCCACCGGGGAAATTTTGCTGTTTACTGATGCCCGCCAGCAGATCGAATCCGCCGCCCTGCGTTTGCTGATGGAGAATTTTGCCGATCCCGATGTCGGCGCGGCCAGCGGCGAATTGATGCTCGGCGATCCCACCAGCGGCGAGACCGAAAAGGGAATGGGGTTGTACTGGCGCATCGAAAAGAAGATTCGCGAACTGGAATCGGCCTCCGGTTCGGTCGCCGGCGCCACCGGTGCCCTCTACTGCGCCCGCCGCAGATTGCTTGAAGCGTCTCCGTTGCCCGAGGGCACCATCCTCGATGATGTCCTGTTGCCCATGCAGATCGTGCGCCAGGGATCTCGTGTTGTGTTCGACTCCCGCGCCCGCGCCTGGGACTCGCCCGACTTGGGCGAAGGCCGTGAATTTTCCCGCAAGGTGCGCACTCTCAGTGGCAACTACCAGCTCGTGCAACTTGCGCCCTGGTTGTTGAGTTCCGAAAACGCGATTCGATTCGAGTTCGTAAGCCACAAGCTCTCGCGCTTGGCTGTGCCTTTTGCCTTGCTGGCGCTTCTGATCGCCTCCGCCATGTTGCCGCAGCCGCTCTATCGCGCGGCGCTCGGGGCGCAGTTGGCGTTTTACGCGCTCAGCCTGGCCGCGCTGGCAGGCGTCAAGATTGGCCCGCTGTCGCGCATTGCCGATCCGGCGCGCACTTTCGTCGTCCTTAATTCCGCCGCCATGGTTGCCTTCATCAACTTTGTTACGGGCAGAAAGGCAGTGTGGGCTCGCTGAACTGGGCTCGCCGAATAATGATCGCTGTTCCCGCATGAGAATCCTTTGGGTCAAAGCCGATAAGCTCCTCCCCGTGCAGAACGGCGGCAATATCCGCACGTACCACGTTTTGCGATATCTGTCCGCGCGGCATGAGCTTACGTTCTACTCTTACTATGGAGGAGCGCCCGACCCCGACTACGAGCGCGAGTTGCAGCGGCAGTTGCCGGGCGCGGTGGCCGTCTCGACCGGCAAGCGCGAACTCTCGGGAGCGGCGCGCGGCCTCGACTATCTGGCCCATCTCCGCACTCAGCCGCCCTATGCGGTCAGCCGCTTCGCTCACCCTAAGGTTCAGAAGCAGATACAGGCCTGGTTCCGCGAGCAGCGCTTCGATGTTGCCGTCTGTGATTTCCTGGATGCCGCGGTCAACTTTCCCGGAAAACTCACTATCCCCAGCGTGCTCTTCCAGCACAACGTGGAAAGCGAAATCTGGCGCCGCCACGCCGCCACTGCCGGCAATCCGGCAAAAAAAATGATGTACGACATGGAATTCCGAAAGATGCTCCACTACGAGCGCGCTACAATCTGCAAGTTCCAACACGTGATTGCCGTCTCCGATAACGATCGCCGCATCATGACGCAGTGGGTGGATGGAGACCGCGTGTCGGTCGTCCCCACGGGCGTCGATCTGGCGCAATATCGCCCCGATCCTTTAAAGTCCACTCCTTCAGAGTCCGGTTCGGCAGCCTCGAATTCGCCCCATGCATCCGCGCCTCTCATCACCTTCGTGGGCGCCATGGACTGGGAGCCGAATGTCGACGGCGTCGAGTATTTTTGCAGTCAGGTCTGGCCCTCGATCAAGGCCGAAGTGCCGCAGGCGCGACTGCGCATCGTCGGCCGCAATCCCGACCGCCGGGTTCAGAAGTGGGCCTCGTCCTCGGATAATCGCTCAAACGATCACTCGATCGAAGTTACCGGCCGGGTGCCCTCGGTGGTCGAACATTTGCAGCAGTCTGCCGTGGTCATCGTGCCCTTGCGCATCGGCGGTGGAACGCGTCTGAAAATCTACGAGGCCATGGCGACCGGCAAAGCGGTCGTCTCCACCACTGTCGGCGCCGAAGGATTGGATGTGCATCACGGCCGCGACATTATCCTGGCTGACGATCCTGGTTCGTTCGCCCAGGCAGTGATCATGCTTTTGCGCGATCCGGAACTGCGCCGCCGGTACGAAAAGGCCGCCGCCGAGACTGCCACCCGCTACGACTGGCCGGCGATCGGTGAGCGCTTCAGCGCAATCTTGCAGTTGGTAGGGGAAAAGAAATCTCTTGCGGTACGTGCGATTCCGGCGCGCTTAGCGGAAAAGAAAGCGTAAAGAAAAAAAGGGAATTTGTGGCCATCGGCAATAACGGCAACGTAGCAACGACGGAAGCCCCGATAAGGCGCATGTCCATCAAGATGGCGGACCCGACCAAGAGCGCGTTCTTCTGGCTGGCCTGTTTTTTCGTGGTCTATTGCACCCGCTTCCAGGATTTTATTCCCAACTGCCCGCCATATCTCCCGTTCGCCAAGGTTCCCATCTTCATGGCTATCTGGGGCGTGTTCCGCGCAATGGGCAAGACCAAGCGGACTTTCAAAGATTTGCCGAAGATGGTCAATCTGCTGCTCTACATGATCATCCTTCTATACGTGGGAGCTTTTTTGTCTCCGATATGGAAGGGCGGCGCGCTGACACGCACGGCCGACTTTTCGAAGATTTATGTCTGTTGGGTGCTCATTTTCCTGATCATCACCACGTTTACGCGCCTGAAACGAATCATCTTCATTCAGGCGTTCTCCGTGGTCATGGTTTGTATTGCGGTCATTATCAAGGGCCACGACGTGCCGCGCCTCGACAATGTGTTGGGTGGCTTCTATTCGAATCCAAACGATCTCGCGTTCGCCGTCGTGCTGTCGCTGCCTTACGCGCTGGCTTTCTTCGTGTCGACCAAAAACGCCGTGTGGAAGGCGTTTTGGGTGGTCGGAATGCTGCTGATGTTGACCGTCATTTTCCTGACCGCATCCCGAGCCGGTTTCATCGATTTGTGCTGTTCCTACAGTGCCACGCTCTATTTCATCGCCATCAAGGGGAAGCGCTATTGGCTGATCGTGGCGAGCGCGCTTATTGGGGTTGTGATCGTGTCCACGGTTGGCGGGAGACTTTACGACCGCTTTAGCGCGTTGTCCGGTAACAGCGCTACCGAGCAGTCCGCGTATGGTTCCTACGAGGACCGCAAGTACCTCATGGAGCGCGCCGTCGAGGGCATTGAGCATTATCCACTGTTCGGCCTGGGTTGTCGCAACTTCGAAACCTACTCGCTCATCTGGCACGAAGTGCACATGACCTACCTCCAGATCGCAGTCGAAGGCGGCATACCGGTACTGATTCTTTACTTGATGTTCTTTCGGCGAGACTTCCAGAATATAGGTGCGCTCCAGAGAATGAAGGACCTCCCTCCTGACGTTCGGCTGTTTGCAGGAGCCTTGATCGGTACCCAGGTCGGCTTCGTCGTGGGGGCGCTGTTTGCGCCCGAAGCCTACCAGTTCTACCCGTATTTTGCCACGGCGTTTACAGCCACTTTGTTACAGACGATGAAGGAACAGCAGAAAGAGGGTGGCAGCGCAGCGCCCCCGCCGCCGAAAAAGCCGCGTCATTTCCTGGAGGTTTATGCCGACCGCAGCACAACCGGTGCAGTCTCCCCTGTCCGCTGACTTGCAGGCAATATTGAGTTGCCTCAGTTGCGGCTCGAAACTTGAAAGCGATCAGGCCGGAGGTTACGTCTGCCCGGCCTGCAAGCGCGGCTATCCCAACGTGCAGGGCATCGCGCGCTTTGTTGACGCTCAGCACTACGCCGCCAGTTTCGGTTTTCAGTGGCACCGTTATCAGAAGACGCAGCTCGACAGTGATAAAGACGAGCTTCGCGAATCCGAGCGCCATTTCCGGGCGAAGACCGCTCTCCACCCCGAAGCTCTTAAAGGCAAACTGGTCCTCGACGTTGGTTGCGGCATGGGACGCTTTGCTGAAGTCGCCACCCGGTGGGGCGCGCGCGTGGTCGGCGTCGACTTGAGCGCCGCCGCCGAAGTTGCCGCCAAGAACCTTGCCGACCGCGACTTCGTTGCTTTCCAGTCGGATGTCTTCGCCCTGCCCTTCGCTCCTGAGAGCTTTGACGTTATCTATAGCATCGGAGTGCTTCACCACACGCCGGATTGCGAAGCCGCCGTCAAGACACTCGACAAATATCTGAAACCCGGTGGACTCCTCGTGGTCTGGCTCTACAGCGGATACAACAAGTGGTACCGCTTCAGCGATTTCTGGCGCCGCTATACCCACAAGATGAAGCCCGAGACGCTGCACGGCATTCTGAAGTTTGCGGTCCCGTTCTTCTATAACTTGAACCAGGGTTTCCAGCGCGTGCCTCTTATAGGTCCTCCGGTCGCGGGCATGGTTCATCACGTGTTTCCGGTGAACCGCCAGAAAAATCCGGAGGCCCGGATGCTCGATACCTTCGACTGGTATTCTCCGAAGTATCAGTCCAAGCACACCTATGAGCAGGTGTTCAAATGGTATGAAGCGATGGGCATGGAAGACATGCGCATTGGCGAGATTTCCGTCGCCGTCCGGGGCCGCAAACCGGCAAGAGCAAGAGGATGAGGAACCGGTAGAGCGAGGGGCGTTCTCGCCCGTACGCCGGGAACCAAAGGAAGCGAAGTCCTGATTCCACATGGGTTTCGAAAAACAAATCGCCTATGCCAGAAAGGTCCTGCCGTCCGCGACCCGGCGCGCGCTGAAATCGCCTGCCCGCGGTCCGGTCCACGTGATCTTGGCCTTGGCCGATCATTTCGAGCCGGCCATCGATCCCCAAGACGGCCAGAAGCGCGTCCCGCGTTCCGAGCAGGAGCGCCGCCTGGAATGGTGGGCGCGCGAATATCCAAAAGTGGTCTACGGCTGGCGCGACCACGATGGCCGCCCGCTTGTCCACACTTACTTCTATCCCGCCGAACAATACGACGAGGGCCTGCTCAGGATGCTGGCCGATCATTGCCATGCCGGCTGGGGAGAAGTCGAGATCCATTTGCATCACGGATTTTCGGGTCCCGACACCGCCGAAAACACGCGCCGCGTGCTCACTGAATTCCGCGACCGGCTGGCCTTTCGCCATCGTTGCCTCGCCACAGAAGAAGGTTCCAATCGTCCCGGCTACGCTTTTGTGCACGGAAACTTCGCGCTTGCCAACTCCGCCGCCGGACAATTTTGCGGCGTCGATTCGGAAATGCAGATCCTAGCCGAGACCGGCTGCTACGCCGACTTGACCATGCCGAGCGGCTTCTGGCATCGGGCGCAGATCGAAAAAATCAATTCCGTTTACGAATGCGCTCTTCCGCTCGATCAGGCAGCGCCGCACCGTGAGGGGCACGATCTGTCTGCAGGACGCGCACCCAGGACTTTTCCCCTCATCGTGCAAGGCCCGCTCGTAATCGACCTCCATCGCACCTTGCGTTCTGCGCGGCCCGTCCTCGAAAATGGCGCCATCACCGAAGCCAATCCTCCAACCATGCACCGGCTTTCGCTCTGGAAGCAGGCGCAAGTCCGGGTGCTCGGACGTCCCGACTGGCTGTTCATCAAACTGCATTGCCATAGTATGAACCCAACCCAGAAAGACGCGGTCATCGGCGACAGCTTTTGCAACTTTCTTTCAGCGCTGGTCGGAGGCGCGGCCGATAGAAAAGAAACGCTGCACTTTGTCAGCGCGCGCGAGATGGCTAACATCCTGCTCGCTGCCTGCGACGGCCGCGAGGGCAATCCTGGCGACTACCGCGATTATCGTTTCAAGCGGCTTGCCGATGTGCCGCTACAGGCAGAAAAACCGGGTTCTGTTCGTGTAGGTATTGGGTAGGGCACGGCTTCAGCCGTGCCGCCAAGATATCCGCCCAAGATGGGGCTTTAGCCCCTGACGGCTTAAAGGTAAGAAAGACCATGTGTGGAATTGCCGGTGTGGTGAGCACAACTCGTGAGAGCAGCATTACCGAGGCTCTCGTGCACCACATGTGCGAGCAGATCGTGTACCGCGGCCCCGACGATGAGGGACTCTACGTTGCCGACGACGCAGGTCTCGGCATGCGCCGCCTCAGCATCATCGATCTCTCCGGCGGCCATCAGCCCGTCTTCAACGAAGACCGCAGCGCATGGATCGTTTTCAACGGCGAGATTTACAATTTTCCCGAACTCCGTCCCGAGCTCGAGAGCCGCGGCCATCGCTTCCGCACCCACACCGACACCGAAGTCATCATTCATCTCTACGAAGAAATGGGCGCCGACTGCGTCAAGAAACTGCGTGGCATGTTCGCCCTTGCCATCTACGACAAGACCAAGCGCAAATTGACCCTCGCTCGCGACCGCCTGGGCAAGAAGCCGCTGCACTATGCGTTCCACAACGGCAATCTCTACTTCGCCTCCGAAATCAAGTCGATCCTCGCCGTCGCCCCTGAACTCGCCGAAGTCAACTCGCAGGGCCTGCTCGAATACCTTTATTACGGATACGTCCCCGATCCCATCACGGTGTTTACCGGAATTCACAAGCTCCCGCCCGGACATCTGCTCGAATTTCAAGATGGCGAGATCCGCATCCGTCAGTACTGGGATCTTCCCGAATACAGCACGCACGCGCCGAACAGCGAACAAGAATGTCTGGAAGAATTGGAGCAGCGTCTGTTTGAGGCGACCAGGATGCGCTTGATTTCCGACGTGCCTCTCGGTGCTTTTCTCAGTGGCGGCACGGATTCCTCAACCGTCGTCGCGTTGATGGCGCGCGCCAGTTCCGGCCCGGTCAAAACTTTCTCCATCGGCTTCCAGAAGGACGACTTCAATGAAGCCCACTGGGCGCGTATTGTAGCGAAAAAATTCGGCACCGATCATCACGAGATGATTCTTGAACCTGACGTTCTTCAAACCGTCGAGCACCTCACCAGTTCGCTCGAAGAGCCGTTCGGCGACTCATCCATGCTGCCCACTTACTACGTTTCGCAGATGGCTCGGCAGCACGTGACCGTAGCTCTTTCCGGCGACGGTGGCGACGAGATGTTTGCCGGATACGATCGCTACCGCATTCACGAGGGCCGACGCATCTTCGAACACATCCCCGAATGGGCCCGCAGTTTCTTCCGCGAGCAGATCTTCCCGCGGTTGCCCAACAGCATGCAGGGCCGCAAATTCAGCTACAACGTTTCGCTGCCCTGGCAGGAACGCTACATCGACCATCTGTCTTTCCTGCCCGCCTTCGAACGCGATACTCCGCTGCTCTCGCCCGATTTTCGTCAGATTCTGAACCGCAGCGACGATCCCGGCAATGTTTTGCGTCGCTACTTTGCGCAGGCGCCCGCTAAGAATAGCGATCCGGTCGACCAGCTCCTCTACGTCGACACCAAAACCTATATGGTCGGCGACATCCTCACCAAGGTTGACCGCATGAGCATGTTGAATTCGCTCGAAGTCCGCGTCCCCATCCTCGATCATGTCTTCGTCGAGTGGGTCGCCAGCCTGCCTTCGCAGTGGAAACTGCGCGGCAACCAGCAAAAGTACATTTTCCGAAAGCTGGCGGAGCGCGTCGGCGTGCCGCGCGAAGTGCTCTATCGCCAGAAGCGGGGATTCTCGCTCCCCCTCGTCCACTGGATGCGCAACGAACTGAAAGACATGCTGATGATCCTCCTCGAACCCCGCACCCTCGATCGCGGCTACTTCGCCGTCGACGGGGTTCGCAAGTTAATGGACGACCACCTTGTCCGCGGCAAAACCATGACCGGACGCATCTGGCGTCTGCTGATGTTCGAGCTCTGGCATCGCAACTTCCTCGAAAAATACATCAAGCCGGCCGGCCTCTTCTCGCTCCCCGTGGTCGCCGACTCTCGCCGCCAGGCGCCCAATTCCGCCGCCGCGCTGGCCTCCGCTCCGGTGGGAGGATGATCTCGGAGGATGATCGGGTGCGCGCCACCGAACCTGCCAGCTTGACCGGAACTCCGCCCACGGACATTGCCGATCTCGCCGACCCTTCCCATCCTCATCCGCATTCGGCGATCCGCCTGTTTCTCATGATCAATACTTTTGAAACAGGAGGCTCCGAGCGCCAGTTCACCGTCCTCGCGCAGAATCTCGCGCCTGCGCAATTCCAAACTCATCTCGGCTGCGTTAGCCGGCGCGGCCCGCTCGCCGACACTTTCCCGGACGTTCCCGAATTTCCCCTCGGCGGCAGCCTCTTTGGATGGCAGTCGCTGCGGACTCGCCTCAAGCTCAGCCGCCATCTGCGCCAGCAACGGGTGCAAGTTGCCCACGCTTTCGATTTCTACGCCAATCTCACGCTGATTCCCGCCGCCCGGTTTGCCCGCGTGCCCGTAGTCATCGGCAGCCATCGCCAACTGGGAGACTTGATGACCCCGGCGCAGTTCCGCGCGCAGGCCGCCGCTTTTCGCTGGTGTGACGCCGTTGTTTGCAACTCGCAAGCCGCCGCCGATCGCCTCATCGCCGCCGGACTCGCACCCAATAAACTCGCAATCATAGGAAACGCGCTGCCAGCCGAGGCTTTCACCGCGGCGCCTGCAGCTCTGCCCAAGAGTCCTGGTGTCGTCCGTGTCGGCATGGTCGCGCGCATGAATCATCGCTACAAAAATCACTCCGGATTTTTGCGCGTCGCCGCGCAGATCTATGCACGCTTGCCGGATGCTGAATTTCTTCTCGTGGGCGACGGCCCGCTGCGTCAGGAGCTGGAGAGGGAAGCTTCAAGTCTAGGCCTCGGCGCCTCGGCGATCTTTCTCGGCGATCGCCAGGATATGCCTGCCGTTCTAGCGTCGCTGGATGCTGCGGTCCTCACTTCCGATTCCGAAAGCTTGTCCAACGTCATTCTTGAAGCCATGGCCGCGGGTTTGCCCGTCGTCGCCTACAGCGTCGGCGGCAATTCCGAACTGCTCAGCCATCGGCACGGAGCCTTGATTCCCGCCGGCAACGAAACCGCCTTTGCCGACGCGGTCCAGAACCTTCTCGTCGACGCCGCGCTTCGCCAGCAACTGGGAAGCAACGCCCGGCAGTTCGCACAGCAGAACTTCAGCCTCGATCGAGTGCGCCAGCGCTACGTGGAACTTTATGTCACGCTTCTCCAGAAAAAACGCGGAAGGAACTCCGCCGCATGAGTGAGCCCGCTAAGGAAAGCTTCTCCAAGCGCCTGCGAGTCTGCATCGTCGCGCCCAGCCTGCGCTACGTCGGCGGACAATCCGCCCAGGCCGACTCGCTTCTGCAACACTGGCAGAACGATCCCGACATCGCCATCAGCTTCCTTGCCGTCGATCCGCCGCTGCCCCGCGCTCTCGGCTGGGCAGAAGGCATTCCCGGCCTGCGCACAATTCTGCGTGAGCCCATCTACTTTTGGCATCTCTGGCGCGGCTTAAAAGACGTGGACATTGCTCACGTCTTTTCCGCGTCCTACTGGTCTTTCCTGCTCGCTCCCGCCCCCGCGTGGTTCTTCGCAAGAATGAAGACACGCGGCGCCAGGACCTTGATCAACTACCACAGCGGCGAAGCTCGCGACCACCTGCAACGCTTCCGCTCTGCCGAGTTCGTTCTCTCTCGCGTCGATAAAATTGTCGTTCCCTCCGGCTACCTCGTCGATGTCTTCCGCGAATTCGGATTGCGCGCATCCACCGTGCCCAACATCGTCGATCTCGCGCAATTCCGCTATCGCGAGCGCACTTCGCTGCGCCCACACCTCGTCTGCACCCGCGGCTTCTCTGCCTACTACAGCGTGGATGTGGTCGTCCGGGCATTCGCAGAAGTGAAAAGCAAATATCCCGAAGCGCAGCTCGATCTGGTCGGCGGCGGCCCGCTTGAAGGCGATGTGCGCAAGCTGGTTGCGGACTTGAATCTCACTGGCGTCAATTTCACCGGTGTCGCATCGCGTCAGGAAATCGGCAAGTATTACGAGCAGGCTGACATCTTCATTAACGCCTCGTGGCTCGACAACATGCCGCTGTCGGTCATCGAGGCCTTTGCGGCAGGCACTCCCGTTGTCACCACCTCGCCGGAGTGCATGCCCTATCTAGTCAAACACGAGCACACCGGATTGCTCTCGCCGGTGGGCGACGAGAAAGCCCTGGCCGCAAACGTCACCCGCCTGTTGCGCGACCCCGCGCTCGCCCTTCGCTTGGCGCAGAACGCCCACGAGGAGTCGCAAAACTACACCTGGGAAGCTGTCCGCGAACAATGGCTGAATATCTATCACGGACTAATGTGACGAGGCTGCTGTTTTCTTGGCCATCGGCCAAACCGTCGTCATCACCAGCGCGACCGCAATTCCCAGCGACACTTCCAGAAACCGGTGCCACCCAACGATCCAGGGAGGACGCGTATGCGGAATCAGTAAAACGATACTCAGAGTAATTCCGGCAAACCGATAAGCGGTGCCAACGTGCAATAACCTCGCCAGCACCCCGCACAAAAGAATCCCCACGCCGTAAACCAGAGCACTCGGGCTGAAGAACGTAGCCACCGCCGCGCCCAGCACCGCTCCCAGCGCCGTCCCTACAAATCGCTGCCACCCTAGCGTCAGCGGGGGAATCGTGGATTGAATGACGACGATCGCCGAGATCGGAGCCCAATAATATTCCGGCAGCTTCAGCAGCCGAGCGAGCAGCATGGCAGCCACCGCCACAAAAGCGGTTCGAACCGAGTCCAGAAGAGAAACGCGATTAACTCCAGAAAAAATCCCCCTACTTGCCATCACGCCTCCCCGCACGCGTGCTAAGAGGCGTTATTGTACCGCTGCCCAGCTGGCCGCAGCCCCTTGACACTCCGTGCTATTATTTTTCTCGTACCTCGCGGGGCCCGCGCGCCCATTAGTCTCGGCGCCACCGACCATGTTGGCCGACAATGAGGGTCCCTACCTACGTCCTTCCTCGCAAGGGTCGTGGATGGAGGCGATGCGAGCACACCGGAAGTGTGTGCCATCGTCCTTCACGACACACACCGTCCGGAATCGATTCACGAACCCTATTTACGAAAAGAGGAGAACCTATGCAGATCAAGAAACTCACGCCCAATCTAGTAGTCCGCAACGTCGAAGCCAGCCTGAAGTTCTATCGCGAAATCCTCGGTCTGGAAAAAGCGATCACCGTTCCCGACCAGTCGCCCTACGTCTTCGCGTCGGTTTCGAATGGATCGGTCGAAATCTTCTTCAACGACCAGAAGACTGTAGCAGCCGAGTATCCGAGGCTAGCTGCCACCATCGGCGCAAGCCTGACTCTCTACATGGAAATCGACAGCCTTCAGGCGGTCCTCGATCGAGTCCAAAAAGCGGGAGCGAAAATCTCCATGCCGGTGACCGACCAGTTCTACGGCATGAAGGAATTCGCCTTCGAAGATGTTGACGGTTACACGATTACTATTGCCCAAAAGGCGCACGAAGAGAACAACAGAGCACCGCGGCAGTCGTGAAACTCCATAGGGGTGCCCCATCCTAACGTCGCGTTTTTTGCGACGTTAGGGTGGGGCACCGCAATCTTCCAGTCGCCGGGGAAGAAGGCCCGCCCAAGCGGAGCTTGGACGGGGCACCCTCGACGCCCGATGAGATCGTGATGGCCGGGCCACCCGCCCTTCCCATTCGTGGAGAAGATTTGCTTTTTTCCGCAAGCTGTTAGAGCATTCGCGGGCAACTATGAATTAAAGGATATTTCCATGACCTTCAGCCTCAAAGCCATTTTTCAACGGGACGACCAATACGAAGGTGTCCGTAGAATCAATATTTACCTCTTGCGACTGGTCTTTATCTTAATGTTCTTCGTGCTGGGCAGGGACACTTGGACGCACATCCTTACCCACAAAGGAGTATGGGAGCCAGTAAATGCCGTGGCGTGGTGCGTCTGGACAGCCTTCGCGACTTTGGCGGGCTTAGGGATTATCCGTCCTTTGAAAATGCTACCGATCCTGTTGCTGGAGATATTCTACAAAGTCCTGTGGCTTATTCTTGTGGCGTATCCACTCTGGTCAAAGGGTACGTTGGCGGGTTCACCGGCGGAAGGTATCACCTCGGCGTTCTTGTGGGTGATATTACCCATCGTTGCTGTACCGTGGGGGTATGTGTTTGTGACTTACATTTACAAACCAAAGAAGTAGAACATGTTCTCACTTTTGTTGTCCACCAGGTAGACCACCAGAGATAAGACACAAAAAAGCCCCGCTCTTGTGAGCGGGGCGTTGGTTTTGCGCCGAAGGCGCGTCTGCCTGGACGGCGAGTCCTAGTACATGTCGCCCATGCCGCCGCCGTGGCCGCCGGGCATTGGAGCTTCCTTCTTTTCCGGGATCTCCGCTACCAGCGCTTCGGTCGTCAGCATCAGCGCTGCGATCGAGCCTGCGTTGGTCAGTGCCGTGCGCACCACCTTCGTCGGATCGAGCACGCCCGCCTTCACCAGATCCTCATACTCGCTGGTTAGAGCGTTGAAGCCATAGTTGTTGTCCTTGGAATCGGTGACCTTGCCCAGGACGATAGCGCCTTCTTCGCCGGCATTTTCGGCGATCTGGCGCAACGGCTCCACAAGTGCGCGCTTCACGATGTTGACACCGATCTGCTCGTCACCTTCCAGCTTCAGCCTGTCGAGAGCTGCAACGCAACGCGCCAGGGCCACGCCGCCGCCGGGGACAATTCCTTCCTCGACCGCCGCACGGGTAGCGTGCATGGCGTCTTCCACGCGCGCTTTCTTCTCTTTCATTTCGGTTTCGGTAGCGGCGCCAACTTTGATCACCGCCACGCCGCCGACCAGCTTGGCCAACCGCTCCTGCAATTTCTCGCGGTCGTAGTCGCTGGTGGTTTTGTCGATCTGGCTGCGAATTTCTTTCACGCGGCCTTGTACATCACCCGGCTTGCCTTTGCCTTCGACGATGGTGGTGTTGTCCTTGTCGATGGTGATTTTCTTGGCCTGTCCGAGATCAGCCAGCTGCACGTTCTCCAGCTTGATGCCCAGATCTTCCGTGATGGCCTTGCCGCCGGTCAGAATCGCGATGTCCTGCAGCATAGCTTTGCGGCGATCGCCGAAGCCGGGAGCCTTGACGGCCGAGACTTGCAGCGTGCCACGAAGTTTGTTCACGACCAGAGTCGCAAGCGCTTCGCCTTCCACGTCCTCAGCGATGATCAACAACGGCTTGCCGCCCTTGGCGATCTGCTCCAGCAGGGGCAGCAGGTCTTTCATCGAGCTGATTTTCTTTTCGTGGATCAGGATATAAGCGTTCTCCTGCACCGACTCCATGCGCTCCGGGTCGGTAACAAAGTAAGGAGACAGATAGCCGCGATCGAACTGCATGCCTTCGACCACGTCCAGCTGCGTCTCCAGCGTCTTCGACTCTTCCACCGTGATGACGCCATCCTTGCCGACCTTCTTCATCGCTTCGGCAATGATCTTCCCGATGGTCTCGTCGTTGTTCGCCGAGATCGTGCCTACCTGCGCAATCATTTCGCCGGTGACGGTCCTGGAGAACTTGTCGAGTTCGCCTTTTTCGTGGTTGCCGTCCTTGTCGAGTTTGCCGGTGATGAGCAGGACCGACTTCTCGATGCCGCGCTTCATCGCCATCGGATTGGCGCCAGCGGCAACGGTCTTCACGCCTTCGCGATAAATTGCCTGGGCTAGAACGGTCGCGGTGGTGGTGCCATCGCCGGCCACGTCCGAAGTCTTCGAAGCGACTTCGCGGACCATCTGCGCGCCCATGTTCTCGAGCACGTCTTTCAATTCGATTTCTTTGGCTACGGTTACGCCGTCTTTGGTGATGGTCGGCGCACCGAATTTCTTTTCAATAACCACGTTGCGGCCCTTGGGGCCAAGAGTAACCTTCACAGCGTCAGCCAGTATGTTGACGCCGCGGAGAATTGCCTGTCGCGACTCTTCTCCGTGAACAATTTGCTTTGCCATACTTTTCAGCTCCTAAATGAAATTTTGGTGCAGGCGATGCCTGCGAAATTTTCCGTCTCAGGACGGGGCAAAGCCCCGTCACCATACAGTTAGCGCCGTGAACCGGCCGTTTCCTTCTTGGCCGCTCCCGAAAGCACGCCGAGCACTTCTTCCTCGCGCATGATGATGAAGTCCTCACCATCAATTTTGATCTCGGTGCCGGAATACTTGCCAAACAGAATGCGGTCGCCTTCTTTCACATCGAGCGGCCGAACCTTGCCTTCTTCGCTGATCTTGCCTTTGCCGGCGGAGATGACTTCGCCCTCCTGCGGCTTGTCTTTCGCGGTGTCGGGGATGATGATCCCGCCGCGGGTTGTGTCGGCTTCTTCTACCCGACGGACCAGGATGCGGTCATGCAGCGGGGTGAATTTAGTTGCCATAGTTGCGTACTCCTTTCAAGAGTTGTTTTTTGAATAGGTTGAATCGAATTTCCGGATTTACCCAAGAATCCAGGACTGTTAGCACTTGAAGCTCACGAGTGCTAATTATAAGAATGTGAGCGTGTACTTGTCAAGAGCAGTGGTAAGAGCGGAACAAGCCACTTAGAATCAACATAATACCGTGTGTCTGGTGTCCCACTTGTCGCGCCCTTTGTGGTGACGAGGTTTTACGGCTGCTGCCCAGCAGGGCATCTAATGCCCGCAGGCGTGATCCGGGTTGTCACACTCGGTTTCGGAAAGGTTCGCTCGATTCCTGCTCGAAACCGCTTCCGATGGGAAGGTCACTGGATCGGTGCGTGTCCGGTTGGCGATGACCCACGAAGAAATCTCGCAACTCGTCGGAACGAGCCGCGAAACCATCACCCGCTTGCTCTCAGAGTTCAGGAGAAACGATCTTGCGGAACTGAAGGGCTCGATGTTGATCATCCATAACCATCCGGCTTTGAAGAACCTGATTAGGGCCTAACGACGACGAGAATGTGGGTGAGACGAGCAGCGGTGTGAGCCGGTGTCAGCACCCTTGCAAAAGGCACACGGAGCGGTGCACCCCAGTAAATTGGGGCAGGTTTTTCGAAATACACTTATGGAGAAAGCGGTGGGCACCCGGCTAGAAACTGGCGATCACCACATTAGGCGCAGATGGCAGCAAGAATTTTGCGCCACGCTGCTGGTTGGCTTGCATGGTGGCAGGCGGATCAAGTGCGGCGAGCGGAATGTGCTTCGTCCAATAGCCGTTTTGCCAGTAGTTGCCGCGGACGTAGATCACACCGTCCGCGATGGCATAGTCGGCGACTTCCTCGCGATGGCCGTCACGATAGACCAGCACCACGGGCGGGAGTTCTCCGGCTAGCGCATCTGTACGCTCCTTCTGCGTGGCCGGCGGTTTCGTTAGTGCTGGCGCCGCAAAATCGTGATGCGCGGAGGTTCCACGGCCCCCTGTTTCTTGAGCACCTCCGAATCGCACATAACGATCGCCCTGCCACTCGATCACCAAAGGTCCCGGCCTGGTGGCTCGCGAAGAATTGTCAGCCAAGGTGGGCCGTACGACCACAAACTTGGCCGGGGCGTTCTCCTTAGAGTTCTCAACAGGGCTCTCGACATCGCTTGGAACATCGCTCTGAACATCGCTCTGAACTAGGTACGGCTCACTGAAATCGTAGTCCGAATAGAAATAGGGTGAGCCCAAGAAAATTCCTTGGGCGAATCGACGCGTTCCGTGATGCAGGGCAATGCCGTGCGTGACGCCGCGTGCAAAGCCGCCATGCATCTGCGCGGTGGAGAGCGGCACTGATGCTGTAGCTACAAGCAGCGCGATGCTCAGCTGCCGGAACATGTCAGTTCGGAATCCCCCTTTCAGATTCGAAAGCGGCTTCTATTGTACCCCCAGAATGCCCACAGCCGAGTTGGATGCTATCATTCTCGGCGATTCTGTCTCGACGATTCAGTCGCAGGCCCGGAGCGATATGAAAAATCTATTCCAGCCAGATGCGGTCGACGAGGTGATCTCGCGTATCGACAAGCTTCAGCCGTCAGCCCAGCGGCAGTGGGGCAAAATGGACGTCGCTCAGATGATGGCGCATTGCTCCGCAACGCTTGATCTCGCTTCTGGTCGGCTGGTACGGCCGCGGGTCTTGATCGGACGACTGATCGGACCATTCGCCCGACCCATCTATAGCAACGATAAGCCGTTTTCCAAAAACGGCCCCACCGACAAGAAGCTGGTGATTTCCGATGCGCGAGATTTCCGCCAGGAACATGAGCAGCTCAAGACTCGCGTCCGGCAATTTCACCAGGGCGGGGAAGCGCATTGCACAAAACACCCACATCCCTTCTTTGGCGCGCTGACGCCGCAAGAGTGGAGCACGGGGATGTACAAACATCTGGACCATCATCTTCGTCAATTTGGAGTGTGATCGGGCGCGAGATCTATTCCACTCCGGCAATCGCCGCTTCGATGGCGTCGATGTCGGCGCCCAGGTCGCGGCCGTCAGAACCAGCGCCCGCTCCGGGAGAGACCTTCGAACAGCCCGGTCCTTTGGCATGGCAGAGCTTTGGATCTTTGCTGATAGTGTCTTTGAGGTCGCGGATGCCGGCGGCTTCTGGCGATCCGACGATGAAGTTTCCTTTGGGAAACGATCCGAGCCCGCCGACGATTAAGTTTTTATCGAACCTATAAGGGTCAAAGCACGCTTCCACAACCGCTTCGCCGCCGAGCGCCTGGTTCTTGCCTGCGCAACTCTCAGGGCCTCCGCCAGCCGAGCCTATCGGCCGCCGATCTCCGACGGAAAACACGCTGTTGGTCAACGTGAAGTTCGCCAGCTTCGCTCCCGGATTAAGGACTGAGAGCAGCCTGCCGGTGACAAACGCGGTTACGTGATCAATCTCGATGTCATGCACCGGGGGCTGCCAGGAGACCAGAATCAGGAAAGTGCCGCCACCCTTGTAATCCTTGTCGTGCAGGTCGTCGGCGAAGATGTCGTGAATGCTGTAGCGTCCGCCGTCGGCGGCAAAGGCGCCCATTTCTCCACCTTTCGCGTCCGCTGTCTTCGCGCCCGCGTTAGCAATCTGCAAGACGCCGGCAACATTGCGAATCCGGTTAAAACGGATGGTGACGTCGTTAAGGCGGCACACCGGGCATGTGCCAGCCTGGTTTCTGGGAGTGAGCACGATGGAGAATCCGGTCTGGCTGAAACCACCCCAAGTATTCTCGAGCAGATTGGCCTCGAACAAAACCCGCATTGCGCTCTTGAGTTCAAAGTTGTTCTTGACGATGAAGGCCTGTCCCGAAGCGGTCGTGGTGTAGCCAGGTTGGCCGTCTTTCCAGAGCATGGGGCGGAACAGATGATTGCGGCGGATCTCGATGTCGGTTGGAACCTGAGTCGCGGCAGCGCCGCCGAACAGAATGTTCTCTCCGGAGGACTCGATGAAGTTGTTGTAAATCTTGAGCGTGGAGATTTGTTCGTCGCCCTTGCCACCGCCGATGCCGGTCGCATCCGTGCATTTTCCGGTGCGCGCGATGCAGTTCAGCCCGTTGATGTAGGAGTTGATGACGGCCACCATATGCGACCCTTCGATCATTCCAATACCGTGGCCGACTTCCTTGCCTTCGGCGGGGTGGAACCAGTTGCGATCGAAGATGACATGGTCTCCGTGTTCGGTGGTCACCATGCGGCCGATGTCGGCGTCGGCGGATGTAGTCCACTCGATGCCAATGAAACGGATGTGATCTCCGACGGGCGTGCCCGCCGGACGCCGCGCGACCAGGGTCGCGAGCAGCTTGGCCGGTCCACCGGGGGGTTGAGCAAAGGGCGGACGCCCAGGCAGGCTCGCGACTCCCGCCCAGGCGGGAGAGATACGTGTGCCTTCGGGGGGAAGCTTGGAGTCGGGCGTGTCGGTTCGCACCGTGATGTAGTGCTGGTCGTCGCATTTTTTCGCAGGCAGCTCCTTGACCTCGAAAGAAGCTCCCGCGGGGAGAAGCAACGTGTCTCCGCACTTGGCGGCCTCGATGGCAGCGGTCAGATCCGCCCTGGCGCCCACGCGAATCTGTTTTCCCGGCGACGGCGTTCCGTCGAGCGCAGTGTAGTAACAGGCTTTGGGAAGTTCGGCGACGCCGTCCTTGGCGCCGAACTGGGCGACATTTCCCTTACCGCAATACGCGTTTTCACCTGTGGGAGGTGCAGCCGCCAATGCGGAAAGCATGGATCCCAACACAAATGCAGAGAGCAGAGAGAAATAATGAAAGCTGGGCAGGAAGCTTTTCACCGCGAGAACTGAGTGAGAGCGTCGCAAAGGAAGCGGAGCCATGTTGTTTGCAGTATCTCCTATCGCACGCCCCGCGCATGCACCTCGTATCACCGCGGAGAGGCCATTCAGTCCACAGCGTACTGGGATGAGTGGATGATAGCACGGGGCGAATCGTTCGACTTTCCGTGTGGATGCCGATCACCGAGCAAAAGGGAAGGTCCGCGGCGAGCCGCGGACCCCGATTGTGGAACTGACAATCCGTCGAGCTGAAAGGTTATTCGACGTTGGCCAGTGCCTCGTTGAGCCCAACAATATCGGCCCCGAGATCCTTACCGTCCGTGCCCTTGCCCTTGTAAGGGCTGCTCGGCAGTAGTTCGTAGTTTCCGCCATCGCCGTTGTTGTAGTCGGTGAACTCGACATCATCAACCGTTTGCGGGAACATGTTGTTCGTTGGCCAAGTGGATGGAGGAAACGCCGGTGGTGTCGCAATCAGCCCGTTATTGGCGAATCTATAAGTAGTGAAGCAGTTAGTGATGCTGGTGATCGGCACGTCTTTGAAGGCACAGTTGCTCTTACCCCCTGTGTTCCACACCGGGTATTGACCGGTGAGCAACAGGTTGTTGGTGAAGACCAATCCGTACATGGGAGCGGATGCGTACAGGTCCCCCAGTTCCATCAGGTGGCTGGCGGGATCGGGGAAACCTGTAACGTGATTGATGGTGATGGTGTTGACCGGGTTCTTGGGCCATGTGTTCATGATCATGAACACGTTACCGCCGCCCACGTACCTCTTGCTGAGGTCGTCGAGAACCAGGTCATGAATGCTCCAGCGAGTGCCCGCCAGCGCTGGGGCTCCATCCTTGCCGTTCCCGGAGAGAGCGGTTGCCATCTGCATTCCGTCCCCGGCATGCGAGATGTGTACATAGCGGATCGTGACGTCGGTCACCTGGCACAGCGGACAGACGTCAGTGCCTTGCGGGGTGTGTTGGTTCTTGGGAGTGAGCAGAATGGCGGAGCCGTCCTGGCTGAAGCCTCCCCAGTTGTTTTCCATGAGATTCGAATCGACCAGCACGCGAACCGCGTTCTTCAGTTCCAGGTGATTCTTGACGATGAAGGGATGGCCGTTCGCTCCGCCGACGAAGTTCTGGTTGCCGGGCATCCATTGCCAAGGCTTCCAGAAGTGATTGCCTAGGATTTCGATGTCGGTCGGCGTCAAAGTAGCCGCTCCGCCGCCGAACAAGATAGCCTCACCCGAGGCTTCCAGGAAGTTGTCCTGAATCTTGAAGGGGCCATCCTGGGTGTTGCTGACGCCTCCAGCGACGGCATGAGCGTCGGTACACGCTCCGCTTACTGAGATGCAATGGAAATCGCTGAAATAGGAATCGACGACCGCTACGTTGGTCGCGCCATCCAGGTTCACCCCGTCGTTGGTCTCATCCTGCCGGTTTCCATGCAGCCAGGAGCGATCCACCACCACGTGATCGTAGGTTGCTTGGCCCGTAATCAGCCGCCCGTCCCCTTTGGTTCCGGCGACACGAGTCACTTCCAAACCGATGAAGCGGTAAAAGTTGGCGCCCGCAGCTAGTTGGAACGGACCGTTGCCTACGTTTTGATTCTGTACTTTCGCCATCACGTTAGTTGGATTGGGACAGCTATACTGCGGGCGCCCCACCAGGGAAGCGACCCCGGCATAACAAGGTGTGGCGCGCTGCCCTTCGGCCGGCAGATCGCTATCCGGCGAACTGGTGCGGATCCAGATCCAATGGTTGTTGTCGCAATTCTTGGCCGGCACAATGAATTTGCCGGTAAAAGTTGCGCCTGCTTGAAGCTGGATTGTGTCGCCGCACTGAGCATCGTTCAAGGCAGTTTGCAGATCACCGCCCGCGTTGACGGTGATGATGGATCCCGGCGCGGGCGTGTCGGCCATCGCACTGGGAACGGTCACTCTGGGCAGTTCCGCGGGACCATCGTATTGGTATTGGGCAAAGGAGGCGGTCGTCAGCGCGACCGTCAGCAAGAGTGTCAAGAAGCTCAGGCGCCGTGCGAAGGCTCGGGAAAATCTGGAATAAGAGCGATCACCGTTTAGAAAAGTGACTCCTGTTTCAAACATTACGACCCTCGACCCTACTGAATTGGGGGACCAGTCGATTGTCCTCAGGCCAAATTTATCGGCATGGGGTCAGGGTGCCCAGATGCCAGAGGTTCATCGGAAAACGCATTAGTACATGCGCGCGTGGCATGTCCGGATTCGCATTCGGCCACTGTCCACTGGTTTTCCTGGCGCGAAGTAAATGAAAACAGGTGGGGGGTGGTCTCGGCGGAGAGCGATGCGGCAATTAACGCGAGCCGTGTGAAAATGGGGCTGAAAGCAGGGAAAACCAAAATAACCAGCGAAATGGCTACCGGCGGGGCTCCCCCAGCAAGACCGCGCGCAGCTGATCGTAGGTGCGGTTTCCAAGCACGCGCTGTGCACTGCGGCGGGCCTGATGCTGAAGCCGTTTCTTCCACAACCCGCGGCCGCGGCAGGTGTCGCCGAATTGCTCGAGGGTGAGGTCGCGCACCATGGCTACGCGCCCGAGTTCGTAGGGGCTGGTGCTGGAAGAGTTCGCATAAAACTCACTGTTGGCAACGGTTGCAAACCCCGCGTGGCGCGCCATCCGGAGCGTGCGCTGGTCGTAGCGTCCACCGGGACAGGAGAAGTGGGCGATTGCATGCCCGACGATTTGTTCGATCTGCAGCTTGGCATCCACCACTTCGCGCATCAGTTCCGGCTCCGGGAGATCAGAGAGATAAGGGTGCGTCATCGAATGACAGCCGATCTGGAAACCCTGCACATCCAGATCGCGCACCTGGGGGCCATTGAGGTAACCGGGCGTGCCCAGGAATCCGGCGGTGAGGTAGAAGGTTGCGTTGAAGCCGAACTCGCGGAGCACCGGCGCAGCGGCGACCAGGTCTGTCTCGCAGCCATCGTCAAAGGTGATACAAACGCTCGGCTCGGCAGGATAACTCAGCGCTTCGGCGACGTTCAGACCGCGCCAGCCGGATTTTTTCATCCACGCCATCTGGCTGCGGAAAGTCTCGAGCGGCAGAATGTAGCGCACATAGCCCGGCTCGGACTGGCAGAGCTTACGGCCAGCGAGTTCCAGTTCGTGGTACATCAGGAATACAATGCGCGACGCAGCCATGATGCTTCCGTAGATTTTGTCACCACGAGCGAACTGAGTGATCTGGATTTGCGGCGGACTGCAGATCCCTCGCTTCGCTCGGGATGACAATATGTGTAAGGTGTTGCTTCTGCACCGCTACGGACCCGACCTCCGTTTCGACTCTTAGGGTTGCTTGTCGCTGCCCACCGTCTGCGAGTGTCGTTCGAGCAGGGCGAGCAAGGGATCCCGTAGAAACGGCCCCCCCGCCAGCAAGCCGGAGATCAGCGGATTTTTCTGATTGCCGCGCAACGGAGAATGGTCGAGCTTCAGCACCCAGCCTCCGGAGCTTTCGACCAGCGCCGCCCCGGCGGCAACGTCCCACTCATTTTTCGGAACCAGCGTGAAGGTTAGATCGGCGCGCCCGGCGGCGACCAGCCCGAGTTTGTAGGCGACCGATCCCATGGGACGAATGTTGAACTCCGCGGACTCGAACTGCTTCCACTCGCCGCGCTTCACTTCGCTCCGACTGGCGAGCACGAGCGCGCCGTGCAGGTCCCTGCGCTGGCTCGGTTGTGCGGGCTTGCCGTTGTAAGTTACGCCGGTGTTGCGCGATCCGAGGATGAGTTCGTCGGTTGCCGGATTGCAAATTCCACCAGCGACCGGAATTCCATTCTCCACCATGGCGATCGAAACGCAAAACTCGGGGATGCCTTGCACAAACTCGCGTGTGCCGTCGAGTGGATCGACAACCCAGACGCGCGTTTTGTCCAGGCGAGTAAAGTCGTCCACAGTCTCTTCCGAGAGCCAACCTTCGTCGCCACGAAGAAGGGTCTTGCGCAGAATGTCGTCGACGGCGCGGTCGGCCGCAGTGACGGGATCGTGTCCAACCTTGAATTCAGCTTCAATGGCGCCGGGAGTGAAACGGTTGAGCACGGTCCGAGCCGCTTCCAAGGCGGCGTGAATGCGTTCGAGCAGTTCTTGCGAATTGGAAGAAGAAGACATTAGAGCTCCTGTGGTCGTTATTTGCCTTCCTGTAGAGACGGGGCAAGCCCCGTCTCTACACCAGACCTACGCCCACAGCATTCTTGCTCCCGTCATCAGCAAAACCGTGCACAGGATTCGGCGCAGCCAAAGCACGGGAACGCGCGTGCTCAGATGCGAGCCCAGGATCCCGCCGGGGATCGAGCCGATCAGCAGGGAAACGACCAACTGAGGGTCGACGTTGCCCGCTCGCCAGTGCAGCAGGCTGGTGACGCCGGTCAGAATCACGGCATGGGCAATGTCGGTGCCGACCATGATTTTGGGCGCGAACGAATAAAACAAGAGAAGCAACATCATGATGATGCTGCCCGACCCGACCGAAGTGATGCCGACCAGAAATCCGCCGCCTAATCCGATCAGACTCATGCCGGCAAACGATTTCATGGTGGGCTCACGCCTGGCGAGATGTTCTTCAATCCGTCCCTGAAACAGAAGCAGCGTGGGAATCAGGACCAGCAGCAGTCCCACGGCGGACTTGATGAAGTCGTTGACGCCATTGCCATAGACGTGGCGCAGGTGCACAAGAAAAGTCACGCCGAGATAAGAGCCAGGCACGCTGCCGACGGCCATCGCCAGCACGACTTTTCTCCGCACCGTGCCTTTGATCAGGTGCATGATGCTGGCGGGAATCTTGGTGAAAAAGTTGAACAACGCGTCGCTGCCGACGGCAACAATGGCGGGAACGTGCAGGCCGAAGATGAGCATGGGCAGCAGCAATACGCCGCCGCCCAGACCCGTCAACCCGATCAGCGTTCCAACGACGAAGCCGATCAGTACCTTTAGCAGCAAGGAGTCCATGCCGTCTTTCGAATCCCCAACCTCGCGATCCGTTCTGAGTTCCCGGTTCCCAGTCTCCTGGTCAATCACTGAGAACTGGAAAGCAGGCAACCCTGGCCCCGAGGCATATTATGCCATAAAGTGCACCTTACTAATCGACTTTATTGACATTATTAACTGTAGCCGTTGGCACCGACAAAGCCTTCGCGCTCGAGGTGCAGAATAATAGTCTGCGCCGCTTCCTCGGGGCTTAGCTTGGCGGTGTCAATCACGACCTCGGCATCGGTGGGTGCCTCGTACGGATCCGAGATGCCGGTGAATTCCTTGACGATTCCGGCGCGCGCCTTGGCGTACAAGCCTTTGCGGTCGCGCTGTTCGCAGACTTCGATCGAAGTGGCTGCGTGCACCAGAATAAACCCGCCGAACGGTTCAATCATTTGCCGAACCGCTTTGCGCGTCGCCGCATAGGGCGCGATGGGGGCGCACACCGCGATACCGCCGTTCTTGGTGATCTCCGAAGCCACATAGCCGATGCGGCGAATGTTAATGTCGCGGTGCTCCTTGGAGAAACCCAGTTCGCTCGACAGGTTCTTGCGCACCAGATCGCCATCGAGCAGCGTGACCGGACGCCCCCCCATCTCCAGAAACTTGGTGATCAGCGCATTGGCGATGGTCGACTTGCCTGATCCCGAAAGCCCGGTGAAAAAAATGGTGACACCCTGCTTGTGACGTGGCGGATAGCTGCGGCGCAATTCCTTCACGACCTCCGGATAGGTGAACCACGCTGGAATGTCGCGGCCTTCGTTGAGGCGTTGGCGCAGTTCCGTGCCGGAGATGTCGAGCACCTTGGCGCCCGGAGGCACTTCGTCGGCCGGAACGTAACGGTCCTCGTTCTGCAGATACACCATCATCTGAAAGGGAACCATGGTTACGCCCATTTCCTCCTCATGTTTCTTGAACAGCTC
Organism: uncultured Acidobacteriaceae bacterium; assembly: GCA_963831085.1. GTDB lineage: Bacteria > Acidobacteriota > Terriglobia > Terriglobales > Acidobacteriaceae > Acidiflorens. The sequence goes on along the minus strand of CAWHOT010000001.1, from coordinate 387,030 downwards.
CTGGGCGTCGTAAGGACCGTAGAAGTTCTTGCCGTCGGTATCTTTTCCCGGGCCGGCATGATCGCGGCCGACGATGAAATGGGTGCAGCCATGATTCTTACGTATCAGGCCGTGCCACACCGCTTCGCGCGGTCCGCCCATGCGCATGGCGAGCGGCAGCATGGCGAGCGCGACCGTGCCGTGCGGATACTTCGAAAGCAGCAACTGATAGCAGCGGGTGCGGACGAAGTAATCGACGTCGCCCGGCTTCGTCATACCGACCGAAGGATGGATCAGCAGATTTGCCTCGACCTGCTTGGCGGCGCGCATGGTCAGTTCGACGTGCGCCCGATGCATGGGATTGCGCGTCTGGAAGGCGACAACGGTGGTCCAGCCTAGGCGGCCGAATTCGGCGCGCAGGTCGGCCGGTGTCAGGCGCAGCGAGCGGAAATCATAGTGCGCGTGCGGCTGTAGCTCTTCAATCTTTCCGCCCACGTACCAGGGATTTGATTTGTTGATGGCATAGTCGGCGCCTGGGTGCGCGGCGCTGGTGGAACCAAAAACGGACTGGGCTTCGGCCTTGCGGTCGGGTTGCCAGACATCCTCAACGTGGAGCACGGCGAGCATCACGCCTTCGGGATCGCGCAGTGCGATCTTGCTACTGCCCGGCGTGAGTCTTTTGGCGAATTCTTCGCTGACGTCGAGCGTGATCGGCATGGGCCACAAGGTGCCGTTGGCCAGCCGCATGTTATGGCAGACGCCCTCGTAATCGGCGCGGTTCATGAACCCGCGCAGCGGGGAGAAACCACCGCTCATTAGCAGTTCCAGATCGCAAAGCTGCCGCGCAGTCAGATCCCATGAAGGCCAATCTTTCGAGTGTGCTCTTAACTCTGCGGCGCGCACCGCCGGCACTTGCAGCTGGACAAGGTCTCCGCCGTGGGGGGCGATAAGGTGACTGGTCATTACGTTCAAAACTGTAGTCCTCCCGATGTTCTAATCAAAATTTATGCTGAAATCAAAATCACTTGGGGGCTCTTCATCTAAGGTCGCCTTAGTTGCTGCGGGTCGTCAAGCTTCTTGCTGGGCCCGGAGGTAACCACCGGAACATGACCGGAGCCCCGAATTCAAACCTGGCACGCCGTTTGTGAAAAACGGCCCAATGTCAGCGGAACCAAGGGAAAGAGCAATTCGCCTTCCAAGAACCAGCCGATGACTGCTTCTAAGTCGTTAAAAACAATAGCTGATTTGCCTTTTACCTCCACCCGAGCCGGTTCGTTGGAGGGGTATGAAACAAATTGCGGCCTTGCGCCCAAGCGTGGGAATGAAACTGGACCGTGCCCCATGCGACCCGTCGGAGCATGATCAAACCCCTCTACGACCGCTCGTCGATGCGAACCTTCAGGTGTGGCGGCTCTTTTGCGTCCCCAGCCAGTACGGACTGCAACTGGAGCTCCAGCTCCCACACAGTGTGCGGGAAATTTGCGCGCTTCAGGATTCGCCTGGCGTCGGCCTGGAAGTTGCCGCTTCCGTAGGCGGAGAAAACGTTCTTGAAGCTGGCGCAGGCGATCGCCGCTGCCGGGGCGGAAATATTCCGGGGCAGGCCGAAGGGAAAAGAAAAGTGCGCAGTCGGGCCCAGCTTTTGCCGGATATCCTCGGCTGAACCCACGATTTCGTGGCGCAAGAAGTCCTCATCGGTGGAGCCGCAATCGGCGTGGCTGCGGGTGTGGCTGCCGATTTCGTAGCCGCGACGGTGCAGAAACTCGACTTGCTCCCAGGTGTTGGGCGGAAATCCGCGTTCGTTCGACATTTGGTCGTGGGCAAACTCGCGGTTACTCGCGATGTGTTCGGTGGAGATGAAGTATCCGATCGGCAAGCCGGTTTCTTCGGTGACGGCGCGCAGGTTCACAAAATTCTCGGCGTACCCGTCGTCGAAGGTGACGGCGACGGTGGGCACCCTGACCCCGCCTTTCCGCACCAGTTCGACTGCGTCGGTCAGGCTGACCACACGATAGTGGCGCAGAAGGTAATTCACCTGCCGAAGGAAGTACACGGTTGAAACTCCGGAGCGATGTGGACGGTCAGAAACCAGATGGTGACGGAGGATCAGCACCGGGTAATTCCCGCGCCACCGGCGCCACCAGTTACGCAGCGTGACCGGCGCGGCATACAGCAGAGACTTCAGCAGCAGTTCCCAGGCTGGACGACGAAGAGGACTGTCGTAGGCTTTATTTTTGCGCTGCGCTGCGAGTTTCTTTTTCATCAGCAGCAAGTCCTCGTCGGTCGGCTTGCGAAAATATTTTCTGGGACCAATCTGTGGAGTTTCGGTCACCGTTCCATTGGCGAAGTCGCGAATCGTGGCTACGATGAGGTCCGAGCCCAACACATCGGCCTTCAGCGCCAGGCTCTCCAGATCGTCGAAGGGCTCGATCGGAATCAGCGTCGAACGAAATACGGCTCCCACATCTACCTTCGCCTCGACGCGATGGACGGTGACTCCGATTTCTTTCTGGTCGTCGAGTAACTCCCAGAGTCCGACCGCGCCGCCTCCGCGGTAGTCCGGTACCTTGCGCTTGTGAATGTTGATCGAGCCCTGCTTCGGAATCTCGAAGAGCGCCGGTTTGAGGATTTTTGTTCCGTACACCAGGCCGAGGTCGGCATTGAGGCTGCGCACAAAGTCGAGCGCCGGATCGGCGTGAATATCGGGGCTAATGAAGAGCTCAACTTGATGGGCCGCGCAGGCCGCCTTCAAAGCGGCGAGACCGTCGCCGGGTTTGCCATTTGGCCACCGCGGAGCCGCATGAATAAAACGGATGACAACGTCCAGCAGGCCGCTCAAGTTGCGGCCAGTGGCGGCGGCGATGCGATGCAGCACATAGCGCCAGTACACCAGACGCTTTCCCTTTTTGCGCCAGGTCGCGATCCGTTTTTTCAGAGTCTTGGGGAGGAAGGGTGCATAAAGGATGCCAACCACTTGCGCTTCGGGAACCTCCCGGCAGATGCGCGTCATGATCCGCGCCACCCGCTGTGGCGGAACCGAAGTGAGGATCACGACCTTAAACGGATTTCTTGCCATTCTGTGCAGTATTCCTTTTGGATGATCAAAACTCACACCGAATCAAAATCACTTTGGGTGAGGGAATGCCAGAACTAGCCTCAGCCTGTCTTCCGGGCACTAACCAGATACTGGCTCAGCGTCCAGCCCAGAATGCGTGACTTGGAGAACTGCTCCATAAGCGAGAAAAGGCGAAACTCTGCCGCTGGCCAGATTTGCCCGAGAGGAAACAGGAGGAACCCCGAGTAGGCGCTGTGTTCCGGGTTGAGGCCATGCTGGCGGAGCAGCGCTGGGACCTGCGATGGGATGCAACGATTCCAACGCCGGCCCAACTCCTTGCCAGACGTGCGTTTGCCCATGAGCCGTTTGATCCCTCTCCACAAGGGGACGGCAGTCATGTGGATCAGATTGTAAGTGCAACGATCCAGGCTGATGCGGGTCGGCAGCGAGATAATCGCCATGCCCCCAGGCCGCAGAACGCGGCGGATCTCTTCCAGACCACGGTCGTAGGTGGACAGATATTCAAACACGCCCAGGCAAACCACGTGGTCAAAACTCGAGTCCGGGAAAGGCAATGATTCGGCATCCGCCCGGCAGAGGTGCACAGCAGGTGACGCGCCGAAGCGCTGTTGCGCCAATCGGATCATTTCCGGAGCATAATCGAAGCCTACAATCCGAAAGCCGCGAGCGAGCAGCGGCTCAAACTCAGCGCCAGCTGCACAACCAATATCCAGGATGAGCCCCTGCTCGGAATCGATCATCTCCAGCACAATCTTGAGCTGCGCTTGAAACCACGGTGATTGTCCCCGCTCGTCGGCATAGTAAGAAGCCATGCGATCGAAGACGCCACTTACTTCGGTCTTCTCGAATTGAGAGTTTTCGGTTGGCATTATGCCGCACCCGTGCGGAACAGTAGCGTGCGCTCGATGTGCCACAAGAACTCGGATTCCGCGCGCGGAATATAAGTCCGGGGAATCGCCAGCGGACGCGCATCGGATCGCACGGCGCCGACGGTCGTGGTTACGGCTGTCGTGTAGCCCAATTCCTCAGTGATTCTTAGCGTCGATTCATTCCACTGCGGGTTGAGCGCGGGATGCGGGTAGGAAAAATGCTTTACCGGTTCCGCCAGTTCTTTTTCCAGCTTGAGCTTGGAGTCGGTCAGTTCGCGGCGCGCGTCTTCAACCGAAACCTGCGCTACATTGGGATGGGTCATGGTATGCGAGCCCACGATGTGGCCGGATTTCACGAGGGCCCGCGCATCGTCCCAGGTCATCATCAGGTCGCTCTCGTTGGGAAACGGCTCAGGTTCAAGAGAACGCGTCGCATTTTGCACCAGCTCTTCGCGCGCCGATGCGCTCGATTTCGCGCAGATCCCGGCGGCGTCCAGAAAGGCTGCTTCGCGGGCGCGCGAGTCCGTCAGATCGTGAATCGCGCCCGCAGTGGGATCCGTCCACTTCGGATTTCGTGCGGTCCAGAATGCGTGGCGCAACACACAATACCAGGGTGCTTTCGATCGGTCGACGGCGCCGACGAGAACATAGAAGGTCGCCGGAATGCCAAAGCGGTCAAGGATCGGGGCAGCAAGCCGAAAATTGTCCTTGTAGCCGTCATCGAAAGTAATGGCCACAGCTCTTGGCGGCAGGGCCTTATCGCCTTTGAGAAAGGGCGCAATGTCGTCCAAACTGATGGCGCTAAATCGTCGAGCAATCAATTCCATGTGCCGCTCGAAGACGGAGGTGGCGTGAATCGAATCGCATCCGATGGTGGAGGCGAATTGTTCAGGCCGATCCTGGATAGAGTGATAGCGGAGAATGACCGCGGCCGGGGCGGCCAGCTTGTGCGCAAAACTGAGCGCTCCGCTCGCCACGAATGCTTTCTTCGCGGCATCCCTGGCTGCCTTGCGAATACTCATACTGCGCTGTCCCGTGAAGCCTGCGCTCCCACGGGGTTCGCCATGGCGCGTTCCATTGGCCAGGTTCTATTAGCATCGTGGATACTGAACAGAACGTCCATCCCATAGGGCTCCACGTCGATCTCGTCGAGACATTTCTTGTTCGCTAAATCGTAAAGGGCGATGTGGCTGGCTTTCTTGCGGGTTTGGAATCCTTGCTTCGCCCAGATGAGATTTTCTTTGAAACGCGTGGAGCGAATCCGAGTGAATCCCACCCAGACTTTGTCCCTCTCCATCACGGCAACGCCGCGGCACCAACCGAGCACCAATTGTTGCTCATTGTCGATCGTGTTCAAGTCGAAGACTTCTTCGACCTGCAGCGTATGCCGGTTCGCCACCACCACATGTCCATCGACGGTGGTGAAGTAGATCCAGTCGCCGACCACCTGGCCGTCGTGGGGCCGTTGTACTCCGATATTGATGCGCCTTCCGGGACGGGTCAGGCTGATCGCGTCTCTTTGGTCGAAGCGTGTGACCCACACCTCATCGCCCAGTTGAAACACGTGGTTGGGATGGGAGCGATGAGGCTTGGTTTCGGGTACCTTCCGGTAATCGATATCCCGCGAAAATCGCTTCCAGGTATCTTCCCCAATGACGCTCCATTCGCGCAGCAGCTCCCCCTGATGCGTGACTTCCAGCACCAGATCGAGGCCCGTGTCGGCGATCAAAATATTGCCCTCTGCACTCGGACCCACGTGGTGAAGATCGTTGAAGCAGGGAAGCGATATGTAGTGGAGAAGCTCGAAACCGGGCAGCTTGTAAACCAGCACTTCCGTAGGAGTACAAACATACAGCTTGTCATCCGACAGCGTTGCTGACTTGAATAATATCGCGGGCGAATCCGCGGGCACCGCCTCTGCCGGCGAGTCGTACTCCACCAGAACCTCAGAAATCTTGGCGCGCGGGCGCACCTTCACGATCAGGGCCTTTTTGCAGGAGTTCCACTCTGGGAGTTCCTTGAATAAGCTGGTCCGCAAAGACCCCCCTACAACGTACAACTCGCTCATTCCCCCAAACCCCCTGTGTAAGACGGCGCCGACGGCAAGCCCTTATCAAATCATTAAAAACAATAGTCGAGCTTCATTTTACTCCACGCGGATATCGACCGCGGGGTGGGCATGTTACCAGAGTGCAACCCTCTAACCACGCGCGGGAAGATGGTTTCGTCCTTACTGCTCCCCCTGGTATTCCACCGAAATAACTGCCTGCGGAGGTTGCTCGGGAGGCGACGGCTTGGTCAAGCCCGCAATCTCGGCAACATGAAACGCGCGGTTGGTGCGGTATGCCCAGAGCAGCCCGGCCCCGTAGACCGAACTCACGGCCAGGGTTTCGAGCGTCAACTGAATCAGGTTCCGGGGGTAGAAGAATCGGTTGGCCAGCCAGAGCGCAGCGACCAGCGGGAGGGTCAAAAGAAAGGGCAGCGTAAAGGATTCGCGCAGAAAAGTTCCCACGGGAACGCCAATCTGCTTCTTCATGTGGCGTGGCAGGAACACAAGGCAAGTAAAGCTCAGCGGGATGGCGGTACCAAGCGCGTCGCCGACAATTCCCAGCGGTGGGACGAGCGCGATGCTGAGGATAAGATTGGCGAGGCCCTCAATCACGGTGATGGCCGCCATAGTCTGATGTTTGCCGAGGCCGAACAAAATTCGCGTCGAGGCGGCCTGCGCCAACATGAACGCGAAAGGAATAATCATCACCACCAGCACCGGGTAGCTGTTCGGGATGTACCGGGCTCCCACCCAGATGCGGATAATGTGCTTGCCGAAAAGAATCAGGATGGCGGTAATAGGAAAAATCAGGAACGCGCAGGCGCGATTGCCGGCAATATAAATCTTGCGCACGCGATCGAGGTTGCCCGTTGCCTCAGACTGGCTCGACATGGGCACAAAGACCTGCGCCAGACTGGAGACGAATTCATGCGCGTAGTCGACGATGCGAGCCCCGATGTTGAACCAAGTCACGGCAATCGTGGACATCATCGTCCCAAGCACGAGCTCGTCGGTACGGAAGCGCAGGCGCGAGGCGACCAGCACAAGGAAGGTGGTGCTGCCGTAGGTGGCCATGTGGCGGAACGCGGCGCGATCCACATGGCGCAGACCAAGCGGCATGGGACACAAGCGGAGCACGATAATTCCGCGTAGAACCGAGGAAATCATCGGCAGGCCAACCGTCAGCAGGGCCACGGTGAGCAACCCGTATCCGCGATGCAGGAAGTAAACGATCAAGGCGGCGCGCGCGAGGGTGGCGGCGATGCTGGTCCAGTTCAGAATGTAGAAGCGCTGCAACCCTTCGAGCATGCCTCCGAAGACGCCCAGCGGAAAGCCCAGGCTGACCGAGGCGCCAACCATCAGCAGCAGCAGGCGCGCCTGCGAATGCATTCCGGGAGGAATCTTGAAAAAGTGTTCAACCGACGAACTCAGCAGCGCGGTCAATACCATGCTCACCAGTCCAATGCAGGTATAGGTGAACAGTGCGGTGTTAACGAACTGCGCGAGTTTTTCGCGATCGTCGGTGGCGGTGTACTTCGAAACGTAGCGAATGATGGAAGAGCGGATGCCGAGATCGAACAGTCCGTAATAGCCGGTCACGGAGAATATCAGCACCCAGATTCCGAAAGCGGCGTCGCCCAGGTGATGCAGGATGAAGGGCGAAAGGAAAATGCCGACGATCACGTTGATGCCGAGCGCCGACCAACTCGAGCCGACGTTCTTCAGAATCTGTTTTCTCTCAAGCTTCAGCATGAGTGACGGTGGCGGTTAGTTCTGGTCCAGCCACCTGATGAATGTGACCTTGTTCTTGTTGCCGCGTTATCACGAGGTCTTCCTTCCAAATGCTACCAGTGGTCTGTGAACTACTCGCCAATTCGAATGGACTCGGCGACCCTAAGGTAACGTTATCCCGCCGGTAGAGACGCGGCAAGCCGCGTCTCTACTGGAAATTTAGTCCGCGTTACCAGCCGTGCTTCATCGCCTTGGCAAATTTCTGCGCGGGCAAGGTGTTCAGCACGTCTTCTTTACTGAGCCAGGCGCGCCGTGCCTGCGTGACACCGTAACGCAGTTTTGCCATGTGCGAAGTGTGGTGGGAATCGGTGTTGATAACGATCTTCACGCCGTGCTGTTTTGCTAACCGAAGATGAACGTCGCTCAGGTCGAGCCGATCGGGATAGGAATTAAGTTCCATCGCCACTTTGCGTTTCGCCGCCGCTTTGAGAACGGCGTCGAGATCGAACTGGTAGGCGTCGCGACGCAGCAGCAGGTGTCCGGTGGGATGCCCGATCAGCGAGGTATTGGGATTGGCGATCGCCTTCAGCAGCCGATCGGTCATGGTGGCGCGATCCTGATTGAACTGCGAGTGCACGCTGGCGATGACGACATCCATTTGTTCAAGCACCGAGTCGGAGAGATCGAGCGAGCCATCGCCCAGTATGTCGACTTCAATCCCCGCGAAAATACGGATGCCCTTCATCTTTTTTTCCACCGCCCGGATTTTGTCGATGTGCGCCAGCGCGCGTTCGTCCGTGAGGCCGTTGGCGAAGGCGAGATTCTTCGAGTGATCGGTGATGGCCATGTACTCGTAGCCGCGCTCCCGCGCCGCTTCGGCCATCTCTTCAATGGTGTTGCGGCCGTCGGTCTCCACCGTGTGCATGTGCACGTCGCCGAGGATGTCAGATAGCTCAATCAGAGCCGGCAGCGTATGCGTGGCGGCCGCTTCGATCTCTCCCAAATTCTCGCGCAGCTCGGGAGGAATGAAGTCCAGCTTAAGCTTGGCGTAGATTTCTTCTTCCGTTTTGCGCGCAACCGGCTTCTCGTCTTCGACTCTCGCCAGGCTGTATTCGTTGAGCGTAAAGCCCATCTTGAGGGCGCGCTGGCGCAAAGCAACATTGTGTGCCTTCGAGCCGGTGAAATATTGCATCGCCGCCCCGAACGATTCCGGCGGCAGCAGGCGCACGTCCACCTGCATGCCGTTACGGTGCCGGAAGCTGACCTTGTTTTCTCCTTGCGCAATGACGTCCATCAGGCCCGGGAAGCGGAGCAGATGTTCGATGAGCGCCTGCCGCGATTCCGACTCAATGCAACCCTTGCCGGTGACGAGAATGTCCAGGTCGCCGACGGTTTCGCGTCCGCGGCGCAAAGATCCGGCGGGCGTAACTTTCTCTATGCCCGGAATCGTCAGCAGATGCTCCACTAGTTTTTCGGCCAATTCTTCGGCAGTGTCGAGCAGGAATCGTCCCGCGATGCGGCGATAGTCTTCGATCGCCTTGAGCAGCTTCAGTTCGTGCTTTTCGCCCATACGCGGCAGGGTGCGGATTTTTCCTTCGCGCGCCAGCTTCTCCACGCCCTCCAGGTCGCTGACCTGATAAGCGCTCCAGATCAAGGCAATCGTCTTCGGCCCGAGACCCTGAATCTTGAGCAGTTCGAGCATAGACGGCCGGTATTTCTTCAACAGCTCGGAGCGCGCTTCAATGCTGCCATCCTTGAAAAGCTGCAGCAGATTGGCCTGCATGCCCTTGCCAATGCCCTGGATTTCGAGAAGTTTCTTCGGCTCCTGAATCAGGTCGGCCACCTGTTGCGGCAGCGCTTCAATGGACTGCGCCGCGTTGCGATAGGAGCGCACGCGAAACGAGTCCTGTCCGTCGATCTCCAACAGATCGGCAGTCTCGTAGAGAAGTCCGGCGATTGTCTTGTTGTCCATGCGGGGATCAACTCGCGAGAAGATTGTAACGCTGAGGAAGCCGCGCAGCAGGGAGTTGGCAGGTGCCGGAGGACACAATCAGCGCGGGCATTGAGGCGCACACAGCTTAGTCCGGGAAATGATCCGGGAAAACCGGCGCGAGTAAAGCGATCTCCGCTCAGGGAATCTTGGTTACATTGGCCGCTTGCGGCCCTTTCTGTCCCTGGACAATCTCAAACTCCACCTTGTCGCCCTCCTGCAGGCTCTTGTAGCCTTCGGTGGTGATGGAGCTGTAGTGAATGAATACATCCGGTCCATCGTCGCGGCCGAGGAAGCCGTATCCCTTGGCGTTGTTGAACCACTTGACGGTGCCTTTCAGACGTTCCACGTGCGCCACCTCTTTTCTTGCGGATTTCCCCGAAAAGGCGCGATTCGAGGGGCCCGCAAAAAAACGTGTAGGAATTGTGCTGCTCACCGGGGGGACTGTCAAGGCTTGCAATCACACATTGTCATACCACAATAGAAATGTCCCCGTCTTCTCCACAATAGAAATGTCCCTTAGTTGCGGTTTCACCATGCTCGGGAAAAGGCGGGCGTTTTCATTTGCTGCCAGCCTTGTCTCCAAGGATGATTGGGAGCTGGAGGAAAGTTTCGATGCGGTGTCGGGGATGGGGGCGCGGGGGAAGGGGCGGCGCCCCTTTCCTCGCTCAGCGCTTTAGAAGCCGCCTTCAGTTCACGGAATAGGAGACGCTGACTGCGGTAATGAATGGCGACTTCGCCAGTTTCGCTTTCCCGCACCAGCACGCGACTCGTGGCCGGCGCCCAATGCTGACTTTGCCGGTCTAGTTGCAGCAGTCGGTTGTTGTAGCGTACTACCCAGTCCTCGCTCACCACTCGTTCTTGCTCCAGCCAGAATACTTCGTCCAGTTGCCGCGCCGTGGGCCGTCGCCGGTGATAATCGGCTGTCTCGGCCGCGGGTCGCGCGTAACGCCGGTTGTGCTCGGCGAGATAATGCTCGTCCAGATACGCATTCGCTTGGTCGTAGGTCGCGATTCCCGCCAGCCGCAGTTTCTTCACCAGCCGATCCTGGTGCGTGCCATGCGCCCGTTCCACGCGCCCTTTCGCTTGCGGGGAACTGGCGGCGATGATGCGAATGCCTAGCTTCGCGCACATGCGCCCAAACTGTGTTACCGCTGGTTCTCCGCGCATCCGCTCCGCGGCATTCGGCGGCCGCACATACACGTTCTTCCAGTCCGTATACAACGCTTGCGGCACTCCGTAGCGCTCGATCCAGCGGCGCAACACACCCGCCGCCGCCCAGATCGTTTCTTCCTCCCAGAACCGCCCTAGCGCTTTCGTCGTGGCGTCATCGACCATGTGCATCAGACAGCCGCGAGGCCCGCGTTCCTCCAGCCACTCATGGAAACTTCCGTCCAACTGCACTAACTCCCCAAAGTGCGCCTTCGCTTCGCGCCGCTGCCGATACGGTTTCCGCCGCCGTTGCCTCTGCCACAGCCCGGCCTCTTTCAGCCACCGCCGCAGCGTCTCGGCATGCACGTCCAGTCCGTCATCGCTGGCTAGATGCTCGGACGCCAGCGTCGCCCCGAAATCCTCATAGCGTGCTTTCACCTGGTTCAGCACCGCCGCTCGGAACTTCGCCGTGTGGGCCCGGTTCGAGGCTCGACCGCAGTTCCCATGCTGTAAAGCTTTCGCTCCTCCCTGCCGGTACCGTGCCCAGATCCGTTTGCTCTGCCGATAACTCAACTCCAGCATCTCCGCCGCCTCGCACAATCGCAAGCTGCGCGCCCGGACTCGTCCCATCACTTCCACTCGGCTCAACTCTTTCCTGCTCAATCCCGTTCTCCCCAATCTCGGTTCCTCCTCGCCGAAGGAACTCTAAAGGGGTCATTTCTAATGTGGTTTCAAGGGGACACTTTTAATGTGGTTCAACAGGCTTGCAATCACACATCCGCTGCCGCGCGGCTTTGGGGATGCCCTGTAGAGACGGGGCTTGCCCCGGCTTACTCAGCGGCGGGAGACGCGGCAAGCCGCGTCTCTACGGGAATCAGACTGCCCTTCCAGGGCTTGGCATCGACTTTCCCCATCCTCTTTCACCGAGCCTTCGCGCCATCTGAGCCAGCCACAAGATCCCCGCGATCGTTTTGGCATCGCGAATGCGCCCATTAAAGGCCATCTGTTTCGCCTCCGACAAGCTGAAGAATCTGACGACGATCCTTTCGTCCGCCTCGGGCTGGGCTACGCCGGCCCGGAGCCCTCGAGCCAGGTAGATGGTCATGGTTTCGTCGAGAAAGCCTGGGCTGACGTAAAAATGCAGAATTCTCTTCCACTGGCGGGCAGAGTAACCGGTTTCTTCGAGCAACTCGCGCTTGGCAGCAGTGAGCGCGGTTTCGCCATCGTCGATGCGTCCGGCGGGCAACTCCCACATCATCGACTGCGCTGCGTGGCGATACTGACGCTCGAGCAGAATGCACGGCTCCGCTCCTTTACTTGCATGTGAGGGTTCTTCGACGGCCAGAACGACAATGGAACCCGAATGCCGGATGACATCGCGGCGGGCGCGCACGCCCCCTGGCTCTTCCACTTCGTCGGTGGTGACGCTGAACACCGGCCCCTGGAAACTGATGCGGGAAGAGAGGACGCGACCTTGTGCCGATTTCGTCCCTGCTGATTTCGTTACCGCCGATTTCGCCATGACAACAATATAAAGGTCTCAGGTTCCAGGTGTCAGGTCTTAGGAAATACGAGAAAAGCGCTTTTCCTGCGACCTGCCACCTGTCACCTCAGACCTGCTATGCTGCGCCGGTGAGCCGAAGGCCCTATGACTGAAAGGTGGACGACCGAAAAGCGGACGACCGAAAAGAAGCCGATCGCCAAGCCTACCATCGCCATCGTCGGAGCCGGCAGCCTGGCGACTTTTCTGGCTGTAGCACTGCGCCACGCCGGCTTCACGATTACCGAGGTCATCGCGCGAGATTCGCCGCGGTCGCGCCGACGCGCTCGCACGCTCGCCGCCAAAGTGGGCGCGCAGGCCGTCGCCGCACATTCCGCCGTGTTGGACGCCACCTTACTGTGGTTCTGCGTTCCGGATCGTGAGATTCGCCGCGCGGCCTCATTGCTGGCCGATCATCTGCTTACTCGCGCACGCGTTGGCCAGAAAATCGTCCGTTTTGTCCTGCACTCCAGCGGAGCGCTCTCCAGCCGCGAGCTAGATCCTATGCGCGCGGTAGGCGCCGCGGTCGCATCGGTGCATCCGCTGATGACGTTCGTTGCCGGCGCGCATCCTTCCGGGCATCCTTCTATGACGGGGGTGCCTTTTGCCATGGAAGGCGATGCCGCGGCTAAGCGCGTTGCGCGTCGGATTGTCCGCGAGTTAGGCGGCGAAAGTTTCGCATTGCCCGCATCGAGAAAAGCCGCCTATCACACCTGGGCCACGCTGACTTCGCCCCTGCTGCTGGCCTTCCTGGTGACGCTCGAAGCAGCGGCGCGTGCCGCTGGCCTCACGCGCCAGGACGCGCGCCGCAAGAGTCTTCCGATCATCCGGCAGACTCTGGAAAACTATTCGCGCCTCGGCCCAGCGCAGTCGTTTAGCGGCCCGCTGGTTCGCGGAGACGCGGAGACGGTGGCGAAGCACCTGGCCGTGCTGAAGAAGCATCCGGGAGCGCGCGAAGTCTACGTAGCGCTGGCGCGAGCCGCGCTGCGCGGGCTGCCGGTTAAGAACCGGGATGAACTCAAGCGGTTGCTCGTCGGCCCTAATGTTGCACGCGCCGTCTGCTAAACAAATGTCCCAGTTTTTCCTGTTTCGTCTTCAAGTATTCCTCGGTAAATTCAGTGGGCGCGACTTCACAGGGCACACGCTCGGTCACCTGGATCCCGGCGCGCTCGAGCGCGGCGACCTTGTCGGGATTATTCGAGAGCAGACGGACCCGCTTGATGTCCAACGCCTTCAGGATCTCGACCGGCATGAGAAACTCGCGCTGGTCGGGCTTAAAACCAAGGCGTTCGTTAGCTTCGACGGTGTCAAATCCGCTGTCCTGGAGCGCGTAGGCCTGCAGTTTCGCCATCAGCCCGATGCCGCGCCCCTCCTGCTGCTCATAGATAAGGACGCCCGCTCCCAGATGGGCGATCATGGAGAGCGCCATTTCCAGTTGCTGGCGGCAATCGCAGCGCAGCGAGCCAAATACGTCGCCGGTCAAACACTGCGAGTGGATGCGCACCAGCGGTGACCCGGAGTGCACCTCGCCCATCACCAGCGCGACTGCCTCTTCGGTCTTGGCGCCGTCGCCCGATGCCGTCGCCTTGGTCGCAAATCCGTGAATCAGGAAATGCCCCCAGCGCGTCGGAAAGTCCGCCGACGCCACTTGTCTTACCTTTAAAGAACTCACCGCTAAATTATAGTCTTCGATTTGAAGGGCTCGCTGTTTCGAGGCTGCAATACTTCGGTGGGTCAGGGGCGATGGGTCAGGGATTCGAGGGATCCACCGCGCTCGGCGGACAAGACTGCAAGGGCGCGCTTATAGGCGAAATCGAGCGCTGGCTGGTAGAATCAAAAAAACAAATTTCACCGCCGTTTGGGGCTATAGCTCAGCTGGGAGAGCGCATCGTTCGCAACGATGAGGTCGTCGGTTCGAGCCCGACTAGCTCCACCAATCTTCTCAATAGTTTGGCGACAATTTCAGCCATTTCTGTGACCCTCAAAAACTGACTTTATTGGACCGTTTTGGACCGTGAATCCACTGCGGCAGCTTTGGCGAACTCCGAAAGCTGTTCAAGAGCTCGGAGTTGCGCCAGTGGAACGATCTGCGCGTAAATCTCCATCGTGGTCGAAATGCGGGAATGCCGCATTTGACCCTGTACGCTTTTCGCATCCGCGCCGGCCTGTACCAACCAAGTCGCGTGGGACGTGCGCAAACAGCGCCAGTTGACGAAGGGCATCCCAAGCGCTTTGGCTGCCGGTTTGATGTGCCGCCGCAATACGTTTTGATCGTTCATCGGCTTGCCGGCTTTCACGCTCTGAAAAACCAGATCGTCCGGCCCAGCCGATTTGACCAGGTTGTGTTTTCGCACCGCACGCCCGGCCCGAACTTCCACAGTGAGGGATTTCAAGCGGGTGATGCGAGCAATTACCTGCGGAGCAACGCCAATCGTCGCAGCGGAGGCGCTGGTTTTAGGGGTTGACCAGTCACCCCGGCAGAATCGTTCTTCGACCGTGATGCTTTCGGCATGGATGCACCGCCACTTCAGCCCGATTAACTCGGAGATGCGCAGCCCGGTCCACACGCTCACAAACAGCATGGAGGCGTAAGGCTCGGGAACGAGTTCGAGCAGCGAGTGGAACTGCTCGGGTGTGATGGTCGGTTTCGGCTGGCGAGGACGCTTATCCAATGGCAAGCGCAACCCGTCCAGCGGGTTTTTAATTAGGTAGTCCGCATCGACCGCCGAGCGGAGGATGGAAGACAACGCGTCCCGGATTTTCGAGATTGTGGGATATGGCACTGTGGCCGCCATGCCGGAGAAATACTGCTGTACCGTGAGCCGGGTAAGGTCGCGCAAAGACAGCCGCAAGAATTCCGGTTCAAGGTACTTCGAGATCACGCCGCTGTAGGAATCTTGCGTGCTGCTCGAAAGCAGGGGCAGATAAGTTTTCTCGTAAATGTCGGTCACGAAGTCACCGAAGTTCATCGCCTCGCCGGTCAACACCAAGCCCTGATTTACGGGCCTAAGTTTCTCTGCAGCGATTTTTTGCACTTCCCGCACCGGCGTGTCTGCCGGTGCTAGTTTCAATCGTTGTCGTTTTCGGCTGCCGGTTAGGCTCGAATCCCAAACGCGCAGCCACCAGAATTTACCTTCCTTCCTTGGAGTCGGACTCTGAAATCTCCGTCGCGCCATGATTTCTCCATGGCTCGCTCGGGTAGTTGCCTCGGGCAGCAGCGTATCACAGACTGCTTGCGGCTCTACCCGAGGGTTGTGGATTTCCAGTGTCATTGCAGGTCCACTTCTGCCTTACGTCGCGCCTCTTTACGGCTTCGTACCCGCGTTCAACACGTTCAGGGTCGCTTCATAAAGCTGCGTTGAGGTTTCCCCGCTGCTGAAGTTTGGACTGTTTGGCACGTCCGTGGTCGCGCCAAAGTTTTCGTTTCTGTGGTCTATGGTCGCGGTCACAGCACCGCCGGTGCCGAACGGTGGTAATGGAGTGAAAGTCATGCGTGATGCTCCTAGTTTGAAAATTCCGGGGCTGTCCCTGGTTGGCTTCAACCCCGGTCAGCGCATTTTGTAATCGAGGCCGCGCCGATTTGCCGCGTGCGAGTATCGCCATCCGCTAATGCCTTGCCCGGGCACGGATCGCGCCTGCTCGCCTCAGGAGGAGTTTCGCCCGGAGCAACTTTGGGGCTTGGCTCGCGTTCCGGACTGGTTGTTCGCCAATTGACTCTGCGCCTATCATTGCCTTCTCGCGTGAAACCGTCGTCGATTCTGCTGATCAAAATCAGAGGCCTAAGCCCATGCCCATGCCCATACCCAAGCCCAGATCCTGTGCTGGCTGCTGCGACCTGGCAGCTTCCTGCTGCAATGGCGCAATCGCCTGTTCCGGCTTGTGCGCGCTCTGCTGCGAGACATCGCGACCAAGAGCCTGCGGCAGCTTCTCGCGGTTGTTTGTAAAAATCTGCGTGTCCCACTGTCCACGCGAAACCGAGACATACGCCATGCGGCTATTGAGCAAGTCTTTCGCCGCCAGCTCCGTATCCACGTGAATGAGTGCGCGCTCGGCTGTTTGTCCCTGACTGGAATGACTGGTGATGGCATAGCCGTGGTCGAGGTGCGGATGGTGCTGAGGTTCGTAGTCGATGCTGCGCCCGTTATCGAGCTTCAGCCGCATCGCTCCGTCCGGCACGATGTTTTCCACTGTACCCAGTTCGCGGTTCGCAATCTTCAACTCCTGATTGGGCGCGGTGAACTGGATGCGGTCTCCAAGCGAGAGTGCCTTCTCCTGCTCACGGTAAACCGAGACACCCATCTGGCGACGAGGGTCATAGGTCGTCTCACTTCCATCCACGCGCAGCACGGTGAGCAGATTGTTTTGCGCGTCGATGCCCGTTACGCGCGTGTATTCGCCCTTCCGAATGCCGGTCTCCTGCGAACTACGCGAGTAGCGCAGAATGTCGTCAACTTGGTATTGCTGCGCCCAACTACGGTCCGCTCCGGTCATTTCCTGACGCGGTACCAGCGTTTGGACGAAGTGCTCCACCTTGCTCACTATGCCGCGGGATTGCAACTCTGCATGGATGCGTTGATTGATCTCTGTGCGTGACAGATTGTCGGGCGAAACTACCAACGTGCTTTTCGGCGACTTGGCATACTCGCGCGCGATGGCCGCGATGCGTTCCTCATGCTCTTTCACTTCATGCACGCGGCCCTGCCGGTCGAGACTTTCGATAGCCGCGCCAATCTGACCATGCGCCAGTTGTTCGACAACCTGCTTTAGTTGCGGGTCTTCCTGCCGCACGATCTCTTCGAGCCGCATCGTCCGCATCCCGGCTTCCTGAAGTTGCGCGAAAGGACGGCCAGCCTCGACCGCCTCATGCTGCCGTGTGTCGCCAACCAGCAAGACGCGGTCTCCCACATGAAGGCGTTCCAGAAAATCGTGCATCTGGCGCGTCGAGGCAAGCGAAGACTCGTCGAGCACATACAGTCTTTTCGCGCTTGTGTCCGGCTGCTCTCCCCGCGCAAGATGGCGTTGCAGCGTCGAGGTCTCGATGCCGGCCTCGGCCAGCTTTTGCGCCGCGCGCGACGTGGGAGCAAAACCTTCAACCTTGTAGCCTTCGGCCTCCACTCCTTCCCGGATCACCGCCAAGGTCGTTGTCTTGCCCGTACCAGCGATTCCATCCAAACCGACGATCTTCTCGCGGCTCACAAAGATGTCATCGACCGCTCGGAGTTGCGCCGGACTCAACTCTGTATGGCGGTCCTCTGTTGTAATCCGCAGCGAAGGTGAAACCAGCATCGGATCGTTGTAGGTGCGCCGATTGCCACTCTGCATACGTCCGATGATTTCTTGCTCCATGCGGACCATTTCAGCAGTGGTATAAAGCGGCGCAGCACGTCCTTCAGACCGGCCAACGGCAACGAACTCTCCGCGCTGGACGCGCTGCGCAAATTCATGCTGCACCTGTTCGTACGTTGCTTGCGCCATGCTGCGGCTGATCGCCGCCTGCAAGATGCTTCGCTCATCCTGCACGGAAGAGCGCTCGAAGACGTGATTGCGGGCGTAGGTAACGGCCTGTCGTTGAGTCTGAGGTTCAGTCTTGTCCGAGCGGGGTGTGTGGAGCTGTGTATGTTCGCGCGCCTGGGCGACAACGCGATCCGCTTGATGGCCGTGCTGTGCCGCCAGTTCCCGGTGCCGCTGTAATACTACTTCCGGCGAATGAATCTCCTTACCATCGCGCGTGCGGTGGGCGGCAACCTGCGCCGCGCCTGCGCCTTCTCTCCCAATCTCCTGCAAATGATTCTTGATCTGTTCTCGTCTCGGACTGGACGCATCGAGATATTCTTGTGTGTAGCCCTTGATTTCCGGCTGGCCATGCTTGCCGCGTTCGATCTCATAGCCCAACCCTTGCAGACGCATGGCAAGCTCGGAACGATACACGCTGGTCGCATATTGCTGCGATTGGAAAAGGCTGCGCTCCTGCAGCGCCCGCGTCTGGCCGTTCTCGCGCTCGGTCAGATTGAAAATGACGGCATGAGTATGAAGTTGCGGCGCGGCATATCCGTTCACAGGTCGCGCAGTGTCATGCTCGAAGGTGGCGGCAATGAATTTGGCCGTCGTTTCAGGCGCGTGGATATTGCCGATGCGTGCTTGCGTGTACCGCTCCAGTTCGGCAAGCGCGACGCAGACACTTTCGCGATGCGCCATACGCACACGCTCATCGCCGCCGACAAGCGCGGTGAGTGAAACAGATTTCGGCGCGGAGAAGGTCGCGTCCCACCCGGCGCGATGTTCGACGCTGGTGATTTCCTTGCCGTACTCGTTCTCGTAGGTCCTTGCCGGCTGGTGCTTAACGAGCTGCGCGCCGTTTTCAGGATGCTGGCCTTCGCTCAGTCGCGCGAATTCTTGGGCACCAACGGAACCGCGCAGCCCCCACTCCTGGGCCAGTCGGCCTTGCCACTCGCTATGCACCCGCGCGTCACGGCTCCAGTAATTCTGCTTCTCCGACACAAACTCACGCGCGTGGTAAGTCCGTGCCTGCTCTGCCGACAATGGTTTGGAAATGGTCAACATGCGATTCAGCTCTGCAACGAGTGCGGTAATATCTCGGCTTCTGTTTTCTGACTTAGACTAACTAAGCCTCGCAAGAGATGCTCACTGTTTTATTATTTGTTGCTGTATTATTCAAGGTCGGTCTATGTGGAAAACGTATATTTCTGTACTTATCGTTCCTTCGCGTTAATGAGTCGACTTACAATAACAATCCGAATCGGCAAGGGGAAAGCACGCTTATCCGCATCGCGTATCGAGGGTACAAGCAAGGCTAAAATGCTGACCATCGGCATCTATTGGCATTGTTCAGTGGAAGCAAGAAAGCATGCCATTCGCTAGGCTAAGTCGAGGCAGATAGACAGAGAATGTCTGTCCGGGAAGAGAGGGGATTTGGAGGAAAGTTATACCATCTTATCAAGCACGGCAACCTGCGCTTCATGTGCGCCCTTCGCAGCCATCAAAGGTGCTATTTGGGATCACGCAAATAGAGTACATAGTAACCGTCCGTCCAGACTGGATCTCTTGCGATTAGAGCGGCGATCAGTTCAGTCGATCGACTGCGATTCGTCCCAGCTCTCGGCCTTCTCATTCCCCACCCTTTGCCTTGATGCTCCTGGAGAGATCGTCTGCCTTTTGACGGCTGCTTCGGAAGGCTGGACGGTGGTGTCTTCGCCTCTGGTTGCGGACTCGAATCCGGCTGCTGACCTGCGGCTGGAGGGCGGTGTGATAGTTGCCGGATGCGATGTGTTATCGCGGCTGGTTTCACCTGCCAATAAACGATGTGTTGGGCTTTGACATTGCGATGGAATCGGCGAGTCCAATTGCGCATTGTGGCATGGGGCTTCCGGATCAAGTGAAGGCCTCTTTGCGAGTCCAAGTGACTCCAGATCTGGTACTGATCTGCCCTCCAATCTTGCTGGAAATCCGGAGGCGATACCAACCCTTGCGAGGGGCGTAGGGGCATCAATCTGATGAACACCGAGTCGTACTTCTGAAGCGGTCGTAATTCCCACTCATGCCATGTCACAGCAATGATTGCCGGAAGACTGAAGAACTCGGCCAGAGAGGCAACAATCCACCACCTCGAACGCCGAGGAAAGCCACGGGGAATCATGATTCTTTCTCCGACTGATGAGCGCCGGAATTGGCGCGCAATAGCACCAGGAATTCGTCGGCTTCCTGGCGCTTGATCGCCCCGGAATACGCCGACATTTTGCGCAGTCTGTACGGATTATCCGTTATGCGCGACGGCAAGGGCTTTCCGGCAGTGCGCCTCTCACTGTGCCGCTGGCGCAAGGGATGGTGTCTTGCTCCGAGTTGTGGTTGGCCCAGCTAGGCGAACGACGCACGACGGCGCTATAGTTCCCCTCCATGCACGGCCACAAGATTTGGAGAAAGCAGTGCCAAGCCACCCGCACCATCCGGCGGCGCTTCGGCCTGAAGAACGCACTGGACTACCTGGTCCGCGAGAAGCTGCTGAAGTTCGCCGAAGCCGCCGAGCAGCATCCCGAGTTTGCCGCCGAGCTGCCAAGATTTCAGGCCGCCGTGTGGGAAGTTTTTCATCCCTACGAACTTGCCGGGTACCTGGCTTCTCTGCGGCCCATGACCCGGAAGAAGCTGCAGAAACTTCTCTATGTGCGTGGTGCGGCGCCTGTGGCTGGCTAACCCATCCCCATTTGTTTCTCACATTTTTTCGATAGCGGAGCAACACAGGGGCGGAGAGGGAGGTGAGTCCAGGGCGCGCGTTTTTTTGCGCGTTCATCGAGCGCAGCGTAGACCCTTGACTCGCCTCCCGCGCACCGTACACTCGCCAGCGGAAAAAGGGGAAGATCGCTCGCTGGTGTTGCTGTTGCCGTTGCCTCTGCGGCCTCGAAACCATCCCGCGCCCGGACGCTTCGACCGTCTGGCCCGATTCCTCGATGAAAAGCCCCGACCCTGTAAAATCAACGCGTTTACGCGACGCGACCCCCGCAGCAGTTCTTCCGTTTACGAACGAAAACGGTGCGGACGCCGGAACACCCTTAAGTCGCCGCCACCGAACAAGTTTACGCGCGTAAACGCGCCCGCCGCTTCCGGTTTCCTACAGCTCCCAATCGGGGATGACGTGTCGTAGCGTCAACCCGGTGCGTAAGCACCGCAGGCTTTTGACTTTCACCGTTTCCACACCTCATCCCAACGAAACCGGCCCGCTTCGGCCTCCGGGAGCGCCCATCCGCCGCCCTCGTGCCACACCAACCGCGCCAGATTCGCCTCGCTTCCGGGCAGCCAATCGGCGACCTAATCGGCACCGCAAAGGACGGCGAATCGGGTCGGGATCGGAACGCGAATCGGCGGCGGAAAGCGCGGCTAAAGGGAACAGGATCGCGGCGCGGATCGGCGGCCCATTCCCCACGCATTCGGCAACCCATCGGCACGGCAAAACCCCAAGCACCGCGCCCCACATCGGCCCGGCCCTTGCGATGCTATCCGCCGCTAAAGAAGGAATGACCAGCGACTCTAGCCAGGGACTGACTGCCGACCGCGTTCTCATTCATGTGGACACCGAGCTGGGCGCGAAAGACCTGCTCAACAACCGCGTGGCCTATGTCGCCGTCTCGCGCGGCGCCTACGATGCGCAGCTCTTCACCAACGACCGCGAGAAGCTGGGCGCGGCGCTCGGGCATGGTGTTTCCCACCAAAGCGCGCATGGGCCGGAGGTGAAGCAGGAGCAGGCAAATTGCGCCGTAGCGGGAAATCGGGCCATGCCAGGAACAGGGGCCGAGCTTCGGAATTAGCATGTAGCGCCCCTCCTAACGGAGGGTTTCGATTGGATGTGCTTACGCCGCAATGGTTGCGATCTATGCCGTATACTACAACTTCGCCAGAATCCACAAGACGATGAGGACTACGCCCGCGATGGCTGCTGGGCTATCCGATCACGGTTGGTCGCTTGAGGAAATTGTGCTTCTAGCGCAATGAGGAGTCCAATGTGGTAGAAATCTTCTGCGTCTGCACTGAAGCGGTTTGTGCTCACCCGTCCGGAAAGCAATGCGGAAAACCCATAAATCAGAGCAATGCGAAGCCATACCGCGAATCTCGGGAAGCTGGGGTATGGATTTGCGATGATTGTTACGAACGCATTGAACGCGACAGGCAAAAACCAAACTGAGACACTACCCAACTATCTTTCGATTACTGTTTTGCGGATTATTTCGTCCATGATTTCATCACTTAAACCGCATTCCCTGTACTTAGGTCTAAGGTCTCCAGAAAAGGTGTTTCCCTGTTCGGTTAGTGCTTTTACCACAGCGTTTTTGAATTCGAGTTTCAGTTGTTCGATGTTTGTGTCTGCCATGGAGGGCTCCTTCTGTCATCCCGTTCCATGCTTTCATCCTTCGCGAAGTGAGGCCCCCGCGTTTCGATCCGCGAGGCCCCCGTGTCAGTGACTCACTTGCGTAGGAGCACTGGCGTTCTCCTCCGTGTGACGGTCAGCGCATTCTCCTCCTAAAGCACCCACTACTGCACACGCTTACTGGTGCGCATGGTTAGGGCTCATGGCTTCGCTGCTTCCCACAGCACGATGAACGAAAATCTAGACGGGAACGGCGGACAGCACGTCTGCTCCACAGAATCGGCATTTTCTGGCTCCGGCCTTGATTGTCTCAGCGCATAGCGGACAGGTTTTCGTTGGGCCGGAAGACTCCGTTTCTCGTCCCATGAGATAGGCAACGGCGAAGCACACCAAACAACCGAACGCCATCGCAATCGAGAAGCCGCCAGTGATGATTCCGACGATGCCTATTGCGCCCGCCTCGGCGTTCGACATTGACGACCCGCCATCCAATGCCGACGTGTTATGGGCTGTCATTACGAATCCGAGCGGGATCATTGCCACCCACTCAGCGGCCCCCAGGAGAAATCCCCGCCGAAACACGGTCGAAACACGCTTGGCTCCTCTGCGCATCCACCAAGCCGAAGCGATCCAGACGACACCGAATGTAATGAACGCCGGTACGATAGCGGTCGCAGCGCCCTTTGCGCCGGGAAGAGTCAGCATCGCCACGGCCATGTAAGCAAGGAACCCAGAGAAGAATCCAAGTACTACCGCCGCGGTGACCTTCATTTCCACCACCTCGCGTTGGTCAAGTTGTACGCAGTGCCGTGCATGTTCACGATGACAGCGTGACCCTTCAGTTCAACTGTGAGCATGGGTAATCCCTCCGTGCTGAGATTGCCTTGCGATTATTTGCGCTTGCCACAACCCGTGCAAAACGCGTCCGCAGCAGCGTGCTGCTTTCCACACCCCGTGCAAAAACTCGGCGCTGGGGCAGTCAATTGCTGCGCAGCCCATCCAGCAGCAGTTTTCTGTTCTTCCGCAATTTGCCGCGCAAACTCTCGATCCATGGCTTCTCGCTCCACAGGAACCTTACTTCTTCTTCTTACAGTCGAGTTTCTCGATCTTCCCGGCGTGCATGATTTTTATCACTTCTTCCATGCACTGCTGAGCCTCCTCAAAAGAATCATTGGCTCTTTCATGGTCGAGTGTTCTAACGGCCTTATAGTAAGTCATGTCGGTGTCGTGTGTGGCTTGGTAAAAGCATGCCAACCCAAGCAACTCCTTTTGCGGCATGTCTTTCAACTCAGCGTACTCGTGCTTTGTGCACGTGCTAGTAGCAAACACCGGGCTGGTCAGCACGGACAGCAGAGCTACTACAGCGATTACGTTTTTCATCGTATGAATCTCCTCAGTTTCAAGTTCCTACCAGAGAACTTGGTATTACTTCTGTTCTGCCGACGCTTCCTGTGCAGTTGCGACTGGCACTGGTTGCTTGGTCACAGGAACGATAAACTTGCAAACTTCCCTGATTGACACCTCAACCGTTCTCTGTTTGGTTGCCGTCACCATATCGCCATCGGCATTGAACAGGGAAGCTCCATCCACTTTGGCAGCAGCCGATAACGCTAGTCCAGCCAATCCTCCAAATGCGAACATCACTAGCAATTTGGTGGGCACGGGTAATCCCTCCGAATGGATTTGTCTCACTTGAACTGTGAACAATCCATCTGCGCACCGTGTTGTACTGCCTCTGTGCATATTTCAAACCGTTCCTGCTTGGAGGCAGGTCTTTGAACTTCACCTGCAAGGATACTTGCACACTCTCTCGGGCCAATCTCCACGGAATCTAAGCGATCTTGCGTCACAGTTGTGCGATAGCAAGATGCAGAGGCAGTTTTGCAGACACTCGTTGTGGAATCCTTCGTGCGTTCTGTAACAACGCAAGATGTCCCAAGCAGCACCGTGACGGTGAAAGGCGCATTACTTTGCGCGGAACAGCAGGCGGCGAGTAACAGCGCAATTCATAGCCGGTTCATTTGACCTCCGTGTTGAGATTGTCTTGCGCTTGCCTAGTTTACGCCTCAAGAGCGGACGAAAAGAAAGATGATGGCAGCGACAACAAAACCGATGATCGCTAGCCATTTAAGACCCACCGCAGTATCCTCTGCTGCCTGCTGCGCTTCTGCGATTGTTTGTGGCGCAGGGGTTGTCTTAGCCGCGTCGCTCTCGGTAAGCCCGCAGATTATGCAGCGTTTCCCGTATGCAGGCACAGCCAGCAGCGATGCACCACCAGTGACCAACGCACCCAGCGCAGTGCCAACACCAATCGCACGCTTGTGCCCGGTCATCTTTCCACAGTTTTCGCAATAGGCTACTTGCACAGTATTCTCTCCCTGTACCACGAGCAGATGTCAGTCACGTAGAGCGTGATGATGACTAACAGCGTGGTCATGGTTCTCCACTAGTAGCGGCTTAGGGCTTATCAGTAGCTCTCGTTCTGTTTTGACTGCGTGGCGTCTATGTACTGGGTGAATCCTTCGAACTCGTAGGTCACGGTCACCCATCCCGAGTTGAGATTCGCTGCGTGTGCCTCCACTGCGACGACCTTGACAGAGTTACCTGGCGAAGTTGGGGTCCACAACGCCGTCAAGTAGCGATTCTTCTCATAAAGGCCCAGCATCCAGTATTCGTTGCCAGTGCACCCGGTGCCACCGTTGCAGCCATCTAGTTGCTTCTCCGTTGAACCATACCTCTGGCTCACTCCTGCTAGGACAGCTTCATATGCGCTTTTCAATTCCGTGCCAGAATCGCCTGTGTGGACTGTGGTGCCAATAGCGATCAGCTTCAACAGCCCCTGCGTTGGCGAGATTATCAGCAGATAGTTCTCGAAGGCAGGATTTGATTTTGGCGCCTTTGTTACCATCATCATGTTGCCTGTTGAGCTCTTAGCGTCAACAGCATCTTTACCAACGATCTGGACGATCTGCTCACGAGTCATGCCGCGCTCAAAACCAAACGGGCCAGCGGCGGGTTTATCTTGTGCCAGCGAAACAAGACTCACCAAGAGAGTGAATAAGACGAGCAGACTCGATTTCATAGCAGATTCTCCTTTTGACCCTTAGTTTCCTGCTAGCGGAAACTGCGGGCAAGTAACCGAAGTTTCCAGCAGCAGATGATCGAGCAGTGGTTCTGGGTGCAGGCAAGGTTTCGCAGAAGAATCGGCTCGGACAAGACCCGCCGTGGCGTGCGCTTTGGACGGACTACCGTGGAAGTCGATACCGACCGCGCTCTGAAGCTCCGCAAGCAAGGGCTTAGCTGACGCGACATCTCGGCAGAGGTGGGAGTGCCAAAGGGTACGCTGATCCGGTACTGTGAGGCGCAATGACCTACCCGATATGCGCTAACGAAGCCATGCGTGCGGAGATCGAAAAAGGACCCGCCAGTAGGGCTTATTTGCAGATGATGCTCGGGTTGTCCTTCGCCAAGTCTAGGCAGGCTTTATGCTGCTTCGCTTTGCGTGCTGCGTCTCCTAGGCTCTCTTGGCTAATCGGTTCTGATGTGGTCTGCACTGCCGTCTGGACTCGGACACTGTCTTGCTGTTGATACGCCGCCGGAGTAGGGGCGGAAGCGGGAGTAGCAGATGCAGGAGCAGGAGTAGAGTCAGCAGGTTCTGGAACAGGAGCAGGAGTAGAGTCAGCAGCGGGAGCAGGTTCTGGAGCGGGAGCAGCGGCCGCTGGTGCTGGTGCTGTTACCGGAGCGGGTGTTCCGCCGCAGAGTTGAGCTTCGACCTCCGGTTTCAGCTTGCCGGTACCACAAAGAGTGTTGGCGGTCTTCTGCGTATTGCTTCCGTCGCCGGAGGCAAGCGGCGTGAAATCTCCGAGCGTTGCATATTCGTGATCGGAACTATCGGGATCAGGAAAATAGAACGAACAACGTACCGCGTCGGTGGGATGTTTCTTGTTTGGCTTCGCACACTCCGAAGCAAACAGAACCTTGGTGCCGGGTTGGACGTTATCCAGAAACCACTTGTTGTGGTAGGTCTTCGCGGGGTTGGAGGCGTTCGAGCCCATTGCCGACAGAAAAGTCAGGCCCTTGTTGACGGGAGCCTCTACACGATAGTCCCCGGCGTCGGTATGCAGCAGGTGGATGCCCTGGCCACCGGGGCCGAGTTTCGCATCTGTTGTGTTCTTGCCCAGGGTTACATCGCTCCCGGTTTCAACACGGAGATTCTGATCCAGAATGGCTACCTGATACTCAGGGGCGTGCTTGTAGGTCTTGGCGTCTTTGGCAAAACCAAGTGCAGGAATAAACAGGAGAGCCGTAGCCACGGCCCTAACGACGCAGCACTCTTTTGTGACTTTCATTGACCTTCCTTTGTTCGACGATCAGATGTTCGCAAGTTAGGAAGAACAATTCTGTGCTTAACGTCAGGGCAGTTCTTCTGGAAGTCTTTGGCCATCTCCATGGACTGGTCACGTCGAGCTGCCCACACGTTACCGTGGCTCGTTGCTTGGAGGAAGACGCGGGGTTGTTGTGACTGTGGACCCTGCGCAAGAGTGTGCCCGACCAGCAGCAGTCCAAGTACCACCCATAATGCGGAAGAACGTTTCATTTTCGGCTATCCCCATTCCTGTTCGGAAGGTCTGTCACCAACTCTAGCGGGGAGACTTTGGGACGGCAAATTACCGAGGTCATCAGACTTACGCTTGGCGGCAGACTGTAACTGTAAGCCCTTTTATTGTTGGGGCATCGCATGTAAGAGCCAATCGAGAGCAGCCTAATCACCGAGCGCACACACGCCGGTATTCAGGCTGCGAAGCGCCGGGGCGTGAAATTCGGACGCAAGCCGAAACTGACGGCGCAGCAGATCGGCTACGCCCGAAAGCTGATTAAACAAGGCGAACCGCCGCAAGCCGTCGCTTCTCTTCTCCGCGTCAGCCGTGCGACCGTTGACCGGGCCATTACCGGTTGACGCCAGCCCCACTTTCATCTAAACGGCATGTGAAACAATCCATCCTGCCAGCATTGCCGCCCCAAGCGTGAATAGAAGGGATGCGATCTCCTGATCAGTAATCCACGGGCATTTCTTGTAGACGGAACGGCCTTTCCGGGAGAACAGGCGATAGTGAGCAGCTTGGCTCACCGGATGTAGAGCGATGAGGACGTAGCCGACTGCAAGAACACTCTTGGAGAGTCTTCCAAATTCTTGCGTATATATGGGCCGGAGCACACAGCACAACGACACCGCTATCAGCGAAGCGATATTCAACCAATCCGAGGCCGGAAGCCATGTCCGCTCGCCCTTCCCCTCCATCACAACCTCTCGGTTGATCCTCCAACCGAACGCGACGAACTGAAGCGCAATCAGGGGCGTCACGAAAGAGTGCAGTTCCATGGCGCCAAAATAGTATCACGTTCAACTTGGCTGGGGCCTCTATCAGAGGAGAAGCCACGAAACGGAATCTTAAGCACGCTAGATCGGCTGCGGCTAAGTCGTGTGAACGGGTCCGGAGCGGCCGGAACTGGTCTGGACCCAACGTCGGGGACGTTTCCCAGTGGTAGTCTCCGGTCAAATTGATGTGTTCCCAGCCGAGCGGCGACAGATGTGTGCGCTCACTGGGTCTAGTTTTCATAGGAACGGTCGCGGATCTCGCCGAGCCGGTTGAAGAATACAGCGCGGCGGAGCGCATTGTGCTGCTCGCCCTTACACGATGTTTGCAAGGCGCTAAAGCAGCAAAAGTAGCCCTAACCCTGCCAGCGGCGGCAACGAGGAGCCGACTGTCGTTTTCCATCGGGTGCTATACGCCTCGAATCAAGCTTTCTGGTAATACATCGGCAATCGATACTCGGGTTCATCGTCAATCCAAATGAGATCAGTCCACTCATCCTCAATGTCGTTCTTCACCCGAGTGATCGTGTGTACGTTGCGAAGATCTTCTTCGGTTGCGTCGAAGACGTTCGCGTATGCAGGTACGAGCACGACCCAATCACCAACCTGAAATTTCTGTTTCACCGCTCCTCATCAAAAACTGGGACTGCAAATCTGTCTGTTATGCCGTAGAGCAATCGGCCCGGTAGGCCATTCGCCGTTTGTTCTTGCTGCCCCGGTGATCGCTTAAGACGCGAGGCTGGATTTCCAAGACGTTTCCCCTTCGTAGCCGGTTCAGGCCTCAAATCCCGATCCTCTCGACTTCTCCCACGTTCACATCATCGTTAAGCCGATCATAAAGCCCGGTGGTTTTGGCGTTCGAGTGCCCGGCCATTTTTTGCGCGACCTCGATGCGGCCGCCGTTGGTCAGATAGTCGGTGATGCTGGTGGCGCGGAAACTGTGGCAGCCGATCGGGGTTTCAATTCCCGCATCGGAAACACGGCGGCGCACCATGCGCCGGACATCCTTGCGCGTCATGGGAGACGCGGAGAGCTTTTTGGTTTTGCGGATGGCCGAGCGGAACAGCCACCCCTTACGGTCGTCTTCGATGCCCGCCGCCTTAATGTAGGCCCACCAGCGGTGCATTGCTCCGCTTAGCCGCTCCGCGATGGATCTGTCCCTTTTGTCCTTTCGACCAGCCACAATCGCGCTCCGTTCGGCTCCTCCTGTCAATCCCTGCCCTGCAGCTCTAGTGCTCGCCGCACAAAACGCGGCTCCGCGCTTCGCTTCGGGTACCACTCCGGGGCTGCGGGGATTGACAGCGCCTCTCTGCGCGCAAAACCGGGGCCTGTCGAAAGAACAAAAAAATGCTTTTTATTTCAATGCCACCAAAGGCACAGGAATCTTCGCGGGCATTATAGCCCATCGTGTGGGACATCGGTGATCACTTCAAAAGCGATTTCAAAAAGCGTCTTATTCAAGGCTTTCGGGCAGCGATATCAACCCGGATCACGTTCAAGTAGTCGCCAGCGGATTGAAGCGCCTGTTCGGCATCATGGTGAGAAACAAATCCGGTGTCATCATAAAGGGCCATATTGCGCTTCCGGCGTAGGCGATCAAAGACAGTTAGCAGACCGGCATGTTTCTTGTCGATGCGCGACCCCACAAAATCGATGATGGCAATGTGGTGCCCAGGCTGACTTCTAGCACGAAACCCATGGCTGAACATGAACCCCAGCGAAGCCTTGAGCATTGCTTCGTAGGCTTGCTGAAGGCAAGCCTCCTCGTCAAAGGCGAGAATTTTGTGGGCCGAGGCGAGTTTCTTGTCCGCGCTCGTGAGGAAGCGTTCGATCTGCGCCCAGTCAATGACGTGTGGTTTTAGCTTCTTCATCTGCACCTATGAGCGGAATACGCTTATTGTGCCAGACGTCTTCCAGAAAGGCATCCTTTCGAGCACGGCGCGACTGGAATTCCTTCGGCGTGAGGACCGTGTAGTTGATTTCGCGCCCGAGTTGCCGCTCAAGCTTTCGCATGGCCTGAGCCAAGACTTCTTCGCGAGGGGCACCAATCATGAGCAAGTCTATATCGCTGGCAGCGTCCTGCTGGTTGCTTGCAAACGAGCCGTACAGATATGCCTCGTCTATTCCCTCAATTCTCTTGAGGGATTGTGCGATCACGGGTGCCGCACCAATAGTTTTCGCGACGATCTTGCGTACTTCATCAAAAAGCGGATACTCCCGGTTCAGTTGAAAATACTTCTGGCGGCCACTCACTTCCGATCCGAATAGACCCTCGCGCTCCAGGCGTCCCAACTCTTTCGACAGGTTAGACGGATCGATGCCCAGCCGCTCCGCCAAGTCGCGCAAGTGGTGACGGGCCGTCGGGTTTGTGAAGTAATAGACCAGCAGTTGCTGGCGCGCCTTGGAGCGAAAATCAAGCATGTGGTAGAAGTCTACCACAAATGTGGTAATAGCTGACAACGGTAAGAGCCGTGAACCAGCGCGGGCCACGTTCGCCCACAACCGGCGGCGACCTAGGGCAGGACCGCTAGCGTGCAATAGCGTGCAAGGGTGCGCGGCGAGAGTGGTAAATTTGGCATCCGTGGCAATGTAGAATCTACAAGTTATGGAAGCGATTGGGCGGGGCAGGGTTCGAATCCCACTCTCTCGGCGACCAGATTACCCCGCAGAAACCAATGGCTTTTGATTGTCGTCCAAGGTGGACCGTTGTTGTGTTCAGAATTGTGTTCAATACGCGCCAGCAGTGCCGCACTTGACCCCTGTGGACCCGCTCTATGTGCATGATTTATTGTTGGCCGAAGGGGTTGACTATAGCTTCCCAAGCTGGATGTCACGGGTTCGATCCCCGTCTCCCGCTCCATCCCTGGTCGACCTCGGTAGCGGTTACTTGGCGGTGGTCGACGATGAAGTCGCCGACAAAGCGCGCATCTGGATGAATCCGATTCCGAGGCCTCCTACAGCGCCAGCGAGCAGACCGAGCAGGAGCAGCATGGGCACGCTCTCAAGAAGTCTCATTTTACGCTTGGGGGTAAGCCGGGTTGCTACCAATGTCGCGCTTCTTGACGAGAGGATCAAGGCCGACGGAGAACAGCAGAAATACCTTCGCGAAAGAGAACAGCAGAATACCCTGCTGACTGGACGCCTACAATCCGAACATGGGATACCGAACTTTGGAACCACGGTGGGGAAGTTGTGAAGGCAACTCCCGGCGAGCCCGTCTGAATTGGACCGTTTTGGACCGTAATCGGCTGCCAAGTGCACGCCAAATCGAAGTTTTTTGGTGGACTGTATCGTTCGCAACGATGAGGTCGTCGGTTCGATCCCGACTAGCTCCACCAATCTTGTCAACCGACGTCCCGTGCACCCGCCGTGTACCTCAGTTTCGCAATTCAGGCCATTTCAGGCGAGCCGAGTTCAGCGCGCCAACCTCGATATGTCGGGTTGGGGCAACTACCCATAAGTAGTAGCCTTCCAGCTTGCTGCTTTTGGCTACGCCACGTAGGGAATTGTAAGGAGCTCGCGAAAGGTTAGAGTTCCACAAGTGCCCGAAGTTGGCCCCCACCAAGCGACCCAAATAACCAGGAGGAACAAACACTGTGAGCGAGATGGCTGATCGCGTGGAGCAGTTCGCCAATCGCTTTGTGCCGCTAGTTAAGGTCGTGACGGCTCGCCTTGTTAGCGCGCAGAGGTGGGCAGAAATCGATCCCTGCCACATAGATGCAGTGGCCATCAGAAAAGAGATTGCGAAAATTGACCCAGAATTTACTCATATGCTGAATGATCTCGTGAAGATCACCCGAGACTGCACGCCTGACGTACATCGTAGGGAGCCTCCCAATGCGGTTCCCGGTGATCTCGCTGACGACCAGCGCATTGCGACAGCCCTGCGTGAAATGACTGCAGTGGTCAAGGAGTGCACGAAACAGGAAGAACGCTACCTTGCACTCTCTAATTGGGTTAAGATTGGGTCGAGAACACGAACCGGGAGTTTCTTATAAAAGCCGGCCGGAGGGCCCTCGACGACTTGTTGACATCGAAAAACGGGTGCACCACCTAGAGGGAAGTTAGAACGTCGATGGCACTTGGCGCCTTCGCTGCACGGCGGCGCTAGTGGAAGGCGGAGTGCTGGGAACTAGGGTTGTAACATCCAAGTTGCGTGGGCCGGAGTTTCTTGCGGTCGTGTCCTTTTCCGCGTACATAGCGCGGTCCGCCTTGTCGAAAACCTCATCGAGGGTCATCCCGTCTGTCCACTCGCAACGACCGATGGAAAGAGTCAAATCAAAGGACTCCAGATGTCCTTGGTTGTTCCAGTCCTTTATGTGAGCCTTGATTCGGTCAACCACTGTACGAGCGTCTGAAGCTGACGTGTCGGCGAGAATCACTAGAAATTCGTCGCCGCCATAACGTACCACCGCGTCCGAACCGCGCACGGAACTCTTAAGTATCGTAGCAATTTCTGCCAGCACTAAATCTCCGGTCAAGTGCCCGAACCGTGAGTTGACCTCTTTGAACCGGTCTACGTCGATCAGTATGAACGTCAGTGGGCTTTTTAAGCGACGCGCATGGCTGATAAATCGTCCCGCCATGTCTTCGAGAGAACGACGGTTGTACACCTCAGTTAGGGGGTCCGTGAAAGACTGAAGACGCACTAATTCGTTCTGTATGGTTGTGGAGATGAGTCTCTGTCGTGCCCGCCGCAGATCCAGACGGCGAGTGGCCAAGTAGCCGTTAAGCAGTCCTAGCAACACAAACAGGCCAACGACTAATTGCCGTGACACCGTGATCTGAAAATGAATGTCTTCTTGCTTGAGAAAGGCGGCGGGAATAATCAGCGCGAGCAGCCCGGCGGAGACCAAAACGCCCGCTAGCGACACAATGATCCACAGTTCCCAGTCACGCTTCTCGATCGTGGCAAGCTGCTGGGTTATCCCAGAAAACGCATCCTGCGACTGTCCGTCCTTGATCATTGCGTGCAAACAGTTTAAGCCAACGCAGCATCCCCCATCGCATTACGAAGGTGTCGGGAACTAGTGGCGCGTCAGTCTGTTGGAAAAAAGATCTCTTCCGCACCACTCCTCCTTTTCCAAAGGCTGGGAGAAGGGAACTGAGCGTTCCACCGGGCGGGCAGTTCCCCGTTGCATATCGTCTCAACCCGGGTGTAAAGTCGCCGATGCGGTGGCGCCGCGGCCTCCAGTAGTGCGGATGGCGCCACTTGCGGAAGGGGGGATTGGCGATGCCCACAGCGATTCCACTCCACGTCAACGGTCGGACAACACGGGTGACGGTCGATGATCCCGACATGCCGTTGCTCTATGCTCTGCGCGACAACTTGGGACTGCACGGGCCGCGCTTTGGCTGTGGCCTTGGGCAGTGCGGGTCCTGCACCGTACACCTTGACGGCAGGCCGGTGCGCTCTTGCGTGACGCCGATCTCAGCGGTCGGCAAGAAGAAGATCGTGACCCTGGAAGGCTTGGGCACAACCGACAAGCTGCATCCCGTCCAGAAAGCCTTCATCGAAGAGCAGGCCGCGCAGTGCGGCTACTGCATCAATGGCATGATCATGGAGGCGGCCGCCTTTCTCGCCACAAACAAGAGCCCCAGCGACGCTCAGATCAAGCAGGCGCTTACGCGCAATCTGTGCCGTTGCGGTACCCATCTGCGCATCGTCCGCGCCGTCCAGCGGGCCGCTGCCAGGGTGTGAAGGGAGGCTGACCATGCTGTTCACCAAACCAAGCCGCCGCGACTTCTTGAAGGGCACCGGAATGCTGATCGTTAGCTTCTCCCTGCCCTCTCGGTTTAAGACGGCCTCCGCCCAGAGCGGAACTCCGGCAAACGCAAAGACCGTCGCACTTGACGATGTGGATGCCTTTCTGGCGATCGACCCCAGCGGCGGCGTGACGCTTTATTCCGGCAAGGTTGATCTGGGCACCGGCATCAGCACGGCGCTGACCCAAATCGTGGCCGAGGAGCTGGACGTGCCGCGCGCGCGCGTCCAAGTCATCGAGGGTGACACTGCCCTGACGCCCGCGCAGGGCAAGACCTGGGGCAGCCTTTCGATCCAAAACGGCGGCGTCCAGATCCGCCAGGCTGCCGCCACCGCCCGGCACGCCTTGCTGCAGGAGGCGGCAAAACGGCTCGGCGTGCCGGTCGAAGATCTCATCGTTCAGGAAGGCACCGTGCGGTCGCGCAGCGGCGGCAAGCAGGTCACCTATGGCGAACTGATCGGCGGCAAAACATTTTCACTGAAGCTGGACAAGCAGGCGCCGCTTAAGGACCCGACGACGTACAAGATCGTGGGGAAGCCAGTTCCCCGCTTCGACATCCCGGAAAAGATGACGGGTCAGTTCACCTATATGCAGGATTTCAAGGTGCCCGGCATGCTGCACGGCCGTGTCGTGCGGCCGGCGGCCATCGGCGCAACTTTGCTGAGCGTCGATGAAAGCTCGGTCAAGGACGTTCCTGGCCTGGTCAAGGTTGTGCGCCAGGGCGATTTCCTGGGCGTAGTAGCCGAGAGCGAGTGGGGCGCCATCCGGGCGGCGCAGAAACTTAAGGCGAACTGGTCGAGCTGGGAAGGGCTTCCGGAGCAGAGCTCACTGTGGGAGCATGTCCGCGCCACCAAGGTCAGCAAGGACGATGTCACCAGCAACGTCGGCAACGCTGAGCCGGCGCTCGAACAGGCCGCCAAACGGCTGCGCGCGACCTACAACTTCGCCATCCACACTCACGGCTCCATTGGGCCCTCCTGCGCCGTTGCGGAAATCAAGGAAGGCAGGCTCACCTGTTGGTCCTCCAGCCAGGGGACACATGATCTGCGCCAGCAGCTTGCGGCCATGCTCTCGATGCCGGACACAGACGTGCGCGCGATCTATGTCGAAGGCTCCGGCTGTTACGGCCGCAACGGCCATGAGGACGCGGCCGCCGACGCCGTCTTACTCGCACGCGCCGTGGAGCGGCCGGTGCGCGTGCAGTGGATGCGTGAGGACGAGCATGGCTGGGACCCAAAAGGCCCGCCGACGCTGATGGACCTCCAGGCTGGGCTCGACGCGAACGGCAACGTCATCGCCTGGTATTCCCAGCTCTACATCCCTGAAAGTGCGACCGGCAGTGTCAATGTCAAACTGGTGGCAGCGGAACTGGCCGGTCTGCCGCATGAGACCGGGATGGTTCCCGGCAACGTCATCCAAAACACAGCCATACCCTACACTTTCCCCAACGTGCGCACGGTAGCACACCGGCTGGCTGAAACCCCGTTCCGTCCCTCCTGGATTCGCGCCCCGGGGCGCATGCAGAACACCTTCTGCAATGAATCGTTCATGGATGAGCTTGCCGCCGCGGTCGGCGCCGATCCACTGGAGTTCCGGCTGCGTTACCTGAACGATCCGCGCGGCGTCGAACTGTTGAAACGTCTGGCCAGTTTCGCCCAGTGGCAGGGCCGATCTTTGTCGGGCCCAGCGTCGTCTGGCCGATCGTCACCGAAGCGAGACAGTGGCGACGTCGCCACGGGTCGGGGCCTTACCTACATCAAGTATGAGCTTGCTCGTACCTATGTCGGAGCGGTCGCCGACGTGGAGGTGAACCGCAAGAGCGGCGAAATTCGCGTCAAGCATTTTGCCATCGTGCAGGATTGCGGGCAGATCATCAACCCCGACGGCGTCAAAAACCAGGTCGAAGGCAACGTGACGCAGACCGTCAGCCGCGTGTTAAAAGAGGAGGTCACCTTCGACCGCTCGCGGGTGACGAGCCTCAACTGGGCAAGCTACCCGATCCTGACGTTCCCGGAGATGCCGGACGTGGACATCGAGTTGATCGACCGGCCGGCGGAGAAGCCCTGGGGCGTGGGCGAGCCGTCCGCTGCCGTCGTGCCTTCCGCCATTTCGAACGCAGTGTTCGATGCGGTGGGGGTGCGGCTGCGCTCGGTGCCCTTCACCCCAGCCAAGGTGCGTGCCGCCATGCAGAGCGCCTGAGGTGCGAAGGTCCTTCGGAGGGCGGCTTTGTCCATCGCTCGCCGCGTCAGCTTGAGCGCGTTCTTTGACTTGCCGTACCGACCTTCCGTGTCCCCTTGCGCGGCCAGCAACTTCCTCTGCGTACTGTGCAAGGTATTTTCCAAATTAGGAAATCCAGGTGCTAGAAATTCCGTCTTGAATGAAATCTCTTGCATACCCCTGCTAAGATCGTCTGTCTCGAAGTCTAAGTTCCTCTGTCCGAACCGGTTCCAGAGCCTGGTTTTGGATGAAGGGATGCTCTATACTAGTTGACTTTCCCTCTCCCAGCAGCTGGTCCACTGCCAGGTAGGAGTTTGTTTTGAACGTCGGTGCGAACGGAAAAGCTGCGCGGAGAAGACGGACTTGGTATCGGCGTCGTCTGCGCATGCAACGCACGCTGATCTCTGTGGTCGTCGGAACCCTGCTGGCGGGCGCGTGCTGGCAGAGTGCGGCGCGCTATTTCTCGTTGTCCTCCGTGCATTCCTCCCAGGTTTTGCCGCCCTCTTTTTGGGTGCGGGGTAACATCCACAAAGACCTTGCCTTCGCGGCGGCGAGCTCCGCCAATCCCTACAAATTTCTCGCGCGCATCCCGGGAGTCTATCCTTACTCAGTTATACCCGGAGGCGTGAAAGATCCCGACGAACTGCGCTATGCCGCATTACGCGACTACGTCGTTCGCCGGCATTACGCCCACTTCGATTACAGCCAGGCCCGTTTCGTGCGCGCCGCCGAGGCCCGTGAAGTTTATCTTTCGTATCGCGTTCGTGACACCGTCTTCTGGACCCGCAAAAAGGTTCACCTGCGCCCGGGAGAACTGCTGCTGACCGACGGCAAAATTACGGCCCGTGCCCGCTGCGGCAACCAGATTTCCGAGACCGCCAAGCCTGAAGTTTCCGAAGAAGAGCCCGCCGAGGATGTTCTGGACCAGCCCGTAGCGGCGGTCGAATCTGCCCCGTCCTTTCCCCTCTGGCCCGTGCGCGCCCCGCCCGACTTGCCCAGCGGCGAACCAATGCCCCCAAGCTCTTCTCGGGCCCCTTCTTCTTTCCATACGTGCCAGTTGGTGTTGGGTTTCCTCCCCACCGTTGCCGAGCCGGCGACCAAGACATTGACGGGCGCTGTAAACCCAAGAAGCCAACCGTACCCGAGCCCTCGACCATGGTGCTGATCGGTTCCGGCCTGGCGTTGATAATGTGGCGCTATCGAAGAACCGCCCGCCCAACAGCGGCGTAGCCCGCGCATCATTTCTGCTAGGAGGGCGCCAGTCCAAGCGCTGTTTCGGCGTCGTGTTCGCGGCTATCTCTCGCGAAGCCTTCGCAAGCCGAGCTAGAACGACGCATCCTTCGGTGTGCAATTGATTGCATAACCTGCGCCCCGCGCCCGCTTTCAGACTTGCATTTCCGCGATACGCCCGTCATCATTACCGCCGGCGTACAGGAGTCAGCGATGAAAGGTTCATTTGTAGTCTCTATACTCGTCTTTGCGGTTGCGCCCGTTCTCGGCATAGCCTCTTCTCCGGCCTTCGCTCAAGGGACCGAATCCGTCTTCAACGGGCACAGAATCATCATCCCCGAATCCAGCATCCCGCAGCCCGGCCGCCATCACACCAATTATTTCTTTGTCGATTCCGACGCACCCCAAAGCGGACCGCCTTCGGGCGTGGAAACTCCGGGTTCCGTGGCCTGCGTCTACCAGTTAGTGAGCGGACCCGCCGGTTGCCCGGTCGCGACCAGCACGAATGTGCCGACCGGTGGCTGGGGCGCGATTGCCATCGTCGATGCCGGCGACTACCCAACCGCGGCAGCCGATCTGGCAGCCTTCTCCAGCTACTACGGCATACCCCCCGCTGACTTCCAGATCAAGTATTCCGGCAAGAAACCTCCGGTGTATTCGGATTGGGAGGTAGAGGAGGCATTAGACATCGAGTGGGCCCACGCCATGGCGCCAAAGGCCAAGCTCTTCCTGGTCGTGTCCGAGCAGGTCAACACCGACCCGACCTGGAATGCGGTTATATACGCCGCAAAACTGGTAGCCAATAAT
This sequence comes from uncultured Acidobacteriaceae bacterium, assembly GCA_963831085.1. Taxonomy (GTDB): domain Bacteria; phylum Acidobacteriota; class Terriglobia; order Terriglobales; family Acidobacteriaceae; genus Acidiflorens. The sequence continues at coordinate 349,382 of CAWHOT010000001.1, read as the reverse complement.
GGAGGCGGTGTGGTCAGCATGAGCTGGGGTGACCCCGAGGTTAAACAAGAGCTCAAGTGGGACAAGTTTTTCACCGAGCCCGGAGTTGTCTACTTCGCTGCCGCCGGTGATTCGGGGATTGGCGTGAGCATCTATCCCGGAGCGTCTCCCAACGTAGTCTCGGTCGGTGGCACGTATTTCAACCGCAACCCAAGCGGCGACTTTGAGGAGGAGGTTTACGACACCAGCGGCGGCGGCGACATCAGTCCCTACGAGCCCATCCCGAGCTATCAGAGCGGGATTGCCAGCATCGTCGGGACCCATCGTGGATATCCCGATGTGGCTTCTGATTTCTGCTGCGCACCCATCTACCTCGAGGGCAGCTGGTATTCAGTCGGAGGTACGAGCTGGGGCACACCCACCTTTGCCGGCATCGTGAATGCCGCCGGCAACAAGCAGAAGTCGACGGTGGACGAACTTACCTGGATCTATGAGGAGTTGGCCAATCCGACCGAGTACGCAGCCGATTTCTACGACATTACCCAGGGCGCTCCTCAGTGCATGGTCGGCTGGGACCTGTGCAGCGGTGTCGGCTCAGCGCGCACCTATGCGGGCAAGTAACGCGCCGCGGAATCGCCAGGTTCTGACGAAGCTCAAATCGGCCGCTCCGGGTCTCGTGGCCAGGTCCCGCGATTTTCGAGACCTGGGTGCCTGTGCCACCACCCGCGCCCATAGTACTAAGACTTCTGGTGCGGATTCCACTTGCTGTAACTGCTAGACTCTGCTCAGAGCCCTATGCCACGTTTGTTTTATGTCGGAGCCCCCCTGGTCGTTGCCGCCTTGCTGTCGGCGCCGGTTTCCGCGCAGAGCAGCGCGCAGAATCGAGCGCCAAGTGACGCTCGCGTCCAGCACGTCATTGTGCGCGGCAGCGGCGATGCGATGGAGGTGGAAATACAGACCTCCGGAGCACCGGTCACGCCCAATACCCAGGCCATCAGCAGACCCGATCGCATCGTGGTGGACTTTCCCGGAGCGCTGCCCGCTGCCGAGTTGCGCGCCCTGAAAGTCAATCGCGGGGCGCTCAAGGGCGTCCGCTCAGGATTGTTTTTCAGCAACCCTCCGATTACGCGCGTCGTGCTCGATCTCACGGAGCCGCAGTCGTATCAGACTTCGACAACCCAGAATGCGGTCGTTGTAAGACTGAATCCGTCAAGACTGAATCCGGTAAGACTAAATCCGGCAAAGCTCGATCCGGGAAAATCAGATCCGGTGACACCGGTTCCTTTGAAGATCGGTTCAGTCGCCGCAGCGGCAGCGAAGACTCCGGATGTGCCGGCCACGCACGCCGCGAAACTTCAGAGTGTCTCGCTGGTCGGGAACGCGAATGCCGCAAGCATGAGTGCTGCAAGGACGATTGCCGCGGCTCCAATGGTCTCTTCCGCAGTTTCCCATACGACGGCCCCGCCGATTCCCGCGGTCCACGCAGCGCTGCCGCCGATGCCCTTCGTGACCGTGACCTTTGCCAACGGGATGCTGCGCATCCGCTCCGAGAAAGCTACGCTCGCGCAAGTGTTGTTCGAAGTGCAGCGCCAGACGCAGGCCGAGATTCCGATTCCCGCGGGCGCCGAGCGCGAGGAAGTGATCGCCGATCTCGGTCCCGCCCCCGCACGGGATGTGCTGGCATCGTTGCTGAACGGCACGCCCTACAATTTCATTTTTGTCGGCAACGAGCTAAGCCTCGAGCGCGTCATTCTGACTCTTCGCAACTCCAACCCCTTCTAGCGTCCTCAGTCAGAAATTCGACTATATTTACTAGTTGGTACTGGTGGGGAATCTCCGCCTAAGGCGAGATCAGCCTTACCGCCACGGGAGAAGCGCCATTGCCAAGAGTCGGCGTTCCGGTGGCCGTGTTTCCACAGCCGGCCATGTTGATGATGGTCACGGGGATCTCATTTGGTTTGGAGCCCGTAAACGGAAAAGTCCCCGTCGCTTGAGGGTTCAGGAAGACCTGCAGGAACCCAACGACTTGGACCGTGGGTGGCGGAGGCACACCTACTGCGTTAATTACTGGAATCGTCACCAGCGAATCGCTGACCATAACAGGTTGATTAACCGCACCCGCAACCGGGTTCAGGTTGCCCGCCAGGAACTGAAAGGGAGGGCTGGGTAAGGCCAAGGTGTCGATGCTGTCGGAGTCTCCTGGGTTGGTATAGTGGATGAGGCACGCTGCAGCCTGAACTGTGTCGGCATCGCGGCCAGCCGGATTGTTGGGGACATAGGGGGTTGTATCGATGTTGATGTTTGCAGCGGAGCCGCATGAGATGGGCTGCTGAACACAGCCCGCCACTGCCAGTTGATAGGCGATGAACCCCGTGCTGCAACTGGGCAGGGCCTGCGTGGGGGCTGGGAAGTCGGCGGCATCGATGGCTCCCGGATAGTATTCTCCCGGCACGGGCGCGGAAATAGTCGTACTACAATCCCCGTTGCACATCGAGAAAAGGCCATTCGTGTTGCTCGCGTTCGGCCAACCTTGACCAACCAAATTAGGGTTTTCAATGGCGCCGGATGATCCATCGAAAATCGTTTTTGCGGGCGGGCTGCCGTTCGTTTGCGTGGGATCAATATTCGGCAGCAGCCACGGTTTCACGCAAATGGGCGCGACTGGAATGGCCGCTCCCGACAAGGCACTAGCTCCCGATGGGTTGTAAGCCTCCGCCGTGGCCGACGCACCCACCGTGACGTGCGTGCGGCCCCAGATGCGCGCGAAGAAGGTTGGTAGATCTGTCCTTTGCACCGTGACGGTAACTTCGGGGTCGGTTGCAAATGACGAGGAGCCGTCGTTGAAGGTGACGGTCACCTCGCCCGTATTGAGGTTCCTGCCTCCGACGCTGTTGCCCGTTGCCACCTGCGTCGCGACCGTCGTGGCAAGAGCCTCCGCTCCGGCGGGACCAGCAAGGGCCGAAGTCATTCCTGAGTTCGCGAGCACGCGCGCGCCCGCCAGGGCCCCGCCATCGGCCGCCAGTTGCGCCTCGCTGCGCGCGGTGTAGAGCGTCACCACGTCGATCGAAAGCGCAGCCATCGCTCCGATGACGAACAGCATGAAAACCGCCACCAGCGTGATGATAATCCCTTGCTCGTTCTTCCGCCCCAAGGTGCTCTTCTTTCGACGCATAGACCTCACATCTGATTGTGGACCGTCGCGATCTCCGTCAACTGCGTTGTAGCCGCATAGCTCGCGCCCGGGGCTAACAATTGAATCACGCTATTGAACCGCCAATGATATGGATATGTAACCGTCACCATGGTGCCGAGAACCGTGGGCGCAGTACCCGAGAACCACCCTCGGTTGATGGTGATGACCAGTTGGTCGCCACCGTAAGGAGGCTTGGAACACCCGGAAATTGTGTAGACCCATGCGAGGGGAAGGGAAGGGCCGGCCGGTGCGGGTGTCGGTGGCGGCATTTGGCAGCCTACCCCCAAGTTCGCGTTCGGCAGAATTCCGTTGGCGGCCAGCGAATTGAAAATCGCGACCACCACCGGCTTCATCGAATCCTGATTGGCGGCGGTCTGTTGAATGTCGCTCGTCGGCTGAGCCCCGGCAAGGATTGCACCTTCCTGCGCTGCCTGCTCGATTTTCTGCTTCTGGTTCGCAGCGCCGCTAAAGTCGTAGATACCGACGACGAATACCACCAGAAGCGGCAGGGAAATGGCGAACTCCAGCAGCGCCGCACCCTGCGCATCCCTCAGCAGGTTCACCGTTCGACGATGCGGAATTCGCAAGCAGAGCATCTAGTTCTCCATCCTGCTTTGCGCCTGCGCCGACATCACAAACTGATGGTTGAGGGAGGTGAAAGGCACATTGAGCGTAAATGGATATTGAAAGCTCACTATGACTCCACATTGCGAAGGTGGAGGCGAGGTCCCGAGAGGGGTGTAATTCAGCAGCGCCTGCCGGCAGATCGTAATGTTGCTGGTGTTCGTGCACGGTGCCAGCGCCGGAGGAGGATTCACGCAGGAGATCGGAGTAGGAGGACTGGAGTTTACCGGAATCTGAGTCGGATCGATACTGGACGCCAACATCGCCGCGGAAATCGTGTTGTCCACGGTCGTATCGCTGGGAAAATCTGTGCCATTCCAGCCGCCCGTCGCCGAACAAGTCGCGCACGACGCGCGTGCCGCAGTGATCGCTCCCTGCTGCGCCGCGCGGGTAATGGTCGAGTAGATGTTGAAGGCCCGTCCAAACCAGACGATGCCCAACAGCAGCGTAAACACTACCGGCAGCACCAGCGCGGCCTCGGCGATCTCCGAGCCGTCAATGCTGGCGAGTTGACGCGAAATGCGTTTGATCTTCAGCAAACTGCAGATCCCTCGCTTCCCCACCCCATCCGGCAAACGCGGCCGGCTGGGGACCCCGGTCGCTCAGATGACAAATCATAACTCGGGATAACCAAATCATAAATGGAATCACAATTACAAGTTACAAGTTACATATTACAAATTCCCCATCGCCCTGCCCATCCCGTAGAACAAAACCGTAAGCGCCATGGCCACGCCGAACGGAATTCTGGTTGACTGCGGATCGTCGAGCGATACCTCAGACCCAGGCATCCGCAGGCTGAACAACGCCGCCAGCAAGCGCGCGATGTTCAAGAGCGTCCGTTTCAGCCGGCCTTGCCAGATGACCACGGCCAGCGCCAAAACTCCCGCCACCAGGATTGTGCCCATGAGCACGGAGAGCAGTTGCCGCGGACCGAGACACGCTCCCAAAGCGCCGGCCAGTTTCCAATCTCCCGCGCCCAGGCTGCGGAGCAGCACGAAAGGCAGCAGCAGCCCGAGGCCCAACGCCGTTCCCAGCAACGCCGCCTTCAGTCCCGGCCAGCGGTAGAGAATCGTGTTGACCGCGATGCCGGCTCCGAAGCCAGACACGGTTAGCCAATTTGGAATCCGCCGATAGCGCCAGTCGAGAAATCCCGCGCCGATCGCTGTCAGCACCGCGGGAAGCCATGGTCCAGACTGAAGCCAGGGCCCGGATTGAAGCATGATTGCCGCTGGCAGACAGGCGCCTCCGCGAGCTTCCCTCCCTATACTTTAGGGCTTTCGGAGGCCGTACTCAAGAGAAAGTTCGGTAGTGGGTCAGTTTGGATATTCACAGTCTCGCTTTAGCATCCCCGCCTGTGGCATCATAATTCCGTGACCATCGGCAAGGGTAAACGTCCGCGTGATCCAAACCAGCTTGCGAAGTGGATTGTAGAGCAATCGACAAGTGACGCGCCAGAGCCGCAACCTGCACCTATTCCTGTCCCACCGTCCGATCTATCCGCCTACATGTCCGCAATCGGTCGCAAGGGCGGTCAGATCGGCGGAAAGCGACGGCTCAAGACCATGACAAAGGAACAGCGCCGGAAAGTGGCTGTGAGAGCTGCGAGAGCACGTTGGAAGAAATCCTAGTCCGGGTTTTCCGCCATAATTTGTTTGCAAGTTGGAGGAGCGCCGACCCAGTTGGCAGCGCCGGGAACCGTTCTGCACAGTGTTCCTGTTTTTGTGTCCAAGGCATAGTATCCAGTTCCTCCCGGTATGTCGGGCATGACCGCCCCTGCTGGGATTGGCACGAAACGCTGATAGTGCGGTTGGGATGCATTACATCCTGCCAGCATCCCCGCAGCCAGCACCAAGCACAACTTTAGAAAATTCATTCTCCCTCCGAATTTGACAGCCATGATTCAATCAGAACTGAGGAGCATTATGAGAAGTCCAAAGTCATCTCTCACTGCTTCAATTGCAGACTCCACTATTACGCCTTCTGGCAACCCCGCTTCACTTGCTGCAACATCACGAAAGCCGAAAAGACATCCGGTGACGTTGAAATCAGCGGCGCTCTTGCTTTCGGGATGGCCGATCCAGAACGCCACACGTCCATCCCGCGCATCTAGCAGCTCACAGAAAGCCGAAAACTTCAAGGAAGGAGAGAGAAACTTAACCCTCAAACGCGACTTCGACTCTCGCCAGCCCTGTAACAGTAAAAAGAAATCCTCGACACTGATGAATGCTATACCGTCCATCCTGCCCCCTTCACTTCTCGACATTCCTCGTGTTTTACAGAATGATCTTGACATGCTAAAGCGGGTATGGTATAAAAGTCAATATGAATTGCTTGGACTCCGAAACCCGCGCCAAGGTGATTAGCTGCCTAATTGAAGGCTGTTCGATTCGCGCCACAGTCCGCATGACAGGCGCAGCGAAGAACACCGTTGTAAAACTCCTAGCGGATATTGGTTGTGCCTGTGCTGGCTACCACAACCGCATGGTCCGCAATCTCAGGGTGCGCCGTTTACAGTGTGACGAGATATGGTGCTTCGTTGGTGCGAAGGCAAAGAACGTCAGAGCGGAAAAGAAGCTGGAAGGGTGGGGCGATATTTGGACGTGGGTTGGAATCGACGCGGATACTAAACTTGTTGTCTCGTATCTTGTAGGCGGTCGGGACGGCGGATGGGCAAAAGAATTTATGGAAGATTGCGCCAGCAGGATCAAAAACAGGGTGCAGATCACCACGGATGGTCACAGAGTTTACTTGGATGCGGTTGAGAACGCCTTCGGAGCCGATATTGACTATGCCATGCTTCAGAAGATTTACGGTGCGGTCATGGAGAACGAAACTCACTACTCACCAGCAAAGTGTATCGGCTGCGATCTGAAAGTGGTGAGCGGTGACCCTGATCCAAACCATGTTAGTACCAGCTACGTAGAACGCCAGAACCTTACAATGCGGATGCATATGCGACGTTTCACCCGCCTAACGAATGGATTCTCAAAGAAGGCCGACAATCACCGTCATTCGGTTGCGCTGCACTACATGTTCTACAACTACTGCCGCGTTCATCAGACGTTGCGCGTCACGCCAGCGATGGAAGCGGGATTAACAGACCACGTTTGGAGCCTTGGGGAACTGGGCGCGTTGCTGCCGAAACCAATCGTTCGCCAATCGACTATTGAACAGCAATTGCTCGCCAAGGCGTTAGGGTCTTAATATCGGAATCTAGTTTTCTTGTATTCCTGCCTATACGAGCGAATCCTATCCGCCACTTGCGAGAGAAGGCGTTCAAATTCCTCGTCTTTACTGTAGACATCCGCGATCAAAGACAAGAATGACTGATGAGTAAAAGCATCCACATTTGCGATCACTTGTTCAATTTGCGAAGTGATGCCCGTGGAAAAAATCCCAACAGTTCCGTCATTGTGCAGTACCATTGCCTCGGTTTCCCCCCCGACTCCCACAACACCGCGTTTCGCTTGCCTCATTAGCCGCACGCCATAAAACAACATTCCATCGGCTCCCATGCGTAGGTTGAGATCTCGCAGCAGGGCGTGGGTTTGGTAAATACCGCATCCGATTGAAGCATGTGCTCGGGGCTCGACCGCGACTACGGAAGCATTCTCCCAGCAAAAAAGTACAGTTTGACCATCGGCGTTAATGGCAGTCAACAGATCAATGCCGTCTGGAATGTACTCTCTGGCAAATCCTTTGTAAAAACCGAGTGTTTCTTTATTGATCTTCTTGTAAAGTCCATTTACATCAACTAAGATTTCCGGCCAATTGCGAGCAGTCTGCAAAAACTCCCGTTGAATCGCTTGTTCCGCATAGTGAATAAAGTGAGCCGTCCCAGCTCCGCCCAACAACATACGTCCATGAGGGAACTGCAAGATGCTGAGTTTGTCACATTCCGCTTTGCTTTCTTGTGAAATTGTTTCTTCTGTGTCGGCTAAGAGAAGGACTCCATCTGTGCAGTTCAGCCCAACAATTGCGGTCATCCATTTCACCCGAGGGAGCCGCTTGACATACGGAAGCGGAAGCGGCTTTAGCATGACCATGCTACGCCCCCGCTTGTGGAAAAGGAAACTGACCCACTACCGAAAGTTCTCAGTGCCCGGTTCTCAGTTCTCAGAAAAACCAGCCTGCTTATTGAATGCCACTGAGAGCTGAGAACTGGCTGCTTTTGAGCAAAACAAAAGGCCCGGTCGCCCGGGCCCGGATTGTGTTCGTACAAGTTTGCTAGCGGGTGACCGGGGGGGCCGAGTTGCGTTCGGCAACGACCTTCCGGGCATTGTCGGCCAGCGCGCGCGCTTGGGGCATCAACTCCAGAGCCTTGATCACATCCGGATCGGTTTCGGCCCGCACCTTCAAGCCTTCTTCCTGGCCGAAAGCGTCGACGAAGAGTTCGCTCTTCAAGCTGGAGCGCAGCCAATCGTTGTTCTCGATCAGGTCCGCTTCGGTATAGGCAATTTTTTCTTCGTCAAGGAATTTGCGAAACTCCTGCAGCAGCGCCTCGTCCACTTCGAAACTCTGCGTGATCTTGTGAGCGAGCGCGTAGCGTTTGGCAAAGTTAAACAGCGCGTAGTGTTGCAGCAACTCGTCCTGAAATTTGTTCGACTTAAAAGGCGCCAGCTTCACATCAGGAGTAATGCCGCCGCCGCCGTACACGGTGCGTCCGCCATCGGTGAGCTTGACTTCGTGGTTAGTGTTATTCTCGTCGCCCTCGCGATTGTAATAATAGTCGTAGAGGGAAAGGTTGGAGTAATCGCGCTGGATCAGGCGTCCGCTGGGCGTGTAGTACTTCGCGGTGGTCAGGGCTAAGCCGGTATTTTCGGCGAGAGGATACACGGTCTGCACCAGGCCTTTACCGAAGGTCACTTCGCCTGCTATCAGGCCGCGATCATGATCTTGAATGGCTCCGGCCACGATTTCGGCGGCTGACGCGGTGCCGCGATTGACCAGCACTACGAGCGGATAATCTTTTCCGCCGTTGCCGTGGGCGGCTACGTAACGCTTTTCTGGGGATGACCGGCCGTGGTGCGAGACGATCAGCTGTCCCTTTTTCAGGAATTTGTCGGCCACGCCTACGCCTTCACTTAACAGGCCGCCTGGATTTTGGCGCAGATCGAGGACCAAGCCTTTGAGATCGCCCATCTGATCGAGCGCTTCGGCTACTTCATGCTCGGTGGTTTCCTGGAATCCGGAGACGTGCATGTAGCCGATGCCGGGCTTAATCATGAAGTGCAGATCCACGCTATAGCGCGGAATCTCGTCGCGGACGACGGCGAATTCGAGCGGCTTGTCGGAGCCTTCGCGCAACATGGTGATGCGGACGGTGGTACCTTTCGGCCCTTTGAGCAGGTCGGCGACGTCGGACGTGCTCATGTTGTCAGTGGGCTTGCCGTCGATGGCGGCGATAATGTCGCCGGGGCGGATGCCGGCGCGATAGGCCGGTGTGCCGACGAAGGGAGCGATGACGATGACCTTATTATTGCGCGGGCCGACCGTCATGCCCACGCCGTAATACTTGCCGCGTTGTTCTTCGCGCAAGGCGGAATACGACTTCGGATCGAAAAAATTCGAGTGGGGATCGAGCTGGTGCAACATGCTGGGGATGGCGCCGTTATAAATCGCCTTGTCGGGATTCACCGGGTCGGCGTAATTCTGCTCCACCGTTTCATAGACTTCGGTGAACTGCTTCAAGCTGTCGCGGACGTCGGAGTCGCTACTGGGTGTGGCTGCCGGGCTGATCTTTTGCGCGAACAGCATTCCGAGCAGACCGAACAGTGCAAGGACGAAAACTATCAGGAAGAGTGAACGACGAGAACTGCTGGCCATGTTTCGAAGACCTCGGTTCGAAATACTCGGGCAGGGACGTGGAGGGATCCAGCCACCCCATCTGACGCAGTATACCATGCAAAAGCGCCTGTTTAGTTGGATGCTGGAACCAGCTGGAGGTTACTGCGGAGCGACAGCTTTTGGGGGTGTGGGGGCCCCGGCCCCTCCAAAAGATTAAAGCAAAAATCCAAAGCTTGACACAGCTGTGGAATCCTAGGTCTCGAAAAGCGCGAGACGTGGGGCACCCGCATTTATTTTGTCCCGGCGAGCACCGATTCGACTTTGGGCTTGAACGCTATCGCCCACCGGATCCCCCACCTCTGCGTTTTTTTTCTGTCGCGGATCTAACGTCGCTGAGCGTTAGCCCATCCTCCCGCTTTAGACCGATGAAATCGCTCCTATGGGGGACACCATTTTGGGAGACACCATGGATCGGCGTTGGTAGCGCGACCGGTATGACTTTCCCCTCTTTGCTGATGTGCAGCGTCATGGCTGCCGAGCAGTTACGGCACAGCCAGTAATATTCCGGCCTCTTGGGATTGGACAATCTGAGAGCTGGGTCAGTTTCCAGTCGAAAGAGTATGCCATCTTCCATGTAGCGAAAGGAGGCGGAACACGAAGGGTTGGTACACTTGCCGAGCATTTTGCAACCTCGAGCGCGCTCGGACGCCTACAAACATGCTCCTCTGCATGGTTACAGCTCGCTGTAACGAATATCACACATCAGTGTGAGGGCGGCGGGCGGCCTCAGCCTCAGATAACGTGGTAAACGTAATGAGCGAAGAGAAACGCCAGCAGCAAGCCCGCGATGCCACACACCCAGAAAAGAAAATGCTCGGTTAGCTTTGGGGAATTGATTTCTTTCTTATGCATGAGGGGAAGAATACTCTCCGACTTCGGTTCATGGGCACCCTTCAGAAGAAGTGGGTGACGCCTTCTTGGAGCACTACCACTTTGTCTTTTACTCCCGCAGCCAGCGCTTCTCGCTCCAGCAACTGCAGGGGCTCCTCGATCGGTTCGTGCGACAGGCGGAATGTTCCGTAATGCATGGGGACCATCCAGCGGGCCTTCAGATCGAGAAAGGCGCGGGTGGCGTCGGCGGGGCTGGTGTGCACGTTGCGGAATTGCGGCGGATTGTAGGCGCCGATAGGGAGGAGAGCTAGTTCGGGCGATAGGCGGCGTCCGATTTCGCGGAAGCCGTTGAAATAAGCGGTATCGCCGGCGTGGTAGACGGAGTGCTTGCCGCTGCGCAGCACGTAGCCGCCGTAGCCGCGGTGCGAATCTTTGAGGACGCGCGCTCCCCAATGGCGCGAGGGGACATGGGTGATGTCAAGGGCGCCGTGACGATAGGTGTTCCACCACTCGAGTTCGACAATTTCTTCGAAGCCGAGATCGTTGACCAGGTCGAACAGGTGATGGGGGACGACCAGCGTGGGCGCGGTTCCGGTCTGGCGGCGGGTTTGGCGCGCGATGGTGCGCAGCGACTGGCGATGCAGGTGATCGAAGTGCGCGTGGGTTACCAGGACGAGATCCATCGGCGGCAGGTCGCGCAGATTCACTCCCGGTTGACGCAAGCGCTTTAGAACGAAAAGCCAGCGCGCAAAGTTGGGATCGATGACGACGTTTTGTCCGCCGATTTGCAGGAAGAAGCTGGAGTGTCCGATGAAGGTGACGCCCAACTCGCCGTTCGCAACCAGTTTCGGTTTGTGGGTCGTGCCAGTGCGAGGCGTGACCGCGGAGCGCCGCACCAGGCGCGTGAACTGGCCGGCGCGTTTGCGCAAAGCGGCATTTTTCAATGAGGACTTTAACATTAATTCGACCAGTACGGTTCGATCAGTATGATTCGCTCAGTATGACTCGCTCAGTCCGCGGCCGCGCGGGCCATTAGCATATTATCGGCTTTGTTGGCTCAAGTCTCCAGTGTATTTGGATGCTCTGGAGACCGAGATCGACACATTGGCAAGCCGTTTCTGTAGATAGAACCTCCTAATTTTCAGTGTAAAGAATTGTTTTTTTCTTTGACCCTCGCCTTGCTGATCATATTTATAATCCAAATTTACAATCCAAAGTCTAAACACAACACGTCCGGAGGAACTACGCCGATGCGCGTCGCGTTTCTTGGTTTGGGAATTATGGGACGGTCGATGGCCGCCAATCTGGTCAAGGCCGGACACGAGGTTGCGGTGTGGAATCGGAGTGCGGGCAAGGACGTAGATGGAGCGCGCAGCGCGGCTTATCCGGCGGATGCGACTGCCGGCGCTGAAGTGGTGTGGATGTGCGTCTCCGACACCAAAGCGGTCGAGCAGGTTTTGTTTGGCGAGGGTGGCGCGGAGCCGGCGCTGACCGCGGGCATGATTATTGCGGACTCGAGCACGATTTCGCCTTCCGCCACGTTCCATTTTGCCGAACGCGTGAAGGCGCGCGGCGTTGATTATGTGGACGCTCCGATGACGGGCTCAAAGATCGCCGCCGAAGCTGGGAACCTGATTTTTATGGTGGGCGGCAACGATGCCTCGCTTGCTCGTCTGCAGCCGCTTTTCCAGGCGATGGGGAAGCAGGTGTTCCACATGGGGGAAACGGGCAAGGGACAGGCTACAAAACTGGTCATGAATCTGCAGATTGCGCTCATCTATGAGGGATTTGCGGAAGCGCTTACGCTGGCCGCCAAGCTGGGCGTGGACGTGGAAAAACTGTTGCCGCTGATCCAGGCTTCTATGGTGCGATCGGGAGTGGTGGAGTACAAAGCTCCGTTCATTCTGAAGCGCGACTTCTCGCCAAATTTTCCGCTGCGGCTGATGCTGAAAGACATTCGCCTGGCGCTTGAGGCGGCGAAGGAATCGCGGGTGCGCCTGCCCGGACTCGAAGCGGTGGAAGAGGTCTATGACGTTGCGGCCGAGGAAGGGCAGGCGGACCTGGACTACGCTTCGACACTTACGCTGCTGGAGAAGTGGGCTGGCGTGGAAGTGAAAGCGAAGGCTGCGTCGAAATAGAAGTAGTAGAGGATGGCGTCTGCTGGCGAATCCAGCGTGGCTGTGAGCACCGGCACTGCCGAGCTTTGCTCGGCTTGGACCCTTCGGCTTCGCTCAGGGCAGGCTCGGCTCGTTAGGGCGACCGTCCCCACACGAGCTTCTACTTCTTCGCCAGCGAGCGGATGTAGTTCACCATGTTCCAAATGTCATCATCCTTGGCGCGCTCGCCTTCGGGGGGCATGTCGTCGCCCTTGCCGTTGCGGATAATGTAGAAGAGTTCGCCGTCGGTGCGATTTTTCAACGCGTCCGGCTTGGTGAAGTCGGTGACGTTTTTCATGTCCGACGCCATGTCGCCTTTCCCGTCGCCGTCTTTTCCGTGGCACATCGCGCAGTCATAGCCATACATCTTTTTGCCCTTGGCGTGCGACTCCGCGGTGGGCTTGACGGGATTTACCCTGGCGGCATCCCCAGGAGGAATCTTGTATTCAGACGGCGCTTGGGCTTTTGCGGGGGGCTGATCGTTCGGCTTTTGCGCCCATAGCGCGAGCCCAAGAAAGAGCATTGCAAAAAGAACCAGTGGAGTTTTCTTTGATGTGTCCTGGTTCGAGGCTTTGTTTTTCAACACACACCTCCTGTTAGGGAGCACGGTTGAACTGACAAACATACTCTACGACATCGGAACATGCACGGGAAAGCTGCGGGGTCGCAAACTGGCATGCGAGGAATCACACGGGCGCGGAATACGTTGACGCGCGAGCGGGGAAAAGCTTTCTCGGGAGGAGCCCGTTACGCTCGTAACCCCTTTAGTCAGCGAGGATTACAGAAGTATTACAAAGTGATTCGCGGACTCTTGATATTGTCTAGGCGGACCTCAGTGAAACGGTTGTTCGGAGAAAAGACAGGATGAGCGAGAGCACGCGGGAGACCAGGCGCGAGACAGTGCGCGAAGCGGCAAGCAACGCAATGAGAGAAACCGGAGAAGGCGCCAACCGCAGAGACCTGGCGCACCGGGATGGCTTCAACTGGGGCACGGCGATCGCCATGGGCCTGTTTCATGTGGGCGCAGTCGCGGCATTATTTTTCTTTACCTGGCCGGCATTTTTTGCCGCCATTTTCTTGTGGTGGGTATCGGGCAGCCTCGGGATCGGGATGAGCTATCACCGGCTGCTGACGCATCGCGGATACAAGACGCCGAAGTGGGTGGAGTATTTCCTGACCTGGTGCGCGACGCTGGCGCTCGAAGGCGGACCGATTTTCTGGGTGGCGACGCACCGGATTCATCATCAGTTTTCCGACGAGGAAGGCGATCCACACTCGCCGATCGACGGCAAGTGGTGGTCGCACATGGGGTGGATCCTGATGGGCAAGTCGATGCACCACGACACCACAACCCTGGCCCGTTACGTCCCCGACCTGACCAAAGACAAAGTTCACGTCTGGCTGACCAAGTATCACTGGACCTCAAACATTATTCTGGGCGTGATCCTGTTCGCGATCGGCGGGTTGCCGTGGCTGCTGTGGGGAGTGTTTGCGCGGGTTGTGGTCGGCCTGCATTCCACCTGGATGGTCAACTCGGTTACACACCTGTGGGGAACGCGGCGCTTTGCGACCAAAGATCTCTCCACCAACAACTTTCTGGTGGCCGTCCTGACGTTCGGCGAAGGCTGGCACAACAATCATCATGCGCATCCGGTTTCGGCGCGTCATGGCTTGCGGTGGTATGAAGTCGATATGAACTGGTACGGCATCTGGGCGCTGAAAAAACTGGGACTGGCGCGGCACGTTTATAAAGTCGCGCTGGATAACCTTCCGCCCAAGCCGGCACTGATTCGGGATGTGAAGGCGGATACGGTGATGGCGGCGGCCGCGGGCAACGACTGAGGTGTCAGGTCTCAGGAAAGGCTCTCGAACCGGCTACGGTGGCCGGCGGCGGGAGCCTTTTTAGTGCAATCGTGATTTCGTTAATTGTCATTGCAGTCTTTCAAAGCAGCCAATCGTCCTCCTCGGAGGAGGAACGGAGGGTGGTCTTCGGGGGATCCTTAGGACTAAGGAGCCGTATACTCGTTCAGTACATTATGGCAAGCCCAACAGAGGAATACTAGGTTTTCTCGCCCGTTTCCTCCGCCTTTTATCACGGGAATTTTATGATGAATCTCCTCTGGTTCCCCCCAGCACGCAAAACACCTGGAGGTCTTCTGAGTGCGCTTTGTTTTCCATCTGTCTTGTTGGAACTCTAGTCGCCTTTCGTTATAGATGTGCCACGGGATGTCGCAGGCAGAAGACGCTGCGTGTGAAATCTATACGCCGAAAGCCGACTGGGGCAATGAAATAATTGGCGAAGAATCACATTACTCCCACGACCTCAGAAGACCTGCCACCTGACACCTTCCCCCCGCCCCGCTACAATCTCCCTGTGCGCATCATCAGCCGGCAGAAAGCGATCTATTTCTTCCTCACGCTGGGCGTTTGCCTCGCGGCGCTGGCGGTCGCGGTTGGCAGCGGCTGGATCATCCTCAACTGGCGCGCGGGCATCCAGGTCTTTCTTGGCATCATTTTTTTTGGCGCCATTGCCGCCGGCCTCGTCCTCAATACGATTTTTCTGGTCCGGGAAATTCGTCGCAACGAGCAGCACGACAGCTTCATCAACGCGGTCACTCACGAATTGAAGACGCCGATCGCGTCCATCCGGCTCTACCTTCAAACCTTGCAAAGACGCGATGTGGAAGAAGCGCAGAGGCGGCAGTTCTACGAGTTGATGCTCGTCGATACCGAGCGCCTGCTGTACACCGTGGAACAGATATTGAAAGCGGGCGAGGCGGCCCAGAAGAAGAGTCCGCGCCAGCGCTTGCCGGTGGAATTCGACGCGCTGGTGCGCGAGTGCATGGAACTGGCGCGAACCAGGCATCATTTGCAGGCGGCCGATCTCGACTACCGCGAGTCTTTGTCACAGAGCGGGTCTTCGCAGAATGGAGCGTTGCAGAACGGCAACGGAGCATGCGTGCTGGGCGATCCGGAGGAATTGCGGACCGCGGTCTCGAATCTTCTGGACAATGCAGTGAAGTACTCGCCGGACGGCGTGCACATTTCGGTGGAGTTGGAGGCTCCCGATGAAGGGCGGTTGGTGCTGCGGGTGCGCGACCGGGGCGTGGGGATTCCGCAGCAGGAGCTGAAACGCATCTTCAAGCGGTTTTACCGGGTGACGCAGCGCTCGCTCTCGGGAGTGAAGGGCACGGGCCTCGGATTGTTCATCGTGCGGTCGATCGCCCGCAAGCATGGCGGGCGGGTGTTCGCGCAGAGCGAAGGGGCAGGGAAGGGAACGACCGTGACCCTTGAATTGCCTAGGAAAGAATTGCCAAGGAAAGAATTACCCAGGAAAGAATCGCCCCCGAAAGTGACGGTGCCATGAGCCGGGTGCTGGTGGTGGAGGACGAGGCTCACCTGGCGGAAGGGTTGCGCTTCAACCTGCAAGCCGAAGGGCACGCGGTGGAGGTTGCGGGGGACGGCGAGGCGGCTCTGGATCGGCTGGTCGAAAAAAGAGAGCGCTTCGACGCGGTGGTTCTGGACGTGATGCTGCCGGGGAAGAGTGGCTTTGATGTCGCGGCCTTGCTGCGCGAGAAGAAGAATTATGTGCCGATCCTGATGCTGACGGCGCGCGGACGTCCCGAGGATGTACTGCAGGGATTCGCGGCGGGGGCGGATGACTACCTGCCGAAACCGTTTGAGCTGGCGATTCTGATCGCGCGTCTGGAGAGCCTGTTGCGGCGCAGTGGGTGGATGAAAAATGTGTGGATGAAAGACGCCGACACGGCAACCGTTGATGTGGAGCGGCGTTCGCGGTTCGGCGAGCGAGCGACTGGCGGCGATACTTTTAGTTTTGGCGGCAAGACCATGGACTTCGGAGAGCTGGAACTGCGCACGCTGGGCAATACGATCCATCTGACGGTGATGGAGGCGGAGTTTCTGCGTTATCTGGTGCGCAGCAAAGGTCGCGTGGTCTCGCGCAAGTCCATTCTCGAAGATGTTTGGGGATTGCACGAAGACACCGATACGCGCGCCATCGACAATTTTGTAGTGCGGCTGCGACGGTACATCGAAGAGGATCCATCGCGTCCAAAGCATTTGCAGACGGTGCGGGGAGTGGGCTATCGGTTTGTGGCGGAGCCGGAGTAGGAACGCCTCCGACTAGCGAGTCGACTGGCGCGGGAGGTGGGCTGTGCGCCATTTGTCAATCTCGTGTTCGGCCTGAGCGAGCTGCGCGGGTGTGAGCAATTTTCTAATTTCCTGCGCGGTTGTGGCGCTCTCCTTCACCGAATCCTGTGCCAAGACTAACCACTTGTATGCGGGCAGCAGATTTGCCTCATTGCTGCGGTCGGAAGCCAGCAAGAGTCCAAGCCGATATTGCGCCTTGGGAAGGCCATAATTGGCCGCGAGTTCGTAGTACTTCGCAGCGGCGGTGACATCGACTGGCCCGCCCTGTCCCGCCTCGAACATCGTCGCCAGAAGGAATTGAGCGTAGGGGTGGCCCTGGTTGGCGGCCGGGGTCAGCCAACGGCGCGCTTCTTCCAGATTCTGCGGAACTCCCTGCCCGAGCAAATATCGCGCTCCCAATCCAAATTGGCCGGCAGCCCGCCCTTGGTTGGCCGCCTTTTTGTACCAATTGATGGCTTGGGGATAGTCGACGTGGCCGAATTTTTCCTCTGCGAAGATATCGCCTAGTGCGATTTGCGCCGATGCGTCGCCCTGATCGGCGGCTTTCTTGTACCAGACAATGGCAGCATCGACGTTGCCGCCATGCTCCGGCTGCAGGTCCCACCTTGCCAGTTCGAGTATCGCCGGAAGCAAGCCCTGGTCAGCGGCCTTGGTGAGCCAAAGTACGGATTGGGCATCATCCTGCGGTCCGCCTTCTCCGCGGTGGTATAAGGCGGCGAGATTCAATTGGGCGGTGGCGTCGCCCGCTTCGGCGGCTTTGCGGAACCAGGTCGCCGCCTTCGCGGCGTCCTTTGGGATGCCATCGCCGGTGGAGTACATCAACGCGAGGTTGGTCGCCGCATCAATCGATCCGCGTTGCGCCGCCTTGGTGTACCAGGAAATAGCTTGGGCTCTGTCTGGCGGCATCCCGAAGCCCGACTGACAGAAGATTCCCATAGCTTCTTCGGCCGCGACAAAGCCACGATTCGCGGCAGGCTGCAACAGGCGAAGCGCTTCCGCATCGTCCATCTTCAACAATGTGCCGGCATGGTAGGCGAGCGCTAGGGTGGTCTCAGATTGAGCATCGCCAGCTCGCGCCTTAGCTTCCAACGGCCCCAGATCGGAGACGGTCAAAGCCCGGGCCTTGTCGAGCAGAGCATAAGCGTGGAGCTGAGTGGTCGCCGTTCGCGCGCTCTCCAATGGCGGCACACTTGCCTTCGGCATTGGCTTCGGCAGCGCGACCTCCGAGCGTTTGGGCGCGGCTCGATCTGATTTGGGGGCAAGTCGCTGGCTGTCTGCCGTCGGCGTGTTTTCTCCGGTTGCCGGAGCGGGCAGCCGCGAGCCTCCGGTTGAGTTGAGCTTTGAGTTGAGATTGATGACGAGCTTGTTTCCGACATAGGTCTCTTCGTGAGTCTGAGCTGCCTTGAGATCGATGACCACTCTTGCGATGAGCGGCGCAACGCTGAATTCGGCAGCCCTCACTGCCAGGATGGATCCGCGATTCACCGTCAGGCGCTGGCCCGGGTAAGCCAGCTTACATCCGGGGAAATCGAATACTATCCGGTCTGGATGCTCGAGCGTGCTCACCTGGGCCTGCACCAGTTTGCTGAACGCGACCTCCACAGCAACACCATCAGCGCGTTCCACGACAGATATGGTTGTGATTACCGGATGCGAACTTTGCGATCCGGGGGCCGCGGCGTCTTGGGAAATTGCGCGCGCCGCAGTCAGGCCGGCCAAGAGAAACAGAATCGATGCTATTGAGTCGATGCGCACTGCTTTTCTACTAGCACTAACATTAAATGGGATGCGCCCGCCGTTCTGTGGGTACGTGATTTCGATCGATAGCGGGATGGATCCAGAGTTGCCGTGAGCACTGCGGCTGCCGCGCAGAACAACAACAACTCTGAATCCGCTTCGTCTTAGTCCCGCGCTATTTGCTGGGGATGTAGCTTAAATCGGGACGGAACTGGATGATCTCGCTCGTCTCTTTCTCCACGGAATGGTCAATTCGATCGACAATGGAATCTGCCTCCGCCTGTCCAAAAGCTTCTTTGAGCATATCGCGGAAGGGTTTCACGTCGGGTTTGTCCTCGAAGTCTGCCCAACGGTTGCGTGGCAGGGACAGGACCCAGGTTCCTGCCTGTCCACCGTTGACCAACTCGTACCATTCATAGTTGAGGGGCCACTTTGTCTTCTGCGACGCCTCG
This sequence comes from uncultured Acidobacteriaceae bacterium, assembly GCA_963831085.1. Lineage (GTDB taxonomy): Bacteria > Acidobacteriota > Terriglobia > Terriglobales > Acidobacteriaceae > Acidiflorens. Next base: position 330,390 of record CAWHOT010000001.1, on the reverse strand, counting down.
TGGATACGGTCGATGGCAGACCGAAAATCCGAGCCCTTCCCGTAGCACACCTGAAAAATGAAGACTTCCGAGAACTTGGGAGGCATCATGTCAGCGGGCGGGTTACTGATCTTGGGCATGAACTCGTAGTAACGAGCGATGACCGAGTCCACATAGGCCCCCATATCCTTCTGGAATTCGGCCTCGTCGGCCTCGTCCGTAACGGCTGGTTTGTCGAAGTCCGCCCAGTGCTGGCCGAAGCGGCCGACGAGATACGATCGCGTATTATCGCCGCTTAGCGTCTGCCACACCAGCAGGGCCTGAGGGTCGTTCTGCTTTTTGTGCCATGCCGCTTTTTGTTTTCGTCCGGCTTCGTACTGCGACGCCGTGCCGTTCTTAACTTTCTGGAACTCCACCGCGGCCAGCGTTCCGGGTTTTTCCTGCGCGGCCAATGAACCTGCTACAAACAAGACAATCCCGACAGCCGACAACAACTGGTTTCGCTTCATGTATTTCATTTCCTCTTTTCGTGGGTAGATTGTTTGCCTCCCACCCTCCACTGGGTCAGCAACATTTGAAGTAGCCTGCTTGCGGCACCAAACTGGTTTTCAATCGGTCGCTGGAGAGTGGATGGAAGGAACGCGAGCATCGTACACGATTTCGCGCGGGCGTGGCGAGAATAGTGACGGGCCAATTTCCGAATTTTCGGGGAGCGGGTCGTTGGTCGCTGGTGGTTAGGTCCCTCGCAAAATCATGCCGATCCGCGCTTCCCAAGACTCACTCGGAACTACAATTCAACGTTCTCAGTGCTGTTTGGCTGAGGAACTGGCGGCCAGTTCGCGGAAGAGGCCGAGCAAGGCGGCCGCGCCTTTCTGATCGGAGAGATCTTCCAGCGCCACCGTGGCGGTGAAGTGCGGCGAGGTGGAGTTGAAGCGGACGCCGACGAAATCCTTCTCGCGCCAGGAAGCCAGCGCATTCACCACCGAGCTGAGCTCGACCGGCCAGTCTTCCTTGGTGGTCAGAATGACGGGGCCGGGACGAGTGATGGTCCAGGCGCGAGTATGGGTGGAACTTTTCGCTCCCGAGTGACCCGACCAGCGATGACGGATGACGTCGAGATGGAAGCCTGGGGGGAATCCCATGTTGGCTTCGAAAGTGAGCGTTTCCTGTTGCTGGCGCCAGCGGCTCAGAGCCCACTGTACCGGGAGCGGGCGCGGCAGGAGGCGAATGGTGAGATGGGCGTTCTCAAACCAGCGCGAGGAAAGGTGAAGCGTGGCCTTGAGCCGCGAACTGCTGGCCTGCCATCGCCGATCGACGACGCGGCCTTTTCCGAGGCATGCCGCCTCAACCCAACGCAGCACGTTGCCGGCGCGGCGCCGGTTGTAGCGGACGAACCAGGCGTACCAGAAGAAAGAGAGCGCGAGCGCTACAACTACGTCGATGAGAATGAAACGCCCCACGGTCGCCTCTCTGCGCAGAAATCGTACTTCTAATAGATGCAACTGCGCAAGGGGAGGAAGAGGAAAAAAATGGAGCGCGGACGGATGTGGGAAAGGTCGAAACACGAACCGCTGCGCTCCCGCCACAGTCCCGCTACAATGACGGCGTGCAGTTCCGCATCCGACAATTTGAGAAGGCCGATTTTGACACGCTGTGGCGGATTGACCAGGCTTGCTTCGATCCGCAATTAGCGTACTCGCGACCAGAAATGGCGTTCTACATGCGCCGGCCTGGATCGTTTACTCTGGTGGCCGAGTCCGCCGCGGGGATTGTAGGTTTCATCGTGTCTGAGACTCGCCGCGACAATGGACACATCATTACCATCGATGTGGTCGCGGAGGCGCGCCGGTCGGGCGTCGGGTCGGCTTTGTTGCGGGCGGCGGAAGAACAATTGCTCGGGGCGGGCGCAGTCATGGTTGCGCTGGAGACGCCGGTGAACAATGAGGCCGCAATCCGCTTTTATAAGGGGAAAGGATACTTCGTCGAAAAGACGGTCGCGGGCTACTATTCAAACCATCTCGACGCTCTGGTCATGACGAAAGAGTTGGCACGGTCGCCAGTCGGATGAGAAGTCCCGAGCTTCGCTCGCCTGGACAGAAGAGGCGGTTGCCCCGACGCAGCCGCTAAAAGAAAGGGATTGATGAAGATTGCGATCCAGGGAGAACTTGGTTCCTTCAGCCACGAGGCAGCGGAAACCATGTTGCCGCAGGCGACGGTGGTGCCTTGCGCGCGTTCGCTTGAGGTCTTCGACCGCGTGAAGCGGGGAACGGTAGACGGCGCGGTGATTCCGATCGAGAACTCGCTGGCGGGTTCGGTGGCTGAACATTTCGATCTGTTGCTGGGACGCCAAGTTTATATCGTGCGCGAGTTTCGTCTGCGCATTGTTCATAACCTGATCGCGCTGCCGGGCGCCAAGCTTGGAAATGTCCGGCGCGTGTTCTCGCATCCCGTAGCGCTCGATCAGTGCCGCGACCTGTTTGCGAAGAATCCGAAGCTGGAGCCGGTGCCGTTCTACGACACCGCGGGAAGCGTGAAGCATGTTGTCGCAGAGGCCTTGAGCGATGCGGCCGGGATCGCCAGCCGCCGGGCGGCCGAAGTTTATGGGGGAAGGATTCTGAAGGCCGGGATTGAGGATGACAAGAAAAATTTTACGCGCTTCTTTCTCATCCGCCGGGGAAAGCCGCGGGCGGCACGCAACGCGGACAAGACTTCGCTGGCATTCAGCGTGAAGAATATTCCGGGAGCGTTGTTCAAGGCGCTCAGCGTGTTCGCGCTGCGCGACATCAGCTTGAGCAAGATCGAGTCGCGGCCCCTGCGCGGGCGTCCATGGGAGTACGTATTTTTTGTCGATCTGCTGCGCGGCGACGACAAAGACTCGCGCAACGCCCTGCGCCATTTGGGCGAGATTTCGGATCTGGTGAAAGTGCTGGGAATTTATCCGAAAGCGTGAGGCGTCGGTAGAGACGCGGCTGGCCGCGTCTCCCCGCTCCAACCTCAAAACGGAAAGCGTATCGACAGAATCGGAGGTGTCGTTCTTGGGGTGGAAGGAAGTCGTGGCGATCGAACCCGCCGCGAGGTTTTGATGAACCACAACCCATGTGCCGCTCTCGACTGAGCTCGCCGCGGAAGCGATCAGAAGGTGAAACGACCACCGACTGTCGGAGCAACGTTGTTGTTGTCGAAATAACGGACGCCGGGGCCATGAGGAATGGCGATGGCCAGACCGCCGCTCACCCAGGAATACGCAATTCCGGCAAAACCGTCGAAGCGCTTGGTGAAGTGATGATCCGTATAGAGCGACACCTCGTTGAGGGTGCCCGCGCAGGAAGCGCGGAAACTTTGGGGCGTGCAGGTCGGCGGAACGCGGAAGTCGTTCTGCCGCTGTTGATACCAGGAGAAAGTGAAGTCGGTTTTGCTGCGGTAGGTGTACTTCACGCCCGTCCACCAGATGTTCACCAACTTTTCAGAATCAAGATTGTTGTCTTCGACACCGCTCATGTTATAACCGCCCTGGTCTGAGGCGCCAACACCCAACGGGTTCGACGGGTTATTCTGCCAGATGTATTCGTAGCCGGCAAAAAACTTGAACGGGTCCCAGTTATACTTGGCAGCGGCCATAATTGCGTTGTTGTCGGTCACGATGCCATATACGGTGCCGTTCGGGTCGATCAGATTGACTCCCCCGTTGATGGGGTTTGTATTGATGCTGTCCGCGGTCGACTGATAGGGCGCCGCCGGACTCTGAGGCCCCAGCAAGGGGTTCAATACGCTGATCGCCTGGTTGTAATGTTGGAAGACGAAGTCGGCGGAGAACTTGCCCTGGTCTCCGCCGGCGTCTCCGCCGAGGTCGAATCCATAGGAGTTGTTATGCGCCGCTTGCGGCGTACAGGTGGTGGCAGTCCAGGTTGCGGAGGCCGAGTAGCAGCCCGCAGAACCGTTGGCTAATTTATACATCGCGCCGAAATGGACCGGGCCATAGGTGAGGCGATACTTCACGGCGTCGTCCCAACGGGTGTCCTCGGTGTCGCCGCCGCCGGCCATCGTGCCGTTATACCCAATGTAGGAAAAGGCATAGGCGCCGCCGGCCGGATCGTAAGCGAGCATCGCATCGGTACCGAGAGCGCGTTGACGACCGAAGGTCAGCGTGCCGAAATGCGCGGAAGATATACCGGCATAGTATTCGTCATTGAAGGGTTGGCCCGCGCGCGCGCCGTCGATGGCTATCGAATAGCTGCTCCTGGGAAGGCCGTTGTTGGCGGTCTGGGTGGCCGACGCGTTGGCGAGCAGGCCGGACTGCGGATTGACGCCAGTTGAAGCGTTGAACACAACCGACCAGCCAGGCCGAAACTCTTCCTTTCCCCTGATGCCCAGACCCGTCTGCTGCAGGTTGTTCGGTGCGACGACGAATCGATGTTGATAGCCGTTTCGGTTCACCAGAGATTCGCCTTCATAGTTATAGCCGTTTTCTGGTAAGCCGTGGCTGACCCAGCCGGCGCCGACGTCATACGCACCGTACACCGTGATGCCGTGCCAGGTCAGCGTGCAATCGGTGGTGGCGAACTCGTGGCCGCTCGCGCAGGCGTCGGGAGTGCCGTCGAGCGTCCTCCGCTGCATCTTAATGTCGACCGTGGCCTCCTGGCCAACCGCCAAGCTGATTCCGGTGCGCGTTTCATCGGCGAACCCTTGTTTTGCCGCTCGAATCTCGAAGCGCCTCAGAGGCAGGCCGGACGCCTGATAGTGGCCCCCGCCGTCGGTTGTGATCGTGCGCGTTGCACCTGTATCGACGTTCTTGACTGTCACCGCGACATCGCGAAGGGCGGCACCGGTTTGGTCCGTCACCACGCCGGAGAGGCTCGCTCCCGTTTGGGCCCACGCCGGGAACGCCCCCATCGCAAGCCAGGACAGCGTAGACGAAAAACAGAAAACAAGAGCGGCGAAAAACAAAGCAACACGACGCATTTAGCCTCCAATGTGAGATCCGGTGAAAAAAGAAAATAATGTGTATATCAAATACGGTTCAACTGTCAAATAATACACACTTATAAGCATTCAGAGAGAATTTCGAGTATCCTTGCCGGCAGTTGTTGACCGCGCCCGGCGTTGAGGGTACGATTTCGTCCCGATGCCAAGGAAAGCCAAATCCAGGCAGAGCGCTGAGCGGATGCTGATGCTGCGCGATGCAGCCTTACAGCTAGGGATCAGCTTCCCGACTATCAAGCAGTGGATTTACAAGAAGAAAATTCGCAGCATCCAAACGGCCGGAGGACACCACCGCATCCCGCAAGGGGAAGTCGACAAACTGCTCTTCAGAACGCGAGGCAGCACAGAGAAAGAACGGAAGTTGGTCGTCCGCCGCGTCAGTGGACGCAATCAGCTAGTGGGACGGATCGATTCGGTTCGCATCAGCGGGCTGATGGCGGAAGTAAAGATTTCAATAGGCGGCCAGCAAATTACATCGATTATCACTGCAACGTCGGCGCGCGAGATGCAGCTAAAGCCGGGGCAGACTGCGGCCGCCCTCATCAAGGCAACTGAAGTGATGATTCTGCGTGTGTAGTATCAGAAATTTCTCGGTCGTCGCCAACGCCTTTTCATCACAACCTGCTGTGAGGCACTGCACTGCGGGAATCGCCGCATGGGTCTACCCTGAAGTTGGGCCGTTCCGGCCCAGAGCTAAAGGAGGGTTTTTATGCGTCAGATCTTTGCAGGAATTCTTGTCTTGATGTGTGTCGTTATGCTGGGTGTGGTTTCGGCTGCCGAGAATCAGATGGGCATTGCCGACAAGTATCAGGTGACCTTTTCACAGAACGTCCGGGTGGCGGACACGCTGTTGCCGAAGGGGGACTACGAGATCCGTCACGTGTTGGAAGGCTCGAACCACATTATGGTGTTCCGACAACTGGGGACGAAGAAGCCGGTTGAGGTGCGCGCGAAGTGCACCCTGGTCCCGTTGGGAGAGAAGGCTACTAAGAATGAGAAGGCTTACACCTTGAATGCGGCGAACGAGCTGGTGCTGCAAGAACTGGTATTCAAAGGCGATCGAGCCAAGCACGTGTTCTAGCTGGAAGCTGGCAACCCAGAGAAGTAGCTGATTTGGCGGGCGCGCCTCGGGGGCGCGCAAGAGGGGCAGGTCTATCCCTAACTCCCTGTTACCGAAGTTGGGCTGAATTTCGACCGGAGTCTTGCAAAAGCCGGAAAAAGGTCTAGAATTCAACAGCCTAGCCCGAAGGCTTGCATCTTTTTGGCAGTTGAGTTCATCCAAGGTTGAGTGGAAGTCACTCAAGGGAAAGTCATGAGCGATTTTGTTTCTAATTCCGGTTCCAACGAGCAAATGTCTTACGAAACCACCGAGCGGTCGCTGCCGATTCTGCCGGTGCGCGACACGGTGCTGTTCCCCCATGCCGTGCTGCCGCTGACCGTGGGCCGGGAAAGTTCTGTGCAGCTGATCAACTCGCTGGGCGAAGACAAGACCATCGTGGTCGTGGCCCAGCGCGAGGCGCGGGTGGACGCGCCGCAGCCTACCGATCTGTACGCTATCGGAACGCTGGCCGTTGTGCACAAAGTTGTGAAGATGCCGAACCAGAGCCTCTTTGTTTTCGCGGAAGGACTGGAGCGGGTGCGGCTGGCGGATTTCGCGCAGCTTTCGCCGTTCATGCGGGCGCGGGTGACCACGATTCCAGAGCTGATCCCGCCGAAGGATTCCGAGATTGAAGCGCTGCAGCGCAACGTGTTGACCTTGTTCCAACAGATCGTGGCTGGTTCGCCGACCCTCTCGGACGAACTTTCGACCGTCGCGATGAATATTGAAGAGCCGGGACGGCTAGTGGACTTTATCGCCTCGTCGTTGCCGTCATTGTCAACCTCGGACAAGCAGGAGACGCTGGAGACGAGCGACGTCCGCGTGCGCCTCGAAAAAATCAATCAGCATCTGGCCAAAGAACTCGAAGTGCAGCAACTGCGGAACAAGATCCAGTCGGAAGTGCAGGATCGCGTGCAGCAGACGCAGCGCGAGTATTACTTGCGCGAGCAGATGAAGGCGATCCAAAAAGAACTGGGTGAGCAGGACGAGGGTCAGCGCGACACTGAAGAGCTGAAGCAAAAGATCGAATCCGCCGGCATGCCCGACGAGGTCAAGAAAGAAGCGCTGAAGGAATTGGGGCGGCTGGTACGCATGTCGCCGATGGCGGCGGATTATTCGGTCACACGGAACTACATCGAGTGGCTGGCCATACTGCCCTGGGCGAAGACTTCGGGTGGAGAAATTGAAATCCCGAAGGCGAAAGAAATTCTCGACACCGATCACTACGACTTGCAGAAAGTGAAAGACCGCATTCTCGACTACCTTTCGGTGCGACGGTTGAAGCCCAGTATGAAAGGGCCGATTCTGTGTTTCGTCGGGCCTCCAGGAGTGGGCAAGACTTCGCTGGGCAAATCCATCGCGCGCGCCCTGGGGCGCAAGTTCACGCGTCTGTCGCTCGGCGGAGTGCACGACGAAGCGGAAATTCGTGGTCACCGGCGCACCTACATCGGGGCCTTGCCGGGGCAGATCATTCAGGGCATTCGGCGCGCGGAGACCAAAGACCCGGTCTTCATGCTCGACGAAATTGACAAGGTGGGGCGCGACTTCCGCGGCGATCCAGCGTCGGCACTGCTGGAAGCGCTCGATCCGGAGCAGAACGCGACCTTCCGCGACAACTATCTGGACGTGACTTTCGATCTCTCCAAGGTGTTGTTCATTACCACCGCGAACATGCTCGATCCGATCGCGGAGCCCTTGCGCGACCGCATGGAGATTATCGAACTGCAGGGCTACACCGAGGAAGAGAAAGTTCACATCGCATTTCAGTACCTGATTCCGCGGCAGATCGAGGAAAACGGAATTACGAAAGAGCAGATTGAGTTTCCGGAAGAGACGGTCAGCCACATCATCCGCCATTACACGCGCGAGGCAGGAGTGCGGAACCTGGAACGCACCATCGGCACCATTTGCCGGAAGCAGGCGCGCCGGTTGGCGGAAGGGAAGACTGAAAAACTGGTAGTCACTAAGGAGATCGTGCAGGAATTTCTGGGCGGCATCAAAGTGCGCAGCGAGGGTGAAATTGCGGAGCGCACCAAGCGCGCGGGCGTAGTAGTTGGTTTAGCGTGGACGCCGTCGGGCGGCGACGTGCTGTTTGTCGAAGCCAACCAGATGAAAGGCAAAGGCGGGCTGACCATTACCGGCCAGATTCAGGATGTGATGCGCGAGTCCATGCAGGCCGCGTTAAGCTGGGTGCGTTCGAACGCCAAGCTGCTGGGCATCGACGAGGAATTTTTCGCCAATCATGACATCCACATTCACGTACCCGCGGGAGCGATCCCGAAAGACGGTCCTTCGGCGGGCGTCACCATCGTGACTGCACTGGTGTCGTTGCTGACCGGCAAGCAGGTTCGTCCACTGACCGCGATGACGGGCGAGATCACGCTGAGCGGGAATGTGCTGCCGGTGGGCGGCATCAAGGAAAAAGTGCTGGCCGCGAAACGTGCCGGTGTGCACGACGTAATCCTGCCGGCCGAGAATAAAACCAATGTCGAAGAGGATCTGACGCCCGAGCAGTTGACGGGACTGACCACCCACTACGTGAAGACCATCGACGACGTACTGGAGTTCGCGCTCCCCAGTTCGCCGCGCGAGGAACTCCAGGATGCCGAGGAGCGCGAGAAGGTGCTGAGTACGTAGGGCAGGTTTCAGTTCTCAGTTTTCAGTTGCCAGCTCACACACGGGCTGGCAATTGTGTCTGTACGCTTTTCCCCAAGGGCTTAAATGTACGTACAATGTTTCACGTGGAACACTTTGTGCAGATATAAGCAAAAGCCCAAAGCCGAGTTCCGGTGACTGCGTTAATCGCCTGGCCCAACTTCCATCGGAGAGATGGACGCGAGGTCGATAATCAGGTGGCAGCACCGGCTGAAACGAGAACACCCAACTGGCACCAAGCGAACAAAATCGCTCATCAAGAGTGCGGATGGAAGGGTGGCGACAGTGGCGACTCGGCGGGAGAAAAAACCTTGTCCAACCAAAAAACGAAAGAACCCACTTGACTCCGACCGGCCTTCTCATGGAAGGCGATTACACTCATTGACTCTGGGACCTAGGTCAATGAGTGTAATAGAGATATTTCGCCAATTCTGCGGCTGTTGAGTTGACGCGCCTCAGTTCACCGGACTTGGTGCGGTGGCAGATTGCTTGAGCTCCAAAATAAATTGGTGCACTTGAGCCCGCTCTGTTGTGTCGAAACTAAAAGCCCGAGCTTCCAGGTTCGAAAATACGTGAGGATTTACTTTTCTGCTTGGGGAACTCCTCATGCGTCCCTTGCGACCGAGAAAAGTGCAGAGGTCCTTCGCTTCGCTCAGGATGACAAACTCGGAGGAGTTGGCTGACGAGGACTGAGAGCTGCTCCCCTAGCAACTGCGGAAAGACTCGTCGCGCAAAAAGCTCACCTCGGGCGCTAAAGCGCAGAGACATTTTCAGCGACTTAACGGCACGAGTAAACTCGTGCCCTTCCCAAACCCGCTCGAGCCAGAGTTTTTCCGCAACCTGCTAGAAGAATCCGCGCAAAGAGGCGACAATGGTTCCTATCTGAGAAAGGAGCCGCGGTGGTCGCCAGTCCAGTTCTGAAGCTCGTTCCGAAGTCCGCGGACCCAAAGGCTGCTAGCCTCAAGCCTAAGCTTGGCCTGCGTGCCTGGATGGAGCGCGTGCTGGTGGAGTGCGATCGCGCGGCGGCGGGCTTCGATGCGGACGCGGTTCACGATCTTCGAGTCGCTTTGCGGCGCTGTCGCTCGCTGGCTGATGGATTGATGGCGATCGATCCCGATTCTTCGTGGAAAGATATGAAGAAAGCGGGGAAGAAACTTTTTCAGGCGCTGGGCGAACTGCGCGACATGCAGGTGATGCAGGAATGGATCGAGAAGCTTGGCGATGTCGGCGATTCGGCGTCGGCGGGAGACGCACCCACCCTTGCGCAAAGAACGCGCAACGATGGAGCACCCGCGGCGGGCGATTATTCCGCCGGTGATCGTCCCTCCGGTGATCATTCACCTGATGACTCAGTGGCCGTCAAGCTGCTTGATCACGTGCACGCTCGCGAGGCCGAATGCAAGCAGCATGCGTTCAAAGATCTCCAGCAGTTCGACCGCAAGCAATGGCGGCAGTGGACGAGAACTCTACCGCGGCGCGCGGCTCGGGTGCGTCCGGGGAGCGTGGTGTATCTGCATCTGGCGCTGGAGAAGTGGACGGCCGCTTACGATCTGAACAAACAGGCTTTGCGGACCCGGTCACAGGCTAGCTGGCATGAATTGCGCATCGGCATCAAACGCTTCCGTTACACGGTGGAGAATTTTCTGCCACGCCAGCATGCTTTGTGGGGTTCCGATCTGAAAGAACTGCAGGATCTGTTAGGAGAAGTGCACGATCTGGATGTGCTTTGGACTACGGCCGTCGAGATTGCGGCGTTTCCCGATGTGGAGAGCCGCGAGCACTGGCGGTTGAAGTTGAGCGCGGAGCGCGCCCGGAGGATTGCACGCTATCGCGAGAAGATGGTGGGGCGCGACTCGCTGTGGCGCGTCTGGCGGGCGGGGTTGCCTGCGGGGCCGCAGTTGCGCGCGGCGGCGCTGAGCCGTCTTCGCACGTGGGCGGGATATTTGGATCCTGATTTCTTGCATTCCCAACGCGTGGCCCAGATGGCGCTTCATTTATATGACGGGCTGAAGGATGCGGGCCTGCTGACGGTGGGCACGGTAGCCGCGAACTCGGGAGCTGCGAACTCTCGGCCTGCGAATCTGGAGCCGGACTGGCGCGCGGTGCTGCGGGCGGCGGCACTTATGCACGATGTCGGCAAAGCTAAGGGCACGGACAAACATCAGAAGACTTCTTACCGGATGATTCGCGGGCTGGCTCGGCCTCTGGGATGGAGTGCGCGCGAAATGGCATTGGCGGCGGTGGTGGCACGGTATCATTGCGGGGCATTGCCGCGTCCGGGGGCAAAGACGATGCAAGTGCTGGAATTGGCGGAGCGTCCGATCGCTATGGAGTTGGCCGGCGTTCTGCGTCTGGCTAATGCGCTGGACCTGCGGCATGGGCGTGGTGGAAATGAGGACGCTCGGCGGCTTGAGGTCTGTGTGCAGGACCGTTTTGTGCTGGTGCGGGTAGCGGGATACTCGGCGCTGGATGGTTCGGCGGAAGGCGTGGCCGCGGCTCGGCATTTGCTGGAAACTGTGCTGCAGCGTCCGGTGCTGGTGCGGGCATTGCGCGGTTCTGCGGGAGGCAGCAGGTCGGCTGTCCCTAAGCGAAGCTACTCTGACACTTCTCAGAACTAGGTTCCGCTTCCAAACTTTATTTGTGACCCATGCAAAATTGGTTTCGATGGCGGTGCGATGGCTGCGGCGCTATCGTTGCGGTGTGGTGCTTAGCGAGCAGGCCTGCGTCAGTGGCGAGATGCCGGATGCGATTGGCTGGAAGAAGGCGTGCCATTCGGTGCTGGTCGAGAGCAAGGTGTCGCGTGCGGATTTCCTGGCGGATCGCGACAAGCCTTTCCGGCAGAAGCCGGAGATTGGCGTCGGCTGTGAGCGGTATTACCTGGCGCCGCGGGGTCTGATACGGGCCGAGGAGCTCCCCGCGGGCTGGGGGCTGCTGGAGGCCTGTGGGCGCGAGATCGTGAGAGTGAAGCCGTCGGCGAAGAACTTGTGTTCCGCGATCGGTTTCTCGAACGAGATGAATCTTCTGCTGGCGAGTTTGCGGCGGGTGGAAATTCGCATTGAACCGGAGAGCATTACCGATTTCCTCAAGTGGAAAAACCGCATGGCAGAATACAACCGGGGCCGGCTGCCGGAAGGACTGGTCGCTGAGGAAGAGGAAGGCAACGGATTCTTGCTGGAAACTGCGGGCGACTGAGACGACGGGGCACGTGGCAAGCCCCGTCTCTACGGGGAATTTGCGGCATCGCTAAAGTCGTTCCGACAAAAACCGCAAAAAAAAGGAAACCGGGCGGTTAGGCCCGGTTTCAAGAGCGTCGGCTGAGATGCGGTTACATCACAGCCGACGCTGGCTGGCTTTGGAGATATTGCGCAGGCGCGGTTCGCGTCCGCTTCTGCGTCTCGCGCCAGCAAAATAGTGCAAGAGGAGCGAGGACAGGACGTCACCGAACGAGCAACTATGTGGCCAATGTAAGATTTTATGCAATGGTCTCAATTGTCCCCATAAATGACAGAAAAAACAGATATTACCTGCTATGTGAAAATCGGCTGATGCACCCAGTCGAAGGTTGCTTGCACGGGAGTGCTTCAAAGTGTTGCACAGTCCGGTTCCGGCTTCGATGTTTATGCGGTTATAATATGCGGACAGCACATCAGGCATCAGCCGCAGAGGAGATACTTCATGCCAACTACCGTGAGGAAAGTTTCCCCCCACACGACCAGAGGATTAAAGACAACTTCGCTGCGAAGGATGCTATCAGGCCTGACGCGGGCAGATGTTTTCAGACGGCTCAGGTTCTATGGAACGCTATGCAGCCTCATGGTTGCGGCTTTGATTTATTGCGGAAGCACTCGCCCGGTGTTCGCCGCCGGACCAGAGCGGGTCGGACTCCCCTGGGATTGGTCACATGAACATCTTGTGTTCAGCAAGACGAACGACCCCGCGGTCCTGGCGATAATCCAGAAAGATCCGCGGGCATTTCACCAATGGCTGAGAAGGAACCGAAATGCATCGCAGGGAGCCGCGGAGGGCGATCCGATTTCGTTCGATAACTTCCTGCAGGTTGACGGCGCTCTCTTCGAAAGGCCGTCTTCGGAGCTCGGAACAGAACCACGGCCGGCGTCCGGGCAGGTGAAGCAGATTAAAAAAAAGGACTGGGGAGTCTCGCTGGGGGCTACCAATTTCAACCAGGTTAGTGCCACTAACGCGGCGCCCTCGTATCCATCCAAATACACTTTCGATCTCAATGCTCTACCGTCGTGCCAGAACGACTACGTGGTGTTTCCGACGAGTGCCCTCGGCACCAGTGGTCAGGCCTCGATTGTCGCTTACAACAACCTCTATTCGACGCAGGTCATCGGAACTCCCGGTGGCTATTGCGAGAGTGTTGGCCCCACGGTTTACTGGGCCTACATCAACGCGGCGTGCCCCACGATGGCGAGCAGCGACCCAATTCTGAGTTCGCCTGTGATCTCTCTTGACGGCACCAAGGTGGCATGGGTTACTACGACGGGAAAGGTTCAGATCCTCGCCTTTGGCAGCGGGGCGGGTGAGAGCGTTACAGCTCCCGCGTGCATTAGTTCGGTGAACGGCTCGCTGCCGACAGGCGGCGATGGGGCTTCGCTGCAAACTGTAACCCTGGTGAATGCGAAGGGAAATCCCACGGTGAGTGTTTCGGAAATTTATGTCGATTACACTTCAGACTCCGCGTACGTGGGGGATGATGACGGTTATTTGCACAAGATCAGTCCCTTTTTCGGCGCCAAGAGCGGAACGCTTGCGGAAACAATCGCTTCGGCCTGGCAGCCCTCACACGCGTACAGCGTCAATAGTCTGATCCTCGACAGCAACGGCTTCATCGAGAAATGCACTACGGCTGGGACATCGGGTCCGGGCGGCCAGCCTATTTGGAGCACTGCATGGAACGCCGCCACGGCCGATAACACTGTGACCTGGACAAACATAGGTTCGGGGGGCGGATGGCCGGTTTATGTGACGGGATCGTCAACCCACCTCGACAACGTCGCATTGAACGGGCCGATTTTTGACTTCGTGTCGAAGAACGTTTTGGTGGGCGACCAGAATGGGAGCCTCTACTATGTTTTGGATCCAGGCTTGTCTCCTGCGGTCGGGTCCTGCGTCACCGGGCAACCCTTCTACCCCTGTGTGGGCACGCCGGGAACGGCAACAGGCATTGCCCCAGCCGCCGGTGCGCAGACGGATTGCGCCACGGCCAGTCCCGCTCCTACATGCCTGGTCATGTCAGACGAGCAGGGATTCACCGATCCCTTGGTTGTGGATTCCTCGGATGGCCTGGTGATCACACAGTTTTCCGATGCGGACGGCACCAATGCCACAGTGGAGCAGACGAATACCTCATTGAGTGCATTCAATTCGACGATCCTAGCAGGCGAAGTGAAAACCCTCGCCCACCATACCGGAGCTTTCGATAACAACTATTTTAACAATCCGACAACCGGTTTCTATTATGTTTGCGGGCCTAACGCCTTGGTGACCGACTTATATCGAGTGGGCTTTACCAACACCGGGGGCACGATTGCGCTGGGGAGCGTGAACGGGACCCCGCTAAAACTTACTACTACAGGCAGTTCTGGGAACTGCTCTCCGCTAGCGGAGAATTACAATACCTCCACCGCGAAGGATTGGCTTTTTCTCAGCCTCGACAACCATGGCAAAACGACTGGGTGTGGTAACGGATCGTGCGTGATGTCTCTTAGTCTTCAAACCGCCATAATTCCCGGCATTAATAGCTCTTATGGGCCAGGAGTGGCTGGGGATATAGCAAACATGAACGGAACGGGCGGAATGGTTGTGGACAATGAGGCTCCTGTGTCAAACACTACGGCCTCCCCGGTAATATCCGCTTCAGAATCCGGCACTACAGCAACGATCACCACCTCGACCACGCTCGGCGTCGTAGTGGGGCAGACTATCAAAGTCGCGGGTATGGCTAAAGGGTTGACTGGGTACAACACCACACCTTCCGCGGCTGTTACCTGTGTTGGCGCTTTGTGTGCGACGGGAGCAACGGCCAGTTCGATCAGCTACACAGCAAGCTCAGGGCTCGCTAGTTGCTCGAGCGCGGCAACCTGTGCCGGGAAAGCTAATGGCATCGGCTTCGAAGATGCGTCGAGTTTCTATTTCATGCCAGTCGCGAACACCCTGACCTGCGGAGACGGCACTGCGGGCACGGGATGCGGGGTTAAGCTGACACAAGCCGGTTTGAAATAAGGAGCGCAGAACACGGTGCTGCCCCGGGGTAAACGATAAACGATAAAACGCTACATTTCCCGGCGGCCTTCCATGGCCTTCAGCATGGTGACTTCGTCGGTGTATTCGATGTCGCTGCCTACCGGAATACCCATGGCGATGCGGGTTACGCGGAGTCCCTGCCGCTTCAGTTGCTGGGCGAGGTAGGTGGCGGTGGCTTCTCCCTCAACCGTGGGATTCGTGGCCAGGATGATTTCTTCGATTTCGCCGCGGCCGACCCGGGTCATTAAATTTCCGATGCGCAACTGTTCGGGGCCTACACCGTGCAAGGGCGAAATCGAGCCGTGGAGCACGTGATAGACGCCGTTAAAATGCCGCGTCTTCTCGACCGCGGCAATGTTGGTCGGCTCCTCCACCACGCAAACCAGCTTTTGATTCCGGGTAGGACTGCTGCAGTACACGCAGGGATCGATGTCGGTGATGTTGTTGCAGATGGAGCACAGACGCAGCTTGGCCTTGACGTCTCGAACGGCGGAGGCGAGAGCTTCGGCGTCATCCTCGCTCGACCGGAGAATATGAAAGGCGAGGCGCTGTGCGCCCTTGCTGCCGATTCCGGGCAGCTTTTTGAGTTCGTCGATGAGGCGCGTCATCGGTTCGGCAAACTTGGACATAGGGAAACCAATCGGATCATTCGGGTGATCGGGCCATGGGATGATCGGATTCGCAAGTTGACTTGCCTTCGAGTTTCGATCGCCCGATGGCCAGATGACCCGATCACCCGATGACTATAAAAGTCCTCCCAGTCCGCCGAGCATTCCGCCTACGCTTGATTGCATGGCCTGATCTACTTTGCGGCTGGCTTCGTTCAGGGCGGCCATCACTAAATCCTGCAGCATCTCGACATCGCCAGCTTTAACCGCCTCGGGGTCGATCACTATGGCGAGCACCTGCTTGCGGCCATCCATTTTGACGGTGACCGTGCCGCCGCCGGCCGAGGCTTCAACCACGGTCTGCTCCATCTTTTTCTGCAGCGTCTCGTACTGCTGCTTGGCTTGCGACATTAGTTCCTGCAAATTGAATCCGGACATATAAGAACCTTTTAACCGCCAAGTACGCCGAGAAACCCAAAAAGCTAATTCTTGCTTTTGTTCACGCAGTCTGCGTCTCGGGGTTCATGGTTTATTGCTTCTCCCGATAATCGATCACGGTGCGGATTTCGGCTCCGAATTTTTCCTGCATGCGTTGCACGATTGGATCCTTTTCGGCTCGGCTACGGGCGCTTCCGTTTAATGTCGCTGCCCGGCGTGGCGTGGACGACGCCTGCGGCGCTCTATCGGACGCACCCCCGGACTCGACTTGCATCTTGATCGGTTTGCCGGCCACACCGCTGGCGGCGGCGCTGGCGATGCGGCGCGCGTCGGCAGGGAATGACATTTCGACCATTGTGCTGGACGCCGCCACTTTTGCGGTCAGGGTATTTCCGCTTAGGCTCCACTCCGCGGTTTCCAGAATCGAAATTAGCATTTGCTGATGGCCCAGCGCGTTGAGAACGGCGTCGCGGAGCGCGTTGGCGTTGACTTCGGACTTTGATTCTATAGAGGCTGCTGGTTGCGGGTCAGGTTCCTGCTGTGGCTCTTCAATGGCCGGGGCGGCCGATCCCATGATTACGATATTGCAGCGGTCGCGGACAAGAGTGTCCGCGCTACACGACGCGGAGTCGGCGACGTTGCTGGATGACTCCGCCTTGGGAGTGCTCTTGCGAGCAGAGTCGGCCGCGAACGGCGATACTGAACTCGATCGTACCTGGGTGATAGGCTCAGCACGGCGGGCATCAGGCGAAGTTAGAACCGGTCTTGGTGCTGTGCGCGGCTGTCCAGAACCGGACGCTGCCGCATCGCTCAGCAACTGCTCGATGGGCAGCAGACGCCGCGCGTGCGCCATTTTCAGCAGTCCCAGCTCGAGGTGGAAGCGCTGTTCCTGGCGGTATCCGAGTTCTCCGTGGGTGCGGAGCATGATCTGCAGATGGCGGGTCAGATCCTCCTCGGTGAACAGATCGGCGATGCGGTTCACGCGGGCGCGCTCATCGGAGGAAATCTGCAGCAGCGTCGAATCTTTGCCCGCGATCTTGGCCACCGTGACATTGCGCAGGAAACGCAGCAGTTGGCGCGCGAAATGCGTGGGACTGTGGCCTTCGCCGATCAGTTCGTCAACCAAAACGAGGATTTTCTCGGTCGAGCTTTTTTCGGTCGAGGCTTCCGCAACCGCCTGCATTACGGTTTCGAGCGCCGCTGCCGGAGCGGAGCCGATGAGGCTGAGAACGGAATCCAGCGTCAGGTGTTCGGAGGTGGAGGCGATGGCCTGGTCGAGAATGGAGAGCGCGTCGCGCAGCGAGCCGTCGCCCGCTTCGGCCAGCAGAGCGAGGGCGTCCTCGTCGGCGGGGATCTTCTCTTTGGTTACGATGTCGCGGAGTTGCCCCATTATGTCTTCGAACTTCACCGCGCGAAAACTGAAGTGCTGGCAGCGCGAGCGGATGGTCTGGGGAATATCCTCGGGCTGGGTGGTGGCCATCATGAAGATGACGTGGCCGGGAGGCTCCTCCAGCGTTTTGAGCAGGGCATTGAAGGCGGCGTCGGTGATCTGGTGGGCCTCGTCGAGAATGTAGATTTTGAAGCGGTCGCGGGCTGGACGGTAGCGCGCGGCTTCACGCAATTCGCGGATCTCGTCAATGCCGCGATTGGTGGCGGCGTCAATTTCGATCACGTCCACCGCGTTGCCGGCGCGAATCTCGGTGCAGGAATCGCAAATGCCGCAGGGCTCGGCGACGGGCTTCTGCGACGAGCGGCAGTTCAGGGACATGGCGAGGATGCGCGCGACTGTGGTCTTGCCGATGCCGCGATGCCCGCTGAAGATATAACCGTGGGCGATGCGCTCCTGCGCGATGGCATTCTGCAGGGTGCGCGTGACGTGGTCCTGGCCGATGACGTCGGAGAATTTCTGCGGCCGGTATTTGCGCGCCAGGACCTGATAGCTCATCGGAATCCCTGATTATACAGGGGAGCTTCGAGCTACGAGCTGCGAGCTTCGTGCAAGCCGGACGCCCGCGGCTCATAGCTGATGGCTCGTAGCTCGCTGCTGGTGGCTCGAAGTTCTACTGCTTGCGTGGCGGAGTCGGGCGGGGTACGCTCTTGCATTGAGTTTTTCCGCGATCTTTGGAGAAGAAGCGCTTATGCAACTGAGAATGAGCACACGATCGTTGGAGGGCGTACTGGTGGTGGATTGTAGCGGGCGGCTTATGTTCGGCGAAGAGTCGGCCAGCCTGCGCGAGATGGTCAAGAAGCTGCTGGCCCAGAGCCCGAAGGTGGTGATGAATCTGCACGAAGTAAATTACATCGACAGCGGCGGGCTGGGCACGTTGGTTTCGCTCTTCACGACTGCCCGCAACGCCGGGGGCGCCGTGAAGCTGGCGCGCCTGAGCCAGCGCGTGGGCGACCTTCTGCAGATCACGAAGCTGCTTACAATTTTTGAAGTGTTCGACGATGAAGAAACGGCCGCCAAGTCGTTTGCGGCATAGCAGCATGTGGGGCGTCTTGGGTCACCCCTCCGGGGCTGGATTCTCCTACGCTTCGTTCCACGGATTGCTCGAAAACTAATCGAGGTCGGACAACTCCAGGAAAGACGTGTTCATTGCTTTTCCATCCTGGACGTCTGTGAGCACCAGGGTACGAACCGCTCCAGCATTCGCCGGAGAGATGGGCTCGGTAATGATTGGTTGCAGGCTCCCCGATGCAGTCACGTACACCGTATACCCTGGGGGGGTGGTGGCATTATTGGGGTTGAAGACAAAGGACACGTAGTTGCTCGCCTGCGTATAGCCAAGGCCTTGAATCGTAATTGGGAGCGCGGGCCCGGTGCTTGGGTTCAGTTCGATATAAACATCCACGGTCCCGGGTCCGCTGGGCGATGCATGGATGACGCGGAATGCAACGTCGCCCGTTGGTGGCGTGGGTATGTTGTCAGGGATAGACAAGAGGACAACGTTGCTGCCGTTGGTGCCGGTTTGAGAAAATCCAGTCGCAATCACTGTGTACTGCGTCCCGGCCCCCCAGCTAACGGAGTCGCTGAAGACCTCGGTGGTGGTGCCGTGCAGGAACGCTTCCACCGTGTCACTACCCGAAGGCAAGCTGGTATAGCCGGGTTGGTTCGGCTGAACGCCGAGGAAGGCTATGTTGGTAAATTCCTGCGTGCTTGCGACATTGGTGCCGCTGACATCGATATCCAAGGCGGGGGCGTCCTGGATGGCATGGACGAAACGAACCTGCGCTGGACCACTGGAGCCACAACTGGCGGCGAATATGCTCAAGGCCGCAAGGGCCAACGCAAGGGGCAAAGCTTTCAACCAGCGAGGCATCCTTAATTCTCCAAAAAGCCGTTTGGTGGTGAGCACGTAGAATTTTAGCAGCTTGCCAGGCGGTCTGGCCGGGCCTGGCTCGAGGTCCGGTTTTTTTCCTGAGGATTGCAACGAGACGTCCGTTTGGGCGGAAGCGGCTTGTCAACGGCTAAATTGAGGGTTAATTGAGCGTTAATTGAAGTCACTCAACACCATGGCCCGCGGATTCAATTGATCTATATTCTGTTGGTCTGTGAGTATCAAGGTACGAATCGCTCCCTGGGAAGCGGTGCCGGCACTGAGCGCCTGGGTAATGAGGACTGGTGTCGTGGTCCCGGTGGCAGTCACGAACATGGTGTAATTTGCCCCATCCACGCTATTGGAATTGTAGGGAACGGTGACGTAGCTGCTCGTACTCCGGTAGGCAAGATTAGTAATCGTAGCTGGTGGCGTGATGGAGCCGCTGGACCCGACCGGGACGATATAAATATCCACACCCGAGGGTCCACTCGGCGATGCGTGGATGACGCGAAATTCCACTTTGCCGGTGGCCGGCGGCGTGTTGTTGTCAACTGCAGAAATGAAGGCAACTCTGGCGGTGTTGATAGCAAACCCAGTCGCAACCATCGTGTACTGTGATCCAGGGTTCAAGAGAACGTTGTCGCTGAAGACCTCGGTGCCGGTCCCGGTTTCAAGCCCTTCGATGGTGTCACTGCCCGAAGGAACGGTCGTATAGCCCGATGTCGGCAGATAACCGAGGAATTCCACGTCGGAGAAGTACTTCGTTCCGTTGAAATTGACATCGAGGGCGGTGCCGTACTGAGCAGTGTCCTGGATGGCATTGACAAAACGAGCCTGCGTCGTATTACTGGAATTACAACTGGCGGCGAAGATGCTCAAGGCCGCCATGGCCAACGTAAAGGGCAGGGCTTTCAACCAGCGAGACATCCTCAATTTCTCCAGATGGCAGTTGGTGGTGAGCAAGAAGGATTTTAGCAGCTCGTTGAGTGGTTCACCGGGCCTCGATCGAGACCCGATCCCTTTTCCTGAAGGTTGCAGCTCAACCCCGGTCGGGCCGAAGTGGCTCGCCTGCGGTTAGTTGAGGTCATCCAGCAGTATGGGCGAGGGATTCATTGCAGTTCCACTCGAGTTGCCCGTGAGCACGAAGGTACGAACCGAACCGACGGACGAACTGCCGACACTGATGCCTGAATCGTTAAAAATTGGTGTCGTGCTCCCATGTGTGGTCACGATCATCGAGAAACCGTTGCCGCTGGAATTATAGTTTTCCTTTACGTAGCCGCTCACACTCCCGAAGGCAAGGTCCCCGATAATAGCGGTGCAGCCGGGACTACCGAGTGCGCAGGTGACTGGATTCGGGAGGATATAAACATCCACGGCGGAAGGGCTGGGGGATGCGTTAATGACGCGGAAATTCACGGTGCCAATTGCCGGTGCCGTGTTGTTGTCAACTGGATTCAAGATGATAACGGTGCCGGTAAGAAATCCAGTGGCCACCAAAGTGTATTCCGCCCCAGAGCTCAAGCTAACAGTTACTGGGGCAGGGAAGGCAGGTGTGGTGGAGCCCTCTGGGAGCCCTTCGACCGAGTCACTTCCCGAAGGCACACCCACGTAGGTTGACCCCGAAGCGGTGTTGACTGCTACGGAGGCGAATTCCTCAATTCCGTTGAACTCGATTTCCAAGGTGCCGGCATCCGAGATGGCATTCACAAATCGAGCCTCCGCATTGCTGGAACCACAACTGGTGAAAAGGAGGCTCAGGGCCGCAAGCGCCAGCGTCACAAAGGCCAACGGAAGGGGCAGGACTTTCAAGAAGCGAGACATGGCATTCTCCAAAAGGCAGTTCTGGTGGTGAGTAAAAACATGAGATGCAAATATCGTAATCCAGGTTTTACGGACGTGTGTAAAATTTTGTATGGTGAATCTAAGTTAACATGATTTTCCGAGCATTGCCCGTGAATCGGAAAACTCAATCGACCTCGGGGAAAAGTTCCGGGAGAAGCACTCAGGACGACAAGCGTGCCCGCGTCGTGCGCTGCATTCGCGCTTTGCCGGCGGGAATGGTGTCGAGTTACGGAGCCTTGGCCAAGGCTGCGGGTTGGCCCGGAGCAGCACGTCAGGTGGTGCGAATCCTGCGACAGGTTCCGGGATTGCCGTGGCATCGCGTGGTGGGCTCGGGCGGGGCGATCAAGTTGGGCGGAGAAAATGCCGCGGAACAGGAATTCCGCCTGCGCATGGAGGGTGTGACGTTTCGCGGGGCGCGCGTGGATATGGGGAAGCACGAATACAAATTTCCCAAGAAGCCGGCGAAGGGGCGTGATTTTCCGTAGAGACGCGGCTTGCCGCGTCTCGGCACCGCCGGAGACAGGGCAAGCCCCGTCTCTACAGGGAAGCATCGCGTTGCGGCAAATTTCCTTCCAGCAGGTCGGGCAGACGGTTTGCTGGGCAGCGCAATCCTATGTAGAAACTTCCAAACAGGGCATAGACGGCGCTGACTTGGTCGAAGCGCATCTCGTAGATCAGCTTTTTGAAAACCAGAGGATCGTCGGCGAAGAGGTCGACACCCCACTCCCAGTCGTCAAAACCGATGGAGCCGGTGATGATTTGTTTCACCTCTCCGGCATAGCGGCGTCCCACCAAGCCATGCTCGTTCATCTGGCGCTGGCGTTCTTCCATGGGGAGCGTGTACCAGTTCTTGTCTTCACCGCGGCGGCGATCCATGGGATAAAAACAGAGGTAGCGGTTCGGCGGCATCGCCGGGAACAGGCGCGGCTTCATGGCTTCTTTCTGGCGCGCAATGATTTCCGCGATCGCCTTTTTCCATTCTTCCGAATGTGGTTCCACGCCGCGCTCGGCGAGCGCCTTGTACGTCTTCAGAGAGGACTCATACAGCCCCAATTCAATCACCGACAAATATGAAGTCGTGGCCTCTACAAAATCATGGAGCCGAAGGCGCGCCAGGTCGAGCTCGGCCTGATTGAGCTGGTCGAAGCTGGAGCGGAAGTGGACCAGCATTAGGTCGCCTTTGTGTCCGAGCAGCGAAAAGAGCGCAGACTGGCCATCGGATTTCGCTTCCATCTCGGCGAGCAGTTTCGCGGCTTCGTTCGCGATCTCGCGACGGGCTTTCTCGGCAGTGGAGCGCCAGGCGGTCCAGCGGAAGCGCATCATCTGGTGAAGGGTGGCATAGCCTTCAATGGTCAGCGGCACGGCGGGGAGTTGGCCGGCGGCAACGGGCAGAGTTTCGGGATGAATGGGATTCATGCGATTTCCTTGTGGGCTATTGTAAACAATCGGGTCATCTGACCATCGGGTCATCGAAAGTGAAAGGCAGGCATTTGAGTTAGATGAACCGATGACCCTATCATCCGATGATCCGATGTCTCACCCGGGTATCCTGAGCGGCACGGGGCGCGGATTGCTCCATTGTGCACAGGTGTGCTAAAAGCAAGCTATATGCGCAAGTGGATGAGCGAGCGCTTGAAGCGCCGCAAGAAGGCCGGAGACGGCTCTACCAAAGAAGCAACCAAGGCACCGGAGCCTTTGCAGCCGAGGTTCTATGATAATGAACCGGCCGCGCCGACCGCAGCTCCTGCTGACGCTCCTGTAGTTGAGTCACGCCGAACGTCGAGACCGGCGCCCGAGTCCGCGTCTGGGCCCGTTTCGGCAACAGCCGCAGCATCGACGACTGAGCCTAGACGGCGAACAACTCGCCGTCGTCGCAGCCGCGGGGGTCGTGGCGGATCTCGTCAGCGAGCGGAAGCGACTGCGCCCACGCCCGCGGCAGAACCTTCTGCAGCAGAAGCGTCCGCTCCGCAACCAGTGCTTGGCGGGCAGTTACCGGTTGCAGCTGCGCCGCCTCAGGCTATCCCAGGCGAAGCTATGCCGGACCGGACTATGCCGGACCAGGTTGTGGCGACCCAGGCTGCGCCCGCTGGAGTTGCACCGACTCCTGCCCGCGCGAGCAAGGGAACGGTAGTTCTAGCCATCGGGTTGCCGGGATCGGGCAAGAGTTCGTGGTTCAAGCGGCACAACATTCATCCGCTCTCCAGCGATCTGCTGCGCGAACTTCTTTTCGATGACGCGCAGGAGCAGCGCTTTCAGGATCTGGTGTTCTCCAACCTGCGGTCGATGCTGAAGGCGCGGCTGATTGCGCGGCGTCCCATGAACTACGTGGATGCCACCAACCTTACACCGCACGACCGTCATAGCTGGATCAAGCTGGCCAAGGATTACGGCTACGATGTGCAGGGCTTGTTCTTTGATGTCCCGCTGGAAGTTTGCATGGAACGCCACCAGCGCCGTGGGCGCGCGGTCCCGGAAGATATCATGCGCAAGATGGCGGGCAAATTGAAGCCTCCGACGTTTGCGGAGGGGTTCTCAAAGATCACGGTAGTGCGGGTAAAACAGAAAGAAGTAGCGGCGGGGTAGAGACCCCATTCACCACGGAGGCACAGAGTCACGGAGAAGAGCGATTTTTGCTTTTCTCGTTCTTAGGTTTTCTCGGTGACTCCGTGGCGAACTCAGCCCTTCAAATAAGGCAGCAGTTCTCGAAACGCGGGCGCACCTGACGAGCGCAGCAGTTCGTAGATCATCATTTCGGTCGAGGAAAGAATGGCTCCGGCTGCGCGCATGCGATCGAGTCCGATTCGCCAGTTTAATTCTGTCCTGGAGCTGACGGCATCGGACGCCACGTGCACCAGATAGCCCTCCCGCAGCGCCCCCAGCGCAGTCTGCATCACGCAGATGTGGGTTTCCATGCCGCATAGCAACGCGGTTGTCCGTTGGCCGGGCAAGCGCTTTAGCAAGGAACAGAACACATCGCTGCCGAAGCAGGAGAAGGTCAGTTTGTCGATGGGCGGATTGTCCGGCAACAGGGACGCAATCTCGGGCACAGTGTTACCCAGGCCCTTCGCGTATTGCACTGTCACCAGCGCCGGGATCTTGAGGATTCCAGCCAGGCGAATCAATAGTTGCACATTTCGCACCAGGCGTTCTTTTTCCCAGATCGGCGGCATCAATTTTTCCTGCATGTCGACGACGATGAGAGCGCATTGATCGGCCTCCAGCGGACGGCGCGCCATCTCGGCGTAATCGGTGTCGACTGGGATGGTTTCGGAGAGGATGGTTCCTGAAAAAGTTCCGCTGCTGGGCATGGCGACTCCTTATACCGCTGCCAGAGATTTTAACTCGGGTCTGTTAATTGCGCGTCTTAGTTGCGCGGGGTTGAGCGGGTAGCCGACCGGGGCAACCCGTTTTACGGTCTTATCGAAATGGTTTAGAATCGCGATAGAGCCCGGTCGTTCAACGGTAGGACTGCAGCCTCTGGAGCTGCGTATCGGGGTTCGAATCCCTGCCGGGCTGCCAACCTTTTCAGCATAAGAATTCACTCTGCTAAGACCTGTGGGGGATTAACAGAAACTTCTCGTTTGATTCAGATCAGCTTAATTCAGAGGCGCAGCGGACGGATCGGTCAGGGCGATCAGTTTTCCGGGCGGATAGTCTTCTGGGGTGAGAGGAGTGTCAGGTTCGGGATTGACGATGGTCAGCACATCGCCGCTGAGAATTCCCCGGATGACGAGGCAGTCACCTTCGATGGCTACGACTCTGTATTGCTCGTCGAAGATTGACATCCTTCACTCCGATGCCAGGCTTTGATGCGCAATTTGATATTGGCGATGCCTTGCATTGCAGCAGCGCAGTTCGTATTTAAGCGACGGCCCTACGCCATACGCCGACCGCTCACCAGGTTAATGACCAGCATCACCAGAGCGACCACCAGTAGCAAGTGAATCAGACTTCCGGCCACGTGGAAGCTGAAACCGAGAAGCCACAGAATCAGAAGCACAACGAAAATTTGTCCAAAGCATGTCGATCTCCTTCGCTCAATTAAGGGTTGCCGAAAATGAACGTTCCCGACGAAAACTCATCAGTCCTTATCATTTGTCCTTATCCGGCCGGAGCGAGCGATTTCCCGCACTCCAGGCAAGACGTCTTGGACCGCGAGGTGATTAAACCGCAAAACGGACACATCCTTTGCGATGCGTAACCGCGAACCGGTGGCGTGACGGAAGCAAACAGCTTGGAGACGGACGCAGTGATTCTGGCGAGCCGTCTACGAACACGATCGCGCAACCTACGAAAAGCGCGTTCCATCAGCAATCCACCTTTTTCTCCCCATGTCGGATGGTTTCGTTACGCGGCAAGTGGGCGAGGCGCTATTGAGAAAAATCTCACCGCTATAACGATGACACGAAGAGGGACAGTTATTCTGAGCAAAATTGCTCACATTGGAAGGCGGTCAGTTCTCACATCTCAGGCGTCCGGAAAAGCTTGGGACGTCGCTCTGTTACTCGGTTTTCCTGAGACCTGACACCTAAGACCTGAGACCTACTGGTCGATCGGTTTCGGCAGACTACGTTATAAACTTGACAATAGCGGCTTACAAGCCTAGGATTAAAAATGAGCAAGCAGTTTTTCTTATTCTTTCAGGTCCTCTTGAGTTTGCCTATCTGAAAACTGACTCCTCTTCGATTGCTCGGAGGAGTCTGAATCACGAACTGCGGATCCGCTGGGGATCTTTCCGACTCCAAACCCAAGCCGATCAAGGTCCGTGTGGCAGCGATAAGACAGATCGAAGAACCTGGAAGGAATCATGAAAAACATTAAGTTTGTTGTGAAAGTGAACCGTGGCGCTCACGCTCCTCAATACGTGCTGCGGATCGATCGGCTTCCCATCCAGACGACAACCGACCGCAAGCTGGCGCTGGTGATGGGGAGATTTACGGCGGAAGACGCGGTCAAGTCCATGCAAACTTCCCACTGCATCCCAGAGTTGGTATCAGTGCGGGTTAGCGTCTAGCAGCTTCGCTCGGGCTGGGTCTTTCTTCTACTGACGGGCCCACACTGCCTGTCGGCTAATCGAGTAGGCGAGTGTGTCTGCTAGGCGGAGGGCACATTTCCGCGCTGATCATCAAGCGCACGAATTCCGGCTGGCACTACCCGCGACGGCTTCTATCACGACGAGAGTGTTTTACGGTTGAGCCTGCGAGCGCTCGGAGTCGAGCAACTCCCCGGCCGGGCGAAGGACGCTCCTGACATGGACGGATTCTTCGGCGCCAAGGCAGAATGAAGGGCGTGAATTAGCGATGCGGCGCGTTTGTGCGCGACAGGCGCGCATCCAACGACAACGAGCCAGCTCCAACAATCAGAAGGAACAAGGAACCGAGCCACATGCAGTAGTCGGTCCGGGCTTCGTGCATGGCGGCCCAGAATCCGGCTTTCGCAAGCATGGGAATTTTTGTCGTGAGGATCGCGACGCTGATGGTGATCAGCAGCGGTATGGCGGCGAGCCGACTCAACAATCCCAGAATTAACAGGGAGCCACATACGATTTCCACGACACCGACGAAGGGAGCAAAAAAGTGGGGAGCCGGGATGCCGATCTTAACGAAACGGCCTACGCCCAGGGCTTCGGGGTAAAGAAATTTCTGAATTCCCTCGGAGAGAAACACCCAGCCCACCATTAGCCGAATTAGAACTGTGGCGGCCGGAGCACCGCTACGCAGAGTTCGGGAAATGCGCATTTCTGATTCTAACTCCGTCGAGGTGGCAGGGCGCGAAACAGTGGTGGTCGGCTGCGCAAAGTAGCTCACTACCGAAACGGTCAATATTGACCAGTTGTTTCCCTATATCTGTGCGATAGTAGAAAGTAGATCGTTGGGCGCTGCGGCTGGGCGGCCAGGTTTCGACGATGGCTATGCAAAAACGCAAATGTTCGGACTGCGGTGGGGAGCTGGTTCTGGCGGTTCGTGCTAGCCAATCGCAGAGTACAAATGATGGGCCAGGCCTGGTGAGCACCGCGTTTACCAGCTGGAGATGCGGGACTTGCGGCTCCGCCTTTACGGCAGCTCAGCTTCGAGAAGACAAGCGCGAACGGGCAAAAATCGAACACGCGTGAGTTGCGGGAAGAGCATTTTCCGCGGCGCGCAGTCTCACCTCAGTGGCTAAAGCCAACTCTAAAAACAAGCCAGTTTCGCAGCGGTGAACCGCTGCGCCACCCAACGTCGGGTACCTACGTCGGGATCTGCAATGCCGGCGACGTCTTACGGATTATCTCCAAAAGAAGTACCCGGTCAGGCTGGAGCAGTTCGGCGACGCGTTCTTTGTTGACTTGCGCGACAATGATTTGCCCAATCTCGGTATGCACATCCGAGAAGATGCCCACGCTCTTCATCCGCTGGGTCTGAAACTCGTTGTCCTCGGTCGGGGTGACGTAGTGCACCGAGCTGGCATTGTAGCGGTGGATCAGGAACAGTTGGGCGATCGTCATCAGCCGCTTCTTGCGGACGGGCGTGAGAGTGTTCTGGTCGCGAACTGAGAGGATGTGGCGCCCGCGACGGTCCTGGATGTAGGCGAAAACCACGTTGGCGAGTTTCTCCCCGCCAGGCTCGTTCAGCACACTCAGCTCCAACAGTTCCGAACCAGCCGTATGCGGACGCAGCCGAACGCGAATTTTCTCCGGATAGTTGCAGTGCTTGCTCCACTCCGCGAGCCACTCTTCCAACAGCTTTGTTGGAACCTCGGTCTGAACCAGGTGCTGAAACTGCGTCGACCCCTTGCCCATCGCCTTCGTCGCCGCGGTGCGTCCGGACGAAGCCATCAAGGCGGCGTCCAGCCGCGGCCCTCCGACCAGGGTCTGCGGCGTCCGATACGGTGATTCCAGCAGTCTGAACTTGCGCTGCAGGCGCGCCAAGGCCAGCATCCCATCCTGCTTCAATGCGGTCGCGAACTCCTCGGTAGCCAAGCCGTCGATCTGGTGGCCACCGTAGGTGATGAAGTTGAAGACAAAGCCAAGCTTCCCGAGTTCCTCGGGGAAGCGCTTCATCTGTTCGTCGTTCATTCCCGTGGTGTCCCAGCTGAACGACGGCGAGAGGTTGTAGGCCAGCATCTTGTCGGGATACTGCGCGTGGATGGCCTCTGCGTACTTTTTGGCATCCTCGAGATCCGCCGTCTTAGTCTCCATCCACAGTATGTCGGCGAAGGGCGCCACGGCCAGCGACTTGGCGATGGCGTAATTGATTCCGGCTTGTACGTGATAGAAGCCCTCGGGAGTCTTAGGCAGTTCGCAATCCCAGATGACCCGGATGCCCATCGACTTGGCTCGCTCGCGTGCCTCGTAGAAAGAAGCCCGTTTCGAGAACGCCAGCCATTCCTCGAGGGTCATGTCGAAACGCTCGCCCTCGGCCGCGCGGAACTCCAGCACCTCAGCGACCGCCTGCCCATACGTCATCAGCCCGGCTTCCGCGCGCCAGGCGTCCACATAGCGCGTGTCTATCTTATCGAGTGCTGCATCGAGCTCGGTTGCCGGCATATCCCTGAGAGCCGGGGCGCGCTCGGCGATCATGGACATGAGCCCAGTCCGCTCCAGCCAAGCGAAGGCCGCCGAGTACTCGGCCTCGGACAGAGCAAAAAGTAGGTGACCACGGACCTCTTCGACGCCCAGTTCGAAGAGCTTGCGCAAGATGGCTAGATAACCGGCCTTGTAGCTGGGCAGATCGACGTTGGTGGCGCCGAGGATGAAGGGTTGGTCGCGCTCGTCGCTCCGACTCTCGATGAAAGTTGCGGATTCGGCATCGGTTCGGGCCACAATAATGCCCGGGACCCGCATGATGTCGAGCTGCAGGCGGGCAGCGTTGAGGCGCTTGATCTGCTCGTCCTCGGCCACAACCACCTTACCGCCCTGATGGCCACACTTCTTTGCTCCCGGCTTCTGGTCTTCGATATGGTAGCCCGGCACTCCGACCTCGACAAAGCGGCGGATCAGATTGCGTACATGCGCGTCTCCGCCGTGACCCGTGTCAGCGTCAGCGATGATGAAAGGCCGAAAGTCGATGACCGGTGTCGTTTGGCGCTGTTCCTCGGTCATTCGCATACGCGCGAAGTGCTGGTTCTTGTCGGCGGTGAGAAGTGCCCGCACTAGTCCGGCGGCCTCGTCTGGCACCTGGCTGAGCGGATAGCTGGCCAAGTCGGGACCGGGATCCTCTGCCAGCGATCCCTTGGCGGACGTCGCCCAGCCGCCCAGGTAAATACCTTCCATCCCAATGCGTTTCATCATTACCGCCTGGCCCGGCGAATAGGGACCGAAGGTAGTGATCTGCTTGCGCTGTTCGAAGAGCTCGCACAGCCGCGCGTAGAACTCCTCAGCCGCCCGTCGCG
Organism: uncultured Acidobacteriaceae bacterium; assembly: GCA_963831085.1. Classification (GTDB taxonomy): domain Bacteria; phylum Acidobacteriota; class Terriglobia; order Terriglobales; family Acidobacteriaceae; genus Acidiflorens. The sequence goes on along the minus strand of CAWHOT010000001.1, from coordinate 300,829 downwards.
CTACGGTGAAGTCGCCGGAAAGCGTGCCCTGCTGCTCAGCCACCTGGCGCGGGGAGTAGAGACGGACGATCCCCTCGAATCGGGGGCTCGCGAACCATTCCCTCGCGGCCGCGACCTGTTGGTCGAACATCGTGGTAGTGGTTTCCTGGCTCTCAGCGCTGATAAACACTTTCCGCCTCCATGGATAATCGTGTCCTTCGCTACGTCAGTGATGTTACCGCATTCCTCTTCCTTCAGCACGGCCCGTTGCTCTACGCAACCAGCCGTTCTACCAACCGCAACCGCGGCTTCGGGGTCCTAATGGGGGGAATTATTTCTGACCCGGAATCCCTCGATTAACACCGTGCAGGGTGCACGGACGCATGATGCCGCACAATCGAGGGCCGATTTGTCAGTTGCTGGCATGCCGGCTGGAAAGTGGCACCGCTCCCTGAGGATCGGCGCGATCCGGTACTAATCTCCTGACGGCAGCAGTTCGTCGTCCCAGCAATTACCTACCAGCGACGGATACTCCAAGACTGTCAAGGTGGTGACACGGTGGCTGTGTCCCGACTCGACGATTAGGTCTTCCATGTTGCTGGTTTGCCGGTTGGAAGAAGAAGTCATCATCTCTTTGTCCTACTTCAAGAATTTGCGTCCGGACTTTGCGTCCAGTTGCAGTAAACTCCGGATTGCGCCTTTCACACAAGTCAAGCTGTCCGCCGGGGACTAGTGGGTCAAAATGACCTAGTGTGGGCCTGCAAACGGCGCGGCGAACGACTATGATGTTGTCCTATGAACCCGACTATGGTTGAGAACAAATCCGTTGAAAGCCAGGCGCTCACCCAGAAGCAGATCGAGGCCAGCATTCTAACCCCGGAAGCCCGGGCATTCCTGCTGAAACTTGCAGGTGCTTTCGAGTCCCGGCGGCAAGAACTGCTGGCGCGGCGGCGAACCGTACAGCAGGGGATCGATCAGGGCAAATTCCCGCACTTTCTCCCGGAGACGGCTGAAATCCGCCAACGCGAGTGGAAAGTGGCGCCGATCCCGAAGGATTTGCTCGATCGCCGCGTGGAGATTACTGGGCCAGTCGATCGCAAGATGATCATCAACGCGTTGAACTCCGGGGCCAGCGTTTTCATGGCTGATTTCGAAGATTCGAATTCGCCGACCTGGACCAACAACATTGAAGGCCAGCACAATCTGCGGGACGCAATTCGTGGAACGATCCGGTACGTGAGCCCGGAGGGAAAGCAATATCAGCTGGGGTCCAATCTGGCAACGCTGTTCGTGCGGCCGCGCGGATGGCACCTGGACGAGAAACACTTTTTGGTGGAAGGGAAGCCGATCTCGGGAGCGCTGTTTGATTTTGGTCTGTTCTTTTTTCACAACGCTGCGACGTTGCTGAGCAAAGGCACTGGCCCTTATTTTTACCTGCCGAAGCTGGAGAACCACCTGGAGGCGCGACTGTGGAACGACGTGTTCTGTCTTGCCCAGGACGAACTGGGCATTCCGCGCGGATCGATTCGCGCCACCGTGCTGATCGAAACTATTCTGGCGGCGTTCGAAATGGACGAGATCCTTTACGAATTGCGCGACCATTCGGCGGGGCTGAACTGCGGACGCTGGGACTACATTTTCAGCTTCATCAAGAAGTTTCGTGCGCATCCTGACTTCGTGCTGCCCGATCGGTCGCTGGTCACGATGGAGCGGCATTTCCTGAGCTCCTACGTTGAATTGTTGATTCAAACCTGCCACCGGCGCGGCATCCATGCAATGGGTGGAATGGCGGCGCAGATTCCGATACGAAATGATGCGGCGGCCAACGAACAGGCGCTGGAGAAGGTGCGCCGCGACAAACTTCGGGAAGTGAAAGCGGGCCATGATGGTACATGGGTTGCGCATCCGGGGTTGGTACCGGTGGCAAAGGAAATTTTCGATAAGTACATGCCGGAACCGAATCAGATCTCTGCAGAACGATCCAGCCGGACTGTGCAAGCGAAAGACTTGCTCGACGTTCCCACAGGCGATATCACCGACGGAGGATTACGTTGGAACATCGACGTGGGATTACAGTACCTGCATTCCTGGCTGCAGGGATCGGGTTGCGTTCCGATTTATAACCTGATGGAGGATGCGGCGACCTGTGAAATCTGCCGCGCCCAAGTGTGGCAGTGGATCAAGCACGGCGCGCACCTCAAAGATGGCAAGCTGGTCACGGAAGGCATGGTGAAGGAGATCATCCATCACCGGGCAGCCGAGTTGGGCACCGAGTTAGGTAATGACAAAAAGCTGCGGCAGGCGGCCAAAGTCCTCGAAGACTTGACGACGAGCCCGGAGTTTGCGGAGTTTCTAACACTTGCCAGTTATGATTTATTGGACTAGAACGTCAATTGATGGTGATGCACGCACGCAGAGGTACTGCCGCCGACCTCCCGATTGACCTTGCGCCGATTGACCCAGGTTTTCTCTCGCAATTACGGGGACATGTTGCCGCGCGTGAAATCGAGCGCGGGATTGCCTGTCTGCGTTCGCACCAGGATCTGATCGCCAAGCTCGATCCCTCCCAGGAAAATGCCGCTCGCCTGCTGGCACAGGTCGCGATCTGGACCGATATCGGATTCAGCGGGCCTCCACTAAAAGATCTTTTGCAACGTTTCAAGCACCTGGACCCAAGATTAAGATCGAAGCTCTCGATCGCCGACTACATCTGCCTGCGCATGACCGAGGGCATGGCTGCGATGGTGGAAGAGGCGATGGAAACGGCGATTGGCCATTTTGATTTCGTCCTCAGCTTGAGGGAGGAGCTCGACGACCGGTTTCTACTGGCCATTGTTTATTTCTGGAAGGGTCGCTGCCTGCGGAGACGAGGCGAGTACGACGAGGCCCTGATCTACACAGTCAAGGGAAAAGACCTGGCGCTGGCGTTAGGCCATTTGCGCATGGCGGCGGTGATGCAGGTGCTCGAGGGCTGGCTTTTTTTTCAGCAGGGCAAATGGAAAGAAGCGGCGCGCATCTCGCAGGCGGCTGAGAACGTCTTGCGTGAGACCGATGATTATGTGACGCTGGGCAACATTCAATCTTTCTACGGACGCATGGCGCGCCGGGAGGGCCGTTTCGATAAGGCGATTAAGTTTTTCGAGAGCGCCATTGGCTACTATGGCAAGAGGGATCCGCGGCATCTGAACCTGGCGCGATCGTTGGCCAACATGGCGCTCGCCAAGCGTGGAATCGCTCTGCAGTTGCAGAAAAGAATCAACCGCGACGCCCAGCGGCGGCGAAAGAGCTCGGCCGGTCGCGATTCTCGCGGTGTTGATCTTCAGAAAGTTGATCTTCAGAACAAAGATTCGCGCAGGCATGACTATCGCGGCCGATTAACTCAGCTTCGCCGCGAAGCGATCGAGCACCTGGAGGCCGCCCGGGCCATTTATCAGCAGCGCCCGAACCATCACGGAGCCGGCACGGTTTACCTGAATGCCGCGTACATCCACCTCGATGGCGGGGACTTTCAGCGGGCCGAGGCAGAAGCGGTCTCGGCGTACGAGCTCGGCGAAGAGAAGCAGGACTATATTCTGATGGGCCGGGCACGCATTGTGGAGTGCATGATTGAAAATGCGAAGGTAGAGGAAGAGTGTGAGGGTGCCGATCCGGGGAGCCACGCGCGACGCGCACTGGAGTGCAGTCAAGAGGCGATTGATCTGGCAAAGCACACGCAGCATCATCTGCTGCTCTCGAATGCGCATCTGTGGCAGGGATTGACGCAGTGCAATTCATTTTTCGACAATCCGGAGGCGGCGCGGGAATCGTATGATCTGGCGCGGGCGTCCTGCGGGGGGAATCAACCCGACAACAACATGTGGCAGGATCTGCAGACGTTGGGCGCGAAAATTCTGCGCAAGGGAAGCGTGCATCCCGCGCTGAAGGCGTGGTCGCAGGGTGCGGTGGGCGAGAAGACGTTCCGGCAAATCAGCGAAGAATTTGCCGAGATTGTAATCGTGCGTGTGTGGGAGCGCGAAGGTCGAAAAGTGTCTCGAGTGGCGGCCCGGCTCTCGATTTCTCCGAAGAAGGTGCGGCGTATTCTGGCGCGCGTGGGACGGCGAAAACCGCGTCCGCGCTAGCGGAAACCGGTGCGGAATGGAGGAGTTGGATCAGTTGCCGGGCTCGCGGACCATGTGTGGAGTTTAGAGAAATTGGTGAAATTTCTGGAGGCACAATGAAGAACTACATGGGCGTGGGAGTGGGCATTGGCGTTGCCGTTGGAGCAGGGCTGGGAGTGGCGCTTCATAACATCCCAGTCGGGGTCGGCATGGGATTAGCCTTGGGCGTAGTCTTTGGGCTAGTGATGAACAGACGGAGACAAAGTTCAGACTGACCACGTACCGCGATTTGTAACCCAGAATTTTTAATATCTAGTAATATAGTAGAGTTAATTGTATTAAGTGGAGCCGGCCAGGTTGATGCCGGCCTGGCGATCCCAGGAACAGAAAGAATCGACCAGCAAGTCTGATAATCGAAAACCTATGAAAATCGCAAAGGATGTGACGGAACTGATCGGCCACACGCCGCTGGTGCGACTGAGCCGGGTTACCGAGGGCGCGGTTGCCGAAGTCGTGGCAAAACTGGAAAGCCAAAATCCCCTGGGCAGTGTGAAAGACCGCATCGGGGTGAGCATGATTGCCGACGCCGAGCGTGCCGGCCGGATTCAGCCCGGGAAAACGGTTCTGATCGAGCCGACCAGCGGCAACACCGGGATCGCTCTCGCCTTTGTGGCGGCCGTGAAAGGATACAAGCTCATCCTCACCATGCCCGAGACCATGAGCCTGGAGCGGCGCGTGCTGCTGCTGGCTTTGGGCGCCGAGATTGTTCTTACGCCGGGTCCGCGGGGAATGAAGGGAGCGATTCTGAAAGCCGAGGAATTGCTGGCGAACAATCCAGACGGGTACATGCTGCAGCAATTTGACAACCCGGCAAATCCGAAGATTCATTTCGAAACTACGGGTCCCGAGATTTGGGAAGACACCGACGGTCGCGTAGATTTTCTGATCTCCGGGGTCGGCACCGGTGGAACCATTACTGGCGTCTGCGAATACATCAAACCGCGAAAGCCGTCGTTCAAGGCGGTGGCCGTGGAACCGACTGATAGCGCGGTGCTCTCCGGCGGAAAGCCAGCGCCGCACAAGATTCAGGGGATCGGCGCCGGTTTTGTTCCGAGCATCCTGCGCCGGGATTACGTTGACGAGGTCATCGCCGTATCGAATGAAGACTCCATTAACATGGCGCGGCGGCTTCCGCTCGAAGAAGGACTGCTGGTCGGCATCTCTTCGGGAGCGGCGGTGGTCGCGGCTTTGCAAGTGGCACGCCGTCCGGAAAATGCCGGGAAATTGATTGTTGTGGTTCTGCCATCGTTCGGCGAGCGCTACTTGAGTAGTATCCTCTTCGAAGGACTCCGGAACCAGGCGTTGCGGATTCCGACGTCACAAGTTCCGGCCTGATCGTTGATCCTGGACCCATAATCTTGGACCCATGCCGCATCTCTTATCGTTAATTCGCGAGGACGTTGCCACCGTGCTGGAACGCGATCCTGCGGCAAAGTCGCGCCTGGAAGTCTATCTCTGCTACTCCGGCTTGCATGCGGTTTGGTTTTATCGCATGAATCACTGGTTGTGGAACCACAATTTCCTGCTGCTGGCGCGCTGGTTGTCGCAGGTGGCGCGCTGGCTCACCGGGATCGAAATCCATCCCGGGGCGCAGATCGGGCGGCGTTTGTTCATCGATCATGGTATGGGTGTGGTGATTGGCGAGACTGCCATTGTGGGCGAGGACGTTACTCTCTATCAAGGTGTGACGCTCGGCGGAACGGGCAAGGAGCACGGTAAGCGGCACCCGACGCTTCTTGACAACGTGGTGGTTGGCGGAGGCGCGAAGATTCTGGGCAACATCACGGTGGGGAGCAATTGCCGGATTGGCGCGGGATCGGTCGTGTTGCGCAGTGTGCCCAACGATTCCACCGTGGTGGGCGTGCCGGGGCACATCATTCTTCGAGAAGGCAAGCGAGTGGTGATCACCGATCCCAAGCAGATCAACGATCCGCTCTCGGAAGCCTTGGCAGCGGTTGCGTCTGAGGTGAACAGGCTGGCGGAACGAGTACATCAACTGGAGGGCACGGGCGGAAGTGAGCCGCTGTCCCCATCAATGCAACGGATCATCGAAGATATCGACTACCAGATCTAATGGCCGTGTCGAGAGTGAGAGGTGACCTCCGCTAGCAGCCTCAGCAATGTAACTCCCCTTTCGATCCGACCCAAGTATGATTGACTGACGCTTTTCCGGGTCGAGATCTCCAGCGGATGAAATACGGCTTCGTAATCGATCACCGCAAGTGCATCGGTTGTCACGCCTGTACGGTGGCGTGCAAAACGGAGAACCAAGTACCGGTGGGCGTGAACCGGACCTGGGTCAAGTACGTCGAGAAAGGCGTTTTTCCTAACACGCGCCGCGTATTTCAGGTTACGCGCTGCAACCATTGCGAGAAGCCTCCGTGCGTCACCATCTGTCCCGTGACCGCGATGTACCAGCGTACGGACGGGATTGTCGATTTCAATTCCGACCGCTGCATTGGCTGCAAAGCCTGCATGCAAGCCTGCCCGTACGATTCGATTTACATGGATCCGGACGATGGTACTGCTACCAAGTGTCACTTCTGCGCGCATCGCACTGAAGTCGGATTGGAGCCCGCATGCGTAATCGTGTGTCCGGAACACGCCATCATTGCCGGAGATTTGAGCGACGCCGCAAGTGAAGCGTCGCAATTGGTGGCGCGCGAGCCCGTGCGCGTGCGCAAGCCCGAGCAGGGAACTCAGCCCAAGCTCTACTACATCGATGCCGATGAGAGCGCGATCGTTCCAACGGCGGCTCGTCATGAATCGATTTACATGTGGTCGCAACGGAATGCGGCGGTGTTTGGTGGCGGCGCTGTTTATTCAGCCGACAGTCCCTTGCTGCAGGAGAACGCTCTGGCGGCCTATGACGTTTCCCATGCGCGTCCGTGGGGATGGCAGGTGCCGGCTTATTGTTGGACTAAGTCAATCGGCTCGGGTGCGCTCGCCGTGCCGGCCATTGCGATGGCGCTTGGAAAATTGTCGGGCAACCGCGCCCGCGATATTGCGCTCGCGACCGTTGCGCTCTTTTTTACGGCTCTCACCACGGTGCTTCTGGTTTGGGATCTCGATCACAAGGAACGCTTCTTCCGGGTGGTGCTCACGCCGCAAAGTAAATCATGGCTGGCGCGGGGCGCGTTCATTCTGATCGCATACAGCGGTTTGAGTGGCGTGTTCTGGCTGGCGTCGGTGGCTGGATTTCTCGTCGTTGCGTCGATCCTGTTGTGGCCGACGGTGCTAGTCGGCTTTTGCGCAGCGGCATACACCGCGTTTCTCTTCGGACAGTGCGAAGGACGCGACCTGTGGCAAACGCCGCTCCTGCCGGCACATTTGATTGTTCAAGCATTGCTCTGTGGATCGGCGGTGCTGGCGCTGCTCCCGGACGCGTTCGGTGGTTTGACGCAGGGCCTACTGGTTGCGGTCACTATGCTGGTCATCAGCTTGGGATTGCACTTGCTCATGCTGCTTGGCGAGGTTGTGATGCCGCACATCAACTCCAACGCGCGCTATGGAGCTCGGCTGATGACCCATGGATCATTCGCGCGCGCGTTCTGGGGCGGGGCGGTTGTGGTAGGTGGAGTCGTTCCGATATTGCTTCTGCTTGTGGGTTTCTGGTTCGGTGCCCCCAGCCGCATCGCGGCTGGAGTGGCCAGCGTGCTGGCTTTGGCTGGACTTCTGATTTTTGAATGGTGCTTCGTGATGGCCGGACAGAGTGTGCCGAACAGCTAGGTTTGGAAAGCATATGGAGATTCAGCAATGACCGATTTCAAGCGCGGCGGCAGCCACCTTTCGTATTGTCCGCCGGTCGAGAAGTGGGACGATTGGGTTGAGTACGATGCCGAAGCCTGGCCTCGCCGCGTCGAAAAGCATTACCAGCTTGTTCCGACCATCTGCTTCAACTGCGAATCGGCGTGCGGGCTTCTCGCCTATGTCGATAAGGAAACGGGACAAGTCACGAAGTTTGAAGGCAACCCCAAGCATCCGGCGAGCCGCGGACGCCTGTGCGCGAAGGGTCCGGCCACAATTACTCAGATTCACGATCCCGATCGCATCCTTTATCCGATGAAGCGCTCCGGGCCGCGCGGCGGAGGGAAATGGACCCGGACCTCGTGGGACGAAGTGCTGGAGACTTTCGGGGCGCGCATCCGCAAAGCGTTTCAGGAACATCGCGGCGAAGAAGTTATGTACCACGTGGGCCGGCCGGGTCACGACTTCATCATGGACCGCACCTTGCAGGCTTGGGGTATTGACAGCCACAACTCGCACACGAATGTGTGCTCGTCTTCGGCGCGGCTTGGTTATCTGTTGTGGCACTATGCCGACCGTCCGTCACCGGACCATGCCAACGCGCGCTTCATTCTTCTGCTCTCCGCGCATCTTGAGTCTGGGCACTATTTCAATCCGCATGCCCAGCGCATCATCGAAGGAAAAATGGCTGGGGCGAAACTCGCCGTCATGGATCCGCGTCTTTCGAATACGGCAAGCATGGCGGATTACTGGATGCCGAGCTATCCGGGCACCGAAGCGGCGGTGCTGCTGGCGATGGCGATGGTCATCCTTGGCGAGAATCGGTTCGACGCCTCGTTCGTGAAGAAGTGGACCAACTGGGAAGAACTTGAGGTCGATGGATTCTCTGCCAGGGGCCAAAGTTTCGAGGCTCTGATCGAGACATTGAAGCGGCACTACGCGAAGTTCACCCCAGAGTTTGCGGAAAAGGAAAGTGGAGTGAAGGCGGAGATCATTGTCAAGACGGCGCGCGAGATCGCGACTGCCGGAAGCCGCTTCGCATCGCATCTGTGGCGGGGTACCGCGTCCGGCAATCTGGGCGGATGGCAAGCGGCGCGCGCTTTGATGCTTCTCCACGTGCTTACAGGTTCGGTAGGAACTCCGGGCGGACACAATCTGAATGCGTGGAATAAATTTGTGCCGCTTCCGTTCAAGAATCCGCCGCCGCAGAAACGCTGGAACGAGCTGCTTTACCCGCTGGAGTGGCCGCTATGCACGCATGAAATGTCGCCTCTGCTCCCGCACTTTCTCAAGGACGGACGCGGCCGCATCGAAGCTTATTTCACACGCGTATTCAATCCGGTCTGGACTTATCCCGACGGGTTTTCCTGGATCGAGATGTTGCGCGACGAAGAGAAGATCGGCTTACATGCCGCGTTGACTCCCACCTGGAGCGAGACTGCGTGGTTTGCGGATTATGTTTTGCCCATGGGCTTCAGTTCCGAGCGCCACGACCTGATGAGCCAGGAATCCTACGCCGGAAAGTGGATCGGCTTTCGACAACCCGTGCTGCGCGTTCTGCAGGAGAGAGAAGGGAAGAAGTTCGATTACACATATCAGGCGAATCCGGGAGAAGTTTGGGAAGAAGATGAATTCTGGATCAATCTTTCCTGGGCGATCGATCCCGATGGTGCGCTGGGAATTCGGCAGTGGTTCGAATCTCCGTATCGTCCCGGCCAGAAGCTGACAGTTGACGAATACTACGGTTGGATTTTTGAAAATTCAGTTCCGGGATTGCCCGAAGCCGCTGCTCAAGAGGGCTTGAAGCCGCTGGAGTACATGCGCAAGTATGGCGCCTACGAAGTGACCACGGACGTCTATAAGCTGAACGAGAAGCCGGTGGCTCCCACTAACCTCTCGGGATCGAAAGTCGAAGCGAACGGCGTGGTCACTAAAGACGGCAACTCGGTGGGCGTCATGATCGATGGCAAGGCGGTCGTCGGCTATAAAACGCCGTCGCGGAAGCTGGAGTTGTTTTCGAAAACGATGGCAGACTGGAAGTGGCCCGAGTTCGCGCTTCCGGAGTACTATCGCAGCCACATTCACCGTTCGGCGCAAGCGGCGTCAATGGGAAAAGCGGTGGAAGATTTCGATTCACGATACACGCCTGTCGTGGAATGGCCAAAGGAATCGAACGGCGAGGTGTACACGCTGCTGCCGATTTTCCGTTTGCCGCATCTTATTCACACGCGATCGGGCAACTCGAAATTCCTTTACGAGATCGCGCACAAGAATCCGCTGTGGGTGAATCCGGTGGACGCGCAGAAGCTCGGCGATATTCGCACCGGCGACTTGCTCAAAGTCCACACCGAAATCGGTTTCTTCGTATTGCATGCGTGGGTCACCGAGGGCCTGGCCCCCGGCGTGGTCGCCTGCTCTCACCATATGGGACGCTGGCGCCTTAACAAAGATGATCAGATCGAACGCATGTCGAGCGCGTGGGTCGATCTGCAAGAGGTCGGCAAAGGACAGTGGAAAATGCGCCAAGTTTCGGGAGTGGAACGCTATAAAACGTCCGATCCCGATACGCAGCGAGTGTGGTGGAGCGATGCCGGCGTGCACCAGAACCTTACCTTTCCTGTGCATCCTGATCCGATCACCGGCATGCACTGCTGGCACCAGATGGTGCGCGTGGAGCGGGCCAGCGCTGACGACCGCTATGGCGACATCTTCGTCGATACCAATCTTTCCTTTGCGGTCTATCAGCGGTGGAAGGCGCTTACTCGTCCCGCACCGGGGCCGGGCGGCCTGCGCCGTCCGCTGTGGATACCGCGGGTGGTGCGGCCTGAGGAAACGGCGTTCTATATAAGAAAGCCTGACGCTGTAGCGTGACGTTGTAAAATGACACTATGCCGCTGCAACCGGGAAATCCCATTTTCAACAAGAAGCGCACCCCGCCTCCGGACGAGACTTTTGAAGAAGCGGCCTACCTGAAATCGCTGGGGGAAAAGCAGAAGGTCGTGAGCCTGAAGTTGGCCGACGGCGAAGTAGTCCGCGGCTGGATTGAGTACTACGACAAGAACATGGTGCGGGTGACGCGCGAGGATGGTCCGAATCTGTTCATCTTCAAGCATGAGATTGTTTATATCGCGGAAGACAGTAAGAAAAAGTAGCGTGGATCAGTCTCAGTTTCTGGTTCTCGGTTCTCAGTAATCCAGCACTCAACCCTGACACCGAAAGTCTAGATATCGATGACATCCCATCAGTCTCTCGACCTGATTTCTTCGATGCAGGCTATGGCCCGTGAAGCGGGTAGCCTGCTGATGGACTACTTTCGGCAGCACGTCAAGATTGAATATAAGGGCGACGTGGACCTGGTTACGGTGGCCGATCGAAAGTCCGAGGCGCTGATTCTGGAGCGCATTCGCAAGCAGTTTCCAGCTCATGACGTAATGGGGGAAGAGGGAACGCGCATCGAAACCGGCAGCGAGTATAAGTGGTACGTCGATCCGCTGGATGGCACGACGAACTTTGCGCACGGCTATCCGGTATTTTGCGTTTCACTCGCGGTCGAATTCCAGGGACAACGGATCGCGGGCGTGATCTACGATCCGACGCGCGATGAAATGTTCTCCGCCGAACTCGGCGGCGGCGCGCGGCTGAATGACAAAGCGATACGCGTATCGGCTACGGCGAACTTGGGAGAGTGCCTGGTCGCCACCGGTTTCCCGAGCCACAAGCGGCATACGAACCCGAATATTTATTTCTATCACCAGCTCACGCTACGCACGCACGGGGTGAGGCGCGCGGGATCGGCCGCGCTTGATCTGTGCAATGTTGCGTCAGGCCGGTTTGACGGCTTCTGGGAATTTAATCTCAATCCGTGGGATACCGCGGCGGGCGTGCTGATTGTCGAAGAGGCCGGCGGCAAGGTCACGGACTTTTCGGGCGATCCATTCCAGATCGCAAGTCGCGAGACCCTGGCGTCGAACGGATTGGTGCACGACGCGCTCTTGCACGAGTTCCGGGAGATCCTCGCGGGCCGGGGGTTGGAAGAATTGCCCAGCCCGGTCAGCTACGCGAACGATCGAACACGCTAAGCATCGTGCACGCTAACCACCCGAGAAATTTTCAGCGACTCACGCAGCGACGGTCTTCGAGAGAATCACTGCTATCAGGTTCATCGTGGTAGAGACATTGATGCCGTAGCGTTCCCCGCCGCGCACAATCGGACCCCCGATGGCATCCAACTCAAGCTTCCTCCCGGCGACCAGGTCTTTCTGCATGGAGCTGCGCATGCCCGGCGGCGCGCTGTCAAAAACGGCCTGAATCTGCGCTACGTCAACCTGCGCACCGCTTGCCTTCGCCACGGCGCATGCTTCGGCGAGCGCCAGACTCAGCTTCTGTTTCCACTGAGCGTCTGCAGAAAACTCTCCCACGCTCATGCCGGATGCTGATGACACTAGCGCCAACGGTGCGAGGAAGCAGAGCTTGCTCCACAGCAGGGTCTGTTCGTTCTGAATGAACTGGCAGGTAAATCCAAGATCGCTCAACCGTCCAACGATCGCTCCCAACAGCGGCTCTCCGCTGCTGGCGAGGTTGAGGCGAACGAACGGCGAGCGCTGGATGAATCGGCCCGGAGCGAGATTCTCCGCTTCCACCGCGATTGTTGCCGGGACCACACGGGCATTTCCGAATCGTGTTCGCAGCACCGCGACGTGGTCCACTCCGTTCAGCAAGGGCACCACGCAGCCCGGCAACGACTTCACAGTTTCCAGCGCAGTTTCTAGCTGATAGGTTTTGGTTGCGATCCACAGCACGTCAATCGGCTCTGTCAGCGCGGCAACAGCTTTCACCGGCGCAGCGAGTGGGCCTGAGGGACGTTCCAGCACCAAGCTCGCCGGAAAGCTCGCCAATGTTCCCGGTCTAACTACGACCGTGATGTCTTCGCCGAGCAATCCCAGCACCGTCCCGACTGACCCTCCGATTGCCCCTGCTCCCAAAATTGCATGTCTCATGCAGCGCTCCCGGAGAAACTATACGACACCGCGGTTTTGGATGCAGTGACCGCCAGCTTCGACCCGCCTTTACGCTGTGCCTCCAAATCTGTCACACTGACCATTAGCCACTGGACACCGATCCCCATGGGCAAGATTCACGTCCTTCCCGAGAGAGTTGCCAACCAGATCGCTGCCGGCGAGGTGGTCGAGCGTCCCGCGTCGGTCGTGAAGGAGTTGCTGGAGAACGCGCTGGACGCCGGTTCCACGCGAATACGCATTCAGGTCGAGGCAGGCGGGAAGAAGCTGATCCAGATGACCGACAATGGCTGCGGCATGGTGCGCGATGATGCCATGCTAGCCTTCGAGCGCCACGCCACCTCGAAAATCAAAGACACAGACGACCTGCTGAGCATTTCGACCCTCGGATTCCGCGGCGAGGCGCTGCCTTCCATCGCCTCGGTGGCCCGATTGCATCTGGAAACCCGCGCGGAAAAGGAGGCTGCCGGGACGGTCCTCGAAATCAACGGCGGCAAGATCATCCGCGTGGAAGAGGCGGGGCTGCCGCTGGGGACTTCGATCACCATTCGCGATCTCTTCTTTAATACGCCGGCGCGCAAGAAGTTTCTAAGATCGGAGTCGACCGAGCTGTCCCATATCGCTTCGCTGGTGGCGCATTACGCGCTGGCGCATCCGGAGAAGCATTTCGAGCTGCATTCGGCGACCAATGCGTTGCTGGTGGCGCCGCCGGTGGCCGATCATCGCGAGCGCGTCTACCAGGTCTTTGGACGCGAGACCCTTGACCAGTTGATTCCGCTCGCAGCGGTGCAACCATTGGAGCGTATCGGGTTGCCGCAGCCTCCGCCTTGGCGGCGCGGCGCGGATGCTGACTCCACCGATGTCGGGGACGATGCTTCGCGGGCGGGGGCGCCCGCGCCACACGATTTTGGCGAGGTGCGGCTACACGGATTTGTTTCCAAGCCGGAAATTCAGAAGCTTAATCGCAATTCGATTTATATTTTTGTGAATGGACGGCTGATTCGCGATCGTCTCATCCAGCACGCGATCACCGAGGCGTATCGCAACATTTTGCCGCCCACGGTGTATCCCGTGGTGCTGCTCTTTATTGACATGCCGACCGCCGAGGTGGATGTGAATGTGCATCCGTCCAAGACCGAGGTGCGCTTCCGCCAGCAGACGGTGATTCACGATTTCGTGCGCGAATCGGTGCGGGCGGCGCTGATGAAGGCACGGCCCGTGCCGCAGTTCTTGACCGAGATTGGCGCGCAGCCGTCGGCCAGTCAGGGGCTCTCCAGCCCCGGACTCGGCAATCCCCGCTTCACCGACGGCGCGCACAGCACTGATGGTTTGCAGCGCGCGCCGTGGCGCGACTTGTACGGACCGGCTACAGGCGGCTTCGCGCTACAAGCGCCGGCAATTCCCGCGGCGAGCGCGTCCTTCCAATTTGAAGGCGGAGTCGCAGTCGAGGGTAACGCGGCGGTATCGCTGGCACGCGCGCCGGCCACGATTGCCGATCAGCCGATTCCCGATCACGGCTGCGCGCCGCCCATCGCGCAAGAGGCGCAAACTGCGCCGACTCTCGAGTCGTTGCGCACTCTGCATCCGTTAGGCCAGATTCGAAATTCCTTCATTCTTGCCGTCAACGAAGACGGACTCTGGATCATCGATCAGCACGTCGCCCACGAACGCGTACTGTTCGAAAAAGTCCTGCGGCAACGCTCGGCGCAGCAAGTGGAGAGCCAGCGTTTGCTCATGCCGCTGGTCATCGAACTTACTCCCGCGCAGCAAGCGATCTTCAGCGAGATTGCCGAAGAACTGGCGCGCAATGGTTTTGAGGCGGAGCCCTTCGGCGCGCGCAGTATCGCGGTAAAGATCGCGCCGGCGGGGGTGGACGCGGCGCAGATCGAGCACATGATGAATGAGATCTTGGAGCAGCTCACGCGCGAAGACCAGGCCATCAATCTGGAAGCGGTGCGGACGCGCATCGCGGCCTCGATCGCGTGCCACGCCGCGATCAAAGTCAACATGCCACTCGAGCAGAACAAAATGGAGTGGCTGCTCGCGGAGCTGGCGAAAACCGAGCATCCCATGACCTGCCCGCACGGTCGGCCAGTCGTGCTGCGCTATTCCATGCAGGATATTCAGAAGGCATTCAAGAGGATCTAGCCGCAAGCTTCGGGCTGCGAGCAATCCATCCTTCGGATGCACGGGAGAGCTTGCTCGGAGCCCGCAGATCGGAGCTCGAAGCAAAAAGCCACCAGGGCAGCATAGGCCAATCTGCGAGCACTGTGTTTTAATCGAGATCATGACCGATCCCGAACTTCTGCAGGCTCGCATGCAAAAGTGGCGCCTCGACGGCCAGCCCGTTCGCACTCTCGATGATTCGCGCGTCTTCCTCGAGTCGGTGGGGTTTTGTCTGATGTATCCGATGCGGCCTGCGCTTATGCTGCCGACTTTCGTGGGAGCCTGGGTCGGGGCCGATGACAAGCTTCCCATGCGCCAGCATGCCTATGCCGATCCGCGGGCGAAGGAAGCGACTGAATTGATGGTTCGCGCCCTGCGCGACAGGGCAGCCTACGAGGCTCCGCTGATTGACGAGAACAACGCGTTCCTGCTGGCGGCCTCGGTATTTCCCTATTTTTATTCGCTCGTCGGGGAGCGCAACCCGAAGCACGCGCCGGCAACCGGACCGCGATCTCCTTATTCGCCGCTGGCCTGTGATGCTTTCGAAATCATCCGGGGGCGTGGCCCGATTTCGAAATCGAAGCTGGGGGAGATGCTGGGCGGGTCGGTTTCGAACGCCGGTCTCGATCGCGCGCTGAGCGAACTGTGGGCCAAATTGCGTATCACGCGCGTGGATTACACGGTGGAGGAAGGCTCGGTATGGGATGAGCTGTCACGCTGGGCTCCGGATCTAGTGCGCGAGGGCGTGGGAATCTCGGTGCCCGAAGCACTCTCGGCGCTGGTCTCAAAATACCTGGATTGCGTAATTGCCGTGGAAGAAGGCGAGGTCGAGAACTTCCTGGCGAACTTCGTTCCGCGGACGCGAGTGAAAGAAGCCATCCACGCCTTGCTATCGGCGCGCGAATTAAGTTTTGTGCATATCGGGA
The DNA here is from genome assembly GCA_963831085.1 of uncultured Acidobacteriaceae bacterium. Classification (GTDB taxonomy): domain Bacteria; phylum Acidobacteriota; class Terriglobia; order Terriglobales; family Acidobacteriaceae; genus Acidiflorens. Next base: position 284,839 of record CAWHOT010000001.1, on the reverse strand, counting down.
GCAAGTCGCTGCTGCAGGTGACTCCGCCGAAGCAGGCGTATGTTCCCAAGCCGCGGCCGCAACGGGTGAGCTAGCTCTCTCACACTCCGTGTACAATGCTCAGTTCGCCCAATGCACCGCGCCAATGACTGATCCATCCCCACGCAAACTGATCATCGCCATCGACGGTCCCGCCGGAGCGGGCAAGAGCACGATTGCTTCCCGACTGGCGCGCAAACTCGGCTACGTGAATCTGGAGAGCGGGGCAATGTATCGAGCGCTGGCGCTCAGGGCGATCGAGTGGGACGCGTCATTCGACGACGAGGATGCGCTGCTGAAGATGGCGGAGGATTCGCGGATTACTCTCGATCGCACCATCGGCGGCAATCGTGTTTTGATCAACGGCAAAGACGTTTCCGGACGGATCCGCGAGCGCGATGTGACCGAGGGGGCGTCGCGCGTCTCGGTGCATCCCAAGGTGCGCGAGTGGATGGTGGCGCGGCAGCGCGAGATGGGCATCGGCGGCGGGGTAGTGATGGAGGGCCGCGACATTGGGACAAAGGTTTTTCCCGATGCCGATTTAAAGGTTTTTCTCGACGCCGATCCCGTGATTCGCGAACAACGGCGTCTCGACCAGCAGCGGGTGAAAGGCCCGTCGGCGGAGACGATGGCGGTGGAACTTCGCGAGCGCGACCGTCGGGACCGCACCCGCATTGCCTCCCCGTTGGTCGCCGCGGAAGATGCCGTGGTGCTCGACTCGACGAATATGAGCGAGGATGAAGTCCTCAATCGAATCGAGGAGTTGGTAGAGCAGCGGCTGACGGCGAAGAGATAAGGGAAGCCCGCGGCACGCTCGATCGTCCAACTAGACTAGCCATGTTTTACAAATTTCAACGAGGCAGAATTCATGCAATAACGCAAGCCTGTAGGTTTCGGTCCGTCGTCAAAAACATGACCCAGATGTGCTCTACATTCCGTGCAGGACACCTCATCCCGGGTCATTCCCAGGCTGGTATCGCTCGAGGTCCGAACGTTTTCTTTGGCGATCGGAGCCCAGAAACTCGGCCATCCCGTCCCGGACTCAAACTTTGTATCCGAACTGAATAATGCGTTATCGCAACAGATGCAGCGGTAGAGACCCTTTTCGTGCAGGTCGTAGTATTGGCCGGTGAACGCTCTTTCCGTGCCCTGGCGGCGCGTAACCTCAAATTGCAATTGCGTGAGCTGGTGTTTCCACTCCGCGTCTGTCTTGTGCACCTTATTGACTTGAGCGGGACCGAGATTTTGCCCGGAATCGCTGAATCGGATGATGTTCACCGTCTCTTTGTCATTGTTATTGTCAGTCGACGAGTTGGCCTTGGCCACATTTAAGAGCGGGCTCTGGAAGTAGGCAAGCAGACTTCCACCTGAAACCGCCAAAACAGAACTGCCTAGAAACTGACGACGATTCAGCATGGATTTTCCGACCTTAGAAATCTAGGATGCGAGTCGGAGTGGAAAGTTACAAGGTTCAGCTTGGTGGGTGCTGAAATTATTGCGGTTTACTCAAGAGGTAACAGACAGTAGGTCATGCCCACGATTTTGGCTAAAGTATTATATTTAAAGGAGTTAGCTGTAAAGTAGTCAGGAACTGGCGACTTGAGGCGGCTTCAATGGCCGCCTTAAAAGGATTGGAGCGCGTGTGACTGGGACAATCGGGTTTTTATTATCGCGCCTGGCGAGTTGGACGTCTGTGATGGTGCACACAGGTATTTTGTGATGAGAAAAGGTCAGAGATCAGATTGCAGAATTGGGAATGCTGGCATTTCGAACCAGTGTTGTGTAGCGTGCTGATTGTCTCCGCCGACCTTTGTCATCATGCCGAACATCTGCGCTTCATCTTTTGAAAGTGGCCCGGCAATTTCTTTATTCTTCAAGCGGACGTATTCTTTCCAGATTGCCGCCGGAATAGATTCAGCCCACATGCCGCAGCTATGCTGAAATTGGAACTTTGACGGGTCTACAACTTTAGTGAGCTTTTCGGAGCGATTGAGCGGAGAAATTATCACATGCTCGACTTGCCAATTGCCTTGATAGCGAAACTGCGCACGGCAGACAGAGCAACCCACACGTCTCAGAAGAGCGCAATCGAGCGCAGAATTCTTCGATATCTACAAATGTGAGATCGGCGATCGGTTTCGAGAACAGCACGGTCTAAGAGGGTCTCTTCACCACCCCAATCCCCAGCTCCCGCAACTGCGCCTCCGCCACCGGCGTGGGCGCTTCCATCATCAGATCTTTCGCGGCGGCGGTTTTGGGGAAGGGAATTACTTCTCGCAGACTATCCGCTCCGGCGAGAATCATCACGATGCGATCGAGGCCGAGTGCGATTCCGCCATGCGGGGGCGTGCCGTATTCGAGCGCTTCCAGGAAAAAGCCGAAGCGTGAGCGCGCTTCTTCTTCGGTCATGCCGAGCGCGTGGAAGATTCTGCTTTGCACATCCTGGCGGTGAATACGGATCGACCCCGACCCTAATTCCGTCCCGTTCAGCACCACGTCGTAAGCAAGCGCGCGCACCATGGCCGGATCGGTTTCCAGCTTATCCATGTCTTCAGTGTGCGGCGAAGTGAACGGGTGATGTGCGGCCATCCAGCGCTTGTCGCCTTCGTCGTACTCGAACATGGGAAAGTTCGTCACCCACAGAAAACGGTAATCGCCCTTCTGAAAAAGCTTGTGTCGGTCGGAATATTTCTGCGCCAGCGCTACGCGGAGCAGTCCCGCCGAAGCATAGATCGCCATCTCCGCTGGCGTAACTTTGCGCTTGCTGGCGGGATGGTCGTCTCGAACTGACTCCGCCGATCCCACTACCAAGACCAGCAGGTCGGCCGTTGCCGCCCCGGTTTTCGCGCGGATTTTTGCTCCCGCCTCGGGATGCTTGTTCTCGATACGCTTGAAGTCTTCAAACACGCGCGCTCCGCCCTTCGAGACAAAGAGCGGCTTGATGTCGTCGCGCTCCTTGCGCGACAGTTCGCCCACGTGCGGAATGCGGATGGCAATCACCGGGAGATCTTTGTTTATGGCTAACCCTTGAAGCTCATCCGGCGCAAAACAATCGGCTACATCAGTGAAGGCGGGCACGCGCAGGTCGGGCTTGTCTATGCCGTACTGGCGGATGGCATCGTCGAAATCCATACGCGGGAAAGGTGTCTTGATCTCGTGCCCCGCAGCCTTGAACGCCGCCGTCAGGAAGCTCTCTACCACTTCCCAGACCCGCTCCGGCTGCGGATATGACATCTCTAGATCGATCTGGGTGAATTCGGGCTGGCGGTCGGCGCGCAGGTCTTCGTCGCGGAAGCAGCGCACGATCTGGAAATATTTGTCGAAGCCCGAGATCATCAGGATCTGCTTGAACAGCTGCGGCGATTGCGGCAGCGCGTAGAACGATCCCGGCTGCACCCGGCTGGGGACAAGATAATCGCGCGCGCCCTCGGGCGTAGAGCGCGTCATAAAGGGCGTTTCGATTTCAAAGAAGCCCTGCGAAGCGAGGTTGTCGCGGATGGCAAGCGCCACTTTGTGTCGCAACTCGATGTTGAACTGCATGGCGTCGCGGCGCAGGTCGATGTAGCGATATTTCAAGCGCATCTCTTCGTTCGCCAGCACCGTGTCCGAAGGCAGAAACGGCAGCGACTTCGACACGTTCAGAATGCGCAGCTCTTCCACCACCAGTTCGACTTCGCCGGTTGGGATATTGGGATTAATGGTGTCGGTATCACGGCGCTTGACCTTTCCGATCGCCGCGATCACAAACTCATTGCGCAGCGCTCCCGCCTTCTCGTGTACGGCCGCGCTCAATTGGTGGCTGAACACAACTTGGGTCACGCCGGTGCGGTCGCGCAGATCAACGAAGATGATCTGGCCCAGATCACGCCGCCGGTTGACCCATCCCATGAGCACAACCTTCTTGCCGGCATCGGAGAGCCGAAGCTCTCCGCACATACGGGTTCGTCTGAGGTCTCCTAAGAAATCGAGCACGTTTTCGCCTTGTCTTTCCGCAATGATTCAGCTGAAATTACGACTGTGAGTTTAATCAATGATTATAAATGGGACAGCGTGGCTGGCAGGGGCGCGGCGCTGCTTCAAAGGGAGAATGGGCTCGTTGGTCCCGTTGCTTCAATTCAAAAAAACTTAGTCTTGAACGGAAATTCGATTTTATACTGGCCGACGGCAAGTTTGTTCAATTTGTGTGTGGGAGAAGAGAACAACATGAGAAAACTGATGACAATCTGTCTCGCACTGGCCGTTATAACTTTCGGAGTGGCTGCTGTGGCTCAGGACACGATGGGCCATGACACGATGAAGGCTGATGCGTCCAAGAAAGCGGTTAAGATCACCGGCAAAATCAGCGATAACGGCAAGACGTTTGTGAACGACAGCGACAAGAAGAGCTGGGATATCGTAAACCCAGAGGCAGTAAAAGGACACGAAGGACACCACGTCACCCTGACCGCACATGTGTATGCGGACAAGAACCAAGTTCATGTGATGTCACTCAAGATGGCGAAGTGACGACTGGTCAGTCGATCCGCGGTGGGGACGAGCGAAACGCCGTCCCCATTTTCTTAGCGAACCCATGACCTCGGGCTGATGACTCGCGCCTTCCGCTTATTTGTTCTTCGTGCACTTGCCGTCCATGACCGGCGTCCAGTTGGTGCCATCGGATGACACTTCGAACTTGAATGAGTAGGAAGTCGGCGACAGAATCTTCTCGCTGAATCGGCCCTTCCCGGCTGGCTCCTTCATGTCGCCCATCCAGGTCCAGGCGTCGCCGTCTACCGTTCCCTTGGAAACAATGGCCTCGCCATCACTATTGAACTCGTTGTAGGTGTATTTCTTTTCGCCGGCGTCGTACCCCAGGAAGGAGATCCCGTTGCCGTTACCCATGGAAGCACTCTTGAACTGGCTATGAATGACGACAAAGAAGCCGCCATCCATCCACTTGGAGTCGTCGGTCATGGTCATCTTGCCGCCCGGCCCCATGGGCCCAGGTTTCATGTCGGAGTCGCAGGTCCAGTTGCCGGTGAAGTAGTCGAGCTTTTTGTGCTCGGGGCCGGGCTTGGGCATATTCATTTGCGCAGGGGCCGTGGCGGTGAACAGCAGCGTGGCGATGAAAAGGGCGAGTGGACATTTTGACGCACGCGTCATAGAGAACGCCTCCTGAAAGTGTTTTTGTCTTAGAACCGGGAGTGACTCATACCCCGGATGCCGATGGTAGACATTCGAAGGGCGCAAGTCAATGCGTCAAAGCCTGAAGTGTGGCCAAATAGCCCAGCGCCACGAACCGATAGCGCTGGCGCACTTCAATGGATGGGGACGGCCGGGCTACTGGCGCGGACTAAACGGCGGTGCAACCAAGGTATTCTTCGTATCCGTCGAAGATCTCGGCCGCCAAGTCCCGGACCTGTGGTTTCTGTATCGTTTTCGTCTTGGGCTTCGGATTATGCTTCGGCTCACAGAGCTTCAGAGTTTCCTTCTTGAAAACAGGCTCCACGTGCGGGGCGATGCGTGGGCTGGCTGCCATAAGATTCTCCCTTCTATCCGCTATATGAGGTCGAGGTTTGGGCTTTCCGGCGGCTGAGCGATCAGGAGTGCAGGGTTCAGGTCGGGGAAACCCGATACTTCCGAGGGCCTTGATTTTGGGTCTGGTTGGACCTTATGACAAGAGAAGGACTCGGAACATCAGACTAAGGCTACCCACTTGGGGCGACGCTCTTCAATGACCGGCATCACGGTGCGGTGTGATGGGTTGGCGGAATCGAGCTTGGCAATGAAAAACCCCGCCCAAGCAGGAGCTTGGACGGGGCGCCCTCCTCAATTCCTACGATCGCTACAGGCGGGAGCTTCCGCGCGACCGATCCCGCGAACTACTTGTAGGTTCCGATCGAACTCGACAAATAATCGCGGTGCGCGGTGAAGTCCACCATCGCCCCGATCGCCGGTCCGCCCAGGGGGTTCGTCTTGCGCAGATCTCGCACAGCGGCATTGAATTTGTCCAGGCCGTCAGCGTTGGTTGCGACGAAGATGACCCAGAAACTGTTGGGATCTTCGGTGTGAATGGCCTCGGTGTCGATTTCATACTCGAGAATGGCGCCGTCGGCCAGCATCTTCTCCATCATCGGCACGAACAGATGTTTGCTGAGCATCTCCACGGCGTCATTGGGCGCATCCGCCTTCAGTTTGTACTCCGCCGCGCGTGTGTAGGCGCCCTTGAAGGAGCCTGAATGCCAGCCGTAATACCGGCTGACCATGATGTTGTCCCAATGCTTGGTGGAGCTGGCCAGCACGGATGTGGTTGTCGAGCCATTCTTATAGAACTTGTCCAGCACGTTCAGCAGCCCGGCCATGGACATCGCTGACCACCAGCTGTCGTGCGTGGCCCCGTCCGGCTGATGCACCAGGTTCATGTCGCTGCCGTAGCCGATAATCGTTCCATCGGCCATCGCTTTCTGCAGAACACTCTGATCGGCGGCGTCGGCCTTTTCCATGTCTGCCCAATGCGCGCGAGGAATGTTCCAGAACCCGACGTAGCTGTACATCGGAGGCTTTTCCTTCGGTTCGTCCTGTGCGGACGCGGGTGCGGTCCAGGCGGCGATCATTGCTAGCGTGCACACGACTGCAAAAATCCCACACAATTTCCTCTTCATCCTCGTAATTCCTCCTGAGTTTTTCTGGGTTCGTTGCGCTCCGAACCTTACACTCGCAGGCGGGAAGTGTCAACGAAGTTAATGCAGATAGTCAGTGCTTCATGATCAGTTTAGAAGAGACAGTTTTATCTACTTTCGCGAAATCCGCTGCGCCAACTCGCTGCGCGGGACTGTGACTTGTTCGCCGGAGGCCAGATGCTTGAGCGCGAATGCATTGGCCGCCACTTCATTCTCGCCGACGATGAGGAGGTATTGCGCTTCAATCTTGTCGGCGGCCTCGAATGACTTTTTCAGACGAAACGCTTCGTCGCCGAGTTCGACTACCAGATCGTGTCGCCGCAGTTCGCGCGCCACGCGAGCGGCTTCGCGATTCATTCCGGTGCCGAGCGGAGCAATGTAAACGTCGGGCTTGCGCACGACCGATTCGGCTGACGCGGTCAGCGAAACCACGAGACGATCTTCTCCAATAGCAAATCCGATCCCCGGGGCTGGTGGCCCGCCGAGCGCTTCCGATAAACCGTCGTATCGTCCGCCACCAAGGATCGCATTCTGCGCCCCGAGGCCCCCATGCGTAAATTCAAACGCAGTCCGGGTGTAGTAATCCAGACCCCGCACCAGGCGCGGATTTTCAACGTAGGAGATCTGAACGGCGTTCAGAATGTCTTTAACTTCTTGGTAGTGAGTGCGGCAAGCTTCGTCCAGAAATTGACTGATGGTCGGGAGGGTGTCGATGATGGGCTGGTCTCCGGGAACTTTGCAGTCGAAGACTCTTAGGGGATTGGTCACGGCGCGGCGCTGACAGTCGGCGCACATTTTATCTATTACGGGAGCGAGCGCGTGGCGCAGGGCCTCGTTGAATTTTGTCCGGTCGGCGGGACAACCTACGGAGTTCAGTTCGAGCGTCCAGTTGGCGATGCCTACGCGGTCGAGCAGCGTGGCGAGGAGTTCGAGAATCTCCGCGTCTCGGGCGGGAGACTGGCTGCCGGATGAGGCGGGGCCGATGACCTCAGCGTCAATCTGGTAGAACTGTCGGTAGCGTCCTTTCTGCGGGCGCTCACGGCGAAACATAGGGCCGATGGAGAAGAACTTGTTCAGGCCTCGCTCCCAGAGTTTGTGCTCGATGTAGGCGCGGACGATGCCGGCGGTGTTTTCGGGGCGGAGAGTTAGGGATCGGCCTTTGTCGCTTTCGGCGTGGCCGCGATCTTCCCAGGTGAACATTTCTTTCGAAACGATGTCGGTCTCTTCGCCCACGCCGCGGGCGAATAGTTCGGTGGACTCGAAGATGGGGGTTCGGATTTCATGGAAGTTGTACGCGCGGAATACATCGCGGGCCTTGGCTTCTACGAAGTTCCAGAGCGCCGTATCGGGCGGGAGAAGGTCGCGGGTTCCTCGCGGGGATTTGATCATTTCGTCGTTGGTCGTTGGTTGCTAGTCGTTCGGAGCGGCGTGAAGCTTGTCATCCGCGCGCGGGCTCTCCGCTTTCAGTTGAACCTCTCAGCATCTTCGATCCACAGTAGCGTCTCACTAGTGTACCGTTGAATTTGCATTTTGCGGACTTGCCATGCGTCGCGTACAGTTTATCGAACTCCATGAACAACGTTGGTTCCCGTCATCCCTTCGAGATGAAATTACGGATACGCTTCAGTTTGGATTCAATCTTCTAAATGCCTACGTGCCCATCGCTCCGTTACTGCAAGTCGCGCTTGACTCGGCACGGAGCGGGACGACTTTCGGTCAATCGACTTTTGGTCAATCGGTTGTTGATATGTGTTCAGGCGGCGGAGGGCCCTGGTTGGAGCTTTCTCGAAGGCTGCAATCTCGAAATGGAGACGTGCCGGCCCTTCAGATTTGGCTCACCGATAAATACCCGAATCTCGGGGCATTCCAAAGTGTCCTAGGGGCTTCTGAGAATCGCTTCAGTTTTTATCCCGGCTCGGTGGACGCTATGAACGTTCCTCCGCAGTTGAAAGGGTTTCGAACGATGTTCACGTCGTTCCATCACTTTTCGCCGGAAGAGGCTCGCGCCATCCTGCAGAATGCGGTCGATGCCGGCGAAGGGATCGGCATATTTGAAATAACCCGGCGCGCTCCGCCAACTATCGGTCTCATTCTTGTTTGGGTTCTCATGCTGCTCGTCTGCACGCCGTGGATCCGTCCGTTTCGCTGGTCACGGCTGCTCTGGACGTACCTGGTTCCGATGATTCCGTTGGTCTTGCTGTTCGATGGAGTAGTGTCGTGCCTGCGGACGTATCGGCCACAAGAACTGCGTGAGATGGTTGCAAAACTGGCCGGTAACGAGTACGAGTGGGAGATCGGCGAACTTGCGGCCGGACATGTGCCAATTAGTTACTTGATTGGCTATCCGCGCGCGGCGGGGCCGAGCTGTGCTCGGCTTGGAGGGCCGGGGGAGGCCGTCCCTAGGTGAGCTGGAGCCGTGACGAAAAATTGAGTTTCTTGGTAGCTCATAGCTAATTGGACGCCAGGACATCGTCGTTGTAGTTCACGAGCGCGCGTTTGGGCACATCTTTCAATCCCTTTATCGGGACTGTCTGCTCCACCGACGTGTTTCCGACCAGGCGCGCGCGCCCCAGGTTTACGGTGCGGCCGTCTGTTAGCTCCAGATAGATGGGCACGATCATCCGGAACTTGTCGTCCACGCCAGACTGCGTGACTTTGAAGCCAAACACAACGTCGCCGTTTGCGTCCTTGTCGAACGTATAGGTGATCTTGTAAGTGGGCAGGGCGGTGCCGTAGACATATTCGTTGAAGAACCAGTCCAGGCGGTGATTGCCCTCGAGATCCATTTCCGCAGTCATGTGTTTTTCCATCATCGCCTTGAAATCTTCGGTGGTGGCCGCCTTGCCCGAATAGGTTTTCAGAAAGTCCTGCATGGCGGCTTTAAAATTCTGGTCGCCCGTTTTGCGGTCCCACATCATCATCCGGATCATGTGGAGAATGTAGGCACCCTTGGGGTAGATGAGGTGCCGAGTCACGTTAAGTCCAGTGCGCGAGTTATTGGCCCGGTATCCCATGGTTAGAGGGCCCACGTCAATGGCGCGGAAACCTTGGGCGTCCCGTTCCAGCAACAACTCGCGCTCGTCGTTCCAGAACTCGATAAATTTCTTGGGATTCTTCTCGATCATGCTGACATAGAGGGACGCGGACAACTCGGCGAAGCCTTCGCTCATCCACTGGTCGCGGCCGGAGGCGAACCCGACCGTGTGCCCCCACCATTGGTGAGCGACTTCGTGCGGCGTAACTACTTTCCAATAGCCGCGGTCACCCTGGTCCAGACCAAGCTGATTGCGAACGGTGGTGTCAAAGTAGTAGCAGATCGGAATCCACACCAGTTCCGGCCACGATTGGCCAAAGTCGCACGCCGTCTGCTGCGTGAGTTGCAAATGCTTGAACAGCGAAGGGCCGAAATAATCGGTGTAGAGTTGCACCGCCAATTCACCTTCCGCCAGCGCTTTCTTATTCAGCGAAACGGTGCTCATCGAGCCCAGCGCCATCTCTCCCATGTGGGAGCCTTGCGAGGGCAGGTCATCGTGGACGGCATGCTGCAGCGAATTCACCCAGTCCGGAGACTCCTCGTTGGCATAGGACTGGATGAAATATTCGGGCTTGGTGAGCTTGGCTTCCTCTTCCTTGAAGCGGCCGAAGCTGAATCCCGCCACCGTCTGCGGGTTTTCGCTTTTCCACACGGTAACGTTCTGGCCGCCCTCATTGCTCTCGGAGACAAGCACGCCGGTCGCCGCCATCTTCATTCCTTTAGGAATGCGGAGGGTCATGTCGTAGAGCGCGTATTCTCCAAAACTCGCTCCGGGATCGTTGGGATACCAATTCATCCGCGCGACTGGGAAATAATTGCCGCTGCCTTCATTGCTCACGGCCTCTTTTCCGCCATAGATTGTGGTGATCGCCAATTTCTCTCCCGCGCTGAGAGGTTTGGGCAAAATAACCGCGAAGTCGCCGTCGTCGTTCTTGTCTTCCTGAATGAAGGCAAGAGGCTGTCCGTTCGCGGTCACACTCTGTACCCGTAAAGGCGGGAACAGGTCGAGGGGCACAACCCGCACGCCGTTGCGTCGGGCAACAAAATCGGTCGTAGCCTTGCCGGAGAGGGAGCCGTTTCTTTCGAAGCTCACATCCAGTTGCTGATGTTCAATCCGCATCAGCTGGCCAAAGCTGCCCGGCTGGTGTTCTCCGGAAAAATTGAACAATGCCCAGTGACCCCATTTGTTCTCCTCGTAGGTTCGGAAGCTGACATGGTCGGTTCCGTGGTTGGGCTCAACTTCATAGATTTCCTTGTCGCTGTAGCGCTTGCCATGGATGAAAGCGACAAACAGCCCTCCCGGCTCGGGGCTCAGTACATCCTCGAGGATCCGGGCCTCCAGGTTGTTCTTGAACTTGTGGCGCGTTGTATTCTGGCTATCTTTCAGCGCGTTTGTATCGCAACCACCGGATGCGGGGCTGCTGGCTTTTTTGATGTCGGCATACGTGGAATCAGTAAAGCGAAAAACCGCCTGAGTGAAGCTCTCGCTGAATTCGTTCTCTTTCGTCAGTAGTTTCAAACTGTTGCGTTCGGACTCGAGCGGGGGATCGAGGACAAAATTGCCTTCGCCCACGAAAACCGCCCCGGTGACCTTGCCCTGCACCGGCGTCACAAAGCACACCGTTCCCGAGTGCAGATGGAAAGTGCCGGCGTCGCGCTTCAACTCAAAGTTATTGACACTGACCGCTTCTCCTGACAACGTCAGGTTGCGCAGTTGCTGGTAAGTAGGATCGGAGTTACGGGCAGCAGGTGGATTATCGGCAGCATAATCAGGGAGAAATGAAGTAAACAGAATAGTGGCGGCAAAGAAGATACGAGACGCCATGGCGACAATAGTCTCCACTACGAAAGAGCATTTGAAGTATGCACGAGTTTCTCGTTCTTGCAAAGGAGATAGATCACAAGATAGGGAAGCAAGCCTTCGGTTGGTTTGACGAGGTTCCTGGACTGGCGAGGAATTAGAGGGTCGTTGGGAACGATAAGACAACGAGAGGGAGAGTGTCTGCAGCGCTTCAAGGCGCTGTCTCCAGGCCGGGTTACGTTTCAGGTTGGACTGAAGTCGGGAACCGCCGTCCCCAGTTCTCGAAAACCGAGAAATGGGGACGCTTGAAATTGCGTACTCTTGCGTGGGGACGCAGGGCAGCGACCTTTGCCACCGAAGCGAACTGCGAACGCTACTTCTTGTAATAAGCGGCGTTCTTTTCCAGAAACTCTTTCTTGTCCTCGGGCAGTTCGTCGGCCACGAAGATCGAATCCGAGGTGCAGGCCGGAATGCAGGCGCCGCAATCGATGCAGCCCTCGGGGTCGACATACATCTGGGTCGCGGCCTCAAACTCCGGCTCGTCTTTTTTGGGATGAATGCAGTCGGTCGGGCAGACTTCCACGCAAAGCTCGTCTTTGATGCAGGTGTCGGTGATTACATAGGCCATGATTGCTTCTCCTGAATGGTTTTGTGCTGCAGTTTCGCTGTTAGCTTATCCGGGGACTGTCCGCCTTGGCGGTGATCTTTGTCACAGCTGGTTGTGTCTTAATCACGAAGAATGGTGATCGCCATCACAGGCAGAGTGAGGCGTTGGGGAGTACAAATATGGTCAAGTTGCAATCCTGAGTGGTAAACAGAATTGCCCGGTCCTCACCCCACGACCCCACACAGCCGCCACCCAAGCGGCGGGCCGGGCAATCCTACCTAGAGCGTATTTCATAAACAGTGCCTCAGCGTAATCCAGAAGCAAGCGAGATAGAAGAAGGCACGGTAAGTGGAGAGCAGATGCTCATGACGGACCAGCAGGCGTCGGAATTGACCCAGCCATGCGTTGGTTCGCTCCACGATCCAGCGGCGCTTATAACGCCGCAGTTTGCGCCCATCTTGGTAGCGCCGTGCCTGGTTGTTCTTGCGGTAGGGCGCAATCAGTTCGATGCCACGCTTTTGCAAGCGCTGGCGCAGCGGGTCGGAATCGTAACCGCGGTCGGCGATCACGCGCTCCGGCTTTTGCCGCGGGCGCCCTTGCCGGCGTGGTACCCGGACTTGGGAGAGCGTGGCTTCCGCAAGCGTAACTTCACTGGGGGAGGCACTTTCCAGCCGAACTCCCAGCGGAAGACCTTGACCGTCGACCAGTACCATCCACTTCGTCCCCTTGCCCCGCTTGGTTTTACCGACCGCGAGGCCCCCTTTTTCGCCGGAGCGAAACTGCCGTCCAAAAAGGTTTCGTCCCAGTTCAGCAGGCCTTCTTCATCCAGCGCCCCCAGCAACGTGCGCCACGCTTGCAGCCACACCCCTTCGTCTTCCCACTGCTTGAGCCGCCGCCAGCAGGTCGAAGGCGAAGCAAACTCCTCGGGCACGAATCGCCACGCCGCGCCGGTTTGCAGAATCCACAGAATACCCTCGAAACACGCCCGGTTCGATGCCCAGGGCCGGCCTCGATTGTCCTGCCGTCGCCTGGGCGGGGGTAGCATGGGTTCCACCAACTCCCACTGCTCGTCCGTCAACAGCTTCTGCCGCGTCTTCATGACAGAAGCTCATCACCTAACCAGCCTCATCCGTAAGTGCCTGATATGAGGCCGAACCTATTTATGAAACACGCTCTAGCAAATTCCCACGAATATCGGATCTGAAAGAGTGTGTTGTTTGCCAATCGCCAGCGGTTACTTCCGTTTTCCAGGCTTGATTACGCGGGTCAAGAATTCCGACTGTCTTCCTAACGTCACTTCTTCCTCTGCCAAAAATCAGCGAAGAGCTAAGAGCTTTTTCTTTCCATCAAATACGACTTCTTGTATGCCACGTAGTTGTCGGCGTAGCGGAGGATTGTTTCTTCCTCTTTTTTGTCCAGGCGGCGGCGGAATTTTCCTGGAGAGCCCATCCAGAGGGAATTTGGCTCGACGATTGTTTTCTCGGGGATCAGGGTGCCGGCGGCGATTATGGAGCCGGTTCCGATGACGGCGCCGTTGAGGATGATGACGCCCATGCCGATGAGGCAGCGGGCTTCGACGGTGCAGCCGTGGAGGATGACGTTGTGGCCTACGGTGACGTAGTCGCCCACGTAGACGCCGTATTGTTCTTTCATGCCGTGGAGGATGGAGTTGTCTTGAATGTTGGAGTAGTGGCCGACGCGGATCTGGTGGACGTCGCCGCGGAGGACGGCATTCATCCAGATGCTGGAGTGCTCGCCGACGATAACGTCGCCGATAAGCTGCGCGGAATCGTCGATGTAGGCGGTTTCGGGGAATTGCGGGGTGATGCCTTTGTAGTTGCGGATCATAGTCTTGAGCTTGGAGCTGCAGTCTTGAGCTGCTTGAGCTGCGAACAGAGAACATATCATGGAGCGATTGCCGGCGTCAGATGGTAAACGGCGGCGGAGGCAAAGGGCTTAACCACAGAGAGCACACGGGATCACAGGCGAAAGCCGGACGGTCGGATTGGGCAGTGCGGTTGCCATACAATTCGGAGACAACGTCCCGCCTGTGCCAACCCAAAAAATAACCGATCCGCCCATTTAATGAAGAGTCAGTATCGTGCCGAAGATGACTTTAGGGGCGTGCGCCGGCTTCAAGACCGAGGGGTGCGCTCACGAAGGCCTCGGGAGGCTCCATGAGTGTCGCCAGGACGAGTGTTGCCAGAAAGGTTTGGCTCGCGCCTTCGCCTGGGCACGCCCTGGCTCCAGCAAGCCAACGTAGCCACGTCAACCCATGTTGGTTGATCATACTTCTCTTAATCTGTGTTTGTAGTAACCGCGACCGCCCAGGAAGAGCGGCGGAGATGAGGATTTTCTGGATGTCTTGAACGCCGTTGTCGCGGGAAAAGACATTGCGACCCATCCCTTGCTGGTCAAGCCTGTAGGCTCTGAGAAGGACATGAAATCATGCCATATCGTTTTCTTTCGCGCGTCCGAGAGGAAGCGTACCCAGGCTGCCATAGATGGCTTGGCGCAGGCGGGCGTGCTTTTGGTGGGTGAGGAGGACTCTTTTCTGGGGCAAGGCGGCATGATCAATCTGGTCCTGGAGCATGGAAGCGTCCGCTTTGAAGTCAACCCTGACGCGCTGGACCGTTCGGAGATACATTTCAGCTCGAAAATTCTGGCGCTGGCCAAGGCTGGATACGGGTCCTCTTACACGATGGCATCGAACTCGACCGCTGAAACGACGCGGCGACTGGAGCGCAGCGTTTCCCCGGCGTACCCCGACATCGCTCAGCGGATGAACCTGACGGGAACAGTGCAGATGCAGGCGTTGGTGAAGCCGGATGGAACGGTGAAGGAAGTGAAGGTGCTCGGCGGCCACCCTCTGCTCGCAGATGCCATGGCACGTGCGGTCATGCAGTGGAAGTATCAGCCCGCGTCCAAGGAAACGATGGAAATGGTAAAGTTCAGTTTTGGCCCGCAGTAATCGTCTGTTTCACGTCCACAATCCAGTAAAATTGCAACGTTAACGCGGTGTGGCAGCCTCGATTATGAATGGGAGTGATGGGCGATGAAGGCGGCAGACTTCCGACGGATTGCTTTGAGCTTTGAAGGCGCGGAGGAAGGCTCGCACATGGGCGCGGCCGACTTCCGTGTGGGAGGCAGGATCTTCGCCACGCTGGCCTCCGAAGACAAGGGTTATGGTAACTTGATGCTCACACCGGAACTGCAGGCGGAGTTTGTGCGAGAGTTGCCGGAAGTTTTTTTGCCCATTCATGGCGGATGGGGACGGATGGGATGACCCACATTCGGCTGGCGCAAGCGAACGAGGATGTGCTGACCGGCGCTCTGCGCACAGCCTGGAAGCTTCGGGTGGAAAAAAATACGGGGACAAAGAAGAAGCGCGCTCCGCGGCGGGTTTAATCGCGCGGACAACCGGCAACTCAGCAGCAATTACAAATCTTGACGGGCGGGGAGGGTGGGTCTACGGTCGAGAGGAATCTCAAAGTGGAATTTGCAGCCTAAATCTTGTTTTACGCATCTCTACTAATATCGACGCCTCAAGATTGTGAGCAGCCTCAACCGATACGGAGGAGGGGCAAGAATATGAACATTTTCGTACATAGTGCAAGGATTTCAAAGCCTGGATTGGGCAGGCAAAGTTTGGTTTGCCTCTTGTCATTGGCTCTGTTGTTCGCGACCTATCCTTTGAGCCTGTCGGCGCAAGACCAAGACGTGCAAGCCCCGCCACAGGGTGGGCAGGCGCCGCCGCCCTACGCGCAGCAGACCCCCGAGCAGTTGCAGCGGTTAGTTGCGCCGATTGCGCTGTATCCGGATTCGCTGGTGGCGCAGATCCTGGCGGCGTCCACGTTTCCTGACGAAGTCGTCGAGGCCGACCGGTGGGTGCAGGCGCATCCCGATTTGAAGGGCGAGGCTCTGGGTCAGGCGGTGGACCAACAGCCTTGGGACCCGAGCGTCAAGGCGCTCGCTGCGTTTCCGTCCGTGCTGGGGAATATGGACAAGAATCTTTCCTGGACGTCGTCTCTCGGTGACGCTTATTACAACCAGCAACAGGATGTGATGGATGCGGTGCAGGTGATGCGCCACAAAGCGGAACAAGCCGGCGCTCTTAAGAACCCGCAGCACGAAGTCATTAAGGAGGACGGCCCGGATATTGACATTGAGCCTGCCGAGCCCGATGTCGTTTATGTACCGGCGTACAACCCCTGGCTGATTTACGGCTATCCCATCGTAGCGTGGCCGGGGTGGTATCCGTATCCCGGAATCTGGTTTGGCGGCCCGTATTTCTCATTCGGAATCGGCTTCGGAATCGGCTGGTTCGGCGGCTTTGGATGGGGATGGGGGCACTGGGGATTCGACTGGCATAACCATTATGCAATGTTTAATCACGGCAGGTATTTCTCCCGGAGCAGGACGTTTTATAACCGGAGCAATTTCTACCGCGGCGGAGGTCGTCCCGGAGTTGCGGCCAGGCCTTTCGAGGGAAACCGGCAGGCGGCTCGCGGATACGCTGCACCCCGCGGTCAGAGCGGCACACACTCGGGTGCGTTCAGCGGATATGGGCATGGTGGCCAGGCCAAGAGTTATTCGTCACGCGGAAGCGCCAGCATGGGCGGCGGAGCGCATGGCGGCGGGTCTCACGGCGGTGGCGGGCGCCATTGATCGAGGTCATTGATCGAGGGTTCGTTAGTTCCTGGTAGCAGGAAAAATTTGGAATGGAGATGAGCCATATGCTGCGAACGAAGCTGAACTTCGATGAATATCATTGGGTCAATCTTCCTAAGTTAGCCGTGGGCGCGATCATTTTTGCACTCCTTTTGGCGGCGTGCTTTTCCACCCGTGCGATGGCGCAGCAATCCGGCCAGAAAACATTTTCATCGGCGGAAGAGGCGAGCAACGCGCTGGTCACGGCGGCGCAGAACAATGACGAAAAAGCGATGCTCGGAATCCTAGGACCGGAGGGAAAGCAAATCGTCTCGTCCGGAGACGATGCCGAGGACGCCGAGAGCCGCGCTAATTTCGTGCAGAGATATCAGGAAATGCACCGTCTGGTGAAAGAACCGGATGGAACCACGATTTTGTACATCGGCGCGCATAACTGGCCGACGCCTATTCCGCTCGTGCACAAAGGCAATGCGTGGTATTTCGACACCGAAGCGGGCAAGAAGGAAATTTTATACAGGCGCATTGGCCGGAATGAACTATCGGCCATCCGCGTTTGCCAGGAACTGGTGGCGTCGGAAAAGGAATATTCGGCGAAGCACGGCGAGTACGCTCAGAAAATCTTCAGTACTGAGGGGCAGCATGATGGCCTTTATTGGAAAGCTGCGAACGGCGAACCCCAGAGTCCCATCGGGCCGCTCGTGGCATCGGCGGTTGCCGGGGGGAGCTATGCCCAGAGCCAGGAGGGCGCTGCGACTCCTTACCGGGGTTACTATTTCCATATCCTGACGCGTCAGGGAAAGAATGCTAGCGGCGGCCCGAAGGGTTACCTCGTCAATGGCAAAATGACCGAGGGCTTCGCTTTCGTGGCCTATCCGGCGGAATACAGGTCGTCTGGCGTGATGACATTCATCGTTAACGAGAATGGAGCCGTATTTGAGAAGGATCTCGGCAAGAAGACCAATGTTCTAGGTAAAGCCATGAAGGAATACAACCCCGGTTCCGGTTGGCAAAAGGCTGAAGAGCAGCAAGAAGAGATAGCTAGCGAGCCGGCCAAGTAAAGGACGTTCTGCCGCTGTACTCGCTCCACCGGTCCCCTGCCTACTTGCGTCAACCAGCTGATGGCGATGATGCGTGCCTGAGAGCACGCAGTTCAGAACTCGCCTCCGGCTTGCGTGTTTGGCTCGCGCTCGGCCGACTATCGAGTCGTTGCAATCTAACTTTGGCCGGCCTTGGGTTCGAGTTCCTGACGAAGTTGTTGGCCCAGAGTTTTCGCCACCGAATTCAAGTCCTTGGCGAGTGCCAGCCGCCACCTTTCCAGGGCTTGCGGTGCGAGTTCCTCGAACTGTTGCGCGAGCGACTGCACGGCTTCCTCGCCCTGGGTCTTCAGCGAAGCAGAAAAGGAGTCTTCAATCCGATTCTGAATGGTTCTCACGTGGCCGCACATCTCGCTGAGCCTGTTTTCGACTTCATTTGAGCCACGTGCTTGCAGGTCCTTGAGGGCCACCGCCACAGCGCTCTCGATTTGAGCTTTCGTGCCGGAGACAACATCGCCTGCCAGACTCTCGAGGTGCGCGTCAAGATCCGACTCAAGGCGGCGCACGGACTCGTTCAACGTTGCAATCCTCCGCCCAAGGTCCGAAACCTCCGACTGAAGTTGGAATGCTTTTGCGGCGGCATCAGCCTGCATCTGTTCGACCTGCCGGAAGTGAACATTATGTGAGTCTGCAAGTTGCTCCTGCAACGAACACAAGAGCTTTTCGCCTTGTGCGTTGAGATGTGCTCCCGCCTCCGCCGCCTGCCGCTGCAGTTTCTCGAGTCCAGTTAGGACATGCTGTTGCGTGGTGGTGGTGAGCTCCTTTGACAATACCTGCGCTCGTTGTTCGACGGCGTGCAGTTCACCGGCAAGACGGTGCCGAAACTCGGTTAGGCCTGCGCTGACCTTCTGCTCGATGGCTATTTTCGCCGATCCGAGAATCTCTGCGGACTGTTCCCGTGTCTGCTGCAGAACGCGCGCCCCGAGGTCTTGCCGCAGTCGCTCCCATAGCTTCTCCTCCAACTCAGGAGGAATGTTCCCAAGCGACACCTCGAAGCGGTTGCGCTTGGCATTGGCGGCCAGCCTCTCGCGGAGCTCGTTGACTTCTGTCTGCAAGGGCCGAACGAGTGTAGCGAGTATGCCTCGCAAACGGTCCTCGGACAGTTGCTCCTCGAGCTTGTCGAAAACGGCTTGCGTGGCCTGGGGAGAAGTTCGTGGTTTGCGCTGAACAGTGGAGCTACCCGACAGTTTTTGAAGAGATTGTTGAGCGGCGGGTACGGGCATCTCCACTACCCGCCAATCATCGGGACAGGATTCCAATCCCCAGAAGTTGTCCGGCCGGTCGAGCCGCGCACCCAGTCGGAAGCCTTGTCCGTCGGACCCCATTGGCTGGCAGAAAACCACGTGCGCCGTGGTCTCCCGGCCTCCTCGGCTGTGCAGGCGCAGGGCACTTCCAGTGTCCACCTGTAGGGGGAAACGGAGCGCACAACCATGCGCACTGACCACCAACGTCTCACAGATCTCGGAGAACTTGGAATTGGGCTCCATGCTGGTGACGCGGATCGGAACTTTGATCGGTACTCTCGAACTGCGCCGTACCGTGTGACCGTTGGAAGCGGGCATAATGATCCTCTGCTTGGCGAGGCTTGCACAGCAGACAGCGATTCAAGCCTCTGTATTAAAGTACCGCGAGGTGGTGGATGTGACCTCTCTCAGGAGTGCGCTTCGAAAATGTTCGAGCGGACAAGCGCCAGACTGCCCGTTTGTCGGAATCGCGATGTACTTTAGACCGAACTCCGCTGGTACAGCTGGACGGGGTAGTTGGACTCAGTCTAGTGCCCTACTCGACAACCACCGCTCGCGCACGATGATCGTGTGCGCGGCCATTTCGCGCAGTGTGCCTGAGATCACGCGGTGGGGAAGTCCCGGGAGCAGGAAGCTCGGTAAGTTAGAACGACAGCATTGCTGACTGCTGCACAGTAAAGGATATGATGCTTAGGTGTCTCGGCGAGATCGTGCTTACATCAATGGACAGTTCCCGGCGATCGAGTTCGCGTCAAATCGAGAGGGTGTGGTTCGTTCGGCGCTAGCAGGCGATCAATGCGTTGCATCCTCTTCCAGTCGTATTCGTAAGCAGTTCCACAGATGAGACAGATCTGATAGTGCTGGCCATTGCCGCCGAGTCGGGGCCAAGTAAACTGATGGGAGCACAATTCGCCGAGTAGTCGCTGCAAGAATGTCATGTCGATTGCTCGCTTCCGCGCGGGCCAGACTCGGTGACGCGACCTGTTCGGAAAAGTGGCGGGTGAATCGATTTGAACACTACCTGGGCACACTTTCAAATTACGGGAGTGCATTCCAGGTGCAAGTTACCGCGTAGGTGGACGAGTTCGGGACACTGGATTCCAGTCCATCGGTATTGCGGGTACCTACGCTTCGCCCTGGCAGGTGGCCCACATCTCTACGTGACCTGAATCCGAAACGGGCCGTCAGCCAGGCGTCTCAGAAAGCCCGGCGTCGCCAGTCCAGGGAATCATGTCGGGCCGACGTGATGTCGGATTCTGCCGCACAGTCACCTAAAGGCGGAGTATGATCAGGGCCTATGACGATACCGGTTGCTCTCCCCGCTACGAGGCGCAAACGCGGAAACCCTAATTGGGGGCGTCCAATTCCGCCTGCTCCCGCTATCGCTACTGAATTCGAACTGCGGGTCCGGCAACTGCAGCTCACGGCGCAGATGTACACCTCCTCAGTCGAGCTGCGCACTTGGTGCGAGCGAAACAGGAATCGGTGCTATGTCCCAGAATGGTTGCTGGAGGAGTGGCACATCACCGTAGATCCAAACATCAGCACCGCCGTGACCGACCGCCACTTTTCGCGTCACACCTTTCACTCTTTGGTTTTCTAGTCTCCCCAGGATATGGTCGCTCAGACGAGATGCCCAAGCCACCGAGGAATTGTCCCCATTCGGAGGGGAGAACCGAGGTGACAGATCGAAGTGTCACCTTGCAAAGTGCGGTTGCTGGGAGGACAATTCTGGGCGGAGGTAATCCCCCATGAGTCCCAAGACTCCGATCCCAATCAGACCCAAACCACCCTATGCCGAAGCCGAAGAACAGATCCGCCAACGAGCGTATCAGCTCTACGAAGAACGCGGCCGCTTGGATGGAAACGCAGTGGAGGACTGGCTGATAGCCGAAGAAGAGGTGTTGCGTTCCAGAAAGGCCAAAGCAGCCACGGCATAGTCCTGACCCGATTCTCGAGTTCTTCTCGCCGCCCGCCCAGCCCGGGCATTTTCCTTTACAACTAGTTCGCGAAAAAGGAAGCGTTTCTGGCTCACTTGTCCGAGAAGGTGACTCACCGAGCCTGCCGCAACCAGGTTCCTCTCAGACTCCTTAGATCCCAACAACTGTTCCAATGTCAGACGTACCATACTGGTCTATCCCGCTCGCGCGCCTACCGAGCTATGTTTAACGCATGCGTTTGGCGCGGTGCTGTTAGCGCCTGTGAGCCCCCGAGTTGCGTTTATGAATCGGGTGTTGTGAGGAGAGCGGGCTTGAGTCGCTTCTAAGGCCGCCCTTGGAGACGCCTGATGGCACGATATCTCTGTGTCCATTGTCACTTCTACCAGCCGCCGCGCGAAAATCCCTGGCTGGAAGCGGTCGAGTTGCAGGATAGCGCATCTCCCTACCATGACTGGAACGAGCGCGTCGCCGCCGAGTGTTATCTGCCCAATGGCGCCGCGCGGATTCTGGACGAAGCGGGCCGGATCGCAAAGATCGTCAACAACTATGCCCGCATCAGCTTCAACTTTGGGCCGACGCTGCTGTCATGGATGGAGAACAACGCGCCGCACGCCTATGAGCGGGTGCTGGAGGCCGACCGCCAGAGCCAGCAATCGTTCTCGGGTCATGGAGCCGCATTAGCGCAGGCGTACAACCACATGATCCTCCCGTTGGCAAACTCGCGCGATAAGGCTACGCAGATCGTCTGGGGCCTGCGCGATTTCCAGCGCCGTTTCGGACGAGACCCGGAGGGCATGTGGCTGCCGGAAACGGCAGTGGATCTGGAGACACTCGAACTCCTCAGTTCGGTCGGCCTCAAGTTCACCATTCTGGCCCAGCACCAGGCCCGTCGGATGCGCCACCAGCCATGGGAGGAATGGCTCAACCTCGAGGGTGCTGGCATCGATCCCACGCGCGCCTACGCCTGCCACCTTCCGTCCGGCCGCAGCATCAGTTTGTTTTTTTACGACGGCCCCATTTCGCACGCGGTCGCGTTCGAGAAATTGCTTTTCAACGGACCGAACTTTGCCAACCGACTGCTCAGCGGCTTCAATGACGACCGCCCTTGGGAGCAATTGGTCCACATCGCCACCGACGGCGAGACCTATGGTCATCATCATGCCCACGGCGACATGGCGCTCGCTTATGCGCTCGACCATATTGAACGCAATCAACTGGCAAATATCACTAACTACGGTGAATACCTTGCCAAGCACCCGCCATCGCATGAAGTGGAAGTCATCGAGAAGAGCTCGTGGAGTTGCATGCATGGGGTGGAGCGCTGGAAGAGTGATTGCGGCTGTAATTCCGGCGGATGCGGCTCGTGGCGCCAGCATTGGCGGCAGCCTCTGCGGGAGGCAATGGACTGGCTGCGCGATGATCTCGCCAAGCTTTATCAACTCAGCGCGCAGGAACTCCTGCGGGATGCCTGGGCGGCGCGCGACGATTACATCAACGTCGTGCTGGATCGGTCGCCCGGCAACGTAGACGCATTTCTCGCCCGCCACGCTGTACAAGACCTTTCCCTCGAGCAACAAGTGCGCATTCTAAGACTGCTCGAAGCGCAGCGCCATCTGCTGTTGATGTACACCAGCTGCGGCTGGTTCTTCGACGAACTGACCGGGCCGGAGACGGTGCACGTCCTCCAGTACGCCGGCCGCGCCGTGCAACTGAGCGAGCAGCTCTTCGGCGAATACCGGGAGGAGGAATTCCTGCGCCGCCTGGAAGCGGCTTGGAGCAATATCCCTGATTACGGCAACGGACGCCAGGTTTACGAGCGCTTCGTGCGACCCGCCATGTTGGACCTGTTGGGGGTGGGCGCACATTATGCCATCAGCTCGCTGTTCAACGGCTATCGTGGCTGGAACTCGACTTACAGCTACCATGTTGACCTGCAGGAAGCGCGCGAATTGGAGTCCGGTAAAACAAAACTTGCTCTCGGTCGCGCCCGCATTGTCTCGAACGTCACACGCACGCGCTTGACCGTCGGCTTCGTCGTGCTTCATTTCGGCGATCATAACCTGAGCGCTGGGGTTCGCCCCTTCCAGAACAAAAATGCGTTCCGCATGATGGTTGAAGAAGCGAGCCAGGCCTTTTCCAGTGCTGACTTGCCGGAGTGCCTCCGTGTGATCGACCGCCATTTTCGGGGGGCGACCTACTCGCTCAAGTCCCTGTTCCGCGATGAGCAACGGCGCATTCTCAGTCAAATCGTCAACTCCACCATGGAAGAGGCCGAGGCCATGTACCGCCAAGTTTACGAGCACCACGCCCCACTCATGCGCTTCTTGTCCGACCTGCACGTGCCTCCGCCGCCCATTCTGCGCACCACCGCCGAGTTCGTGTTGAGCAACGCGGTGCGGCGAGCGTTTACGGACCAGGAATTGGATCTGGATCGTATCAGGACGCTACTCGATGCCGCCCGGCACGATGGCGCCAATCTGGACATATCCTGTCTGGAGTCGGCTCTGCGCCAACGGCTGCACGCGGCGGTGGAGCAGTGGGCACGGAAACCCGGTGATCCGGAGGCGCTGGAGATGGTGGAGGCTCTGGTTTCGCTGAGCCGCGTCCCACCCCTGGAAGTCGACCTTTGGAAGCCGCAGAACGTTTACTACCAGCTGGTTGAGGCGCTTTCCGGAGCCAACCAAACGCGCATGAGTGGCGCATGGTTGGACCACTTTAGCGGCTTGGGAAAGTGGCTGGGCGTGGCCGTTCCTCAACGGTCCCCGGAATTACCCGGCAGGCCGCAAGACCAAATCGCGTGACCGCATGCTCGCCAACTGAAGGCCCCGGGGTCATTGGCTTACCGGAGAGTGGGAGACGGATTGTCGTCGAAAGCGGTTTAAGCTTGCACAGATCGGAGACGAAGATCGAAGAGATTCCGCCCCCGCCCGGACTTTTTCTATCCGGGGTGGAGAAGATTGCCTTCACTTTCTGCAAGGCCATCGGCACCTTGTCGATGATGGCGAAGAATTGGCGCTTGGCTTCGTCGGAGAATCCGTAGGCCCGAGTCACCAAAGCAAGCCGCCTCGGTTTCGTAGTAAATTAAACACCGATGGCTGCAGAGAAAATCATGATCGTGGATGACGAGCGTCTGGTGCGCTGGTCGCTCCGCCAGAAGTGTGAAGAGTGGGGCTATCATGTGATCGAAGCCGATTCCGGGGAACCGGGGCTTAAACTGGCGCAGCGGGAATCCCCCGATCTCGTGCTGCTCGATGTGCGCATGCCCGACCTCAGCGGCATTGAAGTGCTCGATCAACTCAAGAAAAATGGCGACGCCCGCGCCGTCATTATGATCACGGCCGATCCGCAGCTCGACGATGTTAAAGCCGCGCTCAAGCTCGGAGCGTACGATTTCGTCGGCAAGCCGATTGATTTCGACGAGCTTCAAATTACCATCAAGAACGCGCTCGAGGCCACCAGCCTGCGCACCGAAGTCCAGACCCTGCGCGGTGAGGTGCGCCGCGCCTCCGGTTATGACAGCGTGGTAGGCGTCTCACCCAAGATGACCGAGCTCATGAACTTCGTAAGAAAAGTTGCAGCCAGCGAGGCTACCACCATCCTCATTCAAGGCGAGAGCGGTACCGGCAAGGACCTCATCGCAAAAGCCATCCACTACGAAAGTTCGCGCCAAGAGAAGCCCTTTGTAGCGATCAACTGCTCCGCCATTCCCGAGACGCTGATGGAAGCCGAGCTCTTCGGCCACGAGAAGGGCGCGTTCACCGATGCCAAGCAGATGAAGAAAGGTCTGTTCGAGGCCGCCGACGGTGGAACCTTGTTCCTCGACGAAATCGGCGAACTCTCTCCGCTGCTGCAAGCGAAACTGCTGCGCGTGCTGGAAGATCAAGTCATCCGCCGCGTCGGCGGCATTCGCGATATGCAAGTGGATGTACGCGTGATCGCCGCCTCCAACCGCGATCTCGAAAAAGCGGTGCGCGATGGGCATTTTCGTCAGGATCTCTATTACCGGCTGGCCATTATTGCGATCTTCATTCCGCCGTTACGGGACCGCAAGGAAGACATCCTCCCTTTAGTTGATTTTTTCATCGATCGCTACAACCGCAGATTCAAGAAGTCGATCCGTGGCATTACCGATGAGACTCGCCGTCTCATTTTCAGTCACAACTGGCCCGGCAATGTTCGCGAGTTGAAGAACACCATCGAGCGCGGCATGATCCTGGAAGATGAGCCGTTCCTGCGACCCGTGTATCTGCCGTTCTCCGTGGGCGAATCGGGTGGCCGCACCGTCTTCGAACGAACCTCACCCGCCGACGGTGGACAGATGCTACCCAACGGCCGCACCCTCCCGCGTCTTTATATTCCAGAAGGTGGAACGTCGCTCGAGGAGGTCGAGCATGCCATGGTCGAGTTGGCCATGCGCCAAGCCAACGGGAATCAGACTCATGCTGCCAAACTGCTGGATATCAGCCGCGACGCTCTGCGTTACAAGCTCAAGAAATTTGGGCTGATTCGCGGCGATGACGAAGGATCGCAGACTGGCGTGGCTGAGGAGCAGTGATGCTGACTCTGTTCCGGTGCTCCGCCCTTACATTTGGTTGGATTCATTCCGGCTAGCCCGTCACTCGGATCGAACCAGTGCTTCGACCCTGAATCCGGCATGTCGACGTTTTACGCTTGCCGCGAAAACCGCGAACGGGAATAGTGCTCAAGGGACTTTTTCTCCCGGTACGACCGCGCCAGCTCGAGGTAGATTTCAATGTCGCGGTCGAGATCCGATTGCTGGCCGTCAAAATAGAAGTTGCGAATGGGGATGCCAGCATAATCCCGGCTGAGCTTGGGATAGATGGCTTCGCTCACCACTCCATTCATGCAGGTGAACGGGCTGATGTCTGCGATCCCGTCCGCTCCGTGCAGGGCGAGATAGGCGCTCCTGCCCATGTTCATGACCATCTCGCCCTCGGCCCCGGGAAAGGGAAGATAGGGCTGCGCTAGTTCCAGCACTTCCTCGATGCCGGGTTCTTCGTAGCCGGCGAAATCCTCGGCGAATAGTGACCGCAGCGCGTGCTCGTCGGCGTTCTGGATTCGGGAACGTATTTTCGACTTGATCATCGGCCAGGAGTACGTCCGGCCCGCCAGCCGCAGATTGCGCACCTCTTCTATGTTGGTGTAGGCGATCCACTCGGAGATGTCGGCCATCCAGCACTCCGCGCCCTTTTCCTCCAGCCGGCGTACCAGGTCCTGGTTGCTGAAGTCGTTGAGACGGCAGAAAATCTCGCCCACAATGCCGATCAGCGGCCGGCTGCCGTCGAAGCGCGCGGGCACAGCATGAAAGCGAGCTTTCGCCCGCAACAACGACGCTCTCAGCGAGCGCATCTGGCACCGAGAGTCGGAACAACTCTGTTCCAGTGTCTGGCAGAAGTCCTCGACCGACTCGCGAAAGGCCCGGTCGGCCTTTCCCGGATGCGTTTCGTAAGGCCGAGTCCGCAGCAGAAGTTTGCGCAGAATGTCGGCCGAAACCATCGCCCGCCATGCCGTCCGCACGAAAGCAGTGTCGAAATCCAGAAAGTCGCTGTAGCCGTGTTCTCCGTGCGGGGAAAGGACATGCACGTCACCGTAGCCCTGTTCGCGCAGCACCTTCCGCAGAAACGGCGCATACTGGCCGAAACGGCACGGCCCGTCGGTTGTGACCATCATGAAGACCGTGAGCTTCGCGTCGAAGCCCGGCTGCTCAGCGATCTTCAGGAAATCCCCGGTCGTAACCTTAGCGGGAAAGCATTCGTCGCCGCTCGTGTGCTTGCCGCCCAACTCGATCGTACGTGCATCCGAGGGCGGTGTGGGACGCGCTTCAATACCCATCCAGCGCAGCACGGCACACAGCGCTTCGACGCTTCCCTCGGCCATTGCCGGAATGTAAACCGTTTTCCCAGCCAGCGGATGTCCGGCGCCAACCTTCCGGGTTACACAGTGATGTTTGTGGACTAACATTGCAAAAACCCCGTGCTATCGAGATAGGCTTCACAGCGGGTGATGTAGCCGACATCGCTCGAATGCCCGTCAAACTGCAGCACCAGGCTGGGTTTGCCGCAGGCATCATCGAGAAAGGACTTGATGTAGGAGTCCGGGCCGCATTTGAAGTTCGAGATATAAATCAGGTGCAGGCCTGGAATGCGCCGGGTGATCTGTGCGGCGGCTAGAATCTGTCGGCCGGAGTGCCAGTACATGTTGTCGTTGATCTCAGAGACATCTTCGCCGTCGAGCGGCAGAAAGTCCAGCGGCAGCACGTTGATCCCGTAGGACGTCCGCAGCTTGCGGGGAATGTCGCAACACACTGTCCGGTCGTAGATGTTGTAGGGCCGGCCCAGCAGCACAATCGCAGGTTCGCGCCTCGCGCTCAGTAGTTGCAACGCGGCTTCCCCTGTTCGCTGCACCGTCTCGCCAAAGTTCTTCTGCGCCCGGTAGGCATTCTCCACCGCGGCATCGCTGGCCGCTTTGCTCCGTCCTAACCTACCCGCCAGAATGTGCAAATCCTCGCACACATGCCTGGGCCCTTGGCGGAAGTGGATGGTCGGGCTCAGCAGCTTGCCGTTTAGATTGGTTTCCAGTTTCTCTACCGCACGCACCACGAACGGCAGGGTCTGGTTCCACGGACACAGCTTCGACTCCGCCAGCATGAACGGCGTCTCCGCGTCCACGGCGTTGGGCAGCAGAATGTAATCCACGCCTTGCTTCAGCAGCGCGTGAACATGCCCGTGTGCCACCTGGATCGGGAAACAGGGCTGGGCAATCGCCAGTTCTTCACCGTCGGCTGCGATGCGCCCGTCCGTGGAGGGCGAAACCGCAACGTTAAAGCCCAATTCCTGCAAATAGGTACACCAGAAGGGGAAGCGATCGTGGAAGAACATGGCGCGGGGAATGCCGACCGTCTTCCGTCCTTCTCTTGGTGGCTCGAGCGCCGCCTCCAGCAACTTGTCCCGGCAGGACAGGAGATCCTCAATCACCGGCTGGCGGTCGGTGCGCGCGCGCTTGCGGAACTTGTCGGAGCACTGGTCTCCCCAGTAGCTCTTCTTGCCGTCAATGGAAAACTCCTTCATCTCGCAGTCGTTGGAGCAGGCGCGGCAGACGAAGTCGCGGCTGGTGACATTCGCCGGGTTCAGGGCAAAACCGCGGAACCGACTCGTCCCGCCGCTGGCCAGCATACGATCTCGCGCAATCAGCGCCATGCCGATCGCGCCAATCACTCCGTTATGCGGGGGAACAACGATTGGCTTTTTCAGAATGACCGAGAATGCGGCAGCCACGGCATTGTTATAGGCGGTACCGCCCTGGAAATAGATCACGTTCCCGAGGTTCCGGCCACGCACCACGCGATTCAGATAGTTCAAGGCCACCGAGTAGGCCAAGCCCGCGCACAAATCGGCGACGGCCGCACCCTTCAGCAGCAGGCTGCTCACATCCCGCGCCATGAAGACCGTGCAGCGTTCGCCCAACCGGATCGGGTTTCGCGACGATAAAGCCAGCTGCGCGAATTCACCCTTGATTGCAACCCCCAACTTCTCGGCTTGCTCTTCCAGAAACGAGCCGGTCCCCGCCGCGCAAGCTTCATTCATGGTGAAGTCCACCACAACGCCGTCGCGGATGCGAATGAATTTCGAATCCTGCCCGCCAATCTCGAGGATCGTGTCCACCAGCGGCATCCCCATTTGTTGGCACACATGCATCGCGCCGGTTTTGTGCGCGGTGATCTCGTCTTTTATGGTGTCGGCTCCGGTGAGTTCGCCAATCAGCTCCCTCCCGGAGCCTGTTGTGCCTACGCCGCGAATGTTGACTCGCGCACCCAGTTCCTCCTCGACCTCGCGCAGTCCCGCAGAGACTACTTCGATCGGACGGCCCGCGGTGGGTACGTAAATCTCCTTCAGCAAATTGCCCATCGAGTCAATCACTACCAGGTTCGTGCTTACCGAACCCACGTCGATGCCAAGGTAGGCGTCCACACGGCTGCGTGCCTCCGGCAGTTCGAGCGGAGGCACCCTGTCCCGCAGTAACGTGACCTGGTCAAGCGAGAGCGCCTCCGTGGTGGGGAACTCTTCCGCGCCTGCGGTCTCGCCATGCAGGCGGCGGAATGCGCCCGTGGTGCGCTTGCCAGTTTCTTCAGCCACCAGCATGCTCGCACCAAGCGCCGTCATCCAGCAGTGCAGTTCCGGAACCAGGAAATCTGATTTCTGCAGCTTGAAGACCTCCCGGAGCGCATCGCGCACGCCAGCATTCAGCGCCACCCCGCCGACAAATGCCACGGGCGAAACCACCTGCCTGCCCTTTACAATGCTGGACTTGAAATTTCGCGCCACCGCCTCGCACAGCCCGCGCAGAATCTGGTCCGCGGTGTATCCCTTTTGCTGGGCGTGGATCATGTCAGTTTTGGCAAACACCGAGCAGCGGCCCGCAACCCTGGCGGCGCAACTGGCGCCGCAGGCTGCCGCACCCACATCCTCTATCTCGTAAAGGAGCCGCGAAGCCTGCTGATCAATGAACGATCCCGTCCCGGCAGCGCAATCCGTGCTGAATTGGTAGTCTAGAATTCCGAGCTGGTCGGAGCCGTTAGTTGCGCCCAGGCAGATGTATTTTGAAGTCTCCCCGCCCATCTCAAACACGGTGCGCACTTGCGGATACAGCGCATGCATGCTCCGCGCCAGCGCGCGAAACTCGTTTTCAAAGCCGGCGTCGAAGGCGCGCGCCACCGTCCGCCCACCCGACCCGGTGAGGCGAATACCCGCGATCGCCTCTTCCGGCACAAGCTCGCAGAATTCCCGCAGCAGGTCCGAGGCAGCTTGCAGCGGACTGCCCTGAAGGCGCCGGTAAGCGGAAAGCGCAACGGAACACTTAGCGAACCCATTCGTTCTGGGCAGTTGAGGGACAAAGAATGCAGAGGTGGCCTCGGCCAGGCGAGCGAGTAAGGCAGAGTCTTCGGGCGCACCCAAAGCCGCCAGCTTCACGCTGACTGCGCCTACATCCAAACCGAGGCTGATACTCATGCGAGCGTCTCCTTGGGCTGGGAACCGAGTACAGCGCGAGCTTGGGCGCGTAAGAAGGGCCCTAGCGCACGCGCTAACTATAGGGAATGGGGTCTCACCCGACTGTGACGTGAATCACCAACCGCTGTGACGCAAGATGACTCAACGCCCGTCCAATGCGAACTATCACCAACACTGAAGGATCGCCTGACAGCAGAGCAACGCCGGGGCTACAAGGGAGTGCCATCGCAAGTGCCCGACGATTCTGGGCGTATGGTCGCTAGCCTTGATCGGAAACGCCTCGGGGCAGACTTTTGGGGTGGAGCGGGGACCTCGATCCGAGGCGTTTTCGATGAGGAGACTAGGAGGAAGCCGCTGGCGTTTGCGGCGGACGCGGTGCGCTATGGGATTTGAACGGCAGTGTGGATCTGAACAGAGCTTGGGGAGAGCGGCGAGGCGTGGTGGGAATGCGGTCCGGATGGTCGGGGTGGCGGGCGAGATGAGCAAGAGCGCATGCGGAAAGTTGCGTGAGAGGCGTTGGAGAAGAAGCGGACGCACAGGTGCGTGGGCGTGCCGGAGCACATCCTCGGGTCGATAGTGGTGGACAGGCTACGAAGAATCGAAGTAAGAGCATGTGGCTAATTCCGCAGCCGTAAATCTCTGCATCACGATCATGGCCGCGCCGCAACGTGGGCAATGCCAGAGGGACGAAGTCTCGGAGGAAGCTGGGCGCGTCACCACTGGGGCAGGCGTTGGGGAGTTGCGGGATAGCAGTTGTCGCGATAGTGCCAAGCGAGAAGCGCGCCAGCGATTGGCGAGGAATCCGAAGTGACGGATGCGCACGAACCCTCTGGGGAGCACGTGCAGAAAGAAGCGCCGTAAGAACTCGGTGGCACCGAGAGTCATCTTGCCTTGCTTGCCGCCGTGCGCGTAGTCCTTCCAGCGGAAGGTGACGCGCTCTTGATCGAAGGCCAGCAAACGGTGATTGGAGATGGCCACGCGATGGGTGTAGCGGCCGAGATAACGCAACACCTGCATGGGTCCACCGAAGGCGGGCTTGGCATAGACGACCCAGTCGTGGCGGTGCAGGCGTCGGACGAGTTTTGTGAACTGCAGTGGATCGGCGAGGGCAGCGGCCGGACCGGCACAGCAGAGTTGGTTGCGGCGGTGGAGACGTTTCAGAGCGGCGAGGAACTTGCCGCGAAAGACGCGGCTGAGGACCTTCACGGGCAAGAAGAAAGGATAGCGTGGGCGGACCCATTGACGGTGATCCGGCGAGAGTCCGCCCGCGGGAATGGCGCAGTGAATGTGGGGATGGAGGAGCAGGTTCTGTCCCCAAGTATGCAGGATGCTGATGACGCCGATCTCGGCGCCCAGGTGTTTGCGATCCATGGCGATCTGGAGCAAGGTTTGAGCACTGGCGGTGAACAGCAGGTCGTAGAACAGACGTGGGTTCTCCAAGGCCAGCACATTGAGTTCGTGAGGCACAGTGAACACGACGTGGAAGTAGCTGGTGGTCAGGAGTTCGCGTTCGCGGGCCGTCAGCCAGCGCTGGCGAGCTTGCGTCTGGCACTTGGGGCAGTGCCGGTTTCTGCACGAGTTGTACGAGATAGCCTGATGACCGCAGCTCGGGCAGGCATCCCGATGACCGCCCAGCGCAGCGGTGCGGCAGCGCAGAATGGCGCGAAAGGCTTTGAGCTGCTGAAAGCCAAAGCTGGATCGATAGCGATCCAGGAAGCGATCGCCCTGCACGCGAACGATGTCGGCCACCTCGAAGGTGGGCCGAGTCATTTTTTGTTTTTCCGTTTAAAGCTGCGACTGATGTTCTGGGTGCTGGAGAGAGCGAGGCTGTCCAGCGGATTAGTAACTGCCTGTAAGTGGCGCTGCGATAGATGCAGGTACTGAGCGGTCGTTTCCAGATCACCATGTCCGAGCAGAACCTGGATGGTGCGCAGATCGGTGCCCGCCTCCAACAAGTGGGTCGCCCAACTGTGGCGTAGGGTGTGCGGGGTGACGCGTTTGCGGATGCCGGCCCGATGCGCAGCATCGCTACAGGCAATCCAAACGGTCTTGTCTGAAATCGGCTGATCGAGTCTGTGTTGGCGGGTACGGGTGGGGAACAAGTAGAGCCTCGGCTTCCGCCAATGCCAGTACTCGCGAAGGACTTCCAGCAGGGCTGGGCTCAGAGGCAAATCGCGATCCTTGCCGCCTTTGCCTTCCACCACCCGGATGATCATGCGCTGGCTATCGATGTCGCTGACCTTGAGATGGGCGAGTTCGCTGCGTCGCATGCCGGTGGCGTAAAGCGTCATCAGCAACGTCCGTCGAAACAGATTCCCGGCCGCGTTGATTAGACGCGAGACCTCCTCCCGGCTCAGCACCGTCGGCAGCCGGCGCCGATCCGTGGGATAGGGTAAGAACTCTCGGAACTGATGCCGCTTGAGCGTCTTGACGAAAAAGAATCGCAGCGCCGCTACCCGGTTGACCACGGTGCCCGGTGTCAGCTTGCGCTCAGTCAGCAGGTAGGCTTGATAGGTGCGAAGTTCGTTGGGGCCGAGCTTGTCGGGGGACTTACCAAAATACTTGGCGAACTCGGTCACCACCCGCAGGTAATTACGAGTGGTGATGGCGGAATAGTTGCGACGCTGGAGTTCCTCCAGCATCATTTTTCGTAAACCGGTCACAGGAATCTCCTTTCCCTGTGACCCACACTATGTCAGCTGTTCCTGAACTTTCCTGGTTCACCACGCGGTAGCGTCCGCCGCGCCAGCGGCTTAGTCGTGTGCTGGGCATGTTCAGTAACTAGGAGGTGAAAGTCCTCTGCCCGTCCTGATGGAGGAAAGGGCTAGTGATGATGCAAGGGCTACTGCCGCGAGGCGGGTCTGAAGGAAGCATGGAACAAACGTGCGAGTCGATGGACAAAAACCGAATAGAAGGCGTTCGTACCGGACGAGCGGGCGACTTACCGTGAAGTCCATATCCATCAAGGTGCGAAGCGTAGATTCGGCGACGGTGCACGGAAAGTGACTGAACTTACCCCAGGAGATCTGCTCCGTGTCGCTTCGGCGACTGAGGTGGCCGTAAGGCAACCTGACCGCGGAACAGAAGTCAGCATCGGGCATAGTATCCGGCATCGGAGAAGGCCCGAACGAGAAGGAGCGGTGAGTAGGCCATGAGTCTCAACGACGACAAGCAGCAGAATCTCCAGATGGAACTGGACTTCTCTTCTGCGCTGACGGGTGCAGCCCGAGGTGTCGCAGGAGAAGAGACTGAATCGTTGGTGGCGACGAGTGGAACCGAAAGCCCAGCTAGAACCAATCGATTGATGGAGGAAGTATGTGAGCGAGAGAACCTGAAGGAAGCACTGCGGCAGGTGAAAGGTAATAAAGGTAGCGCGGGAGTAGACGGGATCACCGTCGGTCAACTCTCTGACTACCTGAAACAGCATTGGCCAGCGATCCGGGAACAACTGCTGAACGGAGCCTACGAACCAAAACCGGTGAGGCGGGTGGAAATCCCCAAACCGGACGGCGGGGTGCGAAAGCTTGGCATCCCGACGGTGCTGGATCGATTCATCCAGCAGGCGGTGATGCAGGTGCTGCAGCGGCGGTGGGACTCGACGTTCTCCGACCACAGCTATGGTTTTCGACCCGGACGATCTGCACATCAAGCGGTAGCTCAAGCGCAACAGTACATCGCTGCAGGCTACGGCTGGGTGATTGATCTCGACCTCGAAAAGTTTTTCGACCGAGTCAATCACGACAAGCTGATGGGTCAGCTCGCCAAACGAGTCGAAGACAAGCGGCTGCTGAAGCTTATCCGGGCATTTTTGAATGCCGGGGTGATGGAGAATGGACTGGTCAGTCCCAGCGTGGAAGGAACCCCGCAAGGAGGTCCACTCTCACCACTGCTGTCCAACCTCGTGCTCGACGAACTCGACCGAGAGCTCGAGCGTCGTGGCCACCGCTACCTCCGCTACGCGGATGATTGCAACATCTACGTGCGCAGCCAGCGGGCTGGTCAACGGGTGATGGAGGGCATCACGCGCTTCATCACGAACAAACTCAAGCTCAAGGTAAACGAAACGAAGAGTGCAGTGGCGCGGCCGCAGGGACGGAAGTTTCTCGGGTTCAGCTTTAGCGCCGGTCCAGAAGTTAAGCGCATTATCGCGCCGAAAGCCCTGGAACGGTTTAAGCACCGAATCCGGGACACTACGCGTCGGGCCAAAGGCGTCAGCATGGAAACGACGATAGCGGAACTCGCTCCGTACATGCGGGGCTGGCGTAGCTACTTCGGTTTCTGCGAAACGCCGGAGGTGCTGATCTACCTGACCCGTTGGGTCCGATTGCGATTGCGAGCGGCTCTGTGGCGGCAATGGCGGACACCACGCCGTCGCCGCGCAGCTCTGCTGGCACTAGGGGTTCGTCCCCGCCTCGCCAACAACACGGCTGGCAGCGGACGCGGCCCCTGGTACCTCGCTCGGGCCAAAGCCCTCTCCGTGGGGCTTTCGAACGCCCACTTCAAATCGCTCGGCCTTCCGACGCTGATCGATGAATCCTAGCGCAACCAACTCGAACCGCCGTGTACGGACCCGTACGCACGGTGGTGTGGCAGGGGTCGGTGGGTGACCGCCGCCCCTATGCCAATCTGGTCCGCAATTCGGAAGTTGGGAACTCCCAATTACTTTTCAGGGTCTGGTGCCGACACTCGCCTGTTCGACCGTTTGCAGGTGGAATAGCCGCTGTAGCGCAGTGGCCATGCGTTCCTGCTCCACCTTCTCTGGAAGCTCCTTAAGTTCACGGGCCAGGGATCCTGCGATCCTCTGCGTCATCCGGGACATGACTGCATTTAACATTTCGTCCTGGTCCTTGGAGAATGGTCCGTTCTCCTGTCGGAAAGCATCCAGTTCTTGCCGACAAATCTCATCCAGCCGCGAGCGCACGGCCACGACGGTCGGCAAAACGACGGTCGGCACAGCGCGCTCCGCCGTCAGCTTGCGACGGAAGCCTTGCGCCTCGGCGCGCAGAATCTTCTGTGCGTCGGCAGCGGCAGCCTCACGCTCGCCAGCGTTGTGGTCGGGTATGTTTTCCAGGTCGTCAAGGTCATAGAGGAAAACGTCCTTGACGTTACGCACCGCGGAGTCAACGTTGCGGGGTATCGCGAGATCCACGATCACCAGCGATTGACCGGTAACCGATTGCGTCTTGCGTCTGCTGACGATGGTCTGAACTTCCTCGCGGCTGAGAATCGTGTGCGGACAGGAAGTCGAGATGATGATAATGTCGGTCTCCGCCATGTGCTGCCAGCGTTCTTCAAACGGAATCGCAATTCCGCCGACCTTCGTTGCCAGTTCAGCCGCGTTCTCGAATGTGCGGTTGCTGACGGCCACCCGGACGGAGCTGCCGCCTTGGTTGAGCAACCCAAGGGCCGAGAGTTCACACATCTCGCCCGCGCCGATCAGGAGTATCTTCTTATTTTCCAGTGTGCCGAAGATCTGGCGCGCGAGTTCCACAGCGGTTGAAGGAATCGAAACCGCCGGCTTACCAATCGCCGTCTCGCTGCGCACGCGCTCCGAGACGGTCAGCGCTTTCTGCAACACCGCATCGAGAAACCGGCCGGTTGCTCCCACCTTCTGCGCCTGTTGCCAGGCTTCCTTCACTTGGGGGACAATCTGAGGCGCGCCGACCACCATGGAGTCGAGACAGGATACGACCCGAAAGATATGCAGAAGCGCCGCGTCATCCAGCAAGCGGTAGAAGTGCTTCCACTCGCACAGCTTGAGTCCATATTCGGCGCCCAACAGCCGCATCACCGAGTTGGCAGCCAGGGTGACATCATTGGCCCACAGCAAAAACTCAGTGCGGTTACAGGTGGAGAGTACGATGACTTCTTCGATGCCTTCCGCTCTTGACAAATGCGCGAGCGCTTCGCAGCGCCGGTTCTCGCTGATCCAAAAACGCTCACGCACGGCCACCGGAGCTGTACGGTAGTTCAGTCCAACAACCATGAGACTGGGTTCCATCTCTTCAGCTCCTACAAACTACTCCCTAAGAAAAGCACCCCGGATGCCAAAGGAGGATTTGAGTCGGGACGAACATCTGGATTTGTTTTCAGTTGGTTAGCGTAATCCTTGTCAGCTGGGAAGTGGAGTTATCAAGCTGGATTGCGGGATATGACGCTCGATAGGTGTCTTTTGGCACCTCTCGTACTGCTGAAAAATGAAACAACATGGCAATTCAACAGCCGGTAGTGTCGTCCTCTAAATTCGCTCAGGACCACGGGTGGGTCTCTTTGCACCCTGGCTAGGTTTTAGCGCGCCACTTCCGCCGGCGTATCCTTTTCTTTCTTCAATCCCTTAGCCTTCGGTTCGTAAACGCAAAATGGCTCTTCATCGAGATAATTGCCGGTGGCAGCATAAGCGCGCGCGCGGCAACCCATGCAAATGTTGCGAAACTCGCAACAGCCGCACTTGCCTTCGAGGTTGTTGGTATCGCGCAGTTGATTGAACACCACCGAGCTCTCCCAGATTTCGGCGAACGGTTGTTTTCTCAGATCCCCTGCCAAGGCTGGCAAGTATCCACACGGATACACCTCGCCTTGATGGGAGATGAAACACACCGCGGTTCCAGCCAGGCATCCCTTGGTCATGGCGTTCATGTCGGAAGGATGCGATCCAGGGTGCCCCACTGGACGTCCTATGCCGTGAGGTTTGAGTTCGATGCCGGTCGAGCCGGGCATGGCCATCTCGGTCGGGCCGATTGCCGGCGCATTCGTAGGCGGGACGACCGGCGAATGCGGCGCCGCTTCAACCACCGGCGAAACAGCATGAGCGGCCGCTGCGGCAGCCTCGGAACGGTGCTCCGCAGCTCGCCGTTGCCGAACCACCCTGAAGTAGTGTGGCGCACAAGTGGCCTTCATCTCGATGCCACCTTCGAGCGAGCGATCGTAGAACCAGTTCAGCATCCGCTCGTACTCTTCGGGTGGAACCATCTGTTCGGCAGCGATATCCACGCCGCAACCAACCGGCACCAACAGGAATGTGTGCAGCGCATCGGCACCGAGCGACTTTGCCAGTTCGAGCACGCTGGGAAGCTGATGCGCATTGTGTCGAGCGATGGTCGTGTTGATCTGCACCGACATGCCCAGATTTTTCAGATTACGGAACCCGGCAATGGCCGCATCGAATGCGCCGGGAATGCCGCGGAAGGTGTCGTGAGTGAGCGCATCCGCGCCGTCCAGGCTGATGGCCACGCGCTGCACGCCGCTATCGACGATCATGCGCGCAACATGCTTGGTCACCAGTGTGCCATTGGTGGCCAGCGCAACCCGAAGACCCTTGTCCGTGCCATAACGCGCGAGCTGAAAAATATCCGAACGGAAGAGCGGTTCGCCACCACTCAACACCAGAATGGGAGTGGACACCGCGGCAATCTGATCGATGATGTCGCGGGCAGCTTCGGTGGAGAGGTCGGAAGGAGCACTTAGTTCCGTCGCGGTGGCGCGGCAATGGATGCAGCGGAGATTGCACCCTTTGGTCAATTCCCAGAAAATCAATCGCGGCTTGTTCTTGCTCGTTGGAATTGGATTGGCATGATGCCCGTTGCCGTTTGCCGATGCCATGTGCGGTTTCCCTCCCACTTGAACCAAATTTCTGTCGTTCGCCCCAGGCGCAACAATAATAGAGAACCAAACCCCCAGCGGTGACAGTCGTCACCCCAAATTGTGATGTCAGTCACGAGACCTAAATCCATTGGAATGTGGTGCATTGCGGGCGGGATCGAGGGTTTCTCGAGAACATTGGAGGCTGGCAGATCCTCCTGCGTTCGTACTCGCGGTGGCGTAACCGCGGCTAGTTGCGAGTTGCGATCTCGCGCAGCGCCGCCGTGTTGCGAATCACCAGCGTCGAGCCTTTCGCCTGCAATATCTGCCGCTTCTTCAACTCGGCAAACAATCGGGTAACGGTCTCGCGCGAGGTTCCGATCATCTGCGCGATTTCCTCGTGCGTAAGTCTGAGCTTCAACCGAGGCTCCGTTCTGGAAGCTTCTCCGTTTTTCAGACTCCATTCCAGAAGCAGCTTAGCCAGTTTCTCAGCGGCGGAATGTGACAGGCCCAGCGCGCCCGCTTCCTTACAGGCATTGTGATACTTTTCGCTCAACTGCTCGGCCACTTTGAAGCAGGCCTCCACATCATCCTTCAGGAAATGAAGAAAGTCATCGCGCTTGACGAAATTGACCTGGCAGGGATCGATCGTCTCCGCCGTCACTTCGTAAGGTTTGCCAGAGATGGTGGCGCTCAGCCCCAGCACCTCCCCGGGTTCAGCCAGCTTCACAATAATCGTTCGGCCGCTAGGGGAGTTGATAGAGAGCTTCACCGAGCCTTTGCAGAGTACAAAAATGCCGCGTGGCAACTGCCCCTCGACAAACAGTACCGCCCCCTGGGGATACGCCGTCGCGTACTTGATGTTTTCAAAAGCCTGTAGCGCGTTTTCCGGCAGATCGCAGAAAATACGATCCGTGCGCAGCTTACATGTAATACAACTTTCTACAATCTCCATCCCGTATGGTGAGAGCATGGACCAGCCTCCTGTGACCACCCCGAGTCCG
Organism: uncultured Acidobacteriaceae bacterium; assembly: GCA_963831085.1. Taxonomy (GTDB): domain Bacteria; phylum Acidobacteriota; class Terriglobia; order Terriglobales; family Acidobacteriaceae; genus Acidiflorens. The sequence continues at coordinate 246,163 of CAWHOT010000001.1, read as the reverse complement.
CCCTCGCTGGCGTGGGTCGCATCTAGCGCAGTCCACGAGCCAATTGAGCAGGCCTCGTCTGAGGTCAGTTTCCGTCCGAAAGGAACCCTTGGCTGTGCTGCCAGGCACACGCTAATGTGATGCTGCTCACACGCCGTTGTGCGTCCCCAACCGTGCTGTGGATCACAATGTTTGTCCATCGCCCGCACCTTCAAATGTGCTTCGCCGCTTTGTGGTACCCGGGAGCGTCCATTCCCGTGGTTGTTCTCAAAGATCTCGACTTGAGCGATGACCGGTCGATAAGTAACCCGCGGCAGGACTCACCACAATTGGTGACCGGAATCACATCCAGATTGGCACGGAGAATTCATAGTTGTATGTTCAATATTAAGCGTCTTGAGAACCGCGACCATCAGTCTGTTGGAATGCTGGCTGCCAGAAATCAGGAGGAGAATATATGCCCGTTACCAAACAACAAGCGCTCGACTACCATTTCGGCACCCACCCCGGAAAGATTGAAGTCACTCCCACCAAGCCCTGCCGTACCCAACGCGATCTGAGCCTGGCGTATACCCCTGGAGTAGCAGATCCGTGCCTAGAGATCCAAAAGAACCCGCACGACGCCTTCAAGTACACCGCCCGCGGCAACCTTGTGGCAGTTGTCACCAATGGCACCGCAGTGCTCGGCCTCGGCGACATCGGAGCCCTCGCCGGCAAACCGGTCATGGAAGGCAAGGCCGTCCTATTTAAACGTTTTGCCAACGTGGATGTCTTCGACATTGAACTCAATACTCACGATCCCGACGAAGTCATCAAAGTCTGCCAGTTGCTCGAGCCCACTTTTGGCGCCATCAACCTGGAGGACATCAAAGCGCCGGAGTGCTTTTACATCGAAGAGACTTTGAAAAAGACGATGAAGATTCCAGTCTTTCACGATGACCAGCACGGCACGGCGATCATCTCTGGAGCGGCGTTGCTCAACGGTCTGGAAGTTGTAGGCAAAGACATCAGCAAGATTCGAGTAGTGGTGAACGGCGCAGGAGCCGCTGGCGTGGCGTGCGCTGAGCACTACGTTCGTTTGGGCGTCAAGCGCGAGAACGTCATCCTATGCGACACCAAGGGAGTCATCTACAAAGGCCGCACCCAGGGCATGAATCCCTACAAGGAACGTTTCGCAATCGATACTAAATTCCGCACTCTGGCTGAAGTCATGGAGAACGCGGACGTGTTCCTCGGCTTGTCCGTGAAAGGTGCAATTACGCCTGACATGGTGCGTTCGATGGCTGCCCGTCCCATCGTCTTCGCTATGGCCAACCCAGATCCCGAAATCACTTACGAAGAAGCTAAGGCGTGTCGCGATGACGTTATCATGGCCACCGGGCGTTCCGACTATCCCAACCAGGTAAACAATGTTCTAGGTTTCCCGTTCATCTTCCGCGGCGCTTTGGACGTGCGTGCCACGACCATCAATGAAGAGATGAAGCTCGCTGCCACTCGCGCCCTGGCGAACCTGGCCAAGCAAGATGTACCTGACTCGGTATGCCGCGCCTACGGGGTCGCGCGCCTGAAGTTCGGTGCCGACTACCTCATCCCCAAGCCGTTTGATCCACGCGTGCTGGTGTGGGAGTCCACCGCCGTAGCCCAGGCCGCGATGGAAACCGGTGTAGCCCAGGAGCCGATCGACATTGATTTTTATCGCGAACAGCTCGAACGTCATCTGGGCAAGGCCCACGCGATCTCGCGCATGATGATTCAGAAGGCCCAGGCAAAACCGAAGTGCGTAGTCTTTCCCGAAGGAGAGAACGAGAAAATTCTGCGCGCATGTCACCAGATACTGGATGAGAAGATCGCTACGCCCATTCTGGTCGGCAACGCTGCCATCATTCATGCCAAAACGGCTGAGCTTGGGTTAGACCTGGAGCAGGCGCAGATCGTGGATCCAGCCGCATCGCCTCTGCGCGAAAGCTACATCCAGGAACTGTTCCGCCTGCGCCAGCGTCGTGGCGTTACGCTCAGCGAGGCGCGCACGCTTATCGACGACCGCAACATTTTTGCGTCCATGATGGTGCATATGGGCGACGCCGATGCTCTAGTCGCCGGCGTGTCCCAGCACTTTCCCGAGACGATTCGCCCGGCGCTACAGATCGTCCGCGTGCGCGAAGGCCTGCACAAAGTCGCTGGCTGCTATCCCATGGTTACGCGCAAAGGAGGCCTCTACTTCCTGGCCGACACCAGCGTCAATGTCGAACCCTCGGCGGAAGACCTGGTGGAAATCGCCTTGTGTGCCGCTCAAGAGGCGCGGCGCTTTGACGTAGTCCCGCGAGTTGCCATGCTTTCCTTCTCCAGCTTTGGCAGCGCCAAGCACCAGTCCTGCGACAAGGTCCGGAAGGCAGTTGAGCTGCTGCACAAAGCCGACCCAACCTTGATCGTAGACGGAGAAATCATGGCCGATGCCGCGGTCTCTCCCGAAATGCTGGAGCAGACCTATCCGTTCAGTTCGCTGAAGGGCGGCGCCAACGTGCTGATCTTCCCCGACCTCGCTTCCGCCAACATTGGTTACAAGCTGCTGAAGACAATCGGAGGCTGCGAGACGCTTGGCCCCATCCTCATGGGGATGAGTCGGCCAGTGCATTTGCTGGCCCGCGGCGCCGAAGTGGAGGAAATCGTGAACGTTGTTGCCATCGCAGTGGTGGACGCGCACGAGGGCGAGCCAGCCACGGCGACGCCGGAAATCACGGAAGCGGTCGTGCCGGCAGATTGAAACCCGCGGCTGGCGGAATATACCGCGTCGATGGTGGAATGCCGGGCGTCCCCGCCCGGCAGGCTGGACAAACAACGGGGCACAAGCTAGCGCTTGTGCCCCAACCGTCTTTGCAGCCTGCCCACAGATGCTCACCAGACCGCTTACTTTGCCTGCAGAGTCTCGATGTAGTGAGTAAGGTTGGTCACGCGTTGCTGCACCTCACCCTCGTGTCCACCACTCAAATTCCAAAACAATGATCCCCACACCGGCATCTCTTTCGAACCGTGCGCGGGAAGAGCGGATTCGCCGCGGATCGCGGCCGTGACCTTCAGCGCGGGATACTTTCCACCGTTATTCTTGCTCAGCACGGTAAGGTCAGTGGGAGGAATCTTTAGCGCGCTGGCTGCAGGGCCTCCGCCCTTGCCGTCCGTCCCATGGCAAACGGCGCAGTATGCCGTATACATTTCCTTACCGGATACGGGCGACGTGGACTGCATCGGGACATGCTTTATGGTTTTTTCCGATTGGTTCTGAGCTTTGTCCTGAGCGGCGACAATACCAGCGCAAACGATGAGGGCGATAAACATCAAAATCAGTTTCTTTATTGACATCGCATTCTCTCCTTTCAAACGAAGCTCTCTTCTCTCAACTCTAAGCGCACTCAGAAACCGACATCGACGATTGTCGCTGCCGCCCGCTATTGCCCCGGGATTTTCCATCCCCGGTCGCTCCGCACGACAGCCAGGGTGGATCTCGTCGGGCTCCCATTATAGAAGTCGACTTCATACTTATTGATCAGGGTTTGACGTTCCCACATGTTGAAGCTCTTCACCAGCGGACCGCCCGCGTCAAACACATCGCCCAATTGATTGGGCACCCATTTCCAGTTGTAATCGACGGTCGCGCTGTTAACTCCGATCATGTTTACGCCGGCGATGCCCACGAACTGCCGCTCCGCCAGCGGAGCTTGATACAGGAAGGTGCCTTCCGCTTCTTGCCCTTTCTTGAAACCCGGCAGACCCGTCAGCAGGCGCTCTCCTGCGGGTGTGAGCGAGACCAGTACGGCGCCGTGCGACGCTTTCGCCAATTTGATAATCCCGGCTTTTTCCAATAATCGATAATTGGGATCCTCAGGTTTATCCTCGGCACTGGATTTCACCAGACCAGTGCGGAAATGGATGATGGCTGGACCAGGTCCCTGCAGCGTCGCCGTCACTAATCCGCTCGCCTCCTGCGCACTGAGCGGCGTTTTCGCCCGGACTTGGAGTAGCACATAGGCTGTTAAGCCCACGATCGCCGCTAACAGGCACATCATGAGTAGCAGCGGCAAGAACGACGAGCGTCGTTCCATCTCAACTTCGGCTTCAAACATGGCAGCCCCCTTCTTAAACAGGTGTAAATCATCAACCAAACCTTCTATTTTCAGTCCGCCGATTCCCGATTGCTGTGATCAAAAACACAATCGATAGTTTGCCGCCTCACGAGGAGCAATCCCCCGCTGCCCCGCGGGCCTGGGCATCGGCATCCGCACTTTTTCCGCAACCGGTGTGCTCACCCTCACGTACAGCGGTGATGTCTGTCACATCCGCAGTACCCCTCACCCGGCATAATTGCTTCCAGATTTTGTGGTGCTTACTACCACCTTGAGTGTGGAGATCTCATGGCAAAAGGACGTATTTCGATCGTCGTCGAGCGTTGCAAAGCATGTGGCTTCTGTGTGGAGTTTTGTCCTTCCCACGTACTTGCGCTCTCATCTGCTTTCAATTCTAAGGGTTACCATCCGCCGCATGTCGTCCATCCGGAAAAGTGCAGTGGTTGTGACTTGTGCGGCATGTACTGCCCCGATTTCGCTATTTGTGCCACCAAGGTTGATCCCCCTAAAAAGGTCGACTCCGCTAAGGGAGGTGCCAAATGAAAGCTGATCCTCGCGGTGTCCTCACTGGCGTGCACTTCATGGACGGCGACCATGCTTGCTGCGAAGGCGCGCTGGCCGCCGGCAGCCGCTTCGCCGCCGGATACCCCATCACTCCTTCCACCGAAGTGGTGGAGCGGTTCGCCTCTCGTGTGCCCATGGTCGGCGGAACGTTCATCCAAATGGAAGATGAACTCGCTGCTTCCATCACGCTTCAAGGCGCGGTCTGGGGCGGAGCCAAAGCATTTACCGTGACTTCCGGCCCCGGCTTTTCGCTGATGATGGAACACATCGGCTACGCCGCCATGACTGAAACGCCCTGCGTGTTCGTCGACGTGCAGCGTGGCGGCCCATCCACAGGCCTGCCCACCCTCCCCGCACAAGCCGACATGATGCAGGCGCGTTGGGGCTCGCATGGCGACTACGAAATCATCGCTCTCTGCCCCAATTCTCCGCAGGAGTGTTTCGACCTCACCATCAAGGCCTTCAACCTGGCTGAAGAATACCGCGTGCCCGTGATGTTCATGATGGACGAATGCGTCGGGCACATGAGTGAGAAGGTCGTGATTCCTCCCGCTGACCAGATCGAAGTCGTACCGCGCAAACATACTCACAAGTCGGTCGAAGATTATCTCCCCTATGGAACCAACGGCGACCAGGTTCCGGAAATGGCCCACGCCGGCGAAGGTTACAACTTTCACGTCACCGGCTTGACTCACGACGAGCGCGGCTATCCCAACATGACTCTGCCCGCACAGGACAAGCTGGTTCGCCGCTTGCAGAGCAAGATTCTCGAAGCCGCCGACCGCATCACCATGTGCGAGGAGGAGCAAATCGAGGGCGCCGATGTCGTGGTCGTCTCCTACGGAATCACTTCTCGAGTAGCGCAACGCGCCATCGAGGCGGCCCGTAAAAAGGGGCTGCGCGTCGGCAAGTTACGCCTGATCACCGCCTGGCCGTTCCCCGATAAAAAGATCCGCGAACTCGCAGCCAACGTGAAAGCATTCGTCGTTCCCGAACTCAATCTCGGCCAGATGGTGCGAGAGGTGGAGCGAGCCGCCGCCGGACAGGCAAAGACATTCGCCGTGTCGCATGCAGGCGGCGGAGTGCACAACCCCGAAGACATCCTCAAGGTAATTGTGGAGGCCAGTCGATGACTGACGACCTGAATACCGATATCCTCGACAACGATATTCTCAACCCCGTCGAGCCCTTCTTACGCAGCGACCGCATACCTCACATCTGGTGCCCGGGATGCGGCATCGGCACCACCGTGAACTCGTTTGCCCGCGCCCTCATCGAATCGAAAATCGATTTGGGATCTCTGGCTCTGGTCTCCGGCATTGGCTGCACGGGCCGCGTGGCCGGCTATGTCAAGCTCGATTCCTTCCACACCACGCACGGCCGCGCTATTCCGTTCGCCACCGGTTTGAAGCTAGCTAATCCGAAGCTGAACGTCGTCGTCTATTCCGGCGATGGCGATCTGTCGGCAATCGGCGGCAATCATCTGATTCACGCCGCCCGCCGCAACATCGATCTGAAAGTCATCTGCGTCAATAATCTGCTCTACGCCATGACGGGCGGCCAGACGGCGCCCACCACACCGAGTCATTCGACGACTTCCACGAATCCGTACGGCGTGTTCGAGTCGTCGTTCAATTTGCCGCACCTGGTCGACGCCGCGGGCGCGGTATACGTCGCGCGCTGGACCACGTTCCATGTTCGGCAGCTGACGCGCTCCATCAACGAGGCATTCCAGAAGAAAGGCTTCTCCTTTATAGAAGTGATCTCACCCTGTCCGACTCTCTATCAGCGCCGTAACAAGCTGGGCGATGGTCTCGATGCCATGAAGTACTACAAAGAGAAGAGCAAAGTCCGCCACGGTGCGCCGACCGGCGAAGTCGGCATGACCATGACCGGGGAGATCATCGTGGGCAAATTCGTGGACCGCGAGCGCCCCGACTACCAAACTATGATGCGAGGTCAATTCCAAGAATCGCTCGGCGAGCGCTTCGTAGAACAAGCGGAGATGGTATGCAGCTAACGGAAATTCGTATCTCGGGTTTTGGCGGCCAGGGAGTGATCCTCTCGGCCATCGTGCTGGGCAAGGCAGCTTCCATTTATCAAGGCGCTTTTGCCACCATGACGCAGAACTTCGGCCCGGAAGCTCGGGGCGGCGCCTGCAGTGCGCAACTTATCGTTTCCGATTCGCCGGTGTTGTACCCCTACGTCACTCATCCCGACATCATGGTCGTCTTGTCACAAGAAGCATACGTGCGCTTCGCCCCTGAGTTGAAAGACGGCGGCATCCTGATCGTCGAGCAGGATCTGGTGCGCGTTTCCGATTTCAGCAAGAAAGTCAAGGTCTACAGCATTCCAGCCACTCGCATCGCCGAAGAACTCGGCAAGCGCATGGTGCTGAATTCGGTGATGGTGGGATTCTTCACCGCCGTTACCCACCTGCTGGACCCCGACGCCGTACGCAAAGCAGTAGCCGATTCTGTTCCACCAAACTTCCGGGAACTGAACCTGAAGGCCGTTGAAAGAGGACTGGAGTACGGCGCCCTGGCGTTAACCGCCGCCCCCAGCCCTGCCGATGCCGAACTGCAGCCGCAGTACTCGCCGGAGTAAGGTCTCCACCGTTGCATTCTTCAACTTTCGCTGTTGCGAGATTCATCAGCGCTTTGCCTGCGCGCAAGTCGCTGATTTCAAGCCATCGTTCGCGTCGTCCGCCTCCAAACGCTGAAAACAAGCGCTTTGACCTGTTGCGATTCCCAACAATTCGTTGTTGCTGATTTCATCGCCAGCGCCCGCACCGCGAAACGGTCTCTCATCTATCCGTTTCATTTCAAAGGAGATCACCGCCCGCAGCAGGCTTTCTTGCAAGTCGCCTCAGCTTGGCATGGCGATTGCCTTTAGAAAAGTGCTGAGTGGCTCGCAAGACGGCCCTCCGACGAGGTGACTTATGACAGTCCTACTGGTTCTCTTCTTCTTCTCAAGTTTCCTGCTGATTGACTACCTGCGCAGCCGCCACGCCATTGTGCAACCGGCACTGCAGGTCGCTCCAGCGAAGCACGATGCTCTGCCCCGTTTGCAGCCAGCCTTGGTCGGCGGCTTCGCCGTCCCGGAGAATCTGCGCTACCACCCTGGACACACCTGGGCATTGAGCGAGAGCCCCAACCTGGTACGCGTCGGCATGGATGACTTCGCCTCCAAGCTGACCGGCAAGGTGGAGAGCATCAAGCTGCCGCAGCGCGGCCAGTGGGTTCGCCAAGGCCAGAAGATGTGCACACTGTATCGCGACGACTGCGAAGTCGACATGGTTTCGCCCATCGAGGGTACCGTGTCTGACATCAACCAGGCGCTCATGACGGATCCCAAACTTGCCCTCCGCGATCCCTACGGAGAAGGCTGGCTGGTGACGGTGCAAGCGCCCGACGCTAAGACCAGCTTCCGCAACCTGCTGGGTGGAGCGCTCGCCCGCTGGTGGACGGAAGAGTCGGCAAGCCGCCTGCAGCGCCGCATGCCGATGGCGTTCGCGGGAGCGCTGGCACAGGACGGTGGAGTAGCCGTAAACGATCTCTCCACCCAGATTCCCGACCAGGAGTGGCTGCCGCTGGCGAAAGAGTTCTTCCTGTCATAAGTCGCTCTCGCGGCCTCGGAGGCGAACCAGCCTCTCGTTGAAAAGAGGACCGCAGAAACACCGGCCGCCCGGACTTCCGGGCGGCCGGTGGCGTTTGGGGTACACGGCCGTGAAGATTACAGGTCAGGTGTACGCACAATGTTCCACGTGGAACACTTTGTGCAGATATAATTATACGTACATATAAGTACGTACAATAACCCGGTAAGAAATACGCGCGCCATCAGATCGCGTTTCGCGGGTTGCAAGTCATTGAAAATGCTGGGGGTCGAGTGTGGCTAAACAGATACAAGCGGGTACTTACTACACTGTAATTGTTACAGAACTCATCATTGTATTCCGTCGGCGGTTCGAGGTCTCGGGGGGAACGGGAAAATCCGGAGCTTTACGCGGCGGCCCTTGGAACTCTGGCGCTGGGAGGAACTCCCGCGCCTATTTCCTGGGCGGGTAGGTCTGGTTAGGGTGAATGAGTGGGAAGTGTCACTTCCCCAGGAAAAGCCCGAGCTTTACGCGGCAGTGGAATCCCACCCTAACGTCGAAAGGCACGACGTTAGGATGGGGCACCCGGCGGGGAGAACGCCTTGATACTCCAGCGACAGTGTCGGAAGGGTAGGGGTCCCTTCGGCTTCGCTCGGGCAGGCTCTTCGACTGCGTGGCTGCTTCGCTTCGCGAAGCGGCCACTCCGCTCAGGATGACATTCTTATGGGCGGCTGCGGCAGGATGGCTGGCCCCGCGCTCAGAAGAATCGTCCGGACGGGACCGACTTCGAGGGCATCACCGCGGCTCGGCAGGCGGTGCACAGCGTTTTTTCCTTGAGGTCGATCCACTCCACGGCGTGGGAAGGGGCCATGGCGCAGGTGTAGTCTTCGCAGTGTGTCAGGTTTAGTGTGTGGCCGAGTTCATGGACCGCTTCCTTGAGCACGCGCTGGCGAAATAGTTCTGGGTCGGGCGGAAGGCCGTAGAGTTCCTGACGCAGCCGGTGGGCTGAGACCACGGCGCAGGGGCCACCCATCTGCGCTTCTCCAAAAACAAAGGTGAGAATCGGGATGTAGAGATCCACGGCGACAACGCCCAGGATTCGCCAGGAGTCCGCGGTAAGAAAACTCTGCATGCGCTGCAGAATTTCGGACGAGTGGTATTGCTGCCGCTCTCCGTGGAAGGCGAACTGCGGATCCAGCCGGACAGGAAGCACTTTGCAAGGGACGAGAAAAGTTTCTTCGAGGGCGGGACGCAGATTCTTCAGCAGCCCGTCATCTATATTCCCGATCGGCAAGAGGTGCAGCAGCTTCATGGGGCAGGATCCGGGCTAGTGCGTTTCCACCGGAGTGCGCGACCAGCCGTACTTCTTCAGCTTGTGATAAAGAGTGACCCGATCGATGTCGAGTATCTCGGCGGCATGGCTCTGATTGCCTCCACATTCCTCCACCACGCGCAGGATGTGGGCGCGCTCCATTTCCTCCAGCTTCTTGCCCGCGCCGTTGGAGACGTTTTGCGGCTTGAAGATGAAGTCCTGTTCTTGCAGCTCCGGCTCGCGGCCCACGACCATGGCGCGCTCCACCGCGTTCTCCAGTTCACGAACGTTGCCTAGCCAAGGCTGCTGTTGCAATTGGTTCATGGCGGCCGGTGAAACCCGGTTGATGCGTTTGTTCATGGCCAGCGAGAATTTTTGCACGAAGTGGTTCACGAGCACGGGAATGTCGTCCGGACGTTCGCGGAGCGGCGGCAGGTCGATGCGGAAGACGTTGAGCCGGTAGAAAAGGTCGGGACGGAACTTACCCTCCTCGATCAGTTTCTCCAGGTTCTTATTGGTGGCAGCGACGCAGCGGAAGTCCACTTTGACGATCTGGTTGCCGCCCACGCGGGTGATTTCGCGTTCCTGCAGAACGCGCAGCAAATCAGTCTGCGTCTTCAGGGTGATGTCGCCGATCTCGTCCAGGAAAACCGTTCCACCTTCGGCAATTTCGAATTTACCTTTCTTGCGGAACTGCGCGCCGGTGAACGCGCCCTTTTCGTGTCCGAAGAGTTCGCTTTCGAGAAGCGTCTCGGTGAGAGCGCCGCAGTGAATGGCAACCAGCGGATGAAATCTTCGCGGACTGGCCTGGTGAATGGCACGCGCCACCAGTTCCTTTCCGGTGCCGCTTTCGCCCGTGATCAACACTGTGGCGTCAGTGGGACCAACCGTTTCAATGGCGTCGAAGACCTTGCGCATCGGACCACTCTGGCCGACCATGTCCTCGGGACGCGCGACTTCGGCAACGGTCTCGCGCAAGAGCACGTTCTCCTGAGCGGTTCGTTTGTGCGCCAGCGCGTTCTTTACCAGGTGTGCGATCTCGTCCGGGTCGAGCGGCTTGGTGACGTAGTCATAGGCGCCGTTCTTCAGCGCTGCGACCGCGGTGTCGACCGAGGCATAACCGGTCATGATGATGACGATGAGTTCGGGATCGATCTCGTGCATGCGGCGCTGCAATTCGATTCCGTCGGTGCCGTGCATCTTGATATCGACCAGCGCCACATCCCAGCGTTGTTCCGCCAGTTGGGTGAGTGCGTCGTTGGCGTTTTCTACCGTAGTAACTTCGTAGCCTTCTTCGCGGAACCATTTGCCGAGCGAATCGCGCACGCTCAATTCGTCGTCCACGATCAGTAGTTTTCCCTGTGTGCTCATTTCAATTACCTCACCTTCATCGCGGCATTCTTATCGCCGACGGTTGCCAACAAAGCGTCCGGGCCTTGATTGGGCAGGATCACAGTGAAAGTCGTGCCCCGGCCCAACTCTGATTCGACCTCGATGCGCCCGTTATGCCGCTCCACGATGCCGCGACTGATCGCCAAACCCAGCCCGACTCCGCGGCCACTTTCTTTCGTCGTCAGAAAAGGCTCGAAGATACGCGGTAACACGTCGGGAGCGATGCCCGCGCCGTCGTCGCGAACCTCAATCCTGATTTCCGTTTTATCGCTACTTAGCCGAGTCTCGATCCACAGCGTTCCACCTCGAGGCATGGCATCGATGGCATTTATGATTAACGCCAGGAGGACTTGTTCAATTTGCGCAGGATCGCAATGCACTATTGGCAGATCTGGCGCGAGATTCAGTTGCAGCTCGACTCCACCCAGCTCAAGTTGATGCCGTACCAGCAGCAGGGAACGGTCAACCACCGCATTCAAGTCGGTGGATTGCACGTTCATGGGCGCGGTTCGTGAAAGAGTCAGCAGGTTCTTGATCAGGTCGCCGCAGCGCCGGCTTTCCGCCGCGATCAGTTCCAGACATTGCATGGCTTCGTCGCGTTTTTCACCCTGGGTCTGGCCAGTCCCTACCCATTTGCGCAGCAGTTTGGCATAGGTAAGAATGCCGGAGAGCGGGTTGTTTACCTCGTGTGCGACCACGGCCGCCATCTTTCCGAGGGACGCCATTTTTTCCACGTGCAGCACATGATCGTGGGCGCGCTGGAGTTCTTTGGTCTTCTGCTCGACGCGATCTTCGAGTGTCTTTGCCCAGGTAACGATTTCCTCGTTCGCCACGCGCAATTGCAGGCTCATGCTGTTGAAAGAGTTGGCCAAGTCACCGACTTCATCTTGCGATTGCACCTCGATCTGATACCCGAGCTCTCCCTGGGAAAGCCGTTCCGTGCCACTCTTGAGTGCCTGGATGGGTTTGGCGACGACTCGCCACACGAATAACCAGCTCATTATCGCCACAATCAGCATGGCTCCTGTCGTGTAATACAGCATGCGGGCGCTGCTGACCTTAAGTTGCGCGTCGGCATTGGCTAGCGAGAGATTTGTGTCCAGCACGCCCAGAACTTGCTGGCCGGCAGGATGCGCGTGGCACTCGGCGTTGGAGCAACTGGGTTGATTTTCGATGGGAGTGATAATTCCCAGCACACGCTGCCCGGCATTGTGATAAATGCGAAAGCGGTCGGGGCGGTTGAGGCGCGCCAGCGGCTGTGATTGGTTGTGGCAGCCGTAGCAGGCCTCTGCCGACTTGTCGAGGACGTGGCTGACTTCGGCTGGATCAGTGGAGTAGCTGATCCGCCCCTCCTGGTCAAAGATGCGCACCTTGACCATGCCGGGCTCGTCCGTCATGGTTTGGATTGCGTGGTAGAGTCCCTCGCGATCGTTGCGCAGCATGTAGTACGTGGTGCTGTGCTTGATTACATCGCTGACTCGCTCGGCGCTGGCCAGCGTGGCTGCTTCCAGATGCTGGCGATGCAATCGGATGTTCAGGTATCCGAGGAGAGCGAAGATGACAACCATGACCGCCAGCAGGGAACCGATCAGCTTCGCACTGATACTGTGAGTCAGTCGCTTCCATCCCAACTCGCCGCGAATTGGCTCAGTCTCCTGCATGGCCTAATACCGGTGTAGCAACCACGCGCCCGGTGTCGGTTCGGAGACGCTCTTTGACTGGAACTCGTACGTCGGGAAAGATAGGCAGGTACTTCACTGCCAATCCGAACAGGGCGAAGCCCATCGCGATAATCATGAGGGTCACGGAGAACTCGGTCCATTTCGGAATGTAGTGATGACCGACGTAAGTCTCAAAGCCGATGAGAGCAATATTGAGGCGGTTGGTGATGAATCCGAGCACAGTGCTGACGGAAGCCAGATACAAGCCGCCGGGCGAGAGCCTGACCTTCTTGAAGCTGAGCAGCGTGATGGGGATCACGAAGGCCAGCGCTAGTTCGAGCCACAGGAAATACGCTTCGTAGCTGGGTTTAATGATCTGTCCTAGCAAGCCGCGATGGAAGTAGTCCTCGAACCGCAGCAGGGCATTGACCCAGAGAGCAACCAGCAAGGCACCGCCAAGCTCGACCAGAACCGGGAGTTCAAGGTGACGGCCGAAAGCTTTCGCGCTCTGCGTGGACTCGAAGATGGTCATGGCCAAACCAACCGCGATCGCTGAACCAAAGAAAAGGAACGGCAGCGCCGGCGTGTACCAGAACGGATGCAGCTTGCTGGGCATAATCAGATAGAGTGATCCGAGCGAACTCTGGTGCAGGGTGGAGAGCAGGATGCCCAGGATGATCAACACTGGGTAGATCTTCTTAATCCATATGATGGGAGTCTTTAAATTGAAGCGCTCGAACACGTTGGGAAGGAATTCGAAGAAGAGCACAGTGGTGTAGGACATCACGCATATGCCGACCTCAAACATGACCGAGTGCGGGTTCATGTAGATGAGCTGATGCCAGATGTACCAGGGGCGGCCCAGGTCGAACAGCAATCCAACGATGAAGAGCACATAGCCCAGAAACGCCGTCAGCACCGCAGGACGCACAACACTGTGCAGTCGCTCGACATTGAACAGGTAAACCGCGCCAACGATACAGAAACCGCCCGCCGCCAGCATGACCCCGCACAGGAGGTCGAAGCCGATCCAGAGTCCCCAGGGAAACTGGTCACTCATGTTTGTAGCTTTGCCCAAGCCGTAGAAAAAGCGAATGAATGTGGAGTACAGGCCCAGGCCCATGATCACAATGAATACCGCTCTCCAAAAAGTGAGTTTGAACTTCATCGCGCACTCCCGTTCTTCTCTTTCTCTTGCGCTTCAGCAGCAGCTACTTCTTCGCGGCGATGCGAAACCCAATAAATGCCTCCCAATACCAGCGTCCACACCGGGATAAAGTCTGGAATTCTCTCCATCACTCGACCGGTGTATTCGGGTATTGGGGTATTGCCGATTTTGGTGGACGCAGGATAGCCGTATTCTTCAACGTTTACGCTGGAGAGGATAAGCACCGAGGTGCCACCAACTTCGTTAAGGCCGTAAATACGAGGCAGGTATGTGGACGGATTCTGCCGGATGCGGTCCCGCGCTTCTTTAATGAGGTCATCGCGCTCCCCGAACTTGGTGGCGCCCGTCGGACAAATCTCGGCACACGCCGTCTGCTTGCCGGCAACAACGCGGTCCGGGCACATGATGCATTTGCGCACGCGCGGATTCAGCGATTGCCATTCGTACTTGGGCTGACTGAAGGCGCAGGCCGCCATGCAATACCGGCAGCCGATGCACTTCCAAACGTCGTATGCGACCGGACCCTCCTTGGTCTTATGCATGGCGCCAACGGGACAGACCGACGCGCAAGCGGGATGATCACAGTTCATGCACAGTCGGCGCATGAATTTGTCGTCCTTGGTCAGAACGACTGTGTATTTATGCTCCGATTGCACCGACTCGGCGGCTACGGTGTCGTTGTACCGCAGATTGTTCTTTTGCGCGCAGCCAACTTCACACTGCTTGCAACCGATGCACTTCGTTGCGTCATACAGCAGGGCCTTACTCATGGGAATTGCTCCTCGTTGTTCCCAGGCAGAACTTCCGCTCCAGTGGAATGAAGTTCGAGGCACAAACGTATGCTGGGACGGAACAGACTTGGGAACGATCTTGGGAACTATGCACGACACCCTTGCCGGGCCGAGTGCAAAGGAAGAACCGGGTCCGGAGACAGGTGCTCCCGGACCCAGGCGGGCTGTTTCCTCGGGAAAGGAAAACGGGGAAGAAGCTTTCCGGCTGGCTCCGGATCGGCCAGGATTCCGTTCCGTCCGCCGAATTGAGCCGGACCGCTTTCATACTCCCTCATGCCCTCTTCAATCGCCGCCCGACAGTTTTGTCGCGACGGCGGCGCGTAAAGAGGAACAGCCAACAACTACACCCAATCACTACTTCTGCAAGCTACGAACGTAGGTCACGACCGCTTTTACGTCGTCAGCGGCCAGACCCTTTACCGGAGCCGGGTGCTTCGCCGTCTCCGCCACGGCCTTGGTCAGGTCAGCGTCGGACTTCTTCTTGGCTTCATCTGAAATCAGGCTCGGAATCTTGGCTGCAGGTTTGCCCGCCGCATCCGGTCCGTGGCACATTGCACATTTCGCTTTGTAGAGAGCGGCTCCGTCCTCAGCCCATGACAGATTGGGAATCAGGATGAATAGGGTCACCGCGATTGTCATTACCAGCATTACCAGCTTTGTCGTCTTCATGATCTCGTTTCTTCTCCTTGTGGAATTTTGCAACCCGATGAAATTAGCGGTTCTTCTCGCAGTGGTGTGTGTGTTGCGAAAGTAACCACCGATACAACCCTCCAAGAACTGGATGTAACAGAACTCAGCAGCTCAATGGCTGCCTAGTTGAGAGTTTCAACGCTGGGGGGAATAGGCGCAGTGATCCAAGTCACCCTGAACTGTGACTCTGGACGAGCGGTAACGTGCTCAAAATAACTGGCTTGATTGATCAGCTCTGGGTCACGTCAACAGGTGACTGCGGTCACAGCGTCGCACGCCATCAGGAGAGAGACTCCATGGTAGCAGTGAGGTATAAGTATGCCGATACTGTTGATGGCTCTGCTCGCATTGTTGGTATTTGGCCTTATTGGGGTTCTGCTGACAGCCGCGGTAGTCTTGGAGAATTCGAAGCGCGCACGTGTAGCCAAAAGTGACGCGGCACGCCTTGTGACCTCTGCCGCTGTCCCCTCTCTTAATCCAAAACTTCGATAGACGGGGTGGCGACGCGCGTCGTTGACCCGGAACCCGTCTGCAAAGGAGAAATCGCATGAGCACGCTTGTGCTGGATAAGGACAAGAAAGCCGACCTGGCCGGACCGGGAATCGGCGATTACAAAGAGTTGGAGAAAATTCTGCCGCGGGGTTACCGCTCGTTATTGACCCCGAAAGAGACGCAACAAGCCATCTTCCAGGTGAAACGCCATATCGCGGACAACCTATGCAAAGAACTCAATCTGATGATGGTCGAAGTGCCGCTCATCGTGGACGTGGAGAGCGGCGTCAACGACATGCTGGATCGCGACGGGTCGCGCACGCCGGTTCAGTTCCATATCTCGAATGATCGCGACCAGCATCCCATCGACGTGCAGGTGGTGCAAGCCGCGACCAAGTGGAAACGCGTCGCGCTCAGGCAATTCGATTGCAAAGTGGGTGAGGGCATCTGCACCGACATGCGCGCCGTTCGCAAGGACTATTTCCTGGATCACGATCATTCTGCTTACGTCGATCAGTGGGATTGGGAGCGCGTCATCACGGCTGAGCAACGCAACCTGGAGTTCCTCAAGGCAGTTGTCAGCAAGATCTGGAAGGTAATCGTCGGCGCAGAAAAGTTTGCGCAGTCCCTGTTTCCACAATTGAAAGACTCGCGCTGTCCCGATCTGCCGGAGGAGTTGAAATTTTTGCACGCCGAGGAAATTCTCGACATGTATCCCGACCTGCCGCGCAAACAGCGCGAGACCGCGGTGCTGCAAAAGTACCCTGCGGTGTTTATTGTTGGGATTGGGTGGCCGTTGAAGGACGGCTATCCGCACGAGATGCGCGCCGCCGATTACGACGACTGGGTGACCGACACCCACGATCAGACCGGCAAAGACACGCATGGGCTGAATGGCGACATCCTGGTTTGGAACTCGGTTACCAAGCGGCGCCATGAGTTGACATCGATGGGCATCCGGGTCACTGCCGAGACCCTGAAACAGCAACTTACGATGTCGAAGCAGTTGGACTTTATGCGATTGCCGTATTACCGGGCGATCCTGAACAACCAGATTCCGCTCTCCATTGGCGGCGGAATCGGGCAGTCGCGGACGCTGATGCTGCTGCTCCGCAAAGCGCATCTTGGGGAAGTCAGCGTTACGGTGTGGCCGAAGGTGCTGAAGGAGATGTGCGCGGCGAAGAATATTTTCGTGCTGGAGTAGGGCGTTTCTTGGGAAGGACTTGGGAGGGGGCGGTCTAGAGACTACCCCCTGAGAATATGGCGCGCATCACTTTCCAGCTGAGGCGCTCCGGGCATACCAGGCAGCCCTCGGTTTAACTTACCCCTCCGGCCTACTTGCTCATCTTGTCCATCTTGTCCATTTTGGCCATGCCCATCGAATACGTGCCGGTGCACTCCCAGTCACCAGAACCATCTGGGTTGAGTTTTCCGGAGCAGGTCCCGGAACCCTTGATGCCCTTGTGCTTCCCAGTGCCGCTCACGATCTTCCATTTATTGGCGGCAGGTTTCGTGATGTCCGTGGAACCGGAACCTTCGTACGTGTAGTGAACCTTATCGCCGTCGTCCATGGTCGCGTTGTAGTAGCCGTGGAAATTGTAGGACGCCTTCCATTGATCGTGAAATTCCGTAAACTGACCGGTTTTTTCCTTCAGGTCACCGCTGCTTGAGCTAGCTTCGCAGGTGCCTTGCCCAATCCAATAGACGTGATCCGGCACGTCGCCTACATCGAGTTTGTTTTCCGTCGTTGCCTTCGGGCAGTGCCACTTGGTGTCAATCTTGCTCTGGGCCATCGCTACCGAACCTGAGACAACTAGAGATAATGCAACCAGCACGAAGTTGCGCATTCTTAAGCTCTCCTTTGTTATAGGGTGGAAGTCGGGGGCCACTATAGTGCACACACGCAATTCTGGCAAGAGGCAGCGCAGGGTTAAGAGATAGCTTCTAGACCTCGAGCGGCAGCTTTGTTCGTATCGTCGTGACCGTCAGATGGCTTTTCACTGCCGCGGCCAAACGGCGTATGCCCTCTCGTATTTGCTCGGGTGCGGCGTTCGAAAAGTTCAAGCGCATGTGGCGGCTGCCTTCGCGGCCATCGTTCGCATAGAAGGAGTCGCCGGGCACGAACGCCACATTCTGCTCGAGCGCCGACTTGAAAATCGCCTGCATGTCCAGCCCTTCGGGAAGAGTTACCCAAAGAAACAGTCCACCGTGAGGATGCGTCCAGGTTACAGCGGGCGGGAAGAACTCTTGCAGAGCCTGGAGCATTACGTCGCGGCGTTCGCGATAGATCTGACGAATCAACTTGACGTGCTTATCGAGGAATCCGTCGCGCGCGACTTCGTAGGCGACGAACTGAGTGAAGGTCGAAGTGTGCAGATCCGCGCCCTGCTTCAGTTGCGTCAGCTTGCTGATGATCTCTGGTGGGGCGACGATCCATCCCAGTCGAAGTCCGGGGGCCAGCGTCTTCGAGAATGTGCTCAGGTAAATGACGTTGCCAATGGAGTAGCCGTCGTCGCGGCGCAGGTTCTCGCGGTCGAGCACGACCAGGGGAGTGAGGTGCTCACCTTCATAGCGCAACTGGCCGTACGGGTCATCTTCGACGATCGGAATGCCATATTTTTCCGACAGCATCACCAGTTCGTGGCGGCGTCCCTCGGACAATGTGGTTCCAGCCGGGTTCTGGAAGTTTGGCAGTACATACATGAACTTGGGACCAGAACGCAGAGGCTTCTCCAGCAGGTCGGTACGCAGACCGTTTTCGTCGATCGGAACCGACACATATTCCGCGCCATAAACGTTGAACGCCTGCAGGGCGCCGAGATAAGTCGGCGCCTCCACCAGCACGCGGTCTCCGGCATTGATAAACAGCTTGCCGATCAGGTCGAGCGCCTGCTGCGAGCCGGAAGTGATCAGGACGTTCTCCACCTTCGCCTTGATGCCGTAGCGCGCTATGTTGTTCGCAATCAGTTCGCGCAGGGGCCTGTAACCTTCGGTCTCGCCGTACTGCAAGGCTGATGCGGCCTGCTGCGTAAGGACTTTGTGGCAGGCTTCCTCAAAGCGCTGGACGGGGAAGACATCGGGGGCGGGCAGGCCGCCGCCAAAGGAGATCATGCCGGGTCTTTGGGTGAACTTCAACAACTCGCGAATTTGAGAACTGGTGATGCTTTTGGTGCGCAGCGCGTAACGAGCGGTCCAGGCAGTCGACATTGCAAGTCCCCTTTACATCTTAATGTTTGATGAGAGTTGCCGGTCATCCGATGCTCGGGATGGGCGTTCATAGATCCCTAAGCGAAGCCGTCCGGTTGGCTGACCGCGCCAACGTGCGCCTGTTCATCGATAAACAGGCGGCCGGCGGTGAGCGCTTTGCGGTCAAGTTCCAGCAGATCGAGTTTTTTCACCTTGTCTTCGAGCACGCTCAATGCCGTTCCGGGAGCGAGACACTCGGTCTCTTCCAGCAGCGCTCCCATCATTACTATGTTGGTTGCCTTCGTCGAACCGAGCTTGTCGGCGATCTCCGCCGCCGGAATGCAAACCACTTGCACTTCCGGCGCATAAAAGTCGGCAGGGAGGCTTTCCCCATTGTAAAGAACGATTCCGCCGCTCACGACCTCGTGGGCAAATTTTCGCAGCGAGTACTCGTTCATGGCCACGAGCACATCCGAGTGCGAGATCAGTGGAGATCCGATCCGCTCTTTCGACAAGCACACATGGCAATGCGCGCTGCCTGAACGCATCTCCGGACCATACGAGGGCAGCCAGCTCACTTCCAGCCCTTCGCGCATGCCCATTTCGATCAGGAGTTGCCCCAACAGCAGCACGCCCTGTCCTCCGAAGCCTGCGATTTTGATCTTAACGTCTCGGAAGCGATGGGCATGTTTCGCAGTGGAAGCATCGTGCGCTGCCGCTTCCGGTGTGATCTCAAGCGGAGTGATTTCCAGCACTTCGGCCACCGGGCGTTGCGGCGGCTCATTGCATACGGGCATTTCAGGCCGGCGGTCGCGGAAAACATTCAGCGGGAAGGTTGGCGTCATCTTTTCTAGAACCCAGCGCCGCGCTTCAATCGGGTCTTTGCCCCAAATTGTCGGACAGGGCGACAGGATTTCGACAAACGAGAAGCCCACGCGATCGCGCTGGATCTCGAGTGCCTTGCGGATCGCCCGCCGCGCTTTCATGATGTTCTTGTTGTCCGAGAGCGCGACGCGTTCGATGTAGGCTGGCGCTTCGAGCGTGGCAAGAAGTTCCGCCATGTGGAGAGGGAAGCCTTCATTCGACGGCCGCCGGCCCCAGGGAGAAGTTGTGCTCTTCTGCCCGACCATGGTGGTGGGCGCCATCTGTCCGCCGGTCATGCCGTAGATTGCGTTGTTCACGAAGAAGACAGTGATCTTTTCCCCGCGGTTGGCGGCATGCACGATCTCGGCGGTGCCGATTGCAGCCAGATCTCCATCTCCCTGATAGGAGATAACAATTTTGTCCGAGCCGGATCGTTTGATGGCCGTGGCCGCAGCCGGCGCGCGGCCGTGAGCGACCTGCACGTTGCCTACATCAAAATAGTAGTAGGCAAATACCGAGCAACCTACGGGACTCACGAAGATGGTTCTGTCCTGCAGTCCCAAGTCCTGCAACGCTTCGGCGATCAGCTTGTGAGCCACTCCGTGTCCGCAGCCGGGACAGTAGTGGGTCTGGTGCTTCAGCTCTGACTTGCGCTCGTAAAGGTCGTAGAACAGCGGCGACTTGGAGTGGACTAACTCGTATCCGTTGTTGTTTGCCTCGCGGCTGACTCCGGGGCCAGGCTCGGACTTAGTCTCGGGCTTAACTTCCGACTCAACCTTCGGCTCCGCTAAGCTGATCGCGCTCTCGTTTGCCATCTTCGTCGTCCTTTCCAGCCAGGTCCTCGCCGGAACTGGCCTCAGACCGCCACAGCCATGCGTGTCAACACTTGTTGTTGCAACTCTTGGACCGAGGGTACGTTGCCACCTACCCGGCCGTAGAACTCCACCGGCACCTTGCCGTTCAGCGTCAGGCGCACATCTTCCACCATTTGTCCGTTGCTCAATTCAATGACCAAGACCTTTTGCACCTTGGATGCGGCCGCTACCAGCGCTTTCGAGGGATAGGGCCATAGGGTGATGGGGCGGAACAGGCCTGCTTTGGCGCCTTCCTTGCGCAGCGCTTCGATCGTGGAAAGCAACACTCGCGACACGATGCCGTATCCCACCAGCAGCACGTCGGCGTCTTCGGTGTGGCAGAGTTCGCAGCGCGGCTCGGCTTCTTGGGCGCGGATGTACTTGGCTTCCATTCTGCGCTGGTGTTCTTCCAGTACATCGGTTTCGAGATAAATCGAGCTGATGACGTTGGCGCGTGTTTCTGGCGTTCCCTTTACCGCCCACGGTTTCTCGGGCAACTGAATCTCGCGATCTTTCTCAGGAACCTCGAGTTCAAGCGGTTCCATCATCTGCCCAACGAAGCCGTCGGTCAGCACGACTGCCGGATTGCGGTATTTGTCCGCCAGTTCGAATGCCAGCATGGTGAGATCGGCCATCTCTTGCACTGATGCGGGAGCGAGCACGATATTGCGGTAGTTACCATGCCCGCCGCCTTTCACCATAGCGAAATAGTCGCTTTGTTCGGGCGCGATGTTGCCGAGCCCAGGCCCGCCGCGCATTACATCCACGATCACGCAGGGAAGTTCGGAGCCGGCCAGATAGGACATACCTTCCTGCATCAGGCTGAGGCCGGGGCCGGAGGAGCCGCTCATGACCCGGACCCCTGCCGCTGCTGCGCCATACACCATGTTGATGGCGGCGACTTCGCTCTCCGCTTGTATAAAAGTTCCGCCCACTTGCGGGAAGTAGAGCGAGGCGGCCTCGGCGATTTCGCTGGCTGGCGTAATCGGATATCCGTAATAGGCGCGGCATCCGGCGAGGATCGCGCCCTTTACTACCGCCACGTTTCCTTTACAGAGCTGCCGCATATTCGCCTCCCTGCACCGGCACCAATTTTGCTTTCGCCTTGATGCGGTAGACCGTAATCGCGCCTGGTTCCGGGCAACAATAGAAGCAGATTCCACAACCCGTGCAGTCATGCCCGGTGTAGTGGGCTGGATGGGCGCCGTAGGCATTCAACTCCGTCCCCAACTCCAGGCATTTAGGGGGACAGGACTCCACGCACAATCCGCATCCTTTGCATTCCTCGACATCGACCGTGACCTTACCGCGCGCTTGGCCTGCCATGATTAACCTCGCTGTCGTTCCTAACTAAGTTCACCTCGTTGTCGTCTACCTCGTCGCCGCTGGCTCCGCAACTGAAGGCCGCTGCAGCCACTTGGTTTTCTCGCAAAATTGATAAAGCTCTTCGCGAAACTTGGGATGTGCAATGTTGATCAGCGCCTGCGCCCGCTCGCGGATGGTCTTGCCGTGCAGATACGCAACCCCGTATTCGGTCACCACGTAACGGATCAGCCCGCGCGAAGTAACTACTCCCGCGCCGGGGCTCAGCATAGGCACGATTCGCGAGATTGCGCCATCTTTTGCGGTGGACGGAATCGCGATGATCGGCCTACCACCCTTGGAGCGCGAAGCCCCGCGTAAGAAGTCCACTTGTCCGCCAATGCCGCTATAGAAATGGCTTCCGATTGAATCGGAGCACACCTGACCGGTGAGATCGACCTGCAACGCCGAGTTGATCGCCACCATGTTGTCGTTACGGGCAATTAGTCCGGGATCGTTGGAGTACGACGTGGGGTGGAACTCGAAGATCGGATTGTTGTCCACGAAATTAAACAACTGTTTCGTGCCCAGAGCAAATCCCAAGATAATCTTCCGCGGCTTAAAGTTCTTGCGCGCACCCGTGATCACGCCAGCTTCGATCAGAGGAATCACGCCGTCGGACACCAGTTCGCTGTGAACCGCGAGATCCTTGCGATCCATGAGAAACGGCAGCACAGCACTGGGGATTCCGCCGATGCCGGTCTGCAGTACGGCCCCGTCCTCAATCAAACTTGCGACGTTACGGGCGATGGCCTTGTGCATATCAGTGATTTCCGGTTGTTTCATTTCGCACAGTGGCCGCGAAGAATCCACAATGGCGTCAAGTTCAGTCGCATGGATAAAACTGTCTCCGTAAGTGCGCGGCACTTCATCGTTGATCTGCGCCACCACGTAGCGGGCGCATTTGGCAGCGGTGAGCGACGTATCCACCCCCACACCGAAGCTGCAGAAGCCGTGGGAATCGGGAGGAGAGAGTTGCAGCAGGGCGACATCAATCGGCATGGCGCCGCTCTCGAATAGTCCTTCAATCTCACTCAGGTAAATGGGCGTGTAGTCGGCCCGGCCCTCGTTGATGGCCTCGCGCACATTGGCGCCGATAAACATTGCGTTGTGCCGGAAATGCCGTGCCATCTCTGGCGCCACATAAGGGGCGGCCCCCATGGTCAACATGTGGACGACTTCCACGTCCTCCACAAAGGGACCCCGGCGCATCAGCGCCTCTACCAGGGTCTCAGGTTCGGCGCAACCCGGCTGAATGTAGACACGCATTCCCGACTCCACACAGCGCAGCGCCTCGTCTGGCGTTCGCAACTTGTTCTTGTAATCCAGTTCCCAGTACATCTTTCTTACCCCCGTCCGCGCCATTCGATAGCCCCCGTTCACAGCGGACTTACTCGGAGCGCGAACACTCTCTCCATGGCGCACCCCCTCAGTTTTGATTAGAAGCCCCTCCCGACAGTGGGGCGGTGACCCGAAGCACTAGCCACAGTGAGGCTCGTCACATCAATTCTTATGGCCAAACTCTTACGGCTCAATCTCTTACGACCTATCAATTACCATTCACCTGCGGTGGTCAAATACTCGTGGATCGATTTTGCAGCGCGCCTTCCAGCGCCCATGGCCAGAATCACCGTCGCACTTCCAGTGACGATGTCACCGCCGGCGAAAACGCCTTCGCGCGACGTTTTCTGCGTGGTCTCGTCGGCCTGGATGTAACCCCTCTTGTTGGTGGCGAGGCCAGGCGTGGTGCTTTGGACAATCGGATTGGCGCTCGTCCCGATCGCGATGACCGCCACGGCAAGAGGAATTTCGTATTCGGAGCCTTCAATCGGAACCGGGCGCCGTCTCCCAGAAGCATCCGGTTCGCCCAGGGCCATCTTCTGGCAGCGTGCACCGGCTAGCCAGCCCTTGCCGTCGTCGAGGAACTCGAGCGGGGCGGCAAGCACCTGGAATTCGATGCCTTCCTGCTTGGCGTGGTTCACCTCCTCGATGCGCGCTGGCATCTCTGCCTCGCTACGGCGGTAGAGAGTGAATGCCTTGCCCGCACCGAGCCGCAACGCCGACCGGATGGCATCCAGCGCTGTGTTCCCGCCACCGATCACGGCCACATTCTTGCCGCGGAAATCCAGCATGGGCTCGTCGTACCTGGGGAACTCGTAGGCATGCATCAGGTTGATGCGCGTCAAGAATTCGTTCGCCGAATAGACGCCATTAAGATGTTCGCCGGGAATGCCCATGAACTGCGGGAGCCCCGCGCCGGTGCCGATAAACACGGCGTCGTAGCCTTCCTCTTCCATCAGTTCGTCGATGGTGACCGTGCGTCCCACAACTACGTCGGTCTCAAACTCCACGCCCATCGCGCGCATGTAATCGACTTGCTGACGGATGATCCCTTTCGGCAGTCGGAATTCTGGAATGCCATACACGAGCACGCCGCCGATTTCGTGCAATGCCTCGAAAACGTGCACCTCGTGTCCCTTCTGCACCAGGTCCCCGGCGGCCGTGAGGCCGGATGGGCCGCTGCCCACGATGGCGACTTTCTTTCCTGTCGGCGGTGCCTTGGGCAGGTTGCTGATATCCAGATGGCGCTGTTCATAATCGGCCACGAAGCGTTCCAGGTAGCCAATCCCCAGCGGCTCAACCTTCTTGCCCATCAAACAGCCGCCTTCGCAGTGGTCCTCTTGCGGGCACACGCGGCCGGTGATGGCCGGCAGCACGTTATCTTCACGGATCTTGGCGGCCGCGCCCAGGAAGTCGCCAGCCACGATCAACTGCACGAACTCTTTCACTTTGACGCCCACCGGACAGTCCGTCGTGCATACTGGCTTGGCACACTCCAGGCAGCGCTGCGCTTCCCGCATCGCCAGTTCCTCGGAATAGCCCAGGTTCACTTCCGTGAAATTGGTGGCACGCGCCAGCGGAGGCTGCTCCAGCATGTGCTGCCGGGGCACCTTCATCCGCTCTTTCAAAGGCACAGGATTCAACGAGGGCTGCTTGGGGGGTTGTGTCACCGGCCGTCTCCTTCTCCCGCGCATGCGCCAGTCTGTCCGGCATGAACGACTTCGAGCTGCTTTTCGGGATCGTGCTGGAATTCTTCCATCGATTTCTGCTCCGCCGCCCGGTACATCGAATTGCGCTGCACCAGCACGGCGAAGTCCACGCGGTGCGCGTCGAACTCGGGGCCGTCCACGCAGGCGAACTCACTCTTTCCGTCGATCAGCACCCGGCAACCGCCGCACATACCGGTGCCGTCGATCATGATCGGGTTCAGGCTGACGATGGTGCGGATGTGCTCTTTCCGCGTCATCTCCGCCACCGCCCTCATCATGGGGACGGGCCCGATCGCCAGCACCAGGTCAATGCGCGTGCCGTTCTCGATCAACTGCCGAAGCTTATCCGTGACGAATCCCTTGTCAGCATAGGTTCCGTCATCAGTCGTAACCATCAGCGCATCGCTGACCTCGCGCAGTTCGCGCTCCAGAATGACCAGCTCTTTATTGCGCGCACCGACGATGGAGATTACGCGGTTGCCCGCGCGCTTCAGGGCCACTGCCGTCGGATAGGCCATTGCCGTACCGACGCCGCCGCCCATTACCACCACCGTGCCGAACTTCTCGATCTCCGACGGCTTTCCCAGCGGCCCAACCACATCCAGGATGGAATCGCCCGTATTCATGGAATTGAGCAGGTTGGTGGTTTTGCCGATCGACTGCACCACAATACGAATCGTGCCGCGCTCGGGGTCGGAGTGTTCAATGGTGATCGGAATCCGTTCGCCCTGCTCGTACAGCCGCAGGATTACGAACTGTCCCGGTTTGTACTTATGTGCAATGCGCGGCGCTTCGATCACGAACCGCTTGATGCCCGGCGCCAGGAACTCAGCGTGTTGGATTTTGAACATATATGCAGAACTTTCCTTACAGAGTATTCTCCGGAATGCCCAGCCCAGAGGCTGTGACACGCGTCACTTGCAAGTGAGAGCAAGGTCACGGGTTGCGCCCAATGCAAGCTCCAGCCCGATCGCAGGCTCGTCCAATTCGCTCGTCAGACGCTCTCGTCAGGCTGAGCGTCTCGTAGTTTGGGGCGCGTACGACAGACCCTTGACGGCCCGCATGTATTGGGCCCGCTCGAAGGCTCCTGGATCGGGGCAGCGGAGCTGGCTCATGCTGCCTTGCAGCTGTTGCACAGACTCATATTCGTGCTCCTCCATCCATTCCAGAACACCTTGCTCGATGTGACGAACATGCCCGATTCCATTGCGTAACAAAACTGAACACAACATAGTGACATCGGCGCCAACCATCAGCAGCTTGATTACGTCTTCGGGGCCATGTACGCCACTGGTTGCCGCCAGGCTGGCCCGGATGCGGCCATAAAGTATCCCGATCCACGTAAGGGGCAGCCGCAGGTCCTGCGGGGTGCTGAGAAGCACGTTGGGTTTGATTTCCAGTTCTTCCAGGTCGATATCGGGCTGGTAAAAGCGATTGAACAGTACCAGGCCGTCGGTGCCCATCTGGTCCAGGCGCTTTGCCATATGGGCCAGATTGCTGAAAAAGGGACTGAGCTTGGAGGCTACCGGAATTTGGACCGAAGTCTTTATTTCGCGAAGAATGTCGGTGTAGCCGTTCTCGATGTCGGAGCCAGAGACTTCCATGTTCGTCGGAATGGAATAGATATTGCACTCGATGGCGTCGGCTCCGGCCTGTTCGATCTGCCGGGCATACTTGGCCCAACCGCCCAGGGTTGCACCGTTGAGGCTGGCGATAATCGGAATGTCCACCGCGTCCTTGGCTTTGCGGATGTGATTCAGATACTCCTCGGGTCCGGTGTGGAATTCGCTGGAGTGGGGAAAGTAAGTAATTGATTCGGCAAAGCTCTCCGTGCCGGCGTTGAGATGGAGTTCAAGCTCAAGCGCCTCCTTGTGGAGTTGTTCTTCGAACAGGGAGTAGAGCACGACGGCCGAGGCGCCGGCATCCTCGAGGCTACGGATTCCGCTGATTTCGTGGGAGAGCGGGGATGCGGAGGCGGCGAGCGGCGTGCGCAACTGCATGCCAAGATACCGGGTGTGTAGGTCCATAATGTTCCTCTTTATTCTGCAAATCCTGTTCTGTGAATCCTGTTCCGTGAATCGATGTTCTGTGAGTTGCTTTCGTGTGGGCCGCTATTTTCCTGTCTCCACGGGTACGGGCGGATCGTGGCGTGCCTCCGCCGGAGCCGCAGCCGGTTGTGACTTACGCTGCGCCATATACTCGTATAGGCGATAGCGCGTGTCGGCATCTTGCTGCGCCTGCTGCCACAAAATTTTGGCGTGTTCAGGGTTGCTCTTCTGCAGCATCTTGAAGCGCGTCTGCTGCTGTAAATAGTCTTGGACCTTGCGCGTGGGGGTGCGGGAATCGAGGGTTAACGGATTCTGCCCGGCGAGGCCACGCTCCGGGTGATAGCGATAGAGCAGCCATTGACCCGAATCCACCGCGACTTTCTGATCTGACATTGCGGTCGTCATGTTGATCCCGTGCGCGATGCAGTGGGAGTAGGCAATGATGATGCTGGGGCCGTCGTAGGCTTCCGCTTCCAGGAAGGCTTTGAGCGTGTGTTCGTCCTTGGCGCCCATGGCAACGCTGGCTACATAAACATTGCCGTAGCTCATGGCCATCAGCCCGAGATCCTTCTTGGGCGCTGGTTTGCCTCCGGCTGCAAACTTCGCTACCGCAGCCCGGGGCGTGGATTTTGACGCTTGTCCTCCCGTGTTGGAGTAAACCTCGGTGTCGAGCACCAGCAGGTTCACGTTGCGTCCGCTAGCCAGCACGTGGTCCAGACCTCCGTAGCCGATGTCGTAAGCCCAACCGTCGCCGCCGACGATCCAGACACTCTTTTTGACCAGCATGTCGGCGACGGCCAAAAGTTGTTTGGCTTCCGGGGAGTTCAAAGCCTTCAGCTTTTCCTTCAGCAGTTCCACGCGCTGCCGCTGCTCAAAAATGTCCGACTCGTCTTTCTGCTTTTGTGTCAGCAAAGCTGTTGCGAGCTCGTCTCCGATTGACCCAGACAGACGGTGTACCAGCTCACGGGCGAATTCAGTCTGCTTGTCGATGGATAGCCTGAATCCCAGGCCGAACTCGGCGTTGTCTTCAAACAGAGAATTCGACCAAGCCGGCCCGCGGCCGTCGGCATTCTTAGCCCAAGGCGTCGTCGGCAGGTTACCGCCGTAGATTGAAGAGCAACCGGTCGCATTGGCGATTATGGAACGGTCCCCGAAAAGCTGGGAAACCAGCTTCAAATATGGCGTTTCGCCGCATCCTGAACAGGCCCCGGAAAATTCGAACAAAGGTTCCTGCACCTGTTGCTGGCGGATATTCGTGATTTTGATCTTGCGGCGATCCAGCTCTGGAATCTTGAGAAAGAATTCCCAGTTGTCGCGCTCCGGCTCGCGCAGCGGCGGCTGCGCCACCATGTTGATCGCTTTCAGGCGAGTCTCGCTCTTGTTTTTCGCGGGACAGATATCGACGCAGATGCCGCATCCAGTGCAGTCTTCGGGCGCAACCTGGATGGTGTACTTGAGGCCCGCCCAGTCTTTGTCTCGCACCTCGGTCGACTTGAAAGTCGCGGGCGCACCTGCCAGCTCTTTCGAGTCGTAAACCTTGATGCGGATCACGGCGTGCGGACAGACGATTGCGCACTTGCCGCACTGAATGCAGATCTTCGTATCCCACTCGGGAATCTCGAGCGCGATGTTGCGCTTTTCCCACTTGGCGGTGCCGGTAGGAAAGGTTCCATCGACAGGGAAAGCGCTCACGGGAATCTCGTCGCCGTGGCCGGCGTAGATTACGCCGAGCACATCGCGCTCGAACTGGGGCGCGCCTGCCGCGAACGCGGCCGGCATTTCAGTGTGGCTCGTTACTTTATCCGGTACGCTGACTTCAAACATGTGAGCCAATGTTTCATCCACGGCGCGCAGGTTCTGCTGCACGATCTCGTCACCCTTTTTGCCGTAGGTGTCGCGGATGGACTGACGAATGGCTTCAATAGCTTGTTCGCCTGGCAGAACCTTGGAGATGGCGAAGAAGCAGGTCTGCAGAATGGTATTCATGCGCGAGCCCATGCCGGTATCGCTCGCCACCTGATAGGCGTCAATTATGAAAAATCTGGCCTTCTTGGCGATCAGTTGAGTCTGGACTTCGCGCGGCAGATGGTCCCAAACTTCGTCCTTATTAAAAGGGCTATTAAGCAGGAAAACGCCACCGGAAACCAGGGCGCTGAGCATGTCATAGCGCTCGAGGAAAATCCATTGATGACAGGCCACGAAGTTGGCCTTCGAAATCAGGTAGCTGGAGCGGATCGGCTGAGGCCCGAAACGCAGGTGCGAAACAGTCATCGCGCCCGATTTCTTGGAGTCGTAGACAAAGTACCCTTGCCCGTAGTTGTCGGTGTTTTCTCCGATGATCTTGATCGAGTTCTTGTTCGCGCCCACCGTACCATCCGCGCCCAAGCCGTAGAACATCGCTCGCACCACATTCTCGGGCTCGACGGAAAAATCGGAATCGTAATCCAGGCTGCTATGGCTCACGTCATCTTGAATGCCGACGGTGAAGTGGTCCTTGATCTTTGAATTTGGGATCTTTGAATTTGGCTTCGCCAGGTTGTCGTAAACGGCTTTGACCATCGCAGGGGTGAATTCTTTGGAGGACAGACCGTAACGTCCACCGACGATTTCCGGCGCGACCTTCAGCCTCCCATGGCCCAGCCTGATTCCTTCGTGAATCGCGCTGACGACGTCAAGATAGAGCGGCTCTCTCCCCGCGCCAGCTTCCTTAGTGCGATCGAGAACGGCGATCTGGCGCACGGTTGGCGGAAGAGCCTCGATGAATCGCTTGACGGAGAACGGGCGGTACAGCCTGACTTTCAGCAAGCCAACTTTCTCACCCTTATCATTCAGATAATCAACCGTCTCGTGGGCGGTCTCTGCGCCGGAGCCCATCATGACGATCACCCGCTCGGCATCGGACGCGCCCACGTAGTCGAAGAGGTGATAGGAACGCCCCACGACCTGGGAAAACTTATCCATTACCGCCTGGACCTTATCCGGGCATGCGTCGTAGTAAGGATTGCAGGCTTCACGCGCCTGAAAGTAGACGTCCGGATTCTGAGCGGTGCCGCGCAACACGGGATGGTCCGGAGAAAGCGCTCGTTGCCTATGTTCGACGACACGATCCATGTTGATGAGGGCGTGCATGTCGTCTTCGGTCAGCATTTCGATTTTGTTGACTTCATGCGAAGTGCGGAAACCGTCAAAGAAATGCAGGAAAGGGATGCGGGTTTCGAGCGTAGCCGCATGCGCGATGAGTGCCAGGTCCATGGCTTCCTGGACAGAGTTCGAGGAGAGCATCGCGAATCCCGTGGTTCGGCAGAACATCACATCCGAGTGATCGCCGAAAATCGAGAGGGCGTGGGTTGCGACCGTGCGCGCGCTGACGTGAAAGGCCGTAGGCGTAAGTTCGCCTGCGATCTTGTTCATGTTGGGGATCATCAGCAGCAGGCCTTGCGACGCCGTGAAGGTCGTGGACAGGGCTCCGGTCTGCAGGGCGCCATGAACGGCTCCAGCGGCGCCACCTTCGCTTTGCATTTCGATCACGTGAGGCACGCTACCCCAGATGTTGGGTATGCTTTCCGACGACCATTGGTCCGCCCATTCGCCCATGTTGGACGATGGCGTGATGGGATAAATGGCGATGACCTCATTGAGGCGGTAGGCGACATATGCGACTGCCTCGTTGCCGTCCATGGTCTTGAACTTACGTTTCATGGCATCCCCTTCTGAACTTTCTCCGTTGCTCCGACCGCTCTGAAGAAACCGTTACATAGAGAATGCCGGAACGGGGTGGTGTTGTCGGGAACATGGCTCACAGGGAGGTGTGATCCAGATCACAAATGGAAAAATGACGAGGGGGAAGAATTGCAACTTGAGATGGCGCCGATGTCGGTTTGGGTGACTCTGGTCACGATCGTGTAAATCGTTCAGAGGTCCATGTGTGCAAAGAGCG
Organism: uncultured Acidobacteriaceae bacterium; assembly: GCA_963831085.1. Taxonomy (GTDB): domain Bacteria; phylum Acidobacteriota; class Terriglobia; order Terriglobales; family Acidobacteriaceae; genus Acidiflorens. Next base: position 215,100 of record CAWHOT010000001.1, on the reverse strand, counting down.
AACTGAGATCTTCACCCGCGCGAATACGAAAGCCCAGGCGCCTGAAGACGGCCTTCATCGCTATGTTGTCCGGCAACATTTCCGCGGACACCTGGCTTAACTTTTCATCTCGGGCAATCTGGACGACACGCCGGAGTAGTTCATGTCCCAAACCCAGCTTTTGATAGTTATCTGAAACCAGGGCCGCGACTTCCGCCTCATTCTTGTTGTGAAGCTTGTTCATACGCCCAACGCCCAAGATCCGGCGCTCGCCGGTGCCGGGATCGGTGTGCTCAGCGACCAGCGCCATTTCACGGTCGTAATCACCGAAACAGATGCGCAACAGCCGCTCATGCGCCACTCGCCTACTCAGGCTGAGAGAGCAGAAGTAGCGCAAGTAGACGCTGCGATCGGAAAGCGTCTCGTGAAACTTGGCAATCAGCGGCTCGTCTTCGGGGCGGATCGGGCGGATGGTGACCTGAGTTCCATCTTTCATCGTCCAGGGCGAGACATAGCGTGAAGGGTAGGGCCGGATTGCGGGCTTGGGCAACTGGTCGCGGGTCACGGCGGGCCCGTGTAGCACGATTCTGGCATCGAGGGCCAGCAGGCGCTCCGGCGAAGCGAGCAGAGGATTGATGTCAATTTCCTTGATCCACCGCTGCTCGAGCACAAACTGACTGAAGCGGACCAGCAGCTTCTCCAGCGCTACCAAGTTCACCGGTTTGCGCCCGCGGACTCCCTTGAGAGCGGAGAAGATTTTGGTTTGCTCCATCATTCTTTGCGCCAGTGTTGTATTCAGCGGTGGCAGCGCCAGGGCGTGGTCTCCGTAGACTTCGACTAGCAGGCCACCGGAACCGAACAGGATAACGGGCCCAAACTGCGGGTCCACGCTGCTGCCGAGGATCAAATCGTAGCCATCGAACCTCACCATCGGCTGCACCGTGACGCCGGAGAATTGTTTGAGGCCAGCTTTCTCCACAACCGAAGACTGGATGGCGCGATAGGCGGAGCGGACTGCGGCCTCATCGCGCAAGTTCAGCTTGACGCCGCCCACATCCGTCTTGTGCGTGATGGTTTCGGAAAGAACCTTCAGCACCACCGGAAAGCCAAGCTCCGCAGCCTGCCTGGCCGCCTCGTCTTCGCTGGCCGCGGCGCGCGTCTCCACCGTGGGGATGCCGTAGATCGACAACAGCTCCTTCGATTCCACCTCGTTGAGCAGAACGCGGCCTTGGCGGCGCGCGTTCTCAATGATTTGTTCGACCTGATTGCGGCATGCGTTTTCCTCCGAGGCTTCCGCGAGGGTGGGAGTTTCATACAGTCCGCGCAGGTTGTAGGTGTAGCGCCACATGTAGGTGAAGGCCCGCGCGGCCGTGTCGGGATATGAGAAGGTTGGGATGCCGGCGGAATTCAGGATTGCTTCGCCGGCGGCAACGCTGTTTCCTCCCATCCAACTGGCCAGCACCGGCTTGCCAGATTTGGCATAAGGCTTCATGCGTTCTGCAACCTGTGAAGGATCGGCCATTGCCTGCGGGACAAGGATGACCAGGAGTCCATCACTGTTCGGGTCTTGCGCAGCAATTTCGAGGGCGCGAACATAGCGCTCGGAATCGGTATCGGCGAGAACATCTATAGGATTGTTATGACTCCAAACGGTAGGGAGAAACTCATTCAGGCGCTGCAGGCTCTCTGGAGAAAGCTCAGCCAGTTCTCCGCCATTGGCCACCAGCGAATCGGTGGCCAAGACGCCAGGCCCGCCCGCATTGGTTAGAATCGTAAGCCGCGGACCTTTGGGGCGAGGCTGTCTGCCGAGTACTTCCGCCATATAGAAAAGGTCCGCGATACTGTATACGCGCAAAACTCCCAAGCGGCGGAAGGCTGCGTCCAGCACTTCGTCGCTGCCCGTGATCGCGCCGGTGTGCGAGGCGGCAGCGCGCGAGGCTTCTTTAAAGCGGCCGGGTTTGATCACGATGATCGGCTTGGTGAGTGCGACTTCACGGGCTGCCGACACGAACGACCGCGCGTCTCCCACGGATTCCATGTAGATCAGGATGCTCTTGGTGTGCGGGTCATCGCCAAAGTAGTAGATCAAATCGCCCCAACCAACATCCAGCATCGAGCCGGTAGAAACGATCGCGCTGAAGCCAACTTGTTCGCGGGCGCTCCAGTCGAGGAGCGCGACCTGAAGCGCTCCACTTTGACTCAGGAACGCGACGTTTCCCGCTTTGGGCGCATCCTTGACGAAAGTGGCATTCAACCCGATCGTCGGGTTCATAATGCCCAGGCAGTTGGGGCCAATCAAGAGCATGGAACCGCGCCGCAACTGTTCTTGAATTTGCTGTTCGAGTGCGGCGCCGTCCGGGCCCCGCTCTCTGAATCCAGCGGAAAGTACGATCGCGGCCTTGGCGCCGGCATCCACACACTCTCCAATGATCTGCGGGACGGTCGCCGCCGGGGTAGCAACGATAGCCAAATCCACGTGTCCAGGGATGTCGCGAATGCTCGCGTAGGTTTTGAGCCCCAGCACTTCCGGATGCTTTGCATTGACGGCATACACGTTTACTTGAAACTTACCGTGCAGCAGGTTCTCCAGCACGGCATGGCCCACGGTGCCGGGACGACTGGTCGCGCCGATGACGGCCACAGAGCCGGGAGCGAACATTGCGTCCAGGCCGTATCTCTGTGGCGCTGACTGCTTCGCTTCATTCGGTGATCGTCCCACCAAATCAACCTCGGTCGAACTCATAAGCGCTCCTCATTCGTCGATCATGCCCGTCGAAAACTGCCACACTCTGAGGATAGACTACCAGCGAATGTTTGGGGATCTCTTCAAGGCACAGATCCAGATACCGCGACGCTGCTCTAACCGCGAACTGGGAGCACAGGATATTCTCTACTGGAGCGACGTCGTTTCTGACTTACCTGGCGCTTCCGCCACGCACAGTAAGTACCGGACAGGAAGCCTTAGTCAGGATGTGAGCCGTGGTACTGGCAAGGTGTGTGGTCAGGCCCAGCTTGCCACGCACGGGGCGCACCCCGAGAACAATCAAATCTGCTGACTGATCTTCCGCGATTTCCAGGATTCTCTCCGCCGGCGGAGCGAACTGCTGGCCGAACTCGAGCAAGCATTGCGGATGACACCAGGGCTCGGCCTCGGGCGGCACCAGTTCCTTGAGACTTCGCATCACGTACACCTTAACTTCCTCCAGGTCCGAGATGCCGGCGGCGGGTTGCTCAACTACGTGGAGCAATGCCAGTTGCGCCTGGTCTTCCTCGGCTAGCGAGACGGCATAGGGCAACGCCGCCAGGGAGTCTTCACTGAAATCGGTTGCGAAAACAATGTGCTGGAATTGAATTTCGCCGGTCGGTTGGCAGGACACATTCGGTCCTATGCTCAGAACGGGACAAGCGGCACGCCGAAAAACTTCCTCGGCGACAGAGCCCAAAAATAATTTGCCTACACCCGTCCGTCCATGAGTGCCGAGCACGAGCAAATCAATCTCGCGTTCTTCGACAATCTGCGCAATTGCGTTCGCGACGTTACCTCTCGGGGTCAGCACGCTGTGAGGGAGTTCTTGCAACTGCTTCTCGAGCTGATCGACATAAGATTGAATCCTCTTGTCTTCTTCCTCGGCCACCGTCGGCCAGCTTTCCGGCGACATCAATACCAACTCGGCCTTGGTAGGCATGACATGAGCGGCATGTAGAGTTGCCCCATACCGGCGCGCGACCGACAGGGCATAGGGTAGGGCCGCATTCGAGCAGGGTGAAAAATCGGTGGCAAACAGGATGTTCTTGAGGGCGATCCGCTTTCCCGCTTCCACTGTTCGCATAACCCACCTCCAGAGAAATGTCTTCTGCGGGAGAAGGTGACCGCACCCTAGGAGTTGTCTCCTTCTCCGTGATGAACAGGTGAGGCTCGGCAAGCGCCACAACTATTGCGGCTTAGTGCTTTGTCGGCGAACCTCCTCTTTGGTTGAAACTGGTAAAGGTTGGCCAACCCCCACCCGTGATTCACCCACCTGCACATGTGGTTCAAATCTCTGTCCGACCGAGAGCGCGCGAGACACCAGGCATAGCCCCTTGGCCTTGTGCAAGAGTTTGAGGGCCCGTGCATCACCCTCCTCTTCTTGCGGAACCATCAGATTCGCGCGGATCAGGACTTCGCCGAAACTGTAGCCTGTGTCAGCCCTGCTGATACTGCCTTCCACTTCAACCTGCAGGTCGGTGTACTCAAACTTCGAATTTTCCGCGAGCGCCCGAAAGGTGGTCGTATAGCAACTGGCGATCGCGCAGAGCAGCAAGTCCTCCGGCGTCCACCTGCCTTCCAAGCCGCCAAAAGCGGGCGGGGAAGTGAAATGGAGCGCATTGGGAGCGGAACTGGACTTTGCAATACCAGTCCGGCCAGAGGCCCACCAGGCGACTACTCGAAACCGATGTCCTTCTTCCATGGTGTTATTACCTTCCTTATCCCCGCATTTCAAAGTTACGCGGTTATCAAGCCTCAATAGGAAAGTGCGAAATTTACAGTGATCGTAGTTTCCACTTCCACCGGTTCATCATTCAGCAGAAATGGACGGTAGCGCCACTGCCTAACCGCTTCTATGGCAGCCGGTGCCAGCATTGGATGTCCGCTTACCAACACAAGGTTCTGGATCTCGCCAGTCTTGGAGATGATGGCGGTGAGCAATACCTGACCCTGGATGCGCGCCGATCGCGCAAGCATAGGATACTGGGGCTCAACCTTGTGAATTAACCGACCCTCCGTTACACCCTGAGAAACCCGAATGCGTTTGGGGGCCGCCGGAGTCACCAGTTTCGGAACGGCGGCGCTCGGAGTCGAGCTGAGAATGCCACCGATGACTCCACCAAGCTGCCCACCGGGGATTCCACCCGGAACTCCTCCGGCGACTCCGCCACCAGACAGGTCGGGCGGGGCCTCGTCCTCTCGAATCATCTGCACGTTTTGCGGAATCTTGCTGGGCGCGCGCAAGCGCCCGTTTAAGATGTCGCTTTCCACTACCTTTACGACTCTGGCTGCGGCAACGGACGCGGGAGGCGGTGGAGGCGGCGGGGGCGGCGGTGCCATCAAAAACGTCAGCAATTGCTGTTGTGGCAGAACGTCGGTGAACATTAACGGTATGATGACTAAGAATCCCAGCAGCAAGCATTGAACAACGAAGGACAGTACTGCCGACAGGGTGCGACGGTGACGCTGCTGATCGTCTGTTTCCAGTAGAACGTCGCTAAACAACCGTTCCACTTGCACTTGCGGTACCAGGGGCGGCACTTGCCGCGGGCGTTCCACCCCCACCGGTTTCTTGGCTTCCGGCTCTCTGATTTCGGTTGCGGTGCTCATGGGAAACCTCCATCCGCACAGCTTCCCTACACTCCCGTGCATATATATTTTCCCCGCAAAGGCGCTTTCGATACCATGTTTGGAGTCACGACATTTCGTGATCCTGATCACAACTTGATCGGTGATACAATTTTTGCGGAAAGCTCTATCAAATGCGGGCTCCCTACGGGCTGAACATCCTCGATAATTGCCTTACCTGCCCAACGCGGGAAGAGCATTTATTCTGCAACCTCCCACCGGCCGCGCTGCAGAGGTTGAACGAGATTCGATCCACCGCCGTCTACCCAAAATCGGCCATGCTGTTTATCGAGGGGCAGCAACCGCGCGGGGTATTCGTCCTGTGCACGGGGAAAGCAAAGCTTTCGACGTCGTCGGCCGGGGGCAAAACCGTCATCACCCAGATCTCGGAAGCGGGAGATGTTCTGGGGCTCAGCGCCACGATTTCCAATCGGCCTTACGAAGTGACCGCGGAGATGATCGAACCGGGCCAGGCAAACTTCATCACCCGGGATGCGTTGCTCCACTTCTTGCGCGAATATGGCGAAGTCGCTCTGCGAGTGGCGGAGCAACTGAGCCGCAATTACTACACGGCGTATGAAGGGATCCGCACGCTCGGACTCACCAATTCCCCCTCCGAGCGATTCGCGCATTTACTGCTCGGATGGTCCAAAGCGGCGGGGAATGGTGATCCCCTGCAGGTAAAGCTGACCATGACGCATGAGGAAATCGCCGAAATGATCGGCACGACCCGGGAGACTGTCAGCCGCCTCTTCTCGCAGTTTAAGAAGAAACAACTCGTGCAATTGAAGGGCGCGACGCTGATCATCCGCAACAAGGCTGCGCTGGAAAAAATGGCTAACTCCTGACGGTGGGGACTTTATGTTCCGTGTTTGGGCTACCCGGGAGGATGGCTAGCTGGCGCGCGCTTGTGTTCGCTCAGCTTCGATCCGGCGGATCTCTCTGTGTAGCCAGTCGTGAAGGGCCTCCGCCATTTCTTTTTGTGTGCCAGTGCGGTAAAGGGAGTCGACCGTCTGACCTTTGTCGTTCAGCGGAATGAATCGGCACGGCAGATCTTGCTGATGAAATTCAGCGGGAACCAGTTGTATTAGCAGGCATTCGCTGCAGGGATGCGGCCGGGCGGCGTCCCTGAAGTTCAGGCAACTTGGGGAATCTTCAAAGATGTACGGGGCGCGCCACGGCGCATGGGGCGAGCGAACATACCCGCCCTCTTCCAGGAATCTCAACTCGAACCGCAGGATTTCAAGAATGTCGCAGTTCTTGTGGGACATAGCCTGACCTCCCCGCGCATAGTATGGAGGAGCGCAGGCATGACCCATAGGACGGAAGTCACGAAGTTATGTGATCAGGATCACTTGTGATCCTTACACCTTCCTGGATGGTGCGCTAGTTTCTTTAAGAGCGGCGTCCGCGAGCGCGTGTTCGTAACCGACCGCGGCATGGTAGATTGCCCGGTCAAAGAACTGCTCCAGTAACTGCAGCATTTCCAGTTCGCCGAACACCTCCACCGGGCGCTCCAAAACCGATTCCTTCTTGATGAACTCCCACAGGTTCTCCTTCGTCAAAACGATCACCCAGATTACCTCGCTTAGTGGCACATGCTGGCGAGCGCGTCGCGCCCCAATCTCCAAATAGCGTTGCTCCAGCTGGATCTCATCTTTACCCATGAGCCACTCACCCAAATGACGGTAGATCTCGTACACCCGTTCTTTTAGCTCTTCACCGGGGACGTTTTGTTGGAAGCTTGGAGTCAACTCGGAATTCTGGACTCGATCAAGAAGGCAGGTGGCAAGCGCTTGGGAGTGGGTTTCGATCAGCCGAACCAGACGATATAGCATCATCATAACGCCCTCCCATCCTCAACTTAGTATCAGTGTAAACGTCTGCAACATCTGCAGCCATGACGACCGGTACCGTCATGTGTGATGAGGGTCACCAAGGGAACTCGTATTGGGAACCGGAGCAGCAGCGCTCCCCGGCCGGGTCCACTTCGCCTATGCTTCAGGCCGTCAGGGCCGCTGCGAAGTGCTGGCAAACGGCAACGACTTCTTTGCCACCGTATGCTGCCCTTGCACAGTCGACAACGCTCCCCGACGCGAGGCAGCGGTTTAGTCTCGAGCATGGTTTTGGTTGCAGTCAGCGTCTGTATTCCATGGCAATGGCGCGCGGAAACAAGATGTTGTTTTCCAGATGGATATGCTGATTCAGGTCGGCTTCAAAGTCTGCCAGAGCTTTGTAAAGGGTGTGGTAGCTGACGCAGACGGCGGGCGGAAAATGGCGCGCGCAAAACTGGCGCTGGAACTTTATGTCCACCGCCCGCGATCCACGCGCAGGAAGACTGGATGATCGCTCGGGAGTGTTGGAATCTGGTTAGGACGCAGTCAATAGCCCACCCATGATCTCGTGACGGCAATCACAGCGGAGTTACAGGCGTCGGCCTATCGTAAGAGAAGGTCAGGTGACCCCTATGCCGGGTTCGTCTGTCGTCGATTCATCTGTCGTTGATGCATCTATCATTGGTTCTTCTACCGTCGGTTCTTCTGTCATGGAAGATGGTTTGCGTCAGCTAGCTCCGGAACAGTTGCGGGCTGCCCTGGCGACCTTCCTGCCCAAAGATGCCACGGCCGCCGAGCAGACACGTGCCATCGAGGCCGGGCTGCGAAGCCCGGCTGGGCAAGCCATGCGGGACACCATGGCGCGATGGATCGTCGACTCGATCGTTCCGGTGACCAGGTTGGTTCCGAAAGCCTACGAAAAGTGGCGTCCGCCGGTGCGGGACGCCATGATGTTCGTGGTGGCGCGGCTCTCGCCCGCGCGCCTCGCGCCCAAGCTGCTGGAGCAACTTGAGCTTCCGCCGAAAACTTCAGCAGAAGAGCGCTTGCTGCGACTGATCGCAAAAGTACCCGGCCTGCAGAAACTCGGACAAGTCATCGCACGCAACCAGCACCTTCGTCCGGCTCTGCGCAATGCGCTCGCCCGGCTGGAAAATGGAATTCGCGATGTCCGGCCGGAGGACGTGGTGGCGATCATTCGAAAAGAGTTGGGGCCGCGGATTGAGAAATACTCGGTAAAGATCGCGCCGGTCATACTCTCGGAGGCGAGTGTCAGTGCGGTGGTGCGCTTCGCATGGCTCGACCCGAACAGCGGAAAGCGTAAACGCGGTGTTTTCAAAGTCCTGAAACCTCACATCCCCGAATACTTTGCGGAGGACATGGACTACTTGCAGGGGCTGGCGCAATACTTCGGAGACCGGCACCGCAATTACGGATTTCCTGAGAAGCTTCTCCCCGATACTTTCAAAAAGGTCCAGCGCTTGCTGCGGCACGAGGTCAACTTTGTCCGGGAGCAGAAGACGTTACTCGAAGCATGGAGTCTGTATCGGTCGATGAAGGGCGTTCGCGTGCCGCGACTGATTCAGCCGTTGTGTACATCGAGGATTACGGCGCTCACCGAGGAGCGTGGGATCAAGGTGACGAACGCAGCAGCCCGCCTGCCGGAAGCGCGGCGCAGGAGGGTTGCCGAGCAACTCATCGAAGCTCTGGTTGCGGTCCCCCTTTTATCGTCGGAGAAAGATGCCATTTTTCACGGTGATCCTCATGCCGGCAATCTGCTCTATAACAATCGCACCGGCGAACTGACAATTATCGACTGGGCGCTGCGGGAACGCTTGAGCCGCGATCAACGCCGGCATCTCGCGCTCCTGTTTCTGATGGTGAGCCTGCGCGACCCGGTGGGCACCTGCAACGAAGTTCTGGCGCTCAGTCAGCAGCACATCAGAAGTTCTTCACCGCGAGGGCAGATGGTTTCGGAGTTGGTGACACGTTTTGTCAGGGAACTGCCGGTAGGGCGTATGTCCAGCGGTGTAGATGCGATGCTGCTCCTGGAACGGCTTGCAATGAAAGGTGTCAGATTTCCCGGATCGCTGATTATGTTGTCGAAGGTGATGTTCACGCTGGATGGAATCCTGGGAGACATTGGAGGATCGGACAAGGGTACGGGCTTCGGCTTCACCATTGCGCGTCACGTTGCCCAGCATTGGATCAAGAATCGCAAAGAGTTCCGCTCGCCACTGATGACCAAAGACTGGATCACGCTGCAATGCAGCGCCTTGCTTTATACGACTCGTTTGTGGCTGGAGGGAGAGCAGGCACTATTGGACCGGTTGCTGCCCGCGACTTCGACGGCCCCAAGCGCGTCAGCGTGAGGCATGAGGGAGGCTTGAGGCGGAATCGTCCCCGGCTTTGTCGTTTTCCGCTTCGTCGTTCCAATCCGTCTCCGTCGCCGGAGGAATAAAGCTCATCGCCCGTTCGGCTAGTGCCGTAATGGTCAGGCTGGGATTGACACCGAGGTTGGCCGCTACTACGGACCCGTCACAGATGTACATGTTCTTGTAGTTGAAAACGCGGTGGCGGGAATCGACCACGCCGTGGGTGGAAGAATCGGCGATCACGCAACCTCCGATACAGTGCGCGGTTCCCGGAACATCGAAGAGGATCTCCGGTAGCATGCTCATCGGAAAACCGCCGGTGAGCTGTGCATATTTCTGGGCGAACTCGTTAGCCTTCGGAATGTAGGTAGGCACCCTCTCGCCGCGGCTGACCAGAAATTTCCGGAACGGCCAGAACCACGGACGCTGCCAGCGCATCTCGATCTCTCCCTCGAGGGCCTGCATGCACAGCAGACACACAAACTCGCGGGCCCATCCTAACGGTTGCAGCACACGCGCTGTCTTGAACGGGTGGCGTAGCAGAGAAACGATAACGTTCTTCAACCAGAGCGCAATCCGCTGCGGACCGGGGCGGCCATTGGTGAGGATCGTGGTCAGAAGCCCCATCGCGTCGGAGCCGCTTGGGTAGCGGACCGCTTCGATGTGCGTATGTTCGTCGATATAGACGCCGCAGCCGATGGCTACGCCCTGCGACAAGTCCTGAGAGTAGCCTGGGGTGCGCGCCCCGATGAGCGATTCCGAATTGGTACGCACATGTTGGCCCAACTGGCTGCTGATGGCGGGCAATGAGCCTTGCTCCTTAAGCTTGAAGAGAAGTTCCATCGTGCCCAGCGACGAAGCGGAGAAGATCACCGCGCGGCAGGTGAAGCGCCGGGGTTGGCGGCGAATGAACGCGGTGGATTTGACGGTACATACTTCGTAGCCGGTGCTGCCATCGCTGATGCCGCCAAGCGGTTTGACATTTACCACCCTGGTTTCGGGAAAGATCTGGGCTCCGCGCTTTTCGGCTAGATACAGATAGCCAAGGTCCAGCGTATTTTTCGCGCCATAGCGGCAACCCATCATGCAGCCACCGCAGCCAATGCAAGTAGTTCGCTCCGGACCTTCTCCGCCGAAGAATGGATCAGGGAAAGTCTGATTACCCAGCGCTCCCTGCGCAGCTTGGAAGATACCCACGTTCGTGCAGTAGAAGGTATGGCCAAAGCCAGCAGCTTCTGCAGCTTGCTTTAAGAGAAGATCGGCCGGTCCGAGGATTCTGTTTTCCGTCACACCCAGCATCCGCGAGGCGGTTCCGTAGTGCCGGGGCATTTCCGCTTTCCAATCGGCTAGTCCAGTCCAAGAACCCGCTTCCCAGACCTTCTCTGGAGGAGGAAGCAGGGTGCTGGCGTAGGTAATCGATCCTCCACCCACGGCACAGCCATGGAAGATAGTGGCGTGCTTGAAAAAGCGCAAATTGAAGAAGCCGCGCAGGCCCAGGTTAGGACGCCAAATCCAGCGATGGATAGACCAACTGCTGTGGGGCAGATTGTCCGGCATCCAGCGCCGGCCCATTTCCATGACTGCGACACGATAGCCTTTCTCCGCTAGCCGATGGGCCGAAACACTGCCGCCGAAGCCCGAACCGATGACGATGAAGTCGAAATCGAATTGATTGTTGCCGGGCTCCACAGATTCCTCGTTGCTCGGTTCCAAATTTCTTGCGATCGTTCTATTCACAACCTGACAGCCTCCATATTCTTCTGCCCCCGAACCCTTGCATCAATCACTTGCCCAATCTTCTGCAGCGCTTCGGCACTCTGCGGCGAATCGAGTCCAAACATCTGGAAGTCGTGGGTCATATCTTCCCAGGTTTCGAGAACGACATCCGCTCCCTGTGTGCGCGCGTGATCCGCGAAGGCTTGAATGCTCGGGTACAGAATCTCGGCGCGGCCAGCCTGTATATAGATAGGAGGAAGGCCGCGCAGGTCGGCCCATAGCGGTGACACCAGCGGATTCCGGCGCTCGGCGGAGTCGCAGAACCAGTCCGCCCACTGCACCAGCATGGGCTTCTCAATCCAGTCAAAGTCCGCCTTGCCAATGTGGTCAGGGTCGAAGTCAGTTGGCGGGGAGAGCGCAATCGCCAGTGCCGGCAGCGGAAGCTTCGACTCCCGTGCCGCCAGAAGCAGAGCCAGCGTCAGATTGCCGCCAGCCGAGTCGCCGGCAACAATCGTACGGGCAGGATCGGCGCCCTTTTCCAGCAGCCAGCGGTAGGCGTTGAGCGCTTCTTCCAGTTGCGTCGGAAACCGATGTTCCGGGGAGAGACGGTAATCGAGCGCAAATGTTCTGGATTTTGCAGCCAGCGTGATCAGCGCGATAAAGTGGGCGTAGGCCTGCGGATAAAACGAGTAACCGCCGCCGTGAAAATACAGGATGGTCACGCGTGGCTCGGTGTTCTTACCGGCAGAGTTCTCGCCGGCAAACCAACTTCCTCTGATCTTTTCTTGTGCGACCAGCGTGATGCTTACTTCTGACAACGCCGGTGAACTAATGACGGCCGAGTCAAGATAGCGGCGCGCTTCCTGCACATTTTCATTGCACATCCGGAAGGCCACGAGCGTTTGCCGCTTCGCCACTTGCGTTGCCACTTCTACGAACCAGTTCCAGCCGGGCAGGCGTGGACCCTTGAGCGCTCGGCGAGCAGATACTTCGAGAACGGATTGGCTCAACTCGGCGGCGCTGCGGAGGCGGTAGCGGGGTGGACCTCGGAAATGTATCCGGGCAGTCATGCCAGGCACCAGTCTTTTGCGCGAACTCTTACGCGAACTTCTATGCAAAGATCGACTCGAACTTAAACGGCCTATGCACGCCGTGCTCTGGGACTTTGAGTGGCAGCGGCGAATACGGCGGCGGAGCGGCGACTAGGGTTCGCACGATGTCGTCTGCATCTCGCCACCAGCCGTGGAAGACGTGACCGCCGAAGTAGCGACCTTCGTTATAACGATCTTCCGGCAAACCATTGTTGGACAAACCATCTTTCAGCAAACCATCTTTCGCCAGACAATGGCCAAGATAGCGAACGCTCAGTGGACTCCATCCATTGGGGTCGAACGACGGGACAAAGGGGTCAACGATCACAGACCGGGTGTCTAGTCGAAGCCCCGCGCGTAGAGCTTTGAGCGCGCTCTCTTTCGCGCTCCAAAGCAGGGTCACGAGCCGATTCCGGTCCGCGGCAGACGCTCGCGCAACTCGTGCTTGCTCTTTGGAGGTGAAATAATCGGCGACGAAAGCGTGGCTGCGGGACTCGACCATTTCCAGATCGCAACCTATATACACGCCCGATGCCGCCACAGCACAAATCGCTATACCGGACCTGTGGCTGAGCGAAATCGTCACCGCGGCGGGGTGGCCGCTGACAAACGCCTCGGGCGCGCCGTCCGGTGCCGGGCGTATCTCCATTTCTCTAAAGTTCTCGAGAGAGGCAGGCACAGTCAGGTAAGCGGACAGGGCGCACTTCGCGGTCCAGCGCCCTAACCGCCAATCGGCGCGGCGTTTGGCGAAGCGCATGGTGTTGAGGCAGACGGCTTCATTCGCGCTCAGCCAATCATTCTCCCCCGGCACGTCGGCTTCGGTTTGTTCCAGCCAATAGACGTTCATCAATTCACCTTGGCCAAGATCATGCCGCTGCCGTTAGCCCGTTCTGCAATTTTGCGGATTCCGTTTCTTCCACTCTTGCAATACCGCGTTCGACCGCATCGATGAGATAAGGACGCAGGTGGGAGGGTGGAATAATGTAGTTGAGAGCACCCACGTCGAGAGCCCGCTGCACGCTGTGCACACGGTCAAACTCGGATGCCATCTCGCCCAACTTTTCGGAGTGTACGACCTTGAAGAGTTCGTCCCACTGGGCGCGCAACCGGCCTTTCTCCGCGCCTTCAGCTTGGGACATGGCTTGGCTCAAGGTCTGCAGGCGCGCATCTTTCTTGGCCCGGGCTTCAACCTCGCTGGCGAAGACCACGGCTGCCGCCGGAGCGCCGCCGATGACGGAGGCAAAGGTTCCCTCCAAGGCGGCCACTTCGAGGTTTTCGTTCAGGGCCCGCGAGAAAACCACGTACGCGCCGCCGTGATAGCGGGAGATCACACAGAAGATGATGGGGCCTTTGAAGTTCACCACGGCCCGCCCAATCTCGGCGCCGTACTCAAGTTGTAGCCTCCGCATCGACTCGGGCGACCCATCGAATCCCGACAAGTTGGCCAGAATCACCACTGGTCGATTGTTGCTCGCGGCGTTGATTGCGCGCGCCACTTTCTTCGACGATTGCGGGAAGAGTGTGCCGGAGGTCCATTGATCCGGCCCGTCGGCGGGGACAAATCCGATGCGGGTCAGGGGCCGGGATTCGATGCCGATCAGACAAATGGGATATCCACCGAGATGAGCGTCCCACGCGACCGCGCTCTCCGCCGCGCGCATGCCGGCCCAGCGCTCCAGCGGCGCATGGTCCTGGTCTGCGACGGCCATCATCACTTTGCGAATATCAAAGGATTTCTTGCGCCCTGGATTAGTATCATCCGACATGATATCGCCGATCATTTCGAAGTCGCCCTCTCCGCCGTGAGGATGGAGTCGAACATCTCGATCCACGGGGTCGGCGGTTGCGGCCTGCCGGGGGAAACGCTCACCCGGGGCCACGTAGGTGTGGTCATAGTGGCGCAGCAGAATGTGGCAGGCTTCATCGATGTCGCGAGCCCAATACTGTGCGTGGCCGTTGATACCCATGATGCGATCGTAACCGCCGATTCCTAGATTGTCCTCGGCCGAGACGCTGCCGGAGTAGTCCAACGCGCGCTTGCCGGTGAGCACCATGGCCGCTTTCGGCGTCATGATCAGAATGCCACGGGTGTGCATGAGCATGGTGGCCTCGGCGTTCCAGTAGGGTTGCGCGCCGACGTTGATGCCGTTGACCACCAGGTTCACCTCGCCGCCCGCCTGCGTAAACTCGACCAGGCTCCGCAGGACGCGGGCAATCCAATCCATGTTTTCCACGCCGCTGTCCATCGAGATCTTGGCGCCGGCTGAGATCGGGAACCATTCCAGGGGAACGTTCTTCGCTTGGGCCAGCTCCAAGGCTGCGAGGATGCGCCGGCATTCTGGTTCCGCGAGGGCGCCCAGGTCCTTGCTCGGGTCTCCCAGCAGCAGCACCCTCGTCATGCCCTCGGGATACCGCTTGGTGAAGTTGCGGATTACGCCAACAATGATGTTGGCCTTGTTTTGACCATAAGGACGATCGACAGCGACCAAACGGTCTTCCGAGTCAAGATCATGTTCGACAAAATCGCCAGGGGGAAATTCCGCCCGCGTGTGTTCCGGAGCGGGTGTGAGCATATCGATGATTTCGTAAGGGTAGATGAGCCCGCGCTGGCGCATGCGGACGACTTTCTGGTCGTACTCGGTCAGCGGTTTAATGGGTTGTGGTTGGTCGGCGGGCCGGAAGGTGATGAGCATGCCGCTGCCGCCCGGGCTCGCGATGCGCACCACCATATCGCGCAACTCGCCGGTCGCAGGATTGGGAATGCGGAGGCGGACTATCACTTGTTCCAACCCGAGACCTTTGGTGGCGGGCGCAAGTTTGCGCACAAGATCGCGTAATTCATCGCGCGTAAGATTGAAGGGCGGCAACACGTTAAGCAGTATGCGATTCCAATGGAGGCGTTGATAGGTTGTACGCCGTGACTGGAACAGCCGGATGCTGGCCATCGCTTCCATTAACATGCGCTCCAGATGCGGCAGTTGCACAACGCGACCGCTCTCATCCCGCACCGGAGTTACGTCGCGCACTTCCGCGCACGCGAACAAACGCTCATCTTTCGGATTGTCGCGGGCAATCGCATGGATGAGGTACACATCTTCGACCGACGGCAGCCGCTCAATCTTGAAATTGCTGAGCCGCCACAGATGCAGCCGCTTGGCCATCATGGGGTGGATTCCGCGGTAGAATTTCTCCTCTTCATACTCAGACGTATTCCCGCTGGCATTCGGACGATAGGTGAAATGCTGCATACCGCCGACACCCTGGCCCGGACCAAGGCCGGCAACTGTCGCCACGATCCGGCGGATCGAGCGCGGGAAGCCAGCCTGGTTGAGCATCGAGCGCACTTCCTGCTGCGTGGCCTCCGGTTCGCCCAGCGAGCCGGAATGGTAGACGTAGAAATCGATAACGATATCGTGGTCCGCGGGCACGCCGGCGATCATGGAGAACAACGTCCGCGCCGCCTCGGAAAGCCGGGAATACTCGGCATGCGTGGTGAAGACATGGATCCGTTTTCCTTCATGGTCGTACTCAGCCGATGCACAGCACTGCCCGTCCACCGCTATGGAGCGGAAGTTCTCAAGCGTTCGAATCCGGTAGTACCGCGAAGTGAGCGCCTCTAACATCAGTTTGCGCAGGGCTTCGTCGGCAGCCCCAAACCGGCCGGAAAATATGCTGAGCAGTGGCTGTGGACATTCGATCAGCTTGCGGACTCGCTCGTGGCGGTCCGGAGCATCGGGATGGGAAGCCAGATACGCGAGGTGTTCCTCCATTTGCTCGTACACTTGCTTGCGTGCCCGCTCAAACAGCGGCTTGTCGAAGTAGCGATAGCGCACTTCCCGGGCCAGGTCCGTGATCGCGGGATGGAACCCGTTGGTTATGGAGATCATCCTGTCGAGCAGCGACCGAAGAGAATCTTCAGCGTGCGGCGACAACGTCTCCGCGCACCGCAGACGCCGTTCCAGGACGCCCACAACGGGCGCGACTTGCTGCTCCACTCGTTGATGCGATTTGTAGATCCAGAGCAAACTCTCTTCGAGTTCAGGGGAGCGATCCAGCGTTTGCACACCGTAATGAGCCAGTGCGTGCTGGAGCGCGCTAACAAAGGCTGGCGGGAGTGCTTCACCGCGCGTCTCGAGCATCCGCAAGTAAGAGAAGAGATAGGCCTCGGCGCTGGGCTCTTCACCGCTGGCCCGGTGGTTTACTTCGGGCTCCCGTTGGAACAGGGAACATATATCTACAAAGATGTTGAGGATCTCATCTTCGCGCTGTCTTATTTCGTCGTTGTCTACCGGGCAATTCTGGTTCCATTCGGCGAGCAGACGCGCCGTGTGCTTCGGATCGACGTCAAAACCCAACATGAGTTGGCGAAGTTCATCCAGGCTCTGATGGCAGCTGGATTGAATGGTCTCCACGTTTCCGTCCGACGAGAGCGACGCGCCAAACACCACTCCCTCCGCGGCCGCAACTGTATCGCCACCGGCGTCGGGGTCGATCTGCAGGAGTGGGGCCCCGGTGTCCACCTGCACGTTGGGCATGATCATCACCTGCCGGACTTTCCCCGAAAATGGGGCCACGACCTGCGTCTCCATTTTCATGGCCTCAAGCACAGCCAAGCGGTCTCCGACGGCAACCGTGTCACCCGGCTTGACGAGAATGGAAACCACTACCGCCGGCGCCGGCGCGTGCACCACTCCGCCGTCATCGCGATCAACCTGGTGTGAAACACCGTCCACCTCGATCCGGTAACTTATTCCCTGGACTACGGAGACGATGCGAAAACGCCGCCCAAAGACGGTAAGCCAGGATTCGAATTGATCCAAACGGTCGATCAGTGCATCGATGCGTGCCCCATTCACCTCCACCCGGTAGCGCTGCGGGCCGAGGCGATAAGTCTTAGGCGAGTAGCAATGGCCTCGATAGCGTAGTTCCGCGGTCCGGCCAACTTCACTCCGGATCTGCGGCCGCCCGCGCACCGCCGACGCATAAAACTGCGTCTGCTCCACCGCCAACTGGGCGTCGTAGGCCTCGATCGCGGCTTGAACCAGAGCCACATCGGCGTATTGCCTGGAGAGGTGCTCACCGCTTGCTGCCAAGCGGTCCATCCACCCAGTATGCACATCTCCGCTCTGCACCTCGGGGCGGTGCAGCAATTCCAGCAGAAACGCCTTGTTACTGGTTCCGCCCTTGATCACCACAACACTCTCGCGCAGGGCCCGCTGCAGCCGGGCAAGCGCTTCTTTCCGGTTCTGGCCGTAAGCGATGATTTTGGCGATCATCGAGTCAAACTCCGATGAGATGGTGTCCCCCTCGGCTACGCCTGTGTCGATACGCACGCCCGGCCCCGGCAAAATACGGAACCTCTCGATCACGCCCGGAGCCGGCGCAAACCCATTGTCTGGATCTTCCGCATTCAGTCGCACCTCAATGGCGTGACTGATGGTTCGCGGTGGTTCGCCTTCTAGGCGGCCACCGCGCGCGACGTGAATCTGAAGTTTCACGAGATCGATCCCGGTGGTGCATTCGGTCACCGGATGTTCGACCTGCAACCGCGTGTTCATCTCCATGAACGAGAAGCGATTGATTTCCGGTTGATACAGAAATTCGACAGTACCAGCATTGTGATAGCCGGTTGCTTGACTCAAGCGCACCGCCGCCTCGCGCAGAAACTGATCCTGCTCCGGAGAAAGCGCCGGCGAGGGCGCTTCTTCGAGGATCTTCTGGTGGCGTCGTTGGATGGTGCAGTCGCGTACGCCGGCGGCCCATGTCGTCCCGTAGTGGTCGGCAATGACTTGGACCTCGACGTGACGCGCTCCCTGCACCAACTGCTCCAGGAAAACGGTGGGGTCGCCAAAGGCCTTGAACGCTTCGGCGCAGGCGCTGGCAAAGGCTTGCGGGAGTTGGTCCGCCGAACGCACCACGCGAATCCCGTGACCGCCGCCTCCCGCGGTGGCCTTAATAAGCAGCGGATAACCGAGGCGCTCCGCGTGGCTCTGTGCGTCGGCCAGCGTTTCCACCGGACCATTGCTCCACGGCGCTACCGGTATCTGCGCCTGCTCGGCGATTCGTTTCGAGGCGATCTTGTCGCCCACCCGGCGCATCACATCGCCATCCGGGCCGATGAACACGACGCCCAACTCGCGGCAAAGGTCGGCGAATGCGGCGTGCTCGGCGACAAAGCCCCATCCTACCCAGACCGCGTCAGCCCGCGCGGCCACCAACGCTTGTTCGACGCGGCCATAGTCAACGTAACTACTCTTGGACTTCTGAGTGATGGGGTCGAGGATCTGAGCGGGACCTAGACATACCGCCTCGTCGGCCTCCCGCACAAACATGCTGTGGCGGTCAGGCTCGGTGAAGAGCGCGATCGTGCGCAACGACATGCCATTTTCTTGATTGAAATCGCGCGCAGCGTGGATGAAACGCATGGCCGCCTCGCCACGATTCACAATGGCCACGCGTTGAAATTCGTGTTTCATACGTCCCCCGATCAGCAGATCGTCAGGACAAAATCGTCAGGACAACCAAGTCATGTTCCTCATGCGGCGACGGTTTCCAGTGATATCGCAGCCTGCAGTGCCTTCAACCCTTCGGCATCCACGGCGCTCGGAACCGCTACCGTCCGGTAGCCGCCCAGATGCAGGTAGCAGTTTCCTTTCGCATCCACGACTTCGGCATTGAAGCTGCCGCGACTCGGGTCGGGAGTGACCACGGCATATAAGCGCGTGCCGGCCGACTCCGGCGCACCTAATGACGAGGAAACGCGATCAATGTGCTGCGGCAGACCCATACGGCCCTGTATGCCCATCTCCCAGACTCCGGCGGTTTGGAAGCAAAGCTCAATCAGACGCGGCGCCATCAGGGTCGGCAGCTCGGACGGCAGATGGTTTACGGGCAAGCTTTTGGACAGCAGCCCGACAATCCGATGTCCGTCCCACCACGCCCGCTCCACCACCTGGTATGCAGGTCCGTGGAAGTAGAGGCGATAGATGTCGGCCGCTTCGATGATGTGTCCTTCCGGCAAGCCGAGCGTCGGCACGGAAACCACCTTAGGCGCCTGTTTTGTGAGCCGTACCTGGGCAGTGAAGTGCGTTGTTACCTGGGGCTCGGCCTGATTGGGCAACGACCGGCGGCCGGTCAAGCGGCAGTTCGCCAGCAAGGTCACATTGCCACGTTGTGGATGAATGACTGACTCGACCGTCACTGCGCGCGGTTCTTTCCGATAAAACTTGAACGGCGCCAGGAAGTTCACGTCTTCAATCGCCTCGACATGCCAGCCAGGAAGCAGGCATAGCGCAGCTTCGGCGAATGCCTCGACACCCATCACTCCGGGCAGCACAGGTGTGCCGTCAATTTGATGATCGTACAGGAATGGTTGAATGGCTGGGTCGAGCGTGGTTTCGATGGTGAGACCACTGTGCAGGCCGAGGTTCGCGATCTTGCCGAACATTGGTCCTTGTGCCGGTGAGATCTTGGAGGTTTCGGCTGAGGATGCATCCAGCCCGCCAGTGGCGTCCCATTCGTTCAGCAGAACACCGAGACGCTGGCCGATGACAATTTCACCCTTGGTGCCACCCGTAGTAAGCTCGCGGCGGATCAAAGGAATCCCCGCCTCTGGTGGCAGCATGTCGACGCCTGCCAACTCCATCATCTTTGGAATGGAGCCGCGCGTGGCCATGCCCATGCCGCCCCATGCCGACCAATCAATCACGATGCCGCGCGTAGCTGGTCGAGTGGTGCGGAAGCTCGATGTGATCTTGCACAGCAGGTCGTTGGCCGAGCTGTAATCCGTTTGCCCAGCGTTGCCGAAGCGCCCGGCAATCGAGCTAAATGCCACCGTCGCCCCGAGGGGCATATCGCCGATGGCATGCAGAAGATTGAACCAGCCGTCGCTCTTGACGCCGAAGACCAGATCAAATTCGCGCGCGTCCTTATCCGGCAGGAAGTGACTGCGCTCCGTGCCGGCGGCGTGCAGCAGCACGTCGATCCGCCCGCTGCGCTCGCGCACCTGCTTGATGATTTTGGCCACGGCGTCCGCGTCCGTGAGGTTGACGCTGAAGTAGTGTGCTTTGCCGCCGGCGGCTCGTACGGCAGCGATCGCGCTGTTGGCCGCTTGCGCTCGCTCCAGCGCTGCCAGTTCTTTTTCAACCAGCGCCGGCGTGGCACGCTCGCCGCGCGCTTGGATGCGTGCGAACAGATCGCGCTTGAGGGCGTCCTTGTCGGTCACGAAGCGCTGGAGATCGGGATTCCCCGGATCGGGCTCGGGCACCAGATCAAGCAGGTAGAACGTGCCTCCGGAGGCCGTCGCCAAATCGGCGGTGATGGCCGATACGATACTTCCGGCCGCACCGGTGATGAGAAAGACGGTGTTGCTGTCAAGCGTTAGTCCTGGTTTGCCATCAGAGGCGGACTGTTCTTGCAGGCCGATCGTCCAGCGCAGCCCTTCCTTGTAACCGATTTCGACTGCGCCAGGATCACGCAGGGTTTCCTCAATCAGGATGTCGGCGACTTCTGACGGTTTTCGCTCCGCTTCAAAGTCGACCGCCTTGACCAGAGTGTCTATCCGCTCTCGCTTGTATGTTTTGGTAAAGCCCACGACGGCACCACCTAACGGTGCAATCGCGCCGGCTTCATCGTAGCCATGCTGTCCACCGAGTCGCGTCGCTGAGACGAGGAACGTGCCCGGCGCCGCAATCTGTTCGTACAGAACGCGCATGGTGGTGTACAGCGATTTCACACGCACGCGCAGAGCTTCGTGCCAACTGGCGAGGTCCAGGTCCCTGAGATTCCCCTCGTTGTCCAGCGCGGGCAGCCAGTACACTCCGTGCACTGGGCCTGCGGCCAGCCAACTCTTTAAAAGGGCGGCCAGCGTGTCCGCGTCTGACGCCTCCTTGACACGGAGAACCTCTACGCCCAAAGTCTGGAGCCGTTCGGCCAGCGCGTCTCCCACCCCTGATTTGTCGGGCATGATCACCACTCGACGACCGGATGCGAGCTGCACACCGGTTGGCTTGCAAATAGCAAGCGGGGGGCGCAGGTTGGGAACAGGTACGCGGCGCGGAATACGATTGGCGGCGTCGAAACTGACGGGGAGCGGACGCGGAGTCGCAATCGACTTTGAACCCGAAGATGCAGCCGCCGCAGGTTTCTTCGGCGTCGGTTCTTGTTTCTCTGGCACACCGGAAGAGCTTGCAACGAACGCTTTAGCCAAGCCGGGCTGCCGGTCGCGAGCGAACTTGATCACGCTGGCGAGGGTAGGGAAGTCGCGCAGCTTGAGATTCTCATCGCGGGGAATGTTATATGCCGCTCGCACGGCCGCGAACATCTCTGCTTGTTTGACGGTGTCGACGCCGAGATCGGCTTCGAGATCGAGATCCAGCTCCAGCTCCAGCATGTCTTTTGGATAGCCGGTCTTCTCGGCCACGATCTCCAGCACTTTCTCCTTGATGGATTCGTCCGTGGCCGGTGGCGCGGCGGCAGACGCCGGCGCGGGTGCTGGCAGTTTCGTGGTTGGCGAGGGCGGTGCCCCAGCCGCAACCCCGGTTTGCCGGTCGCGAGCGAACTTGATCACGCTGGCGAGGGTAGGAAAGTCGCGCAGCTTGAGATTCTCATCGCGCGGAATGTTGTACGCTGCTCGCACAGCCGCGAACATCTCTGCCTGTTTGACGGTGTCGACCCCGAGATCCGCTTCGAGGTCGAGATCCAAATCCAACATATCTTTCGGATAGCCGGTCTTCTCGGCCACGATCTCCAGCACCTTCTCCTTAATGGAGTCGTCCGTGGCCGGTGGCGCGGCCGCAACGGGGAGCGGCGTGGGTACAGTCGGCTCGCTAACAGTTGGTGATGATGCAGTTGCAGGCACCCCGGCCAGGTCGGGGCGCTTCTCAAACACGAAGCGGATGACGTGCGCCAAAGTTGGGTAATCGCGCAGCTTGCGGTTCTCATCGCGTGGAATGCTGTAGATCTCGCGGATGGCCGCGAACATTTCCGCCTGCTTCACGGTGTCGACGCCGAGGTCGGCTTCGAGATCGAGATCCAGGTCCAACATATCCTTGGGATAGCCAGTCTTCTCTACCACCAATGCGAGAATGCGTTCTTTGACGTCGTCGCCAGTGATGTTTTGCGCGGGTGTGGCAACGGGTGCCGGACCTTCAGCGACCACGGCAGGCTTCGGAATGGTGAGTTTGGGTTCATCCTTCGCTGCCGCTGGGGCTGCAGCCAAGTCAGGCCGTTTCTCAAAGACAAACCGGATGACATGCGCCAAAGTTGGGTAATCGCGCAGCTTGCGGTTCTCATCGCGTGGAATGCTGTAGATCTCGCGGATGGCCGCGAACATTTCCGCCTGCTTCACGGTGTCGACGCCGAGGTCGGCTTCGAGATCGAGATCCAGGTCCAACATATCTTTCGGATAGCCAGTCTTCTCCACCACCAGCGCGAGAATGCGTTCCTTGACGGCATCGCCAGCGACGACTTGTGCCGATGTCGGAGGAGACGCTGATTTCTCAGCGACCACGGGTGCTGCCGGCGTCGTGACTTTGACTTCCTGCTTCGCTGCCGCAGGAGTTGCAAACAAGTCCGGCCGCTTCTCATACACGAAACGGATGACGTGCGCCAAAGTGGGATAGTCGCGCAGTTTGCGGTTCTCGTCGCGCGCAATGTTGTAAGTCTCGCGGATCGAGGCAAAGACCTCCGCCTGCTTGACGGTGTCCACGCCGAGATCGGCCTCGAGATCAAGATCCAGATCGAGCATGTCAACCGGATAACCGGTCTTTTCGGCTACCAGAGCCAGCACTCTCGCTTTCACCGCGTCGGTCTTTGCATCGAATGTTGGATCGAGTCTTGGAGCGACCTTCGCCGCCGGTTTTGGCGGTGCGGGAGGGATGGGAGGGGCAGCGGCGACTTGAACTTTGGGCACCGGTTGAGCAACCGCAACGGGCGCCGGTGGCGCCGGTTTCGCGGTGACGACCGGCGTCGGTGGTGGTGCTTGAGTTGTGCGAGTTGGCGTTGTCGCTTTTGCTGTCGCCGTTTGTGACTGCCGAGCAATTTCGGTGACCCGCGCTGCCGCCGCTTGATCGCGCACGCGTAGCGTACGACGGACGACTTCCAAATCGGCAACCGGGCGGCCCGCAATGCTGCTCAGCCAGGCACTCCAAGCGTTGGCATCGGCGATGCGGTAGGCATAGCCCAGAGCGTTCGGACTGGGACGGACCCCGTCTTTCGCCTTGATCCAATGCAGGAGCATCATGCTGATCTGCGATCCGAACCCCGCCCCCAGGTGTATGGCGTACTCGACGGGATAGGCTCCGCCTTTCGACAGGTTCAACGGTCCCAACTCCGGATCAACTTCCTTAAAATTGGCGACCGGGGGCACGCAGCCGGTTTCGAGCGCCTTGACCGCGACGACATCTTCGATACCTGTCGCCATGGCGTGACCGGTGAAACCCTTGGTGTTTGCGATCACGATGCTGTCCGCGACGTCGCCGAAGACGCGGCGAAGCGCATTGATCTCGGCGGAGGCACTGCCGCCGCGCGCCGGAGTATAGGTTTCGTGGGAAACGAAAACTGTCTGCGCCGCGATCTGGCGGCGCGAAATGCCGCTGCCCGCTTCGGCTTTCGCCAACAGGGTCTCCATCACCTGGCCGATGTGCTGCACATCGAGACGAGTGCCGTGGAAGGCGCTGTTGTTCGTCGTTGTGGACAACACTTCGCAGATGGGTTGTATTCCACGCTCGCGCGCGGCGGCTGCGCTCTCTACCACCAGAGCCGCAGCGCCCATGCCGATAATCATGCCGTGCCGCCGGCGGTCGAAGGGAATGGCGGCGTCAGCGACCACTTCGTCGGTGGCGGCCGCTCCGCTGGCCAGGAAGCCAGCGCCCATCCAATCGATCAGATGGTCTGAGGTGACGTCGTCGGCCGAGATAACGATCACGCGGCTGCAACGCCCGGCGTGGATCCAGTCCTGCGCCAGTGCCACACCTTGTGTGGTGCTCGCGCAGGCGGCGTTAATTTGCGTGTTGGGACCGCGGGCGCCGATGAATTCGGCGAACTGTGAATGTCCCATGGACAAGACCCGGAGCAAGAAGCGCCGGTTGAAGACATACGGTTCTTTATCGATGGCGGCGCGCAACTCGTCGATGCGCTGCTTGATCTCGTGCACCAGCGTGGCATTTCCGTTCGTCTCGACTTTAGCTGTGAGCAGGCTTTCAAGCGTCGCCAATTGTCCGCGGCGCGCGTGGTCGGCATAGTAGCGCGCCATCTCATCGGCGAACGCGTCGTATCCGGGGAAGGCGGAAGCAAAAATCACGCCAGTATCGTCACGCAAGGAGTCTGGCAATCCCCAGCGCTCCGGTAATTGCGTGCCCTTGGTCGTGGTTTTATAGCGCATGACCAGCGGGATGCCGGCGTCGCGCAATGCGTCGATGCCCGCGGCGATCGCGAGTTGCGCGACAATGTCGAGGGCGCCCACGCGTTCAGCGGAAATGCCAAATTCATTTTCCAGATCAAAAGCGCCTCCGCGGCCCGCCAGCTTAATGACGTCCGCGACATCACTGAGAGTTTCGAACCTGGGTTCTCCGGCTTCGCTCTTGACCAGGCGCGTGATGCGTTTGTCGAGCATAGCTTGCCGGAAGCGCGCGGGGATCGAAGCGATAAACTGATCGCCCCGCAGAATGCGGCTGATATTGGTGTCATCGAAGATGCGCTCGGTTCCGGGCAGGCCTAACGCCGCGCCAGTAATGACAACGGGCTCAGAGGTGAAGCGCCCATTCTTGCCGCGGTAGATTTCGTAGCCGCGATCGAGAACATCGGCGAACAAATGGCCGAGTTCGCTGTAGCGATCGCCGTTTGACGACGCGGCTTGCGTGGCCGAGGTATTCGTTGGGGACGCGGCCACCGGGATTGGCTTAGAAGTTTCCGCCGGCGAGGCAACAGTCGTTGCCGCTGTTGCTGCGGGCTCGCGTACGGTTTCGGAGACTCCTCGGCCCAGCCCCGCCGCATAGAGGCCGCACAGTGCCTGGTTGAAGGCGACGATATCCCCGACTTTCGGATGATTGGTAAACAGCGAAACCACATCGCCCGAGCCACCGAGCACATCCTCGGCAAATCCCTGCAGCGCTTTCTTCGGTCCAACTTCGACAAACATGCGAGCGCCGGCATCGTACAACGTGCGCAAGCCCTTAACAAATTGCACAGGAGAAGCGACCTGCTGCGTGAGAATGTCCAGCATCTGAGGCACGACGTTAGGTCCTGTGGGATAAAACTCGCCATTGGTGTTGGCGACGATGGGCAAACGTGGCGATTGGAGATGCAGATGCTCCAGCACTTGCCGCAACGGTTTGCTCGCGCCCGCAACGATCGTGGTGTGGAAGGCGTGGCTCACAGGTATCGGAGCCACCTCGTAACCGGCTTTCACGAAGGCTTCCATGGCCTGCTCGACTGGTTTGCTCGCGCCGCCGACAACCGCCTGGTGATTGCTGTTGACGTTGGCGATCACGACGTAGCCCTCGATGGTTTTGAGAATGCGTTCGATTTCTTCCAGCGGACCAAACACTGCGGCCATGCGGCCGTTGTCGTCCATCGCCACCTGCGTCATTCCGCGGCCGCGAGCGCTAACGGCTTCGAGCGAGTCAACAAAGGGGAGGCCGCCGGCGGCGACCAACGCTCCGTATTCGCCCAAGCTGTGTCCCATGGTGAAGTCGGGCTCGATACCGTAAGCGGCCAGGAGTCGGGTCAGCGCGAGATCGATTGCCAGTACGGCTGGCTGAGTGATCTCGGTTTGACGCAGATCCTCTTCGGCTTTGGCGACGGCGTCGGCATCGGCCTGGTCTACGAAGATGAAATCGGTGAGCGGCTTGCCGAGCAAGGGCGTCATCACCCGATCGGCTTCGGCAAAGGTTTCAGCCACAATCGGCTCCGCTTCGCGGAGCAGTCGGGTCATGTTCGCGTATTGCGAGCCTTGACCGGTATACATGAAGGCGACCTTGGGAGCGGGACCGTGACCGCGGAAGATGCCTTGTGCGCGCAGGGCTTTCCATATTGCGGGCTGATTGGTTGCCAGCGCTTTGAGTGCATTGCCTGCTTTGTCCGCCAGTTCGGTGGCGTTGCCGTAGTCGATGGCCAGGCGCTCGGGCGCGCGCAGATCGGATTCAGCGGGCACACTTGGCGCCGGGGCGCGGCCTGCCTTGGCGTCCTTTTCAACCGCGCGCAGACGCCCGACCAGCGCAGCCTTGGAAGCGGCGCCGATTACCAGTGCTCCACGTAACGGTGCTTTATAAGAAGAAGAGCTAGCAGTGCCGGAAAAAGAAGTGCGGGAAACACTTTCCACATTCATAATTGGCTCTTTCACTCGTGGCGGTATCTCACTGACCGCCACCGAACGTTTGCCGTTTCCGTTCAGCCTGCCGGGAATGTATTCTTCGAGGACAGCGTGGAAATTGGTGCCGCCGAAACCAAAAGCGCTCAGACCGGCGCGGCGCACGCCATCTGGAAGCATCGTCCATGGTTTCAGCTCGGTATTGACGTAGAGCGGAGAGTGAGCAAAGTCGATGTTTGGATTGAGATGCTCGCAGTGCACGCTCGGCGGCAGTACTTTGTCACGCAGCGCCAGGGTGGCTTTCAGCAGTCCGGCAGCGCCGGCCGCTCCTTTAAGGTGCCCGAAGTTCGACTTGACCGACCCAAGCGCCACTGAGTGCGAGGGAAGATTGGAGCTTTTGAGTACCTCAATCATGCTTTGCGCTTCGACCACGTCGCCCACTGCGGTGGATGTGCCATGGCCCTCGATCAACGTCACGGTAGCTGGCGATAATCCGGCATTCTCCCAAGCGCGCTCAACGGCGAATTTTTGGCCGATCGGGTTGGGTGCGGTAATGCCTTTTCCTTTACCGTCGCTCGATCCGCCCATACCGCGCAGCACGGCGTAGATCTTGTCCCCGTCGTGCTCGGCATCGGCCAGACGCTTGAGCAGAAAGATGGCCGCGCCTTCGCCCATGACGAAGCCGTCGGCTCCTTCGGCGTAGGGACGAGTGCCGGTCGCCGAGAGCGCTCCGATCTTGCAGAACTTGACGAAGCTCGAGACGCCCATGTTGCGGTCAAGGCCGCCGGTGACTGCCACGTCGTAATGGCGTTGTACAAGTCCTTCGGTCGCGGAACTGATCGCTGCCATGGCCGATGCGCAGGCGGCGTCACAAACGTAGTTGGGGCCGTGGAAGTTGAAAACGTTGGCAATACGGCCGGCAATGCAGTTGGACAATTCGCCGGGCATGCTGTCTTCCGTAATTTCAGGAAGGAGCTTTCCCATCCGGTCGTGGAATTGGCGCGTAATGTCGCGGCGGACCGCTTCCGGCAACGCGGCGAAACCGGCAGATTCGGCCAGTTCGCGCGCGAATTCCGGAAATAGCACGCGCGCTACGGTGAGATAGTGTTTTTCCCCACCGATGGCATTGCCCAGGATCACGGCCGTGCGATCGGCGTTCAGCGGTCGCTGGGGATAGCCGTAGTCTTCCAATGCTTCGCGGGTGCAGGCGATGGCCCATTTTTGCGACTCATCCATGGCACCGACCACGCGCGGCGGGATAGGCAGGCGCCACTTCATGGGATCCCACACATGCTCACGCACCCATCCGCCGATCTTTGAGTAAGTCTTGTCCGGAGCGCTGTGATCGGAATCAAAGTAAAGCGCCGGATCCCAGCGGTCGGGCGTAACCTCGCTGATGCTGTAACGGCCGTCCTTCACGTTTTTCCAGAAGGCCGGCACATTCGGAGCATCAGGTAAAACCGCTCCAACTCCAACAATTGCTATGGCCCGATAAGAAGTGTTTTCCATGACAGGGCTCCTATAAAAGTTCATCTTAAACGCTATGCGGCCACTACCGTGGTCTTGGCCGCGCGGCCGTACAGTACGTCTGCTACGTGATCCATGTCCGAGATAAGGCCCGACTGCGCGCGGTGAATCGCGGGCAATCCCAAACTTGTTTCAAACGCGGCGATCTCGGAATCGCCGACGCCCCCGGCTCCGACGACCCAGCGCAAGCCGTCCTCGGCCACCTTGAGCGCGGCATCGCGGGCAAAGACTCGGCTGATGGCCGCGAGTGCCGTGGCGTCGAAACGCCGGTTCGCTTTTTCGTTGAGTTTGCCTTCAGCCGAAAGAGCGGCGCGGCGGGACAGACTACCCGCGCACTCGGCATAAGCGATCAACTCGCCCAGGCGCAGGAGAATATGTTGAAAGCGGGTCAGGCGCGTCACTCGCGCTTTTTCCATAACCTCGGCCAGCGCATGCAGAGCCAGGGCCGCAATATCAGCGCCCACATTCGCATGACGGGCGTGCAAATTTTCGAATTCCCGCGCCCGCTCGTGATAGTACTGCCCGCGCGTTTTGAGATGATTTTGCCAACGGTCGCGGCTGATGGTCATCTCCATGATTTCGGAGGTGCCTTCGTAAATTGTGGTGATGCGAACGTCGCGGCTGATTTTTTCCACCATGTATTCATGCGTGTAACCGTAACCACCGAGCGCCTGGATACTGGCCTCAGCGGCGGCATTGCCTGCTTCAGTGGCCATGTACTTCGCAATGGCGCCCTCGGTGTTCAAGCTGCCTTCGGCCCCCGCATCGATGCGCTCCGCGGTTTCTTCGATATAAGAGCGGGCAGCCTCAAGACGCGCCACGTGCGGCACGATCAGCTTGTGTGTGTATCCTTGCTTCTGCGAGAGCGGCGCCCCCGCTTGGATACGCTTGGTGGAGTAGGGAATTGCCCGATCGAGCGCAGCCCAACCGGCCCCAAGGCCGAATGTCGCAACCATCAGGCGCGTATAGCCGAACACGGCCTGCGCTTGATTCAGCCCCTGGCCTTCGACGCCACCGACAAGCCGGTCGGCATCGACATAAACGTTGTCGAACGCCAGCGCTGCTGTGTTGCTGAGGCGGATGCCGTGCTTATCTTCCGGTTCGTCGTGGGTGAAGCCCTTCGCGCCTTTTTCCACGATGAACCAACTCGGACCGCTGGGCGTGTTAGCCAAAACCGTGTAGGCATCGGCGATTCCACCGTTACTGATCCACTGCTTGTTGCCGGTGATTTTGTAGCCGACGACGCGGTCGTTTTCAGTAACGCGGTCCGCTGTGGTACGAAGCGATCCCAAATCGCTGCCCGCTTCCGGCTCCGTGGCGCCATAGGCGAACAACAATCCCTCTTCCGCGATGCGCGTCAGCCAGATCTTCTTCTGCTCCGGAGTGGCGCCGACAAAGATGGGATCGCTGCCCAGAAATATGGCCAGCACGGCGGTGGCGACGCCCAGATCGATGCGCGCCATCTCTTCGCAGACGCAGTACACGTCGAACGTACCGCCGCCCATGCCCCCGAACTCTTCGGGAATGAACAGGAGCTGAATGCCCAGCTTGTCCGGGCTGCACATGTGACGAACGATTTCCAACGGGCATTCGTCGCGTTCATCGAGCTCCCGGAGAACTTCGTCTGGCAAACGTTTCTTGGCGAAGTCCTTGAGCGACTTCAAGCTTAACTTCAACGTTTTACTTGTAATCATTGGCGGTGCCTCACTTTGCTATGCGACGTGTCGCAATTCACGAACTTTGTTGGTCAACTCGGGCAAGAACTCCAGGATGTCGTCGACAATTCCGACGTCTGCCACCTGGAAGATTGGAGCCTTAGGATTCTTGTTAATGGCGATCAGGAACGGACTGCCTTTGATGCCAGCCAGATGCTGGAAAGATCCACTGATGCCACAAGCCATGTAAACCTTGGGCTTGACAGTTTTTCCGGATGAGCCCACCTGACGTGACTTCTCCATCCACTTGGCGTCAACCACGGGTCTCGAGCAGCTCACTGCCGCACCCAGGGCTTCCGCCAGTTCCTGCGCGATGGCCACATTGTCTTTTTCCTGGATGCCACGGCCGATGGAAACCAAAACGTTGAACTTGGTGATATCGACATCACCCGCCTCGGCGACGACCGTCTCCAGATAGCGGCGGTCCGCTGCCAAAGCGCCGACCTCAGATGATTTGTCGATAACGACACCGCTGCCGGGAGCGCTTTCCAGCGGCTTGAATGCGCCCGGACGTATCGTGATCACCGCACCCGATGACATGTCACAACGAACGTGAGCGCTCACCTGTCCGCCGAATTCCTGGCGGACTACTTTGAGGTTGGCGCCGTCAACTCGCGCAATATCCAGTACGTCGGAGACGAATGCTGAATTCGTCTTGATGGAAAGGCCCGGCGCCAGATCGATTCCGAAATGCTCATGTGCGACCAAAACAATGCTGTTGCTCGGCAGAACCTTCTGCAGGGCTTTCCGGATTAATTCGGCATTCGGGTAAGCAAGAGCCTCGTTGGCGATCTTCCAAATCTCAGGGTAAGAAGAACCGAGGGCGTTGCATGCGGCATCGAGGTCCGCGCCCCAACCGGTGAGAATGGCTGTCGGCGAAGCAGCGGGATCGATCTTTCGCGCCGCAGCCGCCAGTTCGAGCGCGGAATCGGCGGCCGCGCCACCTTTGTGCACGATGTAAGCGAAGATGCGAGCCATTATTTCAACCCTCCTTTGGCTGCCACTAACTCCAGAACTTTGTCGACGTTCTCTTCCCGGCTGCCGTGCAGAATCTCGGCGCCCTTGCCCAGCGCGGGGACGAAGTAATCCACCCGCTTCACTTTGGCGCCAGCCTCTCCAACCACGCCTGGGTCAACCCCAAGGTCCGATGCGCCGTAGGTTGGGATGGGCAACGAGGCCACTTGCCGGATGCCTTTCATGCCGACATAGCGTGGCTCATTGATGCCCGTCTGAATCGAGAGCACGCAGGGCAGATCGATCTCGTTGATCTCCTTGTTGCCACCTTCAATTTCCCGGCTGACTTTCAGCTTCTTGCCGTCGAGCACCTCGATGGAATTGACCAGCGAAGCGAACGGATAGTCGAGCAGCGCCGCCAGCATTCCGCCCACCTGAGCACCCCCGTCCTCCGCCTGGATCCCAGTCAGAATCAGGTCATACTTCCCCTTCTGCACGAAGCCTTTCAGGATGGTCGCAATGCCCCTGCCGTCCGATCCGCTGAAGGCTTCGTCCGAGATCAGCACGCCGTGGTTCGCGCCCATGGCCATCTCCCGGCGCAGAATTTCTTCGTCATCTTCGCCACCGACCGTGGCGACCGTGACGGTTCCTCCGACTCGCGCGACGATCTGAAGTGCCTCTTCAACCGCGTAGTTGTCCGCTTCGTTGATCGAATAGACCAGTTCGTCACGTTCGATGTCGTTGCCCGCACTGTTAAGCTGAATCTCGTTTTCCGAAGTGTCCGGCACTCTTCTTGCGCAAACTAGAATCTCCACATTCACCTCCACAAAATTGCACTTCGTACCTAATTCATGTGCGTTTGGACGAAGCCAACACGCATTCCTTGTTTTCGGCAGCCTGCCCCTCTTTCAAATGGGCACCTTCGCGCACAATTTGTTGATCCACCAGTTCCGCCAAATCGATGGCGGTCATCTTTCCTTCCAGTCCCGCGACTTTGATCGCATCTTCGATATTCACCATGCAGAACGGACAGGCCGTCACCATCACGTTGGCTCCAGCCTCGGCCGCCATCTGCACACGCTTTACGCCCATCCTCTGCTCTTCTTTCGGCTCATAGAACAACATCAGCCCACCACCACCGCAGCAGAACGACCGGTCACGACACCGCGTCATTTCGACTCGCTTCAAACCGGGAATCGCATCGAGCACGTCTCGAGGGTCGTCGTAAATCTGGTTGTGCCGTCCCAGATAGCAGGGATCGTGGTAGGCGTACACACTGTTTTCGTTCTCTACTGGATTGAACTTGATCTTGCCGGCTTTCACTTCTCTGGCGATCACCTGGCTGATGTGCTCCACCGGCGGCACATCCTTGTAGTCGTGTTTCAGCGCGTTGAATGCGTGCGGGTCAGCCGTAACGATTCGCCGGACTCCGGACGCTTTGATGGCATCCACGTTGTGGTCCCGCAAGGCCATGAAAAGCGTCTCTTCGCCAAACCGCCGAACTTCGTGGCCGCTATCTCGTTCCGCCGCGCCCAGGATTCCGAAATCCTCTCCGACGTGGTTAAGGATTTTTGCCGTTGCCCGGCCGATCGACTGCATGCGGTCATCGTAGGAAGTGATGCTGTCGACAAAATATAAGGCGTCGGCGCCGTTGTTCTTGCCGAGGGTCTTGACCGGGCAGATTTGCTGAAACTCCTTGGCATTTGCCCAGTCGGCTTTCTTCTTCTCCATCTTGCCGTAGGGATTGCCGCGGCTCTCCAGCGCTTTCAGCGGCTTTTGCAGAGATTGGGGAACATTTCCGTCATCGACCATGCCCCGCCGCAGATCGACGATCTTGTCGATGTACTCGACCAGCAGCGGGCATTCTTCTTCGCAAGCGCCGCAGGTGGTGCACGACCAGATTTCGTCCGCGGAATAAATGCCGCCGGAATCTTTGCTGCCTACCAATGGTGTGCCATTGTTCGCGCGTCCGAGAACGGGATAGTGCTGGAAGCTGTAATCTCTTGCCTTGATGGTGATGAAGCGCGGCGACAACGACCTTCCCACCGCATTGGCCGGGCAATTGTCTGAGCATCGCCCGCAGTCGGCGCAGGAATAGAAATCGAGGATGTGCTTCCAGGTGAAATCTCCGAACGTCTTTACTCCGAAGGATTTCACTTGATCCAGATGCTCGTCGCTAACGCCATATCGCACCGGCTTCAAAATTTCGCGGTCCAACTTTGCGAAGTAAATATTGAAGAGGGACGTTTCCACGTGGAACTGGATGCCAAAGGGCCGATAGCAGAGCAAGAAGTAAAAGGTAATTTCATGGACCAGATAACCGGCGAAGTAGAACTTTCCGAGCGCGGGCAGGGAAGCTGAAACGAGAGCTTTCTGCAATATCCATGGGAGCGAAAATGCGGCCAACGTCTCAATCGACTGGCCTGCGTGGGACTGGGCGGCGGCTTTGGCAGCGGCGAACAGGCTGTCGGCGACCATTAGGATTGCGATCAGCGACAGAAGGAAGATGGCGTCGGCGGTGTGAGCCTTGCCGTATCTTGCCGGCACAGCGTACCGCGCCGGTTTGAAAACCAGGCGGCGAATCACGGCAATCACCATGCAGAGGAAAACAATGGTGGCGGCGTAATCCGTGATTATGTCGTAGATAGGACCGGCTCTTCCCGCAAGGCCGGGCATGACGAAATTGTAGGAGACGCCGACAATCAGCACAGAGAACGCGCGAATTGCCAGGACGATGAAGCCTGCGAAAATGAAAATGTGAAGGGTTCCTGCGGTGCGGTAGCGCGGATGCTTCCACTGACCCAGCCAAAACTTCAGAACTCTTCGCAGCCTCACCAATGGCTGGTCGAAGCGAAAATCACGCTGGGCTCGGACGAGCGGTACCAGTCGCATCGCCACAATGTAGGCAAAAAGCAGGACACCCAGAAGATGAATGGTCAGGAAGAGGGTTCGGCCTGCGACCAACCAGGAGGTCATCTGCGAAGCTGACTGGATGTCTACCACGTTTAGTCTCCTCTTGACGATTCCTAGGCGATCAGTTGCGTCAAGACTTTTTCCTCCGTAACTGGGGGAACTGCTGTTATTGGTGATTTGACGGAAATGCGAGGTGGAAGCGGAATGGATGCACGAACTGACGTCGGCGCGGGTGCCTCGGTCGCTGCAGCCTTCGCCTTCGCTCGCACTCTCTTCTTAGCCTTCTTTTCTTCTTTCTGGCGCGGCGGAGTGACTCCGGCCGCTTCTCGCAATTCCGTGAAACTCGACATCAGCAGCATTTCCAAACGCCGCAGGTCCGGCACTGCGTGTACATCTCCGCTGAACCCGAAATACGCTGTCCCGTTGTAGCTCAAGATGGCGCAGTTGAGCGCCATCTCGCCGCCGACCGGCACATAGGGATAGCAGTGCAGAATCTTGTGGCCGAGCAGGTAGAGCGGATACTGCGGTCCCGGCACATTCGTGCAGACCATGTTGAAAGGCGTGAACGGCAATTGGCTGATGACGTGGCCGGCCAGCGCTTGCGCTGAAGACGGGATCATGCCGAGCAAACCACCGGCCAAGCTCACTAATTCGGCGGTATGCACGCGTTTGATAAGCTCGGTTCGCTTGTGGACGGCCGCCAGCAGCTTCTTGGGATTGCGAATATCCAGCGGAACGGTCACCGGAACCAGCGAAATTCGATTCCCCAGTTCATCTGCGCTATCGTTGCCACGAAGATTAACCGGAACCATCATGCGGAACTGTCGTCCTTTAACGACGTCGCCGTGCAGTTCGAGATAGCGCCGGATAGTCGCCGTCACCAGCGCGAGAATGACGTCATTCACGCTGGTCCCGCAGGCACTTTTTATGGCCTTGATTTCTGCCAGCGGAACTTCGGCCCAGGCGAATTTCTGCGGTCCACGGTAGAGAACGTTGAAGCGCAGGCGCGCGGTGGATATGGTGAATTCCGGGAGCAGACGGGTGAACTCGTCCGGGGCCAGGTTTCCGCCATTCAAGGCGAAGCGCTCTGCCATGCATGACAGGTTCGCCAGCGCGTCGAAAATTCGTTTGGCGATCTCGGAATAAGAATCAACGACACCATTGGTTAACGAAGTCAGCACGTCACGCGGCGGCGGGACTCGGAGCTGAAGCTTTCGTCGGGGCAGTGCAGGAACCGCTGGACTCGCATCCATCAGCACATTCATGATCCCAACTCCGGCAATGCCATCGGCGAGGCAGTGGTGCAGGCGGAAGATGAGTGCGCTGCGATTGCCTTTCAGCCCATGCACGAAGGTCAAGTCCCAGAGCGGGTGCTGCCGATCCATTACAGTGCTCAGAATCTTGCCTGCCAATGTCTTCAACTCGGCATCGGATCCGTGCTTGAGCGTCACCTCGCGTACGTGGTTGCGGATGTCGAAGGCGGGGTCGTATTCCCAACTGGGAAGGCCAATATTGAGCGGTGGGGGCACCACCCGCTTGAGGTAGCGGGGAATCAGCGGCAGCTTGGATTCAACCAGCCGGACGCAATCCTTGAAAGGGATCTCGCCGTCAAACACGCAGACGCAGGCCACGTTGAGAGGCATGCCCTCGCGTTCCAGATGGAGGAAAACCGTGTCGCCCCAGGAAAGGCGGTCGCTTTGACGTTGTTTCTGCATGACAGCTCCCTATTCATCCGCTGTGCTCGTACATCTCAAGCCACAAAAGAAAATCGCGACCCGAGCTTCACCAGCTTGAGCACTTTGTAGACACCGACGCTGACGCCGCGCAGCACAACCTTGACGCCTTTGCCGTCGGCCATGCCCGCGAACGCTTCCAGTGCCCGGACTGCACTCGGATCGATCCGGCGCACGGAAGAGAAATCCAAAGCCACTTCACCCTCGACGCTGTCCAGTTTTTCACCGGCCTCTTGCAACCCTTGGACAACACGTTCTTCATCGATCTTGAGCCACACGGCGATTGTTGCCATACGCACCACCATCCCTACGCGGTTTGTTGCTGAGTTGTACTGGCCACTTTCGCCAGGCCTCGTCCCTCATAAGCCTTCCAAAACAGGTCTGCCAATTCGCTCATCAGTGGCATGCGCGGGTTCGACCGCCACGACGGATCGTCAAAGGCAATCTTGGTCAGTTCAGGTATTGCCTGCTCGAATTCTTCCTTCGAGATTCCCAGGTCGGCGATCGAACGCGGGAACCCAAGTTGATCGAGCAACTGCTCTATTGCCGCCACCAGGTTCTTCACCTTTTCGTCAATCGTGTGGCCCCCCAGGCCGAGCAAATCCGCGACCGTGGCATACTTTTTGTGGGCAACATATCCCTTCTGGTACGGCGAGGGCACGAACTTGGTGGGCACGGCCGCGTTATACGCAATGACGTGCGGTAGCATGAGCGCATTGGCCCGGCCGTGCGCGACGCCGAAGCGCGCTCCGAAGGCGTGCGCCAGCGCGTGATTCACGCCCACTGACGCGTTGGCAAACGCCATCGCCGCAATGCAGGCGGCATTGTGCATCATCGTGCGCGCCTCTTCATCGCGGGGATGCTCATAAGCGATGGGAAGGTACTTGAAAGCCATCAGGATCGCCTGCATGGCATTGCAGTCGGTATAGGCCGAAGCGTAGCTGGAAACGGCAGCTTCCAGCGCGTGGGTCAGGCAGTCGATACCGGTATCGGCGGTAAGGCCCTTCGGCATGGACAAGACAAATTGCGGATCGACAATGGCCACATCCGGAGTCAGCGAGTAGTCGGCCAGGGTTACCTTGCGCCCGCGCTCTTTGTCGGTCAGGACGGCAAAGGGAGTGACTTCGCTTCCAGTTCCGCTGGTGGTGGAGATAGCGATCAGCCGCGCATGGTTCACTTTCTCGGTCGGGTATTGGACCACGCGCTTGCGCAGATCCAGAAAGGGCGCGGCCAGTTCTTCCAGGTCGGCTTCCGGCGACTCGTACTTGAGTTTCATGATCTTCGCGGCATCAATCACCGAACCGCCGCCCAGTGCGATGATCTGGTCCGCCTTGTAGAAATTGAGTTCCGCCACTCCTTGCATGATTACCTTGACCTCGGGCTCGGCGTCTGGAATCACGGTTACGTGGACGCGGGTTCCCTCCGGAATGTTGCGCCGGACCAGGTCGACGTGACCGATTTGCTCCATTGAGGGATTGGTAACAATGATGGTGGAGCGCGATGGGAACTGGCGTACATTCTCCACCGCATTCAGGTTGAAATAGATCTGATTGGGAACTCGGAACCACATATGGGCCTGAGTCCTCCGAGCCACACGCTTGATATTGAGGTAGTGATAGATGTTGACGTTATCGGTGGTGCTGTTGCCGCCGCCGGTGCCACAGCCGAAGGAGAAGGTGGGCACCAGATCGTTGTAAACGGCGCCCAGCGCTCCGACTGAGCCTGGCGAGTTCACAATGATTCGCCCCGCGTTTATTACCTCACCGAACTTGCGGATGATCTCATCGTTGCGCGAGAAAACGACTGCTGTATGTCCAAGCCCGCCGGCATGATTCACATCGATGCATACCTTGAACGCCTCATCCACGGATTTCGCGCGATAGACCGCGAGCACCGGGAACAGCTTCTCCACCGAGAGGGGATATTCGCGGCCCACGCCTTGAATCGGCGCAATCAGAAGCTTGGTGCCCGGCTTCACGGAAAGACCGACCAGACGGGCGATATCGGAGGCCTTCTGCCCCACCGCCATGGGTTGCATAAAACCGGTTTTGGGATCGATTACCGTGCACGCCAGCAGCTCTGTCTCTTTCTCATTGCAGATGTGCGTGCCCAGTTCGGCAAATTTCTTCAGCACGACGTCATAAATCTCATCGTCGATTACTACCGTTTGCTCGGAGGCGCAGATGGTTCCGTTATCGAAGGTTTTGGAGACGATGATATCCACCACGGCTGTACTCAGGTCCGCCGTCTTCTCCAGATAGACCGGCGTGTTGCCCGGCCCCACACCGAGGGCTGGTTTGCCGGAGCTGTAAGCGGCTTTGACCGCGCCCGGGCCGCCAGTGGCGTCGATGAGGCCCACGTCTTTGTGCCGCATCAGGTAGGCGTTGTCCTGCAGGGTGTGCGATTCCAGGCAGGAAAAAACCCCTTCCGGCGCGCCTTGCTCTTGCGCAGCTTCGTACATGATCTTCACGGCCTCGGAGCAACATCGCCAGGCGTTTGGATGGGGGCTGAAAATGACCGCGTTGCGCGTCTTGACAGCCACGATGCATTTGAAGAGAACCGTGGACGTGGGGTTGGTAATCGGCGTTAGCGAGAAGATGACGCCGATCGGGTCGGCGACCTCCACCAGATTGCGCTCCGGAAACTCGCGGATGATGCCAACCGTGCGTTTATCCTTTATATAGTTGTAGGTGAACTCGGTGGCGCACATGTTCTTGAGGACTTTGTCCTCCATGACTCCGAGCTTGGTTTCCTCAACCGCTAGGCGGGCGAGATGTTGAGCTTGTTCCAGGCCAGCCAGGACCATCGCCTTGACGATGCGATCAACATCCTCTTGGGTGTATTGGGTAAAGACGGCAGCGGCAGTTCTGGCTTGACTGACTAGCCCCTCCAGATAGCGAATCCGTTCTTCACTGAGGCTCTCTGCGGGAAGTGGGATCTGAACCCTCTCCTGTACTACTTCACTCGTTGCCATTACTGTCCCCTTTAACGATTTGTCGGAGCCCCTTGCTGGTGAAGAACACGCTTACTTTCCCCAGTTCTCGTGACCATCTCAAGTGACTGTGACGACAGTCGTTCTGATCGCGGGTAAACGTCCGCAGCTTCTAGGCGTAGTCGATCGGATGCTTGGTCAGCCAATGCTCGTCCCGCACCCTGCCAATGTTTCTAAAAGCACTGCCAGCGACACTCGCAGTTAAACGGCGGCTTTGCCATGCGACACCTGCACCCAGGCCGATGGCACCGCCCAGCAAACCGTACGCTAATGTTCTGGTGATGGATTTTTCCCGATACCCTGGATAGCTGCCCAACACCCCGATGCACGCCCCAAGTGCGGCGGGCTTCAAGGCGCTTCGAATCGACTCGCTAAGAAACGGAGTAAGAGATTTCCCGTCTAGAAATGCTTCTTCACCAGAACGCGCTCCCTCTATTCCGGAATCCAGGAGCCTTCGCCCATAGTCGGCATTTGACTTCGACCATTTGTATAAGTCCATTTGGATTTCCTCACGGTCCTCGATCGGGGATACCAGGATAACTACATCACTCAGGCCAGGCTGAGTCCGTAGCGCGGGTCACACTTCGTTGTGACGGGGTCACATTTCGTTGTGATATAGCCGCACTTGGCAATGTGCGTGGGAGGGCCTTCTTGTGTTCGGTGTGGACCAGAGTCTCTGAGTATTAAACAGTTCGTACTTGCAAATGCAGGCAAAAACGCCAACGTGCCTTGCATCAGACAAAAGCACGTTGGCGCAGTACCTTACGCTTCACTCATCTTGGGCGTGGCACCAAGCGACTGAACTGCATGCCACTTTGCGACCGCATCCTTATTGTTAGGCCGCTGCCGCAGCCGCATGCTTCTTTGGCGACCGCTTCGCGCGATGGTGGACCTTGGGCGCGGGTTTGTGATTACCGCCCCGCTTTGCCATGACGTCCATCAATTCCTTTTGGGCATCGACGTAACTTTTTACGCCTTCCCGCGTCAACTCGGCCAACGGCAGGAAGGGAAATGGCCGCAAGAGTTCCAGAGTCTTGCCTGCGGTCTTCACGCCGGCGTTCATCTGCCGCCCGGCTACATCCACCAGCTTTCTTTGTGCTTCGATGAATGACTCCGTGGTCTGGCGTGCCAGCTGCGCCAACTCGGTCTTCTTCATTTTCTTGACGCCATTGGTGTGCTTGGCGCCGGTGGCTTTGGCTGTCTCCTCGGCGATGACGTCCATGAAGTGTTTCTGGGTTTTGACAAAGTGCTCCATCGCCTCTTGGGCCAATTCCACCAGGTGCTCGCCCTGGTACGGTTTTCCGGCCTTCACGGCTTCCACCCAGGTATGAGTTTGCTTGCCGGCAATTTTCAGGAACTCCTGCTGCATTTGGACGAAAGTGTCCACGCTGCGCCGCAGCAGATCGGTAACCGCTTCCGCCGCCGGCCATTCGCCGACCCGTTCCTTTACACCGTTCATCACGATTTCGTTCTGTTTCTGCCCCAGTTCAAGCAGGATCTTCTGCCCCTCAATGAAGTTCGTCATTCCCTCGGCAGTGACTTCGCTCAGAATCGCAGTCGGGGAATGATTGGGATCGGACAAGTGTTGCCGCAGAGAGTGCATCAGGCTTGCATTCTGCCGCATTGCAAGGTCCACCAGAATCCGTTGCGTGGCAAAGAAACTCTGGACCCCCTGCTGCGCCCAGCCTGACAATAGAGAAACAAATGAGGACTCCCGGGTATGAGTATGGGAGGATTCAGACTTTACAGGTGTTGGCATTTTGATACCTCCGGAATGCTGCGCTGCAGCATCAACTAAACTATACGATCTTGGGGCTCTTGTGTCAATATATATTTGTTCTGTGTGCATGGCAGCATAGGCAGGGCCAAAATGAAGCCGGATCCCGTCCTCATCAAGAAATATGGAAATCGCAGGTTGTACGATTCCTCCAACAGCCAATACGTGAATCTCGACGATATTGCGCGATTCGTTCGAGAAGGTAAGCAAGTCCAGGTAGTTGATGCAAAGACGGGCCAGGATCTGACCCGCGTCACCCTGACACAAATCATCACCGAAGATGCCAAGGAAAAGCAGACCGGCCTGCCGCTCGAGCTGCTTCGTCAACTTATCGTCGCCTCTGACGAGGTGCGGCAGGAGTTCGTCATGTGGTATTTGAAATCCGCCTTTGACACCTACCAGAAGGTGCAGGATGCGGTGCAGGGCCGGCTGGGCGAGGTCCAGTCTGCCATTCTGTCGCCGGTGGACATGATGAAGAAGTTCCTGGGCGCGCCGGCGCCGTCCCAGCCCCGAGCCCAGGCCGAGCCGGAACTCGACGCGCTGCGCCAGCGAGTGGCGGAACTTGAAGCCCGGCTCGAAAAACCTGCGCGAGCAAAACGAGGCTCGCGCCGGAAGCAAAAGGGAAAGGTATAATTCGCAATGGCACTTTTCCGCCATTGCGCGCG
The DNA here is from genome assembly GCA_963831085.1 of uncultured Acidobacteriaceae bacterium. Lineage (GTDB taxonomy): Bacteria > Acidobacteriota > Terriglobia > Terriglobales > Acidobacteriaceae > Acidiflorens. Next base: position 174,149 of record CAWHOT010000001.1, on the reverse strand, counting down.
CTAGCGCCAATTGCGAAAATGCCGGATAAGACCAGGACGAAATTGCGACGCAAACGGAAAAGGGCCACCGGTTCATCGAAGGCGCAGGGTCGGACAAACACTCACAGGGCCGATTTAGAAGCTGACATTTCCCCTTGGACCGAAGCGCTGTTTGCGGCTGAGGTTCTCTTCTTACACGCAACTCCTGTTTATTACGGCTTCGGCGTACCCCGCGGCGACGGCTCTGCAGTGGTCATTATTCCCGGCTTTCTTGGTACCGATCTTTATTTGATGGAACTCCACGGCTGGCTGGAGCGCATCGGATACCGTCCCTATTTTTCCGGCATCGGTATCAATGCCGAGTGCCCGAATCTGCTGGTCCAGCGCCATCTGAACCAGACCATAGAAAAAGCCCTGACGGAAACTGAGCGGAGAATTCACCTGATCGGACACAGCCTCGGAGGGGTGATTGCCCGGGCGGTGGCGGGGCAGAGGCCAGGAGACGTTGCTTCGGTGATCACGCTGGCTGCGCCATTTCGTTCCATCTCTACCAGTCGAACTATTCTCCACGCTACCGAAGCCATTCGCCAGCGAATCCAGCAGGAGCATGGCCGGGGAGTACTGCCCGACTGCTACACCGGACGCTGCACATGCAATTTCGTGGACTCGCTGAAGCGCGACATGCCGGACTCAATGTTCGAGACCGCGATTTACACGCGCGATGACGGCATTGTGGATTGGCGCTATTGCATGACCAGGAATCCGGAAGTCGACTTTGAAGTGCCAGGCACCCATATCGGAATGGCATTTAATCCTTCGGTGTACACCATCGTTGCCGACCGCCTAGCGAAGGCGCAATCTTCCGAGTGAGTTCGGATCGTATAGGGACGGCCAACCTCGGAGCCTGCCCGTTTTGCCGAAGCCGGAGCGAAGCCAAGGGGGAGTCGAAGGGATAAGCCGAGCTCCGCAGCAGCCTGTGGCCACAACAACTCTGGATCCGCTCTAGCGCCCCACCATCTCCAATACGGCCCCGGCATCAGTCTCTAATGTTTCAACCGGCCTGCCCCGCCGCTCCAGGCGGAGTACCGCTCTCGCCAGGCTGTTGTTTGTGACTTCAAAACTGCCCCTGCAATCGGTCTTCACGTAGGGCAAACGATGGATGCTCGGCCCAGCGCCATCGATTGCCGCTTCCAATCGGAATCCATCCTTTGTGTTAGAGCAAAAATTCCACCCAAATTCATCTGGATCTCTTCTGCTCTCCTGCAGATTCCGGAATTCGTGCTCCTCTCCCTCATGCCACAACACCGCTTTGCGAAAGACCAACCCAAATGGCATTTCGTAGATCACTGCCTCCAGCGTGCTCGGACATGAATCGGAGCGGGGAAAATGCGCATGCATCCAGGTCCAGAAGTTGCGATGGCGGTATCCGCAGTTGTGTCCTTGCACCCCGAAACCCAAAGGATCTCCTTGAAAGCTCCGGCCATCGAGCGTGATCCGGCCGGAAAAAAGCGCGTCGGAATGCGGCGTTCGCGAGAATCCAATCCACCCCTTGTTGCTCAGCGTGACGCGAAATGTCGAACGATAGCGGATGTCCCATGAAAGCGCGTGCCCCTCAACTTCCAACGCTCCTCGGCAGGAGTTCTCGCCAATTTCATTGTTGCCGATTCTGAATTGGAAGGGATTTTGCCCTCTGGCGCTGAGATCCAAGCCTTCCATGGGAAAGCCTTGAATGAAGCTTTGCGGTTTCTCATGCCGCGGAAACCACGTGGCCCACACCTGCACGGGCATTCCGCGCCGGTCGCCTGCGCAACCGCGCCGGCCAGGGTTCATCAGCAAATATCGGAACCACCACGCCCCGCTACCGTCGGCCAGTCCCAGGCGGACAAACCAGACTTCGTAACGGCGCCGGGCAGAGAGCGATGAATATAGCTCGTTCAGCGTCTTCACAGACTTATTTTACCGACTCAGATTCTGACCGAGAAAGGGAAGAGCGTGATCAGCGAATTTCAATTTCTATAGGCGCTCGTAGCTCAAGTAGTATCAAAACCAGGTCCGTCCTAAAAACCGAGTGGCTGGTGTCGCGACTGCGCAATTATTACTGCTGTCGATCCCAGTTTGCCGGGCTGCTCGCGACAGCTAATTCTCATTTCGCCGAGGCTGCCGGAGCACTGGAGCCGACTTTTTGCTCTCCGCTTGTCTGCTCTCTAAATTGCTGCTCGGTTCCTACGAAGAATTCCTCATACTTTCTTTTGCCCTGCGAACCAGTCGCCTCGCCGTTGATTTTTCCCCAGATGAGGTTCTCTGGACCAGTATCGGACAATACTGCCGTGCCCTTCTCGGAATAGTAGAAGTAGTGGTCCTTGGCCCATCCATATTCCTCGGACGAAGACGTCCTCAACAAACCGGAGGGCGGAAACTTGAATAGGTACTCTCCTCCCTCGGCAGGTAAAGGTGGAGCGCCGCTAACCTGGAATTCGACTCGCACCCAGCCCACGTAGCCGTCAGGAATCAGAAAGCGCGATGAGTGACGAATGGAATGCCGGGCATCGATGGTGAGCCACCCTGCGACGCCGAGGAGGAGTGCGAGGGTGCAGATGCCAACGGCCATTTGCGCAGACCGCCTTGTGCCGTTTGGGAAGATCCAGGTCGCAGTGCTGCCATTCCCCTGTTGCCGAAAGCTCACGATGGCGGAGTATGCGGTGACAAGTGCCAACAGCGCTGTTGCTAGATATGGCAGTATCATTCGAGTTCAGAACCAGCCGACCGTGCGGACAATAGCTGGACCATAAAAGCACCATATTGCCAGCGAAGCGAGCAGAGCAAGTCTCGCTGCCGCAAGCGGTTTGAAAAGGCTTAAATAAGCGGCAATAATTAGACACAGAGAACCCACTAGGGAAACAAGTTCGAGCGGGTCCACAGGAGCTCCGAACGCAGCCAACATCAGCAATGTATATATGTGGAGTCCTGTTGCAGCGCCAGCAGCGAGATATAAGAAAAAAGGGATCATATAAAAATGAGTACGCCACGTCTATCAATCCAGATTCTTCCTAGAAACCGGTCGTCTGATATTGCAAAACTGCCAGGGCCAGCCGGCAGTCATAGCCCGCCTGCGCGTTGGTGATCTGCGCCTGCGTCTGCTGCAACTGCGCCTGACTTAATTCGACGATCGAGCCCAGGCCCAACTTGTATCGCGCCTGCGCAAGATCGAGCGCGAGATTGGCTTGCTCCAACAGTTGCTGCGTAACCGCCAATCGATCGTAAGTATTGGTTGCATTAAGCCAGCTTGTGCGCACGTCGCGTGAGATCTGGTCGCGAAGATTGCGTAGGCGCTCCTGCGCCGCTTGTGCTCTGAGCGCCGCCTCACGGGCTCTCGCCGAGTATAGAAAGCCATTGAATACCGGGATTTCGACGTTCACACCCACCGCGCCGTACCAGCTAGAGACAACCGGATTCCGCACGGGCGTATCTCCGACCGCCCCCACCGCGCGAACATCCGGGAAAAACAAGTCCCGTTCCGCGGTTTGGAACTTCTTCGCCGACTCAGCCTGGAATTCAAGCGACAGGATTTCCGGCCGCATCGAAAAAGCGGTAGAAATCAGATCATCCACATTGCCTTGCGGAGGGGTGATCGCGGCGGTATCCTCCGCGAGCTGGAAGTTCTGCAGGTTCGAAAACCCGAGCACCGCCGAAAGCGATGCCAGCGCGGCACTCTCGTTATTTTGCGCGTCCAGAAGCAGCAGTTTGGCTTGCGCCAGGTTGACGTTCGCGAAGCTGAAATCGAGTTCCGATTTCAACTTATTCTTGTAGAGAGCGCCCACCTGATCCGCCACTGTTTGTCGATCGGCTACCGTCCGTTGTGCCACGGTCAGGACGGCTTGCGCCTGCAGGGCATTATAGAAAGCTTGATCCACCGCCAGCAGGATTTGCTCCTGAGTAGCGACGGCATTCTGGTTTTCAGCTTTTGCCGCCAGGTTGGCGCTTGAAATCAAGTTCGTTGTGCGTCCAAAATCAGTGATGAGCTGACTCACCATTGCGCCAGCGGCAGCACGCTGATAGATGATCGGGTTGTTGAGCGCACCTGCCGTGATCCGAGAACCGGGGTTTGCATCCACCGCGGTGAGATCGACCGTCGCGGTCGGCCATAGATTCGACCGGACCTCTCGTGTCACCTGCTGCGACGCAAGCGCCGTCAGCCGCGCAACCGAGATTTGGGGATTATTCTTTAGGGCCAGCGCCTGCGCGTCCTTCAGCGACAATAAAGTGGGCGTCCCTGGCCCGGGCGGCGGAGCAGGGCTCTGCGCCGCACTCACAGATGCGCTCGAACTGGCAGGCGGAATGGCCTGTTGCGGCATTGGAGCCGAAGGCAAACTTGCCGGCTTTACAGCAGTGAGGCCAGCCTGCGCGGCACTACCCACGGCCAAGAGCAGAGCAAGGCAGATTGGCAACACGTCTTTCATTCCCCGCAAAACAATCTCGCCGATCATTCCGTCGTCTCCAAGGTTGGGTTCGTGGCTTGCTTCGTGTCGCGTTTGCCATAGACAAGCAGATAGGCCGCCGGCACTATAAAGATAGTCAGAAGAACCGACGAAGTAAGTCCACCGATAATGGCCCTCGCCATCGGTGCGTATTGCTCAGCGCCTGTGCCCAGCTTCATCGCCATGGGAATCATTCCTATGATCGTCGCGAGCGAGGTCATCAGGATGGGACGGAGGCGCACGCGGCAGGCAATAATCACGGCATCCGCCGTCGGCAAGCCCTCCCGTTCCAGGTTATGGGCGAAGTCCACGATCAAAATGCTGTTGGAGTCGGCAATCCCGACTAGCATCAGGACGCCCATCAAGGACATGACGTTCAGTGTGCTGTGCGTGAGCGGAAGGATCAGCAGCACTCCCACGAAGCTCATTGGTATGGCAAGCATGATGAGAAGGGGGTCGATGAACGACTTGAACTGAGCAGTAAGGATCAGAAACAGCAGCGCGAAGGAAAGTATGAAACCGAGACCAAAACTTTTGAAGGAAGCCTGCATACCTTCGACCATTCCGCGCAGATTGACTCGCACATTGGATGAAACGTTCGCATTGCCGATGATTCGTTTTAGATCGTTCGTCACCCGCCCGAGGTCTTCGCCGGACGGAGTTACATAAATATCAACAATCCGCTGAATCTGGTAGTGGTCCACTTCCGTCGGCGTTTGGACAAAGTTTGCCTTCACAACATTATCGAGAACAGTAATAGGTCTCGCACGGCGAGCCATTTCTGGCGGTTGAGCGGGTTTTGGACTCGGCATGCCTTCGCCGCAGGCCCACGCTGTGTTTTCGGCCTTCACCGCCCTCATTGGTTTCATTGACAACGGGTTCGTCTGCCTAGGTCCACAACTAAGGCTTGCCCCTTTCGACTGCTCATCCGATTGACTTCGCAACGGAATCTGTCCCAAGTCGATCATGTTGTGGATGGCGGCACGTCCCTTTTCGAAATACTGGACGGTGAGGTAGTAATCGTTGCCACTCTTGCGGTCCACCCAGTAGTTCGGCGCGATCATGTAGTTTGAATTCAGAGCCGTGATTACGTTGTCCACCACATCCTTCTGCGTCAACCCCAACTCCCCCGCATGCACCCGGTCGACATCCAACCGCAACGCCGGATAATTCAGATCCTGCGGGATATACACCTCTCCCACTCCCGGCAGACTCCGTATCCGGCTCGCCAACTCCTGCGCGATCCCGTATATCTGGTGCAAGTCCGGACTGCTCACCTGCACATCAATCGGCGCCGGCATCCCCATGTTCAGCACCGCATCCACCATCGATCCGCTCGAGAAAAACGTCCGCACATCCGGAAACTCGCTCGCCATCTTCTTCTGCACCAGGTCCATGTACGCAAAACTGCTCCGGCTGTGCGACTCCTGCAACGCCACCTGGATGGTTGCCGTGTACGGTCCCGCATTGGTCGTGTACAGCGACGAGAAGTCCGGCACCACTCCCAGATTCGATACCACCATCTTCAGGTCTTTCGCCCCCACCGTGTTTCGGATCAGATCTTCCACCTTAGCCACATACTGTTCCGTCACTTCGATCCGCGTCCCGGTCGGCACCTTCAGATTGATGGTGAATTGCCCAGCGTCGGTTTGCGGAAAAAAGGCCAGTCCCAGCAGCGGATAGATCCCCAGGCTGGCCACAAACACACCACTCAAGATCGCCACCGTCAGCCCCGGACGCTTCACCGCACGCCGCACCCAATACTCGTAATAATCCAGCAGTTGGTTGAACCAGCGGTTGAAGGCGGCATTGAACCGGTCCCACCGGGACTTACCCACCGCCGAGGTCGGCTCTATCTCGTACTCGCCTTTCTGGTTGTGCCCTCCGCCGGATGGCATCGCCTTTAGATAGCGCGAGCAGAACAACGGAATCACCGTCATCGCGACGACAAACGAGGCGAGCAGCGACAGACAAAAGGCCAGCGCCAAGGCTGAGAAGAGGAACTTGCTAACTCCATACAGAAACGTAACTGGAAAGAAATCGACGACATCGACCAAAGTGGCAGCCAGCACGGCCAGGTTTACTTCCGCGCCACCAACTTCGGCCGCGACCCTGGGCAAGGATCCCGTCTCAAGATGGCGATAGATGTTCTCGAGCGAGATCACGGAGTTATCGATCACGCGCGAAAAAGCCAGCGCCAATCCTCCGAGGATCATGGTGTTGATAGTGCTACCCATCATGTTCAGCACCACGAACGTGGTCAGCGCGGAGAGCGGAATCGAAAGCAAGACCGCCGTAGTGGCGCGCAAGCTTCCCAGGAAGATGAGAATCATCAGACTGGTCAGAACCAAGCCGATGACGCCTTCATGCAGTACGGTCTTCAAAGCCTCCTTCACATACACGGACTGGTCGAAGACCACAGTCGCGACCATCTGCTTCGGAATGTCGTACAAATGCCCAACCAGAGCGCGGATGCCATTTACGACATCGATCGTATTGGTATCGCCTCCCTGCTTCATGATGGGGATGTAACACGATCTTTGGCCGTCCACGCGCACGACGCTGTATTGAATCTGATTGGCGTCTTCGGCTTTGCCTACATCATCCACGGACGTCCAGGTTGTCCCGACATTCTTAACCGGAACTTCCCCCAACTGCGTCATGTTGTCGACCAGACTGTTCGAATAGACGTAATAGTCGTTGTTGCCGATCTTGACGTCGCCCGCAGGCAGAATCAGGTTGGAGTCGTTCACCGCATGCACAACGTCCATCGGGCTTAACTGACGGGACGCCAGCTTGTACGGATCCACGTACACCATGATCTGCCGGTACTTGCCACCAAACGGCGGGGGGATCTCCGCTCCCTGAACCACTGCGATTTGGTTGCGTATTTGAAATTGCGCGTAATCGTGAAGCTGCGTCTCATTCAATCCAGATCCTTTGACGGTCACCAAGGCAACCGGCAGGCTGGAGGCGTCGAACTTCAGCACCACCGGCGGCAGCGTGCCCGGAGGCAGCCGCTTCAAATCGGCCAAGGCGAGGTTCGAAAGTTCGGTTACATCCGCATCCGCATTCGTTCCGGGCTGAAAGTAAACCTTGATGATGCTCACGCCCAGCAGCGACCGCGATTCCATGTGATCGATCCCGCTGGCCAGCGTGAAGAATCGCTCAAGAGGATCGGTAATGTCCGTCTCAATATCCTGCGGAGGCATCCCCGAATAGAACGTAGCCACCACCACCTCAGGAAGATTGATGGTAGGAAACAAATCGACTGGCATGCGTACCAGGCTGGTCACGCCGATGACGAGGATGACTAGGCACACGACAATGATGAAGTATGGATTACGTATTGAGAAACCCGGCATTTAGGCCTTACCCAGACTCCAGTCCAAAAACCTGAGAACGCGGCTGTAGATAAACACTCTCACCTTACGGTTGATCCTCAGTCTGCCCGACCGCGGTATACGAGCAGATAGGCAGCCGGCACAATGAACACGGTCAGCACGACGGAGGCGGTTAAACCGCCAATGATGGCGCGCGCCAACGGAGCGTACTGCTCGCTTCCCGTACCCAGTTTGAGTGCCATTGGGACCATCCCGATAATCGTTGCCAAAGACGTCATCAGAATGGGCCGCAACCGCACTCTGCAGGATGTAATCACAGCCTCTTCGACTCCCTTGCCTTGCTCCTCAAGGCGATGAGCAAATTCAACAATCAGAATGCTGTTCGATGCCGAGATGCCCACCAACATGAGCACCCCCATGAGCGACATTACGTTGAGAGTTGTTCCCGTCAAGGGCAGTATCACCAGCACCCCTATGAATCCCATTGGGATCGCCAGCATGATGAGGAACGGATCTTTGAAGGACTTGAACTGCGCCACCAGAATCAGGTAAAGCAGAACAACGGACAGCGACAGACCCAGGGCAAAGCTGCGGAACGACGCATTCATCCCTTGCACCATGCCCCGGATATTGATGCGGACATTTTCCGGGACCTTGACTTGAGGGATAACCCCGGCAACCTCAGCTGACACTTTTCCCAGATCTTCCGTTGCCGGAGTCACGTAGACGTCCATGACTCGTTGAATCTGATAGTGGTCTACTTCTGTCGGTGTCTGAACGTTTTGGAGCATCACGACGGCATCCAACGTCGTGGGCTGCTTCAGGCTGGGCGCATGGATCGGAATGTTTGTCAGGTCAGTGAAGTTGTGAATCGCCGGTCGTCCCTTTTCGAAATACTGGACGGTGAGGTAGTAATCGTTGCCACTCTTGCGGTCCACCCAGTAGTTCGGCGCGATCATGTAGTTTGAATTCAGAGCCGTGATTACGTTGTCCACCACATCCTTCTGCGTCAACCCCAACTCCCCCGCATGCACCCGGTCGACATCCAACCGCAACGCCGGATAATTCAGATCCTGCGGGATATACACCTCTCCCACTCCCGGCAGACTCCGTATCCGGCTCGCCAACTCCTGCGCGATCCCGTATATCTGGTGCAAGTCCGGACTGCTCACCTGCACATCAATCGGCGCCGGCATCCCCATGTTCAGCACCGCATCCACCATCGATCCGCTCGAGAAAAACGTCCGCACATCCGGAAACTCGCTCGCCATCTTCTTCTGCACCAGGTCCATGTACGCAAAACTGCTCCGGCTGTGCGACTCCTGCAACGCCACCTGGATGGTTGCCGTGTACGGTCCCGCATTGGTCGTGTACAGCGACGAGAAGTCCGGCACCACTCCCAGATTCGATACCACCATCTTCAGGTCTTTCGCCCCCACCGTGTTTCGGATCAGATCTTCCACCTTAGCCACATACTGTTCCGTCACTTCGATCCGCGTCCCGGTCGGCACCTTCAGATTGATGGTGAATTGCCCAGCGTCGGTTTGCGGAAAAAAGGCCAGTCCCAGCAGCGGATAGATCCCCAGGCTGGCCACAAACACACCACTCAAGATCGCCACCGTCAGCCCCGGACGCTTCACCGCACGCCGCACCCAATACTCGTAATAATCCAGCAGTTGGTTGAACCAGCGGTTGAAGGCGGCATTGAACCGGTCCCACCGGGACTTACCCGCCGCCGAGGTCGGCTCTATCTCGTACTCGCCTTTCTGGTTGTGCCCGCCGCCGGATGGCATCGCCTTTAGATAGCGCGAGCAGAACAACGGAATCACCGTCATCGCGACGAGGTAGGAAGCAAAGAGAGAAATCACAACCGCGAGGGCCAAGGCCGAGAAGAGGAATTTGCTCACTCCATACAGAAACGTAACCGGGAAAAACACGACCACTGTGGTAAGAGTCGCCGCCAAGACCGCCAGGCTTACTTCCGCGCCTCCCGCCTCGGCCGCGGCCTCCGGTGCAGCCCCCATTTCCAAGTGGCGATAGATATTCTCAAGCGAGATCACCGAGTTATCGATAATGCGGGAAAATGCCAGCGCCAGCCCGCCCAAAATCATCGTATTCACGGTGCTGCCGGTCAGGTTCAGAACGACAAAGGTGGCCAACGCGGAAAGCGGTATAGACAAAAACACAGCCGTTGTAGCGCGAAGACTGCCCAAAAAAATGAGAATCATCAGGCTGGTCAGAACGAGCCCAATCAGTCCTTCATGAAGCAATGTCTTGATCGCTTCTTTCACGAACGCAGATTGGTCAAAGACAACGGTGGCCACAAGTTGTTTGGGAATGTCATAAAGATGTTCGATCGCCTCGCGGATACCATCTACGACCTGGATGGTATTCGTATCGCCACCCTGCTTCATGATCGGGAGATAGACCGACCGCTGGCCATCGACTCGCACCAGGTTGTATTGAATCTGATTGGCGTCTTCGGCTTTGCCAATGTCGTTTACCGAAACCCATGAGTCCCCCACGGTCTTGATGGGAACCTTGCCGAGCTCGTCCATGCTATTGACCAAGCTGTTTGAGTAAACGTAGTAATCGTAGGACCCCATCTTGACGTCACCCGCAGGCAGAATCAGGTTGGAGTCGTTCACCGCATGCACAACGTCCATCGGGCTTAACTGACGGGACGCCAGCTTGTACGGATCCACGTACACCATGATCTGCCGGTACTTGCCACCAAACGGCGGCGGAATCTCCGCTCCCTGAACTACCGCGATCTGATTGCGGATCGTAAATTGGCCGATGTCATGAATCTGAGTTTGGTTCAGTCCTTCACCTTTCAGGGTTACCAGGCAAACCGGCAGGCTGGACGCATCGAACTTCAGCACCACCGGCGGCAGCGTGCCCGGAGGCAGCCGCTTCAAATCGGCCAAGGCGAGGTTCGAAAGCTCAGTTACATCCGCATCCGCGTTCGTTCCGGGCTGGAAATAAACCTTGATGATACTCACGCCCAGCAGCGAGCGCGATTCCATGTGGTCGATCCCACTGGCCAGCGTGAAGAATCGTTCAAGAGGATCGGTAATGTCCGTCTCAATATCCTCCGGAGGCATCCCCGAATAGAACGTAGCCACCACCACCTCAGGGAGATTAATGGTAGGAAACAAATCAACCGGCATGCGAACCAGACTGGTGACGCCAATTACCATCAGCGCCAGACAAACCACGACGATGAAGTACGGGTTACGTATCGAAAAACGTGACATTTACGCTCACTTGGCCGCTGAACTATCCCAGTACGGCCCTACTCCTGATTGCTCTCGTGATACTGCATGATTTGCACCACTTGAGGATGAACCTTCTCTCCCGGTTTCAATCCGCTCCTATCGCTAACGACGACCTGTTCTCCTTCAGTTAGACCCGCGACCACTTCGGCGTCGGTGGCAGTCTGAATACCGAGACTTACCGGACGATCCTCGATCTCACCGTTCGCGTTCACCACAAAGACGGTGATTTTATCGTTCTCGTGGTTGAGCGCCTGCAAGGGCACGGAGGGGATATCTTCCTTGTGCTCAAGTGTCAGGTCGGCATCGGCGTACAGGCCCGGAATCAGGACCCGATCTGGATTGAGAACGTCAACCTCGGTATGCATAGTTCGCGTCTCTTCCTTCACATCCACCGAGAACCGCGCTACCTTGCCCGGGAACGTCCGGTTGAGCGAAGGAACGCGGACGTCCACGTGATCGCCAACTCTGATGTATCGAACGTAAGATTCGGGAACCGGAATCACGAGCCGGAAAAGATCGTCCTGGGATAGCCTAACAATCGGAATTGCTTGCGTGCTCGAACCTGTACCGGCCTGCACCAGTGTGCCGAGGTTCGCATAACGCTCCGTCACTACTCCCGAAAATGGAGCCGCGATTCGCGAATAGTCGAAGAGGCTTTGATCGTGAGCCAGTTTCGCCTTGGTCACCGACAACTGGCTCTGGGACGCCTCTACCGCCGCCTGGCCAGCTTCCACCTGAGCGGATGCCGCCAGGTCCTTCCCCTGTGCGTCATCCACTTCCTGCTGCGCGACAATTCCGGGCTGGCTTTGAAAGACTCCATTCAGACGGGTATATTGCAAGTGAAGCGCGTTGTACTGCGCCTGATAACGGTTCAAGTCCTGCTGTGCCCGACTAACTTGATTCATCGCATTTCTGATTTCCGCCTGGTCTTCCTGAAGTTGCGCTTCCAACTCCGGAATCTCGAGGATTGCCATCGCCTGACCAGCCTTAACATGGGTTCCGTAATCGACCATCAGTTTCTTGACGTAACCGGATTCCTTCGCATACACATCGATCTCCTGGAAGGGCACTAACTCAGACGACAAAGTAATGTCGCGACCAAGCGACTTGCGCACGACTTTGGTGACGCCCACCGTAATCGTGGGCCCATTCGCCTGAGCACGGCCATTTCTGCTCCCCGAACAGGCGGGGAATTCGACCGCCACGAGAGCCACCAGGCTGGCAAGCCAGATCAGCGTTGAAAAGTTGGTTCCTCGTTTTGACATTCCGCCGGAGCGATCTTTGCTCTCGTTCATCGAGTTCTGTTTACCAGCCTTCCCTAGTATTCTCAGCCAGCAGTGTCCCGTATGAGCGCAAACATTTGTGTTCATCTGTAACGAGTCGCTTTCATAATCTCGCGCAGCCTGGCGACTGAGAACGCGCTCGATCGGCAGAAGTCGATCACCGTCTGTTCTACTCCTTGCAAACGGACCGCAACTTCGGGAATCTTAGTTGCAAATGCCATTGGAACCGTCAGCACTCCGTGGCGGTCGCCGTGCAACAAATCTCCAGGACGGACTTCCATACCACCGACCTTGACGTGGGCTCCAACATCGAAGATATGGGCATAGGCATGAGAAACCGCAACACTTCCCGCAAATAACTGGACCCCCATTGCGCGCACGGCCGGCAACTCGCGCACGGCCCCGTTGGTCAAGTGCCCGGTACACCCCAGAGCCTTGATGATTGCGGCGTGCATATCACCCACGAACGCCCCGCGCCCGGGCGGCTCGTCCATGTCCTCCAAAACCAGGATGCGAGGCGCGGGAATTTCGAGGATGCTGTTCCAGAACTCGGCTCGATCATGAAAGCTACCGCCTCCGATCGGCGGTTCTCCGCTGCGAAGACGAGCAGTCACCGCATACCCGATCGTGGGCAGAGTATCTGCATCTGTGAACATGCAGCGAATGCTGCCATCCGTAAATCCGGTATTCCGAAGCCTTGCGTCAAATGTCTCAATCGCATTCGAGACCATGCAAGTGTCAAACTGACGAAGAGCATCGAGATCTGCTTCGGTCAGCAAAGACTTAATGGCCATGCACGTTTCCTTTCGTGAAGCGAGCTTCCCACAAAGCCAAATCCGGGTGCCGCTGCCGATTCGATCCCAGTTTCGTAGCTGTGTGCATACTCGCCAGCAGCATGCCCGGCAAGACCCCAAGTAATATTAGACGTTTTTCGTATCTCCTCTCGGAAAAGGGCTCAAGGAACGTGGACCACCTGCGTCACCGGAATTAGCGCTCAATTGACCCCGGTTGACCCGAAAGCCTGTTTCCACCGCTGGCTCGAACTCGATCATGTCGCGCTTGAACTGCGCGCTCAAGTGGAGTTGCCTCAGTCAGTTTCAGTGACTGAAGTTTAGTTCAGAAAGCAGCGATTGGCTGCAGAAGAGTCAGCAGGAAGGGGGAGGCCGGTTGTGAAGCCAGCTTTCAGAGCTAAGGCTTGTGGATGGGATGACCACGGAGACCGTAAGAACGGAAGACCGCGGTGGCTGAAAAGCGGTGAAACTGGAAGCTGGAGCCGTCCATTGGAACACCTTGGTAAGCAGGTGCTGTCGCTTGGCATCCGGAGCCTGGAACTTTACGGTTGTTGACTTCTGGACTTCCGGGCCCACTACTATGAAACGAGTCGCAAGGCTTCCCGTGAGCGAGCAGACGGCTATAAGAACAATTGCGATCCGGAGTCGAAACGCAAAGCTTACTCGTGCGCGAGAATGTTCTAGCATTGGCCGTTTCAAATCCATGCGCGGATCGAACACCGCTGGATTATACATGAGCAGCACAGGACAGATAGATCACCCAAGTCACCAGTATCCCTTGTACTTTGACGCTTGGAGACCGGCTTAGGTTGCAATCTTGAATCTCCGTCTGGCGCAAGCTTTTCCACGTAAAGGACAATCGCTCCAATGCCAGAGGTTCGACACTGGAGCGATGGAAACACGTCAACGACTTCGAGACTATCCCTCGCCCCCATTTGGCAAAAGGAGGGAATTCTGGGGGCGAGGGCACCGCACGCGCTACGGGAAGTAGTAGCGGAACGAGGTAAAGAACATGTTGTCGATTGCGTGTGGCTTAACGGTGGTGCCAGTCGCAGAGCCAGCGCCCGCCCACGCATTTCGGCTAAGGTAGGAATACTGCGGGCCGAATTGTAGTCTGCCCTTGGAACCGTTGTAGGGTTTGATCCAGAACCCGAAGGTGCCTTCAACTACACTTTGAGTCTGGCCGCTGCAGCTACCTACCGTACCAAAATTCCAGCCGCTGGGAGCGGACGCCGAAGGCAAAGTTTCGGTGTAGCAGCCGCTGTCAGAGTAGCCGGGCGATCCATACCCCACCACTGGCGTCTTGGGATTGTTCAAGTCAGTTGAAAAGTGGCGTCCCAGATAGTCATCGCCGGCATTGAAGTACACATCAATCTTGGGGTAGTGAAATTCGAGTGTGGCCAGACCCTGATAGGTTCGCAGCGGCGCCAGAGTGCCATCGGGGTTCACCGTGGCGTCCGACAGGCCCGACGCCGCGTACCGGCCTAAGCCGTTCCCGACAAGGGCATGAAGCCCGAAGTCCACGTGCTTTTGAGCCACGCTGATCCGGGCGTTTGCACCCACTCCACCGGCATTCGTTGAAGCGTTATGGGCTCCAGCCGTTGACACTGTGGGTGTAGCACCGCAACCGGTTGTGGTAGCAGACACTTCTTCGCAGGGATAAACGCGGTCGCGGAAACGGCTGAAGATACCGAAGACTTCATAGTGGCCGAAACCAGGATCAGCGGCCGCTTTGACGATGATGTCCGGCATGGCATTGAAGGTATAGTTGGCGGCGTTGGTACAAACGGTGACGGGGGCGCCGCTGGAGTTGAGGGACGTGGTGCAAGCGGTGATACCGGGATTATAAAGTCCTCCGCCCGCACCGTCGCTGCCCAAAGCGAAGTTCGCAGCCGCGCCGGTTGCCGTGAAGGTCGTCTGAGGATTTTCCAATGACAGGCCCAGCGCGAAGCGATTGTTGAAGTTCTTGACCACGCGGACGCCGTATTGCCGCGCAAAACTGAAACCGACATTATAGTTCGGGTCGATGGTCATCGGTCTGGCTGTGGTCAGGTTGTCGATTCCCTTTCTGTTTTCCGTCAACAAGGTCCACATTTGGCCGCCCGTGAAGGACCAGCCATTGTCAAAGGCAACCTGACCCCAAGCCTGCCTTTGCCGCAGGGCGTAACTGTTGGTCTGGTTATTGTTTGAAGTTGTGCCAGCCGCAAGAAAGTCAGCCTCATAGTAGCCGGTGAGCTTCATGTCACCGACCTTGCCATCAGCCCGCAAGGTGATTTGCGACTGGCGGCCGGAGCCATAGAATTCAGAAATCCTGTTCGCGCCGCTGCCGGGCATGAAAATGCTGTTAAAGGCGGTAGCCTCGCCACCGGTCGAGCGAGTGCGATAGTACGATTCACCCGCGAGGAAGCCGCCCGGGGTGAGCGTGACTCCCTTAAAGTGAATAGCCGCCGGATTCTCGAACATATCTTTTACACTTTTCTGCGTTTCCTGCAGAGTCAGTGCGGAGTTCGTAGCGCTCGTCTTCAAATCGGTGACATCACTCTTGAGCGCCATGACCGTTCGCCGTTCCTCCGCATTTTGAGCCACGGCAGTGTCCGCCTTGGTCTGCGCCTGCACCGCCACAGCCTGGCTCTGATCAAGCCGCTGCTCCAGTTGCTGAATCTTTTGATCGCGGGTCTGCACCAAATCGCTCAATTGCTTGATCTGCTGCTGCTGAGCGTCAATTGCCTGCTTCATCTCACTGAGCTGCTCTGAAACAGTCGGGCCCGATTTCTTGGCAACCATTTTTTTCTTGGTGGTCTTCGGCGTCGCAGGGGCTGTCTCTTGCTGAGCCTGCGCCGCGATCACGCTCCCCGCGAGCGCCATAGACAGCACCACAGCCATAGTTCGTTTCATTGTTTTCATCTCCTGAGAAATAAGCGTTCCAACAGCAGACAAACGGGTGAAACAAAATTTTTCAGTTCATTGCGCATTTTTAGCGAACAGCTAGCCTAGTCCGCAGTTTGTTAATAATTGATGACAGTTTGTTGAATATTCAGTGAATCGAACCTGATGCCGCCTGGCTGCCATCGTTCAGCAATGCTTGCAGCATCTGTCGTTCTCATGAGGGACCACTTGGGGAACGTTTAAACAGGGAAGCCTGGGAATCCTATGAAAGAAAAAGTCCGGTTCTGGTGCCGGTAAGGATCAATGAGCGGAACATCGAACAGAACCATCGCCCTACGGAAATTATCTCGTGAACAATACCTTTCAAGGTAGCAAGACCGACGGAATGACACAGAGCTTCGTGACTCCGGCCTGGTCATGCGACGTTTTCGCCTCTTGGGAAGGGTCGGCTTCACCATTGCAGGCGGGCCAAAGGATCACTTCCACACACGTGATCGCAAAGTCATTCTGTCGAGCTTATTCCCGTTCTGGATCACGAGTTTCTGGCGCTAACTTCGGGTCGTAAGCAAGCTCAACGGGATATTCATTATGCGAACGTTGTGTGCTGGAGGTGGCAGGAGTCGAACCCGCGACATTACAAACACGACCGCTGATTCCAAATGACTGAGCCCTCGCCAACCGCTGATTTAAGTCCATCATAGGTGTAGTTTTGCCGTGTTTTGCGGCGAGATTGCGGTATTCTTTTGCTCCCGCAGACCAGTCTTGCCCCAAGTTGCCCCCAAAACATAATCGGATCGCTTGGAATTGCCTTGGATATTTCGCTGCGCAGGAAGGACTCAAATGGCAAGACCAGAGAGACAAATCGAGTTATCCAGAGACTTTGTTCTCTGCGATCCGCACCAGGCCCGCAATCTCAACCACCGAAAGACGCGTGTAAGTAATCGTCCCGCGCGGTGACCGCCGTGACCTGTACCGCCGTTACCTGTAAGTGGGAAATGGCTCCTCCTAAAATGGTAAAAATCAACATGAGATGTAATTACAGCGACGATCTTAGTACGTTCGACTCCCGACAAGGGATGGGGAAATCGCACCAGGGGTAGCAGCTCCATGAACTCAAAGGTTGTCATCGCGCAGAGAGATTTGCACGGGTCGCCCCCGGATGCGTTTCCGCAGAAGGTCGCGGCCGTTTACCTTGACGGCGACGAATACCGCGTCTACGCCCCACCCAAGGCGGTCGGGGACGCACTGGAGTGGGTGGAACACTTCCGCGTTCACCAACCAAACCCGGAAAGCGTCAATTCCGAAATCGCGGCTGAAGGTGCCTATCGTGTTCTCGCCATCCAACTGTTAAAGGAAGAGTTGGAAAAGATGAAACGCGACACCAAGAGGCCGGTCGGTTTGAATCCAGACGGAGTCTGTTGCGATGCCCAGATTTGCTTGCAGGGACACGTTAGGAGTTCGGAGGGTTGTTTTGGGAGAGGAGAGCGTTGTACGAAATGCGGCGCGGCATGCATCGACGAATGCCAGTACTGCAAGGCTCCAATTCGAGGGCAGTTGGCACATTCTTCCGGGCAGCACTACGACCTTCCATTCTTTTGTCATGCCCCCGAATGTGGTCTTCCTTACCCGTGGATGCAGGACAAATTGGAGACCGCCCATGAACTGCTTTACGACATCGAAAACCTTTCGCTCGATGAGCGTGACGAATTGTGGGACTTGCTGAGGTTTGTCATGTCCGACCCCAAATCTGATTGGGCGCCGGCGAAAACAAAACTCATCACTATCAAGCTTGCAAAAGTGAGTAAAGCGTCGCGGGACGTTTTGTTGGATTTCACCGCGAAAGTTGCGGCTGAGGTGATGAAGTCAAAATTCTGAGGCCCGAGGGCCGCACGCCTTCTGAGTTCGCCTTGCTCGAAACCGTGTTTCAAAAATCCGTGGTCCCTTTCGAATGCAGTGCAATTCATGCTGTGCGCCGCCGATCTGATAGGAATGGAGATAGTGGTGGAGGCGGGAGTCGAACCCGCCGCAACAAAGACAGACCCGCTGATTCCAAAGCACTTAGGCCCCGTCAGTTTGCCCATTTTGCCACGATAGATGATAACTTTGCGGCGAAGTTGCGGCGAAGTTAAGGCGGCAGGTGCGGAGAGGGCAGGTTCATGGAAGGGAGAATAAACTTTAGAGGCCCGTACACCGGGGTTACGCCCGGTGTCCGGGAGGTTTGGATTTGGCCTGGCCGAAGATCCCCAGCGCAGCCACTTCGGCCCTGCCTTACCCGTTCAATTCGACAGCCACTCCTTGTTGACTAGAAGTCGTAGTCTTCCGGCTGGCAGGTGCAGGGTGACCCGCTGAGCGCGTAGTCGTAGTAACACAGCATCTGCAACAGCGTTTGTTCAGACGACGCGAGGTTCGAGTCGGCTGCCTTGGTTTCGGTAACGAACCAGGGCCCATGTACCACAGGGACGGACCCATTATATGGGACATTCGTGACCGACGTTCCTTGGACGTGCGTAGCCCACACCCGCAGTCCGGGCGTCGGTGTGGTGGCGAACGCCGTTTCGGGGTTCGCCGGGAAAGGGGGACTAAACGGAGCCGAGAAGGTCGAGGACGAAATGACCTTGATGACGCCACGTGTATCAATTTCTGTCCTAATGGCGTTGGCCGTGAGGTTCTTCAGCACGGATTCCGAGAGCAGACCGTCTGGGGTGATTGGACAGCTGCAGCACTGGGTTAACTCCTGGCTGTCATTGAACACGTAGATGGACGCATACAGGTTCCCTTCTGTGTCGCCATCGTTGATAACACGCAGCGTTGCATCCGGAGCCCCGGAGAGATTGTTGCCTGAAAAGTAAGTGGTGAAATAAACGCTGTTGTCACCTTGAGCCAGGGCAGTTCCCCCGATCATCATGGTGATCGCCAGCATCAACATCAAAAATCCGAGCTTCTTCATTTGTAGGAATCCTCCTTTGTGGTTTGGGCGCCTTGCACTGGGGGAGGATCAGCTCTGGGCGCTTTATGGCACTCTCCTTGTTCAGTTCTTTACAAGTACCCACCTGGCTTAGCCCGGAGCTACCACTTATGGGGTAGTTCTCGCCGGTCGCGCCTCGCGCTGGGGGAGGATCAGCTATGAGCGGTATGCGAGTCTTAACCCCTTGTTCAGTTCTTTACAACTACCCACCTGGATTAGCCCGGAGCTACTACTTATGGAGTAGTTCTCCAGCCGGTCGCGCCCACACGCCCCCGGCGCCGCCAATCACCGATAGAAGCAGCTTCCGAAACCGCGAAGTGTAGATAGAAAAAACCGCAGCGGGATTTAGGTGATGGTTCAGGGCTACCCGCTGCGCAGAACGCGCTCAGCGGGGCTCCAATCGCAAATGCCGGGCAGTCTGGAGTTGGGTACACAACTTTTCGCGGCGCGGAATCATGGGAACTTGGCATCATGTCTCTGCAAAGCATCTGGCGGCCTACCTCGACGAGATGACGTGGCGCTTCAACAACCGGAAGAACCCGTTTCTGTTTCGGGATAAGATGCTCAAGCTGATTCATTCTGAAAACCTAGAGTATAAAGAACTCACGAAGGCCGCTTAGTTATTGCCTCATCAGTTCTGGCCAACACTTATTAGACGTAACAATTTGTTGAGCTACTGACGGTGGAAATCCAGGTTGCTTACAGGTGAAGAGAGCCTTATGTGTGTCGCTGTCGGTCACAGCGGCGGCATATTTCCATTCGTCATTGACGCGCTCGATGTAGAGTTCTTCGTGGAATCTACCCGTGCTCGCACTGATATCTGAAGTATAGTGACCATGCGCGACAGAAAGCGGCTTCCAAAGAAATTGTTTCGCAAAGAAGGAACCCAATCCCTTCGGGAACATTTGATCTATGTGGAGAAAAACTGAATACTCCTTGGGCATAATGGGCACATTGGGTAGAGTGGTCGTTCTTAGATGATCCAATTTGTTCACATCAACGAAGTTGATGTCAATCGACTCTACCTTTTGCGGGCCTTTATGGAGCACAAGAAAATCCCAAGAATCTCCGTTTAGAAAAACTCCCGGAGAAATCAAAATGAAACTCTGTTCTTCCGATGGTAGTGGCGGGGCATTAGATTGTCCCTTGCTTGTCGATGCTACTGGACAGGGGTGCAACAACTGAGCGTACAGCGTGTGCTCATTAGCTTCTCGCAATCCATCCTTCGCTTCTTGTATCTCTTTTTCACTGGCGACTTTCTGTGACACCTTCATCACCCAATTAACTTGGTGGCGGAGTGTAAGGATTACGAGCGTGCCGACCGCTATTAAGAACACGCCTCGCAGTAACGGCTTTGTGGTAATAAGCTCTTCACATATCCAGAAAAACAGGACTGCGCTGATCTGCCCCCGATGTAAACCACAGGATTGGGGCTTGCGGATTCATTGGAGAAGCCGCCTGTTCCCCAAAGCCAGCACTGACCATGTACGGGATAGCAACGAGAAACAGCACTCCAAGCACTCTTCGCAGCGGCGATAGAGAAACAACAAGCGTGCGGAGCTTCTCAAATGGTTGGTACGTGATTGCCCCCATGGCGAAGGTAATCGCAATGCACAAACACAGAACCCATTCTCTCCGACCGCCGTATTCCAGTCCCACGGTTGTGCCTCACGCGGAAATGGTACTGCGATTGCTATTCTTGCGTCAAATGCACAATTTCGTACATATTCGCTTTTGTTTCTTATACTTGGCGGATTTATGGAGAGTCCAGACTAGGCGAACAATGATCGAAGACTTGAGGCAGTGTAGAATCCCCGAATGCCCGCCCGGAAAAAGATCAATCTGGAAAAAGTGATGGCGTCACTCGCCACGCCCTGCCCACAGTGCGGTTATCAGATTCCACCGGCAGAACTGCGCCGAATCAGTTCCACTCAAGTGCGCTGCCCGAGGTGCGGGGTCACTTTCACCGCAAGCGCAACGGCTAATCAACGTTATAAAAGCGAGTAGCGATCAGGAGATTGTTGTCGGCACGGTCGAAGTCAACGATTGTCCAGTAGGTGCGCCCTGACAGGCTCGTGTACTGACATTGCAAGCTTTTGCCGTTGAGTACGTTGAGGCCATCGCCCTGAGTCCGAATGGGCGTCTGTTCGCTCCCGCCTACCTCAACGTAACCAACGGAAGCCATGAGGTCGAGGCCGCTGTTGGGGCCAGAATCCCTTTCCGTTTTGCACAACTTGACGTGAAGCGCAGGACCCGCACCGAGATTGACTAACTCCAAGCCTCGTCCCCCGGACCGTGATGGACCACGATTGCCGGTCGAATCTGGCCTTCGAGCTGTTCCTGAGCGATGGCAGTTTGTTCGCGGCCAGCGTCTAATTGCTTTTGCGCTGCGACCACAAGGGCCTGGCTTTCCTTGACCTGCTCTTCAGCGGCCTTCCGCATCTTTCGAGTTTCGTAGAGGTACCACGCGATTAGAAAAGCGCTTGCCAGCAAAAGACAGTCTTGCACGATGGTCGCGATTGCGATGATGTGCTGATCGTTCACAAAAGTTCCTCTCGCGCAAATATATACCGGGCGGGCCGTTGGTTCACCCGATGCGCGCAAAACGCCAGCAGAACTTCTTACTCACTTGCCGTGCGCAGTACAATCACGCTTAGCATTCAAGTAATCTGCCTTCAATGGGAATGAGAGGCCCAGACACAATGAAAACAACATTAAGAACGACGATTTCACTTCTGTTCTTGTTTTACGCGTCGGTCGCATGGGGAGGTAAGACAACGGCAAGCCTAGGAGAAAAATGGTGCAACACCGTAACATCCACAAACCCAGCAGACACGGGCTTGGAAATATCAGGTAAGCGCGTTCGAGTATGGGGATGTGATCTTACCTCCGGATGAGATTCACGCGCCCACACGTGCCTACACCCCAGACGAATCGCTCTTGCTGATCGAGAATGCCCCATCGTTGAAATGGAAAACCTGTTTCGCAATGATGGCCTATCTCGGACTCCGATGCGGCAAGGCGTTGGGCATTGCGTGGGATCATCTGGATTTCGACGGGCGCGTTTTATGCGTTCGTCAAGCCGTTGTAGATGGTGAAATCCAGACGGTGAAATCCAAAAACAGCCGCCGTGATCTTCACTTGCCCGATTACCTGATCGCCTTGCTGAAAGCCTATCAGGCATCCGGGGAGTGGCAAGAGAATCCGTGGAACCTTCTATTCACGAATCGGCACAATAAGCCGTATCACGGGAACCGAGTCCGCGAATTCGTTTTCAATCCATTGCGTGACCGCTTGGGCTTGGGCGAGGGCGCACTGCACGCGTTCCGGCATGGCTGTGCAACCACGCAGCTACAGGCGGGGACGTCAATCGTGACGGTGAAGGAAAATCTCGGTCACGCCAAGATCGAGACAACATTGCGCTACACGCACGCGATCAGCGGCGATCAAAGGGAAGCGGGGGATAAATTAGCCGCTCTTTTTGAACGTCGGCGGGAAGAAAACCGCAGAGTTTGCGGCGAAACGCCGCAACTGACCGTGTAAGTTATTGATTCTAATGGTGGAGGCGGCGGGAGTCGAACCCGCGTCCGAAAATGTCACTGGTCAAGAGACTACATGCTTATTCCGGTTCATGCCCTGGGCATTACCCCAGGACGTTCGCGACCCACGCTCAGAACGGACAAGAAACGCTAGCCGCTAGCCTGACATCTTAGCCTCCCTGCCCAGGCGTAGCAGAGAAGAGCAGCCCTCTGTGTGACGCTCGCTCACAGCCCAAGGGCAAAGCTGTGGAGAGCGGCGGCCTAACTAATTAGGCTGCGTATGCCATCTGTTGATTGGCAATTATCATTTTGCACGCGATTACGGGTGTGTGCACCCCGGCATGCCTCCTGGCCGCAAGCATCTCCGTCGAAGCCGTGACGCCCCCACTGGTGGGATAGGCCTTTAAAGAACTACTTCTATTGTGGGGAGGAAGTGACGGGAAGTCAAATGCCGGCTGGTGGCGCTCAGCTGTCAGCTCTCAGAAAAGACATTGTTGTTCTCTGCTTTAGATCCGGCCTCTAAGTCACGGGCAGGGGTTTGGAGCGCCGTTCACTATGTGATTGTTGCCGATATGAACTGGGTTGTATCCGGTGACTTTAGATGGCCTGATGGCCCGATCACCCGATGACCCGATTTCTCTTGCTCCTTCCATTTGTCAACAAATTGTCAAATTCATGTCACTTTCTCTCCCGAAATACGTCATTAAGCTCAGATCAGGCTACAGTTTAGGGCTATGATTCATACCGGTTCGGTAGGGGCGGTTGTGAACAGGAGCATAACTTTGGGAGCAGCGGCGGCAACGATGACGATGGAAACAGTTCCGGCCAGTTTGGAGAGGATCCTGGTGATCGAGGATGACCGCGCCGTGCAAAAAGCGCTCAAGCGATTATTCGAGGCCGAAGGCTTCGCGGTGGATATCGCCGGGAACGGGGCGGTGGGTCTGGAGATGTTCCGAGCGGCGACGCCAGCCGTTCTGGTGCTGGACCTGAGCTTGCCGGGAACGCCGGGCCAAGATGTCTGCCGGGAAATTAGCCAGGCGGCGCCTTCGCTGCCGATCATCATTCTTAGTGCGCGGACGGAAGTGATGGACAAGGTGTTGCTGCTGGAGCTGGGCGCGCATGACTACGTGACCAAGCCGTTCAGTCCCCGTGAACTTCTGGCGCGGGTGCGTACGGCGATGCGGCGCTCGTCACGGCCTCCGCTGACCGAAACTTTCACGTTCAGCGGCGTGAAAGTTGATTTCACGAAGATGGAGTTGTGGCGGGACGGGAAACTGGTGCAGCTCACTTCGCAGGAGTTCAAGGTGCTGAAGTTCATGATCCAGAACGCGGAGCGCGTGCTGTCGCGCGAGGAGTTGCTGAACCACGTTTGGGGATATCGGAACTATCCGAGCACGCGGACCGTGGATAACCACATTCTGCGGCTGCGGCAGAAACTGGAAAAGGATCCCGCGAATCCTTTGCACTTCCGCACGGTGCACAGTTCGGGTTACAAGTTTGTACCGTAGGGACCGAGGTCAGAGGTAAGAAGTCAGATTGCAGCGGCGAAAATCACAACCGCTTCACCTTTGCGATCTGACCTCTCACCTCTGACCTTTTATAACTTATCTCCTGTAACCCCTTCGAGGTTTGGCCATGGGCGGAATTCGGTTGCGGACCAAGTTCCTGCTTTCCATGGTGGCGGTATCGGCGGCCTTGACATTTACTACCCTCCTGGTGGTGCGGCACACCGTGCAGCAGGAGGTGCGGCTGGGGATCCAGCGCGATCTGCAGAATTCCGTTTCCGCATTCCAAAATTTTCAGAGGCAGAGAGAAGTCACGCTCGAGCGCTCGGCAGCGTTGCTGGCCGACCTGCCCAATGTGCGGGCGCTGATGACCACGCACGATCCGGCAACCATCCAGGACGCATCGCGGGATTTGTGGCACCTGGCGGGCAGCGACTTGCTGCTGCTGGCCGATTCTTCCGGGAAGGTGATGGCGCTGCAGGCCACTCCGCCGGAGATCACGGTCCGTGAGGGACAGGATTTCCTCCCGACCGTGGTGTCGAACATAGTGTCGAGTGCCGAGACCCGGCACTGGTGGTACGTCGAAGGACATCTCTACGAAGTTTTCCTCCAGGATATTTATTTTGGTCCGGCGAGCCAGCGCAAGGTTCTGGGATATCTGTTGCTGGGTTATGAAATCGACGACCATGTGGCCCGGGACCTGAGCCGCGTGGCCGCTAGCGAAGTGGGTTTCCGTTACGGAGACTCGATTGTGCGCAGCACTCTGAAGCCGGCCCAGGAATCGGAGTTGCTGCGAGTGCCGCCAAGACTGGCTGCTGGAGGTCCGCCGCAAGGGGACGAGATCCGCCTGGGCGGGGAACGTTTTTTGGCGACCTCGGTGGATTTGCCTACGCCGGGCACGCCCGCGCTGAATCTGTGGGTGTTGAAGTCGTTCGATCAGGCCACTGCATTTTTGAGCAGTCTGAACGAGTTGCTGCTGGCCCTGGGGCTGACGGCGGTGCTGGCGGGGAGCCTGATGGTTTTCCTCATTTCACATACCTTCACGCGTCCGCTGGAAAATCTGGTGGCCGGGGTGCGCGCTCTGGAGCAGGGTGATTATGCGTACCCGCTTCATGTCCAGGGCGGAGACGAAGTCGCCGAGGTCACCGAAACTTTCGATCGGATGAGAAAGAATCTGCAGAAAACCCAAAGAGAGTTGCTGGATGCAGAACGGCTGGCGACGATCGGGCGGATGGCGAGTTCAGTATCCCACGATCTGCGGCATTCGTTGGCGGCGGTCGTGGCCAATGCGGAGTTTCTTTGCGAGAGCAACCTGACCCCGGGGCAGCGCGAGGATCTTTACGCCGAAATACGGATTGCGGTCAACCAGATGACGGAGTTGATCGAGTCACTGCTGGAGTTCTCGCGCACACGAGAGTCGTTGCGTCCCACCTACGGCGACGTTCGGTCGGCGGTGGAACGAGCGGTGCAAGGGGTGAAGGCGCATCCGGAATTCCAACGTATACGCATCCGGATCTCCGGGGACGGGTCGACCGAGGGCTGGTTCGATTTCAAGAAACTGGAGCGCGCCTTGCTGAACTTGCTGCTGAACGCGTGCGAGGTGGTGCCGGCGGAATCCGGGAAAATTGAAATCGAGCTGAGACGCAAGGGGGAGAGTCTGGAGATTCGCATCGAGGATAACGGGCCCGGAATTGCCGACGCCGTGCGGGATCGGCTGTTCGAGCCGTTTGTGAGCCACGGTAAGGAAAATGGGACGGGGATGGGATTAACCGTGGTGCAGAAGATTCTGCAGGATCATGGGGGCGATGTCGCGGTGGAGCGGACTTCGGCTTCAGGAACGACGTTCAGAGTGAATATTCCGCTGAATCCCTCGGCGGAAGATGTTCTGACCGATCGGCATGCTACGTAGACGGCATGGTTTCGGTTGCGAACTCTTTGCCTGCAGGGCCGGGATGCGGACTTCAAGTGCACCCTCGAAATTCGGAATGAATTGCGGAGAATCGCAGGAGGCGACATGAGTGCGAGCAAGATGCGCTGGTTCGAATGGTTGCGATGCGGGATGCTGGTGGGGGTGATGGCGTGGGCCGCCTCCGGCGTCGCGCAGGAGGTTGCGAATCGGGTAGAGAAGCCTTCTCCGACGGCCCCTTCGCAGTCATCGAATGATTCCGTGAATGACTCGGTCCGCGAGCTGCGCGAGCAGGTGCGCGAGTTGCAGGCAGCGGTCGCCGGGATGCGCTCCGACTGGCAGCGAGCCCGCGCGGAAACCGCGGAACTGCGCCGCGAGCTCGACGAGATTCGCACGGGACAAGTCCATGCCGATAGAGAGCCGCGGAATGCGGTGTTGAGAGATGCGGTGACGATGTCGGCGACCATCACATCAGCCCGGGCCGATGCAGACATCTTGCCGAACGCTTTACAGAACGGCGAGTCACAGAACGGCGCGCCGCAAGATGAGAAACAAGATCAGAATGAAGATCAGAAAAAAGGCGAGCATGCGGCCAGCCTGGAAGAGGAATATCAACTGCTGAGTGGGAAAGTGGACGATCAATATCAGACGAAAGTGGAAAGCGCATCGAAATACCGGTTGCGGCTGTCGGGCATTGTTTTGATGAACCTGGTGAGCAATCAAGGGACAGTGGATAGCATTGATCTTCCCACACTAGCGTATGCGCGACCGGCGATCGACTCAGGAGGAAGTTTCGGTGCGACGTTGCGACAATCTGAGATCGGGTTCGAGGCATTCGGGCCAACGGTGGCGGGCGCGAAAACGAGAGCAGACCTGCAACTGGATCTGGCGGGCGGGTTCCCGCCGGTTCCGAACGGAATCAACTCCGGCTTAGTGCGGCTGCGGACGGCGACGATGCGCATGGACTGGACAAATACATCGGTGGTGGTCGGGCAAGATGCGATTTTCTTTTCACCGAGCTCGCCGACATCGTTTGCTTCGCTGGCAATTCCGGCGCTCTCCTACGCCGGGAATTTGTGGAGCTGGGTGCCGCAGATACGGGTGGAACACAGAATCGCTTTGGGGGAAGCGTCGAGCCTGTTGTTTCAAGGCGGGATTCTCGACCCGGTGAGCGGCGAAACGCCGGGTGCACCGCCAGGCACAATGCCGGGTCAAAGTTATTACCGGCAGCCGGGGCCTGGGGAAGAATCGCGTCAACCGGCGTATGGCACACGCATCGCATGGACGCGCAATGTCTTCGGGCAGCCGTTGCGCGTGGGCGTCGGAGGATACTACACGCGGCAGAATTATGGTTTCAGCCGGACAGTGGATGGCTGGGCGGGAATGACCGACATCGAATTGCCGCTCAGTCAGCAGTTTTCGTTGAGCGGAAAGTTTTATCGCGGAAGGGCCATTGGCGGACTATACGGTGCATTCGGACAAAGTGTGTTGTTCAGCGGCGATCCGACCATGGCCAGTACTCAGGTACAGGCGCTCGACTCGGTTGGGGGCTGGGCGCAATTAAAATACCGGCCCGCGAATAAATGGGAGTTCAATGCGGCGTTTGGGATGGATAATCCGTATGCCCGGGACCTGGAGTATTTCGAATATCCAGTGTCCTATGGGGATCCGGCGCTGGCGAGAAATCAGGGGAGCTTTGTGAATATGATTTATCGTCCCCGATCAGACTTGTTATTTTCCGCTGAGTATCGGCATCTAACGACGTATACGATTAGCAACGGAGCGAACAGCGCAGGGCAGCTCAATCTGATGATGGGAGTTCTTTTTTGAGCAGGTTGAGCCACAGAGGGGCCCTGATCTGGGCCGCGATGCTGTGGGCCGGCGCGACCGGATTGCACCCGCAGGCAACGACGCCGGTAACGACGCCTTTAACAACGGTGGTGCGCGGCCGTGTCGAGGTGATCGCTGCCGGGAGCGCGGGCAATCCACGGGATGGGAAGATTCCCGCGACTGTAGTTTGGCTGACGCCAATAACGACGACGGGAGCCGAAGGCGAAGCGCCGCCGCCAACTTCGTCAGTAACTCCGGCGGCAAACCTGCGGCTGGTCCAAAAGAACAAGAGTTTCCAGCCGCACATCCTGGTGGTTCCGGCCGGCTCGGTAGTGGAGTTCCCCAATCGCGATCCCTTTTTCCATAACGTTTTTTCACTTTTTGAAGGCAAGAAGTTTAATCTGGGTTTGTACGAGGCAGGCACTTCGCAAGCGGTGCGCTTCGACCGGCCGGGGATCAGCTACATCTTCTGCAATATTCATCCGGAAATGAGCGCGGTGGTCATTACGATGGCAACGCCACTGTATGCGGTTTCAAACCGCGACGGGCAACTTAGCCTGGCGGGCGTTCCCTATGGGCGTTATGTGCTGCACGTCTGGAGCGAGGGCATGGGCCCGGAGACGCAGCCGCTTGTGCGCACGATCATGATCGGGGAGAATGCTTCGTCGCTGGGAGTGATAAAAGTTCCCGCCGCGAATGGGCAGAGCATGGTGCACAAGAACATGTATGGCCGGGAGTACGACGAGCCTACGCCGAACAGTTCGGTGTATGAGCAGCAACGCTAAGGTGCTCTCGCAAAGATTCGCGATATAAGCCTGTGTTTGTCATCTTTCGCTTCGCTCAGGATGACAATCGCATACGCTGGTCAACAGTGACACTATGAAAATCGACAAACTGCTCAGGCGCTACCGCATCGAAAGCGGGAGACACTTCCAGCTCAAGGATTACGACCCAGCGGATACCCATGGGCTGGAGTCAGAACTGAAACCGCAAGCGAAGGAACTGCTGGCGGACGGCGTCAAGGAATTGAGCCGTCTGCAGGACATTCTGGCGGCGCAGGATCGCTGGGGCTTGCTGCTGATTTTTCAGGCCATGGACGCGGCCGGGAAAGACGGAACCATCAAACACGTCATGTCGGGCGTGAATCCGCAGGGCGTGGATGTGTGGTCGTTCAAGGCGCCGTCGGCGGAAGAACTGCGCCACGGTTATCTCTGGCGAACCACGAAGTGCATGCCGGGGAGGGGTCAAATCGGCATTTTCAACCGCTCTTACTACGAAGAGGTGCTGGTGGTGCGCGTTCATCCTCAGATTCTGGAGAACGAAAAACTGCCGAAGGAGTTGGTGACAAAACACGTTTGGCGGGAGCGCTTCGAAGATATCAATAACTACGAACGCTACGTTACCCGGAACGGTATCGCGGTGGTGAAATTCTTTCTGCATCTTTCAAGGAAAGAGCAGAAGAACCGGTTCATGGAGCGGCTAGACAATCGGGAGAAGAACTGGAAGTTTTCTTCGTCCGATGTAAAAGAACGCGAATTCTGGGACGCGTATCAGGATGCGTACGAGGACATGATCCGGCACACCGCCAAGCCGCACGCGCCATGGTACGTGGTGCCGGCGGACAACAAGTGGTTTACGCGACTGGTGGTCTCGCACGCAGTGGTGGATGCATTGAAGGGGATGAACCTGAAGTACCCGAAGATCAGTGGCACCGAGAAAGCTGCGCTGGCACAAGCGCGTCAGCAACTCGAGGATGAGTGAGGAAAGGGTCTAGTGCTTGTGCGTCATTTCAATATTACGGGCAACACCTGATCATAGGGTTGAATCGTGACGGTCAGAGATTTGCGTTGATCGAAGGCTTCTTTCGTGACCTTGAAACCGACAATGATGGTTCCTCTCTGTTCGGTTCCGGCTAGCAGCTTGGTTTCGGGC
Organism: uncultured Acidobacteriaceae bacterium; assembly: GCA_963831085.1. GTDB lineage: Bacteria > Acidobacteriota > Terriglobia > Terriglobales > Acidobacteriaceae > Acidiflorens. Next base: position 144,433 of record CAWHOT010000001.1, on the reverse strand, counting down.
GAAAGCGGCGGCTCGGAACTTTCCTTCAAAGCTGGGAACGCCTGGAAATAGCGATCGTGATCGACGGCCGATGCGGCCTCATCGTCGAAGGTTTTGTCGTCAGCGGTTGTGAGCTGCGCTTTAAGCGTGTGAATCCACAGCGGCGTGCCGGCTGTATTCCGCAGGGTCATAGTGATGGCGGCCAGGATCATGTTCTGGCCGGGCACCTCGGCCGCAGATACGAAATCGATTGAACCCGCGCCCTGCGGTTTCGGCCGCTCCTTGAAGGCGAATATCCCCACAACCAAAGCGACCGCGGCGATGCAGATCAAGACAATGCCAGCAGGAGGGAGATTGCGCTTGGCGGTTCCGAATTCTTCGCCGATGTGAAAATCGGTGCTCGGTACCGGCGGGGGTGGGGGCGGCGGGGGCGCTGGTTGATCGGACGGTGGATCGGATATTGGATCGGGCATGGGGTGATTCTAGATGACTTCAGCCTTCCGACGTTGCCCTTCCGCGCATTTGACTTTGGCCGCGGGTACGCTTTAGGGCATGGCTTACGTCCGCGCCATGAAGTGACTTTGGTTACCTTGTCTAGTGTGACGGATGCTGCGACGATGCGGAAGATTTCCTTTGGGAGGTACTCGGCAGTGAATCGTAAAACTCTCTTTGCCGCGTTGGCTTGCGCGCTGGCGGTGTTCGGCATGCTGGGCTGCGGACAGTCCAACAACCTGAAGTCCATCCAGCTTTCGACCTCGAATACGTCCGAGACCCCGGGAAGTGCCCTCAACTTGCCGGGCATCACCAACCAGATCCAGCTATATACCTGGGGGAACTACAGCGACGGGAAGCAAAAGCTTCTTGATTCCGTGGGTGGCGTTACCTACTCGATTGTCGTCGATCCGAGCCATTTCGTCGACGCATTCGGCAACACATTGCCCGCCCCGCCGCAGATGGTTGAGCTGAGCACGACAGGCCTGATCACCGCAGCTGACCCAGGTACCTGTACCTGGGTGGATGAGGCGGCGGTCACCCCTACGAATCCGACCCCGACACCCGCCTGGGCCATGAGTGGCTACTATGATGTTACGGCGACCTATCAGGGGTTGACCACTCCACCCGTCGCTGTCGCTTTAGCGGTCACAGCGGGCAACACCAATAACCCCGCACTTGGCAGTGGGGGCGTCGACAACAACCCCAACGGGCTATGCGGCCCGTCGAGTCAGTAATCCGGCATTTCGTTTCTTGGTCCAGTGGGGACGGCTGCAAGGTGGCCGTCCCCATCCCGTCTCCGTTTAGAACTGCTGAGATCTCCAGTAGCTGACCGCCGTCCTTTCGTTTGAGCGTCCTGCCGTTAGCCTATATAATCCCAGGTTTACCTGAGCCTATGAAGGCCATCGTTGCCTATGCTCGTCATTCCCGTAATTGAAGTCGTGCCCGGATGAAGGTTCGCACCGGAATTGAGGTATCGAGCCAATCCGACATCGGCTGCGTACGCCAGAATAACGAAGATTCGTTTGGCTATTGGGAGTCGGAGGACGACCGGGAGTTCCTGCGCAAGGGGCGGTTGGCGGTGGTAGCAGACGGCATGGGCGGCTACGAAGGCGGGCAGGAAGCGAGCCGGCTGGCAGTGGAAACGCTGGTGGCCGTCTATCGCGATTTTGGCGGCAATGACCCGCAGCAGGCGCTGGTCGAGGGTTTGCAGACGGCCCACGAGCAGATCCGCCAATACAGCTTTGCGCATCCCGAACTGCGGGGGATGGGAACAACCTGTACCGCGGCGGCGATTGTCAGGGTTGCGGACGGGGGTGCGCAACATGATGCTCTCTATTACGTGCATGTTGGCGACACGCGGCTTTACCTGATCCGCGATGGCCACATTACCCGCGTCACCCGCGATCACTCCTATGTGGGACGGCTGGTGGAGGCGGGAATGATCAGTCCCGAACAGGCGGAGACGCACCCGCAACGCAACATTCTGACCGCCGCTCTAGGCACGAACCCCGACCTCATCATGGATTCGCCCTCTCAGCCGGAGTCGCTGCGCCCTGAGGACGTGCTCGTGATCTGCAGCGACGGATTGTGGGGACAGGTGCACGACTCGGAGATTATCGACGCCATCGAAGGCAAGAGCGCGGAACAAGCTGGCCACGAGCTGATCGAATTGGCTAGGGAACGCGGCGGGCCGGATAACATCACAGTCGAGATTCTGCGCTTGCGCTAAGCCGGCTGCGATCCTCAAGGCAGCGTCCGGCCGGAGGAGCCACAATGAAGGTTTCTCAAAAAGGGCTGTATGCGTTGCAGGCGATGATGGTGCTGACCCGGCGTTATACCCAGGGTGCAATCCGGATTCGCGACATTGCCTACGAAGAGAATCTGCCGGAAAAGTTTCTGGAGCTGATTCTTCTGGAATTGAAGAATGCGCGTATCGTGGAGAGCGTGCGCGGCGCCAAGGGCGGATATCGGTTGCGCCGGGCGCCGTCGGAGATCCGCTTGAGCGAAATCATCCGTCTGATCGACGGGCCGCTGGCGCCGTTCGGCGATGCGGATCAGTTGCGGGTTTTGATCGATCGCGACGCCCACCATAGCGCGCTCTACAAAGTGTTCCTGGAAGTTCGGGATGCGGCTGCCAAGATTCTGGAGAATACAACGCTTGCCGACTTGATCAGCCGTGGGCCTGCAGGAGATTCCCATCCGAAGGCCATCAACAGGAAAACCGGCCGGAAGAAGAAATCCGAGCCCAGTGTGGTGCCGATGTCGGCCCGAGGGCAATGACTAAGCGAAATTTCTTCGCTTTCGCCTGTGTGGTTTTGTGCACATCTGTTGGGGCCCTGATTCTCGCGACCTGACACCTGCCACTTGATTCTCGTAAGATTTCCTGTGCTCGTCTTCTGGATTCTTTTCAACATGTTCGTGGTCGCGATGCTGGCGCTCGACCTGGGCGTGCTGAATCGCCCGTCCCGCCGCGTCAGCTTTCGCCAGGCGCTTGCCTGGTCGGGAGTCTGGATCGCGCTGGCGGCCGCGTTTGCGCTGCTGGAGTTGTTCTGGCACGGGCGCACTCAGGCGCTGCAGTTCGTGACCGGCTACGTGATCGAACTCTCGCTCAGCGTCGACAACCTGTTCGTATTTCTGGTTATCTTCCGATATTTTGCGGTACCCGACGAGCACCAGCACAAAGTGCTGTTCTGGGGAATTCTCGGGGCGCTCATCATGCGCGGTATGTTCATAGTGGCGGGCGTGGGCCTGATCCGCCGCTTCAGTTGGATCACTTATGCATTCGGCGCTTTACTCATTTATTCGGGGCCTAAGCTGCTTCGGCAGGACGAAGCGGAAATCCATCCCGAGAAGAACTTTGTTCTGCGACTCTTTCGCCGGATTGTCCCGGTGACGAAAGAATATGTGGGCGGGCAGTTCTTTACGCGCAGGGAGGGACTTTACGCAACGCCGCTGCTGGTGGCGCTGCTGGTGGTCGAGACCAGCGACATTCTTCTCACCGTGGATTCGATCCCAGCGGTGCTGGCCATCACGCTGAACGCTTTTATCGTCTATACGTCGAATGTGTTCGCCATTCTCGGCCTGCGCTCGATGTACTTTGCCCTGGCGGGAATGATGGACCTGTTTCACTACCTTCATTACGGATTGTCGGTGGTGCTGATTTTGATCGGGCTCAAAATGCTGGGGTCGCACTACGTCTCCGTTCCAACCGGATGGGTACTGGCGATCGTGCTTTTTGTTTTGGCAGCTTCCATCCTCGCCTCGCTGGCGAATCCGCAAAGGAAACTGGCGCAGTAACCACAGGTAGGGGGCTGATTCTGTGTTGCCGAGCAAGTAGGCTGCGAGCTTCTAGCTATCAGGGCAACCGGTTCGCTCGAAGCTCGCGGCTCGAAGCTCATGGCTAAGCAATACGGAATTAGAGCACTACCCAATCCCCAAGAACACGGCATGCCCATACGCTATGATGAATGTCCATGATCAGCGTTCCAGTCGACACGCCGTCGCGCTCCTATGAAGTGCTCATCGAACGCGGGCTGCTTGCGCGTGCCGGAGAATGCCTTGGCAAGTTTCTTGAAAACCGCCGTGCCTTTGTGGTTACCGTCCCCCCCGTGCGGCGCCGTTGGGCGAAAGCCCTGCTGCAATCGCTGTCTGCCTCAAGAATCGAAACCGCCCTTCTCGAAATGCCCGATGGCGAGCGCTCGAAACGTCTCGCAACACTGGAGAAGCTGGCAGCGAAGCTCGTGAAACAGGGTGCAGATCGCGGCGCGACAATGATCGCGCTCGGTGGCGGCGTGGTCGGCGACGTGACCGGGTTTCTGGCCTCGATCTATATGCGAGGCGTGGATGTCATCCAGGTTCCGACTACCGTGCTGGCGCAGGTGGATGCGGCGATTGGTGGAAAGACGGGCGTCAACCTAGTGTCGGGAAAAGTGTCGGGAAAGAATCTGCTGGGGACCTTCCACCAGCCGCGCGCGGTGCTGGTCGATCCCACCGTTCTGGAGACGCTGCCTTCGCGCGAATATCGCGCCGGACTGTACGAATCGCTGAAATGCGGCATCATCGGAGATCCTGAACTGTTCCGGCTGTTTGAAGAGCGCCGCCGCGAAATTCTGGATCGCGACCCGGTGGTGGTTGAGAAAGTGATTGCCGATTCGGTGAGATTGAAGGCGTCGGTGGTGAGTGCGGACGAACGCGAAGGCGGTTTACGGCAAGTTCTCAACCTCGGTCACACCATCGGACACGCGCTTGAGGCCGAGACCGGCTATACGCAGTTGCTCCACGGGGAAGCAGTGGCCTGGGGCATGATCGCGGCGACCCACATCGCGCTGTCAATGGGCAAACTGGATAGTGTGACAGCGGGACGCATTTCAAACTCAGTTCTTGGTTTTGGCCGGCTACCGCGCATGGAGTTGAAGACCGCAAACATCCTGAGGCGCTTGCGTTCCGACAAAAAGACGCGGCAGGGAGTGGTGCACTTTATTCTGCCGCGGGAGATCGGCAAGGTTGAGATCACGAGCGACGTGCCGGAAGCCGTCGTCCGAATAGCGGTCGACGAGATTCGGAAGCTGGCGCGCAATTAATTTTAGAGCAACACTGTGGTCGAGAAAAAACTGTGTTCGAGCAAGAACGGGAAGGGCACGGCTTCAGCCGTGCCGTCATAGCCAATAAAAGACAAGGGTTTTAGCCCCTGAGGCCACGCAGCGTCGCGGGGACGCCCGGCTCTCCACCAGCAACTAATATATGGGAGAAGAAATGAATGAGCGAATCGTGGGCGCGACTCCCGCAGGTGCGCGGGACCGCGAGTCGGCCGCACAGGCCGTCCGGGAGATGTTCACCTCGATTGCGCCGCGCTACGACCTGCTGAATCACGTTCTTTCGTTCAACATTGACCGCTTGTGGTGGTGGCGCACCGCGCGGAAGTTCGATGCGATTCTGCAGCGTCCCGGAACTCGCGTGCTGGATCTTTGTTGCGGCACCGGAGACATGACTTTCGCGTTACGCCGGCGCGCCGGCTCGGGAGCTCCGCACATTCTGGGCGCGGATTTTTCTCATGCCATGCTGCAGCGCGCGGCGGCAAAAGCCGCGGAGAAGGCGCTCGAGAAAGGACGATGCGCGACACTCTCCTGGATCGAAGCGGACGCGCTTCGGCTGCCCTTTCCCGATGGACATTTCAATCTGGTGACAGCGGCCTTCGGCTTTCGAAACCTGGCCGACTACAACGCCGGATTGCGTGAAATGGCGCGGGTCCTCGCTCCCGGCGGAGAATGCGGCATCCTCGATTTCGGAGAGCCGGGCGGCTTGCTCGGCCAGTGCTACCGCGTCTACTTCAAGAAAGTTCTTCCTGCGGTCGGGACGATGATTTCAGGAGTGCGAGGTCCATACGCGTATTTGCCGGAGTCGGTCGAGCGCTTTCCGGCGCCGGAGGAAATGCTGGGGCGCATGCGTCAGGCGGGATTCCGCGATGCTTCCTGGACTCCGTACACGTTTGGCATTGCGGGCCTGTACCGTGGAGTGAAGAACGTTTAGCCGCCGAGACGCCGAGGAGCTGGTCTTGGGTAGGGCACGGCGTCGGTGTAGAGACGGGGCTCGCCCCGTCTGGGATCACCGGAGACTCTGGTTCGGGCAGGTTTTGGGAAGGGCACGGCTTCAGCCGTGCCGTTCAGGACCAATAAAAACGCGGGCTTTAGCCCCTGAGGGCCGGACAGCCTGCGCGGAGTTAACAACGATGCTTGACACAGTTCTGAAGCGTTTCGAAGAGCCCGACGAGATACGAGTGTTCGAAAAAGGAAAATTCGAACTCGTTCGCATTGGTGGCATGACCATAGGCCGCGCCACCTACGAGCCCGGGTGGAAGTGGTCCGTTCACGTCGGCCCCGGCGCGGGCGCGTCGCGCTGCAACGTCGAGCATGTTGGGCTGGTGCTCTCCGGCTGTGCCACGGCTGCGATGGAGGACGGCACGGGCACAATTCATGAACTCCGCGCCGGCACGCTCTTTTACATTCCACCCGGACCTCCCGGTCACGATAGCTGGGTGGTGGGCGACGAGCCGTACGTCTCGCTGCATTTTCTCGGGGCTGACCGCTACGCCAACAAATAGCTGAGTGTGCCGCCGTGGAAGTAAGACCCAAGTCAGAACCCCAAGCGCGAGGCAATCAGGAATCCCACCCTTTCGCAAAAAGCGCGAAAAGGATGGGCCACCCGTCGGTCACATTTATTATTTAGTTTTTCTGGAACGAATCCGCGAACGCCTCTTGATTCGTTTTCTCAATGACCCGCTCGTAGTCGCTGCCGAGAAATTTCTTCAGTCGGTCGGTATTCATGATGTACTGGCCGGTCATGTAAGAGACCGCGTCCGGTGGAATCGCCGAAATGTTCCAGTTCCACAGGAACTGCAGAACGCGACGCATGGTCCACTGTCCGGGAACGCGCAGCAATTTTGCGTGCGCCATCTCGATACACTGCGCGAAGGTCAGAGGATTGCCGCGTCCGGCAACATTCAGAATGGTCAGACGCTGCGCCTCCGGTTCGCGCTTCAGTATCCATGCGATCAGCCGGGCCATGTCGTCGACATGGATGAACTGGATTTTGTTGTCCAGATACTTCTGGCCAAAGGGGAGCATGCAAGGTAAGCGCTTCGCCGACTGGCGCATACGGGCGGCGCGCGGCCCCTTCCCATTGGGCGTTCCGCGGAAAGATCCCATCAGATAGTTTTCGACGGTTGCTCCCGCAAAGATGTGAGGCCGCAGGATGAACACGCTGCACCCGCGCAGGGCAGGCGCACGCTGCTGCACGACGAGATCGCTTTCTTTTTTGTGGATCGCGTAGGGCAGCGTGTGCGCGCCGAGTGGCGAGTCTTCCACGACGGGCGCGGGCAAGTCGGAGCCATATGCCGAGACGCTGCTGGGAAAAATGAACTGCCGGATGGTAGTTCCCGTATTCCGGTTAGCTTCGGCGATGGCCTCCATCACCCGGGCGGTGCCGGCCACGTTGATCCGCCACATCCGGTCGACGTCCAGAACCCCGGAGCGCTGGGGATCGATGATAAACGCCAGGTGTACCACCGCCGCAGGCTGCAACTCGCGCAGCAGCAAGAGCAACTCGCGGGTGGATTCTTCTCTTCCCAGATCGAGCGGCACGAAGCGGTCAACCGGCGACTGAGTTGGCGGCGTGACGTCGATGCCCACCACCTTGTAATCCGTGAGCTGCAACAGAAGCCGCTGGCCAAGATTGCCCGAAACGCCGGTGACCAGGATGGTTGATTTGGCCGTATCCATTTAGTCCGGATCTTCTCAGTCCTTGTCTGGATCTTCGGCCTGCTGGGCAGGCGGCTTTGCTCCCCGGGGAAGCGGCGGCATGCCAGGACTGCGGGTCGGCCCGAAGTAGGCCTCGTTCAGGTCAAAGTTACCCTGAAAAGCCTGTATGCTATCGCGATAGCGCTGGCTGGAAATCAGGTTGCGGATCTCTGTTTTCACGCTCTCCAGAGTCAAGGTCTCCTTGCTGACCATCTTGTAGATGTAGTACGGGCCGTTAGTGTCGGAGATCACTTCAGACACTTCGCCGGGCTTTAAATCCATGATCGCCCTATGACCAGCAGGCAACGTGCTGCGGCGCACCCTTTCCATCTTTGTAGTCGTGGCATTGTTGGGGAGTCCGGCGGCGACAAAGACCTCTTTCTGCAGTTTGTCGGGATCTTCAGCCTTAACGGCGCGGGCATGAACGTCGGCGGCGACTTGCTTCATTGCCTCTTCGGCAGCTTTCTTTTGCTCCTCGGTTGGCGGCGTCGGCGCAGCAGTTTTTGTGTCGGCCTTCGCACCGGCTTCGGAGTTTGCGGGTGGATTTACGATTTGCTTTGCCCGGGGCACAAAAATCCGCGCCAAGGTGGCTTGCTCGTAGGTAGCTTCGTTCTTCTTGTAATAGTCCTCGATATCGCCGTCAGTAACCTTGCCGGCATCCTCCTGCAGCGCGTCGCGCAATTCCTTGGAAAGAATTTGTATTCGGGCATAGGACATCATTTCGTCGAACTTGGGGTCTTTGTCAAGGCCGCGTTTTTCCGCCATGCTCGACATCCTCAGCATGCCCGAATACTGGGTTGCGAGTTGGCGGCGCATGGCTGGCGACATTCCCGGCTGCAGCGCGTTGGCGAGCTTTTCAAATTGCGCGCGGGTGATTGTGATTTTGCAGGCATCGCCCTGTTGGGTGCTATCGGCACAGAAACCTTTGATCGTGATCACCGTATCATCAGGGCCAACCTTCGCTTCGGGAGCCTTAGCGGGCGCGGCTGAAGCGCTTTGTTCCGCCTTGGCTCCGGCGGCGGGAGGTGTAGCCGGTTGCGCGGCTTGTCCGCAGGCCAAGCCGGCGAGCAGGAGACACACGAGGTACTGGCAACGCATGAATCAATATCCTCCAGGGAAGAAATTGCGACGAATTTCATCGTAGCATGTCTCGCCGCAGACCGGGCAAGTGGGGCGTTAGTAAGTTGAAGGGGTTGGCGGCGGGCGAATCCGAAGCGATAATGGCGTCTATGCCAGAAATGCGGGCCACCTTCAGTTCCGGGTCGATGCGTCGCGAGAAGCGAGCAGTTGCCGGAAACTCGGTGCTGGCGGCTTTGGTGATCACCAGCCTGAAAATTGCTGTGGGGATTGCGACCGGCTCACTGGGAATCTTGTCGGAGGCGGCACACTCTGGATTGGATCTGATTGCAGCCCTGGTGACATTTTTGTCGGTGCGGGTTTCCGACAAGCCGGCGGATGCCGATCACCAATACGGACACGGTAAGTTCGAAAATTTCTCCGCCTTCATCGAAACCGGTCTGTTATTGCTGGCCTGCGCCTGGATCGTCTATGAAGCGATCAAGCGGCTGTTCTTTCACAGCGTGGAAATTGAACCGAGCATAGCCGCGTTCCTGGTCATGTTCTTGTCGATCGCAGTCGATGCCTGGCGCTCCCGAGCGCTCGGACGCATTGCTAAGAAGTACGACAGTCAGGCGCTGGAAGCCGACGCGCTGCATTTTTCCACCGACATCTGGTCGAGCGGGGTAGTGATTGTCGGCCTCGCGCTGGTTTGGTTGGGACGTACTTATAAAGTTGGATGGCTGCGTCAGGCCGATCCAATCACCGCACTGTTCGTGGCGGGTGTGGTGGTTTATGTGAGTTGGCGGTTGGCGCGGAGAACGGTGGATGCGCTGCTCGATGCGGCGCCGGTTGGCGTGCGCAGCCAGATCCTCGACCGCATCAGCACTGTCGAGGGCGTGCTGGAAGTGGAGCGGGTCCGGTTCCGGAAAGCGGGGGACCGCTTCTTCGCCGACGTTTCAGTTGGGCTGGAACGCAATTTTACGTTCCAGCGTTCCGAGCAAGTGTCCGATGCGGTGACCTCGCGGGTGCGCGAGGTTCTGCCCGATGCTGACGTGATGGTGCACTCGGTTCCGCGGGCCCGGCGGACGGAAAATATTTTTGACCGCATCCGCGCCGTGGCTACCCGCCACAACTTCAACGTACACGACATCAGTGTGCAGGATCTGAACGGCCAGTTGCATGTGGAACAGCATCTGGAGCTCGACGAGCAACTCAGCATGAAGCAGGCGCACGATGAAGTCACCCGCCTGGAAACGGAGATGCGTGGCGAGATTCCGGAAATTGCGACCATCCTGACGCATATTGAAAGTGAACCGGCGACGATTGAAAGGGGAGAGGAGATTGTTCGCGAGCCGGAGTTGGAGCGGCGGCTTAAGAATATTGTTAAGGAATTTCCCGAGGTGATGGACGTGCACGAATTCCAATTCAAGAAAGTACGCGCGCGGCTCTATGTCTCCTGCCATTGCACGCTGCCCGACGACATGCCGCTTTCGCGAGTCCACGACGTGCAGACATCGCTCGAAATCCGCTTCAAGCACGACGCGCCGGAACTGTTTCGAGTGCTGATTCATCCCGAGCCGATGACGGACAACCGGCGCTAGCAAAGATGGTAAAGCGCCGGGCGCCCCGGCCACCACACAGTTGGATGGCGAGACGCCCGTCGCTCCATTGTGTGTTAGACAACTGTCAGAGAACGAAAGGCAACATGATTGAAGCTGCAGTGAACTGGACGGACAACGACCGATTTATCGGCTCGGCAACCTCACGACACTCGATCGTGATGGATGCCGCAGCCGAGAAGACGGCCAACAGTCCGATGGAGTTAATGCTGCTCAGTTTGTGCGGTTGCACGGCGTCAGACGTCGTGGGAATTCTCCGCAAGAAACGCGAGCCCTTCACCGGGCTCGAAGTACGGGCAGCGGCCGAAAGAGCGGATGGTTATCCCGCCGTCTATACGTCGATTCACCTGACCTATCGTGTTCACGGCAAGGTCTCGCAGAAAGCCATGGAAGACGCGGTGCGCCTCTCGAAAGAAAAGTACTGCTCGGTCTCCGCCATGCTGGAGAAGACGGCGAAGATCACTTACACGATTGAGCATGTGGCGTGAAAACTGGCCCTCATCCGTTGCGGGGTTACTTCTACATTGGGAGTGCGGCCTTTCTTTGGGGTGTTTCGGCGACGCTCGGCCGCGCCGCGTTTACCGGGCATCTGCTGCCGGGCGGGGCTTCGTTGAGCGCAATCGATCCGCTGATCCTGGCGCAGACCCGTACAACATTATCACTGGTGGTGTTGTTGCCGGTGCTGTTGGTGCGGAGAGGAGCGTCCGCGCTGCGCGTTCCCGCGCGCGACCTGGTGCAGTGTTTCCTGCTTGGAGTTCTTGGGGTAGCCGCCTCGAACTATTTCTACTATCTCGCGATTCAACGAACGAACGTAGCGACGGCCATCATCCTGCAATATACGGCGCCGGTCTGGGTGCTGCTTTACACGGCGGCTCGAGGGGTGCAGCGCCCATCGTGGCGGAGAAGCGCGGCCGTGGGATTGGCAGTGGCAGGCTGTGCGTTAGCGGTCGGCTTCGTTGGCTCAGGCGGCTTCCGCATGGATGTGGTCGGAGTCACGGCCGCACTGCTGGCTGCATTTTCCTTCGCGTTCTATAACGTCGGCGGCCACCAAGTGCTGGCCCGCTACGACCGCTGGAAAGTACTGCTCTGGGTATTGGTGGCGACTTCAACCTTCTGGATCTTCGTCAATCCTCCGTGGAAAATAGTTGCCGCTCACTATGGCCGGCAGCAATGGGAATTCATGTTGGTGTTTTCTCTGGTATCGGTACTCGCGCCATTTTCCTGTTACTTTGCGGGCCTACAGCACCTGGAGCCGACGCGCGCCATCGTCGCAAGTTGCCTGGAGCCGGTTTTCAGTATCGTCATCGCAGCGCTCGTACTGGGGGAATTAGTGCGGCCGTTGCAGACAGTGGGAATTGTTCTGGTGCTGGTAGCGATCGTGCTAATCCAGTTGCCAGAACGAGCCGCTCGGAGCGAGGAATTGGTGGTTGAGCCAATCGAGTGAGAGGAGCAGCGGGCGTCTCGCCCGTTCAGCCGGGCGGGGACGCCCGGCTCTCCGCTATCTAGTCCAGGCTCTTCCCCTTCGTCTCCGGCAACTGGGTTGCCATAACACTCGCCAGAAAAAACGCCACCCCGCAGAGATAGAAAGCCGAGCTTAGTCCCCTAGTCTGGCCGACCCATCCAATTACCCAGGGAGCGACGCAACTCATAGCGCGTGCGCCGTTGTAAGTAAAGCCCAAGGCACGCGCTCGCAGACGAGTGGGAAAGATCTCGCTACCGATGAGGCCCGAGCCGGAGAAGAATCCAGTCCCGAAAAAAGCGACCACTGTACCCAGTATAAGTACAACTACCTGCGAACGCGCCATGGCGTAGAACGGCACCAGAACGCCAGCGGTAAACAGGTAGAGAATGAAAGATTTGCGGCGGCCCAGATGGTCGGCAACCCATCCGAAGCTAAGATATCCGGGGAACATGCCAAACAGGTTGAGCACGATGAGCAGCGTAGCGGTGCCCAGAATGCCGAAGCCGCGTCCGCCTCGTTCGACCGGAAGCGAAAGATAAGGAGGAATCCAGGAGAACAATCCCCACCAGGCAAACAGACCAAAAAAGTTGAGCAGCAGAAGAACGATGGTGCTCTTGCCATAGGGTGCGCGGAAAATAAGGTAGAAGGAATCATCTGCCGGGAGCTGGAAGACGATCTGTTCGTGTAGCGCGGACACTCCCTTCGGCAAGCTCAGGGCAGGCTCTGTCCGCGAACCGCCGGCACCATCCTTCTGCTGGACTACAACGCCGGGAGCTTCGGGCTTTGCTGCCTCATGGTGGTCGAGCCACATCTGCGATTCGGGCACGCGGTTCCGTATCCAAAGCGTGACGATGGCGGGAAAAATTCCGACGAAGAAAACCATTCGCCAGTTGGCGTAATGGAGAACAATACCCGCAACCAGCGCGGCCAGCGCATAGCCGATGGCCCAGGAACTCTGCACCACGGCGATCGCCTTGGCGCGTAATTCATCGGGCCAGGTTTCAGCGACGAGCGTGGCGCCCGTGTTCCACTCGCCTCCCATGCCGAGTCCGAGGATGAAACGAAACACCGCCAGCATAAGCACGGTGGTGGAGAGGCCGGAAGCGAAGGAACAGATCGAGTAAGTCAGGATGCTAAGCATCAGGGCGCGCTTGCGTCCAATGCGGTCGGCAAGGAACCCGAAAAGCAATCCGCCGATGCCAGAGGCCAGCAGAGTGAGGGTGTAAAGAAAGCCGGATGTCTTCTTCGACATGCCGAGATCGCGCATCACGTACGTGAGGACAAGCGCGTAAAGCATGGCGTCGAACGCGTCGAGCATCCAGCCGAGAGCGGCCGCGAGTAACGTGCGGCGCTGATCGGGACTCGCTTGCTTCAGGAGTTGGACTGGGCCGATGGCCATGCGGGAAGCGATTGTATCAGCGGATCGGGGATTGGTGGTCGGAAGACTATGGAAGCGGGAAGGTCCAGCGTTCGCTCGGGATTATATAAGTCATATAATCGCCTGGGTACCGCCTGGCCCACGCCCTCCTAGGATCTGCGGTTAGAATGGAACCAAACCAACCGTAGGAGAGATTGGTATGCGGCGAGTTCACAATATTCTTCTAGCCATGGTAATGACGATTCTCCTTCTCGGTTACACGTTAGCAGCGACGCCTGCGAGCGGCCAGCAAGATGCCAAGCGGAACGCGGAAAAGCCTGCGTCGCAGCTTGGAGCGGAACCGAAGGCAAGTGATGTGACAGCAACGAAGCCTGGCGAGTTCTATGACCAGAAGCTCGATCTGCACTTCCACTACCCGGTCGAGATGCACATTTTGGATCCCTGCGCTGAGATGGAACTCGGCCATCAAAATCTCTACGGTGTCTCCGGCGAGAACGATCCCGAGCACCAGGAAGCGAAGCGTTGCACTCGGTTCCTCCTCGATGCCGACCTCCCAGAGGACAAGGCACCGAAACGAGCCGCAAATCTCGGCGAAGTTTGGATAGACGATTCAAAAGAATACAAGGAGTCGCGGAAGCCGGTTTCGATCTTCGCAAAGATATTGCTCGTGGAGATTGTCCGAGAGTGTTTGCCGAAAGAGCTGCAGAAAAACGAGAATGACGCCTTGGGCTCCATCGCGATGACTTTCGTCTCCGGGCCTGGAATGGAGCCTATGGGGAAGCCGCTGTGGTACGAGGTCGGCAAGCAGAAAATCCACATGAATTCTGCTGGCGGTCGACCGATCGTCAGTGGGCAACTGGCTCCTGCGCCCATCCTCATCATGTCCATGACGACGCAGTGGCATGGTCACCTCTTGGCATGGGTGTTCACCTCGAACGATTTGGAAATATTTAATGCGACGACAAAGAGCTTGGCGCAGTTCGGCGATGGTCCTTGGGGACCCATGTTTGCAGCGAACATCGGCCCCAAAGGCTCAGGAACTCCAATGACCATTCTTCCGAAATGAGATTGGCTGTCGAGAATCGACGATGTCACCAGCAACCACTGTGTGGGCCTTTTGAAAGAAGGGATCTACCCGTTAAGAACGAACCCCAGCCGCCGCAAATACTTCTGCGCCTTCCGCACATCCCGGCCGATCTGCTCTTTCAGCGCTTCAACGGAAGGGAACTTGATTTCATCGCGCAGACGATCCAGAAAATGAATTTCGACTTCCGTTTCCGCCGAAAGCTCAAGTGGATGAAAATTCAGCAGGTGAGTTTCAATAGCAAAAGACTCGGTGCCGAACGTAGGGCGGCTTCCAATGTTAGTGACCGAATCGAAACACTCGTTGTTGTTAGCACCGCCGATTCGCGTGCGAGTGATGTACACGCCATCCCGGGGGACGAGTTCTTCATAGTGCGCCAGATTGATCGTCGGGACGGTATATTTCGCCCCGTAGCCGCGTCCGCGGCCGGCGGTCGAGAGAATGCTGAACGGACGCGCCAGCAAGTGCCGCGCCCGGCTGACTCGGCCTTCGGCAATCAACTTGCGGATGTGGCTGCTCGAAACCCGCTCCCCGCGCAGGCGCATCTCGGCATAATCGTGCACCTCAAATCCCATCTCTCGTCCCAGATCGCGCAGCATATGAATATCTCCCGCCGCCTTGTGCCCGAAGTGGAAGTTATAGCCTTCGTGAACTTCGCGCGCATCCAGGCGCTTCTTCAGAATTTCGTGGGCAAACTGGTGCGGCGTCATCAGCGAAAGATCACGCGAGAAGGGAAGCAGCAGGACCGCGTCGATACCGGTGGCTTCCAGCAGCCGCAATTTCTCTGGAAGCGGAGTCAGCAATTTCAAATTGTGATCGGGACGCAGGATGCGGGCAGGGTGGGGCTCAAAAGTGACCACCACCGACTGCGTGTTTCCGGCTTTCGCTCGCCTCACGATTTCGTCGAGAACAGAGCAGTGAGCGCGATGCACACCGTCGAAGTTGCCAACGCTGACAAGCGCCGGTCCGAAGTCGCGGGGGAGGTCGTCGAGTTTGTGGAAAGTCAGCATCGAAAATATCTTCACCGCCGAGACGCCGAGCAAATCCTAGCAGCCCCTGGCGGGCCAGACTTTGTCATCCCGAGCGAAGCGAGGGATCCGCAGGTCGCCGCAAACTGCAGATCCCTCGCTTCGCTCGGGATGACAATTTCTAAAATGTTTCAGCAAATACTCAAATCTCAAACTCCAATTTCATTCCGTCAAACGCCAGCCGCACGCCAGACGGCAACACGGCATTGGTCGCTTCGTGCGGCAGGTCGTGGCAGATGTGCGTGAAAAACGTGCGCTTCGGTTTCGCCGCGTCCACGATCTTCAACGACTGCTCGACGGTCGAATGCGTGGGATGCGGCTTGTAGCGCAGCGCGTCCAGAAACAGGATGTCGAGGTCTCGCAGCTTCTCCAATGTTTCAGTCGGCACCGCGCTGTGATCGGTCAGGTAGGCGGCGGATCCGAAGCGGAAGCCAAGAATCGGGGTTTCGCCGTGAATCACCGTCAGAGGCTCGAAGCGCGCGCCGAACAGTTCGACGGGGCCTTCGATCGGCAGCAGGTCGACCTGCGGCAGTCCGCCAAACTTATACTCGGCTTCAAAAATGTAGCGGAACATGTTGCGCAGGAATTCGCAGGCTCGCGGCGTGGCATAAAGAGGCAGCTTGCCCGGCTTGTGGCGATAAGTCAGCGGCCGCAGGTCGTCAATTCCGAGGATGTGGTCGGCGTGGGTGTGGGTGTAGAGCACGGCATCGAGCTGCGTAATGTGCTCGCGCAGCGCCTGTTCACGAAAGTCAGGTGTGCTGTCGATCATGACATGGCGGGCATTGTCGTGAGGATCACGGTAGCTGATCATCACAGAAGGGCGGGTGCGGCGGTCGCGCGGATCGGGCGAACGGCATACGGAGCAGTCGCAGCCGATCGTGGGTACACCCATCGACGTGCCGCTGCCTAACACCGTCAGAGTCGCATGCATCAGCCGTTTGTACCTGTGTGTGGGCCGGGCGCTTGCGGAGGATGCGCAAGAGCGTTAGTTACTTCCACATAGGCCATGCGCAGTTCATAGAGGCAGTTCTGCAGGAATCCCTGCTCTTTCGGAGTGAGATTGCCTTTGGTTTTCTCGGAGATCATACCCAGCGTGTCGATGGTCTGCCGCGCGCCGATCAAGTCAACTCCGGGCTGGCCGCCTTGCTCGTGCATCAGGCCGAGCTGCATCATGGCGGTCATGTAGAGCGAAGCCATGAAGCGCTCAAAACTCATTTCGAGTTCTTTCGCCGAGTGTCCGCTCAGTTCGACTCGCGCATCCAGATCGCGCGCTGATTGCTTGTAAGCATCGTGCTGCGCCTGCTGCTCGGAGGCGGTAGGCGGTTCGGGTATGTCTGATTCGTGCTTGGGCGCCGCGGCTGTGGGCGCGGCTTCTGGGCTGGTTGCAACGGGCACCGCCGAAGCGGTCGTCGCTGTTGCCGCAGCCGTCGCTGCGACTGGCTGTGGCGCCTGCTCTTCCGCCGAATCGCGAAGTTCACCATCGGCAGTGAACAAGCGCCGGTCGCTTACTTTGAATTCACT
The DNA here is from genome assembly GCA_963831085.1 of uncultured Acidobacteriaceae bacterium. Taxonomy (GTDB): domain Bacteria; phylum Acidobacteriota; class Terriglobia; order Terriglobales; family Acidobacteriaceae; genus Acidiflorens. The sequence continues at coordinate 127,516 of CAWHOT010000001.1, read as the reverse complement.
TTCTTCTCTTCTTTTCTGAGCCATAATCATTTACCTGGTTTCGTAAATCTCTTCCTGAACAACTCTTCTTGAAATTCAGGCGATCGGGAGCGATGCCGGCTTCAGCTTGGACGTTCCCACAGTCAAATCTTTTCCCGCAGCCTCGCGCCGCAGATAACCTAATGCGACGCCACGATCGCCGGCGGGCGGAGGCAAAATCGCGCTGCTGGTAATTTCGCCAACTTCTTTTTCTCCGGTCAGAATTTTACTTCCGGCTCCGGGCAGACTTCCCTCGACCACGAACGCCGCGAACTGCCGATGCACCGCGCCCCGCGAGCGGATGCGCTCCACGATCTCCTGCCCGAGATAGCAGCCTTTAGTGAAATTCAGCGCGCGCGTCTGGCCCGTTTCCTGCGGCAGATCGCGCTCACGGATGTCCACGCCATAACGCGGGATTCCAAAATTGATTCGCCGAAGCTCGAGCGCGCCGGCACCCACGGCGGTAGCGCCCGCTGCCACAAGGGCGTCCCACGTGGATTTCTGTTTGTCTGGCGCCAACCAGATTTCATACGACGTGCCGGCGGAATCGTCGCCTCTCACCAGGGTGCATTCCAGGCAGCTACACGCACAATCACATTTTGGCGAGCAAAACTCTAACGGCGCAAGATCGGGAACGGAGATACCGGCGCGTTCCAGCACATGGCGCGATTCGGGTCCGGCCAAACCGAGCGCAGTAATTTTGTCGCTGACCTCGGCAATCTCAACGTCGTCGGCGATGATGTAGTGATCGAACAACTGCAAGACTTTATCTCGTAGACTGCGCTCCACATCCACCAGCAGCGAGTCACCACGTTGAAAGACGTAAAGGTCCGCCTGAATGCGCCCTTGCGCGTTCAGCATGAAGGTGTAGGCGCCGTGTCCAGGCGCAAGATCGCGAACGTTGTTCGAAACCATGCCATTCATCCAGCGGACGCGATCGCCGCCAGTGACGACAATCTTGGCGCGCCCGCTCAGGTCATAGAGCCCGCAACCTGAAAGCAAGGCCTGGAACTCGGCGCGAATATCGCCGAAATCGGGCGCAGTATCCGCGCCACTGTGCTCGCTCGGTTTCGCCCCAGGAAGTGTCGTCGAAGTCATAGGGTAACCTTCAATTATAACGAAGCACGAACTCTGACCGGCGCCCTACCGGTTTCCTGTAGAGACGCGGCTTGCCGCATCTCCCACCGCATCCAGCGGAGGCGGGGCAAGCCCCGTCTCTACACAGCGGGTTTCTGAATGCTTTCAGCATGTGCTAACGTTGCGGGCGTGAGTGTAAGAAAGCGTATAGCTGTAATTCCCGGTGACGGAATCGGAAAAGAAGTCGTCCCGCAGGCCTTAAAAGTCATGCAGGCCGCGGGTGCGGCAGTTGAATTGACCTCGTTCGACTGGGGGGCCGACCGCTATCTCGCCGACAAAACTACGGTCCCGCCAGACGGCTTCGATACCCTGGCCCCCGAGTTCGACGCCATCCTGGTCGGCGCTTTCGGCGATCCGCGCGTGCCTTCCAATATTCATGCCAAGGAAATCCTGCTGGGCATGCGCTGCAAAATGGACTTGTACGCCAATGTCCGGCCGGTGCGGCTAATGGATGCCTCGCTTTGCCCGCTCAAAGGCGTCGAACCAAAAGACCTCGATTTCGTCGTGATTCGCGAGAACACCGAGGGCGTTTACGGCGACCTCGGAGGAGTCTTCAAGCAAGGCACACCGGACGAAGTTGCGATCCAGGAAGACATCAACACGCGCAAGGGAGTAGAGCGCATCATCCGCTACGCGTTCGAGTATTGCGTGAGCAACAGGAAGTTGGACGGTTCGCCCAGGCGGCGAGTGCTGATGTGCGATAAGTCGAACGCCATGACGCACGCTGGCGGTTTGTGGCAGCGCGTGTTCAAAGAAGTCGCCGCGGAGTATCCAAATTCAAAGATCGAGACGCAGCACATGTACGTGGACGCGCTCTGCACGCAGATGGTGTGCGATCCACGCGGGTTTGATGTCGTCGTCACCAATAACATGTTTGGCGACATCATCACCGATCTTGCGGCGGGATTGCAGGGTGGGCTGGGGATGGCCGCCAGCGGCAATCTGCGTCCGGGCGAGACTTCAATGTTCGAGCCCGTGCATGGTTCAGCACCGTCGATTGCGGGGAAAAATATTGCCAATCCCTTCGGCGCGATTCTGACGGCTGCAATGATGCTGGCGCATCTGGGAATGTCGGGCGAGGCCCAGAAGATTGAAGCAGCCGTGCTCGAAGCGGTCCGGCAGAAAAGAACGACAATCGACATCGGCGGAACCCTGGGAACGCGCGAAGCGGGCGAGTGGGTAGCGCAGAAGGTTGCCGGCCGCTGAGAACTTTTCAAGACACCGCTTTCAAGACAGAGGGAATATGAAGTTGTGGAAGTCCGGCATAATTGTCCTTCTATTCACGCTGCTGGTTTGCGGAGCATGGCCACAGAGCCAGTCGCAAGTTCCAGCAAACAACAAGACCGTCGACAATCTCGGCCTCCAGGTTCAGGATCAGAGTAAAAATCAGAGTAAAGATCAGAGCAACGATCAGCCGCAGACCGCGCCAGCCCCAAGTCCTCCTGAAACAGAAACCACCGTCTCCCCCAAAGAGGCGAAAGAACTATTTCGCTCGGTGGACGAGATCCTGGAGTTTGCCAGCCAGGATACGGGCCTCCCCATCAAGCACAAGGTGAAGCGCAGGCTGGCCAGCCGCGACGAGGTGCAGTCCTACCTCGAGAAAAGCATGAAGGAGGACAAGGACGCGAAACGACTGGAGAGGTCGTCGGCGGTGCTGAAGAAGTTCGGGCTAATCCCGCGCGACTTCGACCTGTCCAACTTTCTAGTGGCGATGCTGCGCGAGCAGGTGGCGGGATACTACGACGAAAAAACGAAAACTGTGAATTTGCTGAACTGGCTGGACATCGAGCAGCAGAAGCCGGTGCTGGCGCACGAACTGACGCACGCCCTCCAGGACCAGTCGTTCGGCATCGAGAAGTGGATGAAGGGATCGTCGGAACGTACTGATAAGAAAAAAGATGATCCAAGTCCTGCCGATATAGAAAATGACGAGGAAACGTCCGCGCGGCAAGCGGTCGTGGAAGGACAGGCGATGGTCGTGCTGCTCGACTATTCGCTGGCGCCGGCCGGGAAGTCGATGCTGAACTCACCACAGATAGTCGAAGCCCTCAAGCAGGGCATGCTGGTGGGCACGCCGGACTCTCCAAAGTTTCGCGATGCCCCGATCTTTTTGAAAGAGGAGCTGACCTTCCCTTATCGCTACGGACTCGACTTTACCGCCGCGCTCCTGCAGGCGGGCGGAAAAGAACTGGCTTACGCGGGCGCGTTCCAGGATCCTCCGAAGACGACGCGTGAAATCATGGAGCCCCAGACCTACCTTGCGCACGAAAAGCTTCCGCCGATGAAGATGATCGACATGGAGAGAGATTTCGAAAGCTACGAGCCCTTCGATATCGGCGCGATGGGAGAGTTTGACGTCGATGTTCTGGTAGAGCAGTATGCGGGCCGGGACGAGTCGACGGCTATCTATCCCGAGTGGCGCGGCGGATATTACTTTGCCGGGAAGCCGAAGGCAGACAAATCGGCGCCGATTGCGGTGCTCTACGTTTCGCGCTGGTCGAATGCGGCGAAAGCGGCGCAGTTTGCGGCGGTGTACGCGAAATCGCTGGCGCAGCGCTATCAGAAGCGGCAAGGGCTGGGAGCAGACGGCAAAATTGCGGAAGACACGCCGCCGGCGGATTCCTGGCGAACCTTGCGTGGGCGGCACGCCTGGCTGACGGAAGAGGGAGTCGTAGTGATCGAAGTCCGCGGCGACGAGATACTGATCAGCGAAAGTCTGGATGACGACACGACGAAGCGGGTGGAGGCAGACTTCTGGCCGCAAGAAAAAGCCGCGCCTGCTAAGCCCTGAGTTTCCATCTTGTATAATCAGCACTTCCGCAGTCATTTCCATCCCAATCAGGAGCGCATTTGCAGCAGGCAGAGATTGGCATTATCGGCGGCAGCGGTTTGTACCACATGCCGGGTTTCAGCGACGCGCGCGAGGTCGAGCAGCAGACGCCCTTTGGAAATCCCTCGGACGCTTACATTCTGGGGACGCTTGACGGCCGCAAGGTGGCATTTCTCGCGCGCCATGCACGTGGCCACAAACTTCTGCCGAGCGAACTGAATTTCCGGGCCAACATTTATGGTTTCAAGCAATTGGGAGTGGAGCGTATTGTCTCGGTCTCGGCCGTGGGGTCGCTGAAAGAAGAGCACAAGCCGCTTGATTTCGTAATCCCGACCCAGTTTTTTGACCGCACCCGGCACCGCGTGGATACTTTCTTCGGCGACGGCATTGTAGCGCACGTTGGATTTGGCGATCCGGTGTGCGGCGAAATGGCCAAGGTGGTCCGTGGCGCATGTACGGTTGCAGGCGTATCCGCGAAGCTGGGCGGCACTTACATCTGCATGGAGGGCCCGCAGTTTTCGACCAAGGCTGAGTCGACTGTGTATCGCAGTTGGGGAGCGGATGTGATCGGCATGACCAACTTGCAGGAAGCCAAACTCGCGCGCGAAGCGGAGATTTGCTACGTCACGGTCGCCATGGTAACGGATTACGACTGCTGGCACCCGCATCATGATTCGGTGACAGTGGAGCAGATTGTTTCCGTGTTGGTAAAGAACGCCAAGAACGCCGCCAAGGTCGTGAAGGCGACAGTGGCGTCGATGCCGAAGCAGCGCTCTTGCAAATGCGCGCAGGCGCTCGCACATGCGATTCTCACCGATCCGGCAAAGATTCCGGCGGCGACGAAAGAGAAGCTGCAATTGATACTGGGAAAGCACTTGAAGTAGCCGTTAGTGGAGAGACGGGCGTCTCGCCCGTCCAGCAGTCGCTCGCCAACCACCAACGACCATCGACGAACGACCGACGTACGGAGCCTATGAGCATTCTAGTGGTAGGATCAGTCGCCTTCGACACAATCGCCACACCTTCCGGCCGAGTGAACGACATTCTCGGAGGGGCTGCGACTTACTTCGCGCTGGCCGCAAGTTATTTTACCGAGGTACGTATGGTGGCGGTGGTGGGCGAAGACTTTACGCCGGAACACGAAGCCGTGCTGAAAAAGCGCGGGGTCGACACGCGCGGCATAGAGCGGACCGAGGGCAGAACCTTTCGCTGGGGAGGACAGTATCTCGACAACCTGAACGAGGCCAAAACCGACTTCACGGAACTAAACGTGTTCGAGAAATTTCAGCCGCGCATTCCCAAGGAGTATTCGGACACGCAGTTCCTGTTTCTCGCGAACATCCACCCTGCTCTACAAGCGGCAGTGCGATTGGAGATGGATGGCGTGCGCCTGACGGGCGGCGACACCATGAACTTCTGGATTCAGGGCACGCCCAGGGAATTGGCGGAAACCTTGAAGCTGGTAAACGTTCTCCTGATCAACGACACCGAGACCAAAATGCTGGCCGGAGAGAAAAATCTTCCGCGCGCAGCGAGAAAAGTCATTGCGATGGGGCTGAGCGCTCTGGTGGTGAAGCACGGCGAATACGGAGCGACTATCTTCTTCCGCGAGGGAGCCTTCGGCATTGGAAGGCATCCATTTCGTGCGCCCGCGTTGCCGATTGAAGAAGTAAAAGACCCGACTGGAGCCGGCGATTCCTTTGCGGGCGGATTCATGGGATACATCGCATCGCAGGGCGAGATCAATCGCGAAGTGCTGAAGCGCGCCCTGTTTTACGGCGGCGTGATGGGATCGTTCGCCGTGGAACGCTTCGGTACTGAGCGATTGCAGAATCTTACACATGGGGAAATTGAAGCGCGCTTTCAAATCTTCCGAGAACTGACGCACTTGGAATAAACGATGACGGCGAGCGCAGAGTGAGCGTAAAGACAGCGTGAAGACAGCCGCCGTTCCCGACCGCAGCGCGGCCCGCGTGGCCGGGATCGCTGTCCTTGTGTCCCTGTTCTCCTTTCTTTACTACGTTCAACGAAGCGACCTTCTGCTGTACGGCGACGCGGTCGCGCACATCAATATCGCGCGGCGCGTGTTCGATTCGCAGACGCCCGGTCTGCTGCAATTGGGGACGGTGTGGTTGCCCCTGCCTCATCTGCTCATGATTCCGTTCATTTTTTCTAACACGATGTGGCAGAACGGAACGGGCGGTTCAATTCCTTCGATGATTGCCTACGTGCTCGGGGTCATGGGAATGTTTCGCCTCGTGCGTGGGATGCTGACCGCCGATCTTCACGCGAAAGCGGGCACAAAACCAGCGGTTGCGGTGGGCGCATGGACCGCGGCCTTCGCTTATGGAGCCAATCCCAATCTGATCTATATGCAGGCAACGGCCATGACAGAGTCAGTCTATCTGGCGCTGTTCATTTGGGCCGTCGTGTACTTCGCGGAATTTATTCAGAATTTGCGAAAAGACGATCTGCGAAAAGATGACCTGCGAAGAAACGACCTGCGAGAAAATGGGGATGCCAATGGACGACAGAAGCAGGAGGCGCGCCCTCCGCTGGTGCGCTGCGCCTGGTGCCTAGCGGGCGCGGAACTCACCCGCTACGACGGATGGTTTCTGGCCGGAGTGATGGGAGCGGCGGTCATCGTCATCACGCTGCGGCGCTGGCAGAATCACGGCCACGCTCTGGACGATTTAGACGATCGCAGCTTACGCCAGGCCGGGGTGAAGTTCCTGTTGGGCATTGCGGTGGTTCCTGTCCTTTGGCTAGCCTACAACGGGGCGGTCTACGGGAACGCACTGGATTTTGCCAATGGTCCATACTCGGCGCAGGCGATTGAGCAGCGTGTGGGCGCGCCGAATCCGGCGCTCCACAATGGCGGAGTCGCGGCCATCTATTTCTTGAAATCGGCACAGCTGAATATGGCAGAGGGCAACTGGGGCCGGTTCTGGCTGGCGGCTGCCTTTGTGGCCGTGGCAATCGCCGTCTGGAAACTGCGCGCGCAGGCGTCGCTGCTGCTGTTGTGGGCTCCGTTGCCGTTCTACGCGTTCTCGATTGCGTACGGCTCGGTGCCGGTGCATGTCTATACATGGTGGCCGTTTGCCACCTTCAACCAGCGCTACGGACTCCAGTTGTTGCCGATGTTAGCCGCTTCGGCTGGAGTGCTGACAGCTTCTGTCTTTCTCGCTGGCGCTGGTGGGCGCCACGTTTGGAAGTCGGTAGTGGTGATGTTGGCGCTGGTGGCGATCAGCTATGCGTTTGTTTGGAAGGCGAGTCCCCTCTGCTTGCAGGAAGCCCGGAAGCAGTGGGAAATCCGAAGTCCCTTGAATTCCGAGGTGCAGCGCGTGGTCGCGCGATTGCCACGGAACTCGCGGTTCCTGATGGACATCAGGGAACATGTCGGTGTCATGGAACAGGCGGGTATCCCATTGCGCCAAGTCGTCAATAACGAAAATCACCGTCCGTGGAAGCGGCCATCCGATCCCGAAGGCCTGTGGGAACGCGCGCTGGCCGATCCGCCACGCTACGTGGATTTTGTGATTGCCTTCGATGGCGATGCCGTGGACCAGGGAGCGAATCGGACCAATCTTACGGAGTTGATGGAGATTCACGCGACCGGCCAGCCCCATGCGCGTATCTACGTGGCGCGGAGCGCCCCGAATCAGTCGCGTTAACCCTTCTCAACAAGCAGTGCAGAAAGCGCCGGATGGCGGTGATAGAATCCGCTCCGGAGTCCCCACACCGCTCGAATGAGTTCGCCGCCGCAGCAAAACACGAAAATTCCGTTTACCAAGGCGTCGGCGTGCGGCAACGATTTCCTGATGGTGGAAGGCTCGGCTGCATCCGGTGACCTGAGCGCGCTCACCCGCCGCTTGTGCGATCGCCATCGCGGCGTAGGCGCGGACGGCGTGGAATGGCTGTTTCCGGATGCGGAAGCCGATGTCAAAGCGCGCCTGATCAACGCCGATGGTTCGGACGCGGAGATCTCCGGCAATGGCACGCGCTGTGTGGCAGCTGAGATTTGTTCGCGAACCGGCAAGACAGAAGTTGTGGTGCGCACCGGCGCCGGACTGAAGACCTGCCGGCTTATCAGTCTGAAAAACGATCGGCCAAGCGGCCGGCAAGGCTCCACGTTTGAATTCGAAACGGATATGGGCCAGCCGGAGGTCGGCGGCGAGTTGGCGATTGAGACGATGTGGGTGCGGGCGGTGGGGACAAAAGTTTCGATGGGGAATCCGCACTTCGTAATCTTCGTGGAGAACTTTCAGGATGGATGGGAACGCCAGGCGGCGCTGATCGGAACGCAGCCGCAGTTTCCGCAGGGCACGAATGTGGAGTATGTGGTGGTGCGAGGTGCGAACGAACGCGGCCCGAATGAAATCGAGATCCGGCTATTTGAGCGAGGCGTGGGAGAGACCGAGTCTTCCGGCACAGGATCGTGCGCTGCGGCGGTGGCTGCGATCGCGAGCCGGCGGGTGGCTTCGCCGGTTGCCGTGATAGCGCCCGGTGGTGCTCAGACCGTACGCTGGGAGAATCAAGTTTATCTGCGGGGTCCCGCGACGCTCATCTGCCGCGGAGAATTCTTCGTTTAAGATCCGCTCAGGGTCGGGATGACAAAATACTGAAATGGTTTCCGCTTCCCCAGATTCGCGAATCAAGCCACGCGCTCTCCGTCCGGGCGACAAGGTGGGGATCGTTGCGCCCGCGTCGAACGTGCAACGCGAAATGCTGGAGGCAGGCTGCGACGGTCTTCGCCGTGCCGGCTATGAACCGTTTTATTTCGAGTCGATCCTGGAACGCGACTTGTATTTTGCCGGGTCGGTGGAGCGCCGCGCGCAGGAACTGGAAGACATGTTCGTGCGCGACGATATCCGCGCGATTGTCTGCGCCCGCGGAGGATATGGATCGAACTACCTGCCGCTGACGCTTGATCCGGGAAAGATCGTTCTGCATCCCAAAATTCTGGTTGGCTACAGCGATATTACGACGCTAGTGTGCTGCATCGCGGACTCGGCGAACTTCGTGACCTTCCATGGCCCGATGGTGACCAAGGATTTCGCCGTTGCCGACGGCGTGGACATCGCCTCATGGCACAACGCGATGAGTGGCGCGGCGGAGTGGGAGATCGGCGAGGGCTCAAGCGCGAAGCCGCTGCTGGCGGGACAGGGTGAGGGCATCCTTTATGGCGGGTGCCTCTCCATGCTGGTGGCGTCACTGGGCACGCGGCACGAGATTCGAACCGCGGGCACCATTCTCTTCGTCGAAGATGTCGCGACCAAGCCTTACCAGATCGACCGCATGTTGATGCAATTGAAATTGGCGGGCAAGCTGAAAGATGTCCGCGGCATGGTCTTTGGCGAAATGTTAGATTGCCGCCAGAATCCGGATCAGGATTACACCCTGGAGGAGGTCGTGCTGCGAGTGGTTGGCGATCTCGGAATTCCGCTGGCGTTCGGCCTGCGATCGGGGCATGTCTCGCGCGCGAACATCACGCTGCCAATCGGAGTGAAAGCCCGGCTCGAAGTTGGCAACGAAGTCAGTCTGAGGATTCTGGAGTCCGCGACGGACAAGTGAAGAATTGCGCAGGTTGGCGCAAAGGGAGGCAAGGTGGCAACGCATAACGAGAAGACGCAACCACCGACGTCGACGGTATCCACGGATTCCTCTGCGAAATTGCCGCCAGAGTTATTGGCGAAGCTGGCGCCACATAGAATGCACGAATCGAGTTGGCTTAAGAATCTGCTATGCAATCTCGGTATGCATCGCTGGTATCACCTAAACTTGGGCAGCTCGATTCCAGCCAAAGAAATTAGCCTTTGCCGCTGGTGTCCGAAAGTCAAGGTGCATGGAGTGCTCTATGGCGATTAAGTGTCAGCTACTTTGATCAGTATGTTCCAGTTACTACAACCAACTCCACGCCGTGTGCTTTTGACTCCGACAAAGTCACAAAAATGACCAAGCCCAAACACATTCACCTCATCGGCATTTGCGGCACGGCGATGGCTTCCCTGGCCGGCATGCTGCAAGAGCGCGGCTTTCACGTCACTGGCTCGGATGCGTCGTCGTATCCGCCGATGTCGACGTTTCTCGAATCGTTGGGAATCCCCGTCGCGCAGCCGTTTGCCGAGGCGAACCTGAGTCCCAGGCCCGATCTGGTGGTCGTGGGCAACGCGCTTTCGCGCGGCAACGTGGAACTGGAGCGCCTCCTGGACGAGCGCATTCCGTTCTGCTCGCTGCCGCAGATTCTGCACGACGAATTCCTGGTAGGCAAGGAAGTCCTAGTGGTTGCCGGAACGCACGGCAAAACAACTACCACGTCAATGCTGGCGTGGATATTCGAGACTGCTGGCCTTCAACCTTCGTTCCTGATCGGCGGCATCGCGGAAAATTTCGGCCGCAGCTTTGGCCTGGGCGATGGCAAGCACTTCATTCTGGAAGGCGACGAGTACGACACGGCATTCTTCGATAAAGGTCCGAAGTTTCTGCACTACTTCCCGGATTCCGTGATTCTTACCTCGGTAGAATTCGACCACGCCGATATCTATAAGGATCTGGACGCGGTGGAGACGGCGTTCAAGCGCCTGGTAAACCTGGTGCCGCGACGCGGGCGGATCGTCGCCTTTGATTTGGGAGACAGCACTGACCGCTGTTTGCAGAAAGCATTCAGCCCCGTTGAGCGCTACGGCACCTCAAGTCGCGCGGGCTGGAAAATCGCGAATCTGAAGCTGGGCGAAGAACGAACTTCCTGGTCGGTTGTGCGCGACGGAAAAGCCTGGGCCGACTTCGAATTCCCGCTGGGCGGAGAATACAACGTCTGGAACGCGACGGCAGCCGCGGCGCTGGCGGCAAATTATGAAATTTCAAAAGACGTGATTGCACAGGCTCTGCAATCTTTTCGCAGCGTGAAGCGGCGGCTGGAGGTGAAGGCCGAGGTGAATGGAATAACGATCATCGATGACTTCGCGCATCATCCCACGGCCATCGAGCAGACGATTCGGGCGTTGCGCGCGCGCTATCCGCAATCGCGCCTGTGGGTGGTGCTCGAGCCGCGCTCCAACACCATGCGCCGCAACGTGCTGCAGGACGCGCTCGCCCGCAGCCTCGCCCTCGCCGATCAGGTGGTGGTAGCAGCCATCTTCAAGTCGGAGGCGATTCCCGAGGCCGAACGGCTGGATCTGAATCGTGTAATCGGCGAGATCCAAAAATGCGGAAAGCAGGCGCGCATCCTTGCCGATGCCGATGCCATCGTGACCGCGATCGCGCCCGACCTGCGTGAGCGAGACGTGGTTGCCATTCTCTCGAATGGCGGATTCGGCGGCATCTATGAGAAGCTACCCCAGCGATTGCGCGGGCTCGCGGCGAAAGCATAACAGCCCGCGGTAAAAGTGGAGTTCATATCGTTGCATGGTCAATACCCTTTATGGGTAGAGGGAAACGTGTAGCGGGAGACGTATCCAAACCGGAGAACCTGCCTCGGTGTTTCGCACCATTCTCATGCTGGTGTTCTGGACCGCTGCGCTGCCTTTCGCGGCGCTCGTAGGGTTTCCCTGGACTTATCTCACCAAAGACATCAGTTTCCTGTACCGCACTTGCATGTGGTCAGCATTTACGGGTGTCCGCATCGCCGGAGTGAAGGTGCGGACACTGGGGTTGGAAAAAATTGATCCGACGCGGACCTACGTCTTCATGTCGAATCACATCTCCAATCTCGATCCGCCCATCACCCTGCCCCTGATCCCGCGCCGCACTTCGGTGATGGTAAAGAAGGAGCTGTTCAAAGTCCCGATTCTAGGCCAGATCATGCTGATCGGATCTCTAGTGCCGGTCGACCGTGGAAATCGCGACGCAGGCATCTCGGCAGTGCGCGACGCGGTCAAAGCCATCGAGCAGGGACTGAACATGAGCATCTATGTGGAAGGGAAGCGCTCGTTCGATGGCAAGCTGCTGCCCTTCAAAAAAGGCCCGTTCTATCTCGCGCAAGAGTGCAAGGTGCCGGTGGTGCCCATCACGATTTCCGGTACTCAAGAAGTCATGCCGAAAGCGCGCTTTGCGATTCGTCCGGGAACGGTGACGGTGCAATTCCACGACCCCATCGAGCCCGCCGATTTCGGCGAACGCGAGTGCCTGATGGCCAAGGTGCGGACGGCGATCAATAGCGGGCTTCCGGCGGAGTTGCGAGAGTAGGAAATTTCTGCCTGTTTCCTCGTTAGTTATTAAATTGTGGCGGTGAATCTTAATGTACGTATATTCTTATACACATAATAATTCAGTACATATTTATACTAATAATAACACAATACATAATTGTACACAAGTACACAATGTTCCACGCGGAACATACAGGCAATGCGACTCACTCCCGCTCCGACAACCTCCTTACTGCCTTGGCAATTTCCGGCAGCTTGGCGTAGGCGGCGCAGCACTTCAACCACAATTTGTGATCCATGGCGGGAGCGCCGCTGACCATGGCTCCGCCGGGAACGTCGTGGGGGATGCCGCTTTGCGCTATGGCGATGGCTCCGTCTCCGATTGTTACGTGGCCGCTGACCCCTACTTGTCCGGCCAGGATTACGTTGTTGCCTACGTCGGTGGTGCCGGCCAAGCCTACCTGGGCGCAGAGCAGCGTGTCGTGTCCTATGGTGCAGCTGTGGCCTACGTGGACAAGGTTGTCTAGTTTTGCGCCTTGTCCGATGCGGGTTTCGCCGATGCTGGCTCGGTCGATGCAGGTGTTGGCTTGCAGTTCGGCGTCGCTCTCCACCACTACGTTGCCGGACTGGACGATCTTGTGCCAGTGGCTGGCGTCGTCCTTGGCAAAGCCGAAACCGTCGCAGCCCACTACTACTCCGTTCTGGAGCAGGACGTTGTCTCCCAGTTGGCAGAATTCTCGGACCACGGCGTGGGCGTGAGCGAAGAAATTGTTGCCTATGGTTACGCCGCAATAGATGACTACGTGGGATAGCAGGACGGCGTTGTCTCCGATGACGACGTCTTCGTCGATTACCACATACGGCCCTAGGTGCGCATTCTTGCCTAGCTTGGCTTGGGGATGAACTGCCGCGGTCGGATGGATTCCGGAGGCGTAGCTTGGCGGCTGATAGAAAAGTTCGATGGCCTTCGCCCAGGCTAGATACGGGTTCTTGCTGCGCAGCATTCCCGTGGATATGGCGGGAAAATTCTCGGTGACTATGACCGCCGAAGCCTTCGTTGTTTTGGCAGCGGCGTTGTACTTGGGGTTGGACACGAAGGTTAGGTGGCCGGGGGCGGCGTTTTCAATTCCGGCTACTCCGGTGATCTCGGTGTCGGGAGAGGCGTTGTCTAGGCGGGCGTTGAGGGCTTTAGCGATATAGGCTAGTTTCATAAGCGTGTCTCGGGAAATTGTAGCGGAAGGCGAATGCATAGGTACTTCGCTCCCCCACCCCGGCGTGCCAAAAGCGGGCGCGCCCGGGCCCCGGTCGCTCAGGATGACAGTTCTGATTTTCGAGGAGATTTTCCTACTGCTCGAACAGCGTGACTTGGCGCGTATCCGGCTGCCCGCCTTTGCGTCGGCGGCTGGCTGCTCCGATGACCGCAAGAACAGTCACCGACGACAGCGCTTCGCGGGGCACGAACACCCTCTGCGTGTTCGAGCGCAGGTCGGGAGGATTCATCAGGAATCCTTCGGCGGGATTTTGCGTGAGGTCGTTGGGCAGAATGCCTTCTATTACTTCGCTGTCTTTAAACTTCAGGCGCACCCACAGGCCCTCGGTCCGGGGACGGGTGGTGAAGGTCTTACGGAGCATCAAGTCGGTGTCGGAAAACTCACGGACAAAATAAACGGCCTTGATCTCTCGCAGGTCGATGGCGACCACGTTGCCGGAAGTGCTGAGCAGCTGGAGTTTGCCCTCCACCACAAAGTTGGCGGGAGCGACATAACCGCTGATTGAGTCGCGGTCGTGTTTCCGCACGATTACTTTCTTGTGGGTGGAGGGCATGGAGCTAGGGATCTTTCAAAACCCGCTCGTGACAGCGCAATTCGCGGGGGCAGTGGAAGTCCCAGATGGGATTTTCGCACTTTCCCGATGGATTCGGACAGTTTGTGCCTTCACAGTAGCCAAACGGTAAACCTTGTGCTATTTTCTCTAGTTCACTGGAATCGCAAGGGTGCGGTATAAGTCTAATGTCTAGAGTGAGTTAGATTCCGCGAACGGACAGCTTGCCAGGTGGCGAGCGGCTCTCCTGTGGAAATGCTGTGTAAAACGCCCTGGCCGAGCCCAGCGAAGGGCCACCGCCAGGCGACTAGGAAGGCATGGCCGATTACATATACACGCTGGAAACCCGGCTCTCGCCGGACCAACAGAAGGCAGTCGCCCTTGTCTCAGACGCCGCCAAGTCCGCAGGAATGAATCTATATCTCACCGGCGGCGCCATCCGCGACATCATTACCGGTTTTCCCATCCGCGATCTGGATTTCACCGTCCAGGGCAACGCCCTCAAGCTGCAGAAGGATCTCGAGCGGGCGGGAGCGGTGATCGGTGATGCCGACCACGAGACGCGGGCCTTGCTGCTGACACTGCCCGGCGGCGTTCGGGCCGAGATTGCGATGGCGCGCTCGGAGCGCTACGACAAGCAAGGCAAGCCTCCGCAGATTGCTCCGGCCACGATCATTGAAGATCTTCGCCGCCGCGATTTCACCGTGAACGCGATGGCGCTGTCGCTAAACGAGGGATCGCGCGGGCTGCTGTTGGATCCGTTCAATGGTGCGGCTGACATCGAAGCCAAAGTGATCCGCGTGTTGCATAACTACGCGTTTCTCGAAGATCCGTCGCGGATGATCCGCGCCACGCGCTTTAGCACGCGCTTCCACTGGCCGCTCGAGGAGCGGACCCAGGCGCGTTACGAATCGGGGAAAGAAAACGGCTACATCGAGTACATCCGGAATTCGAGTATCGGATACGAAATCGAACAGTTGGCGTACGAGGACGATCCGCAGGGCGTCCTGAAGGCGTACGAAAAAGAGGGATGGCTGAAGGTACTGAATCCGCGCTGGAGCACGGCTAAAGTGGACACTGCCGGATTGGGCGCGCTGATGAAGACGCGGCAGCAAATGAACGAGCTTGGCTACACGCCGGAGGTTGCGCCGGCGGTGCTGTATTTCCTCACCGAGCGGCTGGGCGACAAGGATATTTCGGATTTGCGCCGGGCGATTCCGCGCAAGGATCTGGTCGCGGCCTGGAAGGATCTGGAAGACAACGCCCACAGCCTCGCTAAACGTTTGATGGGTAAAGAAGCGGCCACGCCGTCGCGGACGTGGCAATTGCTGTCGTCGGCGCGTCCGGAGATGATTCTGTTTCTTGCCATCACGGCGCGGCAGCAGGCGGTGGCGCAGAAAATCAAGAATTTCTTCACCAAGTGGCGACAGGTGCAGCAGAAGATTCCGTTGCCGGAGATGACGGAACTGCACATCACGCCGCAGATGCCGGCGTATCCGAAGATCGCGAACGACGTGTTCTTACTGCTGTTGGACGGCAAGCTGCGTTCGCGGACGGAGACGCTGAAATATCTGAAGCCCTTGGCGCCGCCACCTCCGCCGCCCCCACCGCCTCCGCCAACAAAGCGGGGTAGAGGAGCGAAGGCGACTGCTGCCGCTGCCCCTGCGGCGGCGAGCATTAAGCCGGGCGCCAAGGGGAGGGGAAAGGCTGCGGCGGTTCCCGTAGCACCGCCAGGGAAGTCCGCGCCGGCTGCGACTGCGGTGCCGGCAAAGCCCGTGGCTGCGGAAAAAACCGTGGCTCCTGCGAAACCTGCCGCGGCTGCCAAGGTGAGCAAGCCATCTAGGGCTCCTGTCACCAAGAAGCCGAGCAAACCGCGCAAGCCCACGAAAGCGGCCGCTAAAACGAAGCCGAAGACCAAGGCCAAGGCCAAGAAAAAGGGCAAATAAGGCAGGTTTCAGGGTGCGGGGAAGTTCGGCCGGGGACTTTATGCGCGCGTCGACCGAGCGCATTTCTGGGCCAGGTAACAAGTCAAATCTGCGCTATTGCGGTATAATGCGGCCATGCGGCGCTGGTTGTCCATAGCGACGTTTAGTCTGATTTTGCTCACGCCGCCGGTGTGGGCGCAACGCGGCGGTCGGGGCGGCGGTTCCCACTTCGCCTCAGGCGGGGGACACCCTTCCAGTTCTTTCCGTTCTTTCCACGGCGGAAATTTTGGCCGCAGCTCCGGCGTTCGCGTGCGAATCGGAAATCCTTACTACAATCGTGGTTTCTATGGCCGGCGGGCCTATTACCCGTACGCGGGATATTATCCATACGGCTATTACGGTTGGTACTCTGATCCGCTTGACTATGAAACGGAGGATCAGGATTCGTATGCCGGTGCCTCTTATCCCGCTCCATACCCCGAGGACAGCGGATTGCAGCGCGATGTTCAGGCGCTAAGCGGAAAAGTCGACCGGCTGCAAGCCGATGTGGAAGCGCGCAATCGGCCGAAGACGGACCAGGAACCCGAGACGGCATTGGTTTTCCGCGACCAGCATGTTGAAGAAGTGCGGAATTATGCAATTTCCGGTGGAACGCTCTGGGTGCTCAACGCGCAAGCCGCAAAGAAGATTCCGCTCCTCAACCTCGATATTCCCGCCACGGTCAAGATGAATGACGATCGCGGCGTGGATTTTCAGGTGCCGCAACCCTCACTCCAGATCATGATCGTGCGTTAGACAGATCGCACGGTTATAGTGCACCACTTTCAGGCATTGCGCGATTTCCTCCAGCCAGTAGAATGAATCCGATCTGCTGAAAGCTAAAAGCCAATCACCAAGAGCTTCATGACTCAAAACCAATTCGTCCACCTGCATTTGCATAGCGATTATTCCCTGCTCGACGGCGCTTGCGACGTCGAGAAACTCGTCGATCGCGTTCATCAGCTGGGCATGCCGGCGGTGGCCATGACCGACCACGGCAATATTTTTGGCGCGGTACATTTTGTAAATGCGGCGCACAAGGTTGGCGTCAAACCGATCGTGGGATGCGAACTCTACATCTGCAAGAAGGACGACCACAACATCGCGCGCACTCCGCCTGACGGTGACACTTATAACCACCTGCTGGTGCTGGCCGAAAACGAAGAAGGCTACCGCAACCTCGTGAAGATCACCTCGGAAGCCTCGCTGCACGGTTTCTACTACAAGCCACGCGTGAGCAAGAAATTTCTGGCGGAGCATTCCAAGGGGCTGATCGGGCTTTCCGGATGCCTGAAGGGCGAAGTGGCGGAGCGGCTAACGGAAGGGAACTACGACGCGGCGCGATCGGCAGCCGGGTTCTACGGTGACCTCTTTGGCAAAGAAAATTTCTTTCTCGAGATTCAGGATCAGGGCCTCGAGATGGAGCACCGCATTCGATCCGGCTTGTTTCAGTTAGAGAAAGACCTAGGGCTGCCCATGGTCGCGACCAACGACAGCCACTACCTCTGCGAAGACGACGCACACGCGCAGGATGTGATGCTGTGCATTCAGACCGGGAAGTCCATACAGGAAACTAACCGGATGAAGTTCGAGGGCACGCAGTTCTACGTCAAGAATAGTGACGAGATGCTGCGCATGTTCAAGGATGCGCCCCAGGTTCTTTCGCGCACACTCGATATAGCCGAGCGTTGCAACCTTCGACTCGAAAAAGTTCCCAGCCCGTTTCCGCATTTTGACGTTCCCGACGGATTTACTCTCGACAGTTATTTCGAGCACATCACGCGTCAAGGATTTGCACAGCGCATGGAAAGCCTGCGGACCGCGGCGGCAAGCGGGCGGCTCAAGCATTCTCTGGCGGAGTACGAACAGCGATTGGCGCGCGAGCTAGCCATCATTCAGCAGATGAAATTCTCGGGCTATTTCCTGATCGTTTGGGATTTCATCCGTTACGCGCGTGAACGCGGAATTCCCGTGGGTCCGGGGCGAGGATCGGCGGCAGGAGCGGTGGTTGCATATTCGCTCGGAATTACCGACATTGATCCGCTGCAGCATGAGCTTCTCTTCGAACGCTTCTTGAACCCGGAACGCATTTCCATGCCGGATATCGATATCGATTTCTGCATGAACCGGCGCGGCGAAGTGATCGAATACGTCACCCATAAATACGGACGCGAAAATGTCGCGCAGATCATCACCTTCGGCACCATGGCGGCCAAAGCGGCGATTAAAGACGTAGGCCGCGCCATGGACATGCCCTACAGCGACGTGGATCGCATCGCGAAGATGGTGCCGACAACGCTGAATATCAAGCTGGACGACGCGCTCAAGGAATCCGCCGCGCTGCAGGAGGCGTACCAGAAAGATCCGCAGGTGCGGCAGTTGCTCGACACGGCGCGGAAGCTCGAAGGTCTGGTGCGGAATTCCGGTGTACACGCCGCGGGCGTGGTGATTTCGCCGCGGCCGCTGATTGAACTGGTGCCGCTACACAAAACCAAGAACGACGAAATTGTCACCGCCTTCGACATGGTCGCCATCGAAAAGATGGGCCTGCTGAAGATGGATTTTCTTGGCCTGACGACGCTCACCATTCTCGACGACACGTTGAAACTGATCGCGCAGAAGGGGACAACTTTAAAGCTGGACGACATTCCGCTCGAAGATCAGGAGACCTACGAGAGAGTTTTCCATAAGGGATTAACCTCGGGCGTTTTCCAGTTTGAATCGCACGGCATGAGGGATGTTCTGCGCCGCTATCAACCGAATTCGATCGAAGATCTCACCGCTTTGAATGCGCTGTACCGCCCCGGACCAATCCAGGGCGGCATGATCGACGACTTCATCGAGCGCAAGCATGGACGCCGGAAGATTGAATACGAATTGCCGGAACTGAAGGAGATTTTGCAGGAGACGATGGGCGTCATTGTTTATCAGGAACAGGTGATGCAGGCGGCGAACAAACTTGCCGGCTACTCCCTCGGAGAGGCCGACCTGTTGCGACGGGCGATGGGCAAGAAGAATGCCGAGGAGATGGCGAAACAGCGCGAACGGTTTGTGCAGGGAGCAACGCAACGCGGCTATCCGCCGAGAAAGATCGAAAAGATTTTCGATTTGATGGCGCAATTTGCCGGATACGGTTTCAATAAATCGCACTCGGCAGCGTACGCGCTGCTGGCGTATCACACGGCATACTTGAAGACGCATCATCCCCTCGACTTTATGGCTGCGCTGTTGACTTCTGTGACCGGCAGCACGGATGACGTGGTTAAGTACATCAACGAATGCCGCGAGATGGGAATTGCGGTCGAGCCCCCTGATATCAACGTCAGCGATGCGAACTTTACGCCGCACGGGCAGGCGATAAGGTTTGGGCTTGCGGCGGTTAAGAACGTCGGCGGAAATGCGATCGAGTCGATTGTCGGAGCGCGGAAGAAGCTCGGCCGGAATTTTAAATCGTTTTACGAATTCTGCGAAGAAGTGGACCTGCGGCTGTTGAACAAGCGCGTGCTGGAGTCGCTGATCAAGAGCGGAGCCATGGATGGTTTCGGACGCCGAGCACAGCTCATGCAAGCGCTCGACACAGCGATCGAGCAGGCGCAGAAAGTGCAGCGCGACGCAGAGTCCGGACAGCACGGGCTGTTTGGCGTTTTTGCGGATGAAACCGCGCAACAGGCGAATGACGCGCTCCCCAACGTGCCCGACTGGGACGAACATACGCGGCTGGCGGCGGAAAAGGAAATCCTCGGATTTTTTATAACCGGGCATCCGATGGAAAAATATAAAGAGAAGCTCGCCGACCTGAATGCGCTCTCCACCGAAGATATTGCCGCCATGAAGAAATCCACTGCCAAGGATGAGAGCATCACGACTGCGGGGTTGATTACGGGGCTGCGGGTGGCTAAGTCAAAACGAAGCGGCGAGCTGTGGGCGCAAGCCGCGCTTGAAGATATGTTGGGGAAGGTGGAACTGCTGGTCTTTCCCGAGGCCTACAAGAAACTCGCGGATAAAGTGAGGCTCGAGGTTCCGGTGCTGATTCGCGGTGGCGTGCGCATTGAAGACGGCGCAAATCCAAAGCTCACGGCGAACGATATCATTCCGCTCGATGAAGCTCGGGTGCCGTTGCCGAAGGCGCTCCGCATAAAGATTCCTCTCGATATCGCGACCAGCAGCACGGTCGATGCTCTGCACGCGCTCTGCGGCGAGCGCAAGGGTGAGGCCAAGGTGCTCTTCGACGTGGAACGGGACGGCGATTTCATGGTGGTGATGGAAGCCGAGGGCTATAATGTGATGCCGGACCGCAATTTCCTGAGTCGTGTGGAAGAGCTGTGCGGGCGCGGCAGCGTGCGCGTCATCAGTTAATCAGTAACACGGTGGAGCGACAGGCGTCTCGCCCGTCCTGCCGACGGGGACGCCCGGCTCTCCACCGGCAAGTTTTGACAGATGCGGCCGATGAGACGAGCGAGAATAAAGCGGGCAGAGAAGTCAGAGCATGCCGCGAAAAATGCCGCCATAGCCGGCACCGACTTTATGCTCTCGATCGTGGAAGCGCATCGTACCCGAGGGAATGGGAACGTCATCAAGATGGATTCTGGACTGAAGGCGCAGCAGGAACTGGAAAAAATCGAGCAGCAGATCACGCGCCTGCGGGCGCTGGAAGGGCAGAACTCGGAAACGCTTCGCCAGATCCAGCAATTGCACGAACGGGTGAGCGATCTTCGCCGCGAGATTTCTTCGCACTTGAACGCATGGGAGCGCACGGAACTGGCGCGTCACCCGCAGCGTCCCTACACGCTGGATTATGTCGAGCGCATCTTTACCGATTGGAGCGAAATTCACGGCGATCGCGGCTTCCGCGACGATCCCGCGATTGTCTGCGGCATGGCTCGCTTTCACGGCGAGGAAGTCATCGTCGTGGGCCAGCAGAAAGCGCGCGACGCGAAGCAGCGCGTCTATCGCAACTTTGGCATGCCTCATCCCGAAGGATATAGAAAAGCGCTGCGGGTGATGAAAATTGCCAAGAAATTCAAGCGGCCAATTCTTACGTTCGTGGACACCGACGGTGCCTATCCGGGACTGCACGCGGAAGAGCGCGGTCAGGGAGAAGCCATCGCCCGCAACCTGTTGGAGATGGCGCGACTGGAAGTTCCCATCATTGCGACCGTGATTGGCGTGGGCGGCAGCGGCGGGGCGCTGGCGATTGCGGTAGCCGATCGCGTGTTGATGATGGAGAATGCCGTTTACTCCGTGATTTCGCCCGAGGGTTGCGCGTCGATCATGTGGCGCGATGCCAGCAAGAAAGATTTGGCGGCGGAGGCCATGAAGATCACTGCGGAGGATTTGAACGAGCTAGGCTGCATTGATGGCATCATCCCGGAACCCGCCGGAGGCGCGCACACCGACCACGCGCAGGCGGCGGAGTTGCTCGAGGGCGCGCTACAGCAGCATCTGGCCGCGGTGAAGCGCCTGCCGCTCGGCGATCTGCTTGAAACCCGCTATAAGAAATTCCGCAACATGGCACAGTTCTTTCAGACGGAAGCGTAGTTCCGGCTCTGCTTACAGAATCGGCAAATGCAAACAGGGCTGCACCAGGAAATCCAGCGAATTGATTTGCTTTAATGCCTGTTCCACGAGCGACGCTTTGCATTCCTCCAGCGTGATCAAAAACGGCAAGTGGGATTTTGGGCAGCCGGGTTTCTGCAGCACCGAGTCGATGTTGATGCCGCACTGTGAAAGAATTGTGGCGAGGCTGGCGATGATGCCCGGCCGGTCCTTCACCAGAAAGCGCAGGTAGTGCTTGGCAGTGAAATCGGCGGTGACGGTGGGCGTGTTTTCGACGGGCTGTCCGGCGTCTGTCGCAGCGGTTGTCATTGCGGCTTGCTTGGAGCGAGCGATGGCGAGAATATCGGACACGATCGCGACGGCGGTTGGCTGTCCGCCTGCGCCGTGGCCTCCAAAGACGGTTTCGCCGCCATAGGTTCCGGTCGCCACCACCAGGTTTTGGCTGCCTTCGACGCGCGCCAACGGCGATGAAAGTTCGACCAGCGCCGGTTGGACGGCGGCAAACAACTCGCTACGTTTACCCTTCGACTCTGCTGTCAACTCCGCCCAGGAAATCTGGCGAATTGTGCAGCCAAGCTGGTTCGCGTATTCAAAATCAACCGAGTCGATTGCTGAAATTGAGCGCGCGATGATGCTCTCGGGTCTAACGTTACAGTGCAGTCCGACTCGCGCCAGGATGGCGAGTTTGGCGCGCGCGTCCAAACCCTCGATGTCTTCGGTCGGATCGGCTTCGGCGAAGCCCAGTTTCTGCGCCTCGCGCAGCGCGGTGGCGAAGGGAATGCCGTTCGCCTCGATCTGGGTGAGAATGTAGTTGCAGGTGCCGTTGAGAATGCCGCGAATCTTGAACAGTTCATCGCCGGCCAATCCCTCATGCAATCCGGAAATCACCGGCACGCCGCCGGCCACCGACGCGCCAAACTGGATCTGCTGATTCATCTGGCGGGCCAGGTTGATCAATTCCGGGCCGCAATGGGCGATCAACTGCTTGTTGGCCGTGACCACGGATTTGCCCGACGTGAGCGCGCGCTGGATCCATTCTTCGGTGGGCTGAAGGCCGCCCATCACCTCGACCACGATGTCCGCGTTGGAGGATAGAACATCGTCGATATTCTCCGTCCACTGCACCGAGGACGGAAGCCAGTCCACTTTTTTCCGCGCCACGTTGCGATTGAGGACATGCGTCAGGCGCAGGTGAGTGTACGAGCGCTCGCAAAGAATTCTCGCCACGGAACTCCCGACCGTGCCGAAGCCGATGAGAGCCACGTTGCAGTTTGGTGCGCCAGCGTTTCTTGCTCCTACGACATCGCTGTTGCTGGTGGCATCGCGTTTGGAGAGACCTGTCATCGTTCTATTATCGCCGAAGCAGAATGGCGGTTGCGACGAAAGAGGCAAAAGGCCCCGCCCAAGCGAAGCTTGAACGGGGCACCCTGAGGAGTCGGGGTGCATTGGGTGGTCCATCCGCCTCTGCCCGCTGCTTTCGGGCGCGTATAATTAGTAAGTCGTTTTCGCTTTTTCACTCCGCGAAACTTCCGGGCGACGGGCTTTGCCCGGTCAAAACTTTGTTGGGTTAAAACCAGAAAGGTACAGGGATGGCCACCACGGATGTCGTGCCCCGGGAATCTTCCGGCCAACTGGGGCAGAGACGTGTCGTCGTCATTAACGACATGAGTATTCAGGTTGCGACGGTGAATGGGTCGGGGTCGCAGAGTTCCAACACCGTATTGTTACGCAGCATTTTCCAGATGGGCGTGCCGATTTCGGGCAAGAATCTGTTTCCTTCGAACATTGCGGGGTTGCCTACCTGGTACACGATCCGCGCCAATAAGGATGGCTACATCGCGCGCAAGAAGGAAATCGACCTGCTTATCGCGATGAATGCGGAGACGGCGCAGGACGATGTGAAGACGCTGGCGGCGGGCGCTGCCGTGCTTTACGACGAGCCGCTGGCGCTCGACAAGGTGCGCGACGACTTGATTTACTACGCGGTGCCTTACGACAAGCTGGCGGCCACGGTGGGCGCTGATGCCAAGCTGCGCAAGCTGATCAAGAACATGATCTACGTCGGGGTGGCGGCGCAATTACTTGAAATCGACTATGCCGAGGTCGAGAAGGCGATCCGCAAGCAGTTTGCGACCAAGGCGAAAGCGGCGAACCTGAACCTGGCGGCAGCGAAGGCAGGCCACGATTATGCCGCCGCTAATTTGAAGAAGCGCGATCCGTTTTACATCCAGCGCATGGACAAGACGAAGGGCAAGATCATCGTCGACGGCAATTCCGCGGCGGCCATGGGATGCATGTTTGCTGGTTGTACGGTGGTGACTTGGTACCCAATCACGCCTTCGTCATCCCTGGTCGAGACGATGATTGACTACATGAAGAAATATCGCATTGGGCCGGATGGCAAGGCGACGTTTGCCATCGTGCAAGCGGAAGACGAACTGGCGGCTGTGGGGATGGTGATCGGCGCCGCTTGGGCGGGTGCACGGTCGATGACTGCGACCGCCGGTCCGGGCATTTCGCTGATGGCGGAGTTCACCGGGCTCGCGTATTACGTGGAAATTCCAGCGGTGATCTGGGATATTCAGCGGGTCGGGCCATCAACCGGCTTGCCGACTCGTACCTCGCAGGGTGACGTGCTCTCGACGGCGTTTCTCAGCCACGGCGACACCAAGCACATCATGCTGTTTCCGAACTCGGTCAGCGAGTGCTTCACGATGGCGCAGGATGCTTTTGATTTGGCGGAGCGCTTTCAGACGCCGGTGTTCGTCATGTCGGACCTTGACCTGGGGATGAATAACTGGATGTCGGACCCGTTCCCTTATCCCGACAAGTCTATTAACCGGGGAAAAGTTTTGAGCAAGGCGGATCTTGAGAAGGCGGGTGGGTTTTCACGGTACAAGGATGTGGATGGCGATGGCATCGGCTATCGCACGCTGCCGGGCACGGATCATCCCGCGGCAGCATATTTTGCGCGCGGCAGCGGCCACAATGAACGGGGACAGTACAGCGAGCGTCCCGACGATTTTGAACGCAACATGGAGCGGATCAACAAGAAGTTCGAAACGGCCCGGTCGTTTGTTCCTCGGCCGGAACTGGCGGGCGGCGGCAAATCGAAAATCGGCATTGTTGCTTATGGCACGTCGCACTGGGCGATCATCGAAGCGCGCGATCAGTTGTCCAAAGAACACAACGTGGAGACGGACTATCTGCGGGTGCTGTCGTATCCGTTTACGCGCGAGGTTCACGACTTCATTGAGCGGCACGACCGCGTGTATGTGGTGGAGCAAAACCGGGACGGGCAGATGGCCACTCTGCTGAAGCTCGACATCAAGCCGGAATTGACGCCGCATTTGCGGTCGATCTGTCATATCCACGGATTGCCGATCGACGCGCGTTCGGTAACCGACGAGCTCATGATGATGGAGGGTAAGTAACATGGGTAACACACCCACTAATACACCAACTTCCGCTCCAACTCCGAAGACTAATCGCATCGGACTGCAGGTGGTTGACTATCGGGGCGGGAAGACTACGCTTTGCGCCGGGTGCGGGCATAACGCGATTTCCGAACGCATCATTGACGCCATGTATGAAATGGGAGTGCAGCCCGAACGGGTCGCCAAATTCAGCGGGATTGGGTGCTCGTCGAAGAGTCCGGCTTATTTCATGAACCGGTCGCACAGTTTCAACTCCGTCCATGGGCGCATGCCTTCGGTGGCGACAGGAGCAGTTCTGGCGAATAAAGATTTGCTGGCGCTGGGTGTTACGGGCGACGGCGACACGGTATCGATCGGTGCGGGGCAGTTTGTCCACCTGATGCGGCGCAACCTGCCAATCATCTATGTGATCGAGGACAACGGTTGTTACGGGCTGACTAAGGGCCAGTTCTCCGCGACTGCGGATCTGGGATCTACGCTGAAAAGTGGCATCGCGAACGACCTGCCTCCGGTCGATACCTGTGCCATGGCAATTCAGTTGGGAGCTACGTTTGTGGGCCGGTCTTTTTCCGGCGACAAGCGGCAGCTCCACACCATGCTAAAAGCGGCCATCGCGCACAAGGGAACGGTGATGCTGGACGTGGTTTCGCCGTGCGTGACTTTCAATGACCACGAGGGCTCGACCAAGTCTTACAAATACATGCAGGCGCATGAGGAGCCGCTGCACGAAGTCAGCTTTGTACCGGCGTTTGAGGAAATCAATGTTGACTACGATCCGGGGACGACGTTTGAAGTTACGATGCACGACGGATCGCGGCTACGGCTGCGGAAGCTGGAGCAGGAGTACGATCCTACGAACAAGATTCAGGCAGTGAGCCGGCTTATGGAATCACATGAAAAAGGCGAAGTGCTGACCGGCGTGTTCTACATCAATGCCAAGGCGCCGACCTTTATTGACATGCTTAATGTTACCGATCAGCCGCTGGCGACTTTGCCGGAGTCGTTGACGCGGCCAAGCAGGGAAGCTCTGGCGAAGTGCATGGAAGAGCTGCAGTAGGCTTCTGCGACTGATGGCAAGAATCCAGCCGACCCCGCTCGGGACTCGGCTCTCCACTATCCAGTTTTCCTTTTTTTCAACTCTCCCTCGAAGGAGTGCTCGGGGCTGTGGCCGGGCTCGGGAAAATCGCTATCGGCGCCGTCCTGCATGGGATCGGGATTGCGGTGGCCGAGTTGGTCTTTCATGGAGTTGTTGCCGGATTGGCTGCGTTCGTCCGGTTCCTTGGAACCTTTCCCGCGGTCGGCATCATTGTGGAGATGGTCGCTGACACTTTTCGGCATAGCAGGCCTTTCAATGGGTGCGTTAACAAATTAATCATTACAGGTTCAGGTTACGCTGAATGCCGGCAGCGGGCAATGTCCGTTCTGTGGTTATCAGTTTGCATCAGCTGCACCTGCAAGTTGTTGTGATAGTTACGATAGGTAAATTTAATAGTCCATTCATGCGATCTTGAATCTAAACTAAGACATGATTAGCAAACATCTTAAACATTATCTCTTCGCCAGCGACTTCGATCAGACGCTGACCTTTAACGATACGGGTTACGTGCTGAGCGAGCTGCTTGGCATTTCTGTTGAGGAATTCGAACGTAAGGCAAAAGGTATGGCCAGGCTGAACCTAGTTCAGCAGGGCGCGGAATTTTCTTATCTCCTTCTGCACGATCCGCAGTTCCGTACGCGCGTCCGGCGCGACGACCTGTTTGAGGTGGGCAAGCGCATTCGCCTCAAGGAAAACATCAAGCAGGTTTACGAGATATTAGACCGGCGGATCGACGGATTCCACTTTGATTTTTACGTGCTCTCGGCGGCGCCGGTCGAGGTGATCCAGTCGGCACTGGAAGGAATCGTGCCCGAGGACCACATCTTTGGCACCGAGTTCAAGTACAACGCTGCGGGCGAGATAGAAAGCCTGGTGCGGGCGACGGCCGGTTATGGAAAGGTGACGCGGCTGGATCAGCTCGAAGAAGACCTCGACATTCCGGCGGACCATATCGTCTACGTGGGCGACGGCAGCTCCGACATTCACGTCATGCTGCACGTGAACCGCCGCGACGGCTTCACTATTGCTGTGTCGGAGTCAAAACTGGTGGCGCAGATCGCGAAGCGAACGGTGCTGAGCGACAACGCCCTAGCCACGCTGGTGCCGATTCTGGAAGAGATCGCAGGTTGGCAGCGGCCGCAAATCCGGCAGCTATTCGAATCGTACGGCTTCCTGATTCAAGGGTGGCATCGGGTGCAGACCGACTGGGTCACACTGCGTCCGAGCGGCGTAGTGGCGGAAAAGGCTGCGGCGGCTGACGTTGTTTGAGGGTAATCGCGCGGCTTCGTACAACTAATTTTCATGCGCCGGGTTCATATTGGCCTAGGGGTTCTTGCCTACGGGTTGGGGCAGGGTTCCGTCTGAGTATTACTTCTGAACATTGAGGCGCTCCATGAAGTTGTCCACCGTTGTTCTTGTAATCTTGATTGCCATTTCCGCAGCTAGATTGACTGCGGCGCAAACGCCTCAAGAGTGGATTCCTAAGGGTGTTGACGCTTTGCGGCAACACGCGACTTCCAAGACCGAGTTCACGCTGGACCATTCCATGCTGGTAGCTGCGTCCAAGCTCGACAAGGGCAACGAGGAGCTGCGCCACGTGATTGCGGGCGTGAGTGGGGTCTCGGTGCACAGCTACCATTTTCCGGGAGCCTGGACCTATGATGCGCAGGCTCTGAGTTCCGTGAAGGACGAGTACCGCGCGGCAGGCTGGAAGCAGGTGGTGAACAACCATGAGAAGGACGGAGGCCCGGGGGTAACGGACCTGTGGATGCGCTTGGAGAATAACGCGATCAGCAATGTCGCGGTTCTCCTGGAGAAGTCGAATGAGGTGGACTTTGTCGTGGTCTCCGGGTCGATCAGTCCGCTCGATCTCCTCCGTCTCGGCGGGCACTTCGGTATCCCGAAGATTGAGGGCGGCGTGACCGTGCCGAACACTACACAGCGGCCGTAATGTGTGGCGCGGAGACTCCTGTCCGCGAAAAGCGTGCAGCGAATGCAACCCTGTGGCAGGCAATTGTCGCGGCTAAAAGCAAATGCAACGGCAGCGGACAAGAGTGTCCTCTCCACACGGCTCTAGTGGCTCTTGGGCGCCGGTCCGAGTTTCCGCAATCTGTCTCTCGCCTGGATGGCTTCGTTGGTGCGCGGATAGCGCTGGATCACATGCTTTAATTCTTGTGTGCCCTCGTCTTCCTTTCCGAGTTCGAGGAGCGAGAATCCTTTCTTTAGCTGTGCTGCTGCCGCCTTGTTTCCGCTGGGAAAGTTCTGCAGCACCAGATCATAGCTCGCGACTGCTTTCTGGTAGTCGCCCGCTTTGAACTGAATTTCGGCGAGGTAGAAATATGCGTTTCCGGCCAGGTCGGTGTTGGGATAGAACTTGATGTAATCGTTAAACTCCTGGCCGGCCACGTCGTTTTTCCCGCCGTTGTAGTCGCGCAGGGCGTTGTTGTAGAGCACGTCGGGCGGAGGAGCCTGGGCCATCGCCTGGGCCTGCTGCTGCGCTTGCGCCTGCTGCGCGGCCAGGGATTGCTGTGACGCCTGCATATCCTCGAATTGCTTGCTCAGCTTCGCGAGGCGGACCTTGAGCTCGTCCATGGTGTCGTTCAGCGACTGAATCTGCCCGGAGATCTGGTCGACTTGCCCGGCGCGATCCTGCTGCTGCTTGTTGATGGAAGCTTGCAGGCCGTTAATCGTGGCGCTCACTTTGTTGGCGGCGTCGGTGTTTTGCTCGAGCAGATTCTTCATGACCCCCATGCGCTCGTCAAAAGATCGCGTCATCGCGGTCATCTGCTGCTGCAATTGGGCGACCTGCGTTTGTAGTTCGATGATTTCCTTACTGGCGCCATAGGCGGGAGCGATCGAGAGAGTGACGAACAACGACGGGAATAGCGCGAGAACCAGCGGAATGCGATTGGATTTCATAGTCACCCTATTCAATGCCAAATTTGATATCAAGAACCCGCTGAGCGTCCACCGGACGGACCCCGGGAAAGCAAGGGCGGTTGCAGCCGCCCTTGGGTGAATTATTTTTCGTACACGAAGTGCCCACGGCGGTTTTGCTGCCAGCAACCTTCGTTCGACTCAGTGCAGAACGGTTTTTCTTTGCCATAGCTGAAGGTCTTGATATGATCGCCGCTCACACCAGCCTGGATGAGCGCATTCTTCACCGCGTCCGCGCGATTCGTGCCCAGAGCCAGGTTATATTCGGTCGAGCCGCGCTCGTCGCAGTGTCCCTCGATCGTAATGTGAATGTTCGGATGCTGTTGCAGGAACTGGGCATCGCCCCGCAACGAGCCTTGCTCGGCTGCGCGTATATCGTACTTGTCGTAGTCGAAGTAAATATCCTTCACATTCTGCGCGAAGAGCTCTTCTTCAGTGGCGTTAGACGTCGTTGGCGGCGGCGCAGGTGCGGCGTTGACGGTCACGCGAGCAGTAGCCTCCTGGGTCCCGCCGGCGCCTTTTGCGATCAGCCGGTAGGTGGTTGAGTCGGCCGGAGTCACCTGGCGCGAGCCACTCAAGTCCACTGGGCCGATGCTGTCTATGCTGACGTCGGTCGCGTTCGTAGTCTGCCAGGTCAGCGTCGTCGATTGGCCCGCGTCGATTGTGTTCGGGTTGGCCGACAGCGAGGCTGTGGGAGCGGTTGCTGCAGGGGGCGGCGGGGGTGGAGGCGGAGCGACCTTCTTCGCGCATGCGCCCAGGAACATGATCGTGCCGAGTGTGGCTACCAGAGTGCCCCATCTCGTCATGGTGATTGTCATTCTCATTGTCAGCTTCACCTGATTCCTCCTGTTTGTGCGCCCGCATGGTGGCGGCGATTTGCAGATTCACGGTAGGGCGCACTCTAGGCCAGCCGCGAAACCGTGCTTCTATTCAAAACCTAACTTTCAAAACCACGTTTTCAAAACCAATCTACTTCCAACTCCAGTTGGGCTGCGTGTTGGCGCCCTTAAATGTTAACTGCTTCACATTTGTACCGTCCGCGAGCATGGTCCAGATCTGGTCGCTGCCCGAGCGGTGGGATTGAAACACAATGTGCCGTCCATCTGGCGACCAGCACGGGAAATCGTTACGCCCGGCATCGCGCGTGAGTTGTACCCACTGCTTGCTGGCGACGTCCATCAAATAAATGTCGTTGGAACCCGGCTCTCCGGGCCCGTACTTGCGCATCCAGGAGAAGGTCAGAAACTGTCCGTTCGGCGACCAGTTGGGAGATACCGCATAGCCTTGATCGGTGAGGCGCTGCAGGTTGGTACCGTCCGCTTCCATGGTATAGATCTGCGGCAGGCCGGTACGTCCGCTGACGAAGGCGATCTGCGAGCCGGTCTTGCGATTCCATGTGGGAGAAACATCCGGTCCCTGATCATTCGTTAAGCGCCACGAGTTTCCCCCGGAAGCATCGACGGCGAAGATGTTGGGGTAGCCGTTGCGCGAGGACGAGAAGGCGATCTTGCCGTCGGGGGACCACGAAGGCGAAAGATTCATGCCGCCAAAACGCGGGAAGCTGACCATGCGGTTGAGGTCGAATGAGTACATCATGATTTCCCAACCACCCTTGTTGATCGAACTGAACGCCAGCCGCGAGCCATCGGGCGAGATGCGGGGCGAGAGGGAAATGCTTCCCAGGTGCGTGACCTGTTGCTGGTTGGCGCCATCGTAGTCCATCACCCAGATTTCCTTGTGGCCGCCGCGCTCGCTGACGAAATAGATCTTGGTTTCGGCGATGCCCGCTATGCCTCCGCCGAGGCGGAAGATGATTTCATCCGCAAACCGGTGCGCGATCACGCGTACCGCGTCGGTCGTCGCATTGTCGGTGTACTGCTTACCGAGCACCTGTGGCGACTTCTCATTCTTCACGTCGTAGAGCCATCCCTGCACGGTTACTTTGCCGGCAGCCGCGCCCAGGTTGCCGAAGGCGAGCATGGAGGTGTTGGGCGGCGGGGAATTCCATGCCGGGAAGTTGACCTCGGACGGCTGTCCCGGCTCCTGTAGCGGATAAAAACTCTTGGAGACGAGGTCGAAAATTCCGGCGTTGTCGAGATCGTTCCACAGCACGTCGTTGAAGGTCTTCAGCAGTTCGGCGTTCTTGGCGTCGGTGGTCGAGGGCTTGAAGTCGGATGCAGCGAGGCGAACTCGCTCGACACCGAGCCCGGTGCCAGTGCGAATCCAGTCCTGCGCGGAACTGGTGGCCGCGAGCAGCAGCAAGGCGACGGCGATCAACGCGAAATGACAAATTCGATGAGCCAAGTTACTCAATATGTGCTCCCTGCCTTAGTCGTCGGTTGTTGGTCGTTAGTCGTTGGCAACCCCGCGAACGACCAACGACAAGCGACCAACGGCTGACTTACCTCTTGTAATCGAACCAGAACTCTACTGACACTTTGCTTCCTGAATAATCCGACGGCAGCGGGCCGAAGGTATCAATGCGCTGGAGTGCCCGGACCGCCGACTGGTCAAGCGACGGCACACCGCTCGATTGTTCGATCTCGACATTAGACGGATGTCCGTTGCGTGCAATATCAAACGTCAGATAAACCCGTTTCGCCTCCGTGATCCTAGGGTCGACTTCATACTTCAACCAGTTTTCGGTGACCTTCCGCTGCACCCCTTCGACGTACCAGGAAAATCGGCTGCCGAAATCGCCACCGCTTCCGGTAAATCCAAATCCGCCTTTGGCGCCGCCCGCGCTCATGGTGTACGGCCCGCTGACCGGACCACCCTCGCCATACGGAATTTGATTCGACTCGGGGGGCTCTGGTTCCGGCTTGCGCTGTGTTGCGGTCTTGACCGGCGCGGGTTTTATCTTCGTCTTCGTATTCTTGTCGGGAATCGGAATCGCTTCTGGCTCCTTCTCCTGAACCGTGGGCTGCGACTTCGACAAACCCTTGGATTCGGTTGCCAGCACGTTCGTTGTCTGCTCAGGATTGGCAGGCAAGGGAACCGCGCTCACGAGCGTTGCTCCCATGGCATCCCCAGTGCCTCCGCTGCCCCAGGCGTTGCGGCCGAACCCGGGAACAAACGCAGCGTAGAGCACGACGAACGTCGCGAATGCGAGATGCAGGCCGAGCGACCAGGCCAGAGGCCGGCGCAGTTGGCCGTGTTCGGAATAGATGTCGATGTCGATGTTGTGCATATCGATATCAGTATCACCATTAGTGCTGGCCGCCGTGGCTATCCATGGGCTGCGTGACGATGCTCACGTTGCGAATGCCCGCCTGTTTAATGGCGTCCATCACCGTGGCGAAGGCGCCAAAGGGAACATCTTCGTCGGAGCGCAAGAAGATCGCCTGGTGTTGCGGGTCGCGAATCTTCTGCTTCAGGCGCGCCCCAATCTGGTTGATGTTGATGGGATCGTTGCCGAGAAAAACTCTTTGCGATTTGTCGATGCTGATCACCAGGCGCTCTTCGGTGATCTCTTTAACCGTGCGGGTGTGGGGCACGTTGACTTCGATTCCGGACTGCAGCACCGGCGCGGTCACCATAAAAATGATGAGGAGCACGAGAACGACATCCACCAGTGGTGTGATGTTGATGTCTGCAAGCGCGGTCTGGGTGCGTCCGTTGGCGGAGGTGAAGGCCATCAGCGTCTCGCCTCGGTGACTTGTGGGGCTTGCTGGAGTTCGAACGACTGCCGCTCCACCAGATTGAGCATCTCCAGCGCGAAGTCGTCGTTGCGCGCAGCCATTTCACGTATGGAGCCAATGATGAGGTTGTAGGCGATCACTGCCGGGATGGCTGCAGCCAGACCGGCGGCGGTGGTAACCAGAGCCTCGGAGATTCCCGGAGCAACCGCGCGCAAAGTTGCGGCACCGGCCGTGCCCAGTCCGTGGAACGCGTCGATAATTCCCCAGACGGTTCCGAACAATCCGATAAAGGGCGTGACGACGCCCGTAATTGCCAGCCACGGAACATTGCGTTCGAGGCGGGTGATCTCTTCGGAAGACGCGATCTGCATAGCGCGCTGTATGGCCACGAGGTTGTGGATGCCGCCCGAGGTTCCCATCTGGCGCTTGAACTCCGCGACTGCGCCGTCAAACACTCCCACCAGCGGGCTGGGGCGGAACCGTTCGGCAACCGAGGCAATGTCCTGCATGCGCTGCGCTTTGCGAAAGGTGTGCACGAAGCGTCCGCTCTGAGTGCGCGCGCGCTTGATCAGCCGCCATTTTGAAAGAATTACGGCCCAGGAAAGCACGCTGAAGGCGACGAGCAAGAGAAGCACGGTTTTGGCGACCGGACCGGTCTGCAGGACGAGATCAACGATTTCGCCGCCGATAAACAACAGGAAGACGGAAGGAAAATGCATCGGTTTCGGGAAACCCCTGTTTGAGATTATAGATCAGGGTAGTGGCGGGCTTAGTGAATGGTACCGCATCGGTCAATGCGGAATTTTCTTGATTGCGTTGCGAAAGTTTCCTCGCACCATTTTCCGGCGCGGTCTGTGCTATGCTGCGCGTAAATTATCGTTCGTCGTATAAAGTTCAAAGGCCGCGGACGAGGGCGTCCGCGCCACACGTAAGATCCTAGGACCCTTGTGCTGGCCGAACTTCGACTTGAAAATTACGCGGTGATAGACAATGTCGTGATCGAGTTCGCGGCTGGTCTGAATCTTCTGACCGGCGAGACCGGGGCGGGGAAGTCGATTCTGATTGACGCGCTGGGACTGCTGCTCGGCGAAAAGGCGTCGTCGGATGTGATCCGCACGGGCGCCGAGCGGGCCGTGGTTGCTGCCGTGTTTGAGAGCGACGGAGCTGCGGCGCGTTCCATCGAAGGGATCCTCGAGACCAACGGTCTGGACGCGGAGAATGCCTCGCTGATTTTGCGGCGCGAGATTGCTCCCGGCGGCAAGGGGCGGGTCTTCATCAATAATCAGCCGGCGACCGTGGCCGTGCTGAAACAGATTGCGCCCCATTTGGCGGTGATCCACGCGCAGAACGAATCCATCGTAAACTTCGATGCCGCGGCACGTCAGGACCTGCTCGATGCTTACGCCGGAGTCGAATTGAAGGACGTGTCCGCTGCATTCGCGCACTGGAAACAGATTCGCGGACGCATCGCGGAACTCGAACAGGACGAGCAGGATCGCATGCGGCTGCTGGACCTGTGGAACTTCCAATGCCGTGAAATCGAAGAGGCGCGTTTGCGGGCGAGCGATGGCCCGCAAGAAGATGAGCAACTGGAAGCCGAGAAGCGCGTCTTAGCCAATGCCGAGAAAATCTACGGCGCGGCCATCAATGCCTTCGATCTGCTGTATGAGGGCAACGCCTCCACTTCGTCGAGCCTGCGCGCTGCGCAGAAGCACATTGAGGAACTGGCTCGTTATGAGCCGAAGTTTCAGGAAGCGCTGGCGGCGCTCGAGTCGGCGCGCATCAGCGTCGAAGACGTGGGGGCGACGCTGCGCGACTACGCGGGGGGAATCCAGGCTTCTCCCGAGCGTCTCGCTGAGATCGAGGAACGCCTGGCTCTGCTGGATCGTCTGAAGCGGAAGTACGGGCCTACGCTGGAGCAAACGATTGCCTTCGGCGAGGATGTCAGGCGCAAGCTCTCCGAGATGGAGAACAAAGATCAGGTGCTGCTTGAGCTGCGGGCAATGCTGGCAGTGGCGGCCGACGAGTATCGCAAAGCTGCGTGCAACGTCTCGCGCAAACGGCTGGAGGCGGGACGGAAGTTAGAGAAATTGGTCGAGGCCGAGATCAACGACCTCGCGATGCGCGCCAGTTTTCGCATCGCGGTGGAAGAAGGTAATGACGAAGCACATTGGACGTCTTCGGGTATTAACCAGGTGATCTATCGGATTAGGACGAATGCGGGCGAGACCATGCGCCCGCTGGAGCAGATCGCCTCGGGCGGCGAACTTTCGCGCGTCATGCTGGCGTTGAAGGCGAGCGTCGAAGCGGGGACTAATCCGGCGGGCGATCCAGCTAAAAAGAAGAAGTCGGCGGCTGCGCAGCGCACGTTGGTCTTTGACGAGATCGACACTGGCATTGGAGGGCGCGCTGCCGAGGCTGTGGGGAAGAAATTGAAGACGCTCGCCAAAGGCAACCAGGTGCTCTGCGTCACCCACCTGCCGCAGATCGCAACCTTCGCCGATCACCACTACCTGATCGAAAAGCGCGAAGCTGGAGGCCGGGCCAAGACCACCGTCCGCCAAATCACCGGCGAAGAGCGCACTGAGGAAGTGGCGCGCATGCTGTCGGGGGCTAAGCTGACTGAGACTTCGCGCAAGCATGCGGAGCAGATGATCAAGGCGAATGGGTGAAACAACCGGGCCATCTCTTCCTGGCTCTAGGAGAATGAGTTCCGGCTTGGGGGTTTCCACTCTGCCCCGTTCGCCGGCCGGTTTTCCCAGCCCGGTGCTAATCCTCACATCCTCAAAGGCTTACATTGACCTGAGGGTGCATCTTTCGATACCCTTACAGCATCTTTTATAACGAGAAAGTGTACCCTAGTGGGTGGGGGAAGCTACTTGTCTGAGGTCAGGAATTTGCATACTAAGACCTTGCTGCTTTTGAAGCCGCGTGGATTTTGTGCGGGAGTGGTGCGGGCGATCGATATTGTCCGGATTGCTTTGGAGGCTTTTGGGCGGCCGATTTATGTGCGCAAGGAGATTGTCCACAACCGCTTTGTGGTGGAGGAGCTGCAGCAGAAGGGCGCAATTTTTGTCGATAGCGTGGACGAGGTGCCTGAGGGCGAACGCGTCATTTATAGCGCCCACGGCGTTTCTCCGGAGGTGCGCGAGGCGAGCAAGGTGCGGAATTTGCGCGTGATCGATGCTACGTGTCCGCTGGTCACCAAGGTGCATGTGGAGGCGGTGAAGTTCGCCAAGGAAGGCTATTCGCTCATTCTGATCGGCCATCGCGATCATGACGAAGTGATCGGCACGCTCGGAGAGGCGCCGGCGGTGACTCAGGTTGTAGGGTCGCCTGCGGAAGTAGCATCGGTGACCTTGCCCGACCCCAACCGAGTGGCCTACTTGACGCAGACCACCCTCAGTCTGGATGAGACGCGCGACATTATTGCCGCGCTGCGCAAGCGGTTCCCGAACATTAAGGGGCCGGCGGCTCAGGACATTTGCTATGCCACGGAAAACAGGCAGGTTGCCGTGAAACACGTGGCGTCCGATGCCGATTTGCTGCTGGTGGTTGGCTCCGACAATAGTTCGAATTCCAAGCGGTTGGTGGAAGTCGCTCGCAGTTTGGGCACCCCGGCGCATCTAATTGATGATTGCCGCGATATTCAGCCGCAGTGGTTGAACGGGGTGAAGACGGTGGCCCTGACTGCGGGAGCATCGGCTCCGGAACATCTGGTGCAGGAAGTGGTGGAGTATTTGGCGGGACAGGGCTTCGGCGACGTGCAGGAGTTGGAAATCATGCCGGAAAATGTGCGCTTTGGATTGCCGCCGGAGATCGTGGCCACGATCGCCGCAGCGCCGGCCGTCGCTGCAGTGGAGTCCTAGATGGAAGAATTCTCCCCTCGTAAATCTGCACAAAGTTCGGCACATAGTTCAGCTCATAGTTCTGTACCAAGTTCGGCCTCCGTGCCGCAGATGCGATTTGGCAGGATTGACGACCTGGGGAGTCGGGTCGCACTTGCTGTCGATGCTGCACGCAACTATCTTTTCTCGCAGCAGTCCGGCGAAGGCTACTGGTGCGGAGAGCTGGAAGCCGATACCACCCTCGAATCCGATTACATCCTGCTCCACGCCTTGCTCGGCACGGGCAGCCAGGAACGCTTTGACAAGGCCGCCCGTTACATCCTGAACCACCAGAACGAAGACGGAGGCTGGAGTATCTACGCCGCGGGGCCTTCCAACATCAGCGCTTCGGTCAAAGCTTACTTCGGCCTGAAGCTGGCCGGACTCACTGCGGATCATCCCGCGCTGGCGCGCGCCCGCAAGAAGATTCTCGAAATGGGTGGCGTGACGGAAGTCAATACATTTACCAAGATCTATCTCTGTTTCTTTGGGCAATACGACTACGATGCGGTGCCCGCGGTGCCGCCGGAGATCGTGCTCTTCCCCAACTGGTTCTGGTTCAATATTTACGAAATTTCTTCGTGGTCGCGTGCCATCCTGGTGCCGCTTGCGATCTGCTACGCCAAGAAGCCGTTCAAGAAAATTCCCGACGAAATGAGCGTGGAAGAGCTCTTTGTCGGCGGGCGTGACAAGTCGCGCATGCATCTGCATTGGGCCAAGAAGTGGATTTCGTGGCGCAATTTCTTTTTGGTGCTGGATCGAGTCACCCACTGGGCCGAGCGTGTGCACATTCGTCCGCTGCGTTCGCTTGCCCTGCGGCGGGCCGAGAAGTGGATGCTGGCGCGCTTCGAGATGAGCGATGGCTTGGGCGCGATCTATCCCTCGATGATGAACTCCATCATCGCGCTGCGCTGCCTCGGGTATTCGGTGGACGATCCGCAGTTTATCCGCGCTATGGACGAGTTTGAGAAGCTCGGGATCGAAGACGGCGACACTTTCCGCATGCAGCCCTGCAAGTCTCCGGTGTGGGACACGGCATACGCGCTGTTTGCGCTGGGCGAAGCCGGCGTGCCGGCGACCGATCCGCGGCTGGTGAAGTGCGCCGACTGGATCCTGCAGAAGCAAGTGCGCAAGCCGGGGGACTGGAAGATCAAGAATCCGAAAGGCGAAGCGGGCGGCTGGTACTTCGAGTTCAACAACGAGTTCTATCCCGACGTGGACGACAGTGCCATGGTTTGCCTGGCGTTGAGCCGGGTCGAGCATCCAAACGGGCGCTATCAGAGTGAGTCGGTGCAGCGTGCAATTGATTGGATTTTGTCGATGCAGTGCAAGGACGGCGGCTGGGCTTCATTCGACAAAGACAACGACCGCATGGTGTTCCAGTACGTGCCCTTTGCCGATCACAACGCCATGCTTGATCCCGCAACCGTCGACATCACGGGCCGGATTCTGGAGTGTCTTGCGACCTATGGATATGACCAGAACCATCCGGCGGTAAAGCGGGCGATCAAATTTATCCGTAAACAGCAAGAGCCGGATGGAAGCTGGTTCGGACGCTGGGGCGTGAATTACATCTACGGCACGATGCAGGTGTTACGCGGACTGGAAGCGACGGTGGTGGACCGAAATGACCCCATGATCCAGCAAGCGGCGGAGTGGATGCGATCGGTGCAGAATGCCGATGGTGGCTGGGGCGAGACGGTGGGATCCTATGATGATCCGAACCTTCGAGGGCAAGGCGAAAGCACGGCTTCGCAGACCGCGTGGGCAATCATGGGACTGCTGGCCGTGGGCGACACGCGCAGCGAATGCGTTGCCCGCGGCATGGCCTATCTTCTGCGCACGCAAAAGAAAGACGGTTCCTGGGATGAGCCGTTCTTCACGGGCACGGGTTTCCCGCGCGTGTTCTACCTGAAATATCACCTGTACAGCGAGTATTTCCCGCTGCTCGCGCTCACGACCTATTCGAAGGTGATGGCGGAGAAGAGTACAAACTAGTTCTCAGTTCCCAGTTCTCAGTTCTCAGAGGAAGCGGTGACGACATGGTTATGTCTTGGTCCTTCTGGATTGTTGCTGAGAACCGGGAACCGAGAACTGAGAACCGGGTTTGAAAGCCTTTGTCACCGGCGCTACCGGATTTCTGGGCAGTCATGTTGCGCGCGTCCTGTCGGAACAGGGAGCGGAGTTGCGGCTGCTGGTGCGGCCGACCAGCGATCTGCGCAACCTTGACGGGCTGAATGCCGATCCAGGCGTTGATCGAGTGGTCGGCGACCTGCGCGACCCGGCTTCGATTGCGAAAGCGCTCCCCGGCTGCGACGTGGTATTTCACGTGGCGGCGGACTATCGGCTGTGGGTGCGCGATCCCGACGCGATGTATCGCTCGAATGTTGAGGGGACGCGTTGCTTGCTCGAAGCGGCTCGAAAACAGGGCGTGCGGCGGGTGGTGTACACGTCGAGTGTTGCGACGATGGGCTTCACATCGGGCATGAGTTCAAACCATGGGGCAGTAGCGGACGAACAGAGCCCGGTCGGCATCGCGGACATGATCGGGCACTACAAGCAATCGAAATTCATCGCGGAGCAGGTAGCCATCGAGGCCGCAAGGTCGGGAGTCGATGTGGTGATCGTGAATCCCACGACGCCGATCGGGGAGCGCGATATCAAACCGACTCCGACCGGGCGGATCGTGGTGGATTTCTTGAAGCGGAAATTCCCGGCGTACGTGGACACGGGCTTGAACCTGGTGGATGCAACCGAATGCGCTCGCGGTCATGTCCAGGCGCTGGAGAAGGGAAGAACAGGCGAGCGCTACATTCTGGGCGGAGAGAATCTTACGCTGAAGCAGATTCTGGACCGGCTGGCTGCGATCACGGGCTTGCCGTCGCCAACAGTGAAGCTGCCGTACATTTTTGCGCTGGCGGCTGGGGTTGTGGACGAGATGGTGACCGGGCGGATTCTGGGCCGTGAGCCGCGCGCGACGATTGACGCTGTGCGCATGGGGCGCAAGATGATGTTTGTAAGCTCGGCGAAGGCGGAACTGGAACTAGGCTGGCGCACGGTTCCGGTCGATGGCGCGTTGCGCCGTTCGGTGGAGTGGTTCCGTGACAACGGATATGTCTAGGGTCGTCAAAATCAGGATTGCCATCATAGCCGCTATGGAGCGAGAGGTGGCGCCGCTGATCCGAAGCTGGAAGGTCAGCGCTACTGTTAGAACCATGGAACACGGCGGACGACGATTTCGTCTTTTTGAAAATGGCGACGCGGCCCTGGTATGTGGCGGAATTGGAGCGGAAGCCGCGCGCCGCGCGACCGAGGCGGTGATTCAGGCGGTGAAACCGGCGCGGGTGATCTCAGTCGGCTTTGCCGGAGCGCTGAATGGTTCCCTGCGTGTGGGAGATGTTCTTGAGCCACGCGCAGTGATCAATTCCGCCGATGGCGTCCGAACCGAAATCGGATCGGGTGAGGGAATTCTGGTGAGCTCCGCGACCGTGGCCAGCAAGGAGCAGAAAAGTCGATTCGGCAAGGCTTATGGCGCGAGTGCGGTGGACATGGAAGCTGCAGCCGTGGCGCAGGGAGCGCAGGCGCGGGGCGTCGAGTTCGGAGCTTTGAAGGCCATCTCCGATGCAACCGATTCGAGCCTGCCGGCGCTGGACCGCTTTGTGGCAGACGACGGGACGTTTCACTCTGTCAGGTTCGCGTTACATGTTGCGCTTCGGCCGTGGCTGTGGGGGACTACCATTGCGCTGGCGCGGAATAGTTCCAAGGCAAGCCAGGCTCTTTGCAGCGCGCTGGCTAGTTACCTCGGTCGGGAGAAACTCGGTGTAGCGACGGGCGTCTCGTGAGCCTGCCCTGAGCGCAGCCGAAGGGCCAGCCGGGCGAGGACGCCCGGCTCTCCACCAGCAAGCTGGATGATCGACGGCAGTAACATTCACGCGGTCGCGGCACTAGACTGA
Organism: uncultured Acidobacteriaceae bacterium; assembly: GCA_963831085.1. Lineage (GTDB taxonomy): Bacteria > Acidobacteriota > Terriglobia > Terriglobales > Acidobacteriaceae > Acidiflorens. The sequence continues at coordinate 87,092 of CAWHOT010000001.1, read as the reverse complement.
GGGGAAACAACAAAGTCTGCTATGGCAATTTCTCGGACACTATCCGTTGAGAACGAGAGGCACGCGATTCCTTCCACGATGGAGGCTATGGTGTATCACGGCGTGAACGATGTGCGCCTGGAGGAAGTGCCTGTACCCGAAGCCGGGCCGGGAGAGATTCTGGTTCGAGTCCACACCTGCGGAATCTGCGGGACTGATCTCAAGAAAATTGCTACCGGCTCCCACTCCGCGCCGCGTATTTTTGGTCACGAAACTTCGGGTGTCGTCGCAAAAGTGGGGGAAGGTGTTCGCGAGTACAGCGTCGGCGAACGCGTCGTGGTGTTTCATCATATCCCGTGTAGAGAGTGTTATTACTGCCGCCACAAGACCTTCGCGCAGTGCGTCACCTACAAGAAAGTTGGTTGCACGGCTGGGTTCGAGCCGTCCGGCGGAGGATTTGCGGAATACGTCCGGGTGATGGACTGGATTGTCGAGAAGGGAACGGTGCGCATCCCGGAGGGCATCAGCTTCGAGCAGGCATGTTTTGTCGAGCCGGTGAATACCTGCATCAAAGGTATTGAGACCCTTCGTCTGCAAGCGGGAGAGACCGTGCTGGTGATCGGACAGGGCCCGATAGGCTTGATTCTGGCGAACTTGGCGAAGCGGGCGGGGGCTCGGGTGATTACTTCCGATTTGCATCCGGCGAGGCTTACAATAGCTAATAGCTTCGACCTGAAACTAACAATTGACGCTTCCAAGGCTGACGCCGGACAAGCGGTGCGGGGAATGACCGAAGGGCGCGGAGCAGACGCCGTGATTTTGGCAGTCGGCGGGAGCGGCCTGATCCGGCCGGCCATGGATGCGGCGCGTCCGGGAGGTCGTGTGTTGCTGTTTGCGCAGACGGTGCGCGGCGAGGCCACGATCGATCCGGCGGCAGTGTGCGTGGACGAGAAGGCTTTGCTGGGGTCCTACAGTGCATCGGTTGATTTACAGGAAGAGTCGGTGCGGTTCGTCATGAACCGTGAAATGGATCTGGAACGGCTTATCAGCCACCGTTTCCCGCTGCAAAGCGGTGTGGAAGCGCTGAATCTGGCTGCCCATCCTCGACCGGACTCGATGAAGATTGTCATCCAGCCGGGCAGGCCGGGGTCCCCAGCACGCCCGGTTTTGGCGTGATGGGGTGGAGAGCGTGGGAAGGACATCAACTGTGAATGGCAAGATGACGGCGGCCGTCCTCTACGGCAAAGAAGACATCAAGATTGAACGGGTGCCCATCCCGCGTGTGGGTGAAGGCGAAGTTCTGGTCAAGGTGCACGTGGCGCTCACCTGTGGCACGGATTTGAAGGTGTATCAGCGTGGCTATCATGCCCGCATGATCGTGCCGCCCGCTTTGTTCGGGCATGAACTGGCGGGCACGGTCGAGGAAGTCGGAGAGGGCGTACGCGGCTTCAAGAAAGGCATGCGCGTGGTTGCGCTCAACTCGGCTCCGTGCGGCATGTGCTTCTATTGCTCCAAGCACCAGTTGAACCTGTGCGAAGATCTGCTGTTCAACAACGGCGCCTACGCCGAGTACATACGGATTCCGCGGCGCATCGTGGAAACCAATATGCTCATGGTGCCTTCGAATGTGAGCTTTGAGGATGCGGCGATGACCGAGCCGCTCGCCTGCGTTCTCCGTGGCTTGCACGAAACGGGAGTTGAGATCGGTGACACGGTGGCGGTCATAGGCGGCGGACCGATCGGTCTGATGTTTGTCCAGGTGGCCAAAGCCATCGGCTGCAATGTGATCGCAGTGGTCAAGCGCGATTCGCAGGTCTCACTGGCGCGCAAGAAAGGTGCGCACGAGGTGGTGCAGATTACCCAGGTGAAAGATCCGGTCGAGGCGGTGCGCGAGTTAAGCCCGGAGCGGCGCGGCGCCGATGTGGCCATCGAAGCGGTGGGCCGTCCGGAAGCCTGGGAGTGGGCCGTGCAGATGGTGCGCAAAGGCGGCACGGTAAATTTCTTCGGCGGGTGCGCTGCGGGAACCAAGGTGCAGTTAGACACCAACCGCTTGCACTACTCGGAAATCAGCTTGAAGGCGACCTTCCATCACACCCCGGAAACGGTGCGCCGGGCCTTCGGTCTGATTGCTGAGAAAAAAGTCTGCGGCAACGACTACATTACAGGCGAAGCCCCGCTTTCGCGTTTGCAGGATGTGCTGCGCCACATGCTGAACCGCAACGGGGATATCAAGACCGCGATTATCCCAGGTCACTAGTGTCGTGACCGTGTGATGAGTCGTTCTGGTGGAGCGACGGGCGTCTCGCCCGTCCTGCCCGGCGGGCACGCTCGGCTCTCCGTAAGCACTGTGTCCTCTGTGGTTAAGAATTTTCGAGGATTTCTCGATGATGACTGCTACCAGCCATCCCCCGACTGCGCCGCTCTCCTCTGCCTGGAGTGCGCTGCCGCCGGAGTACGCCATTCCCGACCATGCGCCTTCGGAAGCTGAAGCGCGCGAATATTGCCGCCGCCTGGCGCGCTCGCATTACGAAAATTTTTCCGTCGCGTCCTGGTTTCTTCCGCAGCGCCTGCGCCAGCACTTCTTCAACGTCTACGCGTATTGCCGCATCTCGGACGATCTGGGGGACGAGGTGGGCGACACCGCCGCATCTCTGCAGTTGCTCGATCAGTGGGAGGCGGAGCTAAACGCGTGCTACGACGGTCGTCATAATCGGCACCCCCGGCATCCCGTATTTGTCGCGCTCGCTGAAACCGTCCGCAAGTTTGAAATTCCGAAACATGAATTCGCTGATTTGCTGACCGCGTTCCGGCAGGACCAAAGTATCAGCCGCTATGAAACGTTCACCGATCTGCTGGGCTACTGCCGCTATTCGGCGAATCCGGTCGGCCATCTGGTGCTGTACCTCTGCGGATACCGCGATCCCGAGCGCCAACTGCTTTCCGATTACACTTGCACCGCGCTGCAACTCGCGAACTTCTGGCAAGACGTGAGTGCGGACTTTACCAAAGGCCGAATTTATCTGCCACTCGAAGACCTGCGACGCTTCGGCGTGAGCGAAGAAGTAATCCGGAATGGCGAGAACACTTCGGCGTTCTGCAAGATGATCAGGTTTGAAGTCGAGCGTGCGCGGGAATGGTTCGCGCAAGGCCTGCCGCTGATCGCAAAGGTCGAGCGCGAGCTGGCCACCGACATCGAACTCTTCAGCCGCGGCGGACAGGAAATTCTGAACGCCATCGAGCGCCAACATTATGCTGTGCTGGGCCGGCGTCCCGCAATTTCGAAAACCCGGAAGCTGGCCCTGGTCGCTCGTGCGGCGCTGGGGAAGCTGCTAGTGAAGCGGCGGGAGAAAGAACGATGAGCACCGCTGTGGGAAATGCGCCTGTGCAATTCGCGCCTACCGCTTCACAGCTCGATATGGCGTACTCCGTCTGCCGGAGTATAGCCCGCTCCGCTGCCAGGAATTTCTACTACGGGTTTGTGGTACTTCCGCGAAGGAAGCGCAATGCGCTGAGCGCGGTATATGCGTTCATGCGGCGGTGCGACGACATCGTTGACGACCCCACGCTAAGCCGTGATGATCGTCAAAACAAGCTCGCGGAATGGCTGGACAAGGTCCACCGCGCATTGGCTGCACAGCCAACGGATGATCCCGTGTTGATGGCGCTGACCGATGCGCAGCGCACTTATCAGATTCCGATTGGGCTTCTTGACCAGCTTGCCTTCGGGACGGCTGCGGATCTCGAGTACAGCCAGCCAGAGCCCTCTGCCGGTGCGCCGGTCGGGGTGCGCTACCAGACTTTTGAAGAACTGCGCCAGTATTGCTACGGTGTAGCATCGGTTGTCGGCTTGGTGTGCATTAAGATTTTCGGATATCGCGATCCCGCTGCTGAGCCGCTTGCCGAACGTTGCGGTCTGGCCTTTCAGCTGACAAACATCATTCGTGACGTCAAAGAAGACGTGGCCATGGGCCGGGTTTATTTTCCGCAAGAAGACCTGGCGCAGTGCGGTCTCGCAGCCGCCGATCTGGCCGCGCCGCACATTAACGTTGCCCGCATTCGTCCGCTGCTGGCGATGGAGGCTGATCGCGCTCGCGAGTGCTACGGCGCGGGAGAAGAGTTGATCTCGCTGGTGAGTGAAGACAGTCAGCCCGCGTTGTGGGTCCTCATTACCATCTACCACCGGCTGCTCGAAAAGATTGCTTCGAATCAGTACGACGTTTTCAGTGAGCGCGTCCGATTAACCGTTCCCGAGAAGCTTATTGTCCTCGGAAAAGGAATCCTGAAGCGTCTCCTGTGATGCCGCCCTTGATCGATTCACATTCGACTCATCCTAATTCGACCCATCCTAATACGACCCATCCTCCTACAGTCGCCGTAGCCGGAGGCGGATTGGCTGGCCTCGCCGCTGGATGCGCCTTGGCTGAAGCGGGATTTCGTGTGTCGCTCTTTGAGCGCCGTCCTTATCTCGGTGGTCGCGCGTCTTCTTATCAGCATCCCGGCACTGGCGAAATTGTCGACAACTGCCAGCATGTGTTGCTCGGCTGCTGTACCAACCTGCTCGATTTCTATCGTCGTGCCGGAGTTCAGGACAAGATTCGCTGGTATGAAAAGCTGACGTTCCTCGAGCCCGGAGGACGCGCGTCCGTGATCGCCCCGTCATGCCTGCCGGCTCCGCTGCATACCGCGCTGGCATTTCTGCGGGCCGACTGTTTGAACTTTCGCGCCAAGCTGGCCATTAGCCGCGCCATGGCTGCGTTCGCTCCTTCCATTCCGGCGGATCGGGGGGAGTCGTTCCTCGACTGGCTCAAACGACACGGACAAACCGAGCAAGCCATTGAACGCTTTTGGAAGACAATCCTGGTGAGCGCCCTGAACGAAGATCTCGACCAGGTTTCCGTTCCATACGCGGCCCAGGTAGTGCGCGAGTCGTTTCTTAAATCGGCTGCAGCCGGGAGCATGGGAATTCCAACCGTACCGCTTACCGACCTCTACAGCACCGCCGGAGACTACATACGCGCCCGTGGTGGAGAGATCCAGTTTCGCGCAGGCGTGGAGTCGTTTCGAGCAGAGGCCTCAGAGGTGAGTGTGACGGCGAACGGGCAGGAACAGAAATTCGACCATCTCGTCCTCGCCGTCCCTTTTGATGTGCTGGGACGGATGCTGCCCGACACTCCGGCCGCTGCGCCTTTGGCCGCTGCCCTCGGCCAATTCTCGGCGTCACCGATCACCGGCATCCATCTCTGGTTCGATCGTCAAATCAGCGATCTCGATCACGCCGTGCTGCTCGACCGCACCATCCAGTGGATGTTTCACAAGTCGCGGCTTATTGCAGCTCGCGTCCACGAAGCTCGCGCGAACGAAGCTCACGCGAACGGCAACGGTAGCTACGTTGAGTTGGTTGTGAGCTGCTCCCGGAGCCTGGTTGAAAAGTCGAAGTCAGAGATCGTCGACATGGCGGTGAAAGAAGCCCAGGAGTTTTTCCCCGGCGCGCGCGAAGCGAAACTGCTGAAATCGACCGTGATCAAGGAAGTGTACGCGACATACTCACCGCGTCCGGGAATCGACCAGTATCGGCCCAAGCCGGAAACGGCATGGCCGCGAGTCTTTCTGGCCGGCGATTTTACCGCGACCGGTTGGCCGGCCACCATGGAGGGCGCGGTGCGCAGCGGCTATCTTGCAGCGGAAGCACTGGCGCGGTTTGCCGGCGATAAAAGCGTCGGCTTCCTCGTCCCCGATCTGGCCGCGAGTGGCTTCATGCGGCTGTTTGGGTGAGGCTCACTTTTTAAAGGCCATCTTCAACCTGGGTACGCTCGGGCGGAACGACACCTCCGCCACCCCGATGTCGGACCTGTTCAGGGGCGGAATCTCTTAGGACTTCGCTTTCTTCCTGTTGAGGGCGACCGCTTGGCGAACGAGCGCCTTGAAGGCGGACTCGTCAACTTCTTCTCCCTCGTGGATGTCGATCGCGCGGCGTGTGTTTCCGTCGAGACTCGAGTTGAAGAGACGGGCCGGATCCTTCAGAGACGCGCCCTTGGCGAAGGTAAGCTTCACGACATTCTTGTAGGATTCGCCAGTGCAGATGATGCCGTCGTGCGACCAAATCGGAGTGCCCATCCACTTCCACTCTTCGACGACGTCCGGGTCTGCTTCCTTGATGAGCTTGCGCATTCTGCTGAGGGTTTCCCCGCGCCAGTCCCTGAGTTCGGCGATTCTTTTCGAGATGAGCTCCGATGCCGACTGGCCTGGGCTCGCGCCCGACTTTTTCATGTTCTCATCCTAGTTTAAAGGCGAAAGTCTTTTACGGCGCAGCGGCTCTCATTTTTTCTCTTATCGGCTTGTTGTCGCAATATACACGCCACTCGGCGACTTTTCCCTCTTTGACAAGTGCCCGGAAAACCGCTGGGGTCTCCCATTTGTTTTCGGGCTTCATCATCCGGCCCTTCGGGACAAACGTTCCTTCAGCACTGCCGCAAAGAATGATCACATTCCCTTCGGAGACGATTTGATCGACCTTGATCCAATAGTCGGGCACCATCGTGAAATATCCTTGCCATCCACTCCGCATGGCGGAAGCCGGGGACTTGTTCCCTAGCGAATCAATAAATACATGGTCGCTGGACATCAGTCTTGTCAAACCGTCCGTGTCATGTGTATTGATAGCCTTTACAAATTTCTGTGCGATCTCTGTAGCTGTAAAGTTCTTTGTTCGCATGCTGAATCACCGTCTGATCTGCCCGATCTTTCCGATCACCGGAAATCTTAGACCGCCATCAACACCACGCCACCCGCTACCAGCAATGCCGCAATCCAGCGCCGGCGCCCCACGCGTTCATGCAGGAATATACGCGCGGCGACCGCGTTGGCCACAAAGGTGAGCGAGGCCGAAGCGGGCACGACCAGACTGAGGTTTCCCCACGACAGGCCAAAGAGCAGACTGTAGAACGCTACCCCCATCGCCATCAAGCCTAGAGCAAACGTGGGCGTTGCGAGCACGCGCCCGATAACCGCCAGGACCCCGCGCCGCTTCCAGAGTTCACCCACGTCACCAACTCGTTTCATGGAGTAGGAAAGCAGCACGTCGCCGGTGGTCGAGGCCAAAACGATGAGCCCAATCGCCGCCCACGCGTAGAGGTCTTTCACAACTTCACCTCCGAGGGAACGGCTTCTCGGGCAGCGCCCTGGGAACTCTGGCGTTCGTGACGGGGCGTGACCGAGGGGCCGGCGGCCACGAAACCCACGCCGGCGGCGATTAAAGCGATGCCAAGCCAGCGTGTCGGCGAGATTTCTTCATGCAGACGGAAGTGACCAATCAAAGCAACGAGCACATAGGCAAGCGACGTTGCGGGCAGCACATAAGTGAGATCAGCCCACGAAAGCGCGGACATGTAACAGGAGAAAAACGCCAGCAGCAACAGGATTCCCGCAGTTACCCAGGGATTGAGGACAGCCAGTAGCAGACCAGAAAGATTGTGCAGCGAGACATTTACATTGCCGAGTTCTTTCATGCCGCGAGCCAGCAGGGAATCGCCGGCCGTGCTGAATACGGTGATTCCCGCCAGAACGAGGTATTTTCGAAATGTCACTTAACGGTCCAAATCCGTTGATTCAGCTCCGGCCTAGGCCTTGGCCGGTTCCGGGGCAGGCGCTTCTTCCTTACGGTTTTCCTTGACCCACTTGTGGCGCTGCGCGCGCAGTTTCAGGAAGGTCCGCGCTTCCTTGTACAAGCGCTTGCGTTCGGAATTGTCGAACATCGCTTTCCTCAAAATGCGGTACGCAGCCTTGGGACGGAAATAATAGGCATCGTAAAAGTCATGGACTGCCGCAAGAATTTCCGTCGCGGGCAGACCCGGATACTCGATCTGCACCATCTGGTGACCGAGGTCGTCCACCATTTTTGTGTCGCTGGTCATGAAGCCATTTTTGACCGCGTGTTCGTGCAGTTCGGTTCCAGGGAAAGCGTGCGCCACCGAAACCTGGATCGTCTCTACGTCAAGTTCCTTGGCGAATCTGATCGTGTTCTTGATCGTCTCTCGTGTTTCGCCGGGCAGGCCGAGGATGAAATCGCCGTGGACCACCAGGCCCAGCTTGTGGCAATCCTTAGTGAACTGGCGGGCGCGCTCGACGGTCGCGCCTTTCTTGATGTTCTTCAGGACCTGTTGATCGCCCGATTCGTAGCCCACGATCAGGAGACGGCATCCTGCCTCTTTCATGGCCTTGAGGGTTTCGAAGTCGGTGGTGACTCGCGAGGTGCACGACCAGGTCAGGCCCAGCGGTTTCAACTTGGCGCACAACTCGACGGTGCGGGCCTTCTGCAGGTTGAAGGTGTCATCGTCGAAGAAAAATTCCTTCACGTACGGCCAGTAGTCCTTCGCCTTGGCCATTTCACGCGCCACGTCGTCGGTGGAGCGTTTGCGCCACGGGTGTCCGCTGAGCGTTTGGGGCCAGAGGCAGAAGGTGCACTGCGCCGGGCATCCGCGCGTGGTGTACAAAGACACAAACGGGTGGAGCAGAAAAGGCACGTTGTAGCGGCGGACATCCAAGTCGCGCCGGTAAACGTCAGTGACGTGCGGCAGAGCGTCTAAATTTTCAATGGTCGGCCGGTCGGGATTATGCATGACCCCGCCATTCTTACGGTAGGAAATGCCAAGAATATCTTCGATCGGCTTGCCCTGGGCGTATTCGACGATGGAGTAGTCAAATTCCTTGCGGCAGGCTACGTCAATTACCTTCGCCTCCATCAAAGACTTCTCGGGCAGCACGCTGACATGGGGTCCGACGAAAGCGATTTTGATGTGAGGATGGCTGTCTTTGATGGCTTCTGCGATGCGGACGTCGCCAGCGAACCCTGGAGTGCTGGTAAACAGCACGAGCAGTTCGTAGTCCTTGCAGGTGCGGATCGTCTCTTCCGCCGTGATGTGGTGAGGCGGGGCGTCGAGCAAGCGCGCGCCTTCAAGCATTCCCGTTGGATAGGCGAGCCAGACCGGATACCAGTACGATTCGATCTCGCGTGTAGCAGGCCAGCGCGACCCTGCGCCCCCATCGAAATTCTCAAACGAAGGCGGATTCAAAAACAGTGTTTTCAATGGCATATTGGTGAATCTCTATTTTAGCACTCTTACGTGTGCACATACCCCAGTTGACGCTACCATCCAGGTACTTCCCCAACCCGCGTAGAACGCGTGGAACCCTTTGTCCAAGTGTGCCTTAGCGGGGCCCAAATCGCAAAGCACCTTGGCCGAACGTCGCTTTTGCGCATTAAGGCGCAAGAATCGCGTAGCGGCTGGCTGAGCTGTTGGATGCGTCACTTCGCGCCGGGGTTTGGCAGCGCCCATTTCTCCAAGTCGCCGGTGGCCCGCAGCAAGTTCATGCGGACCCGCTGGTACTCAAAATCGGCATCCTGGAAAAGCAGGAAACGTTCTGCTGCTTGCACCTGTGCATCGGCCAACTCACGCAAGGTGCCGGTTTTTGCGTCGATTCGGGTTTGGGCGGCTTCGAGCCCCGACTGTGCCAGTTGATATTCCAACTCGGCCACCTCGCGGGCGGCTTCGAGTTGCTCGGCGGCGCGTTGTAGTTTTAGCGTTTCTTCCGCCACCTGATTTCGACTAGCCTCCGCTTGCTTCTTCGCCTTGAGGGCCTCCGCCTCGGCTGCGTCCGCTCGGGCGCGCTGGCTGGCGTTGAATATCGGAATTCGCAGGCCAAAGCCAACCGTGGCATTGTCTTGCTGAAAGGTGCCATTCGGAAAGTATCTGGTGTAGTTATTGAAGGTGGAAAACCGCGCGTACTGGGCGGAGAAATCAATCGACGGCAATAAAGAGCGGCGCTCGGCCGAAGCCCGCATGGTTTGCGCAAGGGAATGCTGCTCGGCAAGCTTGATGGCGGGGCTTGATGCAAGCGCTTTCTCCAAAAGATCTTCCTCTACGGCAACGGGCGGCAATGCCGGAATAGTTTCCGGCTCGATTTCGATGGAGGGAACCGGCAAACCGGTCAGCGTCGAGAGGTGTCGCCGCAGAACATCGGCGTTACCCCTTGCCTCCGCCCGGTGAAGACGGACGCGGGCTGCAACGAGCTTGGACTTGTTTAAGTCCACGGCGCTGTCCACGCCTTCCTGCAAGCGCTGGGCCACCGCCTGTTCCATTTTCTGCGCTTCTGCCTCGTCCTGCTGCAAACGCACGAGTCGCGCCTCCCACTTCGCCAGCTCGGCATAGGTCAAGGCCACATCCTGGATGATGGCATCGCGTTGGTCCTTGCCCTGCAGCTCAGAAGCATGCCAGTCAATTTTCGCCGCACCCAGAAATTGCCGTTGAGCCGGGTTGAAAATCGAGCTCTGTGCGATGGCATTGAACAGGGCCGGCGGTGACCCCTCGATCGTGAGCGGGTATCCATAAGTCCAGCCGAGGCCTGAACCGGCCACTATCTGCGGCAAGTAGTTGTTGCGAAGTTCACGGTAAGAGGCAAAGGTGCGCTGCACGTCGGCATTTGCAATCGCCGAACTCGTGCTGTGCGCGAGAGCCAGCCGAATGGCGCGCTCGAGCGGCAGTGGTTCAGCCTGGCCGCGCACTGCGATGGGCAGTACGAGTACGACCGAAAATAAGGCGAGTAGATTTGTGGAGCGCAACCGCCGCGGCAATCGAAAGTTCATCTCGTCACCTTCATCTCGTCACCCTTCATTTCGTCACCCCTGGGTCAGGTTGGTACGGATAACACACATGGGTCAGGCCGTGGCTCCGCCGCGACGCAGAAATTGTAGTGCGCCAGGTGCGAGCCCGGCAGTAGCTTTGAGAATTATTCGGGAGACCTGTTGGGGACGTCATGACGCGGAGAAGTTCTCGCCATCCTCAGTGGGCAACTCGGTTGAGTGCTTGCTGGGCCATGCCGAAGTTCCGGGCCAATGACAAGGAAGCACGGTACTCGCGCGCCGCGCCTGTTTTGTCTCCCTGCCTTTCCAGCAACATGCCCATCAGATAATGAGCCTTGAACGCCGGAGCTGCTTCCACCGAGCCCGAAGCGAGATAGCGTTGCAGCAGTTCCGTGGCGAAAGGATAGCTGCGACCGGCACGATATAGGATTCCGGAGGCTTCCACCAGAACATCGGGTTTGGACATAGGCGCCTGGCTGAGCTTGACGATGGCTTGTTCCGTTTCGTCGAGGCGCTTCTGGCGGCGGAGAAAAAGAGCAAGGTTAAGCCACGCTTCCGCGTCACCTTTGCTGAGGTCGATGTACTGGTGATATTCCCGTTCGGCGGTGGCGGTATCTTTTTTCTTTTCGGCGATGCGAGCGTAGACCCAGTGCTCACGGGCGGGGTTAACCATGGCAATGGACTGTGCTTGCTCACGGGCCTTCTGTTCGCCGCCGCCGACGATGCCGGGCGCTTCCAGATAGAACTCAGCCAAGTCGAGCCGGGCATCCACGTCCTTCGGGTTCAGTTGCACCGCGCGCTCGAATTCTCCGCGGACCTTCCCGGCCAGCTCCGCCGCGACCAGGAAATTTGAACGATCCGCCTTTTCGCCGTACACGCGCCCCAGCCAAAGATGGAAACGGCTGTTGTCCGGAGCAAGGGACGCCGCTTTTCTGCAGGAGGATTCCGCACGATCCCAATCTTCGAGCGCGAAGTACGCACGGCACAAAAGATTAGACGATTCCGCGTCCGCCGGAGCCGAAGAGAGACGGTCATTTAATTCAGTGATGGCTTCATCGACCCGGCCAGCCGCCAGCAAGTCCTTGGGAGAGTCGGCCACGCTGGCGGTCAGCGAGCCAATGAGCAACAGCGAGATCGGCAAGATTCTGGAAATGCGCGTGATCATTTAACAATTGACCTTCTAAAACTTGATCTGCGTTCCGTCGCCAATCGGTTTGCCGTTCGACGCATTGATCGCAACGACGTCCTTGGCGGATAGGCCGCGCGTTACTTCAACCTGCGTGAGGTTGGAAAGGGATGTCTCCACGTCTCTCCGCTTGAGTTCGTGGCCAACAACCTGCAACACATACGGCTTCGAGTCGTCCATTCGCACCGCCTCTCGCGGCACCACCAGCACGTTATCGTGCTCGGCGGCGACGATCGTTATCCCGACGTTTATATTGGGCAAGAGTTTCAAATCCTTGTTATCTACGATGCTGGTTGTCTCCCCAATGTTGCGAGAGCCGCGCAACTTCACCGTGGATGGGATGGCAGTGACCGCGGAGCGCCACACGCGTCCGGGGACGGCGTCCCAGGTAATCTCGATCGGATCTCCCGGTGCCAGCCTGCCCACATCAGGTTCATCGACGAACGCGCGCACCAGCACTTTTCGCAGGTCAGCCACTTGCAGCAGAAGATCTCCGGCCGCGACGAAGCCTCCTTGCTTGGCCGGCAAGGAGTACACGATGCCATCAAAAGGAGCGTGGACATTTGATTTCGACAGGACATCCTGCGCGGCGTCGTAAGTGGCCTGGGCCTCCGTTCGCTGCGCATCGACGCGCGCTAACTCCGCATTCGAATATCGTTTCGTCTGTTTTTGCCGCAGAAAGGTAAGTTGGGCATCGGCGCGGGCAAGAGCGTTCTCCGCTTCTCGTACTTCTCCCGCCGAGGCCGCGCCCTGCTGCTCGAGTTTTTTCAGTGCGTCCAAGTTGCGCCGGGCTGAATCGCGGTCGGTGGAAGCCTTCACCAGTTGCGCTTCAAGGCTCAGCACCTCTTCCTGAGTCCCGCCTCGCTCCGCGGCGCCCAGATCGGCCTGCGCTGCTTTCAACTGGGTTTGGGCCCGGGCGGCTTGAGCGCGCGCTTCAGCGTCATCCAGAACGATCAGTAACTCGCCTGTCTTGACGGAGTCGCCTTCCTTGACATAAATGCGTTGCACGCTGGTCGGAACGGGAGCATGAGCCTCGAAGTTGTTGACAGGTTCGATTTTTCCGTTGGTGGAGACCAGGCTGCGGATCGCGGTCTGCTCGACAACCGCGGTTCGCACCGGCACCGCGTCATCGCGGCGGGAGACGAAAGCAGCCAGCACGATCACGGCCGCTAAAATCGCGAGCGCCGTTATCCACCAACGCCGCGGCTGGTGACTCGAACTGTTTCCATTCAATGGCATGCAGAGAAAAGCGCAAGCTTCAATGTATCATCCACGCGCTACGGGAAGCAGGCAAATGCAAGCTTAGGACATATCTGTTTAGATGCAGCGGGCCGGCCGTTTGCGTCAGCCAAAAAGCGGAATTACTCCACGTGATACCGTGGAGGGACGACGTGGACGCCCGGCGCTCCACGAGCAAGCTTGCATCGACAGCAGCAATAATCAATCAGTCGCAGTACTCGATACAATAGTCGGATGCCGAGATCTCGCCATTCCACGCCTCCCCGCTACACCGCGAAGCATGCCAGCGCCGGTCTCGATCACGATTTTCCGGAAATTGAGACCTGGCCGAACCAGTTTCCAGGGTATGAGATTGTTGTGGATGATCCCGAATTCACGTCCGTCTGCCCAAAGACCGGCTTGCCGGACTTCGGCAACATCGTGATCCGCTACGAGCCAGATCGCCGGTGCCTGGAATTGAAATCGTTAAAAGAATATCTCCAGTCGTATCGCAATCTCGGCATCTTCCAGGAGAACATCGTGAATCAGATGCTGGCCGATGTGGTCCGCTGGGCCAAGCCGGTGTGGGCAGAGGTGAAAGGCGAGTTCCGTCCGCGCGGCGGGATTTCGACCGTCGTGATCGCGAAGTGGCCGCGAGTGAAGAAGAGTCGGAAGTGATCGGCCGCTTTTGGATTTCGTAGAGTCGGCGTCCTCCTCGTCCGCCATGCTATATTCGCTCGACTTGTGACCGAAGCCAAGCTCTATCCCCGTACCGCGCTGCTCGTACTAACCGCACTCAACCTGCTCAATTATGCAGATCGCAATGTCCTGTTCGCAGTGCAGCCTCTGGTGCAGGACGAGTTCCATCTGAGCAAGACTCAGATCGGATATCTCACCAGCGCGTTCCTGGGGTTTTACATGATCGCCGCGCCCTTTGTGGGACCGTTGGCGGATCGCTACTCGCGCAAGCTGATTATCGTCTTAGGGGCGATCTTCTGGAGCGGACTTACGCTGCTCACGGCGGTCACTCACACGTACACTGAATTGCTGGTTCGCCACACGCTCGTTGGCATTGGCGAAGCTACCTTCGTAACCATCGCGCCGACCTTTGTGGCGGATCTATTTGCGGAGGAAATGCGCGGACGCATTCTGGGCGTGTTTTATCTGGCGATTCCGGTCGGATCGGCGGCTGGTTATCTGCTCGGTGGCAATCTGGCTCCGCACTATGGATGGCGTTTTCCCTTCTACATCGCGGCGGCGCCTGGGTTCCTGCTGGCGATTGCGGTGATGTTCCTGAAGGAGCCACAACGGGGGCAATTTGATTCGATCAAAGAAACTCCGGAGCGCAAGACAATTCTCGGGTTAGCGCGGAATCCCGCATTTCTCACGGCGACTTTGGGCATGGCGGCGATGACGTTTTCGCTGGGCGGCATTCAGGTCTGGATGCCGCAGTTCCTTTATAGCGAGCGTCACTACTCGCTCGCCCAAGCCAATTTTGTTTTTGGCATCATCATCGTCGTCGATGGGATCGTGGCCGCGCTGGCCGGCGGATGGTTGGGCGACTATCTGCTGCGGCGGATGAAGAGTTCCTACTATTTGGTTTCGGCCGCCAGCATGGCGCTCGGCGTTCCCGTGATGATTGTGGCGCTGTTTGCCAAGGGCCGCGCCATGGTACCGGCCATCGCGGTGGCGGCTTTCTTTCTGCTGCTGAATACGTCGCCGCTGAATGCGGCGGTGATCAACTCGGTCGGCGCCCATATTCGCGCCACTGCTATCGCCGTGAATATTTTCATCATTCACATCCTGGGCGACGTCCCCTCGCCTACTATGATGGGATGGGTTGCCGATCGGCGCTCATTACAGGCCGCTTTCGTTTTGCCGGTAATTGCCATGGTCGTCTCCGCGGTAATCCTGTTTTACGGCATGCGATTTGCCCCAGCGCTGCGGATCAGTGAACAATCGACGGAGTCGCATACCCCCTCAGGAGCATCTTCCTAAGCAGAATGCATTGGCAAACATTTCACTGGATTGCGGGCGGAATTCTCGCACTGGCCTGGTTTTCGCGCATCGTGGAAGCGGCAATTGGAATGCCGCGTGTCGCCGACATCGCGCGACCCGAATGGGATCGCAGGCCGGCGACCTCAAAGGGCGAGCCCAGAGTCAGCATCATCGTTCCCGCTCGCAATGAAGCAGAGCATATTCGAGAGACGCTAATGCAATTGTTGGCGCTCGATTATTCCAACTACGAAATCGCCGCCGTTAACGATCGCTCGACCGACCGCACCGGCCAGATCATGGATGAGGTTGCCGCAAGTCCTCAAGCCCACGGCTTGTTGAAGGTGATCCATATCTCGGAACTTCCATCGGGGTGGTTAGGCAAAACGCAAGCCATGTGGTCGGCCGGCCAGCAGGCGACTGGGGACTGGTTGCTCTTCACCGATGCCGACGTGCTGTTCAAGCCCGATTCTCTGCGGCGCGCCGTCGCTTATGCCGAAGCGGAGGGAGCCCACCATGTCGTTCTTTTCCCGCGCATGATCATGGAAAGTCCGGGTGAGAGGATGATGATCGCTTTCTTCCAGGTGCTTTTCGTTTTTGGACACCGGCCCTGGAGAGTTGCCAATCCCAAAGCGCGGGACCACATGGGTGTGGGCGCTTTCAACCTGGTCAGGCGCTCAGTCTATGATGCGGTCGGCACCTATCGGGCTTTGCGCATGGAAGTGATCGACGACATGAAACTGGGCAAGATAGTCAAGAATGCGGGCTTCGCGCAGCGCAATGTTTCCGGAGAGGATTTGATTTCCCTGCGCTGGGCTAAGGGTGCTTTCGGCATTGTCAACAACCTCACCAAAAATTTCTTCGCCGTGCTTTCTTTTCAATGGCCGCGAACTGTGGTCACCATAGTTGGTCTTGGATTTCTGAATCTCGGGCCATTTTTGGGTATCTGGTTCGCCCATGGATGGGCGCGCGTCCCTTACGCGATCGCGCTCAGTTCGCTGTTTGCGATTTATTGCGGGATGTCGCTCCGGTCACCAATCCCGCCATATTATTTTTTTCTGCATCCAGTCAGCACCGGCCTGTTCATGTATATATTGCTGCGCTCCATGGTCCACGCTCTCTGGAACGACGGCATCGTGTGGCGGGGGACCAAGTATCCCTTGGAAGAGTTGAGGAAAGGGATGGTGTGAAATCGGTGAATCGTGATCGGCGCCGGACCGCTAGTGCGGCTCGCCTGGATCTTCAATCGAAATCGGATCGCCCCGTTTTGTATCCGTCTTCTTGGCGGCTTTGGCATGGCTGAACTTCCCAGCACTATAGTGGCCCGGACGCTCGGCGTCGCAATCCGTGGGGACCGTAGGAAAAAGGAGAAAAGCCCCTTCGCCAAGTTGTTGGGAGCGGCGCAAAATGATCTCGGCGTGTCCGTCGTAGTCCTGGATCGTTCCCTTAATTTCAATCTGGCGGCCTTCAAGCAGGCGAACGTCGCCCATCTTCTTGAGATCGCCGGGAAACACGACCACGGTGAAGGGACAGGCTTTTGCTTCTTTGCAGAAGTTGAGTAAGGTGACGCCGTGGCTGCCATTTTCCACGTCGCAGCACGGTTCCGCGGACGCACTGAGTTACGCCCACATGCTTGCTCGCTTCGGCGAAGGACATGCAGTTGTGCGAAGAGGCATTGCGTGCCGAGCCAATCGCGCTTACCGCAAGAACAATTGCAATGAGGAAAGCGAGGGTGAGAAAACGCATAATGACGGAGGCGCTGAGAAGTGCGTCCTCGCTTTAATTGTAGGCGTGGCGGAGAGATTCTATAGTGAGCGGAACGAAAAAATTCGCGGCGTCTTCCCAAAAGGGGAACTTGCAGCGCCGGGGCCGAACCCCGGCGTGCCACAGTTCTCGCGGCTTAAACCAACCCCGCCCAGCTACTTGTTGAAGGCCTTTACCCCTGCGGCTTCGTCTTCTTTCACATCGAACACGGTGTAGAGCTTCGTAATCTGCAGCAGGTCGTGTACTTTCTTGGTGAGGTTGAGCAGTTTGAGTTCGCCGCCTTGGTTCTTGGCAGTGGTGAAGGCGCTGACCAGCTCGCCGATACCTGAGCTGTCAATATAGTTCACGTCGCCGAGGTTCAGCAGGATCTTTTTCTGTCCCTTGGAAAGCAAATCGCGCACGGTATCGCGCAGAACCACACTGCCTTCGCCGAGGGTGATCCGGCCGCTAAGGTCGACAATGGTGACACCATCCACCTGACGAGTACTGGACTTCATGGTCACTGAGGAGCCTCCTTGGAGTCCGCGGGGTTGCCGTGGACATGCTTAATCATTCTAAGTTCGGTGCCCGTTTGGGAGGGGTGGATTTCCACCACATCCATGAACGAGCGTATTAGGAAAATGCCTCGCCCCGACGTTTTCATCAGGTTCTCCGGCGCCAACGGATCCGGAATCTTGCTGGCGTCGAGCCCTTTTCCTTGATCGCGGATGACGATCACCAGGTCACGGGGTGTACGTTCAAATGCCACTGTAACCTTCTTACTCGGGTCGTAGGCATTGCCATGCAAAACTGCATTAACTGCGCCCTCTCGCACCGCCATGGAGATCTTCATGATCTCCTCGTCGTCAAAGCCGGCTTCCGCCGCGATGCGGCTGGCTGTCTCTTCGGCGTTGTTCACCGTCTCCAGCGTCGAATCGAGCGTATAGGAGACGCGGTCTGCGGACATAGAGCGCACGATTCCTGAGTCGGCCTTCGCCTGGCTTGCGACGGTGACGCCGGGCTCAAAATGCTAGCCCGAATGCCGTGGACGGGCGAATTGAGAGTTTGCCTGTCGGGCTCGCAAAAGTCAACGCGATACCCCATTGTGTGTCATACCACAATAGAAATGTCCCCGTCTTCTCCACAATAGAAATGTCCCTTAGTTGCGGTTTCACCATGCTCGGGAAAAGGCGGGCGTTTTCATTTGCTGCCAGCCTTGTCTCCAAGGATGATTGGGAGCTGGAGGAAAGTTTCGATGCGGTGTCGGGGATGGGGGCGCGGGGGAAGGGGCGGCGCCCCTTTCCTCGCTCAGCGCTTTAGAAGCCGCCTTCAGTTCACGGAATAGGAGACGCTGACTGCGGTAATGAATGGCGACTTCGCCAGTTTCGCTTTCCCGCACCAGCACGCGACTCGTGGCCGGCGCCCAATGCTGACTTTGCCGGTCTAGTTGCAGCAGTCGGTTGTTGTAGCGTACTACCCAGTCCTCGCTCACCACTCGTTCTTGCTCCAGCCAGAATACTTCGTCCAGTTGCCGCGCCGTGGGCCGTCGCCGGTGATAATCGGCTGTCTCGGCCGCGGGTCGCGCGTAACGCCGGTTGTGCTCGGCGAGATAATGCTCGTCCAGATACGCATTCGCTTGGTCGTAGGTCGCGATTCCCGCCAGCCGCAGTTTCTTCACCAGCCGATCCTGGTGCGTGCCATGCGCCCGTTCCACGCGCCCTTTCGCTTGCGGGGAACTGGCGGCGATGATGCGAATGCCTAGCTTCGCGCACATGCGCCCAAACTGTGTTACCGCTGGTTCTCCGCGCATCCGCTCCGCGGCATTCGGCGGCCGCACATACACGTTCTTCCAGTCCGTATACAACGCTTGCGGCACTCCGTAGCGCTCGATCCAGCGGCGCAACACACCCGCCGCCGCCCAGATCGTTTCTTCCTCCCAGAACCGCCCTAGCGCTTTCGTCGTGGCGTCATCGACCATGTGCATCAGACAGCCGCGAGGCCCGCGTTCCTCCAGCCACTCATGGAAACTTCCGTCCAACTGCACTAACTCCCCAAAGTGCGCCTTCGCTTCGCGCCGCTGCCGATACGGTTTCCGCCGCCGTTGCCTCTGCCACAGCCCGGCCTCTTTCAGCCACCGCCGCAGCGTCTCGGCATGCACGTCCAGTCCGTCATCGCTGGCTAGATGCTCGGACGCCAGCGTCGCCCCGAAATCCTCATAGCGTGCTTTCACCTGGTTCAGCACCGCCGCTCGGAACTTCGCCGTGTGGGCCCGGTTCGAGGCTCGACCGCAGTTCCCATGCTGTAAAGCTTTCGCTCCTCCCTGCCGGTACCGTGCCCAGATCCGTTTGCTCTGCCGATAACTCAACTCCAGCATCTCCGCCGCCTCGCACAATCGCAAGCTGCGCGCCCGGACTCGTCCCATCACTTCCACTCGGCTCAACTCTTTCCTGCTCAATCCCGTTCTCCCCAATCTCGGTTCCTCCTCGCCGAAGGAACTCTAAAGGGGTCATTTCTAATGTGGTTTCAAGGGGACACTTTTAATGTGGTTCAACACGCGATACCCCATTGTGCCATAGCGCGTTAGAACTGTACCGGCGAGAACCGGTTGCTATTGCTGGGCGACTCTCATTTCTCATTTTGAAACGGCTGCGGAAACGTGAGAGCGACAGGCGCGAAAGTGAAATGGTGAAGATCACGTACCCCTATGCGAACCATATCCCAATACCGCATGGAATGTCTGAGCCTCGGTACCCTCATTTTAGGCGCTTTGACCACGCTGGTTCTTTCTTCCCTTGCAATGGCGATGGCAATTCTAAAGTAGCCCGATAGCATCCACGCCATTTCATTTATGCGCCCGCGCTGCGCACCGCTGAGAAGAACCGTTCGAGCTCGGCCGCATCTACCTTGCCACCGGTTCGTACCCCGGAACACACATCGAGCGCGAACGAACCCACCTCTTCAATTGCCTGGCCTACGTTCTCCGGCGTGAGCCCCCCAGCAAGAAACAACGGGATGCCGATACGTTCCCGGATCACCCGACTCAGGGCCCAATCGTGAGTTTTGCCGGTACCGCCCAATTCTTTGACCGCAAGTCTCTGGTTGCCGGAATCAAGCAGGATTGCATCCACATGCAGCGCGACCCGCGCGGCCTCCTCGAGGGACTCGGGACCGGTCACGTGGACGACCTGCACCACAGAAATACCGGGCAAAGCATCCTTCAGATCGCGATGCATGCCGACGGTGAGATGATCGCAGATCTGGATCGTATTCGTGCGGCAGGAGCGCTGTTGCTCGATGATGTCGGCGACCCGTTGCCGCGATGTCAGCAAAAACGTCCCGACGGCGGGCGGAACGGTCGCAGCAATCTCCGCGATCCGTTCATCGCTGATCACGCCCGGCCCGCTCGGCATGTTTGAAACCAGGCCCAGCGCGGATGCTCCATACTCGATGGCCAGAGCCGCTTCTTCGACACTGCCAATGCAGCAGATTTTTACTCGTGGAGTGCGCGTAGGTTTCATGCGGGGCTCTTCTGATTTCTTGTAGAGCCGCGGCTTGCCGCGTCTCCTGCCGCAGAGTGAGACGAGGCAAGCCCCGTCTCTAGAGATGGAAGAACTGTCACTCGGTTATTCGCCGTAGGGAACCCAGATATTCTTCACCTGCGTGGCGTGCTCAAGAAACCAGCGGCCCTCGGCCAGTTTCGGGTTGAACCAGTCAATGGCGCGGCCTTCACTCGTCCATACCTGTTTCAGATTGCCCACTGACATAGCCTTGGCGGCCGCGGCGCTGGCTTCATCGCCAAAACACCAGATGGCATCGACATCGTCGTGTTCGGCGAGCGTCTTCAGAAGCTGCGATGTATATCCGGTCACAATATTCAACGCACCGCCGGGTAGGTCGCTGGTGTCGAAAAGCTGGTAGAGATCTCCGGTTATAAGAGGATAGGCTTCCGAGGGAACGGCGATCATCGTGTTTCCAACCGCGAGAGCGGGCATCACCAGAGAAAGAAAACCGAGCAGCGGTGCCTCCCGCGGACAGATGACGCCAACCGTCCCAATCGCCTCGTTCATCGCGATGGCGACATTTCGGAACGGAGGATTGTGCACCGCCCCGTCAAACTTGTCGGCCCACGCCGCGTAGGAGAAAATGCGCTCGATGCTGAGTTCCACTTCCGCGGCAGCCTGCTTTTCGCCGACGACGGCGGCGAGGCGATGCGCAATTTCCTCGCTCCGCTGCAAAAGGTTCTCCGCGCTGTAGTAAAGAACCTGGGCACGATTGTGCGCCGTAGCCTTTGCCCATGATGTAGCTTTGCGCGCCGCCTCGACTGCATTGCGAATGTCTTTGCGATTGCCGAGGGGAGCTTCACCCAGCAATCGTCCATCGGCTGCGCGCACTTCCATGCTGTAGCCGGAGTCCGGACGCGCCTGCTTGCCGCCGATGTAGAGCTTCACAGTTCGATCGATTGCGGGAGTGTTGATGCCAGAAGCGGTGGAGTCTTCGTCGGATTCCGCCTCCGGTGGAGCGATCGTCTGCTCTGCGGGAGTCTTCTCTGAGGCAAGCAGCGGCGCGCTTTTGAACCATGCCGGTTCCATATATTCCAGCAGGCCTTCGCGTCCGCCCTCGCGTCCGTAGCCGCTCTCGCGGTAGCCGCCAAAGCCGCAGCAAGCGTCAAACAGGTTCGTGCAGTTTACCCAGACCACTCCCGCTTTAAGTTGCGCGGCGACATGCAAGGCAACGTTGATGCTCTCGCTCCAGACACACGCGGCCAAACCATAAACTGTATTGTTCGCGAGTTCCACTGCTTCCGCGGGTGTGCGGAACGTCATTGCTGCCAGCACCGGTCCGAAAATTTCCTGCTGCGCGACAATCGACGTCGGATGCACGTTGCTCAGAAGCGTCGGCGGATAATAAAACCCGCGCGCCGGCAACGTAACCTGCGGCTGCCAGCACGTCGCGCCGTCCGCCACGCCTTGGTCCACCAGCTTACGAATGCGGTCGAGTTGCACGCGCGCCACGATGGCGCCGATGTCAATTGCTTTGTCGAGTGGTGCGCCGATGCGCAGGGTGCTCATTCGATCTTGGATTTTGGCGATCAGTGTTTCGGCAATGCTCTCCTGCATCAGCAGGCGCGAGCCTGCGCAACATACCTGTCCCTGGTTGAACCAGATTCCATCCACCAGGCCTTCCACTGTGCTGTCGAGGTCGGCGTCTTCAAAGACGATGAATGGAGATTTTCCGCCGAGCTCGAGCGAAAGGCGTTTATGGCTCGTCGCCGTGGCGGCGCGAATCGCGCGTCCGACTTCGGTCGATCCCGTAAATGCGATCTTGTCCACGTCCGGATGCTTGACCAGTGCCTCGCCGGTTGACCCGTCGCCGGTGACGATGTTCACAACACCGGCGGGCAAGCCAGCTTCCTGGCAGATCCCGGCGAAGGCCAGCGCGGTCAGCGGCGTAAATTCCGCCGGTTTCAAAACCACGGTGTTTCCTGTCGCCAGAGCCGGCGCAATCTTCCACGCCAGCATCAGCAGCGGAAAATTCCAGGGAATAATCTGACCGACGACCCCGCAGGCTACGTACTCGGGGAACTCCTGCTCCAGAAGTTGCGCCCACCCCGCATGGTGATAGAAATGTCGCGCGACCAGCGGAATGTCAATGTCGCGACTCTCGCGGATGGGCTTGCCGTTGTCCATCGTCTCGAGAACCGCCAGCAGCCGCGAGTGCTTCTGCACCAGCCGCGCGATGGCATACAGGTAGCGCGCGCGCGCATGCGGAGTGAGCGCGAGCCATCCAGAAGATGCCGCCCGCGCGGCTTTGACCGCGGCGTCGACGTCCGCCGCCGAGCCTTGCGCAACCGACGCGAGTTTCTCCCCGTTCGAAGGATCGACGGTGTCGAAGTACTCTCCCGCCGCGGGCGTCTGCCATCCGCTGCCGATGAAATGTTGGAAGCGGTAACCGTGGCGCTCCAGCCAGGCCAAAGCTTCTTTCGAATCTTCTGGAGCGGGGCCGTATTCCATGCTCACAAACTTTTCGGCAATGCTCATGGCGTTTGCTCGTTCTTTCTTCTTATTCAGTTGAAAAAGCCGGTGGTGCTGTTTCGGGTCAAACCTCGTGATTGTCGAACAAAAGCATGTACGCAATTCCTAAGGTCTGCGCGTCTGCCGCTGCCTCTTGCCCCTCCGCGCTCGCGAAGGCCTTTTGGATTGCCGTCATATCGTCGAAGTGCAACGTCGCGACCAGATGAAAGCCGGACGGCCCGGCCGGTGTCGCAACAGGGCCTTGGCTGACCTCGTACTTCCGAAGACCGGGGATTTTCTTGGCGAGTGGAACGTGCGTGCCGAAGTAATGTTTATCAAAAGCGGCTGCATCCTTCGGAGTCTTGTAGATCACCAGCAGTCGAGCCATTGCCTTTCCCCTATCTCGAAGTCACTTTTCGCCAATTCTTCAGCGGCAATCGCGGCTGTCGAACGGTTCGGAATGTCCGTTCGGACTCACGCAATCGGGTGCCGATAGTCGGCTGAGTAGCGTCCGGCGGCATGATGCTCCAGTTGCCGCTCGATGTCGCCCAGCAAGCCGCTGGCTCCGAGGCGGAACATCTCCGCGCGCAGCCACGACGGGCCCAGCTCCTCTTTGATCATCGCCAGCCACTCGATCGACTGCTTCGCCGTGCGGATGCCACCGGCTGGCTTGAATCCCACCGCCATTCCGGTTTGCTGCGCGTATTCGCGGATGGCGCGAGTCATCACGAGTCCGACCGGCAAAGTCGCGTTGGTTGGCTCTTTACCTGTCGAAGTCTTGATGAAGTCAGCGCCTGCCATCATGGCCACGACGCTCGCGCGCGCCACGTTGCGCAACGTCAGCAGGTCGCCCGTTCCCAGGATCACCTTCATGTGCGCCGATCCGCAGGCTTGCTTGAACGCTGCCACCTCATCGTAGAGCGCTTGCCAGCGACCGCCGAAAACATGCGCCCGGGTTATGACGACGTCGATCTCATGCGCACCCGCCTCCACCGATCGGCGAATCTCCGCCACCCGCTCCGCCAGCGGCGATAGGCCGGCGGGGAAACCGGTGGACACGGCCGCGACATGCACTCCGCTGCCTTCGAGCGCGTGCAGAGCCGTTTCGACAAATGTGTGGTACACGCAAATGGCGGCGACCTTGATTTGCAACTGCTCGATCCCAAGCTTCTGTTCCAATTGCGACTGGATGGGGTGCCGGCCCTTGGCGCACAAACGGCGGACGCGCTCGTCGGTGTCATCGCCAGAAAGAGTGGTCAGATCCATGCAGGTGATCGCCCGCAGAAGCCACGCCGCCTGCCATTCCTTTTTCACCGTTCGTCGCGCGACTTGGGATTGAACGCGGCGTTCGACCGCGCTGGTGTTGATCCGCACTTCCCGGACCCAGTCGAGGTTGAGAGGAATGCCGGTATTCGTCAGCAGAGGCCGCCCGGAGAGAATGGCGATCGCATCGCCCTGCGCCTCGTGATGTGCGACGCTCCGAAACTCGTTGTGATCGACCGGCATCAAGTACTCTGTGCAACCGTCTTTCGCTGTTCGATTGTACGGCAGATGTGGCCAAAGATGAATTCCCGCTTTCGTCTTGACACTGGGAACTCTGCACGGCTACGCTACGGCGCGATTCTCACCTCGCTATTCTTTCCTAGGGAGAGACGATGTTTACACCCCACAGTCTGGGTATTGCACTGTTCATGATGATCACGAGTGCTATTTGCTGGGGCTCCTGGGCCAACACCTACAAGGGCGTCAGGAATTATCGCTTCGAATTGTTTTACTGGGACTACGCCGTCGGCATCTTCCTGATCTCGCTAATCCTTGGATACACCATGGGCAGCACAGGTCCCAACGCCTCCAGTTTGATCCGCAACGTCCATGCCGCCAGCACGAACGACGTCATTCTTGCCATGGTCGGAGGCGCCATCTTCAATCTGGCGAACTTATTGCTGGTCGCGGCCATCGATATGGCTGGTCTTGCGATTGCGTTTCCAGTGTCGATCGGGATCGCGCTGGTGGTGGGCGTCATTACAAGCTATGCACAGCACCCCAAAGGCAGCGCAGGGCTGCTGGCAGCGGGTGTGCTTTGCGCCGTCATCGCTGTGATCTTGGACGGCAGGGCCTATAGCAGCCTGGCCGCCGCCAGGCGCTCGATTTCGAACTCGACTTCAAGCTCGACCTCGAAGAAGAGCATCATCATCTGCATCGTATCCGGCGTCCTGATGGGTCTTTGGGCTCCCTTTATGACGCGAGCGATGCCTCACGAAGTTAACGGCATTGTGCACGGCACCCTCGGCCCTTACGCTGCCGCTATCTTCCTTACCCTCGGTGCCCTGCTGTCCTGTCTCGTGTGGAACGTCTATTTTATGAACCACCCCCTCGTCGGAGGGCCCGTCAAGTTCAGCGGCTTCTTCAGCGCGCCCGTCTCCGGCCACGTTCTCGGACTGCTCGGCGGTTTCATCTGGGGCATTGGCATGGTGTTTAATCTCGTCGCGGCCAGCTTCACCGGCGTGGCGATTTCCTATGCCATCGGACAATCCGCGCCCATGGTCGCCGCTCTTTGGGGCGTTCTTGCCTGGAAGGAATTTGAAGGCGCGCCCGGCAAAGCCAAAATGTACCTGGCCCTGATGTTCGTCTTCTACTGTCTGGGAATCTTGCTGGTGGCCAGGGCAAATGGCTAAGGTCGCGCCCAGAGCCGACCACGGGTTGTAAGATTCTCCCTAACGAAGATTCTCTCTGGGACTTCTCTACTGGAACGAGCACAACGGCAGGTTTCGCGACATCTCACTCGATTCCGGCCCAGGCATCACCACTCCGTTCAACAGCCACGGCGTAGCCGCCGCCGATTTCGACAACGACGGAGCGGTCGAGATTCTCGTGAACAAGAGTCATGATCGCCCCAGTCTGCTGAAGAATCTCGGCGAGCGCGGAAACTGGATTCTACTGAAATTGGAAGGAACGAAGTCCAATCGCGACGCTATCGGCGCGCGAGTCACGCTCCGTGTGGGCGATCACCGGTAGACACAGGAGGTTCGCAGCGGCGGCGGCTACATCTCGCAAAGCGACTTCCGCCTGCACTTTGGGTTGGGCAAGGCTACCAAGGCCGATGCGTCTGGTGCAGCGCTTCGAAAACGTCGCCGGCAACCGCATCGTAAAAATCCGCGAAAACATAGGCATTATGGGAAAGCGAATTTCCAGCCTCGCCGCCGAACATTCGCGGAACCGTCACAAAACTCTTGACTTTACATTTCTAATCTATTTATATGACCCGATCATCAAAAGGGGTCGCTCGATGGGGTCAGCGGCGAGGTTCCAGCCGCGACGGAGTCGGGCGGGAATCGCCACTCGGGGTGAGTGGTCACTAAGGTGGATAACTGATGCTGACAAGAAAAGCGCTGCTCGTAGCGGTTCTGTGTTCCGTGTTTTCCCTCTGTCCACTTCTGTACAGCCAGGCGAACGGCAGCCTTTCCGGAACCGTTGCCGACAAAACCGGGTCCGTCATCGCCGGCGCGTCGGTGAAAATCACCTCGCAGGGCACCGGTCTCACTCGCGAAGTGAAGACCGATGGATCGGGTCACTACCTTGCGCCCTTCCTGCCAGTAGCGTTCTACACCGTCCGAGTGGAGTCGCAGGGTTTCCAGACCACCCAGCAGAAAGACATTCGCCTGCAAGTCGACGAACAACGTGAAATCGATTTCACGCTCAACCCCGCCGCAGTCAGCCAGACTGTGGAAGTCAGCGCGGAAGAAGTCGCCGTGGAAACAACGAACCCAACTCTCGGCCAGGTGATCACGTCCGAGGAGGTTGCAGACCTTCCTTTGAATGGGCGCGACTTCGTCCAACTGGCCACACTGACGCCAGGCGTAACCCAGGAAAGCAACCCGAACAGCTTTTTCAACGGCGGCCCCAGCAGCGAAGTGTCGGCGCGCGGAACTTATTCGCTTTCGGTTGGCGGTTCACGGGCCCAGAGTACTGATTGGATGTTCGATGGTGTTGACAATAACGAACTATCGGCCGGCGGTATAGCAATTCTCCCCTCGATCGACGCTATCCAGGAATTCAAAGTCCTAACGTATAACTACTCTGCCGAGTACGGTACACGCGCGGGTCCAACCGTGTTAGTGACAACCAAGTCAGGGTCGAACCAGTTTCACGGCTCGCTGTTCGAGTTCTTCCGCAATACCGATCTCGACGCGACGAGCTATTTCGCTTCGACAAAGGACAAATTCAATCTGAACCAGTTTGGCTTCGCCTTGGGTGGGCCGATCCAGAAGGACAAGACCTTCTTCTTCGCCGACTACCAAGCCAAGAGGCAGAGGCGTGGTTTTCCTTTCACGGGCCTGATCCCGACGCCGGCGATGATGGGCGGCGACTTCACTAATGATCCGTATGGCGTGCCTCGTCCCGGCCTTTTCAATGGCACTGCCAATACAGACGGTTTCATCGACCTCGTCAATCCGTATTCGGGTACACCGTTCGAATGCGATAGCTTGGGAAACACCATTCCCGCAAGTAGTACCGGTATCCAGACAGGTGGGACTTCCTGCAACAAGATTCCGGGTAACGGCCCATACCCTCTGATCCAGTCGGTCGGTCAGAATCTGATTAACCTCTATCCTCAAAGCAACGCGAGTAATCCCGGTCTGGGTTTCAACTACACCAACGTCCCTGTGAGGAGGCTCAACGAAGGCGAGTTCGACATCCGTCTGGACCACAATTTCTCCAGCAAAGACTCCGTCTTCGCACGCTTCAGCTATGATCAAGCAACGTCCTTTGTCCCGGGCGGTTCGCCAGGTTACGCCGAGGCGAACGCCTTTGCGAGCACGCAGAACATTACCAACCACGGACGCAACGCCGCAATTTCGGAAACCCATATTTTCTCCGATCACAACATCAACCAGTTCACGGCTGGCTTCAGCCGCATTTTCAATATTATTTTGTCCTACGGCAACGACAGCTGCGAAGCTCAGAAGCTGGGGATTCTGGGCGCCGATCTGAACAGCCTTTGCGGGGCTCAACCCCCCGGCGTCGTGAACCAGTCGACCAAGGACTGTATGAGCTGCGGGCTGAGTTCGACT
Organism: uncultured Acidobacteriaceae bacterium; assembly: GCA_963831085.1. Classification (GTDB taxonomy): domain Bacteria; phylum Acidobacteriota; class Terriglobia; order Terriglobales; family Acidobacteriaceae; genus Acidiflorens. The sequence goes on along the minus strand of CAWHOT010000001.1, from coordinate 59,252 downwards.
CAGTTCTTAACCGGCTACTGGTCGCTTGGAGACCGTGGGTATGCCCCGTCCCAGGGTGGCACCAACGTTTTCACCGTATCCGATTCTTTCGATATGATTCGCGGCAAACACGACATCCGGGTCGGGATTGGATTTCGTGCGAACCAGCTCAATGTGCGGTCTAACGCATTCCAGGATGGCTTCTTCCTTATGGGGGATGCCGGGACAGCTACCGGCACGTATACCGGGGATGCCGAGGCAGACCTCCTGCTTACCCAATTTGGCGGGGCCGTCCACGATCAGACTTTTGAAGGCGCCACCAGCGGCCGGCGTTTTAAAATGTTCCGTCCGTATGTGCAGGACAATTGGCGGGTAACGCCAAACCTGACGCTGAACCTCGGACTCGCTTGGGCGCTGGTGACGCCGGTCACGGAAGCGCACAATCGCATGGCAGATTACAACTTGCCTACCCAGCAGTATTTCATTGCCGGACCAGTGGTGGCGGGCTGCATGTCATGTGTGCACTCGGACAACGCAGCGGGCGTTCAATTCGACAAGACCGCTTTAGAGCCAAGAATCGGACTGTCTTGGAAAGTGCTCGGGAGCCAGAAGACCGCGCTGCGGGCAGGGTACGCCATATACCATGACTCTGCCTGGAGCCAGGGTGACCAGGGACTTTGGTTGAACCCGCCATACCTTGGCGAATCGGATAATTTTCCCCTCGGTGCCGCTCCGTTACAAGATCTTGGAACCGTGTCGGCAGCTTGCGGTGGTTACGGTTGCGGAATGGCAGCAGCCTTCAAGCCATTCCTCACTCCGCCTCTCGACCCGGATACCTTCCAGGGGACACGTTTATACCAGGACCAGAATTTTAAGCAGGGTATGGTGCAGCAGTTTAACCTCAACGTTGAGCAACAACTGCCCGGCCAGGTTGTGCTCACGGCTGGCTACGCCGGATCTCGCAGCCATCACATTTTAACCAGCGGTTTGGACATGAACCTAGCTTCTCCCGGTGCGTGCGGAGGAGTCGTGCAGGGATACACTCTCGGCTGCGGCCCGGGAGGAGCGGCTTTCCCTGCTCCCGTTGACAATAACCAGTTTATCCTTGTGGATAACTTCACTGATACGGGTAATGCAACTTATAACTCGTTCCAGCTCAAAGCCGAAACCAAAAGCGCCCGGCACGGACTCTACGCGCTCGTGGGCTATACGTATTCCCACACTTACGACTCGGGTATGGCCGACAACCTGGGCACCACCCCCGGAGCGATGTACTGGCCTTTGCCCGGTTCATCGAAATTGGATTGGGCCCGCTCCCAAATCAATCTCGACAATTCGTTAACCGCCAGCGTGATTTATGATTTGCCTTTCGGAAAGGGTAAGGCGCTCGGGGGCGGCTGGAGCGGGCCCGTTAATGCTGCCTTCGGAAACTGGCAAGCCACGGTGATCGAAAAGATCACTTCCGGATTTCCGCTGTTCCTGGTCAACAGCAACAATGGCGCCTTCGCTGGCTCAGATGTTCTTTTTCAGTGGAACGGCGCCAGCTTGAACCGGCCCAACGAAGTGGGAGATCCGAACAGGGGCGGGGGCGGTCCTGGCTGTCCCGCGCAAGTGCACACGATACAGTTCTGGTTCAATCCTTGCGCTTTCGCGCCTGCGCCCGCCGGTGAACTCGGCGATGCAAATCGCGCGCCCGTCACTGGCCCGGATTTTGTGAACACCGATTTCTCGTTGATCAAGCAATTCCGCGTGACCGAACGAGTGGGACTGAACTTCCGGTCTGAGTTCTTCAACCTTTTCAACCACCCGCAGTTCTTCTTGCCAGGCAGCCCCTTAACAACGATGCAAGACATAAATGCACCTTCAAGTTTTGCGAAAATTACTGGGACGGTGAACAACCAGCGCCTGCTTCAGTTTGCCCTGAAGCTCACCTTCTAGGGCGCGCTGAGTTGGCGGCGTATGAACTTCGGGCAGACTGAGCAAGCTGGATCAGAGCCGCCGGTCAGTCTGCCCTTGACCTCCCTCGTCATTGCGATGCGGAGTCCTTGTCCCGCAGCGAAATCAAGAACTCCTGAATCTCGCGCCGGGCACGTTCGGTATCATCTTTTGTTTTCTTGGATAATTGATCGTGGAGTTGAAGTTCTTCTTGAGCCCGCGCCTTTTCGCCCGTTCGCAGGTAAGCTTGAGCCAGTCGATAGTGCGCCTCCACGAGTGTCTCATCGAGTTCCGGACTAACTTCTTCCAGACTGACTTCGATCGCCTTTTGATACGCGGAAATTGCCTGCAAGAAATCCGCGCGCTGCGAATAGAGAATCCCCAGTCGCAGATACGCGGCAGCAAACTTCGGATCGAGATGCACCGCCTTCTGCAGCAGAGACTCTACGCGCGCTGAACGCTCGGCGTCACGCGCAGTGTCCGTCGAAGCCACCGATTGTTTCCAAAGACTGACGGCATAATAGTAGTTTGCGAGCGCGTTGTCCGGCTGCAGCTGCGCGAATCGCGCCAGCCTTTCCACTGATCCTTCTGATGGAGCGGTCTCCACACTTTGCATTCTCCCTAGAAACAGATACGAAGTCGGATTGTCGGGAGCGAGATCGGACGCGTTTACCAGACACTGCGCCGCTTGATCGTAGGCGCCGCGAGCGTACCAGGCAACGCCGAGCGCGACCAGCATCCGCACGGATTTTGGAAACAGGCGATTGCCTTTTGTGAAAACCTCGGTTGCAGGTTCGAGCGCGCGGTGCGTCAGAAGTTCGGTTCCCCAGTCGAACAGGTCCGGTTCGCTCGGATCAAGTTCCGCCGCACGCTGGTACTCGCGAACCGCCTCCAGCGGATTGCCCAGCTTTTCGTCGACGTTGCCCAGCAGGTGATGAACTTCGGGATCTCGCGGGTTGAGCCTGGAAGCCTGTTCCAGGTAGGGAAGGGCTTGTTTAGCGTTACCGTTATCCGCAAGCAACTTTCCAAGCTGCCGATTCGCCTCAAAGCTCTTGGGTTCGCGTGCCACCGCGTTGCGCAACGAACTTTCCGTCGCGTCGGATTTCGCCGCATTCGCACTCCCATCCGGCTCCTTGCTCAGCGAAAGGGTGGCCTTGGCGAGCGCCTCCGTGGTGCGCAGCACTGTATCGGAACCGTGTCCACCAGAATTCGTCGCTTGAGTCACGCCCGCCACGGTGAATTGTGGTTCGTCAAAAAAGGGTGCTTGTGTGCCAGGCTTTTCAGATGTCTTAGGAAGGCTGAGCGTGAGATCGATTGTTCTCGTTTCCTTCTTTGCGAGGACCACGGGACCGAAGGTTGCCTGGCCATATCCATTCATTTCTGCGCGCAGAGTGTAAGTGCCTTCGCGAAGCGCCGCAAAGAGATACTGTCCTTCCGCATCCGTGTGTGTGATTTGGATCGAAGCGGCTACCTGCATTCCAGTCGCGGGTTGTAAGAAGACGGTCGCGTTCGCCACCGGCCTGCCACCGGCATCACGGACGTGCCCTTCCAGGGTGACGCTGCCGACTTGCTCCGGAGATTGCGCCCAAGACGGAGCGAGAGCCAACATCAGTGCCAAAGCGCGGACAGTGACACAGATTCCGGACTTTCCGAAGTTGCGAGAGGTCACGCGGATCAGCTCCTGGGAGAAAGTGGCGCTCCAAGAATATTATGGAATCATCCGTAATCGTTGCCCGCAATTCTATCTCATGCCTCGCCACTAAGAAATTGGCGAAGCTCGTGCATAGGCTTTACAATGACACGCCTTCCAAAATTCTGAGGTGGACCAATGAAGCTGGGCCGAATCCGGCGGTTTATCGCGGTCGCAACTGTGATTTTAATGGCCTGTCTTGTGTCCGAAAGCCAAGTGTCCCAATATGACAAGCGCAAGATCGTCATCGATCAGGACGCCGCCGGCCCGGCCGGCACTGACCAGCAGGCGATACTGCTGCTGATCCAGTCTCCGACGACGGAAGTCTTAGGCATCACCGTGGTGACGGGCGACGCGTGGCTCACCGAAGAAGTCGCGCACACTCTGCGCATGCTCGAACTCATCGGGCGCACCGACATTCCGGTCGTGCCCGGAGCCGAGTATCCGCTGGTCAGAACAAAAGAAGAGACGGAGCAGTGGGAGCAGCGGTATGGCTTCGTGGCCTGGCTGGGGGCGTGGACTCCGAAGTACTATCACGCGCCTCGCGAACTGGGAGCGATGCCGGAAGGTATGCCCTCCACGAAGGCCGCGAACGAAGACGCTGCCCACTTTCTGGTGCGCATGGTCCATAAGTATCCGCACGAAGTCACGATCTATGAAGGCGGACCCATGACCAACCTGGCACTTGCGGTCTCGATCGACCCGGAGTTTGCGAGTCTGGCCAAGGAGTTGGTGTTTATGGGGGCCAGTCTGAATCCGCAGACCGCTGATCCCGAATTCGCAAACAACCCCCGCCACGAATTCAATCTCTGGTTCGATCCGGAGGCGGCTCACATCGTGCTGCGGGCTGGATGGAAAAAGATGATCTGCACCCCGGTAGATATTTCCGTGAAAACAAGAATGACCAATGACCTGATCGACAAGATTAAGGCCGGCAAGATGCCATCCGCACGATATATCGGCACCTACGCGCGCCTGCACGGATCCTATAACTATTTATGGGACGAACTTACCTCGGCCGCCTGGCTTGACCCGTCGCTGATTACGAAAAAAGAAAACCGCTACATGGATGTGAATCTGGATCGCGGCCCGGGCTACGGAGACACCCTCACTTGGACAGATTTGGATAAGCCCAATCGCGATGTACCGTCGGTGGAGGTGCAGTTCGACCTGGATACGGACAGGTTCTACAACTCGTTTGTGGAGCTATTGACCGCACCGACGCCGCAGCCGGGCAAGCCGTCGGCGCCTTAGCGACGGCGGCGCCCTGATACGCGCGCTCCCCCAACATGAATTGTCATCCCTCGCTTTCCAACGGCACTAGCGCCCCAACTGATCCAGCATCTTTTGCGCCTGCTCGTGTCCCGGATGCTGCTTGAGCAGTTCGAACAGCACGTCCCGAGCTTTGTCAGGCGTGCCGACGATGGCATAGACCCGGGCCAGGTTCAAGTATGCCTGATCGAAAGCAGGCGCTACGCGGATGCATTGCTCAAAACTTGCCACGGCCTCATCTTGCCGCTGCGTGCGCAGGTAAAGAATCCCCAGGTTGTTCAGCGCCTCAGGGTAGACCGGACGCAATTTCAATGCCTTCTGCAGAGAGTCGAACGCCCGCGCAGTGTCGTCATTTTGCGCGAACACCATTCCCAAACCGTAGTTCGCCTCCGCATCGTTGGAGCTGACTTCCAGGGCTCGTTCGTAAGTCTTGCGAGCATCGTCCCAGCGCTTCTGCTGGCGATAGGCGCTGCCCAGGTTGTCGAGCGCAATCAGATGATCGGGACTCAGTTTAAGGGCCTCTTGGAAGTAGGCGACCGCTTCGCCCGTGCGGCCTTCGCGCGCCGCCAGCAAGCCGAGGTTGTTCCAGGAATTTGCCAAAGTATCGGGATAGCCCGCGCGAAGTTTGAGCGCGCGTTCAAAACTCTCCCGGGCTTCCGCCGTTTTCTGCTGGTCCAGAAACACGCTTCCAATGCCGTAGAGAGCCTCGGCGCTGGTGGGGTCGTCGCGCAGGGCAATCTGAAATGAAGCTGCGGCCTGATCCATATAGCCACGCTGAAAAAACACCGAACCGTAGGAGAGATAGTTGCGGCCAAAGTCAATCGCATCCGTTACGCCGGGAAAGGGAAGTGCTCGGGCTACTCTTTCCGCGATGGTCTGAGGAATGTGCTGGAAGTCCCGTTCAACGTGCTCCGTGTTCACTGGCCCCTGATAAGCCTTAACGATTTCTCCCTTGGCGTCGATCAGGAATGATGTTGGAAGCGCGAGATCGCGATGCCGGTCAAACAGGTAACGATAAACAATGTTGTAGATGGCGGCCACGTCTTCGGATCCGCGCAGGATCGGAAACGAAAGATTCTGCTCTCGCAACAGTGTGCGGACGTTTCCTTCATCCGCGGGGCTGTCCAGATTCACCGCAAGCAGTTGCAGGCCCTGAGCCGCCCAAGCCGCATGACGCTGATTGAAAGCGATCCAATCTTTCTTGCACTGTTCTGCTGCAGCGGCCCAAAGGTTCAGAAGCACCGGCTTTCCGCGCAGCGAAGAAAGCGTTCGCAACTGCCCAGCGAAATAGGGAAGAGAAAAATCGGGTGCCTCGACCGGCGCCAGCAACCAAGTCTCAGCCGTGGTGGGCCTGGTTTCGATTTGCTGTGGATTCGCGCCGACTGCATCAGCGTCAGCCGACTGGCCTCGCACGGCTGGCGTTTTGAAGGGCTCTATTCGAGATGATTCGGAGCCTTCTCCAATCCACACCCGGTGGTTGATCGGCAAATCGTGGAGTTCCTGCACCAGCCCGCTCGGCCAGCGAATCGACGCTTGCACGGGGCTCTTCGCCGCTCCCAGGCCAAAGAAAACGTCTTTGCTGTGCTGCGAGAGAAACCCCGATCCAGCTTGCAGCGAGCGCGTTTGGCGGCCGCGTTCAGTTTCCACCGTCACTACCGCGCCAATGGCGTCACGATTGCTTTTCGTGCCGCGCAGACGGAAGGCGATCGACGGAGACAGGTCCTCCATGACATTCTTCAAAATGCGCAACTGCGGACCGTTGCGATTCTTCAGAAATACTTCCTGACGGCCATCATGATCGAAATCCGCGAGCGCGAAAGCTCTCCCATCTTCGAGAAAGTCCAGCCCCACCACTCCCGAAATATCGGATAACGTTCCATCACCGTTGTTGGCGTAGAAAATATTGCGCTCGTATCCGCTCCACGTGCCATCCGCTCGGATCAGTTCGTTGATCGCGCTCCAGCCTTGTTCGTAGTCGTGAGAGGGCTTGGCCTCGTCGGGCGAATTGGCGACCACCTGCCGCCAGAAAAAGCTGTTCAGGTCTTCGCGGGAGGCACCGCTAACCATGCCGTTGGCAATGTAGAGATCGGGAAAGCCATCATGATCAAAATCCCACGCGTCGCTCGACCACGCCCAGCGCCCGATCCCGACGCCGGCAGCGCGCGTTGTGTTCTCAAAAGCGGCATCGGCATTTCGAGACACATTTCGAAAAAGCGAATTGCCCATGGCGTGTTTGCGATAGAAAGCACGCGTTTCCGCGGGCGCGTCCCTCTTGAAGATATCCTGCATCGAGATGCGCTCGCCGGCCGCCGTCCACATGTCAGCCACGTAGAGGTCTTCCGAGCCGTCATTGTCGCAGTCAAACCAGCAGACGCTCATCCCCGCGCCGATATCGTCAACTCCCGCTTGCGGAGCGATATCCGTAAACGTTCCGTTGCCATTGTTCCGGTAAAGATTCTTACGCCCGAAATCATTCACCACGTAGAGATCGGGCCAGCCATCGCGGTTGAAGTCGCTCCACCCGCAACAGAAGCTGTAGCGCGTGTTGTTCTGGTTGAGGCCGGTCTCGGCGGTTACGTCGCGAAACGTGCCGTCACGATTGTTGCGCATCATGAAATTGGGAGGGCCGTTCTCGGCGGCGTAATAAGGAGTCGGATACTTGTACTGATCCGTGCCCTGATAATAGACGTACAGGCAGAAGTAGATATCGAGCCAGCCGTCGCGGTCATAGTCTGCAACGGCCGCGCCCGTAAACGTGCCTTGGGGCGGGTTAGCGAACTGAAAGGCGTCCGCCTTCTGACGAAACCTACCGCCGCCATCGTTCAGAAACAACATCGGGCCGGTTGCCCGCACGACGATCAAGTCCTGCCGCCCGTCATTATCGACGTCGACGATAGGCGCGCACGCCGTGTTTTCAATGACGCCTACGCCCGACATTTCCGTGATGTCCTCGAAGGTTCCGTCGCCTCGATTTCGATAAAGCCGGTTCGGAAGGCCGCCGGGCTGGCACACGTAAAGATCGTCAAATCCATCGCCATCGATGTCGCCAATCGAAACGCCGTTATGTCCGTAGATATCAATGCCGCAAGCGCCGTCGAGCACTGTCCGCCAGTAGTCCGTTCCATGCAGAAGCTGCGCAGAATAGGACGCATTACCACCGAGCGCCCCAGCGGCGATATCAACATAGCTGGGGCTGACAGACCGGCTCTGCGTTTCATCCAGCGCTTGCCAGTTCCGCACGCCGCACTGACCCAATGCAGATCGTTCCCACGCAATCTGCCAGTGACCCACGCGTTGTTCACGGTAGAAGTCGTTGCCCGTGGCCACCAATTCATAACGGATGCGAGTCTGCAACTGGCCGGGAGAAGGCATCCCCGGCTTAGGGCCAGCATCAATACTCGTCACCTGAAACTCAGCCGTAAGAATCTTTGAAAAACGGCTCATGGTAGAACGAAGTTCCTGCAGAAACGGATCTCGCGCTATTGCAGGCTCGCGCTGGAATGTATTGCGGCGAACTTCTATTGTCGGGCCCGGGCGTACCACTCGGGATTCAGCGGGTCGCAGAGAAGATCCCGAGAAATTCGGTAAGAGAACTCTCTCGATGGCTCTTACGTCCTGTGAAGATTGCAGCAGGTCCGAACTCCACTGCGCAAGGATGGCTCCGACCTCATCCGCGTATTCTTCCGTGACAAAATCGTCCAGGCCGGCCTGCGTTTTGAGGAGTAAGGCATCGAGGGGCCTGGGCATCCGATAGTGAGGATGCAGGTGGAATTTACCATCCGATAAGTCTGGGTTTGCAGAGTCAAAACCGTAAAGCGAGGGCCAGCCCAAACCGCGCAGACCAGCCGGAATTAGCGTCGCCGAGGCTCCCTGGCAGCATCGAATCAGAAAGTCGCGCCGGCGAATATCCACGGGGCCCGGAGCGGACGAATTCCGCATCTTCTCTGGTCGACTCAGAACGGTGTCTCCCGCATGCCCACGTGTGGCCTGAAATTAACACTCGCGCACATGACCGTCAAGAATCGACCGCTATAATGATTTCCCATCAATGATTCGGTTATTCACGCTGACCACAACTCGGTACCATCAGCCGTGGATTCTGGCTGTCATGGTCGCGTTCATGCTCGTCACCCTTGGCGTCCCGAGCGCGACATCTCAAGTAGTCCCTGCGGCACAATCCCCATCGGCGGACTCGCCGGACGCTCACCTCGGCCGCGGCTACGACGCCCTGAAAGATGATAAATACGAAGTGGCCGCCGCCGAATTTCGAGCCGCGCTCAAGCTTGATCCTAAGCTAACCCTTAGGGCGCGTTTTCCTTTGGCGGTCGCGCTCTTTGAGATGAAGAAGCCCGAGGAAGCTCGCCGGGAGTTTGAAACCGTCCGCCGCGAAACCGGCGATCTTCGCAACATTTCGTATTATCTGGGCCGTATTGATTTGGACGAACTGCGCTACGAAAGTGCGATCCGGAATTTAAATCAGGCGATGGCCAAGCCGCCGTTTCCCGACACCGCGTATTATCTTGGTTTCGCATACTTCAAGCAGGGCGATCTGGCAGCCGCCGAAAAGTGGCTGAAGCAGGCAGCGCAGTCGATCCCGCACGATGCCCGTGTCCAATATCAGCTCGGCCTGGTCTATCGCAAGCAAGGGCGGGAGCAGGAAGCAAAAGATGCGATTGCCCTATCGGGAGCACAACGCCAGCGCGATTCCAGCGAAAGTCAGCTGCGGCTCGAGTGCGCGCAAGAACTTGACCACGCTCCCCGCGAGGAAGCCCACGCAGTTTGCGAACAACTCTATGATCCGGACGACGCCGAAAAACTGACGGAACTCGGTACTATCTACGGCCAGCACGGAGACGCTGAAGCCGCCCTGAAACCTTTGCGCCGCGCAGCCGAACTGGCGCCGCAATCGCCCCAGATGCAATACAACCTCGCGCTCGCTTACTACCAGCTCAATCAATTTGAAAGGGCCCGCACGCCCCTGAGCAAGGCGGTCACGCACTGGCCCGACATATTTCAGCTTGTTGCTCTCTATGGCGCTGTGCTGTCAAAGCTCGGCGAGGATATTCCGGCATATCAGGCGCTCCAGCACGCGCACGAACTCAATGCGCAGGATTCCGCGACCGCCGATTTGCTCTATCTCACGACCTTCTCGCTCGCGCGTACAGCCCAGAGCGCGCGTCAATATCCCGATGCTCTCCGTTATTTTCATGAGGCGGTAAAACTAAAGCCGCAGGAGCCAGCGCCTCACCGCGGTCTCGCCGACATCTACAAGCTCACCGGTCGTCCCACGCAAGCAACTGCCGAGCAGCAGGAAGCCGAGCGACTGGCCCACGTTTTCGATAAAACCCAATAGGCGTCAATCGTCGACAATCAATCGCTGACAATCAATCATGTACTGACGTCCGCGAAAATCTCTACTGCCGAAGGCGGCGAGGCGTTACAATTGCCGCCACTCGATCTTCAGCGAAATCGGTTTGGGTATGCAGACAACGAAAGTGCCGGCCGCCATGCGCAAACGCCTGCTTCGCTCAGCGCGCAAAGTAATGAAGAATGCGTACGCCCCCTTTTCCAACTTCAGAGTGGGCGCAGCCATTCTCACCTCCAAAGGCCAAGTCTTCGTGGGATGCAACGTCGAGAACTCTTCCTACGGAATGACCAACTGCGCCGAGCGTACCGCGATCTTTTCCGCTATCGCTAAAGATGGTCCAGATCTTGAGATTCGCGCCGTTGCCGTCGTCGGCGCCGGGGTCGGCAACGAAAACGATCACGGAGTTCCATGCTCGCCCTGCGGTGCCTGCCGCCAGGTCATCTATGAATTCGGGCCGCGCGCCATCATCTTCTACCAGGGCGAAAAAGGACCGAAGCAAAGCCTTATCGCCGATCTTTTGCCGGAGGGTTTTCGCCTCAAGTGAGCCAGCCGAGCGTTTCGCAATCCCCGTTCCGCGTCATCGATCTCATCCGCAAAAAGCGCTATGGCGGCGCATTGTCCGCTGCTGAAATCGGATACCTCGTCGATGGCTGCACCCAAGGCAGCATTCCCGACTACCAGATGGCAGCCTGGCTCATGGCAGTGGTGCTGCGCGGGATGACGCGCGAGGAAACCGCTGCCCTCACCCACGCCATGCTGCATTCCGGCGAAGTCCTCGACCTCGGCTTTCTTGCCGCGAAAAAAGTGGACAAGCACTCCACCGGCGGCGTCGGCGACAAGACTTCGCTCGTGCTTGCGCCGCTGGTCGCTGCTGGAGGCCTATTCGTGCCCATGATTAGCGGCCGCGGATTGGGCCACACTGGAGGCACGCTCGATAAACTCGAATCCATCCCCGGATTGCGAGTAGATCTGACGGTATCCGAATTCCATCGTGTTCTTAAAGCCTGCGGATGTTCCATGATTGGCCAGACTGAAGAAATCGCTCCGGCCGACCGTAAGCTCTACGCGTTGCGCGATGTTACCGGCACGGTCGAGAGTCCGTATCTCATCTGCGCCTCCATCATGAGCAAAAAACTGGCCGAAGGCACCGACGCGCTCGTGCTCGACGTGAAAACCGGCTCCGGGGCTTTTATGAAAAAGGAGGAAGACGCCGTCTTCCTCGCCGAACTCATGGTCGAAACCGGCGAACGAATGGGGAAGCAAATGGTCGCGCTCATCACTGACATGAACCAACCCCTTGGCCGCATGGTTGGTAACGCGCTCGAGGTGCAGGAGTGTATCGAGGTATTACACGGAGGCGGACCGGCAGACCTGCGCGATCTCTGCCTTGAGCTATCCGCCTGGATGTTCTACCTCGGCGGAGCGTCCAAGACCGTGGTGCATGGGAAGCAGCTCTCCGAGCAAATCATCGCCTCCGGCCAGGCTTTCGAGAAATTCCGCCAAATGGTTGAGTTACAGGGAGGCGACATCAGCACGATCGACGATCCGACGCGACTCCCGGGCACTGATCACCGCGTGAATGTGCCGAGTCGGCAGTCTGGATACGTGACGGCGATCGCCTGCGAACATGTCGGCACCGCCTGCGTCATCCTCGGCGGAGGCCGAGAGCGCAAAGAAGATTCCGTCGATCCCGCCGTAGGCATCGTCGTTCACAAGAAAATCGGCGACAAGGTTTCTGTCGGCGAGGCGCTCTGCACGATACATTCCCACTCCGACGCGCAGGCCGCGCGCGCAAAAACATTGCTGGAAGAGAGCTATCAGATTGCAGCCGCTTCACCAGCGCACAAACAATCTTTGGTTCATCGCGTGATTTATAAAGGGGAACACTGATTTATAAAGGGGATAAAGATGGGACGTTTTACTGGCATTCTCGGTTTGCTGACCATGCTGGGCCTCGCCTACGCCTTCTCCACCAACCGCCGCGCTATCAACAAAAAAACGGTTGTCTGGGGCCTGGGCCTGCAAGTTGTGTTCGCCATCTTCGTTTTGAAAACTGAGATTGGACGAATACTCTTTCAGAAAGCCGGAGATGGCGTCAATCGCCTGCTGAGCTATTCGTTCGAAGGGTCGAAGTTCGTCTTCGGTGCGCTCGGCGCGCAGGGCTCGTCGATGGGGTTCTTCTTCGCATTTCAGGTGCTACCGACCATCATTTTTATCGCCGCGTTTTTCGCCGTGCTCTATCACTACGGGATCATGCAATTCATCATCAAGCTCGCGGCGAAGGTGATGACCAAATTTATGGGCGCCAGCGGCGCCGAGTCGTTGAACGTCGCCGCCAGCATCTTCATGGGCCAGACCGAAGCGCCGCTCACCATCCGGCCGTTTCTTCCGGAACTCACTCGCTCCGAACTGATGACTGTGATGACCAGCGGCATGGCCCATGTCTCCGGCGGCATCATGGCCGCCTATATCGCCTTCGGCATTGAGCCCAAACATCTGTTGAGCGCGGTCATCATGACCGCCCCCGGCACCATCCTGATGTCAAAAATGCTCGTGCCGGAGACGGAGGTTCCGAAGACCGCCGGTCGTGTCGTGATGAGCGAAGAAGAAGTGGGTGCGGAGAAGAGCGAGAACTTGCTGGGCGCGATTGCCCGCGGCACCACCGACGGGCTAGGCCTCGCGATCAACATTGCCGCCATGCTAATCGCATTTCTCGCGCTGATCGCCCTTGCCAACGGCATTCTGGGCGGAGTTCACAACCGACTCGGAATAATGTGGTTTCCTTCCAGTCTGCAGCAGATTTTCGGCACATTGTTTGCCCCCATCGCGTGGGTCATCGGAATTCCATGGCATGATTGTCGAGCCATCGGCAATCTCCTCGGGACGCGCATGGTATTGAACGAACTCGTCGCATTCTCCATGCTCGGACCGCAGAAAGCCGTGCTCGACCCGCGCTCATTTACGATCGCGACCTTTGCGCTCTGCGGTTTTGCCAATCTCAGCTCGATTGGAATTCAACTTGGTGGCATCGGCGCGCTTGCTCCAAATAAACGAGGAGAACTGGCGAAACTTGGCATTCGCGCCATGCTCGCCGGAACCATGGCGAACCTGATGTCGGCTTCGATTGCCGGCATGCTGTTGTAGGTGTGGTACCGGCAGTGGGGCTCTGCAACTGCTAGGCGTGCGCTCTTGCGACCTCTGCTAGCACCTCGTCGGTGGTCACCACTCGCGCCCCTAGACTCCGAAGTGCCGCCAGAGCTTTCTCTCCGACCTCAGCAGCCAAGGTTTCGATCGCATCGCGGACCACCGCAACCCGCCGCTTCCGCTTCAACAGCCCCTTGACCGCGCAACTGACGCAGTATTCCGTCACGACTCCAAACACCACAAACTCCGCCGCGTTCGCCAACCGTTCCACCAACGCGTCGGCGTGATGAGTTTCAAAAATATCCAGCGTCTGTTTCTCCAAAATGATCTGCTGATACTTAAACAAATCTTCTGGTAACTTGGCGTTGACATCGTTTTCCACCCGAACGAAAGTTTCCGCCAGCGCTTCCGGGACAAACTCCGCCCCCGCCGTCCCTTTCAGGCAGTGCGGCGGAAACTGCTTGAACTCAGGATCATTCGGGGGATGAAAGCAGCCGTGCGAAACTAGGAAAACGTCGCCGCGCCGCGCCGCGTCCGTCAGCTTGCGGATATTAGGCAGAAGTTTCTCTGCTCCGGGCACGTAGAGTTTGCCGCCCGGCAGCATAAAATCAGTCTGCACATCCACTTCCCAAAAAATGTAGTCGCGAGATTGCATTTCATTTTCCGTCGTCCCGATGCTTGCAACAAATTCCTTTGGCCTTCGACAAGGTTCAACCTGCGGGCAACGCTAGCCTCACTCCATCCCGAGCGATGCCGCAACTGTCTTCTGATACTCACGCGCCTTGGCGATCGCTGCCGGCTCGTCAACGGTCAGCAGCTTGCGGTCGCGCATCACGACGCGCCCGCCGATCATCACCGTCTCCACGTCGCAGGCTTTCAATGAATACGCGATCTGCGCGTAAACGTCGTACATCGGCACCGCGTTCGGTTCGCCCAGGCTGATAAGAATCACGTCCGCTTTTTTCCCCTTTTCGAGCGATCCGATCTCCTTTTCCATGTGCAGAGCTCTGGCGCCATCGATCGTCGCCATTTCCACGACGGCCAGCGCATTCAGAGCCAGCGGACTCATTTTTGTAATTTTCGCCAGTTTGGCCGCCAAATCGATTTCTTCCATCAGGTCGAGGTCGTTGTTGCTGCCTGCCGGCCCGTCGGTTCCGAGGCCGACGGCGATTCCGGCAGCGCGCGTCTCGGGCACGGGCGCAACACCGCTCGCCAGCATCATGTTGCTCGACGGATTGTGTACGCAGCCCACGTTATGCTGTGCGAGAATCTTACGGTCTGCCTCGTCGACAAAGATACAGTGCGCGGCAACCACATCGGGACCAAGCACGCCTATGCGCTCCAGATATTGCACCGGCGATGCCCCGTTTTGCTTCTCGCTGTCTTCCCACTCTTTTTTCATCTCAGCCACGTGAATCAGGATCGGCGCATGATATTTGCGCGCCAGAGTGGAAGCATCCTGCAACGTTTTTTGTGAACAGGTGTAAATCGAATGGGGCGCCACCGCCGCGTGAATCAGCGGGTCTCCTCGCCACTTTTGCAAGAACTTCTCCGTGTATTCGAGCATCGCCGCTTCGTTCTTATTATCGGGCGCAGGAAAATCGATAAACGTTTCGCCCAGCACGCCGCGCATACCGGCCGCTTTGGTTTCTTCCGCCACCGCGTCTTCGAAGTAGTACATATCCGCGAATGTGGTAACACCTGAGCGGATCTGCTCGGCCGCGGCGAGCCGCGTTCCCCAGCGCACAAACGACTCGGTGACGTTCTTCTTCTCGGCCGGGAAGATGTATTTGTACAGCCAGTCGTTGAGCGTCACATCGTCGTGCAAGCCGCGAAACAGGGTCATCGGGACGTGAGTATGACCATTGATGAATCCCGGGAGCACCAGCTTATCTTTAGCATCGATGGTCTGCCGGCTCTCGTAGCGCGCTTCAAGTTCCGCGCGCGGGCCAACTGCGACAATCGTGTCCCCAGTTATCACGACCGCCCCGTCGTCGTAAATGTGGCGCTGGGCGTCCATGGTGACGACCATGCCACTGATAATCGTATCGGTACGCTCTTTGGGCGCTTGCCCGTAGAGAAGAATTGAGAACGCGACATGAAACACGCAAAACAGCCAGTAGCCGCTTTTATTCGTCATCCTTAGTCCTGTGTCTCCCCTGTGATCCTCTGGGACCCCTTGTTTGTCGGACTGTCATCGCAGACCATCGTCGCCCAGGGCTACTCCTTAATCCAGTGTTCTGGGTTTGATATGCGGCGCGTTGGTGTACAACGATTGAACCCCCGAGCAAGGTTGCTTGCCCCGTTAGAGTTTAGGATGTTCGCTATTTGTTTAGCAATCGCCGCGATTTGTACAGCAGTGGCAGCACGCGCGAGCCGCGCCCACAATCGGTGTCCAATTCGACAGTGGCACCCACAAATGATTTGCTCCACGATGCGTCGTGTGTAATTCTGGACGCAGCCAGATCAAACAACACCGGGAAATGCTGATGCGTGTGCCCGCGATTCTGCTCGTCGTTCTCGTCTTTCTGCCCGCTCCCGCAATCGCCCAGTCAGGCCAAATCGCTCCCGAAAAACGCACACAGATTGAAACCACGATATCTCGCTTCATGGCCGCCAACAGCACTCCTGGAGTTTCCGTGGCCGTCGTTGAAAACGGCGCCGAAGAATGGTCGGCGGGATTCGGCAGCGCGGATCTCGAAAACTTTGCCCCCGCGACTTCACACACGCTGTATCGGCTGGGGTCCATTTCGGAAACCCTCACCGCAACCGCGTCGCTGCTGCTCTGGCAGGAAGGCAAGCTTGACCTTGACGCACCCGTTCAAAAATATTGTTCTTCTTTCCCGCAGAAAGACGAGCCCATTACGACTCGCGAACTTCTCGGCCACTTGGGCGGCGTTCGACATTACAAGTCTGAATCGCAGGACGACCCCGAGATCGGAAACACGAAGCACTTTCTGAACCCAATCCAGGGTGGTCTCGATTTCTTCAAGAACGATCCGCTGGTTGCCAAGCCCGGAACCGAGTTCCACTATTCCACCCAGGGGTTCACGCTGGTGGGTTGCGCCATAGAAGGCGCTTCCGGAGAAAACTATGTGGATTACGTGCGCAAGAATGTGCTGGTGCCCGCGGGGATGACGCATACCGTCGTCGACGACCGTTTCGCCATCGTTCCGTTCCGTACCCGCTTCTACAGCAAAGATAAGTCTGGTGCGATAAGCAACGCCGACTTCCTCGATTCCAGCTACAAAATACCCGGCGACGGCTGGCTCTCGTCCGCGGATGACATGGCTCAATTCGAAGTGGCCATGCTCAATGATCGCCTCGTCGCTCGGTCAACGCGCGACCTGATGTGGACTCCACTGAAACCCACCGACGGGAAGGAAGATAGCTACGCCCTTGGCTGGGGCACTGGAAACCATCTCGGCGTCTTAGATGTTGGCCACAGCGGGGGCCAGCAGGGAACAACCAGCGCGTTCTTCATGATCATCCCCGAGCGGCGCGCGGGAGTCGTCGTCCTGATCAACCTCGAAGACGGCCATGCCTCCGACCTGGCAAAAGACCTGATGAAAATCGTGCTCGCATCGGCGCCTTCACCTGCAAAATAGCCCCAACCAAATAAGGCCCCGCCGAAGCAGGGCCAGAGTTCTATTTTGAATGTCCCGTAGAGACGCAGCTTGCCGTCTCCCGCTACCGAGTGAGACGGGGCGAGCCCCGTCTCTACAGTGAACTTAATTCGGCATGACCACCGAATCAATCACGTGAATGACGCCATTCGACTGAAACACATTCACAATCGTGATCAGTGCCGTGCCGCCCTTCTCGTCCTTCAGTTCGATGTGTTTGCCATCATGCTGCATGACCCACAGCTTGCCGCCTTCAACCGTCGTCAACTCAGCCGTGCCGTTGCCCTCTTTGATCTTTTTCAGCAAGTCATGCGAGGACAGTCGTCCCGCCACCACGTGATACGTGAGCACCTTGGTGAGCGTGGCCTTGTTCTCAGGTTTCAACAGTATGTCTACCGTGCCCACCGGCAGTTTGTTGAACGCTTCGTTGGTCGGAGCAAACACCGTGAACGGTCCAAGCCCCTCCAATGTTTCGACCAGGCCCGCCGCTTTTACGGCTGCGACCAGCGTCGTGTGATCCGCGGAATTGACCGCGTTTTCGATGATGTTTTTCGTGGGATACATTTCCTGTCCACCGACCACCGGATTATTCATTCCAGCCACCGCCGAAATAGCCGCGAGACCCGCCATTGTCACAACAATCAAAATCTTGTGCTTCATATCCTCGAAATCCTTTCAGTTCGAATTTACTTCTTCGGATTAGGTACGCTCCTGCCCGCAATTCGGATTTCGAGATTGGTGGAAAACTGCAATTTCTGGGAACCTGTCCGCAACTGGATCTAACAAAAGGAAAAACAAATCGGCAAACGCGCAACAAGAAAAAACGCGCAGCCAGCCGGCTGCGCGCAGAAAGAAAGCCTTACAGGTTATCGACCGGCTGCCATGGTCATCACTCGTGGCTGTGTCTGTTCGGCTCGACCCATGTAGAGCTCGTACGACCGGTATACGGCGAACAGCACCGCCAGTAGAGTTGCCACCGTTGCCAGCCCGCTGATGGTGCTGAAAGTAGCGGCGACCGCAGTCAATCCTGCTCCGATTACATAGTTCGGAAACGACCACAGAAAGACCTTGTGCCAGAGGGCAAAAGGATTGGCGCCTTCCGTCAGACCGATGATGCTGGCTACCGGCGCCGTGTTCGCCAGAAAATAGGTGGCTGCGGCCAGTACCAGAGACATCGTCTGCGCTGTCGCGCGGGCCGCAAAGATCTGGCTGTGGTAGGCCAGGTAAGCGAGCCCTGCAGCGTTCAGCAGTGTGCATGCGTTAAATACGAATTGAATGGGTTTCGTTTTATTCCCGCCGGAATAGGATTGCGCGATTGCCGCCGTGACTGCTATGAGCAGACTGGCGAACAATCCCAGTTGCGTGACTCCGAGAAGAATGACGGGCAGATTTCCCGACATCGAGCTCGTCATACCGGGCAGCTTCACTTTGAAGCGCGAACTCAGTGTGGCTGCCGCTAGCAGGAGCACCAACTGTGGCCAGGCTTGCGTTTGCCATCTGACTACGCCGAATGACAGAGCGCACAGACTCGCAACGGCCACCATTCCGATCATGACTTTGGCTTTGATTGGTAGAGTATTTGTCATGGTAGTGTCCGAATATGGTCTCGGTCGGTTGCCTAGTCGTCTCCCAAGTCGGTGGTGCTGAGTGATCCCATCGAACTGCTGGTCCAATCCTTGGCACCCCAGACTACGCTAAAGCCAGTCACGGACTTTGCTCCCCACACCACGCTGGTGGCCCCCCACACTTCCGAGGTTCCTTCGATCGCCTTAGCGCCCCAGACCACTGAATCCGCAAATACGGCTTTGGAGCCCCAAACCACGCTGCTGCCGGCGAAGGTCGCATCGGGGGAAGTATTGGTGATGGTGACAGTATTGTTGCTCGCGTTAAAGACCGCGGTCGGAGAAAGCGCTACTCCCGTCGCGAGGTCGGTATCGTTAAGAGCGGCGTCGATATCCAGATACCCCGCTCCATAGGTGAAGAGGTCGTACTCGTTGGAGTATGCGGTTCCGCTGCCGTCAGCGGTCGACTGGGTGTATTGCCCCAAGCTTTTCCACGCTGTCAGCATCAAGCGCGCTTTCACTTGATCGGGAGTCAACGAGGGGGTCTGCTGCAACATCAGTGCCACCGCACCGCTCACCACGGGCGTTGCCATGCTGGTTCCACTCAATTGAAAGTACCTTGCGGTTGCTCCGTTGCTCGGAGCAACTTCAAGTTGCGGATAGCCTGCATCCAGTGTGCTGCCCGCAACCCGCAAGGAGACCAGGTGGTTGCCCGGCGCGACCAGGTCAGGTTTCACTATGTGATCGAGCAAGGTCGGGCCTTTGGAACTGTAGCTGGCAATCTCGTCGTCGACCCGCGTCGCCGTATACATAGTCAGCGTCGCTCCCACGGTGATGACAGCGGGATCGTTGCCCGGAACATCGATGGTGGCGAAACCGTCCGTACCCATTGAGTTGTCGCGCCCATCGTTGCCCGCAGCCACCACCACCACAATGCCGGCCTTCCAGGCGGCTTCCACTGCCTGGTCAACCGGATCGAGCGTGTAGCTCTCGAATATCGGACGTCCGAGTGACATGTTGATGACGCGGATGTTGTATTTACTTTTCAGCGTGATCGCCTCCTGGATGGCAGCGATCACCTCGCTGTCCGTGCTGTTCCCGTTCTGATCCAGCACGCGCAGATTGATAAGGTTGACGCCCGGAGCCATGCCGGCGTATGTCGCCGCATATCCATTGGCTGTGCCGGAATCGGCGCCTGTGCCTCCGACCAGGCCCGCCACGTGAGTTCCGTGACCGTACTTGTCCGATGTCGTGGTATCGCCAGCGACAAAACTCTGGCTATACACGACCCGGCTGGCGCCATTGGCGTTGTTCAGATCAGGATGAGTTGCGATTCCGCTGTCAATGACGGCCACGCCGATGCCGGTGCCGTTCAGTGAAAACTGCGTCGCCGCAACATTCGCCTCGACCGCGGTCGCAAACTCCTCGTTGTTAGTGGCAGTCATTTTAATCGCACGGTCCGGGGTGATGTAAGCGACGTTGGGATCCTTCGCCAATACCGGCAGCATGTCGGCGGGCACACGCATCGTCACCGCGTGGATGACATGCAGCGTGGATTTGATCGCTGCGCCGCCGCCCTGTATGGCCTTCAAGTGCGAACTGGTGGGCATCTGGCGGTACTGAACGATGACCGTCACCATGCCATTCGCGTCTCCTGCCTGCTGGAGATCCTTGGAGAATTTGGCAGTAGGTGTGTCGCTATCCAGCGCTTGCCCAGCGCCGGCATAGGACGGTACTGCCGAAAGCACCAAAAGTGCCATTGCGAGAACTCGGCCCCAAACGGCGCTGAACGCCGGAGAATTGAGAGGACGGCCTATGCGTCCGCTTGTGACCTGCGATTTATCGATGTTGTTCATAAGTTTTGCTGGTGGCTCTTCGAGAGACATGGCATACAACACGTCCTTGTGCCTGGCCTTTAATGGGCAATCGCGAGGCCAATCGAGACATACTTAAGCCTTTTCCTTGCAATCACTTAACTATGGATTCCGGTTCGGTGTGAAGGGACAATTTGGCCCAGCGGCTGGGTTCGAAGCCGCCGCCGAGTCGGTAACTGATTTGAAACAAAGGCTGGGCGGCTGGGAACGCTGTTTGGGACAGATTGGCCTGATTACTATGCCTGCGCCGGGCCCGCGCTGCGACCGAGCACGGGACGCAAGGGCTCACTCAATCCGCGCATCACGCGCTCGAATTGCGGGAGATCGAGCGACTGCGGTCCGTCGGAAAGCGCGCGTTCCGGACACGGATGAACCTCGACGATGATAGCGTCCGCTCCGACGGCAATCGCGGCGCGCGAAACTGGCCCGATCAGGCTCTGCTTGCCGGTGCCGTGCGACGGATCGGCCACCACCGGCAGATGCGAGAGTTCTTTGGCGAGGGCGACGGCGGAAAGGTCGAAGGTGTTACGAGTGGCCGTTTCGAAGGTCTTGATTCCGCGCTCGCAAAGGGCAACCTGATCGTTTCCGCCGGAAAGCAGGTATTCGGCCGCCAGCAGCCACTCCTTCACCGTGGCCGAGGGTCCGCGCTTGAGCAGAACCGGCTTCTTGATGGTCGCGAGCCTGCGCAGCAACGCGAAATTCTGCATATTGCGCGCGCCCACCTGGAGCATATCTGCGAACTCACAGATCAAGTCGACGTCCTCCGTACTCATGACCTCGGTTACCACCGGCAGGCCGGTGAGTTCGCGAGCTTCGCGCAAAATCTTGAGCGCTTCAATTCCCAGGCCCTGGAACTCATAAGGGGAGGTACGCGGTTTGTAGGCGCCGCCGCGCAGCATCGTCGCGCCTGCGCGCTTCACACCTTGGGCAGTCTCCAACAATTGCTCGCGCGACTCCACCGAGCAGGGGCCGGCAATCACGACCACTTCGGGACCGCCGATTTTTACGCCTCGAACGTCGATCACCGACGGCTGCAGCCGCGTCTGACGGCTGACCAACTTAAAGGGCTGGGCGATCGCCACCACGTTATCCACGCCGGGCGCGACCGAAAGCGCCTCGATTTCATGGCGGCGTCCACCGCTGCCGACCGCCGCAACGATGGTGCGCTCGGTGCCACGCGTGACGTGGGGCTGGAAGCCGGCTTCGCGGATGCGTTGAATAATGTGTTCGATCTGCTGTTCGGTGGCGCTGTCGGACATGTTCACAATCATGGCGATGACCTTTCCTTTTTGCCGCCAAAAAAAGAAAAGCCGCGATTCTATCGCGGCTTTGGCGGAATCCTTGAGCTGTCTCTATTTCGCTGGTGACTGGCTCCGATTCTGCACCGCCGCCGCGAATGGAAACCAATAGCGGCCAAACAGGCGGAAGCTGCTAAATCGTGTCATAGGGAGTAAAGCGTAGAGCTTTCTATACTGATATCTTCTAAAACTTGTGGAGCCGAAACTAATTGCTGAGAGAGCTGGCAACACTGGAAAACGCGTTGTTGGCGTTGCCCCCGATCAGACGCACGGTGCCAATCACCAATACCAGGATGACAGCCAGCATGACGGCGTATTCCGCGATATCTTGTCCACGCTCGTCCGCCCAAATGTTTCGCAAAAACTGAACCATACATCCTCCGGCCCGATGAATAAACTTCCGGGCAAGCATGTGTGTTAGTAATAATGACGACTCGGAGGGCGATTGTCAATCGTCGCGAACCCCTTTTTTCCACCGCAACCGGCACGGGCAGTTGAAGTGGGAACCCGCGCCCCACCTAGGGTTTACGAGGATGTCAATGGTCGCGATTCACAGGAGCTAAGTGCGTAACCTCGGCTCTTTCTTTGAAATAACAACTACGGTTCCGTTGCCAGAGACGCTGACGTTGCCGACGTGACTGCTGTATCACCCACCAGGTCGTGGGCGGAATGAGCCGCATAATCGAGCACGCGTCCCGGGAGCACCCCAAGATAAAGGGTAGCCGCCACGCACACTGCAATGGCGAGCGCGGCCGCGGCGGGCAGCCGAGTAACGGGAACTTCGCCCCGTGGCTCCCGCATGTACATCATGACAATAATGCGCAGGTAATAATAGGCGGCCACGGCACTGTTCAGCACCAGGATGAGCGTCAGACCCACCAGATTCGACTTCAGCGCGGCGCTCAATACGTAGAACTTAGCGAAGAATCCGCCCGTGATCGGAATACCGATGAACGACATCAGGAAAAATGTCAAGGTCGCGGCCAACACGGGAGACCGTCTGCCCAAGCCCGCATAATCTTCGAGTGCGACATACTTCTCACCCGCGTTCGCAAAGTGGCTGACGACGGCAAACGCCCCTACATTCATGGCAGCATAGGCAGCGGTGTAAAACATCACCGCAGACGTGCCCAGTTCCGGCCGTGCCGCAAACGCGACCAGCACATAGCCGGCGTGGGCGATCGAAGAATAGGCGAGCAAACGCTTGACGTTGTCCTGCACCTGGGCGCACACATTTCCCAGCGTCATGGTCAGCGCGGCCGAGACCCAGAGCAGCCAGAAGCGTCCAGGTGCGTTCGCTTCGAACATGACGCGGAGCAGAACCGCGAATGCAGCCGCCTTCGGGCCGGTCGACATCAGCCCGACGACTGGAGCCGGAGCCCCCTCGTAGACGTCAGGAGTCCACACGTGAAAAGGTGCAGAAGCGACCTTGAAGCCCAAGCCCACGAACATGAGCGCCGTGGCAACATACGCCAGAACCGGCACATTACCGGAGCGCAGTACCTGGCTGATCGTGTCAATGCTAGTGGAACCGGTCGCGCCGAACATGAGCGCGACGCCGTAGAGGAAGAACGCCGTCGCAAACGATCCCAGCAGAAAGTACTTCAGCGACGATTCGCTGCTCGCGGCGTCGCGGCGCCGGAAGCCTGCCAGCACGTAGGTCGAGATCGACGAGATCTCCAAGGCAATAAAAATAAGTACAAGCTCAATCGCGGATGACATCAGGCACATGCCAACCGTTCCAAGCAGAATCAGCCCGTAGTACTCCCCGGCGCGGATGCGTTGCACCGCCAAATATTCGTAAGAACTGAGGATGACCACCGCCGCAATCGCGATGACGAGGAAATGAAAGAAGACGCTGAAGCCGTCCACCCGAACCATGTTCCAGAAAGCGGTCCCAGGATACTGCGCCATCCAGAAGGTCGACGCCAGCGCGGCCAGAGTTCCGATCAGTGCGATCGTGCCGAGCGACTGGTGACTGTTTTCGTCGTCAAGGAGCGGGTCAACGATCATTATGAGCATGCCGAAGAGCGAGAGCACCAGCTCCGGCAGAATGCGCATGTAGTCGGCGGCTTGCGGAATCGAAGTTTGTAGAATCGAGGTCTGCACTTGCGCGAGGAGACTCGGCGATAAAAACGAATGCGAGAATGCTTCCATCGTCTCGATCGCCAGCGTCATTGGCCCACCATCCTGCTGGCCAATTGTGTGAATTGGCCGAGAGCCGCTTGGACCGCCGGATCAATCGCGCTGAGCCACACCAGCGGAGCAACGCCCATCACCAGAGCAGCAACCGCAATCGGGGAAAGCGCAGCCTTCTCACGCAGGTTGACGTCTGGCAGTGTGGAATTGACTTCGCGCGTCACCTTGCCGAAGAAAACGCGCTGATACATCCAAAGCAGGTAGCAGGCGCTCCAGATCACACCGGTCGCTCCCAGGATTCCATAGATCGGGCGCGCCTGAAATGCCCCACTCAGCACCAGGAACTCGCCGATGAAACCGTTGAGCAGCGGCAGTCCTACCGAGGCCAGCACGGTAAACAGAAAAAAAGTGGCGTACTTGGGCATCGGTGTCGCTAACCCGCCAAACTCGACAATCTCGTAAGTGTGGCGGCGCTCGTAGAGGATGCCGGCCAGCATGAACAGTCCGCCCGTGGCGACTCCGTGCGCCAGCATCACAAAGACAGCTCCGTTCAGGCCAGCCGTGGTAAAACTGAAGATTCCGAGGACGACAAATCCGAGGTGGCTGATTGAGGAATAGGCGATCAGCTTCTTCATATTCGGCTGCACCAGCGAAACCAGCGCACCGGAGATGATGCCGATCAGCGCCAGCACCATGATCCAGGGAGCATTGCGGTGCGCCTGAGCGGGGAAGAGCCCAACATCGAAACGCAGCAAGCCGTAGGTGCCCATCTTCAGCAGGACGCCGGCCAGCAAAACCGATCCAGCGGTGGGCGCTTCCACGTGCGCGTCAGGCAGCCAGGTATGAAGAGGGAAGATCGGAACCTTTACCGCAAAGGCAACGAAGAAGCCTAGGAAGAGCCAAAGCGACGCATTCTCGAAACCTGGCACACTTCCGCTGCGAATTGCGTTTTGAATGACGACAAAATCGAAGCTGCCAGTCTTGGCATAGAGCCACACAATCGCTGCCAGCATGAACATCGAGCCGATCATAGTGAACAGAAAAAACTTCACCGCGGCGTAAACCTTGCGTCCGTGGCCGTACATGCCGATCAGCAGCGCCATCGGGATCAGCGTCGCTTCCCAGAAGAAGTAGAACAGGAACAGATCCAGTGACGTGAAAACGCCGATCAGAGCCGTCTCCAGGATCAGCAGCAGGATGAAAAATTCTTTCACTCTCTGGTGAATCGAAGTCCACGAAATCAGCACACACAGCGGCGTGAGGAACGTGGTCAGCACCACCAGCCATACGGAAATTCCGTCAATGCCCATGTGGTAATGAATGTTGGGAGTCGTGATCCAGACTCTGTCGATCTCGAACTTGAAGGTGCTGGGATCGCGATGCAGGTGTACAGGTAAGTGCAGCGATGCCACAAATGCCAGCACGGAAATAACGAGAGCAAATACCTTGATGTCACGATCGCGGCGAGGGATCAGAAGAATCAGCAGCCCGCCCGCAGCTGGGATGAAAGTCACCAGCGAAAGAATGATGGGGCCGAGGCTGTCCATATTATTCATCGAACCCATGTTCATCGCACTCCCATCCAAACCATGTAGGCGATCACCACCGCGCCTCCGGCGGCCACCCATCCGGCATACGAACGTAAATTGCCCGACTGCATATGGCGCACGTTGTCAGACACGTGGCGCGCAGCATCGGCCGAGTCGTTAACCGCGGCGTCGATTACTCCCTGGTCAACCCCATGCCAGAGAATCGTGGTCGAGCCGTCGACCAGCGGCTTGACGAAGAGGACGGCGTAAAGTTCGTCAATGTAGTACTTGTGAGAGACCGCCTCGTAGAGACCGCCAAGGCTGGCAGCGATGCGCGCTGGCAATTGCGGACGGCGGCTGTAGAGCAAATATGCCAGCAACCATCCGAGCCCGGCCACGCTAACGGAAACCACCATGAGCAGATACTCGAGCGTGCTCTTTCCGGCCTCGGGAGAAGTTTCTTGCGCAACTTCGCTTGCACCCTGAAAAACGGGAGCGAGAAAGTTTTCGAACCGATTTCCGTAGCCTGCGAATCCCCCAAAGAGCGAAAGTACGGCAAGGATTACCAGCGGACCCAGCATCACCCAGGGGCTCTCATGCGGCTCGCCATGCCCATGCCCGTGATTGTCGTGACCATGAGCCTCATGACCGTGCGCTTCGGGCACTGCGGCGCCCCGGTACTCGCCGCCAAATGTCATGTACATCAACCTGAACATATAGAAGGACGTGATGAAAGCGGTAATCACGCCGATCAGCCAGTACACCCAGCTTGCGTTAAAGGCCCTCCAGAGAATCTCGTCTTTGGACCAGAAGCCAGCAAGCGGTGGAATACCCGCGATGGCGAGCGTGGCAATTCCCATCGTCGCAAACGTCCACGGCATGTAGACCCGCAGGCCCCCCATCTTGCGCATGTCCTGCTCGCCGCCGATACCGTGAATTACCGAGCCAGCCGCAAGGAACAACAGTCCCTTGAAGAACGCGTGCGTCATCAAATGGAAGATGCCCGCCGAGAACGCCCCCACGCCACACGCCATGAACATATAGCCGAGCTGCGAGATGGTGGAGTAGGCCAGCACTTTCTTAATGTCGGTCTGGGCAATGCCGATGGTCGCTGCAAACAGGGCAGTGAGCGTCCCAATGATCGCGACCACCATCATGGCCATCGGCGCGCGTTCGAAGATCGCCGACGAGCGCGCCACCATATAGACGCCCGCCGTCACCATGGTCGCCGCATGGATCAGAGCTGACACGGGAGTGGGACCTTCCATGGCGTCAGGCAACCAGACATAAAGAGGGATCTGCGCCGACTTGCCCGCCGCGCCGACCATCAATAGCACACCGATCGCCGTGAGCAGCCCGACTCCAGCAATCTCCGTCGGCAGGGTCTGCGCCGCCGCAAAGACATGTGTGAAGTCGAGAGATCCGAAATGCTTGATCATCAAGAAGAGCGCAATCAGGAATCCAAAATCGCCGATGCGATTAACGATGAACGCTTTCTTGCCCGCCGCCGCCGCTGAATCTTTTGTGAACCAGTAGCCGATCAGCAGATATGATGCCAGACCCACGCCCTCCCAGCCGATGAACATGACCAGGTAGTTCTTCGCCAGCACCAGCGTCAGCATGAAGAACATGAAGAGGTTCATGTAGGACATGAAGCGGTAGTACCCGTCGTCGTCCCACATGTAGCCAACCGAATAGATATGAATGAGGAAGCCGACGCCGGTGACTACGAGCAGCATCACGAGTGATAGCTGATCGAGATAGAAGCCGAAGTCAACTTGAAAATTTCCAGAACGGAGCCAGTGTGCGAGGTCGAAGTAGTAAGGCGCGGATGCGGAGGAGAAGCGTGCAGCAATCACGACCGCGAGGAAAAACGCCAAGCCGCAAAAGCCAAGTGCAACCGCCGTGATCGCTTTCCTAGACGACCCCCGGCCAAAAAAGCCGTTGATCGCTGCCCCTGCGAGGGGAAGAATCGGGACGAGCCAGAGATAAGGATTCGGCGTCATAGCTTGAGCAGGTTCACCTGGTCCACATTCAAAGTTTCGCGTGTGCGATAGACGGCAATGATGATCGCCAGGCCCACCGCAGCCTCAGCGGCGGCCACTACCATCACGAAGAAGACGAAGACCTGTCCGCTAAGCGCGTGCCATTGCGCGGCGAAAGCCACGAATGACAGATTCACTCCGTTCAGCATCAGCTCGATCGACATGAAAATCGTGATGATGTTGCGCTTGATCAGGAACCCAAGTACACCACACACGAACAGAATTCCGCTCAACAGCAAGTAGTAAGAAAGAGGGACCATCACCCCTCCTTTCTTGGGCCGCGGGCCACGGCTTCAGGCCGGCTGGCGAGCACGACCGCGCCCATGATGGCGATCAGGATCAGCACCGACGTGACTTCAAAAGGCAACAGGAAATCGTGGAAGAGCAAGCGGGCAATATCGCTGGGATCGCCCTTCAATGCGCCGATGGGGACCGACTGCATGTTGGAGCGATGGAGAAGCGTCCAGGCGACAAGCACAGCCCCGATGGTCACTCCGGGAACGCCGATCAGGATCGCGACCCGGCTGCCCTTGGTGCGCTCCTCTTTGCCGGCGTTCAGCAGCATGATGGTAATCAAGAACAACACCATGATCGCGCCGGCGTAAACGATCACTTGCACGGCAGCCACAAATTCCGCGCCCAACAGAAGATACTCGGCAGCAAGCGAGGCCATCACCACAATCAGCGACAGCGCGCTGTTGATAGGATGGCTCTGCACCAGCAGGTTGATCGCTCCCGCCACGCAGATTGCGCCGAAAAATAGAAATAGAATTAGATGAAACATTTAGCCAGCAAGCTACTGGCTTCTGGCCGCTAGCTAGTAGCTAGAAGCCAGAAGCTGGAACTTCAAGCTCTCCACGCCACAACCAGCGCCGTATACACAATGTTGGCAATCGCCAGGGGCAGCAGCACCTTCCACCCGAACGCCATGAGCTGGTCATAACGAAAGCGGGGCAGGGTCCAGCGCACCCAGACGTACAAAAACATGAAAAAGAAAACTTTCAGGCAGAACCAAAACACCGGCATCACACCTTGCAGGACAGGCGGACCAAAGATCGGCCCGTGCCATCCGCCGAGGAACATCAGCGTGGCCAGGCAAGCCACGGTCACCATGTTCGCGTACTCAGCCATGAAAAACATTGCGAATTTCATAGCGCTGTACTCCGTGTGATATCCGGCCACCAGTTCCGACTCGGCCTCCGGCAGATCAAAAGGCGTGCGGTTAGTCTCCGCATACGCGGAAATCAAGTAGATGAAAAACGCCAGGGTCTGCCCGTGAAAAATATTCCAGCGTGGAATGAAATGCCAAAACACTCCGCCCTGCGCATCCACAATGTCGCGCAGGCTGAGGCTTCCCGCCATGATCAGCACGCCCACCAGCGAAAGGCCGAGCGAAACTTCATAGCTGACCATCTGGGCACTGGCGCGCAGTCCGCCAAGCAGTGAGTACTTGTTGTTCGACGACCAACCGGCGAGCGCCACACCGTACACGCCCATCGACGTGATGCCGAGAACCACCAGTAGCCCGATGTTTAGGTCCGTGATTTGCAGATACGTGCCCCAGGGGCCGATGTTGACCCAATTGCCAAACGGAATCACTGAAATGGAAGTAATAGCAAACACCACCGCGATGATGGGCGCAGCGATGTAGAGCGGCCTGTAGACATGCGGCTGGGTCAGGTCTTCTTTGAAGATAAATTTGACGCCGTCGGCGAGCGGCTGCAGTAGGCCGAAGGGCCCAACTCGCGTGGGGCCCCAGCGGTTCTGGATGTGCGCCGAGACCTTGCGCTCCAGCCAGACGCTATAGGCCACCGCGGTCAGCAGGACACCGACCACGGCCAGCGACTTGATGATCGAAATGATGATGAACGTCGTTATGTTCAATGTGTCCGTGTGGCCCGGGCACTCGTGCCCGCGTGCTTTTGATCTTTAGCTCTTGATCTTCACCCTAGTCCGCCGCAGCTTCCGACTCTGCGGATTTGTTTTCGAAAACTGAGTTCAAAGTCTTTGAGTACCGCCCCAGCGTGCCCGAGCTGAACAAATCATCGTTGGCCGGAACAATCAGCTCCTGATTTTGAACTAAGCCAGCGCCGCTCTCTGCAATCTCGAGATGCTGATCGTTGCCCGCGAGCAGATTGACTCGCGAAACATTGGCTTGCGAAATATGGTACCCGGCAACCACGCGCTGGATTTCGTCGAGAATCGCCATGGGATCGAAAGGAGTCATTTTCGGTTCGAGGTTGTGCGCTTCCAGCCACACCGCATGACGATCCGCCTCACCCGATTGCGCGCCGCGGGTTTGTCCCATGTCCGAGTGCGTCCCGCCGCCGAAGGGCACTAGACCGCGTACGTCGAAGCCCATGGCGTCCGCGATGCGAACGATCATCTCAAAATCCGGTTTGGTGTCAGAGACTTCGCCTGCCTTCTTCACCAGTTGCAGATCGCCGCAGGTATTCGTATAAGTTCCCGTTTTCTCGTATGCATTCGCGGCAGGCAAAACCGCGTCGGCGATGGTCGCAGTTTCGGTTAGAAACATGTCCTGGACCACCATAAAACTCTTCGAGAGCACAAAGGGATCAATGCTCAAACGGCTGACCGGATTGGAGCCGACCACATAAAGCGCCTTCAGCTTGCCGTTCTTCGCCGCTCCTACCATCTCCGGTAGGCTCAGGCCTTTTTCGGCCGGCAGCAAGCCCCATTCCCGCTGGAACTTGTCTGCGCCAGTTCCAATGATGGGTTCATACCCTGGCAGAAGATCCGGATAAAGCCCCATTTCGCTGGCGCCGCGCGAGTTTGAGTAATCGCCCAGACAGATCAGCCTTGCTCCGGCCAAGGTCGAAGCAAGACTCGCCAATTTCTCAACGTCATGGCCGCCCAGTTCGGAACCGAAGGCGACGACCATGTTCTGTTCGGCGCGAATTTTCTCGCGCAGCGCGATCCAGGCGTTGCGGCTCGTGCCGTCGCGCACAAGCGCATCGAGCAGGGAATCGTCCCCGGCAAGGAATGCGACTGCTTTTGCTTCGGCACCTGCCGGAAGCAAACCAAATCCCGCGGCTTGCCGCCGTAGCTTGATGGGCGCAGCGTTGATCACATAAAGCTTCGCGCGCCGCAATCGCACGTTCGTCCGAATCTGCCACGCCAGCAGAGGGTGCTGATTCGTCGGGTCATTGCCGATCAGCAGAATCGCGGGCGCGTTCAACACGTCGCGCATGGAAGCGGTCTTTCCTGGCTTGCCGTGCAGCGCCGCCGCCAGGGCAGGGTAGTCTGCGGTCCGATGATGATCGACGTTATTTGTCTTCAGCACGACGCGCGCAAATTTTGAAAGAAGATAATTTTCTTCGTTAGTCGTGCGATTCGAACCGATGACGCCGATGGCGCTTCCGCCATCGTGATCACGAATCTCGCGAAACCGTTTGCCGATCAGCTCAAACGCTTCTTCCCAGGTCGCTGGCGTCAGTTTGCCGTTCTTGCGAATCAACGGCTGCGTGAGGCGGTCTTTGTGATGCGCAAAGTCGAAAGCGTAGCGGCCCTTCACGCAAAGAAAATCGCCATTGATCCCACTCTTGTCGCGGTTGTCGCCGCGGACTATCTCCGCGCCGGTCTCGCAGCGGCGCACGCCCAGCGTGGTCTTGCACCCGTCCCCGCAGTGGGTGCAAATCGTGCCCACATGCTTCATCTCCCACGGACGCGTCTTGTAGCGGTAGGCGCCCGAGGTGAGCGCACCAACGGGACAGATGTCGATGCACATACCGCACTCTTCGCATTCGAGATGGTCTTCCTGATTTGGCGCGATGATCGAACTCACGCCGCGGTTCTGCACGCCGAGCGCCCAAACGTCCATGCCTTCGCCGCAGATGCGCACGCAGCGGTAGCACAGAATGCAGCGCGGGCGGTCGAAATACACCACCGGAGACCACTGCTGTTCTTCCCGGTGGTTCTTGGCTTCGGTGTACTTCGATTCGGCGGCGCCGTAGGAGAACGTCATGTCCTGCAATTCGCATTCGCCGCCGGCATCGCACACCGGGCAGTCCAGCGGGTGGTTGCCAAGCAACAACTCGACCATCGCCTTGCGTGCTTGACGCACCTCATCGCTGTCGGTCGAGACGATCATGCCCTCGGTGACCGTCGTCGTGCAGGCGGTCTGAAGCTTGGGCATCTTCTCGACCTTCACCACACACATCCGGCAAGCGCCCTGCAACGAGAGCCCGGGGTAATAGCAAAAGGAGGGCACCTCAATGCCCACGCTCTTGCAGGCTTCAATCAACAGCGATCCCGCAGGAGCCGTGACCTTCTTGCCATCGACAGTAAGATTTACGTCAGCCATGAATCCTTAATTACTGCTTGATTGCAGCGCGATAGGCCGCACTCGCTTTGATCTCTTCGATTTGCTTCGCATGACATTCCGCGTGTGCCGCCGCCAACAGTAGAAATTGGTGAATGTCGAGTACTCCCAGCGCATGTTCCACCGAAAAGTCGCGGAAGTTTTCTTTAGTATGCTCCGCGAAAGCAATGGTTCGTTCCCGAGCTGCGCGGAATTCTCGAGTCGCCTCTGTTAGCGTTGCGTATCTGCCTTTGGGCCGTGCTCGCTCTGGCGCAGAGCGTTTCTCAGTTCTATCCGCAACCCGGTTAACGAACTCGTCCTTAGCTCGGTCAATTTGTTCAATCACGGGTTGTCGACCTTGGAGACGGACATGCCAGGCGTTTTCCGCGATCGCTATGTGTTCTACGCAATCGATTACAGACCAGCGATCATCGGAAGGACAAACGCGGCATAGCTCCTCTGGCACATCGGCTAAGGCGCCGACAAAGCAATCGAGACTCTGCCGCAAACGGCAAATTAAAATCTGCCGCTCGACTGCCTGGTCATTCGCGATTTGTAGAACTGCGTTCACACTCTCCTTAGGATCTTCATCAGACCAGCACCGGCGACCGCTCCAACGAACCTTGCTTTTCATACGGACACGGCTTGCCATCCAGGTGATCTTCGAATTCCTTTCTGAATTTCTTGACGAATGCCATCGTGGGCATCGCCGCCGCGTCTCCCAGCGGACAGAAGGTCTTCCCCAGCATGTTTTCCGACAGATAATAAATATTGTCGATGTCCTTTTTCACACCGCCGCCCGCATGGAAGCGCGTCAACGTCTTCTCCAGCCAGTCCGTGCCTTCGCGGCAGGGGATGCACCACCCGCAGCTCTCGTGCCGGTAGAACTTCATCGTGCGCAGCGCAAACTTCACAATGCAGGTCGCGTCGTCGAGCACGACGACACCGCCGGATCCAAGCATCGAACCTGCTTTCGCCACCGAGTCGAAGTCCATGGCGACATCGATTTCTTCCGGCAATAGCACGGGCGTTGACGATCCGCCCGGAACCACGGCTTTCAAGCTGCGCCCGTTCGAAATTCCGCCGCCGACCTCATAAATCATCTTCTTGAGGTTGTAGCCCATCGGCAGTTCGTAGACGCCCGGCTTGTTAAGATTTCCGGCCAAACAGAACAGTCGCGTACCACCATTCTTCGGCGTGCCCAGTTTCGCGTACCAATCTGCTCCGCCCAAAATAATATGTGGCACGGCCGCCAGCGTCTCCGCGTTATTAATAACCGTCGGCCCGCCCCACAGTCCCACTACAGCAGGGAAAGGTGGCCGAATGCGCGGAATGCCACGCTTGCCTTCAAGCGATTCCATCAACGCCGATTCTTCGCCCACTTCGTAAGCGCCCGCGCCCCCATGCCAATAAATATCCAGATCGTATCCGCTGCCGAAAATATTCTTGCCGAGGAAGCCTTTGGCATAGGCGTCTTTGATCGCCCTCTGCATGATCACCGACAGATAGCGATACTCGCCGCGAATGTAGATGTACCCGGTATGCGACCCAACCGCGATGGCGGCAATCATGACCCCTTCAATGACCGCGTGCGGATCGTGTTCGAAAATCAGCCGGTCCTTGCACGTCCCGGGCTCGCTCTCGTCGCCGTTGCAGAGCACGTATTTCGGCTTGGCCGATTGTTTCGGGACAAACGACCACTTCATTCCCGCACTGAAGCCGGCGCCGCCCCGCCCACGTAGGCCGGAGTTTTTCACCTCGTTGATGATGGCATCCGGTTGCATGGTGAGCGCTTTCTGCACGGCCTTGTAGCCGTCCAGTTGGAGATAGCGATCGATATCCGTAGCGCCCTGGCCAAAGCGCTTCGAGATCACGCGGACTTCATCGGGATGGGAAACCAAGTCGGCCATTTTGATCGCCCGATGCTCTATTGCGTTCCCTTCTTCTTATACTCGTCGAGCACCTGATCCATCTTCGCGTTCGTCAGGTTCTCATGAAAGTCGTAATTCACTTGTACTGCCGGAGCCCAACTGCACGCGCCAATGCATTCCACTTCTTCCAGCGAAAACAGGCCATCTGGCGTAGTGCCCTTGTGGCCGATGCCCAGCTTCTTCTTGCAGTGGTCGAGCAGTTCCTCGCCACCGCGAAGCATGCACGCGATATTGGTGCACACCTGTACGTTGTACTTGCCGCGCGGTTTCGTGGTCAGCATCGAGTAGTAACTAATCACATTGCGGACTTCGAGCTCGGTGAGCTCCAAACGCTGCGCCAGTTCCGCGATCACCTCATCGGTCAGGGCGCCCGCCTCATCCTGCGCATAGAGTAGCGTAGGTACCAGCGCCGAACGCCGAGTCGGATAATGCGTCAGCATCTCGGCAAACCGCGTTTCGAACTCTTCGGAAAAACGCATCAGCGGTCTATGTCTCCCAGCACCACATCAATGCTTCCGATCGCCGCGACCACGTCGGCAATCAGCCCCCCTTCGCACATCTTGGCCAGCGCCTGCAGATTCGCGTAGGACGGTCCGCGCATGTGTACGCGATACGGCTTGGCCGTGCCATCGCTGACGATGTAATATCCCATCTCGCCGCGCGGCGATTCGATCGCCTGGTAAACCTCGCCCGCCGGAACCGTGAAGCCCTCGGTGATGATCTTGAAATGGTAGATGAGGGCTTCCATCTGGGTCTTCATCTTTTCGCGGTCGGGCAACACCACCTTGGGCGAGTCGGCTTTTATGGGTCCTTCCGGCATTCCGGCCAGCGCCTGCTGCACCATGCCAATCGATTCCCGCAACTCCTGCACCCGGCAAAGGTATCGCGCGAACACATCCCCTTCGGTGCGCACCGGAACGTTGAACTTGAAGTTCTCGTAGCCCGTGTAAGGAGCATCGCGGCGAAGGTCGATATCGACCCCGCTGCCGCGCAACGTTGGACCGCACGCGCCCAGAGCAATCGCGTCTTCCGCGCTCAGGTGGGCGACGCCCTTGGTGCGCATCATGAAAATCGGATTTCCAGTCAGCAATCCTTCATATTCATCCACGTTTCCGGGGAAGCGGTCGGCAAACTTTTTGACCTTCTCGAAGAATCCCAACGGCGGTTCCAACGCCAACCCGCCGATGCGGAAATAGGACGTCATCATTCGCTGCCCGCTGACCATCTCGAAGAAGCGCAGGACGTCCTCGCGCTCGCGGAAGCAATAGAGAAAGACCGTCATCGCACCAAGATCCATGGCGTGCGTTCCCAGCCAGACCAAGTGCGAATTGATGCGGGTCAACTCATTCATCAGAACCCGCATCCACTGCGCTTTCGGAGGAATCTCCAGCCCTAGCAATTTCTCCACTGCCAGGCAGTAGCAGAGATTGTTCGTCATCGGGCAGAGGTAATCGATGCGATCCGTGAGCGGCACAACCTGCTGGTAGAACTTGGCTTCGCAGGTCTTCTCGATGCCCGTGTGCAGGTATCCAATCTCCGGCTTCACGCGCAACACAGTCTCGCCGTCAATTTCCAGCACCAACCGCAGCACCCCGTGCGTCGAGGGGTGTTGCGGTCCCATGTTCAGGACCAGGCTACGATCGCCCGAGTTACGCTCGCCAGAGCTAAGATTCTGGCCGGGCTCAGCGACAGTGGGGGGAAATTGCGTCATGTCTTACTTTTACCGGTAGCCTTCCACCGGGTAGTCCTTCCGTAAAGGATGGCCTTCCCAGTCATCGGGCATCAGGATGCGTTGCAGGTTGGGATGTCCGGTGAATCGCACGCCAAACAGATCGAACACCTCACGTTCATAAAAATTGGCCGAGGGCCAAACCGACGTGACCGATTCGATCGCCGGACTGGAACCGTCAAGGCGGGCTTTCAAACGCACCCGTTCTTTCATCGGAATCGAAAGCAAATGGTAAACCACTTCAAACCGCGGCTCTGAGGGGTACCAATCCACGCAGGTCAGGTCGGCTAGATAATTGAACGGGCAATCTGCGGAGTCGCGCAGAATCGCGCAGACTTCGCGGATTGCTTCCTTGGCAATCCAGATCGTCAACTCGTCGCGATCGAACTTCACTTCCTGCACGACAGACGCGTTCCATTCCACTAGGCGAGCCAACGCGGGATGAGATTTCAATTGCTCGATATCGGTGATTGGGGGAGCGAGCGGCATCAGAAATCTCCCCGCTTCATGGCCGTCAGGCCCCAGTCGAGCACGCCTTTCTTCCAGACATAGAAAAGGCCGACCATCACGATCGCGATGTACACCATCATCTCCCAGAAGCCAAACATCTTGAGTTCACGCAGGATGACCGCCCAGGGGTAAAGGAAAACGGCTTCTACGTCGAACAATATAAAGAGCATGGCCACCAGGTAGAACTTGACGGAGAATCGTCCCTGAGCATCGCCGATGGGCTGAACCCCGCACTCATAGGGCGATACCTTTGCCCGAGTCGGCTTGTGCTGGCCAATGAAGTACGAGAGGATCACAATTGCGCTCGCCAGGGCCGTGGCGATGCCGAAATGCATCAGGAGGGGCAGGTAGCGAGCGAAGTAATTGTCCGGCATAGGAGGAGCTATATATAATCTGCGCCAAGTGCAGCAGTAAACGTTCTAGATTAGTTTTGACCGGCGGAAGTGTCAAGCTAAGTACGTGTTTTAACAATAGTTTCATCCGGCTGAGCCTGTCTTGACAGGACAGTCGACAGAACTTCGACAGGACTGGGGAAAGCCTGAACCGCATGATTTTTGGCTTCAATACCGACATTCGGCATGAAGATACGGTGTACCACGTGCAGAGCGAAGCGCGCGAAGCCGAGCAGTTGCTGCAGACGCAAGTCTTCGTTCGCGGCCGCTGCGTTGGGAAGCGCGCGGTTCCCTACGGCGCCAGCGCGGCGCACGGCAAAGTCGGCTCGCCGAACCTCGGCTCGAACAGCAACGATCAGGATCATGAGAAGATGCTGCGCGAACTGCATCGCGAGGTGCTCGACGCGATCCGCGACGGCAAGCTCGACTCTATCCTCGACAAGCGGGATACTCCGGAAACGCTGGCGGCGGTGAAAGAACTTGACCTCGAGTGGGTCAATGCCGATTCCGTGCATTCGAGCGGCGCCTTGACCATGCAGATCCGAGTCACCGACGGAGGCGCCACGGTCCCAGGCGCTCGCCTCACCCTCCGCTTCGCCCGGCCCGACGCCGCGCCCTACTACGCCCAGGTTCTCACTGACGCCAAGGGCAATGCCGAAATGAACATTCAGGTGGATGAAAAGTCACTGGCTGAATCCTCCGTAGTAGTGCAAGCGAGTTTCGACGGGCGAACTGCCACCCGCAAGTTCCAACTCCGCGCCGCCACTTAGAAACATATTATTCCGATGAATCTAACGATCAATGGCGAAACCCAGGTTTCATCCGCCGAAACTCTGGGGGCGCTCGTCGCACAGCTAGGCATCAAGCCTGATCGGCTGGCGATCGAACTGAACCGCGAGATCGTGCCCCGAGACCAGTGGCCGCAGACTCCACTGCACGACGGAGATCGACTGGAAATAGTCCATTTCGTCGGCGGCGGATCGAGATAAGTCGCCCAGGTTTGGCATCCCGTTTCGCAACCTGCTAACCTGATTTTTTATGGCCCCGTCGTTCAACGGATAGGACTTCAGTTTCCTAAACTGACTATGCAGGTTCGATTCCTGCCGGGGCTACCAGCATGATCCGCAGGCGCCCCGGCCTCGCGCTTTTCGAGACCTAGGAGGTCCGAATCCCACATCGCCAAGCTCCCGCCCCACACAAGTCACTGCGAAACCCGCGCCCCGCTGCCGTATAATAAAAAGCACTGTGCTCAAGTACTCAATCGTAGTCCCTCTCCACAACGAGCAGGAGAACGTCACCGATCTGTACGCTCGGCTTAAGTCGGTGATGGAGGCGAGCGGCGAGACCTTCGAGATGGTGTTGGTCGATGACGGCTCGATCGACGGCACGTTCGCGCTGCTGCGTGAGATTGCCGCCGTCGACAGCCGCGTAACTGTCGTCAAGCTGCGCCGCAATTTTGGGCAGACCGCCGGCCTCGCTGCCGGATTCGACCACGCCCGCGGGGAATACATCATCGCCATGGACGGCGACTTGCAGCACGATCCCGCCGACATCCCTTTGTTCCTCGAAAAGATTGCCGAGGGCTACGACATCGTCAGCGGCTGGCGCAAGAATCGCGTTGATAATTTCTGGCTGCGCCGCATCCCGTCGCGCTGCGCCAACTGGCTCATGGCCAAGTTGAGCGGCGTCGACATCCACGACTTCGGCACCACGTTCAAAGCCTACCGCCGCGAAATTCTGGGGCAGATTCCGCTCTACGGAGAACTCCATCGCTTCATCCCCGCGCTGGCCTCATGGCATGGCGCGTCGATCATCGAAGTGCCCATCAAGAACATCAATCGGGAGCGCGGCACCTCGCACTATGGAATCTCGCGCACGTTTCGCGTCTTCTTTGACCTCATCACCATCCGTTTCCTGCTCAAATATCTTTCGCGCCCCTTGCACTTCTTTGGCACGGTGGGGATGTTCAGCATTATGGCGGGTTGCGGAATTTCCGGCTGGCTCATTCTGGAAAAACTACTGCACCACGCCGATGTCATGACCCAGCACGGCCCGCTGATGATGTTCTCCGCCGTCCTGCTGCTGGCGGGGCTCAACATGCTGGCCGTCGGATTGCTTGGAGAAATGCAGGTGCGCCATTATCACGAGCCCACCCAGCGTGCGCCCTACTCCGTCGATCGCATCCTGCGGGCGCAAAGCGAAGAGAGCACCATCTCAGAATAGCTCTATTCCAGTGGAGCGACGGGCGTCTCGCCCGTCCAGCACTATGGTGGCCGGGCGAGGACGCCCGGCTCTCCACTAATCCCACCAAAGCGCTATAATTTCACATGCCATGCCAACCACAACTACTCCACTCGAATTGCGTCTTGCCAGCCGGATGTCGCGACTCGGTACCGAAACCGCCTTTGAGGTCTTGAACCGAGCCCGAGCGCTTGAGAAGCAGGGCAAAGAGATCGTTCACCTCGAAATTGGCGAGCCTGACTTCGACACGCCCGCCAATGTCGTCCAAGCCGGAGTCGACGCACTTCACATGGGATGGACCCACTACGGCCCCGCCGCCGGTCTCCCCGACCTGCGCCAGGCCATTGCCGACTACGTCAGCCGCACTCGTAAAGTCCCGGTTTCGAGCGATGAGGTGGTTGTCGTTCCAGGCGGCAAGCCTATTATTTTCTTTACGATCCTGGCGTTGATTGATGCGGGAGATGAAGTTATCTATCCCAATCCTGGATTCCCCATCTACGAGTCCATGATCAACTATTCGCTCGGCAAGGCGATCCCGATTCCGCTGCGCGAAGAGCGCGATTTTTCCGTCGACGTCAAAGAACTGGCCTCGCTGATTACCGACCGCACCAAGCTGATCATCCTGAACTCGCCGCACAATCCGACCGGCGGCGTGCTCACGAAGAAAGATGTTCTGGAAATAGCCGAGGCCATCGGTGACCGCAACATCCTTGTTTTGTCGGACGAAATCTATAGCCGCCTCATTTTCGAAGGCGAAGACTTCTCGATCATGAGCGTGCCCGGTTTCAAGGAGCGCACCATTCTGCTCGACGGCTTCTCCAAAACCTACGCCATGACCGGATGGCGCATGGGCTATGGCGTAATGCGACCCGACCTCGCGGTGCAGATCGCACGGCTAAATACGAACTCGATTTCCTGCACCGCCAGCTTCACGCAGGTTGCCGGAATAGAAGCGCTGCGCGGCGATCAGTCGTCGGTTGACAAAATGAACGCAGAGTTCAAGCATCGCCGCGACGTCTTTGTCGCCGGCCTGAACAAGATCAAAGGCTTCTCCTGCCGCCTACCCAAAGGCGCGTTCTACACCTTCCCCAACATTACGAAGACCGGCTGGCCGTCGAAGAAACTGGCCGACGCGCTGCTCGAACGGGCTGGCGTCGCTTGCCTCTCCGGCACCGCATTCGGCGACTACGGAGAAGGCTATCTTCGCTTCAGCGTGGCCAACTCGCTGGAGAACCTGGTCACCGCGCTGCTGCGGATCGAAGACTGGGTAGGGAAGAACCTGCGCTGACCGAAGTGCCTCTGTGCCAGCGGGGCTCTGCCCCGCTCGGACGGGGCGGAGCCCCGTCCCCAGACGAGCTCTGTTTCTTTCATCTCCCGTTGACAACCCGCTGCCGAGACTTGGTGTAAACTTCTGCCGCCATGGCAAACATCGATCAGCACCCCGCCGGTTCCTTCTGCTGGATTGAACTCCACACAACCGACCAGAACGCCGCCAAGAACTTTTACGGTTCTCTCTTCGGCTGGCAGGCCCACGACAATCCGATGGGCCCGGATGATTTCTACACCGAATTCAAACTCCAGGGCCGTGAAGCTGCTGCCGGATTCACCCTGCGGCCCGAGGAGCGCTCGCAGGGCATTCCTTCGCACTGGATGATTTACATCACCGTCGATAACGCCGACGCAGCCGCCACCAAGGCGCAGCAACTGGGCGGCAAAATTTGTGGGCCGGCTTTCGACGTCATGGATGCCGGCCGCATGGCAGTCATCCAGGATCCGACCGGCGCTATTCTCTGTGTCTGGCAGCCGAAGAAGAACTCCGGAATCAGAATCGCCGATGTCCACGGCACGCTCTGTTGGGCCGATCTGAGCACGCCCGACGCAAAACGCGCCTCCGACTTTTACTCCGGCCTTTTCGGCTGGCAGATAATCACCGACCCAAAGGATTCTTCCGGCTACCTGCATATCAAAAACGGCGAGCATTTTATCGGAGGCATTCCCCCCGCAGTTCATCGCCAGCCTGGAGTGCCGGCGCACTGGATGGCCTACTTCCAGGTGGATGACGTGGATACTTCTGCGAATAAGGCGAAAGAGATGGGTGCGAAGTTATGCCTCCCGCCGATGAGCATGGAAGGAGTCGGCCGCATGTCGGTGGTCGCCGACCCGCAGGGCGCGACATTCGCGATGTTCAAATCGGCGCGCTAGAGGTGTGTCTCGAAGCTGAGTGGCGCAAATCACCTTTGTCATCCTGAGCGAAGCGAAGGACCTGCTGTCTCATGCGCTGCGAAAGAAAGCAGGTCCTTCGCTTCGCTCAGGACGACAGTTCATACTGGCAATGAAAAAACCGTCAGCGCTGCAAGTAACGCCGTCCTGCGTCACTTCCGCCTGTGATCCCGCTCACTGAACCTTGCGACAGCGGCGGTTACGCTCATCCTGTAAGCCTATGCGCCGTTTCCCGCCCCGCCCATCACCCGGCGTAAGCGAAGGAGCAACCCCATGTCTATTCAGAATTCAAGCACCGGTGAAGTTCTGCGGTCCTACAGCATTGACGAACTGAAACAGCAGGCCAATTTGATGCGCGGCTATGACCTCGCCGCCTTGTGCGCGGCCACGTCCGGACACGCCGGAGGCACGCTCTCCATTATGGACATCGCCGCTGCGCTCTACCTTCGCGTCGCCGACCACGATCCCAAGAATCCCAACTGGCCCGACCGCGATCGCATCGTCTGGTCAACTGGCCATAAGGCGCCCAGCCTTTATCTAGGCTTAGCCTTCGCCGGCTTCTACCCGAAAGAAGACGTAGCGCTCCTGCGCAAGCTCTACTCGCCCTATCAGGGGCATCCGCACTGGCTCAAACTGCCGGGTGTAGAAGTCTCTACGGGGTCCCTCGGCCAGGGCCTGAGCATAGCTGTAGGCATCGCGCTAGCCGCCAAGCTGGACCGGAAAGATCACCGCGTCTTCTGCATCATGGGCGACGGTGAGCAGCAGGAAGGCCAGATATGGGAAGCCGCGATGGAAGCGGGCCACTTCAAGCTCGACAACCTGATCGGCATCATTGATCGCAACCGTCTGCAGATCGATGGTTGGGTGAAAGACGTAATGAACGTCGAGCCGCTCGAGGAAAAATACCGCAGCTTCGGATGGGAAGTCGTCACTATTAACGGCCACGACATGAAGCAGGTTGTCGAAGCACTGGAGAATGCCAAAGCGAACGCCGGATCGGGCAAGCCCACCGTTATCATCGCCGACACCGTCAAAGGCAAAGGCGTCAGCTTCATGGAGAATGTTGCCGGAT
The DNA here is from genome assembly GCA_963831085.1 of uncultured Acidobacteriaceae bacterium. GTDB lineage: Bacteria > Acidobacteriota > Terriglobia > Terriglobales > Acidobacteriaceae > Acidiflorens. The sequence continues at coordinate 17,375 of CAWHOT010000001.1, read as the reverse complement.
GGCACGGCAAAGCGCCCAATCGCGAAGAGTTAAACCAAGCCTTGAAGGAACTCGGTCTCGAAGGCCAGATTCCTGTCGAGCGACTTTTCGCCCACGCCCAGCAATATCAATCCGAAGTCGAGCGCAAACTCGACGCGAAGATGCCCAAGTTCCACCGCAACTACTGGTGGAACGCCAGCAAAAAAATGAAAGTCCAGATGAAGCCCACGCGCCTGGGCTTCGGCCAGTCGCTGGCCGCCAACGGCGACGATCCGCGCGTAGTCTGCTTCGGGCTGGATATTTCCGGCTCCATCACCATCAGCGAGTTCTATGCCAACAAACCCGAGCGCAAGTCGCGCTGGATCAGCATGGGCATAGCCGAGCAATCCGCCACATCAGCCGCCGCCGGACTAGCCAAAGAAGGTAAGCTGCCCGTCTTCGGCACGTACGCGACCTTTGCTGCTGCCCGCAACCTTGACCAGATCCGCACCTCGATCTGCTACGGCAATTTCAACGTGCTGATCGCCGGCGCTCACGGCGGCGTCAGCGTTGGCCCCGACGGCGCCACCCACCAGGCACTGGAAGATCTGTTCGCTATGTGCGGACTGCCCAACATGAACGTGGTCGTCCCCTGCGACATCGTGGAAACCCGCAAAGCCACCGACTACCTGCTGCTCAAGCACGTCGGCCCGAAGTACATTCGCTTTGCGCGCGAAGCCACGCCGATCGTCACCGACGAAAAGACGCCGTTCGTCTTCGGTAAGGCCAACGTGATTCGCCTCCGTCGCGAGACCGCGAATTTCATTGATGCGTTCGAAACCAAACTCGAATCCGAATACCGCGACGAGTGCGAAGACCTCACCATCATCGCCTGCGGTCCCATGGTGCCGGAAGCCATGCGCGCTGCGTGGATCCTGAAGCAGGATTTCGCCTACGAAACCCGCGTCCTCAACCTGCACACACTCAAGCCGCTCGACACCGAAGCCATCGTGCGAGCCGCTCGCGACACCAGCGTCGTCCTGACCGCCGAAGAGCACCAGATCGGCGCACTGGCTTGGCCCGTCGCGAGCGCCATCACCCAATCGCCTGCGCTTTACGGCATCCCGGTGATTACGGGGGCGATTGGCGTCAAAGACCGCTTCGGAGACTCCGGCGCTCCCTGGGAGCTGATCAAGGAATTCGAAGTCTCCGCCGAACACATCGCAGCGAACGCAGTGGAACTGATCGGTGTGAAGAAATCGCAAGCCGGGCTGCCGGTATCCGAAGTGCATTTGGTGGGGAGCAAATAACGGCGGGAAGCTAACAGCTATCTCATTGGTGGTCCCGGGGAATCGTTTCCTGCCAGGTCTTCTCTTTGATCTGCTCGCTGTCTTTGAATAGCTGGCGGGTGTATTTGTAGTAGAAATTATGGGCGTCGCTGGTCAGTGTGAGATGGCCTTGCCAGGTCAGCGTTTGTTGCTTCAGGGCCATGACGATTTCCGCTTCCGCTTGAACGGAGCTGGTTTCAGGGTGGTTATCGTCGGCCACGTAGTTTATTCCTTCGAAATCGGTTTCCTTTCCCCACGGGTAGGTTTCTTCGGACTTTCCGGTCCAAGTCACTTTTGTTTTGGCATTGACTTCGTCGCGCTCCGTTTTCCAATCCCCCGGCCAGAGATAGCCGGTGGACTGAATGTCGTTGCGTTCTTCGGAGGGCTCGGGGGGCGCGAATTGCGGCGCGGCAAACATGGAAGGTGGGACTAGCGGCAGGGTGAGGCGGGATCCGGTATCGCCGCCCAGTTGCAGAGTGGTCGTCATCGCGTAGGGAGTTGGCCAGACCATGGGCCAGAGCGCATTCGAAACTGCTAAGCGGATGCGATGGCCTTGAGGGATAGTCCAGGTGGCGAGGTGCATTTCGATATCCAACGAGTAAGTCTGATTGGGCACTAAGTCTTTGGGGTCGGAAGCCGAGTCGCGCTGCGCGCCGTTGAGTCCGGCTCCGGTGACTTGGGTGACGGTGCCGTCGGGAGCCACGTCGGAGAGGCGGGCGAACCAGTCGGCTTGCGGTGCGGAGGCACTGGCTTGAAGTAGAGCGTGGGGACGTCCGAGGATGGTGAGATTTTCTTTGAGCGGTGCGGAATCGTAGGTGAGGCTGAAGGCATCGACGGGACGCTGGTCGGTGAGCAACTCTCCCCACCAGAATCCGGCTTCCACGCCGGTGCTCGGAACGTAACGGAGTTGCTGAACCGCGGGTTTGGCGGGATCGGTAGAGAGCACGTGAGCGTCATAGAGATAGAGGGTCGTGTTGGCAATGTACCTCGGGGGCCATCCGTTTTCGCCGCGCCATTTTCCGAGCACCGTCTTCAGGTGCGGATCGGGAGCGTGCCAGTCTTGCATATAAATTGATAGCGGCGGTTCCTCGATGATGCCGGTGTTGCGGTTCTTGAGCCAGTAATCCCACCAGCGAAGGGCTTGATCTCGCCATTCGATTTGAGGGCCGGGTTCGGCGTCGTTGGGGAAGGTGTGATTCCAAGGGCCGATGATGGCTTTCACCGGCGCTTTGACTTGCTCGAAAAAGCGGGGAATGGAATCGCGGTAGCCGTCGAGCAGGCCTCCGATTAAGAAGCAGGGAAGTTTGATTTCGTTGAGCGGGCGCACGGGCGCGTGCCAGAACTGTCCGTCGCGTTGATGCCTGAGATAGAGCAGGGACCAGGGCGCGGATTCGAAGCGCGTCCCGAGGATTTTTTCGTCCAGCGTATAGTCGGGGGCGCCAGTCATCGATGGGGCGAGGTCCATGTTCAGTTCGAACTCGTCGAAGTGCATCATGCCGTCGATGTAATGGATGTCGTCGTGGAAAAGCGCTTCGGTGGCATCGACGGCGAGGATGGCCTTGAGCGCGGGCGGATGACGCATGGCGAGCTGGATGGAGTTGAAGCCTCCCCAGGAGATGCCGAACATTCCTACTTTGCCGGTGGACCAGGGTTGAGCGGCTAACCAGGCGATGACTTGCTCGCCGTCAAGCTGCTCCTGCTCGGAATATTCGCGGTCGGTTGGCGTGCCTTCACTGGAGCCGAAGCCGCGGATATCGACGCGGACGCTGACGTATCCGTGGGCGGTGAACCATGAATGGATGGGATAGTCACGCGCGGCGGTCGCATCGTCTTTACGATAAGGGAGATATTCGAGGAGGGCGGGGAATTTTTCGCCGGGCTTGGCGTCGTCGGGCATGTAAAGAGTTGCCGAGAGGCGGACGCCGTCGGGCATGGGAATCCATTGCTGGACCATGCGGACCGTGTGCAGCACAGGCTTAGGAGTTGACGGCGTTCCTGGAACCGGGAGCGCGCAGAGACTGGTGGAAAGTGCGAACACGGCGAGAATGGCTAGCGCTCGATGAGACTGTAAGAACATCTGAGGCAAAAGCATGGGCGCAGAAAATCATAACAGGAGAGGAACAGGAGAGTTTGCTGCGGACCGGCGTCGCTCTATTTCTTCTTGCGCTTCATGTATCCCTCGACCTCGGCAAGAGTCTTGCGGTGATCTTCGGCGCTGGAGTCGACAGTATCGAGAGCGTCGGTCAACAGGAATTCGTACTGGCTGGTCTCGGCGGCATTGGTGTTGGCAGAGTTCTTGAGGGCGCGCAGCTTGGACTGAAATTCGGTGTCGGCTTCGATGATGACTTTAAGCGGCCTGCGAATGTCGTCCTTGCGGCCGACGTACATCTCGATGTTGTCATCCAGTTCATCGTAGACGGCGAGAAAATCCTCCAGCATGTCATGGGTCTGGCGGGCGCGCTCGGTGGTCTTGGGATCGGCACGCATTTGCTCAAGCTTGGTCATGCGATCCCGGGAGAACTTCACGTAAAGCTTTAAGCGTTCGCCGGGATCGAGCATGGCATCGCGGAGCTGGTCGATCTCCAGCGGATTGAGCGGGTCGCGGCGGCGCTGCGCTCGAATCGGAGGCAAGAGCGGGAGGGCGAGCAAAAAAGCCAGGCCTAGCGCGGTGCGCCAGCGGTGGTAGCCCGGCTTCATTTGTGCTCCTTCTTGTTTTCCTTGGCGAACATTTCTTTGAGCAGCGCAGTGCGGACGTCTTCGAGGCGATCGATGGCCTGTTCGACCGGAGGCTGGTCGTCGAAGGCGAGAGTGCGCTTGATGTCGCGCAGCTTGTCAGCGATTTTCCGAACATCGATCTCGACATTCTTAAGGCGCTTCTTCGTTTGCAGCGCGGCATCGCGGGCTTTCTCGGAGTAGGTAACGATGTCATCGACGGCGGCGCGAGCCTCTTCGACATTGCCATCGATGTAGAGTTTGTCAGCATTGCGAAGCTGAAGCTCTGCGATCCGAATGCAGAGTTCGGGACGATCTTCGGGACGCGCGCTTTCGACGCGCGCCTTGAGTTCTTCTACGGTTTCGTTCTTGGCGGCGTCGTAGGCCGAGGCAAGTGCGAGAAGAAGCATGGTCAAGGCAAATCGGCGCATGGCGGTCATCTCATGGCAGTGATCTTATGGCAGTCATCGCTTCTTCGGTTCAATGGCGATCAGGCGGTGCGTAGCCTGCCACTCCTGATCGGGATACTTCCCGTTAGCAACCTCCAGAAAGTGATGATAATCGACTGCCGCCTGTTTGTAGTCACGCAGGTGGTCATAAGCGGAAGCCCGAAGAAAGAAACAGATCGCAGGCATCTCCGCATTCAACATGGTGCGCCCATTGAGGGCTCTGATCGTGAGTTCGTAATTCTTGTTCCCGTTAGCCGCAAAGGCCAGATCGATGTAGACATCGGGCCAATCGCGCTTCAGTCGGACCGCCGTCAGAAATTCCTCTTGGGCTTCCAGGAATTTCTTCTGCAGCAGCAGAGCCTTCCCCAGCGCGCGATGCAATTCCGGGTCTTTTGGCTGGGCCGCAACCAGAGCGCGATATGTGCTTTCTGCGAGATCGTTTTTTCCGGCACTCGCATAAAGGTCGGCAATTTCGCGTTGCGCGTCGGAGTCCGACGGGGCGAGTTTCAGCGCAGTCTGGAGTTCCGCGATGGCGTCGTCTTTTTTGCCTTGCGCGGCGAGTACGCGCCCCAGTTGCAGGTGAATGCCGGCGTCATCCGGGCGCTCGGCGGCCAGCCGGCGCAGCAGGGGCTCGGCATCGCCGAGGCGGCCGGACTTCATGTAGATGTTGGTGAGGCCGATGGCGGCTTCCTTGGTGTACGAATCATTACCGTGTGGATCAGTGCCGTGCGAATCATTGCCGTGCGGAGCCTTGCCGTGCGGAGCAGTGGAGTTCGAATCGAGCGTCAGCGCTTGTTTGTATTCGGCCTCGGCGTCGGAGAACTCTTTTTGCCGCTCGTGCAGCAGACCGGCAGAAAGATGCGGCTCGGGATCCTTCGGTGTGAGCTCGGAGGCTTTGCGGTAAGCCTGGAGCGCGTCGTCCGGTTTCTTATTTTCCAGCAGATGCGCAAGCGCGAGCCAGGCGCGGGCCTGACCTTCCTCTATGTGGTCGGTGGGCTTGAGAGTTGTGGCAGCGCGCAGGAATTGCTCGGCCTCGGGATTATTGGCGCGAACCAGCATCAGGCCGAGGTTGAGATTCGATTCAAAGACTTCGGGCTTGGCAGCGACGGATTTGCGATATGCAGCGATCGATTCTTCGGCGCGGGCAAGGCGGTTCAAGACGAATCCGAGATCAAACCATGCCTGATAATTGTTGGGATCTTTCTCGAGCGCCTTTTTCAGCAGCGTTTCGGCGCCGGTGAAATCGCTTTTCTGGATGGCATCTTCCGCCTGTGCGATTTCCGGGGGCGTGTCATCGACGCGTTCCTTGTAATGGCGGACCGTGGTATGGGTTTGCGCGCAGGCGGAGGCCAGTAGGGCGATTAGCAGGATCGCGTCTGTGACTGCGCGCTTCGAGAGCGGGCCGTATGTGCGGTGGCCGAGCGAGGACGCCCGGCGCTCCACTAATATTCTACCGGTCACCATGGCGTGCGCTGTTTCCGTTCAAGACATGCTTCAGATAATGTCCAGTGTAAGAGTTCTCCAGCTCTGCGATCGCTTCCGGCGGACCCGAGCCGACCAGGTTCCCACCGCGATCGCCGCCTTCCGGGCCGAGGTCGATAACCCAGTCGGCGGTTTTGATGACTTCAAGATTATGCTCGATGACGACGATCGAGCCTCCCGCATCGATTAGACGGCGGAAAGCGGAAAGTAGTTTGCTCACATCGTCGAAGTGCAGGCCGGTAGTAGGTTCATCGAAAATGTAAAGCATGCGGCGCTTGCGTTTGGCACCGCCACCGCCCTCCGCGAATCGGCTCACCGGACGAATTCCGGGCTGAAGGTGCGCGGCCAGCTTCATCCGCTGCGCTTCACCTCCGGAGAGCGTCGTGGCTGACTGGCCGAGACGCAGGTAGCCGAGGCCGACCTCGTCGAGCACGCGCAACTTTTCCGTGAGACGCGGAACGTCCGCAAAGAACTTAAGCGCCTCGCGAATGGTGAGGTTCAGCACTTCGTGAATGTTCTTGCCTTTGTAGTGGATTTCGAGTACTTGCGGCTTGTAGCGCGTGCCCTTGCATTCGTCGCAGATCAGCTCCACGTCGGCCAGAAACTGCATCTCGACGGTAACCGTGCCATCTCCCTGGCAGTTTTCGCAGCGGCCGCCGGGCACATTAAAAGAAAAATGTCCGGCAGGGAAGGCGCGCTTCTTAGCCTCGGGCAGTGAAGCAAAAAGCTCGCGGATGATGTCGAAGGCCTTGATATAGGTGACCGGATTCGAGCGCGGCGTGCGACCGATGGGCGATTGATCGACGAGGACGGTCTCATCGAGAAACTCATCGCCTTCGATGCTGTCCCACAAAACAGCGGAAGCGCTGCCATTCGCCTGCCGCTTGGCCGTGGCCAATGCCTGATAGAGGACGTCATGCAGCAACGAAGATTTTCCCGAGCCTGAAACACCGGTAATCGCCACCAGCATGCCGAGCGGGATCTCAAGATCAATGTGCTTCAGGTTGTGCGCGCGCGCGCCGGTGATGCGGAGGTTATGTGTCCCCGGTTGGCGCCGCCGCTGCGGAATCTGTATATGAAGTTCACCGGCCAGATAACGGCCGGTGAGCGAGTGCGGCATCTTGATGATCTCGTTGTAGGTGCCCGCGCCGACGACTTTTCCCCCGCTTTCTCCCGCGCCCGGGCCGAGATCAAGAATGCGGTCGGCGGCGCGCATGATGTCGGGATCGTGCTCGACCACGAGGATGGTGTTTCCCAGGTCGCGCAGGTCGTGCAGTATCTTGATCAACCTGTGCGTGTCGCGGCTGTGCAGGCCGATGGAGGGTTCGTCGAGCACATAGAGGGTGCCGACCAGACGCGAGCCCAGAGAAGTAGCAAGCTGAATGCGTTGCGCCTCGCCACCCGATAGCGTGGAGGCCAGACGGTCAAGCGTCAAATATTCAAGGCCGACTTCGTTAAGGAAACGCAGGCGTTCCTGAAGTTCGACAAGCAGCTTCTCCGCAATCGCCGCTTGTTGAGGCGACAGCTTGAGTTGACCGAAGAAGCGGGCTGCCTCTTCGACCGTCATACTGCACACCTGGCAAATGTTCTTGCCGTCGATCTTTACCTGGCGCGCTTCCGCTCGCAGGCGAGTCCCCCCGCAAGCAGAGCATAGCGAGTATCCGCGATAACGGCTGAGAAAGACGCGGACGTGCAACTTGTACTTCTTGCGCTCAAGATGCTGAAAGAAGCCACGAACGCCGCTGAAACCGCGGCCACCATCGACAATTAATTTTTGATGCTCGGGATCGAGTTCATACCAGGGCACGTCCAGCGGAATTTCAGCCTGGCGCGCGAAGCGCTTGAACTCGGTGAACAGCGGCCTGTACTTGGGCTTCGTCCAGGGCTCGATCGCGCCTTCGTTCAGTGTCTTGCCTTTGTCGGGGATGACGAGGTCGAGATCGAAATCGATAGTGTTGCCAAAGCCCTGGCAGCGAGGGCAGGCGCCATACGGGTTATTGAATGAAAACAGACGCGGCTCGGGCTCGTCATAGCGGCTGCCATCGTTTTTGCATTCGAAACGCTGGGAAAACCGCAGTCGCTGAGGCGGCTCGCCATCGCCATCCCCATCCCCGTTCCCATCCCGAAGCGCGGTTTCAAAAATAACTTCGCCCGCTTCGCGATATCCAATCTCGACTGCATCGACGATGCGGGAGCGCTGGTCTGCGGCCACGACAAGACGATCCACTAAACCAAACACAGGTTCGGCAAATTTGACGTCGAGCAGCGATTCCGGGGTCGAGAACTCAAAGACCTGGCCATTCTGAAACAAGCGGTTGAAGCCGCGTTTGCGCAGATCGAAGAGCCGCGCCTTGATCGCATCGGAGGGAAGATTAGACTCCGCCGGCTTTTTCTTCGCGCGAGACTTCGTCGGTCCTTTCTCCTCGGCGGCGGGCGTGTGCGTCTGAATTGGAAAGAACACATTCAGGCGAGTGCCTTCGCCCAGAGCAAGCAGGCGTTCCACGACTTCGTCCACCGTATCTTTTTTCACTTCCCGCCCGCATTGCAGGCAGTAAGTGCGTCCGACGCGGGCGAAGAGCAGGCGCAGGTAATCGAAGATCTCGGTGGCTGTGGCGACGGTCGAACGCGGATTGCGGGTCGAGTTCTTTTGCTTGATGGCAACGGCAGGCGCAATCCCGTCGATCACATCGACGTCGGGCTTCTCAATCCGCTCCAGAAACTGGCGCGCGTATGCGGACAGCGACTCGACGTAACGCCGCTGGCCTTCAGCGTAGATCGTGTCGAAGGCGAGCGACGACTTGCCTGAACCGGAAACGCCGGTGACGACGGTCAGAGTGTTGTGCTCAATCTCAAAATCAATGTTCTTGAGGTTATGAACCCGGGCCCCGCGAACCACAATGCTATCTGTCGACATCTTCCCCTGGCACTACAGATGGATCAAAACCAGCTAGCGAATCTTTCTATTATAAAGGGTCGTTGGGCGTAGTTTGGGGGAGGGTTTCAAGGCACAGCAACATTAGAGTCGCTTAAGACCGTTTTCCTATCGAGTCGATCGCGATCCGCGCACGATCTGGCTAATCGGCATTTTGAAATGTTGGCCGAGTGACCTGACCGTCCTCAAACGGGTTCGAGAAAGCTTGGGTTACACTCCAAACTAGGCTGGGAACGTCCTAACGGAGATGGTCAGAGGAATCTTGACTCTCCGGCTGGAGCGCGATGCTGAATATTAAGAAGATTCTTCTGCCGGTTGATTTCCCGAATACCTCGCTGCGGGTGGTTCATCAGGCTGCGACATTGGCCCACCATTTCCATTCTGAAATCGTGATGTTGCACGCCGTGACAGCGGAGAGCCATGCCGCCGGTGTGCCAGAGGACAGCAGCAAGCTGGCTGGCTGGGACTTGCTTGCGGCGATCATCAGAGAGGCACAGAAAAAGCAGGACCAGTCTCTCGGGCCGGAGCTTGAGGGCCTTACCATTCGCCGCATAGTGGTCAAACGCGACCCGGCTTGGGCAATTGTGCAGATGGCTGAGGATGAAAAAGCCGACCTGATCATGATGCCGTCGCATGGCTCCACGTTCAATCAGTTTCTTCTGGGCTCGGTGACAGCGAAGGTACTAAACGGGGCCGAGCGTCCGGTTTGGACCGGCGCCCACGTAGAAGAATCGCCACTGCAGGAGTTTGCGATCCGCAACGTTCTGTGCGCGGTCGATTTGGGCCCCCGTAGTGACGAAACTGTGTCGTGGGCCGCCCCCATGGCCGCCGAATTTGGTGCCCGTCTTACGCTGGTCCACGTCACTGCCTCGGTGGAGCTTTGGGGGCCTGGTGGCAGTTATGTCGTTCCGGAGTGGAAGGAGTCGTTTGTTGCCGATGCTTCGCAGCGTATCGCAAAACTCCAGCAAGACATGGGCACCGAGGCGGACGTGTTAATCGGCAGTGGTGACGTGCCTAAAGTGCTGAGCCAAGCTGCGAAGCAGACGAAGGCGGACTTGCTGGTTACCGGGGTTTATCCGTATGGCGGTAACCTGCGCATCCACGGCTATGCCATCATTTGCGCGGTGCCGATTCCGGTTCTGAGCGTGTGAGGGCGGAAACATTCATGGATAGCCGGAGAAGATTCTGGAGGAGTGGTCGGCGACCCGGACCTATCGTCTCCTCCTGAAACCTGTCCAGCTTCCACTATCAAATCTTGGATGTCGCCTTCGACCCCAAGATTCGCTGGTAAATCCTTTGTGGTTCCCTATTACCTTCGAGAACCAGGAAATCTGCTGCCTAACCTTCAGCTAATTGACTTTCTGAGATAGGATTAGGCCGCTTGTTAAGGAGGCACATGGCACAGAACACTCCGGTCGATCTCGTACGTCAGGCTTCGACGCTGTCAATCGTGTGGGGCGTGTTGTTGATTGTTCTTGGGATTGTGGCGATCGGTTCGCCATTTCTTGCCGCCGTCGCGGTCAACGTGGTTATTGCCTGGCTCATCGTCTTGGCAGGCGTAGCCCACCTGATGCTCGCATTTCGAGCTCATGGAGCGGGCAGCATGATCTGGAAGCTGCTGGTTGGACTCGCATATCTCTTCTTCGGTGCATATCTGATCATGCATCCAGTGCTGGGTGTGGCGTCGCTTACGTTAATTCTGGCATCGCTCTTCTTGATTAAAGGCATCCTGGACATCATTCTGTTTTTCAAGATGCGCTCGTTGGGAGGATCAAGCTGGGTGCTGGTGGACGGGATCATTACCCTGCTGCTGGGGCTGATGATCTACCTGCAATGGCCGTCGAGTTCCGCCTGGGCGATAGGCATCCTGGTTGGCGTAAGCATGATCATCAGCGGCGTTACGCGGGTGATGCTGTCATTGGCGGTGCGCCAGGCGACGACTAAGATCTCATCGTTAGCGGCCTAGTCTGGCTTAGAACTGCCATGGCGAGGCGCCGAAGGGGCTGGAGGCCTAGGGAAAAACCGCGCCCGTTCCAGCTGGCCTTCGCGTTACGAATGGAGGGCTACCAAATGGGAGGCATGATCCCGTTAGGGGATGCATCGAGACGCCCCGCACGCATCCCCATCGTTACGATCCTCATCATCCTCGTGAATTGCTTCGTTTTTGTGCGCGAGCTGATGGGTGGCGAAACATTTGTGACCACGTGGTCGGCGATCCCCGCCCAAATTACTTCCGGCCACCAGTGGATCACGATTCTGACCGCGATGTTTATGCACGCCAGTTGGTCGCACATCATCGGCAACATGGTCTTCTTATGGGCCTTTGCTCCTGAGATCGAAGACGCGATGGGTGCGGGGCGGTATTTTGTTTTCTATATTGTTGGTGGGTTGGTGGCCATGCTGGCCCAGGTCGCAGCCGATCCGCATTCTACCGTTCCAAACCTGGGCGCGAGCGGTGCGATTGCCGCGGTGATGGGCGCGTTTCTGGTCACCTATCCGCGCGACCGGATTCGAGCAGTTCTGTTTCTCTTTGTGTTTGTCAGGATTACCTTCATCCCCGCCGCGCTCCTAATCGGCTTCTGGTTCCTCACCCAGCTCTTCAATGCCGGAGCGGTAGCGCAAGTGCAGACGGGAGGGGTGGCCTACTTGGCGCACATCGGAGGCTTCATCTTCGGAGCGGTCACGGCGCGCCTGTTCGAAGACCCGCGTCGAATCGCATTGCAAAAGAGCACGGAATGATTTCGACGGTCCTTATGGGATGATCCGCATGATCAAAAGGTAAAAATCGCCTTTCCATGAAGAGTGCCGTCATTGACCTGGGTGAACGCTTGCACCGCCTCGTTTAAGCTAAACCGCTTCGCAATGGGAATTGGTTTGAGCGCGCCAGCTTCAAAGCCCGGCGTCAGTCGCTCAAGTATTGCCGCGGAAGCCTCCGTGTCATAGCTGCGGGTGTCTACACCAAAAAGGCTGAGACGGCGGTGATAGAAATCCAGCAGATCGAAGCAGACTCGTCGGTCTCCAACCGATGTGATGTTCACCTGCCGTCCTAATTGCCCGAGAGTTCGCAGACAAGGCTCAAACAATGGACCACCAACGCAATCGTATGCGACGTTCACGCCTTTGCCTTCGCTGAATTGACGAACACTATCGATCATACTTTTGTAGCTCTCATTCGCGTCTGCGATGAGGAAGTGATCGATTCCATATTCCTTTTGCCGTTCCGGAGACATCGGCATACGGTCCACGCCAATGGTTCGTCCGCCTTTCCACTTCGCGAGCTGAGTGACCGCGCTTCCGACGCCACCCGCTGCCCCGGAAACGAGCACAGTCTCTCCCTGTCGGAAAACGGCAGTTTCGATCAGTCCAATCCAGGCAGCCACAAAGTTCACGCCCGCTGCTGCCGCCTCTTCAAAGGTCAAATTTTTCGGTTTCGGGCGCACTCCAGCGAGAGGCAACAGCAGCAATTCGGCATACGCACCGTCGCGTGTGAAGCCGACATCACCGCCAGTACCCCATATTTCCGCTCCGATCATCTGGGTTGGCCCGTTCACTACAACTCCGGCGAAGTCACGTCCCGGCGTGCGCGGCAGTGTTGTCCCTTCCATGCGGCCAAGAACGTTCTTGGCGTCACTCGGGTTCAATGACGCCGCCCGAACACGGACCACGATCTCGCCCGGTTTCGGTTGTGGATCAGGGAGAGTTTCAACCTTTAACTTCTCGAAACCGCCGAACTCATGGAATCGTAATGCTTGCATTTCGACCACCGTCTCACACTAACTGGTTAATACAACCAGAGTTACTGGCAAGAAAAGCGCGCTCACTGCGCCGCAAACGAGAACAACACAAGGATGTAAATCCACAAGCCAGTCATGCAATGCCAGTACCACGACGTAATGTCGACGACAATGCGGCGGGTTTCAACCGGGCGATGCAGGACCGCCGCAACATTGGCGCACATAAGAGCGAGAATGCCGCCTGCCAAATGAAGGCCGTGCATCGCAGTAAGAATGTAAACAAAAGAACTGCTGGTGCCGCCGGCAAGATGAAACCCACCGGAAGAAAGCTTGTTCCAAACAAAAAGCTGCCCGGCAAGAAATAGTAGACCGAGAACGGTGGTCACGCCGAGCCACGGTAGGTGGCGCTCGTCGCCAAGCGAGATCCCCGGAATCGATTGCACCGGGGCGAGCGCGGCTTCTCGCGTGATTTCGCGCCGCGCCAAGTCGATCGTGATGCTGCTGACGATCAGGACAGCGGTGTTGGCCAACAATAACGTCCATGGCAGTCGGACCGGGAGCCAGGTTTGGATGTAGCCCGTGCTGCTCAGATCGAGGCTTAGGAATCCGCGCCGGATGAGGTAAACCGCCGTAAAGGAGATGAAGAGCATGACTATCGGCGTCATGGCGACGGCCAACCCCATCCGCGCTCGGCGCAGGCGCTCGCCGTAGTTCGGAATAAAGTCGGGGATGGAGTCGGGCAGGCCGTCGCCGCCGTCGCGACCGCGGCCGTCGTCACCTCCGCCGGTGCGGGGCGGAAGTGAGGCGCCGTGGTGGCCGGCGGGACGCGTCGAGAATGGAGTCATGCCGGGCCTGACCTCCGCTCGCGAAGCAGACTGGGATTAGAATCGCTGCGCATGTCGCTTCCCATTTCCGATAACGAACGCGAGCACTGGAACCGGAAATATCGCGAAGCGCCCCAATCATGGCTGGTCCCTGATCCCTTCCTGCCGCGCGTGTTCTCCGAATACATTTTGCCGCTATTTCCGCACGGTGGAAGCGCGCTTGATCTCGCGGGAGGCGCCGGACGGCATGCCATCTGGCTGGCGAAACAGGGCTGGGAAGTCACGCTCATTGATATCTCCGAGACCGGAGCCGAACAGGCGCGGCAGAATGCCAGGCCGCTCGCGTCCCACATTCACGTTGTAGTAGATGATCTCACTCACTTCAAGGCTGCGCAAACCTGGTTCGAAACGTCGCGCGAAACATCGTTCGACGTGGTCATGGCGTTTTTCTATCTGCAGCGAGAGATTTTCTCCGAGGTGGTGGCGGCGCTACGGCCGGGCGGACTGCTCGTCTACAAGACATACACGCGGGCACAGGTGGAACTTCCGGATGGCCCGAAGAGCCCGGCGCATTTGCTCGAACCGGGCGAACTTTTGCAACTGGCGGGCGACCTGCACGTACTGCACTATCGCGAGGAAGTGGCGGAGAAAGCGACGGCGGAGTTGGTGGCAAGGAGGGGAGTCTGAACTAAGGAATCGGAACCAAGGGAAAGACGCTTTCGTCCAGTATTCGACGCGACGGCGTTGCAACCAGCCGAGCTTCGCATCTAGACTGTGATGGTCGTGCGAAAGTGGCGGAATTGGCAGACGCACCAGACTTAGGATCTGGCGGGGCAACCCGTGGGGGTTCGAGTCCCCCCTTTCGCACCATACCTTGGCGTTTCTGGCGCCGATGACTGTGGATGACTGGTAAGCTCCTTCCATCGTAAGCATCCTATCGAGCGCGGGTGGAGGTCTTGAAGAACGCAGGCCACGCCTTGTTCGCAGACGACGCCGGGCATTTCGATAATGTGCTGGCTGGATTCATGGATTCGCTAACCGCTTCCTCTGATAAGACCACGTCGGATAAGACCACGAATGATAAGACCATGAATTAAGAGCGATCGTGTTAAGACTGATCGTGGAATCCATGAGTTGCGGGTAGCACTCGCGGCCGTTCGATGCTAAGATTCAAGTGGTTTAGTTGGTTAGAACGCTGCCCTGTCACGGCAGAGGTCGCGAGTTCGAGTCTCGTCGTCCCCGCCATTCTTTTCAAAGAGTTACCGGACGTGACACCGGAAACTCCAACCCACAATCCAACCCACATCTACTGCACCGTTACATTCATCCCCACGGCCGTCAGGAATTCACCCTGCGCCGCCCGTGTCTCGTCGCTGTCTTCCTGCGTGTACAGATCGAGGGTCGTTTGAATCTTGCTGTGACGCAAAAGTCCCTGCACGGTCTTAGGTTCGACTTTCGCCTTGTTCACCAGCCAGTTGCTTAAGCTGTGACGCAAGTTGTGAAGCCCGAACCGTTGGCCGTCCTCGATGTGTACTCCGGCTTTCTTTGCGGCCGGTCGCAGATGGTCGGCGACGAATACGGAGGAGCAGAGCGGTTTCCTTCCCTCGGCTCTCATCGACGGAAACACGAAGTCGGTTGCCTTCGCATGCGGCGTCTGTCTTTGCCACGCGCGAAGATGCCCGGCCAGGACCGGATGCAGCGGGACGTAGCCGTCCGATGCATCGGTTTTCGTTTCTCCGTCTTCGCCCTTGGCCCAGCGCTTCGATACCCTAATCCTTCCTTCACCCCACAGCACGTCCGCCCAGCGCAGCGCCAGAATCTCCGACGAGCGCAGCGCGGTCGCCGCACAGGTGAGCACCAATGCGTAGTGAAGCGGGGAGGGGAGAGATTTGAGTATGGTCAGCGTTTGGGCCGGGGTGATGATGATCGCCCGGTAAGTGGACTTGGAACGCGTCTCGACGTGCAGCACGGGATTCTTCGCGACGTGTTCGTGACGGAGGCCGATCTTGTAGATGCGGAGCATGAGGCCCCGTATCTTCGCAATCGTCGTCCAGGCAAGTCCGTTGGTTTCGTTGAGGGATTTCAGCCACTTCTGAATTTCAAGTGGTTTGATGTCCTCCGCGACATTTTCACCGAATTTTTTGATGAGGTAGTCACGGACGTAATGCT
This sequence comes from uncultured Acidobacteriaceae bacterium, assembly GCA_963831085.1. Taxonomy (GTDB): domain Bacteria; phylum Acidobacteriota; class Terriglobia; order Terriglobales; family Acidobacteriaceae; genus Acidiflorens. The sequence goes on along the minus strand of CAWHOT010000001.1, from coordinate 1,787 downwards.
CAACGATGGGGATGGTGTTTACCGATTTCGGCCGCACAGCATCCGCGCCGAAATCGGCCTTCAAATAATGTTCCGCCAGAGAGTTAAACCGGATGCGACCGACACAGGGATCTTCGTTGATTCTGACGGGCAGTCCGAGCTTGTCCACTTCATGCCATGCGTCTTTTTCCTTCGGGAAATCCCGAACGAGACCCACTTGCATGATGTTTTCCACTCTTCTACCGTCCGAAGCTGTAACCCGGTAACGCAGCACCCAGGTGGCTCCTTCCTTGCGTTTCACTGCTTTCAAACTTCCTCGCTGATAAGCCATGTTTCCTCTTTTCAGCGGGGACTGCCAGATGCAGGATCGCACAATTCCCGCATTTTGGGATCACTGTTTTTGCCCGCAATCGCAGCCGCCAGTTCCGAGAGCCGAAACACCCAAACTTTCCGAACGGTCCCCGTCCCGAGCGCATATGCCCCTGCGATGCCATTGCGCGCGAGCGCCAGCAGATAGCGGCGCTTGATGGCAAGGAAGCTCGCGGCTTCGTCAGCAGATACAAACGGTTCAGTAGGCATTCCTCTCAGATACGGAGATTGCGGTCGAGCAATCCGACTGGGCTGGGTCGACATTTTAGTCCTCTGTCGGGCCGGACACGGGGTTCCGAACCGACCAATGCCGTCTTCGGCTGGTCGAGTCCGTGTGCAACCGACAATCTTTCCCAACCTGCTTCATTTCTGCCGCCCTGTCTAATGAAATTTCGGGAGTCTGTTATTCCCTGCGCGACTAATAGCTTTTCGAAATAGGTGGATTACGTTAGATTTCCGTTGACCGGGCGGCCTTGTGGAGGCGTAGCTTGATGAAATAGCAGAACTTGCGGAAACGACAAAAATCCCGGAAAGCGTCAAAGAATCTTGATACAGCGGTGGTGCCTGGCCTTTGCCTCGGCTCTGTTCCGCGGCTTCCAATGCCATTCAGAGCATTCCAGCGCGCCATTCAGAGGGTGTGTGGGTGAGCGAAGAGTTAACGAAATGACCTTGGATATGTCTTTTGTTCATCGGTGCATAGAGATTCTTTCTCTCTGTCTCTACTCCGAGTTCACCCGCCAAAGCACAATCACGACAAGCTATTAGTCCTCCAGGGAATAACAGATTCCTGAACTTTCATTGGACAGCGAAATCGAGTGCGGTTACTTTTGCGCCACACGCAGCAGATATTAGCTGCTCCCGGAGGCGCAGATGTCATCACGTTGGTTCCAAGTTCATCTTATTCGCACAGTCCAACCCCTTCTTCGGTCGAAGTGGGCGCGTCCAACCGCCGCTGTTCTCACCGTGCTTTTTCTCATGCCTGTGATCGCGCTAGCGCAGGGCGGTTCACCGTTCGACACCGGCTTTACGGCCATCCAAAGCCTTTTCACCGGCACGATTGCGAAGGTTGCAAGTCTGGTTGCCATCGTGATCGGCGGCTATGGTTTCGCACACGGCGAACCCGGCGCCAAGAAGGCGCTCGCCGGAGTTGCAGCCGGAACGGGCATTGCCGTTCTCGCGGTGAATGTCCTGAGTTGGCTCTGGGGAGTTTAGCGCCCTTCCGAGCCGTTTTCGACCCCTTCACTCGACACGCATCGTTAGGCGAGAGATTTATGGCAGACCAAACACCAGAAGCATCGCACAAATCGAGTCTTCAAGAGCCTGCACAAGCCTCTCACCTACTTGGGCGTGGAGCGCACTTTGTTCTACTTCGTCTGCGTGGGCGCGGTGGGGGCCTTCAATCTCTTCAATTCCATCCTGGCGGGCATCGCCGTCTTCAT